>CBDCTP010000001.1:0-392500 GCA_965222265.1 Vicinamibacterales bacterium
ATCAGGCTCGGTTCCGCGTCGCCACGATGGCCCGCGTGCTCGGTGTCTCCCCGAGCGGGTACTACGCGTGGCGTCGACGCCCCCCGTCGGCTCGCGCCCGGGCCGATGCCGAGCTGACCACCCGCGTGCGGGAGATTCACGCTCGCAGCCGGGGCACGTACGGCGCGCCGCGGATTCACGCCGACCTGGCCGACGACGGCGTCCCGGTCAGCCGCAAGCGGGTCGCGCGGGTGATGCGCACCGCGGGCCTTGTCGGTGTGAGCCGGCGCCGCGGGCCGCGCACGACGCGCCGCGATACGCAGGCCCGGCCGGCCCCGGACCTGGTGGAGCGCCGCTTCGAAGCGGATGCGCCGAACCGGCTTTGGGTATCGGACATCACCTATGTGCCGACCCTGGCGGGTTTCCTCTACCTGGCCATCGTCCTCGACGTGTTCAGCCGCCGCGTCGTGGGTCCATCGTCATACTGCCCCCAAACTTATGAGGAGTGTTTGAACAGCGTGGCTTGATCGTCGATCACCTTGATTCGCAGGCCTTTTCTCTTCCCGTGGTGGACATGCACGGCGTCGAGTTCGCCGCGCTTGACACGCTGCAACACCGTCTGGCGCGACACGCCGAGGAGTCGAGTCGCGTCCTGCATCGGCACGTACCCCGCCGGCGTCTGTTCGTGTTCGACGAAGCGGGCGAGCAGTTCCGGGGTGATGCGGATCCTCCACGGTGCCCCGGGCGTGAGCTGTTCGCCGGCAATGAATCCGTCGTTGATCCAGCGGTGGAGGGTCGAGGGCGCCATCTCCACGCGCTCGGCCGCTTGCTGGATGCTGACCAGTTCACCGTCGGTCGAGCGGGTGGCCGGGTCGAATCGCCCGAGGTTCCAGTTGCGGCGCAGGTTCCCGACATGCATGGCGGTGAAGGGGTGGCCGTAGGCGGTCTTCTTGCCTTGGCGGCTCAGGATGCCGGCGATCACCGCATCGGGATAGTGGCGGGCCAGGCGGCGCACGAGTTCAAGGGTGTCCTCGTCGGTTCGGATCGGCGGCTGGCGCGTCCGCGGGCGATCAATGTCGAGCTCGGTCAGCAGACCCCCACGCCAACGCAGCGTCAGGTGGGCGGTGTGTCCACCGCGCGGCGCGGCGACGATGACTTCATCGAGCAATGTGCGCAGCAACTCTTTCTTGTCCCGCGCCGTGGTGGTGGGCGCCTTCCAGACCCGCGGCAGGTCCATGCCGAGTGCGAGTACGGCCTTGCGCTCGTCGGTCGTCAGTTCGCGCGGTCGGCGCCGCTCGCGGCGTTCGAGTTCGGACCGCGCTTGTTCGAGTTCGCTCAGGCGCTGTTCCCATTCCGTCTCGAGGCCGCGGGCGACGAGGCGATTCTCGGGCTCGACGGCGCGGTACCGGCGTTCGGCGCGCTCGGCTTCATAGCGCGCCCGTTCGACGGCCAGACGCCACTGTTCGAGCGCGCCGTCGTGATCGGCTTCGATGCGTTCGGCGGCGCGCAACGCGGCCTCCAGACCGCCCGGCTGCGCCGCGGCGAGCACGGCCTCGGAGACCGCCTGGTCGATCTGCACGCCGCCGATGTACAGGCAGTACACGCCTCTTTCCTGGTCAATGTCCTGACCCGAACAGTGATAGCCCGGCGAGGCGTTTCGTCCCCGGTAATGGACATACAGCCGCCGCCCGCAGTGGCCGCACGTGGCGATGCCTTGCAGCAGCGCGCTTCCCTCTCTGGCCGCGCCGCTCCCCGCTGCATGCGGTCGCGGCCGCGTGTTGCCGGCGATGCGGGCGAGGTTGTCCTCGTAGGTCGGCCAGTCGATATAGCCCGGGTGGTGGTCGGTGATCAGCACTGGCCACTCCGAGCGCGGTACTCGACGCACACGCTGGCGCACCACACCGTTTTCGTCGACGACGCGCTCCTGCCTCGACTTGCCGTACGTGTAGGCGCCAGCATAGGCCGGATTGGTGAGTACCTGATGAATCGCATGATACGACGGAGGAACCCAGCGGATGGTGTCGCCGTGGTTCAAGCGCAGCGGAAACGTGAGCTTCTCGGAGATGAACCACAACCAGACGCGGCGCACCGACCCAAATTCGGCGAACCGCTCGAAAACGGCACCAACGGCCCCGGTGACCGCTTCGTCGGGATGCAGCCGGATCTCGCCGTCGCGCTCGCCCCAGACGAGCCCGACGGGCAGACCGCAACGCAGCTCTCCGCGGGCCGCCTTGTTGCGGATCCCGCCGTCGAGGCGCGCATGCAGGACATGCAGTTCGGCCTCGCTCATCGTCCCCTTCAGCCCGAGTATGAGCCGGTCGTTGAAGACGTTCGGATCGTACACGCCGTCGGCATCGCCAATCAGCGTGTCGGTCATGCCGCACAGGTCGAGCAACCGGTACCAGTCGGCGTTGTTGCGGGCCAGCCGCGAGACTTCCAGGCCGAGGAGAATGCCGACGTGTCCGAGGGCGACCTGCGCGGTCATGCGGGCGAAGCCACCCCGCCCCTGCGTGGTCGCAGCAGACAACCCCAGGTCCTCGTCGAGCACCGTGATCTGATCGGTGCGCCACCCGAGCTGGCGCGCCCGTTCGGCCAGATCATATTGCCGTCGCGTCGATTCGCGATTCTGCTCGACCTGGGCGACAGTGGACTGTCGCACGTACACGACGGCGGCGCGGCGCAGGTGGGTGGGCTGGACTTTCGTCTCACTCATCGTCGTCCTCTTTTTCCGGTTCGGGTCGCGCCGCTTGCACGATGAGTCTCTCCAGCACGTCCAGCACACCGATGCGCTGCTCGTCCTCCAGCGCCGCCCACACGTTCTGGTCGGGGCGCGGGTCCTTCAGAAAGCCGAGATTCAGTTGCATGCTCCTCCTCCGCTTCAAGGCGACGGAGAAGAGCGTCGACAACCGTCCGCATCCGCAACAAGTCGGCGATGCCGGCCAGAGTGTGTGCGGCGCGGGCGACACGGTCGTCCGCGCCGGCTGATGCGGCGTCGGTCCAGGCGACCGGCACCAACCGCCGGCCTCCATCTGGAAACAGCAACAGAAGCTGGTGCCCGCCTTGCCGGTGCATCCGCCTCAAGACCGCGAGACGTTGGCCTTGGAAGGGATGCGCCTCACGAGTGATGGTCGCGAAGTCAGGAAGGTCTTCGAGATGGGTAGTGTGTCGGGTGTCCCGTCGGCTGGGCGATGGCCCCGCACCTGCGCACGGCGCTGGTGATCGAAGCGCTGGAGATGGCCGTGGCGCAACGCCGGCCCGACGCGGTCGTCCATCACTCCGACCAAGGCTGCCAGTACACGTCGCTGGCCTTCGGTGCCCGCTGCCGGAAATGGGGCGTGGCGCTGTCGATGGGCTCGGTGGGCGATTGCTTCGATAATGCGATGGCCGAGAGCTTCTTCGCGACGCTCGAGTGCGAGCTGCTCGACCGGACGAGGCTGGCGACGCACGCCGAGGCGCGGGCGGCCGTGTTCGAGTTCGTCGAAGGTTGGTACAACACGCGCCGCCGCCATTCTGCGCTCGGCTACCTGTCGCCGCTGGAGTTTGAACGTCTCCATGCGGCAGCCGCTGCGGACGTTGAGCGGCCGGTGGAGGCGCTGCAGCCGCACACGAGTCCGTTCGGGCCCGGCTCGCCGGCGCCGACTCGCGTCGTCACCGGCTTTCTTCTGGAAACACACGGAGGGAACGATGGTCTACAGGCACACGGCTCGCCTCCGGCTTCGCAAGCCGGATAGCTGCTGTGGGACCTGTCGGGAGGAGATGACGGCGGGCCTGCCGGGTCGCCGAGCTCCCCTCGGCCCCGGCGGTTGCCGAAGGCGTCACCGCATGCTCGAACCGCGCACCGTATCCCCACGGGGCGCTGTGGAAGTGCCCGGCGCATGGACGCCCGGTCGACGTCGCGCTGAATCCGGAGGTCAGCGAGACGGGCGCCCACACGCCGTTGGAAATCTCGCGGGCGAGCGCTGCCGACTATGCCTGCGCCGGGGCCGCGAGTTTCCCACACTCCCACAGCGCTCATCGTCGATGACTAACACGGAAGACCAAGGACCTGTCATCATGTGAACCCGCAAGCGTTAACCCGTCCACGGGATCGGGGCAACCTCAGTACGTACATGCTCGGCAAGATCGCGACCGCCGGGCAGAATGGGCAGTTCCGCACGCCGCGCCACGTCATCAGGCTGATGGTGGACATGACCGCACCCACCCCGAAGGACGTCATCTGCGACCCCGCTTGCGGCACGGCCGGCTTCCTCGTTGCGGCCTCCGAGCATCTCGTCGAGCACCACGGCGACCGCATCTACAAGAACGCCCGCGCCCGGCGCCGATTCAACGAGGGTACGTTCCACGGCTACGACTTCGACACCACCATGCTCCGCATCGGCAGCATGAACATGCTGCTGCACGGCGTGGAGAATCCGGACATCCGTTACAGGGACTCGCTCGCCCAAGCCGACCTGGCGGCAGCGGGGGACGACGCCGAGCGGTACTCGCTCGTCCTCGCCAATCCGCCGTTTGCGGGCAGTCTCGACTACGAGTCCACCGCCAGGGACCTGCAGCAGGTCGTCAAGACGAAGAAGACCGAGCTGCTGTTCCTTGCCCTGTTTCTCCGCCTGCTCCAGACCGGCGGCCGCGCCGCCGTCATCGTGCCCGACGGTGTACTCTTCGGGTCGAGCAAGGCGCACAGGACCCTGCGCAAGATTCTCGTTGAGGAGCAGAAGCTCGACGCCATCGTCTCCATGCCTTCCGGCGTCTTCAAACCCTACGCCGGCGTCTCCACCGCCGTCCTGCTCTTCACCAAGACCAACTCCGGAGGCACGGGAGACGTCTGGTTCTACGACATGCACGCCGACGGCTACTCGCTGGACGACAAGCGCACCCCGCAACCGGACGACAGTGACCTCGCCGACATTCTCGCCCGCTGGCGGAACCGCGCGGCGGAGCGCAAACGCGCCCGGACGGACCAGAGCTTCCTCGTGCCCAAGGCGGAGATCGCCGACAACGACTACGACCTGTCCATCAACCGCTACAAGGAGGTGGACTACGAGGCTGTCGAGTACGACCCGCCGGGGGTGATCCTAGGGCGGCTGGCGATCTTGGAGGAGACAATTGCGAAGGGACGTGAAGAGCTAGAGAGGTTGTTGGGGCCTTGAGGAGGTAGAGGAGTTGTTGGGATGACTGATCCCACCTGGACTATGAAACCGCTTGTCGACCTTTGTAAACCGTCTGATGGTATTCGGTGCGGCCCGTTCGGCACCCAGCTTAACAAAGATGAGTTCCGTAAAGCCGGTGTCCCACTCTGGGGTATCAAACATGTGAACGCTAAGTTTCAGTTTGCAACTGACGAGTTTGTCGAAGCAGCGACCGCCGGAAGACTGGCACAGTACGACCTGATCCCGGGTGACTTGGTCATGACTCGTAAGGGCACCATCGGCAACTGCGCGGTCTACCCCGAGGCATTTCCACTAGCCTGGAAAATTCACCACGGCCCCGTCCGCGGTAGAGACACAAAAGCCTCCGTGTGCTAAAACGCTGTTGCCCACAAACGTTTTTGGCACAACGGAGGCTCTTGCGTTTTTGGCACAACGGAGGCTCTTGCGTGACGAACGCCACGATACCACAGACTGTTCGGTTCCCGGATCTGTTCGACAAGCCGCTCGTGGCCACCTTCGACCGCGAGCAGGCGAGTTCGGATGGCGGGGCCGTGTTGCTCAAGGCGGCCGAGCGGGTGTATGGCTTGGTCAAGGCGTTCGCCCGCTGTCTGGTGGATGAACGCGCGCCGGAGAAGATTCGGCACACGCTCGAGGACCTGGTCGGCCAGCGGGTCTTCGGGATTGCCTGCGGCCATCCCGACGGCAATGATGCCGACCATCTCGCCGACGATCCGATCCACAAGCTGCTGCTGGGACGCGACCCGGTGGCCGGGCGGCGGCTGGCGTCGCAACCGACGATCTCGCGGTTTGAGAACGACGCGGGCCGCTCGGCCCTCTATCGGATGGGGCGTGAGTTGGCGGCGAGCGTCATCGAGCGGCATCGGCGCCGACTGGGCGGGCGGGCGCGACGCATCACGATCGATCTGGACCCGACCGACGACCGGACGCATGGCGCGCAGCAGTTGACGTTTTTCAACAGCTACTACGACAGCTGGTGTTACCTCCCGTTGCTGGCCTTCGTGCGCTTCGACCGCGAGGTCGAGCAGTATCTGTGCGCCGCTGTGCTGCGGCCGGGCAAGGCGGTGGCTGCCGACGGGACGCTGGGGGTGTTGTCTCGGTTGCTCCCGCTACTGCGCTGCGCGTTTCCGCGGGCGCGCTTGCTCGTCCGGCTCGACGGGGGCTTTGCCACCCCGGAAATCTTCGACTTTCTCGACGCCGAGCCGCGGCTCGACTACGTCGTGGCGATGGCCAAGAACGCCGTCCTGCTGCGGCACGCCGCGTCCGCCCTGGTCGAGGCGCGGGCCAAGAGCGCGCACGACGACCAGACGGCGCACGTCTACACCGACACCCGTTGCTATCGAGCGGGCACGTGGGACCATGAGCGCCGTGTCGTGATCAAAGCCGAAGTCGTGCGGCTCGCCGGCCGCGAGCCGCGCGACAATCCGCGCTTCGTCGTCACCAATCTGCGCCAGACGCCGCGCTTTATCTACGAGAAGATCTACTGTGCCCGCGGCGATATCGAGAACCGCATCAAGGAGTTGCTCGACGGCCTGCAGATCGACCGTACGAGCTGCTGCAAGTTCTGGGCGAACCAGTTGCGCGTCTTCCTGACGGCCGCCGCCTACGTGCTCATGCAGGAACTCCGCTTGCGCGCCGCACGCACCGCCTGCGCCCGCACGCAGGTGACGTGGCTGCGCGACCGGCTGCTCAAACTCGGCGTTGACGTCCGCCGCTCTGTCCGCCGCCTCGTCCTGCATCTGCCGCGGGCGACGCCATACCTCGATGCTTGGCGCCACATCGCCCTCGCCCTTGGCGCGCGCGCCGGGTAGCCTGTTCTCCTGCCGTCTGCCAGCCAAATCCCACAGCCGCTCTCACGCGCCCCAGCCGGCGGCGCTGTCGTTGCCGCGCGCTTCGGGCACGCCGTCACCCTGCCACGGCGGCTCAACCACGCCGCAACCTGCCGCCGACACAGTCCGCAGGCTGCGCTCGTCCGACAATCAGACCCCACCCGTGACCGATTCGACAGCCTCACGAATAATGCAGGCTAGGCATCATGCACTCAGATTTGTTGCGATTGCGCCTTGATCTTGGCGACGCCGATCCTTCGTTCTTGGTCCACCAACTGCACCACAGTTCCGATGTTCGACGACAGCTCGCATCGATCAGCGGGGGTGCGGTCATGCCCGGAATCAACGTTGGAAGACTTAAGAAACTCATCGTTCGAGTCCCGCCCCTCGCCGAGCAGAAGCGCATTGCGGTGATTCTGGATGCGGCGGACGCCTTGCGGGCCAAGCGCCGAGAGGCCCTCGCCCAGCTCGACACCCTCCTCGAGTCCACCTTCCTCGACATGTTCGGCGACCCCGTCACCAATCCCTTGGGATGGGAGGTCTGCGAGCTGAGTAATACGAAGTCGAGGGTTCAGATTGGCCCATTTGGATCACTCCTCCACAAAGAAGACTACATAGTCGATGGTGTTCCGCTGGTTAACCCGATGCACATCGTCTCCGGGCAGATTCATGTCGGAAATGAACAGACCGTATCTGAGCAGAAGGCTTCGACTCTCAACAACTATCGACTTCAAACTGGTGACGTGGTCATGGGGAGGCGGGGAGAGATGGGTCGGTGTGCCATCGTCTCTGACGCTGAGGCGGGAACGCTTTGCGGTACTGGGGCACTGTTTTTTCGTCCTCATCCGGACGAACTATCGTCGCTCTTCTTGGCGAGCACATTCTCCAGTGAGTCGATGAAGCGCGTCCTTGAGAGACTCGCGCAGGGGGTCACAATGCCGAATCTCAATCGAACGATAATCGAAGGACTCAAGGTCGCACTTCCCCCTCTCGACCTCCAACATCGCTTCGCCGCCATCGTGGAATCCATCGAACGCCAGAAAGCGAGCCAGCGAGTTCATCTCGCCGAACTCGACACCCTTTTCGCCTCCCTGCAATCCCGCGCCTTCCGGGGTGACCTCTGAGCCGCTATGGAGATCTCCGCCAACTTCGCGTTCCTGAAGCAGGAGTTCCCGCATGCGGCGGAGAGCGCGAGTTATGCGGAGCGCCACGTCTACGGCGACCCCCGGGCGTCCTGCTTCCATGCACGGCATGCGCTGGAGCGGCTGGTCAAGCGCGTCTACAGGGTCGAGAGGACCCTGACGCCACCGAAGGTCACGAACTTGGACACCTACCTCAGCGAGCCCGCCTTCCGTGCGCTCGTGCCCGAGGTCGTGTGGCAGAAGGCGGAGTACATCCGGCAGGCGGGAACGTGGCGGTGCACGGCAACAAGACGCCTGCGCCGGAGCAAGCGTTGAACGTCGTGCGGGAGCTGGCCCACGTCCTCTACTGGGCGGGCCGCACGTATCTGCGGAAGGGGGCGGAGAGCCTTCACGGGAAGACCTTCGACGAGTCCCTGGTCCCCACGACGGAACCGGGCGCCGCGCCGGCCAGCGTCGAGGAGCTGGACGCTCTCAAGCGCCGGCTGGACGCGGCCGAGGACGCCCGCAAGGACGTCGAAGGCGAGCTGGAGGCGCTGCGTGAACGGCTCGCCGCCATCAAGGCGGAGAACGAGGCCGTTCCCGAGACCCGTGACTGGAACGAGGGCGCGACCCGCCGGCTGATCATCGACCTGGCCCTGCGGCGTGCCGGCTGGCCTCTCGACCAGGAACACGACCGTGAGTACGAAGTCACGGGCATGCCGAACACCTCGGGGGTCGGCTACGCCGACTACGTGCTTTGGGGAGATGACGGCAAGCCCCTGGCGGTGGTGGAGGCGAAGAAGACCACCGTCGATGCGGCGAAGGGTCGACAGCAGGCCAAGCTCTACGCGGACTGCCTGGAGGCGATGCACGGCCAGCGCCCGGTCATCTACTACACCAACGGGTACGAGACCTGCCTGTGGGACGACCGGGCCTACGCGCCGCGAGCCGTCGCCGGCTTCCACAAGAAGGACGAGCTGGCGTCACTGCTCCATCGGCGCGCTCACCGCGAGCCGCTGGACGTGACGCGGGTGAGGGACGCCATCGTCGAGCGGTACTACCAGAAGCGGGCCATCGGGAGCATCGGCGAGCAGTTCGGACAGGCGCGGCGCAAGGCGCTGCTGGTGATGGCGACGGGCAGCGGCAAGACCCGGGTGGCGATCGCGCTGGTCGACCTGCTGCAGCGGGCGGGCTGGGTCAAGCGGGCGCTGTTTCTGGCCGACCGGGTGTCCCTGGTGAACCAGGCCGTGGGGGCGTTCAAGGCCCACCTGCCCGAGTCGAGCCCGGTGAACCTGGTGACCGAGAAGGACAAGGCGGGCCGGGTCTACATCTGCACCTATCCGACGATGATGGGGCTGATCGACGAGACGACGGGGACGGAGGCCCGCTTCGGGGTCGGGCATTTCGACCTCGTGTTCATCGACGAGGCGCACCGTTCGGTGTACCAGAAGTACGGCGCCATCTTTCGGTACTTCGACTCGCTGCTGGTGGGTCTGACGGCGACGCCTCGGGATCAGGTCGACCGGAACACCTACGAACTCTTCGACCTGGAGCCGGGCGTGCCCACCGACGCGTACGAGCTCGCGACCGCGGTGGCGGACGGCTTTCTCGTACCGCCGAAGGTGCAGCAGGTGGATCTCCGGTTTCCACGCGAGGGCATCGACTACGACTCGCTCAGCGAGGAAGAGCAGGCCCAGTGGGAGAGCCTCGACTGGGGCGACGACGAGGACGGCGGCGGGCTGCCGGAACGGGTCGACGCGTCCGCCATCAACAACTGGCTCTTAGACGCCGACACGGTCGACAAGGTGCTGCAACATCTCATGGAGGTAATTGGTTACCGGGTGTGGACTCTACGGTGCGGGGCCTTGCAGGTCAGGTGCGACGGTGGGGGCAGGCGTTCGCAGCAGGTCGGTGACCACGGCGTGGGGGTCAAGCTGGCGCTGGGTGGCGGTGCGGATGAGGGAGGTGAGGATTTGCTGTGTGTGCGCGCCCCGCCAGGAGCGATTGCCGCCGCAGACTTTGCGGGTGACGACGGCGGGACGGATGGCCTGCTCGGCGCGCCAGTTGGTGGCGTCGATGGCGGGGTTGCGCAGGAAGTTGAACAGCGCGGTCCATTCGGTGATGAGGTGATTGGCGAAGCGTTGGACGTCGGCGAGCGGCCCCGGGTGGGCGATGCGTTCGGCGAGGCGAGTGGCCAACGCGTCGAGGGCGTGGTCCATGCTGGCGGGCGAGCGGGTTGCGGCGCGGGCCTCGTCGCGCAGGCGGAGAGCCTGTTGCAAGGCGGTCTGGATCTGGACGACGACCCGGCTGTACGGATGATCGGTTCGCAGCGTCTTTGCCCGGCGTAAGAGGTGCGCGAGACAGCTCTGATGGGTAGCCGCGGTGAACCGGCGATACGGGGCCCAGCCGTCGCGGACGAGCACGCCGGCGAAGTCGGCCCCGAGCAGCTTGGCGGCCTCCGCATAGCCGCGGCCGGGCTGGATCTGGTAGACGGTCGTCTGGGGGGTTGCCGCCACCCACAGCCAGTTGAGCCGGCCGGCGACCTTCCAGCCGGTTTCGTCGGGCGTGACGACGCGACTGCGGCGGAGCTGCTGCTGCAGGGCCGCATAGGTCGGCTGTGCCCGGCGGCCGGCCCGGTCGACGGCGCGGACCAGTCCGCTACGGCTGACCGTCACGCCGTAGTGCTGTCGCAGCAAGGTCGCCACCTTGCCGAACGACAACCCCAATTGCTTGTTGAGGATGACCGCCCAGGCCACCAGCTGCGGGCCGAGTTGCACCCCGGCCGCCCCGAGCGCATCGGAGCTCTGCAACCGATGCCGGCCTTGCACCCGGCGCCCGCACGCCCGGCAGGCGCCAATCGCCACCTCGAACTGACGGACGACCACGCGCGGGACCGGCAACTCTTCCTGCACCTGGGTGGCCACACCCTTCGGTTGCAGCACCCCGCCGCAGTCCGGGCAGGCCGGCGGCAGGGGAACGCGATGCCGTTCATCGACCCGTGCCGGCGCCCGGCGGCGCGCCGCCACGCCATACGCGGCGCCGGCTCGGCGGCCCGGCCGCTTCGGCGCACCGCTGAGCGGTTTCGCGAACGGCGCCGCTTGGCGACAACCCGCCCGACGGGCCGCGTCGAGCTCCCGCTTGAGCCGCGCATTGTCGTCTTCCAGCCGTTTGTTGCGCTTGTGCAGCCGCGTGACCTCGCGCTCGAGCCGCTGCCGTTCGCCCTCGGAGCGCTCAAGGTCGCGGCGCAGGTGCTCGGTCCGGTCGGGCCGCGGGGCCTTGGCTGCCTCCTGCCCGTCAGCATGTCGTCGCACACACTACTTATGCCATATCTTCGCTAAAAGTACAATCCAAATAAATGGATCCGAGGCCGCAACCCGGTAACCAATTACTCATGGAGCACGGCCACACCGTCGACGGCGGCGACCGGCTGGCCAAGACGATCATCTTCGCGCGCAATCACGCGCATGCGACGTTCATCGAAGAGCGGTTCAACCACCACTACCCGCGGCACGCCGGGCACTTCGCCCGCGTCATCGATCACTACGCCAAGTACCCGCAGAGCCTGATCGACGATTTCGCACAGAAGGACAAGGCCCCGCACATCGCGATCTCCGTGGACATGCTCGATACCGGCATCGACGTGCCCGAGATCGCCAACCTGGTCTTCTTCAAGCCGGTCTACTCGCGGATCAAGTTCTGGCAGATGATCGGGCGCGGCACGCGCCTGTGCCCCGATCTGTTCGGACCCGGGGACGACAAGCACGACTTCCGCGTCTTCGACTTCTGCTTCAACTTCGACTTTTTCCGCGAGCATCCGGAGGGCATCGAGGACCGTGGCGACGCTCCCCTCGGCGCCCGGCTCTTTCGGTCGCGGGTGCAGTTGCTGACCGGCGTCCAGGCCACGCCGGACCTGGACCCGGAGGGGGCGCTGGCCGGCGCGTTGACGAAGGAACTCCACGGTCGAGTGGCGGCGATGAACCGCGAGAACTTCATCGTGCGGATGCGGCTGGAGGCGGTAGAGCGTTTCCGGCGGCGGGAATCATGGGAGCGGCTCACCGCGTCCGACGTCGAGATCCTGCAGAGTGAGGTTGCCGGGCTGCCCAGCGAGATCGAGACCGACGACGTCGAGTCGCGGCTGTTCGATCTCACGGCGCTGAAGTTGCAACTGGCCCTCGCCGAAGGCGACGCGGGCACATTCGAGCGGCACCGCGGACGGGTGGTGGAGATCGCCATGCTGCTCGAAAAAAAGAGCACGATTCCCGCGGTGGCGGCGCAGCTCGCCTACCTGGCCTCGGTGCAGGAGAACGCCTTCTGGGAAGGCATCGCGCTGAACGGTCTCGAGGAACTGCGCCTGCGCCTGCGCGGCCTCGTGCCCTTCCTGGACAAGAAGACGCGCAAGGTCGTCTACACCGACTTCCAGGACGAGATCACGGCCGTGCGCGAGGACGCCGCCGTCTACCTGCCGAAGATGACCGGGGTCCAGTACGAGAAGAAGGTGCAGGAGTACCTGAAGAACCACCTCGACCACATCGTGATCCATCGCCTCCGAACCAACCAGCCGCTCACGGCTACCGACCTGCGGGGGCTCGAGCAGACGCTGGTCGAGATCGGCGAGGACGACGGCCGGACGCTGTTGACGGGCCTCCTGGCCCGCCACGACGCACCCTCACTGGTCCATTTCGTGCGAAGCATGGTGGGGATGGACCGCGCCGCCGCGCAGGAGGCCTTCTCGGAGTTCCTCTCCAACCGGAGCCTGACCACGCCGCAGATCCGCTTCATCGAGATGGTCATCAACCAGCTCACGGCGCGGGGCGTCGTGGAGCCATCCGCGCTCTACGAGGCGCCGTTCAGCAGCGTGCACGCCGACGGCCCCGAGGCGTTGTTCGCCGGCAAGAGCAACGTCATCGAGGGGATCTTCGAGAAGTTGAAAACGCTTCGCCCCGCGATGCTGGCCGAGGCCGGCTGAAGCGCCGGTCCCAGAGGGCGCACGAATAGGTAGCAAGATACTTGACTAACGACGACCCCGATCCATGATCCCGGTGATTCGAGAGGGACACCGCATGGGCCAGTGCCTGTGTGGCTGCGGCCGTGAAACCTACGGTGATTTTGCTTCTCGATGCGATCAGAGTGCCAGGATGAGGCTCATCGAGCTGAAGTGCGGATCCACGGTTCAGCTCTTGGAGCGTCACCCCTCACCTCGTTGAGCTGCTCCGATTCGCTCTCATCGAGGTGGTACAGACAACCATTATGACCACGCCTTGGTGGCCCGTTTCCATCGCCGTCCGTTGTCGTTGCCTCCTAGTGCTGAGGAGGGAACGCGCCTAGAGCTTGGATCCGCCATTCCCTCTGACCCTCTTCGCCCCAGAAGGAAACGAATGGGCCGACGTTAGGATGGAAAGAACGTCTGTCACGGAAGTCCGCGATCATTGTCAGTACAGGATTCGCCGGGCTCGGCTTGAGAACCGTCGCTACGTCTCCGTAACCCGCGTCAAAGCTGTTTACTTCGACGGGCTCGTCTGCTGCAAAGACAGTGAACATACTCCCGTGGTTGTAAGGGTTTGCGTGCAGCTCATCCTTGACAAACGAGTAAGCGTGGTTGTTGACGACCAGAAAATACTCTAAGCCGACATCAACCACTGGGCGAGCGGGCCAGAAAGCGTTGAGCATGGTCCAGTAACCAGTAGCAATCTTCACTGGTACCGTGGAACGCTTGCTGAAGCCGTGCGCAAAGCCCGACTCTTCCTCCTTCCAGAGGTTGTCGCGGCCTTCTCTCAGGACGAATTTGGGCACCAGATCAAGCGATCCGGCGGAGGCTCCCAAGTAGCTCATGGCTTTAGGGCCGTCACGGTCGACCACCCATGCAGTCAGGAAGCCCACCATGTCCTCGATCGCGCTCGCTGGATGAACCTGTTCTTGCCCCGTCATGGGAGTAACCATGATGGCGGGTGCTACCAGAGCCGCTGTCAGTGCGGCGATTCCCCGGTTCGTTGCCCCTCTCATTGCCGCCCCTTCCACCATTCGGTGAACCCATACCTGTTGATGTGGAGCTGGTAGTGCGGTATACCTCCTCCATCACGGTCGCGAACGTCGGAGTTGCCGGGACTCATGTGGCCAATTCCAAACTCGCGATAGTCTATGTCTATTTCCCCCACAGTGGGGTCGTCCTCAATCCAGGAGACTTGTAACTTCGGCACACGTCCTGGTTGCCTTGCGGAATCCGTGCCATCACCGCGGCGACTACCGTCTGGCAGTTTGACGTGCCCACGACGATTGTGATTATAGCCATGTGCTTGCAACAGTACTTCCACAGTAGAGGGTATTAGCACGACAGAGATGCGAAACTGGTCGAGACCCTGAGTCGACAGTAGACCATTAGGCTGGAACGCCTCGCCCCAGATCACGGTGACGGTTTCTACAATGTGCAGTAGACCTTCATGCTCCAGAGCGTGTACGATAGCCTCGAATGTTACTCGTTGAGCCTCTGACAGAGAATTGTAGCCTTGCGGTGATGCGGGTACGCCGAGCCTAGCAGCTGACGTGGAGAATAGTTCCACACCTTTTGCTGAGAGGTACTGGTAGGATCCAATTGAGGTGCTAGTTTGAGCTGTGGTCCAGGCATCGCCGCCGACGCAAGCAGTGACGGCAAGGGCCGCGACCAAGCGTCGCATTTCGTCGACTGAGTTTCGTCGTTCCATGAACACTCGTCCGTCAAGGCCGCGCGCATCCCGACGGAGGACTCCCGCCGAGCGAAAGTTTCGCAAAATGACTATGCAGAAGCCATTGTGTAGTGCTTGCTGATGCATCATGTACGCAACATATAGCATAGTGGCGATTCGACTCCCCAATTGTACTCACACACACTGTATGGTGACTCTATCACAGGGACCGCCTTGGCCGGCACGGAGTCTCGCTCTTGTGCTATGAGCGTATGTGGCGATGAAAATCTTACTACGAGAGACGCAGAATCGGTTTCGGGCAAATTCTCTGGCCTCGTCGAGCGTGACGTCCACGCGTGCCGACCCCAGCTCGCAGATCCGTGAGTGGGTTCGATTCCCATTTGGCTTCGCCACCGGAAAAGCAGCTTGAGGGTAGTCCTGCCCCACGCAAAAAGCATGTGCGGGGTTCAACTCCCCGCCCCTGGCTCAACAGGAGACAACGGAATGGACCAACGCGACCACCAATTTCTCCGCGTCCTCAAAGAACCAGAAACGAACTGGAAGGTCTGCGGAAGGAGCTAGAAAAGTTCCGCAAATAGTCCGCGTAGTTCCGGGGTCCTGAAGGACGCGCCGAGTTCCTCCCACGCAAACGTGCCAGAAGAAACGTGGCGGACGAAACGTCCGGCCGAGTCGGATCACGGCGCGTGCGCTTCGGGTAGCAACTCTCCTTGGTGCCGTTCTCCCGGCACCTGCGCCGGGGGCTGCGCCTGCAACACTCGTCGTCGACCGGCTCAGGGGCGTGGCTGAAATTGGAGCTCGAGATGGACCGTCCGCAACACGCCCCGCAACGACCTGGTGTCCGCCCAGGCGGACCGCATCGCTGCAGAGCTCGTGCCACCCAGAAGCCTTGGCAATGACATCGGCAGTGGAACTCATAGACAGACATCCGCGCCGGGACGGATCGCTCCCCGCGCGGGCGGGACGACTATAATCGACCGTTCCTGCGGCGCGTCTCGTGCCGGATGCCGATGCGGCACCGCCAGCGGGGAAGTGGAGGTGCCTCATGAGTGCGGAGCGACTGGCGCTGGGCTGGGCGGTGTGGCTGCGGACGATCCTGGCGGCCGTGGCCGCCAACCTCGTCTTGCGGGCGGCGGCGCTCCTCGTCTTCGACATTCCGCCCGCCTTCGAGCCGCTGGCCACGGCGGCGCCGACCGTGTTCCTGACCACCGTCGGCGTCGCGGCGGGGCTGGGGGTCGCCCTCGCGGTCAACGGATCGTCCGCGCGCCCGGTCCCGCTGTTCCGGCGGATCGTCCTCGTGGCGCTGCTGCTCTCGCTGCTGCCCGACCTCTGGATGCTCACCGGCAGCGGCAGCGAGGCGAATCCGGGCGCCAGGCTGCCGGCCGTGATCACCCTGATGGTGCAGCACGTCGCGGCCGCTGCCATCGTGCTGTGGGGCGTGACGCGGCCGGTCGGCCGGACTTCCTGAACCGCGGACCCGGGACCACTCGCAGCCGAATGGCCCCGACCGAACCAGCCGTCTCCTGCGCCGGCGTCGTCAAGCGCTACGGCGACGTGCTGGCCGTCGCGGGCCTCGACCTCGAGGTCCGGCGCGGCGAGTGCTTCGGACTGCTCGGACCCAACGGCGCCGGCAAGACGACGACCATCGAGATCCTGGAGGGACTGCTGGCACCCGACGCGGGCCGGGTGCGCGTCCTGGGCCGTGCGTGGGGCCGCGACGACGACGCGCTGCGGGCGCGGCTCGGGATTCACCTGCAGGAGTCGCAACTGGACGACAAGCTGTCGGTCGTCGAGACGCTGCGGCTGTTCCGCTCGTTCTACCCGCGCGGGCGGGCGGTCGACGACGTGATCGGGTTGCTCGAGCTCGACGGCAAGCGCCGGAGCTGGGTGGCCAAGCTGTCGGGCGGCCAGCGGCAGCGCCTGGCGGTCGCCTGCGCGCTCGTCGGCGACCCGGAGCTGCTGTTCCTCGACGAGCCGACCACCGGACTGGACCCCCAGTCGCGCCGGCAGTTGTGGAAACTGCTGGAGCGCTACCGCGCGGAGGGGGGCACGATCCTCCTGACGACCCACTACATGGACGAGGCGCACGCGCTGTGCGACCGGGTCGCCATCGTCGACCGGGGGCGCATCGTCGCCCTGGGCAGCCCCGACGAGCTGGTCCTGTCGATCGGCGCGCCGCACGTGGTGCAGGTCACGTTCGCAAGCGGCGCAGCCGCGGGGCCGCCAGACATGCAGGCGCGGCTGACCGGCCTGCCGGACATCGACACGGTTCGCGCGGGCGGCGCCTCCCAACCCTGGACCGTCACGGCCCGCTCGCTGCACCGGACGCTGCCGGCGCTCGCGGGACTGGCCGCGGGCGCGGGCGTCGAGATCGAGACGCTGACCACGCGCACCGCCACGCTGGAGGACGTCTTCGTCGCGCTGACCGGGCACGGACTCCGAGATGACTGAGATCCGATCCGCGGAACCGCGTCATCCGTTCATCGAGATGACGATCACGCGCCTGCTCATCCTGGTGCGCGAGCCGGAGATGATCTTCTGGGTCTTCGTCTTCCCGCTCCTGATGGCGCTCGTCCTGGGCATCGCCTTCCGCTCCCGGCCCGAGGCGCCGGTGGCGGTCGGCGTCGAGCAGGGCGCCGGCACGGCGGCATTCGTCGATGCCCTGTCCGCGCACGACAGCGTCGAGGTCGTGCCCATCGATCCCGGCGCCACGGCGACGGCGCTGCGCGACGGTCTCGCGCACGTCGTCGTCGTGCCGGACGACCCGCCGACGTACCGCTACGACCCCACGCGGCCGGAGAGCCGGCTGGCGCGGCAGACCGTCGACGACCTGCTGCAGCGCGCCGCGGGGCGGAAGGACGTCTGGACGGGCCGGACCGAGACGGTCACCGCCCCCGGCAGCCGCTACATCGACTGGCTGATACCCGGCCTGCTCGGCATGAACATCATGGGCACCGGCATGTGGGGCATCGGCTTCACGCTGGTGGTGCAGCGCACCCGCAAGCTGCTGAAGCGGCTGATCGCAACGCCGATGCGGCGCTACCAGTACCTGGCCGCGCTCGTGACGGCGCGCCTGGTGCTGCTCGGGCTCGAGCTGGTGGCGCTGGTCGGCTTTGCCCGCCTGCTGTTCGGGGTGCCGATCGAGGGCTCGCTGGCCAGCCTGGCGGCCGTGTCGCTGCTGGGGGCGATGACCTTCGGCGGCATCGGACTGCTCACGGCCAGTCGCGCGCAGACGATCGAGGGCGTCTCGGGCATCATGAACGTCGTCATGGCGCCGATGTGGGTCTGCTCCGGCGTCTTCTTCGCCGCGTCGAACTTCCCCGACCCGATGCAGCCGTTCATTCAGGCGCTGCCGCTGACCGCGCTGAACGATGCGCTGCGGGGCGTGATGCTGGACGGCGACGGGCTGCTCGCGACCGGACCGGAGCTGCTGGTCCTCGCGGCGTGGGGCGGGGCGAGCTTCGCCGTGGCCCTCAGGATCTTCCGCTGGCGGTAGAGTCGGACGCCGCAAGTGATAACGTTCAGGGCGTCGCGAGGAGGACCGAAATGGCGAAGGGAGAAGGCGAGACGGGCATTGCCGAGGTGCCTCAACGGGACCGCGACGTTGTCCGCCGGGTCTTCGAGACCGGCGAGTACCCCTACACGAAGAAGCTCACCCGCAAGCCCTACGAGCAGGAAAAGGCCAGGCTCCAGGTGGAGCTGCTGAAGGTCCAGGACTGGGTGAAGGCGACGGGCGGGAAGATCGTCGTGCTGTTCGAGGGCAGGGATGCCGCCGGCAAGGGTGGTACCATCAAGCGCTTCACCGAGCACCTCAATCCGCGGGGCGCGCGGGTGGTGGCGCTCGACAAGCCGACCGGGGCCGAGCAGACCGAGTGGTTCTTCCAGCGCTACATCGGCCACCTGCCGCGCGGCGGTGAAATCGTTCTGTTCGACCGCTCGTGGTACAACCGCGCCGGTGTCGAGCGGGTGATGGAGTTCTGCGGCCCCCGGGAGTACCTGGAGTTCATGCGTCAGGCGCCCGAGCTGGAGCGCATGCTCGTGCGCAGCGGGATCAGGCTGTTCAAGTACTGGTTCTCGGTCAGCCGCAAGGAGCAGAAGCGCCGCTTCGAGGCCCGGGAGAAGGACGTCCTGAAGCAGTGGAAGCTGTCGCCGATCGATCGGCAGTCGCTGGACAAGTGGGACGACTATACCGCCGCCAAGGAAGCGATGTTCTTCTATACCGACACCGCCGACGCGCCCTGGACGATCATCAAGTCCGACGACAAGAAGCGCGCCCGCCTCAACTGCATGCGGCACTTCCTCGCGGCCCTGCCCTACACGGACAAGGATGCCGGCGTCGTGGGACGAGCCGATCCGCTGATCGTCGCCAGCGCGGATGCGATCGGCGCGGGCGAATCGATTACGGGCCGGTAGAATCGTTCAGTGTCCCCCTCTGACCTCCCACGCCCGTAATCCCTCGTAGCTGAAACCGAGGAAGAAAGTGACTTGCTTATTCTCGTCCTGACCACGAGTAAAGTTGCCCCGCCCTGGCACAAAGAACGCCTTGAGTCCCGAGGTCACCTCAAGCTCCCCAGCCTGAGGACCATTAATTCTCGCGATCCGCCCCTCTAAGCGTTCCAGTCGGCCGCTATCCTTCCAGAACTGCTGCTCCTGACTCCATTCTCCCAGCTGACTATGATGCACCAGCCGCCTAACAGCCCGTGGAAGAAGTCTGATCGCTGAGCCCTGCTGTTCAGGCAGCTTGGCGATGAGCAATTGAGCCGACGAGGGCCGTCGGTGTCCATTTGAACCCCCAGGCGCGCGTCAGACGCCCCCAGCGGTCGATCAGACGGTCGATCAGGCGGCAAATCGCCGAAAGAGCCCGCCCCTGCAGGCTCCGGGGCGTACCGATGCCGGTCTGGTGGCGCAGGAGCAGCCCGATGTTGCAGGCGGCCGCCTGGATCAGCACCCGCTTGCGGACATTCTCGTGACCGCGCACCCACACCCGACGCATTCCCCCTGTCTCATACATGTGTGCGAAAGAACGCTCCACCACCTCGCCCCGGCAGCGTTGCAGGCGACGACCCCGCCGCCCGCCCACACGCCGGCGGTTCGCATACAGCGCCTTCTGCGCAGCGCGCTTCTCCGGCGGCGTCTCTCCCGTCCTCTTGTCCTGCCAGCAGCGCCGGCCGCGCTCCGGCTCCGATACGTGACTCCGAACCCCCACCTCGCCGAGGGCCACCAGCGTCGCGTCGCTGTGGTACCCCTTGTCGGCGACCACCTCTTCGACCCCCGGACCGTCCGGCGCCACCAACTCCACCTGCTCGGCCGCCGTGATCAGCGTCTCCGGCAGCGTGGCCGTATCGCCGTCGGATGCATCCTGCACCGTCACCGACACGATGGCCCCCGTGTCCATGTCGACCCCGTGCTCGGCCTTGTGAGCCAAGTGCGTCCGGCCGTCCTTCATCTTCGCGACCTTCGCGTCCGGGTCCTGCGGCGATTTCCACTCCTTGTTCGACGTCTTCTTGTTCTTCCGCGACCGGTCGAACCGAGCCAGATCCGCCTGTGTCGGTGTCTCCACCCCCGACGCTTCCGCCAACCGCCGAATGAACGCCTCGTAGGATTCGCCCGTGTCCCGACGCTCGATGCTCCGCATCGCCGCGTTCGCTTCCAGCGTCGTCGCATCGATGCCGACCGTCTTCCCCCGCAACAGGCCTGCAGCGGAGAGCCGCTCCAACACCCACGTGAAAACCGCCACGTGCGTCTCCACGTCGATCAGCCGCCGCGTGCGCGACAACGTCGAGTGGTCCGGTGCCGCCTCGGTCACGTCCAGGTCCAGAAACGACCGCAGACTCAGCGAATCGGCCACCCGCCACGCGATCCCCCGCTCGGAGGACAACCCTTCGAAATAGCCGATGAACAGCAGACGGAAATACCGGCCCGGCCGTAGACTCGGCCGGCCCATCCGCGCAGCGTAGAACGCCCCGCACAGTCCCTCGACGAAGGCGTCGAAGCCTGCCTCCTCCAGGACCCGGTTCAGACGCTCGAAGAAGGGATGCCCGGCGTTCGTCGGAAGGTCCGCCGTGGTCACCCACATCGGCGACGGCTGTCGAGCCGCCGGTTTCTTGCCCATCGCCATGCCGTCCAGTGTACGGAACTCGATCGAGCCGGTCGAGTGCGGATCCCCTGACTTTCGCCACGGGCTGTTAAGGCCCTCCAACCTCGATCTTACATAGGGTTCAAGTCCCAGAAAATCGTCTTGAAATGCGACCAGCCCAAAGAAAAAGGCTGACCGGTGCCGCGGCTCCCCTTGTCGTACGAGCCGCGCCAAGTCCTGGCGACGCCTAGGACTTGTGTTCGAGTAGATAGCCAAGAACCGCTGAGACTCCAGATCGCTCAGCGCCGCTGGGAGATAGAACGAACGACTTCGAGTTACTTGGCTTGTGAAACGTCGCAAGACCTGCACGATTACCGCAGGCACGTGGCGCACGCTCAGGGCGGCAAACAACTCGTCTAGCTGTCGCTCCGAGACCTCCGCCCCGTCGACGAGTAGCAAGGTTGGCAACTCCGTTGCCGATGCCACTCGAAATATCCGCTCGACGGTCTCGGCGGACGCGCGCCGGACAATCGCACACGGATAGGCATCGTGAAAATTCCACAACAGCCGCCGACCCAGCGTTGTTCCACCCGCGCCGGGGGCGTGGTAAGGACTCTAGCCTGCATTATTCGTGAGGCTGTCGAATCGGTCACGGGTGGGGTCTGATTGTCGGACGAGCGCAGCCTGCGGACTGTGTCGGCGGCAGGTTGCGGCGTGGTTGAGCCGCCGTGGCAGGGTGACGGCGTGCCCGCAGCGCGCGGCAACGACAGCGCCGCCGGCTGGGGCGCGTGAGAGCGGCTGTGGGATTTGGCTGGCAGACGGCAGGAGGACAGGCTACCCGGCGCGCGCGCCAAGGGCGAGGGCGATGTGGCGCCAAGCATCGAGGTATGGCGTCGCCCGCGGCAGATGCAGGACGAGGCGGCGGACAGAGCGGCGGACGTCAGGAAGACGCGCAACTGGTTCGCCCAGAACTTGCAGCAGCTCGTACGGTCGATCTGCAGGCCGTCGAGCAACTCCTTGATGCGGTTCTCGATATCGCCGCGGGCACAGTAGATCTTCTCGTAGATAAAGCGCGGCGTCTGGCGCAGATTGGTGACGACGAAGCGCGGATTGTCGCGCGGCTCGCGGCCGGCGAGCCGCACGACTTCGGCTTTGATCACGACACGGCGCTCATGGTCCCACGTGCCCGCTCGATAGCAACGGGTGTCGGTGTAGACGTGCGCCGTCTGGTCGTCGTGCGCGCTCTTGGCCCGCGCCTCGACCAGGGCGGACGCGGCGTGCCGCAGCAGGACGGCGTTCTTGGCCATCGCCACGACGTAGTCGAGCCGCGGCTCGGCGTCGAGAAAGTCGAAGATTTCCGGGGTGGCAAAGCCCCCGTCGAGCCGGACGAGCAAGCGCGCCCGCGGAAACGCGCAGCGCAGTAGCGGGAGCAACCGAGACAACACCCCCAGCGTCCCGTCGGCAGCCACCGCCTTGCCCGGCCGCAGCACAGCGGCGCACAGATACTGCTCGACCTCGCGGTCGAAGCGCACGAAGGCCAGCAACGGGAGGTAACACCAGCTGTCGTAGTAGCTGTTGAAAAACGTCAACTGCTGCGCGCCATGCGTCCGGTCGTCGGTCGGGTCCAGATCGATCGTGATGCGTCGCGCCCGCCCGCCCAGTCGGCGCCGATGCCGCTCGATGACGCTCGCCGCCAACTCACGCCCCATCCGATAGAGGGCCGAGCGGCCCGCGTCGTTCTCAAACCGCGAGATCGTCGGTTGCGACGCCAGCCGCCCCCCGGCCACCGGGTCGCGTCCCAGCAGCAGCTTGTGGATCGGATCGTCGGCGAGATGGTCGGCATCATTGCCGTCGGGATGGCCGCAGGCAATCCCGAAGACCCGCTGGCCGACCAAGTCCTCGAGCGTGTGCCGAATCTTCTCCGGCGCGCGTTCATCCACCAGACAGCGGGCGAACGCCTTGACCAAGCCATACACCCGCTCGGCCGCCTTGAGCAACACGGCCCCGCCATCCGAACTCGCCTGCTCGCGGTCGAAGGTGGCCACGAGCGGCTTGTCGAACAGATCCGGGAACCGAACAGTCTGTGGTATCGTGGCGTTCGTCACGCAAGAGCCTCCGTTGTGCCAAAAACGTTTGTGGGCAACAGCGTTTTAGCACACGGAGGCTCTTGTGTCTCTACCGCGGACGGGGCCGTGGTGAATTTTCCAGGCTAGCGGTAATTACCTTGCTGTCTTTGGGGTTATGTGGTCTGTTTCCATTGCATGCAGCGCAACGTGGAACTGGAAGCCACCATCGTCGCGAAGTACGCGGCGGTGTCGCCCGTGTTGAATGAGCGCAGTCGCCGCCTCTGGGCGGCGGCCGAGTCTCTGGCCATCGGTTATGGCGGAGATGCGCTGGTGTCGTCGGCCACGGGTCTGGCCCGGGAGACGATCCGGAACGGACGCCGGGAAATCGCGCAAGGCGGGGCGGCGACAGACCGGATACGAGGACCGGGCGCCGGGCGGCCCCGACTCGAACAGAACCAGCCCGGTCTGCTGGCTGCACTCGAAGCGCTGGTGGACCCGCTGCCGCGCGGCGACCCGACCTCGCCGTTGCGCTGGACCTGCAAGAGTCGGGCGAAGCTGGCTGGGGCGCTGACACAACAGGGGTGGCGCGTGAGTTCGACCACCGTCGGCCGGTTGCTGCGCCAACTGGGCTACCGGCTGCAATCGGCCCGCAAACGTCAGGAGGGAGCGAGCCACCCGGACCGCAACGCGCAGTTCGAGCACATCAATGCGACCGCGGACGGGTTTCTGGCCGCGGGGCAGCCGGTGATCTCGGTCGACACGAAGAAGAAGGAGCTGGTCGGGAACTTCAAGAATGGCGGGCGGGAATGGCAGCCGAAGGGCACGCCGCCGGCCGTGCTGGTGCATGATTTCCCGACCGACGCGGAGGGCAAGGCAATTCCGTACGGCGTCTACGACATGGCGCGCAACGAGGCTTGGGTGAGCGTGGGCTGGGACCACGACACACCGGCGTTCGCGGTGGCGTCGATTCGCCACTGGTGGCATCAGATGGGTTGCGGCGCCTATCCCGAGGCCACCACCCTGTTCATCACGGCCGATGCGGGCGGGAGCAACGGGTATCGGTTGCGCGCCTGGAAGCATGAGCTTCAACAGTTGGCCGACGAGACGGGACTGACCATCCAGGTGAGTCATTTCCCACCCGGCACGAGCAAGTGGAATAAGATCGAGCACCGGCTCTTCTGCCACATCACGGCGAACTGGCGCGGCACCCCGCTGGCGACGTACGAGACCATCGTCGACCGCATCGGGAACACCCGGACGGCGACCGGGCTCCGGGTCCGGGCCGAACTCGACGCCGCGCAGTATCCCACCGGCGCCACGGTGAGTAAGCAGGAGATGGACGCACTCGCGCTGGTCCCCGATGCGTTTCACGGGGAATGGAACTACAAACTGTTACCCCGATGAAGTTGATAACTTTATATCGATCACTGTCCTTAGCGTTGCACGCTCTTGGTCATGTCGTTGTCGCTGGTGTGCAGCGGAACCCGAGACCGACCCGGCCGGAGCCGCTTGGCCTCGGATTTAGCCATCGAGGGCGATGCCTGAAGGCAACTGTCGACCCAAGCCGATTGCGGGGATGTCAATTCGCTTACCCCGGGAGGCGGCGCTCTGTCTCGTAGCCCCGTATCTGAACATCTAGGAGGACTGCAACGGTCAAGCGATCGGTTACTCCCTTCGTCGTGTCGACGCGTGCGCCTCACAGACGGCATCCATACGGACTCACAATGCGAGAACGCCGCCACGTCGTTCAGCCACCTCTAGCGACCGGCCGTCGATCCGCTCCAGACCGGGTCTGCGCCGGTCAGAGCGGCGACGCGGCGGCTGTAAGTCCAGGCTTGGCCGTGAGGATGCCGGCCGTCCACTGCGGGACGCGGCGCGACGCCTCGCGGTTCGCCATCTGCACGGCTGCTCGCCTCGTCGAAGCCTAGCGCGACGACGCCGGGAAGCGTGCGATGCGCTCGCCGCCCCCGATGCCGCCGACCCAGATCTCGTCGCCCACCTCGATGGCGGCGGTGCCAACGATCAGCAGGTCGTTCGAGGGGTAGCGCACGACCTCCTCCGCCGCGAGGCTGTCCGGGTCGACCCGCGCCGCCCGCGAGGTGACCCCGTCGCAGTCGCCCTGGCGGATGCAGGCGAAGATCGAGTCCGGCCCGCTGCCGGCATGACCCGCGGCGAGCAGCGACCCGTCGGGCGCAAAGTGGACGTTGTCGATGTGGAACCCGACGTTCACCGAGTCGGTCTCGACCGGCGTTCGGCCGCGCGAGAGGCGGATGAGCGACTGCGTGCCCCAGCCGCCGATGTAGAGCCAGCGGCCGTCGGCGGACGCCTCGATGCCGTTCGGGCCGGCCGACTCGCTGCCCGGCACCTGGCTCCATCCGGCGCCGGGCTGCCATTCCCATAGCTCGCCCCCATCGGGCCGGAAGTGCGTGGCGACGAAGGCGCCGTCGGGCAGCGCAGCCACCGAGTTCAGGCGGACGCCCTCCGGGGCGATGGCGCATCCCACCCAGGTGACCGCCGGCGCGTCGCCGCCGGCGTCGACCTCGAACACCTCGATCGCCTCGCGATCGCCGTGCCGGACCACGTACAGCGTGTGCACCCCGTCGGCCCCCGGCCGCAGTCCGAGGCCGTGGGGCTGGAAGCCGCTCGTGTCGGGGCCCGGGCACGACCCGAAGGTTGCCATGTCGTGGCGCGGCGCCGAGGTCTCGACGGGGAAGATCGGCCGGGAGGTGTGGTCGCGCGCGTCGGTCGCGTAGAGGCCGCCGTCGGCGGCCATGGCGGACACGATGACCCACGGCGATTCCGGCACCGCCGCCAGATCCTCGGGGTTGCCGGGACCGCAGACGAACTGTACGTCGCCGTCCGGATCGCACTGTGCCGCGGCCGCGGCAGGCAGCGCGAGCAGGCAGACGACCACCGCCGTCGACGTCAGGAACGTGCGCAGTGTCATGGCTCCTCCTCTCGCGGGTTATGCGAAGCGCCACCGATTATGTCACTCGCGAGGCACACCGGCACGCGGGGATGCTACGGTAGGGTGGCCGGCGTCGCAATGAAGCGATGCCGCTGGCAGGGAGGTTTCCGATGCGGAGAATTGGCTTGGCGGCCGGCGTGATTCTGATTGGCGGCGCGTTCATGGCGGCGGCGACCGCCGCCGAGGCGCAGGAGGCGACCCGCGTGGCGCCGTTCGACATGCTGGACGGCCCCCGGATCGGGCTGCCCGCGGACGCGTCGGACGCCCCCATGCGGGAGCTCTGTCCCGACGACACGGAGATGTGCCGCCGGTACTGGGACTACACGGGGTACTTCGTCCGCAACGCCACGATCCCGACCCGGGAGCGGGAGCTGGTCATCCTGCGCACGGCCTGGCTGTCGCGCGGCGACTACATCTGGGGACGCCACGACGTCATCGGGCAGGAGTCCGGCCTGACGCCGGAAGAGATCGCGCGGGTCACCGAGGGTCCGGATGCCGCCGCCTGGAGCGACTTCGACCGCGCCCTCCTGCAGGCGGTGGACGATCTGCACGGCAGCCGGTTCGTCTCCCATGCGACGTGGGACACGCTGGCCGAGCGCTACACGGAGACGCAGCTCGTCGAGGTCGTGCTGATCGTCGGCAACTACACGCAGCTGTCGATGTTCCAGAACTCGCTGGGCGCCCTGCTTCCGGAGGGGACCCCGGGGCTGCCGGACGACGGCGGGCAGTGAGGGTCCGGGCGTCCGCGCCGCCGCACGGCGCGGACGCCCGACGGCTCGGTAATCGGCTTCGCGGAGATGTTCATGCCTCTCGATCACACCCGACCGGCACCCCTCGTCGTGATCGCCGCGGTCGGCGCGGCGCTGCTCTCGTTCGGGCCGGCGGTCGGCCACGCGCAGGCGCCGATCGTGCAGCCCGGTGCGCCAGGGGAGCCGAGCCGGGAGATCTCGGTCGCCGCGGCCACCGATCTCGCCGGGATCCGGTTCACGGACGGCGACGTCAGGTTCATGCAGGGGATGATCCCGCACCACGCGCAGGCGCTCGAGATGACCGCGCTCGTCGCCGAGCGGACCGCGAACGAGACCATGCGGCGCTTGGCGCAACGCATCGAGCTCTCGCAGGAGGACGAGATCGCGATGATGCAGGAGTGGCTGCGGGCCCGCGGGCAGGCGGTCACAGCGGTCGACGCGCACCACGCCGCCGGCTGGGAGCCGATGCCGGGCATGCTGACGCCCGACGAGATGGCGGCGCTCGCGGCGGCGACGGGGACCGCGTTCGACCGGCTCTTCCTCGAGCGGATGATCGAGCACCACCGGGGCGCCGTCACGATGGTGGAGAATCTCCTCGAGCAGCGCGGGGCGGCGCAGGACTCGCAGATCTTCGCGTTCACGTCCGACGTCACGTCCGACCAGACGGCGGAGATCGATCGGATGGATGCGATGCTCGCCGGCCTGTCGCCCGACCCCCGGGTGGGACTCGCGGCCGGTTTCGAGGACGCCGGGCAGGCGGCCTCGAACATGGCGCTGGTGACGACGCGCGCGAAGCCCGCGGGCTTCTTCGATCCCCACCGTCCCGCAGGCCGGCGCATGCCGCTGGAACCGGAACCGGAGGCCGGGCCGGCCGCACCCGAGCCGGCCGAGCCGGATGCAGCCGGGGACGACGGCCGACCCGACGGGGATGCCGGCCGGGACGACGATCGCGCGCCGGATGGCGAAGCTGCGAACGCAGACGGCGCGGAGCCCGAACAGGCCGCGGAGCAGGAGGAAGAGGAAGACCCGCGGCGGCGAGGTCTGCTCAGCTTCGGGATCACCGACCTGGCGTTCGCCGGCGACCGGCTGTTCGTCGGCAGCTATCACGGGTTCAACACCTACGGGATCGAGACGCCGGCGTCGCCGCGGCTGATAGGCTCCGTCGTCTGTCCCGGCGGCCAGGGCGACGTGTCCGTGGTCGGCAACCTGCTGATCATGTCGGTCGAGCAGACGCGGGGGCGCCTCGACTGCGGGCTGCAGGGCGTCGCCGAACCCGTCAGCGCGGAGCGCTTCCGCGGCGTCCGGGTCTTCGACATCAGCGATCTGCGGAGGCCGCGGCAGGTCGCCGCGGTGCAGACCTGCCGCGGCTCGCACACGCACACGGTGGTGACCGACCCGGACGAGGCGGGCGACGTCTACGTGTACGGCGCCGGCGCGGCGCCCGTCCGTTCCGGGGACGAGCTCGCGGGCTGCTCGGACGAGCCGCCCGGCGAGAACCCGGACACCGCGCTCTTCCGCATCGACGTCATCCGCATTCCCCTGGCGCGCCCCGAGGACGCACGCATCGTCAGCCGGCCGGCCGTGTTCCGGGATCCCGACACCGGCGCCCTCGCGGGTCTGTGGCGGGGCGGCGACCACGGACCGGGGACGCAGCGCACCGCCGAGTCGAGCCGCTGCCACGACATCACGGCCTTCCCCGAGATTGGCCTGGCCGCGGGCGCGTGCTCCGGAAACGGCATCCTGCTCGACATCTCCGACCCGGTGAATCCGGTCCGCGTCGACGAGGTCGTCGACCCCGGCTTCGCCTACTGGCACTCGGCCACGTTCAACAACGACGGCACGAAGGTGATCTTCACCGACGAATGGGGCGGCGGGGGGCGCCCCCGCTGCCGCGCGTCCGACCCCCGCGAGTGGGGCGCCAACGCGATCTTCGACATCGTCGACGGCGAGATGCAGTTCCGCAGCTACTACAAGCTCCCCGCCCCGCAGACCGAGCGGGAGAACTGCGTGGCCCACAACGGCTCGCTCGTTCCGGTGCCCGGGCGCGACATCATGGTGCAGGCGTGGTACCAGGGGGGCATCTCGGTCTTCGACTTCACCGATTCGTCGAACCCGGTGGAGATCGCGTTCTTCGATCGCGGCCCGATCGACGCAGAGCGGTTCGCCATGGGCGGGTTCTGGTCGTCGTACTGGTACCGGGGCTACATCTACGGCACCGAGATCGCCCGGGGCCTCGACGTGCTGGAGCTGCTGCCCAGCGAGCACCTGACCGAGAACGAGATCGCCGCCGCGGAGGCGGTGACCCCGGCGGCGTTCAACGCGCAGCAGCAGCGGCGCGTCGACTGGCCGGCGCGGCCCGCCGTCGCGCGCGCCTATCTGGACCAGCTCGAGCGCAGCGGCACGCTCGCCGCGGAGCGTCGGACGGCGTTGTCGAACCTGCTCGGCCGTGTCGACGAGCTCGGGTCCGGCCCCGACGCGGCGGTCGGGGCGGAGTTGGCCGCCGCCGCCGCCGAGCTGGAAAACGCCGCCGCGGTGGCCGCTGGCCGCGGCCGGCAACGGCTCCGCGCGCTGGCGGGCACGCTGCGGGGCTTGGCCGAACGCCTGCGTTGACCTGCTGCGGCCTGGTTGTCAGGGGCGTGGGGTGGCGCGCCCGGCCACCGTGGCGTGCGGTGCAGGAACGAGTGTATAAGGGGTCCGATCCAGCCAGAGGAGGTCGAGCATGACCGCAGAGCCACGCACCGCCGGCACGTCATCGAGGTTCGTCAGGAAGAACCTCCCCGTTATCGCGGCCACGCTGGCGCTGGTGGTCGTGGCCGGGGTCGGCGTCTGGACCGTCAACTGCCCCTGCGAAGGCACCCCGGGCTTCGTCCTGCTGGGTGACACCCACGAGGAGCCGGTCGCCGACTGGAGCTTCGCGAACGACGTCTCGCTGTGCCAGATCCAGATCGGGATCTGGTTGAGGCCGCATTCGGTGAACGTCAACTGCATGGCGACGCCGGAAGGCGATCTCTTCATCAGTTGCTCGTTCGGCGCGAGAAAGTACTGGTGTCCGCGGGTGGGACAGGACCACTCGGGACGCCTCCGGCTCGACGGCGTCGTCTACCCCGTCGCCCTCAACCGGGAGTTGGACCCGACCATGCTCGATCAGGTCTGGGCGGCCCGTATCCGGAAGCTGCAGAAGCCGGCCGTGCAGGCGCGGCAGCCCGGCGGCGGCGGCGAGCCGCCTCCGCTCGATACCCCGCGGCCGGACGGTTGGTGGACGTTCCGCGTCGTGTCGCGCACGTAGGGGGCTTCAATCAGACGGGGCTGCGCCCCGGACCCCCGGCGTCCGCTTGCGGGGACCCCTTCGCCGCGCGCCGCTCTCGCCGAGGCGCGCTGTGCGCGCCTACGGGCGTTCGCGAAACCGGGTCTCCGTGCAGCGGGTGAAGTCGACGACCCCCAGCATCTCGAGCTGCAGGGCGCCGAACTCCTCGTCCGCCATCAGAATATCGGTGAAATCCTGGTGCATGTCGGGATCGGGGTGCCGTTCGGCGAACAGGATCTGGTTGACAGGCTGCTCGAGGTCCTGAAATCCCGTCATCCAGCGACCCATCCTCACCGACATCTCCACGCCGGGATACTTCCGCCCGACCAGGTCGGCCATGTCCCGCGCGAGCCCCGCGGCCGCGGCATCCTGGCCCGGTTCGATGTTGCAGATGCGGCGGAAGACGAACGGGCCTTCGTCCTGCCCCCCGACCTCCCGCTCCGCCGCCCCGACGATGCCGAGCAGCGCGATGGTGACGACGACGATTCTCATGGGGCTACCTCCCTCACTGGAACTAGACCAGCTCGACGCGGACGTTCAGCCCCGGAGCGCCGGCCAGCCGCCGGTTCCCGGTGACGAGCGATTCCCCGAGCGTTTCCGCCAGGGTAACGTAGAGCGCGTCATACGCGGTGACGTTGTTGCAAAGCCACTTTGCATGATCCAGTGCCCCGCCGGGGGCGGCATGACGGGCAGCGGGGCGGGGGGCGCCGGGGCTAGGAGTCCGCGCCGTAGAACGGTGAGACTCCGCAAGGCGCGCACGGCGCGCCTCGGCGGGAGCGGCGCGGGGCGCAGGGGTCCCCGCAAGCGGACGCCGGGGGTTCGGGGCGCAGCCCCGTTTGATTGAAGCTAGGCCCCGGCGAGCGAGGACCGCAAGCCCGGGAGACGGCCGTGGGAGTAGCGTTCCGTCAGGAGAATCACCGCCGGGACGACGAACATGTTCAGGGCGGTGGACGAGAACAGCCCGCAGACGATGACGAGGGCCAGCGGGGCCTGGATCTCGCTTCCAGGCGCGCCGGCGCTCAGGGCGACCGGGAGCAGGGCCAGGCCGGTCGACAGCGCCGTCATCACGATCGGCACGATGCGGTCCACCGAGCCGCGGATCACCGCCTCGCGCACGTCGGGCACGCCCTCCTCGTGGCGCAGGCGCCGTATGCGCAGCATCAGCATGATGCCGTTGCGGGTGGCGATGCCGAACAGCGCGATGAACCCGATCAGCGCCGCGATCGACAGTACGCCGCCGCCCAGGAACACGCCGGCCACGCCGCCGATCAGCGCCAGCGGCAGGTTGAGCATGATGATGGCCGCATCGCGGGCCGAGAGGAACGCGCTGTACAGGATCAGGAAGATGCCGGCGACGGCGCCGAAGCCGAGGCCCAGGAGCACGCGCTCGGCCTGGGCTTCCGCCTCGAACTGGCCGCCGTACTCCACCCGATAGCCCGCCGGCAGGGTGACGCCCGCGGCCACCCGCCCCCGGACGTCCGCGACGACGCTGCCCAGGTCGCGCCCGGCGACGTTCGCGGTGACGACGATCCGCCGCTGGGCGTTCTCGCGTCCGATGAAGTTGGGTCCGCGGTCCTCCACGATGTCGGCGAGGCTGCCGAGCGGCACCCGGGCGCCCGCGGGCATGTCGAGGCGCGTCTGCCACATCGCGTCCAGGTCGGCCAGATCGCTCGTGGGGTAGCGCATGACGAGCGGCACCGCGAGCTGATCGTCGATGATCTGGCCCACCCGGCGGCCGAGCAGCGCCGTCTCCAGCACCGAGGCGGCCTGGCCGGCGGGCAGGCCGTGGCGGGCGAGCGCGGCCCGGTCGAAGCCCACCCGCACGATAGGAATGTCGGCCTGGGGCTCGAGCGCCAGGTCGACGAGACCGGCGATGTCCTGCATCGCCGCGTGGCCCTGCGATCCCAGGACACGCAACACGCTCAGGTCGGGGCCGAAAATCTTGACGGCGATGTTGGCACGCTGTCCGGACAGCATGTGGTCGATGCGGTGGGAAATCGGCTGCCCGATGGTGATCGAGGTGCCGGGAACCAGCGACAGCCGCTCGCGAATCTCCGCCAGCACGACGTCGCGCGGCCGGCCGGCCGGGGTCAGCCGGACGTCGATCTCGGCCGATTCCACCCCCTGGACGTGCTCGTCGAGCTCGGCCCGTCCGGTCCGCCGCGCCGTTGCCGCCACCTCCGGCACGTCGAGCAGCAACCGCTCGATGGCGCTCCCGAGGGCGTTCGATTCCTCCAGGCTGGTGCCCGGCAGCGTGACCGCGCTGATGACGAGGGCGCCCTCGTTGAACGCCGGCAGGAACGCCCGGCCCATGCGCGGGATGGTGGCGAGCGATGCCACGAACAGCAGCACGGCGGCGCCGACGACCAGTGCCGGCCGCCCCAGCGCGGCAGGCAGCACCCGCCTGTAGCCGCGCCTCAGGGCCGCCGCCAGCGCCGGCTCGCGTCCCTCGCGGATGCGCCGCTCCCCGGGCAGCAGATACGCGCACAGCGCCGGCGTCACCGTGAGCGCGACGACGAGCGACGCCGCCAGCGCGATCAGGTACGCGAACCCGAGCGGCTGCAGCAGGCGGCCCTCCACACCGGCCAGGAAGAAGATCGGCAGGAACACGAGCATGACGATGAGCGTCGCGAAGACGATGGACGCGCGGATCTCCCGGCTGGCGCGGTATACCACGGCGATCGCCGGCCGCCGCGCGGCCTCCGGCAGGGCCGCGTTCTCCCGCAGCCGCCGCACGACGTTCTCGACGTCGACGATGGCGTCGTCGACCAGCGCGCCCACCGCGATGGCCATCCCCCCGAGCGTCATGGAGTTGATCGACAGGCCGGCCAGGCGCAGGCCGACGACGGCCGCCAGGAGCGACAGCGGAATGGCCAGCAGCGTGATGGCGCCGGCGCGCAGGTTCGCCAGAAACAGCAGCGTGACGACGACGACCAGCAGCGTGCCGTCGCGCAGGGCGCCGTTCAGGTTGGACAGCGCGAGCTCGATGAAGTCGGCCTGCCGGAACAGCCGGGTGTCGAGCTGCATCCCCGCCGGCAGATCGGCCTGAATCCCGTCGAGCACCCGCTCCAGGTCGCGGGTCAGCGCCAGGGTGTTGACGTCAGGCTGCCGCTGGATGCCGAGAATGACCGCCGGCTGCCCGTTTCGGGAGCCGTCGCCCCGCTTGAGCGACTCGCCCACCCGCACCTCGGCCACGTCGTGCACGCGGATCGGCCGCAGGGCGCGGGTCGCGACGACCGTCGCGCCGATGCCCGCCGCGTCGCGCGCGCGCCCGGCGCCTTGAATCAGGTACTCCTGTCCGCCGGCCTGGCGGAACCCGGCCGAGGTGTTGCGGCTGGCCCGGCGCAGCGCCCCTTCGACCGAGCTCAGGGCGACCCCGTAGTCATCGAGCCGCTCGGGATCGACCAGCACCTCGAACTGCCGCCTCTGGCCGCCGATCACCGTGACCTGGGCGACGCCGGGGGTGGCCAGCACGCGCCGGCGGACGAGCGTGTCCGCAACCGTGCGCAACGCCAGCGGCGTGTGCACCGTGGATTCCAGGGCGACGAACATGATCTCGCCCATGATCGACGAGAGGGGCGCCAGCACCGGCGGGTCGACGCCGTCCGGCAGGGTCGCCGCCACCGTCGCCAGCTTCTCGGCCACCGTCTGCCGGGCGCGGTGGACGTCGGCGCCCCAGTCGAAGTCGACCCAGATGACCGCAACGCCGACCGCCGTCGAAGAGCGCACCCGGCGCACGCCGGACGCCCCATTGAGGGCCGCCTCGATCGGGAAGGTGACCAGCGCCTCCATGTCCGTCGGCGCCAGCCCGTGTCCCTCGACCAGCAGGGTCACCGTGGGTGCGGTCAGCTCCGGCAGGACATCGACCGGCATGCGCGCCGCCACGTAGCCGCCCCAGACGAGGAAGGCGGCCGCAACGACGAGCACCCCCAGGCGGTTGCGCAGCGACCAGCGGATGAGGGCGTCGAGCAGCACGGATCGAGCGTAGCGGACCCTGGAAAGCCTTCGATCTGAAGATTTCCTGAAGATTCCCTGAAGCGGCGCGGCACAACCGCGCACATGACGGTTGCGCGCGGGGCCGCGCTGCGCCATCATGCGTGTACTGGAAACGGCCCGCGGGAGAGCGGGCAGGGAGGTGTCAGATGAACGGTCGCTGTCTCGTTGCGGCGTTCGCCGTAATCGCCGTCGGGTCGCTCATGCCGGTTGCGGCCTCCGCGCAGGCCACGTGGGAGACGCCGTGGGGCGATCCCGACCTCCAGGGTGTCTGGACGAACACCACCACGACGCGCCTCGAGCGCCCCGACGATCTGGCGGAACAGGCGTTCCTGAGCGACGAGGAGCGCGTCGCGCGGGACGAGGAACGGGCGCGCAACGCGGATCAGCCGCCGCCCCCCGGGCAGACGGGCGCGTACAACGACTTCTGGATGGAGCGGGGCAACGAGTCCGCGCGCACGGCGCTGATCGTCGACCCGTCCAACGGGAAGCTGCCGACCCTGATGCCCCACGAAGCGGCGCGGCGCGCCGCCTACAACGCCGCCCGCGGTCTCGACCCGGCCGGACCGGAGGACCGCAGCCTGTACGAGCGCTGCATCTCGCGCGGCATGCCGGGCTCGATGATGCCCGGCTTCTACAACCACAACTACCAGATCTTCCAGACGCCGGGCTATGTCGTGATCCTCGTCGAGATGATCCACGACGCCCGCATCATTCCGCTGGACGGGCGTCCCCATGCGAATCGTGGGATTCGCCAGTGGCTCGGTGACTCGCGCGGCCGGTGGGAGGGCGATACGCTGGTCGTGGAGACGACCAACCTGACGCAGGTCGCCGGCAGGACCGTGACCGTCTTCGGCGCCAGCGAGACCACGCACCTGGTCGAGCGCTTCACGCGCGTCGACGAGGACACGATCGACTACGAGTTCACGCTGACCGATCCGACGGAGTACCACAGCGACTGGACCGCGTCGATTCCGATGACCGACCTCGGGGGGCCGCTCTTCGAGTACGCCTGTCACGAAGGGAACTACGGTCTGGAGAACATCCTGGCGGGTGCGCGCGCCGCCGAGAAGGCCATGGAGTAGCCGCCGGGCGTGCTCGATCGGGATCCCTTGCACGAGGCCGCGTCGAAAGTCCATCATGAGGGGCGGTATCGGAACGACAGCACACGGAATGATCAGGAGGATCAGATGCGGTATCCATATCTCGCGGCGTGGACGGTGATCGGAGCGCTGCTGCTGGCGCCGGCATTCGCCGCCGCCCAGTCGCAGGGCATGGCCCTGCGCACGGCTTGGGGCGATCCCGACCTGCAGGGCGTCTGGCATTCGTCGGGCGCCGTGCCCATGGAGCGGCCCGAGGAGTTTCAGGGGCGGACGACCCTGACCAACGAGGAGACCACTCAACGTCAGGCCGAGGCGGCCGAGCGCGATGAGCAGCTCCTGCTGGCCGCGCCCAGGCGCACCGTGGCCGGCGGGAACGTCGGCGCGTACAACAACTTCTGGATGGAGCGCGGCACGCCGACGAACCGGACGTCGCTGCTCGTGGATCCGCCGGAGGGCCGGTTCCCGCCGCTCACGACCGCCGGGGAGTACGCCCGGGACAACAGCCCGCGCGACGACGATACCTGGCAGGACCGGCACATCTGGGAGCGTTGCGTGACCCGCGGCGGCATGCCCAACGCCATGTTCCCGCGCGCCTACAACAACAACTTCCAGATCTTCCAGGCGCCCGGGTACGTCGCCATCCTCCACGAGCAGATCCACGAGACGCGCATCATCCCGCTGGACGATCTGCCCGCGCTGCCGGAGCGGATCGGCCAGTGGAACGGCGTGCCGCGCGGACACTGGGACGGCGACACGCTGGTGGTGACGACCACGAACGTCCACTCCGACGTGAGCGCGCTCCAGCCCTGGTCGGCCTTCAACTCGCACAGCGGATCGGGTGAGGGCATGGTCCTCGTCGAGCGCTTCACGCGGGTGGACAGGGACACCGTGGAGTACGAGATCGAGGTCAACGACCCGCAGATGTACACGCGGCCCTGGAGGGTCGCGTATCCGTTCACGAGCCTCGGCCAGCCCATCTACGAGTACGCCTGCCACGAGGGCAACTACGGCATGGAGGGCATCCTCACCGGCGGGCGCGCGGACGACGCGGCCGCCGCCGCGGCTTCGAGGCAGTAGCCTGCGCGCGCCCCGGCGGTCATCCAGGACCGCCGGGGCGCGCAGCGACTTGGCGTTCCACCTCCCCCAGCCTGGTTGGCCGCAGGCTTGTTTGGCGCCGGCCGATCTCCTATGCTTCGCGGCATGACCGACATCAATCACCGCGTTCGGCGTTCGGCCGGGCACCCCGCTTCCCTGTCGCGGCGCGGATTCATTGTGAATGCCGCCGGGGGCGTGAGCTTTCTCGGCGTCATGCACCTGCTGCGCGAGGCCGGGCTGCTCGCCCAGAGCGCCGGCCGCGCGGGAGCGGATCCCCAGCGGATCTTCCAGACGGCCGTGGACGAGGCGATCCAGGCGGGCGAGGTCGGCATCCAGTTCGCCGTCTACAAGGACGAGGAGCTGGTCGTCGACGTCTGGGGCGGCGTGGCCGACCAGGCGACGGGCCGCGAGGTCGACCGGCAGACCCTCTTCAACGTCTTCTCGGTGACCAAGGCGATCACCGCCACGGCGCTGCACATCCAGGCCGAGCGGGGGCTGGTCTCCTACGACGCGCCGATCGCCCAGTACTGGCCCGAGTTCGCCGCGCACGGCAAGGACAAGGCCACGGTGCGCGACGGCCTGAGCCACCGCACCGGCATCCCGGCGATGCCGGCCGGGGTCACGCCGGAGCAGATGGCCGACTACGACTGGATGGTGGACGCGCTGGCCAACCTGGAGCCGGTCTTCGAGCCCGGCACCACCAACGCGTACCACAGCTACACCTGGGGCTGGATCAACGCCGTGATCGTGGAGCGGACGGATCCGCAGCAGCGGCCGTTCCGCCAGTTCGTGCACGAGGAGATTGCCCGACCGCTCGGCATCGAGGACCTGTGGATGGGCCTTCCGCCCGAGGACGAGCCGCGGGTCGCGCACATGTACAACTCCGAGATCTCGATCGCCGATCAGAGCACGGCGCGCGGGCGCTCCATGCCGATACAGGTGGCCGGCACGCAGGACGTGTTCGGGCGCTCCATCATCCGCCAGGCGGTCATCCCGGGGGCCGGCGGCATCTACAACGCCATCAGCTCGGCCCGCTTCTTCGCGCTGTTGGCGAACGAGGGTCAGCTCGACGGCGTACGGCTGCTCTCGCCCGAGCGGGTGCGCGGCTGCTTGGAGCCGCGCCCCGACACCGACAAGCTCGACGTCGGACGCGGCACGATCACGCGCGTGTCGAACGGCGGGTTCTGGCTCGAGGCGCCCGGCGTGGCCGGCAGCGGGCGCATCCTGAGCCATCCGGGGCTCGGCGGCTCCATCGGCTGGGCCGACCTCGACAACCGCCTGGCCGTCGCGATGTGCCACAACCGGCACGGGCTGGCGTATGCCGAGCCGCTCGCCGGTGCGCTGGGCAAGGCCTTCGGCGTGATGTAGGCCGCGGCGCGGCCGGCGTCAGGGGGCCGGGTTGACGAGCCCGGCCAGCAGCTCGCCGGTGCGTTCTCTAGCCGTTGCGAGGCGCTCCTCGAGTTGATCGAACACGAAGCGGTGGCCCGCCTGCCGCGCTTGTATCAGGGGCACCTCCGCCTGCCGGTAGGCTGCCCGGAAGGCGGCCTGCCGCTGCTCGTCGCGGATGCGGTCGATCAGGTGCTCGGCGGCCTCGAGCGATTCCCGCACGTCCGCGATGCCCTCCAGCAGCAGCCGTGCCCCTGCCGCGCGCCCCGGCCGCGGCGCTATGCCGTCGGGACCGTGGCAGACGGAACACTGGCGCTCGAGCCCGGCGGGCGACAGCAGGTGGGCGCCGACGCTGCCGTGGCAGGTGGAGCACGTAGGAACCCGGCGGTCGCCCGCGCCCAGCAGCTCGTTGTGCCGACTGGTCTGGAAGTTCACGTAGGGGCCGGTGTGGCAGGCGCCGCACGTCCTCGGGAGCTGCGTGCGGTGCACCGGACTCGACGGATTGAAGCTGCCCAGCACCCCCTGGTGCGCCTGGAGCCGCTCGAAGGTGTCGGGATCGCCGCGGTGGCACCGCTCGCAGCCCACGTTGTTGCGGCCGTGCGGCGAACGGCTCCACTCGTCGAGGTGGTTCGGCGCAGGCGCGGTGTAGATGTTGGCGACGTGGCAGTCCGCGCAGTTGCTCCGGTCGAACTGCGCCAGTGCGGGCGGCACGCCGGCCAACGCCAGCCACACCAGGACCAGACCGGCCACGCCCACGTATCGAGAGCACGTCTTCGGCGCGGCCGCGCCCCGGCCGGCGGTCAACGGATCCCTCAGACGCTGTCTGCTCATCGTTCGGCCTCCTGTCCCCTGAGAGCTTACCAGCAAGCGCAGGCCGGGCCGACCCGGCCTGACGCCGGAGACCGCCGGAGACCGCCGGCGCAAGCTGCCACGGGCGCGCGTCAGCTCGCCGCACGCCGCCGGAAGCCGCTCAACCTCTACGCTCGATGGCTCTGCGCCGCCGGGCCGCCCGCGGGGCTCGCGCCGCAGCCTTGAGAGGCCGGGCTCGCGCCGGACGGGGGATGTGGGTAGGCCATTCGACAGGTTCCGGCCAGTTCTCGGAAAGGAATCGGAGGGCGCGCTCGGCCCGGCGGGTGGTGATGGCGCTGCCGCGGCGCAGCCGCGCAATCGTGTCGCCGCTGCCGGTCGCACGCCGGGACACTGTCGAGACGCTGCGGCCCGTCTTCTCGGCGAAGAGCGCGCAGAGGACGACGAGGTGCCGCGCTGTGTCATCCACGACGCGGTTACGTTGTCACAATTAACATGTCATGGCAAGGGAGGTTTCGTGTATCGTGCTAGACGTGACACGTTTCGGCGTCGACTATCTCAGGCGGGCCGTCCAGCGCCGGGTCGAGACGGAAGGGCTGCGGCCGTTCTCCATGCGCACCGGCATTCCGCTGGGGCAGCTCCGCAGCCTGCTGCAGGGCCGGGCGGCACGGAGCACTACCCTCGAGCGGATGTCGTCGGTGCTGGGCCTGGAGTTCTACATCGGCCCGGCGCGCAAGGGGAAGCTGTCGCAGCCACGGCTGCCGCCGGAGATCGCGGAAGTGCTCCATCTGCCCAAGGACGCCCACGTCGCGGACGCGGTCGGGTTGATCAGCAAGGACCTGATGGCAGTACAGCTGCGCCAGGGGATGGGCGTCGTGCGGGACCTGGTCGACCGGGCGGCAGCCGCGGCGGATCTGATTCCGAGCCTGGTCTCCGGAGAGCGTGACGCCCTGCCCGTCCGGCGGGAAGACACCGTCGCCATCATTCCATTCGCGCCCCACTTCCAGCGGCCGGCCGGCAGCGGTGAGGTGGTGTTCGAGCAGTCGCCGGAGATGTCGATAGCGGTCGCCAGGGAAGCGGTGGCGTCCTGGGCGCGGCCGGAGCACCTGACGTGCTTCCGCGCGGCCGGCGACTCGATGGAGCCGACGGTCCGGGACGGCGACCTGGTTGCCGTCGACCAGCACCGGACGAGGCCGCTCGAAGGTGAACTGTTCGCCGTGCTCACCGAGAGCGGGCTCTCGGTACAGCGCCTGCACCAGACCGAAGGGCGCTGGTTCCTCGTCAGCGACAACCAAGCGTATCTTTCCCGACCGCTCGGCGACCGCGACCGAATTGTCGGACAGGTGGCGTGGTGCGGGCCGCACGGCCGCGATCACCCCTGAAGCGGCTCTTCAATCAGACGGGGCTGCGCCCCGAGCCCCCGGCGTCCGCTTGCGGGGACCCCTGCGCCCCGCGCCGCTCCCGCAAGGCGCGCCGTGCGCGCCTTGCGGAGTCTGCACCGTTCTACGGCGCAGACTCCTGGCCGGGTGTTGCGGCAAGGCGTTCCAGGCCCGCCTCGTAGATCGCCCTGACCTCGGCCGTGGCGTCGCGATAGCGCGCCAGCAGCTCGCCGCCCGATATCGGCGTGCCGAGCTGGCGCGCCAGCGGCTCGAGCGCGGCCGGGTCGGTCGGGATGGCGCTCGCGTCGCTGTCCGTGTGTATGCGGAGCACGGTCTCCAGCTCGCGCAGAAAGGCGTAGGCCTCGCGCAGCACCGTTGCCTCGTCGGCCGGCAGGACCTGCGTGGCGGGCAGCGCGGACAGCAGGCGCCGCGTGCCGGGCACGCGAAACCCCTCGCGCGCGGGTCCCTCCCTGAGCTGCAGCACCTGCAGCAGGAAATCGATGTCCGCCAGCCCGCCGCGGCCGCGCTTGAGATCGAGGTGGCCGCCGGCCGCCTCGTCGGTCAGCTCGCGCTCCATGCGGCCCCGGATGTGCCGCGCATACCCCGGAATGTCGGGGCTCCATGGCCCGTAGACGAAGCGGCCGACCGCCTCCTGCACCTGCGCGGCCAGCGCCGCATCGCCGCCGACGAACCGGCAGCGCGTCCAGGCCATTCGCTCCCAGATCTCCGCGCGCTCGGCCAGGTAGCGTTCGAACGCGCCGAGCGGCGTCGCCAGCGCTCCCATCCGGCCCTCGGGACGCAGCCGCGTGTCCATCTTGTACGCAAAGCCGGCGGCCGTCGTCTTCGAGAGCAGGTCGTAGACCGACCGCACGAACTTCTGGTGCCGCTCGAAGCGGCGCGCATCGCCCGCGTCACCCGCGTACAGAAAGACCAGGTCGAGATCCGAGTAGACCGTGAGTTCGCGCCCGCCGAGCTTCCCGAGCGCGAAGACGGCCCAGCCGGCGTCGGCGTCCGCCGCTTCCGGCGCCGGCGGAGACCGGCGTGCGACGGCGCGCGCCGCCGCGCGCACGGCGCAATCCGCGACCATGGACAGCTTCTCGTTCAGGAGATCGAGACGTCTGGCCGTCAACCATTCGGCCAGCACCTTGAACTCCTGGATCGCCTTCACGCGGCGGAACGGATCGCGAGTGGATTCGATGTCCGGGCCGGTCGCCACCGCTTCGTCGAACGCCTGCACGACGGCCGCGTGGAACGCCTCCCGGTCGAGCACGCCGCCGGCCAGGAAGTCGAGGACCTCCGGGTAGGCGGCCAGCCGGGCGGCGTACAGGTCGCCGACGTCGAGGCCGGCCAGGAGCCGGTGGCGCAGCGCGGGGTCCTCGAGCAGGGCGCGGTAGAACGAGGCCGCCGCGCCGGTGCCGGCAACCACCCTCTCGAGCCGCATCAGGACGGTGCCGGGTGCGGACAGCGGCACCTCCTTCGCGACGATCGTCGCGAGCAGATTGGCCAGCAGATTGCGCGTCGACGAGCGCCCCTGCGCGCACGTCGCGCCGAGCGCGCGCATCGCGTCGAGCGTGCGGTCCGGCTCACCGAAGCCTGCCGCCACGAGACGCGCGCGCACGTCGTCGGCGCCGTCGCCGGCCAGCAGGCGGAAGATCTCGCGGCTGGCGAGGCCCTCGTCCTCGGCCTGCCCCTCGAACAACCTGGCGTAGACCGCGTGCACGCGCTCCCGGTGCCGGTTCAGCACGGCCGTCAGGGTCTCCGCCTCGTCGAAGCCGAGCCGCCGAGCCAGAGCGCGGACGCCGCGCTCGGTACCGGACAGACTGTGCGTCTGCTGGCCCTCGGCGGCCTGCAGGCCATGCTCCACGTTGCGGAAGAAGATGTACGCCGCCTCCAGATCGCGCCGGACATCGGTCTCGATGAAGCCCTGCGCGCCGAGCTGCTCCAACGCGGTGAGCGTACGCCCCGTCCGCAGCGCCGGCTTGTCGCCGCCGTAGATGAGCTGGAACACCTGCACGAACAGCTCGACTTCGCGAATGCCGCCCCGGCCCTCCTTCACGTTCCGATCGAGGTCGCCGTGCCGGGCATGCTCGCGGTCCGCCCGCGCCTTGTAGCGCGCGAGCTCCTCGATGGCCGCGTGGTCGAGGTACTTGCGATAGACGAAGGGCTCCACCACCTCCAGGAACTGCTCGCCGAGCGAGCGGTCGCCGGCGATCGGCCGCGCCTTGAGCAGCGCGAACCGCTCGAACGTCTCGCCGAGGCTCTCGTAGTACTCCGCCAGTTGCTGCAGCGAGTAGACGAGCGCCCCCCGCTGGCCCATGGGGCGCAGCCGCATGTCGACGCGGTAGAGGTAGCCCTCCCCCGTATGCTCGGAGAGCAGCACCGTGAGGCGGCGCCCGAGCTTCTGGTAGCGCCAGTGGGCGTCCGCCGCCTCCTCCCGGGGAACGTCATAGACGTAGATGAGGTCGATGTCGGAGCTGTAGTTGAGATCCGCGGCGCCCAGCTTGCCCATGGCGATCACGGCGAACCGTCCGGGCAACGCCCCCCCCTTCGCCGCCTGCTCGGCGGTCGCGACGCGCAGCACGGCGTCGACGAGGGCGTCGGCCAGATGCGACAGCTGCGTCGTGGTCGCCGTCAGGGTCTTGCGGTCCAGCATGCCGAACAGATCCCGGGCGGTGACGCGCAGCAGCTCGCGCCGCTGGAACCGCTTCAGCGCGTTGACCTGTTTCTCGACGCCCTGGCTGGCGTCGAGCCAGCGGCCGATCTCCGCGTCGAACTCGGTGCGGTCCGGTGCGGCTCCGTCGAGCTCGCGCCGCAGCCAGTGGAGGTACTCGGGGTTGCGGATCAGGATCTCGCTCAGGAACGGGGACGTCCCGAGAATCTGCGTCAGGATCTCGAGCATGCGCGGGTCCGCGTGCAGATTGCCGATGAACCCGGCCTTGGGTGTGCGCGTCGCCACGTAGCGGCAGAATCCGAGCAGCGCCGCGTTCGGATCCGGCGCGCTGGCCACCACGTCGAGCAGCATGCCCGCGAGGGCGCCCAGCGCCTGGCGGCTGGGCAGATCGTCGGCGAGCTGCTGGAGCTGCTGGTCCGCGGCCGCGCCGTCGCGCAGGCCGTAGCGCTCGAGGCAAGCGGCAGCCGCGGCCGCGGTCAGGTCGCGCGACAGGAAGATGTCCTGCGGTGTGACGGCGTGCGGTTCGGGCGGCATTCCGTTCGGTCCCGCGGGAGCGCGCTGAAACGACCGGCTTCCCGGCGCATGATAGCGCCTCCGTCTGGATTATGCTGATCGGACCATGCACAGACTGGCTTCAATCAGACGGGGCTGTGCCCCGAACCCCCGGCGTCCGCTTGCGGGGACCCCTGCGCCCCGCGCCGCTCCCGCCGAGGCGCGCTGTGCGCGCCTTGCGGAGTCTGCACCGTTTCTACGGCGCAGACTCCTTGCAGCTACGTCGGCGGTCGCCGTGCTGCTGGCGGGAGCTGAGCCCGCGCCCGCACAACTGGCCGCGCCCAACGCGGCAGGCGTGGCCATGGGCCACCTGCACTACGTGGTCCGCGACGTCGAGGCCAACACCCGCTTCTGGGTGGCCCTCGGCGGCGACGCCAGGACCGTCGGCGACACCGTCGTGGTGACCTTCCCGGATGTCCTGGTGCTGCTCGACGAGGGCGAGTCGTCCGGCGGCACCGAGGGCTCGATCCTGAACCACATGGCGTTCCGCGTGCAGTCGCTGGACGACGTCGCGGCGGCGGGCCTCGCGCTCGAGCGCCTCGGCGCGGCGGGGGGCATCGCCAACGTCTTCTCGCCCGCGGGCGAGCGCATCGAGCTGTTCGACGAGACGGCGACGAACCTGACGTTCACGCGCGCCGACGGCGCTGCGGATCCCGTCACCCGCCGGCACAACGAGCCGCTGGTCGGCCCCATCCGCGCCCACCACCTGCACCTCTATCTGCTCGAGGACGCCGTGGCGGAAGCCCAGCGCTGGTACGCGAGCCTGTTGGGCGGCGTCCCCGGCCTGCGCTGGCGCTACGACGCGGTCGATCTGCCGGGCATCAACTTCAACTTCTCCCACAACCCGGACGGGGGCGGAGCGCCCACGAAGGGCCGCATGCTCGACCACATCGGCTTCGAGGTGGAGAACCTCGAGCGGTTCTGCCGCGCGCTCGAGGCGCAGGGCGTGACGTTCGACGTGCCCTACCGCCGCAGTCCCGCGGGCATCGGCTACGCCTTGCTGACCGACCCCTGGGGCACGTCCATCGCGCTCACGGAGGGCCTGCGAGGGCTGTAGCAGCGGTCCGCCAGCGGCGCAGCGCGGCGGCGATCTCGCGCCGCGCCGCCGTCCGCCGTCCCGGGTTGTGGTTGACGAAGTAGCAGAAGAGGACCGGCGCGTCCGACTCCGGATCGAGCAGGCCGGCCAGCGCGACGGTGTGACGCAGCGTCCCGGTCTTGGCGGCCACCGGCTCCAGGCGGGGCCAGGCCGCGAGCGTGCCCACGCCCGGCACGGCCAGCGCGTCGACGAGCGTCCGGCCCCAGGGCCGGCCAGCGGCGTGGGCGAGCACCTGCACGACGGTGGCCGGCGCCACCAGGTTCGCCGGCGAGAGGCCCGACCCGTCCTGGAGCCACGCCTCGGGCTGCGCGCGCCCGGCAGCGGCCTGCAGATCGTTCACGAAATCAGCGATCACCTCCACCCCGTCGTCGAAGCGGCCGCTCCCGGCCACCTCGAGTCCCAGCGTGAGCGCCAGGGTGTCGGCATACCAGTTGTGGCTTCGCGTGAGGACGTGCGGCAGGAGCTCCCCGAGCGGCGGCGAGCGGAGCTCCGCCAGCACCGACGCCGGGCCCGAATCCGCTCCTTGTCGTCTTGCGAGCCGCACGCCGCCCGCCACGGTCACGCCGGCTTCGTGCAGCGCGTCCCGCAGGCGCTGCGCCGCGCGGCGCGCGGGGGACGGGTCGCTGGCGGGCACCAGGAACGACGACTCGCTGATCGGGTACTCGCCGCGCAGCAGGAGCGTGTCGGTACCCCACAGCGGGATGAAGTCGAGCGTGCCCGCGCCGTGCCGGCCGCGGCCGACCGTCGTCGTGAGGTTGATCAGCTCCAGGCCCTCCGGCGCGGCGGCCCGCGCGGGCGCGCCGACCGACGTTCCCGGAGCGACGCGCACCGCGATCGTCGCCTCGTCGACCGCCAGACCCGCCGACGGCGTGCCGTGGCGGTACGGGAGATCGTCGTAGCCCCGGTCGACGGGATGCGGGCGGCCGGGGAAGCGGGCGGCGTCGACCACGAGATCCCCCGTGACGCGCTCGATGCCGCGCTCCCGCGCCTGCGCGGCCAGCGCCGCGAGCGGCCCGGCCGCGCCGCCGTCGAAGAACTCGCCCCAGGTGGGATCGGCCCCCGGCTCGACGACGAGGTCGCCGGCGAGCACCGCCCCGTCCACCGCGCCGTGCGCGGTCAGGCGGGTGACCCAGCGGTAGTCGGCGCCCAGGTGCTCCAGCGTCGCCGCCGCGGTCAGCACCTTGAGCACCGACGCGGGCACGAAGAGCCGTCCGGCGTGCAGCTCGTCGAGCACCTCGAGGTCGCCGTCCTCCCCCAGCCGCACGGCCAGGTAGCCGCGGTAGGCGCCGTCGCCGCCGGCCTCGGCCGGCTGCGCGGCGGTCGTGGGAGGCGCGGGCAAACCCGCGAGCACGGCCAGACCGACCAGCACGAACAGGCGTAGCGAAGTCATTGCACAGATTGTCCCACAAGTGCCCGTGGATGCCCCGGCCGCAGCAGCCGGCCCGGCGCGCGCCGCGGGATCGCCGACCGCCTACACCGGTCTCCACGCTCCCTGGCGCGGCGCCCGAATGAGGGTGGGGTAGAATCGGATTTCGAGAGTTGACGAGCTGCGCCGACGGCGACCCGTTCGCCATCCCGAGAGGAGAGCGCTCAAATGAGGAACAGACGAATCCAACTGGCAGCTACGGCAGTCTTCGGTGCGTTGGTGCTGTCCGGGCTATCGGTCGTGGCCCAGCAAGAGGCACAGGAGCCGCCTCCGATGGGCTTCTTCATCACCAGTGCCGGCCTCGGTGACGGCGCCAACCTGAGCGGGCTGGACGGCGCGGACGCCCACTGCCAGACGCTGGCCGCCGCGGTGGGCGGCGGCGACCGCACCTGGCGGGCCTACCTGAGCACGCAGGACCCCGGAGCCGTCAACGCACGCGATCGGATCGGGGAAGGACCGTGGGCGAACGCGGAGGGCCTCGTCATGGCCACCAGCGTCGAAAGCCTGCACTTCGACAACTCCAACCTCAACTGGACCCACACGTTGGACGAGAACGGCAACCAGTTCCCATCACGCATCGACGGAGACCCTGACTTCACGGAGCACGACGTGCTGACTGGCACACGGCTCGACGGCACGGCGTTTCCGGCAGGCGAGGACCGCACATGTGGCAACTGGACCAGCAGTGGCGAAGGCAGCGCCATGCTCGGCCACGCCGACCGCTACTCCTTCACGACGCCGGGTTCGCCCTGGAACACCGCCCACCCGTCACGCGGTTGCTCACAGGACAATCTGGTGGCTACGGGAGGGGCCGGCCTGTTCTACTGCTTTGCCATCGACTGATGGACGTTCGATCACTTGATTCGCAGACAGTCCACTAGAAGCGGACGCGCACGCCGAACGAGGGGATGAGGGGGAAGCCAGCCGTCGGGTGCGCGACGATGCGCGGCATGCTGCCGGCGGGGTCGTGCTCGAGGCCGGTCTCCAGCTCCACCGGGTTGTCGCGGTTGAGCAGGTTGATCACCTCGATGTACCAGGACCACCGGCCGCCGGCACCGCCCGGCCGCTGGGTGATGCGCAGGTCGACGCGGGCGTAGGGCGGCAGGCGGCCCTGCTGCAGGTTGGCGAGGCTGCCGAAGTCGACCGTGTAGACGAGGGCGCCGGCGGCGTCGCGCGCCGGCACGAGCCGCCCAGCCACGTCCTCCTCCGCGGCCACGCGCACGCCGGCCGCCGGGGTGTAGGGGAAGCCGGTCGCCACCTGCGCCGTGGCCGCCACGCTCCAGCTCTCGCCCAGCCGGTAGCGGCCCACGGCGTTGAGCGCGTGGCGGCGGTCGTACTCGAACGGATACCGCAGGCCGTACGTCTCGCGATCGGCGCGCCCCCAGGCGTAGGACAGCCAGCCCGCCAGCCTGGCGCCCGGCTCGCTGCGCACGAGGTAGGCGTCCACGCCGTACGCGGCGCCGCGGCCGCCGTTCACCGGGAGGGTGGTGATCTGCGCCGCCGCCGGCACGCTCTCCCGCAGGCCCGCCGCGAAGTCGTAGCGCTCGACCCGTGCGCGGCGCGCCGCCTCGGACTCGAGCCGGCCGACGATGAGATCGTCGAACGTCTTGTAGTAGCCCTCGACGCGCGCCAGCGTCTCGGCGCCCAGGTCCTTCTCCACCCCGAGCACCAGGTGCGTCGCCCGCTCGTGCCGCAGCGTCCGGACCCTCGCCGGCGAGAGATCGAACAGATAGTCCGACTGAATCAGCTTCTCGTAGCCGGGGCTCTGCGTGTACAGACCGCCCGCGGCGCGCAGCCGGCTGCCGCCGCCGAGCGCGAAAGTCAGGGCGAAACGCGGCGACACGACGGCGTCGCCGTTGACCGTGCTCCAGTCGACGCGCAGGCCGGGCTCGACGGAGAGCCGCGGCGTCACCGTGTAGCGGTCCTGGACCCAGGCTGCCGCCCGCGTGCCGGCCAGCTCCGAATCCAGCTCGTCCGGCAGCCCGGCGCCCCCGCGCACGCTCGACGGATTCGCCGCGGTCTCGTTCCGGTCGCCGGTGATGGACAGACCGAGGCCGGACGCCAGGCGGTGCAGCTCAAAGCCGGCATCGACGGTATGCGCCGGCGACACCTGCACGGCGAACTCCTGCCGCAGCGACAGGTCGCGCACGGCCAGCGCCCGGTTGAAGATGACGTCCGTCAGGCCGCGCGCGATCCCCTCGTCCGGGGTGTTCGACCGCCGCGCATCCGCCTCGAAGGAGGCGTCCACGTCGAGCAGGTCCGTGTTGCGGTACCACGACACGATGGTGCGCGACGTGGCCTCGGTGCCGAGCAGCGCGTCGAACCGCAGCGAGCCGAGGTCGTTTCCCGCCTCGGTCATGAAGCGCCCCCTCTCGGTCGCCTCCGGGTCGTCCTCGTCGTCCAACCGGAAATCGGCACGCTCGCGGCTGGTCAGTCCCAGCACCGACAGGCGGTGCCCCGGGCCGAACGTCCAGTTCGCCTGGAGCTGCACGTCGGCGAACGACGGCAGCCCCTGGTCGGTGAAGAGCCCCGCCACGAGGTCGTAGTAGGTCCGCCGGCCGCTCAGCAGCCACGATCCGCCGCCCGGCGCGGCCCCCTCGAAGACCGCGTTGGCGTCGGTCACGCTGGCCGACGACGAGCCCTGGAAGCCGCGCTGCCCGATCCGGTTGTCGACGACGAGCAGCGACGACAGGCGGTCGCCGTAGGCGGCGCCGAACCCGCCGGCCGTCAGCTCGAACCGCTCGACGGTCTCGGGGTTGAACGCGCTGACCAGCCCGAACAGCCGAAACGGGTTGTGGATCTCCACGCCGTCCATCACGGTCAGGTTCTGATCCGGCGTCCCGCCGCGCACCGCCAGCCGGCTGCCGAAATCGCCGGTCAACGCCACGCCCGGCAGCGTGTCCAGCGTCCGGAAGATGTTGTCTATCGCCCCGGCCACGGCGAACACCTCCTCCGCCTCGATGGGGGTCGCCGAAGGCCGGTCCGCCGTGGGCACCGGCGAGACCACCTCCACCGTCTCGGTGAACGTGTTCCGGAAGAGCACGATCTCCAGCTCGGGGCGCTGGTCGGCGACGGGAGGCTCCAGCTCGACGGCCGTGTCGAGGTAGCCGTCCGCCGTCACCCGCAACGTCGCGTCGTCCGCCGCCAGCGCGACCGCGAAGCGGCCTGCGGCATCGGTCGCGACCGTCTCGGCGCCGCTGGCCACCGTGGCGTCCGGCACCGGCGCGCCGCTGGCGCCGTCGACGACGACGCCGGCCACCTCGGCCGGGCCCCGGGCTTCCACGGGCGCGCCGGCGAGCAGCGGGAAGATCAGCGGCAGGACCGGCAGGCGGAGCAGCGCCGGCCGGAATCGACGTGACAGGCTTTCCTCCGTAGGGCTACCAAATACGATACTCTAGATGTCCCTGAGCGGCCCGGGCCCGCAGGGACCGCCTGCTCTCCGTTGTGCGCCGCCGAAAGGAGAACCGACCATGAGGCTGCTGCCGACATCGATCCTGCTGCTCGCCTTCGCCTTCTCCCCGGCGCCGGCTGCCGAGGCCCAGCTCGCGACACCGAACGCCGACGGCATCACCTACGGCCACGTGCACCTGAACGTGGCCGACATCGAGGTCCACAAGAAGCTGTGGGTCGAGTACTTCGGCGGCGGCGTCGTCGAGAAGGGGCCGCTGACCGCGATCCGCCTGCCGAACTTCCTGATCGCGCTGACCGAGCAGGAGCCGAGCGGGCCGATGCAGGGGTCGGTGCTCAACCACTTCGGCTTCAAGGTGCGCAACACCGCCGAGTTCCTCGCGAAGTGGCGCGCGGCCGGCATGGAGGTCGGCCCGGAGTTCATCGGCGCCGAGGGCATGCCGAACGCCTACGTGATGGCCCCCGACGGCGTGTGGGTCGAGCTGCAGGAGGACCCGTCGCTGCACGTCCCGATCGCCGGCTACCACATCCACTTCATCACGCCGGACTACGAGGAGCTGCTGGCGTGGTACACGCAGGTGTTCTCGGTCGACGTCCGCCCCCGGGGACGCATCGAGACGACGACCGACGTGCCCGGCATGAACATGAGCTTCGGGGACGCCGACGAGGCGACCGCCCCGACCCGCGGGCGCGCGCTCGACCACATCGGGTTCGAGGTCGACAACCTGGAGGCCTTCTGCCGGAAGCTGGAGGCGATGGGCATCGAGTTCGACATCGCGTACCGCGAGGTGGAGAGCGTCCAGCTGAAGATTGCCTTCCTCACCGATCCGTCGGGAACCTACATCGAGCTCACCGAAGGCTACGACAAGTACTGACGCCGGAAGGCGGTGCCAGCGGGAGGTTGTCATGCGAATCAAGGTTGCGATCGGCTGGCTCGCGTTGTCGCTGGCGGCCGGCGTCCACGTCTCGGCCGAGACGTCGTTCGCGCAGGCCGGGAACATGGACATCTACTGGATCGACGTCGAGGGCGGCGGCGCCACCCTGGTGATAGCCCCGACCGGGGAATCGCTGCTCGTGGACGTGGGCTGGCCGCGGCCGGAGGGCCGCGACGCCCGGCGCATCGTGGCGGCGATGCAGGAGGCGGGCCTCGAGAAGCTGGACTACATGCTGATCACCCACTTCCACACCGACCATGTCGGCAGCCTCGCCGAGCTGGACGCGATGATCCCGATCGACCATTTCCTCGATCACGGGGGCGATACCGAGGAGCGCAACCAGCAGTGGCGCAACCTCTACCTGGAGGTGGCCGGCGACGCCCGCATGGCGGCCGCCGCGGGCGACACGATGCAGCTCGGCGACGTCGACGTGAAGTTCATCTCCTCCAACAGGGAGCTGATCGCCGAGACGCTCGACGGGGGCGGACCCAATCCCCACTGCGAGGGCGCGGAGCACAAGCCCGCCGCCTCGCCCGAGAACCAGCGGACGCTGGGCGCGCTCTTCGGCTTCGGCCGCTTCTCGTTCCTCAACCTGGGCGACCTGGACTGGGACATGGAGATGAAGCTGTCGTGCCCCGACAACCGGCTCGGCCAGGTCACCCTCTACCAGACGAGCCGCCACGGGGCATTCGACGGGGCGGGCGCGCCGGCCCACCTGTGGGCCATCAGCCCCCAGGTAATCGTCTTCAACAACGGTCCCCGCAAGGGGATCACCGCGCCGCACATGTACGAGCGGGCGGCGGCCGTTCCGGGCGTCGAGGACATCTGGCAGACCCACCTGGCGCTCGAGAGCCCGGACCACAACACGGCGGAGGACATGATCGCCAACTTCGAGGAGAGCGAGGACTGCCAGGGGCACTGGCTCAGGGCCTCGGTGGCTCCGGACGGCCAGTTCACCATGACTAACGGCCGCAACCGCTACAGCCGGACCTACACGGCCCCCTGACGAGGGAATCCTGCCATGCACCGATGGTTTGCTGCTTCGCCCTGCGTCCTGCTGATGGGGCTCGTGCTGCTGCCGGGGGCCGCCGGTTCCGCCGCCGCGCAGACGTCCGACTTCGTCCCGGTCACCGACGCGATGCTCCTGGACCCGGATCCCGAAGACTGGCTGATGTGGCGCCGCACGCTCGACGGCTGGGGCTACAGCCCACTGGACCAGATCGACCGCGACAACGTGGGCGAGCTGCGGATGGTCTGGTCGCGCGGTCTGCACCCCGGGAGCCAGCAGGGCACGCCGCTGGCGTACGACGGCACGCTGTACATGCCGAACCCGAACGACGTCCTGCAGGCGATGGACGCCGTGACGGGCGACCTGCTGTGGGAGTACCGCCGCCCCATTCCGGATGACGTGGACGAGTACATCCGCGGCCTCGTCTCCGTCAACCGCAACGTGGCCATCTTCGGCAACCTCATCATCGACACCGGCAACGACGACTACGCCTACGCCGTGGACGCCACCACCGGCCGGCTGGTGTGGGAGACCGAGATCCTCGACTACAAGACGCACCCGGCCCGGCACTCCGCCGGCCCGATCGTCGCCAACGGCAAGGTCGTCTCGGGGCGCAGCTGCCGCCCGTGGGCCGGGCCCGAGGCGTGCGTGATCACCGCGCACGACGCCGCGACCGGTGCGGAGCTGTGGCGCCGGCGCCTGATCCCGGCGCCCGGCGAGCCGGGCGACGAGACGTGGGGCGGCGTGCCGTACGAGGAGCGCGGACACGTCGGATCGTGGATGGCGCCGAGCTACGACCCGGAGCTGAACCTCGTCTACGTCGGGACGTCGGTCACCTCGCCCGCACCGAAGTTCCTGCTGGGCGGCACCGAGAACACGCACCTCTACCACAACTCGACGCTGGCGCTCGACGGCGACACCGGCGAGATCGTCTGGTACTACCAGCACCTGAACGACCACTGGGACCTCGACCACCCCTTCGAGCGGCTGCTGGTCGACACCGCCGTGGCCCCGGATCCCGGCGCCGTGAGCTGGATCAATCCGCGCATCCAGCCGGGCACGGTGCGCAAGGTGATTACCGGCATCCCGGGCAAGACCGGCGTGGTCTACACGCTGGACCGCGAGACCGGCGAGTTCCTGTGGGCCACCCCCACCGTCACCCAGAACGTCATCAGCGGCATCGACGGCGCCACGGGCGCGGTCGCGACGAACACGGAGCTGGTCTTCACCGGCACCGGCCAGGAGGTGCTGGCCTGCCCGAGCTGGTACGGCGGGAAGGACTGGGAGGCGGGCGCCTACAGCCCCCTGACCAACACCATGTACATGCCGCTCCGCAACGTCTGCGCCCGCATGCTGGCCACGCCGGAGGCCGAGAGCCACTACCAGCTCGCGGTCATCAACCAGCTCGCGCCGGGAACCGACCAGGTCGGCACCGTGCAGGCCATCTCGGCCGAGACGGGCGCCACCGTCTGGAAGCACGAGCAGCGCTCCGCCACCATGTCGCTCGTGACGACCGGCGGAGGCCTGGTGTTCGGCGGCGACGTCAACGGGCGGTTCCGCGCGTTCGATCAGGAGACGGGCGAGGTGCTGTGGGAGATCAACATCGGCTCCGCGGTGACAGGCTTCCCCGTCACGTACGCGGTCGACGGCCGCCAGTACGTCGCGGTCAGCACCGGCACCGCCGGGACGTCGTCGGCCTTCACGCGCCTGACGCCGGAACTGCGCGCGAGCGCCGGCAACACGCTGTTCGTGTTCGCGCTGCCTGAGCATGATAGCGTTCCGTAGTAGTCCGTAGAGGACCGACAGAGCCCCACTTCTACAAGGTTGCATTGCGATCCCCGTTCCGAGCCGTTCCGTGTCATGTCCGCCCGTTCCAGCTCCTAACGTGGTATATTTGTGGGGTGCAGAACGCGGCGGATACCCATGGCAGGACGACTCAGAGCCAAGCAGATCCCCACCCTGCGGCCGGGACGCCACGGCGACGGCGGCACGCTCTTCCTCGTCGTTGAGCCCAGCGGCCGGAGCCGCCACTGGGTGCAACGGTTGACCGTCAACGGCAAGCGCCGCGACCTCGGTCTCGGCGGATTTCCGTACGTCGGACTCGCCGAGGCGCGCGGGGCGGCCTTCGCCAACCGTCAGCTGGCACGCCGCGGCGGGGACCCGACGGCGGTCGTGCGGCAGTCGCGGACCCCGACGTTCCGCACGGCGTGCGAACGGGTCGAGGCCGGGGCCACGTGGAAGGGCTTGGGGGCGGAGAATCGGCGGCGTGCTCTGGAGCGGTACTGCGGCTCGATCATGGACCGGCGCATCGACCAGATCCGTCGGGCCGACGTGATCGCCATCCTGGCCCCGGTCATGGCGGAGAAGCGGGCGACGGGAGCGAAGCTGCACGGGTGGATCCGCGGGGCGCTGGCATGGGGCGTGGCCCGCGAGCACCTGGAGTTCAATGTTGCCGACGGCATCGGCGCGGCGCTGCCATCGGCGCGAAAGGCGAAGAGGCACCACCCGGCGCTGCCCTACTCGGAGGTGGGAGGGGCGTTGGACGCTATCGCGGCTTGCACGGCGAGCGACGTCTTGAAGCTGTGTCTTCAGTTCATCATCCTGACGGCCGTTCGTTCGGGTGAAGCACGGGGCGCCATGTGGAGCGAGATGGACTTGCAGGCGGCAGAGTGGCGCATACCGGAGGAGCGCATGAAGGGCGGCTGCGAGCATAGAGTGCCGTTGTCGCCTGCTGCCCTCGACACGCTGGAGCGCGTCAGGAGGCTGCACAGTCCGGCCGGCTGGTGTTTCCCGGCCCCGACGCGCGCGAGCAGGCAGATACACGCGACGACGCTGGCGCACGTGGTGCGGACGATCTACGGGACCCGTTGCACGGTGCACGGCTTCCGCTCCTCGTTCCGCGATTGGGCGAGCGAGCAGACCAGCGCGCCGCATGCCGTCGCGGAGGCGGCTCTGGCGCATCAGGTGGGAAGCGGCGTGGAGAGGTCCTACGCCCGGTCGGACCTGTTCGACAAGCGCCGTGGCCTGATGGACCGATGGGCGGAGTTCGTGACGACGCCGATGTCCTGACCTTCGTCTGCTCGGGTCGCTTGCACGTGGCGAGCCAGGCGGGACGCCATGTACGGTCGGGCCCGTCGGCCGAGGAAACACGCATGGCGGTCCGGATCCGCTCTCGACACTTCGCGCCCCGGCAGCACGACTCGTGCTCGATACCAAGGCGACGCATGCCGCCTGACGGACGCTTGCTGTACCGCGAACCAGGTTGACGACCACGGATGCTCTTCGAGGAGCGACGACCACGACGGTACGGGCGTCGATGTCGGGACGCTGGTTAACGACCGACTATCATCACATTGTCATGACGTCAGTGGATTCAACGAAGCTTGCGACAGTCGCGCAGGATCTGGTCCGCTGGATCCTGGATCAAGCGCTGGATGGAATCGGGCCGCTACCCTCTGCTTCCGACTTGGCCAACGACTACAAGCGCCAGCCATATGCGAACGACGCCGAACGGGTACGGGCGCTGATCAAGTGGGCTGTCGCCAAGAACACCGCGGCTGGGTTCGCGACTGGACTTGGAGGGGTGCTGATGTTGCCGGTGGCGATTCCCAGCTCCTTGGCGGCTTCCCTTGCGATCCAGGCGTCCATGGTTGCAGCGATCGCCGAGATCTACGGGCATGACCCCAAGGACGATCAGGTACGGACCGCCATCCTGCTCTGCATGGTCGGGACCGCAATGGAGGACGTGGTGAAGCAGGCCGGCGTCACGCTGGGCGGGAAGGTTGCGATCGAGGGGCTGAAGAAGATCCCCGGGCGGGTCTTGATCGAGATCAACAAGCGGGTCGGTTTCAGGCTACTGACCAAGTTCGGCGAGAAGGGCATTGTGAACCTGGCGAAGCTCGTACCGCTCGTAGGAGGGGCAGTCGGTGGAGCATTCGACGGGGCGACCTGTTACATGGTCGGTCAAGCGGCTGACGGGGCCTTTCGGCCAACGGCCGGCGAACACGGAATAGACGCCGAGACGTGGGAGAGTGCGCTTGACTCGTACCGGTACCCGGTTGACTTGACCGATTTTCGGGACGCGCAGGAGCACGCCGGATGGTTCGGCCTGAAGATCGTTCCGGGCGATCGGGCCCAGACCATGAACTTTGAGGCCGGCTTCCGAGCACAGGCTTCCGATCATCTGGAGGCGTGGGGCGAGGTCGTATTCTGGAAGCTCTTCTCTGGCGGTGCGGGCCGCGCTGCAAAGAGGGCTGCCGCGTTGCTCGCTTCAGATGCTGCTCCCGCCGATCTCTGGTCGTCCTGTGCGAGCTACGTTGCGAATCCTAGTCTCGAATCGTTCAGGGCTTTCCGATGCAAGTTGTTCACGCAACCTGTGGTGGCAACCGCCGCCACGTTCCCCGCGTTCATCTGTCCGGAGCGGTTCCCGATGGTGGATACCCAGGTTACGCGATGGGCAAGACGGAACGGCAGCGCTCACCGCTACTCCCGTGTTGGGGGTCCCGATCTCGAATGCGTGCCAGCGTTGCGGCCAGGAACTGTTCTCCGGGAAAGCCACTGGCGGTTCGTCGAGTCGTGGATCGCTTGGTGCCAATTCACCGCAGCGATACTCACCCAGCGTACAGGGCGAGCTTGGCGGGCCAGAGACGTGGAGATGGCAGTTTTCTCCGCGCAGAGAGGCGGCCACTTGACGTTGAAACCGCTGACCTAGCCGGACCCGTCGGCCCAGGCGTACTGCTTCGAGCCTGACGCGCGCAAGCTGATCAGGCCCGCGCTCGGGACATCATGAAGTCGCGCGACGAGCGGCAACCAGCGTCGACGGACCGGGAAGTCCTGGCCGGTCTGGTCGAGCGCGTCACCTTCCACAACCCCGACAGCGGGTTCTGCGTTCTGCGGGTCAAGGCGCGGGGCCATCGCGACCTGGTCACACTCGTGGGCCACGCCGCCATGGTCGCCGCCGGGGAATGGATCACGGCATCCGGGGAGTGGGTCAACGACCGTACCCACGGGCAGCAGTTCAAGGCCCGCTTCCTGCGCAACTCCGCGCCGTCGTCGATCGAGGGCATCGAGAAGTATCTCGGCTCGGGCATGATCCGGGGCATCGGTCCGGTCTACGCCCGCAAGCTCGTCCGCGCGTTCGGCGAGAAGGTGTTCGACGTCATCGAGGCGGAACCGGAACGGCTGCGCGAGGTGAGCGGTATCGGCCGGGTGCGGGCCGCGCGGATCACCGACGCCTGGGCCGACCAGAAGGTCGTTCGCGAGATCATGGTCTTCCTGCACGGCCATGGCGTGGGCACGGCGCGAGCGGTGCGGATCTTCAGGACCTACGGGGTTGACGCCGTCGAAGTCATGACGGAGAACCCGTACCGTCTCGCGCGCGACATTCGGGGCATCGGGTTCAAGACAGCCGATGCGATCGCGATGAAGCTGGGCGTCGCCAAGACGGCGATGATCCGGGTGCGCGCCGGTATCGGTTATGCGTTGACCGAAGCGATGGACGAGGGCCACTGCGGCCTGCCGGCCGAGGAACTCGGCCCGCTGGCGGCTCGCCTTCTCGACGTGCCCGACGACGTGATCCGGACCGCGCTGGACCTGGAGCTGGCCGAGGGCGCGGTCGTCGCGGACACGGTGGCGGATACCCCGTGCGTGTTCCTCGGGGCCCTGTACCGGGCCGAGCGGGCAATCGCCGAGCGGCTCCTGCGCATCACGGCCGGCAGGCTCCCCTGGCCGGCCATCGACGTGGACAGGGCGCTGCCCTGGGTGGAGCGGAAGACCGGCCTGTCGCTGGCGCCGGGCCAGGCCGAGGCGGTGCGGTTGGCGCTCACCTCCAAGGCCGTCGTCATTACCGGCGGGCCCGGCGTGGGCAAGACGACGATCGTCGACGCCATTCTACGCATCCTGGTCGCCAAGGGTGTCGAGCTCGTGCTGTGCGCGCCGACTGGCCGTGCCGCCCGGAGGATGAACGAGGCCACCGGCCTGGAGGCGCGGACCATCCACCGGCTGCTCGAGGTCGATCCGCGGACCGGCGGCTTCAGGCGCGATGCGGACAATCGCCTCGCTTGCGGCCTGCTGGTCGTCGACGAGGCGTCGATGGTGGACGTCATGCTGATGAGGGCGCTGCTCGCCGCGGTGCCCGACGAGGCGGCCGTGCTGATCGTCGGCGACGTCGATCAACTGCCCTCGGTGGGGCCGGGTCAGGTGCTGGCCGACATCATCGCATCCGGTGCGGTCCCGGTGGTGCGGCTCACCGAGGTCTTCCGCCAGGCGGCGCGGAGCCGGATTGTGACCAGCGCGCACGGGATCAACCGGGGCACGATCCCCGATCTCTCCCGGCCGGACGGCGACAGCGACTTCTACTTCGTCTCGGCCGAAGACCCGGAGACCGCGGCTATCCGGATCGTCGACCTGGTGAAGACGCGGATCCCGAGACGCTTCGGCTTCGACGCCGTCCGCGACATCCAGGTCCTGTGCCCGATGAACCGGGGCGGCGCCGGCGCCCGCTCGCTCAACATCGAGCTGCAGGCTGCCCTCAACCCGGCCGGCGAGCGCAAGGTCGAACGCTTTGGCTGGACGTTCGCGCCGGGCGACAAGGTGATGCAGATCGAGAACGACTATGACAAGGAGGTCTACAACGGCGATATCGGGCAGGTTGCCGATGTCGACCCGGACGCCGGCGAGCTGACCGCGCGGTTCGACGGACGCGAGCACGTCTACGGCCTGGGCGAGCTGGACACGCTGGTGCCGGCCTACGCCGCGACCGTGCACAAGAGCCAGGGCTCGGAGTATCCGGCGGTGGTCATCCCGGTGCTGACGCAGCACTACGCGATGCTGCGGCGCAACCTGCTCTACACCGGGGTGACCCGGGGCAAGCGGCTGGTGGTGCTCGTGGGGCAGAAGAAGGCGGTGGCCATTGCGGTCCGGAACGTCTCGGGACGCCGGCGGTGGTCGAAGCTGGACGAGTGGCTGAGGGGTCCGGCGGGCGAGTCGGCAACGGCTCGGCGCGGCGGCGCGGTCGCGGACAATTGATTCGGATGCTCGAACCGACAGAAGCTCGTCCGGCCGCTCGGCGCCGGCGTCGGACTGTCGCCGGGCGTCCAGCAACGGCCGCGTTAGTCCCAAGTTTCGGTGTTGATCGCGTGTAAGTCACTCTTTTCACGGTAGAGCCGCTTGCGAAACTCCTGGGGCTTGCGGCTTGGCGCAGTCCTCAATTCTCCTGGTGACACCCATTCGCCCTGGATCGCCGACTGGCCGCCGGCTCTGGAGGACCGGCGGCACGCCAAGAGAAGGAAGTAGGGCTGTTTCGACGTGTTGGCGACCGACCGTTGGGACACCGGTGGGTGACTGACGCCCATCGGGCGCCGAGGGGCGTTGCCGGCGGTGCGCTGGTTATGTCACCAGACGTACGAGCTGGTCGGCGGTGAGTGCGAGCACGCCGAACATGCAGTGACACATCACTTTCGAGGCACCACGGACCCGGACATGGCGACCGCCGAACTCGTCCTTGAGTCGACCATTGACGCGCTCACCTGCCGTACGCTCGTTGTAGCGAACCTGCTCGGGAAGCTGAAAGCCGATATGCTGCAGGCGCCGGGCTTCGGTTCGCAGTTCCTCGGCCAGCGCCTTGTCGCGGCGGGGGTTGGTATCAATCAACGGGACGTGGCCGAGTGAGCGGCTATGCTGCCGGATCGGTTCCGCGTCGTAGGCGGCGTCCATCAGGTCATACAGATTGGTCGTCCGCTCGGCCGACAAGGTCGCCAGCGGAATGGCGGCCTGGCTGTCGTGCAGCGAGGCGGACGTCAGCAGGCAACTGATCGGAATCTGGCCGTCGGCCACGTCGAGGTGCAGCTTGTAGCCGACCCAGGTGGACTTGTAGCCCTTGCTGTCCTTCTTCATGCCCACGTCACAGTCGGTCGGCAGGTCGTCGAGCATCTCTGGCAGGGTCATGGCCGCCTGCCGGTCGAGACGCTTGCGGACTTTCGGCCGTTCCTCACCCTTCTTCGGCCGTCCCCGTTTGCGCTTGGGCGGCGGCGGTGCCTTCTCCTTGGCGGCCGGCTTCTCGCGGGCTTCGATGGCCGTCGAGTCGCGGGAGAGGTGGCCCACCAGCCGGTCGCGGTGGGTGTTCCCGATCAGCGCTTCGTGCACGCGCTGGGGCAACCGCGTGTCCGAGAACTCGGCGAAGGCGCGCGAGAAGACCGACTCGCTCGGCACCTCACTGCTGCGCTCCCAGCCGCAGATGCGCCGCAGCACCACGTCGGTGTCCAAGCGGTCCAGCAGCACGCGCGTGGTCGGCATGTCGTAGGTCGCCTTGGCCACGAAGGCCCGCGCCATCGCCGCACGGTCCTTGGGCGGACGCCCCGGTACTGGGAAGCGCCGGGGGATCATCTGCTCGATACGGATGACCTCCAGCGTCTGCACCAACTGCTGTTGTTTCTCGGTCAGCGGACCCAACACGCGCTCCAACTGGGGAAACAGGGCATGCTGGATCGACTGCCAGTAGGGGGCGAAGGCGACGCGCAGGCGATGCATTTCTTGACCCCTCCTGCTACCTACTGTACATTTACGCGCAAAGAGGATGTCAACAAGCCAATCGATGGCCCACGACGACGCGATGCGTCGGTACGAGGAACAATACGACGGGCTCAAGGCGAAACTACAAGCGGTCGGGTTCATCGGCCAGGGCAGCGTCCAGACCCGCCGGATAGCCTGTGGGTCGCCCACCTGCCGCTGCCATCACGACCCGGACGCCCGCCACGGCCCCTACCACTACTGGACGCGGAAGGCCCGCGGAAAAACCGTCGGCTTGAAGCTCACCGAAGACGAACTCGGCCTCTACCGGGAGTGGATCGAGAACAACCGTGAACTGGAACGGCTCGTGAAGGAAATGCGCCGCATCTCTTCGCGTGTGCTTGCCCTCATCACAGGCAGGCAGGCTCCATGAACCCCCGCGTCTCCGGCTCCCCGGCGACGGTGGCGGTCACTGCCATCCTGCGAACGCTGCGTCCCGTCCGCTGACCCTCGCTCGCCCCGCCGCCTCAAGCAAAAACTCGGCCGAACACGCTTTTCGCAAGAGGCTCAGAACTCTTGAATTTCCGCGTGGACTCTGCGGATCAAGTGCGGGTTTTCTCCAGGAGGTCCCGCGAATTGTGTTAGCAGCCCGTGGCGAAAGTCAGGGGATCCGCACTCGACCGGCTCGATCGAGTTCCGTACACTGGACGGCATGGCGATGGGCAAGAAACCGGCGGCTCGACAGCCGTCGCCGATGTGGGTGACCACGGCGGACCTTCCGACGAACGCCGGGCATCCCTTCTTCGAGCGTCTGAACCGGGTCCTGGAGGAGGCAGGCTTCGACGCCTTCGTCGAGGGACTGTGCGGGGCGTTCTACGCTGCGCGGATGGGCCGGCCGAGTCTACGGCCGGGCCGGTATTTCCGTCTGCTGTTCATCGGCTATTTCGAAGGGTTGTCCTCCGAGCGGGGGATCGCGTGGCGGGTGGCCGATTCGCTGAGTCTGCGGTCGTTTCTGGACCTGGACGTGACCGAGGCGGCACCGGACCACTCGACGTTGTCGCGCACGCGGCGGCTGATCGACGTGGAGACGCACGTGGCGGTTGTGCGCCAGGCTAACTGGCGGAGGATGGCCGGTGAAAGTCCGGCGGAAGGAAGGACTAACGACCCACCTTCACCCCGAGTCATGCGCCGGTCGCTGCGAGGCGGCAGGTGAAGCGTTGACAGGGGCGCGGACGGGCAGGGCTACTGAGCATCGAAAGCGTGGAGGTCTGGAGCGCCGAGACTATAACCGCGGTCGAAGGCCACACCGACATCACCGCGACGGGTGAGGGGATGGAGGGCTCCACGGTGTCAGAGAACCCAGGCACGTTCGTACGTCCTCCGGCGGGACCTGGGAGGTCTTCATTCCGTCCCGGCAGTCGAACCGGGACCGCAGAGGAGAGGAAGGTTTCCGTAACCGACGATGCACGGAATGAAGAAGTCGGATGAGGCCGTACTGTGCGCCAGGCAGCGCGCTGGTCAGGAGGGTTGAAGTCCCTCCGGCCCCCGGGTGAGGGGGGCCGTATCCAAAGACGGGGGTAATGCCTCGCCGGCCGCAGGTGGCAGGTATGGAGACGCCTAGACGGGCACGCAGGCGAAAGCCGGACACAGCCAAGGTGGACCTGGAGCCGCCACGACGGAACTGCGGAGGACAGGGCGCCCATCGCGAGGTGGGGTCCGAAGGGTTTGCGGAGCAGTACCGGGCCGTAGTCGAGGGGGCGACCCCATGACGAACCGGTCGGCCAAAGGTGGGGCAAGGTCGAGCCTGCATTATGGAGGCGAAGGCGCTCTCATCCACCCACCGCACCAAGGTGTATGCGGACGGCACGGTACGGAAGACCAGTGCGTGACCCTGGGAGACCTCGGCGGGTCCGCGGGTGGCACCGCGGCAACCGACCCTATAAGCGAAAGCGAAGTGGGAAGGGACGCTCGTCGAGGAGTCGGACGGCCGAGTAGTACCTGAGGCGTGGCGAAAGCGACGTGACCGCAGGAGCGGCAACCGAGTGGGTTGGGGAAGGCGGCCGGCGAAGACGGTCGGGACCGGACAGGACGGCGAGATGAGCAAGGGCGCTGAGGTGGACAGTTCCATGAGCGAAAGACCCGAACATCAGCGACCGAGGAGACTTGCCGACTGGCTGGACCCGACGGGCGAGAGGAAGGTCCACTCTCTTATCGACAAGGTGTACAAGCGGAAGAACCTCGAGATGGCCTGGGAGCGTGTGAAAGCGAACCGGGGCGCCGGGGGTGTCGACGGGCAGTCCATCGACGACTTTGCCGAGGTGCGTGAAGAGCAGCTCGACCGGTTGCACGAGGACCTGCGCGACGACGCCTACCGCCCGCAGCCGGTGCGCCAGAAGCGCATCCCGAAGGTGGGCAAGCCGGGGGCGCATCGCGAGCTCGGCATTCCCACGGTCTATGACCGGGTGTGCCAGCAGGCGCTGCTGAATCGGCTGGAGCCCATCTTCGAGCCGGTGTTCGATGATGCCAGCTTCGGATACCGACGAGGGCGGTCTCAGCACGACGCCCTACGCAAGGTCTGGAAGGAACTGGAGTCGGAGTGCGAGTGGGTTGTTGACGGCGACCTGAGCGACTTTTTCGGGACGGTCGACCATGACAAGCTGCTTACGCTCGTGGCCCAGCGGGTCTCCGATGGCCGCGTCCTTCGCCTGATTCGCTCGATGCTGAAAGCAGGGAGCTACGGCGACGGACGCCTCTTCCCGACGGAGCGCGGGACGCCGCAGGGCGGCGTCGCGTCACCCTTGCTGAGCAATGTCTTGTTGACGCCGTTCGACAAGGAAATGCGACGCCGGGGGTACCGGCTGACACGGTACGCGGACGATTGGGTCATCACCTGTACGTCGGCGGCTGAAGCGCGAACCGCCTTGGCCACGGCGACGGCGGTCCTGGAGCGACTGGGCGTGCGCATCAATCCGACGAAGACTCGGATCGTTCGCGTCCAATACGGCTTCGAGTTTCTCGGGTACAAGATCAAGCGCGGCAAGGGGCTGCGGCTCCCGCCGCACAAGATCCGTACGCGCCTTCGTCCGGGCGGCCTGTACGCGTACCCGACTCAGAAGTCTCTTCGTCACTTCAAGGACCAGGTGCGCAGTCGGACGTCGCGCAAGGCGCCGGTAACCACCGAGGTGCTGATTGAACAGCTCAATCCGGTCCTGCGGGGATGGGGGCACTACTACAAACGTGCCCACGTCCGGAAGCTCTTCCACCAGCTTGACGGTTGGGTGGTGCGTCGCCTGTGGGCGCATCGGCACAAGCGATGGCGGTGTCGGGGATGGCAATCCCTGCCCAGCGCCACGCTCTACGGTGAGCTGGGCTTGGTCAACCTTGTCGGTCTGATTCCTTCCATCGGTCCCTACCATGCGCGAGCGTCTTCGTGAAAGCGGTATGCGGGAAAACCGCACGTACCGTTTGAGCGGCGGACGGAGGCCAGCGCCCGCGGGGTGCGCCTCCTCCGACCCGACACCGATGAAGGGGGCGAACAAGGGCGCGCAAATGCCTGCGGAGTCGCCGGAGGGAAGGGCCTCAACCAAGGGGAATCTGCGAGACCAAAGCACGCTCCGGACGCAGAGTCGGGACGGCGTGTCCCAGGCGGTCGAGCGGATACGGCAAGCTGCAACGAGGAATCCGCGGGAGAAACTGACTGCGCTCCTGCACCACATCACGACGGATGCGCTGCGGTGGGCCTTCTATGGCTTGAAGCCGACCGCATCGGCTGGCGTAGATGGTCTGGTGTGGAAGGAGTACGAGGACGGACTGGAAGAGCGGCTGCTCGACCTGCACGGACGCGTACATTCGGGAGCGTATCGGGCGCTGCCGTCACGACGGGTTGAAATACCCAAACCGGACGGCGGGATGCGACCGCTCGGCATTGCGGCCATCGAGGACAAGATTGTCCAGAAGGCGGTAGTGGACGTCATCCTGACGCCGATTTACGAGCCGGAATTTCTCGGGTTCAGCTACGGGTTCCGACCAGGGCGCGGCGCGCATGATGCGCTCGACGCCCTGGCTTTCGGGATAGAACGGCGCAAGGTCAACTGGATAGTCGATGCCGACATCCGAGCGTTCTTCGACCGGCTCTCACGAGACCACCTGTTGAGGTTTCTCGAGCACCGAATCGGAGACAAACGGGTCCTCCGGCTGATTACCAAGTGGCTGAACGCCGGCGTCATGGAAGGTACCGAGTGGAAGGACGACCTGCGGGGGACCCCGCAAGGCGCGGTGGTTTCGCCCATCCTCGCCAACGTCTACCTGCACTATGTCCTCGACCTCTGGTTCCAGAAGAAGTGGCGCGCCCGAAAGGCCACGGGGGACACCATCATCGTGCGCTACTGCGATGATTTCGTCGTTGGCTGCCAATACAAGGCGGATGCGGGGCGGTTTCTCCACGACCTCACAGAGAGGATGAGCCAGTTCGCGCTTGAGCTGCACCCCGACAAGACGCGCCTCATCGAATTCGGCCGGTTCGCTCTGGCAAACCGCCGGGCGCGCGGGGAACGTCGACCGGAGACCTTCGATTTCCTCGGCTTCACGCACTACTGCCGGAAGACGCGGAACGGCGGCTTTGGTCTGGGGCGCAAACCGATTGCGAAGCGGGTTACACGAACCCTGAAACGGCTCAAGGAGCGACTCCGCGCCCGGATGCACGACGACGTCCACGAAACGGCGCAATGGTTGGGGCAAGTGGTCAACGGCTGGCTGAATTACTACGCCGTGCCGACCAGCTCCCGGACCCTCGACGGGTTCGTACGGCGTCTTGAGTGGATTTGGCTCGCGACCTTGCACCGGCGGTCTCAGAAGACGAAGACGACGATAGCCCATGTGACGCGCCTCACGGCGTTATATTGGCCCCCCGTGAGGGTTCGGCACCCTTGGCCCAACGCGCGGTTTGCCGTCAACCACCCGAGGTGAGAGCCGTATGCGCTAACGCGCACGTACGGATCTGAGCGGGGGGATCCGGGCAACCGGATTTTCTACCGCAACTTCACGTGGGTGTTGGAGCGGCTCTCCGCTGCAGGCCTGTTGCGGGGGAAGACGGTCGGCATCGATGCGACGACGCTGGAAGCGAACGCGGCGATGCGGAGCATCGAGCGTCGGGACACGGGCGAATCCTACGAGGCGTTCATTCGGCGGTTGGCGGAAGCGTCGGGGGTGGAGACACCGACACAGGCGGATCTGGCTCGGTTCGACCGGTCGCGGAAGAACAAGAAGACGTCGAACAAGGAGTGGAAATCGCCGCAGGACCCGGACGCGAAGGTCGCGAAGATGAAGGACGGCCGGACGCACTTGGCTCACAAGGCCGAGCACGGGGTCGACATGGACACGGGGGCCATCGTGTCGGTGACGGTGCAGGATGCATCCGACGGCGATACGGCCACGCTGCCGGAGACGCTGATCACGGCGGCCGAGCAGGTGGAGTTGGTGGCGCCGGACGGTCCGGGGGTCGAAGAGGTGGTCGCCGACAAGGGGTACCACAGCGACGCGACGCTGGTGGCCCTCGGCGAGGTGGGGGTTCGGAGTCACGTATCGGAGCCGGAGCGCGGCCGGCGCTGCTGGCAGGACAAGAGGACGGGAGAGACGCCGCCGGAGAAGCGCGCTGCGCAGAAGGCGCTGTATGCGAACCGCCGGCGTGTGGGCGGGCGGCGGGGTCGTCGCCTGCAACGCTGCCGGGGCGAGGTGGTGGAGCGTTCTTTCGCACACATGTATGAGACAGGGGGAATGCGTCGGGTGTGGGTGCGCGGTCACGAGAATGTCCGCAAGCGGGTGCTGATCCAGGCGGCCGCCTGCAACATCGGGCTGCTCCTGCGCCACCAGACCGGCATCGGTACGCCCCGGAGCCTGCAGGGGCGGGCTCTTTCGGCGATTTGCCGCCTGATCGACCGTCTGATCGACCGCTGGGGGCGTCTGACGCGCGCCTGGGGGTTCAAATGGACACCGACGGCCCTCGTCGGCTCAATTGCTCATCGCCAAGCTGCCTGAACAGCAGGGCTCAGCGATCAGACTTCTTCCACGGGCTGCTAAGGACGTTGTCCTGCGCCCGGGTGAACGCTTCAGGCGTCATGTCGACGACGGTGAGCGGGTAGCCGCCGCCGCCGGGCAGCCGCGAGTCCTCCGGGACCGTGATGGTGTACTGCTCGAAGTCTCCGGGGCCGACGGCCAGATTGTTCCACGCATCGAAGTTGATGTAGCTGCGCCGGAAGTACCCGACGTCCAGCGAGACGTTGTCGACCAGCTCGTGCTGGATGCTCCCCGAGTACTCCCAGTTGGCCTTCTTCAAGCCCCAGCCGAACGCCCACTCGGGATCGAAGCGCTGGGTGATGGCATGCGCTCCGAGCACCACGTTGTCGGCGGGTGCGATCAGCTCGCCGTTGGGATAGGCGAGAGTGGGATCACCCTGCGGAAGGCCGTCGCCGGGGATGCACTCGACGCCGCCGAAGCAGGACGGCAGCGCAGCACCCGGAATGAACAGGTGGTTGGGAGCGCCGTCGCCCCATAGCCAGGTGTGCGTCGTGTTGTTCGCGACCGGGTTCAGCTCGCCGGCCAGGGAGATGGCGTCCCGGCTGCCGAACCGCGAGGCGGACGCCTTGAGCGCCGTCCGGCCGTCGCCGCGCAGGTCGTAGACCACGCCCACCCGGGGCTGCAGGTCCTTCCAGGTCGCCGCCGTCGCGCCGTCGACCATGATGGCGTGCGGCACCCACGTCGAATGCGCCGGGGTGCCCGGCACCGACACCTGGTCCGGGTAGTAGCCGTTGAAGTAGTCGAAGCGCACGCCCGCGTTGATGGTCAGCCGGTCGAGCGTCCACTGGTCCTGCGCGTAGATGCCGGTATTCGTCAGCTGGTTGGTCTCGGGTGGCCGCGACACGAAAACCGCCTGGACCGGGAAGCCGAAGAAGGTCTGGAGGTTCGTCCAGTCTGCCCCGCTGCGGTACGCCTCGTTCTGCCACTTGAGCGTCGTCCGGAAGCCGAACTTCAGGTTGTGGCTGCCGGTGACGTACGACATCGACGCGCGCGCGGTCTGGTTCAGCGTGGAGAACCACACGGTGTTGCCCTGGAACAGCCCGCCCATGTTGCGCGACATCGTCAGGTTGCTGATCTCCAACAGACCCGGCAGGTCGGTCCGGGCGTCGAAGTGCGCGCCATTGCCCGGGGAGCCGAGCTCGTTGTTGAGCGGATACAGGATGCTGTGCGCGGGCAGCCGCGAGTAGCCGGCCTCGAACAGGATCCGGTCGGTGTGCGGGCGCACCCAGGTGAACTGGTACGTATTGAACGCCGAGGTTCCGTCGCTGCCCGCTTCCGGGGCGATGTAGAGCGGATAGAGCTGCGACCCGGTGAGCGCCGGCGTCTGCTTGACGTTGCTGTTGGCGTAGTACGCCTGAATCTTGTCGCGTGAGGACGCCTGCCACGTGAGGCGCAGCGTGTACTCGTAGTTGTTCGACACCTCCCGCGTCGGGTTGTCGAGGTCGGGCACGTAGGTGAAGGAGCTCGTGTCGTGATTGTTGAACAGGCCCGAGGGGAAGAAGCTGGCCCGGCGATAGGTGTAGCTCCCGTAGAACCACAGGTTGTCGCGCACGATCGGGCCGCCGATCTGCGGGGCGACCTGCCACGTCTGGTCGGCCCTGAAGGCGCCGTCCTTGCCGCCGGTGATTCCGCGGTCGATCAGATCCTGGTCGACGTTGTTGGCCAGCCAGCTCGGATGCCCGTAGTTCGTATAGAAGCCGCCGGTGAACGAGTTGCTCCCTTCCTTCGGGATCATGTTCATCCGTACGCCGCCCGTCTCGACCTCGGCCGCGTTCGACGAGTAGTCGTAGACGTACTCCGCGATCGACGTATCCTGCGGCAGCGCGCCGGGGGCGCCGTCGAACGCCACCGAATTCACGTCGAAGCCATCGATGTGGACCTCGGCGTCGTACTCGCTGGAGCCGTGAATGGTGAGCCGGTTGTTGGGCACGCCACTGAGTCCGCCCGTGTCGATTGGCACCGCGGTGGAGGGGCCGCCCTGGACGTTCATCGCGGGGATGAGCAGCGCCAGCGAGTCGTAGCCGCGCGTCGTCGGCAGCACCTCGAAGATCTCGCGGTCGATCGTTTCGCTCTGCCGCACGCTCTGGACGTCGATGATCGGGTTGGCCTCCGTGACGATGACCGTCTCCTCGAGCGCGCCGACGGCCATCTGGGCGTCGACGTTCGCGGTGAACCCGGTGCCGAGCTCGACTCCCTCGCGTATGAGCGTGCTGAAGCCGGTCAGCGTAAAGGTGACAGTGTAGCTGCCCGTTTCGAGCGCGACGATCAGGTACTGGCCGTTGCCGTCGGTGACGGCGGTGCGGACCTGCTCGATCAGCGCGGGACTGCGCGCCTCGACGGTGACGCCGGGCAGGACGCCGCCCGTGGTGTCGCTCACCGTGCCGCCGATGGCCTGGGCACGGGCGAGGGTGGGCGCAAGCAGGCACGCAACGCTGACAGCCGCCGCGAAGCTCATGCGCCGGAGACGTTGTGATGTCGCGGACGTCCGAGAGATGTTCATGATTCGACTCTTCCTCCTCGTGTTCCCGATTCTCCGACCGCCTCCTGAACTCCGAACCGCGTTCGGACGGAAGCCGCCTGCAGACCTGCGGACTCGGACCGCAAGCCTGAACGGTCCTCTGTTCCCTCGAACTGCGGGCGCACGTGGAGCAAAGGATGCCCCGCGTGCGCCCACAGGCTAGAAGTTGTCGTGGGTATTCGCCGTGAACCCCGTGCTGAGCTCGACTCCCCCGCGCGCGTGCGTGCCGGACGCAACGAACAGGCACGCAACGCTGACATCGGCTGCGAAGCTCATGCGCCGGAGACGTGGTGTCGAAGACCGCCGGGAGATGTTCATGATCGACCGTTCATGAACGACCGTTCCTCCTCATCTTCCTGATCGCAATGGGTCGGCCGGCAATCCGGCAAACTGCATACCTAACCACGAACCCCGGTCGCTTGGCAAGTTTCGCCCCGCTTCGGGACGGGCTCGGCTACTCCGGCAGCAGGGCGAACGTCCACAGCGAGCCGCCCGTCGGCACCTGCCCGCGCGCGTAGCGGTTCGCCAGGCTGCCCCCGAGCCCGGACGCGACGGTGATCTGCTGCCGCCCGTCGCGCGTGTAGGTGATCGCCGTCGCGTTGACGCTCGAGCCCGTCTGGAACTCCCACACGGTCTCGCCGGTCTCGGCGTCGAGCGCGACGAACTCGCCCGTGATCCTGCCCGTGAACACCAATCCGCCGCCGGTTGCGAGCACGCCTGCCGAGCTCGGGAAGTCGTGCATCGGGACCTCCCACCGCTTCACGCCGGTCAGCGGATCGATCGCCACGATGTGGCCGAGCAGATCGCCGGGCTCCACCTGCGGGAAGCGGTTGGTGACTCCCGTGGAGTTCCCGCCGAGGACCACCTCGCGCTCGGCGAGCTGCTGGATGCGCGGCACGTGCCACGTCGTCGAGTAGATCAGGCCGGTGCCCGGATCGAAGGCGATCGGCACGGCGTTGGTGCCGCGCGATGGCCAGATGTGCACCTCCTCGCCGGCCAGGAAGTCCCGATAGAGGTCGGTCAACACCGGTCGGCCCGTCTCGAGGTCGACGTGCGAGGCCCAGTTGACGCGCACGTAGGGGTGCGCGGCGATCAGCGAGCAGTCGGTGCGGTCGAGCACGTACAGGAAGCCGTTCTTGTTGGCCTGGATCATCACCTTGCGCAGCTCGCCGTCGACCTCCAGGTCGGTGAGCACCAGCTCGTCGATGCCGTCCACGTCGTACACGTCGTTGGGCGTGTACTGGTAGTAGCAGACGATCTCGCCGGTGCGCGGGCGGATGGCGAGCACGCTGGACGTGTACAGGCTGTCGAGCGCCCCGCGCGGGGCGGGATCGTACGGCTCCGCGTTGCCGGTGCCCCAGTAGACCAGGTCGAGCTCGGGATCGTACGAACCCGAGCGCCAGGTCGGCGCGCCGCCGTACATCCAGGCGTCGCTGTCCGCCGGCCACGTCTCGAAGCCCGGCTCGCCCGGCGCGGGGATGGTGTAGCGGCGCCACAGCTTCTCGCCCGTGGCGGGGTCCCACCCGTCGAGGAAGCCGCGGGTCGTCGACTCGCCCCCCGACATGCCGGAGATCAGCACGCCGTTGGCCACGATCGGCGCGCCGGTCGCGTAGTAGCCCTCGGCGGAGTCGGCGAACCCCCGGTTCCACAGCTCCTCGCCGGTCTCCATGTCGAGCGCCAGCACGTGGTTGTCGACCGTGACGCGGAACAGCCGGCCCTCGTAGATCGCGGCCGCGCCGCGATTGAACGGATTGCGCCGCGTGCCCTCCTCGAGCGTCACCGGCGTGCGCCAGATCTGCCGGCCGGTGTCCACGTCGACGGCGAACGTCCAGCTTCCGTTGATGTAGTACAGGACGTCGTCGTAGATGACCGGCGCGGCCAGCTCGCCCCGCTGATTCATCATGCTGGTGCTCCAGATCGGCGCCAGCCGGTGGATGTTCGACTTGTTGATCTGCTCGAGCGGGCTGTAGCTCCGGCGGTGGTACCCCATGCTGTGCGTGAGGACGTTCTCGGTGTTCGCTCCGTCGTTGATCAGCTCTTCCGTGGTCTGGGCCAGTCCCGGGACCGACCCCCACCCCGCGCCGAGAAGAATCGCGAGCAGTCCGGCAGTGTTCCTCATGATCGGCCTCCAGTGGGTCCGCTCTCGCCGCGTGACCGGCAACGACGCGTGCCGGTTATGATACGCGAGAGACCGTGGCAGCGAATGGAGCGTGAACCATGAGGCGTGCAATCGACCTACTCCCCGGGAAGCTGGCGTTGGCGTTGGCGGTCGGCGTGCTCGCGCATCTCGCCTGGACGGTGCCCGGGACGACGATGGAGGCGGCTCCCGCCGCCGGCCAGGCGCCGGCCGCGGCCCCGATCGAGCCGTTCAGCATCGACATCGCCGACGAGGTGCTGGCCGATCTCGAGGACCGGCTGGCGCGCGCCCGCCTGCCCGACGAGCCCGCGGGGGTCGGGTGGCAGCTCGGCACGAACCAGGCCTATCTGCGGGAGCTCGTCGACTACTGGCGCAACGAGTTCGACTGGCGGGCGCAGGAGCGGCGGCTCAACGGGTTCGACCAGTTCGTGACCACCATCGACGGCGTCGACATTCACTTCGTGCACCAGCGGTCGGCTGAGCCCGGTGCGTTCCCGCTCATCCTGACCCACGGCTGGCCGGGGACGTTCGCCGAGTTCGCCAAGGTCATCGGTCCGCTGACCGACCCGGTCGCCCACGGGGGCCGCGCGGAGGATGCCTTCCACGTCGTGGCGCCGTCGATACCTGGCTACGGCTTCTCCGATCGGCCGCCGCAGATGGGCTACGGCCGCGTGCGCACGGCGGGGATCTTCGCCGAGCTGATGGCGCGCCTGGGCTACGAGCGCTACGGCGCGCAGGGCGGCGACCTCGGCGCCGGCATCAGCCGCTGGATGGCGATCAACGACCGCGAGCACGTGGCCGGCCTGCACCTCAACCTGTGCGGTGGCGCCCCGCCCGACCCCGACAACCCCCTGGCCGGCGTGCCGGCGGCCGAGGCCGAGCTGCAGCGCGAGCGCGCGGCGTTCTGGACCGACGAGGAGCGTGGCTACAGCCACATTCAGGGCACGAAGCCGCAGACCCTCGGCTACGGCCTCAACGACTCGCCGGTGGGCCTGGCGGCGTGGATCGCCGAGAAGTACCGCAGCTGGTGCGACTGCGACGGCGATCCGGAGACGAAGTTCAGCAAGGACGAGCTGCTCACCACCATCACGATCTATTGGGTGACCCAGACGGCGACGTCGGCGGCTCGTTACTACTACGAGAGCCGGCACGGGGGGCAGCCGCCCAGGCCGCCGCGGATCGAGGTGCCAACTGCCTGCGCGGCGTTCCCGAAGGAGATCATCTTCAGCCCGCGGCGCTGGCTCGAGGCCGGCTACAACCTGACACGTTACACCCTGATGCCGAGCGGCGGCCACTTCGCCGCCAGCGAGGAGCCCGAGCTGTTCGTCGACGACGTGCGGGCGTTCTTCCGCGATCTGCGCGCGGGGTCCAATTGATCGGGCAGCGAGGCACACGAGGCAACCATGCGCGATAGAGCACGGCAGGCACGTGTCGGTACGGCGGCCGTCGTCACCCTGGCCGCCGCGGTTCTGGCGGGCGGGCCGGCGCTGGCCCAGCAGGGGGCGCCGGCCAACGGCGAGTGGCCCACCTACGGCGGCGACCTCGGCGGCACGAAGTACTCGCCGCTCGACCAGATCGACCGCGACAACTTCGGCGATCTCGAGATCGCCTGGCGCTGGCTGTCGGCCGATGCCTTCCTGAGCATCGACATGCCGGGCGGCGGCGAGTGGCGGGCGGACTCGCGGCTGATCTTCGAGGAGCTGCTGCGGCGCGACCCGGACCGCTGGCGCGACGCGCAGGCGCCCTACACGACGAATCTGAAGGCGACGCCGCTGATGGTGGGCGGCCGCCTGTTCATCAACATGCCGACCTCGCAGGTCGCGTCCATCGACGCCGCGACCGGCGAGACGCTCTGGGTCTACAACCCGAAGACCTACGAGGAGGGCACGACGACGATGACCGCGCGCTGGAACCAGCGTGGGGTCGCGTACTGGTCGGACGGACCGCAGCGCGCGGACGAGCGGATTCTCTTCGGCACCGGCAACGGCTACCTCATCTGCGTCGACGCGAAGACCGGGCAGCCGTGCGCCGATTTCGGGGAGAACGGCTGGGTCGACCTGACCGCCGATCTGCCGCGCGCCGCCCGTGGCGACCGCGACTGGCTGAACGCCCTGCTGTACTCGGTGCAGTCGCCGCCGCTGGTGGTGGGCGACACCGTCGTCACCCCGCAGTCCATCTCGTCGTACAACATCACGCGGGAGGCGCCGCCCGGCTGGATGCGCGGCTTCGACGTGCGCAGCGGCCGCACCAACTGGACGTTCCACACGATCCCCCAGGGGGACGAGTACGGCAACGACACGTGGGCGGGCGATTCCTGGCGGGTCACGGGCAAGGTTGGTGTCTGGTCGTTCATGAGCGCCGATCCCGAGCTGGGACTCATCTATCTGCCGACCAACACCCCTGCGCCCGACTACTACGGCGGCCACCGGCTGGGGGACAACCTGTTCGCCGAGAGCGTCGTCGCCCTCGACATCGAGACGGGCGAGCGCGAGTGGCACTTCCAGGCGGTGCACCACGGCCTCTGGGACTGGGACTTCCCGGCGGCGCCCAACCTGGTCGACGTCGTGGTCGACGGCCGGCCGGTCAAGGCGCTCGCGCAGATCAGCAAGCAGGGCTTCACGTACGTCTTCGACCGAGCGACCGGCGAGCCGCTCTGGCCGATCGAGGAGCGTCAAGTCGCGACCGACACCGACGTGCCGGGCGAGGTGCCGTCGCCGACGCAGCCGTTCCCGACCCGGCCGGCGCCGTTCGAGTATCAGGGCGCCGTGGTCGACGATCTGGTCGACTTCACGCCGGAGATCCGCCAGATGGCCATCGAGGCGGTCGAGGGCTACCGGCTCGGCCCGATCTTCACGCCGCCGATGTGGGACGGGACCGTCCAGCGGCCGAGCGCCGGCGGCGGGGCGAACTGGTCGGGGGCGGCCTTCGACCCCGCGACCGGCATCCTGTACGTCCCGTCGACCAACGCCTACTCGGTGATGCAGTACCGCGAGCCGCTCCCCGGCGAGGGCGCGACGCTGGACATCATCGAGCGGCGCGGCGAGACCCGCACGCGGCCCCAGTTGCCCCTCGGGCTGCCGCTCTTCAAGCCGCCCTACTCGCGCATGACGGCCATCGACCTCAACACCGGCGAGCATGTCTGGATGCAGCCGATGGGCAACGGCGACCGGATCCGCAACCACCGCCTGCTGCGCGACCTCGATCTGCCGCCGGTCGGGGGCGACAGCAGCCGCGCCGGGCCACTGCTGACGCCGGACCTGCTGATCTACGCGCTGACGGCGGGCGGCAGCAACGACGGCCCGCGCCTCGTGGCGCTCGACAAGGCGACGGGGGAGGAGCTGGCGCAGATCGACCTGCCGGGCGGCGCCATCGGCACGCCGATGACGTACCTGCTGGACGGCCGGCAGTACATCGCCCTGACGGTCGGCGGTGGCCGCATACCGGAGCTCATCGCCCTCGCGCTGCCGGAGGGTGACTAGCATCCGTAGAACGCCAGCGCCTTCCGTCGAGCACCGATTGTCCGGGCGATCGTTCGGATAATCGCGGGTTCGGGGGCCATTGTCCCGCGCTGCGTACGAGCCCGGCCAGGGCTGCAAGGCCGCGCATTCACCGCCTGCGACTGCTACCGTTGCACACCCTTGTCGGCGCACCGGCGACGACCATGGCGGCTACCTTCGCTTCTTCGACCGCTGCAGCCAAGCCTCTGACGAGACATCGCCCCGCTTGGTGCCCTCCACGCCCCTTTTCGTTCGCTGGCGCGCTTCATCCGAGATCGCTACCGTGCCCATGCACGAGCACCAAGAGAGGTTTCCTGACGGCAGCGTGCTCCACGATGTTACTGTTTCGTGAACGTGTAGACATTCTTGATTTCCCTGTTCAGGAAACTTCCCTTTGAGGGCGCCTGCAGGAACGCATCGAAGACGTCACGCGGCACGCTATGATAAACATACTGTCCACCCGACAGGAATTGGACATGCAGCTCCTGCCCATCATCATCATACCCAATAGCTTCAATGTTAGACGAGTCAACGTAGATCATCTCAGGCATCATCATTACCCTTGCCGGTCGCATCAGCCTGGTGTCGCCAATTCCTAAGGGCGGCCCCGTATTCAGTACCGTCTGGCCTAGCTTCGCGCCACGCCTTCGGCATTTCGGGATCGTCACCCCTAGGACGCTCACGTGCCCTGAAGAACTGGATCCGTGATGGAATTGGCATTGCTTCACCTATAACAACGCCCTCCCCCGTCCGTAACGCGGGCAACATGCCTGTCAGAGCCCCCAAGTCATCCGGCATCGCCGCCTCCACTTTCGCCCGGTCACCACCGTTCGTGAGCCTCAACGCGATCATCGTTCCACACTGGCTCAGCACAGCACTGTCTATTTCGACCGGCCGCTGGGTGACCACACACAGTCCGATGCCGTACTTGCGGCCCTCCTTGGCGACCCTCGATACGGTCCTATGCGCGGCCGATTCCCCACCCTCTGGCAGGAAAAGGTGGGCCTCTTCCAGAACGATGAGAAGCGGCTGACTCCGCCCGCTGATCGGCAGTTCGAGCGCCCAAAACAGCATGTCGTAGACTAGCCTGACCAATGTCCCTACGATGGTGCCCAAGACCTCAGAAGGCAAGCCGGAGACATCCAGCACAGTGAGCGGCTTGTCGTGACCGACCCACGACCGCACCAAGTCGTCGAGATCGCCCCCTGTCCTGCCGTCTGCATCCGGCGAGAGACTATCGCCAGGTCGAAAAAGAAACGCGAAACGAGAATCCTGAAGCCGGCTTCGCATTAGCTCAAGCTGCTTCCCGATACCCCGCACCCTCGGATGCGCAAACGGCGCTTGGTTACCAGGGTTCGGAGCAGGATACCGGTTGGAAACCAAGCCCTCCGGATCCCCGGGCGAAGTCGGGTTGCACGGCCGGGTACGCGCATTGTCCTGGAACGTCTGCCTTTCGAAGTCATCTAGGTCGAACCAGAGCTTCTTTATGTTAAATGGAATCGGCGAGTTCGCAGTTATCGCCGGGGCCGGCGGCCCATTTGCAAGATGCATGGCCGCGTCTCTTTTTCGCGCCGCTACTGCATCCCGGACCGCTGTCTCGGCACTTGATTGCATTGGACCCAGAGCGACCGCCTGGAGTTCATCAAAAGGCAGCGCCCAATAGGGAACGCACAGCGGCAGCTCACCTTTTTTCGGACGCGGATTGGTCCGGAAGACACGGCCGTGCTGGCCTACAGCTGAACTATATTCGCCGTGAGGGTCAATAATCAGAACACGAGCAGCAGGGAAGCCCTGCGTGGCGATGGCCTCCATCAATACCGCTACAAAATTCGACTTGCCGGAGCCAGTTGAACCCACTACAGCAGAATGTCGTGTGACGAGCTGGCCGAGATCTAGCCTGCATTATTCCTGAGGCTGTCGAATCGGTCACGGGTGGGGTCTGATCGTCGGACGATTGCAGCCTGCGGACTGTGTCGGCGGCAGGTTGCGGCGTGGTTGAGCCGGCGTGGCAGGGTGACGGCGTGCCCGAAGCGCACGGCAACGACAGCGCCGCCGGCTGGGGCGCGTGAGAGCGGCTGTGGAATTTGGCTGCAGACGGCAGGAGGAGTGGCTACCCGGCGCGCGCGCCAAGGGCGAGGGCGATGTGGCGCCAAGCATCGAGGTATGGCGTCGCCCGCGGCAGATGCAGGACGAGGCGGCGGACAGAGCGGCGGACGTCAACGCCGAGTTTGAGCAGCCGGTCGCGCAGCCACGTCACCTGTGTGCGGGCGCAGGCGGTGCGTGCGGCGCGCAAGCGGAGTTCCTGCATGAGCACGTAGGCGGCGGCCGTCAGGAAGACGCGCAACTGGTTCGCCCAGAACTTGCAGCAGCTCGTACGGTCGATCTGCAGGCCGTCGAGCAACTCCTTGATGCGGTTCTCGATATCGCCGCGGGCACAGTAGATCTTCTCGTAGATAAAGCGCGGCGTCTGGCGCAGATTGGTGACGACGAAGCGCGGGTTGTCGCGCGGCTCGCGGCCGTCGAGCCGCACGACTTCGGCTTTGATCACGACCCGGCGCTCATGGTCCCACGTGCCCGCTCGATAGCAACGGGTGTCGGTGTAGACGTGCGCCGTCTGGTCGTCGTGCGCGCTCTTGGCCCGCGCCTCGACCATGGCGGACGCGGCATGCCGCAGCAGGACGGCGTTCTTGGCCATCGCCACGACGTAGTCGAGCCGCGGCTCGGCGTCGAGAAAGTCGAAGATTTCCGGGGTGGCAAAGCCCCCGTCGAGCCGGACGAGCAAGCGCGCCCGCGGAAACGCGCAGCGCAGCAGCGGGAGCAACCGAGACAACACCCCCAGCGTCCCGTCGGCAGCCACCGCCTTGCCCGGCCGCAGCACAGCGGCGCACAGATACTGCTCGACCTCGCGGTCGAAGCGCACGAAGGCCAGCAACGGGAGGTAACACCAGCTGTCGTAGTAGCTGTTGAAAAACGTCAACTGCTGCGCGCCATGCGTCCGGTCGTCGGTCGGGTCCAGATCGATCGTGATGCGTCGCGCCCGCCCGCCCAGTCGGCGCCGATGCCGCTCGATGACGCTCGCCGCCAACTCGCGCCCCATCCGATAGAGGGCCGAGCGGCCCGCGTCGTTCTCAAACCGCGAGATCGTCGGTTGCGACGCCAGCCGCCCCCCGGTCACCGGGTCGCGTCCCAGCAGCAGCTTGTGGATCGGATCGTCGGCGAGATGGTCGGCATCGTTGCCATCGGGATGGCCGCAGGCAATCCCGAAGACCCGCTGGCCGACCAGGTCCTCGAGCGTGTGCCGAATCTTCTCCGGCGCGCGTTCATCCACCAGACAGCGGGCGAACGCCTTGACCAGGCCATACACCCGCTCGGCCGCCTTGAGCAACACGGCCCCGCCATCCGAACTCGCCTGCTCGCGGTCGAAGGTGGCCACGAGCGGCTTGTCGAACAGATCCGGGAACCGAACAGTCTGTGGTATCGTCGGGTTCGTCACGAAAGAGCCTCCGTTGTGCCAAAAACGTTTGTAGACAACAGCGTTTTAGCACACGGAGGCTCTTGTGTCTCCACCGGGGCCGGGGTCCGTTGTGAATTTTCCAGGCTAGGTCCCCCGAGATTCCAGAGGTCGCAGCAATATGACCGACGGTAATCGCGCGTTCTTGTTTCGTCGAACCGTATATGACACGCATGTCTTGGGGGGTCACTAGGTGCACCTCGTCTTCAATAGTTGGGTGCTGGCTAACGCCTCTCTCGAATACACCGCCAATAGATTCGCCGAATAACGTTGCCGCAAGCCAACGATGTTCGGGCGAATGGGGCGACCCGTCGGCTATCGGCGCGGCAGCGGCGCCAACAAGCGTGCACACCGCGTATAGTTGCGTGTAACCGAGTGGAATGCGGAGGAAAGCCCCAACCTGACCCACTCGATATGACCGGCCATCGACTAGCATAAAGGTTGGCACGTCTTCGCGAGGACGAAGCCGGATCGTGACGAGTCCGCCCTTAGCAGAGTCGACATGGCCAACGAGCGTCGAAGTGCTCTGAGTCATTGAGTGTCTGCTCCCATAGCGTTGAGGAATCGGCAGAACCAATTGAAATCGCCGAGGCGCATTCTTCCGGTAAGGTCAGTGGCCACGGCCGCCGGCGATCCCTTGTCCTCGGGCAATGCAGCACTGTCAAAGGCGATGTCCATGAAGGAGCTGGTCTTGTTATCGACCGGTTGGGCCAACTGCCAGAGGCCGACGATTCCGGAGATAACACCGCCGTTTGGCGCTAGGACGCTCAGATTGGACCGTTTGGCGGCGGTCGCACCGACATCGTCGTTCTCGTTTAGTTCATGGAACTGAAGGGCAATAATGTTGGCTGTATTTCTTGTATCGAGAGCACCATACAAGATGTCGTTGATGTGTTCGTCACGGAAGCTGTACCCACAGGTGACCAGGAGCGCGTGTTCCGAGTTTAATATACGCGACAAGCGGTCCATATAAGCGAGATACGGTTGCTTGCGGGATTCGTCATACTTGCGATGGGAGGGTAGAATCAGTTCACCACTCTCAGTCAGGTGGCTTCTAACAATGCGCTTGCCCTCGGGTTGGTCGTCAAGTAGCCAGTTGACCGAACCATGCAACTTCCAGAGACGAATCCATTGCGCCGGCGGGAGCTGTTCATCGTCGTGAAGGCACTCAGGATAGAAAAACGGCCGATGAGTTCCAACGAAGCCGTCAAAAACAGGTACCCGCGTTGCTTCAAAGGCGCGCTCGAATAGTACATCATAGTTCGTTGTGAAGATTTCGATGGGAGCGGTTCTGCTTACTTTCTTTACCCAGTCAGCGAAGTCGTTGTGGGGCATATCAGCCCGTGGAAGAAGTCTGATCGCTGAGCCCTGCTGTTCAGGCAGCTTGGCGATGAGCAATTGAGCCGACGAGGGCCGTCGGTGTCCATTTGAACCCCCAGGCGCGCGTCAGACGCCCCCAGCGGTCGATCAGACGGTCGATCAGGCGGCAAATCGCCGAAAGAGCCCGCCCCTGCAGGCTCCGGGGCGTACCGATGCCGGTCTGGTGGCGCAGGAGCAGCCCGATGTTGCAGGCGGCCGCCTGGATCAGCACCCGCTTGCGGACATTCTCGTGACCGCGCACCCACACCCGACGCATTCCCCCTGTCTCATACATGTGTGCGAAAGAACGCTCCACCACCTCGCCCCGGCAGCGTTGCAGGCGACGACCCCGCCGCCCGCCCACACGCCGGCGGTTCGCATACAGCGCCTTCTGCGCAGCGCGCTTCTCCGGCGGCGTCTCTCCCGTCCTCTTGTCCTGCCAGCAGCGCCGGCCGCGCTCCGGCTCCGATACGTGACTCCGAACCCCCACCTCGCCGAGGGCCACCAGCGTCGCGTCGCTGTGGTACCCCTTGTCGGCGACCACCTCTTCGACCCCCGGACCGTCCGGCGCCACCAACTCCACCTGCTCGGCCGCCGTGATCAGCGTCTCCGGCAGCGTGGCCGTATCGCCGTCGGATGCATCCTGCACCGTCACCGACACGATGGCCCCCGTGTCCATGTCGACCCCGTGCTCGGCCTTGTGAGCCAAGTGCGTCCGGCCGTCCTTCATCTTCGCGACCTTCGCGTCCGGGTCCTGCGGCGATTTCCACTCCTTGTTCGACGTCTTCTTGTTCTTCCGCGACCGGTCGAACCGAGCCAGATCCGCCTGTGTCGGTGTCTCCACCCCCGACGCTTCCGCCAACCGCCGAATGAACGCCTCGTAGGATTCGCCCGTGTCCCGACGCTCGATGCTCCGCATCGCCGCGTTCGCTTCCAGCGTCGTCGCATCGATGCCGACCGTCTTCCCCCGCAACAGGCCTGCAGCGGAGAGCCGCTCCAACACCCACGTGAAAACCGCCACGTGCGTCTCCACGTCGATCAGCCGCCGCGTGCGCGACAACGTCGAGTGGTCCGGTGCCGCCTCGGTCACGTCCAGGTCCAGAAACGACCGCAGACTCAGCGAATCGGCCACCCGCCACGCGATCCCCCGCTCGGAGGACAACCCTTCGAAATAGCCGATGAACAGCAGACGGAAATACCGGCCCGGCCGTAGACTCGGCCGGCCCATCCGCGCAGCGTAGAACGCCCCGCACAGTCCCTCGACGAAGGCGTCGAAGCCTGCCTCCTCCAGGACCCGGTTCAGACGCTCGAAGAAGGGATGCCCGGCGTTCGTCGGAAGGTCCGCCGTGGTCACCCACATCGGCGACGGCTGTCGAGCCGCCGGTTTCTTGCCCATCGCCATGCCGTCCAGTGTACGGAACTCGATCGAGCCGGTCGAGTGCGGATCCCCTGACTTTCGCCACGGGCTGATATGGTAGGGAATCTTGGTTTCTACTGGACTTGCTTCCTTGGCGATAGCAGCGCAGATCTTGCTCTCGACATCTTGAAGCTGATCGCGAGTGAGACCTACTAGTGTCTCGGCGTGACCAACTGCGTCGATCTTCGTTCTTACCTTGGAAAGTATGTTTTCAATGTTAGTAGCAAGACCGTCCTGGTTGCACTGTTGTATCAATGTCGCCCACCCAGTGGCGTGACTTGGACCCAAACTACATACCTCTGTGCGGCAGTGCTCAGTCAAAGCGTCGATTCCGGGAATCAACGGCTCAAAGGTCGGCTTTGAGCCGGCAGGCGGAATGGGCGCGACATTTACTGAGCTCGACGTTCCTGCTCCAAAGAGAAACGCAAGACGTCTGTCGTGCGCAGCCAGATGGTCGCGCACGTCCTCGATCACTTGTCTTGGATCGTGAGTTCGCACGTCACTCTTCCCCTCGATCGATGTGTCTAACGCGTGTCGATGTCGCCGGGGACCGGAACCGTTGACACTGCCGGCGGGTCGCAGGTGCGCCGGTCTTCGCGATCTGCCTCGGATCGTACACGAGGACGCCACGCAGCGACTGGGCGATGTAGGCTGCCGACCAACTTCGTGCGGGACCGATCTCGTCCATCTCAACCGGCCGTTTTGTCACGGATCTCGCGGGCGGGTGGTCAGACACGTGGAAAAGCAAATGGGGCCGGGGAACGGGTGCACCGGAAGGGTCCTGGGGACGGCGAGATGTTGCGGCCTGGCGAAATTGGTGCACGGCGCGGGCTGGACAGCCGCACGGCCAGCTCTCGCGCCACGGCCGCCGTTGCGACCGGCCCCCGTTTGTGCTCGACGAGCCGCCGGAATCGGCGACACAATCGTTGTTGCGCCTTATCTGCCAACCCGACCACCCCGGACGGCCGCCCGCTGGGCCGTTGCGCGAGAGTCCAGCCGGCGCTAGGCGGATAGTGCCAAGCCGCTTCCACCACCAACCGTCGCATGGAGCTGTTGCACTGCGCCGGCCCCACCCGTGTTTGGAGTTGCCCCCATGTTCCGTTGACCCTGTTTTGGCGTCGCCCCCCTGTGGCGTCGCGTCCGTGGGATTCGGCGCATGATGGCCTGCATGAGCAGCAAGTTGCCGACGGCGGTAGAGCCTTCCCGACGTTTTGGGGTACGTCGTGGGACGCTCTCTCAAGACATCCACACGAACCAACGTATACTCAATTGCCTACAGCGCCAGTCGCGTCGACGCAGCCAGAGCGCGACAGTATCCAATCGCACCCTGGCGCTTTCCGTAGAGCGGTCGCGGTGATGCCCATCCGGATGCCTGCACGGACGTGATACCATGCCTGCATGGCTGGCATGCAGTACACGATTCGAGGGGTTCCCACGGAGGTCGATGCCGCCCTTCGACAACGGGCAAAGCGTGAAGCCAGGAGTCTCAACGCGGTTGTGATCGACGCGCTGGCGCGCGGGTTGGCCCTGGACGCCGTGCCGGCGAAGCATGCCGATCTCGACCATCTAGTCGGCTCGTGGCAGGACGACCCGGCGTTCGACCGGGCCGTCGCCGAGTTCGAACGCATCGACGACGAGTCCTGGAAATGACCGTCGCTCTCGACACCAACGCCTACAGCGACTTCATGCGCGGCGTGGTCGAACGGGTGGAGATCGTCCGCTCCGTGCAGGCCATCGTTCTGCCGTTCATCGTGGTCGGCGAGCTCCGCGCCGGTTTCGCTGCCGGCGATCGGGAATCGACCAACGCCGCCAACCTGCAACGGTTCCTGGCGAGTCCTCGAGTCTCCGTCCTCCTGGCCAACGAGCAGACCACGCACCACTATGCGCAACTGCACCGGCATCTTCGAAGCGACGGACGCCCGATACCGACCAACGACCTCTGGATCGCGGCCCTCGCCGTGCAGCACGATCTCGTGCTCTGTACGTCGGACCGCCACTTCCGGCAGATTCCGCAGCTCGTGACCTGCTGAAGCTGCGTTCAGGACGAGAGGTGTTAGGATTCCTTGCGCGTACGGCACGGACACCGGTAACCATTCGTCAAGGGGACAGACATGAGAACAGCACTGCTCGCCGTCGTCGTCAGCCTCGCGTTCAGCGGCCTGGCGTTCGCCCAGGACGACGCGCCGCCGCCCTGCGGGCCGGCCGGCGACCTCGCGATGGAGTTCTCCAAGAACGTCGCGGCCGAATCGCGCTGCTTCGAGATCCGCATGTACACGGCCGAGCCGGAGATGGACGGCAAGGGCGGCATCAACAATCTGCACCGGCGCTTCCGCGAGGGCGAGGCGGCGCTGTTCGAGAAGCACGGCGCCGAGATCGTCTGGTCCTGGCAGAGCCTCGACAATCCGAACACGCTGATCTGGATGCTGGCCTACAAGGACCGTGCGCATCGCGACCAGGTGTTCGCGGACTTCCGCGAGGACCCGGCGTGGCACGAGCTGCGCGCGCAGTACGAGGTGCCGCTCGACGCCGAAGTGTTCATGATGAGCGCCACCGACTACTCCAAGTTCAAGTAGCCTGCCGGCGCGTCATCCGCGCTCTTCGTTTCGATCGACGCCTTGCCGGCCGCGGCAGCAGATGCACCGCTGCCGCGAGCCGGCGGGCGGCGATTCCAATCTGCGAGCCCATCGAAGCCGCCCGCGCACCGCTGCTCTCGCCGCCCCGCCGATGCTCGAGTCCTTGATCGCACGCCTCCGCGGCCGTCCGGAGTGGAAGTTCCTCGCCATCCTGCCGCGGGCCAACCCGCTGCTGGCCGCGATCTGGTGGACCGTCCTGGTCCTGCGGAGCCTCCTGCCGGCCCTGTTCGCCATTGCGATGGGGCTCCTCGTCGGCGCCGTCGAGGCGGGCGGCAGCCTGGGCGGGCCGCTCGCCGGGGTCGGAACCGTGTTCGTCCTCCTGCAGGTGCTCCCCCCGCTGCACCTCGCCGCCGGCGCCAACCTGGGCAGCTCCGCGGCGGCCTGGCTCTACGACGAGCTGACGGTGTCGTGCGTGGAGCCGCACGGCGTCGGGCACCTGGAGGACCCGGAGCTCGCCGGCGACCTGGCCATGGCGCGGGACTTCGACCTCGGCATCAGCGGCCCGCCGCTGGCGATCTCGATGGACTTCATCGCGGCCGGACTGGTCGAGCTGCTGGCGGGACTGACCGCGGTGGCAATCCTGTTTGCCTACGCCTGGTGGGCGCCGCTGCTGCTCGGCGGCGCGTGGCTCGCCACGCACTGGCTCCTGCGCGAGAGCGGGGTCTGGAAGGACCGGCAGACCGGCGCGGTGCGCGAGGCGCAGCGGCACGCCGACTACGCGTACCGGCTGGCGGTGGACGTGCCGGCCGCCAAGGAGCTGCGGCTGTTCGGCCTGGCCGACTGGATCATCGAGCGCTTCCGGCGTCACCGGCGCCGGCTCCACGATCTCCGCTGGGAGGCGACGAAGCTGCGCGAACGCCCGGTGGCGGCGAGCCTGGTCCTGGTGCTCACCGCCAACAGCGTCGTGTTCTGGTCGCTGGCCTCCGACGTCACCGCCGGCGCGCTGCCGCTCGACCGCCTGGTGATGTTCGCCAGCGCCGCCCTCGGCGCCAGCACGATCGCCTTCGGCGGATTGTCCTGGGCCCTCGACGGCGCGGGAGCGCCCGCCGCGGCGGTGCTGCGGCTGCGCGCGGCGATGGCGCCGCGCGGCGCGCTGACCCCTGGCTCGAAACCGGCTGCCGGACTTCCGGCGCGCGAGATTCGGTGCTCCGGCGTGGGCTTTGCCTATCCCTCGCGGGCGGACACGCCGGTGCTGGACGGGTTCGACCTCACGATTCCGGCCGGCTCGTCGCTCGCGATCGTCGGCCAGAACGGGGCCGGGAAGACGACCCTCGCCAAGCTGCTGTGCCGGCTGTACGAGCCGCAGGCAGGCGCCATCGAGGCGGACGGCGTCGACCTGCGCGAGCTGGACGTCGAGTCCTGGCGCGAACGGATCACGGCCGTGTTCCAGGACTTCGCGCGGTTCGAGCTGCCGCTCGCCGACAACGTGGCCCCGGCCGGCGCGCCCGAGGCTGTCGTCCGCGACGCGCTGGCGAAGGCGGGCGCGGCCGACCTCGCCGACCTGGACACCATCCTCGCGCGCGGCTACGACGGCGGGACCGAGCTGTCCGGCGGCCAGTGGCAGCGGGTCGCCCTCGCCCGGGCGCTCGCCGCCGTGCAGCAGGGCGCGGGCATCGTCCTGCTCGACGAGCCGACCGCGCAGCTCGACGTGCGCGGCGAGGCCGAGATCTTCGAACGGATCCTGCAGGCGACCCGCGCCGCGACGACCATCCTGATCTCGCACCGCTTCTCCACCGTCCGCCACGCGGACCGGATCTGCGTGCTGGAGCACGGACGGGTCGTCGAGCTGGGCACCCACGCCGAGCTCATGGCGCTGGGCGGGCGCTACCAGACGATGTTCGACCTGCAGGCGCAGCGCTTCGCGGAAGAGGAGGAGACGGGACTGGATGTCCTCGACTGATCCGACACGCGTCGCCGGCGACGAGCTGCCCGCGGCGCTGCCGTCGATGTGGCGCGCGCTGCGACGCGGCTTCGATGCGGAGCCGGCGCTGTTGACCGTCGCCTTCACGCTGGCTCTGCTGGCCGCCCTGCCCGACGCGTTGATGGCCGTCTGGTTGAAGCTGCTGGCCGACGGGCTGCTCGGCGACGACTCGACGCTCGTCATGATGGCCGCGGCCGGCCTCGCCGCCTCCGCGACCCTGACCTGGGTGCTGCGCGTGGCCGCCGACCGCACCCAGCGCCGCTTCCGCGACCGGGTCACCATCGCCCTGGAGTCCCATGTCGCCGGGCTGCAGGCCAGCGTCGCCACGGTCGAGCACCACGAGCGGCCGGCGTTTCTCGACCGGCTCGCGGTCCTCCGCAACCAGGTCTTCGTGCTCGACCACATGTACATGTCGCTGTTCACCACCGGCGGCTGGATCCTGCGCCTGGCGGTGACCATCGGCCTGCTGGTGTCCATCCACCCCGCGCTGGCCCTGCTCGCCCTGTGCGCGCTGCCGACCGTGGCGACCGCCTCGTGGCGGCCGGCGGTGGAGCGCGCCGCCGAACAGCGGGGAGCGCAGGCCCAGCGTCTGGCACGGCACCTGTTCGATACCGCGACGACCGCCGCGCCCGGCAAGGAGGTGCGCGTCACCGGCATCGGCCCGCGCCTGGTGCGCGACCGGCGCAGCGCCTGGGAGCGCTGGTACCGCCCGGTCGCGGCGGCGCGCTGGGCCAGCGCAGGCTGGCACACCCTCGGCTGGAGCGTGTTCGGCGCCGGCTACGTCGGCGCGGTCGTCTTCGTCGCCTCCGGGCTGCGCGCGTCGCCGGGCGACGTGCTCCTGCTGCTCGCCGCCGGCTCGCGCCTGGCCGGCTACGTCAGCGCCACGGTGGGCGAGATTGGTTTCCTGCGCGGCATCTGGCTCGACGGCTCGCGGCGCCTCGCGTGGCTCGAGGACTACGCGGCAGCGCAGGCCGAGCGCGCCGACCGGCCGGCCCCGGCGTCCATCGAGGACGGCATCACCCTGGAGAACGTGTCGTTCGCCTATCCCGGCACCGACCGCCTCGTGCTGGAGAACGTCGACCTCAGCCTCCCGGCCGGCGCCGTCGTGGCCCTCGTCGGCGAGAACGGGGCGGGCAAGACCACGCTGGTCAAGCTGCTGGGCAAGCTGTACGAGCCGAGCGCCGGCCGCATCCTCGTCGACGGCGAGGACCTCGCACGGATGCCGGCGGTCGAGTGGCGCTCGCGCCTCGCCGGTGCGTTCCAGGACTTCTTCCGCTTCGAGCTGCCGGCGCAGCGGACGGTCGGGGTCGGCGACGTCCCGCGCATCGACGAGCGCCCGGCGGTCCGGACCGCGATCGGCCGGGCCGGGGCCGAGGATGTCGTCGACACGCTGGCCGACGGCCTCGACACCCAGCTCGGTCCGACCTGGCCGAACGGCGTGGAGGTGAGCGTCGGGCAGTGGCAGAAGCTGGCTCTCGCCCGCGGCTTCATGCGCGACGAGCCGCTGCTGCTGGTGCTCGACGAGCCGACCGCCGCCCTCGACGCGGAGACCGAGCATGCACTCTTCGAGCGCTACGCGAGCGCCACGCGCGGCAACGGACACGGCGCCCCGACGCCCCGCGGCCGCATCACCCTGCTGGTCTCGCACCGGTTCAGCACCGTGCGGATGGCGGACCTGATCGTGGTCCTCGCCGGCGCTCGCGTCGTGGAGCGGGGCAGCCACGGGGAGCTGATGGCGGCGGGGGGACACTACGCGGAGCTGTATGAGATCCAGGCCGCGGCGTATCGGTAGGGAGATGTTGATCACCTGTCCACGGGATCGCGGCAACCTCGGTTACGCTGTTGCGGATAGCTGGCAACGTCGGACTGCGAAAGGACAGCATGCCACTGCTGGATCGATATGGTGAATGGGCCCTGGTGGCCGGGGCCTCGGAGGGCCTGGGGGCAGCCTGGGCGCGGGCGTTTGCAGCGGCCGGGCTCAACGTGGTGCTGGTCGCCAGACGCCGGGATGCCCTGGAGCAGGTCGCTGGCAGCATTCGCAGCGACTTCGCCGTGGCGGTCCGCATCGAGGTCCTGGACCTGGGGACGCCGGAGTTGGCGAACCGGCTGGCGGCGCTGGACGATGAGCTGCAGGTCGGTATTTCGGTCTACAACGCCGGCTACGCGCCGATCGGCGCCTTCCTGGACAGGACCCTCGAAGACAAGTTGAAGGTAATCGACGTGAACGCGCGCGGCCCCCTGATCTGGTCGGACGTGCTCGGCCGGCGCATGGTCGAGCGGGGGCGCGGTGCGCTGGTGCTCATGTCGTCGCTGGCCGGCTTCAACGGCTCGGCGCTGATCGCCACCTACGCGGCGAGCAAGGCGTTCGACACCGTGCTGGGCGAAGGGTTGTGGGAGGAGCTCGGGCGGCACGGCGTGGACGTGATGGTCTGCGCGGCCGGATCGACCCTGACGCCCAAGTTCAAGGAGACGATGGGCGACGACAAGCAGTCCAGCGGCTCGGCGATGGAGCCCGCGGATGTCGTACGCGAGGCCCTGGACGAGCTCGAGCGCCGGTCGGGGCCGACCTTCATCCCCGGCCGCATGAATCGCTGGTCCCGGCTGCTGATCAGCCGCCTTCTATCGCGGCGGGCGGCCGTGCGGCTCATCAGCAACGGCCTCCGCGACACTTTCGGAGAACGCGGAGCGCAAGCGCCATAACAATCGCACACCTAGAGCACGAACCGCGCGTGGACATCGTTCTGCTGGGCGCCAACGGGAGAACCGGGCGAGAAGGCCGCATCACCCTGGGAAGGGACAGGTCAGCGTGGGGGCCGAGTACCATCGAGGAAACGCGCATTGGGATTCATATTAGCAAGGCCTAGTTGACTGTATTTGAGGTCATACTTAATATGTCGCACCTGCGACAATGAGATGTGCCTCGCAGAGGACGGCTGCCGACTTCGTGCCCGAGCTGTAGCACTGACCTGCGGATGGCGCAGCTCGCGTGCCCCGACTGCGGGACCACGGTGCATGGCGACTACCTGCTGCCGGCGCTATCGCGGCTCGGCGGCGAGGATCAGCAGTTCGCGCTCGCCTTCATCCTGTGCAGCGGCAGCCTGAAAGAGATGGCGAGGCTCTACGGCGTCTCGTATCCGACCGTACGGAACCGGCTCGATGACCTGATCGCGCGCCTGAACAGGATTGCCGAGGCGCAGGAGAAGGAGGCGGCCGACGATGCCGCCGGCGTTCGAGCCGACGGCGGGGGAGGTGGCACCGATGCATCAGGAAACGACGAATAGGGCCGGGGTCCCGCGAGAGATGAGCGTCGCCCGGTGGTTGTTCAATCCGTTCGTCCGAATTGGCGGCGAGCAGGCACTGGCGATTGGGTTGAGCGTCATCGTCGTGAGCGGACTGGTGGCGGCCGCCGGGGGCGTGCACTTCGACGGATTGCTCGACTTTCACCCCGGATACAGCGTGTCGTTCTGGGTCCCCGTCGTCGAAGGCCTCGTGAACTGGTCCGTCATCTCGGTCCTTCTCGTACCGGTCTCGCTGGTCGTCGCGCCGCGAACCGTCCGTCTCGTCGACATCGCCGGCACGCAGGCGCTGGCACGGGTCCCGGCTGTTGCTCGCGGCCCTCGCGTGCGTCCCGGCACCGGTCCGCGATGGGAACGCAGCGGTGGTCGCCGCCGCGGCCGAGGGCCGGATGGTGACGCCGACGCTGGCGAGCCTCGTTGCGGGGCTGTTTGTCGGCGCCTGCGCGATCTGGATGGTCTGGCTCATGTGGAAGGCGTTCGCCGTTGCCTGCAACCAGCGGGGGGCACGAGCGGTGGTGGTCTTCGCGGCGGCGGTCATCGCGGGGGAGCTGGCGACGAAGTTCCTGCTGATCCGGATGCTCGGGAGCTTGGCGCCCGCGGGCGTGCAAGGCGGAGGCTGACGCCGGCCACCGCGGACCTTTCCGGCTGGCTGCTGGACAGGGCGGTGTTGTAGATGACGGGCGGAACCATGGTCCTGCTCTCGACGGACAACGCCGCTTCATGGAAGAGACTGGGATCCGTCCTGTCGATCCTTGTCAGGGGGGGGCACTACACCGTGCACCCTTGCGGATAGCGCTCGTTCGAGATCGGCGGCAAGCTCGATCTCCCCAAGGCTACGAAGTTGTCCCGACAGCTCAGGACGCGATGCCGGCTGCACACCCGCCATGGCCAGCGACGCGCGGGCGCGATGCGTCAGATAGGAAACTTCGAGTTCAGCATGGGCCTCGTCGTCTCCGATCGCCCGCATTTTCTCCATTCGTCTTCGCGCGGCCTCAGCTCGGGCCAACGCCACTCCGGGATCCGGCACCGGCAGTCTCTTCGTCCAGCGCCGGGTGATGCCGTCCCAGGCCCCGTCTCTGTCCAGCAGCGGACGGCCAAAACGTACTGCCCAGATCAGTAGATCGTGTCCGGCGCGGATCTTCTCCTCCACAGAGGAGAGGTTTGCCTTGCGCAGATCGATCTCGATGGGCGCCTTCTCCGTCAACCGCGTCACGTCACGGCACAGCACCAGCACGTCGAGATCGTCGGACGGCACCTCGGGCCGTATTGCGGAGCCGATGACGATCACCGCTACCACGTTGCTGTCGGCGTCTGCGCGTTCAAGAAACGACGCCAGCCAGTCGCGCGTGTGGGGCGACGGCCATCTGCACACTGAACCGTCCGGATCCAGCAGGTTCATTGCGCCTTCCTCGGCTCGATCAGCGCAGAGATCGACTCGATGTATGCTTCGATCCTGGACGCTACGTCCTCCGGGTCCAGCTCCGGAAGCCCGACGTCACCATAGGCAACGCTCTTCCTCGCTTCGTTGAGGTCCCGGAGCAAATCCGATACGTCGTCAAGTCCTCGCCTGGACAGGACCTTGGCGAGGCTTGTTCTCCCTCGATGCCCCTGGCCGCGCGAGATTCCGAAGTGCAAACCGGCGCAGTCCACCGCGGCTTCCAGAGCGTAGAACCCATATAGGGCAAGATCGTCCCAATCCGTAGGTTCGTGCCAAGCGCGTTGCACACGCTCAAGATGCCGTCGGGCGAGTGTCAGCTTCTCGAAGATCAAAACCATCGACGGTGGCTTGCTCAAGGCAGCGTTAGCGACATAGTGCCGACAAGTGACTCATAATACGAGACTTACAGCCGTCAGCGCGGCTATGCTTCCCTCGTTGCACCCCTCATTCCAGACTGGGATCTACAAGACCATCGCAAGCGTACACGGACTGTCCGCATTGGTCGACCGACCGATCAACCCGACACGCCCTCCACACAGGGTGGCGGTCCGCGGCCGACCGCCGCACGTCAGGCCCGAGACCATGAGCGGTCGGCGGGGAGCAACCATCTCCGTGGTGCCATACGGTCAATGCTCAGTCTCCCAACCGGGTTGACCGCTTCACCCGAAGCAACTCGCTGAGCGTCACGAACCGGAAACCCTGCTTTTCGACTTCGTCGATGAGATCAGGAACGGCGCTGCGTGAGGTCCGTCTGGCGCGGGACCAGGGGTGGAGCAGGATGATCGACCCAGGCCGCACTCGTTCCCCGACGTGGGCCACGATCGACGAAGCGCTCGACGCCACGTCGGGATAGGAATCGGGCTCGATGTCCCACGTCACGGTGGTTCGGCCGGTTCGCCGCAGATACCAGGGCAGCATCACGAACTTGTGGCCGTACGGTGGCCGAAAGTAGATCTCGCCACGGTGACCCGCGGATCGAATCAGGGCGTCGTTTTCCTCCACTTCGCGCCGGATGAACCGCGCCGACCTGAGGACCATCCGCTCGTGGGACCAGGAGTGATTGCCCAGTTCGTGACCGGCTGCCACCAACCGGTGGCCAGACTCCGGCTGCGCGGCAAGCATCGAGCCGGTCACGAAAAACGTCGCGCGCACCCCCCGGCGGGCCAGCATTTGGAGAATCTCGTCGAGGTCATCCAGTCTCGGACCGTCATCGAACGTCAACGCCACGAGCGGCTTGGTGGTCTCTACCCGCGAGACGATCTCGCCGAAGAGCTGCACGGAATTCGATCGCACGAAGGCGCGGTCGATGCACACGAGCACGACGAGGCCGGTCAGCAAGGCGGTGAGCACTGCAAGCCGACTTGTCATCCGTCTCACAGTTGGCTCTTCACCCGCGCCGGTTCCAGCGTCGGGCGCGCCGTATGCGCGTCGTCGAGCGTAACATCGCCCGGGGGGACGTCGCGTCGTCATGACGCCGCGCCGCTCGCCCGCGTCACGTCGGTGCCCGCGCGCCGGTTGAGCGTCGCGTACAGCTTCACGGACAGCACGACCGGAACCAGCCGTATCGCCACCTCGCGGAGGCCGCAGGCGATGGGGTTCGTGGTGCGCATGACTCTCGCCATGCGGCGGCCCTGAGCCACGAGGACAGCCGTCCTGGGGCGCCGCTCGCGCTCGTACGCCTGCAAGGCGTCCGCCACGTTCCCGCCGTCACCGAGGACCTGACCGAGGGCGACCGCGTCGACAATCGCCTGCGCTGCCCCCTGCCCGGTGTGCGGCAGCAGCGGATGCGCGGCGTCCCCGAGTAGCGTCACGACGCCTTCGCCCCAGCGTGGCAGGGGATCGCGGTCGACCAGCTCGTCGCAGCGCAGCTCTTCCGTGCGGGACGTGACGGCCCGAAAGGTCGCATCCATGCGCGGCGACATGTGCGCCAGGATGGCCGCGGGGTCGCGCGTGTCGTCCGGGACGATCTCGCGGGCGAGCGACAGATACCAGTAGATCCCGGTGTCGCCGGCCCGGGCCAGGACCGACTCCAGGCCCGGACCGAGGTACATGACGCCGGACAAGTCACCCAGATGCTGCGCGGCCCTGGACACTCCCCGCACGCCGACGATCCCGCACGACCGGGGCAGTGGCTCCGACGGATGGAGCGCGCGGCGAATGGCGGAGCCGATGCCGTCCGCGCCGATCAGCAGGTCGCCTTCGGCCGTGTCGCCGGATGCGGAACAGACCCCGACCCGGTCCCCGTCCACGGCGAATTCGGTGACTTTGCTCCCGAATGTGATCGCGTCCAGGCCGACGGCTTCAAGCAACGCGCCATGGAGCGCCGGGCGCAACGCCACGATCATCGGGCCGCCGAGCACCTCGGCCGGGGGAACCTCGACGCGCTTCACAACCGTGCCGTCCATGCGGCGAAGTTCGCCCCGCGTCGGAGTAGAGCCGCGTGCCAGAACAACGTCCGCGACGCGTAGCCGGCGGAGCGCTGCGATGGCGTTCGGCGAGACACCAAGCCCGAAGCCGAGTTCCTGCGGTGTTGCAGCGCGCTCGAACAGCCGAACGCTCCAGCCAGCCTGCCGCAGAGCGATCGCGGCCGCCAGTCCGCCGATGCCCGCACCGACTATCAGAGCAACGCGCTTCATCGGGAGGGAGCGTCCAAACCTGAAAGACCTCCGGCCGTGCGGTTCAGAAGTCGACGTTGACGCCGAGCTGGAAGCCGAACAACGTGGCCCGTGACCGCGTCGGCTCGAACGTTAACCCCGCTCGCATCGCGCTGGAGGTCTCCCTGCGTCAGGTAGTCAACCTCGCCGCCGGTGAGATAGCGGAGCCCGATTTCGAGACCTAAGCGGCCCTCGCTCCACGACGCGAGCCCGATCGTGACGCCGCCTCCTGCACCGAAGCTCGGCGCGAAATCGCCCAGATGCGTGGTCCCTTCACTGCCGCCTTCATAGCCCAGGTCAACAGATGTCTGCGTATACGCATAACTGAACCCGAGCAGCCCCTCGGCGTACGGCCGCACCCGGCCGGCGCGAGGTTGGACCCGAACGAGCGCATGAGTCCGAATGAAGTTGTTGGTGGTGTTCACGTCGTTGAGCACCTCGGGCACGGATGGGAACACGGAAAGGCGGCGGGTCTCCGTGCCGTAGCGCAGGTAGTCGAGGGCCGCTCCCACGGAAATGGGGGTCTGGCCTACGCGGACCGTGAAGTCGACGGCCGCTCCCGGGCTCGTTCGTGCCGACATTGTCCCCGAACGGCCCGACCGGGACCCCGGCCAGGAACTTCGGGACGACCTGGAAGCGCAGCAGTTCCGGGACCGCGACCACGGATGATTGCGGTTGCGGAGACTGCCCAGGCGGCGGGCTCGCGGCTGCCGTCTGCGCAACTGCAGTCGATGCCCCTGCGAGCCACAATCCGCAGGCAATGGCAATGGCTCCTCGACCGCTCATATCGCGTGCGCCCCTGCGGTCGGCGGCCAGCGATCGCTCACGCGGCGAGCCTCGTCGGCGCCGGGCCATGGGGGCATGGTCACGATGACCAACCGGAGGTCGTCATCGCCAGTGCTGCGGAACTGGAAGTGTGTCCGGCACTCGATGGTCAGGGAAACGCCTGGCTCGACGTCGACCACAGATTCGGCACCCTCACGCCGCCGCCAGACCTGCCCCTTGCCGGCGAGGCAATGCCACACCTCGTCGACCGTGGCGTGGACGACCGCCATCGACACAGCACGCTTCGGCAGCGTGCAGTGCACCATGCTGCCGCCCGCTACGGCGACCAGCTCGCAAATCCGCGAACCGTCCGGGGCAACGACCGTTCCGGCGTCCGCGAGACGCACTGTCCGCATCCACTTCCTCCGTCAGAATCAAATGGACCGCAGCGCACTGGACGGCGCCGATGATCGTCCGTGGCCACACTGCCCACGCCGGAGGTTCTGCCGTCGCCGGTCGGTCCGGAGGCGCGGGGGACGCTGCGCCGGCACCGCCTCGATGACCTCCCGCGGATGGTCACTCCGGCAGCGCGAACGCCACCACCCGCTCGTTGCCGCGCGTCTCGTCCGAGGCGCCGGCCGAGACGTTGACCGCCACGTACTGGCGGCCGTCGCTGCCCTCGTACGTCATCGGGACCGCCTCGACGTTGTAGTCGAAGGCGACGGACCAGAGCTCCTCGCCGGTGCGGGTGTCGAACGCACGGAACCGTCTGTCGCCGGTGGCCCCGATGAAGGTGAGCCCGGCCGCCGTCACCATCGGTCCGCCGACCCCGCGGCTGCCGACGCGCTGCCGGCCTTCCGGGAGGCGCTCTTCGATACCCAGCGGCACCTCCCAGGCAATCTCGCCGCTCTGCACGTCCACCGCGAGGAGCCGCGCCCACGGCGGCCTGAAGCACGGCAGGAAGCCGCGCCGCTCGCCGCTGTCGTCGACGTACGGCGCGACGAACGGGGGGCCGCTGACGCGGATGTACGCCACGTGGTCGGGCGTGTCCGCTCCGAACCGCGGGTTCTCGTCCATCCAGCCGGTGAGCAGGCCGGGCCGGTCCCTTGAGTTGACCAGCATGTAGCCCAGCTCGGGGTCGTAGGCGGTCCCGCCCCAGTTGACGCCGCCGCCGCTGCCGGGAAAGACCAGCGACGGGGGCGTGCCCTCCTGCCGCAGGTTCAGCGGTGTGAACGGGCCCGCGTTGTAGTAGCCCACCTCGTCCCAGCGCTCGCGGCAGGCGGCGGCGTGCCGTGCGTTCGTGTCCGCCGCCGTCACGATGTCGTCGCGGTCGATGCTGACGCGTGCCAGCGGGGGCGGCTTGACGGGAAACGGCTGGGTCGGCGAGTAGTGCTCGCCCGGTACGTCGCCCGCCGGCACCGGCCGCTCTTCCACGCCGAACACCGGCTCGCCGGTCGCCCGGTTCAGGACGAACATGTACGCCGTCTTCCCGACCTGCGCCAGCGCCGGAATCATCTCCCCGTCCCGCTCCACCGTGAGCAGGCCGGGTGCGGGCGGCAGGTTGTAGTCCCACAGCTCGTGGTGGATGTTCTGGAAGTGCCACTCCAGACCGCCGGTCTCGATGTCGACCGCGATCGTCGTGTTGCCGAACAGGTTGTCGCCCGGCCGGTCGCCGCCGTAGAAGTTCGACCCCGGACCGCTGACCGGCAGGTAGACGAGCCCGCGCTCCTCGTCCACCGTCAGCGTCACCGCCCAGACGTTGTTGCCGATCCGATCGCGCCAGCTGTTGTTGCCCCAGGTCTGGCTGCCGAAATCGGTCTCGCGCGGCATGGTCGGGAACTCCCAGAGCAGCCTGCCCGTCTTCGCGTCGAGCGCGCGGGGATAGGCATAGGCCGGCTCGCCCCCGCCGCGGGGCTGATCGAGGTGCGGCGCGCGGTGTATCTCCCCCGGACCGTACGCGTTGGAGCCGAGCACCAGGATGTCCCGCGAGACGACCGGGACGCCGGCGTACGGGACGCGCAGCTCCACCTCGCCGCCGTTGCCGAACTTCGGGTCGCGCGCGCCCGTCGCCGCGTCCAGGGCGATGACCTTCCACAAGGAGGTGAAGAAGATGCGCGCGCCGTGCTCCCCGCTGCCCGGCCAGTACGTCAGCCCGCGGTACGACACCAGTCCCTCCGTGAGCTGATGCCGCCAGATCTCCTCGCCGGTCTCGGGACGCAGGGCCACGACGCGGTCGCCCGCCGCCAGGTACATCACGCCGTCGACCACGATGGGCGTGACCTGCTGGAAGACGTCCGTCGGGTCCGGACCCGTCACCAGCCGGTCGTCGTGATGGAAGCGGTACGACCAGGCCTCGCGAAGCTCGCCGACGTTGTCGCGGGTGATCTGGGTGAGCGGCGAGTAGCGCGTGCCGGCCAGGTCGCGGTTGTAGGTCGGCCAGTCGGCGCCGGCGCTGCGCTCGGGCGTCTGGCTCGCGACCTCGATGCGCCGAAACTCCAGCAGCCCGTGCTCGGCCTGGATGCCGATGTGCCCGGTGAGCTGCCTGATGCTGGTGCCGGTGGTGATCAGCTCGCCGTTCAGGCGCACCCGGAGGTTCTCGCCCTCGGCCGTGATCTCGTAGGTATGCCACTCGCCCGCGGGCTTGTAGGCGCGCTGCAGCGCCTCCCGATCGAACTCGTGCTCGAACGGCGGCGCGCCGTACGGCATGAGCTGGCCGAGCGGGAAGTCGCCGGTCACGGTGTCCATGCACTGCACCTGGTAGCCCTGGTTCGGCCAGCCGTTCTCGTCGTCGTTGCTGGTCGGGCCGGTGCGGACGAAGATGCCGCTCATCGCCTGCGGCTCGAGGAAGCGGAACTCCATGGTGAGCACGAAATCGCCGAACGTGTCCCGGGAGCGCAGCCAGCCGGTGCCGCGGTTCACCTTGAGCACGCCGTCCTCGACGGTGAACCGGCCGCCGTTGACGATTTCCCAGCCGTCGAGGTTGCGGCCGTTGAAGAGCGGCGTCGCCGGGCCGGCCGGCTGCGCCAACGCGGCGCCGCCCGCCAGCAGGCAACCGATCACGAGCGTCAGCGGGACTGTCAGAGTGGCGATTTTCATGTCTCCTCCCGTGCGGCCATTCTACGCCCGACAGTACTTGACAGCGGCCGATAATCCGTTAGTACATGGTGTGGCCGCTGCGGCTGGCGCGGCTGGAAATGGTGAAGCCGATGATGACCAACAGACAGCTCGGAAGCCTGACGGCCGCGCTCGCGTGCGCCGCGCTCGTCGCCGCGCCGGCGCCGGGCACGGTCGCGGTCGGGGCGGCGCAGAACGACGGCCTCGGCATCATTCAGGGCGTCGTCACGAGCGCCAACGGCCCGGAGGCCGGCGTCTGGGTGATTGCCGAGACCGACGACCTCGCGACCGTGTTCCGCAAGATCGTCGTCACGGACGACGAGGGCCGGTACGTCCTGCCGGAGCTCCCCGACGCGGCCTACGACGTCTGGGTGCGCGGCTACGGCCTCGTCGACTCCGCCCCGGTGGCCGGCCGGCCCGCTCAGGCGCTCGACCTGACCGCGGTCGTGGCGGCGACGCCGCGGGAGGCGGCGCAGGTCTATCCGTCCAACTACTGGCTGGCGCTGATCGACCTGCCGGCCTCGCACGAGTTCCCGGGGACCGGCCCCGAGGGCAACGGCATCAACCCGCTGATGGGCAGCCAGGGCGAGTGGATCAACAACCTCAAGGGCTGCCAGCGTTGCCATCAGGTGGGCAGCAAGCGCACCCGCGAGGTCCCGGACGCCGAGGACTTCGACTCGGCGCGCTCGGCCTGGGACGACCGCACGCGGCGCGGGCAGCGCGGGTCGCTCATGTACAGCTTCATCACCCGCTTCGGCCGCGAGCGCGCCCTCGACATGCTGGTCGACTGGACCAACGGGATTGCGGCCGGCGAGGCGCCGCCGGCCCCGCCGCGTCCGCAGGGCATCGAGCGCAACGTGGTGCTCACGATGTGGAACTGGGGCAACAACGTCGCCTTCGTCCACGACGAGATCGCCACCGACAAGCGCAACCCGCGCGTCAACGCGAACGGGCCGCTCTACGGCGTCGACATCGGCAACGACTTCCTGCTGGTGACTGACACCGCCGAGCATCGCTCGGAGATGATCAAGATCCCGTTGCGCGACGACGACCCGAAGGTCCCGTCGATGTTCGCGACCGAGGGCTTCAAGCCGTGGCGCGACTTCGGCGCCGAGGCGGTCTGGAACGATCCGGCCAACCCGCACAACCCGATGATCGACGCCGTCGGGCGCGTCTGGCTGACGACGCGCATCCGCCACCCGAACAACCCCGACTGGTGCCGCGCGGGCTCCGGCAACCGCTACGCGCAGTACTTCCCGCTCGAGCGCGCCGGGCGCCACACCGGCTACTACGACCCGGAGGCCGACGACTTCGAGCTGATCGACACCTGCTACGGCACGCACCACCTGCAGTTCGCCGAGGACGACCAGGACACGCTGTACTTCAGCGGCGGCGGCCCCGTCATCGGCTGGCTCGACACGCAGCGGTACGACGCCACCGGCGACGAGCAGCTCGCGCAGGGCTGGTGCCCGACCGTGATCGACACCAACGGCGACGGGGTCATCACGAAGCCGTGGAACGAGCCGGTGCCGCGCGGCAGCCGCGAGGACGCGCCGTTCGACCCGGCGCTCGACACGCGCGTGCTCGTCGGCGCGTACGGCGTCATCGCCAACCCGCTCGACGACGCCGTCTGGATCGTCTCGGACGACTTCCCGGGCCGGATGCTGCGCCTCGAGCGCGGCGACGATCCGCCGGCGAGCTGCATCAGCGAGCTGTACACGGTGCCGGTGGAGAAGGGCTACCGGACGCGCGGCCTCGACGTCGACCGGGACGGGGTGCTGTGGACGGCGCTGGCCGGCAGCAGCCACTTCGCCTCGTTCGACCGCAGCAAGTGCACCGTCTTCGGCGGGCCGGAGGTACGCGACGGCCGCCAGTGCGACGAGGGCTGGTCGTTCTACAAGGTGCCCGGCCCGAACTTCCGGGACACGAACATCGGGACCGACTTCCACTATTACAACTGGGTCGATCAGTTCAACACGCTGGGTCTGGGAGAGAACGTACCGATTGCCAACGGGTCGAGCTCCGACTCGCTGTTGGCGCTCGACCCCGACACCGGCGAGTGGACCATCCTGCGCGTGCCCTATCCGCTGGGATTCCACAGCCGCGGTCTCGACGGCCGCATCGACGATCCGGACGCCGGCTGGAAGGGCCGCGGCGTCTACGCCACGTACGGCGCCGACGCGGCCTGGCACGTCGAGGGCGGCCCGGTCGAGCCGGGGAACCTGGTCAAGTTCCAGATCCGGCCGGATCCGCTGGCGCACTGAGAACGGTCGTGGCGGCCGGCCCCCGCCCGTCCGGCCCGGCTGCCGGTAGAGCGCCGGGCCGGAAGCCGTCGCCCCGGTGGCCCGGTTCAGGCTCCGAACAACCGAAAGCCGGCCGCGGCGAAATGTCGATCGAACGCGAATGCCTCGTCGATCCCGTGCCGGCGCATGACGAGGAAGCTCACCTGATCGACCAGGCTGACGCCGCGCGGGGCGCCGCGCAGCGTATCGACGGCGGCGTTGTGCAGCGGTTCGTCGACCCACTCGATGTCGAACGCGCGCGCCTCGGCCGCGAGGGCGAGCGCGGCCCCCCGTCCGAGGCGCTGGTGCAGCAGCGCCATCGATTCGCACAGGACGTAGCTGTGGGTGAGCAGGCGGCGTTCGGTTCGCAACAGCCTGTCGAACGCGAGCCGTGCCTGCCGGTGCTTCGAGTCACGATCACTGGCCAGGGCGAAGAGGGCGGATGTGTCGACGAAGATCATGACTTCGCGCGCTCGTCCTCCCAGCGGCTGGCGATGGCTTCCGCGTACCACTTGTCATGATCGACCGACACCGGGACGTCCGGTGGCGGGTTCGGATCGCGACCCATCCCGATGAACGTGAAGTCCTCGATCGTCAATTTCCTTTTCCCACGCCTGGCCGAGGTGCCGAACGCCTCGGCCAGCGTCTCGCGCACGACCGACGCCATCGACCGGCCCTGCTCGAATGCCTTCCGCCGGACCGCCTCGTAGGTGGCCTCGTCCAACTGAATCTGGGTGCGCTTCATTCGCTCAGCTCTTGCGCTCTGACAGCATGACATCATGCTAACATGCAGTGAACGACGGAGAGCCGGAGGCAAAGACCATGCTGAAGTGGCGCATTCTCGCAATCGTCGGGTTCGCGTTCGGGATCATCGGCGGCGGCTGGGCGCTCGCGGAGCAGGAGCGGGCGGCGTCCCGGGTCTACGAGCTGCGCGTCTACACGACGCTGCCGGGCAAGCGGGAGGCCCTGGCGGACCGCTTCCGCGACCACACCTCGAAGATGTTCGAGCGGGCGGGCATGACGAACGTCGGCTACTGGAACGCGGCCAGCGGCGACAACGCCGAGGAGACGTTCATCTACCTGCTGGCGTATCCGTCGCGCGAGGCGCGCGACGAGATGTGGCAGGAGCTCGGCACCTACGAGGACTTCCAGGAGATCATCATCGCCGTCGAGCGCGACGACGAGCGGAAGCTGATCGAGAACATCGAGGCGCGGATCCTGGAGCCGACCTCGTACTCGGGCCTCAATTGATGCGGGCGGCGGGAGAGGGCGGCATGTCGAGGAACGACCCGACGTGGGCCGGCCGGGCCACCGGCGCGCTCGCGGCCGCCGTTGCGCTGGTGCTGGCCGGACCGGCGGCGGCGCAGCAGGGCGCCAACGGCGAGTGGCGCGTCCACGGCGGCGACGCCGGCTACACGCGCTACGCCGCGCTGGATCAGGTCGACGCCGACACGGTCGGACGGCTGCGGGTCGCGTGGCGGCGCGCGGCCGTCGATGCCTCGCTGCGGGCGCGCTGGCCGGAGCTCCGCTACTCGAATCAGCTGCGCTCGACGCCGATCATGGTCGATGGCGTGCTCTACGCGTCGAACGGCATCGGTCTCGTTGAGGCGTTCGACCCGGGGACGGGGGAGACGATCTGGGTGCAGGATGCCGCTTTCCTCGGCGACGACACGCCGCGCGGGGCGCCGAACCGCGGCGTCGCCTACTGGGAGTCGGGCGACGACCGGCGCATCTTCTCGATCCGGCCGCCGTACCTCATGGCCACCGCCGCCGCGACGGGCCGGCCGGTCGACGACTTCGGCGACGCCGGCAGGGTCGACCTGACCTACGACGCCCAGGCCGGCTACCGGGGGACGTCGCCGCCGGTTGTGGTCCGCGACGTCGTGATTCTCGGCAGCGCCATGGCGGACCATCCGTTCACCAAGGAGCAGCATCCGGGCGACGTCCGCGCGTACGACGTGCGCACGGGCGACCTGCGCTGGACGTGGAGCCCGATCCCGCGGGCCGGCGAGCCGGGCGTCGAGACGTGGCTCGACGACTCCTGGGAGTACTCGGGGATGGCGAACGTCTGGACCATGTTCAGCGCCGACCTCGAGCTCGGCTACGTCTATCTGCCGACCGGGGCGCCGACCAACGACATGTACGGCGGCCACCGCCCGGGCGACAACCTGTACGCCAACAGCCTGGTCTGCGTCGACGCCGCCACCGGCGAGCGCGTCTGGCACTTCCAGACGGTGCACCACGACCTCTGGGACTACGACAACAACGTGGCGCCGATCCTGATGGACATCACGGTCGACGGCCGCGACGTCAAGGCCGTGGTCCAGCTCACGAAGCAGGCGATGGCGTACACCTTCGACCGCGTGACCGGCGAGCCGGTCTGGCCGATCGTCGAGCGCCCGGTACCCGGCTCCAACACGCCGGGCGAGTGGATCTCGCCCACCCAGCCGTTCCCGACGAAGCCGCTGCCGTTCGACCGGCACGGCATCACCGCCGACGACCTGCTCGACTTCACGCCGGAGCTCCGCGCCGAGGCGGTCGAGATCGTCGAGCCGTACATCCTGGGCGCGATCTTCACGCCGCCGTCGATCCGCGGCGACCACGCGACCGACACCAGGGGGACGCTGCAGCTTCCGGGCTCGGTCGGCGGGGCGGAGTGGGGCGGCGCGGGTTTCGACCCGGAGACGGGCATGCTGTACGTGCCGTCGGTGACCGGGGCGTTCGCCGCCGACCTGACGCCCGGCAATCCGGATCGGATGAACGTGCGCTACACGCGCGGGACGCGGGCGTTTCCGGACGGGCCGCAGGGCTTGCCGCTCACGAAGCCGCCCTACGGCCGCATCACCGCCATCGACATGAACACGGGCGAGCACGTCTGGATGGTGCCGAACGGCGACGGGCCGCGGGAGCATCCGGCCATCGCCCACCTCGACCTGCCGCCGCTCGGCCAGCCGGGCCGCGCGATGACGCTGCTGACGAAGACGCTGCTCTTCGTCAGCGAGGGCGATCCGATCATGGTCCGCACCCCGCCCGGCGCCGGTCCCGACGCAGGCCGCAAGTTCCGGGCCTTCGACAAGGAGTCGGGCGCGGTGATCTGGGAGACCGAGCTCCCCGCCGGCACGAACGGCTCACCGATCACCTACCTGCACGCGGGCCGGCAGCACATCGTCCTGCCGATCGGCTCGGTCGAGCATCCGGGAGAGTGGCTGGCGCTGGCGTTGCCGTAGCCCGCCAGCTCCCCGTTGATGCGTTCCGCCTCCGCAGCGTCGGCCCGGTACGCCTCTTCGAGGCGTCGCGCCAGTTCGCGTGTCCGATAGGCTTCGACCGCCTCACGGACCACCGCGCTGGCGTTGGGCGTCGATCGGAGGTAGCGCGCAACGTCGACCGGCAGGGAGACGGTCACCCGTGTTCTGGTGGCTGATCTGGTCGGCGGCATCGTGACCTTTCTCGTCATCTCATGCAGTCGTAGCCGAGTTGCCTACTTGAAATATTACGAATAGAGCCTCTTGCGAAACGCGTGATCGGCCGAGTTTTCCCTTGCCCGAGGCGGCAGGGCGGGGGACGGTCAGCGGGCGGGATGCAGCGTCCGCTGGATGGCAGTGACCGCCACCGCGCCCGGGAAGCCGGCGACACGGGGGTTCATGGAGCCTGTCTGCCGGTTGTGAGGGCAAGCGCGCGCGAAGAGATGCGGCGCATTTCCCTCACGATCCGTTCCAGCTCCCGGTTGTTCGCGATCCACTCCCGATACAGGACGAGTTCGTCTTCGGTGAGCTTCAAGCCGACAGTCTTTCCGCGCGCCTTGCGCGTCCAGTAGTGGTAGGGGCCGTGACGGGCCTCCGGCTCGTAGTGGCAGCGACAGGCGGGCCTCCCACACGTTATCCGGCGGGTGGAGACGGAGCCCTGTCCTATGAATCCGAGCGTTTGCAGTTCCGCCTTGAGCCCGTCGTATTGCTTCTCGTACCGGCGCATCGCCGCATCGTAGGCCATCGATTCGGTGCTTGACATCCGCGTTGACCGGTACCATACAGTAGTTGGAAGGAGCGGTCAACCAGCCATGAATCGCCTGTGCGTCGCCTTCGCGCCCTACTGGCAGTCAATCCAGCATGCCCTGTTTCCCCAGTTGGAGTGCGTGCTGGGTCCGCTGACCGAGAAACAACAGCAGTTGGTGCAGACCCTCGAGGTCATCCGTATCGAGCAGATGATTCCCCGGCGCTTCCGAGTGCCGGGGCGTCCGCCCAAGGACCGCGCGGCGATGGCGCGGGCCTTCGTGGCCAAGGCGGTCTACGACATGCCGACGACGCGCGTGCTGCTGGACCGCTTGGTCACCGACGTGGCGCTGCGGCGCATCTGCGGCTGGGAGCGGAAGAGCGAGGTGCCGAGCGAGTCGGTCTTCTCGCGCGCCTTCGCCGAGTTCTCGGACACGCAGTTGGCCCAGCGCGTGCACGAAGCGCTGATCTTGAATACCCACCGCGACCGGCTGGTGGGCCACCTCTCCCGCGACTCGACGGCCATCGAGGCCCGCGAGAAGCCGGCCGCGAAGCAGAAGGCACCTTTGCCGCCCAAGCGCAAACGGGGACGGCCGAAGAAGGGTGAGGAACAACCGAAGGTCCTCAAGCGCCTCGACCGGCAGGCGGCCATGACCCTGCCAGAGATGCTCGACGACCTGCCGACCGACTGTGACGTGGGCATGAAGAAGGACAGCAAGGGCTACAAGTCCACCTGGGTCGGATACAAGCTGCACCTCGACGTGGCCGACGGCCAGATTCCGATCAGTTGCCTGCTGACGTCCGCCTCCCTGCACGACAGCCAAGCCGCCATTCCGCTGGCGACCTTGTCGGCCGAGCGGACGACCAATCTGTACGATCTGATGGACGCCGCCTACGACGCGGAACCGATCCGTCAGCACAGCCGCTCACTCGGCCACGTCCCGTTGATTGACACCAACCCCCGCCGCGACAAGACGCTGGCGGAGGAACTGCGAACCGAAGCCCGGCGCCTGAAGAATCTCGGCTTCCAGCTTGCCGAGCAGGTTCGCTACAACGAGCGTACGGCGGGTGAGCGCGTCAATGGCCGTCTCAAGGACGAGTTCGGTGGTCGCCATGTCCGGGTCCGTGGCACCGCGAAAGTGATGTGCCACTGCATGTTCGCCGTGCTCGCACTCACCGCCGACCAGCTCGTACGCCTGGTGACATAACCGGTGCACCGCCGGCAACGCCCCTCGGGGCCCGACGGGCGGCAGTCACCCACCGGTGTCCCAACGCGCGGTCAAGAACACATCGCAACATCCGATTTCCACCTCTCGATGTGCCGCCGGTTCTCCCGACAAGATATCCAGCCGGCGATCCAGTGGAAATGGTGTTCATCAAGCGAGCTCAGAACTGGCGTCCAGCCCCAATCCCCCGGAGTTTTGCAAGCGGCTCAATAGTAATACCATCCGAACCCGCCGTCCCTCGCGCGGAAGAAACACGGAGACGGTCGAAGAGGTGTTGCCCGACCCTGCGTCGCGGGGTAGGATGCGGACTGCCGCGTGTGCATGGCGCCGCCGGCGGGCTGGAGGGAGCCACTGATGGTGCGATCGCGGAGCGGTGTGCGGCGGCCGGCGGCCGGGTTGGCGTGCGCTGCGGCGTTCCTGGCGGCCGGCGTCTCCAGCGCGCAACCCGGCGGATCGGAGACCTCGCCTGCCCCGTCGACCGCCGCGCCGGCCGTGGCTTCCGCGCGCCAGGCCACGGCGCCCTCACCGCGCGCGGTTCTGGACCGGTACTGCATCACCTGCCACAACGGCCGGCTGCGGACCGGCGGGCTGGTTCTCGACGCCGCCGCGGTCGACGCCGGCAACCCGAGCCGCGACGCGGACGTCTGGGAGCGGGTGATCGCCAAGCTGCGGACCGGCGCGATGCCGCCGCCGGGCCGTCCGCGTCCGGACGCGGCGACGTACGCGGCGGTGGCGGCCCGGCTCGAGGCCGACGTCGACCGGGCGGCCGCGGCGCGGCCGAACCCGGGCCGGACGGGCACGGTCCATCGCCTGAACCGGACCGAGTACCGGAACGCGGTTCGCGACCTCCTGGCGCTCGACCTCGACGTGACGCCGCTCCTGCCGGGCGACGAGACGTCGGACACCGGCTTCGACAACAACGCCGACGTGCTGTCGATTTCGACGGCGCAGCTCGAGCGCTACCTCTCGGCCGCCCGCACCATCACGCGGCTCGCAACCGGCCTGCCGCCGACCGGCCCGGGCTTCGAGACGTTCGACGTGCCGCTGCTCCTCCTGCAGGACGACCGCCAGAGCGAGCAGTTGCCGCTCGGCTCGCGCGGCGGGGTCGCCGTCCCGTATCACTTCCCGGTCGACGGCGAGTACCTCATCAAGATCGAGCTGCGGTCGAACTGGCAGGACTACATCCTGGGCATGGGCTCGGCGCACCGGCTCGACGTCCGGATCGACGGCAGGCTGGTCAAGCGGTTCACGGTCGGCGGCGAGGCCCGGGGCCGGCCGGCGCCGGTCACGTTCACGATTGCCGAGCGGGGCGACCCGGAGTGGGAGACGTACCTGCAGCATGCCGACGAGCGCCTCGAGGTCCGCGTGCCGGTGGAGGCCGGGCCGCGCACGGTCGGCGTCTCGTTCGTGCGCAACCTCTGGGAGCCCGAAGGGATCCTGAAGCCGCGGCAGGCGGGCGAGGTGCTCTCGAACGACGAGGCGTACCACGGGTACGCCGCGGTCAGCGCCATTGCTATCGGCGGGCCGTACAGCGTGGCCGGTCCGGGCGATACGCCGAGCCGGCGGGCGATCTTCACCTGTCGCCCCGACACCGGCGTGGAGGCCGATGAACGGACGTGCGCCGCCGAGATCGTGTCGCGGCTGGCGCGGCGCGCCTACCGGCGGCCGGTGACGCCGGCCGACCTCGATACGCTGCTCGGTTTCTTCGAGACCGGCCGCGAGAGCGGCGGCAGCTTCGATGCCGGCATCCAGCTCGCGCTCGAGCGGATGCTGGTCGACCCGGACTTCCTCCTGCGCATCGAGAGCGATCCGGCCGGCGCGGCGGCCGGCGAGGCGTACCGGCTGAGCGACCTGGAGGTCGCCTCGCGGCTGTCGTTCTTCCTGTGGGGCAGCGTTCCCGACGAGCCCCTGCTCGCCGGGGCCGAGCAGGGGACCCTGACCGATCCGGCCGTGCTGGAGGCGCAGGTCCGGCGCATGCTGGCCGACCCGCGCGCCGGCTCGCTCGTGGACGATTTCGCCGTCCAGTGGCTGCACCTGCGCAACCTGGAGGACGTCACGGGCGACCCGGTGCCGTTCCCCGACTTCGACGACAACCTCGTCGAGGCGTTCCGGCAGGAGACGACCCTCTTTCTCGCCAGCACGCTCCGCGCGGACCGCAGCGTGCTCGACCTGCTCGACGCCGACTACACGTTCGTGAACGAGCGGCTCGCGCGCCACTACGCGATTCCGGGGATCTACGGGACCCGGTTCCGGCGCGTGACGTTCCCGGACCGCGAGCAGCGCGGCGGCCTGCTCGGACACGGCAGCCTGCTGGCGCTGACCTCCTATCCGACCCGCACGTCGCCGGTGCTGCGCGGCAAGTGGCTGCTGGACACGATTCTCGGCGCGCCGCCCCCGTCGCCGCCGGCCGATGTGCCGGCGCTGCCGGAACGGGGCGACGGCGGCCGGACCACCACCGTGCGCGAGCGGCTGGAGCTGCACCGGCAGTCGCCGGCGTGCGCCACGTGCCACGCGTCGATCGATCCGCCCGGCTTCGCGCTGGAGCAGTTCGACGGGCTGGGAGCGTGGCGGACCGCCGACGAGTTCGGCAACCCCATCGACGCGACGGCCACCATGCCGAACGGCCGGACGGTGAACGGGATGGCCGGCCTGCGCGCGCTGCTGCTGGAGGAGCCGGAGCAGTTCGCCCGCACGGTGACGGCCAAGCTGCTGTCGTACGCCCTCGGGCGCGGCCTCCGGCACACCGATTGGCCGACCGTGCGCGCGGTCGCGCGGGACGCGGCGGCGGACGACTACCGCTGGTCGGCGCTCATCGCCGGGATCGTCAAGAGCCCGGCGTTCCTGATGCGCAACGCGGCCGCCGATTGAGAGGAAACATCATGACCATCACTGGAAAATCGCTGCCGCGGCGCACCGTGCTGCGCGGTCTCGGCGTGACGTTGAGCCTCCCGTTCCTCGATGCGATGTCGCCCGCGCTCGCCGCGCTGGCGAAGACCTCGGCGAAGCCGATCCACCGCTTCCAGGCCATCTACGTGCCCAACGGCATGGCGATGCAGTACTGGACGCCGGAGGAGGAGGGCCGCGACTTCGAGCTGACGCCGATCCTGGCGCCGTTCGCGCCGTTCCGCGACCAGCTGCTCGTCGTCTCGGGTCTGCGCGCCTCGTGGGCGTACGTCCACGCGGGCGCTTCGGCGTCGTTCCTGACCGGGACGCCGCGCGGCGGCCAGAACGAGACCGACGTGCTGGCGAGCACCTCCGTGGACCAGATCCTCGCGCGGGAGCTCGGCAGGACGACCCAGCTCGGCTCGCTGGAAGTGTCGATGGACAAGTTCGCCAACGCGGGCCAGTGCACCGCCGGCCTGAGCTGCGCCTACACGCAGACCATCTCGTGGCGCACGCCGACGATGCCCCTGCCGATGGAGAACAACCCGCGCGCCGTCTTCGAGCGGCTCTTCGGCGACAGCGGCTCGGCCGACCCGGCCGTCCGGCGGGCGCGGCGGCAGCAGAAGCAGAGCATCCTCGACTCGGTCACCGACAAGCTGAGCGACCTGAAGGTGGCGGTCGGGCCGCGCGACCGGCTGAAGCTCGACGAGTACACCGAGGCGGTCCGCGACGTCGAGCGGCGGATCCAGATCGCCGAGCAGCAGCGCGACGTGGAGCCTTCGTTCACCGAGCAGCCCTCGGCGCCGCCGCGCGTCTTCGAGGAGCATCTCGGGCTGATGTTCGACCTGCAGTTCCTGGCCCTCCAGGCCGACCTGACGCGCGTCGTGACGTTCATGATGGGACGCGAGCAGAGCACGCGGGCGTATCCGCAAATCGGGGTGCCCGACGCGCACCATCCGCTGTCGCACCACGAGGACGATCCGGAACGGATCGCCGTGATGTCGAAGATCAACGCGTACCACGCCGAGTTGACCGCCGGCTATCTGGCGCGCCTGCGCGCGGCCGAGGACGCCGACGGCTCGCTGCTCGACAACACGACCATCCTCTACGGCGCCGGCATCTCGAACAGCACGCGCCACCTGGGCGTCAACCTGCCCCTGCTGGTCATGGGCGGCGGCGGTGGCAAGCTCAAGGGCGGCCGGCACCTGCGGTATTCCGGCAGCACGTCCAACGCCGACCTGCTGATGACGCTGATGGACAAGCTCGACATGCCGCTCGACCGCCTCGGCAACAGCACCACGAAGCTGCCGATCGACACGCTGTCGGAGGTGTGAGCGAGTTCCCCCAACGGGCAATCGCGATGACGACCATGAATTCCTGGACGGGGTTTCGGCGGTGCACGGTTTCGGTAGCGCTTCTGGCGGCGCTGGTGGTCGCCAACCCGGTCGCCGCATCCGCCGCGGACCAGGCGCTCGCAGACGCGGCGCAGCGCGGCGAGTGGGATGTCACGCGCGCGCTGATCGCGGAGGGCGCGGACGTGACGGCCCGCCAGGGCGACGGCGCCACCGCGCTGCACTGGGCGGCCTACTGGGACGATGGCGAGGTGGCCGACCTACTGATTCATGCCGGCGCGGACGTGAACGCGGCGAACGATCTGGGCGTCACGCCGCTGTGGGCCGCCTGCGAGAACGGCAGCGCCGCCGTGGTGCGGCGGCTGCTCGACGCCGGCGCGGACCCGAATGCGCCGCTCCTGTCGGGCGAGACGCCGCTGATGACCGCCGCGCGCGTCGGCGCGGCGGATTTGGCTCGCCGGCTGCTCGCGGCCGGCGCCGCCGTGGGCGCGACCGGCGCGCGCAGCCAGACCGCGCTGATGTGGGCGGTGTCGCAGCAGCATCCCGCGGTCGTCGAGGTGCTCCTGGACCACGGCGCGGCGGTCGACGCCCGCTCGGACGTGTGGACCGAGGTGGTCAAGACCACCCCGGAGCCGTGGAATCCGGAGTACGTCACGGAGATACCGCAGGGGGGCTACACGGCGCTCCTGTTCGCGGCGCGCGTGGGCGATCTCGCATCGGCAAGGCTGCTGGTCGCCGCCGGCGCCGACGTGGACGATCAGTCGCCCTACGGCACGAGCGCGACCGTCGTGGCGGCGCACAGCGGGCACGGCGCCGTGGCGGCCTTCCTGCTGGAGCAGGGCGCCGATCCGAACGCGGCGGACGCCGGCTACACCGCGCTCCACGCGGCGATTCTGCACAAGGACGCGGCGCTCGTGCGCGCGCTCCTGGACCGCGGTGCGGATCGCGAAGCCAGGGTGCAGGCCTCCACGCCGATCCGGCGCGACGCCGTCGACTTCTACCTGCATCCGTCGTACGTCGGCGCCGCGCCGTTCTGGCTCGCGGCGCGCTTCAACGCGCCGGACATCATGCGTCTGCTCCTCGACTACGGCGCCGACCCGCGGGTGGCGCACCACCCGACGTACTGGCCCGGCTCGCTGTCCGTGCGCGACGAGCGGGTGCAGGTGGAGGAGGGGACGACGAGCGCGCTGATGGCGGCGGCCGGCCTGGGCGGACGCGATCCGCTCGTCTCGGTCGACCGTCTCGACCGCATCGCCGAGAGCGCGCCGGTCCGCAGCACGCGGCGCGAGCCCGACCGGGTCGTGCGGGAGCGCACGATGCTGGAGGCAGTCAGTATCGCCGCCGAGCAGGGGATCGACGTCGACATGGCCAACGCCGAGGGCAACACCGCACTGCACGCCGCCGCGCGTGACGGGTACCACCGCGTCGTCGAGTACCTGGCGGCCCGGGGGGCGCGGGTGGATGTCACGAACCGCGACGGCCGGACGCCGCTCGCGCTCGCGCAGCGCGCGCGGGACGAGGCGGCCCGTCAGCGGACCGTCGAGCTGCTGCAACGGCTGGGCGCCGGCCAGTAATCTCCCCCGGGTGGGTTAGACTGGACGGCGCACCCCGGTGCGCGCAGTCGGCGGCGGGTCGCACCGCGGCTCGGACCCTGTGCAATATCAGCCTACGAACCGCGTCAGGGCCGGAAGGCAGCAGCGCTAAGTAGTCACTGACATGTGCCGCAGGTCCCTCCGGGCCGCGGTGGGACCCGCCTCGCAAACGATGGCCTACCAGGTTCTCGCACGCAAGTACCGTCCTCAGCGGTTCACCGACGTCATCGGGCAGGTTGGCGCGACCCGGACGCTGCAGAACGCCATCGCGAACGACCGCTTGGCGCAGGCGTTCGTGTTCGCCGGCCCGCGCGGCGTCGGCAAGACGACCACGGCGCGCATCCTCGCGCGGGGGCTCAACTGCGACGGCGGTCCGACCGCCGATCCCTGCGGCGCCTGCGAGCCGTGCGTCGAGATCGCCGACGGGCGCGACATCGACGTCCTCGAAATCGACGCGGCCACGCACACTCAGGTCGAGAACGTACGCGAGGTCATCATCGCCGGGCTGGCCATGGCGCCGGTGCGCGACCGCTACAAGGTGTTCATCATCGACGAGTTCCACCAGTTGTCGAGCCATTCGTTCAACGCCCTGCTCAAGTCGATCGAGGAGCCGCCGCCGCACGTCGTGTTCATGATGGCGACGACCGAGCTCCGGAAGATCCCCGACACGATCCTGTCCCGCTCGCAGGTGTTCGAGCTGCGGACCATCGGCACGCAGGCCATCTCCGAGCAGCTCCGGACCATAGCCGGCCGGGAGCAGATCGCGATCGACGAGGCCGGTGTCGCGCTGATTGCGCGCGCGGCCGACGGCAGCATGCGCGATGCGTTGAGCGCGCTCGATCAGGTCCTCGCGTTCGCGGGCGAGCGGATCACCGCCGAGGAGGTGTCCACGGTGCTCGGCCTGATCGGTCGCGACCCTGTCCTCGACGCGGTGGAGGTCGTGGCGAACGAGGACGCGGCGGCGGTCTTCGAGCTGGCCGGGCGGTTCGTCGAGGCGGGCTATGACCTGCGGCTGGTCTGCCGCGAGCTGACGCGCGCGCTGCGGGACATGCTGGTGATCGCGATCGACCGCGGCCGGGCGGAGGATCCCGAGATCGCCGGCGATGCCGAGCGCGACCGGCTGGTGGCGCTGTCCGGCCGCTTCTCGCGCGAGGATCTGATGCGCGCCTTCGACGTGCTGTCGCGGGCGGAGGTCGACATCCGCGGCGCGGTGCAGCCCCGGCATCACTTCGAGATGGCGCTGCTCAAGTGGATGCACCTGCGCCGGCTGGTGCCGTTGACCGAGTTGCTGGCCGGCAACGCCGCGCCGCCCGCGCCGCCCGCCCGCCCGGCGCCTGCCGCCGTGCCCCCGACCGCACCCGCGCCGCGCGCGCCGTCCCGCCCGCGGCAGCCCGCGCCGCCGCCCCGCCCCGCCCCGCCGCCCGCCGACTCGGCGCCGCCGGGCGACGCGGCCGGCGAGGCGGACCCGAAGGCGGCAGTTCTGGCGGAGATCAAGCGTGCCAAGCGGTTCTTCTACGGCACGGTCGTCGCGCAGGCCCAACGCATCGACCTCGTCGACGATCGGCTGGTCTTCGCGTTCACCGCGAGCCAGCAGACGCTCGCCGCGCAGCTCGCCCAGGGCCGGGGCTGGCTCGAGGACCTGGCGTCGAAGGTGGTGGGGCGCAAGGTAAAGGTCGCGGCCGAGCAGGAGGGCGCGCCGCCCCGGCCCGCGGCCGAGCCGGCTCCCGACCCGTCCGGCGAGTCGCAGCGCGAGCTCAAGATGGCGGCGCTGGACGACGAGGTCGTGCAGGCGTTGCTCGAGGTGTTCCCCGCGGAGATCCGCGACATCGAGAAGATCGACCCATGAACATTCAGCAGATGATGAAGCAGGCGCAGGAGATGCAGGAGCGCCTGCAGCGGGAGCTGGCCGCCACCGAGGTGGAGGCGACCGCGGGCGGGGGCATGGTCACCGTGGTCATGAATGGCCAGAAGCAGGTCAAGCGGGTGGCGATCGATCCGGAGGTGGTCGACGCGGACGACGTCGAGATGCTCCAGGATCTCATCGTGGCGGCCATCAACGACGCCCAGCGGAAGGTGGACGAGACCGTGGCCGGCAAGATGGGCGGGCTGATGGGCGGCCTGAGGATTCCCGGGCTCACCGGATGACCGAGATCGGCGCGCTCGCCCGATTGATCGAGCAGCTTCAGCGTTTGCCCGGAATCGGCGCCAAGGGTGCGCAGCGGCTGGCGTTCCACCTGCTCAGGCAGCCGCGCGAGGAGGTGGACCAGCTCATCGACGCGGTGCGCGAGGTCAAGGAGGCGATCACCTACTGCTCGGTCTGCTCCAACATCACCGACACGGATCCCTGCTACTACTGCACGCACCCGAGCCGCGACCGGCAGGTGATCTGCGTCGTCGAGGATCCGCCCAATGTGTCGGCCGTCGAGCGGACCGGCCAGTTCGCGGGCGCCTACCACGTGCTCATGGGCGCTCTTTCGCCGCTGCAGGGGATCGGGCCGGAGGAGCTGCGGATCAAGAGCCTGCTGGACCGCATCCGGGGATCCGACGTCCGCGAGGTGATACTGGCGACGAATCCCAACGTCGAAGGCGAGGCCACCGCCATCTACCTGGCCAGGCTGCTCAAGCCGCTCGGCGTCAGCGTGACGCGCATCGCCATGGGACTGCCGGTGGGCAGCGACCTCGAGTACGCCGACGAGGTCACGATGCACAAGGCGCTGGAGGGGCGCCGCGAGGTCTGAGTCCGCCGCCGCCGTGGTCCTTGCGCGCCGCGGCTTCCTTGGTCCATCATGCCGTACGCCGGACACGCGCAGGCTGGCGGGGAGCAACGAGAGATGAAGAGCCGGTGTCTCGGAGCAACACTCATCGGGCTGGCGGTCGTGCTCCTGACGGGGCCCGCCGTCGCGGGTCAGGCTGCGCCGTCCGGGCCGGACGGATGGGTGCCGCCCCGCACGCCGTGGGGCGATCCGGACCTGCAGGGGCTGTGGACCAACACCACCACGACACCGCTCGAGCGTCCCGGCGACCTGGCCGGCAAGGCGCTGCTGACCGATGAGGAGCGTGCGCTGCGGAACCCCGTCGCGCGTATCTGCACGGAGGTCGTCACGCCGTCGAGCCCGACGGGCGGCTACAACAACTTCTGGCTCGAGCAGGGCGACCTGCACGCCCGCACGGCGCTGCTGGTCGAGCCGGCCGATGGGCGCCTGCCCGCGGTCACGCTCGAAGAGCAGCGGATGCAGGACGCGCGCACCGACTCCTACCGGGGCGGCCGCTACGAGTCCTGGGAGGACTTCAACGCCTACGACCGCTGCATCACGCGCGGACTGCCGGGCGCGATGATGCCCGGCTTCTACAACCACAACTACCAGATCCTGCAGGCGCCGGGCTACGTCGCCATCTTCATCGAGATGATTCACGACGTGCGGATCATCCCGCTGGACGGACGCGCGCATGCGTCGTCCGCCATCCGCCAGTGGCTGGGCGACTCGCGGGGCCGCTGGGACGGCAACACACTGGTCGTGGAGACCACGAACTTCAACGCCAAGGTCCGCGCACGGTTCTTCACCGTCTTCGGGGGCGACGAGCGGCTCCGCCTGACCGAGCGCTTCACGCGGACCGCCGCCGGCGCGATCGACTACCGGATCACGGTCGACGATCCGACGATCTGGACGCGGCCCTGGACGGCCTCGATCCCCATGACGGCGACCGACGGTCCGGTCTTCGAGTACGCCTGCCACGAGGGCAACTACGCGCTGCCCAACATGCTGGGCGGCGCCCGGGCTGCTGAGCGGCAGGCTGCGGGCCAGGGTCGCTAGCGCAGCCTCAATCGAGCGTTACGCGCAGGATGCGGTCGCCCGCGAACGAGCCCACGAACAGCTCCCCGCCAACCACCAGGCCGATGGTGCCGCCGCCCATGGGCGCCCCCTGGTTGCCGTAGAGCTCCTCGGTCTCCAGCGATTCGGGATCGACCGCGACGATGCGGAACCGGATGGGGCAGGCTCCGCTCTCGAGGTTGAAGCAGAAGGCCAGCTCGTTGGGATCCTCGCCCTCTATGGAGGCAACCACCAGGCGGCCGTCCGGGGCCCAGCGCGCGTTGTCGAGACCGCCCAGCGTGGCCGTGGCCTCGGCCTCCCCCGTCTCGCGGACGATGCGGCGAACCTGGCCGCCGCCGTTCACGAAGACGAGGCTGCCGTCGGTCGAGGTCTCGATCCCGTTGGGCATGCCGACCTCGCTGCCGTCGAGGATCTCGAAGCCGCGCTCCGGCAGCCACTCGAGCACATAGCCCGGCCCGGGGTCCGCACCCCGTCCGAGCGCCGTGAGCAGATCCTCGCCGCCGGGCGGCCGCGTCATCATCCGGGTCGTCACGAGGCCTCCGCCGGGCAGCGCCGCCACCGAGTTGAGCCAGGCCGACTCGGGGGCCACGACGCAACCGCGCCACGCCACGTTCCAGTCGGTCCCTGCGCCGGTGACCTCGAAGAACTCGACGGACGCGCGCGCCCCGTGCTGCACCGCCAGGAGCTGCAACGCACCGTCGCGCTCGGAGAGGTGGATGCCGTGGGGGCTGAACGCGGGCGGCGGCGGACCCGGACAGGCGGGATCGCCCCAGACCGGCTCGGCGTCGTCCGCGTCGCCGCCGCGGAAGAGCTCCCGGCGCTCCTCGGTGTCGAGCACCAGGAGGGCGAGCGAGCCGGGGACGTCGCCCTCCATGCCGCCGTACTCGCTGACGAGGATCGCCTCGCCGCCGGGCAGGGCCACCAGATCCTCCGGGTTCTGGAAGCCGCAGATGGGCCTCGCCGGCCCTTCCGGCTCACAGGTGGTAATCGCGCTCACCTGACCGGCGGCATGGGCGGGCAGCGCGGCGAGCAGGGAACCCAGGACCAGGACTTTGAACAGTGTCGGCACGGCGTCCTCCTTCCCGGCGCATGCTACACCAAAGGTGAACGGATCAGGCCGATCCATCCGCGGGCTCGAAGATCTCGTCCAGCACGCGCGCCGTCGCCGGCGCACGGGCGCGCGTCGCCGCCTGCCGCAGCTCGGCCCGCAGCCGCGCCAGTCCGGCCGCGTCGTCGACGTCGTGCCAGCCAGGGACCAGCACGACGTTGAGCCCGGCCCGAGCCGCCGCGGCGCGCGTATCGTCGAGCGCCGACGGGGTGCTCCAGCGGATGCCGCTGAAGAGGTCCGGGACCGCCATCCCCGCCGGGGGTGCGGACAGGGCGATCAGGTAGTAGCCGCCGTCGTCGGACGGTCCGAGCACCACCGTGCGCGCCGACACCCGATTGATGGCGCGGCTGACGTGAGCGGGCGGCAGGGTCGGCAGATCCGAGCCGATCATCACCACCGTGTCGAAGCCGGCCGCGAACAGGTCGTCGAACACGCCCCGCTCGCGGGCGCCCAGGTCCACTCCCCGTTGCGGCAGCAGCTCGCCGGCGCCGGCGCCGAGCTCCGGCAGCCCGACGCGTCCCCCGTCGGGCGTGTAGGCGATCCGCAGCGCCGCGCCCTCCACCGTGCGGCAGGCGGCGATCGTGTCCGTGAGGAACGCCGCGTACAGGCGGCGGCGGTCCGCCTCGCGCGGCACGGCGTCCGCCAGGCGCGTCTTGGGGGCATCGCCCGCTGCGGGCGACCGCGCCATGATCACTACCGCGACCCGGGTCCCGACGCCCGCGAGCACCCGCCCTGGGAAGCCTGGCGACAGGCCACGTCCCACGAGCGCCGCCATGCCCAGCGCCGTCCAGACCAGCATGCGGCCCTTGCGGACGATCGCCAGCGTCACGCCGGCCGCGGTCCCGAACGCCAGCAGGTCCGCGACCAGTCCGGTCCCGGCTTCGTCGACCCCGATCCGCAGCGGGACGAACCGGAAGACCACGGCAATGAGTCGGTTCGTCGACTCGAGAACGAACGCGTCGAGCAGGGTCGGATGCCGCGGGCCGATCAGCGAGAGCACCAGGAAGATCTCGACGACGGCGCAGGCGTGGAAGGCGAGCTCCAGCAGGGCGACCGGCAGGAGGCGGGACCACCCGCGGGGGTAGAGCGCGTGCATCCGGTCCTCGAGCGTGCGTGCCCGCTCGGCCCCGCGCGCCACGAGCCGTGGTGCGATTCCGCGGCCGCGGAGCCAGGCCAGGAGCGCGCTGCCGACCGGGACGCGGCTGCGGATGACCCAGTGGGCGCCGACGAGGAGCGCCGCCAGCGCGAGAACGACGACGGTCGTGGTGAGCCACAGGCGTCCCGGAGCTTGCAGCAGAAACGGCAGCGCGGCGAGCCCGCCCGCGATGACGAGCACGGCGCTCAGCGTGTAGAAGAGATTCTCGACGGCCAGGGCGGGCAGGGTGCGGCCAGGCGGCTCGCGGTGGCGGAGCAGCATGGCCTTGGCGGGCTCGCCCACGATGAGGCCGAGCGGCGTGAGGTTGCCGAGCGCATCGCCGGCGACGACGGCCGGGAAGACGTCGCGCAGCCCGAGGCGGTGGCCGCGTTCGAGGCAGCGCATCCAGGCGGCGGCGCGCACCGCGAACCGCAGCCCGCCCAGCGCGACGACGGCCGCGAAGGCCCCTCCGAGACGGGCAATCCCGTCGGCGACGGCGCCGACTCCCGCGTGCCGGATCGCATAGACGAACAGCGCCAGCCCGAGGGCTGCCGCCAGCAGGCCGCCGGGCGTTGGGCGCCGCCGGCGGTTGCCGTTGCGGGGCACGGGATCAGCCTGCATAATCAGCGGGCATGGCGTTGGTCTCCGCGCACGTGCCGGTCGCGGTCATTCTACTGGTGGGGGGGCTGCTCTCGTGCTTCCTCGGATACCGGCTGCTGCGGCTGCTGGTGGCCGTCTACGGCTTCGGCCTGGGCGTCATCATCGTCACCGCGTTCGCGGACCGGCTCGAGCCCTGGGTCATGGTGGCGGTGATGGCTGGCGGAGGCCTCCTGGGCGCCCTGCTGGCGAAGGCGGCCTACCTGGCCGTCGTCGCGGTGCTGGGCGCCGGGCTCGGGGCGCTGGTGGTGCAGGCGGGCTGGCTGTCGGAGGCGGGCGAGCCGGGCCTGTGGGTCATGCTGAGCGTCTGCCTGGCCGGCTCGCTCGTGGCGCTCGCGCTCCGCAAGTACGTGGTCATCGTCGGCACGTCGTTCGGCGGCGCCTGGACGGCGCTCATAGGGGGGCTCGCGCTGGCCGGCGACAACGCGGCCGTGGCAGCGGCCAGCGGCGACGTGCAGCAGGTGTATCCGCTGGCGCCCGCGAGCACGCAGATGGAGTTCGCGGTGGCCTGGTACGTGCTCGGCGGCGTCGCGCTCCTCGTCCAGCTCCGCACCGGGCGCCGGCGTCCCTGGATCTGACGCGGGCGGATTCGGGAGCTGGCCCCGAAGGGCCGCCGTTTGACCGTGTCGCGCCCCATTCGGTAACATTCGGGGTTGGCGTCGCGGCCTGCCCGGTCTTCGACGACATCGTTCCTCAGTAGCTCAATTGGTAGAGCATTCGGCTGTTAACCGAAGGGTTGTTGGTTCGAGTCCAACCTGAGGAGCCACTCCCCCCACGATGTATCCAAGCGCAGGGCCCAGCTAGCCACGGATCCGGTCGAGTATCGGGACGAGATACTCCCTGAAGAGCGGATAGTCGTCGCACATGGCGAAATGCGATCCGCCCTTCATGACGGCGTACGTCGAGCCGGGAATGTCCGCCGCGAGCGCCTCGGTTCCGGTGGGGCCCTGCACCGCCGGATCGAACTCGCCGGTCAGAAAGTGCACGCCGACCCTGGACGTGTCGATACCCTTCGCCTTCCCGCCGGTGAGGTCGTGGTCGATGAGGTAGTAGTGCAGGTCGCCGGCGAATACGCCGGGACCGCCCTGGCTGTAGACCCAGCCGGTTTCGCGGCGGTACGGCTCCGGCGCCGTCGACGCCGTGAGCCAGTCGTACATCGTCGCCCCGAGATACGAGCCGGGCTCGTGTCCATGGCCGAGCGGCGGGGGCGCCGCGCCCGGCCCGCTGCCCGTTCCCGAGTTGACGCCGATCACGGCGCAGAACTCCTCCGGGCGGTACAGCGCCAGGTCCGGCGCCAGATAGCCGCCGACCGAGCACCCCATGTAGACGGGGCGCTCCAGCTCCAGCGCGTGGCAGATCGCCACCACGGAATCCATCAGCAGCTCCGTCGTCAGCTTGTACTCCTGCGTCCACCAGGCCACCCCGGTCGGCGGGAGCGACTTGCCGTGGTACGGCAGGTCGTAGGCGATCAGGCGGAAGTGCTGCTGGATCTCGCGGTCCTCGAGCAGGTGACGCCACTGCCGGCCGTCGGATCCCGCGGTGTGCTGCAGGACGAGCGGAATGCCCTGTCCCGCCTCCTCGTAGTACACGCGGTACTGGACGCCGTGGATGCGCACGTACCGGTAGCGGCCGACCGCGCTGTCCCACTCGCGGTCCACGTCCGCCGCCAGCTCCGGAGACTTGCGTCCGACGAACGTCTCCCTGACGAGTCCCACGAGCCGCTGGATGGCCCGCTGGTACGGACCGACGTGGCACACCGCGTCGCCCGCAATCTGCACGCGCCCGACACGGGCGCCTTGCCCGGTCGAGCGATCGGCGCCGGAGGGGGCCTTCCAGTCTTCCAGCGGACCGCTGAGGCGGACATCGGGCTCCTGGGCTGCCGCCGGCCCGATGTCGTGCAGCCTGCCGTCGCGGATGACGGCGTCGAACGTCGCTGCTCCGATCTCCATGCGGACGCACGCGTTCCAGAAGCGCGCCGTGACCAGGAATTCGCCATCCGCATTCGCCCGCGCCAGGAACGCCGCCGGATCGAAGCCCGCCAGTTCCGCCGCCTGCGGCGTGAGGGCCGCGGCCCGCCCAGCTTCCGCCGCCGCCGCCACGCCGCCCAGGCCTGCCAGAAAGGTTCGACGAGGCATGTTCATCCTGCTCTCCTTTGCGGCCGGTCGGCGCGCGGCCACCAGCTACCGGGGTTCCGGGTCGATCATAGCTTCAGCGGCCGACCCGGCGGGCAAACCGCTTCGCGGTTCCTTGCCATTCGGGACCAGGAAACAAAGGTAGGATCAGGCAACATGGACGGAACAGCGTGGACGGTGATCGGGATGGGCGTGACCATCCTGTTGGCGATCGGTACGAGCCACTGGAACCTGCAGGCCCGCTTCGACAGGCAGAGCGAGCAAATGAGCCTCCTGCGGGAAGGAATGGCACACCTGGAGGGGCTCCTCGAGGGGCTGCGCGAAGCCATCAGCGGCAAACGGGTAGCGTAGGCCTACGGCCAAGCGTCGGGGAGCACTGGCGCCCGCCTATACGGATAGACGACCCTCGCGGAGATTGATCCGGCAGGTTCTGCGCCGACAGGGGGCGGCGTCCACACCGATGCGCCATCCGGAACCGGGATCGGAGACCGAGCGCAGCCGGTTTGCCGAGCTGCAGCAGCGCCTCGAACCGCTCTTCCGGCGCGTCTTCGCCGACCGCCTCGCCCCGCGGACGGTCGTCGTCGTGCCGAGCCTCAGTCTCGACGCCGACATCATCGCCAAGATTCAGGGCGCGCCGCACTACGAGGAACGCCTGCTGTGCCTGTTGATGCTGCTGCGCATGCCGTACACGCGCGTCGTCTTCGCGACCAGCGTTCCGATACACGCCACGATCATCGACTACTACCTGCATCTGCTGGCCGGCGTCCCGCACAGCCACGCACGCCAGCGCCTCACGCTCGTCGCGTGCCGGGAGTCGTCGCCGGCGCCGCTGACGGCCAAGATCCTGGCCAATCGATCCGCCCTGCGACGGCTGCGTGCCGCGATCGGCGATCCGGCGCTGGCGCACCTCGTCTGCTTCAACGTCTCGCCGCTGGAGCGAACGCTCTCGGTGCGACTCGGCATCCCCCTCTACGGCTGCGATCCGGAGCTTGCCGACCTCGGCTCCAAGAGCTCGTCGCGGCAGATCTTCAAGGCGGTGGGGGTGACGACACCGGACGGGTTCGAAGCGCTCAGGGACCGGCAGGACGTCGCCGCGGCGCTGGCCGCGCTGAAGCGTCGTCAACCCTCTCTCGGCTCTGCCGTCGTCAAGCTGAACGACGGGTTCTCGGGCGAAGGCAACGCGCGCTTCCGCTTTCTGCCGCGCGACGCCGAAGCCGATGCACAGCCGCGCATCGCCCGCCGGCTGCCGCACCGCCTGCTGTTCGAGGCGACGGACCAGACCTGGGAGCGCTATGCCGAGAAGCTCGCGCAGATGGGCGGCATCGTCGAGGCGTTCGTCAGCGGCGACGAGGTACGGTCGCCGTCAGTGCAGTGCCGGATCGATCCGCGGCGCGTGGTCGAGGTCGTCTCGACGCACGAGCAGCTGCTCGGCGGGCGCTCCGGTCAGGTGTTCGTCGGGTGCGAGTTCCCGGCGGACGACCGCTACCGCGCCGAGCTGCAGGACGCCGGGGAGCGGGTGGCCAAGGTACTCCACGACCGCGGGGTGCTCGGGCGCTTCGGGGTCGACTTCGTCGTCGTACGCGAGGGCCGGCGCTGGCGGCCGTACGCGATAGAGATCAACCTCCGCAAGGGCGGCACCACGCACCCCTTCTGGATGCTCGACTTCCTCACCGACGGCACGTACGACAGGGCCACCGGCCTGTATCGGACGCTCACGGGTCAGACGCGCTACTACGTGGCGACCGACAACCTCCACGAGCAACGCTACGTCGGTCTGAGCCCGGGCGACCTCGTCGGGATCGCGGTGGAGCAGCAACTCCACTTCCACGCGCCGAGCGAGGAGGGCGTCGTCTTCCACCTGATCGGGGCCCTCGAGCCGCACGGCAAGCTCGGCATGGTCTGCATCGGCGCCGACCGCGAGCGAGCCCGCCGCCTGTACGCTCGGACCGTCGAGATCCTGGATCGGGAAGGCAGCGGCCGCGCCCGGAGGGGGCGCGCCCGTCGTCGATCGCCCGCCTGATCAATCCCGAACCGCGAACCTCGACTCGCGGGCTCGACGCCGCTCGCCCGGCGCGATCACGGTCCCGAGAGCCGACGGGTCAGCTCCGCCTCTTGCGCAGCACCGCGTCGAGACTCCACGCGCCCGGACCGGTTGCCGCGAAGAACAGGAAGAGAAAGCAGAACAGCACTGCCGGCTCTCCGGCGTTCGCGACGGGGAACAGGAACGACCCCTGGCGCGCGACGTGGCCCAGGAAGTAGGCGACCGCCATCTCGCCGCTGGCGATGAACGCGGCCGGACGCGTGTACAGGCCGATGGCGATGAGTGCGCCGCCAACCGTCTCGATGAGCGCCGCCACGCCGAGCAGGGACGCGATTTCGACGGACTGCCCGCCGAAAACGCCGAACAGTTTCTGCAGGCCGTGCAGCATGAACGCGTACCCGGCTACGATGCGGAGCGTGTCATGAATGCACTCCTGGTAGGGATCAAGAAAACGCGTCATCCTATTCCCTCCTCTTCTTGTGGTTGTCACGCGCCAATCAGCGGGCCGGCGCGGCGAGCGTCGTCGGCAGGCCGCGCTCGTGCATCGCCCCTCGCAGCAGCTCCGCGATCGGGGGCGATTCCTTGTAGGTTCCCTGCCGGAACACGCCCGCGGCAATCTGCAGGGGCGTCCACCCAGTCCGATTCCTCGCGGTGAAGGTCTCGGCGCCGTGGTCGAGGAGCAGCCGCACGACGGAAGGGGCCAGGCGGTACGCGGCACCGTGCAGCGCGGTCTCGCCGTTGTCGTCGACCGCATTGATGTCGCCGCCCACGCCGAGCACCACCTGCAGGCACTCGAAGGCTTCCTCCTCCGTGCCCCCATCCTCGCCGGGCGACGCGATGCCGACCCCCGCGGCCACCATCAGGAGCGTCGTGTTCTCGGCGGTCATGAGGGTCGGGTCGGCGCCCAGCGCGAGCAGCCGCCGCACCAGCGGCGCGTCGGCCACCTTGGCCGCCATGAGCAGCGGCGTGGCGCCGATCCAGCTGTAACCCCTCCGAAAGCGGGTGTTCGGCTCCGCGATCATGCGGGCGTTCACGTCGGCGCCGCGCTCGACCATCTCGCTGACGAACGCCAGGCCGTCGACGCGGCCGCTCGTGATCGGGCCCGGCGGGTTGTAGCCGTACGGAGGCTTGCGCACCCACGTGACGGCGTGCAGCGCCGTGTAGCCGATCTCCGTGTCGTCCGCCACGCCCTGGTTCGGATCGAGCCCCCGGTCGACGAGCAGCAGGGCCAGCTCGTAGTGCGCGTTCGTCGCGGCCAGGAGCAGCGCGCCGGTACCGTCCGGCAACGTGTCCGCCAGGTCGGCGCCGCCCTCGAGCAGCGTGCGGACGGTCGCGATGTGGCCGGCCCGCACCGCGAACAGCAACGCGGTGAAGCCCCCGATCGGCGTACGGCGGGAGGATCGCGGCACCTCCGCATCCGTACGCGCCCCTACGTCCGCGCCGGCGTCGACCAGCGCCCGGACGGCGTCGTCGTGACCCTCCGCCGCCGCCCACATGAGCGCGGTCTGCCCGCCCCCGAGCGCGGCGTCGACGTCGGCGCCGTGGTCGAGCAGTAGCCGCATCGCGTCGACGCTGCCCGCGCGCGCCGCGGTCATCAGCGCCGTTTCTCCCTCGCCGATCGCCGCGTTGGGGTCCGCGCCGGCCGCCAGCAGGAGCTCGAGCATCGGCACGCGGCCGTTCATGGCGGCCAGGCGCAGCGGGGTGACGCCGAACGTGTTGGGGGCGTTGGCGGTCGCACCGGCGCCCAGCAGCAGCCCCGCCGCGCCGGTGTCGTCGAGGTGGGCCGCCCAGTGGAGGGCCGTCGTGCCGTCGGCCTCCGCGGCGTCGACGTCGATGCCCGGTTGCCGCAGGAGCGAGCGCACCCGGTCGAGGTTCGCGTCCCGGACGGCCTCCACCAGCGCAGGCGACGGCTCGGCCGCGCCGCTGCCGGGCAGCGCCAGGCAGAGCAGAACGCAGGGTATCCGGAGGTGGTGCGCCATGGCCGTTGCCGGAGCAGCGTGGCCTATAGTGCCACACTGCCGCTTGTCCCCGATGACCCGCAGCTTCCGGATGGCGCTCGCCGGGACCCTCCTGCTCGCCGGATCTGCGTCGCCGGCGGCGGAGCAGCCCGCCGGCCCTGACGCTGGCGCGAGCCGCGCCGCGTTGATCGAGCGCTACTGCGTGGGCTGCCACAACGACCGGCTCAGGACCGCCGGCCTCGCGCTCGACCGGGCCGATCTCGCCGCTGTGGGCGCCGATCCCGAGCTCTGGGAGAAGGTCCTCCGCAAGCTGCGCGCCGGCATGATGCCGCCCGCCGGTCGGCCGCGGCCGAAGCCGGCGGCGCGGGACGGCCTGGTGGCCTGGCTGCAGTCGGAGCTCGACCGGGCCGCGCTCCGCAATCCGCATCCGGGCCGCGTCGACGGCCTGCGCCGCCTGAGCCGCACCGAGTATCGGAACGCGATTCGCGACCTGCTCGCGCTCGATGTCGACGTTGCCGAGCTGCTGCCCGCGGACGATTCGAGCGGAGGGTTCGACAATGCGAGCCTCGGCGGGCTGGATCCCGGACGGCTGGAGGACTTCCTGCTGGCAGCCAGGAAAGTCAGCCGGCTGGCGGTGGCGGCGCCGGCGAGACCGATGTCGCGCACCGTCGTCGTACCGTCGGACTTCACGCAGAGCAGGCACGTCTCCGGGCTGCCGTTCGGCACCCGCGGCGGCGTCCTGGTGCCCTTCGCGTTTCCCTCGAGCGGCGAATACGACATCGACATCACCCTTGGCCGGGACTTCCTGCAGTTGTTCGCCACGGGACCGGCGGGTCTCTCCGAGCCGCACGACCTCGTCGTGACCCTGGACGGCGAGCTCGTGCACACGGCGCGTCTCGAGCCGCCGGCTCCGCCCGGCAGGCGGCGCGCGGGCGGCGACGCGGCGGCTGCCGCCCCGTACGCATCCGCCGCTGACGACACGAGCGGTCGTCGGGACGTCAGCGTGCGCGTGGCCGTCAGTGCCGGGCGCCGCCGGCTCGGCGTCGCCTTCGCGGACAAGGGAGCCAGGCTCGTCGAGCAGCACCTGGAGCCGTTCGAGCGGCCGCACGTCGCCCAGGGCGAGGACCAGCGTTCGGCGCCGGTCGTCGAGACGGTGGAGATCACCGGGCCGTTCGCAGCGATGCCGTCACGCCCGGACACGGTGAGCCGGCGGCGCATCTTCGCCTGCCGCCCGGCGGCCCGCTCCGAGGAGGAGGACTGCGCCAGGACCATTCTCGCGACCCTGGCCCGACGGGCGTACAGGCGCCCGGTGAGCGCGTCGGACGTGGACGCGTTGCTCGCCTTCTATCGGCAGGGCTACGCCGCGGGGCGGGCCACCCCGGCGGGCGGGTTCGAGGCGGGCATCCAGCGCGCGCTGCGGCGGCTGCTGGCCCATCCCGAATTCCTGTTCCGCATCGAGCGGGATCCAGGGGGCGCCGCACGCGGCGACGCGTATCGCGTCAGCGACCTCGAGCTGGCGTCGCGGCTCTCGTTCTTCCTCTGGAGCAGCCTTCCCGACGACGAGCTGCTGGACGCGGCGAGCCGCGGGACTCTGCGCGAGCCGGACGAGCTCGAGCGGCAGGTGCGGCGCATGCTGGCCGACCGCCGGTCGAGCGCGCTGGTCGACAACTTCGCGGCGCAGTGGCTGTATCTGCGCAACCTGCCCGAGGTGAACCCCGACGCCTGGCGGTATCCGGACTTCGACGACAACCTGCGCCGGTCGATGCGGCGTGAGACCGAGCTCTTCTTCGGCAGCATCATCCGCGAGGATCGCCGCGTCATCGAGCTCCTCGAGGCGGACTACACGTTCGTCGACGAGCGGCTCGCCAGGCACTACGGCATGCCGCACGTACGCGGGAGCCGTTTCAGGCGGGTCGACCTCGGCCCCGACAGCGGGCGCGGCGGCCTGCTCGGGCACGCCAGCATTCTCACGGTCACGTCGTACGCCACGCGCACGTCCCCGGTCCTGCGCGGCAAGTGGGTGCTGGAGAACATCCTGGGCACGCCGCCGCCGCCGCCACCGGCGAAGGTGCCGCCGCTGGGAGACAGCCGCAGCGAGCAGGCGCTGTCGATGCGCGAGCGCATGGCCGAGCATCGGGCGAACCCGGTGTGCGCGAGCTGCCACGCACTGATGGATCCCATCGGGTTGTCGCTGGAGAACTTCGATGCCATCGGCCGCTGGCGGAGCCGCACCGAGTCGTTCGCGGCGCTCGACGTGTCGGGCCGACTGCCCGACGGCACCGCCTACGAGGGCGTGGCCGGCCTCAGGCAGGTCCTGCTGACCCGGCCGGAGCTGTTCGTGACGACGCTCGCCGAGAAGCTGCTGGGGTACGCTCTCGGTCGCGCCGTCGACCCCTACGATGCGCCCGCCGTGCGCGGGATCGTGCGCGATGCCGAGCGGCACGCCTATCGGTTCTCGGCGCTCGTCCTCGGCATCGTGCGCAGCACGCCGTTTCAGATGAGGAGCGCGGAGTCATGATCATGCGGAGGATCGCCTTGCCGCGGCGGACGTTTCTGCGCGGAGCGGGGGCCACGCTGGCCCTGCCGTTGCTCGACGCGATGGTGCCGGCCCTCACCCCGACCGCCCGGGCGGCGTCCAATCCCGTGCGCCGCCTGGGATTCATCTATTTTCCGCACGGGTCGGTGACGTGGAGCAGGGGGCAGAACCAGTGGACGCCCGCCCGGGAAGGCCGGCTCGCGGAGCTGCCGCCCATCCTGAGCTCGCTCGCCCCGTATCGCGATCAGGTGACCGTAGTCACGAACCTGGAGATGGAGAACGCCCAGGGGAACGGGCGCGACGGCAACGGCGAGCACACGCGGGCGAACGCGACATTCCTCAGCGCTACCCGCCCGAAGATGACCGTCCGCTCGGACGTGCGGCTGGCCACCACGGTCGATCAGATCGCGGCCCGCGAGCTGTGCCGGGACACGCGCCTGCCGTCGCTGGAGCTGGCCCTGGACTCGAACTTCCTGGTGGGCAACTGCGACGACGGCTACAACTGCGTGTACGTGAACACCATCTCCTGGTCGTCGCCGACGACGCCGCTGCCGACGGAGACGAATCCGCGGCGCGTGTTCGAGCGGCTGTTCGGCGAGGGGGGCGGCGAGGCGGAGATGCGCGCCGAGGCGCTCGCGGACCGCAGCATCCTCGATGCGATGCTCGATGATCTGGCCCGGCTGCGGGCGACGCTGGGCTCCGGCGACCGCACGCGCGTCGGCCAGTACCTCGACTCCGTCCGCGAGGTGGAGCGGCGCATCCGGATGGCGGAGAGACAGGTGAACCAGCCCGACCTGACGCTGCCCGCGCGTCCGGTCGGCGTTCCCGAGAGCTACGACGAGCATGCCAGGCTGATGCTGGACCTGCAGGTGCTCGCCTATCAGGCCGACATCACGCGGGTCTTCTCCCTGATGCTCGGCCGCGAGCAGACGGCGCGAACGTTCCCCTGGATCGGCGTGAGCGACGGGCACCACGCCGTCTCGCACCACCAGGACAACCCGGAGAAGATCGCGGCCATCGCCAGGATCAACGCGTACCAGGTCGGATTGTTCGCCTATCTGTTGCAGAAGCTGGACGCGACGCCGGACGGCGAAGGCAGTCTGCTGGACCACTCGATGCTGCTCTACGGGAGCGGCATCTCCAACGGCAACCTCCACGATCACAAGAACCTGCCGATCGTCGCGGCGGGCGGCGGCGCCGGCCGGCTCGGGGGCGGGCGCCACATCAGGTATCGGGAGCAGACGCCGATGGCGAACCTGCTGCTGGGTCTGCTGGACAGGGCAGACGTCCACCTGGACCGCTTCGGCGACAGCACGGGCCGGATCGACCTCGAACCCCTTTCGCTATAGGAGGCGTCATGCGCAGGCTTGCCCGCCGTACGCTGCCTGTCAGCCTCGTGATCCTGCTGGCGCACCCGGGAGCGGTGGCAGCGCAGGAGGCGCAGTCCGCCGCCCTGAGCGGCGTCGTCCGCTCATTGGAGGAAGGGTGGATGGAGGGCGTCGTGGTGACGGTCCGGCGCGAGGGGGCGCCCTTCACCGTATCGGTCCCGAGCGATGACCAGGGGCGCTACAGCTTTCCGCGTACCCACCTGGAACCGGGCACGCATGACGTGACGATTCGGGCCGCCGGCTACGACTTGGCCTCGCCCGGCCGGGTCGCGGTGACGGCCGCTGCCTCCGCGACGCTGGATCTCGAGTTGCAGGAGACCAGCGACCTCGCCTCGCAGCTCTCCTCCCGCGAGTGGCTCATGAGCATGCCGGGCACCCTTGCCCAGAAGGACCAATTGGCCTACCAGGTGGTCAGTTGCGCCTACTGCCACACCTACGAGCGGATCGTGAAGTCGCGCCATACGGCCGAGCGGTTCGTCCCGGTGATCACGCGCATGCAGACGTACTTCGGCGACGGCACGGCGGTGAGCCGCAGCGGGCGGGGCCGTGGCCAGCGCAACGAGCATCCGGAGCTCGCGGCGGAGAACCCGAATTGGGGGAACGCCCCGAAGACCGAGCTCGCGGCCTACCTCGCGACGGTGAACCTGAGCGGGGACAGGACGACCTGGCCGTACGAGCTCGAGACGCTGCCGCGGCCGACGGGCCGGGCGACCCGGGTCATCGTCACGCAGTACGACCTCCCGCGTCCGGACACGGTGCCGCACGACATGACGATCGATTCGACCGGCACGCCGTGGTTCCCCGACCAGAGCCGGATGTTCATCGGGAAGCTCGATCCGCGGACGGGCGCCGCGACCGAGCATCCGTTGCCGCCGCTGCCGCCCGGCCGGGTGGGCGGCGTCGCCGACATGCAGGCGGACCCGGACGACAACGTGTGGTTCACCATGACCGTGCCCGAGCGTGCCTCGCACTTCGGGTTTCCCACGATGTTCGACCCGGACACGGAAGAGATCACCCGCGTGCCGATACCCTCGGACGGGTCCGGCCGGTTCGGCGACGGCTCGGCGCAGTTCCTCGACCTGGCGCCGGACGGACGGCTGTGGATGAACTCCGGCGTGGACTTCTACCGCGTCGACCCCGGGACCATGACGGCCGACCTGCACCTGAACGCCACGGCTCCCGACCCGCCGGGACAGGCTGGTCCGGGACTGCGTCATTTCGTATACCAGATGAGCTGCTTGCGAAACTCCTGGGGCTTGCCGCTTGGCGCAGTCCTCAATTCTCCAGGTGAACACCACTTGCCCTGGATCGGCGACTGGATGCTGGCTCTGGAGGACCGGCAGCACGCCGAAAGGTGGAAGTAGAGCTGTTCCGACGTGTTGCCGACCGAGCGCCGGGACACCGGTGGGTAACTGACGCCCGGCGGGCGCCGAGGGACGTTGCCGGCGGTGCGCTGGCTATGTCACCAGGCGTACGAGCTGGTCGGCGGTCAGTGCGAGCACGCCGAACATGCAATGGCACATCACTTTCGCGGCGCCACGGACCCGAACATGGCGACCGCCGAACTCGTCCTTGAGACGGCCATTGACGCGCTCACCCGCCGTACGCTCGTTGTAGCGAACCTGCTCGGCAAGCTGGAAGCCGAGATTCTTCAGGCGCCGGGCTTCGGTTCGCAGTTCCTCGGCCAGCGCCTTGTCGCGGCGGGGGTTGGTATCAATCAACGGGACGTGGCCGAGTGAGCGGCTGTGCTCACGGATCGGTTCTGCGTCGTAGGCGGCGTCCATCACGTCGTACAGATTCGTCGTCCGCTCGGCCGACAAGGTCGCCAGTGGAATGGCGGCCTGGCTGTCGTGCAGCGAGGCGGACGTGAGCAGGCAACTGATCGGAATCTGGCCGTCGGCCACGTCGATGTGCAGCTTGTAGCCGACCCAGGTGGACTTGTAGCCCTTACTGTCCTTCTTCATGCCCACGGCACACTCGGTCGACAGCTCGTTGAGCATCGCCGGCAGGGTCATGGCCGCTTGCCGGTCGAGGCGTTTGAGGACCTTCGGCCGTTGCTCGCCCTTCTTCGGCCGTCCCCGCTTGCGCTTGGGCGGCGGGGGCGTCTTTTCCTTCGCGGCCGGCTTCTCGCGCGCCTCGATGGCCGTCGAGTCGCGGGAGAGGTGGCCCACCAACCGGTCGTGGTGGGTGTTCCGGATCAGCGCTTCGTGCACGCGCTGGGGCAACTGCGTGTCGGAGAACTCGGCGAAGGCGCGCGAGAAGACCGACTCGCTCGGCACCTCGCTCTTCCGCTCCCAGCCGCAGATGCGCCGCAGCGCCACGTCGGTGTCCAAGCGGTCGAGCAGCACGCGCGTCGTCGGCATGTCATAGACCGCCTTGGCCACGAAGGCCCGCGCCATCGCCGCGCGGTCCTTGGGCGGACGCCCCGCTACTCGCAAGTGCCGGGGAATCCTCTGCTCGATGCGGATGACCTCGAGCGTCTGCACCAACTGCTGCTGTTTCCCGGTCAGTGGACCCAGCACGTGCTCCAAGTGGGGGAACAGCGCACGCTGGATCGACTGCCAGTAGGGGGCGAAGGCGCGCAGGGAATTCATCGCTTGTGGACCGCTCCTTGTTTACTACGGTAGAATAGCTGATAGACGAGGATGGCAAGCCGCGAATCGATGGACTACAGCGCAGCGCTGCGCCGCCACGAGGAGCAGTACGACGCGCTCAAGGCACAACTGCAAACGGTCGGGTTCATCGGCCAGGGCAGCATTCTGACGCGTCACCTGACGTGTGGCAGGCCCGCCTGTCGCTGCCACGACGACCCGGACGCGCGTCACGGCCCCTACCACTACTGGACGCGCAAGGTCCGCGGAAAGACCGTCGGCTTGAACCTCACCGAAGACGAACTTGTTTTCTACAAGGAGTGGATCGACAACAACCGTGAGCTGGAACGGCTCGTGAAGGAGATGCGCCACATCTCGTCGCGCGTGCTTGCCCTCATAACCGGCAGGAAGGCCCCATGAATCCTCGCGACTCCGGCTCCCCGGCAGTGACGGCCACTACCATCCTGCGAACGCTGCATCCCGCCCGCTGACCATCCCTCGCCCCGTCGCCTCCGGCAAAAACTCGGCCGAACACGCTTTTCGCAAGAGGCTCAGATGGTGGTCGATTCGCAGGGCGTGCCGTACGGCACCGACTTTCCCGCTTCAACCATCGTCCGCGCGGACCCCGAAACCGGTGCCGTGCGCTACTGGCCCACGCTGACGCCGAACGCGGTGCCGCGCCGCGGCCGCATGGACGCGCAGGACCGCTTCTGGTTTGCCGAGTACTTCGGCGATGCGATCGGGATGCTCGACACCCGCACCGAGGCGATGCACGAATTCCCGATGCCCCGCAAGTGGACGACGCCGTACACGGCCTCGACGCCTGACAAGAACGGCTACGTCTATGCTCCAAGCAACATGAGCGAGCGGCTGATGCGTCTGGATCCGGCGACCGGCGACGTGATCGAGTACCAGATGCCGACCGACTTCGACACGAAGAAGATCCTCCACGATCCGTCGACCGACCGCACCACGCTCTGGATGGCGAACACGCGCAACGCACGGCTGGTGCGGGTCGAGCCGCTCGACTAGACGCTGGAGCTACACCTCGAGGGCGCCCTGCAGCCTGCCGGTGCTGTCGCCGAGCTTCTCGAGCGGGAATCCGAGCTTCTCGAGGATGGCGAGGTGCAGGTTCGTGAGCGGCTGCTTCGGGTAGCGGACGTAGCGCCCGCCGCGGATGCCGGTGCCGCTGCCCCCCACCAGCATGATCGGCAGATCGTCGTGAAAATGCGTGTTGCTGTCGCTGATGCCCGTGCCGTACAGGAACAGCGTGTGATCGAGCAGCGTGCCGTTGCCCTCCGGGGTCGCCGCGAGCCTCGCGACCAGACGGGCGAACTGCTGGACGTGGTAGGCGTTGATCCTGCTCAGCCGCTCGAGCTTGGCCGGTTCGTTCTGGTGGTGCGACACCGGATGGTGGGAGTCCGACACGCCGATTTCCGGATAGGGGCGGTTGCTGACCTCTCTGCCCATCATGAACGTGCAGATGCGGGTCATGTCGGTCTGGTACGCCAGCGCCAGCAGATCCATCAGCAGGCCGGCGTGCTCCGCGTAGTCGCTCGGGATGCCCGCGGGCTGTTCGATCGCGGGCAGCGCCTCGAGGCCCTGCCGCTCGGCCAGCCGCAGGCGCCGCTCGATGTCGCGTATCGCGTCGAAGTACTCCTCGATCTTGACCTGATCCGCCGGGCCGACGGTCTTCCGCAGGTCTTCCGCATCGCCGTTGACGAAATCGAGAATGCTGCGGTCGATGCGCAGGCGCGCCCGTCGGGAGTCGGCGTCCGTGCTGCCGGCGGCGCCGAACAGCCGTTCGAACACGGCGCGGGGATCGTTCTCCACCGGCAGCGGCGTGGTCGGCGTGCGCCAGGCGATGGTGTTGGTGTATGCGCAGCTCAGGCCGCCGTCGCACGCACCGAGCAATCCGGGGTCTTCCATGCCCAGCTCCAGCGACGCGAGCTGGGTGTCCTGCGCAAGGTCGGCGGCGGCAATCTGATCCATCGAGGTGGCCGCGCGCACCTGCGCGCTGCGATCCTCGAAAGGCGTCCCGGTGAGGAACGTGCCGGAGGACTTGATGTGGTCACCGCCCCGCAGGAGCCTTGCCGATTCGGTCGCCAGTCCGCCGCAGAGGACCACGCGGTCCCTGAAGGCCTCCAGGGGTTGCAGGATCGGCGGCATGTTCACCAGCGCACCCTCGTTGAGGTCGCGCGGATACCAGTACGGCATGGACATGCCGTTCGGCACGTAGATCACGCCCAGCCGGCGCACCGGCGCCGCGGCCGTCCGCGCCACGGCGGTGAGCGCCGGCACCATGCTGTCGAGCAACGGCAGGGCCAGCGTCGCACCGATCCCGCGCAACACGGTCCGCCGGGGGATGTGCTTCCGGGTGACAATCATCTGGCTCGTCTCTCCTGTCGCGCAGCGGGCGCCGCGGTCGGGCCCGGTCCGGCCGCGCCGGCGTGCGACGCGCGCCGCATGCGGAACGGCGCGCTCTCCACGATTCCCTGGACCAGCGCCGACCACCGGTAATCGTTTCGGGCCAGCTCACGGACCAGGCGCCGCACCACAGGCGCATCGCCGTAGCCGAGACCGCGGCCCAGCGCATAGGTGAGGAGCTTCTCGACCACCGTGCGCACGAACGCATGGTGACCGTAGCCGAGCAGCGCCTCCCGGAATGCGCGCGGACCGTCGACCAGCCGGCCGGCAAGCGTGATGCGTGCGTCGATCGGCGCCCCGCCATCGGTGGCGCGCCAGCGCCCGACGGCATCGTAGTGCTCCAGCGCGAATCCCAGCACGTCCATCCGGTTGTGGCAACTGGCGCAGACCGGGTTGCTGCGGTGCTGCTCCATCCGTTCCCGGAGCGAGGCCGGCGCTGCGCCCGGCGCGTTCCCGGCGAGAGGCGGCACGTTGGGCGGCGGCGGCGGCGGCGGCGAGCCGAGCAGGTTCTCGAGGATCCACTTGCCGCGCAGGACCACCGACGTGCGGTCCGGGTACGACGTCACCGTCAGCACGCTACCGTGCCCCAGAAGCCCCATCCGCCGCTCGTCCGAGAGCTTCACCCGCCGCAGGTGGCTGCCGTGGACGCGGTCGACGCCGTAGTGTGGCGCCAGACGCTCGTTCAGGTACGTATGGTCCGCCCGCAACAGTTCCGGAATCGGACGGTCCTCGCGTACCTGACTGGCGAAGAAGAGCTGCGTCTCGCGCGCCATGGCGTCGCGCAGCGTCGTGTCGTAGCTGGGAAACAGCGCGCTGTCCGGCTCGTGGGAGTGGAGGTTGCGCACCTGCAGCCACTGCTCCACGAAGTCGTCCATGAACCGGGTGGCGCGGCCATCCGCCAGCATGCGGCGCACTTCGGCCGCCAGGACGGCCGGATCCGCAAGCCTGCCGCGCACCGCCAGGTCCAGCAGTTCGTCGTCCGGGATGCTCTTCCACAGGAAGAACGACAGCCGCGAAGCGAGCTCCAGGTCGCTCAACCGATAGACGGCGCCCGCGTCCACCGGCTCGTCCTCCAGGCGCATGAGGAACTTCGGCGACGAAAGCAGCGCCTCCACGGCGCGCTCGATGCCCGTGTCGAACGTGCCCGCGCCGCGCCCTGCCGCGTAGATCTCCAGCAGCGGCCGCACGTCACTCTCCGTCGCGGGGCGTCTGTACGCGCGCCGGACGAGCGTGGTGATGATCTTGCGCGCGCAGCGCTCCTCCTCGTCGGCGCGGCCGGGATGGCAGACGAATAGGCGCCCGCGGCTGGGGGTATGCTCCGGCACCTGCCCGCTGTACGGACCCGCGATCTGCAGCCTGTCGATGCCTATCCGCGCGCGGGTTGCCGCGGCCGACGGCATCGTGCGGGTGAAGGCCGCGGCGACGGTCCGCGTGCCGGCGCCGACGGGCACCCGGACCTCGAGGTGATCGTCGGCGGTCAGGCGATAGGTATGGATCCGCTGGCCCTCCAGGTCGTCTTCCTCGACACCGATGATCGTGCCCGGGTCCAGCCCCTTGAACTTGCCGCCAATCCTGAAGCGCTTGACCAGCGTGTGGTCTACTCGCAGCTCGATGGCGTGCTCGTCTTCTTCAATCCCCTCGATGCCGTAGGACACGGAATTGCGCTGCAGGCGGACCTTGAAGAGATACTCGCCGTCCAGCGGAAAGGTGTGCCGGACGGCGAGGCCGCCCTGCGTGGCGAACGGCAGGCGGCCGTCCATGCGCGCGTCCTGCCGCGCCCGGGCGGGCACGGAGTAGACATGCGACGCCGGCCGATTGTCCGGACTCGCCAGCGCCAGACGGTTGATCCTGGTGGCCGCCGACAGGTACCGCGCCATCAACGACGGCGTAATCGACAGCACGTCGGCATTGTTGTCGAACCCGAAGCCGGCGAGATCGCCGGGCAGAAAGTCCGCGCCGTCGATCTCGAGAGCCAGCAGGTCGCGAATGGCATTGGCGTACTCGGTGCGGTTCAACCGGCGCGACGCCACGCGCCCGGGAGCAACCGGCGCGGCTGCATCCAATGCCGCTTCGAGCGAGGCGGCGAAGCTGTCGATCGCCGCGGCGTCCGGACGACGCCGGCCTTCCGGCGGCATCTCTCCGTCGCGCAGCTTGCGGACCACTTTCTCGAGGATCTCCGCGTTCGTCGCAACGTCCCGGATGTCCAGCGACTCGAGCGACAGGCCGCCGGTCTGCAGCCGATCGTTATGGCAGGCGACGCAGTACTCGTCGACCAGGGCGCGCTGACGGGGCGGGTGGTCCGGCTCCTGCGCGGCGGCAGCGTTCAGCGCCGCGGCGCCGAGCATGCACGCGGCTGCAACGGCTGCGGCGTACTTCGGTTCCATGGCGGATCCTGGTTCCATCTCACCCATGTCTCACCGCCGCTGCTCGAACGAGACGGCCCGGGCACGAACCGCGTCACGGATACCGCTGCGCGGCGCGGCTACGATGATATCGTCAATAGACCCATGGACAACAGATTCGTCAGGCCGGCACTGGTTCTGGCCGCCGCTGGCTTGTGCGCGGCAGTGCTCGGCGCCCGCGGCGGCGACCTGCGCATCGTCGCGGCGGCGGCAGAGCAGGACGCCGCGGCCGTGCGCGCGCTGCTGCGTGACGGCGCCGACGTGAACGCGGCGCGTGCGGACGGCGCAACCGCGTTGCTGTACGCGGCTCACTGGAACGACCTCGCGCTGGCGGAACTCCTGCTGCGCGCCGGCGCGAACCCTAACGCGGCCGACGATCACGGCGTCACGCCCCTCGCGCGCGCCAGCGAGAACGCCAGTCTCGACATGGTCGAGCTGCTGCTGCGTGCGGGGGGCGACCCCGACGCCGCCGAAGTGCTCAGCGGGTTGACGCCCGTCATGATCGCGGCAAGGACCGGGGACCGGGCCGTGGTCAGCGCCCTGCTCGAGCACGGCGCGGATGTCGATGCGGCCACCTTCAAGACGCGCAACACCGCGCTGATGTGGGCCGTGGCCGCACGCGACGCGGACATGGTCCGCCTGCTCGTCGGCGCCGGCGCCGACCTGCACGTCTCGACAGCCAAGGGTCTGACGCTCCTGATGCTGGCGGCCCGCAATGGCGACGTCGCGCTGGCGGAGACGTTGCTGGCAGCGGGTGTCGACGTGAATGCCACCGGGTCGGCCGGCGGCATTCACGCCCTGCCGTTTGCCGTCGTCGCCGGCCAGGCGGAATTCGCAGGGTTCCTGCTCGAACGGGGCGCCGACCCGGACGGCGGTCTGGCCGGTATCCGCGCCCTGCATGCGGCCGCCGGGAACGTTCGCCCCTGGCTCGCCGAATGGAACCAGCGGCATGCGCTGCTCGGCCTGCCGAATGGCGTGCGGCCGGATCAGCGCCCGGCGCTGGTCGCTGCACTTCTCGCCAGCGGCGCCGATCCGAATGCGCGCATCACCGGGACCGGTGTCGATCAGGACTACCTGGCGACGCCCCGGCGGGGGGCGTTTCAGACCTATTCGTGCGGCACGGGCGATCTCCGCGGCGCCACGCCGCTGTGGATCGCGGCGCGCGCGGCCAACGGGAACCCGCGCGCGGCGGCCGCCGCGGCCGGCGCCGGGGATGCCGCGGTGCAAGTAGTCCGTGCGCTTCTCGCCGTGGGCGCCGACCACGCCGTCGCCACCGACGACGGAACGACGCCGCTCATGGCCGCGGCGGGGCTCGGTCAATGCACCAACGACTACACGCTGCGGCGCGGCAGGCGGTCGCGCGGCGCGGAAGCGGCCGTCGCGATGCTGCTCGACGCGGGCGCCGACATCAATGCCGTGAACGAGGCCGACTTCTCCGCGCTGCACGGCGCCGCGTTCCGGGGACTCAACGAGGTGGTCGGGCTCCTGGTCCACCGCGGCGCCGACATGGATGCGCGCGACTTCAGGGGCCGCACGGCCTACCGGCTCGCGCAGGGAAGCAAGCAGTCGTTCTACTTCCAGGAATATCCCGAGACGGCGGCGTACATTGCCGGCCTCGGCGCCGACACGGCCATCGGGCTGGCGGGCACCGTTCAGGAACGGTCGCGCGACGTCGCCGGGGAAGAGACGACGCCGCGCTGACCCGCGGGCCGGGCAGCCCGAAGGTCAACCGCAGTGAACCGCTCTCGCTTTTCCGAGGTCGAGGAGTCCGCGCCCCTCGGCGCGGACTCCCGAAGGTCGGCTCGACTCAGTTGCCGTCCGGCCGGAAGAACACCGTGAAGTCCTGAATCTGGTTGGCGTCGTTGACGTCGATCAGGTCCACCGCGGTGGCCGGGTCCTCGTCGTTGCAGCCCTCCACGTTGACCAGCTCGAAGGCCACCCGGCCGCCGTCCGCCACGCTCTTGCCCACGGCGAGCCCCCGCGCTCCGCTGGCCAGGACGCCTTCATAGAACGCCAGAATCGCGGCGCGCCCGCGGCGGATCTGCCCGTCGGGGCCGCGGTGCACGGCGTCGTCCGCGAAGAGGTCGGTGACGCGCTCGGCGTCGCCCGCATTCAGGCGGGCGACGTAGACGCCGGGCACCTCCGCGGCCGACGAGACCATCTCCATGTCCTGGGGAGCGACCAGATCGCTGCAGGACTGCGCCGCCTCCGCCGCGCCGGCCATGCCGAGAGCCAGGATGGCGAGAACAAACAGCAAACGGGACTCAGATATCTGCATGTGAACCTCCGCGGCTAGTATCCCGTACCTGGCGGCTGCCTTGGTGTCCGCGGCCGCAAGTGCTCGCCGCCGGCGCTCAGTCCAGCGTGGTCGCCAGCGCCGCGTCTACGATGCGGCGGTCCTGCGTCAGGAGCGTGGCGCCGAGCACGCGGGCGGTCGCCACGAGAATCCGGTCGGCCGGGTCGCGGTGGAACGACTCCGGCAGGGAGGCCAGTTCAGCGGCGATGGCCGGGGAGATGCCGTGGCGTTGCACGAGGGGCGGCGCGACTGCCGCTTCGAGCCACTCGCGCAACGGCAGCGACAGGCGGACCCGGCGCAGGCTGTGCAACATCGCTACTTCCCAGAGCGATATGTCGGACACCAGTAGCGGGGATGCCGCGCCGGCGGATGCGACGACTTCCCGTTGGGCCGGTGAGAGGCGTGCGCTGTCGGTGAGCCACCAGATCAGGACGTGCGTGTCGAGCAGCGCAGTCACCGTCGCAAGCTGTCCCAGTGTTCTTCCGGAATGGCAGGTTCCACGATATCGCCCACGACCGTGACCGTGCCCTTCAGCGCCTGTTGGGGGTACGCGGTGTCGGTCCGGCTGGGCGGCCGGAGCTCGGCGACCGGCCGGCCGCGCTTCAGGATGGTCAGCCGCTCGCCGGTCTGCGCGACGCGATCGAGGATGGCAAGGCAGCGGGCCTTGAAGTCGGACGCGTTTATCGTCTCCATATGACCAGTGTCAATAACCAGTCACATGGATGTCAACCATACTCGCTACGGCGCCGCCGGCGTGTACCAGATCGGCGAGGACCAGGCGCGCTCCTGGACGACCCGGGCCCGTGGATCCTCAGGAACGCCGCGGTACTGATCCCGGCGCGCAGCTCTCGGCAGATCGGCGTGCCGTAGGCCGGGTCCTCCGGGTCGTCGCAGATCTGCGTCTCGCCGAGCCAAGCGTCATGGTCGGTGACGGCCATGATATCCAGCGGCACGCGCAACTGTGCGCGCACGCTGCCGTCGTCGTGCAGCAGGGCTTCGCCGCGGCCGTAGCGGTACGCCGCCGCGGGATCGTCCCTGTTGCCGTTGGAATACGCGTCGAGCGATCAGCGCGTGTGGACGTGCAGATCGCCGAAGTACGCCGTGCGTTGGTGAGGCGCCGCGACAGCCTCTGCGGTTGCTGCCGCGGGTGCCGACGCCGCGGCGGCTCCGACGTCCCCGGGGACGCCGGATGCTGCCGGGGCGTCCTGGCCGCTCGCCCCGTGGGAACAGGCCGCGGCCAGAGCCGCGACCGCCAGGGCGCCGCAACCCCGGACCCGGGACATCAGGGTCCGTCCGGCCGGGAGAAGACGGTGAAGTCCTGAATCTTGCCTTCGTCGTTGACTTCGATCAGGTCCACCGCGGTGGCGGGATCTTCGTCATTGCAGTCGTCCAGGCGGACCAGCTCGAAGGCCACGCGATTGCCTTCGACCACGCTCTTGCCAACGGCCATGTTCAGCGGCCCGCCGCCGACGATGCCTCCATAGAACTCCAGAAGCGCGACCCGCCCTCTGCGGATCACCGCGTCGGGGCCGCGATGCACGGCGTCGTCCGCGAAGAGGTCGGTGACGCGCTCGGGGTCGCCCATGTTGATGCGGGCGAGGTAGACGCCCGGTATCTCCGCGGCCGACGAGACCATCTCCATGTCCTGGGGAGCGACCAGATCGCTGCAGGACTGCGCCGCTTCCCCGGCCTCGGCCGTGCCGAGAGCCAGGGCCGCGAGAACGACCAGCGCCAGCCAGCACCGCACCGACACGCCGCGCCGCGAACGGGACTCGGATATCTGCATGTGAACCTCCGCGGGATAGTATCCCGTACCTGGCGCCCCCCTGCGGGGTCGCGGCGTCCCTGCGGCCGGCTCAGGGCTGAATCGACGGAGGGGATTCCGGCGCGGGCGCCTCGGGGAGCGTCCCGCCCAGCTTGAAGGCCCACAGGTAGTCGCCGCGCTGCGAGCGGAGCACCCGATTGCCCCCGGCCATGATCGCGATGTACTGCTCGCCGGCCACCTCGTACGTCGACACGCCGGCGTCGGCGCCGGCCCCGGTTTGGAACCGCCACAGCTCGTCGCCGTTGCGGATGTCGTACGCCACGAGGTTGCCGTCCGGCTGGCCGTTGAAGAGCAGCCCGCCCGCCGTGCTCAGCAGCCCGCTGCCGCCGCCCATCGGATACGGCATCTCCTTCTGCCACACGATGCGGTTCGTCGTCGGGTCCATGGCGGTGAGCGTCCCGGCCCGCCGCACCCCCGCCGGATGGAACGTGGTGGACTGCCTCTCCCGCCCCTCGCCCTCGGCGCCCAGCATGTAGAGCGAGTCGAAGATGGTGCCCGGGACGTAGGCCAGCCCGGTCCGCGGACTGAACGTCATCGGCGCCCAGCTGTTGCCGCCCGCCGACCCGGGGGCGATGAGCCTCGGCCGCTCGCCGTACGCCGCGAAGAGGCAGCCGCGCGCGTAGTCGCCGAGCGGCTCGGGGCAGAGCGGCACGAACGGATCGCCGATGGGGTAGGGCTGGGTGGGCGCGGTCTTCATGCGCGGCTCCTGCGGCACCGCGCGTTCTTCAATCCCGATCAGCGGCGTACCGTCCGTGCGGTCGAGGATGTAGAGGAACCCCGTCTTGCCCGGGTGCATGAGGACCTTGCGCGGCCGGCCCTCGTACGTGATGTCCGCGAGCACCGACGGCCCGCCGGCGTCGTAGTGCCAGATGTCGTGGCGTACCTGCTGGAAGTGCCAGCGGTACTCCCCCGTCTTCAGGTCCAGCGCCAGGACCGACGCGGTGAACAGGTTGTCGAAGCCGCGCTGCCCTTCGTCCTGGAAGTCGGGATTCCGGTCGGCCGCGCCGTACTGCCGCAGGCCGACGTTGCCCACCGACAGGTAGATCAGCCCCAGCTCGGGGTCGAGCGTCGGGCTGACCCAGACGCCGCCGCCGCCGTTCCTGTACGAGTTGCCCTCCCAGGTGTCGGCGAAGCGATCGTCCGCGCCGGGGATCGTGTAGAACTTCCACACCTCGCGGCCGGTCCGCGCGTCGTAGGCGCCCATCTGCCCGCGTGCCCCGGAGTCGCCGCCGGAGGTCCCGATGTACACGAGACCGTCGTGGTAGACGGCCGGCGCGGACACGTAGGCGCCCGCCTCGGCGGTGAGTCGGGTCTCCCAGGCCACCTCCCCGGTGTCCTGATCGAGGGCCACGAGCACGCCGTCGCGCCGGCCGAGGAACACCTTGCCCTCGGCCACCGCCACGCCCTTGTTACCGCCGGTCGGACCCGCGGATTCCGGACGATACCGCCACTTGACCGCGCCCGTCGCGGCGTCGAGCGCCAGCACGTTGCGCGTGCCGGTCGACACGTACATCACGCCGTCGACGACGACCGGCGTGCCTTCGAGCTGGCCCCCGGGCCGGCCGCCCTCCAGGCCCACCAGCCACGCGGCGCCCAGCGTCGCCACGTTGGAGGTGTCGATCCGGTCCAGCGCCGAGTAGCGCTGGTGCCAGTAGTTGCCGCCGGTCATGGGGAAGTCCGCGCCCGGCGGTGCCGTCCACTCGGGGTTGGCCGCACTGGCCGCAGCGATGATGCCGGCCGCCGCCGTGCCGAGCACCGCCGCCAGGGCAGCCGCGGCACGCTTCCGTTTCGGACCGAGTTGGTGCATTGTGTCGCTCCTGATGCGTTGGCAGGCCTCGTGCGAGCCCGCGCGGCGGCGGATGCAACGCGACCCCGTCGCGCCGGGACTTCAGCGCTCGGCGGCAGGTCAGCCCGCGATCCGGAAAGGCACCCGGGCGCCGGTGGCGCGCCGCGCGCTCGGTCCGGCGCTTTCGTCGACCTCGAACGCCCGTCCGATGCGGTTGCCGGCCACGTCCTCCAGGGTGGCGGCGGCGACGAGCTGGTGCTCGCCCGGCTGCCACGGCGTGCGCGGCGTGAAGAGCCAGCGCGTCTCCTCGCGCTCGATGCGGATCTCCCCGGCCAGCGGCCGTCCGGCGGCGGTCGCTACGCGCAGCGCGCGTTGCAGCAGGCCGTAGTCCAGCGGCGCGGGAAAGACCACCGCCAGCGGATCCCGAGTCCCCTGAGGGGGGACCTCCAGGCGCCAGTCGGCGGGGTCGAGCGCGTGCTCCCGAGGCGGCCCTACGCGGAACTGGCGGTGGAACGGCGCGACGAGCGGCTGCCCCTCGGCGTCGCGCCAGCCCGCATCGATCTCGAGCGCATAGGTCCGACCCACCGCCAGCGGGCGGCCCATCTCCTCGTTCGGCAGGATCCCGCGCTTGACGCGGCCCGGGTCGTACAGGACCGTGAACCGCGTACGGTTCTCGTTCCAGAGGTCGACGTCCAGCGGCAGGAACGGATCGGCCAGCGGGCTGCCGTGCTCGTCGACCAGGCGGATGTACGGGCTGCCGGCGCCCAGGCCCATCGGCGCGGAGAAGACGATGTACAGACGGAGGTGATTCTCGGGCACCTCCAGCGCCGACGGATAGACCGCGACCACGCGCGTAGAGGGCGCCCGGTCCGGCGCCGGCAGCTCTATCGTCGTGCTGATGGGGTGCGGCGGGGAGGATGGGGAACGGCGCCGCGCGGAGGGGAGCAGCGACGGATCGAACACGACCTCGTAGCGCTGGCCCGGATCGAACGGGAACCGCGGCGTGAAGCGCAGCGCGCCGTCGCGGACTGCGTAGTCCCCGAGCACCGGGGGGAGGCCGCCGGACGCCCCGTCGCCGCGGGCGACCTGGACGCGCAGGAGTGCCTGCCACGCCGCCCGCGTCGGGGGGTCGCGCTCCAGACGCGCGAGGGCCTCGGCCGGCAACCGCTCGACAGCAACGGCCAGCCGCCCGGAGGGCGCGGCGCTCAGTCGAATCCGGGGGTCGCCGCCGACAGGGTCCGGCTGCTGCCCGCTCGGCTGCGAGCACGCCGGTGCGAGCGCGAGGGCCGCCGCCAGGACGACGGCGGCCCTCGCCGTGTACAACATCGGACGCAGGGAAGCTGGCAGCCCCTACGGCAGGGCGGCCGCTTCGAGGTCGAACCCGCCGCCCGGGTTCTCGAGGAGCAGCATCGCGTGCGACGCATCCAGCAGATCGAGCTGCCGCACGCCCGCCATCGACTCGATGGTCTCGAACGGCACGCCGCCCGTGTCGGGGACATAGGCGTCGATGGGCGCCGCCTCGGCGAACGGCTCGGTCGGCACCTTCATCACGCCGCGCTGGTTGTTCGACAGCAGGATGTAGTCCTGCCCGTCCTTCTCGTAGACGATCATGTCGATCGGGCGGTTGCGGTTCCCGAACTCGGCAATCGTCGTCCCCTGGATCTTGCCGCCCGGCTGGAGCGCCGAGACCGGGAACTTGACGAGCGGCGTGCACAGGTAGCTGGCGACGATCGACGGCTCGCCGTCGATCTCGTAGGGCACGAACGTGAACACCGGCGAGAACGTCTCGAGCTGGCCGTGGGAGCCGTGGTAGATCTCGACGCTCGTCCCCTCGTTCGCCGTCCGGAACGGATACGGAATCACCCGCATCTTGGAGGCGAACTCCTCGTTCGACAGGCCCGAGACGAACAGGTTGCCTTCGATGAAGGCCATGTGCGTGATGGTCTGGACGCCCATCAGCCCCGCGGGGTCGACCGCGTCGGGGTAGTTGGGGACCGGAATCGAGCGCCCGCCGGCGAGCACCAGCGGCGTCGCGGCCGGCGGCGGATTCGGCACGCCGATGCGGGTGTACTGGACCTCGTCGAACGAGATCACCTCGATCTCGCCCGCGCCGTCCACGCGCAGGAGAACGGGCGTCGCGCCGGCGCCGAGCCCGCGCATCACCGAGATGTAGGTGTTGCGCGTGTGCGGATCGACCACCATGTCGGTGATCAGCAGGTTGTCGGCGTCGATGCCGAGCAGCCCGGCGATCTGGCCGTCGATGGCGGGCACGTCCTGCGTGCCGGGCGCGCCGCCGGCCATCCGCTCGCCGAGCTGCAGGGCGGTGATGGTGACCTCCTGGCCGTCGGCCGCGAAGATCACGCCTTCGGGTCCGAACGCCAGCTTGCCGATGTGCTTGAACTCCGGCGTGACGCCGGTGGTTGCGTCGGAGCTGGATGCCGCCAGCGCTCCGGCGGCCGCCAGGCTCGCGGCGACGACGAAGAGCAGGCCGATGCGTGCAGTAGACATGCTGTGATCTCCTTCCGACCGCATTATAGTTGACAGCCGAGGAGGCAACAGCCCATGCGCAACCCGATGCCCTCTATGTTGACCGCCGGCCTGCTGGCCGCCGCGCTGCTGGCGCTTGCGGCGCCCGCGCACGCACAGCTCCAGGACCAGACCCGGATGGCGCCGACCAACGATCTGCCCAACCCCTACGCGCGCGTGCACCCGTGGGGCGAGCTGCCGGATCCGTACGTGCCGGGCGCCTACGACGAGCGGGCCTCGTTCATCGGCGCCGACGAGGGACCCGACGGCAACATCTATCTGCTGGGCCGCTGCCTGCAGAACTCCTGCACCGGGCGCAGCGAGCCGGCGCTGCTGAAGCTCGACCCGTCGGGCCGCCTGCTCCTGAGCTGGGGCTCGGGGATGTTCGACTTCCCGCACGGCCTCGACCTCGACGACGAGGGCAACGTCTGGGTGGCCGACCAGCGCGGGCACCGGGTGGTGAAGTTCGACGCCGAGGGCAACCACCTCCTGACCATCGGCGAGCGGGGCAACCCGGGCGATGCGCCGCTGCTCAACGAGCCGACCGACGTCATCGTCACCGCGGGCGGCGACATCTTCATCACCGAAGGGCACAGCTTCGCACCGGGCGCCAACCGCGTGACCAAGTGGGCGGCCGACGGCACGTTCCAGATGTCGTGGGGGCGCACCGGCTCGGGGCCCGGCGAGTTCAACGTGCCGCACACCATTGCGCTCGACTCCCAGGGCCGCCTGTTCGTCGGCGATCGGGCCAACAACCGCATCCAGATCTTCGACCAGGAGGGGACGCTGCTCGACGTCTGGTACCAGTTCGGCCGTCCCAGCGGCATCGCCATCGGCGCCGACGACCGCATCTACGTGGCCGACTCCGAGTCCTACGGCACCGACAACCCGGGCTGGAAGAAGGGCATCCGGGTGGGGAGCGCGCGCGACGGGTCGGTGCAGTACCTGATCGAGGATCTCGAGCCGACCGCCATCGAGCACAGCGGCGCCGAAGGCGTGGGCGTCGACTCGGCCGGCAACGTCTACGGCGCGGTCGTGCGCCGCCGGATGCTCGAGCGGCACGAGCCGAACGGCGACGCCAGCGCGCTCCCGGGCGAGGCCGCGCCCGCGCACGTGGGGCACGTCGCCTACGGCTTCCCCGGGGCGCCCGGGGGACGCAGCCTGGCCGCCACCGCCTCGGCCGAGGTCGGCACGCTGACGCTCCACGCCAACTTCGCGGCCGGCGACCTGAGCGACTTCGGCTCCATGCGGCGGCACGCCGCGCACGTGCTGCACCTGCTGCAGCCGGCCGAGGGCGCGTCCGGCCCCGGGCTCGGCTTCGGCGTGATACCCGCCGTCGAGGCGCTGGTCAGCCATCTCGAGCGGGCGGCCGGCGCGGCGGGGGCCTCGGACAGCCTGCAGGCGCACGCCGGGCACGTCTCGCGGATCGCGGCCGGCATCCTCGCCCGCGCGCACCGGGCCGCCGAGGTCGCCGGGCAGCTCGCCGAGGCCGTCTCGATCCGCCGCGCGGCGCCGCTCGTGGGCCGCCTGCAGGCCCTGGCGTATCAGATCGCCGAAGGCTTCGACGTCGACGGCGACGGGCAAATGGCGCTCGACGGCGAGGCCGGCATGCAGCAGCTCGAGGCGCACCTCTACCTGCTGCTGGAAGGCGAGTCGCTGCCCCGCGAGCTGCGGTAGCCCGGAAATCGTCGCCGGCGACCATCGAACCTGGAGGAGCACGATGACGCGACACCGCACGACCGGCTGCGTGTTGGCTGCCATGGCCTGCCTGCTCGCGGCAGCCACCCCGGGCGCGGCACAGCTGCCGGGGGTCGAGGACGGCCAGTGGCGCTACCTGGGCGGCGACGCCGGCCACACCCGCGCCAACCCCTGGCTCACCCAGATCGACGCCGGCAACTTCGCCGACCTCGAGGTCGCCTGGATCTGGCGCGCCGACAACTTCGGGCCCGGCGTCGAGTACACGACGCGGTCCACGCCCGTGTTCGCCGACGGCGTGCTCTACACCGTCGCCGGACAGCGGCGGCAAGTGGTGGCGATCGACGCCGCCACCGGCGAGACGCTGTGGATCTTCCGCGAGCCGGAGACGATGCGCTACCTGCGTTCGCCGCGCACCGACTTCGGCAAGGGCGTCGCCTACGCGGAGGTCGACGGCCGGGGCGTCGTCTTCATCACCTCGCCCGCCTTCTTCCTCTGGGCGCTGGACGCGGAGACCGGGCGACCGCTGGAGGGCTGGGGGGAGCCGGTGGGCATCGACAGTTTCTCGCGGACCGGCGTCGTCGACCTCATTCCGCCCCTGGTGGCCGACTGGGAGCCGTGGCTGGCCTGGGACGGTCCCTACGACCCGGGGCACGGCATTCCCCGGCACCTGGGGATGGTGACCGCCTCGTCGCCCCCGATCGTCGTCAACGGCGTGGTGGTCGTGCTGGTGGGGCACGAGCCGAGCTACGACCAGACCCGCATCGAGAACGTGCCGGGGGACATCATGGGCGTCGATGCCCGCAGCGGTGCGGTGCTGTGGAAGTTCCACATGATCCCCCGCCCCGGTGAGTACGGCCACGAGACCTGGGAGAACGACGCTTGGCGCTGGTCGGGCGACATGTCCACCTGGGCGCCGGCCTCGGCCGACCCGGAGCTCGGGCTCGTGTACCTGGTGACCAATGCCTCGACCGTGCAGTCCTACACGGGCCACCGGCCGGGTTACAACCTGTTCGGCGGCAGCGTCCTGGCGCTCGACGTGGCGACCGGGGAGCGGCGCTGGCACTTCCAGATCCACCGCAGCGACCAGTGGAACTACGACCTGCCGGTCGCCCCGATCCTGATGGACCTGACGATGGACGGCGAGCGGGTGCCGGCCCTCGTCCAGAACACCAAGCAGGGGTTGATCTTCGCGTTCAACCGCGCCACCGGCGAGCCGCTCTGGCCGATCGAGGAGCGCGCGGTGATGCAGACCCAGGTGCCGGGCAACTACACGGCCCCCACCCAGCCGTATCCGACGCGGCCGGAGCCGCTCGACCCGATTGCGGGCGACGGGCTGACCGAGGACTACGTGCTCGACTTCACGCCCGAGCTGAAGCGCGAGGCGCTCGACATCCTGAGCGAGTTCCGGCTCGGCGGCCTGTACGTGCCCCCACTGCCGTATCCGCACGACAACGACTACCGGAACGTGATCGGCTGCATGGGCGGGCTCAACATCTATCACCCGCCCGTCGCCGACCCGACCACCGGCATCATGTACGCGCCCCACAACCGGGTGTGCAGCGCGCCGCGCTTCATGGTGCCCACCAACGGCGTCGACGTGGAGCGCGGGCTGCCCGGTCGGTCGGCCGAGGCCTGGCGGGGCCGGGAGCGGCACACGCCCACGACCGGCACCACGGTGGCCGCCTGGGCCCCGGGCGGCCCGGCCGAGTTTCCCGCCCAGATCGACGGGCTGCCGGTGTACCGGCCGCTCTTCCAGGCGCTGGCCGCCTACGACATGAACACCGGCGAGCGGTTGTGGGACGTCCCGATCGGCGAGACCCCCGAGCGCGTCCGGAACCACCCCCGCTTGGCGGGCCTCGACCTGCCGAACCTGGGCGGGACCGGACGCTCCATCCAGATGGTCGTGGGCGACCTGCTGGTGCAGACCACCGAGGACCTGCGCGGCGAGTCGGAGCTCGGCGACAACGGCCTGCCGCTGCTGCGGGCCCGCGACAAGCGGACGGGCGAGATCGTGGCCAGCGTCGAGGTGCCGATCCCGGGTCAGTACGGCATGCTGACCTACCTCGACGACGGCGTGCAGTACATCCTCATGCAGGCAGGCAGCGCGCGGCGCCGGCAGCCCGGCGCGCTCGTGGCGCTGCGGCTGCCGGATAGCGCAATCCGGTAGCGGCCGGGGAGGACCGGCGCAGAGGCGCCTCCGCCGGCCTCATTTCCGTGTTCGGGACTTGCGAGCAACGGCTTCCATCATGAGCCGGGACATTCTCGCCGTCCAGTCGTCCAGTCTTTCGGGCGGTCCGGAGAGGGCGGCGTAGGGCATACTGCCGTCCAGGTCGGGTTCGGGTCTGCCGTCGATAGTCGCCTCCCAACGGCAACTGTCCGCGGCCAGCGACCAGGCAACGGCAACCGTCACCCCGAAGCCCGGGTCCCCACGGCCCACGTAGTGGGAGAACCGCACGTCGTATCCCAGCACGATCCGTCTCGCGTCGCTCAGACGGAAACCGGGAGCCACCAGGTACTTGTCCCTGTTTCTTTGCCAACTCCTTTTCTCGAACAGGGTGCTGCTGTGGTTGATTTCGCCTGCTCCGGCATCGATTCGGCAGCTCCCGTATCGCTTTCTGAACAACGAGGACAACGGCGCCAATCGTGCATCCAGTGCGTCCAGGGTGGGCCGTACGAGAAGAAAGAACACGTTGTCCAGAATGTCGATGTCGCGCTGCGCGGGTGGGCCGCCGTGCCGGCGCCGCACGAAAAGCGCCACCTCCCTGTCGACGTCCCGCGCGGCCTCGATGCTTTCCCCGTTCGCCGCTCGTGTCGCCAGGTCGAGCGACCACAGGGCATTCTCCATCATGAAGGTCGCCAGGGGCACTATCTGACCGAGATCAGCGCTCTGCAATCCGGCGATGTAGCGGTCCCGATCTTCCGTCTTGATCACGATCGGCGGCAACCGCCGCCGCAGAAGGGCAAAGTTGACGAGCAGCCGCGCGGTGCGTCCGTTCCCGTCGTCGAAGGGGTGAATCGCCAGGACACTGCGGTGGGACTCCGCCAGGAACAAGGGCAGTGGATAGGCGCACCGCATCATGTCGCGATGGAAATCGCGCGTCCACGCGGCCATCAGCGACGGTGTGTCGGACGGCTCCGCGAACCGGTGCAACCTTCCCGTCGAAGTCCGTACATGGTTCGGCTCGCGCTTGTACTCACCGGGCACGATGCGCTTTCTCGTCGGCTGGCCGTCGGGCGTCTCAGCCGGTGCCCAGAACGGCTCCTTGAGGATGATGCCGTTGAGCTGCCTTATCTCGGCCTCCGACAACTCGCGCTCTTCCGCGGCCAGCCTTCGGACATGGTCGATGGCCACGTCGTGCGCCTTCATCTCCTCGTAGTCTCGCATCGGATGGCCGCCCGACGTGCGACCAAAGACGAGCAGCAACTCCGTTTCGTGGTAGGTCAGCGTGTTGCCCTCGATGTGGTTGCTGTTGTAGTTCCACTCGAGTTTCAGCTTCCTCCACAAGCGGTCGTCGTCGTTGGCGCTGATCCGTTGTCCAATGTCCTTCCAGGTTCCGATCACCGTCTCCAACTCCAGGAGCCGCTCGAAAAACCTGAGGAGTTCCACCGAGAGAACCGGCTTGTCGGCGTGGTGCGCCTGAAGGTCCAGAATCCAGCTTGCCACCCTCTCTTGCAGCCGGGAGCTGGCTTCCAGCGCGTCGCGTGCTACGGGCTCCAGGCGGTAGCTCCCGAGCTTGGGGTGCTCAACGACCATGATGTCCGAAGATCCACCGATCGTTGCGGCTTCACCGGTCAGCGGACATCTTCCGGGTTCGGAGTCTCGCACGTTGGCTCCAAGCTACCACAGCCGTACCGCCAGAGCGTTTCGCCCGTCACGGGGGAGATGGCATGGATCGTGCCGAGGTGGTCCGTGCCCGGGGGGAGCCCCTCGCGCATCGTCAGGACTATCACCGGCAATCGTCGTCAGCCGTTGAGCCGCCTTCTCATAGCGCGCATCGAGAATCGGCCCGGGCCGGCCTCGTTGAGCCTCCGCTGCGCGGAGCGCCGTAGCACGCTGTCGAGGCTCGCGTCACTCAAGCGGTCCTGCACGTCCTGCACACAGATCGCGACAGTACCGGCGCCACTCGGCCATGAGCCACCGCAGGCACTCGCGCAGGTCGGAGCGGGCGCAGGCTGCTCCTAGTCCGTTCTCGACGCCCCACGGCAGCGAATCGTCGTGTAAAATTCGCGACGTCTTGTGGCGCCGATTTTCATTGACCGGACCGAGCGATGAACGTCGCACGGCCGCCGATGCCCAGTCCCCCAAGTGGTACTGGGAGAAGACCGACCCCAGTCGCAGCGGTTCGTCCGGCGACCTCTCCAAGCTGTTCAGGAACGAGAACGTCAAGCAGCCCGGTGTGTTTGCGGTCGCCGCGCCGTCGGCGGACGCCACGGTGCTCGCACGGGAGGTGATCCAGAACTCGTGGGACGCCGCGACCGAGTTGCGCGAGGACTCGGACGATCCACCGCCCTTTGAGATCCGGTTCTCGTTCGGGTCCGCGCTTGCGGAGCGCAAGCAGCATCTGATCACCCGGTTGGGGCTCAATGAACTGGCCGAGCGATTGGGGGGTTCCGACCGGGGAGAGCTCGGTCTTCGTTCGCCCAACTCTCTGGAGCGACTACCCGAGGATGAGGGACTCCCCTACCTCCTGATCGAGGAGAGCGGCACCACAGGCATGTATGGCCCGTGGTCCGGTGACCGGTCCAAGATGTATCTGGCGCTCGCGACCGTCTCGTTCCATGCGAAGCGCGCGGGCACTGGCGGTTCCTATGGGTACGGGAAGAGCGGATTGATCCGCGGGTCTGCCGTCCGGACTGTAGTCGCCTACACGTGCTTCCGTGAACGCGACGACGACGCGGGAGTGACGCGCCGGCTGCTCGGCATGGCCTACTGGGGCCAGCACCACGTCGGCGATCTGAGCTACACGGGATTCGCCCGGTTCGGTCACGCGGCAGGAGTGGACCGCACCGTTCCCTTCGAGAACGAGAAGGCGGACGAGATCGCCAATGCGCTTGGCATCCCAGTGCGGGATCCGGATTCCCAAGACCAGCTCGGAACGACGTTCCTGCTCATCGATCCCACGGTCCGTCCACCGGATCTGGTCAAGGCGATTGAGCGTTCCTGGTGGCCCGCTCTTGAGAGCGGGGCGGACTTCCACGCGGTCGTGACGGCGAACGGACGCGAGTTGTGCCCCCGTCCCCGAAAGGACGACGTGCTCGCGACGTTCCTCAACGCCTACGAAGCGGCGACCGCGCCGCCAGACAACCGGCGGCCTGATCGTAGGAGCCTCTTGCGAAAAGCGTGTTCGGCCGAGTTTTTGCCGGAGGCGACGGGGCGAGGGATGGTCAGCGGGCGGGATGCAGCGTTCGCAGGATGGTAGTGGCCGTCACTGCCGGGGAGCCGGAGTCGCGAGGATTCATGGGGCCTTCCTGCCGGTTATGAGGGCAAGCACGCGCGACGAGATGTGGCGCATCTCCTTCACGAGCCGTTCCAGCTCACGGTTGTTGTCGATCCACTCCTTGTAGAAAACAAGTTCGTCTTCGGTGAGGTTCAAGCCGACGGTCTTTCCGCGGACCTTGCGCGTCCAGTAGTGGTAGGGGCCGTGACGCGCGTCCGGGTCGTCGTGGCAGCGACAGGCGGGCCTGCCACACGTCAGGTGACGCGTCAGAATGCTGCCCTGGCCGATGAACCCGACCGTTTGCAGTTGTGCCTTGAGCGCGTCGTACTGCTCCTCGTGGCGGCGCAGCGCTGCGCTGTAGTCCATCGATTCGCGGCTTGCCATCCTCGTCTATCAGCTATTCTACCGTAGTAAACAAGGAGCGGTCCACAAGCGATGAATTCCCTGCGCGCCTTCGCCCCCTACTGGCAGTCGATCCAGCGTGCGCTGTTCCCCCACTTGGAGCACGTGCTGGGTCCACTGACCGGGAAACAGCAGCAGTTGGTGCAGACGCTCGAGGTCATCCGCATCGAGCAGAGGATTCCCCGGCACTTGCGAGTAGCGGGGCGTCCGCCCAAGGACCGCGCGGCGATGGCGCGGGCCTTCGTGGCCAAGGCGGTCTATGACATGCCGACGACGCGCGTGCTGCTCGACCGCTTGGACACCGACGTGGCGCTGCGGCGCATCTGCGGCTGGGAGCGGAAGAGCGAGGTGCCGAGCGAGTCGGTCTTCTCGCGCGCCTTCGCCGAGTTCTCCGACACGCAGTTGCCCCAGCGCGTGCACGAAGCGCTGATCCGGAACACCCACCACGACCGGTTGGTGGGCCACCTCTCCCGCGACTCGACGGCCATCGAGGCGCGCGAGAAGCCGGCCGCGAAGGAAAAGACGCCCCCGCCGCCCAAGCGCAAGCGGGGACGGCCGAAGAAGGGCGAGCAACGGCCGAAGGTCCTCAAACGCCTCGACCGGCAAGCGGCCATGACCCTGCCGGCGATGCTCAACGAGCTGTCGACCGAGTGTGCCGTGGGCATGAAGAAGGACAGTAAGGGCTACAAGTCCACCTGGGTCGGCTACAAGCTGCACATCGACGTGGCCGACGGCCAGATTCCGATCAGTTGCCTGCTCACGTCCGCCTCGCTGCACGACAGCCAGGCCGCCATTCCACTGGCGACCTTGTCGGCCGAGCGGACGACGAATCTGTACGACGTGATGGACGCCGCCTACGACGCAGAACCGATCCGTGAGCACAGCCGCTCACTCGGCCACGTCCCGTTGATTGATACCAACCCCCGCCGCGACAAGGCGCTGGCCGAGGAACTGCGAACCGAAGCCCGGCGCCTGAAGAATCTCGGCTTCCAGCTTGCCGAGCAGGTTCGCTACAACGAGCGTACGGCGGGTGAGCGCGTCAATGGCCGTCTCAAGGACGAGTTCGGCGGTCGCCATGTTCGGGTCCGTGGCGCCGCGAAAGTGATGTGCCATTGCATGTTCGGCGTGCTCGCACTGACCGCCGACCAGCTCGTACGCCTGGTGACATAGCCAGCGCACCGCCGGCAACGTCCCTCGGCGCCCGCCGGGCGTCAGTTACCCACCGGTGTCCCGGCGCTCGGTCGGCAACACGTCGGAACAGCTCTACTTCCACCTTTCGGCGTGCTGCCGGTCCTCCAGAGCCAGCATCCAGTCGCCGATCCAGGGCAAGTGGTGTTCACCTGGAGAATTGAGGACTGCGCCAAGCGGCAAGCCCCAGGAGTTTCGCAAGCAGCTCGTAGGGTAATTGGTTACCGGGTGTGGACTCTACGGTGCGGGGCCTTGCAGGTCAGGTGCGACGGTGGGGGCAGGCGTTCGCAGCAGGTCGGTGACCACGGCGTGGGGGTCAAGCTGGCGCTGGGTGGCGGTGCGGATGAGGGAGGTGAGGATTTGCTGTGTGTGCGCGCCCCGCCAGGAGCGATTGCCGCCGCAGACTTTGCGGGTGACGACGGCGGGACGGATGGCCTGCTCGGCGCGCCAGTTGGTGGCGTCGATGGCGGGGTTGCGCAGGAAGTTGAACAGCGCGGTCCATTCGGTGATGAGGTGATTGGCGAAGCGTTGGACGTCGGCGAGCGGCCCCGGGTGGGCGATGCGTTCGGCGAGGCGAGTGGCCAACGCGTCGAGGGCGTGGTCCATGCTGGCGGGCGAGCGGGTTGCGGCGCGGGCCTCGTCGCGCAGGCGGAGAGCCTGTTGCAAGGCGGTCTGGATCTGGACGACGACCCGGCTGTACGGATGATCGGTTCGCAGCGTCTTTGCCCGGCGTAAGAGGTGCGCGAGACAGCTCTGATGGGTAGCCGCGGTGAACCGGCGATACGGGGCCCAGCCGTCGCGGACGAGCACGCCGGCGAAGTCGGCCCCGAGCAGCTTGGCGGCCTCCGCATAGCCGCGGCCGGGCTGGATCTGGTAGACGGTCGTCTGGGGGGTTGCCGCCACCCACAGCCAGTTGAGCCGGCCGGCGACCTTCCAGCCGGTTTCGTCGGGCGTGACGACGCGACTGCGGCGGAGCTGCTGCTGCAGGGCCGCATAGGTCGGCTGTGCCCGGCGGCCGGCCCGGTCGACGGCGCGGACCAGTCCGCTACGGCTGACCGTCACGCCGTAGTGCTGTCGCAGCAAGGTCGCCACCTTGCCGAACGACAACCCCAATTGCTTGTTGAGGATGACCGCCCAGGCCACCAGCTGCGGGCCGAGTTGCACCCCGGCCGCCCCGAGCGCATCGGAGCTCTGCAACCGATGCCGGCCTTGCACCCGGCGCCCGCACGCCCGGCAGGCGCCAATCGCCACCTCGAACTGACGGACGACCACGCGCGGGACCGGCAACTCTTCCTGCACCTGGGTGGCCACACCCTTCGGTTGCAGCACCCCGCCGCAGTCCGGGCAGGCCGGCGGCAGGGGAACGCGATGCCGTTCATCGACCCGTGCCGGCGCCCGGCGGCGCGCCGCCACGCCATACGCGGCGCCGGCTCGGCGGCCCGGCCGCTTCGGCGCACCGCTGAGCGGTTTCGCGAACGGCGCCGCTTGGCGACAACCCGCCCGACGGGCCGCGTCGAGCTCCCGCTTGAGCCGCGCATTGTCGTCTTCCAGCCGTTTGTTGCGCTTGTGCAGCCGCGTGACCTCGCGCTCGAGCCGCTGCCGTTCGCCCTCGGAGCGCTCAAGGTCGCGGCGCAGGTGCTCGGTCCGGTCGGGCCGCGGGGCCTTGGCTGCCTCCTGCCCGTCAGCATGTCGTCGCACACACTACTTATGCCATATCTTCGCTAAAAGTACAATCCAAATAAATGGATCCGAGGCCGCAACCCGGTAACCAATTACATCGTAGGCAGGTCGTTTTCAGGCAGATTGGATCGTTTCCTCGTCCCGGCGTGCTGGGGTTGGTGGCCGATCCCGCGGGGTGGTCGTACCCCGAACAGACGGAGGCGTCCGGCAACGAGGTGGTAGAGCACCGAAGTTTGGTGGCCCTCGTCCGGAAGCCCCGCATGGTCGTGGAGTACTATGACGCGGGGCGCACGGCGCCGTACGTGCGTGGCATGTTCGTCGCCGACGACAGTGTCGACGAGGCGCTCCGGGCCACCGAGCCAAAGGGCCACGACGCTTGGCAAACAACCGCGTCGGAGTCGGACGGCATTGCCGCTTCCGCGACGCAGTGCGCGGAGCAGATCGTGAAGCGCATCAAGACCGCGGTGTCGGCCTTCCGCCAACAGTTGAAGCCTGAACGGCACCGTCACGACGACTACGTCCTGCCGACGTTCGATCGAGCCATGCGGAAGCTGCTCACTGGCTCCCAGTCAGGTCCCAATCCGCCGCGGCCGGAGCCGCGGCCCGTCGCGATTCGCCCAGACTGGAACCTGAAGCGGGTGGGAGACGATTTGCTCCAGGTCAGCGGATCGGTCTCGTTCTCCCTCACGGACCACGCCCCGGATGACGAGACAGAACTTCAAGTGTCGATTCGCTACGTGTTCTTGGAGGACGATCGAGCGGGAGACGATGCCAAGATCGCGGTCGATGCGCCAGCCGGCTTCAGCCCGGCCGGCGGGTCCAACGGCTTCGTCGGCCGTCTCGCGCGCGGCGTTGAGGTGCGTTTTGGTTTCGAGACCGAGCCATATCGGAACGACTGGACTGGCGAGCTTCGTGCGAACGCGGAATTGGTGAAGGGCGAACGTTGAGCAGTGAGACTCGGACGGTCCGTCCGTTCGCGATTTCCAGATCGCTCGCAAGCGTGCTCTCGAAGGCTGTGCTTCGCTTCGGCAGCGATACGTGTGCGGCCGGCGAGCGCATCACGATCCTCGATCCTGAGTTGCACGCTCGCAAGCGGGCAGAGATCCATTGGACGCCGGACGACCAATCTTTCGAGGCGTTCAGGAAGACACTTGTGGAAGGCGCGGCCTCCGACGGTTTCGAGCGGTCGGTAGGCTCTCCAACAGAACCGCGACGGAGGAAGGGTCGAGTCAGAAATCCCCCTGGACAGGTGGGTCTCGTGGGCAGCAGGCCAGAGGCGTCGATACGAAATATCGAGAAAGTCATTCCGCAACTCTGGCCAGCTTCGGAAAGCGAATCGAGCACTGGATCGTTGGGCGGATGCTCAAGGAGGGCCTTGATATTTGTCTGCCGTTGGTTGACGACGACGCCGTGGATGTCCTCATCCGCAGACCGGATGGATCCGTCGCATTAGTGCAGATAAAGGCGCGGTCACAGGACGTGGTTCCGGGCGATGCTGCACTCTTCGCTCCCATTGATCACCCGGAGGAGTGGCAGGCAGAGGAGGGTGGTATGAATCAAGCTTGTTCTCATTGAGTCGCTCCAGAGCGGTCGGTTGAGAGGTCTTCTGCAGCCCCGGGGGCACGCAGAGCCTGGGCACGGCGTTCCTCGCGTTGTCGAATAGCGCCAAGGTGAAGCGGTCGACACGAGATTTGCGTGCGACTCGACCTTGACGTCGGAACCGTCCGAGCACCATTTCTCGACAACCGGCAATTCACCCGGATTCCAGATGAGCGATCCCCAACCGCATTGGCTACTCAGGCCGCGTTGGCAGCGTGATTCTCGTAGTAACTCATGACAGGCGTCTTGCTGTCTCTGACCCGGTTCTGCTTCCCTCGCCGCAGACGGGAATCCCGTCTTCTTCCCCGATAGCGCAGAGCTCGGTGACCCGGATGCCAGCGACCCGCTGACGGCCGGACCGAATCGTTGAACTGCGTCGGAGCGCGACCCGAATCCGCGAGTCACTGTGGACGAGCCATCCTTCCACCGCCCTCAGTCCAGCCGGCTTCGAAGTGTCGTCGCAACGCGACCATCGATCTCGGGAGCGCGCCTTGGCAGGTGACGCCCAAGTACGTGGCCGCCCTGCTTGCTCCCACGTACAGATACTTCTCGAAAAGCGTCGGCTCTTGTGCAGCCAAGCGGTCGATCGCAACGAAGAACACAGCCTCGAACTCCAGCCCCTTGATGTGCTCGACGTTGAAAACGCGAACGTCGTTGTCTTGTCCTACAGCCTGCCCCAGTGGGCACGCCACGACGTTGACGTTCAGTTCGGTCACGGCGGCTTGTAGCGCGCTCGCGACGGGCTGGACGTCATCCTCCGAATTCACGAGAATCGCCGTTGACGGCAGCTTGTCGGCGTGACTGTCAATTTCCCGGATGCGCTCTGCCAACCAGTCTACGGTCTGGTCGACCGTTGCGTCCTCCAGAAGCACGGGAGTGAAGCCGTCGCTCTCCACGTGCTTCGGCAATTCCACGGAGGGTGCCGGCTCCCCCGCAGCTTCCAGCATTGCTCGGGTCAATTCACCGAGCTGCCTGGTCTGCCGGTAGGCTACGTTGATCTCCTCGATCTCTAGCCCCGGGCAGGCCCATTTCAAGTCGTCAGCGCGACGTGTGCCCCACACCGTCAGACGCTGATTGAAGTCGCCGCACGCGAAGAAGGAACGGATTCGCCGATGAGCCAATCCCTCCATGCATGCGAGTTGGATCGGCGAGAAATCCGTAGCTTCGTCGACGACGATCTGGTTGCGATAGATTCCAACGAGGGATTCGAGTCGCGACCGCGCGACCCCACCCGGTCTTCCGAGAAGGTCTCCTACCGTGCGGAGAATAGCCAAGAGCACAACGTCCACTTCGAGCGGGTGAATGTCGCGCGCCCGGTATCCGCCGTTGAGATACCATTTCCCGTCCCGCTGGCGCGATCGCCTGAAGACGCGATAGCGCTGCGCCATACGATCAATAGTCTTCATTTAGCGGGTGGAGTTCGATGGTCGCGTGAGATCCAATTTATTGGATTGTACTTTTCCGGCGGATGTGGCATATCTAGGGGGTGCCACGGCAACGCCCCCGGACCGAACAGGATCCGCGCGATACCCGCATTGAGGAACAAGAGCGAGAGATCGCACGACTGCGCGAGGAGTTGACGCGGGTCGAGGGCGACCGGGATCGGTGGAAGCGTGACGGGGATCAGTGGAAGCGCGACCGGGATCGGTGGAAGCGCCGCAGTGAACACCTCAAGCAGCAACTCGACGCCGCGCGGCGGGCAGGATTTCGGCAAGCCGCCCCGTTCGCCAAGGACCGGCCGCAAGGTCGCGGCGGGCGTCCCGGCCGGCGGGCGGGTGCGCGCTATGGCCGGCAGGCGTGCCGCCCGCGGCCGGCGCAGGTCGACGAGACCCACGCGGCGCCGGCGCCGGCCGCCTGTCCGGACTGCGGCGGCGCGGTCGAGGTGACCCGCGTGGCGTCGCAGTATCAGGAAGAACTCCCCAAGGTGCGCCCCATCGTGCGGTGCTTCGACATCGAGGTTGGCCATTGCTCCCAGTGTCGGCGGCGCGTTCAGGGCCGCCACCCGCTGCAGACCTCCGACGCGCTGGGGGCGGCCAGCGTGCAGCTCGGCCCCGCGGTCGTCGCGCTGGTCGTCGAGTTGCACACGCACCTGGGCGTGCCGCTGGCCAAGATCGCGCACCTGTTGAAGACGCAATGCGGATTGACGGTTACGCCCGGAGGCCTCGCGCAGGTGCTGCATCGCACCGCCCGCGAGGCGGCGCCGACCTACACGGCATTGTGCGCGCAGGTGCGGGAAAGTCCCGTGGTCACGCCGGATGAAACCGGCTGGCGCGTCGGCGCCGTCCGCCACTGGCTGTGGGTCTTCGCCACGCCCCAGACGACGGTCTACGCCATTTGCCCCGGCCGCGGGTTCGACGCTGCCGCCACCGTGCTCGGGGCCGACTACGACGGCGTGCTCGTGCGCGACGGGTGGGCGCCGTATCGCCGCTTCACCGACGCGCTGCACCAGTCCTGCGTGGCGCACCTGCTCCGACGCTGCAAGCACCTCCAGGATGATCATCCTCACAGCCCATGGGCCGCCCGGGTGCAAGCCGTCCTGCAGGCCGCTCTCAAGCTGCGCGACCGCCGCGACGCCGGGCTTCTGAGCGACCATGGTCTGGCAACCGCTCGCGGCCGACTGCTCGCCCAACTCGGTCGGCTGATCGACAACCCGCCGGTGCTCGCCGACGCCGAGCGCTTCGCCGCGCACCTGGCCACCGAATTCCCTGCGGTATTCGGCTTTCTGTGGGACCCGTCGGTCGACGCCACCAACTGGCGCGCCGAACAGGCCATCCGACCCGCCGTCGTCACCCGCAAGGTCTGCGGCGGCAATCGCACCCGGCACGGCGCCGACACCCAGCAGGTGCTCGCCAGCGTCGTGCGCACCGTTCACCAACGCCACCTCGACCTCACCCCGCTGATCGCCACCATCCTCCACGCCACCGACCCCGTCGTCCCCGAACCACTCCAACGCCCGCCCCCGCCGGCGTGACGGCTTGCAACGCCACCACGACCGGTCCACGCGCCAGACCGACCGTCTCACCGTCGTGGGCCGCCGCGCCCCGGCCAGACTGCCGGCAAGCTGCCCCCTGCGCCCAACGACTCGCCACCGCGCGCAGCAGGCGTCCCCAACGGCCAACCCCGCTACGCGCTGCCGCCACCAGGCGTTCCGCCCGCCCCCGGCCCAAGCCAACCAGCGCTACGCAGGCGCCGGTTCCCACCGCGGTCCCAGGCCGGCGCGGCGTCATCGCAGTGACCCGCGTGTGAGACGCCATGTCCTCGAACGATTCCCGTCGTGCGCCCGAACCCCGCGCCACTTCCAAGTCCCTGACCCATTCCAACGCCTGTCGTCAGTAGGATCACCCCGCTAAACGATTACTCATTGATCAAGCGCTGGCAATTGATGATGAGGATAGCGTTATTCATCACATGAAGGGAATGGCCCTGAGGGCCTCCTTGTATGAGTCCACTTCTGGCTCAACTCCACTAAGCGAACTTGTGGCGATTGGTCGCCTCGCTAGCGAGAGCTTTGAGCGCGGAAGGAACATTAAGGGCCCGCGCAAATATAACTTCCTAGAAGTGCCTGTAGTCTCGCTATAGATCACACCGGTCTCGCAACGGTCGTGTCGGCGACCAGCCCCACCAAGGCGGATGCTTTCTGGATTCCGGGGGCCAGCGTCTGTTCAGATTTCTGGCATAATTGCGGAAACCGTTACCCGCAATGGTGCCACAATGAGACCAACCGAATTCTCCGCCGACACGATCATCGCCTTGCTCCGCAAGCAGACCATCGCCACGCTGCCCGAGGTGACGGCGGCTCTCGGTCCCCGGGCCAGCAGGCGCACCGCTTTTCGCAAGCTCAAGGACCTCGACGCTCGGACCAGCTACTCGCATCGCGGCGGCTACTACACCCTCGACGCAATCGCCGACTTCGACGAGCACGGCCTGTGGTCCTTCGCCGGCGTCCGTTTCTCCCGCGCCGGCACCCTGGTCGCAACCGCCGAGTCGTTCGTCAACCACGCCCCGGCGGGACACTTCGTCGACGAGTTGGACAACCTGCTCGCGGTCGGCACCCAGGACCCGCTGCGTAAGCTCGTCCGCGACGGGCGGCTGACGCGGCACAAGCTCGCCGGCCAGTTCCTCTACTGCGCGGCCGACCGCGCGCACCAGACCCACCAACTGCGCGCGCGGCGCTTGTTGATGGCCACGCCCGGACTCGTGCGACCCCTGCCGGCGGCCGACCTGATGCCGGAGGAGCTGCGCGCCGCGATCGTGTTGTTCGCCAGCCTGCTCGACGAGCGGCAGCGACGTCTGTTCGCCGGACTCGAAGCGCTCAAGTGCGGGTGGGGCGGCGACCGGCGCATCGCCCAACTGCTCGGCATCGACCCGTCGACGGTCGCCGCCGGCCGGCGCCAACTCGTCGAACGCGACATTGAGATCGACCGGGTGCGGCGCGCGGGCGGCGGGCGTCCGCGTGCGGAAAAAAAACGCCGGAAGTCATCGCCCACATCGAAGCGCTGATGGACCACGAGACGGCCGGCGACCCGCTCAGCGGCCTGAAGTGGACACGCCGCACCACCGCCAAGGTCGCCGCCGAATTGTGCAAGCTCGGCACCGGCATCTGCGCGCGCACCGTCGCCCGGCTTCTCAAGAAGATGGGATTCTCGCTGCGGGTCAACCACAAGAAGCGGGCGGGCGCCTCGCATCCGAACCGCGACGAGCAGTTCCAGCACATCGCCGAACTGCGCGAGCGCTGCGCCGGCGAGAACACTCCGGTCATCAGCGTCGACACCAAGAAGAAGGAACTCGTCGGCGCGTTCCGCAATCCCGGCGCCAAGTGGGACCACAGACCCGAACTGGTCAACGACCACGACTTTCCATCCGCGGCCGAGGGCCGCGCCATCCCCTACGGCATCTACGACCCGCGCGCCAATGCCGGCACCGTCTTCGTCGGCCAAACCTCAGACACCCCGGCGTTCGCCGTCGACTGCATCGAGAAGTGGTGGCGCACCGAAGGCCACAAGCACTATCCCCAGGCCGAAGCCCTGCAGATCCTGGCCGACGGGGGCGGCAGCAACAGTTGCACCGCGCGCGCCTGGAAGTTCAACCTGCAGCATCGCCTCTGCAACCGGCACGGCTTGCACGTGACCGTGGCCCATTATCCGCCGGCCACGTCAAAGTGGAATCCCATCGAACACCGCCTCTTCTGTGAGGTCAGCAAGAACTGGGCGGGCCGCCCGCTCGACAGCTACGAGACCATCCTGAAGTACCTGCGCACCACACGCACCGCCACCGGACTGCGCGTGCGCGCGCACTTGGTGCGCAAGACCTACAAGACCGGCGTCAAGGTCACCGACGCGCAGATGAGGGAGCTACGCATCACACCGAACAGCTTCCTCCCCAAATGGAACTACACCATCGAACCCATGTAACGAAAAACGGAAGTTGTTTTTGCTCCGGCCCTAACCCGGACGACGAGCACGGCTACATCAGTGAAGCGCAGATGCTTATTCGTTTGCTGGAGCACGCGGGCCGCGGCGTGCCAAATGGGGTGTGGGGATACATGGCCTCTCCCAGTGCGGATCCATGGCTTCGCGAGGCTTTGCAGCGCGCTGAAGGTTTGCTGGAAATGGTCCGGCGTAGCCGTGAGGGTGAAACCGGGAGTACTTACGAGGTGTCTTGTAGAGCGCGTATTGATGCACTCTATGGTCGACATGAGAAGGCCTTGCAAACATGGGACAACCTGTTGGCGCGGCCAGGAGTGTATGGACCACCGATTCGAAGGCAGGTCGTATGGGCTTACCTTGCCAGGCGGGGGCGAGCGTGGGACGAGCTGAGTGCGAGGGAGGCGGACCGAATTGTTGAACTCTTGGAGCAGAATGTGCGAGAGGAACCGGAGCGGGAGAGCAATCTTCGACTTTGGGTTCAAGCGGTGAGAAGAGCGACCACGGCACCGTCCGTGGAGCGGGTGATTGTACCGCACCCGGTTTCTTGGACACAAGTTTGGGCTACGCGGCTTGGCGCAGCTCGTACTCCTCGCGGGCCTCGAGTGGCGTGCGATAGGCCAGCTTCTCGAGGCGCCAGCACCGGTTGTAGCGCTCGACGAACTTGGCGACGGCGGCGCGCACGTCGGCGAGATTTCGAAACACCCGGCCATAGACGGCTTGCTCCTTGAGCGTGCGATTCCAGCGCTCGACGACGCCGTTGGTCTCCGGCTCTTGGAGCAAGCCGAAGCTGGGGCGGATGCCCCAGTAGCGGACCTGGTTGAGGAAGTGGTCCGACAGATACTGGCTGCCGTGGTCCATTCGGAGCGCCAGCCCGCGGGCCGCGTCGGCCTCGACTGGTAGCGGCAAGATGAATAGGGACCCCGTGGCCACTTGAAAAAGGACCCCCTGAGCACTCGGAAACGGCGGCTCCCTGGTCATGATCGACGGGCCGAGACACGGTCGTCTCGTCGACGTGACCAGGAGGACGCGGAGGTGATCAGGATGAGCCAGTGGGCCGAGGTCCGCCACCTGCATCTGGTGGAGGGTGTACCGAAGAAGGAGATTGCGCGGCGGCTGCGGTTGGACGTCAAGACCGTGCGCCGTGCCGTAGGCCGGCCGACACCGCCGGCGCGGGAGTCGGTGCCGCGGGCGAGCAGCCTGGACCCGTGGCGGGAGCAGATCAAGCAGTGGCTGCGCGAGGACCGGCGGTTGACGGCGAAGCGGGTGCGCCGGTTGCTGTTGCCGTTGGCCGGCGCGGTCTCGCCGCGCACGGTGCGCCGCTACGTCGCGGCGCTGCGGCGGGCCGTTGCACCGAAGGAGGCCTTCGTGCACCGTAGCACGCTGCCCGGCACGACGATGGAGGTGGACTTCGGCGAGTCGTGGGTCGACATCGCGGGGGCGCCTTACAAGGTCAAGTATCTGGTGGCGACGCTGCCGTACTCGAATGCGTATTTCGCCAAGGCGTATCCGGTCGAGCGGCTCGAGTCGCTGCTCGACGGCATCGAATCGGCCTTCCGTTATTTCGGGGGCCTTGTGGATCGCGTCGTCCTCGATAACACCTCGCTGGCGGTCAAGGAGGTGCTGGCGGGCCGCGACCGGGTTCAGACCGAAGCGTTCGAGGCGTTTTGGGGCGCGTATCCGTTCCGGGCCGAGTTCTGCGCGCCGGCCAAGGGCTGGGAGAAGGGTTCGGTGGAGACGGGCGTCAAGTACGTCCGCAACCTGGTGTTGCGGCCGCGGCTGGCGGTCGAGAGCTGGACGGCGCTCAACGCGGCGATCGGGGCCGAGCTCGAGGCTGACCTGCCGGCGCGCCACCTCGACGACGGGCGCTCGGTCGACGCCGCGTTGACGCTCGAGCGGCAGCATCTGCGGGCGCTGCCCGCGCACCAGCCCGCCACCTGCCGGGTCGTCGCGCGGGTGGCCGACAAGTTCGGACACGTGCGGGTGGACCACGTCACCTACTCGGTGCCGATCCGCCACGCCTACCGGCCGGTGTGGGTGAAGCTGTATCACGACCGCGTGGCGATCGCGGTGGGCGCCGAAGTGGTGGCGCAGCACGCCCGGGCGTTCTCGAGAGGCACGAAGGTCCTCGATGCGTTTCACGTGCTGCCGCTTCTCGAGCGCAAGCACCGGGCGGTGGCCGAGGCGACGGCGCTCGTCGACTGGCGGCTGGCACCGGTGTGGCAAAAGGTGCGGGCCGAGCTGGCCAGGCACACGCGCAAGCCCGACCAGGAGTGGGTCCGGATACTACGGCTGATGGAGACGCACCCGGCCGCTGCCGTCGAGCGCGCGGCGGCGACCGCGCTCGAGCGTCATTCGCCGCGCCTCGAGACCGTGCGGCTGCTTCTCCGCCAGCAGCAGAGCGGCCCGCCGCCGGTGTGCCGGCCGGTGACCGGGGTGCGTCCGGAGCTGGCCGAGATCGTGGTGCCCGTCCCGACGCTGTCGGCGTACGACGCGCTGGTGGAGGGCCGTTGCTGATGGCAACCACGACTGTCGAGCCCGCCCATCTGGCGGCGGACCTCAAGACGCTGTGCCTGTCGACGGTCGCCACCCAGTGGCGACCGCTGGCCGAGCAGGCCACCCGCCAGCGGCAGGCGCCGGCCGACTACCTGGCCCAGTTGGTCCACCTGGAGGTGACCGGCCGCCGGGAGCGGCGCATCCAACGCCGCATTCAGGATGCCCGCTTCCCGATGCTCAAGACCCTCGACGCCTTCGCGTTCGACGCGCAGCCCGGTCTCGACCGCGACGCGGTCCTGCAGGTCTTCGACTGCCGCTTCGTCGCCGAGGCCGCCAACGTCGTCTTCGTCGGCGGCGTCGGTACGGGAAAGACCCATTTGTCGATCGCCTTGGGGATGGCCTGCTGCCAGCACGACTACCGGGTGCGGTTCGTGACCGCCGCCGAGCTGGTCACGCTGCTCGTCGAAGCGCAGCAGCAGGGCCGCCTGCAACGCAAGCTCGACCAGCTCGCCCGCTTCGACGTCGTCATCGTCGACGAGCTGGGATATGTCCCGCTCGACAAGGCCGGCGCCGACCTGTTGTTCGGCTTCATCAGCCAACGCTACGAGCGCCGCAGCCTGGTGGTGACGACGAATCTGCCGTTCGCGCGCTGGTCCGAAGTCTTCCTCGACCCGACCGCCGCCGCCGCGGTCATCGACCGGGTCGTCCACCACGCCACCGTGTTGACGACCGCCGGCGACAGCTACCGGCTCAAGGCCGCCACACGCAACCAGGCGCCCCGCGCGCGACAGGAGGTGCCACGGCAATAGCGCTCATCGCGACGTGGCCTCCCGTCGCTACGCTCCGTCCGGCCACGTCGCGATGACCACCACAACCCAACAATGGGGGGTCCTTTTTCAAGTGGCCACACGGGTCCCTTTTTCAGTTGCCATTTCCAGCCTCGACCGAGCCGCAGCGTCGCCGGAGCCCTTGCGCGACCGGCTCGAGGGCCGCGAAACGGTTCCCCACCTTGCACACGTGCCAGCCCACGCACTCGGCGTTCCAGTGGTCGACGGCCGCGAAGGTCCAGACCCAGCCGTCGTCGACGGTGAACACCCGCGCGCCGTCGGTACCCCACATGACGTCGGGCGCCGAGGTGACAATCGTGCCGTCGTGCCTCTTCGGCTCACCCTGCCGCCCGCGATGCGGCGAGAGCAGGCCCTGGGCGCGCATCACGCGCAACACCCGCGTCCGCGAGACCCGGACCCCGTCGAGGATCCGCAGCCGCGCGTGGACCTTGCGATGGCCCTCACCGTGGAACGGCGAGCGGGCCAGGTCGCTGCGAATGGCCGCCAGCAGCTGCGCATCCGACAGCGCGGGCGTCGGCCCGCGGCGGCGTGGGCCATCAGCCCGCGCTGGGCGCTGCAGGCGAGCCCGCCTGGCGTAGAGCGCTGAGCGTGACCGCTCCCACGTTCGGCACACCCGCTCGAGACCGTAGCGTCGCCCTGTCATCGCGGAGGTCGCTTGGCTCATCGTCGCGACCTCCGCGTCGCCAAAGGGAGGCGACGCTCCGCTGCGCGGGCACGCGACCGCAACAGCTCGTTCTCCATCGACAGCTCCCCGATGTGCCGCTTGGCCGCATCCAACTCCACGGCCAGCGGCTCACCGGCCTGCTCCTTCAGACTCAGCTCGAAACCGTCCAGCGCCCGGGCCTTCCACCTCTCCAGCCGATAGACCTCCACGCCGACTTCACGCGAGACCGCATCGAGCGACTCGCCACGCAGCAGCCGCAACACCACGTCCCGTTTCCGGCTCGCGCTCCACCGTTGCCCCGGCGCCAAGGCCCCCGACCCCATCGCCGCCGCGTCGGCGCCGACTCCGGTCGCCCTCCGGGCTCCCTCCGGCGGCGCCGACCCAGCTCCGTTCACCTGACTCGACCGAACCATACCCCCACCTCCTGGTGACATCGGATTCTCCCTTAATCCGTGTCCAAGAAAACTGGGGGCGCCCCAGTGGAGCGGGTGATCGAACGTGTCACGTACTGGCGAGCCAACTCCGATTCACTGGATGCCGTGTTCTATCTGTATGTAATGCACGCCCTTTTGTGTATCGAGGGGTTTGTCACTGCGCGCGATGCGGCGATGAGGTTCATCGAGGAATCGAGGCAGAAGGCGAGGAGTCGGCGGAATCGAACTGCAAGTTCTGAATGGCTCGGTGGTGGTGTGAACCTTAGGCGGCTGGTGCATCAGTAATCGTTTAGCGGGGTGATCCTACTGACGACAGGCGTTGGAATGGGTCAGGGACTTGGAAGTGGCGCGGGGTTCGGGCGCACGACGGGAATCGTTCGAGGACATGGCGTCTCACACGCGGGTCACTGCGATGACGCCGCGCCGGCCTGGGACCGCGGTGGGAACCGGCGCCTGCGTAGCGCTGGTTGGCTTGGGCCGGGGGCGGGCGGAACGCCTGGTGGCGGCAGCGCGTAGCGGGGTTGGCCGTTGGGGACGCCTGCTGCGCGCGGTGGCGAGTCGTTGGGCGCAGGGGGCAGCTTGCCGGCAGTCTGGCCGGGGCGCGGCGGCCCACGACGGTGAGACGGTCGGTCTGGCGCGTGGACCGGTCGTGGTGGCGTTGCAAGCCGTCACGCCGGCGGGGGCGGGCGTTGGAGTGGTTCGGGGACGACGGGGTCGGTGGCGTGGAGGATGGTGGCGATCAGCGGGGTGAGGTCGAGGTGGCGTTGGTGAACGGTGCGCACGACGCTGGCGAGCACCTGCTGGGTGTCGGCGCCGTGCCGGGTGCGATTGCCGCCGCAGACCTTGCGGGTGACGACGGCGGGTCGGATGGCCTGTTCGGCGCGCCAGTTGGTGGCGTCGACCGACGGGTCCCACAGAAAGCCGAATACCGCAGGGAATTCGGTGGCCAGGTGCGCGGCGAAGCGCTCGGCGTCGGCGAGCACCGGCGGGTTGTCGATCAGCCGACCGAGTTGGGCGAGCAGTCGGCCGCGAGCGGTTGCCAGACCATGGTCGCTCAGAAGCCCGGCGTCGCGGCGGTCGCGCAGCTTGAGAGCGGCCTGCAGGACGGCTTGCACCCGGGCGGCCCATGGGCTGTGAGGATGATCATCCTGGAGGTGCTTGCAGCGTCGGAGCAGGTGCGCCACGCAGGACTGGTGCAGCGCGTCGGTGAAGCGGCGATACGGCGCCCACCCGTCGCGCACGAGCACGCCGTCGTAGTCGGCCCCGAGCACGGTGGCGGCAGCGTCGAACCCGCGGCCGGGGCAAATGGCGTAGACCGTCGTCTGGGGCGTGGCGAAGACCCACAGCCAGTGGCGGACGGCGCCGACGCGCCAGCCGGTTTCATCCGGCGTGACCACGGGACTTTCCCGCACCTGCGCGCACAATGCCGTGTAGGTCGGCGCCGCCTCGCGGGCGGTGCGATGCAGCACCTGCGCGAGGCCTCCGGGCGTAACCGTCAATCCGCATTGCGTCTTCAACAGGTGCGCGATCTTGGCCAGCGGCACGCCCAGGTGCGTGTGCAACTCGACGACCAGCGCGACGACCGCGGGGCCGAGCTGCACGCTGGCCGCCCCCAGCGCGTCGGAGGTCTGCAGCGGGTGGCGGCCCTGAACGCGCCGCCGACACTGGGAGCAATGGCCAACCTCGATGTCGAAGCACCGCACGATGGGGCGCACCTTGGGGAGTTCTTCCTGATACTGCGACGCCACGCGGGTCACCTCGACCGCGCCGCCGCAGTCCGGACAGGCGGCCGGCGCCGGCGCCGCGTGGGTCTCGTCGACCTGCGCCGGCCGCGGGCGGCACGCCTGCCGGCCATAGCGCGCACCCGCCCGCCGGCCGGGACGCCCGCCGCGACCTTGCGGCCGGTCCTTGGCGAACGGGGCGGCTTGCCGAAATCCTGCCCGCCGCGCGGCGTCGAGTTGCTGCTTGAGGTGTTCACTGCGGCGCTTCCACCGATCCCGGTCGCGCTTCCACTGATCCCCGTCACGCTTCCACCGATTCCGGTCGCCCTCGACCCGCGTCAACTCCTCGCGCAGTCGTGCGATCTCTCGCTCTTGTTCCTCAATGCGGGTATCGCGCGGATCCTGTTCGGTCCGGGGGCGTTGCCGTGGCACCCCCTAGATATGCCACATCCGCCGGAAAAGTACAATCCAATAAATTGGATCTCACGCGACCATCGAACTCCACCCGCTAAATGAAGACTGCGTGGCGTACTTGGTCGAACCATTGGCCGTCAGCGCCGTAGAGAAGATGCGGTACATTTTCGAGGACAACGAAATGCGGCCGGTGGCGACGCGATTCCAATTCAGCGATCAATCTGCAGACGTCGAAGAATGACTGGCCGCGCTGATCGTCAAACCCGCGCCGGCCGCCAGCCTGCGAGAAACTCCTGACACGGAAAGCCGCCAACCAATACGTCTACTGGAGGAAGGTCATCGCGGCCTACGGACAGTTCGCGGACATCTTTTTCGAACAGAGTGACCTCTGGGAACCGGTGGCGAAACGTGGCACAAGCATAGGGGTCGCTGTCATTTGCCCAGAGAATCTCGAAGCCTGCACTTGCGAGCCCGGACGCGAATCCGCCCATGCCGCTGAACAGACAAGCGACGGTGGGTGCCTTCGAACATCGCATCCTCGCCACTAACTAACTAGTGTCAGCCAGAAAACCCCCGTTTCGGGCGGAGATCTGTGCCAATTTGTGGCATTCTGGGCGTGATGTTGGCGCAAATCCGGTCGCGACGAAGGCGCCTGACGGGCTGTGGGCAAGCGAAGGACAGTATGTCGCCGGATGTCCTGTTTCAAAGGACAGTAGACCCGTGCCGTCTCTCGACGGCTCGGAATCCGGTCTGATTCCGAAGGCCGGTTGGTCAGGCCACGCGTCGTCGTCGTTTGCGCTCCCGCTTCTGCAGCATCAATCCGATGCGGTGCAGGTTGGCCGCCAGCACTGACAAGGCAACCGTACGGGCGAAGCCCTCCGCACCATGGCTGCGAACGCGGTCGAGTCCCCGATGCTCCAATCCATTGATGGCAGACTCAATCGCCGGATGCGCTCGCCGCGCGGCCACAAACGACTCCTCCGCCTCCCGCTCGCGGTTGGCCTTCGAAAGATAACCCTTGCCCGGCAACGCGTTGACGTCGAGTAGCGCATCAAGGTGGACCCGGTTGGCGGGACTGTGAAAGCCCCGATCGAAGCTGCACGCCCGCAACTCCGGATACAGTACCTGCACTTGCTTCACCATCGGCACCACCACGTCCACATCTTCGCCCTCCCACAGGACCTCGTGGTAAAGGATGAATCCATACTGGTCTTCGATAAGGGCGACAGGAACTCCGAGTTCAACCGGCGTGCCCGCCTTGCCTTTGGAAATCCAGCGCGTGTGTCCCTCGAAGATCGAAAAGACCTTCTCCTCGTGAGGAATCGTCTCACCACGCAGAAGACGCCGCTCCACCTGGTCAATCTGCCGCCGCGCATGAGCGGCAAAGCCTGCGATGGAGCGACAGGTGAATTCCGCCACGCCCTGGTTCCGCAACGCGTCGAGCGTTGCCTCTGCTCGCTCAACCAGCACCCGGCAGCGCTCCACATACGCCTCCACCCGCTCCGGATGCCGCTGCGCCCGCCGCGTCGAGCGCACCTTGTTGAACAGTTTCTTGACCTCACGGCACAGATACCGCCACTGACGCCAGCCGCCCACCGCCTGTTTCTCAGCCGCCCGCCCCGTCTCCCGCAACAGGCACCGCACCGCGTCCCACAACAGGTTGACGTCGGTCGGATAATGCACGTCGGTTTCGACCACAAACGAATCGCACCGCCCGCGCAATGGCTCGCCAGGCTTTTTTTTTGCTACCTTGTGCCCACTCTCCACCACCAGGCGCCCCACCGCCGACAACAGCTCCGGCGTCAACAGCGACACGTTGTCGACCACCGTCTGGTACTCGTAATGCGTCTTGTCACCGAAGTCGCTGTGGCCCAGGAACGCGCGTAGCGTATCGTGGTGGTTCGTCAATTCATGAAGACGGTCGAAGTCGCAACCCAGCCCCTGCTTCAAAACCCCAAGCACCAGAATCTGCCACAGGTCCATCCCCGGACGCCCGACCGTGCGGTCGGCCTCCGAAAGAATATGTTCGTCCAGCAGCGCAAACAGCCGCTCGCGCAACTCCTCATCACACCAGATGTGCTGAAGCCCCTTCAACACCGCCGGGATGTCGTCACGCGACTTCGGGTTGATCCAGATCTCCTCGATAGCCACCTGACCGAGCTGGAACTGCGACCTGTGAACTTCTCTCATGATGTCAACGTCGCGAAGATAGCCCCGAAATGGGTCGATCCTGGGGAGACCACCCGCAAGAATACGAAATCTGGACGATCTTCGCCACTCTAAATCAGCGGAACCCCCCGTGGAATCAATGATTTGCAGGTTTTCTTCCGAACACTAACTAGGGGCTTGCTACCTGACGGACGGGCACGGCCTGCGTGAGGAGCGCGAGGGCCCGGGCGAGCGCCGCGTCCCCGGGACCCGCGCCGCGGAAGTGGCCCAGCCGCACGACCACGAGGTCGTGCGACGGAACGATGAGCGTCTTCTGCCCGCCCGCGCCGGACATGTAGTAGGCGTCCCGGGGTATGGGGTACGCGCCGGCGCCGTTGATCCAGAAGAAGGCCCCGTAGACCGGACGGCCGTCCGCTTCCCAGGCCGGCGCGAGGGTGCTCACGAAGTCGGCGTAGCCGGCGGGCAGGACGCGCTCGCCCTGCCAGACGCCGTCCTGCAGGTAGAGATTGCCCAATCTGGCCCAGTCACGCGCCGCGCCCAGCTCGTAGCCCTGCAGCAGGAAGTTGCCCGACGGGTCGGTCTCCAGCACCATGTCGCGGATGCCGATCCGGTCGAACAGCGCACGCTGGGGGAACGTGTGGTACTCCTCGCCCTGTGCCTCCACCGCCAGGCGGATCAGGTAGTTGATCAGCACCGGGTCGGAGTTGCGGTAGCGGCCGACCGTGTTCGGCGGCCACTGCGGCGGCCGGGTCGCCGCCCAGGTGAAGGCGTTGGCGGCGCCGGTGTAGACGTAGACGTGGTCCGGGTAGCCCAGCGACGCGTCGTAGTCGGGATCGAACGGCGCCCGGAACCGGAGCCCGCTCGACATCCGCAGGATGTCGGCGATGCGGATGGCCTGACGCGGGTCGCCGGCCTGCTGCCACTCCGGCACCGGGGCCGGCTGCCACAGGTCGTAGGCCCCTTGCTGCACGAGGACGCCCATCAGCGTTGCGGTCAGGCTCTTGCCCATCGACCAGCTCTCGAGCGGCGTGTGCAGCGTGATCCCCTCGCCGTACCGCTCTCCGATGATCCGGCCGCGCCAGGTCGCCACGAACGCGGCCGTCATTGCCTGCGGCGGATCGAAGGCGGCTTCCACCGCCTGCGCCACCAGCGCGGCGTCGACTGCCGGGGGCAACGGCTCGTCGGGCAGCACGTCGCCCATCGGCCACGGCGTCGAGGAGGGGTCGGGCAACGCGCTGGCGACCGGGACCGGCGTGAAGCGCACGGCGCTCTCGCCGGGCGGCAGCGCGACGCACCCCTGTCCGCCGACGTACTGCGCCGTCCGCGTGACCCCGCTGGCCAGGGTCAGGTGCACGGCCTGGCTCTCGCGGTCGATGACGCGCTCGACGACATGCCGGCGATAGCGGTACGGGCCGGTGAAGAAGCCGACGTTCGCGGCGGCGAAGTCCGGGTCGAGCCCGGTGATGAAGACGGCCGAGCAGAGCGTCTTGGCAAACCCGGCGGTGTGGTGCAGGAGCGGGTCGCCGGGCGGCGGGACGTATTCGGTATCGAGCTCGAACTCGCCGGCGCGCGCGATCAGCGGCTGGGTCTGCCCGGCCGCGGGCGCTGCCGGCGCGGCCAGGACGGCTGCCGACACCCCGGCCACCAGGACGAGCGCAGCCGCCCGCAGACGGCCCGGCGGCACCCGCGGCGCCCGCTGGCTGATCACGCCGATTAGCCCGTCAAACGTCGTCTGGCGGCTCCGCTTCGCGCCCAACCAATCCTCCAGGATCACGCGCCGTCCCACGGCGCAGACTCCTACTCGCCGCTCGGCCACAGCACGCCCTGGTGCGGCGTCCGGATCGGACCCTCGCCCTTGTAGACGAACTTCTGCAGCCGCTTACCCTCGTAGGTCTCGGTCGTGTAGACGTTGCCGTGCGAGTCGACCGCGACGTTGTGCGTCCCGTAGAACTGCCCCGGCTGCCGGCCGCCGTTGCCGAAGCTCGAGAGCAGCGTCAGCGACTTGCGCTCGACGATGTAGACCTTCTCGTTCGTTCCGTCGGCGACGTATACGTACTTCTGCTCGCCGTCGGCCGAGAACGCGAGGTCCCACACCGACCCGGACCCGAGCGTCTCCTTCTCGATGAACAGCTCCTTCACGAAGGTGCCGTCGGGATTGAACACCTGGATCCGGTCGTTGGCCCGGTCGCAGACGTACAGCAACTGGTCGTGCGACATCTCCGCGCAGTGCACCGGCGTGCGGAACTGCTGGGCCGGCGCCGCCCGCGGGTCGTAGCGCCCCAGGTCCGCGTCGTCCGGCACGTTGCCGTACGCGCCCCAGTAGCGCTTGAACTCGCCCGTGTCCGCGTCGATCACCACCACGCGCCGGTTGCCGTAGCCGTCGGAGACGTACGCCTCGTTGGCCAGCGGGTCGACCGAGATCTCCGCCACCCGGCTGAAGTTGGCCAGGTCGTTGCTGCCCATGCTCTGGCCGGCCCGGCCCACCTGCAGCAGGAAGTCGCCGTTGCGCGTGAACTTGAGCACGTGCGCGTCCTCGCGGTCGTTGCCGCCGATCCACACGTTGCCCTTGTAGTCGATCGTGATGCCGTGGTTCGACCGCGGCCACTCGAAGCCCTCGCCCGGGCCGCCCCAGTGCCGCAGCACGTTGCCGGCCGGGTCGAACTCGAGCACCGGCGGCGCCGGCACGCAGCAGTCGACCGCCACCGGCGGGTCGGCCGCGGCCTCGATCTCGCCGGCGTTGAGCGTCGCCTCGCGGTGCACGATCCAGACGTGGTCCCACTCGTCGACCGAGACGCCAATCGCCGCCCCGATCACCCAGTGGTTGGGCAGCGGCTTGGGCCAGAGCGGGTCGACCTCGAAGATCGGCCCCCAGGTCAGCCCCTCGGTCTGCGCGGCCGCCGACCGCTCCAGCGCCGACTGGCCGAGCGCGAGCGCCGCGAACAGCACGACACCCGCGACACCCATCCACAGCTTGCGGTTCCGTAGCAGGCTTCTCATGGATTCCCCTCTACCGCGCGGCGTCCGGCTCGCTGCCGGCAAGGATGATCTCGTCGACGGTATGGCCGATCGCGCACTGCGGACAGTCCGGAGGGGGCAGCCCCGCCGCCTCCATCAGTCCGAGCAGAAACCGGTAGGTCTCGGGAAACGGCTCGATCGTGTCGACCGGTCCCTGCGCGATCGTCACCGGCATCCAGCCTTCCTCGTTGGCGGCGTCGAGCCTCGCGCCCCGCGCCAGCAGCAGCTCGATGACCGAGTTGGCGCCCCGGTTCGCCGCCCCGTGCAGCGCCGTGTTGCCCGCCTCGTCCGCCTCGTTGACGTCGACGCCCGATTCGAGGACCAGCCTCACCGCATCCAGCGCTTCGTTCTCCGAGCCCGGGCTCTGCCAGGCGTAGGTCGCGGCACCAGCGGCCGCCATCAGCGCGGTCGACCCGGCCGGGGTCGTGACGTACGGATCCGCGCCGTGGGCCAGCAACAGGCGCATCGCCGGCACGTCGGCCGCCACGGCCGCCAGCATGAACGGCGTCGACCCGACGGTGTCGAACAGCGGCGAGACGGCCTGCGCCAGTCGAATGCGGCGGGCTGCCGGCCGGTTGGGATCGGCCCCGTGCGCCGCCAGCGCCTCGAGCAGGCCGAAGCTGTCGATGCGGCCGGTCGGGAGCGGGTCCGGCACGACCCGGAAATGCGGCCGGTGCGCCAGGACCGCCGTGTGGAGGGCGGTCCACCCCACGCCGTCCGCGTTCGGGTCGGCTCCGCGCTCCAGCAGCCAGACCGCCAGGTCGTAGTTGCGATTGTCGACCGCCACGAGGAGCGCGCTCGAGCCGTCCGGTGCCGTATCGTTCACGCTCGCGCCCGCGTCGGCCAGCGCCAGCGCTGCTTCGAGGTGGCCGTTCCTGACGGCAAAGAGGAACGCCGAGAAGCCGCCGGGCCGCTCGCTGTCGGCGGCCGCACCAGTCCCCGCCGAACTCGAGCGGGCGTCGACCTCGGCGCCGCGGGCGACAAGGTCGCGCACCACCGCGGCGTGTCCCTCGGCGGCGGCCCACATCAGCGCCGTCTGGCCGCGCCACTGCTCGGCCGCGTTCACGTCGACGCGGTGATCGAGCAGGACGCGGACCGCCTCGACCGCGCCGGTGCGGGCCGCGGTCATCAACGCCGTCTCGCCTTCGAGGAGGCTGGCGTGCGGGTCGGCGCCCGCCGCCAGCAGCCGCTCGATCATCGTCTGGCTGCCGTTGGTGGCCGCCAGCGCGATGGGGGCCACGCCGTACCGGTTCGCCGCGGAGACGTCGGCCCCCGTGCGAATCAGCAGCTCGGCCGCCTCGAGATCGTCCCGGTGGGCGGCCCAATGGAGCGCGGTCGTGCCGTCGACCTCCGGCGCGTTCACGTCGGCGCCCTGGTCCAGCAGCGCACGCGCCGCGGCCAGCTCGCCCTGCTTGATCGCCTCGACCAGCGGCGGCTGCGCCGCCGCAGCGAGCGGGCAAAGCGACAGCGCCACGGCCAGCAGGCCGGCCGCGGCGCCCCGGGGGTTCCTAGACATCGGACAGGCCGTCGAGCTGACCCGTGCTGTCGCCGATCTTCTCGACCGGCACGCCCGCCTTGTGGAGCAGCGAGACGAGCAGGTTGGCATGCGGGGTCCCGGCCGGATACGCCAGGTTCCGCCCGCCCGCCAGCCGCCCCCCGCCGCGCCCGGCGACCACCAGCGGCAGCGACGTGTGGATGTGCAGGTTGCCGTTGCTGATGCCCCCGCCGTACAGCACCATCACGTTGTCGAGCAGCGAGCCGTCGCCGTCGGGCGTAGCCTGCAGCTTCTCCAGGTAGTACGCGAACAGCTGCACGAAGAACGTGTCGATGCGGGCGATCTTCTCGAGCCGCGCGGGGTCGTTCAGATGATGCGAGTTGGAGTGGTGCGGATCCGGAACGCCGATCTCGGGGAACGTGCGCTGGCTGACCTCGCGACCCAGCTGGAACGTGACGACGCGTGTCACGTCGGCCTGGTAGGCCAGCACCTGCAGGTCGTACATCAGCTTGCAGTGCGCGGTCGTGCCGTCGGGAATCCCGAGCGGGCGGTCGACGTCCGGCATGGTCGCGCTGTGCGCCTCGGCGCGCTGGATGCGTCGCTCGATCTCGCGTACCGCGTCCAGGTACTCGGTGAGGCGGAGCCGGTCCGCGGGGCCGATCCGCTGCTGCAGCCCGGCAATCTCCTCGGTGACCGAGTCGAGCACGCTGCGGTCGAGCCGCCGGCGTGCGATCCGCTCCTCGGCCGTCGCGCCGTCGCCGAACAGGCGGTTGAACACGTTCCGCGGGTTGCGCTCCATCGGCAGCGGCGTCGTCGGGGTCCGCCAGGCGATGGTGTCGGTGTAGGCGCAGCTGTAGCCGGTGCCGCCGCAGCTTCCGACCCAGCCGGCCGGCTCCAGGCACAGCTCCAGCGAGCCCAACGGCGTCTCCTTGCCGAACTCGGCGGCGGCGATCTGGTCGATCGTGGTGCCGGCCCGCACGTCGGCGCCCTCGGTCTTCTTCGGATGCATGGCGCTGAGCCAGGACGATCCGCTGCGCGGGTGGTCGCCGCTCCCGTCGCCCCAGGCGTCCGCCGGCGCGTTGTCGAGGCCGGAGAACGCCGTGACGGCGTCGCGGACCTTCGCCAGCGGCGCCAGCGTGGGGGACAACTCCAGCTTCGCGGCAGCCCCGCCGCTGGGCCACTGGAACATGTTCGCGCCGTTGGGGAAGTAGATGAACCCGAGCCGGCGGACCGGCGCAGCCGCGGTGCGGGCGGCCGCCGTCAGCGCCGGCACCATGGCGTCGAGCAGCGGCAGGGCCACCGTGGCGCCGATGCCTCGCAGAAACGTTCGTCGCGGCAGTGCTTGCTTGGTGATCAGCATTGGCTATCAGCTCCCGTGCGCCGTCAATCCGTCAATTCTGCGCTCGCTGCGCATCTCCGCCGGCCATCCGCATGCGGAACGGCACGCTCTCGACGATGCCGAGAACCAGTGCCGAGAAACGATGGTCGTCGCTTGCCGCCGCGCCCGTGATGCGGCGGACCGTTGGCGCGTCGTAGTGCTCGAGGCCCCTGCCGAGCGCGTACGTCAGCAGCTTCTCGGTCAGGGTGTTCACGAACTGCTCCCGGTGCGCGAGCAACACCTGCTTGAGCTCCGCCACGCCGGAGAAGCGGGTGCCGTCCGGCAACGCCCCGGAGGCGTCGATCGGCTCGTTCGCCGCGCCGACCTCCCGCCACTGGCCGACCGCGTCGAAGTTCTCCAGCGACAGTCCCAGCGGGTCCATCAGCCGGTGACACGCCGCGCACGTGGGATTCGCCCGGTGCGCCTCCATCGCCTCGCGCATGGATCGCGGCCGGCCGTCGGAGGCATCCGCCGCGAGCGGCGGCACGTTCGGCGGCGGGTCGGGCGGCACCGTGCCGAGAATGTTCTCCAGGATCCAGATGCCGCGCTTGACGGGCGACGTTCGCGTCGCCAGCGACTGCACCGTGAGGAAGCTGCCCTGGCCCAGCAGGCCGCCCCGCATGGGGTGGTCCGCCGTGCTCACGCGGCGGAAGTGGTCGCCGTACACATGGGGAATGCCGTAGTGGCGGGCCAGCCGCTCGTTGACGAAAGTGTAGTCGGCCGCGAGCAGGTCCACCACACTGCGGTCCTCGCGGATGATGCTCTCGAACAGCAGCTCCGTCTCGCGCCGGAACGCGTGCCGCAGGTTGTCGTCGAAGTCCGGAAACAGCCGGAAGTCCGGTTGCGGCACCGACAGGTTGCGGAGGTAGAGCCACTGGCCGGCGAAGTTGGTCACCAGCGCGTCCGCCCGCGGGTCCGCCAGCATCCGCCGGGTCTGCCGTGCGAGAACCGCCGGATCGCGCAGGCGGCCCTGCCCGGCGAGCGCGAGGAGCTCGTCGTCCGGGATGCTGCTCCACAGGAAGAAGGACAGCCGCGAGGCCAACGCCCAGTCGTCCAGCTCGTACGGCGTGCCCGGCCTCGCGTCCCGCGGGTCGGCCTCCAGCCGGAACAGGAACGCCGGGCTGACCAGGATGCGCGTCAGCGCCCGCTCGATGCCGCTGTCGAAGCTGCCGTCGCGGCGCCCCTCCTCGTAGAAGGTCAGCAGCATGCGCAGCTCGGCGTCGGTGGCCGGCCGGCGAAAGGCCCGCCGCGCCAGCGTCGTCACGATCCGCCGCGCGCACGCCGCCTCGGCGCCGCTGGCGGCCGGGCGGCACGGGAAGATGCGGTCGCGGCTGGGGGTGCTGTCCGGCGGCGCGGGCCCGAACGGACCGGTGATGACGATCTCGCCGATGTACGGGATCTGATGCGACTGGCCATGTTCCAGCAGGGCGCGCAGGAACGGGCGCCGCACGCTCTCGACCTGCGCGGACGGCCGTTTGAGGAAGGCGGCGCCCACGCTGCGCGGCCCGGCCTGCACGGGCAGGCGCACACGGAGGTTGTCGTCCCGCAGCTTGTACCGCTCGCGACGGTCGTCTGCGTCCTGGCTCGAAACGCCGGCACCCGCGGTAACCAGCTGAACACGCTCGCCATCGAGCGTGATCTCCAGCGGGTGCGGCTCCCGCAAGCCGACGATGCCGTAGTTGTTGCGCGCGAGCCGGACGCGAATCTCGTACTCGCCGTCGACCGGGAAGAAATGTTCCACGCGCGTGCCCCCGCGCGTGCCGAACGGCATCCCCTCGAGCCGATCCGTCTGCGTCAGCTGCATCGACACCTTGTAGACGTCGGCGGTCACGGCGACGGCCGGGCTGCTGGCCACGGCCAACCGGCTGATGCGGTTGGCGGCCGAGAGGTAGCTCTCCAGCTGCAGCGGCGACACGCCCAGCACGTCGCCGATGTTGTCGAAGCCGTAGCTGGACGTGTCGGCGGGCAGCAGCGAGGACACGTCGACGTCCAGCGCCAGCAGGTCGCGCACGGCGTTGCGGTACTCGGCGCGGTTGAGGCGGTGCAGGACCGCCGGACGGCCGGGGTTCGGCCGGGCGCCCGCCGCGGCATCGAGCCGGGCCTCGATCCACGCCGCCGTGCGCTGGTAGACATCGGCGCCCGGGCGCGGACGCCCCGCCGGCGGCATCGACCCGTTCCGCAGTCGGCGGACGATCTTCTCCCACTGCTCGGGGGCGCCGGCCGGGTCTTCGGCGCCGAGCGTGTCGAGCATCAGCCCCGTGTCGCGGCCGACGGCGGCCCGCTCGTTGTGGCATCCCTGGCAGTAGCGCTGGAGGACGGCCCGGGTCTCGGCGCCGGCCGCGGCAACGCCCTCGTGCGCCGGTGAAGCCGGCTGCGCCCAACCGGGAGACGCGACCCCTGCGACCCCGGCGATCAGCCAGCCGGCGACCGAGTACAGACACGTTCGCATGATCTGCCTATTCTTGCTTCGATTCGCCCCGGTTGCAAGGAGTTTGGCCCGTCCGGCGCGCCGCCGCCACGCGCTCCCGGAGTGCTATGCTGCCGGGGCCGACCATCCGCGCGGCAGCGTGCGCCGCGGGCCGGCAGGATGGCGCAGTGGCCGACGAGATCGCCTGGTACGACGCCCACGCCGAGGCGCTCGCGGATCGCTGCGAAGCCGCTGCCCCGGAGCGGGGGCACGGCTGGCTGCAGGACCTGCTGCCCTCCGCATCTTGTTGAGGTTTGTCCCGAAACCTGATAGGTTGCCCCTCTGGAAGCCAGATCGCCGAAGTCGGCCCCGAGCACCTGCGTTCCGTTTCATCGAAACAGCGAGGATCTTCATGATGACCATGCAGCACGATCCCCGGACATCGACGGCGGCAAGAACAGTGCTGGCCGTCGCGGCTGCCGTCGCAGTGATGGCGGCGCTGCCCGCGGCCGGGCAGGCTCCCGAGCCCGACGCGACGACCGATCACGTAACGTTCACGAAGGACATCGCGCCGATCCTGCAGCGGAGCTGCCAGAAGTGCCATCGGCCCGACTCGCTGGCGCCGATGTCGTTGATCGACTATGAAGAGGTGCGTCCCTGGGCGCGGGCGATGAAGTATCGGACCGGACTCCGCGACCGGATGGGCGTGATGCCGCCGTGGTACATCGAGAAGGACATCGGCATCCAGCGGTTCAAGAACGATACGTCGTTGACCCACGATGAAATCGCGAAGATCGCGGCCTGGGCGGACAACGGTGCGCCCGAGGGCGATCCGAACGACATGCCGCCACCGCTCGCTTTCATCGATGTGGACGAGTGGGAGATCGGCCAGCCCGATCTGATCGTGTCGAGCCCCAGCGTCGAGGTGAAGGCCGAGCAGCCGGACTGGTGGGGCGCGATCGAGGACAGGCCGACCGGTCTGACGGAAGATCGGTACGTCTCGGCGATCGAGTTCAAGGAAGTCACCGACTCGCGGGTCGGACCCCGCCGGGAGACGGTCGGGGGGCGCTTCGTCGTCCACCATGCGGTCATCCGCGTCGTCGATCCCGACTACGACGAGGAGGACGAGCTGGCGCGCGCGGGGCTCAGCAGTTGGCCGGTCCACGAGGTCGGGCGCAACGCCGACGTCTTCGATGCCGAGGCCGGCAAGCTCATGGCGGCCAATTCGAAGATCATGTTCACCTCGATGCACCTGCACGCCAACGGCGCGGACACCAGGGCCCACCTCGCCATCGGCTTCAAGTTCCATCCGCGCGGATACGAGCCGGAGGTGGACCAGAGGCTCATCTCGTTCGGCAACGGTGTCGACCTGGATGTCGAGGCGATGCACCCGAACCAGACGATGGAATCGTATTTCGTGCTCCCGGAGCATGCGCGGATCGCCGTCTTCGAACCCCACATGCATGCGCCCGGGGTGCGGATGTGTCTCGAGGCCATCTACGGCACCACGATCGAAACCCTCAACTGCTCGGGGTACGACCACAGTTGGGTGCGCGTCTATTCCTACGCCGATGATGCGATGCCGTTGCTGCCGAAGGGCACCATCCTGCACATCACCGGCTGGTTCAACAACTCGGCGTCGAACCCGAACGTTCCCGATCCGCGCAACTGGTCCGGTGGAGGCCACCGTTCGGTCGACCAGATGTTCATCAACATCATGCAGGGCAGCTATCTGGACGACAACGAGTTCAAGGCGGCCCTTGCCGAGCGCGAGGCGGCGCTCGACCTGGCCCCGGGCGAGCGGGTGCTCGGTTGCCCGCTCTGCGGCGTGGGCGACCCGCTGAACGAGGCCGAGGCGGACGCTGTGGCCGACGCCGACGGAAATCAGTAGCGCGGCGCGTTACGCCGCCGCGAAGATGAGAAAGGGCGGTCGGGCGGCGCATGCCGCCCGGCCGCGTCGCTCCGTGCTCTCGTCCAACAGGGAGGGTCGGCTATGAACGAACCGCGCACTCGCCGGCAGATGTGGAGGCTGGGCTGCGCTTTGCTCGTGGCGTTGGCGTTTGTCCTTGGGGCCGTTCAGGAAAGCGGCGCCCAGGGCCCGAGGAAGATGCGGGAATCGTTCGCCACGGGACAGGAAGTCGTGCCCGCGTACGAGGGCTGGGAACCGAATCCCGACGGGTCCTTCAACCTGGTCTTCGGCTACTTCAACCGGAACTGGGAAGAGGAGATCGACATCCCGCCGGGTCCCGACAATCGCCTCGAGCCCGGCGCGCCGGACCAGGGGCAGCCGACCCACTTTCTCCCGAGACGCAATCGGTTCCTCTTCAGGATCCGCGTCCCGGCGGATTTCGGCGACAGCGAGGTCGTGTGGACCCTGACGAGTCCCAACGGCGAGATGAAGCGGGCGTACGCAACGCTCCACCCCGACTACTACATCGACAACAGCGTGATCATGGCGAACAGCGGCGGGGGGGTCTCCGGCGAGATCTACAAGAACGAGCCGCCGGAGCTGACGGTCGAAGGCGTGCTGACCCGCACCGTCAAGGTGGGACAGCTTGTCGATCTGGTGGCGCATGCCAGCGATGACGGGATCCCCAAGCCGAGGCCGATGCGGCGCTTCGACCCGTCGAAGAGGCCGGTCAACGTGACGCCGAATGCCGCAAGCGGTCTCCGGCTGTCATGGTTCGTCTACAGGGGCGCGGGGGAAGTCGTCTTCGATCCGCCGCAGTTCAAGGCATGGGAGGACACCAGAAACAACGCGGACTCGCCCTATTCGCCCGGATGGAAGACGCCGCCTGCGCCGGCGATGGGCAAGTGGGTCGTGCAGGCGTCCTTCAGTGAGCCGGGCACCTACGTCCTGCGTTGCCTCGCCCACGACGGCGGCCTCCTGGCGGCCGAGGACGTGACCTTCGTGGTCAACCGCTGACGGCACCACGTCCGGCCGGAGGGTGATGCATCCGCATCTGCGCTTCGCGTTCGCCACCCTCCTGGCCGCCGTCGTCGCGGCGCCGCTCTCCGCCCAGGAGGCCGGCCCGCGGCACGTCGTGCGGTCGACGCCGGAGAACGTGGTCTGGGGGTGGTACCCCATCGATCGCGCGCCGCTGCTGACGGTCCAGTCGGGCGAGACGGTCCGCATCGACACGCTCAGCCACGCCGGGGCCACGCAGGCCGCGGATCCGGAGCGCTATCTCGGGCAATTCGGCGTGGCGCCCGAGGAAGTCCTGCAGAACGTACTCGACTTCTGGCGCACGCGGGCCGAGCGGCCCCGCGAGGGGCGTAGCGGGCACGTGATCACGGGGCCGATCTACATCGAAGATGCCGAGCCGGGCGACGTGCTCGAGGTGCAGGTTCTCGCCCTGCGCACCCGGGTGCCCTACGGCATCAACAGCACCGGTCCGACGACCGGTGTCTTCGGCTCCGGCTATCCCGGCACCTCGCCCGCGGACGAGCCGTTCACCGGCATGCCGCCCGCGCGGCACTTTCTGCGGACCGCGGAGGTCGACGGCCGGGAGGTGGCGCTCTTCTCCGACACGGTCCAGGTGCCGCTCGCCCCGTTCATGGGGATCATGGCGGTGGCGCCGGAGAGCCCGACCGTCGGGCAGCCCGGCGTGACGCTCGCCGGCGTGCAGGCGTCCCGACCGCCGGGACCGTTCGGCGGGAACCTCGACGTCAAGGACCTCACGGCCGGCAGCACGCTCTATCTGCCGGTCTTCCATCCCGGCGCGCGCTTCTACGTCGGCGATCCGCACTCCGCGCAGGGCGACGGCGAGGTGAGCGGCACGGCGATCGAGCAGTCGCTGAGCGGCGACTTCCGCTTCGTCCTGCACAAGGACCGATCCATCGACGGGCCGCGCGCCGAGAACGCGACGCACCACATCCTGATGGGGATCGATCTCGACCTCGACCGCGCGCTGCGCAAGGCGGTGGTGGCGACGGTCGACTTCCTCGTCGAGGAGCGCGGCCTGACGCGCTCGCAGGCGTTCTCGCTGGCCAGCATCGCGGTCGACTTCCGCGTCGCCGAGGCCGTCGATCTGACGCAGGTCGTGACGGCCTTCGTCCCGAAGGCCGTCTTCCTGGAGCCGTAGAAGCGCCCCGCCCCGGTGCGCTACGAGAGGACCCGAATCACGACGCGGCGGTTCTGCGCGCGCCCCTCGGCGGTGTCGTTCGGCGCGGCGGGCCAGGTCTCGCCGAAGCTGAGCACGTTCATCTTGTGCAACGGCACCTTGTGCATGTCGTACAGGTACATCTTCACTGCCTCGGCCCGCTCCAGGCCGAGACGCAGGTTGTGCGGCTCCGAGCCGGTGGAATCCGTATGGCCCTCGATCTCCAGGTACACGTTCCGGTGCTCGACCTTGATCCTCGCCACCAGCTCGTCGATGCGTGCGCGAACCCCTTCCGGCAGGTCGGCGCGGTTGGTGACGAAATCGCCGTGCGCCTCGTTGAGCGTCAGCTCGTAGATCAACCGGTTGGCGGCCTCCTCGAGCCGATCGAGGCGCGCGTTGACCGCGCCGGCGGCCTCAGTGGCCGTCTCCATGAACTGCTGCCCCATCTGCGCCGCCTGCCGCGTCGCCTGTTGCACCTCGCGGTCGACCTCGTCGATCCGGTCCTCGTTGTCGGCCGTGCGCGCCTGCGTCTCCTCGACTGTAGCGGCCAGCGTTTCGATTCGCGCGGCCGCCGCGGCGGCCGCGGTGCGGACGTCGCCGCGCGACGCGCACGCCGTCGACGCGGCGAGGGCCGCCGCGCCCAGCAACACCATCCACTTCCCCGTCATCCGCATGGTTCCTCCTGACGGCTCACTCGTAGTCGGCGGCATCCAGCGACCAGGCGATGATCTCCTCGTCGTTCCGGATGTAGATGTGCTTGTTGGCATAGGCCGGGTGCACCCAGTTCACGTTGCGCAGCTCGCGGCGGTTGCCCGGGGCGGAGGTCGGCGTGATCAGATGGGTGCGGCTGATCTCCTCGTAGCCGGTCGGCCTCAGCCGGGAGATGATCAGCTCGCCGCGGTCGTTGTTGATGAACACGCGGTTGCCGTGCCGCACCATGAACCCGGACACCCAGCGCCGCCGCTCCACGGTCGCTTCCTGGGTCTCCCAGATGCGCTCGCCCGTGGCGGCGTCCAGGCAGCGCAACTGGCCGTAGCTGCAGATGCCGTAGATGTAGCCGCCGTCGATGATGGGCGTCGCGAGCACGGCGTGCAGCCCCTCGGTCAGGATCTCGCTGTTGCTCGAGCCCTTCCAGGCCACCGTGGCGTCGGGCCGGTCCTGGTTGAGGTTCAGCATCATCGGCCCGTCGTAGAACGTGGTGAAGAAGAGCTGCGAGCCGATCTGCACCGGCACCGCGACCGTCATCGCGCCGCCGACCGTGTAGGGCTGGCGCCAGTAGAGCTCGCCGGTCTCCGGATCGAGCGAGGCCACCTCCTCGGGATTCCAGACGATGAGCTGCCGCGCGCCGCCCGCCTCGATGATGATCGGCTGCGCCACGCCGAGATCCTCGTTGCTCGGCAGCGCCCGCCAGATCTCCTCGCCGGTCAGCTTGTCGAAGGCGACCACGCGCGCGTCCTGGGCGCCGCCGACCAGGCAGATGAGCCGATCGCCGTCGACCAGCGGGGCGCTGGCGAACCCCCAGTCGTAGCCCCACCGCATCCGGTTCACGTCGTAGTCCTCGCCGTAGTTCCTGCGCCACAGCAGCGTGCCGTCGGTGACGCTCAGCGCGGACAGGACGCCGGTGCGGCCGAGCATGTACACGCGGTCCTCGTCGACGGTCGGCGTGGCGCCGGGGCCTATCTCCCACATGACGCCGGCGTAGTCCGCGTCCCACTCGACCGTCCACAGCGTGCGGCCGGTCGCTTCGTCGAACGCCAGCGCGCGCTCGACGCCGCGCATGCCCCGGGTCGGCTCCCAGTCGGTCGCGAAAACGCGCCCGTCGGCCACCGCGAGCCCGGAGTACCCTGCCTTGATCGGCATCCGCCAGCGCGCCTTGAGGCCATCCGCCGGGAACGTCTGCAGAATCCCGGTCTCGCGCCAGATGCCGAGGCGTCCCTTCCCGCGAAACTCGGGCCAGTCGTCGGCGCGGGCGGTGCCCGGCGCGGCCGCGACGAGCGAGCCGAGCGCAAGCGCCAGGAGCCCGTGGTGAAGCTTCATGGTCGTCATCCTCCTCCGCGTTTCCGCGGTCAACGGGCCGCGAGCTCGGCGTAGATCGCCTCGATGCTCGCCTGCGCCCGCTCCATGTCGTAATCGGCGTAGCGCTCGGGAAGCGTGAGGGCGGCGGCCGCCTCCGCAGCGCTCCGGCCAGCGTCGAACGCCGCCTCGACCGCCCCCACGAACTCGCGGGTGAACTCGGCGTACTCCTCGAAGTCCTGCCAAGTGGTCCAGGAGCCCCGCCGCTCGCGCCGGCCCCGGCCGGCGTACGTGGAAGGCGGCGGCGTGTGGCCGGTAATCACGCGCTCCACGCCTTCCACGGCCGCCACGGCCCTGGCCAGCGCGTCGGGGTACGCCAGGTAGCTGCCGCCGCTCGCGGCGTCGACGCTGGGCACCCGCTTCGCGGGGAACAGGTCGCCCACGTACGCCACGCCCTTGGCGGGAAACACGACGACGATGTCGCCGTCGGTATGCGCCGGTCCGAAGTAGTGCAGCTCGATGCGGTCCAGATCCTCGAGCAGCGAATAGCGGTCGGCGAACGTCGTGGTCGGCAACCCCGGCGCGTTCGGATCGGCGAACAGCTCCATGCGGGCCATGTTGGCGCGGGTGTTCTCGTGCGCCACGATCCGCGTCACGCCCTCGAATCCGGCGTTGCCGCCCGCGTGACCCGCGTGTGCGTGGCTGTTGATGATGGTCGTCACCGGCAGGTGGGTCACCAGGGCGACCGCGTCGCGCACGGCCTGGCTCCAGCCGGGACGCTTCGCGTCGACGAGGACGATGCCGCCGTTGATCTCGTCGATGAGCGCCAGCGCGTTGCCGCCGCCGCCCGCGAGGTGATAGAGGGTGTCGCGCACGTTCAAGGTGTCGATGCGGACGACCTGCTGTTCCTCGTCCTGCGCGCGCGCTACGCCGGCAGCCGCCGCCAGCCCGACGGCAGCGATCAGGACGCTCGATCCAAGCGACCGCCTCATACGGCACCTCCCCCGTCACATCCCGCGGGAACAGGCATTATTGCACGCGCCGTGGTGCGGCGCCCGCCGAACCGCGGCGGGTCGGCTACAATGCATGCCTTCGCCGGCGGCCGGAAGGGTCATCGTGTTCGGATTACCATCGGAGTCTGCGCCGTAGAGCGGCGCGGAAGGAGGAAAGTCGATGTTGGGCAACAAGTCATTCGGTCTCGTGCTGTTGGCGTTGGTGTTCGCGGGCGGCTTCGTCGCGGGCAATCTGACCGAGCCGCTGGGGGTGGCGAGCGCGCAGTCGCACGATCACGGCGAGCACGTGTTCGAGCTCCGCACCTACACCGCGTCGCCCGGGAAGCTGAGCGACCTGGAGGCGCGCTTCCGCAACCACACGGTGGGGCTGTTCGAGAAGCACGGCATGACGAACGTCGGCTACTGGGTGCCGACCGACGAGCCGCTCTCCGAGGACACGCTGATCTACGTCCTCGAGCACGAGAGCCGGGACGCCGCCCAGGCGAGTTGGGATGCCTTCCGCGCGGATCCGGACTGGATGGAGGCGCGGGCCGAGTCGGAGCGGAACGGCCGCCTGGCCGCCAACGTCGAGGCGGTCTTCATGCAGGCGACCGACTACTCGCCCATGAAGTAGACGCAATCCGTCTGCCGCGCGCCGCGGATTCCGGCGCGCGGCAGCGCCGTCCCGCCTTCAGAACCTGAACAGCCGCGTCAGCTTCACGACGAACGCCCGGTTCAGCAGGAACGGACGCGGGTTCAGCGTGTCGCGCTCGTCCGTGTAGACGACGAACAGCTCGCTGCCGGGCTGGTACTCCCAGCGGAAGCGGACGTTGCTGCCGATCGCGTTGTCCGCCGAGTTGTACTGCAGGAGCGCGGCCACGAACATCCGCGGCGTCAGGGTGTAGGTGACGCGGGTCGACACGAGCTCGGTGGTGAAGCTGCCCTCGGGCAGGTCGATCCAGTGGAATGAGAGCGACGGCTCGACCGTGAGCTGCGGCGTCAGCGTGAGGCGGCCCTGGTAGTAGCTGAGGGTCGTCTTCTCGCCGCCGTAGAACCTCCCGAAGTCGACGGCAATCCCCCCGCTGACGGGCCGTTGCCGGGCCAGCGAGAATCCCGCGCGATAGTCCCGGAACGAGTACCCGCCGACCGGAATCGTGACGTCGGGCGTGATCCGGAACGGTTCCGCGAGGAACTCGTAGTTGTCGGTCGCCAGCGCGAACAGGAGGTCGCCGCTTTCGAGCTCGGTGACGAACTGCCCGCGCTGGAGCCGCGTCTCCATGCGGCCCGCGCCGTCCGTGATGTGGTCGACGCTGGCCTCCCACGTGAACTTCCGGACGGCGTCGATGCCCTGCGGGCGCGGGCTGAAGCGGAACATGCCGAAGTTGCGCCGGAAGCCGTGGCGGCGGACGAAGCCGATCTCGGGGTTGAAGTTGGTGCCGACGCGCAGGTGGTCGGCGGTGAAGCCCCAGCGGTCGCCCTCGTAGTACATCTCCGTCCGATAGCTCAGGTTGTCGTCGCGCAGGCCGGGGGTGTCGGTGCGCGCGAGGTACGTGTTGAAGTTCAGCGCCTCGTAGAACGAGAACACGCCGTCGACGCCGTACACCTGGTTCGCGCCGTCCCCCCGCGTCGAGAGCGAGCGGCGGGTGAACATGCCGCCGATGCTGCTGCGCCGCAGCACGTCGCGCTTGACGCGGACGACGGTGAAGTTCGTGGGCGCGACGCCGCCGGCCTGTGCGTCGCCGGTCTGGACGTTGAGCAGGCCGACGCTGAACGCGCCGGCCTTGCCGGTCAGCCGGCCGCCGCCCCGGATCGGCACGGTCTGGCCGCCCTCGAGCCCGATCCGGCGGCTGAAGAAGAGTATCGGGGCGTCGGCCGCGAACCCCTCGCCGGTGACGAAGAAGCGGTTGGGCACGGGGCGCTGGCCGCCGCCGAAGTCGAAGATGCCCTGCCCCTCGAGAAAGAACTCGCGCTTCTCCGGGAAGAACAGGCTGAAACGCGTCAGGTTGACCTGCCGCTCGTCCACCTCGACCTGCGCGAAGTCGGTGTTGTAGGTCAGGTCGGCGGTCAGGCCCTGGGTGACGCCGAGCTTGAGGTCGACGCCGGCGTCGCCGCCGAGCTGGTTCGAGAACGGCGTCGGCGCCGCGAAATTGCTCGTCACGTCGGAGATGGCGTACGGCTTGAGCTCGATCGGCATGCCCGACGAGGGCACCTCGAGCCCGGTCAGCGTGGCGGCCAGCGAGACCCTGAACATCCCGGTCATGCCGAACCCGGCGGGGATGGGCGTCAGGAACGACTGCTCGTTCTTCCACACCGCCCGCCGCTGCATGTTGATGCCCCAGAGCTGCGCCGCGCCGGTCCGGTAGCGCAGCGACTTGAACGGGATGGCCAGCTCGACCGTCCAGCCGTCCTCGAAGCGGCTGGTGCGCACGTCCCAAACGGTGTTCCAGTCCAGGTTCGGGGTCCGTTCGTTGGTCACCGTCGCGTCGAAGATCCCGCCCAGCGAGTTCGTGATGAAGATGAACCCGTTGCGCCGGTCGTAGTACGTGTCGAGGATGACCGCGAGGCTGTCGTTGCCGAACATGCCGGGGCTGTCCCGCTTCATCTCGTTGGCCACGACGCGCCCCGGCTCGGAGACCAGGCAGCGCGCCCCGACGTAGAGGGTGTCGCCGTCGAACATGACCCAGACCTCGGTGCGCTCCGTCGCGAGCGCCCCGGGGTCGGGCTCCTGTTGGACGAAGTCCGTGATCGGCGGCACCGTGAGGTACACCTCTTCGTCCAGCCGCCCGTCGAGCTGCAACGGGGCGTTCAGCCGGACGGCGCGCATGGTCATGTTGCCCGCCGCGTCGCGCGAGACGACCTCGGGGGGGACGGGCGGCGGCGGATCGATACCCGCGGTCACGTTCATCGCCAACCCGGCGAAGGCCCCGCCACCGCTCGCCGGCGCGCCTGCCGGCCCCGGCGGGACGCCGGCGTCGGGCCGGATTGCCGACGGGGCGGTCGGCGCCGGGCCAGCGCGCGCAGGAGCGGCGCCCGCACGGGGCACGGGCGGGCGCACGGGCGATCGCTCCGCGGCGCGCAGCGCATCGGCCAGCCGGCCCGCCAGCCGGTCCTGGAGCGCCAGGAGCGCGGACAGCTCGCCGTCCGCGCGGGCGGCCGCGATGACCGTCGTCGACGCCGGGTCGACGAGCTCCGCGGTGATGCGGAGGCTGTCGCCCACCCGCTGGTAGCTGCCGCGCACCAGCCAGCGGGGGTCGGCGGAGCTCCCGGCGGGGTTGAGGTCCGCGAACAACGAGGCGGCAATCCCCGCGCCGATCCACGCGTCGGCGGCGCGGCCGCTCAGGTTGGCGAACGGCTCCACGGCGACGCCCGGCCGCGGGCCCGGGACCGGCGCGTCGCCGCCGGACTGGGCGGCTGCAGTGAACGGCTGCGCCAGCAGCCAGGCCGCCAGCAGCGCGGCACAGCGCGCGCCGGAGCAGAAAGTGACGCTACGGTGCGACATGAGCAACGTTGCAGACTATCATGTGCTGGTTTGCCGTGGCCGTTCGGCGCCGTGCGCAGCGCGGCGCCCGATCGGGTCCGCTGTCTATCCCTCGCGGTCAACGGCGCCGCGGGGTCAGCCGAGGGGTTGTCATGATGTCACGCATCCGCTTCGCCGCGCTCGTCGCCGTGGTCGTCGTTCTGGTCCCGCATCTGCTGCTCGGGCAAGGCTTGACCCGGGCCACGCCGGAGGACATCGGCCTGTCGTCGGAGCGGCTCGAGCGGCTGACGGCAGCGCTCCAGGGCTATGTCGACGAGGGCCGCCTGCCCGGCGCCGTCGCGCTGGTGGCCCGGCGCGGACAGATTGCCTACCTGGAAGCGGTGGGCTACCGCGACATCGAGTCGGAGGCGCCCATGACCACCGACGCGATCTTCCGGATTGCATCGCAGACCAAGGCGCTGGCCAGCACCGGCGTCATGCTGCTGCAGGAGGACGGCAAGCTGCTCATCACCGACCCGGTCGGCAAGTACCTGCCGGCGTTCCTCGACACGACCGTGGCGGAGCGCAACGACGAGGGCGGCTACGACGTGGTCCCGTCGACGCGGCCGATCACGATTCTCGACCTGCTGACGCATACGGCGGGCATCAGCTACGGCAGCGGCCCGGCGGCAGACCAGTGGTACACCGCCGGAATCACCGGCTGGTACTTCGCCGACCGCGACGAGCCGGTCGGCGACGTCATGGCGCGACTGGCCGAGCTGCCGCTCGACGCGCATCCCGGCGAGTCGTGGATCTACGGGTACAACACCGACATTCTCGGCGCGATGATCGAGAAGATCAGCGGACAGACGCTGGGCGCGTTCCTCCGCGAGCGCCTGCTCGGCCCGCTCGGGCTCGACGACACCCATTTCTTCGTGCCGGACGACAAGGTCGACCGGCTGGCGACGGTCTACTCGTCGGGCGACGAGGGCGGCCTCGACCGCGCGCCCGACCCGGGCCACATGGTGGGTCAGGGCGCGTACGTGGAGGGGCCGCGCACGAGCTTCTCCGCCGGCGCCGGCCTGCTCTCGACCGCGACCGACTACGCCACGTTCCTGCAGATGATGCTGGACGGCGGCGCCTTCGACGGGAAGCGCGTCCTCTCACGCAAGACCGTCGAGTCGATGACCGTCGATCACCTCGGCGACATCGCGTTCCGTCCGGGGCAGGGCTTCGGTCTGGGCTTCTCGGTGGTGGAGGACCCCGCCGCGCTCGGCCTGCCGGCGTCGGTGGGCGAGTTCGGCTGGGGCGGCGCGTACCACTCGACCTACTGGGTCGATCCCGCGGAGGAGCTCGTGGTCGTCTACCTGACCCAGCTCATTCCGGCGCGCGACATCGACGACCACGGCAAGCTGCGGACGCTCATTCACCAGGCGATAATCGACTGAGGCGGGCGTCGTCCGTGCGCGTCGTGAGCTGGAACGTCAACGGGTTGCGCGCCTGCGCCCGCAAGGGGTTTCTCGACTTCCTCGACGCCTCGGGCGCGGACGTCGTCGGCCTGCAGGAAGTGCGCGCGTTCGAGCACCAGCTCGATCCCGCGGTGCGGGCGCCGTCCGGCTGGCACGCGGCCTTCGCGCCCGCCGAGCGGGCGGGGTACAGCGGCGTCGCCCTCTATTCCCGCGCGGCGCCCGAGCGGGTGGAGACGGCCCTGGGCGAGTCCCGGTTCGACGTCGAGGGCCGTCTCGTCATTGTCCAATTCGGGGCCCGCTGCGGGCGGCTGGCCGTGGCGTCGGTCTACTTCCCCAAGGGGAGCGGCCGCGACCGGGACAACAGCCGCGTGGCCTACAAGCTCGAGTTCTACAGGGCGCTGTTCGACCGCCTCGAGCCGCTGCGGCGCCGCGGTCCCGTGCTCGTGATCGGCGACTACAACACGGCGCACGAGCCGATCGACCTGGCGCGGCCGGCCGCGAACGCGAAGACCAGCGGCTTTCTGCCCGAGGAGCGGGCGGAGTTGGGGCGCTGGCTGCACGCCGGCTGGGTGGACACGTTCCGTGCCGGCCACCCCGGCGAGCCCGACCACTACACCTGGTGGCGGCAGTGGGGCGGCGCCCGCGAGCGGAACATCGGCTGGCGCATCGACTACGTCCTGGCGTCCCCGGCGGCGGCCAAACGCGTCACGGACGCGTTCATCTGGCCGCAGGTGACCGGCTCCGATCACTGCCCGGTCGGCGTCGATCTCGCGTGGTGAGCCCGGTACGCGCGGCCGGTCAGCCCGCCGCGGCCCGCTCCCCCGCGCGCCCGCGCAGCCACTCGACGGGTCAGCAGCAGGAGGACGGCGAAGACGATCAGGAAGGTGGCCACGGCCAGGATGGCCGGGCTGATCTGCTCGCGGATGCCCGCCCACATCTGACGCGGGATGGTGCGCTGGTCCTCGCCGGCCATGAAGAGGACCACCACCACCTCGTCGAACGACGCGGCGAAGGCGAACAGCGCGCCGGAGAGGACGCCGGGCGCGATCAGCGGCAACTGCACGCGGCGGAAGGTGCGCAGCGGGCCGGCGCCCAGGCTGGCGGCGGCGCGCGTCAGGTTGGTGTCGAACGCGGACAGCGTGGCGGTCACCGTAATGACCACGAACGGCGTGCCCAGCGCGGCATGGGCGAGGATCAGGCCGAGGTGCGTCTGGGACAGGCCCAGCGTCGAGTAGAAGAAGAACATGCCCGCCGCGGAGATGATGAGCGGCGTGACCATCGGCGAGATCAGCAGCCCCATGGCCAGGCGCCGCGCCGGCATGGCGCGGCTCGCCAGTCCCAGCGCCGCCAGGGTACCCAGCACCGTCGCCAGCAGCGTGGCCGCCACGCCGATGAGCAGGCTGTTGCCGAGCGCCCGCGTCCACTGGGCGTTGCTCGCGATCTCCCGGTACCAGCGCAGCGAGTACGCGTCCGGCTCGAGACGCAGCATGCCGTCGGTGAACGTGAAGTACGGCTCCGCGTTGAAGCTGAGCGGCACGATCACCAGGATGGGCGCCATCAGGAACGCGAAGATCAGCGTGCAGGCGGCCAGGTGGGCGATGCGCCCGCTCATCCCAGCCTCATGCGCTCGATGCCGACCAGGCGGTCGTAGAGCAGATAGAGCACGGCCACCGAGCCCAGCAGGATGGCGCCGAGGGCGCTGGCGAGTCCCCAGTTGAGCGACGTCTGCATGTGGTACGCGATGAAGTTGGAGATGAGCTGGCCGCTCTGGCCGCCCACCAGCGCCGGCGTGATGTAGTAGCCGATGGCCAGGATGAAGACCAGCAGCGACCCGGCGCCGACGCCCGCGAGGGTCTGCGGCCAGTAGACGCGCCGGAACGCCTGCGGAAAGCTGGCCCCCAGCGAGGCCGCCGCGCTCATCTGCTGGGGTGGGATCGTGCGCATGACCGAGTAGAGCGGCAGCACCATGAAGGGGAGCAGCACGTGGGTCATGGCTACCAGCGTGCCGGTCATGTTGTAGATCATGGCGATCCGCCCGTCGTCGCCGATCAGCCCGAGGCTGACGAACAGGTCGTTGAGCACGCCCTGGGTCTGGAGCAGCACGATCCAGGAGGTGGTCCGGACCAGCAGCGACGTCCAGAACGGCACGAGCACCAGCGCCAGCAGGAGGGCGGCCCGGCGCGGCGCAGCATGCGCGATCAGGTGGGCCAGCGGGTAGCCGAGCAGCAGGCAGAACGCCGTGATGGCGAGGCTCACCGCGAACGTGCGTCCCAGCAGCGCCACGTAGATGCGGCGGTCCTCCGGCTGGCGGGCGACGGCCCCGTCGGGCAGGCGCTGGAGATCCAGGGCGTGCAGGTAGTGCCGCGCCGTGACGCGCTCTCCCGCCGTGCGGATGGCGTGCCAGGTGCGCGCCTCGCCCCAGTCGGCGTCGATGGCAATCAGCGCCGCGCGCCAGGGGCCGGCGTCGACCTCCCGCAGCCGCCGCGCGCTGCGCACGAGGACGCTGCGCAGGCCGCCCCGCACGCGGTTCACCCGGCTGGCGACCCGGCCCAGCGTGCGCTCGTCGCGCGCGCGCAGCAGCTCCCGCGCCGCCGCCGCGTACACCGCCTCGCCCGGCGCGCCTTCGCCGTCCCAGCGGCGCAGGGCCGCCAGCGTGTCCGGCAGCGCGTCGGCCACCACCGGGTCGTAGACGCTGCGCACCAGCATCGTCCCCACCGGCGCGAGGAAGGTGACGCCGACGAACGCGACCAGCGGCAGCACGAGCCCGGCGGCGCGCACCGGCGGCCGTCTCAGCGCGCCAGCCAGGCGCTGCAGGGTTCGCTCATCGTTCACGCGGTCCATCCCCTCCCAAGCCGCCGCAACGCGCCACCGAACGGCGTCGACGTTTCTCCGGCCACTTTTTCGTTGTCCCGCAACGCCGGTTGCTCCTATTGTTGCCGTTGTTGCCGCCGAGGCATGAAGCCCGGCCACTGAGCATGCCAAAGAACCGCTGTCTTCTGACTCTCGGCCTGACGATGGCGCTCGGCACGGCCGTGCCGGCCGCGCAGCAGCCGGATGGGACCGCGCCTGCAGCGTCCCCGGCGAGGGCCGCCTCGCGCGGCGCGGACACGCCGACCGTTCCCCTTCCCGAGGGAGCGGAGATCTTCACGGATTCCAGTGGGCAGCCCTTCCGGGTCGTGCCGATCACGGGGCTCACGCACCCCTGGGCGCTCGCGTTTCTGCCGCACGGGGACATCCTGGTCACCGAGCTGGGGGGGCGGCTGCGGATTATCCGCGACGGGGTGCTTGATCGGCGGCCGATCGCCAACGTGCCCCAGGCAAACGTGCGCGCGTGGCGTGCGGGGGTGATGGACGTCGCGGTCCATCCGCGATACGCCGACAACCGATTCATCTATCTCACCTATTCGAAAACGCTTCTGGAACCCCCTGCCGAGGCCGCGGGTAGGCGGCCCGGGGCGGCGACCACGGTCACCCTGGCGCGCGCCCGGTTCGAGGGGGGCACGGCCCTCGCCGACGTCGAGGACGTCTTCGTGTCCGACGCCAGGTGCGGAACGGCCTGTGCATCGCGCATCGCCTTCGCCCACGACGGCACGATCATCATGACGATCGGCATGCCGAGAGGCGACCAGCCGCAGAATCCCGCCACGCACGGCGGCAAGGTCCTGCGTCTGAACGACGACGGCACGGTCCCGCAGGACAACCCCTTCGTGGGCCGGTCGGGCTACCGGCCGGAGATCTACGCGCTCGGCATCCGCAACGCGGTCGGGCTGTTCGTGCACCCGGAGACCGGGGAGATCTGGGAAACCGAGCACGGCCCGATGGGCGGCGACGAGATCAACATCATCCGGCCCGGCAGGAACTACGGCTGGCCGGTCATCTCGTACGGCCGCGGCTACGCCAACCAGCCAATCGGATCCGGTGAGCGCCAGCGGGACGGGATGCAGGAGCCGTTCCTGTTCTGGAGCCCCTCGCCGGCCGTGTCCGGGATCGCCGTCTACACGGGCGACAGGTTTCCGGCCTGGAAGGGCAACATCTTCGTGGGTGCGATGGGCGCCGGCTCGCATCTGGGGGCGCGCCGGTTGCACCGCATCGTCCTCAACCGCGCCGGCTTCCCCCAGCGCGCGGGAAACTGGACCATGCTGCACGAGCTCAAGCGCCGCATCCGCGACGTCAAGCAGGGACTTGACGGACTCTTGTATCTCACGGTCGACGCGACGGAAGGCGCCGTGCTGCGGCTCGAACCCGTCGAGACCCAGGACTGAGCAGCCCGGCGGACGGCTCAGCGCGCCAGCCAGGCGCTGAAGCGCTCGTTCATCTCGTCGCCGTGATCGCTCCACCATTCCCAATCGTTCTCGAGCAGGCGGCCGGTGTTCGCGGGAAACAGCGGCATGTGCGGGTTCATGTCGATGCCGGCGTCGGCGTGGCGGCCGATGAGCGGCAGGCCGGACCGGCGCGCCGGGCTGTAGGCGATGTAGTGGCCGACGGCGGCCATCGATTCCGCCGTGGTGGCGAAGCGGACGAGGGCCCGGGCCGCCTCGAGGTCCGGCGTCCCGGCGACTATCGCCACCGGGCCGACGTCGAGGATCTGGCCGTCCCAGACGATGACGAACTGCTGGTCTTCGAGTACCTGCGCGTTGAAGATCCGGCCGTTGTAGGCGGTGCTCATCACCACCTCCCCGTCGGCCAGCATCTGCGGCGGCTGCGCGCCGGCTTCCCACCAGACCACCTGGTCCTTGACGGTGTCGAGCTTGCGGAAGGCCCGGTCCACCCCCGCGGGCGTGTCGAGCGCGGCGTACACTTCGTCGACCGGCACGCCGTCGGCGATGAGCGCGAACTCCAGGTTCGCGTGCGGTACGCGCCGCATACCGCGCCGGCCGGGAAAGCGCTCCAGATCGAAAAAGTCCTCCATGGTGGACGGCTTCTCGCCGGGAAAGCGCTCGGGGCTGTAGGCGTAGACCGTGGAGTAGAACGAGACGCCCACGCCGCACTCGAACAGGGCTCCCGGGGCGAAATCGTCCGCCGCAGGCGTGCCGTCGGCGCCGGGCGGCAGCGCCGCGAGGTCGATCGGCTCCAGGATGCCCTCGTCGCAGCCGCTGACCGCGTCCGGCGTTTCCAGGTCGATGACGTCCCAGTGGACGTTGCCGGTCTCGACCTGGGCGCGCACCTGGGCCAAACCGCCGTTGTAGTCCTCCAGGCGGACCTCGATGCCCGTCTCGGCGGCGAAGCGCCGGAGGTAGCCCTTGTCGATGGCCTGCGCGTAGGAGCCGCCCCAGGAGACGACGGTCAGCGTCTCGCGGGCCTGACCCGCGCAGCCCGACGCCAGCGCTGCGGTGGCCAGCGCCGGCAAGAGCAGAGCCGCGGCGGCCAATGACGGGAGCGCCGGCGCCGCGCCGCGGATGACGCGCGTTCCCGATCTCTGCGTCATGTCGTTCACGCCGGTTCCTCCTCGGTGTCCGGCTCGAGCACGCGGCAATCGGTCGGGGTCCAGCCGATGCGGATCCGGTCGCCCTCCAGCACCGCGCCGTGGCCCACGATGTTCGGGATCTTGACGATGAAGTCCGACCGGCCGCAGACGGTGACCCGCAGCCGGAGATGGTCGCCCAGGAAGGTGATGTCCTCGATGTGGGCCTCGAACTCGTTGGTGTACAGGCCCGCGGCGGGCGCGACGGCGACCCGCTCGGGCCGGATCGACAGCGTCGTCGCATCGCCCGCTGCACACGGCGCGATGCGCAGTGCCCGGATGATCCGTCCGCCGACGTCCACGTCGCAGATCCCGTCGTCGTTGACGGCCGTCACCCGGCCGGTGAGGCGGTTGTTCGCGCCGATGAAGCGGGCGACGAACGAGCGTGTCGGCTCCTCGTAGAGCGCCTCGGGCGAGGCGATCTGCTCGATGCGTCCCGCCCGGAAGACCGCAACGCGATCCGAGAGCACCAGCGCCTCGTGCTGATCGTGGGTCACGTACAGGACCGTGACGCCGAGGTCCTGATGAATCCGCCGGATCTCGTACTGCAGCTCCTCGCGCAGGCGCCGGTCGAGCGCGCCCAGCGGCTCGTCCATCAGGATCAGGTTCGGCTCGAACACCAGCGCGCGGGCGATGGCGACCCGCTGCTGCTGGCCGCCCGAGAGCTGGCGCGGCCGCCGCTGCTCGAGGCCGTCGAGCCGCACGAGCCGCAGGGCCCGCCGCACCCGGTCGCGGCGCCGCTCGGGATCGAGCCCGCGCACCTCCAGCGGGAAGGCGAGGTTCTCGCCCACCGTCATGTGCGGGAACAGCGCGTAGTTCTGGAACACCATGCCGATGCCCCGGCGCCGGGGAGGCACGTGGTGCATGGGCCGGCCGTCGAGGCGGATGGCGCCCGACGTCGGCGTCTCGAAGCCGGCCAGCATCATCAGGCAGGTCGTCTTGCCGGAGCCGGACGGCCCGAGCAGCGTCAGGAACTCGCCCTTGCGGATCCGCAGGTCGAGGTCGCGCACGACCATCGTCCGCCCGTCGAAGCTCTTGCTGACCCGCTCGAACTCGACGTACGCGCTGCCGTTCGACGGCTGGCTGTCCCATTGCACCGGCATGTTTCCGCTCGCGATCCGACCCAGAGTACCCCAGTACGGCAACCGACAACGTCCGGCAGGCGGGTCGCTCTCCGGTCAGCCGGCTCGTCTTCGGCGACAATGGGGCGCGATGGACCCTGACGTCTCTGGCCCGCTGCGCCGTGCGGTCACGACCATGATGTTCGATCAGTACGGCACCATCGTCGACATGCAGGGCGGCCTGACCGACGTGGTCACGCCGTTCCTGGCGGGCAAGGGGTGGCACGGCGATCCGCACCGCTTCGTCACCTGGTGGCGGCGCAGGCACTTCGAGGATTCGATGATCGACGCGCTGTGCGACCGTGGCCACACGTCGTACCGGGAGATCGGCCAGCGCGCCGTGGCGCAGGTGATGCGGCGAGCCGGCATCGACTTCACCGTCGACGAGGTGCGCTGGCTCGTGTCCCGGATCGAGCGGCTGAAGCCGTTTCCCGACGTGCTGGCGGCGCTAGCCCGGTTGCGCCGTCAGTATCGGCTGGCGATCCTGTCGAACGGGGACCGCGACATGCTCGAGGCCGCGAAGCCGCATATCGGGTTCGACTTCGACGCGGTGATCTCCGTCGAGGCAGCCGGCTACTTCAAGCCGCATCGCGCGACGTACGCCAGGGCGTGCGAGCTCCTGGGCGTCGACCCTTCCAGCGTGCTCTTCGTGGCGAATCACGCGTTCGACTGCGTCGGCGCGAAAGCCTCGGGGATGCGCACCGCGTTCATCGATCGACGGAAGCGGCCCTTCGGGGAGTCGCCGCACCAGCCGGATCTGATCGTCGAGGACTTCGCGGCGCTCGCGCAGGCGCTGTCCGGGTGATGCTCGCCGGCCGCTGAATTGTTCGGTCGGATGAGGATGGGCCGTCTGGTTCGCACCGGAGGTAGCCAGTGGCACCTACGCGACGCGCTTGCCGGTGATGGCCTCGCGGAGGCCTTCGAGCAGTCCTTCGAGGTGCGCCATCCGTTCGCGCAACTGGCTGATTTGCTCGCCCGTCTCCTTGCCCTGGGCGTTGATGCGCTCGCGGAGGTCCTTGCCCTGGGCGTCGATGCGCTCGCGGAGGTCCTTGCCCTGGGCGCGCATCTCATGACGCAGGCTCCGGAACGACGTGCCGAGCGCGACCAGAATCGCGATGGCAGCCCCCACGACTGTCCAAGCGGTAGCGTCCACGTCGAAATCCTACCGCGACAAACGGAACGGGACCAGAGCCTTCGATCTGCCGCTCGGAGGGGACCGCGCAGGTGCATGGAGCGGATGGAGCGTGGGAGATTCCCAAGTCCGACTGCCGCGTGCGGATCATTCGCGCGCGGCCGCCACGTCCTCGGCCATCTCCCGCAGCGAGAAAAACACGAAGTCGGTGGACGGCCGGGTCTCCACCTGCCCGGTCGCGCCCCAGCCGCCGCCTGCGGAGAGCCGCTGTCGATCGATCCAGCAGTTGGCGAGGCCGAAGCGGTTGGCCGGGACATGGTCGTGGTGCAGGCTCTGCGCCGTGTGCAGGATGTCGGACCGGTCCATCCCGAGGTCCGACTTCACGTGGGAGAGCAGGTACTCGAAGTTGGCGGCGGCCGGCTTGTAGGAGCCGACGTCCTCGGCGGTGTAGATCGCGGCGAAATCCACGCCGAGCTTCCGGTTGGACGCGGCGATGCCGTCGCGGTGCACGTTGGACAGGATGACCAGCCGGAAGTGCCGCTCGAGGACGCGCAGAGCGTCCGCCGTGTCCGGGAAGGCGGGCCAGTGCGGCACGGACGCCCCGAACGCAGCGTCGAGTCCGGCGCTCGTCTCGAGGCCGAAATGCTCCGCGACGCTCCGATGTACGCGGGCGAGCACCTCCGGATAGCGCAGGGCGGAGGCTTCCGCTTCGTGCCGGCTTTCGAATCGTGCGAAGGCCTGCAGCGCAGGCGCGCGGGTGACGTCCGCGCGGCCGTTGCGCGTGATGAGCGGCTGGAACGCATCCCAGATCCCGCTCTCCCAGTCGATCAGGGTGCCGTAGCAGTCGAACGTCAGGACGCGGTAGTCGGTCGGTCGCGGCATGGTGCCGGCTCTCCGCGCTCGCGAGCTACTGATCCTGGAAGTAGTCGTCGGTGCGGTCGAGCCAGTCCTGCCGCGGCGGGCTGAAGATGTCGACGTCGAGCGTCTCCTCGAGCGCCTCGGCCTTGTGCGGGACGTTCGACGGCAGGCGGAGCACCTCCCCCGCCGCGACGTCGAACACCTGGGAGAGGTCGTCCCCCACCCAGAACCGCAGCTTCCCCTTCAGGATGTAGGTGAGCTGCTCGTTGTGGTGCGAGTGCCTGGGCACGACGGCGCCCTGCTGCAGGTAGACGTGGGCCACCATCGTCCGCTCGCCGCAGACGATGCGGCGGTCGATGCGATTGGTGACCCGTTCCTTCGGCATGTCGTTCCACGTAAACTTGGTGACGGTCGCTGCGCTCGGCATGACCGCAGTTTACGGCATCGAGCGGCAGCACAGGGCGCGGGCCGGGATCGCCGCGGAAGGGTGCCGGCGCCTGCGCCGCTGGCCGGAGGAGGACGGTCATGAAGCTGACCCCTGCGGAGCTCGCACGGTTCGACGAGCAGGGCTACCTGTTCTTCCCGTCGCGTTTCTCGCCCCCCGAGGCGGCGATGCTGCGGGCCGCCGCCGACGAGGTGTACGCGCTGAACCGCCAGGAGGTGTGGCGCGAGTCGAGCGGCGTCGCGCGCACGGCGTTCGCCGCGCACACCTACCACGAGGCGTTCCGCCGCCTCGGGCGCCATCCGCGCCTGGTCGAGCCGGTGATGCAGCTCGTCGACGGCCCGGTCTACATGCACCAGTACAAGGTCAACGCCAAGGCCGCGTTCGACGGCGAGATCTGGCAGTGGCACCAGGACTTCGGCACCTGGCGCCGCGACGACGAGATGCCGGAGCCGCGGGCGATGAACATCGCCGTGTTCCTCGACGAGGTGACCGCCGCCAACGGGCCCCTGCTGTTCCTGCCCGGGAGTCACCGGCAGGGCGTCTTCCAGGCCGGGCACGATCTGGAGACGACGAGCTACCCGCTGTGGACGCTCGATCGCGCCACCGTGACGCGGCTCGCCGAGCGCGGCGGGTGCGTGGCGCCGACCGGGCCGGCGGGCAGCATCATCGTGTTCGCCTCCACGCTCGTCCACGCGAGCCCGCCGAACATCAGCCCGTTCGGCCGCAGCATCGCCTATCTCTCGCTGTGCCACGTCGACAATCACATCCGTCGCTTCAAGCGCGCCGCGTGGATCGCGCACCGCGACTTCGCGCCGATCGAGCCGCTTGCCGACGACTGCCTCGCCGAGCTCGTGCAGGCCGGCGCGACGGCCTGAGTGCGCGCATGTACCTCCACGAACAGCTCCGCGACCGCGCCGCCGCCAGCCGGCCAGTGCGGGTCGGCCTCATCGGTGCCGGCAAGTTCGGCTCGATGTTCCTGAGCCAGGCGCCCACGACGGACGGACTGGAGGTGCGGGTGATCGCGGACCTCGACCCGGACCGCGCCCGCGCCGCCTGCCGCGCCGTCGGCTGGGGCGACGCGCGCATCACCGGCACGCGGTTCAGCGCCGACGCGCTCGACGCGATCCGGGCCGACGACGTCGACGTGGTGGTCGAGGCGACAGGCGACCCGGCGGCGGGGATCGTCCACGCCCGCGCGGCCTTCGCGGCAGGCCGGCACATCGTGATGGTGAACGTCGAGGCCGACGTGCTCGCGGGGCCGCTGCTGGCGGCCGAGGCCCGCGCCGCGGGGGTCGTCTACACCCTGGCGTACGGGGACCAGCCCGCACTCACCTGCGAGCTGGTGGAGTGGGCCCGCGCCTGCGGCTTCGACGTGGTGGCGGCGGGGAAGGGCACCAAGTACCTGCCCGCGTATCATGCCTCCACGCCGGACACGGTCTGGGAGCACTACGGGCTCACGGCCGCCGAGGCGCGCGCGGCGGGCATGAACAGCCGGATGTTCAACTCGTTCCTCGACGGGACGAAGTCGGCCATCGAGATGGCGGCGATCGCGAATGCCACCGGGCTCACGCCGCCACCGGACGGCCTGCGGTTTCCACCCTGCAGCCGCGAGCACCTGGCGCACGTGCTGCGGCCCGCCGGGGTCGGCGGGCAGCTGCATCACAAGGGGCAGGTCGAGGTGGTGTCGTCGCTCGAGCGCGATGGGCGCCCGGTCCCGTACGACCTGCGCTGGGGGGTCTACGTCGTGGTCGAGGCGCCCAACGAGTACACGGCGGCCTGCTTTCGCCAGTACGGCATGAACACGGACGACACCGGCCGCTACTCGGCGATGTACAAGCCGTTCCACCTGATCGGTCTGGAGCTGAACGTCTCGATCCTGGCCGCCGGGCTGCTCGGCCGGCCGACCGGCGCGGCGCGGGACTTTGTCGGCGACGTGGCGGCGACCGCGAAGCGGGATCTGGCGGCGGGGGAGACGCTCGACGGGGAGGGGGGCTACACCGTGTACGGGAAGCTGCTCCCCGCGCCCGCGTCGCTCGCACGCGGGGCGCTGCCGATCGGGCTCGCGCACGGGACGGCGTTGAAACGCGCCATCGGCGCGGGAGAGATCGTGCGCTGGGACGACGTCGAGCTCGATCCCGGTCTGGCCGCCGTACGGTTCCGCCGGGCCATGGAGGCCCGTTTCGCGGACGGATCGAGCGGCGAGTAGCCTGGTACCGCGCCGACGTCGGCCCGGGAGTGGTGGGGGCATCCCATGCACCTGGGCGCGGTCGTCCTGCTGCCGCGCGGCTACGACGACAATCCCAGGCTGCGGTACCCGGTGGTGTTCGAGGCCGACCACTTCGGGCTGGAGCCCGCCTTCGGCTTCACGACGGCACCGCCCTCCGGAGGTCCGCAGCTGTTCGCGCAGATGATGCGCGCAGCGGGCGGGATGCGCTCCCTACGGCGACGCCATCCACCAGGAGATGGTTCCGTATCTCGTAGCGCGTTTCCGGATGATCGGCGAGCCGTACGCGCGGGTGCTCACGGGCAGCTCCACCGGCGGCTGGATCTCGCTGGCCTCGCCTGCAAGCGCCGGCGCGGGTGGATGCAGCCGCTCGGCCGCATCCACCCGCTTCGTGGTTCGGCGCCGCCGGTCTACTTCGCCAGCGGGTCCGGACGGAGCTGGAAGCGGACCACCTTGCTCGGGGTGCCCTTGCCGGTCTCGGCGTGGAACGGCGCCCGGGTGCTCCAGGTCGCCCATACGCCCCGGCCCTTCCAGCCCGCGTCGGGGTCGTCGATGCGGCCGTCCATCCACTTGGTGTAGAACCCCAGCGGATACGGGACGCGCAGGATGACCCACTGGCCGTCGCGCAGCGCGAGCAGTCCCTCGGCCGCGTTGCCGGTGTTGATGGGCACGTCGCGGCCCAGTCCCAGCGTGTCGAACTGGTCGACCCACGTGTAGTAGCTGCCCTCGATGCTGCCCGACTCGGTGATGCCCTTCATCTGGGGCATCGGTTCTTCGTACAGCGTCCACCCCTCGGGGCAGTGCTGGCCGGTGGTGTCCGGTCCGTTCAGCGGCCCCGTGCACTTGCTGCGGTCGAAGCTGGCGAGGTGCCCGCTGGCCAGCGGCGTCCACACGACGCCGTTGCGGTCGATGTCCATGCCGCGCGGCGAGTAGCCGTCCTGCACCTCGGCGCCGGGATTCTGGAACGGCACCTCGTAGTACTCCGTCAGCCCCGTCTCGGACGGGTTGTCGCCGGGGGCGAACCGCAGCACCGCGCCGGGCATGCCGAGCGACGATCCCCAGATGCTGCCGTCGACGGGGTTGTAGGCCACGCCGTAGAAGCCGGAGCGGATGCGGGTGTCCTTGGCCGGGTCGGCGGGCTCGCCGGGCTCGACCCACTCGTCGCGCACGCCGTTGCCGTTGGTGTCGAGCACCAGCGGGCTCCAGCCCTGCGCCGCCTCCTCGTCACCGGTCGCGAGGAAAAGGTTGGTGTTGAGCCACCCGAGGACCTGCCCGCCGCCGCTCGTCCACAGGGTGTTGTCCTCGTCCTCCGCGAAGATCAGGTGGTGGGTGCTGTAGCAGGTGCCGACGAGGCTCATCTCGTCTGTGGCGGGGTCGTACACCGCGAGATGCCGGTTCGCCCGGGGATTGGGGAACGCGCGGGCGGACGGGTGGTCGGAACCCTCCAGGCACAGCGGCGGGTTCTCGGGACTCCGCACCCGGGAGGTCAGCCAGACCCGGCCATCCTGGTCGAGCATCGGGTTGTGCACGTTCGAACGGCTGTCCCAGATGGCCTCGTCCCCCCAGTAGGGCGAGGACGCCAGGGGCGGTCCCGCCGCGAGCGGAGTGTCCGGGTCGCGCACCGGCACCTCGACCTCCGAGATGGTGTGATTCACCGGGTCGAGCACCGGCACGTAGTCGGCGCTGGCCTCGAGCGCGCCGTAGATCGGGCCGTTAGCGTTCACCGTCGGGTTGCGCTTGTCGGTCGACGCCTCGTCGTGCAGGTAGGCGGTGGGGTCGGCCCAGTCCCACTGGGTGACGACGACGTTGCGCTCCGCCCCCTGGGGCCGCGGCGGCGCCGGCGGCACCTCGCCGGCCATGATGCGGCCGGTCCAGTCGGCGTACATCTCGAGCGCGCGGCGGCGCCCCATGCGGTCGAGCCCGGTGCTCATGCTGCCGCCGGCCTGGCCGGACTGGATGCGGCGGTCCCAGGCCGCCACGAGCGAGTCGAACTGGCCGAGCTCCGACGGAATCTCGCGGGTGGCCTTGTTCCCGAGCCCGTGGCAGGCGGTGCACCCGCCCGACTTCAGGCCGCGCAGCCACGCCGCCTGGTTCGGCACGCTCGGCGAGATGCCGTTGCCGTCGGGGCCGGTGCCCGGGAACTCCTCGTGCCCCGGCACCTCGAGCAGCGAGTACCAGTAGCCGGAGGGGTAGTACTGCGCGGCAGCCCGCGCGTCCGGCGCCGCCACCGCCGTCAGATCGACGCGGGTCCCCGGCGACGCCTGCTGCTTGGGCGAATCGACGAGCCCGTAGCCGCGCACCCAGACGTCGTAGGTCGCGTCCGGCAGGTCCGGCACGACGTAGCGGCCCTCGTCGTCGGTGACCACGGTGCGGTTGAAGCGGGTCGGCAGGTCCATGGTCTCGGCTATCACCCAGACGCCCGCCTCCGGCCCGTCGGGCCCGGTCACGACCCCGCCGATGTCGTCGTCGTCGATGGCGACGCCCATCTGCTGCGCGCCCAGCCCGGGCTGCAGTGCCAGCATGCAGACGGCCAAGCCGCTGCCGACCGCCCCGAGAAACGCCGTTCTGCTTCTCGTCATCTTCTTTCTCCTTGGAAGTGTCTCGCTCCGAGACTCACGGCCACGCCGACGCGGCGGGCGGTTCCGGCCCGTCGGCGTCGGCGTGGCGCGTATTCGGTCTCGCCGTTCCGACCGACCTGGACACGACGTCCCCGTCCGTCACGATTTGGACACGGGTACGCCGCAATGTCAACCGTCCGGCGCCGGTTCCGACGGGATTCCGCCTCGCGCGACCGCGCCCGACGGTGTCAGTGAGTCCGGGAAAGGTACGACGCGCCGTCGTCGGGACTGAAGCTGCCGGGTCCGCTGGCCCTCGGCTACGACGCCGTCAGAACGACATCCCGTTCTCCCGGCTGCATGACGCCCTGGTTGAACAACCCCGTCTGGCTCTTGCCCCTTGACACGCCCACGTCTGCCCGCCGATATGTCGGAAAGCAGTCCTTCAGCGCTTCTAGGATCGTCTCTCGCGTGAAACGGCGCTCGTCCATGCGCACGACGACCACACCATCCTTCCGCATCATGCGTGCGCACAGCGAGAATGCAGTTGTCATCAGCCGGCGATATTCCTCCTTCATACCAAACCGCTTCTCGAATGGGTGAGCACGCTCGGCCTGACTGGCCTCTTCACCCAGCATCCACAGACGAATCCACTGATCCTTGAAATAGTTCACCAGCGACCAGTACGGTGGGGAAGTAAACAGCAGCTTTATTCCACCGTGTCGCTCGACCCACTTCGCTACGCGACGCGATCTCAAGGCGGCGCAACAGTCTCCGTGTACTGCCTCAGCAGCCGCGCATCGGAACACGCCACGCGCGTAACGCCACCGAATCCGGCTGCTCAGGAAGTCGACTGGATCGACCTGCGGGGGCTCCTCCATCCCCTGACGCTTCCACCAGTCAACGGAATACCGAGGCGCCATCGCCTTCGTCTGCCGCATCTGGTTCGATAGCCCCTTGCCACGGCTGTGGTGTAGCACTACCATGAGAGCTGCCATTACTGTTGTATCAACCCGCGATTTCTTCCAGTCGAGCAGGTCCCTGCACGCCAGTAGGAACCGCCGCACGTCCGCGGAATAGCACATATGGAAGAACTCGTCCATGCCTGCCGCTTCCTCGCGATAGGCGACTGACGCGTCCCGCATGTCCTGCACACGCCGCAGCACATCTCCGCACCGTTGCGCCGGGTTGAGCTTGGCCCGGCCGTACAGCCACCCAAGGGGGTTGATCTCGATCCCACAGCCGGGCCGTCCCAGATAGTTTGCCAACGCCGTGGTCGAAAACCGCCCCGCGAACGGGTCGAGCACCGCATCTTCAGGGCGCGTGTACTCGCGAATCATTCTCTCGACGTAGGGCACCGGAAACATCGCATAGTACGGCCCGACCCGCGCCCAACGACTCTGCGCCTCGCCAACTGCCGGCCCGCTCTCAGACATCGCTCAGCGCCTTCTGTGCGATTTCCTCCAGTATGTGTTTCCCTAGATTGAACGGAATCGACGCCTCCGAATGTGCAGCGATCAGCGGCGAAACCGAATTCGGATACATGTTGGAGGACACCTCGTCAAGCAGGGTAAGGACGTCTCCGAGCCGCGGAAACTGCTCAATCTCAGCCGTCGACAGATCTCGCTGTCTATCCGAGAAGCACGCGATGTTGACCACTAGTCGGTGACCGAGCAAGCTCTTGTAGAGTAGTTTCCTCCCAAAGTATGTGTTGCGACCGTACTGACGTTCCTCGACCGACGGGACGATATGGCGCCGGATGTACTCGTCCGTCAACAGCAGTTGCCGGCCTGGCGGAAAACGCACCTGCCCGTCATCCAGGCGGGTGTCCAACATCTCGAAATGGCTCACGAACGCCCCCGTCTTCTCGATGCCTACGATCATCATGTCGCGGTTCGTGAGGGCCTTCTGCGCCGCGTTGATTCGGGCCAACTCCTTCCGAATAGGCGTGCTGAGCCACGCCGGCGTGCCGTACATCGCAAGCGGTCCATCCATGACGAATGCCATCCGACCGATCGCCGCCAGCCATTCTGGTCCGCGACGTTCGAATGCGCGCAGTGTATGCAGCAGCCACAGCCGCTCGAGAGCGGACATCAGATGTCCGTAGAGCTTCTCGCACGAGTCATGCGGTGAAAACAGCTCATGAAGACGCATCGCATCGGTCGAGTACAACATCTCGCGACAATCGGCGTCCCAGCACGAGTACCGGCCGGACGCTCGGTGGTACGGCCGCTGCTTCTCGCACGGACACCACACGGTACGGTCATCCGGCGCCTTGCCCATCAGGGCTTCATAGGTATCTAGCAGTGTCTCGCTGTCTTCGAATACCCGATAGCCCGCCATCTCTTCGAAAACAGTCCGCCGCATCGACGCCTCCGGCGTTTCTTCGCCCTCGAGGACGACGCCGCGCCCCGGCACCGCAGTGTCGACGGACGACCGTCTCTGCGTCTTGCGATGCTCCACAGGGTCGATAATGTCCGACGTTGCGACTTCCCTCAGCTTGTCGATCAGAACCAAGACCGCCGCTACCGTAATGTAGCCGATTTCCGCCCCCGGATAGCCCGTATCCACGTCTGCCGACAAGTAGCCGCCGTCGATGGCGAGGAGCAGATCCGGTCGCCGGCCGCCGGCCTCTGTGACGCGCGGTGCGATGGCTTGGCTCACATCTTCCGCCGCGTGTTCAGCATCTACCCTCCGGAACCGCGCCTGCAGGTTACGGACCTTTTCACTCTGCAGGATCCGCCGCAGCGGCGCGTAGGAAGCGCGCTCGTTCCGAAATGGCATTGCGTTACCGCTCCCCGCCGGCTGCGATGGCTGCGAAACGCCTGACCTGCACGGGAACGACGAAGGGATTGCTGAGGGTCTTCACCCGGAGGAATCCCTTGTCCTGGGCGCGGAGAATCGACTTCTCGAAGTCCGCGAAGTCGTAGTGTGCGCCAGGCAGCGCGCTGGTCAGGAGGGTTGAAGTCCCTCCGGCCCCCGGGTGAGGGGGGCCGTATCCAAAGACGGGGGTAATGCCTCGCCGGCCGCAGGTGGCAGGTATGGAGACGCCTAGACGGGCACGCAGGCGAAAGCCGGACACAGCCAAGGTGGACCTGGAGCCGCCACGACGGAACTGCGGAGGACAGGGCGCCCATCGCGAGGTGGGGTCCGAAGGGTTTGCGGAGCAGTACCGGGCCGTAGTCGAGGGGGCGACCCCATGACGAACCGGTCGGCCAAAGGTGGGGCAAGGTCGAGCCTGCATTATGGAGGCGAAGGCGCTCTCATCCACCCACCGCACCAAGGTGTATGCGGACGGCACGGTACGGAAGACCAGTGCGTGACCCTGGGAGACCTCGGCGGGTCCGCGGGTGGCACCGCGGCAACCGACCCTATAAGCGAAAGCGAAGTGGGAAGGGACGCTCGTCGAGGAGTCGGACGGCCGAGTAGTACCTGAGGCGTGGCGAAAGCGACGTGACCGCAGGAGCGGCAACCGAGTGGGTTGGGGAAGGCGGCCGGCGAAGACGGTCGGGACCGGACAGGACGGCGAGATGAGCAAGGGCGCTGAGGTGGACAGTTCCATGAGCGAAAGACCCGAACATCAGCGACCGAGGAGACTTGCCGACTGGCTGGACCCGACGGGCGAGAGGAAGGTCCACTCTCTTATCGACAAGGTGTACAAGCGGAAGAACCTCGAGATGGCCTGGGAGCGTGTGAAAGCGAACCGGGGCGCCGGGGGTGTCGACGGGCAGTCCATCGACGACTTTGCCGAGGTGCGTGAAGAGCAGCTCGACCGGTTGCACGAGGACCTGCGCGACGACGCCTACCGCCCGCAGCCGGTGCGCCAGAAGCGCATCCCGAAGGTGGGCAAGCCGGGGGCGCATCGCGAGCTCGGCATTCCCACGGTCTATGACCGGGTGTGCCAGCAGGCGCTGCTGAATCGGCTGGAGCCCATCTTCGAGCCGGTGTTCGATGATGCCAGCTTCGGATACCGACGAGGGCGGTCTCAGCACGACGCCCTACGCAAGGTCTGGAAGGAACTGGAGTCGGAGTGCGAGTGGGTTGTTGACGGCGACCTGAGCGACTTTTTCGGGACGGTCGACCATGACAAGCTGCTTACGCTCGTGGCCCAGCGGGTCTCCGATGGCCGCGTCCTTCGCCTGATTCGCTCGATGCTGAAAGCAGGGAGCTACGGCGACGGACGCCTCTTCCCGACGGAGCGCGGGACGCCGCAGGGCGGCGTCGCGTCACCCTTGCTGAGCAATGTCTTGTTGACGCCGTTCGACAAGGAAATGCGACGCCGGGGGTACCGGCTGACACGGTACGCGGACGATTGGGTCATCACCTGTACGTCGGCGGCTGAAGCGCGAACCGCCTTGGCCACGGCGACGGCGGTCCTGGAGCGACTGGGCGTGCGCATCAATCCGACGAAGACTCGGATCGTTCGCGTCCAATACGGCTTCGAGTTTCTCGGGTACAAGATCAAGCGCGGCAAGGGGCTGCGGCTCCCGCCGCACAAGATCCGTACGCGCCTTCGTCCGGGCGGCCTGTACGCGTACCCGACTCAGAAGTCTCTTCGTCACTTCAAGGACCAGGTGCGCAGTCGGACGTCGCGCAAGGCGCCGGTAACCACCGAGGTGCTGATTGAACAGCTCAATCCGGTCCTGCGGGGATGGGGGCACTACTACAAACGTGCCCACGTCCGGAAGCTCTTCCACCAGCTTGACGGTTGGGTGGTGCGTCGCCTGTGGGCGCATCGGCACAAGCGATGGCGGTGTCGGGGATGGCAATCCCTGCCCAGCGCCACGCTCTACGGTGAGCTGGGCTTGGTCAACCTTGTCGGTCTGATTCCTTCCATCGGTCCCTACCATGCGCGAGCGTCTTCGTGAAAGCGGTATGCGGGAAAACCGCACGTACCGTTTGAGCGGCGGACGGAGGCCAGCGCCCGCGGGGTGCGCCTCCTCCGACCCGACACTTTCTCAATTCCCTCGTCTCGTCGGTGTTGTTGAGATGCCCAATGAACCAGTTCGCTGTATTCTTGAGAATGTTGCGCTGGATCGTGCTGACTTCCTGCGTCGCGTATACCATGCCGATGCGAAACTTCGCTCCCTCTTTCGCCGTTCGCACCCAGACGTTGTTCAGATCTGCTTCTTTCTCTGAGGGAAGCTGGTTGTGCGCCTCTTCGACGTAGATGAGGATATCCGGAGGCGTGTCCCCGGCCCGGAACACCTCCTGATTGCCACGAAAAATCCGCCACATGATCCGGTCGGCGGACTCCTGGTTGAGGCGCGGCTCACCGGTGGATGCGTCGACCACAACCAGCTTACCGGACAGCAGATCATTGTAGATGTCGTCCGCGTAGTCTGAGGAAACCTCCGCGGAGTGATAGTCGAGCGCTCGTCCGACCAGTCGCGAGCCGTTCGGGTAGTGGAACATTTCCAGGATCTTCAGGAGCGCGTCATCGGCCCACGAACCTGTCTCGCTCCTGGCCGCGTAGGCTGTGTTGAACTCCTGGTACCCTGACTTGGCACCGTCGCGAACGAAATCACGAAGCGCTCTCAGAGCCTGCTCCAGCTGCGGCCACGTCGGTCGAGTAGACATGAGCGTAGACGCGGCTGACTCGTACTCCCCTTGCCGGGTCTCGTCAGGGCTGCTCCTCATGGCATCGAGCAATCTGTGGCCGAACAACGGCTGTCCGGTCGAGCTCTTGGTGCTTGGCGACATGTCCTCATGAGACACGAAACCGGCTTTGTGCAACAAGACCCGGTAGCACAAGACGCGGCGTTCATGCCGTGTCACCGCCGAGTGGTCATCGTTCGCGGGCGCCTCGAACCGCACGTCGCGGAAATTCGAGATGTACTTGGTGGAATCGCCCGCGGTCAGGTCGTCGATGATCTCCTTGCCAGTCTGCAGGTCGGCTTCGCGGTGGAAGTTCAGGCGCATCAGACGCCGATGTGGATCCTGGGGATGGGGGACGATGCCGTAGGTCGCGACTTCATTGATCCGCTCGTCGTCGGTCTGCTCCCCGTCTGGCACCCTCCACACGTTCTTCAGCGCGCCGGCGTCCTGGACGTTCTCGTTGGCGTACTCGCCGTTGGTATCGAAGATGAGCTGTCCCACACGAAGCGGATCGGATTCGTCCACGCCTCCCGTGGCTACTTCGGACACAGATCCGCTACGCAAGCGATAGACTGCCTGGGCGATGATTTTCATGGTATTTGATTTGCCCACGCGAGTCATGCCGAAGACGGCGGTCTTCTGCGTCAGCAGGTCGGCCGGATACATCCTGACCGGCACGTCGATCTTGCGCTCCGGTCTGTTCGTGGACGCGTACCGCACGACTCCCATCTCGACGCTGGCCGTAGAAGGCATGTCCGCCAGATCTGCAGATCGAACATAGTTGACGATGGACTTCAGCGCGCTGCCAGTCGGCTTGTAGACCTTCAGGCCCCGATTCGGGTAGTAATTGGAGATGTCACTGCCGAAGCGCAATGCGACGTCTCCCCGAACCTGCGGATCAACTTCCAGGAAGAATGTGCCGAGAATCCGACACTTGACGCCGGCGTAGCCCAGGAGCATTCGGGTATCGGCGTCCATCGCGCTGTCGCTGTCCCAGTGGCGGTCAATCTCGCCGCTCACGCTGCGGGCTGTCTCGACGCGTATGCCCTCTGCTTCCCGGCTGTTCGGCAGCTCCGTCGCATCCATGACGCGCAGCAGGATGACGCAGGAATCCTCGTCTCCGCCGTCGATCGTCTCGAACGGTGGCGACAGCCGGCTGGCAACGAGGAAGCTGAGCGCTGGAATGCCGCCGACCTTGCGCCGCTCGTGATCGTGAATCTGGATGGTCGCCGTTTCGTAGGCGATGGACACCACCTCGGCGACGTACTGGTCCTGTTGCAGAAGGCCCCCGAGAACCTTCGCCGATCGCTTGCCCAGCTCCCGGCCGATCTGCTCTGTCAGGGTGCGGTCGAGTTCGTCGCTCACGGCTTCCTCATCGTCGCTGCAGCTCCGTATGACTGCTGGGTTGCCTGGATGATAGCGGGGCCATTCACGCCGCGGCAACTCGGCGAGCGTGTTGATGACTTGCATTACCCGCTGGGGCAGCCGCGGTGCAAATGGGCTCCGCGTTGCGGAACGTGACCATGCCGGAGAACGACGCGTGGAGCCCGAGATTGAGCCCCCGCGCGACCGCGACGTTGCCCGTGAAGCGTTGGAACACCCCTGCACCTCGCCGAACACGCTTCCTGCTGTGCACAGGGCCTCCACGCCGTCGTCGTCTGCCTGCTGCCGATGGATCACGGCGGCTGCCCCGACCACCGCCCGGTTCACGACGTCGCGCAGACGCACCAGGTCGCCCCGCAGGCTGCGCCCGACCTCATTCTGAATCTGGCTTGCCTCCGACGCGATCCTCGCCGACGGCAGACTTCTCGTGGAAGATCGCCGTGCCTTCGATAAAGCGCCGGTTGCGTCGTAGGGGACGGCGACCTTTCAACGTTAAGTCTGGACGTCGAGGACCGTGGGGTAGTAGCGCGTGAATTGGAGCGGATTCCTCAAAACGCGGCTACCTGCCGAACGCGGCCTTGAGCAGCGGCGGCGTCGCGAGCGTTGTCAGCATGACCATGGCGACGATTGCGGAGAACGTGGGGTCGCTGAAGATCGGCGCACCGGCGACGAGTACCGTGTGGCCGATGCTGGCGAAGATCAGGCCCACCTCGCCGCGCGGAACCATGCCGACGCCGACCGCCCACCTGTTGAGGCCCTTCTCCAGGACCCCCAGGACGCAGGCCTGCTTGCTCACGATGGCCGTGACGCTCAACAGGGCGGCGAAGACGAGCACGTCGAACGAGGCGAACGAGAGCAGGTCGACGCGCAAGCCCATGTAGACGAAGAACACGGGCACGAAGATCGTGGCGACCGGATCGATCGAGGCGTCGAGCCGGTGTCGGTACTCTTCCTTCCGCGCGCCGAAGAACCTGCCGATGTCGTCGTTGACCACCAGCCCGGCGGCGAAGGCGCCCACGATGTCGGCCAGCCCGAGCTGGTCGGCCAGCGCCGCCATCATGAAGCAGTAGGCGACGCTGAGGACGACCGGCACCGACGGGGAGCGGGCCTTGTGGACGAGCGCCATGAGCGGCACGATGAGCAGCCGGCCGAACACGACGGCACCCGTCAGGAAGCCGGCGGCCTTCAGGACGATCATGGCGATCGGAACGACGGCCAAGGCCCCTGCGCCGGTGTCGGCCGATGGCACCAGGCCGAGGACGATCGCCAGCACGACGAGGCCCAGGATGTCGTCCACGACGGCCGCGCCAATTGATGACCTGCGACTCGGGCGCGTCCATGCGGCCAATGTCCTTGAGGACGCGGGCCGTGATCCCGACGCTCGTGGCTGCGAGGGTGGCCCCGAGGAAGAGGTGCGGATACCAGGAGGCCTCCGCCGGCATGAAGAGGGACGACACCGCGTAGCCCAGGACGATGGGCGCCGCGATGCCGAGCACGGCGACGCCGACGGCAGTGCGGCCGACCGCGAGCAGCTTGCCCAGATCGCTCTCCAGCCCCACCTGGAACAGCAGCAGGATCACGCCGATCTCCGCCGCCATGGGCAGGAAGGGCTCGGTCTCGAGCACCTCGAAGACCTCGATGCCGGTCAGTCCGAAGTTGCCCAGGACAATCCCGAAGAGCAGCTCGCCGAGCACCGCGGGCTGGTTCAGCCGCTCGACGAGCTCGCCCCCGATCTTGGCGGCCACCAGGATGCCGGCGAGCGACAGGAGGAAGGGGGTCATCTGGCCGCTGTGCGCCCCGTCCTGGGCGCTGGCGAGCGCCCACGCGCCGCTGACGATTGCCGGCACCGCGAGCGAGCCGCGCTTCAGCAGCCCGCGGTACGGGCGCCGGGGGAGGGGCTGACCTGGCGGCGGATGATCCATGCGGCGTTCTCGCCGGAGCGCTGGGTGCGCCGGCTCCCGTGGCGGCCCGATCATCGACAGTCCCCGGTGGGGTGTCAAGATGCGCCGCGCGGCGCCGACAAAGGATTATGATGGAACCTGATCTTTTGGATGTCCCGGCCAGGGAGGTGTGAGATGAGGTATCGATTGCTTGGATCGCTGGGGGCAGTCGCGGCCCTGTTTGCCGTCGTCTCGCTGGCGCCGGCTCCCGTGGCGGCCCAACCCCCGGAGCCCGCGGACTGGGTGGCCCCGCGGACGCCGTGGGGCGATCCGGACCTGCAGGCCATCTGGAACAACGGCACCATCACCCCGCTGGAGCGCCCGGCCGAGCTGGCGGACCAGGCCTTCCTGGACGCGGCGGGGGTGGCCGCGCTCGAGCAGCGGGCGCAGGCGCGCGTGGACCAGGAGAACGCGCCGACGGTGCGCACCGGCCCGCCGCCGGTCGGCGGCAACGTCGGGGCGTACAACAGCTACTGGACCGAGCAGAGCACGTCGGTGGTGGGCACCATGCGCACGTCGCTGATCACCGATCCGCCCGACGGCCGCCTGCCGCCCCTGACCCCGGCCGCGCTCGCGCGCATCCAGTCGCCGGAGGCGCTGCGGCTGACCGAGGTGCAGGAGGGCCGCCTGCCGGCCAACGGGCCGGAGGAGATGGGGCTCAGCGAGCGCTGCCTGTGGTACCGCGGCATCCCCTCCATCCCCACCGGCTACAACAACAACTACCACTTCCTGCAGACGCCCGAGGCCGTGACCATCCTGCAGGAGCACATCCACGATCGGCGCGTCATCTTCCTGGACGGACGCCCGCACCTGCCGTCGGGCATCAGCCAGTTCGCGGGCAGCTCGCGGGGACACTGGGAGGGCGACACGCTGGTCGTCGAGACCACCAACCTGCGCGAGCCGTTCATCCGGCGCTGGGTCCGCCCGGAGCACTCGCTGTCGCGGGGCCGGCTCAGCGAGCACGCGCGCGTCATCGAGCGCTTCACGCGGACTGGTCCCGACACGCTCGACTACCAGTTCACCATCCACGATCCCCTGACCTGGACGCGGTCCTGGTCGGGCGCGCTGCCGCACACGCGCTTGGACGGCCCGATGTACGAGTTCGCGTGTCACGAGGGCAACTACGGGCTCTTCAACATCATGACGGGGTCCCGGGCCGAGGAGGCCGAAGGCGGGAACTAGCTTCAGACGGGGCTGCGCCCCGAACCCCCGGCGTCCAGCTTGCGGGGGCCCCTTCGCCCCGCGCCGCTCCCGCCGAGGCGCGCTGTGCGCGCCTTGCGGAGTGCGCCGTTCTACCATGAGAACCGAGGAGTACGTCGTCGTCACGACCGTGCAGGGTCAGTTCGACGAGCAGCAGGTGCGCGCGTTTCTCGAGGCGCACGGCATCCCGACCACGGTGCGCGGGGAGGCGCTGCGGCACACGCACGGCCTGACCGTCGCGGGGCTGGGCGCGGTCGAGATCCTGGCGCCGCGCGACGAGGCGGAGAACGCCCGCCGGCTGCTCGCGGAGGCCGAGCGGGGCGCTCTCCGTCTCGAGGACGACGTCGAGGACGGCCGCGACACGCCACGCGACTGACCGGGATGCGATGCGTTCGGCCGCACGGTGGGCCGCGCTTCACGCACATCCACGTGCGAAGAAATCTGCAGAATCGTCTCAGTCGAGATTGAATTACCTGTAATCTCGATCGCGTACGGGAGTCGCTGGCGGGACGCGCCTTCGTCTACGACCTGTGGCCGCTCATGGCATCCGAGCTGCGCCATGCGGCCCACGAGGTCCCCGCGCGCGCCCGCTGTTCGATCGCCTCGTCACCGCACCAGAGTCGTTCGGCGAGATCCTGGACGCGGAGCCGGCGCGGCTGCTCGGCCGCCAGGCGACGAGTCGCGTGGAGGCGCTGGATCATCTCGCGGTCTGGGGCGGCATGCCGGAGCTTCTGGCGCTCGACGACGACGACCGCCACGAGTGGCTGCGTTCCTACCAGCAGACCTGGCTCGAGCGCGACCTCGCCGACCTGACCCGCGTCGCCGACCTGTTGCCGTTTCGCGCGCTGCAGCGTTTGGCCATGCTCCGCACCGGTCAGCTCCTGAACTACGCGGATCTGGCCCGAGGTCGACCTGCTCATCACCACGCCCGCCGGGGTGCTCGGCGTCGAGATCAAGAACCGGCCCCGCGTCGCGTCCGGTGACGTCTCCGGCCTGCGCGCGCTGCAGGCCACGCTGGGCGACGAGTGGGCCGGCGGCCTGGTGGTCCATCGGGGGGAAGACCTGGCCGAGCTGGCTCCGGGCTGCTGGGCGGTCCCGGCTCACCGGTTGTTCTGAGCGGGCGGCACCGAAAGGGCGCGCCGGTGGTTGGGGTGAAGCTGATAGAATACAAAAGAGTACATAAGAATGACCAAGACCGTTACACTACGACTCGGAGAGGACATCTACGAGGAGCTGCGGGAGGCCGCCGCGGCCGAGCGGCGGCCCCTGTCGAATCTCATCGAGACCGCGGCGCTGGCGCGGATCAGGGAGGCGCAGTTCGTCGACGACGTTGAGATGGCCGAGATCCTGGACAACGACGCGCTGGTCCGCAGGCTGAAGACCGGTTCCCGACAGGCCCGCCAGCGCAAGGGCCAATTCGTTGAGTGAGTTGAGTGAGTACCGGATCTTCGAAACAGAGCAGTTCGGGAGGGACCTGCGATCGATCGCAAGGTCCGGTCGCGAGGCGGTCGTTCAGAAGCTGCGCAGCTCGGTTTATCCGCGGCTCCGCCAGCATCCCCACTTCGGTCCGCACATTCGCAAGCTGAGAGGCTACGCCCCCGAGACGTGGCGCTACCGCATCGGCGCCTGGCGGTTCTTCTACGAAATCGACGACCACGAACGCGTGGTCTCGATGATCGCGGCCTCCCACCGCGGGTCCGCCTACTGACTGTGCGCGCAGCGGCGCGCGAACTTCCCGTTGATTGACTGGCGGATCGGCGCGGTATGATTCTGCTGGGCCCCCCGGCGCGAATGACGCAGCCGCGGCCCGTGGAGGAACGACTCATGGCGCGCAGACTCCGGCTCTCCATCCTCGTCGGCCTGATCGCGTGCGCGATTCCGGCCGCGGCGGCGGCGCAGGTCGACTACATCGATCCGGCCGGCGGCTTCACGCAGGTCGTGACCACGACGCACGCGGGCGTGAAGACGATCTTCGTCTCCGGCCAGGTCGGCCGGGGCGACACGCTGAAGGCACACGTCGAGTCGGCGTTCGCGGGCGTCGTGCGGCGCCTCGAGCAGGCAGGCGCCACGCCGGCCGACGTCGTGAAGATCCGCATCTTCGTGAAGGACTTCGAGCCGGAGCAGTACGGCGAGATCTCCGACGTCCGGCTGGCGACGTTCCCCGACGCGGACCACTGGCCGGCGAGCACGATGATCGGGGTGAGGGCGCTGGCCGCCGAAGACCTACGCGTCGAGATCGAGGCGATTGCCGTCGTGGCCGAGCCGGGAGCCGAGCTCGAGATCGAGCGCTTTGCGCCGGCGAACGGCTTCAGCGGTGCGGTCGCCGTGACGGCGCACGGCGTAAGGACCGTCTACGTGGCCGGCCAGGTCGGCGACGGCGAGACGCTGGCGGAGCAGACGGCGACCGTCTGGGGGCGCGTCGGCACGCGCCTCGCCGAGGCCGGGGCCTCGCTCGGGGACCTGATCAAGGCCACCACCTACATCGTCGACTTCGATCCGGAGACGGACCTTGCCGAGTACCGCGCAGGCCGGGAGCAGGCGCTGACGCTCGCGGACATGCCGGCCAGCACGCTGCTTGGCGTGCCCGCGCTCGCGGCCGAGCAGTTCCGGATCGAGATCGACGGCATCGCCGTGGTCGGCGCGGACGGGCGGGAGGTCGAGCGGGCGTTCATCGATCCGGCGACCGGCTTCACCCAGGCCGTCAGCGCTCGCGGCACGGGCCCTAGGGTCGTGCAGGTCTCCGGCCAGGTGGGCGTTCCGGGCGACCCGCTCGAGAGCCAGGCCGACCAGGTGTACGCCGACCTCAGGCGACGTCTCGAGGCCGCCGGCGCGACACCGAAGGACCTCCTGAAGATCGTGATCTACATGCCGGAGTACCGCTGGGGCGACTTCGCGGTGGTCGACGCAGCGCGCAAGGAACACGGCTTCCCGGACGAGACGGTGCCCGCGGCCACGCTGCTGGGCATCCAGTCGCTGTTCGCGAACGGCGCGCTGCTCGAGATCGAGGGCATTGCCGTCGTCGGATCCGGGCAACTGCCCGCCGACGTGCACCCGGCGTCGCGCAGCCGCCTGCCGCCGATCGACCGGGAGGAGCTGGATGCCGCGCGTCGCGCGGCGTACGACGCGGCCGGCGCGCCCACGGGCGCGGCGGCGCTGCGGCTGCACGGATCGGGCACCAACCTGCGGTTCGACGCCCCGATGGGGCGTCAGCTGACGGAGCTGACCATCCTGACGACGGCGCGCGAGTACGACCAGCCGTACGAATGGGCGCTGCACGAGCTCGAGGCGATCGCCGTCGAGCTTGACGAAGGCATCATCGACGTCGTGCGCCACCGGCGGCCCCTCACCGGGCTGAGCGACCGCGAGGCGATCATCATCGAGGTCGGCCGCGAGCTGTTCGGCACGCGCCGCCTCGGCGCCGACACCTATGCCCGGGCGCTGGCGCTGCTGGGGAAGACGAATCTCGTCGACGTGATCGACGTGATGGGCCGCTATGCGAGCACCGCGGCCACGCTCACCGGCTTCAACCAGCGGATGCCGGCGGGCTGGAGACAGTCGCTGCCGCTGCCCTTCACCCATCCGGACGACATCCATCCCGACTCGCGCAGCCGGCTGCCGCTGTTGAGCCCCGCGAGCCGGACATCGGTGTCGGTGCTCTACGGCCGCATGCTGTCGCCCTCGGGCATCGGTCCCAACGTCATCCGGAGCTACGGGGAAGGGCAGGAGACACTGGAAGCGCGGGTGGGACGGCGGCTCATGCAGCTCGCGATTCTGGTGACCGCCCGGGCGCACGACTCGCAGCACGACTGGACCGTCAACGAGCCGCGGGCCCTCGCGGCGGGGCTCGGGGCAGAGCTGATCGACATCGTGCGCCGCAACCGGCCGCTGGATGGCGTGGACGAGAAGGACGCGGCGCTGATCGCGTTCGGCCGCGAGCTGTTCGGCGACCACAACGTCAGCGCCGAGACCTACGCGCGCGCCGAGAGCGCCTTCGGCGTGCGGGACCTGGTGGACATCGTCGGCCTGATGGGGGCGCACGCGGCGGACGCCGCGGTGCTGGCGGCCTTCGACCAGCAATTGCCCGAGGGCGTCGAGCCGCTGCTCCCGCTGCGGTAGGCGCGGCCGGCGGGCAGGCGCGGCAGCGGCCGCAGCGGTTGTCGAGCCGGGTTCCGGCTCGCGCGGGAGGTTCGCATGAGGGTCAGACGTTCCGTTCTTCTGACGGCGTTCGTGCTGCTCTGCCTGCTCGCGCTCGGCCAGGCGCAGGAGGGGCCGCGCATCGGCGTGCCGGTGCCGCCGCTGGGCGACGGCCCCTGGGTGTTCGATACCGCCGAGCAGCACACGATCCGCGTCAGCGTCGTGACCCGGGGGCTCTCGCATCCCTGGGCCATGGCGTTCCTGCCGGACGGCGGCATGCTGATCACCGAGCGGCCCGGCCGGCTCCGCATCCTGCGCGGCGGCGCCCTCGATCCGCAACCCGTCGCGGGCGTGCCCGAGGTCCGCAAGGAGGGCAACGGCGGCCTGCTGGACGTCGCCCTGCATCCCCGGTTCGCCGACAACGGCCTCGTCTATCTCACCTACACCAAGCCGGCGATCAACGGCTGGGGCGCCCCGTCGCTCGCGCGCGGCCGGCTCGCGGGGGGCGCGCTCGTCGACGTCGAGGACCTCGTGGTCACCGACCCGTACGAGGGCAATCAGGGTCTGAACGGGCGCGTCGTCTTCGGCGGCGACGGCAAGCTCTACATGTCCACCGGCGGACGGGTCGGCAACCGTGCCCAGGAGCTCACGAGCCTGCGCGGCAAGATCCTCCGGCTCAACGACGACGGCTCCGCGCCGCCGGAAAACCCGTTCGCGGGCGCGCCCGGCCAGCGGCCGGAGATCTACACGCTGGGGCATCGCAACACGCTGGGCCTCATCCTGCACCCCGGGACCGGCGACCTGTGGAACCACGAGAACGGTCCCAACGGCGGCGACGAGATCAACGTCATCCTGCCGGGCCGCAACTACGGCTGGCCGCTCGTCAGCTTCGGACGCCTGTACCCGGGCGCACGCGTCTCCGAGCATCCGACGCGCGAGGGAATCGAGTCGCCGCTGGTGGTCTGGCTGCCCGCCATCGCGGCCGCCGGCATGGCCGTCTACACGGGTGATCGGTTCCCCGCGTGGCGCGGCAACGTGTTCGTGGGATCCCTGCAGAAGGGCGGCATACCGGGCACGGGGCACCTGCAGCGCATCGTGTTCAACGAGCAGTACGAGGAGCTGCGGCGGGAGGCCATCCTGCAGGAGCTGCGGCAGCGCATCCGGGAGGTGCGCCAGGGGCCCGACGGACTGCTCTACCTGTTGACCGACGAGGACGACGGTGCGCTGCTGCGCATCGAGCCGGCGCCGTGAGGTCCGAATTCCAGGAGCATGCCATGCGCATCATCAGCTTGTTGCCGTTGTGTCTCGTGCTGAGTCTGGCGCTTCCCGCCGCGCAGAGCGCGCCGGACGAGACGCTGGACATCTACCTCATCGACGTCGAGGGCGGCGAGGCGACGCTCTTCGTCAGCCCCTCGGGCGAGTCGCTGCTCGTCGACGCCGGGTGGCCCGGGCTCGAGTACCGCGATGCCGACCGCATCGCCGCCGCGGCGGAAGGGGCGGGCGTGACGCAGATCGACTACATGCTCGTCACCCACTTCCACACCGACCACATGGGCGGCGCCATGCAGCTGGCCGAGCGGCTGCCGATCCGCCACTTCATCGACCACGGGGAAACGGTCGACACCGGGGAGCGCCAGCGGGCGGCGTTCGACTTCTATACGGAGCTGCGCAGCCAGGGCGTGCACCGCGCGGTCGCGCCCGGCGACACGCTGCCGATGGCCGGCCTGGACGTCGTGATCATGGCGTCGGGCGGGGCGGTGCTGGACGCGCCGCTCGACGGCGCGGGGGGCGCGAACCCGTACTGCGCCGGCTTCATGTTCCAGGGCGAGGAGATCACCAGCCGCTACGGCAACGCCGAGGACGACCAGTCCATCGCCACGTTCGTCGGCTTCGGGCGGTTCCGCAGCGTGATCATGGGCGACCTCAACTGGAACCAGGAGCACCCGCTGATGTGCCCCGACAACAAGATCGGCAAGGTCGATCTGTACCTGGTGTCGCACCACGGCTCGGAGACGTCCGGCTCCGAGGCGCTCGTCCACGCCATCGAGCCGCGGGCCGCCGCCATGAACAACGGCCCGCGCAAGGGAGGCGCGGTGCAGACCTTCGAGATCCTCGCGGCCGCGGACAGCCTAGAGCACCTCTGGCAGAACCACTACTCGATTCCGGGCGGCGACGAGCACAACTCGCCCGAGCAGTTCATCGCGAACCTGGAGGAGGGCACGCTGGCCCCGAACGGGCGGACCATCCACATGGGATCCGCCCACTCGATCCACGTGGCGGCGCGGCGCGACGGCTCGTTCACGGTGACGAACAGCCGCAACGGATTCAGCCGGACCTACGGGCCGCGGGAGTAGTCGGAACGGGGGCTGTCGCGAGCCTCAGCGCGGGCCCGAGCGCCAATCCCTTGGCGTACTGGGACACGGCGGGATGATCCGGGATGCGTAGCCTACCGGGCAGCGGACCCCGTACGATCCGCAGCGCAATTCGTCGGCACCGTGACCGTCAGCGATCTGGCTGAGACCAACGGCTGGCTTCGGATGCAATCGGCAGCGCCGCGCCGGTCTCCGAAGCAGAAGCGACTCTATAGAAGACGCGTGTGTGACGCACGGCATCGAGTTCTACCGCGGAATGCTTCAGGCGAGATGTCGGCCCGGAGACGAGTTGGCGCCGGTCGTCACGCGGGTTGCCCAGGCGGCGCTACCGGTATCTGATCCAGTACTCCGGGATGCCGCATCGCGCGTAGAGCCGCTGCTTGACGGTCCGGTCGCGGGTCAGCGAGTCGTCGGCCACCTCGACGACGAGGAGCGCTGTCGCCGGGTGCGCATCCAGGTAGTCGAAGTCGTCGCCCTCCACGACCGCGACGTCCGGCTCCGGTTCCGAGTCGCCGCCCGCCGCCAGCGGCATCTGGGTCCGTACGTGACAGCCGCCATCGAACGCGCGGCCGAGCAGTGCGGCGGCGCGGGTGGCGACGGCCGCGTGCCGGCTGCCCTGCGGCGTCATCGTGAGGATTTCCCCATCGAGCAACTCGATCCGATCGCCGGGACCGAAGATGCCCGCCTCGACCGCGCGGTCGTAGGTCTCTCGGCTCCAGCGGTAGCTCTGGGTTGCGGGATAGGCCATCCGTATCCTGCCGGTCGCCGGCGTCAGCGGTCGTTCCACTGCGCCTGCATCCAGGCGCCGGCCTGCCTGAGCGCGTTGACGTAGCCGCCCATCGTGTAGTGGCCCACGCCCGTCAGCTCCGTGAACTCCGCCGGGTGGCCGAGCTCCGCGAGCGTGCGGGCCGCCTCGCGCGCGGGCTCGATGGGCACGAGCTGGTCGTCGCGGCTGTGGATGACGTGCACCGGCATCGATCCGATCCGGTCCAGCGGGTTGTCGCGGGGCGCGCTGGCGATCGGGATGGCGCCCGAGAAGCGCTCCGGATGGTGCGTGGCCATGAACCAGGTGCCGGCGCCGCCCATGCTGAACCCGGTGACCAGGATCCGCTCGCGGTCGATGGCGTGGCGCGCGAGGATGTCGTCCAGCAGGAAGAGGACCGACTCCTCGGCCGACGGGACCGACCAGCGGCGGTTCGGCGAGTCGGGCGCCACGATGATGGCCCCCCAGTCCCTGAGCGCGGGCTCGACAATCTGGTACAGGAAAGGCCCGCCCACGCTGCCGCCGCCGGGGTGCAGCGCCAGGACGAGTGGGCGCGGCTCCCCTTCGCGCAGGTCGCGGGGCACCGAGATCGTGTAGCTCATCCGCCCGTGCTCGGGGACGTCGATGACCGCGCCCTCGATGCGCGGCGCGGCGCCCGGCTGCGCCGCCGCCAGGGCCGCCGCCGCCACGGTCAACGCTGCGAGCAACGACACGAGAACAGGGGCGCTTTGGCACAGGCTGTTAAGCTTCATGACGCGTGATGATACAACAGGGGCGGGTGTGAGCGTCCGCACGCGGTTCGCGCCCAGCCCGACCGGCTACCTGCACATCGGCGGCGTGCGGACCGCCCTGTTCAACTGGCTCTTCGCGCGGCGCCACGGCGGCCAGTTCGTCCTGCGCATCGACGACACCGACCGCCAGCGCAACCTCGCGGAGGCTCTGCAGCCGATCCTCGACGGCTTTCGCTGGCTCGGGCTCGATTGGGACGAGGGGCCCGAGGTGGAGGGGCCGCACGCGCCGTACTTCCAGTCGGCGCGGCAGGTGCGGCACCGGGAAGCGGTCGAGCGGCTGCTGGCGGGAGGGCACGCCTACCGCGACTACGCGACCGCGGACGAGATACAGGCCGAGCGCGAAGCCGCGCAGCGCAACAAGGAGCGCTTCATCTACAGCCGGCGCTGGATGGCGGAGACGCCCGCGCAGGCGGCCGCGCTCGAGACCCGGGGCCGGACCGCGGTGGTGCGCCTGAAGATGCCGCGCGACGGCGTGTGCGCGTTCGACGACCTGGTGCGGGGGGCGGTGGAGTTCGAGTGGGGGCTCGAGCAGGATCACGTCGTGCAGCGCGCCGACGGCAGCTGCCTCTACCATCTGGCGAGCGCGGTCGACGACCACGACTTCCAGATCACGCACGTGATCCGCGCGGTGGAGCACCTCTCGAACACGCCGCGGCAGATCTTCATCGCCCGCGGCCTCGGCTACGACCTGCCGGCCTACGCGCACCTGCCCTACGTGGCCGAGCCCGGCAGCGCCGAGAAGCTGAGCAAGCGGAAGGTGGGCGCCTACCTGCGGCATCCCGACTTCCGGAAGCTGCACGAGCACGGCGCCGCCATCATGGAGGCCCTCGGCGAGCCGGTCGCGACCGAGTCGTGCAACCCGCTGGTCGTGGCGTTCTACCGCGCGGTCGGGTACCGGCCGGAGGCCCTGCTCAACTACCTCCTGCTGCTGGGCTGGTCGCTGGACGATCGGACGGAGATGTTCACGACCGCCGAGATGATCGAGCAGTTCACCCTCGAGCGGGTCAACCGGTCGGCGGCCAGCTTCGATCCGCCGAAGCTGCTGGCGTTCGAGGAGCGCTACATGCAGCGGCTGCCGCTGCCGGCGCGGGCGGCGGCGGCAGCGCCGTTCCTGCAGCGGCGCGGCGCGCTTCCCGAATCGCCGTCGCCGGCCGAGCTCGACCGGGTGTCGCGCGTCGTTGCGGCGGCCGGCGAGCGGCTCAAGGTGGCCGGCGACATCCTGGGCTACCTGGAGTTCTTCCGCCCGGACGACGCGTTCCCGTACGATGAGAAGGCCTTCGGCAAGCGCATCCGGGCGGCCGGTGCCGCCGAGCGCCTGGAGCGGTTCCGAGCGGTGCTCGAGGCCCTCGACCCGTTCGACGCCGCGACGCTGCACGACGTCATGCAGCGGTTCATCGCCGCGGAGGACATCGCCATCGGGCGGATCATCCACGCCGTGCGGGTCGCGGTGACCGGGAAGGCGGTGGGGTTCGGCCTGTTCGAAGGCCTGGAGATTCTCGGCCGCGAGGCCTGCCTGGCCCGCATCGACCGGGCGCTCGCGCGGCTCGCCGGGACCGAGACGGAGTGCGCATGAAGGACGACGACGCGAGCAGCGGCGGCCCGGCCGCGGGGCTGGATTTCATACGCCAGATCGTCGACGACGACCGGCGGGCCGGCAAGCACGGCGGCCGCGTGCAGACGCGCTTCCCGCCGGAGCCGAACGGGTACCTGCACATCGGCCACGCGAAGGCGATCTGCCTCAACTTCGGGATCGCGCAGGAGACCGGCGGGCTCTGCAATCTGCGGATGGACGACACCAATCCGGAGACGGAGGACGAGGAGTACGTGCGGGCCATCGAGGAGGACGTGCGGTGGCTGGGCTTCGACTGGGCGGAGCGTTTCTACTGCGCGTCGGACTACTTCGACCGGCTCTACGACTGCGCCGTCCAGTTCGTCGAGGGCGGCCACGCCTACGTCTGCGACCTGCAGGGCGAGGAGGTGAGCCGGTACCGCGGCCGGTGGGACGAGCCCGGCCGCGACAGCCCCTACCGCAACCGGTCGGTCGCCGAGAACCTGGACCTGTTCGAGCGGATGCGGGCCGGCGAGTTCCCCGACGGCAGCCGCACGCTGCGGGCGAAGATCGACATGGCGTCGTCCAACATGAACCTGCGCGATCCGGCCCTCTACCGGATCCGCCGGGCGCCGCACTACCGCCAGGGCGACCGCTGGTGCATCTACCCGATGTACGACTTCACGCATCCGCTGTCGGACGCGTACGAGAACATCACCCACTCGCTCTGCACGCTGGAGTTCGAGGATCACCGGCCGCTGTACGACTGGTTCCTGGAGCGCCTGGCGTTCGAGTCGCCGCCGCGGCAGATCGAGTTCGCGCGGCTGAACGTCACGCACACCGTCCTCAGCAAGCGCAAGCTGCTCGAGCTCGTCGAGGGCGGGCACGTCGACGGCTGGGACGATCCGCGCATGCCGACGCTGGTGGGCATGCGGCGGCGCGGCTATCCCCCGGCCGCCATCCGCGACTTCTGCGACCGCATCGGGATCGCGAAAGCCAACAGCCTCGTGCAGATCGCCCAGCTCGAGGACGCCGTGCGGCAGGAGCTCAACCGCACGGCGCCGCGCGTGATGGCGGTGCTGCGGCCCGTGCGCGTGGTGATCGAGAACTATCCCGAGGATCGGGTCGAGGAGATCGACGCGGTCAACAACCCCGAGGACGCCGCCGCGGGCACCCGGCCGGTCCCGTTCGCCCGCGTGCTCTACATCGAGCGCGGGGACTTCCGCGAGGATCCGCCCCGCAAGTACTTCCGACTGGCGCCGGGGCGGGAGGTGCGGCTGCGGTACGCCTACTTCCTCAAGTGCACCGGCGTCGTCAAGGACGAAGCGAGCGGCGAGGTGAGCGAGCTGCGCTGCACCTACGACCCGGAGACGCGCGGCGGGTACGCGCCCGACGGGCGCAAGGTCCGCGGTACCATCCACTGGGTTTCCGCCGCCCACGCGCTGCCGGCGGAGGTGCGGCTGTACGACCATCTGTTCGCGCAGGAGGACCCTGAGGACGCGGGCGAGGGGCAGGACTACAAGGACTGCCTGAATCCGGCCTCGCGCGAGGTCCTGACCGGCTGCCGCGTCGAGGCCGGCCTGGGGGGCGCCCGGGCGGGGCAGCGCTACCAGTTCGAGCGGCAGGGATACTTCTGCGTCGACCCCGACTCGTCGAGCGCCGGGCTCGTCTTCAACCGCACCGTCAGCCTGCGCGACACGTGGGCCAAGATCGAGCGGAAGACGTCCGGCTAAACCGGTCCCAGGCCCATCGCGCGCCGCCAGGCGGCGAGCTGCCCGAGGTGGTCCATCTCGTGGGAGGTCATCAGGAACACCGCGATGTCGCCGACGGTAGGAAAGCGCTCGCGGCGCCGCTCGTCCGGGTGCGGCCGGCCGAAGAGCGCCGGGTCCGCCTGCCGCGCCGCGGCGGTGTTGCGTTCGTGCTGCGCCGTCAGGGCCGCGAGCAGCTCCTCCTTCGACGGGTAGGCGGCCCGCTCGCCCGACGGCGTGCCGCCGGTGGCGAACGTCTTGTCCCAGCCCACCGGCGCCTGCCGCTCGAGTCCGAGATAGACGGCGAGACTGTCCGCGGCCATCGCCAGGTGGCCGAGCGTCCAGGCCGGATGATTGATGACGCCGTGCGGTTGCGCGACCATCTGCTCCGGGGTCAGATTGTCGACGAGCGAGCGGGCGAAACGGAGATTGAATCCGTACAGATAGGTCACGTGCTGAAGCATCGCGTTCTCCTGAACCGGTCGGGCGACGAATTATACTGGAGCCGTCATGCCTGATCGGAACCGCCGGATCACGCTTGCCGCCCGGCCGGCAGGGCCTCCCGAGGCGACCGACTTCGAGCTGTTGGAGACGCCCGTGCCGCAGCCCGGTCCCGGGCAGCTGCTCAGCCGCACCGTCTACCTGTCGCTGGATCCCTACATGCGCGGGCGCATGAACCAGAGCGTGGGGTACGCCCCGACGGTGGACATCGGCGGCGTGATGGTCGGCGGCACGGTGGCCCGGGTGGTCGAGTCGAACCTCGGCGGCTATCGGGCCGGCGACTTCATCCTGTGCTCGAACGGCTGGCAGGAGTACGGCCTGTCCGACGGCACCGGCGTTCGGAAGCTGGACCCGGCCGCCGCGCCGATCTCGACGGCCGTCGGCGTCCTCGGCATGCCGGGGCACACGGCGTACGTCGGCCTGCTCGACATCGGGCAGCCGAAACCGGGCGAGACGGTGGTGGTCTCGGCGGCCTCCGGCGCGGTCGGCGCCGTCGTGGGGCAGATCGCGCGCATCAGGGGCTGCCGGGTCGTCGGCGTCGCCGGCGCCCGGGAGAAGTGCGACTACGTGACGCGCGAGCTCCGCTTCGACGCCTGCGTCAGCCGCTTCGACGAGGCCTTCCCGGACGCCCTCCGGGCGGCCTGCCCCGACGGCATCGACGTCTACTTCGAGAACGCCGGCGGCGCGGTCTTCGAGGCAGTCCTGCCGCTGCTCAACACCCATGCCCGCATCCCGATCTGCGGGCGCATCGCCAACTACAACCAGACGGAGCCGCCGCCCGGCCCCAATCTCGTGCCGCGCGTGATGGGCCTGACCCTGGTGCGCCGCCTGACCTTCCGGGGCTTCATCATCTTCGACCACATGGACCGCGAGCCGGACTTCCTGCGCGACGTCAGCGCGTGGATCCAGAGCGGCGAGCTGGTCTACAGGGAGGACGTGGTCGACGGCCTGGAGCAGGCCGTGCCGGCGTTCCAGGGCCTGCTGCAGGGGAAGAACTTCGGCAAGCTGCTCGTGCGCGTGTCGGACGATCCGACGCGCTGACGCGGCGTCGGCGCGGGTCAGGCACACGTGATGCGTTCTCCGGCCGCCTCCTCACGCCGCCTCCCCGATTCGATCGTCCTCATCTTCCTGCTGATCGTGCTCGCCCAGGCGGCGAGCTACGTCATCCCCGCCGGCGAGTTCGAGCGGGACGGCCGGCAGGTGATCGAGGGCACCTATCACGCCGTGGAGGCTGATCCGCTGCCGCCGCTGACGTTCCTGACGGCCGTTCCGGCCGGACTGGCCGCGGCGCAGGAGATCATCTTCTTCGTCTTCCTCGTGGGCGGCGTCATCCGCGTCGTGCGGGCCACCGGCGCCATCGACGCCGTGATCGGCTGGGCCATCACGCGGCTGGGCGCCAGGCCGGCGTGGCTCGTGGCCGGCGCGGTCGCGCTGTTCTCGCTGGGCTCGTCGACCGTCGGCATGGCCGAGGAGTACCTGCCCTTCGTGCCGATCCTGGTGGCCATGTGCCTGGCGCTGAAGCTCGACGCCGTGGTGGCCGTCGGCATCATCTACGTGGGCGCCGGGGTCGGCTACGCCTGCGCCGCCGTCAATCCATTCACCGTGCTGATAGCACAGGACATCGCGGGCCTCGAGCTGACCTCCGGCCAGCTCGTGCGGTGGCTGCTGCTCGCCGTCTGCCTGACGGTCGGCGTGCAGCACCTCCTGCACTACGCGGCGCGCGTGCGCAGCGACCCCGGCCGGAGCCTGGTGGCTGACGTCGACTACACGGGCGGATTCGAACACCCCGAGGGTGTGCGTTTCAGCGGGCAGCGTGCGGCGGTGATCTCGATCCTGGTGGGCGGCATCGGCCTCTTCGTCTACGGCGTGGCGGCCCGCGGCTGGTACCTGGTCGAGCTGTCGGCGGTGTTTCTGGGCATCGGGCTGCTCGCCGCGCTGATCGGACGCCTCGGCCCGAACGGGGCGGCGCGCGCGTTCCTGGACGGGGCGGGGGAGATGACCGCGACGGCGCTGCTCATCGGCTTCGCGCGGACGATCGAGGTCGTGCTCTCGGACGCGCGCGTGATCGATACCGTCATCCACGCGTTGGCGGTGCCGCTCGGCGCGCTGCCGGCCCACGCCGCCGCCGTCGGCATGCTTGCCGCCCAGACCATCTGCAACCTGTTCATCCCGTCCGGGTCCGGGCAGGCGTACGTGACGATGCCGATCATGGCGCCGCTGGCCGACCTGACCGGCGTGACCCGGCAGACCGCGGTGCTCGCCTACCAGTTCGGCGACGGCTTCACGAACATGCTGGTCCCGACCAACGCGCTGCTGATGGGGATGCTCGCGCTGGCCCGGATTCCCTACCAGCGCTGGGTGGCCTTCGTCGTGCCGCTGCTCGTCAAGCTGTATCTCGTCGCCGGGCTCGCCCTCGTCGCGGCCGTCCAGCTCGGCTACCGCTGAGCCCCGCGCACCGGCCGCAGCGCCGCGTCCGGCGCGGGCGGGCGCGGCAGCGGCGCGGCGTGGCCGCGGTGCTCGTCGGGCCGCGCGGGCTGCGGCCGCCACTGCGTGACGCCCGCGCAGACGGCCACGTTGACGCCGAGCGCGACGATCCCCGCATGGATGTCCCACACTTCCGGCCGGCCCGCGAGCAGCAGGCCGGCGTAGGTGGCGCAACCGGCCAGCATCCCGCTCAGCGCCGCCGACGTCGTCAGGCGGCGCCAGGTCACGCCGAGGACGAACAGCGGCGCCACCTGCGCCAGGATCTCCATCTTGATCTCGGTCAGGCCCCACAGCGTCACGCGGGGCGACAGCGCGATCACCACCAGCACGGCGACGACGGCCCACGAAAGCCGCTTTCCGGCGCGCGTGAGCCGGTCCTCGGAGGCGCCCCGGAGCAGGGTCGTCCCGACGATGTCCTTGGCGAGGATCGACGACAGGCTCAGCAGCACCGAGTCGGCCGTCGACATGACGGCCGCGACGACTGCCGTGATGACCATGACGCAGAGCCCGAAGAGCAGCACGGAGCGCGTGCTCCAGGCCGTCAGCAGCGCGGGCATCACCTGATCCGCGTCGCCGCCCGCCGTCAGCTCGCCGATGGCCAGGATGCCGACCATGAACATCACGCCGGTCGTCACCAGCGGCAGGAACACCATGACGCTGAACGCACGCTTGAGGGTGGCCGCGTCGCGGGCGGCGTAGATGCGCTGGATGGCGTGGGGATAGACCGCGCCGGAGAAGCCGATGAGCAGGATCGTGCTGAACCAGTTGCGCGAGACGTCCCACCCGGGGACCGCGACCTTCTCGGGGGCCGCGGCGGCGACGGCGGCCGTCAGCTCGGCGAGATGGGCCGGTGTCGGCACCACCGCCACGAGCAGGCCGGCGAGCCCGACCAGCAGCATGATCCCCTGCACGCAGTCGGTCCACGCCACGGCGCGCATGCCGCCGACCGTTTCGTAGACGATGACGACGAGCGTCAGCAGCACCACGCCGACCCAGTACGGCACGGCCCCTCCCGAGAGGCCCTCGGTCACGTGGCCCATCGCCATCAGTTGCGCCAGCAGGTAGTTCGAGATGGCCACGACCAGCAGCACGTTGGCGAGCAGCGTCAGGGGCGGCGAGCCGAAGCGGTGCGTGATCCAGTCGCCGGGCGTGACGAACGCATGCCGCCGGGCGACGGCCTGCAGGCGCGGGGCGAAGACGAGGTAGACGACGATGATCGCCATCATGAAGCCGACGCTCATGACCCACGCGTAGCCGAGCCGGAATGCTTCGCCGGGATAGCCCAGGAGCGTGTTGCCGCTGTATTGCGTCGCGTAGAGCGTCAGCAGCAGCACGAAGCCGCCGAGGTTGCGTCCGGCCAGGTAGAACTCGCCGAGGCCCGCCCCGGCGCTCCGCCGCCGCGTGGCATAGCCGACCCCGACGAGGACCGCGAGGTAGGCGCCGACCGCCACGCCGGCGCCGAGCGCGAGCGAGACGCTCACGGCGGGCCCTCCGGGTCGTCGGGTTCCCCGGCGTCGGGCGGCGCGGACCAGTGGCGCGCGACGACGTACACGGTGAAGATCGCCACCGCGAGGTAGGCCGCGAGCGACAGCACGACCCAGTGCGGCAGCCCGAACCAGAGGCGCAACGGGCCGCCGGCCGGCAGGTACCAGGGCACCGACAGCGCGAAGAGCAGGACGTAGACCGCCCACACCCAGGGACGCGACCGCGGCTCGGCCGGATCGGGACTGTTCGGCATTGGCCCGCCGGGCTCATGATAGTGCGCGGGGCGATGCGTGTGCATGCCTGGTTCCGCAGGCGATACAATGGGCCGACGCGCAGGAGTCTGCGCAGTGGAACGGCGGAGACTCCTGCAGGGTTGGTTGGGCGCCAAGCGGAGCCGCGAGGCGACGATTGGCGGGCCAGGTAGTGAACCGATGCGACTGCTATCCGTATGCATGACACTGGCCGGCGTGCTGGCTGCCGGGTGCGGCTCGGCCGGCGAAGCGCCGGATCTGCTCGGCGAGGCGCCGGAGCCGCTCTTCGACATTCCCGCCGGGGCGACCATCGAGCTGCTGCGCGAGCCGGTGCCGGTCGCCGACGTCGCGCTGCGGACGCTGGACGGCCGCACGCTGTCGACGCGCGACTGGCGCGGGAAGGTCACCCTGGTGAACTACTGGGCCACCTGGTGCGGGCCCTGCCGGGAGGAGATTCCGGACCTGATCGAGCTGCAGGCGCGCTATCCCGACCAGCTGCAGGTTATCGGCATCTCGACCGACGAGGGCGACCCGGCCAACGTCGCGGCGTTCGCCCGCGCCGTGGGGATGAACTATCCGGTCGTCATGGCGACCCCGGAGCTGAATCGCCAGTTTCCAGGCGTGTTCGCGCTGCCCACGTCGTTCATCGTCGATCCGCAGGGCCGCATCGTCCAGACGCACGTCGGCCTGATCAGCCCGGCCGTGTTCGAGCAGGAGGTCCGCCACCTCGCGTCGCTCACGACCGCGGTCGCGGTCGAGCTGATCGACGACAACGACGCCACGCGCCTCGTCAACGCGGCGCACGCCACCAGCATTCCGGGGCTGGACCTGTCGAATCTGACGGCCGACCAGAAGGAGCGCGTGCTGCAGCGGCTGAACGCGGACGGCTGTCCGTGCGGCTGCGGGCTGACGCTGGCGCAGTGCCGCATCAACGACGCGTCGTGCGGGATCAGCCCGCCGCTCGCCGAGCGGGTGGTCGCCGAGGTCGTGGGCTCGAGCTGAGCTTCAATCAAACGGGGCTGCGCCCCGAACCCCCGGCGTCCGTTCGCGGGGACCCCTGCGCCCCGCGCCGGGCTTCAATCAAACGGGGCTGCGCCCCGCACCCCCGGCGTCCGCTTGCGCGGACCCCTGCGCCCCGCGCCGCTCCCGCCGAGGCGCGCTGTGCGCGCCTTGTGGAGTCGTTACGTCTCCGACGACGCCGCCTCCGGTCCGAGCGGGGCGTCCGCCGCCTCCGTCTCACGCCCTTCCAGAGCCGCCCGCAGCACGAGCCGCCGGATGTCCTCGACGATCAGATAGGCCGTCGGGACCAGCACCAGCGTGATGAAGGTCGCGAAGACGACGCCGAAGGCCAGCGAGACGGCCATCGGCAGCAGGAACGCCGCGTCGACGCGCCGCTCCAGCATCAGCGGCCCCAGGCCGAAGAACGTCGTCAGCGAGGTCAGCAGGATGGGCCGGAAGCGCGCGACGCCCGCTTCCCGGACGGCGGCGCCGAGATCGGGGTTCACCGCGCGCCGGCGGTTGATGAACGTGACCATCACCAGGCTGTCGTTCACCACCACGCCCGAGAGCGCCACCAGCCCGAACATCGACATGAACGTCACGTCGAGCCCCATGAAGATGTGGCCCCAGACCGCCCCGACGAGGCCGAACGGGATGGCGCTCATGATGATCAGCGGCTGGAGGTACGACTTGAGCGGGACGGCCAGCAGCGCGAAGATCGCCAGCAGCGCGACGACGAAGCCGGCCTGCAGGCCGCCGACCGCGTCCTCCTGCTCCGCCTGCACGCCCTCGAAGACGTAGAACACGCCCGGATGCCGCGGCAGTACCGCGGGCAGGATGCGGGTCTGCAGGTCCGCGACGACCGTGCCGCTGGAGGTGACGGTCTCGTCCACGGCCGCGGTCACGTTGACGGCCCGGTTGCGATCCACACGCTTGATGGAGGCGAAGCCGCGCCCGGGCTCGACCGCGGCGACCTGGCTGAACGGCACCTCGCCGCCGGCCGGCGTCCGGATTCGCATGTTCTCGAGGTCGCCGAGCGAGCGGCGCTGGTCGGCCGGATAGCGCACCATGACGCGGATGTCGTCCCGGCCGCGCTGAATCCGCTGCGCCTCCTCGCCGTAGAAGGCCTGGCGCACCTGGCGGCCGAGGTCCTCCAGCGTGAGGCCGAGCGTCTCGGCGGCGGGCCGGATACCCAGCTTCATTTCCCGCTTGCCGGCCCGGAACGAGTCGGCGATGCCGTAGACGCCGGCGTAGGCGCCCAGCTCCGCCTTGACTTCGTCCGCCGCGGCGCGCAGCCGTTCCATGTCCGAGCCGACCAGCATGACGTCGATGTCCTCGCCAGGCGCCATGATCGAGGCGTTGAAGCTGACGTCGACCGCCTGCGGGACAGGGCCGGTGGCCTCGCGCCAGCGGTTGCTGAGCTGCTCGCTCGACCAGGCGCGCTGCTGGGACGGCAGCAGCTCGATCGTGACCTCGCCCAGGTGCGCGGCGGACGTGTCCACGAGGCCCTCCGTCGGGCCGCCCTCGCGGGCCGCCATCGGCTGGTCGCCGATCGCGGTGTAGGTGTGCCGGAAGTAGTCCGTGCCGGTCTCCTCCAGCAGCTCCCGCCGCAGGCGCGCCGCACCGGCCTCGAGCCGCCCCACGGCCTGCGCGGTGTCCGACACCGGCGTGCCCTGCGGCATGGTGATCGAGGCCGACATGAAGTCCGCCTCGATCGACGGGAAGAAGTGGAAGCTGGTCCACCCGCCGAGCACCATGCCCCCGGTCAGGATCAGCGTCGACACGCCGATTGCGGCGGTCAGGTAGCGCCACTGCAGGCCCAGCTCCAGGGCCGGCCTGTACGCCCGCTGGATGAACTGCTTGAGGCCGTTGGCGAACACCTGCTGGAAGCGGCGCAGCGGCCCGGCGCGCCGGCGCCGCGGGATGTGCGAGAGGTGGGCCGGCAGGATCCACAGCGACTCGACGAGCGAGAACAGCAGGCAGGGGATGACCACCAGGGGGATGATGCGGAAGATCTTGCCCATCAGGCCGGGCACGAACAGCAGCGGCGTGAACGCCGCCACGGTCGTCAGCACGGCGAAGACCACGGGCGTGGCGATCTCCCGGCCGCCCTCGATCGCCCCGCGCAGCCCGTCGCCGTGCCGTTCCTGGTGCGCGTAGACGTTCTCGCCGACGATGATGGCGTCGTCGACGACGATGCCCAGGACGAGGATGAAGGCGAACAGCGAGATGACGTTCACCGTCACGTCGAGGCCCGGCATCAGCATGATGGCGCCGAGGAACGAGATGGGAATGCCCAGGCTGACCCAGAACGCGAGCCGCAGCTCCAGGAACAGCGCCAGCACGAGGAACACCAGCGCGAACCCGCCCAGCCCGTTCCGGAACATGGTCGTCAGGCGGGCGTTGAGCACCGTCGCCTGGTCCTGCCAGATCGTGAGCGAGATGCCCTCCGGCAGGGTCGGCCGCGTGCGCTCCACGTACTCGTGGACCAGCCCCGCGATCTCGAGCGCGCTCTGGTCGCCGGTCCGGAACACCGAGACGAGCACCGTCGGGTCGGCGTCGAAGCGCGCGAACTGATCGGTTTCGGCGAAGCCGTCCACAACCGTCGCCACCTCGCCGAGCAGCAGGCGGGTGCCGTCGGCCCGCGTGAGCAGCACGAGGTTCGCGTACTCGTCGCCGCGGTAGGCCTGCCCGATGGTGCGCAGGAGGATCTCGCCGCTCGCGGCCCGTACCGAGCCGCCCGGCAGGTCGAGCGACGAGCGGCGCACCGCGGTGGCCACGTCGTCGAAGGTGAGTCCGTGGCGGCGGAGCGCCGCCTCCGAGACCTCGATCGAGATCTCGTACGGCCGCGCGCTGGCGATCTCCACCAGCGAGATTTCCGGCAGCAGCGACAGCTCGTTGCGAATCCGGTCGGAGGTCGCCTTCAGCGCGCGCTCGTCCGCCGCGCCGGATACTGCCAGGTCGATGACCTGTTCCCTTGCGATCATCTCGCGGATGATCGGCTTCTCCGTCTCCTCGGGAAGCGTGTCGATGGCGTCGACCTGATTCTTGATGTCGTCGAGCACCTGCCGCACGTCGGCGCCCAGCTCGATCTCGACCATCACGCTGCCCATGCCCTCGGAGGCGGTCGAGATGATCTGCTTGATGCCGTCGACGCCCTGGATGGCTTCCTCGATCCGCACGCAGACCGCTTCCTCGACCTCTTCGGGCGCGGCGCCGAGATACGGCACCTCGACGAGGATGCGGTCGAGCGTGATCTCGGGGAAGACTTCGGACGTGACCTGCGCCGTCGACAGGAAGCCGCCGGCGACGAGAAACGCCATCAGGAGGTTGGCTGCCACCGGGTTGCGGGCGAACCACGCGATCGTTCCGTTCATTGCTCGTAGCTTCCATCAAACGGGGCTGCGCCCCGAACCCCCGGCGTCCGTTGCGGGGACCCCTGCGCCCCGCGCCGCTCCCGCCGAGGCGCGCTGGGCGCGCCTTACCGAGTCTGCACCGTTCTACGGCGCAGACCCTAGTCGCCCGTGGCCTCGCGCACGCCGCTGGTCATCGCCGACGCCACCTCGTCCTGCAGGCGCACCAGCTCCTCGATGGATCCGTCGACCTTCACGGCCCGCACGACGGAGCCTTCGCGCGCGTCGACGAGACGCGCGGTGATCCGGACGAGGTTGCCCACCCGCTGGATCCCGCCGGCCACGATCCAGCGCGCGGCGTCCTCCGAGTCGACGACGGTGAACGTTCCCGTCCGGCTGAGATGCGCGACCACGGCCTCGCCGACCTCCCGCGCCAGCGTGTCGTCCGCCGGCGCCTGGCTCAGGTTGGCGAACGGGCGCACCTGCACCGCCGCGGCGGCCGTCGCCGGCGCGGCCCCCGCGGGCGTCCTCGCCGCCGTCAGGTTCAGGGCGTCGGCGAGGCTCCGCGCGACCGCCCGCGCGGTGGCTTGCCGCAGGCGCGGCAGCTCGCTCGCGGCTCCGTCCACCCTGACCGTCCGCACGATGGAGCCGGCGCGCGTCTCGACGATGCGGGCCGTGACCTGCACCGCGTCGTCGAGCTGCTCGACCGCGCCGCCCACCACCCAGGTGGCGCCCGCTACCGCGGGGGCGACCGTCACGGTGTCGATGTTGCCGATCTCCTCGGAGACACCCTGCGCCAGCGTCGCACCGAGGTCCGCGTCGGCCGCCTGCTCGCTGATGTCGGTGAACGGCAGCACCGCGACCGCGCGCGCGTCCTGCGCCGGCGCGTCGTCCGCCGGCGCAGGACGCGCTGAGGGACGCCGAAACGGCGCTTGGCTGAGGGGCGGCCGGACGGCCGGGGCCTGCGCGGCCCGCGCCCCGGCGGGTGCCCCGGGGACCGGAGGCACGGCGGGCGCCCGGGTAGCCGTGGGCGGCGCGGGGGGCATCGGAGCCGGGCGCGCCGGTACGGCGGCAGGCGGAGCCGGCCTTGCCGGCGGCGGCGTGCCCGCGGCGCCGTCCGGGGCGCGCTCGGCCAGCAGGTCCGGTGTCGGGTTCGTCACCTGCACCTGCATGCCGTCGGTCGGGCTGTCGAGCGTCGAGATCACGACACGCTCGCCGTTCGCCAGTCCGGCGCGCACGTAGACCGACTCGGCCGTCATCCTGAGGATCTCGACCTCGCGGAAGCGGAGGCGGCTCTCGCCGTCGACCACCATCACCTGGCTGCGCCCGCGCAGCCCGGAGCGGGGCACCACCGCTATCTGCCGGAACCGGCGCCCTTCGATCTCGGCGTCGACGTACATCCCGACCGCCAGCGGCGGCCGGTCGGGATCCGGTCCCGGACGGTAGGGGTCATCGACCTCCGCGACCACGTGCACCATGCGGCTGACCGGGTCGATCTCGCTCTCGGTGCGCAAGATGCGGCCGCTCCAGACGTGCGTTTCGCCGGCGAAGGTCGACCGCAGCATGACCTGCGGGCCCTGCCGGTTCTCGGCGCCCCGGTACGAGAGCGGCAGATTGAGATAGGCGAGCTCGTTGTCCGGCAGCGGCAGGCGGATCTCCGCCCGGTCCACCGCGTAGACCGTGGCGACGGAGCTGCCCACGCTGACGAACTGCCCGACGTCGACGCTCTTGCGGCGCACCCGTCCGGCGTACGGCGCCGTGATCCGCGCGCGCTCGAGATCGCGCTCCGCCCGCACCAGGCTCGCCTCGGCGGCCGCGACCGACGCCCGGGCGTCGTCGAGCTGGGGCTTCCGCAGCGTGAGCTCGCGCGGGTCGCCCTCGCCGAGCGAGTCCCATTCGCGCTGGGCAACCTCGGCCTCGGCTTCCTCCTCGGCCAGGCGCAGCCGGCTCTGGGCGAGCTGCGCCCGGGCGCTGACGACCGCCTGCTCGTAGTCGAACGGATCGATCGTCACGAGGACGTCGCCCGCCTCGAAGAACCCGCCTTCGGCGAACGAGGGCGCGACCGACATGACGCGGCCGGAGACCTCCGGGACCAGCTCGCTCTCGGTGCGCGGCCGGACCGTGCCCTCGCTGGTCACCGACAGCGCCACGTCCTCGAGCCCGACGACGTGGACCCGCACGCCGGGGGGCGCGATCTCCGGCGGCCGCGTCTCGACGACCGGGCGGTTGCGAATCATGGTCACGGCTGCCAACCCGGCGAGGCCCAGCAACGCCAGGGGCAGCACGACTTGCAGTATGCGGACGAGTGTGCGCTTCATGGTTGCACCTGCCTGCTTTCATCAGACATCAGACGGGGCTTTGCCCCGAACCCCCGGCGTCCACTTGCGGGGACCCCTTCGCCCCGCGCCGCTGCCGCCGAGGCGCGCCGTGCGCGCCTTGCGCCGTCTGCGCCGGCGCTGCGAATCCCTAGCCCGCCAATCGTCGCCTGACGGCTCCGCTCGGCGCCCAACCAACCCTGCAGGAGTCCGCGCCGTTCTACGGCGCAGACTCCTAGTCGACGTCCGCCTCGAGATCGCCCAGGTTGAACGGCGAATCGAGCTGCTCGAAGCCGCCGCCCAGCGCCAGGTAGAGGTCCACGCGGTTGTCGAGGCGCTGCCGGCGGGCGGCGATCAGCTCGCCCTCCGCCAGAAACGCCGAGCGCTGCGAGTCGAGCACGGTGATGTACGTCTCGAGGCCCGTGATGTACCGCTCGTTCGCCAGCACCGCCGCGGCCTGCGCCTGCTCGACCGCCGCCGCGAGGTGCCGCTCGCGCCGCTGCAGGAATTCGTCGGCGGCCAGGGCGGTCTCCACCTCGGCGTACGCCGTCAGGACGGCGTTCGCGTACGTGGCGAGCGCCTCCGCGCTCTCGGCCTCCGCGCGGTTGACCTCCTCGCGCAGCCGGCCGCCCTGCCACAGCGGCGCGGTCACGCTGGCCAGCAGGCTCCAGACGCTGAAGTCGCCGTCGACGAGCGAGCGGAGCGCGTTGGTGGCGGTGCCGGCGCCACCCGTCAGGATGATGTCGGGAAACCGGTTCCGGCGCGTGATCCCCAGGTTCGCCTCGGCAGCGGCCAGCAGGCGCTCGGCGACCACCAGGTCGGGCCGCCGGGCCACCAGGTCGGCCGGGAGCCCGCCCGGAACGCTCGGCGTCAGCTCGGGCAGCGCGAGGGGGGCGTCGATGACGTCATTGGCGTACTCGCCGAGCAGCACCTTGAGCTGGCGCGCCGCGCCGTCGAACTGCTGCAGCCGCTGATCGAGCGCCGCCTCGGCGTTGGCCAGATTCAGCAGTGCGAGCCGCAGATCCAGCGGCGGCCGGATGCCGGCCTCGAACCGCCCGCGGACCTGGTCGGCCGAGTCGCGGTAGCTCTCCACGGTCTCGCGCGACAGGTCGATCTGCTGCTGCGCCTCGGCCGTCGCGAACCAGGCTTTCGCGGTCTGCCCGGCCATCGAGAGCTGCGCGCCCCGCAGGTCCGCGGCCGAGGCCTGCAGGCTGGCCAGCACGAGCTGGCTGGCCGCGCGCAGCCGGCCCCACAGGTCGATCTCCCACGAGACGTCGAGCGACACGCCGTGATTGGTGAAGATCGTGCTCAGGACCTGGTCTTCAGCGCCGGGAATCGGCAGGCCGACGAAGTTCTGCTGCTGGCGCGCGCCGTTGTACCTCGCGTCCACGGACGGCCACAGCTCGGCGGCCGCCAGCCGGGCGTCGGCGGCGGCGATCTCCAGCCGGGCGGCGGCGGCCTGCAGGTCGAAGTTCCCCGTCAGGGCCGCGTCGACGGCCGACGCTAGGCCGTCGTCCCCGAAGTCGGTCCACCAGTCGATCGCGATGCGGCCCGCGGGCGTCTCCGCGGCTGTCCAGGCCGGCGGCACGGGCACCCCGATGTCGGGCACGGCAACCGGCGGCGCCATCGCGCACCCGGCGGTGGCGGCGCACAGCGCGAGCGTGGCCAGGCGGTGGGTCACGGACGCCCTCCTTCGGCGGCCGCCGGCATGCGCACCGCCGCAAGCTGGGGGGCCGCCATCCCGGCGGCCGAGAAAGAAATCAGCGAATCGAGAAGCTGCTCGGAGTGGCGGGGCGCGCGCGGAGCCCGCGCGGCGAGCTGCTCGCCCCAGATCATCGCGTGCGCCATCGCGCCGACGATGAAGAGCACCCGCGTCGTGACCTCGCCGGCATCGAGGTCGGGCAGCGCGCGCTCGAACGCGGCGGTGAAGCGGGCCAGCACCCCATCGAACTGGCGCACGAAGGCGGCGCGGATCTCCTCGTTCGCCTGCGAGTGGATCTGGCCGATGAACTTGAGGAACTTCGGCCCGCCGCTCCCCGCGTCGGTCCACGAGTGAAAGGACGGGCCCACGAACGCCGCCACGATGTCCTCGAGCGCCGGCCCGCGCTCGCCGGCACGCGACTCCAGCTCGTCGAGCAGCGCGATGCGCTGGTCGTTGATCGGCCGGAAGCGGCGCTCCAGGATGGCGCTGAGCAGCGCTTCCTTCGAGCCGAAGTGGTAGTTGACCGACGCGACGTTGACGTCCGCCTCGCCGGTGATGTCCCGGAGTGAGGTGGCCGCGAATCCGGAATCGGCGAACAGGCGCTCCGCGGCGTCGAGAATCCGCTCCTTCGTTTCTGCCGCCATTCGCACAGCCTCCAGGATTCCGAAGTCAAACGCTCGTTTTAATCATACGTATGAATCAATACGCGATCCAGGAGGCGGGGGTTCCCGGGACCGGTGCAAACCGCGGGGGATTCCGTGATAAGCTGAATCGGCTTTTCAGGAGGGCGTCTCATGAGCGACGCGGAACGGTTGGATCAACTGCAGGCGGACGAGCAAGGTTATTCGCGCCGCAGCTTCATCAAGGGTGTGATCGCCACGGGCGCAAGCGTCTCGGCGGCCAGCTACGTGCTCAAGAACGGCACGGCGGTCCGCGCGCAGGCCCCGGGCGCGGTCGAGCGCCTGGTGACGCTGTCGGTGAACGGTTTGCTGCGGCGCGTCGACGTGCTGCCGCAGGAGACGCTGGCCATGACGCTGCGCTACAAGCTGGGGTTGACCGGCACCAAGATCGGCTGCGACCGCTCCGAGTGCGGCGCGTGCACCGTGCTGATCGACGGCGTGCCGCAGTACTCCTGCTCGATGCTGACGCATCAGGTGCGGGGCCGGGCGGTGCAGACCATCGAGGGTCTCGAGGCGGCCGACGGCACGCTGCACCCGGTGCAGCGGGCCGTGGTGGACGAGCAGGGCTTCCAGTGCGCCTTCTGCATGCCCGGCTTCGTCATGAACATGGTGGCGCTGGTCGACGAGAACCCGAACCCGACGCGGAAAGAGGCAGCGCACTTCCTCTCGGGCAACCTGTGCCGGTGTGCGGACTACAACAAGATCCTCAACGTCGCGCTGCGTGCTGCGGAGTATACGCGGAGGGGCTGACGTGGCTGACTACAAGCTGATCGGCAAGAATTACTCAACGGCGGATCTGGTCGCGAAGGTGACCGGGCGTGCGAAGTACGCGGAGGACTTCCGCGCCGACGGGATGCTGTTCGCGAAGCTGCTGCCGAGCCCGATGCCGCACGCGCGGGTCCGCAGCATCGACACGAGGGCGGCGGAGGCGATGCCGGGGGTTGAGGCCATCCTGACCGCCGACGACCTGCCGCCCGTGGACGCGCCCAACGAAGCCGGCCTGACGAACGAGCCGGTGTACGAGGGCGAGCCGATTCTGGCCGTCGCGGCCGTCGACGAGACGACGGCTGCCGACGCGATCGAGCGGATCCGGGTGGATCTGGAGCCGTTGCCGTTCGCCGTGGATCCGCTGGAGAGCCTGCGGCCCGGGGGGCCGGATGCCCGGCTCGACGGCAACACCATGGCGAACAACGAGCTGACCACCGTCAAGTGGGACAACGTCGACTGGGCCGCCATCGATCGGGGCGAGATGCCGACCGACGGCGCGATCACCGACGAGTGGGAGGTCGGGGACGTGGAGGCCGCCCTGGCCGAGGCCGACCTGGTGCTCGACGAGTCGCTGTTCCACCAGTCGATGGGGCACCAGCCGCTCGAGACGCGCACGGCGATGGCGTACTGGCAGAACGGGAAGTGCTATCTGTACGTCTCGACGCAGAGCACGCTCCGCACGCACGGCCCGGCGGCGCGCGGCATCGGCATCCCGCCCGAGGATCTGGTGCTCGTCTCCGAGTACTGCGGCGGCGGCTTCGGCAGCAAGATTGCCGGCTTCGTCCAGATGCGCCTTCCGGCCCTGCTGTCGCAGAAGGCGGGCAAGCCGGTGATGATGCGCATCACCCGCCAGGAAGAGCACTTCATCGGCCGGGCCAGGCCGGGGCTGCAGGGCCGCGTGAAGATCGGCTACCGCAGCGACGGGCGCATAACGGCCATGGACATGTTCTTCGTCCAGGACGGCGGCCCGTACGGCTTCTCCACCGATTTCATGAACGCCGCCGACCAGGCCTCGCTGATGTACCAGCCGCTCAGCCATCGGTTGCGCGGCCTGTCCATTTACACCAATACGCCGCCGCGCTCCGCGCAGCGCGCGCCGGGCGGTCTGCAGGCGGTGTCGATGATCGCGCCGGTCATGCAGAAGGCGGCGAATCAGCTCAGCATCGACCCGCTCGAGCTCATCCGCATCAACGCGCCCGCGGGGCAGGCGAAGCTCGGCAGGCCGACGAACGGCGAGCAGGGCAACGTGTCGAGCGCCTTCGTGCGGGAAGCGGCCGACGCCGGCGAGTCGACGTTCGATTGGCAGGCGATGCGGGCCAGGAGCGGCCGGCGCAACGGGTCCAAGGTGACCGGCGTCGGCGTTGCGCTCAGCTCGTTCAACGCCGGCGCCTGGGGCATGGACGGCCTGCTGACCATCCGGCCCGACGGGAAGGTGTACATCCACCAGGGCGTCGGCAATCTCGGCACCGGATCGGTGTTCGATACCGCCCGGGCCGCGATGGAGGCGCTCAAGACGGACTGGGATCAGGCCGAGGTGATCTGGGGCGATACCAGCAAGCACCTGCCCTGGAGCACCGTGCAGGCCGGCAGCACCACGACGCACGCCCACACGCGGGCGAACCTGGCCGCCGGCGAGGATGCCAGGCGCAAGCTGCAGGAGATTGCGGCGGGCGAGCTGGGCGGCTCCCCGGACGACTACGACGTCGCCGACGGGCGCGTCTTCCGGCGCGACTACCCCGCGCAGGGTCTCGCCTTCGCGCAGGCGGGGCGGCGGGCGATCGAGCTCGGCGGCCGGTTCGACGGCCACGAGCTGCCCGGGGACCTCAACCCGGTGACCGTGACCGCCGCGACGGCCCTGGCCGGTCTGGGGCTGATGGGCGTCGCCCGCGACAACTATCCCCTCGGGGGGCGGGTCATCTCGCACGCCATCGGGTTCGCGGAGGTGGAGGTCGATCTCGAGACCGGCGCCCTGGCGCTCAAGGACTACCGCGTGGCCACCGACGTCGGGACCGTCATCAACCCGCGGACCCTGGAGGCGCAGTTGCACGGCGGGGCCATCCAGGGGTTCAGCGCGGCGCTGGGTCAGAAGTGGATCTACGACCGTCGCTGGGGTCTGCAGATGTCCAAGCGTTTCTACTCGAACCGCCCGCCGACGATACTCGACGTGCCGCACGAGGAGCCGATGCGGTGGGTGGCGCAGGAGAAGCCGGATCCGTTCAGCCCGATGGGCGCCAAGGGGATCGGGGAAACCGCCGAAGGCGCCGGATCGGGCGCCGTGCTCTGCGCGATTGCCGACGCGCTGGGCGAGGGGTACTTCAACCGCACCCCGGTCATGACCGACATGATCCTGGCCAAGATCGAGAACCTGCCTGCGGCCTTCTCGAATCTGGCGGCGCACGTCTGATCGAATCTGCTGAGGGAGAGACAAGATGGCCGTGATTCGCGACATGATGCCGGCGTTTCAACTGTTTCAGCCGACGACGACCGACGAGGCGCTGGGGTTGCTCGACGAGTACCAGGAGCAGGCCTGGGTGCTGGCGGGCGGGCTCGATTCGTTCGACTGGCTCAAGGATCGGGTCAAGCGGCCGGCGGCGGTGGTCGACCTCGGGGCCGTCGAGGAGCTGAGCGCCATTCGCTCGGCGACGGGCGGCGGCCTGACGATCGGGGCGATGGCGAAGCTGCGGGAGGTCATTCGGCACCCGGACGTGCGCAGCCAGTACGGGCTGCTGGCCGAGGCCGCGGAGCTGGTGGCGTCGCCGCAGATCCGCAACCAGGGGACGCTCGGCGGGAACCTGGCGCAGGACACGCGGTGCTGGTACTACCGCGACGGGTGGAACTGCTACCGGGCCGGCGGCAACATCTGCTACGCCGACACGCCGACGGCGATGAATCGCGAGCACTGCATCCTCGGCGCGAGCCGCTGCGTGGCGGTCAACCCGTCGGATACCGCGCCGGCGCTGGTGGCGCTCGACGCGGAGATGGACATTCGCAGCAGCGCCGGCACGCGGTCGGTGACGGCGGAGGAGTTCTTCGTCGGCCCGGGCGTGGACATCCTGCGCATGACGGTGCTCGAGCCGAACGATCTGCTCGCGGCCATTCGCGTGCCGCCGACCTGGGCCGGCGCCCGCTTCTACTTCGAGAAGAGCCGGGACCGCCAGGTATGGGACTTCGCGCTGGCGAGCGTCGCCTCCGCGGCGAGGATCACCAACGGCGTCGTCGAGGACATCCGCATCGCGGTCAACGGCGTGGCGCCCACCCCGTTGCGGCTGCGGGCCGCCGAGGATGCCGTGCGGGGGCGGCAGCTGACCGACGAGGCCGCGGCGCAGGCGGGAGAGGCCGCGATTCGCGGCGTCCGGCCGCTGGCGCACAACGGCTACAAGGTGGCGTTGCTGCGGAATCTGGTGGCCCGGGCGGTCCGGGGCGGCGAGGCGTAGCATGGAATTCTTCGAGTGGGGCGCCGATCCCTGGGGGCAGGAGACGCTCGTGCGCATCTCCTGGGACCTCCTCTACCTGGCGTTCTGGGCCGGGGTTGCGTTCATCGCGTTCCATATCCTCTACGCGGTCGTGTGGCTGCCGCGGCTGGCCCGCGCCAACGGCGCGGGCGCCGAGTCGGGGGGCGCGGCCAACGTGCCCGCGCGCATCACCCGGCACACGGCGGCCGCCAGGTACTTCCACTGGGTGATGGCGGCGTCCATGCTCGCGCTGCTCATCACGGGCTTCTTCCCGATCGTCGGCATCCAGTTTCCCTGGCTGACCATCCACTGGGTGGCGGGCGTGCTGCTGACCGTGTCGATCGTCTATCACATGGTCCACGCCACGTTCTTTCTCGACTTCTGGTCGATCTGGATCCTGCCGAGCGACCTGGTGGAGGCATGGCATCGCATCCGGCGGCAGGCCGGTCAGTCGACGCCCCCCATCCGCAAGCACGGCAAGTACCCGCTGGACCACAAGCTGTACCATCTGGCCGTGACCCTGGCCGGCCTCGCCGTGATCGGCACCGGTCTCGTCCTGATGCTGCGCATCGACTCGATGTTCTGGCCGCGCAACGCGTACCTCCTCGCGGACGAGACCTGGGGGCTCATGTACGTCGTCCACGGCCTGGGCGGGGTCCTGTTCGTGACCCTGACCCTGACGCACGTCTACTTCGCCGCGCGACCCGACAAGTTCTGGCTCACCAAGTCGATGATCCTCGGCTACGTCGACCGCGATCGGTATCTCGAGCACCACGACCCCGACCGCTGGGTCGTCTCGCAGGAATCCAACAAGGGGTGAGCACCGCCGCCGACCTGCAGGCTCGCATCGACGCCATCGAGGAGAGCTACGAGTTCTGTCTCGCCTACGCTGCCCAGGGCGTGGCCGGCGAGCAGGCATCCAAGTCGTCGGCGCAGGTGCGCGAGTTCCTGGGGCGCCTGGAGAGCGCGCTCGAAACGCTGGCGGATCTCTTCTCCGCCCTCGTCGCCGAGCGCGGCGACGAGGGCCGGGCCCGTTACCAATCGTTCATTGATGTGCTGCGACGGGACGCGGCCGACGCACTGGCGGCCGTGCGGCTGGTGCAGGCCCAGCCGGCCATCAGCTCGCAGATGATCGACAACCTCAACGCGCTGATCCACCTGCGCGCCCTGCTGACCGACGTCTTCCTGATCGACGAGATCCTGAACCCGCGCGTGCCCGGGGCGAGCAAGCCCAGCACCGATTGACGCTCCGCAAGGCGCGCACAGCGCGCCTCGGCGGGAGCGGCGCGGGGCGCCGGGGTCCCCGCGCGGACGCCGGGGGTTCGGGGCGCAGCCCCGTTTGATTGAAGCCAGGCCGCCATGGACCTGACAGGGCAGGTCGCGATCGTCACCGGCGCGCGGCGCATCGGCCTGTCCGTGGCGGCGGAGCTCGCCCGCCGCGGCGCGCACGTGAACCTCTCGTGCCGGCGACCGCTCGCCGCGGCAAGCTCCGCGTTGCCGCCCGTTGCCGCCGCGCGCCTCCGGACCACCCAGGCAGACCTGACCGACGCCGCCGAGTGCCGCCGTCTGATCGCCGATACCGCGGAGGCCCAGGGGCGGCTCGACATCCTGATCAACATGGCCTCGGCGTACGTCGCGAGGCCGTTCGCCGAGCTGGACGAGGCGGACTGGGACCGGGCGCTCGCGGTGGATGCCCGGGCCGCCTACCTGTGCGCGCTGGCCGCGGTGCCGCACCTGCGCGCCGCGCGCGGGGGGCGGATCGTCAACGTCTCCGACTGGGTCGCGCGCAGCGGACGGCCCCGCTACCCGGGCTACCTGCCGTACTACGTCGCGAAGTCGGCCGTCATCGCGCTCACCGAGGCGCTTGCGCTGGAGCTGGCCGGCGACGGCATTCTCGTCAATGCGGTCGCGCCGGGGCCGATCCGCCCGCCGGCGGACATGGATGCGCAGGAGGTGGAAGCGGTCGAGCGCGCGACGCCGCTGGGCCGCTGGGGCGGCGATCAGGCGCTCGTCACGGCCGTCCTGGCGCTCATCGAGACGGACTTCATCACGGGCGAGACGCTGCGCGTGGACGGCGGCCGCCACTTGAGGTGAGCGGCCTCCGCTTCAGTCCCCGGCGCCTGCCGACGTGTCGGTCGGCGCAGCCGCCGCGGTCTCCGGCCGCAGGTGCCTGAGGACGAAGTCGAGCATCATCGTGTGGCGGTGCTGCTCGAGATCGAGCCCGCCCAGCCTGTGCCGCGAGCGCGGATAGAGCATCATGTCGAAGCGCTTGCCGGCCTGCTGCAGGGCGTAGGCGAACTGCAGCGTGTTCTGCATGTGCACGTTCTCGTCCAGCGTGCCGTGCACGAGCAGCAGGGCGCCGCTGAGGTCGGCGGCCGCGAAGCGCGGGGCGCTGCGCTGATAACCCTCCGGGTTGTTCTGCGGCGTCCGCATGTAGCGCTCGGTGTAGATGGTGTCGTAGTCGCGCCAGTCGGTGACCGACCCGCCGGCGATGCCCATCGCGAAGCGGTCGCTGTGCGTGAGCGCGTAGCTCACCATGAAGCCGCCGTAGCTCCAGCCCTCGATGCCGATGCGGTCCGGGTCGACGTACGGCTGCGCCGCCAGCCAGTCGAGCCCGTCCTCGATGTCCCGCAGCTCACCGGCCCCGAAGTTCTCGTAGACAGGCCAGGTCGACACCGCGCCCTTGCCGCTGGCCGTCCGGTTGTCGAGCACCCACACGATGACGCCCCGCTGGGCCAGCAGCTGCCAGAACATGTACGTCGACCCGCTCCAACTGTCGCGCACCCGCTGGATGTGCGGGCCGCCGTAGACGTGCTGGTAGACCGGGTAGCGGCGCGCGGGGTCGAAGTCCGGCGGCTTGATCAGCGCCGCTTCCATGAGAAAGCCGTCGCGGTTCGGCACCTGCAGCAGCTCCGGCGTCGACAGGTCGTACTCGGCCAGGACGCTGGCCTCGTTCGCGTCGATGACGCGCCGCTCGGCGCCGTCCGCCGCGTGCAGCCGCACCTGGGGCGGCACGGCGAGGGTGCTCCAGGTGTCGATGTAGCGCGTGAAGCCGGGGTTGAACTGCACGCGATGCGTGCCGGGCTGCGCGGACAGCCGGGTGAGGCCGGACCCGTCCAGCCGCACGCGATACGCGTCGCTCCCGATGTGGCTGCGCTCGGTGCCCGACCAGTAGATCCACCCGGCGTGCTCGTCGGCGCCGTGCACCCGGCGCACTTCCCACTCGCCGTTCGTGATCTGCCGGACGAGCGTGCCGTCGGCCCGGTAGTGGTACAGGTGCTTCCAGCCGGAGCGCTCGCTCAGCCAGAGGAACGAGCCGTCCGCGAGCCAGCGCGGCGGGCCGTTGACGTTGACCCAGGCCTCCGTGGTCTCGCGCAGCAGCTTCGTGGGACGCCCCGACTCCGGATCGGCGACGTTGAGATCGAGCCACGTCTGCTCGCGGTTCTGGACCTGGAAGACGACGCGCCCGCCGTCCGGGGTCCAGCCGACGCTGACGATCAGCGGCTGGCTCGCGGCGTAGGCGTCCAGATCCACCCAGGTGGCGCCGCCGCCCGCCGCGTCCACGATGCCGAGGCGCACCGCGGGGTTCGGATCGCCCGCCTTGGGGTAGGCCCACCTCTCGACCTCCGGGTGGTACTCGATGTGGTCCACGATCGTGAATTCCGGGACCTCGGCGCCGTCGAGCCGCAGGAACGCGATGCGCGTCGAGTCGGGGCTCCACCAGTAGCCGCGGAAGTTGCCGCGGCCGTAGATCTCCTCCTGGTACACCCAGTCGAGCACGCCGTTGCGCACCGCCGTCTCCCCGTCGGTCGTCAGCGCATGCTCCCGGGGCGGGTCGACGCTGACGACATGGAGATCGTGTTCGCGGACGAACGCGACCAGCCGGCCGTCCGGGCTGAACGAGACTTCCTCCTCGGCCTCCGGGGTACGCGTCAGACGGGTCACCTGGGACCCGCCCAGCTCGTGGTGGTAGAGGTCGTTGTCGAGGTCGAAGACCAGCGCGGTCCGGCCGGCGTTCAGCAGGTGAGTCCGGGTGCGCGCCAGGCGGCCGGCCTGCGTCGCGCTGATGCCCAGCACGCCGGCGATGGCCGTCTCCAGGGCGGCCGCGTCGAAGAGGGGTTCGCTGGCGCCCGACTCGGCATCCACCTTGAGCAGCGGGGCGCCATGGCTTGCCGGCTGCAGGTAGTGGCGGTCGTCGAGCCACTCGAGACCGCGGGGCGGGTTGCCGTCGAAGTCGACGCGCCGGGCGGGGTCGAAGATGTCGGCGATCGTCAGCTCGCGCTGCTGAGCGGAAGCCGGCATCGCGCCGGCCGCGAGACACATCGCCAGGACGACGGCGGCAAGAGCCATCGGGACGGGGCGCACCGGTCGTTGCGGCTGGCCGCCGCGGGGTTCGGGGCAGAAACTCATGGCAGTCCTCCCACCGGTATAATCGCTGAACGCCCCAATTCTACCGTGGCGGGTCGACACTGGAGGATCCCGATGACGCGTCCGCGAACGGTCGTCCCAATTTGCGTGACCCTGAGCCTGCTTGCCCTCCTGGCGGCGGCGTACTTGCACCCGGCGGAGCAGGCTGCGGTGCGGGCTGCTCCCGCCGTCGAGCCGCCGGTGGCGGCTGCTCCCGACGTCGAGCCGCCGGTGGCGGCTGCTCCCGACGTCGAGCCGCCGGTGGCGGCTGCTCCCGCGGTCGACCCGCCGGAAGCGGCCGCTCCCGACGTCGAGCCGCCGGAGCGCCGGCATCTGCTCGAGCGGATCGACGACGCGGCCATCGCGCAGATCTACGCCGACGGCTTCGAGACGCTCGAGCTGCGCGAGAAGGTGCTCATCTGGCATCTCTACAATGCCGCGCTCGCCGGCCGCGACATCTTCTACGACCAGCGCTACGAGCACAACCTGGAGATGCGCGAGGTCCTCGAGGAGATTCTGATCCACGGCGAGGCGGTCGTCCCGGACGCGCTCGAGGCCATCCACCGCTACACGAAGCTGTTCTGGATCAACACGGGACCGTACAACAACCTGACCGCGCGCAAGTTCGTCCTCGACATGGACCCGGCGGCATTTCGCGCGGCGGCCACGGCGGCCGCGGCGGCCGGGGCGCGATTCCCGACCGCGGACGGCGAGATGCTCGGCGACCTGCTGACCCGGCTCGAGCCGCTGTTCTTCGACGCGACCGTCGATCCCATCCTGACCAACAAGACACCGGCCGACGGCGGCGACATCCTGCTGTCGAGCGCCAACAACCTGTACGACGGCGTCTCGATGGCCGACCTCGAGGGCTTCGACGAGCTCTACCCGCTGAACTCGCGCCTGGTCGAGCGCGACGGCCGACTCGAGGAGGAGGTGTACCGGATAGCCGGCGACGGCCGCTACGCCGGGGATCTCCAGGAAGTCGTGCGGCACCTGGAAGCCGCGATGCCGTTCGCGACCGAGCCGATGGCCGCGGCGCTCGAGGCGCTCGTCGACTGGTACCGCACCGGCGAGCCGGCCGACCGGCGCGCCTACGACATCGCCTGGGTGGCCGACCAGGCGTCGCCCGTCGACACGATCAACGGCTTCACCGAGGTCTACATGGACGCGCGCGGCGCCAAGGGGGCCTGGGAGGCGCTCGTCTACTACGTCAACCGGGAGAAGACGGAGGCGATCCGCAGGCTGGCCGAGCATGCACAGTGGTTCGAGGATCACATGCCGTGGGATCCGCGCTACCGCAAGGAAGGGGTCCGCGGCATCACCGCCAACGCCATCGACGTCGTCGTCGAGATCGGCGACTCGGGGCCGATCACCCCAATCGGCATCAACCTGCCCAACGACCAGACCGTCCGGGAGGAGTACGGCAGCAAGTCGATCTCGCTCTCGAACGTCATCGAGGCATACGACCTGTCGCGCCCGCCCGCCTACCTCGCGGAGTTCACCTGGGACGAGGCCGAGACCGCGCGCGCCGAGCAGTGGGGCAGCCTGGCCGGTGACCTGACGGTGAACATGCACGAGGTGATCGGGCATGCCTCCGGCCAGCTGGCGGAGCGTCTCGGCGGCAACGCGCAGCCGTTCCTCCGCGAGCAGTACTCCGCGCTGGAGGAGGCCCGCGCCGACCTCGTCGCGCTCTACTTCATCGCCGACCCGAAGCTGGCCGAGATCGGAATTGTCGACGCCGCCGACCAGGCGGACATCGTGCTCGCCGAGTACGAGTCGTACGCCCGCAACGCCATCCTCCAGCTCCGCCGCGTGCGCGAGGGGGAGCAGCTCGAGCAGGACCACATGCGCAACCGGCAGATGGTGGTCCACTGGCTGATCGACAACACGGAGGCCGTCGAGGTGCGCCGGCGCGACGGCAAGACGTACAACGTCGTGACCGCCGCGCAGGCGTTTCGCGCGGGGGTCGGCCGCCTCCTGGCCGAGGTGCAGCGGATCAAGTCGGAGGGCGACTACGATGCCGCCAGGGCGCTGTTCGAAGCGTACGGCATCCGCTTCGATCCCGCGCTGCGCGACGAGGTCGTCGAGCGGGTGGCGGAAGTCGATCTGCCGTCCTACACCGGCTTCGTGATGCCGAAGCTCGAGGCCGTGACCGCGGCCGACGGCTCGATCACCGACGTGCTGATCTCGTACCCACAGGACTTCACGCGGCAGATGCTGGAGTACGCCGGCAAGAGCCTGCCCGCCGGCGGCGCGAATCGGGCCGTGGATCAGGCGGGTGCCGGCCCGCACCTGCTGGTCGAGCTGTTCACCGCCGACGGGGACGCGGCCCTGGCCCGCTACCGCGAGCAGCGGGCGGCTGCGCTCCTCGCCGCGGGCGGAGCGGCCGGCACGAGCGTGTTCGAGTTGCGCCAGCAGCAGGAGCCCTCGACGCCGCTGCGGGCGCCGTTCTACGCCGGCCTCTACCCGCTGGAGAGCGGCGCGGCGACGCTCGAGCCGCCGTCGTCCATCGAAGGCGTCCAGGTCATCGGCTCGGCCACCTACGCGCGCATCGGGGTCTACGGGGAGCCCGCGCCCCCCGGGCAGGCGCGGGAGTCCGTGATGCTGGTCTTCTCCCACCCGACAGACCTCGGCTACGACGCGGAGTACAACGCGTGGTACACCGACAACCACATGATCGACGTGGCCCGCTCGCCGCACTTCCGGGCCTCGACGCGCCACGCGCCGCAGCGCCAGCTCGCGGGCGCGCCGCTCAGCTACCTGTGCTTGTACGAGGTGGAGGCCCCCTATTCGTCCGAGCTGCACCGGGGCCTGATGCACTGGCTGACCGAGACGCCCGACGACTTCCGCCAGCCCCAGCCCAAGACGCCGGCCGGCGAGGACGTGCTCACGCTCGATCTGTGGGGCTACTTCGAGCGGCTGTGGTCGGTGACGGACTGACGCCGGCGAGCGTTTCGTCCACGCATGTTCGGTCGTCGGTGCCGAGAATCAGCGCAGCCACCCCGGCAGGGCGCCGGCGCGGCGGGCCCCCTCGCGTATCGCCGCGATTTCCCCGGTGAGCCGCTCGATCTCGGTCCGGGTGGCCTCCAGTTCCGCCAGCGCGTCGGCGCGGTCGCGTTCGAGGCGGGCCCGCTGGGCCGGGTCGTCGCGCGCCGTGAGCTCGGCGAGCAGGCCGTCGACGCGGTTCTGCAGCGCGGCAGCCAGCAGGTCGGCCCGCTGCCTGGCGTCGCGCGCCGCCGTGAAGCGCTCACGCCACTGGGCCTCGTCGCGCGCGGCGCCGGGCGCGTTGTCCGCTGCTCCGGCGGCGGCGTCGGCGGGGGCGTCCGGTCGCGCGGCCGCCGTTTCCGGATCCGGCCGCCGTGCGGCGCCGGTGGTCAGGCGCGAGCCGCCCGCCAGGTCGTCGTTGGTATAGAATCTTGACTTCTCGCTGATGGACGCCCGGCGCGCCGCTTCCTTGCGAGCCACTTCGGCCAGCGGCGGCTGGGCGAGGGCCGGCGCCGCGATCAGGAGGACGGCGATGAGGGCAAGAGGGCCGGCGCCAAGCGAGTTCTCCATATAACACTTCAGTCTACAGCGGGGGCTGGCCGTGGCGGCCGGCAGGCGGCCCGTCTCGACGGCTGTACCGGGCGGGTCCAGGACGCAGCGCCGGGCGGCCGGCGCGAAAGGAGATCGTTCAGATGCAGAAGAGGTTTCGAGGCGCGGTGCCGGCGGTGGCTGTGTTGGGTGCGGTGGTGCTGCTGACGGCTGGCCAGGCTGCCGGGCAGTCTTCCACCTACACGGCGCCCCGGACCGCCGACGGCGTGCCGGACCTGAACGGGCTCTGGCAGGCCATCGGCACGGCGCACTGGGACATTCAGGACCATCCCGCCTATCCCGGGCTGCCGGGGGGGGGCGCGATAGGGGCGGTTCCGCCCGGGCAGGGGATCGTCGTGGGCAACGAGATTCCCTATCAGGACCGGGCGCTGGAGCAGAAGCAGACCAACTTCGAAAACCGGCTGACCGAGGATCCGGAAGCCAAGTGCTACATGCCCGGGGTGCCGCGCGCCACGTACCTGCCCTATCCGTTCCAGATCGTGCAGGGCACGGAGAAGATCCTGATCGCTTACGGCTACGCGGAAGCGGTGCGCACGATCCACATGGACAAGGACGAGCCCGAGCCGCCGCCGATCGACTCGTGGATGGGGCGCTCGCACGGGCGCTGGGACGGCGAGACCCTCGTGGTCGACGTCGAGGGGTTCAACGGCGAGGCGTGGCTCGACCGCGCCGGCAACTTCCACAGCGCGGCGCTGCGCGTGCAGGAGCGCTACACGCCGATCGGCCCGAACGCCATGATGTACGAGGCGACCCTCGAGGACGAGAACGTGTACACGCGGCCCTGGACGGTCAGGCTGCCGCTGTATCGCCGGCTGGAGGAGAACGCGCGGCTCCTGGAGTTCAAGTGCATCGAGTTCTCGGAGGAGCTGCTCTACGGCCATCTGCGCAGGCAGCCCCGTTGAACGGAGGTCCGCTGTCATGACTTGCAGACGGATCGCGCCGGCGCTGCTTCTCGCGCTGTCGCTGGCCCTGCCGGGCCTGGCGCGCGCGGCCGACTACCACCACGTGCACATCGCATCCCCGAACGCGACCGAAGCGGCGCGCTGGTATGTCCGGTATCTCGACTGCGAGCCGATCCCGAACCGGGACAACGCCTGCCGCTTCGGATCGGTGATCCTGATGTTCCTGTCCCGCCCCTCCATGGGCGGCAGCGTCGGCACCGGGGTCAACCACATCGGACTGTCCTACCCGGACCTGACCGCGAAGATGGCCGAGCTGGAGGCGGTGGGGGTCGGGGGCCTCGGCGTCCGGCTCCAACGGTTCGACGACGGGTCGACCGTGCGCGACATACCGGGACTGTTCAAGATCGCGTTCGTCTTCGACCCGTGGGGCACCCGCATCGAGCTGGTCGAGGATGCGGAGTATCTCGGGTTTCACCACATCCACCTGAGCTCTGCCGACCCAGATGCGGCGCTCGACTGGTATGAGAAGATGTTCGGCGGGGAGCGGGCGAGCCTGAGGGGCCGGTTGAACGGCCTGCTGTACGGGACGGTCTGGCTGCTCGTGTCCGCGCAGGACAACCCGCCCGCGGCGACGCAGGGGCGGGCCATCGACCATCTCGGATGGGCGTTTCCGGACATCGAGGCCGCGCTGGCGGATCTCGAGGCGAAGGGCGCCGACATCCAGGGGGAGATTCAGGAAGGCCGGACGGTGGCGCAGTACGGCTTCGTGGTCAGCCCGGAGAACGTGCGCGTCGAGGTCGTTCAGCCATGACGTTCGATCCAGGCAGGAGGTGTCAGATGGCGTATCGTGCGCTGGTGCTCATCGCAGCCGCATTGCTCCTCCCGGCCGTGGCGGCCGGCCAGTCGCCGGCCGGCGACGAGGTGGAGCCGGCCCCGTACGAGCCGCTCCGCACCCCGTGGGGTGCGCCCGACATGCAGGGGATCTGGACCCTCAACGATGCGCACGGCATTCCGTTCGAGCGCGCCGAAGAGGATGCGGGCAAGAGCCTGCTGACCGAAGATGAGGCGCTCGCACGGCGCGAGCGCGCGACGCTGCGCGGCATCTGGGGCTACGATCGCGAATGGCGGGATACCGCGCTCGGGTTCGTGAGGACGGCGCCCTCGAGACAGGTTGCGGTGATCATCGATCCGCCGGACGGCAAGCTGCCGCCGATGACGCCCGCGGCCCGCGAGCGCGTGCCGGTTCAGCTGGCGGAGCGGCGGGCCGTGGAGTTGGCCGCCGAGAACCCCGAGGATCTCGGCTCGTGGGAGCGCTGCGCCACGCGGGGGCTGCCGGCCCTGATGGTACCGAACGGCTACAACAACGGCGTGCAGATCGTGCAGGGCCCCGGGTACGTCGCGGTGACGAAGGAGATGATTCACGAGACGCGGATCATTCCCACCGACGGGCGCGAGCATCTCGGGGAGGACCTGACGCTGTGGCTGGGCGACCCGGTCGGCCGCTGGGAGGGCGACACGCTGGTCGTCGAGGTCGCGAACTTCAACGGCAAGGCCGACTCGTTCCGAGGGGCCAGCGCGAACATGCGCCTGACCGAGCGGTTCAGGCGCGTGAGCGAGGACACGATCGAGTACGAGTTCACGGTCGACGATCCCACGGTGTGGACGCGGCCCTGGACCGGCATGCTGCCGATGAAGCGGGACGACAGCCAGTACGAGCTCGTCGAGTATGCCTGTCACGAGGGCAACTACGGCATGTTCAACATGCTCAGCGGCGCGCGCGCCAAGGAGCAGGCGGCGCTGGCCGACGAGTCGAGGTGAGGCGCCGCCGGGCGGCGCGACGACAGGGGAACTCAACAGTCAGGAGGCAAGCTCGATGCGAACGACAATCGTGAGTCTGGTGGGGGTGGCGCTGCTGGCGGCGGCGGTGCCGGCGCTGGGTCATCATGCGTTCTCGGCCGAGTTCGACGCGACGAAGCCGGTGCGGCTGCAGGGCGTGATCACGAAGATGGAGTGGATCAACCCGCACGCGTGGATGCACGTCGACGTGACGGGCGAGGACGGGACGGTCGAGAGCTGGATGGTCGAGGCGGGCCCCCCGGGCGCGCTGGTGCGGCGCGGCTGGCGGAAGGACTCGGTGGAGCCCGGGACCCCGGTGCTCATCGAGGGCTACCAGGCGCTCGACGGCGGGCTGCGGGCGAACGGGCGCGACGTGACGCTGCCGGACGGGACGAAGCTCTTCGCGGGCTCGTCGGGCACCGGGGCGCCGCTCGACGGCCGCGACCCGACCGAGCGCTAGGAGTCTGCGCCGTAGAACGGTGCAGACTCCGCAAGGCGCGCACAGCGCGCCTCGGCGGGAGCGGCGCGGGGCGAAGGGGTCCCCGCAAGCGGACGCCGGGGGTTCGGGGCAAGGCCCCGTCTGAATGAAGCCGAAGGGGGCGTGAGGTCATGGTGTCTCTCTGTCTGACGGGAAGCAGAAGCGGCGTCGTGGCGCGGGTCGTGCTGGCCGCGGTGCTGGCGGCCGGCAGCGGCGCGTGCATCGTGCACGGCGATGACGGGACCGGCGAGGACTACGAGCTGCGGGTCCTGTCGGGCCGTCCGGACATGGTCACCGGCGGCAACGTCCTGGTGGGGGTCGGCGTCCCACCCGGCACCGATCCGGCGGCGCTGCGGGTGACGCTCGACGGCAGGGATGTCACCGGCGCCTTCCGCCCCGCCGCCGGCGGCGGTCTCGTCGGTCTCGTCGACGGGCTGTCCGGCGCCGCGGAACTGGCGCTGGCGACCGCCGACGGCACATCGCGGGCCACCCTGTCGCTGGTGGACCATCCTCTCGAAGGGCCGGTCTTCTCCGGCCCGCACGAGCAGCCCTTCATCTGCGAGACCGAGGCGTTCGAGCTGGTGTCGGGCGAGACGCTGGGACCGGCGCTCGACGACGCGTGCTCCGTCGCCCGTCGCGTCGACTACGCCTACCGCTCCACCGCGGACGGCGAGCTGAAGCCGCTGGCCGATCCGCGCGCCCGTCCGGCGGACGTGGCCGCGACCACGACGCTGACCGATAGGGAGGTGCCCTACATCGTGCGGATCGAGACGGGCACGATCAACCGCGCGATCTACCAGATCGCGATGCTGCACGATCCGGCGACCGACCCCGAGCCGGACCCCTGGACGCCGCCTGCCGGCTGGAACGGCCGGCTCATCTACACCTTCGGCGGCGGCTGCGTGCGGGGCTGGTTCCGGCAGGGGCCGCGCACCGGCGGGGTGACGGACGACGCGATGCTCGGCCAGGGCTACGCCGTGGCGTCGGCCAGCCTCAACGTCTACGGCAACAACTGCAACGACGTGCTGGCGGCCGAGACGATGATGATGGTCAAGGAGCGCTTCATCGAAGCCTACGGCGCGCCCCGCTACACGATCGGCTGGGGGTGCTCGGGCGGCTCCTATCAGAACCACCAGATCGCGGACAACTACCCCGGTCTGCTCGACGGCATCATCCCCGGCTGCAGCTTCCCGGACGTCGGCTTCGGCACGATCCCGATGATCACGGACGCGCGGCTGCTGAACCACTACTTCGCGCACGAAGCGGCCGGCAAGTTCAGCGCGGAGGAGCAGCGGGCCGTCGCCGGCTTCCTCGTGCTGGCCACGATGCCGAACGTGTCGATCAATGCCGGCCGGGTCACGGTGGGCGAGTTCTGCCCGGAGGTGCTGCCCGAGGGGCTCGAGTACCACCCGACCGACAACCCGACCGGCGCGCGCTGCGACGTGTACGAGCACTACGTCAACGTCTACGGGCGCGATGCGGCCAGCGGCTTCGCGCGGCGGACGCTCGACAACGTCGGCGTGCAGTATGGCCTGCAGGCGCTCAACGACGCCGCGATCACCGTTGCCCAGTTCCTCGATCTGAACGCGGGCGTCGGTGGCTACGACGGCGACGGCCGGTTCCAGCCGGCTCGCACCGCGGCGGATCCGGACGCGCTCCGGATCGCGTACGAGACCGGGCGCCTGACGAGCGGCGGCGGCGGGCTCGCGACGACGCCGATCATCGACTACCGCGCCTACAGCGACGACCGGGAGAACGGCGACGTGCACACGCGCTACCACTCGTTCTCCATGCGCGAGCGGTTGCGCAAGGCGAACGATCGGGTCGACAACCACGTGATGCTGGTCGAGGACTCCCGCTACGGGCTCTACAGCAGCGCGAGCCCGGTGCTGCGCGGCGCGCTGCGGCAGATGGATCAGTGGCTCGAGAACCTGGCAGGCGACAAGTCGTCCGACGCGCTGGCGGAGAAGGTCGCGCGCGCGAAGCCCGCCGAGCTGACCGACGCCTGCTGGTCGCGCGACGAGGAGCCGCGGCAGATCCGTGAGCCGCAGGTCCGGGGCGGCGGCCGGTGCGAGGAGCTGTATCCGTCGTCGCCGTCGCCGCGCGAGGTGGCCGGCGCCCCGCTTGCGAGCGATATCGCGAAGTGCCAGCTCAAGCCGGTCGATCCGGCCGACTACGCCGTGAGCCTGAGCCCGGACGAGATGGATCGGCTGCGCGGCATCTTTCCGGCGGGCGTCTGCGACTGGACCCGGCCGGGAGTCGGCCAGACCGGCCTGAAGGGGACCTGGCTGACGTTCGGCACCACGTAGGAATCCGCGCTGGAACGGCGCGGATTCCTGGCGGGCGGTTGGGCGCCAGGCGGAACCGCCAGGCGACGATTGGCGGGCGAGGAGTCTGCGCCGGTGCGCGGTCCGTCATGAATATCGGGATCGTGTGCTATGCGTCGGTTGGCGGCAGCGGCATCGTGGCGACGGAGCTCGCCAAGGTGCTCGCGCGCCGCGGTCACGAAGTACGTCTCCTCAGCAGCGATCCGCCCGTCCGGCTGGGCGATTTCCAGGCCGGGCTCGCGTTCCACGCCGTCCAGACGCCGGGCTATCCGCTCTTTCGCGAGCCGCAGTACCTCCTGGCGCTGACCAGCAAGATCGTCGAGGTGGCGCGCCAGTGCCGTCTCGACATCGTGCATGCGCACTACGCGATTCCCCACGCGACGGCGGCGTACCTCGCCGGGCGGATCCTGGGCGCGTCGGGCAACGGCCGCGTCCCGCGCGTCATCACCACGCTCCACGGCACGGACGTCACGCTGATCGGGAGCGACGCGTCGTACGTCGAGGCCGCCGCCTTCTCCATCGATCAGTCGGACGGCGTCACGGCGGTGTCCGAGAGCTTGCGCGACGACACCTATCGGCACCTGCCAGTGCGCGCCGACATTCGCGTCATCCCGAACTTCCTGGACTGCCAGAAGCATCGGCGGACGCTCGACGAGCGCCTGCGGGCGCGCTACCGCGGCGCCGACCCCGCGACGAAGCTGGTGGTTCACGTCTCGAACTTCCGGCCGGTGAAGCGGGTCGATGCCGTCATCGACATCTTCCGCCGCATTCGCGACCGGATGCCGGCCCGGCTGCTCCTGGTGGGCGACGGCCCCGACCTGTCCGCCGCCTGCCGGCGCGCGCGGGCGCAGGGATTGGGCGACCACATCGAGCCGCTGGGCGAGCAGGAGCTCGTGGTGCCGCTGCTGTCGATTGCCGATCTCTTCCTGCTGCCGTCGGCGCAGGAGAGCTTCGGCGTCGCGGCACTCGAGGCGATGGCCTGCGAGGTGCCGGTGGTCGCGTCACGCGTGGGCGGCTTGCCCGAGGTGATTGCGGACGGCGAGACGGGCTTTCTGCGCGAGCCCGACGATGTCGAGGGGATGGCGGCCAGCGCCGTGCGCCTGCTGTCCGATCCGGCCCTGCATCGCCGGGTCGCGCAGGACGCCCTGCGCGTGGTGCACGAGCGCTTCTGCGCCGAGGAGATCGTCCCGCGCTACGAGGCGCTCTACCAGGAAGTGCTCGCCCGCGACGCGTCCCCCGTCGCGTCGGTGTAGTCCGGTCCGTCACCGGATCTCAACCCCGCAGTTTGGTGCGAAGCTTTGCCTCCGCCGTCGGGTCCAGGCGCACGCCGGCCAGCGCATGGAAGAACCGATCCCGATCGATCTCCGGAAAGATCCTGGGCTCTCCCGGTATCTCGACCTGCGTGGAGCCGCCCTTGACGGTGAGCCGGTATTCGCCCGGTCCGAGGTTGACGAGGGTACGAATGCAGTCCCACTTCTGCATCCTGGCCAGCTCCAGCGCGGCAGATCGGTCGCCGGCCCGCCATGTGGAACCGTCACCGAACAACTCACGCAAGGGGCGGACCCGAGGTGGCGGCTCGCCGAGATCGAGACCAGAGCCGTCCAGCCGATGCGCCATCTGGGCCATGCGGTGAGAGACGGCCGCCGGAAGTCCCGGACAGGCGCGCAGCCGCAGGGGGAGGCCCAGCCAGCCGTCGCGGACCCCGAACAGGATGGCGGCAGCCAGCCAGTCCGGCTCACGGAGCTGCTCGCTGCGGAAGTCGACCAGGTCCGCGCAGGCGGGGCGCAGCAGAAACAGGGTCAGCGCGCGCGCCAAAGGCGTATCGTGCCGTTCGAAGATCTCGCTTGTGGTCGCGTCGGCCAGCCCGGACAGCGAGACGAGCGTGTCGCGCAGCTTCCCGACGCCGGCTTGCAGGCGCGGGTGCACGTGTGGCTCCGTCGCGGCGAGGTGGTCGATCGGCACGTTGTCGGCCGTTCCGACGCGGCCGGCCTCCCGCCACTGAACGAGCCGTTCGACGGTTTCCCAGAAGAGCTTCGCCTGGAACGTGACGTGCAAGTCGCGGTCCGTTATGGGGTGCGCGGGACCCGGGTGATCGGGAAACCGCACGGCTCCCTTCCGGATCCACGTTCCGAGCCCGGCGAGAATACTATGATCGTCGACTGGCCGCGGTGCGTCGCCATCCGGGTCGAAGGCGCACTGGCTCGCGCGCTGGGCCTGTGCACCCAGGTTGCCGAAGAGCTGCAGCATCGCCATCACACCCCCGGCGGCCAGCGGGGCCTCCAGCGAGACGGGCCGCCGCGCCGGTTCAGCGTGCGACGGCCAGGCGGCAATGGGGGCCTTGGTGAACAGGGTCTTGTTGGTCCTCAGCTTGAAGTCCCGTAGCGGCACGTTGCCGAAGTCCTTCGCGTCGGCATCGACGGCCTTCCTGTCGTTGGCGGACTGGAAGATGATCGACGCGATCCAGGAGACGGGCAACGGCGCGGGCACCAGGACGACGCGCTCCATTCCGCTGCACTGCTCCGGGAACTGCCGTTCCACCGCACCGTCCTCGCGGATAGCCATCACGGGACCCGACAGCCTCCCGAGGTCGATCTCGACGAGGACCGGCTTGAGGTGTCCTGCCTCCCGCTGCGACAACTCGATCGCCGCCGCGGGCGCCTTGTCGATGAACAGAGGGATCCAGCCCGGCACGCTCTCGAGGGTGTCGCGATAGTACTTCTCCCCGAACCCGGCAGGCGGCATCACCAGGCCCGCGGCGAGGATGTACAACAGGTTCAGGTGATTGGTGGCCAGGAGCCCCGTCCCGGGCGCCTTGCCTGGCTCGGACTCAGGGCCGAAGAGATCGGTGGTCATCTACCATTCCTCGCGCCGAAGGATGTCCGCTTCCGCCGGCAGGATCCGCGCGATTGGTGTCCTTCCGCCGCGGGTCATCAGCATGAAGACGCGTTCTCGCGCGCGCGCGACCATGACGTAGAAAAGGCGCCGGGCAGCATCCGGATCTCGTGGTTGGTAGTAGTGTTCGTCGATGTCCGCAAGAATCACTGCATCGAACTCCAGCCCCTTGCAGGCCTGCGCATTGATTACCAGGATGCCGCCTTGGTCGAAGTCGACCGCGGACCGCTCCCCCGCGTGGCATGTCCGGATGGCAGGACGCGGGTGGTCCAGTTGCACTTCGACGGATCGGAGCTCCCTGAGGTAACGCTCTCGGACCCGGTTGTTCGGCGCGATGATGCCGATGAGCCTGCGCGGGTCCCGGTCGGCCGCACGCAGAATGCCGCGCGCAGCCCGGTCCAGCCCGTTCCGATCGTAGGAGTACAGCCGCGGCACCGTTCCCGGACCGGACGGCGGCAGCGCGGGTGGCGGACTCGCCGGGTCGCCGGTGTAGAACGCCCTTGCCAGTTTCGCCACCCGATAACCGTTGCGGTAGTTTCGCGCCAGCTCGATCACGTCGCTTGTATCGATGGCCAGGCAATTCTCGATCTCCTGGCGGCTGCTGTGCTGGTCCTTGATCTGCTGATTCTGGTCGGCGACGACGAAGAAGTTCTCGAAACCGAGGCTCGAGAGAACGCGGTAGAACTGCGGCGGCATGTCCTGCCCCTCGTCGATCACGAGGAATGTCCGCCGTGGCCGGACCTGTCCACCGGGCAGGGCCTCAACGATTCTATCGACGCCCTGCCAGTCGATGTCACCGTATCCGTTGGTGGGAGGCTGCCGCGGCGCCCGCCGGCCGGTGATTGCTTCGAAGGTCTCCAGAAACCAGGCGATCCATGTCTTGCTGACCAGCTCGCCGTCGAACAACTGGCGGCTCGCCCGGTTGAGCAGGTGATTGAAGACCAGAAACAGGTAGTCGTCTCCGTCCCGATCGTGACGCCCGGCGCGGATCAACGCGAGCACGGACTTGCCGGTTCCCGGACCACCAACGATGAAATGCTGGCCCTCCTTGGGCAGGGCGCGCGCCCGCTCCTGCTCCTTGCTCAGCTCGTGGACGCCCGGTAGCTCGAACTTGCGCTTGCGCTGGGGATCCGGCGGTTTCCGACCGGTCGTGCTCCCGGGCATCAGTCGCGCATCTCCGGACCGTCCAGGAAGGGCGCGATGCCGGGGGCGCCGCCCTTGACAAACACCCGATCGAGCAGCATGTTGCCGTAGGCGCAGGTGGTTTCCGGCACGAGCGCGCAGGCGTGGCAGGCGGCGCCGTTCAGCAGCCCCGGCCCGTGTCCTTGCCGCTCCCCGCAGACCGGATCGAACGAGCACCAGGTTGCGGCCTCGAACGCCCCGGCGAGGAGCCGGAGAAAGCGTTCGGGTTTGGCAAGCTCCATCAGGCCGCCCAGCGAGCCCTCCTCGTCGGCCACCGCCACGTAGATCAGGACGCCGGCCCGGGCCGCGTCGCCCGTCTCGCAGTAGATGCGCTCCTTCAGCGAGGCGGCGGGGTATCCGGCGGCCGCTTCGAGTTGGCGAATCAGCAGGTGGGCCAGCATGTGGCACAGCAGAAAGCGCGGCGTGATGTCCTCGTCGAATCCGGGTGCGCCTTCACGCTGGAACTGGAGGTGCCGTTGCCGAAACGGTTGCGCGCGCTCGCACACGGCGTCGTTGTCCTCCCAGCGTCCCACCCACGCGTCTCCCAGGGTGAAGAAGATGCCCTCCCCGTACAGCTCGATGGCAGGCAGCCAGTCGCTCTCCCCGGCGATGTCCGGTTGCACGAGCTCCCCACCGGCGCGCGTGAATCCCTTGAACACCATGACTTCCTTCAGCTTGTTCACGGCGATCAAGCGGGAGACGGCGTGCACTGCGCGTCGCGCGATGCGCGTTGTGGACCTGCGTCCGAGCGCCTTCCAGGCATCCGTGTGATGCTCGGTAACGAAGTCCTCGCCTTCCATGAGGTCGGGGATCTCCTCGATCAGGGCCCGGTACTCGTCGATCATGACGTCGCTCTCGGCGAGCGTCCGACCGTACAGGGGATACCCCTTGTCGATCTCCGCGAGGGCGTCCTCGATCGTGCCAGGATCGCAGCGATACTCCGTGGCAAGCTGCCGGAGGGCGCCCCTGCGAGCCAGGACGGTCTTCGCCTTGCGGACCTTCCGCTGGTTGCTGGAGCTGCCGTAGAGCTGATCGATGACCGTTCCCCGGCGGATCCGCGATTCCGGTGGAATGACGAGCGCCGTGGGTGTTACCGGGGAGTGTACGCGGACGTCGTTGATTTCCAGGAGCCAGGCCGGCGTCTCCGGAGCCTGATCGGGATGTTCCTCGCGCAGCCAGGGCTGCGGCGCGGCGCGGGACGGGAACGGAAGCCGCGGCAACGCGCCCGATCGCAGGGGTTCTTCCGAACTGCACCGAGTGCAGTGAACCAGACGTCCAGTGGATTCGTGCGTCAACTTGAGATAGGGGGCCGTCCAGTCCGGACGGCATGCGCGCCGCACCGGGTGGCGTGCAGTTCCGTGGGCCAGAGCGTGCCACGGCACGTCCGCCAGATAGCCTGCCTCGTGTACGAGGACCCAGGGCGTCTGTTCGAGTCTGCCGCCGCAGTCGCACCTCCACGCTCCGCCGCCGCCTGTAGTCGCCGCGCTGCGGTCGTCGACATCCTCCGGCAACCGCCGACCGCGCCAGGGCGCGGCGTGCAGCAGGCCGCACTTGAGGCAGCGCGTCCAGGTTGGAAACCTCAGGGCGGGAACCCATCCGACCACCCTGCCGTCACGTTCCACCGCCCGCGGCGGTGCGCAGAGCACCTGCTTGATCTTGAGCATGCTCCGGACACACTCCACGTAGCGGATCTCCCGCGCCCGCGGATCGCTTCCCGGGCGGTCCCATGTGCGCGTATCCTGCACCACCATCAGGCTGTCCTGGCCGCGCACGATGGCTCCCACCGAACAGTCGCGCAGCAAGTGCGACAGGCGGACCTTGAGGGTCTCCTCGGCCACGGCCTTCTTCATTCTTCCCCGGCCGGCGGCCGGGTTGCCGGACGGCGCCGTTGGAGCGGTGGCCAGTCATGGACCCGTAGAGCTCCGGTGCCCTCCACGTTGCGCATCGAGTTGAGGGTCGCCCAGAGGCCCGGGTGCGATGCACCGTGCGCATAGAGCAGCCGATCCGTGCTCTTGTCGTAGGCTCCTGCCTGATAGCTGAGCTGCCGGCGGGCCTGCCTGCAGCGCCCCGCCTCGTCGTGCCACTCGTCGGCCAGGCGCTCGATGTGGGCCGCCGTGTCGGCGCCCTGACCGCTCCCGTCCGCCGCCCGCCCGCAGCGCCGCTTCAGCTCGTCGAGCCCCGCCACCACTTCCGGTGAATCCCGATCGAATTTTCCGGCCGCTGCGTTGCGCCGCAGGTCGACGCAGGCATGCCGCATCGCAATCACCAGGGCGGCGTGAAGCGCGCGGGTTCGAACCTGGACGGTGAAGGGTGTGACGCTGCCCGGTTCCACGAAGCGGTAGAACGATTCATGGTAGGGCCGAAAGCTCTCGTAGTGCGACAGGCTGCGAGGCTGGTGGCGGTAGTAGTTGACGAAGACCAGGCCGGGCACCTCGCCCCGGCCGACGCGGCTCGTCGCCTGAATGTACTCCCCCGTAGTGAGAGGCTGGCCGTTGACGATCATCAGCGCGAGCCGCGCCACGTCGAGGCCGACCGACACCATGTTGGTTGCGAGCACCGTATCGAGGCAGTCGTCCTGGTCGCGGGTGCTTGCCAGGCGCTGGAACGTCTCCGCGTTCTCAGCGGCAGTCCGCCGGCTGGTGAGCTGCGCGATGCGCGCATTCCGCAGCCGTGCCGGGAAGCCGTCGGGCTCGGCGGCCGCAGCGTCCGGCTCGCCGTGGACGCCGGTAGCGCGCGCTTCGTCGAACTCGCCGGCAAGCCTCTTCCCGAAGTCCCGGACATCGGTCGCGAAGGCGTTGTGGCTGTTGCCGACGCCCTTGAGGCTGCCGTGGTAGATCACCTGGGTCCACCAGGCGTCGAGCAGTGCGTCCCGGTTCACGTCGTCCTCGAACAGCATCTGCGGGGCGGCAAGCAGCGCCGCGGCGAGCGGCGCGAGGCAGTGTTGCTGATCGACCATGGGGGCGAGGTAACCGACGTAGAGCCGGCCCGGACGCTCATGGTCAGTCCGCGCGAAGTAGGTGTCGTCGTGGGAGAGTCCCGGCGGCGGAAACACGGCGAGGTCCCGTGCGTACAGTCGCCGCACCTGCACCTGCGCCATGCGGACGGTCGCCGTGGAGGCGATGTACTTGGGACGGACGCCGCGCAGGGCGAGCAGGGTATCGAGGCCCGCTTCATACAAGCCAGCAATCGAGCCCAGCGGGCCGGTGATGAGATGCAGCTCGTCCTGAATGACCAGCTCCGGCGGGCGGTTGCCGCCGCCGCCGAAGAAGGCGCCCGCCCGCTCCTCCCACACGACGCGCGCAAACTTGTCGATGGTACCGATGAGCAGTGACGGCGGGTGCTGGTAGAGTGCCTCGTCGACCACGTTGCAGGGCAACGGCCGATCATCCGCACCGAATTCGCACATGGGGTTCACGCAACGGAAACGGAAGTCTTCCTCCTCCGCGCGGTAGCCGCGTTCGGCGTCGAATGACGCATCGCACCAGGGGCAGCGCTCCAACAGCAGCTTGTAACGGGCCTCGGGCTTGCCGCTCCTGATCTCGTTCACGACTTCCCTGGCTCCGGCGAAGCTGTTGGGGCTGATCGCCTCGCCTACCCAGATACCGATGTCGATGGGGGCTGCGCCCAGCCGCACGGCATCCCGCCGTCGGATCAACTCCAAGGCGCATATCATGCGCGCGGCGCGTTCGAATTGCTGCCGGGTCAGGAGGCGCAGCGTGTAGCGCATGAACGCCGCGGTGCCGGCACCAGTGTCGGGATGCTGCAGGCGCCGCCAACAGATCAGCAACGCGAGGAGCCCGAGATAGGCTTCGGTCTTGCCCCCGCCGGTGGGAAACCAGATCAGATCCAGCACGTTCCGGTAGTCGTCGTTGTCCCGGATGGCAGACGCCAGGGTCGTAAGCAGGAAGGCCAACTGAAAGGGGCGCCAGCGGTGACGCCCCTTCTTTCCGTCCCTGCCGCGGATGCGGTCGACCTGGCGCATCTGATCGAGCATCGCGCGATTCGCCAGCCGGAACGACTCGGCCGCGAGCGCGTCGGTGCGCAGAATCTCGATGGACCCCAGCATGCGGTCCCGAGCCTTGCGCATCCGCGTGCAGATCCGCTCCGCGGCGGCCTTCTCGGCGGTGCTTCCCAGAGCGGAGGCGGTCCGCTCCTGCGCCGCGATCCATTCTTGGTATCCGTTGGTGAACTGGGCAAGCTCGCTCGTCGTCGAGGCTTCGGAGAGGCGGGCCAGTTCGAGGACGGCCTCCTGGCCGGCGCTATCGACGGTAATCAGCGGCACCTCGGCCGCCGGCATGAAGTCGGACCAGATACGCGCCCTGCCGCCCGGCCTGGTTTCCCAGCCTGCGGCGCCGCCGTGCCCCACTGCGTAGATGCGCTGTTCGCGGTACTGCAGCTCGAGTTCTTGCTCTTCCTCCGTAAGCAGGCTCAGATCGGCGCGCGGATACTCCAGCAGCTCACCGCTCTCGATCAGGCAGTCGAGCCGCGCCTCGAACAGGGCCTTTTCGACCCGAGCACGCGTTCGGTCGACTGCCTGCTTGGCCGGTGCCAATGCCGTCCGATTGAAGAGGGTGACGGTCACGATACGACCGTCGCCATGCGGCCGCGCGCGAACGTCAATGCCCGCGCTGCCCGTCCAGCCCGCGCAGTCGTTCCAGATTACGTGGCTTGTCCGAGGCGCGGATGCCGACCACTCGACGGCAGTCTTCGGAAGCGCCGACCGCCTGTACTCGGCACGCTGGAATCGGCCGGCATCATCCCGCTCGCCGGGACCCCGATAGACGGCGGCGGAGGCTGCGATGGCGAGACGTACCGTTCCTCGCATATAGAAGGAGAAGCCGACCGACGATGGCGGGACATAGCGCCGTCGGCGCACTGGTCGCGCGAGCGGCTCGCCGTCCGCCTCGTCGTCGCCGTTCGCATCTTCGTCATCGTCAAGCAAGGCCGGCTCAGCCTCGCCCTGGGGTTCCGCGGCGGGATCAACGCCGGACAAGCTGGGGTCGATTGGATGCAGGACGCCGGTCGGGTAGCGATCCAGCGGCGACATCCTCAAGCTGCCTTCGCCAGCCGGACCAATCAGTTGGTTGCGCAACCAGTCGATGAGCCGCTTCCTGGCTTCAACGTACATGACGTCCAGCCCTGCCGCGCACGGTAGCGCAGCGCGTCGTGCCGAAACGGCACGACCTGTCGTCCAGCCCGTCGGTAATCATACGTACATCTCGTTCCCGTGCAGTACTTGCGCGTCCAAGCTCGTGCGCCGAACGAGGGACGGACAGCAGCCGTGCGCGGTCGCCGCCCGGCGGCGCGGGTGTATACTCGAAAATCTCATGTTGCTCCGCCGCGCGGCGGCAGCCGCCGCCCTGCCGATTCTGCTCGCGGTCGTTCCCCCCGCCCTGCCGCCCGCGCTCGGCCAGCCGCTGCCGTCGGCCGCGGGACCGGCCGCGCTGGGCGTTGCGCTGCGCCAGCTCAACACCGTGGGCACGTTCATGATGATCACGGCCCACCCGGACGACGAGAACAACGCGCTGCTGGCGCGGCTGGCGAAGGGCGAGGGCCATCGGACCGTGCTCCTGACGGCGACCCGGGGCGACGGCGGGCAGAACGAGATCGGGGCCGAGCTGTTCGACGCGCTGGCCGTCCTGCGCACGGAGGAGTTGGCGGCGGCGCACCGCCTCGACGGCGCGGAGCAGTACTTCACCCGGGCGATCGACTTCGGCTACTCGTTCAGCCGCGAGGAGACGTTCGCGCGCTGGGGCCGCGAGGAGATCCTCGGCGACTTCGTGCGCATGATCCGCACGGTGCGCCCGGACGTGGTCTCCGCCATGAGCCCCGCGGGGCGGTTCGGCGGACAGCACCACCAGGCGTCCGCGATTCTGGCGCGCGAGGCGTTCCTGGCCGCCGCCGATCCGGCGCGCTTCCCGGAGCAGATCGCCGCCGGGCTGCATGCGTGGCAGGCCGCCAAGTTCTACTTCCGGGCCGGGTTTCCGTTCGGCATCGGCGCCGCGCCGCCCGGGTTCCGGCCGCAGCCGGCGTCGGACCCCGGTCTGACCACCGTGGATCTCGGCGGGTACGATCCGCTGCTCGGCACGACGTACGCGGAGATTGGCAGCCGCGCCCGGAGCATGCACAAGTGCCAGGGCATGTCGCAGCTGATTGCCTTGCCGGCCGCCGCGGCCGGTGGGCAGTACCAGTTGGCGGAGATGACGCTGCCCGGCCCGGCCGGCGGCAGCGAGTCGTCCCTGTTCGCCGGCGTGGACACGTCGATTCCGGGACTGACGCGGTTTGCGGGCGCCAACCCGCCCGCCGGCCTGACAGCCGGCCTGTCCGTGCTGGCCGGACACGCGCGCCAGGCGCTCGCGCGGTTCCAGGCGGAGGGGATGGCGGGCGGGCGCGAGCCGGTCGTGGCCGGTCTGCAGGCGGTGCGCGCCCTGCGCGCGGATCTCGGGGGGATGCCGCTCGCGGACGGCGCCCGCCGGGAGATCGACTTCCGCCTGGCGGCGAAGGAGCGCCAGTTCGAGCACGCCGCCGTGCTGGCCTATGGCGTGCGTTTCGAAGCGCTGGCCGACGACGGCGTGGTGGCGGCGGGCCAGAGCGTGACGGTCTCCGCGCTGGCCGCCAATCGGGGCGATGCCGGTGTCGAGCTCCACGCCGTCCGGCTGTCCGGCTTCGCCGGGGCAGGCGCCGGGTGCGAGCCGGGGACCCTGGGCGCCGGAGGGGTCTACGCCTGCGAGCGCGGGGTCGGGATCCCTGCGGATGCCGCCGTGACCGACATCCATTGGCGCCGCGTCGAGGGGGCTGATCGGTACGCGCTGGACCCGGACGTGCCGTTCGGCCTGCCGTTCCGCCCGACCCCGTTCCGCGCGACGTTCGACATCGAGCTGGGGGGCGCCCGCCTGTCCGTCGAGCATCCCGTCGAGCACCGCTATGCCGACGACGTCATCACCGGCGAGAAGCGGATGGCGCTGCACGTCGTGCCGCGCCTCGCCGTGTCGATGACGCCCGCGATCGCGGTCGTTCCAACGGGCACCGCGGCCCGCGAGGTGCGCGTCACGGTGGCCAACGCGTGGCCGGCCGCCGCCGAGGGCACGGTCAGCCTGGACCTGCCGGCGGGCTGGCAGGCGACGCCCGCCTCGGCGCGGGTGCCGTTCTCGCGGGAGGACGAGTCGCGCACGGTGCGCTTCAACGTCCGCACCGCCGGCGCGCCCGCCGGCGAGTACCGCGTGGCGGCGGTCGTCGAGCGCGCCGGCCGACGCTACGGACGCGGCTATCAGGTGGTGGAGTATCCGCACACCGAGCGCCGACACATGGGCCGCGCGGCCGCCGGGGTGTTCAAGGTCATCGACGTGTCGATCGCGCCCGAGCTGCTGGTGGGCTACGTCGAAGGGGTCGGCGACGCCGTGCCGCCCGCCATCGAGCAGCTCGGCGCCCGGCTGGAGTTCATCGCTGCCGACGATCTGGCCTGGGGCGATCTCGGCCGCTTCGACGTGATCGTGACCGGGGTGCGGGCGTACGAGAGCCGCCAGGATCTGCGGGCGAACAACGACCGGCTGCTCGAGTACGTGGAGAACGGCGGCACGGTCATCGTGCAGTACAACAGGTTCGACTTCAACCGGGCCCAGTACGGGCCCCGCCCGGCGGTGGTCAGCCGCAACCGGGTGACGGACGAAGCGGCGCCCATCCGCGTCCTGGCGCACGATCACTCGGTGTTCGCCTGGCCCAACCCGGTGGACGCACGGACGTGGAGCGGCTGGGTGCAGGAGCGGGGGCTGTACTTCCTCGGCGAGAAGGACCCGGCGTACGTCGATTTGATCGAGCTCGAGGACTCGTTCGAGTGGAATGCGGGCGTGAAGCGGGGCGCGCTCGTCGAGACGCAGTACGGCCGCGGGCGCTGGCTCTACGTCGGCCTGGGACTCTGGCGGCAGCTCCCGGCCGGCACCGCGGGCGCCTATCAGCTCCTCGCCAACCTCCTCAGCCTGGGAGCTCTCGACTAGCCGCCGCGGGCGCTCCGGACGCGCCTTCCTGCAGCCATTCGTGCGTCTGGTCGAGGACCGCCGCCAGGGCGGCGCGCTGGCGGCGCAAGACGGCGCGGGCGGCCAGCGGCGTCTGGCGCAGCGCGAAGAAGGCGCGGACCGTGCGCATCACGGCCGTCTCGCGCTCGACGGCGTGGACCCCGGCGAACGCCAGGAAGAGCAGGCCGCCGGCGGTCGCGCCCCCGGCGGCCGCACCGGCCTGGCCGGCGACCCCGCCGCCGAGGGCGCCGATCCAGGCACAGTAGATCAGGGCGCCGCCGACCAACTGCCAAGCCGCCCGGCTCTTCAGGTCGGGCGCCCGCCGATTGATCCATCCGGTGAGCCAGTATGGCGCGGCGAAGACCGCGAGGCCGGCCAGCGCCAGGGGCGCGAGCACCAGCGCGAGCAGCCCTTCGCGGGCCACGAAGCGGGCCGCGGCCGCGAACGGGATGCGGCGGTCGACGTCGCGCTCGCGCAGCCCGAACCGTGCGAGATTGGCGTCGTAGTCGTTGACGCGCGCCGTGATGGCGGCTAGCCGTTCCGGATCCCGCTCCCGGAGCTGGAACATGCCGTCGGCTATCAGCCGGCGCCGTGCGAGCTGCTCGCGCGCGTCGCGGGACACGCCGCGCGCCGCGGCGTAGAGCCGGTCGATGCGCACGACGATCGGCAGGTCGAGGCGCGGCTCCGCTTCGACCATCAGGCGCCGCAGCCGCTGCGTGATCCGTTCGGTCAGCTGGCGCACGGCGGTGTCGGCGTCGGTGGCATGCAGCGCGAGGTAGTCGCCGGTGTCGAACGGCCGGCCGAAGACTGCGGTGACCCTCGAGCGGAACCTCGCGACGTGGTCGAAGTTGAGGCCGATCGGCACGATGGTCACCGGGTGGCCGGCGGCGGCGCTGGTCAGCACCATCCGCGCGGCCCCCGTCCGGAGCGGCTCGAGCCGCCCGCTGGAATGGCTGATGCCCTCGGGAAACAGGCAGACAGCCTCGCCGGCCGCCAGGGCCGCCTCGACGGCGGCGAACATCTCGACGTTGCGGGAGGTGTCCACGCCCGGGTCGATCTTGCGGTAGACGGGAATGGCGCCCGACCTGCGGATGAACGGGCTCATCGGATGGCCGGTGAAGAGCGTGGACTTTGCGAGAAAGCGAACGGTACGTCCGGCGGTCGCCTGGATGAGCGCGGGGTCCAGCAGCGTGTTGGGATGGTTCGCGACGAGGAGCAGCGCACCCTCGGGCAGCGGCTCCCCGATCCGCTCGATCCGATAGAACGTGCGTACTCCGAGCCGGGCCAGGAACCACACCCAGCCGCCCGGCCGCGCGCGCCGGCTCGCGGTCGTGCCGCTCATCGTTCAGCCCGCGGAAACGTTCGGGAGCGGCAGCCGTCCGGTGTAGATGGCCATGCCGACGACGGCGTCGATCCCCTCCGCATCGAGCGTGTCGATCTCGGCCTGCGTCGTGATTCCGCCGGCCGCGGTGAGCCGCCGGCTCGTCGCACGCCGCACCGCCATGATAGCGTCCAGGTCCGTTCCCTGCATCAGTCCCTCCTTGTCGACGTGCGTATAGAGGAACTCTTCGCAGAACGGTTCGAGCTGCCGGACCGCCTCGACCGCGGTCAGCGCCGCCGCCTCCGTCCAGCCCTTGACGACCACCTGGCCGCCCTTGCTGTCGACGGCGGCAATGATGCGCTCGGGCCCGACCGCGGCCGCGAGGGCCGCGGCGAAGGCGAGGTCGGGCCGGCCGTCCCGGAACAGCGACGAGCCGACGATGACCGCCGTCGCGCCGTAGTCGAGCACGACGCGTGCGCGTTCGATGGTGCGGATCCCGCCGCCCACGCGGCAGGGAAGCCGCGGCGCGATGTGCCGCACCAGCGCGTCGTTGGCGCCCGACCCCATCGCCGCGTCGAGGTCGATCAGCTGCACGCGGGGGAACCCCTGGAACTTCCGGACCCAGGCCTCGATGTCGTCCGACGCGAGGGCCGGCCGCTCGCCCTGGATGAGCTGCACGACCTGGCCGCCCTTGAGGTCGATGGAGGGGATGAGCATGGAGAAGGGTCAGAGCCGGACCGGAATGCCGTGGCCCGTCAGGTGTTGCTTGAGGTCGACGACCGCGTGCTCGGCGTAGTGGAAGATGGACGCGGCCAGCGCGGCGTCGGCCCGGCCCGCCGTGAACACGTCCACGAAGTGATCGAACGTGCCGGCCCCGCCGGAGGCGATGACCGGAATCGAGACCGCCTCGGAGACGGCCGCCGTCAGCTCGCAGTCGAACCCGCTCTTGGTCCCGTCGCGGTCGATCGAGGTCAGGAGAATCTCGCCGGCCCCACGCTCGGCCGCCTCCCGGGCCCACTCGACGGCATCGCGATCCGTCGCCTGCCGGCCGCTGCGGACGTAGATGCGGAAGGCGCCGCCCTCGCGCTTCGCGTCGATGGCGACGATCACGGCCTGGCTGCCGTAGCGCCGCGCCAGGGCCGTGAGCAGCTCGGGGCGGGCGATGGCGGCGGTGTTCAGGCTCACCTTGTCGGCCCCGGCCTCGATGGCCGCGTCCGCGTGGGCCTCGTCGTTGATCCCGCCGCCGACGCAGAGCGGCAGGAAGATCTCCTGCGCCACCGCCTGGATCGTGCGGGCCATGGCCTTGCGCTTCTCGATGGTCGCGGTGACGTCGAGAATCACCACCTCGTCTATGCCCTCGCGGTTGTAGCGCTGCGCGAGCGCGGCCGGGTCGCCCGCCGACCGCAGGCCCTCGAAGTTGATGCCCTTGACGACCTGGCCGTCGCGGACGTCGAGACACGCGATGATGCGCTTGGAGAGCATCGCAGTCAGACGCGCGGGGGCGAACCTACCGTCATGCCGGCACCCGTTCGAGGAAGTTGCCCAGGATGCGCAGGCCGACCGCTCCCGACTTCTCGGGGTGGAACTGAACTCCCGCGACGTGGTCCCGCTGGACGGCGCTGGCGAAATCGACGCCGTAACGCGTCGCGGCCACGCAGTCCGCGGTGACCGGCGCGGCGTACGAGTGCGTGAAGTAGACCTGATTGCCTTCGCGCACGCCTTCGAGCAGCCACGAATCGCGCGTGACGTGCAGGCTGTTCCAGCCCACGTGCGGCACCTTGAACATGCCGAAGCCGTCGTAGTCGTCGCCGCGGATCAGCGCGCAGGTGCCCGGCATGGCCGCCAGCCCGCCCACCCGCGGGGCCTCCTCGCTGCCTTCGAAGAGCCATTGGAGGCCGAGACAGATGCCCAGCAGCGGCGTGCCGCGCCCTACCGCCGCGGCAATCTCCCCGCGCCAGTCCGGCGCGAGGGCGGCCGTGGCTTCGAAGTTCCCGACCCCCGGCACGATGATTCCCGACATGCCGGCCAGCTCCGCCGGTGCTGCCGGCGTCGCGAAACGGGCGCCGAGGTGCCGCAGCGCCTTCCTGACCGATGTCAGGTTTCCGGCGCCGTAGTCGATGAGGGCAATCATGCCGCTGATCTCACAGCAGTCCCTTCGTGCTCGGCAGGCTCTCGCCGAGCTGGAGGTCGCGCGAGCAGGCGACGCGCAACGCGCGCGCAAACGCCTTGAAGACGGCCTCCACCTTGTGGTGGCTCGAGCGGCCGTACAGCACCTTGAGGTGCACGTTGGCCCGCGCCCCCTGCGCGAACCCCTCGAAGAAGTCGGTGACGAGCTCGGTCTGCAGGTCGCCGACGAGTCGGGCGCGCACCCGCAGGTCGACGACCGTGTGCACGCGGCCGCTGAGGTCGATGGCGGCGACGCCCAGCGTCTCGTCCATCGGCATGACGAAGTAGCCGGCCCGGTTGATCCCGCGCCGCGACCCGAGCGCCTCGCTGACCGCTTCGCCGAGCGTGATGCCCACGTCCTCGACGGTGTGGTGCTGATCGACGTCGAGGTCGCCTTCCGCGTCCACCGTCAGGTTCATGACTCCGTGGCGGGCGACCAGCTCGAGCATGTGGTCCAGGAAGCGGATACCGGTCCGCACGTCGAACTCGCCCCGGCCGTCGAGATCGAGGTGCAGGGCAATCCGCGTCTCGCGGGTGTGCCGGTCGATCCGAGCGCAACGCCCCGGCGCGGTCATCGCAGCCTGACGGCAACCGACGCCGCGTGGGCGGTGAGGCCCTCGGCGTTGGCCAGGGAAATGATGGTGGGCGCCAGCCGGCGGAGTCCGGGGCCGGTGAGGCGCTGGACGCTGCCGACGCGCACGAAGTCGGCGGCGCCGAGGCCCCCGCGAAACCTGGCGGCGCCGCCGGTGGGCAGGACATGATTCGACCCCGTGGCGTAGTCGCCGGCCGCCTGGGCGCCGTAGGTCCCCACGAAGACCGTGCCGGCGCGGGTGAGCCGCTGCGCCACCGTCTCCAGGTCGCACACGGCGTGCTCCGGCGCGATCTCGTTGGCCAGATCGACGGCTTCATCCAGGCTGGCGGTGACGACGGCCATGCCGCTGCTCTCGATGGACGGCCGCGCCGCGGGATGGTCGGCGAGCTGTCGGTCGACCTCGCGAGCCACCTCGCGCGCCAGGCTCGCGCTCGGCGTCAGCAGCACGGCGCGCGCGTCCGGATCGTGCTCGGCCTGCGCCACCAGATCGGCCGCCAGCCAGGCGGCCTTGCCCCGGCTCGCCACGATGACGATCTCGGTCGGCCCCGCGAGGAAGTCGATGGGGCAGTCGGCCGCGACGAGGGCCTTCGCGGCGGCGACGTAGACATTGCCGGGGCCGACGATCTTCTCGACCCGCGGCACGGTCGCCGTGCCGTACGCCAGCGCGGCGATGGCGTGCGCACCGCCCATCCGGAACAGCCGCGACACGCCCGCCTCCAACGCGGCCTCGCAGACGGTCGGATCGAGGCTCGGACTGGTGGCGACCACCTCGGCCACGCCGGCGACGCGCGCCGGAATCGCCGTCATCAGCAATGACGAAGGCAGCGGGTAGCGTCCGCCGGGCACGTAGCAGCCGACGCGGCCGAGCGGCGTGACGCGTTGCTCCACGACCACGCCGGGCGCCGTGGACACCTTCCAGCCCTGCGGCACCTGGCGCTTGGCGATCCGCCGGATATGCCGGGCGGCGGCCTTGATGGCGCGGCGGACGGCTGGCGGCACATCGGCGGCGGCCCGGCGCATCTCGTCGGCCGGGACTTCGAGCGGCCCGCTCCAGCCGTCGAGCCGCCGGACGTAGTCGCCGAGGGCGGCGTCGCCGCGGCGCCGGACGCCCGCGACGATGCGCGCCACGCGCCGGGCGACCGCAGGGTCGGCTGCCTGCTGCCGATCGAGCAGCCGCCGCCGCGTGCGCGAGCTCGAGGAGGAGGTGACTCTCATGCCGGTCGCGAGCTACAGCACGATCTTGTTCAGAGGATACTCCACGATGCCGTGGCCGCCGGCGGCCTTCAGCTTGGGGATCAGCTCGCGCACGGTGCGCTCGTCGAGCACCGTGTTGATGGACACCCAGTCGTCGTCGCTCAACGGCGCCACGGTCGGGCGCTGCAGCGCCGGCAGGAGGGTCAGGATCCGGCGCAGGTCGGCCCGCTGCACGTTGAGCATCAGGCCCACGCGGTCCTGGGCCTCGATGCCCGCCCTGAGCAGCAGCGCGATGTTGTCGAGCTTCGTCCGCTTCCACTCGTCCGCGGCAGCCTGCTCGCTGGCGATGAGCTGCGGGTTCGATTCCAGGATGGTGTCGATGATCCGCAGGTGATTGGCGCGGAGCGTCGAGCCCGTCTCGGTGGCTTCGACGATGGCGTCCGCCAGCTCGGGAGGCTTCACCTCGGTCGCGCCCCAGGAGAACTCGACGTTGACCTTCACGTTGCGGGCGGCGAAGTACGACTCGGTTGCGCGCACCAGCTCGGTCGCGATGGTGGCCCCCTCCAGGTCCTCGGCCGTCCGGAAGCGCGACTCCTCCGGCACGGCCAGCACCCAGCGGACCTTGCGGAAGCTCTGCTTGGAGTAGATCAGGTCCGCGATGGTGACGACCCGGTCGCCGGTGGCCGCCTGGTGCTCGGCAATCCAGTCCTGTCCGGTCAGCCCGGCGTCGACCGCGTCGACGGCGACGTAGCGCGCCATCTCCTGGGCGCGGATCAGCGTGCACTCGATCTCCGGGTCGTCGATCGTCGGGAAATAGGAGCGCGGGCTGACGTAGATGTTGAAGCCCGCCCGCGCGAAGAGCTGGACGGTGGAGTCCTGCAGCGACCCCTTGGGGAGTCCGAGTCGCAGCTTCATGAGGCGCTCACCGTGGCGGCGTCGAGCTCACGGACGAAGCAGGAGCGCGTCCCGGTGTGGCAGACGTTGCCGTCCCCGAGGCGCTTGACGCGCAGCAGCACCGTGTCGTCGTCGCAATCGGTCAGGATGCGCATGACCTGCAGCCGGTTGCCCGACGTCTCGCCCTTCGTCCAGAGCGTGTTCCGGGTGCGGCTGAAGAACGTGGCGAACCCGGAGGCGGTCGTCCGGTCGAGCGCCTGCTGGTTCATGAAGCCCACCATCAACACCTCGTTGCTCTCGTCGTCCTGTATGACCGCCGGAATCAGCCCATCGAGTTTCGCAAAGTTCATCGCGTGGTCTCCGCGCCCAACAAAAAAAGCCTCGCCGATGCTCGGCGAGGCCGTCTGTTGCGCCAACAATCCCGGTTCTCTCGCCTAGCTCACGCGCACCACCTGTGCCCGCCATGTCGCGGCCGATAATGTGCCGAATGGTGACCCGTGTGCAGCATGCTGCCGCGTACCTTAGTGCAGGCGCCGCGAGACTGTCAAACGGCGCCCGGCCGGACGGATTGCCGGGTGGTTTAGACTAGCGCAGACTCCCGGCCCGACCAGTCACGGAGGAAGGTCATGCGATTCACTACTGCAGCCGTCGCCGTCGCCTCGTTCGCGCTCATCCTCGCGGCCGGCGTGCCCGCCGCCGCCCAGTCCTGGTCGCCGCCGCCGCCCGACGAGCGCTGCCCCAGCAGGTGGGGCGCGGGCGACGAGCGGGGAGCGGCCAATCACATGGGTCCGGAAACGGTGCTCCGCGCGGCGGGCCTGATCCGGACCGGACGGGTGATCGAGCTCGGGCAGGTCCTGCACGGGTCGATACCGCTCGGCAACCGCCACTTCGACGTCTACATGAAGCCCACCGGCGCGCCCGTCGGCACCAATCGCCGCGCCTCGAACGAGGAGCTCGTCGTCGCCGAGATGGGCCAGGTGGGCACGCAGTTCGACGGCTTCGCCCACCAGACCATCGGCGACAGCTTCTACAACTGCTTCGATCAGAACGAGGTCATGACGCGCGGCGGCTTCACGCGCCTGGGCGTCGAGAACGTCGGCACCCTCATGACCCGCGGCGTGCTCATCGACGTGGCGGCGCTCAAGGGCGTCGACATGCTGCCCGACCGCTACGAGATCACGGTCGACGACCTGCAGCAGGCGCTCGACCGGCAGGGCGTGGCGCTCGAGCCCGGCGACGCCGTGCTGATCCACACCGGCTGGGGTGTCCTCTGGGACACCGACGGGGAGCGCTTCATGGCGACGAACCCGGGCATCGGCGTCGCGGCGGCCGAGTGGCTAGTCGAGCACGATCCCATGCTGCTCGGCGCGGACAACCAGCCGATCGAGGTCTCGCCCAACCCGGATCCGGCGGTCTCGCTGCCGATTCACCAGATGATGCTCGTCGTCCACGGCATCCATCTCGTCGAGCGCATGCGGCTGGACGAGTTGGCCGCCGCCGGGGTGTACGAGTTCGCCTTCGTCGTGCAGCCCCTGAAGATCCAGGGCGCCACCGGCTCGACCGTCGTGCCGGTCGCCATCTTCTGACGGGGAGGATGCCCTCGATGAGGATGCTCACGCTGGGCGCGGCGCTAGCTTCAATCAGACGGGGCTGTGCCCCGAACCCCCGGCGTCCGCTTGCGGGGACCCCTTCGCTCCGCGCCGCTCCCGCCGAGCCGCGCTGTGCGCGCCCTGCGGAGTCTGCGCCGTTCTACGGCGCACTCCTGGCCCTCGCCGTCACGCTGGCCGTGCCGGTGTCGGCGCAGGATCCGCTGGAAGACGCCCGCGCGGCGCTCGAGGAGTACTTCCGCGCGTGGAACGCCGAGGACAACGACGCCATCGCGGCCGCCTGCAACTACCCGCGGCTGAGCCTGGGCGGCAACGGGCAGGTCACCGTGCGGGAGCGTCCCGCCGACGTAGTGACCGACTTCGCGCGTCTCAGGCAGACGGAGGGCTGGGACCACAGCACCATCGACCGCGCCGAACCCCTGCAGGTGGCTCCGGACAAGGTGCACTTCGAGGTGGTGTTCAGCCGCCGCCATGCGGACGGCACGGTGTACCGCACCGTGCCGTCGCTGTTCATCATCACGAAGCAGGACGGCGAGTGGGGCCTGCAGTTCCAGTCGATCCTGCCGGACACCTTCCGGGCGCGGTAGGCGTCTTCCGGTGTCGCCAGGTTGTCAAACGGGAAGCGGGACGACGCAAGTCCAGTCGATCGCTCAGAACTCGTAGCGCACGCCCAGCTTCATCGCGAGCGGGTCGAGCGCGGCGATGACGCGTTCGGCGTCGCCCGTGCGCAGCGAGAAGTTGGTCACCGCGTTCGAGTTGAAGAGGTTGTAGAGGTCCAGCATCAGAGTGAGCTGGCTCCCGGCGCCGACGGCGAAGGCCTTGTCCAGGCGCAGGTCGGCCAGCGTCACGTTCTCGGAGCGGTTCGGGGCCAGGTCGGTGAGGAAGATCGGCTGGTTGGTGCCGGTGCCCGGGATGTCCACGCGCTGGATCAGGGCGTACGGCCAGCCGCTCTGGTGCCGGACGTTCGCCGCCAGCCCGACGTCGTATGGCAGCGTGTAGCGCGCCAGCAGGCGGGCGCCCCAGTTGGTGGTCTCCTGCCGGGCGTCGACGTCGAGGCTGTGGTTCTGCCAGATCCGGCCGTGCCCGCCCGAGCCGACGACGAGCGGGTCGGCAAAGAGCGGGCTCCTGTTTTCGCCCCCGGCGGCGCGGAACTCGTCCCGCCACTGGTAGTCGAAACTGGCCTGCAGCAGGAATCCGCCGGTGAAGCGCCGGTTCACGGCCACCTGCAGCGTGTCGTAGGCGGCCTCCATGCCCGGGAAGGCGGCGATCCGGTTGTCGATGAGTCCCGCCACGTCGTCGGGGACCCGCTGGAGGTTCAGCAGGGCGCCGGTCAGGGCGTTGGGAGGGCAGTCCCAGGCGGGATCCACGGCGCACGAGATGCCCCGCCCGGCGAGCAGCGCGCCCTGCTGCGGGGCGTTCCAGATGCCGCTGTCGCCACTCACGTCCTTGCGCACGTAGGAGAACCGCAGCGAGGTGCCCGCCGCCACCTCGTGCTCCAGCGAGACGCTGATCTCGTCGACGTACTCCGGCGCGAGGCCGGGGTCGACGGCCGTTCCCTCGGCACGGAGCTCCGTGCCTGTGGCGCCCTGCTCGTCCAGCTTCGCCCCCAGCTCGTTCGGGCCGTCGTAGGTCCCGTTGGCGCTCGGGTCGAGGAAGGCGTACCGGATCCAGGCCGTGCTGGCCGGGTTGGCGTCCTCGTGCGAGTCGGCCAGGTTCACGAAGTAGCGGCCGTAGTGCCCCTTGAGGACCGTGCCCGGCGCCAGCGCGAACGTCACGCCGAGCCGCGGCGCCCAGGTGTCCCAGACGACGTTCGTCCGGCCGGCGGCGGTGCCGGCGGGAAAGAAGTCGGACAGGAACGGGTTGGAGGCCGCGTCGAGGAAGTAGGTGCGCTGCTGTTCGAAGCGGACGCCCAGGTTCAGCGACAGCCGCTCGGTCGGCCGCCACGTGTCCTGGACGAAGGCCGCGTGATGCCGGTTCCGGTTGTCGGAAGCGATCTCGCCCTCGGCGGGCATGCTGAAGAGCATGATCCGGTCGACGCCAAAGGGCCGGTCGTTGGCGCTGTCGTCGAGGTAGCGGATGTGCCCGGAATTGGCGTTCGAGCCGAACTGGCTGCTGTCGATCTGGAACTCGTAGCCGACCTTGAAGTCGTGGCTGCCGCCGAAGTCGGGCACGTAGTGGTTCAGGCTGGCGGTGGCCTGCGGCTTCCAGCGCACGAAGGTGAACGGCGGCGGACCGCCGTCGCCCGGAGACCAGCCCGCGCCGCTCAGGCGGCCGGTCGCCGTGTCGAGGCGCGGCGGCTGCTGTCCCGGATCGACCTGCGGCACCATCGGCCAGCCGAACCCGAAGTGCTTGACGGCCGCGGTCATGAACGTGCGGTCGTTCCAGACGCGCTGCCATTCCGCCTTGTGCGCCCAGCTCCAGCTCGCCTGCGCCAGCACCGAGTCGGGACCGACGTCGGTCGACAGCCCGCGCTTCGGCTTCTCCTTCAGTCCCCACTGCGTGTAGCCGATCAGCCGGTCCCGGTCGGTCAGCCGCACCGTGACCTTGCCCCCGAAGTTGTCGAAGTCGCCCAGGTCGGTCGCCACGGAGCGATCCACCCCCGAGACCGCCTTGTCGATGCGGAAGTGATTGTAGAACGCGTAGAACCAGGCGCGGTCGCGGACGATCGGTCCGCCGATGTCGGCGTGGGTCTCGAAGAAGAGCAGGTTCGGGTTGCCGGTGTAGCCCCGCGCCTCGAGGTCCGCGTCCGTGTTCTCGCCGACGAAGCTCTCGTGCTCGTAGTCGCCGTGGAACAGGCCGCTGAAGTCGTTGCCGCCGCTCTTCATCGTCGTCATGACGAGCGAGCCGGGTGCGGTCATCTCCACGTCGGCGCCGGCCGCCGTGGTCGTGAACTCCTCGATGGAGTAGTAGTCGAAGTAGAATCCCGTGCCGCCGCTGCCCTCGGTCGTGTCGACGCCGTCGGCGAGAATCCGGTTCTGGCTGCGCACGCCGAAGCTCTCGTAGCCGGTCTGCTGGCTCTTGTGCGAGCCGCCGACGTCGAAGCCGCGCATGCGGACGCCCGCCGTCTGGCCGAGCACGGCCCAGACGTCGGTGGCCGAGGGCACCTCCTGCAGCTCCGCCTCGCCGAAGTCGTTCACGAGCGCCGTGGTTCTGATGTCCACGACCGGCGCGGCGCCCGTGACCGTGACGGTCTCGGCCACGGCGGCCGGCTCCAGCGCCGCATCGATCCGGATCACCCGGTTGCCCTCCACGACGACGCCTTCACGGACGAGCGTGCGGAATCCCGGCAGCTCGAAGGCGAGGTCGTAGGACCCGCGCCCGAGCGCCCGGAAGCGGTACGACCCGTCGACGAGCGTGACCGCCACGACCGGGGCGATCAGCGCCTCGCCGGCAAGCGTCACCGTAGCCCCGGGCACGGCCAGGCCCTGGGTGTCGACGACGGTGCCCTCGATGGTCCCGGACGTCTGGGCGCCCGCCGGGGCGCCCGCGCCGGCCGCCAGCAGCAGCGCGCCGCACCAGCGCCAGGGACGCTTGGTCGGGCCGCGCGATGAAGGCGCGTCTCTACCTGTCTGGATCGTTCGTCAGTCATCGTTTTTCGCACTGATCTCGGAGGCGGGCCCGCACCGGGGCGGAGGCGACGTGCCCGACGCTGTGCGAGGGGCCGCCGGTGCGGGCCTGTGACGTGCGGGAACTCACAGCAGGCCGACGGCGTTCAGCACGACGATGGTGCCGACGACGACCGCAAAGTAGGCGGTCTGCACGAGGAACACGACCTGAAAGACGTCGTGCTTCGTGACCGAGCTCTCCTTGAGCTGGCGGAACTCTACCAGAAAGGCGTCGAACTGCGCCTGCGTGACGGGACTCTCCATCGCGCCGTCTCCAGTCATGCCGGTCGCCGCGCCCCCTCCAATCTGATCATGACGCGCCGGGCCGCCGTGTCAAGGGTGGTTGCCCTCGACACGCCAGCCCGCCGCCGCCAACGTCGCGGGAGCGATCCGCCGCTGCCTGCTTCGGCGTTGCGCCTCAGTCGACGATCGCCTGATACGTCATCGTCGCCAGGTCCGGCCGGACGTTGAGGTGGGTGTACGGCCGGACCTGCTCCATCAGGATGCCGATCAGCTCCTCGGACGGGTCCACCCAGAAGATCGTGCCGTACGCGCCGCCCCAGTAGTAGGACCCCTCCGAGCGCGGGGTGCCGGACGGCCCGAGGTCGGTCACCACCGCGTAGCCGAGGCCGAAGCCGTAGCCCGGCCCGGCCAGCCAGATGCCCTTGTCGCCGGTGTGGTTGGCGGTCATCAGCTCGACTGTCTTCCGGCTGAGGATGCGCACGCCGTCGAGCTCGCCGCCGTTCAGCATCATCTGGTGGAAGCGGAAGTAGTCGCGCGCGGTCGACACGAGCCCGCCGGCGCCGCTGAAGTAGGTGTGCGGCTCGGCGACGAAGCGACTCTCCGCGGTCGGCGCCTCCGACAGCTCGATGGTGCCATGGGCGTTCGGACGGTAGAGCGCAGCGAACCGGCCCAGCTTCGACCGCGGCAGGTAGAAGTGGGTGTCGACCATGTCGAGCGGCTCGAAGATCCGTTCCTTCAGGTACGCGTCGAGGGTCTGGCCCGACAGCACCTCGACCAGCCGCCCCACGACGTCGGTGGCGCGCCCGTACTCCCAGTGGTCGCCGGGCTGGAAGTTGAGGGGCAGCGCGGCGAGCCGCTTCAGCATGCCGCCCACCGTATCGCCCGGCTTGCGCGGCGCCACCACCTCCTGGAACTCCGGCTGGGTGATGCCCCGATAGCTGTTCGCCAGCCCGGCGGTGTGGGTCAGGATCTGCTGCACGGTGATCGGTCGGGCGGCCGGCACCGTCTTGTAGCGGCCGGTCAGCCGCTCCTGCGGCGGTGCGGGAATCGCCACCTGCATGTCCGCGAACTCCGGCAGCCAGCGGGCGATCGGGTCGCGCAGCTGGAAGCGGCCCTCCTCGTAGAGCATCATCAGCGCGACCGACGCGATCGGCTTGGTCATCGACGCGATGCGGAAGATGGCGTCGTGGGCCATCGGCGCCCCGGCCTCTACGTCCCGCTGCCCGAGGGCCGAGAAGTGCACGACCTTGCCCCGCCGCGCCACCAGGGTCACGACACCGGCGACCTCGTTGCGGTCGATGTAGCCCTGCATCACCCGGTCGAGACGCTCGAGGCGCGCCGAGGACATCCCGACCGCTTCCGGCTCCGCGGTGGGCACGCCGTCCATCTGCGGCAGGTCGGCCGGTGCGTTCGCCAGCCCCGCGCCCACCGCCACGCCCAGCATCGCGATCAGCACGAAACCCTTCGTCGTTCTCGTCATGACTCTCTCCTTGAGGAACGTAGGCTCAGCCGAGCCCGATCCGGAGCACCGTGAACAGCAGCCAGCAGGTGAAGCCGCCGACGATGGTCATCGAGAAGCCCCAGGCCAGCAGCTTGTTGAACAGCGCGCGGCTGTCCTCGCTGGCCGGGGCGGCGGCCATGCACAGCGCGCCCAGCGTCGACAGCGGCGCCACGTCGACGAGGTGCGCGCCGACGTTCATCGACGAGGCGATCGCCAGCGGCGCGACGCCGCCGAGCTGCTCGGCGAGGCCCGGGACCGTCGGCAGGAACGCCGGCAGCACCACGCCCGACGTACTGCTGTAGATGGAGACGAACCCGGTCGAGAAGGCGATGATGGCGGTCACGCTGTTCGGGGTGGACATGCCGGCGAGGACGCGCGTGAACAGGTCGAGGCCGCCCGTCGCCTCGAGGACGGAAATGAGCACCGTCACGCCGCACACCAGCATGATGACGCGCCAGGGCATGATCTTGACGGCCTCGAGCTCGTCCCCGGCCTTCAGCAAGGCGAGCACCACGGCCGCCGTGAAGGCGCCCAGGCCGACGTCCACGTCGAAGAACACGACGCCCGTCACAAGCGTGCCGATGACGGCAAGCGTAAGCCACTGCGCCCGCGTGAACTCGCTGCCCGCCGGCGCGTCGCCCGCCGCGCCCGCCGCGGCGCCCGGCATGCTCACGCTGCCGGTGTGGTAGCGGCCCAGTAGGCGCCACCCACCGAAGAGGAAGTAGGCTGTGAAGGCGATCACGACGTGCGCCATCATGTTGTTGAGGTAGCTGAGCACCTCGTAGCCGCCGAGGCCGATGTCGGCCATCACCCCGTTGACGATGACGCCGGTCGGGGCGATCGGCGACAGCGATCCGGCGTTCGCGCCGTTGGCAACCATGATGGCCATCAGGAAGGCCGGCACGCCGACCTGGCCGGCCACCGCCATGCCCATGGGCGCGATGAGGGCCACCGACGCGATGTTGCCCGGGCCGATCGAGGCAATCAGGAACGAGAGCAGGAAGAACATCATCGGCATGACGCCGACGTTGCCCCGGCAGTACTCGACCGCCTTGCGCGCGATCCGGTCGAGCGTCCCGTTCGCCTGCGCCTGCGAGAACAGGAGCGTGACCCCGGTCAGCGTGAGGAAGAGCCGGGTCGGGAAGCCGGCCATGACCTCGCGCGGGCTCATCCCCGCGACGTACACGCCGACGATCCAGGCCAAGGCGATCGCGAGAAACCCGACGTGCAGCCGGATGGTGCAGCTGACGATGATCGCGACCAGCAACGCGCCGAGCGAAACGACAGCGACATCCATGGCCGGCGAGTATAGCAGCCGGTGTCAGGCCCGGCCCCGGGACACGGCGTCCTGGAGGAGCGCCCACGCCCGTTCGACGTGGCGCTGCTCCGTGCGGATGTGGCCGATCGCCAGGCGCAGCGCGAAGCGCCCCTCGATCCGCGTGTGCGACAGGAACACCTCGCCCGAGGCGTTGACCGTCTCGAGCACCTGGGCGTTGAGGCGCTCGATGCGGCCGCCCTGCCGATCGTCCCCCGGCTCCTGCCAGCCCCGCGGTCTGGCCCGGAAGCACACGACGCTGAGCGGCACGGGCGCGAGCCGCTCGAAGTCGTCGCTGGCGTCCACCCACTCCGCGAACAGCCGCGCCAGGCGCATGTGCTCGGCCAGCCGCGCCCGGATGCCGGCGGCCCCGAAGTAGCGCAGCACGGCCCAGAGCTTGAGCGCCCGGAAGCGCCGGCCGAGCTGCACGCCGGTGTCCATCAGGTTCCGGACGCGCCCGGCCTCGGGCGTCGCCAGGTAGTCGGGCGTCAGCGCGAACGCGGCGCGAATCGTGTCCATGCGGCGCGAGTAGAACGCGCTCAGATCGAACGGGGTGAAGAGCCACTTGTGCGGGTTGACGACGATCGAGTCCGCGCGCCCGCAGCCGTCCATGACGTACGCGGTCTCCGGGACGAGCGCGGCGGCGCCGGCGTACGCGGCGTCCACGTGCAGCCAGATTCCCTCGGCCTCGCACACGTCCGCGATCTCGGGCACCGGATCGACGCTGGTCATGGAGGTCGTGCCCACCGTGGCGACGACCGCCAGCGGCGTCCGGCCGGCCGCGCGATCGGCGGCGACGGCCGCGCGCAGGGCGTCAGGCCGCATGCGGAACTGCGCGTCGACGGCGATCCGCTGCAGGGCGCGCTGCCCGAGCCCCAGCGTCATCACGGCCTTGTCGATCGACGAGTGCGCGTGCTCGGACAGGTAGACCCGGCACGGGGCCAGCTCGGCGCGTCCGGCCAGCCCGCCGCCGCGGACGTCCGGGACGGCCGCCTCGCGGGCGGCCGCGAGCGCGTGCAGGCTCGCCACCGAGGCGGTGTCGTAGATAACTCCCTCGAACGCGGCCGGCAGACCCAGCAGTTGCCGCAGCCAGCCCAGGGCCACTTCCTCCAGCTCGGTCGCGGCGGGCGAGGTGCGCCACAGCATCGCCTGCACGTTGAGAGCCGCCGCCAGCAGCTCCGCCAGCACGCCCGGCCCGCTCCCGGAAATGGCGAAGTAGGCGAAGAAGCCGGGATGGTTCCAGTGGGTGATGCCGGGCAGGAGATGGCGTTCGAAGTCCGCGAAGATCGCATCGAACGGCGTGCCCGCCTCCGGGGGGGCGGCGGGCAGCCGCTCGCGGATGTCGCCGGGCGCGGCGCGCGACAGGACCGGGTAGCGGTCGTCCTGGCTCAGGTAGGCGGCGAGCCAGTCGACGAGCGCGTGCCCGTGGCGCCGGAACTCCTCCGGCCCCATGTCGCCGAGCGCGCCCGGGCGATCAGCCGCCATCCCGGACGTAGTCGAGCGCGAACTCCCTCAGGGCCGTGCTGCGGAGCCCGATCAACTCGGCTTCGGCGAGCGCCTCGTCCGGGCTCCAGCCGTCCAGCCGCACGCGCTTGATCAACCACATGGCCCCGACGCGGTTGGCCGAGCCGCAGTGGATGAAGACCGGCTGGTTCGTCGGATCGGATACGGTCTCGAGGAACTGCTCGGCCACCTCGGCGCTGGCCTGCCGGAACGGCAGGTGGTAGTACTTCAGGCCCGCCGCCTCGGCGGCGGCCTGCCCGGCGTCGACCCTCGCGCCCTGCTCGCCGGCGGTCCGGAAGTTGATCACCGCCGCGAAGCCGCGGTTCTTCAACTCGGCCATCGCCTCCGGCGGCGTCGCCCCGGCGCATGCGACGGTCGCATCCACGCGCATGTAGTTGACAACGCCCTCCGGGCCCTCTTCCGCCTGCGCGGCGGCCGGTGGGACGGCCGCGGCGGCTGCCTCGGCCGGAGACGTGGCGGCTGCCCCGGCCGGCGCGGATGCGCCCGCCCAGACCAGCAGCGACACGGTGACGACGGGTGCGAGCACGGCGACGGCGCTTGACTTCAGCATGGCCCGGGATTGTAGCATTCATCCAGTTACAAGGAGGCAGTGTGGGAGATCTGGTGCACACGAGTCGGCTGCGGATCGAGCGCGTCAAGGGCCCGATCAGGGAGGCGTTCCTCGAGAACTTCGACACGCCGATCCGGTTCGGCGTCCACGGCGGCATCAAGAAGTTCTACGGGGTCGAGCCCGACGAGGACATCCCCGCGACGCTCGACCACATGGTCGCGGCCGTGGGTGCCTGACTGCTCGGCACCCTTGCACGCGCACTGGAAGTGCGCGACATACCGGCAACGCCCGACCGCATCGGCGCCACGGTCGAGGGCGACATCGAGGCTGTCGACAAGGTGCTGCGCATCACGCGCATCCGGGTGCGGTACACGCTGGCGGTGCCGCCCGACAAGCGGGAGGCGGCGGAGCGGGCCGTGGCCAGGCATCCGGCCGGCTGCCCGGCCTACAACACCGTGCGGGGCTGCATCGACGTCGACATCCAGGCTGCGATCACAGAGGCACCCTGATCTCCATCTGCCTCGCGATGGCGTCCGTGAACTCGCGCGTGGTGGCCGTGCCGCCGAGGTCGGGCGTCCGCACCCGGCCGTCGGCGAGCACCCGCTCGAGCGCGGTGAAGATGCGGGCGGCCGTCTCGTCCTCGTTCAGGTAGCGCAGCATCAGCAACGCGGACTGCAACAGCGCCGTCGGGTTCGCCATGCCCCGCCCGGCGATGTCGGGCGCGGTGCCGTGCACCGCCTCGAATACGGCGAGGCCGTCGCCGAGGTTGGCCGACGGCACGAGCCCCAGGCCTCCCACCAGGCCCGCGCACAGGTCCGACACGATGTCGCCGTACAGGTTCGGCAGCAGCAGGACGTCGAACTGCCCCGGCTCCATCACCAACTGCATGCAGGCCGCGTCGACGATCCGCTCGGTGTACTCGATGTCCTGGTGAGCGCGCGCCACCTTGCGGACCGACTCGAGGAACAGCCCGTCCCCCAGCTTCATGATGTTGGCCTTGTGCACGGCGGTCACCTTGCGGCGGCCGCGGCGCTCCGCGTACGAGAACGCGAAGCGGGCAATGCGCTCCGATGCCTTGGCCGTGATGATCTTCAGCGATTCGACGACGCCGGGCACGACCTCGTGCTCGATGCCGGAGTACAGATCCTCGGTGTTCTCGCGGACGACGATCAGGTCGACGTGGTCGAAGCGGGTCGTGAGCCCCGGCAGCGACGCCACCGGCCGCAGGTTCGCGTAGAGCCCGAGCGAGCGGCGCACCGCGACGTTGACGCTCGGGAAGCCGGAGCCGATCGGGGTGCCCACGGGGCCCTTGAGCGCGACCCGGTTGCGGACGATCGAGTCGAGGACACGCTGGGGCAGCGGCTCCCCATGGCGGTCGGCCGCGGCCGCGCCGGCCGTTTCGCGCTCCCACTCGATATCGAGTCCGGAGCGACCGAGCAGCCGGACGACCGCGTCCGTCACCTCCGGACCGATGCCGTCGCCTGGAATCAGGGTGATCCGGTGTGCCATCCCTGGCGGTGATTATAATCGCCGGTCGTGGAGCGCACCGCCGCCGGCGACGCGGCCGGCTCGGTCGCCTGGCTGCCGTGGAGCGCCGCCGCGTTTGAGCGCGCGCGGGCCGAGCGGGCGCCCGTCCTCCTGCACATCGGCGCCGCCTGGTGCCGGGGGAGCGCCGAGATGTCGCGCACCACGTACCGCGATCCGGCCGTGTGCCGCCTGGTCGAGCGCGCGTTCGTGCCGGTCCGCGTCGACGCCGACCGGCGCCCCGACATCAACGAGCGCTACAACCTGGGCGGCTGGCCGACGACGGTGTTCCTCAGTCCGGCGGGCCACTTGCTGGGCGGCGAGACCTACGTCGACGCCGCCCGGATGGCGGCGCTGCTCGCGCGCGTCGCCGCGGCGTTCGCGCGCCGGCACGAAGAGGTCGACGCGCCGCGCACGCTGCCGCCGGCGGGGCGCGCCCCCGAGCCGCCCGATGGCGGCCGCGACCTCGAGCGGTGGTTGGAGCAGCATCTCCTGGAACGGTTCGATCCACAGCACGGGGGGTTCGGCGACGCGCCGAAGCACGTGCATGCAGCGGCGGTCCGGTTCGCCCTGCGGCGGTCCGGGGCCGCCGGCGGGCCGCTCCGGGAGGTCGCGTCGCGAACGCTCGACGCCATTGGCTGGAGCGGCCTGTACGACGACGTGGACGGCGGGGTCTTCCGCTACTGTGCGGCGCGCGACTGGACGGCGCCGCACGTGGAGAAACTGCTGGCCGTCAATGCCAGCGTGCTCGATCTCCTGCTCGAGGGCTGGCTGGTGCTCGGCGAGGCGCGCTACCGCGAGCGGGCGGCGCACCTCGTCCGGTACGTCGTCGACACGCTGGCGGACCGCGTAGCCGGGGGCTTCTTCGCCAGCCAGTACGCCGACGACGGCTACTACGCCGCCCCGGCAGCCGAGCGCGGCCGGCTGGCCGGTCCGCCTGTCGACCGCTCGGTGTACGCCGCCGGGACGGCCCGCATGGCCGCAGTCCTGCTGCGGGCCGCCGAGGTGTTCGGCGACTCGTCGCTGATCGAGTTCGCGGTCACGTCGCTCGAGCGCGTGGCCGGCGAGACGTACGAGCGGGGCGGCGGCGTCGCGCATGCCGTCGGCGGCGGCGAGATCGCGCGCGGGTTGCTCGCCGACCAGGTAGCAGTGAGCGACACGCTGCTCGATCTGTACGGCGTGACCGAGCGCGACGTGTACCTCGACCTGCCGCAGGAGCTGATGCGGTTCTGCCTCCGCGCCCTGTGGGACGCGGGGCGCGGAGGGTTCGTCGACCGGGTGGTTGCCGAGGACGACGTCGGCCTGCTGCGGGAGCCGCTCCGGCCGTTCGCCGTCAACTGCGCGGCGGTGCGTGTGCTGGCGCGTCTGGGCCGCCTGACCAGCGACGGGGATTTCCGGGAGCGGGCCGCGGCGACCCTCGAGTCGCTGCTGCCCGAGGCGCGCCGGCGGGGCGTGGACGCGGCGTCCTGGGCGCTGGCGGCGCTGGAGCTGCAGGACTGACCGGAGGCACGCCGCCCGCGTGCTAGACTCCGCTCCGGAGGTGTCGTGTCCGCCGACAGGTCGTCACTCGTTCCCGCGCTGCAGACCATCGCCGCCCGGCTCCGCATCGAGTCCGTACGGGCCACGTCCGATGCCGGCAGCGGCCATCCGTCGAGCTGCTGCTCGGCCGCCGATATCGTCGCCACCCTGTTCTTCGCCGAAATGCGGTTCGACCCGCGCAACCCGCAGCACGACGACAACGACCGGTTCGTGCTGTCGAAAGGCCACGCGGCGCCGCTCCTGTACGCCGCCTGGGCCGAGGCCGGCTTCCTGACGCGCGACGAGCTGGGCTCGCTCCGCAAGCTCCATTGCGATCTCGAGGGGCATCCCACGCCGCGGCTCTCGTTCGTCGACGTGGCTACGGGTTCGCTGGGGCAGGGCATCTGCGCGGCGATCGGCATCGCCCTCAACGCCCGCCGGCTCGGGTCCGACTACCGCACCTACGTCCTGATCGGCGACGGCGAGTCGGCCGAGGGATCGGTGTGGGAGGCAGCGCAGGCGGGGGAGAAGTTCGGGCTCGACAACCTGTGCGCCGTGACGGACGTCAACGGCTTCGGGCAGAGCCGGGCGACCCAGTGGGGCCACGACCTGGAGGCGTACGCGCGGCGCTGGCGCGCCTTCGGCTGGCACGCCCTGGCGGTGGATGGACACGACCACGGCGCCCTGCTGGATGCCCTGGCGGAGGCGCGCCGCACGGCGGGACGCCCCACGGTCATCCTGGCCCGCACGCTGAAGGGCAAGGGTGTGACGCTGATGGAGGGCCGCGACGGGTGGCACGGCAAGGCGATCCCCGGGGGCGCCGAGCTGGACCGCGCGCTCGCCGAGCTGGAGGGGCAGCTGGTGGCGGGTGCGGCCAGCCCGCGCATCCCGCCCCCGCCGGTGCGCCGGTCCGCGCCGCCGACGCCGGAGCCGGCGCTTCCGGAGCCGCGCTACGAGCTCGGCGCGCAGGTGGCCACGCGCGAGGCCTACGGCACGGCGCTGGCCGCGCTCGGCACCGCCGACCCGCGGGTGGTGGCGCTCGATGCCGACGTCGCCAACTCGACCTTCAGCGGGAAGTTCGAGCGGGAGCACGGCGACCGTTTCTACGAGACGCACATCGCGGAGCAGCTCATGACCGGCGCCGCGGCCGGCCTGGCGAGCCGGGGCGCGATTCCGTTCCCGTCGACCTTCGCCTGCTTCCTGACGCGCGCGTCGGACTTCATCCGCATGGCCGGGATCGGCGGGAAGACGGCGAACATCAAGTTCGCGGGCTCGCATGCCGGCGTGTCGATCGGCGAGGACGGCCCGTCGCAGATGGCGCTCGAGGATCTGGCGATGATGCGCAGCGTGCCGGGTTGCGCCGTGCTGTACCCCTGCGACGCGGTGAGCTGCGAGCGCCTCGTGGCCGCCGCCGCGGCCCACGAGGGCATGGTGTACCTGCGCACCAGCCGTCCCAGGACCGAGGTGATCTACACGAACGCGGAGCGTTTCGGCATCGGGGGATCGAAGGTCCTGCACGAGAGCGCGGACGACGTGGCCACCGTCGTCGCCGCGGGCGTGACCGTGTTCGAGGCGCGCAAGGCCTATCGGGAGTTGCGGCAGGAGGGCATCAGCATCGGCGTGATCGACGCGTACTCCGTGCAGCCGATCGATGCGGCGACCCTCGTCCGCGCCGGCCTGCGCACCGGACGGCGACTCATCACCGTGGAGGACCACTACGCGGCCGGCGGGCTCGGCGACGCCGCCAGCGAGGCGGTCGCGGCGCACGACATCGCGGTGTGCCGCCTGGCGGTGCGCGAGGTGCCCCGCAGCGGCAAGCCCCACGAGCTGCTGGAACGCTACGGCATCTCGGCGCCGCACATCGTCGCGGCGGTCCGACGCTACGCCGGCTCGCGGCCGGCGGCGCCGGTCGCCTGACCGGCGCGCGCAAGGCGCGCACAGCGCGCCTCGGCGGGAGCGGCGCGGGGCGCAGGGGTCCCCGCAAGCGGACGCCGGGGGTTCGGGGCGCAGCCCCGTCTGATTGACGCCAGTCAGGAGCCGACGCCGGCCAGCGCGCGCAGGGCGTCGAGGATCTCGTCCGTCTCGGGGAAGCGGCCCTCCCGGTGCTTGGAGAACACCAGTTCGCCGTCCGCGACGACGTCGAAGACGCCGTTGGTGCCTTCGACGAGCTCGGGCTCGCGGTCGACGGTGCTCTTGATCGCGGCTGCCAGACTGGCAGCCCTGGGCCGGTACTTTCAGCGGATGCAGTAGGTGATCGCGATATGCATGACGAGACCGATCCTACCGTGTCCGGGAGCGGTTCACCAGCCGTCCGGCTGCAGATCTCCACGGCCGACATCACCACGCTCGCCGTCGACGCGATCGTGAACGCCGCAAACACGACGCTGCGGGGCGGGGGCGGCGTGGACGGCGCGATCCATCGGGCGGCCGGTCCCGCGCTGCTGGCGGAGTGCCGCACGCTCGGGGGCTGCCCGACCGGCGAGGCGCGGCTGACCGATGGCTACCGGCTGCCCGCGCGGTTCGTGATCCACGCGGTCGGTCCGGTGTGGCGCGGCGGGACGCACGGCGAAGCCAAGCTGTTGGCCGGCTGCTATCGCTCCGCCTTCCGGCTGGCGCACGACCACGGCTTGCGGACGGTGGCGTTCGCGGCCATCAGTTGCGGCGTCTACGGCTATCCTGCCGATCAGGCCGCGGCCATCGCCGTCGGGGAGACCCGCCGGGCGGTCGAGTCGTCCACCACGATCGAGCAGGTCTGGTTCGTCTGCTTCGAGCCGCCCGTCCGCGCGGCCTACGAGGCCGCCCTCGCGGGACGCCGGTGATGCCCGCGGCGCTGCGCGGCGTGCGCGGCCTGCTGCTCGACCTCGACGGCACGCTCTACGATCCGGACGGCCTGATTCCGGGCGCGGCAGAGGCCGTCGCCCGCCTGCGCGCCGCGGGCCTGGCGCTGCGCTACGTCACCAACACGACCCGCCAGCCGCGCGCCGCCCTGGTCGAGCGGCTGGGCAGCCTGGGGCTGCCGGTATCCCCGGACGAGATGTTCACCGCGCCCCTCGCGGCCGTGGCCTGGCTCGAGGCGCACGCCGTCCGCACCGTGGCGCTGCATGTCGCTCCCGCGGCCGCGGGCGAGTTCGGCCGCTTCGCGATCGACGAGGCGGTTCCGGAGGCGGTCGTGGTCGGCGACCTCGGGCCGGCCTGGACCTTCGAGCGGCTGAATCGGGCCTTCCGCCAGCTCGGCGATCGGGCGACGCTGCTGGCGATCCAGAAGAACCGCTACTGGCGGGCGGCGGAAGGGCTCGTGCTCGACGCCGGACCGTTCGTGGCCGCCCTCGAGTACGCGTCGGGCCGGAGCGCCGTCACCGTCGGGAAGCCGGGCGCGGCATTCCTGCAGGCCGCCGCCGCCGGCCTGAGCCTGCCGCTCGCCGACGTGGCCCTCGTCGGCGACGACATCGTCTCGGACGTAGGGGGTGCGATCGCCGCCGGCGCCCGCGGTGTTCTCGTCCGCACCGGCAAGTTCCGGCCGGGCGACGCCGGGACGGCGGGCGTGCGCCCCACGGCGGTGATCGACTCGGTGGCCGCGCTCCCGCGCCTGCTGGGCCTGTGAGCGGCGCGGCCTGCCGATCGCGGCCCTCAGCGCGTCCAGGCGAACCAGCGGCTCAGCAGCGACTTCTGGCCGGACGAGAACCGTGCCCGGCGCAGCTGGTTCGCCACCTTGCGGAGCGCGTCCGCCTGCGTCGGGTAGGGATGAATCGTGCTCCCGATGACGCCGAGGCCGGCACCGGCCTTCATCGCCACCGTGAGCTCGCTGATCATCTCGCCGGCGTGCGCGCCGACGATCGTCGCGCCCAGAATCCGGTCGCCGCCCCGCTTCAGGTGGACCCGCACGAAGCCGTCGTCCTCGCCGTCGAGGACCGCCCGGTCGACCTCGTCGAACGTCTGGGTGAAGGTCTCCACCTTGATGCCCCTGGCCCTGGCGTCGGCTTCGTACAGGCCGACATGGGCGATCTCCGGCTCCGTGTAGGTGCACCAGGGAATGATGAGCGAGCCCGTCGAGGCGCGGCCGAGACCGAAGGGGTGGGGGAACAGCGCGTTCTGGATCACGATCCCCGCCATCGCGTCGGCGGTGTGCGTGAACTTGAACGGGAAGCAGATGTCGCCCGCGGCGTAGATCCGGCGGTTGCTCGTCCGGAGGTGGCCGTCGACCCCGACGCCCGACCTGTCGTACGCCACGCCGGCCGCCTCGAGCCCGAGACCCTCGACGTTGGGCGCCCGGCCGACGCCGACGAGGATGTCGTCGACGGCCAACTCGTGGCCGGTCCCGCCCGCCGTGTAGCGGATCAGCTTGTCCCGCTCGCGCCGCGCGACCTCCGTGATGCCGGCGTCGAGCGCGAGCCGCACGCCGTCGGCGGCCATGCGCCGCTGCACGATCGCGGCCGCGTCGGGGTCCTCGCGGGGCAGGATGTGGCCGGTCTGCTCGAGCAGCGTGACCTCGCTGCCGAAGCGTGCGAACGACTGCGCCATCTCGCAGCCGATGGGCCCGGCGCCGATGACCGCGAGCCGCGCCGGCAGCTCGGTCAGCGAGAAGAGCGTCTCGTTGGTCAGATAGCCCGCCTCGGCGAGGCCTGGAATGGGGAGCGCAGCCGCGCGCGCACCCGTGCAGACGGCGGCCCGGCTGAAGCGCAGCGGGACGCCGTCGGCCGCGACGGTGTCCGGGCCCGTGAAGCGGGCGGAGGCGATGAAGACGTCCACGCCCAGGCCGGTGAAGCGCTGCGCCGAATCGATGCCGCTGAGGCCGGCGCGCAGCCGCCGCATGCGCGCCATGACCGCCCCGAAGTCGCGCCGCGGGGAGTCCGGACCGTCCAGCCCGAACTCCGTGCCGCGCGGGATCGCGGCCCAGGCGCGGGCGGCGCGGACGAGGCTCTTCGACGGCACGCAGCCGACGTTGAGGCAGTCGCCCCCCATCAGGTGACGCTCGATCAGGGCCACCCGGGCGCCCAGCCCGGCGGCCACGGCCGCGGTGACCAGGCCGGCGGTGCCGGCGCCAATCACCACCAGGTTGTAGCGCTCCGCCGGCTGCGGGTTGCGCCACCCGGGCGGATGGACGTTGGAGAGGAGTTGCCGGTTGTGCTCGTCGTCGGGACTCAACGACACGGCCCCGGCCGCAGGCGTCGTCATCTTCAATCAGACGGGGCTTTGCCCCGAACCCCCGGCGTGCGCTTGCGGGGACCCCTTTGCCCCGCGCCGCTCCCGCCGAGGCGCGCTGTGCACGCCTTGCGGAGTCTGCACCGGGCCTCAATCAGACGGGGCTTTGCCCCGAACCCCCGGCGTGCGCTTGCGGGGACCCCTTCGCCCCGCGCCGCTCCCCGCCGAGGCGCGCCGTGCGCGCCTTGCGGAGTCTGCACCGTTGTACGGCGCAGACTCCTTCTTCAACTATACGCGACGCGCGGTTGGGCCGGGCGCCGGCGGGCGCCGTCAGCGCGCGGTCTGGCCCGGTCGGAGGGGCCGCTGCGGCGTGCGCGGCTCGTCCGGGTAGAGCTCCCCGACGTACGCGTCGTACCCGTTGTAGATCGGGGCGGCGAACGTCTCCTCGGTGTCGAGCCAGTAGGAGATGTTCTGCGGCCAGCGGGGGTGCGGAATGTTCGGGTTGGCGTTGGAGAGGAAGCCGTACTCGTGCGGCTGGACCTGCCAGAAGATGGACGGCTCGTCGCGCACGAACTCGATCTTCACGATCGACTTCGGGCTCTTGTAGCCGTACTTCCAGGGCACGATGATGCGCACCGGCGCGCCGTGCTGCCGGAGCAGCGGCTCGCCGTACACGCCGGTGACCACCAGGGCCAGTTCGTTCATCGCCTCGTCGAGGCGCAGGCCCTCGTGGTACGGCCACGGGTACCACGGCGAGCCGGTCACGCCCGGCATCTGCTCGTCGTTGACCGCGGTCTCGAAACGGACATAGCGGGCGTTGCCGTTCGGGTCGGCCTTCTCGATCAGCCGGCTCAGCGGGAAGCCGGACCAGGGCACGTTCATCGCCCAGCGCTCCACGCAGCGGAAGTGATAGACACGCTCCTCGTGGTCGAAGGCGAACAGATCGTCCAGATCGAGGGTCATCGGGTTGTTGCACTCGCCGGTGATCTCGATCTGCCACGGCTCCACCTCGAAGTCGCCGCAGAACTGCCAGACCGGACCGCCCCGGCCGGACAGGAACTCGTAGAAGTTGTTGTGGGAGGCGGCCACGTCGCGCGGGGTCAGCGCCTGCCGGCCGATGGCCCCCGGCGGCGAGTCGAACGCCGCGTTGCGCTGCGTGGGGAACACGTCCGGCCGGCTCAGCGGCACCTCGAGGAGCGACGACTGCGCGCGGGCCTGAGAGGCCCCCGCGGCGCACGCGGCGAACGGCGTCGCCAGCATGCCCAGTCCCAGGGCCGACAGGAACTTCCGTCGATTGAAGAAGACCTCGGGCGGGGTGATCCGCTGTGACGGGATGTTCGCGGTGAATCGTCGGCCCACGACTGCCTCCCAGCTTCGACTGCTATCCTAAGTAAGTACAGGTTATCATCAATCCCCCGCGGCCATGTGGCATACCCTGATCGATCCCCGCAAGCTGGTTCTGCCCAAGCCGGGCGAGGCCCTGGCCGGGCGGGCGGAGCGCATGCCGGTGGCCGCCAGGCACTTCGTGGCCGGCACGCCGCTCGAGCCGCCGTTTCCGGCCGGCGTCGAGCGTGCCGTCTTCGGCATGGGCTGCTTCTGGGGCGCGGAGCGCAAGCTGTGGGAGGTGCCCGGGGTCTACACGACGGCGGTGGGCTACGCCGGCGGGACGACGCCGAACCCCACCTACCATGAGGTCTGCGGCGGGCAGACGGGCCATACGGAGGTCGTGCTGGCCGTCTTCGACCCGGCCCGGGTCGGCTACGAGCAGTTGCTGCGGCTGTTCTGGGAGGGCCACGATCCGACCCAGGGCATGCGCCAGGGCAACGACGTGGGGACCCAGTACCGCTCGACCGTCTACTGCGAGACGGATGCGCAGCGCCTGGCGGCGGAGGCTTCGAGGGACGCGTACGGGCGCCTGCTCGCGGCGGCCGGCTTCGAGCGGATCACGACCGAGATCCTGCCGGCCGGCGAGTTCTACTATGCCGAGGACTATCACCAGCAGTACCTGGCCAAGAACCCGGGCGGCTACTGCGGGCTCGGTGGGACCGGCGTTGCCTGTCCGGTCGGCCTCGGGGCGGGGTCCTGATCGGGTCGGCTCTCTGGCACCTGCCCGGGACCGGAGCGGCGGACCGCCGCGCGAGGCCGGGCGGCACTGAGCACCTGACGCGGCCCGTCCTGGTCATCGGTGTGCTCGGCCTGCTCTGCGGCTGGCACGCCGCGCCCGCCCGCGCGCAGGAGGCGGCGGAGCCGGCGCGCGGCTGGGAGAACGAGACCGAGCTCAGCCTGGCCCTCACCGCGGGCAACTCGTCCGCCCGCACGTTCGGCTTCGGCAACACCCTGCGCCACGGCGGCGAGGCGTCCCGGTTCCAGCTCCGACTGAACGGCATCCGGTCCGACACGGCTGACGACCGCTTCCTGCTCGTCGAGCCGGGCGTCCGGTTTCCGGTCGACGGCTCCCCGGGCGCCGCGGGCACGCGGCTGGTCCAGCCGGCGCGGGAGCCGGACGTCGAGAACTACCTCATCTCGGGACGCTACGACACGGAGATCAGCGAGCGTTTCTTCTGGAACGCCGGCGGGAGCTGGGACCGCAACACGGATGCCGGCATCCTCAGCCGCTACAGCGCGTTCGGGGGCGTGGGCAACGTGTGGCGCGACGACGAGACGCTGCGCTTCGCCAGCACCTACGCCGCCAGCTACACGGACCGGCGGGAGGCCGCGCCCGATCCGCTGAAGGACGCCCGCTTTGGCGGCGCAAGGCTCGGCTGGGAGTACCGCCACCGGCTGCGCGACGCGACGGTCGTCGAGAACGAGCTCACCGCGAACGTCAACCTGACCGCCGCCGCCGACTACTCGCTCAACACGGTGGGCGCGCTGAGCGTCGGCCTGAGCAGGCACCTGTCGCTCAGGGTCAGCGTGCAGCTCCTGTACGAGAACGACCCGGCCCCCGAGACCGTCGCCATCATCGCGCGGGCGCGGGTGGTCGACCCGGACGGCGTCGCGGGCACCGGGGACGAGCTGTTCGAGACGGTGGCCGAGGGTGGTGCGGCGATACGGGTCGGATCGGACGAGGTCCCCAGGGACCGGCTCGACACCATCGTCCGGACGGCGCTGGTCATCGGCTTCTGAGCCCGGCGCCCCACGGCGGACGACAGCGGCAGGCCGCCTGGCGTGCGCTCCGTTCCGCCGCCGAACATTCGGCTGCGACCGAGTCTCAGTCTCACCTCGGGCCCTGCCCGCGTGCTAGCTTCGAGAGAACGCGGTATTTCGCGTGAGAACGAAGGAGGGGCTAGTGAAAGGCCAAGCGGAGATCATCGACGGACTGAACGGCGCGCTGACGGTCGAGCTGACGGCAATCAACCAGTATTTCTGCCAGTCGAAGATGTGCGCCGACTGGGGCTTCCACAACCTGGCGAAGAAGCACCACGAGGAGTCGATCGGCGAGATGAAGCACGCGGAGAAGCTGATCGAGCGCATCCTGTTCCTGGAGGGGGTACCCGAGATCGCGCGCTACGACGTCATCCGGGTGGGCACCGACGTGAAGGAGCAGTTCGAGAACGACCTGAAGCTGGAGATGAAGGGCGTCGCGCACTACAACGCGCTGATCGAGCTGAGCGTGCGGCTCGGCGACAACGCGACGCGCGAGCTCGCGGCGCCGATTCTCGTCGAGTCGGAGGAGCACGTCGACTGGCTGGAGACCCAGCTCTTCCGTATCGAGAAGGTCGGCATCCAGAACTACCTGGCGGAGCAGATGGGCGGGCACGACGGCTGACCGCCGGCGTCCAGATAGCGCTGAAGGGTGCGGTGGCAGGCCGTGCAGCCGTCGCCGGCGCCGATGGTGCGCCGCAGGTCGCGGAGCGTGCGGATGTTCGCGCTGGAGAGGGTGCTCAGTAACTCGCGCTCCGTGATCCGCAGGCAGGCGCAGACGTACCGGGCCTGGTTCGGAGCCGGTTCGGTGACCCCCGGCGCGACGGCCAACTGCATGGGAGACAGATCCTAGCGCTTCTGAAACTGAGACGCAATATCACTATTGGGCCGAATCGTCGCGGGCGGCGGACCCCGGTCCGCCGCCCGCCCGCCGTCGAAGCCCGCGGCTCCGGTTCAGTGCGTCCCGCAGTCGCGGACGGCGCTCCGCGTGCCCAGGCGGATATGAGCCTCGGTGACGAGCATCGCGAATTGCCGAAACTCGTCCGGCTTGAGCGTCAGCGTGACGCGGTTGACCCGTACATGAAGGAGGCCGTGGCCGCACTGATACACGGCCAGCTCCGGGTCCCTGGCCAGCGTCTCCGAATTTCCCTGCCGATACATGTCGTCCCCCTTTCGCAGCGGCCCCTCGCGCCTACCAGTCGTAGCCGAGCGATCCGATGAAGCTGACGCCCGGGCTCGAGTAGCGGTCGATCACCGGATCGTCGGCCGGACGGTTGCGCACGTTCCACCATTCGAAGTAGTTCGCGTCCGTCAGGTTGAGCGCCCCGAGGCGCAACGTGAGATCTTCCGCGAGCGACACGTTGCCCACCAGGTCCACCACCTGGTACGACTCGGGTGCGTACTGGCTGCCGTCGTCGGGCGCACCCTGGTACGACTCGACCAGCCGCACCGACAGCTCGGTGCCCCAGCGCCCGGACGGTTGGAGGTAGCGGATGCCGAGCACCCCCTCGTTGGGCGCGATCGATTGGAGTGGTGTTTCCTCTGCCAGCAGCGCCTCCGCGGCGCCCTGCAGGATCTCGACGCCCTTGATCCGTGCGTAGCTGCCGCGCAGCATGACGGTGTCGGTCAGGTACACCTCGCCGCGCAGCTCGAGGCCGTTGATCTCCGCCTGCTCCAGGTTCTGCGCCTGGAACTCGAGGATCCGCGAGATCGGGTTGAAGCCGAGGCCGGTGAGCTCGATGAAGTTGTCGAAGCGGTTCGTGAATCCGGTCGCCTCGAAGCTCGCGCGGTCGAAGGCCGTGCGCACGCCGAATTCGAGGTTGTCGCTGCGCTCCGCCCTGAGATCCGGGTTGGGAAGTGTCGTATAGCCGCCCGCGAAATTCGTGAAGCCGGTGTTGATGTCGCTGTGGGGGGGCGCCCGAAAGCCGCGGGCATATTGCGCGTGCAGACTCACGACGTCCGTGATCCGCACGGCGGCGCCGACCTTGGGCGATACCGCGCCGTCCGAAAAGTCGGCCGGAACCGGTTTCCGCGTGGCGATGAACACCGGGTCGCTCTGGTCCGCGTCCAGCGAGTAGTAGTCGTAGCGCACGCCGGGCACCAGCGTGACCCGGCCGAGTTGAACCTCCGCCTGGAAGTAGGACCCGGATTCGAGGACGCTGCTGTCGGGAAAGTACTTGTCCGGGAAGAGCAAGCGGGTCGGTATGGGTGCGCCGGTACGCGTGTTGACCTCGGACCGGTCGCGCAGCATGTCGAACCGATCGGTCTTGTAGCTGGCGCCGAAGGTGAGCCGCACGCCGTTGTCGAGTCCGCCCAGCCAGTGCTGACCCTGCGCGGAGCCGCCGTAGCCGACCTGTTCGTGGTCGACCGTGCCGTGGCGGTGGGACGGGGTGGGCGGACCGAACGAGAAGACCATCCGCTGCCGGTCGACGACCTGCGACGTGTCGTTGAACTGGCCGTACAGCCGCCAGGACACCTGATCGAGCCCGCGGCCGACGAGCGTGTGGTCGAGGGAGTAGCGCCGGCGGTCCTGCCTGTCGACGGCGTCGGAATCCACCGTGGCGAAGCGCAGGAAGCCGAAGTCGGCCATCCCGCGGTCCGAATACCACTCCGTCTCGACGCGCGAGTCGTACGTCTCCGCCGTCGCCCGCCACACGTTCCCGGGCGCGGCCGTGAACACCAGCTTGGCCAGCATCTGCATACCGAGGACATCCTGCGGATTGGGCACCGTGCGGGTGTCGTCGGTCGTCTCCACGGTGCCCCGGTTGCGAATCTCGCCCCCGCGGTTCGCGCTGAAGAAGACCGATGCCTGGAGTCGGTCCGTGCCGCCCGCCAGCGTCAGGTTCGCGCTGGCGTCGTTGGCGCGGCCGTCCCAGGTCGTCTTGGCGCCGATGTAGAACCGGTCGCCGGCGAGGTAGTCGGCGGGATCCTTCGTGAAGAGCGAGACGACGCCGCCCAGCGCATCGCTGCCGTACAGCGCCGAGTTCGCGCTGCGCACGATCTCGACCGACTTGAGGGCATCGACGTCGAAGGCGACCTGATGAATGTTGAACGGGCCGAAGTCGAACTGCTCCGACGTCTGGACGCCGTCGACCTGCGTCATCACGCGGTTCCCGCCGATGCCGCGAATGTTGAAGCCATTGAGGCCGAGACGGGTCACGTTGTTCTCGACGTAGACGCCGGGCTCGTACTTCACCAGATCGGCGAAGGTCTCGAACATGCGCCCCTGGATGGCTTCATCGTCGATGACGGTCACCGTCCCCGGCGTCTGCATCACCGGCGCCGGCCGGAGGGTGGCGGAGACGGTCACCGAGTCGAGGAAGGTCAGCGGCTGGCCGTCCGACGGCTCGGCGCCGCTTTCCGGATCCGCCGCCTGCTGCTCAGCCGGCGGCTGCGAATCCGCCGCCTGCTGCGCGAGCGGCACGGCGGGTGCCGCCAGGATCAGACCGAGCACGGCGACGACGGATATCGCCGTGGGAACGCCGCCGCGGGTCGCGCCCGTGCGGTGAGGGTGTCGCATTGCCTATACTCCCCGTAGGTATCCGGCAGCGCCCCATGCGGTGCCGGTGCTCATGCGGGCGTCCTCGCGAGGTTTCCAGGCCATGTGCGGGGGCGCCCGTCTCAAACGCGTTGCTGGTTGCCACGTTCCTCCCCTGTTCCGTGATGTCCACGAGGGCCGCCGGCCTCAGTCCGCCGCCCGGCCCACCCGGATGACGTCGCTGCCGGCGCGGATGACGATGGCGTCGTCCACGGCGGCGAAGCCGGTCACGGGCGCGTCGACGGACAGGTGGTTCGTGGCGACCACCTGCGGTCCGTCGGCCCAGGCACGGAGCACCTGCGTGATGCCCCTCGTGGTGAAGAAGTAGACGCGGTCCTCGTGGCCCAGCGGCGTCGCCCAGGTCGACGCGGGCAGGCGGTGGGTCCATTGGACGGTCCCGGAATCCGGCGCCAGGCAGCGCGCGGCGCCGGCCGGATTGACCCAGTAGACGCAGTCGCGGTACGCGAAGGGCGATCCGAAGTTGGATGCCGAGCCGGCCGTCCACGCCACGGCGCCGCCATCCAGCGTGCCAGCGCCGGGGCGGCGCAGCGCGAGGTTGGCCGCAACGCGCAGCCCGCCCACGATGACGAGGTCGTCCGTGATGGTGGGCGACGCCACGTAGTTGCCTTCCAGGTCGGTGAACGACCAGCGCAGGTCGCCGGTGTCGGGGTCGAAGCCCTCGATGCGGCCGGCCGCGCTGACCACGATCTCGCGGCCGTCCGGCGCGAGCACCGGGGTGCTCCAGGCGACCCCCGCGTCCCGGTCGGCCTTCCACAACGTGTCGCCGGTGTTCGGCGCGACCGCCAGCAGGTACGAGTACGTCCGGCGCGTCAGCAGCACCACCACTGCGCGTTCGGTCAGGAGCACGGAGTTCCCGACGCCGTGGTTGCCGGCGACCGACCCGTAGTCGTCGCTGAGGTTCCGGCGCCACACGGTTTCCCCGTCGTGCGTGAGCGCCAGCAGATCGCCGCTCGCGAAGAAGGCGTAGAGCCGGTCGGCATCCACCGCCGGCGTCGGCGCGCCCTTCGACACGTAGTCGTTCCACTCGAGCTGCTCCGACGCCACGAACGACCGCCGCCACTGTTCCGAGCCGTCCTCGAGGTCGACGGCGCTGACCCAGAGGGTCTCCGTCGTGGCGCCCTCGATGGAGGTGAGGAAGACGATGCCGTCCCAGATCACGGGACTCGACTGCCCGAATCCGGGGGTGGTGGCGCGCCACGTCACGCTCGCGTCGGACCAGGTCAGCGGCAAGCGCGCCGCGCGGCTCACGTTCGTGTCGGCGCCGCCGCGGAATCCGGGCCAGCGGCTCGCGCCCTGCCCGGCGCCGGCATCGGCCTCCGCGGCAGGTCGGACGACGTCGATGGCTGTCACGTGCCCCCCGCGCGCCGAGCCGCCGACGCCGAGCACGTAGCCGTCGAACGGGACGAGCCGGTGCATGAAGCGGCGGTGCTCGAGCGTCGCCGCCAGCTCCCAGGCGTCGCCGCCGTCCGCCAGGCGGTAGACCTTGCCGTCGGCCTGGCTCATGAAGATGCTTCCGTCGTGGCTCGCCGCCGCCACGCCGAATCCCTGCAGTGATCCCGCCTGCGGCAGGTCGGGCCCCGCGGACCACTCGCCGGTTGCGGTGTCGAGGACGTCCACCCGCAACGCCGGCCCGTCCGCGGGCCTGAGGCCGCCGAACGCGTAGATGCGCCCCCCGGCGGTACCCGCCGCGAGCGCCCGGCGCTCGAAGGGGGCCGGAATCTCCCGCCACGCGGTTCCGCCGTCCAGGTCGAGGGCCAGGACGCTGTCGGCCCAGACCCGCTCCTCGTCGCGCCCGCGCAGCTCCCATCCCCCAACCACGTAGAGCGTGCCGCCGGCCACCACGGCGTCGTGCGAGGAGCGCCCCGCCGGCAGGTCGGGCAGCGGATCCCACCGCGCCGCCGACACGTCGTAGCGTGCGGCCGAGCGGCTCGAGCGGAGCACCTCCGGCTCCGCGGCGGTGGCATTGGTGGCCGTCATGCCGCCGACGCGATAGACGTAGGCTCCGTCGGATGCCAGCACCGTGCCCTGCAGGAGCGGTCCCGGCGGCAGGTCCTCCCAGGTCTGGCCGGCTGCGAGGACGAGCCGGCGGAAGCCCGGGCTGATGTTCTCGATGGAGTGCGCGTGGACGCGGCCGACGTGGCCGCCGTAGACGTACAGCGCGCCGTCGTGAACGACGGCGCCGAAGCTGGCCACGGCGTCGATCAGATCGGGCGGACGCCAGCCGTCGAGCGTGTTCTCCTGGGCGGCGGCGGGCAGCGACGCGGCAAGCAGCAGTCCGGCCGCGAGCAGGGTGCGGAAACGCAGCAGTGCAGAACGAGTCATGACGCTCTCCCGATTGCACGTCGTGACAGCCCACGTCGCTGCTCGGGCGGCGGGGCGCTGCCATGCGCGCGGTGTAGTGGGTCGCGTGATTGCAACCAGTTGAGATTGAGTCTCAGTATCAATTCGTGCATTCTATGTCCGACCAAATTGGTCGGTCAAGGACAATCGACGGCCAGGACTCCGCGCTGCAGAACGGTGCGGACTCCTGGAGGATTGGGCGGCAATCGGAGCCGGAGGCGGCGATATCCGGGCTACCACAGGAGGAATGCCGCGGCGGCGACGGCGACCATCGACAGCACCAGCGCCAGCCTCAGCACCGTGCCCAGCACGAGGCCCAGCCAGGCGCCGGCGCCGGCCTGCGCCGCGTGCCGCAGGTCACGGCGCGCGAGGAGCTCGCCGGCGACGGCACCGGCGAAGGGGCCGACGAGGAGGCCCGGCACCCCGAGCGGCAGGCCGAGCACCAGGCCGATGACGGCGCCGACGACCGCCCACCGGCTTGCGCCGGCCCGCCGCGCTCCGAGCGCGGTGGCGCCGAGCTCAGCCAGATAGCAGGCCGCGGTGAGTCCGGCGAGGACGGTGACCGTTACGGGTCCGACGCGCGCGAAGCCGTCGAGCCATGCCAGCCCGACGAGTCCCGCCAGCACGAGGGGAGGGCCGGGTAGCCCGGGGACGACGGTGCCGATGATGCCCGCGATGACGAGGACGATGGCGAGAGCGGCGAGCGCGACTCCCATCTCGACGTCACCCTGCGGTCGGGATCCTCGCCGGCGTCCGCGCCGGGCCGTGTCACCCGGCCTGCCCGGCCGCGATGGTCAGCGGAGCGTCTGGAGCCGGTTCTCGACCCGCAGCACGCCCTGCGTCTGCCCGACGATGCGTTGCATCTCGATCAGCTCGATCTGGCCCTGCACATACCCGATGAGCAGCACGATGCCGTTGTTGATGACGATGTGGAACGGCGGGTTCGGCATCCGCGCGAGCCGTTCGAAGTGCGTGTTGCGAGCGAGCTGGCGCAGGATGGACCTGCGCAGCCGCCGGTCGCCCTGTGAGGTCGACAGGGTCTCGATGGTGCTCCGGACGTCCTGCACGCCTTCGATCTTCGCCACGCGCTCGAACAGGTCGCCGCTCTTGTCGCGGTCCGGCGTCACCCACCCGGCGAGCTGGACGTTGCCGTCCTGCACGCGGCCGTTGATGAAGTCCCAGATGGTGTAGTGCGGGTAACGCTGGACGACCCTGGCGACCTCCTGGGCGAGGTCGTTGTCGTCCTCGGGCTCGGGCAGCTCCAGCTCGCTGGCGACGGTCTCGATCCCGTCCACGTCGAGTGCGCGCTCGATCGCCTGGTGCTTGACCCAGAAGGACTCGACCAGCCCGGTCAGCGTCGCCTCGCCGCCCTCGACCGTCACTTCGATGCGGCGCAGGTCGCGCTCGCCGCGCAGCGCTTCGCGCACCTCGTTCTCCAGCTGCTGAGCGGTCTGGCCCGCTACGGCCAACGGCGCGGCCGACAGACCCGACAGCACGCACGCGGCAAACACGACTCGAACCCTGGGCGCTTTCATGGTGACCTCCACCAGGCATTGCGGCTGGCACGGCTCGCGAGCATACCTCCGTTGTATCACAACGATCCGCCGCCGGTCCAAGCGCCGGCCGGGCATGCGCTGCGCCGGGGGGCGCCTGAAGGTGATCAGGACGATTGCCGGCCGCCTCGCGCGGCGACTCAGGAAGCAGGGACCTGGCCGGCTTCGTGCGCGGCGTCGGGGTGGGCCTCTGCGGCGGGCGATTCGGGCGGCGCGGGCTCCGGCGCGGCCACGTAGCCGGCGTGGGCCAGCTGGCTCTGGAAGTACGCGGTCTGCGACGCGTAGAACACCAGCTTGGTCACCACGCGCGCCAGCACGTAGGCCTGGCCGACGAGCAACGCGGTCCACAGGGGCGCCCCGTCCGGCGCGCCGACGCCGGGGTCGACGGCGGCGTACCCGGCCAGCAGGAGCCCGAACAGCCCGGCATTGAGCACGTACAGCCCACCGGTCGAGAACGGGCGCCGGCGCACGAAGCGGCCGGCCGCCAGCAGCGCCCCGAGCATGCTGCGGCGATCCTCGACCACGGCGCGAATCTTCGCGTAGTCGAGCAGCATGTTGACGGGCAGCACGAGGGCGCCGAACAGGGCATAGCCGGCGACCCGCACGACGAACCCGGTGCGCTCCACCGTGATGTCGCGCGTCACGTCCTCGTAGAGATCCTCGAACAGCCACTCGTGGAACAGGTCGAACAGCAGCCAGTAGGCCAGACCGGCGACGACGGCCAGACGCAGGAAGCGGAAGAAGTAGGCGCCGCAGGCCGCGAAGAACGCGGAGCTGCCCAACCGCCGCCGGCGCGCCAGGCGATCCAGGATGCCGCCGGCGAGGAAGGTCCAGGCCGCGAGGTAGAGGGCCACCGCGGCCGCCAGCCCACCGGCCGGCGCGGCGCCGTCGATGAATGCGCTCAGGTTGCTCAGGACCGCCCCGAAGCCGATGATCGATGGTGTGAAGGTGCGCTCGAAGCCGCGCGCCCGGGCCTGGAACTCCTCCCACCATTCCCAGTGCACGCCGGCGGCCACCTGTTCGGCCGCCACGCTCGCGCCCAGGTGCGATGCGATGGCGTCGTGCAGCGCCAGGGTGAGCGGCGCCGCCAGCAGCAGCGTCATCACGTAGACGCCGGCCACGAGCACAGGTGCGCCGAGGACGCGCCCGATGCCGTCGAAGAACGCGCGAATCAAATGAAGAACCCGTACGTGAGCAGCAGGTCCTGCAGCCAGACCAGCCACCGCAGGCTCCAGCGGGTCGCCGCCGCGGTCGCCCGCGGCGCGAGCGTGCGGCTGTTGTTGGTGTAGTTGCCGTCCAGCAGCAGGACGCGATCCGGATCGACGAAGGCGCGTGTCGCCCGCGCGTCGCGCCGATAGGTGAACGCCGTCCACCGCGCGGCGCCGTCCCACACTTCCCGCTCCGCGTGACCGTCTTCGAACTCCGTCAGCACCTCGACGGGAAAGATGCCGTCGCCGTAGCGGCGCACGACGACGGTCGTTTCGTATCCGTCCTCGTCCGCACGCTCGACGAAGCTCGCCGCGCCGGCTGCGTCGAAGAAGCCGCGGCCGCCGCCGCGCCGGCTGGTCAGCGCCTGCACGCCGTAGTCGAAGACCCTCGCGGTGCCGTGGACCTGGTCGAAGAACCAGTCGAGGTCGCTGTTGCCTGCCTCGCTGATGCTGTCGAAGAAATCATCCGGCGCGGGATGGCCGAACCGCCAGCGCTCGTAGAAGGCAGCCATCCCCTGCCGCAGCACCGGCCAGCCCAGGTACCGCTCCAGCGTGTGCAGCCAGAGCGCCGTCTTGTTGTAGGTGATGCTGCTCGCCGTGGCAGGCCAGTACCGGTACGTGGGCCGGCCGGGCGGGTCCATCCGCGCGTTGCGCCGGTACCCGGTCATGCGGTTGCCGTCGATCGCGCGCGACCAGGGGACGTCGCGGAGCACCCACGGCACGAACCGGCCGAACAACCGGGTCGAGCGATGGTGCTCCGTGAAGAACGCGTCCATGACCCGCGCGGTGGCGAACGTGGTGAGCCCCTCGTCGATCCACGCGTGCTCGAACTCGTTGCTGCCGACGACCCCGTACCAGAACTGATGCCCCGCCTCGTGGACGGTCACCTCCTCGGGCGTCGCCACGTCGGCGGGCGTCAGCCAGCGCGTGCCCGAGGTGAACAGGGTGGGATACTCCATGCCGCCGGTGCGGCTCCGCCACACCGGGTCGACCACGGTGATCTGCTCGTACGGGTACGCGCCGAACCACTCGCCGTAGTACCGCAGCGCCTGCCGTGTCGCCTCGAAGTGGCGTGCCTCCTGGCCGGCATGCTCGGGCTGGAGCAGCAGCCGGATGTCGACGGCGGGCAGGGTCGGGTGCTCGAACCGCTCGCGCCGCTCGAGGAAATCGGGGCTGGCGGTCCAGGCGAAGTCGTGGACGTCCTCCTGGTAGTAGCGATGGGTGGCCGTGCCGTCGAGGTTGTCGACGACGCCCCGCTCGGCGCCGGTGGCGCCGACGACCCAGCCCGCCGGGACCGTGATCCGGACGTCATAGACGCCGTAGTCCGCGAAGAACTCGGTCGCGGCATGGAACTGATGACAGTTCCACCCGCCGTCGTCGAGCACCCCGACCTTCGGAAACCACTGGGCGATGAAGTAGTAGTCGCCGATCACGCCCGTGCGCGCGAACGGACGCGGGACCTGCGACGTCCACTCGATTTCGAGCTCGACCGACTCGCCGGGGAAAATCCGTTCCGGCAGGGGCACGACGAGCACCGTCTCGTCGTCGGGATTCCCGTCGTCCGGGGCGATGTGCGAGATCCGGCTCGTCAGGTCGATCGCCGCCGCGTCGTCGGCGCCGAGCAGACGCACCGCCTGCACGTCGATCCAGCCCCAGTCGGACGCCGGGCGCTGGCGCAGGCCGCGGCCGCGGGCCCGCAGCCGGCGCTCCCGCATCCACGTCGACTTCGTGTTCTTCCACGCGTTGTAGTAGAGATGGAGCTGCAGCTCCGCGGTGGTGATGACCGACGTGTTGCGCCACGTCAACACCTGGCGGCCGTGGAGGCGCCGCGCCTCCGTGTCGAGCTGGACATTGATGGAGTAGCTGGCGTTGCGGGGCGACGGCGCGCGGTCCGCGGTTGCGGGCGCCGCCGCCGCCGGCTGCCCGGCCGCCCGCGCTGTCCCCGGGTCGCCCGGCCCGAGCGCGGCGCAGGCGCCGGCGACCACGGCGGTGCGGCAGAGCCAGCGCCGCACCGCGCGCGAGACCGGATCGATCACGCCCGGTAGTCCTCCCGAACGGGGTGGAACACGTCGATGAACCGGCAGCTGCTCAGGGCGCGGCCGGAATGGACGGCATGCGCGGGCACCACGGCGACCGAGCCTCGCCGCATCTGCTGGGTCCGTCCATCGATCGTCATCTCGAACTCACCCTCGAGGAGGCTCGACACCTGCTCGTGCGGATGCGAGTGCTCCGGCAGCGTCGCGCCGGCCTCGACATCCCAGTGGACGATGGTGACCGAGTCGGTGTGAATGGACCGGCCGTGAAAGCCTGGCATCGGCTGGCGCGCGTCCAGGCCGTCGAGCGTCACGAATCCCATCAGTCCAGGCCGAACGTGTACACCACGTTGCCCGCCGCGATCGTGACCTGCTGCTCTCCGTTCACGGCGTAGGTGATGGGCGCGGCCTGCACGAGCGCCCCCAGTTGGACGTGCCACAGCTCCTCGCCCGTCTCGGCGTCGAGGGCGAAGAAGTAGCCGTCCACGCTGCCGCTGAAGACCACGTTGCCCGCCGTGGCGAGCACGCCGGCCCTCGACTGCGGCGTGATCTGGAACTCCCAGCGGCGCTCGCCGGTGGCCGGGTCGATGGCTCGAATGGCGTTGACGTAGTTGTCGATTGCCGACACCGCCTGCTGTCCGCCCCCGATGAACCGGACACCCGCCCGGTAGTCGTCCTCGCGCACGAAGTATTCCGCCTCGCCGTCGAAGGCGTTGACGTAGAAGAGTCCGGTGCGCGGGCTGTACGCGGGGGACCACCAGTTGGTGCCGCCCAGGACGGAGGGGGAGACCACCGTGCCGTCCTCCGTCGGAAACGTGTCGGGCAGCCGCACCGGCCGGCCCTGCTCGTCGATCCGCTCCGCCCAGGTCTGCCGGGCGTACGGCTCGCCCAGGAGGAACTCGCCCGTCGTGCGGTCGAGCACGTAGAAGAAGGCGTTGCGGTTGGCCCACAGCATGGCCTTGCGCGGCTGGCCGTCGAACTCGATGTCGGCGAGGATCGGGATCTGGATCGCGTCCCAGTCGTGGACATCGTGGGGCGTGAACTGGAAGTACCAGGACAGCGCGCCGGTGTCGCCGTCGAGGGCGAGCACCGAGTCGGAGTACAGGTTGTCGCCCAGCCGCATCTCGCCGTTGTAGTCGGGACCCGGATTGCCCGTTCCCCAGTAGACGAGATCGAGCTCCGGATCGTACGAGCCGGTAATCCAGGTCGGCGAGCCGCCGGTGCGCCACGAGTCGCCGGACCAGCTGCGGTTGTCCGGATTGTCCGGGCCCGGAATCGTGTAGGTGCGCCACTCGAGCTCGCCGGAGTCGGCGTCGTACGAGTCGAGGAATCCGCGGATGCCGAACTCGCCGCCCGCGATGCCGGTCACCACCTTGTCCTTGACGATGAGCGGCGCCGCCGTCTTGCTGTAGCCGCGCGAGTACTCCGCGACCTCGGTGTTCCAGACGAGGTTGCCGCTGCGCGCGTCGACCGCCACCAGGTGGGCGTCGAGCGTGCTCATGAACAGGGTGTTGCCAAGCACGGCCACGCCGCGGTTGTTGCGGCCGCAGCAGATCCGGAGATCGTCGGGCAGCTCGTGCTCGTAGCGCCAGTAGACGCCGCCCGTGGCGGCATCGACCGCCGCCAGGTTGCTGGGCGCCTCGGTGATGAACATGACACCGTCGACGACCAGCGGCGTGGTCTCCGCCCGGTCGATCACGGGAATCTGATAGGCCCACTTCAACTTCAGATCGGCGGCGTTGCCGGCGTCTATCTGGTCGAGCCGGCTGAAGCGCTGGCTGCTGAACGCGCCCGAGTACATCAGCCAGTTGTGGGGTTCGTCCGCCGCGTTGAGGAGCCGCTCCCAGGTCACGGGAGAGAACGACGGCGCCGTGCCGGACGCAGGTTCCTGGCCGCTCACCGCCTGCGCCGAGGCGGCCAGCGCCACGACCATCGCGAGCCGTTTCATGATTCAGCTCTCCTTCCGGAGCGCGAAGAGGTATGCGATCAGGTCGTCCACCTCGGCGCCCGTGAGCGTGCCGCCGGTGCTCGGCATCGAGGACGTCCGCGTGCGGTCGAACGACCCTATCTCGTCCTTCGAGAACGACCACAGCTGCTCGTCCGCGTCGATCAGGCGCACCGTGAACGTGTCCTCGCTCATTCTGAGCCCTTCGACGACCGACCCGTCGTGGCGCGTCACCTTCAGCGTCCACCAGCGCGGCTCGACCTCCGAGCTCGGGTCCAGCAGGTCGGCCCGCAGCTCGTCCGTGTCGCGCCGCTCGCCCACGCGGGAGAGGTCGGGGCCCAGCCGGCCGCCGGCGCCGTCGACCATGTGACAGGCTGCGCAGTTGCCCTTGCCGGCGAACAGGGCGCGTCCGGCGCCCGGGTCGCCCGGCAGGTCCGCGTCCGCGAGGTTCGGGGTCAGCGAATCGAGGTAGGTGATGATCTGCCAGACGACGCGATCGGACACGTCGGGGTTGATCCCGAGCATGGCCGTGCCCGGGACGCCGTTGCGGATCACGTCGAAGAGGCCCGCCAGGGTGCTCGTACGGCGGAACCGGCCGGTCGTGAGGTCGGGCCCGTTGGTTTCAGCGCCGCCCTGCGCGTCATAGCCGTGGCACAGGACGCAATGCACCCGGAAGCTCGTTTCGCCCATCCGCCGGTCGGGGCCGTCGGTGAACGGGTTCTCCGCTTCCTGCGCGCCGGCGGCCGCCACCGCCGCCGTGACGAGAACGATCACCGCAAAAAGCCTGGACATAGCCACCTCGCAGCGTACGAAATGATACCCAATTCAGCCCGCGAACAGCAGGTTGCGCAGCATGCGGAGACCGAACAGGAGGATGAGCGGCGAGAAATCGAGTCCTCCCATGTCCGGCAACACCCTGCGGATGGGCGCCAGCAGCGGTTCCGTCAGCGTGTGCAGGAACGTCGCCACCGGATTCGACGGCGGCAATTGAATCCAGGAGATGACGACCGCGCCGAGCACGACGAGCGAGTAGATGTCGAGAAGACCGATCAGCAGCACAGCTCCATTCTAGTGTCCCCCTTCCGGCCGGCGCGACATAATTCCGGCCAAGCCTCGCAGAAGGCGATGACGCCATGAAGACGCTTCTGATTCTGCGCCATGCCAAGTCCAGCTGGAAGCATGCGGGCCTCGCCGACCACGATCGGCCGCTCAACCGGCGCGGCGACCGGGACGCGCCCCGTGTCGGACTGCTCCTGCGCCGGCAGGCGCTGACGCCGGACCTGATCATCAGCTCGACCGCCGAGCGGGCGCGGAGCACGGCCGCCCAGGTGGCGGACCGGTCCGGCTACGGCGGCCCGGTGGAGCTGAGGCGCCAGCTGTACCTGGCCGAGCCCGAAGCGATCGTCGACGTCGTCCGGAGTCTCGGCAGCGAGGCCTCGCGGGTGCTCGTGGTGGGCCACAATCCGGGTCTCGAGGAGCTCGTGGCCCGCCTGAGCGGGCACGCCGAGGTGCTGCCGACGGCGGCGCTGGCGCAGATCGAGCTGCCCATCGCCGAGTGGGCCGCGCTGCGCGCGTTCACCCCCGGCCGGCTCGTCGGCCTGTGGCGCCCGAAAGAGCTGGACGGCTAGGGGCTGGGAGTCTGCGCCGCAGAACCACCCGACGCCCCAAGGCGCGCACAGCGCGCCTCGGCGGGAGCGGCGCGGGGCGTCGGGGTCCCCGCAAGCGTACGCCGGGGGTTCGGGGCGCAGCCCCGTCTGTGGGGGTTCGGGGCGCAGCCCCGTCTGTATTGATGAGGCGGACCGCGTCTCAGAATGCGGCCGCCTTGGGCCGGAGCGCGTGGTCGAGCTCGACGGCGATGTCCGGGAAGCTCGGGCCGGGCCGGCGCGTATAGCGGACGTCGCGAATCGTGACGCGGTAGCCGTCGGCCAGCTCCTCGACCGTGTAGACCGGAAAGCGCAGCCAGGCCCGAATCCCCTGTACCTGCGGAGCGCGCAGCGCGGCGGCCACGATCGGATCGCCGCGACCGCGCTGCACGGCCGGGCTCCCTACCCGAATCGGATCCGCGCGGAGCCAGTCGAGCTCGAGGAAGTGGTAGTGGTCCGCGTCGGCCACGACGACGTCACGGACAAAGGGGTTGGCCGGGAACGGGGCGGCCATGATGTCGACGAACGGGGCGCCGCGCGCCTCCAGCCAGTCGGCCACCTGGAGCACGGCCACCCGCGACGCGCCGGCCATCGCCAGCATGTACACGCCGGCGCCCGCCAGGCAGGCCGTCGCCAGCCGGCCCGCCTGGCGCGGCGAGAGGCCGCGCGCCCGTACGGCGGCAAGGGCCACGACGCCCGCCAGCCACAGCAGAATCGCGGGGCGCGGCGCGTTCCCGACCACCACGAGGAGCGTGGTGAGGGCGGCCCCCAGGGCCAGCCAGCCCGCGGTGCCGGCCGCCGACCGTACCTGGCCGGCCACCACGCCCGCGCCGGCGAGCAGCCAGACCCACGGGTCGCCGATGAACAGGGCGTCGCCGTAGAACCAGCGCCCGTCGAACGGCATCAGGAAGCGGACGCCGTAGGTGTTCAGCCAGTCGAGCGCCGGGTGGGAGGCGACGGCGAGGTACGCCAGGGCCAGCAGCGGCCCCGGCCGCGCGCGCGGCGGCCGCCCCCGGATGCGGGCGCTGCAGCGGTCGACCAGGCAGACGAGCCCCGTCAGGAGCAGCGGCAGCACCGCGAGCGCCAGCGCGCCGTGCGTCCAGCCGCGGCGGAAGCCCAAGGACAGATCGCGGTCGATGAACATCGTGACCGCGTCCAGGTCGGGGGCGTTCGCGCCCAGGATCAGCGTCGGCGTCGCCAGGGCCGAGAGCCGCCCGAGCGGCGTCCGGGCGAGGCTGGCTCCCACGAGCGTATGAGCAATCGGGTCCACCGCACTAGAATACCCACGGCCGGCCGGTCCGCGGCCACCAGACAAGGGACACTGTGACGAATACGCACGCACTCGAGAACCTGCAGCTGGCCTTCATCGGCGCGGGAGCGATGGCCGCAGCGATGATCGGCGGCCTGCTGTCGCGGCATCAGCTCAGCCCGGAGGTCATCACGGCCAGCGACAAGCACGGCGAGCGGCTCGACGAGCTGCGCGGCCGGTTCGGGATTCGGACCACCCCCGACAACGGGGCCGCCGCGCGGCAGGGCGCGGTGGTCGTGCTGGCCGTGAAGCCGCAGGTGCTGCCGGCCGTGTTCGCCGACATCGGCGGCCAGGTCCGGCCGGACGCGCTGGTGCTGTCGATCGTGGCGGGCACCACCATCGAGTCCATCGCGGCCGGGACCCGGCACCGCGCCATCGTGCGGACCATGCCGAACACGCCGGCGCAGGTCGGCGAGGGGATGACCGTGTGGACCGCCACGGCGGAGGTGTCGCCGCCGCAGCGCGAGCAGGCGCGCGCGATCGTAGCGGCGCTCGGGCATCAGCTCCACGTCGACGACGAGCACTTTCTCGACATGGCCACCGCCATCAGCGGCACGGGGCCGGCCTACGTGTTCCTGCTGATGGAGGCGCTCATCGACGCCGCCGTGCACCTCGGCTTCTCGCGCGCCGACGCCCGCGAGCTCGTCGTGCAGACCATCCGCGGATCGGCGCACTTCGCCGAGCGGTCGACGGTGCACCCCGCGGAGATGCGCAACATGGTCACGTCGCCCGGCGGAACGAGCGCCGACGCGCTCTATCAGCTCGAGAAGGGCGCGTTCCGCACCGTGATCTCGAAGGCAGTGCTGGCGGCGTATCGGCGTAGCGTCGAGCTGGGCAGGCTGAGCGCGAAGCTGGCCGCCGCGCAGCACGAGCCGGGCGCCTGAGCAGCGCGGCGCACGCGCCGCACGCGCCGTCCGGCGCGATGGGTCACCGCTGCGGCGACGGCAGCGCGAAGCGTGCCCGGAAGGCGGGCGTCGCCCGGAACACGACCTCGTCGGCCGCGGCGCCCCCCCGCATGAAGCAGGCCGCGATTCCGCGCGCCGCGGCCCAGGCCAGCCCGTCGTCGGGTCCCATCACGTGGAGCGCCGTCGAGAGGACGTCGGCGGCGAAGGCGTCCCGATGCCAGACGACGACCGAGCCGCCCCGTCCGACCGGCGCGCCGGTGCGCGGATCGAGGATGTGGCCGATCCGCTCGCCGCTCTCGAGCGTCAGGTTCCGTTCCGAGCCGCCGCTGGTGGACAGCGAGCCCGCGGAGAGCCGCAACTCGGCGACTGCCGCGCCGCGCCGTTCCGGATGCGCGATGGCCACCGGCCAGGCGCCGTCGGACCGTTCGCCCGAGACCGCCACCTGTCCGCCGAAGTCGATGAGCCACGCGCCGCGCCGGTCGCGCAGGGCGTGGCGCACGCGGTCGATCGCCTCGCCCTTGCCGAATCCGCCGGCGTCGAGCGCGACGTCGACGCGCCGGGCGACGGTGCACGCCCCGGTATCCACGATCAGGTGCTGAAGGCCGCTGTCCGCCCTGGCGGCCTCCAGCGCCGCGCCGGTCGGCCGGCGGCCCGCCCCGCGCAGCCCCCACGCCTCGACGAGGCGGCCCACGGCCGGATCGAACGCCCCGCCGGTGGCGTGCCGCCACGCCGCCAGCCGGCCGAGCAGTCCGCAGACGGTCTGCGGGACCGGCCGCGGCGTGCCGAGCGACTGTCGGTTCAGCCGGCTCAGGACGCTGTCGTCCCGCCAGGTGCTGAGCTCCGCTTCGGTGGCCTCTATGACGCGCACCATCCGCTCCAGGTGCGCAAGGCCGGCTTCGCGGCCCGGCGCCTCGGCGACAAGCGTGGCCGCGGTGCCCATGAGGAAGACCGTGCGCTCGACGCGTACGGAAGCTGCCGGATGCGCGAACGCGGCGAGGCAGAACACGCCGGCGGCTGCGGCCAGGCGTCTGCACCGCAGAGCGGTGCGGACGCCTGGGAGGGTTGGTTGGGCGGCAATCGGAGCCGCAGGCGACGATTTCCGGGCTAGCGCCTTCATGGCACGAGGCGCACCGGTCCCGGCAACGCTACAGGGGTGGCGGCCGCCCGCCTGGTGGGGCGCTTGCCGATCCGCCAGCCGTTGACGAGGTGGACTCCGTAGCTGATCGCGAACAGGGTGCTGGTGGCCACGTGGATCCAGATCCAGGCGGTGATGAGCGCGGGGGTGGCCGTCACCTGAATGAAGTAGCCGCTGAGCGTCATCGCCGCGAAGCTGAGCACCGAGGTCCATCCGGTTCGGCGGTTCGCGGGGTTGGACGAGCGGATCTTGGCGAACGAGTGCGACCGGAACAGCATGCCGAAGAACGCGACGAACAGCGGCGCGGCCATCAGGTGGGTCGACAGCATCGCCGGCTGCCACGGGTGATTGATGAGCGCGAACGGGTCGTCCGTCACCAGCGCGTACTTCATATAGAAGTACACGACGCCGGTCGCGGTGACCACCACGTAGAAGGTGTTGAACCCGCGGCGCTCCCACCAGGTCATGGCGCTAGAAGCGGGCCTCTTGCCACGGGCTCCCAGGGGCGCATCAGCCGTCCCTGTCCAGCACCTGGTCGAGCGCCAGCACCCGCCGGACCGCGGCGTTGACGGCGTGGGTCGTCAGCGTTGCCCCGGCGATCGGTCGGATGGCTCGCATGATCGCGAGGTCGTCGCTCAGCGGCCGCTCGTAGTACTGCTGGACCCACCGTGCCGCGGGAATGTACTCCGGAGGTTCCTGAAAGGCGGTCACGTCGATGCGCCGCACGCGCCCGGTCGCGTCCAGCGAGATCAGCAGGCTCTCACGCTTCGTGCGGACGACGTGGGTGTCGACGTACGCCCGGCCGACGATGACGCCGCCGCGCCGGGCGACGTAGCGGGCATAGATCTGCGTGTGCACGTCGTCGCGGGACAGCTCGGCAATTCGCCGCGCCTGGGCCGCCGTCAGATAGACACGGTCGGCGGCGATCGTTGCGCCGGGGAACACGACCGCCAGCGCCTCCTCCCGCCGCACGAGGCCGGACTGCGCCGATACGGTCGCGCTCGTGAGCAGGCAGGCCGCGGCGAGCACGCCCGCCGCGGCCCGCCGCGCCATTGCCCCGTACATCATGACCGCTGCAACGCCTCCTAGAACGCGTAACCGACGTTGACGTTGAACTGGTTGACGCCGCTGTCGACGGGGTTGTTGACCCACATGTGATCGACCTTGACGACGATGTTCGGAATCGGCTTGAGCTCGATGCCGAACGTCGTGTACGAGTTGTTCTTCGACGGGTTGCGGGTGAAGCCGGCGAGGACGGCGGCGTGCGTGTCGACCTTCTCGTAGCGGATGTAGGGCGAGAGCCCCACGCCGGCCGCGTCGACCTGCGAGAGCACGTCGTAGCCGAACTGGACGTAGCCGCCGCGCAGGGTCTGTCCGACGCCGCTCGACCCGGTCAGGCCGAGGAACTGGTTGAGGCGGTCGGTGTCGGCCAGGTTGGCCTGGGCGAAGAGGCCGCGGATGTCGAAGCCGCGCACCTGGGCCTGCCCGTGCACGTCGAAGATGGAGGTGCGGATGCCGTAGGGGATCTCGTCGACGACGATCTCGCCCTGGCCCGAGCCGCCCGCGTAGAAGCTGGCGCCGAAGAAGACGCCGGGGGTGGGCGTGATGTCGACGCGGCCGGTGAAGGCCATGTCGGTGGCCTTGGCCTTGCCGCCCTTCTGGCGGCCGCCGCGCACGCCGCTCGACGAGAACTTGGCGCCGTTGAGGCCGTTGACGACGTAGGCGCGCACGGCCACGGTGTCGCCGGCGTAGTAGACGCCGCCGCCGTTCTCGCGCCAGGTCGACGGGATGATGGCCTGCTCGGTGACGGGGCGCTCGGCGCCCATGAAGACGGTCGGCTCGTGGAACTCGTTGACCAGGCCCATGGGAATCAGCAGCATGCCGGCGCGGAGGCCGAAGTTCTGGGTGGCGAGGTAGTCGACGTAGGCGAACTCGACGAAGATCTCCTTGGCGTGCTCTACCTCGATCTCGGAGTTGAAGAGGAACTTGTCGTTGAAGCGGTAGCCGGCATAGAGGATGGCTCGCAGGTAGTCGAACTGCGTGGTCTTGCTCGAGGCGAAGTTCTCATAGAGCATCTCGCCGTAGCCGGCGATCGACACGCCGGTGCCGCCGCGGTAGGTGGCGGCCGCCGACGGGGCGAGGCCGAGCGCGCGGGTCTGGTCGTCGGTCAGGTCGACTTCCGGCTCGCCGCTGCGCAGCCGCTCGACTTCGTCGGCGAGCAGGTCGATGCGCCGCTCCAGCTCCTCAATGTCGGTCTCCTGCTCGCCAGCGGCCGGCGGCGGCGGCGCCAGGGCGGACTCCGGTTCGCCGGCACCCTCGACCACGGGCTCCGGCTCGACGACCGGCTCCAGCTCCGCCGGACCCGAGCTGCCGTCCTGCGGCGCGGCGCCGGCTGGCGCCGCGCCCGCCAGGGCGAACACGGCGAACACAATAAACACGAACAAACCGTAGCGGAAGATCGACGTCATGACCCCTCCCGGGTAGTGGCCCGATGTTGCGTGCCATGACGCCGACTCCTACAATGAGGAGCGTTGAACGCGTCTGGCGCTTAGCGCAGGCAGCTAGGGTGCGGCGACCGGGCGTTCAGCCGGCCCGTCCGGTGAGTCACCACCGGCGGGCCATTTTTCTTGCGAGACCAGTATTGAGACTTGGTCTCAATTCCAACAGGGCACTATATATCCGACCGGATCGGTCGGTCAAGAACGAAGTGAGATTGATTCTCAGTTTCCTCCCCCTTCCGATGTGCCGGCCGAGCGGCTGACCTACCGGCGCATCTTCGCGTTCTGGGCCCCGCTGGCAGGAACCTGGCTCATGATCGCGGTCGAGGGCCCGTATCTGGCGGCCCTCATCGCGCGGCAGCCGGAACCGGTCCTCAACCTCGCGGCGTTCGGGGTGGCGTTCGCCTTCGCCATCATCGTCGAGGCGCCGGTCATCATGCTGTCGAGCGCATCGACGGCGCTGGTGGAGGACGGGCCGAGCTTTCGCGCCCTGCGGCGGTTCACCTGGGGGCTCGCGGCGCTCGTGACCGCCGGTCAGGTGGCCGTGCTGCTGCCGCCGTGCTTCGACGCCATCGCCGGCGCGCTCCAGCTGCCCCCCGACGTGGCGCGCCGCACCTACGGCGCCCTCGCCATCCTGCTGCCGTGGCCGGCGGCCATCGCGTACCGGCGCTTCAGGCAGGGGTTGCTGATTCGCCACCACCAGACGCGGCGGGTCGCCTACGGCACCGTGGTGCGCCTGGCTGCGATGTCGTTGCTGGCGGTGGCCGCCTTCCGGGTGCTCGATCTGCCCGGCGCCCGCGTCGGCGCGCTGGCGCTGTCAGGTGCGGTCGTCGCGGAGGCGATTGCCAGCCATCTGATGACCCGGCCGCTGGTGCGCGAGCTCGCCGGCCGGCCGCGCGCGGCCGGCCGGCTCGACGTGCTGCGCCTGCCCGCGCTCGTGCGCTTCTACGCGCCGCTCGCCATGACGTCGACCATCGCCCTGTCCATTCAGCCGCTCCTGACGTTCTTCATGGGACAGGCGCGCTTCACACTCGAGTCGCTTGCCGTGCTGCCCGTCGTGCAGGGCCTCACGTTCATCTTTCGCGCGGTCGGCCTGTCGTACCTCGAAGCTGCCATCGCCCTGCTCGGGCCGCGCCGCCAGCACTTTCCGCGGCTGCGCAACTTCGCGGCCGGTCTCGCCGTCGTGTCGACCGCCGGGCTTGCCGCCATCGCGTTCACCCCGCTGGCCGTGGTCTGGTTCCACGACGTCTCCGGGTTGAGCCCGGCGCTCACACGGTTCGCGCTCCTGCCGGTCCGGATCCTGGCCGCCTTTCCGCTGCTGTCGGTCGCCCTGCACCTGCAGCGCGCCGTGCTGGTGCACGCCCGGCGCACGCGCCCGATCGCGCGCGCCACCGCATTCGAGGTGCTGGGCGTCGCCGCCGTCCTGTCGCTGGCGATCCACCTGCTCGACCTCGCCGGCGCGGTCGCCGCCGCCCTCGCGCTCCTCGCGGGCCGCGTCATCGGCGTGGCGTGGCTGGTACCCTCTTGCGTGCGGGTGCTGCGCAGCGTCGAGCCGGCGCCCGATCCGGTCGGCGCCGCGGAGATCGATTCACCGCCGCTCGGCGCGGTCAGGTAGTCGGACATCGTTAGATGGGGCTTCGCCCCAAGCCCCCGGCGGCCGCTAGCGGGGACCCCGTCGCCCCGCGCCGCTCCCGCCGAGGCGCGCCGTGCGCGCCTTGCGGATACTCCCGCTCGCGGTGCGCCACGTCGCACAGCTCCCGTCGCCCTATTGACACCACGAGCCGGCGCTGAATACCTTTGCGCCATCCGACGAGGCGCACGCGAATGCAGTTCGAGCTCTGGACGAGCGAGTGGGTGGTCTGCGGCTTCCTTGCCTACCTGGTGGTGCTGTCGCGCATGCGGCCGCTGGCCGCCGCCGCCCGGCGCCGGGTGGTGCTCGTCGGCCTGGTCTGCATCGCGCTCGTCCTCATGCTCTCGCGGCTGCGGCCGTCGCCCAGCCTGGAGGTCCTGCGCGAGTGGCTGCCCGCCGTCTACCTGCTCCAGGGCTACTGGCTGTGCGGTCTCTTCTACCGCCGGCCGATGCCGGCGATCGAGCGGCGCCTGCTGGCCGTCGACACGTGGCTGTTCGGCGGCGGGATGCTGGGCCGCCTCGTGGCGCGCACCCCGCGCGTCGTCTGCTCCTGCTTCGAGCTCGCCTACCTGCTGGCCTACCCGCTGGTCCCGGTCGGCTTCGGCCTCTTCGTGGCGCTCGGACAGCGAGCCCGCGCCGACGACTTCTGGACGGCGGCCTTGATCGCGTCGTTCGCCTGCTACGGCATGCTGCCGTGGATTCAGACCCGGCCGCCGCGGGCGCTGGCGATGCGCGGACCGCTCTGCTCGCCCTACCCGGTGCTGCGCCGGCTCAACGCGGCGGTGCTGCGCCGCCTGAGCGTGCAGGTGAACACGCTGCCGAGCGGCCACGCCGCCGCCTCCACGGCGGTCGGCCTGGCGGTCTGCTCGGCCTCGGCGGCGGCCGGCGCCGCGCTGCTCGGCATCGCGGCGGGCATCGCCGTCGGGACGGTGCTCGGCCGGTACCACTATGCGATCGACAGCCTGTCGGGCGTGCTCGTCGGCGCCCTCGGCTGGTGGATCGCCTTTCACGCGCCGGGGATGTAGCCGCCGGCTATAATGCGCGTGCCGCGGCGCGCCGCGGCCACTGGGAGGAAGGACGACATGACAGGCAAGGCGTTGCTGTTCGCTCTGCTCACCACGGGGTTGATCACCGTCCCGGCGGCCGCGCAGGCCGCGGACTACCACCACGTGCACCTGACGGCCACGGACGAGCTGGCCGCCGCCAAGTGGTACATGGATCACATGGACTGCCAGGACTACGGCCGCGAGGGCGCGTGCCAGGTCGACGGCATCCAGATCATCTTCTACAACGACCGCGAGCCGACCGGCGGCAGCGTGGGCACCGGCGTGGACCACATCGGCTTCTCGTTCACCGATCTCGAAGCCAAGATGACCGGCTGGAAGGCGGCCGGGGTCAAGATTCTCGAGGACATCCGGGAGGTCCAGGGACTGTTCAAGCTGGCGTTCGTCGAGGATCCCTGGGGCAACAAGATCGAGGTGGTCGAGGATCACCAGTGGCTCGGCTTTCACCACATCCACCTGCGCTCGGCGGACCCCGAGGCGACGCTCACCTGGTACGAGAGCCTGTTCGCCGGCGTCCCCGACAAGCTGAAGGGCCGCATCGCGGGCCTGCGCTACGATGGTCTCTGGCTGCTCGTGGGCCGGGCGGAGGGCGAGCTGCAGGCCACGCAGGGGCGCGCCCTCGACCACCTCGGCTGGAGCTTCGACGACCTGGACGCGGCCATCGCCGACATGCAGGCCAAGGGCGTCGAGCTGGAGTCCGGGCCGCGGGAGATCGTCAACCGGGTCGGCCAGCAGCTGAAGATCGCGTTCGTCGTCAGCGCCGAGGGTGTCCGCATCGAGCTCGTCGAGGTCATGGGCTAGCGGTTCATCCAACGACTCATTCCGGGCCCGTCGCTCGACGGGTCCCGACCGCACGTCCGTGCACGCCGGTTTCGCGGCCGGCCTTCCCGGCGCGGGAAGGCCGGCCGCGACCGGGCGTGCGTCCTGACACAGCATCCCTGTTTCTGCGCCGGAGGCGACGTTGATCGAGACGGTTGCGGTAGACGAGCGGTTGACGCTGGACGACTACGAGGCGGTGGTGCACCTGACCGAAGCCGTGCGCAGCCTGCGCACGGAGGCGCTCTCGCTGGCGCCGCCGCTCAGCGGACGCACGATCTGGATGGTCAACTCGACCGCCCGCGGCGGCGGCGTGGCCGAGATGATGCCGCGCATGATCACGATCCTGCGCGAGCTCGGCGTCCGCGTGGAGTGGGTGGTCATCGGCAGCGACGACCCGGATTTTTTCACCCTGACGAAGCGCCTTCACAACCTGATTCACGGCAGCGGCGATGCGGACCTGACCGCGGACGACCGGGCGGTCTACGACGCCGTGAGCCGCGAGAACGCCGACGCGCTCCGTTCCCGCGTGCGGCCGGGGGACCTGCTCGTGATGCACGACCCGCAGCCGCTGGGTTCCGGCGCCCTGCTGCGGCGCGAGCTGGACGTGCGCGCGGTGTTTCGCTGCCACATCGGCCTCGACGAATCGTCGCCGCAGACCCGCGCGGCCTGGGGGTTCCTGAAGCCGTACGCGAGCGGCTACGACCACGCCGTCTTCACGGCGCCGGAGTACATTCCGGACTTCCTCGCGGGCCGGACGGGCATCATCCGGCCGGCCATCGATCCGCTGGGGCACAAGAACCGCGACCTCCTCGTGCCTCGCCTGACCGGCACTCTCTGCAGCGCCAGGCTCGTCGTCGAGCAGCACCCGGTCGTGCCGACGAAGTACCCGGAGGTTGCGACGCGGCTCGCGCCGGACGGCCGGTTCCTTCCGGCCGACGACGGGGGCGGCATCGGGCTGCTGTTCCGGCCTGTCATCACTCAGATCTCGAGGTGGGATCGGTTGAAGGGGTTCAAGCCGCTCCTGGACGCCTTCGTGCGGCTCAAGCAGCGTGCCAACGGCCTCCCCGCCACGGAGGCGGCCGACAGGCATCGACGGCGGTTGAGCCTGGTCCGGCTGGTGCTGGCCGGGCCCGATCCGGCCGCGGTGGCGGACGATCCGGAAGCCCGGGAGGTGCTGGAGGAGCTGGTGACGACCTACCAGGGACTGCCCCCCGCGCTCCAGGCAGACGTCGCCCTGGTGTCGTTGCCGATGTCCGTGCGCAAGAACAACGAGTTGATCGTCAACGCCCTGCAGCGCTGCTCGTCGGTCGTCGTGCAGAACTCGCTCCGGGAGGGGTTCGGCCTGACGGTGACCGAGGCCATGTGGAAGCGCGCCGCGCTACTGGGGAGCCGCGCCTGCGGCATCCGGCACCAGATCCGCGACGGCGTCGACGGGCGTCTGATTCACGACCCGGAAGACCCGGAGGAGATTGCCGCGCACCTGGACGCACTGCTCGCGGATCCCGGTAAGCGGATCGAGCTGGGCCAGAGCGCGCAGCGCCGTGTTCGGGACGAGTTCCTCGTCTTCACCCAGGTGCGCCACTGGCTCACGACCCTGGCGGAGTGCGTCGAGCGCTGGGGCGAGTCCCAGGCCTAGGAGTCCCGACCCCCGCCCTCGCCGGCAGGCAGCCGCGCGATGGCGACGTTCGCATAGCCGTACGCCGCGGCCACGAACGGGTTGATCAGGTTGAAGAGGACGAACGGCGCATAGGTCAGCGTCGCGACGCCGAGCGTCTGGGCCATGAAGGCGCCGCACGTGTTCCAGGGCACGAGGACGGAGGTCAACGTGCCGGCATCCTCGAGCGACCGGGACAGGTTCTTCGGGTCGAGCCCCTGCCGCCGGTAGGCGTCCCGGAACATGCGGCCCGGCAGCACGATCGAAATGTACTGATCGGACGCGATGACGTTCATCCCGACCGAAGTGCTCAGCGTGGCCGAGATGAGGCTGCCGGGTCCCCGCACCGCCCGCAGGATGCGCGCCGCGACGACCCGCAGCATGCCCGTGGCCTCCATCACCGCGCCGAACATCATCGCCGACATGATCAGCCACACCGTCGGGAGCATGCTGCCCATGCCCCCGCGGGAGAGCAGCTCGTCGAGCGCCGGGTTCCCCGAATCGAGCGTGAAGCCGCCGTAGAGCGCCATCCACACACCCTTGACGAGCGCAGCCGCGGCGGGCAGCCCGCTCTCGCCGACAAAGGCCAGCAGCGCCGCCTGCTGGAACGCCGCCGCGAACACCCCGCCCGTCAAGGCGCCGATCAGCAACGCCGGAAACGCCGGCACCCGCCTGACGACCAGGCCCAGGACCACGGCCACGGGGACGAGCAGGTGGGCGCCGATGGCGAACTGCGCGTCGAGCGCCGCCAGGAGCGCTTCCAGCTCGCCGGCGCCGGACGGGGCTGGCATGAACAGACCCGCCAGGGCGAACAGCAGCAGGGCGGCCGCGAAGCTCGGCGCCGTGGTCCACGCCATGTGGCGGATGTGGGTGAAGAGCTCGGTGCCGGCCACGGCGGGCGCGAGATTCGTGGTATCGGACAGCGGCGACATCTTGTCGCCGAAGTAGGCCCCCGAGATGATGGCGCCCGCCGCCAGGCCCAGGTGCAGGCCCTGCGCGGTCGCGATGCCGATCAACGCGATGCCGATGGTTCCGGCCGTGGTCCACGAGCTGCCGGTGGCCAGCGCGACGATGGCGCAGACGAGGCAGGCCGCCGGGTAGAAGACGGACGGGGCCAGAATCTGCAGCCCGTAGTAGATCATCGACGGCACGACGCCCGCGAGAATCCACGTGCCGATCACCGAGCCGACCACCAGCAGGATGAGGATGGCGCCCATCGCCGTCGAGATGCCGCGGCTGATCGAGGCGTCGAGAGCGGACCAGCGGTGCCCGTTCCGCAAGCCGACCGTACCAGCGACCGCGGTGCCCAGGATCAGCGCGATCTGGTTGGGCCCCAACGAGGACTCGTCGCCGAACAGGATCACGGAGAGGGCGAGCAGGCCCATCAGCAGCACGATGGGCACGAGCGCCTGGCCCAGGGTCGGCTCGCGGGGCATCGCCGGCGAGTATAGGCCGATCGGTTGTTGCGCCGCCGTCCGAATCCGGCTAGCTTATTGACGATGAGACGGGCAGGCTTGCGGTTGCTCGCGATCGCGGCCCTGGCGGTGGCGGCGGCCTGGTCGGCGAGCGCGCTGTGGGGCGGCGTAACGGTCGACGTCGTGCGCATTCCGGAGGGCGGCCGGATGCCGCGGGCGGTCATCGATGCGGCCGGCGTCGTGCACGTCGTCTACTTCGAGGGCATCATGAGCGGCGGGGAGCTGCTGCATGTGACGCGCGCGCCGGACGCGCCGGACGCGCCGGACGCGCCGGACGCGCCGGACGCGCCGGACGCGCCGGACTGGACCCGGCCGCAGCAGGTCAACAGCGTGCCGCGCTCGGCTGTCGGGATGGGACCGATGGACGGCGGGCAGGTCGCGCTGGACCCGCGCGGGCGGCTCCACGTGGTCTGGTTCCAGACCAATCCCACGCGCATCTTCTACACGCGCAGCCGGGCGGACGGGGGCGGCTTCGAGCCGCAGCGGACGCTGTGGCGGGAGGCGGACGGCAGCTTCGAGGCGGCCCCGACCGTCGCCGCGGACGACGACGGCAACGTGTTCGTCTTCTGGCACGCCGGCGGCCACCAGGACGCCGAGCGGGCGGTGCACGCGCTGGCGTCGCGCGACGGCGGGGATACGTTCGGCCCGGCGCGCCGGGTCAGCAAGGCGGGCGAGGGGGCGTGCGGCTGCTGCAACCTGGCCGCGCTGACCGAACCCGGCGGCGCCGTCCACGTGTCGTACCGCAGCGCGGGCGAGAACGTGCGGCGCGGCCAGCGGCTGCTGACCTCCGCCGACGCCGGCAGGACGTTTGAGGACCGGTCGATTCAGCCGTGGGAGATCGGGGCCTGCCCGGTCACCACGACGACGTTGAGCCGCGCGCCGGACGCCGTGCGGGTGGCGTGGGAAACGGACGGCCAGGTGTACTTCGCGCCGGTCGGCCGCCTGGGCGAGCCGGCCTCGCCGGAGGGGGATGCCCGCTTCCGCCGCAAGAACCCGGTGGTCGCGGTCAACGGCCGCGGCGACACCCTGCTCGCCTGGGGCGACGGTCCGGGGCTGCGCGCCGGCGGCACGCTGCACTGGCGCATCTTCGACGCCCAGGGCCGGCCGACGAGGCATCAGGGCGACGGGACGACCGTGCCGAGCGGCAGCGCCCCGGCCGCGGTCGTGCGGCCCGACGACTCGTTTCTCCTGCTCTTCTGACCCCGGCTGGCGTGTCGAGGTCCGAACCGGATACAGTGACGCACTTCCAGGAGAACATGCATGCGATCTAACAGGCGATCCATCAGACACGCAGGGACGGACGGGGCGGCGCGCGCGGTGGTCGCGAGCATCGCGTTGATCGCGGCGCTGCTGGCCGTGCCGGCGGGCGCCCAGGATTCGGCCACGACCACGCACCAGTCGTCCCCACCGGTGCTCACCGGGGACGGGCAGTCGAACTGGGCGTTGCACAACCTCGACATCCGGAGCAGCCGCTACGCCGAGCTCGACGCGATCAACACGCAGAACGTCGGCGATCTCGAGCTGGCCTGGTCGTTCGAGGCCGGCGCGGCCAACAGCATCACGCAGGTCACGCCGCTGGTGATCGACGGCGTGATGTACGTGAACTCCGGCGCCACCGTCTTCGCGCTGAACGCCGTCACGGGCGAGACGGTCTGGACGATGCGGATGAACGATACGCTCGAGGCGCGGGGCCGCGGTCCGACGTACGGCGACGGGCGGCTCTACGCCTTCGGCGGCGCGTCGATGTACGCCGTGGACGTGCAGTCCGGCGAGCTGGCGGAGTCGTTCGGCGAGGGCGGCCGGCTGGAGATCATCAGCGAGGCGCTGGAGTTCAAGTACCCCGACGACTACCCGCCGGGCGTCGACGCGTACGGCCTTGGCTACCGCCTGACGACGCCGCCGGTCTATCACGAGGGCACGCTGTATGCCGGGGTCGCCCTCTCGGAGAACCACATTCCCGGCGGGCTCGTGATAGCCGCCGACGCGGCGACGGGCGCGATCGAGTGGGTGTTCAACACCGTCCCGCAGGGCCCGCGCGACGACGGCTGGGAGATTGCGAAGGACTCCTGGGGCGACGGGCAGAAGGTCGGGGGCGGCGTGTGGACGCCGCCGGTGATCGACACGGAGCTGGGGCTCGTGTACGTCAACTCGGGCAACCCGTCGCCGGACTACGACGGGTCGGCGCGGCCGGGGATGAACCTGTTCACGAACGCGACCATCGCGCTGGAGCTCGAGACCGGCCGGCTGGCGTGGTACTACCAGGCCATTCACCACGACCTGTGGGACTGGGATCACGTCACCGGGCCGCTGCTGTTCGACGCCGAGCACGACGGGCGGGTCGTGAAGGGGATCGCCGCCGCCGGGAAGAACTGCCTGCTGTACATCTGGGACCGGGAGACGGGCGAGCCCCTCAACCCGATGGTGGAGACGGCGGTGCCGACCGAGACGGACGTGCCGGGCGAAGAGGTGTGGCCGACGCAGCCCATTCCCTACAACGCGCGGGGCGTCCCGATGACGCCGTTCTGCGCCACCTTCCCGATCCTGAGCGACCCCGAGGCGCAGCAGCGGGCGCGGCAGCTCTACACGCCGTACTCGCTCACCGAGCGTTACATCGTGACGCACGGCGGCTCGAGCTGGGGTCCGCCGGCCTTCAGTCCGCAGACGGGCCTGCTGTACGTGAGCGGCAAGGACGGCGGCATCACGATCACGGTCAACCCGGTCGGCGACTCGCTGGTGGTCGGCCAGAGCAACGGCCACCTGGACTCGATCGCGGACGGACCGTTCCGCGCCGACATGGTCCCGATGTTCACGGTCTCGGCCTACGAGCCGGTGAGCGGCGAGCTGGTGTGGCAGCAGATGACCCCCACCAACTCGCCGATCGGCAGCAGCGGCAACCTGGCGACGTCAGGCGAACTGGTGCTGCAGGGCACCGACGTGGGCGAGTTCTACGCCTTCGATGCCCGCACGGGCGACGAGCTGTTCCTCTACCAGCACAACCGCCCGATCCGCGCCAGCCCGCTGACGTATCAGGTCAACGGCAAGCAGTACATCGCGGTGGTGTCGACCAACAACGTGCTGGCGTTCGCCCTGCCGTGAGGCGCGCCGCCGGCTGCCGCACGCCATGGCTGTAACAGACGCCCTGCGCTACCGGTTCACCGTTGAGGAGTTCGCGCGCATGGGCGAGGCCGGCATCTTCGCCGAGGACGACCGCGTGGAGCTCATCGGCGGGGAGATCCGGGAGATGACCCCCATCGGCCCGCCGCACGCCGGCGTCGTGAATCGCCTCAACGAACTGATCGTCACGCGCTTGGCCGGCAGGGTGAACGTGGCCGTTCAGAATCCGATTCGCCTGGATCGGCACAGCGAGCCGCAGCCCGACGTGGTGGTCGCGCGGCGGCGGCCGAGCAGCTACGCCGACCGCCACCCCGAGCCTGCCGACGTGCTCCTGGTCATCGAGGTCGCCGATTCGTCCCTGCAGTACGATCGCGCTGAGAAGGTGCCGCGCTACGGCCGGGCCGGCATTCCGGAAACGTGGCTTGTCGATCTGGCGGCCCGCACCGTCACTGTGTACACGGGCCCCGGCGCGGCCGGCTACGCCGGCCAGCAGGTGTTGGAACGCGACGACACGATCGCCGCGACCGCCGTGGCTGGCTTGCGCGTGCCGGTTGCCGACGTGTTCGGCGCCTGATCCACGTCCGGCCTGCACAGCGCGCCAGCGCCGACTGTTCCGGCCGGGACCCGGGGGCGCTGGCGGTGGTCGTCCGCCGGATGGTGGCGCCCCGGCCGGTCCGCTCGCCACCCTCCGCACCCGGTGTCATATTCTTGAGATGCGCTGCAGGCGCTCGGGAGATCACCGGTCAGCGGCGTTGCCATCGTCCGCCGGCCAGTTCCAGGTGCGCGAATTGGCTCCGCAGGATGTTGATCACCTCGCGGGTCCAGGGTGAGTTCTTGTTGTTCAGGCCCGGGAGCGCGAACACGATCCGCGGCGCGCCGTTCGTCTCGTTTCGGGCCGTGGCGCGGCGAACCTTGAAGTTCGAGCTGCCCACCGGAATTCCTGGCTCGGATTGCAGATGGGGCATCTGGTCCGCCCATGTCCGGAAGTCACGAAGGCATTTCGTTCGCGCTTCGCGGCTATCGACAGTGCGACAATACTACTGAGATTCGCGTCGGCGCCACAGGGGTCGCGTGCGGCGGCGTCAGGCGCGACGCCGCGACGAAGGAGAAGGAATCGGTGGCAGTTCCCGTCAGGCGCTCGCTGATGACGGCCGAGGCTCTGTTCGAGTTGCCGGACGACGGCTACCGATACGAACTCGTCGGCGGAGTTGATTCGCATGACGCTGGCCGGTGCGGAGCACGGCGCGGTGGTGGTTTGCATCAGTCAGGTGCTCAGGGAGTACGTCGTGGCGCACGAGGCCGGCGTCTGCTGCGCCTCGGACACCGGTTTCGTTCTGCGGCGCGACCCCGACCTGGTCCGCGCCCCGGACGCCGCCTTCGTCGCTCGCGAGAGCATCCCGAAGACCGGCATCCCGAAATCGTAATGGCTGTTCGCACCCGACCTTGCCGTCGAGGTCCCGTCGCCGTCCGATCGATTCGCCGACGTGCAGCTCAAGATTGCTGAGTACTTCGCCGCGGGACACGTCTCGTGTGGATCGTCGAACCTGCCACGGGGACGGTCCACATCTACCGCTCGCCGCGTGATGTGAAGTCGGTTGCGGAAGACGGCCAGCTCGGCGGCGAGGATGTGCTGCCGGCGTTCCGGTGCGGCGTCCGGCGGCTCTTTCCGTAGGATCGGCCCGAGCGACCTTTGCAGCATGTCCGGCCGCCAAGCCCGGTGAGGTCGCGAGGCCGGCCGGTGGTTGACGGCTGGTCGGATTCGACCGGCCATAATCAGCCCAGGGCCGGCGCGAGCGGCGGGTCCGCCGCCGGTTCAGCGAACAGCTTCAGCGCCTCTCGCTGCGCATCGGATAGCGTCAGTCGTGCTCTGGACGCCGCTGCCGGATAGACCCTCGCCGCCTCCCACTCGTGTTTCTGCACGCTGGTGGCGACGCCGAGTTTGACGCCGCGTCTGCGCAACCGTTCCACCAGCGGCCGCGCATCGAACAGGAACGCCTCCGCAATGACCAACGGCCGGGTCTGGCCCCGCGAGGTCGTCGCCGCCGCTTTCGGCCCGGTCATCACGAGGTAGTAATCCGGGATGCCGTCTGGATTAGTGTTGAGCAGCCCCTCTCGCTTGCCGGACCACTTCACGTTCACCGTCTGGTTGGCTAGCGGACCGGCTGCAAACCGGCCGTCGAAGCCCTTTTGAACCGCGGACCCTGCCAGCATCACCCCAAAGATCTTGTGCGCGATCCACTCCCAGACATGACCTGTGAGGGCTGGACCGCGCTCAGTCCAGGCCGCGCTCCGTCACCAGGTATGTCGCGAAGCTGGCGAGCCAGTGGCCGCCGGCGTAGTGCTCCCCGGTGACCGCGGCCAGTCCGGCCTCGCGGTGGCGGCGGGCCGCCTCGCGCAGAGCCGGCAGCCGGGCGTCGCCGGCCGGCAGGCCCGCCGCGATCCCCTCCAGCATCCAGGCCCGGCTGAGGTTCAGGCCGTCGAGGTGCGCGAGCTTGCCGTCGCGTGGATCGCTGACGACCGCCGGCTCCAGCCAGGGGCGGCCGCCGGGCTCGCCGCCCCGCGGGATGCCGGGCAGGAACCGATCGAGCCACGCCGCGAAATCGTGCGGCGACCGGACCCGGCGCAACAGATCGGCCTCCGCCAGGCATGGCGAGAGGAAGTCCTGCCCCGACGGCTCGTAGGCCAGCGGACAGTCGCGGTCCTGCCCGTAATAGTCCTCGGTCCGCGCGCGTACCAGTCGCTGGAGCCCCGGGTCGCCCGCGGCGCGCCCCCAGTCGAGCACCAGCCCGAGGGCGAACGCCGTCTGCGAGTGCTCCCCGCCGCGGATGGGATAGGTCAACTTCGGGAGCCAGTCCGCGATACGACGGGCGGATTCGCGCTCCAGCGGCTCCAGCGCGGAGCGCCACCGTGCGGCGTCGGCGTCCTGCCACTCGCGCAGCTCGGCCGCGAGCTGCAGGAGCCACGCCAAGCCGTACGGCCGCTCGAACGCGATGCGCCCGTGGCCGTTCAGGTAGCGCAACTCGCCTTCGATGTTGCTGGGCGTCAGGCTGCGCCCCAGCGCGGCGCGCGCCGCCGGCTCGAACCCGCCGTGGCCCGCGCGCCGCACGAGCCGGGCCAGCAGCCAGTGGCCGTGCACGGCGGAGTGCCAGTCGTAGCAGCCGTAGAACGCGGGCGTCAGCTGGCGGGGCGCGCCGAGGTCGCGGTCGCTCGTCAGGACGTGTGCGATCTTGTTCGGGTACTCGCGGTGCACGCAGTCGAGCGCCAGGCGCACGAACCGCCCGGCGGTCGCCGTGTCCAGCGGCTGGGCGTGCGCGGGCTGACCCCCGGCCGAGGCCAGGGCGGCGAGCAGAAACCCCTGGCCGAGGACGCGGCCGCAGGGCGCGAGCGCCGGCGTGGAGCGCACGGCGAGATCCTCGTCCGCGCAACGGCGGGCCGCCGCCGGCCCGCGCGCTACTTGCCCGCCTCCGCCGCGGCCTTCTCCGCCGCCGCCTTCTCGAGGTTGCGCGCGGCGCTCAGGATGTTCCGCATCCCGTAGTTCCCCTCGTGGCAGGCGTACTCGAACACCTGCCAGTAGTCGGGGTCGTGGATGCCGTTGACTACCGTCGTCCAGGGCTGCGTCCAGGTCGTCGGATCGTCGATCGTGATCTCCACGCGCACCGTCTCCGCGTCCACGCGCGTGTAGCGCTCGATCAGGCGCCGGGTGGCTCCCGCGCCCCGGAAGTTCGTCCGGTCGCTGAAGTTCGTGACCTCGACGACCAGGGTGTCGCCCTCCCAGCGGCCGCGCGAGTCGCCGAACCACTGGCCGATGCCGGGCGTGAGCGCGTCGCGGCCGTCCAGCGGGATGAGCCGGTGCTCGTGGAGGCGCTCGTAGAGCACGGCCACGTAGCCGGGACTCTGGATGATCTGGAAGCCGTTGTTGTAGGCGCTCGGATACCAGGTCTGCGGCAGGCCGCGCGTGATGCAGCGGTCCGCGAGGTGCAGATCCTCCGGCCCGTCGAACGGTCCGTCGCCCATGCTGCCGCCCACGAAGCCGAGCCGCGAGCTCGGGTCGACGTAGCGCGTCTGCGCGCCGAGAGTCAGCGGCGGGACGCGCCCGTCGGGCGGATCGACGATCAGCGACGTGCGGGGCGAGGTCCGGTCGCCGAACTCGTACCAGTGCTCCGGACCGGCCTCCGGGTCATCCGGCCGGCGGTTGCGATCCTCCTTGTTGTCGGCCAGACTGATGGCCTCGCGCTCGGCCCGCGCCGCAATCTCCTCGGCGCTCAGGTCGGGGCGCTCCCCGAGCTCGACGGCACGCTCGAACGGCACGCTGCGCTCCCAGTCCGTGGTCCAGATGCCCTGCAGGTCGGGGTCGCCCCAGGGGGTCCGCGGCGTCGTCCAGGCGTCGCCGTTGTCGCCCTGGCCGGCGGCGCCGGCCGGGGCCAGCGCCGCGGCGGCCGCCACCGCGATCGCCGCGACGAACGGGCCGAGGCGTCGATGTCTCATGATCAGCCTCCTCACCGCATCAATATCAATCGAGATCAGTCCAGCTCGTCGTAGATCACCTGGACGTACGCGCGTAACCGCTCCGGCTGCGGGTCGGCATAGCCGGCGTACGCGGCCGGAATCGTCCAGCTGCCGGCCACGTCGTCGACGGAGCGCCCGGCCTCCTTCGCCTCGCGCACCGCCGCGGCGAAGTCGCCCACGAAGCGGGAGTACTCGTCCAGGTCGGCGGGTGTCATCGTCGTGCTGTGGCCGGTGATGATCGTGTCGATCTCCGTCACGGCCGCGTGGGCCCGGCTCAGGGTCCCGGAGTACTCCACGCCGCTGCCGCCGTTGTTGGCGTCCATGATCGGCAGCGCCTTGCCCGGGAACATGTCGCCGGCGTGCATGACGCGGAGGGCCGGAAACACGACCCACGCGTCGCCGCGCGTGTGCCCGCGGCCGAAGTAGTAGAGGTCGATGCGGTCGTCGCCGCGGCCCAGCGACATCCGCTCGGAGAAGGTCCGCGTGGCCAGCCCCACGCCGTCGCTGACCTCGAAGATGTTCTCCCGCGCGCCCCCGGACAGCCCCGTGACCGAGTTCATCTCGTGCATGAGCGCCGCGGTGTTCTCGTGCGTGACCACCTGGACCGTCGTCGGGAAGTCCGGGTTGCTGCCGACGTGGTCGAAGTGCGTGTGGGTGTTGATGATGGTCGTGATCGGCTTGGTCGTCAGTTCGCCGATCGTGTCCATCAGCGCCTGGCCGAAGCCGGGGACCTTGGTGTCGACGAGCACGACTCCGTCGGAGCGGACGAACGCGGCCGAGGCGCCGCCCCCGCCCCTGAGCACGAACAGGTTGTCCTTCAGGGTCTCGACCTCGACCATCGGGGCCGACTGCTGCGACGCCGCCACGGTCAGCGATACGGCTCCCAGCGCCAGGAGCACGCCCAGAACGATTCCTCGTCTCATCTCGAACCCTCCTCGCGCGAGTCAGAACCGGAACAGCCGGTTGAACTTGACCACGAACGTGCGGTTCTCGAGCTCCGGGAACCGCTGGGGAAGCAGCGTGTCGCGCTGTTCGTTGTAGACGACGAACAGCTCGCTCCCGGGTTGGTACTCCCAGCGCATCCGGACGTTGGCGCCCAGCGAGTTGTTGCTCGAATTGTACTGCAGCAGCGCGCTGACGAACATCAGCGGGGTGAACGTGAAGGTCGTCCGGGTCGTCACCAGATCCGTCCTGAAGCGGCTCTGCGGCAGGTCGATCCAGTTGAACGACACCCCGGGCTCCAGCTGGAGCCGGCGGGATATCTGGAAGCTGCCCCGCATCAGGTCCAGGCTCGTGCGCTCGCCGCCGAAGAAGCCGCCCCGCTGGACCGCGATCTGTCCGGCCAGGGGGTGCTGCGGCCCGAGGGTCAGCGACACCCGGACGTCGTCGAAGTCGTAGCCCCCGACCGGGACCGCAACGCCCAGGCTCCGGGCGATGTGGAACGGCTCGTCGAGGAACTCGTAGCTGCGCGTGTACGTCACGTCGATCTCGTCGCTGTTCTCGAACTCGATGGCGAAGCGGCCCTGGGCCTGGCGCGTCTCGAGGATGCCCGCGCGGGTCGTGAAGTAGTCGAAGCGGCCCTCCCAGAACAGCCGCCGGATGACGGGGCTGCCGTACAGCCGCGGGCTGAAGCGGAAGTAGCCGCGGCTCTGCTCGAAGTCGTCGCGGCGCAGGAAGCCGACCTCCGGGTTGAAGTCGTCGCCGACGACCAGGCGCTCGACCTGCACGCCGTAGCGGTCGCCCTCGTAGTCGAGCTGGCCGCGATAGCTGACGTCGTCCTCCAGTCCCAGCGTGTCGGTCCGCGCCCAGTAGGTGTTGATGGTCAGGCTGTCGTAGAACCCGAGCTGGGCGTCGAGGCCGTACGTCTCGCTCGAGCCGAGGCTGCTCCGCGACATGGAGCGCCGCGTATACAGCGCGCCGACGCTGCTGCGCCGCAGGATGTCGCGCTTCAGCCGGATGACGGAGAAGTTCGTGGCCGGCGTGCCGGACACCGCCTCGTCGTCGGTCTGGATGTTCAGCATCCCGACGCTGAACGCGCCCATCCGCCCGCTGAGTCGCGCGCCGGCGTCGATCGGCACCTCCCGGCCGCCCTCCGCCAGGCCGATCCGGCGGCTGTAGAACAGCACCGGCGTCTCGCCCTGCGTGCCGAACGGCCCGGCCGCCGCGCCGCCGAACGTGAACACGCCCTGGTTCTCGAGGAAGAACTCGCGCTTCTCGGGGAAGAACAGGCTGAAGCGCGTCAGGTTCACCTGCTGCTCGTCGGCCTCCACCTGGGCGAAGTCGGTGTTCACCGTCAGGTCGGCCACGAGGTTGCGCGTGACGCCGTACTTCACGTCGAGGCCCCCGTCGCCGTGCAGGGCGTTGGCGACCGGCGGGCGGGCCCGCCGGTCGCTCGTCAGGTCGGCGATCGCGTACGGCTTGATCTCGAAGCTGAGGCCTTCCGCCGGCGCCTCGAGCCCGACGACCGTGGGGGCGAGCGACGCCTGCATGATGGCGCCCGGACCGCGCGCCGCCGGCACCGGGATGATGAACGAGCGCTCGTTCTTCCACTGCACGTTCCGCATCATGTTGAAGCCCCAGATCTGGTCCCGGCCGGGCCGGTAGCGCAGCGACTTGAACGGGAAGGCGGCCTCGACCGTCCAGCCGCCCTCGAAGCGGCCGGTGCGCAGCTCCCAGACCGGGTTCCAGTCCCGGTTGAAGCCGCGCTCGTCGGTCATCTGGGCGTCGAGCCGCCCGGCGTCGGGGTTGATGCCGAAGTTGTAGCCGCTGCGGCGGTCGTAGAACGTGTCGAGCAGCACGCCGATGTACTCGCCCGAGATGACGTTCTGGCTGTCGCGGCGGATGTCCCGGATGATCCAGTCCGACTCGGGCGCCGAGTTCCAGCAGCGGACGCTCATGTAGAAGTTGTCCTCGTCGAAGAGCAGCCAGACCTCGGTCTTCTCGGTGGCCGGCAGGCCCTCCACCGGCTCCTGCGTGACGAAGTCCGATGCGCCGGGGGTCTGCCGGTACACGGGCTCGTCGAGCACGCCGTCGACGTCGAGGCCCTCCACGCGGACGGCGCGGAGGGTGGCGCGGCCGTCCGCGTCGCGGTTGATCACCGCCGGCGCGAGCGGCGGCGGCGGGCCGTGGATGATGCTGGCCGGCACGGCCAGCCCGGCGGCGGGCGGGCCGGTCGGTGCGCCCGGGGCTGGCGCGGCCGCAACGGGCGCGGCGCCGACCGGCGGGCGCCGGTTCGAGACGCCGCCTGCCGGCAGCATGAGCGCGCGCAGCTCGCCGGCGATCCGGTCCTGCAGATCGAAGAGCTCCCGGCGCGGTCCTTCGACCCGCAGCGTGCGCGGCGCACGCTCGCCGTCGTCGGCCGGGGCGCGCAGATGGGCGGTCAGGCGCAACTGGCGGCCCAGGCGCTGGTAGCTGCCCCAGATGGTCCAGCGGGCTGCCTCGGGCACGTCGGCGGCTCGCTCCGGATCGAGGACGTCGAAGCCGAGCCGCCCGAGGTCGGCCCGAATGGAGGCGGTCGTGCCCGTGCCTATCCAGTCGAGCGCCGGGTCGCCGCTCAGGTTCTCGAAGACGACGACGACGACGGGCTCGGCGCCCGGCGACGGCCCGGCGGGCTCCTGCGCCGCGCCGGCCAGCACGTGGCCGGCCAGCAGCGCGAGGACCCAGGCCGTGGAACGACCGCGCGCGGGCGTCATCGTGGCTGCGTCGTGGCCGGGGACCTGCGCATATCGGGGACGTTGCGTGCCCGCGGTCTCGCCGGTCCCGTCAGGGGCGAGGTTGCGGGCGCGTCGGGTCGGGGCGCCCGCGCGGCGCCGTCACCTCGCGGCGCCGCGCGCGGCGGCCCGGTCGTCCTCGCGCGCGCCGCGCAGCATGTTCGCCATCGCGTAGTTGCCTTCGTGGCACGCGTACTCGAACATCGGCGCGGCCAGCGGCACCATCGGAATCGATGCCGTGAACGGGCGCTCGAAAGTGGTCGGGTCGGTCAGCGTGAACCGGTAGTCGATCGTGTCGCCGACACGGGTGAAGCGCTCCACCACCGTCATGTGCCGGCCGGTGCCCCAGACCATCAGCGAGCCGCGCCGCTCGTACAGCTTGTCGGTGAAGCTGCTCGTCTCGACCACGAGCGTATCGCCGTGCCAGTAGCCCCGCGAGTCCCCGAGCCACTGGCGGATCGCCGGGTCGACGTGCGGGCGCCCGTCAATCGGAATGATGCGCGTGTCGTGAATCATCTCGGCGAAGATCACGACGTGGTCGGGCGTCTGCAGGATGTTGTAGTTGTGGTTGTAGTTGCCGGGCAGCATGATGCCCGGCAGGCCGCGCGTGATGCAGCGCTCCATCAGGCTCGGCTCCTCGTACGACGCGGGGTACGACGGCGAGCGCCGCGCCGCGCGGAGCGCCTCCTGCCGTTGCCGCGCCGTGCGGGTGACGCCCGGCAGCCGCCCGTCCGGCGGATCCACGACCAGCGACGTCTGCTCGTACACGTAGCCGCGCTCCATCCAGAAGTTGTTGTAGGCGCCGACGCCCGGCGCGGCGTCGATCCCCGGCGCGTTCTCCTCGTCGAGCGCCGCCCGCTGCTCCGCGCTGAGGGTCGCCTGGTCCGCGAGCGCCGCCGGCCGCTCCAGCGGGGTGGTGGTGGTGTTCGTCCAGGTTCCCTGGAGGTCCGGATCGCCCCACGGCGTGCGCGGCGCCTGGGCGCCGGCCGGCGCCGCGGCTGCGAGCGCCGCCGACAGACACGCTGTGACCAGCAAGCGTTGACTCATCGCCATGCTCCCCGCTCCTCCCGCTACTTCCGCTCCGCGGCCGCCTGCTCTTCGGCGCGGGCGCCGGCGAGCAGGTTGAACATGCCGTAGTTGCCCTCGTGGCAGGCGTACTCGTAGAGCGAGCCGTCCGCGCGGCGCATCGGGAGCTGCGCCGTCCACGACCGGGTGAAGGTGGTCGGGTCCGTGGCGGTGAACTCGTAGAGCAGCGTGTCCTCGTCGACGCGCGTGAACCGCTCGACCAGATGCAGGTTGGCGCTCGAGCCGGTGAAATGGGTCTCGCGCAGGAAGTTGGTGGTCTCCACCACCAGCGTGTCGCCCTCCCAGCGCCCGCGCGGGTCGCCCATCCACTGCCGGATGCCGCCGTCCAGATGCGCGCGGCCGTCGAGCGGCACGATGCGGGCGTCGTGGATCATCTCGTTGAAGATCACGACGGTGTCGGGCGTCTGGAAGAGCTGGAAGTTGTTGTTGTAGGCGCTCGGGAACATGGGCGGTCCGGAGTTGAAGCCCAGGATGCAGCGTTCGGACAGCGCCCGGTCTTCGGGTCCCGCGGTCGGCGTGCCGTCGAACTGGCCGTCGAACGTGCCGGGCCGGGCCTTGCCCTCCGGTGTCCAGGGAATCCTGCCGTCGGACGGATCGACGATCAGCGAGGTGCGCCGATCGGCGTTGATGTTGCTGCCGTAGTCCCACCAGAAGTCGTTGTAGGCGCGCTCGATGTCGCTGCCGATTCCGGCGGAGCGGTCGGCGCCGTCGCGGCGGTCGGCGTTGCGCTCGCGCAGCGCCTGCTCCTCGAACGCGGCGGCCTCCTCGGTCGTCAGGAACTCGTCCAATCCCTCCGGCCGCTCGAGCGGCGTCAGCGTGCGGAAGTCCCACACCCCGGCCAGATCAGGGTCGCCCCACGCGGTCCGCAACGCGCCGTCGTCGCCGTTCGACTGCGCCGCCGCCGGGGCGGCCGCGAGCACCGCGAACACGGCCGCCGCCGTTGCCAGAATCCGCTGCGTCATCGTCAAGCTCCTCCAGAACGTGCAGTCCTCAGAACGTGAAGTCGCTCCACTCGGCGATCTTGCCGTCGATCAGATGAAACACGCCCACGACCGGCACCTCCACGTTGTTGCCGGGGAGGGCGAAGCGGTCCACGCGGTCGTTGACCACGACGGGTCCGCGCGCCCACGAATCGACGACCTCGAACTCGGCCGCGGTCGCCTCGCGCGCGAAGCCCTGCAGCATGGCGATGACCGCGTCGCGCCCTTCCACGACGGGCATGGTCTGGGTCGGGCGGAACTTGCAGTCCGCCGCCAGCGCGGCGCCGAGCTTGTCCCAGTCGAGCGGCACCGCCCAGGCGGCGCAGAAGTCGTTCACCACCTCGAGGTTCGCCTGTTCGGCGGCCGTGAGCTCCGCAGCACCCAGCCTGCGCGGCAGGGCGGCCGCCAGCGTGCCGGCGCCGGCCGCGGTCATGAACGTTCTCCGTGTGAAGTAGCGGCTCGCGATATCCATCTTTAGGCTCCCCTGGTGCTTTTTGGTTCCTGTGGTGAGGCCGACCACCGATTATAGGTCGGCGGCAGCCGGATAGAGCCTATCGAATCAACGCGGTCTCGGGGAACTGCGCGTACCAGCCGAACCAGAACGCGCGCTGGGCCGGCAGCCGGGGCCGCCGCAGCGCCGGATCCGCCGCCAGCTCGAGCGCCGCCTCCGTGACGCGCCACGGCCGCCCGGCCTCGTCGAGCACTTCGCCGGCCGCGCCGTGCCGCACGAAGCGGATGTCCTGCGCGTCGTAGACGCGGTTGGCGCCCGCCTCGCTCGTCACCACGACCACGTCGCGGCCCGCGTAGCGGTGCCGGAACACCCGCCGTTCGGCGAGCAGGTCCGCCGCGATGGCCAGCGGCGCGGGCTGCCCGGACGCCGGGTCCTCGAGCCGCAGCACCAGCACCTCGTCCTTGTTCCGCAGGCGGCGGTCGGTCCGCGAGACCTGGAACATCAGCGCGTCGGTGCCGAAGTACGAGCGGTAGGCCGCGCCCTCCGCGTAGTTGCGGCGGTGCCCGGTCTCGAGCGACAGGACGGTCGTGTCCGGGTGCCGCGCCCGCCACTCGCCCCACGTGGTGGTCACCACGGCGTGCGGCGTGAGGCGCAGGCCGCTCCCGAGCAGGGAGCCGACCACCGGCACGCCCTCGAACGTGTTCCACAGGCTGCGGGTCTCGTGGTCGAACATCAGCTTGTTCGACCGGTAGAGCAGGCCGCTGGTGCCGAACGTGTGCCGGCGCCCGCCCGCCACGCTCTCGAACGGAATCACCGTTCCGCACAGGGTGCAGTAGACGATGGTCAGCTCGACGCCGCCGAGCCGGTCGAGCGCCATCTCGTGCCACGCCAGGATCCGCTTCGGATAGGCGCGAGCCTCCCCGTTCAGCGCGATCCCGAAGACGACGTGGTCGTCCTCCAGGTAGTCCGCCGCGGCCGCGTCCAGCCGCGCGGGATACTCGAGCGGCGGGATGCCGTTGACGGCCACGCCGCCCCACTCGATCTCGTCCAGCCGTATCGCCGACGCCACGCCGCGCGGGAAGAAGTCGGCGAAGCGCGGATCGATCCCGCCGTACCACTGTCCCTTGAGGTAGCCGTAGTCGGGATGGGGCTCGTACGGCTGGGACCAGACCCAGTCGTTCCATTGCGTGAGGTCCTGGCCGAACCGCACGCCGGTCTTCTCCTCGAGAAACCGCACGAGGGTGATGAAGCTCATCATCCGCGGGCTGGGGGGGCGCAGCAGCCGCGCCAGATCCCAGACCATGCCGGCATAGCCGGGGCGCCACCCCGCGTCGATCTCGTCGAGGGCACGCCGCGCCTGCCCCGGGCTGCCGCCAGCGGCCGCGAGGAACAGCTCGATGGGGGGATGATCGCCCGGCTGTGCCGCGGACGGCCCGGGCACGGCGCCGACGCACACCAGCAGCGCTGCGGAGAGCGCGAGCGTGCGGCCCGGCGGCAGCCTGCGGCGGAAGGTCGCCATTCGACCCCGCGATTATAGTCCCATACCGTTCGGCTACCGGAGGGCGTATGATGGCCCCCTACCGAGGCCTCGGGCACGTGCCGAAACAACGGATGCCGAAGCAATCTGTCGAGACTGGAGGAGTTGCGATGCGCCTGTCTGCGAACCCGCCGGTTCTGCTCGTTCTGGGCCTGGCCCTGACGCTGTCCGCCTGCGGATCGTCCGGCGAAGACGCACAGGCTGCCGCCCCCGCCGACTTCGGACCGGTGGTGGCCGCGCCCGTCGGCACGCTCGAGGGCGAGCACGTCGACGCGGCCCGGGACGTCCTGGCGTTCCGCGGCGTGCCCTACGCCGAGCCGCCCGTCGGCGATGCCCGCTGGCAGCCGCCCGCGCCGGCCGCGGCCTGGGACGGCGTGCGCCCGGCGAAGGAGTTCGCGTCGGTCTGCTGGCAGCGGACGCGCGACATGTCGTCGCTCTACGCGCGCGGCGATCTCGATACCAGCGAGGACTGCCTCTACCTCAACGTCTGGACGCCGGCCGACGGCCCAGCCGCGGCGCTCCCGGTCATGGTCTGGTTCCATGGCGGCGGCCACAACAGCGGCGCGGGCAGCCCGCGCATCTTCGACGGCACGGCGCTGGCGCGGAAGGGCGTCGTGCTCGTCACGATCAACTACCGCCTCGGGCCGTTCGGCTTCCTGGCCCACCCGGCGCTCACCGCCGAGTCGCCGCACGGCTCGTCCGGCAACTACGGTCTCCTCGATCAGATCGCCGCGCTCGAGTGGGTGCGGGACAACATCGCGGCGTTCGGCGGCGAGGCCGGCAACGTGACCGTCTTCGGCCAGTCGGCCGGCTCGTGGACCGTCTGCTACCTGATGGCGTCGCCGCTCGCCAAGGGGCTGTTCCACAAGGCGATCGGCCAGTCGGGCGGTTGCTTCAAGGGCGAGCGCCCGTACCTGGACCAGGCGACCGGCGAGCGGGGCGCCGAGCAGTCGGCGCACGAGGCCGGCCTGGCCGCCGCCGCCGAGCTGGGGGTGGAGGGCGACGGCCCGGAGGCGGCCGCCGCGCTGCGGGCCATCGCGCCCGAGACGGTGCTGGCGGGCACGCTCGGCTCGGGCGCCATCGTCGACGGGTGGGTTCTGCCCGCGGCGCCGCGCGCGATCTTCGCGGCCGGCGAGCACAGCAACGTCCCGGTCATCGTGGGCGCCATGGCGAACGAGCGGGCGGCGCTCTACGACACGGCGGCCGAGCCTTCCCGCGCCGAGCTGGAGGCAACGGTCAGAAGCCGGTACGGGCCGCGGGCCGACGCGCTCCTGGCGGCCTACGAGAGCGATTTCGCCGACTCGCCCGCCACGGCCGACAGGCAGATCCAGGGCGACCGCACGTTCGTCTGGGAGATGCGGACCTGGGCGCGCGCCGTCGAGGCGGCGGGGAACGTCGCGTACCACTATTTCTTCAGCCACGCGCCGCCGGTGTTCCGGCTGTACGTGCACGACCAGCCGGATCTGCAGGTCGAGGGCGGGCGGCGCGCCTACGGCGCCTACCATTCGGGCGAGCTGGCGTACGTCTTCGGGAACGTCGGGCTCGTCGGGCTCGACTGGACCGACTGGGACCACGAGCTGGCGGACGCCATCTCGCAGTACTGGGCCAACTTCGCCCGCACCGGCGATCCGAACGGCGAGGGGCTGCCCGTCTGGCCGCGCTACGAGCGCGCCACCGACCAGTCGCTCGAGTTGGGGTCGGAGATCCGGGCGGTGTCCGGGGTCCGCAAGGACAAGCTGGACATCCTCGACGGCTACTTCGGGTTCTCGGAGTCCTAAGCTCATGCGCGACTTCCTGGCGCAGGCGCTCATCGACAGTCCCACCCGCGAGTGGGTGCGGTACCTGCTGGGCAACGTGCCGGGCCTGCCCCCGCTCGCCCAGTCGTTCCACATCCTGGGCATCGCGGCCGTGGTCGGCTCGATCGGCATGGTGAACCTGAGGTTCCTGGGGCTCGCGGTGCCGGGCCAGAACGTCAGCGAGATGATCCGGAGACTGCTGCCGTGGACGTGGTGCGCCCTGGCGGTCAACTTCGTCACGGGCCTCCTCTTCATCCTGGCGCGGCCGGAACGCTACTTCTACAACCCGGTCGCGACCTTCAAGTTCTCGATGCTGCTCCTGGGCGCGGCGCTCGCGTTCGGCATCTACTGGATGAACCGCAAGGAGCACGGCTACTGGGAGGCGTCGGAGGACCGGCTGTTCGCGGCGCGGTCCATCTCGGCGGCGTCGCTGCTGATCTGGATCGGCGTCATGCTCGGCGGGCGCTGGATTGCCTACTCCGAGTACATCACCGACCCCTTTCCGCTGCCGTTCGACTGGGCGGCCCTGGAGGCGTATCCGACGTTCTGGCTGTGGGTGCAGGACCACCCGATCTCGCAGCACATCGGCTTCACCTGGTGGTTCCCGCTGCTGGAGTCGATCCACGTGATCGGCATCGGCCTGGTGGTGGGCTCGATCATGACGGTGGATCTGCGGCTGCTCGGCCTCGCGGCCATGCGCTACCCGGCCAGCGAGGTGATGCGCAAGCTGGTCCCCTGGACCTGGGCGGCCTTCGTCGTGGCGGCGGTCACCGGCCTCGGGATGTTCGTGACGCGCGCGCCCGCGTACGTCGAGAACACCGCCTTCCAGATCAAGTTCCTGCTGCTGCCGCTGGCCTTCGCCAACATGGCCTACTTCCAGTTCCAGACGTTCCGGGGCGTTGCGGGCTGGGATACCGCGCACGAGACGCCGGAGGCCGCGCGCTTCGCCGGGGGCGCCTCGTTGCTGCTCTGGGCCGGGGTCGTGATCGCCGGCCGCTGGACCGGCCACCTCATCTGAGCCGGGAGGGCGCCATGTCGCGACTTCGCCTCGCGTTGCTGTTCGGCGCCGCCGCGCTCGTCCCCGCCGTCGCCGGGGCGCAGACGGACCGCGACGACTTCCGCTACCTGGGCCAGATCAACAAGGCGTCGATCGTGATGCTGGCCGAGACCGGGCTCGTCCCCGAAGCGCTCGGCGCGGCCATCGCCGCCGGCATCGCCCAGGTCCTCGCGGAGCAGGACCGGCCGGGCTCCCGCCGGTCCGCCGACTACCTCGTCTTCGAGGAGCGGCTGGTGGAGGTGGCCGGCCGCGACGCGTCACGGCTGCACACCGGCCGCAGCCGCCAGGACATCGGGTCGACGCTGCGGCGCCTCGGCTTGCGGGCGGCGTTGCTCGCAACCTACGAGTCGCTCCTCGCGCCGCGCGAGGCGCTGCTGGCGCTGGCCGCCCGGCACACCGCCACCGTCATCCCGGGCTACACCCACGGCGTGCAGGCGCAGCCCACCTCGCTCGCGCACTACCTGCTGGCGTTCGCCGCGGCCCTGGAACGCGACGCACGCCGTCTCGAGGAGGCCTACGCGCGGGTCAATCGCAGCCCGCTCGGCGCGGCGGCGCTCGGTACCTCGGGCTTTCCCATCGACCGCCCGCGGCTGGCCGAGCTGCTCGGATTCGACGGCCTCGTGGAGAACTCCTACGACGCCAATCACGTCTCCTCGGTTGACTCGAAGACCGAGCTGGCCTCGGTCCTGGCCATCTCGGCGATCGGCGTCGGGCAGTTCAGCGAGGACGTGCAGGTCCAGTACCACGATCCCGCGCCGTGGCTCCTGCTGGACCGCGCGCTCACCGGCATCAGCAGCATCATGCCGCAGAAGCGGAACCCGATCGCGCTCGAGAGGCTGCGGGAGGTCGCCAGCACCGTGCTCGGGGACGCCCAGACGGTGTTCCTGACCGCCCACAACACCTCCACCGGCATGATCGACTACCGCGGCGCGGGCCAGATCCTCGAGACCGCCGCCAAGGCGCGCCGGATGTACGCGCTCTACGCCGACGTCGTCAACGGCCTCGAGGTAGACCCGGCGCGGTCGCTGGCCGAGGTGGACGCCGACTACGCCACCATGACCGAGGTGGCCGACACGCTGCTCCGCCACGCGGCGATCCCCTTCCGCGTCGGCCATCACTACGCCTCCGAGCTCACCGAGTACGGCCGCGCCCACGGCAAGCGCCCCAGGGAGCTGACCGCCGAGGAGCTGCTGCACGTCTACGAGGAAACCTACGGCGAGCCGTTGCCGGTGGCGGTCGATCGCATTCGAGAGGCCCTCGACCCCGAACGGATGGTCGCCGGCCGCCAGGGGCTCGGCGGCCCGCAGCCGGCCGAGACGCGGCGGATGCTGCGGGACGGACGCGGGCGTCTGGACGCCGGCCGGCGCTGGCTCGACGGAGCCCGCGGCGCGTTGCGGGAAGCCGGGATCGCGCTCGAGGCCTTTTTCGACGCGCTGGCCGCGGGCGCCGCGAAGTAGCTCCTATGCGGACTCTCCGATTCTCCGCGCAACTACCCGCGTGAAGCCCAGGCGCCTGCCGCCGTCCAGGCGGAGCACCTGCACGTCGTTGTTCTCCTGGCCGCTCGCCTCGTGCTCGATGAGCAGCTCCTCCCAGCGCAGCCAGTGGCGCCAGCCGTCCGGCAGCGAGTCCGCCAGGACGACCTCGACCCGGCCCGTCTTCGCCCAGTGGGCCCGCCACCACTCGGGTGCGTGGAACGAGCAGAAGTCCCAGGGCCAGCCGGGCGCCAATTCGTCGGGCACGCCGTCCACCAGCTCCTCGTTGACACCAGGTACGACGATGCCGATCAGGCCTGCAGGCCGGACCAGTCGAGCGTAGCGGCCGATATAGAGATCGTCCGTGCCGAAATAGTGATACGCGTCCATGCTGACGAGGGCATCGAAGAAACCGTCAGCGTAGGGCAGCGCGTGGGCCTCGGCATGGATGGGGAAGACGCGGTCCTCCAGGCCAGCCCTGCAGATGCGCTGCCAGTTGTCGCTGGCGGGAATCCAGAGATCGGTGGCCCAGACCTGAACGCCGTATTCCCGAGCCAGGAAGATCGAGCTCATGGCCTTGCCGCAGCCCATGTCGAGCACGCGCATGCCGGGCTCGAGATGCATGGCGTCGGCCAGAAACTCGGTCAGCCACAGGACGTTGGGCCCCATTTCATGTTCGAGAACCCACTCGGGGTCGCAGGCGGAAGCCCGGGGGAACTGGGGCAGGGTCAGGCGGCGGGCGAGCTCTTTCCTTCGTCAAGGGCATGGCGCGACTCGCCCGAATCGGCCAGACGTGGAATCCCACCGCCGCCGCGATGCGGCGCTGCCGGCCTTCGAGGAAGACGATTCCGGCCGCTACACGCCGAGGTGCCGCCGGAAGAAGCCGACGGTGCGGTTCCACGCGAGCGCCGCCGCCGGCTCGTTGTAGCGCGGCGTCGAGTTGTTGTGGAAGCCGTGCAGCGTGCCCTCGTACATCGCCATCTCGTAGTTCACGCCATGCGCCTCGAGCGCCGCTTCGTACTCGGGCCACATGGCGTTGATGCGCGGGTCGTGGCTGGCGTAGACGATGAGGAGGGCGGCCTCGATACGGCCGGCGTCCTCGCTCGCGGCCGCGGCACCGTAGAAGGGCACGCCGGCCTGCAGATCGGCGCCCAGCTCGACCGCGAGGCGGTTGGTCATGCCGCCGCCCCAGCAGAACCCGGTGGCGCCGAGCTGCCCGTTCGACCGCTCGTGGGCCTTGAGGTACCGCGCGCTGTTGATCATGTCCTGATCGAGGCGCGCGGGCTCCAGGCTCCGCTGCAGGGTGCGGCCGTCGTCGTCGTTGCCGGGGTAGCCGCCGACCGGCGACAGTCCGTCCGGCGCGAGTGCGAGGAAGCCGGCAGCGCCGGCGCGCCGCGCGACATCCTCGATGTGCGGGTTCAGGCCGCGGTTCTCGTGGATGACCACCACCGCCGGGAACGGCCCGTCCCCGGCCGGCTGCACCAGGTAGCCGCGCATCGTTCCGGACGTGCCGCCGGGCGAGTCGTACTCCACGTAGTTCGCCTTGATGCGGGGGTCGGTGAACGAGATCGTCTGCGCCTCGGCGTAGCGCGGCAGGAGCGACTGCGCCATCCAGAGGGCGGAGACGCCGCCGATGGTGAGGGCCGCGGCGCGGCTCAGGAACTCCCGCCGATCGATGTAGCCGTGGCAATACTCGTCGTAGAGGTCGAAGACGCGCGGGTCGATCGGCTGATCCTGCTGCTGCGGTTCCGGCTTCTGGTCTTCTGCCATTGGTCTACTCCCTGGTTTCGGAGGCTGGTCCCCATCCGACTATAGCGCAGCCGGCGCCGGCCGGCGCCGGCGTGCGGCAGGTCACAGCACGCCGGGGATGATCGCGCGCCGCGCGGGCGGGTAGCCCGGGAACGTCTGCCGGTACCAGCGATGCCGCCAGAGCGCGCGGGGGATCAGGTTGGCGGCGGTCCACATGGCGAACGCCAGGGCCGGCAGCGACCAGCTCATCAGGGCGAACCCGATCCACTCGATCAGCTCGCCCGTCAGGTTGGGCGCCGACAGGAACCTGAAGGCGCCGCCGTGCGGGACGACGTAGCGGCCCTGCTGCTTCGCGCGCAGCCGCGCGAGGCGGTAGTCGGCGGTCACGTTCAGGGCCGCGCCCGACAGGAACGCCGCGGCGCCGGCCATGAACCGCGGATCCAGGAACCAGTCGGGCGGATAGTCGGCGAGGTGCCCCAGGAACCACCCGTTGAGCAGGCCGTTGATGGCGTTGAACACGACAGCCGAGACGCACGTGACGGCGGGCATGGGCCGGCTGCGGCGTTGCACGATCCACGGGCACCGCCAGGACGGCCCAGGCGAGGGTGACCAGGACGAAGCCGGACGAATCGAGGCCCATGCCGCCGCTCCGCCGCTCCGGAGCCTTGCGAGACGTGCCGGCGGCTACGCGGAGCGCAGCGGGCGGAAGAAGTCCCGCAGGTCGTCGACGAGCAGGTCGGGCTCCTCGATCGCCGGGAAGTGCCCCCCAGTGTCGTACTCCGTCCAGTGCGTCACGTTCTCCGGCAGCTCGTCGACGTACGAGCGCGGCATGCGGAGGCGGGTCGGCATGCCCGGGAACCCCGCGAAGCCCTGCGGGACGCGCACCGGCTCCGGCGCCGGCCGCGGTCGCGAGCTGCCGAGCCCGTTGGCGTGGTAGTAGCGGACGCTGGTGCCGATGGTCCGCGTGTGCCAGTAGATCGATACCAGCGTCAGGATCTGGTCCTTGCTGAAACGGTTCTCGACGTCGCCGTCGCAGTCGCTCCAGGACCGGAGCTTCTCGGTGATCCAGGCGGCCACGCCCGCCGGGGAGTCGGTGAGGCCGAAGGCGAGCGTCTGCGGCTTCGTGCCCTGGATGCGCTGGTAGCCGGTCTCCTCGACGGACCAGAGGGCGGCGCTCTCCAGAAACTCGCGCTCCTCGTCCGTCTGCGGGTCGCGCTGCGCGCGCGGCGGCGAGCCCGGCGTATGGACGCCGACGAGTCGGTCCGGATACCGCGCCCCGAGGACGCGCGTGATCCCGGCCCCCCAGTCGCTGCCGTAGGCCCCGAAGCGCTCGTAGCCGAGCCGGTCCATCAACTGCACCCAGAGCTCCGCCGTCCGCGCCACGTCGGTCCCCTCGTGGGGCTCCCCGGAGAAGCCGAAGCCGGGGATCGAAGGCACGACCACGCTGAACGCGTCCCCCGCCTCGCCGCCGAAGAGCGCCGGGTTGGCGAGCCGCCGCACCGCCGGCAACATCTCCCAGATCGTGCCCGGCCAGCCGTGCGTCATGAGGAGCGGCAGCGGCGCCGGCCCCCGGCCGCGCTCCTGGATGAAGTGGATGCGCTGCCGCTGGATCGTCGTCGTGTAGTGATTGAACGCGTTGAGCGCCGCCTCGTGCGCGCGCCAGTCGTAGCGGTCCCGCCAGTGCTCGATGAGCTCCTCCAGGTAGGCGCGGTCGGTGCCGTAGGACCATGGCGCGCCCGGCGAGTCGGCCGGCCAGCGCACGTTCTCGAGCCGGCGCTGCAGGTCCTCGAGCTCGGCGTCGCTCACGCTGACCCGGTAGGGCTCGATCCCCTCCGGGTCGTCTGCCTGCGCCGCGCCGCCGGCGCCGCGCGTGGACGGGGCCGCTGCGGCCGCGCGGCGCCCGAGCAGGGCTTCCGACGACGCCGCGGTTGCCGAAGCCCCGGTGGCGCCCAGCAGCTTCAGGAGCGTCCGCCGGTCGATTGTCGCGTGCGGTTCTGCCATCGCTTCAGCCCTCCTTGCCAGATCGGGACACGCCAGTTGGCGGCCCCCTGCGGCACGCACCGGGCGCGGAAACCGCGGCACGGGCGCGAGACGGTCATTCTATCGCCAGTGCGCCCCGGCGTTCGCGCCGCGGGGTTGGCCTGCATGTCGGGATGTTGTACGCTGGCGGGCACAGTTCCGGCCTGTCTTGCGAAGCGGAGAAGCCGGCCAAGGGAGACTGCAGGATGAAGACGTTTTCTCGAGTGGCGATGGTGGCGGCGGCGGTCGGGCTCGTGGTCGGAGTGGCCGTGCCCGCGTCCGCCGGCGACGAGGCGGCGGTGACCTACCACAAGGACATCGCGCCGATCATGCAGGAGAACTGCCAGACCTGCCACCGGCCCTCCGGGTACAACCTGAGCGGCCTGGTGGCTCCGATGTCGTTCATGAGCTACGCCGAGACCCGCCCCTGGGCGCGCGCCATCGCCCGCAAGGTGGAGTCGCGCGAGATGCCGCCCTGGTTCGCGTCCGAGCCGAAGGGCGTCTTCGAGAACGAGCGCGGCCTGACCGACGCCGAGATCGAGACGATCCTGGCCTGGGTCGAGGCCGGCGCCCCGGCGGGCGATCGGGCCGACGCGCCGGAGCCGCTCGTCTTCGCCGAGAGCCAGTACGACGGCTGGTCGCACGGCATCCCGGACTTCGTCGTCCGCATGGAAGAGCCGTTCGTCGTGCCGGATGACGCGTACGACATCAACATGTCGTTCGACGTGCGGATTCCCGAGGATGTGATGGCGGAGGACACCTGGATGCGCGGTTGGGAGCTGCGTACCGGGGCCGAAGGCTCGGGCGTCCACCACATGTGCGCCTTCGTGCGGCCCGAGGATGGCCAGGTGCTCACCGGCGCCGACAAGTCCGCGGTTGCCCTGGGCGGCCTGCTGAGCTGCGTCGCCGAGGGCGGCGAGTCGGGGCTGCTGCCGGACGGCTACGGCCTGCTGGTCGAGAAGGGCTCGGTCGTCAACTTCAACATGCACTTCAACAAGGAGCCGGGTCCCGGCACGTCGTTCGAGACCCGGGCCGAGGTCGGCTTCTTCGTCGAGGATCGTCGGGTCCTCCAAGAGGTCATCACCGACACCCTCGGCAACAACGGCTTCGAGATTCCGCCGAACCATCCGAACTACCGCATCGGCATGGCGCGGACGCTCGATGAGGACATTCTCGTCCTCAACTACTGGCCGCACGCACATCTGCGGGCGAAGGCCGCGCGCTACGTCGCCTTCTACCCCGACGGCACGGAGGAGCTGCTGCTCGACGTGCCGCACTACGACCAGAGCTGGCAGGTGACCTACAAGTACCGCGAGCCGAAGCTGCTCCCCAAGGGCACCCGCATCGAGGCCGAGTTCTGGTACGACAGCACGGCGGAGCGGGGCGCGCGGCGCGGCTTCGACGCCGATCGTCCGGTCTGGTTCGGCCAGCGGACGAACGACGAGATGTCGCTCGGGTTCATCAGCTACGCGAAGCTCGGCGGTGCGTCGACCACGACGAACCAGCAGGACTAGCCGGCATTGCGCGGCTGACTGATGCACCCTCGACCACGTTCGTCACGGCGTGGCCTGCCGGTGCCTGCTTTCGCGCTCGTCTTCCTGGTGCTCCCGCTCGTTGCGGGGGCCCAGGAAGCGGGCGAGGCGGAGGCGGGGACGGCAGGCGTCGTTCGTACGGAGCTCGCACTCGACAACCGGCCGCTGTCGTTCGCCTTCGATGCGACCCTCCGGGCCACCGTGCCCCGACCGCTGCTTGCGTCCGGCGAGTCTGCTTCGGAGACGCGCATTCGCCTCGGCGAGCTGACCCTCAACCCGTTCCTCAACATCGGGAGCCTCGACGCCGCTGCGCGACGAGAGGCGGGCGAGCCGCCGCTTGCAGGGCCGACCGCCGTCTGGCTCACACGGCCCGACGACGGCTGGGCGCTCGAGCTCGGCGATGACGAAGTCGTGGCCCGCGTTCCGCTGACGCGGGAGGCGGCCGGGCCGCAGGAGACCCTGTCGGCCGTGTTCGTCCCGACCTCCGACGACTCGGGACAGCTCGTACTGCGCTGGCACGATCACCGCTGGACCGCGGAGTTCGACCTCCTGCCCTTGCCGACTCCCGCCGAGCTGGCCGCGGCCGCCGCCGCGGAAGCCGCGGAGGAAGAAGAGGACGAGGGACCGCGGGTCCCGACCGATACGGAGCAGCTCACCTTCGACTCCGACACGAGCGCCGGGGCGCGTGCGTTGACGCTGATCGAGCGCAACGAGACCGCCGTCGTGCTTCCGGACGAATCGCGCATCGCGGTGCTGGTATGGCAGGAGCAGCTCGTCGATCACGATGACTTCGCCGCCCTGGCCACGCTGAGCGAGGGCGAGGTCGTCAGGTTGACGCAGGGCGCCGTCATCCGGCTGCGGAACGAGGTCCCGTTGCAGTTCGGGGACACGCCGGTTCCGACGGAGAACCTGGCGCCCAGCTTCCCGGGCTCGTACGGGCTCTGGTTGAAGCGCGCCGGGGACGGCTGGCGCCTGGTCTTCAACCACGAGGCCGATTCCTGGGGGACGCAGCACGATCCGGCGTTCGACGCGGCGGAGATCGATCTGGAGCACTCCGAGGACGGCTTGGCGACACGGCCGCTCGGGGCCGCTCTCGTTCCGGTCACGGCGCACTCCGGCCGGCTCGTCATCCACTGGGGCGCCCACGAATGGGCGGCCCACTTCGCCATTTCGGAATAACGCCGGCCGCGAGGGTCGCTCCGCCCGGGCCACGTCGGCAGGGAGGGCGTCCCGGCCGGGCAGCGCCCCAGGGAGCGCGAGGCGGCAGCTGGCGCGCCCGTTCGTAACATTCCCGATGGGGAGGTCTGCGATGAACAGTCGATCCGTGCCGTCGTTGCTGGTCCTGATTGGCGTGGCGGCGATGGGGCTCGGGGTGGCCACCGCCGCCGGCCAGGACGACGCCACGCCGAGCGAGTGGAAGGCGCCGCGCACGCCGGACGGACACCCGGACCTGCAGGGCCTCTGGACCAACGCGACGATCACACCGTTCGAGCGTGGGTCGTCGTTCGCGTACTCTGGCGTCGCCGTGCCCGACTCGGTCGCGCACAAGGCGTTCTTCACCGCGGAGGAAGCGGCCGGCTTCGAGGAGCAGACTGTCGGGCAGCGTATCGAGACCAACGGCGTCGCCACGCCGGGCAGCGTCGGCGGCTACAACAATCACTGGCTCGATGCCGGAACCCAACTGCTGTCGACACGGCAGACGTCCCTGGTCGTCGATCCGCCCGACGGCCGGGTGCCGGTGAAGGCGTGGGCCGAGCGGGTCCGCGACTACAACCGCGAGCACCGGGACGACGACTACCTGCACATGAGCGTGTGGGACCGGTGCATCTCGCGAGGCGTGCCGGGATCGATGTTCCCGGCCGGCTACAACAACGCGTACCGCATACTGCAGGTGCCCGGGTACGTGGTGATCCTCCACGAGATGATTCACGACGCGCGGGTCATTCCCGTGGGTGACCGACCGCACGTCGATGACCGGATTCGGCAGTGGATGGGCGACTCCCGGGCGCGCTGGGAAGGCGACACGCTGGTGGTCGATACGAGGAACTTTCACGGTCGGGGCTGGATTGCATCCAGCGGCGGCGGCGGGCGGATGAAGGGGATTCCGGCCAGCAGGCGGCTGCACGTCGTCGAGCGCTTCACGCGCGCGTCGGAGGACACGCTCATGTGGGAGGTCAGGGTCGACGATCCGAACGTCTATGACGCGCCGTGGACCGTCTCGATGCCGCTGACCCGGGATGCGGGCTACGTGATGTACGAGTACGCCTGCCATGAGGGCAATCTCGCGGTGAGCAACACCCTGGGTGGCGGACGCGCCCTGGACGCGGCCGGTCGCTAGGAGTCTGCGCGGGGCGCAGCCCCGTCTGATTGAAGACCATGAGGCTTGAATCCGTTGCGGCGCTGGCTTGTCTCGTCGCGGTCGGCGCGGCCGCATCGAACAGCGGGGCGCAGGACTGGACGCCGCCTCACACGCCGTGGGGCGATCCCGACCTGCAGGGGATCTGGACGAACGAGGTGACCTCCACCCCGATGGAACGGCCTGCCGAGCTCGGGGACCGGGAGTTTCTCACCGACGAAGAGCTGGCCGAGAAGGCCAGCCTGGATGCGATGCTCGCCCAGGGGGCTACCCAGGAAGAGCTCGCCGGCGTCGTGCGTCCCCGGGATCTCCAGAGGGTCACGGGATACGACAGGAACATCGTCGGGCAGGAGTACAACCGGTTCTGGACCGACACGGGACCACGGAGGCACGGAACGACCTGGAGGCGCACCTCGCTGGTCATCGATCCGCCGGATGGGCGGATTCCTCCCTTCACTCGGGAGCTGCTGCAGCGCTGGGAGCGGAGGGAAGAGGAGGCGCGCGGGCGCGGCCAACGCGACGACTGGCTCGACGCCAACCTGGGGGAGCGCTGTCTCAGCTCGGCGCGCAGTCGCCTCGGCGGGAGCAAGCTCATCCTGCAGGCCCCCGGGTACGTGGCGATTCGTGTCAATACGCTGAACCAGAACGATGTGTACGTCGTCCCCCTCGACGGCCGTCCGCCCCTGCCGGCGCACCTGCGCCAGTGGCTGGGCGATTCGCGTGGCCGCTGGGAAGGCGACACGCTCGTGATCGAGAGCACCAACGTCCTGGGCAAGCAGGACGGCGGCGACGTCCTGCCGATTCATGGAGGGCTCACGGAGCACGTCCACTACTATCCGGGATCGGGTGCGGGCCTGCGCTACAGCGAGCGCTACACGCGCGTCTCCGACGAGCGGATCGAGTACCAGTACACGGTCGATGATCCGCTGACCTACGTCCGGCCCTACACGGTCCTGCGACCCCTCGGGAGGGAGGACGACAGCTATCTGCTCCTCGAGCCCGGGTGCCACGAGGCGAACTACGGCATGCCGAACAGTCTCACCGCCGCCCGGTCGGACGAGGCGTATGCCGTCCAGGCTCGCGAGGACGAACGTGCCGTGCGCCTCCCGCAGTACGAAGCGCTCTACGAGGAGCTGGAGCGCTGGGAGGCGTCGCAGCGGCCGTGACGGTCAGCGGCCGATGGGCGACTCCTGCGCGGCCCGCCGCGCCGCGTCGGCCTCGGCCGGCAGCAGATACCCGTCCTCCACCAACTGGTCGACGGCGGCGTTGAAGCGGCTCACGAACTGCTGGTGGGTCGGATAGAGCGACGCGAGGGTCTCGCGGTCGAACGGCACCGTATGCCCGAACAGGAAGCAGAAGTTGCGAACGCCGCCCTCACTGCCGGCGGCAGCGGCGGCGTTGGCCCGTCCGTCCAGCGTGGCGGTGGGGGCCTCGAGCTGCGGCAGGCGGATGCCGCCGCGCGCGTTGCCGAACCGGTCGCGCAGGACCGGGTCGTCGTCGGCCGGGTCGCCGAGCTCGATCGGCGGCGACTGCGGCGGCGCGACTCCGTCCCGCACCCAGCGCACGAGGGCGCGCAGCGCCGCCTTGACCACCGCGTGGTGCGGGGCCGCATTGACCGGCGCAGCGCAGCCGCCCGGCGCGTAGCCCCCCGGGCCGTCCGACGGAGGCGTGGCCTCGCTGACGACCCACACCGGCACCTCGGCGTGCGCCGCCCCCGCAATCTCCCAGTGGCGCAGGTTGTCGTGCGGGTCCTGCCGCGCCAGGTGCGACCGCAAGGTCACCATGTCGCCCTCGGCCTGCACGTCGAGCACCGGCACGTCGATGTCGGTGCGGATGTGGGCCCCCGCGGGCAGCGGGTCGGCCACCCCCGTCAGGCGATCGGCGTGCAGGCCGGCGGGCGCCGCCCCCCGGCTGTGGACGAGGTAGCCGTCCACCAGGCGCTCGTGCGCGTGCACCGCGTTGATGTAGGTGATGAGCCGCATGGCCGACTGCGAGCGGCCGGTGGCCAGCACGTGCCGGATCCCCAAGTCCCCCAGCGGCCCGCCCGCGCCGGTCCCTCGTAAGGCCCGCACCGCCTGCGAGAAGATGTCGAACGAGAACGGGTCGCCCGGATGCGCCAGCGGTCCATAGCGCACCGGATCCCAGGCCTTCAGGCCGGTCCGCGGCGCGTTGACGCCGACGGACTGCGCGCCGACGCCGACCCAGACGTAGCCGCCGCGGAGCAGCTCCTCGCGCATGTGCAGGTAGTCGGCATCGCCCTCGGCCTGCGCCGAGACGTTGAGCCACTCGACCACCACTACCCCGTTGAAGTCCTCGGGGTCGCCAGGCCGGCGGATGAGCAACCGCACGGCGTACGCCGCGGCGTCCGCCGGCCTCGCCTCCCAGCGCCCATCGCGTAGCCAATCGCCCACCTTCGCGTACGACCGCGCCGTGCCCGAGAGAAAGCGTTCCTCCTCCACGTAGCCGGCCGGGAGGTCCGCAGCGGCCGAGCCGAACGGCCGGCCGTGCGTGCCGCCCGCAATCGGCCCGCTCACCACCGGCTGCGGCATGTCCTGAGCGTACAGGGTGGAGCCAATCGACAGCAGCAGGAGGAGAAGGACGGTCGGTGGAACGATGGCGGTCATCATTGGTCTCCGCGTTCGCGAAGTTGCTCACGGGATACGGCGCAACGCGAGACAGGCGCTCATGGCCATGTCGATGACGACCTGCGTCGCCTGCCACAGATGGAGTACGACCGCGTCCGAAGCGTCGGTGGCCGGCTGGAGGTCAGCCGGCGACGCGGGCAACCGCTCCACCACCCGCGCCAAGTGACGCTGGACGACCATCGTGCGCTCGGCCAGCACGACGCGGTCGAGGATGCTCAACGCGCCAGGGACTCCAGCACGTCGTCGTATCCGCGCTCGAAGAGCGGCGCGTTGTCGGACCAGAACCGCACCGCATCGAGCCGAAACCGATCGAACAGGCCGGAAGCGGCTTCGCAGACGAGTCTGCCCTCCCGCGCGGCCCGATAGCGCAGCGCGCCAGCACATCGATGGGCGGACCCGACGCGGCCGGCCTATCGCCCGGCTGCCGCCGCCGCTTCCCGCTCATCCTCGCGATGCCCCGCGAGAATGCCTTCCATCCCGTAGTTGCCCTCGTGGCAGGCGTACTCGTAGACGGGGTTCGACGACATCTTCATCGGCACCAGCGCCGTCCACGGCCGGGTGAACGTGCGCGGGTCGGTGACCGTGAACTCGTAGTGCAGCGTCTCGGCGTCGGCCCGCGTGAAGCGCTCGACGAGGTGCAGGCTCTCGGTCGACCCGCGGTAGCTCGTCTTGCCGGTGAAGTTGATCGTCTCGACGACCAGGGTGTCGCCGTCCCAGTAGCCGCGCGAGTCGCCGTGCCACTGGCGCATGTGAGGCGGCAGGTGCGGCACGTCGCCCAGCGGCACGATGCGCGAATCGTGCACCATCTCGTTGAGGATCACGACGTGGTCGTCGGTCTGGAAGAGCTGCATGACGTTGTTGTAGGCGCTCGGCGCCATCGGCGGGCCGGTGTTGAAGCCCAGGATGCACCGCTCGGCGATGTTGCGGTCCTCCCAGGAATCGGCCGGATGCTCGGCGAGGTACGCGCGGCGCGCGGCCACGCGGGCCGCCGCGGTCGGCGTCAGCGCGGGAACGCGGCCGTCCCGCGGCTCCACGATGAGCGACGTGCGCCGATCCTCGGTGACGTCGGTCCCGGCGTCGAACCAGAACTCGTCGTACGTGCCGGTCGAGCCCTCGCGCCCCTCCGAGATGCTCTGCCAGCGCTGGTTCGACTGCGCGATCACGGCCGCCGCGTCCTCGTCGCTCAGCGTTTCCTGCCCCGCGAACTCCGCGGGCCGCTCCAGCGGCGTCACCGTGGCGAAGTCCCAGACCCCCTGCAGGTTCGGCGCGCCCCAGGGCATCCGCAGCGGGTCCTGGCCCGCGGCCGACTGGGCAGCGGCGCCTGCAGGAACTACCAGCGCGGCAGCGGCCAGCGCAGCCGCCGCGACGAGCTGTCGATGGTTCATCTGAATCCTCCTGGCTGCATTCTCCGCCCAATGTATCACGGCGCCGCCATGGCCCCGCGCTTGCATGGGAAGCGCGGCAACTAAGGACTCTAGCGGTAATTACCTTGCTATCTTTGGGGTTATGTGGTCTGTTTCCATTGCATGCAGCGCAACGTGGAACTGGAAGCCACCATCGTCGCGAAGTACGCGGCGGTGTCGCCCGTGTTGAATGAGCGCAGTCGCCGCCTCTGGGCGGCGGCCGAGTCTCTGGCCATCGTTCGCGGTGGCGTCGATTCGCCACTGGTGGCGCAGAGCGTCTCGATCGCCTCCTGGATCTCGGCGCGTGTGAAGACGGTGCCCGGGTACTGGTTGAACACCCACCACCACGTCGTGGCGCGCTCCGGGCGGCTCACGAGCTGCCAATGGAGCAGCCACAGCGTGCCGGGGTCCTCCAGGAACGGATCCCATCCTTCTTCACGGAACAGCATCGCGCCCAACTCTGTTGCCCTGAAGGGCTTGATGCGGCTCCCGCGTCGCGCCGCCCCTTCCTCCAGCATGCCTGTCGCAACGCCCCAGTGACGAATCGAGGACACCATGTTCTTGCCGACGCCAAACTTCACCATGGCGTCATCAGCGTGGAACGCGTACTCGTCCCCGCCCACAGCGTCGACCGCCTTTTTCAGCCACGTGTACCGAAACGGAAAGGTCTCGTGACCCGAGAACGACGCGCGCCCTGTGCCGGTCACTCCCCCTGCTCCCCGTTCTTCCGGGAATCGCGAGCAATCAGCGCGCCAAGTCCGTCACGCGGCACGCGCCAGTGTTTTCCCGCCTTGAAGGCGTGCAGTTCACCGCGTCGCAGCATCTGGTAGACCGTCTTCTTGGAGATTTTCAGGTACGCGGCAACCTCGTCCGGAGTGAAGATTTCGCCAAGCTCGGATGGGGCCGCCGGGGCGTCATCAGGCCCGGACGGGCGGGAACGAGCATCAAGGGGCATCGCTGGCTAAAGCCTACCACAGATGGTGTGGATGTGGAATAGAGACGCCAGATATTGTGGTTGGTCGGCAGCGAGATGCCTGACTTGCGCGAGCGTCTCGCTCGGCTCGACGGGCTGCGCGAGGCGATTAGCGGCCGGCCGGAAACCGCCTGACTTCCGCCGTCCGTCGGCGGGATCCTCAATGTTACTTCTGATCTTCGGCCACTCCATGGGGGCGCGCCCGTGCCACCGCGACGCCTGCAACCGGTGCAGTTGCTGCCATCCGGCTCGAGTACTGGAACGTGGCGTCCCGTCCCTGCCGGTTGTCCCGCCATGGCCCCGCGCTTGCATGGGAAGTGCGGCAACAAGACAGGCTGGAACGTCCGCGGACCGTCGTAGAATCAGAAAGGCAGCATTCCCATGAGCCCCGAACTCATCGCGATCCTGACCATCGGTGTGTCCCTCGGTGGCGGCCAACTGGCGACCCTGCTCTGGGTCGCCGGGCGCTTCGAGCGGCTCGGGAACGAGATGGCCGACCGCTTCGAACGTGTCGGCAACGAGATGGCCGACCTGCGCGAGCGGGTTGGAAGCGAGATGGCCGACCTGCGCGAGCGGCTGGCACGCCTCGAAGGCCTGCTCGACGGGCTGCGCGAGGCGATCAGCGGCCGGCGGGAAACCGCCTGACCTCCGCAGCCCGTCAGCCGTGTCGTTCCGTCGTTCCGTCGCCTGCCGACGCGCCCCGCCGGATGCCGCGTGATTCCGCGGGCCGCGGCTCAATACCTGAACAGGTACTGGAACTTCAGGAAGATCGCCCGGTTCGTGCGGCGGCGGTCGGTGGTGTAGAAGCGGCTGGCGGCGAGCTCGTCGCGGTCGACGGTCCAGTCGATGCGGTCGGCCTGCTGGTAGTGGTCGTCGTAGCCGGCGTAGAAGACGGTTCCGGCGTTGACGCGGTAGGTGAACAGCACGTTGAAGTCGAACGCCCTGTCGAAGGTGTTGTACTCGCTGATGTTGCGTACCAGCAGGCGGTTGGTGAACTGCCAGGTGGTGAGTGCGCGGAAGATCCGGACGGCGAACACCTCCGCGTTGCCGCGGCGCGGGTCGGTGAAGCGGTTCGTGTCGATGTTGATGGCCGACTTCAGCCGGGAGATGGGCTGCAGGTTGAACGTGGCGGAGACGCCGGTCTCGTAGCCGAGGTACGGGTTCTGCGGGTCGAAGAAGACCTGGTCGCCGCGGCGGTACTCGAAGGTCAGGCCGATGCGCCGGCTGGCGTCCGTGCGGCCGAAGACCCGGAAGCGGGTCTTGACGAAGTCGATCCCCTGGTAGCGCTCCCGCTCGCGGTCGAGGTTCGTGGCGACGAAGCTGTTCTTGACGAAGGCGAAGTTCAGCCCGGCGCCGCCGGCCTCGTCCTGGAGGACGCCGCGGAAGTCGTAGTTGCGCAGGTAGTTGAACTCGGGCCCCCACCGCAGCAGCCACTTCTCCGGCCACCAGACGTACGAGCCGAAGCCGGTCAGCACGCGCTGGTCGGTGCGCCGGACGAAGCCGGCGTCGGTCCGGAAGTCGGGCGACAGCTCGTAGGCGCCCAGCGTGTACCGCAGGTGCCGCCCGCGCCGCCGGAACTCGGCGTCGAGCAGGTGCCCCGTCCGCTCCTCGCCATCGAGGTCGCGGTGGTGGGTCCCCATGGCCCGCACGCCGAACGAGTAGTTGTTGTCCAGGCGGAAGTTCGAATCGAAGCCCGCCAGCCGGCTGTGGCCGTCGAGCAGCTCGCGGTCGGTGACGATGGCGCCGACGTGCGACTCCGTGTAGAGGTCGTAGCGGACGCGCCCCACGAACGTCTGCGCCGCGTGCCCCAATGCGGGATTGGCGGGGTCGTTCACGTTGCCGGGTGCCTCGTCGTCCGCGTACATCACGCCGACCGTCGTCCGCCCCACCTTGCCGGTGAGCTTCGCGCCGAACAGCGGGTCGACGATCCGCCGCGTGTGGACCGCGGTGATCGGCCCCTCGATGTCGAAGATCTCCGCCCCCTCGATGAAGAAGGGCCGCAGCTCGGGGTAGAAGAGGGCGAAGCGCTGGTTGACCTCGATCTGCGGCAGGTCGGACTCGATCTGCGAGAAGTCGGGGTTCACCGTGACGTCCGCCGTGAGGTTCGACGTCACGCCGTACTTGAAGTTGACGCCGCCCTCGGGCTGCGGGTCCTTGTCGGCGAAGGCGCCCGTCGTGCGGTCGAGGGCGCCGAAGCGGATCGCGGTGAACGTGGGCAGGATCTCGATGTTGCGGCTGCGCGACAGGTCGGTCATGCCTTCGAGGACGCCCATCTGCGGCATGAAGCCGGCGACGTCGCGCGAGATGGGCGACCAGAGGACGACCTCGTCCTTGCCACCGATGATGCGCGCGATCTGCAGCCCCCACTGGTGCGGCACGCCGGCGTCGCGCGTCGGATAGCGGAAGCTCTTGAAGGGGATGGCCATCTCCGCGGTGAACCCGTCGGCGACGAGCTCGGCGGCCGTGTCGAACAACACGTCCCACGACGTGTCGCCGCGCGGCACGCCCTCGCGCCCGCGGCCGAAGCCGCGCGTGTTGAGGATGGCGTCGCCCTGGACGCCGTAGCCGTTCACGGTGAAGACGTACGCGCGCTGCTGGTCGAGGAACGGGTCGAAGTAGACCAGGAACAGATCGTCCTCGAACGTCTCGTCGCGGTCGCGGCGGTTCGCGCGCAGCATGCGCGGGTCGGCATAGTGGGCGTGGAAGCCGAGGTACAGGTTGGTGCTGTCGTACGCCAGGAAGATGTCGGTGGCCTCGGTGGCGGGCAGGCCGTCGTAGGGGCGCCGCTGGAACAGCTCCGTGATGTGGGCCGCGTCCCGCCAGACCGCGTCGTCGAGGCGGCCGTCGATGACCGGGGCCTCTGCGAGCCGCGGCGCGCTGACGCGCCGGCCCGTGAGGGCTTCGGCCCCCGGCGCCTGGGCGTCCGCCGCGGGCGGCCCGAACGCGCCCGCCAGGCAGATCGCGACGGCGACCAACGGCTGGACGACGCGGCGCGGCGGCGGGGCAGGCGGCACGACGGACGGCGCTGGCACTTTCGACTCGTGCATCATCCTAATTCAGACGGGGCTTCGCCCCGGACCCCCGGCGTCCGCTTGCGGGGACCCCATCTGCCCCGCGCCGCTCCCGCCGAGGCGCGCTGTGCGCGCCTTGCGCCGGCTGCGCCGGCGCTGCAATCAGGCGGGGCCTTGCTCAGGACCTCCGGCGTGCGTTTGCGGGATGCATCTATAATTGTCCAATTGTCGGCGTACCCGGCGCGCGCTGATGGCCGGGCCGCATCCAGGAGGCAGCACCATGGCGTTCAGGCGCATTCCGCTAGTCACCGTCGGGTGGATTTCGTTGCTGCTGGCCGCCGGTGCGGCGGCGGCAGGCACGGCCGATCTGCGCCTCGTCAGCGCCGCCGCCGGCCAGGACCGCGGCGCGGTGCGGACGTTGCTCGACGCGGGCGTCGACGTCGACACGTCCCGGGCGGACGGCGTCACGGCGCTGCTGTGGGCCGCCCACTGGGACGACCTGGAGATGGTCGATCTGCTGCTCGCCGCCGGCGCCGACGTCAATGCGGCCGAGGACCACGGCGTCACGCCGCTGGCGCGGGCCTGCGAGAACGCGAGCGCGCGCATGGTGGAGCGCCTGCTGGCGGCCGGCGCCGACCCGAACGCCGCGCAGGCGAGCGGGCGAACGCCCCTGATGATTGCGGCGCAGACCGGCAGCGCCGAGGTCGTGCGGGCGCTCCTGCGCCGCGGCGCCGACCCCAACGCGGCGGCCGTCGGGACGGGCGCCACGGCCCTCATGTGGGCCGTCGAGGAAGCGCACCCCGACATCGTGGGTGCCCTGCTCGAGGGCGGCGCGGCCATCTCCGTGTCGACCGCCAAGGGGTTCACGCCGCTGATGACGACGGCACGCCACGGCAACGTCGAGCTGGCCCGCGTCCTCATCGCGGGCGGCGCCGACGTGAACGAGACGGGCCTCGATGGCACGCACGCGCTGCCGCTCTCCATCCTGTACGGCCAGTACGAGTTCGCGCACTTCCTGCTCGAGCAGGGCGCCGACCCGAACGCAGCGATGGGCGGCATCCACGCGCTGCACGCCGCCGCGGGCAACGTCGACCACTGGCTGACGCACTGGGACCGGGAGCATGGCGGCTCCGGCCTGGGCGGCTCGATATACAACCCCGGCCTGGGCGTGGAGGGCCGGCTCGCGATGGTGAAGGCGCTCCTGGCCCACGGCGCCGATCCAAACGTGCGGATTGCCGCGTCCGCCATGTTCATGAGCTACATCGGCTATCCCGAGAAGGGCGCCTTCGAGCGCTACGCCTGCGGCACCGGCGACCTGCGCGGCGCCACGCCGCTGTGGGTGGCCGCGTTCGGCGCCAACGGCAGCTTCGGGCAGGTCTTCGGCGAGTACGCCGTGCTCAACCGCTCCAACAGCAGCGCCGAGATCATCACGGCGCTGCTCGGGGCCGGCGCCGACATGGCGTTGACGACCGTCGACGGCACGACGCCGCTGATGGCGGCGGCAGGACTCGGCGCCGCCACCTACACGCCGCGCGAGCCGCGGGGCCTGCGGTCACCGGGCGGGGAAGCGGCGGTGCGGGTGCTGCTGGCAGCCGGCGCCGACATCAACGCCGTGAACGAGGCGGACTTCACCGCGCTGCACGGCGCCGCCTTCCGCGGGTTGAACGAGATTGTCGAGCTGCTCGTCGAAGCCGGCGGGGACATCGACGCCCGTGACTTCCGCGGCCGCACGCCGTTCCGTCTGGCCGAGGGCTCGAAGCAGTCCTTCCAGTTCCAGTCGTGGCCCGAGACGGCCGCGCTGCTGCGCGACCTCGGCGCCGACGTCCGCCTGGGCATCCCGGGCTCGGTGCAGGAGCGGGCCGACCGCGAGGTGACGGAGTAGGGTCCGGCGGCGGGTCATCGCCCCGGTCCTTCTGTTCCGTTGACAGTACCAGCGGACGCTCATCGCGGTGGCGCGTCGGGGTACCTGCATGCAACTTGGTTCCCCCCCGCGGCCCGATCTGCCGCCAACCCACATTGGCCCACGTACCCGGCCTGCAGGAACCGGCTCCTAGAACCTCCCCTTGGCGAACGGAGGCCACGAAGCCGGCGCCGGCAATCCGTCTACCCGGCCTCGATGGTAAAGCATCTATTGTGTATTTCGCGCTTTGAAACCGTGTCTTCATTTAGCGGGTGGAGTTCGATGGTCGCGTGAGATCCAATTTATTGGATTGTACTTTTCCGGCGGATGTGGCATATCTAGGGGGTGCCACGGCAACGCCCCCGGACCGAACAGGATCCGCGCGATACCCGCATTGAGGAACAAGAGCGAGAGATCGCACGACTGCGCGAGGAGTTGACGCGGGTCGAGGGCGACCGGGATCGGTGGAAGCGTGACGGGGATCAGTGGAAGCGCGACCGGGATCGGTGGAAGCGCCGCAGTGAACACCTCAAGCAGCAACTCGACGCCGCGCGGCGGGCAGGATTTCGGCAAGCCGCCCCGTTCGCCAAGGACCGGCCGCAAGGTCGCGGCGGGCGTCCCGGCCGGCGGGCGGGTGCGCGCTATGGCCGGCAGGCGTGCCGCCCGCGGCCGGCGCAGGTCGACGAGACCCACGCGGCGCCGGCGCCGGCCGCCTGTCCGGACTGCGGCGGCGCGGTCGAGGTGACCCGCGTGGCGTCGCAGTATCAGGAAGAACTCCCCAAGGTGCGCCCCATCGTGCGGTGCTTCGACATCGAGGTTGGCCATTGCTCCCAGTGTCGGCGGCGCGTTCAGGGCCGCCACCCGCTGCAGACCTCCGACGCGCTGGGGGCGGCCAGCGTGCAGCTCGGCCCCGCGGTCGTCGCGCTGGTCGTCGAGTTGCACACGCACCTGGGCGTGCCGCTGGCCAAGATCGCGCACCTGTTGAAGACGCAATGCGGATTGACGGTGTACCGCACCCGGTTTCTTGGACACAAGTTTGGGCTACGCGGCTTGGCGCAGCTCGTACTCCTCGCGGGCCTCGAGTGGCGTGCGATAGGCCAGCTTCTCGAGGCGCCAGCACCGGTTGTAGCGCTCGACGAACTTGGCGACGGCGGCGCGCACGTCGGCGAGATTTCGAAACACCCGGCCATAGACGGCTTGCTCCTTGAGCGTGCGATTCCAGCGCTCGACGACGCCGTTGGTCTCCGGCTCTTGGAGCAAGCCGAAGCTGGGGCGGATGCCCCAGTAGCGGACCTGGTTGAGGAAGTGGTCCGACAGATACTGGCTGCCGTGGTCCATTCGGAGCGCCAGCCCGCGGGCCGCGTCGGCCTCGACCGAGCCGCAGCGTCGCCGGAGCCCTTGCGCGACCGGCTCGAGGGCCGCGAAACGGTTCCCCACCTTGCACACGTGCCAGCCCACGCACTCGGCGTTCCAGTGGTCGACGGCCGCGAAGGTCCAGACCCAGCCGTCGTCGACGGTGAACACCCGCGCGCCGTCGGTACCCCACATGACGTCGGGCGCCGAGGTGACAATCGTGCCGTCGTGCCTCTTCGGCTCACCCTGCCGCCCGCGATGCGGCGAGAGCAGGCCCTGGGCGCGCATCACGCGCAACACCCGCGTCCGCGAGACCCGGACCCCGTCGAGGATCCGCAGCCGCGCGTGGACCTTGCGATGGCCCTCACCGTGGAACGGCGAGCGGGCCAGGTCGCTGCGAATGGCCGCCAGCAGCTGCGCATCCGACAGCGCGGGCGTCGGCCCGCGGCGGCGTGGGCCATCAGCCCGCGCTGGGCGCTGCAGGCGAGCCCGCCTGGCGTAGAGCGCTGAGCGTGACCGCTCCCACGTTCGGCACACCCGCTCGAGACCGTAGCGTCGCCCTGTCATCGCGGAGGTCGCTTGGCTCATCGTCGCGACCTCCGCGTCGCCAAAGGGAGGCGACGCTCCGCTGCGCGGGCACGCGACCGCAACAGCTCGTTCTCCATCGACAGCTCCCCGATGTGCCGCTTGGCCGCATCCAACTCCACGGCCAGCGGCTCACCGGCCTGCTCCTTCAGACTCAGCTCGAAACCGTCCAGCGCCCGGGCCTTCCACCTCTCCAGCCGATAGACCTCCACGCCGACTTCACGCGAGACCGCATCGAGCGACTCGCCACGCAGCAGCCGCAACACCACGTCCCGTTTCCGGCTCGCGCTCCACCGTTGCCCCGGCGCCAAGGCCCCCGACCCCATCGCCGCCGCGTCGGCGCCGACTCCGGTCGCCCTCCGGGCTCCCTCCGGCGGCGCCGACCCAGCTCCGTTCACCTGACTCGACCGAACCATACCCCCACCTCCTGGTGACATCGGATTCTCCCTTAATCCGTGTCCAAGAAAACTGGGGGCGCCCCAATGCGGATTGACGGTTACGCCCGGAGGCCTCGCGCAGGTGCTGCATCGCACCGCCCGCGAGGCGGCGCCGACCTACACGGCATTGTGCGCGCAGGTGCGGGAAAGTCCCGTGGTCACGCCGGATGAAACCGGCTGGCGCGTCGGCGCCGTCCGCCACTGGCTGTGGGTCTTCGCCACGCCCCAGACGACGGTCTACGCCATTTGCCCCGGCCGCGGGTTCGACGCTGCCGCCACCGTGCTCGGGGCCGACTACGACGGCGTGCTCGTGCGCGACGGGTGGGCGCCGTATCGCCGCTTCACCGACGCGCTGCACCAGTCCTGCGTGGCGCACCTGCTCCGACGCTGCAAGCACCTCCAGGATGATCATCCTCACAGCCCATGGGCCGCCCGGGTGCAAGCCGTCCTGCAGGCCGCTCTCAAGCTGCGCGACCGCCGCGACGCCGGGCTTCTGAGCGACCATGGTCTGGCAACCGCTCGCGGCCGACTGCTCGCCCAACTCGGTCGGCTGATCGACAACCCGCCGGTGCTCGCCGACGCCGAGCGCTTCGCCGCGCACCTGGCCACCGAATTCCCTGCGGTATTCGGCTTTCTGTGGGACCCGTCGGTCGACGCCACCAACTGGCGCGCCGAACAGGCCATCCGACCCGCCGTCGTCACCCGCAAGGTCTGCGGCGGCAATCGCACCCGGCACGGCGCCGACACCCAGCAGGTGCTCGCCAGCGTCGTGCGCACCGTTCACCAACGCCACCTCGACCTCACCCCGCTGATCGCCACCATCCTCCACGCCACCGACCCCGTCGTCCCCGAACCACTCCAACGCCCGCCCCCGCCGGCGTGACGGCTTGCAACGCCACCACGACCGGTCCACGCGCCAGACCGACCGTCTCACCGTCGTGGGCCGCCGCGCCCCGGCCAGACTGCCGGCAAGCTGCCCCCTGCGCCCAACGACTCGCCACCGCGCGCAGCAGGCGTCCCCAACGGCCAACCCCGCTACGCGCTGCCGCCACCAGGCGTTCCGCCCGCCCCCGGCCCAAGCCAACCAGCGCTACGCAGGCGCCGGTTCCCACCGCGGTCCCAGGCCGGCGCGGCGTCATCGCAGTGACCCGCGTGTGAGACGCCATGTCCTCGAACGATTCCCGTCGTGCGCCCGAACCCCGCGCCACTTCCAAGTCCCTGACCCATTCCAACGCCTGTCGTCAGTAGGATCACCCCGCTAAACGATTACGAAACCGTCAGCACGAGGGTTATCTGCGCACACCGACAACTACAACCCTGGCCACGCTACCGACTTGAGGCTTCGCTGGATCGTCACGTTGGTTGATCTGGACTCACCATGGCGCAGAATGCCCACGAAATCCGCGACCCGATTCACGCGTTCATTCGCCTAGACGGCGATGAACGCAGAGTCCTGGATTCCCGTCCGTTTCAACGGCTACGCCATATCCACCAACTAGCACTTAGGACAGTGATCGATATAAAGTTATCAACTTCATCGGGGTAACAGTTTGTAGTTCCATTCCCCGTGAAACGCATCGGGGACCAGCGCGAGTGCGTCCATCTCCTGCTTACTCACCGTGGCGCCGGTGGGATACTGCGCGGCGTCGAGTTCGGCCCGGACCCGGAGCCCGGTCGCCGTCCGGGTGTTCCCGATGCGGTCGACGATGGTCTCGTACGTCGCCAGCGGGGTGCCGCGCCAGTTCGCCGTGATGTGGCAGAAGAGCCGGTGCTCGATCTTATTCCACTTGCTCGTGCCGGGTGGGAAATGACTCACCTGGATGGTCAGTCCCGTCTCGTCGGCCAACTGTTGAAGCTCATGCTTCCAGGCGCGCAACCGATACCCGTTGCTCCCGCCCGCATCGGCCGTGATGAACAGGGTGGTGGCCTCGGGATAGGCGCCGCAACCCATCTGATGCCACCAGTGGCGAATCGACGCCACCGCGAACGCCGGTGTGTCGTGGTCCCAGCCCACGCTCACCCAAGCCTCGTTGCGCGCCATGTCGTAGACGCCGCACGGAATTGCCTTGCCCTCCGCGTCGGTCGGGAAATCATGCACCAGCACGGCCGGCGGCGTGCCCTTCGGCTGCCATTCCCGCCCGCCATTCTTGAAGTTCCCGACCAGCTCCTTCTTCTTCGTGTCGACCGAGATCACCGGCTGCCCCGCGGCCAGAAACCCGTCCGCGGTCGCATTGATGTGCTCGAACTGCGCGTTGCGGTCCGGGTGGCTCGCTCCCTCCTGACGTTTGCGGGCCGATTGCAGCCGGTAGCCCAGTTGGCGCAGCAACCGGCCGACGGTGGTCGAACTCACGCGCCACCCCTGTTGTGTCAGCGCCCCAGCCAGCTTCGCCCGACTCTTGCAGGTCCAGCGCAACGGCGAGGTCGGGTCGCCGCGCGGCAGCGGGTCCACCAGCGCTTCGAGTGCAGCCAGCAGACCGGGCTGGTTCTGTTCGAGTCGGGGCCGCCCGGCGCCCGGTCCTCGTATCCGGTCTGTCGCCGCCCCGCCTTGCGCGATTTCCCGGCGTCCGTTCCGGATCGTCTCCCGGGCCAGACCCGTGGCCGACGACACCAGCGCATCTCCGCCATAACCGATGGCCAGAGACTCGGCCGCCGCCCAGAGGCGGCGACTGCGCTCATTCAACACGGGCGACACCGCCGCGTACTTCGCGACGATGGTGGCTTCCAGTTCCACGTTGCGCTGCATGCAATGGAAACAGACCACATAACCCCAAAGATAGCAAGGTAATTACCGCTAGAGTCCTAACTTGAAGGACACGATTACGCCGTAGGAGGAGGGTGCTGAAGATGGATAGGATGAGGAATGGTGTAGTTTTGACCAAGTTGATGGAAGAACTCCGTGCGCAAGGAAGTTGGTGTGGTGAGACGCATGTTCAGAAAGCGATGTTCTTCGTGCAGGAGCTGATGAACGTTCCTACACAGTTCGAATTCATTCTGTACAAGCACGGCCCATTTTCCTTCGACTTGAGGGATGAATTGACGGCCCTGCGGGCGGACAGGTTGATGGAGATAGAGCCACAATCGTATGGCGCGAAACTCGTCCCAACGGAGCGCAGTCAGTATGTGAGGAAGTATTATGGCAAGACGGCAGCTCGGTATGCATCAGCGATCAGTTTCGTAGCGGAGAGGCTGGGAAAAAGGGGAGTCACAGAGTTGGAGAGATTGGGGACTGCCTTTTATGTAAGCAGACGTTCAAAGGATTCTGGGGCATCGGTTAACGATCGTGCTAATCGGATTATCGAGTTGAAGCCGCATATTTCTGCTGTGCAGGCGTTGCAAGCGGTTGAGGAAGTCGATCGGCTCATTGCCGAGGCGGCGGTGCAAGAAGTGTGATGGTGAGCACTGATTCTCGTTGGCAACACGTCCCCATGGAACAGGGTGGGGAATGGCATATAGAGGTTGGGCGAGGCTGGCAGGAAGTATGCGGCTAGGGAGAAGGTGGACAGCGTCTCGCGGTGGATCGAAAGAGCGACATGGCCGCGGGTGGCGAACGCGATTGCGTGGAGCAAGCGTGCCGAGCACTGGTTGAGCGTTCTTGAGCTGGCCTGTGAGCTGGGTAACGTGTACGAGGCGTGCCGGCAGCGAGGAGCGGGCCGGCGCCGTTACGCCGCGCTGCTGCCGCGCCGCGCCACGGCCAGGCCGGCCAGCACCAGCAGCCCGCCGCCGATCTGCAGCGCGCTCAGGACCTGGGCGAACAGGATCCAGCTGGCGGCGGCCGTGACCACCGGCTGCACCAGCAGGCTGAGCGTGGCGAAGCCGGCCGGCAGGTGGGCCAGCGCGTAGGCGATGAGTCCCTGTCCGCCAGCGTGCGACACGAGCGCGAGCGCGACCACCGCCGCCCAGGCCTCCGCGGTGCGCGGGACCACCTGCTCGCCGCTGGCCCAGGCGATGATCAGCAGTCCGATCGCGGCCACGCTGCTAGAGTACGCCATGAGGTGCGCGACGCCGAAGTCGCGGCGCAGCAGCTTCACCAGTAGCAGGTAGGCGGCGTAGAAGCAGGCCGTCAGCAGGCCCAGCGCATCGCCGACCAGCGGGTCCCGGCCGCGGCCCAGGTCGACCCCCAGCAGCACGCCGGCGCCGGCGAATGCGGCGGCCGCCCCGAGTGCGAAGGTCCATCCCAGGCGCTCACGCAGCCAGAGGTAGCCTGCGACGGCGACGAGGATCGACGCGAAGTTGGCGAGCAGCGTGGCGTTGGCCAGCGTCGTGAACTCGAACGCCTTGTGCCACGCCGCCAGGTCGCCGGCGAACGCCACGCCCGGCAGCCACAGCAGGCGCGTTCGGTGGCGGCCGCCGCCGCCGGTTGACGAGCGCGCGTGCAGCCACCAGAAGAGGGGCGCGGCCAGGGCGGTGCGCCAGAACGCTGCCGCGATCATCCCCAGGCCGCCGCCCGGCAACTGCTGCTCGGCGTCGAAGGCGAGCTTGGAAAAGACCGGCGCGAAGCCGATGCCGCACGCCCCGAGCAGCAGCGCGATCAGCGCCTTCCGCTCGGTCGCCGCGCCGGCGGATCGCGGCGGTCGCCCCGGAGAATCGTCCCCGGCGCTCACTCCGGGAGCGCGAACGCCACGATCATGTTGCTGCCGAACGGCGCCTCCAGGTCCGGGGCGTAGGTGGCCAGGCGGTTGCCCACGCCGCCCACCGGCACCGCGAGGTACTGGCGCCCGCCGGCGCGGTAGGTGACGGGATAGCCGGTGATCTGGCTGCCCAGGATCGTCTCCCACAGCACCTCGCCGGTCTCGGCGTCGAACGCCCGCAGGCGCCGGTTCAGGTCGCCGAAGAAGACCACGTTGCCGGCCGTCGCCAGCGTCGTGCCGGCGTTCGGCGCCCGCTGCGAGTAGCGCCACGCCTCGCGCCCGGTGCCTATGTCGATGGCCCGGACCTCGGTCAGGTCGCCGTCCTCGCGGCCCGGCTCCGGGATGGAGAAGCGCGGGCTCGCCCCGCTGACGGAGCGGTCGTTGGTCGTCTGGTTGAGGCACGAGCGGTTGAACGGGACGTACAGCAGGTTGGTCACCGGGCTGTACGACCAGCCCCACCAGCCCTTGACGTTGTGGCCGCAGATGATGAACTGGTCGCCGATCTCGCGCGCCACCAGGTCCATGTTGATGAACACCTGGCCTGTCGCCGGGTCGATGTCGCTGATGACGAAGCGCTCGGTGCTCTCGTAGGGCAGCGGCGCGGCCCACAGGAACTCGCCGGTCTCGCGGTCGAGCACGAACAGCCCGCCCGGCTCGCCCATGGTGACGACCACCTTGCGCTCCGCGGCGGTGCCCGCGAGCCGCGGGTTGACCCACATCACCGCGTCGGGGTCGGGGTCGATCACCGTGTCGATCAGCGTCCGCTCCTGCACGAAGTCCTGGTCCCAGTCGTCGCACGGCAGATGCTGGTAGTACCAGTCGATCTCGCCGGTGTCGGGCGCCAGCGCCAGCGTCGAGTTCGAGTACAGCTCGCACGGCGTGCGGTCGCCGACGTCCCAGGTGCCGCGGCGCACGAGGCGCGGGTACGGCAGCGGCACGGCGACGCCCCAGTACAACCGGTCGAGCTCGGGGTCGTAGGCGCCGGGGACGCCCCACGGCGAGACGTGCACCCGCTGCGAGGTCGGCAGGTTGCCCCAGGTGGCGCCGCCGGGGTCGTCCGCGCCGGCCGCGGTGTAGACGCGCCAGCGTTCCTCGCCGCTGCCGGCGTCGTGCGCGGCGATGAAGCAGCGTGCATCGAGGCGGCTCGGATCGCACGTGCGGCCGCTGACCACCTGGCCGTTGATGATGATCGAGCCCGACGAGTGCGTGATCCCCTCGTGGTAGTCGGCCGTCGAGTGCAGCCAGTCGACCTCGCCCGTGCCGAGGTCGAGCGCCAGGATCTGGGCGTCGGACGTCAGGTGGTAGAGGTTCCTGCCGTACATGGACAGGTGCCGCGTGCGATTGCCGAACCGCACGTTCTCGCGCAGGTCGGCGGGCGCCTCGCGCTGGTAGTCCCAGAGCAGGTCGCCCGTGGTGGCGTCCCAGGCCTGCAGGTGGTCGCCCTCGGCCGGGTGCGCGACGTACATGACGCCGTCGTAGACCAGCGGCCGGATCTGCTGCGGCCCTTCGTTCATGGCCCGCATCCACGCCACCTGGAGCTGGTGCACGTTGTCGCGGTCGATCTCGTCCAGGGGACTGAACGCCTGGTTGTCGTACGTCCGGTACGCCATCAGCCAGTCGTCCGGAGCGGGGTTGCGCAGCATCTCGTCGGTGACGGGCGCGACCTGCCGCGCCTCGCGCGTGACCGTGACGCCCCGCTCGCCCTCCTCCTCCTGCGGCGCGGCGGCGGACGGGGCGGGGCAGAGGAGACCCAGCCCGAGCGCCGCGCACGCCAGCGCCGCCGCCGGCCGCCGCCCCGGCGTCCTCACCGCGAGTCTCCCGCGGCCTCGGCCACCTGCTCCTGGTGCCGCGCCCCGGCCAGGATGTCGAACATGCCGTAGTTCCCCTCGTGGCAGGCGTACTCGTAGATGGGCTGCTCGTTCCGCCGCATGTAGATGGCGGCGGTGAAAGGCTGGGCGAACGTCACCGGGTCGTTCACGGTGTACTCGTACAGCAGCACGTCCTCGGCCACGCGCGTGAACCGCTCGGTCAGGTGGAGGGTCAGGCCGGTGCCGTAGGCGAACACGCCGGCGTGGCCGAAGCTGGCCGTCTTGTCGGTGAAGTTCGTGCTCTCCACCACGAGCGTGTCGCCGTCCCACCGGCCGCGCCCGTCGCCCATCCACTGGCGGATGCCCGCGGGCAGATGCGCGCGCCCGTCGAGCGGCACGATGCGGGCATCGTTGACCATCTCGTGCAGGATGACCACGTGGTCCGGCGTCTGGAACAGCTGCAGGTTGTTGTTGTAGCCGCCCGGCCGCACGGGCGGGCCGGCGTTGAAGCCGAGGATGCAGCGCTCGGCGATGCCCCGATCCTCGGGCCCGTCGGCGCCTATCCCGCCGCTGCGGTAGCGCACCGGGAGCTCGCCGGGAAGGTCCGCCCGCAGCGATCCCTCCTGCCGCGGCGCGTTCGGCATCAGGGCCGGCAGCCTGCCGTCGGGCGGGTCCACGATGAGCGCCGTGCGGCGGTCCTCGTCGACGTTCGTGCCCCGATCGATCCAGAACTGGTTGTAGCCGCCCACGTCGCCCGGCGCGGGCGGCCGGTCGATCTGCCCGTCGAGGGCGCGCGCCACGAGAACGGCCTCATCTTCGTCGGTCAGCACCGTCTGGTCCGCGAACTCCTCGGGACGCTCCAGCGGCGTGATGGTGCGGAAATCCCAGACGCCCTGCAGGTCGGGGCGGCCGTCGGGCAAACGCGGCGGTGTCCAGCCGTCGTCAGCGGCGGTCTGTGCCTGCGCCGGGGCGGCCGGCTGGACAACCAGAGCCGCCACCAGGGCCGCGCACAGCAGAACGAAGGAATACCGGCGTGTCACTGCTCACCTCCCGGGAATGGCCATCCGACAGGACCGCTTGCTGCGCCTAGTCTACGCCTTCGCCGCGCCGATTTCATCGATTTCGAGCCGCCGGCACCCGCCGCCCGACCCATCCTGACGGGTCGATCCGCAGCCACCGCTGGTGTCGCGGAGCCCCTATACTGGTTGGCCGATGAAGTACGCCGTCGTCACCTTCGGCTGCCGCGTGAACCAGGCCGACTCGATCGGCATCGAGCGCCAGCTGCGCGCGCTGGGCGGCAGCCCCGTGGGGCCGGGCGAGGCCGATCTGGTCGTGGTGAACAGCTGCTCGGTGACGGCAACGGCCGATCACGGCGCGCGGCAGGCCATCCGGCGCATCGCCCGCACCAACCCGGCGGCGCGCATCGTCGCCACCGGCTGCTATGCGAGCCGCGCGGCGGCCGAGGTCGCGGCGCTGCCCGGCGTGGCGGAGGTCGTCGACAACCGCGACAAGGAGCGGCTGGGCGACCGGCTGCGGCTGGCGCTCGAGCGCACGACCGCCGAGCGGTTCGGCGGCGGGGACGGCGCGTGCGGCGAAACGATCCGGCCCGGGACGGCTGGCCGCACCGGCTACACGCTGCGCGTGCAGACGGGCTGCGACGAGACGTGCGCCTACTGCATCATCCCGTCGACGCGCGGTGCCGGACGCAGCGTGCCGCTCGCGCGCGTGACGGCCGAGCTCGACGAGGTGGCGGGGGCCGGGTTCGAGGAGGTCGCCGTCACGGGGGTGCATCTCGGGTCGTACGGCCGCGACCTCCAGCCGGGCGGCACGCTGATCGACCTGCTGCGCCTGCTCGACGCGCATCCGTCGAGCATCCTGTTCCGGCTCAGCTCGCTCGAGCCGATGGACTGCGGGCCCGAGGTGGTCGATCTCGTGGCGCGCAGCGGCCGGTTCGCGCCCCACTTCCACTTGCCGCTGCAGCACGCCAGCGACCGCGTGCTGCGGGCGATGCGGCGCCCCTATACCGGGGGCTACTACCGGCGCCTGGTGGCGGGCATCCGCGACCGGTTGCCGCATGCAGGCATCGGCTCCGACGTCATCGTGGGCTTCCCCGGCGAGACGGACGTTGACGCCGAGCTCAACGTCGCCTATCTGCGCGAGAGCCCGCTGACCTACCTCCACGTCTTCCCGTACTCGGACCGTCCCGGGACCGACGCCACCCGCATGGCGGGCAAGGTGCCGGGCCCGCTCGTCCGCGAGCGCGGCCGGGCGGTGCGGGCCGTCGGCGCCGCCCTGGCGGCGGCATTCCGCGCCGCGCAGGTGGGCTCCGTGCGCAGCGGCTTGACCACCGGCGGCGGCATCGTGGTGGTGACGGACAACTACCTGAAGGTGAACGTGCCCCCGGGCCTGCCCGACAACCGCCGCGTGCAAGTGCGCATCACCGGCGCCGGCGATTCGGTCAGCGGCACGATCGTGGGGAGCTGGGCGCCGCACAATCGGGAGCCATGGTAGCCTTGAACTCGTGTTCGATTCTCTCAGCATCGCTCGCCGGTTGACCGAGGCCGGCCTCGACCGCGAGCAGGCTGACGTGCTGGCGGATGCCATCCGCCAAGCCGCCGAACACGGTGACCACGTCACGCCAGATGCGTTGCGCGCGGAACTTGCAACGCTCCGAGCGGACCTCTACCGCGCCATGCTGTTGCAGACCGTCGCCATCATAGGCGCCGGCATCGCCGTACTGCGATTGCTCGGGTAGTCGTCCCGCGCACCGCCTCCAGACGCTGCGCAGCCGCACCGCTCCCCGCGGGGGCAAGCCTTGACGCCGGTCCTCTGAACGGTCATCGTCGGGACTGGACGGGCGGCGACGGAAGCCGGGAACCACCCCGGGGGAACACGATGCGACGAAGAATCGACGGCTGGCGATCGGGATGTTCTGCACCCTCGGCGCGGCCGGGCTGATCGTGTTCGCGCAGGGGGCCGGTCCCGCGACCATCACCGGCGTCGTGACCAGCGGCGCGGGTCCCGAGGCGGGGGTCTGGGTCATCGCCGAGACCGGCGACCTGCCGACGACGTTCCGCAAGATCGTGGTGACGAACGACGCGGGCCGGTTCCTGCTGCCGGAGCTGCCGGAGGCGCGCTACTCGGTGTGGGTGCGGGGCTACGGGTTGATCGACTCGGCGCCCGTGACCGCCGCGCCGGGCGAGGACCTGCGGCTGGAGGCGGTCGTCGCGCGCACGCCGCAGGACGCTGCCGCGGTCTATCCGGCCAGCTACTGGCTGTCGCTGATCGAGCCGCCGGAGGCTGACGAGTTCCCGGGCACCGGGCCGGCCGGCAACGGCATCAGCGAGCAGCTGCGCACGCGCGACGAGTATCTCTACAACGTGAAGGCCTGCCTGCGCTGCCACCAGGTCGGGGGCGAGTTCACGCGGACGCATCCCGCCGGGTCGGAGTACGACTCGACCGTCGACGCGTGGGACGCGCGCGTCCGGATGGGGCAGCGGGGCGCCGAGATGAGCATGTGGATGTCGCGTTTCGGACGCGCGCGCGGGTTGCGGATGTTCGCCGACTGGAGCGACCGGATCGCCACCGGCGAGGTGCCGCCCGCCCCGCCGCGGCCGCGGGGGCTGGAGCGCAACCTGGTGCTCACGCAGTGGGAGTGGACCGACGAGATGGGCAAGATCCACGACGAGGCGTCCACCGACAAGCGCAACCCGCGCGTGAACGCCAACGGACCGATCTACGGCGTGGACATCGCCAACGACAACCTGGCCATGCTCGACCCGAGGACCCACACGGCGACGATGCTGCGCATCCCGACGCTGGCGGACCGCTCGACCATGCGGGCCTCCTACGCGCAGTCCGGCTACCCGCCGTCGCGCCTGGCGGACCTGGCACGCTTCAATCCGGCCAGCATCCACAACCCGATGCTCGACAGCCGGGGCCGGGTCTGGTACACGGCGACGCTGCGCCCCCCGGAGAACCAGCCGGACTGGTGCCGGGAGGGCTCGGACAACCGCTACGCGCGGTACTTCCCGCTGGAGCGGTCGGGCCGCAACGTGAGCTACTACGACCCCGAGACGGAGCAGTTCACGATGGTCGACACCTGCTTCGGCACCCACCACCTGCAGTTCGCGCACGACGAGAGCGAGACCCTGTTCATGGGGCGGCCGAACGGCCCGGTCATCGGCTGGGTCGACACGCGGGAGCTCGATCGGACCGGCGACGGGCAGCGGTCGCAGGGCTGGTGCCCGACCGTGGTCGACACCAACGGCGACGGCCGGATCACGAAGCCGTGGAACGAGCCGGCCATCGTGGGCAGCGGCCGGTTCGAGGAGGACGCGACCGCCAGCACGTACGACTTCGACCCGGCGCTGGACACCCGCGTGACGGTGGGCGCGTACGGGATCATCGTCAACCCGGTCGACGGATCCGTCTGGGGCGCGCAGGACTCCTATCCCGGCCGGATCGTCCGGCTGATGCCGGGCGACGACCCGCCGGCGAGCTGCATCGCCGAGGTGTTCGAGGTGCCGTCGGAGCGCTGGAACGCGGAGGTGAACGGCGAGATCGGCTTCATGCCGCGCGGTCTCGACGTCGACCGCAACGGCGTCATCTGGACGGCCCTCTCGGGGACGAACCACCTCGCCAGCTTCGACCGCTCGAAGTGCGGTCCGCTAGGGGGACCCGCGGCGCACACGGGGCGGCACTGCGCCGCCGGCTGGACACTCCATCCGCTGCCGGGGCCCGCGTTCAAGGGCACCGACGTCCGGGCCGACTACAACTACTACAACTGGGTCGACCAGTTCGACACGCTCGGCCTCGGCGAGAACGTGCCGATAGCCACCGGCACCGGCTCCGACTCGCTGGTCGCGCTGCTCCCGGAGACGGGCGAGACGGTCGTCATGCGCGTGCCCTATCCGCTGGCCGGCTTCCACCCGCGCGGGCTGGACGGCCGCATCGACGACCCGGACGCGGGCTGGCAGGGCCGCGGCGTCTACTCGTCCACCGGCTCCGACACGGTCTGGCACGCCGAGGACGGCCTCGCCGTGGAGAACGGCGAGTACCGCTCCGTCTCGAAGCCGGTGCTGGTCAAGTTCCAGCTCCGGCCGCACCCGCTGGCGGAATAGCGTGTCTGGGCCCGAGCAACCCCACCGTTCGCCGGCTCCGAGCGCCGCCGGATATACTCACCTGGTCTTGCCATCGATCCTCTATCGGGGCCCGTGTCGGAACCCGGAGATTCCGACACGGGCCGGCCAGTAGCGGATCCTCGTTCACACCAACCTCGGGAGGAAAGCCGATGCGTGCACGTCGCTGTCTCGTCACTCTCTGTCTCGCCGCCCTCACGCTGGCCGCCGTCCCGGCCGCCGCCCAGGTCGAGGACCGTCCCATGCTCACCAGCGCCGCCGCCATGACCATGATTCACGGCTGCCTGAGCAGGGCGGCGGAGGAAGGGTGGCGCATGCACATCGCCATCATGGACAACCACGGCAACCTGAAGGCCTACCACCGGATGGACGACGCCCAGCTCCTGTCACACGACATCGCGCTAGCCAAGGCCCGCAGCTCGGCCATGAGCCCGCGGTCGACGCAGCAGTGGGGCGAGGCTGCCTTCGGCAACGGCGTCTCCGCCGCGGCCTTCGTTCCCGGCCTGAACTACTTCGAGGGCGGGCTGCCGGTCATGACCGGCGACGGCCAGCACATCGGCGGCATCGGGGTCAGCGGCGACACCGGCGCCAACGACGCCATCTGCGCCCAGGCGGGCATCGAAGCCGCCGGCCTCAATTAGCTTCAGACGGGGCTTTGCCCCGAACCCCCGGCGTGCGCTTGCGGGGGCCCCTGTCGCCCCGCGCCGCTCCCGCCGAGGCGCGCCGTGCGCGCCTTGCGGAGTCTGCACCATTCTACGGCGCAGACTCCTACTAGCAGCCCGTCGGCAGGCGGCCCGGAGACCGCCTGCCGCGGGCCTGCAGCACTCAGGGTGCGTCAGGCGGCGGTATGAAGTCGCCCGCGGCGTGCTGGTGGAGGAAGAGCACGCAGTCGTCCGGGCCCGCGCAGCGATCGTTGTGGAACTGTCCGCCCGGCTGGAACACGTACGAGCCGGGCGGCAGCTCCTTCTCGACCGGGTCGCCCTCGACGATGCGGACCCAGGTGCCCTGGATGTTGATCCCGTAGTAGTCGCCGGTGTGGGCGTGCATCCCGACCTCCACGCCGGCCGGGAGGACCAGGAACATCCCGTAGCCGTCCTCGGCCGGCTCCGAGCGGTCACCCCAGAGGGGAACCCGTTCCCCCGGCCCCAGATTCATCTCGTCTACCGACAGGTTGACGGCTGGCGCCTGTTCCTGTGCTGACGACACGCCCACCGCTACCCCGATGGCCGCCGCGACACACACGACGACGAACCCGCCGAACATCTTGTTGCCCATGAAGTCCTCCTGCATCGCGTAGTTGCCCTCGCGACAAGCGTACTCGAAGAGCGCGTCCTCCGCGTTCGACTTCCCGAGCGGGATCATCAGCGTCCAGCGGCCGGCGTCGTCGTCGAGCCGCAGTCAGCGCGGCGACATGCCGGTGATGCTGCCCGGTTCGGCGCTTGCGTCGCGCGGTCCCCACGCCCCGGCCGCCACGCGCGCCAGGAAGTCCGCGATGAGCGCGTTCACGAGGTCGGGTTCCTCGAGGTTCAGCGTGTGGCCGGACTGCGGCAGGACGACGAGGCCGCTACGGGGAATGACGCGCTTGAGCCACAGGCTGGTCTCGAGGCAGCCGTCGTCCTCGTCGCCCGCGAGGATCAACACCGCCGCTTCGAGCGCGGCCAGCTCCGCTTCCAGCGAGTACAACGACGGCCGCTCTCGCTGCACGCCGCGCAGCGTGCCCAGCGCGCCGGCTGCGGGGTGCTCGCCCAGTTGGCGCACGAGCTGCTCCCACCCCCGCGGGTCCTTGTCCCGAAACTGGACGCGCGCCGGCCCGGACAGGTACCGGCGGGCGAACGACTCCATCCCCGACTCCCGAATCAGCCGGGCGATGGCCTCGCACTCGTCGCGGAAGCGCCGCGCTTCCGAGGGACGAGCGCCGTAGCCGGTGCCGGCGATCACCAGCGATCGGACGCGCGCGGGGTGCTGCATGGCCAGATGCAGCCCGGCGAAGCCGCCCATGGAGCTGCCGACGACGTGGGCCCGCCCGGCGCCGAGTCGATCCAGCACCGCGACGGCGTCGTCGACGGCGCGCTGTTGCGAGTAGGCGCCGGGAGCGGCAGGCACCTGCGAGGGGGGATAGCCCCGGGCGGCGTAGGTGATGCAGCGATGACTTCGGGAGAAGCGCCGGATCTGGGGCTCCCAGCTCCGATGATCCCCGGCGTACTCGTGGATGAAGAGGATGGCGTTGCCGCGGCCCGCCGACTCCGTGTGGAGCTCCACGCCGTCGGAGGTGACGACCGCCTGTGCCGACATGCCGTGACAGTGGCGGGCTACATCGCGGGCAGCAGCCCCTCGCGCTGCACCCACTCGCCGGACTTCATAACACGATCGATGCGCAGCGTGTTCCGGATGTCCTCGAGCGGATCGGCCTCGAGCACGACCAGGTCCGCGATCTTGCCGGCCTCGAGCGTGCCGAACCCGGCCTCGCCGCCGGGCGCCGTCAGGCTGGCGCCGGTGGCGGTGGCGGCGACGAGCGCGTCCATCGGCGTCAGGCCGGCCTCCACGTAGAGCTCCAGCTCGTGGTGGACGCCCCAGCCCATCGGCACGTTGGGGGTGCCGCTGTCGGTGCCGAGCGCGATGCGCACGCCGGCGTCGTGCATGGTCTTCACGAAGTCCTGCACCTGCCGGAACGCCGCCTTGCGGTCCTCGAAGTTCACTGCCTCGACGACCTCCGCGCGGGCCTCGGGATCGTCCCAGCGGGCCAGCGCCTCGGGGTTCATGGCCGCCCGCAGCTCCGGATCGTCCAGCAGCTCCGGATGCTCGGCGAAGTGCCAGTTGTTCTGGATGATCGACAGGGTGGGCGTGAACGCGGCGCCGTTGTCGAGGCACATCCGGATGAACTCGGCCGAGGGCTCCGGGTCGTCCAGGGGCGTGCCGCCGCCGGGCCCGAAGGTCCGCACCGTCGAGTGCAGGAAGTCGCGCAGGCCGGCCTCCACGAGCTGGCGGCCGTCGACCTCGGCATCGATGTGGGCCACGGGGATCAGCCCGTTGGCGATGGCCTCCTCGACGATGGCGGCGCGGATCTCGGGCGTGATCTTGAGACCCGGCTCCGGCATGTCGTTGACCCACATCTTGACGAACTGCACGCCCTGACCGGCCAGCTCGCGCACCATCGCGCGCGCCTCGTCCTCGGTGGCGGGCTGCTGGGCGCCGGCCGCGTTGAAGCCGTTCGGGTGCGAGAAGCCGACGCCGGCGGTGAACACGCGGGGCGTGTCCGGCCGGCCGGCTTGGGTCTCGAGCATCCACGCCACCTTCTCCGCGTCGTCCAGGCCGATGCTCCGCGCGGTGGTGACGCCGAAGTAGAGCTGCGTCCGCAACAGGCGATCGGTTGCCGCCCGGTCGCCCCGGTAGTGGCTGTGCATGTCCAGCAGCCCGGGGATGACCGTCTTGCCGGCGGCGTCGACCACGTCCGCGCCGTCGGGCGCCTCGATGGTCTCGCGCGGTCCGGCGGCGACGATGCGGCCGTCGCGAATCACGATCACCGAATCCGGGACGGGCGCGCCGCCCGTGCCGTCGATGAGCTGGGCGCCGACGATGGCGAGGCCCGCGGGTTCGGCCGGCGGCGGCGGGCTCCCCGCGCAGGCGGCCAGGGTGGCGGCGGCGACGAGCACCAGGACGCGATTCAGCTTTTCTGCCATCTTGCCCCGCATGGTACCACGGCGGCGGCGCGCGCCGCGGTCAGCGTCCCAGCGGATCCCAGACCCGCGCGAACCCGAAGCCGGTGAAGTCCTTGACGTTGGCGGTCGCGAACTCGGTGACGCCCTGCCGGCGCAACGAGAGCGCCAGGCGGGCGTCGGAGATCCGGCGTCGTCCGAAGGCCTTCCCGGCCGCCAGCGTCCAGAGCTCTTCGTGCAGCGCCCTGCTGTCGGGATCGCAACCGAGCAGCATCCAGCGCGGGTGCCGGCGGTAGGCCTGCACCACGTCGACGGCCGCGGCGGCCGCCAGCGGCCGGACGAGCACGGCCGGGTTCCTGAGCAGCGTGTACAGCTCCGTCAGCACGAGCTCCGACACGGCCACGTCGTCGCGTGACGTCAGGTCCTCCAGGAAGCCGCGCGCGAGCTCGTGACGGGGGCTGGCCTGGCTGAAGGCGTAGAGCAGCAGGTTGGAGTCGAACGACGTCACGAACGGGATCTCCCGCGGCGCGCACCGGTATCATCGAGGCCGTCGCCGCGGTCTCGTGCGAGGTCGTCGAGCGCCGCGGCGTGCACCTCTTCGTGGCCCAGCCCGCGCCACCCGACCGCGTCCGACACGGGCGGTCGCCACGAGGACGACGTCACCGCAGCGTCGGGGTGCCGGGCGAGGAACTGCTCGGCTGCACGCCGCAGCGTCTCGGCCAGAGACCACTCCCGGGCGGCCGCCAGCCGCCTGAGGTCGCGGTGCAGGGCGTCGGGAAGCTGGATCTGCGTCCTCACCATGCCATCAATTCTACATCTCCATCGAAGTGACATCGGAACGTCCGAGAATTCCGAAATTGCACAACTATTACATCGGCTGCGGCGCCCGGGACGGCCAGGCTTGGTAGGCTAGTCGGCCATCGGCCATCGGCCATCGGCCATCGGCCATCGGCCCCGGGCACTCGGGCCCGGCCCGACCGACGAGGAGCTGCCATGCCCGCGAGGGAGATCGACTTCGCCAGTGCAGACGGGATCAGTTGGAGCACCGCCACCGCGTTCTGCGTCTTTCACGTGCTCGCGGTCGTCGCGCTGTTCAACGCCACCTGGGGAGCGGTGATCGTCGCCGCCGTGCTGCACTGGGTGTGCATCGGGTGGGGGATCGGCCTGGGCTACCACCGGCTCCACACGCACCGCTCGTACAAGACGCCGAAGATCGTGGAGTATTTCTTCGCGCTCTGCGCCACTCTGACGCTGCAGGGCGGGCCCATCTTCTGGACCGCGCTGCACCGCATCCATCACCAGAAGTCCGACCGGCCGGGCGATCCGCACACGCCGCGCGACGGCAAGTGGTGGTCGCACATGCTGTGGACCATCTTCGGCGAGGCGCTGCACGGCGACACCGAGACGATGGGCAAGTACGCGCCCGACCTGATGAAGGACCCCTTCTACCGCGCGCTGACGAAGTGGCACTGGGTCCCGCAGGTGGTGCTCGGCCTGCTGCTGCTGGCCGTCGGCGGCTGGTCCTGGGTGTTGTGGGGCGTGTTCCTGCGCGTGATCGTCGGACTCCACTGCACGTGGCTGATCAACTCGGCCACGCACATCTGGGGCTCGCGCCGCTTCGAGACCCGCGACGATTCGAAGAACTCGTTCTGGGTGGCGCTGATCACCTTCGGCGAGGGGTGGCACAACAACCACCACGCCTACCCCACGTCCGCCCGGCACGGGATGACGTGGCGCGAGGTGGACCTCAGCTGGATGCAGATCCGGCTCATGACGTGGCTCGGTCTCGCCTGGGACGTGCAGGTCCCCACCCCCGCCCAGATCGCCAACAAGACGACCACCGCCGAGAACGTCGTCATGTAGCCGGCCCGGCGGCCGGCCCGGCGTTATTCTTAGTCGGCCCATGCATCGCTTCGACGGTAACCGCAAGCGGTCCATCGTGCTGGTCGCGCTGCTCGGTAGCGGCCTGATCGCCTTTGCCGTGGCCCTCAACGTCAGCTTCATCGTGGTCAACTGGCGGACCGGGTTGCTGGTGCTGCTGGGCGTAATCGGCCTGGTCGTGCTGGTCGGCGGCCTGACGCTGAACACCGCGTTCCTGATCCGGGAGATCCGGCGGAGCGAGCAGCACGACGCCTTCATCCACGCGGTGACCCACGAGCTGAAGACGCCGCTCGCAAGCATCAAGCTCTACTTGCAGACGCTGCGCCAGCGCGACCTGCCGGCCGCCAAGCAGCACGACGTCATCGACACGATGCTCGACGACTCCGACCGGCTGCAGCAGACCATCGACCAGATCCTGCTGGCCGGGAAGACCGGCGACCCCCGCCGCGTCGAGCACCCGGCCGATGTCGACGTGTCCGAGATCGTGGGGGAATGCGTGTCGCTCGCCGGCAAGCGGTATCACCTCGCGAACGGGGAGGTGGCCTACGTTCACCGTCCGCCCGACGGCGCGTTCGTGGTCCAGGGCGACCGCGAGGAGCTGGTGGCGGCGGTCACCAACCTGGTCGACAACGCCGTCAAGTACTCGGGCGACCGGGTGCGGGTCGCGGTGGAGGTGGCCCGGGTCGGCGCGCGCCGGGTGGCGATCAGCGTTCGCGACCAGGGCATGGGCATCACCGGCCACGAGCTCAAGCGCGTGTTCCGGCGGTTCTACCGGCTGCCCGCCGCGCTGCGCTCGCGGGTGCGCGGGACCGGGCTCGGGCTGTCGATCGTGCGCGCGGTGGCGCGGCGGCACGGCGGCCGCGCGTACGCCGAGAGCCGCGGCGCCGGCCGGGGGAGCACCTTCACCCTCGAGCTGCCCCTGAAGGCGTCATGAGCCGCGTCCTCATCGTCGAAGACGAGGAGCACCTGGCCGCCGGCCTGAAGCTGAACCTCGAGGAGGAAGGCTTCGCGGCCGAGGTGGAGGAAGATGGCGCGGCCGCCCTGCAGCGGCTCCTGGGCGCCGGCGCCGGCGGGTTCGACGTCGTCCTGCTCGATGTCATGCTGCCCGGTCTCGACGGCTTCGAGGTCGTGCGGCGCTTGCGCGCCGCGCGCCAGTTCGTGCCGGTGATGCTGCTGACCGCCCGCTCGGACAACGACGACGTGCTGCGGGGGTTCGAGGCGGGCGCCGACGACTACCTGCCCAAGCCGTTCGACCTCTCCATTCTGATGGCCCGGCTGGCCGGCCTGCTCCGGCGCCGGAGGTGGCTGCGCGGCGACGCCGCGGCGGGGCAGGAGGAGGATCTCGACGAGTACCGCTTCGCGGGCGTGACCGTCGATTTTCGCAAGCAGGTGTTGCACCGCGGCCAGTCGGAGCAGCCGCTGACCGTGATGGAGGCGACGCTGCTCCGCTACCTCGTGAGCCACGCAGGAGAGACCGTGTCGCGCAAGGCGCTCCTCGAGGAAGTCTGGGGCGTGCGGCACGACACCGACACGCGCACCGTGGACAACTTCATCGCCCGCCTGCGGCGCTACATCGAGGCGCAGCCGGCACGGCCCCGGCACCTGCTCACCGTCCGCGGCGTCGGCTACCGGTTCGTCGACGACCCGGACGGCCGGGGCCAAGGCTAGGAGTCTGTGCCGTAAAAGGGTGCAGACTCCGCAAGGCGCGCACGGCGCGCCTCGGCGGGAGCGGCGCGGGGCGCAGGGGTCCCCGCAAGCGAACGCCGGGGGTTCGGGGCGTAGCCCCGTCTGATTGAAGCTACCCGAGCGCGGTGGCGAGTTGCTGGGCTGTCGACCGTTGCGGGCCGTCCACGATGAGCTGGCCGCAGGCGGCGCGGATGTCGCGGCCGCGGCTCTTGCGGACCGTGACGGTCACGCCGTGCGCCGCGAGGGTGCGGGCGAAGCGGTCGATCTGGTCGTCGGACGGCCGCCTGTACGGGACGCCCGGCGCCTCGTTGAGCGGAATCACGTTGACCTTCGAGCGCATGCCGGACAACAGCCGGGCGAGGCGCCGGGCGTCGGCCGGCGCGTCGTTGACGCCGGCGAGCAGGACGTACTCGAACGTGATCCGGCGCCGCCGCGCGACGGGGAAGCGGCGGCAGGCGGCGAGCAGGGCGTCGAGGCCGTGCTTGCGGTTGATCGGCACCAGCTGGTTGCGCAGCTCGTCGGTGGCGGCGTGCAGCGAGACGGCGAGGTTGGGCATCAACGGCTCGCCGGCCAGCCGCTCCAGCGCGGGCAGCACGCCCACCGTCGACAGGGTGACGCGCTGCGGGCGCATGGCGAGCCCGTTCGGATCCGTCAGGATGCGCAGCGCCTTCATGGTCGCGTCGTAGTTGTGCAGCGGCTCGCCCATGCCCATCAACACCACGTTGAACGCGGCGCCGGCCAGCTCGAACCGCCGGGACAGCACGCGTACCTGGGCGGCGATCTCCCCGGCCGACAGGTGGCGCGCCAATCCCATCCTGCCGGTCAGGCAGAAGCCGCACCGCATGGCGCAACCCACCTGGGTCGAAACGCAGAACGTCATGCGGGGCGTGTCGGGGATGAACACCGCCTCCACGCGCAGGCCGTCGGCGAGGCGCAGGAGCAGCTTGGCGGTGCCGTCGGTGGACCGGTCCGAGCGCAGCACGGTCGGCGTCGAGCAGGCGCAGTCGCTGGCCAGTGTGGCGCGGAGGCCAGCCGGCAGGTCGGTCATTCGCTCGAAATCGGTCACGCCCCGGCGGTAGATCCAGCGCGCCGTCTGCCGGGCGTTGAACGGCTGGCCGCCGCGCGTCACTATCGCATCGGTCAGTTCCGTCGGCTCGAGCTCGGCGAGGTCCAGCGTGGCGGCAGACATGGCGGGGCGGCACCTGCGGGCCGGGCGCCCGGATGGCGACTGGATGGTAACATGTACCACGCTTGCGGCCGGGCGCCGCGGGCCGGCGGGGCCTGCCGAAGGTGCTCTCTCGAATATGATCTCGCGCGACGTCTACGACAACGGGCTCTGTCTGCTGACCGAGTCGATGCCGGACGTGCGTTCGGTCAGCTTCGGCGTGTGGCTGACGCGCGGCTCACGGCACGAGGGCGACGCCGCGGCGGGGATGGCGCATTTCGCCGAGCACATGCTCTTCAAGGGCACGACCACCCGGACGGCCGAGGACATCGCCCAGCAGGTCGACTCGGTGGGTGGCCAGCTCGACGCCTTCACGGCCAAGGAGTGCACGAGCTACTACATCAAGGTGCTCGACGAGCACCTGCCGCGCGCCGTCGATCTGCTTGCGGATCTGCTGTTGCGGCCGGCGTTCCACGCGGACGACATCGACCGGGAGAAGAAGGTGGTCCTCGAGGAGATCAAGATGGTCGAGGACATGCCCGACGATCTCGTCCACGAGCTGTTCACGAGCAGCTTCTGGCCCGATCATCCGCTCGGGCGGTCGATCCTCGGATCGCCGGCCTCGGTCGGCGGCATCACCGGCGCGGCGCTGCGGGCCTTCTTCGAGCGGTCCTACATCGCGGGCAACCTGGTCGTCGCCGTCGCCGGCAACCTCGAGCACGCGGCGGTGCAGGATCTGATCGGCGGAGCGTTCGACGGCCTCCCGGCCGCGGCCGAGGCGGCGGACGAGACGCCGCCGGCCGTCCGCGCGAGCGTGCTGTTCCGCGGCAAGGACATCGAGCAGAGCCACCTGTGCCTCGGCACGCAGGGGTATGCGCAGGCGCACGCGGACCGCTACTCGAGCTACGTGCTCAACACGGTGCTCGGCGGCTCGATGAGCTCGCGGCTGTTCCAGAACATTCGCGAGAAGCGCGGGCTGGCCTACGCGGTGAGCAGCGGCCTCGAGTCGTACCGCGACGTCGGGGTCCTGACCATCTATGCCGGGTGCGACGCGGCCGCGGTGCCCGAGGTCGTGGATCTGGTCGTTGCCGAGCTGCGGAACCTGCGCGACCGGCCGATTGCGGCCGACGAGCTCCAGCGCGCGAAGGATCACCTGAAGGGCAATCTGGTCCTCGGGCTCGAGAGCACCGCGAACCGGATGTCCCAGCTCGCGCGCTCGGAGATCTACTTCGGCCGCCAGATCGATCTGGCGGAGCATCTCGAACGGCTGGATGCCGTCACCGCCGGCGACGTGCAGCGGGTGGCGGCGGATCTGTTCTCGAACGGCGGCTTCGCGGCGACGGTCGTGGGCCCCGAGGGCGGGGCCGCGCCCACCGCGGGCCAGCTCGACATCGGCCAGGCGTCTGCGCCGTAAGATGGCGCAGACGCCTGGAAGGGTTGGTTGGGCGGCAATCGGAGCCGCAGGCGACGGTTTCCGGGCTAGCGGCCCGGCTGCGAGGGGGCACGGCCATCCGCCTGACAGTGCTCGGCAGCGGCAGCGCCGGCAACGCGACGCTGCTCGCGCACGGCGACGGCCGCGTGCTGATCGACGCCGGGTTCAGCTACCGGGAGGTGGCGCGGAGGCTGGCGCTGGTCGGCAGCGAGCCGGCCGCCATCGACGCGATCATGATTACCCATGCGCACGGCGACCACACGCGCGGCGCGCGGCTGCTGGCGCGGCGCCACGCGGTGCCGGTCTACTCGACCGCGGCGGTCCGGGACGAGTGGGGCGTGAGCGGCCTGCCCGTCTGGCGCGAGCTGGCACCGCCCCGGCCGCTGGAGCTGTGCGGGCTGCGCTTCGTGCCGTTCACGATTCCCCACGACGCGCGGCAGACCGTGGCGTTCCGTATCGAGACGCCGGCCGGGGCCGTCGGCTTCGCCACCGACGTCGGCGCCGTCACCCCCGAGCTGATCGCGCGCTTCGAGGACTGCCGCCTGCTGGTCATCGAATCGAACCACGCGGACGAGTTGCTGTGCATCAGCCCGTACGACGCCGCCACGCGGGCGCGCATCGCGAGCGACACCGGGCACCTCTCGAACGAGTCGCTGGCGGAGTTCATTCGCCGGCACCTGGGGCCGTCCGTGCGCTGCATCGTGCTCATGCACCTCAGCCGTGTGAACAACGTGCCGGAGATTGCCGAGCTGACCTGCCGCGACGCGCTGGCCGCCTGCGGCCGCACGGACGTGCGGGTCGTGGTGACGCGTCAGGATCGGGTTGCCCCGACCGTCGATCTGGACGCCTGGCCGCCCCCGGGGACCCGCGAACACGCGCCGGTCCGGCGTCCCACCGAAAAGGGGCGAGCCGCAAGCCTGTTCTGACGACGTGCCAGTGAATGACGACATGGTCAGGTCAAGCGACATGGTCAGACCACCAGGGGGGACGCCGAGCCCCCGGGCGGCCGTCCCCGAGGCGCGCACGGCGCGCCTCGGGGACGCGGCGCGGGGCGCAGGGGTCCCCGCTAGCGCCGCCGGGGGCTTGGGGCGCAGCCCCATCTAAGTCATGATTCCACGCTACACGCCGCCCGAGATGGGGCGCATCTGGAACGATCAGCGGCGCTACGAGACGTGGCTGCGCGTCGAGACGGTGGCGGCCGAGGTGATGGCGGAGCACGGCCTGATCCCGGCGGAGGCGGCGCGCGACATCCGCGAGAAGGGGGCCGTGGACGCCGCGCGGGTCGAGGCGATCGAGGAGACGACGCAGCACGACATCATCGCGTTCACCACCGCGGTCGCCGAGCGCGTCGGGCCGTCGGCGCGCTGGCTGCACTTCGGCCTGACCTCGTCCGATGTCGTCGACACCGCCCTGGCGCTCCAGCTCCGCGAGGCCTGCAACCTCCTGCTGGAAGACGTCGACCACCTCGCGGACGCCGTCCGCGACCGCGCCGCGGAGCATCGCCACACGCCGATGATCGGCCGCACTCACGGCGTGCACGCCGAGCCGATCACCTTCGGCCTGAAGCTGGCGCTCTGGTTCGAGGAGCTGCAGCGCGACCGGGACCGGCTGCTGCGCGCGCGCGACGTCGTCAGCGTCGGCCAGGTCTCGGGTGCGGTCGGCACCTACGCGCACCTCGAGCCCGCCATCGAGCGGGAGGTCTGCGCACGCCTGGCGCTCGATCCGCCGCGCGTGACGTCGCAGATCATCCAGCGCGACCGGCACGCGGAGCTGGCCGCGGCGCTCGCCATCACCGGCGCCTCGCTGGAGAAGTTCGCGCTCGAGGTCCGCGGCCTGCAGAAGACCGAGATCGGCGAGGTCGAGGAGCCGTTCGCCAAGGGGCAGAAGGGGTCGTCCGCCATGCCCCACAAGCGCAACCCCATCGGCTGCGAGCAGATCACCGGCCTGGCCCGCCTGCTGCGCGCCAACGCGCTGGCGGCCCTCGAGAACGTGGCGCTGTGGCACGAGCGCGACATCTCACACTCGTCGGTGGAGCGGATCATCCTGCCCGACAGCTTCTGCGTCCTCGACCACATGCTCCGGCGCTTCACGCGTATCGTGCGCGGCCTCGTGGTGCATCCGGACCGCATGGAGGAGAATCTGGCTCGCTCCCGCGGCGTGATCTTCTCCGGCGCCGTGCTGCTGCAGCTGGCCCAGCGCGGCGTCGCCCGCGAGGAGGCGTACGTGTGGGTGCAGCGCAACGCCACGCGCGCGCACGACGAGAGGCTCGCGTTCAAGGAGCTGCTGCTCGGCGATGCGGAGGTCATGCAGGCGCTGACGCGGGCGGACATCGAACGGACGTTCGATCTGAGCGTGCAGCTCCGTCACGTCGACACGATTTTCGGCCGCGTGTTCGGCGGCGTCGCCGCCCGCGCAGGAGCGTGAGATGAAGGCCAGGGTGTTCGTCAACCTGAAGCCGTCGATCCTCGATCCGCAGGGCAAGACGATTGCCGAGGCGCTGCAGATGCTCGGCTACGCCGCGGTGCAGGACGTGCGGCAGGGGAAGTACTTCGAGCTCGACGTCGACGCCGCTAGCGCCGCTGAGGCCCGGACGCTGGCGGCCGAGGTCGCCGACCGGCTGCTGGCCAATCCGGTGATCGAGAGCTACCGCGTGGAGGTGGACGGATGAGCCGGTTCGCGGTCGTCGTGTTCCCCGGCTCGAACTGCGATCACGACGCCTACCACGCGGTGAAGCACGTGCTGGGTCAGGAAGCCGCGTTCGTCTGGCACAAGGACGCGAGCCTGGGCGGCGCGGACGCGGTGATCCTGCCCGGCGGGTTCTCCTACGGCGACTATCTGCGCAGCGGCGCTATCGCCCGCTTCTCGACCATCATGGGCGAGGTGGCCCGGTTCGCGGCCGCCGGCGGCCCCGTGCTCGGCGTGTGCAACGGTTTCCAGGTGCTGCTCGAGGCCGGCCTGCTGCCCGGGGGGATGCGGCGGAACCGGCACCTCAAGTTCATCTGCCAGCACGTGCACGTGCGCGTGGAGCAGGCCGACACGCCGTTCACCTGCAGCGCCCGGGCGGGGCAGGTCCTGCGGATCCCGATCGCCCACGGCGAGGGAAACTACTACGCCGACGCGGAGACGCTGGCCGCGCTCGAGGCGAGCCGGCAGATCGTTTTCCGCTACACGGCGCCGGACGGCGAGCTCGACGAGGCCTGGAACGTGAACGGATCGACCGGCGCCATCGCCGGCCTGTGCAGCGCGGGGCGCAACGTGGTCGGGCTGATGCCCCACCCGGAGCGCGCCTGCGAGAGCGCGCTCGGCAGCGCCGACGGGCTGGTCGTGCTCGAATCGGCCGTCGCAGCGCTGGCCGCCGGGGGTTCGGGGCGCAGCCCCGTTTGACAATGATCGACGAGGCCACCATCGCGGCGCACGGCCTGACCGGCGACGAGTACCGCCGGGTGGTCGACATACTGGGTCGCGAGCCGAACCTGACCGAGCTCGGCATCTTCTCCGTGATGTGGTCCGAGCACTGCAGCTACAAGAGCTCCCGCCGCCATCTGCGCAAGCTCCCGACCACCGGCGCGCGGGTGCTGCAGGGGCCCGGCGAGAATGCCGGCGCCATCGACATCGGCGACGGTCTCGCGGCGGTCTTCAAGATCGAGTCGCACAACCACCCGTCGTTCATCGAGCCGTATCAGGGGGCGGCCACCGGGGTCGGCGGGATCATCCGCGACATCTTCACCATGGGCGCCCGCCCGATCGCCCTGCTCGATTCGCTGCGGTTCGGGTCGCTCGGCGATCCGCGCACCCGCCGGCTCGTGGAAGGCGTTGTCGCGGGCATCGCCGGCTACGGGAACAGCATCGGGATTCCGACGGTCGGCGGCGAGCTGGCGTTCGACGAGAGCTACGCGGGGAACCCCCTCGTCAACGTCTTCTGCCTCGGTGTCGCCCGCGCGGATGCGCTGATCCGGGGCCGCGCGGAGGGGATGGGCAACCCCGTCTACTACGTCGGCGCCCGGACGGGACGCGACGGCATCCACGGGGCGACGATGGCCTCGGCCGAGTTCGACGAGACCTCGGCCGAGAAGCGGCCGAACGTGCAGGTGGGCGACCCGTTCATGGAGAAGCTGCTGCTCGAGGCCTGCCTGGAGGTGATGCGCACCGACGCGCTGATCGGCATCCAGGACATGGGGGCGGCCGGCCTGACCTGCTCGACCTGCGAGATGGGCTCCCGCGGCGGCGCCGGCATCGAGATCGACGTCCGGCACGTGCCCCAGCGCGAGACGGGCATGACGCCCTACGAGATCATGCTGTCGGAGTCGCAGGAGCGGATGCTGTTCGTCGTGCGGCGCGGGCGCGAGGCGGAGGTCGAGCGCATCTTCGAAAAGTGGGATCTGCACGCCGTGCGCATCGGTCAGGTGACGGCCGACGGGTTGCTGCGCGTGCGCGACGGCGGCGCCGTCGTGGCCGAGATTCCGAACCGGGCCCTGGCGGACGACGCGCCGCTCTACGAGCGACCCGCGCGCCCGCCGGCCGACCTCGCCGAGCGCCAGTCGCTCGATCCCCGGCTGCTGGGCCCGGCGCCCGCGCCGGCCGACGCGTTCCGCGCCCTGCTGGCCTCCCCGCAGGTGGCGAGCAGGCGCTGGGTCTACCGGCAGTACGATCACATGGTGCGGACGAACACGATCGCGCCCGCGGGCATGGGCGCGGGCGTGGTGCGGGTCAAGGGCACCCGGCGGGCGCTGGCGTTCTCCGTGGACGGCAACGGCCGCTACTGCTACCTCGATCCGCGTCAGGGGGCGCGGCTGGCGGTCGCCGAGTCGGCGCGCAACGTGGCCTGCGCGGGGGCCGTCCCGGTGGGGGCGACGAACTGCCTGAACTTCGGCAGCCCGGAGCGGCCCGACATCATGTGGCAGTTCGCCGAGGCCGTCGAGGGCATCGCCGAGACCTGCCGCGCGCTGGACATCCCGGTCACCGGCGGCAACGTGAGTCTGTACAACGAGACCGACGGCGAGGCTGTCCACCCCACGCCCGTCCTGGGCGTCGTGGGCGTGATCGAGGACGCCGGACGCACGCTCGGCCGCGTGTTCCGCAACGCCGGGTCCGTGGTCGTGCTGCTGGGCCCGGCCGGCGCCGAGCTGGGCGGCAGCGAGTACCTGAAGGTCGTACACGGGCTGGTGCGGGGCCGGCCGCCGGCGCTGAATCCGGATCTCGAGCGCGCGCTGCAGCGGCTGCTCGCGGACGCGGCCGCCGACGGGGTGCTCGAGTCGGCGCACGACTGCGCGGAGGGCGGCGTCGCGGTCACGCTGGCCGAGTGCTGCTTCGACGGCGGCGTCGGCGTCGACGTGGCGCTGCCGGCACCGGCGCTCGACGGGCCGGAGGTAGTCGCGCTGGCCGGGGCGCTGTTCGGAGAGACCGCCTCGCGCGTTGTCGTGTCGCTCGCGGAGAGCCGCGCCGGGGACTTCCTGGCCCGCGCCTCGGCGGCCGGCGTGCCGGCGCTGGCGATCGGGCGTACCGGGGGTACCGGTTGTCGCATCTTGGTCGACGGCGCGCCGGTCATCGACGTGCCCGTCGCGGAGGCCGAGCAAGTCTGGGAAACCGGGTTGTCACGCTACTTGGGGCCTGAGGCGGCGTAGAGCCGGAGCGGCATGGACAGAGACAAGTTCAGAGACGAGTGCGGCGTCTTCGGAATCTACGGCCACGACGAGGCGTCCCATATGACCTACCTGGGGTTGTATGCGCTGCAGCATCGCGGCCAGGAGAGCGCCGGCATCGCGGCGGTGCGCGACGGGCGCGTGCACTTGTCGCGGGCCATGGGGCACGTCAGCGACGTGTTCGACGAGGACGCCCTCCAGCGGCTGGCCGGCCGGTCGGCCATTGGACACGTCCGGTACTCCACCTCCGGCGACAGCCGCGTCGTCAACGCGCAACCAATCCTGATCGAGTGCTCGCACGGGCAGATCGCGCTCTGCCACAACGGCAACCTGGTCAACGCGCCGGAGCTGCGCGACGAGCTGGTGCGCCGGGGCTCGATCTTCCAGACCAACAGCGACACCGAGGTCATCCTGCATCTCTACGCGCGCTCGACCGCGGCGACCGCCGAGGATGCGATGGTGGAGTCGGTCTCGCGAGTGGCCGGCGCCTTCTCGCTGGTCACGTTGACCCCGGACAATCTCGTTGCCGTGCGCGATCCGCACGGGTTCCGGCCGCTCGCTCTCGGCCGTCTGGGGGAGGCCTACGTCGTCTGCTCGGAGACGTGCGCCATGGATCTGATCGGCGCGAAGTACGTGCGCGACGTCGAGCCGGGCGAGGTGCTGGTGATCGGCCGCGACGGGCTCCGGTCGTACCGGCCGTTTCCGGTGGTGACGCCCGCGCACTGCGTGTTCGAGCACGTCTACTTCGCCCGTCCGGACAGCTACGTGTTCGGTCAGAGCGTCAACGAGGTGCGCACCAACCTGGGGAGCCTGCTGGCCACCGAGTCGGCGGTGCCGGCCGACGTCGTCGTCCCGATTCCCGATTCCGGCCTCTGCGCCGCCGCGGGCTACGCCGAGACCGCCGGCATTCCCCTCAGGATGGGGCTGATTCGCAACCACTACGTGGGCCGCACCTTCATCCAGCCCCATCAGTCCATTCGCGGGCTCAAGGTCAAGGTCAAGCTCAACACCGTGCGCAGCATCATCGAGGGCAAGCGCGTGGTCCTCGTCGACGACTCGATCGTGCGCGGCACGACCAGCCGCAAGATCGTCGGCATGGTCAAGGCCGCCGGCGCGCGCGAGGTGCACATGCGGATAAGTTGTCCGCCCACGGTCTCACCCTGCTACTACGGAATCGACACGCCGCATCCGAACGAGCTGATCGCGGCCCGGCACCCCGTGGACGAGATCCGCGACTTTCTCGGCGCGGACACGCTCTCGTACCTGAGCCTCGACGGCCTGCGCGAAGCGGTCGGCGCCAAGCACCCCAACTACTGCTACGCGTGCTACACGCGGGAGTACCGGGTCGCCCCGCCGTCGGACAGCGATGCGTACATGCAGATGGTGCTGAAGCTGCCCGAGGACAGCCAGCGCTCGCGGCCATGACGAGCCCCTGCGCGGCCTGCCGCGTCCCGATCGCCCTGCTGCTGCTGGCGGTCGTCGACATCAACGGGGGTTCCGCCCAGACGCCTCCGGGCCAGCTCCGGCAGGCGATCGATCGGCTCGGCGACTTCGACTACACCGTGCGCATGGAGGCGTCGCGGGCGGTGCGGCGGGCGGATCCCCGGTTCGCGGGACCCCTGCTGCGCGCAGCCCTGCAGGGGCACGAAGACAGCTACGTGCAGTTTCGCGCACTCGTGCTGCTCTACGGTCTCGCTGCCCCGGAGGCCGTCGAGGCCATGGAGGCGTCGCTCGACTCGCCCAACGATCGGGTCCGGGCGGCCGCGTACGGCTACTTCGAGAACGCCCCGGATCCGGCGATCGCGCCGCGGCTGCTCGCGGCGCTCGATCGGGAGACCTCCGAGTTCGTGCGGCCGGCGCTCGTGCGCGCCCTGGCGGCGCACGACGACGACGCGGCCGTTCGCGCCCGGCTGGTGCGCGACGTCGACCGCGGCGAGAGCTACTTTCGCGCGGTGGTCATCGAGGCGCTCGGGGATCACGGCGCCGGGTACGCTGTCGACGCGCTGCTGGCCGTGGCCTCCGAACCGGGGTCGCTGCAGGACGACGCGCTGCTGGCGCTGGGAAAGATCGGCGACCGGCGCGCGGCCGGCGTCATCGCCGGCGCCCGCGCGGGCGTGCCGGACGTGCTGCAGCCCGTCGTGTCGGCGGCTGCCTGCCTGTTGGAGATCGACTGTGACACGCAGGTGCCGTACGTCGTCGAGGCGCTGCGCTACGGGGCGCAGGCTGCCGCCGCCGACGGCCGGCAGCTCCTGCGGAACGCGGCCTCCGGACTCGCCGCGCTCGCCGCCGAGGGCGATCGCCCCGCGCTCGACGCGCTGTTCGACACCGGGCTGGGCTCCGGCGCGTCGGCGCAGGCGCCGATCGCGCTGGCGCTCGGCACGGTCGCGCTGCGGCGGCCCGGCGTCGTGCTGCAGGCGCTCGCGGACCGCGCGGCGCCCGAGGCCGAGCTGCTGCTGCTGCGCGACGCGTTCGACATGCTGGACGAGGACATGGCGGAGGAACGGTTCCAGGCGCATCTGCGGCGGGCGTACTGGGGCGGCGCCGAGGGGTCGGCCGGCCGGGCCGTGGCCGAGGCCGCCCTCCGCGTGCTGGAGTTCTGACCGTGGACTACCGCTCGGCGGGGGTCGACATCGACGCGGCGAACCGGGTGGTGCACAGCGTGCGGGACCTGGCCAGGCAGACGTTCACGCCGGGCGTGCTCTCCGACATCGGCGCCTTCGGTGGCCTCTTCCAGCCGGAATGGGGACGCCATCAGCAGCCGGTGCTCGTGGCGAGCGCCGACGGCGTGGGCACCAAGCTGAAGGTCGCGTTCCTGGCGGCGCGGCACGACACGGTCGGCGTGGACCTGGTCAACCACTGCGTCAACGACGTGCTCGTGCAGGGCGCGCGCCCCCTGTTCTTCCTCGACTATCTGGCCACCGGCCGGCTGGCGCCCGACGTCTCGACGGCCGTGGTGCGGGGGGTGGCCCGCGGCTGCATCGAGAACGGCTGCGCCCTGCTGGGGGGCGAGACCGCCGAGATGCCCGGCTTCTACGCCGCGGGGGAGTACGATCTCGCCGGCTTCGTCGTCGGCATCGTCGACCGCGGGCGGTTGATCGACGGCAGCGGCATTGCGCCGGGCGATCGGCTCATCGGCCTGCCGTCGTCGGGGCTGCACACGAACGGATTCTCGCTCGCGCGGCGCATCGTCTTCGACACGCTGGGCCTGCGGGTCGATACGCCGGTCGACGAGCTGGGGAGCCGCATCGGCGACGAGCTGCTGCGCCCCCACCGGTCGTATCTGCGGCCCGTCTCGCGCCTGCTGGAGTCGAGCCCGGGGCTGGCCAAGGGCCTGGCGCACATCACGGGGGGCGGCCTGACCGACAACCTGCCGCGGGTGCTCCCGCCGGGCACCGCCGCGCGGATCGTTCGCGACTGGCGCGTGCCGCCCGTCTTCGGGTTCCTGCAGCGCGCGGGCGGGGTGCCCGAGGACGAGATGTACCGCACGTTCAACATGGGGATCGGGATGGTCGCGGTGGTGGCGCCCGGGTCCGTGGCGGCGGCCCGGGCGGTCCTGGCCGAAGCCGGCGAGCCTGGCGCGGTGTCGATCGGCACGGTCGTCGAGGGCGACCGGCAGGTCGTCTACGCGTAGCCCAGTCGATGGGGGCGCGGTGAGGAATCGCAGGATCGGCGTTCTCATTTCGGGGCGCGGCAGCAACCTGCAGGCCATCATCGACAGCATCGCCGCCCGGCGGCTGGAGGCCACGATTGCGGTCGTCATCTCGAACCGGGCGAACGCCGCCGGACTCGAGCGCGCGGCGCGGGCGGGAATCGAGACGCTCCACATCGATCACCGGGGCTACGGGTCGCGGGAGGCGTTCGATCGCGCCGTCGTGGACGAGCTGTGCGGGCGCGACGTGGCGCTGGTCTGCCTGGCGGGGTTCATGCGGCTGCTGAGCGCCGAGTTCGTCGACGCGTTTCCCAACCGCATTCTCAACATCCACCCGTCCCTGCTCCCGGCGTTCCCCGGCCTGGACGGGCAGGCTCAGGCGTGGGAGTACGGCGTCAGGGTCAGCGGGGCGACGGTGCACATCGTCACGCCGGAGCTCGATGCCGGGCCGATCGTGCGCCAGGCGGTCGTGCCGGTCGACGACGCCGACACCCCCGAGGCGCTCGCGGCGCGCATCCTGGCCGAGGAGCACAGGATCTACCCGGAGGCAATCGGCAT
>CBDCTP010000001.1:397500-1213318 GCA_965222265.1 Vicinamibacterales bacterium
CTTCGAATGCCAACGACACGCATCCCGGGAGTGAGACTATGGGGGCTAAGCTTCATGGTCGAGAGGGAAACAGCCCAGACTACCGGCTAAGGTCCCTAAATCTGTGCTAAGTGGGAAAGGAACTGGAGACGCCGAGACAGCCAGGAGGTTGGCTTAGAAGCAGCCATCCTTTAAAGAAAGCGTAATAGCTCACTGGTCAAGCGGCTCTGGACCGACAATATAACGGGGCTCAAGCACAGTACCGAAGCCGTAGATTCGACGGACCCTGCGGGGTCCGCGAGTGGTAGAGGAGCGTTCTCTAGGCAGTGAAGGTGGACCGTGAGGACCACTGGAGCGTAGAGAAGTGACCCTGCCGGCATAAGTAGCGATAAGAGTGGTGAGAATCCACTCCGCCGTAAGCCTAAGGTTTCCTGAGGAAGGTTCGTCCGCTCAGGGTCAGTCGGGTCCTAACGTGAGGCCGAAAGGCGTAGCGGATGGACATCCGGTCAACATTCCGGAACTACCAGAACGACGTTATCACGATGGGGGGACGCAGGAGGCTAGCCCGGCCTACGATTGGACGTGTAGGTTCAGGCATGTAGGGGGAGCCACCAGGCAAATCCGGTGGCTCGCATTCCCTGAGGTGCCATGGCAAGACCGTAAGGTCGCAAAGCGGGTCACGCCACGCTGCCAAGAAAAGCCTCTAAGGAGTCGTTCGGGTACCCGTACCGCAAACCGACACAGGTAGGCGAGGAGAATATCCTCAGGCGCGAGTGAGAACCCTCGTTAAGGAACTCGGCAAACTCGCCCCGTAACTTCGGAAGAAGGGGTGCTCCAGCCCGTGATCCGGCTCGCCCGGTGAGCGGGAAGGAGTTGCAATAAAGAGGCCCAGGCGACTGTTTACTAAAAACACAGGACTCTGCGAAGTCGAATACGACGTATAGGGTCTGACGCCTGCCCGGTGCCGGAAGGTTAAAAGGAGGGGTCAACCTCTTCGGAGGTGAAGCCCTGAATTGAAGCCCCGGTAAACGGCGGCCGTAACTATAACGGTCCTAAGGTAGCGAAATTCCTTGTCGGGTAAGTTCCGACCTGCACGAATGGCGCAACGATCTGGGCGCTGTCTCAACGAGGGACACTGCGAATTTGTGGTACCGGTGAAGACGCCGGTTGCCCGTGGCAAGACGGAAAGACCCCGTGCACCTTTACTACAACCTAGTAGTGAATGCTGGTGTGTTATGCGCAGGATAGGTGGGAGACTTTGAACCGGGCCTCTTGGGGTCCGGGGAGTCGCTGGTGAGATACCACCCTTAGCACCTCGGTGTTCTAACCTCGGCCTGTCATCCAGGTCAGGGACACTGCTAGGCGGGTAGTTTGACTGGGGCGGTCGCCTCCCAAAATGTAACGGAGGCGCGCGAAGGTTCGCTCAGGCTGTTTGGAAATCAGCCGGAGAGTGCAAAGGCAGAAGCGAGCTTGACTGCGAGACAGACACGTCGAGCAGATGGGAAACCAGGCCTTAGTGATCCGGTGGTTCCGCATGGAAGGGCCATCGCTCAACGGATAAAAGGTACGCCGGGGATAACAGGCTTATCTTGGCCAAGAGTTCACATCGACGCCAAGGTTTGGCACCTCGATGTCGGCTCATCGCATCCTGGAGCTGTAGCAGGTTCCAAGGGTTCGGCTGTTCGCCGATTAAAGCGGTACGTGAGCTGGGTTTAGAACGTCGCGAGACAGTTCGGTCCCTATCTGCCATGGGCGTAGGAGATTTGAGGGGGGCTGTCCTTAGTACGAGAGGACCGGGATGGACGAACCTCTAGTGTACCAGTTGTCGCGCCAGCGGCAGCGCTGGGTAGCTACGTTCGGATGGGATAAACGCTGAAAGCATCTAAGCGTGAAGCCCTCCCCAAGATGAGATCTCCCTGAGCTTCGGCTCCTGAAGGCTCCTGGAAGACCACCAGGTGATAGGCCAGAGGTGTAAGGCCCGTGAGGGCTTGAGCTGACTGGTACTAATTAGCCGTGAGGCTTGACCATATTTTTACCGCTGCGTCGGGAAGCTGCCGTTTGTGGAGTATTCAGTTGGCACGTGAAGCTGAGGATTTCCTCGCCGAACCGCGGTATACGTCGGTCGGCGAGGGGGGCCGGGCGCCCGTCGGATGTGCGGGGTTCGGTTTCTTTTGTTTCCCGGTGGTCATAGGAGAGGGGCAACACCCGTTCCCATACCGAACACGGCAGTTAAGCCCTCTTCCGCCGATGGTACTGCGGGGGGAACTCCGTGGGAGAGTAGGTCGCTGCCGGGATTATCTTGGAACACCCGGGGTCGGCAAGGCCCCGGGTGTTCGCTTGTACGGGCGGGGTTGCAATGGAGCAGCGCCCGCGGGGCGTCAGGGAGCACGAGGCGCTTGGAAGAGATCGAGGGGCTGGTCCGTGTCGGTGAAGCCGTGGCGGGCGGGGCCGAGCCCGGGGCGGCGCTGCGGGCGGCGTGGGAGCAGTTGGTGGCGGTGGCCGGCGGCCGGGAAGCGTGGCTGGAGGTACGGGTCGGCGGCCGGGTGCGGACGTTTGGGGAGCGTAGGCCGGCAGCGGGAGACGAGGTGTTTCCGTTGGGCGGCGGAATGGCGCCGGGGAAGCTGATCGTGGGCCGGTCGGTGGCAGGTCGCGAGCGGGCGCTGGGGGCGCGTGAGCGGCGCGCGTTGAAGGTGGGCGCGGCGCTGGTCGGGCTGTTCGTCGAGAACGCGGAGCTGGCGCGGCAGGTGGCGGCAGGCAGCGGGGGTGACGCGCTGAGCGGGTGCTTGAGGCGGCGGGAGGGTATGGAGCGGATTGGTGCGGAGCTGCGGCGGGTGCGGGAACGGGGATGCGGGGCGTCGTTGATTTTCTTGGACCTCGACCACCTCAAGGGGTTGAACGATCGGTACGGGCACGGGTTTGGAGATGCAGCGCTGGCTGCGGTGGGGGCGGTGCTGAGGGACAGCCTGCGCGGCGGGGACGTGCGGTGCCGCTACGGGGGCGACGAGTTCGTGGTCCTGCTGCCGGAGACGCCGGTCGAGGGCGCGCTGCGCGTGGCGGAAAAGGTGCGTGGGGAGCTTGCGAGGCGGGGGCTGCCGGGGGCCGGGGGTGCGGTGGTCGTGGCGGCGAGCTTCGGGGTGAGCACGACGCTGTCCGGCGAGGAGGATGCCGGTGCGCTGGTGGCCCGGGCGGACGCGGCCATGTACCGGGCGAAGCGCGCGGGGGGCAACGCGGTGCGGGTGTGGCGGCAGGAGCCGGAGTGGCGACGGGCGGCCGGAGGAGTCGTGGCGGGCGGCCCGGTTGCGGGCTGCCAGGAGTCTGCGCCGCAGAACGGGGCAGACTTCCGGGAGGGTTGGTTGGGCGGCAAGCGGAGCCGTGGGCGACGATTTCCGGGCTAGCCGGATACGGGAGGCGGCACGGTGGACGGCATTCCGGTCGAGCTGGCGAGCGGCCGGCGGATTCGCGAGCGCAACACGGTGGCCTATCGTCTTGCGCACTGGCCGATCTGGATCTGGGTCTGCTTCATCGCGCCGGGCCCGCTGACCTTCGACCTGTTCGAGAGCGGCTTCGACCGACGCATGGCCGGCTGGTTGGGGCTGGTGCTGGTGGTGACCGGCGCGGCCGCGCTCCGCGGCCGGCTGCCGGGCGTCGAGCCCCGGCCGTACATCATCCGCTTCACGGAGGACAAGCCGAACCCGCTCTACCGGCGCGTCTGCTACACGCTCGCATGGAGCGCCGTCGTCACGTTCGGGCTGCTGAACGTGAGCGGCCTGATCGTTGCCATCGTGAGCGGCGGCTGGTATCTGCGGCAGCTCTACGAGGCCGCGTACTTTCCCCTGGCCGGGGCCGTATGGGTTCTGGGTGCGGCCGGCCGGCTGCCGCGCGTCAAGCGGTCGACGAGGGGCGAGGGGCACGAGAGGCGCTACTTCTACGGAGCCGTCTGGGCGGTCTGTCTGGCGCAGCCGGTGCTGTGGCTGCTGTGGGCCGTGCTGCCGCCGACGCGCGCGGGTGATGCGGCGAAGCTGTGCGCGTTCGTCGGCGTGCTCGTGGCCGTGGGCTGGATGGCCTATCGCGGGAAGCTCCCGCGCACCCGGCCGATCGTGCCGGGCGAGCTTGCCGTCAGCGACTAGAATACGTTCCATGGGAGCAACTGTTACCCGGCGCGTCGTCGGCATTCTGCTCGCGGCGGCCTGCACTCTGGCCTACGGCGCCTGGGTCGTCGCTGCCCGGCAGGGGGAGTCCACGGGCGGGGAGCGTTTCGACGCCTATTTCATCGACAAGACGATGCGCGTCGACTACTTCCACTCCGGCGGTCGGGGCACGGAGATCTTCGGTCTGGATCAGGTCGTATCCGACGGCCCGTGGGCCGGCGGCCGGACGCGGCTGGTCGACGATCTCAACCTCGGCAAGTACCTCTTCGAGGTGGTCGACCGGCGGACGAACCGGGTGCTCTACTCGCGCGGATTCGCGTCGATCTACGGCGAGTGGGAGACGACGCCCGAAGCGCGCCGCGTGCACCGGACGTTCCACGAGTCGCTGCGCTTCCCCTGGCCGCGGCGGCCCGTGCAGGTCGTGCTCAAGGTGCGCGACGCCGAGAACAGCTTTCACGAGATCTGGTCGACGGTGGTCGATCCCGAGTCCCGGTTCGTCAATCCGGCCGATCGGGCGCCCATGGGAGAGGTCTGGGCCATTCAGGAGAGCGGCCCGCCGGCGGAGAAGGTCGACCTGCTCGTGATTGGCGAAGGGTACGTCGAGGCGGAGCTGCTCAAGTTCCATGCCGATGCCCGCCGGCTGGTCGGCGCCCTGTTCGAGGAAGAGCCGTTCAGAAGCCGCCGCTCGGATTTCAACGTGTGGGGACTCGACCTGCCGTCGGCCCGCTCGGGCGTCAGCCGCCCGCGCGCGCTCGAGTTCCGCCGGACGCCGCTGTCGGCGGAGTACAACATCTTCGATTCCGAGCGCTATCTGCTCACCTACGACAACCGGGCCCTGCGCGACGCGGCGTCCGCGGCGCCCTACGAGTTTCTCGAGATCCTGGTCAACGAGGCGCAGTACGGCGGCGGCGGGATCTTCAACTTCCAGGCGACCGCGGCCGCGGACACGGGGTTCGCCGAATACGTCTTCATCCATGAGTTCGGTCACCACTTCGCGGGCCTGGCCGACGAGTACTACACGTCCGACGTGGCGTACGAGACGGGTGCGGCGTATCACCCCGAACCGTGGGAGCCGAACGTCACCGCGCTGCACGATCCGGAGAACCTCAAGTGGGGCGATCTGGTCGCGGACGACACGCCGCTTCCCACCCCCTGGACCAAGGAAGCGTTCGAGCAGGGGAGCACGGCGGCGCAGCGCGAGCGGCGCTCGTTGCGGGCGGTTGGTGCGCCGGAGAACGAGTTGGACGCCCTCTTCACGGCGCAGATGGACCGCGAGACGGCGCTGCTGCAGGCGATGCCCCACGCCGGCCGGGTGGGTGCGTTCGAGGGCGCGTCGTACGAGCCGACCGGCCTCTACCGGCCGGAGATCGACTGCATCATGTTCACCCGGAACCCGGTTGGATTCTGCCGGGTCTGCCAGCGGGCCATCACGCGCGTCATCGACCAGTACTCGCAACCCTAGCCGAACGTCAGGAGGTTGGCCGCCGTGGACAAGACGTTTCTCGCCAATCTCGAGCGAATCGTGGGCGCCGAGGGAATCGTGCGCGATCACGGCGAGCTGCTGACGTACGAGACTGACGGCCTCGTGAAGCTGCGCTCCAAACCCGGTGTCGCGGTGCTGCCGACCTCCGCGGATCAGGTGCAGCGCATCGTGCGTCTCTGTCACGAGGCGGACGTGCCGTTCGTGGCGCGCGGCCAGGGCACGGGGCTGTCCGGGGGTGCCATGCCGCATCCCGACGGCGTCCTGATCGTGATGACGCGGATGAACCGGATCCTGGAGATCGACATCCCCAACCGCTGCATCATGGTCGAGCCGGGCGTGATGAACCTCGACGTCAGCAAGGCGGTGGCAGGTGACGGCTACTACTATGCACCGGATCCGTCGAGTCAGGTGATCTGCTCGATCGGCGGCAACGTTGCCGAGAACTCCGGCGGCGCGCACTGCCTCAAGTACGGGTTCACCGTGCATCACGTCCTCGGCGTCGAGGCCGTGCTGCCGGACGGCGATCTGGTCCGGCTGGGCGGGCCCGCGCTCGACTCGCCGGGTCTGGACCTGCTCGGCGTGCTGGTCGGCTCGGAGGGCACGCTGGCGGTGGTCACCCGCGTGACGCTCAAGCTCCTCCGGAAGCCGGCCGCCGTGCGGACGCTGCTGGCCGCGTTCGACTCGACCGAGGCGGCCGGCAACGCCGTGTCGGGCATCATCGGCGCGGGCATCATCCCGGCGGCGGTCGAGATGATGGACCGCGTGACGATCGAGGCCGCCGAGGCGGCGGTCCACCCGAACTTTCCGCCCGTCGAGGCGATCCTGATCGTCGAGCTCGACGGAGCGGAGGCCGACGTCACGGCGCTCTTCAGCCGTGTCGAGGAGGTCTGCACGGCGGCGCAGGCGCTCGAGATCCAGGTGGCGCGCACCGAGGCGCAGCGGGCGCGGTTCTGGCAGGGGCGCAAGGCGGCATTCGCTGCGATGGGCCGCGTGTCGCCGAGTTACTACGTGCAGGACGGCGTCATCCCGCGCACGCGGCTGCCGGAGGTGCTCGGCCGGATCCGCGGTCTGTCCGAACGCTCGGGCCTGAAGATCGGCAACGTGTTCCACGCCGGCGACGGCAATCTCCACCCGCTGGTCTGCTACGACGAGCGGATCGCCGGACAGGCCGAGCTGGCGCACGACGTCGCCTCCGAGATCCTGACGTACTGCCTCGACGTCGGCGGGTCGATTACCGGGGAGCACGGTGTGGGCGCCGACAAGGCCGAGCATCTGCCGAAGATGTTCGACGACAGCGATCTCGACACGATGCAGCTCGTGCGGTGCGCGTTCGATCCCGGCAACATCTGCAACCCGGGCAAGGTGTTTCCGACGCCGCGCCTGTGCGGGGAGGTGCCCGGTCCGTACCGCAGGCATCCGGCCGAAGCGGCCGGCTTGGCGGAGCGGGTCTGATGGCGGCCGTCGCGTCCACGGCGGCGCTTCTCGACGGGCTCGTGGCGCAGACGGGCGCTGCCGCGCGTGCGGCCAGCGATGGCGACGTCGTCGACGGCGTGCGGCCGCGCATCGTGGCCGCGCCGGGGAACGGTGACGCGCTGGCGGCAACGCTGGCGTGGGCGGCGTCCGAGCAGCTTCAGGTGCGGGTGGCCGGGGGGGGCACGAAGCAGCAATGGGGCGCGCCGGGAGGCGAGGTCGACCTGCTGCTCTCGACGGCCGGGCTCCGCGACGTCGTCGAGCACCGGCACGGCGATCTGACGGCCACGGTCGAGGCCGGCGCCACGCCTGCCACGGTGAACGCCCAGCTCGCGGCGCACGGCCACCGGCTTCCGTGGGATGCCCCGTGGCCGGACCGCGCAACCGTCGGCGGCGTCGTGGCGAGCAACGACAGCGGCCCGCGGCGCCACGGCCACGGCGGGCCGCGCGACTCGATCATCGGCGTCACCTTGGCGCGCAGCGACGGGCGCGTGGCGAAGGCCGGCGGCATCGTCGTCAAGAACGTCGCCGGCTACGATCTCTCGCGGCTGCTGACCGGATCGTTCGGCTGCCTCGGGGTCATCCTCACGGCAACGTTCAAGCTGGCGCCCACGCCGCCGGCGTCGCGCACCGTGGAGCTGACCTTCGACTCCCTGGAAGCCGCCGCGCCGGTCGCCGGCCGGCTCGCGGGCTCGCCGCTGGCGCCGGTCTCGATCGAGGTCGCCGCGCCGCGGCCGCGCCTGCTGGTACGGTTCGAATCGGTCGAGGCGGCGGCGTCGCAGCAGGCCGAGGCGGCCCGTGCCCTCGCGGGCCCGGGTGCGGGCGCGGTCGTCCACGGCGGCCGGGACGAGCAGGCGGCGTGGCGCCGCCACCTGGCGCACTGGTCCTCGGGCGGCACGCTCGTCAAGCTGAGCACGGTGCCGGCGGAGCTGTTCCCGACGCTCGCCTGGCTGCGGGACCGGGCCGAGGCGCTCGGTGTCGGCATGGCGATGGCGGGCCGCGCGGCGCTCGGCGTCGTCGACCTCCGGCTCGACGGCGCGCTCGAAACTCAGGCGCGGCTGGTCGAGGAGCTTCGCGAGCGCCTGCCCCCCGGCCGCGGCTCGGCCGTGATTCGCCGGGCCGACCCGGCGCTGCGCCGGAGCATCGATCCCTGGGGCCCGATCGGCGAGGGTGGGCGCGTGATGGAGGCCATCAAGCGCCGGTTCGATCCGGGCGGTCTGCTCAACGCCGGACGCGGCCCAGGCGGAGTCTAGGGCCGCAAGGCGCGCACAGCGCGCCTCGGCGGGAGCGGCGCGGGGCGCAGGGGTCCCCGCCAGCGGACGCCGGGGGTTCGGGGCGCAGCCCCGTTTGATTCAAGGTCAGCGCGATTCCGCTTCCTCGGCTTCCTCCGCCCGCTTGCCCGCGAGCATGTTGGGCAGCGAGTAGTTGCCCTCGTGACAGGCATACTCGAAGATGGGACCCTCTATCGCGGTCATCGGCATCAGAGCCGTCCAGGGTCCGGTCCATTCCTCGTCGTCGCTGACGGTCACGCGGTAGTCGATCGCGTCGGCGCCCACCCTGGTGAGCCGTTCGACCACGCGCCGCTGCGGCTCCTGGAGGTTCGTCGTCTCGATGACCAGGGTGTCTCCCTCCCAGCGACCGCTGGAGCTGCCGAGCCATTGGGACACGGCCGGCGGAGGCCCGCCGCGCCCGTCGAGCGGGACGATGCGGGCGTCGTGGATCATCTCCACGAGCAGGACGACGTGGTCCGGGGTCTGCAGGATCTGGTAGTTGTGGTTGTAGAAGCCGGGCGTCATGGCGCCGGGCATGCCGCGGGTGAGGCACCGGTCATAGGTGCTGAAGTCGTTCCACGACGCCAGCTCGCCGCCGCCGGTGAAGCTGGCGAAGCGCCGTGCCCGGCGCGCATCCGCGGCAGGTGTCCGCGCCGGGTAGCGCCCGTTGGGCGGGTCCACGATCAGCGACGTGCGCAGCGACAGCTCGCCCTTCTCCAGCCAGTAGTCGTTGTACGCGCCGGTGGGCATGAAGTCCGACTGTTCCTCGGCCGAGATGCCGGAGCCGGGGTTCCGCTCGGCCCGCTCCTCCTCCGTCAGGAACTCGCGGCCCTCGAGGTCCGCCGGCCGTTCCATGGGCGTCGTCGTCGTGTTCGACCAGATTCCCTGCAGGTCCGGATCGCCCCACGGGGTCCGCGGCGTGGACCAGGCGCCGTCATCCTGACCGGCGACCGGCGCCGGTGCGAGCAGTCCGAACAGGCCGAGCGTCAACGCTAGTGCGGCAACTCGAACGGTCATGAGAACCTCCTTGGATCATTGCGTGTCGCCGCGGATCGACGCGTCGACGATCTCCACCAGGTGCATCGTGCGCAACGGCCGCCCCTGACGTTCCAGCGCCCCGCCGAGCTGCAGCAGACAACCCGGATTCGACGACACGACCGCGTCGGCTCCTGTCGAGAGCACGTTCCCGGCCTTGCGGCGCCCGAGCGCCTCCGCGGCTTCCGGCTCGACCAAGTTGTATATGCCCGCCGAGCCGCAGCAGAGCCCGCCTTCCGGCACCTCGCACACGTCGAGCTCCGGGACGGTCGCCAGCACGCGCCGCGGCTCGGCGCTGACCCCCTGCGCATGCTGCAGGTGGCACGCGTCGTGGTAGGCGACGCGCAGCGGGACCGGGTGTCGGGGCGCCCGCGGCTCGAGGTCGGCCAGCACCTCGGAGACATCCCGGCACTTGGCGGCCAGCGCCGCGGCGCGCGCCGCGTACGCCGGGTCGTCGCGCAGCAGGTGGCCGTACTCCTTGAGCGTCGACCCGCAGCCGGCCGCGTTGATCACGATGGCGTCGACGGCGGCGAGCGAGGGCTCGAACGCGTCGATGAAGCGCCGCGCCAGCGCCGCGGCGTCCTCCTCGAGGCCGGCGTGCAGCATGAGCGCGCCGCAGCACCCCTGGTCCTGCGGGATCACCACCTCGCAGCCTTCGGCGGCGAGCACCCGGGCCGTCGCGCGATTGACGTCGCTGAAGAAGACGCGCTGCACGCAGCCGAGCAGCAACGCGACCCGCCGCCGCCGCGGCCCGGTCGCGGGGATGACGCCGGGCATCGACGACCAGGCGCCGGCGACGGAGACGCGGGGAGCCACGGCCTCCATGGCCCGCAGGCGCGCGGGGAGAGCTTCCAGCAGGCCGGTGGCGCGCGCCAGCCGCCGCAGTCCGAGCCGCTGGTAGGCCCACAGCTCGAGCGCGACCCAGCGCAGCCGGCGCGGGTAGGGGAACAGGGCGAAGATCAGCCGGCGGAAGAGCCGGTCGGCCAGCGGCCGCGCGACGTGCCGCTCGAGCTGCGGGCGGGCGGCTTCCACCAGCTTGTCGTACTGCACGCCGGAGGGGCAGGCGGTCAGGCACGCCATGCAGCCCAGACAGGTGTCGAAGTGCCGCGCGAACTCCGGCGTGATGGACGCCTTGCCCTCGAGCGCCACCTTCATCAGGTGAATCCGCCCGCGCGGCGAGTCGGTCTCGCGGCTCCACAACGCGTACGTCGGGCAGGGCGGCAGGCAGAAGCCGCAGTGCACGCAGTCCGCGAGCAGGTCCGCGGACGGCGGGTGGTGCGCGTCGAACGCGCCGGTGTCGGCAGCCATGGAGCGTTCCTAATGGTAGCGCAACGCGCGCCGCCGCCCTGGCGGGCTGCTAGGATCGGCTTCGACGACACCGACACGACGGCAGACAGGGGAGCGATCGATGACACACGCGGTGCGCATTCACGAGACCGGCGGCGCGGACGTTCTGCGCTGGGAGCCGATCGAGGTGGCCGAGCCGGGACCGGGCGAGGCGCTGGTGCGGCAGACGGCGATCGGGCTCAACTACATAGACGTCTACCATCGGACCGGCCTGTATCCGGTTGCCGCGCTGCCCGCCATCATCGGGAACGAGGCGGTGGGCGTGGTCGAGGCCGTGGGCGACGGGGTCACCGAGGTCGCTGTCGGCGACCGCGTGGCGTACTGCATGAATCTCGGCAGCTACACGGAGCGGCGCTCGATCGCGGCCCGCTTCCTGGTGCGCCTGCCCGCCGGCGTCACCGATCCGCAGGCCGCGGCCATGATGCTCAAGGGCTGCACCGTGCAGTACCTGCTGCGGCGGACCTACGAGGTCAAGGCGGGCGACACCATCCTGTTCCACGCGGCCGCGGGCGGATGCGGCCTCATCGCCTGTCAGTGGGCGAAGCACCTCGGCGCAACGGTCATCGGCACCGTCGGAAGCCGCGCGAAGGCCGAGCTCGCCAAAGCGCACGGCTGCGACCACCCTGTCGTGTATACGGAGGAGAGCTTCGTCGACCGCGTGCGGGAGCTGACCGGGGGCAAGGGGGTGCCGGTGGTCTACGACTCCGTCGGCAGGGACACGTTCTACGACTCGCTCGAGTGCCTGCAGCCGCGCGGGCTGATGGTGAGCTTCGGCAACTCGTCGGGCGCCGTCGATCCCTTCCCGCCGGCGGTGCTGGCGCCCAAGGGATCCCTCTATCTGACCCGTCCCACGCTCGCCACCTACACGGCGACGCGCGCTGAGCTCGAGGCGACGGCGGCCGAGCTGTTCGACGTCGTCGGCCGCGGGGTGGTGCGGATCGAGGCCAACCAGACGTACGAGCTGCAGGACGCCGCGCAGGCGCATCGGGATCTGGAGGCGCGGAAGACGACCGGGTCGACCGTGCTGCTGACCGGGGTCTGATCCGTTGTCGGGCGGGCCGCCGGGGGTGCGGGGCGCAGCCCCGTCTAATGTCTGGTTTCTAGTATGGAGGTTGGCATGAGGACTCGTGGAAACGGATTCGTGTTCATCGGCGGCGTCGTCGTCGGCGCGCTGGTAGCGAGCGTCGTGGGCGTGCTGAGCGCCACGCAGGGATCCACCGCCCCGCGCGTCATCAACCTGCCCGGGCGCACCGTGGCCGCGCCGTTCAGCGATGCCGTGCTGGCCGGCAACACGCTCTACGTCGCGGGCCGACTCGGGATGGACCCGCAGACCGGCCGCCAGCCGGCGACCGCGGAGCAGGAGGCGCGCAACGTCCTCGACGGCGTGCAGGCGGTGCTGGCCGAGGCCGGCATGACCATGGACGATCTCGTCAACGTCCAGGTCTTCTGCTCGGACGTATCCCTCTACGGCGTGTTCAACCGGGTGTACCGCGAGTACTTCACCGGCGAGCCCCCGGCCCGCGCCTTCCTCGGCTCCGGCCCGTTGCTGTTCGGCGCCCGCTTCGAGGTGGCAGGGGTGGCGGTCAAGGGATGACGCGGGAACCAGGAGTCTGCTTGGTAGCACGACGCGGACTCCGGTAGGCTTGAAGCCAGGAGTCTGCGCCGTAGAACCGCGCAGACTCCGCAAGGCGCGCACAGCGCGCCTCGGCGGGAGCGGCGCGGGGCTGTGGGGTCCCCGCGAGCGGACGCCGGGGGTTCGGGGCGCAGCCCCGTCTGATTAAAGCCCCGTCTGATTGAAGCACGGCGGCCAAACAGCCGCGTGGAGGTCGTCATGAAGACCAGCAAGCGGAGTACCAAGCGGGCCGGCCAGGCGGGGACCGAGTCGCGGCGCGCCTTCATGCGTCAGGCGGTGCTCGGTGGCGCCGGCGCCACGGCGGCGGCGCTCGGCACCGGGCGCGCGGCCCTGGCGGCCGAGGACGACGCCCGGCCGATCGCCGTTCCGAAGGAGTTCGCCGAGGCGGCGAAGGTCCCCGCGAAGGCCGTCGACTTCCCGATGATCGGCGCGCAGGTGTTTGCACGGGCATGCAAGGAGGAAGGCGTCGCCGCGCTGTTCTGCTGCCCGGGGAACTACCTCGTCGTCCACGCCATGGCCGAGGCCGGGATTCCGACCTACTCGGGCCGGCACGAGGGGTCGCTGTGTCACGCCGCCGATGCGTTCTGCCGCACGACCGGCGAGATCGCCGCGACGTCCGGCACCGAAGGTCCGGGCTTCACCGACATGATCTGCGGCGTCGCGGCGGCCAACGCGGCGCGCTCTCCCGTCCTGGTGCTGGCGAGCAACACGACCATCCGTTCCGACGACACCGAGCGCGGCATCCAGGACTGCTACCAGCAGCCGACCACCGAAGGCCTGCGCAAGTACGGGAAGCGGCTGATCACCCCGGAGCGCACGTGGGAGTACGCCGGGTACGCCTTCCGGCAGCTCAGGACCGGGGTGCCGAAGCCGGTGCACCTGGATTTTCCGGCCGAGGTGGCCGGCGCGCGGTTCGCCGACGCCAGCGAGCTGGAGTACTACTACGACAAGACGAAGTACCGCACAGAGGCGAAGCCGTATCCGGAGCCGCAGGCGATCGACGCCGCCGTCCGCCTGCTGCGGGGTGCCGCGCGGCCGATCATCGTGTCGAGCAACGGCGTCTTCTACCACAAGGCCTGGGATGCGCTGCGGCGGCTGGCCGAGAAGGCCCACATCCCCGTGGTCGAGTCGGGCGCCATGAAGGGACAGTTTCCCGCCGACCACGAGCTGTCCGCGGACGCCGCCCCGGGGGCGCTTCCCAGCGCCGACGTCGTGCTGCTGGTCGGGCAGTACTGCATGCCGACCGTCGGCGAGTTCGCCTTCGGACCCGATGCCCGCTATATCCGCATCGATCCGGCGGCCGAGGACATCGGCCGCAACCTGCCGATCGAGGTCGGGATCGTCAGCGACGAGATGGGCGCGCTCGAGGCGCTGGCCGCGGCCATGCCGCGCCAGCGGCGCGACGCCTGGGTTGCCGAGGTCGCGGCCGCCCGGCGCGAGTTCGAGGCCGAGAACGAGCGGTTCTATCGCACCGGGCTGGGCTACACCGACGCCGTTCACCCGGCGGTCATCGGCAAGGAGGTCGCCGATTTCCTGTACCACGGCAGCCTGCCGCGTGATCGCACGACCCTGGTCCAGGGCGGCTACGGCGTGGCGCGCTACACGCGCCGCTACCTGCGCGGATTCCGGCCGGGGCAGGTGATCAACGGCGCCTATCAGTACGGCGCCATCGGGCCGGACGTCGGCTACGCGCTCGGCGCGGCGGTCGCCGTCCGGCACGGTGTCGGCGCGCAGGCCGCCCATCAGGGGCATCCGGTCGTCGCCATCACCGGCGACGGCGGGTTCGGCTACTCCGGCATGGAGCTGGAGACCCTGTCGAAGTACCGCCTGCCGGTCGTCCTGATCGTCTACAACAACAACGCGTGGGGCACGTGGACGGGCCAGCGCAACAGCCCCGTCGGGCTACCCATCCACCTGTTCCAGGAGAACGTGCGGTACGACAAGGTGGGCGAGGCGCTGGGCGCCCACGGCGAGTACGTCACGCGCCCGCAGGATTTCCGGCCGGCGCTCGACCGCGCATACGAGGTGGCGGCGAGCGAGAGCCGCCCGGCGGTCGTGAACGTGCAGGCCAAGAAGGAGTTCTGGGTGCGCAGCCAGTACCCGCCCGGATTCCTCGGCAAGGTCGAGCCGGGCGTCATGTCGTACAATCACTAGCCGCCGGCCGCACGGGGCATGACAGCGGTCCGCGACGAGCTGGCGGCGGTGCGCCGGCGCCTGCAGGCGTACGCCGACCGGGGCGTGTTTCGAGGCTATACGGAGCGGCCCGCCCGGGCGGGCCGTCACTATTTCCGTTTTCTCTGGCTGGGCCGAGAGCCGTTCAACCTCACCTACGAGCCGGCCTCGGGCACGCTGACGTTCACCAACGTGCTGCCGCACGTGCGCGTACGCTCGGCGCTGTACGCGGCGCTGGAGCGATTCGTCGAGGGGCGCTCGGCCAGGACGCTGCCGGCCCACCGCCGCATCGACCCGCGGCGCGCGCGGCCGAGCTGCTCGAGCCGGCGCGGCACGATGCTGATCCACGTCGTGGCGAAGCCCGGGCATCACGCGTATGGCGTCACGCGGTCGATCAACCTAGTGCACGAGATCTTCCTGCATCTCCACACGTATTTTCCGGAGTATCTGTGGGAGCACTATGATGTCGCGCAGGAGTAGCCAACCCTCCCGGGAGCGTGTGCCCGTTCTGCGGCGCACACTCCTGATGAGCAGAACCGTGCCTGAAGCCGCCGCCTGCCGAATGATGACGCCGGACGAAGCCGAGCGAATCGCGGCGCTCGTGCTGGCCTCGTTCGACGAGTACATCGCGTCCGAGTACACCGAGCAGGGTGTGGCCGAGTTCCGGCGCTACGCCGAGCCAGAGGCCTTCCGCCGTCGTGCCGAGCGCGATCACTTCGTGATGGTCGCCGAGGTGGACGGGGTCCTGGCCGGCATGATCGAGATGCGCGACTGCAACCACGTCGCGTTGCTGTTCGTTGCGAAGGACTTTCACCGGCGCGGGATCGCCGCCCAACTCCTCGAGCGCGGCCTCGCCGAGGCTCGCGCCCGGCGGCCGGACGTGGAGCGTGTGACCATCAACTCGTCGCGCTACGGCGTCCCGGCCTACGAGAGGATGGGGTTCCGGCAAACCGGTCCCGAGCGGGCCGTGAACGGCATCGTCTTCATCCCGCTGGCGATGCGCCTCGATCGCCCTCAGGAGCCTGCGCGCTAAGGAGTCTGCTGGAAGCCCGGTGCAGACTCCGCGAGGCGCGCAAGGCGCGCCGCGGCGGGAGCGGCGCGGGGCTGCGGGGTCCCCGCAAGCGGACGCCGGGGGTTCGGGGCGCAGCCCCGTCTGCTGGAAGCACGCGGACTTCAGCCGACCGCCTGCACCTGGATCTGCTGGACGAGGACGGTCCCGGTGCCGTCCACCCGCAGTCCGAAGCGGCCGGGCGCCAGGTCGTCGGCGTGTCCGTGCGTCAGCAGTTCGCCGTTCACGTAGCCCCGGAAGTGCCCGTCGCCGCCGAACAGGCGCAGGAACAGCCAGCCCGACGCCTCGAACGATCCCTCCTCGAAGACCGTCGGCATGCCGTCGTCCATCCGGCCCAGCGTCGCGGTCGCGCCGGCGATGGAGAAGAAGTCGAACGTGCGGTCGTCCCGGGCGTGGAGGACGAGCTGCAGCTCGCCGTCGAACCCGTCCAGGTTCACGTACACGTCGGCCTGGGCGGCGTCGAGCTCACCGCCGGTGACGAACAGCGCCGACGGTCCCTGGGCGGCGAGGCTCAGCACGTTGCCCTTGTCCCGATCGTCCACCATCTCGGCCGCCAGGCGTGACGCGTCGCCCCGCAGCCAGGTGAACTGCTCCGCGAGCACGGCCGGGGCGCCGTGGACCGGCCGCCAGACCCACGAGCCGCCCTGCAGGTCGATGACGCCCGGGTCGGTCAGCTCCGCGCCGGCCTCCGCGAGGAGCTCGTCGACCGACTCGTCGGTGGTGATGGCCTGCACGCCGAGCCCGTGCTGATAGACCAGCAGCCCCCCGCGCTCCGCCGTCTCGTTCAGCATCCAGACGCCTCCGACGGCCGCGACGAACGCCGTCCAGAGGATCGCCGCCCGCGGCACCAGGACGTACGAGACGGCCAGGCGCACTGCGGCGAAGAGGGTGAAGAACAACGTCGTCCGAAAGGCCCAGTCCGCATGCTCGCTGACGAGCGGCGCAACCTGGGCCGGCAGCAGCATCGCATCCGCGCCGCGCTCGCCGCTCAGGTAGGCGAGGCCGGCGGTGGCGCCGCCGCCGCAATAGAGCCAGGTCGCCGTGTGCCTGAGCGCCGGCCGCCGCCGCATGAGCAGGCTGAGCAGGTCGACGACCAGCCCGGCCGCCAGCAGGGCGATAGGGAAGTGCACGACGAGCGGATGAACGTTGGGAGCCCAGTCAGGTACGAGTGACATGAGTCCATCCTGCCGGCCATTGCCGGGATGCGGGCCTGCCAGCACCTCCTATCATACCGCGCCGGCCGGACCGCGCCGGCCGGCCGCCGACTTCTGCCATAATGATTGCCGGTCGTCGCGAGCACGGACGGCTGTCGCACGTTCCGGCCTCGCGTCTCCCATGTTCACACAGCCGGAGAGCATTTCCCATGTCAGGCCATTCCAAGTGGCACTCGATCAAGCACAAGAAGGGGGCCGCCGACGCCAAGCGCGGCAAGGTGTTCACCCGCATCATCAAGGAGCTCACGGTCGCCGCGCGCGTCGGTGGCGGAGACGCGGACAGCAACCCGCGCCTGCGCACCGTGATCGCCGACGCGAAAGCGGCCAACATGCCGGCCGAGAACATCAAGCGGGCGATCCGGCGCGGAACGGGCGAGGAGCCCGGGGTCTCCTACGAGGAGGTGACGTACGAGGCCTACGGTCCCGGCGGCGCCGCGCTCCTCATCGAGGTGATGACCGACAACACCAACCGCGCCGTCGGTGAGATCCGGCACCTGCTGTCGAAGCACGGCGGCAATCTCGGCACCACCAACAGCGTGGCCTGGATGTTCACGAAGCACGGGCATCTCCTCGTCGACAAGGGCGGCGTCGACGAGGAGGCGCTCATGACCGTGGCGATCGATGCCGGCGCCGACGACTTTCGCGAGGACGAGGACAGCTGGGAGGTCGTGACCTCCCCGGAGGCGTACGAGGCCGTCCTCGCGGCTGTCAGGCAGGCGGGGGTCGAGCCCCTGAGCGCGCGGCTCGCGATGTTGCCGCAGAACTATGTGAGGCTGGAGGGCGCTCCCGCGCGCCAGATCCTGAAGCTGATGGAAGTGCTGGAGGAGCACGACGACGTGCAGCACGTCTGGTCGAACTTCGACATCGACGCAAAGGAGATCGAGGCGTCGTTGGCGTGAGAATACTCGGGGTGGACCCCGGCTCCCAGCGTACCGGCTACGGCTGCATCGAGACCGAGGGCAACCGGTACCACGTCGTCGACTGCGGGGCGATCACCGTGCCCGCGCGCATACCCCTTGCGGAAAAGCTGCTGGTCCTGTACCGCGGACTGGCCGAGCTGCTGACGCGGCACCGGCCGGATGTCGTGGCGATCGAGAACCTGTTCTACGCGCGGAACGCCCGGTCCGCCCTGGTCCTGGGGCATGTCCGCGGCGCGCTGATGCTGGCGGCGGCCGAGGCCGGCGTGACGATCTGCGAGTACACGGCAGCCGAGGTCAAGCAGGCGGTGGTGGGCTACGGTCGCGCCGAGAAACGGCAGGTCCAGCAGATGGTGGCGCTGCTGCTGGGGATGGACCAGCCCCCCGCGCCGCTGGACGTCTCCGACGCGCTGGCGGTGGCCGTGTGCCACGCGCACTCGAACGGCCCGACGCGGGAGCGCCCGAGCGGCGCCCGCGGCGCACGCAGCTGGCGGCGCTACGCCCCGCGCGGCAGCGCCTAGTTGTGCGCCGAGCGGTGTGGGGCCCCCACGAGCGCGGCGCGAAGCGGGGTGCCGGGGTCCCCGCAATAATCTAATGAAATGATTGGATACCTGCGCGGACGCCTCGGCGACAAGCAGCCCAACCGCATCGTGGTCGACGTCCACGGCGTCGGGTACGAGCTCCACGTGCCGCTCTCGACCTTCTATGGCCTGGGCGAAACCGGCGCGGAGGTGTCGTTGCGCGTGCACACGCACGTTCGCGAGGACACGCTGGCGCTGTTCGGCTTCGCCTCGGCGCTCGAGCTCCAGCTCTTCGAGCACCTGATCGCCGTCAACGGTGTCGGCCCGCGTCTGGCGCTCACCGTGCTGTCCGGGATGGAGCCGCCCGACTTCGTCCAGGCGGTGCGGCACGGCGACGTCGCCCGCCTCACGAGGATTCCTGGAGTCGGCCGGAAGACGGCGGAGCGGATCGGCCTGGAGCTCAAAGATCGGCTCGCCGCCGCGGGGGTTGACGCGGCCGACGGCGATGAGCCGGGAGCCACGGACGACGGCGGTCGCGCGGACGTGCTGTCGGCGTTGCTCAACCTCGGGTACCATCGTACAGCGGCCGAGCGCGCGCTGGATTCCGCCCGCCAGGCGGGGGCAGCCGGCTTCGAGGGGACGCTGCGGCGGGCGCTGCGGGAGCTTGCCGGTTGATGGCGGGCCGAGACTGGGGATCGTGACAACGGAGCGGGTCGTCAGCGCGGCGCCGGTCGGCGAGGAGGAGCAGTACGAGGCCGGCCTCAGGCCGCGCACGCTGGCCGACTACGTCGGCCAGGAGCGCGTGCGCGAGAACCTGACCGTGTCCATCACGGCGGCCCGCCAGCGCCGCGAGGCGCTCGACCACGTGCTGCTCTACGGACCGCCGGGGCTGGGCAAGACGACGCTCGCCTACGTCGTGGCCGGCGAGCTCGGGGTGCAGGTCCGGGCGACGTCCGGGCCCGTGCTGGAGAAGCCGGGCGACCTTGCCGCGCTGCTCACGAACCTCGCGCAGCACGAGGTCCTCTTCATCGACGAGATCCACCGCATGAGCCCGGTCGTCGAGGAGATCCTCTATCCGGCCATGGAGGACTACGAGCTCGACATCGTGATCGGGCAGGGACCGAGCGCGCGGTCGGTCAAGGTGCCGCTCCAGCGCTTCACCCTGGTCGGCGCGACCACGCGCGCCGGCCTGCTCACCTCGCCCCTCCGCTCCCGGTTCGGGATCGTGCATCGGCTCGACTTCTACGCGCAGGACGAGCTGCGCGAGATCGTGACGCGCTCGGCGCGCATCCTGGGGGTGCCAATCGACGAGCCGGCGGCCCGCGAGCTCGCCCGGCGCGCCCGGGGGACGCCGCGTGTCGCCAACCGGCTGCTGCGGCGCGTGCGCGACTACGCCGAGGTCCGCGCGGACGGCGCCATCGACCTCGCCGTGGCCCGGCTCGCGCTGGAGCTGCTCGAGGTCGACGACAACGGCTTCGACGAAGCCGACCGGCGGCTGCTCGAGGCGATCATCGACAAGTTCGGCGGCGGGCCGGTCGGCCTGAGCAGCATTGCGGCGGCGATCAGCGAGGAGAAGGAAGCCATCGAGGACATCTACGAGCCGTTCCTCATTCAGACCGGCTTCATCGACCGCACCCCGCGCGGCCGCATCGCGACCGAACGGGCGTACAACTACTTCGGGAGGACCGGGCCCGAGCGCAGCTCGCGGCTCTGGTGAACGGCGGGGCCGGGGAAAGGGGCGGAGACGCGTGACGAACGGACGTGGCGGCAGATTGTGCGGCGGCACGCAGCTCCGCGGCACCCGGATTGCCGCGCTGGCGACCTATGTGCCGCCCCGCCTGCTGACGAACGCCGATCTCGAGAAGCTGGTCGACACCTCGAACGAGTGGATTCTGCAGCGCACCGGAATCCATCAGCGGCATGTCGTCGACAAGGGTACGGCCACCTCGGACCTGGCCAGGCAGGCCGCCTCGCGTGCGCTCGAGCAGGCCGGCCTGACCCCGGACGACGTTGGGGTGATCGTCGTCGCGACCACGACCCCCGACATGTTCTTTCCCAGCACGGCCTGCCTCGTGCAGACGAAGATCGGCGCGTCCAACGCGTGGGGCTTCGATCTCGGAGCGGCCTGTTCCGGGTTCACGTACGCGCTGACCGCGGGCGCGCAACTGGTCTCGACCGGAGCCCACGAGCATGCCCTGGTGATCGGGGCCGACGTGATGTCCTCGATCATCGACTACCAGGACCGCGCCACGTGCGTCCTGTTCGGCGACGGGGCCGGCGCGGTGGTCATCTCGCCGGCCACCGAACCGGGCGTCGGCCTGCTGGACTTCGCCCACGAGGTGGACGGCAGCGGCGGCCCGGCGCTGTGCATGCCCGCGGGGGGCAGCCTGAACCCGGCCACGCACGAGACGGTCGAGAAGCGGATGCACTACGTGCGCCAGGACGGCGCGACCGTCTTCAAGTTCGCGGTGCGCAAAATGGAGGAGGTCTGTCGCCGGGTTCTCACGCAGAACGGGATGAGCGCCGCCGATGTCGACCTGTTCGTGGCGCACCAGGCGAACCGCCGGATCATCACCAGCACGGCCAACCGTCTCGGTCTCGACTCCTCCAAGGTCGTGATCAACATCGACCGCTACGGCAACACAACGGCCGCGACCATTCCGCTCGCGCTGGCCGATGCGCTCGCGGAAGGCCGTCTGAAGAAAGGCGACCGCGTGCTGCTGGCCGCGGTGGGCGCCGGTTTCACCGTCGGCGCGGTCCTGCTGCGGTGGGCCTACTGACAGCCTGTGGACTGTTGAGCACAGCCGGTTGCCGACCCCGATCGCGGACTTCGACTACGACCTGCCGCCCGAGCTGATAGCGCAGGAGCCGCCCGCGCGGCGCGACCAGGCGCGCCTGCTGCGGCTCGATCGGCGCAGCGGGCAGGCCACGCACCAGCGTGTCGCGGACCTGCCGGCGCTGCTGGAGCCGGGCGACGTGCTGGCCGTCAACGACACGCGCGTGTATCCGGCGCGGCTGCTCGGGCGCCGCGACGCGAGCGGAGGCAGCGTCGAGTGCCTCCTGCTCGCGCGCCTCGACGACGAGCAGTGGGACGTGCTGCTGCACCCCGGGCAGAAGCTCAGGGAGGGTGCCCGCGCCGTCTTCGAGGCTGCCGGCTGCCGGCTGCGGCTCGAGGTGCTGGCCTGTCACTTCCACGGCCGGCGCACCGTGCGGCTGACCGCCGACGACGGCGTGGACGTGGATTCCGCGGTCGACGCGATCGGCCATGTCCCGCTGCCCCCCTACATCAAGCGGTCCGACGCGGCCGGCGACCGCAGTCGGTACCAGACCGTGTACGCGCGGGCGCGCGGGTCCGTGGCCGCCCCGACGGCGGGGCTGCACTTCACGGGGGAGTTGCTCGAGGCGCTCGAGGCGCGCGGCGTCGCGCGCGCCGCCATCACGCTGCACGTCGGCTACGGCACATTCCAGCCGATCCGCGGCCAGCACATCGAGTCGCACCGGCTCGCGGCGGAGCCGTTCGAGATCACCCCGGCCGCGGCGCGCACCATCAACGCCGCGCTGGACGACGGCCGCCGCATCGTGGCCGTCGGGACGACCACGACGCGCGTGCTCGAGGCGGCGGGGCAGCGGGGTGCCGGACGGGTCGAGGCCGGTTCCGGAGCGACGGATCTGTACATCTCCCCGGGCTTCGAATTCCGCGTGGTGGGCGCGCTGTTCACCAACTTCCACCTGCCGCGCTCGTCCCTGATCGTGCTGGCCTGCGCGTTCGCCGGCCGCGAGCCCCTGCTGGCGGCGTACGCCGACGCGGTCGCGCGGCGCTACCGCTTCTACAGCTACGGCGACGCGATGCTGATCGTGTAGCGGTGCCCGGGCGGGCGCCTTCGCTATAATGGGTGGCTGCTGGCCGTTTGCAGCGTGCCGGTGTAGCTCAGCTGGTTAGAGCGAGCGGCTCATATCCGCTAGGTCCGGGGTTCAAGTCCCTGCACCGGCACCACCTCCCGTTTCGCAGGGTCCCGCACACCCCGACGACGGAGCGAGATGGTGTTCTGTCCCCTGAAGAAGCTGCCGTGGAGCAACGCGGCTTGCGCCATATGTCAGTGGAGTTCCATCCCCTGGCAGAGCAATGCACGGCCGGCGGCATCCGGGAGATCGAGAGTAGCGCTCGATCAAGTCAGGCTCGTCCGCGTCTTTTTCCACAGCCGGACCGTGAACCGCTCGCCGTCCTCGACGAGCTCAGGCTCGGTGCCGTTGTGCTCCCGCATGCCGCGTACGATTTTGCGCGAGACGCCCATGCTCATGTGTTCCAGATAGCCATAGTCGCGCATCACGTCCTTCAGGAGCTCGTTGCGGGCGCTCCGGCAGCCCGCGCGCATGCGCTCGGGCGTGATGCCGTTCGGCAGACGGCCGGGGCTGACGACCTCCAGACGGTCCGAGTAGACGCTGAGCTCGATATCGGTCCCCGACAGCCGGTAGTCCCGGTGCACGACCGCGTTGACGATTGCCTCGCGTACCGCATCGGGGGGAAAGTCCCACCGTTCCTCCCGGCGAACTCCGTCCTGCGGCCTCACGGCCTCGACGTTCCGCCGGACGAACTCCATCGCCTGTTCCACCATACCGGGCTCCAGCAGGGCGCCGCCGGTGCCGACCAGCGGCACGAGCGGCCCGCGCAACATGCGCCGCTCCCGGGGCTTGTGGTCCTTCCGCGGTCCGAAGAAGGCCACGGTGTCGATCTTGGCGTGCGGCAAATGCCGACTGGGGTTGGCACCGAACAGTAGCAGTCCGGCAACGGTCGCTGGATGCGGGTCGTCCTCGTCGAGAAACCACGTGTTGACCAGCAGTTCCGTCCATCCGGCCGCCTGGGACTCCCGCCACGCCTGTTCCTCCATCGCCCACAACGCCGTTCTCCGACGGCGCGCCGCGGAGGACGCGGCCGCAGGCGGCTCCTACTCGCGCACCCGCTCGAAGTAGTCCTTGAGGCGCCGCCGATCCAGGTCCCTGAACGAGGTCCCGGACACCGGACGGAGCTCCAGTCGGGTCGCGGCCTGTCGCCGAAACAGTGTCTCGACCTCTTCCCGGCTTGCCTCTCGGCTGGCGCTACCGACCCTCACGTGGAAGGTCCGATGCTGGTTGTGCCGCACATGGTGGACACCCCAACTGGGTTCGATCCCGATCACAAGCACGTCACGGCCGGGCGCCGCGTCGGGAACGACCTCGAAACGCGGCACGAGCTCCGGGCGAATCCGGTCGCGACAAGCCTGCATCACCCACTCCTCGATGTGGCCGTAGACGCGCGGCGCGCCGTTGGACTTCCTCGCCTGCGGTGAGCGATCGCTGCGCGTGAGCCCGCGAACGTTGCCATGCTGGTCCACGCCGAGGAGAACGCGCCCCCCCCCCCCCCCCCGTACGAGTTCGCGAAGGCGACGAGGTGCTCTGCAAGCGATCCGTCGTCGATCCCGTGGCGTTCGAAATCGACGCCGGAGTTCTCGCCGTTCGCGATCATCTCGCGCAGTTCGACCCTGGTCACCGTTCGGTCCCCCGTGCCGGCCGTCCGTAAAGAAGTCGTGGCCGGACGATGATATCGTGTCTTGTCGCGAGCGCCGGAAGCACGACCATGGGAGAGACTCACGCCGACGTGACACTGGAAAACCCCGGCGACCGGGATCATTTCTGGCGGGGATACGGCCGGGAATCCGACATCCGTCGTTCAACCATCGACGCCATCGTCGATACGGGGGCCGTGACGCTGGTTCTGCCGCAGAACGTAGTGGAACGCCTGGGTCTGGAGCAACGGGGTACCGCGTTCGTCTCGTACGCCGACGAGGAACGGCCGCTGGCGGGTCCGGTGACGGTCCGGATCGGGAACCGCTCCATGAGCACGGATTGTGTCGTAGGTCCCCCGCTGAGCGAGCCGCTGATCGGCCAGATTGTCCTCGAGGCTCTCGACCTGATCGCCGACTGCACGAACCGCACGCTGACTCCACGAGATCCCGACTACCCGCTGCTCGAGCTGAAGTAGGGAGCGAGTGCACGACTCGCCTGATCAGGCTGGTCCGCGACGGGCAGGGCGCACTCCGAGACCAACCCGCCCGCTTCCGGGTATGGACGCGGGTACGGTCAGCTTCCTCAGCAGTTCGGCCGCGCCGTCCGCATCCGCGTCGCGGTAGCCGCCGCCCTGGGTCGCCAGATCGAGCGGCGTTTGCCCCTCGTTGTCCTCCACGTCGACCCGGGCCCCGCGCACGGCCAGCAGCTCGATGAGCGCGGTCGACCGGATGGCCGCCGCGCCGTGCATCGCCGTCCGGCCGGCGGCGTTGGCGGCGTTGACGTCGGCGCCGGCGTCGAGCGCGGTCCGGACCGCCTGCAGCATGCGGGGCGTGTCCAGGCGCCTGGAGTAGCCCATGGGAGGCCGGCCGCGCGTACCCGCCGCGGCCGCCAGGGGCGTCGTTCCGTCCGAGGCGGCCAGGTGCGGGTCGGCGCCGGCCGCCAGCAGCGCCCGCATGATCTCGGGGTTGTGGGTCCGGCTGGCCTGCGAGAGCGGCGATTCGCCGTAGTCGTTGGCGGCGTCCACGTCGGCGCCGGCCGCGATCAGCAGCGCGGCGGTCTCCGCGTCGTCGTAGTGGGCCGCCCAAAACAGCGCGGTGGCGCCGTCCGGGTGGCGCGCGTCGACCTCCAGCCCCTCCGCCAGCAGGACGCGGACGGCGCCCGGATCGTTCCGCCTGGCCGCCTCGACGAGCCGCAGGTCGTCCGCTGCGGGCGCCGGATTCGCGGCTCCCGCCGCGAGCGCAACCGCCGTCAGGATGACCCGGAGAGCCGGCGTGGCGTGCGGCGTGTGTCGGGCACCGGTCATGGCTAGCAGTCCGTGGTGAAACCCCGCGTCGCACCGAGACGGGCGAGGCGCCCGGCTGACAAGGCGTGACGAGGGAGCATATTACCCATATTCGACCGAGGAACAACGCCGTCAGACGGGATGCATCGCCCGTCGAATGCAGCGGGGCCTTTTGCCACGGGCTGCTAACTCCTCCGCGGCAGAGTCACGCCATTCTCGCATGCCCCCCCGCCGGGCATCGTGCGCGGCCTTGCAACCTGTTCGGTTTTGGTTTGAGATCCGTACTGCATAACGGGGATGATGGCGGTGATGATGTTCTCCAGGGCACGGCGCGTCGCGTTCCTGGCCGTGGTGGCCGGCGTCGCCGCCGCGGCGGCGGACGCCGCGCCGCATCCGGGCCAGGCCGAGAGGCCTGCCGCGGCCGGCCGCACGCTGCTGGAGCGCTACTGCGTGGCGTGCCACAACGACCGGCTGCGGACGGCCGGCCTGACGCTGCAGGGGCTGGAGATCGGTGCCGTCGAGCGGGACCCGGAGTTGTGGGAGAAGGTGCTGGGGAAGCTCCGCGCCGGCGACATGCCGCCCGCCGGCCGGCCGCGTCCGACGGCGGGTGAGGCCGCCGCGTTCGTCGCGCGGCTCGTTGCGGCGCTGGACCGTTTCGCCCGCGAGCATCCCGACCCGGGCCGGCCCGCGGTCCATCGGCTCAATCGCACCGAGTACGGCCATGCCGTGCGCGACCTCCTCGATCTCGAGGTGGACGTCGCGGCGCTGCTGCCGGCGGACGACTCGGGCGGCGGATTCGACAACATCACGGACGTGCTGACGGTCTCGCCGCTGCTCCTGGAGCGCTACCTGTCCGCGGCGCGCAAGGTCAGCCGGCTCGCCGTCGGCGATCCGGCGGAGCGCGCCGTGCTGTACCGGGTGCCGCGCACCCTCGTGCAGGACGGGCGCACCGCCGCGTAGCTGCCGCTCGGCACGCGCGGCGGCGTCGCGATTCGGCACTACTTCCCGATGGACGGCGAGTACCTGCTCAAGGTCCGCATGCAGCGCAACCGCATCGACGAGATCCGGGGCCTGCTCCACACCTACCGGATCGACGTGCTCATCGACGGCCGGCGGGTCGAGTCGTTCGCGGTCGGCGGCGAGCGGATAGAGCGGGGTGCGGAGGGGCTCGAGGCCACCTACACGGCGCTGGCGAACTATCTGACCCACGCGGACGACGAGCTGGAGCTGCGGGTTGCGGTGACCGCCGGGCCGCACGTGGTCGGGGTGACCTTCCCGAGCCCGTCGAGCGCAATCGAGGGGCCGCCCGAGAAGCCCGTCCAGCCGAAGTCGTGGGACTACTACCACGCGAAGCTCGGCCTCGCGGGCATCGGGGCGCTGGAGATTCGCGGTCCGTATCACGTTGCCGGACCGGGTGACACGCCGAGCCGGCGCCGCATCTTCACCTGCCGGCCGGCGCCCGGAGATCAGGCGGCGCGGGGGCGGCAGTGTGCGCGGGAGATCGTCGCGGCGCTGGCGCGCCGGGCGTTTCGCCGGCCGGTCACCGAGGCCGATCTGCAGACGTTGCTGGGGTTCTACGAGTCGGGACGGGCGGCCGGCGGGTTCGAGGCCGGCATCGAGCTCGCGCTGCAGCGGATACTCGTCAGTCCCTACTTCCTGTTCCGCGTCGAGCGGGATCCGGCCGGCAGCGCGCCGGGCGCGCCGTACCGGCTCGGCGATCTCGAGCTGGCGTCGCGGCTGTCGTTCTTCGTATGGAGCAGCCTTCCCGACGAGCGGCTGCTGACCGCGGCGTCCGAGGGGCGGCTGGGCGATCCGGCGCTGCTGGAGCGGGAGGTGCGGCGGATGCTGGCCGACCCGCGCGCGAGCGCCCTAGTCGACAACTTCGCCGCGCAGTGGCTCGGCACGCGGAACCTCGCGTTCGCCGTGCCCAACGAGGACCGCTTCCCGGAGTTCGACGAGAACCTGCGGCGGGCGTTTCAGCGCGAGACCGGGCTGTTCATCCAGAGCATCCTGCGCGAAGACCGGAGCGTCTTCGATCTGCTCACGGCGAGCCATACGTACGTGAACGAGCGTCTCGCCCGTCACTACAGCATCCCGAACGTGCGCGGCAACTGGTTCCGGCGGGTCGAGCTGGCGCCGGACCAGGCGGCGCGCGCGGGCATTCTGGGGCATGGCAGCGTGCTGACGGTCACGTCGCTCGCGACCCGTACGTCGCCCGTCAACCGCGGCAAGTGGATTCTCGAGAACATACTGGGCACCCCGCCGCCCCCGCCGCCCCCGCCGCCGCCCGACGTACCGGCCCTGGAGGAGGAAGGCACCGAGGGCGGGGCACTGTCGATGCGCGAGGCGATGGCGGCGCATCGCCGGAATCCGGCCTGCGCCGCGTGCCACGTGAAGATGGACCCGCTCGGACTCGCGCTCGAGAACTTCGACGCCATCGGCTCGTGGCGCACGGCATCCGAGTCCGACGAGCCGATCGACGCGGCAGGCGAGCTGCCGGACGGCGCGGCGTTCAGCGGCCCGACCGATCTCAGGCACGTGCTGCTGGCGCGGCCCGACCAGTTCGTGGAGACGGTGGTCGAGAAGCTGCTCATGTACGCGACGGGACGCGGCCTCGAATACTACGATCGGCCGGCGATTCGCGCCATCGCGCGGGAAGCGGCCGCCGACGGCCACCGCCTGTCCGCGCTCGTCCTCGGCGTCGTCCGCAGCGCACCCTTCCGGATGCGGCGCGCCGCCGGGCAGGCCGAGCAGCAAGGCGCGGTCGGCGCGGAGGCGCAGCCCTGACGATGCTGGCTTCCAGGAAGGACCTGCGAGCATGATCATCACACGCAAGGCGCTGTCGCGGCGAACCGTCCTGCGCAGCCTCGGTGCGGCCCTGTCGCTGCCGCTGCTGGACGCGATGGTGCCAGCCCTGACGGCGCTCGCCGCGAGCCCGGCCAGGGCCGTCCGCCGCCTGGGCTTCGTCTACATTCCGAACGGCGCGAGCATGGCGGACTGGGTGCCGGCCGGCGCGGGCCGCGGATTCGAGCTCCCGCGCATTCTCGAGCCGCTCGAGCCGTTCCGCGATCACGTGCGCGTCGTGAGCGGCCTCGCCAACCAGGTGACCGGCGCCCATGCCGTGGCCGCCGCGTCGTGGCTTACGGGCGTGGCGCCGAACGAGTCGCTGACGAAGGTGCGCTCGGCGACGACCGTGGACCAGATTGCCGCCGAGCACTTCGGGCGGCACACGCAGTGGTCGTCGCTGGAGCTCGGCCTGGAGGGCGCCGACTTCACCGGCGCCTGCTGCGGCAACTACAGCTGCGCCTACACGAACACCGTCTCGTGGCGCACGCCGACCACCCCGCTGCCCGTGGAGACGGATCCCCGCAACCTCTTCGAGCGGATGTTCGGCGACGGCGAGTCGGCCGGCGGCCGGGCGCGGCTCGAGCGCCTGGCGCAGGACCGCAGCATCCTCGACTCCGTGCGGCGCGACGCCGTGGACCTCGCCCGCACGCTCGGCCGGTCCGACCGCGAGAAGCTCGGGCAGTACTTCGACGCCATCCGCGACGTCGAACGGCGCATCCAGCTCGCCGAGGAGCAGAACGCGACCGTTCCGGACATGCCCCGGCCGATCGGCGTGCCGGACACCTACGACGAGCACGCGCGGATCATGTTCGACCTGCAGGTCCTGGCGTACCAGAGCGACCTGACGCGGGTCGCCACGTTCATGCTGGGCAAGGAGATCAGCCAGCGCACGTATCCGCAGATTGGGGTGGCGGACCCGCACCACTCGATCTCGCACCACAAGGACGAGCAGGACAAGCTGGAGAAGTTGTCCCGCATCAACGTGCTCCACATGGGCCTGTTCGCCGAGCACCTCGAGCGGCTGCGGTCCACGCCGGACGGCGACGGCAGCCTGCTGGACCACCTGCTGATCGTGTACGGCGGGGGCATGAGCAACTCGAACACGCACTCGCACGAGAATCTGCCGACGCTGGTGGTCGGCGGCGGCGCGGGCCCGGTGCGTGGCGGGTCGCACCAGCGCTGCCCGCCGGACACCCCGCTGGCGAACCTGCTGCTGGCGCTGCTCGAGAAGGTCGATGTGCCGCTGGAGAAGTTCTCGGACAGCACGGGGAAGCTGGCGCTGTAAGGGAGGAGCCGTGACGAGAGCAGGAACCCGCGCGCAGCCGGCCATTGCCGTGCTCGCCCTGTTGGTGGGCGTCTCGGGGGTGCCGTTCGAGGGCGCCGCCGTCGAGGCGCAGGGCCGCAACGACGGGCCGCTCACGGTGGCCCGCCTCGAGCAGTGGATCGCGGAGCACTCGAACTGGGGGCGCTGGGGCGCGGACGACGACCTGGGCGCCATCAACCTGATCACGCCCGAGAAGCGCAGGGCGGCGGCGGCGCTCGTCCGCGACGGCGTCTCGGTCTCGCTGGCCGAGGAGCAGATACCGAACGTGGAGCAGCCGGGCCGGTCCGCGCCGTACCGGTTCAGCTTCACGTTCCGGCCGGACTACGACGAGTACGTCACGACGAATCCGTGGACCGCGCCACCGCCCGAGCAGCTAATGGTGGGGGCGCACGGGAGCCGCAGCCACCTCGACGCGCTGGCCCACAACTTCTACAAGGGCCAGTACTACAACGGCCTGCCGTACACGGACATCACCGCCGGGGGCACCATCCGGGGCGGCATCGAGAACCTGCGGCACGGCGTCGTGACGCGCGGCGTCCTCATGGACATTCCGCGGCTCAAGGGCGTGCCGTACCTCGAGCCGGGGGAGCCCATCCATCCCGAGGACCTGGAAGCCTGGGAGCGGCAGGCCGGCGTCCGCGTGTCGGCGGGGGACGCGCTGTTCATCAACACGGGCTGGTTCGCCCGGCTGGCCGCCCTGGGACCGTTCGAGGGCAGCGCCGGGCTGGATCCGGCCTGCATCCCCTGGCTGCGGGAGCGGGACGTGGCGATCATCGGGAGCGACGAGTCGCTCGACGCCCTGCCGTCGGGCTACACGGGCGACCCGCTGCCGACCCATCCGGTGCACTACTTCGCCATGGTCTTCCTGGGGCTGAACATCTTCGACCAGCTGCAGCTCGGCGAGGTGAGCGAGGTGGCCGCGGAGCTCGGGCGCTGGGAGTTCCTGCTGGTGGCGGCGCCGCTGCCCATCAGGGGCGGTACGGGCTCGCCCATCAACCCGATCGCGGTCTTCTGAAATCAGACGGGGCTGCGCCCCGGACCCCCGGCGTCCGCTTGCGGGGACCCCACAGCCCCGCGCCGCTCCCGCCTTGCGGAGTCTGCACCGTTGGGCGGTGCAGACTCCTGGTTGGCGATCGTCCGGGTTGTGAGATGATCCGTCACTGGCGGGGAGAGTCGAGCATGCGGGCGTGGCGGCTTCTGGCGGTCGGGTTGGCGGTGGTCGCTGCGCCGGCCAGCGCCCCGGGCGCCGGTGCGCAGGTCGCGGGGACGATGAGTCCGACGTTCGACGGCTGGGTGCGGCACGCGGAGGGCGGCTACACGCTGTACTTCGGCTACGTCAATCGCAACCCGGGCGAGGTGGAGGTGCCGGTGAGCAACGGCAATCGCCTCGATCCTTCCCCCTCGGGCGGCGCCGACGCCGGCCAGCCGACGGTGTTCCAGCCGGGGCGGCAGAGGCAGGCGTTCCACGTGCCGGTTCCGCCGGCGTTCGAGGGTCCAATTGTCTGGACGCTCGGCCACGCGGGCCGTTCCGAGACCGCCACGGGGTCGCTCGATCCGCTGTACGTGATCGATGCCAGCTCGAACTTTCGCGGCAACCGGGCGCCGCGTGCCGACGCGGGGCCCGACCGGACGGTGGCGGCCGGAACGCGGGTCAGACTGAGCGGGGCCGTCTCCGACAGCGGGCCGACGACCACGGACAGCGGCCGGCCGCGGCGCGCGGCAGCGCGGGTGAGCGCGACCTGGGTGCGGTACCGGGGGCCGGCCCCCGTCACGTTCCAGCCGCCTGACGCGGCGGTGACGACGGCCACGTTCGGCTCGCCCGGCACGTACGTGCTCCGGCTGCGGGCCGACGACTCGCAGTTCGTGAGCGACGACGAGGTGACGGTGACCGTCGAGCAGCAGCGATGACGTGGCGGGGCGGGGTCCTCGTGCTGGCGCTGTGCGCCGCCTGCGCGGTCGACGGGCTCGCGCAGTCGGTCGCGGATTTGCTGCACGTGCGGCGCAACACGGGGCAGGAGGTCGTGCCGGTCTTCGAAGGCTGGGAGCCCAACGCGGACGGCACCTTCAGCCTGTACTTCGGCTACCAGAACCGGAACTGGGCGGAGGACATCGACGTGGCGATCGGCCCCGACAACTTCTTCGAGCCGGGGCCGCGCGATCGGGGCCAGCCCACCCATTTCCTGCGCCGGCGCCACAAGATAAACTTCGCGGTCGTGGTCCCGCACGACTTCGGCGACCGGGAGCTCGTCTGGACGCTGGCGGTCGGCGGCCGCACCGAGCGCGCGGTCGCGTCGCTGGCGGACACCGGCGGGCGGGGGCAGTACTCGCCGCAGTACCAGATCTCGAAGTCCGACTGGCCCCCGACCGGCAACCGCGCGCCGACGCTGACGCCCGGACCGGCGCAGACCGTGGTCTTCCCGCGGGCCGCCACGGTCGTCGCCACGGCGCGGGACGACGGGCTCCCGCGGCGGTCGCCGCCAGCGCTGACCGTGGCCTGGCGCAAGTACCGCGGCCCGGGCGCCGTGACGTTCGCCGACGCCGCGCCGCCCCTCGCCGCGGGCGGCGAGTCACGGGCGGTGGCCAGATTCAGCGCGCCCGGCGTCTACCTGCTGCAGGCGCTGGCCGACGACGGGTCCATGCTGACCGCCAGCAGCGGTTCCGGCATCCCCGGCTACACGTGCTGCTGGACGACGGCCACGGTGAAGGTCACCGTGGAGCCCGAATGAGATCGACATCAGGGGGCACACGATGGCGCGGGGCGTCGGGGTTCCCGCGAAGCGCCGCCGGGGGTTCGGGGCACAGCCCCGTCCAAATGACGATGACGGGGAGGTCCGCGATGGGAATCATGTGCCGGAGGCGGCGGCGGGCTGTCCGTCGCGGCCTGCTGGTGGTGCTGGCGGCCACTGCCGCCGCCCTCGGGTCGGCGCCGCAGGCGGCCGCGGCGCAGGCGCAGCACGTCACGTTCGCGAAGGACGTGGCGCCTCTCTTCCAGCGCAGCTGCCAGGTCTGTCACCGTCCCGGCACGGCCGCCCCGATGTCGCTCATCGAGTACCGGGACGTGCGGCCGTGGGCCCGGGCCATCAGGCAGCGCGTGGCCCAGCGCGAGATGCCGCCCTGGCACATCGATCGGACGGTCGGCATCCAGCGCTACAAGAACGACCGGTCGCTCGCCGACGAGGAGATCCGGACGATCGTCGATTGGGTCGATGCCGGCGCCCCCCTGGGCGATCCCGCCGCTCTGCCGCCGCCGGTGCAGTTCCGCGACGCCGACGAGTGGGCCATCGGCGAGCCGGATCTCGTCGTGTCGAGTCCCGAGATCGTCATGTACGCGGAGGGCCCCGACTGGTGGCCCGGGTTCGTCGTGGACACGGGGCTCACCGAGGACCGCTACGTCAGGGCGGTCGAGACCAGGCCGTCCAGGACCGGCCGCTTCTTCACGCATCACGCGAACACCGCGGTCATCCAGGAGCCCGACGCCTTCCTGGCGGACGAGCGGGTGAATGGCCGGCCGCAGGGCGAGCGCGTGTCCACGCCGCTGAGCGAGTACGTCATGGGCAAGGCGGGCGACATCTTCCCGGACGGATCGGGACGGTTGCTCAAGGCGGGCTCGCAGGTCCGGTTCAACATGCACTACTACCCCATCGGGGAGGAGGCCCGCGACTCGACCAGCGTCGGGTTCGTGTTCTATCCAAGGGGCGAGACGCCGGCCTACGTCAGCCGCTGGCTGACGATCTACGACAACAAGGACATCGACATTCCGCCGGGCTCCGTCAGCCGCAGCGACGCGTACTTCCGGCTCGACCGGCCGACCCGCCTCGACGGCTTCCAGCCGCACATGCACATGCGGGGGAAGGCGATGTGCCTCGAGGCGATCTATCCCAACGTCGTGGTCCCCCGCGTGAATACGCGCGGCGTCATGGAGCGGGAAATGGTGGCGTGCGTCGACCGTTTCGACTTCAACTGGCAGATCGCGTACATGTTCGAGGACGACGTGGCGCCGCTCCTGCCGGCCGGCACCATCCTGCACACCATCTCGATCCACGACAACACGGCGGGCAACCGCCTCAATCCGGACCCGACCAAATGGGTGGGGTACGGCCAGCGCAGCACGGACGAGATGGCCAATGCGCACCTCACCGCCGTGTTCCTCACCGACGAGGATTACGAGCGGATGGCGGCCGAACGGCGCGCGCGGCAAGAGACCGGCGAGTAAGGGGAGGGAGTGGACACATGGTTGCCTTGAACTTGACGAGGACGAGCCGGCGCGCCGTCGTGTGCGCGGTGGTCGCCGTCTGGGCCTGGCCCGCGACGGCGGCGGGCCAGACCCCGGCCGGCGGGCCGACTTTCAGCCGGGACGTGACGCCGATCCTGCAACGTGCCTGCCAGCAATGCCATCGGCCCGGCGAGGTGGCGCCGATGTCGCTCCTCACCTACGGCGACGCGCGGCCCTGGGCGCGCGCAATCAAGCAGCGCGTGCTGACGCGGGAGATGCCGCCCTGGCAGATCGACCGCACGGTGGACACGCGGGCGTACGTCGACGACCTCGCACTCACGGAGGCCGAGATCGACACGATCGTCCGCTGGGTCGACGGCGGGGCGTCCGAGGGCGATCCGTCCGATCTGCCGCCGCCGCGGACGTTCCCGGCGGGGTACGACTGGGTCATCGGCGAGCCCGATCACATCGTGCACATCGACGAGTATCTCGTCCCGGCCGAGGCCACCGATCAGTTCTTCGACGTCTGGCTCGCTCCGCACGAGGTGGGGCTCGACGGCGACCGCTACGTGAAGGCGATGCAGCTGATGCCGGGCAGCCGCCAGGTGCTCCACCATGCGACGGTGTACAAGGTCGATGCGGACGCCGTCGCCGCGGGCGGCCCGGTGCCGTTCGAGCGCCGGCAGCTCTTCCTCAACTGGGCGGCGGGCAAGGAGGTCGAGCGCTATCCGGACCGCACCGGCAAGCTGTTGGAGCGGGACGCGAGCCTGCTCTTCGCCATGCACTATCACGCCATCGGCGAAGAGGTGCTCGACCGCAGCCGCCTGGGGCTGGTCCTGCACCCGCCGGGCGTCGTGCCGGCCTACCGGCCCTACACCGTGATCATCGGCGCGGCAGAGAACCGCGAGCCGCTGCGGCTCGACTTCCCGGCCGGCGCGGAGAACGTGCGCACCGACTTCTACCACGAGCTCGCCGAGCCCACCAGGGTGCTCGACTTCCAGGCGCACATGCACTACCGCGGGAGGGCGATGTCGCTGGAGGCGATCCTGCCCGACGGCCGGCGCGAGCTGCTCACCGCCATCACCCGCTACAACTGGGCCTGGCAGTTCGCGTACGCGTACGAGGATCCGCCGGTCCTGCCCGCCGGCACGCGCCTGCACGTCACCGGCTACCACGACAACTCGGCGGGGAACCGGCACAACCCGGCGCCGGAGAACTGGGTGGGCTACGGCCAGCGGACCATCGACGAGATGTCGATGGGGGTGACGAACCTCGTCACCCTCGGTGAGGACGACTACCAGCGGCACCTCGCGCTGCAGCGCGGCTCGGATCAGCAGTGAAGGTGCCGGACGAGGGCGCCGTGGCGCCCTCGTCCCCGGGTCCGTTCCCTACTTCGAATCCTGCTGCGCGGCCACCCGTTCCGCCTCGCGCTCGCCCGCGAGGATGTTCGGCATCGCGTAGTTGCCCTCATGGCAGGCGTACTCGAAGATGTGGTAGTCGGGCACCGCCTCGAAGGGCCGCTCCACGGTCCAGGGCTGCGTGTAGATCGCCGCATCCTCGATCGTGAACGTGTAGCCCATGGTGTGCTCGTCCACCCAGGTGAACCGCTCCACCGCGCGCGTGCTCCGCGTCGAGGGGAAGCGCAGCTCCGTCTTGTCGCTGTAGCCGATCGTTTCCACCACGAGGGTGTTCCCTTCCCACCGGCCGCGGGAGTCGCCGTTCCACTGGGGAACTCGCTTCGCGAGGTGGCCCCGACCGTCGAGCGGGATGACCCGCACGTCGTGAATGTTCTCGACGTGAATCGCCACGTACTCGGGCGTCTGCAGGATGTGGTACGTGTTGTTGTAGCTGGTGCCGACCGGCGGCACGCCGTGGTACGTGATGCACCGATCCCAGGCGCTGCGGTCCAGCCAGGAGTCGGCCGGATGCATCCGCCGGTGCTCGCGCAGCGCGGCCACCTGCGCCTGGCCGTCGGCGTTCAGCGGGAGCCGGCCGCTGGGCGGATCGACGATCTGCGACGTGCGGCGGTCGGGCAGCACCTCGCCCCGGTCGACCCAGAAGGCGTTGTAGGAGCCCGGATCGATCCCGGGCCGATCGGGGCGGTCCTGCTTGGCGCGCGCGTTCCGCGCAGCCACTTCCTCGGACGTGAAGAACGTTCTCTCTTCGACCTCCGCGGGCCGTTGCAGCGGCGTCAGCGTGGCGTACGACCAGTGTCCCTGCAGGTCGGGGTCGCCCCAGGCCGTGCGGGGCACGGCCGACGAATCGTCGGATTGGCCGGCGGCGGGCGCCGGCGTCAGCCCGGCCACGGCAACCACGGTCAGCAGCGCGACGAGATAGCGGTACATCATCGGTTTTCCTCCCTCTGCGTCACGGTCATCATGGCCCAGGACGGTTCTCAGTGCAACCGTCGCGCATGATAGCCTTCAGGGAACAAGGAGAGCGCCGACCATGAGCCGTACGAGAAGTGCCATCCTCACCCTGCTGCTCGCGACGCTGCCCGGCCTCGCCGCGGCGCAGGCGGCCGGGAGCCCGGGCGACGCAGAGCTGATCGCCGAAGCCGTGCTGGCCGCGCCCGAGACGCTGCGCACGGGCGCGACGGTCATCGTGCGCGATGCGCAGGGGGTCCCGACCATCATCCGGCACGGCACGAACGAGCTCATCTGCGAGCCCGACCGCCCGAGCCGGGGCTTCGCCGTCGAGTGCTACCACACGAGCTTTCAGGACGTGATGGACTGGATGACCCGGGGCCTGGCGGAGGGCGCGCGGAGCTTCGCCGAGCTGTTCGCTTCCGGCGGCCCGGACGCGGACGTCAGCCCCGGTGCCATGCAGTACGCCCTCGTCGGGCCGACGCGCGACGAGGCCGTGCTGCACGTCTCGATCAATCTGCCGCATGCCACGGGCGAGTCGACCGGGCTGCCGACCGCGGAGCGGCTCGACGGCCCCTGGCTCATGTGGGCCGGGACGTCCGCGGCTCACGTCATGTTCGGGGCCATTCCCCCGGGCATACCCGCACGCTACCCGGGCCGGTGAACGGCCCATCCAGGAGACGTCGATGCAGGAACACCTGATCTTCACCTACCGCTTCAACCTCGGTCACATCCGGAGCCTGGTCAAGGACCTGACCGACGAGCAGATGGTCGCGCAGCCGCACGGCGTGGTCAATCACCCCGCGTGGACGCTCAAGCACCTCGCCTCGTCGGCGAACTACGTCGCGAAGACGCTCGGCCTGGAGTCGACGTTTCCCCCGGACTGGGAGGCGACGCCGACGGTCGACGGCGTGCCGAGCGGCGACGCCTCGCAGTACCCGTCCAGGGACGAGCTGCTGGCCGAGCTGACCGCCCAGCACGAGCGGGTCGCCACGGCGCTGGCGAGCACCGACCCGGCGCTGTTCGCGCAGGAGTCTCCGGACGAAGGCATGCGCAAGTACTTCCCCCGGATCGGTGACGCGTTGAGCTACATGGTGTCCGCGCACGAGGCCACGCACATCGGTCAGCTCGCCGCGTGGCGCCGCGCGATGGGGCTCGTGCCCGGCGCCGACTAGGAGGCTTCAATCAGACGGGGCTGCGCCTCGAAGCGCTCGTCGAGGTCTGCCGGGCAGGGGACCGGGCGGAGTGGGGCGGCAGGGGATGCAGCCGCCGCGGCGGGCCGGCCCGGCAGTCCGGACCGGCCCGCCGGATTCTAGGCGAGGCCGGTCAGGTGCTTCAGCCTGCCCGTGCTGTCGCCGAGCGTCTCCTCCGGCGTCCCCAGCTTCTCGAGGATCGACAGGTGCAGGTTCGTCAGCGGCGTTCCGTCCGGATAGCGGACGTGCCGGCCGCCCCTGATTCCCGTCGCCTTCCCGGCGATCAGCGCAATCGGCAAATCGTCGTGGAAGTGCGTGTTGCTGTCGCTGATCCCCGTGCCGTAGAGGAACAGGGTCGAGTCCATCATCGTCCCATCGCCTTCCGGCGTGTTCGACAGCGTCTTGACCAGATGGGCGAACTGCTGGAAGTGGTACTCGTTGATCTTGTGCAGCCGCTCCAGCTTGGCCGGCTCGTCCTGGTGGTGCGACAGCGGGTGGTGCGAGTCGGGCACGCCGATTTCCGGATACGCGCGTCCCGAGACCTCCCGCGCCAGCATGAACGTGCTGATGCGCGTCAGGTCGGTCTGGAAGGCCAGCGCCAGCAGATCCATCATCAGCTTGGCGTGCTCAGCGTAGTCGTTCGGCACGCCGACGGGCTGGTCGACCACCGGCAGCTCGCGGGCGCTCTGCCGCTCGGCCATCTCGATGCGCCGCTCGATATCGCGCACGGACTCTAGGTACTCGTCCAGCTTCACCCGGTCGCCCGGGCCGATGACGCGCTCGAGGTCGTCGAGCTCCGCGCCGACGAGGTCCAGGATGGTGCGGTCGCGGCGGAGCCGCGCGAGCCGCGCCTGCGGATCGGTGCTGCCGCTCGTTCCGAACAGCCGCTCGAACACGGCGCGCGGGTCGTTCTCGATGGGCAGCGGCGTGGTCGGCGTCCGCCACGCGATGGTGTTCGTGTAGGCACAGCTGGCCCCGCCGTCGCACGACCCGAGCATCGCGTTCGACTCGATGCCCAGCTCGATGGAGGCGAGCTGGGTCTCCTTCGACAGCTCCCGCGCGGCCATCTGGTCCATCGAGACGGCGGCGTAGACGTCGGCGCCGGCCGTGATCTTGAACGGCACGCCGGTGAGGAACGTCCCCGCCGAGCGCGCGTGGTCGCCGCCGCCCTTCACCAGGTTCGCCGGCTCGTCCGCGAGGCCGCCGCACAGCAGCACGCGGTCCTTGAACTCGCCGAGCGACTGCAGCGTCGGCGGCAGCTCCGTCAGCGGCCCCTCCCCCCTGGGCGACCAGTACGGCATCGACATCCCGTTCGGGATGTAGAAAACACCGAACCGGCGGACCGGCGCCGCGGCCGTCTTGCTCAGCGCGGTCAGCGCCGGCACCATGCTGTCGAGCAGCGGCAGCGCCAAGCCTACACCGAGACCCCGCAACACGGTGCGTCGCGGCAGTTGCATCTTCGTGATGACCATGGGCAGATACCTCCCTCGTCTGTGTTGGATTCAGAGCCCGGCGTCGTCGGCCGCGGTAGCCGCCGGCATCTCGGCCGCCCGCCGCATCTGGAACGGCAGGCTGGCGACGACGCCCTCGATGAGGGCCGACCAGCGGTTGTCCGCGGCGTCCAGGTCCCGGACGATCCGGCGCACGGTCGGCGCGTCGTAGTAGTCGACGCCGCGCCCGAGCGCGTAGGTCAGGAGCTTTTCCACGACGGTTTTCTCGAACTCGTCTCCCTTGGTGACCAGCGCCTCGCGGAACGCGCGCGGGCTGTCGATCGTGCGGTCCGCCCACTCGATCGTCGCATCGATGCTCGCGCCGCGGTCCGTCTCGCGCCACTGGCCGATGGCGTCGAAGTGCTCCATGGCGAAGCCGAGCTGGTCCATCTCTGTGTGGCAGGAGGCGCAGACCGGGTTGCGCCGGTGCTGCTCCATCTTCTCGCGCAGCGACGTCGGCGCGGCTCCGGCCTCGTCCTCCTCGAGCGGCGGAACGTTCGGCGGCGGCGGCGGCGGCGGGGCGCCGAGCAGCGTCTCGAGCACCCACTTGCCGCGCAGCACGACCGAGGTCCGGTTCGCGTACGAGGTGACGGTGAGCAGGCTGGCGTGGCCGAGCAGGCCGTGCCGCCGGTCGTCCTGCCACAGGGCGCGGCGGAACCGGCTGCCGTAGACGTCCTCGACGCCGTAGTGTCGGGCCAGTTGCTCGTTCAGGAAGGTGTAGTCGGCGGTCAGCAGTTCCTGGATCGGCCGGTCCTCGCGCACCTGGCTCTCGAAGAACAGCTGCGTCTCTTCCACCATCGCCCGGCGCAGCGTGTCGTTGAACTGCGCGAACAGCGCGCCGTCGGGCGCCTGCTCGTTGATGTTGCGGACCTGCAGCCACTGGCCGACGAAGTCGTCCATGAAGCGCGTGGCGCGCTCGTCCGCCAGCATCCGGCGGACCTGGGCCGACAGCACGTCCGGATCGCTCAGCCGCCCCGCGGCGGCCGTGTCGATCAGTTCGTCGTCCGGGATCGACCGCCAGAGGAAGAACGCCAATCGGGAGGCCAGCTCCGGGTCGCTCAGCCGGTACGGCTCCCCGGGCGGCAGGTCGATCGGCTCCTGATAGACGCGCATGAGGAACTCCGGCATCGACAGGAGCGCCTCGAGCGCCCGCTCGATGCCGAAATCGAAGTCGCGCTCGGCCACGCCGTCGCGATAGACGCCCACGAGCGGGTCGACGTCGCCGGCGGCGACCGGCCGGCGATACGCGCGCCGCGCGAGGGTGCCGATGATCTCGCGCGCGCACGCCTCCTGCTCGGCGGCCGACGCGTCGCTGCCCGGGCGGCAGACGAAGATCTTCTGCCGGCTCGGCGTGTCGTCCGGCACCGTGCCGTCGAACGGTCCGGAGATGAACAGCTTGTCGATGCCCGGCTGGCCCCGCAGGCCGTGCGGCGAGGGGGCCGAGTCGGTGAAGGCCACGGAGACGAGCCGCTGGCCGGCTTCAATCGGCACGCGGATCTCGAGGGCGTCGTCGGCCGTCATCCGGTACTCGTGGAGCCGCTGTCCCGCGACGTCGTCCTCGGACACCGCGATCAGCACGCCGGGGTCCGGACCGGGGAACTGCCCGCCGATGTCCCAGTGCGTGATCAACTGGTGGTCGACGCGCAGCTCGATCTCGTGCTCGTCCTCCTCGATGCCCTCGATCGTCTCGACGGTGGCGTTCCGCTTCAGGCGGACCGCAAACAGGTAGTTGCCGTCGAGCGGGAACATGTGCCGCTGCGACAGGCCGCCGATGGTCGAGAACGGCATGTCCTCGTTGGCCCGCACGTCCCGCTCCTCGAAGCCGACCGTGTACACCTGCATCATCGGCCGGTTGTCGAGACTGCCGATCGCCGCGCGGCTGACCTTGGTGGCGGCCGCGATGTAGCGCGTCATCAGCGACGGCGTCATCGCCAGCACGTCCGCGTTGTTGTCGAACCCGAAGCCCGCCATGTCGCTCGGCAGCAACTCGGCGCCGTTCACCTCGAGCGCCAGCAGATCCTCGATGGCGTTGACGTACTCCACGCGGTTCATGCGCCGCGAGGCGACGCGCCCGGGATCGGGCAGCGCCGCGCTCTCGCGGTCGAGCGCCGCCTCGAGCGCGGTCGCGAACGCGTCCACGCTGGCGGCGTCCGGACGCGGCCGGCCCGCGGGCGGCATCTGGCCGGCACGCAGTTTCCGCACGACCTTCTCGAGCACCTCGGCGTGGGCGCTCACCTGATCGATATCGATGGTGTCGAGCGTCAGCCCGGCCGTCTGCAGCCGCTTGTTGTGGCAGGTGACGCAGTAGCGGTCGAGCAGCGCCCGCGAGGGCGCCGCGGCGGCCGCCGTCGCGGGCGCTGCGCCGGTTGCCTGGGACGTGCCCGGACCGGCGCGCTGCGCGCTCGCCGGATGCGGCGAGACGCACGCCAGTGCGAGCGCGATGATGCCGATGGTGCTGCCGCGCATTCTTGACATGGTTATCAACCCTGGAGACAGATTGCCTATTATCTAACAGAGCGCGCCCCGGCGGGCACAAGAAAAACGTTGCGAAGGAGACGCTGACCCCCGCATATAATATCAGGTAATATCAGGGCTGATTTCATGGGAATTGCCGACCGTTTGCGGAGTGGCTCCAGGACAGCGGCGCGCGCGCGCGCCGCTGTCCTGCCGGCCCTGATCTGCAGCCTGGCCGCCGGGCAGCCCGCGGCTGCCGGACCGGATCGCCTGGTCGATGCCGCCGCCCGCCAGGACACCGGGGCAGTCCGGGCGTTGCTGCGCGCGCGGGTCGACGTCGACGAGCGCCGCGCCGACGGCGCGACGGCGCTGCTGTGGGCAGCCCACTGGGACGACCGGGAGACCGTCACGCTGCTGCTGGATGCCGGCGCCGACGTCAACGCCGCCGACGACTACGGCGTGACGCCGCTGATGCGAGCCAGCGAGAACGCCAGCAGCGGCACGGTCGATCTGCTGCTCGCCGCCGGCGCCGACCCCAACGCGGTCCAGGTCAGCGGCCTGACGGCGCTGATGGTCGCGGCGCGCACGGGCAGCAGCGAGGTGGTCCGGGCGCTCCTGAACCACGGTGCGGACGTCAACGCGGCGACGACCGAAACGTCGGCCACGGCGCTGATGTGGGCCGTCGCGGCGCCCCACCGCGTGATCGTGGAGCGGCTGCTGGAGGACGGTGCGGACGTCGGCGTATCCACGGCCAAGGGCATGACGCCGCTGCTCACCGCGGCCCAGCACGGCGACGTCGGGACCGCGCGGCTGCTGATCTCCGCCGGCGCGGACGTGAACCAGCCGGGCGCAGACGGGACCTACCCGCTGCCGTTCGCCATCCTCGACGGCCACGACGACTTCGCGCTGTTCCTGATCGAGCAGGGCGCCGACCCGAACCAGACGATCGGCGGCATCCCCGCGCTGGCCGCCGCCGCCGGCGACACCGACGCCTGGAGCTTCCACTGGGACCGCGAGCATGGCGGCGCCCAGTACGCCGTGCGTGAACGAGCCGGGGGCGGCCGCATCTATCTCGCGCCGGGCCAGCGCCAGCCGCTCGTGGCAGCGTTGCTGGCGGCCGGTGCCGACCCCGACATGCGGATCACCACGTCGGCCATGCTGATGAACTACATCGGCCGTCCGACCAAGGGGGCGTTCGAGTCGTTCTCGTGCGGCACCGGCGATCTGCGCGGCGCCACGCCGCTGTGGGTGGCGGCGCACCACGCCAACGGCCAGGGCTACGTGCCGGTGCCCGCCGCCGTCGATCGCGAGAACGCGAAGCAGCACGCGGCCATCATCGCGAGGCTGCTCGCCGCCGGCGCCGATCCGTCGCTCGCCATCGACGACGGGACGACGCCGTTGATGGCGGCGGCCGGCCTGGGCCAGTGCACCTTCCGGCCGAACCTGACGCGCGGCCTCCGCTCGCGCGGAGCAGAGGCGGCAGTGCGGGTGCTGCTGGAGGCGGGGGCGGAGATCGACGCGGTCAACGAGGCGGACTTCACCGCGCTGCACGGCGCGGCGTATCGCGGCCTGAACGAAGTGGTGGAGTATCTCGTGGCCCACGGCGCGGACATCGACGCCCGCGACTACCGCGGCCGGACGCCGTACCGGCTGGCCGAGGGCTCCAAGCAGTCGTTCCAGTTCCAGGCGTTCCCGGAGACGGCGGCGCTGCTGGCGGCACTGGGCGCGGACACCCGGCTGGGCGTGCCCGGCACGGTGCAGGAGCGCGCCGACCGCGCGGTGGCGGACACGCAGGTTCCTTGACTTTGAGAGACTCGATTCCAAAGATGCGATATCTGGCGGCGGCAATGGTGTTGTGCACGGCGGGCGCGGTGCTCGCCCAGGACTATCCGCTCTTCAGCGCGGACGATCTCGACGAGGCGATGAAGGGCGTCGGGCGGCAGTTCTCGCTGCTCACGCGCATGGTCGAGGTGGGCGACTTCGAGGAAGCGAAGGTGCGCGTGACCCGCGCGCGCGAGCAGCTTTCGCCCACGATCACCTTCTGGCGGAAGAACGGGCGCGACGATGCGATCGGCATGGTGCGCACCGCGACCGGGCGCCTCGACGACCTCGACGTGGCGCTGTCGGAGCTGGCGGTCGACCCGGTCGCCGTCGGCACGGCCCTGGCCGAGGTGGACGCAGCCTGCCAGGCGTGCCACGCCGCCTACCGCGAGGCCGACCCGGCTGCTGCCGACACGTTCCGGCTGAAGCGCTGGTCCGGCGGGTGACGGCTGCTGCGGCGCTCGCCGTCTCGTGGCGGAGCACGGGCTGCTTGCAGCCCCCGGGACTCCGGCTCGGTGCGACGCGGGGTTGCACCACGGACTGCTGGGAGTCTGCGCCGTAGAACGGTGCAGACCCCGCAAGGCGCGCACAGCGCGCCTCGGCGGGAGCGGCGCGGGGCGCAGGGGCCCCGCAAGCGGACGCCGGGGGTTCGGGGCGCAGCCCCGTCTGATTGAAGCTAGGGAGGCGCATGGTGAAGCTCACAGGCATCCGGCAGGCGGCGGTTGGCGGCGTTGTGGCAGGCATGATTGTCGCGGCGGCCGGTCTGGCCGCGGCGGCTGCCCCTGACCTGCGCCTCGTCGACGCGGCGGCGCGGCAGGACGCCGCCGCGGTGCGGGCGCTGATCGACGAGGGCGTCGACGTCGGCGCCCGCCGGGCGGACGGCGTGACCGCCCTGCTCTGGGCGGCGCACTGGGACGACGTCGAGACGGCCGAGCTGCTGCTGGCGGCGGGCGCCGACGCGAACGCCGCCGACGACCATGGCGTCACGCCGCTGGCGCGGGCCGCCGAGAACGCGAGCGCGGCGCTGGTCGAGCTGCTGCTGGCGGCGGGTGCCGACGCGCACGCCGCGCAACGGAGCGGCCTGACCCCGCTGATGGTGGCGTCGCACACCGGGCGGGTCGCGATCGTCCGGGCTCTCCTGCGGCGCGGGGCGGACGTCGACGCCGCTACCGTCGCGGAGGGGGCGACGGCGCTGATGTGGGCCGTCGCGGCGCCCCACCGCGCCATCGTGACGGCGCTCGTCGAGGCCGGCGCCGACATCGAGGCGTCGACCACCAAGGGCATGACGCCGCTGCTGACCGCGGCGCAGCAGGGCGACATCGAGACGGCGCGGCTGCTGCTGGCGGCCGGCGCGGACGTCAACCGGCCCGGCGCGGACGGGACCTACCCGCTGCCATTCGCCATCGTCGACGGCCACGACGACTTCGCGCTGTTCCTGCTGGAGAACGGCGCCGACCCGAACAGCCGGATCGACGGCATCCCCGCGCTGGCGGCCGCCGCCGGCAACGTCGACACCTGGCTCGCCGGCTGGGACCAGCGGCACGGCGATGCCCGCTACGTCAGCCGCTACCGCTCCCGGGGCGGCCGGATCTATCTGACGGCGGAGCAGCGCCTGCCGGTCGTCAGGGGGCTGCTGGCGGCCGGCGCCGACCCCAACGGACGCATCACCACCTCGGCGATGCTGATGAACTACATCGGCTATCCGAAGAGGGGGGCGTTCGAGCGGTTCGCGTGCGGCACCGGCGACCTGCGCGGTGCCACTGCGCTCTGGGTGGCGGCGTTCGGCGCCGCCTCGGAGGGCGCCTACCGCAGCAGCGCGGCCGGCTCGGAGAACTATCGCGTCGAGAGCAGCGCCGAGATCGTGCGGGTGCTGCTCGCCGCGGGCGCCGACCAGTCGCTCGCGACCGACGACGGCACCACCCCGTTCATGGTCGCGGCCGGCCTCGGCCGGTCGACGTTCCGGCCGAACTGGACGCGCGGCATGCGCTCGCGCGGCGCCGAGGAGGCGACGCGGGTGCTGCTGGAGGCGGGGGCCGAGATCAACGCGGTCAACGAGGCGGACTTCACCGCCCTGCACGGCGCGGCGTTCCGGGGGCTGAACGAGGTCGTGGAGTACCTCGTCGCGCACGGCGCCGACATGGACGTGCGCGACTACCGCGGCCGCACGCCGTTCCGCCTGGCGGAAGGCTCCAAGCAGTCGTTCCAGTTCCAGGCGTTTCCGGAGACGGCGGAGCTGCTGCGCGAGCTGGGCGCCAACACCCGGCTCGGCGTCCCCGGTGCGGTGCAGGAGCGCGCGGACCGCGCGGTGACCGACGTCGTGGTGCCCTGATCGGCGGCACCCCGTCTGACGGCGTTGCCCCTTGGTCGAATATGGCCAAAATAGGAAGGCGCGCACAGCGCGCCTCGGCGGGAGCGGCGCGGGGCGCAGGGGTCCCCGCAAGCGAACGCCGGGGGTCCGGGGCGCAGCCCCGTCAACATGAAGCCCGGCGCGGGGCGCAGGGTTCCCCGCAAGCGGACGCCGGGGGTTCGGGGCGCAGCCCCGTCTGATTGATGCTAGGGAGATGACACGATGGCTGCAATGACCCGTTGGCAGGCGGCGGCGCTGTTCACGGTAGCCGTGGGAACCGCTGCCACCCTGACGGCCGCCGCCCCGGATCTCCGGCTCGTCGGTGCGGCAGCCGGGCAGGACCTGGCCGCGCTGCGGGCGCACCTGGAGGCTGGCGCCGACGTCAACGCGCGCCGCGCGGACGGCGCGACGGCGCTGCTGTGGGCCGCCCACTGGGACGACCACGACGCGGTTCGCCTGCTGCTGGCGGCGGGCGCCGACGTGAACGCGGGCGACGACCATGGCGTCACGCCGCTCATCCGGGCGACCGAGAACGCGAGCAGGGTTCTCGTCGGCACGTTGCTCGCCGCGGGCGCGGACGCGAACGCGGCGCAGACCAGCGGCCTGACGCCGCTGATGGTGGCCGCGCGCACGGGCGGCGGGGCTATCGCCCGCGCCCTGCTGGCGCACGGCGCCGACGTGAACGCCGCGACCGTCGAGCTGTCGGCTACCGCCCTGATGTGGGCGGTGGCGGCGCCCCATTCGGACATCGTGAGGCTGCTGCTGGAGAGCGGCGCGGACGTTCACGCGTCCACCTCCAAGGGCGTGACGCCGCTGCTGACGGCCGCCCGCAGCGGCGACATCGAAACGGCCCGGCTGCTGCTCGCCGCTGGTGCCGACGTCGATGGCGTCGGCTCGGACGGGACGCACGCGCTGCCGTTCGCCATCATCCACGGGCGCGACGACTTCGCGCGGTTCCTGCTCGATCAGGGTGCCGATCCCAACGGCACGATGGCGGGGGTCTCGGCCCTGCACGCGGCGGTGGGCGTCGTCGACCGCTGGCTGATCGACTGGGACCGGGGGCACGGCGCCGGGCGCAGGTCGGGCGGCCGGCGCGACACCGGCCGGGTGAACCTCGCCGCCGACCGCCGACCGCCGCTGGTCGAGGCCCTGCTGCGCCGCGGCGCCGATCCGAACCGGCGGATCACCACCACGGCCATGCTGATGGAGTACATCGGCTACCCGAAGAAAGGGGCATTCGAGCGGTTCGCGTGCGGCACCGGCAACCTGCGCGGCGCGACGCCGCTGTGGGTGGCGGCCTTCGAAGCGGCCAGCAGCGGGTTCTACCGGCGCGCTGACGGGACCGATGCCGAGAGCCACGCCCGCGCCAGTGCGGCGGTCATCGAGGCGCTGCTCGCGGCGGGGGCCGATCAGAGCCTGACGACGGACGACGGCACCACGCCGTTCATGGCGGCGGCCGGGTTGGGCCGCTCGACGTTCCGGCCGAATCAGACGCGCGGCACCCGCTCGCGCGGCGCGGAGGCGGCCGTGAAGCTGCTGCTCGCGGCGGGCGCCGACATGAACGCGGTGAACGAGGCCGACTTCACGGCGCTGCACGGCGCCGCGTTCCGTGGCCTGAACGAGGTGGTCGAATACCTCGTGATGCAGGGGGCCGACATCGATGCGCGGGACTTCCGCGGCCGCACGCCGTTCCGTCTCGCGGAGGGCTCCAAGCAGTCGTTCCAGTTCCAGGCGTTCCCCGACACGGCCGCGCTCCTCGGGGAGCTGGGCGCCAACACCCGGCTCGGGGTGCCCGGCACCGTGCAGGAGCGCGCCGACCGCGCGCTGGCCGACGAGGGCTGAGTCTTATTTTGACGGGGCTGGGCTTCATTTTGACGGGGCTGGGCCCCGAACCCCCGGCGTCCGCTTGCGGGGTCCCCTGCGCCCCGCGCCGCTCCCGCCGAGGCGCGCTGTGCGCGCCTTACGGAGCCTGCACCCTTCTACGACGCAGACTCCTGGACTAGCCTGCCGATCGTCACCGCTACGGCGCGGACGGCGGCACGCAGGCGAAGTTGGCTGCCTCGTCGGTGCTGCCGCGCCCGCTCCACCTGGCGACTTCCGGGTACGGGCAGAGGGGCCGGGTGCGGTCGACCGCGCCGTCCGTGACGCGCGACGCCACGATCCGTGCCGGGGCCTCGCCCCGCTCCACCCAGCGCTCGAGGGCGGTCAGCGCATCGAACCGATCGGGGCCGGGCCCTCCCCGGCAGTGCCCCATTCCGGGCGCCATGAAGAGGCGGAAGAAGTCCCGCGTCCTCGCCAGCGCCGTCTCCCGGTCGTGCCCGGCGCCGATCAGCGAGACGACATCCTCGTAGTAGTCGATCGTTCCGAGCGGCGAGATGTCGGCGTCGCTCCAGCCGTGGTAGACGATCAGCTTGCCGCCCCCATCGCGCAGCGCCCGCAGATCCGGATCCGCCGCATCCAGGTCGCGGCCGACCTTCTCGAGCGCGAAGGCGAGATCCTCGTCGTAGTCGAACGACCGGAAATCCCAATCCGCGTCCTCGAACACCATGTGGCGGAAGAAGCCTTCCGCCGCGAGCCAGTGCAGGCTGGTGAACGGCGCTTCGCCGGTGACCCAGCGCGCCCACCCGCCGGGCGAGGCCTCGCCGCCGGGAGCCAGGCCCGGGTACAGCGCTTCGCCGCGCCGGTTGCGGCTGCCGGACCAGATGGCGCGCACCGCGTCCACCTGTCCGGGCGTGAGGCACGTCGCCGCGTCCTGGCCCGCGGCGCAGGTCAGCTCGGCCGGGTCGAAGCGGCACTGGCGCGGGTCGTCGAGCACGCCGTCCTCGATGCCGTCGAGCGCGTCGCAGGCGGCGTTGACGGCGCCGGCCAGCAGCGGCAGCTTGTCGGCCGGAATGTAGCTGGCGGGGTCCGCGAGCGTGGCCTGCGCGTACCAGAGATGCGCGCCGGCATAGAAGCGCGTCCAGTCGTGGGCGGGGTTGCCGGCGATGATCCCGTCGTAGTCGTGCGGGTAGCGCTGCGCCTCCATCAGCCCCTGCTGGCCGCCCTTGGAGCACCCCACGTAGTAGGAGTAGGCGGGCGGCGCGCCGTAGTAGGCCTCGGTGATCGCCTTGGCGTTGACGGTGGTGAGGTGCAGCGCCCGGTGCCCGAAGTCGGCGACGAGATCCGGCCGGCCGAGGGCCCACGTGGCGTCGAAGGTGTTCTCGGTCACGTGACCGGTGTCGGTGGCGGCCGCGGCGTAGCCGCGGCCCAGCGCGGCAGCCAGCCGGTCGTAGCGCAGCGAGCCGGCCATGCCCCCGTTGCCGATCCCCTGGAACTTGCCGTTCCAGCCCGCCTGCGGCAGCCAGACCTCGAAGTGGATCGCGGGCGCCGTACGGCCCGCCGCGCGGCAGAACGCGGGCACGTCCACGGGCGCCGCGCCGCCGGGCGGGGTGAACGATCCCGCCGGCACGCGCTCCGCGGCCGTGATGGTGGTGTCCGGCAGCTCGATCGCGAGCAGCCGCTCGCACGGCGTGGCCGCCTGGGCCGCGCCGGCCGCGGGGGACGAGGCGCCGCCGGCCGCGGCGGCGAGCAACGCGGCGCCCGCGACCGACACGACGCCGCGCAAGACGAATCGGCGGTGCATGGCAGCCCTCCGGATCAGCGCGGGAACGGCGCGAGCCCGGGCTCGACGCCCTCCCTGAGCGGCGTGCGCGCGGTGTTCATGACCATCGCCAGCAGCGAGTAGTAGCCCATGATCCCGATGGTGTCGATGACGCCGATCTCCTTGAACGCGGCGACCATCCGGGCGTAGGTCGGGTCGCTCACCCCCTGGGTGTGGAACAGCTCGGTGCAGAAGTCGTAGAGGACCGCCTCGTCGTCGGCCATCGCTGCGGGGCGCCGCCCGTCGGCGATCGCCGCGATGATGGCCGGGTCGAGCCCTTCGCGCTCGGCGATCGCCGCGTGCGCCGCCCACTCGTAGTTCTGCGTCCAGTGGCGCGCGGTGAGCAGAATCACCATCTCGCTGAGCCGCGGCGGGAGCACGGTGTTGTACCGCGCGTGGTCGCCGACGTTGCGGGCGCGGCTCAACATCTCGGGGCTCCTGAGCAGCGGCACGAACGGCCCGCTGATGTTCGGCCGCTGGCGTACGCGCTTGAACTCCTCGACGGCCGCCTTCTGCTCCGCCGTCATCTGATCTTCCGGAATCGGGGGCATCCGGTCCTGGGCTGCGGCAGGCATGGCATGCATGAGCAACAGTACGAGACCGGCGAACAGCACCGCGCTCATCGCGTGCCGGGCGTCTCGATGACTCATTGTCTCCCTCCCTGTGCGTGTCGGCGCCAATGGTATCGTATCCGCGTGCCCGGCGGGCGGTCCGCGATGGGAGGACGAACGATGCGGGTCGGATTCATCGGTCTCGGCGCGATGGGGCGCCCGATGGCGATCAACCTGTTGCGCGCCGGCCACGCGGTGACGGTCCACGCGCGGCGCGCCGCGTCGTGCGGGCCGCTCGTCGAACGTGGCGCGGCGACCGCGGCAAGCCCCGCGGAACTGGCCGCCGGCTGCGACGCGGTCTTCACGATGGTGACCGGCACCGCCGACGTCGAGGCGGTCCTGCTCGGCGGCGACGGGGTCGTGCACGGTGCGCGGCCCGGCAGCGTGGTCATCGACACGAGCACCATCGATCCCGCGGCCACCCGGACGATCGCGGCGGCGCTGGCCGAGCGCGGCGTCGACATGCTCGACGCGCCCGTGTCGGGCGGGCCGCAGGGCGCCCGCGACGCCACGCTCTCGATCATGGTGGGGGGGCGGGCCGACGTCCTGGCGCGCGTCCGGCCGCTGCTGGACTGTCTCGGCGCGGCGGTGCGTCACATGGGCGGCCACGGCGCGGGCCAGGCGACGAAGGCGTGCAACCAGCTCCTGCTGCTGGTGACGGCGCAAGGCGTGGCGGAGGCGCTGACGCTGGCGCGCCGCGCCGGGCTCGACCCCGGGCAGGTCCGGGAGGCGCTGCTGGCCGGGATGGCGTCGAGCCGCGTGCTCGACTTCTTCGGCGACCGGATGGCGCGGCGCGACTTCGACGCCGGCATCGAGAGCCGCCTGTACCACAAGGATCTCGACATCGTCCTGAGCCTGGCGCACGACCTGGGCGTCGCGCTGCCGGCCGGGGCGCTCACGATGCAGCTCGTCAACGGCCTCCACGGACAGGGTCGGGGACGCGACGACCTGTCGGCGTTGATCACCCTGGTGGAGACGCTCGGCGGCGAGGCCCCGGCAGCGACCTGAAGCCGGTTGGCAACGCGCCGCGAGCAGCCAGACAGCGGCGGCCTGCCCGCCGCGCGGTCAGCGGGCGTTACCGGGCGGCAGCTCGGGCTCCCGGCCGCACTCGCCGGCCAGCTCCCAGGCCCCGCGCTCCGCCTGGCGCCAGTAGCGGACCACGGGGGCCGCGGGCGTCCCCTCGTAGGGGTCGATCCGAACGAAGCTGTAGCAGGGCGCGAGGTGCTCCGGGCGCAACGCGCGGAGGAGCTCGGCGGCGGACAGCTCGCCGGCCGCCTGCAGCCGCAGGAACTGGACCGGCGTGATGGTCCGCTGCCACGCCCCGCCGTTGACCACCACCGGCGCCAGCGCATCGCGCACCGGCGAGAAGCCGTCGGCGATGACCGGCCGGCCCTGGCTGGTCGACAGCAGGACGCGCTGACGCCAGTCGACCAGGTGCGTGTGGCCGTGGACGAACACGGCGATCGGCCGGCCGCGATCGGGGAGGCCGGTCTGCACGGTCTCGAGACGGCGGCCGTAGAGCAGGTCGCGCGTCCGCCAGAAGTAATCGAACAGCCCGCCCCGGCTGTCCGGCAGGCGGGGGCACTCGGCCACCGGCGGTCCCTGGGGATCGATCTGGGTCAGGTAGCGCTCGAAACGCCGCCGCGCCCGGCGCGTGGCAGCCCGGTAGTCGCACAGGGCGGTCAGCTCCTCGTCGCTCAGGGCGCTCATCGACGCGCCGAGGGCGTCCGCTTCCAAGGCACGCTGCGCCAGCGGCTTGAACGGGTCGTCGGCGGGCAGCGAGTCGACGAGGAACGACGGTCCCTGCGCCCGCACGGCCGCGAGGTCCCAGGCGGGCGGCTGCACGTCGCCGATGTCGAGATCGACGCGGAACTGCTGCCACGGCATCCGGAAGAGGACGTAGCGCAGCAGGTCGGCCGCCGCCGCCCCGAGGTCGGCGGTCCCGGCGGCGGCGAGCGCGTACGTCAGCCCGGCGCCGGCGTCCGCGAAGTTGTCGGCCACGGGATAGCGCTGCTCGTGCTCCCGGATCAGGGCTCCCGCCGTGCGAGCACCCCACGGCCGCGCGAGATGCCGCCGGCCGTCGCGTTCGATGAACGGCTCCGGCCACGCGGCGAAGCGGTCCGCGCGCCAGCCGATCTGATGCCCGTGCTCGACGTACACCTGCCCGTCGGACGAGGCCCAGGCGCCGGCTGGCGGCACGTGCGTGCGGGATGCGCCCAGCACCGCCTCCGCGCGGGCCCGAACGGCCGGGAAGAGCAGGGCGGCGTCGTGGTCGCCCGGCACCAGGATGACGCGATTGGAGCCGGCGCGCGCGAAGGCGGCCAGCGCGTGGATCGCGCGCGGGTGCGCGGCCAGCACGCGCTCGAGCACGGCCAGGGCCTCCGCTTCCGTGCACCCGCGCGCGGGATCGTCGCCGACGCAGTCGGCTGACGCCAGCTCGAAGGTGTCGCCGTTCAGGACGAGATCGGCGGCCCCCGCGCCCTCCGCGTCGAGCGCTGTCAGGAAGCCCTCGAACTCGTCCGCCCAGCGGAAGTCCTCGCCGGCCTGCCACCCGCCGCCGGCGTCCCGGCCGGCGCCCATGTGCAGATCGGCGATGACCGCGATCAGCCGCGGCGCGGCGCCGTCCTGCTGGGGCGCGCGCCCCGCCGCCGTGTGCAGCCCGATCGAGGCGGCCGCGGCGAGCACCAGGGCCGTCCCCGTGCGCAACGCGCCCCGCCGGACGGCGCGCGGCGGCTCCCGGTCCGGAACCGGGCGGCTACGGCATGCTCGCGAGCGGGAAGCGGACGATCTCTTCATCGTTGCGCGTGATGATGTGGCGGTTCGCATACGCCGGGTGCGACCAGTGCACGACGGGACCCTGGCCCTGGGGGCGGCGCCGCGTGACCGGACTGGTCGGGTCGATCAGGTGCGTGCGGCTGATCTCGTCGTAGCCCGCCGGCGAGAGCCGCGCGATCACGAGCTCGCCGACGTCGGTATTGATGAAGTAGCGGTCCCCGTGCCGCACGATGAACGCCGTGGCGTGATTGGCGCGGGCGCCGATCAGGGCGTCGGTCTCCCAGACGCGCCGGCCCGTCCGCAGCTCCAGGCAGCGGAGCACGCCGTGGCCATCGACCCCGTACACGTAGTCGCCCTGGATGACGGGCGTGCCCATCACCGAGTCGAGCGTGTCGAAGACGCGGCCGTACTCCGGGTCGCTCTGGCCCACTCCTCCCCAGACCAGTGAGGCGTCCGGATGGGATTCGGCCAGCCGCAGCATGCGGGCGCCGCCCCACTGGGAGGTCACGAGCAGATGCGGCCCGCTGCGCACCGCGGTGGAGATCGTCATGCCCATGTCGACGATGTGGGGCACCTCCCAGTAGACGGCGCCGGTCTCGGGGTCGAGCGAGCTGATCGCCCGCGGGTGCCAGACGATGAGCTGCCGGGTGCCGGCCGCGTCGATCAGGATCGGCGCCGTATAGCCCGGCTCCCAGTCGGAGGACAGCGCCTGCCAGAGGACCTCGCCCGTCCGCTTGTCGAAGGCGACGACCTTGGCGTCCGGCTCGCCGCCGACGAGGCAGATGAGCCGGTCGCCGTCCACGAGCGGCGCACCGGAGATGCCCCACGACGGGATGGCGGCGTTGAAGTCGCGCACGTAGTCCGTCTGCCACAGCACGCTGCCGTCCGCCACGTCGAGCGCCAGCAGGTTCCCCGTGGCGCCCACGGCGTAGACGCGGTCGCCGTCCACGGTCGGCGTGGCGCGTGGGCCCGTCGCGTAGATCAGCTGCAGCCCCGCGTAGTTGGTGTCCCACTCGCGGGTCCAGAGGACGTCGCCGGTCGTCTCGTCCAGAGCGAGCAGGCGCTCGACCACCGCCGTGCTGCGCGCGTCCGCGCGCCGCGCGTCGGTCGCGAATACGCGGCCGTCCGCCACGGACGGGCCGGCGTAGCCCCCGCCGATCGGCACGCGCCAGGTCGCCTGCAGGCCGCCGGCGGGGAACGTATCGAGGATGCCGGTGTCCGTCCAGACGCCCAGCCGGCCGGCGCCGCGCCACTCCGGCCAGTCGTTCGCGGCCAGCGGCACGGCGGCGGCGGTCACGATCACGACGAACAGCGTTACAAGGCGGTCCACAGGGTTCATAGTCTCACAATCGCTCCCACAATACAGCCGTTTCGTGCTGCAGGAGGCTGCCGGTGCCGGGCCGACCGGGTTCCCGGGTCGTCACCACTTTCCCGAGCTGTACGCTCGAATCGGGAGATCGCCGCGGCCAGCCGCGACGGCCACATGCCAGTCGGCTCCTCGGCATGCCGTAGAGGCCTCGTCGCCGTCTTGGCGCCTCCGAAGGGCAGCTCTGGACGCGCTGCGCATCATGTGCGTCCAGCACTCGGTTTCAGTCCATGCCCTCGCGCGGCGGGTGCCGCGAGCGTCCTCGATACATTCCGCCAGATGGCTCAACGCTCGCCATCGGTCCAGAAAACGCAAGAATGCCAGGGCACCCTCGTCGTCGCAGGTCGCATCCACTGCTTCGCCATATGGAGAGAGGACGATGGCATACGAGATGTTCTCCCACGAGCGCGAAGTCGCCCGCGAACTCGCGAGTTCCCAGATAGGGGCGGTGGAAACACTGCCCGCGCGCCGCGCGGCGGTTGAACATGGCGAGCGTGCCTCGCCCCGGTCGAATCGTGCGCGAGCTTCAACCGTACGTCGTGCAGCAAACGCGCCGCCGTGTCATCGTTTCCGACTGCTCCGCCGCTCGGCGCAACGTTGCAGGATCTGCTTTGCGTCGAGGGCGGCGTCTCCCTTCGACCAGTAGAGTTCCTGGAAGTAGGCGTGGATCGCGTCAAGGGACGCGACGATGCAGCACGAAGCCGCTCGGATCCTCTGGTTTCCGAGGGTTTCGCCCTCGCTCACAACCCCAGTTCGCTCAGGCCGGGATGATCGTCGGGCCGGCGGCCCAGGGGCCAGCGGTAGCGGCGGTCGCGTGCGGCTAGCGGGAGGTCGTTGATGCTGGCAATCCGCCGCCGCATCAAGCCATCGTCGTCGAATTCCCAGTTCTCGTTGCCGTAGGCGCGGAACCAGTTGCCGCTGTCGTCGTGATACTCGTAGGCGAAGCGCACCGCGATACGGTTCCCGCCGAACGTCCACAGTTCCTTGATGAGCCGATAGTCCAGTTCCCGGTTCCACTTCCGGGCCAGGAACGCCTCGATCTCCGCGCGCCCGTTGATGAACTCTGCGCGGTTCCGCCACTGGCTGTCGGGCGTGTACGCCAGCGCCACCCGGGCGGGGTCGCGGCCGTTCCACGCGTCCTCGGCCAGGCGCACCTTGTGTTTTGCGGTCTCGGCCGTGAACGGAGGAAGGGGTGGGCGCTGCAGCGTCACGGCTGCCGGCCGCCGTGGATGATGCGCCAGAGCTTCTCGGGCCGCAGCAGCATGTCGATGTGGCGCACGCCGAACCCGCTCAGGGCATCCACGGCGGCCGATACGACGCAGGGCGTGGACCCGATCGTGCCGGCCTCGCCGATGCCCTTGGCGCCCAGCGGGTTCAACGGCGTCGGCGTCACGGTGCTGTCCAGCTCGAAGCGCGGGAAGTCGCTCGCGCGCGGCAGGGCGTAGTCCATCAGCGAGCCGGTCAGCGGCTGGCCGTCGTCGCCGTAGACCACTTCCTCGACCAGCGCCTGGCCGATGCCCTGAGCCAGACCTCCGTGCACCTGGCCCTCGACGATCAGCGGGTTGATCAGGTGGCCCGCGTCGTCGACCGCCACCAGCCGCCGCAGCCGCGGCTCGCCCGTGTCGCGATCCACCTCGAGCAGCGCGATGTTGCAGCCGAACGGGTAGGTGTTGTTGGCCGGCTCGAAGAACGCTTCCTCGCTCAGGCCCGGCTCGATCCCCTCGGGCAGCCTGATCGGCCGGTAGGCGTACGCGGCCACCTCGGCGAACGTCTTCGCAGCCGACGGAGCGCCCTTGACGCCGATGCGGCCGTTCTCGAAAACCAGGTCGGCCTCGTGCGCCTCGAGCAGCAGCGCGGCGAACTTCGCCATCTTGGTCTTGACCCTGCCGCCGGCCAGGTGCAGCGCGGCTCCCCCCACCGCCTGCGAGCGGCTGCCGCCCGTGCCCAGGCTGCCCTGCTTCACCACCGCCGTGTCGCCGTGATGGATCCGGATGTGCTCCAGCGGCACGCCGAACTGGTCGGCGAGCATCTGGGCGAAGGTGGTCTCGTTGCCCTGGCCGTGCGGGGAGGCGCCGGTCGTGGCGCTGATCCGCCCGTCGCGCTCGACGGTGACCTGCGAGTGCTCCCAGCCCCCCATCGGCAGCGACGCGGAGGGGCCCACGCCGCACACCTCGACGTACATCGACAGACCCAGCCCGACCAGCCGGCCCTCGGCGCGCGCGGCATCCCGCTCGATCTTGAGCTGCTCCCAGCCGGCGTTCTCCAGCGCCCGGTCCAGCGCCTTGTCGTAGTCGCCCGAGTCGTACACGACGCCGGTCTGGGTGGCGTGGGGAAACTGCTCCGGCCGGATGAAGTTCTTCCGCCGCAGCTCGGCCGGATCCATCCCCAGTTCGCGGCCCAGCATGTCCATCGCCCGCTCCAGGAAATAGATTCCTTCCGGGCGGCCCGCGCCGCGGTAGGCATCCGTCGGGGTCTTGTTCGTGAACACCTCCGTGAGCGTCGCCCGGATGGCCGGGATGGCGTAGTTGCCGCTCGCCATCGTCATCGTGGAGGTGGGGATGGCGGCAGTGAAGATCATGTTGTAGGCGCCGACGTCGGCGACGATCCGCAGCCTCAGCCCCAGGACGGTCCCGTCCCGGCGGGCCGCGAGGTCGACGTAGCCGATGAGGTCGCGGCCGTGGCTGGTCGCGAGAAACGCTTCCGAGCGCTCCTCCACCCACTTGATCGGAACGCCCAGGCGCCTGGAGACAGCGGCCGTCACGCATTCCTCGGCGGAGCCGGCCGACTTGCAGCCGAAGCCGCCGCCGACCTCCGGCGCGATGGCGCGCACCTGATCCTCGCCCATGCCGTTCATCGAGGCGATGAACGTCCGCAGCAGGTGCGGGGACTGGGTCGACGACCAGATGGTCATGGTCTCCTTGCCCGGTTCGTAGTGGGCCACGACGCCGCGCGGCTCGAGGGGCGTCGGCGCGAGCCGCTGGTTGACCATGCGCTGCGAGATCACCACCTCGGCGTCCGCGAACGCCTGGTCGACGGCCGTGTCGTCGACGTTGCCGTCCGCCCCGACGCCGGTGCCCATCGGCAGCGACGCGAGCATCAGGTTGTTCGGAAAGTCGGCGTGCAGCACGACCGGCTCGCCGGTCATCGCCTGCTCGGGATCGACCACGACCGGCAGCGGCTCGTAGTCGACCGTGATCGCGTCGGCCGCGTCCCGCGCGACGTAGCGGTCGCGGGCCACGACGACGGCGACCGGCTCGCCGACGAAGCGGACGACATCGGTCGCCACCGCGCGGCGCTCCGGCGCCGGAAACGGCAGCAGGGTCGGCAACGGACCGGCCATCTCCGCCATCTGCGCGCCGGTGAACACCGCCTCGACGCCGTCGAGCGCCTCCGCGGCGCTGGTGTCGATGGACAGGATGCGCCCGTGCGCGACGTCGCTGCGCTTGAACGCGAGGTGCAGCATGCCCGCGACCTTGACGTCGTCGACGTAGGTCGCGCGGCCCTGGATCAGGCGCGGGTCCTCGCGCCGCTTGACCCGCTGGCCGACCAGCTTCGGCAGAACCGGGGATACCGTCATGGCGCCTGTCCCGTCTCGCGGAGATCGTGCCGCCGCGTTCAACCGCCCGCCCGCGCCAGCGCGGCGTCGAGCGCCCGGCGGGTGAAGACCGGGATCATCGCACGGCGGTACTCGGCGCTGCCGTGGATGTCGGCGTTCAGCTCGCTCACGCCGTCGCCTGCGCCCCGCGCCGCGGCGCCCGCGGCGGCCGCCGTCGCGGGCCGGCCCGCGAGCGCGGCCTCGACGCTCGCCAGTCGCGACGGACACGACGCGGCACCCGTCAGGCCGACCCGGGCCGCCCGGATGATCCCGTCGCCGGTCTCGAGCGCGGCCGCGACGCCCACGATGGCGAACCGCGACGCGCGCTGGTGGAGCTTGGCGTACGCCGACGCGCGCGCCGGGGCGAACGTCACCTTCGCGAGGATCTCGTCCTCCGCGAGGTCGACCGTGAAGACGCCCTGGAAGAAGTCGCGGGCCTTCACGACCCGCCACCCGCCGGGTCCCTTCAGGTGCAGGTTGGCGTCCACGGCCAGCATGGCGGCAGGATAGTCGGCGGCCGGGTCGGAATGCGCCAGGCTGCCGCCGAGCGTGCCGCGGTTCCGGACCTGCGGATCGCCGATGACGGCGGCGGTGTCGGCGACCACGGGACAGCGTTCGCGCAGCAGGGCGGACGTCGCCACGTCGTGGTGCCGGGCTCCGGCGCCAATCTCGATCACGCCGTCCGACTCCCGGATCCCCGCCAGGTCCGGGATGTGGGCGATGTCGATGAGGACCGCGGGTTCGCTCAGGCGCAACTTCATCAGCGGCACCAGGCTGTGCCCCCCCGCGATCAGCTTGCCCGCGCTGCCGGCGGCCTGGAGCCGGGCTATCGCGTCGTCGAGCGACGTCGCCCGCGCGTAGTCGAAAGCGGTCGGAATCACGCCTCTCCTCCATGAATGATGCGCCACAGCCTCTCGGGCCGGAGCATCATGTCGATGTGCCTGACGCCGAACCCGCGCAGCGCGTCGACCGCGGCCGCGACGATGCACGGAGTCGATCCGATCGTCCCGGCCTCCCCGACCCCCTTGGCGCCCAGCGGGTTCACCGGGGTCGGCGTCACGGTGCTGTCGAGCTCGAAGCGGGGGAAGTCGCTCGCGCGCGGAATGGCGTAGTCCATGAACGAGCCGGTCAGCGGCTGGCCGTCGGCGCCGTAGACCACCTCCTCCACCATGGCCTGCCCGATCCCCTGGGCCAGGCCGCCGTGGATCTGGCCCTCCACGATCAGGGGGTTGATCAGGTGGCCCGCGTCGTCGACCGCGACCATGCGGAGCAGGCGCGGCTCGCCGGTGTCGCGGTCCACCTCCAGCATCGCGATGTGGCAGCCGAAGGGATAGGTGTTGTTGCTCGGCTCGAAGAACGCTTCGTCGCTCAGCCCCGGCTCGAGGCCGGCAGGCAGCTTGAGCGGCCGGTGCGCGTAGGCGGCCACCTCGGCGAACGACCTGGCCGCCGCGGGCGCTCCCGCCACCGCGATGCGGCCGTTCTCGAAGACGAGGTCGGCCTCGTGGGCCTCGAGCAGCGCGGCCGCGAACTTCGCCATCTTGGCCTTGACCTTGCCGCCGGCCAGGTGCAGCGCCGCACCGCCCACCGCCTGCGACCGGCTGCCGAAGGTGCCGATTCCCTGCTTGACCACCGCCGTGTCCCCGTGACGGATGGTCACGTGGTCGAAGGGCACGCCGAACTGGTCGGCCAGCATCTGGGCGAAGGTGGTCTCGTTGCCCTGGCCGTGCGGCGATACCCCGGTCGTGGCGCTGATCCGCCCGTCGCGCTCGACGGTGACCTGGGCGTGCTCCCAGCCGCCGGTCGGCAGGCTCGACGACGGGCCGACGCCGCAGATCTCGACGTACATCGACAGGCCCAGGCCGACCAGCCGGCCCTTCGCCTGCGCCGCGTCCCGCTCGGCTTGCAGCTGCTCCCAGCCCGCCTTCTCCAGCGCGCGGTCGAGCACCTTGTCGTAGTCGCCCGAGTCGTAGACCGCCCCCGTCGGCGTGGTGTAGGGAAACTGGTCCGGCCGAATGAAGTTCCGGCGGCGCAGCTCGGCCGGGTCCATGCCCAGCTCGCGGGCGAGCATGTCCATCGCCCGCTCCACGAAGTAGATCGCCTCGGGCCGGCCCGCGCCGCGGTAGGCGTCGGTCGGCGTCTTGTTGGTGAACACCTCCGTGAGCGTCGCGCGGATGGCGGGGATGGCGTAGGTGGCGCTGGCCATCGTCATCGTCAGCGTCGGGATGGCGGCAGTCAGCAGCATGTTGTAGGCGCCGATGTCGGCGACGAGCCGCAGCTTCAGCCCGAGCACCGTGCCGTCCCGCCGGGCCGCCAGATCGACGTAGCCGATGATGTCGCGCCCGTGGATGGTGGCGAGGAACGCCTCCGAGCGGTCCTCCACCCACTTGACCGGCAGACCCAGCCGCTTCGAGACCGCGGCCGCCACGTACTCCTCGCCGTAGATGTTGATCTTCGAGCCGAATCCGCCGCCCACCTCCGGCGCGATCGCGCGCACCTGGTCCTGGCCCAGGCCCGTCAGCGAGGCGATGAACGTGCGCAGGATGTGCGGGTTCTGCGTCGACGACCAGATGGTCAGCGCGTCCTTGCCCGGCTCGTAGTGGGCCACGACGCCGCGCGGCTCGATCGAGGTGGGCGCGAGGCGGTGGTTGACCATGCGCTGCGAGACCACCACGTCGGCGTCCGCGAAGGCGCGCTCGATGGCCGTGTCGTCGACCGTGCCGTCGCGTCCCACGCCGGTGCCGGCCGGCAGCGGCCCGACCGCGTGGTTGTTCGGAAAGTCGGCGTGCAGCAGGGCCGGCCGGCCGGACATCGCCGCCTCGGGGTCGACGACCGCGGGCAGCGGCTCGTAGTCGACCGTGATGGCGTCCGCCGCGTCGCGCGCGACGTAGCGGTCGCGGGCCACCACGACGGCCACCGGCTCGCCGACGTAGCGGACGATGTCGGCGGCGAGCGCCCGGTGCTCCGGCGACGGGAACGGCGTCCCGATCGGCATCGGGCCGAGCAGCTCCGCGATCTGCGCGCCGGTGAAGACCGCCTCGACCCCGTCGAGCCCCTCCGCGGCGCTGGTGTCGATCGAGAGGATGCGGCCGTGCGCGATGTCGCTGCGCTTGAACGCCAGATGCTGCAGGCCGGCGATCTTGACGTCGTCCACGTAGGTCCCGCGGCCCTGGATGAGACGCGGGTCCTCGCGCCGCTTGACGCGCTGGCCGACGAGCTTCGGCAGGACCGGCGAGGTCGTCATGTCCTACTTCTCCCGCCCGCGGCCCGCGGCGTGCTGCACCGCGTTGACGATGTGCTGGTAGCCGGTGCAGCGGCAGAGGTTGCCGTCGAGACCGGCCCGGATGTCCTGCTCCGTCGGCGCCGGGTCGTCGTTCAGCAGGTTGACGGCCGACAAGATCATGCCGGGCGTGCAGTAGCCGCACTGCAGGCCGTGCTCCTCCCAGAACCCTTCCTGCAGCGGGTGCAGCTGGTCGCCGTCCGCGAGCCCCTCGATCGTGGTGAGCTCGGAGCCGTCGGCCTGAACCGCGAAGATGGTGCACGACTTCGCGCTCCGCCCGTCGAGCAGGACGGTGCAGGCGCCGCACTGGCTGGTGTCGCACCCGACGTGCGCGCCCGTCAGGTTCAGGTGCTCGCGCAGGAAGTGGACCAGGAGCAGGCGCGGCTCCACGTCGGCCGAGCGCCGCTTGCCGTTGACGGTAATCGAAACTTGGGCCATTTGTGCTCTCCGGAAACTGGCCGATAGCCTACCGGTAACCGCCACCGGCGACAAGTGCGCCGGCACGGCGTCGAGCAGGCCGGCTGCCGCGGCGCGCCGTCCGACGCGGGTTCGGAGAGGCCGATTCGATCATGCAACGCAGTGCACGCGCTACGGACCGGCCCTCACGCGCGCCAGCACGCCGTCCCGGAGCGCGAAGCGGGCGGCCACCTCCTCCGGGTTCGGCGCGACGAGTCCGCCCGCCCGCCAGGCGGTCACCGGCGGCTCGATCCACACACGCCGCGTCATTCCCGTACGGACCCGCACGGCCTCCTCGATCAACGTCCCGAACGCGGCGTCGAGATTCGTGCGGACGCTCCGGTCGTCGTCCAGCCGCACGACGCGGTCCGGCGGCAGCCGGGCGGCGACGGGCGCAATCTCGTCCAGGACGTGCGTGGAGAGCCTGGCCCACTGCACCCAGCGGTCGTTGCGCGACCAGTGCACCGGCACGGCCAGCACGGCGAGCAGCGTCGCGGCGCCGACCATGCGCCGGCGCGCGCCGGGCGTGGCGCGATCCCAGACGGCTGCCAGCAGCGCGGCTCCCGCGAGCGCGGCCCCGGCTCCCGGCCCGACGGCGTAGAGGCTCGAGCGCACCGGCAGCGCGATGGCCAGGGCGTAGCCGCCGATCATCCACACCGCGCCCAGCGTTACCTGCCGCCATTGCCGCGCGGTCGGCCGGGGCAGGGTACGCGCCACCAGGGCCATGATCAGCGTCGCCGCCGCCGGCAGCGTGGCGGCCCGGTCGAGGTACTCGAGCACGTTGCGGCCGACGGTCGCGGGATCCAGCGTGAAGCGGTAGAAGTCGGGGGCCGTCCAGGGCGTCATGCCCCCGGCCGCGGCGCGGGCGGCGAGATAGACCGCGAGCACGGCGAACAGCGGCCAGGCGCGCCGCGCGGCGCGCCGCGGATCGATCCGCACGCCATCCGGACCGCCGGCGTCGGCGGGCGGCGGCAGCGCGGCCCACGCGAGCAGGACGAGCGGCAGCAGCACCGCGTCCTCCCGGGAGAGCATGGCCAGCAGCGCCCAGCCGGCCGCCCGCGGCGCCCGTCCGTGCACGAACGCCCGGGCCGCGAGCAGCGCGAACAGCGTCGCGAGCAGCGCGGTGCGGCCGCTGATCCAGAGCAGCGACATGTTGATGCCGTGGAAGCTGAGGCTCCAGAGCGCGGCGGCGACGAGCGCGCTGCCGCGCGTCATCCCGAGCGCGACGGCCAGGCTCCCGAGCACGGCCGCCGCCGCCAGCAGGAAAGCCAGGTTCGTGAGCCCGTAGGCAAGCGGCTCGGTGCCGAACAGCCACCAGTCGACCGCGAAGCTCAACTGGACGAGCGGCCGGTAGAAGTCGGGCGCCTGCAGGAAGGGCGCAACCAGATCGGCCGGGCGCGTCAACTGGTTCGACGCAATCCAGACGAAGTCGTCCTTGATGAACCCGTGACCGAGGCCAGGCAGGTAGATGACCAGCAGCGTCGCCAGCAGCAGTCCCGACCAGCCCTTCATCGCATCCGCATCCGATTGAAGACGTGCACCGTGTCCCTCACAGCGCGGCGGCGAACAGCGCCAGCATCCCGCCGCCGACCAGCCAGCTCGTCCGATCGCGCAGCGCGAACACTACCGGATCGTCGCCGACCGCGCCGCGATTCGCGAGCAGCATCGTGCGCCCCAGCCAGTAGAGCAGCAGGAGGCAGACGAGCCACAGGAAGTCTGGCCGCGCGTAGCGCTCGCTCACCGCCGGGCTCGAGACATAGAGCGTGAGCACCAGCACGGCGGCAAAGCTGCTGGCCGCGCCGAGTGCCGCCAGCACCGCCAGATCCTCGGCTCGATAGGCGCGGCCGGCCGCCGACAGGTCGGCCGCGCGCAGCGCCTGGAGCTCCGATTGGCGCTTGGCCACGGCCAGGGCCAGGAAGACGAACACCGAGAACGCCAGGAACCAGGGCGACAGGGGCACGGCGGCAGCCGCGCCGCCGGCGAGCACGCGGAGCGTGAAGAGGACGGCCAGCGCGATGACGTCGGCGAAGAGCTTGCGCTTCAGGGCCAGCGAGTAGACCACTGTCACCGCTAGGTAGAGCAGGACCCAGCGTCCCGCCGGGACCGACAGCCACAACGCCGCGGCCAGTCCGCCCGCGGCCAGCCCGCCGGCGAGCCCGCCCGCCGGCAGCACCCGCACCGTGCCCGCCGCCAGCGGCCGGTGCCGTCTGCCCGGGTGCCGGCGATCGTACGGCAGGTCGAGCAGATCGTTCAGGACGTAGGTGCCGGCCGCGCACGCCGTCAGCGCCCCGCACAGTCCCGCCACCACCACATAGGGCCCGGGCCGCGTCTCGTGCGCGGCGACGAGCGGCGCGAACACGAGGAAGTTCTTCAGCCACTGATGCGGGCGCAGCAGGCGCAGGTAGTCCCGCGCGCGCCCGGCGGCCGCCCCCGCCGCGGCTGCGGCCGCGGCACCCTCCCGAGTTCGATCTCCCGCAGGCGGCAGCATGGCGTCGATCGTAACGGCAGCGGTTGCAGCGTCCAACTCGCCGGACGTGGACGGCTCCGGCGCGAACTGGGAGGCGAGATCAGCTCATGAGGCCGAAGCAGCGCGGACGCGGTGGGGGCCCGGGACCGAACCCACGTAACCGGGGCCCGACCGTGGGTCGCGTGCTACGCTGGGTGGGATGCTCGAACGCTCGCGATCGCCCGCACGCTCACCGACGCCGGCATGGACCGAGCCCAAGCCGCGGCCGTGACGGCTGCGGTGCAGCAGGCCGCTGAGCACGGCGACCACGTTACCCGCCAGGATCTCGACACTCTGCGCGCCGACGTGCGCAGCGAGATTGCCCAGGCCGTCTCCACCCTGACCTGGCGGCTCGCGCTCGTGCAGGCCGCCACGATCGCCGCCGTCGGCGCGCTGGTCCGGCTATTGATGCCGTAGGGGGCCATACTGCGAACAATGAAGCACACCCTGATGCGGTTCCTCGCGGCCACGGCCCTTGTGTGCGGGTTGGCCAGTCAGGCTTGGGCGCAGGCAGCGACGGCCGCGCTCCCGGCGATACCGGACTTGGCTCCGCTGTCGGTGCCCATCGACTCGGCCGCCACCCACCGCAGTTGGGCCAACGGGCGCGGTTGCGCAGCTGCGCAGGCGCCTCGCCACCACGCCCATCACCTCCACCCCCATCCTCTCGACGCTGGCGAAGGGCGCGGGGCTCGGTATCCTGGTTGAGCTTCCTGTCACGGCGATCGTCGGGTACTTGGATGTGCGAAACGGCAGGAAGACGCTGGCGGAAGCGCTGCTCGGAGGTGCAAGAACGGCCGGCACCGCTACGGTCGTTGGGTGTCCGCCAACCGCATCTGGGACGCGATGGACGACGCCACGAGAACGGAGGTCGAGGCACGCTTCGCGGCCGCCGCTGGTGAACTCGCCCGGCGGCTCGACGCCCAGGGCCGCGAGCTCGGCCTCCAGATCGGGCATCTGCGGGAGCAGGTCGGCCAGCTACGCGAGGGGCTGCCCGAAGGCCTCCGCGAGGCGATCGCCGGGGCGCGCTGGCTAGGCGCTGCCGCCGCCTCCGGTGTCCGATAACGGCAATTGGCGGACACAATCTGACCTGGAGGATGCTTGCCGTCGCGGGCCTGGTCATTGCGGTGCTGCGGCCGTTGTGACGCCCTCGGCCTCACCGGCGCGCTTCCCGCCGTGCTACCCTCCGGCTCGATGGAGGGCGGCGACGTCGACCTGGGCCGCCCCTGCCGGGGGTCCACATGATGAAACCCGCTCTGGTCCTCGCGCCGGCGCCTCAGGAACGGAGACCGCGGACGGCCTGGGTCAGCGTCCACCCCGAGCTTCATGCTCGCTTCAAGGCCGCTTGTCGCGCCCAGAACGTCTCGATGAGCGACCAGGCCGAGCTGCTCATTCGGTCCTGGCGGCGAAGCGCTGGCCGCCGTCGAGCTGTCAAGCCGCAGCGGGGCGACGTCCTCGCGGACGTGTAGCCACCCACAGCTTGGAAGCAAGCCGATGGCCACGACCGAGCGCGCCGTCAAGCGGACGTACGCGGACTACTGCGCAATCGCAGACGACAAGCGCTACGAGCTGCTCAACGGCGCTCTGATGATGGTTCCCGCACCGAACATCAAGCACCAGCGGGTTCTGGGCAGACTGCACATCGAACTGGCCCGGTTCACCCAGCAGCACGGACTGGGAGAAGTGTTCGTCGCACCGTGCGACGTCGTTCTGTCGGACACCGACGTGGTGCAGCCCGACCTGCTGTTCATCTCCCGAGCGCGCGAGCACACGATCACCGACGAGAATGTGCGGGGAGCACCCGACCTCGTGATCGAAATACTCTCCCCATCCACCGCCGACCGGGACGTGGGGTACAAGCACCACCTGTACAGCAGACACGGGGTGCTCGAGTACTGGATCGTCGATCCGATGGTCGAGACCATCGCCGTCCATCGGCAACGGGACGGGAGGCTCGAACTCGCCGGCACCTTCGGTCGCCGGGACAGTCTTGGAACGGCGCTGCTTGAGGGATTGCAGCTCGATCTCGACGATATCTTTGCGAGCTGAGCAATCCCCGCGCGCGGGTCCTCCCCAGCGCATCCGGCCGCTAGCTTCGCTAGCTGCTGCTAGGGCTATAGGCTTCGGCGAGCCGGCGCGCCGATGTGGAGAGCGCGGCGAGCTCGTCCCGGCCCCCGCCGGCGGCCGGGACGAGGCCGGCGTGGGCAGGCGTCTGTGGCAACCCGGGGGGTATCAGCCACGACACGTGCAATTATCGCGGCTGATTGGATCGCGGTGCGCCGGCGTTCAGAAGCAGTGCGGTGGTACCGCCTCGCGGCCAGCCAAGGCCACGCCGAGGCGCAGAACAACCTCGGCGCCATGTACGCCCTCGGCCGGGGCGTGCCGCAGGATTACGGCACGGCATACATGTGGGCGAATCTCGCCGCGGCGCAGGGCTACGAAGGCGCGCAAGGTGCGCGATTTGCTTGCCGAACGGATGAGTCCCGAGCAGGTCGCCGCCGCGCAACAGGCCGCCCGGGAGTGGAGACCGGCCTCCCGATAGGCGTCGGCCAGCGGTCAGGCGCAGGCCGCCCAGCGCCGGCCCGGCGTCCCATAACGCCCACTACGTTTACCCGCCTTCGCCCGCCGCCGATCGGCCGAAGAACCTCTGCTGCCGGCTCAGGCATTCCGAGCGGCAGCACCGGACAGGGTCACGCGGGGAGCCTTCGAGTGGGATATTGGTGCGGAAGGGGGGATTTGAACCCCCACGATGTTGCCACCGCCAGCCCCTCAAGCTGGTGCGTCTGCCAGTTCCGCCACTTCCGCCAGCTTCCGGGCGGCCGCCGCCGGCAGCCGGCGCGCGCCGGCTGCGCCGCATCCTGCACGAACGAGTGCAGGGCCGCGATAGGAACCCATTGTACACGCGCAACGCCCGGGCGCCGGCAGGGCGGCAGGCTACTGCGGCGGGTCCGCGGACTCCTCGCCCGGGGCCGGCTCCGTCTGGGCCGCGGGGGCGGGGGCGGCGGGCGCATCGATGCCGCTGAGGAGCGATCCCGGACCGCGCTGCCCCAGGATGGCGAGCACCATCGCCCCGATCATGAACGCCGCGCCGAGCACGGTCGTGGCGCGCGTCAGCACGGTCGCGCCCGCGCGGGCCCCGAAGGCCGCCTGGCTGCCGCTGCCGCCGAAGGCGGCGGCGATGTCCCCGCCCTTGCCCTGCTGCAGCAGGACGACGACCAGCAGGAAGAGACAGACCAGCACGTAGATGGCCGACAACGCGATGCTGAACATGATCGGAAATTATACCGCCGCGCCGCGGCTCTTGGCCACGATCTCCGCGAAGCTGCCGGCATCGAGACCGGCGCCGCCGACCAGGGCGCCATCCACGTCCGGCTGCGCCGCCAGCACGCCGACGTTGCCGGGCTTGACGCTGCCGCCGTAGAGGATGCGCCGCGTCCGGGCGATGCTGTCGCCCAGGACGCCGGCCAGCCGCCGACGGATGTGCGCGTGCGCCTCCTGCGCCTGCTCGGGCGTCGCGTTGCGACCGGTTCCGATCGCCCAGACCGGCTCGTACGCCACGACGAGCGACCCGGCATCGGCGGCGGCCAGTCCGGCCAGTCCGGCTTGCAGTTGGCGATCCAGCACCTCGAACGTCCGGCTCGACTCGCGCTCGGCGAGCGTCTCCCCGACACACACGATCGGCACCAGCCGCCCGCCGGTGGCCGCGCGCACCTTCGCGCCGACCGCCGCGTCGGTCTCGCCGCACAGGTGGCGCCGCTCGGAATGCCCGATGATCACGTAGCCCGCCCCGGCTTCCCGCAGCATGCCGGCGCTGATCTCGCCGGTGAACGCGCCCTGCGGCTCCGCGTGCAGGTCCTGCCCGGCCACCCCGATTCCGCTGCCGGCCAGCGCCCCGGCCAGCGCGTGCAGCGCCGTGAACGGCGGGGCCAGGACAATCTCGACGTCGCGCACCGCGGCGACGAGCGCGCGGAACGCCCGGGCGTAGGCCAGCGCCTCGCTCACCGTCTTGTGCATCTTCCAGTTGGCTGCGACGAGCGGTGTTCTCATGGTGCACACCTTTGCCGGTCGGGTAGGGCTAGTTGTCGGGCAGCGCGGCGACGCCCGGCAGCGTGCGGCCGCTCAGGAACTCGAGCGAGGCGCCGCCGCCGGTCGAGACGTGGGTGATGCGGTCCCGCACGCCGGCCTTCGCGACCGCCGCGATGGAGTCGCCGCCGCCGACGACGGTGGTGGCGTCCGCCTCCGCCACCGCGCGCGCCACGGCCAGCGTGCCAGCCGCGAACGCGTCGATCTCGAACACGCCCAGCGGGCCGTTCCACACCACGGTCCGCGCTCCGGCGACGAGCGCGGCGTACTCGGCCCGCGCGCGCGGGCCGATGTCCACGCCCAGCCGGTCGCCGATAGCGGCATCCGTCACGGCCAGCGTCTCGCCGCGCGCCCCGGGCGCGATCCGCTCGGCGACGACGTGGTCGGCCGGCAGCCGGAGGTCGACTCCGCGGTTCCGCGCGGCCTCCTCGACCCGGCTCGTGGCCGCCAGCAGCTCGGGCTCGACCAGCGATTGCCCGGTCGGCAGGCCCTGCCGGCTGAAGAACGTGTAGGCCATCGCGCCGCCGATGAGCAGCGCGTCGACCCGCTCCAGCAGGCTCTCGATGACGTCGAGCTTGCCCGACACCTTGGCGCCGCCGAGGATCGCCACGAACGGTCGCGCGGGGGCGCCGAGCAGCGACCCGAGATGCGCCAACTCGGCTGCCAGCAGCAGCCCCGTCCCCGCGTCCCGCACGTGGGCGACCACGCCCGCGGTCGACGCGTGAGCGCGGTGCGCCGCGCCGAACGCGTCGTTCACGTAGAGATCCGCGAGCGCCGCCAGGGCCGCCGCGAACGCCGGGTCGTTCCGCTCCTCGGCGGCGTGGAAGCGCAGGTTCTCGAGCAGCACGACGCCGCCCGGCCCGGCTTGGTCCACGGCCCGGCGAGCTCCGTCACCCACACAGTCGGGCGCGAAGCCGACCGGCGTGCCCAGCAGCGCCGCGAGACGGTCGGCGACCGGCTGCAGGCTGAGCTCGGGCCGGGCGCGACCCCGCGGGCGTCCCAGGTGCGAGGCGAGCACGAGCGTCGCCCCGCGCTCGAGCGCGTAGCGCAGGGTCGGCAGGGCTGCGCGGATACGGGTGTCGTCGCCCACGGCGCCGTCCGCGATCGGGACGTTGAAGTCGACGCGGAGCAGGACGCGCCGGCCCGCCAGGTCGAGGTCGCGGATCGATCGCTTGGGCACGCGGCCGGCGGGGTCTACAGCCCCCGGGTCCCGAGGAGCTTGACGAGCTCCACGCAGCGGGACGAGTAGCCCCATTCGTTGTCGTACCACGAGAGGACCTTCACGAAGTCCCCTTCCATCACCTTGGTGTACGACGCGTCGACGATGGACGAGTGCGGGTTGCCCCGGAAGTCGATCGAGACGAGCGGCGCAGGCGACAGATGCAGGATGCCCTGCAGGCGTCCGGCCTCGGCGGCTCCGAATGCTTCGTTCACCGCTTCCGCGCTCGTCGAGCTGTCGACTTGGGCGACCAGGTCGACCACCGACACGTTCGGCGTCGGGACGCGCATCGCGATGCCGTCGAGCCTGCCCTTCAGCTCCGGCAGCACCTCGCCGACGGCCACCGCCGCGCCCGTGCTGGTCGGGATCATCGACATGCCCGCGGCGCGGGCGCGGCGCAGGTCCTTGTGCGGGAGATCGAGCAGGCGCTGATCGTTCGTATACGCGTGCACCGTGGTCATCCACCCGCGGCGCAGCCCGAAGCTGTCGTGCAGCACCTTGGCCACTGGCGCGAGGCAGTTCGTGGTGCACGACGCGTTCGAGACGATATGGTGCGCGGCCGGGTCGTAGCGCTCGTCGTTGACCCCGAGCACCACGGTCAGGTCCGGCCCCTTGGCGGGCGCGGTGATGATGACCTTCCTGGCGCCCGCGGCCAGATGCTTGGCGGCGTCGTCCCGCCTGGTGAACAGCCCGGTCGACTCCACCACGACGTCGACGCCGAGCGCGCCCCACGGGAGCGCTGCCGGGTCGCGCTGGGACAGCACCCTGAACGAGCGCTCGCCCACCCGGATCGCGTCGCCGTCGACCGCCACGTCCTCGGGCAGGTTGCCGAGGACCGAGTCGTACTTCAGGAGATGGGCCAGGGTGTCCGGGCTGGTAATGTCGTTGACCGCGACGAATTCGAGCGCGCCGTCCCCGAGCGCGGCCCGCAGCACGTTGCGTCCGATGCGGCCGAACCCGTTGATCCCGACCCTGATGCCCATGTCCGCTGCCTCCGCGAGATGTTTCGCTTCTATCCGGAGCCCCGAAGGGGCATGCAAACGAACAATTCTAGGCGGCCTCCTCCGGGGCGGTCAACCGGGAGCGGCCCGCGGCGGCGGCGCTGCTATACTCCGGCAACCCCGGATCATGTACCTCCTCTACAGCCTGGCCCTGTGCGCGTATCTGCTCGCGCACCTGCCGGTCGTCGGGTATCGGGCCGTCCGCCATCGGAAAGCCCTGGGCCGCCTCCGGGATCGGGTGGGCCGGCTCCCGGCCGGCGTGAACCCCGGGCGCCGGCGGTCGATCTGGATCCACGCCGTGTCGGTCGGCGAGGTGCTCGCCGCGCGATCGCTCGCCGCACAGCTGCGGGCCGCGTATCCGCGGCACCGGCTGCTGATGTCGACCACCACGGCCACCGGCCAGCTCGTCGCCCGCCAGTCGGGCCGCGCGGTCGACGCGGTCTTCTACGCCCCGCTGGACATGGCGCGGTTCGTCGCCCGCGCCCTCGATCGCATTGCGCCGGACATGCTCGTGCTGGTCGACACGGAGATCTGGCCCAACCTGCTGCGCGCGTGCCGCCGGCGCGGCGTGAAGACCGTCCTCGTGAACGGCCGGCTCTCGGACCGGTCCTACCGGCGCTACCGGCTCGTGCGCCCGTTCATGCGGCGCGTGCTGAGCGGCCTCGACCACTTGTGCGTGCAGAACGGCGCCTGGAGCCGGCGCTTTCGCGATCTGGGCGTGCTGCCCGCGCGGCTGACCGTCACCGGCAGCCTCAAGTTCGACGCCGTCGACGACGCGGCCCCGGGCGCACCGGCGGGCGACCGCACCCTGCGCTGCTTCGAGTTCGCAGCCGGGCGGCCGGTGATCATTGCCGCGAGCACCCTCCGCGGCGAGGAGGAGCCGGTGCTGCGCGCTTTCGCCGCCGCGCGCCGCGCGTTCGCCGGCGCCGTGCTCATCATCGCGCCGCGCCATCCCGAGCGCTTCGCGGAAGCCGGTCGCCTCGCGGCCGGCCGCGGCTTCGCCGTCGCGCGGCGCACCGCGCTGGAGGCTGCCGCCGCGCCGTCGGCCGACGTGATCATCCTCGACACCATCGGCGAGCTCGCTCGGCTGTTCCGCCTCGCGACGGTCGTGTTCGTGGGTGGGAGTCTCGTGCCCGCCGGCGGGCACAACCCCATCGAGCCTGCCGCGTTCGGCAAGGCGATCGTGTTCGGACCGCACATGGACAACTTTGCCGAGATCGCCAGCCTGTTCGTGGCCCGCGGGGCCGCGTGGCAGCTCGGCTCGCACGACGAGCTCGCCGGGGCGCTCGACGCGCTGCTGTCCGACGCCGGGCGCCGTGCGTCGCTCGGCGCCGCGGCGCGGGCGCTGGTGGACGACCAGCGCGGCGCCCGGCGCCGGACGCTCGCGGTCATCGCGGAGCTCCTGCGGCCGGATGCCGCGCCCCGGGACCCCCGCCGGGCGGACGCCGCGTGCTGAGCCGCCTGTACGGCAGTCTCGCCCGGCGCCGGCGCCGCTGGTACGAGCGGCGGCCCGAGGTGCGGCGCCGTCTCGAGCGGCCGGTCGTCAGCGTCGGCGCGCTGAGCGTGGGCGGCAGCGGGAAGACGCCGATCACCGCGCGCCTGGCGGGGCTGCTGGTGTCGATGGGCGAGCGGCCCGCGGTGCTGAGCCGGGGCTACGCGCGCGCCCGCCGCGTCGACGGCGTCGTCGTGGTGCGCGACCCGGACCGCGTGCGCGCGGGACTGGCGGAGGCTGGCGACGAGCCGCTCATGCTGGCGCTGGCGCTGCGCGACACGGCGGTCCTGGTGGCGGAGGACCGCCACCGGGCCGGGCGGTTGGCCGAGACGGCCATGGGAGCCACGGTGCATCTCCTCGACGACGGCTTCCAGCACCTTGCCCTGCACCGGGACGTCGACCTGCTGCTGCTCGCGGAGCAGGACCTGGCCGACCCGCGGACGTTGCCCGGCGGCCGGTTGCGGGAGCCGGTCGATGCGGCCAGCCGCGCCGACGCGCTGATCGTCGAGACGCCGGATGCCGGCCAGGCGCGCGCGCTCGCCGACCGGCTGGCCGTCGGGCAGGCGTTTCGTTTCACGCGGGTGCTCCAGCCGGCCCGGCACGCGGAGACGCAGCAGGAGGTGGCGGTGCCGCGCGCGGCACCGGTGCTGGCCGTGGCCGGCATCGCGCAGCCGCGGCGCTTCTTCGCCGCGCTGCGCCAGCGGGGGTACGCCGTGGCCGCCACGCTCGCGTTTCGCGACCATCACCGGTATGCGGCCCGGGACGTCGCCCGCATCGAACGCCTGGCGGCCGCGCGGCGGGTGGAGTACGTCGTCACCACCGAGAAGGATCGCGTGCGGCTGCTGCCGCACGCCCCGTTCGTCTTTCCGTTGCTGTCGATTCCGCTGGCCGTGCCGATCGAGCCCGAGGCGTCGTTCCGCGCGTGGCTCGGTGGGCGCGTCGAGCGGGCGCGGGCTGCATGAGGCGCCGGCTCGAATACGCGGCGGTTCTGGCGCTGCGGGCCGCGCTGCGCACGCTGCCCCGGCGGGCCAGCCTGGGCGTCGGAGCCGCCCTGGGGCGGCTGTTCCACCGCGTGCACGGGAGGCGCCGCGAGCTGGCCCTGGCGAACCTGCGCGGGGCGTTTCCGGCCCGGGCCGAGCACGAGCTGCGGGCGATTCTGCTCTCGACCTTCGAGCACTTCGGCCGGCACGTGGTGGAGCTGCTCAACTTCGACGCGATGAGCACCGGCCAGATGACGCGCCTGGTGGACGTCGAGGGTGGCGCCCGCGTCGAGCGGGCGCTCGCCGGCGGCCGGGGCGCGGTCTTCTACTCCGGCCACGTCGGATACTGGGAGGTGCAGGCCATGGTGCACGCGGTGCTGTTCACGCCGGTCGTCATGGTGGCGCGCACGCTCGACAATCCGCTGCTCGACCGCCTGCTCGGCCGCATCCGCACGCGCGTGGGCACGCGCGTGCTGCCGCGGCAGGGGGCGGTTCGCGGGCTGCTCCGCGCGCTGCTCGCGCGGGCGCCCGTCGCCCTGATGATCGACCAGCACATGCAGGATCGCAGTGCCGTGACGGTGGCTTTCTTCGATCGTCCGGCGGCGACCACGTCGGTCGTCGCGGCGCTGGCGCTGCGCACCGGCGCACCGGTCATCCCCGTGTTCGCGCTGCCGCTCCCGGGGGGGCGCTATCGCCTGGTGTACGAGGAGGCGGTCGAGCCGCCGCCCGCGGGCGACCCCGACCCGGTCCGCACGTATACGCAGCGCTGCACGGACGTGCTGGAGCGGTACGTGCGCCGGCATCCGGACCTGTGGCTGTGGATGCACCGGCGCTGGCGGACCGACGCGGCCGCCGGCACGGAGACCGCGGCTGCGGCCACCGTCTCCGGGGCGCCGCCCCGCCGCGAGGATACCCGCTGGTGATCGAGCGTCTCCTCGAGCTGGTCGATGCCGCGGGCGACCGGCAGGTAGCCGTGATCGGGGACGTGATCGCGGACGAGTTCATCCACGGCCGGCTGTCGCGCGTCTCCCGCGAGGCGCCGGTCCTCATTCTCGAGTACGACGGTACGACCGTCGTGCCGGGCGGTGCGGGGAACGCCGCCGCGAACGTGGCCGCGCTCGGGGCGCGCGCGCGCCTGGTCGGCCTGCTCGGCGCCGGGGACGCCGACCGGCGCGTGGCGCGCGCGCTGCCGCGCGGGGTCGACCGCGCCGGCCTGATCCGTGCCGGCGGGGGGTACCATGCGCCCGTCAAGACGCGCATCCTGGCCGGGGGGGTGCACTCGACCCGGCAGCAGGTCGTGCGGATCGACCGCGAGACCGACATTCCGGACGACCCCGGCACGCGCCTCGCGTTCGAGCGCGCCGCCCGCGCCGCCGCCGCCGACTGCGATGCGGTGCTCGTGTCCGACTACGGCTCCGGCCTGGTGCGTCCCGGCCTGGTCGCGGGCATCCGGCGCGCGGCGGCCCGCCGGGGCGCGCCCGTCCCGATCGTCGTCGATTCGCGCTACGGCCTGCTGCGGTATCGTGGCGTGACGGCGTGCACCCCCAACGAGGCGGAGGTGGAGCAGGCCCTCGCCCTCACGATCGGCGACGACCCGGAGCAGCTCGAGCGCGCCGGGCGGACGCTGCTCGAGCGCCTGCGCGCCGAGGGGCTGGTGCTGACGCGCGGGCGGCGCGGGATGGCGGTGTTCGTGCCCGGCCGGCGGACGGCGCACATCCCGGTCTTCGGCACCGACGAGGTGGCCGACGTGACCGGCGCGGGCGATACGGTGATCGCGACGATCGCGCTGGCGCTCGCCGCAGGCGCGTCGCTGCTGGAGGCGGCGACGCTGGCCAACTACGCGGGGGGGCTGGTCGTCATGAAGCGCGGGACGGCGACGGTGTCGGCCGACGAGCTGCGCCGCGCGGTCCGCAGCGGCCAGTAAGGCACGGGAATGGGTCGGATCGTCTCGCTGACGGAGCTGCGCGGCCTAGTCGCGGCGGACCGTGTCGGGGGGCGCACGATCGCCCTGGCCAACGGGTGCTTCGACGTCGTGCACGTCGGCCACGTCCGCTACCTGACCGGCGCCGCCGCGGAGGCGGACCGCCTGGTGGTGGCAATCAACGACGACCGGTCGGTGGCCGCGCTCAAGGGGCCGGGGCGTCCCGTGCAGCCGGCCGCCGAACGGGCCGAGCTGGTGGCGGCGTTCGCCGTCGCCGACTACGTCGTGGTCTTCTCCGGACCCACCGTCGCGGAGCTGCTGGAGGTGCTGCGACCCGACGTCCACTGCAAGGGGACCGACTACACCGTCGAGACCGTGCCCGAGCGGGCGATCGTGCGCGGGTACGGCGGCCGGACCGCGATCGTGGGCGATCCCAAGGCGCACTCGACCCGCGACCTGATCGCGACCATCGCCGGCCGCCCGCATCCGCCGGGCGCGGCCTCCCGGCATTCCTGAGCCGTGCCGATGCGCATCCTCGTCGTGCGGCTGAGCTCGCTGGGCGACGTCGTGCATGCCGTTCCGGCCGTCGCCGGCCTGCGGCGCACCTTCCCGGATGCGCGCATCGACTGGCTGGTCGACGACCGCTATCGCGAGCTCGTCGACCTCGTGGCGGCCGTCGACCGGCGCATCGACGTGCCGCGGACCCGGCCCCTGGCGCGGCTCCCGCGCCTCGTTCGCGCGCTGCGGGAAGCGCGTTACGACGTGGCGATCGATCTCCAGGGTCTGCTGAAGTCCGCGCTGCTGGCGCGGTCCGCGGGCGCCGGGCGCCTGATCGGCCTCGACCCGGCGCATCTGCGGGAGCGTGCGGCCCGCTGGCTGTACTCCGAGACGCCGCGGCTGGGCGCTCCGGTTCACGTCATCGAGCGCAACCTGGCCCTGGTCGCCTGCCTCGGCGTGCGAGCGCGGCCCTTCGAGTTTTCGATTGCGGACCGCCCGTCCGCCGTGGTCGAGCAGGCGCGCGCCGCGCTCGGAGCGGATCGCACCCGGCCGTTCGCGCTCATCAACCCCGGCGCAGCCTGGGCCAGCAAGCGCTGGGCGCCCGCGCGGTTCGGCGCGGTGGCGCGCGGCCTGTGGAGCACGCGCGGCCTGCGGTCCGTCGTGCCGTGGGGGCCGGGCGAGCGGGCGCTGGCCGAGCGGGTGGTTGCCGCCGCGGCGGGCGCCGCGGCATTGGCGCCGGCCACGAGCGTGGGCGGCCTCGTGGCCCTGGCGCGGGCCGCGGCGGTCGTCGTCTCGGGCGATACCGGTCCGCTCCATGTCGCCGCCGCCGTCGGTACCCCGACCGTCGGGATCTACGGGCCGAGCGATCCGCGGCGGAACGGACCCTGGTCGCCGCGCGATGTCGTCGTGTCGCCCCCCCAACCGTGCCGCTGCCGGCAGGACAGGGCCGGCTCGACGGGCGTGGTCGTTCGCCGCTGCGCGCAGCAGCGCCCCTGCCTGGCCGCGATTCCGGTCGAGGACGTGGCGGCCGCCGTGGCGCGCCGGCTCGCCGCCGCGCGCGGCACCGCGAACGATGCCTGACGTTGCCGCGCGCCATCGCCGGCTGTTCCTGATCGCCCGTGCGCGCGTGTCGGCCGGTTTCCTGGTCGGCGCCGGCGCGCTCTGGCTGGCCCAGCCGACGTGGCGCTCGCTCGGCGCCGGCGCGCTGGTGGCCGTGGCCGGCGAGGCGCTCCGGGTGTGGGCGGCGGGCCACCTGCGCAAGGGGGAGGAAATCACCCGCTCGGGACCGTACCGCTACCTGCGCCACCCCCTGTACTGCGGATCGGCCGTCATCGGCGTCGGGTTCGCGGTGGCGGCCGCCGATCTGCCGGCCGCGGGCCTGGTGCTCGCGTATCTGGGCATCAGCCTCGCGGCCGCCGTCCGCCTGGAGGAGGCGACCCTGCGCGAGGCGTTCGGCCCGGAGTTCGAACGCTACGTGGGGGGCGCCGCGGCCGCGTCCGACCGGCGCTTCAGCCTCGCGCGGATGGTCGCGAATCGCGAGCACCAGGCGCTGGCGGGATTCGTCTCGGCGCTCGGCATTCTCGCGCTGAAGACGTGGCTGCGACACGCCTGAGGCACGGATGCCGTATAATGCACTGTTCCGGGGTCATGCAGCGGGCGGTTAGCTCAGTGGCAGAGCACCGGTTTTACACGCCGGCTGTCACAGGTTCGAGTCCTGTACCGCCCACCAGCCGCCGCATGCGACCGTGGCGCCGGGCGGAGTGCAACGTCCAGCGCGTCCAGATGCGGGGTCGTAGTTCAGCTGGTTAGAACGCCGGCCTGTCACGCCGGAGGTCGCGAGTTCGAATCTCGTCGGCCCCGCCATCTTTTCGACGCGCGGGCGTCCGGGTGCAGGGTGGCGGGCGTCCGCGCCCGCCGGCGCCGGACGTCGCCAGCCGATGTCACGCGCACAGTCGAGTCGCTCCCGCGGCGCGGGAGAACAGCCGGAGCAGGGGGCGCGGCCCGTGGTGACGCCGGCCGTCTTCCTCGACCGGGACGGGACGTTGATCGAGGACGTCGGCTACGTCGACCGACTCGACCGGCTGCGCCTCTATCCCTGGAGCGTCGAGGCCGTCCGCCTGCTGCGGCGAGCCGGCTATGCCGCCGTCGTGGTCACGAACCAGGCGGGCGTGGCGCGCGGGATGATCAGCGAGCAGGTGGTGGTCGAGGTCCGCGACCGGCTGCAGCAGGACCTCGCCCGCGCCGGCGAGCGGCTCGACGGCCACTACTACTGTCCCCATCTGCCCGACGCCCCGCTGCCGGCGTATCGCCGGCGCTGTCGTTGTCACAAGCCCGAGCCCGGCATGATCCACCAGGCGGCGGCGGAGCTGTCCCTCGATCTCGCCCGCTCGGTCGTCGTCGGCGATCGCTGGACCGATGTCCGGCTGGCCCGCGCCGCGGGGATCGCCGCCATTCTCGTCAAGACGGGCTACGGCGCGAGCCAGGCCGCCCGGCCCGCCGCGGGGGAGACGGCGGACGCCGTCACCGCGAACCTGCTGGAGGCCGCCGGCTGGATTCTCGGTCACCTGCCGCACCCCCGCCGCGGCTGACCCCCCGCCGCGGCTGACGCCTGCCGCGCGCACCTGCCTGCCCGGGGCGCCCCCTGTGTTACGATTCGGTTTCGTGCATGGCTTTTCGCGACATCGCGGGTCATCGCGGGCTCGTGCAGTTGATCTCACGGGCCGTCGACCGGGGGTCGCTGCCGCCGAGTCTGCTCTTCGCGGGGCCTGAGGGCGTCGGGAAGCGGCTGGCGGCCACGGCGCTGGCCCAGGCGCTCAACTGCACCGACCCGGTTCGCGGGTCCCTGCCGCGCGCGTCCGGCTCCGGCGCCGCCCTCCCGCTGGATGGCTGCGGCCGCTGCTCCGCCTGCACCCGGATCGTTCGCGGCGCGCATCCCGACGTGCTCGCCGTCGAAGCCGGGGACGGCGGGGCCATCACCATCGACGAGGTACGCCGCGCGGTCGGCCAGGCCCGGTATCGGCCCTTCGAGGGACGGCGCCGGGTCATCGTGATCGACACGGCCGACCAGTTGGTGCCGCAGTCGCAGAACGCGCTGCTCAAGACCCTCGAGGAACCGCCGGATGCCTCGCAGTTCGTGCTCGTCACGGCGCGTCCCGACACGTTGCTCGCCACGGTGCGGTCGCGCTGCCAGCGCCTGAGCTTCGGTCAGCTCGGGACGGCGGAAGTGGCCGACGTCCTGATGCGCGACCACGGCTACGACGAGCCGACCGCCCTGGCTTCGGCGGCGTCCGCAGGAGGCAGCGTCGGGCGCGCCCGGCTGCTGGCGTCGGGGGAGCTGGCGACGGCGCGGGCCGCCGCGCTGGCGCTGCTGCAGGCCGTCGCGGGCGCGTCCGACACGAAGTCGCGCCTCGACGGAGCGAAGGCGCTGCTGGCCGGCAGGAGCGGCGGCAAGGGGAGCGGCGGGGTCCAGCGCCAGGAGCTGACGCGCCGGCTGCGGGTCCTGGCGTCGATGCTGCGCGACGTCACGCTACTGGCCAGCGGTGCGGACCGGGCGGCCCTCGCCAACGCGGACCTGCACGACCGGTTCGAGCCGCTGGCGCGGACGGTTGCCGCCCGGCGGGGCGTGCGGGCCTTCGCGGCGGTCGGCGAGGCGCTCGCGGCGACCGCGCAGAACGCCGGCCCGAAGGTGGTCGCCGACTGGGTCGCGTGCCGGCTGTAGGCGCACCAGACAGGGAATCATGGCCGAATCCGAACAGCCGCCGTTCGTGAGCATCAAGTTCGATCCGGTTGGGCGCCTGCACCACTTTCTCCTGCCGGAGGTCGGGTTCAAGCCGCCGCTGCAGCCGGGCGACGCGGTCGTCGTGGCGCGGGGCGCGCAACGCGCCTACGGCACGGTGCGGCCGCCGGTGCCGCAGCTCGCCGGGCGCAAGGCGCCGCCGGCGACCTCCTCCGACCGGGTCCTGCGGCGGGCGTCGAAGCAGGACGTCACGAACCGCCTCGCGCAGCAGCACCGCGAGCGGGAGGCCTCTCGGATCGGCCTGATGAAGATACGCGAGCGCGGTCTCGCCATGAAGCTGGTGCGCGTCGAGCAGCCGTTCGACGCTTCGCGGCTGGTCTTCTACTTCACCGCCGAGGACCGCGTCGACTTCCGGGACCTGGTGCGCGATCTGGCGGCCGAGTTCCGCTGCCGGATCGAGATGCGCCAGCTCGGCGCCCGCGACGAGGCGAAGCTGCTCGGCGGCTACGGAACGTGCGGTCGCCCGCTCTGCTGCACCACCTGGCTCAAGGGCTTCGAGCCGATCTCCATCAAGATGGCCAAGCGGCAGCACCTCAGCCTCAACCCCTCGCGGCTCTCCGGGTTGTGCGGGCGGCTGAAGTGCTGCCTGCGGTACGAGCTTCCCAACGCCGCGGGCGAGCAGTTCGCCGGCTGCGCCAACGAGGGCTCGTGCAGCCGCAGCAGCGCCGGCGGCGGGTGCGGCGGCGGCTGCGCGAGCGGCGGCGGCTGCGCGAGCGGGGGCTGCGGCACGTGCTCCGCGGGCTCCTGAACCCGGCGGCGATCCGCGACCGGCAACCCTGATGGCGCTGCCCCGCATCGGCCTCACCGTCGGCGATCCCGCGGGCATCGGACCGGAGATCGCGGAGCGGGCCGCCCGCGACCCGCGCGTCACCGACGTCTGCGAGCCCCTGCTGTATCGTCCGGCGGCCGCCGGCGCGGGGCCCGCGTTCGAGCCGGGCGTGGCGACGGCGGACGGCGGGCGCGCCGCCTTCGACGCCGTGTGCCGGGCGGCGGCCGACGCGCTCGAGGGGCGGCTCGACGCCTTGGCGACGGCGCCGATCAACAAGACCGCCTGGCGGCTAGCCGGCCTGCCGTGGCGCGGTCATACCGAGTTGCTGGCGCACCTGACGGGCGTGTCAGACGTCGCGATGATGTTCCACACGGACCGCCTGCGCGTCGTGCTGGCGACCGTGCACATCCCGCTGGGGGAGGTCCCGGCGCAGCTCACGCGGCGCCGGGTCGAGCGCACGGTCGAGCTCGCCGCCGCCGAGCTGCCGCGGTTCGGATTCCGCACGCCCCGGCTGGCGCTGGCCGGCGTCAATCCGCACGCCGGCGAGCAGGGGCTCATGGGACACGAGGAGGCGCGGGTGCTGCGGCCCGCCGTCGAGGCCTTGCGGGCCCGCGGCATCGCCGTCGAGGGCCCGCTGCCCGGCGACACGGTGTTCGTGCGTGCGCTCCGCGGCGAGTTCGACGCCGTGGTGGCCTGCTATCACGACCAGGGGCTGATTCCGGTCAAGCTCGTCGCGTTCGGCCGTGCCGTCAACGTGACGCTGGGGCTGCCCATCGTGCGCACCTCGGTCGATCACGGCACCGCGTACGACATTGCCGGCCAGGGCGTCGCCGATCCGTCCAGCATGGTCGAGGCGTTGCGCCTCGCCGCACGGCTCGCGCCGCGCCGCGCCCCCGCTCAGCCATGACCGACCGTCCCGGCGAGCGCCTCATCGCCGACAACCGGAAGGCGCGCTACGACTACCACCTGTTCGACACCTACGAGGCGGGCGTCGTGCTGCTCGGCACGGAGGTCAAGGCCATTCGGGAAGGCCGCGTCAACCTCAGGGACAGCTACGGGCGAGTGGAGAACGGGGAGGTCTTTCTCCACAACGTGCACATCAGTCCCTACAGCCATCGCGGGTACGCCGAGCACGAGCCGCTGCGCCGGCGGAAGCTGCTGCTGAACAAGAGGGAGATCCGCAAGCTGATCGGCAAGACCGTCGAGCGGGGCTGCACGCTGGTGCCGGTGCGGATGTACTTCAGGAACGGTCGGGTCAAGGTGGCCGTGAGCGTCGCCAAGGGCAAGAAGACCCACGACAAGCGCGAAACGATTCGGCGCCGGGAGATCGACCGCGAGACGCGCGCGATGGTGAAGGGCCGCGTGCGGTGACGATTCTCGTCACCGGGGCCGAGGGGCGCCTGGGCTCCACGCTGGCGGCGGTGCTCGGTGCCCGGCAGCGGGTCGCGGCCCGCGGCCGGCGCGGGCTCGACATCACCCGACCCGCGGAGGTCGCTGCTGCGGTGCGGTCGGTCGCGCCGAACGTCATCGTCAACTGCGCCGCCTACAACGCCGTGGACGCCGCCGAGGACGACCCCGTGGCCGCCTTCGAGGTGAACGCCTTCGCTGTGCGCACGCTCGCGCGCGCAGCGCGCGACGCGGGCGCAGCCCTGGTGCACTACGGCACCGACTTCGTCTTCGACGGCCTGGCAGCCGCGCCGTACGTTGAGGAGGACGCCGTCAACCCCCAGAGCGTCTACGCGATGTCCAAGCTGGTCGGCGAGTGGTTCGCGCGGGATGCGCAGGGCTACGTCCTGCGGGTGGCCAGCCTGTTCGGGGGCGGGCGTCCCGGCGTGCGCGCGAGCAGCCTCGACCGCATGGCGGACGCCATCCTGGCGGGGCGCGAGGTCCACGCGTTCGCGGACCGGACGGTCTCGCCGAGCTACGTGCCCGACGTGGCTGCGGCGACGGCCGCACTGCTGGCCGCCGCGCCGCCCGCCGGGGTCTATCACTGCGTCGGATCGGGCCGGGCCACCTGGCTCGAGGTGGCGACCGAGCTGGCGCGCCGTCTCGACCGCGCGGCCCGCATCGTGGCGGTCGACGCGGCCGATCGCCCGCAGCAGGCGCGGCGTCCGACGTTCTGCGCCCTGTCCAACGCCAAGCTGGCCCGGGCAGGCATCGAGATGCCGCACTGGACCGACGCGCTCGGGCGCTTCGCGGCGGAGCGGGCGACCGGCTAAGGCGGACTGGACGAATTCCCGCAGGGGGTGGCGCTGGTCGAGGGGATTCGCTTGCAGGAGCCGCGCACGGTGAAGCGTGCTACGCTTGCGGGAAGTGGAAACGTTGGCGCCATGGGTCACGCCCGCCCTGTTGGTCGCGCTCGTCGCATGGCTCCGCTCCGAGCTCATCAGCCGGACGGACAGGCTCGAGAAGCGGTTCGACGGCGTCGACAAGCGCTTCGAAGGCATCGACAAGCGGTTCGACGCGGTGTTCCGCGAGCTCGCCGACCTGCGGGAACGCATGGCCAAGCTCGAAGGCGCGCTCGAGGGCTTTCTGGCCGGCCGCCGCGACGGCAACGCCGCCTGAAGGGGCCTGAGGAGCAAAGTCCCGGGCCGCCGATCATCGCCTGCGGCTCAGCCCAACGCCTCCTCCACCAGCTCCGACACCAGTCGGCCGATAGCCAGGCACGCGGTCAGGCCGGGCGAGTCGATGCCGGCCGCGTGCACGAGGTGGGGGATGCGGGCGTCGCGGCGGATGATGAAGTCGGCAAACGGCTCGTCCGGCGGGCAGGCCTTGGCCCGAATCCCGGTGCCGCCCGGGCGCAGGTCGTCCGGCGCGAGCGCGGGCAGCAGGCGGCGTGCGGACTGCAGGAAGAAGTCCAGCGGGAGCCGGTCGGCCTCGTAGTCGTCCCGGGCGGCCTGATAGCGCGCGGTCGGCCCGAGCGTGACCGTGCCCCACGTGGTCCGGGTGAAGTGCACGCCCAGGCCGTGGCCGGTCGGGTCGGGCAGGGGGTACACGGGGCCGTGGATCAGCTGGCGCCGGCCGGGCGCCAGCTCGGCGTACTCCCCGCGGACCGGGTAGATCGTGAACGGCTCGCCGCCCAGCATGGCCGATAGCTCGTCGGCGTACAGGCCGGCGGCGTTGACCACGACACGCGCGGCAATCCGTTCGCGCGGGGTGTGCAGCTCGATGCCGTCGAGGCCGGCGCTGCCGCCCCGGACCGGCGTGCCGGGCAGCAGATAGGCCTCGCGGCCGGCGGCCAGCCGCGCCAGCGCGCGCACCAGGCCCTCCGCCTCGACGATGCCGGTCGACGGCGACCACAGCGCCGCGCAGGCTTCGATGGCCGGCTCGCGCGCGCGGACGAAGCGGCGGTCGACGACGGTCAGGTCGTCGACGCCGTTCGCGGTCCCGCGCTCGGCGAGCCGCTCGAGCTCGGCGATCTCGCTGGTCCGGGAGCAGACGATCAGCTTGCCGCAGCGCGCGTGCGGGATGCCGTGCTGCGCGCAGAAGCTGTAGAGCGCGTCGCGTCCCTCGACGCACAGGCGGGCCTTGAGCGAGCCCGCCGGGTAGTAGATCCCGGCGTGGATCACGCCACTGTTGTGCGTGCTCGACTCCAGCCCCGGGCGCGGATGCCGGTCCAGCACGCAGGTCGAACGGCCGCGTGCGGCGGTGGCGCAGGCGGCGGCGAGCCCCACCACGCCCCCGCCGACGATCGCCACGTCCAGACGCTCCATCGCCGCCGCCGATTGTGCCACGCCGCTGCTCGCCGCTAGAATCAGACGGGGCTTCGCCCCGCACCCCCGGCGTCCGCTTGCGGGGACCCCTTCGCCCCGCGCCGCTCCCGCCGAGGCGCGCCGTGCGCGCCTTGGGGCCACCGTGACGATCGCTCGGTGGCCCCTTCCGGGAGTCAGCGTGGGCTGGGTCGCGGCCGGCGCCGGGCGAGGTTCTGGTTTGTACGAGATCCTCACTCTGGGGCGGCTGGTCAGCTAGCCGGCCGTGGGCGCCCGTACGCGGGCGCGGGACGACATGCCGAAACGGGCCATCATCACCGGCGTCAGCGGGCAGGACGGTTCGTATCTGGCGGAGCTGCTGCTCGACAAGGGGTACGAGGTCGTCGGCGTCGTGCGCCGCCTCAGCGCCCCCAACCACTGGCGCATCGAGCACGTCCTCGATCGCATCGACCTGCGCCCGGGCGATCTGCTGGATCAGCTCTCGCTGATCCGTCTGGTGGACGAGGTGCGGCCGCACGAGATCTACAACCTCGCCGCCATGTCGTTCGTCCCGGCATCCTGGGACCAGCCGCTGCTGACCGGCGAGTACAACGCCCAGGGGGTGACGCGCCTGCTCGAGACGATCCGCCAGGTCGACACGTCGATCCGCTACTACCAGGCGTCGTCGAGCGAGATGTTCGGGAAGGTCCGCGAGACGCCGCAGAACGAGCGGACGCCGTTCTATCCCCGCAGCCCCTACGGCGCTGCGAAGGCGTTCGCGCACCACATCACGGTGAACTACCGCGAGAGCTACGACCTGTTCGCCGTTTCGGGCATCCTATTCAACCACGAGTCGCCGCGGCGCGGCCTCGAGTTCGTGACGCGCAAGGTCAGCCACGGGGTGGCGCGCATCAAGCTGGGCCGGGCCCGCACGCTGGTGCTCGGCAACCTCGACGCCCGCCGGGACTGGGGTTTCGCCGGCGACTACGTGCACGCGATGTGGTCGATGCTGCAGCAGGGTGCGCCGTCGGACTGCGTGGTCGCAACGGGCGTCAGCCACTCCGTGCGGGATTTGGTCGAGACCGCGTTCTCGCACGTCGGTCTCGACTGGCGCGACCACGTGCGGACGGATGCGAGGTTCCTGCGGCCCGCCGACATCGAGCATCTGGTCGGCGACGCGTCGAAGGCCCGCGCGACGCTGGGTTGGCAGCCGTCGGTCGACTTTCGGACCCTCGTCCGCACGATGGTCGATGCCGACCTGCAGCGGCTGTCGGGCGCGGGCGAACCGGCTCCGGCCGCCGCGGCCGGCCAGCGGGCGTGAGCCGCCGGCCGCCCCCGGACGGCAGCCGCGCACACCGGCGCGCGATCAAGTCGACCGGACGACGCCCTGGAGGGGGCTGCTGGCGGTCGCGTACGGCTTGCGCGGAATACGCCCGGCGAGGAATCCGGCGCGACCGGCTTCCACGGCCAGGCGCATGGCCCGCGCCATGACGACCGGGTCCCGCGCCCCGGCGATGCCGGTGTTCATCAGCACGCCGTCGGCCCCCAGCTCCATGGCCAGCGCGGCGTCCGACGGCGTGCCGACGCCCGCGTCCACGATGACGGGCACGCCGGCGGCGTCCTTGATGATGCGGATGTTGTTGGCGTTCTGAATGCCCAGCCCGGAGCCGATGGGCGCGCCGAGCGGCATCACGGCCGCGGCCCCGGCGTCCTCGAGCTTGCGGCAGACCACCGGGTCGTCGTTGGTGTACGGCAGCACGACGAAGTCATCGCGGACCAGCCTGCGGGTCGCCTCGAGCAGGGCCTCGTTGTCCGGAAACAGGGTGCGCTCGTCGCCGATCACCTCGAGCTTCACCCAGTTCGACAGGCCGACCTCGCGCGCCAGATGGGCGGTTCGAACGGCCTCGTCCGCCGTGTAGCAGCCCGCCGTGTTGGGCAGCAGGAAGTACTTGTCGGCGTCGATGAAGTCGAGGAGCGATTCCTGCGAGCGGTCGGTGAGGTTGACCCGCCGCACGGCCACGGTCACCATCTCCGCTCCGGAGGCCGCGTGCGCCTGCACCATGACCGGGTTCGACGGGTACTTGCCCGTCCCGACGATGAGACGCGAGCGGAACGTCCTGCCGGCCAGCGTCAGCGGATCAGCGGGCATCCCGGCCGCCCCCGACGAAGTTGACCACTTCCACCTGATCGCCGTCGCCGACGACCACCGAGTCGTACGCCGCGCGCTTCACTATCGCGAGGTTGTGCTCCACGGCGACACGCCGCGAATCGATCTCGAGCCTGGCAAGCAACTGGTCCACGGTCAGCGGGCCCGTTATTTCGAAGGGATCGCCGTTCAGCATGATTTTCAACGGTTGAGAGCGTACTCGCGCACCTGGCGCAAGTCAAGGCTAAGCCCTTGTGCAATGGGAGGTTAGAACCTTGCTGGCGGCCCGGCAGCCCGTGGCGGAAGGCCCCGCTGCATTCGACCGGCGATGCATCCCGCAAGGGGGCGGCGCCGCGCAGGGTCGGCGCGCCGGCCCGGCCGTCCCGTACGCGCCGGCGTCCGGGACGGCGCGAGCATTGACTTGCCCCCGAGCCGGCAGTACGATCATGGCTTGCTTTGATATTTTTGTCACAAGCGGGTCATCCGCGGGGCGGTCGCCCCGTATTTTTTCGACCACGCTTGAGAAAACATTCACAACCTCGATGGCTCTCCACCGCTTCCGGAAGGGTCTGCGGCTCCCGCTAGCGGGCGAGCCGGTCCAGGAGGTCGAGCGGGCGCCGGCGCCCCGGCACGTGGGGCTCGTTGCGGCGGACTTCGTCGGGTTGCGTCCGACGATGCACGCCGCGGTGGGCGACAGCGTGCGGCGCGGCCAGTTGCTGCTCGAGGACAAGAAGATGGCCGGCGTGCGCTACACCGCGCCGGCCGCGGGCACGGTGACGGCCGTCAACCGCGGCGACCGGCGTGCGCTGCAGTCCGTCGTCATCGAGCTGAGCCGCGCGGAACGGGAGGGCCGCGAGGCGGAGCAGGAGAGCTACCGGGCGTTCACGGGGCGCCACCCAACCGGGCTGACCCCGGCCGAAGTTCAGGAACTGCTCGTCGAGTCCGGCCTGTGGGTCGCGCTGCGGGCCCGCCCCTTCGGGCGCGTCGCGAATCCGGCCGCCCCCCCGCCGCACTCGATCTTCGTCACGGCGATCGACACCCAGCCGCTCGCGCCGTCGCTCGACGTGGCGGTGGCGGATGCAACGGCCTTCGAGTGGGGCGTGGCCGCGCTCGGCCGCCTGACCGACGGCCCCGTCTTCGTGTGCACCGCCCCGCAGACCGCCATCCCGGTCCCGGCCGGCGAGCGCGTGCGTCACGAGCAGTTCGCCGGCCCGCATCCGGCGGGTACGGTCGGCCTGCACATCCATACACTGGATCCGGTCGATCGCAGCAAGACCGTCTGGCACCTCGGCGCGCAGGACGCGGCGGCCATCGGCGTGCTGCTGCGCACCGGCTCGCTGGACGTGGGCCGCGTCGTAGCGCTCGGCGGGCCGCCGGTGCGGCGGCCGCGGCTGCTGCGCACGCGGCTGGGCGCCGCCCTCGATGACGTGCTCCGCGGCGAGCTCGAGGACGGGGAGGCACGCGCGATCTCCGGCTCGGTGTTGTCCGGGCGCACGGCTGCCGGACCGCTGCACGGCTATCTGGGGCGGTACCACCAGCAGATCGCGGTGCTCGCCGAGGGGCGCGAGCGGGAGTTCCTCGGCTGGCTGGGACCGGGCCTCGACAAGTTCTCCGCGATCCGGACGTTCGTCTCCGCGTGCCTGCCGCGCCGGCAGCTCCGCCTGACGACCTCCACCAACGGTTCGCAGCGGGCCATCGTGCCGATCGGGACGTTCGAGCGCGTGATGCCGCTCGACCTGATGGCGACGCCCCTGCTGCGGGCGCTGCTCATGGGCGACGTCGACCGTGCCGAGGAGCTCGGGTGCCTCGAGCTGGACGAGGAGGACCTGGCGCTCTGCACGTTCGTCTGCGCCGGCAAGAACGACTACGGGCCGCGATTGCGTCATGTCCTCGACACGCTCGAGAAGGAAGGGTAGGGCCAGGGCCCCGCGGGCCGCGGCCACGACATGAAGTTTCTGCGCCGTCTCCTCGACCGGCAGGCGCACCACTTCGAGCCGGGCGGCCGGCTCGAGAAGCTGTATGCCCTCTGGGAGGCCCAGGACACGTTCCTGTACACCCCCGGTCACGTGACCGGGGGCCCGTCCCACGTCCGCGACGGCCTCGATCTGAAGCGGATGATGATGACGGTCGTGCTCGCGCTGGCCGGCTGCATCTACATGGCCTTCCACAACACCGGCTATCAGGCGAACCGGGCGATCGCCATGGGCGCGCCGCCGCTCGAGACCTGGCAGACCCGCGTGGTCGAGCTGCTCGGGATCGGCTTCGCGCCGGACAGCTGGGCGGCGTGCTTCGTGCACGGCGGGCTGTACTACCTGCCGGTGCTGGCGGTGACGTTCGCGGTGGGCGGTCTCTGGGAGATGCTGTTCGCCTCCGTGCGCAAGCACGACGTGAACGAAGGGTTCCTGGTGAGCGGGATGCTGTTCCCGCTGATCCTGCCCCCGACCATTCCGCTCTGGCAGGTCGCGCTCGGCGTGTCGTTCGGCATCGTCGTGGGCAAGGAGATCTTCGGCGGCACCGGCATGAACGTCCTGAACCCGGCGCTCGTCGGCCGCGCGTTCCTCTTCTTCGCCTATCCCGCCGATATGTCGGGGGACACGGTGTGGATCGCGGCGCAGACCACGACCGACGGCGTGAGCGGCGCCACCTCGCTGGCGCAGGCGACGCTGGGCGGCACGCCCGCCGTGACCGCGGCGGTCGAGCCGTGGAGCGCGTTCGTCGGTTTCATCCCGGGCTCGCTGGGCGAGACCTCGTTCATAGCCTGCCTGCTCGGGGCGGCGGTGCTGGTGGTGACCGGCGTCGGGTCGTGGCGCATCATGCTGAGCGTCGCGGCCGGGACCGCGGTCATGGCGCTGACCCTGAACGGCATCGGCTCGGCGACCAACCCGTTCTTCGACGTGTCGCCGACCTGGCACTTCCTGCTCGGGGGCTGGGCGTTCGGCACGGTCTACATGGCGACCGACCCGGTCTCGGCGCCGACGGCGCTGCGGGGGCAGTACGTCTACGGGTTCCTCATCGGCGTGCTGGCGGTGCTGATCCGCGTGGTCAACCCGGCCTACCCCGAGGGCATGATGCTCGCCATCCTGTTCATGAACCTCTTCGCGCCCCTGATCGACTACTTCGCCGTGCAGGCGAACATCAGACGGAGGAGGGCCCGGAATGCACGCTAGCGTGGCCTACAATCTCATGTTCGCGGCCGTCGTCTGCGTCGTCTGCGCCATCGTCGTCTCGACCTCGGCGGTGGCGCTCCAGGATCTGCAGGCGGCGAACGCGGCGCTCGAGAAGCGTCGCAACGTGCTCGTGGCGGCCGGGCTGGCCGCGAGCGACGAGCGGCCGCCGGCGGAGGAGATCGACGCCCGCTTCCAGGCGATTCGCGCCGTGGTCATCGACGTCGCGACCGGGGCGGAGGTCGCGGACATCGACCCCGGTGCGTTCGACGACCGCGCGGCCGCGGCCGACCAGGACACCAGCCGCGCCGCGGCCGACAACCCGGCCGGGATCGCGCGGGTGGCGCACCACACCGTCGTCTACGAGCTGCGCGACGCCGGCGGCGCGCTCGAGCTGGTGATCCTGCCGATCAGCGGGATGGGCCTGTGGTCGACGCTCTACGGGTTCGTCGCCTTCGATGCCGATCTGGAGACCATTCGCGGCATCACCTACTATGAGCACGGGGAGACGCCGGGTCTGGGCGGCGAGGTCGACAACCCGCGCTGGAAGGCGCTGTGGCCGGGCCGCCAGGCGTTCGGCGCCGACGACGAGGTACGCATCGAGGTCATTCGCGGCCGGGCCGGCCCGCCGGAGGCCGACCCGTATCGGGTGGACGGTCTCGCCGGGGCGACGATGACGAGCCGCGGCGTCACCAACATGCTGCGCTTCTGGCTCGGAGTGGAAGGGTTTCGCCCGTACCTGGAGCGGTTGCGGGCGGGAGGGGGCGCCTGATGGCTGCGCAGACGAAGACGCGTGAAGCGCTCGTCGACCCGATCTTCAACAACAACCCGATCACGCTGCAGGTGCTGGGCATCTGCTCGGCCCTGGCCGTGACGACGAGGATGGACACCGCCCTGGTGATGAGCGCCGCCGTCATCGGGGTGACGATGTCCTCGAACTTCTTCGTGAGCGCCCTGCGCCAGCACATTCCGACCAACATCCGGATCATCGTGCAGCTCACGATCATCGCCTCGCTGGTCATCGTGGTCGACCAGATCCTCAAGGCCTACCTGTTCGAGATCTCGCAGCAGCTCTCGGTCTTCGTGGGCCTCATCATCACCAACTGCATCATCATGGGCCGCGCCGAGGCGTACGCCATGCAGAACCCGCCGGCCATGAGCCTGATCGACGGCATCGGCAACGGCCTGGGCTACGGGGCCATCCTGATGGGCACCGCGTTCCTGCGCGAGCTGCTCGGCTTCGGCACCCTGTTCGGCACGCAGCTCCTGCCGCTCGCCAGCGAGGGCGGGTGGTACACGCCGAACGGGCTCATGGTGCTGTCGCCGGGCGCGTTCTTCATCATCGGCTTCTTCATCTGGGCGCTGCGGGCGTGGAAGCCGGAGCAGATCGAGAGCGAGTGATGGAGCACTACGTCAACCTCGCCGTCAAGGCCGTCTTCGTCGAGAACATGGCGCTGGCGTTCTTCCTGGGCATGTGCTCCTTCCTGGCCGTGTCCCGGCAGGTCAAGACCGCGCTGGGTCTCGGCGTGGCGGTCATCTTCGTGCTGACCATCACCGTCCCGATGAACCACGTCATCCACACCCGCCTGCTGCAGCCCGGCGCGCTGGGCTGGCTGCATCCCGGCCTGGCGGAGCAGGACCTGACGTTCCTCGGCTTCCTCACCTACATCGGCACCATCGCCGCCATGGTGCAGATCGTCGAGATGACGCTCGACCGCTTCGTCCCGAAGCTGTACGCGGCGCTCGGCATCTTCCTGCCGCTCATCGCGGTGAACTGCGCCATCCTGGGTGCGTCGCTGTTCATGGTGGAGCGCAGCTACACCCTGGCCGAGAGCACGGTCTTCGGGTTCGGGTCGGGCGTCGGCTGGGCGCTGGCGATCGTGGCCCTGGCCGGCATCCGCGAGCGCCTGCGCTACAGCAACCCGCCGGCGGGGCTGCGGGGCCTGGGTCTGACGTTCATCCTGGTCGGGCTGATGGCGATCGGCTTCATGGCGTTCGCCGGCGTGCAACTGTAGGGGATCGGCATGATCACGGTCACACTCGGCGTGGCGATGTTCACGTTCACGATCGTGTCGCTGGTCGGCCTGCTGATGGTGGCCCGGCGGCAACTGGTCGCGACCGGCAACGTCGCCATCACGGTGAACGACGAGGCGGATCGGGCGCTGCACTGCCCCAGCGGCGGCAACCTGCTCGGCACGCTGGCCGCGAACCGTCTGTTCGTGCCGTCCGCCTGCGGCGGGAAGGGGAGCTGCGGCGTCTGCAAGGTGAAGGTGCTCGACGGCGGCGGCGCCGTGCTGCCGACCGAGCTCAGCCATCTCGACCGCGGCGAGGTGCGCGACGGCGTGCGGCTGTCGTGCCAGGTGAAGGTCAAGCAGGACATGCGCATCGAGATACCGGCCGAGATCTTCGACATCCGCCGCTGGCAGTGCAAGGTCCGCTCGAACCACAACGTCGCCACGTTCATCAAGGAGCTGCTGCTGGAGCTGCCCCCCGGGGAGGCGGTGCCGTTCCGGGCCGGCGGGTACATTCAGATCGAGGCCCCGGTGGGGACCTACCCCTACCAGGGCGTCGACGTCGAGGACGAGTACCGCGCCGACTGGGACAGGTTCAACCTGTGGAAGTACACGGCCGATCTCGACGAGCCGGTGACGCGCGCGTACTCGATGGCGAACTACCCGGAGGAGAAGGGCGTCATCATGCTCAACGTGCGCATCGCCGCGCCGCCGCCGCGCGCGCCGGAGGGCACGCCGCCGGGCAAGATGACGGCGTACCTGTTCGGCCTCAAGCCGGGCGACGATGTGACGATCTCCGGGCCGTTCGGGGAGTTCTTCGCCAGGGAGACCGACGCCGAGATGCTGTTCATCGGGGGCGGCGCGGGCATGGCGCCGATGCGCTCCCACATCTACGACCAGTTCCGCCGCCTCGGCACGCGGCGCGAGGTCACCTTCTGGTACGGCGCCCGCAGCCTGCGCGAGGCGTTCTACATCGACGACTTCGACACGGTCGCGGCCGAGCACGACAACTTCGAGTGGCACCTGGCGCTGTCCGAGCCGCTGCCCGAGGACGAGTGGACGGGCGACACGGGCTTCATTCACCAGGTCGTCTACAACAACTACCTCAAGGACCACCCCGCGCCCGAGGACGTCGAGTACTACCTGTGCGGCCCGCCGCTCATGCTGAAGGCGTGCATGGAGATGCTGGACGGGCTGGGCGTCGAGCCCGAGAACATCCTGTTCGACGACTTCGGGTAGAGCTCGCCCGAGGATTGGCCGCCGTGCAACGGGCCCGCGCGCTCCTGCCCGTCCTGCTCTGCGCCGGCGCGTGCCTGCCCGCGGACGAGCGGTCCGCGGTCCACGTCTTCGAGGGCCCGACCATGGGCACGACGTTCGCCGTGCGGGTCGTCGCCGACGACCTGGACGACGAACGGGCGGCCGCGCTGCGGGCGGCGATCGAGCAGACGTTGGCGGGCGTCGACGAGCGCATGTCGACCTACCGGCCGGAGTCGGAGGTCAGCCGCTTCAACCGCGCCCGCACCACCGACCCGTTCCGGGTATCGGCCGACACGCTGGCGGTGCTGCGGCACGCCCTCGAGATCAGCGAGCTGACCGACGGCGCCTTCGACGTCACCGTCGGGCCGCTGGTCGACGCCTGGGGCTTCGGGCCGCCGGGGGAGCCGGCCGCGCTGCCAACGGAACGCGACATCGACCGCCTGCGGCGGCAGGTCGGCTTCCGGCAGTTGCGGATCGAGCCCGCCACGTCGTCGATCCGCAAGCTGGTTCCACGGCTCTCGTGCGACCTGTCCGCGCTCGCGAAGGGGTACGCGGTCGATCGGGTGGCCGAGCGGCTGCGGGCGGAAGGGCTCGGCTCGTACCTGGTCGAGGTGGGCGGGGAAGTGCGCGCCGGCGGACTGAGCCCGCGCGGCGACGCCTGGCGCGTCGGCATCGAGCGGCCGGCCCCGGGACCGCCGGCCGTCCAGCGTCTCGTCCGCCTGCGCGATCGCGCGCTGGCGACGTCGGGAGACTACCGCAACTACTACGAGGCCGCGGGGCGGCGCATCTCGCACACGATCGATCCGCGCAGCGGCCGGCCGGTGGACCACGGGCTGGCGTCGGTCAGCGTCGTCGAGCCGCTGTGCGTCCGCGCCGACGCCATCGCCACGGCCTTGGGGGTCCTCGGCCCCGACGCGGGCTACGAGCTGGCCGTCGCGCAGGGCTGGGCCGCGCTGCTGATCGTCCGCCGCGGCGACGGCACGCTGCACGAACGCGAGACCCCCGCCTTCGCCGCGCTTTCCGCCGCGCCCTGACCCGCGGCTGGTAAGATGAACCAAGGATGGCGCTGTTCCTGCTCTCCGTGGCCGTGATCGCGGTGGCCATGCTCGTGATGGCCGTCGGCGTCCTCTTGGGCTACCCCTGCCTGCGCGGCTCCTGCGGCGGCCCGGACGTCGTGGGGCCGGACGGCGAATCGCTCCGCTGCGCCGCCTGTCCCAGGCGCAAGTCAGCCGGCGACGCCGCCTGACGCCACCCGCGCCAGCACGGCGGCCAGCGTATCGTCCTCCTCGGGCTGCACGGTGCGGAGGTCGAGCACGACCTCGTCGCGCTCGATGCGGGCGATGACGGGCGGTGCCGCGCCGCGGAGCAGCGCCTCGAGGCCGTCCGCGCCGCAGCCGTCGAGCCGCACGCGCAGGAGACGGGTCGGGATCGTCAGGCCGGGCGTGGTGCCGCCGCCGATGGTCGACTCGCCGGCGGCCACCGCAAGGGTGAGCGTAGCGGCATGCGTCAGACTGTCGGCGATCCGGCGCGCCCGGGCGTCCAGCGAGTCCGCCGTCGCCCGGATCATCGCCAGCACCGGGAGCGACCGCCCCGCACGCCCGGTTGCATGTTCCAGAAGCGTCGCCTCCAGCGCCGCGTACGCCAGCTTGTCCGCGCGCAGGGCCCGCATGAGGGGATGCCGGCGGATCGGCTGCAGGTGGTCGCCGCGCCCGACGAGGATCCCTGCCTGCGGCCCGCCGAGCAGCTTGTCCCCGCTGAAGCAGCAGACGGCAACGCCCGCCTCCAGGCTGGCGCCCACGGTCGGCTCGTCCCGGCGCTCCGCAATGGCGTCCCACTCGGTACGATCCAGCAGGTTGCCGCTGCCGAGGTCCTCGACGACCGGCAGGTCGAACCGCCGGGCGAGCGCGGTCAGGGAGGCCAGCGACGGACGCTCGGTGAAGCCCTCGATCCGGAAGTTCGACGGGTGTACGCGCAGGATGAGCGCCGAGCGATCGGTGATGGCGGCCGCGTAGTCGGCAACCCGCGTCCGGTTGGTGGTGCCGACCTCCCGCAGCAGCGCGCCCGATTGCCGGAGGACGTCGGGAATTCGGAAGCCGCCGCCGATCTCGACGAGCTCGCCGCGCGAGATGAGCACCTCCCGGCCGGCGGCCAGCGCCGCCACCGCGAGCAGCACCGCGGCGGCGTTGTTGTTGACGACGGCGGCATCCTCGGCGCCCGTGAGACGCCGCAGCAGCGTCCGCGCGTGGACGGCGCGCGAGCCGCGGCCCCCGCGGTCGAGGTCGTACTCGAGGTTGGAGTAGCCGGCCATGGCCGCGAGGCGCTCGACCGCCGGCCGGCCGAGCGGCGCGCGGCCCAGGTTGGTGTGCACGATGACGCCGGTGGCGTTGATTACCGGCCGCAGCGACGGCGAGAGCGCCGCGGCCAGGTGCCGCGCCAGGCTGCTCTCGATCCGGCGCGCTATCGCCTCGCGGTCGGCGTCGGGCTCCGGTGCGTCCGCCAGCCGCGCCCGGACGGCCTGTGCCTCCGCCCGCAGGACGGCGACCACCGCGGCGCGTCCGAAGCGGGCCTCGAGCCGCCGCACGGCGTCGCGCTGGCGCAGCTGCTCGATCGAGGGAATGACGTGCAGGGTGTCGGCCATCGCGCTTGGATCGAAGGGGGCTGCGCCCCGCACCCCCGACGTCCGCTTGCGGGGACCCCTGCGCCCCGCGCCGCTCCCGCCGGCCGGCGCCGGCGGCTGACGCCGTCTTGCCGGCGTTCGGCCGTTCAGGATACCATCGGGCGCCCGCGAGCGAAGACCGGCCTACCCCACCATAACGTGTTTGCAGGGAGGCAGTGAGCGTCATGCGTGCGTTGTTGAGCGTGTCGGACAAGACGGGTCTCGTCGAGCTCGCGCGGGGCCTCGCGGAGCGCAACGTCGAGCTGGTGTCGACCGGCGGCACTGCCCGGGCCCTGCGCGACGCCGGGCACGAGGTCATGGGCATCTCCGAGGTCACCGGCTTTCCGGAGATGATGGACGGCCGCGTGAAGACGCTGCACCCCGCGGTGCACGGCGCGATCCTCGCGCGGCGGCATCGGCCGGACGACCTGTCGGCGCTGGCGCACCAGGGCATCCGGCCCATCGATCTGGTGGTGGTTAACCTGTACCCGTTCGCCAGCGCCGCGACCCGGCCGGACACGAGCTTCGACGAGTTGATCGAGCAGATCGACATCGGCGGGCCGAGCATGGTGCGGGCGGCGGCCAAGAACTTCCGGGACGTGCTGGTGCTGGTCGACCCGGCGGACTACGGCCGCGTGCTGGAGGCGCTCGACGATCCGGGCCGGCTGGATCAGCGCTTCCGCTTCGACCTCGCCCGCAAGGCCTTCGCCCACACCGCCGAGTACGACGGCACCATCGCGGCCGCGCTGGCGGCGGTGGGCGTCGACGACGGACGGTTCACCCGCACGCCGCTGACGTTCGACGGGCTGGCGCCCGACCACCTGGCGTTGTCGGGACGCAAGCTGCAGGACCTCCGCTACGGCGAGAACCCGCACCAGGAGGCGGCGCTCTACGGGGTCGATCCCGCCTGGGGCTTCGGGGCGGCGCAGGTGCTGCAGGGCAAGGCGCTGTCGTTCACGAACCTGCTGGATCTCGACGCGGCCGCCCGTCTGGCGCTGGAGTTCTCCACGCCCGCCGCCGTCGTCATCAAGCACACCAACCCGTGCGGGGTGGCGACGGCCGCGACGCTCCGTGACGCGTACGTCACGGCCCGCGAGGTCGATCCCCTCTCGGCGTTCGGCGGCATCGTCGGGCTCAACCGGCCGCTCGACGCCGACACGGCCGAAGCGATCGCCGGCACCTTCATCGAGGCCGTGGTGGCGCCCGGCGCGGCGGCCGAGGCGCGCGCGGTCCTCGCCGCCAAGAAGAACCTGCGGCTCGTGCTCGCCGACTTCGGCCCGCTGAGCGGGGCGGGAGCCGAGCGGCGCGAGGTGCGGTCCATCCTGGGCGCCCTGCTCGTGCAGGAGCGCGACCGTGTCACCGAGGCGGAGATGGAGTGGCGCGACGGTGCGGAGATCGCGCCCGGCACGCGGCTGCGCGTCGCCACCAGGCGTGCGCCGACCGCGCGGGAATGGGCGGCCCTGCGGTTCGCCTGGCGGGTGTGCGCCCACGTCAAGTCGAACACGATTCTCTTCGCCCACGCCGACCGCGCGGCGGCTGTCGGGGCCGGCCAGATGAGCCGCGTCGACGCGGTGAAGGTCGCCACGCTCAAGGCGGGCGCGCTGACCGGTACGGTGGCCGCTTCCGACGCGTTCTTTCCGTTTCGCGACGGGCTCGACGCAATAGCCGCCGCCGGCGCCACGGCGGTCGTGCAGCCCGGCGGCTCACGCCGCGACGAGGAGGTCATCGCCGCCGCCGACGAGCATGGGCTGGCGATGGTGTTCGCGGGCCGCCGCCACTTCCGGCACTAGAATCAGACGGGGCTGCGCCCCGAACCCCCGGCGTCCGCTTGCGGGGGCCCAATGCCCCGCGCCGCTCCCGCGAGGCGCGCCGTGCGCGCCTCGCGGGGCCTCAGCGCAGCACTCCTGCGGCCCCGCCGCATTCAACTACCTGGATTGGCGGGGTTGTGTCCCGAATCCCCGGCGTCGGCTCCGGGGGGAGCCCCCGGATCGCACTGAGAGCGGCCAGCCGGCATGCCTCGCCGCTCGAATGCAGCGAGGGGCTCTTGCCGCCCGCTCACTGGCGCGGCACCCAGGGCCGCGGCCAATGGTGGTGCTGCCCCGGACGGAGAGCCTTTGCGCCGGGGTCGCATCCGGATTGTCACGCGGGCCCTGACCGGCTGCGTACGCCGCGGCGAGCAATGCCGCTTCTCGAGAGTCCAGGAGCCCGTGGCATGCCGGTCACCTTGAAGTCCCCGGCGTGCGACGGGATGTTCGGCGTCCGCGTGAAGCCGGAACCCGCCTGCAGCTCCAGCTGCTCCTCGTTCTCGACGATGCGAACCTGACCGGTGCCGCCGTGCTCGCCGCTGCCCACGGTCAGCATGCGGCGCCGCGGCGGCTGCCTGGCGAACCAGAAGGCGGCGGCGGAGCGGTCCGTTTCGCGACGGCCCGTGAGGGTGTAGTGCATCTGGAACTCGAGGCTCCGCTCGGCGTACACCAGCTTCGCCGTCACGAAGTACACCATCGACAAGGAAGACCTCAGCAAGCGGACGAGCAACTAGAAGGCGCGCACGGCGCGCCTCGGCGGGAGCGGCGCAAGGCGCAGGGGTCCCCGCAAGCGAACGCCGGGGGTTCGGGGCGCAGCCCCGTCTGATTGAAGACTGATGCAGAGAACGTTGATTGCCGTGTGGCTGGTCATCGTCGCGGTCGGCGCGGCGCCGCCGCGCGCCGCCTCGCAGGATGGACCGACCACCAGCGACGGCATGGCGCAGCCGTTCGACCCGCGCTACCTCCTCGGCGTGTGGGAGGTCGAATGGACCCCGCCCGACGACGTGGGACTGTTCCCGCCGGGGCCGTTGACGGGCATCGAAAGGGTCACGCATATCGACAGCCGCTTTCTCGAGGTCGAGGTCCATCTGGAGGGCCGGGACGGGACGGCGATCTCCGGCGAGGGGATGATCTTCTACGAGTACGGTCTGGGCGGCCAGCACCTCGTCTGCTACGTCGTCTACGACGCGGGGTTCGCGCTCCTGCAGTCGGGTCCGGTCGGCGGCGACCTCGGCGGGTACTACAGCGCGTTCTGGGAGACGCCCGAGATCGAGCACGACGCCACGACGTACGCGCTGCGGGGCCGGTCGTACTTCGTTTCGCCCGAGGGCTACCGCGTCAACCAGGAGATCTCGGTCGACCGGGAGGCGTACGCGAACTTCGGATTGATGTGGCTGACGAAGAAACCGTGCGTCAGCGCGCCCGCGGTGCAGGTCACCGACTGGCGGGGAGAGTCGGTCATCGCCACCGAGGGGTCGGTCGACTCGCACGGGGTCAGGATCGTGTACCACACGGCCGGCGAAGGACCGCTGGTGATCCTGGTGCACGGCGTCGCCTCGCCGTGGCACGACTACCGCAATCAGATCCCGATGCTGTCCGAGAAGTACCGCGTCGTCGCGATGTCCACCCGCGGCACCGACATGAGCGACAAGCCGGCGGGGTACGAGAACTACGCCGCGGAGCGGGTCTCCGAGGACATCAGCGCCATCATCGAACATTTCGGTGAGGACAGGGCGACGATCCTCGGGCAGGACAGCGGGGGGCTGTACGCCTGGCACTTCGCGATGACGCGCCCTGAGCAGACGGAGCGGCTGATCTCGCTGGGCACGGTGCACCCCGGGGGGCTGCTGCGGGAGCTGATCGACAACCCCGAGCAGCAGCAGGCGAACCTGTTCCAGCGGAACATGCAGGTGTATCCGCAGGCGGGCGAGGACTTCGGCAACGGGGTCCGCGCGGCGCCGCGGGATCCGGACGAGCCGGCGAATCTCGCCCAGCTGCGGCGAGAGGCCGCCGCCTGTCTCGACACCGATTCGGTGGTCGGCTTCTACAAGACGAACTGGCCGACGGCGCCCACGACCCTGGAGACGGAGTCGGTCGGTTTCCAGTACGACGAGTTCCCGCCCGTCACGGCGCCCACGCTGTTCATCTACGGGAAGAACGGGCCGTTCTTCCTGAACCCGTCGGTGAACGGGATGTGGAACCGGGTCGACGGGCCGCTGACGATGCACGTGCTGCCGGGCGTGGGCCACTCGCCGCACCGCGAGATGCCGGAATTCGTGACGCCGCGCATCATGGAGTGGCTCGAGACGGGCCGCTAGCGCCGCGCTGGGCCGCGTAGCGTTGCTCGAAGCTCGGTGAGCCTTTGGCGCGGACCGCGTGGGGCAACTATGCGGATGCGGACGTCAACGCTGTGGCAGGTGCTTTCTGTCGTCGGCATTGGCCTTGCCCTGACGGGTTTCGGCGCCGCGGCGGCGGGCGTTCAGCCGGTTGCTCGCGCACAATCCCCGCGCCCGTCGAATCCCGCCAGCGCCGAGCTCCCGCCTCCGGCGGCGCTCGATCGGTCCCTGCTCGATCGGTACTGCGTTACCTGCCACAACGAGCGCCTGCAGACCGCGGGGCTCACGCTCGACCGGGTCGACCTCGACGACCTCGGTGCGAGCGCGCCCGTGCTGGAAAAGGTGGTGCGCAAGCTGCGGAGCGGGCAGATGCCGCCGGCGGGCAGGCGACGACCCCCACAGCCGGTCCTGGACGCCTTCGCGGCGTCGCTCGTCACCGCGCTGGATGCTTTCTGGGCGGCGCATCCCAATCCCGGGCGCGTCTCCGCGCGGCGCTTGAATCGCACGGAATACGTCAACGCGATCCGGGATCTGCTGGCCCTGGAGATCGACGCGGCGAGCCTGCTGCCGGCCGACACGTCGGCCTTCGGATTCGACAACATCGCCGACGCCTTGTCGGTCACGCCGGTGCACATGAACCGGTACATGTCCGCGGCCACCCGGATCAGCCGGCTGGCTATCGGTGATCCCGCGACGCGGCCGGCGATCCAGGTCCACAGGGCCCCCCAGTTCGGACGGCAGAGCGGCCGCATGGGCGAGGACATGCCGTTCGGGACGCGCGGCGGGCTCGCGGTCCGTCGCGCCTTCCCCCTGGACGGCGAGTACAGGTTCCGGATTCGCATGCAGCGGGAGCAGCAGGCGCCGGGGCAGATGCGTCTTGGTGATCAGCATGACGTCATCCTCCCGTCAAGAGGCTGTGGCCGCCGGGGTGCGGGTCACCGCACGACGGTGATTTCTCCCTGCTGCCAGGGGTGCTGCTCGCACGTGTAAACGTACCTGCCGGGCATATCGAAGCGGATCGAGCCGGTCGCGCCGGGCGCGATCCGCCCGGTCGACCAGGTCTGTTGACGAACCGCGATCGTGTGCGGCGCCTCGCCGGTGTTCGTCCAGGTGACCTGCGCGCCCGCCGGCACCTGCACGCGACGCGGCTCGAACGTTTCGTAGTGGTCGATCTCGAGACCGGGCGGCCGGATGGTGTCCTTCCGCCGCTCTTCGAAGTCGATGACGATCGCGTTCGTCCTCTCGACCAGCCCGTGCCCCTCGAAGGTCTGCACCATGGGCTGCAACGCAGGCGGACTGGCCGGTCGAACGGTGCCCCCGAGCTTGAACGCCCACACGGCGTCGCCGGTCGACCTGGCGCCCATCGACGGTCCGTGCGTCGACCCGCCGCCGCTCGGCGCGAGGGCGATGTACTGCTCGCCGTCCAGCTCGTAGGTGATGACGGGGGCCGAGTCGGCGCCCAGCCCCGTCTGGAACTGCCACAGCAGCTCGCCGGTCGCGGCGTCGAGCGCCTGAACGTTGCCGTCCACCTCGCCGTGGAACACGAGGTTGCCGGCGGTCGCCAGCATGCCGCCGCCATGCGCCTTGGGATACGGGGAGCGATGCTGCCACGCGATCGTGTTCGTGCGCGAGTCGACGGCCGTGATCAATCCGTACCACCGAATGCCCGGTTCGTTGTACGAGACGCCGAACCGCGTCGCCCACCACGGGTAGACGGCCGCCCCCACGTAGAAATACCCCGTTTCCGGGCTATAGGCCATCGGGGCCTGCCGGGTGCCGATATAGGGCACCATCACGTCGGGCTGGTTGAGCGGGTCGAAGTAGCAACCGGTCCGGAACCCGGGCGGCACGAGCCACGGCTCGATGCAGTTGGGAACCACCTGCTCGCCCCCGACGGGAAACGGCTGCGTGGCCTCCGTCACCTGAAAGGGATCCTGCGGGACCGGGCGCTCCTCGATCGGCAGCAGCGGCGATCCATCGACGCGGTCCAACAGGAAGAGGTACCCGTCGGTCCGCAGGACGGCGATACCCTTGCGGGGCCGTCCGTCCAGCATCGTGTCGTACAGCACCATGGGCGTGGGCACGTCCATGTCCCAGATGTCGTGCCGCGTGAGCTGGAAGTGCCAGCGGTAGGCGCCCGTCGCGAGGTCGAGGGCCACGACGGAGGCCGCGAAGAGCTGATCGCCCGGACGCAGGTCGCCCGAGTGCGACGGGTGCGGCCCCGGATGCTGCGTCGGATGCTGTCCCTGCAGGCCCAGCGGATTGCCGTTCGGGTTGCCCGTGCCGAAGTAGACCATTCCCAGCTCGGGGTCGACGGCCGGCGGGCTCCAGACGGCGCCGCCGCCGGCCCGCCACATCTCGTTGTTCGGCCACGTCTCGAACCCGACGTCGTCCGGTCCGGGGATGGCGTAGAAGCGCCACAGCTCGGCGCCGGTCCGTGCGTCGAGAGCGCTGACCCCGCCCCGGCGGCCGCTGTCGCCGCCCGCGAGCGCGACGAGCAGCACGCCGTCGGCGTAGGTCGGCGCCGAGGATATCCGCAGGGGCTGGTCGTTGGCGGAATCCCGCGCCAGCGCATGCGTCCACTCGGGCTCGCCGGTTGCCATGTCCAGGGCGTGAACCGTGCCGCTGGCGCCCGCCACCAGCACGAAGCCGACGTCCGCGCCGACCGCCAGGCCGCGCCGGGCGGGCGGCTCCGTCAGCTCGGCGACCCACGCGATCGCGCCGGTCTTCGCGTCCAGCGCGGCCACGTTGCAGTTCATCAGCGCCGCGAAGACCCGGCCGTTCGACATGGTGACCGAAGACTGGTTCGTCGGACCCGGCAGCCGGGTCATCCACGCGCCGCCGAGCGACGCGATATTGCTCGCGGTGATCTGCGCCAGCGTCGAGTAGCGCTGGTTCGTGGAGGAGCCGCCGTACAGCGGCCACTCGCTGCTCGACCGCGGATCCTGCGCGCTCGCCGCCGCCCCGCGCGGCCGTTCGGCCAGGCTGCTGCAGGATGGCCGCAGCAGCGGGGCACCGGGCGGCGCGGTCGCGTCCGACCGGCTGGCCAGCGCCGTAGCGATCGACGCGGTCGCCGTCACCGTCAGGGGCGTAGGACCGAAGGCCACGCCGTTCGCCTGCAGGATGTAGGCAGCCAGGTTGGCGTGGGCCTCGGCGCCCAGCGAGCCGGGGTCGCTCGGCGGCATCGTGCCGATCGCCTCGATCAGATCGCGCGTCGTGCGCCGGCTCCAGCCCTCCGTGAACACGGGGCCGGCCAGCGGCGGCGCATACGGTCCTCCGGACAGATCCGCCCCGTGGCAGAACGCGCAGTTGGCCTGAAACGCCGCGCCGCCGGCCGCGGCCTGTTCTCCCGTGAACGGTCCCGCCGCGCCCGGCTGCTGGCCGGCAGCCGAGAGCACCGCCGCGGAAGCCGCCACGCCGAGGAGTGCGCCCGCCCGGGGAATAGCGATTCTCATGTGGGACTCCCGTGTCGCCTCAGCCGTCCGGCCATTGCACAGAGCGCAATTGTACCTCTCTCCCCGGCTCGGGACCCTGGGCAGCAGTGGCGCGACCCGCGCCATCGGGATATGGTGAATTCAGGAGCACCACGACCGGCGCCCCCCTACCGGCCGCCCGGTCCGGGCAGGCGGTAGCCGACCCCGCGCTCGGTCAGGATGTAGGCCGGCCGGCGTGCGTCGTCGCCCAGTTTCCGGCGCAGTTTCTTCACGAAGGCGCGCACCAGCTTCGCGTCGCCCCCGCCGCGATTCCGGCCTTCCCACACCCTGCGCAGCAGGGAGTCGTAGGTCAACACCCGTCCCGCGTTGATGGAGAGCACGCGCAGCAGCTCGAACTCGGTGGCCGTCAGTTCCACGGGCCGGTCGGCCACGGTCACCCGCCGCTGCGCGTAGCGGATGGCGAGGTCTCCCAGCACGAAGGGCTCGGGCTCGGACCGGCGCCGCAGGGCCGCCTTGACCCTCGCCGTCAGCTCCGTCGGCGAGAAGGGCTTGACGACGTAGTCGGTGGCTCCCATCTCCAGCGCCTTGGCGATCGTCTCGTCCCGGCCATAGCCGGAGATGAAGATGATCGGCTGATCGGCCAGCTCGGGCACCTGCTCCATCAGCTTGATGCCATCCGTCCCGGGCAGCAGCAGGTCCAGGAGTACGAGCCGGGGATGCTCCATCCTGATGACGCGGGACAGCTCGCGCGGGTCGCCCGTCACGACCGGGGAGTAGCCGGCCGCCGAGAGGGCGTCGCGCACGTACCGCAGCATCTGCGGGTCGTCGTCCACCACGAGGATGCGCGCCTCCTCCCCCTCTTCCCGAGTCGCCCGGGCACGGCTCGGCGCCCAGCCGTCCGCGGCGGCGTCGCCTGCCTCCTCGGCCACCGGGAGCGTGAAGGTGAATCGCGTGCCCCGGCCGGCCCCGCCGCTCGCGGCCGAGATGCGGCCCCCGTGCGCTTCCACCAGGCCCCTGCAGATGGCGAGGCCCAGGCCGTAACCCCCGGCCCCGGGCTCCCGGCCGGCGCTGGCCGCACCGGCGTGCTTGCGGAACAGGTGCGGCAGCTGCTCCGGCGGCATGCCCCGCCCTGCGTCGGCTACGGAGATCGCGACGTGCACGCCGTCCCGGGCCGCGTCGACCCGGATGGGTGACGACTCGGGCGAGTGCCGCGCCGCGTTGGAGAAAAGGTTGTTGAGGACCTGCACGACGCGCTGCCGGTCGGCCATCACCCGCGGCAGGTCCGGCGGCAGGTCGATGCGGACGGCGTGCCGGCCGCCGCCGCTCAGGAACGTGCTGCGGGCCCGGTCTACCAGGACGGCCACCTCCGCAGGCTCGGGAGCGACCGACAGCGTGCCCGTCTCGATGCGCCCCGCATCCAGCAGGTCGCTGATCAGGCCCCGCATGTGATCGGCCTGCTCGTCGATGATCCGGAAGAACTGCAGCATCTCGGCGGGGTCGAGCACCTGCGGAGCGCTCAGCACGGTGGCGGCCGAGCCCTTGATGGAAGTCAGCGGCGCCCGCAGCTCGTGGCTCACCATGCCCAGGAACTCGGTCCGCAGCCGCTCGAGCTCCTGCAGCGGCGCCAGGTCCTGCATGGTGACCACCACCGACTCGATCTGGCCGTCGGCGGCGTGTATCGGCGTGACGTTGACCAGTGTCGTGACGCTCCGGCCGTCGGGGACCGAGAGCGCGATCTCCTCGGCGCGCACAGTCTCGCCGTTGCTCAGGTGGTGCGCCAGCGGGAACTCGTCGAGGGCGATGGCCCGCCCGTCGGCCCGCCGGAACGTGATTACCTCCAGCAGCTCCTCCGCCGGCCGGCCCGGCGTGCGCAGGCCTTCCACGATCCGCCGCGCCTCGCGGTTCAACGACACCGGTCTGCCGCTCCTGGCATCGAAGACGACGACCCCCACCGGCGACGTTTCGACCACGGCCTCCAGGTCGGCCCGTGCCCGCCGCTCGTCCCGGTGCATGCGGGCGTTGGAGATTGCCGCCGCCGCCTGCGACGCGAACAGCACCAGGAGCTCCTCGTCCTCGCTCGTGAACTCGACCCCGTCCTCCTTGGCGGCAAGGAAGAAGAGGCCTACGTGCGCCCCCCGATGATGCATCGGCGTGCCCTGGAAGGGCGTCGACCACAGTGGTCCCGGGGAATAACCGATCGACCGGACGTAGGCCACCAGGTCGGACAGTCGCAGCACGCCCGGAAGGTCCCGGAAGTGCTCGAAGAGCCGCGCCCCGGCGGGCCAGCGGGCCACGCGCTCGTGTTCCTCCGGAGCGAACCCGGAGAAGACGGCTTCCTCGACCTGCCCCGCGTGGTCGATGGTCGTGATCACGCCGTAGCGGGCGCCGGTCAGCGCGCGGGCGCTGTCGACGACCTCGTGCAGGACGGCGGTGACGTCGAGGATCGCGTTGATGCGCAGGACGGCCGCGCACAGACCCGAGCTGCGAGCCCGCAACGCCTCGTTCTCGCGCTTCAGCTCGTCGGAACTCTGCAGCCGCCCGCTCCCACCGCGCCGCACCGGGGTCAATGATAGCAAGCGTCAACCCACGAGCTCATTGAAAATTCATGAACATGTCACAATCCGGAACACATATTTCACGCCAAAGTCATGCCAAGCGTCTACCATTCCTCCAATGGCGACAGCCCTGTTCCAGCCGGACCGTGCGTCTGGGGCGGCAGGACGGATGAAGATACCCTCGAGCAGGGGCTGATGAATCAGGGTCGAGCACGCCGTGGCGGCCACCCGGACCCAGGTCATCCGCGTCGGCAGCGTGAAGCGCGCGGACGAATGACGCCCGACGAGCGAGACGATCTGGTGCAGAGTGTGGGCGCCACGCTCCAGCGAGAGCTGGCTGCCCTGTCCCGGGCGCTGAAGACGCGCTTCGACCGCCTCGACGGGCGGATCGCCGCGGCCGAGGAGCAGCTTGCCGGCGTCGAGCGTGACGTCGCCGCCATCCGACAGGCCGTCGGCGCCCGCACCGGGACCGGCGATCCCGCCGCGCGCCCGCGGGCAGCGAAGAGCGGGAACGGCTGAGTTGCCATCGTCACCCTACGTTGCAGCCTCCTGGCGGACGGCCGCCGTCCTGCGCCTGGGACCAGGCGCCAGCCGCCGGCAGCGTGAGCACGACGAGCAGCAGCATCAGGAACTCGGAGTCGCCGAAGTTGTATTCGAACATCCCCGCGGCCAGCATGCCGGCCAGCGCAGCCAGGCCGGCGCCGGCCGCCGCACGCGAATGCGGCTGCCGGAACCTCGCGGCAAGCTCCCGCGCCGCGGCCGCCACGAACCAGAGCCAGGCGGCGAGCGCCGGCAGCCCGCGCTCGGCCGCGATCTGCAGGGGCACGTTGTGGAGATGGGGGTTGGTCTCGTTGACGGCGGCCTCGTCGCGGTAGCGCGGGTAGAGTCGTTGCACCATGTCCGGTCCGACGCCGGTCAGCGGGTGATCCCGCACCATCCGCAAGCCCGCGCGTCCCATCGCGAAGCGGTCGCGGTTGGTGGGATCCTGCAAGTCGAACATCGAGTACGCGCGGTCGGTGACGCTGGCCGGCGCCAGCGTGAAGAAGAGGGCAGCCAGCACCGGCGCGGCCGCCAGCAGCCGGAGGTCCTTCAGCACCAGCAGCAGGCCCACGGCCAGGCACGCTCCCACCCAGGCGCTGCGCGTGAACGTCAACGCCAGGGCGACCACCAGCGCCGGCAGGACGAGGCCGGCCCAGGTGCGGTTGCGGGCATCGAACAGCACGCGGGCCGCGGCCACGCCGATGACGAGCATGAGGAGTCCCGAGTAGGTCATGTAGTGCCCCATCGAGCCCTGGGGGCGCCGGCCCAGATGGTCGTACTCGAGGATGCCGTACTGCACGATGCCGTAGATTGCCGTCACGGCGCCAACGCTGACGATGATGCCGGCCACGGTGGCGGCGGCTCGCCCGCGGGCGAGCCGGTAGACGGCCGGCACGACGAGAAACAGCAGCACCTCCCGCGCATCGGACAGGCTCGCGGCCGGGTCGACCGAGGCCGCGACCGCCGCCAGCGTCAACAGCGCATAGGCGCCGAGCGGCCGGAAGAAGGCCGGGAGCCGCGGGCGCTCGCCCCGGCGCACGAGGAGCGCGAGCCAGAGGCCGAGCGTCGCCGTCAGGAGCAGGGAGGATGCGGCGATCGACACCTGCAGGGCCGCGACGAACGCGAACAAGGTCGCGCGCGCGACCTGCTCGAGCCGCCAGGTGTCGGGAAGCACGGGCTGCTAGGGTTCCGTGGTGGCTTCGTCGATCAGCATCACCGGGATGTCGTCCTTGATCGGGTAGACGCGGCGACACTGTCCGCACTTCAGGCCGGTACCCTCGTGCACCGGAACCACCGGCATCTTGCAGTCGGGACAGGCGAGGATCGCGAGCAGCTCCGGGTCGACGCCCAGTTGAACCTCCGCGGAATGGTCCAGGCCACTATAGCAAACCGGCCTGCGGGGGCCCGGCCGCCGCAGGCCGGTTTTTCGGCTGCCGGCTTGTCTCGTGCCGCCTCCTGTGGAACAATCGGGTTCGCCATGCGCGCCGGGATCCTCATCGGCGTCCTCGTCTGGTTGGCGTTGCCGGCCGCGCAGCCGACTGCGGCCCAGACGGGTTCGGAAGCGCGCTCCGCGGACCGCGGCGAGGCGTACCGCCTGTTCCTGCGCGGGCGCTACCTGGAGGGCGAGGACGACGTGGACGGCGCCATTCGCGCCTACCGCGAAGCCTCCGAGCTGGACCGTGCGTCCGGCGAGATCCTGGCCGAGCTGTCCTCGCTCTACGCTCGCCGCAACCGTGGCGAGGAGGCCGTAGCTGCGGCGCGCGAGTCGCTCGCGCGCGAACCGGACAACTACACGGCGCACCGCATCCTGGGACTGATATACGCGTCGCGGGCCAACGCCCGGGCGGGCACGGCGGAGGACATCCGACTCGCCATCGACCACCTGCAGCAGGCACGCGCCGTGCCGGTGACCGATTTCCAGGTCGAGTTGACCCTGGCCCGGCTGTATCTCCGCGACAACGCGGCGCAGCAGGCGATCGATCTGCTCGAGGAGCTGCAGAAGGAGGCGCCGGGCTTCTCCGAGACGGGACTCCTGCTGGCGCGGGCCTACGAGCTGGACGGTCGCATGGCCGACGCCGTGGAGACGCTGGAACGGGTCGTCGCGGCCGGGCCGCCATCGTCGCGGGCGCTGCGGAGTCTCGCGGAGCTGTACGGCCGGGGCGGCCGCTGGGGCGATGCCGTGGAAGCGTACGAGCGCGCGGTCGATCGCAACCCGCGGAGCGCGCGCACGCGCCGCGAGCTCGCCAACGCGCTGCTCCAGGACGGGCGGGCCGAGCGGGCGCGCGATGTCCTCGACGATCTCGTCACGATGCGGCCGATGGACGCGGCCGGGCTCTACCTCCTCTCGGAGGTCGAGCTGGAGCTGGGGAACTTCGAGGCCGCCGAGGCCGTGGCGCGCAGGCTGGTCGAGGTCGAGCCGGACGGGTTGCGCGGCACCTTCGCCCTGGCCGAGGTGTTCAGCCGCCGGCGGCAGCACCGTGGGGTCATCGAGGTGCTGGAGCCGCTGCTCGGGGAGACCGAGGCGCGCGGCCTGCGGACCCGGCAGATCGCCGGGCTGCTCAGGCGGGTCGGCTACGCCTACGAGCAGCTCCAGGACTACGAGGCCGCCGGCCGGGTCTACCAGCAGGGTGTCGCGCTCAGGCCGACGGGTCTGGAGTTCGGGGCGCGGCTGGCGCAGGCGTACCTGAGCGCCGGCCGGCTGGCCGACGCCCGCCGCGTTCTCGAGGGCCTGCGGGGGCACCACGCGGGGAACCTGACCGTGGCCCATCTCGAGGCCCGGGTGCTCGCCGACGGCGGCGATGTCGAGGCTGGCGTCGACATGCTCCAGGATGCGCTCCGGGAGCGGAACGAGGAGCCGGCCGCCTACCTCGTGCTGGCCTCGTTCTACAACCGGTACGAGCGCCTCGGGGATGCGGTCGATCTGCTCGAGTCGGCCGACAGGCGATTCCCGGACGACACGGCGATTCTGTTTCAGCTCGGCGCGGTGCTCGAGCGCAGCGAACGGACGCTGGACGCGGAGCTGACCTTCCGGCGGGTCCTGGAACGGGATCCGGAGCACGCCGCCACCTTGAACTATCTGGGCTACATGCTGGCCGACAGCGGCGAGCGCCTGGAGGAGTCGGTCGATCTGCTCGAGCGGGCCATCGAGCTCGACCCGCACAACGGCGCGTACCTCGACAGCCTCGGGTGGGCGTACTTCAAGCTCGACCGGCTCGAGCGCGCGGAGAACCTGCTGCAGCGGGCGCGCGAGCAGATGGCCTGGAACTCCGTCATCCAGGACCACTTCGGCGACCTGATGCTGCGGCTCGGCCGCTACGCCGATGCCATCGCAGCCTGGGAGCGCGCGCTGGCCGGCGACGGTGACGACATCGAACGTTCCATCATCGAACGGAAGATTGGCGACGCCAGACGCCGGCTCGGGCGGTAGCTTCGCCTGCCTCTGCATCCTCACGCTCGTCCTGGGCGCCTGCGCGTCGCCGCGCATCACCCTGCCGCAGGGGTCGGGAACGCCGCTTGCCGACTACGAGGACCTGTTCGCCGCGGCCGTGGAGCCGTGCCGCCGCGTCAGGACGCTCGAGCTGCTGCTCGCCATCAGCGGCCGCACCGGCGACGCGCAGCTCCGCGGGCGCGTGCGGGGTGCGCTCGCCCGGCCGGGGTCGCTGCGACTCGAGGGCCTCGCCCCGTTCGGCGCGCCCGCTTTCGTGCTGGTGGCCGGCGCGGCCCCGCCCGTGCTCCTGCTGCCCCGCGAGCGCCGCGTGGTCACTGGGGCGAGTGGACGCGACCTGCTCGCGGCGCTGGCTGGCCTGCCGCTCGGCCCGGCCGACTTCCGGGCCGTGCTCACCGGGTGTCTGGTTCCGCACCCCCGGGCCGTTGCGGCCCGCACCTACGGCGGCGGCTGGATCGGCGTCGCGCTCGAGGGGGACGCCACGCTGTACCTGCGCGAGGTCGGGGCGGCACCGGTCATGGTCGCCGGTCGCCGACCGGGACTGGTCGTGGAGTACGCCGGTCACGTCCGGGGGTTGCCGCGGTGGATACGCGTGCGGACCACCGCGCCGGGCGTCGCCGCGACCGATCTGACGGCAACGCTCTCGCAGGTCGACATCAACGTCGAGCTCGACGAGCGGGCCTTCGTCCAGGACGTCCCGGACGGGTTCGTGCCCATGCCGATCGAGACGCTCCGCGGGGCCCCGGGACCGCTGGAGGAAGCGGCGCCTCCGGATGCGGCCGGGCTCCCGCCGCGCCGGCCTGCCGATCCGTGACCTGCACCGTCCGCGCGCCGGCGAAGATCAACCTGCACCTGCGCATCCTGGGCCGGCGTCCGGATCGGTTCCATGAGGTGTGCACGCTGTTGCAGTCCGTCGGCCTGCACGACACGCTCGCGTTCCGGCGCCGGCCCGGCCCGCTGACCGTTCGCAGCCGGTCGTCCGGCGTTCCGCAGGATCGCGCGAACCTCGTGTGGGCGGCTGCCAGCGCGTTGTGGACGGCCAGCGGGCGGCCCGGCGATCCGACCGGGGCCGCCGTCACGATCACCAAGCGGATTCCGGCGGCCGCCGGGTTGGGCGGCGGGAGCAGCGACGCGGCGGGTGTGCTGCGCGGACTGTGCGCCGTCTGGGGGATCGCCGCAAGCGACGGCTGGCTGCGGGCGGTGGCGTCCCGGGTGGGATCCGACGTGCCGTACTTTCTGGTGGGCGGGACGGCGTTGGGCAGGGGCCGCGGAGAGCGCATGCGCGGCGTGCCGGACGTCGAGTTGCTCTGGGTGGTGCTCAGTTGCCCGCGGTTCGGCGTGTCCACGGCGGATGCGTACCGCTGGTTCGACGCGGCGCCGGGGCCGGGCGGGGCCGGCCCCGGCGCCGCGCTGCCGCGGGGCTGGCGCCGCGGCCTGCGCGGCCTGGCGAACGATCTGGAACCCGTGGTCGTCGGGCGTCACCCGGAGGTGGGAACGATGATCGAGCGCCTGCGCCGGACCGGCGCCCTGCGGGCGGCCATGACCGGGAGCGGCTCGGCGGTCTACGGCCTGTACCCGACGGCCGCCGCGGCGGACGCGGCGCGGCTGGCCGCGCGCCGGCGGGGCTGGCGGGCCGTGGTGACCCGCACCACGGGGCGCGCCGAATTCGGGCGCATGACGGCCGTTCGCCCCGGCCGCTGACCCTTGCCCGCTCTTTCGGCATCGGCTAAAGTAATCGTTTGCGCAGCGTTCGAGTCGGGCTGTCCGTGCTTCGCCCGCGAGCCTCGGCACAGTCGTGATGGGGCGTGGCCAAGCGGTAAGGCGCGGGACTTTGGATCCCGTATTCGAAGGTTCGAATCCTTCCGCCCCAACCAGCGCGCCCGCCCGTGAGGGCAGCGCTCTGGCGGCGGGGCGCCTCACCGTGCGCTGCGTTGGATCATGGCGCCGATGACGACCGGAGACCTGAAGCTGTTCTCGGGCAGCGCACACCCCGAGCTCGCCGGGAAGATTGCCGACTTCCTGGGCGTGCCGCTCGGCCGTGCCTGCCTCAGGCGCTTCTCCGACAGCGAGGTGTCGTTCCAGATCGACGAGAACATCCGGGGCACCGACGTCTTCGTCGTCCAGCCGACCTGCACACCGGTCGATCAGCATCTCATCGAGCTGTGCGTGATGGTGGACGCGTTTCGCCGCTCGTCGGCCGCGCGGATCACCGCGGTGCTGCCCTACTATGGGTACGCGCGACAGGATCGCAAGGACAAGCCCCGCGTGCCGATCTCCGCCAAGCTGGTCGCGAACCTGCTCAGCGCGGCCGGGACGAATCGGGTCCTGACGATGGACCTGCACAAGGCGCAGATCCAGGGCTTCTTCGACATCCCGGTGGATCACCTGTTCGCCGCGCCGGTCTTCATCGACTATCTGGCGAAGCTGGACAACAACGCGCAGGTCACGTTCGTGTCGCCGGACGCGGGCGGCGTGGAGCGCGCTCGCGCGTATGCGAAGCGGCTGGGCGCGGACCTGGCGATCATCGACAAGCGGCGGTCGGAGGACGGTCACGCGGAGGTGATGCACGTGGTGGGCGAGGTGCAGGGCCGCGTGTGCATCATCCAGGACGATATCGTCGACACGGCCGGAACGCTGCAGCAGGCCTCGCGCGCCGTGCGCGACAACGGCGCCGCGCGCGTCTTCGGGTGCGCCGTGCACGGGGTGCTGTCGGGACTGGCGCTGCAGCGGATCGAGGAGTCGTCGCTCGAGCAGCTGATTGTCACCGACACCATTCCGCTGCGCCCCGAGCTGGGGCAGTCGTCCAAGATACGCGTGCTGTCGGTGGCGAAGCTGCTCGGACGGGCCATTCAGAGCATTCACCAGGAAACCTCGGTGTCGTCCCTGTTCGTCTGATTCTGGGACGGCGCGGACGGCGGAGCAGGCAGGGACAGATGGACGTGACATTGGCGGCTGCGACACGGGACGGACGGGGAAAGAACGAGGCCCGGCGCCTGCGGCGAGCGGGACGCGTGCCGGCGGTGCTCTACGGCGGCGACTCGCTCGGCGGGGTGCCGCTCGTGGTGGATCCGGACGAGGTGCACCGCATCCTGCATTCCGAATCGGGCGTCAACACGCTGATCGCCCTGAGCGTCGACGGCGGCGCCAGCAGCCAGGTGATGGTGCGCGAGTTTCAGGTCGATCCGCTCAGCAACATGCTGCTGCACGTCGACTTCTATCGACCGGCTCTCGACAAGGTCATCACCGTGACCGTGCCGGTGATGCTCGTGGGCGAGCCGACCGGCGTCAAGCAGCAGGGCGGATTGCTCGACTTCGTGCAACGCGACGTGCAGGTCGAATGCCTGCCGACGGAGATTCCCGAGCACATCGAGATCGACGTGAGCGAGTTGCTGATCGGGCAGGGCGTGCGTCTGCGCGACGTGCTCGAGGGCGTCTCGTGGACGCCCGTGAGCGAGCCCGAGACGCTGCTGGCGCACGTGATCGCGCCGAAGGTGGAGGAGGAGCCGGCGGACGAGGAGGAGGCTGCCGAGGCCGCCGAGGAGGGCGCGCAGCCCGAGGTCGTCAAGAAGGGGAAAGCGGAGGCAGGTGACGAGCCGGCCCAGTCGCAGTGAAGCTGATCGTCGGGCTCGGCAATCCGGGCGCGAGGTACGCGGGAACGCGTCACAACGTCGGCTTCGACGTGGTCGACGAGCTGGCGCGGCGGCGTGCGTTGGGCTTCGAGTCGAGCCCGGCCGAGGCGATCATGGCCCGCGAGCGGGGGCCGGGCGCACGGCTCATGCTCGCCAAGCCGCTGACCTTCATGAACCTCAGCGGCCGGCCGGTCGCCGAGCTGGTCAGGTACTACCGGGTCGATCCCGACGACGTCCTGATCGTGGCCGACGACGTGAACCTGCCGCTCGGCCGGCTGCGGGCGCGGCGCGGCGGCTCGGACGGAGGGCACAACGGCCTGCGGTCGGTGATCGACGTGCTGGGCACGGCGGTTGCGCGCCTGCGCATCGGGGTCGATCGGGGCGACCGCCGGCGTGACCTCGCCAGCCACGTCCTGGCGACGTTCGACGAGTCGGAGCTGGAGACGATCAGGCCGGCGATCGAGAGCGCGAGCGACGCCGTGGAGGTATTCGTCACCGACGGCATTGACGTGGTGATGAACCGCTTCAACGGCGAGGCTTAGACGCGAAATTCGGAACTCGGAACCACTGCTCCTTGCCGCCGAGGGTCGGCGGCCGCGACAGACCGAGAGGAGTGCGATGCACGAGACGCGACAATACGAGCTGGTGTACGTCATGAACCCGGATGCCGGGGAGGAGGCGGTCAACGGCCTGCACGCGCAGGTCGAGGAGATCGTAACGACCCGGGGCGGGCAGATCGACAAGACCGACAACTGGGGGCGCCGCCGCCTCGCATACGAGATCGACCGCCACAAGGAAGGCACCTACGTCCTGGAGCTGTTCACCGGCGCGGGCGAGCTCGTGAGCGAGCTGGACCGGCGGCTCAAGGTCGCCGACAACATCCTGCGGTACCTGATCGTGCGCGTGGACGAGGATCTCCGCAAGGCGGAGCACGCCCGCTCGCGGCGGCAGGCGCGGCGGCAGCGCAGGCGCGAGGCGCGCGGCTTGACGGCGGAGCCGGCGGCGGCCGAGACGCCGGCCGCGGCCCCAGCCCCGGGCGCGGCCCCAGCCGCGGCGGCCGCAGCCCCGGCCGCGACAGCGACGGAGACGCCAGCCCCGGCGGCGGACACGGCCCCGGCCGCGGCGGCGGCCGAGACGCCAGCCGAGACGCCAGCCCCGGCGGCTGAAGCCCCGGGCGCAGCCCCGGTCGCGACACCAGCCCCGGCCCCTGCGGCGGCCGAGACCCCGGCGGAGGTGAAGAAATGAAGGACGAACGTGGTGGACGGCGCCCGGCCGGCGGCGGCCCGCGCCGCGGCGGATTCCGGCGGCGGCGCGTCTGCCGTTTCTGCGTGGACAAGATCGACTACATCGACTACAAGGACGTGCGGCTCCTCATGATGGCGCTGGCCGACCGCGGCAAGATCCAGCCCCGGCGGACCTCCGGCACCTGCGCCAAGTGCCAGCGCAAGCTGACGACGGCGATCAAGCGGGCGCGCCAGCTGGCGTTGATCCCCTACGTCACCGACTAGCGGAGGTCTCAGTGGTAGAGCTCATCCTGCGGGAACATATCGACCATCTGGGCCGCCGCGGCGACATCGTCAGCGTGGCCAACGGCTACGCGCGCAACTACCTGGTGCCGCGCCGGCTGGCGCTCCCGGTCACGGAGTCGAATCGCCGCCAAGTCGAGCGGGAGCGCCAAGTGGCGGACGTGAGGGAGGCCGAGGAGCGTCAGGCCGCGCAGCGCGTTGCGGACCGCGTGGCCGCGGTCGAGTGCGTGTTCACCCGGCGCGTCGGAGAGACCGAGACGCTCTACGGGTCCGTGACCGCCGGCGACATCGCCGAGTACCTGGCCGAGCGGCAGCTGCCGCTCGACAAGCGGGCGATTCATCTCGACGAGCCGATCAAGCACCTGGGCGAGGTCACCGTGCAGGTCAGGATGCACCGCGACGTGACGGTCGATCTGCGTGTCGTCGTCGTCAAGGAGCAGGAACAGATCGAGCAGGACGGCGAGCCGGACACGGACGCGGATGGCTAGCACTCCGTGGTGAAACTCCGCGTCGCACCGAGACGGGCGACGCGCCCCGGGGCGCCGGCCCCCGTTCCGTCCCGGAGTCCGTTCGATGGCTGACGCCGCACCGAGCCCCCCCGCCGGACGCACGCCGCCGCACAGCCTCGAGGCGGAGCGATCCGTTCTGGGCGCCATCATCAGCAACAACTCAGCATTCAACGACGCCGCTGAACTACTACAGGCCGGTGATTTCTATCGCGACGCGCACCGCCGAGTCTTCGACAAGATGATCGAGCTCAATGAGCGCGGCCGAGCGATTGACCTCATCACGCTCTGCGACGAACTAGACCGTTCCCGTGATCTCGAGTCGGTCGGTGGGCCAGCGTACATCAGCGGGCTCGCCGACGGCGTACCGCGGTCGGCCAACATCGGGGAGTACGCGCTGATCGTCAAAGAAAAGGCGACCCTGCGCAACCTCATCCATTCCGCGAGCAAGATCGTCGACGCGGCGTATTCGGCCGAAGACGATGCCGACGAAGTACTCGATCGGGCGGAGCAAGAGATCTTCGCGATAGCCGAAGACCGTATCCATAGCGGCTTCGTTTCGATGAAGGAGCTCGTCAAGGACGGCTTCCAGGCGATCGAGCGGCTTCAGGATCAACAGGAGGCTGTAACCGGCGTACCAACAGGATTCGAGGACATCGACGCGATGACTGCGGGCCTGCAGCCGGCCGACCTGGTCATCGTGGCCGCCCGGCCGTCGATGGGCAAGACGGCGTTCGCCTTGAACATTGCCCTGCACGTGGGAACCGGAGGCAAGCGAACGGCCGGCATTTTCAGCCTCGAGATGGCGAAGGAGCAGCTCTTCATGCGGATGCTGACCTCCGAGGCTCGAATCGATTCCCACCGGGTTCGTACCGGTCTGTTCACCGATGCCGACTACAGTCGCCTATCCGCCACGATGGAGAAACTGGCGCAAGCCAGCGTCTTTGTCGACGACACGCCGGCTCTCGGCGTCCTCGAGATGCGTGCGAAGTCGCGGCGTCTCAAGGAACGGAACGGTCTCGATCTCCTCATTGTCGATTACATACAGTTGATGCACGGGCGGGGGCGGTTCGACAACCGGACGCAGGAGCTCGCTACGATCTCACGGTCGCTCAAGGGGCTCGCGAAGGAGCTGAACATGCCGGTGGTGGCGCTCTCGCAGCTCAGCCGCGCCCCCGAGTCGCGTGCCGACCGGCGTCCGCAGCTCGCCGACCTGCGGGAATCCGGCGCGCTCGAGCAGGACGCGGACGTCGTCATGTTCATCTTCCGCGAGGAGATGTACGAGGAGACGCCGGAGAACGCCGGCGTGGCGGAGATCATCATCGGCAAGCAGCGAAACGGGCCGACCGGGACGGTCAGGCTGGCGTTCCTGAAGCAGCAGACCCGCTTCGAGCTGCTGACGCCCGACCGTCCGTGAGGCGGCGCGGCACCCGTGGTCCACCCGACCTTCGCCAGCATCGACCTCGCGGCGCTCAAGGCCAACTACCGGGCGGTCCGCGCGTTCGTCGCGCCGGAGGCCGGCCCCGCCGCCGGACGGCACCCGGGTCTCGTCGCCGTGGTCAAGGCCAACGCCTACGGGCACGGGGCCGTAGCCGTCGCGCGCGCGCTCGAGGCGGCCGGGGCGACCATGCTGGCCTGCGCGGACATCGAGGAAGGCATCCGGCTGCGCCGGGGCGGCGTGCGGATTCCCATTCTGGTCTTCGGCGCGCTCAGCGTCAGCGACCTGAACGGCGTCTTCGAGCACGGCCTGACGCCCACGGTCTCGTCGCCATCGGCCGCCCGGGCGTTGCAGGCGGCGGCCGGGCCGCAGGGCGTGCGGCTCCGTTGCCATCTCAAGATCGACACCGGCATGAACCGGTTCGGCTTCCGCCACGACAATCTCCGCGCAACGCTGGGGGAGGTGCTCGCCAGCCCGAACCTCGTCTTCGACTGCGTGTACACGCACTTCGCGACGGCCGACCAGCCCGGCCACGGGCTGTTCGAGGAGCAGCGGCAGCGGTTCGATGCGGCGCTGGGCACCTTGTCGCGGCTCGGGCTCGGACGCCGGCCGTGCCACGCGGCGAACAGCGCCGCGCTGCTGCGCGACCGGCGCACGTGGCTCGACGCCGTCAGGCCTGGACTGCTGCTCTACGGCCTGACGCCGGCCTCGCAGGCGGCGCCTCCGGGTCTCCGCCTGCGGCCCGTGATGTCGCTGCGCAGCCGGGTCGTGGCGGTCAAGGGCATGCGCCCGGGCGAGTCGGCCGGCTACGGCGCGCGGTTCACCGCCACGCGGCCGACGCGCGTCGCCGTCGTTCCGGCCGGCTACGCCGACGGGTTGGACGTCCGGTTGGCCGGGGTCGGCGAGGTACTGGTGGGCGGGCGGCGCGTCCGAATCGTCGGCTCGGTCTGCATGGATTCGATCACGATCGATGTCACGGAGCTGGATGTCGATCCCGGGGACGATGTCGTGCTGATCGGCGCCCAGGGCGATGACTGCATCGACGCGGGCGAGGTGGCGCGCTGGATCGGCACGGTGCCGCACGAGATCATGTGCCGCATAGGCAGTCGGATCGCGCGTGTCTACTCGGGAGCGGAAACCGGTTCGGAGAGCGCATGAAGCCGGGGCGGACCCTCTTCGCGTGCCAGGCCTGCGGGGCGCAGGCGAGCAAGTGGTTCGGACGCTGCCCCGAGTGCGGCGCCTGGAACTCGCTGGTCGAGGAGCCGGTGCGCCCCGCGGCCGGCGACGGCGGTGCAGGGCGCTTCGGGCCGGCGGGGGGAGCCGCCGCCCGCCTGTACGACGAGATCGAGATGCCCGACGTCGCGCGCCTGGCCAGCGGCATCGACGAGTTCGACCGCGTCCTCGGCGGCGGCATCGTGCCCGGGTCCGTGGTGCTGCTGGGCGGCGAGCCGGGCATCGGCAAGTCGACGCTGCTGCTCCAGGCGGCCGCGTCCGCCGCCCACGCGCTCGGCCCCGTCTTGTACGCCTCCGGGGAGGAGTCGGAGCAGCAGGTCAAGATGCGCGGCGAGCGGCTGGGGGTGCGCGCGGCGCCGCTGTATCTGCTGGCCGAGACCTGCCTCGAGCGCATCCTCGACGCGGTGGACCGGGTGCAGCCGGCAGTTCTGATCGTCGATTCGATTCAGACCGTCTACTCGGGCAAGCTGCAGTCCGCCCCGGGCAGCATCGGACAGGTGCGCGAGGCGGCGGCGCAGCTGCTGTTCACCGCCAAGGGACGCGGGCTGCCGACGTTCCTGGTGGGACATGTGACGAAGGACGGCAGCCTGGCGGGGCCGAAGGTTCTCGAGCATGTCGTCGACACGGTGCTGTACTTCGAGGGCGAGCGGCACCACGCCCACCGCATCGTCCGCGCCGTCAAGAACCGCTTCGGCCCGGTCAGCGAGCTGGGCGTCTTCGAGATGACCGGCGCGGGGCTGCGCGCCGTGCCGAGCCCGTCGCAGCTGTTCCTGTCCGAGCGGGCCGCGAGCGTGCCCGGATCCGTGGTGCTCTGCTCCATCGAGGGCTCGCGGCCGATCCTCGTCGAGGTGCAGGCGCTCGTGAGCAGCGGCGCGTACGGCACCTCCCGGCGCACCGCGAGCGGCCTCGACCACAACCGGCTGGCGTTGCTGCTCGCGGTCCTGGAGAAGCGCGCCGGGCTCGAGCTGGCGGGCGAGGACGTCTTCCTGAACATCGCGGGCGGGCTGATCGTCAACGAGCCGGCGGCCGATCTCGGGGTGGTGGCGGCCGTGGCGTCCAGCCTGCGCAACCGCGCGGTGCGGCCGGGGACGGCCGTGTTCGGCGAGGTCGGGCTGGCGGGCGAGGTGCGCGCGACGCCGCAGGCCGCGCTGCGCGTCAAGGAGGCCTCGCAGCTGGGCTTCACCCGCTGCGTCATGCCCGCCGGCAACGCGGCGGCCGCCGCGGCCGGCGAGAGCTGCCGGCAGGTCGGCGTCGGCGCCGTCGAGGAGGCGCTGGAGGCGCTCATCGAGTGAGGCTGCCGCCCTTCCACTGGTGGCGCACGGTGTTCTGGCTGATCCCCGCCATCAGCGTCTACACCGCCGTCCTCGGATTCGTGTCCCTGACGTCGATGCTGGTGGATCGCCGCGGCCACGCGGCGCACCGCTGCGCGCGCGCCTGGTCGCGGCTGATTCTGGCGACGACCGGCGTCCGCGTGCGCGCGTGCGGACGGGAGCTCGTCGAGCCGGGACGGTCGTACGTCTTCGTGTCGAACCACCAGAGCATCTACGACTTCCCCATCCTGATCACGTCGATTCCGTTCGAGTTGCGCATCCTCGCCAAGGCCTCGCTGGGCACGTTTCCCGTGCTCGGGTGGCACCTGCGCTACACGGGCCACCTGCTCATCGACCGCGCGCGCGCCGGGCGGACCACGCTCCGGAAGGTGGCCGGCCTCATGCAGCGCGGACACTCGCTGATCGTCTTCCCGGAAGGCACGCGGAGCGCCGACGGAGAGGTGCTGCGCTTCAAGCGCGGGTTGTTCCTGCTGGCCATCGAGGCGGGGCTGCCCGTCGTGCCGGTCGCTGTCAGGGGCAGCCGCCACGTCATGCCGAAGGGCCGCCTGATGACGTGCCCCGGCCACGTCGAGCTCGTCATCCACGAGCCGTTGCCCACCGCCGGCCTCGGCCACGCGGACGCCGGCCGTCTGGCCGATCGGGCCCGGGAGATGGTGCGCGCGACCGTGACCGGCCGTTGACCCCGCCCCGCCGGCGGCCGGTGCGCGCGATATAGTCCTGGGTGATGTTCGTATCCGCCATCATCGCCGCCGGCGGCCGGGGCGCGCGCCTCGGCGGCCAGGTTCCGAAGCAGCTCAGGACGATCGGGGGGCGGACGCTGCTCGAGCTCAGCATCGCGCCGTTCGACGCCAGCGACCGCATCGACGAGATCGTGGTCGTGCTCCCGGCCGCGCTGGCGGCCGCGCCGCCCGCGGAGGTGCGGCGGGTGCGGACGCCGGTGCGGTGGGTGGCGGGCGGCGCGCGCCGGCAGGACTCGGTGGCGGCCGGGCTCGACGCGGTCGACCCCGCGAGCGAGGTCGTCGTCATTCATGACGCCGCCCGGCCGTTCTGCGCGCCCGGGTTGATCGATCGGACCATCGACGCAGCCGTCGAGTCCGGCGGCGCCGTCGCGGCGCTCCCCGCGCTCGACACCGTCAAGGAGGGCTGGCTCGAGAACGGCATGGCCTTTGTCGGCGCAACACTCGCCCGCGACCGAATCTTCCTGGCCCAGACTCCCCAGGCGTTCCGCACCGGCATCCTCCGCGACGCGATCGCCCGCGGCGCCGGTGTGGAAGCGACGGACGAGGCCGCGCTCGCCGAGCGCGCCGGCCATCCGGTGCGCCTGGTCGAGGGCGATCCGGCCAACGTCAAGATCACCCGCGCGGCAGATCTCGCGTCCGCCGACCGGCTGGCGTCCGCCGCCGGCCCGCCCGCGCCGCGGGTGGGGCTGGGGTACGACCTGCACCGCTTCGTCGCCGGACGCCCGCTGGTGCTGGGCGGCGTGCACGTCCCGGGCCCGCGCGGCCTGCGCGGCCACTCCGACGCGGACGCGGTCTGTCACGCGGTGGCCGACGCCCTCCTCGGCGCCGCGGGTGCCGGCGATATCGGCCAGCGCTATCCCGATGACGATGCCCGCTGGAAGGACGCGTCGAGCATCGATTTGCTGCGGGAGGTGGCGGAGGTCGTGCGCGATCTGGGGTTCGCCGCTGGCAACGTGGACGTCGTCGTCGTAACGGAGTGGCCGCGCATTCGCCCGCTCGCCGACGCGATGCGGCGGCGGTTGGCCGCGGCGCTGGCCGTCGAGCCGGGACGGATTGCCGTGAAGGGCAAGACGAGCGAGGGTGTGGGCGAGGTGGGCCGCGGCGAGGCGCTGGTCGTCCACGCGGTCGCGTCGCTGGTACCGCGGCCGCCGGACGGGGGTCGATGATCGTCTACGGCATCAACCCGGCGCTCGAGGCGCTGCGGGCCGGGACCGTGTCGCGGCTCTGGGCGCGGGCCGAGGCCGGCGCCCGGGTGGCGCGGATCGTCGCCCGCGCGACCCGCGCCGGGATCGCGGTGCGGCGCGTGGACGCGGCCGAGCTCGACCGGCTGGCCGCGGGCGCGCCGCATCAGGGCGTGGCGGCCGAGGTGGCCGCGCCCCCGCGGCGCAGGCTGGACGACCTGCTGCGGGAGGCGGGGGCGGCGCCGCTGCTCGTCGTGCTCGACGGGATCGAGGATCCCCGCAACGTCGGCGCCGTGGCCCGCACGGCCGAGGCCGCCGGCGTCGACGGCCTGATCCATCAGACCCGGCGCTCGGCGCCCCTGGGGGCGACGGCCGCGAGGACCTCGGCCGGCGCGCTGGCGCACCTGCGCGTGGCGGCCGTCGTCAACATCAGCCGCGCCCTCGAGGAGCTGCGCCGGGCCGGCGTCTGGACGGTAGGGTTGGCGGAGGACGCCGAGCGCCCCTACCACAGCCTCGACCTGACGGGGCCGACCGCCCTGGTGATCGGCGCCGAGGGCAGCGGCCTGCGCCGGCTCGTGCGCAAGCGCTGCGACTGGCTGGTGTCGATTCCCATGCACGGACGGGTATCCAGCCTCAACGTGTCGGTCGCTGCCGGCGTCGCCCTGTTCGAGGCGGTGCGCCAGCGGGCGAGGCCGCCGCAGGCGGGCTGACGAGACGCGGCGGGCAGCGCCGGAACGAACGGCTGCCGCTGTGCGCCGACCCTGTGCTACAATGACTGATTTGTCCGGCTGGCGTAGCTCAGTCCGGTAGAGCAGCTGATTTGTAATCAGCGGGTCGGGGGTTCGAATCCCTTCGCCAGCTCCATGAACGGCGAAGCGCGGCCGTTTGGCAGCAGCCCGTGGTGAAACCCCGCGTCGCACCGAGAGCTGGTTGTGACAATGCCGCGCGCGGCCAGAACAAGGCGCGACGAGGGAGCATGGTGGGCGTATTCGACCGAGGAGCAACGCCGGCAGACGGGATGCAGCGCCGCCTTGTGCCACGGGCTGCCAGGCACCATCCGAAACAATAGCACGAGCTGTCACCGGTCGGTCGAGGACACGCCGGCGACTGCGCCGTGCCGCCGTGGGGGCACCGCGCCGGAGGCGGAGAGAGCGCGAACGTGGGCGAGGTTGCGGAGCGGTCAAACGCAACAGACTGTAAATCTGTCGCCCTAGTGGCTTCGGAGGTTCGAATCCTCCCCTCGCCACCACTTTGCTGCTCGGTCGGCGCCCGTGAGCGGCTCGACGGTCGGAACGGTGCGGTGGTGTCGGGCCAGCGGGGGCACGGCGCGAGCAGCCGGTCGCGGGGCGGCAGGCGCCCGGGTCGGCGAGCGAGGTCGAGGATGGGGCAGGCGGGAGTAACTCAGTGGTAGAGTCACAGCCTTCCAAGCTGTTGGTCGCGGGTTCGATCCCCGTCTCCCGCTCCAGTCTTCGGCCGGGCGGCCCGCGCGGGGCGGCGGCCGGAAGGGCCGATGTAGCTCAGTTGGCAGAGCGCGTCCTTGGTAAGGACGAGGTCACCGGTTCAATCCCGGTCATCGGCTCCAGACCCGCGCGGCGCCGGCGGCGCACGACGACGGCGCCGGGCGGGGTTGGCAGAGAGAGCTGAGCGATGGCGAAAGAGAAATTCGACCGTTCGAAGCCGCACGTGAACATCGGGACGATCGGGCATATCGATCACGGGCGCGGCGCAGATGGACGGTGCGATTCTGGTGGTTGCGGCGACGGACGGTCCGATGCCGCAGACTCGCGAGCACATTTTGCTGGCGCGCCAGGTGGGGGTTCCGTCGCTGGTGGTATTTCTCAACAAGGTGGACGCGGTGGACGACCCGGAGCTGCTCGAGCTGGTGGAGCTGGAGGTCCGGGAGCTGCTGAGCACGTATGAGTTTCCGGGCGAAGAGATACCGGTGGTGAAGGGTTCTGCGCTGCAGGCGCTCGAGGGCGACGCGGCGGGCGAGGCGGCGGTTCTGGAGCTGATGGAGGCGGTCGATTCGTATGTTCCGCTGCCGGCTCGCGACATCGACAAGCCGTTTCTGATGCCGATCGAGGACGTGTTTTCGATCTCGGGTCGCGGGACGGTGGTGACGGGTCGCGTCGAGCGCGGGCAGGTGGTGGTGGGCGAGGAGATCGAGATTGTGGGTTTCACGCCGACCCAGAAGAAGGTGGTGACGGGGGTCGAGATGTTCCGGAAGCTGCTCGACGAAGGTGGTGGCTGGGGACAACATCGGGGTTCTGCTGCGGGGGACGGAGAAGGACGACGTCGAGCGCGGGCAGGTGTTGGCGAAGCCGAAGTCGATCACGCCGCACACGAAGTTTCGGGGCGAGGTTTACGTTCTGACGAAGGACGAGGGCGGCCGTCACACGCCGTTTTTCAACGGGTATCGCCCGCAGTTTTATCTGCGGACGACGGACGTGACGGGGGTGGCGACGTTGCCGGAGGGCGTGGAGATGGTGATGCCTGGCGACAACGTGGCGATCAGCGTGGAGCTGATCACGCCGGTGGCGCTCGAGAAGGGGCTGCGGTTCGCGATTCGCGAGGGCGGGCGGACGGTCGGCTCGGGCACCATCACCGACATCGTCGAGTAAGGTTGGTTGGGCGGCAATCGGAGCCGCAGGCGACGATTTCCGGGCTAGGCGGCGGCGGGGCCTGAACGGGGAAGCGAGAGACGAGTGCGCGACATCATCATTCTGGCCTGTACCGAGTGCAAGCGGCGGAACTACAACACGACGAAGAACAAGCGGAAGACGACGGGCCGTCTCGAGATGAAGAAGTACTGCCGCTGGTGTCACCGGCACACGCCCCATCGAGAGACCAAGTAGCGTTTGGTGGAAACATAGGCCAGTAGCTCAACTGGTAGAGCACCGGTCTCCAAAACCGGGGGCTGGGGGTTCGAGTCCCTCCTGGCCTGCCACTGACAAGCGCGACCCCGGGGCGAGGTTCCCGGCAACGAGGACGATGGCGAAATCGGCTATGCTGCAAAGCCCCCGCGAGGCGGTGGGCCGGCGGAAGGGCGTGCTTGGGTGGTGGGGACGTTCCCGGACGTTCCTGGCCCAGGTGCAGAACGAGCTCTCGCGCGTGACGTGGCCGTCCTGGAAAGAGGTTCAGGCCACCACGCTGGTCGTGATCCTCACGTCGATCCTGTTCGGCATCTACCTCTGGGGCGCCGACCTGGTGTTCGATCGGATCGCGAGATTGATCTTTACGACTTTCGGTGCGTCATGACGGACGTCAGCACGAAGCAGTGGTACATCGTCCACACCTACTCGGGGTTCGAGAAGAAGGTCTCCGAGTCGCTGCAGCAGCGCGTGCAGGCCTACGGGCTGCAGGCGGAGATCGGCGAGGTCCTGATCCCGACCGAGGACGTCGTCGAGATGCGCGGCGGAAAGAAGGTGGTCAGCTCGAAGCGCTTCTTTCCCGGGTACATCCTGATCGAGATGAACATGTCGGACAACGCCTGGCATGTCGTCAAGAACACGCCCAAGGTCACCGGCTTCGTGGGCGCCGGCGCGCAGCCTACGCCGCTCACGCGCGAGGAGGTCGATCAGATCCTGCACCAGGTCACGGTCGCCGCCGAGAAGCCGAAGCCGAAGTACACGTTCGACCGGGGCGACCAGGTGCGGATCAACGAAGGGCCCTTCACCAGCTTCAACGGCGTCGTCGACGAGGTCAACGTCGATCGCAACACGCTCAAGGTGATGGTGACGATCTTCGGCCGCTCGACGCCCGTGGAGCTGGACTTCCTGCAGGTGGAGAAGATTTAGGCTAGCCGCACAAGCGAGACGATATGGCGAAGAAGGTCATCGGTCTGATCAAGCTGCAGATTGCCGCCGGCAAGGCCACGCCGGCCCCCCCGGTCGGCACGGCGCTCGGCCCGCACGGCGTGAACATCATGGACTTCTGCAAGGCGTTCAACGCCAAGACCGCGAGCCAGGAGGGGCTGATCATTCCGGCGGTCGTGACGGTCTACCAGGATCGCTCGTACAGCTTCATCACCAAGACCCCGCCGGCCGCGGTGCTGCTCAAGCGGGCGGCGAACATCGCCAAGGGCTCGGGCGAGCCGAACCGGTCGAAGGTGGGCACGGTCACGGTGCAGCAGGTCGAGGAGATCGCCAGGACGAAGATGCCGGATCTGAACTGCGGGAGCCTGGAGGCGGCCGTCAAGACCGTGGCCGGCACGGCGCGGTCGATGGGCATCGACGTGCAGTCGTAGGCGGCGCGCCCTACCGCCAGGACGAGATCATGACACGAAGCGGCAAGCAGTTCGTTGCGGCGCGGGCCAAGGTGGATGCCCGGCCCTACCCTCTGGAGGACGCCATCCCGCTGCTCCAGAACATCACGTTCGCGAAGTTCGACGAGTCGATCGAGATCGCCCTGCGCCTGGGCGTCAACCCGAAGCACGCCGACCAGATGGTGCGCGGCACGGTGGTGCTGCCGCACGGTCTCGGCCGCAGCAAGCGCGTGCTCGTCATCGCCGGGCCCGACAAGCAGCGGGAAGCCGAGGAGGCCGGCGCGGACATGGTGGGCGGCGACGAGATGGTGGAGAAGATCCAGGGCGGCTGGCTGGAGTTCGAGGCGGTCGTGGCCACGCCGGACATGATGCGGTCGGTCGGCAAGCTGGGCCGCATCCTGGGCCCGCGCGGCCTGATGCCCAACCCCAAGACCGGCACCGTCACCGTCGACGTGGCGCAGGCGGTCGGCGAGATCAAGGCGGGCAAGGTCAACTACCGCGTCGACAAGGCCGGCGTGGTGCACGCGCCCATCGGCAAGACGTCGTTCACGACGGTGAACCTGGTCGAGAACGCGTACGCCCTGGTCTCGAGCGTGGTCAAGGCGAAGCCCGCGGCGGCCAAGGGCCGCTACCTGAAGAGCATCACCGTGTCGTCCACGATGGGCCCCGGGGTGCGCGTCGACAGCACCGCCGTCGACACGGCGACCCGCTAGGCGGCCGGGGCGGATCACGGTAGGCGAGTCGATTCATGGCAATCACACGATCGCAGAAAGAGGATCGCATCAAGCTGCTCGTCGACGAGCTGGGCGGCGCCGGCAGCGTCATCCTGGTCGACTTCAAGGGGCTGGACGTCCGGCGGGTCACCGAGCTGCGGCGCCAGATCCGCTCCTCGCAGGGCGGCTATCGGGTGGTCAAGAACCGGTTGGCCCGGCGGGCCGTCGAGGGCACGCCCTACGAGTGCCTGGGCCGGCACTTCCGCGGCACGACCGCCGTGGCCTACAGCGCCGAGGATCCCGTGGCGCTGGCCAAGACGCTTGTCACCTTCGCCCGGGAGGAGCCCGCGCTGGCCGTGAAGGCGGCCGTCGTGCAGGGGCAGGAAATCGATGCCGAGGGCGTGAAGTCCCTGGCCGAGCTGCCGTCCAGGGAAGGGCTGCTGGCGTCGCTGCTCGCGCTGCTGCAGACGCCGGCGACGCAGCTCGTGCGTGTCCTGAGCGCGGTTCCGCGCGATCTGATGAGCGTGCTGGCGCAGGTAGAGGAGCAGAGAAGGAGCAACGATGGCTGACGTGACGCAGGATCAGGTGGTCGACTACATCAAGGGTATTTCCGTCCTCGAGCTCTCGCAGCTCGTCAAGAAGCTGGAGGAGGAGCTCGGAGTCACGGCGGCGGCAGCCATGCCGGTGGCGATGGCCGGTGCGGCGGCGCCGGGCGCGGCGGCCGAGGTCGAGGAGCAGACCGAGTTCACCGTCATGCTGAACGCGATCGGCGACAAGAAGATCAACGTCATCAAGGTCGTGCGCGAGGTCACCAGCCTCGGGTTGAAGGAGGCGAAGGACCTGGTGGAGAGTGCGCCGAAAGCGGTCAAGGAAGACATCCCGAAGGACGAGGCCGAGGCGGTCAAGAAGAAGTTCGAGGACGTCGGCGCCCAGGTCGAAATCAAGTGATGGACGGGCCGGGTCATCCGGCCCGCGGGTCGTGCCGAGAGCCGGCCGGTGGGCCGGGCGACCCGACGCAGCGTCTTGCCGGGCCCGTCGCCCCCCGCGGGCGGGTCCGGCGCTCATCGTCACCACAGCGATCGACGACGAGGTGATTCAGCTGTGCACACCCTGCCCGAGAACACGTACCGCGAGCGGATCAACTTTTCCAAGATTCGGACGACCGTTCCGATCCCCAACCTGATCGAGATTCAGAAGAAGTCGTACGAGCGCTTCCTGCAGATGAACCGACTGCCCTCGGAGCGCGAGGACATCGGGCTGCAGTCGGTGTTCAAGTCGGTCTTTCCGATCAGCGACTTCCGCGAGAACTCGTCGCTCGAGTTCATCGAGTACTCGATCGGGAGCTGGGAGTGCAAGTGCGGCCGGTTGTCGGGTCTGCACCACCTCCGCAGGCCGTGCGCGGCGTGCGGGACGGTGCTCGAGGCCGATCCGGTCGGCGAGCACGACGTCAACTGCCCGTCGTGCGGCCGCACCAATCGGGTCGGCGGCGTCGTCTGCGGCATCTGCGGCGACACGGTCGACATCAAGCTCAAGTACGACGTCGAGGAGTGCCAGGAGCGCGGCATGACGTACGCCGTGCCGTTGAAGGTCGCCATCCGTCTCGTCGTCTGGAACAAGAGCACGGAGACCGGCGCCAAGACGATCCGGGACATCAAGGAGCAGGAGGTGTACTTCGGGGACATTCCGCTGATGACGGACAACGGGACGTTCATCATCAACGGGACCGAACGTGTCATCGTCTCGCAGCTGCACCGCTCGCCGGGCGCGTTCTTCCACTCGGAGGACAAGTCGCTCTTCGTCGCGCAGATCATCCCGTACCGCGGATCGTGGGTCGAGTTCGAGTACGACGCCAAGAACCTGCTCTACGTCCGCATCGACCGGAAGCGGAAGTTCCTGGCCAGCGTGTTCCTGCGCGCGCTCGGCCTGCGCGGCGACGACGAGATCATCCGGACGTTCTACGTCGTCGACCGCATCTCGCCGGCCGAGAAGATGCTGCGCTGGGCGGTCGGCAACAGCCTCGTGGGACGGCGCGCCGCGGCCGAGGTCGAGGGCAAGGGCGGCGCCGTCGTGGTGCGTGCGGGGAAGCGGATCACCCGCTCGGCCGTCGAGGCGCTGCGGCAGGCGGGCGTGGCGTGGATCGAGGTGTCGGATACGGAGCTGGAGGGCGCGTACGCGGCCGCGGACGTGGTCGATCCGGCCACCGGCGAGGTGATCCTCGACACGAACGAGGAGGTGACGCCGCGGATCATCTCCATGGCGCAGGAGAAGGAGGTCGAGGAGATCCGGGTCTTCTTCCCCGAGCGCGACGACGTCGGCTCGGTCATGTCGGCCACGCTGAAGAAGGACCCGATCCGCACGCACGAGGAAGCGCTGATCGAGATCTACCGCCGGCTGCGCCCGGGCGACCCGCCGACGCTGGACAGCTCGCGGACGCTGTTCGAGAACATGTTCTTCAACTCGCAGAAGTACGACTTCTCGCGCGTGGGCCGGCTCAAGCTGAACACGAAGCTCGAGTTCGATACGTCGCTCGACGAGAAGGTGCTGCACCCGCAGGACTTCTACGAGGTCATCAAGTATCTGCTGAAGCTGCGGCGGAATCCCACGAACGTCGACGACATCGACCACCTGGGGAACCGGCGCGTGCGGTCGGTCGGCGAGCTGCTGGAGAACCAGTTCCGGATCGGCCTGGTGCGGATGGAGCGCGCCATCAAGGAGAAGATGTCGGTCTACCAGGAGATGGCGACCGCCATGCCGCACGACCTAATCAACGCCAAGCCGGTCATGGCGGCCATTCGCGAGTTCTTCGGCTCGTCGCAGCTGTCGCAGTTCATGGACCAGACCAACCCGTTGTCCGAGATCACCCACAAGCGGCGGCTGTCGGCCCTCGGACCGGGCGGGCTGTCCCGCGAGCGGGCCGGCTTCGAGGTGCGCGACGTCCATCCCACCCACTACGGCCGCATCTGTCCCATCGAGACCCCGGAGGGACCGAACATCGGGCTCATCTCGTCGCTGTCCTGCTATGCGCGGATCAACGAGTTCGGGTTCATCGAGTCGCCGTATCGGCGGGTCAGGGAGGGCTGCGCCCTCGACTACGTGCAGGTCACGAACGGCGGCGGCACCAAGTACAAGACGGGCGACATCGTCGGCGCGGAGGAGATCACCCGGGAGAACGCGGCCGCGAAGCGGCGGAAGAAGCGCGCGGCGGAGTTCGAGCCCCATTCCTTCTATCTGTCGGCCTGGGAAGAGGACCGGTACCTCATCGCGCAGGCCAACGCCGAGCTCGACGCGGAAGGCCGCCTCTCCGACGAGCGGGTGAACGCCCGGCAGGCCGGCAACTTCGTGCTTGCGCCGCGCGAGAAGGTCGATTTCATCGACGTGTCGCCCAAGCAGCTGGTGTCGGTGGCGGCGTCGCTCGTCCCGTTCCTGGAGAACGACGACGCGAACCGTGCGCTGATGGGGTCGAACATGCAGCGGCAGGCCGTGCCGCTCCTGCGTGCGCGGGCGCCGTTCGTCGGCACCGGGATGGAGCACATCACGGCGCGCGACTCGGGCGCGGTCGTGGTCACGCGCAGGGCCGGGACGGTCGACTACGTCGATTCGCAGCGGATCGTCGTGCGGGTGGAGGGCGACGGCTCGGCCGACGTGTCGAAGGACCTGCTGGCGGACATCTACAACCTGACGAAGTTCCGGCGCTCGAATCAGAACACCTGCATCAGTCAGAAGCCCATCGTGCGGGTCGGCCAGAGGGTCGCCAAGGGGCAGGTGCTGGCTGACGGCCCGTGCACCGAGCTGGGCGAGCTCGCCCTCGGACGCAACGTGCTGGGCGCGTTCATGCCGTGGCGGGGCTACAACTTCGAGGACGCCATCCTGGTGTCCGAGCGTCTGGTCAAGGACGACTACTACACCTCGATCCACATCGAGGAATTCGACATCGAGTCGCGCGACACGAAGCTGGGGCCGGAGGAGATCACCCGCGACATTCCGAACGTCTCCGAGGGCTTCCTGAACGATCTCGACGAGAGCGGGATCATCCGCATCGGGGCCTACGTCAAGCCGGGGGACATCCTGGTCGGCAAGGTCACGCCCAAGGGCGAGACGCAGCTGACACCCGAGGAGAAGCTGCTGCGGGCCATCTTCGGCGAGAAGGCCGGCGACGTCCGGGACGCCTCGCTGCTGTGCCCGCCGGGCATCGAGGGGATCGTCGTCGGCGTGAAGATCTTCTCGCGCAAGGGCATCGAGAAGGACGATCGCGCGAAGGCCATCGAGTCGGAAGAGCTCGAGATGCTGGAGAAGAACCTCCAGGACGAGATCCGGATCCTGCACGACGAGGTCAAGAAGCGCCTTGCCGCGCTGCTCGAGGGACGCGCGCTGGCCGCCGACCTGTTCGACGAGCACGGCGCGGAGACCCTGCTGGCCGCCGGCACGGTGCTGACGGCGGACGTCATCGAGGAGTGCAGCTACGCGGACGTGACACGCGCGCGCCTGGCCGACGCGGACGCCGGGCTGCAGGGCGAGCTGCGCACCGTGGAGGAGCGCACCGAGCGCCAGGTGGAGGTCATCACGCAGCTGTTCGAGGAGAAGAAGGAGAAGATTCGTCGCGGGGACGAGCTGCCGCCGGGCGTGATCAAGCTGGTCAAGGTGTTCGTCGCCATGAAGCGCAAGCTGTCGGTCGGCGACAAGATGGCGGGCCGGCACGGCAACAAGGGCGTGATCGCCCGCGTGCTGCCCGAGGAGGACATGCCGCGCCTGCCCGACGGCACGCCCGTGGAGATCGTGCTCAACCCGCTGGGGGTTCCGTCGCGGATGAACGTGGGACAGATCCTCGAGACGCACCTGGGCTGGGCGGCCCAGGCGCTCGGGCTGTACTTCGCGTCGCCGGTGTTCGACGGGGCCGGCGAGCAGGAGATCAAGGGCTGGCTCGAGAAGGCCGATCTGCCGCGGAGCGGCAAGACGACGTTGTACGACGGCATGACCGGCGAGCCGTTCGAGCAGGAGGTCACGGTCGGCTACATCTACATGCTGAAGCTCTCGCACCTGGTCGACGACAAGCTGCACGCCCGGTCGATCGGGCCGTACTCGCTCATCACACAGCAGCCCCTGGGCGGCAAGGCGCAGTTCGGCGGCCAGCGCTTCGGCGAGATGGAGGTGTGGGCGCTGGAAGCGTACGGCGCCGCGCACATCCTGCAGGAGCTGCTCACGGCGAAGTCCGACGACGTCACGGGCCGTGCGAAGATCTACGAGGCCATCGTCAAGGGCGATGCGTCCTTCACGCCGGGCCTGCCGGAGTCGTTCAACGTGCTCATCCGCGAGCTGCAGGCGCTCTGCCTGGACGTGGATCTCATCAAGACGGGGCGGCCGCTGGAGATACCGGAGCCCGAGCCCGAGGAGAGCGCCGAGCCGACGCTCGAGAGCATCCTGCCGGAGGTGTTGTGACGGTGAATCTCGAGAAGAGGGACTTCATGCGACCAAGCTACGCGGATCGGGGTGCGCTGACCGTGGACTTCGACGCCATCCGGATCAGCCTGGCGTCGCCGGAGAAGATCATGTCGTGGTCCCACGGCGAGGTGACGAAGCCGGAGACCATCAACTACCGCACGTTCAAGCCGGAGCGCGACGGCCTCTTCTGCGCCAAGATCTTCGGTCCGGTGACGGACTGGGAATGCCTGTGCGGCAAGTACAAGCGGATGAAGCACCGCGGCGTCGTCTGCGACAAGTGCGGCGTCGAGGTGACCCAGGCCAAGGTGCGGCGTGAGCGGCTGGGGCACATCACGCTGGCGACGCCGGTCAGCCACGTCTGGTTCTTCAAGGGGCTGCCGAGCCGCATCGGGCATCTGCTCGACATCTCGCTGCGCGACCTCGAGCGCATCCTGTACTTCGAGGCCTACGTGGTGATCTCGCCGGGCGACGGCGACTTCAAGCCCAACCAGTTGCTAACCGAGGAGCAGTACCGCAAGGCGCGCGAGGAGCACGGCAGCAAGTTCCGCGCCCGCATGGGCGCCGAGGCGATCAAGGAGCTGCTGAAGCGGGTCGACATCGAGGAGCTGGCCGTCGAGCTGCGCGCCAGGATGCGCTCCGAGACGTCGGCCCAGAAGACGCTCAAGTTCGCCAAGCGGCTGAAGGTGGTCGACTCGTTCCGGCGGTCGACGAACCGGCCCGAATGGATGATCCTCGACGTGATTCCGGTGATTCCGCCGGAGCTGCGCCCGCTGGTGCCCCTCGACGGCGGGCGGTTCGCCACGTCCGACCTCAACGACCTGTACCGGCGCGTGATCAACCGCAACAACCGGCTCAAGAAGCTGATCGAGCTGAAGGCTCCCGACGTCATCATCCGCAACGAGAAGCGGATGCTGCAGGAGGCCGTGGACGCGCTGTTCGACAACGGCCGCCGGGGGCGGGTGCTCCGCGGGGCGAACAACCGGCCGCTCAAGTCGCTTTCGGACACGCTCAAGGGCAAGCAGGGCCGTTTTCGGCAGAACCTGCTCGGCAAGCGCGTGGACTACTCCGGCCGGTCCGTGATCGTGGTGGGTCCCGAGCTGCGGCTGCATCAGTGCGGCCTGCCCAAGAAGATGGCGCTCGAGCTCTTCAAGCCGTTCATCTACAACAAGCTCGAAGAGCGCGGCCTCGTCACGACCATCAAGCAGGCCAAGGAGATCGTCGAGCAGCACGAGCCGGAGGTGTGGGACATCCTCGAGGAGGTGATTCGGGAGCACCCGGTGCTGCTGAACCGGGCGCCCACGCTGCACCGCCTCGGCATCCAGGCGTTCGAGCCGGTGCTGGTCGAGGGCAAGGCCATCCGCATTCACCCGCTCGTCTGCACGGCGTTCAACGCCGACTTCGACGGCGACCAGATGGCGGTGCACGTGCCGCTGTCGCCCGAGGCCCAGATCGAGGCTTCGGTGCTGATGATGTCGTCGAACAACATCATGTCGCCCTCCAACGGCACCCCGATCGCGGTGCCGTCGCAGGACATCGTGCTCGGCTGCTACTACATGACCAAGAGCAAGCCCGGCGCGAAGGGCGAGGGGCGGGTGTTCCGCTCGGCAGACGATGTCCTGCTCGCGCTCGATGCGGGGGACGTGGAGACGCTCACGCCGATCCGGCTGCGGCTGAGCGGCGAGTTCATGGATCTCACCGTGGCGCGCGACGATCAGGATGTGCTGCACGCCCCCGTCGAGACGCTGGACCGCAAGATCATCGACACGACGGTCGGCCGCGTGGTGTTGAACAACGCCCTGCCGGACGGCATTCCGTTCGTCAACGGCCTGCTCAAGAAGAAGGGCCAGCAGCAGCTGGTGCAGTACTGCTACCTGCGCCACGGGCTCGAGCGGACGGTGGCGATGCTCGACCGCCTGAAGGACCTCGGCTTTCTCTACGCCACGAAGTCGGGCCTGTCGATCGGCATCGACGACCTCGTCATCCCGCAGGAGAAGGGGGCGCTCGTGCAGAGCGCCAGCGAGGAGGTGATCAAGGTCGAGCAGCAGTACCTCGAGGGGGCCATCACCAACGGCGAGCGCAAGAACAAGGTCATCGCGATCTGGTCGGACGTCACCGAGCGGATCGCCGACGAGATGTTCCGCGAGATGGAGGATCTCGACGAGTCGGGGCAGGGTTTCAACCCGGTCTACGTCATGGCGGACTCGGGCGCGCGGGGCAGCAAGCAGCAGATCCGCCAACTGGCCGGAATGCGCGGGCTGATGGCGAAGCCGTCGGGAGAGATCATCGAGACGCCGATCACGTCGAACTTCCGCGAAGGCCTGACGGTGCTGCAGTACTTCATCTCGACGCACGGCGCCCGCAAGGGGCTGGCGGACACGGCGCTCAAGACGGCCGATTCGGGCTACCTGACCCGGCGGCTGGTCGATGTCGCCCAGGACGTGATCATCTCGGATCTCGACTGCGGCACGCTCGACGGCATCGAGTCGCGGGCCATCGTCGAGAGCGGGGAGATCATCGAGCCGCTGCGCGATCGCATCATGGGCCGCGTGACGCTCGAGGAGGTGCGCGAGCCGTTCACGGACGACGTCATCGCGGAGAAGAACCAGGAGATGACGGAGGAGCTGGCGGCGGAGATACAGGAAGCCGGCATCGAGAAGGTCAAGATCCGCTCGGTGCTCACCTGCGCCTCGCGGCGGGGGGTCTGCGCGCGCTGCTACGGCCGCGACCTGGCGACCGGCAAGCTGGTCGAGCTCGGGCTGGCCGTGGGGGTCATCGCGGCGCAGTCCATCGGCGAGCCCGGGACGCAGCTCACGATGCGGACGTTCCACATCGGGGGCACGGCGTCGCGCGTCTCCGAGCAGTCGACGCTGGAGAGCAAGCACGCCGGCACCGTGAAGTTCGAGGGCATCCAGGTGGTACAGAAGCCGGACGATTCCCTGGTCGTCATGAACCGGACCGGATCGCTCGTCGTGCTGGACACGAAGGGCCGGGACCGCGAGCGCTACGCGGTCGTGTACGGCGCGCACCTGCGCGTGAAGGACGGCCAGGAGGTCGAACAGGGACAGGTGCTGGTGGAGTGGGATCCGTACACCTTCTCGATCCTGACCGAGCAGAAGGGGGCAGTGCGCTTCAAGGACATCGTCGAGGGCCTGACGGTACACGAGGAGGTCGACGAGGTGACCGGCCTCATGCGGCTGATCATCGTCGACTCGGCGGACGAGAAGCGGCAGCCGACCGTGGAGATCCGCGGCAAGGACGGGAAGAAGCTGCGCAAGTACCACATGCCCTCGCACGCGCACCTGATGGTGGCCGAAGGCGACGAGGTCGACGCGGGCGACGTGCTCGCCAAGATCCCGCGCGAGACGACCAAGACCAAGGACATCACCGGCGGCCTGCCGCGGGTGGTCGAGCTGTTCGAGGCGCGCAAGCCGCGCGAGACCGCCGTCATCAGCGAGATCGACGGGGAGGTCAAGTACGGCGGCATCGTCAAGGGGATGCGCAAGATCCTGATCATCCCGGAGGATTCCAGCGCCGAGCCGCGCGAGTACTCGCTGCCGCGCGGGGTGCACATCAACGTGCAGGAAGGCGATCGGGTCAAGGCCGGCGAGCCGCTGATGGACGGGCCGAGCAATCCGCACGACATCCTCAGCGTGCTCGGCGAGAAGGCGTTGCAGAGCTACCTGGTCAACGAGATTCAGGAGGTGTACCGCCTGCAGGGCGTCAACATCAACGACAAGCACATCGAGGTGATGGTGCGCCAGATGATGCGCTGGGTCCGGGTCGAGGACGTGGGCGACACCGAGTTCCTGGTCGACGAGCAGGTCGACAAGGTCCGCTTCCTGCAGGAGAACGAGCGGGTCACCACCGAGGGCGACCGGCCGGCCACGGGGCGGCCGATGCTGCTCGGGATCACGAAGGCCTCGCTGTCGACCGAGTCGTTCATTTCCGCGGCGTCGTTCCAGGAAACGACGCGCGTGCTGACCGAGGCGTCGATTTCGGGCCGCGTCGATCATCTGCGCGGGTTGAAGGAAAACGTGACGATGGGGCGGCTGATACCGGCCGGCACCGGATTCGAGTACTACCAGCGGGTGCGCATCGAGCCGGACGAGCCGCCCCCGCCCCCGCCCCCTTCGCCGGAGGAGCTCGAGTTCGAGCGCGAGATGGAGTACTTCATCGAGCCCGACGAGCCGGTGCGCCGGGACGAGGCGGTCGAGTAGCAGTCCGCACCGTGGAACGGCGCGGACTGCTACAGGGTTGGTTGGGCGCCAGGTGGAGCCGCAAGGCGACGACTGGCGGGCCAGCAGTCCGCACCGTGGAACGGGACAGGCGGAGATGCGGCGGGGCCGGCGGAGCGCGTTGCGCAAATCGGGCCCATGTGATATTGTCGCAAGGTTTGGTCGGAGTCGGAGCCGCCCTGTGTCCGACTCTGGCGTGTCCGAAAGGTGCCTCGCTGCACAAGGCATGACCCCGGCGCTGGCCGGGGGCAGCGCCTGCTCGACGAGCATACAGAAATCGGTTTGACCGGCCACAGGTGCCAAGCCGGTTGCGGCTTCTAGGCCTGGGCCACACATTGTCGGCCGCTGGCGTGCGACTTGGCCGTCGCGCCACGCGGTGTCGAGTTAAGGAGTCGTCGTGCCGACGATCAGTCAGCTCGTTCGCAAGGGCCGCGTGCCGGCGCTGAACAAGACGAAGAGCCCCGCGCTCCAGAGCTGCCCGCAGAAGCGGGGCGTCTGCGTGCGCGTGTTCACGCAGACGCCGAAGAAGCCGAACTCGGCGCTGCGCAAGGTCGCCCGGGTGCGTCTGACCAACGGCATCGAGGTGACCAGCTACATACCCGGCGAGGGGCACAACCTGCAGGAGCACTCGCTGGTGCTGATTCGCGGCGGGCGCGTGAAGGATCTGCCGGGGGTGCGGTACCACGTGGTGCGCGGAACGCTCGACGCCGTCGGCGTGCAGGGCCGCAAGCAGTCGCGCTCGAAGTACGGCGCCAAGCGGCCGAAGGCGTAGCGCCGGCGGGGCCAGCGAGACAGGAGCGAGAGATGCCGCGGCGACGAGAGGTTCCCAAGCGCGAGGTTCCGGCGGATCCGCTGTACGGCAGCACGCTGGTGACGAAGTTCGTGCGGATGATCATGAAGGGCGGCAAGCGGAGCGTCGCCGAAGGCATCGTGTACGGCAGTCTCGACATCATCCGGGACCGCACGGGCGACGATCCGGTCAAGGTCTTCAAGAAGGCGATCGACAACACGAAGCCGAGCCTCGAGGTCAAGTCGCGCCGCGTGGGCGGGTCCAACTACCAGGTGCCGGTCGAGGTCAACCAGAACCGCCGGCTGTCGCTCAGCATCCGCTGGCTCACGTCGGCGGCGCGCGGCCGGGGCGACGGCAAGACGATGCGGGACCGGCTGGCGAACGAGCTGATCGACGCGTCGAATCTGCGCGGCGGCTCCGTCAAGAAGCGGGAAGACACGCACCGCATGGCGGAAGCCAACAAGGCCTTCGCCCACTACCGCTGGTAGCGACGTCCTGGTTATGACCGGAGAAACATGCCATGGCGGTCGCTGAGCTGAAGCCGCGGAGCTCCACCGGCCGCGTCGCCGGAGCGCGGAAGTCCGGAATCATGCCCAGGCAAGTCCCGCTCGGCCGCAATCGGAACATCGGCATCATGGCGCATATCGATGCCGGGAAGACGACCACGACCGAGCGCATCCTGTACTACACCGGGATCACCTACAAGCTGGGCGAGGTGCATGACGGCACGGCCGTCATGGACTGGATGGCGCAGGAGCAGGAGCGCGGCATAACCATCACCTCGGCGGCGACCACCTGTTTCTGGCGCGACCACCGCATCAACATCATCGATACGCCCGGCCACGTCGACTTCACCGCCGAGGTGGAGCGCTCGCTGCGCGTGCTCGACGGCGCCGTGGCCGTATTCGATGCGGTCGCGGGCGTCGAGCCGCAGTCGGAGACCGTCTGGCGTCAGGCCGACAAGTACGGCGTCCCGCGCATCTGCTTCGTCAACAAGATGGACCGCGTGGGCGCCGACTTCGGCGGCACGGTCGAGCAGATCCGGTCCAAGCTGCAGGCCAATCCCGTGGCGGTGCAGATGCCGATCGGCGCCGAGGACGGCTTCGCGGGCGTGATCGACCTCGTCGGCATGCGCGCGGTGCGCTACCAGGACGAGACGCTCGGGGCCGAGTCCATCGTCGAGGAGATTCCCGAGGCATGCCGGCCGGAGGCGACCGCGCTGCGGGAGACCCTGATCGAGAAGGTCAGCGAGGTCAGCGACGAGATTCTCGACAAGTACCTGCACGGCGAGCCGATCGGGGAGGACGAGATCCGCGCCGCGCTCAGGCGCCGGGTCGTCGCGTCGGTGTGCAACGACGAGCCGCCGTTCGTGCCGGTGGTATGCGGGTCCGCCTTCAAGAACAAGGGGGTGCAGCCGCTGCTCGATGCCGTCGTCGACTATCTGCCGTCGCCCAGCGACGTGCCGCCCATCGTCGGCCTCGACCCGCGGCAGGCGGAGGAGACCCGGGTCGAGCGTCCGGCCGATGACGCCGCGCCGTTCTCCGCGCTGGCGTTCAAGATCATGACCGACCCGTTCGTGGGGCGGCTCACGTTCATGCGGGTCTACTCGGGCGTGATGAAGTCGGGGGCGACCGTCTTCAATCCGGTGCGCGGCCGCAGCGAGCGGATCGGGCGGCTGCTGAAGATGCACGCGAACAAGCGCGAGGGGATCAAGCAGGTCTACGCGGGCGACATCGCCGCGGCGGTCGGCCTCAAGAGCGTGAGCACCGGCGACACCATCTGCGACCAGCGCCGCCCCGTCGTGCTCGAGTCGATGGAGTTCCCGGAGCCGGTGGTCTCGCTGGCGATCGAGCCGCGGACGGAATCGGATCAGGAGAAGCTGGGGGCGGGGCTGGCCAAGCTGACGGCCGAGGATCCGACGTTTCGCGTCCGGACCGACGAGCAGACGGGACAGGTCGTCATTTCAGGCATGGGCGAGCTGCACCTGGAGATCCTCGTCGATCGGTTGCAGCGCGAGTTCGGCGTGGAGGCCGCGGTCGGCCGCCCGCAGGTCGCCTACCGCGAGACCCTGACGCGTCCGACCGAGAGCGAGGGCCGCTACGTGCGGCAGACTGGCGGGCGCGGCCAGTACGGGCACGTCAAGATCCGCGTGGTGCCGGCGCCGCTCGGCCGCGGATTCGAGTTCGTCGACGACATCGTGGGCGGCGCGGTCCCGCGCGACTACGTCAAGTCCGTCGAGCAGGGCGTGCGCGACGCGCTGACGACCGGCATTCTCGCGGGCTACCCGATCGAGGACGTCAGCGTATCGCTCTACGACGGGTCGTACCACGAGGTCGACTCCTCCGAGATGGCGTTCAGGATGGCCGGCTCGATGGCGTTCCGCGCCGCCGCGCGCAAGGCTGGCGCCGTGCTCCTCGAGCCGAGCATGCGTCTCGAGGTCGTCGTTCCCGAGGAGTACATGGGGGACATCATCACCGACATGAACGCCCGGCGGGGCCGTGTGCGGTCGATGGAGGCGCACGGCGGCACGCGCATCGTCAATGCCCAGGTGCCGCTTGCCGAGATGTTCGGGTACGCCACCGACCTCCGCTCGCGCACGCAGGGACGGGCGACGTTCTCGATGCACTTTGAACGATACGAGCAGGTGCCGGCCCAGATCAGCGAGGATGTCGTGGCTCGTATCCAGGGAAGATGAGGGCATGAGCGATGGCGAAAGAGAGATTTGACCGTTCGAAGCCGCACGTGAACATCGGGACGATCGGGCATATCGATCATGGCAAGACGACGCTGACGGCGGCGATCACGTCGGTATTGGCGAAGAACGACGAGAAGAACGAGATTCGCAGCTTCGACTCGATCGACAACGCGCCGGAAGAGCGCGAGCGTGGGATCACGATTGCGACGGCGCACGTGGAGTATCAGACCGAGCAGCGGCACTACGCGCACGTGGACTGCCCCGGGCACGCGGACTACATCAAGAACATGATCACGGGCGCGGCGCAGATGGACGGTGCGATTCTGGTGGTTGCGGCGACGGACGGTCCGATGCCGCAGACTCGCGAGCACATTTTGCTGGCGCGCCAGGTGGGGGTTCCGTCGCTGGTGGTATTTCTCAACAAGGTGGACGCGGTGGACGACCCGGAGCTGCTCGAGCTGGTGGAGCTGGAGGTCCGGGAGCTGCTGAGCACGTATGAGTTTCCAGGCGAAGAGATACCGGTGGTGAAGGGTTCTGCGCTGCAGGCGCTCGAGGGCGAGGCGGCGGGCGAGGCGGCGGTTCTGGAGCTGATGGAGGCGGTCGATTCGTATGTTCCGCTGCCGGCTCGCGACATCGACAAGCCGTTTCTGATGCCGATCGAGGACGTGTTTTCGATCTCGGGTCGCGGGACGGTGGTGACGGGTCGCGTCGAGCGCGGGCAGGTGGTGGTGGGCGAGGAGATCGAGATTGTGGGTTTCACGCCGACCCAGAAGAAGGTGGTGACGGGGGTCGAGATGTTCCGGAAGCTGCTCGACGAAGGGGTGGCTGGGGACAACATCGGGGTTCTGCTGCGGGGGACGGAGAAGGACGACGTCGAGCGCGGGCAGGTGTTGGCGAAGCCGAAGTCGATCACGCCGCACACGAAGTTTCGGGGCGAGGTTTACGTTCTGACGAAGGACGAGGGCGGCCGTCACACGCCGTTTTTCAACGGGTATCGCCCGCAGTTTTATCTGCGGACGACGGACGTGACGGGGGTGGCGACGTTGCCGGAGGGCGTGGAGATGGTGATGCCTGGCGACAACGTGGCGATCAGCGTGGAGCTGATCACGCCGGTGGCGCTCGAGAAGGGGCTGCGGTTCGCGATTCGCGAGGGCGGGCGGACGGTCGGCTCGGGCACCATCACCGACATCGTCGAGTAAGGTTGGTTGGGCGGCAATCGGAGCCGCAGGCGACGATTTCCGGGCTAGGCGGACCCCGCGCGCGGAGGAGAGACGACAGATGCCGACGTTCAGCGACAAGATTCGTATCCGCCTCAAGGCGTACGACTATCGTGTGCTGGACCAGTCGACGACCGAGATCGTCGACACCGCGCGCCGCACCGGTGCCCGGCTCGCGGGGCCCATTCCGTTGCCGACCGACACGAACAAGTGGACGGTTCTGCGCTCCCCGCACGTCGACAAGAAGTCGCGCGAGCAGTTCGAGATTCGCACCCACAAGCGGCTGATCGACATCTTCGAGCCCACGCCGCAGACGGTCGACGCGCTGATGAAGCTCGATCTGCCGGCCGGGGTCGACGTCGAGATCAAGGCGTTCGGCAAGGAACACAACTAGGAGCCTGCGCGGGACGGAGTCATGGTGGCCGGGATCATTGGACGAAAGATCGGGATGACGCAGGTGTTCAGCGACGACGGGGTGGTGTCGCCGGCCACGGTCCTGCAGGCCGGTCCGTGCGTGGTCGTGCAGCGCAAGACCGTCGATCGGGACGGTTACGACGCGGTGCAGATCGGCCTCGTCGAGCAGCGCCCCCCGCGGGTGTCCAAGGCGGTCGCCGGCCATTACCGGCGCGCCAACGTGCCGCCGACCCGCATCCGGCGCGAGGTGGCCGTCGGCGACGGCAGCGACACGCCGCGGGAAGGCGAGCAGGTGCTGGTCTCGCTCTTCGCGGCCGGCGATCAGGTCGACGTCGTCGGCGAGAGCCGGGGCCGCGGCTTCCAGGGTGTCGTCAAGCGACACGGTTTCGCGGGCGGGCGCGCGACCCACGGGTCCATGTTCCACCGTGCGCCCGGCTCGATCGGACAGTCGTCCTATCCGTCGCGGGTGCTCAAGGGGATGCGCGGGCCGGGGCACATGGGCAGCGACCGCGTCACGGTGCGGAACCTGCGCGTCATCCAGGTCGACGCCGAGAATCACCAGATGGTCGTCCGCGGAGCGGTGCCCGGTGCGCCGGGGGGCTACGTCGTCATTCGGCGGGCGGTCGCTCCCCGCCGTCAGGTGGTGCAGCCCGCTCAGGACGACGCGAAGAAGAAGAAGAGGAGACGAGGCTGACCCGCGGCGCGGGCAGGCGAGAGCGGGACATGACGCTGGACGTGGTCAACGGGCAGAACGACAAGGTCGGCTCGATCGATCTCAGTGACGAGGTCTTCGGCGGGCCGGTGGACGAGGGGCTCGTCTGGGAGTCGGTCGTGCAGCAGAACGCTGCCGAGCGGCGCGGCACCCATGCCACGAAGACGCGCGGTCAGGTGCGGGGCACGGGCCGCAAGCCGTGGCGGCAGAAGGGCACCGGCCGGGCCCGCGTCGGCGAGGTGCGCAACCCGCTGTGGCGCACGGGGGGCGTGGTCTTCGGCCCCCAGCCGCGCAGCTACGCCTACGCGTTGCCGGCCAAGGTGGTGCGTCGCGCCCTGCGGGCCGCGCTGATTCAGAAGCTCCGCGACGGCGCGGTGACCGTCGTCGAGCAGTTGACGGTCGACGAGCCGCGGACGAGGGACGCCGTGGAGTTGCTGGCGCGCCTCGGCAGCGGGGAGCGGGCGCTGCTCGTCGACGTGAAGCCCGAGCTGAACCTCGAGCTGGCGGTCAGGAACCTCCCGGGCGTGCGCGCCGTCGGCTCCAGCCGCCTGACGGCCCGCGACGTGGCCTGGGCGCCGCGGCTGTTCGTGACCGCGGACGCGGTCAGGCATCTCGAAAAGGTGTTGGCATCGTGAAGCAGACGGACGTCATCCGGCGGGCGATCGTGACGGAGAAGTCGTCGGTGCTGCTCGACGACAAGCGCATCGTCACCTTCGAGGTGGCGATGAACGCGACGAAGGTCGACATCAAGCGGGCGGTCGAGCAGTTGCTCGGCACCAAGGTGGCGACGGTGCGGACCGCGATCTCGCACGGCAAGATCAAGCGGCAGGGGCGCTTCGCCGGTCAGCGGCCCGACTGGAAGAAGGCGTACGTGCGGCTGCGGGCCGGGGAGAAGATCCCCGAGTTCCTCGAAGGGACATAGGAGAGAGGGAACGTGACAGTCCGTGGCGGCGCGGACTGGTGAGGGCGAACGATGGCGATTCGCAGGTACAAGCCGACGTCGGCCGGCAGGCGGTTTCAGTCCGCTCACGATTTCGACGAGATCACGACGGACCGGCCGTATCGGCCGCTGACGAAGCCGCTCAAGAAGTCCGGCGGGCGGAACAACCGGGGCGAGGTGTCCTTGTGGTGGCGCGGGGGCGGCCACAAGCGCGCCTACCGGGTCATCGATTTCCGGCGGGACAAGCGGGGCGTGCCGGGGCGCGTGGCGACCGTCGAGTACGATCCGAACCGGTCGGCGCGGATCGCGCTGGTGGCGTACGCCGACGGCGACAAGCGCTACATCCTGCACCCGGTCGGCCTGAAGGTCGGCGACACGGTGATTGCCGACGAGAAGACCGACATCCTGCCCGGCAACGCGCTGCCGCTCAGGAACATGCCGCTCGGCACGCAGGTTCACAACGTGGAGCTGCGGCCCGGCAAGGGCGGGCAGATCGCCCGCAGCGCCGGGTCGGCGGTGCAGGTCGTGGCGAAGGACGGCAAGCACGTGACCGTCAAGCTGCCGTCCGGCGAGACGCGGCTCGTGCCGCCGAACGCGCTGGCCACGGTGGGCCAGGTGGGCAACGTCGATCACGGCAACGTGTCGATCGGCAAGGCGGGTCGGAACCGCTGGCGCGGCAAGCGGCCGCACGTCTGCGGCAACTCGATGAATCCGGTCGACCACCCGCTGGGGGGCGGCGAGGGCCACGCGGCGGGCGGCCGGCATCCGGTGTCGCCGTGGGGACAGCCGGCGAAGGGCTACAAGACCCGCCGCCGGAAGCCGTCGGACCGGTTCATCCTGCAACGGAAGAAGCGCAAGCGTTCGAGGTGACGGGGGCTGCCGCGATGAGTCGATCGCTCAAGAAAGGACCGTTCGTCGACATTCCGCTCCTCGAGAAGATCGAGGTGATGAACCGCGACAACGCGCGGAAGGTGATCAAGACGTGGTCCCGCCGGTCGACCGTGGTCCCGGAGATGATCGGGCACACGCTCGCCGTCCACAACGGAAAGAAGTTCGTGCCGGTCTACGTCAGCGAGAACATGGTGGGTCACAAGCTCGGGGAGTTCGCCCCGACCCGCCTGTTCCGGGGTCATACCGGCCGCGGCGAGAAGGTGGCGTCCGTGGGGAGGGGCGGGCGATGATCGAGGGCCGCGCACACGCGCGCTACGTCCGCACGTCGGCGCAGAAGGCGAAGCTCGTCATGGATCTGATTCGCGGGCGGACGGTCGACACCGCCCTGGCCACGCTCCGCTTCACCCGCAAGGGCGTCGCACGCGACATCACGAAGGTGCTGCGGTCGGCCGTGGCCAACGCGCAGCAGAAGGAAGGTGCGAGCGGGGACACGGACCGGCTGTACGTGCGCGAGTGCTACGCCAATCAGGGGCCGTCGCTCAAGCGCATCCGCCCGGCGCCCATGGGCCGCGCGTTCCGGATCACCAAGCGGACGTCGCACCTGACCGTGACCGTGTGCGAGAAGCCCGAGACGGTGACCAGCGTGCCGGCCGCCGACGCGGCGCCGCAATCGTAGGAGACAGGGTCGAGCATGGGACAGAAGGTTCACCCGTACGGATTTCGCCTCGGCTTCAACAAGACGTGGCGCTCGCGCTGGTACGCGGACCGGGACTATGCCAAGCTCCTGCACGAGGACCTGTCCCTGAAGTCCGACCTCAAGAAACGGTTCTCCCATGCCGGCGTGTCCAAGATCGAGATCGAGCGCGCCGCCAACAAGCTGAAGCTCGACATCCACACCTCGCGCCCGGGCATCATCATCGGGCGCAAGGGCACGGAGGTCGACAAGCTGAAGACCGACATTCAGAAGCGGACGAACCGCGAGGTGTTCATCAACATCCAGGAGATTCAGAAGCCGGAGCTCGACGCGCAGCTGATCAGCGAGTCGGTCGCGCTGCAGCTCGAGAAGCGCGTCGCGTTTCGGCGCGCCATGCGCAAGGCGGTCGAGTCGGCGCTGCGCTTCGGCGCGCGCGGCATCAAGGTGCGGGTGGGCGGACGTCTCAACGGCGCCGAGATCGCGCGCTCCGAGTGGTATCTGCACGGACAGCTGCCGCTGCAGACGCTGCGGGCCGACATCGACTACGGGTTCGGCGAGGCGCGCACGACCTACGGCGCCATCGGCGTGAAGGTATGGCTCTACAAGGGCGAGCGGCTCGAGCCGCAGACCAGCCGCGAGGAAGACTATCGCGCACCGCGCCGAGGCCGCCTGTAGGCATCCGGGGGAATCGCCATGTTGATGCCGAAGAAGGTCAAGTATCGGAAGCAGCATCGGGGGCGCATGGTCGGCAAGGCCTGGCGCGGGTCGGCTGTCTCGTTCGGCGACTACGGGCTGAAGGCGCTCGAATCGTGCTGGATGACCGATCGTCAGATCGAGGCGGCCCGTGTCGCGATGACGCGGGCCGTCAAGCGCGGCGGCAAGATCTGGGTGCGGATCTTTCCGGACAAGCCGATCACGAAGAAGCCGCAGGAGACCCGCATGGGCAAGGGCAAGGGCGCGCCGGAGCAGTGGGTGGCGGTGGTGCGTCCGGGCCGGATCCTGTTCGAGATGGAGGGCGTGAGCGCCGGCGACGCCGAGCAGGCGATGCGGCTGGCGGCGGCCAAGCTGCCGATACCGACGAAGTTCACGCGGCGGTTCGGCGCGGGTGACGGCTCGTGACGGGCATCGACGAACTGCGGGAGCTGGGCAACGAAGACCTCCAGCAACGCGTGGGCGAGCTCGACGATCAGGTCTTTCGGCTGCGCATCCAGAGGTCGATGGGCCAGACCGATGCGTCGAACAAGATGCGCGCGCTGCGGCGCGAGCGGGCGCGGGTCAAGACGCTGCTGCGCGAGCGCGAGCTGGCGGGGGCGGCGGAGCCCGCCGGTGGCGGTGCCGGCGGAGAAGACTGAGCGATGGCCAACAAGAGAGAGGTGGTCGGCGTCGTGGTCCGCGACAAGCTGGACAGCGGCGTCATCGTTGCCGTCGAGCGCCGGGTGCGCGATGCCGTGTACGGCAAGATTCGCCGGCGCACGACGAAATTCATGGCGCACGACGAGTCGAACAGCCTGAAGGTCGGCGACCGGGTGGCCATGGTCGAGTCGCGGCCCATCAGCCGGCGGAAGCGGTTCGTCGTCGTCCGGGTCGTCGAGCGGGCTCGGACGGTTTGAGCGGACAGGTGTGATCGGAACGGGCGCGTCATGATTCAGATGCAGTCGGTGCTGGACGTCGCGGACAATTCCGGGGCGCGGAAGATCGCGGTCATCAATCCGCTGGGCGGGGCGACGGGGCGCTTCGCCGGGCTGGGGGATCTCGTCACGGCCGCGGTCAAGGAGGCCACGCCGGCCTCGGCCGTGAAGAAGGGCCAGGTCGTCCGGGCGGTCATCGTCAGGACCCACAAGGAGCATCGGCGCCGGGACGGCAGTTACATCCGGTTCGACCGGAACGCCGCGGTGCTGGTCAACGAGCAGAACGAGCCGATCGGAACCCGTGTCTTCGGGCCGGTGGCCCGCGAGCTGCGCGAGCGGAGGTTCATGAAGATCATCTCGCTGGCGCCGGAAGTGTTGTGAGGCGATCGGAACGATGTCCAGACTCCAGACGCCCGTGCGGAAGAACGACAACGTGGTCGTCGTCTCCGGCAAGGACCGCGGCAAGCGCGGCCGCGTGCTGAAGGTGCTGCCCGGCCGAAACCGCCTCGTGATCGAGGGGGTCAACTTCGTCAAGCGGCACACGCGGCCGAATCCGCAGCGCAACATCAAGGGCGGCATCGTCGAGAGGGAGGGCTCCCTGCACGCGTCGAACGTGCAGGTCGTCTGTCCGGAATGCGGGGCGCCGACGCGCGTCGGGCGCCAGCTGCTCGGCGACGGGCGGAAGATACGCGTGTGTCGCAAGTGCGACGGAGCGGTGGACAAGTGAGCCGGCTGCAGGAACGCTATCGTGACGAGGTCGTGCCGGCGCTCCGCAAGGAGTTCGGCTACACGACCATCATGGCCGTGCCCAAGATCGAGCGGGTCGTGGTCAACATGGGCATCGGCGAGGCGACGCAGAACCCGAAGCTCATCGACGCCGCGGCGGACGAGCTGACGCGGATCACGGGGCAACGGCCGCTGACCACCCGGGCGCGCAAGTCCGTTGCCGCGTTCAAGCTGCGGCAGGGGATGGCGATCGGCTCGATGGTGACGCTCCGCGGCGAGCGGATGTACGAGTTCCTCGATCGCCTGATCTCGATCGCGCTGCCCCGCGTGCGGGACTTCCGCGGCATCTCGCCGGACGGGTTCGACGGTCGCGGCAACTACACGCTCGGTCTCCGCGACCAGCTGATTTTCCTGGAGATCGACTACATGAAGGTCGATCAGTCGCGCGGGATGAACGTGTCGGTCGTAACGACGGCCAGGACCGACGGCGAGGGACGCAAGTTGCTGCAGTTGCTGGGTATGCCCTTTCGGGCGAGCTGATGCGCGGCCCGCGGGCCGCCGATGACGAATCACCATGTCGACGATCGCGAAGAAGGTCAAGGAGCTCAAGCCGCCGAAGTTCAGGGTTCGCGGGCGCAACCGCTGTCGGGTTTGCGGCCGGCCGCGCGGGTACCTGCGCAAGTTCGCGCTCTGCCGTCTCTGCTTCCGGAAGCTCGCTCTCGAGGGCGAGATCGCGGGCGTGACGAAGAGCAGCTGGTAGCCGGCGGGGCGCTCGTGCACGGGCCGGTGGTTGGGTGAGACGGGAGATGTCGAGGGCCTATGCCTGATCAGATTGCTGACATGCTGTCGAGGATCCGGAACGCGACGTCGGGCCGGCATCTGCGCGTCGACGTGCCGCTGTCGAGGCTCAAGGTCGAGATCGCGCGGATCCTCCAGAGCGAGGGATATGTTCAGGGGTTCAAGATGGTCGAGGTGCCCGGCCGTCGCGGCACGCAGCCCAGAAAGATGATTCGCGTCGTGCTGAAGTACGGTCCCGCCGGCCAGCGCGTGCTGTCCGGCCTGGAACGCGTCAGTCGGCCCGGCCGGCGGGTGTACTTCGCCCGCGACAAGGCCCCGCCGGTGCTGGCCGGACTGGGAACGTGCATTCTCACCACCTCGCGGGGCGTCATGACCGGTCGTGACGCCGCCAAGGCGGGCGTGGGCGGCGAGGTTCTGTGCAATGTGTGGTAGGGCTCGGGCGGGCGCCGGGGTGCATCCATGTCGCGTGTAGGCAAGCAGCCGATTCCGATTCCGGACGGCGTGACGGTCACCCTGGCGGCTGACGCCGTCGAGGTGCAGGGACCGAAGGGCAAGCTCCGGCAGCCCGTGCCGCCCGGCGTGCGCTTCGAGCTGGCTGACGGCAAGCTCGCGGCCCTGCCGGTGCGCGCGAACGACCGGTCGCTGGCGAAGTTCCACGGTCTGGCGCGGAGCCTGGTCGCCAACGCGGTGCACGGCGTCTCGCAGGGCTTCACGAAGGAGCTCGACATCGTCGGCATCGGCTACCGCGCCCAGGTGTCGGGACCGGAGGTCGTCCTCTCGCTCGGGTACTCGCACCCGGTGAAGTTCCCCATCCCGAGCGGGATCGACATCACGGTGGACAAGCAGAACCACATCACCGTCGCGGGCATCGACCGCCAGCGGGTCGGGCAGGTGGCCGCGGATCTGCGCGCGCTGCGGAAGCCCGACCCCTACAAGCAGAAGGGCATTCGGTACACCGGCGAGGTGCTCAAGAAAAAGGTCGGCAAGACCGGGGCGTAGTCGATGAGAATCAAGACCAAGAGGGATCGCCGGCACCGGATCCGGTTGCGGCAGCGCAAGCGGATCCACGGCACGCCGGCGCGGCCGCGGCTGGCGGTGTCGAGGAGCCTCGTCCACATCTGCGTCCAGGTCATCGACGACGAGGCCGGCCGGACGTTGGCCTGGGCCTCGAGTCACGAGGCCAGCGTGCGCGCCCGGTTCGAGGACGGCGCGCGGGGCGGTAACAAGGCGGGCGCGAGCGTCGTCGGCCGCGTGGCGGCCGAGCGCCTGCTCGAGCAGGGCGTCAAGCAGGTCGTCTTCGATCGCGGCGGGCGGCTGTATCACGGACGTGTGCGGAGTGTGGCGGAGGCGGCTCGCGAAGCCGGCCTGGAGTTATGAGCATGCGAGAGGCGCGACCGAAGATCGACCCCACGCTGCTCGACCTGAAGGACACGGTCGTGTCGATCAACCGTGTGACCAAGGTCGTCAAGGGCGGCAAGAACCTGAGCTTCAGCGCACTGGTCGTCGTCGGCGACGGCCTGGGGCACGTCGGCTTCGCGGTCGGCAAGGCCAAGGAGGTGCCCTCGGCCATCAAGAAGGGGATCGAGTCGGCGAAGAAGGCGCTCGTGCGGGTGCCGCTGCAGGGAACGACGATTCCGCACACCATCGTCGGGCGGTTCGGGGCCGGCAGCGTGCTGCTGAAGCCGGCGCCGGAAGGCACCGGGATCATCGCCGGCGGCGCGGTTCGCGCGGTCGTCGAGTCCGCCGGCATCCACAACATCCTCACGAAGTCGCTCGGCTCGGACAACCCGCACAACGTGGTCCGCGCGACCTTCGTCGGCCTGTCGGAGCTCAAGGATCCCGCCGAGGTGGCGCGGCTGCGCGGCATCGATCTGGCGCTGGCGGCAGGTGACGCGGCCGGCGGGGCGGCGGAGACGGGCACGCCGGTGGCAGGTGATCAATGAGACGCGGGCAGCGCAACGAAACGGCGCCGCGGCTGCGCGTGACCCTGGTCCGCAGCCCGATCGGCTACGACAAGCGGCAGTCGCTCGTCGTGCGCGGTCTCGGCCTGCGGCGGATCGGGCACTCCGTCGACGTGGTGGACAACCCGTCGATTCGAGGCATGTTGCACAAGGTGCGCCATCTCGTGCGCGTGGGATAGGGCCATGGATCTGAGCAATCTGCATCCGCCGGAAGGCGCGCGGCGCAAGCGCAAGCGCATAGGTCGGGGCGAGGGCTCCGGGACCGGCGTGACCGCGGGCCGCGGTCACAAGGGCGCCAAGTCGCGGTCCGGCTTCAAGCGCAAGCGCGGCTTCGAGGGCGGCCAGATGCCGCTGCATCGGCGCGTGCCGAAGCGCGGCTTCCACAATCCGTTTCGCGTCGAGTACGCCGTGGTCAACCTCGACACGCTGTCCGCCCGGTTCGATGACGGCACGGAGGTGACGCCGGAGCTGTTGCGCGACCGGCGCATCGTGCGCCGGTCGCGCGCGTTGATCAAGGTGCTGGGGCGCGGTGAGCTGTCGAAGCGGCTGACCGTCAAGGCGCATCGCTTCAGCGCCGCGGCCAGCCAGGCCATTGCCGCCGCCGGCGGCCAGGTGGAGGTGCTGTCGGCCGCCTCCGGGAGCCAGTCCGACTGATGCTGGAGAGCCTGCGGAACACGTTCGCGATCCCGGATCTGCGCCGGCGGCTCCTGTTCATGCTCGCCATCCTCGCCGTCTACCGGGTGGGGAGCCATATTCCGACGCCGGGTGTTAACACCGAGGCGCTGGCCCTGCTCGCCGAGCAGGCGTCGGGGACGATGTTTGGGCTGTACGACATGTTCTCGGGCGGCAACCTGTCGCAGGTGACGATCTTCGCGCTCGGCATCATGCCCTACATCAGCGCGTCGATCATCCTGCAGCTGCTGACCGTCGTCTGGCCGTATCTGGAGCGTCTGTCGAAGGAGGGCGAGCTCGGCCGGCGGAAGATCACCCAGTACACGCGGTACGGCACCATCGCGCTGTGCATCGTCCAGTCGCTGGCGATCGCGATCTTTCTCGAGCGGCAGACCAACATCGCCGGCGGCCTGCCGCTCGTCTACTCGCCTGGCTGGGCCTTCCGCTTCATGACGGTGCTCACGCTGACGACCGGCACCGGGTTCATCATGTGGCTGGGCGAACAGATCACGGAGCGCGGGGTCGGCAACGGGATGTCGCTGATCATCTTTGCCGGCATCGTGGTCGGGCTGCCGTCGGCCGTGCTGACGACGCTGGACCAGATGCGGACCGGGCAGATGGGGATCATCCGCGTCCTGCTCCTGCTGACGGTCATGGTGCTGGTCGTGGGGGCCGTCGTGTTCATCGAGCGCGGCCACCGGCGCGTTACCGTGCAGTACGCGAAACGCGTGGTCGGCCGGCGCATGTACGGCGGCAGCAGCACCCACATTCCGCTGAAGGTGAATACGGGCGGCGTGATTCCCGTCATCTTCGCCTCGTCGATCATCGCGTTCCCGGCCACGGTCGCCACCGCCTTCCCGGCAGGCGGCTGGGGCCAGGCGCTGACCGACCAGCTGCGCAACGGCATGCCGCTGTACTACCTCCTGTACATGGGCGGCATCATCTTCTTCGCGTACTTCTACACCGCGATCATCTTCAACCCGGATGACGTGGCGGAGAACATGCGGAAGTACGGCGGGTTCATTCCCGGCATCCGGCCGGGAAAGCGCACGGCCGAGCACATCGACACGATCCTCACGCGCATCACGCTGGTCGGGTCGATCTATCTCGCGCTGGTGGCGGTGCTGCCCGATCTGCTGATCGCGGGCTTCCGGGCCGACGCGGTGCCGTTCATCGGCGATCAGCTGGACACGCTGCTGCCCCGCTTCATCACCGACGGGATGGGGGTGACGTTCTACTTCGGCGGCACGTCGCTGCTGATCATCGTCGGCGTGTCGATGGACACGGTTCAGCAGATCGAATCGCAGTTGATCATGCGGCACTACGACGGCTTCATGAAGAAGACCCGGATCAAGGGGCGCCGCGGCTAGGCCTCGGCGCAGGGGACGGCGGTGGCGGCGAATCTCGTGATATTCGGGCCCCCGGGCGCCGGCAAGGGCACCCAGGCGAAGCGGATCGAGCAGGTCCGGCAGATCCCGCAGATCTCGACCGGGGACATCCTCCGCGAGGCCGTGCAGGCCGGCACGGAGCTCGGCCTGCAGGCCAAGGCGGTGATGGAGCGGGGCGAGCTCGTCAGCGACGCGCTGATGGTGGGGATCGTCCGGGAGCGGCTGGCGCGCGACGACACGGCCGGCGGCTTCATCCTCGACGGGTTTCCCCGGACCGTCGCGCAGGCGGTGGCGCTCGACGAGATCCTGACGGCCCGCGCCCCGCTGGTCATCATCGAGCTGAGCGTTCCGGACCGCGAACTGGTGGAGCGACTGTCGCGCCGGCGCGTGTGCGGCCGCTGCGGCGCGCCGTACGGCACGGCGGGCGGCGGCACGCCGGCCGCCTGCACGCGCTGCGGCGCCGGGCTGGTGCAGCGGAGCGACGACCGGGAGGACGTCGTCCGGGAACGGCTGCGGGTGTACCACGAGCAGACGCAGCCCCTGGTCGCGTTCTACGAGGACCGCCCGAGCTTTCGCCGCGTCGAGGGCAACCAGCCCCCCGACGCCGTTCACGCCGCCCTCGGGGTGGCCATCGACGACGCGCTGGCGGCCGCCCGCCGCCAGCCGCCGCCGGGTAGGTGACGCACGGAGACGACCGATGATCGTGAGCAAGTCACGTGCCGAGGTGCAGAAGATGCGGCGGGCGAACGGGCTCGTGGCCGACGTGCTGCGCGAGCTGCAGGCACTGATCGAGCCCGGCGTGACCCCCCGCGACCTGGACGCGGTGGCCGAGGCGCGGGTGCGCGGTGCCGGCGCGGTGCCGGCGTTCAAGGGGTACCACGGCTACCCGGCGACGCTGTGCGTGTCGATCAACGAAGCCGTGGTGCACGGCATTCCGTCCGCGCGCAGGCTGGTGGAAGGCGATATCGTCTCGCTGGACATGGGGGTCGTGCTCGACGGCTACTACGGCGATTCGGCCCTCACCGTGGGCGTCGGCGCGATCTCCGAGGCCGCCGCCGCCCTGCTGCGCGTGACCCGGGAGGCGCTGGACCGGGCGATAGAGCGCGCCCGGGTGGGCGGGTGCGTGTCCGATCTCGGCCACGCGGTGCAGAGCCACGTTGAGGCGCACGGGTTCTCGGTGGTTCGCGAGTTCGTCGGACACGGGATCGGCACCAGCCTGCACGAGGAGCCGCAGGTCCCGAACTACGGCGAACCGGGACGCGGGCCGCGCCTGAAGGAAGGCATGGTGCTGGCCATCGAGCCGATGGTCAACGCCGGGCTGCCGGCGGTGCGCGTGCTGGACGACGGCTGGACTGCGGTGACGTCCGACGGGAGTCTCTCGGCGCACTTCGAGCACTCGGTGGCGGTGCTGCCGGAGGGCCCGTTCGTGCTGAGTCGGCCGACGGCGGCCGAGCCGGCGGCGTTGCCGCAGGCGGGTTGACGCGGGCGGCCCGGAGCCGCCGCGCAGGAGATGAGATGAAGGTTCGAGCATCCGTTCGCAAGCTGTGCGACAAGTGCAAGATCGTCCGCCGCCGCGGCGTGGTGCGGGTGCTCTGCAGCAACCCGAAGCACAAGCAGAGGCAGGGGTAGGGCCATGGCACGCATTGCAGGCGTTGATCTTCCGCGCACGAAGCGGATCGAGGTCGGTCTGACTTACATCTTCGGGATCGGCTCGACGCGCTCGACGGCGCTGCTGCAGACGGCGGGCGTCGACCTGGACACCCGGGTCAAGGATCTCACCGAGGACGAGGTGCGCAGGATCGGCCGGGTCATCGAGGAGGAGGGCGGCGTCGAGGGCGATCTCCGGAAGGAGATCTCCGTCAACATCAAGCGGCTGATGGAGATCGGCTGCTACCGCGGACTGCGGCACCGGCGCAACCTGCCGGTGCGGGGACAGCGGACGAACACGAACGCCCGCACCCGGAAGGGGCCGCGCAAGGGTGCCGTCGCGAAGAAGAAGACGAGCTAGCAGCCCGTGGCGGGCTAGTCGAGAAAGAGAGAGCGGATGGCCAAGCTGGATGTCGTCGACGCGAGCGTTCCCCCGCCCGCGAAACGCAAGCGCCGCACCAAGACGTTCAAGAAGCGCGGCGAGAAGCGCGTGGTGCATCATGGCGTGGTGCACATTCAGGCGTCGTTCAACAACACCATCATCACGATCGCCGACGCCGAGGGCCGGGTACTGTCCTGGTCGAGCGCCGGCGGCATCGGTTTCAAGGGGTCCCGCAAGGGCACGCCGTTCGCGGCGACCCAGGCGGCCATCAATGCCGGGCACGGTGCGAAGGCGTTCGGCGTGCGCTCGGTGGACGTGCGGGTCAAGGGGCCGGGCGCGGGGCGGGAGTCGTCCATTCGCGCGCTGCAGACATCGGTCGGCCTGGAGGTCAAGTCGATTCGGGACGTGACCCCGATTCCGCACAACGGATGTCGTCCGCCGAAGCGCCGGCGGGTTTGAAGAAAGCTGACAGAACATGGCGCGATACGCTGGTCCGGTCTGCCGGTTGTGCCGGCGCGAGGCGATGAAGCTGTTCCTCAAGGGGGAACGGTGCTATGGCGAGAAGTGTGCCATCGAGCGGCGCAACGTGCCGCCCGGGCAACACGGCAAGGGCCGCCGGCAGCGGCTCATGGGCTACGGGCTCCAGCTTCGCGAGAAGCAGAAGGTGAAGCGCATGTACGGCGTTCTGGAGCGCCAGTTCCGGCGCTACTTCGAGGAGGCCGATCGGCAGAAGGGGGTCACGGGCGAGACGCTGCTGCAACTCCTCGAGCGCCGGCTCGACAACGTGATCTATCGGCTGGGCTTCGCGGCGTCCCGGCCGCAGGCCCGCCAGCTCGTGCGCCACGGCCACTTCACGGTCAACGGCCGGCGTGCGGACGTCCCGTCGTTCTCTGTGAGGGCCGGCGACGTGGTGGCGGTCCGCGCCTCCAGCGCGAAGAATCCCGCCATCATCTACGCGATGGAGGAGGTCAAGGGCCGCGGCATTCCCGAGTGGCTGGATCTGGACGGGCAGGCGCTGAGCGGCCGGCTGATGGCGGCGCCGACTCGCGATCAGCTCAATCTGCCGGTGCAGGAGCAGCTGATCGTGGAGCTCTACTCGAAGTGATCGGCGGGTCATCACAACGCCGAAAGGACAGAACTCGATGTTGTGGAAAAGCTTTCAGCGACCCAAGCGGCTGGAGTGCGATACCGACACGCTGACCGACCGCTTCGGGCGTTTCCATGCCCAGCCGTTCGAGCGCGGTTTCGGGACCACCGTCGGCAACGCGCTGCGCCGCGTGTTGCTGTCGTCGATCGAGGGCGCTGCTGTGACGGCCGTCAAGATCGACGGTGTGCTGCACGAATTTTCGCCCATTCCCGGCGTGGTCGAGGATGCCACGGACATCATTCTCAATCTCAAGCAGATTCCGATCCGCATGCACGTCGATCACACGAAGAGCCTCTACATCAAGACCGAGAACCCCGGCGAGGTCAAGGCCGGCGACATCGAGACCGACGCCGACGTGGAGATCCTGGAGCCGGACGTGCATGTCGCGACGGTTTCCGACGGCGGCTCGCTGAACATGGAGATGCGCGTCAACCGCGGGCGCGGATACGTCTCGGCCGACAAGAACTTCGCCGACGATCTCGGGATCGGCTGGATCCCGATCGATTCGGTCCACTCGCCGGTCAAGAAGGTCAACTACCTCGTCGAGGCGGCGCGGCTGGGGCAGACCACCGACTACGACAAGCTCACGGTGGATGTCTGGACCGACGGGTCGGTGACGGCGCGCGACGCCGTCTCGCTGGGCGCCAAGCTCATCCGGGATCACCTCAACATCTTCATCAACATCGACGATCCACTCGAGGCGCCGCAGGAGGCGGAGCCGGACGCGGCGCCGCGGATCGCGAACGAGCACCTCGACAAGAGCGTCGAGGAGCTCGAGCTGTCGGTGCGTTCCTACAACTGCCTCAAGAACGCGAACATCCGGACCATTCGGGAGCTGGTGCAGAAGACGGAGCCCGAGATGCTGCGGACCAAGAACTTCGGCCGCAAGTCCCTGAGCGAGATCAAGGATCTGCTGACCCAGATGGGCTTGACCCTCGGCATGAGTCTCGATGCGCCCGCGGACACCGAGTCCGTTTCCACGGAATAGAGACCTATGCGTCACCGAGTCGCACACCGGAAGCTCGGGCGGGTGTCGGAGCATCGGCTCGCGCTGCTGCGGAATCAGGCCACGGCCCTGATCCGCCATGAACGGATCACCACGACCCTGGCGAAAGCCAAGGAGTTGCGCCCGTTCGTCGAGCGCCTGATAACGATTGCCAAGCGCGGGATTGCAGGCGGCACCGAGACCAGCCGCGCGCTCCACGCGCGCCGGATCGTGGCGCGCGACATGGCCGACCGCAAGATGGTCGGCAAGCTGTTCGCGTCGATCGCGCCGCGCTTCGCCGCGCGGCCGGGCGGGTACACGCGCCTGCTGCGGTCCGGCCGCCGCCAGGGCGACGACGCGCCGCTCGCCCAGGTGGAACTCGTCGGCAGCGAGTACTCGCCGGCGGAGAAGGCCCAGCCCTCCGAGGGCGCCGACCGGAAGCCGGCGGACGAGTCGGCCGGCGTGGGCGGCCGGCTGCGGCGGGTGGCCGATCGCATCCGGGGCGGCGACTAGCTTCAATCAGACGGGGCTGCGCCCCGGACCCCCGGCGTTCGCGCTACGGCGCAGGCTCCCGGACCATGGCTACTCGTCCTCGTCGGCTTCTGCCTCGCCGCGGTCGGCCTTGGCCCCCGCGATCACCCGGGCATGCAGATGGACCGGGACCTCCTCGTAGTGTGAGAACTCCATGTGGTAGGACCCGCGGCCGCCGGTGGCCGAGGTCAGCTGCTGCTCGTAGGTGAGCATCTCGGCCATCGGTACCTGCGCCTTGATGACGGTGGACGCGCCCCGCGTCTCCATCCCGCCGATGCGCCCCCGGCGCCCATTGAGATCCCCCATGAGATCGCCCGCGAAGTCGCCGGGCGCGCGGACCTCGACGTCCATGACCGGCTCGAGGAGCGTCGGCCGTGCCCGCGACATCGCATCCCTGAACGCCAGCCGGCCCGCCATCTTGAACGACATCTCGTTCGAGTCGACCGCGTGGAACTGACCGTCGTACAGCGTCACGCGAAAGTCGACCATCGGATAGCCGGCAAGATAGCCCTTCTCGCGCGCCTCGTGAATGCCCTTCTCCACGGCCGGGATGAACTGGCGGGGGATGGAGCCGCCGAAGATCTGGTTGGCGAAGTCGAAGTCCTGGCCGCGCGGCAGCGGCTCGACGCGAATCTTGCAGTCGCCGAACTGCCCGTGTCCGCCCGTCTGCTTCTTGTGTCGCCCGTGCGCCTCGGTCGACGCGGTGATCGTCTCCCGGTACGGGATGCGCGGCAGCTTCAGATTCACCTCGACGCCGAAGCGGCGCTTCAGCTTGGCGACCATCACCTCGATATGCTGCTGGCCCTGCCCGGACAGGAGCAATTGCTTCGTCTGCGCGTCCCGCGCGTAGCGGATGGTGGGATCTTCTTCCTGCAGGCGCTGGAGCGAGCTGCTGATCTTCTCCTCGTCGCCGCGGCTCTTCGGCTCGATGGCGTACGACAGCACCGGCTCCGCGAAGGCGATCGCCGGGAAGACGAACCCGTTGTCCCGGGCGCCCAGCGTGTCGGAGGTCTGCGTGTCCTTGAGCTTGGTCACGGCGCCCAGATCGCCGGCGTTGACGCGCTCGACCGCGGTTTGCGTCTTGCCCTGCATGACCGCGAGCCCGCCGAGCCGTTCCGTGGTGTCCCGCGTCACGTTGTGCACCGCCTGGTCCGCGGTCAGCGTGCCGGCCGCGACCCGGAACAGCGTGATCCGGCCGGCGAAGGGGTCGGCGATCGTCTTCCACACGAAGGCCGCCACGGTCGCGTCCGCGGAGGCGTCGTACGCGGCCGCCTCGCCGTTCTCGCGCGCGACGGCCGGCAACGGCCGGTCCGCGGCCGACGGCAGATAGGTCACGACGGCGTCGAGCAGCGGCTGGATCCCGACGTTGCCGAGCGCCGACGTGCACAGCAGGGGAAAGATCAGGCGTTGGCCGACCGCGGTGCGCAGGCCTCGCTCCAACTCGTCCTGCGACAGCGTCCCCGCCTCGAAGAACTTCTCCATGAGGCTGTCGTCGGCCTCGGCCACCATCTCGATCAACGTCTCGCGCGCGCTGCCGGCCGCCTCGGCCTGCGCATCCGGAATGGCCGCCTCCGTGGGCTCCTCCGCGCCGCCGCTGAACCGCAGGGCCCGCATGGCGACCAGGTCGATGACGCCCTCGAACCCTTTCTCCTCCCCGATGGGCAGCTGGATCGGCACGACCTCGCGTCCGAACGCGTCCCGCAGCGAGGCCAGGGCCCGCTCCAGGCTCGCCCGCTCGCGGTCGAGACGGTTGAGGACGACCAGGCACGGCGCGTTGACCTCGCTGGCCATGCCCCAGACCTTCTCGGTCTGCACCTCGACGCCCGCCACGGCGTCGACGATGACCAGCGCGGCGTCGGTCACGCGCATGGCGGCGCGCGTGTCGCTGAGGAAGTTCGCCACGCCCGGCGTGTCGATGAAGTTGACCTTCACCCGGTCCCGTTCCGCGAACGCCACGCTCGACGACAGCGTGTGCTTGCGGGCAATCTCCTCTTCGTCGAAGTCGGTGACGGTATTGCCTTCGTCGACCTTGCCGAGCCGGTTGACCATCCCCGCGTCGAAGAGCGCGGCCGATGCCAGCTGCGTCTTGCCGGACCCGCTATGGCCGACCAGGGCGACGTTCCTGATATGCTCCGCGGCATAGACCTTCATGTACGGTTGACCTCCCCTGACTGGCAGCCCGTGGCAGAAGCCCCGCTGCGCAACGGCCAGACCTACAATCGTAGTCGACCGGCGGAAGGCGGCTCAACCCTATTCGTGGCGCAGAGCCTCGATCGGATCGAGGCCCGAGGCCCGCACGGCGGGGAAGAACCCGAACAGGATCCCGACGGATGCCGAGAAGCCGAAGCCGATGGCGTGCGACCACCAGGGCAGCGAGATCGGAAAGCCGGTGGCGTAGTGCACGGCGAGGCCGATGGCGCTGCCCGTCAGGACGCCGAGCACGCCACCGGCCGCGGTCAGCACGACGGCCTCGAGCAGGAACTGCCACAGGATCTCGCGCCGCCGGGCACCCAGCGCCTTGCGCGTCCCGATCTCGCGGGTCCGCTCCGTCACCGAGATGGTCATGATCGCCATCACGCCGATGCCGCCCACCAGCAGCGCGATGGACGAGATCGCGACCAGCGCCAGGTAGGTGGCCCCGCTGATCCGATCCCACAGCCGCAGGGCCGCCTCCTGGGTCAGCAGATCGAAGTCGTTCGGCTCGTCCAGCCGCAGGCCGTGCCGGATGCGCATGACGCTCTCGACGTCGCGCAGCGCGTCGTCGCGGTCGACGCCGGCCCGCGGGACCGCCGCGATCATGATGCTCCGCAGCTCGCCCCGCATTGCCCGCGTCGCGCGCAGCCCGAACTGCTTCTGGTACGCGGAGTGCGGAATGACCACGAAGTCGTCCTGGCCTCCGCCCAACCCGCCCGGGGACGGGCGCGAACCGAGGACGCCGACGACCCGATAGCGCTTGCTGCCGAGACGCACGAGCTTGCCGACCGGGTCCGCGTGAGGAAACAGCGCCTGGTAAGGCGTCTGTCCGAGAACGGCAACCTGCCGGCGGTGACTGACCTCGGCCGCCGTGAAGAACCGGCCGGTGGCCACGTCGATGTGGTACACGGCTGCGAAGTTCTCGGTCGAGCCCAGCACGTTGATCGTCTTGGAGCGCCGGTTCCGGTACTGCAGCTGCGCCTGGGTCGGCGGCCCCCCCTCGCCCAGCACCAGCGTGACGCTGGCGATCGACGGCGCGCTGCCGGCGATCGCCCGGGCGTCGGCGGGCGTCAGGCTCGGACGTTGCATCAGCTCGAAGAAGTCGTCGCCCGAGGACATGCTGAGGCCCGAGAACTGGGTCACGAAGATCGTGTCCGGGCCGATCGTCCTGATGCTGTCGCGCAGCGATTCGTCGAAGCCGCGCACCATCGACGTCATGCCCACGAGGGAGGCGATGCCGATGAGGACGCCGAGAACGGTCAGCGCCGAGCGCAGTGCCTGCGCGCGGATGGTGTCGAGCGCCATCCGGACGATCTCGACGAGGAGCGTGCCCCGCACGGCTATCCGCTCCGGCCGAGCGCGTCTATCGGATCGAGCGCCGCCGCCCGCGCCGCGGGATAGAGTCCGAAGAACAGGCCGACCGCGGCCGTCACCGACAGGGCCAGCAGCACCGACCAGGGATGCACGACGGCCGGTACCGGCGAGAATCGCTCGAGCGCCGCCGCGGCGGTCGCGCCGAGCGCCGTCCCCAGCGCGCCTCCCGACACCGACAGGAAGACCGACTCGGACAGCACCTGCCACAGGATGTCGCGCCGCTTCGCGCCCAGCGCCTTGCGGAGACCGATCTCGCGGGTCCGCTCGGAGACTGCCATCAGCATGATGTTCATGATCACGATGCCGGCCACGATCAGCGCCAGGCCGACCACGCCGACGAGCACCACGACCAGGCCGCTGGTGGCCCGGTTGAAGATGTCCAGCACGGTATCGGCAGTGAACAGGCCGAAGTTGTTCTCCTCGCGCGGCCCGAGGCGCCGTGCGATCCGCAGCGCGACCGTGGCTTCGTCCATGGCGCGCTCGAGCTCGGCGGGGTCCGCGGGCCGCGCCGTCAGCGTGAGCGGCCGCCGGCTGCCGAACAGGCGCTGGAAGGCGCCGAGCGGAATCACCGCGAACTCGTCCTGCGACTGGCCGAACAGCGTGCCCTTGGGGCGGCTGACGCCGACCACGCGGAAGTGCACCCCCTGGATCGTGACGGTCCGGTCCAGCGGATCCGCGCCGCCGAACAGCCTGTCGGCCGTCGACCGGCCCAGGATCGCCACGTTCCGCCGGCGGGCGACCTCCGTCGGCGTCATGAGGCGTCCGCGCTCCGCCGTAAACGCCGGAAAGCGGTCGTACTCGCTCGTGACGCCCTGAATGGTGACCCGCTCGAGCGCCTCGTCACGGTAGCGCACCTCGCCGGCCTCCCGGCCCTGCGCCATCACGGCCGCGACGCGCGGGCTGAAGCGGCGCACGGCCTCCTGATCGTCCAGCGAGATCCGCGGGTTGCCCCTGCGGCGCTCCAGATCCTCCTCGCTGGTGACCAGCCCGACGCGATCGATGAGGAACGAGTCGGCGCCCACCTCCGTCACGATGATGTCGGCGACCTCGTCGCTGATGCCCGCGATGAGCGAGACGAGCGTCATGATCGACGCCACCGCGACGACGTTGCCGAGAATCGTCAGGAGGGACCGCAGCTTGTTGGACCAGATCGCGCCGAGCGCGACCCGCATCATCTCACCGGCCAGCTGGACGTTCATCGATACGGACCGCGTCGCCGTCCTCCAGCGCGCGCACGACGTCGAAGGGACCGGTCACGACCAGGTCGCCGGCTGCGAGCCCCGTGAGCGCTTCGAAGTAGCGGTCGCCGGCGATGCCGGTCTCGATCCGGACGAACACCGCCCGCTCTTCGCGAATGACGAACACGCCCTCCACCTCCTCCGGCTCGCCTGCAGCCGCGGCGTCGGGCTGTGCGGCGGAGACGGCCGGCGTCACCGACGAAGAGGCGCGGGCAGGATCGCCGGCCGCCTCGCCACGGCCGATCTCCCGGACGGTGGTTGACTGGATGGGGACCGCGACCACGTCCGTGCGCGTGGCCGTGGTGATGTCCGCGGTGGCGGTGAACCCCGGGCGCACGCCCGGGACGTCGCCGTCGAGCGTGACCACCACCAGGAAGTTGGTGGCCTGCGTACCGGCCGCCTCGCTCTGGATGGGGCTGTTGCCGATCTCGGTCACGACGCCGCGGTAGACCCGGTCGGGCAGGGCATCGATCGTGATCTCCGCCGGCTGGCCGAACCTGACGGCCGGGATGTCGGTTTCGTCCACCTCCACGTGGGCCTCGAGGACGGAGAAGTCGGCGATCGTCATCAGGACCGTGCCCGGGTTGTTCATCGTGCCGATGACCACCGTCTCGCCCGCCTCGATGTTGCGCCGCGTCAAGACGCCGTCGATCGGGGAGGTGATCGTCACCTGGGTCAGGTCGTACTCCGCGCTGTCGAGCAGGGCGCGCTCCTGTTGCACGCGCTGCCGCGCCGTGGCCACCTCGACGGTGCGCGCTCGGAACTCCGTGTCGCGCAGCTCGACGTCCCGGCGGGCCTGGTCGTAGTCGTCCCGCGACACCAGGCGCAGCTCCCAGAGCTCCTGCTGGCGCTCGAGTGTTTCCCGCGCCCGCGCCAGGTTGACCCGCGCCGTCTCCACCGCGACCCGGGCCTGGTCGAGACTCGACTCCGCGGCGCGCATGCCGGCGACGCCGCTGTCGACGGCGGCCTGGAGCGATTCCGGATCGATCTGCAGGAGGAACTGGCCCGCCGCGACGCGCTCGCCTTCGTTCACGGACAGCCGGGTGACGCGGCCCATGACGCTCGAGCTGATGTCGACCGAGAGCTGCGGCTCCACCGTGCCGGACGCCGAGACGACCGCCTCCAGGTTCCGCCGCTCGATCCGCTCGACGTCGACCAGCGGATCGTCGGCCCGGGAATAGTACAGGCTGAGCGCGGCGAGCGCGGCTCCCACGAGCCCCGCCGCAACGCCGATCAAGACCTTGCGTTCACCGCTCAACGTATCCACTCCTCCCCGGGGGAACCGCCGGTCCGACGGGCGCCGCTCGAGTCCATTGTATGTAATCGGGTGCAGGCAATCGCGTCGCGATCCGGGCCGTCGCGCCCCCCCGGGCGTCCTTGACACGGTTCGGCCGTTTCACTACGATGCGTTCCGCCGTTCAGCCGCACGACTTCCGACAACCCGTACCCAATCCACGTGGTTCCCGGTGCTTGGATTCGTCCCGCAGGAGCTGTTCTTCACCAAGGGAGTCGGCACGCATCGCGAAAAATTGACCTCGTTCGAGCTCGCCCTGCGCTCGGCCGGGATCGCCGCCTGCAACTTGGTGCGGGTCTCGAGCATCTTCCCGCCGGGGTGCAAGATTCTGTCCAGGGACGAGGGGGCGCGGCGGCTCCGGCCGGGGCAGGTCACGTTCGTCGTGATGTCCGAGACGGCCACGCGTGAGCCCCAACGGCTGATTGCAGCCACCATCGGCGTCGCCATCCCGCGCAACAAGAAGCTCTACGGCTATCTATCCGAGCATCACAGCTTCGGCGAGAGCGAGAAGACCGCCGGCGACTACGCCGAGGATCTCGCGGCCGAGATGCTGGCCACGACGCTCGGTCTGGACTTCGATCCCGATACGAGCTGGGACGAGAAGAAGGAGGTCTACCGGCTCTCCAACCAGATCGTGCTCACGCAGAACGTCACCCAGTCCGCCGTCGGCAGCAAGGAGGGATTCTGGACCACGGTCATCGCCGCCGCGGTGCTCGTCGGCTAGCCCGCGGCCGGTGGCCCGCGGCCGCGGCGAGCGTCCTCGTCCTGGTCCTGGCCGCGGCGCCCGGCCGCGGCGTCGCGCAGGCGCAGCCGTTCGAGGCGCTCGGCACGCGCGCCCTCGGCATGGGCGGCGCCTTCGTGGCGGTCGCCGACGACGCGACGGCGATCTACTGGAACCCGGCCGGACTGGCGACCGGCGACTTCCTGAGCCTGCTGCTCGACCACTCGAAGGCGGGCCGCTGGGACCCCGGGACGCTCCACGCCCCGCCGGCCGCCGGAGCCGGCACCATCGCCGCGCTGTCGACGAACGAGGTGGGTTTCGCGTACTACCGCCTGCGCGTGGACGACGCGCGCTCCCTCGTGACGCACAATGTTGCAATATCCGGGGCCCAGTTCGTGTTCCCGGGTGTGAGTTTCGGCACCAGCCTGCGCTACGTGCGCAGCGCGGCCGGGGTCGGACGGCCCACCCTCGGGTCCGCGGCCGCCAGCCTCGCCCGCGGCAACCTGGCGCTCGACGTCCTTGGCCAGCACGCGTTCGACCTCGACGCCGGTGTGTTGATCGGCACCGATGCCGTGCGTGTCGGGGTGGTGGCAAGAAACTTGCGACAGCCCAGCCTCGATGCGCCCGGCGGCGGCAGCATCCGCCTCGACCGCCGGATCCGGGCCGGGCTCGCGGTACGCACCGTCGCCGGGCTCCTGGTTTCCGCCGACCTCGATCTCACCCGTTCGGGGCCGGACGCCGCCGGCGGGTCCCGGCGCAACGCGGCGGCGGGGGCCGAGCGCTGGTTCGGCCGGTGGTTCGCGGTTCGAGGCGGAGCGCGTGTGAACCTCGAGGCCGAGGATCCACGCGTCGTCGGTGCGGTCGGCCTCAGCGTCGCGCTGATGTCCGGCGTGTACCTGGACGGACAGCTCACCGGCGGCCGCGACGCGCCCGAGCGCGGCTGGGGCGTCGCCGCGCGCGTCGGGTTCTAGCGCGCCGCCCGCGCTCGACGCCGGCCGGCGGCGCAGCCGCGTGGCGGCAGGAGGCGCGATGCCGGTCCCGCTCGGAGACATCCTGGTCAGCGCGCGGCTGATCACGCGCCCGCAGCTCGACGAGGCCGTCGAGCATCAGCGGGCCCGCGGCGGCGGGCTGGACGGCGCGCTCGTTGCGCTGGGGTTCGTCACGCAGGACGACGTCGCCGCGGCGCTCAGCCGCCGGTTCCGCGTGCCGTCGGTCGATCTCGCACGCTTCGAGGTCGGCAGCGGCGTGCTCACCCTGATCCCGCCGGCCAGCGCCCGCAAGTACCAGCTGGTGCCGCTGAGCTGCTGCGGAGCGACCCTGACGGTCGCCATGACCGATCCGACGAACGTCTCGGCGCTGGACGACATCGCGTTCATGACCGGTTGCAACGTGGAGACGGTGGTGGCCTGCGAGGCGGGCGTCGCCGCCGCCCTGCGGAAGTACTACGAGCAACCTGCGCCGCGGCCGGGGATGCAGGCGCGGCGGGACGCCCCCGACGGCGAGCCGTCCGGCCTCGCCCCGGTGCCGGACTCGGACGTCGAGATCCTCCAGGACGCAGAGGACTCCGCCGCGGCGAACGCGGAGCGCAGGGGCGACGAGGTGCCGGTCGTGCGGCTGGTCAATCGGCTGCTGGCCTCCGCCATCCAGCAGGGGGCGAGCGACGTGCACGTCGAGCCGTACGACAGGGAGCTCCGCGTCCGCTTCCGGATCGACGGCCAGCTGCGCAGCGCAACGCAGCCGCCGCCGCACCTGCGCGAGGCCGTGACGTCGCGGCTGAAGGTCATGGCCAGGCTGGACATCACCGAGCGTCGCCTGCCGCAGGACGGCCGCATCAAGCTGCGCTTCCGCGCCGGCGCCGGCGGCGCGCGCGAGATCGACCTGCGGGTGTCCTGCCTGCCCACCCTGTTCGGGGAGCGGATCGTCCTGCGTCTCCTCGACCGTGAGCGACTCACGCTGGATCTCACCCGGCTCGGTTTCGAGGCGCAGTCGCTGCGGCGCTTCGAAGCCGGCATCCGCAGTCCCTGGGGCATGGTGCTCGTGACGGGTCCGACCGGCAGCGGGAAGACCAGCACGCTGTACTCGTCGATCGCCAGGCTCAACGCGCCGGCCGTCAACATCATGACGGCCGAGGACCCGGTCGAGTTCAACCTGCCCGGCGTCAACCAGGTGCAGATCCGCGAGCAGATCGGTCTGACGTTCGCCGCCGCCCTGCGATCGTTTCTCCGCCAGGACCCCAACGTCGTCCTGGTCGGCGAGATCAGGGACGCCGAAACCGCGGAGGTCGCCGTCAATGCGGCCCTCACCGGCCATCTCGTGCTCTCGACCCTGCACACCAACGACGCCCCGAGCACGGTGGCGCGGCTCCTGAACATGGGCATCGAATCGTTTCTCGTCGCCGGCGCGCTCAACCTCGTGTGCGCGCAGCGCCTCGTGCGCGGCGTCTGTCCGCGTTGCGCGGAGCCGGCTCCCATGCCGGCCGAGGCGCTCGTCGCCATCGGTTTCTCCGAGCGCGCGGCCGCGGAGACGGTGCCGCGGGCGGGGCGCGGGTGCGGCGCGTGCAACGACACCGGCTACAAGGGGCGGGTCGGGTTGTTCGAGGTGATGCCGCTCAGTCCGGCGCTGCGGAGCATGATTCTGGCCGGCGCCGCGCCGCACGAGCTGGGCCGGCAGGCGCTGGAGGAAGGCATGCTGACGCTGCGGCAGAGCGGGCTGCGGAAGGTCGCCGCGGGCGTCACCACGGTGGAGGAGGTCCTGCGCGAGACGAGCGGCCAGGAGTCTGCGCGGTAGAACGGCGCGGACTCCTGGAGGATTGGTTGGGCGCCAGGCGGAGCCGTCAGGCGACGAATGGCGGGCCAGGCGTCCGCCGCGGGGTACGGAGGGGGCGATGACGGCCACGCTGCTGGAGCTGTTGAGGTCGACCGCGGACCGGGCGGGGTCGGATCTGCACCTGACCGCCGGCGCGCCGCCGCTCGTGCGCGAGCAGGGGGAGCTGCGGCGCCTCGGCGACCATCCCCCGCTGACGCCCGACGCGACGCGGGAGCTCGTCTACAGCCGGCTCAGCGCGGCCCAGCGGGCGCGCCACGAGCGGGGCGAGGAGGTCGACCTGTCGTTCGGCGTCGCCGGGCTGGCACGGTTCCGGTGCAACGTGTTCCGGCAGCGCGGCGCCGTCGCCGCCGTCTATCGTCTGGTGCCCGAACGGATTCCGTCGTTCGACGAGCTCGACCTGCCGCCGGTCGTGCGGACGCTGACCGGCCTCGCGAGCGGCCTCGTGCTGGTCACCGGCCCCACCGGGTCCGGCAAGAGCACGACGCTCGCGGCGCTCGTCGACACGCTCAACGCGGACCGCCGAGGGCACATCCTGACCATCGAGGATCCGATCGAGTTCGTGCATGCGCACAAGCGGTCCATCGTCAACCAGCGCGAGGTCCACACGGACTGCGCCAGCTTCGGCAGCGCGCTGCGCGCCGCGCTCCGGGAGGATCCGGACGTCGTCCTCATCGGCGAGATGCGCGACCGGGAAACGATAGAGGTGGCGTTGCGCATTGCCGAGACCGGCCATCTGACGCTGGCCACGCTGCACACCGGCTCCGCCGTGCAGACGATCAACCGGATCGTCGACATGTTTCCGGCGGGCCAGCAGGCGCAGGTGCGGTCGCAGCTGGCGGCCGTGCTCGAGGGGCTGGTCTGCCAGACGCTCGTACCCGCGGCGGGCGGCGCCGGGCGGGTGGCCGCGGTGGAGGTCATGGTGGCGACGCCCGCCATCCGCAACCTGATCCGCGAAGGCAAGAGCCAGCAGGTGTACTCGGTGCTCCAGACCGGCCAGGACAGGCTGGGCATGCAGACGATGAACCAGTCGCTGGCGGCGCTGGTCGGCCAGGGGCGGATCCAGCTCGCCGATGCGCTGGCCCGCTCGTCGAATCGCGACGAGCTGCGGGAGATCGTCAGGCGGTCAGCCGCCGCGGCCGCGGCGGGCAGGCGGTGGCCCGGGCCGAACGGGCCCGGTCGGGCGCGATGACGACGACGTTCCGGTACGCCGGACGCACCCGCTCGGGCACGCCCGTCGCGGGCGAACGGGCCGCGGCATCGGTCGACGCCGCGGTGGAGGCGCTGCGGCGCGAGGAGATTTTCGTCACGCGGATCGACGCCGTCCGGGCCCCCCGCGCGTCGCGCCGCAGGAGCGCACAGGCCGGGCGGCCGGTGCCGCCCAAGCGGCTGGCGGTCTTCACCCGCCAGCTCTCCGTGATGATCGACGCCGGGCTGCCGCTGGTCGAGAGCCTGGAGCTGCTCGGGACGCAGGAGGAGGACGCAGGCTTTCGCGCGACGATCCTGGCGGTCCGCGCCCACGTCGAGGGCGGAGTGGGTCTGGCCGCGGCGCTGGCCCGCTACCCGGGCGCGTTCGACACGCTGTACGTCAACATGATCACGGCCGGGGAGACCGGCGGCGTCCTCGACGTGATTCTGCAGCGGCTCGCGACGTACATCGAGACGTCCGTCAAGCTGCGCGCGCAGGTGCGGGCGGCCCTGACCTATCCGGCGGCTGTCGTGGCCATCGCCGCCGTGGTGGTGGCGGCCGTTCTGTGGAAGGTCATTCCCGCCTTCACGTCGCTCTTCGAAGGGCTGGGCGCGACGCTGCCGCTCCCGACGCGCGTGGTGATGGCCGCCAGCGACGGGTTCGCGGTCGCTCTTCCCGTGCTGCTGCTAGGGTCCGCCGCGGGCGTGCTGTGGCTGCGCCGCTTCTACCGCACGCCGCGCGGCCGGCGGCTGGTCGACGGCGCGCTGCTCCGGGCTCCCGCGCTCGGGAGCGTCCTGCGCAAGGTGGCGGTGGCCCGCTTCTGCCGGACGCTCGCCACGCTGCTGTCCGCCGGCGTGCCGATCCTGGAGGCGCTGGAGATCACGGCCAGGACGGCCGGCAACGCCGTCGTCGAGGGCGCGGTGCTGACCGCGCGCGTCTCGATCGAGAGCGGCGAGCCGGTCTCAGCGCCGCTGCGGCAGACACGGGTCTTTCCGCCGCTGGTGACCCAGATGATCCACGTCGGCGAGACGACCGGCGCGCTCGACACGATGCTGGCCAGGATCGCGAGCTTCTACGAGGAGGAGGTCGACGCGGCGGTGGCGGGCATGCTGGCGCTGCTCGAGCCGCTCCTGATCGCCTTTCTCGGGGTCGTCGTCGGCGGCATCGTGGTCGCCATGTACCTGCCGATCTTCGAGCTCATCAGCAGGATGGCCGCATGACCGCCGGCGCTGGGCCGTTGCTCCGCAGGGTCGCGCGCGGTCGGCGGGCTCCCTCGTCGCGCCCTTGCCGGCCGGGCGCCTCGCCCCGCCGGGTGCGATTCGGGGCCGCGCCGCGGGCTCCTGGCGACGCCGGTTGTCGGCTGGACGGCGGCGGCGCCGGCGCGCCCCGCGGGCGTCGTCGTGCAGACTGGATAACCGCTTTATAATGGTTGCACTTACGGTGACTAGAACACCGGGGCTCACGGTGGCACGGCTGTTGCTGGAAGAAGGGGACGAGAGAACGATGCCGAACAACAGAGGTTTCACGCTGATAGAGCTTCTCATCGTGGTGGCCATCATCGGGGTGATCGCAGCCACCGCGGTGCCCGGGCTGCTGCGGGCGCGCATGGCGGGGAACGAGGCGTCGGCCATCGGCTCGCTGCGCGCGGTCAACGGCGCGCAGTCGACGTACGCGGCCAGCTGCGGGACCGGCTTCTACGCGCCCTCGCTGGCGGTTCTCGCGACGCCTCCCACCGCGCTGGGGGGCGACGGGTTCATCGGTGCCGACCTGGGCGCGGACCCGTCGCTCAAGAGCAGCTACTCGGTGGCGTTGACGCCGGGCGAGGCAGTGGCGGGCGCGCCGGCGTCCTGCAACGGCGCGGCGGCCGGCACGGTGGTCGGGACGTACTTCGCGGGCGCGTCGCCCGTCGGCGGCGGCGGCAGCCGGTTCTTCGGCACCAATCAGGGCGGGACCATCTTCCAGTCGACGGCGGAGGTGCCCGTGACCCAGACGGGTGTCCCGACCGGCGCCACGCCCATTCAGTAGCACCCTTGGCGCGCTGCGCGGTCCGCCGCGCGCGCGTTCGTGTTGGAGGTCGGGCTCGGACATCGGGCAGGAGGTAGATGTCATGTTGAAGCGAACCGCGCTCGTCCTCACGCTCGCCGCCGCGCTCGCGGCTGCGGCACCGACCGCACCGGCGTCGCCGGCGGCGGGCGACAGCGGATCCGGCCATCCCGCCTGGGGATACTTCATGATGGGGGACTCGATGGCCATGAGCATCGTTTCCACGTTCGCCTGCGGTCTGACGCCCTATGCCCTGGCGATGGGCGGCGCCGGGGGCGCCGTGTTCGGCGTGGCGTGCGGTCTCACCCACGCGGCCTAGCGGGGGGATGCTCGTGTCGCGGGTACGCCGGTGGACCGTGATGGCCGTCGTCAACCTCGCGACGCTCTCGTGCGCGTTCGGGGCCGGGTGGAGGAGCTCCACGTTGAAGGGAGAGCAACTCCACCCGCCCCGGGCGGGCGGGACGTCGTACGACGCGGCAGCCGTCCTCGAGGATGCGCGCACCGTGCTGGCCATCAACTGCCGAGTGCTGTTCTGGATCGTGCTGCTCGGCATGTTCAGCGCGGGCGCCTACGGCCTGCTGCTGCTCGGCGTCAACGGGTACGGCATCGGCTACGCGCTGGCGGCCGTATCCCGTGCTTCGCCGGCCGCGTTCTGGTACGCGCTGTCCTACGCGCCGCTGGAGTTCGCCGCGTTCGTGGCGGCCAACTGCGCGGCCCAGATGATCACCTGCTCGTGCCTGGACTGGCTGCGTGAGCGATCGACGTCCGACGCGCGCACCGCGCTCGCGGTCCTCGGTTGCACGCCGCTGCTGCTGGTCGTGGCCGCGGGCCTCGAAGCGCACGCGATACAGAGCTTCGGGAGCATGGCGCCATGACCGCCCCGCAAGCGGACGCCGGCCTCGGGCGGATCCGTCACCTGTGGTTCAGCCCGGTGCGTTTCTTCCGGGCGCGGCTCGAGCAGCCGCCACGCTACCTGGGCGCCCTGGGCCCGCTGGCCGCGTACATCGCCCTCACGTCAGCCGCCGTGCTGGTGGCCGCGGGCAAGGCGCGGCGTGTGGCGGAGGTCGCCTTCGCGGGGGTGGAGGGCCCTCCGCTGCCTCCCGCCTGGGTCGGCGACGCGATCGGGGTCTTCTCCAGCGTCACGGCGGGGTGCTCCGTATTCGCGCTGAGCGCACTGGCCGTGGTGGCCCTGGACACGCTGTTCGTGCAGTCGGGGCGCGCGCGGCGGCTGGTGGAGTTCACGGCGCTGGCATACTGTTCCCAGCTGCCGTTCGCGGCGGTCTGGGTGGGGATCCTGGCGTGGTGGTGGCAGCCCGAGCCGTTGCGCCTGCCGCCGGGCTTGACGTCCATGGAGTTGCTGGACGTCCTGAGCGCCTATCAGGAGGAGAGCGCGAGTGCGCCCGTGCTCTCGACGCTGCGTCTGGCGGCGTCGTACTTCTGGTGCTGGTTCATTGCTCTCCAGGCCGTGGCGCTGCGTGTGGTCGCGGGTCTCTCGGTCGGCGGCGCGTGGGCGGCCGGCGGGTTGCTCGCCGCACTGTTCGTAGTGGCTCCGTACGTGGTGCAGGAGCTGTGGTAAGACAAGAGGGGTCGAGGAGAAGGGCGATGGTTGAACGAATCAAGCGGGGCATGCTGGCGGTCGGGGTCTGCTTTCCCATCTATCTGGTGCTGTACGCCGCCCTGTACGCGATCGAGCGCCTGTGGCTGCCCGCGGATCGCTGGCTCGCCGGGCCGGTCCTTCTCGGTGTCGGCATAGCCCTGGCGCTGCGGGTGGCCTGGATGTTCGCACGTGCCGCCGTGCGCGGCGGGCCGGTGCTGGTCGTGCGGCCGGAGCCGGAGGTGACGGCTCCCATCCTGCCGATCGTCTCCAATCCGGCGCGCCCGGTGCGCGACGAGCGGATCCCGGTCGCGGCCGGCGAGCCGGCCAGGCCGCGGCAGCAACCGGAGGGGGCGGGCCACCTGGTTCCCGGGACGCAACCCGGATGAGCCGCCGCGCAAGGCAGAGTTCGCCGCAGCGGTCGTCGTGCGGTCGTACGGCAACTGACGTCGCCGGGCGGAGCCGCCGCCAATGACGAAACGCGCCCGGGCGTGGATCGTGTTGCTCGCCGCGGCGGGGCTGCTGGCGTCGGCCCTGGCGACGTACGGTCATGCCAGCCTGCTGCGGGACTCGGGCTACACCGCCTTCTGCGACGTGAGCGCGACGGTCAGCTGCACCCAGGTATACGGCAGCCGTTTCGGGAGCTTCGCGGGGGTGCCGGTCGCCCTGGGCGGCGTGCTGTGGTTCGCGGGGGTGCTGCTGCTCGTGCTGGCCGACGCGCGCGGGCCCCGGGACTCGCGGGCGGACGCCGCCGGCTACCTGGTCGTCTGGTCCACCGCCGGGCTGGCGGTCGCGATGTACCTGGCGTACGCGTCGCTGGTGCTGCTGCAGACGTTCTGCCTGCTCTGCGGCGTCGTCTACGCGGCCGCCATCGGGATCTTCGTGTTCTCCGACAGCGGATCGGCGACGCCGCTGCGGCGCCTCCCGGCGGCGCTCGCCCGCGACGTCGGCCGGCTGGCCCGCCGGCCGCTGGCCGGGGTGCTGGCGGTGACGACTGCCGTCGGCGTGGCCGCGGCCGTCGTCTGGTTCGCGCCGCCCCGGCCCGACCCGGCGCGGCTCGCACCCGCCCCGGCCGCCGCCGCGCGCGAGGCGGAGTTCGACCGCTGGTGGGCCAGCCAGCCGCGGGTGGACCCGCCGGTCGCCGCCCCGGAGGGGACCCTCCTGGTCGTGATGTTCACCGACTACCAGTGTCCCGCCTGCGCGCGCGCGCAGGCGGGCTACGAGCCGATCTTCGAGCGCTATGAAGCCAGCCAGCCCGGCGCGGTACGCCTGGTGACCCTGGACTTCCCGCTCGACCCGCAGTGCAACCCGCAGGCGCCGGAAGGTCCCCACGACGCCGCCTGCGAGGCAGCGGCGGCCGTGCGGCTGGCGCGACGCGCCGGGGACGCGGAAGCCGCTGCGCTGCGGCGCTGGCTCTACGCCAACCAGGAAACCATGACGCCCGCGCGCGTCGCGGCCGCGCTGCGCGACATCGCCGGCGTCGAGGACTTCGCGGCGCGTTACGACGAGGCGATCGCGGAGGTCGCGGCGGACATCGCGTCGGCGGCCGCGCTGCCCGTGGAGGCGACGCCCACCTTCGTCGTCAACGGGGTACTGGTGAGGGCCGGTCTGGCGCCGGAGTTCTTCGAGCGCGCCATCGCGCGGGAGCTGGCGGCGCTCCGAGCCGGGCCGCGCGACTGAACATGGCTGCCGTGCGCCTGCGCGCCCTGACCAAGGACTTCGACGTCGGATTCTGGCGGAGGCGGCCCGTCGCCGCGCTGCAGCGCGTCACGCTCGACGTCGCACCGGGGGAGGTCCTCGGCTATCTCGGTCCGAACGGCGCCGGCAAGACGACGACCCTGAAGCTGCTCGTGCAGCTGCTCTTTCCGACGTCGGGCAGCGCGGAGGTACTGGGCCGTCCGGCCGGCGACGTGGCCGTGCGGCGGCGCGTCGGGTTCCTGCCCGAGGCGCCGGCGTTCGGCGACGACCTCACGGCCGAGGAGCTCCTGGTCCACTACGGGCGGCTGTTCGGATTCGCCGCCGCGGACGCCCGCCGGCGGGCCGCGCGACTGCTCGACCGCGTCGGGATCGACGCGGAGCGGCGCCGCCCGCTCCGCCGCTGCTCGCGGGGCATGCTGCAGCGGGTCGGGGTTGCCCAGGCGCTGCTCAACGACCCCGAGGTCGTCTTCCTCGACGAGCCCCTGGCCGGGCTCGATCCGTTGGGGAGGCGCGCCGTGCGCGCTCTGCTCCTGGCGCTGCGGGAGGAAGGCCGCACGCTCTTCCTGAGCTCCCACATCCTGTCCGACGCCGAGGTCCTGTGCAGCCGCGTTGCGATTCTCGACCGGGGGCGCCTGGTGGCCGCGGGGCGGATCGCCGACCTGGGGCTCGAGGTGCGCGGCTGGGAGCTGGTGGTCGCGGGCGTCACGCCGGCGCAGCTCGCCGCCCTGGAGCCGGAGGTGCAGCGCGTCACCCGCATGGACGATGGACGTTGCCTGATCGCGTTGCCCCGCAGCCGGCCGCCGGAGCGGATCCTCTCGGAGCTGATCCGCGGCGGCGCGCGCATTCTGGCGCTCGATCCGCAGCACGAGACGCTCGAGGAGTTCTTCGTCAGGACGGTCGCCGGCCGCGAGGCGAGGCGGGAGGCGGCGGGCTGAGCCCGAGCGGCGATCCCATGCTGGTCATCACCCGGCTCGCCTGGCAAGCCTTCAGGGAGGCCGCCCGCGGCCGGGTGCTCTCCGTCCTCCTCCCGTTCGCGGTGCTCCTGATCGGCGCGTCCTGGCTGAGCGGCCAGCTCACGGGGGGGCACGACGTCAAGATCGTCAAGGACCTGGGGCTCACGGCAGCCGCGCTCTGCGGACTGTTCACGGCCGTGCTGCTGGGCGTCGGCCTGCTCGCCGGCGAGGTGGAGCGCCGGAGCGTCTACACCCTGCTCGCCAAGCCCGTGCAGCGGCACGAGGTGGTGCTGGGGAAGTACGCCGGGCTGGTGCTGGCGCTCGTCGTCAACGTCGGCGCGCTGGCCGCCGTGCTGTACGGCGTGCTGGCGTTCGTCTCCGTCACCGAGAGCGCGGAAGTCCGGCGCGGGTGGGAGGCCCCGGCCATCGATCCCGCCCTGCTGAAGGCGTACTTCCTCATTCTCGTCCAGCTCATGGTGGTGGGCTCGGTCGCGCTCTTCTTCGCGACCTTCTCGAGCCCGGCCCTCGCGGCGGCGATGACGTTCGGGCTGTACGTCGGCGGACACTTCAACGCCGATCTGCGAGCGCTCGAGGAGGTCGTGGGCCCGGGCCTGCCCGCGTCCCTGGCGGCGGTCGCAGCGTTCGTCCTGCCGAGCCTGGCGCCGTTCAACGTCACCGCCGAGGTGGTCCACGCGCAGCCCGTCCCGCCGGACTACATCGCGCTGACGACCGTGACCGGACTGGCCTACGTGGCGCTCTTCCTCGTGGCCGCGATGCTCGTCTTCTCGCGCCGCGACCTGACATGAGCTCGCGCCGGCCCACCCCTGGCGGCGACTCGGGCCGGCCGCCGGCCGGCCGGACGGGGGTGCCCTGGGTCGCCCGTTCCGGCATCGTCGTCCCGCTCCTGGTGCTGCTCGCCGCCGCCGCCGCCGGCCTGCAGTACGCGCGGGACCGCACGTACGAGGCGCAGCGCGGCGTGCAACGGGTCCTGTACGTGTCCTCCGGCGCCGCGCTGCAGCGGATGGCGCTGTCGTTCGATTCCACGCTGGCGGACCTGTACTGGATGCGGGCGGTCCAGCACTACGGTCGAACGCGGCGCGGCGGCGGCGCGGCCGGACGCTACGAGCTGCTGTACCCGCTGCTCGACATCGTCACCACGCTCGATCCGCGCTTCGACGTCGCGTACCGGCTCGGCGCCGTCCTGCTGGCGGAGGAGCCCCCGAACGGCCCGGGCCGTCCCGACCAGGCCGTGGCGCTGCTGCGGAAGGGGCTGCGCGCGCGGCCCGGGCGCTGGCAGTACCTGCAGGACATCGGGTTCGTGTACTACTGGTGGCTGCACGACTACGAGACCGCCGCCCGCTGGTTCCGGCGCGCGAGCGACGTGCCCGGGGCCTCGTGGTGGCTGCGCGCGCTGGCGGCGGACACCCTGGCCCGCGGCGGTGACCGGCGCGGCTCGCGAACGCTCTGGCGGCAGGTATACGAGACAGCCGACAATACCTGGCTGCGCGCCGAGGCCGAGCGGCGGTTGCTGCAGCTCGACGCGCTCGACGAGATCGACGCGTACTCCGAGGCCGTCGACCGCTTCGCGCGGAGCGCCGGCCGGCCGCCGTCGGCCTGGGCGGAGGTACTCGCCGGCGAGACGGCCGGGCCGCTCGATCCGGCCGGTCATCCGTACTCGCTGCAACGCGGCTCCGGCGTCGTCTCCATGGCGCCGGAGTCGCCGCTGTTTCCGCTGCCCGCCGCGCCGGGCGCAGCGGCGCCACCGTGATGGAGCCGGCGGGCGTCATCCTGCTGGTCGCCGCGGGACTCGCGGCCGGCAGCTTCCTCAACGTGTGCATCTACCGGCTGCCGCGGCGCCAGTCCGTGGTCCGGCCCGGCTCGCGCTGCACGGCCTGCGGGCGCGCGCTGCGCTGGTTCGAGAACGTTCCGATGCTGGCCTATCTCGTGCTGCGGGGCCGCTGCCGCACCTGTGGCGCCCGCATCTCCGTCGTCTATCCGCTCGTCGAGCTGACCACGCCGGCCCTGTTCCTGCTGCACTACTGGCAGCTGGGCTGGCAGCCGCTCCTGCCCGTGCGCCTGGCGTTCACCTGCGCCATGGTGACCCTGTTCGTCGTCGATCTGCGGCACCGGATCTTGCCGAACGAGATCACCGTGCCGGGCGTGGCGCTCGGCGTGGCGGCCGGTGTCTTCGTCGAGCCGGGCTGGCGTGCCGCCCTGCTGGGCGCCGCGGCGGGGGGCGGCGCGCTGCTGGCCATCGCCGCGGTCTACCAGCGCGTCCGCGGGGAGGAGGGGCTCGGCATGGGCGACGTCAAGATGCTGGCCATGATCGGGGCGTTTCTCGGCTGGGAGCTGGCGTTCGTGACGCTGCTGCTGGCCTCGTCGGTCGGATCGGCCATCGCAGTCGGCATGCTGGCGCTCGGTCTCGCCGACCGCCGCTACCCGCTGCCGCTCGGCTCGTTCCTGGCGGCCGGCGCGCTCGCGGCCGCCGTGGCCGGCGAGCCGCTGCTCGCCTGGTACGTCTCGGGCTATCACTAGAGCTAGTCAGCTCGTTTTCGCCGCCACGTACTTCGGCGGCAACCAACCCTGCAGGAGTCGGCGCCGTTCCATAGCGCAGACTCCGAGCCAGTCCCGCCGTTGCAGTTCCTGCCGTGCCGGCGGGTCACCGAGGCGGCGGCTTCTGCACAGGCCACCTGCCGCGCGGCCGCGCGCACCGCGCCGGCGTGCCCCGGCGGTCCGCCGGATCGGACCTTGCAACGCTCTTCCGCCGTGGATGCAGCCGCCCCGCGCTCACCCGGCACGCGCCGCCGCCGGATCCGCCGGCCGGATCCCCTGGCGCCGGCCGGCTTCGGCCTCCTCGAGGCTCTGGTCGCGTGCGGCCTGATCGTCGTTCTGGCGACCGGCGTCGCGCAGCTCACGCTGGCGTCGGTCGCCGCGGTTCGCGCGTCCGGCGACGAGACGCTCGCGCTACTGCTGGCCGTGCAGAAAATGGAGCAGTTGCGGTCGCTGGCGTGGGGCCGCGAGGCGGCGGGGCGCGAGCCGGTGTCGGATACCGCGGCCGACCCGTCGGGGGTGGGCGGCGGGGACCCGGAGTCGGGTGCGTCGCCGACGGACCGCCTCGATCGCAACGTGCCCGGATACGTCGACTACGTGAGCGGCCGCGGAACCCGGGTGGGCGGCGGCGCGCACCCGCTGTCCGGCACGGTGTTCGTGCGGCGCTGGTCCGTGCAGCCCGATCCGCGCATGCCCGGCGACCTGCTCGTGCTCGACGTCGTGGTGCTGCCGCTGCGAGTGGCCGAGCAAGCCGGCGCGGCGGGGCTGTCCCCGAACCTGCCGGGCGTGGTCCGGCTGAGTGCCCTGAAGGGTCGTAGGTAGAGGGGCGCATGCTCGCGGAGCTGGTGATCGCCGCCGCCATCGTCATGATGCTGCTCGGATCCGTGTTCAGCCTCGTGGATCCGACGCGCGGCGCCCTGGCGGTCCAGCCGCACGTGGCCGACACCCACCAGCGGCTGCGCGCGGCATTCGTGCGGCTTCAGACGGACCTGATGCTCGCCGGCAGCGGGCCGCATCCGACGCTCGACGTAGCGGCCGCGCGCCTGCGGGCGCCCGTGCTCCCGGCCCTCGTCGGCCATCGCCACCCGGCGGCCGCCGGCGCCACGTTCGCCGCCGACGCCGTCACGATTCTGTACGCTCCGCCGCGGAGCCCCGCCGCGCCCCTGGCGTCGCCGCTGGCCGGGCCGGCCGCCGACGTGCATCTCGCGCCCGGCCCGGCGGGCTGCCGTGCCGGCGCGACGACCTGCGCATTCGAGGCCGGCAGCCTGGCGCTGGTCTTCGACCGGGCCGGCCGCTCGGACATCGTGCGCGTGACGCAGGTGTTCGATGACGCGCTGCGGGTCCAGCCGATCGGCGGCGGCTCCGTGCAGGCGTTCGCCGCCGGTGCGTCGATCGTCCCGCTCGAGCTGCGCAGCTATTACCACGATCGCGCGGCGGCCCAGCTGCGCTATCAGGACGGCTGGGTGACGGACATGCCTGTCCTCGACGACGTGGTCGGTCTGACGCTGCGCTACTTCGGCGGCGGCGCCCTGCCGGCGGCCGCCGGCAAAGACGCCCTGACGGCAGCCTGCCTGCAGGGTCGGCCGCCGGACGCGCCACCGGGGCGGGCAGGCGGCGACCCCGAGCGGGAGCTGGCGCCGTCGTCGTTCCAGGACGGGCCGCACTGCGGCGGGCGGCTCTCGTACGACGTCGACCTGTTCCGGATTCGCCGCGTGCGGGTCGAGATCCGCCTGCAGGTGTCCAGCGCGTGGCTGCGCGGGCGCGACCCGTCCCTGTTCGCGCGGCCCGGTCCGGCGCGCGACGGCCGGCGCCAGGTGCCCGATCTGATCGGCGTCTTCGACGTGGCGCTGCGGGGCCCGTGATGGGGAGCACCCGCGGCATCGCGCTGATCGTCACCCTGCTGGCGCTGCTCGTGCTCGTCGCCCTGACCGGCGCCCTGATCCCGCTGACGTCGAGCGAGACGGCCATCTCGGCGCATCACCGCCGGGCGGTCCAGACGCTCTACGCTGCCGAGGCGGCGTTCGAGTGGACGCTGCAGGAGCTGCAGCCGGTCGATGCCTGGGACACGGTGCTGGCGGGGGGACGGCGCTCCGCCCTGTGGGCGGGCTCGACGACGCAGCGGCTCGCGGGCGGGGCGACGCTCGACCTCGACCGGTTGACCGTCGAGCTGCAGCGCCGCGGCGCGGGTGCGAGCGGGGCCGGCCGGGGTCTCCGCTGGCGACTCTACGCGCACGGACCGCTGAGCGCCATCCTGCCGCGCGATCCGTCTCTCGGGCTCCTGCGCGTCGCGGTCTGGCTGGCCGACGATCCTGCCGAGACCGACGGCGATCCGTTGCGGGACACCAATGGGGTCGTGCTCCTGCACGCGGCCGGGGTGGGTCCGGCGCTCGCACAACGGGCCGTGCAGGCCACGCTGCGGCGAACCACCGTGGCCGATCGCATCACGCTCGTGTCCTGGACGCTCGTGCGCTGACGCCGCGGCCGGCCGGGGCGCTTCAGGACGCGGCGTCGCGGATCCCGAGCGACCGCAGCGCGGCCCCGATCTCGTCGCCGGTGACGTCGTCGACGATCACCGTCTCGCCCAGTCGCGTCGGCAGCACCATGTGCAGCCGTCCCTCGAGCACCTTCTTGTCCCGCCGGATCGCGTCGGTGATCTGCGACGCGCACAGGTCGCCCACCGGCGGCAGGGGGCCGAGCTTGGCGATGAGACCGGCGAGCGCCGAGAAGTCGGCCTTGGACATCACCCCGCGAACCACGGCGATGTCAGCCGCGGCGAGCATGCCGTAGCCGACCGCCTCGCCGTGCCGGTAGCGACGGTATCCGCTCACAGCCTCGATCGCGTGGCCGACCGTGTGTCCGAAGTTGAGGATGCGCCGCAGCCCACTCTCGCGCTCGTCCGCCGCCACGACCTCCGCCTTGATGCGGCACGACTCGCCGATCACGGGCACCAGCGCGTCCAGACGGCGCTGGAAGATCGCGGTGAGGTCGCGGTCCACCCGGTCGAAGAGCTCGCGGCTCGCGATGACGCCGTACTTGACGACCTCGTAGAGCCCGGCCCGGAACTCGCGGCGGGGCAGCGTCTCCAGCACGACCGGGTCGGCGACCACGACGATCGGCTGATGGAACGCGCCGATCAGGTTCTTGCCGAGCGCGTGGTTGACGCCGACCTTGCCTCCGATGGCGCTGTCGACCTGCGCGAGCAATGTCGTGGGCACATGCGCCAGCCGCACGCCGCGCAGGAAGGTCGCGGCGGCGAAGCCCGCCACGTCGCCCACCACCCCGCCGCCGACCGCGACGATCGTGGCGCCCCGGTCGGCGCCCTGCTCGATCAGCGCCTCGAAGAGCCGGTTGACGGTATGCAGCGTCTTGGCCCGCTCGCCGTCGGGCATCAGCAGCGGCCGGGCGCCCGGCAGAGCCTGCTCGACGGCCCCGCCGTGCAGTTTCCAGATCGGTGCACTCGAGATGACGAACCGCTGCCTGCTCGCGCCGGCTGCCGACACCAGCCGGTCGAGCTGCTGCACGAGATCGGCGCCGACGTGCACCTGGTAGGCGCGCGACGCAGTCTCGACGTCGATCTGCACGGATGGCGTCATTGCAGGAGCCGGTGGGGCAGGTAGCGTCATGTAGGATAGCAGCAAACGTCGGGCGGCCGGGGCCGAGGACGTAACCAGGAGGGGAGCGCGCTTGGCGGATCTTGAATGCGACTTCCTGATCATCGGCAGCGGCATCGCGGCCTTGCGCGCGGCCCTCGATCTGGACGGCGCCGGCGAGACGCTGATCCTGACCAAGGGCGGTGCGGCGCAGGGGAGCACGGCGTTCGCGCAGGGGGGCATCGCGGCGGCCGTCGGCGCGGGGGATTCGCCCGCGCTGCACGCGGCCGACACGATCGCGGCGGGCGCCGGTCTGTGCCTCGCGTCCGCGGTGGAGGCCCTGACGGAGCAGGGGCCGCGGTACGTCCGGGAGCTGATCGACTGGGGCGCGCGCTTCGACCGCGGGCCGGGCGGCGAAGCGGCCCTCGCCCGCGAAGGCGCCCACACGGTGCGGCGGGTGTTGCACGCGCAGGACGCCACGGGTCGCGAGATCTGCCGGGTCCTCTGGAAGCGGATCGCCGGCTGCCCAAGGGTCCGGGTGCTCGAGCACGCCATGGCGGTGGGCTTGGCCATCAGCGGCGAGCGCTGCACCGGGGCCCGGTTCCTGGACAGCCGCGGCCGGCCGGCCGTCGTGACCGCTGCCGCGACGCTGCTGGCGACGGGGGGGGCGGGACAGGTCTTCCGCGAGACGACCAATCCATCGGTCGCGGCCGGCGACGGGATTGCCATGGCTTACCGCGCGGGCGCCCGCGTCGCCGATCTGGAGTTCGTCCAGTTCCATCCCACCGTGCTGGACGTCGCGGGCGCCCCCCGCTTCCTGCTCTCCGAGGCGCTGCGAGGCGAAGGGGCCGTGCTGGTCAACGAGGCCGGCGAGCGGTTCATGCAACGCGCCGACCCCGCCGGCGAGCTGGCGCCGCGCGACCGCGTCGCGCGGGCGATCGCCTGCGAGCGCCAACGGACGGACGGGCGCGTCTACCTCACCCTGGACCACCTCGAGCCGGCGTTCGTCCGCGCGCGGTTCCCGACCATCGCGGGCGCCTGCCGCCGGGCCGGCCTCGATCTCGCGCGTGACCGGATACCGGTCTGTCCCGCCGCCCACTACATCATGGGCGGGGTGGACGTGGATCTCGACGGGCACACCTCGGTGCCCGGACTGCTGGCCGCGGGCGAGGTCGCCTGCACCGGCGTGCACGGGGCGAACCGCCTGGCCAGCAACTCGCTCCTCGAAGGGCTCGTGTTCGGCGCGGTCGCGGCGGGCGCGATGCGCCGCTGGGCCGCGGAGCACGGCCGGCCCCGGTCCGCGGCCGCCGAGCCGGCCCGCGGCGCCCGCGCGCCCGCGCCGCCGCCGGACGTGTCCGAGCCTGCGGTGCGCGACCTGCTGTGGCGGGACGTGGGCTTGTTCCGCGACGGCCCGGGGCTGACCCGGGCGCTGGAGACGCTCGAGGCGTGGGGCGCGGCGCTCGAGCCCGGCGGACGCGAGCCGGCGGCCGCCAGGCTGGCCGGCATCGTGACGGTCGGGCGGCTGGTCGCGCGCGCCGCGCTACGGCGGGAGGAGAGCCGCGGCGCCCACTACCGGTCCGATTTTCCCGAGCGGAACGATATAGACTGGACGCGCCACGTAACCGAGTCGAAAGGCAGGGTGACAGCGGTCGATGCCGGCGAAGCAGGACACGTTCGTAACTGAGATCACGCCACGCTCGGAGGATTTCTCGCGCTGGTACACCGACGTGGTGCGGCGGGCCGAGCTCGCCGACTACTCGCCGGTCAAGGGCAGCATGGTCATTCGTCCCTACGGCTACGCCGTGTGGGAGCTGATGCAGGCCTCGCTGGACGCCCGCTTCAAGGCCACCGGCCACGTCAACGCGTACTTTCCGCTGTTGATCCCCGAGAGCCTGCTGCGGAAGGAAGCCGCCCACGTCGAGGGGTTCGCACCGCAGGTGGCCTGGGTCACCCACGGCGGGGACGAGAAGCTCGAGGAGCGTCTCGTCGTGCGGCCGACGTCCGAGGCGATCATCGGCACCATGTACGCCAAGTGGATCCAGTCGTGGCGCGATCTGCCGCTGCTCATCAACCAGTGGGCCAACGTCGTGCGCTGGGAGAAGGTGACGCGGCTGTTCCTGCGGACCACCGAGTTCCTGTGGCAGGAGGGGCACACGGCGCACGAGACGCGCGAGGAGGCCGAGGCCGAGGCGCTGCGAATGCTCGGCGTGTACAAGGACTTCGCCGAGCGCGAGCTGGCGATGCCCGTTCACGACGGGCGCAAGACGGAGAGCGAGAAGTTCGCGGGCGCCGAGGTCACCTACTCGATCGAGGCGCTGATGGGCGACGGCCGCGCCCTGCAGGCCGGCACGTCGCACATGCTCGGGCAGAACTTCTCGAAGGTGTTCGACATCAAGTTCCAGGCGCGGGACAAGTCGCTGCAGTACGTTTGGCAGACGTCCTGGGGGATGACCACGCGCCTGATCGGCGGCGTGATCATGACGCACGGGGACGACAGCGGCCTGATCCTGCCGCCGCGCGTCGCGCCGTATCAGGTCGTGATCGTGCCGATACCGCGGGGCAACTGGCAGGAGACCGTTCTGCCCCGGGCGCGCGAGACGGCCGCCACGCTGACCTCCGCCGGCGTGCGGGTCATGCTCGACGACCGGGAGGAGTACACGCCCGGGTGGAAGTACGCCGAGTGGGAGCTGCGGGGCGTCCCGCTGCGGATCGAGATCGGGCCGCGCGACATCGCGAAGTCACAGGTGCTGGTCGTGCGCCGCGATACGCGCGAGAAGCTGCCGGTCCCGCTGGACGATCTGGCGGCCCGCCTGCCGGCGCTGCTCGATGCGTTGCAGCAGGACCTGCTCGATCGCGCGCTGAAGTTCCGGGACGATCACACGCGCCGCGTGACCACCCGGGACGCGTTCGAGGAGGCGCTGCGGGGCCGGCCGGGATTCGTCGTTGCGCCCTGGTGCGGGCGCGAGGAATGCGAGGCCGGCATCAAGGCGGACATGCAGACGACCATCCGCAACATCCCGCTCGACCCGTCGCCCGCGTCCGGAGACTGCATTCGGTGCGGGAACCCGGGCCGCACCGACGTCTACTTCGCCAAGTCCTACTAGCTCTAATCAGACGGGGCTGCGCCCCGAACCCCCGGCGTCCGCTTGCGGGGCCCCTGCGCCCCGCGCCACTCCCGCCGAGGCGCGCCGTGCGCGCCTTGCGGCCGCTCGGCGGCCCGCCTGGCGCGCAACCAAACCCAGGAGCCCGTGCCGGCCTGCGGCGCAGGCTCCCGGGAGTGAGTCGCGCGGGGCGTCTGGCCGCCTACTGCAGGCGCACCACCAGCGCGGCCCGGCGGTTCAGGCGGCGCGTCTCCTCCCGGGCGTTGTCGTGGGCGGGCCGCTCCTCGCCGAAGCTGACGGTCTGCAGCCGGCCCGCGCTCACGCCCTGGCCGGTCAGGTAGTCGCGCACCGCGCTGGCGCGCCGGTCGCCGAGCGCCAGGTTGTACTCGGCGGTGCCGATGTTGCCCGTGTGACCCTCGATCTCAATGCGCAGATCGGGCTCCTCCTCCAGGGCGGCGACGACTTCGTCGAGCACGCGCGCGGCGCCCACCCGCAGGGTGAAGCGATCGAAGTCGAAGTGCACGTCCTCGAAGACGAACTCGCGCGGCGGCGGCGGCGGGTTGACCCGGATGGTCGCGGTGTCCGACGCGGAGCCGCCACGGCCATCGGTGACTGTCACGGTCACCGGGACCGGGCCGTCCTGCGCGGGAGCCCGCCAGCGCTGGGTCGGCTGGTTCTGCGGCTCGAGCAGTTCGCCGGCCGGCGCGCTCCAGCGGTAGTCGAGCGGGTCGCCGTCCGGATCCGTCGCGTCGGCGCGCAGCGCGCTCTCCTCGCCGAACCCGAGCTCGCACGGGTCGCAGCTGACCGTGACGGTCGGCTGCCGGTTCATCGGCGGCGGCGGCGGCGGCGGCGGCGGCGGCGGCAGGTACACCCGGACGCCCGGGTGGTATCCGACGCGGACCAGCAGGCCGAGCCGGTCCTGCACGTTCGACGCCAGACGGGCCCTCGAGCGGTCGGGGTGCCGCGTCGCCCAGTTCAGCCCGCCGCCAATGGAGAAGCCGCCCGGGCCGATCCAGCGCAGTCCCACGGTGACGTCGAGCGGGCTCCGGAGTTCCGACATCAGCGGCGACATGCTGCCGTCGAACGCCTGCAGCGGCTCGCTCAGGGTCACCATGTCGCTGAGGTACGCCTCGCCGCCGACCTCGCCGAAGACCTGCACGGGGCCGCGCAGCGGCGCGCCGACGCCGAAGCCCCAGGCGATGCTGTTGGCGATGTCGATGCCGGCGGGATCCGAGCGGAAGGCGAAGCCGCCGAAGCCGGCGATCTCGACGTTGCCGGCTGCCTTGCTGACGATCAGGTCGACCTCGCCGTCGACCCCGCCGCTGGTCGTGCCGGTCAGCTCGTTGCCCGTCGGCAGCTCGACGAAGCCGCGCAGCGCGAACGCCACGGGCGCCTGGCGCTCTTCGGACAGCAGGTTGATCTTCACGCCCACCGCGACGTCGCCGAACTGGTTGCCGCTGAACGCCTGCCTGACCGTCGGGTGCGTGTTGAGCACGCCGCCGAAGCGCTGCGTCGTGGCCATCGAGAGGCCCGTCCCGAACAGCGGCTGGATGTCCCGGTCGATCCGCGTGAGGAAGCGGACCGAACCGAAGACCTCGACCCGGCCGCCTACGCCGGCCGCGAACGTGCCGGCCACATGCTGGATGTTGCTGAATCCCTGCTCCCGGTTGAAGTTGGCGAGCTGGCCGCTGGCCGCGACCGAGCCGCTGGCGAGAATCTCCGCCGTCGGCACGAACCACAGGCCGGTGTCACCGAGAAAGGTCGACCCGCTGGGCCGGGTCGCGTTCTCGCCCTGGGCGGCCGCAGGCGCCGCCAGCAGGGCGATCAGGCAGGCGCTGATGCCTGCGACGAAAAGGTTTCGCTTCATCGAAACACGTCCTGATAGCGAGAGCATGGCAGTTGAATGAACCCTAGTATTGCGCGTGATATCGGGCAAGTCAACGCGCGGGCACGCATGCGCGGCGGGCCGGCTAGCCGTCGCGCCGCCGGCGGACGGCCCACGCAATCGCGATGCTGAACCCGTAGAGGGCGACCATCGGCGCCGCCATCAGGGTCAGCACCACCGGATCGCCGGTCGGCGTGAGCACGGCCGCGAAGACGAAGATGAGGAGAATCGCGTACTTGGTGTTCCGCACCAGAAAGCCGGGTGTCACGGCGCCGACCCTGGCGAGAAAGTAGACCACCGTCGGCATCTGGAAGACCGCGCCGCAGGCGAGCACGAGCCTGACGTACAGCGAGAACGCCGGCTGGATGCGGGGCATGAAATCCATGTAGTCCGTCGTGAATCCCGCCAGGAACGTCCAGGCCCACGGGAACAGCATGTAGTGCGAGAACAGGGCGCCGCCGATGAAGAAGACCGACGCGAAGACGACGAACGGGATGGCGAACTTCTTCTCGCGGGCGTAGAGGCCCGGCGCGACGAACCGCCACACCTGATACAGGATGACCGGCATGGCCAGGACCAGGCCGGCCAGCGCGGCGATCTTGATGTAGAGGAAGAACGCCTCGGTCGGCTCCGTGTACACGAGGCGGCCGCCGTCCGGCAGGATCTCCTGCAACGGCCGCATGATGAACTCGAAGATGTACGAGATGAAGGCGAACGCGAGCAGGAAGCCCGCGAGGAGCGCACCGACGGACATCAGCAGCCGCTTCCGGAGCTCGTCGAGATGCTCCAGAAACGACATCCTGCCGCCGGTTTCGTCGAGCGGCTCGTCGCCGAGCGGCTCGTCGCCGAGCGGCTCGTCGTCAGCGGCGGGGTCTGGGACCGGAACCAGCGACATGGAGAAAACCGCGGCGCAATACGCGGCGAGGTCCCGGCCCTGACGCCGGGACGCGACCTCACCGGCTACGCGCCGGTATTTCCGCTCTCGGGAACCTGCGCCGGCTCGGCCGCCTTGGGCTTCTCCGGCTCGGGCGGAGGCGTCTCCTCGACGCGGATCTCCTCCTCGAGCGTGTTCCGCAGATCGTTGGACGCGCGCTTGAACTCCGTCAGGCTGCGGCCCAGGGACCGGCCGAGCTCGGGCAGCTTGCGCGGACCGAACACGATCAGCGCGATGACGAAGATGATTATCAGCTCGGGCATCCCAATTGAGCCGAACATGCTGCTGCTCCTTGCTTGGTCGGGGCCAAGAATCCCCGCGAAAATTATAGGAACACGCCGCTCCGGGGTCAAGTCGGCAGCGCCTGCCGCACGTCTCGAAGTCATTGCTAGGCAGGGGCTTGTCTGGTAGCATGGCGTGCCATGCGTGCTGTATCGCCACTCGCACTCGGCGCAAGCGCGGTCGTGCTGTCGGCGCTGCTGGGCGGCCTGTTCGGCGGTCAGGTCCTCGCGACCCAGGAGGACCTCCCGCGGCACTACGACCGGTTTGCCGAAGCCCTGGCCGCCATCGAGACCCACTACGTCCAGGAGGTCGACACCGAGCGCCTGATCTACCGGGCCATCGGCGGCATGCTGCAGACGCTCGATCCGCACTCCAACTTCATGGACCCGCGCTCCTATTCCCAGCTGCGGGAGCGCCAGGAGGGCCGCTACTACGGGCTGGGCATCTCGATCAACGTCATCGACGGCGACATCACCGTGATGAGCCTCTTCGAGGGCTCGCCCGCGTACCGCAGCGGGATCCGGCGGGGCGACGTCATCGCCAGGATCTCCGGGCAGAACGCGAAGGACATGAGCAGCGACGACGCCGTCCGCCTGCTGCGCGGTCCGAAGGGCACGGCGGTCGACATCTCGATCCGCCGGACCGGCTACGACGAGCTGATCGAGATGACCGTCGAGCGCGACGAGATCACCATCGCCACGGTCGAGGCCGCGTTCCTCCTCGACGATCGGACGGGGTACGTGAAGCTCGGGGACTTCTCCGAGGCCAGCGACCGGGACCTCAACGCCGCCCTGCATCGCCTGGGGGACGCGGGCATGGAGCGGCTCATCCTCGATCTGCGCAACAATCCCGGCGGGCCGCTCGATCAGGCCATCAAGGTGTCCAATCAGTTCCTGCCGCGCGGCGAGCTCATCGTCTACACGCGCGGCCGCGTGGACAATTCCGACCAGGACTACCACGCCACGCGCGAGGGCGAGTTCACGGATGTCCCGCTGGTCGTCATCGTCAACCGCAACAGCGCCAGCGCCTCCGAGATCGTCGCCGGCGCGGTGCAGGATCACGACCGCGGCCTCATCGTCGGCGAGACGACGTTCGGCAAGGCGCTGGTGCAGTCGATCTACCGCATCAGCCACGGGGCCGGCCTCGCGCTGACGACGGCGCGGTACTACACGCCGAGCGGGCGCATGATCCAGCGCCCGTGGGACGGCACGTTCGACGAATACCTCACGTACTCGATGCGCGAGCAGAGCCCGCGCGCGCACACCCCGGGCGAGCGCAAGTACACCACCGGCGGGCGGGTCGTGTACAGCGGGGGCGGGATCGAGCCGGATCACCATGTCTCCGGCCCGATCGAAGGGTTCGATCCGTCCCGGTTCGGGCGCCTGCTGGCCGCGCGCCAGGAGTTCGCGAGCTTCGCCGAGCGGTTCTCGGCGGCCGGCGACCAGCGTGTTGCCGTCGCGGGCCGCGGCCGCAACGTGGTGGCTCGGGGCTTCGGCATCGACGACGCGCTGGTCGCAGAATTCAAGGCGCACGTGCGGGGCCGGGGCCTGACCGTCGACGATGACCAGTTCGCTGCCGACATCGACTTCATCACCGCCATGATGCGGTACCAGATCGACGAGGCCGTGTTCGGCGTCGAGGAGGCCCGGCGCAACCTGTTCCACGTGGATCCCCAGATCCGGCGCGCCAGCGCGCTGTTCGACGAGGCCGAGCGGCTTCTCGAGGGCGCCGGCCAGCCCGCGGTCGTGGCGGCGCGCTAGCCCGGCGCTTGCGGCGCGGCGGGCGCCCTTGCTACACTGCGCTCGGCGTCGGCAAGGGGCCGGGCACGGCCCCGGCGCCCGCCACGTTCGGAGCGTAGAGACGACCGGAACCGAGTCAGAGCGTTCCCAGCCGCTCGACAGGTAGAGGAGTAAGTGAACCTGTCCGAGCGGCTTTGTTGCGTACCGGGCACGGGAACGAACAACGCACCATGCGTTTGAACCGCCTGCGCATCGCCGGTTTCAAGAGTTTTCCCGAGCGGGCCGACCTGGCCTTCGATACGGGAGTCACCGCCATCGTCGGCCCTAACGGTTGCGGCAAGAGCAACGTCATAGACGCGATCACCTGGGTGCTCGGCGAGCAGAGCGCGCGCAGCCTCCGCGGCGAGCGGATGGAGGACGTCATCTTCGGCGGCAGCGATGCCCGGCGGCCGACCGCGACGGCGGAGGTCCGCTTGCAGCTGTCGCAGGTGACCGCCGCGCTGGCGCTGCTCGGGGGCCGCAACGGCGGGAGCGGGCAGGCGTCGGGCAACGGGGGCAACGGTGCGCACGGCACCGGCCGGGACGCCGCCGCCGACGCCGCCGACGCCGCCGCGGCCGCGGCGGTGGCCGAGCCCGACGACGACTTCGACGAGACGCCCTGCATCGCGCGCGACGTCGAGGTCGGCCGGCGCCTGTTCCGGTCGGGGGAGAGCGAGTACCTCATCGACGGGCAGGTCTGCCGGCTGCGGGACGTCCAGGACCTGCTGATGGACTCCGGCGTCGGCGTCAAGGCGTACGCGGTCATCGAGCAGGGGGCGATCGGCCAGATTCTGAGCGCGCGCCCGCTCGAGCGGCGGCGGCTGCTCGAGGAGGCGGCGGGCGTGACCCGCTACAAGAACCGCCGGCGGTCCGCGGACCTGAAGCTCGAGGCCGCGCGGCAGAACCTCACGCGCGTCGACGACATCGTCTTCGAGGTCGACAAGCAGCGCGGCGCGCTCAAGCGCCAGGCCGCGAAGGCGCGGCGCTACGGCCGGTTGCGCGAGGAGCTGCGCCGCTGGGAGAAGGTGTCGTACGCGCGCAGGGGGACGGCGCTGGCGCTGGCCATCGAGTCGGCGGACCGGCGCCTCGACGAGGCGCGCGCCCGCGAAACGGGCGCGGCCGCGCGCGTGGCGGCGCTCGAGGCCGCGCACGAGCAGCAGCGTCTCGAGCTGGCCGCGGCGGACCGGTCGGCGACCGCCGCCCGCGATGCCGCGCATGCGCACGAGCTGGCGGCTGGCCGGCTGCAGCAGCAGATCGAGTTCGAGACGCAGCAGGTGGCGAGCCTCACGGACGCGTCGGTCCGCGGCGCGGCCGAGCTCGAGGCGCTCGAGGCAAAGCGCCAGCCGCTGCAGGCGGAGCTGTCCGCGCAGGCCGACGCGTGGAAGCGGTGCGACGCCGAGCGGGAAGCGGCCGCCGGCGGCCTCGCGGGCGCCGAGACGGCGCTCGCCGCGGCGCAGACGGCGCTCGAGGGTCTCGACGCCGACGTCGAGGCGTCGCGCAACGAGGTCTTTGCGACCATGAACGCGGCCACGGTGCTCCAGCACGTGCTCAAGAGCGTGCCGGAGGCCATCGATCGGGTCGACGCCGACATCGCGAAGCTCGAGGCCGAGGTCGCCGACGTGGCGACCGAGTCGGCGCGCCTGGCTGCCGGCCGCGAGGCGGCCACCGCGCTCGCCGCCCGCGTCGAGGCCGCGCTCGAGGCCACGCGCGCCGCGCGGGCGGAGCGCGGCGCGGAACACGTGACGGCACGGCAAGCGCGCGAGTCGCGGATCGCGGCCGCGCGTGCCCGCGAAAACGAGCTGACGTCGCTGTCCGCCCGCGTCGCCTCGCTCGAGGAGCTCGTGGCGGCGCGCGAGGGATACAACGACGCGGCCCGCCTGCTGCTGAGCCAGCCGCCGGAGGCGTTCGGTCACCTGGGCTCGGTGGCCGATCACCTGAACGTCGATCGCGAGCACGAGCGGGCGGTCGAGGCCGGCCTGGGAGAGCTGCTGCAGTGCGTGGTGGTGCGCAGCGAGCAGGAAGCACGGGCGGGGATGGAGCTCGCCGCGGCCAACGGCGCCGGGCGCTGCGGTTTCCTCCTGGCCGCGGCGGGCGACGGCGGGGAGCCTGCCTCCCGGCCGGCGCCCGCGCTGACGCCGTTCACGGATCTGGCGCGCGTCGACGGCCGCGGCGCGGCCGCGGTCCGGCGCCTCCTGGCGCGGCGCTGGCTGGCGCCGACGTTCGAGGCGGCCGCCGCCGCGGCGCGCGACACCCGCGAGACGATCGTGACGCCGGAAGGCGTGGTCTTCCGGGGCTCCGCGGTCGTGCATGGCGGCGGGCGGTCCGAGACGCGCGGGATCCTGCGCACCGAGGGCGAGCTCGAGGAGCTGCGCGGCCGCCGGGAGGCCGAGCAGGAAGCGGTCCGGCGTCTCGGCGCGGAGGTGGCGGAGCTGGACGCCGCCGTCGCGCGCGCCGAGGCCGAGCTCGAGAGCCTGCAGGCCGACGAGCACGCGCGCGAGAAGGAGCTGCTCGAGGCCCGCCTGGGTCTGTCGCGCTGCGACGAGGAGGCTGCGCGCCTGGGGCAGCGGCACGACGTGGTCCGCACCGAGTGCCGGAAGGCTCGCGAGGAGCGCGCGGCGCTCACGACGAAGCAGGCCGAGGCGCGCGACGCCGTCGCGAAGCTGGAGGTCGATCAGAATGCCGCCGAGGAGCGGTGCAGCGCCGCCCAGCGGCGTCTGTTCGACGCCCGGGAGTCGGTCGAGGCGCTGGGCCGCGAGGCCAACCAGGCCCGCGTCGCGCATGCAGAGCTGGTCGAGCGGGCGGCCGGTCTGGAGGCCGACGTCAGCCGGTTGCGCGAAGCCGCCGCGGAGCTGGAGCGGCGGGCGAGCGCCCGCGGGGCCGACAACGACCGGGCGGCCACGGAGCTGGACGCGCTGCGGGCCTCGATCGCCCGGACCGAGGTGCAGCTGGACGCGGAGACCGGGCAGCTCGAGGTGCGGCGCGAGGAGGTGCGCGCCGCGGACGCCTGCACCGCCGACCTGCGCGAGCGGATCGATGCGCAGGGGCGGGAGGTGCACGGCGCGCGCGAGGGGCTGGACGGGGTCCACGCGGAGGTCGCCCGGATCGAGGTGGAGCGGGCCAAGGCGGAGGCCGAGCACGCCACGCTGGCGGCAACCTGCCGCGACAGCCTGCAGGCCGATCTGGATCAGGTGCGGGCCGAGGTCGAGCAATGGGAGCGGGACGGCGTCGTTGCCGGCGCCGTCGAGCGTCCGGCGCTGCTCGACGACGAGGGCGACGAGGCCGAGGCGCCGGCCGCCGGCGCGGACGGGGAGGACGGCCGCCCCGGACCGGCGCTGCTGACCGCCGAGGAGGTCATCGGCGAGCTGCGCGCCAAGATTGACCGGCTCGGCCCCGTGAACCTGATGGCGATCGATCAGTTCGACGAGCTCGAGCAGCGGCACGACTTCCTGACGACCCAGCGCAAGGACCTGCTCGACTCCATCCAGTCGACCGGCGCGGCGATCGAGCGGATCGACGCGACGACCCGCGAGCGGTTCCGCGAGGCCTTCACCGCCGTCAACGAGCATCTGCAGGCGACGTTCTCGACGCTGTTCGGGGGCGGGCGCGCGGGTCTCGTGCTGCTCGACGAGGACGACGTGCTCGAGAGCGGCATCGACATCGTCGCCCAGCCGCCCGGCAAGCGGTTGCAGAGCATCCAGCTGCTCTCCGGGGGCGAAAAGGCGCTGACCGCCATGGCGCTGATGTTCGCCATCTTCAAGTACAAGCCCAGCCCCTTCTGCCTGCTCGACGAGATCGACGCGCCGCTCGACGAGGCCAACGTGGGGCGGTTCGTCGAGATGCTGCGCGGCATGGAGGACTGCACGCAGTTCGTCGTGGTCACCCACAACCGGAAGACCATGGAGATCGCCGACCGGCTGTACGGCGTCACCATGGAGGAGCCGGGCGTCTCGAAGCTCATCTCGGTCAGGCTCAACTGAGCGGCGTGCGTTTCCCGGAACACCGCCTGGACCGCCCGCCGTGAACGAAGCCAAGTCCTCGGGGTATCGCCGGCGCCGGCGGCGCACCGCCGTTCTGAGGGCCGGCGGCTGGGCCGCGCTGCTGGCGGGGCTGGTCGCATCCGGGCTGTCGCACACGCTCGCGGAGGTTGCCGCGCGAGCGGCGGCGCTGGCGCCGGTGCCCGACCTGCTGCAGGCCTCGCTGGTCGTGGCGGGCTACACGGTCGTCGTGTCGCTCGCCGGACGGGCCATCGACCTGCCGCTGGCCTGGTACGGGGAGTTCATCCTCGATCGCCGCTTCGGCGTTGCGCGGCGGCGCGCCGGCGACTGGCTGTGCGGCTACGCGGGAGCCACCGTCCTGCGCGTGGCGGCGTGGACGGCCGGCGCGGTGGTCCTCTATGCCGCCATGCGCGGCTGGCCCTCATCGTGGTGGCTGGCCGCCAGCCTGGCGTTGGCAGTGCTGACGGTCGCGGCCGCCCATCTGGCGCCGCTCGCCCTGCCCTGGTTCCATCACCTCCGGCCGCTGGAGCGCCCCGCGCTGCGGCGGCGGCTCGAGGCGCTCGTCCGGCGCGCCGGCGCGGCCGCGATCGGCATCCACGAATGGCGCCTGGGCGCCGATCCCCCGCGGCCGAACGCGGCCCTGGTCGGCATCGGCTCGACGCGCCGCGTGCTGCTGACGGACGCCCTGCTGGCCGACTACAGCGACGACGAGATCGAGGTCGTCGTGGCGCACGAGCTGGCCCACCACGTCCACCGCGACGTGTGGAAGACCCTGGCGTACGAGACGCTGGCGGCGGCGGCGGCGTGCGGCGCGGCGCAATGGGCGCTGCTGGGCCTCGGGCCGCGGCTGGGGCTGGCAGGGGTCGCCGACGTGGCCGGGCTGCCGATCGCGGTGCTGGCGGGCGGGGCCGCCCTGCTGCTGCTGGCGCCGGTGACCAACCTCATCTCCCGGCGGCTGGAGCGGCGCGCCGACCGCTACGCCGTGGACCTGACCGGGAAGCCCGAGGCGCTCGCCTCGGGCCTGCGGCGGCTCGCGGCCCAGTCGCTGGCCGAGGAGCGGCCGTCCCGCGTCACCGCCTGGCTGTCCTATTCCCACCCGCCCTGGTCCGACCGCCTCGTGGCGGCCAGGGCCGCGGCGGCCCGCGCGGGCCGACCGGCCCAGGCCTGAACCTGAGCGGCGCGCCGTGCGGCCGTCAGTCCTGGCGCTTCGCCTGCTCGCGGCCGCCGCGGTTGCGCGGCGGCCGCCGGGGTCGGCCGCGCGAACCGCTCGGGGCGCCCACCCCGGCCATGTCGTCGGCGCGGCCGTCGGTGGGCGCATCCGCGGGCGCCGGCAGCAGGGCCTTGCGGCTCAGCCGGACCTTGCCGGACGGGTCCACGTTGATCACCTTGACCAGGACCTGATCGCCTTCCTGCAGCTCGTCGCGCACGTCGGCGACGCGGTAGTGCGCGATCTCCGAGACGTGGAGCAGGCCGTCGATGCCCGGCAGAATCTCGACGAACGCCCCGAAGTCGGCGATGCGCTGCACCTTCCCGAGGTAGGTCTTGTTGAGCTCGGGGCTGGCCGTCAGCTCCTCGATGATCCGGATCGCCTTCTGGGCCGAGTCCTCGTCAGCGGAGGCGACGTTGACGCGGCCGTCGTCCTCGACGTCGATCTTGACGCCCGTCCGGTCCACGATGCTCCGGATGGTCTTGCCGCCCGGTCCGATCACGTCCCGGATCTTCTCGACCGGGATGGTGATCGTCACGATGCGCGGCGCGTAGGTGGAGATCGAGTCGCGCGGTGCGGCGATGGTGGTCTGCATCCGCTCGAGGATCGCGAGCCGGCCGGCGCGGGCCTGGGCCAGCGCCTCGCGCATGACGGCGGTCGGGACGCCGGTCATCTTGATGTCCATCTGCAGGGCGGTGATCCCCTCGGCCGAGCCCGCCACCTTGAAGTCCATGTCGCCGTAATGGTCCTCGGCGCCCGCGATGTCGGACAGGACGGCGTAGCGCTCGCCGTCCTCCTTCATGACCAGTCCCATCGCCACCCCGGCCACCGGCGACTTCAGCGGAACGCCGGCGTCCATGAGCGCCAGCGTCGCCCCGCAGACCGTTGCCATCGACGACGACCCGTTCGATTCGAGAATGTCGGAGACGACCCGCAACGTGTAGGGAAACTGGTCCTCGCCGGGAAGCATCGGGCTCAGGCTGCGCTCCGCGAGGTGTCCGTGGCCGATCTCCCGCCGGCCGGGCCCGCGCAGGAACTTCACCTCGCCCACGGAGAAGGGCGGGAAGTTGTAGTGCAGCAGGAAGCGCTTGTACGTCTCGCCGTCGACGCGCTCGATCTTCTGCTGGTCGTCGGCCGTCCCGAGCGTGGCCGTCACGAGCGCCTGGGTCTCGCCGCGCGTGAAGACGGCCGAGCCGTGCACGCGGGGCAGCACCCCGACCTCGGACCAGATGTCGCGAATCTGGTCGAAGCGGCGTCCGTCCAGCCGCTGACCGCGCTCGAGCACCTCGTCGCGCAGGACCTTCTCCTTGAGCTCCTTGAAGACCCGCCCGGCAGCGTGCCGGCGCTGGCTCTCGTCCTCGGGGATCGAGGCGAGGAGGTCGGCGAGCACCTGATCGACCTGCGCATAGTTCTCGAGCTTGTCCCGGATGCGCATCGCCGCGCTCAACGGCTCCAGGACCTGCTGCTCCACCTCCCGCCGGAGGTCGTCAGCGATGGCCGGCGCCTCCACGGCGAGCTTCGGCTTGCCGCCCGCGGCCGCCAGTGCGTCGATCGTGGCGACGATCTCCCGGATTGCCTCGTGGCCGGCCTGGAGCGCGCCGAGCATCTCGTCCTCCGAGACCTCCTTCGCGCCCGCCTCCACCATCACGATCGCATCGCGGCTGCCGGCGACGACCAGGTCGAGCCGGCTCCGGCCGCGCTCGGCATAGGTCGGATTGATCAGGAGCTCGCCGTCGATCAACCCGACCCGGACCGCGGCAATCGTCTTCTCGGGAGGGATCTTCGAGAGCGCCAGGGCCGCGGAGGCGCCGGTGAGCGCCAGCACGTCGGAGTCGTTGTCCACGTCGGCCGACAGGACCAGGGCGATGACCTGGGTCTCCCGGTTCCAGCCGGCCGGAAACAACGGCCGAATGGGCCGGTCGATGAAGCGGCTCGTCAGCACTTCCTTCTCGGTCGGCTTGCCCTCGCGCTTGAAGAATCCGCCGGGGATGCGTCCGGACGCGTAGGTGTACTCGCGGTAGTCGACCGTCAGCGGCAGGAAGTCGATGCCCTCGCGCGCCGTCGGCGCACAGCAGACGGTCACCAGCACGACCGTTCCGCCGTAGCTGACGACCACCGCGCCGTCTGCCTGTTTCGCCAGCTTGCCGGTTTCGAGCCTGAGCTGTTCGCGGCCGACGTTCAGTTGGCCTGTGTGCATGAATTCTGCTCCCTGGGTGGTCAAGGGGCGGAGAGGATGCCAGGTGAGGCGAGAAAAGGCGGGTTGGGTGTCGCGCTTACTTGCGGATGCCAAGCCGCTTGATCAAGTCTGCGTACCGATCGGAATCCTTGCCCTTGAGATAGTCGAGGAGGCGCCGCCGCTGCCCGACGAGCTTCAGGAGACCGCGCCGCGAGTGGTGATCCTTGGCGTGAATCTTGAAGTGCTCCGTCAGACCGCTGATGCGCTCGCTCAGAATCGCCACCTGGACTTCCGGCGATCCCGTGTCGGCGTCGTGGGTGCGATAGGAACCAATGAGCTCCGTCTTCCGCTCCTTGTGTAGGACCACGTCCCTCCGCCTCCGCGCACGGCCCAGACCGCCATCCCGTGAACGCCCGGCTCACGGGAGCACCGAGCCGCCGCTACCGTTAAACTATTCTCTCTCCTATGATTAACAAGATCGAATCTTACACCAAGACGATCCGGGGATGCAAAGCGCCGCCGGGCGCCGTCTCCGCGATCGCCAGCAACGTCCCGGCCGCGTCGTACACCTTGACCCGCTTCGCCGCGGCCGGCGGGGCGGGTCGCAATCCGGCCTCGACCTGCATGTCGGCCGCGCGCAGCAGGTTGCCGTGCGCGGCGCGCTCGGAGCCCCGCCCGGTGACGACGACGGCCGGCAGATCCGGCAGCAGGTCGGCCAGCGCGACCAGTTGCCGGGCCGGGTCGACGCCCGCGCCCGCACCGCCGAGTGCGTCGAGGGTCACCGCCTGATCCAGCGTGAACGCCCCGCTCCGTTCGCGCCGCAGGCTCTGGAGACAGGCGCCGCAGCCGAGCGCCAGGCCCAGGTCGTGGGCCAGCGACCGCATGTAGAAGCCGGGCGCGCAGCAGACCCGGCACTGCAGCTCGGCTTCGCGCAGCGCGAGGATCTCGAAGCTGTGGACCGTGACCTCGACCGCGCGCAGCTCGACCGGCTGTTGGCGGCGGGCGAGACGGTAGGCGCGCACGCCGCGCACCTTCTTGGCGGAGAACGGCGGCGGCTGCTGCCGGAAGGTGCCCGTGAACGCGCGGCAGGCGGCTTCGAGCTGCCCGCGGTCGAGCGCGGCCGCCAGCGCGGGATCGTGTCCGGCGGCCGGCGCGACGGTCCCGGTCACGTCGTACGTGTCGGTGACGACCCCCAGCCGGATGACGGCCGCGTACGCCTTCGGACCGTTGGCGAGCAGCGCGGCCAGTCGCGTGGCGCGGCCGACGACGAGTGGCAGCACCCCGGTCGCCAGCGGATCGAGGGTGCCGACGTGGCCGACGCGGCGCGTGCCGAGCAGGCGCCGGGCGCGGGCGACCACGTCGTGCGAGGTCAGGCCGCGCGGCTTGTCGACGACGAGCACGCCGTCGATCGCCGGCTCAGGCGCGCGTCCCGGCATCGACCGCCGCCACCACGTCCGCGACCACACCCGGGCGGGCGCGGTCGAGCGGGGGCTGCAGCTCGCAGCCGGCGGCGTTGCGGTGCCCGCCGCCGCCGTACGCTGCCGCCACCGCGCGGACGTCGATCGCGTCCTTCGAGCGGAGGCTGACGCGAATCTCCCCGCCGAGCTCCTTGAAGAGCACCGCCGCCCGGACGTCGCGTGCCTGCAGCGGGAGGTTGATCATGCCGTCGAGGTCCTCGGGCGCGCAGCCGGTCGCGCGCAGCAGCCCGTCGTCGACGTGCAGCACCGCCACCCGTCCCGCGCCCGCCAGCTCCATGCGCTGCAGCAGCTCGCCCGTCAGCCGCAGCGTGCCAACCGGCGCCTGCTGGTAGACGCGCGCCGCCACCGCCGCCGGCGACACGCCCGCGCCCGCGATCCGGCGGCAGATGTCGAACGTCCGGGCGGTGATGTTCGCGTGGCGGAACGAGCCGGTGTCGGTCAGGATGGCGACGTAGAGGAACGTCGCGATCGCGGGCGTCAGCGGCACGCCGAGGCCGGTCACGATGTCGTGCACCATCTCGCCGCACGCCGCGGCGGTCTCGTCGAACCAGTTGACGGCGCCGTACAGCGTATTGCCGCGGTGGTGATCGACGTTGATCACGAAGTAGCGCTCGAGCCCCGCAATCCCCGTGCGCTCGAGCGCGCCGCACTCGAGGACCACCGCGGCGTCGAACGCGCCCTCGACCCGGTCGGTGACCGCCACGTCCGAGGCCTCGGCGAACGACAGCAGCGAGGCCTGGGGCCGGTCCCGACTCACCATCCGCACATGCTTGCCCAGGTGCCGCAGGGCGAGCGCGAGGGCCAGCTGCGACCCGGTGGCGTCGCCGTCGGGCCGGGCATGGGAAACGACCACGAAGCGGCTCCTCGACCGCAGGGCGTCGAGCACCTGCCGCAGCGGCTGCTCAGGCGTCGTCGGCATGCTCGTCAGGGAGGTCCGGGAGGCGGGCGGCGTCGACCTCGTCGAGCAGGCGCGCCACCCGGTCCTGCTGCTCCATGGCCTCGTCGTAGAGGAACGTGAGCTCCGGGACATGCCGCAGCCCGATGCGTCCGAGCTGGCGCTTGAGAAACGGCCTGGCGCGCCGCAGCGCCCGCCGTGCGGCGCGCGCGTCGCTGCCCGCGGGCTCGGTGTAGTACACGCGCGCATGCTGCAGATCCTTCGTCATCTGCACGCGCGTGACCGTTACGTCCTGCACGCCCGGGTCCCGCACCTCGCGCAGGAGCAGCGTGCTCAGCTCGGTGCGGATCACGTCGCCCACCCGTTGGGGCCGGTTGTGGCTGGACATCTTCCATCAGACGGGGCTTTGCCCCGCACCCCCGGCGTCCGCTTGCGGGGGCCCCTGCGCCCCGCGCCGCTCCCGCCGAGGCGCGCTGTGCACGCCTTGCGGAGTCTGCACCGTTGTACGGCGCGGACTCCTAGGCGAGCCATTCGAGGTCGGTGGCGACGATCAGGCCCGGGTCGTGCCGCTCGATCTCCTCGACCACCGCCTCCAGCGAGCGCTCCACGCCGGTCTGCGTGTCGCCGACGGCGGCGATGCCCAGACGGCAGCGCTGCCACAGGTTCTGGTGGTCGACTTCGGCGACCGAGACGTTGAGGCGCCGGAGGCGATCCTTCACGCTCCGCAGGACCGTCCGCTTGTCCTTGAGCGAGCGCGCGCCCGGCACGTGAATCTCGATCGACAGCAGGCCGACGACAGGCACGGCTAGGCCGAGGACGCCGGACGGCTACACGGTGGCGGCAACCGTCTCGACCGTGAACGATTCGATGACATCGCCGACCTTGATGTCGGCGAACTTCTCGAAGGCGATGCCGCACTCGATGCCGGACTTGACCTCGTTGACGTCGTCCTTGAAGCGCCGGATGGATCCGATGCGTCCTTCGTGGACCACGACGCCGTCGCGGACGAGGCGGGCCTGCGCATGTCCCGCGCGCGTGATGCGGCCCTCGGTCACGAGGCAGCCCGCGGCCGCGCCGAACTTCGGCACCTTGAAGACCTCGCGGACCTCCGCCAGCCCCAGCTGCTGCTCCCGCTTGGTCGGCTCGAGCAGGCCGCTCATCGCCTTCTTGACCTCGTCGGTCACGTTGTAGATGACCGAGTGCTTGCGGATGTCGACGCCCTCACGCTCCGCCACGACGGCGGCGTTGCGGTCCGGCCGGACGTTGAAGCCGATGATGATGGCCTTCGAGGTCGAGGCCAGCAGCACGTCCCACTCGCTGACGGCGCCGACGCCGGTGTGGATGATCCGAATCTTCACCCGCTCGTCCCCGAGCTTGGCGAGCGACTCGGCCAGGACCTCCGCCGAGCCCTGCACGTCGGCCTTGATGATGATCGGGAGCTCCTTGGCCTCGCCCTCGGAGAACTGTTGCTGCAGCGACTCGAGGGTGAGCCGCGTGCCGCGGCTGCCCAGCGCCTTCTCCTTGGCCTGGGTCTGGCGGAGGAGCGCAATCTGGCGCGCCTTGGCGGCGTCCGCGACGACCTGGAAGGTGTCGCCCGGCTGCGGCAGGCTCGTCAGGCCCAACACCTCGACGGGGCTCGACGGCTCCACCTCCTTGACCTGCTGCGCGCGGTCGTCGATGAGCGCCCGGACGCGGCCGACGCTGGTGCCCGCGATGAAGTTGTCGCCGACGCGCAGCGTGCCGTCCTGCACGAGGATGGTGGCCACGGGGCCGCGGCCACGGTCCACCTTGGCCTCGAGCACGGCCCCGGCGGCCGTCCGCTTGGGATTCGCCTTGTGCTCGCCCATCTCCGTGACCAGCAGGATCATCTCGAGCAGCAGCTCCAGGTTTTCCTGCCGCTTGGCCGAGACCGGCACCATGACTGTCTGGCCGCCCCATTCCTCCGGGGCGAGATCGCGTTCGGCCAGCTCGTTCTTGACGCGGTCGGGGTTCGCGTCCGCCTTGTCGATCTTGTTGATGGCGACCAGGATCGGCACGTTCGCCGCGCGGGCGTGGTCGATGGCTTCCTGCGTCTGCGGCATGACGCCGTCGTCGGCCGCCACGACGAGCACCACCACGTCGGTGACGCTGGCGCCGCGCGCGCGCATCGTCGTGAACGCCTCGTGACCGGGCGTGTCGAGGAAGACGATGCGGCGCCTGTTGATTTCGACGGCATACGCCCCGATGTGCTGCGTGATCCCGCCCGCCTCGCCCTCCGCGACCCGCGTCTCGCGGATGGCGTCGAGCAGCGTCGTCTTGCCGTGGTCGACGTGGCCCATGACGGTGACGACCGGTGCGCGCGAAACGAGATCCTCGGGGCTGGTCACCTCGGCCTCGAGCACGACCATCTCTTCCTCGAACGTGCGCATCTTGACGTCCGCACCGAACTCCCTGGCGATCATGGTCGCCGTCTCGGTGTCGAGCGTCGTGTTGATGGTCATCATCAGCCGCTTCTCGATCAGCTTCTTCAAGACCTCCTTGGCCTTCACGTCGAGCCTGTCGGCGAGATCCTTGACCGTCATGCCCTCCGCCAGGGTGATCGTCCGCGTGATCGGCGGCGGCGGGAGGGGGACGCGCGGCGCCTGCTGCCGCGCCCGCCGGTCTGAGCGCCTGCCGTGCGGGCGATGCGGCCGTGGCGGCGGCCGGTAGCCGACGGCGGGACGGGGCGGCAGCGGCCGCGACGACGGCGGCCGCGACGACGGCGGCCGCACGGGCTGGGAGGGCAGCGGCCGCGGGCCGCCGAGCGGCGGCCGGCCGCCCATGCCGGGCATCCGGGCTCCGGCCGGCGGCGTGCGTACCGCGGGCGGCATCCGCCCCGGCACCGGCGTTCTGGCCACGACCGGCGGCGCGCTGGCGGCGGCCGCTACGGGTGGTGCTGCGGCTGCCGCCGCGGGCGGCGTTGCGGCTGCCGCCGCGGGCGGCGTTGCGGCTGCCGCCGCGGGCGGCGTTGCGGTTGCCGCCGCGGGCGGCGCTGCGGCTGCCGCCGCGGGCGGTGCACTGGCTGGCGCCGCGGGCGCGGGCGCCGGCTTCGGCGGCTTCGGTTCCTCGAGACGCAGCCGCAGCGTGGGCGGCGCCACCCGGCCGGTCGGTTTCGCGATGACCGTGGCGGGCGACGGGGACAGCACCTGCGGTTGCGCCGGCGCCGGCGGCGCCGGCACGTCCGGCACCACGGTCGCGGCCGGCGCGGCCGGAACCTCGACGGCCGGACCCACCGGGGGCTGCGCGCCAGGGGTCTCGTCCGCGTCGGCCTGCTCGGCCTCGGTGGCTGCTGCCGCCGCGGCTTCGGCTTCGGCCTCGGCCTTGGCCGCTGCCCGGGCCGCCTTGGCGCTCTTGATCAGCCGGGGCGGGCCGAGCGTGGGCCTGGCCGGCTGCGGCGGCTCGGCCTTCGTCTTCACCAGCCGCCCCCGCCTGGCGGCCGGCCGGCGCGCCGGCGTGTCCGCGAACAGCGGACCGCTGGGCAGCTCGATGCCCCGCTCGCGCGCGATGCGCGCGGCGAACTGCCGGCCGACGATCTCCTCCACGGTGCTCGAGGCGCTGCTGACCTCGATGCCGTGATCGCGGCGCAACTGGTCGATGACTTCCTGACTGGGGAGACCGAGAACCTCGGCGACCTTGTAAATCCGGATAGTGCCCAACGTCAAATCTTTCAGCAAAGCACCGCGGCCAGCACCCGCGGTCAACTCGTCGTCTGCCCGTCAGCCGCTTCGGCCGGCTGCGCGGATTCGTCCACCTCTCGCTCGGCCGCCGCGACCTGCTCCCGTACCGCCGCTTGCAATGCCTCGGCCGCCTCCGGATCGATCCCGGCGACTCCCACCAGTTGGTCGGTCGTGGCGGCGAGCAGCCGGTCGGCCGTATCCAGGCCCGCGTCGCTCAGTCTGCGGACCTGGTCCTCGTCGAGGCCCGGCAGCGTCAGGGGCGCGGGCACCCCGGCGGCCAGCCCGTCGAACTGTGCTTCGACCTCGCGCCGCTTCTCCTCCTCGCTCTTGATGTCGATCTTCCAGCCCGTCAGCTTGGCGGCGAGCCGCACGTTCTGTCCCTTCTTGCCGATCGCCAGCGACAGCTGGCGGTCCTCCACGATGACCTCGACCACCTTCTCGAGCGGGTCGACGATCGTGACGCGCTGCACCCGGGCCGGGCTGATCGCGTTGGTCACGAACAGCGCAGGGTCGTCGGACCACTCCACGATGTCGATCTTCTCCCCGCGCAGCTCGCGAATGATGGCCTGCACGCGGGTGCCCTTCATGCCGACGCACGCGCCGACCGGGTCGACGTCGCGCTCGCGCGAGTACACGGCCACCTTGGCCCGGTCCCCGGCTTCCCGCACGGCGCCGCGTATCGACACCGTCCCGTCGTAGATTTCCGGCACCTCCTGCTCGAACAGCTTGATGAGCAGCACCGGATCGGTGCGCGACAGAATCAGTTGCGGCCCCTTCGTGTTCTTGTTGACCTCCCGGATCACGGCGCGGACGCGGTCGCCCGTCGTGTAGTTCTCGGCCCGCGACTGCTCGCGCCGCGGCAGGAGCGCCTCGACGCGGCCCGACTCCACGAAGATGTCGCCGTTCTCGAAGCGCTTGACCGTGCCCGAAACGACCTCGCCGAGACGGTCGCTGTACTCCGCGTACACGTTGTCGCGCTCGGCCTCCCGCACCTTCTGGAAGATCACCTGCTTGGCCGTCTGCGCCGCGATTCGCCCGAGCACGTCGGTCGGCTTCGGAAACTCGATCTCCATGTCGACCTCGGCGTCGTCGCCGTACAGATCCTGGGCCTCCTTGAGGGAGATCTCGGTGACCGGGTCGCTGACGTCCTCGACGATCTGGCGCACCGCGAACAGCTCCACCTGTCCCGTCTCGGGGTTGAACTTGGTTCTCAGGTTCTCGTCGGACTTGTAGTACTTCCGGGACGCGGTCAGTACGGCATCCTCGATCGCGGTGATGATCACCTCGGGCTCGATCCCCTTTTCCTTCGCGACTGCCTCGATGGTCTGCTGCAGTGGATTGTTCATGGCCGGTCCCTGGGCGCTCTAGAATTCGACTTCCAGCCGGGCGCGGGATACCAGCGACCACGGAATCCGCCGAGCGCGATCCGCCACGTCGATTATCACGTCCTCACCTTCTACGTCCGCAATCCGGCCGGTCCACGCGTGCTGGCCGTCGACGGCCCCGGTCGTGACGATCTTCGCCAGGCGTCCGATGAACCGCCGGCAATCGTCCAGATGCCGCAGCGGCCGGTCGAGCCCGGGCGACGAAACCTCCAGCGTGTACGGGTGCGCGAACGTCACCTCCACGTCCAGGATCGCGCTCAGGTCCCGGCTCACCTGCTCGCAGTCGGCAACGCTGACCGGCTGCGCGGAACCCTCACCGGCACCCGGCCGATCGAGCACCACCCGGAGCACCCGGCCGATCGACTCGCGGCGCAGCCCGACGCTGAAAAGCTCGAGCCCGCAGTCGCCGGCGACCCGCTCGGCAATGGCCGTGACGCACGCCAGGAGATCGTCGTCGTCCCCCACGCCAACGGACCCCAAAAAACAAAAAGTGGGCAAACGCCCACCTGTCCAACCTGACCGTCGATGTAGCCAACAATGCTATCACGAGCCAACCGGACCGGCAACCGCGCCCCGGCCGCGCGCTCCGGCTCCTACGGGGTGAGCCGGTACAGCAGGCGCGGGTACGGAATGGCTTCGCGGACGTGCTCGAGGCCGCAGATCCAGGCGACGACGCGCTCGACGCCCATCCCGAAGCCGCCGTGCGGGACGCTGCCGTAGCGCCGCAGATCGAGGTACCACTCGAACGTCTCCGCCGGCAGGCCGTGCGCCCGCAGCCGTTCGACCAGCGTGTCGTAGTCGTCCACGCGCTGCCCCCCGCCGATGATCTCGCCGTATCCCTCCGGGGCCAGCACGTCGACCGAGAGCGAGAGCTCGGGCCGCTCCGGGTCGGGCTGCATGTAGAACGCCTTCGCGGCCGCGGGAAAGCGGTGCACGACGAGCGGCTGATCGAAGCGGCCGGCCAGCGCGGTCTCGTCCGGGCTGCCGAAGTCACCCCCCCATTCCAACTCCCGGCCGTCCTGCCGGAGCAGCTCGACGGCGTCGTCGTACGACACCCGCGGGAACGGCGCGCGCACCCGCTCGAGCGGCGCCGTGTCGCGGCCGAGCGCCGCCAGCTCCGCCCGGCGCGTGTCGAGGACGCCCTCGACGACGGCGGCCACCAGCGCCTCGGCCAGGGTCGTCACGTCGTCGAGCGTGGCGTAGGCCATCTCCGGCTCGACCATCCAGAACTCGGTCAGATGACGGCGCGTCTTCGACTTCTCGGCCCGGAACGTCGGCCCGAAGCAGTACACGCGACCCAGCGCCATCGCGTTGGCCTCGTTGTAGAGCTGCCCGCTCTGCGTCAGGAAGGCGGTGGCGTGGTCGAAGTACGGGACGGAGAACAGCGTCGTGGTCCCCTCGCACGCGGCCGGCGTCAGGATCGGCGTGTCGACCAGCACGAAGCCGCGGCTGTTGAAGAAGGTGCGGATACGGTCGATGATCTCGTGCCGGATGCGCAGGATCGCCTGCTGGCGCGCGGTCCGCACCCACAGGTGGCGGCGGTCGAGCAGGTACTCGATGCCGTGCTCCTTGGGCGTGATCGGGTATTCCTGCGATGCCCCCACCTGCTCCAGGTGCGTGACGTCGAGCTCGAAGCCGCCCGGCGCGCGCGCGTCGGCGCGCACCCGGCCCCGGACCGCGACCGCCGTTTCCTGGCCGAGGTGATCGGCGTCCCGGAACACCTCGTCGCCGACCGCCGCCTTCGAGAGCACGGCCTGGACGAAGCCCGTCCCGTCGCGAACCGTCAGGAAATGGATCTTTCCGCTCGAGCGCCGGTTGTGCAGCCAGCCGCGGAGCGTGACCTCCCGGCCCTCGTGCTCGGCAATCTCGCTGATGCGCGCATGCATGACGCCCGTCATGTTAGCAGTCCGCGGTGGAACCCCGCGTCGCAGCGAGAGCCGGTCGTGACAATGCCGCGCACGGCCCGAACAAGGCGTGAGGAGGGAACATGTTGGGCGTGTTTGACCCGCAAGGCGCGCACGGCGCGCCTCGGCGGGAGCGGCGCGGGGCGCAGGGGTCCCCGCAAGCGGACGCCGGGGGTTCGGGGCGCAGCCCCGTCTGATGAAGCTCCTAGCCCAGCTCGGGGAGGCAGGCGGCCAGCAGCGTTCGCAGCCGCTCGCAGTCGGGCGCGCGCCGGAACGCGCCGGCCAGGTAGTCCAGCGTGCGGGGGATGGCAGGCAGATACCGCTCGTTGCCGCCGACCGTCGCCTGATACCCGAACGTGCCGAGCGCCTTGAGGTGCCGCTGCACCGCCATGCGATCGAAGCGGGCGTCGAACGCGGGGCCGCCCGCCGAGCCCCGCCGCTCGTGATAGCGCGCCACCATCTCCGCCACGAACGACGGCTCGTGGCGGACGTAGCAGTCCCTGAGCAGCGACACCAGGTCGTACGTATCCGGCCCCAGCCGGGCGTCCTGGAAGTCGATGACGTAGAGGCGGCCGCCGTGCAGCATCAGGTTGCGGCTGTGGTAGTCGCGGTGGCACAGCACGCGCGGCTCGGCGGCCAGCGCCCGGGCCAGCGCGCCGAGCTCCGTGCCGAGGGCGGCGCGGGCCGCCGCGGAGAGCAGTGCCCGCCGGTAGCCCAGCAGGAAATGCTCGACGAAGAAGTCGAGCTCCCACGTCAGCTTGGCCGCGTCGAACGCCAGCGTGAAGGGGAGGTAGTCGGGTGCCGCCAGCTCCCGCCCGCGGCGCTGCAGGCGGGCGATCAGGTCCACCGCGTCCGCGTAGACCGCGCGGCGCTGCGGCGTCGTGGCCGTCGCGAGGAACCGCTCCAGCGTGAGGTCGCCGAGGTCCTCCAGCGCCAGGATGCCGAGGTCCCCGGCGCTGCCGCGCACGGCCGGCACGGGGACGTCCATGCGCGCCAGCAGGCGCGCGACGTTGAGGAACGGCAGGGTCTCCGTATCGATCGGTCCGCGGTGGACGAGCAGGACCTGCGACGATCCGTCCGCCGCGCGAACCCGCACGTAGCGCCGGTCGGACGCGTCGCCGGCCAGCTCGTCGATCGAGGCCGCCGCCAGACCGGTCCGCTCGAGGTACGTCCGGACCCGCAGCAGATCGTCCGTGCCCATGGGTGTGGTCAGCGGTTGCCCGCCGCGCCCTGCCCGTCCGCGGCCGGTGCGCCGTCGAGCGGGGAGAGCCAGGCGTCGCCGTGCCGCCGCCCGCCGCGCGGGCGAGGCGCGCCGGCGGGCGTGACGACCTGCCGCTCCAGGACGCTGTTCGCCGGCAGCCGGACGCCGTCCGCCACGACGCAGTCCACCAGCCGGCAACCGGCCTCGACGACCACGTCGTCCCACACGGCCGTGCGCGTCAGCGTGGCGGTCGCGTCTACCCGGCAGCGCGCGCCGCTCGGCAGCGACGGCTGCCCCTCGGCGCGCGCGAGCGCCAGCGACGTGGCCAGGTAGTCGGCCGGCGTGCCGATGTCGCGAAACCGCGCCCCGGAGGCGTACGCCCGCACGGCGCCGGGGCGCTCGGCGAGGAGCGCGTCGTAGACCCCGCCGATCGACGCCGCGGGCTCGCCGTCGCGCAGCCCGGCGAAGACCGGCGCCTCGACCAGCTGCACGCCGGTGAAGTGCGGATGCGCGGGCCGGGCCGGCGCCCGGAAGCCGAGCACCCGTCCCTGTTCGTCCACGGCCAGTCCCCGGTACCGATCGGGGTCGGGGTTCGCGGTGACGGCCAGCGTGACCAGCGCGCCGCTCGCCGCGTGCGCGCGCGCCAGCGCGCGCAGGTCGACCTCGGTCAGCGTGTCGCCGTTGACGACGAAAAAGCGCTGACCCAGCAACCCGAGCGCCCGGCGGGGCCCGCCGGCCGTGCCGAGCAGGGTCCGCTCCCACGAGTAGCGGACCGCGATGCCCGCGGCGGTGCCGTGGCCGACGCAGCCGGTGATCGTGTCGGGCCGGTGGTGGAGGTTGAGCACGGCGGCCGGAACGCCCTGCGCCGACAGCCACCGCAGCACGCGCAGGATGAACGGCGGGCCGGCCACGGGCACGGCCGGCTTCGCCCGCAGGTCCGTGAGCGGGGCCAGCCGCCGGCCCAGGCCGGCGGTGAGCACGAGCGCGGGCGGGAGCGGCGCGGTCACGGGGGCGAATCGAAGACCATGTCCGTGCGGGCCTGCGCGCCGCCGGTGGACGCGGACAGGAAGAGGTCCCGGTACGACTCCACGACGTAGTCGTCGGCGGTGCGGCCGAGCGCCGCGGCAAGCTCCGTGATGCCGCGCTCGCCGCCCTCGAGCTCGACGAACGTGCCGATCGGGGTCTCGTCGACGGCCAGGACGACGTCCCCCAGCGTGTACTCCTCGCGGTACTTCTGGTAGCGGAACCAGACCCGCAGCCCGAGCCGCTCCAGCAACCGCAGCAGCAGGGCCGGGTCGCCGGCGGTCGTCTCCAGCTCCTCGCGCACCTTCATGGCGGCCGGTTGCGGCGGTCCCTTGAACGTGAGCGCGGCCGATCCCGACTGGTCGCGGACGCGCAGCGTGCAGCGGCGGTCGCGCAGCCGGCCGTCGGGCCAGTCCAGCAGCCGGTCGTCCTGCAGCCGCCGCGCCCGCCGCGCCGCCGCGCCGGTGGCGCGCACCGCGGCGCGGGCCGCGGCGGCCGACTCGAAGCGGAGCTTGATCTCGCGTTCGATCGGGTCGCCCATGGCCGTCACGTCACCCGCCGGCTGAACGTGCACCCCTGCAGGCGGGGCGTGCCCACGTGCCGTCCGAAGATCAGCACCTTGTGGGTGCTCCCGAGGCCGCCCGGGACCAGCAGCGTCTTGAGGGCGAGGCGCTGCCGGAGCGCGCCGAGGTCCGCCGCCGGCCCCGCCGGCTCGCCGTCGAGCGCGGCCAGCGCCAGCAGGAAGTACGTCTGATCGAGCACCGCGAGCGTCTGCAGGCCGGCCTGCTCGGCCGCCGCCCGGATCGCCGTGAGGTCGACGTGCGCGGTGATGTCGCTGGCGCCGGGCTCGTCGAGCCAGGGTGCCGCTGCGCCGTTGTCGCCGCCGACCGCCACGCGGTGGCGCCGGTAGCAGGTGAGCGTGCCGCGCGCGTGCGTCAGCGAGTACAGCTCGCGCGACTCGTGGCCGTAGTCGATCAGCACGAGGAATCCCCGCGTCAGGCGGCGGGCGGCCTCCGCCACCCACTCGACGGCCGCCGGGCTGACCTCGGCGCGCCAGCCTGTCTCGAGGCGGATGCCGAAGCGCGCCACGTGAGCCCGCACCGCCGCCGAGGCCGGGCCGAGGCGCTCGACGAGCCGGTCTCCGTCGCGGCCGACGTACACCTCGCGCAGGCCCTTCGCGGTCATCACGATCGGATGGACGGGCAGCGCGTCGAGCAGCTCGTTGGCGAACACGACGCCCCGCACGCCCGCCGGCAACTCGCCGCCCGCGGCGGCGAGCCGCGCGGCGTGCTCCCCGAGGGTGGGCGCCTGGGCGGCCCGCGCCGCCGGGCTGCGCTCGACCAGCGTCAGGCGCAGCGTCCGGTAGAGGTCGGGGCAGGCTGCGGCAAGGTGGTCCAGGACGTCCCGGGCCAGACGGCCGCTCCCCGCGCCGGCCTCCACGAGGGCCGGCGCGCCGCCGTCGCCGGCGAGCCGCCACATCTCGACGAACTGGCGCGCCAGCAACGCGCCGAACGCCGTCCCGCTGTCGACGCTGGTAAAGAAATCGCCCGCGCGACCGGACCGCCGGTCGGCGCGGGCGTAGTAGCCGAGCTGCGCATGGTAGAGCGCCACATCCATGTACTCCGCGAACGGCAGCGGACCCTCGTCCCGGATCCGCTGGACGATGAGCTCGCGGAGCGTCATGGACCGGCCGCCGCGGGCGCCTACTCCTTGCGCACCTGCAGGAACACCCGCGTCTCGCCGCGCTGCACCAGGAGGAACGCCGTGCGCCCCGACTCGATTGCGGCCAGCTCGGCGCCCGCGGCGCTGGCCGAGTCGACCTCGGCGCCGTTGACGCGCAGGATGATGTCGCCCTGCTGCATGCCGGCCGCCCCCGCGGTGCCGCCGCGCTGCACGTCGGCCACCACCGCCCCTTCGGTATCCGGCGGGACGCGCAGCCCGCGCGCGATCTGCGGCGTCAGGTCGCGCAGCGTGATGCCGAAGCCCTCGCTCGTCTCCTCCCGGGCGTCGGCTGCCGCGGGCCGGACCTCCGCCTCGAGGTCGAGCTCGCCGATCGTGACGTCCAGCGTCAGGGGCTCACCGTTGCGGATGATGTCGAGCGGCACCATGGTTCCGGGCCGGGTCGCGACGACCCGGTTCTGCACGTCGCGCGTGTCCCGGACGGGCTCCCCGCCATAGGCGACGATGACGTCGCCGGGCTCGATGCCCGCGTCGGCGGCCGGGCCGCCCGGGTTGACCGACTGGACGAGGGCGCCGTCGGCGTCCGCGAGGCCGAGCTGTTCGTAGTCGTCACGCGGAACCGGCATGATCACCACGCCGATGACGCCGCGCGTCACCTTGCCGCCGCGCAGCTCCTCGAGCAGGTCGCGCACCGTGTTGATCGGCACGGCGAAGCCGACGCCCACGTTGGCCTGGCGGTCGCTGACGATCGCGGTGTTCATGCCGACGACCTCGCCGCGAACGTTCAGCAGCGGCCCGCCGGAGTTGCCCGGGTTGATGGCGGCGTCGGTCTGCAGCATCTCCTGCGAGCGCCCGGGCATCGACCGGAACGGCCGGCCGATGTGCGAGATCACTCCCACCGTGACCGTGTGGCCGAGGCCGAAGGGGTTGCCGATGGCCATCACCCAGTCGCCGGAGGCCATCTGGCTCGAGTCGCCGAACGTGGCGACGGGCAACTCCCAGTCGGGCTTCTCGACCAGCTCGAGCAGCGCGCTGTCGGTGAGCTGGTCGCGGCCGAGCACGCGCGCCTCGTACAGGTCGCGCTCGTCGTCGTCGAAGAAGTCGATCTCGATCTTGGTGGCGTTCTCGACCACGTGATTGTTGGTCAGGATCAGGCCGCCGGCGTCGATGACGAACCCGGTGCCGGCCGACGGCACCTCACGCCGCGGCTGCTGCCCGCGCGGCCCGAAGAAGCGGCGGAACAGATCGTCGTCGCCGCCGAAGAAATCGCTCGAGTCCTCGCTCGGCTGCTCCGCCTCGACGCGGATGTTGACGACCATGGCGGTCTGGGTCCGCGCGATCTCGCGGAAGGTGCCGGCGTCGATCGGCCCGTTCAACGGCGCGCTGTTCATCGGGGGCGTCGTGAACGTCTGCGTTTGCGCCGACGAGGCGGGCGCCAGGTCGAGCTGCGAGGCGATGACCATCCCCAACGCCATCGACGCAGCCGCGATCAAGGCTGCAGAACACACCGTGTTCCGTCGTTTCGACATCATGCATCCTCCAACAAGCCAGCTTCAATCAGACGGGGCTGCGCCCCGAACCCCCGGCGTCCGCTTGCGGGAACGCTGCGCCCCGCGCCGCTCCCGCCGAGGCGCGCTGTGCGCGCCGTTCTACGGTGCAGACTCCTAGCGTTACGTTACTCCATGTTCCGGGAGGCCGCCACCCCGCTTTTGCCGCGGGCGCCCAGGGGCAGCAGCGCCGCCTGCAGGGGACCGGTCACCGTGGCCTCGCGCGGGCCCACGTGCATGTTGATCTCCGTGCGCACGCCGAACCGCTCGAGGTAGATCCCGGGCTCGATCGTGAAGCCGGTCCCGGGCAGCAGCCGGCGGTCGTCGTGCGTCTCGTAGTCGTCCATGTGCACGCCGTTGCCGTGCACCTCCCGCCCGAGGCTGTGTCCGGTGCGGTGCACGAAGTGCGCGCCGAACCCCGCCCCGTCGATCACGTCGCGCGCGGCGCGGTCGACCTCCCAGCCGCGCAGCTCGCGGCCCGCCCGCGTGGCTTCCAGCACGAGGGCGACCGCCGCGTCGCGCGCCTCGCGCGCCGCGCGGAAGACGGCCGTCTCCTCGGCCGGCACGTGCGCCCCGGTGTAGCCGACCCACGTGATGTCGGCGTACACCGCGCCCGCCGCGTCCCGCTTGCCCCACAGGTCGAGCAGCACGATCTCGTCGCGCCCGATGGCGCGCGAGCTCGCCGGGGTCGGCAGATAGTGCGGATTGCCGCTGTGTTCCTGGGCGGCGACCACGGGCACCGAGTCGCTCACCAGCCCCTCCTCCTCGAACCAGCGCACCATGGCCTGCTGCACCTCGAGCTCGTTGACCGGCGCGCCGGCCTCCAGGCGCTCGGCGACGAGCGCGAACGCGCGGTCCTTGATGCGGTACAGACAGGCCGACGCCTCGCGGTGCGTGCCGAGCGCGTCGTCGCTCCACACGGCCTCGAAGCGCTGCACCAGGTCGCCGGACGAGACGACGGCCGCCCCGCGCCGCCTGACCGCCTCGACCGTGCCCGCGTCGACCCGGGAGATGTACGGGATCGCGCCGTCCGGCGAGTACTCCATCGCCAGGCGGCCGCCGCCGCCGACCAGCTCGGCCAGGCCTGCTTCCAGTTGCGCACGGCCGGCGTACAGCCGCCGCCGCCCCGGCAGGTGCGCCAGCACGTCCTGCTCGATGCGGTGGACCAGCGCGCGCGGCTCGCCCGCGGCCGGAACGAGGTAGTACCAGCGGCGGGTCGTCAGCGCGCCGCTGCCGCCGAGGCCGACCAGCGTGCGCGCGATGGGGTTCGAGCCGTGGAAGTCGTACAGCAGCCAACCGTCCAGCCCGTCCTCGCGCAGGGCGGCCTGGACGGCCTCGATGTCGATTGTCACGGCGCCGAGTATAGCAGCGGGGTCGGGGATGATCGGCACGGTCTGCATGGAGGTTGGACGCGCGCCGCGGCGCGCCGGTTTGCAGGGGATGGCGGGACGGCGCGTCGGCGGAGGGAGTGCTGGCGCGGGAGGTGGGGAGGATGCCGCCCACCGGCCCGCCGCCGCGGGCGGGCCGGTGGGGGCGAAGGGAAGGCCGCGCGCCTAGGACGCGTTCTCGTCCTCTTCGTCGCCCTCCTCGCCCTCCGCGGGCTCGGGGTCCTCGATCTCCTCGAGCTCGGTCGCCTTGATCTCCCCGTTCTGGTGACTGAACTCGTAGTTGCTGCTGTCCATGTTCCTGGTGCGCGGCACCCGCAGCTCGATGTCGACGACCTGGCCGATGAGCAGCGGCTCGCGGAACCGCACCGAGTCGCCCGTCACCGTGTTGCCGTCGCGATCGAACCAGAACTCGTCGATCTGGAACCCGGCGATCGCGTTCTGCGCGAGGTTCTTCACGCGGATCTGCGTCACGATGAAGTCGCCGTCCCGGCGGGCCTCCGGCTCCGTGTAGCCGATCTCCGCCAGTCCGCGCTGGGTCGGCACGAGCTGGATGTCGTCACCCAGCCTCTCGGTCAGGCGATTCGCGGCGGCGACCGCCTCGGGCCGCGGGGCGGCCGGCGCCGCCGGGGCGACCTCGCCCGCGGCGACCTCGCCCGCGGCGACCTCGCCCGCGGCGGCCTCCGGCTCCGAGCCGCCGCAGGCCGCAGCCGCCAACGCACACGCCAGGAAACCGAACAGCAGAACACGGCTGACTCGAGTCATCACAATTCCTCCCGACATAATCCCGCTGTCAGCGGGATTATAGGTCTCCGCACTCACAAAGCTCAACACAATCAGACGGGGCTGCGCCCCGAACCCCCGGCGTCCGCTTGCGGGGACCCCTGCGCCCCGCGCCGCTCCCCCCCGAGGCGCGCTGTGCGCGCCTTGCGGAGTCTGCTCCGTTCTGCGGCGCAGACTCCTGGCAGCCCGTGACTGCTGGCCGCGCGCGCCCCGGGCTACATCTCGCCGTTCCACTCCTCGGGCTCGGGGTTGACCGAGCGGAAGATCTCGAGGTGCCACTTGCCCCCGCCCCACGGCTCGATGACCTCCGCGGCCACGACGTCGACCACCAGCTCGGCGAACGAGCGCCCCTCGGGATCGCCCTCCAGATGGTACGAGGGCTCGTCCCAGGCGAACGTGGGGTAGAGAATCAGGCTGAGAAACAGGTCGTAGCCGTCGTCGACGACGATGAGCTGGCCGCACGGCCGCTTCTGCGTCGAGTGGTAGACGAGGTACTTCTCCGAGCTGTGCGCGCGGATGTAGCGCTTGATCGCGAACTCCCGGGCGACGATCTCCTCGACCGCGATCTTCTTGTCCCAGCAGTCCCGGCAGTACTTCTCCTCGCCGCGCGGCTCGGACACTTCCTTGGCGCCGCACAGTGCGCAACGGGTCTGGGCTGCCGAGCGGGGGGACATGCGGTCGATTCTAGACGCACGGTTCGGCGCCCGGCAAGTGGCGCCCCTCCCGCCAGGCCCCTGTTACGATGAATGGATGGCCGCGCGGCCCCGGCACCTCGGCCTCCGTCATCTGGCGCTGCACGTCCGCGCGTTCGAGGAAACCCGCCGCTTCTACGTCGACGTGCTCGGGTTCCGCGTGGAGTGGGAGCCCGACGCCGACAACAGCTACCTGACGTCGGGCGCCGACAACCTCGCCCTGCACCGCGCGCCCGACGCCTCCGGCGCCCGCGAGACCGCGCTCGATCACCTCGGGATCCTCGTGCAGGAGGCGCGGGACGTCGACGCCTGGGCGGCCTACCTCGACAGCCGCGGAGTGGCCCTGACGAGCCGCCCGCGCACGCACCGCGACGGCGCCCGCTCGCTGTATCTGGAGGATCCGGACGGGAATCGGATCCAGATCATCCACCATCCGCCGCTCAGCGCTCGCCCCACTTGAGCTTCTCGCGGAGGACGGCGAAGTAGCTGCGCGACTCGGCGCGGACGACGCGGAGCGGCCGCCCGGCGCGCTCGACGGTGACGCTGTCGCCCGCGGCGAGCTCGAAGCCGTACTGTCCGTCGAAGCTGACGTAGGCGGATTGATGGGCGCCGCCCAGCGCGGGCGTCACGCGCACCGGCGTCGTCGCGGGGATGACGATGGGCCGGTTCGTGAGCGTGTGGGGGGCGATGGGCGTGAGGAGCACGGCATCGAGCGTGGGATGCACGATCGGGCCGCCGGCGGCCAGGTTGTATGCCGTCGAGCCGGTCGGGCTGGCGATGATCAGGCCGTCGGCGCGCGACGACATGACGAACTGCTCGCCGAGCGTGATGGCGAAGTCGACGATGTTCGACAGCGCCGCCTTGCCCAGCACGACGTCGTTCAGGACGATGCGGTCCGCCATGACCGCGTCGTTGCGCAGCACGCGCGAATGCAGCATCTGGCGCTCGTCGATCCGCGCGGTGCCGGCCAGCACCGACTCCAGCGACGGGTACAGCTCCGGCAGCGTGATCTCGGTCAGGAAGCCGAGGCTGCCGAAGTTGACGGCGAGAAGCGGGGGGTTGGGCGCGGATCGCGCGACCCGGCCCGCCACCCCGAGCAGCGTGCCGTCCCCGCCGAGCACCAGAATCAGCTCCGCGGCCGACGGCAGCTCGTCGCGCGAGCAGGTGGGCGGGCCCTGACGCTCGACGAGGCGCGCGGTGTCGAGCTCGATGACCACCCCGACGCCCCGCGCCGCCAGCCAGTCGGTGAGGTTGGCTACCACCGCGGCGGCCTCGCGCAGTCGGGTCTTGGCGACGATGCCGACGGTGGCGGGCGGGGCGGCCGGCCGGGTCGGGGGCGTCATGCGTTCGCTGCGGCCGCCCGCGCGCGCAGGTGCAGGAAGAACTCCCGATTGCCTTCCGCGCCGGTGATCGGCGACGGCGTGGCGGCAACGCGCCCCAATCCTATCCCATCCGCCGCCGCGGCCACCTCGCCCACCACGCGCCGGTGCACCGCGTCGTCGGTCACCAGTCCCCGCCTGCCGACCTCGGCGCGCCCCGCCTCGAACTGCGGCTTGACGAGCACGATGACGTCCGCGTCCGGGCGCAGCAGCGGCCGGATGGGCGGCAGCATCAGCTTCGCGGAGATGAACGAGACGTCGACCGTCACGAGGTCCACCTGCCGGAACGCCGGCGGCAGCATCGCGCACTCGAGCCCCCGCGCGTTGATGCCCTCCAGCACGGCCACGCGCGGATCCTGGCGCAGCTTCCACGCGAGCTGGCCGTGGCCGACGTCGACCGCCGCCACCCGCGCCGCGCCGCGCTGCACGAGCACGTCGGTGAAGCCGCCGGTCGAGGCCCCGATGTCGAGCGCGGTGCGCCCGCCGACCGCCACGCCGAACGCGTCGAGCGCGTGGGCCAGCTTGATGCCGCCGCGCCCGGCGTACGGGTGGTCGGGGGTCGCCGCCGTCACGTCCGCGTCGACCGCCACCGCCGCGCCCGCCTTCGAGACGACGACCCCGTCGACGCGCACCTGGCCGGCGAGCACCAGCGCCCGCGCCCGGGCGCGCGTCGCGGCGAGGCCGCGCTCCACCACCAGCGTGTCGAGCCTGGCGCGGCGGGTCATGCGCCCTGCGGCCCGCGCGGCGTCAGCGCGTTCTGGTGAGCACCCAATCGGCGATCCCGTCGAGCCGGCCGCTCAGGCCGCCGGCGCGCAGCGCGGCCTTCGCCGCGGCGATCGCCTCGACGGCCAGCGCCCGCGAGCGGTCGAGGCCGAGGATGGACGGGTAGGTCGGCTTGCCGGCCGCGGCGTCCTTGCCGGTCGTCTTGCCGAGCGCGTCGGCCGTGCCCTCGACATCGAGGATGTCGTCGACGATCTGGAACCCGAGGCCGAGGTGCTGCGCGTAGGCGTCGACCGCGTCGATCTCGGCGGCGGTCCCCCCGGCCAGGATGGCGCCGGCCGCCGCCGCGCCGCGGATCAGCGCGCCGGTCTTGAGCCCGTGCAGCGCGCGGAGCCCGTCGCCGTCCGCGATGGGGAGACTCCGGCCCGGCACCTGCCCGCTCGCCTGCAGGTCCAGCGCCTGGCCGCCGACCATGCCGCCCGCGCCTGCGCCCGCGGCCACGCGCTCGGCCGCCCGCAGCGTGCGCCCGGCCAGCTCCGGGTCGCTCCCGGCGGGCCAGCGCGCCAGGACGCGAAACGCCTCCGTGAGCAGCGCGTCGCCGGCCAGGATGGCCGCGCCCTCGCCGAACGCGACGTGCGCCGTCGGCCGGCCCCGCCGCAGCGTGTCGCCGTCCATCGCCGGCAGGTCGTCGTGCACGAGCGAGTAGGTGTGAATCATCTCGATGGCGCAGGCGGCCGGCAGCGCGTGGGCCGTGCGCTCGGAGGAGGCGTCCGGCGCCACGGTCTCGGCCGCGGCCAGCGTCAGGATCGGCCGCAACCGCTTCCCGCCCGCGAAGAGGCTGTAGCGCATCGCCTCGACGATGAGCGCCGGGCAGTCGCCCGCGGCGGGCAGGTAGCGCTCGAGGGCGCGGTCGATGACCGCGCCCTGCGCCCGGAGGTACTCGCGGACGTCTGCCTCGGCGGCCGCCGCCGCGGACCGGGTCACGGGGCGTCCTTGCCGGCGGCCGGCGCCAGGGACGCCGGCGGCGGGCCCGGCTCGCCCTGCTCCGTCAGGACCTCGATCCGCTGCTCGGCGGCGTCGAGCCGGGTATGGCAGTAGCGCGACAGCTCGACGCCCCGCTCGAACAGCCGCAGCGACTGCTCGAGCGCGAGGTTGCCCTGCTCGAGGTCTTTCACGATGGACTCGAGCTCCGTCAGCGCCGATTCGAAGTCGTTGATTGTGGTGTCGTCCATCACTCGACCCTGGTGACCTCGCAGTCCAGCGCGCCGCGGTGCAGCTTCACGCGCACCGCCTGGCCGGGAGCGACCGCCGCCGCGTCGCGGATGATCGCGTCGCGGTCGGCGGTCCAGCAGACCGCGTAGCCCCGCGCCAGCACGCCCAGCGGGCTCAGCGTGTCCAGGCGGCCCGCCGCGACGCGCACGCGGGCCTCGCGCGCGCGCTGGCGCGCCGCCATGGCCGCCTCGAGGCCGCCCCGCGCCGCGGCGAGGCGCGCGCGGATGGCCGCCAGCCGGCGGCCGAGGTCGAGCGCCTCGAGGCGCAGCCGCAGCTCGTACAGGCGCCGCCGCCGCCGGCCGGCCCCGGCGCCCGCCGCCGCTGCCAGGCGGTGGGTGAGCTCGTCGATCTGCCGCCCGCGCAGCGCCACGCGGGTCGGCCACCCGGCCAGGCCCGGCCGGGCCGCGAGCCGGTGCACGGCCGCCCGCCGCTGCCGGAGCCCGTCGCGCAGGGCGGCCCGCAGGCGGTCGGCCAGGCCCGCGATCCGCGCGCCCAGCTCGTCCCGCGGCGCCACCACCAGCTCTGCGGCCGCCGAGGGGGTCGGCGCCCGCAGATCGGCGACGAAGTCGCTGATCGTGTAGTCCGTCTCGTGGCCGACCGCGGAGATGACCGGCACCGGCGCGCCGGCGATGGCGCGCGCCACGGGTTCCTCGTTGAACGCCCAGAGGTCCTCGAGCGAGCCCCCGCCGCGCCCGACGATGACGACGTCGACGCCCGCGATCCGCTGCAGGCGCCGCAGCCCGCGAACGATCGCCGCGGCCGCCCCCTCGCCCTGCACGCGCGCCGGACTGACGACCAGGTGCGCGTTCGGATGGCGCCGGCCGAGCACGTTCAGCATGTCGCGGAGCGCCGCGCCGTCGAGCGACGTGACGATGCCGATCTTGCGCGGCAGCGCGGGCAGCGGCCGCTTGCGCGCCGCGTCGAAGAGACCGTCCCGGTCGAGGCGCTCGCGGAGCTGATCGAAGGCGAGCTGCAGCGCGCCGAGGCCGCGCGGCTCCAGATGCTCGCAGACGATCTGGTACTCGCCCTTGGGCTCGTACACGCTGAGCCGGCCGCGGGCGACGACGTGCTGTCCGTCCTCCGGCCGGAAGCGCTGGTAGCGGAGCGCCGAGCGGAACATCACCGCGCGGAGCTGGGCGCCCGCGTCCTTGAGCGTGAAGTAGAGGTGGCCGGTCTTCCAGAGGCGCGCGTTGGAGATCTCGCCCTCGACCCACACCTCGCCGTACTCCCCCTCGAGGAGGCCGCGCACGCGGGCGGTCAGCTCCGTCACCGTCAGCACGCGGCGGCGGGGGCCCGGCGGATGCGGCGCCGCGTCGAACGGCAGCCCCGGCAGCGCCGTCACGAGGCCTCCGGTCCGGCGGCCTGCGCCTCGACGTCGTCTGCCGACAGGCTCAGCCGCTCGATGCCCTGGGCCGCGCCCGTCGCCGCGTCCGCCGTGACCAGCACCGCGTTGAGGCGGGGATCCCCGGTGGCCGTCTCGAACTTCGCCGGCATGCCGTTGAGAAAGCGCTGCAGGGCGGCCCGCGTGTGCACCCCGATGATCGAGTCGTGCGGGCCGGTCATGCCCACGTCCGTGATGTACGCCGTGCCGTTCGGCAGCACGCGCTCGTCGGCGGTCTGCACGTGGGTATGGGTGCCGAGCACGGCGGTGACGGCGCCGTCGAGATGCCAGCCCATCGCCAGCTTCTCGGACGTGGCCTCGGCGTGAAAGTCGACGACGACGACGCGCGCCTCCCGCCGCACGGCCTCCAGCTCGGCGCGCACGACGTGGAACGGGTTGTCGAGCGGGTTCATGAAGATGCGGCCCATCACGTTGATCACGGCGACCGGCTCGTGGCGCTCGGAGCGGGCCACGTAGCTGCCGGCCCCGGGCACGCCCGCCGGGAAGTTCGCCGGCCGCAGCAGCCGCGGCTCGAGGCCGATGTAGTCGATGGCCTCCTTCTTGTCCCAGACGTGGTTGCCGGTCGTCATGACGCCGACGCCCGCGTCGCGGATTGCCTCGGCGACCTCGCGCGTGACGCCCTTGCCGCCGGCCGCGTTCTCGACGTTGGCGATGACCAGGTCGATGCCGCGGCGCGCGACGAGCGCGGGCAGCGCCCGGCGCAGGATCTGCCGCCCCGGCTTGCCCACGACGTCGCCGACGAAGAGAATCTTCACCCCGCCCCATGATCGCACAGATCGCACGGCGCTCCGGCGCGAGTGAACCGGGCCGGTGAGTCCCGAGCTCGCCGCGCGGGTGGCGGCCCTCGGCGCCGACAACCGCTCCGGGGCCGCGGCCGTGGCCCCTTCGACGCGGGGGCCTCACTTCGATTATTCTAAGGGGCTATGAGCAGCGAAGCGGAGCTTCCGGAAACTGCGGCGGCGGACGTGGAAGTGGCAGCCGCAGCGGACGCGGTCGAGGCTCCCGGGCCGGAGACGCCGCGCGAGCGGATGCCGCCGGTGGAGAGCCGGTTCCTGTATGTCGACGTGGCCGCCCGGCGGGCGAAGCAGCTGCGGCGCGGCGCCCTGCCCCGGCTGGCGGCGCTCGCGCCCGACCCCGAGACGGGCGAGCGCCCGGCGCCGGCCATCAAGCTCGAGCGGATCGCCATGGAGGAGGTCAACGAAGGGCTGATCGTCTACGAGCTCCCCGATCCGCAGCCACCCCCCAAGGAGCCGTCATGAGTCCCTTCGAGCTCGCCTTCGGCGCGTTGCAGGGTCTGGTCGTGTCCACCGGGTTCATACTCGCCCTGTTCGTCGGCTTTCTGGTCGTCGCCGGCTTCTGCAAGTTCCGCCGGCGGGAGCCCGGCTCCGCGATCGTCCGGAACCTGGCCGAGTGCCTGGGGAGCGGGGCCCGGTATCTCCCGCCCACCGCGCCGCGCGGCCCGGCCGACCAGCTGCGCACGCCCGAGCTGCGGGAGCAGTCGGGCCGCGAGCAGTAGCCCCGGACCGCACGGCGCGCCTCGGCGGGAGCGGCGCGGGGCGCAGGGGTCCCCGCAAGCGGACGCCGGGGGTTCGGGGCGCAGCCCCGTCTGATTGAGGTCAGGCGGGGGCCAGCGGCGGGCGCGCGCCGCTCCAGGGCGCGTCCTGCTCCAGCGCGTCGCCCAGCCGCAGCAGCGTGGCCTCGTCGAACGCCCGCGCGGTCAACTGGAACCCGATCGGCAGACCAGCCTTCGTGAACCCGGCCGGCAGGCTGATGGCCGGCAGCCCGGTCAGGTTCGCGCTGACCGTGAAGACGTCGCCCAGGTACATCGCGAGTGGGTCGTCGACGTGCTCGCCGAGGCGGTACGCGGGGGTCGGCGTGGTGGGCATGGCGACCGCGTCGACGCGGGCGAACGCCTGGTCGTAGTCGTCGCGGATCAGGCTGCGCACCCGCTGGGCGTGGACGTAGTACGCGTCGTAGTAGCCGGCGCTCAGCGCGTAGGTGCCGAGCATGATGCGGCGCTTCACCTCCGCGCCGAAGCCGGCGTCGCGGGTGCGGTCGTACATGGCGCCGACGGTCGCCGCGCGGCCCTCGGGCGCCGCGCGCAGCCCGTAGCGCACGCCGTCGTAGCGCGCCAGGTTCGAGCTCGCCTCGGCGGGCGCCACCAGGTAGTAGACCGGCACGGCGTAGGCCATGTGGGGCAGGTCGATCTCGACCACCTCCGCGCCGCGCCCGGCGAGCGCCGCCAGCGCCGCCTCGAAGGCGCGCAGCACCTCCGGATCCACGCCGGCCGCCAGCGCGGCCCGCGGCACGCCGATGCGCGCCCCCCGCGCGTCGCCCGGAAACAGGCCGTCCAGGGCCGGCACCGGCGCGGTCGCGCAGGTCGCGTCGAGCGGATCGGCGCCCGCGATGGCCTGCAGCACGGCGGCCGCGTCGGCCACCGTCAGCGTCAGCGGGCCGATCTGATCCAGCGACGAGGCGAACGCCAGCAGGCCGTAGCGCGAGACGCGCCCGTAGGTCGGCTTGAGCCCGACGACGCCGCACAGCGCCGCCGGCTGGCGGATCGATCCGCCGGTGTCGGAGGCGATCGACGCCGGCGCCAGGCGGGCCGCGACGGCGGCCGCCGCGCCGCCGCTCGAGCCGCCGGGAATGCGGTCCGGCGCCCAGGGGTTGCGCGTGGGGCCGAGCGCCGAGTGCTCCGTCGACGAGCCCATGGCGAACTCGTCGCAGTTGGTCTTGCCGATGACCACGGCGCCGGCGTCGAGCAGGCGTGTGACGACCGTCGCGTCGTAGGGCGGGCGGTAGCCGCCCAGGATGCGCGAGCACGCGGTGGTCGGGACGCCGCGCGTGCAGATGACGTCCTTGACCGTCACGGGGACGCCGAGCAGCGGCCGGTCGCGCCACGCGTCGCGCCGGCGGTCCACTTCCGCGGCGCGCGCCAGGGCCGCCTCGCCCAGCACCGTCGTGAAGGCGTGGATCCGCCCGTCCGCGGCGGCGATGCGCCGCAGGTAGCCGTCGCACACGTCGCGCGCGGAGACGTCCCCGCCGGCCACGGCCGCCCGCAGCCGGGTGAGCGTCCAGTCGCCCGCCGCCATCAACCGATCACCTTCGGCACCCGGAACAGGCCGTCGGCGGCGGCGTCCGGGGCGCCCGCCAGCACGTCCTCGCGCGCCAGCGACGGCCGCCGGACGTCGTCGCGCAGCTCCGCCGACCCGGCGCGCGGATGCCAGGTGGCCGACACCTGCGTGGTGTCCACCTCCCGGAGGCGCTCGGCGTACTCGAGGATCTGCGCCAGCTGCCTCGTGAACAGCTCCGTCTCGTCCGCCGTGAGGTCGAGATGGGCCAGGGCGGCGATGCGCTCGACGTCCGCCCGGGTCAGCCGCGTCGCCATGAGCTGCGGTAGATCGCGTCCGCCGCCGCCCTCAGCGGGCGGGCCGGTAGTCGAGCTCGCCGGCCTCGACCCGCACGGGCAGCCGGTTCGCGCGCGGCGGGAGCGGGCAGGTGGTATGCGGATTGAAGGCGCACGGCGGGTTGTACGCCCGGTTGAAGTCGACCACCAGCCGGCCGTCCTCCCCGGGCGCGTCGGCGTACAGGAAGCGCGCCGCCGCGTACGTGTCGCTGCCGCTGGTCAGGTCGCGGAAGATGAACCAGAGCTGGTCCCCCGCGTCGACCGGCAGCATCTCGAGCGCCTCGCCCGCGAGCTGCAGCCGGACCGTGCCGGAGCTGGTGACCGTCTCGATGTCGCCGAGGATGTTCTGGATCCTCACCTCGATCGGCTCGTCGTGCGGCACGAAGCGCGCCGGCGCGCGGTACGCCTCGTCGACCGGATACCAGTGCAGCCCGGTGAAGTCGCGGCGGATCGCGCTGCCTTTGTCCAGCATCCGGATCGCCAGCCGCTCGCCGCTGTAGTGCACGAACAGCGTCAGGTCCTCGATCGTGACGTCGGCCCGCGCCTCGCGCGGGTGGAGCCGCATGGCCGCGACCTCCCGCCCGTCGACCGTCAGGGTGCTGCCGGGCGCGGCGCGCAGCGCGACCCGCCGGTCGCCGAGGTCGAAGGCGCCGGCGGTCGGCGGGCCGGCCGGCAGGACGATGTCGTGCAGCGGGTCGCTGCCGAACGTGTTCTCGCCCTCCCGGAGAAAGAAGAGGCCGGCCACGGTCAGCCAGCCGTCGTCGGCGGTGAGGCGCCGTTCCCGGTCCGCGCGCCAGGCCTCGATGCCGGCGGCGTACTCGCCCGCCTGGCCCGCTCCGGCCACCGGGCCGCAGGCGGTCAGCCCGAGGGCCGCCGCGACGAGTGCTCCGCTGATCGTTCCACTCCGCACGTCACACCTCGCTTGGATGGTGCCAGAATACCCCACATGGAGGCGGCGCCCAACCCGGTCCGGCCCCCGGCCGTGGCCGGCACGTGGTATCCGGCCGATCCGGGCGCGCTGGCGGCCGCGGTCGACGGCTACCTCGCCGCCGCCGGCCCCCTGCACGGAGTCGACGCGACCGCGCTGATCGCGCCGCACGCGGGGCTGATCTACTCGGGCCCCGTGGCCGCCCACGCCTACGCCGCGGTGCGGGGCCGGACGTTCGACGCCGCCGTGCTGGTGGGCCCGTCGCACTACGTCGGCTTCGACGGGGTGGCGATCTGCGGCCGCGGGGCCTGGGAGACGCCGCTGGGCCCCGCCGTGGTCGACACCGACCTCGCCGCGCGCCTCGCGGCCGCCTCCCCGCTCATCGCCGAGTATCCGCGCGCGCACCGGCGGGAGCACTCGCTGGAGCTGCAGCTCCCGTTCCTGCGGCGCCTGCTGCCCGACACGCCGATCGTGCCGCTCGTCATGGGGTGCCAGCACCGGACGACGGTGCTGGGGCTGGCCGACGCGCTGGCGGGGGCGTTGCGCGGGTCCGCGGTGCTGCTCGTCGCCAGCACCGACCTGTCGCACTACTTCGACGCCGAGGAGGCCGCCGGCCTCGACGCCCGCGTCGTCGCGCACGTGGCCCGCTTCGACTGGGCCGGCCTGCTCGACGAGTTCGAGCAGTACCCCGAGCACGAGCGCGGGCGCTACGTGGCGTGCGGGGGCGGGGCCGCCATCGCCGTGATGCGGGCCGCGCGGGCGCTCGGCGCGACCGCCGCCCGCGTCCTCAAGCGCGCCGACTCCGGGGACGTGTCGGGCGACCGCGAGCAGGTCGTGGGCTATCTGGCGGCCGCCTTCGGGACTTCAATCAAACGGGGCTGCGCCCCGAACCCCCGGCGTGCGCTTGCGGGGACCCCTGCGCCCCGCGCCGCTCCCGCCGAGGCGCGCTGTGCGCGCCTTGCGGAGTCTGCACCTGACTACGGCGCAGACTCCTAGCTGAGAGGCGATGCTGGCGCCGGACGTGCGTGCGCGGCTGCTGCGGACCGCGCGCGGGGCGCTCGCCGCGGGCCCCGGGGCGGACGCGGACCCGGCGGCCGCCGGGCCGGCGCCGCGGGCCGGCGGCGCGTTCGTCACCCTGCGGATCGACGGGCGGCTGCGCGGCTGCGTCGGCCGGGTCGAGTCGGACCGGCCGCTGGGCGAGACCATCCGCGACGTGGCCCGGGCCGCCGCCGCCGAGGACCCGCGGTTCGCCGCTCTGCGGCCCGCCGAGCTGGCGCACGTCGTCATCGAGGTGTCGGTGCTGGGCGCGCTCGAGGCGTGCGCCGGCCCGGAGGCGCTGGTCGTCGGCCGGCACGGCGTGCTCGTCGAGCAGGGCCGCCGCCGCGGCCTGCTGCTGCCCCAGGTCGCCGCCGAGCAGGGCTGGAGCGCGCCCGCGTTCGTGACGCAGGCCTGCGTCAAGGCCGGCCTGCGGCCGGACGCGTGGCAGCGGGGCGCGGCGCTCTTCAGGTTCGAGGCGGAGGTGTTCGAGGAGGACCGCCGGCGGCGGTGATGTCCGTTACGTGTCGTCCCCCACCAACATCTCAACGAGATCCGCCCGGCGAAAGGTAGCGGACAGCCGTTGCAGCGGCCGCTTTCTGTTGCTGAACAACGGCTCGAGCGCGTCGCTGATCCGGGTCTCGGCCCGCAGCAGGTAGTCGTCTGACCGTTGTTCCACCAGCTCCCGCACGTCACCGAAATTACGGTGGTCGAGTCGGTCGAGCTGGATCCCGATCTCGTCCAGCAGGTAGGACCCCATCAGCATGGCGGCGAATCGGGAGCCGTACGCCAGGAAATCGGGCGCATCCTGCGGTGGACGCTTGCGGCGGTTCTCGGCGTGTCGGTGCACCAGGGCGGCGACGATCGCCTGGGCGCCGTTCAGATCGGAGGTGAAGATCGTGTCGTACAACGCGCCGAAATGCTGTCGGCTTCTGAACCGTGCCTGATGCGGTTTCCGGCGCCAGATCGCCAGCACCGCCTCAGCGATGACAGCGCTCGTGAATTCGTCGGATGCAACCGGTTTGTCTTCGCGCTTGGCGCGGTACCTGTATCCCAGCTCGGAGATGGACTGGCCGAGGGCCCTTTGGCGTGGATCGTTCGCCTTCAGGTCCCGCAAATCGACCGGGTTCTGGCTGTTGGTGGCGAAGGTGATCGCTTCTACCAGCTCGGCGTCGTCCGTCTCGAGCTCGTATATTCGGACCAGCACCTCCGCGGCGCTGATCTCCGGACCGATTTCCTTCGCCATGTGCTGAACCGTGCGCGCCGTCTGTCCGCCGTTGACGACTTGCAGGTCGCTTACCTGCACGTTCCAGTTCTCTCTCTGGAGCGCATTGTGGCGGAATTGCGAACAGGTGATCGTGATGCCGTTGTTGTAGAAGTAGAAGTTGCCCCGCTGATCCGCTTCCCGCAACGTCGCCGCGACCGCTTCGTTCACGCGGTTGCCGGCCAGCCCCAGATAGCGGCGAATGTTCCTGTCGAACAAGCGGTTGCCGTACTCGGCGGTCAGCCGGGCGAGCTCGGCCACCGACATCCGTCCCGTCAGCGCGCGGCGAAAGTTGAAGGTCTCGACCGTGGCGGCTCCGCTGAGCTTCAGGTCGGCCTCGATCGGCTTCCGCGCCTGCAGCAGCGTGAGCAGCTCCTCGGGGCCGATGTGGCGCCACTCCACCTGCCTGCCGAAGTCCCGCGCGGCACCGTCGATCCGTTGCTGCGCCTGCTCCGTCCAGCGGCGTCCGTTGTTGGCCGCGACCGCGATGACGGTTGGAATCGCGCCGTCCCTGACGAACGAGCGGACGTCTTCGATCCTCTCGTTCAGACGTCTGTTCAGGTGCACCGGCAGCGAGGGATCGAAGAGTGCACCGATGGCGGCGATCAGGCCGGCGACGCCGTTCTCCGGGAACGCCGACACGCCCCGGAGATCCGACTTGTATTTTCCCTGTATCAGGGTCACATGGAGCTCGCCGTCGTCGGGCGGCTCGAAGTACAGGGCGTCGATTCCGAAGTCGTTGCCTCCCTCGACGATGCCGTCGATCGTCTGCTCGTCCGTCAAATCGAAAGCAGTCTTGGCGACAAGGAACAGGAATGCCACCGAGCGCCGGGCAGCTTCATCGGCGCCCAGCCCCAACTCGCCGGCGAAGACGTCGCTGTGCCTGTCGAGGACGCCTGTCACCTGCTGGTCGATGATCTGCTCGGCGAGAGGCATACCGTATTGTCCGCGAGCGGGCGACCTCGCGCAAAACCACTCACCCTCTTTCCCGTGCGGCTTGCACCGCGGCGCGCTCGTGAGCGATCATTAGTGGTTCGGGAGAACCTGAGAGCCATGAGCGACACCAACACTTTCGACACGCAACGCACGCTGAGTACCGGCAGCGGCCCGGTGCGGTACTACAGCCTGCCCGCGCTCGAGGCGGCGGGCTATCCGGGCGTCGCCCGCCTGCCGTACTCGCTCAAGATCCTGCTGGAGAACATGCTGCGCCGCGAGGACGGCCGCTTCGTGACGGCGGCCGACATCGAGACGCTCGCGCGCTGGACGCCGGGGACGCGCACCGAGATCGCCTTCATGCCGGCGCGCGTCCTGCTGCAGGACTTCACGGGCGTGCCGGCGGTCGTCGACCTGGCCGCCATGCGCGACGGCATCGCGCGCCTGGGCGGCGACCCCGAGGCCGTGAATCCGCTGCAGCCCGCCGAGCTGGTCATCGACCACTCGGTGCAGGTCGACCACTTCGACCGGCCGGACGCCTTCGACCTGAACGCGCAGCTCGAGTTCACGCGCAACCGCGAGCGCTACGCCTTCCTGAAGTGGGGACAGGAGGCGTTCCGCAACTTCCGGGTCGTGCCGCCGGACACCGGCATCGTCCACCAGGTCAACATCGAGTACCTGGCGCGGGTGGTCTGCCGGGACGGCGCGAACGGGGAGGCCGTCGCCTATCCCGACACCCTGGTGGGCACCGACTCGCACACCACGATGGTCAACGGGCTGGGCGTCGTGGGCTGGGGCGTCGGGGGCATCGAGGCGGAGGCGGCGATGCTCGGCCAGCCGATCTCGATGCTCATCCCCGACGTCGTCGGCTTCCGGCTGGTGGGGGCGCTGCCGGACGGGACCACCGCCACCGACCTGGTGCTGACCATCACCGAGCAGCTCCGCCGGTACGGCGTCGTCGGGAAGTTCGTTGAGTTCTTCGGCCCCGGGCTGGCGTCGCTGACCGTGGCCGACCGCGCGACGCTCGGGAACATGTCGCCCGAGTACGGCTCGACCGTGGCGATCTGCCCGATCGACGCGATGACGCTGGACTACCTGCGGCTGACCGGACGCGACGCCGCGCAGGTCGAGCTGGTCGAGGCCTACGCGCGGGCGCAGGGACTGTTCGCGGCGGCCGACGAGCCGCTCTACACCGACGTGGTCGAGCTCGATCTCGCGGCCGTGGAGCCGAGCCTGGCCGGTCCGAAGCGGCCCCAGGACCGCGTGCCGCTGCACGCCGCGAAGGCGGCGTTCGCCGGCGTGCTCGACGAGCTGACCGCCGGCCGCCAGGCGCCGGCCGCGGCCGGCAACGGCGCAGCCGCCGGCGCGCCTGGCGTGGACGACGGCGCGGTCGTGATCGCCGCCATCACGAGCTGCACCAACACGTCGAACCCGAACGTCATGATCGCCGCCGGACTGGTGGCCAGGCGTGCGGTGGCGCTCGGCCTGCGCCCCCGGCCATGGGTCAAGACCAGCCTGGCGCCCGGCTCGCTCGTCGTCACCGAGTACCTGCGCGTGGCCGGCCTGCTCGAGCCGCTCGAGCAGCTCGGCTTCGGCCTGGTCGGCTACGGCTGCACCACCTGCATCGGCAACAGCGGGCCGCTGCCCGCCGACGTGGCCGCCGCGGTGCGCGACCGCGACCTCGTCGTGACGTCCGTGCTCAGCGGCAACCGCAACTTCGAGGGGCGCGTGCAGCCGCTCGTGCGCGCCAACTACCTCGCGTCGCCGCCGCTCGTCGTCGCCTACGCGCTCGCCGGCCGCATGACGGTCGACCTGACGACCGAGCCGCTCGGTCGCACCGCCAGCGGCGAGCCCGTCTACCTGAAGGACCTGTGGCCGTCGGCGGCCGAGGTGCAGGAGGCCCTGACCGCCGCGCTGCGGACCGAGCAGTTCACCGAGAAGTACGGCGCCGTGTTCGACGGCGACGAGCGCTGGCGCGGCCTGTTCGCCCCCGGCGGACACCGCTTCGCCTGGACGGACGAGTCGACGTACGTGCGTCACCCGCCGTTCTTCCAGGCCCTCGAACCCGAGCCGGCGCCGCCGGGCGACATCGCCGGCGCGCGGGTGCTGGCCCTGCTCGGCGACAGCGTCACCACCGACCACATCTCGCCGGCGGGCGCCATTCCGCCGGACGGCCCGGCCGGGCGCTACCTCATCGCCCAGGGGGTCGACCCGCGGGACTTCAACTCGTTCGGCAGCCGCCGCGGCAACCACGAGGTGATGATGCGCGGCACGTTCGCCAACATCCGGCTGCGGAACCGGCTGGCCCCCGGCACGGAGGGGGGCTGGACCCGGCACCAGCCCGGCGGCGAGCAGATGAGCATCTACGATGCCGCCATGCGCTACCAGGCGGAGGGCACCCCGCTCGTGGTGCTCGCCGGCAAGGAGTACGGCTCGGGGTCGTCGCGCGACTGGGCCGCCAAGGGCACGCTGCTGCTCGGCGTCCGCGCCGTCATCGCCGAGAGCTTCGAGCGCATCCACCGCAGCAACCTGGTGTTCATGGGCGTGCTCCCGCTGGTGTTCCCGGACGGCGCGAGCGCGGCCGGCCTCGGGCTGACCGGCGCGGAGTCGTACGAGCTCGGCGGCATCGCCGACGGGCTGGCGCCGCGCAGCGACGTCCGCGTCCGCGCGACGGCGGTCGACGGGTCGACGAGGGAGTTCGTCGCGACGGCCCGCATCGACACCCCCGAGGAGTTGCACTACTACCGCCACGGCGGCATCCTGCCCTACGTCCTGCGCCAGCTCGCCGCCGCGTAGCGGCCGTTGCGCGGCGGTTGTCGGGCGCGGCCGGACGGGGCGCGCGCGCGGCCGCGGTGCCGAGCACTGGAGAGCGCGAAGGAACTCGACATGCGGCGACTCGGGGCGGTGCTCGTGCTCATGGCGTTGGCGGCGGCACCGGTTTCCGCGCAGACATCGCTCTCCGTTGCAATGCGGCGTGCGGGCCGCTTCGTCGGCACGCACGAGGTGCTCCCGGCGACAGCCAACGGGCTGGTGTTCGGGGCTTCGACGCAGGTCGTGGGGCGTCTCGGGGCCTGGGCGTCCTGGACGTTCTGGCCGGAGGAGATCGGCCAGACGTTCGCATTCGGCGGGCGCTTGAACCTCGCCCGCCGCGGGTGGAAGCTGCGTCCGGCCGTCCTGGCGGGCACGTGGCGGAAACCGGAGCGGGGAGCGCCCTGGGAGCTGATTTTCGGCGGCGGCGTGTCGTTCGGCATCGGGGGGCGCTGGAGCGGCAGCGTCGCGCTCGGCGTGATCACGATTCGCTCGTTCGGTCTGGCCTACGCGGTGCCGCAGGCCGGTGTGGCGTACACGCTACCGTGAAGGGGCCCGGGCCGACGAGTCGCCGCTCGGGCTGCCGACCCGTTGACGAGAGGGAGTCGAACTCGCATGTTGCAGATGGCGCCGGAGACGATGCGCGAGCTCGCGCACCATGTCGCGGACATATTGATAGAGCGGAACGTGCGTCTGCCGGGCGAACGGGCGTGGGAGGGCGACTTCAAGGACGCTCTCGCCGACCGCCTCGATGAAGACCCGCCGGAAGCCGGCCGGCCGCCGCGGGAGGTCATCGACCGGGCGGCGCGGGACGTGTTGAGCAATACGCTGCGACTCGATCATCCGCGGTCGTTCGGCTTCGTGCCGACGTGCCCGACGTGGCCCGGCGTGCTGGCCGACTTCATCGCCTCCGGATTCAACGTCAACGCCGCAACCTGGCTCGTGGCGAGCGGCCCGAGCCAGCTCGAAGCGGTCGTGATCGGCTGGTTCCGACAATGGTTCGGACTGCCGGACGGGGCGGGCGGACTGATGACCAGCGGCGGGTCCGCGGCGGCCCTGCACGGGTTGGTGGCAGCCCGCGAGGCGGCCGGCAATCCCGATCGGCCGGTCGCCTACATGAGCGACCAGAGCCACAGCGCGCAGGTCCGGGCCGCCCGCATCGTGGGCATCCCGCCGGACCGGATTCGGGTGCTCCCGAGCGACGCGTCGGGCCGGGTCGATCCGGGCGCGGTTGCGGAAGCGATCGCCGCGGACCGGGCGGCGGGGTGCACGCCGATCGTCGTTTGCGCGAACGCCGGCAGCCCGACCCGCGGCGCCGTCGACGCGCTGCCGGCCCTGGCGGACATCTGCGCCGGAGAGCGCGTGTGGCTACACGTCGATGCGGCTTATGGCGGATTCGCGATCCTGACGCCGCGCGGCGCCGCGGCGCTCGAGGGCATCGAACGGGCAGACTCGATCAGTGTCGATCCGCACAAGTGGCTGTTCCAGCCGTACGAGGCCGGCGCCATCCTGGTGCGCGACGCCGGCACGCTCGAACGCGCCTTCGCGATTCAGCACGACGTGCTGCAGGATTCGGTGTGGGGCGCCAACCACGCCAACCTGGCGGATCAAGGCATCCAGCTGAGCCGCAGCTTACGCGCGTTGAAGGTCTGGATGTCGATTCAGACCTTCGGGATGGCGGCGTTCCGCGCGGCCATCGAGAACGGGCTCGATCTGGCCGCCCGGGCCGCGGAGTACGCCGGCGGGAGCCGCACGCTGGAGCTGCGGTCGGCGTCGCTCGGCATGGTGTGCTTCCGCGTCAACCCCGGCGGCCTCGACGAGGACGCCCTGGCGCGCCTCAACCGCAAGGTGCTGGCGCACGTGTTCTGGGGCGAGCAGGCGTTCCTGTCGTCCACCATGGTCAACAGGCAATTCGTTCTGCGGCTGTGCATCGTGAACCACAACACGACGTGGGACGACGTCCGGGAGACGCTCGAAGCCGTCGAGCGGTTCGCCGTCGAGGCAGGCGACTAGCCGCCGCCGGTCCGCCGCCCCGCCTACAGCGCCGCCGGAATGAGCAGCATCGCGATCACGCTCGTGATCGTGCACACCACCGCGACGATGCCCGTGTAGCCCAGCACGTCGCCGAAGCGCAGGCCGGTGACGGTCAGGATCGGGATGGCCCAGAAGGGCTGGATCAGGTTCGTCGTCGAGTCGCCGTAGGCGTACGCCAGGACGGTGGTCGTGGCCGACACGCCGAGCTCCGTGGCGGCGGGCAGCAGGTAGGGGGCCTCGATCAGCCACTTCGAGCCGGCCGACGGCACGAACAGGTTCATGAACCCCGAGTAGAAGTAGACGACCAGCGGGTAGCTCTCCGTGGTGGCGAAGCGCACGAACAGGCCGCCCAGCCAGCTCCCGAGCTCGGTGTTGTTGATGACGCCGAAGATGCCGGCGTAGAACGGGAACTGCAGGATCACCCCCGACGCGGTGCGCGCGCCGTTGGCGAAGGCGCGCACCAGGTTGGCCGGGCGCCCCTGCAGCAGCAGGGCCGAGACGAGGAAGACCGCGTTGTAGGCGTTGATCGTCCAGCTCGCCCCGAAGCCGCGCGTGACGATGGAGTGGCCGAGCGGGTAGCCGATGAGGATCGCCGCCAGCCAGATCCACCCGGGGAACCCTTCCAGGCGCCTGGCCGGCGTCGTCCGCTCGTCGGTGACCGGCAGCGTCGGCATGATGCGGTCGATCTGCTCGGGGGTCAGCGTCCGGGGCTTGCCGCGCGGATGGAGCACGGCGATGGTGCCGAGCGCCACCAGGAACAGGACGACGACGTAGGTCAGGTTGAACGGGTTGAACAGGCTCTCGGTCACCGGGATGAGCCGGTCGATGACCGGCTCGCCGGAGCCCGGCTCGATGAGCGGGTTGCCGGGCGTGGCCAGGATCAGCGGCGCGGAGCCCGACAGCCCGCCGTGCCAGATGGTGCCCACGCCGAGATAGGCCGCGGCGATCAGGACGCGGATGTCCGCCTGCGGGTTGCGCCGCGCGACGAACGGCACGAACAGCGCCGAGGCGACCAGGCTGAGGGCCCAGTTCACGTAGCCGATGGTCATCGAGAAGATCGCCAGCAGGACCACCGCCTGCACCGGACGCTGCTTGTCGGGGTAGTTGGCGAGCCGGTCCAGCATGTGGAACACGGGCCGCGACGCCACGCAGGCGTGCGCCGCGATCATGGCGATGCTGAACTGCATCGCCAGCTCGAGCAGTTGCCACATCCCGCCGCCCCAGGCGAGCACCGCCTCGTTGAGGCTGGCGTTGGCGCCGAACATCGCGAGCACGATCGCCATCACGGTCAGGATCATGCAGACGACCCACGAGTCCGGGATCCAGCGCTGTGTGAAATCGGACAACCGCTCGCCGAGGTTGCCGACCGCCCTCACGACCGCAGATGAAGTGCCGTCCGCCACGCGCCACACCCTCCAGACCGCCAAGAAATGCAGCCGCTTTTGTTGACCACTCGGCCGCGAGAAGCTAGGCTTTCACAATTCTTTCACACCTGAGACCGACCATGAACCGCTGGCTTGTTGTCGTTGGTGGCGTGCTGATGAATCTGGCGCTCGGCGTCATCTACGCCTGGAGCGTCTTCGTCGCGCCGTTCGACGCCGACTTCGGGTGGACGCGCACGCAGGTCTCCGTCGTTTTCACCATAGCCATTCTCTCGGTCGGCTCCTGGTTCGTCGTCGCCGGCTTCCTGCAGGATCGCTTCGGGCCGCGGCGGGTCGCGGCGGCCGGCGGCATCCTGTACGCCCTCGGGTTCTTCCTGGCGAGCCAGACCGAGTCGCTCCTCTGGCTCTACATCACCTTCGGAGCGATTGCGGGCGCCGGCAACGGGTTCGGCTACGCCATCCCGATCCCGGTCTGCTCGAAGTGGTTCCCCGACCGCCGCGGCCTGGCGATCGGTCTGGTGGTGGGCGGCTACGGCGCCGGGTCCGGCATCTACGGGCCGGTCGCCCGGGAGGTGCTGATTCCGAGCTACGGCTGGCAGGGCACGATGCAGATTTCGGCCGGACTGTTCCTGGTGATGACGCTGGCGGCGGCCTGGCTGCTCCGGAACCCCCCGGAAGGCTACCAGCCGCCCACCGCGCCGCGGGCCCCGGCGGCCGGTAGCGCGCCGCCGCCGGCGGTCGCCCCGGCCGGGCGCGACTTCGCCCCCGCGGAAATGGTGCGCACGCCCACCTTCTATCTGCTGTGGGTCGCGTACTGTCTCGGGTCGGCGGCCGGGCTGATGGTGATCAGCCAGCTCGTCCCCGTGGGCGAGGCGGCGGGGCTCGGCGCCGCCGCCGGTCTCGGCCTGACGATCGGCGCGATCGGCAACACCGGCGGGCGCGTCCTGTCGGGATGGATGTCCGATACGTTCGGCCGGCTCAACACCTTGCGGCTGATGGTGCTGATCTCGGCCGTGGCGCTGCCCGTCTTCTACCTGTTCGCCGGGCAGGTGGTGCTCTTCTACCTCCTGCTCATCGTGATCTACTACTGCTACGGCACGCTGCTGTCGGTCTTCGCCTCCACCTGCGCCGACTTCTACGGCACGCGGCACATGGGGGTGAACTACGGCCTGCTGTTCTCGGCCTGGGGCGTTGCGGGCATCGTCGGTCCAGTGATTGCCGGACGCGTCTACGACGCGACGGGCGACTACCGGCAGGCGTTCTTCATCGCCGCCGGTCTCGCGGTCGTGTCGCTGGCGTCGCTGGCCCTCGCGCGGGCGCCGAGCCGCGCTGCCGCCGCGTAGCTGCGCCGGCGCCGGCGGCCGCATGCCCCGCCGCCGGCGGGGGCGGAAAGACCAGGGTGTCCATGCGAGGAAGGGAGTTGGGACGGAACATGAACACCGACATGCCCATCGCGGCGGGCCGGCTGGCCGCCTGCCTGCTGGGCGTCGTGCTGGTCCTGGCCGGGAGCGCGGCCGGCGCGGCGGCGCAGGGTGCGGGCGGCACGCTCGCAGGGACGGTGCAGGACGACAGCGGCGCCGTGCTGCCGGGCGTCACGGTCACCGTGACGAGCGCGGACAGCGGCCGCTCGCGAAGCGTGGTGACCGACAGCCGGGGCGAGTACCGCATCGTCGGGCTCGCGGCGGGCGACTACACGGTGCAGGGCATCCTGCCCGGCTTCCGGACCGAGCCGCGGGCGGTTACGGTCGGCGACGGCGCGCTCACCCACGACATCGTGCTCGGCATCGCGCCGCTCGCGGAGACGGTCACGGTCACCCGCGCGGACCAGGCGCTGGGGCTCGTGCCCAGCTCCGTCACCGTCGTGCAGCGCGACCAGATCGAGGTCGGGCAGCGGCGCACGTCGCTCGACGAGGCGCTGCGCGGCATTCCGGGGCTGTTCGTGCAGAACCGGCGCAACTACGGCCTCTCGGGCGGCATCGGCCTGAGCATCCGGGCGCCGGAGCCGCGCTTCGGCCTGCGCGGGCTGGCGATCATCCAGGACGGCATCCCGATCACGACGGCCGACGGCACGACCGAGCCGGGCAACGTCGACCTGGGCTCGGTCGGCCGCATCGACGTCATCCGCGGCCCCAGCTCGGTGCTCTACGGCAACTCGGCGGGCGGCGTGATCAACCTGGAGACCACCTTCGACACGTCGCGCCGGCTGACGTTCGCGCCCGACATCCAGTTCGGCAGCCACGGCTACAACCGGCAGCAGCTGCGGGTGGACGGCGGCAACACCGGCACGCAGTTCATGGCCAGCATCAGCCGCTTCGAGACCGACGGCTTCCGCCAGAACAGCCAAGCCGAGATCACGCAGGCCAACTTCGTCGTGCGGCGCGAGCTGACGGCCGACACCGAGATCCGCGGCATCTTCAACCTGTACGACTCGCCCTTCGCCGAGAGCCCGAGCTTCCTCAACCGCGAGGATGCCAGCGCGGCGCCGCGGCGCGGCCCGGACGGCGACTGCATCGCCGGCGCCTGCCTGGCCCGCGGCGTCGCCGTCGCGCGCGGCTGGGGCGAGGGCGCCAGCCAGGGCCAGGGCGGCGTGACGCTGGAGCACCGCTTCAGCGACACGCAGCGCTTCCGGGCCACCGGCTGGGGCATGTGGCGCGACCTCGCCGCGGTCGGCGCCTTCCGCAACATCGATCTGGGCCGGACCGGGTTCGGGTTCCGCTCCGAGTACCTCGGCGCCGCCGAGGCCGGCGCGGTGACGATCGACTGGGCGGCCGGCGTGGACGTGGCGACGCAGAACGACGACCGCATGGAGTTCGGCCAGGCCGGCGACGGGTCCGCCACGGACCTGCGCGTCGACCAGACCGAGGACGTCATGTCGGCCGGTCCGTTCGCCCAGATCGGGATCGCGCCCACCGACCGCGTGCGGTTCACGGCCGGCGTGCGCTGGAACTACTACGACTTCCGCGCCGGCGACCGGCGGCTGGAAGACGGCGACCAGTCGGGCGGCCGGACGATGGACGCGGTCAGCCCCTCGGTCGGCGTGACGGTGGCCGCGACGGAGAACATGAACCTGTTCGCGAACCTGTCGACCGCCTACGAGACGCCGACCACCGTCGAGCTGTCCAACACCGCGACCGGCGAGGGCGGCTTCAACCAGGCCCTCGAGCCCGAGGACCTGACCAGCTTCGAGTTCGGCGTCCGGGGCCTCGCCGAGCCGGCCCGCCTGCGCTACGAGGTGGCCTTCTACACCGCCAACGTGACCAACGCGTTCGTGCCGGTGCAGCGCCCCGACGACGAGATCTTCCAGGTGAACGCCGGCGAGACCTCGCGCAACGGGGTCGAGATGCTGGTCGAGTGGGTGCCCGACTCCACGTTCAGCGCCCGCTTCGCGTACACGTACCAGGACTTCATGTTCGACCGCTTCGTCCTGAACGGCGCCGACTACGCCGGCTTTCTCGAGCCGGGCGCGCCGCCGCACCGCGTGTTCGGCGGCGTCACCCACCGCGCGCCGTTCGGCATGACGTCGATCGCGACCGTGCGCTGGGTCGACGAGTACACGCTCAACAATGCGAACACCGCGCACAACTGGGCCTACACCGTCGTGGACCTGCGTTTCGCCTTCGACACCCGGGGGGGCGACGCCGACTTCCGGCCGTTCATCGGAATCGACAACCTCTTCGGTGAACGCTACAACTCCTCGACGATCACGAACGCCTTCGGCGGACGCTACTACGAGCCCTCGCCGGGCCGGGAAGTGTACGTGGGCGTGACGGTCGGTTTCGGGGTGCGCTGACGAGGAGGAGATTTCGATGACCGTCGATCCAAGACCTGAGGGCAGCCCCGAGACGCAGACCGCCGTGCCGTCGGAGACGCCGGCCGCGGCGACCTCCGCGGCCGCCGCGGGGACGACCCCGGAGGCAACGGCCGCGGCGGCGGTCGCGGCGCCGGCTGTTGCCGCTTCCGAAACGGCGGCCGAGCCGGCCGCGGCGCCCGCGGTGCAGACCGGGGCGCGGCCGCAGCCCCCGCCGCCGCCCGCGATCGATGTCGACCGCGCCAAGGAGGTGGTCGACCGCTTCCAGCACGAGTCGACCAAGTGGCTCTACGGTCTCGACGACGCCGCGCGCATCCTGTCGTGGGCCTTCTTCACGCTGCTCCCGTACACGGACAAGCTGAGCCAGGGCAAGCTGCTGCGCCAGCCCCACCTCATGTTCCGCGGCCCGACCGGCACCGGCAAGACCGACCTCGTCAGCGCGTGCGCCATGGCGGTCGACGCCCGCTTCGAGCGCATCCAGGGCCTGCCGACCTACATGCCCGAGGACATCCTCGGCTACGAGACGATCGTCGAGGAGCTCGACGGGACGCGCAAGATCCACTTCAAGCCCGGCAAGCTGATGGCCCACATCGTGCTCATCGACGAGGACAACCGGCTCTCGGGCAAGACCAAGGCGGCCGTGCTCGAGGGCATGGAGGAGAGCTCGGCGACGCTCTCGTCCGACTACGGCAACCTCGGCGAGGGCAAGATGCTGCCGCTCTTCCCGCTGTCGTGCGACTTCAGCGACATCGACGGGCCGCGCTTCTTCATGGTCATCTGCACGGAGAACATCTTCGGCGAGGAGGAAGGCACGTTCGCCAACCCGGTGGCGCAGCTCGACCGCACGACCATGTCCATCAACATGCTGGACCCCGATGACGAGGCGGACGAGCTGAAGATCAGCGCGCACAACGTGGTCGGCAAGCACGTCGAGAAGCTCACCAACCTGTACGAGGTGCTCGACATCGCGCGCTTCATCTTCGACAACGTGAAGATCTCCGACTACGGCCAGCAGTACAAGGTCCGCCTGCTGCGCAACACGCGCCCGCACCGCGCCCAGGGCCGCGTCGCGCGGACCGTGCGGGAGTACATCCGGGTCGGCATCTCGCCCCGCGTCCACTTCCACCTCGAGGCGGTCGCCCGCACGTTCGCGTTCTTCAACGGGGACACCGTCATCACGCCCGACCACATCAAGGCGGTCGCCGAGCCGGTGCTCGCGCACCGGCTGGTGCTGCGGGAGGGGATGGAGTTCTCCGTGGTCAAGGAGGAGTTGCTCCAGCAGATCATCCAGGACATGGAGGTTCCTCCGTGGAAGTAGAGGAGGTGTTCGCCCGCTTTCGCGACATCAAGCACAGCATCAAGGCGAAGCGGAAGGCGACGAGCATCCACTACGGCGAGCACAAGAGCGCTTTCAAGGGCTCGGGGTACGACATCGTCGGCGTCGACGAGTGGCGGCCGGGCCAGCCGCTCAAGGACATCTCATGGACGCTGAGCCTGAAGACGTATCCGGACCGGGTCTTCCGGATCGAGCGCATGGAGCCCAAGGAGCTCCGCACGCTGCTCGTGGTCGATCTGTCGTACTCGACCCTGTTCCAGATCTCGCGGGAGTCGAACAAGGCCATGCTGCTGCTCGAGCTGATCGGCAACCTCGGCCTGACCCGCGCCAACATCCGCGACCCCGTCGGCCTGCTCGGCTTCTCCGACCGCGTCGAGATCTACATGCGGCCGCGGCTGGGCTCGCCGCAGGTCTTCTACATGGCGAAGCAGATCTTCGAGAAGCTGCAGCTCGAGCGCGACTTCCCGTCGCGGCGGCACGCCGACTTCTCGGTCGCGATCGATTTCATGCTGGCGCGGCTCAAGACGGGGCATTCGGTCGTGGTCATCTCGGATCTGGTGGACTTGGTCAACGACCCGGATTCGATCGATTTCAAGCGGCTGCGTACGCTGGCGGCGAAGCACGATATGATGGTGCTCATCCTGGACGACCCGGCCGAGTACGCGGTCAGGAGCCGGCTCGGGTACATCCGGATCTCGGATATGGAGACCGGCAAGCAGACGGTCATCTCCGCGCGCAAGGCGGGGGCGATCCGCCGGCAGATCGAGGAGGCGCACGCCGACATCCAGTATCGGCTGAAGCACCAGTGCGGTATCGACTCGACGGTGCTGACTCCCGAGAATCATGCGGACGAGCTCGCGAAGTTCCTGATTTCGCGCATGTCCCGGTGAGGGATCGTGGTGACTGAGAACGTGATGAGACGCAGCTGCTGGACAACCGGTGCGGCGGTGTTGGCCTTGACGGTGGCGCTCGGCGCCGCTCCCGCGGCGGCGCAGCCGCAGCCCGCGGCCGAGGCGCCGCCGGAGGAGGCGTCGCTGGTCGAGATCGAGACGCTCGACGTCGAGCCCACCGTCGTCAAGACCGGCGACCCGATCATGCAGACCTACCGCGTGCGGTTCCCGGACCTGATCGACGAGGGCCGGGAGATCCTCATCCTCGAGGACCGGATGGTGCCCGAGACGCTGCCCGTGCACCCGTTCGAGGGGCTCGCGCTCGACGTCCGCAAGCGGCAGGTCGACGACGCGCACATCTGGGACTTCCACTACACCTTCCGGCTGATCGCCCCGGAGAAGTCCACGTACATCCTGCCCGGGTTCAGCTTCTACTACCTCCTGCGCGACCTCGGCGAGGACGTCGAGGACGCCGAGGTGCGGCAGGTCGACAGCGGGGCCAACCTCATCCGCTACGTGACGACCCTCACGGACACGCCGCTGCTCGACATCCGCGACACCATCGAGCTGGGCGCCTTCAACGCGCGGGCCACCGCCTTCCGCGTCCTCGCCTGGGCGCTGGCGCCGGTGCCGCTGCTGGTCTGGCTGGTGCTGCTCGTGCGCCAGGCGCGCAAGCCCAAGGCGGTCTCCGAGGCGAAGCAGAAGGAGGACGCGGAGCTCGAGCAGCTCGAGGCGCAGATTCCCGTCGCGCCCTCCATCTGGCAGGCCCGGCGGAGCCTGCTGCGGCACATCCGGGAGCTGGGCCGGCTCGAGCCCGCCGAGAACGGCGCCGTGCTGCAGGACGTCCGGCGCAACCTGATCATCCACGGGCGCGAGTACCTGCAGGCGGAGCTGCCCGAGATTCACGTCGGCGACACGCCGAAGGAGATCGGCTCGTACGTCGCGGGGCTCCAGGACGGGCCGCGCAAGGAGGCACTGAGCTGGGTGACCGCGCGGCTGGTGGACTACCAGTCGCGGTTGGAGCACGAGTCGACAGCGCCCATCGCCGATCCGGCCAACGAGGCGCGGGGGTTCGCGGAGTCGCTGTCGATGCTGCGGCCGCACATCCGGCTCTGGGTGCGAATCAGGTCGCTGTTCGAAGTACGGTGACGCCATGTTGATGACCTGGAACGAGTTCGTGGGCTTCGTGCAGTCGAGCGCGCTCGAGCTCATCGAGACGCGGTTCGAGCAGATCCGCTACGGCGATATCGGCATGGCCATCGTGCTGACCGCGCTCGTCATCGCCGGCGTGTTCTTCACCCTGGGCCGGCTGGGCCTGCGGCGGCGGCGTCACACCCGTTACCACTCGGGGCACGACATCGATCTGCTGCACCAGAAGCGGCTGCTGGCGCGCGCCCTCCACGCCGCGCCGAAGGTGCTGGTCGGGGCGGCGCTGGCGCTCATCCTGTTCGCGGCGGCCGACCCGTTCCTCACCGCCACCGAGGAGGTCAGCGGCTACATCGAGTCGCGGGTGCGCGTCGACCTCGTCGACACGTCCGGCTCGATGGCGTGGGAGTTCCCCGACACCGGCAAGTCGAAGGCCGAGGTGGCCCGCGACGCGCATCTCGAGTTCCTCGAGATGCGGCGCGACAAGAACGACCGCGTGTCGCTGTGGCTGTTCTCGACCTACCCGTACATGGTCGACGACTTCGTCACCGACGACGAGCTCTACTACTTCCAGGTCTGGGACGCGCCGTACGTCACGACGCAGCGGCTCGACAAGGCGATGGTGGTCCCGCCCGACAAGGTGCGCATCATTCCGGCCGAGGGCGACACGAACATCATCCGCCCCCTGCGGTCCATCACGCGGCACTTCGAGCGCGACGAGGCGCTGACCGGCGCGGGCACGAACCTCAACCGCGCGGTGCTGATCATCACGGATGCCGCGGTCGACGAGTTCCCCGACACGGAGTTCGCCGCGCTCAACCAGCGCAACATCATTCCGTACATCATCTACATCAACACCAGCGACATCCGCACCGCGATGATCGGGCATCCCACGACGACGCCCCGGCTGATCGAGATGATCCGCGAGTACGGCGGCGACTACTTCGACGTCACCGACCAGGACAGTCTCACCCGGGCCTACGAGGCGATCGACGAGCGCGAGGCGGTCCGCTACGAATTGAGGCACCGGGCGCTGAAGGTGCCGATCTACCCGCGCTTCCTGCTGGCGGCGCTGGCGATGCTCGTCGTCGGGATCCCGATGGGGTTCCTGGCGGAGCTGTTCTGGGGAACGGGCCCGTAGGCGGGCCATAGGAGTTCGACGATGCGCGTGACCGATCTGCTCGACCGCGAGCATGCCTTCCGCTACCTGCTCGGCTTCGTGCTGGCCGTCATCTTCCTCGTCGTGGTGGCGGGGCCGTCGCTGAGCCTGGCAGGGTTCTACGACCGCCTCGACGGGCTGAGCGACAGCGTCCGCCGCGGCAACTTCGAGCAGGCCGAGGCCGAGCTCGACCAGGTGACCGCCTTCTACGAGCAGAGCCGCGACTGGGGCGTGCAGTGGCTGGCCGAGGCCTACCTGTTCGGCGACGCCTTCCTCCAGCAGGCGGCCTACCGCTACCTGCGCGGCGAGTACGAGGCGGTCGTCGAGAACCTGTCCGACGAGGTCGACGACCCGCGCGCGTCGTACCTGCTGGGCAGCGCGAAGTTCCAGCTCGCGCGCCAGCAGTACCGGGCGGTCAGCGACGACAACCCGGACGGCCTGGCGATCAAGGCGGCCATCATCCAGGAGGTGCTCGACGACGTCAACGCCGACTTCGAGCGCGCCCTGCGCAGCGACGACGCGGAGCGTTTCGAGTACAAGTGGAACTACGACCTGACGAGCAACCCCGACGCGGTGCGTCTCGCGCTCGAGCCGCTGCGCGAGCTCCAGGCCCCCGAGCTGGAGCAGATGAAGGGGGAGGGGACGCCCACGCGCCGCCGCCGCGGCTAGGTTGGAAGGTCTGAGCCATGCAGCTTTCGGTGTTGCGGAACGCCGTCGAGTTCGAGAATCCGGAATTCCTGATGGGGATCCCGATCGCGTTGGTCCTGATCGCGGTCGGGTTCGCGATCTTCGCCCTGCGCGTGATGCTGCGTCCGGCGCGCACGCACGGCTCCACGTACCCGCTGATCGGGCCGATCAAGTTCTGGTTCGTCGCCGTTCTCGTGCTCGTCGCCGTCGCGGCGGCCGCGGCCCGGCCCTACTGGGTGTTCGGCGGGCGCACCTTCAAGCGCGGCGACGTCGACGTGGCCATCGTCATCGACGGCTCGGCGTCCATGTGGGTGACCGACCTCGGGCCGCCGCGGCTGGATCTGGCCGTGCGCGAGGCGCTGAACCTGTACACCGAGGAGATCCTGACGCCGGGCGACCGGACGGCGCTCTTCGTCTTCGGCACCACGGCGGTGCGCAAGGCCCACATGTCGTCCGACGCCGACCGCTTCATCGAGCAGCTCGGGCGCGTGGCGCCGCCGGACACGCTCTCCGGCGACGCGTTCCCCTGGGACAGCGACATCGCGTCGGCGTTCGAGCACGTCTACCAGTCCATCGACAACCAGGACCGCTTCGAGTCGGGCGACGACGAGTGGGTCCCGGAGCAGCGCTCGGACCGCCTGGTGATCCTCTTCACCGACGGCGACTACTTCGGCACGCGCGAGCAGATGTCGCGGCTCGACCAGGCACTGTCCGAGTTCCTGCGGCGCGGGCTGACCGTGTACCCGATCGGCATCGGCTCGCGCACCGGCACCAATCTGGACGACGTCCTGCGCGAGTACGTGCGGGGCATCGACTACGACGAGTCGCTCGAGGCGGACCTCGAAGGCATCCGCACCCGGCTCGACACCGACGGGCTGGGCATGCTCGAGCAACGCACCGGCGGCCGCTCGTTCGTCATGGAGAGCTACGGCGTCTCGTCGGCGCCGTTCCTGCGCAACGCGGTCGCCTCCCACCGCAGCATCACCTTCCAGCTCCTGCCCGCCGAGGACAAGCAGGAGATGTGGCAGTGGATGCTGGCGTTCGCGGTGGTGCTGTTCGTCGTCGCGGTGCTTTTCTATTGATTAGATGGGGCTGTGCCCCAAGCCCCCGGCAGGCGCTTGCGGGGACCCCGTCGCCCCGCGCCGCGCCTGCCGAGCCGCGCCGTGCGCGGCTTGGGACGGCCGCGTAGATGCCCGGGCCGTCCCTGCCGTACTTGGAGGCTGCGCTGTCAGTTGCCGGTCTTGAGGGGGCCGTCGGGGATGCCGGCGCCGCGGCGCACGAAGCGGGCCAGGTTCGACATGTCCTCGTCGCCGTAGCCCTGCGCGATGAGCGCGTCCTCGATGGTGGCCACCAGGCTCGCGACCGGCACCGGCACCTTGTTCTCCCGCGCCGTCGCCAGGGCGATGCCCAGGTCCTTGCGGTGCAGGCGCAGCCGGAACCCGAGCGGGTAGTCGTCCTCCAGCATCTTCTGCGAGCGGTTGTCGAGGATCCACGAGCCGGCCACGCCGCCGCCGATCGCCTCGACCACCCGCTCGGGGTCGGCGCCGGCGCGGTAGGCCAGCGTCAGCGCCTCGGCCAGCGCGAAGAAGGTGCCCGTGATCACCACCTGGTTGGCGACCTTCGCGATCTGGCCGCAGCCGACCGGGCCGATGCGGGTGATGCGGCTGCCGATGACCTGCAGCACCGGCTGCGCGCTCTCGAAGTCCTCCTCGGAGCCGCCGCACATGACCGTCAGCGTCCCCTTGATGGCGCCCTCCGACCCGCCCGACACCGGGGCGTCGACGTAGCCGATGTCCCGTGCGCGGAACGCGCGGGCGATGCGCCGCGTGGCCTCGGGCTCGATCGACGAGCAGTCGATCACCAGGCCGCCCGGCTGCAACCCGTTGATCACGCCGCGCTCGGCGTCGAGCAGGACGCTCTCGACGTCCGGCGTGTCGGAGACGCAGGTCAGGACGACGATTGCCCCGGCGGCTGCGGCGGCCGGACTCGCGGCGCGCACGGCGCCCAGCTTCTCGAGCGGCTCCTCGCGGCTCCGCGTGCGGTTGTGCACCGTGACTTCGAACCCGGCCTTGATCAGGTTGTCCGCCATCGGTGCGCCCATGGTTCCCAGCCCGACTACCGCGACTTTCATGACGCTCCGGTCTCCTCAGGGGACGTGCGCGTGGACGATCCCGCGCCCCGAGCGCGGGCGGTTCGTGACGAGCGCGAGAAACTTCTTCCAGTAGCGAAACGACGGGGTGTAGACCGTCTCGACCTCGCTGAACCCGACGGATTCTAGCATCTGGCCCAGGGCGGCGAGGGTCGGCATGGCGCACAGCTCGTAGGGCGCCTCGCGGGCGTGCTCGTCGCCCGGGAAGAACGGCACCAGCGGGTAGCGCTCGTGCACGAACGGCAGCAGGACGTGGGTCTCGCAGATGAGCAGCCGCTTCGTGACGGCGCGGATCCGCTCGAGCGCCCGCAGCGGGTTGCGCAGGTGGTAGAACACCCCGAGCAGCAGCACGAGGTCGAACCGGCCGACCTCGGCCGGGTCGAGGTCGTGGACGTCGAGGCGGCGGTGCTCCACGGACGAGCCGAGCCGGTCGCGCGCGGCGAGGAACTCGTCCGCGCCGAACCGGTCCCACGCGTAGCGGTCGACCGCCAGCACCCGCGCGGCGCCCCGCCGCTCGCACTCGAACGAGAAGAAGCCGTGCCAGGCGCCGATGTCCAGCACCGTCCAGCCGGTCAGATCGTCGGGGATCCGCAGCAGCCGCAGCCGCCGCTCGAAGCGCCGCCGGATGAGCCCCTCGCGCGAGAGCGGCGGGGCGCCGGCGTCCGGCCGGCTCATGACCTGATGGGGCTGCTCGTGCATGGTGAGGCTGGCGCGACCGCCCAGCGTATCACGCGCCCGGCGTCAGCCCGCCATCTCGAGCCGCTCGCGCAGGTGCCGGATGCGGTCGGCCACCGGGGGGTGGGTCGACAGGTAGCCGCCGAGGCCGAGCGGGTCGGCGCGCGCGTCGAGGGCGCCCAGCCGCTGCAGCATGCGGACGGCCGCCGCCGGGTCGAAGCCGGCCGCACGCATCAGGCGCGCGCCGAGCTCGTCCGCCTCGAACTCCAGCTCGCGCGAGTACGCGTTCTCGAGCCAGCGGACGCCGACCGAGCGCAGCCAGGGCGCGACGGTCCGCGTCGCGGGCGTCGCCAGCGAGACGGCCGACAGCGCCTTCTGGCCCAGGAGCCGGTCGATGGCGTGGCGGCGGACGACGTGGGCCATCTCGTGGGCCACCACGAACGCCAGCTCGTCGCGGTCGCGGCCGGCCAGCTCCACCAGCGCGGGCGCCACGAAGATGAAGCCCCCGGGCAGCGCGAACGCGGTCGGCTCGCCGCCGGGCAGCGCGGCCACCTCGAAGCGGTGGGCGGGGTTGCGCACGCGGCCGGCCAGCGCCGCGCTGATGTCGTCGAGCAGCGCCTGCGCCCGCGGGTCGCCCGCGCCGCCCGCCTGCTCGCGCACCACGGCCGCCATGTCCCGCCCGACCCCGTGCTCGGCGCGGATGGCGTCCTCCTCGCTGCCGGTGGCGGACTGCCAGTACCACTTCGCCTTGCGGTACTGCTTGCCCGCCAACCGCCCGAAGACGTAGGCGCGGCTGCGTTCCATGCGGGGTAGTGTAACTCCAACCCGAGGGTGCGCCCGCACCGTTGCGAATGCAGGCGGCGGTCCTTCCGCAGCGTGCAGCCGTCGGCGACGTGCCCGCTGGACGACTTGACGCGGCCGGGTATCAATTGATACCGTGATTCATCTTCGTTCTTGGCATGATTCAGGGGCATTTGGTGCCGACCAAGCTCTCGTGCCGTCCATGGCAAGCGAGCCTCCCAGCAGCGACGCCTGCGAACTCGGTGCGGTACTGGCGGAGGCTAGGCGGCTCATCCGTCGTGGCGATGCCTGGGAAGCCGAAGACTACGATCGCCTCCGCCGCGACTGCGACGAAATCGGTATCCTCGGCGAGCCTGAAATTACCTTCGCCTTGCGAAAGAGCTTCCAGGAGCTCACGGTGAGCAGCCTTCGACGCCGGGAGGACCTCGGATATGGGGACCTGTGCGAGGGGCACGTTCTGTACCAGGGAGCATGGCGCTCGGAGCACCTTCAACGCGAGATGTACCTGAAATTCTCGCTGTTCGACAACCGGCTGATAGTCGTGAGTTTCCACGAGTCCCGCTAGGAACCCCGCGGTGAGGGCATACCAATGAAGTGCATCAAGTGCGGCCATGTCGTGGAACCGGCAGCCCCCCGAACCGTGGAAGCCGAGTTGAGGGGCGAACGTCTCTCGGTAACGCTCGACGCGCCACAGTGTCCGAACTGCGGCCGGGTCGTCATGCTGGGCAAGAATACCCGCACGTACTATCGAGCAGTGTCCGATGCGTACCGCAGCAAGGTGGGCTTGCTGACGATGGCTGAACTCGACAGCCTGCGCCGCGGCCTGAACATGAAGTGGCCGGAATTCGCCAGGTACGTTTTCGTGGGAATCGCGACGCTCAAGCGGTGGAGGAGAGGCGAGATCCAGACGCAGGCATTGGATCGTCTGGTTCGATTGAGAGCTGATCCCGAGTATCTCCACAAGACAGCATGTGAGCTCCGCGGACGCTTGGTAGCAGCCAATGCGAGCGTCTTGACTATCGACGCAGCGGTGGCTCAATTGCGGGTGCGGACCACGGCCGTTTCGGATCGACATGGCAGAGGAATTGGTTACGGATGAATCGGATTAGCCTGATGCGGGATCCCGCTGCAGGTGTGGGATGTCAACAAGTGGAAGTGGGCGGCGCTTGCGGCTACCATAGCCGGGGTTCGGACTCCCGGGGGGCGTTGTGGATCAGATCGAAGCATACGAGGCCATCGCCGACGCGTACCGCGACTCCATGCGGCTCTCGTTCCGCGAGGCGATCGAGACGCACACGCTGCTCGCGACGCTGGGCGACGTCGCCGGCGCGGCAGCGCTGGACATGGGCTGCGGGGACGGCTTCTACACGCGCGTGCTCAAGCGGGCCGGGGCGGCCGCGGTCACCGGCGTCGACGTCTCGGCGGAGATGATCCGGCGGGCCGCGGCGGAGGAGCGCCGGCAGCCGCTCGGCTGCGCCTACCGGCAGGCCGACGTGGCGTCCTTCGCGCCCTCCGAGCCGGTCGACGTGGTCGTGGCCGTCTACCTGCTGAGCTACTCGCGAACGGCCGAGGAGCTGCGCCGCCTCTGCCGGGCCTGCCACGACGCGCTGCGGCCGGGCGGCCGCTTCGCCGGCCTCTGCGACAACGTCCGCAACCCGTCGCCGGGCGACGGATCGTGGCGCAAGTACGGCCTGGAGCGCGCCTACCCCGCGCCCCTGTGGGAAGGCGAGCCGGTCCGCTACACCATCATCAACGACGACGGCACGCGGTTCGAGCTCAACAACTTCTACCTGGCGCCGGAGACCTATCGGGAGGCGTTCCGGGCGGCCGGCTTCAGCGACTTCCGGTGGGTCGACGTCGAGCTGCACCCGAGCCAGCGCGGCAACGCGTTCTGGGACGACTTCCTGGCGAACCCGCCCGTCACCGGCTTCAGCGCGTCCCGCTGACGGCGGGCGGCGCGCCTCCGCCGCCGGGCACCGCCGGCGCCAGCTTCGGGTCCGAGATCGGCAGCACCGGGACCGTCTCCAGGAAGCGGGCGTAGCAGAGCGCGAACGCGCCGAGCGCGCCGGCCGTGACCAGCAGCTCCGGCAGGCCCAGCGGCAGGCGGTCGCCGGGCGCGAGCGACGGCGCCACGAGGACGAACCGCTCCAGCCACAGTCCGGCGAGCACGGCCCCCGCGACGGCGGCGAGGCCGCGGGCCGAGGCCTTCACCCGCCGGCTGAGCAGGACGACGAACGGCAGCAGGAAGACCAGGCCGACGGCCAGCCACGCCAGCGGCGCCCAGGGGGCCTGCAGCCGGTGGCCGATGAACGCCGCCTCCTCCGGCAGGTCGGCGTACCAGATCACCAGGTACTGCGACCAGAGCAGGTAGGCCCACAGGATCGCGAAGCCGAACAGCAGGGTGCCGAGGTCGCGGAGTTGCCGGCGCCCGACGTGGGCCGCGAGGCCGAGCCGCTCCCGGCAGGCCGCCGCCAGCGCCAGCAGCGCGATGCCGGCCAGCAGGTTGCCCGTGAAGAAGTAGCCCCCGGCCAGCGTGGAGTACCAGTGGCGGTCGAGCGCCATCACGAAGTCGAAGGCGACCAGCGAGAAGACCCAGCCGTAGGTGATCAGCACGACGGGCGCCAGCCGGCTCTGGCTGCGCTGACACAGGTCGCGTTCCGTCGCGGCGCCGTGCCAGCGCGCGATCAGGCGCGCCGCGAAGCCGGACGGCGGCCGGCCGTCCAGCTCCTGGAGCAGGCCGACGTCGGGCCGCACGGAGTGGTACAGGTAGGCCGCGTTGACGCCCAGCAGCAGCAGGAACCCCGCGGCCTCGCGGGCCGCGAACCACGGCACCGTGAGCCACCCCTGGCGGTCGTGCCCGGACGCACCGGCCCAGGGGGCCCAGGCCGGCAGGCCGGCGAGCAGGACCGCCAGCAGCAGCATCGACACCGGCAGGAACCCCGCCGTCGCCTCGGCCGCCCGCTTGAGCGGCCGCGCCCAGCGCGCGGACGTCGCCTGCACCAGGGCCGACAGCACCACGCCGGCGTGGGCCAGGCCGGTGAAGAACAGGAAGTTCACCAGCAGCGCCTGCCACGCGCGCGTGGCGTCGCCGAACGCGGCGCCGTAGACGAAGGCCGCCGTCCCGGCCGCGGCCAGCGCGCCGGCCAGGCGCCGCTCGCGGGCGGAGAGGACCGCCCGGGGGCGGCCGTCAGCCGGGGGCATCGCCGCCTCCGAGCGTCCGCAGATAGGTGACGACGGCCCAGCGCTCGTCCACGCTCAGCACGTCGGCGTAGGCGGGCATCCGGAACCCGCCCTCGCGCACGATCGTGTACAGGTGGCCGTCGGGATGGCGCCCGATGCGCGGCGCCCGCAGATCGGGCATGCGGGGAAAGTGCGCCGCCAGCGGGCCGTCGCCGGCGCCCAGGGCGCCGTGGCAGAGCAGGCAGTAGATGCCGTACAGCTCGGCGCCCTCGGTCAGCACGTCCGCCGTGGCCGGGCGCGGGTTCCGCAGCCGCGCCCGGGCCGCCGCGCGATCGAGAACGGCCGGGGCGCCGACGGCCAGCACCCCGTCCGGCGGCGGCTGCGGCGCGTGCGGGCCGACGGCCGCGCCGCGGCTCATGTCGGGCGGCCCCGCGCAGCCGGCCAGCCAGAGGACGGCGGCCGCCAGGGCGCCGCGCCGCGCCCCGCTGCTACGCACCGTCGCGCACCTCCTCCGCGCCGGCCTGCTCGAGCGCGGCGCGCGCGGCCTCCCCCTGCCCGGGGGCGCAGGTCACCAGCACGCCGTAGCGGTCGTCGGTGAATCCCCGCCCGGCGAGCGCCCGCGCGCGCCGGCGGGGCAGCCTGCTCAGCAGCAGGAAGCCGGCCAGCCCGCCCAGCGCCGCCCCCAGCATCGCCAGCTCGAAGCCGATGATGACGAGCGGCGGGATCGAGACGATCGGCTTGCCGCCGACGATGACCCCCGCGTCGAGCATCGTGTACGCGGGAAAGGCGATGCCGACGGCGCCGCCCGCCAGGCCGCCCAGCAGCGTGCAGAGCCGGACCGGGCTCGGCCGCCGCGCCGCGGCGGCGAGCAGCGCCGGGTCCGCCGCCGGCGCGTAGGTCGCCGCCGCGCCCAGCCCCGCCGCCCGGACGGCGGTCGCCGCGCGCGCGGCAGCGTCGCCGCTGGCGTACACGCCGAGCAGCGTCGCCTGGCTCATGCCGTCTCCGCCTGCTCCTTGATCTCGTGCATGGCGATCGGTGGAAACAGCTTCACGAAGCCGAGGAACAGCAGCGCGAAGAGGGCGAACGACCCGGCGGTGATGGCCCACTCCACCCAGGTCGGATCGTACAGGCCGGTCCAGTTCGCCGGATCGAACTCCCGCGCGAGCGACGAGACGACGATGACGTAGCGCTCCAGCCACATGCCGACGTTGACGAGGATGGCCACGGCGAACAACGCCGGCAGGTACGTGCGCACCCGGCGCGCGAGCAGCACGAGCGGCACGGCCGAGTTGCAGATCAGCATCGTCCACGTCAGCGGCGCGTAGGGGCCGGTCAGCCGCCCCCAGTAGGCGCCCTGCTCGAACGGGTTGCCGCTGTACCAGGCCACGAAGTACTCCATGCCGTAGGCGTAGGTCATCACCAGCGACAGCACCAGCAGCAGCTTGCCGAGGTTGTCGAAGTGGCGGATCTGCATGTACCGCTCCAGACCCAGCAGCGTGCGCATCGGCGCCAGCAGCGTGATCATCATGGCCACGCCCGAGAAGATGGCGCCCGCCACGAAGTAGGGCCCGAAGATCGTGCTGTGCCAGCCGGGCAGGAGCGTGGTGGCGAAGTCCCAGGAGACGACGCTGTGCACCGAGACGGCCAGCGGCACCGCCAGCGCCGCCAGCAGGCCGTACAGGCTGCGGTAGTGGTGCCACTCGCGGTCCGAGCCCGACCAGCCGAGGGCCAGCGCGCGGTAGGCGTGCCGCCGCCAGTCGCGGATCCGGTCGCGCGCCGTCGCGATGTCGGGCAGCAGCCCGATGTAGAGGAAGACCACGCTCACCGTCAGGTAGGTCATGATGGCGAACAGGTCCCAGATGATCGGCGAGCGGAAGTTCACCCACAGCTCGCGCGCGTTCGGATACGGCATGAGCCAGTAGAACACCCAGGGCCGCCCGAGGTGGACGATGGGGAAGAGCGCGCCGGTCATGATCGCGAAGACGGTCATCGCCTCCGAGGCGCGCGCCACGCCGGTGCGCCAGCGCGCCCGGAACAGGAACAGCACCGCCGAGATCAGCGTGCCCGAGTGCGTGATCCCGATCCAGAAGACGAAGTTCGTGATGTAGACGCCCCACAGGATCGGGGGCTGGTAGCCGGCCACGCCCAGGCCGGTGCCGACCTGGTAGGCGAAGGCTGCGGCGGCGACGGCGAGCACGGCCAGCAGGCCGGCCACCGCCGCGACGTAGGCGCGGCCCGGGCGTCCGAGCGTGCGCAGGACGTCGTCGGTGGTGGCGCCGAGGCTCATCTCCTCGCTGCGCTCCGCCCTCACGCCCGCCGCACCTTGCGGAGGTAGCTCACCGCCGGGCGCGTGTTCAGGCTCTCGAGCACGCGGTAGGCGCGCCCGTCGGCCGCGAGCCGCGACACGCGGCTCGCGGGATCGTTGAGGTCGCCGAAGACGATGGCCTGCGCCGCGCACGTCTGCGCGCAGGCCGGGGTGATCTCGCCGTCGCGCGGCGCGCGGCCCGCGTCCTGCGCGCGGTCCTGCCCGTCCCGGATCCGCTGCACGCAGAAGGTGCACTTCTCCATGACCCCCACCGTGCGGGTGGTCACGTCCGGGTTGAGCTGCTGGTCGAGCGGCGCGGCGAACTCGGGATCGAACCAGTTGAAGCGGCGCACCTTGTACGGGCAGTTGTTCGCGCAGTAGCGCGTCCCGACGCAGCGGTTGTAGACCTGCGCGTTGAGCCCCTCGTCGGTGTGATACGTCGCGTAGGTGGGGCAGACCGTCTCGCACGGCGCGTGGTCGCAGTGCTGGCACAGCATCGGAACGAAGCGGTTGTCGGGGCCCGCCGGGCCCTCCTCGACGAAGCGCTCGATCCGCAGCCAGGCCATCGTGCGCCCCCGGCGCATCTGATCGGCGCCCAGGACCGGGACGTTGTTCTCCGCGTAGCAGGCGGCGACGCAGGCGTTGCAGCCGGTGCAGGTGTCGAGGTCGATGGCCATGCCCCAGCGGTGCTCCGGGTGCGGATGGTCCGGATAGAGGCTGAAGGCCGGCTCGGCCTCGGCGGGCGGGCCGCCCGCGGCCAGCTCCTCCAGCGTCACCGCGCGGGCGATGCCGCGGCCGTCCTGGTCGAAGTTCGTCTGGAGGCGGGGCACCGGCCGCCGGACCGCGCGCGGCGTGACGTCGACCGGCGTGCCCAGCCAGCGCACGCCGCCCCCGCCCTCCGCGGGCCGGGGATCGAGCAGCGCCGCGGCGTTGACGCCGCGCCCGCTCGCGTAACGGCCGTACGCGGTGTGCCCCTGCCCGAGCGGGACGGCCACCACGCCGGGCCGCACTTGCGGGTTGACGAGCAGGGTGACGTCGACCGCGCCGTGGTCCGACTCGATGTGGAGCAGCTGCCCGTCCTCCGCGCCGAGCGCGCGCGCCGTCTCCGGCGCCAGCTCGGCCCAGCTGCTCCAGGTGGTCTTCAGCAGCGGGTCGGGCACCTCCTGCAGCCAGGCGCGGTTGGCGCCGCGGCCGTCGTACAGGTGGGCCGACGGATACGCCACCAGCGCGAAGGGCCGCTCGCCGCGCCCCGGGTCGAGCTCGAGCGGCGCCTCGAGGACGGCGCGCCGCAGCCGCGCCGCGGCCGGGCGCGGGGGCTCGAAGGCGCCGCCGCGCCGCTGCGCGTCCGCCCAGAAGGTCTCGAAGTCCCCGCCGCCGCCCGCCGCCGCGTGCGCCGCCTGCCACTCGGCGCGCAGCAGCGCCGGGAAATCGCCCTCGGGCGGCAGGGCCTCGGCGACGTCGCCCCCCAGGGCCCGCCCGGCGTCGAGCAGGATGTCGCCGAGGTGCCGCGTGTCGAGCAGCGGCCGCATCGCCGGCTGCTGGAGGCCGCGGACGCCGCCCGCCGGCTCGGCGTCGCCCCAGGCCTCGAGCGGCGTGTGGGCCGGCAGCACCAGATCGGCGAGCGCCGAAGTCTCGTCCGGGCAGTTGGCCGTGCTCACGACGGTCGGCACGCTGGCGAGCGCCGCCGCGAGGCCGGCGCCGTCCGGCAGGGCGTGCACCGGGTTGACGTCGTGGAGCAGCAGCACGTCGATCGCGCCCGCCGCCATGTCCGCGGCCAGCGCCCGCAGGTCGCGGTAGGTGCCGGCGCCGCTCCAGCTCCCGGGCGGCCCGTCGCCGTCCCCGGCGTCCGCGTCGAAGGCGACCGTGACCCCGGTGTTGCCGGCCACGTGGTTCAGCAGGTGCACCATGGTCTGGGCCGCCGTCGCCGCGGCGCCGCTGGCGGCCACGCCGCCGCCCACCGCCAGCGTCCGCCCGCCGCCCGCGGCCGGGTCGGCGAAGCGCCGCGCCAGCGCGCGGATGGTCGCCGCCGGGACGCCGGTCCGCCCGGTCACCTGCTCGGGCGCATGCTCGCGCACCAGCTCGAAGAGGCGCGCCGCGGCGCCCAGCTCCGCGCGCGGCAGCAGCACGCGCCGCTCGGCGATGATCGCGTGCACCATGGCCGCGGCCACGAGCCCCTCGGTGCCCGGCTCCAGCGTCACCCATTCGTCCGCCTGCGCGCCGCTGAGCGACAGGCGCGGCTCGAGCTGGACCAGCCGGGTGCGCAGGCCGCCCTCCCGCCGCCGCCCCGCCGCGAACGCCCGGCCGTGCTCGACGGGCGACAGCCAGGTCTCCAGGAAGTCGGCGCCGAACGAGACGATCAGGTCGGGGCGGGCGAAGTCGTAGCGCGGCACGGCGTCGAGGCCGAACGCCGCCCGGCTGGCGGCGCGCAGCGCCTCGTGGGCGAACGGCTCGTAGCGCAGCAACCGGGCGCCGACGGCGTCTGCCCAGCGCTCCACCAGCCGGCCGAGCGTGCCCGTCAGCAGCGGCGTCAGCACCGCGATCCGCCCGGGCTCGCCGCCGTCGCGGGCCGCCCGCAGCCGCTCGACGAGCAGCGGCAGCGCGTCCGGCCAGCCGATCGGCTCCAGCAGGCCCTGTCCGGGCCCGCCGCCGTGCGCCCGCCGCCGCCGCCGGGGCCCGGCGAAGCGGTCGGGGTTGTACAGGCCCTGCAGTGCCGCCTGCCCGCGGATGCACAGGGCGCCGCGGTTGATGGGATGCTCGGGGTTGCCCTCGACCTTGACCGCGCGCCCCTCGCGGGTGCGGACCAGCATCCCGCAGCCCGCGGGGCACTCGCCGCACACCGTGGCGTACCAGACGGCGACGCCCGGCACCACGTCCTCGGGCGGGACGACGTAGGGGATGATCTGCTCGGCGGGCAGCGGCGCGCAGGCGACGGCGGCCGCGGGCGCCGCGCTGCCGAGCACCTTCAGGAAGATCCGCCGTCCGACGGTCCGGGTCAACGGGGCGCCTGGATCGGCTGCGCCGGCCTCCGCGGACGAACCATGCGGCCCCCCAGCCATCCGCCTATTGTAAGCGCAATTCCGGCGCGCCCCGGGGGTGCCTCAGTAGTGGCAGGTGAGGCAGTCGTCCGGCGCCTCGCGCTGCTCGTGGCAGCCCACGCACCAGCCCATCGTCAGCGGCGCGACCTGCTCCACGGTGCGCATGGCGCCCACGTCGCCGTGACAGGCCTGGCAACCGACGCCGGCGCGCACGTGGCGCTTGTGGGTGAAGCGCACGTACTGGGGCAGTTGGTGGACGCGCGTCCACGCGATCGGCTCGCCCGCCTCGAAGCGCGCCATGAGGTCCTCGACGGCGGGACTCTCCGCGGCGACGAAGCGGTGGCAGCCGGCGCAGCGGGCCACCGGCGGCAGCCCCGCGACCGGGCCGCGGCGCGCGTAGGCGTGGCAGAGCTGGCAGTCGAGGCCGTTGTCCGTCACGTGCACGCGGTGGTCGAACGCGACCGGCGCGGCCGGCGCGGGCCGCGGCGGGCCGGCGGCGGGCGCCGGGTCGGCCTGCGATCCGGACCGCAGGGTCGCCGCCGCCGACGCCAGCAGCAGCGCGAGCGCCAAGGCGAGCGGCGCCCTCACCGCTCGACTCCCGTTCCGCAGGGATCAACCCCTGCCTCGCTGGCGAACGGCCGGCGCATGTCCGGCATTATGGCACGCGGCCGCGCCCGGAGTCTGCGCCGTGGAACGGTGCAGACTCCGCAAGGCGCGCACAGCGCGCCTCGGCGGGAGCGGCGCGGGGCGCAGGGGTCCCCGCAAGCGGACGCCGGGGGCTCGGGGCGCAGCCCCGTCTAGTGAATGATGAACGGCGGCCGGCCGCTGCGCGCGCGGATCCAGTCGGCGGCCGCCCGCACGGGCCGCCGGCGGACGATCTGCAGCTCGAGCCGCCGCTTGCCGGGGAAGTTGAGGAGCGTCAGCGCGACGAGGACGGTGATGATGCCCTGGCCCGGGAGGACCAGCATCGCCAGCCCCGCCGCCAGCAGGACGAGGCCGAGCAGGTTCTTGAGCGCGAGCAGCGCCCAGCGGACGGCGGGGTACCGCCCGCCGCCGTCCGGGGCGTCGGGCCGGACGAAATAGTCCGCGCGCATGCGCGCGATCGCCACCGGCATCGCCCCGAGGGTGGCGGCGAACAGCAGCAGCGAGACCCCGAACAGCCAGCCCAGCGCGCCCGGCGGCGACACCCCGGTGGGGATCAGCGCCAGGACCCACTCAGCAAACCCGTTCACGACTATTCACCATGATATAGTGCGCCGGCCTTTCCATGCACGCCACGCTGCGCCGCTGCGGCCCGCTCCTGCTGTGGGCGGCGCTCTGGTGCCCGGCGCCGGCAACCGCCCAGACCCTGGGCGGTCCGCTCCCGCGCATGGACGTCCCGCCCGCCCGCGGCGTGCTGACGGCGCTCGGCACCACCCTCGACATCACGCGGCTGGCCGGGCCCGGCGCCGACGCGCGCTACAACTGGGACGCCGACCTGGGCATCGACGTCGACCTGTTCCACCTCGGGATCGTGCGCGGCAACCTGCTGGCCAGCCTCGAGACGATCATCGGCAGCGAGCTGCGCGACGTCGACCCCAACCAGAACAGCTACACCACGGATTTCGCACTCTTCGTCCGGCTCCCGCGCGGGGAGCTCGGCGCCACCTTCCATCACGTGTCGCGCCATCTCGCCGACCGGGCCGACCTCGGCAGCGTGTCCTGGAACATGGTCGGGGTCGCCTACGGCGACCGGTTCGCCGTCGGGCCGGTGCGCGTGGATGCCGGCGCGCGGGCCATGGGCACGGTCGAGCGGGCCAACGTCGACTACGTCGCGCAGCTCGAGCTGCACGCGGCCGCCGAGCTGCCGCTCAATCGGCGGGTCTCGCTCGTCGCCGCCGGCGCCGCGGTTGTCGTCGCGGTCGAGCGCGCGCAGCTCGGCCGCCCCGCGCGCCGGGGCGGCCGGGTGCTGGCCGGCGTCCGGCTGCCGGCCGGGGTCGGCGCCGTCGACCTGCTCGCCGGCTGGGAGCAGCGCATCGACGCCGGCCAGTTCACGCGCGACACCGCCCGCTGGTTCCGGCTCGGCGTGCGCCTGACGGCGCGGGCGTGGTGAGGTCTGCTGACTCGGCACGACCGGCGCGTCGTGTTGCGACGGGACCAGGCCGGGCCCGCTGGAGATGCGGCTACTCGTCGTCGGACGCCTCGCTGTCGGCAATCGTCGGCGCCGTCCGTTCCGCGGGGAGCTTCACGTTCCGTTCCGCCATGAAGTCCCGCTCCCCCCGTATCAACGTGTCCAGCCGCTTCTTCAAGAGGCCCGCCCGGTCGCCGTTGCGGAGAAGGCTGATGCACTCGAGCGGGAAGCCGTGCGTCGGCAGGAGTTTCCTCAGCACGTCGTCATCCAGGTCCGCCAGTGCTCTCACAGCCTGCCCGACGTGGCGTGCGTCCACGAACATCCGGTTCGCCGGACTGGATACCAGTTCGCGCGGGTCGGGATTGGACACTACGTAACCTACCGCGTCGGTTCCCAGTCGGGTCAGGAGCCCACCCGGATCCAGGTCGCCGTCTTGTCCGAGCGATCGAGGACGAAGCGACCCCAGGTACAGCAGGAACGCGCGTACGCGGGCGCTTCGCGCGTCGAAGCGGTCGGGAAACGGCTCCGCCGGCGCGTCCGGATCGACCACGTTGAGCGTCTCGCTCTTTCCCCTTGCAAGGTTCCGGATTTCCCCCAGGGCGCGCTTGGCCTGCGCGGTGTTGACGCCGCCGAACCAGCCGGTGAACGACGTCACCCAGAACCACCGCCTCAGCAACTCGACCGTTCCTGCCGACGGCCGCGGGCAGATGCGGTGGAACTCCCCGAGCAGCACGAGCTGGAGTCCGTAGGGCAGCAGGCGGTCGGAAGTGACGCCGAGACCCTCGAGCATCTCGAGCGCAAGTCTGATGCCTTGCCTGGCGGCCCTGAACCCGTCCGGGAGCCGCTTGCGGACTTCCGGCTTGACCATGAGGTCTGCCCAATCCTTGGCGTAGATGTCCAGTTCCAGGGCCGCGAGCACCGACCTGAGGAGAAAGACCCGGTCGAGACTTCCGAAACCCTTCTTCTTCAGCTCGGCCTTGAACTCGTCGAGCATGCTGGCGAGATGGAATTCTCCTTCCTGGTAGGTCAGCGCGGACACTAGCTCGTCCTCGGCCATCTTGCGTCCGGTGCGGTTCAGGCGGGCGAAGACCGTAACGGCGCTCTCGAGGTCCGCCTCGCGGATGCTGACGAGCGGGAGCTGGTAGTCTCGAAAGGCGCTCGCCAGGCGGTCGGCCTCGTCGAGCCAGCGCTGGCCATGCTCGCCGTCGACCCGCGCCTGGATGCGACGGCAGGCTTCGAAGAACCCAGCCGTGTTGAGCAGGCTGCGCACCGGAAAGTACCTCGGTTCCGGATTCTGCGGCGGTTCGCCGTGGCCTCCGGCCGAATCCCTCGCGGCTCTACGGTGGTCGACGAATACCCTCTCGTCGAGGTCGTAGTACACGCGCCACTCGATCTGGTCCACGATCGAATCCGTGCCGTCGGTCAGCCGCAGCGTGCCTGCAAGGGTCGAGACGCGCTGCTGGCCGTCGAGTATGTAGCCGACCATGCCGTCCGGTGGGGGACCGATTTCGACGGGGCCGATGCAGGGGGTCGATTCTATGGGCCTGTCCGTATCCCAGACGAGGATCGAGCCGATCGGAAAACCGCGCAGGACGCTGTCGAGCAGCGCGCTGAGGTCGGGCTGCTTCCACACGAAGGCGCGCTGGAACCTCGGCACGCGGATCTTGCCGGCGGCGACGCGTTCCACGAGCCAGCCGAGAGAGACGATCTGCGAAACGACTTCCGTCCGTTTCTGCCTGTCACCCGACATGCTCACAGCTCCTGGCGGATCAGCTCGATGCCGTGCTCGAGGTCGCCTCGCCCGCGAGACAGCAATTCGTCCCTGACGTCCCGCACGTGCCACAGGCTCCAGCAATCGTGCACGGTGGGTCCGAATCCCGTGGCGAGAGTCTCCCGGTCGGCGTCCGGCAGGTCGTCGAACAGATCCTCCTCGATTGCCGAGGGAGTCTCCGGCATCCCGTCCTTCATGTCGAAGAAGTCCTTCTGATCGTCGCTGAGTCTCTCCCAGACCTCGACCGATCTGGCGTGCCCGGCGCCGGCGTCGGGCTTCGCGGCCAACAGGATGCGGGGCAGGTAGTTCTCGGCTTCCCGCTTGGCGAGCACCCAGCAGGGCAGACCGTGCTCATCGCAGAACTCGCGCAGCCGCCGGGCGTTCCTGCTCGCCGAGTCCCGCGGCCCTTTGCGGTCGCTGTCGACGATGGCCACCAGCCGTGGGCGATACGGCACTGCGTCTGTTCGTCGCTTCACTGCCTGCAACATCTGGCCGGCGCCGCCGACGCTGTCGAACCAGATCGGTTCTTCTACGCGCTGCAACAGGCCGTGAAGGGGCCTGTCGAGCTCCCTCACCACGCGTGCGATAAACGCGCGGTCGCTGTCCCGGTTCTCGACCAGGATCGCGAACGGCTCGTCGACTAGGCGGGACGCCGGCTCGGGCGCGAGCTCATCCTCCGCAGCCGGATGCGCGGTCACGCGCAAGCGCCGCGTGTGCGGATCCAACGGATAGGCGCACCGCCGAGTCGAGGCGACGAGCAGCTCGCGCAGTCGATTACCCTGCCTCCCGGGATCGCCGCCCCACGTAGTGGCTTCGATGGCGTCGGCATCGCGTGTATCGGTTAGGTCCCAGACGTGCCACTTATCTTCGATCCGGTGCAGAATGCGGTCCAGCCACGGGTGTGCGTCCGGATCATTGGCCGCGCTGACGTCGATAACGATGCGCACGCTTGGCTATCCCTCGGCCTTGCCCCGGGCGGCCCGCCGGATGGCGAGGATCTCTTCGTAGTCCTCGGTGAAGACGCCGTCTGGCCAGGTCTCCATCTCGCCGTTGTCCCGTATGCCGATCTTCTGCACTATCGACCCGCGCCCCGGTTCCGTGTGAACCCAGTAGACGAGCACGTCCGAGGCCGCCAGCTTTCCCGCCGCGACCCAACGCCGGGCGCGGAGCAGAATCATCTCTGAATGGGTCTCGATGATCAGGGGGCGCGTGGGTCCGGGGAGGTTCTCGAGCAGGAGCTCGGCGATGTCCGCGTGCGCCGCGGGGTGGAGCTCGGCCTCGGGATGCTCGATGATGTCGACGCCGGGACCCACCCTGCGCGCCGTCAGCGCCGTGACCGCGACCGGCAGCACGTGAGAGAGACCGCGCCCCGCCTGTCCGATGCGTACGTCGCCGTCTCCCAACGGCGTGCCGGTCACCAGATCGAAGTAGCGTCCTTGCGCAACCAGGTCGATGCGCACGCCGAAGGTCTTGCGGTACCAATCGCGCACCGATTCGCGCAATTCATCGTCGGCGGCCAGGGCCAGCGGCGTATCGCGCCCGTCGGGTCCGATGCTCGCGGGCGCGCGTTCCGCCGCGCGAAAAGGCGACTGGAGGAGGCGTCGCGGGCAACGCAGATGACGAACGCCGGCAGCCCAGGTCGCTAGGGCGTCGCGCTGCGGGCCGATCCAGTCCGCAAGCGCCTGCGGGTGCCTGGGGAGCAGCCCTCGCCAGGCTACGGGTCGAAGCTCGGGCGATGCCCCGGGGACGGAAATCCGGTAGTCTGACGCTTCACCGAATCCCTGCCGTTCGGCAACGATCTCCCGGCCGTCGCTCTGCAGCCGCCACTCGGAGATCTGCCGTTCGGGCGTTCGTCCCGGCGCCACGACATTCGTGACGGTGGCGGACAGCGACCACTCCCCGCGCTTGCCCTTCAGGGTGGCGGATAGCCCCAGTTGACCGTGCACGACGCGCCCCGTCACAAGATCCTCAAAGGTGTCACCGTGCCGGATTCCGAACGATTCGAGCGGCAGCGGTTCCCGCGCGTCGCCGTCCGAGGAGGCCAGACCGCCGGCCAGCAACGCGACAGCTTGCGCGAGCGCCGTCTTGCCGGAGTTGTTGGGCCCGACAAGGATGGTCAGGGGAGCGAGCTCCACATCGACTCGCCGCGCGTAGCCCTTGTACCGTTCGAGACTGAAATGTCGGAGTTCCACGCCCACTCCATGATAGCCCCCGCCGAATTGTCGAATAGTGCGGCTGCCGGCGCACCTGCGAGCGCGCCAGCCGGCGGGGCTGGACGCGGCGAGTCTGTGAGATAATCCCCGCCATGGCCGCCAAGACCCGCATTCCGGCCGCTGCCGTGGCGCTTGCCCTCGGCACCCTGTTCGCCGCGACGCTGTCGGGCGCGGTCCGTCCGCCGCTGCTCGACTACCAGCTCTTCACGCTCGACAACGGGTTGAAGGTGGTCCTGTCCGAGGACCACTCCACGCCGATCGTCCACGTCGAGGTGTGGTACCACGTCGGGTCGAAGAACGAGCCGGCGGGGCGCACCGGCTTCGCGCACCTGTTCGAGCACCTGATGTTCAAGGGCTCGAAGAACGTCCGCTCCGACCAGCACCTGACGCACATCTCGCGCGTCGGCGGTGACGGCAACGCCTACACGACCGAGGACGCCACGGTGTTCCTGCAGACCGTGCCGTCGCAGTACCTGCCGCTGGTGCTGTGGCTGGAGGCCGACCGCATGGCGACGCTGCGCATCAACCGGCGCACGCTCGACGCCGAGCGCGAGGTCGTCAAGGAGGAGCGCCGCTGGCGCTACGAGAACGAGCCGTTCGGGCTGCTCTCCGAGATCGTCTACGACCACGCGTTCGACGTGCATCCGTACAAGCACACGGCCATCGGGTCGATGCAGGACCTGGAGGCGGCGTCCATCGCCGACGTGCGCGAGTTCTACGAGACCTACTACACGCCGGAGAACGCGACCATCGTCGTGGTGGGCGACATCGATCCCGCCAACACGATGGAGATGATCGAGCACTACCTGGGCCGCGTCCCGAAGGCGGGCCGTCCGGTGCCGCGCGAGATCCCGCGCGAGCCGGCCTGGCAGGCCGAGCGGCGGGTGACCGTGGAGGCCGACAACTGGCCGCTGCCGGCCGTCGTGGTGGCGCACCACATCACCTACGACGGGCACCCCGACGCCTACCCGCTGCACATCGCGTCGAAGGTGCTCTCCGACGGCCTCAGCTCGCGCATCTACCGCAGCCTGGTCTACGACGACCAGCTCGCCGTCTCCGCCTTCGGCCAGGGCAACATCATCGACGACCCCAACCTGTTCTACGCGGTGGCCATCGTGGCCCCGGGGCGCCGGCCGGACGAGGCCGCCGACGCGCTCATCGGCGAGCTCGAGCGGCTCAAGCAGGAGCCGGTGAGCGACGAGGAGCTGCAGCGCACGAAGAACCAGTTCGCGCGCGACTACATCATCGGCCGCATCACCAACTCGCAGAAGGCGGCGCACCTGGCCCACGCGGCGGTGATCCACGACGACATCACCACGGCCGACGGCGAGTTCGACATCTTCATGAACGTCAGCAAGGACGACGTGCAGCGCGTGGCGCGCACCTACTTCCAGGCGGAGAACCGCCTCGTGCTGACGATCCTGCCGCGCGGCGCGCGCGGGCTCCGGCGGCCCAGCCTGGGGGTGGCGTCGCGATGAGCAGGCGGCACCGTGCCGCGGCCGCGCTGCTGGCGCTGGCGCTCGCGCCGGCGGTTGCGGGGGCGCAGGTCGCCGACTGGCCGGCCGAGAATCCGCCGCCGCCGCTGCTCGCGCCCGAGGTGCACTTCCCCGAGTACGAGCTCGAGCGGCTCGACAACGGCCTGCAGGTGGTCGTGGTGGGCGCGCACGAGCAGCCCGTGGTCAACATCCGCCTGCTCGTCCGCGCCGGCGCGACGAACGATCCGGAGGAGCTGCCGGGCGTCGCCGCCATGGCCGCGGAGCTGCTCGACCAGGGGGCGGCCGGCCGCAGCGCGCAGGCGCTGGCGGCGACGATCGACAACGTCGGCGGCAGCCTCGCGGTGGGCGCCGGCAGCGACCTGAGCTTCGTCAACATCCTGGTGCTCAAGGACGACTTCGACCTCGCCCTCGACCTGCTGTCCGACGTCGTGCGCCGGCCGACCTACCATCCGGCGGAGATCGAGCGCCACCGCCGCCAACTGCTGTCGAGCATGCAGGTCAGCCAGGACGATCCGGGCTACGTGGCCGGCATCGTCTTCGGCCAGCTGGTCTACGGCGGGCATCCGTACGGCCGGCCGTTGAACGGCACGCCCGCCTCGGTGCAGCGCATCCGCAGCGCCGACCTGGCGGCGTTCCACCGCGCGCACTACATTCCGAACAACGCGATCCTGGCCGTCGTCGGCGACGTGACCGCGGACGAGGCGCTGGCCGGCGTCCGCGGCGTCCTCGGCGACTGGGAGCGCGGCGACCTGCCGGTGCCGAGTCTCGTCGAGCCGCCGACGCCCGCGCGCCGGCTGGTCGTGGTGGACAAGCCCGACGCCGTGCAGACGGTCATGCGCGTCGGACACCTGGCCCTGCCGCGGGCCCACCCGGACTTCCTGACGTTCGACGTGGCCATCAAGATTCTCGGCGGGGAAGGGGGCAACCGGCTGGGCAGCGTGCTGCGCACGGCCCGCTCGCTGACCTACGCGGCCTCGGCCGACCTGTCCGGCCGCCAGTTCACCGGCGACTTCATGGCGCAGACGGAGACCCGCTCGCCGGCCACCAGCGAGGCCCTGCGCGTGATGGTGGACGAGATCGCCCGGCTGCAGCGCGACCGCGTGCGCCACAGCGAGCTGCGCGGCGCGCAGGACTACCTGGCGGGCAACTTCCCGCTGTCGATCGAGACGCCGAACGCCATCGCCACGCGGGTGCTCGAGGCCGTGCTGTTCGGCCTCGATCTCGACGATCTCGAGACGTTCCCCGAGCGCGTGCGGGCCGTGACCCCCAACGACATCCAGCGCGTGGCCCGCAACTTCCTGCGCCCGGACCGCCTCGTCATCGTCCTGGTCGGCGACGCCTCGTCGTTCGTCGACGACCTGCCCGGCGTCGGGTTCGACGACTACGAGGTCGTGCCCATCGCCCGCGTCGACCTCTACGGCATCGACTCTCGCCGGCGGTGAAGGTCCTCGTCTCCTGCGGCGAGCCGTCGGGCGACCTGTATGCCGGCGCGCTCGCCGGCGCCATCCGCCGGCTCGACCCCGCGGCGCGCGTGTACGGGCTGGGCGGGCCGCGCCTGCGCGCCGGCGGCGGCGAGCCGGTCGACGACTACCGCGGGCTGACGGTCACCGGGCTGTCCGAGGCGCTGTCCGTCCTGCCGCGCTCGCTCGCCGTCTACCGCCGCCTGGTGCGGCTGGCGCGCGCCGAGCGGCCGGACGTCTTCGTCCCGCTCGACTTTCCCGACTTCAACTTCCGCCTGGCCGGCGCGCTGCACCGCCTGGGCGTCCCCGTCGTCTACTACGTCTGCCCCCAGGTGTGGGCGTGGCGGCGGGGCCGGCTGCGCACCATCCGGCGCTTCGCCCGGCGCGCGCTGGTCATCTTCCCGTTCGAGGCGGCCATCTACCGCGAGGCGGGCATCCCGGTCGACTTCGTCGGCCATCCGCTGGTCGAGCTGCTGCAGCCGCCGCGGCCGCGCGCCGAGTTCCTGCGCGCCAACGGCCTCGACCCCGGCGCGCCGGCGGTGGCCCTGCTGCCCGGCAGCCGGCCGAACGAGGTGCGCGCCCTCCTGCCGGAGATGGTCCGCGCGGCCGCGCTGGTCCGCCGCCGGGTGCCCGCGGCGCAGTTCGTCGTCGCGCGCGCCCCGCGTCTCGACGACGGCCTGTTCGCCCCGCTGGCCGACCTGGCCGCCGCCGCCGCGCCGCTGGCGATGGTCGAGTCGGCGGCCGACGAGGTGCTGGCCGCGGCGGACGCGGCCGTCACCGCCTCCGGCACCGCCACGGTGCAGGCCGCCCTGCACGGCTGCCCGATGGTCATCGTCTACCGCCTGTCGGCGCTCACGTACCGCGTGGTCCGCGCGTTCGCGCACGTCGACACGGTGGGCATGGTCAACCTCATCGCCGGCCGGCGGGTCGTCCCCGAGCTCGTCCAGGACGCCTTCACGGCCGCGGCGGTCAGCGCCGAGGTGGTGCGCTTCCTCACGGACGCTCCGCACGCCGCCGCGGCGCGGCGCGCGCTCGCCGAGGTGCGCGAGCAACTGGGCGGAGCGGGCGCGAGCCGCCGCGCGGCCGAGGCCGTCCTGGCGGCGGCCGGTGCGCCGCGGCGCTGATCCCCGCGTGCAGCCCCGTCTGATTGAAGCTGGCTAGTCGCCGGGCGGCGAGGTCCGCAGCGCGTGCTGGCGGTCCTGCCAGCCGGTGATTCGTCCTTCGAGCGTGGCGAGGCGCCGGTCGATGTCGGCGATGGTGGCGGTCAGCGTGTCGAGACGGCCGTTGGTCTGTCGCCACAACAACACGACGACGGCAATCACGATGGCGGGCGACAGAATGTCGGTCCACGGCATGGCGTCGAATTCAGGATATCACGCGGGCAATCTGCTAGCATCCGTCGGTATTCCCGCTGCTCAGCTCTCCGCCGACGTCAAGACCCGCGCCCGCGAGCTGGGGTTCGCGCTGTGCGGCCTCGCCCCGGCCGGCGCGTTCCCCGAGCTGGCCTTCCTGCGGGAGTGGCTCGACCACGGCTACGCGGGCGAGATGCGCTACCTGGAGCGGACCGCCGCGCGCCGCGCCGACGTGCGGCAGGTGCTGCCGGGCGCGCGCGCGGTGATCGCGCTCGCCACCAACTACCACGTCGACCGCCCGTACTCGACCGAGCAGGCGGACCCCGGCCAGGCCCGCGTCTCGCGCTACGCCTGGGGCGAGGACTACCACGCGGTGATCGGGCGGCGCACGGAGCGGCTCCTGGACTGGCTGCGGGGTGCCAGCCCCGAGCCGTTCGAGGCGCGCCCGTACGTCGACACCGGCCCGGTCCAGGAGCGTGTCTACGCGCAGTACGCCGGACTCGGCTGGATCGGCAAGAACACCTGCCTGATCAACGCCGAGATCGGCTCGTGGCTGTTCCTGTCGGAGATCATCACCAGCCTGCCGCTGGAGACCGATCCGCCTGCGCTCGACCAGTGCGGCACCTGCACGCTCTGCCTGGAGGCGTGTCCGACCGGGGCGCTCGTCGGGCCGCACGTGCTCGACGCCAACCGCTGCATTTCGTACCTGACGATCGAGCAGCGGGGAGCGCTGCCCGAGCCGTCGCGCGCCGACCTCGGCAGCCACGTCTACGGTTGCGACATCTGCCAGGAGGTCTGCCCCTGGAACGCGCAGCCGCCGGTCTCCGCGGACCCGGCCTGGCAGCCGCACCCGGCCCTGGACCAGCCGCGGCTGGACGCGCTGTGGCGGCAGCCCGACGCCGTGCTGCGGCCGGCGGTCAAGCGCAGCGCGATGGCCTATGCCGGCCTGCGCCGCCTGCGGCGCAACACCGCCGTCGCCCTCGGCAACAGCGGGTCCCCGGCCGCCGCGGCGGCGCTCGGCGAGCCGGCCGCCGGCGAGGACTCCCGCGCCGCGCCGCTCGTCGCCGAGCACGCCGCCTGGGCCCGCCGGCGGCTGGCGCGGGACGGCGGCTGAGGGGGGCTCGTGCTCGTGTCGGGGGCCGGCGACGAGGCAGCCGCCGTGAACGAGGGGTTCCGTCAGTTGGCGGGGCTGTCGCTCTTGAGGCTCTCGAAGAACAGCCCGCGGAGCTCGCGCACGTCGGTCTGCACGTCGTCGATGCGCCGGTTGACGTCGTCGAACCGGTTGTTCATGTCGTCGAACCGGCGGTTCATGTTGCCGGCGAAGTCGTCGAACCGACGGTTCATGTTGCCGGTGAAGTCGTCGAACCGGTTGTTCATGTTGCCGGTGAGGTCGTCGAACCGGCGGTTCATGTTGTTGCTCAGGTCGTCGATGCGTGCGTTGGTCGAGCACGTTCCCGCGCTGAGAGTGACGACGATGGCGCCGATGCCGAGGAGGAGGGGAATCTGGTCCCGGTCGACCATAAGATTCATCTTATCAGTCCTCCGGCAGCCGCCGGGAGCCCCGGCCGGCGGGCCGCGCCGCGCCGGTCCGGCGCTGCTCGGCGATGCGCGCCAGGTGGTCGCGCCGCTCCTGCAGCGCCGCGCGCTCGTCCTCGAGCCGCTGGAAGTGCGCCAGGCGGCCGGCCGCGAGCCGGCCCTCCGCCACCGCGCCGCGGACGGCGCAGCCCGGCTCGCTGCGGTGCCGGCAGTCGCGGAAGCGGCAGTCGCCCGCCAGCGCGTCGATGTCGTCGAAGACGTCCTCGAGCGCCCGGTCGGTATCCCAGAGCTGCAGCTCGCGCATGCCGGGCGTGTCGATGATGACGCCGCCGCCCGGCCGCACCAGCAGCTCGCGGTGCACCGTCGTGTGGCGGCCCCGGCTGTCGCGCCCGCGGACGCTCCGCGTGCGCTGCCGCTCGACGCCCAGCAGGCGGTTGACGATGGTCGACTTGCCGACGCCCGACGAGCCGAGCAGGGCGACCGTCCGGCCTCCCGTCAGGTAGCCCGCGAGCACGTCGAGGCCGCGCGCCTCCTGGCAGCTCGTGGCGTGCAGCGGCACCCGCGGGGCCAGCGCGCGGACGGCGGCCACGGCCTCGTCCACGGCGTCGCACACGTCGCTCTTGTTCAGCACCACCACGGGTTCCGCGCCGCCCTCGGCCGCCGCGGCCAGGTAGCGCTGCAGCCGGCGCGGGCTGAAGTCGCCGTCGAGCCCCGCGACCAGGAACACGGTGTCGACGTTGGCCGCCACCACCTGCCGCCGCGTGGGGTCGCCGGCCGCCTTGCGGGCGAAGCAGCTCCGGCGGGGGAGGACCGCGCGAATGGTGGCCCGGCGCGCGGCGCCGGCGCGCACCGCCACCCAGTCGCCCACGGCGGGCAGCGCGTCGGCGCCCGCGGCGGCGTGCCGCAGGCTGCCCGCCACCTCGGCCAGCAGCTCGCCGCCGTCGGTGAGGACGCGGTACAGGTGGTTGTGCTCGACAACCACCCGCGCGGGCACCTGGCCGGGCGCCGCGACGGCGTCGAACGCCGCCGCGAACGACCGGTCCCAGCCCAGCCGCGCGAGCTCCGCCGGCAGCGTTGCCGTCATGGCGCGGGCGGATCCGCCGGCAGGTCCCACAGCAGCGGGTGAACGGGCGCCGCGGCCGCCTCGGCGTCGTCCGCCGCCGTGAAGTTGTGCACGCTCACGCCGAGCAGGCGGACCGGCCGGGCCCCCGCCTCGGTGCGCGCCAGCAGCGCGAGGGCGCGCGCCGCCACCGTGTCGGCGTCGCGGGCCGCGGGCCGCGCCGTCAGGCTCCGCGTGATCGTCGTGAAGTCGGCGTAGCGCACCTTGATCGTCACCGTCCGCGCCGCCCGCGTGCCCCCCGCGAGCCAGTCGCCGGCCCGCCGGCCCATGCGCTCGACCTCGCCGCGGATGCGGTCGAGGTCCACGAGGTCCGCGGGCCACGTGCGCTCCGACCCGCTGGACTTGGCGACCCGGTCCGGCGTCACCGGCCGGTCGTCGTCGCCGTGCGCCAGCCGCCGCAGCCAGTCCGCCTGCCGGCCGACCAGCCGCCGCAGCGCCGGCTCGCCCACGGTCCGGAGGTCGATCAGCTTCGTCAGGCCGTGCGCCCGCAGCCTGCGCGCGGTCACCGGCCCGACGCCCCACAGCGCGTCGACCGGCAGCGTCCGCAGGAACGGCTCGACGCGCCCCGGCGGCACCACGGTGAGGCCGTCGGGCTTCTCGAGCGCCGACGCCACCTTGGCCAGGAACTTGTTCGCCGCCACGCCCGCCGACGCCGTCAGCCCGGTTTCGTCGCGGATCTGCCGCTTCAGCCGCCGCGCCACGGGCGTGGCCAGCGGCTCGCCCCACGCGTTCTCGGTGACGTCCAGGTAGGCCTCGTCGAGCGACAGCGGCTCGACCAGCGGCGTCACCGCCCGGAACAGCGCGAACACCTGCCCGGACACCGCGCGGTACTTCGCGAAGTCGGGCCGCACGATCGCCAGCTCCGGGCACAGCCGCACCGCCCTGGCCATCGCCATGGCCGAGCGCACGCCGCAGGCGCGCGCCTCGTAGCTGGCCGCCGCCACCACGCCGCGGCTCTCGGGCCGCCCGCCCACCGCCACCGGCCGCCCGCGCAGCGCCGGGTCGTCGCGCTGCTCGACCGACGCGTAGAAGGCGTCCATGTCGAGGTGGATGATACGCCGTGCCGGCTGGATCATGGGGCCGCCGATTGCCGGCGGTGCGCGGCTTCGTCGATCTCGTCGAGGATGCGCTGCGCGGCGTCCCGCGGGTCCGGCGCGCTGCGGACGGGCCGGCCGACGACGAGATGGTCGGCGCCGTGGAGAATGGCCTCGGCCGGCGTCGTGAAGCGCACGTGGTCGTCGCGGGCGTCCCACCAGGCCGGCCGGATCCCCGGGCTCACCAGCGTGGCGTCGGGAAAGGCCTTCCGGCAGGCGCCGATGGCGGTCCCCGACACGATGAGCCCGTCGAAGCCCGCCTCGACCATCGGCCGGGCGCGGGCCACGATGCGCGCGTCCGGCGCGTCGAGGCTCGACAGCAGCGGCACCACGAGGAACCGCGGAAACCGCCCGGGCGCCCGCGCGGCCCGGCCCGCCGCCAGGGTGTGCCGCGTGATGGCCGTCTCGGCCGCCTCGATGAAGGTCATGAGCCGGATGCCCAGCTCGGCCGCGCGCTCGACGAAGCGCGCGATGGTGTTGCCGATGTCGCCGGCGATCTTCAGGTCGACGAAGACCGCCCCCTCGTTCCCGCGCGCCGCCCGCAGGCGCCGCAGCAGCCCGAACAGGTTCCCGGCGAGAAAGAGCTGCAGCCCGACCTTGAAGAAGAAGACGTTGTCGAGCGTGTCCACCAGCGCGACAGCTTCATCGTGCGTCGAGACGTCGAGCGCAACGATGAGACGATCGTTGCCTGCCGTGGCGTCACCTCCGTCCGGCTTGCGTTGGACGCGAGGCGACCGTACCGAGTAAGCCTGCCGGTGTCAAGCGGCGCGCGGGGCGGTCACGGGCTCGACCCGCTAAGGTTCCCGACTGGGCCACTCAGTCGGGGCCGGTCACCGAACCCAGTCGCTCGCGACCGGACGGTGTGGCGGTTTCGCGCAGGGCGCGAAGGCGCCCGCGGTTCTTCCGTTCAGCCTGCTTCCGCAGGCGCCAGCGCCAGAATCCCGTCACGAACGCGACGGCCGGCAGCAAGCCGAGCACGACGTACAGAATACGGGTGGGCAGTCCGCCCCAGATGCCGAAGTGCAGCGGAATGGCCCATTGCACGAGCAGCCTGCCCGGCGACTCATGCTTCCGCGAATCGTAGACGTCCAGGACTTCTGCCGTGCGCGGATCGACGGTGATGATCGCTCGGTTTCGGGTGCGGTTCCAGTCGTCCCATTCCTTCCGAACCAGCAGTGGCGCGTCGGGCGTCTGGGGAAAGCTCACACGGAGGATCCGACCGTCGATGGCCGCATCCGCTGCAGCGACGAGCCGGTCGAGCGGCAGACGCTCGGTGCCGGGCTCGGGGTCGAGCTGGAACACTGGATCCGGCGGCGTCAAGGTCAACTCGTACAGCACACGCCTGGACGCGTCGGGAAACGCGAAGACGAGCGTGGTTAGGGTGAAAACGAGGAAAAAGACCAACGGGTAGACTCCAACGACGTTGTGCAAGTCATAGAGCAGACGCGACTTGCCGGCATCGGTTCGAACGGATAGCCGTCCCTTCCAGACCGCGGTCCCGGACCGCCGTGTCGGCCACCAGAGCCACACGCCCAGCAGCAACAGGACGGTGAGCAGCAACGCCCCCCAACCGTTGAGGGTCCACCCCGCCTGTCCCATGAACAGGTAGAAATGGAGGTACATGAGAAAGCCGTAGAACGACCCGATGCGGGTCCGGTCCCCGATGACCTCGGCCGTATACGGATTGATGTAAACGTAGAGCTGCGACGCCTGGTTCGGTCCGCTGCGAATGTTGAAGACGCCATTGGGCGGGAGCGGATAGTTCACGTAGCTCATGGGCCGGTCGGGATACTCGCGTCGGAACGTATCCACGATCACCGACAGCGGCTGCTGCTCGCCTACGGGAGGCGCGGTCAACAGCTCTGGATTCAGCACGCGGTCGATTTCCCGCGCGAACACGAGCAGGCTCCCCGTGATGCCGAGCATCACGAAGTAGACGCCGAGAATGATTCCCAACCACCGGTGGACAAACAGCAGCCTCCGGCGCAGCGTGCCGCCGCGCGCCCGTTTCGGCTGCGTCCTCATCGATCGGGCTCCGTGTCTAGCGGCCGCCGAACGAGTAGCGGAGCTGCACCGTGAACCGACGCGGAACCCCGGGATTGCCGGCGTTCTGCGACGAGAAGTCGTCGGCAATGTAGTACTCGTCGGTGAGATTGGTGGCCGCGAGCACGAGCTGGAGATCGGCCAGGCGAACGCTGACAGCGGTATTGAACAGCGTGTAGGAAGGAAGGATCTGCGGGTTCATCACGTTGTCGCGGAGGGGGCGTTCCCCAACCAAGCCCACCCCCGTCGTCCACGCCACGTTGTCGGCCAGTCCGATCCTGTCGAACCGCAGCGTTACGCCCGCGCCGGCAATGTGCCGTGGGCTCATCCGCAACTGGAAGCCGTCGAAGTTCCCGGTCGTCGTGCGGAATTCGTCGTGGCGCGCGTCGTGAAAGGCATAGTTCGCGTACACCCGGTGGCCGCCGGCAAACACGCTCTGCACTTCGCTCTCGAACCCGCGCACGCTCGTGGTGGCGTTCGTGAACAGAAACGTCTCGGGACCGGTGCGAAACGACCGCGGGCCGTCGAGCTTACGCATGTTGAACACCGCGGCTTGCATCGACACCGCGGAACCCAGCAGGCGGACGCCCCCTTCGACGTTGCGCGTAACCTCCGGCTTCAACAATACCGGGATCACGACGCCGCTGCGCGTGCTCAGGCTGGGAAACTGTGGCCGAAATCCGCGAGAGACGTGCGCGAAGGCGGCCACGTTCAGCGGCGCGTCCCCGGTGAGGTTGACCGTCACGCCGGCCCGCGGACTCACCTTGGATCCATCAAAGCTCGAGACAACACCGGTGTTGGAGCGCCGCAGTTCCTGGTCGAAGTGGTCCCAGCGCAGACCGACGGTTCCCACCACGCGTCCCACCTCGACGCGATTCTGGACGTAGCCGCTGACGATCCTCTGCTCGAAGTCGGTAGTCACCTCCGGCCCCGGTATCCCCTTCGGTCCGTTCTGGATGTTGCCGACCGGGTTGACGTAGTCCGGCCCAAGGAACGTCCGGCCGCTGCGGAAGCTCGGTGACACGCGCGCCTCGTCGCCCCACTCGAGCCCGAGGCCGGCGAGGAACGTGTTCCGGAAGTTCAGGGTGCCCGTCGTCCATTGCACCGTCGTGTCGTTCAAAAAGGTGTCCTGCTCGGAATCGCTCTGCCACCAGCTTTTCGTGCGGACCGTGGGTGGGGGCACGATTGTGATGCCGCCCGTGGCGAACCGCGTGTAGCGATTGAAGTTGAAGCTATTCGTGATAATGACGTTCGAGCCTGCCACCAAGTCGGTGCGTGAGCTCAATGAGTGCAGGCGTCCATCGAAGACGGCATCGGGAATCCCGAAGTTGTCCTCGCGCGTGATGCCGAACATGGGACGGCCATTCTCGAGGGGGACAATCGAACCGCGTCCAGCTTCGACGTCGCTCGCCAAATACTGGATCCGCGTGTTGAGCCGTCCCGCGACGGAGTAGTCGTTGACCAGCGAGAGGAAGGCGGTGTCGCGTCCGGTGTCCCGCTGATGCCCGTCGGACCGCGAAGTCGATCCCGTGGCGGCGAAGCGCCCGCCGCCATACGGAAGACTGACCGCGCCCCGAGCTTCGTGCGTGGCAAAGCTCCCGACGCGGTAGGTGACCTCGCCCACGGGGACGTCCGTGGCCTCCGGCACCGTGAAGAACTGCATGACGCCACCCACCGCACTGCGTCCGTAGACGGCCGAGGTGGCGCCCTTGACGAACTCGACACCTTCGAGCATCGGCACCGGCACCATCGTGAGGTCTGCACTGCCGCTCAGTTGGCGAAGGGGTGCGCCATCTACCAGAACCAGCACGTCCCGCGTGTCGCGCAAGCCGCGAGTCGCCACCCGCGTGTAGGCGTTGCCCTGTGTTCCATGCTGCAGTCCGGCGACGGTCCGCAGAGCTTCATCGAGTGTCGCGGCCCCGGTTTCCTCGAGCTCTTCGGCGTCGACGACGGTGACCAGGAACGGTGCCTGCGTGCGTTCCTCTACGACCCGGCTGACAGTCTCGACAAACTGGGTGAACGGAGACAGCGGAAGTTCGATGGGCAGCTCTCGTCGTGAAGAGTTCAGGAGTACCGTCTCTTCGTACGTGGAAAATCCCTCCCGCTCCACGGTCACGCGATAGGTGCCGAACGGTAGCGCGGTTACCTGAAAGGTTCCGTCAGGACCCGTGACCACGGTTCGCCGGACCGGGCCGGCGACCTCGAGACGCACGTCGCCAAGCACCCCGCCGGTGATGTCCGCGACCGTACCGAACAGGGTCGCGGTGTCTTGCGCGCTTGCGGGTGCTGCCACACAGGCGACGACGAGCATAGCTATGAACATACGCATGCCATTATCGTAGTACGCGCCGTGAGCGGGCACACCTGAATGTTTCCTGAATAGTTCCTGAATAGTTCCTGAATAGAACCCTTCGTAGCACACCGTCCCCGGCCCGCTGCCGCCGGTCGCCGCCGTCAGCACCAGGAACGTCGCTTCGGTCGCCTGTCTGGGGCTGCGCTCCTGGCGTCTCCGGGTCACCCGCGCCTGGCCCGCCGGGCCGGTATACAATCGGCCGCGGGACGCCATGCCGCGCCGGGAGGGATTCGCATGTCGCCGGAGCTGATCGCCATCCTCGCCGTGGGGGTCGGGTTGGCGGGCCTCGTGATCACTTCGCAGCGCAACCTGCGGAACGATCTCCGCGGCGAGATCGGGGAGCTGCGGGGGCACCTGACGCGGGTCGAGGACCGCTTGACGCGGGTCGAGGACCGCCTGACGAAGCTGGAGACCGGCCAGGCGCGGCTCGAAGCCGGTCAGATGCAGCTCGCCGACCGGCTGGCCCAGTTGGAGGAGCGCGTGGCGCGGCTGGAGGAGGGTCAGGCGCAACTGGTGTCCGGCCAGATGCAGTTGCGCGAGCGGCTGGCGAAGCTCGAGGGCCTGCTGGAGGGGCTGCGCGAGGCGGTGACGGGCCGGCGCGTGTCGGGTGACGCGGCGTGAGCAACCAGGTGTCTGCCGAGGCCCCGGCTCAGGCCCCGGCCCGGATCGTTTCCCTGCCCGCCACCGCGGCGCCGCCCGGCGTGCCGCCGTCCCGTTCGGCCCTCGCGGCCGCCGACCTCCTCGACGGCCTGCGCTGCTGGGAGCTGTGGGCCGCCATGGGGCTGCAGGGCTTGCGCCGCGGCTACCGCCGGTCCATCCTCGGCCCCCTGTGGCTGACCATCTCGCTGGCCGTCCTCGTCACGGCGCTGGGGCTGCTCTACGGGCGGCTGTTCAACATGCCGCTCGAGCGCTACCTGCCGCACGTGGCCCTGGGGTTCATCGCCTGGCAGTTCGTGCAGGCCGCCGTCAACCGGAGCTGCACCGTGTTCGTCCGGCACAAGGTGTGGATCACGAGCGCGAAGCGCCCGCTGGCGATGTTCGTCTTCAAGGACGTCTGGGAGAACCTCCTGACGATGGCCCACAACGGGCTGGTGTACGTCGGGGTGGCCGTCATCTTCGGGGTGGCCGCCGGCCTGCACGCGCTGCTGCTCGTGCCGGGGCTGGCGCTGGTGGTGGCCAACGCCGTCTGGGTGGGCCTGCTGCTGGGCACCGTCTGCGCCCGCTTCCGCGACGTGGCGCAGATTGTCGGCAGCGTCATGCGGGTGGTGTTCTTCGTGACGCCGGTCATCTGGATTCCCGACCAGCTCGGCGCCCGCTCGCACCTGGCGCTGTACAATCCCTTCACCTACTTCATCGAGCTCGTCCGCGCGCCGCTGCTGGGCCAGGGGCTGCCCGCGGTAACCTGGATGCTGGTGCTGGCGGTCACGGCCGCCGGCTGGACGCTGACCTGGCTCGTCTTCGCGCGCTACCGGAGCCGCGTGCCCTACTGGGTATAGCCAAGCCATGCTCGCCGTCGATCTCGAGAACGTCGCCGTCGACTTTCCCATCTACGGGGCCGAGAGCCGCTCGCTGAAGAAGCGGCTGCTGGGACGCCGCATCGGGGCGCGCGTCAGCTACGGCACCCGCCACTCCGTCATCGTCCACGCGCTGCGCGACGTCTCGCTGCGCCTGCGGCGGGGCGACCGGGTGGGCCTGGTGGGCCCCAACGGCGCCGGCAAGTCGACCCTGCTGCGCACCATCGCGGGCGTCTACGAGCCGGTCGGCGGGCGGGTCCGCGTCCAGGGCCGCGTGACCACGCTCTTCAGCCTGAAGCTCGGCATGGAGGGCGACGCCACCGGCCTGGAGAACATCCGCATCTGCGGCCTGGCCGCCGGCCTGACGCGCCAGGAGATCGAGGACCGCACGGCCGACGTCGCCGAGTTCACCGAGCTGGGCGACTACCTCGACCTGCCGCTGTTCTGCTACTCGGCCGGCATGAAGGCGCGCCTGGCGTTCGCCATCTCCACCGCCGCGCAGCCGGAGATCCTGCTGATGGACGAGTGGATCGGCGCGGGCGACGCCGCCTTCCTCGAGAAGGTCAACGCCCGGCTGCACGCCCTGCTCGACGACGTGGGCATCCTCGTGCTGGCCTCGCACAACGAGCGGCTCATCGAGCGCGTCTGCAACCGCGTGGTGCGGCTCGAGCGCGGCGCCGTGGCGGCCGACCGCCCCGCCGGGCGCGAGGTGCCGGCGGCCTCCTGAGAGCGCACATGGAAGCCCGCCCGCCCGGCCCCCTGCAGCAGGCCATGGCCGCGTGCCGGCGCGCCTGGGTGGGCGTGGCCCTGTTCAGCGCCTGCGTCAACCTGCTCATGCTGACCGTACCCATGTACATGATGCAGGTCTACGACCGGGTGCTGACCACCAGCAACATCGACACGCTGCTGGCGCTCAGCGCCATGGTGGCCGTGGGGCTGGCCACCTTCGGCCTGCTCGATGCGGTGCGCAACCGCATCCTGGCGCGCGTGGGGGCCTGGTTCGAGCGCGAGCTGGGCAGCCCCATCCTGGGCGGCGCCATCGCCGAGGCGCGCCGCGCCGGCGGCGGCGTCTCGGCGCAGGGGCTGCGCGACCTCGGCACCGTGCGCGGCTACTTCGCCGGCCAGGGCATCACGCCGCTGTTCGATGCGCCGTGGGCGCCCGTCTTCCTCGCCATCGTCTTCGTCATCCACCCGGTGCTGGGCTGGATCGGCCTGGGCGGCGCGGTGGCGCTGTTCGGCTGCGCCGCGCTCAACGACCTGGCCACCCGCAAGCGGCTGACCGAGGCCAACAGCGCGTCGGTGCGCGCGCTGAACGACGCCGACGCCGCCATCCGCAACGCCGACGCCATCACCGCCATGGGCATGCTGCCCGACCTGGCGCGCCGCTGGCAGGAAACCACCGCGGGCAGCCTCGACAAGCAGACCGCGGCCACCGACGCCTCGGGCGGCATCTCGGCCGCCGCCAAGGCGCTGCGCTTCGGCCTGCAGGCCGCCATGCTGGGCGTCGGCGGCTACCTGGTCATCGGCAACCAGATGTCGGCCGGCAGCATCGTTGCTTCAGCCGTGATTGCGGCGCGCGGGCTGGCCCCGCTGGAGCAGCTCATCAGCTCCTGGCGCCTCTTCGTCGGCGCCCGCGCGGCGTACCAGCGGCTGGCCGAGCTGCTCGCGCGCGCCCCGGCCGAGGCGGGCGGCACGGTGCTGCCGCGGCCCGCCGGCAACGTTGCCTTCGACAAGGTGAACTACGTCCCGCCGGGCGTCCGCCTGCCCATCATCCGCCAGATCTCGCTGCGCATCGCGGCCGGCGAGGTGCTGGGCGTCGTGGGGCCCTCGGGCGCCGGCAAGACCACCCTGGTGCGCCTGCTGGTGGGCTCGCTCGAGCCCTCCACCGGCCACGTGCGGCTCGACGGGGCCGACGTCACCGCCTGGCCCGACGCCGACCGCGGGCGCCACGTGGGCTACGTGCCGCAGAGCGTCGAGCTGTTCCGCGGCACCGTGCGCGACAACATCGCCCGCCTGGGCGCGGCCAGCGACGAGGACGTCGTGGCGGCCGCGCAGCTCGCCGGCGCGCACGACATCATCCTGAGCCTGCCGCGCGGCTACGACACGCCGATCGGGGTGGGCGGCGTGCCCATCTCCGGCGGCCAGCGCCAGCGGGTGGCGCTGGCGCGCGCCGTGTTCGGCAACCCGGCGCTGCTCGTCCTCGACGAGCCGAACGCGCACCTCGACGGCGACGGCGAGCTGGCGCTGGCCGGCACCGTGCAGCGGGTGCGCGAGCGCGGCGCCACCGTGGTGCTGATAGCCCAGCGCGCCGGCATCATGGCGCTGGCCGACAAGGTGCTGGTCCTCAAGGCCGGCGGGGTGGAGGCCTTCGGCCCGCGCGACGAGATTCTGCGCACCCTGCGCCGCGCCAACCTGGCGCCGGTGAAGCCGGGCAAGGCCGTGCAGGCGGGGGCCTGAACCCAGCCGTCGCCGGACCAGCAGCGAGCGGGTGTCCTAAGGAAGTCGGGCGATGCGGGTGAAGCGCTACGTCCACACTGGGCTCGAGCGGTGCGACCTGTGCGGCAGCAAGGAGCAGGTGCTGCGGGTCGCCGATCGCTGGCTGTGCGCCCGGCACACCTGCCGGGGCTGCCGGGCGCGGCCGGTGGAGCGGCCGTACGGCCTGTGCGCGGTGTGCCGGCCGGAGACCCCGCCCGCGCGGGGAGGGCAGCGGGACGGCTGAGGCGGGGCAGGCCGCGTGATAAGGTGAAGCGAGTGGAAGGCCTCATCCCCTGGCTGACGCCGGCGCTGCTAGTCGGGCTGTTCGGCTGGGTTCGAGCCGACATCCGCGGCCTGCGCCAGGAGATGACGGGCCTGCGGCAGGAAATGACCGTGCTCGATCGCGGCCTGCGCCAGGAAATGACGGGCCTGCGGCAGGAGATGAACGCACGGTTCGATCAGGTGAACCGCGAGCTGGCCGAGCAGCGCGAGCGCATGGCGAAGCTCGAGGGCTCGCTCGAAGGCTTCCTCGCCGGGCGGCGCGACCGCGACGTCGCGTAGGGCCGGCCCTACGGGAGAATGAAGTCCGAGGTGTCCAGGGTCGAGACGCTCACGTTGAGCGTGACGCTCCCGATCTTGTCCTCGCCCTTCGTGAAGTCCCGAATCTCCGCCGTGGCGAGCCCTTCGTGCGCGAACACGAAGGTGTCGTCGCCCGGGCCGCCAACCAGCGTGCCGCCCTGCTGCAGCACCAGCCGGTCGTCGCCGCCGCGGCCGTCGAGATGATTGACGGCCGCGGGGCTGCCCGTGATCAGATCGTCGCCCGGCGACCCCAGCACGTTCTCGACGTCGAGCAGCAGGTCGCCCGCGGCGTGGCCGCCGCGCTGCGGGTCGTGGGAGTGCAGCGCGACGACGAGGTCGTAGTCTGCGTCGTCCCCCGGCGCGCGGGCGGGCGAGCTGCCGTAGTCGACCGGTTGCCGGCCTCGTCGCCGGTGGTGATGACCGCGTCGTCTCCGTTCGCCGCCAGCTCGAGCGACTCGAACGAGACGCTGCCGAACAGCCAGATGACGTCCCGCTCGCCGTCGGGAGCGGGATCGTCGGCGAAGTCGCGGACGACGTCCCGGCCGTTCGGCTGGTCCGCGTAGTAGAGGAACGCGTCGTCGCCGGCGCCGCCCCGCAGCGCATCGTCGCCGGCCGCGCCATCGAGCCGATCGTCGCCCGCACGGCCGTCGAGCCGATCGTCGCCGGCGCCGCCCCCGTGCAGCCAGTCGTCGCCCTCGCCGCCGGCGAGCGTGTCCGCATGGTCCGAGCCGGCAATGCCCTCGACATGCTCGAAGGTGTCGCCAGCGGCGTGCCCGCCGCCGCCGGTCCCGGCGCCCAGGTCGACGCGCACGCCCGCATCCGACGCGTCGTACCACAGCGTGTCGTGGCCGGGGCCGCCGTCCAGGTGGTCGGCGCCCGCCCCGCCGACGAGCCCGTCCGCGCCCGCCCCGCCCGCGAGCGTGTCGTCGCCGCTCCGCGTGCGCAGCCAGTCGCCCCCGCTCCCGCCGGCCAGATAGTCCGCGCCGTCGCCCCCGGCGAGGGTGTCGGCATGGCGCGAGCCGCTGACCCCTTCGACGTTCCGGAAGGTGTCGCCCGCGGCGTGCCCGCCGCGGGCGGTCCCGGCGCCCAGGTCGACGTGCACGGCGGCGTCGGACTCTTCGTAGCGCAAGGTGTCGCGTCCGGGCCCGCCGTCGAGGCGGTCGGCGCCGGCCCCGCCCGTGAGCGTGTCGTCACCCGCCCCGCCGGTGAGGGTGTCGGCATGGCGTGAGCCGATGACCCCTTCGACGTTCCGGAAGGTGTCGCCCCGGGCGTGCCCGCCGCGGGCGGTCCCGGCGTCGAGGTCGACGTGCACGGCGGCGTCGGACTCTTCGTAGCGCAGGGTGTCGCGTCCGGGCCCGCCGTCAGTCCCAGGACGTCCGAGATGCCCTCCGGGCGCAGGTCCACCTGCTGGTCGTTGGCGTCCCACCGCAGGTCGAGCGTGTCGTCGCCGCCGGTGTCGTAGAGCGTCAACGCGACCGGGCCGCCCGCGTAGACGGCCGGGTCCGGCTGCTCGCCGCTCAGCGCCGCAAAGAGCCGCCCGAGGTAGCCGTCCACGTTGCTGCCGTGGCCGTAGACCGTGTCGCCGGCGTGGACGCCGGGCATCCCGTAGAGGTCTTGAATCGCGATGATGTCCGCGATCATCGGCGTGACCGGCGAGGCGAAGCTGGCGTCGACCCGGGTGTTCTCGTTCTGGTCGAAGTACGACATCACCGACGACTGCCAGGAGTCGTTCAGGAACAGGGCGTCGGCTTCGAAGGTGGCGGCTCCGGGGTTCCCGAGGTCGCGCGGATAGTGCCCCGGGTGGCCGAGTCCGAGCGCGTGGCCTATCTCGTGAATGAAGACCCGGAGACCGGCGCTGTCCATCGCGGCGCCGTGGTCATCGATCACATCCGATGAGATGTGGACGCCCGACCTGAGAATCCTGCCGCCGGGGCCGATGGCGTCCGCGCCGCCGGTGCCGCCCGTGCCGGCCGGCGCGTCGTGATCGAAGGTGATGTCGGCGTCGCCGCCCCTCCACGCCCGCCCCTCCCGGCGCATCTAGTACAATGACCACCCGCCCATGAGCGAAGAGATCGTCCCCCGGCCCACGCACACCGTGCTCGTCTCCAAGCGCGCGCCGGAGGCGCCGCCCGAGCCCCGCCGCGACATGGGCATCCGCGCCAGCATGACCGCCGGGCTGGTGGTGGTGGCGGTGTTCGTGGGCGGCTTCGGCACCTGGGCGGCGGTGGCCCCGCTGGAGAGCGCCGCCATCGCGCCGGGCATCATCGGCGTGAGCACCGAGCGCCGCACCGTGCAGCACCTGGAGGGGGGCATCGTCGCCGAGATCCTGGTGGCCGACGGCGCCCAGGTGGCCGCCGGGCAGATGCTCATCGTCCTCGACGACACGGCGGCGCGCGCCAGGCTCGACCTGCTGGAGGGGCAGCACCGCTCGTTGGTCGCGCTCAACGCGCGGCTGGAGGCCGAGCGCGACGACCGGCCGGCCATCCGCTGGCCCGACTGGCTGGCAGGCGCGGCCCTGAACGATGCCGACGCCGACGAGGTCATGGCCACGCAGGAGCGCATCTTCCGGGCGCGCGCCGTCTCGCTGGCCAACCAGCGCGCCATCCACCGGCGGCGCATCGAGCAGCTCCGCGAGGAGTCGGCCGGGCTCGAGGGCGAGCTGGCGGCGCAGGACCGCCGCCGCGCCCTGCTGGCCGAGGAGCTCGAAGGGGTGCGCGAGCTGGTCGAGCGCGGGCTCGAGCCGAGGCCCCGGCTGCTGGAGATGGAGCGCGCCGACACGGAGATTGTCGGCGACCGCGTCCGCAACCAGGCGCGCATCGCCAGCATCGAGCAGACCGTCGACGAAACGCGCCTGGTCATCGACGAACTGGGAAATGTGCGGCTGGCCGAGGTGGTGGCCGAGCTGCGCGAGGTGGAGACGCGGCTGTCCGACCTGCGCGAGCGGCTGGCCGCGGCGCGCGACGTGGCGGAGCGCACGCGCGTCGCCGCCCCCGTGGCCGGCACGGTCATGGACCTGCAGGTGTTCACGCAGGGCGGCGTCGTCGCCGCCGGCCAGCGGCTGATGGACGTGGTGCCCGCCAACGACCGGCTGATCATCGAGGCGCGCGTGGCGCCCAACGACATCGAGACCATCGCCCTGGGGCTGGCGGCGCAGGTGCGCCTGACGGCCTACTCGCAGCTCGGGGCGCCGCGCCTCACCGGCCGCGTCATCCGCATCTCGGCCGACCGCCTGGCCGACCCGCGGACCGGCGCGTCGTGGTACGAGGCGCGCATCGCCCTCGACCCGGACCAGCCGGGCCTGTCGCGCCTGGCGCTGGTGCCGGGCATGCCGGCCGAGGTGATGATCGTCACCGGCGCGCGCACGCCCATCGACTACCTGCTCAAGCCCATCGTGGACAGTCTGGGCCGCGCGCTCCGCGAGGAATGACAGGTGCCGGAAATCGGCAACATGGCAGCTTGCAAGTCTCGCGCGATCATCGCGTTCCACCCGCGACAATCGAAGGCGATTACCTTCGTCGCCGAAGCACCGGCCGCCGGCCTGATGCGCTAGGCGATCGGGCGCCGCGCGGCCGACATCGCCGGGTTCGAGCTGGGCGACTACCTCGGCCTGCGGCTGCGCGGCCGGCGTGAGGCCCGCCTGGGCGCGGCCAGCGACGAGGACGTCGTGGCGGCGGCGCAGCTCGCCGGCCTCGCCGCACGCCCCTCGACGCCGCGTACGCCCTGCACGTGCTCCTGTCGGCCATGTTCAGCAAGGGCCTGCTGCAGCCGTTGCGCGTGTTCGCGTCCCAGCATCGCCGCGCCGGCGCCCTGTACGCGTACGCGGTGAACGACGACGCTGCGTTGCGGCAGGTCGCCGCGCTGGAGGCCGCGCCCGACCGCCTCGCCGCGCTCGATCCCGGCCAGCTCCGGACAGATCCGATACCGGTCGGTTTCACGGCGGATCAGCGCCTCGGCTTCGACCTCCGCGTCCGCCCGGTGCGGCGACCCCAGTGGGACTGCTGGCACGCAGCCTGGCGCTGCGCGCGCGAAGGGAGTGGAGATTGACGCAGCTGAACTCGACACGCGGCGCGGCATGCGGGCCGGCGGGGCAGGGACTGCCCACCATGAAAGGGTCTACGCCGGCTGGCTCGGTGAACGCTGCGGCGCGGCGGTACGCATCGAACGCTGCTGCCTCGCCGCCTTCAGGCGGACCCGAACGAATCGGGGCGACGGACTCGGCCCGATCGGACCGGACGTGACGCTGCACGGCGACCTCGAGGTCGCCGCTCCGGAGGCCGTCATTCGGCTCGTTCGCCGCGGCGTCGGCCGCCACGAGGCGTACGGCTACGGCATGTCGGCTCTTTGAAGGGACGTTCGGTTGGTGCGCAGCGTTCGGCAGGGGCCCCGCCCCCCGTGGGAGTCGGGCACGGGCCAGGGCATGCAGGGGGTGCGCGAGAGTATTTCCCGAGGTGGAGGAGCAGCTGCGGTACAGCTGGATGCGACCGCTTCCTCCGTTGCACTTGCGGCAGGAACGCGGGCAGTGCTATCGTCATGCTCCGTCAAACACTGCCCGACTAGGCGGAGTTGGAGCGGCACCCGCGGTCCCGGCGGTCGAGGGCGTGAATACACGAGCGTCACCGTGCAGGAAGGACGGCTTCTGGACGGCGCAGGTTCTGCCTCACGCCCCGGGGGCGGGCTACAAGATATTGTTGGACAGCGTTGACTCCGGCTCTGGACACGGGGTAAACTTCGTCGCCAAGCCAGGACGCTAGCCTGGAAAATTCACAACGGACCCCGGCCCCGGTGGAGACACAAGAGCCTCCGTGTGCTAAAACGCTGTTGTCTACAAACGTTTTTGGCACAACGGAGGCTCTTTCGTGACGAACCCGACGATACCACAGACTGTTCGGTTCCCGGATCTGTTCGACAAGCCGCTCGTGGCCACCTTCGACCGCGAGCAGGCGAGTTCGGATGGCGGGGCCGTGTTGCTCAAGGCGGCCGAGCGGGTGTATGGCCTGGTCAAGGCGTTCGCCCGCTGTCTGGTGGATGAACGCGCGCCGGAGAAGATTCGGCACACGCTCGAGGACCTGGTCGGCCAGCGGGTCTTCGGGATTGCCTGCGGCCATCCCGATGGCAACGATGCCGACCATCTCGCCGACGATCCGATCCACAAGCTGCTGCTGGGACGCGACCCGGTGACCGGGGGGCGGCTGGCGTCGCAACCGACGATCTCGCGGTTTGAGAACGACGCGGGCCGCTCGGCCCTCTATCGGATGGGGCGCGAGTTGGCGGCGAGCGTCATCGAGCGGCATCGGCGCCGACTGGGCGGGCGGGCGCGACGCATCACGATCGATCTGGACCCGACCGACGACCGGACGCATGGCGCGCAGCAGTTGACGTTTTTCAACAGCTACTACGACAGCTGGTGTTACCTCCCGTTGCTGGCCTTCGTGCGCTTCGACCGCGAGGTCGAGCAGTATCTGTGCGCCGCTGTGCTGCGGCCGGGCAAGGCGGTGGCTGCCGACGGGACGCTGGGGGTGTTGTCTCGGTTGCTCCCGCTGCTGCGCTGCGCGTTTCCGCGGGCGCGCTTGCTCGTCCGGCTCGACGGGGGCTTTGCCACCCCGGAAATCTTCGACTTTCTCGACGCCGAGCCGCGGCTCGACTACGTCGTGGCGATGGCCAAGAACGCCGTCCTGCTGCGGCATGCCGCGTCCGCCATGGTCGAGGCGCGGGCCAAGAGCGCGCACGACGACCAGACGGCGCACGTCTACACCGACACCCGTTGCTATCGAGCGGGCACGTGGGACCATGAGCGCCGGGTCGTGATCAAAGCCGAAGTCGTGCGGCTCGACGGCCGCGAGCCGCGCGACAACCCGCGCTTCGTCGTCACCAATCTGCGCCAGACGCCGCGCTTTATCTACGAGAAGATCTACTGTGCCCGCGGCGATATCGAGAACCGCATCAAGGAGTTGCTCGACGGCCTGCAGATCGACCGTACGAGCTGCTGCAAGTTCTGGGCGAACCAGTTGCGCGTCTTCCTGACGGCCGCCGCCTACGTGCTCATGCAGGAACTCCGCTTGCGCGCCGCACGCACCGCCTGCGCCCGCACACAGGTGACGTGGCTGCGCGACCGGCTGCTCAAACTCGGCGTTGACGTCCGCCGCTCTGTCCGCCGCCTCGTCCTGCATCTGCCGCGGGCGACGCCATACCTCGATGCTTGGCGCCACATCGCCCTCGCCCTTGGCGCGCGCGCCGGGTAGCCACTCCTCCTGCCGTCTGCAGCCAAATTCCACAGCCGCTCTCACGCGCCCCAGCCGGCGGCGCTGTCGTTGCCGTGCGCTTCGGGCACGCCGTCACCCTGCCACGCCGGCTCAACCACGCCGCAACCTGCCGCCGACACAGTCCGCAGGCTGCAATCGTCCGACGATCAGACCCCACCCGTGACCGATTCGACAGCCTCAGGAATAATGCAGGCTAGCGGGGACGCGGCGGACATTCGACGCGCAGCCTTCCCGACGGGCGCCACGCAGTACACACTGGCTGGTCGGTGAACTGGCGCTAGCGGAGCGTAACGCTGCGTGGCGCGGCACAAACAGGACGGCAACGGAGGGGAGACCGAGATGGCGAATTTCCCGGGAACGTACATGGATGACATGCTCATGGGCACGGCGATAGATGACGTACTTTGAGGTTGAGTAGGCGACGACGATCTCAGCGGCGGAGCTGGCAACGATCGGCTGATCGGCGGTCCGGGTCCCGACATGCTCGACGGTGGACCCCACGGCGACATGGGAGACACGGCGGACTACTCGATGTCCCCAGAGCCGGTTCACATCGATCTGTCGATGCCGTTCGGCGGCGACGACGACGATCCAGGGCCGGTGTACGGTGGGTACGCCGACGGCGACACGATCAGCGGAATCGAGAACATCTGGGGTTCGGAACAAGGCGATGAGCTGATCGGCCACCACGTCCGCAACATGATCTGGGGCCGCGGCGGGAACGACCACATCGACGGCATGGGGGGAGCCGACAAGCTCTGGGGCATGGACGGTGACGATGTGATCGATGGCGGCCGCGGGGACGACAAGCTGTTCGGCGGGATGGGCGACGACTACCTGATGGGTGGCTCCGGGGACGACTACCTGATGGGCCAGGGTGGGGACGACGTCCTCGAGGGGGACAGCGGGGACGACATCCTCGAAGGCGGCATGGGTGCCGACGACATCGACGGCGGCTCGGGCGACGACACGGCCTCGTACGCGGGGTCGGAGGATGCCGTCATGGTCGACCTCGGTGCCCGAGGTGGACCGTCGGCAGAGGGCGGCGATGCTGAGGACGACATGCTCAGCAGCGTCGAGAACCTGCGCGGGTCGGATGATGACGACGAGCTGACCGGCGACGACGACGACAACATGCTGTACGGCAACTTGGGCGAAGACACGCTCATGGGCGGCGACGGCGAAGACACGCTCCGCGGCGGGAAGGACGACGACGAGATCGACGGCGGCGACGACGACGACATGATCCAGGGGGACATGGGCGACGACATGCTCACCGGCGGCGACGGTGAGGACACGTTCATCCTCATGGAGGGCGACGGCGACGACGAGATCGAGGACTTCGAGCAGGGCGAGGACATCATCAAGTTCGGGACCGACAAGCTCTCGGCGGCCGACATCCGGGACATCCTCGACACCGAGGACGAGAACCGCGACGGGACGTTCACCTACGAGTGGGAGGACGTGTCGGTGACGGTCGACGTGCCGCTGACCAGCGCCGACTTCGGTGTGAAGGCGTCGTCGAACACCCTGACGGAAGGCGACGACGTGTGGCCCGACGACTTCGACATCGACGCGGTGGAGCTTCGTGGGGACAACATCGTCCACGGGCTCGGCGGCGACGACGAGATCGCGGGTGGCCGCGGCGACGACAACCTGTTCGGTAACGCCGGCAACGACGAGCTGATGGGGGAGCGGGGTGACGACCTTCTCAGTGGCGGGCGTGGCGACGACAACCTGATGGGCGGCTACGGCAACGACGAGCTGATGGGTGGGCTCGGCAACGACACGCTCAGCGGCAACCGGGGCAACGACGAACTGCGCGGCGGCGGTGGCAACGACAAGTTCTGGTTTGGTGACCGCGACGGTGCCGACACGATCGTCGACTTCACGCCTGGGGACTACATCTCCCTGGGCGACAGCCCGCTCACGGCTGACGAGATCGATGAAGTGCTAGAGACGGTTCAGGAGAACGATGACGGGTTCTACACCTATGACTGGAAGAACACGATCATCACGGTGAACCGTGCGCTGACCGAGGAGGATTTCGAGACGGCCGGCATGGACCCGGATCCTGGCATGGACCCGGACCCCGATCCAGATCCCGACCCGGATCCAGATCCCGACCCGGATCCCGATCCCGACCCGGATCCCGATCCCGACCCGGATCCCGATCCCGACCCGGCGGACCCCATGATGCCGACGCCGCCGTCCGGCGCCGACATGTTGGGGGAACCAACTGCTCCCGCGACGGGTGTTATGTTTCCCACTGCGCCCGCTGTCAATACAGGTGAAGACGTGGTCGTTGGCGGTACAGGCGCCGACACCATCACCGGCGGGGCGCGCGACGACTCGCTGTGGGGTGGCGAAGGCAACGACACGCTCAACGGCGACGGCGGCTACGATCTCCTGGTCGGCGACGAAGATGACGATACCCTCAACGGCGGCACCGAAGGCGACACACTGTGGGGTGGAGAGGGTGCTGATACCCTCAACGGTGACGCTGGCGACGACATGTTGTACGCCGACGAGGACGACACCGTCGATGGCGGCGCCGACATGGATACCCTGTCTCTCGCAGGTCAGACGAGAGGTTTCTCGGATCCGGTCTCGTTGAACAACAACAGCCCCACCCCCGGAACGCAGGCCCCAGTCTCGAGCGTCGAGAACTTCATCGGCTCGGAAGATGATGATGAAGTCGTGACTGACGGCAACGGCAATGTGATGATCGATGGGCGTGGCGGCGAGGACGAGCTCACCGGTGGTGGCGGGAACGACACCATCATGGGTGGTGATGACGAGGACATGCTCGATGGCGGCGCCGGCGATGACATGCTCGATGGTGGCGCTGGCATGGACACCTTGACGGGCGGTGGCGGCAACGACACGCTCGACGGTGGTGATGACGACGTAGCGGACAGGCTGAAGGGCGATGCCAACAACGACACGTTCGTGTGGAGAGATGGCGACACCATCGTCGACTTCAACGCTGCGGAGGACATGATCGATCTAGTGGCCGGCGTTGAACGAACTGAAGTGACGATCACGGCGATCGCGACCGCGGACCTGCCAACCATTACGGGTGAGACGATCACGGCAGGGTTCACGGTAACAATCGGTGACGAGACGATGACGGTCCTAGGGGAGACGTCGTCCCTCGATGCAGCGAACTTCACTGCCGATGATTTCATATTCGGCTAGTGTTTAACCACGGATCGTCGGATGGGCCGGCCCGCGGGAGGCCGGCCCTTTTTTTGCTCTGAACTTCCCGGAGGCTCTATGTTCTGGGAGTTCGCCCCGCCCCGTGGTCGCGCACCCAAGCGGAACGAGGCGCGCTGAGCACATCACCCGATGATGAAGTCCGACGCGTCCAGGAGGCTGACGGGGACATTGAGAACCAGTTCCCCAAAGCCCTCGAATCCCGTGCCCAGCAGTTCCAGGTCCAGAATGTTCCCCTCGCTGGTCAGCAGGCGCTCCAGGTCTCTGGACGTGATCTTCCCGTCGAAGTCGAGCCTGATCTTGTCCTCCCCCTTCGTGAAGTCCTCGATCTCGCCGGCGTAGAACCTGTCTCCGTACAGCTCGAATACGTCGGCTCCGGGTCCCCCGACCAGGATGCCGCCGGACTGCATGCGGAGATGGTCGTTGCCCTCTTCGCCGTCCAGGTAGTCTCCGGCGGCAGGGTCGCCGCCCATGAGCAGGTCGTCTCCGTCGCGGCCGAACAGATAGTCCACACGCGCATTGCCCGTCGCATCCAGCTCGTCGTCCTCGTGCGACCCGACCACGCCCTCGACACCGATCAGAATGTCCCCCTCGGCGTCTCCACCGTGCCCCGTGCCCACGCCGCCCGCGCTGAGCGAGACGGTCACCCCCCTCCGCCGAACCCCAGTAGAACGCCCAGTCGCGCCCCGGACCGCCGTCGATGTAGTCGGCTCCCGGTCCGCCCAGGAAGGCGTCCTCGCCGTCGCCGCCCAGCAGGACATCGTTGCCGTCGTCGCCGCGCAGCGCGTCGTCACCCCGATCGCCGAACAGCACGTCGACGCCGCCCTCACCGTAGAGATGGTCGTCGCCGCGCCCGCCGCGGATCAGATCGCTCCCGTCGCCGCCGTGAAGCGTGTCGTTGCCCTGATCGCCGTAGAGGGCGTCCGGGCCGTTCCCGCCCTCAATGCGATCGTCCCCGCGCGCCGCGCAGCTGGTCCTGCCCGTCGCCGCCGTGTATCCGATCCGCCTCCGGCGTGCCGAAGTACTGGTCGTTGCCTGCTGTTCCGTCGAAATCCACGTTTGGTCTCCCTCCTGCAGCCGGGGTTCGCCGGACGCGGGTCACCCGGCCGGCTGCCCCGTCAGGCGCACGTGTGCGGCGCGGGTTCTTGCTTCGTCCCCGCAGAAACGGGCGTCGTGGTCAGGGAAGCGGCCAGCGGGCCGCGGGCATCTTGCGCCGCAGTGGGGAGGGTAGATCAGGCGGGTGTGTCAGTCACGCACATTGGAGCGCGGGCGTTGATGCCGCCGGGCTCGGACCGCAGGAGAACCGACAGCCGTGGCGGGGTCGTCGCTCAGCGCCATCGAAGCAGCTCGTCGTAACCCTTCTGCTCCTGTGCGGCCCACCAGAGATCGCAGAGCGCGTACATCACGGCCAGCCCGACCGCGACGCCGAACAGGAACATCAGCATGAGCTCCATCGTCTCCTCCGGTCGCCACCCCGTCGTGGCGTTTCATGGTTTCCTGAGTAGGCTATCGGACGGTCGGATTGCGGTCTGCAGACCGCGGAATTCCACCAGGTCGAACTTCCTGAGCCACAGCAGCGTCCGCAGCAGTTTGCGCGGGTCGCCTCGATGCTTGGCGGCGAGGTCCTCGGCCCTCGCCGGCTCCGCTGCCAGCCGCGCCAGCAGCGCCTCGACCTCCGGCCCGGCCAGGAAGGCGTGGGCCATGGCCTCGTGCACGTTCAGCTTGCCCTCGCGCAGCCGCGCCAGGTCGGCGTCCGGATCGGCGCTCTTCACGGCGACCACCGTGTGCGGACCGAGCAGGGCGGTAGGATAGTGCCGGTAGATCGCGAAGGGGTCGGGAGAACGTCGAGTCGGGCGGCCTCACGGCGGGTGCGCAGCGCCACGCCCTGCTTGCCCGCGCGCAGCTCGGCCAGCTCGCTCCACAGGTCCTGGTAGGCGGCGACCACGACGCGCCAGTCGTACAGCGGCCGGGCCCGCGCCAGCGCCGCTTCGCTCTGGCGCGCACGCAGGTCCCGGTCGGTGGCCAGGCGCGCGATGGCGGCGGCGCAGGCGTCGACGTCCACTGCCGTGGAGAGGCTGGTGATGCCGATCATTCGATCGTAGGTGTCCACGCCGGCCGCATGGCGGTCGGCGACGTCGATGCCGGCGCCCGGTCCGATCGTCGTCGAGGGAATGCGGAACCCGGTCTCCCCGTCGGTGACGGTTTCCTTGTAGCCGTTCCAGTCGCTGACCACGCACGGCAGGCCCGCTGCCATGGCCTCGACGGGCGTGAGGCCGAACGTCTCCTGGATGTTGTCGGACAGCGACACGAAGATGTCGGATGCCCGCCACGCCGCGCGCATGAGCGGGCCGTGCGGGCCGTCCGAGCCGTCGATGAAGTGCACCCGCGCGGCGCCGCGGAACCGGTCGGCGGCCTCGCGAAACTCCGTCTCGACCGGGCGGTTGGGAAACTGTCCCGCCAGCAGCAGGTGGATGGTCTGACCCTGCACCCGCTGCGCCGCCCGCGCGGCCGCCAGGTACAGCGGCGTGGGGTGCGCCTTGGCGTGGAACGACAGCCGCCCGACGAACAGCGCGGCGAGGTCGCCCTCCGCGATGCCGAGCCGGGCGCGCAGGGCGCGCCGGGCGCCCGGCCCTGCGCCGGGCACGGCGTCGTCGTCGCGGGGTGCGTAGGCGTCGCAGTCGATGCCCAGCGGAATCACCGGCAGGCGCACCGGACAGCGGAACCGCCCGCCCCCCCGGCGTTCGAGGTAGTCGGCGCGCTGCTCAAGGATGTGCTCGACCGCCGCGCGCACGGCCGTCGAGGTGCAGACCAGGGCGTCCCACGGCTGGGTCGGGGCGGTCAGATACTGGCCCAGGGCGGCGACGCTCGCGGCCGAGGCGACGGTGTGGGTCACGCCGCACAGGCTGTAGTCGCGCTCGCTGCCGAACCGGCGCCTCCATGCCTGCCGGTTCAGCTCCGGTGACGGCCAGTAGACGGTACCGGCCGAGCGCAGGGTCTGCCGATCCAGCGGGCGGGCCCAGACCGCCTCCCGCCCCGCGTGGTCGAGCGTGCCGGCCAGCGCGCAGAAGTTGTCGAAGTGCGGGCGCGACCCGGTGAGCGCGACGAGCCGGTCCACGCCGCTGTGCTCGATGAAGCCTTTCAGGAAGCCTGCCCCCGCGGACTGCCGCCCCATGACGGCCTTGCCGTCGACCCGGAATCCATCGGGGTGGTAGTACAGCGCGCAGTTCCGCGCGGCGGTTCCCGGCTTCTCGGCCATCGGCGTTCCAGCTTAGCAGGATGCGGCCGGCCCGTCCCTACTCGCCGGTCTCCGTCGCGTCTGGCGCCCGTCGGCTCTCCATCACCAGCCACGGCGTCGGGCCGGTGCGCCATTCCCAGGTCGCCAGCAGCTGGTCGAGATGACCGAGGCGGGTGAACCACGGCGGCACCTGCGGCAGGCGGCGCTCGCCGCTGTCCTCCACGACCGTTATCCGGTGACACTGCTCGAAGCGGTCGGTCAGCAGCCTGGTAATGCCGGGGACGACGCAGTCGTGGGATTCCACGATCAGGTCCATGCCGCGCAGCGCAGGCGCGGCTTCGGGATCCAGCAGCTCCTTCTCGGCGCCCTCGATGTCGCACAGCACCAGCGTCTTCTGTCCCGCGTAGGCGGCGAAATCGTCTCTGGTGAATCGCGCTCCCAGCCGCACGCGGTCCCCGACGCCGTGCCCGGCCGCCAGCTCGCCGCAGACCCGCCGCGCCGCCGGGTCGATGTCGAACGCGTGCACACGGGTCGCCGGCATCCGTCGCGCCAGCCCGACGGCGTAGTACCCCTCGGCGCAGCCGATGTTGAGGACGACCGGGTAGGCGGCCCGTATGGCCTCTTCGATGAAGGGCTGCAACGGCTGCTCGTAGCAGCCGATCAGCTTGGCGACATGGCAGCCGTGGGTCGACCGCGGCAGGAAGTCCATGCCCTCGAAGGGACCCGACCAGATGCGGGTGCCGCTGTGGTGCTGGACCGTATTCTGAAGGAGCGCGCTGCGCCACTTGGAGAGCAGGCGCAGAGAGACGTCGAGCTGGGCGTTCTTGTCGGTCCTGGGCTTGGCGAGCCAGTCCGCCAGCCGCCGGCGGACCGAGTCAGCGAGCGTTACCCGTTCCGGCACGTCCTGGCCCTCGGTGTCCGCGAGCGTCGTCCACGGAGTCACACCACGCTCTCTCGTTGCACATGATAGCTGGACCGACCGGCGCTGGCTTGGCCGCCGGGGGCAGGGCACGATGGCCGCAACCGGCAGCGCGACGAGCTCGGCCACCGGCCGTTGCGTCGGAGGCGCGCGAAGCACAGATCCCTCGTGGTCCACCTCAGATGAAAAAATCCGACGCATCCAGTATCGAGACGGGCACGTTGAGCGTCAGTTCCCCGAAGTCCTCGAAGTCGAGACCGAGCAGGCTAAGGTCCAGCACGTTGCCCTGGCTGTTGCGCAGCATGTTCTCCAGATCGGCGTCGCTTATGGCCTTCCCGTCAAAGTTGAGCTCTATAGTATCCTCGCCTTTCGTGAAGTCCTTGATCTCCGCGCCCTTGAAGTCGGTGCCTCGAAAATCGAAGATATCGTTCCCTGGGCCGCCATGCAGGGTCCCGTTGGTAGTGACAATCAGATGGTCGTCACCCAAGCCCCCATCCAGATAATCGTAGCTGTCGCTGCCGCCGCCCCGCAGTTCGTCGTTTCCCTCATCTCCGTACAGCACGTCGTCGCTGTTGTTGAAGGCGGCATCCAGCCAGTCAGCGCCTTCTGTCCCGATCACCTTCTCGATATCGATCAGGATGTCGCCCTCGGCGTCTCCCCGACTGCCGGTACCGTTGGGCGTACTGCCGCCCAGGGAGACGCGCACGCCGCCCAGGAGTTCATCCCACGGGGAGTCCTTGTAGTCGACGGTGTCAATTCCATCCCCGCCGTTGATGATGTCCGCACCCTCATCGCCCAGAATCGTGTCGTTTCCCAGTCCACCGAATAGCACGTCGCCTTCGGCGCCTCCCGACAGGATGTCGTCGTCCCGGTCGCCGAACACCACGTCGATGCCGTCACCACCTCGGAGGTGGTCGTTTCCGCGACCGCCCCGGATCAAGTCGTCCCCGGCGTCGCCCTGGATCGTGTCATGCCCTTGGTCGCCATAGAGGGAATCCGGTCCGTTCCCACCGGCGATCTCGTCGTCCCCACTCGCGCCGCGCAGCTGGTCCTGTCCTGCGTTACCGTGTATCCGATCGGCCCCTGGCGTGCCCAAGTACTGGTCATTTCCCGCGGTTCCGTTGAAATCCATGGTGCGATCTCCTCATGCAACCGGTGTCCGAAGGTGGTCACCCAGGGGGACCACCCACTAGAGTCCTTGAACAGGCGTGATCTTTAACAGTTGAGCCGCTTGCGAAACTCCTGGGGCTTGCGGCTTGGCGCAGTCCTCAATTCTCCTGGTGACACCCATTCGCCCTGGATCGCCGACTGGCCGCCGGCTCTGGAGGACCGGCGGCACGCCAAGAGAAGGAAGTAGGGCTGTTTCGACGTGTTGGCGACCGACCGTTGGGACACCGGTGGGTGACTGACGCCCATCGGGCGCCGAGGGGCGTTGCCGGCGGTGCGCTGGTTATGTCACCAGACGTACGAGCTGGTCGGCGGTGAGTGCGAGCACGCCGAACATGCAGTGACACATCACTTTCGAGGCACCACGGACCCGGACATGGCGACCGCCGAACTCGTCCTTGAGTCGACCATTGACGCGCTCACCTGCCGTACGCTCGTTGTAGCGAACCTGCTCGGGAAGCTGAAAGCCGATATGCTGCAGGCGCCGGGCTTCGGTTCGCAGTTCCTCGGCCAGCGCCTTGTCGCGGCGGGGGTTGGTATCAATCAACGGGACGTGGCCGAGTGAGCGGCTATGCTGCCGGATCGGTTCCGCGTCGTAGGCGGCGTCCATCAGGTCATACAGATTGGTCGTCCGCTCGGCCGACAAGGTCGCCAGCGGAATGGCGGCCTGGCTGTCGTGCAGCGAGGCGGACGTCAGCAGGCAACTGATCGGAATCTGGCCGTCGGCCACGTCGAGGTGCAGCTTGTAGCCGACCCAGGTGGACTTGTAGCCCTTGCTGTCCTTCTTCATGCCCACGTCACAGTCGGTCGGCAGGTCGTCGAGCATCTCTGGCAGGGTCATGGCCGCCTGCCGGTCGAGACGCTTGCGGACTTTCGGCCGTTCCTCACCCTTCTTCGGCCGTCCCCGTTTGCGCTTGGGCGGCGGCGGTGCCTTCTCCTTGGCGGCCGGCTTCTCGCGGGCTTCGATGGCCGTCGAGTCGCGGGAGAGGTGGCCCACCAGCCGGTCGCGGTGGGTGTTCCCGATCAGCGCTTCGTGCACGCGCTGGGGCAACCGCGTGTCCGAGAACTCGGCGAAGGCGCGCGAGAAGACCGACTCGCTCGGCACCTCACTGCTGCGCTCCCAGCCGCAGATGCGCCGCAGCACCACGTCGGTGTCCAAGCGGTCCAGCAGCACGCGCGTGGTCGGCATGTCGTAGGTCGCCTTGGCCACGAAGGCCCGCGCCATCGCCGCACGGTCCTTGGGCGGACGCCCCGGTACTGGGAAGCGCCGGGGGATCATCTGCTCGATACGGATGACCTCCAGCGTCTGCACCAACTGCTGTTGTTTCTCGGTCAGCGGACCCAACACGCGCTCCAACTGGGGAAACAGGGCATGCTGGATCGACTGCCAGTAGGGGGCGAAGGCGACGCGCAGGCGATGCATTTCTTGACCCCTCCTGCTACCTACTGTACATTTACGCGCAAAGAGGATGTCAACAAGCCAATCGATGGCCCACGACGACGCGATGCGTCGGTACGAGGAACAATACGACGGGCTCAAGGCGAAACTACAAGCGGTCGGGTTCATCGGCCAGGGCAGCGTCCAGACCCGCCGGATAGCCTGTGGGTCGCCCACCTGCCGCTGCCATCACGACCCGGACGCCCGCCACGGCCCCTACCACTACTGGACGCGGAAGGCCCGCGGAAAAACCGTCGGCTTGAAGCTCACCGAAGACGAACTCGGCCTCTACCGGGAGTGGATCGAGAACAACCGTGAACTGGAACGGCTCGTGAAGGAAATGCGCCGCATCTCTTCGCGTGTGCTTGCCCTCATCACAGGCAGGCAGGCTCCATGAACCCCCGCGTCTCCGGCTCCCCGGCGACGGTGGCGGTCACTGCCATCCTGCGAACGCTGCGTCCCGTCCGCTGACCCTCGCTCGCCCCGCCGCCTCAAGCAAAAACTCGGCCGAACACGCTTTTCGCAAGAGGCTCAGTTGAGTCAAGTTCTGGGGTCAGGGCTTCATCCAGTAGCTTCATTCTGGGTGATCGACGGTTACGCGGCGAGGGCCCGTCCATGCCAGGCGCGGTCGACCTCGCGATCGTAGATGGCCATGGCTTCATGTAGACGCGTGGTCGATTCCGCGTCGAGGGTCGCCGACAGGACGGGGCCCAGAACCCGCGCCCGTGTGCGATGGTATGCGAGGGCGACGCACAACCCCTGGGCGGCGAGCCGATATCGCTGGGTGCGGGGAATCCGTTCGATGAGGCCCCGCAGCCGGAGCCGGCGCAGGTCGTGGGTCATGCGGCCGGCGCCGTAGTCGTCGGGCGAGCGCCCGCAGAGCGCCGCCACCGTCTCGCGCAGGTCCCGGTTGCGGAAGCCGTGCGGCAGCAGGTCGAACCGCAGCAGGGCGGCGAAGAGGCTCTGCACCCGCCGGTCGCCGAAGCGGAGCGCCGAGGCGCGTTGGCCGTCGATGCACACCGGACGGTGCAGCTCGTCGAACACGTCGGCTCCGAGGGTGCAGTCGTGGCTGAGGCGTTGGATGCCGAGCAGGCGTCGGTTGGCAGCGAAGCCGATCTGCTTCAGATCATCGAGGTTGCTCAGCCGGCGGCCGACATCGAAGTCGTACGTGTCGTTGATGACCGTCTCGGTGCGCAGCGCGCGCCCCTCCTTGTGGTACTGCTTGATGCGCGAGTGCTTGTAGTCGACGTGCTGCAGCGACGGGATGACCCCGTCGGTGATGACGCGGGTGCGATACCGCGAGGGGGTGCGCCGGCTGACGCGCCGGTCGAAGATCAACTGCACGTGGTCAGGCCGACCCATGTCGAGGTTCTCGCGCACCACCTGCTCGAAGAAGACCCGCCCCTGCGCGGGCCGATCGAAGACCTGGGTCAGAGCGAACTCGGCCTGGAGAATCGAGACATCGTAGCGAATGCCCTGCTGGCGGTCTCGGGCCGCGAAGGGGTGGGGCAGGCGGGCCAGCCACTTGCGTAGCAGCGCGTCGACCTTCTGTGCCGTCAGGGTGTCGGCCAGCCGCTGCATCGCGACGGGGTCGGCGCAGCGGAGGATGCCGTTGTCGAGCGACTCGTAGGCGATGCCCCGCTTCGTCAACTGCCGCTTGAGGTACTCGTGCCCGTTGATGCACAGCTTGGCGTTGTAGGGGAAGTAGGAGCAGAACTTCAGGAAGAACGGGCCGAACTCGTCGTCGACGGCGTAGAAGTAGTACTGGTTGACCATCGCCGTCGAGGCGGCCAACCACGGATAGGTGGCGCCGGTGGCGGGGTCGTGGCGGCGTTCGGTGCGCAGCACGCGCGCCTTCTCCTGCGCCCGGCCGATGTAGAGGACTCCCTCGCCCCCGGTCCACGTGCGCAGGTACTCCCGCGTACGCTCGTCCTTGCGCTCGCCGCGACGGAACGACACGATGTCGATCCGGTTGCGCTCGGCGTAGCGCTTGATGGCCTCGACGAAACGCCGGGTCATGGGCGCCATCAGGGCCGACGACGGCACCGGCTGGCCGTGCATCTTCCGGAAGAAGTGGGCCACGCCGGCTCCGGCTTGGAGCAGGGGCACGTAGACATTGAGGTACATCCGGTCAACTCGACACCCGCCCAAATGGCAGATGAATCGCGTCGGCCATGAACCGCTGCCGCCCCTCAGAGATCCCCTCATTTTCTTATATGAATCTATAAGGAAGAGTCCTTTTCTGGATGGAACGTCTTGCATTCGGAAAGTTTGCAAAGCAACACGCTTGAATTACAATGTGCTTTCATGCATCCACAGGGAAGCCGGCAGACGTCATCCGGGCGATGGCTTCGGAGACACGATCTCCTGAACTTCATCGACACGTTGTACGAAGGCGACCTGCATGCCAAGCGGGTGCTGTCACTAGCCAATGCCACCCTGGGCGTGCTGACGAGCGCTTCGCTGGCAATCCATGCGGTGGGGCGCGGCTTGGCGCAGGCCATGGGTACGTTGACCAAGCATGGCGTCAAGCAGGTGGACCGGCTGCTGAGCAATCGAGGCGTCAACGTCTGGACCTTTTTCGGCTACTGGACGCCGTACATCGTCGGCGCCCGCACCGAGGTGGTCGTCGCGCTGGACTGGACGAGCTTTGCGGCCGACGAGCAGGAGACGATCGTGCTGTCGATGTTGACCGGGCATGGGCGCGCGACGCCTCTGCTGTGGAAGACGGTGGCGTCCTCGACGCTGAAGGGTAATCAGCGGCGGTATGAGTACGAGGTGCTGTGCCGGTTGCGGGAAGTTCTGCCGGCCGGGGTGAAACTCACCGTCGTGGCGGACCGGGGCTTTGCGGACTGCAAGCTGTTCTACGCGTTGACGACGGAGTTGGGCTTCGAATACGTGATTCGGTTGCGCGGAGACATCTATGTGACGAACGCGCGCGGTGAGCGGCGACCGGCCGCGGCGTGGGTCGGCGCCGGGGGGCGTGCGCGGCGGTTGGTGGGTGCTCGGGTGACCGACGCGCACGAGATGCCGGTGGGCGCGGTCGTGTGTGTGCACGATGCGAAGATGGACGAACCGTGGTGCCTGGTGGCGAGCGAAGCGATGGCCCCGACGCGGGTGTTGATTCGCTACTACGGCAAGCGCTGGGGGATCGAGGCCGGCTTTCGGGACATCAAAGACATGCGCTTCGGGATGGGGTTGTCATCGATGCATGTGTCGCGTCCGGACCGGCGGGACCGCCTGCTGTTGGTCAGCGCGTTGGCGATCGCCATGCTGTCGGTGTTGGGTGCGGCGGGCGAGCGCATCGGGTATGACCGTTGGTTGAAGGCGAACACGGTGAAGCGGCGGACGCATTCGTTGTTTCGGCAGGGGTTGATGCTGTATCACCATCTTCCCAAGTAATTGGTTACCGGGTGTGGACTCTACGGTGCGGGGCCTTGCAGGTCAGGTGCGACGGTGGGGGCAGGCGTTCGCAGCAGGTCGGTGACCACGGCGTGGGGGTCAAGCTGGCGCTGGGTGGCGGTGCGGATGAGGGAGGTGAGGATTTGCTGTGTGTGCGCGCCCCGCCAGGAGCGATTGCCGCCGCAGACTTTGCGGGTGACGACGGCGGGACGGATGGCCTGCTCGGCGCGCCAGTTGGTGGCGTCGATGGCGGGGTTGCGCAGGAAGTTGAACAGCGCGGTCCATTCGGTGATGAGGTGATTGGCGAAGCGTTGGACGTCGGCGAGCGGCCCCGGGTGGGCGATGCGTTCGGCGAGGCGAGTGGCCAACGCGTCGAGGGCGTGGTCCATGCTGGCGGGCGAGCGGGTTGCGGCGCGGGCCTCGTCGCGCAGGCGGAGAGCCTGTTGCAAGGCGGTCTGGATCTGGACGACGACCCGGCTGTACGGATGATCGGTTCGCAGCGTCTTTGCCCGGCGTAAGAGGTGCGCGAGACAGCTCTGATGGGTAGCCGCGGTGAACCGGCGATACGGGGCCCAGCCGTCGCGGACGAGCACGCCGGCGAAGTCGGCCCCGAGCAGCTTGGCGGCCTCCGCATAGCCGCGGCCGGGCTGGATCTGGTAGACGGTCGTCTGGGGGGTTGCCGCCACCCACAGCCAGTTGAGCCGGCCGGCGACCTTCCAGCCGGTTTCGTCGGGCGTGACGACGCGACTGCGGCGGAGCTGCTGCTGCAGGGCCGCATAGGTCGGCTGTGCCCGGCGGCCGGCCCGGTCGACGGCGCGGACCAGTCCGCTACGGCTGACCGTCACGCCGTAGTGCTGTCGCAGCAAGGTCGCCACCTTGCCGAACGACAACCCCAATTGCTTGTTGAGGATGACCGCCCAGGCCACCAGCTGCGGGCCGAGTTGCACCCCGGCCGCCCCGAGCGCATCGGAGCTCTGCAACCGATGCCGGCCTTGCACCCGGCGCCCGCACGCCCGGCAGGCGCCAATCGCCACCTCGAACTGACGGACGACCACGCGCGGGACCGGCAACTCTTCCTGCACCTGGGTGGCCACACCCTTCGGTTGCAGCACCCCGCCGCAGTCCGGGCAGGCCGGCGGCAGGGGAACGCGATGCCGTTCATCGACCCGTGCCGGCGCCCGGCGGCGCGCCGCCACGCCATACGCGGCGCCGGCTCGGCGGCCCGGCCGCTTCGGCGCACCGCTGAGCGGTTTCGCGAACGGCGCCGCTTGGCGACAACCCGCCCGACGGGCCGCGTCGAGCTCCCGCTTGAGCCGCGCATTGTCGTCTTCCAGCCGTTTGTTGCGCTTGTGCAGCCGCGTGACCTCGCGCTCGAGCCGCTGCCGTTCGCCCTCGGAGCGCTCAAGGTCGCGGCGCAGGTGCTCGGTCCGGTCGGGCCGCGGGGCCTTGGCTGCCTCCTGCCCGTCAGCATGTCGTCGCACACACTACTTATGCCATATCTTCGCTAAAAGTACAATCCAAATAAATGGATCCGAGGCCGCAACCCGGTAACCAATTACCTTCCCAATTGGCCCGAGGATCGGATTCGTCCGTTGATGGAGACGTTCGGGAGCATGCTGCTGGAACAGCGGGTGTATCGAGAGGTCTTCGGCGTGATCTGATGCCCGGCAGAATGAGGGGATGCATGAGGTCTCCTACCCCATCGGACGGATGGCGCCCGCCCCGCAGGTCCTCCCCCTCGGCTCGTGCTGGAGTAGGACGAGCCTCGGCCGTTACTGCAAGGCGGGCACAACAGTTGAGGAGGGGGTAGCTGAGGTCGTCTGGTTCGCGCGCCGGCCGCCGGCGTTCCGGCAGGGCGGTGACTTCGATCCGTAGCGAGCCGATGGAGCCGACGACGCGATGCTGCCCCGGCTCGAGCACGTGCGGCCTAGTGTCGTCCTGAGCATGGACGTCCAGGGCCATCTGTCCGGCGTTCACGATCTCGATCGTGCCCATCACGCACCCACCTTCGGCTGGAGCTGTTCTCTGAGGACTTCGACGATCGCGAGCTCGTCGCGCGCCCTCTCGAGCGCCTGCTCGTGCTCGGCGATCTCGGTCCGCAGCTCGTTGACCCGTTCCCGCAACTCCTCTTGGTAGCGCTGGATTCCCTCGGTCGTCGGGTACTTCGTCCCCTGCATCCGGGGAATTCTTATATCGCTAGCGGTATAATGTCAACGTCACTCGTTGACGTGCGCGCGGCCCTGCCGCTCGCCACGCGCAGGGCCGCTCGAAACGAAGCGCCCAATGGCCCGTCCTGCCGGCCGACCAGGCCCACTTCAGCAACCCGCCGACCGTCGTCGTCCGGCACGGCTGCGCCGGCCGGCCAGCCGGCCAGGCCGACGCCGCATGAGTGCGACACTCTCACGGCAGGGTGAACGCCTGTAGCGCCGGCACCAGGGAGATGCTCAGCAGGACCATGACGATCGACGTCAGGATGGTGACGACGGCGCCGACCCTGAACATCGTCCCGAGTTCGACGGCGCCGGACGCGAACGTCACGGCCACCACGCCACCGGCCCAGGCGAGCGTCACCGCGTCGGCCGTGCCCGCGATGATGCGGGCGAGAATCGGCGAGTTGTAGCCGAGGGCGTCGGCGATCGGAAAGAGCGTCGTGGAAACCGTCACCGAGGCGGCCGGCCCGTTGGCCAGTTGCGTCAGCAGCGGCGTGGCGAGGCCCGCCACCCACGGCAACGCTCCCGCGGTGACGTTGCCCGTGAGCAGGGCCGCGAGCCAGTCGGTCACGCCCACGCGGGCCAGCACGTCCGCCAGGGCCATCCCGCCGAGCACCAGGAACAGCACGTTCCATCCGATCCCTTCTCGGACGTCCCCGGCCTCCAGGGTCGCCTTGCCGCGCCTCGCGTCCACCGGCAGCGCGAAGAGCAGCACCATGGCCACCGGGGGCACGTACCAGATGTCGAGGAACCCGATCGTGACGAACGGGGGCAGGATCCACAGGACCAGCATCAGGACCAGGACGAACAGGACGTTCTTCTCGCCCCGGCTCATCGGGCCCAGCCGCGCCAACTCCCGCCGAAAGCGGGCGCCGTCGGGGATGGCCCGTACCTCCGGCGGCAACATGAGCTTGAGGACGAGGTAGCAGACCGGGAGGTGCGCCGCGGCAGGCCGCCGCGCCGCGACGGACGGTCACCGTCGCGAGACAGAAGAACAACCCGGCCGGGGTTCCGGGTAGGATAGGAAGACCATGCTGGACGTGAATCTCATGCTGCGCGCGCTGAAGCGGAGCGCGCTGGGCCGCGACCTCTACACTTGGCTCACCTACCGGCTCTTCGGCCTCGAGCGGCCGGAGAAGATCGCTTGGCTGCGACTGTACGTGCAGTTCGCGCCGCAGCCAGAGATCGTGACGAGAGTGCGCGTGAAGAACTTCAAGCGCGAGGTCTCGCGCGAGTTCGACAAAATCTCCCAGGCCTGGCCGGGTTGAGTTGCTGACGCTCGCGGGCGCGCTGTACGCGCGTGCGCGCTTTACGCGGCAGTGATGGGCCACCTGCTACAGAGGCGGTTCGACGAGCTGGCCGGCAAGGTGACCACTCTCGAGGCAAGGCAAGACGCGCACGTCAACGCGCCCGGGCTGCATCATTAGAAGGCTCGGAACAGCCGACGGCAGCCACCAACTCCACCGCACCCCCGACGGCGCCTGGCAGTCGGCGATACGCCGAGCGCAGGCGGGAACGCGACGATATACAGTCGCAATCGCTCCGCCAAGCCTGCCACGACAAGGGCTGGCCCCCGCGCAGGCGGGAAGGAACCACACCCTGTCTCGGAGGCGGCGCTGAGGAGCGGCCGAGCCCCGCGACAGCGGGGTTGTACCGAAGCCGCACGACGAAGCCTTGCATGAAGCCAAGGTCGGCCCGCACGGGCGGGGATAGAGCCGGCAACGCGGGCGCGGAACGGACGAGAGCGATGCCGATGCGGGGACGAGAACGATTCGTGAGCGGGCGCGTGCGATTCCCGACAAACGACCCGAAGTGGAAATTCTCCGCCGAAGGCGGGACGTTCGTGCGCGCGATGCTCCCCGTGTACCGCACCCGGTTTCTTGGACACAAGTTTGGGCTACGCGGCTTGGCGCAGCTCGTACTCCTCGCGGGCCTCGAGTGGCGTGCGATAGGCCAGCTTCTCGAGGCGCCAGCACCGGTTGTAGCGCTCGACGAACTTGGCGACGGCGGCGCGCACGTCGGCGAGATTTCGAAACACCCGGCCATAGACGGCTTGCTCCTTGAGCGTGCGATTCTAGCGCTCGACGACGCCGTTGGTCTCCGGCTCTTGGAGCAAGCCGAAGCTGGGGCGGATGCCCCAGTAGCGGACCTGGTTGAGGAAGTGGTCCGACAGATACTGGCTGCCGTGGTCCATTCGGAGCGCCAGCCCGCGGGCCGCGTCGGCCTCGACCGAGCCGCAGCGTCGCCGGAGCCCTTGCGCGACCGGCTCGAGGGCCGCGAAACGGTTCCCCACCTTGCACACGTGCCAGCCCACGCACTCGGCGTTCCAGTGGTCGACGGCCGCGAAGGTCCAGACCCAGCCGTCGTCGACGGTGAACACCCGCGCGCCGTCGGTACCCCACATGACGTCGGGCGCCGAGGTGACAATCGTGCCGTCGTGCCTCTTCGGCTCACCCTGCCGCCCGCGATGCGGCGAGAGCAGGCCCTGGGCGCGCATCACGCGCAACACCCGCGTCCGCGAGACCCGGACCCCGTCGAGGATCCGCAGCCGCGCGTGGACCTTGCGATGGCCCTCACCGTGGAACGGCGAGCGGGCCAGGTCGCTGCGAATGGCCGCCAGCAGCTGCGCATCCGACAGCGCGGGCGTCGGCCCGCGGCGGCGTGGGCCATCAGCCCGCGCTGGGCGCTGCAGGCGAGCCCGCCTGGCGTAGAGCGCTGAGCGTGACCGCTCCCACGTTCGGCACACCCGCTCGAGACCGTAGCGTCGCCCTGTCATCGCGGAGGTCGCTTGGCTCATCGTCGCGACCTCCGCGTCGCCAAAGGGAGGCGACGCTCCGCTGCGCGGGCACGCGACCGCAACAGCTCGTTCTCCATCGACAGCTCCCCGATGTGCCGCTTGGCCGCATCCAACTCCACGGCCAGCGGCTCACCGGCCTGCTCCTTCAGACTCAGCTCGAAACCGTCCAGCGCCCGGGCCTTCCACCTCTCCAGCCGATAGACCTCCACGCCGACTTCACGCGAGACCGCATCGAGCGACTCGCCACGCAGCAGCCGCAACACCACGTCCCGTTTCCGGCTCGCGCTCCACCGTTGCCCCGGCGCCAAGGCCCCCGACCCCATCGCCGCCGCGTCGGCGCCGACTCCGGTCGCCCTCCGGGCTCCCTCCGGCGGCGCCGACCCAGCTCCGTTCACCTGACTCGACCGAACCATACCCCCACCTCCTGGTGACATCGGATTCTCCCTTAATCCGTGTCCAAGAAAACTGGGGGCGCCCCACGCGATGCTCCCCGCACGGCGGGGCAGCTTGGCCGACAGCTAAATGGAGTGCGGCGAAGGAAAACTGGTAGTCTGGGAACAATGACACGCGAGGAGATCCGCCGCTGGGCGCGTGCTGAAACGCGGCGCCGAAGCCGTGAGGAAGGTCCCGTGGCGGCATCAATCGAGCTGCCGCCCCTGGATCGGTTCAGCGACGAGTACTCGCCAGCCGAAACACTGGCCAGACTGGACCCGAAGGCGGACGCGGAGGCGACAGGCGCGCAGTCGCGGACAGTTCGAGGGATCATCTGCGGCGGCTGCTGCGGATGGCGCGAGCCACCGACGAGCGAGGAGGTGTACGAAGCGATGCAGGCCGAAGAGCGGACCGCCCGCCAGCGGGCGGCAGTCACCGTGCTGACGAACGAGGCGACCTTCGACGAGCTGATGAACGCCTACATCGAGCGCGCTTTCACTTGGCGGCAACTCGCGCGAGCCTTGGCCGAGCAGGGAGGGCGGCCCGCCGAACGGGCAGCCCTCGTACGGTGTTTCGCGGTGTCCGGATGACGGAGAAACTAAGACTGCCGGAGCCGGCACGGTCGCTGTGGACGGCAAAGCGGGACATCGTGCACAGCCTGCCGAACGAAGGAACCGGAAGAACCGTGCGGCCGCACCTGGGCGGCGGTACCACGCTGGCCGCACGGTGGGAGCACCGGCGGAGCACCGACATCGACATCCTGGTGCCGGGCCGAAACAGCCTCATCGACTTGGCACAGGACAACGACGAGAACATCGCCCGTCGGCTGGGCGGGAAACCGGAAGCCGTCAGCGGCGGCCGCATCAAGATCGCATTCGACGAAGGGAAAATCGACCTGTCGACGCTCAGGCCCAGCCCCTCGCTGGGCCAGCAAGAGGCAACAGTCGAGGAGCGCAAGGAAATCGTGCTGAGCAACGCGCAAATCCTGCGCGGAAAACTCGAGCGAGCCGAGAAGCTCCTGGTGCGCGACGTCGTCGACGTGATCGTCGGCGCCGAGGCGGATCCCGCAGGGCTGGCGACGGCGGTAAGCCTGGTGAGCGCTGAGCGCGCGAAGGCGATCATGGCGACATGGAGCGCGGCCGACCGGCACTTCGCAGACCAGTTCGGGACCCAGATCCGGGATCTGAATCCACGGTTCGCGCTGCAGAAAGACAGTCTCGGAACCGCCGCGGGGAAAGCACTGCAGAACCACCGCTACGAGCGGCTGGAAATCGAGGTCGCGGAAGGAACCCTGACGGTGCGCAAGACCGTGAGGGCAGGGAAGCTGGACGAAGAGCGATACGAGGCCAGAAACGCTGGAAAGGGCCTGATCGAGTCGGGGGTCGGTGAACACCTCAACCAGAACGGCCCGATCACGGCGCCACAGCTGCTGCAGGCGATCCGCAAGGCGGCAGCAACGAATACCCGAGCGGTATACGACAGTAGCGATCCAGGGAGCGTGAACGAGGTAAGGCGAGCCGCCAGCCCAGCACCGCCGCCGCAACGACCTACGATCCCACGCCCGCAAACAGAGACGGGGGCACGACGGGGACCGAGCCGGTAAAGGCTTCGGAAAAGGCACCGTGGCACTTCCCGGCGCGGGCTGCTTGCAACGAAGGACGCGCCAAGCCGCGGGTCGGGAAATCAGAAGGGCGCGGGCAGGGCGGTCCGAGCCGAACAGGATGCCGGTTAGGATGCCCGGCTCGACGCCGCGCAGCAAGCCAACGCGCAAGTCCCGGACGCGCGGGATGAGCGGCCGGACCGCCAACAGCTGGCGGGCAGCAAGGGCGAATCCAGGCAGAAACAGGAATGAACCGTGGCTGGCACGCGAGATGAACACGCACCCATCGCCACCCTGCCGAACGCGGGGAGATGAACCAGGACGGAGCGGCGTTCGCGAACGCGTGCCGAGATTGACAGACGCACCGGCGGCCGACGCTCGGCAGGGACGGGCCGGCGGCTGGGGGAAGCGCTGGAGCGAACCAGCGATTTCGTGCGCGAGCAGAGGACCGAAGAGCTACTATAGACACATGAGGGAAATGGCTGCGCGAGAGGCGAAGAACCGATTCGGACGGTTGCTCGACGCCGCACAAAGCGGTCCTGTACAGGTCACCAAGAACGGTCGTCCAATCGGGGTCGTGATGTCGATGGAACAGTACACGCGACTGCGAGGGGCGGCATGGGACGCACTGACGGAAACCATGGACCGTCTGTCGGCAGAAGCGTCGGCTCGGGGATTGACAGACGGGAAGCTCAAAGAGCTGCTGGCGGATGAAAGTTGAGCGGGTCGTGATCGACACGAACGTGCTGATCAGCGGAGCACTAAACGCGGCGAGCGTACCGCGGAGGGTGCTCGACAAGGTGCGAGCAGCAGACGGCAAGCTGCTGTTCTCGGACGAGACCTTCACGGAGTTGCGAACGAGACTGCTGCACTCCAAGTTCGACGGCTACGCAGAACGGCAAGTGCGGGAAACGTACCTAGCGCAACTGCTGCCGATCGCCGAGTGGATAACGATCACTAACAGCAAGCTCGGTTGCCGGGACGCGGAAGACGACAAGTTTCTGGAAACAGCGCTATTAGCCTGCATTATTCGTGAGGCTGTCGAATCGGTCACGGGTGGGGTCTGATTGTCGGACGAGCGCAGCCTGCGGACTGTGTCGGCGGCAGGTTGCGGCGTGGTTGAGCCGCCGTGGCAGGGTGACGGCGTGCCCGCAGCGCGCGGCAACGACAGCGCCGCCGGCTGGGGCGCGTGAGAGCGGCTGTGGGATTTGGCTGGCAGACGGCAGGAGGACAGGCTACCCGGCGCGCGCGCCAAGGGCGAGGGCGATGTGGCGCCAAGCATCGAGGTATGGCGTCGCCCGCGGCAGATGCAGGACGAGGCGGCGGACAGAGCGGCGGACGTCAACGCCGAGTTTGAGCAGCCGGTCGCGCAGCCACGTCACCTGCGTGCGGGCGCAGGCGGTGCGTGCGGCGCGCAAGCGGAGTTCCTGCATGAGCACGTAGGCGGCGGCCGTCAGGAAGACGCGCAACTGGTTCGCCCAGAACTTGCAGCAGCTCGTACGGTCGATCTGCAGGCCGTCGAGCAACTCCTTGATGCGGTTCTCGATATCGCCGCGGGCACAGTAGATCTTCTCGTAGATAAAGCGCGGCGTCTGGCGCAGATTGGTGACGACGAAGCGCGGATTGTCGCGCGGCTCGCGGCCGGCGAGCCGCACGACTTCGGCTTTGATCACGACACGGCGCTCATGGTCCCACGTGCCCGCTCGATAGCAACGGGTGTCGGTGTAGACGTGCGCCGTCTGGTCGTCGTGCGCGCTCTTGGCCCGCGCCTCGACCAGGGCGGACGCGGCGTGCCGCAGCAGGACGGCGTTCTTGGCCATCGCCACGACGTAGTCGAGCCGCGGCTCGGCGTCGAGAAAGTCGAAGATTTCCGGGGTGGCAAAGCCCCCGTCGAGCCGGACGAGCAAGCGCGCCCGCGGAAACGCGCAGCGCAGTAGCGGGAGCAACCGAGACAACACCCCCAGCGTCCCGTCGGCAGCCACCGCCTTGCCCGGCCGCAGCACAGCGGCGCACAGATACTGCTCGACCTCGCGGTCGAAGCGCACGAAGGCCAGCAACGGGAGGTAACACCAGCTGTCGTAGTAGCTGTTGAAAAACGTCAACTGCTGCGCGCCATGCGTCCGGTCGTCGGTCGGGTCCAGATCGATCGTGATGCGTCGCGCCCGCCCGCCCAGTCGGCGCCGATGCCGCTCGATGACGCTCGCCGCCAACTCACGCCCCATCCGATAGAGGGCCGAGCGGCCCGCGTCGTTCTCAAACCGCGAGATCGTCGGTTGCGACGCCAGCCGCCGCCCGGCCACCGGGTCGCGTCCCAGCAGCAGCTTGTGGATCGGATCGTCGGCGAGATGGTCGGCATCATTGCCGTCGGGATGGCCGCAGGCAATCCCGAAGACCCGCTGGCCGACCAGGTCCTCGAGCGTGTGCCGAATCTTCTCCGGCGCGCGTTCATCCACCAGACAGCGGGCGAACGCCTTGACCAAGCCATACACCCGCTCGGCCGCCTTGAGCAACACGGCCCCGCCATCCGAACTCGCCTGCTCGCGGTCGAAGGTGGCCACGAGCGGCTTGTCGAACAGATCCGGGAACCGAACAGTCTGTGGTATCGTGGCGTTCGTCACGCAAGAGCCTCCGTTGTGCCAAAAACGTTTGTGGGCAACAGCGTTTTAGCACACGGAGGCTCTTGTGTCTCTACCGCGGACGGGGCCGTGGTGAATTTTCCAGGTTAGGGGAGGCAGAGTGTCTGATCACTGGCGACGAGGACCTGCTGATCATGGCGCCGTTCCGCGGGATCCCAATCTTCAGGCCCAGCGCGGCACTACGCGGATAAACCAACCTGATACCGAAGCAACGGACGTAGGATGACGATGGCGGGCTGCGCCGGTCGGAACAATCGCCACAGCCAGGGCTCTGAGCCGCCAGATCTGCGACGCATGCGGCCGGCCCGAAGCGAGGACGAACCGAGGGCAGGGGCACTGACGGCGACCGCGTCAGACCCGCCCCCCGCAGACGCGGGGCTGCACCCGTGATCGTCCAGGTCATCGCCGTGGAACGCGAACCGCTGCCCCGCGCTTGCGTGGATAGAGCAAAGCCGGCGGACGATGACCACGGAGTCGAGCCGCGCGCCCCCCGCCCGAGCCGGGATAGACCCGCCTCGAGGCGCTCGGGGTGCAACAGGCGGCCGCAAACTCACGCCGAGACCAGAAGCAGGACCAGCGAGCGCAGGGATTGACCCGGAATGCCGATGTGGTACCTTGACTCAGGGATGCAACACGAGGAACGCGAACCGAGCGGATGGAGAGTCACCGAAGGCAGACCGGACCCCGCGCAACTGGCTGCAGTGATGCAGCCGATCGTCGAGACCGTCGACCCGGAGATGGTGATCGTGTTCGGCTCGGCCGCCAGGGCGACGATGACGGCAGAATCCGACGTCGACCTGGTCGTCGTAAAGGACGTGTCCGACCTCGAGGCCATGAAAGCGCGAGCAGCAGTGTGCCTGCCGACGGGCCACCCGCCGGTGCACATCGTGCCCGCGACCAGGAGACTGCTGAGCGACCTCCGGGACTCGCGGAGCTGGGTCTACGGGCCAGCTATGGCCGAAGGGATCGTCGCCTACGAACGTGGTGGCGAGGCGCGCGGGTGGACCACGCGCGCAGGGGACCGGATCGCGATACCAGAGTCGCCAGGAGAACGGATGGTTCGGATCCTCTACTACCAGCGCGAAGAGGCCATGGACTGGCTGAGGAAGGCCGAGGAGGACATGCAGGTCGTGCGCAGCGCGGACACGACCATCGGTCTGCAGGTGCGCTGCTACAGCACGCAGGCCGCGGCCGAGAAAGCGATCAAGGCCCTGCTCGTGGCGCACGGCCGGCCGGTGCGGGCCGAGCACGAGCTGCACAACCTGGCGGAGGAGCTCGAGAAGACCGGCGAGAGACTCCCGGCCACGGCCACGCGCGAGCGCCTGGAGCTGCTGGCGAAGTTCGGGGGCGAAGCGCAGTACCCGCGATGGCAGGACCCGACGACCGAGGCGGACAAAACGCACTTCTGCCAAATTGCCACCGAGGTCTATGACCGCGCGCGCGCGGACCCCCGAGATCCTCGATGCGCGTGCGAGAGAAGAAGTCTGACAAGTGCCGGGACGACCGGTGACCGAGCCTCCGACGACCGGAGGTGGAAACCAAGGACCGAACACGGAGTTGCTGTGATCCCCCTCGAAGTACTCATCCTGCTGTTCACGGCGGTCGCCGCCTGTCTGGCGGCCGGCATGTCCGACGCCGGCACCTGGTTGCACCGCGCCGCGGTGTCGGCGCTGCTGGTGCTTTGCCTGCTCGGGGCCGGGGGGGCAGTCCTCAACGTCGCTCGCGGGCTGCGCGCCGAAGCAGCGATCCCGCGCGAGCAGATCGACCGCTGGTGCGCGGAGCGCACCGAGGCCCAGGACTACGCTGCCCGCAGCCGCTGCATCCGCGAGCAAGTCGCTGGCTACCGGCGGCTCGCCGCGCCGTGAGTGGCGTTCTCACGCGCCCTGCGTACACGCCGACGTGCAGCCCGCCGGGGGAGTGGGTTGCTGATCGCTGTCCGGAGGGCGATCCGGGTGAAGAGGGCGTCGGCAGCCATAGACCAGCTCGCCGAAGCGCAAGCGCGGCTGCAAATGGCAATGGAGACGGAACGGTAAGCAGGGCAGACCGTCGTGAACTGACCCGGCGACTAGAAGCCGCAGTTCAAGGCCGTGCAGGCCCCAGGCAGAGGCAGCGAAAAGGGCCTACCCGACGGCGACCAGAACCAGGCCATAAAGGGCGGCGCCGAGAGCGACTGCACGCAGGTAAGTCGCAACGTAGGCAACAAGCCCTAGACGGGGATCCTCGAGCATGAATCCAAGAGACGTGTAGCGAACGGCAAAGAAAATGCCGAGCGAGCGTGAGAACGCAGCCGGCAACCGAGACCTCATAAGTGGTTACACAGAACTTGTAGCCAGCCAGCCACGGACGGCCAACACCATCATGGGTATTGCTGGCGCGTGCGACGGTGGGCTCCTTCGTCAGCGCCGGCGCGCAGGTACATATCTTAGCCGCCAGCGGATCGGCGTCGTCTCGCCGGCTGAACACTGTCTGCCGCTACGGGGGCGTCCAGAGGATCAGCAACGACGCAGCGTGCAATACGCCAGTACGGCGCCGGTGTGTGGATGGCGACGTACGCGACCTGGTCGCCGGCCGCAGCCACGCGACGGCAGCGCTCGCGTAGTCCGGAGACGAACAAAGGAGAAGGGAAGATGCGAACAGCGGCGCGAACTGTCGGATTCGGGGGAGACCGCCTCGACGGGTACCCGTGGAACGAGGTCGGGCGCTTGGTCGAATGCCCGACGACGGCTCGCGAGATGGGCGTGGAGTGCCGGGACGACGGTCAGATCGTCGCCGAGCCGCTCCAAATCGTGCGGGGCTACCTACATGCGATGGAACAGCGAGCAGCAGGCGGTGCACCTCGACAACGACGAAAGCGGCGACGACGAGGCCGGCGCGATCCTGTGGTCGGAGAACGAGGACCACCCGCGGGGCGCGGTCACCTTGAGGAACAGGGTCATGAAGATGGCCACGAGACCGCCCGCGGTTATCCCCCTCCGCAGCACCCCGCCCGCGAGCTCGGCCAGCAGATCGGGGAATATCAAGCCGTTCTGGCAACCGACGCCGACCCAGAAGGCGACGCTGGCGATCATCGCATTGCGGTGATCGATCCCGCCCTGCACGACCTCCGTCATCCCGCGCACGAAGCTCATCGCCAGCACCACGGTCAGATAGAGGCCGCCGCGACGGGGCCGGGTATCGCCAGGACTAGGGCGAGCAGCTTGGGCAGGAACGCCAGCGCGATCAGTAGCCCCCCGGCGGCGACGCCGGCCGCGCGGGCCGCGACCCCCGTCAGCTCGATGGTGGGCACGTTCACTCCGATGGTCTGCGTCGGCATGATGCCGGCGAGGCCGGACAGCAGCTTGCCGACGCCGTCGGCGGCCACCGCCCCCTGCACGGCCCGGTAGTCCACCGCCCGCGGCCGGCGCCACGACACCCGCTGGATGGCGACGGCCCCGGTGATCGTCTGGATGGTGCCGATGACGGCCACGCACACGAAGGCCGGAAGCAGCGCCACGAACGCCGGCCCCGGGTCGAGCTCGACGCCCGGCCAGGCGGCCGGCGGCAGACCGATCCACGGCGCCGCGGCCACGCGGTCCGGATCGTAGAGGCCCACGGAGCCGGCAACCAGCGAGCCGGCGACGACCCCGACGAGGGGCGCCCACAGACGCAGCGCCGCGTTCCCCTTCAGCGAGATGCCGCTGATGATGGCAATCGTCGCCAGCGCGGTGAGCGGGGCGCCCAGCTCGGCGGCGCCGGGTGGTCCCTCCGTCAGGCGCCCGAAGACAACGGGCAGCACGGTGGCCGGCACCAGCATGTTCACGGTGCCGACGATGGTCGGCGTCAGAAGGCGCCTGAACAGGGCGAGCCGCAGGGAAATGATGATGGGGACGAGCGACGATACGACGACCAGCGGCGCGAGCAGAGCCGGACCGCCTTCCGCGAGAGTGCTGACAGCCACCCCGATGAAAGCCACGGCGGCGCCCATCGTGAGCGCCTACCCTGCGCCGACCCGCCCCAGCCTCGCCGCCTGCAGCACGGTGCACACGCCGCTGACCGCAACGGCCCAGAACACCGCCCTGGACAGGTACGCATCGGTTCTACCGGCGGCGCGGATCACGATCGTCGGGATGATGACGATGCTGGCGAGGCCGAGCACCACGAGTTGCAACCCGCAACCGAGGGCGATGCCCGGCGGGGGCTTGTCGGTGGGTTCGTAGCGCAGGCTCGGCCCGCGCTGCCTGTCGACGCCACTCATGGGGATCCTACCCAAGGTCAGGGTAGCAGGTTGAAGTGTTCGGCGGCGAGATGCACGGCGGCGTCGCCGACGGTGAGCTGGATGCGGATGGCGACCGCACACGCCTCGGCTCCGGGAATCGGGAGGACGAGCGCGGCGACGTCAAGCCCGACGCCCTCGAGGGGGGCTGCCGGTGACGGGGGGACGGCGACGCTGATCCCGCTGTGCAGCTCGAGCGCGCCTCGGGCTTCTGCGACGAGGGTCTCCGCGCCGAGGGCGCAGACGGCGTCATCGGCGCGGCTGAGGACGTTGCCGGTCGGGTAGATCACGTCGGCCTGCGCGGCGATGTCCAGCTCCGGGAAGAAGGTCCTGGCCACCGACCGGGCTGGGCGCGGAGGACGCCGACCGCGAGGGCCGCCCTCGGCGCGCTGCTCATCGCCATCACGGCTGTCTCCGGCATGGCGGCGCCGTGCGCCTGTGGCTGGTGGTGAGTTTGACCGTCCTGCCGCGCGTAGGACCGCCGCCCACGGGGCAATCGGCCGCGTCTACAGCTGAGGCGCCGAGCGCCCGATAGCGTGCCCAGAGGGTCCCCGCCGCGCGGCGTCGATGCGTCGCCGGGGGGAGGATTCGCCTCTGTGCCGGAACGAACATGTCTCTCGACCCGGGAAAGCAGCACCGCCTGATCGAGGAAGAACGCAGCGTCGACGGCGTTCTCGTCAGGACGTCGGCCGGGCTGCTCGCCCAGCGACACCCCCGGTGCCTCCGGCCGGACGATCGCATCGAAGCCCGGTCGATCGTAGTTGGCGCCGGCGATTCCGACGAGACGTGGCGCTGCAGCCTGTGCGGTGATCTCATCCCCTGGAGCCCGCGCTCGTGACAGGCGTTCGGCAGAGATTCGGCCGAAGGGTCCCGGCCTCTACCGTTCGCGCGTCGCGGCGGCCGAGGCAGCGGCTGGCGGTCGCGGCTCTGCCTCGCAGGTTCCAGCGTGTCGAGGTCCCTGCCCGCCCCGAGCAACTGCATCACGACGGGTCGCGGCAACACGTGATCCGGGTCGCCGGGCTCACTCATCACGTCAACCCTCGAGCGAGGACCGCTCGGTCGGCTTCCGGGCACCATCCCGGAAGCCGACCGGCGTCAGTCGCCGGCTTGATCGCGGCGTGCGGCGGCGAGGCCTTCGAGCACGCCCTCTAGCCTGGCCAGCCGCTCGCGCTGGAAGGCCTGCTCGCGGCCGACCTGGTCGAAGCGCCTGCCTATGTCCTTGGCGAGGACGTCGAGGTAGCCGCTGAGTTCGCGGCCGGCGCGGCGGAGCCAGGCGAAGAGCGCCGCGAGCAGCGCCAGCGTGAGCCCGCGCGCGAGGGCGTCCACCACGGCGGGCAGGCCGGCCTGCGGCCACCCGCCGATCCACAGTCCCAGCAGCCCGGCCGCCCACCCGGCCAGGATCAGGCCGAGGAAGGCGGCAGAGCTGAGCGCCGCACCGACGAGCTTCTGCTGATTCATGCCGTCAACCCGTCCCATCCGCCCCAGGCGCCGCGAACGGCCGCTCCCGCGACTCCAGGCAGCCGGTGCCGCTCGTGAACGACAGCTCGCACCGCCGCCGCCGGTCGCGAGCCGACCGTCGACGTTCCCCCAACGGTCGACCCGCCGGAAGAGTGCTCGCCCGCCCCGGCCGCACTGTTCATCCTGTCGCACTTTCCGTGCGGCTGATCGCGCGCCGGTTGGCGCCTGTTCCGAGGTTGCATCATTCTGACCGATAATGCGCTCATCTTATGGGGCAGAACGTGGCGGCCGGCCCGCCGCCCCGTCGCCGGTCTCGGCCACCGAGCGGGCGCGCATCGCCTCGGTCGCGGCCGACGCCCGGGCCAGCAACACCCGCCGCACCCAGGCGGGCCAGTGGGCCAGGTTCGAGACTTGGTGCCGCGCCCGCAGGGCCGCGGCCCTCCCCGCCGCGCCCGTCCTCGTCGCCGCCTACCTGACCGAGCGGGCCGAGACGTCGAGGACCTCGACCGTCCGCGTGGTCGCGGCCGCCATCGCGGCGACCCACCGCGCCCGCGGGGCCGACGACCCGACGGGGGGTGGCCGGCGTGCGCGCAGTCGTCGCCGGCGTCGCCCGCCAGCACGCCGCCCGCCCGGACGCCGCGCCGCGCCGGACGGCGCCGCTCTCGTTCGAGCATGCCGTCCTGCTGATGGCCGTCGCGCCGCACCCCGGCGCACCGGCCGCGGCGTCGAATCGGCACGCGTGGCCGCCCGGCGCGCCCTCGAGGACGCCGCGATCGTCTCGCTCGCCTTCTGCGCGGGCCTGCGCCGCTCGGAGATCGCGGCGCCCCGCTGGCAGGACGTGACCGCCGCCCGGTGGCGCGGGCAGCTGAGGGTCCGCGTCTGCGCTTCGAAGACCAACCCCGAGGCCGCCTGCGAGGACTACCGGCTGCTGGTCGGGGGCTTCGCGGCGGCGGTCGCCGCCCTGCGGACCGCGACCGTCCCGGCCGCGGCCGACCGCGTGATCCCGCTCAGCGGCGTCCAGATCAACCGGCGCCTCCAGGCCCTCGCCGAGCTGGCCGGCCTCGCCGACGTCTCGTCGCACTCGGGGCGCCGCGGGATGGCCTCCGAGCTCGTCCGCTGCGGGGCCTCGGGCACCGCCGTCCAGCAGGCCGGGGGCTGGCGCAACCCCCAGATGGTCGCCCGCCACGCCAGCGCCATCGCCGTCGAGCACGCGGCCGCGGCCCGGTACTTCGCCGGGGTGGTGGGTGAGGCTGTGAGGCCGCGCAACCGCCACCGCTGGTAAGCTGGACGCTTTCGATGCTCAAGAAACGAAAGCGGAAAAGGCCGCGCCCGTTCACAACGACCGGGGAGGGCGAGCCGATGGCCGAGCCGGCCGCAACCTCGTCGCGTGCCGGGGAGCCGCCCGCAAGGCGGCGGACGAACCTCACGGTGAATGGCTGGATCGTGTATCGTGGCACCACGCTGGTTTGGTTGCCACCGGCGCCACCCAGCGCGAGGCCGTCGAGGAAGCCAGCCGCTACCTGTGCGACCCGGCGGCCGGCTTGATGCACCTGCGGCCGGCGATCGGCGGCGAGTTGCCGCCCCACGACACCGTCGGATTCGACCACCCGTTGTCAGCCGGGCGCGAGGTCGTCGTTCGGGGCATCGAACGCCTGGTCCATGCCGCCGAGCAAGCCGGAGACGTTCACGCCGCTGGCGTGCTGAAGGACGCTGCGGCACTGCTGCGGCAAGACTCGGAATCCAGCTGATCCGCCTTGCCACCCATTGACCGCCGCGGCCACTCAGCTTTCGCCGCGCGGGGGCTACAGGCATTCGACGACGGCGACGATAACGCGATCATGCTGCGGGCTGGCGGTCGGACGTTTCGATGAGCAAAGGGACCCGGCTCGTCGTGCGTCCGGCCGACCCCGGCGGCTGGGGCGCCTGGTGGTATCGGGACGGCGGCGACAGCGACGAGGCGGGCGAGATTCTCGGCGCCGGCGCGACGGTCGAAGCGTGCGTCCGGCACGTGCGGGAACGTCAGGCGCGGGGCCAGGCGCCGACCCCGGAGGAAGCGGTCGTCAGACCGCACGATGCGGTGTCCGGCATCCGGCGGCTGCTTGACGATCGGGACGCGGCGGCGCGCGGGCGGAACGAACGCTGGCAGGGGCCGCTACGTGTCGTGGGGAGTACCTCGTGAACTCCCGCCCCGGCTGATCCGCAGCTGAGCTCAGTTGCCCTCTTCAGCCGGCGCTGACCGAGCCGCCAGCGTAGCCACGGCGCTCGACGGCGGCGTCGAGCTGAGCGGCGCGGAGCCGCAAGGCCCGCTGGCGGATGGCCGCCTCGGTCCGGCCGAGCCGAGCGGCGAGCTCGCGCAACCTCTGGCCGCCGTGCTCGTAGTCGAGCGCCGCGGCCAGGCGCACGGCCGTGTCCTCACCCGGCGTCCAGCGACGGGCCATCCGGGGAAAGGGTAGCAGACCGGCAAGCCCCGCAGAGTCTCGACCAAACTGGGCTACGTGTCGTCGACAGGCCGTCGCCGAACCGTGGTTCGGCTTCATCAACCAGTGCAGTATTCGGGGGCCGGCCGCACTTGCGCTCGAGGTAGTCGACCGCCGCCTGCATCTCGTCAGCGTCCCAATCCACCCACCTGTCGCTCTCAGGCAGCCCCGCCACCCCGGTGCTCCAGCCGACGGCAACCACGCGCACCCCCAACCGCATCGAGCCGTACTCCAGGCACAAGGCCAGGAACCGCCGCGTCAAGCGCACCGAGGGAAGCTCGTTCACAACAACCTCCGGCTGACGGCGCCGGTCGCCGGCCTCGTGCTACCCCCCCTATGAGTCGGTTACTCGTTCCCGCGCATGCGGGAATCTCGCAGCCGGGATCGTGGCATCGTATCGGATCCAGTCTCTGCAGGTGCGGGGTCCTTGGTGATCACTGCGATTTCTGCTGCTGTTGCGCGATGAGTAGGTCGAGCCTCCCTTCCACGGCTGCCATTCGCTCACCAAGACCCCGGATGGCCTCCATCAGGGCGGCGTGTTCCTGGCTGTTCGTTCGTCTTGTCGTAGCGCGAACACCCGACAGGAGGCACCCAACACCTCCGCGCCGCCGATGGACGCTCCAGCGACCGCCGCCCGCCCAGTGGGCGAACCGCCTTTGGGTCCCGTCAGACGCTGGTTGAGGGAGAGGTCGAACGCTTCCAGCCGGGTCAGGGGCCCCAGCTCCGGTGGGATCGACCCGGCCAGGCCGTTGTGCCGGAGGTCGAGACGGGTAACGCGGCCTCGCTGGTCCGTGGTGATCCCACTCGCCGAGCGGCTGGTTACTCCCCCAGTTCCCGTCTTGACGCCAGCTCGGACCGTCGGTCGCGCCGTAGAGGGCCATGAGTGCCTCACGGTTCGTCTGGGCTGCCGCGGCGGCGGCGGCGATGATCACGGGCGACTTGTGACACGCTATGATGATTCGCACGATCATCGGGGCAAGGGGAGAAGCACCGACGTGGGCACCACGCAACCGGTCGTCAAGTTCACCTACCAGGACTACCGGACCGCACCGCCGGACAGGCGCTACGAGTTGCTGGACGGAGACCTGGTCATGGTTCCTGCCCCGAATCTGAAGCACCAGACGGTGCAGTTGGAGCTGGCAACGCAGCTGACCCGCTTCATCAAGGATCGGGCGTTGGGAAAGCTGTTCATCGCCCCCTGCGACGTGGTCCTGTCCGACACTGACGTCGTGCAACCCGACCTACTGTTCGTCTCCCGGGAACGCGAGCATCTGCTGAGCGGCGGCGAGAACGTGCGGGGTGCGCCCGACCTGGTGGTCGAGATACTGTCCCCGGCCACCGCCGACCGGGACAGGGGCTACAAGCACGCGCTCTACGGGAGACACGGCGTAATGGAGTACTGGCTGGTCGACCCGGCAGCCGAGACCGTCCAGATCCATCGCCGACGTGCCGGCGCGCTGGCGGTCACCCACGCCTTCGGCCGGGGACAGACGCTGCGCTCGCCGCTGCTGGCCGACCTTGAACTCCGCCTGGACGACGTCTTCTCGTCTTGAGGGCGAGCGCCGCACCGGTCCGTGGGGCGCCAGGAGGCACGCGAAGGGCACCAACCACAACCTCAGGACGAGCTGACCAAGTCGGGGCTATTGCCGCCAAACCGATCAATTCCCGGTTCTCCGCGGTTCCAGAGGGACGAGTCCCCACACCATCCGGAGCTATCGAGACTCGACGCCAGTGCCGTCGTCCCCGTCCAGACCGTGGTACGATACGCCGTCGCGGTTTGGACGTCCCGAGCAACCACAACGGCCCACCTGCTGCACACACAGCCAACGGCCGACCCTGCCGCGGTGGCTCCGAACCGCGACCCTCCATGGTTCAGCCGGAGGTTGCCGACCCCAGCACGCCCCATGCGGGCCGTCTGCTGGCGAGTTCCCGGTTGTTCCCGGCCCTGCGGATCGGACTCCGAGCGTCCGATAGACTCCATGACGCACTGCCGCCAAGGTGCGAGGGGGAGAAACGATGGATCTTGTGTGGTTCCTGTTCGGCGTGGCGTTCGGACTGGCGTCGATGTACGCAATCTGCGACTTGGCGTTGGCGGCGCCGGACCGCGAAGAGCTGCACAGCGTGCTTGGCTGGCGCCGGCCGTTACGGCCCGTCCGCCGCACGACCGCTGGGCATTGATGGCAGCTACTGGCTCAGTCACGTCGGCTCTTCCTGCGCTCGGCTCGGCTTTCGCCCGCGGTCCCCATCGACATGGAATCTCTGCGGAACGCACTCAGGGCGATGCCGCGCGTCCATGAGGCCGTTGAGACGGTCTCCCGAACCGGTCCTCCAGGCCACGACTACAGGGGTGGTAACAGTTTGCAGTAATCTTCACTTATATTCCGTAATCTGGTCATATGGAGCCCCGGCTTGTGAAGATCGGGGAGGCGGCCCGCCTCATCGGTTCCACTCCGGAGACGCTGCGCAAGTGGGAGGCGAGCGGTGAGCTGTTGCCAGCTCGCAAGACGCGCGGCGGGACTCGCTACTACTCGCTCGCCGACCTGTTGGGACTGACCAACGAGGAGGCGCCGACCATCGCTTACGCCCGTGTATCGAGTCACGACCAGAGGGCGGATCTTGGACGCCAGCAGGCGGCGCTGGAAGCGTACTGCGCTGCAAAGGGCTGGCGATTCGAGGTGATCTGCGACCTGGGCTCCGGATTGAACTACCGCAAAAAGGGACTGCGGCGTCTGCTTGGACTGATTCTCCGGAGGCGGATGCGGCGGCTCGTTCTGATGCACAAGGACCGCTTGCTGCGGTTCGGCGCCGATCTGATCTTTGCGTTGTGCGAGGAGCAGCGCATCGAGATCGTCATCGTCAACCACGGGGAACAGCCCTCGTTCGAGCAGGAGCTGGCCCAGGATGTACTGGAGATCATCACTGTCTTCTCGGCCCGACTCTATCAGCCCGTGGTGAAACCCCGCGTTGCACCGAGAGCGGCGATGCGTCCGGCTGACAAGGCGCGACGAGGGAGCATATTGGGCATATTCGACCGAGGAGCAACGCCGGCAGACGGGATGCAGCGCCGCTCGAATGCAGCGGGGCCTTGTGCCACGGGCTGCTATGGCGCGCGGTCGCACAAGACGCAGAAGCTGCTCGATGCCGTCCGGCAGAACTCCGCGGAGCTGAGCCGGTTGTGATCATCACGCACCGGATTGCCCTTGACCCGACAGATCGACAGGAGACGCTGCTGCGCCAGCACGCAGGTTGGGCGCGGTTCGCCTGGAACTGGGGCGTCGGCGAGACCAGGCGAGCGCTCGATGCCGGTGAGAAGTCAGCGACTTCTCACTACCGGTTGCGGCGGGCGTTGAACTGCATCAAGGCCGGCATTGCGCCATGGTCGACGGTGCTGAGCCAGAACGCGGCCAAGTACGCGTTGATCGACCTCGCTGCAGCCTGGGAGCGCTTCTGGCGCGAGCGTCGCGAGGCCAAGAAAGCTGGCCGAGCGTTCCACCGACGCTGCCGGCCGCCCCGGTTTCACACGCGCAAACACGGCATGGCGTTCCGGGCGGACAACGGACCGGATACCGTCCGGTGCGACGGACGCACGGTCCAGCTGCCCGTGATTGGCGCTGTCCGCACTCGCGAGAGGTGCCGTTTTGCCGGACCAGTGCGGGAGTGCACGGTCAAGCATGACGGCGTTCGCTGGCACGCGGCTGTGGTCTGTGAACTCCCGGACCCGCCGGCGAAAGCGGTCGGCGCGGTTGTCGGCGTCGACGTGGGATTGCGCCGGCTGGCGACCGTGCACAATGGCGTGGCGGCGGTGACGATCGAGAACCCCCGGCCATTGAAGGGAGCGCTGACCAAGCTGCGCCGCGTCAACCGGCGGATTGCGCGGTCGCGCGCCACTCATGGCGAAAACCAACACAGCAACCGGCGGAAGGGGCGGTATGCCGAGCGTCGGCGCCTCTATCGGCGGGTGAGTGACCTCCGTCTGGACGCGGCGCACAAGGCCACGACGGCGATAGCCAAGCAGTCGAGGCTGGTGTGTGTCGAGTCGCTGCACGTGGCCGGGTGGATGCAGAACCGGAGCCTGGCGCGTGCGACGGCCGACGCGGCGCCCGGTCGCTTCCTCAAGCTTCTCACGTGGAAGTGTCAGCGCGAAGGCCTGCGACTCGTCGAGGCCGACCGGTTCTATCCGTCGAGTAAGACATGCTCGGCGTGCGGGACGGTGAACGCCGCCCTGGGCATGGAAGAGACGTGGTGTTGTCCGACCTGCGGGGTGGTCCATGACCGCGACGACAACGCTGCGTTGAACCTGCGCCGCAAAGGTCTGGCGGCTGACGTGGAGGGTGTGTCAGACGGCCACGTGGCCGCAGTACCCAACGAAACGTCGACCAGGCAGATTATCTCGGGTTAGTTGAGATGATCATAGGTCCTGGAGACCGGGTGTGTCAGCGTCCAGGCGCCGGCGAAGGCGGGTCAACGTCTCGGCCGTTGCAGAACGCGGCTGGCGGGGCGGTACTGATAGCAGCCATTGTGGCTGCACCGGCGCTCGCTGACGCCAGACCGTGCGAGTCGTACTACAGGGACGACGTGGCTGGAGCCTTGCCTGACCGAAATTGAATACAAGGACTACACGTTCTGCTACGACTCACAGTATTCCCACGACGTGCAATTCGCGATAGGGTCCCCGCAAGCCGCACGTAGGGCCGGCGCCACTCCGGCAACGTGACCGACGTCGGCGCAACCTCCCATAGCCGCCGCGCGGGCATGGCCGGAGCGGCGAGAGGCAGGTCGGGGAGAACGATCGGAACGCCCGCCGGCAGCGAGCTGGGCAGCCCCATCCTGGGGCGGCGCCATCGCCGAGGCGCGCCGCTCCGGGGGCGGCGTCTCTGCGCAGGAGTTGCGCGACCTCGCCACCGTGCGCGGCTACTTCGCCGGCCAGGGCATCACGCCGCTGTTCGACGCGCCGTGGGCGCCCGTCAACCTCAGCCATCGTCTTCGTCATCCACCCGGTGCTGGGCCGGATCGGCCTGCTCGGCGCCCTCGCGCTGTTCGCTTGCGCCGCGCTCAACGACCTGGCCACCCGCAAGCGGCTTACCGAGGCCAGCAGCGCGTCGGTGCGCGCGCTGAACGACGCCGACGCCGCCATCCGCAACGCCGACGCCATCACCGCCATGGGCACGCTGCCCGACCTGGCGCAGCGCTGGCAGGACACCACCGCCAGCAGCCTCGACAAGCAGACCGCGGCCACCGACGCCTCGGGCGGCATCTCGGCCGCCGCCAAGGCGCTGCGCTTCGGCCTGCAGGCCGCCATGCTGGGCGTGGGCGGCTACCTGGTCATCGGCAACCAGATGTCGGCCGGCAGCATCGTCGCCTCGGCGGTGATCGCCGCGCGCGGGCTGGCCCCACTGGAGCAGCTCATCACCTCCTGGCGCCTCTTCGTCGGCGCCCGCGCGGCGTACCAGCGGCTGGCCGAGCTACTCGCGCGCGCCCCGGCCGAGGCGGGCGGCACGGTGCTGCCGCGGCCGGCCGGCAACGTCGTCTTCGACAAGGTGAACTACGTCCCGCCCGGCGTCCGGCTGCCCATCATCCGCCAGATCTCGCTGTGGGCTCGCTCGAGCCCTCCACCGGCCACGTGCGGCTCGACGGGGCCGACGTCACCGCCTGGCCCGACGCCGACCGCGGGCGCCACGTGGGCTACGTGCCGCAGAGCGTCGAGCTGTTCCGCGACACCGTGCGCGACAACATCGCCCGCCTGGGCGCGGCCAGCGACGAGGATGTCGTGGCGGCCGCGCAGCTCGCCGGCGCGCACGACATCATCCTGGGCCTGCCGCGCGGCTACGACACCCCGATAGGCGTGGGCGGCGTGCCCATCTCCGGCGGCCAGCGCCAGCGGGTGGCGCTGGCGCGCGCCGTCTTCGGCAACCCGGCGCTGCTCGTCCTCGACGAGCCGAACGCGAACCTCGACGGCGACGGCGAGCTGGCGCCGGCCGCCACCTTGCAACGGGTGCGCGAGCGCGGCGCCACCGTGGTGCTGATAGCCCAGCGCGCCCGCATCATGGCTATGGTTCGGCCCGCGCGACGAGATCCTGCGCAGCCTGCGCCGCGCCACCGAAGCCGAGCAAGGTGATCAAGGCGGTGTCCTGAAGCCATGCGCCCTGTGCGGTTGGCCGGATCCGCCACTCGAGTCGGTCCCGGCGTTGGTCGTGCCATATCGGGGAACTCGCGTGCTAGACTGGCGCGCATGCTCGGTATCAACGTCACCCACTCGCCAAAGACCTGCGTCGTTAGCATCGACATCAGAACCTTGGTGCTCGGAACCATCAACAAGTACGCCGAAATGGGTGCTCCAGAGCAGGACGTTGCGGAGAGTCGCCAGCGCGCCGATGCGCTTCTGGAGTCGATGAACAGACTGCTCGACTGGCGCAAGACGCACGTCGAGCGTCCCCCGCGCGAAGCCGACTGATGCACACGGAACTGTACCAGGGTCCGCACCAGGTGTGGCTGCACGTCGCTGGCCGATAGATTTCCCACTCAAGCAGGTTCCACGAGCAGATGCCGAATCCGAAGCCGCAATGACGGCCGATGCCCCTCGCGAGCAGGTCGGTGAAGGTGTCCGGGTCGGTAACGTCCAAGCAATCATGAGGTCGTTGCGGTCGTGCTGCGAACCGCTCGGCGAGTCACTTGAGACAGACTTGGTCACGGGAGGGTCTCGGCTCCCCGCTGTCCTGTGCCCGCACGGCGGCGACCCGAAAGGCGTCCACCTCCCTGCGCTTGTGGAGCGTCGCCGTCGGGCGGTTCGGCCGCGGCCGCGTCGTGACCTGTTTCATGATCCACGGCACCGAGCCAGAACTGAGGGCGCAGGTTCGTCGGCCACTTCCTCGGTAGGGGCCTCGAGATCGCGTCGTCGGGGAGCGGCAACGGCTGGGGCGGCTCCGTGAACGCTGTCGCCGGATACAAGACTGCCGAGACCGCCACGGCGACGGCGGTACCGTTGACACCTCCGCTCTCAACGCCTCTCCCGACCTTGGCAGGCGGTGTCGACGTCGGACACGTCCGCTGTCGGCAGCGCGGCTATGGACTGGCCACGCGCGTTCCAGAACATCCACGGTCGACCGGGCGATAGCGGTGCGGATGCGGACAGCGGGTTGCTGTATCAGAGGCTGGTGGCCGAGGGCGTGCTGCGCGAGCGCGGCGCGCAGCCGCCGGTGCTGCCGGTGGTGATCTACAACGGCCTGTCGCTGTGGACTGCTGGACGAGGGCCAGGTGGATGGCGGCGCGCTGCCACCGGGCAACCTGGCGTCGGCGCTGCTGGACACGTTGATCGAGCTGTTGCGGGCGCAGGACGACGAGGAGTTGACGGACGCGTTCAGCGCTTGGGCCCAGCAGGTGCTGCTGCCGTGGCGGCTGCGGGGAATGGCCTCAGCTCCGCTATCGAGACGGGAGGAGGTGCGCACGATGCTGGCGGAAACTATGCGGGACTGGACCGAGCAGTGGGTCGAGCAGGGCCGCACGCAAGGGATCGAGCGAGGAATCGAGCAGCGCCGCGCCGAGGAACGCGCGCTGCCGTGTCGTCAGGCGGCGCGCAAGTTCGAGGCGGCGGCTGGGCAGCAGTTGGCCGCCGTGCTGGCGGAGGTGACCGATCCGGACCGCCTGGCGCAGTCCGCGACTGGATCATCGAGTGCGGGCCAGCGGCTGAACTGTTCGCCCGCCTCGCCGACACGCCCCGCCGCAGTCAGTGAGGGGGCGCTGAGCCGCCTGCGGCGGTGCACGAACGGGTCGGGCGGAAGGGGGCGCCGGCGTCGCTTTCGGTCCGGCGACGCCCCGCGACCTCCGCTCGAGAATTGGGCATGGGATGGGTCACGACGAGTCGCGTCTCCGGTCCGAACCGTTTGTAATCGGCAACCTACGGGAACTCTTAGGACTCTAGCGGTAATTACCTTGCTATCTTTGGGGTTATGTGGTCTGTTTCCATTGCATGCAGCGCAACGTGGAACTGGAAGCCACCATCGTCGCGAAGTACGCGGCGGTGTCGCCCGTGTTGAATGAGCGCAGTCGCCGCCTCTGGGCGGCGGCCGAGTCTCTGGCCATCGGTTATGGCGGAGATGCGCTGGTGTCGTCGGCCACGGGTCTGGCCCGGGAGACGATCCGGAACGGACGCCGGGAAATCGCGCAAGGCGGGGCGGCGACAGACCGGATACGAGGACCGGGCGCCGGGCGGCCCCGACTCGAACAGAACCAGCCCGGTCTGCTGGCTGCACTCGAAGCGCTGGTGGACCCGCTGCCGCGCGGCGACCCGACCTCGCCGTTGCGCTGGACCTGCAAGAGTCGGGCGAAGCTGGCTGGGGCGCTGACACAACAGGGGTGGCGCGTGAGTTCGACCACCGTCGGCCGGTTGCTGCGCCAACTGGGCTACCGGCTGCAATCGGCCCGCAAACGTCAGGAGGGAGCGAGCCACCCGGACCGCAACGCGCAGTTCGAGCACATCAATGCGACCGCGGACGGGTTTCTGGCCGCGGGGCAGCCGGTGATCTCGGTCGACACGAAGAAGAAGGAGCTGGTCGGGAACTTCAAGAATGGCGGGCGGGAATGGCAGCCGAAGGGCACGCCGCCGGCCGTGCTGGTGCATGATTTCCCGACCGACGCGGAGGGCAAGGCAATTCCGTACGGCGTCTACGACATGGCGCGCAACGAGGCTTGGGTGAGCGTGGGCTGGGACCACGACACACCGGCGTTCGCGGTGGCGTCGATTCGCCACTGGTGGCATCAGATGGGTTGCGGCGCCTATCCCGAGGCCACCACCCTGTTCATCACGGCCGATGCGGGCGGGAGCAACGGGTATCGGTTGCGCGCCTGGAAGCATGAGCTTCAACAGTTGGCCGACGAGACGGGACTGACCATCCAGGTGAGTCATTTCCCACCCGGCACGAGCAAGTGGAATAAGATCGAGCACCGGCTCTTCTGCCACATCACGGCGAACTGGCGCGGCACCCCGCTGGCGACGTACGAGACCATCGTCGACCGCATCGGGAACACCCGGACGGCGACCGGGCTCCGGGTCCGGGCCGAACTCGACGCCGCGCAGTATCCCACCGGCGCCACGGTGAGTAAGCAGGAGATGGACGCACTCGCGCTGGTCCCCGATGCGTTTCACGGGGAATGGAACTACAAACTGTTACCCCGATGAAGTTGATAACTTTATATCGATCACTGTCCTTACTGGGTTGCGCGGGCGTAGCAGCCCGTGGAAGAAGTCTGATCGCTGAGCCCTGCTGTTCAGGCAGCTTGGCGATGAGCAATTGAGCCGACGAGGGCCGTCGGTGTCCATTTGAACCCCCAGGCGCGCGTCAGACGCCCCCAGCGGTCGATCAGACGGTCGATCAGGCGGCAAATCGCCGAAAGAGCCCGCCCCTGCAGGCTCCGGGGCGTACCGATGCCGGTCTGGTGGCGCAGGAGCAGCCCGATGTTGCAGGCGGCCGCCTGGATCAGCACCCGCTTGCGGACATTCTCGTGACCGCGCACCCACACCCGACGCATTCCCCCTGTCTCATACATGTGTGCGAAAGAACGCTCCACCACCTCGCCCCGGCAGCGTTGCAGGCGACGACCCCGCCGCCCGCCCACACGCCGGCGGTTCGCATACAGCGCCTTCTGCGCAGCGCGCTTCTCCGGCGGCGTCTCTCCCGTCCTCTTGTCCTGCCAGCAGCGCCGGCCGCGCTCCGGCTCCGATACGTGACTCCGAACCCCCACCTCGCCGAGGGCCACCAGCGTCGCGTCGCTGTGGTACCCCTTGTCGGCGACCACCTCTTCGACCCCCGGACCGTCCGGCGCCACCAACTCCACCTGCTCGGCCGCCGTGATCAGCGTCTCCGGCAGCGTGGCCGTATCGCCGTCGGATGCATCCTGCACCGTCACCGACACGATGGCCCCCGTGTCCATGTCGACCCCGTGCTCGGCCTTGTGAGCCAAGTGCGTCCGGCCGTCCTTCATCTTCGCGACCTTCGCGTCCGGGTCCTGCGGCGATTTCCACTCCTTGTTCGACGTCTTCTTGTTCTTCCGCGACCGGTCGAACCGAGCCAGATCCGCCTGTGTCGGTGTCTCCACCCCCGACGCTTCCGCCAACCGCCGAATGAACGCCTCGTAGGATTCGCCCGTGTCCCGACGCTCGATGCTCCGCATCGCCGCGTTCGCTTCCAGCGTCGTCGCATCGATGCCGACCGTCTTCCCCCGCAACAGGCCTGCAGCGGAGAGCCGCTCCAACACCCACGTGAAAACCGCCACGTGCGTCTCCACGTCGATCAGCCGCCGCGTGCGCGACAACGTCGAGTGGTCCGGTGCCGCCTCGGTCACGTCCAGGTCCAGAAACGACCGCAGACTCAGCGAATCGGCCACCCGCCACGCGATCCCCCGCTCGGAGGACAACCCTTCGAAATAGCCGATGAACAGCAGACGGAAATACCGGCCCGGCCGTAGACTCGGCCGGCCCATCCGCGCAGCGTAGAACGCCCCGCACAGTCCCTCGACGAAGGCGTCGAAGCCTGCCTCCTCCAGGACCCGGTTCAGACGCTCGAAGAAGGGATGCCCGGCGTTCGTCGGAAGGTCCGCCGTGGTCACCCACATCGGCGACGGCTGTCGAGCCGCCGGTTTCTTGCCCATCGCCATGCCGTCCAGTGTACGGAACTCGATCGAGCCGGTCGAGTGCGGATCCCCTGACTTTCGCCACGGGCTGGTAGACCTCTTTTGAAGGAGCAGGGTAGATGGCGATCTTTCCGGGGACAATGTACGACGACATCGGCGATATGGCGCTGGTTGGCGGACCTGAGGATGACATCATCTGGGGCGGTCGAGGGGATGACGAGCTCAGCGGCGGCGAAGGCGACGACCGGCTGATCGGCGGTCCTGGCGCGGATGTCCTCGATGGTGGGCCGGGCAACGACACGGCAGGCTACGCCGGGTCGCGGGGCGGGGTGCATGTCGACCTGAGCGCCTCCTTCTCCGGACCGGATGACGAGAACGCACCGGTGCGCGGCGCCGATGCAGCAGGCGACTCGCTGACCAACATCCAGAATCTCTGGGGCTCGATGTTCGGCGACGCGCTGATCGGCAACCACGAGGCCAACATCCTCCTCGGCTTCGGCGGAAACGACCAGCTCGCGGGCAATGAAGGGGCTGACTACCTTCGCGGTGGAGAGGGCGCCGACACGATCATGGGCGACGCCGGCAACGACATGGTCTTCGGCGACATGGGCGTCGACAAGGTCAAGGGTGGCGCCGGCAACGACATGGTCTGGGGCGGCAAGGGCGATGACACGGTGCTGGACGGCGAGGCCGGCGACGATACCATCGAAGGTGGCGCAGGCGCCGACATGATCACGGGTGGTGACGGAAGCGACACCGTCGCCTACACCAAGTCGCCCGAGGCCGTAACGGTTGATCTGCGGGTCGCTCCAGCCGACGCCACGGCAGAGAAGCCGCATACAGCCGGCGGGCATGCGATGGGCGACGTGATCTCCATGGACGTGGAGAACATCACCGGGTCCATGTACGATGACATGCTGCACGGTCGTGACCACGAGACGAACGTCATTATGGGTCTCGATGGTAACGACGCCATCATGGGCTGGTGCGGTGCCGACAAGCTCATAGGTGGACCCGGGATGGACACCCTGTACGGCGGCAACTCCGACGACACCATCATGGGTGGGATGGGCGACGATGCGCTGAAGGGTGACACCGGCAACGACATCCTGAGCGGCGGTGCCGGGGCGGACAAGATCTTCGGCGGGACGGTCAATCCCGAGACCATGGAGCACACGGACCATGGCAACAATGACACCGCCGACTACAGCGAGTCGGATGCAGGGGTGACGATCGACCTGAGCAAGACCTCACGCTCCATGCCGAATCCGATCGGCGAAGGCGGTCATGCAGAGGGCGACGAACTGCAAGGCATTGAGAGCCTCAAAGGTTCGATGTACGACGACATGCTGACGGGGACCGACGTTGCGAATACCCTGAAAGGCATGGACGGCGACGACGTGCTGACCGGCGAGGGTGGTGACGACACCATCGACGGCGGCATGGGCGACGACACGATCAACGGCGGCGCCGGCGCCGACATGCTGACGGGCGGCGACGGCGATGATACGTTCGTCTACCGGATGGTGGACGATGCGACGGCCGAGACGGACGACCCAAACACGGGCCGCGTCACCGGCGCACCAGACGTCCCTACTGACGGTAGCCTGGACCTGTACCAAATCGACGAGACCAGGTACCGATTGATCGATCTCGCTGACGATCAGGCCGATGGTGATCCCATGGTGTCCGGCGGCGACGGGATGGATACCATCGATGCTTCCGGGGCAACCGGCGCCGTCCATATCAATCTCAACAGGATGCGGCTGGAAGCGCCGCCTAGGGACCAGGTAGTAGCGCAGCCGAACGCCGATCCGCCGGTGGCGGGACAGGATGCCCAGCCTCTTCAGCAAGCTCCGATCTACAGCAGCATCGAGATGGTGATGGGCGGCGAGGGCAACGACACCCTGATGGGGAACGCGGCCGCACCGACTACCCTGATGGGCGGCGAGGGCGACGATACCCTCGAGGGCGGTTCGAAGGACGACATGCTCGAGGGTGGCGCTGGCAACGACAACCTCATGGGGATGGCCGGCAACGACACGCTCGAAGGTGGCTCGGGCAATGACACGCTCGACGGCGGGAGCAACGCGGACAACCTCATGGGCGGGTCGGGGGATGACTCGCTTGCGGGCGGGACGGGCAACGACACCCTCGCGGGCGGCCTGGGGAACGATACGCTCGTTGGTGGAGATGGAGCGGACACCTACGTTTACAGGGGTGGCCAGGACGAGATCACTTTCCAGGTGTCCCGCGCGGGCGGCGACAAGATCGACCTCAGCGCCCTGGAGCTGACCGAGAGTGAGCTCGAGGACATTGTGGCGGGTGCGCGCACGGACGCGGGCAACACGTACCTGAACGTCGTCGGGGATTGGGACGCTGGCTCTGGTATCGACGGCTGGGATATCCAGTTGACCGGCTACCTCGAAGCCGACGACGGGGATTTGGCGATGTTCGACTTCATCCTCTAGTCCGAAACACAACGGCCGGCAGAGTCGACGCTCTGCCCGCGTTGCGACACCAAAAGGACCGACCAGCACGAACTGGTCGGTCCTGCATGTTCGCACCGTGATCGGCCTCCAGGCAGCGACGTGGGGACGGGGGCCTGCTCTCGGCAGGCCGTCCAGGATCGGGTGCTGACCCGGGGTTTCCGCCAGTGGAGCTTGGCGGTGACGCGTTGCTTCCTTGCCAGGATGTGTCGTGGTCGCCTTGCTCCCTCGCGGTTCACCACCCCGGCGTGGTGGCTCGGCCAAGCAACTCGTTGCTGGCGCGACCAGCCCCCGCCGTCCACCGATCGGCACCGCTCGCTCCTGGACGTGCCCGCCGTTTGGGAACACGACGTCGATTCGATTCCGGGGCCGTGCCCCTATTTGTCTCAGGTGCGCCGTGGACGCCCCGTGCCGCCCCCGGCTTGGCAGTTCCGGATCGGCATCGTCTGGGGAGGCAACCCCGCGAAGCAGCGAGACCGCCTGCGCTCCTGGTGCCTCGAGGAGTTCGCGCCCCTCTTCGGGCTGCCGGGTGCCGAGTTCGTCAGCTTCAGGTGGGGCCCCGCGCCCGGGAGCTGGGGGCCGGCTGGCGGGGACCGGTCCACGATCCGGGCGATGCACTGGCCGACCTGGAGGCCGACCTGGAGGCGACCGCAGACGCGCTGATGGAGGTGGATCTCGTCATCACCGTCGACACAATGCTGGGTGGCTGTGACGTTGTTGTGGACGGTGTAGTTTTGTGTCGGCCAACTGTTGCAGCACCCACGTGAAGATCGCCTGGTACGTCTTGAGGTCGATCCGGCGCCGCGTCCGCGACACCGTCGAGTGGTCCGGCGGCACCTCGTCCAGGGCGACATTCCAGGAACTGCCGAAGGCTCCGGCGAATCGGACACCCGTACCCCCCGCCACGGGATGCACCGTCCTAGAATGGTGATTGCAGAAAGCGCCCGCCGAGCCGCGAGGCCCGCGGCCGCGCCCCGCGCAGCCAGCCGCCAGATTGCGCGACGCCCGGGCCCACCGCGAGTAGACCCCCCCGGGGACACTGGCGCCTCAGCCGGGCGATGGACTGACTGAACCCGGGAGCGGAGGGCCGATGACGGAGAAGACAACGTTTCGAATTGAGCCCGGTGCGCCGGCGCTGGGCTGGGTGGCGCGCCGCATACCAGTCGTCGGTGGTCCCGCAGGCATTTTCCTGGGTGCGGGAAAGAGCCCTGACGAGGCCGTGGAACACGCGCGCGCCCGACAGGCCCAGGGCGATGCGCCGGCGTGCGCGCACGCGGTGGTACAGTCGCACGACGCAGCACGGCCGATTCGACACGCGCTCGACCAACTCGACGCCGAGAAGCGGTTCAAGAAGGGCAGCGACCACCCCGCAGGCGACAACTCGTGAGGCAGGCTGACCGCCGGGTCCGCCCTTGTCAGGGAAGGTTGGCAGACAGCCGACCGTCTCGTTGCGGCGCTCCCGGCCGTGCCCCCGTTCGACCAGACCGGCGCCGCTGTCTTCCTCGCCGGCGTCAGCACGCCCGCCAGCCTTGCCAGCATGTCCTCGAACCTCAACGCGGTCACCGCGTTGCTGGCCGGCGCCGATGTCTCGCGCATGTCCGGGAACCGGTCCGGTTCCCGGACACCCGCGTGCTCCGGACCCTCCGGGTCTGTCAGCGCCAACCTGAGCTGCGGACGGTCCTCCAGATGCCCGCCCGCCTCACGTCGCGGGCGGCGGCCCCGCGCGACTCGGGGGGATCACTTGATCTGCCCACTCGCGTCCGGGCTAGCCGCTAGCCGGGCGATTGCTCACGCAGGATCGAGCAAGATGACGAATGATCGGAGCGACGTTCTGGAGTGACGCAGCACGGCGGTCGCCGCCGCTCAGTCGGCAGCAGTGACGGGCGTGGCCGCCTCGGCCCGTTCCCGGGTCCAGTAGGAGGTGCACGGGATCTTCGTGCGGTCGCACCGGTGGGCGTACTTGCGGGCGATGTCGGTGACCTCCGCCATGAGGCCCTCCCCGAGGCTGATCGGCTCCCAGCCGAGCTGGCGGAGCGCGTGGTTGCTCGCCAGCAGCTCGTTCTCGGCCCGCTCGTTGCGCGGGTTCGGCAGGTAGGCGATCTCGCAGCCCGTCATGCGCTGGACCAGCGCGGCCAGGTCGCGCAGGCGGTGAGCCTCGGCCATCTGGTTCATGATGCGCGGCCGCGTGCCGCGCGGCGGCGGGCTGGCCACGGCCCGGTCGATGCAGCGGCAGGTGTCCTGGACGTGGATGAAGGCGCGCGTCTGGCCGCCCGTGCCGTGCACCGTCAGCGGGTAGCCGACCGCCGCCTGCATCAGGAACCGGTTGAGCACCGTGCCGTAGTCGCCGTCGTAGTCGAAGCGGTTGATCAGCCGCTCGTCGCGGCGGGTCTGCCCGGTCTGCGTGCCCCAGACGATCCCCTGGTGGAGGTCGGTGATGCGCAGGCGGTCGTTCCTGGCGTAGTACTGGAACATCTGGGCGTCGAGCACCTTGGTCAGGTGGTAGACCGAGCCCGGGTTGGGCGGGTAGACGACGCTGTCGGTGACCTCGCGCCCGTCCGCCGTGTCGAAGCGCACGTCGAGGTAGCCGTCCGGCAGCACCACCGGCTCGTCGTGGCCGTAGCCGTACACCCCCATCGTGCCGAGGTGGACGAGGTGGGTCTGGCCGCCGGTCTCGACGAGGGCGTTCAGCAGGTTGTGGGTGGCGGTGACGTTGTTGTGGACCGTGTAGTTCTTGTGCGCCGGCGACTTCATCGAGTAGGGCGCGGCGCGCTGCTCGGCGAAGTGCACCACGGCGTCGGGCCGCTCCGCGCGCAGCAGCTCGAGCAGGGCGTCGTAGCGGCAGGCGTCGGTGTTGACGAAACGCAGGGTGCGGCCCGCAACCGACTGCCAGACCTCGATGCGCTCCTCGATGGGGCGGATGGGCGTGAGGCTGCCCGTGCCCAGCTCGGCATCTATCCGGCGACGCGACAGGTTGTCGGCGATGAGCACGTCATGGGCCAGATCCGAGAGGTGCAGGGCAGTAGGCCAACCGCAGAAACCGTCTCCACCGAGCACGACGATCTTCATTGTCCAAGCGTCTAGACTGACCCCGGTTGACCTCCTGGAAGCGTGCATTGCCACCATGCCATCGCCGAGGCCAAGCTGGAGGAGGATATCACAACTACGTCACGCGGGTTGGCGGGCAGCTCCAGGCGGCGGGACGCAGCGAACCGGCCACCAGCAGCGGATTGATCGTTCGGCCGAACGCCCCCTACGCTGCTCGCGCCGCTGCCATAAACAGGAGGGTGCGGTCCGTGCGCGGCGTGATGACGCGCCTCGCGGTGAGTAGTGGTCGATGCCATCGATTGTACGTTCGCTGACCGTTGCCGGGCTGGACGCTCGGCAGGAAGAACCCATTGGTTCAACTGCCCAGCAGGCGCTGTACTTGGCGGCCATGGCGCCTGAGTGCCTCAACGCGGTACTCGTCGCTCTCTTTCGGAACTGCGCACCAACAGCACTGGCGTGAGCACGAAGGCGTATGGACTTGATGTCCGGCTCATTCGCTGGACGGGTCGGTGAGGTGTCGGCTACAGTCGGGTTGACTGCAGCGATCGTCTGGCGCTTCGTGTTAAAGCTGGCCGGCCCGTTGGGTGCAGCTCGTTTCCGTCGGTCCGCGGAGCGATTTCTGCGAAGCGGCGCGGCGACTACTTGACCCGTCGAAGGCGTGGTGAGGCAGGCGGTGGGGTTGGCTCGGTGACGGGCGGCGCCATTCCATCGGTGTATCTTTGCGCGTGGTTCCCCTGGTACTCGCACGGTTCGTGAAAGTCCCAGTACGCGTTGAAGTCGCCGCTGGCTCGCAGCGCTCGGCGCTTCAGGACCGCCTCGGCGCCGACTAGGCGCCAACGGGCGTCGGTCAACTCCATCCGGTCGCGGACCAGGTGCCGGCACGCTTCTTCGGTGCCGCCGGTGGGCGATGGGATACCCGGCCGCGAGGTAGTGGTCGTAGCGCAGACAGGCGCATACTTCACGAGGTGGTCGGCCACGTATCGACTGGCTCGCGCGTGTCCTTCGACAACCCGGCGACGGTCGCCGCTCGCCGCATCGCCGCCGCCACCCGGGTCGGCTTGCCCTTGAGAATGCTCCGCACGCGCGTCCAGGCCCAGCATTCCAATTCCGAGCTTCCGCCCGGTGGAACACGTGTGCCGCCTTCCAGCCGTACGACACCGTTCGCGAGGGATTGGCAGCCGCCCGCTGGCGGGGGCGGATCGAGGTGGTACGCGTCGGCGAGCGCCGCCTCATCGTGCTGGACGCGGCCCACAACGTCGCCGCCGCCGCTGCGTTCGCGGCCTATATGTCAGCGAGATGTGGCCGCGGGGCATGCCGCTGCTGTTCGGCGCGCTCCGCGACAAGGACGTCGGCGGGATGGCGCGCGCTCGGGTTGGCGGTGACGGCCGCGATCTGCCCGCCGCTCGCGAGCCGGCGCGCCCTGTCGCCGGACGCGGTGATCGCGAGGATTCGGGCGGCGCGCCCGGATCTGAGCGTGGTCGCGGCGTCTTCGCCGCGTGCGGCGCTCGAGGCAGCCTGGGCCGCAGCGACGTCATCGGTGTGGGCGGGTTCACCTACCTGGTCGGCGAGCTGCTGGCCGAGCCGGCGCAGGCGCAGAAGGCGAATGGTATTCTTTGAGCGTCCGGTCCGGATGATCCGCCTTGCCTGCATCTTCTGCCTGTGGCTCGCCTGCGCGCCCGGAGGCGTTCAGGCTCAGTTGCTTCCCGCCCTGCCCTTCAACTCCCGGCAGTTTCGCATCGAGCAGCTCGGCGACAACCATCTGCGCCTGACGGGCGAGGTGGAGATCACGGAGGACGACTACCGGTTCTTCGCCGATCAGGTCGACGTGTACACCGACGAGTCGCGGCTGGTGGCGCCCCAGCGGCTGGTGGCGGTCGGCAACGTGGTGTAGGCGGGCGACCGCGACCGCGTGTCCGGCGACCGTGCGGAGTTCTACCTGGACGACCGCACGGCGACGTTCTACAATGCCTCCGGCTCGGTGACCCTGGGCGAGGAGCTGATTGAGCGCAGCATGTTCGGCACGCAGGAGCCGGGCATGCTCTTCTTCGGTGAGGTGATCGAGAAGCTCGGGCCGCGCAGCTATCGCCTGACCCGGGGCGGGTTCACGAGGTGCGTCCAGCCGACGCCGCGCGGGCAGATGACCGCCTCGACGCTCACGCTCGACCTCGACTCGCACGCGCTGCTCAGGAACTCGGTCCTCGAGGTCAAGGGCGTGCCGGTGCTGTACCTGCCGTTCATGTACTACCCGATCCCGGAGGAAGACCGGGCGACCGGCTTCCTGATGCCGACCTACGGCGCCTCGACGTTTCGCGGACAGAGCCTGAGCAACGCGTTCTTCTGGGCGGTGAACCGCAGCCAGGACCTTCTACCACGACTGGTTTCCCCGCTCCGGCCAGGGGCGCGGCGCGGAGCACCGCTACGCGCGCGGCGGGGGCTCCCGGGGCCGGCTGCGGGCCTGCTTCCTGGGCGAGCGTGAGACGAACCTGACCGTCGGCGGCGTTGAGCGGGCGTTTCCCTCGCGCCAGAGCTACGAGCTGCGCGGCAACGCCCAGCAGCGCATCGCGCCCAACCTGTCCGTCCGGGGCCAGATCGACTACTTCTCCGACGTGACCGTGCAGCAGCAGTACCAGACCAACATCCTCGAGGCGTCGAGCCGCGAAAGCAGCATGAGCGCCAACATCGCCCGCGCCTGGGGGCTGTACCAACTGAGCGGCACGTTCGAGATGAACGAGACGTTCTTCGGCGACCAGGACTCGACGCTCCGGGGCGCCGGTCCGCGCCTGACCTTCGATCAGAGCCAGCGCCAGCTTCTCTCCACGCCGTTCTACTTCTCGTTCCAGTCCGAGTACGCGCACCTGCTGCGCAGCTCCACGGTCGACCTCAATCCGTTCACCGACGATGTCGGCCGGGATTGACGGAGATGACGCTCGACTCGGGGCTCGACCGTTTCGACGTCAATCCGGTCATCCAGATACCGTTCGCGCGCTGGCCCTTCCTGAGCGTCGACTCGTCCGTGTCCTGGCGCGGCACGTACTGGACCGAGCGGCTCAACGCCGGCAGGAGCGCCTCGTGGGGATCCGCGGCGCAGATCGACGAGGGCATCGGCCGCGCGTTCTTCGACCTGCAATCGCAGATCACGGGCCCGAGCTTCGTCAAGGTGTGGGATACGCCCGACAGCGGGTACGCCAAGCGGATGAAGCACCTCATCGAGCCGTGGGTCATCCTGCAGAGGACGACCGCGGTCGACGACTTCGACCGCATCGTGCAACTGGAGGCGACGGACGCCATCCCCGGCAACGTCACCCAGATCCGCTACGGGGTGAACAACCGGCTGTACGCCCGGCGCGCCGAGGGCAACCAGGGCTCGGTCGCGCGGGAGATCGTCAGCGTCATCGTCTCGCAGGCCTACTACTCGGACGCCAACGCCGCGCAGTTCGACCCCAGATTCCAGACCAGCTTCAGCGGCACCCCGCCCAGCCACCTGTTCGAGAGGTTCGGCGCGCGCGCCCGCGTGCTGCCCGATCTGCGCCTCAGCCTGTCGTTTACGCTCGCCGGGCTGGGCACGCTCGCCGGCCTCGGGATGTTCGCCAACGTCCTGGGCGCGTTCGGACTCGGCCAGGGAGCGTGATGAAGGGACTCATCCTGAGCGGCGGCCGGGGCACGCGCCTGCGTCCGCTGACGTACACGCGCGCCAAGCAGCTCGTGCCGGTCGCCAACAAGCCGGTGCTCTTCTACGGCATCGAGGCCCTGGCCGCGGCCGGCATTCGCGACATCGGGATTGTCGCCGGCGACACCCGGCCGGACATCGAGGCCGCAGTCGGCGACGGCTCGGCCTGGGGAGTCGCCGTCACCTACATCGAGCAGGACGCGCCCCGGGGCCTGGCGCACGCGGTGCTGATCAGCGAGCCGTTCCTGCGCCGGGAGCCGTTCGTCATGTATCTCGGCGACAATCTGCTCGCGCGCGGGATCACGCCGTTCGTGGACGAGTTTCTGGCGACCGCGCCCGCGGCCCAGATTCTCCTGGCGCGCGTCCCCAATCCAGAGCGCTTCGGCGTGGCCGAGCTGGACGGCGACACCGTGGTGAGGCTGGTCGAGAAGCCGCGCGAGCCGCGGAGCGATCTCGCCCTCGTGGGCGTGTACCTCTTCGGGCCCCGCATCTTCGACGCGGTCAGGCGGATCAGGCCGAGCTTCAGGGACGAGCTGGAGATTACCGACGCCATTCAGGATCTGATCGACCAGGGGGAGACCGTCCGCCCGCACGTCGTCGACGGGTGGTGGAAGGACACCGGCCGGCTCGAGGACCTGCTTGAGGCCAACCGGCTCATTCTGGCCACCCGCAGCCGGTGCGTCGAGGGCGACGTCGACGCGGAGAGCAGCATCGAGGGCGGCGTGGTGGTGGCGCGCGGCGCCCGCATCCGGCAGTCGGTCGTGCGGGGACCGGCGATCATCGGCGCGGGGACCCGCATCGAGCAGGCGTACGTCGGTCCGTACACCGCGATGATGAACGACGTGCTCGTGCGGGGCTCGGAGATCGAGCACAGCATCGTGCTCGAAGGCGCCGAGATCGCCGATCTGGCCAACCGCATCGTCGACAGCCTGATCGGCAGGAACGTGCGCATCTCGCGGCAGCCGGCCAAGCCGTCGGCGTACCGGTTCATGCTCGGCGACAATTCCGAGGTTGGCATGCGATGGTAGATACCGGAGCGGTCGACCGCCCGGCGCCCTTCGCGGCGTCCGGCGGCAAGGCACCCCCGATCGCCGGGGTGAAGACGAAACGGCTGCGGCTCGTCCCGGACGAGCGCGGCTGGCTGATGGAGATCCTGCGGGCCGACGACGCGGAGTTCTTCGACAGGTTCGGACAGGTCTACGTGTCGGCAACCTATCCCGGCGTGGTCAAGGCCTGGCACTACCACAAGCGGCAGGTCGACAACTTCGCCTGCGTGAGCGGCATGGTCAAGCTCGTGCTCGTCGACACGCGCGAGGGCTCGCCCACCACGGGGGCCGTGAACGAGTTCTTCGTGGGCACGCGCAACCCGCTGCTCGTGCAGGTGCCCAATCTGGTCTACCACGGCTGGAAGTGCATCGGCGACGAGGTCGCGATCGTCGCCAACGTGCCGACGGAAGTGTATCGCTACGACGATCCGGACGAGTACCGCCTCGAGCCGCACGGCACGCTGCCGTACGACTGGAGCCGCAAGGATGGTTGAGGTCCTCGTCACGGGCGGGGCCGGCTTCATCGGCAGCAACTTCCTCGCGCATGCGCTGGCGGCGCACTCCGACTGGCGGATCACGACGCTGGACAAGCTCACCTACGCCGGCCGCCTCGAGAACCTCCGCGAGGTCATGGACCACCCGCGCCATCGCTTCGTGCGCGGGGACATCGCCGACGCGGCGGTTGCCGGGCCGCTGGTGGCCGCCGCCGAGATCGTCGTCCATTTCGCGGCGGAGACGCACGTCGACCGCGCGATCCAGGACGCCGGGGCGTTCATTCAGACGGACGTGTACGGCACGTTCGTGCTGCTCGCTGCGGCGCGCGGCGCACGGGGGCTGCGCCGCTTCCTGCAGATCTCGACCGACGAGGTGTACGGCAGCGTGGCCGCCGGCGCCTCGACCGAGACCGACGAGCTGCGCCCGCGGAACCCGTACGCGGCGAGCAAGGCCGGCGCGGACCGGCTGACCTACAGCTACTGGGCCACGCACGACGTGCCGGTCGTGATCGCGCGGGCCTCGAACAACTACGGCCCGCGGCAGTTCCCCGAGAAGATGATTCCGCTGTTCGTCTCGAACGCCCTCGACAACCTGCCGCTGCCGCTCTACGGCGACGGACGCCACAGCCGCGACTGGCTGCACGTCACGGACCACTGCCGCGCGCTCGACATCCTCATCGAGCGCGGCCGGCCCGGCGAGACCTACAACGTCGGCGGCGGCAGCGAGCTGGAGAACGCGGCGCTCACGCGCATGATCCTGGATCTGCTCGACCGGCCCGCGTCGCTCGTGCGGCACGTGCCGGACCGCCCCGGGCACGACCGCCGCTACCGTCTCGACACGGGCAAGCTGCGCGCGCTGGGCTGGTCGCCGCAGATCGAGTTCGCCTCCGGGCTGCGCGCGGTCGTCGAGTGGTACCGCGACAACGAGTGGTGGTGGCGTCCCATCAAGGAGGCAGATCCGGCCTTCCGCGCCTACTACGCGCAGCAGTACGGAGGCATCCGCTAGTGTCCTGTATTGCAAATCAGTTTGCAGTAGTGCTTGAGCGACGCCAGGATTTGGTCGGCCGTCTTGGTCCAGATGAACGGCGCGGGTTGCTCGTTACAGCTCGCCAGATAAGCCTCGATCGCCCGTTCCAACTCCCTCGTGCTCCGGTGGGTGCCGCGCCGGATCTGCCGCTCGGTGAGGGCGGCGAACCACCGCTCGACCTGGTTGAGCCAAGAGGCGCTCGTGGGCGTGAAGTGCAGATGGAACCGCGGACGGTGGAGCAACCACTCGTGGATCATCGCCGTCTTGTGCGTGCCGTAGTTGTCCAGGACGAGATGGATGTCGAGGCCAGCCGGCACCGCCGCCTCAATAACCCTCAGAAACCGGCGGAATTCCACCGCCCGGTGCCGCCGGTAGCACTTCCCGATCACCTTCCCGGTCGCGATGTTCAGCGCGGCGAACAGCGACGTGGTGCCGTGCCGCCGATAGTCATGCGTGCGCCGTTCCGGCACGCCGGGTCGGAGCGGCAGCACCGGCTGTGTGCGGTCCAGCGCTTGCATCTGGGCCTTTTCGTCGACGCACAGCACGACCGCGCGCTCGGGCGGATGCAAGTACAGCCCGACGATGTCGCGGATTTTCTCCACGAACAGGGGGTCCTTCGACAGCTTGAACGTCTCGGTCCGATGCGGCTTCAAGCCGAACGCCCGCCAGATGCGGCTCACCGTCGCCGCGCTCAGGCCGCAGGCCTGAGCCATCGCCCGGGTGCTCCAATGGGTCGCCGACGCCGGCAGCGTTTCCAGCGTCTGCACCACCACCCGCTCGACGTCGTCATCCCCGACGCGCCGGGGTGCGCCGGGCCGCGGGGCATCCAACAACCCGTCGCAGCCGGCCTGCACGAAGCGGCGCCGCCATTTGCCGACGGTCTCGCGCGTCGTACCCAGATCGCGCGCCACGGCCAGATCGCTCCGGCCATCGGCGCACGCCAGCACAATCCGCGCGCGCGACACCAGCGCCTGCGATGTCTTCGTCCGGCGCAGCCAGCGTTGCAGTTCCTCCCGTTGTTCCGCCGACAACGCCGGCACCTGTCGCGTGTGGTGGTTCGCCATCCGCCGGCCCTCCCTGGCCCGGGGAGACGGTACCACGATCGACATCTACAGAGAAGTAACTTCAGATACAGGACACTAGTGTCACGCCTGATAGTGCAGCGCATCTTGGACGAAACCGCCACGCCGCCGTGGGACTTCTATGGGCGTTGCATTGTGCGCAGACCGCACTGGCGGGGATCTGCCGGGGCGGTGCGGGCAGGCTGCCGGCCGCCCGCGGCCAGCGGCGATGGCCGCGAAGGTGGTCGTGCAGCCGGCCGGGAGGATCGCAGCCGCAGATGGATCGCCTCGGCGAGCGAAGCCGCCTTGACCCGCCGCCCACGACAGCGCCTCGCGCGCCGACTCGCGCACCCCACCTTCTGTGCGTAAGTCGTCGATGCTCACTCGCCGCCGGTGTCAGTCCTGGATGCCGAGGCGGATTCCCGTGGATTGCCACGCGCCTACGTGCGCTACGACCAGCTGCTGTCGGATGGGTCCGTCTCCCTCGACCGAATCTGCCGTGGCCTCGGCCTGTCCCTGCCGCGGCGCGTTGCCCCTTCGACGGAGATGGAGATCGACACGTTCCTCTCGCCTGACCTGCGCCATCACTGGAGCGACGCCGCCCTGCTATCGGATACGGACATCTCGGAATGGGTCAGGGGCAGCTTCCGCATCCTCAAGAAGTGGACACGGGGCGAGCCGGACGCGGAGCACGCCGGCGAGCTCGACGGCGTCAGGGCAGCCTTCGACGCGGCGGCCTTCGGCCGGGCCTTGCAGGCCGGCCGGAAGTCAAGCCGAGAATACCGTCATCTGGAGACCACGCGGGCAGGCCGTTGCCGAACGGGAGCGGCGGCTCGACGAGCAGAACCAGGGGCTCACCGACAACTGGAAGCAGCTACAGGCCGCCCGCGAGACCCTGACGACAAGGAACCAGAAGCTAGAAGCTAGAGACCGCCCGGCACACCCTGACCGAGCGGAATCAGCGGCTCACCGCCACGTGGCGGCAGCTCGAATCCACCCGCCGGACCCTAACTAACCGACCGCGAGCGGCAGCTCGCCGCTACTGGGAAGGAACTCAAGGCCGCCCTGCAGCAGTTCGCGGCAGCCCGGGACACCATCGCCGGCAAGAGCAACCGCATCGCCGGTCCGGCGGCCGACCTCGACGCTGCGCGGCGCGGTCACCTGCTGGCGCTGGCGAGGCGCGGGCGGCGGCTCGGTTTCGACCGCCTGGAGGTGGTCGTCCGGCCCACCCCCGCGTGGCTGGCCGAAGCCAGAAGGCGCGGCCCCGGGCCCGCCCTCGAGCCGCGCCGCAACGGGCGCGTGCTGGCGCGCGTGGCCGTCCCGGAGGCTGGCGACACCGTGCGCATCCCGGTCGGGCCCTTCCAACGCGGCGTCGCGGAAGCGCTCTACAGCGTCCACGACACCGCGACCGGCGTGGCGCTTGCCGCGCTCGTCGCCCCCGCGCTGTGGCACGCCCGCGGCGTGGTGGGCGCGGTCGAGAGCCGCCCGCCACCGGAGATTCGAGGCTGGCTGCTCGACCCGGCCAACCCGTAGCGCCGGCGGCGCGTGGCCATCGAGGTCGACGGCTGGCTCGCGGACGTGGTCGTCGCCGGGGAGCCCCGGGACGATATCGGCCGCTGGAAGGGCACGGACGGATACCATGGCTTCGCGTGTCCCGTCCCCGCGCCCGCTGCCGAGGAGACGCGACTGAACGTCTTCAACGCCGACACCGGCCGGCCGTTACGCATCGAGCGCGGGCAGGCCACGGCCGACAGGACGGACGAGGCATGAGCGGCGCACGCGCTGCTGCGCGTGCCGGCCGGCCCGTGCCCGTCGTCCTTCACCGAGAGCGCCGTGGTCTCTGGAGGCCGAGCCGAGTCTACAGCAGCAGCATGGCGCGGTCACGATGGCCGTTGGGGTGCGTCTCGTCTACGCCGGTCGCAGCGGCCGGCGGACAGCGGCAGGGCGGCGTAGGTCAACGCGAAGGACGGCCGCGGCCCGATGGGACCTGAACCGGGCGCAGCTTGGAACTCGCTCAGGAAGAGAAGACGTCGTCCACTTCGAGCTCGAAGCCGGTGAGCAGCGGCGAGCGCAGCGTCTGCTCCGAGCCGAATGTGTGCGTGACCGCAAGCAAGCCTTCGCGCTGACGATGAATCCAGATGGTCTTGACCGCCGGATCCACCAGCCAGTACTCCGCCACGCCGTGGCTGGCGTAGAGCGCGCGCTTGTAGCCCCGATCCCGCTCGGCGGTCGCCGGAGACAAGATCTCGACCACCAAATCGGGCGCGCCTCGGACGTTGTCGCCGCCGCTCAGCAGATGTTCGCGTTCCCCCGAGACGAACAGCAGGTCCGGCTGCACGACATCGGTGTCTGACAGCACCACATCGCAGGGGGCGATGAAGAGCTCCCCCAACGCCTGCTCCTCGATGAACTGGGCCAGTCGCCTTCCCAGCCGCAACTGAACCCGTTGGTGCTCCAGGCTCGGCGCCGGGGTCATGACCAGATTTCCGTTCAACAGCTCGTAGCGCTTGTCGGGCGGTGCGGTTCGATAATCCTCGTAAGTGAACCTGAAGGCGGGTTGCACCGGGGCCACGCGGTCTCCTTCTGCTGACCCAATCATAGAGTATGTGAAGCTTGGCGGGTGGGTAATCGAGCCTGCCGAAGCCGCCTTGACCCGCCGCCCACGACAGCATCGTGCGCGCCCACGACTCGCGCACGACTTCCCACTGGTGCACGGTCAGGGTCAGTGCGCCGGGCATCCGAGCTCGCTTCGCTGGGCACCACCTGTGTGTATTTCAACACGAATGTTGTGTCGGTACCCTGGAGGGCGCGCGCCACGCCGTCCTTCACGAACCGCACGTCGCCCGCCTCGCCCTCCTGGTTCGTCTTGCTCCTGCGGACGGTGACGAGCATGCCGTCGCCGTCGGTCGAATCGGCGACGTCGGCCCAGCGCAGCGCGGCGACCTCGCTGCGCCGCATCCCCGCCATGAACAGCAGCCCGGCGATCACCGCGTCGACCCGCCCCCGCTCGAGGGCGACCTGGTCGGACTCGACGCCGCGCCCGCGGCGGCGGGACCGGCTGCAGGTGGCGAGGACGGCCGCGAGGTCGGCGGCGGTGAACGGCGGCGCCTGGCCCCGCCCGCGCCCGGCGGCCGTTCGGCGGTAGCCGGCCAGCACGCGCGCGGTCCGCTCGCCGGCCGGATCCGGCTCGCCGGCGAGCTTCGCGCGCAAGCGCGCCGCGGCGACCGCCATCGAGGCGCTCGCCGGGGCGCGGCCTGCGTCGTGCAGCTCGGCGAGGTAGGCGGCCAGGGCCGCGTCGTCGAGCGGGCGCCCGTCGAGCCAGGCGTCGAGGCGCCGGAGCGCGCCGGCGTAGGCGCGGCGCGTGTTCTCGCTGACGGAGGCCTCGACCAGGCGGCGCGCGGTCTCGGCCGGGCGCTCGAGCGCGCGGTCGCGGGGGCGCCGGGCGGGCAAATCATTCATGTTAACTGCAACTGTTAACCGCGCCGAGCACAAGGATCTTGTACCACCCGATGTCCAATGGAACCGCCCCACCACCCCAGTTCTTCCACAGGTTGTGGGAAACTATGCAGGCGCGCGTAGAGGCACACGACAGATGACCGAATCGATGATCAAGCCGACGGAGGCGGAGCTCGCCGAGCTCGCGGGGCTCCTGCGGCGGTGGGCAAAGCCTGGGGTATCGGCCGGGTTGGCGCATGCCCGGCAAAGCGTCGCGTTAGGAGGCAGCCATCCCGCTGTCGCCCGTGTGCGGGCCATCCTGACGCGGTATCCGCAGCTCCAAGGCATCCCGGCATCGCGCGTCGGGTGGGCCTGCGTGACCGCAACCTTCTGAAGATCGAAGTCGAGCAACTCTGGCATCCGTTCCGGCTTGCCTTCCCCGTCTCGCCGGCCTTCGAAGGAGAACCTCGGCGAGCTTCCCTCGGCGGCCTTGAACTATGCAGGCGCGCGTCGCCGACGTGGCCACCGAGTAAGTGCCCCGCTTCTCGGGGCTTGGCGCTCGAAGGACTGTCGCGCTGCACGGCCTTGGCGACGGTGAACGCCCGGGCGTGCGCCGCCTCCCATGTACATCCTCACGAATACTGACCGTCCGGCCACGATTCCTGTGTTTTCTGTTGTCGCCAGGATTCGTGTGACGTCCAGCTCGCTACGGAGTGCTGAAGCCTCGATCGCCGCCTACCGGCTGCCCTCTCGGGCGGGTCCGGCTTCATGGTGCGGCCTCGGATGCGTACCGGGCCGGTGTTGCCTTCAGTTGGCTGGCTGGATCCGGATCTGCAGCTGGTGCCACGCAACCTCCCCGCTGTGGATCAGTTCGAGGAGGCGGTCGTTGTTGCGGGCGCTGGCGATGACTGCTCGGCAGGGTTTGTTTGTGAGGCGTTGCATCAGCGCCGCGTGCCTTCGCGCCCGGTCGGCGTCGTGGAGGTCGCCGGTGAACGACGCTTCGACCGCGAGGTAGGTTGTCTCTCCCTCGGCGTCTATGGTCTCGGCGATGATGTCGCTGGCAACGAAGCTCTTGATCCCGTCCTCCCGCAGGTCGGCTCCGTTCTCCCTGGCGACGCGCCTGAGTTCGACTCCCGGAACGATCCGTCGGTACTCGAGATTGAGTTCGTCGGCGATGACCGCGATGTTGGCGCGGGCCTTCGTTTCGGCGTGGGCGCCTTTCAGGATCCCCACGTCGTTCTTCAGCGCGCCCACGTCGTTCTTCAGCGTGCCCACGTCGGCGCTCACCTGGTCGAGTCCCTTCTTCGTCGCCGCCAGCTCCTGCGTCAGGAGATCGAGTCGCTTGGTCGTCTCGGCGGCGAATTTCGCGAACACCGCGGGCAGTTCGAGCAGCTCCTCTCCGAGGAGCTGTTGGCGCAGCGCCCTGCGCCATTCGGGGTGCCGCTCGAGTGCGGTCAGGATGTCCTGCAAGCTCCGCACCGGGACGTCGGGTGGTGCTGTCGTCGCCATCTCTTCGTCATTCTACGCGCCGTACGCGCTGTTGGGAATCCGTGCTGGCGCGGACTTTTCCGCGCGGCCGGCCGCTCTCGGGTCCGGCGCCGGATTCTCCCGTCCCAGCCGTCCCCCCCCGGTCTGGCTGCAGCGCTGCGGCCGCTCGCTCGCCCGGCCCGCCGCGGGCGGCGCTAGCGGCCCCGCTCCCGGCTCTCCCTGCGGTGGTTCCTGTCCGTTGCGCGCCGCTGTGCCAGCGTCGGCGCGGCCCCGGCTCCGATCCGGTCCGGATTTTCCTGTTTCCGCCCGACCCGGCCGGGACTCGTGTGGTTTCGGGCCTGCCGCAGCCGGCTGCAGCCTGCGTTTCGGCCAGTATTAGGTTGTTTTCCGTGGAAATGGCAACTGAAAAAGGGACCCGTGTGGCCACTTGAAAGGGACCCCCCCATTGTTGGGTTGTGGTGGTCATCGCGACGTGGCCGGACGGAGCGTAGCGACGGGAGGCCACGTCGCGATGAGCGCTATTGCCGTGGCACCTCCTGTCGCGCGCGGGGCGCCTGGTTGCGTGTGGCGGCCTTGAGCCGGTAGCTGTCGCCGGCGGTCGTCAACACGGTGGCGTGGTGGACGACCCGGTCGATGACCGCGGCGGCGGCGGTCGGGTCGAGGAAGACTTCGGACCAGCGCGCGAACGGCAGATTCGTCGTCACCACCAGGCTGCGGCGCTCGTAGCGTTGGCTGATGAAGCCGAACAACAGGTCGGCGCCGGCCTTGTCGAGCGGGACATATCCCAGCTCGTCGACGATGACGACGTCGAAGCGGGCGAGCTGGTCGAGCTTGCGTTGCAGGCGGCCCTGCTGCTGCGCTTCGACGAGCAGCGTGACCAGCTCGGCGGCGGTCACGAACCGCACCCGGTAGTCGTGCTGGCAGCAGGCCATCCCCAAGGCGATCGACAAATGGGTCTTTCCCGTACCGACGCCGCCGACGAAGACGACGTTGGCGGCGTCGGCGACGAAGCGGCAGTCGAAGACCTGCAGGACCGCGTCGCGGTCGAGACCGGGCTGCGCGTCGAACGCGAAGGCGTCGAGGGTCTTGAGCATCGGGAAGCGGGCATCCTGAATGCGGCGTTGGATGCGCCGCTCCCGGCGGCCGGTCACCTCCAGGTGGACCAACTGGGCCAGGTAGTCGGCCGGCGCCTGCCGCTGGCGGGTGGCCTGCTCGGCCAGCGGTCGCCACTGGGTGGCGACCGTCGACAGGCACAGCGTCTTGAGGTCCGCCGCCAGATGGGCGGGCTCGACAGTCGTGGTCGCCATCAGCAACGGCCCTCCACCAGCGCGTCGTACGCCGACAGCGTCGGGACGGGCACCACGATCTCGGCCAGCTCCGGACGCACCCCGGTCACCGGCCGGCACACCGGCGGCGGGCCGCTCTGCTGCTGGCGGAGAAGCAGCCGCACGGTCTCGAGGCGCGGCGAATGACGCTCGAGCGCGGTCGCCGCCGCGCGCTCGACGGCAGCGGCCGGGTGCGTCTCCATCAGCCGTAGTATCCGGACCCACTCCTGGTCGGGCTTGCGCGTGTGCCTGGCCAGCTCGGCCCGCACCTTTTGCCACACCGGTGCCAGCCGCCAGTCGACGAGCGCCGTCGCCTCGGCCACCGCCCGGTGCTTGCGCTCGAGAAGCGGCAGCACGTGAAACGCATCGAGGACCTTCGTGCCTCTCGAGAACGCCCGGGCGTGCTGCGCCACCACTTCGGCGCCCACCGCGATCGCCACGCGGTCGTGATACAGCTTCACCCACACCGGCCGGTAGGCGTGGCGGATCGGCACCGAGTAGGTGACGTGGTCCACCCGCACGTGTCCGAACTTGTCGGCCACCCGCGCGACGACCCGGCAGGTGGCGGGCTGGTGCGCGGGCAGCGCCCGCAGATGCTGCCGCTCGAGCGTCAACGCGGCGTCGACCGAGCGCCCGTCGTCGAGGTGGCGCGCCGGCAGGTCAGCCTCGAGCTCGGCCCCGATCGCCGCGTTGAGCGCCGTCCAGCTCTCGACCGCCAGCCGCGGCCGCAACACCAGGTTGCGGACGTACTTGACGCCCGTCTCCACCGAACCCTTCTCCCAGCCCTTGGCCGGCGCGCAGAACTCGGCCCGGAACGGATACGCGCCCCAAAACGCCTCGAACGCTTCGGTCTGAACCCGGTCGCGGCCCGCCAGCACCTCCTTGACCGCCAGCGAGGTGTTATCGAGGACGACGCGATCCACAAGGCCCCCGAAATAACGGAAGGCCGATTCGATGCCGTCGAGCAGCGACTCGAGCCGCTCGACCGGATACGCCTTGGCGAAATACGCATTCGAGTACGGCAGCGTCGCCACCAGATACTTGACCTTGTAAGGCGCCCCCGCGATGTCGACCCACGACTCGCCGAAGTCCACCTCCATCGTCGTGCCGGGCAGCGTGCTACGGTGCACGAAGGCCTCCTTCGGTGCAACGGCCCGCCGCAGCGCCGCGACGTAGCGGCGCACCGTGCGCGGCGAGACCGCGCCGGCCAACGGCAACAGCAACCGGCGCACCCGCTTCGCCGTCAACCGCCGGTCCTCGCGCAGCCACTGCTTGATCTGCTCCCGCCACGGGTCCAGGCTGCTCGCCCGCGGCACCGACTCCCGCGCCGGCGGTGTCGGCCGGCCTACGGCCCGGCGCACGGTCTTGACGTCCAACCGCAGCCGCCGCGCAATCTCCTTCTTCGGTACACCCTCCACCAGATGCAGGTGGCGGACCTCGGCCCACTGGCTCATCCTGATCACCTCCGCGTCCTCCTGGTCACGTCGACGAGACGACCCTGTCTCGGCCCGTCGATCATCGCCAGAAAGCCGCCGTTTCCGAGTGCTCAGGGGGTCCTTTTTCAAGTGGCCACGGGGTCCCTATTCATCTTGCCGCTACCATGTTTTCCGGCCAGTATTCATGTGGAAGCACATCCCAGACCTCCCACCAGTTCCAGGAGATCGCGTAGCCCTTCGCCTGAAGGAACTCGACCGCCTCCCGCGGCGGGAGCTTGGCGGCGAAGCAGAGGTCAACGTTGTCGGGCACGATTCAGCCTGTTGTGAGGGTGAGGGAGCCGCTCTGGCAGCGCGACGCCGCCCGCCGTCGTGCGACACCGTCCGACTGCGACGCCCGCACGGTGCGGTCGACAACCTGGGCGCCGGGCGGCTTGGCGCTGTGAGCATGCCGGCGACCGTCGCCGGCGTGACCTCGATCAGCGACTCGTCGCCCTCGGCCCGGCGGCGCGCCACCCTGCCGCAAACCGGGTCAAGCGCGCCCGCCAGTGTCCCCATCATCTGCGTGCGAGTTGTCGATGCTCACTCACTGCCGGTGTCAAAGCGCCCGTGGTCGGCCCTGCTGATTCGAAGTGGATCACCGATTCCGGGGACGTGGAGCGCCATCATCCGGGGCCGCTGACGTTGGCTGGTGCGAAAGCGGCCGGCCGAGGCTGGGGATTGCATCGAAAACGTTCCGGGACGGGGAATCGGAGAGCGAGCCGTGGGGAACCGAGCTGTTCTGGCCTCGTGGGAGTACCCTCTAACTCCAACCTAACGCGAGAACCGTCAACGTCTTGCCCAAGCGGCTAGGGTCGGTCACCCCTTGGGGCCCTGCGCCAGGATCTCCGAAGCCAACACGACGTGTGCTGCGACAGTTGATCATTGGCCAGATCGAGGTTGCGCCTGGAAACTTCAAGGTGTCGTTCGGATGCGCGTGCAGGGAATCAGGGAGATAGTGCCCCCGCGACCTTCCTACCTGATCCGGACTCGCGGAAGCAGGGCCGTCCACTCGATCTGCAGGCGCCCGGAGCCTGGCCGACATCGGCAGTGACACCGCGCCGGTTGCGGGAGACGCGGCGGCGCAAGCACCGACCAGTTGGCGGACATCGCCCCGTTCGCCCTTTGGGCCACGCACCGTGACGGCGACTTCGTTCGCGACGGACAGGTCGACGTCGGTCCAGCGGAGGGCAACCACTTGGCTGCAACGCAGGCCCCCGTGGAACAGGAGGGCCACGATCGCCGCATCGACCAAGCCGCGGCGTGTAGCGGTCCTCTCGCTCTCGATTCGGCTGCCGGCGAGCCGCGGCCGGCAGCAAGTGGCCAGAACGATCTCGCACTCCGCGGCGGTGAGGCCGCGCGCTAGGTTGCGGGGACCCGTGGCGGCGTCCCGACGGCGGAAACTGTCGAGGGCCTGGCGGGTGAGTACGCCGTCCGGTGCCAGTTCGCGCGCATCGCGCGCCGCGCGGCGGACACCACGACGCCGGCGGTCACCTGCGCCCGCCCAGCCTTCTGCAGAGTCCGGAGATACGCAGCCAGGTTCCGGTCGTCGAGTGGCCGTCCATCGAGCCAGACGCCGAGCTGGCGAAGCGCACGGGCATAGGTGGCTCGGGTCTGCGGGGAGGCAGCGTTCTCAACCAGCCTGGCGGCAGCCACGGGGTTGGCGCCGAGGCCGGTGATCTGGCCGCCGAGGCCGCGCGCAGTGGGACTCAAGAGACTAGTCCTCCGGGTACGGCTCCCGCAGGCGGTGCTCGGGATGCGCTTCCAGGTATGCCGCCGTGCGCGCGCCGCGGGTGACGGCCTCGCCGATGAACGCGACCGCCTCGGACAGCCGCTCGTCGGGCTCCGCGCAGCTCAGTCGCAGGAACCCCCCGCCGGCCGCGCCGAAGCACTCGCCGCCCAGGCAGGCCACGCCGCGCCGGTCGTCCGCCGCTTCGAGCAGGTACAGCGCCAAGCCGTGCGACGTGATGCCGTAGCGGTTGCAGATCGGCGCCACCGAGGGGAACACGTAGAACGTCCCGCCGGGCATCAGGCACGACACCCCTTCGATGGCGTTGAGGCCCTCGACCAGGCGCTCGACCTTGCGGCGAAAGTCGGCCATGCGCTCGTTCCGCACCGGCCCGTCGTCGGCCATCGCCGCCATGCCGGCGAGCTGGGTGAACGGCGGCACGCATGACAGCGCCGTGTTGGTGAGCGTGCCGAGCACCTCGATCGCCGCGGGGCTGCTGACCGCGAACCCGAGCCGCCAGCCACTCATGCTGAACGACTTGCTGAACGTGTAGGCGGCGACGCACTGGTCCAGCATCCCGGGCTGGCTGAGAAGCGAGCGGTGCCGGCCCCGCCACACCATGGCGTCGTACGGCTCGTCGCTGAAGACAGCCACGTCCAGCCCGCGGATCAACGCGGCGAGCCCCGCAAGGTCGTCGGGGGTCGCGACGCCGCCGGTCGGATTGTGGGGACTGTTCAGAAAGATCGCCTTCGGGCTCGGGTCCGCGGCCAGGAAGCGCTCGACGTCCGCGAGGTTCGGTCGGAAGTCGTGCGCCGCGCGCAGCCGCGACACCACCATGCGCGCGCCGCGCCGCTGGATGTTCGCCGGATACGTGGGGAAGTGCGGGCTGAAGACGAGCACCCCGTCGCCGGGATTGACGAACGCCTCGCAGAAGAGCTGCTCGAAGATCTTGGCCCCCGGCCCGACGACGACGTGGTCGGCGGTCACCGGCAGGCCGTACCGCCGCCTGACGTACTGCGCTGCGGCCGCGCGGAAGTCGGGCAGCCCGAGCGACGGCCCGTAGTGCGTATGGCCCGCGTCTATCGCCTGGATCCCCGCGAGGAGGGCGGCAGGGGAAGTCGGAAACGGGCTGTCGCCAATCTCCAGCTCGATGACGTCCTTGCCGGCGGAGAGCAGGCGCCTGGCCACGGCGAGCACGGTAAACGCGGTCTCTCCCTGCACGGTCGAGGCGAATGTCGAGAACGTCGCGGGCATCGTCGTGGAATGGTAACCGCCGGGCGCGGCGGGCTGCCAGATCTAGAACTGCACCGTGCCGAGCAGCATCAGCGCGTGGACCTTCGCGGCGGCGAGGCGCTCCCGGCGTTCCGCCTCCAGGCTCACGCTCGCCGCCCGGCCCACCGCGAGGCGGCCGCCCAGCCGATAGCCCCGCGCCACCTCGCGGGCCAGCCTCACGCCGCCGTAGGGCGTGAGCACCCCAGCGCCCTTGAACGGCGTGAAGCCGTAGCCGAACTGCGCCTCCAGGCGCGCCCCCGGGGCGTCGTAGAGGAGCGGGTCGGCGGCGCCGCTGTCCCACAGGCGCTGCACGCCGCTGGCGCTCTCGCCCCAGGACGGCATCAGGCTCACCGACGGGCCGCGGCCGCCGGTCCCGGGCGCGAAGCGGACCAGCGCGCCGAAGCCCCATTCGCGCAGCGTGCCCCCGTGCACGGTCAGCCAGCGGCCGTGGCCCTCCACGGTCAGGCCCGCCTCGCGATCCAGGTAGCGCAGGCCGCCGCCCAGCTCCAGTCCGGCACCGGTCTCCCCGTCACCGCCGTCGTGGCGCAGGCCCAGCTCCCCCCACGGGGTCAGCGAGACGCCGGAGGCGTACACCTGCTCGCGACTGACCTCGGTGCCCAGCCGCAGCCGCCGCATGTTCATCGTCGCCGCCTCGAACGCCGTGCCGGCGCGGGCGACATCCATCTGTGCCAGCGCCCACTCGCCCTTCAACCTCAACGTCGTGGCGCCGCGTGTCAGCAGCCGGCCGCTCACGCCCACCATGCCCGAGTCCAGCGTGGCCGGGCTCGTGAGGAACGCTCCCGCCTGCTCGTCCACGATCTGCAGCCGCCCCCAGGCGTGGCCGGCCGTGCCCCACACGTCCAGGTCTGGCAACACCGACCAGGCGAGGTAGGGATGGATGCTGGCCAGCCCCAGCTCATAGGCGCCAGCGGCGGCGTCCGGGCTCGCCCCGGCGCCCCGGTAGTCGAACGAGCCCCGCGACCGGGACACGGACACGCCGGCCAGGAGGTTGCGGGCCACCCGCGCGTCGGCGCCGCCGTGCCAGCTGAACACGTCACCGTCCCAGTTGACGCTCCCGGCCCGGCCGCCACCGCCCAGGTTCTGGTAGTCGGCGCACCACCACGCCGCGAAACGCCCGCCGCCGTCCTCTTCCTCCTGCTCCTGTGACTGCATCAGGAACAGCGAGTCGTCGAACGCCTGCTCGAGCGTCGGCTGGCGCACGCCCGCCGCGTCCCAGCGGCCCGGGCGCTGCTCGGCGGAGAGCGACAGGCGGGGCGTCGGCACCACCGACCCGCTCGTGGGCGCGGTGCCCGCGAGCACCTGGTCGATGCGGCACTTGACGGCGCTGAAGGCCAGCGCCCGTCCCACCTCCGGCAGGACGACCTGGTTGACCAGCTCGACGCGCCGCTCGGCGTCGTCGGTGATGGTGGCCGAACCCGAACCGTCCGCGATGGTCGCGCCCGACGGCGCACTGAGATCCACCGTGAACTCCTCGGGGCCCTCCAGCAGATCGTCGGCCAGCGTCGTCATGGCAACCCTGCGGGTCGTCTCCCCCGGCTCAAAGCGCAGCGTGCCTTCCGCCGCCACGTAGTCGAGCCCCGCCAGCGCCGTGCCGTCCACCGTGCGGTACGAAACCGCTACCTCCGCGCCGCTCGGTACGCTCAGCCGCACGGTGAACTCCGCCGCCTCGCCCTCGCTCACCGCCGCCGCGTCGTCGATCGACAGCTCCGGCGCCTCGTCGTCGTCGGTGATCGTGCCCACGCCGGTCCCGTCCGCGATGGTCGCGCCCGACGGCGCGCTCAGCTCCACCGTGAACGTCTCCTCGGACTCCGACGTCCCGTCGTCGAGCGTCGCCGCTGCGATCGTCTGCGCCGTCTGCCCCGGCTCGAGCCGCAGCATCCCGGAGGCAGCCGTGTAGTCCGAGCCGGCTGTGGCCGTGCCGTCCACCGTTGCGTACGACACCTCCACAGCAACGCCGCTCGGCGCGCTTAGCCGCACGGTGAACTCCGCCGCCTCGCCCTCGCTCACCGCCGCCGCGTCGTCGATCGACAGCTCCGGCGCCTCGTCGTCGTCGGTGATCGTGCCCACGCCGGTCCCGTCCGCGATGGTCGCGCCCGACGGTGCGCTCAGCTCCACCGTGAACGTTTCGGTCTCTTCCGAGGTGGCGTCATCGATGGTCGGGACGAGGATCGTCTGCTTCGTCTCACCGGCTTCAAAGCGCAGCGTTCCCGAGGTGGCCGTGTAGTCCGAGCCCGCCACCGCTGTGCGGTCAACCGTCGCGTAGGTGACTGTCACCGGTTCGTCCCCAATCTCGCTCAAGCTCACCACGAACGCAGCCTGGTCTCCTTCATCGACCGCCGTGTCCTCGATGGACAGGGTCGGGAGCGGGCCCCGGTCGTCACCGCCACCACCATCGTCCTCGTCGCCATCGTCCTCGTCGCCATCGTCCTCGTCGCCATCGTCCTCGTCGCCATCGTCCTCGTCGCCATCGTCCTCGTCGCCATCGTCCTCGTCGCCATCGTCCTCGTCGCCGTCGTCCTCGTCGCCGTCGTCCTCGTCGCCGTCGTCCTCGTCGCCGTCGTCCTCGTCGCCGTCGTCCTCGTCGCCGTCGTCCTCGTCGCCGTCGTCCTCGTCGCCGTCGTCCTCGTCGCCGTCGTCCTCGTCGCCGTCGTCCTCGTCGCCGTCGTCCTCGTCGCCATCGTCCTCGTCGCCGTCGTCCTCGTCGCCGTCCTCCTCCTCGTCGCTACCACCGCCGTTGCCGCCGTTGCCGCCGTTGTCGACGATCGTTCCCTCGCCGGTGTCATCGTTGAGCGTGGCTCCCGACGCACCGCTCAGAACCACGGTGAAGCGCTCGTTCGATTCCTGCTCGGTGTCGTCCTCGGTCAACACCGAGATCGTCATCGTTATGTCGCCGGCCATGAAGGTCAGCATCCCCGACTGCGCCATGTAGTCCGCGGGCGACGCCGCCGTCCCGTCCACCGTCCTGTAGCTCACCGTCACCGTCTGCTCGCTGGACGGCGTCAACCGCACCTCGAACTGGGCCGTGCCGCCCTCGTCGACCGACGTGTCGCCGATGGACAGCTCCGGTATGGTGGGGCCGCCGTCGTTGTCGGTGATGGTCCCCTCACCGGTGTTGTCGTTGATCGCGGCTCCCACCGGACTGCTCAGGATCACCGTGAAGCGCTCGTCCGCCTCCCCCTGCACGGTGTCGTCAGTGGTCGGCACCGAGATCGTTTCCGTTCTGTCTCCGGAGTTGAAGGTCAGCGTCCCCGATCGGGCCGTGTAGTCCGTTCCCTCCGTCGCCGTGCCGCCTTGCGTCGCGTACTCCACCGTCACCGTCTGGCTGCTGTGGGCCGGCGTCAACGTCACCTCGAACCGGGCCGTGCCCCCCTCCGTCACCGGGGACGCGTCGCCGATGGACAGCTCCGGCACGTCGTCGTCCGAGATCGTCGCTTCGCCGGTGGCGTCGGCCAGCGTGGCCCCCGACGGACTGCTCAGAGTCACCCGGAAGCGTTCCGCCGGCTCGTGGAACTCGTCTTGCACGGTCGGCACCGAGATCGTCTGTACCGTTTCCCTTGCTTGGAACGTTACCGTTCCCGTCCTCGCTTCGTAGTCCGTGCCCTCCTTCGCCGTCCCGTCCGCCGTCGCCCAGCTCACCTCCACCGGCTGGGTGCTCTCCGACGTCAGGCTCATGCTGAACTGCGCCGTATCACCCTCCACGACCGAGGTGTCCGCGATTGACAGTCTGGGCTGTCTCCCCGGGCGGTCGTTGTCGATGATCCTCACCCTCACGACGGGCAGGTTGTCGGGGTGCAAATGGTCCGGACACTTACTGTTCTCGTCCCAGACCTCATGTCGGAAGATGATGACCTCATCGTCCGTGTCCTCGTCCTCGGCAGCCTGGATGCTGACTCCGCGCCAACGCGTTCCGTCCTGGGGCTTGTACTCCCATCCGACGGAGGGTGTCCAGGAGACCGTGTCGTCCGTGTCGTCCGTGTCATCGACGCGCAGAAACACCCACCATCCGCAGACTGGGTATCCCCCGCACGGCTTCGAGCTGGCCGCCTGCTGCGTGAGCCGCAGGTTGTAGCTGGCGGATCCTCCCTCCGGGATCTCCAGGGTCGTCGTCGACACCTCCAGGGTTCCCTCCCAGGAGAAGATCGGGGCTTGGTCGTCCTCCTGGGCGTGGACCAGGGGGGTCGGGATCAGCGACAGCAGCATGGACAGCGTGAACGCGGAGGCGGCCGGACGCCGGAGGCAGGAGCAGCGGGTCAGTGTCTATTCCAATCCGGAAGCGCGCCTGCAGGGCACGACCCAGCAGGCGGACGCCGGCGGCGAGCCTTCCTACAGGTGCACATGTGATCACATTATCGCTTATGTCGGCCCCCGGGTGGACAAGGGCCATGCGACGGGCCGTCTACGGTGTAGTCGCAGTGTTGCGGGAGAGCGCGCGGGACCGTCGTACGAGGCCGGTAGTGGCGGATCGCGGCTTGAGAGAGAGGGAGGGCATCGCGTCGTACCGTCGTGGGCTTGCTCACGGCCTGCCGCCGCTAGCCACCTTATCCGGGCGAACCACCGATTTTGTGCGCGTTACGGCGGCGTGCTGTGGAGGCGACCTGTGGCCCATCGTAGCCGTGCAGAGCGGCTGACTGACGGCGACTCAGGCGGCTGCGGCGCTGAGCCCCAGGGAGGAGCAGAGCGTGTCCATACCACGCTCCCTGGCCCAGGTAGGCGTGGATGGACGGTTGGTCGACGGCGCCGGCAAGGCAGGCCACCCGTGGGGATGGCTGGGGCGTTCCAGACGCTGAATGTGACGACCTCATCATCTCTAGCGCACGTTTTGTCCCCACGAACGGGCGTCTCGCCGGTCGCCGCGCATTCCGGTTGCGTGACGACTGGCTATTTCGGTGAATGTGAACACCAATTCCGGTGAACGTGAACGCAGATTCCGGTGAACGTGAACGCTCGTGTGTGGACGCCTCCGTGAATGCAAGTGTTTTCTGAGTCTCTTCGTTCTGCGCTCGGTTCTCTCGAGTTTGCTGCACCGGTTCTCCGCGACAAGCGGCGCAGCTTGTTCGTGTGGGAAGAGCGAGCCAGCCTGCTGGCCGGGAACAGCGATCCCGCACGGTCGGCCGCGCACCCGCGAGGGCCGAAGCGGAGCGAAGGAACCGCGAAGTGGTTTGACGGCCGCGGGCGACCGTGCGCTCCCGGACGCCGGGAATCGCCCGGCGCTCATGCTCCGCCGGCGAGCGGCCCGTCGTCCGGGCCGCATCGGCGGTGGCTCGAAACCAGCGCGGCGTCGCGCCCGCGCAGCCGGTTGACACACCAGCGACCCGCCGCGCCGGTCGGGGAACACCAAGGGACCGCCGCCGAAGCGTCCGCGCCGCGTCGAGGACCATTACGCGAAAGCGGCCCGGCGTGCTACGCTGCTGTTGATGAGCACGATCGACCGCCTCACCATCATCGGCATCGCCCTTGCCACTGTGATCGCCATCGTCACTATGGTCAACGGAAACGTGAACGCCCGGGTGGGCGACTTGCGCGCCGACGTGAACACTCGGATCAACGATCTAGGCGCTGACCTTCGGGACTTCCGCACCGAAGTGAATGCCCGTATGGACGGGTTCGACGCTCGGCTGCGTGCCGTCGAAATCGCCTTCGCCAAGGTAGACCAGCGCCTCGCTACGTTGGAACGCGCCATCATCCCGGCTGCCCCGCCTGCCGAGTAGCCGCCCGAGAGGGCTCCAAACCAACCGCGTGGGTGCCGCCTGGAGCCAGTCATGTTCGATACGCACGCCGTCGCCCGCAGCTTGACCGATGCCGAGTTGACGCCGGCGCAGGCAGATGCCATCACGGCCGCCGTTCGCCAAGCCCGGGTTGCTGTATCAGAAGCTGGTGGCCGAGGGCGTGCTGCGCGAGCGCGGTGCGCTGCCGCCGGTGCTGCCGGTGGTGATCTACAACAGCCGGTCGCCGTGGACGGCGCCGGCGGACGATGTCCGAGCTGATCGCGGCGGGCGGTCCGGCGCTGCTGGACACGTGATCGGACTGTTGCGGTTGCGGGACGACGAGAAGTTGACGGACGCGTTCAGCGCTTGGGCCGAGAAGGAGAATCCATGACAGAGGTTCTGCGGCTGATCGGATTGACTCAAGACGGCGCGATGCTGCCGGCCATCCTGGTCGGAGTCGTCGTCTGGATGACGCTGACCGTCCGTCAGATGCGCGGTGACGTTGAGAAGTTGAGCAGAGATCACGATTCAATGGACGCAACCTTGAGGCGCGTTGCTGAGGATGTCGCGTACCTGCGCGGTCAGGCTGAGCGCGCGAAGACGTGATCAGCAAGCTGGCGAACGCGAAGTGTCACCGCCAGTGTCTTTGCGGTGCTAGCGGGGGTCGGCCGATCGCCGGAGATCGAACCGGGACCGGTCGCGGCTGCCGGCGCTGCTGGACACGTTGATCGGTCTGTTTGCGGGCGCAGGACGACGAGGAGTTGACGGATCGCGTTCACCGCTTGGGCCGCGCAGGTACTGCTGCCGCGGCCGCTACGAGGAAATGACTCGGCGTCGTTGCGGAGGCTGGAGGAGGTGCGCACGATGCTGGCGGAAACCGTGCGGGAATGGACCGAGCCGTGGGTCGAGCAGGGGATCGAGAAAGGCCGCGCCGAGGAACGGGCACTGCTGTGTCGCCAAGCGGCGCGCAAGTTCGAGGCGGCTGCCGGAGAGCAGCTCGCCGGCGCGCTGGCCGACGTGACCGATCCGGTCCGTCTGGCGCAGGTCGGCGAGTGGATCATCGAGTGCGGGACGGCGGTCGAGCTGTTCGCCCGCCTCGCCGACACGCCCCGCCGCAGTCAGAGGCCGCTACGGGAAAATGCCTCGGCGTCGCTACGGAGGCTGGAGGAGGTGCGCACGATGCTGGCGGAGAACCCGCAGCAGTGGACCGAGCAGTGGGTCGAGCGCGGGATCGAGCAGGGCCGCGCCGAGGAACGGGCACTGCTGTGTCGCCAAGCGGCGCGCGAGTTCGAGGCGGCTGCCGGGGAGCAGCTTGCCGTCGCGCTGGCCGACGTGACCGACCCGGTCCGTCTGGCGCAGGTCGGCGAGTGGATCATCGAGTGTGGGACGGTGGCCGAGTTTCTCGCCCGCCTCGCCGATACGCCCCACCGCAGCGGGTGAGGGGGCGATTGACGGCCGGACGCGGCGCGGGCATCGGCTGCCGGGGACCGTCAGGCCGGCCCCGGGCCGAGCCGCGCAGGAACCGGAAGAACGACCGCAACGCTGACCGCGCGTCCCTCATCGACGTGGGGCGGCGCCGGTGACTCAACGACGTGATGAACGCCACCACGGCGGCCGGCGTCAGGCGGCTGGGGTCGATCGGGTCCGTGCCAAGAGCGGCCCGGACGAGCTTCCGGGCGAACAAGGCGTAGTTGCGCAACGTGCCAGGGCGCAAGCCGCGCGTACGTCGTTGGTGGTGCGTGTACGCGTCGACGAGGCGGTCGACGGTCCACGAGCCGTGAACGGTCATGGAATGCTCCTTTCCGGCCAGTCAGGCCGGACAGAGCATCCCAAACTATGCGGAGTATCCCGAACCGGTCAGCTCACGTAACCCTCGTTCTGACAGGTACTTGGGAGCAAAACCCTCAATCGACTCCGCATAGTCCAGTATTCCGCATAGTGCAGAGCATCTTTCGGTTGGCGGCGCGGCGGTGACCGGCGGACGGTGGCAGTGCGTTCACCGCGCCGGTGACCGAAAGATGGATTGGACGAAACCGCCGCCCCGCCGTTGGACTTCTATGGGCGTTGCATTGTGAGCAGACGGCACTGGCGGGGATCTGCCTGGGCGGTGCGGGCAGGTTGGCGACCGCCGGCGGCCAGCGGCGATGGCCGCGAAGGTGGTCGTGCAGCCCGCCGCGAGGATCGCAGACACAGGTCGACCGCCCCGGCGAGTCCGGGAGCAGCGGAGGCGCACCTGGCGGACGTCGAGGCGCGAGTCACGACGAATCCACAATGGCTGGATACGCCCAGGCGCCGGCGGGCTGGTCGGTCGGTTGCATGTTGCCTGCGTGGCAGCGGGGACACTGGCGCAACGAGCGGCCGGTCAGCGCCTCATAGCGATCCCGATAGTCAGTGACCGGGGCGTCCTGCTGTGGCGCGGGTGGTGGCGGCGTGCAGAGCGCGCGCCGGCACTCGGCCAGCTTCCGCTGTCGAGCGCGATTGGCGAGGAAACCGTAGTGGCGGATGCGGTGAAAGCCGGGCGGGAGCACGTGCAGCAGCATGCGGCGGATGAACTCGGCCGCCGCGAGCGTCATGGTCTTGCGGCGGGAGGCGCCATTGCTGCGGTAGTCGGTGTAGCGGAAGCGCACGGCGCCGTCGTCGAGACTGCGCAGGCGCTGGTTGCTGATGGCGATCCGGTGGGTGTAGCGGCCGAGGTAGTCGAGGACCTGTTCGGGACCGGCGAATGGCCGCTTGGCGTAGACGACCCATTCGGTCTGGCGGGCTGGGCGCAGGTGCTCGGCGAAGCGCCGGGAATCGGCGAGGGGCTGCAGCCGGCCGGCGAAGCGGAGCTGCCCGGACTCGAAGGCGTCTTCCAGCGCCGCGAGCAGGACCCGGCGGAAGTAGCGTGAGAGGACCCGGACCGGCAGGAAGAATCCGGGGCGGCAGGCGACCCAGCTGCTGCCGTCGTTGGCGAGCCCCCCACCCGGGATGACGCAATGCAGGTGCGGATGATGGACGAGCGTCTGGCCCCAGGTGTGCAGCACGGCGAAGAAGCCGATCTCGGCGCCGAGGTGGCGCGGGTCGGCGGCTATCGTACGCAGCGTCTCGGCGACGGTTCGGAAGAGCAGGCCGTAGACGACGGCCTTGTTCTGGGCGGCGATCTCGGCGACGGCCGGGGGCACGGTGAAGACGACGTGGAAGTACTCCGTGGGCAGCAGGTCCGCGCGGCGCCGTTCGAGCCACTCGGCGCGCGCCAGCGACTGGCAGGTCGGACAGTGGCGGTTGCGGCACGAGTTGTACCAGACGCGCCGGTGGCCGCAGTGGTCACACTGCTCGACGTGGCCGCCGAGCGCGGCGGTGCGGCACTGCTCGATGGCCGTCATCACACGGCGCTGCGCGGTCGACAGAGCAGCCCCGACCTCGGCCCGGAACGTATCGCCGTAGCGGCGGAACACTTCCGCCACCGAGAGCGCGGCGCGCGGCACGGCCGTCGCTCAGTCGACGGGCTGGGTGCGTTCGGCGGCGGGCCGCGGGAGCAGGTCGAGCGGACTGGCGGTCGAGCAGACCTTGGTGGTCGCGACCCGCAGGTAGCGCGCGGTGGTCTGCAGACTCCGATGCCCGAGCAGGAGCTGAATGGTGCGCAGGTCGGTGCCGGCCTCGAGCAGGTGAACCGCGAAAGCATGGCGCAAGGTGTCAACACACTGCTCATCACTCGCAGCTGAGTCAGGTTCACTACCGCTACCACCCGCTCTTCGGTCAGGACGTGCGGGTCGTTCGCGCTCTCCATCAGCGAGGAGACCCGTCCGTCATCGTCGAGCTACCAGACGGCGCGCAGATCGCCGTGCCGAAGTGGATGCTCGATCCGCTTCGGTGCCGTTGCATGCGTGAGGAGGGCACGCCCATCATCGCGATTGGGGCACTGGTCGAGCTGAGCGCCCTGGTTCGCCTCTTCACTCCATCGTCCTCGTCGGAGCGTCCGCATATCGTGGGCCTCGAAGGAGGACCTGATGACGCAGCACGCGGACCAACCGCTCCTGCCGGCGCGCCAGCCACCGTTGACATTCACTCGAGAGGGACCGCATCTGCCGAGGACCGCCATGGCTGAGTGTCAGGCCCTGTTGACGCGGCTACTCGTGGAGGTCGGTCGCGAGGAGGCAGCAGCAGCAGCGGCGGCGACGACCACGAAGGAGGTTGGATGACTGAGAAGATTCGTCCGGACCATCTCCGCCGCACCGCCTACGTCTACGTCCGACAATCCAGTGGCCATCAGGTCCGCCATCACCATGAGAGCCGGCAGCGCCAATACGCGCTCGCCGACCGCTCCCGAGCGCTGGGGTTCGCCGAAACCGTGGTCATCGACGAGGACCAGGGCAAGAGCGGCAGCGGGAAGCAGGCGCGGTCCGGGTTCGGACACCTGTTGACGGCGGTGTGTCAAGGCCGGGCGGGTGCGGTGTTCGCCCTGGAGGCGTCGCGGCTCGCGCGGAACAACCGCGACTGGTATCACCTGATCGACTTGTGCGCACTGACGGACACGCTGATCCTCGACGGCGATGGGGTCTACGACCCGCGCGGGCTGAACGACAGGCTGCTCTTGGGTTTGAAAGGCAACATGGCAGAATTCGAGCTCGGCCTCCTCAGACAACGGGCGCGCGAAGCCTTCGAGCAGAAGATCCAGCGCGGTCATGCGTTGTGGGAGCTCCCGGTAGGCTTCGTGCGGACCGAGGAGGACCTGGTCGAGAAGATTGCCGACCGCCAGGTGCAGGAGGCCATCGCGAGTGTGTTCCGCAAGTTCCGGGAGTTCGGCTCCGCCCGGCAGACGACGTTGTGGTATCACGAGCAGCACATCCCGCTGCCGACCGTCCTGCCGGGCACAGGCAGCAGCGACATCATCTGGCAGCTGCCGACCGGAAACCGCCTCTATCAGATCGTCAAGAATCCGATCTACGCGGGTGCGCTGGCGTATGGCAGGACGGCCGCCAAGACCGTGGTCGAGGACCAGCGTGCCAGGACGGCCTCGACCCGTCGGCGGAAACCTCCGGAGGAGTGGACCGTCCTGATCCGCGACAACCATGCGGGGTACATTTCGTGGGACGAGTATCTCGCGAATCAACGTATCCTGGAAGCGAACGTGGCCAGACGGGGAGGCACCACGCCGGGGGCCGCCAAACGAGGCCCCGCGCTGCTGGCCGGCCTGTTGCGCTGTGGAAGATGCGGGCGCAAGTTGTTCGTGGCCTACAGCGGCCGGGGCGGCCGGGTGCCGCGCTATGCCTGTGCAGGGAGTCGCACCGGACAGGGTCGGACGACCTGTCTCTCACTCGGAGGCGTGACCGTCGAAGAGGCCGTGACGGACCAGGTGATCGAGGCGATCCAGCCGGTGGGCATCGAGGCCTCGCTGGCCGCGGTCGACCAGCTGGCCCATACGCACACCGAGCAACGCCGGGCCCTGGAGCTGGCCCTGGAGAAAGCGCGCTATCAGGCGCAGCGTGCCGAGCGCCAGTACCACACTGTCGACCCGGACAACCGCCTGGTCGCCGGCGAGCTCGAAGTCCGGTGGAACGATGCGCTCGTCCGCGTCGGCCAGCTCGAAGCGGACCTCGCCGCGCTCGCCGACACGCAGACGGTCTTGACCTCCGAGCAACGGCAGCGCGTGCTTCAGCTCGGTAACGACCTCCCGGCGCTGTGGCATCATCCTCACGCCTCGCCCGACCTGAAGAAGCGGATCCTGCGCACGGTGCTTCACGAGATCGTCATCGATACCGATGAGGCCCACCGCGAACACGTCCTCCATCTGCACTGGCAGGGCGGCGTGCATACGCAGTTGCGCGTGCCGTGCAACCGGACTGGTCACCGACGCGTGAGAACGGATCGGACCGCAATCGATCTAATTCGAGAGTTGTCCAAGGTATGCCGTGACGCCGCGATCGCCGCCACCTTGAACCGACTCGGGTACCGAACCGGAGCTGGCCAGACGTGGCGCGTGCACAGCGTGCAGACCACTCGGCACTATTACCATCTCCCCAACCATCGCCACGACGACACCTGGCTCACCATCGAGCAGGCGACCGCGCGGCTGGGTGTCAGCCACACCGTCGTCAAGCGCCTGATCCGGCAGCAGACATTGCCCGCGACGCAGGTCGTCGCCTCCACGCCGTGGATCATCAACCGCCAGGATCTCGACTTGCCCGCCGTGCGAGCGGAAATCGAAGCTGTCCACAGTGGCCGCCAACTGCGCCGGAAAGATCCCAACCAAGCAGAAATCCCCTTGGAAACCGGGGTTCTCGAGAAGGTGTAGCACTATGAGCCGCTTGCGAAACTCCTGGGGCTTGCGGCTTGGCGCAGTCCTCAATTCTCCTGGTGACACCCATTCGCCCTGGATCGCCGACTGGCTGCCGGCTCTGGAGGACCGGCGGCACGCCAAGAGAAGGAAGTAGGGCTGTTTCGACGTGTTGGCGACCGACCGTTGGGACACCGGTGGGTGACTGACGCCCATCGGGCGCCGAGGGGCGTTGCCGGCGGTGCGCTGGTTATGTCACCAGACGTACGAGCTGGTCGGCGGTGAGTGCGAGCACGCCGAACATGCAGTGACACATCACTTTCGAGGCACCACGGACCCGGACATGGCGACCGCCGAACTCGTCCTTGAGTCGACCATTGACGCGCTCACCTGCCGTACGCTCGTTGTAGCGAACCTGCTCGGGAAGCTGAAAGCCGATATGCTGCAGGCGCCGGGCTTCGGTTCGCAGTTCCTCGGCCCGTGCCTTGTCGCGACGGGGGTTGGTGTCGATCAACGGGACGTGGCCGAGTGAGCGGCTATGCTGCCGGATCGGTTCCGCGTCGTAGGCGGCGTCCATCAGGTCATACAGATTGGTCGTCCGCTCGGCCGACAAGGTCGCCAGCGGAATGGCGGCCTGGCTGTCGTGCAGCGAGGCGGACGTCAGCAGGCAACTGATCGGAATCTGGCCGTCGGCCACGTCGAGGTGCAGCTTGTAGCCGACCCAGGTGGACTTGTAGCCCTTGCTGTCCTTCTTCATGCCCACGTCACAGTCGGTCGGCAGGTCGTCGAGCATCTCTGGCAGGGTCATGGCCGCCTGCCGGTTGAGACGCTTGCGGACTTTCGGCCGTTCCTCACCCTTCTTCGGCCGTCCCCGTTTGCGCTTGGGCGGCGGCGGTGCCTTCTCCTTGGCGGCCGGCTTCTCGCGGGCTTCGATGGCCGTCGAGTCGCGGGAGAGGTGGCCCACCAGCCGGTCGCGGTGGGTGTTCCCGATCAGCGCTTCGTGCACGCGCTGGGGCAACCGCATGTCCGAGAACTCGGCGAAGGCGCGCGAGAAGACCGACTCGCTCGGCACCTCACTGCTGCGCTCCCAGCCGCAGATGCGCCGCAGCGCCACGTCGGTGTCCAAGCGGTCCAGCAGCACGCGCGTGGTCGGCATGTCGTAGGTCGCCTTGGCCACGAAGGCCCGCGCCATCGCCGCACGGTCCTTGGGCGGACGCCCCGGTACTGGGAAGCGCCGGGGGATCATCTGCTCGATACGGATGACCTCCAGCGTCTGCACCAACTGCTGTTGTTTCTCGGTCAGCGGACCCAACACGCGCTCCAACTGGGGAAACAGGGCATGCTGGATCGACTGCCAGTAGGGGGCGAAGGCGACGCGCAGGCGATGCATTTCTTGACCCCTCCTGCTACCTACTGTACATTTACGCGCAAAGAGGATGTCAACAAGCCAATCGATGGCCCACGACGACGCGATGCGTCGGTACGAGGAACAATACGACGGGCTCAAGGCGAAACTACAAGCGGTCGGGTTCATCGGCCAGGGCAGCGTCCAGACCCGCCGGATAGCCTGTGGGTCGCCCACCTGCCGCTGCCATCACGACCCGGACGCCCGCCACGGCCCCTACCACTACTGGACGCGGAAGGCCCGCGGAAAAACCGTCGGCTTGAAGCTCACCGAAGACGAACTCGGCCTCTACCGGGAGTGGATCGAGAACAACCGTGAACTGGAACGGCTCGTGAAGGAAATGCGCCGCATCTCTTCGCGTGTGCTTGCCCTCATCACAGGCAGGCAGGCTCCATGAACCCCCGCGTCTCCGGCTCCCCGGCGACGGTGGCGGTCACTGCCATCCTGCGAACGCTGCGTCCCGTCCGCTGACCCTCGCTCGCCCCGCCGCCTCAAGCAAAAACTCGGCCGAACACGCTTTTCGCAAGAGGCTCCTATGTCGAAGCGTTCCGAAGCGAATGTGGCGTAACGGCCTTGGCGAGGCGCGCGCGCCGGGCGGCGATGCGGCAGGCAAGCTGGACCGCGCTGCGCGTGATCGGCGCCTCGGGGCGCTCGCCGGGAAAGAGCCAGTGCCGGGGCCGTTGGACTTTCCACCAGGCGCGCAGAACCGCGAGCAGCTTCGGCGAGAGCATCACGTAGCGGTCCTTCTGTCCCTTGCCCTTCGCGATGCGCAGCACCATCCGTTCGCTGTCGATGGCGGACACGGTGAGGCCGATGGCCTCGGAGATGCGCAGGCCGGCGGCGTAGCAGGTGGTCAGGATGGCGCGATGCTTCGCGGTCTTCACCGCGTCGAGAAACCGGACCACTTCCTGCGGGCTGAGCACGACCGGCAGCGACTGCGGCTTCTTCGGCGCGGGGATCAGGTCGTCGAAGGACCACCGCTTCTGAAGCGTGACCCGATAGAGGAAGCGGAGTGCCGCCACGGCGACGAGCAGCGAGCCCGTTGCCAGGCGGCGTTCGGTGGCCAGGTAGACCTGATAGGCGCGGATCTGCTCGGGACCGAGCCGATCCGGGGACCGGTCGAAGTAGCGGGCGAACCGCGCGACGGTCTCGACGTATGTGCGTTGGGTGAACGGCGATAGCCGCCGCACCTGCATGTCTTCGAGCATGCGTTGACGGAGGGATGTCATCAGACGCTCCTCGGCGAAGGGCCTGGGGGATTCCAGGCGCTCGCCGGGCAGCGTAGGCGAGGCTCACGAGCGGTTGCGGTGGTCTGACGATCTGGCGGGACGCGTCAATGGCGGTGGGGCGATCCGCCGTCTACCGCGGAGCGGTTTCGTCCAACGCGCGCTATGCGGAGCTCTGCATAGCGCGCGATTTTTCCCTAGCCGGCCACCTGGGCGAAGGCGGCCGGGAGGGTGACCGGGGGCGAGGGGCAAGGGTCAGGGTCACATGATGGATCGATGGTACCAGCCCGCCAGCCCCCCCACTGTGCACCCCAACGGGCCGGATCTCCGGAGGTCGGGAGTGCGCCCCCCGGCGGGTCGTGGCACGGTCCACACCCGCCCGGCCAGGTCGATCTCGTCCCGCGACACCAGCCGGACCTTGCCGACCGCGGCGCCGTCGTGGTCGCACCCGGCGACGGCGGGACCGTGCTCGCTCGCCGGCATGTTGTCGTTGTCGTCGAAGCGGCGACCCGTGTTCGGACCTCGTTCCACGAAGGCCTGCGACGGCCTGCGTTCGGATACTCGTTCCACAAAGGCCTGTCGGCGCCGCCCACCCACATCGACCATGGCGCGGGCAACCACGGCGCCACGGGACTCGGTGTCGGGGCGGGCCTCGAGCCCGTGCTCGCCGAGCCTTCCCGCAGGGAAAAATGACCCCTGAGCGACCCCGGTTCGACCGGGAGTGAGACTCCCTGCCCCCGCTCTTGTGGGGGCAGGGAGTCTTACGGCCCGGAACGGGGTCGCTCAGGGTACTTCAACCGGTTTGGTGGCCGGCCACCAGGGACTTCGTGTTTCGGGCTAAACGCCTGTTGGGCAACAACTTGGACTGGCACGTTACCGGTGATGACGGGTCCGACGTACGACGTATCTCGATTTCCGGGGTCTTCCGACGTGGTGGCCGGCCATTGGGCGCGTATCTCGCGTCGGCCGTGGGGGTCACCGAGCGCTTCTCGCAGCACGCGGACGACGGCGTGTTGCACGCGGCGACGTTCGGGCTCGTGGTCGGTGATGGCGGGGTCGCGCGAGGCGGTTGTCAAGCGGAGTTCGGGTTCGATGCGGATGCTGGAACACGTCCTGTACGACGCATGACATGACACATGGCACGAGCGGGCCACGTCGAGCCTTCCATAGCACACCGGGCAGCTGAAGGCGTCCGGCGTGCGGCGCGTGGTCATCGTTCCCGATGCCGACGAGGCCGGAGGATCGCCGCCCTCCCCGACGGCGCCAAGGACGTGTCCGCCTTCGTCTCCGGGGGCCGCAGCCGCAGCGACCTGCTGCCCTGCTGAAGGCGGCCGAGCCGTACGACCGCGCGGCGGACGCGCTCGCCCTGCCGGCCGGCGTGGTGCGGCTCAGCGATGCCGACGCGGAGGGCACGTCGGTGCAGGGTCCGCCGGTCGTCGCATGGCTGATCGGGCGCCAGCGTCGCCTCGACGACCTCGCGCGGGACGGGACGGCCCCGGCCCGGCTGCTCCCCGAGCGGGTGCTGCCGCACCCTGCTCCGGTGCGACCCGCAGGCACGCCGCCGGCCGACGTGCTCGATGGCCGGACGGATACGGACGGGCATAGCCAGCCTGGAGCCGGCGCGAGCGGCGTGTCACCCTGCAAGGGCCGGAGCGTAGCGTAGGAGGCGCGCCAGTGGTCTTGACACGCCGCTCGCGCCGGCTATCTGCGCGAGCGGCTATTCGACGTCAGCCCCAGCGTTCCCGCTCGCGGCGGCCGTCGTTTGCTTCCGGCGCTCGGCCCAATACTTCTTCATCCGTTCCGACGTAGCTTGCCTCTCCTCCTCGGACCTCTTGCGCCGCCTCCGGGTGCCTTTCGCAGCCTTTGTCGACGACCCGCCCGGCTCGCCAAGCGCGGCAATCGCAGCGTCGATTCGAGCGATACCGTCCAGCAACTCAGCGCGTTTTGTATTCAGTAGTGCTATAACGTCCTTCATCGTTGATCCTCTTCGCAAATCGCTCGTGGCAGTGGCGAATGATGCGACAGCATACAGCGATTCTTCGGGAGACAGTTGACGGTGGCGGGCGTGCGAGCCGGTGACAGCGCACCTACGGGACTGGGTTGGATCGGAGTTTGTTCAACGCCGGCCTTCCTCGGACAACGTCGGCCGGACCGGCTGCGCCGGCTCCTCGTTGATCAACTCCTTCAGCTCCTTGCCGGGCTTGAAGTAGGCGACGCGCTTCGACGTCACGTCCACCCGGCCGCCGGTCCTGGGGTTGCGTGCCCTTCGCGGGTCGCGGCGCCGGAGGCGGAAACTACCGAAGCCGCGAAGTTCGACTTTCTCCCCCTGGCGCAATGTCTTCGCGATGCTGCCGAACACGGTGACGACGATGAGCTCGGCGTGCTTCTTCGTGAGGCCGGCGGCGTTGGCTACCTCCTCGACGATCGCCGTTTTCGTCAGGGTGCGGTCGGTCATGGGTTCGTCGGTCGCCGGAAGGCGCGGTAGTGGCCACCCGGCCGCGCGAGTTGCCGCCAGGCTGGCGTTTGTCTCTCTGACCGGTAGTGATACCATTCACAATCGGTGATGCAGCACGGCGGCGTCGGCACGCGCCCGAGCCCACTTGGCGAACCCTACCGCCACCTATACGAGGCGGTGACACTGATCGGCTCGCTCGTTCTGCTGACGGTCTGCACCGTGTTCGGGTTCGTTCTGCGGGGGTGCGTGACTTGAGCGACCGCATCGTATTTCAGTACCCACCGCCCGTGCCGATGCGGCGATTCCGGGTGGATCGTCACACGACCACCGACCCGCTCGTGATCGAAGCGGCCACCGTGGAAGCGGTCGACGGCGATTGGGTTTTCCGCACGGAAACCGGGCAGACAGTCATGCGGGTCCCTACGGCGGACGTGCGTGGAATCGTGGGCTGCACGTGAGGGTCCGACGACAACCCGCGGGGCGGCAGTTCGTCGCCCGATCGCCGGCTGCAGGTGCATCAAGCCGGCCACCGGGTCGCACAGGAGCGGCTGGCTTCCTCGATGGCCTCGCGCCGGGTGGCGCCGGTGGCGATCGGCGTGGCGCCGCGATACACGATCCAGCCGTTCACCTCGAAATTCGTCCGCCTTGCAGACGGCTCGCCGGCACGCGACGAGGTGGCGGCCGGCTCGGCCATCGGCTCGCCCTCCCCGGTCGTTCTCGATTATCGAGAGCGTCCAGCTTACCAGCGGTGGCAGTCGCGCGGCCTCACAGTTTCACCCACCGCCCCCGCCGAAGTGCCGCGCCACGGCCCCGTGCTCGAGAGCGATAGCGCCGGCGTAGCGGGCGACCATCTGGGGGCTCTGCCAGCCCCGGCCTGGCCGCACGGCGGTGGTCGAGGCCCCGCGGCGGACGAGTTCGGAAACCATCCCGCGGCGTCCCGAGTGCGACGAGACGCCGGCGAGGCCGGCCAGCGCGGCGAGGGCCTGGAGGCGCCGGTTGATCTGGACGCCGCTGAGCGGAACCACGCGGTCGGCGGGGGCCGGTGAGCGGGCCGTCCGCAAGGCGGCAACAGCCGCGGCGAAGCTGCCGACGAGCAGCCGGTAGTCCTCGCGGGCGGCCTCGGGGTCGGCCTTCGAGTCGCGGACGCGGACCCTCAACTGCCCGCGCCACCGGGCGGCGGTCACGTCCTGCCAGCGAAGCGCCGCGATCTCCGAGCGGCGCAGGCCCGCGCAGAAGGCGAGCGAGACGATCGCGCCGTCCTCGAGGCCGCGCCGGGCCGCCACGCGCGCGGACTCGACGCCGCGGCCAGTGCGCGCCCGTCCTCGTCGCCGCCTACCCGACCGAGCGCGCCGAGACGGCCAGGGTCTCGACCGTCCGCGTGGCCGCGGCCGCCATCGCGGCGGCGCACCGCGCCCGCGGGGCCGACGACCCGACGGGGGCGGCCAGCGTCCGCGCCGCCGTCGCGGGCATCGCCCGCCAGCATGCCGCACGCCCGGACGCCGCGCCGCTCTTCCGGCGGTCGACCATTGGGGGAACGTCGGCGGTCGGCTCGCGACCGGCGGCGTCGCGAGCTGTCGTCCACGAGCGGCCCCGGCTGGCCGCAAGTCCACGGGGTCACGGGCCACAGCCTGCGGGCCGGCTCGGTCGTCGAGCGCACCGAGCGGGGCGCCTCGCTCGGTGGCATGCAGCAGGCCGGGCGCTGGCGGTCGCCCACCCATGCCGGGGTTGCACTCGGGCGGCGCAGGTCGCCCGCTGTTCGGCGCGATGGCGCGGGTCGGGTACGAGAAAACGCACCAACAGCGCAGGAGACGATTACTAGCCGGGGGCCGGGGCTGGAATCGCAGGAGCGGCCGTTCGCGGCGCCTGAGGCGGATGGGACGGGTTAACGGCATGAATCAGCAGAAGCTCGTCGGTGCGGCGCTCGCCTCGGCCGCCTTCCTCGGCCTGATCCTGGCCGGGTGGGCGGCCGGGCTGCTGGGACTGTGGATCGGCGGGTGGCCGCAGGACGGTCTGCCCGCCGGGGTGGACGCCCTCGCGCGCGGGCTCACGCTGGCGCTGCTCGCGGCGCTCTTCGCCTGGCTCCGCCGCGCCGGCCGCGAACTCAGCGGCGACCTCGACGCCCTCGCCAAGGACGTGGGCAGGCGCTTCGACCAGGTCGGCCGCGAGCAGGCCTTCCAGCGCGAGCGGCTGGCCAGGCTCGAGGGCGTGCTCGAAGGCCTCGCCGCCGCACGCCGTGATCAAGCCGGCGACAACTGACGCGGTCCCCGCTGGCGGGTTGACGCGTGGTGGCGCTTCCGGACGTCGGCCCAGCCGTCGCCGCCGTTGTTCTTGCCAGCGCCGCGCTCGACGCAGTACGCCGCCGGTCGGGTCATCGGCTCGCCGCGCAGCCGGCACAGGTCGATGCCCGGCGGGTGCTAAGGGAGCTGTCGTTCGACTCGTCGCCGACTGCCTGCATCGCGCCGTCGTCGTGGTCGCGCACGACCGCGCTCTTGAAGCCTTCCGGCAAGGAAGAATGGACCCTGAGCGACCCCGGTCGGATCGGGAGTGAGACGCGCTGCCCCCGTCGCTGTGGGGGCCGGGAGTCTTACGGCCCGGGCCGGGGTCGCTCAGGGTACTTCAGACCAGTCTGGGGGCCGGCCCCCAGGGCTTTCGTGTTTCGCGGTATGTACCTGTTGGAAAGGGACTTATGTCTCGTGGCTCCCGAGGGTTTCGAGGTCCAAGATCCGGCGGGTCTCGATTTTCGGGGTGTTCCTGTCTCCGGGTCGGCCCCCGGGGCCGGCCCCCAGGGTGTAGGTGGCCGAGGAACTCGACGGCGATCGTCGGGGCGGCCGTCGACATGATCGTGTCCGTCAGCCGCGGCAAGACGCCGCGGTCCCGCCGGCTCACGCCGTCGGGGCGCCGGTCCGAGGATCCGCTGACCGTCGTCCTCGAACCCGGCGTCGGCTTCGAGCCGGCCCCGGACCTCGAGGAAGCCGAACAAGATCGCGCCGACGGGACGGCCCCGGCCCGGCCGCGCGCCGAGCGCGTGCTGCCGCACCTGCTCCGGTGCGACCCGCAGGCCCGCCCGCCGGCGCGCACGCTGGCCGACGCGCTCGATTGCGCCGGCCGGCGGCAGCCGGCCTCCGAGCGGCTCTCGACGAGCTGCTCGACGCCGGGCGCATCGACCACGGCCAGCCGCCGGGCTCCTCGCGACGGAAGGACTGGCTACGCGCTCACCGGTGGAGGGCGGCGCTCGTGCCGCAGCGCTGAGCGGTCGTTTGTGCGCGCCCTTGCCAGCTGGGCTCCTCGTCGTCTCCGTTGCCGCGCACAGCGCTCCCCGGGGCCGCTGTCCGGAGGTCGTTCAGCGTGGACGACCGGTTGGCGCGAGATAGGCCGCCCACTCGTCCATGAGCCGCCGCCGCCGCTCGAACAGGTCCGAGCGCGCGTAGGCCGCCTCGGTCCGGTTGCCCACGACGTGCGCCAGCGCCGCCTCGACGACCTCGCGCGGATGGTCGGTCCGTTCGGCCGCCCAGTCCCGGAACGACGAGCGGAAGCCGTGCGGCACGGCCGCCAGGCCCTGCTGCTTGACGAGCTTCCAGAACACCATGTCGCTGAGCGCCTTCCCGCGCCGCGTCGGAAACACCAGGCCGGCCGGCTCGATCGAGACGACGACGTCGCGCAACCGTTCCGCCTCGCGGAGGACCTCGACCGCCCGGCCGCACAGCGGCACGCGGTGCTCGCGGTTCGCCTTCATCCGGGCGGCCGGAACCGTCCACACCGAGGCAGCCAGGTCGAATTCCTGCCACGTCGCCAGGCGCACCTCCCCGGAGCGCGCGGCGGTGAGCACCAGCAGCTCGAAGGCCAGCTTCGTCCCGGTCCAGGCCTGCGACACGCGCACGCCCGCCAGCGCCGCGCCGACCTCGCCGTACGGCAGCGCGGGCATGTGCCGGATCTGCCGGGGGCGCTTGGGCAGCGCCGCCGTGACCGCGTCGCCGGCCGGGTTGTCGCTCCGGTAGCCCTGCGCGATGGCCCAGCGCATGATGACGCCGATGCGCCGGCGCGTCTACCGCGTGACGCCTGCCGGGACCGTGATGTACGACGAGTGGATCGACGACGACCCGGCGAACGGCGGGCTCGCGGTGACGCAACTGCGGGCCGCGGCGAGACGAAGCCCGGTGGCGGCGCTGCGCCGCGTGCTCGAAGCGCGCGGGGACCACGCCGCGGCGCCCGGCGTGAGCGAGTGGCTCGCCAACGAGCCGATCGAGCGCCCCGGCCCGAACAGGCCCCGCTCGCGGGCCGCACGGCGCCGGTGGCGCCGGCGCATCGCGGGCCGGCGGAGCCGCGCATGAGCGGGCGCAGGACGAACGCGCCGCGGGCGGGCGGCGACTTGGTGGCGCGCGAACGGCTCGAGCGCCACGGCGCGGGCGCGCTGGCCGACGAGGAACTGCTCGCGATCCTCGTGGGCAAGAACGGCGCGCATACGGCCGGCGCCCTCCTCGAGGCGTGCGGGACGGTGCAGCAGCCGGCGCACGAATCCGCGGGCGATCTCGCGCGAGTCAAGGGCATGACGCCTGCGCGGGCCGCCATGATCGTCGCCGGCGTCGAGCTGGGCCGGCGGACTCTCACGCGGCCGCGGCCGGACCGCCAGCGCCTCGCCGCGCCGCGCGAGGTCGCCGAGCTGCTGCTGCCCAGCTACGGGGCCAGCCCCGTCGAGCGCTTCGGCATCGTCAGCCTCTCGGCGAAGCACCGCGTGCTCCGGCACCGAGATCGTGTCGACCGGGACGCTGGACGCGAGCCTCGTCCATCCCCGGGAGGTCTTCCGGATGGCCGCGACACGCCGCGCCGCCGCCATCGTGCTCTTCAACAACCACCCGCCAGCGACGCCACGCCGAGCGTCGACGACGTCGCCCTGACCGAGCGGCTGCAGCAGGCCGGCACCCTGATGGGCATCGAGGTCGTCGACCACGTGATCCTGGCCGACACCCGCTACTGCAGCTTCAAGGAGATGGGACGCCTGTAGGCAACGTCAGGCGACGCAGCGACCGGCTCCGGGCGCTGCTTCCCAGGTAACGCAACCGCCGGAACCCCCGGCACCTCTCCCCCGGAAAGGAGTATCGAACCATGTTCGGACTGCATCCCAGCGCGCCCACACGCCCCGAAGACTACGCGGCCGGCCGCGCCGGACGGCCGCTCAGGAACACCCGGGTCAGACCCCGCGGGCTCACGCCGCGGCGGCTCGCGCAACTGGCCGGCGCCGACCCGCGCGGCGTGCGGCACGCGACGCCGGACCCGTGGGTGCCCGAGCCCGCGCTCGTGCTGAGCGACGTCGTCGCCGGCCCGCAACCGTGGACGGGAATGCTCCTTGACCCGGCCCGGCCGCGGCCCGTGCCGATCGGGAGCCTGGTCCGCAGCGCGGGGTCGGCGCCGGCGCGCCACTGGCTGGTGTGGCCCGACGCGCGGCTGCGCCCGGCGAAGCGGCTCGCGGGGACGGACCCGCGGTCCGTGGCCGCCTACCTCGACGAGCCCGCGATGGCCCACTTCGCCCCCGAGCTCGACGAGGCGGCCGTGAGGACGGCCATGGCCGACCAAGGCGACGGCCCGTTCGACGTCCGCGTCATCGAATGCGCCGTCGCGGGGGGCTACGGCGGCGACGCCGCGGCGGCCGACGCCGTGACGGCGTGGATCGCCGAGACGCTCCGCCGGGGGATCCCGAAGGGCAGCCGCCGCGCCGGCATCCCGCGGGCGCCCGGCCGACGCGTCCGGAGCCGGCACGCGCAGCGCCGGCTGGTGTGCCGATGGCTCTGACGGGGGCGACCCGCGGGGCCGTGATCACCCGCCGCGGCCACGCGAAGATGGGGCTCGCCCAGTCGTGCGACGAGGCCGGCCGCCGGATGGAGGACGCGATCCGCTACCGCGCCGCGAGCAGTGGGCCGAGACCCACGAGACCGACCGGAAGGAGACCTTCGTGAAGGCCATGGCCGTGGCCTTCGGAACGAACCCGCCGCCGGCATCGCCGCTCCGCTGGGCGCCGCCCGGCTTCGAGCCCGCCCGCGCCTCCGCCGCCGAGTCCGGCCACGCCGACATCGCCCCCGCCGCCGAGCTCCCCGCCTCGATGAACGGCTGACGCTCCCGCCGACCGAACACAACCGCCCGCCCGGCCGCCGGCTCCGACAGCGGACCGGAACGGCCAGCGGTGCATGCGCGTCGATAACGCCGCGTTCACCGCCCGGAGGACGACCCATGACACTCATCGACCTGCTCCCCCCGGAGCAACGGCGACACCTGCGCCGGCTGCGCTACCGCCTCGCCAAACGCCAGTACATGCGCCGCGTCCGCGAGCAGCGCAAGCTGCTCTGTGTCGGCGTGGACCTGCCCATCGATGCCGGCACCTGCGGGCGCTTCGGGCACGCCGGCTATCAGCGCTGCATCCACTGCACGAGGCGCCGCTGGTGGCTGCTCAAGCACGCGTTCAACGTTGCCGAGGTCGCCGTCACCACGATGCTCGAAGAGCACGCGGCTGACAACGACGCTCTCTACGGCGTCCCGCAGCCCGTCCCGCTTCTCGAGGACGTCGCCGATCCCTGCCTGCGCTGGTGAGGCGCGCACGACGGACGGCGCCGGCGCCCTACGGCGAGCGGACCGACGGTTGCGCCACCCGTCACAGCCAGCCTTGACGTCAACACCGCAGCTCCCGCGCAACGGCCAATCTTCACGAGCGTCCGAGGCAAGCGGATCGACGGGTCGACGCTCTCGAAGTTCGTCAGCGAACTCGGGCGTCGCGGCGGCGCCGCACGGCTTCCGCTCGTCGTTCCGGGACTTGGGCGGCCGAGGAGACGAACCACCCGCGGGAGGTGATCGAGGCGGGTGGTCCAGGCCAAGGTCGAGGCCGCGTACGCCCGGTCGGTCTTGTTCGAGCACCGGCTGCGGCTGATGACGTCCGGCGTGCCATACTCCGAACACGGGCGACGATTTGACTGACCACTAGAACGGATGACGAAGCACTCCGCGCGGACCCAGGCAGGCCCTGGATACGCGGACCCGGACCGGGTCCGGCAGGAAGCGGAGCGCCGGCGCGGCGAAGAAGACCGGTGGGCGCCGGCGACGCTGCTGCCGCCGGAGGCCTTCAGCGACGCGGAAGCGACCCGGCGCGACTTCGAGCGGCTGTGTGACCCCGGCGCCGGGACGGGCCGGCAGGCCGCCGCGGTGCACCGCCGGATCATGAGCAGCTGCGCCGGATGGAGACGACGGCCGACCGCCGAGGAGTTCTACGAGGCGGTCCGCGCCACGCGCCCGACGCGGCGGCAGCAAGCGATCGTCGACATGTGGGGGCGGGAAGCGACCTTCCAGGAGCTCCTCGAGGCCTGGGCCCAACGGGCGTACACCGACCGCCAACTGGTGCGGGCACTGCATCTGGCCGACTTCAACTGCGGGGACCGGATCCGCGAGATCAACCAGTGGGCGAAGAAGTTCTGACACTGGCCACGACCGGCGGACGATTGTGGCGCGCCGTGAGGCAACCGCTCACGGCGTTCCTGGCCGAACTCCACGGTGGACCGCACGAGTGCCGGCTGGGCGGCGGGACGACCCTGGCGGCGAGATGGCGGCACCGAGACAGCTTCGACATCGACCTGACGGTATCGAGGGGAGCGAGCCTGTCGAGCCTGGGGACAGACTTCGAGCGGACGATGGAGCGACTGGGCGGAAGGGTCGAGCACCTCGTCGGCCGGTGGAAGATCGACTTCGGGACCGGGCAAGTGGACCTGGCGCAACTCGAGCCCTGCCCGGCCCGCGGCCAACGGCACCGCGGTTGTCGACGGAGACCCCTTCACGGTGCTGTCGACGGCGCAGATCCTCCACGGCAAGCTCGAGCGGGCCACCCGCAGCCCCGTGCGCGACGTGTTCGACATCATCAAGGCGTCGCGCCTCGACGCGCAGGCGCTCGCCATCGCGCTCAACTGCAAGAGCCGACTGGAGGCCGAGACGATCTGCCTCGCCTGGGAGAAGAGCAACGCGGCGTTCGAGAGGGTCGCGGACGAGCAGCTTGCCGGCGTTCCGGAAACCATGCGCGAGAACCCCGCCACGCTGGGGCAGGCCGGCGCCGCAGCCCTGCAAGATGCGCTGTACCGCCGAGTGACGGTGCGGACCGAGGAGCAGCTCACCGTCGTCGAGACGGAGACGAAGGGCGGGCTGACCCGCCGCATCACGATGGCTCCCGACGAGATCGATCGGGAGTTCGCGGTCAACGGGCTCGACGAACACTTCCACCACAACGTGATGGGCGGCGAGCGGCTCCGCGAGGCCGCCCGGCGCGCCGTGACAGCCGCACGACGGAGCGAGCTGCGCTGGGAGACCGGCCAGATGGTACCGGCACTCCAGGCGGCAGGCCCGCCGCACCGACGAGGCCCGGACCTGCCGCGTTGACCTGCATGAAGACGCCCGACGCATCGCCCGACACCGATTCGACGACGATACCGGGCGGGAACGCCGCGACCCGCAGCCGCGTGAGCACCAGCTCGCCGTTCGCCGAGACGTGGTCGACCCACTCGTCGTATACAACGGTCCCGGTGGGCGCCACGCGGTAAGACGCGCCAACCAGGCGCGCGCGTCCGGCACGTCGGTCCGGCGAGGGCCGCGGACCCGATCGGCACGCTCGCAGCCGGCTCGCGCCGGCCCCGCAACGGCGCGCGCGATTTCTCCCGCCGCCCTGCCGGGCAGAGGGGCGGGCTACCGTCCAGCCCTCCTGTGCCCCAGGGCCGTTCTCCGGAGGTCGTTCAGCGTGGACGACGGGTTGGCGCGAGATAGGCCGCCCACTCGTCCATGACCCGCCGCCGGCGTTCGAACAGGTCCGAGCGCGCGTAGGCCGCCTCGGTCCGGTTGCCCACGACGTGCGCCAGCGCCGCCTCGACGACCTCGCGCGGATGGTCGGTCCGCTCGGCCGCCCAGTCCCGGAACGAGGAGCGGAAGCCGTGCGGCACGGCCGCCAGGCCCTGCTGCTTGACGAGCTTCCAGAACACCATGTCGCTGAGCGCCTTCCCGCGCCGCGTCGGAAACACCAGGCCGGCCGGCTCGACCGAGGCCACGACGTCGCGCAACCGCTCGGCCTCGCGCAGGACCTCGACCGCCCGGCTGCACAGCGGCACGCGGTGCTCGCGGTTCGCCTTCATCCGGGCCGCGGGCACCGTCCACAGCGAGGCCGCCAGGTCGAACTCCTCCCACGTCGCCAGGCGCACCTCCCCGGAGCGCGCGGCGGTGAGCACCAGCAGCTCGAAGGCCAGCTTCGTCCCGGTCCAGGCCTGCGAGACGCGCACGCCCGCCAGCGCCGCGCCGACCTCGCCGTACGGCAACGCCGGCATGTGACGGATCTGCCGGGGGCGTTTGGGCAACGCCGCCGTGACCGCCTCGCCGGCCGGGTTGTCGCTCCGGTAGCCCTGCGCGATCGCCCACCGCATGATGGCGCCGATGTGCCGGCGCACGCGCTGCGCGGTCACGTTCTACAAGGAAACCTACGTTGGGCACCGGCTCATGCGGCCTTCACTTCCACGACCACTCCGAGGTTGTGCAGACGCCGGAGGAGGCGCTGGGTGACGCGGTGCTTGTCGCGGTCGGACAGGTATCGGCCGCCGAGGTCGTGGTAGTCCTTCTCGTCGCGGAGCATGAAGTAGGCGGCGGTCAGCATGGAGGCAGCGACCGCCACAATCGCCTTCTTCGGGCCACGGCGACCCTTGAGGCGGCGAAACTGCGCCTGCAGGTAACTCCCGTTGTTCCGGGTCGCCGCCCACGCGGCCTGGACGAGTGTCGTCTTCAACCAGGGCGTCGTATGACGGAGCCGGGTCGAGCGGCGCTTGCCCGCACTCTCGTCGAGGCGCGGGCACAGACCCGCCCACGACACCAGATGGCCCGCAGTGGGAAACTGCGCCATGTCGACGCCGACCTCGGCGACAAGTACTCGGGCGACGGTCTCACCGACCCCCGGTATCGTCTGCAGCCGGTCGGCGGCCTCCCGAAAAGGGCGCAGGACCTCGTCGGCTTGATGCTAGCCTGCAGCCGAGCCGTGCTGAAAGTCGATCCCAACCACCAGGAAGCACGGCTCGCGCGTGGCCGCGCCAACTTCTTGGCGGGGCGCTACGCCATTGCCTGGCCGGATCGGTATCGTCAGGTGAAGGGGCTCGACAGGCGCCCGAAGGGCACATCCGGGCGCGAGTGGGAGGGCCAGGACCTCGCCGGGCAGTCGATCCTGCTCTACGGCGAGCAGGGGCTGGGCGACGCGATCCAGAACGCGCGCTACGCGCCGCTGGTAGCCGCAGGCGGGGCGCGGGTCATCGTGGCGTCCAGACCGCGGCTGGTCGGCCTGCTGCGGCGCATCCGCGGCATCGACAAGGTGGTGCCGGACGACCAGCCCCCGCCACCGACTGACTGGCACTGCTCGCTGCTGGACGTGCCTGCCGTCTGGGGGCACGACGTCGATTCGATTCCGGCGCCGTGTCCCTATCTGCCTCCGCGCGTGCGGCAGACACCCGTTCTGCCCCCAGCGCGCCAGTTCCGAGTTGGCATCGTGTGGGCGGGCAACCCGATGCAGAAGCAGAACCGCCGCCGCTCGTGCCGCCTGGAGGACTTCGCGCCGCTATTCGAGCTGCCCGGCGCGGAGTTCGTCAGCTTCCAGGTCGGGCCGCCCGCCCAGGAGCTGCGCTCCGGCTGGCGCGGGCTGGTCCTCGACCCGGGCGACGCGCTGGACGGTCTGGAGGCGACGGCCGACGCGCTGATGGAGGTGGACCTGGTCATCACGGTCGACACGATGCTGGCCCATCTGGCCGGCGCGCTCGGCCGGCCCGTCTGGAACCTGCTGGCGTTCGCCCCCGACATGCGCTGGATGCTCGACCGCGCCGACACGCCCTGGTATCCGACGATGCGCCTGTTCCGGCAGCCGGCGGCCAACGACTGGACCGGCGTCTTCCGCGAGGTGCGCCGCGAGTTGGAGGCGCATCTGGCGCGGCCGACCGGGGCCGAGCTTGGCGCTGCGGGGGCGGCGTGATGCGAGAGCCCTGGAGCGATGTCTGGCTTTGATCCCCAAAAGTACCACGGCCGTAGCCTGGACGAGGTCGTCAGGAATGTGAGTGGGAATGGCGCTCCGGCCCGACGTCGTGGCTGGTGATGAGGAGCCGGCAGGAACTTGGCCAGCCGGGAACTGCCATACAAGCACCCGGCGCAGCCCCTGCGGGGCCGGAACGCGAATGACGCCGAGTGCGGACGGCCCCAGGCCGAACTGCGCGCTGCGCTACCAGCCCGACGGGTTCCGCGTCGACAGTAAGGATGCTGCCGGAAATTACCTTGCTACATCGCGGGCGTGCCCATGAGCGAAAATCGGGCTGCGCCTTGCCGAAGTCGGCAGATTTATATCGATCACCGTCCTAAGGCCGTCATGGGAAGGCAGTCCGCCGGGGCGGGTTTCCTGAAGGGCTTCATCGAGCACGGTGGCGCGGACCGCCTGATCGCGCTCACCGACTCGCGCCCGCACTTCAACGACTTCCGTGCGCTGGCCGGGCAGCTCGATTGCGCCGGGCGTGAGGTGGTCTGGGCCCGCCCACTGGACCGGCAGACCCTGCGGTCGGCCGGCACCGTCTTCTGGCCGGCGCCGGGGCTTGACGAGCAGGCATGGAACCGGCGCTTTGGCAGCGAGCGCGACTACAGCCTCTGCGGCGTGGCCCACACGGTCGCCTCGGCCACTATCGCCGCCGCCCTGGGACAATACCTGCTCGCGCCGACACAGCCGTGGGACGCGCTGGTCTGTCCCTCGACGGCCGTGCGCACGGCTGTCGAGCGCATCATCGAGCAGCACGCCGACTATCTCGAACGCCGGGGCGGCGGGCGCTTTCGCTCCCCGGTGCGCCTGGCGGTGATCCCTCTGGGCGTCGACTGCGAGTCCTACGCGCCCCGCGACGGCGACGCGGTCCCCGGCGCCGGCCCGGGAGCGCGTCACGCCCTGCGCGGCCGGCTCGGCATCGCCGAGGGCGACCTCGCCGGCCTGTTCGTCGGGCGGCTGTCGTTCCACGCCAAGGCGCACCCGACGCCGCTGCTGCTGGCGGCGGCTCGCGCCGCGCAGCGAGTGCAGGGCCGGACCATCCACCTCCTGCTGGCGGGGCAGCTCCCCAACCGTGCGATCGAGATGGAGTTCCGCGAGGCGGCCGGCCGGTTCCGCGGGGCTGCCCGGGTACACTTCATTGACGGTTCCGACGGCCCTCACGGCCCCGTCATGCGCTCGGCGTGGCGGGCGGCCGACATCTTCGTGTCGCTGTCCGACAACATCCAGGAGACGTTCGGGCTGACGCCGGTGGAGGCCATGGCGGCCGGCCTGCCATGCGTGGTCAGCGACTGGAACGGCTACAAGGACACGGTGGCCGACGGCGAGACCGGGTTCCGCATCCCCACGACGACGATCGGCGCCGGCGCGGGCATCGACATCGCCGACCGTCACGCGGTCGGCGTCGACAGCTACGACCAGATGATCGGCATCACGAGCCTCGCCACCGCGGTGGACGTCCACGCCTGCGCGGAAGCCATCGCGCGGCTGGCCGGTGACTCGGAGTTGCGCGGCCGCCAGGGCAAGGCGGCGGCGGCGCGGGCGCGGCGGCTGTATGACTGGCGCGTGGTGGTCGCCGCCTACCAGGATCTGTGGTGCGAGTTGGCGGAGCTGCGTGCCGCGAGCCCCGGCCTGGCGCTTCGCGGCCGCCTGGAGGCGGCTCGAACCGACGTCCCCGACCCGTTCGCCGTGTACCGGCACTATCCCCCGGCGCTGCTCGACGCGAATACGGTGGTGGCGGCGAAGGGCCCCGACGCGGCTACGGATCTGGCGCGGCTGCGTAGAGGCGAGCTGAACCTGCACCCGTCGGTCGCCTACGCCTTCCTGTCGGATGCTGGGGTGGATACGCTACTCTCGCGGCTGGCATCGGCGCCGGCGCGGCCGGCGGACCTGGCTCGCGACCATCCTGGCGCCGGGCGCCGGCTGCTGCGGACGCTGCTGTGGCTCAGGAAGTTCAACCTGGTTGAATTCCGAGCCGCGACGGAGCGGCCCGCAAGTCGGTCGCCGTCATGATGCCGACGCGGTCGCCGAATCGTGGTCGGCTACATCTCCTCCGGCCAAGCCGCGTCCACGGCGGTGATTGGGCATCCGGTCATCCGATGAGTCGTACGGCGGCGATCACGAGGCCAGCGCCAGCGAACACGATCCCAATCATCCACTTCACGAGGCGGAGTTCGAGCGAAGTCAGGTCGGCCTTCGTGGCCAGCGTGCTGACGTCATCAAGGCCGAGGGCATCGTGCTCAGCGGCGCGGCGGACGGCTCTCGTGATGGCGTCGGCGTGATCTGGAGCAATGCCGGCAGCGGTCAACTCGCGCGCGATCTCGTGAGTATCGAGCACGGTGATCAGCTTACCACGGCGCTCCGGCGGCGAGTTCCAGGTGGCGATGGCACGGTTGCCGTAGGGTCAGCCGAGGTCGCCCCGGTCGTTCCCGGCAACAACGGCCTCGACCGCGCCGGTGGCCGATGGGTCACCTGCGAGGGCCGGAACAACGTGCATGAGCGGGACGCGGCTTGGCGCAGCTCGGCGACTGGATCATTGAGTGCGGGACGGCGGCTGAACCGTTCGCCCGCCTCGCCGACACGCACCGCCACAGTCAGTGAGGAGACCCGATTGATCGTCGGCAGGCGACTCCGCCGGCGGGCTGAGCCTCCTGCAACGGCGCACTAACGAGTCAGCCGGCGGGGGCGCCCGCGTCGCTTTCGGCCCGAGGACATCCCGCGACTTCCGCTCGCGGATTGGGTACAGGACGGGTCACGAAGAGCCGCCGCTCAGCTCAAAACCGTTTGTAATCAGTAACTTACGGGGATTCTTGCGGGGTATACGCGAACGGTCGCCCTTTTCGCCTCGGGGCACCCAAATCGTTCTGCCTCACGCCCTCCACCCCGGACGCCAAGCGACGGCAATATAGCACGCAAGATGCCGTTCCGGCAAACAGGTGCGACAAGCATGTTGTCGGCACCGACCGCCGCCGGAACCGAGACCGCAGTAGACACAAGTACAGGACATTGTAGCGCAGATCCGGGCGCGCCGCGTTGCCGGTCGCGGCGACCGCGCGGAGAACTGCCCGGCGATGAGCGTCCCGGCGCATCCTCTGTTGTACGGCGCGTCGCCGCCGCGACGGGATCAGCTGCCGCCATCCGCCGCGAGAGGCGACCGGCCGTGGAGGGCAGCGGCAGCTTCGCCTGCTTCAGCCGGTAACGGCAAGCGTCACCGGCGCAGCGGGAAGACCGTCCGTGCCCGTCGTCGAGGTGCGTCCGAGCGCGCGCAGGCCGCCTCGGTCCGGTTGTCCATGACGTGCGCCAAGGCGCCTCGACGACCTCTCGCAAATGGTCGGTCCGCTCGGCCGCCTGTCTCGGAACGAGAGCGGAAGCCGTACGGCACGGCCGCGATGCCGAGTTCGCTGACGAACTTTGAGAGCGTCGAGCCGTCGACCCGCGTGCCGCGGACGCTCGTGAAGATTGGCCGTTGTGCGGGAGCTGCGGTGTTGACGTCAAGGCTGGCTGTGACGGGTGGCGCAGCCGTCGGTCCGCTCGCCGTAGAGATGGCGGCCGTGTTGACGGCGTCGGTGCCGTCCGTCGTGCGCGCCTCACCAGCGCAGGCAGGGATCGGCGACGTCCTCGAGAAGCGCGACGGCCTGCGGGACGCGGTAGAGAGCGTCGTTGTCAGCCGCGTGCTCGTCGAGCATCGCGGCGGAGGAGACCTCCGCGGCGTTGAACGCGTGCTTTAGCAACCACCAGCGGCGCCTCGTGCAGTGGATGCAGCGTTGATAGCCGGCGTGCACGAAGCGCCCGCACGTGCCGGCATCGATGGGCAGGTCCACGCCGACACAGAGCAGCTTGCGCTGCTCGCGGACGCGGCGCATGTACTGGCGTTTGGCGAGGCGGTAGCGCAGCCGCCGCAGGTGTCGCCGTTGCTGCGGGCGGAGCAGGTCGATGAGTGTCATGGGTCGTCCTCCGGCGGTGAGTGCGGCGATATCGACGCCGCACTCACCGAGGGTCGTTCCGGTCCGCGGAGGTGCGTGACCGTGATCACGAACCCGAAGAACCGGAAGTCCTCGCCGTCCGGCTGGCCCTCGGTCACGAACCACGTCCAGCCGGCATCCGGCGTAAGGAACTTCAGATGCGCGACCGGGTCACGCTGCGTCTGCTGGCTGTAGCGCCGGGAGGCCGCGCCTCCTCCGGGAGCACTCATGGGAACCTGCGTGTGGTGCGCGGCGAGCCGCAGGGGTGCCGGCATGCGGATCGTGTGTTCGACGGGGGTGTAGCGGCAGGTGACGGTCTGCCCGCGGTCGGCGGCGGCGACGAGGGCGTCGGCCGCGTCGCGGTCGACTCGGTCGGCTGGTCGATGACCAGGACGCCGTTGTGCGCGAGGTTCACCTCGCCGGGCCGGCCCCGGCTGCCCGCGACGGGCGCCGCGCGAAACGGTGTGGTGCGGGATGGGGGCTCGGTCACGCGCGCGGTCCACGGCGCCACGAGGCCCGCGACGCCTATGGATCCTGGTCGTCTGGCGCGCCGCCTCGCCGTCGAGGTCGGGCAGGAGGGCCTGCGCGATGCGGCCGTACTGGGGAGCGAGTGGCTGTCAGCGCCGATGGCGTGGATGTGGTGCCACCCCGCGCGCAGGTCGCCCTCGCTGATGCGCCGCGTTCCCCGGGTCGCGTCGCTTCATGGAGACCGTCCGGGGCGGCAGCGGGTCGCCGTCCTGGTCGCCGGCGAGCACGGCGACGGGCTCGTCGAGCGTCCCGGCGCCGGTCGTCTCGCGGCAGTCGACGCAGGCGGCCGCGGCCTGGTCCTCGGGAACGATCAACCGGAGGCCGCGCGTCTCCGCGACGTGGGCGATGGCGGTCGCGCCGCCGGCGCCGATGCACCGCACGCCGGCCCTCTCGTTCGCGGCGTAGGGGTCGAGGCCGCCGACGGCCACGATGCCGGCGAGTCGGTCCACGGGGAGCTTGGCGGCCACGGCGAGCAGGTCCAGCCGCCGTCGGTGGCGGGTGCGGCGAGGGTCACGATCAGTCTGGAGCACGATCAGGGTTCTCGCGCGGCTTCCGGCCGGGAGCCGCGCGATGACGGCCTCGCGCCGCGGGTTGCGCGGGTCGCTGACGCCGGGGCCGCGAGCCAGTCGCGCAGGCGCTCGTACGTCCCTCGCGTATCCCGATCGCCGGCCGCCCGGGCCCGGCCGGCGCCTTGAGCGCGACGATCGCGCGGCCTGTCGCGCCGGCGGCGCGGTAGCGCATCGCATCCTCCATGGTCGCCCCCGTCAGAGCCATCGGCACACCAGCCGGCGTTCCGCGTGCCGGCTCCGGACGCGGCGGCCGGGCGCGCGCGGGATGCCGGCGCGGCGCTTGCCCTTCGGGATCCCCCGGCGGAGCGTCTCGGCGATCCACGCCGTCACGGCGTCGGCCGCCGCGGCGTCGCCGCCGTAGCCCCCCGCGACGGCGCATTCGATGACGTGGACGTCGAGGAGGCCGTCGCCCTGGTCGGCCACCGCGGCGCTCACGGCCGCCTCGTCGAGCTCCCGGGCGAAGTGGGCCATCGCGGGCTCGTCGAGGTAGGCGGCCACGGACCGCGGATCCGTCCCCGCGAGTCCCGTCGCCGGGCGCAGCCGTGCGTCGGGCCACACCAGCCAGTGGCGCGTCGGCGCCGGCCCCGAGCTGCGGACCAGGCTCCCGACCGGCACGGGCGGTGGCCGGGCCGGGTCGAGGAGCCTTCCCGTCCAGGGTTGCGGGCCGGCGACGACGTCGCTCAGCACGAGCGCGGGCTCGGGCACCCACGGGTCCGGCGCCACGTGCCGCACGCCGCGTGGGTCGGCGCCGGCCAGCTGCGCGAGCCGCCGCGGCGTGAGCCCGCGGGGTCTGACCCGGATGTTCCTCAGCGGCCGTCCAGGGCGGTCGACCGCGTAGTCTTCGGGGCGTGTGGCGCACTCGGTGTCAGGAACAGAAACAGATGCGACTGCCAACCGCCCGGACGGGGGCTGAGGGACGGGCAGGGAACGGAAATGGCCGCGACTGCGTGCGGAAATAGGCGCGACTGCCGCCCCAACGACGATCAATAGACGCGACCGGGAACACGACAGTCAACGCGAGGCGGTCAGCATCTTGCGTGTCGACCCTTGCGGCGCGTAACGCCTCGCGCTACAGTGAAACATGAGGATCAAGGCACAAAGGGCTGCGGACACTTCACGAGCGCGACGATGCCGGGCGAGTACCCGGCGCGCTCGTGCCGCGGCTCCGACGCATCCTGTTCCGGCTGCAAGAGGCGACGCATCCGGCAAGTGCCGACGCGCCAGGCTTCCGGCTGCATCCCCTGAAGGGGGACCGTGCTGGCCAGTGGAGCGTGCGCGTCTCCGGCAACTGGCGCGTGGTGTTCCGTTTCGAGGATGGCGAGGCCGTGGACGTAGACCTGATCGACTATCACTGACCCTCGAGGGGAGAGCGGACCATGAACGACAGTGCACGCGACCGCGTGGGACCGATGCCGAAACCGCCGCACCTGGGCGAACTGATCCGCGAGAGCATGGACGAAATGAGTTGGAATGTCAGCGAGACGGCGGAACGTCTTGGGTGTGAGCGCGGAACGCTGTCACGCCTGCTGAACGGCAAGGCGGGGGTTTCGGCAAGCATGGCGCTGGCACTGGAGGAAATCGGCTGGGGCACGGCCGATCACTGGATGCGAATGCAGGCGAGCTACGAACTCGCGCAGGCGCGCCGGGAGCGAGCCGCCGCGGAACGGAGCGCAGGCGCATTGCACGCATGATCGGACCTCGCGCGCACGTTGCGCGTCGCCCACGAATGCACACACCCTGTGACGTCGTAGCCGCAGCCGGTCCGCAAACGACGTAAGGCGTACCGCTACACGCGAGTCGCACGAATTGCGGCACGAGTCGCAGGTATTGCGAGAACTGACACTCGGATGCAGTCCGAACATGGTTCGATACTCCTTTCAGGGTAGATGTGCCGGGGGTTCCGTCGGTCAGGGCGACGTCGTCGACGCTCGGGGTGGGGTCGAAGGGTGGTTGTGGAACAGCGCGATGGCCGTGGCGCGGTGCATCGCGGCCGTCCGGAAGACCTCCCGGGGATGGACGAGGCTGGGGTCCAGCGTCCCGGTCGACACGATCCCGGTGCAGAGCACGCGGTGCTTCGTCGAGAGGCTGACGATGCCGAAGCGCTCGACGGGGCTGGCCCCGTAGCTGCGCAGCAGCAGCTCGGCGACCTCCCGCGGCGCGGCGAGGCGCTGGCGGTCGGGCCGCGGCCGCGTGAGGGTCCGGCGGCCCAGCTCGACGCCGGCGACGACCATGGCGGCCCGCGCGGGCGTCATGCCCTTGACTCGCGCGAGATCGCCGTGCTCTCGTGCGCCAACTGCTGCACCGTCCCGCACGCCTCGAGGAGGGCGCCGGCCGTGTGCGCGCCGTTCTTGCCCACGAGGACCGCGAGCAGATCCTCGTGGGCCAGCGCGCCCGCGCCGTGGCGCTCGAGCCGTTCGCGGGCCACCAGGCCGCCCGCCCGCAGCGCGTTCGTCCTGCGCCCGCTCATGCGCGGCTCCGCCGGCGCGCGATGCTCCGGCGCCACCGGCGCCGCGCGGCCCGCGAGCGGGGCTTCGTCGGGCCGGGGCGCTCGATCGGCTCGTTGCCGAGCCACTCGGCCACCTCGCGCGCCGCGGCGTGGCCGCCGTGTGCTTCGAGCACGCGGCGCAGCGCCGCCTCCGGGCTTCGTCTCGCCGCGGCCCGCAGTCGCGCGAGCGCGAGCCCGCCGTTCGCCGGGTCGTGGTCGATCCACTCGTCGTACATCACGGTCCCGGCGGGGGTCACGCGGTAGACGCGCCAGCCGCGCGCGTCCGCCGTGTCGGTCCGCGCGAGGACCGCGGACCCGATCGGCACGCTCGGAGCCTGCCCAGGCCGGCCCCGCAGCGGGTTGCCGTACGCCGCCCCGGAGGGCGCCTCGGTCGCCTCGGCCGCGTAGAGGCGGCGCGTCAGCAGCGCGCCGACCTTGACAGTGCCGATTGGGGGCCGTGGCCGGCCGCGGGAGCCTACCCCATCGATTCGCGCCGCGCAAGCCCCTGCAGTGCAGGTCACGTTCGGAGACCCGATTGAGATCCGGTGGGCGGGCGATGGATGCGGCGGCACGCTCGAGCCGGTGGGCCCCTCGGACACCCGCAGCCGAGAGTACGTCGCTCGCGTGACGTGGGGTCTCGACAAGTGCATCGACGAGGGCTGCGCTACCGCCTCGCCAAACGCCAGTACATGCGCCGCGTCCGCGAGCGACACAAGCTGCTCTGTGTCGGCGTGGACCTGCCGCCGCGGTCTTCGATCACGCCGGACTTCTCGTGGAAGATCGCCATGCCGCCGACCGGTCGCCGCTCTGCGTCACACGGCACGGCTACTCGCACGTCCAGGTGGCCTTGCCCGATCATCCAGGCGAGCAGTTCCAGCGCTTCGGCGGCGTCCGTGTCCGGCGGCGCCGGCGGCAACTCGACGAGTCGCCGCTCGACCAGATCGCGCAGCCGTTCCCCGTGGTTGATCGCCTCGATTTCCGGTGGGTCGAGGGTGCAGCCGACGATGAGCCGCATGCGGCCCTCGTTGCGGACCAGTCCCTCCACGCCCCGCACCGCCAGTGCGAGTGCGCCGGCGTTGAAGTACCCCGTCAGCCGGTCGTACCGTGCGGCATCCTGCAGGGCCGGTACGTAGAACGCCTGGACGAGGTTCCCGTCCTCCGGCGTGTACTTCAGCTTCCACGCGTGGTCCGTCAGCACGGTCTCAGTCCCAGGGATTCACGATTGCGACGACGGCCGCCTCGAAGTCGCTGACGTTCCGCGTCGCGACGTGCATGCCGTGCACCAGCGCGATTGCCGCGATCTGTCCGTCTTGGACGTTGAGCCGGCGTCCCGCGCGTTCTGCCGCGGCTGCGACGTCTCCGTACTTCTCGGCGGCGCGTTGATCGAACGAGAAGATCCGGCCACGGAACTGTTCGCACGTCGTTTGCCAGAAGCGCAGCAGACTCGAACGCCGCCGGCCTCGGGGCAGCCGTGCGATCCCGTACCGCAGCTCGGCCAGCGTTATCGTCGGCACGGCAAGCGTCGGCTCGTTGACCTCAAGCCATCTGACGACTCGTGCTTCCCGCGTGGGTTTGGTCAGTTCGGAGAGGACGTTGGTGTCGACCAGGATCACGTCAGGTCTACCGGCTCTTGTGGCTGCCTGTGCTCGCGGATGAACCGCTCGATGTCTTCGCCCGGCTCGACGAGCGCGATCAGGTTGTGCGGGAACCCGGTTGCCGCCGACGTCTGCTCGGCGGCCTCGTCGAGGATCGACCGTGCCAGGGCTTCGAGGCTGCAGCCGCGTACTTCAGCTCGTTGTTTCAGCCTCGCCTTCGATTCCGCCGAGAGATTCCGGATTGTGATGCTTGCCATGCAGGTTCCTTCGGTCTCGTCTTCAGATGATTGCATGCAATCGTTTAATGGGGCAAGCCTTGTTGTCTGTCCTCGATCTTGGCGCCGATCCCTTTCCGGTCCGGCTCGTAACGCTCGGCTTCGCAGGCGCCGTTACTCGTGGTCCTTGCGCCAAAACGCGAGCGGCGGCGATGGGGTCGGGGGCCTTGGCGCCGGGGCAACGGTGGAGCGCGAGCCGGAAACGGGACGTGGTGTTGCGGCTGCTGCGTGGCGAGTCGCTCGATGCGGTCTCGCGTGAAGTCGGCGTGGAGGTCTATCGGCTGGAAGCGTGGAAAGCCCGGGCGCGTGGCGCCTGCCGAGCGTCGCCCTGTCGGAATCGATCAAGAGTACGACGCTCGTGGAGCAGACCCTGCTGCGGTTTCCCGAAGTGGTGACGGTGGTGTCGCGTACCGGCCAGGCGGAGATTCCCACCGACCCGATGGGGATCGAGACGAGCGACATCTATGCGATTCTGACCGACGAGAGCGGGTGGGAGACGGCCGACACCAAGGAAGAGCTGATCGACGCGATCAACAGCGCGCTCGTCGGGGAGGTACCCGGCAACATCTTCAGCTACTCGCAGCCGATCGAGCTGCGCATGCAGGAGATGATTGCCGGCGTCCGTTCGGATGTCGCGGTCACCGTCTACGGCCCGGATCTCGACGACCTCCGCCTTGTCGGGGAGACCGTGCGGCGCGTGGTGGCCGAGGTGCCCGGGGCCGCCGACGTCAAGATCGAGCAGACGGTCGGGCTGCCGTTCCTGCGCGTGCGGGTCGACCGCAACGCGATCGCCCGTTATGGGATCAACGTCGCCCAGGTGCTCTCGGTGGTCCAGACCATGGGTGGCACCGTGGTGGGTGAGGTCATGGAAGGACAGGCGCGGTTCCCCTTGCAGGTCCGCTTCACTGCCGACTCCCGCGCGAATCTGGAGCGGATACGGAGCATCCGCGTGTCGGATCCGGAAGGCTCCATGATTCCCATCTCGCAGCTTGCCGAGATTTGGACCGAGGAGGGCCCGGCGCAGATCAGCCGCGAACGGATCCAGCGGCGGATCACGATCGAAGCGAATGTTCGGGGCCGCGACCTCGGCAGCTTCGCGGACGACGTTCAGGCCGCCGTCGCCGGCGGCGTGGATCTTCCGCCAGGGTACTCCCTGGAATACGGTGGCCAGTTCGAGAACCTTGATCGCGCCAGCCGTCGCCTCGCGCTGGTGGTGCCGCTCGCGCTCTTCCTGATATTCCTGCTGCTCTACACCGCCTTCTCCGGTGCGGTCAGGCCGGCGCTGTTGATCTTCGTCAACATCCCGATCGCAGCCACCGGCGGTATTCTCGCGCTCTTCGTACGGGGGATGCCGTTCAGCATTTCGGCCGGCGTCGGCTTCATCGCGCTCTTCGGTGTGGCGGTGCTCAACGGCATCGTGATGATGTCGTACTTCCTCGACCTGCGAAAGCAGTGCCTCAGCCTCGACGAAGCGGTGCGCCAGGGAGCCGAGCGGCGGATGCGCCCCGTCCTGATGACCGCGCTCGTCGCAAGCCTCGGGTTCGTTCCCATGGCTCTGGCCACCAGTGCCGGCGCCGAGGTGCAGCGTCCCCTTGCGACCGTCGTCATCGGTGGACTGGTGACCTCGACCCTGTTGACGCTGTTCGTGATCCCGTCGCTGTATCGCTGGATGGAGAGCGACCGCTAGACCGAGGATGACCGCCGTCGTGCCGGTGGACGGATGCGCCACCATCCCGTCGCCCGAGTTTGCGACCCGCGCATCGTCCAGTGGCCACGACGGTCGACCCGGTACGCCGTCTCTGGTTGGGGTTCCCCGCGGGCTGGATGGCTTGGGGGAGGGCATCACCAATGAATTTCGAAATGGCGGAAGAGCGAAGCGGCGACGTGCTCGTGCTGTTGCCGGTGGGACGGATAGACAGTGTGAACGCGCGCCCGTTCGAGTCCGCAGTGATGGGATGCATCAGCGCTGGCGAGCGGCATGTGGTGGTCGATTTCAGGCGTCTCGACTTCATCAGCAGCTCCGGCTTGCGGGTCCTCCTGCTCGCGGCCAAGGCGCTCAAGGCGGCTAAGGGCACTCTGGTCCTCTGCACCATGAAGAACCACATAGAGGAGCTCTTCCGGATCAACGGCTTCGATCGGATCATCCCCATCAAGCAGTCGCGCGTTGCTGCTCTCGCCGCGTCGGTGTGAGGCGCTGCTTCCGACTCCATCCCGCCTGGACTGCGCTGAACGATTGCGTCGGCGGGTAGTGACGCGAGGGTGCGCGTGATGTACGTCCGGTTGGTGAAGCGCGTGTCGATGTTCTCGATGCCACCGAGGGTGTCGACGTGGTCGTCCTGGACGTCGACCACGTGGAACCCGGTGCGGATCCCCTGGATCACGCTGTTGTCGATGTTGCGCACGCCGATGTCGAGGCGGGCAACGCGACGTTGGGAAGCGAGGTCGATTTCGAGCTGATCCTCGGGGTCGTGCCCGTGGGCTCCGTGGTCGTGCTCGTCCTCGCCCCCGTGGGAGTGGAAGCGATCCTCGAAGGGCAGGCCGAAGCGGCTGTCCTCCAGCGTGAGGCTGAGGCTCGAGAAGAAGCGGTCGCCGAAATAGCCGAGCCCGGCGCGGCCGCTCGACAGCTCGGCGCCCGAGTTGAAGACGCTCCCCTCCGGCGTGTCGTAGTCGCCCGACTGCCGGTAGGTGCCGCTGCCCCAGTAGAGGAGGTTGCCGCGGGAATGCTGCAGGTTGGCGTACGTGCCGACCTGCGCGTTCGCGCTCGCGGCGTCGGCGCCGAACCTCCCCCGCGTGCCGTCGAGCAGCGTGTCGCCGTAGCTCTCGGGCGGCGTGAGCAGGTTGCGATAGGCCGCGTGCGGCGTAATCACGTTGATCAGGCCGACGATGTTCGACCCGTAGAGCAGCGTGGCCGGTCCGCGCGTGATCTCGATCCGCTCGGCGCTGTGCGGGTCGATCGTGATGCCATGGTGATCCGACGTGCTGGAGAGGTCGCCCGCGGGGATCCCGTCCTCGATGATGTGCACCCGGTCCCCGCCGAACCCGCGCACGATCGGCCGGCTCGCTCCGGGTCCGAAGCTGCGGTTCGCAATCCCCGGCTCGTCCTCGAGCGCCTCTCCGATGGTGCCGGGCGCCTCCCGGACGATGTCGAGGGCGTCGAGCGTCGTGACCGCGTTGAACGCCTGCAGCGTTGCCTCGGCCCCCACCGTCGCCTCGGCGATGACGGTCACCTCCTCGCGCAGCGGCGACAGGCTGAGCGCGAAGTCGACGCTGGCCGTCGCGCCGGCGGCTACGGTCACCGTCTCCTGGACGGTGGTGAGGTGCTCGCGCTGCGCCGTGACGACGTACGAGCCGGCCGGGACGTCCGTGAACTCGAAAACCCCATCGTCGGTGAACGTGAACGCGGCCGTTCCCAGAATCAGGATGACCGCGCCGTCGATCGGGTCGCCGTTCTCCACCAGGGTCACGGTGCCGCGCAACGTGCCGGTCTCCTGCGCCTGGACCGGCGCTGCCACCGCGATCAGTGCGACGGCCAGCATGCCGAGCCGTATCCCTACGTGAGACATGGGCCAATCATAGTCAATGGCGCCCGGTGTAGCATGACGCCGTGCTCGACAGCCACGCGACCGCGGACCGGAGTCGGTGGTGCTAATCGCGCTGGGCGGTCTGCCGGGCGTGGGCAAGTCGACCCTCGCGTCGTCGCTGGCCCGACGGATTGGAGCGGTGCACCTGCGCATCGACACGATCGAGCAGGCGATGCGAAACGTAGGCTTCGAGGTGTCGGGACCGGAGGGATACCTCGCAGCGCGCGATCTCGCCGAGGACAATCTGCGCATCGGCCACACGGTCATCGTCGACTCGGTCAACCCGATCGCGATTACTCGCCACTACTGGCACGCGACCGCGGCGCGCCTGACGGTCGAGCTCGTGGAGATCGAGGTGGTCTGCAGCGACGAGCGCCGCCACCGCCAGCGTGTCGAGTCGCGTGTCACCGATATTTCCGGCCTCGTGCTCCCGACCTGGCAACAGGTGCTCGACCGACACTACGAGCCGTGGACGACCGCGCATGTCGTCGACACCGCTGGGCGCACGCTGGAGGACACCCTGTCGCAGGTCGAGGCCATCGTCCGCCCGCGCCCGTCGTGACCCTTCCGGTTGGCCGCCGGCGGAGCAGGGAGGCCGGTTTACCATCGGCGGGCACAGGTGTAGAGTGGGGCGGGGAGGGCGTATGTCTACTATCCGTTGGGCGCTCGTGGTGTGTCTTGTTGTGCTGTCGGCGAGCCAGGCGCTCGCTCAGTCGAGCAGTAGCGTCGCCCCGGTGACGGACGCGGTGCTGCAGGATCCCGATCCGGCCGACTGGCTCATGTGGCGGCGGACGCTCGACGGATGGGGCTACAGTCCGCTCGATCAGATCGATCGCGACAACGTGCGCGATCTGCGGATGGTCTGGTCGCGAGCCCTCGGGCCGGGTCTCCAGCAGGGAACGCCGCTCGTCCGTGACGGCGTCATGTACATGCCCAACCCGCGCGACGTCATCCAGGCGATCGACGGCGCCAGCGGCGATCTCATCTGGGAATACCGGCGGTCGCTCCCCGCGGACGTGGACGAGTACTTCATCACCGTCCTCGCCGAGATCAACCGGAATCTCGCCATCTACGAGAACCTCATCATCGATACCAGCGTCGACGACTACGTCTTCGCCCTCGATGCCGCGACGGGCAGGCTGGCCTGGGAGACGCAGATTCTCGACTACCGGACGCATCCCGCCAACCAGACGTCCGGACCCATCATCGCCGGCGGCAAGATCATCTCGGGCCGGAGCTGCGCTCCGAGTGGCGGTCCCCACGCGTGCGTCATCACCGCCCACGACGCCAGGACCGGCGAGGAGCTGTGGCGGACGCGCACGATTCCCGCGCCCGGCGAGCCGGGGGACGAAACCTGGGGCGATGTGCCGTTCGAGGAGCGCAAGCACGTGGGCGCCTGGATGGTGCCCAGCTACGACCCGGCGCTGAACCTCATCTACATCGGCACGTCGGTGACGTCGCCCGCCCCGAAGTTCATGCTCGGCGGGGCCGACAAGAAGCACCTGTACCACAACTCCACGCTGGCGCTCGACGCCGACACGGGCGAGATCGTCTGGTACTACCAGCACCTCAACGACCACTGGGATCTCGATCACCCGTTCGAGCGCCTGCTGCTCGACACGGCCGTCGCGCCGGATCCGGCGGCGGTGCGCTGGATCAATCCCCGGCTGCAGCACGGCGAGGTCCGCAAGGTCGTGACCGGCATTCCCGGCAAGACCGGCGTCGTCTATACCCTCGACCGCGAAACGGGCGAGTTCCTGTGGGCGACGCCGACGGTCACGCAGAACGTGATCAGCAACATCGACGGCGCCACCGGCGCCGTCACGGAGAATTCGGAGGTCGTCTTCACGAGCGCCGGCCAGACGGTGCTGGCCTGCCCGACGCTGGTGGGCGGCAAGGATTGGGAGGCAGGCGCCTACAGCCCGGCGACGGGGCTGATGTACTTCCCGTTGCGCAACGCCTGCGCGCGGATGATGGCCACGGCGGGGAGCGACAGCGTTGCCTCGTCGCTCTATGCGCTGGCCGTGCGGAGCGAGCTCGCCCCCGGCACCGACCAGCTCGGCACCGTGCAGGCGATCTCCCCGGAGACCGGCGAGCTCGTCTGGAAGTACGAGCAGCGGGCCGCCACCACATCGCTCGTCGCGACCGGCGGCGGACTCGTGTTCGGCGGCGATCTCAACGGCCGGTTCCGCGCCCTGGACGCGGAGACCGGAGACTCGCTGTGGGAGGTCAACCTGGGCTCACCGATCACCGGCTTTCCGATCACGTTCGCAGTCGACGGCCGCCAGTACGTCGCGGTCAGCACCGGCAGCTCGCGCACCGTGGTGTACTTCGCACCCCTGACGCCGGAGCTCCGCCCGAGCTTCGGGAACAACCTGTTCGTCTTTGCCTTGCCGGACTGAGCGCCGCACCCGCAGAGCGAGGGGGGCGAGGTGCTCGGCGGCCCGCTGGTCGTGGCCACATCTGAAGAGGTGCGCGTGAACATCGTTCTGCTGGGCGCCAACGGGAGAACCGGGCGAGAAGTCCTTGGCCGCGCGCTGAGCGCTGGCGACACGGTCACCGCGTTGGTGCGCGTCGAAGGCAGGCTCGGCGATCTCAGCCAGGAGCGATTGGAAATCCGCGTCGGCAACGCTTGCGACCCAAAGGTCTTGGAGGCGATTCTGCCTGGGCATGACGTCGTGATTTCCACTCTGGGACCGCCCCTGCCAACAAGGGCTGCCACCGCCATTTACCCCGACTCCGCAACCTCGATCGTCGACGCCATGCAGGGAAGCGACGTCAACAGGCTCCTGGTGACCTCCTCTGCGTTGCTGTTCCCGAGCGGCAGGCTGCTGGACGGCGTCCTGCGCCGGCTCACGCCGAACGTCGTCAAGAATGCGGGTCGCATGGAAGAGCGGATCCGCTCCTCCAGCCTCGACTGGACCATCGCCCGCATGGGCTTTCTCACCAACGACCGCGCCACCAGCTACCGCCACGCCGTAGGCGCATCTCCCGAGGGCGGTGGCTCCGTCTCGCGCGCGGCGGTGGCTTGTTTTCTCCTGACGGAGGCGCGGCAATCCACTCACCTTCGTCAGGTCGTCGGGCTGTGCGGATAGGTCCTGTGTCGGACCAAGCCACTGCCTGTGTCTCGTTCCCAACGCATGGCGGGGCCGCCGGATCCGCCGCCGGTTGGCATACACGGCGTCGCGGACGGCGAGCTGGCCTCGCCAGCGTCGCCGGCCACGGTCCGGCTCCGACACGTAGCTGCGCAGCCCCAGGTCGGCCAGTGCGACCATCGTCTCATTGCTGTGGTAGCCCTTGTCGGCGACCACCTCGGCCACGCCGCCACCGGCCCGCAGCACCGCTTCGACCTGCTCCGTCGCCGTGATCAACATCTCGACCATCGTGGTCGTGTCGCCCGCACTGGCATCCTGCACGGTGACGCCGACGATCGCGCCCGTCTCCACGTCGACCGCGTGCTCAGCCTTGTGGGCCAGGTGCGTCCGGCCGTCCTTCATCTTCGTGATCTTCGCGTCCGGGTCCTTCGGATGCGTCCAATCCTTGTTCGAGCCCTTCTTCCGCCGCTTCCGGTCGAGGCGCGCCAGCTCGGCGCGGGTCGGCGTCGCAATGCCGGACGCCGCCGCCAATCCGCGCAGAAACGCGTCGTAGCCTTCGCCCGTATCCCGGCGCACGATGCTCCGCAGCGCCGCGTTCGCCTCCAGCGTCGTCGCATCGATGCCGACCGTCTTCCCCTTGAGCAAGCCGGCGTCGGCTACCCGCTGCAGCACCCAGGTGAAGACCGCCTCGTGCGTCTCGACGTCGATCCGGCGCCGCGTCCGCCAGACCGTCGAGTGGTCGGGCGAGGCCTCCGCCAACGCGATGTCGAGGAACTGCCGCAGGCTCAGCGAATCGGCCGCCCGCCACGCCATCGCCCGTTCCGATGCCAAGCCTTCGAAGTAGCCGAGCAACAGCATCCGAAAGTAGCGGCCCGGCGGCAGAGACGGACGGCCGATTCCGTCGGCGTAGAACTTCGCGCACTGCGCCTCGACGAAGGCATCGAAGCCGGCCTCGTCGAGCACGCGGTTCAATCGTTTGTAGAGCGGGTGGCCCGCGGTCCGTGCCAGGTCCGCGTCGGCCACCCACATCGACGCTTGCCGCGCGCGTCGCGGGCCCTTACCCATCGCCATGGAAACGAATGTAGGGAACGGGATCGAGGTTGTCGATCCCTACCGGCCCGTTTCACCATGATGGGATGAACTCCTCCAGGTGTTTCGATGCGCCAAGATTGGTGCATCAAAGCTGAGCCCCAAAAGCTGAACCCCATCAGCACAAACCAGGAGGAGGCCAAGATGGATCGTGTTCGGGTTCGTTCTGCGGGGGTGCGTGACGGGATGCCGGCGCGGCGCTTGCCCTTCGGGATCCCCCGGCGGAGCGTCTCGGCGATCCACGCCGTCACGGCGTCGGCCGCCGCGGCGTCGCCGCCGTAGCCCCCCGCGACGGCGCATTCGATGACGTGGACGTCGAGGAGGCCGTCGCCCTGGTCGGCCACCGCGGCGCTCACGGCCGCCTCGTCGAGCTCCCGGGCGAAGTGGGCCATCGCGGGCTCGTCGAGGTAGGCGGCCACGGACCGCGGATCCGTCCCCGCGAGTCCCGTCGCCGGGCGCAGCCGTGCGTCGGGCCACACCAGCCAGTGGCGCGTCGGCGCCGGCCCCGAGCTGCGGACCAGGCTCCCGACCGGCACGGGCGGTGGCCGGGCCGGGTCGAGGAGCCTTCCCGTCCAGGGTTGCGGGCCGGCGACGACGTCGCTCAGCACGAGCGCGGGCTCGGGCACCCACGGGTCCGGCGCCACGTGCCGCACGCCGCGTGGGTCGGCGCCGGCCAGCTGCGCGAGCCGCCGCGGCGTGAGCCCGCGGGGTCTGACCCGGATGTTCCTCAGCGGCCGTCCAGGGCGGTCGACCGCGTAGTCTTCGGGGCGTGTGGCGCACTCGGTGTCAGGAACAGAAACAGATGCGACTGCCAACCGCCCGGACGGGGGCTGAGGGACGGGCAGGGAACGGAAATGGCCGCGACTGCGTGCGGAAATAGGCGCGACTGCCGCCCCAACGACGATCAATAGACGCGACCGGGAACACGACAGTCAACGCGAGGCGGTCAGCATCTTGCGTGTCGACCCTTGCGGCGCGTAACGCCTCGCGCTACAGTGAAACATGAGGATCAAGGCACAAAGGGCTGCGGACACTTCACGAGCGCGACGATGCCGGGCGAGTACCCGGCGCGCTCGTGCCGCGGCTCCGACGCATCCTGTTCCGGCTGCAAGAGGCGACGCATCCGGCAAGTGCCGACGCGCCAGGCTTCCGGCTGCATCCCCTGAAGGGGGACCGTGCTGGCCAGTGGAGCGTGCGCGTCTCCGGCAACTGGCGCGTGGTGTTCCGTTTCGAGGATGGCGAGGCCGTGGACGTAGACCTGATCGACTATCACTGACCCTCGAGGGGAGAGCGGACCATGAACGACAGTGCACGCGACCGCGTGGGACCGATGCCGAAACCGCCGCACCTGGGCGAACTGATCCGCGAGAGCATGGACGAAATGAGTTGGAATGTCAGCGAGACGGCGGAACGTCTTGGGTGTGAGCGCGGAACGCTGTCACGCCTGCTGAACGGCAAGGCGGGGGTTTCGGCAAGCATGGCGCTGGCACTGGAGGAAATCGGCTGGGGCACGGCCGATCACTGGATGCGAATGCAGGCGAGCTACGAACTCGCGCAGGCGCGCCGGGAGCGAGCCGCCGCGGAACGGAGCGCAGGCGCATTGCACGCATGATCGGACCTCGCGCGCACGTTGCGCGTCGCCCACGAATGCACACACCCTGTGACGTCGTAGCCGCAGCCGGTCCGCAAACGACGTAAGGCGTACCGCTACACGCGAGTCGCACGAATTGCGGCACGAGTCGCAGGTATTGCGAGAACTGACACTCGGATGCAGTCCGAACATGGTTCGATACTCCTTTCAGGGTAGATGTGCCGGGGGTTCCGTCGGTCAGGGCGACGTCGTCGACGCTCGGGGTGGGGTCGAAGGGTGGTTGTGGAACAGCGCGATGGCCGCGGCGCGGTGCATCGCGGCCGTCCGGAAGACCTCCCGGGGATGGACGAGGCTGGGGTCCAGCGTCCCGGTCGACACGATCCCGGTGCGGAGCACGCGGTGCTTCGTCGAGAGGCTGACGATGCCGAAGCGCTCGACGGGGTGGCCCCGTAGCTGCGCAGCAGCAGCTCGGCGACCTCCCGCGGCGCGGCGAGGCGCTGGCGGTCGGGCCGCGGCCGCGTGAGGGTCCGGCGGCCCAGCTCGACGCCGGCGACGACCATGGCGGCCCGCGCGGGCGTTATGCCCTTGACTCGCGCGAGATCGCCGTGCTCTCGTGCGCCAACTGCTGCACCGTCCCGCACGCCTCGAGGAGGGCGCCGGCCGTGTGCGCGCCGTTCTTGCCCACGAGGATCGCGAGCAGATCCTCGTGGGCCAGCGCGCCCGCGCCGTGGCGCTCGAGCCGTTCGCGGGCCACCAGGCCGCCCGCCCGCAGCGCGTTCGTCCTGCGCCCGCTCATGCGCGGCTCCGCTGGCGCGCGATGCTCCGGCGCCACCGGCGCCGCGCGGCCCGCGAGCGGGGCTTCGTCGGGCCGGGGCGCTCGATCGGCTCGTTGCCGAGCCACTCGGCCACCTCGCGCGCCGCGGCGTGGCCGCCGTGTGCTTCGAGCACGCGGCGCAGCGCCGCCTCCGGGCTTCGTCTCGCCGCGGCCCGCAGTCGCGCGAGCGCGAGCCCGCCGTTCGCCGGGTCGTGGTCGATCCACTCGTCGTACATCACGGTCCCGGCGGGGGTCACGCGGTAGACGCGCCAGCCGCGCGCGTCCGCCGTGTCGGTCCGCGCGAGGACCGCGGACCCGATCGGCACGCTCGGAGCCTGCCCAGGCCGGCCCCGCAACGGGTTGCCGTACGCCGCCCCGGAGGGCGCCTCGGTCGCCTCGGCCGCGTAGAGGCGGCGCGTCAGCAGCGCGCCGACCTTGATGCGAACCGCCAGCTCGCCGTCGCCGTCGCCATCGGGCTCCGGCCTGGTGTACATACGATGATGCGACCCTCTGCCGGCAGCAGCGAAACCAGCGCCCTGAGCGGCGTCGTCCTGCCCGAGCCCGTGCTGCCCGAGATCAGCACGTTGCGCTCGCTCCGCGCAACTGCGGCTGGCGACCATCCACGAAACTATCCCCGCCCGCGCGGGGAGAAATGCCGCCTCAGAGAACGTCCGGTCTATCCCCGCCCGCGCGGGGGAAGCCGCCGGCCGGGGTCGGCGTCTTCCCCGGCGGGCGCAAGAGCAGCATACCGTAGCCGTACGCCTTGTGGCGGCCGATGCCGCTGCGGACGAGCCGTCCGAAGGCGACCGGGTCCCGGACGGTCAGGACGCCATGCAGGGTCGCGTCCGGCCCGTGCGGGCCCCGACCGTTGCCGCGCATCGCCCGGCTCCAGCGAAAGGCCGCCAGTCGACAGCGCTCGACGCGCACCGCCGCGTGGCAGCGTTCAGCCAGCCACTTGGCGTAGACCTGTTCGCGAGACGCTGCCTTCTCTAGAGCGGGTCGTCCGTCGTCCGGTGGGCGCGGCTCGAAGGCGTCGATCTCCGACCCCTTCGAGAGCAGTGTTCCCGCCGGCGAGCGTTTCAGATCACACTGAAGGCGCCGCACGGGGCGGACGCGCACGTCGAACCCGAGGTGTTGAGCTTCCCTGAATCGAACGGGCATAGCCTTCGCCCTCACCTTTGCCGGATCAAGCGTCGCGGTGCAGTCCGGCGGTGCAACCCGGGCCGCGATGCGACGCAGATCCTCGACGTGGGTGTCCGTGTACGCGTACAGCCCCGCCGCGGACCGACGCTCGGAGGCGAACAGGCGAAACGGCTGCAGCACGCCTTTCCCGAACATCCCGGACAGCAGAATGTGAAGGGCGTACCCCTCGTCGAGCAACCCGTCGCGCACAAACCCGCGATCCCACGCCCAGCGACGAAGGGCGCGCATGTCGAGCGGAGCGTAGACCATGTGAAGCGTCACGCCTCGCGCTCCGGGCCCGACAGCCGCCCTTCGCACACGCGCCGGGAGCCGCCGTGCAACCCGCTGATCCAGTTCCGCTCGTCCGTCAGTTCGGTGATCCGCGCCGCGCCGTCGGTGCCCTCGGAGGCCGGCCAGGCGGCCGCCAGACCGGCCGCGCCGGCCGGCAGGACAGCCTGGAGCGCGGCGCGTGTGGTGGGCGCCTCCACCCAGCCCGCGAAGATGGGCGCCGAAGGCAGGCACGGCTTGCGTCCGATGAACAATGTCCGGGCCGGCCGTTGCAATGCCCTCCCGACATCGCCGAGCGTTGGGGCCGCATCCTCCGGATCGAGTCGCGCGACCACCGACATGCGCAGGTCGGCGCGGTAGTCGCGCCATCGTTGATGCGCCAGCCATCGCCCCCTGGCGTCGCGTCGTCCATAGCTCACCGACCGCTGGCGGCCGATCGGCATCCCCCGCGTGCTCCACGCGCGGTCGTCCTCGTACAGCCTCGCGGTCTGGTAGTCGGTCGTCGGCGACGGCTCCCGCTCGTGGACGGCCCCGAACACGAGACGGTCCTGCAGCGACTGGTGCGCCTCGCGCATGCGGCGGGTCCAGCCGAGCGCGTTGGCCAGCAGGCCGACGAGCATCGACTGGGCCGGGAAGTCGCGCGTCACACCGAGCGCGTCGATCGCCGTTCCGCCGAAGGCCGCCAGCGGCGCGCAGAGCCGCAGGTGCATCCAGAGCATCACGCCGTACCATCTTTAATGATGGCCCCGGCCCACTTCGCGATCGCCGGCAGCGCGAGCGACTCGGCGCCGTTCAGACTCATGGACCGGCGGGCCTCTCGCTCCGCGTAGGCCTTGTCGAGCTTCTCAAGACGCGCGCGGGCCACGCGCTCCGCATCCGCCACCACCGGGGCGCAAGGCACGCGGAACGCTTCGGCGAGGCTTCGCGGCTGCCGGTCGCCGGCCTCGACCAGCATCCACTCGGCGTAGCTGTACGGTGCCGTGGGACCGCGCTTCGCGCCCGGCGAGACCGTGGCGATCAGGCTCACGAGCCGCGTCACGACCTCGCCGGCCATGGCGGCGTCCCCGCCGAGATTGTCGAGCAGCACGCGGCGATCGACGACTACGTAGCCGTAGAACAGGCCGGAGGTCAACTCGACCTCGCCGATATGGTCTGCCCCGGCATCATCCTGAACGCGCTGCAGATCGTCGACGACGGTGAAGTAGTCGCTCTCGCTCTCTTCGCCATGCACGGTGAACGCATGGGCCACCTGGACCGCGGCGTCGATGTTCGCCTCCACGTCCGAGGTCACCATTCGGCCGAACAGGGCCGCCGCGAGGCCGCCCGGGAGCGCACAGGTCTCGCGCAGCGCCTTCATGTTGACCTTGGCGTCCTTCGCCCATTGGTCGGCAGCGACCTTCGCGGCCTGGGGATCGGCCCCGTGCTGCTCCGCGATCCGTCCAGCTTCCGCTGCCAGATAGGCGATCTCGGGTTCCCCGAGCAGGAGCGGCTGCCGGTGGGCACGGGTGTCGCCCTTCTCGCCGTAGACGGCGGTCTGGAACGCCGACGCGATGGCGCCGATGGCGTCCGGATGATGTGGCCCCCGGGCCAGTGGTTCGATCACGCGCTGCGTCACCGTGTCGCGGGAGCGGACCGCCGCGGTCGCGCCATCGATGCCGCTCAGCGCATGGGCGCCGGTCGCCGTCCGCCAGTGGCGCTTGAGGCACTGCGACGAAATGCGCGTTCGCAGCACGCCGCCGTACGGCAGACGCTTGGCGAGGCCGGCGTCGTCGCGGTTCAGCAGCACGGCGGAGTAACCGTGCAGGCTATGGATTTGGAGAAAGTGCACGTCAACCATCGGACGCGGACTCCTGTGGTCTGAGTTGAGCCACGCCGGCGGCCCCGTAGTAGTCGAGGCTAATCCGGTGGGTCGCCTCGTCGTCGCCGTCCAGGATGAATCGCGCCAGGCTGCGGAGATCGAACCGGTTCTGTTTCGTGGCCCGCAGCCGGCGGCACACGCCGGCGATCACGTCGTGACGCGCCGTCACCGGCGCCGTCAGCAGGCGGGCCAGGCGCAGCTCCGACACCCCGGATTCGAAGAGGGCGGCGCCGAAAGAGCGCGCCGGATCATGGGCAGTGAAGGTGGCCGGCGCGCGTCTCCCGGGGGTCAGGATCGCAATCGCATGTATCAGGAGCGCCCAGGCGCCGGCGTCGGCTGGTCGCGTGGACGCGTGCAGCAGCGCCCGCAGCCCCCACGACGCTGCCTCGGCCGCGCCGACCCTGGGCCGGCGTCGAAGCGCGACCACTACGTCGGGTGCTAGTGCCGCGACCGCGCGCGCGAGGCCCGCGACATCCAGCCGGCGAGAGAGCGGGTCACCATCCTCGGCGGCACGCGCCGGCGTCTCGCGGCTGGTCCATATCTCGGGTTGGTCACTGAAGACGCTCTCCGGACGCCGCAGCCGCCGGCGAAACGCCCGCGCCGCCTGCGCTCGCGCCCGCAGCCGATAGATCCCCGAACAGGACACCGAGGCTGACGCTTCGTCGAGCAGGCGCTGCGCCGCGCAAACGAGGCCCTGTGCGAACTTCAACCGGAGACCGGCCGCGGCGGGACGGTCGCCGGCCAGAAACCGCGCCTCGAGCGCCGGAAAGAACCGGGTATCGGCCGTTGCCCTCAGGCGGCGCGCGTAGGCACGCGTTCGGTGCGCGGCGCGGAGCAAGTCCGGCGCCCCGCCCCCGCTGCAGGCGACCGCTACGCCGTAGCGTAGCGCCATGACCACTTCCGACACCTCCTCGAGCTGCGCGTCGGCAAGCGCCGCCAGGCCGCTGCGGCGTCGGCCTCCCCGGAGCGCCTCGACGGTCTCCGCCGCCAACACGATGTCGGTGCGCTCGTGGTACCCCTGGGTCTTGCCCTGGCCGCGGGCCAGGCCACGCGCCACCAGCCGCCAGTACGGGCTCTCGGCCGGGTCGACGGCCGTCGCCGACGGCTGCCGGAAGTCGAGCAGCAGCGCGACCACTCGGTCGAACGGAAACCCGGCGGCCGACACGGAGAACGCCCGGGTCCCGTCGTCGTCCACGCGCACCGGCGTCCAGAAGTCGCCGACATCGCCGCGTAGCGCCTTCGCATCGATCCGCGGCTGCCTCGAAAGCGCGGTGCGGGCCACCACGCCGGTTCCGGCGGCCTGCAACCGGATCCGGCGACAGATCTCAATGCAGTAGGGATCGAGCGACGGCAGGCCGAGCGCCTGCTCGCCGTCCCACGGATGGAGCCAGAGCAGCGCGAGCCCGTGGTCCGGCTCGAAGGGATAGCGGTCGAGCAGGTCGCCGCGGGCCGCCAGCATCCGGCGCAGGTCGTGGGCCAAGTGGGCGCCGGGACCGCCTCCGGCCGGGGCCAGCCCCAGGCACGGCCGGGAGGAGAACCCGCCGTTCATGCGCGCGATCCCGTAGTTCCCGCCCCCGAGAAACCCCGCCATCGTCTGCACGTTGATAAGCGCGAAGACCCAGTCGTCAGGGGCGCTGCGCACGGCGGCGCTGCGTTTCAGGTCGTGGTTCCTCGCCGTAATGGGCAGGTCGAGATCGTCGGGCGCCTCCCTGCGGTTCCGGAAGGCCTGGAGTCCTGCTGGCGCCGGGCACTGCATGAAGGCGGGACGCGTCGGGTCTTCGACGATCAGCTGCCAGGGTTCGTCCCGGTCAAAAGTCGCGGTCAGCGCGCGCAGCCGGGTGCGCCATGCGGCTGGCGTCTTCGGGGACACTTCGTCGCCCGCGCGGTGCAGCGCAATCGCGCCCAGTTGCGCCAGGAAAGCGTGCCAGGCGTGCCGCTGGTGCGGGCGCAGCGCGGGAAACGCGGCGACGCGGTCGGCGATCAACGCGGCGTAGACCTCGGGCAACGACGCCGCCTCGGTGCGGCCGTCGACCGTGCGAACACGGATTAGCGGGTCGACGATGAGGTTGTGCAAAAGTGGGTTCCTCCTTTCGAGCTTCGGCGCGTCCTTGATAATATCCTTCTCCTCGCTGCGGCCGGCGGGTCGCTCCCGGCGTGATCATCCCTCCAGGCAAGGCACGTGCTATCAGCTCTTGCAGGGACACTGCGCGTACGAGCGGCGCATGGATCGCGACAACGACGGCTGGGCCTGCGAGAGGTAGGGCCATAGCGGCGCAACATCGAGGCCGAGTGACGGAAACGAAGAGATTCGGGCGGGCGGCGAAGACGATCCGGACGTTGAAGCTAGACTGTCTGGCATCGGATCTGCGCACTTGGTCGGAGGCAATCCGAGGTCGTCCGCCTGCCCTCACGCCGCCGACTGCCGTCGACTCCACCGGCGGGACTGTGCTGGCTGCTGACCGATCCCACCGCCGAACGGCTCCGCGCCGGCCGGCGCGCCGGGCAGCCGAACACCCCCCGGGGCGGCGCCGAACGGTCCCCCACCGGCTAGGCCGCCGAGCTGCCGCAGCAGATCGAGCCCCAAGTCCCGCTCGACGCCCCGACGCAACTGCCGGCCGGCGAAGCGGGCCGGCAGACCCGGCTCGCGCCGGGCCGCGAGCCGTTCCTCCACCTGTTCGACCACGTGCACTGCCGCGGCCCGCCCGAAGCGCGCCGGCAGCGCCCGCGGCAGCGGGTCGGTGTTGTTGATCGTCCCGCTCGCCACCGCGTCGGTCGGCCGCGCCCTCGATGCGTTCGACAGCGTCAGCGTCAGCGTCTCACCGCCGTCGTCGATCTGATCGTCGAGCACACCGACCGAGATCGTCGCGCTGGTCGCCCGCGCGGGCAGCGTGAGCGTGCCCGCTCGCCGGGGTGTAGTCGGCGCCGGCCGTCGCCGGGCTGTCCGACGTCGCATACTCGACCGTCGTCGCCTCGTCCCGCGACCGGCTCAGAGTCACCACGAAGTCGAGCGTGGCGTCCGGCCCTTCGTCGACCTCGGCATCGGGCTACGACAGGCCCGCGGGCCCCGTGATCGTTATCTCCTGCCCGCCAGCCAGCTTCCGGCCGTCCGCCGTGCACACGCCCGTTCCACTGCAGGAGGTCGTCTCGCGCACGCGCACCGTCACGTCGTCCGAGCCATCCGGCACGACGTCCACCGACCAGTCGCGGCTGTTGCCCCGCTCCAGGCGCCGGGCGTTCTCGACGGTGCCGCCCGTCACGTCGAACAATCCGTCCCGGACGGTGCGGTAGCTCAGACTGTCGGAGTCGGTGCTCAGATGGAAGTGGAACGTGAACGTCGTCGACCCGTCGTGCTCGCCGGGGACCTGCGAGAAGGACGCCTCGAACGGCGCCGCCCGCACCGTGGCCGTGACCGCTGCGGCGAGCGGCCGGTCGCCGGCGCACACCGCGTCGGCCTGGTCGCAGGCGCGCGCCGGCAGGGTGGAGTTGCCCCGATTTCGTGGACACCTATCCTGTTGGCGAGCAGGAGGAGGAGGAGGAGTCCACGATGCCGAAATCGAGACCGCCGTATCCGGCGGCATTCCGGCAGCAGATGGTCGAACTGGTTCGGTCCGGGCGTACACCGGGAGAGCTGGCTCGGGAGTTCGAGCCGTCGGCTGAGGCCATACGCAAGTGGGTCGCGCAGGCGGACCGCGACGCCGGTAAGCGCGCCGACGGTCTGAGCACCGAGGAGCGTGAAGAGGTCCGTCGGCTGCGCCGGGAGAACCGGCGTCTGCGCGAAGAACGGGACATCTTGGCGAAAGCAACCGCCTGGTTCGCGCGGGAGACCGGATCCGGGAGGACTACCGGTTCATGAGCGCGAATCAGGGTTGTTTCGGCGTCGCCACGATGGCCCGCGTGCTCGGTGTCTCCCCGAGCGGGTACTACGCGTGGCGTCGACGTCCCCCTTCGGCTCGCGCGCAGGCCGATGCGGAGCTGACGGCCCGTGTGCAGGAGATTCATGCCTGCAGCCGGGGCACGTACGGCGCGCCACGGATTCACGCCGAACTGGCCGAAGCCGGTGTCGCGGTCAGCCGCAAGCGAGTCGCGCGGGTGATGCGCGCCGCGGGGATCGCCGGCGTGAGCCGGCGCCGCGGCCCCCGCACGACGCGGCGGGCGGTACGAGCCCGACCGGCGCCGGACCGGGTCGAGCGCCGCTTCGAGGCTGACGAGCCGAATCGCCTGTGGGTCGCCGACATCGAGCGCCACGAAGCGCTCACCAACCGTGCGGTGATGCAAGAACACCGCCGCATGCCCGTCGCAGCGGGTATGACGAAGCTGAGGGCAGCCTGAACCTCGGGACGGAGGGAACGGTGGACCGCAGCCCTGACAACGACGGAACGGGTCAGCACCGTCAGATGGCCCGGGTCCGGCTAGCGAGACGGAAAGGCGTACGTTGAGGAACCAGCGGCTGAAAGCTCCTCAAGAGACCCAACGGCCTGAATCTGACGGATCACGGCCGCGGAGCAGCGCACCCCCGTACCTTGATGTCGGGGGACTCCTTGGTCGGGTGATATCGCCGACCGGGAGGCCATGGTTGAACGTCCGCAGCACCGGCCTGTCCGGGAAGTCTTCTGCCGGCTCCCTCTTGCTCCCCGGCAGCCGCAGACAGGCCGCTCGCTCCGTTCTCGGGGTCGCCGCGGCCCACGCCGCGCAGTTGCCGCAGTTTCTCGTCCCATCAGCCATGACTGCACCCCTCCTCCGGGCCTGCAGGGCCCGGTTTCCGTTCCCCTTCTTTCCGTCAGACCCCTTCGTTCGATCTGCCCGTCGCCCATGTCCTTGTTGTCGTTGCGGGCGCTCGTCGGCGCCCGGTTTCGGCTCTCCCGGGCCGCGGGTTATCCTTTTTGAGGCCGCGCGCTGCGTGCCTCTCCCGGAAGTTCTGGCATGGCCTCGAGCGAGTCATCCTCGTCGGTCCCGCCGGTTCCGGTGCCCCTGGCATCCGATTCGCCGGCCTCTGCCCAGAACTCGCCGCGGCCTCTCGTTCCGCCGCTCCCCGGCCGTCCGCTGGCCGATGCCTACGGCTTCCGTTCCCCCGCCCCGCTGCGGCCCTACCTGGCGTTGCTGTTCTACCTGACCACCATTGCCGGCCGGGGCAGCCTCCCGGCCGACGTCGCGGTTGCCACGCCGGCCCACCTCCGCCGCGCGCTCGGCCGTTCCGACGCCTGGCTCTACGCCGCGCTGCTCTGGCTCGCGCGTTACGGCTACGTCTACGCGCTGCCCCTTCCGACGTCGCTCGCGTCGGTCTCCTCCGACGGCGCCCGCATGTTCTGTCTGAGGGTGCCCGACTACGAGCCGGGCCTGGCCCGGCCGCCCCTCGCAGCGGTGGTCGGTCCGGTCGTCGCGGTCTGCTCCTGGCGCGACACCGCTGCGAGGCTGGTTCGCCTCGTTGGCGATCTTGGCCTGCGCTCGCTCGGCCTTCCTCGTTGACGCTGCCCGCTGCGCCGTGCGGTCTATCCGGCGCCGCGTCGCCCCGGCCGCGTCGATCCTTCCGTTACCCTTCCGTGTCCCTTCTTGAACAAGGAGCGCTCTGTGGCCGATCCGTCCACTGCATCAGGCGACTCGCCGGCGGCCAGGCGCCGCGTCTTCTCGCGGCCGCCGTCCGTCGTTTCAGCGCGACTCCTACAGCGGCCTTCCCGGCCGGCCGCTCGACTTCGCGCGCGACGTCTCTCGAGCCGGCGCCCTCGACGAGCTTCCGCTGGCTGTCGTCCGCTACTACACCGTGTATCAGGCGCTGCTCGTCGCGGCCCTGCGTCTGGGCGGCCCGTCCGACCGGGTCGCGCTGACCACCGCCCAGCTCGCTTCCCACGTCCATCGCCCCTACCGCTGGGTCTGCCGCGGTCTTCAGCTCCTTTCTCATTACGGCTACGTCTTCACCGTCGATGTCGACGCCGACGCCGACGCCGACGGCGCGTCCGTCGTGCGGCTGTTCTGTCTGCGTGTCCCCGGTGCCGCGGCGCTTGCCGAGGCGGCCGAGGAGCTGCCTCCGCCGCCCGTGCGCGAGGTGTTCCCTGTCGAGCGGATTGCCGCCCGCCGCGAGGCGCTGCTCGTTTCCGGCTCCGTCGATCTGCCGTCGTCCGAGGCGGCCGCCGCGTCGGCGCCCGCTCCCGATCCCGGGGCGGATGCCCCGCCCGAGGGCGCCGCCGATCTCGCGGCGGATCGTCCGGATGACGGTCCCGCGCTGAATCCCGCAGGCGACGCTCCCGTGGCGCACCCCGCAGACGACGCTCCCGTGGCGCACGGATCGGACGACGGCGCCGCGGCGGATGCTTCCGGCGACGGCGACGGGCCCGCGGCCGCGCGCTGTCCGACGTGCGGCACCAGCCTTCCCGCTGCCGGCGCGGCCCCGGACATTAATGTCACCGGTGATCAAAAATCCCCGCCGCCCGATCTTCACCCCATCCCGCCGAACAAGCTAATGCCGCCCGGCCGCACGCCGTCGCATCGCGACGCCGACAAGTACGTCCTCCGCGGCCTCGCCGCCACGTTTGGCCGTCCGGCCCCCGTCGTGCTGTTCCGTGGCGAGCTCCCGGAGGGCGGCGGCCGCCCGCCGGGTCTCAAGGGGCCGTTCGTCGTCGAGACGGCTCGTGACGCCGTGGCTCGCCGGGCCTACGTGCGCGAGGCCGAGATCTACGGCTCGCCCATGTACAAGTTGTTGTTTCCGCTGACCAGCGACGGCATCGACGTCACCCTCCTCGAGCGCGACGGTGGGTGCGTCATCCTGCTCGACGGTGATGTTCTGCGCGAACTGCCGCACCATATCGCTTACGGCGGCTGCATGCATGGCCCGCCCGGCGTTTGCCGCTGCAAGCCGGGGCGGCCGCCGGAGCTCCGGCGCCGGCGTCTCCGTCTTCCTCCCGGCGAGTACCAGGACGACCCGCCGCTCGAGCCCCGCTGGCGCGATCTGTCCTGACCGCGGGCGTCGGCCCGGCGCGCTTCGCGCTCCCGGGCGCCGCGCTCCGCTCAGTCGTGGCGCCTCTCCGGCGGCGCCACGCGCCGGCCGTGTGGCTGGCGCCACGCCGGCCCCTGTTGGTCAGCTGCCACCCCTGGCGACGTCGCCGTCCGACGTCGCCCCTCGGTCCGCCGCTTCGGCGGCGCGGCGCGCCGCCGCCCCTCTGTGGCGCCTCGTGTCGACTCGCGCCGGCGCGCTCCGTGGCGCCGGCCGGTCTCGTCCCCGCTGACAAAAATGCGTGCGTCGACGCGCACGCCGCTCCTGCCGGCCGGCCCGTGGCGCTGCCACGGCCTCGCCGGCGTGGCGCGGTCCGGCCCCGAGGTCCGCCGCGCCCGTGCGCGGGCGCTGGCTGGCGGCTGCCACGGCGCGCCGCGGTGCGCGCCGCCACGCGGGGAGCTCCACTGCTGCCGCTCGCTGCCAACTGGCGTCCTGGCGGCGGCCGCCGGGCGTCTCCGGCGGCGCGTGGCTGTTGCCACGCGGGTGCCCGCGCGTCGGGTTCGGCTCTTCGTCCTCGGCCGCTCGGTTGGCGAGCGCGATCCCCGCCGGGTCGTCCGGATCACGCGGCGCCCGCGCCCGGGCGTCCGATCGTCTGCCGCCTGGCGCACGGGTGGCGGCCGTCACGAGGCGGCCCGCGATCGACCCGGCCGACGCCGGCGGCTCATCCTCCGCGCTGTTTGTTCGCGGTGCCGGCGCGGTGCCGCGCCGGCACACGCCCTTCGCCGCCAGGGCAGGCGGACGACGAGCGCGGCCGCCAGCGGACCGCTCGGCCAACCCGCAACGCCGACGGACGGCCGGCGGCCCAGGGCGCGGAGTAGCACATGCCAGGAGCGCCGCGCACCAGGCGACAAGCGGGCGAGCGGCGGCCGCGGCGCTGCCGGCCGCCCACACGCGCGCCACGCCGGCGCCACGTACGCCGGTTCCGCCGCGCCGAACCTGGCGGTTCGGTGAGACCGCCGGCGCGCCCGGCGGCGGCTCATGCGCGGCGCCCGCCCGCCGCGAGGGTCGATGCCGCCGCCCCTCTGTGGCGGCCGCGACATGCTCCCTCCCCTCTCCCCCGCGTGGAATCCGGCCAATCCGTCCCTGATCCTTCGGGTCCGTGGCACATCTTCTGTCCACTGCGCTTTCGCGTCTCTCCCCGCTGAGTCCCGCTGTTGCGGCTCCTCGTCGTCTCGAGCTGGTGATGCCTCCGCGGGTTCGTCTCCCCCGGTCTGTCTCCCGCGGCGGCCTGCGTCTGCCGCCGCTCAGTCCGCTTCGTGTCGTCAACTCGTCGCCTCGATCGTCCAGTCCGCGGCGCGGCCGCGTGCCCCGGCCCGGCGCGTTCGACAGCATGTCGTCTGCTCTCTCGAACGGTCCTGGTTGGTGCGTGGCTTCCATTTCTGTCCCCGGTTGACAGTATTCGCGCTGCCCCTTATTGCGTACCGGGATCATTAACCGGCGCTCCCCCGACCGATTATTGCGCACCGGGATCATTAAACCGGCGCCCGCCCGACCGATTATTGCGCACCGGGATCATTAAACCGGCGCCCGGCCGGCCGATTACTGCGCACCGGGATCATTAAAATCCCCGGGTTATTGCGTACCGGGATCATTAAGTTGGCGCGCGGTCCTCGCCGTAGAGGACCTCTGAGGTCGCCCTGCTGGTCGATATTCGAGCCGAGCTGCGTAAATCAGCCCGAAAAGGGCACTAGGTCATTGCACATGACCCTACAAACAGCCTTCCCGCAGGGAAAAATCAATGGTGAGCGACCCCGGCAGAGGGGTCGCTCACCTATCTCTTCTGTCTTGTGGTCCGAGCGGGGTGGTTAGGGTGCGGATCCGTGCCCTAACAGCCCGTGGAAGAAGTCTGATCGCTGAGCCCTGCTGTTCAGGCAGCTTGGCGATGAGCAATTGAGCCGACGAGGGCCGTCGGTGTCCATTTGAACCCCCAGGCGCGCGTCAGACGCCCCCAGCGGTCGATCAGACGGTCGATCAGGCGGCAAATCGCCGAAAGAGCCCGCCCCTGCAGGCTCCGGGGCGTACCGATGCCGGTCTGGTGGCGCAGGAGCAGCCCGATGTTGCAGGCGGCCGCCTGGATCAGCACCCGCTTGCGGACATTCTCGTGACCGCGCACCCACACCCGACGCATTCCCCCTGTCTCATACATGTGTGCGAAAGAACGCTCCACCACCTCGCCCCGGCAGCGTTGCAGGCGACGACCCCGCCGCCCGCCCACACGCCGGCGGTTCGCATACAGCGCCTTCTGCGCAGCGCGCTTCTCCGGCGGCGTCTCTCCCGTCCTCTTGTCCTGCCAGCAGCGCCGGCCGCGCTCCGGCTCCGATACGTGACTCCGAACCCCCACCTCGCCGAGGGCCACCAGCGTCGCGTCGCTGTGGTACCCCTTGTCGGCGACCACCTCTTCGACCCCCGGACCGTCCGGCGCCACCAACTCCACCTGCTCGGCCGCCGTGATCAGCGTCTCCGGCAGCGTGGCCGTATCGCCGTCGGATGCATCCTGCACCGTCACCGACACGATGGCCCCCGTGTCCATGTCGACCCCGTGCTCGGCCTTGTGAGCCAAGTGCGTCCGGCCGTCCTTCATCTTCGCGACCTTCGCGTCCGGGTCCTGCGGCGATTTCCACTCCTTGTTCGACGTCTTCTTGTTCTTCCGCGACCGGTCGAACCGAGCCAGATCCGCCTGTGTCGGTGTCTCCACCCCCGACGCTTCCGCCAACCGCCGAATGAACGCCTCGTAGGATTCGCCCGTGTCCCGACGCTCGATGCTCCGCATCGCCGCGTTCGCTTCCAGCGTCGTCGCATCGATGCCGACCGTCTTCCCCCGCAACAGGCCTGCAGCGGAGAGCCGCTCCAACACCCACGTGAAAACCGCCACGTGCGTCTCCACGTCGATCAGCCGCCGCGTGCGCGACAACGTCGAGTGGTCCGGTGCCGCCTCGGTCACGTCCAGGTCCAGAAACGACCGCAGACTCAGCGAATCGGCCACCCGCCACGCGATCCCCCGCTCGGAGGACAACCCTTCGAAATAGCCGATGAACAGCAGACGGAAATACCGGCCCGGCCGTAGACTCGGCCGGCCCATCCGCGCAGCGTAGAACGCCCCGCACAGTCCCTCGACGAAGGCGTCGAAGCCTGCCTCCTCCAGGACCCGGTTCAGACGCTCGAAGAAGGGATGCCCGGCGTTCGTCGGAAGGTCCGCCGTGGTCACCCACATCGGCGACGGCTGTCGAGCCGCCGGTTTCTTGCCCATCGCCATGCCGTCCAGTGTACGGAACTCGATCGAGCCGGTCGAGTGCGGATCCCCTGACTTTCGCCACGGGCTGCTAGATATGCCACATCCGCCGGAAAAGTACAATCCAATAAATTGGATCTCACGCGACCATCGAACTCCACCCGCTAAATGAAGACCCCTCGTCCACCGTCGGCGCAGTCGCGTGCAGGCAGTCGACAATAAACTCACATACACTGTTGAGATTCTCTGTAGCGTTTGCCATTAGTTCCCAACCGACTATCGCACTACGTGCCCTTCTCCGGCGGGACGATACTTCTGATTCTTCCCTGACCGCAATTCAGGGTGGGTCATTCCTACCAGTCCGGCGAAGATCTCAGGGTGGATGTAGTTGTTGCGGAACGTCGGGCGGTGCGACAGCCCCGGCTCCGCCATGAGCTGGGCGGTAGTCTTGGGGCCAGCGATGGCCAGCGAACCCTGGATCGTGGCGATCCGGTTGATGCGCCGCAGCCGCAGATCCCGCGCGACGCCGGCCGCCTCGGCACGGCCGATTGCTTCGCCGATCTGCGCGACGCGGGACACCATGTCCGGCGTGATCGAATGCGGCGGCCGTTCGGTCATGTGACGGGCGATCAAACGGACACGCGAAACGACCGTCCGATCGGCTCGAACTCCTCGACCTGCTACTGGTCGTAGTCCCGCGGCAGCGCGCTGCCAGTCCTCGAATCGGTCGGTGTCTTCATAGCCCCAGCTTCTCGAAGTTCTTGCGGATCTTCGCTGCGAGGACGGCCGCCTCGGCGTCGAGGTCTTCGAGCTCGGCGTGGATCTCGCGCATGGCGGTTGCGAAGTCGAAGTCCGCGTCCTCCTCCTTGGGGGCGACGCCGACGTAGCGGCCCGGCGTCAGGCTCCAGTCGTTGGCCTCTATCTCGGCGCGGTCGACCAGCTTGACCAGTCCCGGCACGTCGCGCAACTCGCCGTCCGGGAAGCGTTCGGTCAGCCAGCGGGCCTGGCGCCAGAAGTAGTCGACCTTGCGGAGCTGCTCCACGGACTCCCCGCGGGCGTCGTCGGCGGCCCTGACGGCGCGGGTGACGGCGCGGGCGTTCCAGGCGTCGCTGGACTTGGCGCTGCACTGCTGCTCGCAGGTCTCGATGAGGCCGGCGGCGCGCTTGCAGAGCTGGTCGGCCTGACCGGCGAGGTCCCGGCCGGCGTCGGCCAGCGGGGCGAACCGATCCACCAGCTTGTGCAGTCCGGCGTTCGTGTCGGGCGTGCCCTCCCACTGCTCGGCCGCCTTGTCGACGCGGGCGCCGAAACGCTCGACGTCTCGCGCGAACCGTTTCTGCTCCTTGCCGAGCACCGCCAGCTCACCGGCGTGCGGACCGGGCTTCGGCAGGGTCTTCAGGAACGGCGACAGCTCGCCGCGGAGCGCGGCGACCGCGTCGACGAACCCCTGCAACGGCCGGCCGCTCTCGCCGTCGTCGCTCTCCCACTCGAGACACCAGCTCCCCTCCTCAACGACGTTCCACAGGTGCTCGAACGCGATCTCGAGAAACCGCGCCGTGTCGCCGCGGTAGAGCCAGACGATGGCCAGTAGATTCTGGTGCTGCTCGGGGCTGAAGTCGCAGATCTTGCGCGTCACCTTGCGGTAGACGTTGCGTGCGTCGATCATCAGCACCTTGTCGCGGTGCCGCTCCGGTTTGGCGCGGCTGAGGAACCACAGCTCGCAGGGCACGGTGCGGGTGTAGAAGAAGTTGGAGCGGATGGCGATCATGACGTCCACATCGCCGGTCTCCACCAGCTTGCGCCGCACCGCGGCCTCGCCGCCGCCGGCGCTCGACGCCTGAGACGACATGACGAAGCCGGCGCGGCCCGCCTCGTTCAGGTAGCTGTAGAAGTAGCTGATCCAGACGTAGTTGCCGTTGCCGACCTTCTGCTTCTTGTTGACGCCGGGCAGGCCGAACGGGAGGCGGGGGTCGGTCTTTACCTTGTCGGCGTCGATCTCGTCCACGTTGAAGGGCGGATTGGCCATCACGTAGTCGGCCCTGCCGAGCAGCTCGTGCGGGTCCTCGTAGTACGTGATGGCCCGCTGGATGTCGCCTTCGAGGCCGTGGACGGCCAGGTTCATGCGGGCCAGGCGGATGGTGGTGTCGTTCTTCTCGATGCCGCGGAAGGTGAGCCGCTCGGCGGGGCTACCGCCGTGCTCCGCCACGGTGCGCGCGCTCTGCACGAACATGCCGCCGGAGCCGCAGGCCGGGTCCAGCACGGTGCCGCGGTCGGGGTCGAGCACGTGGGCGATGAGCGAGACGAGCGACACCGGCGTGAAGAACTCGCCGCCGTCGTGCGCCTTCTGATCCGCGAACTGGGTGAGAAAGTACTCGTAGATGCGCCCGAAGACGTCGCCCGAGACCTGCTTGAGCTCGTCCGGGTTCAACGTTCGCAGGAGTTGGCCGAGGACGTCGTTGCTCAGCGCCTGGTACTCGGCCTTGGGCAGGACGCCGCGCAGGCTCTCGTAGTCCCTCTCGATCGATTCCATCGCCGCGATGACGGCGGCGGCGCGGTCCTCGCCGTCGGGCAGCGCGACGAGGTGATCGAAGCGCGCCGCGGGCTGCAGGAAGATGGCGCTCCGTTGCGAGAAGTCCTCCTTGGTGAGCGCCCGGACCCTTCCGCCGCGCCTGGGCAGACCGGCCGTGACGTCGTTCTTGACGGCCAGATAACGGCTGTAGGCGTGGCGCAGGAAGACCAGGCCCATGACCGGCAGGAAGTACTCGTTGCTGGCGTACTGCGAGTTGGCGCGCAGCGTGTCGGCCGCGCTCCAGAGCCGCCGTTCGATGGCGTCGATGTGCTCGAGCTGAGGCATGCGTGCCGCGAGTGTACTTTAGGGAAGTGGCGCCCATATGGTACACTGAGACATCCCAACAGAGAGCAGAATGCCATCGACCGCGACAGCATCGACGCAACCGCGCGCTACCCTCCTGCCCGCTCCCACGCTGGCCGAGGTCCGCGCCGGTCTCCCCGCCAGCCTTCTGGATCGCCTCAAGGACACCCTGGAGGTGACGGAGGCGCAACTGGCGAACGTGGTCGGGATTCCGCGTCAGACGCTGGTTCGGCGCAGGCTTCGCGGCGTCCTGCGCCGGGACGAGGGGGACCGCGTGGCCACAGTGGCCAGGGTGTTCAACGCCGCGCTTGCGTATTTCGAGGGCGACCGGGATCACGCGGTCGACTGGCTCAAGCACCCCAATCCCGCGCTGGCCGGCGAGACGCCGCTGCGGCGCGCGGACACCGCCACCGGCGCGGAGGACGTGATCGACCTGATCGGCCGTCTGGAGCACGGAATACCGCCGTGAGGGTGTGGCGCATCGCCCGGTCCGCGCACGCCGGGAGCGTTGCGGACATGTTGAGCGGGGAGGGCGCCGCCAGGTACGGCGGGCCGTGGAGTCCCAAGGGGATGCGGGCCGTTTACTGCAGCGAGAACTCGTCGCTGGCGGCTCTGGAAGTGCTCGTCAATCTGGCGCGCCCGTCCACGTTCCCCGGCTACCGGATCCTGGATCTCGACGTTCCCGATGGGTCCATCGTCGCGGCGCCCACGCGTATCACCGATGCCAGGCGGACAGGCGCCGAATTGCTCCGGACCCATCTGGCGATCATGGCGCCGAGCGCCGTCAACCCGCTCGAACGCAACGTGGTGATCAACCCGGCGCACCCGGATTTCGACAAGGTTCGCCCCGGCACGATCCGGCCTTTCGCATTTGACCGCAGGCTGGCGGTCGAGTGAACCCGGGTACAATCCCACCCAATCCGTTCCGTCGGCAGCCGTCCCCGCCCTTGACCCGATTCCACGATCTCGACGCCCTGCGCAGCTTCGCGATGCTGCTGGGGATCGTCCTCCACGCCGCCGCGTTTCTCCTGCCGCTGGATTTCTGGCCGGTGCAGGACGACTGGGTGTCTGCCACCCCGCTCGACCGGAACGGGTACGCCTTCGCCGCCTCGATCATCCACGGCTTCCGGATGCCGTTGTTCTTCCTGATCAGCGGCTTCTTCAGCGCCCTGCTGTGGCAGGCGCGCGGGCTGCGGCGCCTGGCGCGGCACCGCCTCGAGCGGGTCGGCCTGCCGCTGGTCGCCGGCCTGTTCACTCTGGTGCCGGTCTTGGCCTGGCTCTCCGCCGGCAGCGGCTTCGCGCTCGCCGACTGGCTGCTGGCCTGGGTGGACGGCGTGTTCCACCTCTGGTTCCTCTGGCACCTGCTGCTGCTGGTGGCGGCGCTCGTCGTCGCCGCCCGGCTGGGCCTCGCGTTCCGCCATCCCCTGTGGTGGCTGCTCGTCCCGCTCTCCGTCGTGCCGCACCACTTCATGCAGGAGATCGTGTTCGGCGCCGACACCGACATCGACCTGCTGCCGGCCCCCCGCGTGTTTCTCTACTACGCCGCGTTCTTCGGGTTCGGGGTGTTCCTGCACCAGCGGCGGATCGCGGTGCGGCGGTGGTGGACCGCCGCGCTGCTGCCCGCGCTGCTGGTGACGTTTCCAGCGGGCATGACGCTCCTGTACGCGGCGCTGCAGAACGCCCAGGCGTCACCGGGTGCGGAGCCGGGAGGATGGAGCTGGGGCGTCGCGTCGGCGCTGCAGGTGGCCTACGCGTGGCTCATGTGCTTCGGCATGCTGGGGCTGTTCCGCTGGATCGCGTCGCGGGAACGTGTCTGGGTGCGCTATCTCTCGGATGCGTCCTACTGGCTGTACCTGTGCCACCTGCCGCTGGTGATCGCCGGGCAGATGCTGACGGCGAGCTGGCCGGTCAGCGTGCATCTGAAGTTTCTGCTCATCATCACCGCGGTGGTCGCCCTGCTGCTGGGCGTCTATCAGCTCGGCGTCCGCTACACGCGGATCGGGACGACCCTGAACGGCCCGCGCACCCGGCCGGTCGGGCTGCACGCCGCTGGCGCCACGAGCGGATGACAGCCGCCCGCGCGGCCTCTCGCTGCGCCTGGCCCGCTCAGGCTGCGGTTCCTCGGTCTCGCCGGGCGGCGGCGCGCAGGCCCTTCCAGATGCTGCAGCACATCGCCATCAACACCAGCGCGAAGGGAAAGCCGGTGGCGAGGGCGGCGGTCTGCAGCGCCACCAGCCCGCCGCCGAGCAGCAGGGTGATCGCGACGATCCCTTCGAACGCGCACCAGAAGACGCGCTGGGCGACGGGGGCGTCGAGCTTGCCGCCAGCGGTGATGGTGTCGATGACCAGGGATCCGGAATCCGACGAGGTCACGAAGAAGACGATCACCAGGACGATGCCGATGAACGACGCGACGTTGGCGAGCGGCAGGACCTCCAGCATCCTGAACAGGGCCAGCTCCGGCTGCTGCGCCAGCACCACCTCGACCACCTCGGTGCGGCCCCCGTCGAGATGTTGCGACAGCGCGGTCGCGCCGAACGCGTTCATCCACAGTGCGGAGATCAGCACCGGGACGACCAGCATGCAGCCCACGAGACCGCGCACCGTGCGGCCACGCGAGATCCGCGCGATGAACATGCCGACGAACGGCGACCACGAGAGCCACCAGGCCCAGAAGAAGGCCGTCCATCCGTGCATGAAGTCGAAGTCGTCGCGGCCCACCCAGTTGCCGAGGGGCCCAATCGCGGCGAGATAGTCGCCGACGCTGGTGACGAAGCCGATGCACAGCTCGAGGGTCGGCCCGACCGCCAGCACGAACGCGAGCAGCAGCAGGGCCAGCAGCAGGTTGGCCTGGCTCAGGCGCTTGACGCCCTTGTCCATCCCGGCGACCACCGACGCCAGCGCGACGGCCGTGATCCCGGCGATCAGCAGCACCTTGGTCGTGTCGGTCGCCGGCACGCCGAACAGATGGGCCAGTCCGGCCGCCGTCTGCTCGGCGCCCAGACCGAGCGACGTGGCCAGCCCGAAGAGCGCGGCGAACACGGCGAGGATGTCGATGACGTGGCCGAACCAGCCCCACACGGCTTCGCCCAGGATGGGGTAGAAGGCGGAGCGCAGCGTCAGCGGCAACCCGAGGTTGTAGGCGGCGAAGGCGAGCGCGAGCGCGACGACCGCGAACATGGCCCACGGGTGGACGCCCCAGTGAAAGATGGCGGCGGCGAGCGCAAGGCGCTCCGCCGCGGCGGCGTCCGCCGGGACGGCGCCGAGCGGCGGCTTCAGGAAATGCTCGACCGGCTCGGCCACGCCGTAGAACATCAGGCCGATGCCGATCCCCGCGGCGAACAGCATGGCGAGCCAGGACCCTGCAGAATAGTCCGGCCTGGCGTCCGGACCGCCCAGGCGGACGCGGCCCAGCGGCGTCACCAGCAGCAGCAGGCAGAAGAGGACGAACAGGTTGCCCGCCCCCATGAATACCCAGTCGAACGTCGACGTGAGCCAGGCGTACAACGCGTCGAAGACGCCCGCGGCGGCCTCGCGGAACGCCAGCACCCCGGCGACGAACGCGATGATGGTGAGGCTGGAGACGGCGAATACCGGGCCGTGTACGTCGAGGCCCAGGAACCGGACGTTGTCCCGGCCGAGCCGGTAGTCGGTCTTGACGGCGGTGGCCATGCGGCACCGGCCAGGCCGGCTCAGTCGAAGATGCCGAGCTGCAGCTTCGCGGCCTCCGTCATCCGGTCCTTCGTCCAGGGCGGGTCCCACACGAGGTCGACGCGGGCGTCGCTTACACCCTCGATCGCCTTCACCTTGCCCTGCACCTCGGCGGGCAGCGTGACGGCGGCCGGACAGCCCGGGGCCGTCAGCGTCATGCTGATGACGGCGAGCCCGTCGGCCTCGACGGCAATGTCGTAGATCAGCCCCAGCTCATAGATGTTGACGGGGATCTCGGGATCGTAGACGGTGGAGAGCTGCTCGACGATCTTCGGCGTCAGCTCGAGCGTCTTCAGCGGATCGGCCTGGACGGGCTTCTCGCCAGCCGCGCCGGAGGCTTCCTCCGGCGGGGGCGCCGTCAGCGCGCTCGTGTCGAAGGACGAGGCCGAGGCCGGAGCGGCCGGCTCGGCCGCGCCCGTCGATCCGGCCGGCGTCTTCGGCGGCGGCACGTCGTTCAGATTCAGGATGTCCATGGTCCCTCTCGTCACTCGGTGGAGACCGGCTCGTGGCGATCGTCGCACGCGGCGCGGAGCGTGTGCCAGGCGAGACTGGCGCACTTGACGCGCGTCGGGTAGTCGCGCACGCCCGCCAGGACGGCCAGCTTGCCCACGCCCTCGGGCGCCGCCCCGTCGGCGTCGTCCGTGATCATCGCGCGGAAGCGGGCGAACAGCTCGCGGGCCTCGGTCACGGTCTTGCCCTTGACGGCATCGGTCATGAGCGAGGCCGACGCCTTGGAGATGGCGCAGCCCGATCCCAGGAAGGCCACGTCGGTGATGCGGTCGCCGTCCAGGTTCAGGTGCACCGCCAGCCGGTCGCCGCACAGCGGGTTGTAGCCGTCGGCGTGCCGGTCGGCGCCCTCGATCTCCCCGAAGTTGCGGGGGTGCTTGTTGTGGTCGAGGATGACCTCCTGGTAGAGGTCGCGCAGGTCGCTCATGTCGGAAACATCTCCCGCACGCGCTGCAGCGCGCGCACCAGGACGTCGATCTCCTCGCGGGTGTTGTACATGGCGACCGACGCGCGCGCCGTGGCCGGTACGCCGAAGCGCTCCATGATCGGCTGCGTGCAGTGGTGCCCCGTGCGGATGGCGACCCCCTCGGTGTCGACGATGGTGCCGACGTCGTGCGGGTGCGCCCCCTTCATGACGAACGCCAGGATGCTGGCCTTGTCGGCCGCCGTCCCGATCAGCCGCAGCCCCTTCACCTCCGACAGCGCCGCCGTGCCGTAGGCCAGCAGATCGGCTTCGTGCGGCGCCACGGTGTCGAAGCCGATGCGCTGCACGTAGTCCACCGCCGCGCCGAGTCCCACCGCGCCGGCGATGTGCGGCGTGCCGGCCTCGAACTTGTGCGGCAGGTCCGCGTAGGTCGTCTTCTCGAACGTCACCGAGCGGATCATGTCGCCGCCCCCCTGGTACGGCGGCATCTGCTCGAGCAGCGCCTCGCGGCCGTACAGCACGCCGATGCCCGTGGGGCCGTACAGCTTGTGACCGGTGCAGACGTAGAAGTCGCACCCGAGCTCCCGGACGTCGACCGGCATGTGGTACACGGCCTGCGACCCGTCGATGAGCACCGGCACGTCGAGCCGGTGCGCCATCGCCACGATGTCGCGCACCGGGTTGATCGTGCCCAGCGAGTTCGACAGGTGCACCACCGACACCAGCCGCGTCCGCGGGCCGATGAGCCGCTCGAGCTCGTCGAGCTGCAGCGTCCCGGTGTCGTCGATCGGCGCCACGCGCAGCCGGGCGCCCACCTGCTCGCACAGGAGCTGCCACGGCACGATGTTGGAGTGGTGCTCCATGTGGGTGATGACGATCTCGTCGCCCGGACCCACGTTCCGGCGGCCGAAGCTCTGCGCCACCAGGTTGATGCTCTCGGTCGAGTTGCGGGTGAAGACGATCTCCCGGCTGGCCGCGGCGTTCAGGAACCGCCGCACCTTCTCGCGCGCGGCGTCGTAGGCGGCGGTCGCCTCCTCGCTCAGGACGTACACCCCGCGGTGGATGTTGGCGTTGCCGGCGGCGTAGTAGCGCGCCAGCGCGTCGAGCACCGCGCGCGGCTTCTGGGTCGTGGCGGCGCTGTCGAGGTAGACCAGCGGCCGGCCGCGCACCGTCCGCCGCAGAATCGGGAAGTCTTCCCGGATCCGCTGGACGGCGAACGGCGGAGCGACCGCCTCAATCTGGCTGCTCATCCGAGCCGTCCCCACCCATGTCGAACGAGCCTCCGCCCGCGCCCGGGAGCTGCCGCAGAAGCAGCGCGTCGAGCTGCGCGCGGATCGGCTCGACGGCAATCCGGTTCAGCAGGTCGCCGGCGAACGCGTGGATCAGCACGTTGCGCGCCTGATCGCGGCCCAGCCCGCGCGTCCGCAGATAGAACAGCGCGTCGTCGTCGAGCTGGCCGACTGTCGCGCCGTGCGTGCACCTGACGTCGTCGGCGAAGATCTCCAGCTCCGGCTTGGTGTTGATCTGGGCGTCCTCCGACAGCAGCAGCGCCTTGTTGGTCTGCTTGGCGTCGGTCTTCTGCGCGTCGATCGCCACGATGATCTTTCCGTTGAACACCGCGTGCGCCCGGCCGTCGAGGATGCCCTTGTACAGCTCGTGGCTGGCACAGTGGGGCATCGCGTGCCGGATCGTCGTGTGGTTGTCCACCAGCCGCGCGCCGTCGGCCAGATACAGCCCGTTGAGCGTGCACTCGCCGCCCTCGCCGGCCAGCTCCGCGTCGATGTCGTTGCGCACGAGCGCCCCGCCGAGCGTGATCGAGTGCGACGAGAACGTGGCGCTGCGCCCCAGGCGGACGTGCATGCTGGCGACGTGGTACGCGTCCACGCTCTCGCGGATCACCTTGTAGTGATCGACGACCGCGCCGGCGCCCGCCGCCACCTCGGTCACGGCGTTGGTGAAGTACGGGGCGTCGCCCAGCCCCGCGTAGCTCTCGACGAGCCGTGCCTGGCTGTTCTCGCCGGCCACCACCAGCACGCGCGGGTGGCTCATGCCCCCGTCCGCCGCGGTCGTCAGAAACAACAGGTGCAGCGGCGTCTCGACGACCTTCCCCGCGGGGACCCGCACCACCGCGCCGTCCTGCACGAGCGCCGTGTTGAGGGCCGTGAACGCACGCTGCTCGAAGTCGGCCAGCCGGCCCAGGTGCGGGGTCACGGCATCCGGGTCGGCCTGCAGCGCCGCGGCCAGCGAGCCGACCTCGACGCCCGCGGGCAGGCTCCCGGCGTCGGACAGCTCGGCCGCGAACCGGCCGTTGACGAACACGATCCGGGGACCGGCGACGCCGTGCAGCTCGTACGGCGCGACCGCGGCGGGCGCCACCGCCGCCGGCTCGCCCAGGGTGAAAGCGCGCCCGGCGATGGGGGCCACGTTCGTGAACCGCCACTGCTCGAGCCGCGGCGTGGGAAATCCGAGCGCCGAGAACCTCGCGAAGCCGCGGTCCCGTAGGTCGGCAATCGATTGCGGCACGTTGCGGCCGAGACTCTCGAACGCGGCGAGGTAGGTATCGTGGCGTTCCGCGAGCAGGGTCATCACGGTATCCGTCACGCGCCGACCTGCGCGCTGGCCGGCTCGGGCACGATCCATCCGTAGCCCTTCTCCTCGAGCTCCAGCGCCAGCTCCTTGCCGCCCGAGCGGACGATGCGGCCGCCGGAGAGCACGTGCACGAAGTCGGGCACGATGTAGTTGAGCAGCCGCTGGTAGTGGGTGACGAGCACGAACGAGCGGTCGGGCGCGCGCAGCGCGTTCACGCCGCGCGCGACGATCTTGAGCGCGTCGATGTCGAGACCCGAGTCGGTCTCGTCCATGATGGCGAGCGCCGGTTCGAGCACCGCCATCTGGAAGATCTCGTTGCGCTTCTTCTCGCCGCCCGAGAAGCCCTCGTTGACCGGACGCTTGAGCATCTGCCCGTCGATGTCGAGCAGCGCCATCCGCTCCTTGACGAACGTCATGAACTCCAGCGCGTCCAGCTCGCCGTCGCCGCGGTGCTTGCGCACCTCGTTGAGCGCGGCCTTGAGCAGGTACGCGTTGTTGACGCCCGGGATCTCGACGGGATACTGAAACGCGAGGAAGACACCCTCGCGCGCCCGCTGCTCCGGCTCCATGTCGAGCAGATCCTGGCCGCGGTACGTCACCGTGCCGGCGGTGACCTCGTACTCGTCGCGGCCGGCCAGCACCCCGGCCAGCGTGCTCTTGCCGGAGCCGTTCGGCCCCATGATGGCGTGCACCTCGCCGGTCTTCACCGACAGGTCGATGCCCTTGAGAATCTCGCGTTCACCGACGCGAGCATGCAGATTCCTGACTTCCAGCATCGCTTCTCAGCCTACGCTTCCTTCCAGACTTATCCCGAGCAGCTTCTGCGCCTCGACCGCGAACTCCATCGGCAGCTCGCGGAACACCTCCTTGCAGAAGCCGTTGACGATCATGTTGATGGCGTCCTCGGTGCTCAACCCGCGCTGGCGGCAGTAGAAGATCTGGTCCTCGTCGATCTTCGCCGTCGACGCCTCGTGCTCGACCCGCGACGACGTGTTGCGCACCTCGAGATACGGGAACGTGTGGGCCCCGCACTTGTCGCCGATCAGCAGCGAGTCGCACTGCGAGAAGTTGCGGGCGCCGCGGGCGTTCTTGCCGATCCGCACGAGGCCGCGATAGGTGTTCTGGCCGCGGCCGGCAGAGATGCCCTTCGACACGATGGTGCTCTTCGTGTTCCGGCCGAGGTGGATCATCTTCGTGCCGGTGTCGGCCTGCTGGTGATTGTTCGTGACGGCAACCGAGTAGAACTCGCCGACGGAGTTGTCGCCCTGGAGAATGCAGCTCGGGTACTTCCAGGTGATGGCCGAGCCGGTCTCGACCTGCGTCCAGGTGATCTTGGCGTTGGTCGACGCCTTGCCCCGCTTGGTGACGAAGTTGTAGATGCCGCCCTTGCCGTCCTTGTCCCCGGGGTACCAGTTCTGCACCGTCGAGTACTTGATGGTGGCGTCATCGAGGGCCACGAGCTCGACCACGGCCGCGTGGAGCTGGTTCTCGTCGCGCTGCGGCGCCGTGCAGCCCTCCAGATAGCTGACCGACGCCCCCTCGTCGGCGACGAGCAGCGTGCGCTCGAACTGGCCGGTCTGCGCCGCGTTGATCCGGAAGTAGGTCGACAGCTCCATCGGGCACCGCACGCCCCTGGGGATGTAGGCGAACGAGCCGTCGCTGAACACCGCCGAGTTGAGCGCAGCGTAGAAGTTGTCGGACGCCGGCACGACCGTTCCCAGGTAGCGCCGGACCAGATCCGGATGGTCCTGCACGGCCTCGGAGAACGAGCAGAAGATGATGCCGAGCTCCGCCAGCTTGCCCTTGAAGGTGGTGCCGACCGAGACGCTGTCGAACACGGCGTCCACGGCCACCCCGGCCATCATCTTCTGCTCCTCGAGCGGGATGCCCAGCTTGTCGAACGTCGCCTTGATCTCGGGATCGAGGTCGTCGAGGCTGTCGAGCTCAGGCTTCTGCTTGGGGGCGGAGTAATAGATGATGTCCTGGAAGTCGACCGGCGGAAACGAGACGTTGTGCCATGCGGGCGGCGTCATCGTCTCCCAGAACCGGAACGCCTGCAGCCGCCAGTCGAGCAGCCAGTCCGGCTCCTGCTTCTTGGCCGAGATCAGCCGGATGACGTCCTCGTTCAACCCGGCGGGAATCCTGTCTTCCTCGATCCGGGTAACGAACCCGTACTTGTAGTCCTGGTTCGTCAGTTGCTCGATGTTCTCGGTCTCGGTCGCCATGACGGCTGCTCCCGGTTGGCGCGGTCTCCCGGCGCGGTGCGGGGGGCGCGTTCGATTTCGGCGTTCATCACCGACCGGAATGGTCGGATATCTAATCCTACAGAACTGCGCGCCGCCAGCGCAAGCCGACCCCTACGTGGCGGAGCGCCGCAGCGCGCTGACGCCGCCTATCAGGGAGACCGCCGCGACGCCGACCAGGTTGTGCCACATGAACGAGACGTCCGTGAGCGTGGCCACGGCCGCCACCGACGCCATTCCGCCGATCAGACCCCAGAACGCGCCGCCCGCCGTCGCCCGCGGCATCCCGACGGCGAGCACGAACACCCCGAGCAGCGAGCCGTAGAAGAACGACCCGAAGCGGTTGACCACCTCGATCAGCGAGCCGAGGTTGGCGGCGTACAGCGCCGTTACCGAGGCGAAGAGCCCCCAGAACGCGGTGGCGACCTTCGATACGCGGAGGTAGTGCGCGTCGGAGGCCTCGGGACGCACGCGGCGGCGGTAGAAGTCGATGACCGTGGCGGCCGACAGCGCGTTCAGCTCCGCGGCGATGCTCGACATGGCCGCCGCGAAGATGGCGGCGATCAGGAGTCCGACCAGGCCGATCGGCAACTGCGTCGTGATGAAGGTCGGGAAGACGTAGTTGACGTCGCTGTAGGCGGCGTCGCCCGTCACGTCGCGCACCAGGCGCCGCGCGCGGGCCCGCACGTCGCCCACCCGCCGGTCGCTCGCCGCGAACGCGGAGGCCGCGGCCTCCGCCCGCTCGGCGTCGCCCGCCTCCCGCGCCGCCACCATGGCGGCAGCGTCGCCCCGCCGGTCCGCGTGGACGGTCCGGAACTCGTCCTCCAGCGCCCGATACTCGCCTGCCCGTCCGCTCGCCTCGACGGCTCCCCGATGCGCCTGGTTGAACAGCAGCGGCGGCTCCGCGAAGAGGTAGAAGCAGAAGACCAGCACGCCCATCGTCAGGATGAGCACCTGCAGCGGGATCTTGGCGAACGCGCTCATCATGAGCGACTGCCGCCCGGCGTCCACGGACTTCGCGGTCAGATAGCGCTGGACCTGGCTCTGGTCGCAGCCGAAGTAGCCGAGCATCAGGAACAGCCCGCCCAGCAGGCCCGACCAGAACGTGTACGTCTCGTTCAGGTCGAACGTGAAGTCGATCGCCTGCAGCCGGCCGGTCGCGCCGGCGACGTGCAACACCGGCTCGAGCCCCATGTCGTCCGGCAGGCCGACGATCAGGGCGGCCACCGCCGCCGTCACCCCGACCATGATCACGACCATCTGCTTGACGTCGGCCCAGGTCACCGCCTGCACCCCGCCCAGCATCGTGTAGACGGTGGTCGGAACGCCGATCGCCAGCACGGTGAGCGGCAGGCTCCAGCCCAGCACGATGGAGAGGATCACCGCCGGCGCGGCGATGATCACGCCGGCGCTCAGGCCGCGCGAAACCAGGAAGAGCAGGCTGGCCAGCGCTCGGGTGCGAGCGTCGAAGCGCCGTTCCAGGTATTCGTACGCGGTGAAGACGCGCGCGCGGTGGAAGAAGGGGACCAGCGTCAGCGACAGGATGATCATCGCCAGCGGCAGGCCGAAGTAGAACTGCACGAAGCCGATGCCGTCATCGTAGCCCTGGCCGGTCGTTCCGACCAGCGTGATGGCGCTCATCTGGGTCGCCATCACCGACAGGCCGACCGCCCACCAGGGGAGCGAGCGCGAGGCCAGGAAGTAGCCGTCGACCCTGGCGGTGCCCTTCGCCCGCTTCACGCCGTCGTACAGCACCCAAGCCAGATAGACGCCGATGATCGTCCAGTCGATGAGGTGCATCCCGCACTTCCTCCGCGGCCGCGCGCCTACCCGAACGCGTAGCGGATGCGCACGCCGATCCGCCGCGGGGCGAGCACGTTGGCGAAGTAGCGGCGCGCGCGGAAGCCGTCCTCGGTGCGGCCGATGAGGCCGGGCGTCTGCCGCACGCCCGTCACGGCGTACTCGTCGAGCAGGTTGTCGGCGTAGAACGTCAGGGTCCAGTTGCCCCTCGAGAGCGCCAGCGACACGTTGTGGAGATCGTAGGCCGGCAGCGTCTCGCCGCCGGCGCGCAGCCCGATCCGGGTGAGGACGTCGCCGACGTAGGTATAGCCGTACAGCAGCTCGAGCGCGGTGTCGCCACCGAGCAGAACGGCGTAGGAGGCCAGCAGGCTCCCCTGCTGCCGCGGCGCGCCCGACAGGCGGTCGCCCTCGAAGGCGTCCTTGCCGCCGTCCAGCAGGCCGAGCGAATCCTGGCTCAGCTTGGCGTCCGTGTAGGACCACGACCCGCGCAGGCGCACGGCGTTCGTGACACCGGCCGAACCCGCGAGCTCGACGCCGCGGCTCACCGCCCCGCCGCCGTTGAGCGTGATCGGCTGCGAGCTGAACGGCGTCTCGCCGGCGACCTGGATGTCCTCCCAGTCGACGTGGAACAGGGTGCCGCTGGCGGTGAACCGCCCGTCGCGCCACGAGCGGCGCACCCCGAGCTCGTAGTTGGTCGTGGTGTCGGGCCGGATCAGCGCCTGGTCCTCGTAGATACAGCCGGACTGGGGCGGGTCGTTGCCGGGGTCCGCGTCGCGGAGCAGCGCGACCTCCTCGTCGGTGCACACCCGGAAGTTGTTGCCGCCGCCGATGCGGTACCCCTCCGAGCACGTGAAGTAGACGTTCGTCCGGTCGTCGACGCGGTAGCTGACGCTAGCCTTGAACAGCATGCCGCGGTCGTCGGACCCGAAGTCGGTGAACGGCGAGTTGTACAGGGGGGTGTACGGGAACTCCGTGAGGTTGCCGGTGTCTATGCGGTAGCCGAACCAGCGGCCGCCGGCCGTCACGCGCCAGCGGTCGCCCAGCTCCCGTGAGAGCTCGCCGAACAGCGCCCGCTCCTCCACGGCCTGGCTGCCCAGCGAGTAGTACTCGACCGGCTCGCTCGCCGGGCTGCCCCCCAGGATTGGCGTGATGCCGGAGAACTCCGTCAGCCCCGGCGCGAACTCGAAGCTCGTCCCGCTGCTGTCGTAATTGTTGAAGAAGACGCCGCCGACCCAACGCCACGGGCCGTCGCCCGTCGAGACGAGGCGCGTCTCCCAGTTGAAGCGCTCCTCCCGCGAGTCCTCGCGGGTGTAGGCGGAGAACGAGCGGAACCGCGACGTCAGGTCGAGCGCCGTGACGCCCGGATCCCGCGCCCGCGCCCGGTCCAGCGCCGGAAACGTGCCCGGCAGCAGCCCACCGATGCCGAAGGCCTGGATCAGCAGGTCGGTCTGGTCGCGCTGGCCCCGCGCCGCGTAACGCGAGTAGCCGACGGCCGTGGTCAGCTCCGCCCAACGCGGCGCCCAGGTCAGCTCCAGGCTCCAGAGCTGGTTCTTGCGATCGTTCGGCTCGAGGTAGCGGTGCGCCGCCACGTAGCGGCCGGTGTCGAACGATTGGGCGTGGTTGACCTGGCGGCCGCCGACCTGCTGGTCCTGCAGGTGATAGGCGAACAGGGCCGACAGCTCCGGGGTGGCCCGCCACAACAGGGAGAGCCGCGCGGAGACCGTCTCCTCGGTGTTGGCGTCGGGCTCGCTCCGCAGGTTGGCGGCCACGGCCTCGGGATCGGTGAGATCCGGCTCGGGCTCGGAGACGCCCGGCGTGCGCAGCACGTAGTCGTAGTCGATGAAGCCCGGGTCGGCGTAGCGGTCGATGGAACCGCGCAGCGCCAGCCTGCCCGTGACGAGCGGCAGGTTGAACGTGAGGCCGGCGTCCGAGCCCGGGGCGCCGCCGTGCGCCAGCGCGAACAGGTCGCCGCGGACCTCGAACGTGCGCCGCTCGGTGTCCGGCCGGCGCGGCAGGTAGCGCACGGCCCCCGCCAGCGTGCCGGCGCCGTACAGCGTTCCCTGCGGTCCCAGCAACACCTCGACCCGCTCGATGTCGTGCAGCCGGAGGTCGATCGCGAGCGGGATGTCGCCGAGGTACGTGGCGACGCCGTTGTTGTAGTTGTTGCCGGTGAACTCCGAGCCGTTCAACGAATCCGTGTTGAGGCCCCGGGCGATGATGGCGTTGTTGCCGCGCGCGCCCTGGTCGACCACGGTCAGGCCGGGCGTCCAGCGCGCCAGCTCCGTGAGGTTCGCGATGGCCCGCCGCTCGATGTCGGCGCCCGTCACGGCCGAGATGCTCAGCGGCACCTGCCCCAGCGGCTCCTCCATGCGGGTCGCCGTCACGACCACCGCCTCGTCGAACGCCGCGACGCGCAGCGTGATGGCCGGGAGCTCCACCGGATCGGTGCCGACCGCGACGCCGTCCACTGTCACCGCGCCGAAGCCGGTCAGGAAGACGGCCACCGCGTAGGTGCCGGGCCCCAGGCCCGTGAACACGAACCGGCCGCTCGCATCCGTCTGCACCGCCCGCTGCTCGTCCGGCCCGCCGCGCAGCGTGACGGTGGCGCCGGGCAGCACGCCGCCAGTCGCGTCGACGACCGTGCCCGAGATCTCGCCCGCCTGCGCGGCGGCGGCCGGCTGCCCGGCCGTCAGGCAGAAGCAGAAGAGGACCGGACCGACCGCCCCCCGGCAGTGTTCCTTGGTCATGCCGCGAAGTGACGCGAGAGAAGCCAGAGCGCCGCCAGCACCGCGGCCTGGACGACGACGACGGCGACGTAGGTGCGGGTCACGAAGGGAAGTATAGCGGCGGCCGGACCGGCGACGGCGGGGAACGCAGCGCCCCCCGTGAACTCCGATCCAAGACGAGGCAGGTACACTGTCGGAAACGGCGCCGCGCTGGCCGGCTTGCACGACTTGCACGAGGAGAAGACGGATGTCCGACGCTGGAGAACGACTGGGGGAGAAGAAGGAAGTCGCTCTGAGAACAGTATGGCCGAACGTAATTGGTTACCGGGTGTGGACTCTACGGTGCGGGGCCTTGCAGGTCAGGTGCGACGGTGGGGGCAGGCGTTCGCAGCAGGTCGGTGACCACGGCGTGGGGGTCAAGCTGGCGCTGGGTGGCGGTGCGGATGAGGGAGGTGAGGATTTGCTGTGTGTGCGCGCCCCGCCAGGAGCGATTGCCGCCGCAGACTTTGCGGGTGACGACGGCGGGACGGATGGCCTGCTCGGCGCGCCAGTTGGTGGCGTCGATGGCGGGGTTGCGCAGGAAGTTGAACAGCGCGGTCCATTCGGTGATGAGGTGATTGGCGAAGCGTTGGACGTCGGCGAGCGGCCCCGGGTGGGCGATGCGTTCGGCGAGGCGAGTGGCCAACGCGTCGAGGGCGTGGTCCATGCTGGCGGGCGAGCGGGTTGCGGCGCGGGCCTCGTCGCGCAGGCGGAGAGCCTGTTGCAAGGCGGTCTGGATCTGGACGACGACCCGGCTGTACGGATGATCGGTTCGCAGCGTCTTTGCCCGGCGTAAGAGGTGCGCGAGACAGCTCTGATGGGTAGCCGCGGTGAACCGGCGATACGGGGCCCAGCCGTCGCGGACGAGCACGCCGGCGAAGTCGGCCCCGAGCAGCTTGGCGGCCTCCGCATAGCCGCGGCCGGGCTGGATCTGGTAGACGGTCGTCTGGGGGGTTGCCGCCACCCACAGCCAGTTGAGCCGGCCGGCGACCTTCCAGCCGGTTTCGTCGGGCGTGACGACGCGACTGCGGCGGAGCTGCTGCTGCAGGGCCGCATAGGTCGGCTGTGCCCGGCGGCCGGCCCGGTCGACGGCGCGGACCAGTCCGCTACGGCTGACCGTCACGCCGTAGTGCTGTCGCAGCAAGGTCGCCACCTTGCCGAACGACAACCCCAATTGCTTGTTGAGGATGACCGCCCAGGCCACCAGCTGCGGGCCGAGTTGCACCCCGGCCGCCCCGAGCGCATCGGAGCTCTGCAACCGATGCCGGCCTTGCACCCGGCGCCCGCACGCCCGGCAGGCGCCAATCGCCACCTCGAACTGACGGACGACCACGCGCGGGACCGGCAACTCTTCCTGCACCTGGGTGGCCACACCCTTCGGTTGCAGCACCCCGCCGCAGTCCGGGCAGGCCGGCGGCAGGGGAACGCGATGCCGTTCATCGACCCGTGCCGGCGCCCGGCGGCGCGCCGCCACGCCATACGCGGCGCCGGCTCGGCGGCCCGGCCGCTTCGGCGCACCGCTGAGCGGTTTCGCGAACGGCGCCGCTTGGCGACAACCCGCCCGACGGGCCGCGTCGAGCTCCCGCTTGAGCCGCGCATTGTCGTCTTCCAGCCGTTTGTTGCGCTTGTGCAGCCGCGTGACCTCGCGCTCGAGCCGCTGCCGTTCGCCCTCGGAGCGCTCAAGGTCGCGGCGCAGGTGCTCGGTCCGGTCGGGCCGCGGGGCCTTGGCTGCCTCCTGCCCGTCAGCATGTCGTCGCACACACTACTTATGCCATATCTTCGCTAAAAGTACAATCCAAATAAATGGATCCGAGGCCGCAACCCGGTAACCAATTACGGCCGAACGAGCTCGACTTTTCCCGCTGGCTGCTAAGGGCCGGAGCAAAAACAACTTCCGTTTTTCGTTACATGGGTTCGATGGTGTAGTTCCATTTGGGGAGGAAGCTGTTCGGTGTGATGCGTAGCTCCCTCATCTGCGCGTCGGTGACCTTGACGCCGGTCTTGTAGGTCTTGCGCACCAAGTGCGCGCGCACGCGCAGTCCGGTGGCGGTGCGTGTGGTGCGCAGGTACTTCAGGATGGTCTCGTAGCTGTCGAGCGGGCGGCCCGCCCAGTTCTTGCTGACCTCACAGAAGAGGCGGTGTTCGATGGGATTCCACTTTGACGTGGCCGGCGGATAATGGGCCACGGTCACGTGCAAGCCGTGCCGGTTGCAGAGGCGATGCTGCAGGTTGAACTTCCAGGCGCGCGCGGTGCAACTGTTGCTGCCGCCCCCGTCGGCCAGGATCTGCAGGGCTTCGGCCTGGGGATAGTGCTTGTGGCCTTCGGTGCGCCACCACTTCTCGATGCAGTCGACGGCGAACGCCGGGGTGTCTGAGGTTTGGCCGACGAAGACGGTGCCGGCATTGGCGCGCGGGTCGTAGATGCCGTAGGGGATGGCGCGGCCCTCGGCCGCGGATGGAAAGTCGTGGTCGTTGACCAGTTCGGGTCTGTGGTCCCACTTGGCGCCGGGATTGCGGAACGCGCCGACGAGTTCCTTCTTCTTGGTGTCGACGCTGATGACCGGAGTGTTCTCGCCGGCGCAGCGCTCGCGCAGTTCGGCGATGTGCTGGAACTGCTCGTCGCGGTTCGGATGCGAGGCGCCCGCCCGCTTCTTGTGGTTGACCCGCAGCGAGAATCCCATCTTCTTGAGAAGCCGGGCGACGGTGCGCGCGCAGATGCCGGTGCCGAGCTTGCACAATTCGGCGGCGACCTTGGCGGTGGTGCGGCGTGTCCACTTCAGGCCGCTGAGCGGGTCGCCGGCCGTCTCGTGGTCCATCAGCGCTTCGATGTGGGCGATGACTTCCGGCGTTTTTTTTCCGCACGCGGACGCCCGCCGCCCGCGCGCCGCACCCGGTCGATCTCAATGTCGCGTTCGACGAGTTGGCGCCGGCCGGCGGCGACCGTCGACGGGTCGATGCCGAGCAGTTGGGCGATGCGCCGGTCGCCGCCCCACCCGCACTTGAGCGCTTCGAGTCCGGCGAACAGACGTCGCTGCCGCTCGTCGAGCAGGCTGGCGAACAACACGATCGCGGCGCGCAGCTCCTCCGGCATCAGGTCGGCCGCCGGCAGGGGTCGCACGAGTCCGGGCGTGGCCATCAACAAGCGCCGCGCGCGCAGTTGGTGGGTCTGGTGCGCGCGGTCGGCCGCGCAGTAGAGGAACTGGCCGGCGAGCTTGTGCCGCGTCAGCCGCCCGTCGCGGACGAGCTTACGCAGCGGGTCCTGGGTGCCGACCGCGAGCAGGTTGTCCAACTCGTCGACGAAGTGTCCCGCCGGGGCGTGGTTGACGAACGACTCGGCGGTTGCGACCAGGGTGCCGGCGCGGGAGAAACGGACGCCGGCGAAGGACCACAGGCCGTGCTCGTCGAAGTCGGCGATTGCGTCGAGGGTGTAGTAGCCGCCGCGATGCGAGTAGCTGGTCCGAGCGTCGAGGTCCTTGAGCTTGCGAAAAGCGGTGCGCCTGCTGGCCCGGGGACCGAGAGCCGCCGTCACCTCGGGCAGCGTGGCGATGGTCTGCTTGCGGAGCAAGGCGATGATCGTGTCGGCGGAGAATTCGGTTGGTCTCATTGTGGCACCATTGCGGGTAACGGTTTCCGCAATTATGCCAGAAATCTGAACAGACGCTGGCCCCCGGAATCCAGAAAGCATCCGCCTTGGTGGGGCTGGTCGCCGACACGACCGTTGCGAGACCGGTGTGATCTATAGCGAGACTACAGGCACTTCTAGGAAGTTATATTTGCGCGGGCCCTAACAGCCCGTGGAAGAAGTCTGATCGCTGAGCCCTGCTGTTCAGGCAGCTTGGCGATGAGCAATTGAGCCGACGAGGGCCGTCGGTGTCCATTTGAACCCCCAGGCGCGCGTCAGACGCCCCCAGCGGTCGATCAGACGGTCGATCAGGCGGCAAATCGCCGAAAGAGCCCGCCCCTGCAGGCTCCGGGGCGTACCGATGCCGGTCTGGTGGCGCAGGAGCAGCCCGATGTTGCAGGCGGCCGCCTGGATCAGCACCCGCTTGCGGACATTCTCGTGACCGCGCACCCACACCCGACGCATTCCCCCTGTCTCATACATGTGTGCGAAAGAACGCTCCACCACCTCGCCCCGGCAGCGTTGCAGGCGACGACCCCGCCGCCCGCCCACACGCCGGCGGTTCGCATACAGCGCCTTCTGCGCAGCGCGCTTCTCCGGCGGCGTCTCTCCCGTCCTCTTGTCCTGCCAGCAGCGCCGGCCGCGCTCCGGCTCCGATACGTGACTCCGAACCCCCACCTCGCCGAGGGCCACCAGCGTCGCGTCGCTGTGGTACCCCTTGTCGGCGACCACCTCTTCGACCCCCGGACCGTCCGGCGCCACCAACTCCACCTGCTCGGCCGCCGTGATCAGCGTCTCCGGCAGCGTGGCCGTATCGCCGTCGGATGCATCCTGCACCGTCACCGACACGATGGCCCCCGTGTCCATGTCGACCCCGTGCTCGGCCTTGTGAGCCAAGTGCGTCCGGCCGTCCTTCATCTTCGCGACCTTCGCGTCCGGGTCCTGCGGCGATTTCCACTCCTTGTTCGACGTCTTCTTGTTCTTCCGCGACCGGTCGAACCGAGCCAGATCCGCCTGTGTCGGTGTCTCCACCCCCGACGCTTCCGCCAACCGCCGAATGAACGCCTCGTAGGATTCGCCCGTGTCCCGACGCTCGATGCTCCGCATCGCCGCGTTCGCTTCCAGCGTCGTCGCATCGATGCCGACCGTCTTCCCCCGCAACAGGCCTGCAGCGGAGAGCCGCTCCAACACCCACGTGAAAACCGCCACGTGCGTCTCCACGTCGATCAGCCGCCGCGTGCGCGACAACGTCGAGTGGTCCGGTGCCGCCTCGGTCACGTCCAGGTCCAGAAACGACCGCAGACTCAGCGAATCGGCCACCCGCCACGCGATCCCCCGCTCGGAGGACAACCCTTCGAAATAGCCGATGAACAGCAGACGGAAATACCGGCCCGGCCGTAGACTCGGCCGGCCCATCCGCGCAGCGTAGAACGCCCCGCACAGTCCCTCGACGAAGGCGTCGAAGCCTGCCTCCTCCAGGACCCGGTTCAGACGCTCGAAGAAGGGATGCCCGGCGTTCGTCGGAAGGTCCGCCGTGGTCACCCACATCGGCGACGGCTGTCGAGCCGCCGGTTTCTTGCCCATCGCCATGCCGTCCAGTGTACGGAACTCGATCGAGCCGGTCGAGTGCGGATCCCCTGACTTTCGCCACGGGCTGCTAACCCTCCAACCTGCTCTCCGCGCTGGGGTTGCGCGGAGAATTAACGGCGCCCGTGCCGTCGCCGTCAGTCGATCCTCGGTCGACGGTCAAAACCGGCCATTAGTGGACAGTTGAAAACCGGCCATTTCCGATAGCGCCCCGAGACGTTGACGCCGACCGGGAACTGCACGTTCCTGCGCGGCATGAGCAACGTCTTGACCGAAGAGAAACGACAGCAGGTTCTGGCGCTGGGGCGCCTCGGCTGGTCGCTGCGGCGCATCGAACGGGAGACCGGGGTGCGGCGCGAGACGGCCAGCGGCTACCTGAAGGCCGCCGGGCTGGTGGTGCCGCGCCGCGGCCGCCCTCGCACCCGGCCGTCAAATCCGGCCATTTCCGCGCCGGTGTCCACCGACCCCTCGTCGGCGCAACCCGCCGTCGGCACCGTCACGGGGACCGCCACTCCCGCGGTCGGAGACCGCCCCACTCGTGCGCCGCGGGCGAGCGCCTGCGAGCCCTACCGCGAGCTGATCGTCGAGGCGCTCGGCCGGGGCCGCAACGCCATGGCCATCTGGCAGGACCTGGTCGATGACCATGGCTTCCCGGCGGCCTATGCGAGCGTGCGGCGCTTCGTCGCGACCCTTCGGCAGCAGCCCGCCGTCGAGGCCCGGGTGGTCATCACCACAGGCCCAGGTGAAGAAGGTCAAGTTGATTACGGGGACGGACCGATGGTCCGCGACCCGGCGACCGGCAAGTACCGGCGGACACGACTCTTCGTCTTGACCCTGGGCTACTCGCGCAAATCGGTGCGGCTGCTGGTCCACCGCTCCAGCACGCAGGTCTGGGCCGAGCTCCACGAGCGGGCGTTTCGGCGGCTGGGCGGCACCGTACGGGTCGTCGTCCTCGACAACCTCAAGGAGGGCGTGCTCACCCCGGACATCTACGACCCGACGCTCAATCCGCTCTACCGCGACGTGCTGGCTCACTACGGCGTCGTCGCCCTGCCGTGCCGCGTCGGCGACCCCGACCGAAAGGGCAAGGTCGAGGCCGGCGTCGGCCACGCGAAGAAGACCCCGCTGCGCGGCCTCCGCTTCGAGCAACTCGACCAGGCCCAGGCCTACCTCGACCGCTGGGAGCGGCGCTGGGCCGACACGCGCATCCACGGCACGACCAAGCGCCAGGTCGCCGCCATGTTTGCCGAAGAGCGTCCGGCGCTCGGCCCGCTGCCGCTCGAGCCGTTCCGCTATTACCAGTACGGCCAGCGTACCGTGCATCTCGACGGCTGCGTCGAAGTCGCCTCGGCCTACTACAGCGCGCCGCCGGGCTGGATCGGCCGGCGCGTCCACGTCCAGTGGAACGACATCCACGTCCGCCTGCTCGACCCCCGCACCGGCCAGCTCCTCGGCGAGCACCTGCGCGCGCCGCGGGGCTGGCATCGCATCGCCGACCCAGACCGGCCCGCCCGCACCCCGCCGAAGACCCTCGCCCTGCTCGCGGCCGCCAAGCGGGCCGGCCCGGGGATCGCCGCCATCTGCGACCACATCCACCGCCACGACGGGGCCGCCGGCGTCCGCCGCATCCTCGGCGTCCTCGCCCTCGCCAAGAAGCACGGCCCCGTCGTCGTCGAACAGGCCGCCTCGGCCGCACTCGAACTTGGCATGCCCACCTACCGCTTCGTCAAGCGCTACCTCGACCGCCGGCCCGTCGCGCCGCTGTCACTGCGTCAGGTCGACCCGCTCATCCGGCAACTGACCCTCTACCGCGATCTGATCGACCGCAGAACAGGAGACTCGTCATGAATCTCGTCGAACTCGACCAGGCCCTGCGCAAGCTCCGCCTCTCCGGCATGGCCGACGTCCTCGACACGCGCCTGCTCCAAGCCCAGACCGACCAGATGGCCCCGATCGACCTGCTCGCGGCCCTCGTCAACGACGAGCTCCAACGGCGCCAGGACCGGCTGCTCGCCCGGCGACACAAGCAGGCCCGGTTCCGCGACCCCGACCGCGCGCTCGATGGCTTCGACTTCGCCTTCAACAAGAAGATCAACCGCGCCCTCGTCTTCGAACTCGCCACCGCGCGCTTCATCGACCAGCGCGAAGACGTCCTGCTGATCGGCCCGCCCGGTACGGGCAAGAGCCACATCGCCCAGGCCATCGGACGCGCCGCCATCCAGCAGGGCTACCGCGTCATCTACCGCGAGGCACACACCTTCCTCGAAGAGCTCGCCGAGGCCACCCTCGCTGACACCCGCAAGGCCTACCTGGCCGAGCTGACCCGCGTGCCCCTGCTCATCATCGACGACCTCGGCATGCGCAAGCTGCCCCACACCGCCGCCGAGGACCTGCTTGAACTCATCATGCGCCGCTACGAGCGGGCCTCCACGCTGCTCACCTCGAACCGCCCGGTCGACGACTGGGGAAAGCTGCTCGGCGACACCGCCGCCGTCACCGCGCTGCTCGACCGCCTGCTCCATCACGCGCATGTGCTCAAGTGCGGGCCGCGCAGCTGGCGCACCAAGGTCCAGACAGCCGCGGGTGGGAGGTCGACCGATGGGCTCCGTCACGAGTAGCTACGCGACGGGCGGCGTGTCAACGCGCTGCGCGCGTCCTCCGCGTGCGCTCCGGCCCTGTCGGGTGACACGCCGCCCGTCGCTCCGCTCAGAGAGCCGCTATGGGCCTTGCGGCCCAACTTTCAGGAGACCCAGATCCTTGCGCCTACGCGAGCCTATGAAGTAGAACTCACGTGCCGTCTCGGGACGCCGGAAATGGCCGGATTTGCGGTGTCCACTAATGGCCGGTTTTGACCCGTCCACCGAGGGTCGATACCCGATTAGGTCGCCGGTGGAGGGCCCAAACGGCGTACATTGTCCGCGCAACCTGGCGTTGCGCGGCGTCCGAATTACGCACTGGCCGCCCCGTTGGCGGTATTGTCCTAGTGTCCTATTGCCCTAACACCGGACCTTGTCTGGTCCGCTCTCTGGAGGACCTCCGCCGTGGAGGGCCGCTCGTGGGGGTCGCCGATGGGCCTAGCCCGCATCGTCATCTTCGTACCCGAGGGGGTCGTGGCGCAGTACGACCTGCTCGCCAGGGAGGCTGGCGACTCGCGTTCCGGCATCATCCGCTGGTCGCCCGAGTACGCTCTGCCGGAAGCCCGAGAGCATGTCCGTCGTCTGGGCGTGGGCGGCCAGGCGGCTTCGGCGGCTCCTCTCGAGGCGGTGCCGCAGAGGCGCCGCGGCCGGCCTTCGGCCACCGATCGTTCGCGTAGTCTCGCGTTTCTTCAGCGCCACGCAGAGACGCTTATCGAAGAGGCTCCGGACTTCGATGCCGCCGCGTTGCGGCGGCTCCTCGTCCCGATTGCCAGCGGCCTGCTCGGCCTGCCGTCCGACTCGCCGCTGATCGACGAGGCTGTTCGCGTGGTCATCGCGAACCCCGACACCCGTCCGCCGGAGCCGGCTCCCGGCGACAACCGGCCCCCGTCGTAGGTTGCTCACGTGCCACGCGCCACGCGCCGCGTTGGGAGCCGTACTCGGCTCTCGTCAAGCTGTACGTGACGCCGTCTCAGCGCCGCGATCTCGACCAGCTCGCCGCCGAGTTCCGGATGTCGCGCTCGCTTCTGCTGAGGGCCGCCGTCGAGGTGGGGCTGCCGTTGGTTGTCGCGGATCTGCGCGAGCGGCGCCGCGACGGACTGCGTCCCGTGGCGGCGCACCGCGACCGTTCCGTGACCGGTCCCCGCCGCGGTCCGCGTGGCCGGCGCCTGGTCGGAGACGCGTGGCGCCCCCGGCTTCCCGGGGTCGCTGTGGATGCTCCGGTCCCTTATCCCGACTTCGACGAGGATTTGAGGTTGCCCCGATCCCGTGGACGGGTTAACGCTTGCGGGTTCACATGATGACAGGTCCTTGGTCTTCCGTGTTAGTCATCGACGATGAGCGCTGTGGGAGTGTGGGAAACTCGCGGCCCCGGCGCAGGCATAGTCGGCAGCGCTCGCCCGCGAGATTTCCAACGGCGTGTGGGCGCCCGTCTCGCTGACCTCCGGATTCAGCGCGACGTCGACCGGGCGTCCATGCGCCGGGCACTTCCACAGCGCCCCGTGGGGATACGGTGCGCGGTTCGAGCATGCGGTGACGCCTTCGGCAACCGCCGGGGCCGAGGGGAGCTCGGCGACCCGGCAGGCCCGCCGTCATCTCCTCCCGACAGGTCCCACAGCAGCTATCCGGCTTGCGAAGCCGGAGGCGAGCCGTGTGCCTGTAGACCATCGTTCCCTCCGTGTGTTTCCAGAAGAAAGCCGGTGACGACGCGAGTCGGCGCCGGCGAGCCGGGCCCGAACGGACTCGTGTGCGGCTGCAGCGCCTCCACCGGCCGCTCAACGTCCGCAGCGGCTGCCGCATGGAGACGTTCAAACTCCAGCGGCGACAGGTAGCCGAGCGCAGAATGGCGGCGGCGCGTGTTGTACCAACCTTCGACGAACTCGAACACGGCCGCCCGCGCCTCGGCGTGCGTCGCCAGCCTCGTCCGGTCGAGCAGCTCGCACTCGAGCGTCGCGAAGAAGCTCTCGGCCATCGCATTATCGAAGCAATCGCCCACCGAGCCCATCGACAGCGCCACGCCCCATTTCCGGCAGCGGGCACCGAAGGCCAGCGACGTGTACTGGCAGCCTTGGTCGGAGTGATGGACGACCGCGTCGGGCCGGCGTTGCGCCACGGCCATCTCCAGCGCTTCGATCACCAGCGCCGTGCGCAGGTGCGGGGCCATCGCCCAGCCGACGGGACACCCGACACACTACCCATCTCGAAGACCTTCCTGACTTCGCGACCATCACTCGTGAGGCGCATCCCTTCCAAGGCCAACGTCTCGCGGTCTTGAGGCGGATGCACCGGCAAGGCGGGCACCAGCTTCTGTTGCTGTTTCCAGATGGAGGCCGGCGGTTGGTGCCGGTCGCCTGGACCGACGCCGCATCAGCCGGCGCGGACGACCGTGTCGCCCGCGCCGCACACACTCTGGCCGGCATCGCCGACTTGTTGCGGATGCGGACGGTTGTCGACGCTCTTCTCCGTCGCCTTGAAGCGGAGGAGGAGCATGCAACTGAATCTCGGCTTTCTGAAGGACCCGCGCCCCGACCAGAACGTGTGGGCGGCGCTGGAGGACGAGCAGCGCATCGGTGTGCTGGACGTGCTGGAGAGACTCATCGTGCAAGCGGCGCGACCCGAACCGGAAAAAGAGGACGACGATGAGTGAGACGAAAGTCCAGCCCACCCACCTGCGCCGCGCCGCCGTCGTGTACGTGCGACAGTCCACTGTCGCCCAGGTCGAGCAGAATCGCGAATCGACGCGACGGCAATATGATCTGGCCGAACGGGCGCGCCAGCTCGGGTGGCGCACCGATCAGATCACGGTGCTCGACGAGGACCTGGGGTTGTCTGCTGCGACCACGCAGGGGCGGGGTGGCTTCGCCCGCATGACCGCGCAGGTCGCCCTCGGACACGTCGGCATTCTCCTCGGCCTGGAAGTCTCGCGGCTGGCCCGCAACAACGCCGACTGGTACCGGTTGCTCGACCTGTGCGGCATGACCGACACGCTGATTGGCGATGCCGACGGCGTGTACGATCCGAACGTCTTCAACGACCGGCTCATACTCGGGCTGAAGGGGACGATGAGCGAGGCCGAACTGCATGTCCTGCATGCGCGCCTCGACGGCGGGATCCGCAACAAGGCGGCCCGCGGAGAGCTGCGTTGCGGTCTGCCCGTCGGGCTCGTCTGGGGCGAGCGCGACGGCGAGATCCGGCTGCATCCCGACGAAGCGGTCACCGGGGCCGTTGGTGCCGTTTTCGAGCGGTTCGCCGAATTTGGGTCGGTGCGCCGCGTCTGGTTGTGGTTCATCTCCGAGAAGCTCACGTTTCCGCTGCGCTTGAACCACGGCGACACCATCCGCTGGGTTCCTCCGTCGTATCATGCGATTCATCAGGTACTCACCAATCCGGCCTATGCTGGCGCCTACACGTACGGCAAGTCGAGGCAGGAGCGCGTCGTCGACGAAAACGGTGTGGTGCGCCAGCGTGTGCGTCGAGTACCGCGCTCGGAGTGGCCAGTGCTGATCACCGACCACCACCCGGGCTATATCGACTGGCCGACCTACGAGGACAACCTCGCCCGCATCGCCGGCAACACGCGGCCGCGACCGCATGCAGCGGGGAGCGGCGCGGCCAGAGAGGGAAGCGCGCTGCTGCAAGGCATCGCCACGTGCGGCCACTGCGGGCGGCGGCTGTATGTCCATTACCGGGGACGAAACGCCTCGCCGGGCTATCACTGTTCGGGTCAGGACATTGACCAGGAAAGAGGCGTGTACTGCCTGTACATCGGCGGCGTGCAGATCGACCAGGCGGTCTCCGAGGCCGTGCTCGCCGCGGCGCAGCCGGGCGGTCTGGAGGCCGCGTTGCGCGCCGCCGAACGCATCGAAGCCGATCACGACGGCGCGCTCGAACAGTGGCGTCTGGCCGTCGAACGGGCGCGCTATGAAGCCGAGCGCGCCGAACGCCGGTACCGCGCCGTCGAGCCCGAGAATCGCCTCGTCGCCCGCGGCCTCGAGACGGAATGGGAACAGCGCCTGAGCGAACTCGAACAAGCGCGGTCCGAACTCGAACGCCGCGAGCGGCGCCGACCGCGCGAACTGACGACCGACGAGCGCAAGGCCGTACTCGCACTCGGCATGGACCTGCCGCGGGTCTGGAAGGCGCCCACCACCACGGCGCGGGACAAGAAAGAGTTGCTGCGCACATTGCTCGATGAAGTCATCGTCGCCGCGCCGCGCGGTGGACACACCGCCCACCTGACGCTGCGTTGGCGTGGGGGTCTGCTGACCGAGCTCGACATTGATCGCCCGCGGACGCGCCAGCCGCCGATCCGAACCGACGAGGACACCCTTGAACTCGTGCGCCGCCTGGCCCGCCACTATCCCGATGCGGTGATCGCCGGCATCCTGAGCCGCCAAGGCAAGAAGACCGCCTACGGCCACCCCTTCACCGCCATGCATGTCGGGAACCTGCGCCGCAACTGGAACCTCGGGCGATTCGACCCGGCCACCCGCTCGACCGACGGTGAACTGGTCAGCATCCAGCAAGCGGCCGAGCGCGTGGAGATGGCGCCCTCGACCCTCCACCGCTGGATCAACGACGGATTCATTGCCGGCGAACAGCTCACGCCCGGGGCACCGTGGAGGATCCGCATCACCCCGGAACTGCTCGCCCGCTTCGTCGAACACGAACAGACGCCGGCGGGGTACGTGCCGATGCAGGACGCGACTCGACTCCTCGGCGTGTCGCGCCAGACGGTGTTGCAGCGTGTCAAGCGCGGCGAACTCGACGCCGTGCATGTCCACCACGGGAAGAGAAAAGGCCTGCGAATCAAGGTGATCGACGATCAAGCCACGCTGTTCAAACACTCCTCATAAGTTTGGGGGCAGTATGACGATGGACCCACGACGCGGCGGCTGAACACGTCGAGGACGATGGCCAGGTAGAGGAAACCCGCCAGGGTCGGCACATAGGTGATGTCCGATACCCAAAGCCGGTTCGGCGCATCCGCTTCGAAGCGGCGCTCCACCAGGTCCGGGGCCGGCCGGGCCTGCGTATCGCGGCGCGTCGTGCGCGGCCCGCGGCGCCGGCTCACACCGACAAGGCCCGCGGTGCGCATCACCCGCGCGACCCGCTTGCGGCTGACCGGGACGCCGTCGTCGGCCAGGTCGGCGTGAATCCGCGGCGCGCCGTACGTGCCCCGGCTGCGAGCGTGAATCTCCCGCACGCGGGTGGTCAGCTCGGCATCGGCCCGGGCGCGAGCCGACGGGGGGCGTCGACGCCACGCGTAGTACCCGCTCGGGGAGACACCGAGCACGCGGGCCATCGTGGCGACGCGGAACCGAGCCTGATTCGCATTCATGAACCGGTAGTCCTCCCGGGTCCGATCTCCCGTGCGAACCAGGCAGTTGCTTTTGCCAATATCTCCCGTTCTTCGCGCAGCCGACGCACCTCACGGCGAAGCCGGCGAATCTCTTCACGCTCCTCGGTGTTCAGGCCGTCGCTGCGCGCTCCCGCGTCGCGATCCGCCTGCGCGACCCACTTGCGTATGGCCTCGGCCGACGGCTCGAACTCCCGAGCCAGCTCTCCCGGTTTACGTCCAGACCGAACCAGCTCGACCATCTGCTGCCGGAATGCCGCCGGGTACGGCGGTCTCGACTTCGGCATCGTGGACTCCTCCTCACCAACAGGTTAGGTGTCCACGAAATCGGGTCAACTCCATCCGACGATAGACCAACCCGTGACCGAAGCCAGCCTTACGAAGGCGGCGCTCGTCGAGCAGGTCGCCCACGTCGCCGGCCTCACGAAGAAGCGCGCCGAAATCATCGTCGACACCGTGTTCGGCAACATCGCGGAGGCGCTCCGCCGGGGCGAGAAGGTCGAGTTGCGCGGTTTTGGCAGCTACCGTCTCCGGCGCCGCGAGCCACGCCGCGACCGCAACCCCTGACCGGCGCCCCACCCGGGCCGCGTCACCAGCCCAGCGAGGCTTGACCGAGGAACCCGTTGTCCGTCCCGCCCTGCGTCTGGCTCTCACGGCGGTGCGCTTCAACGCCCAGCTCGAAGCGCAGGCTCTCGTTGCCCAACACCCCCAGGCCGTAGCCGAAGCGGTAGTCCCGGCCGTACTCCGAGGCGGAGAAGCCGACGCGCGGCGTGCCCACGAAGCGGCTCCCCACGGGTAGCCCGTAGCCGACCTCGCCCTCCAGGCGGTTGCCCTGGGCGAGGCCGCCCTGAGCCATGCCCGCCATCGTCTCGCGGCCCCACAGCGCCTCGGCGCCGCTCGTCGCCTCACCGCCCCACGAGGGCGCCACCCGCGCGTTGAACCCCAGCGGCGTCGACGGCGTCGGGTTGTAGCTGAGCGACAGCGCCACGCCCCGCTCGCGGAATCCCTCGGCCTGATGCACCAGCAGCGTCCGCACCCGAACGTCCACCGCCAGGCCCGTCGACGCGTCTGACACGATGAGGCCCGCGCCGATGTCCATGCCGGCGCCCGTCTCGGCGTCCCCGCCGTCGTGCCGCAGCCCCACCTCGACGCTCGGGGTGAGCGACAACCGCCCGGCCAGGCGGTAGGCACGTGAGCCTTCGAGTCCCGTCCGGAAGCGCGTCACCGCCGCGTCGGTCGCCTGCAGCCGCCCCGCCGGGCCGTCCACGCCGTCGACGGCCGTGCCGACCCACAGCGCGTCGGCCTTGAACGCCAGCTCGAAGCCGCTCGTGCCTCCGGCCACCAGCTCGCCCCGCGTCCCCGCCGCCGCCATCTTCATCGACAGCCCCGACTCGAGCGCCGGTCCGCCCTGCGGCGTCAGCAGCAGCCCGCCGCCGCCGTAGCCGCCCACGCCCCACACCGTGATGCGGTCGGTCACCTTGTAGCCCAGCCAGGGGTAGAGGCCGGTCACCGACGAGGCCACCTGTCCGTCCGTGACGCCGGCGTACTCGCCCAGGCCCCGGCTGTGCGACAGCGACAACCCCGCCACAATCGGCCCCTTTGCGTAGTCGGCCCCGAACATCGTGGTGCGCACGTCGCCGCTCAGCCCCAGCGTCCCCTCGCGCCCGGCGAAGTGCGACTGCGCCCCCCGGCTCCAGAACGAGAGGATGCCGCCGCGGCTCTCGCGGTTCATGGCGAAGGCCGAGCCGGTCAGCGGGTCGCCGCCGAGCCCCCCCAACTGGAGGAAGCCGACGCCGTTCAGGCCGCCGCCGGGTCCGGCCGCGCTCGCCGGCCCGCCTGCGCTCATCATCGGCCCGCCCGCCGCGGCGCTTATCATCGGCCCGTCCATCGAGGCGCCCATCGACGACCCACCCGGGCCGCCCAGCCCAACCGCGGCGCCCATCCGCCCGGCCGGACCGGCCGATCCGCGCATCCCGAGCCCCGCCCCGCCCGCGAGCCCCGTGGTCCCGAACGAGCCCGCGCCGGTCCCCGGCAACCCCGACCCCGCACCGCCGCCGGCCGGATGCACGCCGGCCATCCCGCCCAGACTCTGGAGCAGCCCCAGCGCCATCTCGCGGCCCATGTCCCGCCGCAGCTCCCGGCCCGCGAACCGCCCGTCGAAGCCCGGCTCCCGCGGCGCCGCCAGCCGCTCTTCCACCTGCTCGACCACGTGCACCGCGGCCGTCCGTCCGAACCGCGCCATCAGCGCCCGCGGCAGCGGATCGTGGTTCTCGATCGTTCCAGTCGCCTCGCCGTCGGCGATGCGCGCGCCCGAGGGGTTCGACAGCACCAGCGTGAACGTCTCGCCGTCGTCGTCATGGGCATCGTCGAGCACCGGCACCGACACCGTCTTCGTCCGATCCCCGACCGCGAAACTCAGCGTCCCCGAGACCGCCGTGTAGTCCTCGCCCGCCTTCGCGCTGCCAGATGGAGACGAGGTGCTGTTTGCCGTGCTTCGAGAGCGCGGGGTGCGCTGGGAGCACGGCCAGGTGCCACCGCGCGAATTCGCCAGCGCGGTCGACACCGCCGAGCAGCGGCTCGGCGGTCGTGCGCCGGCCACGGAGTACCACCGACTCGTCATCGACGCCGAGCGGAAGTTTCCGGATGCCTGGAGCGCAGACTGGCGGAGTGCGGGCCGCGCTCCCAAGTGGTTCATCGACGGTGTCGACGATCCCGTGCGAGAGTGCTGTGACCGCCTCGCGCGCCGCGCACGCGCGCGCAAGATCCTTGCCGGGCGGCCGGTCGTGCTGGACTCTCTCAGTCGCGTGGAGCAGTTGATCGAGTGGTTGCGTACGCAGATCAAACGACTGGTGGCGGCGCTGCGCCCGACTGCCGCTCCGAGCGCGACGCCCTCGACGCCGGCGGCCTCGCCGACGACGTCGCCGGAGAACTCACCGTCACGCCCGGCAGAACACCGGCCCGCGAGTCAACCGGTTGAGCTTGGGCTGCTGGCGACGCTCGAGCGGGCGCTGACCTCCCTGTCCGACGGAAACCGCTCACGGGCGGAAGCCGCAGATCGCCGGCCGGACGCAGCGACGCTGCGGGCGGACAGGGCTCGGGAAGCCGACGGCGTCCCGGCGCCGTCGGCGGATCACGATCACGGACCACGCGGGGGAGGGGCAAAGGGAGGAGGCGAGCGGGCGGATCGAAGGCAGCAAGGCCGGAAGAAGGCGGAGCGGAAGCCCAGTCTGAGGCGAGATGCCATCGCTGGTCGCGAGGAGAGGCGCGCGGCTGGGGATGTGGCCGTTGACCCGCCTCCGCGCTGTCCTGCACCAGTTGTCCCGAGCCAGGGGGCCGGCGGGGATGGCAGTCGCTCCCGTTGACGACCCACGCAACCGGCTCGCCGTACCTGAGTCTGCAGTTGCGCGGCGCCGGGCCGGTTCGGCGCGAGCCGGCCGCCGTCGGCTGGCTGGCGCCATCTGACCGACGCGCGGCGCTGAACTCGGAGACGATGCCGCGCGGCGACCGTGGAGCCGCGATTCGACCCCGGCTACGGCGAGGCGGAGAAGGTCGCCGTCGCCGAGACGCATCTCGTCGGCGCGCAGAAGCGGGCCGCCGGATTGACGGCCGCGCCGGTCCGGCTCACGCGGGACGCCTGCCGTCGGATAAATGCACGAGCGCGTGGGGGGATCCGCCAGCTCACGCGCTGCCGCAGACAATCTACCGGAAGGTGGCGCTGGGACTCGAAACCGGCGATGCGGCCCACGTACGCGTGCGCGTCACCGCCGGGAAGGTCCGGGCGTTTCTCGGCGACCCGCGCATCGATCACTGTGACGGTCTCGACCGTCTCCGTGAAAGGGTCGACGCGCCGGGCCTGCCGCGCGTCGTCCGCGAGCGCGGGCGGCAGTTCCTTGAGGATCGCACGGCGTCGCTCGCTCGATGGCCGTTACCAGCCAGCTACCCCTCGACCGGCGTCGTGCCCAACCGGTCGCCGACGAGGGTGGGCACGCTGTCGAACCGCACGCTGCCCGCGGCGGACGGGGCGGTGAACATCGATGTGTCGGGCGCGTTCAGCGATCCGGACAACGACCCGCTGACGTTCGGAGCGGCGTCGTCAGCGCCGACGGTGGCGGCGGCGGTCGGCTCGACCGTTACGGTGACGCCCGTGTCCAGCGGGGTAGCGCCGATCACGGTGACGGCGACGGACGCAGGCGGCTCGAACACGAGTGCGATGCAGAGGTTCATGGTGACGGTGGCGAGCCGGCCCCCGGTGGCCGTTGGCACGCTGGCGAACCGCTCGGTCGAGGTGTCGGACGGGGTGTTCACGGTGGACGTGTCCGGTGCGTGCGTCGAGGATCCGGACGGTGATGCGCTGACGTATGGAGGGTCGTCGTCGAACGCGTCGGTGGCGACGGTGTCGGACGTCGGACTCGGTGGTGTCGGTAACGCCGGTATCGGGCGGCACGGCGACGGTGACGGCGACGGACGTGGACGGTTCGAACACAACGGCGACGCAGACGTTTCAGGTGACGGTGGCCGGGAACCGCTCCCCAGAGGCGGTGGGCCGTTTGCCTGCCCTGTCGCTGCGGGTGGCCGACGGTGCGCAGATGGTGGCGGTATCGGGTGCGTTCCGCGACCGAGACGGCGACGAGTTTGACGTATGAAGCCTCGTCGTCGGACGCGTCGGTGGCGATGGCGTCGGTGTCGGGCTCTGTGGTGACGGTGACGCCGGTCTCGCGGGGCACGGCGACGGTGGAGGTGACGGCGACCGACGTGGACGGCTCGAACACGAGTGCGACGCAGCGGTTCGAGGCGACGGTGGCGAACCAGGCTCTGGTGACGGCGGGCGGGCTCGCGCCCCTGTCGCTGCAGGTGGAGGACGGGCCCGAGTCGGTGGACGTCGGTTGCGTTCGAGGACCCGGACGGTGACCCGTTGACGTATGGGGTGCGGTTGTTGGCGACATCGGTGGCGACGGTGTCGGTGTCGGACTCGGAGGTGGCGGTGACGCCGGTCTCTGGCGGCACGGCGGAGATCGAGGTGACGGCGGAGGACACGGGCGGGCTGAGCGTGTCGCGGACGTTCGCGGCGACGGTCGAGAACCGTTCGCCGGAGGCGGTGGGCCGCCTGCCGGCGTTGACGCTCGTCGGTCCTCTCGCGTCCCTTGGCCATCACCGCTCCTCCTCGATGCCGCCGTCGTCGTCGTCGAGGTCGACGTCCCATGCGGCCAGGGCGTCCAGTGACGGCGCCTCAATGGCGCGGCCGGTCCGGAGCAGCTCGCCGAGCGCCTCGTCGAACTGCTCCCGCGTCTCGACCCGCACCGGCTCCTGCTCCGGGGCGCGCCTGTTCGTTGCGCTCACTCATTCCCGCACCTCCTCCGAAAGTGGTTGTTGCCGCCCGCCACGAGGCTGGCCGTCCCCGACGAGCATGTGGCCGGTGCGCTTTCCACACCGCTGGCACGTTACGCGGCGGCGCAGCACGTCGAGAGTCGCATCCCATCCGAACCGACGCGCCAGCGCCGCGTGCTCCAGCACGACGTAGCACTCGCACGACCCGCAGACGGCGGTCAGCGTGGAACTCGCGATAGTCGGCGAGCGTCTGGAGGACCACGCCGGCCGGCATCGGCTGCCCAGCGGCCTTCCCCGACGCGCGGCCTGTTCCCGGCTCTTCCTCCACGCCGCCGCCGACGTCGCTTCGGCGTCGCAGCATGCGGTGGGCGTGGCCGGGGTCCGCGTCCCGCCTGGGGGCGGCGCCTTCGACGGCACGGAGCCTGTCGAGACGTTCAGCTCCGACGGTCCGCGGCGGATCTTCTACGAGGCCGACGGCACGGCGATCACGGCGGGCGACTTCTCGTCCACCGGCGGCAGGCTGCTGAACAAGCCGGACGTGGCGGCCGCCGACGGGGTCTCGACCTCGACCCCCGGTTTCTCAAGGTTCTTCGGCACGTCGGCGGCGCAGCCCCACGCGGCGGCGATCGGGGGCTTGATGGTGGACGCCGCCGCCCTCTACCCTAGCCCCGCCACCGCCGCCCGGAGCTCCATCAGATACGCCGCCCTGATTGCGGTCGTGTCGGCCGTGACCACCGGGTCCGTGTAGGTGAGCGCCGTACGCCCCGCGGCAGAGCACGCCTCACCGCCGAGGCCGCCGTTGCGCTGCTCGACGCGCTGTACCCCGCGTGTTCGCGAGCGTGAGGAAGTGATCCTTCGCGAGCCGCGGCGCGAAGGACCCCGGTCTTTGTGCTCGACGAGGTCGACTAGCTCGGCCGGGGCCCGCCGCCGTGCTGCTCGAGGTGTTCGACCCGGCGCAGAACGCCGGCTTCCGCGACGCGCTCGTCGAACTGCCGTTCGACGGTGATTGGTGTGGGCCGATACCGCTGACGGTTTCGGTCGGTCTGGGGTATCCATGTAACCGGAGCTGCCCCGCGCGGTTGCTCCCCCCGGGCGGTCCGTGAAGGACACGCGACACTCTCGGCGGGCGCATACGCACCGGCAGGCTGCTGGCGGGGTTCTCCGGCCGCGATGAGGTCGTGGTCGCCCCCAGGTTTGCGGGCGACGGCGACTTCCAGCACCCGAGAGAACCTCGCCCGGGCACGAGGGTGATCCGTCGCCGCAGTTTTACGTCCGTGACTCCGGTTAGATGGATACCCCAGATCGGTCGGAATGCCCGTCTTGGTCCCGCGGCTCGACCTCACGTGTCGCGCAGTGTCGATTCTCCAGCAGGGGGGTGAGCGAACGGATCGAAGCCGGCGAGAGCCAAGGGCAGAGGAGAAGGCAGAGAAGGAACAGCGTGACCGGGACATCGAGTTCCGGCGCGCATTGAAGACGGTGGCGCGGCTGTTGCCGCGTGCGAGCGGGGACCGTCGCCGCGTTGAGCTGTCCGATGAGAGTGTTGCCGCCATACGGTCTGCGGTCGTTCCCTTGGTGCGCGATGCGCTCGGCGCGATCATGCGGGGCAGCGATGTCGGCGACCCCGAGCAGCGCGCAGCTGCCGAACTTGAACGCCACCGGCAGGCCATCGACGAAGAGCATCGGCGTCTCCGCATCGAACACAGCAAGGAAGAGCAGGCCCGCGGGCGGCTCTCTCGGTGGCTCGCGGGAGCCGAGCCTACGCCCGACTGGAACACGGCCAAGGACAAGGTCCTCAGCGACGAGAACCCGAAGCTGGCCGACAGGATCGACAAGGCCGTGCAGGACGTCGGTCGCATACGCGAGCGGCACGTCGCCAGTGACCCGGCTGTGCCGGCGCCGCCTCCGCCTCCTGCCTCGCTTCCGCGCTCGAGCGGCGGCAGGGACCATGGAGACCGGTCGAGGTGAACACCGCCGCAGCGGAACCGGAGGAGCGGAGCGGTGCGCCGCTTCGCCTGAACATGCTGCGTCGATGGCGCTCGCGAAGGAACGGCGTTGCTGCCAGGCCGCAAGACGGGCACCGCCTCCGCTGCCTGCAGCGCGTGCCGTCGCCCCTCAGGCAAGCGGTTCCAGGTTCGGTCGAGAGCGCGCCGCCCGACTCGGTCTGCCGTGATGCGGTCAGTGTGGTATTCTAAAGTTTGAAATTAAATTCACATCTTACTCTAATGGGTCTGGATTTAAACATGGCTAGGGCAGGTAGAAAATCGACACCGGCTGACAGGCAAGCAATTCCCGTGGGGATCGAACGCCGGCACCTGGACATGGTTGACGAGATCCTCAAGGAGGATCTCCGCGAGGAATTTCGTGTCAGCCGACGGGCCGTCACCGAGCGGGCCGAGGCGGATGGCAAGACGTACTATCTCGAGCGCCGTGTCCACGTTCCGAGCGAGCGTCGCCGACTCCTCGGCGAGATGGTCGAGTTCTATCGAAAGCACCGCGCGGCGTCCGCCATCAAGGTGTTTGCGCCCTGCGAGAGCAACGATCCGGACGAGAGGCGCGAGGTCGACGAATGGGTGGCGACGTGGGAGGCGAAGTTGACCGAGATGGCGCCTGCCGCGTCTCAGGCGGCCCTGGCCAGAAACGCGCTGCGCCGGATGGAGCAGCACGACCCCGCCGCGCTCATGCGCGTGCTGCGTGCGGTGCAAGCGGCGGAGTCGGGAGGCGTGGACGATGACGAATCTGCTTGATGTCGACGTTCGCGGCTTGAGCTGTCCCTCTGAGGCGGCGCATCCAATGGAATCGGTCCGCTGACTGGGGGGGTGGGACCCTTGTTTCCAGGAGGTTAGCGTGTCGGATCGGTTTCCGCTGGACAAGACACCCACGCCGAGCGCGAGCGAGCGGGATGCCCATGGCGAGCGCATCCTTGGGCCCGATGCGGCGAGGGTGTCACGCCAGCGCGAATCGGAAGCCCGGAACGCTACTACTGGGTCACGGCAGCGAAATCCTCCCGACGGCGGATCGGACTCGCTGCCGGAAGTACTCTTGCTGGACGACGTCGCGGCGTTGCTGCGCTGCTCGCCGTCGACGATCAAGAGACGATTGCGCGCGCGTGTCTTTCCTGTAGCGCCGCTGCCGGCGATCGACAAGCGGCTGCGGTGGAGCAAGGCGGTCGTGTTGCGGTGGCTCGCCGACGGAGGATCTCAACGGAGACGCCCGGGAAAAAGGACTGCGTGAGCGCGTCCCTCCGTAGCGGAAGCCGACGGCGACCACCGAATACGGACAGCCCGTTCGTTCCCAACATCATCGCTCCCGTCCCGAGTGCCGCCTAGACAGTGTAGGCGGTGGACGTCAGGAAACGCTCAGCTAGTTCGCGCAGAACGCCCCGTCGGCCGTCGTGCAGCTCCTCGATGCGGTTCTCGACAACGCCGCGGGTGCAGCAAGCATGAGACCGTCTCGTAGACGAAGCGCCGTCGCCCCGGTGCGGGTCACGGCGAACGGTGGCTTGTTGTCCCGCGGCGGACGTTGGACGTCCCTTGAGCCGTGCGACTTCGGCCTTGATGCGCGGCACAGCAACGGCATCCTGGACGCCATCGTCGGATGTAGCCGATACCGGGAACGCGAGCCTCGCGATGCGGATTTCCAGACACGGGGTGGACACCGCGAGTTTGCGGCGCGTCGCCAACCCGCCGGGGTCGTGGGCAGCCGCAGGACGGTCGCCGGGCACGCCCGCCGAGCGATCCCGTCGGCCTGCTAACTTTTCTGCTAACTTTTGGTGCTCCGAAGAGGCGTTTTGAGGCGGTTTCCGACCTCGTCTGACCCGATCGGGCTCAGATGGCAGCAGCAAGTACAGCGAGCAAAAAAGCTAAGAAAAAAGGCCCTTTCCACTGAATAAAAGGGCCTGAAGGATTGGCGCGCCCGGCAGGATTCGAACCTGCGACCCTCGGCTTAGAAGGCCGATGCTCTATCCAGCTGAGCTACGGGCGCACACTTTAGAAGCAACAGTTTACAAGCTCTGCCTCGACTCCGCCAGCCGGTACTGCCAGCCTGATCACGGCCGAAGCTCCTCCCGTATCCGGTCCGCACGTGGGAGGCGCTTGATTGCCGCAGCGTGTTGGCCCGGCCGTTCGTCATGCGGGCGTCGAGGCAGGTTACGGTCACGTTCCGTGCCTCAGTCGTTCGCGCCCAGCTCGCGGAGCCGTGCCGCGATCTCCGGGCGCGTCGCGCGCCGTCCGTTCGTACCGGGGACCGGTAGGCTCGACTCGGCGAGGGTCAACGGCGTCTGGCCGTCAGCGTTCATCGCGTCGAGATCGGCGCCGTGGGCGGCAAGCATCTCCACGACCGACGCGAAGCCGGCGCGCACGGCGTCGTGGAGTGGGGTGTTGCCGCGGTCGTCGCCCTGGCTCACGTCGACGCCGAGGTCGAGGATGGTACGCGCAAGCTCGAGGGTCAACTGCTCCATGTCGGCCCCGTCCATCTCCGGTGCCCCGACGCGGTTGCGCCGGTTCTCCCGCGGGTTCCGGGAGACGCCCATCGCCGCCTTGAGGGATGACATCCCGTTGGCGGGGGAGACGTGCGGGTCGGCCCCGCGCTCGGCCAGGAGCCGGGCGATCGCCAGTTCCCCGTAGCGCGCCGCGAGCCAGAACGCGTTGCCGCCCACCGCCTGGTGCCGGATGCTGTAGTCGGCGCTGAACCGGCGCCCCGGGGTGCCCCTCTCCACGACCGCGTTGACGTCCGCGCCGTGATCGAGAAGCGCTTCCGTGAGGGCGACCCCGCTGCGCAGGACCGCGGCGTGAAGCGCGGTGTAGCCGGCGTCGGCGGCATTCGGGTCGGCGCCATTGTCGAGGAGATAGGTCGCCAGGGGGCCGTGGCCGCTGTGGGCGGCGATCACGAGGGCGCTGGTTCCAGCGGCGGCGTCGTCGTTGACGTCGGCGCCCGCTTCGAGGAGGGCACGCGCAGTCTCCACGTCGCCGTCGCGGGCGACGAAGAGGAGCGGCGTCGAGCCGCCGTGCGCCATGCGGAAGTTGCCGCTCGTATTGGTGTTGCCGGCGGTGTTTTCGAGCTGGTGCCAGACCCGCGAGCGGGCATGCACGTTCGCCCCGTGTCGGGCCAGCCGCCGCACGACACCGGCGTGCCCCTGCGCGGCCGCCCACATCAGCGCCGTCTGTCCGCGCTCGCGTTCCGCCGCGTTCGGGTCGGCGCCGTGTGCGAGGAGGAGCTCGACCACCGCTCGGCTGCCGCCCCGCGCGGCGGCCATCAACGGCGTCTCGCCCATGTTGAGCGTCACGTTGGGGTCCGCGCCGGCCGCGAGCAGCCGCGCGACGATTGGCGCGCTCCCGTTCGTTGCCGCCAGCCAGAGGGGCGTCGCGCCGAGCCCGTTGGCCGCGTCGACGTCGGCGCCCGCCGCGATCAGCAGCACGGCCGTCTCGGGGTCGTTCCGGTGGGCCGCCCAGTGGAGCGCGGTCGCGCCGTCGCTCTGCGGGACGTTCACGTCGGCGCCCGCCGCGATCAGGGCACGCACGCGGGAGATCTCGCCCGCGCGGACCGCCGCGGTCAGGTCCGGTTCCACGTGCGCATGCGCGAGTGCCGCGGTCGCCGGCATGATGACCGCCGCCAGCAAGGGCACGAGCCGTTCCGCCGAGGATCTGTGCAGCATGCAGCTATGCTACCCCAGTCCGTGTCCGCCGCAGTGCGGCGGACACGTTGACGTCGATTGACACCCCGTCGGCGTTCGGAGAGACTACCGAGATCAAGGGGTGCTCGCGCGCGCCGCGTTTCTGGCGGTGCAACCCCACCGCTGGAATCCGGGGGGAAGGTATCGAGCCATGATCCGTGCGCGTGGCCGATGGTTGCCGGTCCTTGCTGTAGCTGCCGCCGTTGTGCCCGCGGTGTTCACGTCGGCACGGCCAGCCCTGGCGCAACAGGCGGACGCCGTCCGGCTGCAGAAGACGATACGCCGCTACTGCGTCACCTGCCACAACGACCGCCTGCGCACTGCCGGTCTGACCCTCGACGGGCTCGACCTGTCGGAGGTCGGGGCGCACGCCGAGGTCTGGGAGAAGGTCGTCACCAAGCTCCGGACGCGGACGATGCCACCGGTGGGCCGGCCGCGCCCCGCGGCCGTCACCTACGACGCCCTGGCGGGCTGGCTGGAATCCGAGCTCGACGGCTACGCCGCCGCGTATCCCCACCCGGGACGAACGGAGGCGTTTCACCGCCTGAACCGCGCCGAGTACGCCAACGCTGTCCGGGATCTGCTGGCGCTCGACGTCGACGTGGCGGCGCTCCTGCCGGCGGACGATATCGACGAGTACGGCTTCGACAACATGGCCGACGTCCTGACGGTCTCGCCGGCCCTGATGGAGCGATATCTCTCGTCCGGTCGCAAGATCGCCCGCCTGGCGGTAGGGGAGACTCCGCTGGGGCCCGGCACCGACACCTACGAGGTGCCGATCCTCCTGGTGCAGGATGATCGGGTGGGCGACGACGCGCCCTTCGGCTCCCGCGGCGGGATAGGCGTTCGCCACTTCTTCCCGGTCGACGGCGAGTACGACCTGGAGATCCGGCTGCACCGGAACTACGTGGACTACGTGCGCGGCATGGGGTCGCGGCACGAGCTGGAGGTCCGGCTCGACGGCACGCTCGTTCGGACATTCGTCTTCGGCGGCGACGAGCCGGAGGGGGTACAGGCGCCGGCCAGCTACGCGGGCAACCAGTTCGGTGATCCCGGCTGGGAAGAGTACATGCTCTACGCCGACGCCAACATGCGGGTGCGTTTTCAGGCGAAGGCCGGCCCGCACGTGGTCAGCGTCGCGTTCGTGCGGCGCTTCACGGAGCCGGAGGGCGTGCTCCAGCCGCGCCAGAGCATCTTCGCGGTGGCTGTCAACGAGATGCGGGACGGCTACGCGGCCGTCGAGCACGTGGCGATCGGCGGTCCCTACGCCAGCACCGGACCGGGCGACACGCCGTCTCGCCGCGCCCTCTTCACCTGCCGCCCTGCGAGCGCGGCGCCGGCGGACGAGGAGGCCTGCGCGCGGGAGATCCTGACCGCGCTGGCGCGGCGCGCCTACCGCCGTCCGGTCGATGCGGGGGATCTCGCGACGCTGATGGACTTCTACCGCGCGGGCCGGGGCGACGGCAGCTTCGACGCCGGCGTTCAGCTCGCGCTCGAGCGCGTGCTGATCGCGCCCGACTTTCTGTTCCGGGTCGAACGCGATCCGGTCGACATCGAGCCGGCCACCGCCTACGAGCTGACCGACCTCGAGATGGCGTCGCGGCTGTCCTACTTCATCTGGTCGAGCGGGCCGGACGAGGAACTCCTCGCCCTTGCCGAGCAGGGCCGGTTGAGCGATCCGGGGGTGCTCGGGCGACAGGCGCGCCGGATGTTGGCCGATCCCCGCTCGAAGGAGCTCGTTCGCAACTTCGCGGGCCAGTGGCTCTACCTGCGCAATCTGCGGGGCGTCATGCCGGACGCGCTGGTCTTTCCGGAGTTCGACGAGAACCTGCGGGAGGCGTTCCGGCAGGAGACCGAGCTCTTCGTAGAGAGCCTGATTCGCGAGGACCGCAGCGTCCTCGACCTGCTCTCGGCCGACCACACGTACGTGAACGAGCGGCTCGCCCGGCACTACGGTATCCCGGGCATCTACGGCAGCCGCTTCCGGCGGGTGCGGCTTGCCCCGCAGTTGGCCGAGCGGCGCGGCGGCATCCTGGGCCACGGCAGTCTCCTCACGGCGACGTCGTACCCGAACCGGACGTCGCCCGTGCTGCGGGGCAAGTGGGTGCTGACCAACATCCTCGGAACGCCGCCGCCGCCACCGCCGGCCGACGTGCCGGACCTGCCGGACCGCGGCGAGGACGGGGGTCCGGCGACGGTGCGGGACCGGCTGGCGCGCCACCGGGAGAGCCCGGCCTGCTCGGTCTGCCACGCGCCGATGGACCCGCTCGGGCTGGCCCTCGAGAACTACGACGCCGTCGGCAAGTGGCGCGCGACGGGCGAGACCGATCGACCAATCGACGCCTCGGGCAATCTGCCCGACGGCACCGCGTTCGAGGGGCCGACCGGCCTGCGGGCGCTGCTGCTGGAGCGGCGCGAGCTGTTCATCGGTACCCTGACGGAGAAGCTCCTGGCGTACGCACTCGGGCGGGGACCGGAGTACTACGACCGCCCGGCGGTGCGCGCCATCACCCGTGCAGCGGCCGCGGAGGACTACCGCTGGTCGGCGGTCATCGTCGGAATCGTGCGGAGCACACCGTTCCGTATGCGGAGGTCGGAGTCATGATCATCACCAGAAAAGCGATGCCCCGCCGTACCGTGCTGCGGGGATTGGGCGCGTCGCTCGCGCTGCCGCTGCTCGACGGCATGGTGCCGGCGTTCGCGGCGATGCGGAAGACGGCGGCGGCGCCCGTGAAGCGGCTCGGGGTCGTCTACGTCCCGAACGGGATGATGATGAACCACTGGACCCCGCGCACCGAGGGGGCCGGGTTCGACTTTCCGACCGTCCTCGAGCCGCTCGAACCGTTCCGCCGGCACGTCGAGGTGCTGTCGGGCATGCACGGTGTCGACGGCGAAGGTCCGCACGCCCGCTCCTCGACGCGGTTTCTCACCGGCGTCGGGGCGAAGCCCGACAACGGCTCGGATCTGTCGGCCGGCGTCTCGATGGACCAGCTTGCGGGCCGAGCCCTGGGACGCGCGACGCAGCTTGCGACGCTCGAGCTCGCGATGGACGGACGCGACTTCGCCGGCTCGTGCGACGACGGCTTCAGCTGCGCCTACACGAACACGATCGCGTGGGCGAACGATACGACGCCGCTGCCGATGGAGAACAACCCGCGGATCGTGTTCGAGCGTCTCTTCGGCGACAACGGCAGCACCGACCCGGCCATCCGCAAGGCGCGGCTCCGCAAGGACGCCAGCCTCCTCGATTCGGTCACCGAGCGGGCCGGCGCGCTGTCGCGCGAGCTCGGTGCACGTGACCGCGCCAAGCTGGGTCAGTACCTCGACGCCGTCCGCGACATCGAGCGGCGCATCCAGATGGCGGAGGCGCAGAGCGGGCGCGAGCTTCCGGTCGTCGATCAGCCGGCCGGGATCCCCGGCACGCTGGGCGAGCATGCCAGGCTGATGTTCGACCTGCAGGCGCTCGCCTACGAGACGGACCTGTCGCGCGTGGTCACCTTCATGATGGGCCGCGAGATCACCGGCCGCACGTACGCCGAGATCGGGGTGCCCGATGCCCACCATCCGATCTCCCACCACCAGCGCGACCCCGCCAAGCTGGCCAAGCTGACGAGGATCAACCAGTACCACGTGCAGCTCTTCGCGGAGTTCCTGGCGCGGCTCGAGGCGACGCCGGACGGGGACGGAACGCTCCTCGACCACTCGATGATCGTCTACGGCGCCGGCATGGCCGACAGCAATGCGCACGCATCGCAGGACCTGCCGATCCTGCTCGCCGGTGGCGGCGCCGGCACCGGCGGCCGCCACGTCCGATACGCGGAGGACACGCCGCTCGCGAACCTGCACCTCAGCCTGCTCGACAAGCTGGGCGTGCCGGCCGAGTCGCTCGGACACGCGAACGGGCGGCTGCCGCTCGATCCGCTGGCCGTCTAGCCTGCCGCCAGGCGCGCACAGCGCGCCTCGGCGGGAGCGGCGCGGGGCGCAGGGGTCCCCGCAAGCGGACGCCGGGGGTTCGGGGCGCAGCCCCGTCTAAATTTAGAACACCGCGATCGGGTTGATGGGCGATCCGGTGCCCTTGGGCGCGCGGACCGGGCTCGCCATGAACAGGAACTCCCAGCGGCCGAGGCGGGCGGCGGTCTCCGCGGCTGCCTCGAGGTCGAGGTTGTCGAACAGGTTCATGCCGCGCGCCACGACGGTGAACTTGTGGATGACCGTCTCGTTGAACCCGGGGATGTTGCCGCTCAGCTCGTGGGCGGTGTCGCTGCCGAACAGGGCGACGTCGCGCTCGGCCAGCAGCGGCAGGAACGACGCGTCCATCCCGGCGTTGCCGCCGCCCTCGGCGCTCCGCCGCGCCCAGCGGCCCGTGCGGATGAGGAGGACGTCACCCGGCTCGACCCGGGCGCCGGTGCGCTCTTCCCAATCTTCGATGTCCTGGCGGTAGACGCGGGTGCCCGGCGCCAGGTAGGGCACGCCCCGCAGGCGGGGAACGTCGACGAGCACCGCCTTCGTGACGACGCCGTCCTTCAGGCCAGTGATGCCCAGGTGCTCGCAGCCCGCGTCGGTCACCGTCTCCCGCATGTCGTGGCCGTTGTAGATCTTGCCGTCGTAGACGACGTGGCAGACGGCGTCGAGATGCGTGAAGAAGCCGCCGTGGTAGTCGATGTCGAGCCGGTCGCGGATCCGGTCCGGATCGAACGAGATGATCATGTTCAGGCCGAACGGCCGGTTCGGGTCGCTGCCCAGCTCGTCGGCGACGTCGTGCCCGAGCGAGACGGCCTCGCCGGTCTCGACGAGGGCCGCCGCCTGCTGGCGCTTGGCCGGCGTGATGAGGTTGGCCGCGCCGACCTGGTCGTCCGCGCCCCAGCGGCCCCAGTTCGACAGCTCGGTCATCCACTCCTCGAACTGCTCCCGCGTTGCGCCGGGAGCGTTGGTCGCGCGGAGGTCCGACTGGCCGTAGGCGGTATACCCTGTGAGAGCGAGCAGGGCGAGGGGGATCGAAGCGGTAAACCTCGTCATTGTCTGGGTTCTCCTCATGAGGCGGCGGCGCAGCGCCGCCGCCCGGAAGCTATCACGAATCGCCCGGTCCATCAACGGCGGCCAGGGCTCCCGTCACGGGCCCCATACGCGTGACGCCGCCTGCCGATTGTGGTAAGAACAGGGAGCCGCAAGCCGACCGACCTCTCGAGCGGGAGATACAGGAGATACTCGATGTCCACGACATGGAAGCACAGCCGTCGCGACGTACTGAAGGGCAGCCTCGCATTGGCCGGAATGGGCATGTTCGGGGTCCCGGAACTGGCGTTGCCGGCGCTCGCGCAGGGCGAGACCGTCGTGCCGTTCACGGATCTGCCGGACGTCATCAACTGGCGGCGGACGCCCGATCGGCGCATGCTCGACGTCCGGACCATCAACAGCGTCTACACGCACCGGGACGAGTTCTTCACGACGCAGCACTACGGGCACCCAGAAATCGACATCGCGGCGTACCGCCTCGAGGTGTCGGGCCTAGTCGACCGCCCGCTGTCGCTGTCGATCAACGAGATCCGCGCGCTGCCCAGCCGCAACCTCGTCTTCGGCTTCGAGTGCTCGGGCAACCGCGGGCCGCTCAACGGCCTGTCGAGCAACGGGTTGTGGACCGGCGTGTCGCTCCGCACGGTGCTCGAGCACGCCGGCGTGCAGAACGCCGCACGCGAGTTCGTCTTCCTGGGGGCCGACCACGGCGAGGAGGACGTCGAGTTCCGGGGCCGGACCTACACGGTGGACCAGCAGTACGGCCGCAGCTTGCCGCGCGACAAGGCGCTCTCGCCCGAGCCGTTGCTGGCGTACGCGCTCAACGGCCAGCCGCTCACGCCGTTTCAGGGCTTCCCGTTGCGGCTGCTCGTGCCCGGCTGGTACGGCGCGCCCAACGTGAAGTTCCTGGCGGAGATCCACGTGCAGGAGGACGCCTATCTCGGCAAGTACCAGGCCCGCTGGTATCGCACCCTGCAGGGCGAGATGGTCAACGGCGAGATGAAGTGGAAGGAGACGGCCATCACCCGCATGCGGCTCAAGTCGTACATCGCGCGCGTCAGCACTGACGGCACCCGGCACCAGGTGTTCGGTGTGGTGCTCAACGACGGCACGCCCATCCGCTCGGTCGAGGTGAAGGTGGACGACGGGGCGTGGCAGCCCGCGACGCTGAGCTCGGCGACCCGCAGCCAGTACGGCTGGAAGTGGTTCACCTGCGACTGGCACGGCGCCGCGCCGGGCGAGCACACCGTCGTCTCACGCGTGACCGACGTGAACGGCCAGGTCCAGCCGACCGCCGAGGAGCTGGAGGTCAAGATGACCTTCCTGGAGCACAACGCCCAGCATCCCCGCACGGTGATGATCGGGTAGCGGCTGGGGGGAGCCCGCGAACCCGCGGGCTCCCCCAATTCATGGACATCCGCGACCGGTCGGGGGCGGTATTCGGCAAGGTGGTCCAACGTAGTCCGGCCAGCGGTTGCAGCGAGTGCCGGCAGGAGCGACGAGGATGCTGAACCGCCTGAAGGTCGAGAACTTCAAGGCATGGCGGGAGGCTGATCTCGCCTTCGGCAGGGTGACCGGATTCTTCGGGACGAACAGCGCCGGCAAGAGCAGCCTTCTGCATCTTCTTCTCCTCCTCAAGCAGACCAGGAACGCTACCGACCGCGGCATCGTTCTGGACTTTGGCGGGCCGTCCGCCATGGTGAACATGGGCACGTTCGAAGACGTGGTTCACCAACATGACAAGAGGCATGAAATCAGTTGGCTCCTTGAATGGGCACTGCCGAAGACGCTGACGATCGACGATCCGTTCGTCCCTTCTGCCGAACCTCTGTTCCAGGGTGCTTGCCTCCAGACGCGCTGCGCGGTGGGATTTCCGGGCAAGAGCCTCTCGCCCCTTGAGCTCACCTACCGCTTTGCCAACGTGGATTTTCAGTTGCGACCGACCGCGAGATCAAAGCAAAAGTTTGAACTGGTCACCGACACCACCGAGTTCGGCTTCGTCCGCAACCAGGGACGTCCATGGCCCCTTCCCCGGCCAATCAAGAGTTACCTCTTTCCTGGTCAAGCACGGAGCTACTATCAGAATGCGGACTTCCTTGTGGACTTCGAGCTGGCCTATGAGAGGCTGATGGATTCCATCTACTACCTGGGCCCGTTGCGCGAGTATCCGCGGCGGGAGTATCACTGGGCAGGATCGAGGCCGGATGACGTCGGGCAGCGAGGTGAGCGTACAATGGACGCCATTCTTGCTGCCACGGCCCGCCAGTCGACGAGAAACCTTGGATTCCGGAAACGGCACAAGTCGTTTCAAGAAATGATCGCCCATTGGCTGCGTGAACTCGGACTGATTCACGACTTCCGCCTGGAGGAAATCGCCAAGGGAACCAACCTCTATCGGGCAATCGTCAAGGCGTCGGCGTCGAGTGTGGAGACGTTACTGACAGACGTCGGATTCGGCGTGTCCCAGGTGCTTCCAGCCCTGGTACTGCTCTATTATGTCCGGGAAGGTTCAACCGTAATCATGGAACAGCCGGAAATCCATCTCCATCCCGCCGTGCAAAGCGGCTTGGCAGACGTGATGCTGAACGTGGCTCGGGTACGAAACATTCAGATTGTCGTGGAGAGTCACAGTGAACATCTCATGCGGCGCCTGCAGCGGCGCGTCGCGGAGGAAGAGGCGTCCGCCGATGACGTCAGACTCTACTTCGTGTCGTCGAATCGAGGCAGGGCGCGGGTTGCCGATCTGGTGCTGAACAGATGGGGCGAGATCGAGAATTGGCCCGATAACTTTTTTGGCGACGAGATGGGTGAGATCGCGGCCATCGCCGAGGCTTCCCTGAGAAGACGAATGGAGGAATCCGGGTGATGGCAGTCGTCGTGGATACGAACGTTGCAGTTGTAGCGAACGGCCGAGAAGAGGAGACGAATGCTGATGCGGATTGCCAGTTGAGCTGCATCGAAATGCTCAGGACCGTCGCTGCCGAAGACGTTGTTGCCATCGACAACTGCGGCCTTATCCTGCACGAGTACAAGAACCGCTTGAGTTTCTCGGGGAAGCCGGGTGTGGGCGACGCGTTCTTCAAGCATGTATGGGACCATCAGTGGCAGGATGGGCGTGTGCAGCGGGTTGTGGTGACGCCGTGCGATGACGATCGCCGGGACTTCGAGGAACTGCCGGAAAATGACTTCGACCGCTCCGACCGAAAGTTCCTTGCCGTCGCGGTCGTCGCAAGGGCTCTCGTTCTGAACGCGACGGACAGCGATTGGCGCGAGCAGCAGGCGTTGATGGATCGACTGGGCGTGGAAGTCAGGCAACTCTGTCCGCAGTACCGTCGGGTCGGAGGCCGTGGCCGTTGATGATCATGGAGCGCGGTCCCGACGCCGCGTTGAACGCGAAGTACCCGAGCACCCCGTACTGGCCGTGGTCGCCGGCGATCGGTCGTGACGATGACGTGCACCGGGATCCGGGTCGATTTATCGAAGATGCGGTCGTTGTAACAGAGAAGCTCGATGGCGGCAATACGCTGCTGCATGGAGGCAGGGTCTATGGGCGCAGCGTGGCGGTTCCCTCCGATGCCAAATGGATGGCAATGGTCAAGAAGCACCACGCCTGGAAGGTGAACGAGCCCGATGTCTACCTTTACGGCGAGGACATCTACGGCGTGCACAGCATCGCGTACGACCCGGTGACGGAGCGAGAGACCTTCTATGCGTTCGCCCTTCGGTCAGCGGGAGGGGCGTTCGCGGCTTTTTCCGACGTGGAGGCGTATGCGAAGCGCCGGAGTATTCCAGTTGTCCCGGTCCTGTTTGAGGGGTGCTTCCGGTCGGTTGGGGAGATACGCGCGTTCGTGGAGGGCGCGCACCGCGAGCCGTCCGCGCTCGGCGGCGAGCGCGAGGGTATCGTGCTGCGGTTGGCGCGTGGGTTTCCGGCGGGGGAGTTCGCAGACAATGTTTGCAAGAGCGTTCGTCCGGAGCACGTGCAGACCGACGAACACTGGACCAGGAATTGGACACCGTGCCGGATCGCTCGCGGAGCGACCGGCGCGTAGTGGTTGCGAGAGGTAGTCAGGAGACAGGACCATGACCCATCGATGTTCCGTTGCGTTGTCCGCCGTCCTCGCACTCGCACTGCTTGCTCCCGTGGCGGCGTCAGGCCAGACCGCCGCGGCGGGCGCGGAGTACCGGACGCCGTGGGGCGACCCCGACCTGCAGGGGACGTGGACGAACACCACGACGACGCCGCTGCAGCGTCCCGCCGACCTGGTGGACAAGGCGTTCCTGACGTCCGAGGAGCACGCCGTGCGGGACCAGCAGGTCGCACTCAGCGTGGACCTCGACAACCGCTATCCCGGAGGCGGTGCAGAGGCGCCGGTATCGGTCGGCGCCTACAACAACTACTGGATGGAGCGGGGGACGCTGGGTACGCGGACCTCGCTGATCATCGATCCGCCGGACGGTCGCCTGCCGCCCACCACGTCGGAGGAGCAGGCGCTGCAGAGTCTGGGCAAGGTCTCCACGTTCTCCAGCAGCCGCTTCGACTCCGTGGCGGATTTCAACGCTCTGGACCGGTGCATCTCCCGGGGCATGCCCGGGGCGATGCTGCCCGGCTTCTACAACCACAACTACCAGATTCTGCAGACGCCGGACCACGTCGTCATCTTCGTGGAGATGGTGCATGACGCACGCATCATCCCGCTGGACGGGCGTTCCCACGCGCCCGCCGCCGTGCGGCAATGGATGGGCGACTCGCGAGCGCACTGGGAGGGCGACACGCTGGTCGTCGAGTCGACGAACTTCAACGACAAGGTGAACGGGCGGCAGGAGCTCGGCCACACCCAGGGCGGCGGCACCGTCTTCGGCGGCGACGAGCACCTGCGGCTGATCGAGCGCTTCACCCGCGTGAGCGCCGACGCCATCGACTACGAGTTCACCGTGGTCGATCCGACGGTATGGGAGGCACCGTGGACCGTGTCGCTGCCCATGACCGCCATCGACGGCCCGCTGTTCGAGTACGCCTGCCACGAAGGCAACTACGCGCTGGAGAACATTCTCGCCGGGGCCCGCGCCGAGGATCGGGCAAGCCGCTAGCCGTCCTGTCGTCGAGCCGGCTGTCCGCCGGCCGGCCGCGGGCCGGCCGGCGGATGCCTATATTTCCGACAGATACGGCAGGTTGCCGGTGCTGTCGCCGAACTGCTCGACGGGCACGCCGAGCTTGCCGAGCACCGAGACGTACAGGTTCGTCAGCGGCGTGTCGTCGGCGTAGCGCAGGTGGCGTCCACCCTCGAGGCGTCCGCCCGCGCCGCCCGCCACCACGACCGGCAGATCCATGTGGAAGTGGATGTTGCCGTCGCTGATGCCCGAGCCGTAGATCAGCACGGCGTGGTCGAGCAGCGTGCCGTCGCCGTCCGGCGTCGACTGCAGCCTGTCGAGGAAGTACGCGAACTGCTGCATGTGGAAGGTGTTGATCTTCGCCAGCTTCTCCAGCTTGGCCGGGTCGTTCTGGTGGTGCGAGCACGCGTGGTGCGCGTCGGGCACGCCGATCTCGGGATACGCGCGCCCGCTCACCTCGCGGCTCAGCATGAACGTGCCGACTCGCGTCAGGTCGGTCTGATACGCCAGCGCCAGCAGGTCGAACATGAGCCGCGAGTGCGCCTCGAACGTGTCCGGGATGCCCACCGGCTGGTCGAAGCTCGGAATCTCCCGGTCGCTCTGCTGCTCGGCCATCCGGATGCGGCGCTCGACGTCGCGCACGGCGTCGAAGTACTGGTCCAGCTTGGTCCGATCGCCGGGGCCGAGCGTCCGCTGCAGGCCGGCCACGCGGTCGCCGACGTAGTCGAGCACGCTGCGGTCCTGGCGGATGCGGGCCAGCCGCGCGGCGGCGTCGGTGCTGTCGGTCGAGCCGAACAGCCGCTCGAACACGGCGCGCGGGTCGTTCTCCATCGGCAGCGGCGTCGTCGCGGTGCGCCACGCGATGGTGTTCGTGTACGCGCAACTGTAGCCGGCGTCGCAGGCGCCGAGCGTCTCCACGGAATCCACGCCCAGCTCCAGCGAGGCGAGCTGCGTTTCCGTGCCCAGGGCCTGCGCCGCAATCTGGTCCATCGAGATGCCGGCGCGAATGTCGAGGCCCTCGGTCTTCTTGACGTGGACGCCGGTCAGAAACGTGGCGGAGGCCCGGGCATGGTCGCCGATGCCCTCGCCCGGTCGCGGCACGGCCACCTTGTCGGCGAGGCCGGTCAGCACGTTCACCTGGCCGCGGAACGGGGCGAGCGGCCTGAGAATCGGGGAGAGCTCGAACTCGCGGCCTTCGCCCGGCGGGGTCCAGGCCCGCATCTCCATTCCGTTCGGCACGTAGAATGCGCCGAGCCGGCGCACGGGATTGGCCGCCGTCTTGCGGAGGGCCGCATACGCCGGCACCATGCCGTCGAGCAGCGGGAGCGCCAGCGAAGCGCCGAGGCCGCGGAGAACGGTCCGGCGCGGGATGTGTTTCTGGCTGATGAACATGGTGCGTGACCCTCTCTACTGTGCGCGCGCGGCGTCCGGATCGGGCATGCGCCGCATCCGGAACGGTGCGCTCTCGACGATCCCCAGCACGATGGACGACCAACGGTAGCCGGTCGTCTCGGCCTCCCGCCTGATGGCGCGGACGGCCGGCGCGTCGTGGTAGTCGAGCCCCCGCCCGATAGCATACGTCAGGAGCTTCTCGATGACGGTCCCGACGAACTCCGAGGCCCACGGCTCGGCCAGCAGGCCGCGACGGAACTCGGCCGGCTTCGTGAACGGCGCGCCGTCGGGCAGCGTGCCGGAGGCGTCGATGGGCGCCTCGGCCTCGGCGTCGGTCGATCGCCATTGACCGACCGCGTCGAAATTCTCCAGCGCAAATCCCAGCGGGTCCATCTTCGCGTGGCACGCGGCGCAGGTCGGGTTGCTGCGGTGCTGCTCCATGCGCGCCCGGACGGTCGCGGGCTCGCTGCCCTCGTCGTTCTCGACCAGCGCCGGGATGTCGGGCGGCGGCGGCGGCGGCGGCGAGCCCAGCAGATTCTCCAGCAGCCACTTGCCGCGCACCACCGGCGAGGTGCGGTTGGGGTGCGAGGTCACCGTCAGGATGCTGCCATGGCCCAGCAGGCCGGCCCGCCGATCGTCCGGGTAGCGGACGCGCCGGTAGTGGCTGCCGTACACACCCGGAATGCCGTAGTGCCGGGCCAGCCGAGCGTTGAGGAACGTGTAGTCGGCCGCCAGCAGATCGAGGACGCTGCGATCCGCGCGTACCTGGCTGTCGAAGAACAGCTCCGTCTCGCGCCGGAACGCCTCCCGCAGGTTGTCGTCGAACGTAGGGAACAACGCCGCGTTGGGCGCCACCGTGCGCAGGTTGCGCAGGAACAGCCACTGTCCGGCGAAGTTGGCCGTCAGCGCGCCCGAGCGCGGGTCGTCGAGCATGCGGCGGACCTGCCGCTCGAGCGCCGCCGGATCGCTCAGCCGCCCGCTCTCGGCCAGCGCCAGCAGTTCGTCGTCGGGGATGCTGCTCCAGAGGAAGAAGGACAGCCGCGAGGCCAGGTCGAGGTCGGAGAGCGGGTACGGCGTCCCCGGTTCGACCTCCGCCGGGTGGCGCTCCACGCGGAAGAGGAACTCCGGCGACACCAGCAATGCCTCCAGCGCCCACTTGATGCCGCTCTCGAAGCCGCCTTCCTCGTACCCGGCCTCGTACGAGGCCAGCAACGGGTCGACGTCCGCGGCGGTCACCGGCCGGCGGAACGCGCGGCGGGTCAGGTTCGAGAGGATCTCGCGGGCGCAGGACGCTTCGTCGGCCGGCCGTGCCGGCGTGCACGAGAAGATCGCGCGCCGGGTGCGCGCCTCGTCGCCGGCTTCCGGCGTCCGCCCGTTGTACGGACCGACCACCCGGATGCTGAAGACGATCGGGTTGATCGGCACGCGCGAGTACTGGAAGCTCGCCACCGGCGGATTCGGCGGACGCGCGTCGTACGGGATGCTGCGGTCCAGCGAGCCGATGAACGACGCGCTGACCAGTCGGGTGCCCGCCCTGACCGGGATGCGCACGTCGAGCAGGCCGCCGACCCCGGCGCCCGATCCGGCGCGCCGGTTCCCGGACCTGTCGAAGTCGAACAGCTTGACCAGGCCGTGGTCCAGGCGGAACTCCAGTTGGTGTCCGCTCCCAGAGACCGGCTGATTGAGCGGGCGCTCCAGGCTGATCCGAAACAGGTAGTCGCCGTCGAGCGGAAAGTGGTGGCGCACGGCGAGCCCGCCCCGCGAGCCGAACGGCAGGTCCTCGCTCATGCGCCCCTCCTGCAGCAGCAGGGGGGAGGTCTTGTACAGGGTGGTGCCGGGGCGCAGCGTCGGGTCGCCGACGGCGCTGCGGCTGATCCTGGCCGCCGCCGACAGGTAGCGGGCCATCAGGCCGGGCGAGACGGTCAGCACGTCCCCGATGTTGTCGAAGCCGTAGCCGGAGTCGTCGGCCGGCAGCAGCGCGCGCCCGTCGACCTGCAGGCCGAGCAGATCGCGAACGGCGTTGGTGTACTCGGCGCGGTTGAGGCGATGGATCTGCGCCGGCCAGCCCGGATCCGGGGCGGCCCGCGCCGCACGATCGAGCGCCGTCTCGAGATGGGCAACCAGCCCGGCGTAGGTCGCAGCGTCGGGACGGGGACGGCCGTCAGGCGGCATCAGTCCCGTCCGCAGCTTGCGCACCACCTTTTCCCACACCGCGGGGTGCCGGCCCACCTGCGCGATGTCCACGCGGTCGAGCAGCAGCCCGGCCGTTCCGATCCTTTCGTTGTGGCAGGTGACGCAGTAGCGTCCGAGCGCCTGGCGGTACGGCGCGACGTCCGGCTCCGCCGACACCTGCGCCGCGGAAGATGCGGGTAGCGCGGCCAGGACCACACCCAGCATGCCGGCGACGGCAACGGTTCCTGCTCTCATCGCGACGACCCCCCGCCGCCCGCCGCCGCGTCCTCGTCGCCGTACGACGTCAGCCCGAAGTTCAGTTGCGTGCCGGCCGCGGGGTCGGCGCCGAGTGCGCGGAGCAGCGCGGCGGTCTCGGGGTAGCTGACGTACGTGCCGCTGTACAGGTAGCCCTCGGCGAGTCGCAGCGGCGTCTGGTCCGCCCACGTCCGCGCGTCGAGGTCGGCGCCCCGCTCGACGAGGAACCGGATGACGCGGTGGGCCGCGTGGCGCGTGGCGCCGTGCAGCGCCGTCTCGCCGCGGTCCGTGGCCGTCGCGACGGCCAGGCCCGCCTCGATGGCCAGGGCGATGGCTTCGATCGCCTGCTCTTCGTCCCAGATGAAGTAGCCGACGTCCGTGGCGTGCCGCTTCGCGAGCCCGGCCGCGAGCATCAGCGCGTTCGCTCCGCCCTCCGCCGTCAGCAGCGGGTCGGCTCCATGCTCGAGGAGCAGGCGCATCATCGGGACGTCGACCGACTTGGCGGCCAGCATGAACGGCGTGGCGCCGATCTGGCTGACCCAGCCGGTGGTCAGGTACGGGTCGCCCGGGATCAGGGCGTTGATGAACCGCTGCGGCATCCGGAGTTGCGTGTCGTTCGGGTCCGCGCCGTGCTCGAGCAACGCCTCGACGGCTGCCCGCTGGCCGGTGGCGCTGGCGACGTGCAGGGCGGTGTAGCCGGCCTCGGCCAGGTTCGGGTCCGCGCCGCGCGCCAACAGGTACGCCGCGATGTGCTGGTTGCGCCCGCCGGGGAGTCGCCACAGCCCTTCCCGAATGCCGCGTTGCAGCGCGACGATCAGCGGCGTGGTCCCGTCGGCGGCGGTTTCGTTCGCGTCGGCGCCGGCGGATACCAGGACACGGACCGTGTCCAGATCGCCCGACATCGCCGCATAGAGCAACGGCGTGAACCCGCCCTGCGGCCGGCGCGGCTCGAGGTCGCCGTCCTGTTGCAGCTGCGACATCAGCAGCGCCTGGTTGTCGCGCAGCCGGCGAGGATTGCCGTTGTTTGCCGCGCTACGGCGGTAGCCCATCCGGCGCGGCACGATCGCCTCGTTGCGCGCCGCGAGGTCGGCGCCGGTCTCGGCGAGTACCCCCACGACGACGGCGTGCCCCTCGACCGCCGCGAACATCAGCGGGGTGAACCCGCGCGACGTGGCGGCATCGACGTCGGCCCCGCCGGCGACCAGGGCACGCACGACGTCGACCGCTCCCGCCCGCGCCGCGTGCGTGAGCGCAGTCTCGCCGTTGGAGCGCGCCGCCCGTGGATCCGCTCCCGCGTCGAGGAGCAGCGCGGTCATCGGACCGCTGCGGTTGGTGGCCGCCAGCATGAGCGGCGTCACGCCGAGCGCGTTGGCCGCGTTGGGGTCGGCGCCGGCTGCGAGCAGCCGGCCGGCGGTCTCGACGTCGTCCCAGTGCGCCGCCCAGGCCAGCGCGGTGGCGCCGTCGGCCCGGCGCACGTTCACCTCGATCCCGTCCCGCAGGAGCGCTCGCGCCGCCTCCGCATCGCGCCGCTGCAGCGCCTCGATCAAACGCAGATCATCGTCGGCCGCCCGCAGACCGACGGCGACGGGCAGCAGGAACACACCTAGCGCAACGGCCGACATCCGGGTCGTGAACGTCATCGGTGGGCGGGGGATTCCCGCCAGTATCCCGGAAACGCGCTGCCGGCGCAAGGGGCCCGGCGCCCGCGGGCAGCCGGCGCGCCGTCGGGTTCGGGGGAACGCGGCGAGATCGATATAATGCGGGGCCTCAAGGAGGCGCGACCATGAAACGCGGCACAACCGTCTACGTGCTCGGCGGGCTCGTCGTGGCGTTCGTAGCGTTGATCTACGCGCAGCAGGCCGTCGAGGAGGCCGCGCGCGCCTCCGCTGCGCCGGCGGCCCAGGCCGGGGGCGGCTACCAGGTCGATCCGTTCTGGCCCCAGGAGCTGCCCGACAACTGGCTGATGGGCCACGTGATCGGCGTGGCGGTCGACTCGCGGGACCACATCTGGGTGCTCCACCGGCCGGGGTCGCTGAGCGCGCGCGAGCGCGGCGCGGCCGACGATCCGCCGACCTCCGACTGCTGCGTGCCGGCGCCGCCGGTCATCGAGTTCGACCCGGCGGGCAACGTCGTGCAGGCCTGGGGCGGGCCGGGCGAGGGCTACGAGTGGCCGTCGAGCGAGCACGGCATCTTCGTCGACTTCAAGGACAACGTCTGGATCGGCGGCAACGGCGACGACGACGGGCTGGTGCTGAAGTTCACGCGCGACGGCACGTTCCTGCTGCAGATCGGCACGCCGGGCGAGACCGGCGACAGCCACGACACCGAGCGGATGCACTCGCCGGCCGACATCGGCGTGGATCCCGAGGCGAACGAGGTCTACGTCGCGGACGGCTACACGAACCGGCGCGTGATCGTGTTCGACGCCGACACCGGCGAGTACAAGCGCCATTGGGGCGCCTACGGGCGGTCGCCGGACGACGGCCCGCTGGCGCGCTACGACCAGAACGCCGAGCCCTCGCCTATCTTCGGCGACACGGTCCACTGCGTGATCCTCTCGAACGAGGGCCTGGTGTACGTCTGCGACCGGATGAACCACCGCCTGCAGATCTTCCAGAAGGACGGGACCTTCGTGTCGGAGGGATTCATCGGCCGCGAGACCGCCGGCGCGTCGGTCTGGGACATCGACTTCTCGCACGACGACAATCAGTCGTTCCTCTACAACGCGGACGGCGGCAACCACTACCTGTGGGCGGTGCGCCGGGAGGGGCTCGAGACGGTCGACCGGCTCGGGCGGCGCGGCCGCAACGCCGGCTACTTCGAGAGCCCGCACTCGGTGGCGATCGACTCGCAGGGCAACCTGTACATCGGCGAGACGCTCGACGGCCGGCGCATGCAGAAGTTCGTCCAGACCGGGGCGCAGTAGCGGGGAGGGCGGCCGGCTCGTCCCCGCCGGCAGCCCAGCGGCCGAGGCACGGCGGGACTCGTTGACGCCATGCAGGCATGAATGTAGAGTCGTGATGTCATGCCTGCTACGCAGCTTACGGTGCGTAACGTCGATCCCGAGTTGTCGCGGCGGCTGCGGGCCGTCGGCGCGCAGCGCGGCGAGAGCCTGAACGCCACCGTCCTGCGTCTTCTCAGAGACGCGGTCGGCCTGGAAGCACGCCGCGACCGGCTCCGCAAGTACGTCACCTGGACGACGGAGGATCTCGCGGAGTTCAGCGCGGCCTTGCGCGCGCAGCGGGTCGTCGACGAGCGGGACTGGCGGTGATCCCGATCGACCGGCTGGTGCTCGATACAAGCGCCTACTCTCATTTGCGCTCCGGACATGCGGAGGTGCTCGATTGGGTGGCCCAAGCGGCGGTGGTCATCCTGCCGGCCACCGTGCTCGGTGAGCTGGAGGCGGGATTCGAGCTTGGACGCCGCTCGCGTGAGAATCGGCGTGCCCTCGCCGAGTTCCTCGACGAGCCGTTCGTGAGCGTGCTCGACGTGACCGCCGCCACCGGTCGCCACTATGGCCGGATCTTCGCCGCTCTGCGCCGGGCCGGCACGCCAATCCCCATCAACGACATCTGGATCGCCGCCGCCGCCATCGAGTGCCGCGGCCACCTGTTGACGTTCGACAGCGACTATCGCCGTGTCCCGGACCTCGAGCACACGTTGCTGGCCGCGGGCTAGTGGTCCGTCACGTCATAATGTTCGGATAGACGGACTTGAGTTTACGCCGCGCATCGTCCACCTTCATCTGCCAGTCGACACCGCGTTGCGTGCCGTTGACGTCGGTGGACCACGCCGAGACTTCGCCGTGCAGCGTCGCGAGGTCGCCGCTGCGGCGCCCGTGCAGGCATTGGCGCGTCATGGAACTGAGTTCGTTCTCCGCGATGTTCAGCCAGCTCCCGTGTTTCGGCGTGTAACAGAACTCGATGCGACGAACCAGTTCCCGGGCTCGGGTCGGCTCGAACACTTCGTAGAAGGCACCCTTCGTGTGCGTGTTGAGGTTGTCGCACACCAAGGTGATCTTCGGGCAGTCGGCGTAGCGTCCTTCCAACAGGCCGGCGACCTCCACCGCCCAGTCCGCCTTCGTGCGCCGGGCTCGGGCCGTCGCCTGCCGCCAACCTGCCAGCGGCTCGCTGAACAGGAAGACCGAGGCCGTGCCAGCCCGTTCGTACTCGTAGTCGACACGGCGGGGCCGCTCCTTGGTGGCGGCCATCGGCGGGCGAGTTTCCTTGACCAGTTGCACCGGCTGCTCATCCATGCACACGACAGGGCAAGCCGGGTCGTACGGTTGCGCATAGATGTCCAGGACCTGCTCCATGTGCGCCACGAACTCGGCATCGGCCTGCGGCGGGATCACCCAGTACTCGATTTTCCGCCGCGTCATCCCGTTTTTTTCAGCGTCCGCCGGATCGTTTCGTGGCTGACCGACTCGACGACCGCCAACTCGACGACCCGGCGCGCCAACAGCCGCAACGACCAGTGGGCATAGCCTGTCGGGGGCGGCCCCAGACGCAGGGCGATGATGCGAGCCTCCTGTTCGCCGTTGAGCAGTTTGGGGACCGGGGGGAACTCCCGCCGTTTGCGTTCCAGCGCCCGCTCGAACCCCTCCAGCACGCATCGTTGGCGAATGTTCTCGACCGTCTTGGTGCGGCACGGAACGGCGTCGGCGATCTGCTGGTCGGTCCACGCCGGCCCGTCCGCATCGGCCTGCAAGAGAATCTGCGCGCGTCGCACCCTCTCGCTGCTGCCGTTGAGCTTGCGGACCGTCTGTTGACAGACCTCGCGTTCCGGGGCTGTGAGTCGAACGATGTACCTCTTTTGCGGCATGGAAACTCTCTCGGTTCGAGACGAGCTCCCCGATAGTCCTAATGTTTATTGATGGCACAGCACTAGGAGCCTGCGCCGTAGAACGGTGCGGACTCCGCAAGGCGCGCACGGCGCGCCTCGGCGGGAGCGGCGCGGGGCGCAGGGGACCCCGCAAGCGGACGCCGGGGGTTCGGGGCGCAGCCCGTCTGATTGAAGCTAGCGCGCCGCCGTCAGGTGCGCGAACCAGCGCCAGGCGATGCACGAGACCACGGCCGCCCCCAGCAGCGACCCGACCAGCGCGCCGCCGTAGGCTTGGTCCAACCCGCGATCGAGGACTTCGGGCACCGTCATGGCGGCCGCGGCCAGGACCACGAGAGCCGGGCGGTCGCGCAGGATCCAGAGGTAGGCGCCCAGCAGCAGCGCGCCGCTCAACAAGCCAAGGATCGCCCAGGCTACCAAGTCGTCCGGCGACGTTCCCGGCGCCAGCGCGGCCCCCACGAGCAGCAGCGCGAGCGCGACGACCGTCTGCCGCCGCGTCCAGTTCGCCGACAGCGTGTTGGCCGACGTCACCACCAGCAGCGCCATCAGCGCAAGGGTGAGATAGGCCTGCACCGGTTCGACCGCCGCGGCAAGCCACGGAGCGACAGCGGACGCGGGAACATAGCCGGACCACGGCGGCAGGGCGCCGCCCAGCGCGCTTCCGGCTGCCGCGGGCACTCCGAGCACCCCGAGACCCAGGGCCAACCCCGTCCTGACCGCGGGCGTGTGGTCCGCCCCCGTATCCGTCCTCGCCGGCACGGCGGTGTAGCCGGCCAGGAGTCCGAGCAGGGTCGCGATCAGCCCCGCGCTGATGAGAAAGCCGGTCAGTCTGATGCCGAGCTGCAGCGGGAGCGGCTGGGCGGTGGACAGCGTGTTCATGAGCCCGGGCCAGCTGTTCGCCGCCGTGACGACCGCGGCAACCAGCGCAATCCCCGCCACCACGAGCGCGAGCCTGAGGTCGAACGCCCCGCGCGTCCAGCGGACCACGGCCACGACCGCGCCCCCCACCAGGAGCAAGCCGAGCAGGATGCTCGACGCGATACCGGCGATCGACAGCGCCGTCCGCCGCTGCTCGTCGGCCCGGCGCCACTCCTCCGGCAGGAAGACGTAGCGGCGCGTGTCGACCACCTCGTCGCCGGCTATCTCGATCGCCACGCGCGCCTCGCCGCCCGCGAGATCCCCGACGGCCGCGTCGCGGAAGGTGAACGTCCAATCCGTTCGCGCAGGCCGGCGCGTCGACTCGGCGGACACTTCGGGCACATCGGCGGTCGCGCCAAGAGCGGCAAGTGCCTCCCGCGCCAACGTGCGCGCCTCCGCTTCCGAGAGTCCGGCCCCGGCGGTATCTTCGCTCGGGACCAGCGCGGCATATGCCCACAGGCCGAGCCCGACCATGCCGACCGCGGCCACCGCTGGCAGGGCCGGCAGGCCCGCCGACTCCCGCACGGGCGCGGGCACCGGCTCCGCTGGCGCCTCCGCCGCGGGCGGGCTCCAGGCCCCGTTTCTCAGCGCCGCCGACGCCTCGAGCCACCCCCCGCCGCGATAGCGGGCGCTGAGCGTCACCCAGAGCGGCGCCAGGAAGATCAATCCGAAGATCGCCTGATCCACCCACGCGCCCGGCGCCGTGGACAGGAACAGCGGGATGCCGAACAGCACCGCGTCGAACGCGAAGTGCATGACGATGGCCGGCAGCAGGCCGCAGCGGAGGTACAGGAGCCCGAAGATGGTCGAGGGAACGACCAGCTCGATGAGCCGCGCGTAGGACGGCTGCGTCGGATAGGCGGCGTGGCCAGCCCCGAAGATGACGATCTGCAGGACGAACGCGGCTGCTATCCAGGCCCGGCGATTGCCGAGCCGATCCCCGATGAGCGCGGCGCCGGCCAGCGGGACGGCGCGGAACAGGCACTCCTCCCAGAAACCGGCCTGCAGCGAGATGGCGAGGGGGCTGAGCCACGGCAGCACCGTGGCCAGCGAATCGGGGTTGACCAGCGCGTCGGATGGCGACCACCAGCCCAGGTAGCCGATGGTGAGCCAGTAGAACGCGACGAGAAACGCCAGGTCGATGCCGACGATCAGGTAGCCGGCCACGGTATGACCGAGCACCGTCCACGAGCGCGCGCCCTCCCGCGACCAGACCCGCCAGAACTGTAGGTGCTCGGGGAACGCACGCCGCGACAGACTCTCGGCGGCCATGAACGAGAGCGTGAAGACGACGGTGAACGCCAGGAACGCGGCGATCTGCGTGGTCACCTGCTGAATGGCGAAGCTCGTCTCGGAGATCGCGGTGTCGTAGCGCATCCACAGCAGCGGCCACTGGTTCAGTCCCGCCAGGAGCTGCGCGAAGGCGATCGACGCGCCCCAGACGAGCGGCATGCGCCACAGCACCCGCCGCTGTCGCAGCAGCACGAACAGCCCGACGCCGATGCCGCCGACGCCGTAGATGAGGACCATGGCGAAGCTGCCGGCGATGGTGATGCCCTCGTTGGCCGAGCGCATCTCCTCGTAGCGGCGGTCGAAGGCCTCGGGGACCTGCAGGAAGTGCGTCAGCTCGGTCAGCCGGTCGCCGCTCACGACGAGGCGCAGGCGAAAGCGGCCCTCGCCGGCCCGCACGTCGGGCAGCTCGTAGACGAACGTGTGGTCGACCCGTCCGCCCGGACGCTCCTCCTCGGACGCCTCCACCGGCTCGTAGCGGTCGAGCGCGACGTTCCAGGGAGCGCCGGTCCCGTTCTCGGCGATGGCGCGGGCCGCGTCCGGGTCGAGCGCGGCGCCCGGCGCGTCCTCGGACAACCGCTCGCGGAAATCGTACGGCGCACCGTCGGGACGGAAGCGCACCACCACCTCGCGCACCTCGCCCCCGCGGAAGTGCCGGACGACCCACTGATAGGGATGGAACGGGCCTTCTTCCAGCAGCCCGGCGAACGCGGCGGGACCGCCCCCTTCGAGCTCGACGAAACTGCGGACGCGGTCGTCCACCCGGAAGGTCGCTGCCTGCCGGTAGCCGGACGGCCCCCAGCCGTGGTCGTCCGCGAGCCGGCGCGCCTCCGACAGGGCCGTGGCCCGGTCCATCTCGAGGTCGAGCTCGACGATGGAAACAGCGCGCGGGAAGTTGGCCACCGCGAACGCGGCGCACGCGACGGCGAATGCCGCGAACGCCGCCCAGAAGACCGGTTTCCGGAACATGTCCTACTCCGTGAGAACCCGAGCCGCCGGTGACCCCGGTCGAGGCGCCGGTTCGCGGGTCCGGCGGCTTGGCCAGCCGTTTTCGCCGCCACAAGGCGCGCACAGCGCGCCTCGGCGGGAGCGGCGCGGGGCGAAGGGGTCCCCGCAAGCGGACGCCGGGGGTTCGGGGCGCAGCCCCGCTTGATTGAAGCTAGAACATCGCGATCGGGTTCACCGGGCTCCCCGTGCCGCGCGTTGCCTTGAGCGGCAGCACCATGAGCAGGAACGCGTAGCGCCCCTCCTCGGCGCACGCCGCGGCCAGCGGCTCGAGCAGCGAGTTGTCGATGAGCGCCACCCCGTAGTTGAACAGCACGCCGTGCACCGGGAAGGCCAGGCCGTACGGGTCCGGCCTCGAGTCCATCATGTCCCAGCCGAGGAGCGACACGTCGTGATCGCGGATGAACTTGGCGCAGGTGACGCCCAGGCCGGGGCGGTCCCCGCCGGCGTACTGGTTGCCGGCGCGCACGTACGCCTCCCGGCCGCTGTGGACGAGGAGCGCGTCGCCCGGCTCGACCGCCACGCCCTGGGCCTGCGCGATCTCCTCGAGCTCCCAGCCCTGCACCGGCCGCTCGGGCGTGACGTGCGGCTCGCCGCGGTGGCGCGGCACGTCGAGCAGCACGCCGCGGGTGATGATGCCGTCGCCCCAGGCGCCGACCGCGCCGAACGCCGCACCCTGCGTGGTCACCTCCGCGTCGGGATCGCGGCCCTGCCACATCCCGTCGCTGTCCCACATGTGGCACAGCGCGTCGATGTGGGTCATGGCCTGCCCGTGGTAGATGAAGCCGTAGTAGTCGGAGACGGCGCCGGCGCCGCCCGGGCGCGGGCTAATGCGGAGGAAGTGCTGCTCCGGCTCGAAGGGGCGGCTCAGCGAGACCTTGCGGCCGCTCGTGACGAGCCCGGCCGCCGCGGCGCCCTTCTCCGGCGTGATGAGGTTGACGGCGCCCTTCTGGTCGTCGTCTCCCCAGCGGCCCCAGTTGCGGCGATCGGTGTACCACGACTCGACCTCGGCCTGGGACGGCATGCGCGGGTCCGCCTGCGCGGCGGGCGGCGCCGTGCCGGCCGCGACCGTTGCCTGCGCGTGCCGCGCGAGGAGCTCCGACGGGGAGAAGGCGTCGGCGGCCTGTGCGCTCCCGGAGCTCAATCCCTGCGAGCCGCTCGACGCCAGGGCCCGCGTGCCGCCTGCGATCCCGGCGCTGCCTGCCGCCGCACCGACCGCCGCCAGAAACCGTCGTCTTGAAGTGGCCATCGTCTGCCGTCCTTTCCTGCCTCCCCCCTGCGCCGCCCGGAGGCTGGCGGCTCGGGGTGGGCGCGAGCGGTCCATGCTACCGCAGCCGGATGCCGGTTGCCACGCTCCGGTTCCGCCGCGCTAGCAACCCGTGCGGATCGGCTGCGGGGGACGTACAATAGGGGCACGACGAACCGGGAGGAGGCAACATGAGCGGACGGACACACGCCCTGCGGTGGATGCATTCGCGACTCTGGCTGGCGGTCGCCGCTGTCGGCGCCGTGCTGGCCGTGGGGGCGGCGCTGCCGGCGGCGGAGAGCGCGGCGGACGATCCCGAGGGCTACATCAGCGGCGTGGTCGAGAGCAGCGCCGGCCCCGAGGCCGGGGTCTGGGTAATCGCCGAGACGGACGACCTCCACACTAGGCTCGCGAAAGTCGTCGTCACCGACGACGACGGGCGCTTCGTGCTGCCGCAACTCCCCGACGCCACCTACGACGTCTGGGTGCGCGGCTACGGCCTCGTCGATTCCGACAAGGTGCAGCTCGCCCCGCCGCTCGACGATGTCGCGCTCGAGGCCGTCGTGGCGCCCGACGAGCAGGCCGCCGCACAGGTCTATCCGGGCAACTACTGGTACTCGCTGATCGAGCCGCCGGCCCCGAGCGAGTTTCCGGGCACCGGGCCCGAGGGCAACGGCATCTCGCCGGCGATGAAGAGCCAGGCGGCCTGGGTCGACAACATGAAGCAGGGCTGCCAGCTCTGCCATCAGCTCGGCAACACCGCGACGCGCGTGGTGCAGCGCCGCGACGACTTCGACTCCGCCGCGGAGGCGTGGGATCACCGGGTGCAGACGGGGCAGCGCGGCAACCAGATGAGCTCCGCCATGGATCGCTTCGGCCGCGCGCGCGGCGTCGCCATGTTTGCCGACTGGACGGAGCGGATCGCCGCCGGCGAGCTGCCGCCGCGGCCCCCGCGCCCGAAGGGCGTCGAGCGCAACCTGGTGGTGACGCTGTGGGATTGGGGCACCGACAGCTCCTTCATCCACGACGAGATCACGACCGACAAGCGGAACCCCAGCCTCAACGGCGGCGGGCCGGTGTACGGCGTCTCGGCGGGACACGGCACGCTGACTGTCGTCGATCCCGACGAGAACACCGCCGTCGAGATCAAGATTCCGGTGCGGCCGGAGGATCAGGACAGCGTGACCTCCCGGTTCCCGCAGATGCAGGTGGAGCCCTCCTACTACTGGGGCGAGCAGCTCCTGTGGGGGCGCGGCGGTCCCGACGGCCACGAGAACGCCTCCGACCCGCACAATCCGATGATGGATGGCGAGGGGCGCGTGTGGATGACGTCGAAGGTGCGCAACCGGCCCAACCCCGACTGGTGCCGCGAAGGCTCGTCCAACGAGTTCGCCGAGTACTGGCCGATCGACGCAAGCGGCCGGCAGGCGTCGTACTACGACCCCGAGACCGGGTCGTTCGAGTTGCTCGACACCTGCTACGGCACGCACCACCTGCAGTTCGGCGAGGACGCCAACGACACGCTCTGGTTCAGCGGGGACGCCAACACCATCGGCTGGATCGACACGAAGCTGTACGACGAGACGGGCGACGAGCAGCTGTCGCAGGGCTGGTGCCCGACCGTCATCGACACGAACGGCGACGGCGTGATTACCAAGCCGTGGAACGAGCCGGGGCAGGAGGGGCACGATCCGGCCCGCGACACGCGGATCAACGGGTTCGGCTACGGCATCATCGCCAGCTCGATCGACGACTCGGTCTGGATCTCGCGGACGGGGCCGTTCCCGGGCCGCCTGGTGCGCCTCGACCGCGGCGACAATCCGCCTGCGAGCTGCATCGCCGAGGTCTACGAGCCGCCCTCCATCGAGAACCCCGACCTCGACCCGGCGCAGACCGGCTCGGCGCCGCGCGGCATCGACGTGGACCGCAACGGCGTCATCTGGACGGCGCTGTCGGGCAGCAGCCACATGGCGAGCTTCGACCGGCGCAAGTGCCAGGTGACGGGCGGACCCGAGGCCACCGGGCAGCACTGCCCGGAGGGCTGGACGCTCTATCCGGTGCCGGGCCCGCAGATGAAGGGTGTCGAGACGCCCGGCAGCGCCGATTTCCACTACTACAGCTGGGTGGACCAGTACAACACGCTCGGGCTGGGCGAGAACATGCCGATCGCGAACGGCTCGACATCGGATGCGCTCCTGGTCCTCGACCCGGACAGCGGCGAGTGGACCATTCTGCGCGTGCCGTACCCGATGGCGTTCTACTCGCGGGGGCTCGACGGCCGGATCGACGATCCGGACGCGGGCTGGAAGGGCCGCGGCCTCTGGGCCAACTACGGCTCGAACTACATCTGGCACACGGAGGGCGGCAAGGGCACGCGCAGCAAGATGGTGCACTTCCAGCTGCGGCCCGACCCGCTGGCCCGGTAGGCGAGGCGTGCCCGGGCAGGCCCGGGGCCGGTCGATTGTCCTGGCCCGGGCCCGCCGCTCTACGTCGACGGCGTGATCTACGTGGGGCTGGCGAACGGCGAGTGGGCCTTTCGCGGCAAGGTGGCTGCGTGCGGGCGATGGGGCAGATAGAGGTGGAGCCATGAACAGCGTGGCAACCCGGCGGCGGTGGGGCGGCGGCAGGTGGCTGTTGGCGGCGCTGGCGGCAGGCTCGCTCGCCGCCTGCGTGGAGGAGGCGCCCTCCACGGACTCGCCGAACGAGGCCGCGTCCGCGGCGCCAGCGCCGTACCACGTCTATGTCACGAACGAGTACTCGGGTGACATGACCGTGATTGCGGGCGGCACGAACGAGGTAGTCGGGACGATTCCCCTCGGCAAGCGTCCCCGCGGCATCAAGGTGACGCGGGACGGTGCGCGGCTGTTCGTCGCGCTGAGCGGGTCGCCGCCGTCCCCGCCGGGGACCGACGAGAGCACGCTGCCGCCGCCCGACCGGGCGGCGGACGGCATCGGCGTGGTCGACCTCGCGACCGGTGAGATGACCGGGATGGTGCGCGCCGGCACGGATCCCGAGCAGGTCGCCGTCAGCGCCGACGGCACCCGCCTCTACGTCGCCAACGAGGACGCGGGCGAGGCGACGGTCGTCGACATCGCCACCGGCGAGGTCCTGGCCGCGCTGCCGGTTGGCGGCGAGCCCGAGGGGGTGCGCATCAGCCCCGACGGCAGCGTCGTTTACGTCACGTCCGAGGACGAGAACCGGGTGTCGGTCATCGATACGGCCGCGAACGAGGTAGTGGCGGGCTTCGACGTCGGCGCGCGGCCGCGGGCCTCCGCGTTTGCACCCGACGGCAGTCGGGCCTACGTGACCGCCGAGAACGGCGGCACGGTCCACGTGGTCGACACCGCGGTCCACGAGGTGCTGCACACGGTCGAGCTCAGCGGCGAGCTGGTGCGGCCGATGGGCGTCGTCGTCTCCCCGGACGGAACGCGCGTCTACGTAACCACCGGCCGCGGCCGAACCGTGGTCGCGATCGACGCGGCGACGCACGAACCGCTCGCCTCGGTGGAGGTGGGCGACCGGCCCTGGGGCATCGGGGTGACCCCGGACGGCCGCTATCTCTACACGGCGAACGGCCCGTCGCACGACGTCAGCGTGGTCGACACCGCATCGATGACCGTCGTTGCCACGGTGCCGGCCGGCGAGCGCCCCTGGGGCATCGCCATCGTCGGCGAGTGATTCGGTTGCGGCGCGGCGGACCGCCCGACATTGCAACTGCACGGCGCGAAGCAGGATGACCGGCGGGAGGCGCGGCCAGTGAGCGAATCCGACCTCGACGTGACGCTGGGTATCGAGGAGGAGTTCTTTCTCGTCGATCCCGGGACGCGCGATCTGCTGTCGGACCCGGACCGCGGCATCTTCGAGATGTGCGAGCGGAACCGGGGACCGCACAAGGTGGTCGTCGAGTTTCTCCGGTCCCAGATCGAAACCAACACGTCCGTCTGCCGCTCGGTGGGCGAGGTGCACGACGCGTTGCGCGCGGCCCGGCGGGCGGTGGTCGACGCGGCATCCGCGCACGGTGCCGCGGTGATGGCCGCCGCGACGCATCCCTTTGCCGCGTGGGAGGAGCAGATGCCCACGCCCAAGGAGCGCTACGAGCGGTTCGCGGTCACGTTCCAGGAGAGCGTGCGGCGAATGATCGTCGGCGGCATGCACATCCACGCCGGCTTCGGCAGTCCCGACGAGCGGATCCGCGTCATGACGGCGCTGCGCCGCCACCTGCCGCTGCTCCATGCGCTGTCTGGCTCCTCGCCCTTCAACGCCGGCCGCGAGACCGGGTTCAAGTCGTACCGCCTGACCATCATGGGCGCGTTGCCGCGCACCAGCGTGCCCGGCCCGCTGCTGTCCGTGGCGGACTACGAGCGGGTAGTCGCCTCCTATCAGCGCATGAACTTCATCCAGGACAGCAGCGAGCTGTGGTGGGACATCCGCCCGTCCCGGGCCCATCCGACGGTGGAGCTGCGGATCTGCGACGTCTGCCCGCGCATCGACGACGCGGTGAGCATCGCCGCGCTCTACACGGCGCTCGTGCGTTGGTTGCTGCGGCAGCTCCGCGAGGACCGGCTGCCGCCCGAGCCGCTCACGGAGATCATCATCGAGAACCGCTGGCTCGCCCAGCGTTACGGCGTGCTCGCGTTCCTGGGCGATACGGTCGGCGGCGGCCGGCTGGACATCGGCGACTACGCCGCGGCGCTCGTCGAGACCCTGGCGGCCGACGCCCAGGCCCTCGGCTGCGAGGACGAGATGCGGCACGCGCTGACCATCATCGACGAGGGCAGCGGCGCCGATCGGCAGATCGACCATTTCCGCCTGCGGCGGCTGGACGGCGCCAGCGAGGAGGAGGCCCTGCGCGCCGTGGTCGATCTGGTGGTTGCGGAGACCCGTGCGGGCCTCGAGGGCGATGCGTAGCTGGCTTCAATCAAACGGGGCTGCGCCCCGAACCCCCGGCGCCCGCTTGCGGGGACCCCTGCGCCCCGCGCCGCTCCCGCCGAGGCGCGCTGTGCGCGCCGTGCGGAGCCTGCACCGTTCTACGGCGCAGACTCCTAGCTCCTCAATCGTCGCGTGGCGGCTCCGCCGGGCGCTGCCGGCGGTGCTCGCGCTCGCGGTCGCCTGCGGCGGCGGGCCGGCGGGGCCGGAGGCGCTGCCAGGCGCCGGCGGCGCTGCGCCGGAGCCGGTCGCCCTGCCCGTGCCGAGCTTTCACCACATCCACGTCAACTCGATCGATCCCGATCGCGCGCTCGACTGGTGGTCGACGCTGTGGCCCGCGGGCGAGCGGACGACCGTCGCGGGGCTGCCGGCGTTCGCCGCCGACGGCATCTATCTCCTGTATACGGCCGTCGAGACGCAGGCGCCCGGCGCGTTCGACCCCGAACGGCGCCAGTCGATCCCGCAGAGCCCGTTCTGGACCACCGGCCCGAGCACCGACGGGTGGGCCCTGCACGAGCGCCTGACGGCCCTCGACCCGGCCGGGGAACGGTTCCGCTTCCTGCCGGTCTTCAGCGGTCCGGACGACACGGACGGCGTGCCGCGTTCGGGTCTGGCGCCTTTCGGGGACCAGCTCCTGACCGTGGTGGAGATGGCGGACCGCGCCCGCGAGGGGCCGGGTCCGCAGCGCGACCGGCCGGGCGGCCAGGACTTCGGCTACCTCGTCGACCCGGACGGCATCCTGGTCGAGTTCAACGGGACCGTCGAGACGACGGAGCTCTTCCACGGGCACACCCACTTCTGGCACGAGCAGCCGCTGTGCGCCGCCGACTGGTACGTCACGCATCTCGGCCTGGCGCTGCCGCCGCTGCGCGACCCGGACACGGGCGCCGAAGCGCCCCGTCCGCCGTACGATCCCTGCGACGTCGCGATCGGCGACGTCAGCTATCCGACGTTCCTCCCGATGGGCCAGCTTCGCAGCCCGATTGGAAGCGTGCGGCTGGCGAACGCCGGCTGGGCGTGGTACACGCGCCAGTGCCGGGACGGCCGCTGCGGGCCCGAGCTCGACCGGCCGCTCTCGCGTTCACGCGGCCAGGTGGTCGATCACGTGGCCATCAGCTACCCCGACCTCGATCCGGTGCTGGCCCACCTGGCGGCTGCCGGCATCCCGATCCTCGAGGGTCTCTACGCATTCGGCGACACACGCGCGGTGCTGATCGAGGATCTCGACGGCTTGGCGATCGAGCTGATCGAGGCCGGTTCCTGAACATTGGTTCGGCTCGCGGCGCGTTGCCGGGACGCGGACCGTGGCGAGCCAGGCTGTCACTTTCCGCCAAGCTCGCTGTTGTACGCTGGAGCGGGAACTGGTTGGTGCTGACTATCGACGAACTGCGCGCGTTGATCACGGATCGGGAATCCGACCGCGTGGAGTTCACCGTCTCGACGAAGAATACCGACAAGTTCGGGGAAGCAATCTGCGCTTTCGCCAACGACTTTCCCAATCACAGGCAGTCCGGCTATCTCGTTGTCGGCGCAGCTGACGACGGAACGCTCAGCGGGCTGACCGTGACCGACGCACTGCTGAAGAACCTCGGCGCGCTGCGTTCCAACGTCAACATCGAACCGCTCCCGGCCATGACCGTGCAGAAGCACGCGTTGCCTGAGGGTGAGGTGGCCGTCGTCGAAGTCGTGCCATCCGATCTGCCGCCCGTGCGGTACAAAGGGAGGGTTTGGATACGTGTCGGTCCGTCCCGCCGCGGCGCGAACCGGCAGGAGGAGCGGATTCTGATCGAGAAACGCACCGCCCTGCAGCGGACTTTCGATGTTCGTTCCTGCACGGGCTGCACGATGGATGACCTCATCCGGGACCTGTTTCTGGTCACCTATCTGCCTGCGCGGTCTCGGTGACATGCGGGAGCCGCATGTCGAACAGATAGGCGCCAATTTGGGCTTGATCGTCGGGGACTTGGGTTTGTCCGGCTTCGAGGCCAGGCTGTCCGCGGCCTGGCCGGACTGCCTCAGCCGTGACGAGTCGGCGTTTCGCACGGAATCCGTATTCCATCGCGCGATGCTCGCTGGCGCGTGCAAACAGGACGCGGACCTGGTGCTGATCGACGTGGGTCCCAACCTGGGAGCAATCAACCGCGCGGCGATCATTGCCGCGAATTTCGTCGTTTTCCCGCTGGCTCCAGACCTGTTCTCGCTGCAGGCGCTACGGAACGTCGGACCGACGCTCCGGGACTGGCGTGCTGAATGGCGCGATTGCTTGGATCGCCGCCCGCAAGCCCGGGATCTGGACCTGCCGTCCGCCTGCATCGAGCCGGCGGGATACATCGTGATGCAGCATGCGGTGCGCGAGGGACGTCCGGTACAGGCTTATCAGAAATGGATCAAGCGGATTCCGGCGGTCTATCGCAAGGAGGCGCTTGATGATGGAGGGCTCGATTCGTCCTCGACGGAGGGCGATTCCGAATGTCTCGCCACGCTCAAGCACTACCGGAGCCTGATGGCCATGGCGCACGAGGCCCGCAAGCCGATGTTCCATCTCAAGGCCGCGGACGGCGCGCTCGGCGGTCACATCTACGCGGTGCGGGACTGCTACGAGGACTTCGAGCGCCTCGCGAGACGGATAGCAACCAGGTGCGGCGTGCACGCGGCTTGACAGCTTTCGTCGCGGAACGCCGCCCCGGGCCCCCTGGCGCACGCGGGCGTCCGTTGCGGTAACCTAGACGCTCACCTTCAAACACGACCTCGAAGGGGGTTTCGATGACGTCCGTTGCCGACGCGTGGAGGATCAGGATCGTTGCGGCCGTGTTGATCGTGGGTGCGGCCTCACTGGCGGCGGCTACCGCGAGCGTGGCGCAGGAGGGCGACTATACGCCCCCGCGGACGCCGTGGGGGGCGCCGGACCTGTCGGGGACCTGGTCGAACAAGACGACGACGCCGCTCCAACGGCCCGCGGAGCTGGCGGATCAGGCGTTCCTGACGGAGGAGGAGCGGGCCGCCCGGAATCCGGAATCGGGCGCTTCGGCGGAGGAGCGGTCGGCGTTCATGCCGACCGGCGCGTACAACGACTTCTGGCTCGAGCAGGGTGAGCTCAACCTGCGCACGTCGCTGGTGGTCGATCCGCCGGACGGCCGGCTCCCGCCGCTCACCGGGCCCGAGCGGCAGCGGCAGCGCGTGCTGCCCAATTCGTTCAGCCCCACCGCGCAGTTCGATTCCTGGCTCGACTTCAACACCTACGACCGCTGCATCACGCGCGGCATGCCCGGCGCGATGATGCCGGGGTTCTACAACCACAACTACCAGATCGTGCAGACCGAGGACCACGTCGCCATCCTGGTCGAGATGATTCACGACGCGCGCATCGTCCCGCTCGACGGCAGCGCGCATCCCGCACCCTCGCTGCGACAGTGGCTCGGCGACTCGCGCGGGCACTGGGACGGGGACACGCTGGTGATCGAGACGACGAACTTCACCGAGAAGGTCACCACCCGCGGCGGGGTGATGATTGCCGGGTCCGGGCATCTGCGCACGGTCGAGCGCCTGACGCGGGTGAGCGACGCCACGATCGCCTACGAGATCACCGTCACCGATCCGACCGTGTGGTCGGCGCCGTGGACCGTAGCGGTGCCGATGACGGCGATGGACGACCCGGTGTTCGAGTACGCCTGCCACGAGGGCAACTATGCGCTGCCCAACATCCTGTCGGGCCAGCGGGCCACGGACGCGGCCGCCGCTGCCCGGTAGGGAGGACTGCTGGAGGAGCACCATGCGCACGCTGAGGTTGATGGCGCGGATGTCGCCGCTCGTGCTGGGCGTCGCGGCGCTGGCCGTGGCGGCGCAGCCCGCGGCCGAGCAGTCGATTACGCCGGAGGAGCTCGCGGAGCTGACGGCGATCCGGCCGGTGCCGGGCAAGAACGGGCTGTACGTGATCCCGGGCTACGACGGCGGCGTGACCGGGGGCAACGTGGCCGTGCGCGTGACCAACGACGGGGTCATCCTGGTCGACAACAAGTTTCCGCACAGCTTCCGGATGATCTCGGACGAGGTGCGCAAGGTGACGTCCCTGCCCATCAGGTACGTGCTCGATACGCACCACCACGGCGATCACGCCGGCAGCAACGCCGACTTCATGGCGATGGGCGAGGTGATAGCGCACAGGAACGCGCGCGCCAACATGGTCCGCAACAACCAGCCGGGAGCGCCGCGCATCGTGTTCGGCAGCGAGACCGCGGTGTTCCTCGGCGGCGTCGAGGCGCAGGCGCATCACTTCGGCCGGGGCCACACGGACGGCGACGCCGTCATCTACTTCCCCGACCTCCGAACGATCCACACCGGCGACCTCTTCATCTGGGGGCAGCGCACGGACGGCAGCACGCTCGCGCCCTTCATGGACTACCGCAACGGCGGCAGCGGGCTGGCCTGGACCGCGACGCTGGACGGCGCGCTGGCGCTGGACTTCGACACCGTGATCCCCGGCCACGGGCCCATCCTGGGCAGGGACGAGGTGCGCACCTTCCGCAACCGGATGCAGACGCTGCAGGATCGGATGCGCGCGGCCATCGAGGCCGGCGTCAGCCGCGACGACGTGGCGGACCACGTGCAGACTGCCGACCTCGACTGGCCGCTGCGTCCGGCTGCGCTGCAGGCGTTCTACGACGAGGTGGCGGCGCCGTAGAACGGCGCGGATTCCTGGAGGATGGGCTGCGTGATATAAAGGGGCTGCCCTGATCGGACAGAGGCCGCGCCGCCGGTGCACGGCCCGGGAGGCTGGACGATGAACGACATCTACTGCTGTGCCTATGCGCGCCGGGCCGCGCGGCTGGGGCTGATCGCCGCGGCCGTGGCCGTGCTGCTTGCCGTGGCCAGCGCCGCGCTAGCCCAGACGGCGGACACGGCGGAAGGGGAGCCGACGTTCACCCGCGACGTGCTGCCGATCCTGCAGCGCGCGTGCCAGCAGTGCCATCGTCCCGGATCGGTCGCGCCCATGTCGCTGCTGACCTACGAGCAGGTACGCCCGTGGGCCCGCGCCATCCGCGACAGGACCGCGCAGCGCGAGATGCCGCCGTGGTTCATCGAGCGCAACGTGGGCGTACGGGCGTTCAAGGAAGACCCGTCGCTGTCGGACCCGGAGATCGCCACCATCGGGCGCTGGGTGGCGGCCGGGTCGCCGCGGGGCAATCCGGCGGATGCGCCCCCGCGCATCGAGTTCGCGGCTTTCGACGAGTGGCGCATCGGCACGCCCGAATGGGTTGTCGAGCTGCCCGAGGAGCAGACGATCGGCGCGGTGGACGCGGACCGCTGGCTCGACGCCTGGGCCGACGCCCGGCTGACCGAGGACCGCTACATCAAGGCGGTCGAGACGAAGCCGTCGCCCGACGCCTACCGCGTGGTGCACCACGTGGCCACGACGATGCTCTGGGAAGAGGAGGACGGCGAGGAAGGCGGCGGGTTCCTGAACGAGTACGCCATGGGCAAGAACGGGGACATCTTCCCGGAGGGCACCGGCCGGCTGATCAGGGCGGGCACCCAGATCCGCTTCAACATGCACTACAGCTCGGTCGGGGAGGAGGTCAAGGACCGCACGCGGGTCGGCTTCCAGTTCTACCCGCGGGGGCACGTGCCGGATCTCGTTCTCATCTCGCGTCACGTCGGCGACAGCTTCGACACGCTCGATATCCGGGCGGGCGAGGACAACGCGCGCAGCGACGGCTACTACGTGCTCCCGGAGCCGACGCAGGTCACCGCTTTCCAGCCGCACATGCACATTCGCGGCGACCGGATGTGCGTGGAGGCCATCCATCCGAGCGGCCGCATCGAGACGCTGAGCTGCACGAAGCACAACTTCGGCTGGCACATCGTCTACAACTACGCCGACCACGAGGCGCCGCTGCTGCCGGCCGGCACCATCCTCCACGTGATGGGCTGGCACAACAACACCGCCTCCAACCGGTACAACCCCGACCCGAAGAACTGGGTGGGCTTCGGCAACCGTTCGATCGACGACATGAGCTTCGCCTGGATGAGCTTCTTCCACATGTCGGAGGCAGAGTTCGAGCGCAGGGTCGTGGAGCGCGCGAGCCGCTCGAACGACGACTGATGCAGGGCACGGGACGAACCGCCGGCCGCGTCGCCCGGCTCGTCTGCGCGCTCGTGCTGGCCGCGGCGGCCGCGGCGGCCGGGCAGACGTACCGCAGCGGCCAGAATCTGCAGCCCGTGTTCGAGGGCTGGGAGCAGAACGCCGACGGCAGCTTCAACATGGTGTTCGGCTACCTGAACCGCAACTACGAGGAGCGCCTCGACATTCCGATCGGCCCCGACAACTTCTTCGAGCCCGGTCCCGCCGACCAGGGGCAGCCGACCTTCTTCTATCCGCGGCGGCAGCGGTTCAGCTTCCGGGTGCGCGTGCCCGCCGACTGGGGCTCGCAGGAGCTCGTCTGGACGGTTGCGGCACACGGCCGGACCGACCGGGCCGTGGGCTGGCTGGTGCCCGCGCAGATCATCGACGAGCAGGTGGTCGCCATGAACCGCAGCGGCGGGGGCGTGCCGGAAATCGCGAACGCGGCGCCGTCGATCAGGCTGGTCGAGCCCGCGGAGCGGTCGGCGCGCGTGGACGAGCCGCTGACGCTGACCGCGATCATCGGCGACGACGGCGTTCCCGCGGTGCGTCCCGCGCGTCAGAGCCGGCCGCCTGGACGCCGCAACGCGCTCGGGCTGCGGATCGCCTGGATTCAGTACCGCGGGCCCGGCGGCCGGGTCACGTTCGACCCCTGGACCGCTCCGATGGAGGACCACACGCCGGGCTGGACGCCGCCCCCGGTGCCGGACGACGGCCGGATGGTGACGACAGCGCGCTTCAGCGAGCCGGGGACCTACGTGCTCCGCGGGCTGGCGGACGATGGCTATCTCTACGCCGCGGCCGACGTCACGGTGACCGTCTCGTCCCAGGAGTCGGGGCCGTAGATTCCGGGCGAGGATGAACGAGATGATGCACGCGCCATCGACGGGACGGAGCTTCTCACCGCGGGCGGCGACCGCCGCGCTGTTCGCGCTGTGCGGACTGGTTGGGGCGGGCGCGCAGCACGCGGTGCTCGAGGCCCAGGCCGACCGGGTGACCGTGTGGGACGGCGTCTACACCGCCGGCCAGGCGGCGCGCGGCAAGGCCGCCTACGACAGCCACTGCGCCGCGTGCCACGGCTCCGACCTGAGCGGTTCGTCGGAGGCGCGCCCGCTGGCCGGCGAGCGCTTCATGCAAGACTGGCGCGAGGACAACCTGAACAGCCTGTTCACGCGCATCCGGAGGCTGATGCCGTTCGACGAGCCCGCGACGCTCAGCGACGCCGCCTATCTCGACAGCGTCGCCTACATCCTCGAGTTCAACGGGTTCCCGCCGGGGTCCCGGGAGCTGCGCGCGGACGGCCTGGCCGACATCCGCATCGAGGGTCGCGACGGTCCGGGGCCGGTGCCGAGCTTTGCGCTGGTGCAGGTGGTGGGTTGCCTGACCCGGGGGCCTGACGGCGACTGGATGCTGACGCACAGCACGGCCGCGGCCCGCACACGCGACCCGTCCGGATCGACCCCGGACGAGTTGCAGGCGTACGCCGCGCAGCCGCTCGGCGATCGGGCGTTCGGGTTGATGAGCGCCTATCCCGACCCGTCAGCGCATGTCGGCCACCGGATGGAAGCCAAGGGATTCCTCATCAGGAACCCGGCCGGCGACCGGATCAACCTCAGCTCGCTGGCGATGATCGCGCCCGAGCCCGGGTGCGAGCCGTGACCGGCTGGCCCGCCAATCGCCGCCTTGCGGCTCCGCTTGGCGCCCAACCAACCCTGCAGGAGTCCGCGCCGTTCCACGGCGCAGACTCCTACCGGCGGCCGGCCGGCTTGACCACCGCGACGCTGTTGACGTCGCGCTCGTGCTCCGCCGTGTAGACGCCCTGCTCCCGCATGATGCGACGCAGCAGCGCGGCTGTGTGGTCGGCCCGCTTGACCGTGCCGGTATAGTGCACGCCGTCGGCGATCCGCAGCGGCGTCCATCCCTCGTCGCTCTGCGCCAGCAGGTCGGCGCCCCGCCCGGCCAGGAACTCCACGATCGGGTTCGCCCCCCGCAGCGCGGCGCCGTGGAGCGCCGTGTAGCCGCGGTCGTCGGCCCGGTCGACGTCCCGATCGCCCAGCTCCCAGGCCAGCCGCACGGCGTCGAACGCCTCCTGGTTGGTCCCCGCGCTCTCCCCGACGTTGAAGATGCCGACGCCGGCCGCGACCATCAGCGGCGACGCGTTCCCGGCCGTCGGCAGCCGCGTGTCGGCGCCGTGCTCCCCTAGCAGGCGCATCAGCGGGACGTCGGCATGCTTGGCTGCCAGCAGGTACGGCGTCGCCCCGGTCCGGTTCAGGTTGTTGCGCTCGCGGTTGTTGAACCGTGCGGTCTGCCGCGCGTTCGGGTCCGCCCCGTGCTCGAGCAGGAAGCGGGCGAACGCCAGCGTGTCGACGCGGTCGAGCATCTCCACCGGGGGCATCCCCTTGCCGGAGTTCGGGCGGCGGGTGTACGCGAGTTGGTGCAACGCCGTCCAACCCTGTTCCGCCGCGTTCGGGTCGGCGCCCTGCTCCACCAGGTACTGCGCGAGCGAGAAGTGCGCGTTCATCACCGCGATGACGACGGCGCTCGTGCCGATGGTCGGGTCGCGGCGTCCGGCGCCGTCCCCTTCGTCGCCGGCAGCAGGCGGTCGGATCACGTCGTTCGGGTCGGCCCCGGCCTCCAGGAGCGCCCGCACCGCGTCGTTCCGCCCCGCCCGGACGGCGAACAGGAGAGCCGACCAGCCGGCATTCGAGCGCGCGTCGACGTCCGCGCCCAGCTCGACCAGCGTGTGGACGGCCGCGGGGTGGTTCTCGGCCGCCGCCCAGTGCAGTGCGGTCTGTCCGCGCCAACCTTCGCGCGCAGCGACGTCGGCGCCGTGCGCCAGCAGCAGGCGCAGCACGTCGACGCTCCCGGTCCGCGCCGCGGCCATCAGCACCGTCTCGCCTTCCGGGCGCGTCGAGTTCGGGTCGGCCCCGGCAAGCAGCAGGGCCTCGGCGACGGGGGCGGAGCCGCGTCCGGCCGCGAGCTCGAGCGGCGTGACGTGGTGGCGGTTGCGCGCGTCGACCCGGGCGCCGGCGCGCAGCAGCAGGCGTGCCGTCTCGACGTCGCCCTTGTAGGCCGCCCAGTGCAGCGCGGTGGCGCCGTCCGCCTCCGCGGCGTCGACATCGGCCTGCTGCCGGAGGAGCGCCCGGACGGCGACCGGGTCGGCCGCCTTGGCGGCCTCGATCAGGGGCAGATCGACCGCCGGAGCAGCAGCGGCTCCCGCGCTGAAGCCGGACGCGCCGACGATCAGCCGCACGTCGGCACGCTGACCATCTCCGGGCCCTTCAACGCGGCCGGCGCCGGCGACACGCCCGCCCGACGCCGCCTCTTCAGCTGCCGTCCGGCGAGCGCCGGGGACGAGGCGCCCTGCGCCCGCGAGATCATCGACAGGCTGGCGCGCCGCGCGTACCGCCGGCCGGTCACCGCGGCGGACGTAGGCGCGCTCTTCCGGTTCTACGAGGAGGGGCGCGAGCGCGGCGGCTTCGAGGCCGGCATCGAGCGCGCGCTGCGCGCCCTGCTCGTGAGCCCGGACTTCCTGTTCCGCGTCGTGTCGGATCCGCCGGGCGTCGAGTCCGGCACGCCGTATCGCCTCGGCGGCCTGGAGCTGGCCTCGCGCATCTCCTTCTTCCTGTGGAGCAGCCTGCCCGACGACGAGCTGCTCGAGGTGGCGGCGCGCGACGGTCTGCGGGATCCCGCAACGGTCGCACGGCAGGTGCGCCGGATGCTGGCCGATCCGCGCTCGGCAGCCCTGTCGAGGCATTTCGCCGGCCAGTGGCTGCGCCTGCGCAACGTTGCGGGGGCGCTGCCCTCGGACGTCATCTTTCCCAACTTCGGCGAGAGCCTGCGGCGGGACTTCGTGCGCGAGACGGAGCTGTTCTTCGACAGCGTCATGCGCGAGGACCGCCGCGTCACCGAGTTGCTGACGGCCGACTACACGTTCCTCAACGAGCGGCTGGCCCGGCACTACGGCGTCGAGGGCGTGTACGGCAGCGACTTCCGGCGGGTGGCGCTCGCCGACGGGCGGCGGCGCGGCCTGCTCGGCCAGGGCAGCATCCTGACCGTGACCTCGTATCCCGATCGCACCTCGCCCGTGGGACGCGGGAAGTGGGTGCTCGAGAACGTGCTGGGGACGCCGCCGCCGCCGCCGCCGCCGAACGTGCCCGAGCTGGAGCCGGCGGACGGCGCGGGCAGGGTGCTGGCGATGCGGGAGCGGATGGAGCAGCACCGCGCGAGTCCGGTCTGCGCGAGCTGCCACCGCATGATGGACCCGCTGGGGCTGGCGCTCGAGAACTTGGACGCGGTGGGGCGCTGGCGCCCGCAGATGCCGGGCGGCACGGCGATCGATGCATCCGGGACGCTGCCGGACGGGACCCCGTTCGACGGGCCGGCCGACCTGCGCGAGCTGCTGGTCCGCGAGCCGGAGCAGTTCGCCACGGTCGTCACGGAGAAGCTGCTGACCTACGCGCTCGGCCGCGGCCTGGAGTACTACGACGCGCCGGCCGTCCGGGCGGTCACGCGCGGGGCCGCCCGCAACGATTACGGCCTGGCCTCGCTCATCGTCGGGGTGGTGCAGAGCACGCCCTTCCAGATGCGGCGGGCCGGCCCGGCCAGTACGAACGGCGCCGACTAGGAGTCTGCGCCGCAGAACAGCGCGGACTCCGCAAGGCGCGCACGGCGCGCCTCGGCGGGAGCGGCCCGGGGCTGTGGGGTCCCCGCAAGCGGACGCCGGGGGTTCGGGGCGTAGCCCCGTCTGATTGAAGACCCAGGAGAACGGTCATATGTTCATCAGCAAGATGGCGTTGCCGCGGCGGACGTTCCTCCGCGGGATGGGTGTCACGCTCGCGTTGCCGCTGCTCGACGCGATGGTGCCGGCTGCGTCGGCCCTCGCGAAGACGGCGGCCCGGCCGGTCCGCCGGCTCGGCTTCGTCTACGTCCCGAACGGGGCGGTGATGTCGCACTGGCAGCCGCAGGGCGACGGCGTCCTCGGCGAGCTGCCGCCGACGCTGCGTCCCCTGGCGCCGTTCAGCGATCAGGTGATCGTGCCGATCGGCCTCAGCCAGAAGCAGGCCGAGGCGCTCGGTGACGGCAACGGCGAGCACTCGCGCGCCGGGACGGTCTGGCTGAGCGGCGTCCATCCGAAGGAGACCGAGGGTGCGGACGTGCGCAACGGCACGACCGCGGACCAGATTGCCGCGCAGTACATCGGCGGCGACACGCCGCTCCGCTCGCTGGAGCTGGCGATGGAGCAGACCTACCTCATCGGCAACTGCGACAACGGCTACAGCTGCGTGTACACGAACAGCATCTCGTGGCGGACGGCGACCACCCCGAACCCGCACGAGACGAATCCGCGCATCGTCTTCCAGCGGATGTTCGGCGACGGCGGCTCGCCGGCCGAGCGGGCGGCGCAGATGCAGGAGGACCGCAGCATTCTCGACTGGGTGACGGCCGACATCGCCCATCTGCGGAAGAAGCTGGGCCCGTCCGACCGCAGCAGCGTGAACGAGTACCTCGACTCCGTGCGCGAGGTCGAGCGGCGCCTGCAGGTGGCCGAGCGCCAGCAGGGCGAGTCGGTTCTGGAGCTGCCGGACCGCCCCGTCGGCGTCCCGGAGTCGTACGACGAGCACGCGAGGCTGATGCTCGACCTGCTGGCCCTTGCCTTCCAGGCCGACATCACGCGCGTCTTCGTGTTCACGCTCGGCAAGGAGCAGACCAACCGCGCCTATCCCGAGCTGGGCGTCAACGCCGCCCACCACGCGGTGTCGCACCACCAGCACGACCCCGTCAAGTTCGAGCAGGGCCACAAGATCAACCAGTACCACGTCGGCCTCACGGCCCACTTCCTCGACCGGCTGCAGGCGACGCCGGACGGCGACGGCAACCTGCTCGACCATTCGCTGGTGCTCCACGGCGGCGGGATCAGCGACGCGAACGAGCACTCGCACATCGACCTGCCGCTGGTCCTGGTCGGCGGCGCGGGGGGGCTGAAGGGCGGCCGCATCCTGCGGCACTCGAAGGACACCCCGATGAACAACCTGCTGCTGGCGATGCTGGGCAGGGCAGGGGTCGACGCCGAACGGTTCGGCGACGCCACGGGGGTGCTCCCGCTCGAGCCGCTGGCGGGCGTGTAGGAGTCCGCGCCGTTCTACGGCGCAGACTCCGGCTCCTGCGCCGCCGCGAGCCGGTCGAGGTGCTCGAGGAACGGACGCCCTGCGTGTGGCTGATAGCCGTCGACGGCTGCCGTGGTCAGGCCCTCGAAGAAGCGGTCGTAGACCGTCGAGCGCTCGTGCTGGAGCGGCGGCTGGCAGTAGCACACCGAGCTCCACTCGATGCTGCGGTCTGCCTTGACGACGGCTCGACCCATCGATGCGACGATCTCCCGCCCGTCGGGCTGCTGTGCGGCGATCGTGCCGTCGCGCAGCAGCCGCTGGAACTCGCCGGCCGTCTCCTCCCGGAACCGCGCGCGAACTCGGTAGTACACGGCTTCACCTCCAGCTCCGATCCACATCCTACCGGACCTGCGGCCCGGCGCGCCTGCGGTGTCGCGCAGTTGCGCAGATTGCCGGCATCGGCGATGATGCGCGAGTTCGGGATGCCGGCATCGAGGAGCATGAGGTTCGCATGAAGACGAGGCGTTGCGCACGGACTTGCGGGTCACGGTGTCTCACGTTGGTTCCGATCGTCCTGACCGCGGCCGCGGTCGCAGCCGGCTGGGCGCCGCGGGCCGCGGGTGCGCCGCCCGCCCGCGCCGCTGCCGCGGCCCAGCCGGTGCTGGAAGGCGTCTTCACGGCGGCCCAGGCGGCACGCGGCGAGCGGACCTTCGACGAGGTCTGCGGCGGCTGCCACGACGCCGGCGAGTTCGCGGGCGCCCGCTTCCGCCTGGGCTGGGTCGATCGGAGCGTCGGCGAGCTGTTCGATATCATCTCGACGCTGATGCCCGAGGGCGATCCCGGGAGCCTCAGCCCCGGCGAGTACGCGGCCGTGGTGGCCTACCTGCTCCAGTTGAACGGCTATCCGGCGGGCGAGACGCCGCTGCCGGCCAACCTGTCGGCGTTGCAGGAACTGATGATTGTCGACGCGCCGTAGCAGCCGCCGGGCGGCTCCCGATCGGCAGCACGATCGACATCCGAAGGCACACGATCGACGTCCAAGGAAGGATCAGCAGATGAATGGCTCGATTCCGCGGCTCCGCCCGCGCAGGTCTTCGCCGGGTCACCTCGTTGCCGTCGCGCTCGCGGGCGCCCTGCTGGCGCCGTCCCCCGCCGCCGGCCAGGGCAGCGGCGCACCCGCGGGCGAGTGGCGCTACATCGGCGGGGACGCCGCGCACACCCGCTACTCGGACGCCGATGAGATAACCGCCGAGAACTTCGAGCAGCTCGGGCTGGCGTGGCTCTGGCGGGGCGACAACTTCGGGACGGGCACGCTCGGCGTGTCGCGCTCGACCCCCATCTACGTCGACGGCGTCCTGTACAGCGTCGCCGGCGACCGGCGCGCCGTGGTTGCCATCGATCCGGCCACGGGCGAGACGCTCTGGATCTACCGCGAGCCGCACACCACGCGGTTCGACCGCGGCATGCGCAACGGCTACGGCAAGGGCGTGGCGTACGCCGAGGTGGACGGGCGCGGCGTCATCTACATCATCAGCCCCGCCTTCTTTCTCCACGCGCTCGACGCGCGGACCGGCCTGCCGCTCGAGAACTGGGGCACCCCGGTGCCGCTCCCGGGCTTCCCGCGGACCGGGGTGGTCGACCTGTTGCCCGACCTGATCGCCAACTGGGGGCCCTGGCAGAGCTGGGACGGGCCCTACGACCCGGACTTCGGCATTCCGCGCGAGCTGGGCTACATCACCAGCTCCTCGCCGCCGATTGTCGTCAACGGCGTGGTGGTGGTCGGCAACTCGGCCGAGCAGGGCTACCACCAGACGCGCATCGAGAACGTGCCGGGCGACATCATGGGCTACGACGCGCGGACCGGCGAGTTCAAGTGGAAGTTCCACGTGATTCCCCGTCCCGGCGAGTTCGGCCACGATACCTGGGAGAACGACGCCTGGGAATGGACGGGCGACGTCTCGTCGTGGGCGCCGTTGTCGGCCGACCCGGAGCACGGGCTCGTCTACGTGCCGACGAACCCGCCCACGATCGACTTCTACGGGGGCTTCCGGCCCGGCGACGGGCTGTACGGGACGAGCGTCATCGCCCTGGACGTCGAGACGGGCGAGCGCGCGTGGCACTTCCAGACCGTGCACCACGACATCTGGAACTTCGACAACCCGACGGCGCCGGTGGCGCTCGACGTGACCGTGGACGGCGTCCCGCGCCAGATCGTCGTCCAGACGACCAAGCAGGGGTGGGCCTACACGTTCGATCGGGTGACCGGGGAGCCGATCTGGCCGATCGAGGAGCGGCCGGTGCCGCAGTCCGAGGTGCCGGGCGAGCGCCTGTCTCCCACCCAGCCCATGCCGACGCGCCCCGCGGCGTTCGAGATGCAGGGGCTCACCGAGGACGACCTGATCGACTTCACCCCCGAGCTGCGGGCCGCGGCGCTGGAGATCATCGGGAACTACCGCCTGGGGCCGATCTTCAATGCGCCGATCCAGCGGGGCCATCCGTCGGGTCTGCGGTCGTTCGTGAGCTGCCCCAGCGGGGCATCGAACATCTTCGGGCCGACGGCGGCGGATCCCGAGACCGGCATTCTCTACGTCGCGACCCGGCGCGGCTGCCGCTCCGAGAACATCGTGCCGGGCGCCGCCATCGACGCGCCCGACGACATCAAGACGACCGGCCGCACCATCGCCGACTTCGCGGTGCTCAACCGCGGCGACTTCCGGGGACCGCAGGGCCTGCCGATCTTCAAGCCGCCCTACAGCCGCATCGTCGCCATCGACATGAACACCGGCGAGCACCTCTGGGAGACGCCCAACGGCGACACCCCGGACCGCGTCCGCGACCATCCGGCGCTCGAGGGCGTGGAGATTCCGAACACCGGCCGCCTGTCGCACCCCGTCACGATGGTGACGAAGACGCTGGTGATCACCGCCGAGGGTGTCGGGGGCACCCCGCGGCTGCACGCGCTGGACAAGCGGACCGGCGAGCGCCAGGGCACGGTGGAGCTGCCAGCCTCCGGGCAGTACGGGATGATGGGCTACCTGCACGAAGGCCGGCAGTACATCGTGGTGCAGGTGGCGGGCCCCGACCTGCCCGGGTCGCTGGCGGCGTTGCGGCTGCCGTAGCGTTCGTCGTATCGGAGGAGCCCGCGGGCCTTTACCAGATCCGAGCGATCTGATGATTACGGAGCTGGTGCGCGATCAACCAGGGCGAGACCCCGAAGGCGCGACTCCGATGTTCCAGGGGAAGGTCGGCGCATCTCCCGGGCGTGCGAGTTCCAGACGACGCCACCGCCAGCTTCGGAAACGCGTATCCGTCCCTGGCGGACACGAGCGAATGCCGCCGTCTGAACGCGGCCTGCCTCCCGGTCCGCCATCTCCGGCAAACGAGCATCCCTGAATCGGCCGAACGTCATTCGCCCTTTGCGCCGCGCTTTCGCGGCGGCCGCTTCTGAACCGCGTCGAGCAGCTTCTCGAGGCGGTCGCGCTCGCCGTTGCGCAAACGCTTGTTCTGCTGCGCGGGGCGCCGTTCGATGAGCCTCTCCAGCTCCATGAGCCAGTCCAGGTCAGCGCGGATGTCGCCCTGCGCCAGTTCGACCGCCCGCTCCCATGCGCCGGCGTTCCGCCAGACGCGCAGCACGTCCTTGTGCGCGCCCGCGCGCTCGTAGGCGCCGGCGGCGTCTTCCGGCCGCTGCTGCGCCTCGCGCAGCCGGCCGAGCCGGAGCAGGTCCGGGGCGATTGTCGCCAGCAGCTCCTCGGCCCGTGCGAGCCGCCCCCTGCGCGCGGGCCGCTTCTCGTCCACGTCGCCGGCCTTCAGCAGCGTGTCGAAGGCTTTGCCGCGCAGTGCGTGGGCTCTGGCTGGGGCATCTCCCGCGTAGCCGGTCAGCCGCAGCCATCCCTCGACTTCGGCACTGGCGAACCACGCCGCGGACGCTGGATCCGCCGCGCCCGCGTTGAGGCCCTCGCGCAGCGCCTGCGCCGCGGCCGGTAGCGCGGGCCCCAGCCAGTCGGCCTCGGGTTGCTGCAGCCCAGCGACCGTGCGTGCGCTCTCCAGCAGGGCGAACGGGGGCGCCGACCGGTCGATCGACCAGGCGGCCAGCTCCCTGAGCGCCTGCTCCTCTTCCAGCGCCAGCAGGAAGGGTCGGGCTGTCCCGACGCCGAGCGGGTCATGCGCCTCCGTCCGCTCGCTGGCCCCGGCGCGGTGGGCGGTGGAGCCCGGTTCGGCCAGCAGTGGCTCGTCCGCCATGGCGACGGCTTCCATGGCGGCCGCGATGACGTCGCGGCGCTGCACCCCGTCGGGCGGTCCGTCGACGAGCAGGCGCGCCGCCGTGGCGAGTAGCGCGGTGCGGGCGTCCAGGCGTACCGCGCGGTCCGACACGCCGTTCGGCAGCTCGGAATCGCCCAGGAGCCGGAACGCCTGGCGGGCGCGTTGCCAGGCCCGGCCCGGTGCCGAGTCGATCAGCAGCCGGGCGTCGTTCGTCCGCGCCTGCACGCGCTCCTCGGGGGAGGCGTCGGCATGCGCAAAGTGATCGAGAAGGTCCTCCGGGCTGTACGGCGCCCCGTCCCCCAGCAGCGCCAGGCTCAGGTCCCGCTCCTCGGCAGTGGCCTCGACGTCGACGAGCACGAGCGTTTCCGTCGCCCGGCTCAGGGTCACCCGGAGATGGTCGATCGCCGTCCGGCGCGCCTGCCGGTCGAGCTCGGCATCGATCACGTACTCCTGCTCCTCGTTCCCCAGGTTCGACAGCAGGCGGCCGGGGTCGAGCAGGCATACCGACTGGTACTCCAGTCCCTTGGCCTCGGCCGGCGTGAGCACGCTGTCCCGCAGGCGCTCCGGCACCCACGACGGAGGATCGTTCCGGGCCGTGAGGACCACGACGTCGTCCGCCTCCGCGAGCCGCTCCAGAAGCTCGGAGGCCTGGGACCGACCGGGGACGTGCACGTAGACGAGATGCGCATCGACGTGCTGGCCTCCGTGCTGGCGCCGCTGCTTGGTCGGGCGAACTTTCTTCTCGAGGTCGACGTACCGCTCCGAGGCGCGCTCGACGACCTCGGCGATGCGGCTGGGGCAGCGCAGGTGCTCCTCCAGATGAAACCTGGCCGGCGCGCCGACCCGCCGGGCCAGCAGGTCGCTCAGCGGCCCCCAGTCGAACCCGGTCGGTCTGACGGTCTGCCCGGCATCGCCGGCCATCAGCAACCACGGCGCGCGTCCCTGCCTGCGCGCGATTGCACGGCAGAGCTCGACCACGACCCCGGTTTCGAGCAGCGTCAGATCCTGGACCTCGTCGACGACGATGCGGTCGAAGTCGTCGAATCCCTCCGGGATGTCGTCGTCGCGCAGCCGGTCGATAGCGCGGGTCGCGGCGATCAGCTCGGGAAAGACCGCCCGCACCGCGTCCGCCGGAAGGGAGCGGGCGACCTTCAGCAGGGCCTTGGCGGCTTTGGGGCCGACGCCGTCGTAGTCCGCGCGCAGGTCGCGGTACGTCTCTTCGCTCAGGCGGGCAACGCCGCGCTCGGTGGCGCATCCGGTTTCGCCGGGCATCGCGCGGCCGAAGAGGATGGCGCGCAGCTCGGCGTGCAGCGCATCGCGCCGGTTCTTCCACGGTCCGGCCATGTCGCGGCCGAGACGGGTGATGGCGGCGTCGAAACTGGCGCGGCTGGCGGTCAGAGCCTGCCTGGCGAGGTCGGCTTGGCGGACCTCGCCGACGAACGTCGCGAAGTCGCGGGCAACGACCTCGACGTCGGCGGGCGCGAACGACGCGAAACGTGCCTCGGCGTGGCGCGTGAGGGCGCTCGACCAGGTGAGGTACAGGACGCGCTGCCCGCTCCTGGCCTCGATGGCCTTCCAGAGGACGGTCGTCTTGCCAGAGCCCGGGCGGCCGAGGATCACGCGGACCGGGCGCTCGTCCTCGACGAAGTCGAGCTGCGCGTCGGTCCAGGGCCGGCCGGCGATGTCGTCGTTCAGGTCGTCTGGCGCGGACAGCGGCAGATAGTCGTCGAGGCTGCCCGCCTCGAGCGGGGCGTGGTCGTCGTGATGTCGCACGGCCCGCACCAGGACGGCGTCCGCCGGCAGTGCCAGCCCGTTGGCCACCCGGCTGCCGGGCGGCGTCCACCACAGGTAGTACTGCATGCCGTTGGCGCCGCCCAGGGGCGATCGGCGCCAGCCGCGGTTCCCGTCCCTGCAGCCCTTGACGACGGTCGTGCGCCCGTGCGCCGCCAGGTGCTGGAGCACGATTCCCAGCCGCCTGTAGAGGTGCGTCCATGGGCGCAGGTGGTCCGATACCTCCGGATGCAGCCAGAGCCCGTGACGCAGCTCCCGGAGCTGCACGTCGTGCGGCAGGGCGGGGCGATCGGGCGCGAACGGCAGCAGGGTTCGTCCGCCCGCCTGCGGCCCGGCGGCCGCGTCCACGTCGGCGAGCGGAATGAGCGACGGCTGCTGCCGGGCCGCCAGCGCGGCGCCGATCAAGTCGCATTGCTCGGGCGACAGCTTGAACCGGCGATCGCGGGCTTGTGCCGGAGCCAGCCCGAGCACCGTGCGCGCTGTCCGGGAGACTTCCCGCACGTCGACGTTCAGGCCGCGGGCCAGTTGCTCGACCGTCTTCCGGCTGGAGGCCGGACCCCTCCGGCGGGTGCCGCGGCTGTCCATGCCGCTATGCTAGCGCGCCCGTCGCCGTGCGCGCATGCCTGCGGCTGACGATGGTCGCGCGGAAGCTGCGTCAGGATGCAGCTCAGCGTGGCGGCCAGTTCCGTGCCCACTGACAGACTCGGACGGGGGAGTTGACTACGCCGACCGGGGGCCGGCGGATCGGCGTGGAGATCAAGCGCGCCGACGCGCCTGGCCGGCGCCGCGTGTCGGGTTTCTCGTCGAGCGCGATTCCTCGCCGCCGGCGCGCCGGGCGATGCCTCGGAGCAGGCCGTTGAACAGCACGACGTGGATCGGGTAGAGGGCGTGCCAGTAGCAGCGTCCCCAGAGGCCGGCCGCGTCGAAGACGGCGGTCTGCCGGACCGTGCAGGCGTTCTCGCCCCGCGCCGTGACGTCGAACTCCAGCCAGCCGCGCCCGGGCAGCTTCATTTCGGCGGCTAGGCGCAGCCGGACGTCCGGCTCGCAGGCGTCGACGCGCCAGCAGTCGAGGACGTCGCCGGCCGCCAGATGCTCGCCGTCGCGCCGGCCGCGCTGCATGCCGACCCCGCCCAGCAGGCGGTCGAGCAGGCCGCGCAGCCGCCACAGCCAGTCGCCGTAGTACCAGCCGCTCCCGCCGCCGATACGCCGGATGGGTGCGAACGCCGCCGCCGCGGGAACCGGCAGATCGACGGAGCGCGAATACAGCAGCCGGGTGCGGACGCGCACGCCGCCCCAGCGCAGGGCCGTCCCCGCGGACAGGGAGACCGCGGACCAGGGCGTGGCCGCGAACGCCGCGTCCTCTTCCTGAAGCGCCCGCGCGACGGTCTGCCGCAGCCCGAGGGGGCGAGTGGGGAAGGTGGTCCGCGCGTCGTCGTTGCTCACCACCGTCGCCGTCCGCAGCCCGTCGACCAGCTCGCGGCCGACGCGCGCGTAGACCGGCGTCGTCAGCCCGAGCCAGAGGCTCGACAGGCGCGGCGTAAGCAGCGGCACCGGGATCAGCCAGCGCCGGAGACCCCGTTGCCGCGCGTACTCGCGCATGATCGCGCCGTACGAGACGACGTCCGCCCCGCCGACCTCGAAGACGCGGCTGTCGCCGTGCGGCAGGTCGAGCACGGCCACGAGATAGGCCACCAGGTCGGAGAGCGCAATCGGCTGCGTGGGCGTGCGCACCCACGCCGGGCAGACCATGATCGGGAGGCGCTCGACGAGGGCGCGGATGAGCTCGAACGACAGACTGCCGCTGCCGATCACGATGCCGCTGCGCAGCTCGACGACGGGCACGCCCGACTGGCGCAGCACCGCGTGACCATCCGTCTCCAGAGCGGCGAGCAGCCGCCCGCCGATGCAGCCGGGGGCGCCGGTCAACAGGATTGCGGGTTGTCGCGCGGTTGCGTTGACCGGGTCCATGATCGGCGCTGAGCGGCGGCACCCGCGGCGGGGTATCGGCGGGAACGGGCGGGGGCGGCGGCTCTCGGGGTTCCGGAGCGCGGGCACGGCGCCGGCCTCCGGTGCCGAACCGATCGGCACCGGAGGCCGGCAGCCCTGGAGCTCGACCTACTTCGAATCCTGCGCGCCAGCCGCCTCGGCCGCCTGCCTCTCGAGGTTGCGGTTGATCTCGAGGATGTGACGGATGTCGTGGTTGCCCTCGTGGCAGCCGTACTCGTACAGCGGCCCGTCGGTCTTCACCAGCGGCACCTCCGCGCTCCAGCGACTCGTCCAGGTGGTCGGATCGTCGACCGTGAACTCGTAGTGGATGCGGTCCTCGGCGACGCGCGTGAAGCGTTCCACGACGTACATGAACTCGCTCGCACCCCGGTAGCGCCGTCGGTCGTTGTAGTTGCGGGTCTCGATGACGAGGGTGTCCCCTTCCCAGCGGCCGCGCGAGTCGCCGGGGAACTGGCGAATCTGGTCGGGGATGTGCGGGCGCCCGTCGAGCGGAACGATGCGCGGCAGGGTGGTCGACATCTCCGTGAAGACGACGACGTGGTCCGGCGTCTGGAGAATCTGGTGGATGTCGTTGTAGGACGGCGGCAGCATCGGGGGACCCTCGTGCCGCCAGACGACGCACCGCTCGGACAGGGGCCGGGTCTCGTAGCCGTCGAACACGCTGGCCATCGCGCGGTCGGCCGCCATGCGTGCCGCGGCCTGCGGCGTGTACGGCGGGAAGCGGCCGTTCCGCGGATACGTGAGCAACGACGTGCGCCGGCTCGACAGCCCCTTGGGCACCAGCGTGCGCAGCCAGACCTGGTTGTCGTAGTGGACGTACGACGCGTCGCGGTTCTCCTGATAGAGCGCCTCCTCGCGGGCCTCCGCATCCGCGATCTCGATGGCGTCGCGCCGCAGGGGGTCGACGCCCTCGGCCGTGAGCTGCTCGTTCAGTGCGGCCGCCTCCTCTTCCGAGAAGAACTCCCTGTCGGCGAGATGCTCGGGCCGCTCGATGGGCGTGAACGTCTGGGTCGTCCAGTAGCCCTGGAGGTCGGGCCGCCCGTCGGGCGTCCGCGGCATCGTCCACTCCGAGGTCCCGGCCGCCTCCCCCTGGGCCGGACTCTGGCCGGCGGCGGGTGCCGGCGCCAGAAACGCGATTGCGATAACCGTTGCCAAAGCTGTCCGACTTGCGTGGTTCATCGGATCCTCCCTCCGCGCATGTCCGCCGAACGCGGGATGCGTCAATGATCACTCACGAACGACTTTTTTTCAACGCGCGCCGTGGCAGTCGGTACCGCCGCGGAGGTTCGCGTCGTCACGAGCCGGGTCCGCTCGCGCGGTTGCGCACGCCGCGCGCATCGGCGATGATGCCCGGGTTCGGTGTTGCGCCGGCGCTGCGACGCCCTCGTACGGGGTGTTGGGAAGGAGACAGATCGATGCGAGCATTCGGACGCGGCCTGTTCGTTCTGGCGTTCCTCGTCGGTTTCCAGTTGAGTCAGGCCGCCGCCGCGCTCGGGCAGCCGGAGGAACGCGACTGGGCGCCGGTCACCGACGCGCGGCTGCTCAATCCGCAGGACGGCGACTGGATGAGCTTCCGGCGGACGTACGACGTGACCGGGTTCAGTCCGCTCGACCAGCTCAATCGGGAGACGGTTGGCGACCTGCGTCTCGTCTGGGCCTACTCGATGCGGGACGGCAGCCGCTGGGTGCCGACGCCGGTCGTCGCCAACGGGTTGATGTACGTCGCCGAGGGGAGCGGCCGCATCACCTGCTTCGACGTCGAATCGGGCGACGTCGTGTGGGTGCACACGCGCAGCTATCCCGACGACATCGAGAAGTCGCAGGCCCTCAACCGCCACCGCGGCGTATCGGTCTACGGCGACACGATCTACTGGGGCACGGCGGACGCGGCGCTGGTGGCGCTGGACGCCCGCACCGGCGAGCAGCGCTGGGAGGTCAGCACCGGCGACTACACCACCGGGCTCGGACACGCCCACCCCGCGCTGATCGCGGACGGCAAGGTGGTGCTGGGATTCGCCGGCGGCGACCGCAGCGCGCGCGGCGCCGTCGTGGCGCATGACGCCGGGACCGGCGAGCGGCTCTGGATCACCTACACGGTGCCGGCGAAGGGGGAGCCCGGCTACGAGACCTGGACGGAGCGCGAGATTCCGCCGCTGGGTGGCCTGACCTGGAACACCATCAGCTACGACCCGGAGCTGCGCTGGATCTATCTCGGCACCGGACAGCCGACGCCCTGGGCGTCGACGCTGCGGGGGCCGGGCGACGCCCTCTACACGAACTCGATCCTGGCGATCGACATCGACACCGGCGAGCTGCAGTGGCACTTCCAGGTGGTGCCGTCGGACAACTGGGACCTGGACGCGACGCACGAGAGCATGCTGGTCGACCTGGTCATCGGCGGCCGCGAGCGCAAGGCGCTCATCGAGACCAGCAAGATCGGCTGGGGCATCGTGCTCGATCGCGTCACCGGCCAGTTCCTGAATGCGTTCCGCACCGGCTACGACAATCTCATCACCGGCTGGACCGACATCGGGATTCCGATCTACAACCCCGCGCTCATCCCGACCATGGACGACGTCGACTCGGACCGCGTGTTCGAGGTCTGCCCGCACTACCACGGCGCGCGCAACCTGAACTCGCCCAGCTACAGCGCGGTCACCGGCCTCTACTACGTGGGCATCAACAACAGCTGCATGGACGTCACGTTCGTCTCCGAGGAGTACCGGCCGGGCCGCGTCTACCGGGGCATGGCGGGTCGGGTCAAGCGGGTGCCGGGCTACGACTACATCGGCGAGTTCGTGGCGTTCGACCCGATCAGGGGCCGGCGGGCGTGGGAGTATCGTCCCGCCAGCGGAGCGGCGATGACGGCGGCGGCGCTGTCGACGGCCGGTGGCATCGTGTTCGGGGGCACGGCGGACCGTCGCCTGTTCGCCCTCGACGCCGATACCGGCGCACTGCTGTGGGAGCGGCGGCTGAACGGCGACATCTCGGGGGCGCCGGTCACCTTCGAGGTGGGCGGCCGCCAGTACCTCGCGGTCGGCGCCGGCGGCCGCATCGGCCAGACCACGTCGTACGCGCGGCTCACCAACACGAGGATCCCGCAGGGCACGGGCGTGATGTGGGTGTTCGCGTTGCCAGAGCATGATAGTGTTCCGTAGTAGTCCGTAGAGAGCCGAATAATCCCCGATTTTGCGGGGTTCACTTGCGGTCCGCGTTCCGAGTCCTTCTGTGGTCGGTCGGCCCGTTCCAGTTCCTAACGTGGCATATTCGTGGGGCGACCAACGCGGCGGATACCCATGGCAGGACGACTCAGAGCCAACCAGATCCCGACCCTGCGGCCGGGACGCCACGGCGACGGCGGAACGCTCTTCCTCGTCGTTGAGCCCAGCGGCCGGAGCCGCCACTGGGTCCGCACGGCGTGCGAACGGGTCGAGGCCGGGGCCACGTGGAAGGGCTTGGGGGCGGAGAATCGGCGGCGTGCTCTGGAGCGGTACTGCGGCTCGCTCATGGCCCAGCGCATCGACCAGATCCGTCGGGCCAAAGTGATCGCCATCCTGGCCCCGGTCATGGCGGAGAAGCGGGCCACGGGAGCGAAGCTGCACGGGTGGATCCGCGGGGCGCTGGCATGGGGCGTGGCCCGCGAACACCTGGAGTTCAATGTTGCCGACGGCATCGGCGCGGCGCCGCCATCGGCCCGAAAGACGAAGCGGCACCACCCGGCGCTGCCCTGCTCGGAGGTTGGGACGGCGTTGGAAGCCATCGCGGCTTGCACGGCGAGCGAGACGCTGAAGCTGTTTCTTCGGTTCATAGTCCTGACGGCCGTTCGTTCGGGTGAAGCACGGGGCGCCACGTGGAGCGAGGTAGACCTGCAAGCGGCAGAATGGCGCATACCGGAGGAGCGCATGAAGGGCGGCTGCGAGCATAGAGTGCCGTTGTCGCCTGCCGCGCCCGGTCGGACCTGTTCGACAAGCGCCGCGACCTGATGGACCGCTGGGCAGAGTTTGTTTCTGACGACGAGCCAGTCGCCGAGCATGCGGATGGCGGCCAGGCCGTGGGCGCCGACCCCGGGTGGGTCGGGATGTAGGCCGCCACGTGCAGCGGCGAGACCGCCCCGCTCGGCGGCCACCGGGCGCAAGACGTCCTGCTTCGAGCGTCATTCGCCGCGCCTCGAGACGGTGCGGCTGCTTCTGCGGCAGCAGCAGAGCGGCCCCGCCGCCGGTCTGCCGGCCGGTGACCCGACGTGACCTCAAATGCGCGGGTTGCGCTTGTCGGGCACCGCTCCACCCACCGCTGTACCCCCGTCAGGCTGGCGGAGCTCGAAGATCGCGCGCGTTGTGAGCCGCAAGTCGTCGACGATCACGTACGCGGCAGGCAATAGAATCAGCGTGATGAAGGTCGCGAAGAGCACGCCGAAGCTGAGCGAGACCGCCATCGGCACCATGAACGCCCCGTCGAAGGTCGTGTTCCAGATTCGCGGCGCAAGGCCGAAGAAGGTCGTGAGCGACGTCAAAACGATCGGCCGGAAGCGGATGACGCCCGCCTCGCGGACTGCGAGGTGTAGGCCAGTCGAATCGAACCGGCGCCAGTCCAACGGACCCCCGCCGGCCCGGCGGGCCATCCGCCCGACATCGGTATGGGTATCTCGGGCGCGGTTGATGAAGTCGACCATGATCAGGCTGTCATTGACGACGACGCCGGTCAGGGCGACGAGTCCGAACATCGACATTGTCGACAGGTTCAGGCCCAGGAACATGTGCCCCCAGACGGCGCCCACGAGGCCGAACGGGACCACGCTCATGATGATGAGCGGCTGCGCGAAGGACTTGAGCGGCACCGCGAGCAGCGCGTAGATCATCAGCAGGGCCAGCACGAATCCCTGCACGAGCCCGCCGATGGCGTCCCGCTGCTCGGCCATGACCCCCTCGAACGTGTAGTGCACGCCTGGGTAGCGGGCCACCACCTCCGGGAGAACGCGCGCGTCGAGGTCGGCGATGACGCTTCCCGCGGACGTCACGGTCGGATCGACCGAGGCGGTCACGTTGACCGCGCGGTTGCGGTCTATGCGCCGGATCGACGCGAACCCGCGTCCCGGCTCGACCGTTGCGACCTGGCTGAACGGCACCTCGCCGCCCTCCGGCGTCCGGATGCGCATGTTCTCGAGGTCGCCGAGCGACCGCCGCTCGTCCCGCGGATAGCGGACCATGACGCGGACTTCGTCCCGTCCGCGCTGGATCCGCTGCGCCTCCTCGCCGTAGAACGCCTGGCGCACCTGCCGTCCGAGGTCCTGCAGCTTCAGGCCAAGGGTCTCCGCCGCCGGCTTGATGCCAAGCTTCATTTCCTCCTTGCCGACACGGAACGAATCGGACACCTCGTAGACGCCCGGGTACTCTCGGAGGCGCTGTTTGACGTCCTCCGCCGCCACCTGCAGGAGATTGAGGTCGGGGCCGGCGAGCTGCACGTCGATGTCGCTCCCCGGGTTCATGATGCTCCTGTGCACCCGAATCACCGACGTGCTGGGCGGCCAAGCACCGCTGATGGGCAGGGAGGGCCTGATGCATGCGTGTCTGGTCTGCGTACGCCTCGTCCATCCACGCCCTTGCCCCATGCCGTCTTGGTTTTATGAGCCGGAGGGGACACCCCCAGGGGGCGAGCTCGAAGGTCGAGACGGCAGAGTCCAAGCTATGACGAGTCCGAGCTGAGTGCCAACGAGCCAGCTGGGCAGGGGAGGTGTGTGATGGGAGACGATGGCGAGAGCCTGCCCGACGAACAGCCCGACGCTGATTGCCTGCACGATGGTGCGAGTCATGCTTTCCTCTGGATTGAGATCGATTCCGACGAGCGACCCGGCCGAGCTTCTTGGCAACGCCGCCGCCGATGGCTACGGTTCGCACGCACCGGAGTCCTTCTGCCGTCTACGCAGCGCACAACGACCCGCCCGGGAGGGGGGACTGGCTCACAGGCACTCAGTCCTTCACAGCGACGATTGCGGTGGCGGTCAGATGTTCGGCGTAACGCCTGAACGTCGCGCGCATGGCTAGGATGCGGCGGCGGGCGGCCGGTGTCCTGGCCACGTTCCAGAGGAAGCGAAGCGTCCGCGGCAAGCCCTCGTCGCGAACAAAACGCCGAGGTTCGAGCAGGTGCATCGGTGCATTGATCTGCGTCTCGACTACGAACCCCTGCCCGGCGAACAGGGCTTGCCATTCTTTTGCCGTGAGCGGGCGCGCTCCCACGTGGATGGCGTCGGACAGGGCCTGCTGGATCTCCGACTTGATGGCGTCGTGCAGGTCATCCGGCATGAGTGACAGTTCGTGAATTCCGTAGCGTCCTCCTGCTCGGAGTACTCGGGCTGCCTCCGCGATGATCGATTTCTTCTGCGCGGCCGTCTGCATGGTCAGCATGGCCTCGCCGTAGACCACGTTCGCCGACCCATCAGCGAGGCCGGTCTCCTCGGCGCGACCTACCAGACACTGCCTGCTCTCACCGCTGAGATAGCGGCGTACGAGCCGCGCCGCATCCTCGTCGCGCTCGATGCCGATGTATGAGTGCGGGCCGCGCGCCAGGGTAGCGCGCGCGGTCACTCCGAGCCCAGGGGCGAACTCGACGACGTCGTCGCTGGTACGGATGCCCAGCGCGTCCAGCATTCGCAGTGTCAGCTCCAGGCCGCCGGGTCGCAGGACCCGCTTCCCCATACGGGCAAGGAGCCAGTGACCAGGCATGCGGCTGTACCGGAGCCCGCTCCCCGGTATGGGTGAAGCCGTTGTTTGATGTGTCATATGGTGCTCGACGATCGGTTTCCGGGGCCCATCGCGCGGGAGACGTACTCGACCTCGCCTACGTCCACGCTCGTGTGCGGTGAACGAGACCGTGCGGGGCTACGCTGGTGGCCGTCACTCGCCGTCCCCCGCCCGCCAGACGTTGTCCGAAGGCGTTCGCTCGAACGAGGGCCACGCGTCGAGCAGAAATGAAGCTCTCGCTACCCGACCGGTGACTTGCAGCTCGCCGACCCCACGCGCGAGGGCTATGTCGGACGCGGCCGGCGGTCCGAGCAACGCCGCTGCCGCTCTTCGGTTCCGGTGGTACCGGCCAGCGACTCGGCGAGCGGACTTCCGTTTCGTACGCGGTCGGCGACCTACACCCGGCGAGCGCGCCTGCCGTGACCGCGCGGCCCCGGGTCAGTGCGTCCCGCACTCGTGGACAGTATTCCGCGTAACCAGGCGAATGTGTGCCTCGCCGACGAGCATCGCAAGCTGGCGGAACTCGTCCGGCTTGAGCGTCAGCGTGACGCGGTTCACCCGCAGGTGGAGGAGGCCGTGTCCACACTGGTACACGGCCAACTCCGAACCTTTGGCCAGCGTCTCGGCGCCATGGCTGTGCATGTGTTCCCCTTTCCTACGTTGCGGGGCGGCCGCACCTACCAGTCGTAGCCAAGCGATCCGATGAAGCTGACGCCCGGGCTCGAGTAGCGGTCGATCACGGGGTCGTTCGCCTGCCGCCCGCGGACGTTCCACCATTCGAAGTACTTCGCGTCGGTCAGGTTGAGCGCGCCAAGACGCAAGGTGAGTTCCTCGGCGAGCGCGAAGTGGCTCACCAGGTCCACCACCTGGTAGGAAGCGGGCTCGAACTGGTCTTCATCGGGGGCGCCCTGGTACGACTCGACCAGCCGCAGCGAGAGCTCGGCGCCCCAGCGGCCGGAGGGTTGGATGTAGCGGATGCCGAGCACCCCTTCGTTCGGGGCGATCGACCCGAGCGGCGTCTCCTCGGCAAGCGCCGGGACGGTGGCGTCCTGCAGGATCTCGACGCCTTCGATCCGCGCGTAGCTCCCGCGGATCATGACGCTGTCGGTCAGGTACGCCTCGCCGCGCAACTCGACGCCGTTGATCTCTGCCTGCTCGAGGTTCTGGGCCTGGAACTCCAGCAGCCGCGTGCGCGGGTTGAAGCCGAGCGCCGTGAGGTCGATGAAGTTGTCGTAGCGGTTCGAGAACCCGGTCACCTCCAGGCTGGCGCGGTCGAACGCGGTCCGCACGCCCACCTCGAGGTTGTCACTCGTCTCCGCCCGGAGCGACGCGTTCGGCAGTGTCGTATAGCCTCCCGCGGGGTTCGTGAACCCGGTGTTGATGTCGTGGTAGGGCGGTGCCCGGAATCCGCGGGCGTACTGCGCGTGGACGGTCACGACGTCCGTGATTCGCACGGCGGCGCCCACCTTCGGCGACACCGCGCCGTCGGAGAAGTCGGCCGCTTCCGGGTTGAGACTGGCGATGAAGATCGGGTCGTTCTGGTCCGCGTCGAGTCCGAAGTGGTCGTAGCGCACTCCGGGCACCACGCTGAAGCGGCCGAGCTGGAGCTCGGCCTGGACGTACGATCCGGCTTCGACGACGTCGCTCTCGGGAAAGTACTTGGTCGGGAAGATGAGCCGGGTGGGCACCAGTGCTCCGGTGCGGGTGTTCGTCTCGGTGCGGTCGCGCAGGATGTCGAACCGGTCGGTCTTGTAGCTGGCGCCGAACGTGAGCCGCACGCCGTTGTCGGCACTGCCCAGCCAGTGCTGGCCCTGTGCGGTGCCGCCGTAGCCGACCTGCTCGTAGTCGACCGTGCCTTGCCGGTGCGAGGGGCTGGGCGGCCCGAACCCGAAGTTCAGCCGCTGCCGGTCAATGACCTGCGACGTGTCGTTGAATTGGCCGTACAGGCGCCACGAGACCTGGTCGAGGCCCCGGTCGACGAGGGTGTGATCGAGCGAGAACCGCCGGCGGGTCTGCGTGTCGACGGCATCCGAATCGACGGTGTCGTACGACAGGAAGCCGAGATCGGCTCGGCCGCGGTCCGAGTACCACTCTGTCCCGACGCGCGTATCGTACACCTCCGCCGTTGTCCGCCACACGTTGCCGGGTGTCGCGGTGAAGACGAGCTTGGCCAGCACCTGCGCGCCGCGCACGTCCTGCGGATTGGGCGCCGTACGCGTATCGTTGGCCGTCTCCACAGTGCCCTGGTTGTGAATCTGGCCGCCGCGGTTCACGCTCAGGAAGGCCGAACCCTGGAGGCGGTCGCCGCCTCCGGCCAGCGTCAGGTTGCCGCTGGCGTCGTTGGCGCGGCCATCCCAGGTCGTCTTGGCGCCGACGTAGAACCGGTCGCCGTGCAGATAGTCGGCGGGATCCTTGGTGAAGAGCGAGACGACGCCGCCCAGCGCGTCGCTGCCGTACAACGCCGAGTTGGCGCTGCGCACGATCTCGACCGACTTGAGGGTGTCTACGTCGAGCCCAGCCTGGTGGACGTTGAACGGGCCGAAATCGAACTGCTCCGACGTCTGGACACCGTCGACCTGCGTCATGACGCGGTTGCCGCCGATGCCGCGGATGTTGAAGCCGTTGAGGCCGAGACGGGTCACGTGGTTCTCGACGTAGACGCCGGGCTCGTACTTGACCAGGTCGGCGAAGCTCTCCAGCATGCGCCCCTGGATGGTCTCGCTGTCGATGACGGTCACCATGCCCGGCGTGTTCACCACGGCCGCCGGCCGGAGCGTCGCAGAGACGGTCACCGAGTCGAGGAAGGTCAGCGGCTCGCCGCTCGGCTGCGCGGCGCCGCTCTCCGGATCGGCCGCGTGCTGCTCGGCCTGCGGCTGCGAATCCGCCGCCTGCTGCTCGGCCTGCGGCACGGACGGTACCGCCATTAGCAGGCCTAGCACGGCGAGGATGGCCGTGGGAACGCCGTCGCGGGTCGCGCCGGCTCGGTGTGGGTGTCGCATTGCCTATAACTCCCCGTAGGTATCCGGCAGCGCCCCATGCGTGCCGGTGCTCATTCGGGCGTCCGCGCGCGGTCTCCAGGCCATGTGCGGGGGCGCCCGTCTCAAACGCGCTACCGGTTTCCTGGTTCCTTTCGCATCACTCCCGTGCGGTGCCGGTTTCGATCCCGGCCAGCTTCCGGGCCTGCTCCGGCGTCAACACGGCGAGGATGGACGTGCGCATCCGCTCGCCGTGCTCGCGGATGAACGTGCGAATCGCCTCCTGCTGGGTCTCTGTCAGCGTCAAGGCCACGGACATGCGTGCGAGTGACCGTTCCGGGTCGGCGAGCTGGAAACCGCGCGCCGGTTCCGCCGGCCGTCGACCGCCGCCGCGTGGGCCGCGACCGCCCGGACCCTGCCCGCCGCGGCCCGCCATATCAGCTCCCGCGCCGCCGCCCGGACGCTGCCGTTGGTCCGGCCGCACCTGTTCCCGCCGCTGCGCGCCATCGACGCCGGTGACGCCGGTGCGATCCGACCCGTTGCCGCCGGGCAGGAAGTAGCCGACAAGGCATCCGAGGACGACGCTTGCCGCGGCCGTGATCAGCAGGTTCCGTATCTCGTTCGTCCTCCCGGTTTCGCCTTCCGCAAGCCTGCGACCCTTGACGTGCTTGATCACGAAGCTCACGACGCCCGAGAAGGTCATGACCGTAGCCAGCCCGGTGCACAACACCAGCGCGGCCAGATAGGTCGGGCTGGTGCCGCGGCCGGCGTGCAGCGGTACGATCAGGTTGTAGAAGCGTTGTCCCAGCGGCAGATCGCCGAACCGGACCGATCCGATCAGCGCCGACTGGCGCGGATCGACGTAGACCCGGCTTCCGGCCATGCCGAGCCAGTCGCTGTCCGTCACAAAACGGAACTGGATCGCCGCGGCCGGATCGACGACGCCGTAGCGGAAGGCGGTAGGGTTGCCGCGCTGGCCGCCGCGCGCCCTCGGAAAGGACACGGCGGCGAGCTCCGCACGCATCTGCCGCCTCGCCAGCATGAGCCAGATCTCCCAATCGCGGGCGACGTAGTAGGGAGACTCCCGCAGCCCCACGTCGCTGATCCGGCTCGCCCCGAGTACCGCGCGTGCGCCCCCGCGGTAGGTAATCGCGACGCCCGTGGCGCAGAGCAGGACGACCACCACGATCGTCACCACGCCGCCTGTCATGTGTGACCGGAGCATCTCGGTGCGTGTCCAGGCGACCGGAACGGTCCTGGTCCACCGGAAGGTGCGCCGATACGGCCACCACAACCAGATGCCCAGCAGGCTGAGCGCGAGGGTGCCCAACGTGATCCAGGCCACGGCATCGGCGCCACTGATGCCGAACGGCCCGGCCTGCCTGCCCAGCAGGAACGTGCGATGCAGCGCCAGCGCCAGCCGGTAGAAGCCGCCGCCCGACGACACCCCGATCGGAGCCAGGTCCCCGATCCGGTAGGTTCTCGTCTCCCCCCGCGCCCGCGCCTGATAGAACGGCGTCCGCTGCGTCGGCATCACGGCCTGAAACACACCGGGCACATCCTGCGTCATCCGCTCCAGCGCCCGCGCGTCCTCGGCTGTCGACGTCCTGCGATAGGTCTGTCCCTTGCGGTCCGTCGCCCGCACCAGATCGATACCGCCCACGAGCAATCCGGTCACGAGGGTGACCAGGAAAAGGATTCCCAGCGGAACGCCCACCCACCGGTGAGCCTGCGTGAGGATCAGCTTGAGCATCGGCGTCCTGGCCCTAGAACCCGAACTCGAGCGTCAGCTTGATGTTCCGGCCGGGCTGGTAGTAGGTCAGGTCTTGCGGTCGCCCGTCCGCGTCGATCGAGAGGTTCTGGTAGCGCTTCGTGTAGAGCTCGTTGGTCAGGTTCGCGGCGCGCGCGCGAACCATGACCGTGTCGGTGACCTGGTACATGCCGAACAGGTCGAACACGGTGAAGCCGAGGCGGTTGAAGCGCAGGTCCGGCGCGAACGTCTTGTCGCCGCGCCGGGTGACGTCCAGGCCGACGCGCGCCCGCTGGTCGAAGAGGTACGCGCCGATGCTGGCATTGATGCTGGCGGGACTGACGTCGCGCAGATCCTCGCCGCTCTCCAGGTCCAACCCCTTGAGGTTCTGCGCCGTCAGCGATCCGAACCAGCGATTCCCCGCGTAGTTCACCGACGCCTCGAGCCCGTCGATCTTCGCCCGCTCCACGTTGCGGAACGTCCAGATCGACGTCAGCCGAGCGTTGATGGTCTCGACGCCCGTATCCTCGCGGATGATCAGGTTGTCAACGTCGCTGCGGATGTACGTGAACCGGAACACCAGGTCGTCGCTGCCGCCACTGGCGTACGCCAAGCCGGCTTCCCAGCTCCGGGAGTCCTCGCCGTTGAGGTCGGGGTTGGGACGCGTCAGCGAGCAGACTTCGCTGGGGCCCCGCCTGACGCAGAACTGCACGTCGCTCTCGCCCCGGCCGAACACCTCGTGAGCGGACGGGGCCCGGAATCCGGCGCCGGCGATGGCGAACACGGACAGGCCGCGGGCGGCGGTCCGCTCGAACGGCCGCCAGTAGGCGCCAACCTTCGGGGACACCGCGTCGCTCGATCCATCCTTCGTTCCCGACCGCAGGCCGATGCGGTCGTAGCGGACGCTGCCGACGAGCTCGAAGCTCTGGCCGAGGTGGAGGGTCTCGCTCAGGTAGGCTCCGATCTGGGACCGCCTCCGCTCGAGCTGGCTGGCGTCCTGCGCGACGTAGGCGGTCAACGCGTCGTCGCGGGTGTAGTCGGCGCCGTACCGCAGCGTGTGCAGGACCGATCGCCCCTGCACGAGATTGCTGGTGTTGCTGATCTCGAGATAGCTCGTATCGACTCCCCAGGTCGATGTCTCCGGGCTGCCATCGTTCCGGCGATCCCGCGCAGTCTTGTTCAGGCTCGCGCGGACGTTCATGTCGAACCAGCGGCGGTCTGCCGGGTTGACCGCGTACTGCACCGTATAGGTGTCTTCCTGGACGTTGGTGAACTGATCGACGGAGCTGACGATCGTCCCTCGGGACTGCGTGCCGCGGGCGGTGTAGTCCTTGCGCAACCCGAGGTAGCTCAACTCCACGCGGCCGGCGCCGGGGGGGGTCAGCGCGCCCTTCAGCAGCAGGTTGTGATCGTCGGACCCCGTGGCGCCGCCGAGCGACGGCCGGCCGGCTCCGTCGAGATAGTGAGCGGTGTCGCGGCGCGTATAGGTTGCGTTGAGGGCGACCACCTCGTTGAGCCGGTAGGCGGCGTCGCCACTGATGTACATGCTCTCGCCGTTGCTCTCGTACCCGGTGCGGAGGTTCGCGCCGTGCGTCCCGCCGACCGGGATCACGTCCTCCGGGTCTTTCGTCTCCAGCAGGATCACGCCGCCGAGAGAGCCGTTGCCGTACACGTTCGAGGCCACGCCCGGCACGACCACGATGCTCTTGTAGATGTCGGGCTCGAGCCAGATGGCGCCTGCGCCGCCGTGACGCGCCTGGTTGAAATTCTTGGGGGCGCCCTCGACGCGGACGCTCACCTGGTCTTCCTTCAAGCCGCGGATGATCACGACGCTGCCCTGCTGGCCGCCTTCCTCGTCGACCTGCACGCTCGTGGTCTTGCGTAGAGCATCGGCCAGCGTGCTCGCCTGCTGCGCCCTGATGTACGCGGCACTGATGAGCTGGGCGCCTTCGGCGGCGCCGACGCGTTGGCCCTCGGCGGCAATGAGACGGTCGATATCCGGCAGGCTGGCGGTGACGTCGACCGTCACGTCGAGCGTCGGATCTTCGCTCCCGGCCGGTTCGGCTACCTGTTCACCTCCTCCGGCATCGGGACGGCCTGTCTGGCGTTCCGTCGGCGGTTGCGCGCCAGTATCCTGTTGTGCCAGCGGCGAGGGTGTGCTCGACAGGACGAGGGCCAGCGCGGCGAGAGGTAGCGCTGCAGCCGGGCGGGCGTGGTCGCGAGCGACGCGGGTGCGGTGACGCGGGCGCATTGCCTATACTCCCCGTAGGTATTCGGCAGCGCCCCATGCGGTGCCGATGCTCATTCGGGCGTCCTCGCGCGGTTTCCAGGCCATGTGCGGGGGCGCCCGTCTCAAACGCGGTACCGGTTGCCACGTTCCTCTCCCGTTTCCTTGTGTCCACCGGGGATGCCGGCCTCAGTCCGCTGCTCGACCTACCCGGATGACGTCGCCGCCGGCGCGGATGACGATGGCGTCGTCCACGGCGGCGAAGCCCGTCACCGGTGCCTCGACAGACAGGTGGTTCGTGGCGACTACCTGCGGCGCCGCGGCGGACGCGCGGAGCACCTGGGTGATGCCCTTCGTGGTGAAGAAGTAGACGAGGTCCCCGTGGCCCAGCGGCGTCGCCCAGGTTGACGCGGGCAGGCGGTGGGTCCATTGGACGGTCCCGGAATCCGGTGCCAGACAGCGCGCGGCGCCGGCGGGATTGACCCAGTAGACGCAGTCCCGGTAGGCGAAGGGCGATCCGAAGTTGGATGCCGAGCCGGCCGTCCACGCCACAGCGTCGCCATCGAGCGTGCCGGCGTCGGGGCGGTGCAGGGCGAGGTTGGCCGCGACGCGCAGCCCGCCGACGATGACGAGGTCGTCCGTGATGGTGGGCGACGGCACGTAGTTGCCCTCGAGGTCGGTGAACGACCAACGAAGGTCGCCGGTGTCGGGGTCGAAGCCCTCGATCCGGCCGGACGCGCTGACGACGATCTCACGGCCGTCCGGCGTGAGCACCGGGGTGCTCCAGGCGACACCCGCTTCCCTGTCGGCCTTCCACAACGTGTCGCCGGTGTCCGGCGCGATCGCCAGCAGGTACGAGTACGTGCGGCGCGTCAGCAGCACCACGACCGCGCGCTCGGTCAGGAGCACGGAGTTCCCGACGCCGTGGTTGCCACCGACCGATCCGTAATCGCCGCTCAGGTTCCGGCGCCACACAGTCTCCCCGTCGTGCGTGAGGGCCAACAGGTCGCCGCTCGCGAAGAAGGCGTAGAGGCGGTCGGCGTCGACCGCCGGCGTCGGCGCGCCCTTCGACACGTAGTTGTTCCACTCGAGCCGCTCCGCCGCCTCGAACGACCGCCGCCAGCGTTCCGAGCCGTCATCGAGGCCGACCGCGCTGACCCAGAGGGTCTCCTTCATCGTGCCCTCGATGGACGTGAGGAAGACGGTGCCGTCCCAGATCACCGGACTCGACTGCCCGAACCCCGGCGTCGTTGCGCGCCACGTCACGCTCTCGTCGGACCAGGTGAGCGGCAGGCGTGCCGCGCGGCTCACATTGGTGTCGGTGCCGCCGCGGAAGCCGGGCCAACGGCTCGCGCCCGGCCGGGCGCCCGCGTCGTCCACCTTCCCGGCCGCGGGTCGCACAACGTCGATCGCCGTCACGTGTCCCCCGCGCGCCGCGCCGCCGACGGCGAGCACGTAATCGCCGAACGGGACGAGCCGATGCATGAACCGCGGATGCTCGAGCGTCGCCCCCTGCTCCCAGGCGTCCCCGCTGTCCGCCAGGCGATAGACCTTGCCGTCGGCCTGGCTGACGAAGATGCGCCCGGCGTCGCTCGTCGCCGCCACACCGAATCCCTGCAGTCGTCCCGCCTCCGGCAGGTCGGGTCCCGCAGACCATGCGCCGCTTGCCGTGTCGAGGACGTCGACCCGCAACGCCGGCCCGTCCGCCGGCCTGAGACCGCCGAAAGCGTAGATGCGCCCGCCGGTGGTTCCGGCCGCGAGCGCCCGGCGCTTGAAAGGGGCCGGAATCGCCCGCCACTCGGTCCCGCCGTCCAGGTCGAGAGCCAGGACGGTGTCGGCCCAGACCCGCTCCTGATCGCGCCCGCGGAGCTCCCACCCACCAACGACGTAGAGCGTGCCGCCGGTTACCACGGCATCGTGCGAGGAGCGTCCGGCCGGCAGGTCCGGCAGCGGCTCCCACTGCCCGGCCGACACGTCGTACCGTGCGGCGGACCGGCTCGAACGCAGGACTTCCGGCTCCGCGGCGGTTGCGTTGGACGCCGTCATGCCGCCGACGCGATAGATAGAGGCGCCGTCGGATACCAGCACCGTTCCCTGCAGGCGCGGTCCCGGCGGCAGATCCTCCCAGGTCCGCCCGGCTTCGAGGACCAGCCGGCGGAAGCCCGGGCTGATGTTCTCGATGGAGTGGGCGTGAACGCGGCCGACATGGCCGCCGTAGACGTAGAGCGCGCCGTCATGAACGGCGGCGCCGAAGCTCGCAACGGCGTCGATCAGATCGGGCGGACGCCAGCCGCCGAGCGTATTGTCCTGTGCGGCAGCCGGCAGGCACGCGGCGACGAGCAGCGCGACCGCGAGTAGTGTGGGACGAGTCATGACGCTCTCCTGCTTGCACGTCACGACGGCCCGTACCTATACTCGAGCGGCCGAGTGCCGTCATGCGTGCCTGTGTGATGGGTCCCTTGCGTGGGACCGTTGCGCTCGACTGGCTCGCCGGGTGGTGCCACCCGGCGAGCGCTTTCTTCACTCGCCGACCCAAGGCTCCTTCGTCAGGGCATCTCCTTCGCTGACCAGCCGTCCGAAATCGCGTTGTCGTGCCCGGCCGACCAACTTGAGACTGAGTCTCAGTATCAAGTTGGATTCTATGTCCGACTAAATCGGTCGGTCAAGAGCAATCTGACACGGTCGGCCCGCGGACCTGCACGCCGGCGGTGGTCGACTTTCTCCGCGCCCAGCGCGCCGACCACCCGGCGCTGTCGATCCCCGCGTTGCTCGACCGCCTCGAGCGCACGCACGGGGTCCGTCTGCATCGGCGGACCGTGGAGCGGATCGTGGGCGGTGGTCCACGAAAAAAAACGCCGCGGGGCGGTGAACTCGTTGCCGGTGCGGCCCCAGGCCTTGCCGCAGGGCGGTTCCGTGTGGCGGGAGGTCCGGCCCAAGCCGAATACGAGCTGCGGCGGGCTGCTTTCCTGGGCTGGGACAGCCGCGAAGCAGCGGCGCGGCCGGCCGGGCTCGGCCTCGCGGGCCTGGCCGGGCTCCTCACATGCCCGGCGACCGAGTGGACGGTGCACTGTGTGGCCGCGCGTCCGTCGCGCTGGACCGGAGCGGTGGATGCGCGGATGACCACGTTGGGCGAAGCCTACCGGCTCATCCTGCGCGCGGCGCCCCACCGGGACGTCACGACACAGGAAACGAAGGAGGCTGGTCATGCAAGTCGCGCTGTACGCCCGCGTATCGACCGAACGCCAGGAGCAGCAGGGCACGATCGCGTCGCAACTGGATGCGCTCACGCGCTGGGCGCGCGAGCAGCACCACGACGTAGTGGATGCCTACGTGTGCGTGGATGACGGATACAGCGGCGCGCGCCTGGACCGGCCAGGTCTCGACCGGCTGCGCGACGGCGCCGAGGCCGGCGCGTTCGAGGCGGCGCTGGTGCTGTGTCCGGATCGCCTCGCGCGCAAGTACGCCTATCAGATCCTGATTCTCGAAGAGCTCGAGCGCTTCGACGTCCAGGTGACCTTTCTCGACCAACCCCTGTCCGATGATCCGCAGGCGCGCCTGCTCACGCAGATCCAAGGCGCGGTCGCCGAATACGAGCGCATCAAGATCGCGGAACGATACCGCTGCGGCAAGCTCTTTCGCGCGCGACAAGGCGAGGTGTGTTGGTGGAAGGTCCCCTACGGCTACCGGCGGATTCCACGCCGTGACGGGGTTCCGGCCCATGTCGAGGTGTCGGAGCCCGAGGCGCAGGTCGTGCGCCAGATCTTCCGCTGGCACGTCGACGAGCGTCTCAGCGTGCGGCAGATCGCACTGCGCTTGACCGAGTCAGCGCACGTAACCGCCACGGGGCTCCCGCGCTGGGGGACAAGCACCGTGACCCGGATGCTGCACAATGAGGCCTACATCGGCACGATGTACTACAACCGCCACGAATCGGTCAGCTGCGACCCGCGGTCGACGTCGCGGCGTCGGCCCACCTGCCTGCAAGAGCGCCCGACGGCCGAGTGGATTCCTCTCCCGGTGCCCCCGATCATCGACCCGGATCTGTTTCGTCGTTCCCAGACCATCCATCACGACAACAGCCGCTTCAGCCCCCGCCATCTCAAGTCCGGCCACTACTTGCTCCGCCGGGTAGTCCGCTGTCGCGTCTGTGACCTCGCGATGTCCTGTCACCGCATGCGCGGACGCAACGGCACGTTCCACCACTACTATTACTGCGCGGGTCACGACGTGCTGTACGCGCGCAGCACCGTCGGCCGCTGCCCGCAACGGAATCTGCGGGCGGACGAGCTGGATGATCTCGTCTGGGGCGAGGTCCGCCGTCACCTCGAGCACCCGGCCCTGATCCGTGAGGGGTACACGCGCCTGCAGGCACAAGCGGCGTCGCCGCTGGACGACGGCTCGGCCGGCGACCTGCGCGCACTACGGAAGCAGCTCACCGAGTTGGATCGCGAGGAACACCGACTGCTCGACGCCTATCAGGCCGGACTCGTCGACCTCGATCAACTCCGGCAACGTCAGGAACGGCTGCGGCAGCGGCGAGCCCACGTCACCGGCAGTATCGAGGTGCTGCACACCGAGCGGAAGACAGCACAGCAGCAGGCACAACTCCAGACCGACCTGGAGACCTTTGTCGATACCATCCGCGGTCCGCTCGCCACGCTCGACTTCGACGCCCGGCAACAACTCGTCCGTACCGTGCTCGAGCGGGTGATGGTCGAGGACGGCCGCGTAGACATCCACTTCGCAATCCCTCTGCCGGACCCGCCGCCGGACACCACCAACCCCTCGATGTCAACACTTTTTCACTTGCGTTCCAACGGTACGCTTGCCGGGCGCGTCGTGAGTCCGCCGCATCGAGCGGCCCTTCAGGTCGATGCGGTGCGCGTCGTGGAGCAGGCGGGCGCAGATGGCGTCGGCCTGGTTGGGGTCGCCGATGACGGCGTGCCAGTCGGTGACGGGCAGCTGGGCTGGCGATGAGCGTCGAGGCGCGTTCGGCGCGGTCCTCGATGACCTCGGTCAGGTCGCGCCGCTCGGGATCGCGCAGCGGCGCGAGCATCCAGTCGTCGATCGCCAGCAGCTCGAGCTTGGCGAGGCGGGCCAGCAGTCGGGTGTAGGAGCCGTCCCCGCGGCCGACGGCCAGCTCATGCAGCAGGCGCGGCATGCGGACGTAGCGCGCGGTGAAGCCGCGGCGGCACGCGCGTTCGACGAAGGCGCAGGCGAGGAAGCTCTTGCCGATGCCGCACGGTCCGGTGACGATCACGGTTGTGGCGCTCGGCGATCCACGCGCAGGCGCCGAGCGTGAGGACCTGCTGGCGGTTGAGCCGGCGCGGGTGGGTGAAGTCGACGGCTTCGAGCGACGCCGGGTAGCGCAGCTTGGCCGTCTGCAGGCGCCGCTGGAGCTTGCGCTGCTCGCGGGCGGTCCACTCGGTATCGACCAGCAGGCCGAGCCGCTCCTCGAAGTTGAGCGCGGCGGCCTCGTCGGTGTCGAGTTGTTGCTGGAAGGCGTCGGCCATCGCGCCGAGCTTCAGGGCGTTGAGCTTGTCGAGCGTCTGTTCGAGCAGCATCGGTCCTCCGATATCGGCATGGCATCCGTAATGCCGACATCCTGGTTATGCCGCGTGGACTGCCGATCGCCGTGACACCGCGGACTTCCTACAGAGCGCTATCGGCATAATCGGGTTGCGATTGGCGGTTCGTTGATCATCACTCGTTTCTTTCACCTTGAGGGGAAGGGAACGACCAATGGAACTGCACATCAACAATGTCGCCGCTCGGACGAACGCTGGAGACTGGCTCCAGCAATGCCGTGACGGATATCTGGAAAGCCTCGCCGTACAAGGCTACTCACCCGCAACGATCGACGTTTATGGCCGCCTTGTGCGGGCGCTGGTCGTGTTGCTTGTCTCGACGGTTCCGGCGGCGGCGCAGGATCGGATCGCGCTCGGTGGTCCGATGCGCTCCTCCACCGAGACATCGCGTTCGTGGGCTGGTTCGTTGGCGCGCAGGCGGATGTCTGGCGGGTGGAACCCTTCGGCGAGCGCTACGGGGTTGCCGCATCCATAAGACCGCGCGCCCGAGTTCACCCTCATGATGGCGGGGTTCGAAGCCGGGGACGCGGGGCCCCGGCTTCGAAGTGTGCTCGGCGGCGGCGTACTACGCGATGATCACGGTCCGCGGGAACTGTTCGTGTGACTCGAGGAACGTCATCTTGTTCCCCAGCTCATCCGCGGTCGGCTGAACGTTGCCGTTGACGTCGGTCACACGCGAGACGACCGTGTGCTCGCCGGGGGTGGCGCCCTCCCACCGATAGTTGAAGAACTTCCAGCCGTACTTCTCGCGCATCGTTTCCGCGTCGAGCCTTGCCGGCTGCCAGGGACCGTCATCGACCCTGACCTCGACCGCGGCGATCGGCGTCCCGTCGTTCAGCACGACGCCGAAGACGTTGTGCGCGCCGCCGACCGCCGTGACGCGCGCGACGTACGACTTCAGCCGCATCGTCGAGATGGCGGACTCGGTCCACTTCATCTCGCCGTTGATCATCTCCCCCTTCAGAGTCCGGTACGAGCGGGCCTGCCAGCGGCCGAGGTACTGGTCCTTCTGGACATGGATCTCGGCGACCCACTTGACGTTCGGCGCGCCGTACCAGCCGGGGACCAGCAGCCGCAACGGACGACCCTGGTGCGCCGACAGGGGCTCGCCGTTCAGCTCGTAGGCGAGAAGCGGCTCGTCCGAGAGCGCCTGATCCCGCTCCAGGCTCCGGCCATACTGCTGCTCGACGTTGAAGGTCCGACCGCGCCAGAGCACCTCCTCTTCGCCGCGGTCGGCGCCGAAGAAGACGAACTCGCGCGCCGCGCCCTGCACGCCCGCCCGCTGGAGCACCGTACGCAGCGAAACGCCGGTCCAGCGGCCGTTGCTCGACAGGCCGTTCAGTGGGCCGCGGTTGCCGGAGCACTCGAAGCCGAAGATCAGGTCGCGGCTGGGCATGGCGCGCAGGTCGTCCATCGACAGCTCCAGCGGCGTGTCGACCAGGCCGGACACGCGCAGGCGGTACGCCGCCACGTCCACTGCCGGGTGGCCGTAGTGCTGTGTCGTGAAGAACTGATCATTCGGCGTGAACGGGCCGTCGATCCGGCGGACGTCGATGATCCGCCGCTCCGCGTCACGGATCCAGCGCACGTCGTCCGCGATGTCCGTGAACTCCATCAGCGTCTCGCCCTGCGCGAGCGCGGGAAACGCCCATTCGGGCATTCCGACCGCCCCGAGCCCCGCCAGCGCCAGGCTTCCCTTCAAGACCTCACGACGTGTGGTTGTCTGTCTCATGTTCGCCCCCTCTTGCACGCAGCCACGTATTCCGGAACTGTCCGCCCCCGCCCGATTCGCACGCCTCAAAGAATAGTGCAGGTTGGCGGACGTCGCCGCCGGGCTCGTAGAGCTCCCGAAAGCGCGCCTCTCGCGACGGCGCGGATCAGTGTACCCTGCTTCATCTTTCCTCGAGATATCACGGGCGGGATCGCCTACCGCAGCGGCCAGGAAGGCAGACACCCTGAGGAATGGCTCTGCATCGTGCACTCGATCGTCGACGGCGGCGACGCGCGCTGGCCGCCGTCGTGTTCTCGCTCACTTGCGCCATTTCCGCGACGGCCGCCGCCCAGTCGCTCGCGTCGGTTCAGGGTTTTGTGAGCGACGACACCGGCGCGAGCCTGCCGGGAGTGACGGTCGAGCTCGTGGACCTCGAGCGCGGCCAGCGCCGCACGGCGGTCACGAACCGGGAGGGTTTCTTCGCCCTCCGCGCGGTTCCCGGCGGAGTGTACGACCTCGTGGCGTCGCTGACCGGTTTCCGCACGATGCGGCGGGAGAACGTCCGCCTCCTCGTCGGGCAGAGCTTCGAGGTGGACCTGCGGCTCGGTCTCGCCGCGGTCGAAGAGACCGTCGTGGTCGTCGGCCAGGCGCCGCTCCTCGAAGTGGGCCGCGCGGGGGCCGCCGGGTACGTGCACGAGGAGGAGATCTCCAACCTGCCGATCTCGGGCCGCGACTTCGTGCGGTTCGCACTCCTGATGCCGACGGTGCAGGTGGACGCGAGCGGCCGGATCTCGCTCAGCGGCCAGCGTGCCGTGAACTCGGGATTCACCATCGACGGCGCCGACGCGAAGAGCGCGTTCTTCGGCTTCGGACGGGGCGGGTTGGCAAGGGAGGGCGGCGGCGCCCTGGTGGCGCAGGAATCCGTCCAGGAGTTCCAGGTGGTCACGAGCGGGTACTCGGCCGAGGCCGGCCGCTCCGGCGGCGGCGCCATGAACGTGATCACCAAGAGCGGTACCAACGATCTCTCCGGCTCCGTCGTCCTCTTCGGACGCGACGACCAGATGGCGGCCCGGCTGCCGCGGTCGCCGCTCGACGCCGCGCGCGGCGTGCCCGCGGACGACCCGCGGTACGAGGTGGACGAGTTCCGCCGCTACAACTGGGGCGCGTCCCTCGGCGGGCCGATACGGCGCGACCGGACCCACTTCTTCGTCTCCTACGACCAGACCGCCCAGAACCAACCCTTCCTCAGGCATATCCGTGGACGCGGACAGTACGATGCAGTCCTTGCGGCCTTCCCGGGGGTGCTGGCCGGATACCTGCCGAACGACGATGGGATGGCGGCCGCCGACCCCGCGCGCGGGCGCACCGCGAGCGGAAGCTTCCTCCGGGAAACCGACAACCTGATTCTGTTCGGCAAGCTGAACCACCGGGCGACCGACCGGCAGGCGCTCACGCTGCGCTACAACTTCACGCGTTATTCGCGCGTGTCCGACTTCGTCGGCGAAGAATCGCGGCGGTTCGTGAGGAGCCACTCCACGGTGGGCTCGCTCGTCTCGGTGGTCGGAGACAACGGCGTCAACGAGTTCCGCGCCCAGTACGCCTACGATGACTTCGACCGCCGGTCGCACCTGCCCGACAGTGCGCTGCAGGCGAGCTTCCGCATCTTCTACCCCTCGTTCGGCTCCTTCGGCAAACCCTGGTGGCTGCCGGTCTCCAACGACGAGCGGAAGCTCGAGATCCAGGAGCGATTCTCCTTTCTCTCGGGGAACCACGAGCTTCGCGCGGGCTTCTCCTTGAGCCACGACGCCTTGAGCGAGTTCTTCGCGGGGAATGCGGACGGGAGCTACGACTTCGACTCGCTGCAGGATTTCGCCGCCGGCACGCCTGCCCGCGCCGTCATCTTCTTCGGGATCATGGAGAACCCCAACTTCGAGGTTTCCCAGCAGATTCTCGGCGCCTACGTCCAGGACTCCTGGAGCCCGAACCGGAGCCTGACCCTGCAGGTCGGAGCACGCTGGGACGGCACCCTGAACCCGGGCGCGATCGAGCACGTGCTCCCCGCGGGGCGACGCATCCCCGACGACCTCGACAACTTCTCGCCCCGCGCCGGCGTGGTCTGGTCGCCCGACCCCGGGAGCGTCGTCCGGGGCGCCGCGGGGGTCTTCTACGCCCGCACGCCGACGCTGCTGTTCTCCACCGCCCACAGCGACACCGGCATCTATCCGCGCTACGGGAACGCGATCGTGACGCCTGGAGAGACCGGTTTCGTGCCGCTGGGCGCCCCGATCGACAACGACAGTCCGCCGGCCGGCCTGATCCCCGCGCTCAGCCACTTCGCCCCCGGCTTCGAGGATCCCCGGACCATCCGCTTCAACGTCGGGTACGAGCGGGAGCTCGGCGGCAACCTCGCCGCTTCGCTCGATCTGCTGCATGCGCGGAGCGACTCGCTCGCCTCGAACTTCGACGCGAACGTCGCGGCGTCCACTCGGGACCCGTTCGGGCGGCCGGTTTACTCCGGCCAGCGGATCAATCCAGCCTACGGGCCCATCCTGGTGCGCGCTTCGCCGGCCCGCTCCGACTATCTGGCGCTCACCGCCGCGTTGCGCCGGCGCTTCCGCGACGGGGTTCAGTTCCAGGCGCACTACACCTGGTCGCGCGACCGCTCGAACGACGACAACGAACGCTCGGGCAGCCTGACCCTGACCGACCCCACGCACCCGGACTACGACTGGGGCCTCTCGATCCGCGACATCCCCCACCGCTTCGTGGCGAGCGGCATCTTCTCGCTGCCCTTCGATATCATGGCGAGCGGCATCTTCACGGCCCAGTCGGGCTCTCCCTACACCGCACTCGATCCGGCGGTGGGCTTCCACAACCACCCCGGCTTCGCCGTCGGTCCGCACGGCGCCCAGACCCGGGCGGTGGTAGATGGCGAGCTCGCGCCCGTGAACGGCGAGCGGAACGCGCCCTGGACCAACCTCGATCTGCGACTGACCCGGCGCTTCCAGTTGGGCGTCGCGCGGGTCGAGGCGCTCTTCGAAGTCTTCAACCTCCTGAACACCGGTGCCTTCCGGGTCGGGCACGCCGACCAGCAGGAGGTCTTCGAGAACGACGGTGTGACGCCGAACCCGGAGTTCGGCCTTGCCAGCCTGCTCGTCGGCGCCCCGCGCCAGGCCCAGCTCGGCCTGCGAGTCGCATTCTGAATGGCGTCGTGAACTCGGGTCGAGGCGCGGCGATTCCCGGGTCGTTGAGGGTGCAGGCGTAGCACCGACAGCGTCGTGATACGCTGCCGGAGTCGGCATCGATCGGATACACCGCACCGACCGCTTGCCCTTGGACTGATGACGACCCGCGCGTCGCACCTCGTCGCTCGGCGCAGAGGGAACGGCCTGGAGGGAGGGCGCACGAAATGGGGGCTTGGCGTTACCTGGCGGCGCTCGCAACGGCTCTCACGGTCGCGGCGGGGCTGTCCCGGCCGGCGGCGCAGGGGCAGGAGATCACCACGGCCGACCTCGAGCAGGCCTCAACGGACAACTCGGCCTGGTTGATGTACGGCCGCGACTACCGCGGGCACCGCTTCGTGGAGCTCGACCAGATCGCGGCGGACAACGTGAGCCGCCTGCGTCCGGTCTGGGTGTTCGCCACGGGCGGCGAGAACCGCGGCCTGCAGGCGACCCCGCTCCTGCACGAGGGCGTGCTGTACCTCTCGGCCGACGAGTCGCGCGTGTTCGCCATCGACGCGCGGACCGGCGCGCGCAAGTGGAGCTACGTCCCGCAGCTGTCCGACGGCGTCGAACGGGTCTACTGCTGCGGGTCGAACAACCGCGGCGTGGCCCTCTTCGGCGAGCTGGTCTACGTGGGCACGATGGATGCCCGGCTGGTCGCGCTCGACAGGCACACCGGCGCCGTCGTGTGGGAGGTGGAGGTCATCGACTGGGAGCAGGGGTACAGCATCACCGGGGCGCCGCTGGTCGTCAATGGGATGGTGCTGACCGGGGTGGCCGGCGGCGAGTTCGGCATCCGCGGCTTCGTCAAGGCATTCGACGCGCTGACGGGCGCGCCGCGCTGGACGACCTACACCATCCCCGGTCCGGGCGAGCCGGGCAACGAGACGTGGCCCGGCGATACCTGGAAGAACGGCGGCGGCCCGACCTGGACGACCGGCGCGAACGATCCCGAGCTGAACCTCGTCTACTGGAACACCGGCAACGCGGCGCCCTGGAACTGCCAGGTCCGCAAGGGCGACAACCAGTGGACCGCCGCGACCATCGCCATCGATGCCGACACCGGCGACATCCGCTGGGGATTCCAGTACACCCCCTGGGACTGCTGGGACTACGACGCCGTCAGCACGCCGGTGCTGGCCGACGTGACCCTGGGTGAGCACGGGCCGGTCAAGGCGCTCTTCCACCACGACAAGAACGGCTTCTTCTACGCGCTCGACCGCACCGACGGCCGGTTCGTCTACGGCGAGCCGATCGTGCCCGGCATCAACTGGGCGTTCGGCCTCGATCCGCAGACGGGCCGCCCGCAGGTCAACCCCCAGATGCTCGCCCAGTCGGGCGGTCCGGAGGTCGGGCCCATCATTCCCAGCCTCGAGGGGGCCATCGACTGGCAGCCGCTGGCCTTCAACCCCGAGCTCGGCGCGCTCTACTTCATGTCCAATCAGTGGGCGATGGGCTACAAGTTCTGGGCCGAGGAGCAGTTCGAGCCGCCGACGAGAGGCGAGTGGTATCTCGGCGCCGACTATCAGCAGTACCTGACCAGCGACAATCCCGGCAACTTCGTGGGCTTCGACGTGGTCAACCGCAAGGTGCTGTGGCGCGTGGTGAGCCCGGCGCCGTTCTGGGCTGGCGCCGTGGCCACGTCGTCCGGGCTGGTCTTCACGGGCGACATGCGCGGCTACTTCATGGCGATCGACGCCCGCAGCGGGGAAGTGCTGTGGCAGTTCCAGACCGGCTCGGGCATCATCGGCAGCCCCATCACGTACGAGCTGGACGGCACGCAGTACGTGGCCGTGCCGTCCGGGGGCATCGGCGGCGACATGACGTTCTACTACACCGAGCCGAAGGCCGGGAACCTGTGGGTGTTCGCGCTGGACGGCGGCGCGGCGCGGGTGCAGGCCGGAACGAACCTGACGACGCTGCGCGGCAGCTTGCCGCGGGTCGGCGAGCCGGGCCACACCCTCGGCGGTCGCGTGCTGCCGGGATACGGCTTCGAGCCCACCGCGGGGGGCGAGCCGCTCACGACGACATCCGGGTCGCCCGAGGGCGGGGACGCGGTCGCGGCGGTCGCCGACCCGGTGCCGGGCGACGCGGCGGCGCTCGCCGCGGGGGAACGCATCTACCGCGAGCGTTGCGTCGGGTGCCACCGGGCAGGCGGCGGCGCGGGCGCGAGCATCTTCGGGACCGAGCTCGATTCCGCCCGGTTCTTCGACGTCGTGGCCGGGGGCCGCGACGGCACGAATATGCCACCCTTCGAGGAGCTGCTCTCGAGCGACGAGATCCGGCAGGTGTACGCGTTCCTGATGTCGCGCGATGCGCTGTGATGCGTTAGAGGAGGATCGCATGCCCGGCAGGCACGCCAACCGACACGGCGACGGCGCCCTCGAGAGTCCCGATCGGCGCAGGGCCCTCCTGCTGGGCACGATCGGCGTCGCGGGTGCCGTTCTCCACAGGGCCACAGCGGCCGCGGCGGTGCCGCCGCTCGCGCCCGAACGGGCAGGCCAGCCTCGTGCGGGGAGCGGTCGTGCACGGCGAGTCACCGTCAACGGGCTCGGGATCGAGTACGAGATCGTCGGCACGGGCGAGCCCGTGGTGGTGACGCCGGGCGGACGCTTCTCGAAGGACACGCCGGGGGTGCGCGAGCTGGCCGCAGCCCTCGCCGCGGCCGGCAAGCGAGTGCTGATATGGGACCGTCCCAACTGCGGGGGCTCCGACGTGAGCTTCGACGCCGAATCCGAATCGGTGCTCCACGCCGATACCCTGGCCGGACTCCTCCGCGCCCTCGACATGGCGCCCGCGCTGGTCGTGGGGGGCTCGGCCGGCTCGCGGGTGTCGCTGCTGACGGCCGCGCGCCATCCGGACGTCGTCTCCAGGCTGTTCATCCTGTGGATCAGCGGCGGCCCGATCGGGCTGGCGGCGCTCGCGGTCCACTACTGCCAGGCCTCGGCGCGGGCCGCGAATACGGGCGGGATGGAGGCGGTCGCCGCGCTCCCGGAATGGGCCGAGGCCATCCGGCGCAACCCGGGCAACCGCGCGCGCATCCTGGGCCAGGACCCCGCGCGCTTCATCGAGACCATGCAGCGCTGGGCCGCGGCCTTCTTCCCGCTGCCGGGATCCCCGGTCCCGGGCATGACCGTGCAGAGCTTCCGTTCGCTCCGGATGCCCACGCTGGTGCTGCGCAGCGGCGCCAGCGACCTCAGCCATCCGCGCACGACGAGCGAAGAGGTTCACGCGCTGATCCCCGGCGCGAGCATCGCCGAGCCGCCGTGGCCCGACAACGAGTGGCTCATGCGCCAGGCGGCCGCGGCCGCCGGGGAAGGCCTGTTCGCCAACTGGCCCCGGCTCGCACCGCAGATCCTCGATTTCGCGGGACGGGTCTGAGGACATGGCATCCGACGGCGCCCGAGGTCGAGGCGGCGACCGCCAGGGTGGCGAGCGCGTGCGTCGCGTGCCGGGCGCTCTGCGGCACCTTCGAGCAGTCGGACGTGGAGGCGCGGCTCGCGCAGGGGTTTAGGCTGTTCCCGCTCCTGCGAACCTCCGGCGCGGCGCCGCGGTGACGATGAATCCCGGAGAACGGAGGCCAACCATGCAGCCGAGGTTTCTTGTTGCGTCAGGCGTTCTGTTCGTGGGCGCGGCGATGTCGGCGTTGGCGCCGGTCGCCGCCAGCGCGCAGCCCGAATCTGACGCCGCGTTCGTGCCCGTCACCGATGCGATGCTCGAGAATCCCGCACCGGGCGACTGGCTGATGTGGCGCCGCACGCCCGACGGCTGGGGCTACAGCCCGCTCGACCAGATCAACGCGGACAACGTCAGCGAGTTGCGCCTGGTCTGGTCGCGAGCCCTGGCGGCGGGCAACCAGGAGGGGACCCCCCTGGCCTACGGCGGCGTGCTCTACATGCCGAATCCGAGCGACGTCATCCAGGCCATCGATGCGGTGACGGGCGATCTGCGGTGGGAGTACCGGCGCGCGCTGCCGGACGATGTGGACGAGTACGTGGCCGGGTCGTCGACCAATCGCAACATTGCGGTCCACGGCACCCGCATCATCGACACCAGCGGCGACGGCTTCGTCTTCGCGCTCGACGCGGTGACCGGCCGGCTGGTCTGGGAGACGCAGATCCTCGACTACACCGTCAACCCCGCCAGGCATTCCTCGGGTCCGATCGTGGGCGGCGGCAAGGCGTTCTCGGGCCGGAGCTGCCGCCCGCAGGGCGGACCGGAGGCCTGCGTCATCACCGCACACGACGCCGCGACCGGCGCGGAGGTCTGGCGGCGGCGCCTGGTGCCGGCGCCGGGCGAGCCCGGCGACGAGACCTGGGGTGGCATCCCGTTCGAGGAGCGCGTGCACGTCGGGTCGTGGATGGCGCCGAGCTACGACCCGCAGCTGAATCTCGTCTACGTCGGGACGTCGGTCACGTCCCCGGCGCCGAAGTTCCTGCTCGGCGGCGTCGAGAACCGCCACCTCTACCACAACTCGACGCTGGCGCTCGACGGCGACACCGGCGAGATCGTCTGGTACTACCAGCATCTGAACGACCACTGGGACCTCGACCATCCCTTCGAGCGGCTGCTGGTGGACACCGCGGTGGCTCCGGACCCGGCGGCGGTGAGCTGGATTAACCCGCGGCTCGAGCGCGGCGAGGTGCGGAAGGTCGTGACCGGCATCCCCGGCAAGACCGGCGTCGTCTACACGCTGGACCGCGAGACCGGCGAGTTCCTGTGGGCGCGGCCGACGGTGACGCAGAACGTCATCAGCCATATCGACGGCAGGACGGGCGCGGTGACGGAGAACGCCGAGCTCATCTTCAGCGCAGAAGGCCAGGAGGTGCTGACCTGCCCGACCTGGATCGGGGGCAAGGACTGGGAAGCCGGCGCCTACAGCCCGCGGACCAACACCATGTACATGCCGTTGCGCAACGCCTGCGCCCGCATGCTCGCCACGCGCGACGCCAGCATCCACTACGCGATCGCGGTGCGCAACCAGCTGGCGCCAGGGACCGAGCAGCTCGGCACGATCCAGGCGATCTCGGCCGAGACCGGCGCCACGCGCTGGCAGTACGAGCAGCGGGCGGCCACGATGTCGCTCGTCGCCACCGAGGGCGGGCTGGTCTTCGGGGGCGACGTGAACGGTCGGTTCCGAGCCTTCGACGACGAGACGGGCGAGGTGCTGTGGGAGATCAACCTCGGCTCGCCGGTAACCGGCTTCCCGATCAGCTACGCGGTCGACGACCGCCAGTACATCGCGGTGAGCACCGGCACGGCGGGCACCGCGTCAGGCTTCATACGCCTGACGCCCGAGCTCCGCCCGAGCGCGGGCAACAACCTGTTCGTGTTTGCGCTGCCCTGAGGGTCACTCGACCTCGATGAAGATCGGGTTCGAGTAGAACCAGAGGTCGTGCCAGGGGTTCTCCTCGGGGCCGTCCATCGCGGGCTCGAGGGCCTCGGTGCTCGTGCCCCGCACCCGTACGTAGAGGCCGCGGTCCACGGCCGGCAGCGGTGCCTGGAGGGCGTACCGGTCTCCGTCGCGGGCCAGCGCGTCGCGCGTGAACCGGGCGAGGACCCGTGTCGTGGGGTTGCGGTCGTTTGCCGGGTCGGAGGACGGCCCCCGCACCTCGCCCACGATCACGTCGACCCGCTGGACGGCGGGGTTCTCTCCCGCCGCGTTCGGGGTCTCCGGGTCGCGGAGCCGGACCGTCGCCGTGACCTGCGCTCCCCGCGCGACCCGCAACGTACCGCCGAGCCCCGCCTCGTGTCCGCCGGCACTGCTCAGACGGACCTCGAGCTCGGTGACGAGGTCGCCGGCGACCGCGAACATGCGCCCCTGCCGGAGGCCGTCGAGGACGCCGGCATAGGTCGGATGCGCGTGAACCCAGGTCTTGTGGAACTCGCCGGGCCAGAAGTCGCTGCCGGCTCGCACCGGCTCGGTGTAGTGGAAGTGCGAGTCGGACGAGGCCACGATCCAGAACCGGCGTCCTTCGCCCAGCAGTGCGTCCCACAGGCCGCCGACGAGGGCGGTCATCTGGTCGAAGCCGCCCAGGGTCTGCGCGCCGGGGTTCCAGTAGGAGCCGCGGTACCGGCTGCCGTTGTCCCCGGTGAGGGTGGCGGCCTGGTGGCCGGGCGCGCCCTCCATCCCGCGGTACACGTCCGGCGCGAGGTCGTTGTTCTCGCGCAGCTCCCACGGCTCGTCGCGGCCGTAGCTCCCGATGCTCGGCGCGGATCGGGAGGGATGGTTCGCGAAGAGGATCGGCAGCCGCTCGAGCCCCTGCATGTGGGCCAGTGCCTGCCGCCGTAGCTCCGCCGACTGCCGGCGCGGGTCAGGGGGGCGGGCCCAGTCCTCGTTGGCGTCGAAACGGCTCTCGATCTCGTGCAGCACCGACGCCTCGTCCTCGGCGCGGGGGATGATCAGCGTGTGGTGGTCCATGCCCGGCATGTTGAGCTCCATGCCGTAGAACTGCAGCAAGTCGGGAACGAGCTCGCGCGACAGGGTCAGCTCGCGGTACGCCTGCTCCAGGTTCAGCTTGGAGTGGTAGGGGCCGCCGTGGTCGGTGGTCACCATCCAGCGCAGGCCGAAGCGCCGGGCCATCGCCGCGTTCCTGGGCGTGGAGTAGAGGGCGTCCCGCCCCTTGATGGGGATCGGCGGGCTGGCGCGATGGTCGTAGCCGGTGCTCCAGTGGCTGTGGATGTGCGAGTCGCCGGCCAGCCATTCGCGGTCTGCGGTGGGTGCGGCCAGCGCGAGGGCGGCCGCCGCGCACAGCACGCAGAACCCGACGAGACGTACGGAAACGATTCTCCGGGAAGGCATCGCGGGCGATCCTACCACCGCCTTCCGGACACGCCGCCATCTTCGGAGAACAGCGGCACCATCGCTTCTCCTCGTTCAGGAGTCAGTGGTACCGCGCTGGTGCCCTGAGACCCGCCGTTGACCGGCCGTGTTGTTCATTGTCATGATGAATCGTGACACGGTTGGCGATTGTCATCATATGCAGCCTCCGATCATCCCCCGCCGCCTGGACCTGGGAGCCATCGTGGAGCAGAAGTCCTGCTTCTTGTTCGGTCCGCGTCAGACTGGCAAGTCGACGCTGATCCGCCAGCAGTTCGCGGACTGCCCCGTCTGGAACCTGCTGGATCAGACGCAGTTCCTGCGCCTGGCCCGGAATCCGGCTCTCATCCGGGAATCGCTGGCCGCTCGGCGAGAGACAGCCATCGTCGTGATCGACGAGATCCAGCGGATGCCGGCATTGCTCAACGAAGTGCACCTGCTGATCGAGGAGCGCGGAATCCGGTTCCTGCTGACCGGATCGAGCGCGCGACGGCTGCGGCGCCGGGGGGTCAACCTGCTGGGCGGCCGCGCCCGGTCCCGTGTGCTGCACCCGTTCGTCCGTATCGAGCTCGGCGGCCGGTTCGACCTGGACAGGGCACTCGAACACGGCCTGCTCCCGTCGATCTTCTTCTCCGAATCGCCGGCCGAGGACCTCGCCGCCTACGCGGGAGACTATCTCCGGGAGGAGGTCGCCGCCGAGGCAATCGTCAGGAACATCGGCGCCTTCGGCCGCTTCCTGGAGGTGGCCGCGCTGGCCCAAGGCGAAATGATCAACTTCGCCAACCTGGCGAGCGACGCGCAGGTGCCCGCGTCGACGGTTCGGGAGTACTACGAGATCCTGAAGGACACCCTCATCGCCCACGAGGTGCCTGCGTTCACCGAGACGCGGAAGCGGAAGGCGATCTCCACGTCGAAGTACTACCTGTTCGACGTGGGAGTCGCCCGCCATCTCCAGGGACGGCAGGGACTGGCGCCGGGAACGTCCGAGTACGGCATGGCGTTCGAGAGCTTCGTCTTCCAGGAGATCAAGGCGTGGTGCGATCATCATCGGCTCGACACGCCGCGGTACTGGCGGTCGAAGTCGCAGTTCGAGGTGGACTTCGTGTTCGGGGACGCGGCCGTGGAGGTCAAGGCGAAGCCCCACGTGGGCGCGCGGGACTTGAAGGGCATCAAGGCCCTGCGCGAAGAGGGCGTGTGCGCCCACCACGTCATCGTGTCCCTGGAACCGGCGCCGCGACGGGTGGACGGCATCAGCATCCTGCCCTGGACGGATTTCCTGGACCGGCTGTGGGCCGGTGCGTGGTCGGAGCGTGTCGCGTGACGGTGCGAGCGCACCCGCGCCGGGGCTGGTGCGTCCGGCGATGAACGGGAGCAGGGTGGTCCGGTCGTGGGGAACGGCCGGAGCCACCCTGGTACGCGTTGTCGTCGCTACTTGAGGGCCGAGTAGTCGCTGGCGCTCATCCAAAAGACCTCGATCCCCTCGAGCGGGGCCGGGTACTTCGCCAGCAGCTCATCCCACGCCGGGTCCTCGCGGAACGCGGCCCAGACCTCGTCCCGATGCGCGCGGTCGCGGTAGGCGAGCATCCAGACCAGCGTGTTCGGGTTGTCGAGCCGCTGCCAGACCGCGACGATCTCGGCGCCGTGCTTCTCGAAGATCGCGACCTCACCCTCGCGGAACCGCTGGTGCAGCTCGTCGATGCCGCCGCTGCCGTCGGCCACCGGCTCGGCAGTGTACATGCGAACCTCGAAGCAGCGCGAGTTGCCTGCCGCGTTGTTGGACAGATCGGCCGGCAGGTCGCCCTTCGGACCGCACCCATCCGGCGGATCCTGGGCCGCAGCCAACCCACTGACACCGAAAACGATGACGACGGCGAGCAGAATCGTTCTAGTCACTGTTCTCCTCCTGCGTTCGGTTCATTAAAGACTTCTCGCGTCGCGGGACCGCGACCGGCTCACGGTACACCGTCGGTTCCCGCTTCGTCCACCGTGAGGACCGGGGCGGCGGCAACGAGCGGCCATGAGGCTAGGCGTCTGCGCCGTAGAACGGTGCGGACGCCGCAAGGCGCGCACGGCGCGCCTCGGCGGGAGCGGCGCGGGGCGCAGGGGTCCCCGCAAGCGGACGCCGGGGGTTCGGGGCGCAGCCCCGTTGGATTGAAGCTAGCGGGCCCTTCGCTCCTCGGCCCGCGCACCCGACAGCATGTGCGGCACCGAGTAGTTCGCTTCGTGGCAGGCGTACTCGAAGATCTGGTAGCTCGGATCGCGCCTGAATGGAAAGGCGACCGTCCACTCGTCGGTGAACGTCTTCCGATCGTCGATGCGCGCCTCGTAGGCGATCGTGTCCGGGTCGACGACGGTGAAGCGCTCGACGATGCGGAGCGCTTCCGTGTGCAGGTCGCTGCCGCGCATCTCACCCATGTCCCGGTAGTTCGTCGTCTCGACCACGAGGGTGTTGCTCTCCCACCGGCCGCGCGCGTCGCCTTCCCAGAGCCGAATGTTCTCTCCGATGGGCGGCCGCCCGTCGAGCGGGATGATGCGCGCGTGGTGGATCATCTCGCTGAGGATCACGACGTATCCCGGAGGCTGCAGGATCAGCTTTCCGTTGTTGTAGAACGTCGGCAGCATCTTGCCCAGGAGGCCGCGCGAGACGCACCTGTCCGACGGCGCGATGGTCTCCGCCGCATCGTGGCGGTGGACCTGGTAGTACTCGCGGCGCTGGCTGCCGAACGGCGTCAGTGCCGGCAGGCGTCCGTCGGGCGGGTCGACCACGAGCGACGGCGCCGTCCCCGGTTCGTCGGTGGCGCCGTACTCGTACCAATGGAGGGGGCCGGCGCCTGTCCCGCTGTCGGCGGCGGCGACCTTCTGCTCCGCCCGCTCCTCCAGCACCGCCTGCAGCTCGTCGCCGCCGACGTCCTCGCGCCCGTCCAGCTCGCCCGGGCGTTCGAACGGCGTGAAGAACGCGCCGACGTTGTTCCAGAGGCCCTGAATGTCGGGCTGGCCGTCCGCGGTTCTCGGCGGGTTCCAGCCCGGTTCCGGCGTCTGGGCAACGGCATGCCCACCTGCGAGGAGCGTGAGCGCGGCCACGCTGGCAACTGCCACCACCGGTACGGAAGAGTGAGTTCCCACAGCCAGCCTCCCTCGTTGCGGCACAGGCCGACGAGCCGCCCGGCTCGGGCCCGCACGCGATCCTACCTCCGGCGCCGCCTTCGGAGGTAACATGGCAACTCGTGTCCAGAATGATAGCAACGGAAATCGGCGGGCAGCAGATCGCTCGCTTCCACGCGCTGTACGTCGTGACGCGTCAGGACGGTCGGTGGGGGATCGAGGCCCGTTCGAGCTTCGCGCCGAGATAGACGGGAGCAGGACGCCATGTTGCGACGTGCCGCGGTTGTCGAACGCACCGGCCTCGTGCTCCTCGTCGTTGCCGTCGTCTGGGGCGGTTCCCTGTCGGCGCAGCGGACGCCGGCCGGCCAGGGGATCAATGAGCGCTTCCGCAGCAGGGGGCTGGACACGGCGGCCGTGGCCGCCCGTTTCGAGTCCGCCGAGCGTGAAGCGTTCGCGCGCCGGCATGACGTGATCGCGGCGCTCGGGCTCAGGCCGGGCATGGCGGTGGCGGATGTCGGTGCCGGCTCCGGCTTCTACGCGGCGCTGATGGCCGCGGCCGTGGGGCCGACAGGGAGCGTCTACGCCGTCGAGATCGCGCCCAACTGGATCGAGTTCCTCACCGAGAAGTTCGCGGCCGAGGGGCTGGACAACGTGCGCGTGGTACGCGGCACCGGCCAGTCCGTCGAGCTGCCGCCGGCATCCGTCGACCTCGTGTTCTCGTCCGATGCGTACCATCACTTCGAGGATCCGCCGGTGATCCTCGGCAGCATCTATCGGGCGCTGAAGCCGGGTGGCCGCTGGGCGGTGCTGGACTACGACAAGATCGACGGCGTCACGCCGCCCGCCCGGATGGCGCATCTGCGCATCGGCAAGGCGGAGGCCGTCGAGGAGATTCTGTCCGCGGGCTTCACGCTCGCGCGCGAGGCCGACCTCGACCTCACGGACAGCTACCTGGCGATATTCAGCCGGCCGGTGTCGGTATCGACCGGGGTGTGGTTCGAGGGCGCCCGGCTGATCGACGGCAGCGGGGGCGTGCCTGTCGAGCGCTCCGCCTTCGTCGTCGAGGACGGCGCCTTCGCCTGGGTGGGGAGCCAGGGCGAACGGGAGCCCCCGGCGGGCGCGGCGCGGGTGGACCTGACGGGGAAGACCGTGATTCCCGCGCTGATCGACGCGCACCAGCACATCGGGCTGACCAACGTCAAGGACGGCACGCACAGCCGGGGCAACTACACGCGGACCAACCTGGTCGAGCACCTCGAGCGCTCGGCCTATCACGGCGTGGCGGCCACGATGAGCCTGGGGCTCGAGGCGGACGAGGCGCTGGCTTTCGAGCTGCGCGAGGAGGTTGTCCCGGACGGCGCGCGCTTCCTCACGTCGGGGCAGGGGATTGCCGCCACGCCGACGGCCGGTCCTCAGCAGGAGTACCGTCTGGGGATTCCGCGCGGAGCGGAGACCGAGGCCGAGGGCCGCGCCGCCATCGACGAGCTCCACGGGCACGGTGTGGAGCTCGTCAAGATCTGGGTCGACGACCGCGGCGGCACGGTCCCCAAGCTCCGGCCGGAGGTCTACCGGGCGATCATCGACGCGGCGCACGCCCGCGGCATGCGGGTGACGTCGCACCTGGGCTCGACGAGCGGGCTGGCCGACGCCAAGGACCTGCTGCGCGCGGGCGTCGACGGCTTCGCGCACACGGTGCGCGACCGCGACATCGACGCCGAGTACATGGCCCTGGTACGCGAGTATCCCGACGTCTGGACCGTGCCCAACCTGCCCGGCTCGCCGGTGACGCTCGACGACCTGGCGTGGCTGAGCGAGACCCTGCCGCCGTTCGAGATCGAGAACCTGCGCGCTCAGGCCGAGCGTCTCGCGGCGGAAGGGCAGGGCGCGTCGTTCGAGCTGCAGTGCCGGAACCTGGCGCGCAACCGCGAGGCGGAAATGATGATCGGCATGGGCACCGACTCGGGCGTCAGCGTCGCCTGGACCACGCATACCGAGCTGCGGGACATGGCGGGCTGCGGTCTCAGCCCGATGGAGGTCATCGTCGCCGCCACGCGCGTCAACGCCGACATCCTGGGCCTCGACCACCTCGGGACGATCACCCCCGGCAGGAGCGCCTCGTTCGTGGTGCTCGACGCGAGCCCGCTGGAGGACATCACGAACACGCGCCGGATCGCAGACGTCTATCTGCGGGGCGAGCGGGTGGACCGCGGGGCGCTCAGGGCCCGCTTCATGGACGGCGCGCGCTGAGCGACGCTCGAGGTCGATGATCGACGGGCGGTGCCGTCCCGGCCGTCACTCGAAGAGTATTCCGCCCAGTTGATCCGGGTCGTGCGCCAGGGGCGTGTCCCCGGCGGGCTTGCGGTTGCCGTTCAGGATGTAGGCGACGAGCTCGGCCGACTGCTGCGGCGACAGCGAGCCGGGCGCGTCCTGGGGCATCGTCTCCTGGATGAGCCCGAACAGCTCGGCCAGCGAGCGGCCCCGCCAGTTGGCGCGGAAGGTGTGATCGCCGAGCAGGGCCGCCATCTCCGGAACGAACGCCCGAATCGGGCCGTGACACGATGCGCACTGGTCGTCGTACAGCACCTGGCCGCGTTCGGCCTGCGCCGTCGTGTACACGCCGTCGTTCACGGAGCGCGGCTGATCCTGCGCCGCCGGTACGGCGACCGCTGCCACGGCCAGGGCAACGGCCACCGCGCCGGCGGACGATGGAAGAGGCATTGCTGCTGCTACGGCAGGACCAGCGTGGCGTTGCGCTTCGGCACCTGTCCGCCGGTCGGGATCTCGGCCACCTTCTTGACGGTCGGGATCTCGACGACAGCGACGCTGTTGTTGCCGGACAGGGAGATGTACGCGTACTGGCTGTCGGGCGTAATCGTGACCCAGTTGGGCGAGTGGCCCACCCTGACGCCGCCGACCAGCTCCAGATCCGGCAGCGAGTAGACGTAAACGCTGCTGTTGAAGCTGCTGTTGCCGACGAGGTACTGGTTGTCGGGGGTCACACCGAGGCCGTGCGCCGTGTTGCCGCCGTGACCCGGCGTCTGCTGATCGGGAGGCACCTCGGGAAACTCGATCCGGGTCACCTCCTTGCGCGTATCGAAGTCCACGACGCCGAAGCCGTTGAAGTTCGAGAGCTGCGCGTAGATGTGCCGCGTCGACCCGTCGGGGTTCGTGTCGAACGCCATCGGACGGATCCCGAGGTCGAAGTAGGTGGTCCACACCGGCCGGTCGGTCATCGTGTCCACCACGGTGATGTTCCGCCCGCCGACCATGCCGGCGATGGCGTACTTCCCGTCGGGCGTTACGTAGGTGTTGTGCACGCCGCCGTGCACCGAGATCGTCGCGACGATCTCGTTCGTGCTGGTGTCGAGCACGTCGAGCGCGCCCGGCGACTCCGCGATCGCGGTATAGACCTTCCGGCCGTCCGGCGTGACGGCGATGTTGTTGGGCCGCCCGGTGAGCGGGACCTTCTTGATCACCTTCAACGCCTTGACGTCGACGACGTCGATGGTGTCGTCGGCTTCGTTGGCGACGTACAGCCAGCGACCGTCCGGCGAGGGGGCTGCCCCGTGCGCCCGCTCGATGCCCTGGATCTCGCCGACGACCTGGTTGGTGACCGGATCGATGAGGTGGACGTTGTCACCGGCGCTGTTCGTCTGCACGATGCGCACGGTGCCCTGCGCAGCCGCCGCGATGGGCAGCACGAGGATCGCCGCCGCCGCCAACGAGAAGATCGAGCTGCGTGTCATGACCATCGTTGAGCTCCTGTGTGACTGGTACGGATGGGTTTGCCTCACGTGCTCTACTGCCCGGCGGTCTCCCCGCGCACCCAGGCGACGAGCGTCTCGAACGCCGGGTCGTCCTGTGAGCTGAACTGCCGTCCGCCGGTATGGAACTCGTCGCCGCCGGCGGCCGGCTCGAGCGGATGCACCAGCAGCCGGCTGGCCAGCGGGTCGCCCGGCGTCACCAGGCTGGCGACGGTTTCGAAGTTTCGGCGCGACTGCTCCTCGTTCCAGGTGGTCGCGCCCGGCTCGAGCCCCTCGAGAAACGCAACGCGCTCATCGCCCGAGTGGCAGACGACGCAGCGCGTCAAGCCGGGGCGCTTCTCCAGGAAGATCGGCTCGACCTGCGTCCGGTAGTACTCGAAGTCGAGCTCCACCGGGGCCGCGGGCGGCTGCACCAGCAGCATCGTCAGAGCCCAGATCACGTTCATGGCAGGCCTCCTGTCGATTGTAATCCGCCGTTAATCCGGCAGTCCCATGAAGCCTTCCGGCAACCGCACGCCGAGGGTGTTCCGGAACATCCGCGCTGGCGGCGACGAACGGGACTTCACGAGCGCCTCCTTCCGCTGCGGCCGGCGGTTCCGTCACAAGGAGCGCGGAACCGTGTACAGTTGACTGGTGCGGAAGGGGGGATTTGAACCCCCACGAGCCGAAGCCCACAAGCTCCTGAGGCTTGCGCGTCTGCCAGTTCCGCCACTTCCGCAACGAGAGCAACGAGTATAGCACCGGGTTCCACGAGGAGACTCACACGTGGCACTTGCACGCGCCGCACGTCTCATCCTGCTCTTCATCGTGCTGTCGGTTCTCGTCTCGATGGCCGCCGTCGCGGCCACGATCCTGCTTGCGACCCGCGGCCCGGAGATCCAGGCCGAGTCCGTGCTCTGGCTGCGCGTCCCGGAGAATCTGGCCGAGCGGCCGTCGGATCACCCCCTCGGCCAGCTACTCGGGCCGCGCGACACGGTGGGGGGGGTCATCGACGCCCTGCGCAAGGCGCGGGTCGACGACCGCGTGCGGGCCGTCGTCATCGTGCCGCCGGTGCAACCGGGCCTGTGGGGCAAGGTCCAGGAGATCCGCGCGGCCGTGCGGGACTTCCGCCTCTCGGGCAAGCCGGCCGTCGCCTACCTCGAGTACGGCGGCGGCCAGCAGTACTACCTGGCCACGGCCTGCGATGAGATATTCCTGATGCCGACGAGCCCGCTGGACCTGGTGGGCGTTGCCATGTACGAACCGTTCGCCCGCGAGGCGCTCGACAAGATCGGCGCGTACCCGGACATGCTCCACGCCGGCGATTTCAAGACGGCCGCCAACGTGTTCACCGAGACGACGTTCACGCCGTTTCACCGCGAGATGAACGAGTCGCTCAGCCACGATCTGTACGAGCAGCTGGTCGCGGGCGTTGCGGAGGGCAGGGGACTGCCAGTGCCGGCCGTGCGCGCACTGATCGACGAAGGTCCGTTCCTGCCCGGCGCCGCGGTCGGGCGCGGGCTGGTCGACGGCCTCGCGTACGAGGACGAGCTCATGGAGCATCTGGCGCGCGGCGGCGAGCCGCTCGAGCGCCTCCCGCAGGGCGAGTACCGCGGCGTCGACCCCGAGTCGCTCGGACTGAACACCGGGCCGTCCCTCGCCCTGGTGTACGCGGTCGGACCGATCGTGCTCGGCGACGCCAGCGTAGATGCCGGCGGCGGGAGCGTGGCGAGCGCGCAGACCCTCGTCGAGGCGCTGCGCGCCGCGCGCGAGAACGATGCGGTCGAGGCCATCATCCTGCGCATCGACAGTCCCGGCGGATCGGCGGTCGCGTCCGATCTGATCTGGCGCGAGGTCGTGCTGGCCGGAGCGGACAAGCCGGTCGTCGCGTCGATGTCCGACCTGGGCGCCTCGGGCGGCTACTACCTGGCGATGGCGGCTGACGTCGTCGTAGCGCAGCCCGCGACGCTCACGGGCTCCATCGGCGTCGTCGGCGGGAAGCTGGTGCTGGGCGACGCGTTCGCCAGGCTCGGCATCGCCGTCGAGGCGGTCTCCGATGGCCGGATGGCCCAGATGAACTCCATCTTCACGCCGTACTCCGACGAGGCCAGAGTCCGTGTGCAGGCGGTGATCGATGCCTTCTACGAAGAGTTCGTCACCAAGGCGGCCGAGGGGCGCGGCATGACCCGGGAGGCAGTCCACGCCGTCGCGCAGGGGCGGGTCTGGACGGGTCGACAGGCGCTCGACGCCGGCCTGATCGACGAGCTGGGCGGGTTGCTGCGGGCGGTGGCAATCGCGAAGGAGCGGGCCGGTCTCGCGGCCGATCAGGAGGTCACGCTCGTGCCGTACCCGCGGCCCCGCTCGTTCTTCGAGGTACTTGCCGGCGGCCTTGCGATCCGCTCCCACCTCCTGCCGGCGGGCTGGCTGGAGACGCCGACGGCGCGCGTTGGCGCGGCGCTCACCGTGCCGCTCCGGCTCTTTCGTCCCGGGGAGCCGCTGGCGTTGATGCCGTTCGTGTACGTGGAGTAATGGCTAAACGCCCACGGCGAGGTCCAGCGCCTCGTAGTCGATGTCGATCGACAGCCGCTGCTGGACCTGGGACATGTACGAGCTGTAGAACTCGTTCTGACGGTTCTCCAGCAACTCCGCCCGTAGCGCGTCGCGCGCTTCCGCAATCTGCTCGGTCGTGACGTCTTCGCGCTCGACCAGATGCGCCACCGCGAGCGCGTCGCCGCCCGTCTCGACCACGCCGCTCACGCCGGCGACCGGCAGCGCGAACGCCGTCCGCTCCAGGGCCGGGCTGACGCCGACCCCCGGGAACGCGGCGCCCCTTGCAATCAGCTCGCTCGTGGCGACGGTGAGCTCGGCGCCCTCGGCGGCCGTCCTGAAGTCGTCGCTGCCCTGCAGGGCGGCCACAGCCTCGTCCGCCCGCTGGCGCGCGTGTTCCAGAGCCTTGCGCCGCAGCACGTCCCGCCGCACGTCGTCGCGGACGTCCGCCAGGGGCGGGATGATCGGCTCCTGGCGGCCGACGACCGTGACGAAGGCCGGCCCGGTGGGCGTCTGAATCGGCCCCGCGACGCCCTCCTCCATCTGGAAGGCCTCCGCCGAGACCCGCGGGGCGAACCCTAGACCGAGGATCGGCTCGCCCGCCGCGACGAATCCGGACTCCTGCAGCTCGAGGCCGCGGGCCGCCGCGGCGCGCTCCAGTTCCTCCGGCGTGGAGACCTCGGCCGCAATCGCGCGGCCGAGCGCCGTCGCCCGGGCGGTGGCCTGCTCGTTCTTCAAGGTGTTCTCAATGGCCTCGCGGACCTCCTCTAGCGGCTGCGTGGTCTCTTCCTGCTTCTCGGTCACGCGGATGACGTGGAAGCCGAACGCGCTGCGGACGGGATCCGAGACGGCATCGACGTCGAGGCCGAAGGCGGCGGCCTCGACCTCGGCCACCATGCGGCCGCGTCCGAACAGGCCGAGATCGCCGCCGTCGGCCGCGGTCGCGTCGTCCTGCGAGTGCTGGCGCGCCAGCTCCGCGAAGTCGGCCCCGGCGCGCGCCTCGTCCGCCAGCTCGCGGGCCCTGGCCTCCACGTCGCTATCGTCCTGTCCCTCGCTGCGCAGGAGGATGTGGCTGGCGCGCACCTGCCCGGGCGTCGTGTACTGGGTGATGTTGGCGTCGTAGTACTGCTGGACCTCCGCGTCCGTGGGCGTGAGTGTCTCGAAGATCGCGGACTCGTCGACGAGGAGGAAGCGCAGTTGCCGCTTCTCCGGTTCCTCGTACGCCAGGGGCGATTCGTCGTACAGCGCCTGGATCTCCTCGTCCGACGCCTCCACCTCGTCCCGGTAGTCGTCGCCGCGGAAGGTGACGAGCTCGACCCTGACCCTCTCGTTGCGCCGGCGGTACTCCGCGGCGACCTCCTCGTCCGAGACGCTGACCCAGCCGGTGACGGCTGCCTCCAGCCGCTCGAACAGGATCTCGCTGCGCACCTCTTCCTCGAACTGCGCGGGGGTCATCGGGGGGCGCTGAAACTGCAACGCCTGCCGGTAGCGCTGCTCGCCGACGAACTGTCCGTTCTCCTGGAAACCCGGCAGGCTCACGATCCGCTGGCGGACCTCGGCGTCGCTCACCGTCAGTCCGAGCCGCTCGGCCTCCGACAACGCGGCATACCGGCTGATGAGCGCCTGCAGGATCTGTCGATCGATTCCCAGCGAGCGCAGCACCTCCTCGGTGACGTCGCCGGACGACTGCAGGCGATAGCTCTGCAGCTGAGCCAGGTAGATCTGGCGGAACCGCGCCACCGTGATCTGGTGATCGCCGACCCTCGCGAGGACCTCGTTCGGCATCCCGTCGAGGGCCGTCTGATCGACGAATCCCGGGACGTACAGGAACACGAATGCAAGGCAGACCAGGGCCAGGCTCCACTTGAGCCACCCCTTGTGGCGCCGCATGCCGTCGAGCATCGTCATGCCGCTGATTGTAGCCGCCGCACGCGCATCCTGTCATCCGTTCCATCCGCCGCCGGAGCCGGACGGCGGGCGCTGCGCGCGGTCGCGGCCGCAGGGGAGGGGTGTGCTATATTTGCAGGCAAATTCAGGGTATAGGCTTTCACAATCGAATCAGCCCGCCCGGAGGGTGTCGCCCGGCTTGAGTATTCGCTCGATCTTCTCCTTGTTCTCGAACGATCTCGCCATCGATCTGGGAACCGCGAACACGTGTGTCTTTGCCCGGGGCAAAGGCATCGTGCTCAACGAGCCGTCGATCGTGGCCTTCAACAAGTCCACGGGATCGATCGAGGCGGTCGGCCGCGATGCGAAGGAGATGGTGGGGCGCACGCCGGGTGACATCGTCGCCATCAAGCCCATGCGCGACGGCGTCATCGCGGATTTCGAAGCCACGGAGAAGATGCTCAACTACTTCATCCGGAAGGCGCACGAGCGCGCGATCTGGGTTCGGCCGCGCATCGTGATCGGCGTGCCGTCGCAGATTACGCAGGTCGAGAGGCGGGCCGTCAAGGACAGCGCCTACCGGGCGAAGGCCAGCGAGGTGCATCTGGTGGAGGAGGCGATGGCCGCCGCGATAGGCGCGGGCATGCCGATCACCGAACCGTTCGGCAACATGGTGGTCGACATCGGCGGCGGCACGACCGACGTCGCCGTCATCTCGCTGGCGGGGATCGTGTACGGCCGTGCCGTGAGGGTCGCCGGCAACGAGATGGACGAGGCGATCATTCAATACATCAAGAAGAAGTACAGCCTGCTCATCGGGGAGCGCACGTCGGAGCAGATCAAGATGCAGATCGGCTCGGCCTGCGCGCTCGACGAGCCGCAGACCATGGAGATCAAGGGACGCCATCTGGTCGAGGGGATCCCGAGGGCAATCACGATCAGTGACGACGAGGTTCGCGAGGCGCTGGCCGAGACGGTCAAGGCCATCGTCGACGCCGTGCGGGTGGCCCTGGAGCAGATGCCCCCCGAGCTGTCGGCCGACGTGGTCGATCGCGGCATCACGATCACCGGCGGCGGCGCGCTGCTCAAGAACATCGACAAGCGGCTCCGCGAAGAGACGGGCCTGCCGCTGGAGATGGCCGAGGATCCGCTCTCGTGCGTCGTGAAGGGCGCCGGCAAGATGCTGTCGGACTTCGGTCTGCTGAGAAGGATAGCGAAGGACTAATCTCGTCCCTGCGGCTCGACGAGGCGCGGCCAGAGAAGGGTTCAGGACGCGTGGAACACCGCCAGCGCAACGGCTATCTGGTGTCGGCCGTCATAGTCGGCCACTTCATCCTGCTCTTCGCCCAGGTCGGTGGCGGGCCGGACGGGAGCGTCCTCGAGAACGTCGCGTTCCGCGCGTTTGCGGAGGTGCAGCGCCTCCTGACGTCGGCCCGAGGCGCCGTGGCGCACGCCTGGTCGCACTACGTCGAGTTGCGCGGCGTGCACGACCGGAACGACGCGCTGACCGTGACGGTGGCCGACCTCCAGCTGCTGCTGCAGGAGCAGCGGGCGCTGGCCCAGCAGGCCCGCGGCCTGCAGCAACTGCTCGGGTTGCGGCAGACGGTGGACTTGCGCACGGTCGGTGCGCGGGTGATCGCCACCGCCGCGACGCCCTACGTCCGGACCCTCACGGTCGACCGCGGTGCGGAAGACGGCGTCCACGCGGGCGACGCGGTCATCGCGCCCGAGGGGATCGTGGGGCGGATTGTAGGTGTCGCGGGCCCCCGGGCGTCGCGGGTGCAGTTGCTGATCGACCGCCTCGCTGCCGTCGGCGCCCGCGTGGACCGCACGCGGGTATCCGGGATCGTGACCGGCGGTGACGACGGGACGGAGCTGCGCATGGAGTACGTCTCCAACCACGAGGATGTGCAGGTTGGAGACCGGGTCGTGACCTCGGGGACCGATGGGATCTATCCGGTGGGCTTCGTCATCGGCAGGGTCGCGGCGGTTGCCCCGGGACCGGAGCTGGATCTGGCGATACGCATCGTCCCGGCAGTCAGGTTCTCCCGGCTGGAGGACGTGCTGGTCATCGTGAGCGACGACGAGCCGCTGCCGCCGCTGAGCGTGGCAAGCGAATGACCGCCATCGGCATCGCGCTGGCGCTGGCCGCAGCGCTGCTCGCCCAGACGGCAATCGTGCGCATGGTGGCAAGCGAGGGACTACCCACCGATCTCGTGCTGATCGTCGTGATCTTCGCGGCGCTCTCGCGCGGCCGGCTCGCGGGATTGTGCACCGGCACCGCCGGCGGGTTGCTCCAGGACATGCTGTCGGGCGGGCTCATCGGGATCAGCGGGCTTGCGAAGAGCATCACCGGCGTGCTGGTCGGGATGGCCGGCTCCCGCTTCATCATCGAGACCATCTGGCAGCACCTGGTCCTGATCGTGCTGGCCAGCGCATTTCATACGGTGTCCGTGCTGGGAGTGTACGCCCTCGTGGGCGGCGCGCCGGCGGCGACGGCCACGTTCGTGCTGATCCGGGCCGCGGCGGAGGGGGTGCTCGGCATCACCGCGCTGGCGCTCGCGCGCGCGATGCCGGCTGCCGTCCAGCGCCTGCGCCAGCGCCTGCGCCGCCGGCAGGCCGCGCGCCGGCCCTGGGTCATGTTCCATCATGGCTGAGCAGCTTTCCCGCGGGGCCCGCCGGCGGGCCCCAGCGCGGCGCAGATGCGACGCCATGGGCAGCTGACGATGCATCCGGAGGTCACGGGCGACCGCCTCTCCGCCAGCCGTGAGCGGTGCCGCGGCCTGCTGCGCCTGGCGCGGGCCGGCATCGCGACCGCCTTCTGCGTGATCGCGCTGAGCTTCTGGAATTTCCAGGTGGGCCAGCACGTCCGATTCGCCGAAATGGCGGAGAACAACCACCAGCGCGTTCTCAATCTGAGGGCGCTGCGGGGAGCCGTGGTCGACCGCAACGGGGATGTTCTGGTGCAGAACCGTTACTCGCTGGACATCTGCCTCATCCGCGAGCAGGTCACGGACCTGGAACGGACGCTCGGCCTGGTTGCCGCCGCGACCGGAGCCGATCTGCAGGCGCTCCGCGACGCGGTCGCCGGTAGCGCCGGCGTGCCGATCTATCGGCCTGTCGCCCTCATCAAGGACGCGACGCAGGCCCAGGTGGCGGCCGTTGCCGCGCGCGCGTTCGAGCTCCCCGGGGTGGTCGTCGAGCGAAACCCGACGCGGCACTATCCGCGGGGGACCATCGCGTCGCACCTGTTCGGGTACGTCGGCGAGGTCACGGGCAGCCAGCTCCGCGCCGCTGACGACGAGCGCATCAAGGTGGGAGCGGTGATTGGCCAATCGGGTGTCGAGCAGGCGTACAACCGGCTGCTCATGGGGGAGGACGGCAGCCGCCGGGTGGCGGTCAACAGCATCGGCCGCGAGCTCGGGACGCTCGCGGAATTGCCGCCGGCAGAGGGCCAGCCGCTGCAGCTCACGATCGATTTCGACGTGCAGAAGGCGGCGGAGGACGGGTTCGCGCACGCGGGATTCACGGGTGCCGCCGTGGCCCTGGATCCGCGGTCGGGAGAGGTGCTGGCGCTGGCCAGCCTGCCGGCCTACGACCCGAACGACTTCGCCCGCGGCATCGACGGGCCGACCTGGTCGATGCTCAACGACGACGCCCGCAGGCCGCTGCAGAATCGGGCGCTCCAGGGACGTTACTCCCCGGGCTCCACGTTCAAGCTGGTCGTGGCCGTCGCCGCGCTGCAGGAGGGAATCGCCACGCCGGACTTCAGGGTGGATTGTCAGGGGGGAGGCGTGTTCTACGGCCGCTTCTTCCGTTGCCACAGCCGTCACGGCACGGTCGCCATGGACCAGGCGCTCGAGAAGTCGTGCAACACGTACTTCTACACGCTCGGACAACGCGCCGGCATCGACGCCATCCACCGCTGGGCGACCGCCCTCGGTCTGGGTCGTCCGACCGGCATCGACCTGCCGCATGAAGCCACCGGCACCGTGCCGTCGCGCGAATGGAAGCGCCGGCGGTTGGGTGAGCGGTGGTACCCCGGGGAGACGATCTCCGTGGCTATCGGCCAGGGGGCGGTCGCGGTCACGCCCCTGTCGCTGGCGGTGATGATGGCGACCGTGGCCAACGGCGGCAAGCGGGTCGTGCCGTATCTGCTCAAGGCCGCGCGGACGGCGGAGGGCTGGATCGCAGCGGACCGGCCGCTGCCGTCATCGATCGATCTGAGCCCGGCGACGGCGGAGACACTGCAGCGCGGTCTGTGGATGGCCGTGAACCGGGCGGGTACGGCGGGTCGGGCGCGGATTCGCGGCCGCGACGTGATCGGCAAGACGGGCACGGCGCAGGTGATCTCGCTGGCGGGCCGGGCGGCAGCCGAGGCCGCGGCTGGCGATTCCCGGCGTTTTCGCGATCACGGCTGGTTCGTCTTCGCGGCGCCGCGCGACGATCCGCGGATCGCCGGCGTCGTCTTTGCCGAGCACGCGGGGCACGGCTACCTTGCGGCACCCATCGCACGACACATGCTCGAGACCTTCTTCGCGAAGCAGGAAGACCGGCGCCTGCCGGTGCTCCCCCCACCGGCCCGGCCGGCCGCGGCCGGCGCCGTCGAGGCCGACGGATAGCGAGGGGCGCGCCAGATGTTCGATCGCCGCCTGTACAGCCATCTCGACTGGAGCCTGCTGGCCGCGGTATTCGCGCTGTGCCTGCTCGGCTTGGCGATGATCTACAGCACCACCTACGAGGCGTCCACGGGCCACGTCGGACCGCAGCTCGCGAGGCAGCTGTGGGCTCTCGCGATCGGACTGGTCGCCATGGTGGTCTGCCTCGGCATCGACTATCGCGAGCTGTCCAACCGCGTCGCGTTGATCTACGGCGGTCTCGCGATACTGCTTGCCTGCACGCTCGTCATCGGCTCGGAGCAGGGCGGCGCGCGGCGGTGGATCGACCTCGGCCCGGTCAACGTGCAACCTTCCGAGTTCGCCCGCATGGCGGTTGCGCTGGCCCTGGCGGCGTTCTACGGGACCCTGCAGCGTGCCAGAGCCCGCGGCCTGGACTGGGTCATCGGCGGGCTGGTCGTCGCGGTGCCGTTCCTGCTCATCATCGTCCAGCCCGACCTGGGGACGGCGGTCACGTTGCTGCCGGTCTGCCTGGCGATCATGGTGTTCGCCGGGCTCCGTCTGAAGCTGCTGGCCGCTTTCGCGCTCATCGGCCTGCTGCTGAGTCCCGTGGCGTGGACCTACGCGCTCGAGGACTATCAGCGCACCCGGCTCGCAAGCTTCATCGACCCGGAACGGGATCCGCGCGGCGCCGGGTATCAGCAGATCCAGGCCCGCATCACCGTCGGGTCGGGAGGGCCGACCGGCAAGGGCTTTCTGCAGGGCACGCAGAGTCAGTACAACTTCCTGCCTGTCGCCCACAGCGACTTCGTCTTTTCCGTGCTCGCCGAGGAGCAGGGGTTTCGGGGCGTGCTGGTAGTGCTCGGGCTGTACCTGTTCGTCATCATGCGGTCGCTGGAGGCAGCGCGGGTGGCGAAGGATCGGACCGGCCTGTTTCTGGTCGTGGGGATAACCGCCGGATTCGCCTTCCAGGTGATCTACAACCTCACGATGTCGGCCGGGCTCGCACCGGTCAAGGGCTTGACGTTGCCGCTGATGAGCTACGGCGGCTCGTCGCTGATCGCGACGCTGATGGGGTTCGGGCTCATTCTGAATGTCGGAATGCGCCGGTTTGCCGGTTGACCGCCGCGGGAGGCGAGATCGTGACTCGAAGGGGATGACAGCCGTGACGTGGAACGGTGTGCCGATGACGGTGCGCGGGCCGTTGGCCGACGGGCTCATGCTCGGCGGCCGGCCGCTGCCGCCGGTGCCCGACCTTCGCCGGCGCAGGCCAACGAGTCCAACGGAGAGTGTTTCGTATGAACAAGGAGTTGATCGTTTCCTCGTCTCCGCACGAGACGATGGCCGCGATTCTCGAGGACGATCAGGTCGCCGAGGTATTCATCGAGCGCGCCAGCCAGCGCGGCAGCGTCGGCAACGTCTTCAAGGGCCGGGTCTCGAAGGTGCTGCCGGGCATGCAGTGCGCCTTCGTCGACATCGGGCTCGAGCGGGACGCGTTCCTGTACGTGTCCGACGTCGTCGATACCGTCGAGCAGTTCGAGCGGCTCGAGGCGGGTGATTCCGAGGACGACGACGTCCCGCGCGGCGCCGATCCCAACGCCAAGATAGAGGAGCTCCTCAAGGCGGACCAGGAGATTCTCGTTCAGGTCGCCAAGGATCCGCTCGGCACGAAGGGCGCCCGGATCACGTCGCACGTGGCGCTTCCGGGGCGGTTCCTGGTCTTCATGCCGACGGTCGATCAGATCGGCGTCTCCCGGAAGATCGAAGCGCGCAACGAGCGCGGGCGGCTGCGGGGCATCGTGCGGCAGTTTCGCGAGGAGCACGGGTTCACCGGCGGAGTCATCCTGCGGACCGCGGCCGCCGGCCGGCCCGACGACGACATCGTCGCGGACCTCTCGTACTTCCACCAGCTCTGGACCGAGGCCAGGCAGAAAACCGAGAAGGCGCGTGCCCCGGCCGTGATCCACCGCGAAGAGAGCCTCGTGGCGAAGCTGCTGAGGGACTTCCTCTCGGAGGACTTTTCCGCCATCCGGATCGACGACGCGGAGGAGTTCAAGCGGGCGTTGCGGCTCATCGAGCGGATCATGCCCGGCCTCGTGCCGCGCATGCACCACTACACGAAGGAGTTCCCGATCTTCGACGAGTACGGCGTCCAGGCCGAGATCGACAAGGCGTTGCGGAGCAAGGTCTGGCTGAAGTCGGGGGGCTACATCGTCGTGAACCACACGGAGGCGCTGGTGGCGATCGACGTGAATACGGGCCGCTACGTCGGCAAGCGGACCGGCCGGCTCGAGGACACGATCGTCAAGACGAACCTCGAGGCGGCCAAGGAGATCGTGCGCCAGGTCCGTCTGCGGGATCTCGGCGGCATCATCGTGCTCGACTTCATCGACATGGAGGAGCGCAAGAACCGCCAGCGCGTCTATCAGGTCCTCGAGCAGGAGCTGCGCAAGGACAGGTCGCCGTCCAAGGCGGTCCAGGTGTCGGAGTTCGGGCTGATCGTGGTCACGCGCAAGCGCGCCAAGCAGAGTCTCGAGCGCCAGCTGACCGAGCCGTGCCCCTACTGCTCGGGCAGCGCCGTCATCAAGGCGACATCGACGATCTGCTACGACATCCTGTCCGAGATGCGGAAGCTGGCCGTGGACCTGAACGGCCACGCGGTGCTGCTGCGTGTGAATCCCGACATCGCCCGGGCGCTCAAGGAGGAGGAGCGCGGCGTGCTCCGCGAACTCGAACGGGTGCTCGGCAGGCGTCCGAGGCTGAAGTCGGACGCGCAACTGCACCACGAGCAGTTCGACGTGATGACGTTGTGAGCTTCGATCTGCGGCGCGGACCCCTAACCGGCGAGCAGGTGGATCAGGTAGTGTGTCCCGCCCTGATTGATCCACACGCGCAGATACTCGTTCTCTCGCAGCATCTCGACGCGCGCCGATCCCGAGCCGGGAGCGGCGCTCTTCGCGACGTCGCCGATCTCGCTCGCCGGCACGATGGTGACGACTTCCTGTCCTCGCACCTCGCCGCCCTGCACGAACTCGACCCAGCGTTCCAGCACCGTCAGTGCGCCGGCGGTCTCCGGCGCCGCCGGTCTGGCTGTCAAGCGGACGTCGTAGCTGCCGGCGTTCAGCGTCTGGCCGTCCGCCATCACGGTGCGTGGCAGGCTCACCGTCCCCAGGGCGACCTCGCCCGTGGGAACATCGACGTCCGCTGGTGCCAGCTGCGCGCTCGCACTCGCCGCCCCCACCGCAACGACGCCCCACACGAGCATGACTCCCAAGCCCATCAGCTGCTTCATCCAGGCCCTCCGCTGGCGCCATGATAGCGCGTTTCCGGTGAGTTCCGCCAATGGACGCGCGCGAAGTGGCGCAGTCGGCCGCCGGCAACGTGCACGCCTTCGGTTGCAAGCAGCCGTCGCTTGACGAGCAGATCGCTGAAGCCGCCCAGGCGGCCGCCGGCGGCCACGACCCGGTGGCAGGGCACGCCGGGGTTCCGGCAGCGGCCCAGGATGTTGCCCACGGCGCGTGCTGCCGCCGGACGTCCCGCGAGCGCGGCCACGTCGCCGTAGGTGGCCACCCGCCCCGGTGGAATGCGCCGGACCACCGCGAGCACACGCTGCGCGAACCGGTCCTGACGTCCGGGCGCCATGCCGCAAGGCTTCAGTGCGACGGGGTGTTCCGCCACAGGTCGTCGAGCGCGCCCGCCTGCAGCAGCTTGGTGGCGTAGGCAATCTGCCCGGTGTGGGCGGCGTAATGGGTGAGCTGGAGGCCGATGACCTGCAGGTAGGTGGAGGGTTTCGGCGTCCGCGTGGTCGCTTCCAGCAGCGCGGCGGGATCGAACGTCTCCAGCACCCGGTCGGCTTCCGCGACGGCGTCATCGAGCCGGGTGCGCAACTCCGCCCCCGGCAGCGGACCGCGCGCCGCGAACTCCGCATCCCGGTCGCGCGCGAAGTCGGCGCCGCCCACCACGTGGCCGATGTAGTGGCGGGTCGAGCCGGCGCAGTGCAGCACCAGGTTGCCGACGGCGTTCGCCTGCTCGTTCGGCCGCCACCAGATCTCCTGGTCGTTCAGCACGTCGAGGCAGGCGCGGATCTGTCCGGTCAGGTGCACGCCGAGCCGCGACCGCGCCATGTACAGGAAGGTGCCGGCCACTGTCCGGTCCATATCGTTCTCCTCAGGCGTCTCCGGGGTCTCCGGTCATCGCCGCCGCAGGTTGGGGAGATAGCATGCGCCGGCCATGCAGACGGCGTAGATGGCGCTCGCCGTCGAGTACCACGCAGGGACGACGCCCGGCGGCAGGACGCCGGCCTGATGTCCCAGACCGACCAATCCATACGCAGCCCAAGCCCCGGCGACCACGGTCAACGCCCGCGCCGGCGCCCAGGTCGTGGCCAGTGCGGCAATGACGAAGAATCCGGTCGCCAGCGCGATGTCCAGGCCGGCTCCGGGCGTCCGGCTGGCGACCGCGGCGCCGACGTAGGTGCCGGCCGCCAGCACGAGGAGCAGCGCCGCGACCTGCGCGAGGCGAAGCTCGGCGACGAGCCGGTCGGGCGACGCGGCGTCGAGGCGGAGCGCGCTCCGGGCGAGCCGGGCGACCGCCAGCGCGAGCATCGTGGCGGCGACGGCCAGCGCCCCGACCGGTTCTGTCACGTGCCGCGGTTCCTGGGCGGACGTTGCTAGCGGGCGTCCAGCGACGTGCGTCCCGCGGGCTGGCCAACCACGGCCGGGCCGTAGAAGATCGCGTTGAACAGCAGCTTGAACGTACCCCAGGTCTGCCCGCGATGCTGCACCCGGAAGGTGTGCAGGATGACGCGTCCCCGGCCGGCGGAGACCTCCATGACGGCACCCGTGCCGCGGAGCCGCTCCTCGCCGACCAGCCAGCCGCTGCGGCGCAACGGCCCGTTCGGATACCGTGCGATCGTGCTGACCTCGACATTCGGGTTGGCGCGGGTCGGCCGGTACCCGCCGTTGGCGACGAACATCGCGTCGGCCACCGGCGCCATGCCGTACGCCAGCGGATGCGTCGTGTCGATGCTCACGCGCAGGATCGAGCCGGGGCAGTAAAAGGCATCGTCGGAGAGTCCGCGAACCACGTTCGCCAGCGGCACCCCGAGGTGCTCGATGGCGAACGCCGCGGCGTTGCCGAGCGTGATCAGCGTTCCGCCGTCGCGCACGAAGCGCACGAGGTTCTGGACTCCCTGGGCACCGATGCCGCCGCGGTACTCCGGGCGCACGTTCGGTCCCAGCAGGCCCTGAATCAGCGTGACCGAGCTCGTCTCCGGCAGGATGATGACGTCGAAGCGATCGTGCAGCCCGGATGCGCGGAGCTCGCCGCTCCGCACGCGCGTGTACCGGAACTCGTGCTGTTCGAGCACCCAGCGGGTCCAGCCGGCATCCATGTTGCCGCCCCAGGGCTCGAAGACCGCCAGCCGCGGCGCATGTATCCGCAACCCGCCGACATCGTCGGGCAGGTCCGCCGCTGCGATGTTCAGCCGCAACGCCGCGGCCAGCTCCTCCAGCACGGATCGGTCGATGCCGGTCACCAGCATGGCCCCGCGCCCGTAGCGCCCCAGCGGGCCGAGGTCGAGCTCGTCGTGGGCCCAGCGCACCGAGGCGCCCGCCGCCAGGAGCCGGTTCAGCGCGGGGAAGCTGCGGTTGTTGTCGTGCGAGATCACGAAGGTGTCGCCGTCGCCGACGACGCGGCCGGCCGGCGCCTCGGCCTCCGCCGCCAGCGGCCGCAACGATGCCTCGAACGGACGATCGATCCGTATCGTCTCGACGCCCATCAGCATGCCGAGCGTCCAGGCCGTGACGTCGTACGGCTTGTCGAGCGGGGCGCTGGGATAGGGCCAGCGAATGTCCGGATACGTCTGCGGCTCGAGGATGTCCTTGATCCAGCGGCCGAACGATTGAGACAGCCGGGCGACGTACGTCCCGGACGAATAGACGTTCCCATCCGCCGTGAACGGTCCGTCGGCGACCTCGATCTCGGCCGCCTCGGCCTGCAGCAGCCGCAGGAGCTGCGCGACGGCATGCGGGTCGCGCTGCGCCGCCGGTATCACGAAGGCATAGGGCGACCCGTCGGCGAACCGGTCGATGGCGCGTTGGTTCATCAGGTAGAAGTTGCGCTTGAACGTCGCCCTGCCGTTGGCGACGCTCTCGAGCAGACCCCGCATGGCCAGCGCGTTGTATTCGACGACGTCGCCGAACGTCCAGAGGCCGCCCAGCCACGGTCGCGGATAGTTCATCCGCTGCTGGACGTCGCGCGGGGGCGCAAGCGGCAACCTCAACCCCCGCCGGATGCCGAGCGATCCGCCGCGACCCAGCCGCAGGCGGCGATACGGGGCGATGCGCTGCTGCCGGACCGGCGTCGCGAGCCCCGTGCTCGCGACCTCCGTCAGCAGCCCCACCATGTTGTGCCACCACGGATTCGTGTTGTTGGCTCCCTGCCAGTAGCCGCTGTAGAGCTCGCCCCAGAGAACGCCGGGCTTGCCGGCCTCGTGCAGCTTGCCCGCCATCGCCTGGCCCAGTTGGTTGACCTGCGACCAGATGAGGGGATCGACGTTCGGATTCGGGGGATTCTTGAACGGCGGCACGAAGATGCGCGCGTTGCTGTTGCCCATCTGGTGGCTGTCGAGATACACCTCCGGGAGCCACTGCCGGTACAGCACGTCGTTGAGGTAGCGCGTCTCGACCTGGGTCAGCATGTAGCTGTCGCGGTTGTTGTCGTGCCCGGCGTACTCGTGGTACAGGTCCGGCAGCGGCGACCCTTCGTACGCCGTGCCCAGGTTGCGCCGGTACCACTCGACGACCATGCGCTGGCCGTCCGGATTCTGGGAGGGGATCAGCAGCACGATCAGATTGTCGAGCAGGTGATCCACCCATGCCGAGCGCTCGGTGGCAAGCTGGTGGATCAGGTCGTTCATGACCTGGTTGGTGCCGATCTCGGTCGCGTGCACGTTGGCGCCGATCAGCACGACGGCCTTCCCGGTGCGCGCGATCTCCTCCGCCCGCTCCGGCGTCGTGCGCCGCGGGTCGGCCAGCTCCTGCTGCATCGCCTGGTAACGCGGCAGCTCGGCGATCGTGTCGGGCGTCGAGACGACCGCGAGCAGGTACGGATGCCCGCGGGTGGACTTCCCGAGCTCGCCGACGACGACGCGCTCCGAGCGCTCGCCGATCAGGGTGAAGTAGTCGACCATCCGGTCCCAGTGCGCGAGCTGGCGGTCCGCACCCATGGGGAAGCCGAAGAACTCCTCTGGGGTGGGGATTCCGCCCGGTTGCTGGGCCCGGGCCGGCACGGCGAGCGTGAGCGCCGCAGCGAGTACGATCAGCCCCGTGCGCAGACGTGGGCGATACACGGTTCGCAGTATATCGTGAATGCGTCGCGCCCCGGACGCCGCGGCGGCAGTGTCGTAAGATGCCGTGCCAGCGGAGCCGCGAGCAATGCAGACGTCCCACCTGCGCGTCGTGATTGGCGGAGCCGCGGTCCTGCTGGCCGCGAGCGCGTTCGCGCTGCAGGAGATGCTGCCCGATCGGGCGCGCGCGGGCCTGGGGGTGGTCTGCTTCGGCGGGCTCGTCGTGGCGTGCTCGTCCAACATCTCCGCGATCCGCTGGCGCACGGTCGGCTGGGGGATCGGCCTCCAGTTGCTGATTGCCGTCCTCATCCTGCGCTTCGAGGTGGCCGGCGTGCGGCCGGGCTACCAGTTCTTCTCGGCGCTGGCGGCCATCGTGACCCGCTTCCTCGAGTTCACGAACGCCGGCTCGGGGCTGGTGTTCGGGGTGCTCGCGGACCCGGAGGCGATGGGACGGGTGTTCCCCGACGGTCTGGTGCTCGCGTTCGCCGCGCTGCCGGTCATCATCTTCGTCTCGTCCGTGTTCACCGTGCTGTACCACCTGGGGGTGCTGCCGCTGCTGGTGACGCTGATGGCCCGCCTCATGATGCCCCTGATGCGAACGAGCGGCGCCGAGACGCTGTCGGCCGCCGCCAACGTGTTCATGGGGCAGACCGAGGCGCCCATCATCGTCAAGCCGTACATCGCCGGCATGACCCGCTCCGAGCTGTTGACGCTGATGACCGGCGGGCTCGCCACCATCGCCGGGAGCGTGCTCGGCGTCTACCTCAGCCTCGGCGCCGACCCGGTGGCGCTGCTGACCACGAGCGTGATGGCCGCGCCGTGCGGCCTGTACCTGTCGAAGATCCTGATGCCGGAAACCGGCCGGCCCGCGACGGCCGGAGCGGCCGCGACGGCGATGCGGCGCGATCACGTCAACGTCATCGACGCCGCGGCGGCCGGCGCCGCGGACGGCATGCGCGTCGCCATCAACGTTGCCGCGATGCTGATTGCCTTCCTGGCGTTCATTGCCATGATCGACTTCGCGATCGGGCTGATCAGCCCGGGCCTGTCGCTGGCCCGCATCTTCGCGGTGGTGTTCGCGCCGGCCGCCGCCCTGCTCGGGGTGCCCGCCGCCGACGTGCCCGCGGTGGCCGACCTGCTCGGCACGAAGCTCGTCGCGAACGAGTTCGTCGCGTACGTCAAGCTGGCCGGCGAGTACGAGGGCGTCATCAGCGGTCGGTCCCACACGCTGGCCACGTTCGCGTTGACCGGCTTCGCCAACGTCGGCTCGATCGGCATCCTCATCGGCGGCATCGGCGGCATGGCCCCGGAGCGCCGCGCCGACCTGGCTCGCCTCAGCTCCAGGGCCCTGCTGGGCGGCTTCGCCGCGACGCTGATCAACGCGTCGATCGCCGGCATCCTGATCTGAGAGCAGGCGAAGCCGCCCCGCGTCCGAATGTATGATCGGTCGCGATGCTTCCGACCATCGAGTGGCAGGACGGCGCCGTGGTGATGATCGACCAGCGGAAGCTGCCGGCGGAGGAGGCGTACGTCCGTTGCCGGACCCCCCGCGAGGTGGCGCGGGCGATCAAGAGCATGGTCATCCGGGGCGCTCCGGCCATCGGCGTGGCGGCGGCGATGGGCCTGGCGCTGGGGGTGCAGCGCAGCAGGACGAAGGGCTCCGCGCAGTTGGCGGCCGAGTTCTACAAGCTGTGCGAGCTGCTGGCGGCGACCCGGCCGACGGCGGTCAATCTGTTCTGGGCAATCGAGCGGATGAAGGAGCGCTTCGCCGCAGCTGTACGGGCCGGCCGGTCGCCGGCGGAAATCGCGGAGACGCTGGTTGCCGCGGCGCAGAAGATACACGACGACGACGTGGCCAACTGCAAGGCGCTCGGCGCGCACGGCGCCGAGGTCGTGCCGCCCGCGGGGCGCGTGCTGACGCACTGCAACGCGGGCGCTCTCGCGACCGGCGGGTACGGCACGGCGTTGGGGGTCATCCGCGCGGCGGTCGAGCGCGGCAAGCGGGTGGCCGTGTTCGCGGACGAGACGCGCCCCTTCTTCCAGGGCGCCCGCCTGACGGCGTGGGAGCTGCTGCGCGACGGCATCGAGACGACCGTCATCACGGACAGCATGGCCGGGCCGCTGCTGCGCGACGGCCGGATCGATCTCGTTGTCGTCGGCGCCGACCGCGTCGCCGCCAACGGCGACGTCGCCAACAAGATCGGTACCTACACGGTGGCGGTGCTGGCCCGCGAGCACGACGTGCCGTTCTACGTCGCGGCGCCGGTGTCCACCATCGACCTGTCGACCGTCACCGGTGCGGACATTCCCATCGAGGAGCGGAGCGAGCGCGAGGTCACGCACGTCGGATCGAAGCGGACCGCGCCGGAAGGCGCGCGGGTCTGGAATCCGGCGTTCGACGTCACGCCCGGCGGCCTCATCGCGGGGATAATCACCGAGCAGGGCATCTGCCGGCCGCCGTTCGGCGAGAGCCTGAGGGCCGCTTGCGAGCGGGCGGGCGGGAGCGCGGAACAATGATCGTTCTCGGCATCGAGACGTCGTGCGACGAGACGGCGGCCGCCGTCGTGTCGGACACCGGCGACGCCGCGCGGCCCTGGCGCGTCGGGTCGAACGTCATCGCCTCGCAGGTCGAGATTCATCGCGAGTGGGGCGGCGTCGTGCCCGAGCTCGCATCGCGCCAGCACGTCCGCGACATCTGCGGCGTGGTCGAGCGGGCGCTCGAGGAGGCCGGCGTAGACTGGCCCGCGGTCGATGCGGTGGCGGTCACCCAGGGGCCCGGGCTGGTGGGGTCGCTGCTGGTCGGGGTGGCGTTCGCCAAGTCGCTGGCGGCGTCGCTCGACGTGCCCCTGGTCCCGGTCCACCATCTGGCGGGCCACATCGAGTCGCTGGTCGTGGAGAACGGCACGCCGCCGTTTCCGGCCGTCGTCCTCGTCGTCTCCGGGGGGCACACCAGTCTTTATCACGTGCCGGCTGCGGGCGACTACCGACTCGCGGGCCGCACCCGCGACGATGCAGCCGGCGAGGCGTTCGACAAGGTCGCGACACTGCTCGGCCTCGAGTACCCCGGCGGACCGGTCATCGACCGCCTCGCCCGCGAAGCCGACGACCGGGCCGTGGCGTTCCCGGTCGCGCGCATGACGCACGCCGACCGCAACGAGGGTCCGCCGCTCGCCCGCCCGGCGGGATTCGCGAACGCGCTGCGCGGACGCACGGAGTTCAGCTTCAGCGGGCTCAAGACCGCGGTCAAGCGGCACGTGGCCGCGCGACTGCAGCAGCGCGGCGGCGCCGCGCTCCCCGCCGCGGAGGTCGCGGACATCTGCGCCAGCTTTCAACGCGTGGTCGTCGAGGCGCTGCTCGACCGGACGTTCGAGGCGGCGCGCTGGTTCGGTGCGCGCAGCATCGGCATCGCCGGCGGCGTCTCGGCGAACAGCCGCCTGCGGGCCGCCGCCCGCCAGCGCGGCGACGAGGCCGGGCTGCCGCTTCTGCTCCCCAGCCTTGCGCTCGCCACGGACAACGCGGCGATGATCGCGGCGGCCGGGCTGCGCAACCTGCACGCCGGTCTGACCGCGTCCCTGGATCTGAATGCCGACGCGTCGCTCCCGCTAGGAGGCAACGACCGGTGACGAGACCCCCCAAGGCGCGCACAGCGCGCCTCGGCGGAAGCGGCGCGGGGCGCAGGGGTCCCCGCCAGCGGACGCCGGGGGTTCGGGGCGCAGCCCCGTCTGAAGGAAGCTGCGCACAGCGCGCCTCGGCGGAAGCGGCGCGGGGCGTCGGGGTCCCCGCAAGCGGACGCCGGGGGTTCGGGGCGTAGCCCCGTCTGATTGAAGCGCCATGGCCTGGTACAAACAAGCACACTGGCGAATCCTGGTGGCCCTCGGCCTGGGCCTCCTGTACGGCGTCGTGGCCGCGACGGCTGGCTGGGGCGAGTTCACGGGCGACTGGATCGCGCCGTTCGGCGCGATCTTCCTGCGCCTGCTGCTCCTCATCGCGGTCCCGCTCGTGCTGGCGTCGCTGATCACCGGGATTGCGTCGCTGTCGGACCTGAGCCGGCTGTCCCGCATCGGCGGCCGGACCGCCGTCATCTACGTCGGCACGACGCTGGTCGCGCTGCTCATCGGCTTGACCGTAGTCAACCTGCTCGAGCCTGGGGAGACCATGCCGGACGGGCTGCGCAGCCGCCTCCAGGAGACGTACCAGGACGACCTGGGCGCGCGCGAGACGGCCGCGGCGGACGCCCGCGCCCGCGGGCCGCTGCAGCCGCTGGTCGACATGATTCCCGCGAACATCATCGGCGCGGCGGGCGACAACCGCAACATGCTCAACATGGTGTTCGTGGCGTTCCTGGTGGGGATTGCGCTGATGCTGATCCCGGCCGGGCAGGCCCGGCCGCTCCTCGACTTCTTCCGGAGCGTCAACGCGGTCATCATCAAGATCGTCGAGCTGGTCATCGTCTTCGCGCCGCTCGGCGTGTTCGCGCTGATTGCCGATACCATCACGTCGGTGGCGGGCGACAGTCCGGCCGACGTCGGTCGCCTGCTGGCCGCGCTGGGCTTCTACTGCCTGGCGGTCCTCGCCGGTCTCCTCATACAGGTGACCGTCACGTATCCGCTGCTGCTCAAGCTGCTGACGCCGTTGCGCGCGCGGGACTTCTTCCGGGGCGTCGCCCCGGCGCAGCTCGTCGCGTTCTCGACGTCGTCGAGCGCCGCCACGCTGCCGGTGACGATGAAGGTGGCGGAGAGCAATCTCGGGGTCCCCAAGGACGTGGCGGCGTTCGTCCTGCCGCTCGGTGCGACGATCAACATGGACGGGACGGCGCTGTATCAGGCGGTCGCCGCCATGTTCATCGCCCAGACGCTGGGCATCGACCTCACGCTGGCCGCGCAGGCCACCATCGTGCTGATGGCGCTCCTGGCCTCGATAGGAACCGCGGCCGTTCCGAGCGCCGGCGTCGTGATGCTGGTCATCATCCTCGAGGCCATCGGCGTGCCCACGGCCGGCATCGCCCTGATCCTGGGTGTCGACCGCATTCTCGACATGTGCCGGACGACGGCGAACGTGACCGGCGACGCGGCCGTGGCGTCCATCGTCGCGGCCAGCGAGCGGCGGCTGGCGGAGGCGGACCGATGACGCCGACACGCGCCCAGGCCTGGTCGTTGCTGACCGAGTACACGGCCGGCGACCGCTTGCGCAAGCATGCGCTGGCGGTCGAGGCGGCGATGCGGGGCTACGCCCGGTGCGCCGGGGCGGACGAGGAGGAGTGGGGCATCGTGGGCCTCCTCCACGACTTCGACTACGAGCGCTGGCCGAGCCTCGAGGACCATCCCGTCCGCGGCAGCGAGATACTGCGGGGGCTCGACTATCCCGGGCCGATCATCCGGGCGATTCTGTCGCACGCCGGCCACACCGGCGTGGTCCGGCAGGCGCCCGTCGAGCACACGCTGTTCGCCTGCGACGAGATGGCCGGATTCGTGACCGCGGCCGCACTCGTGAGGCCCTCGCGGAGCATCCTCGACCTCGAGGCGCGTTCCGTGCGCAAGCGCATGAAGGACAAGGCTTTTGCGCGCGCGGTCAGTCGCGACGACCTGCGTCGCGGGGCCGAGGAGGTGGGCCTGCCCCTCGACGAGCACATCGCCAACGTCATTCAGTTCATGCGGCTGCAGGCCGACGCCCTCGGGCTCGCGGGCGACGCGTAGTCACCCCGCCCCGACGAGCAACCGGCCCGCCGGTGGCGTTCGACGGCCGGTTGCCCGGGCTCTACGGGTCTTGGGCCCGCGCGCCCCTCAGGACGTTGCCGATCGCGTAGTTTCCCTCGTGGCAGGCGAACTCGAAGAGTTGGCCGGCGGCCACGCCGCGCTCCGACTGATCGGCGGACAGGGGAAAGCGCACCGTCCATGGCCGCGTGAAGCGCGACGGGTCGGTGATGGTCGCCTCGAACTCGATGGTGTCGGCGCCGACGCGGGTGAACCGCTCGACCATGTGCAGCGTCGGCGTCGGGATGCGCCACGTGTTGTTCCACCGGTCGTGCGGCCGGGCGGGGAAGTCGTGCGACTCGACGACGAGGGTGTCGCCCTCCCAGCGCCCGCGCGGCTCGCCGTTCCACTGCGGGATGCCCGTGTGCGAACGGCCGTCGAGCGGGATGATCCGGCGCTGGTGGAACATCTCGTGCACGATGACGACGTGCGTGGGGCTCTGGAAGATCTGGTGGTTCGGGTTGTAGCCGAACCAGATCTGCGGCAGCCCGTCGCCGAGGCAGCGCTCCCCCGTGTCGAGGTCGAGGTGGGAGTCCCAGGGGCCCGACCCGTGCGGCCGGTAGCCGTCCTGCGCGTCGGCCGTGTACGGGATCCGGCCGTCAGGCGGGTCGGTGATGAGTGACGTCCGCCGGCTCGGCGCCCACGCCGTCCCGTTGTCGAGCCAGAAGTTGTTGTAGAAGCCGGGCGTGCCGTCCGCCCGCCAGTCGACGCTGCCGCCCGCCGTCGTCCGCTCGGCGGGCCGCTCGAAGAGCGCTTCGTCCTCGGCGACGGCCGCACCCTCGAGCACGGCTACCTCCGCCTCGGTCAGGAACTCGCGGCCCTCGTACCGCGCCGGCCGTTCGAGCGGGGTCAGGGTCGAGCCGACCCAGATGCCCTGGAGGTCCGGATCGCCCCACGGCGTCCGGGGTGCCTCCTGTCCCGCGGCGGATGCACCGCCGAGTGCCACGGCCGCGGCCAGCGCGACGGCCGCCTGCAGCCAACCCCTAGTCAGACCCATCTCGCGCCTCCTTTGGAGCGGGGCGAGGCACCGGACACCCGCGGGTAGCCCGCGGCGAGCCTCGACTTCCGACGAGCTGCGCCGCCCGCCGCTCTGCTTCCGGCGGAGGGGCGGGCGACGCACCAGGACGTGACGTGCAGCGCGTGACCGGCCGCGGCGGTGCGGTCAGGTCAGCGAGAGCCGGCCGCCTGCTCCAGCTCTGCGGAGCGGGCGCCCGCCAGGATGTTGTGCAGCCCGTAGTTCCCCTCGTGACAGGCGTACTCGAAGACCTCCCCCCCGAGCGGCACCATGGGAATCTCCGCGGTCCACGGGCGCTCGTAGCTGGCCGGGTCCGTCAGCGTGAAGCTGTAGTCGATCCGGTCGGCGTCGACGCGGGTGAACCGCTCGACCACGTGGGCCTCCGCGCTCGCCGCATGCACCAGGTTCCGCACGCGCTCATCGCCCTTCGGGGTCAGGTTGGTCGTCTCGACGACCAGCGTCTCGCCCTCCCAGTGGGCGCGCGAGTCGCCCATCCACTGGCTGAGTTGCGAGGGCAGATGCGCGCGTCCGTCCAGCGGGATGATCCGCGCGTCGTGGATCATCTCCACGAGGATCACGACGTGGTCGGGCGTCTGCAGGATCTGATAGTTGTGGTTGTAGAAGCCGGGGACCATGGCGCCGGGCATACCGCGCGTGATGCACCGGTCGTAAAGGTTCAGGTCCTCCCAGGTGTCGAACTCCGTGCCGTCGCGCATGGCCGCGAACGCCGCATCGCTCTGCCGCACGCGATCCGTCTTCGCCGGGTACTTCCCGTCGGGCGGATCGACGATGAGCGACGTCCGGTCGGTCCGCAGGCCGCGGTCGAGCCAGAAGCTGTTGTAGGCCCCGGTCCGTCCGGGCGGCGGCGGGCGGTCGCGGTTCGCCTCGGCCTGCGCGTCGAGCTCGGTCCGCTCCTCCGCGGAGAGCACCTCCTGCCCCTCGTAGTCGTCGGGCCGCTCGAGCGGCGTCGTGGTCCGGTTCGTCCAGACTCCCTGCAGGTCGGGATCGCCCCACGGCGTGCGCGGCGTCTCCTGCGCAGCGACGGATGCGACCCCGAACGCCGCCACGACCGCCGCGATCGCCACCAACTGCAACAGACTCGCATTCAGACGCTTCATGTCACGCCTCCTTGCCGCGGGATTCCGCTCCGTGAAGATGCTCTGGTCCTGATAAGCTCATTCTTGGCGGGCGTGGCCCTGTTTGTCAACGGTGAGTCTTGTCCAATGAGAAGTGAGCCTGAAGGGGGGATTGATTCCAACGTGAGATGAGCCTGACGGGGCTGGGTCCCGGATCATCGGAGGATGATCGTGAAGCTCGACACCCAGCGCCTGCAGACCCTGGACCAGGTTCGGGAGTTCCTCGCCGGCAGCCGACCGCTCGACCTGCGGCCGCTGACCCGGGCCGAGGCCTACACGTTCGTGGCCGAGACCCTGGAGCGGTTCGACTACCCGCGCCGGGGGAAGGCCGACAAGAGCCTGATACGCCGCTTCCTGGTCCAGGTGACCGGCCTCTCACGAGCGCAGGTCACCCGCCTGCTGCACCAGCACCGGACCACAGGCGCCATCACCGACCGCCGCGGCCCCCGGCGGCCCTTCCCTCGCCGCTACACCAAGGCCGACATCGGGCTGCTCGCCGAAGTCGATGCCCTCCACGGCACCCTCTCCGGCCCAACCACCCGCCAGCTCTGCGCCCGGGCCTTGCACCTGTTCGGCGACCGCCGCTTCGAGCGTCTCGCCGCCATCTCCAACGGACACCTCTATAACCTGCGCCGCTCGACCACCTATCAACGTCGCCGCGGGACGATGCCCGCGCCGACCCGCTCCGTGCACATCGCCATCGGCGATCGGCGCCGGCCCCAGCCCTTCGGACAACCCGGCTACCTGCGGGTCGATGCCGTCCACCAGGGAGACCTCGACGGCCTCAAGGGCCTCTACCACCTCAACCTCGTCGACGAGGTCACCCAGTTCCAGTTCGTCGGCTCGGTCGAGCGCATCGAGACGCCCTGCCTCGCTCCCGTCCTCGAAGCCCTGCTCCAGGCGTTCCCCTTCAACGTCCGCGGATTCCACGCCGACAACGGTTCGGAGTTCATCAACCGCAAGGTCGCCGCCTTGCTGCAAGCCCTCCACATCGACGAGTTCACCAAGTCCCGCCCTCGACGCAGTAACGACAACGCCCTCGTCGAGAGCAAGAACGGCTCGGTCATCCGCAAGCACCTCGGATACGGCCACATCCCCAGCCGCTACGCGGAACGCGTCGACGCCTTCACTCAGCACGTCCTCTCCCCGTACCTGAACTTCCACCGCCCCTGTCTCTTCCCCGTCGAAGAGGTCGACGCCAAGGGCCGCGTCCGCAAACGCTACCCCCACGCCAACGTCATGACCCCCTACGAGAAGCTCAAGTCGTTGCCCAATGCCGCCGCCTGCCTCAAGCCGGGGACCTCCTTCGACGAACTCGACGCCATCGCCAACGGCATCAGCGACAACGACGCGGCACGCGCCCTCAACCAGGCCCGCGACCGTCTGTTTGCCTCCATAGACCCCGCCGCCTGAAACCTCACGCCAACGCGCAGCGTTGACCCGGCAGCTCGATGTCGCTGAACCTGGCTCGCCGGTCGCCGCACCGGCGGGCAGGCGCGCTGCTTGGGTGGGTCGGCCCACCCGCAACGCGGCGCCGGTGGCCGACGATGTGCGACGGCTGCATCAACTCCGGGGCGTCCGTCTGGAACCTGCCACCGGCGTCGAAAACGCACGTGGACTCTTTGCACCAGGGGTGTCGCATCGAGCAGGTGAAGACCGCGTAGCCGCGGGCCGGCCGGCGCGTCAACGCGCTACGCGCGTCCTCCGCTGCGCTACGGCCCTGCGGGTGACACACCACCCGTCCCGCCGCTCAGATAGCAGTTATGGGCCTTGCGGCCCGGCCTGGACACGCGTGTCCCGACCGTCCACGACGCCTCACCGACGCGGCCGAGCCCCGGGTGCGCAACCTCGGCGTTGGCGTCGACGCCGGCGGGGACGGTGGGTGCCCCGCCCTGGGCGCCCAGCTCCATCCATGCGGGATTGGTGCGCTGGAAAGCCAACCCGCGGGACCTCGTCGCAGCCCAGTTGGACCGATAATGGCTGTCAGCGGGCGACGGCTCGTCGCAGCCCGCATCAGGATCCCTGTTTCGGTCCGCCGATTCGGTCGCCGTCACCTCGGCTCACGTGCCGCCGCTTCAGGCTCATTTCAGGATTGGAAACGACTGGGGCGGCGGTTCCCGGGTGACGCCGGCGGCAAGCAGGGGAGGGAACCGAGCGGTCAGCACGCTCGTATACAATGACAGGTCGTCTTGCGTCCGCCGGCGTCTGACGCGCCGCGGCATTCTGGATCCGGAGAGGGGTCGTCCCGATGACAACAGACTGCAACAGGGTTTCGAGAACGGCCGGCGCGGTCGCGTCGGCGCTGGTGCTGGCGGCGGTGCTCGCGGTGCCGACAACGGCGGCGGGGCAGTCCGCCGGCGAGGTGACCTTCAGCAAGGACATCGCGCCGATCCTGCAGCGGAGCTGCCAGAGCTGCCACCGTCCGAGCTCGGTCGCGCCGATGTCGCTCATCACCTACGAGGAGGTGCGGCCCTGGGCGCGCAGCATCAAGCAGCGGACCGGGCTCAGGAACCGGATGGGCGTGATGCCGCCCTGGTTCATCGAGAAGGATCTCGGCATCCAGGCCTTCAAGGACGACATCTCGCTCGGCGATGCGGAGATCGAGACGATCGCCGCGTGGGTGGACGGCGGCGCTCCCCGTGGGAACCCGGCCGACATGCCGCCGCCGCGCGTCTTCGCCGGCGCAGACGAATGGGACATCGGCGAGCCCGATCTGATCGTCGACTCGCCGTCGATCACGATGGCGGCCGAGGCGCCCGACTGGTGGGGTGCCCTTGCGCCGACGGCGACCGGCCTGGAGGAGGATCGCTACGTCTCGGCCGTGCAGTTCCGGGAGGTCAGTGACGTCCAGGGCGGCATCGGCGGGAAGTTCATCTTCCACCATGCCGTGCACGCGATGCTGGACGGCGACGGGCGGCCGTCGCAGACCATCGGCGGCCCCCACGAGGTCGGACGTAACGGCGAGGTCTTCGACGCGCTGGCCGGCCGCCTGCTGAAGGCGGGCTCGCAGCTCGTGTTTCCCTCCGTTCACATGCACGCGAACGGCGAGGACACGAGCGCGCACCTGCGCGTCGGCTACAAGTTCCATCCGCGGGGCTACGAGCCGCAGCGGCGGCTCGGCGACCTCACGTTCGGCAACGGCGAGATCGACCTGCGCGGCATGACGGCCGGGCAGCAGGTGCACATGTACACGACGCTGAACGAGCACATCAAGCTCACCACCTTCGAGCCGCACATGCACGCGTCCGGGGTCAGGATGTGCATGGAGGCCATCTGGGGCGGCCGCACCGAGGTGCTCAACTGCGCTGGGTACGACCACAACTGGGTGAAGGTGTACCGCTACCAGGACGACGCGGCGCCGCTGCTGCCGAAGGGCACGCTGCTCCACATCACGGCGCACTTCGACAATACGCCGACCAACAAGAACGTCGTCGACCCGCGCAACTGGGGCGGCCTCGGCCACCGCTCGATCGACAACATGGCGATCCTCATCGCCAGCCCCATCGTGCTGACCGACGAGCAGTTCGCGGAGGAGATGGCCACGCGCCGCGAGCGGCTCGAGCTGGCCGAGGGCGAGGCGGCCATCGGGTGCCCGCTGTGCGGCTTCGAGAACCCGGAGCCCGGCCTGGCCTGGCTGGGACAGAACCAGTAGTCGAGGAAGGGTGAGCTGACGATGCAGACGACGCCTTGCTCACGGCTGCTCAGGGTCTCCGTCGCGGCGCTCGCGCTCGGCGTCGCCGTCATGCTGGCGGCGCCGCCCACGACCGGTGCGCAGGCCCCGGCCCGAGGCCAGAACATAGCCCCGGTCTACGAGGGCTTCTGGCGGCACGACGACGGTTCCATCGACCTCTGGTTCGGCTACTACAACCGCAACTGGGAGGAGGAGATCAACGTGCCGGTCGGCCCGGACAACCACATGGATCCGGGCGGTCCCGACCTCGGCCAACCGACGCACTTCTTCCCGCGGCGCAGCCAGTTCGTCTTCAAGGTCACGGTGCCGGCCGACTTCGGCGACGACGAGATCGCCTGGTCGCTGACGAGCAACGGCGTGAACGAGAGGGCGTACGCCACGCTGCGGCCGGAGTACATGGTCGACGAGACGGTCATGATGGCCAACTTCGGCGCCGGCGGGCAGACCGGGTTCCACCCGGACATGATCGGCAACATGGCGCCGGAGCTGACGCTCGAGACGCCCCCGACGATGACCGTGAGCGCCGGCGAGCCGGTCACCCTGAGCGCGGTCGCCGCCGACGACGGCAAGCCGGCCCCGCGCTCGATTCCGGTGGCACTGATCGGCACGAGCCACTTCGTTCCCAACTCGGCGACCGGGCTGCGCCTGTCGTGGTTCCGCTACCGGGGGCCGGGCGAGGTCATGTTCGAACCGCCCCAGACGAAGGTCTGGCAGGACCACCGCGACGGCGGCAACTCGCCGTGGTCCACCGGCTGGGAGACGCCGCGCGTGCCGGACGACAACCGCTGGACGGTGCAGGCCACCTTCAGCGAGCCCGGCACCTACGTGCTGCGCGCGCTGGCCCACGACGGCGGCCTGATCGACTACGAGGACGTCACGATCAACGTGAACCGCTGACGCCGGCGGCCAGGCCGGCCCGACCGGCCGCGGCAGCCGCTTGCGACGGATTTCGGGATGGCCGGCGCGCCCGCGCCGGCCATCCGCTTGTACGCCTTGTACGCCGTCGCGCCTGCCCGTCCTCGTCTCCTCTCGTCCTTCCGACCCATCCGCCGTCTCGTGCGCCGGCTCGGCCGGCACGCGGGGGGTGTGAGATACTCTGGAATCCACGCGTTCGGCGGGGAGTTTGTTGAGACAAGGGAGCTGCTTCATGAACGATTCTCGGGCCGCCTCCATGCAATGGTGTCGCCTGGCGCGGCTGATGCTGGCAGTTGGAATCGCACTCGCCGTTTTCGTCGTTCTTCCCGGTCTGGCCTGGGCGCAGGCCATCGGCGGCACGGTGACGGATACCACGGGCGGCGTCCTGCCCGGCGTGGTCGTGGAAGCCCGGAGCCCGGCATTGATCGAGCAGGTGCGCACCGCGGTGACCGACGGCAGCGGGCAGTTCCGGATCGTCGCGCTCGAGATCGGCACCTACTCCGTGACCTTCACGCTGCCCGGCTTCAGCACGCTGGTGCGCGAAGGGGTGGAGCTGAGCACCGGCTTCACGGCGAACGTGGATGCGCAGATGGCGGTCGGCGCGCTCGAGGAGACCGTGACGGTTACGGAAGCGAGTCCCCTCATCGACGTGCAGAGCATCGAGCAGAGCGAGCGCATCAGCGACGAGGTGTTCCAGGCCCTGCCCACGTCGCGGACGTACGACGCGATGGCGCTCCTCATCCCGGCGATGAATACCGCGGGCGGGCCACAGACGTCCATCTCCTCGGACACGAGCGGCATGTCGGGCAACAGCAGCAACCGCATGTCCATCCACGGGTCGAACGAGGAGGACGCCGAGGTGCAGCTCGACGGGATGGACATCAACCGCGTGGCGTTCGACGGCGCGCCGGGAGGCATGCCGCACGACGCGGCCATCGCCGAGTACGTCTACGACTATTCGGCCAACGCGGCCGAAGTCGAGACCGGGGGCGTCCGGCTGAACCTGATCCCGAAGGAGGGCAGCAACACGTTCAGCGGCGGGTTCTACGCTGACTTCTCGCATCCGGGCCTGCTGGCCAACAACGTCGACCAGGACCTGATCGATCGAGGGCTCGTGGGAGGCAAGGACGGTGGACTGCGGCAGGACGAGCTGTGGGGCTTTGCGCCGTCGCTCGGCGGCCCGATCGCCCGCGACCGTCTCTGGTTCTTCGTTGCCTACTCGTACAAGCGGGCCGGCATCCTGCCGCCGAACCTGTACGACAACAGGGACACCAGCGGCTTCACGTACGAGCCGGACCTCGACAAGCCGACCGTCGACGGGCAGTCGCTCTACGAGTCGACGTTGCGGCTCACGTGGCAGGCGACGTCGAAGGACAAGGTGCAGGCGTTCTACAGCAACAACCACGTCCTGCAGATCCCGTCGCTGACCGGCTCGCAGCTCGATCCGATCTTCATTGCGCCGGAAGGGGGCTCCGAGTTGCCGATCCGGCCCAACATCTATCAGGTGTCCTGGGTCCGACCGCACACCAACTCGGTGCTGTTCGAGTTCGGCGCCTCGCGGATGGTCAACAGCATCCCGCTGCGGCCGCTGGATCGGACCACGCAGCTCGCTCACGGCACGGGCCGGGAGGACTTGAATGCCCGGATCGACCTGCCCGGCCTGTTCGAGGTCACCGACCTGACGATGTCCCGCAACATGGCATTCTTCTTCCACGGCTCGGATGTCCACTTCTCGTCGACCAACACCGCGTTTCGCGGGTCGATGTCGTACGTCACCGGTTCGCACAACCTGAAGTTCGGCTTCCACTCGAACCAGAAGTGGCAGAACGAGGCCTACAACACGCAGAGCGGCCATGTCATCGAGGAGTACGGCCTCGCCGATCTGCCCTGGACCAGCTACATCACGGTGTTCGGCAACCCGATCCAGGCCCGCTTCTCCGCCCGGCCGAACGAGACCAATCAGTTGACCAATCTCGGCCTCTACGCTCAGGAACAGTGGACGGTCGACCGGCTGACGGTGAACGCGGGCATCCGGTTCGACTGGTTCAAGGGGTTCTATCCCGACCAGGTTACCGAGCCGATGCGGTTCTCGCCGGTGTCGCGCTCGTTCCCCGGAATGACCGTGTCGAGCTGGAAGGATCTGCAGCCGCGGCTCGGGCTGGTGTACGACCTGCGGGGCGACGGGCGGACAGCGCTCAAGGCGTCCGCGTCGCGCTACGGCGATCGGAACGCCATCGCGTTGGCCGGTCTGGTCAATCCGGTGGCGAACAACATCCAGATGAGCCGGTTGTGGTTCGACGGCGTGGACAACGCGGTGTTCGTGGGGGCGCCCCCAGGTGCCTTCCCGTCCTGCATCCCGACGGCCGCCGACCCGACGGGTAGCAGTTGCATGCCCGGCGACGGCCTCGTGCAGGGCGACCCGCTCAATCCGGCGCCGAACGGTGAGATCCTCAGTTCCAACACCACCGAGCTGGGGTTCGCCTCGCCCGCCATCGTCAACTTCTTCGACGAGGACTGGGCGTTCGGATGGGGTACGAAGGCGGCCAACTGGGAGTTCTCCGCCAACATCGAGCAGCAGCTCGGCGACGGCATCTCGGTTGACTTCGGCTACTTCCGGCGCGCGTACAGTAACTTCAGCGTCGTGGACAACCGGGCGGTCGGAACGGGCGACTGGGACTCCTACACGGTGACAGTGCCCGACAACCCGCAGTTGCCGGACGACGTCCGGGGGTCGATGCTGACACTGGTCGATCTCGACCCGGCGGCGGCCGCCGTACCGGACAGCCTCACGACGAGTGCCGACCATTTCGGCGGACGAGGCCGGACTTGGCAGGGTGTCGATCTCAACTTCAGCGTCAGGCTCGACCGGCTGCTGCTGCAGGCGGGCTACGCCACGGGCGAGGAGACGGAGGACGACTGCGCGGTATGGGCCGCACTGCCCGAGGCGCAGGTGGCCGAGGTGCCGTCCACGCGCGCCGGTGGTCCCACGCTGAGCCCGATGGAGCACTGCGCGAGGTCGACCGGCTGGCTCAATCAGGGGTCGCTGTACGGTTCGTATACCCTGCCGTACGACATCGAGATCGCCGGAACGTTCTTCACGCGGCCGGGCAGCCGGCGCCTTGCGCTCTATCAGGTCCCGGTCGCCACCGCGGCGGCGGCGCTCGGGCGCGCGCCTTCGGACACCACGCTGCGCCTCAATCTGCTCCCACCGGGGTCGGAGTACGGCGATCGGCTGAACCAGTTGGACTTCCGGATCGGCAAGGTGCTCACGTTCGGCGGCGTCGGGGGCAACCTGCGGGCGAGCCTCGACATCCACAACCTGCTCAACGCGAACGCGGTGTCGCGCGAGCGGTTCGGGATCGGGCAGGACTACCTGTTGCCGATCGGCCTGCAGCCGGGCCGCCTGGCAAAGTTCACTTTCCAGTACAATTTCTGACGTCCAGGGGGGAGGATGACCGGCGTGTCCCACGCGGGCGCGCCGGTCATCGCTCGTACTCCTTGCGCATCGCCAAGGTGCTCGAAATGGGCGGAACGGCGGACTTTCCAGATCAACTTCTGATTCCCGGATTCGGGAGCGCGCGAGGCGCGCTGGCGCGCCGCGTGCGGCTCCACCACTGATGCCCATGCCTGTTCTGCTGATCGTCCTCGCCGCCCTGCTGGTCGCCCCGGCTCCATCGGATGCGCACGTAAGGCGTATCGAGATCGAACGCGTCGAATCGCCCACCTTCGAGGGGCGCTCGTTCGGCGACGTCGGGCCGTACGAGAAGCTCATCGGCCGCGTCCTTGGCGAGGTCGATCCGGCGGCGCCGGAGAATGCGGTCATTGCCGACATCGATCGCGCGCCGCGCAACGAGCGCGGCATGGTCGAGTACTCGGCCGACCTGATCATCCTCAGGCCGGTGGACCGGCCTCGGGCCAACGGCCGGCTGTTCTTCGAGGTGAACAACCGTGGCCGGCTGCTCTCGCTGAACCGGCTCAACGAGGCGGCGGCCGTCGCGAACGATCCGACCTCGGCGGCCGATGCCGGCAACGGCTTCCTCATGCGCCAGGGCTACACGTTCGTGTCGGCCGGCTGGGATGCGACGGCGTCCTCCGCCGACGGGCGGCTGAACATCACGCTGCCGGTGGCGGTCAACCCGGACGGCTCGCCCATCGTCGGTCCGGCGCTCGAGGAACTGGTCATCGACAACGCCACGACGGCGGTCGGCCGCCTCTCGTACCCTGCGGCCACGCTCGACACGACCAAGGCCAGGCTGACTGTTCGTACGCGCTACGGCGACGAGCCCGAGCCGATCGATTCCGAGGCCTGGGAGTACGGCGACGCGCGCACCATTCGCCTGCTGCCCGCCGGCACCGCGTTCCGGAAGGGCAGGCTCTACCATCTGGTCTATTCGGCCGCCGAGCCGCTGGTGGCGGGACTCGGGTTCGCGGCGGTCCGCGACGTGGCCGCGTTTCTGCGCCGCGCCGCGGTCGACGCGGACGGGACGGCCAATCCGCTGGCCGGCCAGATTCACTACGCCTACTCGTTCGCCATCTCGCAGCCGGCGCGGTTCATGCGCGACTTCGTCCACCTCGGCTTCAACCGGGACGAGGCGGGCCTGCGGGTCTTCGACGGCGTGCTGAACTGGATCGGCGGCGCGAGCGGCGGCTTCTTCAACTACCGCTTCGCCCAGCCGCACCGCACCCAGCGGCAGCACATCGCGCGCTGGTTTCCGGAGCGGCAGTTCCCGTTCGCGTACAACGTGCTGCACGATCCGGTGACGGACCGTACCGACGGGCGCCTGCGCCGCTGCCTGGACAGCGGGACGTGCCCCCGGATTCTGGAGGCGAACTCGTCGAACGAGTACTGGGTCAAGGCCTCGTCGCTGCTGCACACCGACACGCTGGGCAACGACATTCCCGACCCGCGGGACGTGCGCCTCTACCTGTTCTCCAGCTTCCCGCACAGCGGCGGCAGCCGCCAGCAGGGGCGGGGCATCTGCCAGCAGCCGCGCAACACGTCGGCGGCCGAGCCGGTGCTGCGCGCCCTGCTGGTCGCCCTCGACGGGTGGGTCTCGGCCGGGAAGGAACCGCCCGCGAGCCGCGTGCCGCGCCGCCGAGACGGGACGCTGGTGGCGGCCCTGCCGCGTGAGGAGCTGGGGTTCCCGAAGATTCCGGGCGTGCACTTCGACGGGCTCATGAGCACCGGCGACCTGCTCGACTTCGGCCCGCACGCCGGCGAGGGCGTCCTGACGGTGCTGCCGCCCGAGATCACGTTGCCCTACCCGGCGCTGGTACCTCGGACCGATGCGGACGGGCACGACGTGGCCGGCATCCGTGTGCCCGGCGTCCAGGCGCCGCTCGCCACGCACACCGGCTGGGCGGTGCGGGCCGCCGAGTACGCCGGCAACGATCTGTGCGATGCCGCGGGGCAGCGTCTCGCCCTGCCGCGGACGAGGGCCGAACGGCTGGCCCACGGCGACCCGCGCCCGTCGATCGCGGAGCGCTACGCTACCGCCGCCGCCTACGTCGCGGCCGTCGAGCGTTCCGCGCGCAACCTCCACCGTGATCACCTGCTGCTCGCGGAGGACGTCGAGCGGATGGTGGCGGAGGCGGAAGCGCGCAGCGGCGCCTGGTAGTCAGTCGGCGCGCAGGATGGCGTACAGCTGCTGGTCCTGCACGGTGCCGTCCTTGATGGCGCTCCGGCGCAGGCGGCCCTCGAGCTGGTAGCCCGCCTTCTCGAGAACGCGGCAGGAGGCCCCGTTCGCGGCCAGGGGCAGGGCGTACAACCGTTCCACCTCGTACGCCGCAAAGGCAAAGCGCGTGAATCCGACGAGCGCGCGCGTTGCGATGCCCCGACCCCAGTACGGCTCGCCGAGCCAGTAGCCGATCTCTGCCGAGCAGCGCTCCACGTCGTCGCGGAGCACTACCCCGATCGACCCGACCGACCGATCGTCGACGGTGATGGCGAACGCGGTCTCGGGCTCTCCCCCGCGCGCGAACGCAATGAAGCCACGCGCATCGTCGACCGAATACGGATGCGGGAACCGGTCGCGCAGTTGCAGCCACACCTTGCGGTTGTTGGCGTGCCGGGCCAGCTCGGCGGCGTCCGTCGCGCGGAACGAGCGCACGGCGCAGGACTCCAGGTCGAGCAGCATCTCCGGTCGCGGCGCGGATGGCATCGGGCTGCGATGGTACCAGACCCGGCGCCCGGTCTTCTGCCACGGCAGCGCCGACCCCGACCCGCTCTTCTTCCTGGCGGGCGGTCCGGGCCAGGCTGCCACCGAGCTGGCGGCGCCGATGGCGCGGGTGCTGGCCAGGGTGCGCCGCACGCGAGACCTCGTCTTCGTCGATCACGCGCTGCTGCCGGACGAAACCGCGATCTCGGCCGTTACGCTGGCAGAGCTTGCCGCGGGGCCTCACGCGACCGGCGACGGGCAGGAACGCGGCCGTCGGCAGGACCGCCTCCACTGGGCCGCGTCGAAGTGGGACCCGCTGCCGCTGGACGCGGAGGTCGCGCGGGCGTACGGTCGCGTCCATGCGGCGCTGAGGGGGCACGGTCGCAGCGGCCGCCGCCGCTTCGCCGATCTGCTCATCGGCGCCACCGCCCTGGCGCACGCACTCCCGCTGTACACGCGGAATCCGCTGGATTTCGCGGGCCTGGGGCAGCTCATCCGGGTCCAGACCGTGTAGGCCGAGCCCCGGGCGGTCTTGCGGTGCGCACACCCTTGCGCCGACGAGTCTTGACGCCGGCGGTCCGACGCGGCATTCTCGGTCGGCGACTACGATGAAGGCGATTGTTCAGGACGAATACGGCTCGGCCGACGTGCTGCGGCTGCGGGACATCGAACGGCCGCAGGTCGGTGAGGGCGAGGTGCTGGTGCAGGTCCACGCGGCCGGCCTCGATCCCGGCGTCTGGCATCTCATGACCGGGCGGCCGTACCTCGTGCGGCTCATGGGCTTCGGGCTGTGGCGGCCGAAGGACCGCGTGGCGGGGCAGGACGTCGCCGGACGGGTCGCGGCGGTCGGCGCGGGCGTCACCCGGCTGCGTCCCGGCGACGAGGTCTTCGGCACCTGCAGCGGCGCCTTCGCCGAGTACGCCCGCGGGCGGGAGGATGCGCTCGCGCCGAAGCCGGCCAACCTCACGTTCGAGCAGGCGGCGGTGGTCCCCACGTCCGCTGCGACCGCCCTGCAGGCCCTGCGCGACACGGCGGGGGTCGAAGCGGGGCAGACGGTGCTGGTGATCGGCGCCGGCGGGGGCGTCGGAACGTTCGCGGTGCAGATCGCCCGGGCGCTCGGCGCGGAGGTCACGGGCGTGTGCAGTGCGGGGAAGACGGATCTGGTGCGCACGCTCGGCGCCCACCACGTCATCGACTACACGCACGAGGATCTCGCGGACGGCCGGCGGCGCTACGACGTCATCCTCGATACGGCGGGCAACCGTCCGCTGTCGCATCTCCGCCGCGCGCTCGCGCCGACCGGCACGCTCGTCATCATCGGGGGAGAGGGGGGCGGAGCATGGCTCGGCGGCACGGATCGCCAGTTCCGGGCGTCCCTGCTGTCGCTGCTCGTACCCCAGACGTTCGGCTCGCTGTTCTCGACGGTCGGCACGGCGGATCTCGAGCGCCTGCGGGAGCTGATCGAAGCCGGCAAGGTCGTGCCGGTCATCGGCCGGACCTGCCCGCTGAGCAGGGTCCCGGACGCCCTGCGCCAACTGGAAGCCGGGCACGCGCGCGGCAAGGTCGCCATAGCCGTCCGGGCTGAAGCGTAGGCTTCCGCAGCCATCCCGTTTGGGTTACTCTCTGCCTGTAACATGCCCTGGATTCTCCAGGTTGCGAGCGGCGGGCGAGTGCTGGCGGCAGGCGGGGTGGCCGTCGCGGGAACCGGCCTGCTGTTCGGAACCGGCCCGTTTCCGGCCGTGCGTGCGCTGGCCCCCGGCGGACTGCTGCCCGAGGAGCAGCTCGGCTACGGTCCCGACGATCTGCTGGCGTTCCTCGGCGCGATCGGTCCGGAGGGGCGGGCCGACTACCTGCTGTTTCAACGCCTGGACATCCTGACGCCGCTGCTGCTCGGGGGCGCCGCGACGCTCGCGATCGCCTGGCTGCTCAGGCGTGGAGGTACCACCGCGCGACCGGCCACATGGCTGCCGTTCGTCCCCGTCCTGTTCCTGCTGACCGAGGTGGTGGAGGACTTCGCGCTGGGCCGCGCGGCCCGGCTGTATCCGGCGGAATCGTCCATCAGCGCGGCACTGCCCGTGCTGACCGGCGCCAAGTTCACGGTCATGGCGCTGATGGCTGTCGTCATTGCCGGTTGCGGATTGCGGCTGGCCACGAGAAAGGACTGACGATGTCTGCATCACGACGACGTTTCCTGAAGAGTGCGGTGGCGGTTGGCGGCGTGGCCCTGGGACAGCGGGCCGGCGCGTGGTCGGTCCCGGCCGGCCGCTTGTCGAGCGCGCGGCCGGCGGCGGCGGCGAGGCCGTCCGCGGCGGCGGTGCAGGGCGCCCGGGCGCTGCCGACGCAGGCCGAGGTCGACGGCTGGTACAAGGATCGCCGCAACTGGGGCCGCTGGGGCACCGATGACGAGGTCGGCGCGGTCAACCTGATCACGGCCGAGAAGCGGCGGGCCGCGGCGGCGCTCGTGCGTACCGGCCGCAGTGTCTCGACGAGCCGGCTCTTCGAGCCGACGCAGCAGTTCGTCCGCAAGAACGACCGCGGCGGCGGCGCCGGCTCGTTCATCGACTACTACGGGTTCATCTATCACGGCCAGACGATCACCCACATCGACGCCCTCTGCCACGTGTGGGAGAACTCGGACGGCGTGTGGCAGGGCCGCGATCCGGACGATGCGGTGGACACGCGCGGCGCCAAGTTCGGCGCCATCACGGCCTGGAGCAACGGCATCATCACGCGCGGCGTGCTGCTCGACGTGCCCCGTCATCGCGGCGAGGCCCACGTGACGGCGGACCGGCCGGTGCACGGCTGGGAGCTCGAGGAGATCGCGGCGGCCCAGGGTGTCGAGGTGGGGCCGGGCGATGCGCTGCTCGTCCACAGCGGGCGGGAGGCGTTCCAGCGCACCGGCGGCGCGGTCGGCGGCGGCGCCCGTCCCGGCCTGCACGCCTCGTGCGCGAAGTTCATTCGCGATCGCGACGTCGCGCTGCTCGGCTGGGACATGATGGACGCGCGGCCCAACGACTACGGGCTGGCCTACCCGGTGCATGGCGTCCTCACCTTCTACGGCGTGGCCCTGCTGGACAACGCGCTGCTCGAGCCGCTCGCCGACGCCTGCGCCGAGGAGGGACGCCACGAGTTCATGTTCATGGCGCTGCCGCTCAACGTGAAGAACGGCACCGGCAGCCCGGCCAACCCGATCGCGATGTTCTAGCTTCAATCAGACGGGGCTGCGCCCCGCACCCCCGGCGTCCGCTTGCGGGGACCCTGCGCCCCGCGCCGCTCCCGCCGAGGCGCGCTGTGCGCGCCTTGCGGAGTTGGTCGGGGGCGAGATCTGCTTGCGGTTGCCGCCAGGGCCGGCACGCGGCCGGCCTCGGCGGCAGTCTCGCGCACGTCACAGCCAGAGTACAGGCGCCGGATACCTCGCGATCGTCGCGTCGGGGGTCACGATCGTCATCCCGTGGAGGATGGCCTGCGAAACCAGGCCGCGGTCGAACGGATCGCGGTGGTGGGCAGGGAGCAGCGCCCGTCGACCAGCTCGATCTCGCACACGTCGGCGCTGGTCGCTCGCCTGACGGCATCGGCGGCCATCAGCCGTGTCGGTCCGAGGCAGCCGACCGGCTCAATCTGATAGAGGCACTGCAGAGCGCAACCGGAACGATCCGGCCAGGAAAGAAAATCGGCCAGTTCGGGGGTGCACCTGACGCGGATCAGCCGCGGCAGCGCGTCGAGGGCATCCGCCGGCTCGGTCGTCAGGTCGTCGTCCAGGCCGATCGAATTGTCGCCCCACCCGGCGCGATACAGGGCAAGGTCGGTCAACTTCCGATCCATCCGCCCAGCTCCTAGCGCGGGTTCGAAAGCAGCAACCGCTCGGCCGCCGTCGCGAGCGCGGTCCGGTCCACCGTCCGGGGCGACTGCAGGCGCGCCGTAACCTCGTTCGGGCTGCGAGGCGCGTCGTCACGGAACGACAGGTGCTTCTTCTGTGCGAAGAACGCTTCGAGCCGTGCCTCCCACTGGCGCCGCAACCGCACGACCGGGTCGGTCTCGACTCGCCCGCCCGTTTCATGCACCTCGTCGGTCGCACCGCCTTCGAACGTCTCACCTTGCGCGACGCGGTCGAGGTAGCTCGAGAGATGGGCCTTCGCGTCCGCAATGTTGACCTTCAACATGTCAAGATCCTGATCCACTACGAGACTATCATCGTCGAACAGATCGTTGGACAGTACTCGGCACGGTTGGGGTACGCTCTGCCTATCGCAAGGAGGACACGATGAGCATGCCGGTGAGATCCAATCGGCCCGGTGGGCCGTCACGGCGGCGTTTCATCCAGGGCACGGCGGCGGCGGCGGGAGGGGTTGCCGCCCACGCGCTGGGCGCGGCCGGTGGCGCGGCGGCGCAGGCCCCGGCGGCCTCGAGCCCGGGCGGCCGGTTCCGCGAGCTGCTCGCGCGGTCCGAGCCGAGCCGCTGCGTCAACTGCGGCGACGTGGCCAGCGCCCGACTCGTCGAGATGCACGGCTTCGAGATTGCGATGACGGGCGGCAGCGCGCTGTCGCTGAGCAAGTTCGGGCTCGGCGACTACGGCATGATCACCATGGACGACCTGATCGAGTTCTGCAGCCGTGCGGCCGACGCGATCGACCTGCCCATCATCGCCGACGCGGACGACGGCGGCGGGAATCCGCTCAACGTCTATCGTTCGACTCAGCGCTACGAGCGGGCCGGCGCCGCGTGCATCATGATCGAGGATCTGTACGGTGCCAAGCACCTGCAGGGGCTCAGCGAGGGCAAGATCCTGGCCGCCGACGCCATGGTCGACAAGATCCACGCGGCCGCCGACGCCCGCCGCGGCGACACGGTGCTGATGACCCGCTGCGACGTCATTGCCGGCGGCGGGTCGCTCGACGAGGCGCTGGAGCGGATGACGCGCTACGCCCAGGCGGGCGGCGACCTGATCTTCATCCCCCAGATACCGCTGGACCAGTGCGCCCGGGCGGTGGAGATGGCGGGCCGGCCGATGCTCGCGTCCGTGCCCTCGGTCCAGGCGGCGCGCGACAACGGCGTGGGCGTCGCGTTCTTCGGCGGCATCAACCTGGTGGCCGCGGGGGCCGTGGATCGCGCCCTCGGGGAGCTGGCCCGCGACGGCCAGCTGGGGGCGAGCGGCGATCTCGCGCTCGATCCGGATCGCCGCCGGGAGCTGATCCGCAACGACGACATGGTGGAGCGGGCGCAGCGCTACAACGCCCAGAGCGAGGACACGCAGTAGGCGACGGTGCGCGCCGGCAGTCCGGTTGGCGCGTCAGGTCGCGGCGGCGCGAGTGAGGAGCACGGCATGAGATCCGTATCGAACATCGGTTGCGCCGCGGCCGTCCTGGCGCTCGCATTCGTCGTTCCCCTCCACGGCGGCGCGGCGGCTTCGCAGGCGCCGCCGCGGCCGGGCGACGGCACGTTTCAGGTCGATCCGCACTGGCCGCAGGATCTGCCGGGCGACTGGCTCCTGGGCAACGTGGTGGGGGTCGCCGTCGATTCGAGCGACAACGTGTGGATCATCCACCGTCCCAACAGCCAGCGCGGCGGCGAGGACACGCCCCCGGTCATCGCGTTCGATCAGGCCGGCGCCGTGGTCCACAGCTGGGGCGACCCGGGCGGCGACTGCGACTGGGGGACGCAGACGCACGGCATCTACGTCGACCACGAGGACAACGTCTGGGTCGGCTTCGGGGGCGGCCTGCCGTACGACCTCTCCTCGCGGGCGACGACCGACAACGCGCTGGTCGCGAAGCTGACGCCGGGCGGAGACTGCCTCCTGCAGATCGGCGACTTCGGGACGGGAACGGAGGGCAGCAACAGCACGATGTTCCTGGGCCAGCCGACCGACATCTGGGTCGACGCCCGGGCGAACGAGGTGTTCATCAGCGACGGCTACACGAACCGCCGGGTCATCGTCTTCGACGCCGCGACGGGCGACTACAAGCGGCACTGGGGCGCGTACGGCAACCAGCCCGACGACGCGGCGGCCGGCGGCTTCAGCCGGGGCGACGCGCCGCCCCGACAGTTCGACACGCCGCACTGCATCGCCGGCGCGGCCGACGGGATGGTGTACGTCTGCGACCGTGGGAACCAGCGGATCCAGGTGTTCGACAGCGACGGGACGTTCGTCAGGGAGGCGCTGGTCGAGGCGCCGCTGCGCGGCGGGCAGGTGGGCGGTTATCCGTGGGACATCGGGTTCTCGACCGACGCCGAGCAGAGCCTGCTGGTCGTGGCCGACGGGCGTACGCACCGCATGCACACGCTGAACCGCGACACGTTGGAGGCGGTGGCGTCGTTCGGCCGCCGCGGCCGGTGGGCGGGCCAGTTCGAGTCGCCGCACAGCCTGGCGATCGACTCGCAGGGGAACCTCTACGTGGGGGAGACGCTCGACGGCCGCCGCGTCCAGCGCTTCGTCCACGTGCGGTGAGCTTGAGTCCGCGCACCGGCGGGACCGCCCCCGATCGCTATTGGCAACCAGAGGCCGTTCCCGCATCGGTAGAAGAGGTCCATGATCACGCGATTCTATGCCGACAACTTTCGCTGCCTGCTGAACTTCGAATTGATGCTCAACGAGGCGAGTGTCCTCCTGGGTCCCAACGGCAGCGGGAAGACCTCGGTCTTGAATGTTCTAAGCGGAATACAGCGACTCCTCGTGCGAGGAGCGAAGGTTGACAACGCGTTTCCCATGCGTGATCTCCCTTCCTGGAGAAGAGCACGGAATGAACTTCAGTGCTTCGAGTTGGACTTGAAGCTCGATGAACATACTTACCACTATGGCCTTCGAATACAGCACGATCGCGACCGTCGAAAGATGCGAATCCACGACGAAGTACTCAAGCAGGATGACAAGCCGCTCTTTAGCTTCGAGCAGGGTACCGCACAGCTTTTTCACGACGACTTTCGCAAAGGGCCCGCGTACCCCTTCGATTGGTCTCAGTCCGGCGTTGGTGTATTGAACGAACGCGAAGACAACCGGAAATTGACGCGGTTCAAGAAGGAGATCGCCAGCTTTGTCGTTGCAAGCCCGTGCCCACCTCTCTTTGAGCCGGAAACCAGAACCGAGGATGAGTTCCTGGAACCACTCATGCGGAACTTCGTGGGTTGGTATCGTCACGCCGCGCAGGAGAACATGGGTTCCATAGTCGAGCTGTTCACGTTGCTCCGCGAGGTGCTTCCGGGGTTTGATTCCATCAGCCTGACCGAATCGGGAGAAAATGCACGCGCGCTGAAAGTTGCGTTTCGGGGCGCGGATGAAGGAGAGAAGTTGCACCGTTACGGGTTCAGCCAGTTGTCGGATGGCCAAAGGGCGTTGGTGGCCCTGTACTCATTGATCGCTTTGTCACCGGATGGACGTATCTCCTTGTTCCTCGACGAACCCGACAACTACCTTGGCCTTCGAGAAATACAGCCTTGGCTCGCGGAGGTCATCAATAGGTGTGGGAGTACGCTGGAGCAGGCCGTTCTCGTGTCTCACCATCCAGTTACAATAGATTACATGGCCGGAGCGAAGGGGCGATGGTTCTTCAGGGACGCGGACGGTCCGGCAAGGGTCAGCGGGAAGCCGAAGACTGCGATTGACGGACTATCCATATCAGAGACGGTCGCTCGAGGGTGGGAACAATGAGCGGTGTCCGCATCATCCTCCTCTGCGAGGACTCGCAAACCGACTCGTTCGTGCGTCGTTTTCTGAAGCGCCGCAATTTCCGCTCGAGAGACATCAATACGCTTCCGATCCCACAGGGTGGCGGATCGGGCGAACAATGGGTTCGCACGCGCTATCCCAAAGAGCTGCGGGCGATCCGTGGGAGGCAGGGCGCGTACCTTGTTGTCGTGACGGATGCCGATGTGCACTCAACGCAGGACCGCCGAACGCAGTTGGACGAGGAGTGCACGCAGAAGAACGTGGCGGTCAGAACAGTCGACGACCCGGTCATCATGGTGGGGCGCCCCCAGTTTTCTTGGACACGGATTAAGGGAGAATCCGATGTCACCAGGAGGTGGGGGTATGGTTCGGTCGAGTCAGGTGAACGGAGCTGGGTCGGCGCCGCCGGAGGGAGCCCGGAGGGCGACCGGAGTCGGCGCCGACGCGGCGGCGATGGGGTCGGGGGCCTTGGCGCCGGGGCAACGGTGGAGCGCGAGCCGGAAACGGGACGTGGTGTTGCGGCTGCTGCGTGGCGAGTCGCTCGATGCGGTCTCGCGTGAAGTCGGCGTGGAGGTCTATCGGCTGGAGAGGTGGAAGGCCCGGGCGCTGGACGGTTTCGAGCTGAGTCTGAAGGAGCAGGCCGGTGAGCCGCTGGCCGTGGAGTTGGATGCGGCCAAGCGGCACATCGGGGAGCTGTCGATGGAGAACGAGCTGTTGCGGTCGCGTGCCCGCGCAGCGGAGCGTCGCCTCCCTTTGGCGACGCGGAGGTCGCGACGATGAGCCAAGCGACCTCCGCGATGACAGGGCGACGCTACGGTCTCGAGCGGGTGTGCCGAACGTGGGAGCGGTCACGCTCAGCGCTCTACGCCAGGCGGGCTCGCCTGCAGCGCCCAGCGCGGGCTGATGGCCCACGCCGCCGCGGGCCGACGCCCGCGCTGTCGGATGCGCAGCTGCTGGCGGCCATTCGCAGCGACCTGGCCCGCTCGCCGTTCCACGGTGAGGGCCATCGCAAGGTCCACGCGCGGCTGCGGATCCTCGACGGGGTCCGGGTCTCGCGGACGCGGGTGTTGCGCGTGATGCGCGCCCAGGGCCTGCTCTCGCCGCATCGCGGGCGGCAGGGTGAGCCGAAGAGGCACGACGGCACGATTGTCACCTCGGCGCCCGACGTCATGTGGGGTACCGACGGCGCGCGGGTGTTCACCGTCGACGACGGCTGGGTCTGGACCTTCGCGGCCGTCGACCACTGGAACGCCGAGTGCGTGGGCTGGCACGTGTGCAAGGTGGGGAACCGTTTCGCGGCCCTCGAGCCGGTCGCGCAAGGGCTCCGGCGACGCTGCGGCTCGGTCGAGGCCGACGCGGCCCGCGGGCTGGCGCTCCGAATGGACCACGGCAGCCAGTATCTGTCGGACCACTTCCTCAACCAGGTCCGCTACTGGGGCATCCGCCCCAGCTTCGGCTTGCTCCAAGAGCCGGAGACCAACGGCGTCGTCGAGCGCTGGAATCGCACGCTCAAGGAGCAAGCCGTCTATGGCCGGGTGTTTCGAAATCTCGCCGACGTGCGCGCCGCCGTCGCCAAGTTCGTCGAGCGCTACAACCGGTGCTGGCGCCTCGAGAAGCTGGCCTATCGCACGCCACTCGAGGCCCGCGAGGAGTACGAGCTGCGCCAAGCCGCGTAGCCCAAACTTGTGTCCAAGAAACCGGGTGCGGTACACCCGGTCATCATGGCCGTGCCGCGTCGCAACATCGAGACGTGGTTCGCATACCTCGACGGGAACGAGGTGGATGAAGCTGCAACGTATCCCAAACTGGCACGCGAGCGCGACTGTGACCGGCATGCCCGATGTCTGTACGCGATGTGCCACGTAGAGCAACGGCTTGCTGAGCCATCTCCACCCTCGTTGGCTGAAGCATGCCAGGAGTATGCACGGCTCCAGCGTTGAGCGACGTCGGATTCGCCGTCGTCAGAAGGGCGTCTGGATCTAGCGCACCTGCGGCTCTGCCGGTCCCGACTGTCCGGACTTCTCCCGCTTCTCCGGTGTCGGGGGCGGCGGCGGCGCCGGCCGCGAGTACTGGTCGATGATCTCCGGCCGCGGTCCGTCCGTCGGCATGCCGGCGCCCACCATGAGGGTCGCAACGGCCTCCATCGTCGGACGCGACGGGCGGGGCAGGCCGCCGCGGTAGCCCTCGGCAATGAACAGCGGCGTGCGGCCGTTCACGTCCGGCCTGGTCCAGACGTGGATGTCCGCGCCGTTGTCCGCCAGCAGCTGCACCACGGTCGGGAAGCTGCCGTACGCCGCGCCGTGCATGGCCGTGCTGCCGGTCTCGTCGACGGCGTCGATGTCGGCTCCCAGGTCGAGCAGGAGCTGCACGGCGTCGCGGGCCTCCGGCTCCGAGCCGGCCTCCTCCTCCGGAGCCCGCGTGCCGAGTCCGGCCGCCGCCATCAGCGGCGTGGAGCCTTCGGCGTTCGTCAGCAGCGGGTCGGCGCCGAGCTCGAGGAGGACGCCCATGAGCGGGACGTCCGCGCGGTCCGCAGCCATGAGAAAGGCCGTGGCCCCCTCCATCTCCAGTTCCGACGCGGTGTGGGGCGGACGGACGCCGGCGGTCCGCAGCCGGGCGTTCACGTCCGCGCCGCGCGCCACGAGCTCGCGGACGAACTGCAGGCCCGTCAGCTTGCCGGAGCCGATGGGCGGCGGATCGCCGCGGTCGCTGGCGTCCGGCTTGCGCACCCACGACATCGTGTGCAGCGGCGCGAAGCCCGTGCGCTGGTCGTTCGGATCGGCGCCGGCGTCGATCAGCTCCACGGCGAGCTCGAAGTGGCCGTTGCGGACGGCCAGCGCCAGCGGGCTCATGCCGGCGTCCACGGGCCGGTAGCTGGCGTTGTTGATCAGCTCGGTCGGTTTCTCCGCCGTCCGCTCGATGGCCGCGTTCACGTCGACGCCGGCAGCGAGGAGCCTCTGCACGACCTCGATGCGGCCCGCGCGGACGGCGAAGAGCAGCGGGTTGAAGCCGGATTCGAGCGACGCGTGAATGTCGGCCCCGGCCGCGACGAGGGCGTCCACGATCCCCGTGTGGCCCTCGGCCGCCGCCCACATCAGCGCCGTCTGCGCGCGGCGCTCCCGGGCGTCCGGGTCGGCGCCGCTGGCGAGCAACGCCTTCACGGCCGCGAGGCTGCCCGTCCGGGCCGCGGTCATCAGCACCGTCTCGCCGCCCAGCAGCGAGGCGTTCGGGTCGGCGCCCGCTGCGAGCAGGAACTCGACGAACGCGGCGTTGCCGTTGCCGGCAGCGAGCGACAGCGCGGGCACGCCGTAGCGGTTCACGGCCTCGACGTCGGCACCCGCCGCAACCAGCAGGCGGGCCGTCTCCAGGTCGTCGTGGTAGGCCGCCCAGTGCAGGGCCGTCGTGCCGTCGACCTGCACGGCGTTCACCTCCGCGCCCCCGGCGAGCAGCGTCCGGACGAGCGCATCCTGCTGCTGCTCGGCCGCGTCGGCCAGCACGGCGTCCTCGGCGGCCGCTGCGGCGCTCGCCGCGGCGAGCGCCAGGATGGAGAGTGCAGCGATTCGTCGCCAATCCATGTGTCGTCTCCCGTCCGCTTCACACGAGGTTCCGGGCAGCGCGGTCTCGCCGGCTCCGGGCTGCTACACCGGCACGGCGTCGACCAGATTCTCGATCCGACCGGTGCTGTCGCCGAACGAGTCCAGCGGAACCCCGATGCGGTCGAGCAGCGTCAGGTGGAGGTTGGCGAGCGGCGTGCCTGCGTCGTACCGAATGTGCCGCCCGCCCTGCAGGCCGCAGGCGGCGCCGCCGGCGACCAGGATCGGCAGGTTCTCGTGGTCGTGCAGACTGGAGTTGCCCATCCCGCTGCCGTACAGATAGACGGTGCTGTCGAGCAGCGACCCGTCGCCGTCGGGCGTGGCCTTCAGCTTCTCGAGGAACTCCGCGAACAGCGACACGTGGAACGTGTTGATCTTGGATATCTTCAGCAGTTTCTCCGGGTCGTTCCCGTGGTGGCTGGTCGGGTGGTGCGGGTCCGGGACGCCGATCTCGGGATAGGTCCGGTTGCTGAGCTCGCGCGTGAGCTGGAAGCTGACGACCCGCGTGATGTCCGCCTGGAACGCGAGCAGTTGCAGGTCGAACATGAGCTTCGCGTGGTCCGCGAACGCCGCCGGGACGCCCACCGGACGGTCGACATCGGGCAGCGGGTTCTCGACGGCGCCGGCCTCGGCCCGGCTAATCTGGCGTTCGACCTCACGGATGCTGTCCAGGTACTGGTCGACACGGGCCCGGTCGGTCGCACCTACCACGCGCTTCAGACGCGCGATGTCCGCGCTGAACGCATCGAGCAGGCTGCCGCGGCTGTTCAGGGCGGCCTGCCGCTCGGCGGCGGTGCCGCCCTCGCCGAAGAGACGCTCGAAGACGATGCGCGGATGCGCTTCGGCCGGCAGCGGCGTCGTTGGCGACGACCACGACAGGCAGTTCTGGTAGACGCAGGCGTAGCCGTTGTTGCACACCCCGGCGAGCGGGCTCAGGTCCATCGACAGCTGCAGCGACGGCAGCTGCGTATCCTGTCCGATCTTCCGGGCAGCGATCTGGTCCACGGTCGTGCCGAGGTGGTAGTCGGAGCTCTCCGTGTGCTTGGCGTAGGCCGCGCTGAGGAACCCCGAATTCGACGTGTCGTGGGTGCCCGGATAGGAGAGCTCCAACTCGAGGTTGGTGACCACCGAGAGCTGCTCCTTGACCGCCTCGAGAGGGCTCAGGATCGGCGGCAACGTGCCGAGCCGGTCCGCGTCGGCGGGCGTCCAGCGACCGTGGTCGCAGCCCATCGGGATGAACACGAAGCCGAGCCGGGACACCTGTCTGGCCGGCGTTTTCGCCAGTGCCGTCGCCGCGGGAATCATCGCGTCGAGCAGGGGCAACGCGAGGGTGGCCTGGACCCCCTTCAGGAACGTACGCCGGGGGAGGGCCTTCTTCGTGATGATCATGACGATCTCCTCATCTGAAACGGGACACTCTCGACGATTCCCACGATGAGCGACGACAGGCGGTAGCCGTCCGCCTCCGCGGCGCGCAGAATCCGGCGGACGGCCGGCGCGTCGTAGTACTCGACGCCGCGCCCGAGCGCGAACGTCAGCAGCTTCTCGGTGATGGTGCCGGCAAACAGGTCCGGCCGACTCATCAGGCCGGCCTCGAGCCCATCCACCCCGTCGAACGCGCCGACGAGCGGGAGCCGGCCCGACACGTCGATCGAGGCGGTGTCACCCTCGTGATCCCGCCAGCGGCCGAGGGCGTCGAAATTCTCGAGCGCGAACCCGACGGGGTCGATCGTCCGGTGGCAGTTCGCGCAGGCGGGGTTGCCGCGATGCGCGGCCAGACGCTCCCGCATCGGGAGATTGGCGGCCACGGCGTTCTCCTCCAGCGCCGGCACGTTCGGCAGCGGCGGCGGCGGCGGGGCGCCGAAGATGTTGGAGAGCACCCACACCCCGCGAATCACGGGCGACGTCCGCGTCGCGTAGGACGTGACCGACAGGATGCTGCCGTGCCGCAGCAGGCCGCCGCGCCGATTGGCGGGGTCGAGCTCCACGCGCCGGAAGCGGGTGCCGTAGACGTGCGGGATGCCGTAGTGCTTCGCGAGCCGTTCGTTGAGAAACGTGTAGTCGGCGCTCAGCAGTTCGAGCACGCCGCCGCCCTCCCGCACCACGCTGTCGAAGAAGCGCTCCGTCTCCTCACGGAACGCCCGCCGGAGGTTGTCGTCGAAGTCCGGGAAGAGGCGCGTGTTCGGGCTGAGCGAGGCCAGGTTGCGCAGCTGCAGCCACTGCCCGGCGAAGTTGCGCGCGAGATTGTACGAGCGCGGGTCGGCCAGCATCCGCAGCGTCTGTCTCTCGAGCTCGTCCGGCCGGCTGAGCACGCCGCGCTCAGCCGCGTCGAGCAGCTCGTCGTCGGGCAGGCTGCTCCAGAGGAAGAACGAGAGGCGCGAGGCCAGCTCCAGATCGCTGATGCGGTAGGCGTCGCCGGTGGCCGCCTGCTCGGGGTCCAGCTCCACGCGGAACAGGAACTCGGGGTTGATGAGCACCGCGCTGAGCGCGCGCTCGATGCCGTCGTCGAAGCTGCCGGCGACCCGCGCCTCGCGATAGAAGGCCAGCGGCCCCTCGCTGTCGGCCGCTGAGACCGGCCGGCGGTAGGCGCGGCGCATCAGGGTCGAGAGAATCTCCTCCGCGCACGCCTCTTCCCGGCGGGGGTCGTCCGGTCGGCAGACGAAGAGCCGGCGGCGGCTCGGCGTGTCGGCCGCGCCCTGCGGCGCATAGGGCCCGGTGATGGTCACCTGGTAGACGGCGGGCGTCTGCCGCGGGTGGCGCTGCTCGTTGAAGTGTGACTGGAGCGGCTGGCGCTCGGTCTCGATCAGCGATCCGCCGTCCTTGGGGAACGTGACGCCGAGCGCGTGGGGACCGGCGGTGACCGGCACGCGCACCCTCAGGTTGCGGTCGAGGAGCGTGTCGTCGCCGCCGGGCGGCCTGGCCACCGGGAAGCTCGCGACCGGCACCCGGTCGAGCAGCAGCTCGAGCTCGTGCGGCCGCGGGTCGCGCAGGCCCCCGATGTTGCCGCTGCGATTGCGCGCGAGCCGCACCTGGATGTCGTACTCGCCGTCCTGTGCGAACGTATGCGACACGAGCACGCCGCCGCGGGTGCCGATAGGCAGGCCGGGGACGTGCGCTTCCTGCGTCGTGTCGGGCGGGACGCGAATGACGGTGCTGTCGGCCGACACGCGCGGCGCACCGACCGCGAGCCGGCTGATCCTGCGCGCCGCGGAGATGTAGCGGTCCAGCAGCGCCGGCGGCAGATCGCCCACGGTCACGTTGTCGAAGCCGTGGCCGCTCTCGTCGGGTGGGAGCAACACCGCGGCATCGATGTCGAGCGCGAGCAGGTCACGGATGGCGTTCCGGTACTCGGTCCGGTTGAGGCGCCGCAGGGTCTCCGTGCGGCCCGGATTCGGATGGGCGTCCGCGGCGGCGTCGAGCGACGTCTCCAGCCACGCGAGCATGGCCTGGCGGTCTCCCGCGGGCGGTTGCGGCCGGTTGGAGGGCGGCATCGTGCCCGTGCGCAGCTTCTGCACCACCTTCTCCCACACCGCGGCGTCCGCGTCGACGTGGGCGACGTCGAGGGCTTCCAGGCTCAGGCCGGCGGTCTCGAGCCGCTGGTTGTGGCAGGTCAGGCAGTAGCCGTCCAGCAACCGGCGGCTGGCCGCCGCCGATGGGGTTGGCGCGGCAGCGACCGTCGACGGCGACGCTTCCGCGTGCGCCGCCGGCTGCTGCGCGGACGATGCGGCGGGCAGGGCGATGAGTACGGTCAGGGCCAGACCCGCGCACACGACTCCGATCCCGGGGATGGACTCGTGCATCATCTGTTTCATCCGGTCATTGTAGGTGCCGACCCGGTGGAATCCAAGATCGAAGTTGTCCACATGCACACTGAACGGTCCCTGGACGGATGCGTCATCGGGTCCGAAATCGACCAACGCGGCATCCGCTGCAAAGCTATAGTGCCGGTGATGCTGGATGCTGCGGCTTGCGAACGGGCGCGCCGATCCCGCGATGCGAGGTTCGACGGCCGGTTCTTCATCGGCGTCGTGACCACCGGCATCTACTGCCGGCCGATCTGCCCGGTCCAGCCGCCAGGGGCCGCGAACGTACGCTTCTACGGCTCCGCGGCGGCCGCGGCTCGGGCAGGCTTCCGCCCCTGCCTGCGATGCCGTCCCGAGACGGCGCCGGGGAGTCCGGCGTGGTCCGGATCCCCCGCCACGGTACGCCGCGCCCTGCGCCTGATAGAAGGCGGGGCGCTCGACGCAGGCGGCATGGGCGACCTGGCACGGCGGCTCGGCGTCGGCGCGCGGCATCTGCGCCGGCTGTTCGACCGCCACGTCGGCGCCGCACCGCTGCAGATCGCCTCGACGTGCCGCCTCTACCGCGCGAAGCGGCTGATCGACGGCACCGACCTGCCGTTCGACGTGGTCGCGCAGGCGGCCGGGTTCGGCAGCGTCCGTCGCTTCAACCGCGTGCTGCGGGATGTCTACGGACGCACGCCCCGCGAGCTGCGCCAACGGCGCCGCCGTGCGGCCGCGGTCACGGAGCAGCCGGGCGGAGGGCTGCGCCTGCTTCTCCACTACCGGGCCCCGTACGATGCCGGAGCGCTGCTGGATTTTCTGGCGCCGCGGGCCGTGCCCGGGGTGGAAGTCGTCGATGCGGCGCAGGGAACCTACCGGCGTGCGTTCCGCCTCGCGGGATTGGAGGACGGGACCGGTGGCCGCGCCGGCCCTCCGCCGGCACGACCGGCCCCCGCCGCCGGCACCGTGAGTGTCGAAACGGGCGGTAACGGATACTTCACCGCCGAGGTCCGCCACCCGGATGCACGCGTGTTGCTGGACGTTGCGGCCCGAGTGCGACGGCTCCTCGACCTGGACGCCGACCCTCTGTCGTTCGGCCGCCACCTGGGCGGCGTTCCGCTTCTGAGCTCCCGGATCAAGGCGCTGTCCGGAATTCGTGTGCCCGGCGCCTGGGATGGCTTCGAGCTGGCCGTGCGCGCGGTGCTGGGACAGCAGGTAACGGTGAAGGGCGCGACGACGCTCGCCGGCCGCCTTGTCGAAGCGCTCGGAGAAGCTCTGCCGGACCATCTGCGCGGGTCCGGCCTCATGCGGACGTTTCCGTCCCCTGCCGCGGTCGCCGGCTTCGACCTGCGCAGCATCGGCGTGCCCGCGGGCCGCGCGACCGCGCTGCGCAGACTGGCGGAGGTCGTCTCGGCCGGCGGACTCGACCTCGACGTATCCGCCGACCTCGATGCGACGAAAGCGCAACTGACTGCAATTCCGGGCATCGGTTCCTGGACCGCGGAGTACATCGCGATGCGCGCGCTACGAGATCCGGACGCGTTTCCCGCCGGCGATCTGGGTCTGCGCAAGGCCGTGGCACGCGGCGGGCCGATCGATGCGCGGAAGCTGCGGGCGATGGCCGAGGCGTGGCGCCCGTGGCGCGCCTACGGGGCGATGCTGCTCTGGCAAGACGGCAGAGCCCGACTTCCGAAAGGGAGAGATGCCCAAGTCCTACCATGACTGCGAGACGCCCATCGGCATCTTGCGCCTAGTCGGCGACGAGCGACATCTCGAACGCGTCGACCTGCCTAACGCGGCGGCTCGTGCGCCCGATGCGGCGTGGTGCGAGAGACGCCGCGCGCTGCCCGAGGCACTGGACGCGGCGAAGCGGCAGCTTGCGGAGTACTTCGACGGGACCCGCCGCGACTTCGATCTGCCGCTCGCTCCGGACGGCACGCTGTTCCAGCTCCGAGTCTGGGACGAGCTCCGCCGCATTTCGTACGGCGAGACAATCTCCTACGGCGAGCTGGCACGCCGCGTCGGCAAGCCGACGGCGTCACGTGCGGTAGGCGCGGCCAACGGCAGGAACCCGCTCGCCATCGTGGTGCCGTGCCACCGCGTGATCGGCGCCGACGGCACGCTTACGGGCTACGGCGGCGGTCTGCCGGTCAAGCGGGCGCTCCTCGCCCTGGAACGCCGGGTGGCCCTATGACGGAAGCCGGAACGCGAGGTACTCGCCCGAGTGGGTGCGTCCGCTGACGGCGAGCACGATGTACTGCCGGCCGTTCGCCAGGTAGGTCATCGGGGACCCCGATTGCGGCGCCGGCATGAAGACCGCGCCGACCTCCCGGCCGGTCGCCTTGTCGTAGGCCCGGAGCATGGCGCCGCGTCCGTGCGGGGTCCGGTGGTAGCCGCACTCGCCCATCACGACCAGCGTCCGGGTGATGAGCGGGCCGATCAGGTGGATGCACCGCTCGCCGGTGCGCGGAATCTCCAGTCCCCGCAGCGCCGGGTGATACCGGACGCGGTCGGGCGTAGCGCCGTGCGGCGTCTGCCACAGGATGTCGCCCCGGTCGAGGTCGATCGCGGAGAGGCGCCCGTAGGGCGGCTTCACCAGCGGCAGCCCGCGCACGTTGAGCTCGCGCAGCCCGCCGTGACCGACGCCGTACTTCGCGGTGCCCTTCACGTAGCGCATGTCCGAGACCTCCGGCCCGGGCGGCGGGATCAGCTCCCAGGAGTAGAACCCGGTCCGCGACGGGACGTACAGGATGTGGGTCTCGAGGTCGTAGCCGCCGCCGGGCCAGTTGGTGCCCCCGCTGCCGGCGCCCAGCCCGAGCGTGGCGATCGGGCCGTCCTCGCGGCTGACGACCGGCGGCGTGAACAGCGGGCCGAGCTTGTAGCGGGACACCAGCTCGACCGCCTCGGCGCGCAGCTCGGGCATGAAGTCGATCAGGTCGTCGATGGACGCACCCTGCCGGTCGTACGCCGGCGGCTTCGTGGGGAACGGCTGGGTCGGGGAGTACCACTCGCCCGGCACGTCGCCCTGCGGCACCGGCCGTTCCTCGATCGGCCAGACCGGCTCGCCGGTGACCCGGTCGAAGACGTACAGGAACGCCTGCTTGCCCGGCTGCGCGACCGCCTTGATCGCCCGCCCGTCGACGGTGATGTCGGTCAGGATCGGGGGGCTGGCCATGTCGAAGCCCCAGAGCGGATGGTGCACCAGCTGGAAGTGCCACAGCCGCTCGCCGGTCAGCAGGTCGACGGCCACGAGGCTCTCGCCGAAGAGGTTGTCGCCCGGCCGGTGCCCGCCGTAGTAGTCGCCGGACGGCGTCTCGACCGGCAGATAGACGATGCCGAGTTCCGCGTCGGCCGAGATCTGCGTCCAGACGCCGTTGTTGCCGTTGGTCCCCCACGAGTCGTTGAGCCAGGTGTCGGCGCCGAACTCGCCGGGGCGGGGGACGGTGTTGAAGACCCACAGCCGCCGGCCCGTGCGGATGTCGAACGCTTGCACCAGGCCCTTGGTGTTGTTGTGCGTCCGCGGCGCCGGCGCGTCGGCGAACGTGCCGCCCACGACGACGACGTCCCGCGCCACGGTCGGCGTGGCATGCAGGCCTATCTCCCCGCTGACGAGGTCGATCGGCCGGCCGTCGCCGACGACGGCCGCCGCCTTGAGGTCGATGGCCCCGCCGTCGCCGAAGCCGGGGTCCCGCGTGCCGCTGGCGGCGTCCAGCGCCACCAGGCGGAACCCGAGCGTCACGTACAGGATGCGGGCCTCCGTGCCGTCGGTCCAGTACGCCAGGCCGCGCCCCGACAGGAGGCGCGGGGCCCGCACCGCCCGCTCGCCCTCGTGCTCGCTGTGCATCCACAGCAGCTCGCCGCTGGCGGCGTCGAGCGCCACGACCGCCCGCCGGGTGCCGCCGGTCGCGTAGAGCACCCCGCCGGCCATGAGCGGCGTCCCCTCGAGCTTGAACTCCGGGGCCGGGCCGAGATTGTCGGTCTTGAAGCGCCAGGCGGTCTCGAGCTCGCTGAAGTTGGACCCGTCGATCTGGTCCAGCGGCGAGTAGCGCGTGTGCGCGGTGTCGCCGCCGTAGCTGGGCCATTCGCCGTTCGCGGTGGTGAGCGGCCGCCACTCCTGGCCGGACGCGTCAGCCGCCAGGAGGAGCGCGATTGCCGCCGCCCGCAGCAGTGGTGAGCACGTCGCCAGGCTGTGCTGCATGGCCCGTATCATAGCGCCCCCCGGGTGTGGCCGCTAAGGGTGGCGCCGGGGCTTGTATACTGCCGGCAGACCGGTGCGAACCTTCCCTGCGGGCGCCCTGCTCGTCGTCGCCGGATGGCTGGCGCTGTCTTCTGCGGCCGCCCCTGCCGGCGCGCAGGCGGAGCAGCCGGCGTCCGCTCTGGTCCCGGTTCCCGAACAGTTCGTCACCGACGTCACGCGGTCCGAGGCCGCGCTGGAAGCGGTGCAGCGGAGTCTCGACGACACCCTGCTGGCCGGGCTGCGCGCGTTCGACTGGGCGACCGCCGCCAGCGGGTTGTCCGAGGGGTTCCGGGGCCGTTTCCCGGCGCCGGGCGGCGGCCGCGTCGTCGCCGACAGTCGGCTCGCCGTTCGCCGCTACGGGCCGGCCGCGTCGGAGCCGCTGGACCGCGACGCGTTCCTGGCGGTGCTGCGCCGCCACACCGCCGGCTGGACCGCGGTCGAGCGCGCCTCCTGGCACGCCTTCGAGTTCCTGCTCGAGCCTGCGCGCGAGCGGGCGTTCGTCAAGGCGCATCTGCAGATCGCGGGACCGGACCCGGCCGGCGCCCGGTCGGTCCTCGACGCGACGGCGCACGCCCGCGTGGTCGAGGCGGCGCCCGGCCGCTGGCGCATCGACCGGCTCGACGTAATCGACGGGACGGCGGTGCGCAACCCGCATCCGCCGTTTCGGGAAATCACCGACGCCACCGGATTCCACTTCAACCGCTCGGAAGCCAACCGCGAGTTGCGGCAGGCGATCGTGGACACGCGCTCCAGCCTCGTCGATTCCGGACTGACGGTGATCGACTGGAACGGCGACGGATTCTGGGACCTGGCGGCGACCGAGTCGATGAACCAGGGGGTGCTGTTCCTCAACGACGGCAGGGGCGGCTTCGTGCGCGCGGCGCTGCCTTACGACGACCCGCGCCTGGTTCCTTCGCAGACGCTCTTCGTCGACCTCGACGGCGACGGTCTGGAGGAGCTGGTCGGCAACCGGGTGCTCTACAGCGCAGGGCGCGGCTCGATCGGCCTGCATACGCGGCGCGACGGCCGCTGGCAGTTTCTCCCGAACGCGCTCGGGTTCGACAATCCGTCCGGCGCGCAGCGCGCGGATGCCCAGCCGCTGACCGCCGGCGACGTGAACGGCGACGGGCTGATCGACGTCGTGGTCGCCGGCTACGAGACCGACCGGTCGCGGGATCCGCAGCGGTTCAACCGCGTGGACGCGCGGGACGGCGCGGACACCCTGCTGTTCATCAACCGCGGCAACCTGCGGTTCACGGAGGAATCGGACGCGCGCGGCATCTCCGGCACGCGCTACACCTACGCCGCGCACCTCTTCGACTTCGATAGTGACGGCGACCTCGACCTGTTCGAGGGGAACGATTACGGCGCCAACGCCCTCTGGGATAACCGGGGGGACGGCACGTTCCGCGCGCTGGCGGACCATCCGGCCGCCGGCGACGCCAGCAACACGATGGGCGTCGCGGTGGCCGACTGGGACAACAGCGGCCGCTGGAGCCTGCACCTGTCGAACATGTACTCGCATGCCGGGCAGCGCGTGGTCCGTCTGGCGCAGACCCTCGACGGCGCCACGCACGACCGTCTGGAACGGCTCGCCGGCGGCAACCAGTTGTTCGTGCAGGGGCCGGGCGGCTGGGACGATCGAGCCGCGGCGCTGGGCGTGCGGGACGCGGGCTGGGCCTGGGCTTCGCTCTTCTACGACCTCGACAACGACGGCGACCGGGAGCTGTTCGTCACCAACGGCAACACGAGCCACCGCGACCCTGGCGCGCCCGACTACTGACCGTTCTTCTGGCGACAGGTTGTCGCCGACGCCGAGGCGATCGAGCGGGCGTCGCCGTTCGCGCCGGTGGCGGCGGGGGAGCGGCGCGCCTTCCGCGGCTCGTTCAGCGGCTACGAGCGCGACCGGCTGTTCTACAACGCGGGCGGGACGCTGGTCGGGAGCGCCTACGTCTTCGGTCTCGACGGCGACCACGACGGCCGGGCCGCCGCGCCGGTGGACATCGACGGCGACGGGGACCTCGATCTCGCATTGCTGACCCTGCAGGGCCTGCGGCTGTTCGAGAACACGTCGGACGAGCAGGCGCCGCCCGCGGCCCGCCGCTACGCGCGCGTCCGGCTGGCAGCCACGCGTTCGGCGGCCGCCGCGCTGGGCGCCGTGGTGACGCTGGAGGCGGGCGGCGCCACCCGCCGCGACTACGTGCGCATTACCGAAGGGTTCCAGACCCAGGTGCCGCTCGACCTGCACTTCGGCCTCGGCGGCGCCGAGCGTGTCGAGCGGCTCACCGTCGCGTGGCCGTCGGGCGCCCGCGAGGTGTGGACCGACCTGCCGCCGGACCGGCTGCTGCGCGTGGTGGAGGGCCGTCGGGAGGTGGCGGTCGACGCGCTGCCGCGTTGGCCCGACGGCACGCGGCCCAGGCCGGTCGGCCCGCCGTCGACCGCGGTGGACGTGCCGCGGCTGGAGGGCGGCGCCCGGCCGCTGGCGTCCGGCGAGCGGCCCGCGGTGATCAACTTCTGGGCACCCTGGTGCGCGCCGTGCAACGTGGAGCTGCCGCAGCTCGTGGCGCTGGCGGGGCGCTACGGGGGCCGCGTCGACTTCGCCGGCGTCAGCGTCGAGGTGGACGATCTGGACTCGGTCCGCGGCATGATTCGGGACCTCGGCGTACCGTATCCGCAGTTTCTGGCCGCCGCGCCGGTGATGGAGCGGTTCTTCGGGGGCGCGGACGCTGCGGCGCTCCCCTCGACCTACGTCTTCGATGCGCAGGGCCGCCTGCGGCGGCAGTTCCGGGGGCCGATTACCGAGGCCGATCTCGACGCGCTGCTGCAGTCGCTGCGCGACGAGGGGCTGTTCGAGGCGGACCTGGAGCTGGCGGCGCGGTCCGCGGCCCGGGCAGGCGACCTGGAGCAGGCCATCGCGCACTACCGCCGGCTCGCCGCGCGCCGGCCCGGCAGCGCGCAGCCGCTGTACCGGATCGGCGTGGCCGCGCTGGAGCTCGGCGATGTCGAGCAGGCCCGCGACGCGCTGGAGCAGGCGGTGAGCCGGGCGCCGGCCAATCCGCTGGCGCAGTTCCACCTGGGTCTGGCCCGGCTGCGCTCGGGACGGCCGGGGCAGGGGTTCGCCAGCCTGCAGGCGTCGCTGGCGCTGGCCGCACGGGATGCCGCCGCGTTGACGCGGCTCGGCGACCTGGCCGCCGGGGCCGGGCAGTTGTGGCTCGCGGTCGACGCGCTGTCGCTGGCGGTGGAGGCCGACCCCGCTGCGACGGCGGCCTGGCTGGGCAAGGCGCGGGCGCACCGCGCCCGGCGCGAGCTCGACCGCGCGGCGGCCGCCTACCGGCAGGCGCTCGCGATCGATCCGGAGCACGCGACGGCCCGCCGCGAGCTGAGCGGCCTGGTCCCCTGACGGGCCGGCCGGGGCATGCGGTGGCCACGGACGCCCGCGCCACGCATACGGGTGGAAAATCGCGCGCCGCGGGATTAGACTGCACGAATCGGGCTTACGGCGGGTCGGCAACCAGGGGAGGCGGCACAATGACGACGATGCAACACCGGCGGGCATGGCGTCCGTTCCTGGCGGCGGCGTTCGCGGCGGTCATCGCACTGCCGGCGGCGGCGGCGGGACAGCCCGCGGCCGACGAGGTCACTTTCAGCAAGGACATCGCTCCCATCCTCCAGCGGAGCTGCCAGAAGTGTCACCGGCCCGACTCGCTGGCGCCGATGTCGCTGATCGACTACGACGAGGTGCGCCCCTGGGCCCGGGCCATCAGGAACCGCACGGCGCTCCGCGACAAGCCGGGGGTGATGCCGCCCTGGTACATCGAGAAGGACGTCGGCATCCAGTCGTTCAAGGAGGATCCGTCGCTGAGCGACGAGGAGATCGCCCTGATTGCGAAGTGGGTCGACAACGGTGCCCGGGAGGGCGACCCGGCCGACCTGCCGCCGCCGGTGGCGTTCATCGACGTGGAGGAGTGGGAGATCGGCCAGCCGGATCTGGTCGTGTCGTCGCCGAGCGTGGAGCTGCCCGGGGAATCGCCCGACTGGTGGGGCCACATCGGGGAGACGCCGACGGGATTGAGCGAGGACCGCTACGTCTCGGCCCTCGAGTTCAAGGAAGTGACCGAGTCGAGCGTCGGCGAACGCCGCGCCACGGTCGGCGGGCTGTTCATCGTGCATCACCTGGTGATGGACATCGTCGTCCCGGACGGTGAGGACGACGACTCGCCGGTCTCGCGCTGGCCGGTGCACGAGGTCGGGCGCAACGCCGACTTCTTCGACCCCGCGGCCGGCAAGCTGATCGAGGCCGGATCGACGATCTTCTTCGAGAACATCCACCTGCACGCGAACGGCGCCGATACCCGCGCCCGTGTGGACGTCGGCTTCAAGTTCCATCCGCGCGGCTACGAGCCGACGCGGCAGGTGCGGGGCATCTCGTTCGGCAACACCGTCGATCTGGACATCGAGCCGATGGATCCCGATCAGCGGATGGAGGCGTTCTTCACGCTGCCCGAGCACACGAAGGTCAGCATCTACGAGCCCCACCTGCATGCACCCGGCGTGCGCATGTGCCTGGACGCCATCCTCGGCACCTCCATCGAGACGCTCAACTGCGCCGGGTACGACCACAGCTGGGTCCGCGTCTACACGTATGCCGACGACGCCGCACCCCTGCTGCCCAAGGGCACCATCCTGCGCCTGACGGGCTACTTCAACAACTCGCCGTCGAATCCGAACGTCGCCGATCCCCGGAACTGGTCGGGCGGCGGCAACCGGTCGGTGGACCAGATGTTCATCAACATCATGCGCGGGTTCTATCTGACCGACGAGGAGTTCGCGGAGGAGATGGCGCAGCGGCGCGAGGCGCTGAACCTGATGCCCGGCGAGACCGCCGTCGGCTGCCCGCTCTGCGGCGACGCCGAGGTCTCGGACCTGGCCGCGGGGCAGCAGCAGTGAGACGGGCCGCCCTGGCCCGGAAATCGTCGCCTGCGGCTCCGATTGGCGCCCAACCAACCCTGCCAGGAGTCTGCGCCGTTCTACGGCGCAGACTCCTGGGCGTCGCCGCCGCCGTGCTGGCCGTCGGCGCGCTGCACCCGGACGGCGCCGCGCAGCAGCGCTACCGCGCGAGCGGACAGGAAGTGGTGCCGGCGTACGAAGGCTGGGAACGGAATCCCGACGGCTCCTACAACCTGGTGTTCGGGACGATGAACCGGAACTGGGGGGAGGCCCACTACATCCCGATCGGCCCGGACAACCACATCGAGCCGGGCGGCCCCGACCAGGGGCAGCCGACGTTCTTCCTCCCGCGGCGCAACCGGTTCATGTTCCGCATCCCCGTGCCGGCCGACTTCGGCGACCGGGAGATCGTCTGGACGCTCAACAGCCCGAACGGCAAGACGTACCGGGCCTACGCCACGCTCAAGCCCGACTACTTCATCGACGACTTCGTCGTCCAGCGCAACAGCGGACTCCGCACCCGCGACGTGGTGATCCCCAATACGCCGCCGGTGCTGGAGGTCGAGGGTGACCGCACCCGGACCGCGCGGGTGGGCGAGCCCGTCACCCTGACGGCGTTCGCCAGCGACGACGGGGTGCCGGAGCAGAGGCCGCTGCGGGCGCTGGACCCGTCGCGGGCGGGCAACAACACCGTGCCGGTCACGGCGACGGGCCTGCGGCTGTCGTGGTTCGTGTATCGGGGATCGGGGGACGCCGTGACCTTCGACCCGCTGCAGACCAAGGTATGGGAGGACACCCGGCCCAACTCGAACTCGCCGTGGGGCTACGGTTGGGAGACGCCCCCCGCGCCCCCCGGCGGCAAGTGGGTGGCCAGGGCCACGTTCGACGAGCCGGGGACGTTCGTGCTCCGCTGCCTGGCGCACGACGGGGGTCTGACGGCCAGGGAAGACATCACGTTCGTCGTGGAGTGAGCTTCAATCAGACGGGGCTGCGCCCCGAGCCCCCGGCGTCCGCTCGCGGGGCCCCTGCGCCCCGCGCCGCTCCCGCCGAGGCGCGCTGTGCGCGCCTTGCGGAGGCTGCATCGGGCTTCGGCGTAGACTCCTATTCGAGCGGCGCCGCCGCGCAGGTGAAGCTGGCGGCGTCGTGCGGGTCGCCGCTGCCGTCGTAGACGGCCACCTGCGGATACGGGCAGGCGGGGCGCGTCATCGTGACGCGGCCGCCCTCGCCCACTTTCTCCGCCAGGAGTCGCTCCGGCGCGCGTTCCTCCTCCACCCAGGCGCGGATCGCCTCGACCCAGTCGACGCGGTCGGGACCGGGGCCGCCCGCGCAGTGGAGCACACCCGGGAGCATGTAGAGGCGCGCGTAGTCGCGCGCCGCCGGGTCGCCCGCTGCGAGCCGCCCGTAGTAGTCGATGGTGCCGAGCGGCGCGAGGGCGAGGTCGGACCAGCCGGTCCAGTAGATGATCTTCCCGCCGGCGTCCCTGAACCGGCTCAGGTCGGCGTCGGTCGCGTTCAGAATCGCGGCGGTCTCGGCCACGTCGTCCTTCCAGGTCGAGAAATCGTAGCCGGTGTAGTCCCAGTCGGGGTCGCCGAAGACGAAGTACTTGAAGAGCTCGGTGCCGAAACCGTACTGCGCGTTGGGAACCCCCGGCGCCCGGCGTTGCGCCGCGCCGACCACCCAGGCGTCCCAGCCGCCCGCCTCGTCCTCGCCGCCGTAGTTGAACCCGTGGTAGATCGGCTCGCCGTTCGACGTCGGGCCGTCGTAGACGGCACTGATGGCGGCGAGCTGGGCGGCGGTGACGCAGTCGTTGCCCGGGCGGTCCACGGCGCAGCGCGGGAGGTCGGCCGGGTCGAAGCTGCACTGCCGCGGGTCGGCCAGCATGCCGTCCGCCACCCCGTCGTCCGCGTCGCACGCGGCGAGGATGCTCGATCCAAGCAGCTCGAGCGTCGCCGACGTCAGCAGCGGGGCGTCGAGGTCGCCGTCCGGGTAGATCGCCTGCTGGTTCTGCACGAAGCCGGCGGTGATCCCGGTCCAGTCGTAGGCCGGCGCGGCCGCCACGATGCCGTCGAAGTCGTCCGGGTAGCGCTGCGACTCCATCATCGCCTGACCGCCGCCGCGCGAGCAGCCCACGAAGTAGGCGTAGTCGGCCGGCCGAGAATAGTAGTGCGCGATGATCGACTTCGCGGTCTCGGCCGTCAGGTGGACGGCGCGATGGCCGAAGTTCTCCTGCCGCTCGGGATTGTGGAGCGCCCAGCCGGCCTCGATGCCGCTGCCGGTGTGGCCGGTGTCGGTTCCCGCCGTCGCGTAGCCGCGCTGGAGCGGGCTCCCGCCGTGGGCGTACAGCGAGCGGGCCTGGTTCTGCACGCTCCCGACGAAGCCGCCCCCGCCGCCCATCAGGAACCGGCCGTTCCAGTCGTCGGGCAGCAGCAGCTCGAAGTTGATCTCGGTCTCGATGACCCCCGTCACGCGGCAGTGGGCCGGCACGCCCTCCGCTTCCGGCAGGTGCTCGGCCGAGCCGATCCGCAGGTCGACAAGCTCCAGGGCCGTCAGCTCGGCGCACGGGTTGGCGGGGACCGCGGCAGGGGTCGCGCACGCGGCCGCAACGGCCAGGCCGGCGGCGACTGCACCGTTCACGAGGCAACGCTGGCTGCAGGGCATGGCAGTTTTCCTCCGCCTGGATTCTACTAGCGATGGGGCGAAACCGTATGATCTCGTGCCTCCGTCATGTCTGACGCGCCGGTTCACCTTCCCCGGTTCCTCGGTCGCGGCGACGTGCTGGCCGTCGCGTTCGGTGCGATGGTCGGCTGGAGCTGGGTGGTGCTGGCCGGGGAGATGGTCGTGCAGGCCGGCGCCGTCGGATCGATCCTGGCCTTCGGCGCCGGCGCCGTGATGGTGTGGCTGGTGGGGCTCACCTACGCCGAGCTGGCTGCCGCGCTGTCCCGCGCCGGCGGCGAGCTGAGCTTCACGTTCCTGGCGCTGGGGCCCACCGGCGCCTTCACCTGCGGGTGGACGCTCGTGCTCGCCTACGCGGCGGTCTGCGCCTTCGAGGCGGTCGCCCTGCCCACCGTCGTCGGCTACCTCGTGCCCGGGCTGGGGACCGGGGACCCGCTCTACACGGTGGCGGGCTGGGACGTGCGGCCAGGCTGGGTGGCCGCGGGGGTGACCGGCGCCCTCGTCATCGGAGTCGTCAACTACCGCGGCGTCCGGTTCGCGGCCTTCGCCCAGCGGCTCGCGGTCGGCGGCCTGCTTCTGGTCGGCCTGGCGTTCTTCGTGCCCGGCGCCGCGCGCGGCGATCTGGCGCATCTGGCCCCGGCCATCACGGGTTGGGAGGGCGTGCTGCGGGTCCTCGTCATGACCCCGTTCCTCTACGTCGGCTTCGACGTGATCCCGCAGCTCGCCGAAGAGATCGCCCTGCCGCCGCGGACCATCGGCCGCATCATCGTGCTGTCGATCGTGATGGCCCTCGGCTGGTACTGCCTCGTGCAGTGGACGGTGGGCCTGACGCTGGCGCCGGACACTCTGGCCGAGCGAGCCCTGCCCACCGCCGACGCCATGAGCGCGGTCTACGGCAGCCCGTGGGGCGGGCGCGTGCTCGTCCTCGCCGGCGCCGTCGGCATCCTGACGAGCTGGAACGCGTTCTTCCTCGGCGCGTCGCGCCTGCTGTTCGCCATGGCCCGCGGCGGGATGCTGCCGCGGGCGTTCGCGCGCCTCCACCCGCGCTACGGGTCTCCGGCCGCGGTCGTGGTGGTGCTGACTGCGATCACGGCCAGCGCCCCGTTCTTCGGGCGGCCGGCGCTGGTCTGGCTCGTCGACGCCGGGTCGCTGGCCACGGTCGTGGCCTATCTTCTGGTGGCGGTCTCCTTCCTCGTCATTCGGCGCCGGCATCCGGGGCTGTCCCGCCCCTACCGGGTCGCGGCCCCGGCGCTCGTCGGCTGGCTCGCGGTGGCGGCCACGGTGTTCTTCCTCCTGCTGTACCTGCCGGGCAGCCCGTCGGCCCTGGCGTGGCCGGAGGAGTGGCTGATCGTGCTGTCCTGGACCGGGCTCGGCGCGGCGCTGGCCGTCGGCATGCGCCGCCGCGCCGCGGCCCTGGCCCCCGATCGGCAGGCACGACTGATTCTCGGCGACCAGGCGAGCCTGTTGCACTCCGGGGCCGGCGCGCCGCTCGGCTCGATCCCTGCAAGGCGTTCCCGAGGTTGACGTGCTGCTACCATGGGAGCCGGAGATTCTGGTATGGAACCTGCTGCGTCTTCGTGTGAGTCGACCCCGCCGGTGACGGGCGATGAGCTGCTGCGCATGCCGGGGCTCGATCCGTGCGAGCTCGTTGCCGGCCGCGTCGTGCGCATGACGCCGACCAACCCCACCCACGGACGGATCGAGGCCAACGTGGCCGCCGCGCTCAAGCGGTTCGTGAGTACGCAGAATCTGGGCGTCGTCATGGCCGGCGAGGTTGGCGTCTTCACCAGCCGGAATCCGGATACCGTGCGGGCGCCCGATGTCCTGTTTCTGTCCCACGCACAGGATGCGCGTCGGAGCGGGCCGCAGGGCTTCCTCGACGTCGCGCCCGAGCTGATCGTCGAGATCCTGTCCCCGACGGATCGGCCGGACCAGGTGCGGCGCAAGCTCGGCGAGTACTTCGCGGCCGGCGTCCGTCTGGTGTGGGTGATCGACCCCGCCGCACGCACGGTGCAGGTCCATCGCGAGCGCGGCGAGCCCCGGTCGCTGGCGGCCGGTGCGTTGGTCACCGGCGAGGATGTGCTGCCGGGGTTCGAGCTGACGGTCGACGACGTGTTCGAGTAGCAGCATCGAGACGACGACTCGCCGGCGCAGACCGGAGGAACACGCAAGATCATCCATACAGCTATGACCACAGACGTGATCGCTACGGTGCTGACTGGTGTCGGTGTCCTACTCGGTGTCCGGCGTCTGCTGGCGGCCTACGAAACACGCAATGATGCCGCGCATGCTGCACTGACGGCACGGATCGACCATGCGCAAAGCACGCTGACGGCACGGATCGACCGACTTTATGAGCTGTTGTTGGAACGGTTGCCGAAGAAGTAGCGGCGCCCCGGCGTGGGCACTATCAGTTATAATACCCAGCGCACTCCTCAAGCGCTACGTGGCGCGCATGAGCGCCGACCGTGGCGAATGCCCCAGCAAGCCAAGGCGGCGACGGGAACGTGAGATCCTCTACGCTGGGACGGCAGGATCGAAGGCCATGCAGTGCAAGTAGGTTTCGATCCTGCGGTAGTCTTCAGCGAGAAAGCTCTCCACCCTCCGCAGCGTGGCGTCCTTGATCTCCGACGTTGGCGTGGCGGACAGGTCAGCGTCGGTCATGAGAAGGTGCTTGTACACCATGAAGCAACCTGCCCAGGGGCTGTCCAGCGGGTACCTTCCCCTTCGCTCTCGGAATGTGTCGATCGGGTACTGCTTCATGAACTCCGTGGTCCGATCGACAGCAGGTCCCCACTCCTTCTTCGGAGGGTCGATCTGCAATTGCAGCAACACCTCGCGGTGGCTGAAGATGATCACCCAACGGGGATACCACGAGGAAAAGCCAAGCGACTTCCGTGTCTCTTCCATACCCGCGTTCGTGAAGTACAGGTAGTACGTCTGGTACGCCGCAGACGTCTTCGTCCAGGTCCGAAAATCCTTACCCTGTAGAAACCCGAATCCAGCTCATGTGAATGAAGTCGCCCCCGGAAGCGCCCGGCTCGCGCGACGTCGTCAGCAGGACGCTCCGAATCGCGTCGTACTTGCCTCGGTACCTTTCGCGGAGCGTCTTTTCGTAGCCAGAACATTGCTGTGGCGGATCTCATAGTCGGAATACCTGAGGACATCGAACGGATTGAACGTCCTCGGCTCCACGACTGCTGTGTGGTATCTCAGAAACCGGGGATCGTCGAGCAGTCTCTGCAGATCCTGGTGCATCGGGGTCTTGCAGCCCGGCTGGGTGCTGGCTGCCGGGTGGTGCTCATCCTAGCATCTCTTTGGTGACGATCGCTGTCGTTCGGGTGCAACATCGGGAGCATGCGCTCGGTGGGGGCGACCGCCGGCTCACGTACCCGGCGGGATCGGCGCTCACGCCGCGCGAGCGCGGCGGAGACATCGCATCGGCCGGCGCGTCACGCCGCGCGCTGCACGGCTCCTTCACGTTGTTCCGGCCCTGACGGGTGACCCGCCGGCCACTGCGATTGCGGACGGCTGGTTATACGGAAGCTCTTGTCTTGACGGCCCGACAGTCGTTCGCCCTTGGATGGCCACGATAGTATGGCGAGACATGAGGATCTTCGGCGTTGGGTCTAACGGCGGGTTCACGGAGTACTCGGAGTACGAGCGGTTGTCGTTCGAGGTCGAGCACGAGGAATCGGTTCTCGAGAAGTGGCTCGAGTCCAGTCCCGACGGGATCCTCGAAGATGGGCCGATCCTGATCATCAGGTGTCAGGTCCGAACCGACCTCGGAGGCGTCATCGACCTCTTCGGCGTGGACCGAGAGGGAAACACGGTGGTTGTCGAACTGAAGCGAGACCGGACGCCGCGCGACGTGGTCGCGCAGGCGCTCGAATACGCGGCGTTTGCGGAGCGGCTCGACGTCGACGCGCTGGAGGGCATCTTCCGTGTGTACCACGCGGACGAGGCGCTCAGTCTCGCGGACCACCATCGGGAGTGCTTCGGGCTCGACGAGACGGAGGCCGTCGCGTTCAACAAGGATCAACGCATCGTGATCACGCCCTACCGGAGACGGTCGGCGGCGCTGGTGGCGCCGAGGCTGCGCAGCAGGCGGGCGGTGTCGGGGTGCAGCGGCCGGGACAGGGTGCCGACGTCGAGCGGTGTCTGGCCGCGGGCGTCGGCGATATCCACGCGCGCGCCGTTCGCGGCGAGCAGCTCGATGACCGCGTTCTTGGCCAGGCGGGCCGCGCCGTGCATCGCGGTGCGCCCGCGCGCGTCGACCGCGTTGACGTCGACGTGCATCCCGATCAGCAGGGTCACCAGCTCCAGCGACTGGCCATCGGTGGCTTGCCGCGCCTCGTTCTGCACCATGCCGACCGCCGCCATCAGGGGGGTGGTGCCGCCGTCGGCAGGCAGGCCCGGGTCGCCGCCGGCCGCCGCGAGGGCCCGCAGGATGCCGGGGTCGGGCACGCGCGCCGCGGCGGCCAGCCAGAGCGGGGTCGCGCCGACGTAGGCGTCGTACGAGAGGAAGTCGCCCTTGAGGACGAGCGGGGCCCGGGTGAACCTGGCGTTGGGGTCTGCGCCGTGCGCGAGCAGCGCCCGCACCAGGTCCGCCTTGCCGGTTTCGACGGCGGCGTGCAGGGCCGTCCGCCCGATGCTGTCCGGCGCGTCGGGATCCGCGCCCCTCTCGAGGAGAAACAGGGCCAGCGCCTCGTGGGTGCTCGGCTCGACGTCGAGGCGGTACTCCCAGCCGCTGGTGGCCAGGAGGCTGGCGCTCGCCACCAGCAGCGGCGTTCGGCCGGAGGTCTGCGACTCCTCGACGTCGACGCGCGCGTCGAGGGGCAGGTACGGCTCGGCCGCGTTCACGTCGGCACCGGCGTCGAGCAGCACGCGCGCCGTCTCGATGTCACCGTTGCGGGCCGCGAGCAGCAGGGCGGTGGTCCCGTGGACGGACCGCGCGTTCACGTCGGCGCCGGCCTCGAGCAGCGCGCGCGCGACGTCCGCGTGCCCTTCCGACGCCGCCCACATCAGCGGGGTCTGGCCTCTGAAGTGGGTGGTCCCGCCCACGTCGGCGCCAGCCGCCAGCAGCGAATGCACGAGAGCCGCATTGCCGGTGCGGGCGGCGGTCATCAACACGGTCTCGCCGCCCGCGCGCGCGGCGTCGGGATCGGCGCCGGCGCGCAGCAGGGCGTCCGCCATCTCGGCGCCGGCGTTGAGGGCGGCCAGCGCCAGCGGCGTCACGCCGAGATCGTTCGCCGCGTTCACGTCGGCCCCGGCCGCGATCAGCACGCGGGCGGTGTCCACGTCGTTCCAGTGCGCGGCCCAGTGCAGGGCGCTCGCCCCGTCCGGCTGCCGGGCATCGACGGCCGCCGACTCGGCCAGGAGGGCCCGCACGGCCCGTTGATCGCGCCGCTCGGCCGCGTCGGCGAGCGGCGCGTCCCCGGCGGCCGCTCCCATGGCGCCGGGCGAGACCGCCAGCGCCGCCGCCAGCCCGATGGCGGGCGCCCACAAGCCCCGCCGCCGTGGCGCGCCGCGCCGGCCTCGAGAGGCGTCGGCTGCCGTCCGTTCGCGCATGTGCGTCACCCTCCGCTGACCGTCACAACGAGAGCGCGTCCACCCGGCCGGTGCTGTCGCCCATCGTCTCCAGCGGCACGCCCAGCTTGTCCAGCATGGCCAGGAACAGATTGGTGTTCGGCGTGTCCTCGGCGACCCGCACGTGGCGGCCGCCCGTCAGCCGGCCCGCGCCGCCGCCCACCAGCAGCGTGGGCAGGTCGTGGTGGTTGTGCCGGTTGCCGTCGCTGAGGCCGCTGCCATAGAGCACCAGCGCGGAGTCGAGCAGGCTGCCCTCGCCGTCCGGCGTCGACGCCAGCCGGTCGACGTAGTAGGCGAACATCCCGGTGAGATGGTGATCCACCTTCTTCAGCCTCTCGATGAGCGCCTCGTCGCCGCCGTGGTGAGACAACGCGTGGTGGGCGTCCGGCACCCCAATCTCGGGATAGGCGCGATTGCTCGTCTCATGCCCCAGCATGAACGTGATGACCCGGGTCAGGTCGGCCTGATAGGCGAGCACCTGCAGATCGAGCATCAGCCTGGCGTGCGCCTCGAAGCTGTCGGGCACGCCGGCGGGCTGGTCCATCGCCGGCAGCTCGCGCGCCGTCTGCCGCTCGGCCATCTGGATGCGCCGCTCCACGTCGCGCACCGCGTCCAGGTACTCGTTCAGCTTCACCTGGTCGCGGGGCCCCAGCTCGTTCTTCAGCCGGGCCACCTTGGCGGTCACCATGTCGAGCAGGGAGCGGTCGTGGCGGCGGGCGGCCAGCCACGCCGCGGGGTCGGTCGTCCCGCCGCTGCCGAACAGCCGCTCGAAGACGGCCCGCGGGTCGCTCGCCATGGGGAGCGGGGTCGTCGGGCTGCTCCAGCAGAGGGTGTTGGCGTAGACGCAGCTGTAGCCGGGGTCGCACGACCCGGCGCGATCCGCCGACTCGAGCGACAGCTCGAGCGAGGCGAGCTGCGTCTCCTGTCCCAGCACGCCGGCCGCGATCTGATCCATCGAGACGCCGGCGCGGATGTCGTGGCCCTCGGTCTTCTTCGGATGCACGCCGGTCAGGAAGGCGCCGGCGGCGCGCGCATGGTCGCCGGCGCCTTCGCCGGGACGGGCTATGCCCTCCTCGGCGCACAGCCCGCTGACCATCAGCATCCGGTCACGGTGTGCCGCCAGGGGCCGCAGCGTCGCGGTGATCTCGAGGGCGGTGCCGCTGCCGGGCGGAGTCCAGTTCGGCATGAACATGCCGTTCGGCACGTACACGACGCCAAGGCGGCGGACGGGCTGGGCGGCGCCGGCCCGCAGGCCGAACGCGGGCACCATGCTGTCGAGCATCGGCAGCGCCAGGGTCACGCCGAGGCCGCGGAGGAACGTGCGACGCGGGAGGTGCTTCCTGGTGACAATCATGGCTCTCGCGATCTCCTCATCTGAAACGGCGTGCTCTCGACGACGCCGAGAATCAGCGACGACCAGCGGTAGTCGTTCGCCGCCGCGCCGCGGGCGACGCCGCGGACGGCCGGCGCGTCGTAGTACTCGATCCCGCGACCCAGCGCGTAGGTCAGGAGCTTCTCGGCCACGGTCTCGACGAAGCGCTCTTCCGCACCGAGCAGGATGTCGCGCAGCCCGGCCGGACCGGCGAACCGGGAGCCGTCGGGGAGTCTGCTCGCCACGTCGATCGGCGCCCCGTCCTCGGTCGTCCGCCAGGCCCCGATGCCGTCGTAGTTCTCCAGCGAGAAGCCCAGCGGGTCCATCAACACGTGGCAGCTGGCGCACACGGGGCTGATGCGGTGGATCTCCATCCGCTCGCGCATCGAGAGGCGGCGGTCCTGCCGGGGATGGTCGGCGTCGGGCAGTCCCGGCACCTCCGGCGGAGCCGGCGGGGGCGGCGAGCCGAGGAGGCTCTCCAGCACCCAGAGCCCGCGCTTGGTCGGCGAGGTCCGGTTCGGATACGAGGTGGCGGTCAGAACGCTGCCCTGGCCCAGCAGCCCGCCTCGCCGCCGTCCGGCGACGCTCACCCGCCGGAAATGGTTGCCGTAGACGTTCGCAACGCCGTAGTGCCGCGCCAAGCGCTCGTTCAGGAAGGTGTAGTCCGCCCGCAGCAGGTCGAGGACGCTGCGGTCGTCGCGCACCTGGCTCTCGACGAAGAGCACCGTCTCCTGCCGCAGCGCCTCCCGCAGGTTCTCGTCGAAGCCCGGAAACGCATCGGGGTCGGGGGCCACCGTCCGCATGTTGCGCACCAGCAGCCACTGGCCGAAGAAGTTGTCGATGAAGGCATCCGAACGCAGGTCGTCGAGCAGGCGGGCGATCTGAGCTTGCAGCACGCCCGGCTCCCGCAGCCGGCCGGCGGCCGCGAGGTCGATCAGCTCGCCGTCGGGCAGGCTGCTCCACAGGAAGAACGATAGGCGCGAGGCCAGCTCCAGGTCGCCGACCGGATACGCCGTCGCGGGCGGCACCCCGTGCGGATCGCGCTCGATGCGGAACAGGAACTCGGGGTCGATCAGCATGCCCCGCACCGCGAGCTGGACGCCGCGCTCGAAGCCGCCCTCGCGCCGGCCCTCCTCGTACAGCGCCAGGAGCGGCGCGGTGTCCGCCGCGTCCACCGGACGGCGGAACGCCCGGCGGGCCAGGGTGGACACGATCTCCGCCGCGCAGCCTGCCGCGTCGGCCGCCGCCGCGGGGTAGCAGGAGAACACCCGCCGGCGGCTGGGGGTGTCCGCCGGCGTCGACCCGCCGTAGGGACCGGCAATCTCGATGCTGTCGAGGGCCATCGCCGCGTTCCGGTCGCGGGAATAGGCCAGGCTCGACACGGCCGGCCGCGGTTCGAGGACGCCTTCGGCGACCGCCGCCCGGTCGACGAAGGCCGCGCTGACGAGACGTGTACCGGCGCCCACGTCGAGGCGCACCTCCAGCCCCTCGTCGGCCGTCTGCTCGTAGAGCGTCGGCCGGGACACGGCGTTCCACGGCGCCCGCACCCCCTCGCCGCCGACGGTGAACCGGCCGATGCGCGCGCGGTCGAGCCGCAACTCGATGTCGTTCGGCTCCTGGAGCCCACGGATGTGGTTGCCGTAGGCGCGCTGCAGCCCGAGGCGGATGACGTACTCGCCGTCGAGCGGGAAGTGGTGGCGGACCGCGAGGCCGCCGCGCGACCCGAACGGCAGGTCCTCGCTCATGCGGCCTTCCTGCCAGAGCGTATACGGCACGGTGTAGGTCTCGATCGCCGGCCGCAACGCGGCGTCGCCGAGGGCCAGCCGGCTGATCTTCCCGGCCGCGGCCATGTAGCGATCGAGCAGCACCGGGGAGATCGCCAGCACGTCGGCGATGTTGTCGAACCCGTAGCCCGACTCGTCCGGCGGCAGCAACGCCCGCTCGTCGATGTCCAGCGCCAGCAGATCGCGAATCGCGTTGCGGTACTCGACGCGGTTCAGGCGGTGGATCGGCGGCCGGCCGGGATTCGGATTGTCGGCAGCGGCGCGGTCGAGGGCCGCTTCCAGCACGGAGGCGGCGGCGTCGTAGGCGCCGGCGGCGGGCCGCGGCCGTCCCGGCGGGGGCATCGCCCGCGCGCGCAGCTTGCGCACCACCTTCTCCCAGACCTCGACTTCCCCGGGAACTCGGCCCGCGTGCTCGGCGTCGATGGACTGCAGGGTCAGGCCGGCCTGCCGCGCGCGGTCGTTGTGACACGCCACGCAGTACCGATCCAGCAATGCCCGAGGAGCGGAAGCCGCATCCTCCGCGAGCGGGACCTGCGCGCGCAACTGGCCGGCGACGCCGGCCGCAAGGGCGAGACCGAGACCGAACCCGAACCACCCCAGCGAGCCTCTGGCCGTCATGAGCACTCAGCCTTCCTGCACGCGCCGGCGCGCGGCGCCGCAATCGGGGCACGCCCAATGGACGCTCGCGTCCAGTCGTTCGCGTCGTTCATGGTAACCCAGTTGCCGCAAGGCGCGCACGGCGCGCCTCGGCGGGAGCGGCGCGGGGCTGTGGGGTCCCCGCAAGCGGACGCCGGGGGTTCGGGGCGCAGCCCCGTCTGATTGAAGCCGGGGATGTAGAATAGGTCAGCCGCCGAGCAGGCACGTATGAGGGGGAAACTGATGATGGCACGTCACATCTCGATAGGCCATGGAGCATTGATTCCGCTGTTGGCTGTCGTCGTGGCAGCGACCGTCGGGTTGCCGGCGGCCGTGTCCGCCCAGGGCACCGGGAGGCTCTCGGGCATCGTGACCGTCGACGACGGCGAGGTCCAGGCGTTCCGGGTGAAGGCGCGGGACACCGTGGGGCGGATTGCCTACACGGTCTACACGGTCGAGGGGCGCTACCGGATCTACAACCTGCCCTCGGGGACGTACGAGGTGCAGGTAATCGAGTCCGGGTTCGAGCCGCTGGTCAGGACGGTGCAGGTGGCGGCCTTCGAGACCACGACGGCCAACCTGGCGCTGACCTCGACCGGGCCGGTGGCCGCGCAGGGCGCCGCGGCCGGCGAGGCGGAGGCGCGCGCCAACTACGGCGGGCGGCAGGTCAACGCCGCCGGGGCCGAGCTCGTGGACTTCGACGAGCTGTACCCGCCGCACCCGGCGCGGGACGTCATGCTGCGGTCGTGTTTCGGCTGCCACGGGCCGGCGGCCTTCCACAACCGCGGCGTGAAGAACGAGGCGGGGTGGCGGCGGGCCGTCAACCGCATGTTCGACGTGGACGGGCGGGTGGCGAACATGGCGCCGGGCGTGCCGCAGATCACCCACGAGACGGTCTCGGAGGAGGAGAAGGAGCTGATCATCAGCTACCTGACCGACAACTTCGGGCCCGAGTCGACACAGCGCGACCTGCTGCTCGACCCGCTGGTGCGCGACGAGCCGCAGTTGGCGGACGCGGTCTACATCCAGTACGAGCTGAACCGCGGGCCTCGCCGGGAGGTGCGCGGCCGGCCGCCGACCTGGTCGATTCACAGCGTGTTCGCGAGCCTGGTCGAGCCCGGCGTGATCTGGGTGTCCGGCAACGGGTCGAACTCGATCATCCGGGTCGACACCCGGGTGCGGAACTTCGAGGCGCGGACGACGGAGTACTGGATCGACAACCCGGCGAACATCAACGTGACGCCGCACGGGATCCTGGAGCTCGACGGGACCGTCTACTGGGTGGAGCTGACGGGCGACCACCTGGGCGAGCTGGATCCGGCGACGGGCGAGGTCCAGCGCTACCGGATGCCGGTGAGCGGCGGCGGCCCGCACAGCTGCTGGGCCGACTCGCGCGGGTACATCTGGTACACCTACTTCGCCTCGGCGGGGAAGATAGGGCGCTTCGACACGCGGACGAAGGAGTTCGAGGAGTGGGAGCCGCTGTCCGGCTTCAGCGGCTACGGGATCGTGGTGGACCGTCAGGACCGGGTGTGGGCGGTGGGGCTGCACACACCCGCCACGCTGATGTTCAACCAGGAGACCCAGGAGTGGACGTCGTATCCGATGGCCAACCCGGCGCGGCGGCCCGCCATCGACAGCAACGGCAAGATCTGGGCGGCGCACTACTACGGGAACGCCATCACGAAGATCGACCCGGTGACCGACGAGGTGACGGAGTACAAGCTGCCGCTGAAGGACGGCAACCCGTACGACGTCTGGCCGGACGCGGACGACAACCTGTGGGTCGAGAACATGATCTACAACTCGCTCGTCAAGTTCGACCAGACGACCAGCGAGTTCACCTACTTCCCGTTTCCCGAGCTGCAGGCGCACACGCCGAAGCTGGACACCGATCGGTCGGGCGTGCTGTGGTTCACGCTGGGCAACCCGTCGGGCCCCGGCATCGCCGCGCTCAGGCCGCACGGCAACGTCCGGGGGGGACTGCCGGTGGCGCAGTAGGCCCGCCGGGGGCGCACGGCGCGGCGCCTGACGGGTGCGGAAGAGCATGAGCAGGGTCGTCATCGGCGGCTGCGGGCTGCTGCTGGCCGGCGTCTGGGGGCTCGGTCTCCAGGCCGCGGTTCCGGCCGTCGCGAGCTCTCCCGCCGCGCAGGGCGGCGCGGCGGCCGCGTCCCCGGTTGCGACCCAGCGGGCGCTGCTGAACCGGTACTGCGTCACCTGCCACAACGCGCGGCTCAACACCGGCGGGCTGGCGCTCGACCGGATCGATCCGGCGGACGTCGGCGCGGCGCCCGCGCGCTGGGAAGCGGTCGTCCAGAAGCTGCGTGCGGGCATGATGCCGCCCGTGGGGCGGCCGCGGCCCGCGCCGGCCGAGTCCGAGCGCCTCCGCCGCTGGCTCGAGGGGGCGCTCGACCGCGCGGCCGCGGGCCGGCCCGAGCCGGGCCGCGTGCCGACCCACCGCCTGAACCGCGCCGAGTACGCGAACGCCGTCCGCGACCTGCTCGCCCTCGAGGTGGACGGCAGCGCGCTCCTGCCGGCGGACGTCGCCGGCCACGGGTTCGACAACCTGGCGGGAACGCTCACGCTGTCGCCCTCGCTCATGGAGCGCTACCTGTCGGCGGCCCGCCGCATCAGCCGGCTGGCCGTCGGCGATCCCGGCATCGGGCCGGGCTTCACGTCGCGCGCCTACACGGTCCCGATCGACATGACCCAGAACGAGCGCATGAGCGAGGAGCTGCCGTTCGGGTCGCGGGCCGGCATCGCCATCCGCCATCGTTTTCCGCTCGATGGCGACTACGACATCAGGATCCGGCTCAAGCGCAGCGTCTACGAGTACATCGTCAACCTCGAGGAGGCGCACGATCTCGAGGTGCGTCTCGACGGCACCCGGCTGGCCTTGCACACGATTGGCGGCGAGGCGCCCGGCAAGCCGGCCCCGCTGACCTTCTCGGGCACGTTCATGGCGGCGGGCGGCGCCGGCTACCCCACGCAGGACTGGGACGACTACTACACGGGGGCCGACGCGGGTCTCGAGCTGCGCGTCACGGCGAAGGCCGGCACGCGGCTCGTCGGCGTCGCCTTCATCGGCAAGTCGTGGGAGGAGGAGGGCATCCTCCAGCCGCCGCTGCGCGAGTACGGCGCGACGGTGACCGAGCTGACCGACACGTCGCCGAGACCCGAGGGACCGGGCATCGAGAGCGTGTCGATCGACGGCCCGTACCACGTGACCGGCGCCGGCAGCACCGCCAGCCGCGAGCGGATCTTCGAGTGCCGGCCGCCCGCCGGCGACGCGGCGGCGGAGGCCCGTTGCGCGCGGACGATCTTCGGGACGCTGGCGCGGCGCGCCTACCGGCGGCCGGTGACGGCGGACGATCTCGAGCCGCTGCTGCCGTTCTACGCCGCCGCGCACGCCGCGGGTGGCTTCGAGGCCGGCATCCGGGCCGGGCTCGAGCGCATCCTGATCGACCCCGAGTTCCTGTTCCGCATCGAGCGCGATCCCGAGGGCGCGGCGCCCGGCGGCATCTACCGGCTCGGCGGCCTCGAGCTGGCCTCCCGCCTGTCGTTCTTCCTCTGGAGCAGCATTCCCGACGACGAGCTGCTGGAGCTGGCCGCCCGCGGCGCGCTGTACGATCCGGGCGTGCTCGAGCGGCAGGTGCGCCGGATGCTGGCGGACCGCCGGGCGCGGGCGCTCGTCGACAACTTCGCCGGCCAGTGGCTGTCGATCCGCAACGTGCAGGGACTGGTGCCCGACCCCAACCTCTTCCCGGGCTTCGACGAGAACCTCCGGGAGGCCTTCCAGCGGGAGACCGAGCTGTTCGTCGAGAGCCAGCTGCGCGCGGATCGCAGCGTCGTGGAGCTGCTGACGGCCGACTACACGTTCCTCAACGAGCGGCTCGCGCGGCACTATGGCATTCGCGGCGTGCACGGCAACCGCTACCGCCGGGTGCGGCTGAGCGACCGGCGCCGCGGCGGGTTGCTGGGGCACGGCAGCATCCTGGCCGTCACGTCCTACGGCAACCGCACGTCGCCGGTCCTGCGCGCGAAGTGGGTGCTCGAGAACCTGCTGGGCACGCCGCCGCCGCCGCCGCCGGCCGACGTGCCGGGCCTGCCCGACAGCGGGGAGCACGGCGAGCCGCAGACGGTCCGGGAGCGCCTGGCCCAGCACCGGCGCAACCCGGTCTGCGCGAGCTGCCATGCGCCGATGGACCCGCTCGGATTCGCCCTCGAGAACTTCGATGCGGTGGGGGAGTGGCGCACGCACGACGCGGGGCTGCCGGTCGACGCGTCCGGCGTTCTGGCCGACGGCACGCGCTTCGACGGACCCGCCGAGCTGCGCGCGGCGCTGGCCGCGCGGCGGGAGCAGTTCGTCGAGACGTTCACCGAGAAGCTGCTGACGTATGCCCTCGGCCGGGGGCTCGAGTCGTACGACCGCCCGGTGGTGCGGGCGATCGCGCGCGAGGCCGCCGCCGCCGACCACCGCTGGTCGGCCCTCGTTCTGGGCGTCGCCCGCAGCACGCCGTTCCAGATGCGGAGGTCCGAATCATGATCGTCACCCGCAAGGCTCTCCCGCGGCGCACGGTGCTGCGGGGCATCGGCGCGACGGTGGCGCTGCCGCTGCTCGACGGCATGGTGCCGGCCCTGACGGCGCTGACGCGGACCGCCGCGCGGCCCATCCGGCGGTTCGGCGTGGTCTATGTCCCGAACGGCGTGGTCATCGACAACTGGACGCCGGCCCTGGACGGCGCCGCGTTCGAGTTCAAGCCGACGCTCAGGCCGCTGGCGCCGTTCCACGAGCGGCTGCTGATCCTGACCGGGCTGACCCAGAACAAGAACGGGCTGACCGCCAGGAGCGGCGCGGTGCACGGCCGCTGCGCCACGAAGTACCTGACGGGGGCCATTCCCCGGCCGTTCGGCCAGGAGGGGAGCGACTTCCGCGCGGACATCTCGCTCGATCAGCTCCTGGCCAACGAGCTCGGCCGCGAGACGCAGCTCGGCTCGCTGGAGCTGTCGCTGGAGTCGGGCGACAAGGGGGCCGGGACGTGCGACGGCGGCTACAGCTGCACCTACAGCCACACGCTGTCCTGGCGCGGCCCGACCACGCCGCTGCCGATGGAGCACAACCCGCGGGTAGTCTTCGAGCGGATGTTCGGCGACGGCGGCAGCACCGACCCGGCGCTGCGGGCGGCGCGCCTGGCGAGCAACCGCAGCCTGCTCGACTCGGTCACCCACAAGATTGCCGAGCTGCGCCGCGGCCTCGGTCCCAGCGATGCGAGCAAGCTGACCGAGTATCTGGATGCCGTGCGGGACATCGAGCGCCGCATCCAGCTCGCCGAGCAGCAGGCGGGCCGCGAGCTGCCGGCGTTCGACCAGCCCGCGGGGGTGCCGCCCACGTTCGCCGATCACGCACGCCTGATGTTCGACCTGCAGGTGCTCGCGTACCAGAGCGATCTGACGCGCGTCATCACCTTCATGGTCGGCCGCGAGTTCAGCAGCCGCACGTACCCGGAGATCGGCGCGCCGGGCGGCCACCACCCGCTGTCGCACGAGCACAGCGCCGAGAGCCAGCGGCAGCTCGCCGCCATCAACGTCCACCACGCCGAGCAGGTGGCCTACTACCTCGATCGGCTGCAGTCGACGCCCGACGGCGACGGCACGCTCCTCGATCACGTGCTCCTGTACTACGGCGCGGGCATGTGCGAGGGCGACCACCAGCCGTGGAACCTGCCGCTCGTGCTGGTGGGCGGCGGGGCCGGCCGGTTCAGGGGCGGGCGGCACCTCCGCTATCCGGACGAGCCGCCGCTGGCGAACCTGCACCTGGCCATCCTCGAGAAGTTCGGGATGCGCATGGACCGGATCCATGACAGCACGGGGCGCCTCGACCTGGCCGCCTAGCCACGGAGGGGAAGTGCCCCCGTGCGACGTTCCGCACAGGCGGCGTGATGCCCGCGGTCGGGGTGCCTGGTTCCTCGTGGCGGCGCTGGTGCTGGCCGCGGCCGCCTCCGCGGGCGGCCAGTCCGGATCCCCGCCACGGCTGGTCGATGCCGTGAAGGCGCGGGATGCGGCCGCGGTGCGCGCGCTGCTGGCCGCCGGCGCCGACGTGAACGGGCCCCAGGCCGACGGGGCGACCGCGCTCCACTGGGCGGCCCACTGGGAGGATCTCGATACCGCCGGGCTCCTGCTCGCCGCCGGCGCCGACGCCGGCGCCGCGAACGAGCTGGGGATGACCCCGCTGCTCATGGCCAGCGCGAACGGTCAGGCCGCGCTGGTGGAGGCGCTGCTGGCCGCCGGCGCCGATCCCGACGCCGCGCTCACGAGCGGCGAGACCCCGCTCATGGCGGCCTCGCGGGCGGGCAGCGTCGAGGCGGTCGAGAGCCTGCTGCGGCGCGCCGCCGACGTGAACGCCACGGAGCACACGCGCGGGCAGTCGGCGTTGATGTGGGCCGTGGCGAACGGCCACCCCGGCGTCACGGCGGCGCTGATCGCGCACGGGGCCGACGTCCAGGCCCGGTCGCAGGTCCGCTACCGCATCTACAACATGGGCGGCAACCGGTCCGCCGGCTCGGCGTCGGCCGGGATTCCGTTGCGGCGGGTCGCCATCGGCGGCAGCACGCCGCTGCTCTTCGCGGCCCGTTCGGGCGACGTCGAATCGGCCCGGCTGCTGCTCGCTGCCGGCGCCGACCTGCACGACCCGGCGGCTGACGGCAACGTCCCGCTGGTGATGGCCGCGCACAGCGGGCACGGGTCGCTCGCCGCGTTCCTGCTCGAGCGGGGGGCGGACGTCGACGCCGCGCCGCTCGGCTACACCGCGCTGCACGCCGCGGTGCTGCGCGGCAACCTGCGCGACCGCCGCGTGCGGAACCCCGATGCCGGCGCCGGCCTGGCGCTGGTCGAAGCGTTGCTGGCGCACGGCGCCGATCCGAACGCGAGGCTCACGCAGCCGACGCCGGTCAGGCGCTGGAGCCACGACTTCGCGCTGATGAACCGCTGGCTCGGGGCCACGCCGTACTGGCTGGCCGCCAAGTTCCTCGAGACGGACATGATGCGGGCGCTGGCCGCCGCCGCCGCCGATACCCGGCTGGCCAGCGACGACGGCACGACCCCGCTGATGGCCGCCGCCGGCCTGGGCTACAGCCGCGGCGGCGGCAGCGCGTTCATCAAGGACCGCCGCGACTTCTCGTCGTACAACCCGGTGGCGTCGGCCGAAGAGGGGTCGCGGATTCCGGCGGCGGAGGAGCGGCTCGCCCGCGCGGCGGTCGCGCTGGCCATCGAGCTGGGCGGCGACCCGACCGCCGCCAACGCGGCGGGCGACACCGCGCTGCATGCCGGCGCCGCCCACGGCATGAACAGCGTGATCGAGCTGCTGGTCGAGCACGGGGCCGACCTGCACGTCGTGAACGAGCGGGGCCGGACGCCGGCGGCGATGGCGGTCTACCGCGAGGGAATCGCCGGCGCCGCCCTGATCCGGGAGATCACGGTCGGCCTGCTCCGCGAGCTGGACCCCGACCGGCATCCCGCCGCGCCGCACGAGCATCCGAACGCGCAATCGCTCGTGAACCCCGCGGCGAGCATCCCGGAATCGCTGGCCGCCGGCGCCGCCGCCTACGACAGGCTGTGCGCCACCTGCCACGGACCGACCGGGCGGGGCGACGGCCGGCTGGCCAGCGCCGCGGCGGCGTACGGCGCGCGGCCGTCGCACCTGGCCGACGGTGTCTGGCAGCACGGGTCGAGCGACGGCGAGATCTTCGCGGTGATCCGCGACGGCATCGGCCCCGACTTCGCGATGGACGCCTTCGGCGGACCACTCGCCGACGAGGAGATCTGGCACGTCGTCAACTATGTGAAGAGCCTGGGTCGGTAGTAATCGGGAGGATGGCCATGGTCGTAATCGGATCCCGCCGCCGCGTTGGTGTCGTCGTTCTCTTCGTGATCGGAGCCGTGCTCGGCAGCGGGTCGCAGCGCGCGGTGGCGCAGGTCCGCCCGGACGCGCCGGGCAGCGCGCCGCTCGTCCGACTGAGCGAGCCGCGGGTTGCGCCGCTGCCCGAGGCGGAATGGACGGCCGCGCAGCGGGCGCTCGTCGAGCGTTATGCACCGCACGTGCGGATCGGCAACGGGTTCCGGACGATGCTGCGCGTCCCGGAGCTCGTCGAGGCGGTGATGCCGTTCGTCCTCTTCACGTCGATGGACTCGAGCCTGTCGGCCCGCCACCGCGGATTGTTGATCCTGCGCACGGCGTGGCTCACGCAGTCGAGCTACCTCTGGGCCGACCACGTGCCGACGGCCCGGGCGGCCGGCATCCTGCCGGACGAGGTGCAGCGCATCGCGCAGGGCCCGGACGCGGCCGGATGGGATCCGTTCGAGGCGGCGCTGATCCGGCTGGCGGACGAGCTGTACGTCAACTCGTCGGTGCGCGGTGCGACGTGGGACACGCTGGCCGGAAGCTACGATCTGTACGAGCTCTTCGACGCGGTGATGGCGGTCAACGAGACCACGCTGATCGCCATGCTCTACAACTCGTGGGGCGTGCAGCCGGACGACAATGCGCGGGCGCGCTTCCCGGCCGACGTGCCGTACCGGCTGGACGTGGCGGAGCCCGAGCCGCCGCTCACCGCGCCCCGCGTCGCGCCGCTGGAAGGTGAAGGGATCCGCGTCCGCCGCACGTTCGCGCGCTATCCGGAGCTGCAGGCCGCCCGCAACGGGCAGTCCGGGTACGTGAACCGGATCTCCCCCCTGACGCCGTACTTCCGCGAGCTGCTGATCCTCCGCATCGGCTGGAACTGCCAGGCGGTCTACGAGTGGGCCAAGCACGTCGGCAGCGTCGGGCGCGCGCGCGACCACGGGCTCGAGCCGGAACGGATCGCGCTGGGGCCCGCGGCCGGCTGGGACGACTTCGAGGCGGCGCACATCCACGCCGCGGACGAGATCTACCGCGACGGCATCATCGCGCAGGACACCTGGGACGCGCTGGCCGGGCGCTACGACACGCGCGAGATGATGAGCGTCGTCATGACCGTGGCCAACTACCGGCTCGTGTCGATGTCGCTCAACGCGCTCGGCGTCCAGCCGCAGGCGACCGACGAGCTGTTTCCCGACGTGGCCGTGCCCTAGCGGCGCGCAGCGGGGCCCCATGAGCAAGCTCGAGCTGTTCGTCGACGGCAGGTTCGTCGAGAGCTGCGCCGGCGGCATCGACGTGACCGACCCCGCCACCCAGGAAGTGCTCTGCGAGGTGCCCTTCGCCACCGCCGACGAGGTGGACCGGGCGGTCCGGGGGGCGCAGGCGGCCTTCCGGACCTGGCGCGGCGTGCCCACGCCGGAGCGCGCCCGGCTGCTGTTCGCCTACCAGGACATCCTGAAGAAGAACCAGGACGACATCGCCCGCGTCCTGTGCCGGGATACCGGCAAGACCTGGGAGGATGCGCGCGGCGAGGTGTGGCGCGGCATCGAGGTGGTGGAGCATGCCTGCAGCATCGCCTCGCTGATGATGGGCGAGACTGTCGAGAACGTCGCCCGGGGCATCGACACCTACAGCCTGGTCCAGCCCCTCGGCGTGTGCGTCGGGATCACGCCGTTCAACTTCCCGGCCATGATCCCCCTGTGGATGTTCCCGCTGGCCATCGCCTGCGGCAACACGTTCGTGCTGAAGCCTTCGGAGCAGGATCCGACCGTGCCCAACCGGCTGATGGAGCTGCTGGCCGAGGCGGGCGCGCCCGACGGGCTGGTGCAGGTCGTCCACGGCGGCCGGGAGCAGGTCGACGCCTTGCTCGCGCATCCGGACGTGCGCGCCGTCAGCTTCGTCGGATCGGTGCCCGTCGCCCGGCAGATCTATGCCAGGGCGGCCGCGCACGGGAAGCGGGTGCAGGCCCTGGCCGGCGCCAAGAACCACCTGGTGATCCTGCCCGACGCCGACAAGGAGCAGGCCATCGCGAGCCTGGTCGGGGCGGCCTGCGGCGCCGCCGGCCAGCGCTGCATGGCGATCAGCGCGGCGGTGCTGGTCGGCGCGGCCGCCGACTGGGTCGACGACCTCTCGAAGGCGATGGCGGCGGTCCGGCCCGGCCGCTGGGACGACACCGCCGCGGCCTACGGCCCGCAGATCACCCGTGCCGCCCGGACGCGGATACTGGGCTACATCGAGCGCGGCAAGTCCGAGGGCGCCCGGTGCCTGCTGGACGGGAGCGACTGCGTGGTGGCCGGCTATCCCGACGGCAACTGGGTCGGTCCGACGCTGTTCGCCGGTGTCACGCCCGACATGTCGATCTACACCGACGAGATCTTCGGCCCGGTGCTGGTGGCCTCCGAGGTCGCGACCCTCGACGACGCCATCGATCTGGTCAACGCCAATCCGTACGGCAACGGCGTGTCGCTGTTCACGTCGTCGGGCGGCGCCGCACGCCGCTTCCAGCGCGAGGTCGAGGTGGGGCAGGTGGGCATCAACGTGCCGATTCCGGTGCCGCTGCCGTTCTTTTCCTTCACCGGCTGGAAGGACTCGTTCTTCGGCGACCAGCACGCCTACGGCAAGCAGGCGGTGCGCTTCTACACGGAGACCAAGACCGTGACGGCCCGCTGGTTCGACGAGACGCCCGCCGACCGGCCCAACATGACCATCAAGTTGAGGTAGCGCGCCGATGCAGCGCCGGCCGCGCCGGGCGTTGAGGTTGAGAGCTAGATCTCTGTTGCACGCCGAAGAAACTGCGCGAGTTCATCGAACACAGGGCTGGCAGCCGGAATCGGATTGTGCGTCTTCGACCAGATGTGGGCGGCACCGGCGCTTGGATCGTCCCGACACTTGATTGCCACAGCAGTCTGAAACTGCATTTTGGCGCGCTTTACCGGGTCCCACGTCTCGCAGTCTGTCGCGGAGCACCCGTCCAGTTGTTGTAGGCATGCCCCCAGATCTGGATGAGCCCGTAGGATGGCCCTGACGAGAAGGGTCTCGAGTGCCCCCTCGGCGTTTGCCTCCGGCACCATGAAGATGCCGGTGGACGGTGTGCCGTCGACGATGTCTCCCTGATTCTCGGGAGCTGGCAGACTCTCGCCGGCCAGCGCGTCGCAAGCATTTTGCCAGCGCTGAGCCGGCCTGACATCGTTGTCCCCTATGATCAACAGGTGACTCAGCTTGCGCCAATCGGGGCTGACCCTCAGAGCCTTGACGTGGCGCGCGAATTGTTGATATCCCTTCGCAAAGTTTACCGAGAAGCCCTCAAGATTCTCGCGCTCGATCAAACGAGTCACGAGCCGGACATCGGCTGGTCCCTCGCACAGTACGTAAATTGGACCGTCAAAACGGAACGGTTCTTCCGTCATGTTCGGCATACGTGCGACTATCGGATCTCGAGACCTTCCTCCAGGGCAGCCGCGAAGTGCGGGCCGTCAAAGCAATCTACTGCGCTCGCGCCATTGTCCTTCGTTGTCCGCAGGAGCCGAAAATCATCAGGGTTCGCGCGAACGACCGGAAGCAGCGCGCGCAAGTACTCCAGGCTATGAGTGGTAGCAAACAACTGAGTGCCGGAATTCCTGGCGGCGTCCAGAATTGCCGTGGAAGCTTGGGTCATGAGATCGAAGTACAGGCCGTTCTCCATTTCATCGATGAGAACTATGCCGCGCGAAAAGTGATGTATCGCGAGCAGGATAGACATCATCTTGTTCACGCCGTCGGATACCAGAGGCAGCGGCACCTTCTCGGATACGGAACGAAGCTTCGCATGTACTATAGCCGTACCCCCGTGGTACTCGACCGCGAGGTCTTCAATAAATGGAAACTCTTCGCGGATGATCGAGACAACCGTTTGATGTTCTCCTTTCTTGCTCAGCGACGAAAACCGTTGGCCGTTGTGTTCGGGCCCTTCGCGTGAGACCGGGGACAGGAGAATTACCGGAAACGATTCCACCGGACCTCCGAAAGACAGGCCTTTGGTAGTGATTGCCGGCCGGCACGTGATGACCTCCTCGTTGGCTAGTCGGTACTCGAAGTTGATCGCCGCATGTTGAACGTGTTCGTCGATGGATCGTTTTCCGAATGGCAGGGTCGTGCTTTCTGGCGGACCGTGAGAAACGGCCAGCGAGCGCGTATTTTCGTGTGTTCCTACGCAACTCAATTCGATTGTGGAGGTCTCATCGAAGTCGAAGAACAAATCCCGCCACATCGACTCGAAAGAACCGCGCTCGGTTGAAACCGAGATCGTGTCTCCGAGGCCACGCATCCGCCGGATCTTGAGTACGAGGTCCGGCCCGCCGCTGGCGAGCAGGAAGAGCGCCTCCAGAAGCGCCGTCTTGCCGCCGCCGTTGCGGCCGACTATGACGTTGAACAGGCCGAGGTCATTGAGATGTATGTCCTGGAAGCACTTGAAGTTCGAGATTTTCAGGGTCTGGATCATGAGTTCGTGCAGCTTTGCCGTGCGCGTCGTTCGCTCCGAGGTGACGCAAGAGTACCGGCAGTCCGGGCGTGAGTCAACGAAGCCGCCGGTAGGCGGGACCATCGGAGGAGAGCGTGCGTGGCCGCCCCGCGATCCGGCTACCGCCGGTCCAGCGGCACGTAGTCGCGCTCGCCGGCGCCGAGGTAGATCTGGCGTGGGCGCGCGATCTTCTGCTCCTTGTCGGCGAGCATCTCCTGCCACTGCGCGATCCAGCCGGGGGTGCGGCCGATCGCGAACAGCACCGTGAACATCGACGGCTTGAAGCCCATCGCCTCGTAGATCAGCCCCGAGTAGAAGTCGACGTTCGGATACAGGCGGCGCGTGACGAAGTACTCGTCCTGCAGCGCGATGCGCTCGAGCTCGATGGCGACGTCCAGCAGCGGGTTCCGCCCCGTCACCTCGAAGACGCGGTACGCCTGCTCCTTGATGACCGTCGCGCGGGGGTCGTACGACTTGTACACCCGGTGGCCGAAGCCCATCAGGCGGCCCTCGCCCGACTTCACCTTGCGGATGAAGTCCGGCACGTTGTCGACCGATCCGATGGCGGCGAGCATCCGCAGCACGGCTTCGTTGGCGCCGCCGTGCAACGGGCCGTACAGCGCCGCCGCGGCCCCGGCCATCGCGGCGAACGGATCGGCCTGGGAGCTCCCGATGCCGCGCATCGCGCTCGTGCTGCAGTTCTGCTCGTGATCCGCGTGCAGGATGAACAGGATGTCGAGCGCCCGCTCGAGCACCGGGTCCGGCGCGTAGCGGGCTCCCGGCTGTCCATGCAGCATGCCGAGGAACCGACCAGCGAAGCCGAGCGAGCTGTCGGGGTAGACGTACGGCTGGCCGTTGGCCCGCCGGAAGGCGTAGGCGGCGATGGCGGGCACCTTGGCGATCAGCCGCGCCACCTGGGCGCGGCGGGTCGCGTCGTCGAAGACCTGCTTGGCGTCCGGGTAGTAGGTCGACAGCGCGCCGACCGTGCTGAGGAACATGCCCATCGGATGCGCGTCGTACCGGAACCCCTCCATCAGCTTCTTGATGTTCTCGTGAAGCGCGGCATGCCGGCCGAGCTCCGCCTCCCATGCCTCGAGCTCCCCGCTGCCGGGGAGCTCGCCGTTGAGCAGCAGGTACGCGGTTTCGACGAAGGTGCTGTGCTCGGCGAGCTGCTCGATCGGGTAGCCGCGGTAGCGAAGGATGCCCTTGTCACCGTCGATGAACGTCACGCGGCTGCGGCAGGAAGCGGTGTTCTGGAACGCCGGATCGTACGACATCATCCCGAACTCGTCCGGGTCCACCTTGATCTGCCGGAGGTCGAGCGCGCGAATCGTACCGTCGGTGATCGGTATCTCGTACTGCTTGCCGGTCCGGTTGTCGGTGATTGTCAGCGTGTCGGCCATGCTTCGCTCTCTGCTTCCTCGGTCAAGACTCTCCGTCAGCCAGCTCGTCGTCGTGCGGCAGGGACGATTCCGGGCGGCTCGGGACGCGGTAGCGCCCGTCCATCCAATTCCCCAGGTCCAGCAGCTTGCAACGCTCAGAGCAAAAGGGATGCCAAGCCGGATCTACCGGCCGGGTACGGCATTGGACGCATCTCGCCCCGCGTTCTGCCATGGCAAGCCCATACTCCGACCCCCGGCGTGGCGCGGCTGTCGCTCCCCGGGCGGCCGGCTCCCGTGCGCTCCTTCGTCGCCCCGTGCAGTGGCCGCGGGGTTCGAGCGCGGGCTGCTAGATTGTATCAGTCGGCGGGTGGGCCGGCTTGGCCCCGGAGGCGCCCTCGGACGCACGGCGGGGGACCGCCTCCCGGCGGCGTCGGCGCCGGTTCCCGGCGGGCCGGGCGTGGTTGGTCACGACCTCGAAGCGGATGATGCGCTGCAGCGCGTCAGCGAGCGGAGCCGAGTTGCGCTGGGCCGCCCACACCTCGAGCTCGGTATCGCCGTCGGGCCTGAGCCGCAGCAGGTAGTCCTGACTGCCCGGGACCACCTCGAGCGACGCGACGCTGCGCTGGTGGCTGCGGTCGAGGCTCTCGGCGACCCGCAGGATGGCCCCCAGCGTCCTGACGGTTCTTCGCAGCGTGCCGGGCAGAGGGCCGTACCCTTCGTGCGAGCGCTTCGGCTGCGCCCGCCGGTGATAGCGCGCGACCAGTGCGACCACCTCCACCTCCTCGGGCTCGAAGCCGCGCAGGTCGCCGTTCTTGATCAGGTAGTAGGAGTGCTTGTGATGCCGCCCGTGGCTGATGTGCACGCCGATGTCGTGCAGCAGGGCCGCGAACTCGAGCCACTCGCGCTCGCGGCCGCCCAGCCCGTGCGCCGGCTGCAACTGGTCGAACAGCGCCAGCGCCAGGCGGGTCACCTGCTGTGAGTGCTCCTGCCAGTAGCTGCAGCGCTCCGCGAGCTCGATGACGCTGCGCCGTCTGACGTCCGGATACTCCTCGACCTTCGCGATCTGGGCCCGGTTCCGGCGGATGTAGTCGAGCGCCAGTCCCTCGCGCAGCGCCAGGTCGCACAGCGTCAGCTCGCGTGCGCCGAGCCGCCGCAGGATCGTATCGAGCACAATCGACCCGGCCACGGCGAGATCGGCCCGGCGCGGGTCGAAGCCGGGGATCCGCAGGCGCTCGGCCAGCGCGAGGCTGCCGAGCTCGCGCCGCAGCCGGCGGATCTGCTTCGCCGCGATCCGGCGATTCCGCAGATCGTCGGATCCAGCGGCGCGTCCCCCGCCGCCCACGGCCAGCGCGCCGAGGCTCAGGATCGTGCCGGAGGTGCCGATGGCGCGGTCGAATCCGAGCTCCACGATGCGGTCGACCGCGTCGGCGATCTCGGCGCCGATGTAGCGCACCATCCGCCGCACGTCGACTTCCGCAATCGGGTCCGTGCGCACGAACTGCTCGGTCAGGCGAATGACCCCGATCTTCGCGCTGTGGGCAATCTGGGTCTTCTCTGCCGTGCCGCGCGTGAGCTCGACGCTCCCGCCGCCGATGTCGATGACGACCGCGGAGCCGGCCCCGACGTCGACGCCGTAGACCGCGGCGCGGTGAATCAGCCGCGCCTCTTCGGAGCCGGAGATCACACGCACGCGGATGCCGGTGCGCTGGTGGATCGCCGCCAGGAACTCCGGGCCGTTGTCCGCCTCGCGCACGGCGCTGGTCGCTGCGGCGATGATCTCGTCCACGTCGTGCGAGTCGGCCAGGCGCCTGAACTTCGAGAGCGCCTGCAGGGCCGCGGTCGTCGTCGTGTCGGTGAGCGCGCGGCCGCCCAACCCGCCCGAGCCGAGCCGGACCATCTCCTTTTCGCGGTCGACCACCTCGAACGAGCGGTCCGGCCGCACCTGAACCACGATCATGTGCAGCGAGTTGGTCCCGATGTCGATGGCGGCGATCCGCATGGCGGGCTCTTCGGGCCGCCGAAGGCGGCGTGGAAGCCGGCTCGCGGCGGCGGGCCGCGGCGGCTGACGGTATAATGGCGGACTCCCGTCGACGCTCATCCTAGCATGGCACTCTCGCATCCGCTGGCCGCCCCGCTCGAACGTCAATTGCGGGCGTTCGGCGGTCACTTGCCGGCCGCGGTCGACGGCGAGGTGGAGCCGCTGCACCAATGCCGCGTCGCCACGCGCCGGCTGCGCGAGATCCTGCCGCTCTGCGCGGCCGAGGTGCAGCGCGCCATGGCGGCGCGGGCGCGGCGCCGCGTGCGCCGCGTCGGGCGGGCGCTCGGCCCGGTGCGCGAGATCGACGTCTCGATAGCGGTCGCGGAGGAGCTCGCGCAGCGGCAATTCGTCCAGGGAGCCGCCGGGGAGCATCTGCGGCAGCACCTGCTCGACGAGCGCGAGGAGCGCCGGGAGCAGATGCTGGAGCGGCTCGGGTCCATCAACACCCGCAAGCTGGAGCGTGACCTGGCGGAGGTCGCACGCGTGCTCGCGCTGCGCCAGCAGACCGATGCCTGGGCGCAGACGCTAGCGGCGCGCATGGCCCGCCGGGCGCGGAACCTGCGGGACGCCATCACGGCGGCCGGTTCGCTCTACATTGCCGACCGTGTGCACGCCGTGCGGATTGCCGCCAAGCAGCTGCGTTACGCGCTCGAGTTCGCCGGCGAGACCGGCGAGGCGCGCACCAAGGGCGCGGTGCGGCAGGTGAAGACCGTGCAGGAGACGCTGGGGCGCCTGCACGATCTGGACGTCCTGGCCGGCCTCGTGCAGGACTTCGTCGTGCCCGGGGACCCGCAGCCGTGGCACGGCGAGCTCGAGGCGCTGCGGGTGCGTGTGGAAGGGGAGTGCCGCAAGCTCCACGGCCGCTACGTGGCGAAGCAGGCGGCCCTGCTCGAGACCTGCGACACGGCGGCGGCGGTTGCCCGCCGCATGCTGGCGGAGCGGGGCGGCGAGCCGCTGAGCGGTCGCCGCGCGCGGTCGGCCGAGCAGGCGCCGGGCGCGCGCGCGCTGAAGATGGCCCTGGCCGATCCGCCGCCGGCGGAGCAGGAGGCCTCGGGCGGCCGCCAGGCGTAGCGGGCTGCCGGCCGCCCGCCGCGGCGTGACTACGCGCCGCCCTGCAGGAGCCAGCCGGCGGCGGCCCCGGCAGCGATGAGCCAGGTCGTGTTGGGGTTCCACCGCACGAGAGTCACGGCCGCTGCCGCCGCGATAGCGGCGGTCGGGACGTCGACGATGGCGGACGGCCCGAGCTGCCACGTCACGGCCGTCATCAGACCGAGCGACGCCACCACCACGCCGTCGAGCAGACCGCTCGCCACGCGCGATGCGCGGAGCCTTGCAATCAGCGGCTGGGTGGCCAGCACGAACACGAACCCGGGCGCGAAGATGCCGACCGTGGCGAGCACGGCGCCCGGCCATCCCTGCAGCAGATAGCCGATGAAGGTCGCCGTCGTGAAGACCGGTCCGGGGGTGACCTGCCCGACGGTGATGGCGTCGATGAGCTGCTGCTCCGTCAGCCAGGCCCAGCGTTCCGTCAGGTCCGCGCGCAGGAACGCGACCAGCACGTAGCCGCTGCCGAACAGGATCGAGCCGACCTTCAGGAAGAAGAGGGTCAGCCGCGCCAGCGTAACCGGGACGGCTGCGCCGGCGACCGCGGCGGCGGAGCTGGCCAGCGTCGTCGCGGCGCCCAGCGTCGCGAGCAGGCCGGCAACGACCGCTCCCCGCGTGAGGTGCGCCCCCATGGCGACGAGGGCGCCGCTGCCCAACAGCAGCAGCTCGTTGACGCCGGCCAGCGACAGGATCGCGACGGCGCTCCCCAGCACGAGCTGCAGCGGGCCGGTGATCGCGGCGCGGCCGAGCTTCCAGACCGCCTGCACGATGACGGCGATGATGACCGGACCGATGCCGTACATCAGCCACGCCGCCTGCGGCGTGCTGCCGAAGCGGACATAGGCGTACGCGATCGCCCCGACCATCAACGACGCGGGCAGGATGAAGCAGACGCCGGCAGTGAGCAGCCCCCCCAGCCGGCCGCGCCTGAATCCGAGATGGATCGCCATCTCGGTCGAGTTCGGACCTGGAATCAGGTGCGTGGCGGCGAGCAGGTCGAGAAACTCGGCGTCGGTCAGCCACCGCCGCCGGTCGACGACCTCGCTGCGCATCATGGCGATGTGGGCGGCCGGTCCGCCGAACGCCGTGACGCCGAGCCGGAGGAAGAGCGTGGCGAGCTGAACGATGGTTCGCGACGGGGTCACGCGCGCGATCTTACCCGCTGCCGTGGCGCGGGGCGCAGGGGTCCCGCAAGCGGACGCCGGGGGTTCGGGGCGCAGCCCCGTTCGATTCAAGCTAGCATCGGGTGGCAGGACGGACAGCGTCGTGGAATCGACTCTCGCGTTCGTGGCTTCGGGCGCGGTCTTCGGTCTGGTCGCCGGGTTCGCGCCGGGTCCGCTGCTGGCTCTGGTGCTGGCTCGGAGCGTGCGCTATGGCGCCCGCGAAGGTGTGAAGGTCGCGGTTGCGCCGCTCGTCTCGGACCCGCCGATCGTGCTGCTGGCGGTGCTCGTCTTCGCACGGGTGGCCACCACGGACCCGATCCTCGGCGTCGTGGCGCTGGCGGGAGGCGGGCTCCTGGTCTACCTGGCGGTCGAGATTGTCCGGGCGCCGCCGGCCCCGGGTCGCGACCGGCCGGGTCGGGCGGGCTCGCTGCTGCGGGGCGTGGCCACCAACCTGCTGAATCCGCACCCGTACCTGTTCTGGCTGACCGTCGGCGCGCCGACCGTGATCAGCGCCCGGGCCGCCGGCGGGGCGGCCCCGGCGGGATTCCTGGCCGCCATGTACGGTTGTTTGATCGGCGCCAAGGTGCTCATCGCGGTCGCCGGCGGGCAGGGGCGCGTGCGCCTGGCCGGGCGATCCTACCGGTTCACGCTGCGCCTGCTGGCCGCCGCCCTGGCCGCGATCGGCCTCCTGTCGGTGCGGGACGGGCTCGGCTACCTCGGCGTCGTGTAGACGTTCTGGCCGTGCTCCCCGCCGGCGTCGTAGAATGGCGGGCATCATGTCCAGGCTCCTGCCGCTCGGTATCGTGATTGGCTGCGGCGTGCTGTTGGCCGCGCAGTCTCCGCCGCCCCTGCCGGAGGTCGATCGGTTCGGGCCCCAGGTGGGTGAGGCCGTCCCCGATTTCGCGCTGGTGGATCAGGCCGGGCGCACCCGGGACCTCGCGTCCGTCCTGGGCCCGAACGGCGCGCTGCTGGTCTTCGCCCGCTCGGCCGTGTGGTGACCGTACTGCAAGACGCAGCTCGTGGAGCTGCAAGAACGCTACGCCGATCTCACCGCGCGGGGCATCGGTCTGGCCGCCATCTTCTACGACCCGCCGGAGGCGATCCGCGAGTTCACCGAGGCGCGCGGGATCGAGTTCCCCGTGCTGTCCGATGCCGGTTCGGAGGTGATTCGGCGGTACGGCATCCTGAACCGGGAGATCGAGCCGGACGCGCAGGTCCGCGACGTCCGGATGTACGGCATCCCGTATCCCGGGACCTTCGTGCTCGACGGCGCCGGCCGCGTCGTGGAGCGCTTCTTCGAGCAGCGCTACCAGGAACGGATCACCGCGGCGAGCATCGCGCTCCGGCTCGGTGACCCGCTGAACGGCGCGTCCGCCGCCGGAACCGGGATGGACAGCCGCCTGATCGGCGCGCGCGCCTATGCCAGTGACGCGACGGTCGCGCCCGGCAACCGGTTCGCGCTCATGGTCGACGTCGAGCCCAAGCCGAACATGCACGTGTACGCGCCCGGCGACCACGTCTACCGCGTCATCCGGCTGCGGGTGCACGCGCCGGACTTCCTGCGCGTGCACCCGCTGACCTACCCGCCGTCGGAGCTCTACCACTACGAGCCGCTGGACGAGACCGTGCCGGTCTACCAGCAGCCGTTCCGTCTCGTGCAGGAGGTCACCGTGCCGCTGAGCGAAGAGACGGCGGCGCTGGCCGCGGCGCCGGGGGGCACGCTGGTGGTGGAAGGCACGCTCGAGTACCAGGTCTGCGACGACGAGGTGTGCTACATCCCCGCGACTGCGCCGCTCCGCTGGGAGCTGGCGTGGCGCCCCCTCGTTCGCGACTAGGAGTCCTGCGCCGTAGAACGGCGTAGGACTCCGCAAGGCGCGCACGGCGCGCCTCGGCGGGAGCGGCGCGGGGCGCAGGGGTCCCCGCAAGCGGACGCCGGGGGTTCGGGGCGCAGCCCCGTTCTATTGAGAATGGCTGAGACGATCTACGTACTCGACCGGATCACGGTGCGTCCGGGCCGCCTGCGCGACTACCAGGCCCGGCTGCGCGAGCGGTACCTGCCGGTGGCGCGGGCGCGCGGGATGACGCTGGTGGGGCAGTGGTTCACGCCGCCGGTCGAGCTGGACGACGCGCCCAACGAGTTGGTGCTGCTGTGGTCCCTGCCCGGCCCGGCCGGCTTCTGGACGATGCGCCGGCGGGCGAGGGATCCGGAGGTCACCGCCTGGTGGGCGGAGAGCGACGCGCTGACGCTGGGACGCGAGCGGAAGTACATGCTGCCCGGCGAGGTGGTCGAATGAGGGTCGTCACGATGCTCCACGTGAAGGGCGACCTCGACGAGTCGCGGGACGCGGCCATCCGGCGCGCCGTCGCACGGTCGTCGGACGAGGTGCCCGGCGTGCGCCGCAGCCATCTCGGCCGCCACTATCCCGGAACGGTCGGCGGCGGCGAGTACACCTGGGACGTGCTGTTCGACGGGCGCGACCCCGGCGCGCTGCACCAGGCGGCCGGCCTGGAGGCGCTGGTGGCGGCGGGCGCGCTGCGCCTGGACACCGTCGCCTTCGAGCCGCAGCACCTGGCCGTCCCCGAGCCCGGCATCCGCGACTGCGTCAAGCGCACGCTCTTGCTGCGCGTGCTGCCCGACACGCCGCCCGACGCTCTCGACGGCTTCGAGCACGACATGCTCGGCATGCCCCGCTACATCGACGCGATCCGCAACTGGGCGTTCAGCCGCGTGGACCCGGAGCTGCATCCGACGCCCTGGACGCACGTCTGGGAGCAGGAGTACCGGGAGCTGCGCGGACTCGAGGTCGACTACATGCTCAGCCCCTATCACTGGGGCCTGGTCGACGGCTGGTACGACCCCGAGAGCCCGCAGCGGATCGTCGACACCCACCTGGCCCACGTCTACTGCCCGGCCGCGGCGACGATCCTCGGCTGGGCCGCGTAGCCGCAGACGAGAACCGCTTCCCGCCTACTACTGATCGAGTTGCTCGAGCGCGGCCAGGAACTCGCTCCAGGGCACCGGCTCCCCGTGCACCGGAGCCAGGGTCTCGACGTCGAGGCTCATGCGCTCCACCTGGGTGTGCAGGGCGCGCATCGACGGCAACTGGGCCGGCTGCGGCGGCTCGTGGGTGTCGAACAGGGCCGCCTGGATCGCGATGCGCTCGGCCGGCAGGTAGGCCATCAGCATGCCGGCGACGTGCCGCAGCGGCTGCACGTAGTAGACGCGCAGTATGCGCGAGTTGTCGGTGATGACGTAGTTCTCCTGGATCGCCTCGTAGTTGTAGCCCTCGGCCAGCTCGGTCGGCGGCCACTTCGAGACGATGTCCGGCTTGATCGTGCGCGGCTCGTAGGACAGCACGTCGTGGTTCAGGAAGTCGAGGTTGAGGACGTGCGTGACGATGGTCGAGCCGACGTGCAGGTACGTGCGCAGCCCCCCGATGTGGTCGAAGTGCGGGTGCGACACGATCACCCAGCGGATGGGCTTGCCGGGGGCCAACTCCGTGATCCGCTCGATCACCGCGAGGCTGCGCTCCTCGTCCCCGGGCGCCTCGAAGACGGCCACGAAGTTGTCGAACTCCACCATGTAGCTGTTGGCGGGGCCGCCGCCCAGCCGGTACACCCCATCGGCCAGCTCGTCGACCGTCACCTCGATGGACCAGTCGGCCGCCGCCACCGCCGCGGGCACCGGGACCGGATCGCCGCACTCGTTGGGCCGGATGTCCGCGAACGTGCCGCCGTAGGCGTTGTGGCCGGTGCTCTGGCGGTAGAACTGCCAGTTGTCGTCCCAGCCCTGGTGCGAGTGCCAGTCGGTCGGCCACTTGATGTTGCCGATCGGTATCTGGTTGGTGGACTCGTGCTCGATGTTGAAGTCGCCCAGCGCCGGGATGTTCACCGTCGTCTTGAGGCGCTGGATCTGGTTGCGGGAGTTGATCGTGGCGTCCACGCGGTACTTGCCGAACATCGTGATCGCGACCACGTGCATCTTCTCCGGCATCACCACGTTGCCGTCGCGACCCTTCTCGATCTGCTCCCAGCGCCAGAACGCCACCGGGTTCGCGCCGGGCAGGCGGGCGGCCTTGAGGAATCCGTGGGGGTTCAGCCACAGGTCGAGCCGGTAGACCTCCGCGATCTCGGGTGGCACCGCCTCCGGCGCCCCGTCGCCGTCCATGTGCCAGGCGTGCGCGCCGTTGGTGACGTGCGTCTGCCGCGTCTCGCGCTGGGTCGGCGTGCCGCTGCGCCAGCCGAGGCCGTACTTCCAGGACGCGGGCGTGAGGCCCGGCTGACGGTCGAACGTCTCGACGCTGGTCTCGTTCTCCCAGTCGATGACGCGGGTGTAGTTGGCCAGCGCGTCGATGCGCGGCCAGTCGACGTTGTACGAGTTGTCGAAGGTCTGGCCCACGGCCCCGGCGAAGCCGTTGCCCGAGAATGCGATGCACCGCAGGTCGGCCTCGCCGATCTCCGCGGCGACCGCCGCGAGCAGCGGCGCCGGGTCGACGTAGCCCGGCGAGAACTCCTGGGCCGCCAGCGGTCCCCCGACCAAGACGAGCAGAACGACGCCGACAAGACGCTTCTTCATTTGGCTCACCTCGAAACGCCGCCATCGTACCACGTCGCATGCGGCTCGACGGGGCCGCTTCGCCGCAGCCCCGGGAGCCCGCGGCAGGGGGCGGCCGGCCCGGATCAACCGGTCCGTCCCGCCGGATGCGATGCGAGCGTGCCGATCAGCCACTCCAGCATCGCATCGGCGGCACGCCGCCAGCCCGGGTCCAGCATCACGTCGTGCGCGATGTCCGGAAGGATCCGCATCTCGGCGCCGTAGGCCTCCGCCGTGCGCCTGACGTCGGCGGGCGAGACGATGTAGTCGCGTTCCGCGCCCAGCACCAGCAGCGGCGTCCTCCGGACGCGGGTCGCGTCGGGCCGGAGGTGGCCCAGCTCCATGATCGCGCGGAACGACTCGCGCCCGAGCAGCTTCACGTAGCGGCGCACCGCTTCCTCGTCCAGCTCCGGCGAGAAGAGGAACCTGCGGGCGCGCGCAGGCGTGGAGAAGCCGCGGCCGGGCTCCAGCGTCAGCAGCGACTCGAGCGCCAGCCACGGATTGTGCAGGGCCATCCGTGCCGCCTGCCGGCGGTTCCCGCCTGGCGGCGCCGGCGCCAGGAGCACCGCGGCCGGTGCAACGTGCCGCTCCAGGTACTGCTGCACGACCATGCCGCCCAGCGAGTGCCCGGCGACGACCGGCGCGCCCGGTAGAGTGGCCGCCACCCGTGCGACGTCGTCCACGTAGTCGGCAATGGACGCCCATCGCAGGCGTTCGCGCCCGCCGCTGCCGCCGTGGCCGCGCAGGCTCAGCGCGTACGCGCTGAAGCCCTGCCCGGCAAAGAAGCCGAGAAAGTGCTCGGCCCAGCACCAGGCGCCGTGAGCCGAGCCGTGTACGAACAGCAGCGGCGGACGCTCCGTGGGCAGGCTGCTCTTCCGCTCGATGATCTCCAGTTCGTGTGTCATGCGGGAATCCCGGACACCGTCGATGATAAGGCCCGCCACGTAGACTCGCGTATCGGACATCTAGATCGGGGGCACGCGAACGGCGCACCTGGGGCCAGCGGCGCGGCTCAGCCGGCGGTCCAGCGTGACCAGCGGGCAATCGAGCGTCTCGGCGAGCGCCACGTACCAGGCGTCGTAGCTGGTCAGGTTGCCGCGCAGCGCCCAGACGCGCTCGGCGAAGGGAGCGAACGGGAACAACTCCAGGTCGAGTTGCATGAGGCTCCGCTGGGAGGTCGAAGCTTCGAGGCCGGAGATCTCACCGGTAAGCCCCAGCCGGCGCAGGATGTTGGTGGCCTCCGCCAGGACCAGTTCGGGTCCGGCAAGGTGGCCCGCAGCGACCGCGGACTCGGCCCACTTACCCTCGTGGCCGGCATCGATCAGCGCCGCCACGAGCACGGAGGCATCCGCGACGACCGTCACCGCCTGGTCGCGTCGCGCGCGCGGAGGATGCTGTCGGGCGGGACACGGGTACCGGCGACTGCCTTGCGCTCGCGGACGGCTTGCAGCCACTCGTCGACCGAGGGGCGGGACGCAAGGCGCGCCAGCTCGGCGCGCAGGAACCCCTGCATCGACTGATGCCGCCGCGCGGCGCGCACGGCAAGCTGGTCGCGAACCGCCTCGGGAACGTCCCGTATGGTGATTTGCACCGGCATGACTGCACTATACCATCGGTGACAGCATAGTGCAGTCACACGCGCCGCGCCTGCTTACAGCTCGCGCACGCCGTGGCTGCGCACCAGGAAGTAGGCGGCCACCAGGACCAGCAGGCCGGCGTTGGCGGCTACGACCGTCTCGGTCGGGGCGTAGCGCGTCAGCGCGCCGCTGGCGAGGCTGCCGAGCGGCAGGCCGCCCCGGAACGCCGTCAGGTAGATGCTCATCACCCGCCCGCGCAGCTCGTCTGGGACGGTGAGCTGCACGAGCGATGCGGTCAGCGAGAAGACGATGAGGAGCGCGTTGCCGGCCAGGAACAGCAGCACGTAGCTCCAGGGGCCCACCGGCAGCGACGCGAAGACCGCGACCAGGAAGCCGAACGCGGCCAGCACCTGCAGCAGCGTCAACCCCATGCGCTCGAACTTCCCCAGCCAGGCCACCACGAGCGCACCCGTGACGGCGCCGGCGCCCAGGGCGGTCATCATCCGGCTGAGCGTTTCGGGATCGCCGGCGAACACCGGCAGAAAGGCGCGCAGCGGGAGGCCGAGCGACGTGGTGGTGACGGCCAGGATGGTGAGCGCCAGCAGCGCGCCGCCCTGCCCCACGTACTGGAGTCCGCCCTTGAGGTCCTCGGCCATCGACTGCTTGCGCGCCTGGGCGACCGGCTGGGCCTGCATGAGCGCGAGCACGACGATCACCACCAGGAAGGAGACGCTGTTGAGCCCGAAGCAGGCGGCCAGCCCCAGGCTGGTGAACACGAGCCCGCCGACCATCGGGCCGATCGACTGCGCCAGGTTGAACTGGATGGAGTTGAGCGCCACGGCGTTCGGCAGGGTGTGGCGCGGGACGAGCGCGGGGATCAGCGACTGGAACGCCGGGCCGCCGAACGCCTGCGCGAGCCCGGTGGCGAACGAGAGCGCCAGGATGTAGGCGAGTTGAACCGTGTCGAAGAGTACCAGCAGCGTCAGGACGAGGGCGCACGCCATCTGCACCATCTGCGAGGCCATCAGCAGGTGGCGGCGGTCGTAGCGGTCGGCGGTGACGCCGCCGATCAGCGTGAACAGGAGCAGCGGGACGGCGCCCACGAAGGCGTCGAGCCCGAGGTAGAAGGCCGAGCCGGTCAGCTCGAAGATCAGCCACTGCTGCGCGAACCGCTGCATCCAGGTGCCGGCGGCCGAGGTGAACGCGGCCGTCCACAGGTTGCGGAACGCCGGGTAGGTGAACGCGGCCCCGAGTCGCAGGAGGATGGCTGCGGCGGGCCCGGGCCGGGCTAGCGGTTCGGCCACGGGATGTACAGCCCTTCACCGATGAAGATGATGCTGGTCCAGAGTCCCTTCGACGCGCGGTAGAAGACGAGCGGGCCGACCCCGGCCAGCGGGGTCCAGATCGCGATCTGGTGGGCGGTCGAGAGCGATGTGAAGGTCTGCGTGAGCACGATGCCGATCGCGGCCAGTCCAAGCGTCAGGCCGAGATTGACGTAGACGGCCCCGAGCCATTGGCCGGGCTCGCGTTCGAATTTCTCGTCGCAGAACGAGCACTGATCGTGCATCCGAAATGCCGTGTCGAACAGCGGCCCGTAGCCGCAGCACGGGCAGCGCAGCCTGAATCCGCGCAGGAGACTGACGATGATCTCCCGTAGCATGGCCGCTGCTCCAGCCATATCTTAGCAGCCCGCGGCGATGCGTCCTGCGAGCCCGGGCCCGGGCGCAAGTGGCTAGGAGACTCCGCAAGGCGCGCACAGCGCGCCTCGGCGGGAGCGGCGCGGGGCGCAGGGGTCCCCGCAAGCGGACGCCGGGGGTTCGGGGCGCAGCCCCGTCTGATTGAAGCAGCTAGCGGGGTGCGGCGACCAGCGGCTCGTTGAGGAACGCGATGAACGGCGCGACGCGTTCGAACTGGCGGAGGAGCGAGCCGTAGAAGCGCGGGCCGGTCGCGAAGTCGGCGGGATGCTGCCGGCCGACCAGAAACTGCTTCAGCTTCAGGTACTCGGCGCCCGGATGGTCCTTCGGGAAGGCCACCGGGACGCGCTTGAGACGCTCGCCGCTGATCTCGCCGAAGCTGCGGCGGAAAGCGGGCGCTTCGACGATGCCCCGCAGGCGCTCGAAGTCGGCCGCCACGTGCTCGCGCAGGCGGTAGAGCTGCCGGGGCTCGGGCGCGTAGATGCCGCCGCCGACCAGCGTGTGGTCCCGCGCCACATGGAGGTACAGTCCGGCCCCGCCGTGCTTCGTCAGCGCCCGATGCGGAAAGACGGCGGCCACGTGCGTCTTGAGCGGGCTCTTGTCGGCGGAGAAGCGCGTATCGCGGTAGACCCGGTACATCGACACCTTCGGCGCGGCGACGAGGTCGGGCGCAAACCGGGGCAGGTCCGCCGCCAACTGCTCGATGACCTCGATCATCGGCTGCCGCACGTGGCGTTCGTAGTCCGCCTTGCGGGCGCGGAACCACTCGCGGTCGTTGTGCTCCGCGAGCGCGTGCAGGAACGCCAGCGTGGCGTCGGTGAAGCGTGGGGCCGGCATGCGACGGTGTCCTCGGAAGCGGGTGCAGTATAGCAGCGGAGCAGGACCTGGCGGGGCGCTCCGGGGGTCACTCCCCGGCCGCCGGCGGCGCGGCGACGAGGCGCACGCGCGGAGCGAGCCCCCAGTCGAACCGGTCGAGCCCCGTGCGGCCCAGCTCCTCCACGGCCGCGAGAATGCGCGACGCCTGGACCAGCAGGTCGGCGACGTCGACCGCCTGGCAGCAGGGAGCGAAGGGTTGCAGGTACATCGTTCCCCGCCGGAGCATGTAGACGGCGCCGTGGTGGTTGCGGTTGCGGACGTGGTGCATCGCCACGCCGATCTGGAGAATCCCCTGGTACAGGCGCCGGACCTCGCGCGGCTCCGCCCGCCACAACTCCTCGATGGTCTCGTGCTGCTCGAACCAGGCGCCGCGGTTGAACTCGTCGATGCCCTGACGCAGCAGCAAAGGCGGGGCTTCGCGGCATCCCGGGCACATGGCGTGGCGATTATAGGCAGGCCAGGAGTCTGCAAGGCGCGCACGGCGCGCCTCGGCGGGAGCGGCGCGGGGCGCAGGGGTCCCCGCAAGCGGACGCCGGGGGTTCGGGGCGCAGCCCCGTCTGATTGAAGCCAGGCGCTATAATCCGGTCCGGCTGCCGGATGCGCCACCTCCTCTACCTGCACGGCCTCGCGTCGTCACCGCGGTCCTCCAAGGCCCGCTACCTCGCAGGCCGGCTGGCCGCGCACGGCCTCACTCTGCACTGTCCCGACCTCAACGAGCCCGATTTCGCCACGCTGACGACGACCCGCATGCTGCGGCAGGTCGCCGATCGACTGCGGGGGCTGCCGGAGGCCCCGGTCGTCCTGATCGGCTCGAGCCTGGGCGCGTTCGTGGCGCTGCACCTCGCGGAGCGCGCCGCGGCGGAGGCTCCGGCGCATCCCGTCGAGAAGCTCGTGCTGCTGGCGCCCGCCTTCGACTTCGGCAGGGCCGGCATGCCGGCGCTCGGCGCGGCGGGGCTCGCGCGCTGGCGGCGGGATGGCTGGCTGGAGATGCCGCACCATGCGTACGGCGAGCCGCGCCGGGTGCACTACGCGCTGTACGACGATGCGGGCCGCTACGATTCTTTCGCGGTCCGGACGACCATGCCCACGCTCGTCTGCCACGGGCGGCACGACGAGGTGGTCGACCCGGCGATGGTGCAGCGGTTCGCGGCCGGCAGGCCGCACGTGCGGCTGGTGATGCTCGATGACGGCCATCAACTCGGCGGCAGCCTCGAGCGCCTGTGGGTGGAGACCACGGCCTTTCTCGGGCTGGGCAGCCCTTCATGAGGCCCCCGTTCGTCTCCATCATCATCCCGGTGCTGCACGACGCGCCGGAGCTCGCGCGGCTGCTCGACGCGCTTGCCGCCCAGGGCCTGACCGGGAGCGAAGGCGGCGACGCGGGCTGCGAGGTAATCGTCGCCAATGGCGACGGCGAGGATCCGGGCATCGCGACGCTGCGCCGGCGGTGTGCACGCGTGCGCTGGGTGACCAGCGATCCAGGCCGCGGAAGCCAGATGAATGCGGGGGCGCGACTCGCGCGGGGCGACTGGCTCCTCTTCCTCCACGCCGACACCTGCCCCGAGCCCGGTTGGCGCGCCGAGCTGGAGCGTGTTGCGCACGATCCCGGCGCCGTCGGCGGGGCGCTGCGGTTCACGCTGCGGTCCGCGGCGCGGCGAGCCCGGCTGCTGGAGCACGGCGTGGCGTGGCGGGTGCGCTGGATGGGGCTGCCGTACGGCGACCAGGGGATCTTCGTGCGGCGCGACATCTTCGAGCAGGTGGATGGATACCGGCCGCTGCCGCTCATGGAGGACGTCGATCTGGTCCGCCGCGTGGGGCGCCGGGGGCGAATGGTCCATCTGCGCGCGCCGATCCGCGTGTCGCCCCGCCGGTGGGAACGCGACGGGTGGGTGCGCCGGACCGCGGGCAACCTGCTGATCCTCGTGCTCTACCACCTCGGCATGGCTCCGGAGCGGCTCGCCCGCGTCTACTACGGAGGCTCCGACCGGCGATCCGGCCGGGACGCCAGCCGCCCGGGAGCCGGCCTGTCGTGCCCAGGCTGATCCTGGCGTGCGGCGCGCTGCAGCTTCTGCTCCTGGTCGCCCTGTCGCGTTACGACGCGCGCGAGGCCACGCTGCCGTTCCTGTGGCTCATGGGCGGCGCCGCGGTCACGTACTGCGCCGCGCTCGCCCTCGTGGCGCGGCGGCCGGCCGGCTCGGCCCGGCTGCTCGCGGGCTGCGTCGCGCTCTCGATAGCGTGGCGCGTGGTGCTCGCCGCCGGCCCGCCGCTGGCCTCCGACGATGTGTACCGCTACATCTGGGACGGACGGGTCCAGCAGCACGGCCACAGCCCGTACGTCGCGGTGCCCGACGATCCCGAGTTGGCCGCGCTGCACACCGGGTTGACGCGCCGCATCGATCCCACCAGCGCGGCCCTGCCCACGGTCTATCCGCCGGCGGCGCAATGGTTCTTGCGGGCGGTGACCACGGCGCACGAGTCGGCGACGGCGCTTGTGGCCGCCGTGGTGGTCTGCGACCTGCTGACGATGCTCGTCCTGTGGCGGTGGCTCCTGTCCATGGGCAGGAGCCCGTGGTGGGTGCTGGCCTATGCCTGGCACCCGCTGGTCGCGCTCGAGGGCGCGGGCGGCGGGCACGTCGACCTGGTCGGAACGCTGTTCGTCGTGACGGCGGCGTACGCCCTCCACGCGCGGCGCACGCTGATCGCCTCGACGGCGCTGGCCGTGGCGTTCTGCGTCAAGTTCCTGCCCCTGGTTCTCGCGCCGCTGCTGTGGCGCCGCGTGCGGCCGCGCGATGCAGCGGCCGCCGCCGGGACGATCCTGCTGCTCTACCTGCCGTTCATGGACGGCGCGCTGCCGCCCCTCGGCTCGCTGGCCGTCTACGCGGCACAGTGGCGCTTCAACGGACCGCTGTTCGCGGGGCTGGAGGCGGCGCTCGGCGTGGCCGGCGCCGTGGCCGTCACCATCGGGGCCGGCCTCGCGGTGGCCGTCGTCGCGCGGGTGCGCCTCCCGCGGGAGGCGCCGGAGGCGTGGGCGTGGCCCTTGGCGGCGACGCTGCTGCTCATGCCGACCGTCTACCCCTGGTATCTCGTCTGGCTGATACCTTTCTTCGCGTCGCCGCGGACGTGGCCGCTCGTTCCGTGGAGCCTCGCCGTGGTCCTGACCTACGTCGTGTGGGATGCGCGCGCCCGCGGCGCCGGCTGGGTGCTGCCCGCGTGGGTGGAGCCGGTCGAGTACGGGCTGCTGGTCGGGGCCGGACTGCTCGTGTGGCTGGCCGCCCGGCGCCGGCGGCGCCCCCGCACGCGCGGCCGTTCAGGGACGGTGGCGCCCGCTCAGGCCGCCGATGCGCCCGCTCGGCGGAAACTCTGACCGTTTGCGGCGGATCCCGACTATCGTGTCGCCCGTGAGAGCTTGGCTGCGGGGCGGTTGCCCTGTCTGCCGCAAGGAGCCGAAATGCACAAGCCTGTGAAATACATCGAGAAGGGGCTGTCGTACGCGGCCGCCGGCGCCTGGGTCGTCTACAACGGGGTGAACAAGCTGTACCGGCGGCCCTCGTTCACGCCGTCCTGGTCGGACAAGCCGTTGCTCAAGTCGAACGAGAAGGTCAAGCCGCCCCTGGGGTGGCCGCGCGAGACCGACTCGCTGTGTCCCAAGTGCGTGCGCGAGGCGCGGCAGGAGATCCTCGACGGCAAGAAGGACTACCGCATCCTGCTGAACGAGAAGGTCGGCGAGATCAAGGCCCAGATCGTCGAGCGGGACGGGGAGATCGTGATGGTCAAGGAGTGTCCGCTCCACGGGCGCTTCGAGGACGTCATGGCGATCGACACCGAGTTCTTCCGCCATCTCGAGGAGTCGTTCCCGGGCAGCGACATCCGGGCGCACAACGACGAGAAGCTGCACAACCACGGCAGCAGCACCATCAAGTACGGACGCGGTTCGGTGCTGACGATCGACCTGACCAACCGCTGCAACATGATGTGCGACCCGTGCTTCATGGACGCGAACCAGGTCGGCTTCGTGCACGAGCTGGACTGGGACGACATCAGGACGCTGCTCGACAACGCGATTTCCATCAAGCCGAAGCGGCAGATGTCGGTGCAGTTCTCGGGCGGCGAGCCGACGATGTCGCCGTATTTTCTCGACGCGGTCCGCTACGCCCGCAAGGTGGGCTACAACAGCGTGCAGGCGGCCACCAACGGCATCGAGTTCGCCAAGAGCCTCGATTTCGCGAAGGCCGCCGCGGACGCGGGGCTGCGCTACGCCTATCTGCAGTTCGACGGCGTCGGCAACGCGGCGAACTCGCACCGCCTGGTCGGCAACCTCTTCGACGTGAAGCTGCAGGCGATCGAGCACCTGCACAAGGCGGGCGTCGACATCGTGCCGGTCATCACCATCCTCAACGGCATCAACAACGAGCAGGTCGGCCGCGTCGTGCAGTTCGCGCTCGACAACCCGAAGACCATCAGCTTCCTCTCGTTCCAGCCCGTCTCGTTCACCGGCCGGGACGAGGAGATCACCGACGAGCGGCGCAAGGCGCAGCGCTACACGCTGTCGCACCTGGCCCACGACGTCAAGAACCAGACCGGCATCGGCGAGCCGGCCCGGGACTGGTTCCCGATCTCCTTCATGGGAACGTTCACCGACTGGGCGGACCTGGTGCATGGCCCGCAGGCCGACTGGGGGCAGCTCAACTGCGGCTGCCACCCGAACTGCGGCGTCGGGATGGCCGTGATGATCGACAAGGAGACGAAGGAAGCGGTCCCGTTCACCGCCTTCGTCAACGGCGAGCGGCTGGCCAAGGACATCGCGCGGGTCAACGACGCCGCCGGCGGCCGCTTCCGCTCGGTGCTCGGGATGGCGCTGGCGCTCATGCGCAACTACGACTCGTTCCGGGCGCCCAAGCACTTCCGGCTGCTCGATCTGCTGCAGAAGTTCGACAAGACCTTCGGGGCCACCGGCAAGGACTACGGCAAGGTGTCCGGGAAGCGGACCGCCGAGGACATCTCCAGGCGCCGCTCCGACCGCTGGAACTTCCTGTTCGTGGCCGGGATGTGGTTCCAGGACCTGTTCAACTACGACTTCCGGCGGACGGAGCGCTGCATCATCCCGTATGCGACGCAGGAGGGCGAGATCTCGTTCTGCGCGTACAACACGGGCGTCGGTTGGCGGAACATCATCGAGAAGATGCACATGACCGCCACGCTCACCAAGTGGTACGACGAACACGGCCGGCACGAGATCTTCGCCGGCGGCAAGCAGGTGGCGCTGGGCTCCACCGACCACAGCCTCGTCCTCGATCCGGCCGCGGTCGCCGCGGGCGCCCAGACCGATCTGGACGAGCAGGGGATCGCCAAGAACGCGCGGCAGGAGAAGCTGGCCGCGCGCGCTGCGGCGAAGCAGGGCAACGGCGACGGCGCCGACACCGGGGACGCCGTCTATCACCGGCAGATGGAGCAGCTCTACCGCCAGCACGTGTTGAAGGAAGAGGCGCCGCCGGTGGTCCAGATCCAGGGCCTCAAGAAGGTCCGCCAGGACGAGCCGGTCGGCGTGAGCTGATCGGAGAGCCCCCCGGCTCTCGCCGGGGGGCGGCCGCCCCGCAGTTTTGCCTACCTTTGGTCCCACCTCATCTCCGGCAGTGCGTCCAGGCGCGACGTGGCGCGTCGTCCTGGCGCTGGCCGTCCTCGTGCGGGGATCGACCGCGCTCGGGTCCGCTGCGCTCGGCGCGCCGCAGGACGGCGACCCGCAGGAGGAGGCCGAGGAGCGGACGGACGAGCTGGTCGAGGAGCTCGGCCACGCACTCGGGATGACGCTGGGCGAGGTCGAGGCGCTGGGCCTTTCGCGCGCGGAGATGGAAGGCCTGCTCGCCGGGTTCACCGAGGAGACCGTGGTCGTCGGTACGCGCGCGCGGCCGCGCAGCGCCACCGCGTCGGCGGTCCCGGTGGACGTGCTGTCGGCCACGGATCTCGCCAGGCAGGGGGCGGGCGACCTGAAGGCGCAGCTGCGGACGGTCGTCCCGTCGTTCAATACCAACACCCAGCCGATCCAGGGCGCCTCGACGGTGGTGCGCCCCGCCATGCTCCGCAACCTGGCGCCGGACCACACGCTGGTCCTCATCAATGGCAAGCGCCGCCATCGCGCCTCGGTCCTCGAGTGGCATGGGGGCAACGGGGTGGCCTACGGCTCGCAGGGGCCGGACATATCCGTCATTCCCGCGATCGCGCTGCGCCAGATCGAGGTGCTGCGGGACGGCGCGGCGGCCCAGTACGGCTCGGACGCGATCGCGGGCGTGATGAACTTCCAGCTCAAGGACGCGGCCGCGGGGGGTTCCGTCGAGCTCGACACCGGCATGTACGGCGCGGGTGACGGCGAAGGATTCCAGGTGGCGGGCAACGTCGGCCTCCCGCTCGGGGAGGCCGGGTTCGCCAACCTGAGCCTGGAGTACGGCAACGCGAACCAGACCGACCGGGCCGCGCCGCGCAGGGACGCCGTCGCGCTCATCGCGGCCGGCAACACGCAGGTGCGCTCCGAGCATCCGCAGGTCTGGGGCAACCCCGACATCGACGACGAGCTGAAGCTGTTCGGCAACTTCGGCTACGCCCTGCCCGCCGGCGTCGAGCTGTACGCCCACACGAACTACGCCAGCAAGACGGTGACGCAGAGCTTCTTCTTCCGGAACCCGAACACCCGGCTCGGCGTCTTCAGCATCGACAGCGGCCGCACGCTGCTGATCGGCGACGCGCTCGCGGCGGCCGGCCGCGGCTCGGCCAACTGCCCGACGGTGGCCGTGACCGGCCACGTGCCCGACCCGGTCGCTCTGCAGCAGGTCGTCGACGACCCGAACTGCTTCTCGTTCCAGGAGGTCTTCCCCGGCGGCTTCACCCCGCAGATGGGCGGGACCGCGGCGGACGCGTCGCTCGTCGGCGGCGTCCGCGGCCTGACTTCCGGCGGCTTCAACTGGGACCTGAGCGGCTCGCTCGGCATGCACACGAGCGATCTGTTCATCTACGACACCGTGAACGCATCGCTCGGCCCGGCCTCGCCCACCGCGTTCGACGTCGGCACGAACCGCCAGCGGGAGATCAATCTCCACTTCGACGTTTCGTACGCGATCACCGACATGGTCAACATCGCCGCCGGCGCCGAATGGCGCGACGAGCAGTTCCGGACCCGGCAGGGCGACCGCGACGGGTGGCTGGTCGGTCCGTACGCGCGGCAGCTCTTCATGCCCGGCGCCAACGGCTTCTTCGCCTACGGACCGCGGCACGCGGGTACGTGGACCCGCCACAACGTGGCGGCCTACGGCGACCTCGAGGTGACCGACACCGACGACGCATGGATCCTGGGCGCGGCGGTCCGCATCGAGAACTTCGAGGACTTCGGGACGACGACGAACGGCAAGCTGTCCGGACGGTTCCGCTTCGTGCGGGGCAGCGTGAGCACCGGGTTCCGGGCCCCGACCCCCGGCCAGCAGAACGGCTTCAACATCTCGAGCTGGTTCGACCCGACCGTCGGCGATCTGATCAACAACGCCGTCATTCCGTCGATCTCGGCGGCGGCGCAGCTGCGCGGCGGCCAGCCGCTGGCGCCGGAGGAATCGGTCAACTACACCGCCGGCGTGGTGTTCGACACCGGCCCGTTCACGCTGACGGCCGACTACTTTCGCATCGACGTATCCGACCGGATCGGGATCACGAGCAACTTCTTCCTGACCGACGCGGAGATCGCCGGCCTCGTGGCCGGGGGCTTCGAGGCCGCCGAGGCCGTGCGGAACTTCCGGTTCTTCACCAACGCCTTTGCCACGACGTCGCAGGGCATCGACGTCGTCTCGACCTACACGCCCCTGGCCCTGCGCGGCAACACCGTCATCAGCGGCGTCTTCAACCACACCGACACCCGGGTGACCGACAACGCCAAGGGCCTGCTCGACGGCCGGCGGCTCGCGGAGTATGCCTACGCGCTCCCGCGGACCCGCTGGAACGTCGGTGTCACGCAGCGCCTCGGGCCGCGGGCGAGCCTGCTCGGCCGCCTCAGCTACTATGGCGGCTGGTACGACTACGACAGCGGCCACGGGGAGATCTTCGCGCTCTCCGGCGGCCTGGCCCAGGGCTTCTTCGCCGGCCGGCCCATCGTCGACCTGGAGCTGAGCTTCGACCTCGGGCAGGGCACGACGCTGGCCGTCGGCGGCCAGAACGTCGCCAATACCTACTCGCAGGAGTCAGCCGTAGCGATGTCCGTCGGCGAGCGCTACAGCGAGTACACGCCGTGGGGCTACAGCGGCGCGTACTACTACGTGCGGATCGGCTACGGCTGGGGCGGGTGACGCGGCAGCGATTCGCAAGGAGACAGCAAATGAAGAGGCGAGCGTTCATGGCGGCGGCCGGGCGGCAGGAGCGGTAGCGCCGCGGTCATCGGCCGGGCGCCGTCCGGCGTCGCGGGCTGTTTGCTAAGCTTGTGCAGTCACGCCGGGCCGCCTCGCGGAGGGTCCGAGAACATCCATGTCCTCTTGCTTCCGTCTATCGGCTAGCGTCGTGATGCTAGCGCTCGGGTGCGCGGGTGCCGCCGGCGCGCAGCCGTTCAGCGGCGTCGTCGTGTTCGGCGACAGCCTCAGCGATTCCGGCAATCTCGCGCTGGCGCGGGAGCTGCCGGCCGGCCTCAGTCTGACCACCAACCCGGACCCGGTCGCGGCGGAGGTCGTCGCGGAGGCTCTCGGCCGGCCGGTGCTGCCGTCGCTGGCCGGCGGCACGAACTTCGCCTGGATAGGCGCGTGCGTGAACCCGGCCGGTCCCTGCCTGGGGTCGACGCCGAGCACCGCGGCCCAGATCGCGCAGCACCTGTCGGCGACCGGCGGGCAAGGCGACCCGGGCGCGCTGTACAGCTTTGCGGGCGGCGCCAACGACGTCATCGCCGCGGTGGCGCGGGGGGCGGCCAGCGCGGCGACCGACGCGGCGGCCGCCGGCGCCGCGTACGTGCGGCAGATCGGCGGCCTGCAGGACGCCGGCGCCGGGTACGTGGTGGTCTACAACCTGCCCGATCTGGGCGCCGTCCCGGCGTTCGCGGCGCTGCCTTCCGCCCCCGTGCTGTCGGCGGCCACCGCCAGCTTCAACGGGGCGGTGGCCGAGGGGCTCGGAACGCTGGGCGGCGGCGTCATTCCGATCGACGTCTACGGCCTGTTCAACGAGCTGCTGGCCGATCCGGGACGTTACGATCTGACCAACGTCACCGGCGCCGCCTGCGCGCCGGCCGCGGCTCTGCCCTGCGGTCCCGCCGGCGCCGGCCTGCCGGGCGCCTATGCGCCGGGTGCCAACGCGTCGTGGCTCTTCGCCGACGGCCTGCATCCGACCGGCGTCGGCCATGCGATTGTCGCCGAGGTCGTGCTGTCGACCCTGGCCGCGCCCGTCGCCGTCTCGCTGGCGGGCGAGGCGGGGGTGCGGCTGGCGGACGATCACGGCACCGCCGTGTACCGCGAGCTGCTGTCGGATCTGCACTTCGGTTCCGCCGAGCGCAACCTGCGCGGGTACGTCACCGTGCAGTACGGGGAGCAGGACTTCGCCCTCGACTCCGTCATCGAGGCCGCCCGCGCCCGGGTGATAACGGTGACGCTGGGCGCCAACCACCGCGCCGGCGAGCGCCTGCTGTGGGGCGGAGCGCTGACCCTCGGCACCCACGACAACGAGGCCGCGGCCGTGCAGCTCGACACGCGCGGGGTAATCGGGTCGCTGCACGCGGCGTTGGGCTTCGGCGGCGGCTACGTGCACGGCGCCGTCAGCGGCGGCGTGACCGACGTGGCGATCGGCCGCGACATCACGCTCGGCCAGTCGGCCGGCCTGCCGGGTTTCTTCGCCGCCTTCGCCGGCGGGGCGGACGACGCGTCGGCCGGGGCGTCACGCTCGGCCGGGCGGTCCGCACCGAAACCGGCTCGATCAACGTTCGCCAACTGGGCACCGAGGCCGGCGCCGGCTGGATGTTCGGTGCGCCGGGCGGGCTGCGCCACGGCCCCTTCGCGGGCGTGTCGTGGCTGCAGCAGGACATCCCGGGCTACGAGGAGGCGCCCGGCACGTCGACCTCCATGCACTTCTCGGGCTTCGAGCGCGGGTCGCTGGTCGGCCGCGCGGGGTACCAGATCATGGCCGCGCCGGACGCCTACGGGGGCGACATCCGTCCGTTCGGCCGGGTCGCCTACAACGCGGAGGCCGAGGACGCCGGCATTCTCGTCACCGCCGGATCCAACCGCCTGCCGGGCCGCTTCACGATGCAGGGCTTCGTCCCGCCGGGCGAGTACTGGAGCGCGGACGTCGGGGTGAACGTGGCCATGGACGACCGCATCAACGTGGGCGTTGCCTACACCGGCCACTTCAGCGAGCGGCACGGCGCGCGCTACAGCTTCAGCGCGGCCGCCGGCATCGCCTTCTGAGCTTCAATCAAACGGGGCTGCGCCCCGAGCCCCCGGCGTCCGCTTGCGGGGACCCCTGCGCCCCGCGCCGCTCCCGCCGAGGCGCGCTGTGCGCGCCTTGCGCCGTTCCGCGGCGCCGGTTACCCGCCGCGGGTGTGCATCTCGAGGTGCGGCTCCCGCTGCAGCTTCTCGATGGGGATGAGCGGCTGGCGGTCGCCGGCTGCCAGCCGGAGCTCGGCGCCGCGGTCGTCGCGCCGCGTCCACACCGACTCGATCAGGCGGCGCAGCTCCCCGGCGCCTGCGCCGGCCCGCAGCGGTCCCCGCAGGTCGGTGCCCCGGAGCGCGTAGAGGCAGAGGTACCAGAGCCCGTCGGCCGTCAGACGGCTCCGGTCGCATGCGCGGCAGAACGGCTCGGTCGTCGAGGAGATGATCCCGAACGTCGTGCCGTCGTCCAGGCGGAAGCGATCGGCCGGCGCCGACGTCACCTCGTCGACCGGGACCACCCGGCCGTAGTGCCCGGCGAGCGCCTGCAGGATGGCCGCCCGCGAGAAGACGTCGCGGGCGGACCACCGCGTCGCCCCGCCCACGTCCATGTACTCGATGAACCGCACCTCGGCGCCCAGCTCCCGTCCGTACTCGAGGATGCGGACCAGCTCGTCGTCGTTGACCCCGCGGATGACGACGGTATCGATCTTGACGATGTCGAAGTGCGCGGCGGCCTCGGCCAGACCGGCCCGCACGGCATCCAGCGCGTCGAAGCGCGTCAGCTCCCGGAAGCGGTCGGGCCGGAGCGTGTCCAGGCTGACCGTGATGCGGTGCAGGCCGGCCGCGCGCAGCGCCTCGGCCCGCTCGGGCAGCAGCACGCCGTTGGTGGTGAGCGCGAGATCCCGGATGGGGGACCTGGCGGCGAGCAGCCGCACGAGGTCCGCCAGGTCGGTGCGCAGCAGCGGCTCGCCGCCCGTGATGCGCACCCGGTCGACGCCGGCGCTGGCGAAGACGTCGACCAGGAAGCCGATCTCCTCGAACGTCAGGATGTCCTGCCTGGGCAGCCAGACGTACTCCGCCTCCGGCATGCAGTACTGGCAGCGCAGGTTGCAGCGGTCGGTCACCGAGATCCGCAGGCTGCGGAGCCGCCGCTGGAGCGTGTCGAGGACCGGCATCGTGCTCCATTATGCACCCTGCGGGCCGCAGCCGTGCGGCGAGCCGGGTCGGGCGACGGCAGGGGCCGCGGCCGGCCGCTATAATCTCAGGCAGCCGAGACCCAAGGCGCGCACAGCGCGCCTCGGCGGGAGCGGCGCGGGGCGACGGGGTCCCCGCAAGCGGACGCCGGGGGTTCGGGGCGCAGCCCTGTCTGATTGAAGTTCCATGATCCCGGCCATTCGAGGCACCCGTGACATCCTGCCGGGCGAGAGCGAGCGCTGGCAGCGGGCCGAGCAGGTGATCCGCGAGGTCTGCGCCCGCTACGGCTATCGGGAGATCCGCACCCCTGTCATCGAGCGCGAGGAGCTCTTCGCCAAGGGCACGGGCGAGACCACCGACATCGTCCAGAAGGAGATGTACGCGTTCGAGGACAAGGGCGGCGAGCGGGTCACGCTGCGGCCCGAGGCGACGCCCAGCATGGTGCGGGCCTTCGTCGAGCACGCGCTCGAGCAGCACCTGCCGACGGTGAAGCTGTTCAGCCTGGGACCGATGTTCCGCTACGAGCGGCCGCAGAAGGGGCGCTACCGGCAGTTCCATCAGCTCGACGTGGAGGTGTTCGGCATCACCGCCGCGGCGCTCGACGCCGAGGTGATCGAGATGGCCGCGGCGCTGGTGCGGGCGCTCGGCATCGAGGACGCCGAGCTGGTGGTCAACTCGGTCGGGTGCCAGGGCTGCCGGCCGGGGTTCAACCAGGCGCTGCTCGACGCGCTCGGCGGGCGGCTGCCCGCCCTGTGCGGCGACTGCCGCCGCCGCGCCGCCACCAATCCGCTGCGCATCTTCGACTGCAAGGTGCCGGCCTGCCAGCCGCTCGTCGACGCGCTGCCGCATTCGACGGACCACCTGTGCGATGGGTGCCGCGAGCACTTCGCGGCGACGACCTCGCAGCTGGCGGCGCTTGGGCTCGACTACCGCGTATCGCACCGTCTGGTGCGCGGGCTCGACTACTACACGCGGACGACCTTCGAGGTGCTGAGCGGGCAGCTCGGCGCACAGAACGCGCTGCTCGGCGGGGGGCGCTACGACGGGCTAGTCCGGAAATTGGGCGGACCGGACCGGTCCGGCATCGGCTTCGCGGCAGGGCTGGAGCGGCTCGTGCTCGCCATGCCGGAGGGCGCCGCCGGCGGTGTGCCCGACGCGTTCGTCGTGGCGCTGGGCGACGCGGCGCGGCAGCCGGCGCACGTGCTGGCGCGCGACCTGCGCCACGCGGGCCTGACCGCTCTCGTCGACTACGACGCGCGCTCGCTGCGCGCGCAGATGAAGCGGGCGGATCGGTCGGGGGCGCGGCGCGTCCTCATCCTGGGCGACGACGAGCTGGCGCGCGGCGAGGTGACGGTGAAGGACATGGCCTCCGGAGACCAGGCGACCGTCGGGCGGGCGGAGGTCGTGGGGCGGCTGGCTGGCGGGAAGCCGGCGTAAGGTGGTGATCAGGTGAGTGAGCGGTCCGAGGAGCTGGTGCGAACCCATACCTGCGGCGAGTTGCGCGCGCAGAACATCGGCACCGACGTGGTCCTGGCCGGGTGGGTCCACAAGGTCCGGGACCTCGGCGGGTTGACCTTCGTCGATCTGCGCGATCGCTACGGCATCACGCAGGTGGTGGCGCGGGAGGGCGATCCGATCCACGCCGCGGTGAAGCGCTTGCGGGCCGAGTTCGTGGTGGCCGTCGCGGGGCCGGTCGAGCGCCGCTCGGAGGACACGCTGAACCCGAAGATCGCCACGGGCGAGGTGGAGGTGGCCGTGCGCACCGTCAACGTGCTGAGCGAGGCCCGCACGCCGCCGTTCCAGATCGACGAGGAGACGCCGGTCTCCGAGGAAACGCGCCTCCGCTACCGCTACCTGGACCTGCGCCGCGGGCGCATGCGGGCCAACCTCGGGCTGCGCCACCGCATCACCATGGCGGTCCGCAGCAGCCTCGACGCCGAGGGGTTCTGGGAGATCGAGACGCCCCTGCTGACCAAGTCCACGCCGGAGGGCGCGCGCGACTACCTGGTGCCGAGCCGGCTGCACGCGGGCCAGTTCTACGCGCTGCCGCAGTCGCCGCAGATCTTCAAGCAGATCCTGATGATCGGGGGCATGGATCGGTACTTCCAGATCGTCAAGTGCTTTCGCGACGAGGACCTGCGCGCGGACCGGCAGCCGGAGTTCACGCAGATCGACATCGAGATGGCCTTCGCGAACCAGGACCTGGTCTTCGCAGCGGTCGAGCACCTCATGCAGGCGGTGTTCCGGCAGGTCGGCAAGGAGGTTTCGGCGCCGTTTCCGCGCCTGGCCTACGCCGCCGCCATGGAGCGTTACGGCAGCGACAAGCCCGATCTGCGCTTCGAGATGCCGGTGCAGGACGTCTCGGATGTCTTCCGCGACGGCGCGTTCAAGGTCTTTCGCGAGATCGTGGCCGGCGGCGGGTCGGTGCGCGCCCTGGTGGTGCCCGGCGCCGGCCGCCAGTCGCGCGCGCAGATAGACAACCTGGTCGACGAGGCGCTGGCGCTGGGCGCCAAGGGGCTCGTCTGGGTGCGGCAGTCCCCGGAAGGGGAGATCCAGAGCTCCATCCTCAAGGCCGCGGGTCCGGAGGCGCTGGCCCGGGTCGTCGAGACGGTGGCGGCGGGGCCGGACGATCTGACGCTCATCGCGGCCGGCCAGGGCTACGACGCGTCGATCCTGCTCGGCCAGTTCCGCCTGCGGCTGGCCCAGCGGGCCGGGTTGATCGACGAGGATCGGGTCGCGCTGAGCTGGGTCATCGACTTCCCGCTGCTGCAGTGGAGCGAGACGGAGCAGCGCCTGGTGTCGATGCACCATCCCTTCACGTCGCCCCGGCCGGAGGACGTCGAGCGCCTAGAGGACGATCCGGCGTCCGCGCGTGCGCGGGCGTACGACCTGGTGCTCAACGGCAGCGAGATTGGCGGCGGCAGCATCAGAATCCACGACGCGGCGTTGCAGGCCCGCATCTTCAGGCTCCTGAAGATCGACGACGAGGAGGCCCGGGCGCGCTTCGGGTTCTTTCTCGACGCCCTGCAGTACGGCACGCCGCCGCACGGCGGCATCGCCCTCGGGCTCGACCGGATCGTGGCGCTGCTGGCCGGCGAGTCGTCGATTCGCGACGTCATGGCGTTCCCGAAAACGGCGGGCGCGGTCGATCTGATGGCCGGCTCGCCCTCCGCGGTCGACCGCCGGCAGCTCCGCGAACTGCACCTCGATCGGTAGCCTCGGGCCCTGCGGAGGCCGCTTGACCGCCGCCGGGCGCTCGTGTTTACAATCGGCTGTTCGCCACGGAGACACGTTCATCGCAACACCTTCCTTCGCGAAGATCTCCATTCCCGACGAGGGCGTCGAGACCCTGTTCGGTTCCTACGACGAGAACCTCAGGAACCTCGAGAGTCTCTTCGACGTTCAGATCCGAACCGATGGACAGCAGCTGCTGGTCGAAGGCGCGCCGCCGGGCGTCGGCGCGGTCGAGCGGGTCATCGGTCAGTTGTCGGCCCTGGTGCGGGAAGGGTATGAGCTGGCGGCCGGCGACGTGCAGCGCGCCGCGCGCCTGACCGCGGAGGACGAGGCCGTCGACCTGCGCGACTACTTCGTGCAGGCGCCGCTGCGTCCCTTGGGCCGCCGGCAGGTGCGGCCGAAGAGCGTGAACCAGCGGCGGTACCTCGACGCCATCGAGCGTTACGACATCGTCCTGGGCGTCGGGCCGGCGGGCACGGGCAAGACCTACCTCGCCATGGCGGAGGCCGTCGCGTTCCTCACGTCCAAGCGGGTGACCCGCATCATCCTCGCCCGGCCGGCGGTCGAGGCCGGCGAGAAGCTCGGCTTCCTGCCCGGCGATCTGCAGGAGAAGGTGAACCCCTACCTGCGCCCGCTGTACGATGCGCTGTACGACATGCTCGATGCCGACCGGGTCGAGCGGCTGCTCGAGCGGGGCGTCATCGAGATGGCACCCATCGCCTTCATGCGGGGGCGGACGCTCAACGACGCGTTCGTCATTCTCGACGAGGCCCAGAACACCACGAGCGAGCAGATGAAGATGTTCCTGACCCGCATGGGGTTCGGGTCGAAGGCGGTGATCACGGGCGACGTGACGCAGATCGATCTGCCGGCCGGCCGGGTCTCGGGACTGGTCGAGGCGATTCGGGTCGTGCGCGCCATCGACGGGGTGGCGACGGTGCGCTTCGATGAACGCGATGTCGTCCGGCACCCTCTGGTTCAGGCGATCGTCAAGGCGTACGAGGACGCGACCACGGACGACCGGGGCGATTCGCGGCTTCCGTGACAACCAGGACCCCCCTGCGCGTTGCCGTCACCGACGGCCGCGGTCGGCCGCGGCCCGCCGGCGATCTGCCCGACTGGCTCGCGCGCGTCGCCCCGGCCGCCGCCGCCCGCGGCGAGATGGTCGTCGCGCTCGTGAGCGACGGCAAGATGCGTGCCCTGAACCGCCAGTTCCGCGACATCGGCCGGCGCACCGACGTGTTGTCGTTTCCGGCCGACCGGGGTCCACGCCTGCCCGGCACCCCGCGCCGCTTTCTCGGCGACGTCGTCATCGCGACCGCGGTGGCCGCGAAGCAGGCCCGCGAAGCGGGGCACCCGGTCGACGTGGAGCTGCGGCGGCTGGCCCTGCACGGGCTGCTGCATCTGCTGGGATACGACCACACGCGGGACAATGGCCGGATGCAGCGTTTCGAGCGACGGCTGTGGCGGCGGGGCGGCCTGGCCGAGGGCGCGCAGTGATTCCCCTGCTGTTGTTCCTGCTTGCGTGCGCGGCGCTGTACATCGGGACGGTGCAGACGGCGTTCAGCCTGCTGATGCGGCTGCCGCTGCGGTTGAACGCCGAACGGCACGGGCAGCCCGGCCTGCTCGGACACTACCTGGAGGAGCCGGCCCGGCTGTTCGTGACCGCCGGGCTGCTGCAGGCCGTGACCGTCGCGCTGGTCACCACCCTGGCGCTGCTGCTCGACGAGCGCCGCGGCCCCGGCGTGTGGCTGGTGTTCGCCGGGCTCGTCGTGTTCGTGCTGGCGTGCGGGCACGTGCTGCCGCTGCTCGTCGTGCGCCGGAGTCCCGAGCGGGTGTTGACGGTCCTGTTGCCTTCCTTCCACGCCGTGGCCAGGGTGCTGCACCCGGTGACCGGCGCGCTGGCCGACCGACTGAGCGGGCCCCGCCGAGATCGGTCGGACGCACACGGGGCCGCGGCGGACGGGCAGGCCGGCCCGCACGACGCGCAGGAGGGTGAGCTCGACTCCGAGATCGACGAACGCGAGGAGCGGCAGCTCCTGCAGTCGGTCGTCGAGTTCGGCGACACGGTCGTGCGCGAGGTGATGACGCCGCGCCCCGACATCGTCGCGGTGCCGGCGGGCGCGACCCTGGCCGAGCTGCGCGACCTGTTCGTCGACCAGCAGTACTCCCGGCTGCCGGTCTACCAGGACGACCTCGACAACATCCTCGGCTTCGTCTTCGTCAAGGATCTCGTTCCCCTGTCGGACGCCGCCGGCGACGAGCGCGCGGTCGAGCGGCTCATGCGGCCGGCGTACATCGTCCCCGAAGCCAAGCGCGTGGCCGCTCTGCTCAAGGAGTTCCAGCGGCAGCAGGTGCAGATTGCGATCGTGCACGACGAGTACGGCGGCACGGCCGGGCTGGTCACCATCGAGGATCTGCTCGAGGAGATCGTCGGCGAGATCCGGGACGAGTACGACGTCGAAGCCGAGCCGATCGTCGACGAGGGCGGCGGCAGCTACGTCTTCTCGGGCACCGTCGGGGTGGACGACATGGCCGAGCGGCTCGACGTCGAGGTCGAGCGGCAGGGCTTCGAAACGGTCGGCGGCTACCTGCTGGCGCGCCTGGGACGCGTGCCGCGCGTGGGGGAGACCCTGGTGGTCGACCGGCTCGATGTCGAGATCCTCGACGGGGAGGAGCGCCGCATCCAGCGCGTCCGGATGCGGCGCCGGCCCGAGTCCGTGAGCCCCGCGGCGCGGTGATGCGGGCCGGGTTCGCGTCGTTGATCGGCCGTCCCAACGCCGGCAAGTCGACGCTGCTGAACCTGTTCGTCGGGGCCAAGCTGGCCATCGTGTCGGACAAGCCGCAGACGACGCGGAACCGCATCGTCGGCGTCCGGAACGTCGCCGGCGAGTGCCCCGGCCAGGTGGTGTTCGTCGACACCCCCGGGATTCACCGCCCCCTGCACCGCATGAACGCGCGGATGGTCGATCTCGCGCTCGACACCATCCGCGACGTCGACGTCCTCGTCCTCGTCCTCGTCCTCGACGCCTCGGTCGGGACGGGGGCCGGGGACCGCTACGTGCTGGGGCTGGTCGAGCGGGCCAGGGTCCCGGTCGTGGCGGCGCTCAACAAGATCGACCTGATTGCCAAGCAGCGTCTGCTGCCGCTCATCGACTGGTACCGCCGGCAGCGGGAGTTCGCCGCGCTCGTGCCGGTGTCGGCCAAAACGGGCGACGGCTGCGAACGCCTCCTGACCGCCGTGCTCGAGGCGCTGCCGGAAGGCGAGCCGCGGTATCCCGACGACTACCTGACCGACCAGCCGGAGCGCGTGCTCGTGGCCGAGGCCGTGCGCGAGAAGCTGCTGCGGCACACCCGCGCCGAGCTGCCCTTCTCGACGGCGGTCGTGGTCGATCGCTTCGAGGACGCGGGCGACGACGGAATCATGCGGGCGTACTGCTCGATCCTGGTCGAGCGCAGTTCGCAGAAGGCTATCGTCATCGGCCGCCGCGGGTCGCTGCTCAAGCAGGTAGGCACGGAGGCGCGCGCGGACCTCGAGCGGTTCTTCGCGGCCCGGCTGTACCTCGATCTGCACGTGCGCGTGCGCGCCGGCTGGCGCGAGGACGAACGGATCCTCGACGAGCTGGGCATGGCGCGGCGCCGCTGACGGGCGCCGGCAACGCTGTGGTACACTGGACGGCTGGACCAGGAGTAGTGGGACAACAACTGAGCTTCTCGCGGACATCGGTGGAAGCACAGGACCGCCCGGGTCATTCCCATGCCGCCCCAGCGCAGAATCGACGTCGTTCTCGACTCGGTCAGGCGACTGCAGCGGATAGGCGCGACCGCGAACCTGGTCAACCTGCTCCAGAAGCAGCATCCCGCCGACCTCGCTGAGGTCTTCGCCAGCCTTCCCGACCGCGGGCGCCGGTCCGTCTTCAACACGCTGCTCGGCCACAACAGCCGTCTGGCCATGGAGGCGCTCACCGAGCTGGACTCGGAGATTGCCGCCGCCATGCTGGTGGACTATCCGGCCGACGAGTTGGCCCGGCTGCTCCAGGATCTGCCCTCGGACGACGCGGCGGCGCTGCTCGGCGAGCTGCCCGACGAGCTGTCGGCCGCGGTGCTCGAGTCGATGCGGCAGAAGGAATCGGGCGACGTCCAGCACCTGCTCGAGTACGACGACCAGACCGCCGGCCGCATCATGAACCCGAACGTCTTCGCACTGGCCGAGGACCTGACGGCCGGCGAGGCGATCGCCGCGCTCCAGCAGTCGCGCGAGGTCGAGATGGTCTTCTATCTCTATCTCGTCGACGAGCGGCGGCACCTCGTCGGGGTGGTCTCGCTGCGGCGCCTGCTGCTGGTGGCGCCCGAGACGCCGCTCACGCGCATCGGGACGACCGATCTGGTCCGCGCCCGGGTCGACATGGACCAGGAAGAGGTCGCCGAGACGGTGGCCTCCTACAACCTGCTCGCGCTCCCGGTCGTCGACGAGCAGAACAAGCTGGTCGGGATCATCACGGTCGATGACGTCATCGACATCATCAAGGACGAGGCGACCGAGGACATCTACCGGATGGCCGGCATGTCGAGCGACGAGCACGTCTCGACCTCGGCGCGCGAAGCCTGGCGGAAGCGCCTGCCGTGGCTCGGCATCAACCTGCTGACCGCGATTCTGGCCGCGTTCGTCGTGCGCTACTACCAGTCCACCATCGACCAGGTCGTGGCGCTGGCGGCGTTCATGACGATCGTCGCCAGCATGGGCGGCAACGCGGCCACGCAGACCCTGACCGTGGTGGTACGGGGCATCGCCCTCGGCGAGCTCACCTGGAGCAACTCCCGCAAGGTGCTGTGGAAGGAGGCCCTGGTCGGCCTCGGCAACGGCCTCCTGCTGGGCCTCGTGGGCGCCGGGGTGGCCTGGGCCGTGGTGGGCAACCCGTACTTCGGCGGCATCCTGGCGCTGGCCATGGTGGTCAACCTGCTCGTGGCCGCCGTGGCCGCCACCCTCATCCCGATCGTCCTGCGCGCGCTGAAGATAGACCCGGCGCTGGCCTCGGCGGTCTTCATCACCACGCTCACCGACATGTTCGGCTTCTTCGCCTTCCTGGGGCTCGCGACGCTGTTCCTGGGGTACCTCAACGCGGCTGCCTGACCGCCATACTGGTTCCCCATGCGTATCGCGACCTGGAACGTGAACGGCCTGCGAGCGCGCATGGGCCTGCTCGCGCATTGGCTGGAGCGCCGCGCGCCGGACGTGGTCGGGCTGCAGGAAGTGAAGGTGAGCGACGAGGAGTTTCCGCACGAGGACTTCGAGGCGCTCGGCTACCGCGCCGTGGTCCACGGCCAGAAGGGCTGGAACGGCGTGGCGGTGCTCAGCCGGGCGGCGGCGGAGGTGGACACCCGGGGCCTGCCCGGCCGGGAGGACGACGGCGCGCGCCTGCTGCGCGTGCGGGTCGAAGGCCTGCACTTCGCCACGGTGTACTGTCCCAACGGCAAGACGCTCGACCATCCCGACTTCCCGTTGAAGCTCGCGTGGTTCGACGCGCTGCGGGACTACCTCGCGGGCGTGGAGCCGGACTCCGAGTTCCTCATCGGCGGCGATTTCAACATCGTGCCGGCGGCGCTGGACTGCTGGGAAGGCGAGGCCGCCGACGGCGCGATCTTCTGCACCGGCGAAGAGCGGGCCCGTTACCGGTCTCTCCTCGATCTGGGGCTCACGGACCTGTTCCGCCATGTGCACCCGGAAGCGCGGAAGTTCTCCTGGTGGGACTACCGGGGCGGCTGCTTCCACCGCGGCCTGGGGCTCCGCATCGACCTGCTGCTCGGCACCGCCGCCGTCGCGTCCCGGGTGCGCCACGTCGAGATCGATCGCGAGTACCGCAAGAAGCAGGACGGCCACACCGTGTCCGACCACGCGCCGGTGTTCGCGGACCTGGATTGACTACCCCAATCCGAACGCCTTCAGTCGATTGATTGTAAACCCAACATGAAAGCGGTTGATGTCGTCGAGGAATGACGCGTTGTAATAGTCGTAGTCCCTATAGTACCGCATGAAGAACCCGACTCCCTGCTCCTCATTCACCACGCAGGTGAGCTGCAGCACCATGGGCCTGTCCGGGAGCTCGATCCGCTTTTCTCTTCGCCATCCCCGGACATTGGCAAACAAGTCCAGGCGCCTGCACAGCCGAAGACTCCCGTAGGAAAAGCCGACGACACCATCCAGGCGCTTGTCCGGATAGAACTGTCGCAGAGGGCGGAACATCCAGCGGTCCGGACTGTGCTCGTAGCTCGCGCCGAGACGCCAACTGATGCCAGGGCTGCTGTAGATCGCCCAATCGACACCGAATCTGATGTAGTTCACGGCGAAGTTTCCGTTGAGCTTGTCAGCCTGGATGAAGCCCCGCTCGAGCCCCGGCAGGCCCGCCGGCTGCTCGCCTTCCCACCGTCGGAAGTAGTCGACTACGGTCTGGTCCGCGGACTCGGGGTCTCGGTCGTACTCGACACAAGCCGCGTTCCGGCGTTCTACCCCGGTCCACACGAACAGGCAACCACTCTGGCCATTCGAGTGGTGCCCGGCCTGAGCATAGACGTTCCACAACTTGTTATTGCCCTGCCGGAACAACCACTGCACGTTGACGCGCGGCATGAACGAGGGCGCCGGTATGGGCGTCGATTCCCGCTTCAACATGCGCAGGCGGACCGCGGGCGTGACGGAAATGCACGGCCGAAATACGTTCCTCAAAGCGGCCAGTCTTCATTTAGCGGGTGGAGTTCGATGGTCGCGTGAGATCCAATTTATTGGATTGTACTTTTCCGGCGGATGTGGCATATCTAGGGGGTGCCACGGCAACGCCCCCGGACCGAACAGGATCCGCGCGATACCCGCATTGAGGAACAAGAGCGAGAGATCGCACGACTGCGCGAGGAGTTGACGCGGGTCGAGGGCGACCGGGATCGGTGGAAGCGTGACGGGGATCAGTGGAAGCGCGACCGGGATCGGTGGAAGCGCCGCAGTGAACACCTCAAGCAGCAACTCGACGCCGCGCGGCGGGCAGGATTTCGGCAAGCCGCCCCGTTCGCCAAGGACCGGCCGCAAGGTCGCGGCGGGCGTCCCGGCCGGCGGGCGGGTGCGCGCTATGGCCGGCAGGCGTGCCGCCCGCGGCCGGCGCAGGTCGACGAGACCCACGCGGCGCCGGCGCCGGCCGCCTGTCCGGACTGCGGCGGCGCGGTCGAGGTGACCCGCGTGGCGTCGCAGTATCAGGAAGAACTCCCCAAGGTGCGCCCCATCGTGCGGTGCTTCGACATCGAGGTTGGCCATTGCTCCCAGTGTCGGCGGCGCGTTCAGGGCCGCCACCCGCTGCAGACCTCCGACGCGCTGGGGGCGGCCAGCGTGCAGCTCGGCCCCGCGGTCGTCGCGCTGGTCGTCGAGTTGCACACGCACCTGGGCGTGCCGCTGGCCAAGATCGCGCACCTGTTGAAGACGCAATGCGGATTGACGGTTACGCCCGGAGGCCTCGCGCAGGTGCTGCATCGCACCGCCCGCGAGGCGGCGCCGACCTACACGGCATTGTGCGCGCAGGTGCGGGAAAGTCCCGTGGTCACGCCGGATGAAACCGGCTGGCGCGTCGGCGCCGTCCGCCACTGGCTGTGGGTCTTCGCCACGCCCCAGACGACGGTCTACGCCATTTGCCCCGGCCGCGGGTTCGACGCTGCCGCCACCGTGCTCGGGGCCGACTACGACGGCGTGCTCGTGCGCGACGGGTGGGCGCCGTATCGCCGCTTCACCGACGCGCTGCACCAGTCCTGCGTGGCGCACCTGCTCCGACGCTGCAAGCACCTCCAGGATGATCATCCTCACAGCCCATGGGCCGCCCGGGTGCAAGCCGTCCTGCAGGCCGCTCTCAAGCTGCGCGACCGCCGCGACGCCGGGCTTCTGAGCGACCATGGTCTGGCAACCGCTCGCGGCCGACTGCTCGCCCAACTCGGTCGGCTGATCGACAACCCGCCGGTGCTCGCCGACGCCGAGCGCTTCGCCGCGCACCTGGCCACCGAATTCCCTGCGGTATTCGGCTTTCTGTGGGACCCGTCGGTCGACGCCACCAACTGGCGCGCCGAACAGGCCATCCGACCCGCCGTCGTCACCCGCAAGGTCTGCGGCGGCAATCGCACCCGGCACGGCGCCGACACCCAGCAGGTGCTCGCCAGCGTCGTGCGCACCGTTCACCAACGCCACCTCGACCTCACCCCGCTGATCGCCACCATCCTCCACGCCACCGACCCCGTCGTCCCCGAACCACTCCAACGCCCGCCCCCGCCGGCGTGACGGCTTGCAACGCCACCACGACCGGTCCACGCGCCAGACCGACCGTCTCACCGTCGTGGGCCGCCGCGCCCCGGCCAGACTGCCGGCAAGCTGCCCCCTGCGCCCAACGACTCGCCACCGCGCGCAGCAGGCGTCCCCAACGGCCAACCCCGCTACGCGCTGCCGCCACCAGGCGTTCCGCCCGCCCCCGGCCCAAGCCAACCAGCGCTACGCAGGCGCCGGTTCCCACCGCGGTCCCAGGCCGGCGCGGCGTCATCGCAGTGACCCGCGTGTGAGACGCCATGTCCTCGAACGATTCCCGTCGTGCGCCCGAACCCCGCGCCACTTCCAAGTCCCTGACCCATTCCAACGCCTGTCGTCAGTAGGATCACCCCGCTAAACGATTACTGCGGCCATTACGTCCGGCGACGTGTTGCGGCATTGGGCCCCGAAGGCGAGGATGAAGTGCGGAAAGATATCTGCTTCGAGCAAGTGGGGGAACGTGCTCTGGGGGCCTTGACCTCCAACCTCGTCCTGGAGAGTCCAGAAGAGGTCCGTGCCTTCGAGAAACGGCGGAGGTTCCAGCCAGTTCAGAAGACTCGTGGAATCCTGTGCGTCGACTTTCGTGAAGGGGCCCAACGTGATCAGCACTATCAACAGCGCCAAACGCTGAATCGGCATGTCGCGAACGTCTCCTTCAGCCGCCGGGCCATGCAGGTCCGTGCATCGTGCGTGAAAGGTCGGAGCTGGTTGATCGTCTCGCTATCGCCCCGTCATCGGCCTCTGGCGCAGTTGCGCGGCGACCTCCTTCGGCACGATGGTCTTGCCGATCGGCATCAGCGATATCCCGACCAGCTTGAAGTGTTGAATGCCGAACGGGATGCCGATCACCGTCAGACAAGTTGTTATACCCGCCACCACGTGGCCCAGCGCAAGCCACCAGCCTGCCAGCAGCAGCCATACGATGTTACCCACCAGGCCGGCGTCTCCGGTTCCCACGTCGTCCCTTCCCGTCACCAGTTCCCGGGGCACGGCTTCGTTTCCGAATGGAAGCAACGTGAAGCCGGCGATGACGAAGCACGACCGTCCCCACGGGATGCCGATGACGGTCAGGTACATGATCAGCCCGGCGATTACCCAGCCGAGGCTCATCCAAATGCCGCCGAGCACTATCCAGATGATGTTCCCTATGGTGCTCATCGGTTTCCTCCGTCTCCCGTGCGGTGTCCCGGGGGCTCCTCGGGTCCCCCGCACTCATACCGCCTCCCCCCAACCTGTGGTCTCCCGGCCGCCGAGCACGACGCGAGCGCGCACCGACCAGGGACCGCCGGGGCACTGCTATACTAGTCGGCCAGACGACCCGCTGTCGTTTACGGCCCACGTCCGCAACTGGCAAACGGTTTCGGCACCTCGCCGCGGAGCATCAGATGGAAGCGCGAATCACCACACTCGAGCCGGCGCGCGTCGCTTGCGTGCGCCACGTCGGCCCCTACACCCAGGTCGGTCCCACCTGGGAGCGGCTCCTTGCGTGGGCCGGCGCCCGGGGCCTCCTGGGACCCGACGGCCGGACCTTCGGGCTCTGTCACGACGACCCGGATACGACGCCGCCGGAGCGGCTGCGCTACGACGCTTGCATCGTCGTCGGACCTGACGTGAAGGGGGGAGCCGGCGTCGAGGTTCAGGACGTCGCCGGCGGCCGCTATGCCGTCGCGACCCATCGCGGCTCCTACGCGAGGCTCGCGGAGACGTATGGGGGGCTGATGGAGGAGTGGATGCCCGCCAACCGGCTCGATCTGGCGGAGGAGCGTCCGTGTGTGGAGATCTACCGCAACAATCCGCAGCAGACGCCGGAGGACGATCTCCTGACCGACGTGCACGTTCCGATCCGCGGATGATCGAGCGTCCCTACCCTCGTGGCGCGAGCTCCGCTACCGGCGTGCCGCATAGCCACGGATTGCCGACCGCTATTGGCGGCGTGTTGCCGCTTCAGCCGAGGCCGAGCGATGCGTTACGGACGTCCGTGACGAGCATGTGCGCCGGGGTGTGGGTGATCGCGATGGGCGGGCGCGCCGAGCGCATCGCCACCTGAGGGGTCACGCCGCAGGCCCAGAAGACCGGCATCTCGCCGGCTGCGATGATCGGATCGTCGCCCTGCCACGCGCGCTCGATGTTCTCGATCCCGATGCGTTCCGGCATGCCGAGATGGACCGGCGCACCGTGCACGCGCGGGTAGCGGCTCGTGATCTGCACGGCCTTGATGGCGTCCGCCGGGGTGAAGGGCCGCATCGACACCACCATTCGGCTACGAAACCGGCCGGCCGGCGCGCACTCGATGTCGGTCAGGTACATCGGGCATACGCTGCCTTCGTTCCAGTGCCGGAGGGACAGGCCGGCGTCTACCAGAGCCTCCTCGAACGAGAAGGAGCAGCCGAGCGCGAACGCCACGAAGTCGTCCTGCCAGAGATCGCCGATGCTCGCGACGTCACCGTCGACGTCGCCATTATGGAAGACGCGATAGCTCGGGAGGTCGGTGCGAAGGTCGAGGTCTTCGGCGAGCTCCGGCAGGTGTGGACGGCCCGGCTCCGACATCGCGAGCAAGGGACACGGCTTGGGATTCCTCTGGCAGAAGCGGGCGAACTCGTCGGCGTAGGCTTCCGGCAGAATCGCAATGTTGGCCTGGACGTAGCCCTTGGCGAGCCCGCCGGTGTGGCCTCGATATCGACTGCTGCGGATTCTGCGTCGGACCTCGACCGGGTCCGATGTATTCCATTCGAGGCCAAGCCCGTGCGTGGGCTCGACGGCGCAAGATGTGGTGGCGTTCATGGCTGTTCCATTTGACGCCGCCTCGGCTACCATGCCCGCAGGTCACCAACCAGCCGCTGCGCCTCCTGCAGGTCCGGGCCGTTGGCACCGTACGCCCCGCGATAGCTCTCCGGTAGCACCTCGGCGACCAGGACGCCGACGGCGTCCATGAGGAGCTGGCGGTTGCCCTGGTTGGCTTTCAGGAGGTCGGTGCCGCGGATGGGGCGGCCGACGGTGACGTTGGCGCGGACGGGATGCAGGCCGGGCTCGCCGATCGGGAACAGCTCCTCCGTGCCGGTGATGCCGACCGGCAGCACCCAGGCGTCGCTGGCCTCCAGGTAGCGGGCGCCCGCGGCCAGCATGCGCTGCATCGTGCCCTGGCGGCTGCGGGTGCCTTCGCCGAACACCAGCAGGGCGTCGCCCTGGACGAGCCGGTCGCGTGCCGCGGCAATGGACTGACGGGCGGCGCGGGCGACGTCTCTTGCATTCATCGTGGCCTCGCCCGTCGAGAGGATGTGGCTCTGCGGGGTGCGGACGGTGCCGAAGCACAGGCTCGAGAAGTGGCGCCGGCGGTTGGTGTACACCTTCGGGCCGGCGATGGCGGTCAGGCGGTCCGCCAGCTCGAAAGCGGGGGAGCGCTTGACGAGGATCTCGACGAGATTGGCGTCCGCGTACGACAGATGGTTCGAGAACATGACGACAGGTTGGCCGCGGACGGCCTCCAGATTGGCGAGCCCCGACAAGGCGCAGTCGGGGTGGAGCAGCTTGGCTGCGAGAACGTGGTGCATTCTTCTGGCCAGGGGGTCCGGCGGATAGTACTGCCAGGCGCCGTCGCCGTCCGACAGGCGCTCGAGCAGGCGTGATACGGCCGCGGGTCCGGCCGCCGTTATCTCGTTCTCGAGGGACCGGTGGATGTCATCGGTTTCGACCAGGTCCTGACCCGAGAGAAACGTGGCGATGGTCGAAATCAGGCAGCTCGGGCTCGGGTCGCGCCGGGTCGTGACTCGCTCCATGTCCGCCCTATCGGCCGATGGCGATCAATTCGTTCTCGGTCCGGATGTACCAGCGTCCGTCGACGAGCGCCGGCGAAGCGAGCGTGCGCGCGCCGATGTCGTTGGTGTGGAGGAGCTCGAACTCCGGTCCGGCCCGTACGACGAAGGTGATGCCCTCGTCGTTGGTGAAGAACAGCTTGTCGTCCAGCGCCACGGGCGAGGCGGAGAACCCCTCGCGCGTGGCGCGGCCGAGCCGTTGCTGCCACCGCAGGGCGCCGGTGGCGGCGTCGAAGCACGTGACGATGCTCGCCATGTCGTTGATGGTGTACAGGTAGCCGCCGTACGCGATGGGCGAGGGAACGAACGGCGAGCCGCGCGGCGTCGACCAGGCGACGTGGGTGCGGGTGACGTCGCCCTCTCCGCCGGGGCGGATCGCCAGCGTGGGGCCGGCGCGGCCCGAGGTGCAGAAGACGAGGCCGGCCGCGACGACCGGGGTCGGGATGACCTCGAACCGGTTCCCGTCGCAGCGCCACAGCTCGCGGCCGTTGCCCGGGTCGTAGGCGCGGACCGTGTGCTGGCTGCTGACCACGATCTCGTCGTGATCGCCGACGCGGATGGCCACCGGCGTGCCCCAGCCGACGCTGGCGGCGCGCGCGGTGCGCCATACCTGGGCGCCGGTGGCTGTGTCGTACGCGGCGACGAAGCCGTCCCCGCGCTGGTCCTGGTAGAGGATGAGGCGGTCGCGGTAGAGCAGCGGCGATCCGGCCGGGCCGTGATAGTTGGCGATCCGCCCGATTTCCGTGTGCCAGAGCAGGCGTCCGTCGAAGTCGAGCGCCACCAGGCCGCGGCCGCCGAGCGACGCGTACACCCGCTCGCCGTCGGTCGCCGGCGTTGCCGACGCGGGGCCGTTCTTGCGGTGCACCGATTCGCGCGGCCCGGGCGCCACCTCGGTTTCCCAGAGCAGGGCCCCGTCGCTGCGCCGGTAGGCCAGCACGAACAGGCGGCGGCCGCCGTCGCGTCCCGTGGTGAGGAAGATGTGGTCGTCCCACACGATGGGCGAGGAGTTGCCGCGGCCGGGGACCGCCGTCCGCCAGACGACGTTGTCGGTGGCGCTCCAGCGGTCGGGGTAGCCGGGGCCGCCGACGAGGCCCTGCCCGGAGGGGCCGCGCCACCGCGGCCAGTAGTCGGCGCCCTCGCCCTCGACGGCGATCATGCGCACCGCGGTCGGTGGCGGCGCCTGGCTGCTGCTCGGCGTGGCCGCCCACAGGACGGCGCACGCGCCCAGGGCGACAACGAGCGTCGATCGGTGACAGTGCATCGGCTTCCTCCTGGCCCAGCGGCGGCGGCGCGGGATGCTGACGATAGAATAGTGTCGGGCTCGGCTCCGGAACAATGCCGCTGTACACGGCCGACGCACTCATCCTGCGCACCTACAAGCTGGGCGAGGCAGATCGGATCGTCGTCTTTCTCACCAGCGACCGCGGCAAGCGGCGCGGCGTCGCCAAGGGCGCGCGGCGGATGCGGTCGCGATTCTCGGGTGGGCTGGAGGCGTTCACGCGGGCGCGCGTCGCCTACTTCGAGCGCGAGCACCGCGAGCTCGTGCGGCTCACCTACGTGGAGCCGGTGCTGTCACCCCTGGCCAGCGGCACCGCGGAGGTGCTCGAGCACGCCGGGTACTTCGCCGAGCTGGTCGACGAGTGGGCGCCCGAGGGCGACCCGAGCGAGCGCCTGTTCCGGCTCGGCGCCACGGTCATGGCCGCGCTCGCGGCCGGCGTCCCGGCAGGGCCCGTCGCGCGCTACTTCGAGTACTGGCTGCTGCGCCTGCAGGGCGTCTATCCGTCGCTCGCGGCCTGTCACGAATGCGGCGCCGCGTTGCGCGAGCGGGGCGCGCAGGTGACCGCGCCGTACGGGGTGTGCGTCTGTAGGGACTGCGGTCCGCCCGGCGGCGGCACCGACCTGTCGCCGGCCGCGCTCGCGTTCCTGAGCGCCGCGGCGAAGCGGCCGCCGGAGCAGCTCGGCGAGGTCGACCTCCCCCCGCACGCGGCGCGCGAGCTGGCCGCGGTCCATCGGCTGCTGATCGCCGCCAATCTCCAGAAGGAGCTGCGCTCGCTGCGCGTGCTGCGGGAGCTGCACGCCGGCGGCATCTGACCCGCTTCCGCCGTCCTGTGACCGCCGGCCGCCGGCGCGGCCGCGGCAGCCGGGCTGGGCTAGAATGAGCGTAGACGCACCGATTCCACGCCCGTACGCGCCAGGCGGCGGGACACCGCGAGGGGCGTCGTTCGAGTCATGACGCTCCAGGACCTCATCCTGTCGCTCTCGCGCTTCTGGTCGGAGCGGCGCTGCCTCATTCAGCAGCCGCTGGACGTCGAGGTCGGCGCCGGGACGATGCACCCCGAGACGTTCCTGCGCGTCCTCGGGCCGCGGCCCTGGAACGTGGCCTACGTGCAGCCGTCGCGCCGGCCGGCCGACGGCCGCTTCGGCGAGAACCCCAACCGGCTGTTCAAGCACCATCAGTTCCAGGTGATCCTGAAGCCGTCCCCGGACGCCGCCCAGCGCCTCTACCTGGACAGCCTGGAGGCCTGCGGCATCGATCCGACCCGCCATGACGTCCGCTTCGAGGAGGACAACTGGGAATCGCCAACGCTCGGCGCCTGGGGCATCGGCTGGCAGGTGCTGCTCGACGGGCTCGAGATCACGCAGTTCACGTATTTCCAGCAGGCGGGGGGACTCGACCTGGCGCCCATCTCCGTCGAGCTGACCTACGGGCTCGAGCGGATCGCGATGCACCTGCAGGGTGTCGACAACGTCTACGACCTGGAGTGGTCCCCGGGCGTCTCCTACGGCGAGGTGCGGCACCGCGAGGAGGTGGAGCAGTCGAAGTACGCCTTCGGCGAGGTGGACCTGCCGGCCGGCGAGTACGCGCGGGCGCACCGCGAGCTGTTCGACCGCTACTACGAGCTGGCCGAGCGGCTGCTGGCGTCGGGGCTGACCCTGCCGGCGCTGGACCATTGCCTCAAGTGCTCGCACACGTTCAACCTGCTCGACGCGAGCGGCAGCATCGGCGTGACCGAGCGCGCGGCCTACATCCTGCGCGTCCGGAAGCTGGCGGTCGCCATTGCCGAAGCCCACGTCGCCTGGGAGCGCGAGGCGTACGGGGCGGCGGTCCCGGCGGAGGGCGCCTAGCGGCCCGTGGTGAAACCCCGCGTGGCACCGAGAGTGGCGATGCGCCCGGCTGACAAGGCGCGACGAGGGAGCATATTGGCCATATTCGACCGAGGAGCAACGCCGTCGGACGGGATGCAGCGCCGCTCGAATGCAGCGGGGCCTTTTGCCACGGGCGGCTAGGCATGGCCCACCGCGAGCTGCTGCTCGAAATCGGCTGCGAGGAGATGCCGGCGAGCTGGATCCCGGGCATCGAGGCGCAGCTCGCCGAGCGGCTGACGGCGCGCCTGGAGGCGGCGCGCGTGGTCTGCCGCGCGCCGGTGCAGGCGTTCGTCGGGCCGCGCCGGCTGGTGGCGACCGTTGCCGCGGCGGCCGACCGGCAGGCGGACCTGGAGGAGACGGTGACGGGGCCGCCGGTGCGGGCCGCTTTCGACGCGGCGGGCGAGCCCACGCGGGCGGCGCTCGGGTTCGCGCGCAAGCAGGGCGTGGACGTGGCCGAGCTGGCGCGGATCGACACCGGCAAGGGGGAGTACCTGGCGTACCGGCGCCGGCAGCGCGGCGGCACGACGCGCTCCGTCCTCGGCGCGGTGCTCGCCGCCACGCTGCGCGACCTCGCCTTCCCGAAGGCGATGCGCTGGGACGCCGAGCTGGACGACGGGCGCGGCGAGTTCCTGTTCGGTCGGCCAATCCGCTGGCTGGTGTTCCTGTACGGTGGCCGGGTCGTGCCGTTCGTCATCGGCCGGACGGCCGGCGCGTCGGCGGCGGGCGTGGCGCCGGTCCGTGCGGGGAACGTCACCTACGGGCACCGCTTCTTCGCCCGGGACGGCGGCGCGGGCGAGCCGCTCGAGGTGACGTCGTTCGCCGACTACCGGCGGCATCTGGAACGTGCGTACGTGCTGATCGATCGCGCCGAGCGGCGAACTCGGGTGACCCGCAAGCTCAACGCCTGCGCCCGCAGGGTCGGCGGCTCGGTGGCGCCCATCGAGGAGCAGTCGGCGCTCGCCCGCGAGGTGCCCGACCTGGTCGAGCATCCGGCCGTGGTGACGGGCGGCTTCCCCGCGGAGTTCCTGTCGCTGCCGGACGAGGTGCTGTCGACCACGATGGTGCATCACCAGCACTACTTCCCGGTCGTCGACGGCGGCGGTCGGCTGCTGCCGCATTTCCTGGCGGTGACCAACACCCCGCGCGACAACGTCCCGCGCATCGCGCGCAACGCCGAGCGCGTGCTCGTGGCGCGGCTGCGCGACGCCCGCTTCTTCTGGGACGCCGACCGCGCGCGCCCGCTGGACGACCGCCTGGCCCGGCTCGACACGCTGCTGTTCCACAAGCGCCTCGGGAGCTACCGGGACAAGTCCGAGCGCATGGCGGGGCTGGCGGAGCGAATCGCCCGCGACGTGCTCGGATGCCCGGATGCCGCCGCGGACGCGCGGCGCGCCGCAACCCTGGCGAAGGCGGACCTCGCCACCGACATGGTGGGGGAGTTTCCGGAGCTGCAGGGGGTGATGGGGGGCGTCTACGCGCGCGAGCAGGGCGAGCCCGAGGCAGTGTGGAAGGCCATCTACCACCACTACCTGCCGATCGGCATCGGCGCGGACGACCCGCCGTCGAGAGCGGCCCTGGGCGCGGCGGCGGTGACCTGGGCAGCGGTCGCCCTGGCCGACAAGGTGGATACCGTTGCCGGCCTGTTCGGCGCCGGCGAGAAGCCGACCGGGTCGCGCGACCCGCTGGGGATTCGCCGGCAGGCGCAGGGCATGCTGCGGATCCTGATCGATCTCCCGGAGCTGACGGGCCTGGAGGCGCGCGTGTCGATGGGCGCGCTGCGGGACCTCGTGGCGCCGGTGCCCCCGGCGGATGCGGCCGATGACGCCGCGCGTGACCGCGAAACCGCGTTCCTCCTGGATCGGCTCCGCTACCTGCTGGAGGTCCGCGGGTGCGACCGGCGCAACGTCCGCGCCGTGACCCATCAGCCGCTCGACACGCTCCGGCCGCTCGACGCCCGCCGCAAGCTGGAGGTGCTGCCCGAGTTCACGGACACCGCCGATTTCCGGACGCTCGCGACGCTCTTCAAGCGGGTGAAGAACATCGCCAGGGAGCTGCCCCGCGACGCAGGCCGGCCCGCGGGGGGCGAGCCGTTCGACGCCGCCCTGACCGAGCCCGCCGAGCGCGCACTGCTCGCCGCGCTGACGGCGCGCCGGTCCGTCATCGACGCGGCCGTGCGGGAGGGCGCCGGGTTCCGCTCGGCGTTCGCCGAGGCGGCGAAGATCGGGCCCGCCGTCGACCGCTTCTTCACCGAGGTGTTCGTCATGGCGGACGACCCGTCGCTGCGCCGGGCCCGCCTCCGCCTCATGCAGGAGGTCGAGCAGGTGATCCTGCAGCTCGCCGACGTATCGGAGATCGTCCGCGAAGCATAGCCGGCATCTCATTTCTTCTTGACCCCCGCCGTGTCCGTCTCCATAATGTTTGCGGGAGGCATTAGGTCAAGTCTCCGTCCTTCGTAGACGGCTACTCCCAGAGCCAGTCTTCGGTCGGCGTCGGTCGGTCTCCGCTCCAGCGGGGACCCTCGTCCTTGCGCACCGGTTGCGCGGGGCGCCGCCGGCCGCATGCAGACGGCTTGTGTCACGCGATGCGCGGCAGCCCCGCCGTTCATCCGCGGTGATGACGTAAGGAGTGAGTCATGCTGAATCAGACGGAACATCGGAGCAGGGCGACCGGAAGCGCGCGCGCCGCCGCATGCGCGGTCGGTCTGCTCATCTGGGTGGCCGGCACGGCGACCCCCACATCGACCGCCTCGTCATCACCAGAGGAGACGTACCGCTGGACTGGCGAGCTGGTGGCGCTCGACGAGGGCGCCGGGACGCTGGCGGTCAAGGCCCGCGTCCTGTCGCCGGCCGTCCTGGAGCAGAGCGACGGCCTGCGCCCCGGCGATTCGATCGTCGTGACCTGGTCGGGCTCCGGGGATCGGGCGAGCGGAATCTGGTCGCTGGCGCGCAGTGCGGCGGCCACCGCCGGCGAAGAGCCGGAGCCCGAGGGAACCGATGAGCGGTTCCCGCTGCGGGCGACCTTCGAGGCGCTCGACGCGGACAACCGCTATCTGACGTTCCGCGTGCCGCTGCCGGAGGCGAGCCGCAGCACGGTGCGTGCGCTGACTCGCGGCGCATGGGCGCGCATGACGTCGCCGCGTCATCTCGAGGATGCGCGGGCGGCGTTGCTGGCGGTCGATCCCTACGTGCCGTCGCGGGACCGGCGCGCGCCCGTGGCGCGGGGTGCGACGTATCGCTGGGACGGCGAGCTCAGGATGCTGGACGACGCCGCCGGTGCGCTGACGGTCCGGGCCCAGATGGTCTCGACCGAGGCGCGGTCGGCGGCGGCCGGCCTGACGGCGGGCGAGGCCATCGTGATCACCTGGTCGGGCTACGGCGACGAGGCGAGCGGCATCCGCACGGTGATGGCCGACGACGGCTCGGGCCTGTGGGGCAGCGACCGGTATCTGCTGCGCGCGACGTTCGAGGGGGTGGAGGCCGGCGGCCGGCAGCTTGCGTTCCGCGTGCCGCTGCCGGAGGCGAGCCGCGTCGCGGTGCGCTGGCTGACGCAGGGTGCGTGGGCGCGCATGACCTCGCCGCATCACCCGGCCGACGCGCAGCCGCCGTTGCTGGCGGTCAACGCGTATGTTCCTGCACGCCAGGCGCCGCCCGCGCTTCTGGCGCAGGACGCGACGTATCGCTGGGGCGGGGAGTTGGTCGCGCTCGACGAGGCGGCCGACGTGCTGACGGTGCGGGCGCAGATGGTCTCGGCCGAGGCGCGATCGGGGGCGGCCGGCCTGACGGCGGGCGAGGCCATCGTGATCACCTGGTCGGGCTACGGGGACGAGGCGAGCGGCGTCCGCGCGGTGATGGCGGACGACGGCTCGGGCCTGTGGGGCAGCGACCGATATCTGCTGCGTGCGACGTTCGAGGCGGCCGAGGCCGGCGGCCGGCAGTTGACCTTCCGGGTTCCGTTGCCGGCAGGCAGCCGCAGCGCGGTGCGCTCGCTGACGCGGGGCGCCTGGGCGCTGATGACCTCGCCGCACCATCCGGCGGACGCAGGGCCGGCGCTGATGGCCATCAATTCCTATGCGCCGTCGCGGCAGCCGCTGCCGGCGGCCCTGGCGCAGGACGCGACGTATCGCTGGGGCGGCGAGCTGATGGCGCTCGACGAGGCGTCGGACGCGCTGACGGTGCGGGCGCAGATGGTCTCGGCCGAGGCGCGATCGGGGGCGGCCGGCCTGACGGCGGGCGAGGCCATCGTGATCGCCTGGTCGGGCTACGGGGACGAGGCGAGCGGCATCCGCGCGGTGATGGCGGACGACGGCTCGGGCCTGTGGGGCAGCGACCGGTATCTGCTGCGTGCGACGTTCGCGGCGACCGAGGCCGGCGGCCGACAGCTGGCGTTCCGGGTTCCGCTGCCGGAGGGCAACCGCAGCACGGTGCGCTCGCTGACGCGGGGCGCCTGGGCGCTGATGACCTCGCCGCACCATCCGGCGGACGCAGGGCCGGCGCTGATGGCCATCAATTCCTATGCGCCGTCGCGGCAGCCGCTGGCGGCCCTGGCGCAGGACGCGACGTATCGCTGGGGCGGCGAGCTGGTGGCGCTCGACGAGGCGTCGGACGCGCTGACGGTGCGGGCGCAGATGGTCTCGGCCGAGGCGCGATCGGGGGCGGCCGGCCTGACGGCGGGCGAGGCCATCGTGATCGCCTGGTCGGGCTACGGGGACGAGGCGAGCGGCATCCGCGCGGTGATGGCGGACGACGGCTCGGGCCTGTGGGGCAGCGACCGGTATCTGCTGCGTGCGACGTTCGCGGCGACCGAGGCCGGCGGGCGGCAGCTGGCGTTCCGGGTTCCGCTGCCGGAGGACAGCCGCAGCGCGGTGCGTTCGCTGACGCGGGGCGCCTGGGCGCTGATGACCTCGCCGCACCATCCGGCGGACGCGCGGCCCGCGCTGTTGGCGGTCAACGCCTACGTTCCGTCGCGGCAGCCTGTGCCGGTGGCTCTGGGGCAGGACGCGACGTATCGCTGGGACGGCGAGCTGGTGGCGCTCGACCCGACCGCCGGTGCGCTGACGGTGCGGGCGCAGATCGTATCGACCGAGGCGGGCGCGGCGGCTTCCGGTCTCACGGCGGGTCAGCCCATCGTGATTACCTGGTCCGGTCATGAGCACGAGGCGAGCGGCATTCGCGCCGTCGCGGCGGACGACGGTTCCGGTCTGTGGGGCAGCGACCGGTATCTGCTGCGTGCGACGTTCGAGGCGGTGGCGGCGGACGGGCGGCAGCTGACCTTCCGGGTTCCGCTGCCGCAGGACGACCAGGATGCCGTGCAGGAGTTGACGGAGGGCGCCTCGGTGCGCGTGACGTCGCCGCATCATCCCGCCGACGCAGGGCCGGCGCTGCTGGCTGTCAACGCCCACGCCCCCGCGCCGGAGACGCCGGTCGCGGCGGCCGCGGGCGGCGAGACGGCCTACGTCTGGCCCGGAAGGCTCATCTCGCTCCACGGTGCGGAGCAGGCCGTCACGGTATCGGCGCCGGCCGAGCAGCACGTGTTCCGCTACGTCGAGCGGTTCGGCAAGGGCGACGCGGTGGTCCTGCTCTGGGCGCCCGGCGACGGCCACGAGGTGACGGCGGTTCGGTATCTGCAGCACCGTGAAGCGGAGGATCAGGGCCAGTTCGCTCTGGACCACGGTTATGTCCTGCCGGCGGAGTTCATCGCGGCCGACGGGGACAGCCGGCGCATCACGTTCAAGGCCCAGGTGCCGGCGAGCACCTTCGACGCCCTGGCGGGGATTCAGCCCGGGCAGATGGTCAAGGTTACGTCCCCGTTCGACCAGCGCGGTCTCGACGGGGCCGCGATTCTCGCCGTCGAGCGCGACGACGCGCACGACGCGCAGGCGCAGGAATAGCGCCCGGTCGGCCGCAAGGCTTCAGACACCCACGTCTCCGGCAACACCGGGGGCGTGGGTGTTTTCACGTACGCCCGCCGCTATAGTTCTCCTGTGCCGTGATTGATACGTCGCCAGCGCTGGCCGCGCTCGCCGAGCGCATTGCCGGGGGCGCCCGGGTCGGGGTCGATACCGAGGCCGACAGCCTGCATTGCTACCACGAGAAGGTCTGCCTCGTGCAGGTCGGGCTGCCGGGCGCCGACGAGCTCGTCGATCCGCTGGCCGGCCTCGATCTGTCGCCCCTGCTGGAGGCGCTGTCGCGCACCGAGATGGTGATGCACGGCGCGGACTTCGACCTGCGCATGCTGCACCGCCTCGGTCTGGGCGCTCCGGCCGGGGTGTTCGATACCGTCATCGCCGCCCGGCTCACCGGCGCCTCGCGGTACGGCTACGCGGCGCTGGTTGCCGAGCACTTCGGCGTCGTGCTGCCCAAGGGCCTGCAAACGGCCAACTGGGCGCGGCGGCCGCTGGCCCCGCAGCTGACCCGCTACGCCCGCAACGACACGCGCTTTCTGCTCCCGCTGGCGGAACGGCTCGAGCGCCGCCTCGCGCAGCTCGGCCGCCTGGCGTGGCTCGAGCAGTCGTGCCGGCGCGCGGTGGCCGCAGCGCGCGTCGTGCGCGAGCGAGACCCGGAAACCGAGTGGCGCGTGCGCGGCAGCCATATCCTCGGAGTGCGCGCCGGCGCGGTCCTGCGCGGCCTGTGGCATTGGCGCGAGAACGAGGCGCGGGCCGTCGATCGGCCACCGTTTCACATCCTCTCGAACCAGGACCTCGTCGACGCCGCGCGGCGCCTCGACCGGGGCGAGGCGGTGTTGCCGCGCGGGCTGCGCGGCGGCCGGCAGGAGCGTTTCCAGCGGGCCGCGTCCGCAGCGTTGCAGCTCGATCGGGCCGAGTGGCCGGGCCGCCCCGTGACCAGGCGCCGTGCGCGCCTCACGAAGGAGCAGGAGCGGCAGGTGGCGGCGCTGAAGCAGCGGCGCGATCGGACCGCGGCCGAGCTGGCCATCGAGCCGGACCTGATTGCCTCGCGCGCCGCGCTCGAGCGCATTGCCGCCGGGGGCGGCGCCGGCTCGGACGCGCTGCTGCCGTGGCAGCAGGCGCTGCTCGGCGTCGGCGGCTGACGCGGCGTGCGCAGCACCCCGAGTCGGGTCGGCCGCCCCACGGGCTGCTAGAATAGCTTGGCGCTTCGTGCTGCGCGCCGAGCCGCCAATCGATCCACAGTCTGCCGTCCAGCGACGCCCACGAGGGTCGGGCCAAACGCATGTCCAAGAAGCCGCCAACGAAGAAGACCGCAGCCGGGAAATCCAGCCGCAAGCCCGCCGGCAAGACGATCGCCGCCCCCGAGCACAAGTACGTCTACTTCTTCGGCGGCGGTGCCGCCGAGGGCGACCGGACGATGCGGGATCTGCTCGGCGGCAAGGGCGCCAACCTCGCGGAGATGACCAACGCGGAGCTGCCGGTGCCGCCCGGATTCACGGTGTCGACCGAGGCGTGCACGGTCTACTACGAGCAGCGCCGCCACGTCCCGGCCGCCATCGATCGGGAGATGGAGGCCCATCTCGGGAGGCTGCAGGAGCTGACCGGCGCGAAGCTGGGGGCCGCGGACCAGCCGCTGCTGGTGTCGGTCAGGTCGGGCGCCAAGTTCTCGATGCCCGGCATGATGGACACCATTCTGAACCTCGGCCTCAACGACCGCGCGGTGGAGGGCCTGAAGGCGCGCACGGCGAACGGCCGCTTCGCGTTCGACAGCTACCGCCGCTTCATCCAGATGTTCGGCAACGTCGTCCTCGAGATTCCGAAGGAGGCGTTCGAAGAGGAGTTCGACGGCCTCAAGGCCGCGCGCGGGGCCAGGCTTGACACCGATCTGGACGAAACGGCGCTCCGCGAGGTGGTGGTGCGGTTCAAGGAGGTCATCGAGCGGGATAGCGGACGCGCGTTTCCGCAGGAGCCGCTGCGGCAGCTGCGGATGGCGCGCGACGCCGTCTTCCGGTCGTGGCAGAACCCGCGGGCGAAGGAGTACCGCCGGATCTACGACATCCCGGACGCCATCGGCACGGCCGTCAACGTCCAGGCGATGGTGTTCGGCAATACCGGCGACCGCTCCGGCACCGGCGTCGGTTTCACGCGCAATCCGGCGACCGGCGCGAAGGAGTTCTACGGCGAGTTCCTGATCAACGCCCAGGGGGAGGACGTGGTGGCGGGCATTCGCACGCCCCAGCCTATCCGCGAGCTCGAGGAGGTGATGCCGCGGGCCTACCGGGAGCTGCGGGACATCACGACCCGTCTCGAGCGTCACTACAAGGACGTGCAGGACTTCGAGTTCACCATCCAGGACGAGCAGCTCTACATGCTGCAGACGCGCAACGGCAAGCGTACCGGCCACGCCGCGGTGGTGATTGCCACCGACCTGGTGGACGAGGGGCTGATCGAGCCGGAGGATGCGGTGCGCATGGTCGATCCGGACGCGTTGACGCAGCTCCTGGCGCCCGTCTTCGACCCGGACGACTGGGCGGCGCTGCCGGCCTTGACGCGCGGGCTGCCGGCGTCGCCGGGCGCGGCCTGCGGGGAGGTCGTCTTCACCGCCGACGAGGCGGTGCGCTGGGCCGGTCAGGGCCGGGACGTGCTGCTGGTCCGCAAGGAGACGGTGCCGGACGACATCCACGGCATGCACGTTGCGCAGGGCGTGCTGACGGCCACGGGCGGCATGACGTCGCATGCTGCCGTCGTGGGGCGGCAGATGGGCAAGCCGTCGGTGGTCGGCGCGGGCGAGCTGCACGTTTCCGAGTCCCAGCGCGTGGTGAGCGTCAACGGCCAGTCGTTCGAGCAGGGCGACTACGTCTCGTTCGACGGGCTGACGGGCGAGGTGAAGATCGGCCGCGTCGCCACCCGCCCCAGCGAGATCCTGCAGGTGCTGGGGGGGGAGCTGAGCCAGCGCCGGTCGGACATCTACCGCCGCTTCGCGAAGCTGCTCAGGTGGGCCGATCGGATCCGGCGTCTCGGCGTCCGCGCCAATGCCGACCAGCCCGACCAGGCCGCCACCGCGTACGCCTTCGGCGCGCGGGGCATCGGCCTCTGCCGGACCGAGCACATGTTCTTCGGCGAGGAGCGGATCCCGATCGTCCAGCGCATGATCCTGGCCGAGACGGAGGGTGAGCGGCGCGCGGCGCTCGACGCGCTGCTGCCGCTGCAGCGCGAGGACTTCTACGGCGTGTTCAGGGCGATGCGGGGCCAGCCGGTCACGATTCGACTGATCGATCCGCCCCTGCACGAGTTCCTGCCGAAGCGCGAGGAGCTGATGGTGGAGGTCGCGCGCATGGAGCTGCGCGGCGGCAACGAGACCGCGGAGCTCGAGGCCAAGCGGGCGTTGCTGCGGCGCGTCGAGCAGCTCCACGAGTTCAATCCCATGATGGGGCACCGCGGCGTGCGGCTGGCCATCAGCTATCCCGAGATCGCGGAGATGCAGGCGCGCGCCATCATCGAGGCGGCCTGCCGGCTGGCGCAGGAGGGGGTCAGGGTCGTTCCCGAGATCATGGTGCCGCTCGTGGGAGACGTCGGCGAGTTCCGCGATCAGAAGGCGCTGATCGACCGGATGGCGTCCGAGACGATGGGGGCGGCCGGCGTCAAGGTGAAGTACCTGGTCGGGACCATGATCGAGCTTCCGCGCGCCGTGCTCGTGGCGGGCGAGATCGCGGCCGACGCCGACTTCTTCTCGTTCGGCACGAACGACCTGACGCAACTGGCGTTCGGGTTCTCCCGCGACGACATCGGCAAGTTCCTCAAGGACTACCAGGACCGCGGCATCCTGACCCGGGATCCGTTCGAGTCGATCGACGCCGAGGGCGTCGGCGCGCTGGTGCGGATCGGCGTGGAGCGGGGGCGCGGCGCGCGGCCCAAGCTCAAGCTGGGGGTGTGCGGCGAGCACGGCGGCGACCCGGCCTCCATCGACTTCTTCGAGGACGTCGGCCTCGACTACGTCAGCGCCTCGCCGTTCCGCGTCCCGACGGCGCGCCTGGCGGCCGCGCAGGCGGCGCTCGCGCGCCGCTGACGAGTGGTGCATGGGCAGGATCAACCGGCTGCCCCCCGAGCTCGCCAACCAGATCGCGGCCGGTGAGGTCGTCGAGCGGCCCGCGGCGGCGGTCAAGGAGCTCGTCGAGAACAGCCTGGACGCGGGCGCCGCACGGGTGGCCGTGGCGATCGAGCTGGGCGGCAAGCGGCTGATCCGGGTCGAGGACGACGGCGAGGGCATGACGCCGGGTGACGCCGAGCTCGCGGTCGAGCGCCACGCGACCAGCAAGATCGGCAGCCTCGACGATCTCGCCGCGATCGGCACGCTCGGCTTTCGGGGCGAGGCGCTGCCCAGCATCGCGTCGGTCTCCCGCCTCCGGCTGCGCACGCGCGCGCGCGGCGCGTCGACGGGCGTCGAGGTGCGGGTGTCGGGCGGCGCCCTGGCGGGGGCCACGGAGGCCGGGCTGCCCGAGGGGACCCGCATCGAGGTCCGTGACCTCTTCTACAACGTCCCGGCGCGGCGCAAGTTCCTGAAGTCGGACGGCGCGGAGACGGGGCACGTCTCGCGCGCGCTGACGCAGCTCGCCCTGGCGCACGCCGCGGTCGGCTTCCGGCTGCAGAGCGGTCCCCGCACCGTGTTCCACTACCCGCCGGCGGCGAGCCTGGCCGAGCGGTTCTTCCAGGTGTACGGCGAGCGGCAGGATCTGGTCGACGTGCGGAAGGAGGCGGGCGGTATCCGCCTGTACGGCCGGGCGGCCGCGCTGGCCGGGGACGCGCCCACCCGCGGGCCGCAGCATCTGTTCGTCAACGGCCGCGCGGTACGGGACCGGACCATCCTGCACGCGGTGAACGACGCCTACAGCCGCGCGACCATCAAGCCGCGCAGTCCCGAGGTGCACCTGTTCGTCGAGCTGCCGCCGGAGCGGGTCGACGTCAACGTCCATCCGACCAAGGCCGAGGTGCGGTTTCTCGAGCAGTCGCTCGTCCACGAGGTGGTCAGGCGCGCCCTGGCCGACGCGCTGGGACAGGAGGTCGTCCCCGAGGTGCCGCTGGCGGCCGCGCGGCCGCGCCCGGCCGAGCCGCGCCCGGCCGCCATTCCGGGTGTCGTCGCCGGCATGGCGGCGGCCAGCCGCTGGGCGCCGGTGACCGAGGCGTTCCGCCGGCCGGATCCGGCGCCGGCCCCGCCGGGCGGGCAGGCGGACGCGGTCCGGGAGTCGGGGCCGGAAGCTGCCGGCGGGTCGGTGCCGCCCGGACCGGAGCAGGCGCCGTTGATTCCGCTGGGGCAGTTCCGGGACACGTTCATCATCGCCGTCGACAACGACGGGGTGGTCATCGTGGACCAGCACGTCGCCCACGAGCGCATCCTCCACGAGCAGGTCCTGGCGCGTCTGGTCGACGGCGCCCTTGAATCGCAGCGCCTGCTCGAGCCGCTGCTGCTCGCTCTGCCCGCGGGCGCGCGCGAGGCCCTGCACGCGCACGCCGGGACTCTGGCCCGGCTCGGCTTCGAGATCCATTCGTTCGGCGGCGACAGCGTGCAGGTCACGGCGGCCCCCGGCCTGTTGGGCCCGGCCGACTGCGAGGCGGCCGTCCGCGCGCTGGCCGAGGACCTCGACGGGTTGGATGACGGAGCGGCCGTCGGCGAGGCGCTCGGCCGCATAGCGGCCAGCACGGCCTGCCACGCGGCCGTCAAGGCCAACGACCGGCTGACGCTGGAGAAGATGACCTGGATTCTGCAGGAGCTGCGCCGGACCGCCTACTCCACGGTCTGCCCGCACGGCCGCCCGGTGCTGCTGCGACTCACGCGCGAGGAGCTCGATAAGCGTTTCGAGCGCGTCTGACGGACGACGAATCCCGACGCATCCGATCCGGTGTGATCATCGACCCTGGGGAGGAGGTCTCCCGGGCGCGGCGGCGAGGGGCTTCAGCACCCCGTTGACCGGCCGGGCCGGCGTTTCCCGGGGACGTTCAGGTAGAATCGGACTCATGAACGCGGACGTGCTCGCAACGGTGTTGACGGGGGTCGGCGTCCTGATCGGCGTCTGGCGAATCGTGACGGTGCAAGTGGACAGCGTGTGCCGCGACCTGACCGCGCAGATCACGGGCGTCGACAACAAGCTGTCGGCAGCAATCCGGGACGTGAACACCCGCATCGACAACATCCTGCTCGCAGACCGGAAGCCCAGTCAATAGCCCCGCGCCCACTATCGATCCCCGTGGGTGTGGATGTGGGGACGGTAGCGTCCATAGTTCGTTAAGTCATTGTCCATCAATGGCTTACGAGATTTGTCCGGTTCAGCGGCAAGGAGTCGAAGATGCCAACACATGCACAGCGTGTCGGGTCGGTCGTGGTGCTCGGCGGGCTGCTGGCGGCCGGCGCCTGGCCGGCGGCCGGACAGACCGACAACGGCGAGTGGCGGAGCTACGGCGGCGACATCGCGAACACGCGCTACTCGCCGCTCGACCAGATCACGGCCGGGAACTTCGACGAGCTGGAGGTTGCGTGGCGGCTGAAGACGGACAACTTCGGGCCGGCTCCGGAGTACAACTTCCAGTCGACGCCGCTGATGGTCGACGGCATCGTGTATTCGACGGCCGGGCTGCGGCGGGCGGCGCTTGCGATGGACGCGGCGACGGGCGAGCTGCTGTGGATGCATCGGATCGACGAGGGCGAGCGGGCCGAGAACGCGCCGCGGCGCCGGTCGGGGCGGGGCCTGGCGTACCGCGACGACGGGGGCGACGGGCAGATTTTCTACGTGACGCCGGGCTACCGGCTGATCGGGCTGAACGCGAAGACGGGCGAGCGGCTGGCCGACTTCGGCGAAGGCGGCATGGTGGACCTGATGCAGAACATGGATCAGGACATCGACCCGCTGGCGGGGGAGATCGGTCTGCACGCGACGCCGCTGGTGGCGGGCGACACGGTGGTGGTCGGCGCGGCGCACGTGCCGGGGAGCGCGCCGCGGTCGATGCGCAACACGAAGGGCTACGTGCGGGGCTTCGACGCGAGCACGGGCGTTCGCAAGTGGATCTTCCACACGATTCCGGGCGCCGACGAGTACGGCAACGACTCGTGGCTGAACGAGTCGTGGCGCTACACGGGCAACACGGGGGTGTGGGGGCAGATCAGCGCGGATCTGGAGCTGGGCATCGTCTACCTGCCGACGGAGATGCCGACGAACGACTACTATGGCGGCCATCGGCACGGGGACAACCTGTTCTCGGACAGCATCGTGGCGGTCGACATCGACACGGGCGAACGGCTGTGGCACCTGCAGGTCATCCGTCACGACGTCTGGGACTGGGACTTTCCGTGCGCGCCGGTGCTGATCGACGTGGAGATCGACGGCGTCGAGCGCAAGTTGCTCGCCCAGCCCAGCAAGCAGTCCTGGCTGTACGTGCTCGACCGGGTGACGGGCGAGCCGATTTGGCCGATCGAGGAGCGGGAGATGCCGCCGTCGGACGTGCCCGGCGAGCTGCTCTCGCGGACGCAGCTCTTCCCGACGCATCCACCGGCGTACGACCGGCAGGGGGTGAGCATCGACGACCTGATCGACTTCACGCCGGAGCTGCGCGCCGAGGCGGTCGAGCGGGTGTCGAACTTCCGGATCGGGCCGATCTTCACGCCGCCGGTGGTGGCGGAGACCGACGGCCCCTACGGGACGCTGATGCTGCCGTCCACCGGCGGCGGCGCCACCTGGCCGGGCGGCTCGGTCGATCCGGAGACCGGCATCTTCTATCAGTACTCGTATACCCAGGTGGTCTCGCTGGGGCTGGTGCACGATCCGGAGCGCTCGGACATGGACTTCATCCGGGGCAATCCGCCCGGGGTCCCCGCCCCGCGGCGCGCGCTGAACATCCGCGGCCTGCCGCTGGTCAAGCCGCCGTGGGGGCGGATCAGCGCGATCGACCTCGCGACGGGCGACATCCTGTGGCAGATCGCGCACGGCGAGACCCCGGACAACGTGCGCAACCACCCGGACCTCGCGGGTCTGGACATCCCGCGCACGGGCCGCGCGGGACGGGTCGGCACGCTGGTCACGAAGACGCTGCTGATAGCCGCCGAAACCGGGACGTTCACGACGCCGTCGGGCGCGGTGGGGGCGATGCTGCGCGCGTATGACAAGGCGACGGGCGAAGAGGTCGGGGCGGTCTACATGCCGGCCTCGGTGTCCGGCGGGGCGCCGATGACCTACCTGCACGAGGGACGGCAGTACCTCGTCATGGCGATCGGCGGGGCCGGGTTCCCGGGCGAGCTCATCGCGTACCGGCTGCCCGGGTAGGACGAAGACGCCCGGGCGGGACGAAGACGATCGATGGATGCAGAGTCGGTGAGATATGACATGCAGAAGGCACTCACGAACGGATTGAAGCTGCTGGCGATCGCGGCGGTCGTCGCCGCCGCGCCCGCGGTGCAGGCGCAGCAGGTCGAATGGCGGAGCTACGGGTCGGACGTGGCCGGCACCAAGTACTCGCCGCTCGATCAGATCGACAAGGACACGGTCGGCGACCTCGAGATCGTCTGGCGCCAGTCGGTGCTTCCGGACGCCGTCCGCGGCGACCGCGACATCACCGCCTCGGTGGCGGCGCAGAACACGCCGCTGATGGCCGACGGGCGGCTCTACATCAGCACCGGCCTCGGCACCGTGGCGGCGCTCGACGCGCAGACGGGCGAGGTGCTCTGGTTCGACGAGCCGCCGGACCGCGACGGCGAGCCGTTCCAGCGGGCGCGCCAGACGCGCGGCGTCGCCTACTGGGACGACCCGGAGAGCGACGAGGCGCGGGTGCTGGCCGTGGTGGGCGAGTACCTCGTGGCGCTCGATGCCCGCACCGGCGAGCGCTTCCCGGACTTCGGCGAGGGCGGCGAGGTCGATCTCCGCAGGGGCTACTACCGCGACGTCGACACGTTCAGATGGGGGTCGCCGCCGATCGTGGTCAACGGCATCGTCGTGATCGGCTCGTCGATCATGGACGTGGTCAGCCCGACCATGCCGGCCCTCAAGCAGGCGCCGCCGGGCGACGTGCGCGGCTTCGACGTCCGCACGGGCGAGCAGGTCTGGGCCTTCCGCACCATCCCGCAGGACGGGGAGTTCGGGAACGAGACGTGGCTCATGGCGCTCGATCAGGATCGCCCGTCGTGGGAGTACAGCGGCAACACGAACATGTGGGCCTGGGCCAGCGCGGACGAGGAGCTCGGCTACGTCTACCTGCCGCTGTCCACCCCGACCAACGACTACTACGGCGGCTACCGGCCCGGCGACAACCTGTTCGCGGAGAGCATCGTCTGCCTCGACGCGCGGACCGGCGAGCGCGTCTGGCACTTCCAGGCGGTGCACCACGGGCTCTGGGACTACGACTTCCCGGCGGCGCCCAACGTCGTGGACATCCGGGTGGACGGCCGCAGCGAGCCGGTCAAGGCGCTGGCCGCCGTGAGCAAGCAGGCGTTCACGTACGTCTTCGACCGGGTCACCGGCGAGCCGATCTGGCCGATCGAGGAGCGTCCCGTGCCCCCGGGCAACGTGCCGGGCGAATGGTACGCGGCGACCCAGCCCTTTCCGACCAAGCCGCCGCCCTTCGACCAGCAGGGGACCGGCGTCGACGATCTGATGGACTTCACGCCGGAGCTGAGGCAGGAGGCGCTGGAGGTCTTCGAGCAGTACGTGAGCGGCCCGCTCTTTACCGCGCCCTCGCTCGTCGACGAGTCCCCGGGCGGCACGCAGGGCACGCTGCAGATGCCGGGCGTCGTCGGCGGCGCCGACTGGGGCGGCGCGGCGGTCGATCCGGAGACGGGGATCCTGTACGTCCCGTCCGTGCACAGCGAGTCGGTCATCGGCATCGCGCCGTCGGAGCACCCGCGCTCGGACATGAACCTGGTGCTCCATTCGATCACGCCGATCGAGGGACCGCGGGAGCTGCCGCTCTTCAAGCCGCCGTACGGGCGGCTGGTCGCCATCGATCTCAACGAGGGCGAGATCCTGTGGTCGAAGGCCAACGGCGACGGGCCGCGCGATCATCCGGACCTGCGCGATCTGGACCTGGCGCCGCTCGGCCAGCCCGGCCGGGTCTCGCCGCTCGTCACGAAGTCGCTCGTCTTCCTCGGCGAGGGCGGCCGGACGGGCGTGGTCGTGCTGAACCCGATCTGGGGCGGGGCCGGCGGCAAGATGTTCCGCGCCTACGACAAGCTGACCGGCGAGGTCGTCTGGGAGAAGGAGCTCCCGGGCGGCACGACCGCGGCGCCGATGACCTACATGGTCGACGGCAGGCAGTACATCGTCGTCACCGTCGGCTGGGACGACCTGCCGAGCGAGTACGTCGCGCTGGCGCTGCCGTAGCTTCAATCAGACGGGGCTGCGCCCCGCACCCCCGGCGTCCAGCTTGCGGGGACCCCTTCGCCCCGCGCCGCTCCCGCCGAGGCGCGCTGTGCGCGCCTTGCGGAGCCTGCGCCGTTCTACGGCGTAGACTCCTAGCGGGCTGCCGCCGGCGCGCCGTCCCGGGGCGTTGCCCCGAGCTCGCGGAGGAGCCTGGCCGTGCTGCCGGCCGCCTCGCCCGCGGCCAGCGCGAGGTCCAGCGGCGTCTCGCCGCGATCGTTCCGGGCATCCAGCTCGGCGCCCTGCTCGGCCAACAGCGCGACGACCGGGTCGAGGCGGCGCGACACCGCCAGGTGCAGCGCCGTAGCGCCGCGCGCGCCGCGCGCGTTGACGTCGGCGCCGGCGTCGAGCGCCGCGGCCACCGCATCGGTTGCGCGGCGCTGCTCGACCTCGGCGGCCGGGCGCGGGACGCCGAACCGCCGCCGCGTGCTGCCGCCCAGGATCGCGGCCATCGCGGCCGTGTCGCCGTTGAGGGAGGCCGCCGGATCGGCGCCCTGCCCGGCCAGCAGTTGCATGATCGCCGGCTCGCGGAACGACGCCGCCACCCAGAACGGCGTTGCGCCGATCATGCGGTGCGGCAGCCGCCAGTCGGCGCTCACGCGGCGCGCGGGCGTGCCGCGCTCCAGAACGGCGTCGGGGTCCGCGCCGAAACTCAGCAGCGTCCCGACCAGTTGCGGGTCGCCGCGCAGCACCGCGGCGTGCAGGGCCGCGTACCCGGCGCCCGCCGCGTTCGGGTCGGCGCCGGCCTCGAGCAGGAAGGTCGCGAGCTCCCGGTGGTTGCCGTGGGTGGCCACCACCAGGGGCGTCGTGCCGCTCGCCGCCGCCTCGTCCACCGCGGCCCCGGCGGCGACGAGCAGCCGGGCCGAGGCCACGTCGCCCTGCCGCGCCGCGAACAGCAGCGGCGTGTAGCCGCCCTGCAGCACCTCGAAGACGCCGCTCGGGTCCGCGTTGCCGGCGGAGCTGACGACCTGCGGGTAGGTGCGCGAGCGATCGTCCACACGGGCGCCGAACTTCAGCAGGAGGCGAACGACCTCCGGGTGCTGCTGCGCCACGGCCCACATCAAGGCCGTCTGGCCGTGCGCGCCTTCCGTCGCGTGGGGGTCGGCGCCCCGCGCGAGCAGGGCGCGCACGGCAGCGGGATTGCCCGTGCGCGAAGCGCTCATCAGCGGTGTCTCGCCGGACGGCAGCGTCCGGTCGGGGTCGGCGCCGGCGGCGAGCAAGGTCTCGATCAGGGCGGCGCTCCCGTTGTTCGCGGCGAGCCACAGCGGCGTGGCGCCGAGCTCGTTGGCCGCGTCGACCGAGGCGCCCGACTCGAGCAGCAGGCGCACCGTCGGGGCATCGTCCCAGTAGATCGCCCAGTGCAGGGCGGTGGTGCCGTCGCCCTGCGGGCGATTGACGTCGGCGTCGGCGCGCAGCAGAACCGGCACGGCCACCCAGTCCTGGCGCTTCGCCGCATCGGCCAGGCTCGTGCCCGGGGGCTGGCCGCCGGCCGGACCCGCAACGAGGGTCAGGGCGCAAGCGACGACCACGGCGACGGGACTGGCCGGATCGATGATCCGACGCGCTTCTGCCTGCATGATCGCCCATGGTACCGCGTCCGGGCACGGCTGACAACGGCTCCGCCGGCCCCTGGCCATTGACAACGGAACGGCCATCGGGGACCATTAGGGGATCAAGAGAACGAGGTCGGAAGCGGGATGAGGACCAGTTCGCTCGCACGTATCGTTTTCGGCTTCGTAGCGGCCGGCGCCCTGTGCGGCGCGCCGCTGGCGGCAGCGGCCCAGACGGAGCTCCCGCCGGACGCCGCGGCGGTCCGGGGGCTGCTCGATCGCTACTGCGTCGGCTGTCACAACGAGCGGCTGCGCACGGCCGGGCTCGCGCTCGATGCGGCGGATCCGGCGGCGGTCGCGCACGATGCGCGCATCTGGGAACAGGTCGTTCGCAAGCTGCGCATCGGCGCGATGCCGCCCCCCGGCCGGCCCCGTCCCGAGCACGCCGCCGCGCGCGGCGTGGTCGCGTATCTCGAGACGGCGCTGGACCGCGCCGCAGCCGGCCGTCCGGACGTGGGTCGCACCGAGACGTTCCACCGCCTGAACCGGGCGGAGTACCGGAACGCCGTCCGGGATCTGCTGCATGTCGACGTGGACGTCTCGGCGCTCCTGCCGGCCGATGACGCGGACGCGCACGGCTTCGACAACATGGCGGCCGTCCTGTCGGTTTCGCCGGCGCTCCTCGAGCGCTACCTGTCGGCAGCCCGGAAGATCAGTCGTCTCGCGGTGGGGATGGCGCCGCCGGTAGCCAGCGTGGACACCCACCGCATTCCCCTGCTGTTGTACCAGGACGGGCGGCTCAGCGAGGATCTGCCGCTCGGGTCGCGCGGCGGCATCGCGATACGCCACCGCTTTCCGGTGGACGGGGAGTACTCGATTCGGCTGCGTCTGCAGCGCACCTATACCGACTACATCCGGGGTCTCGGCACGCCGCAGCAGCTCGACCTGCGCGTCGACGGTCGGCTGATCAAGCGATTCACCGTCGGCGGCGACGCACCGCCGCACGCCAGGTCGGCGCCGGCCAGCTTCGCGGGCAACACGCCGCTGTTCGGGCATCCCGATTGGGAGGCCTACGTGCTGGCGGCGGACGCGGACCTCGCGGTGACCTTCCGCGCGGCGGCCGGCGAGCGCGTGGTGGGCGTCTCGTTCCAGCGTAAGCTGTGGGAGCCGGAAGGCGTGCTGCAGCCCCGCCAGACCGGCTTTCCGCTCGCCATCAACGAGCGCTGGCAGGGCAACGCCGCCGTGGGCAGCGTCGAGATCGGCGGGCCCCACGCCGTGGAGGGGCCGGGCGACACCGCCAGCCGCCGCGCGATATTCACGTGTCATCCGCCGGCGGCCGACGACGCGGCCGCCTGTGCCCGGACGATACTGTCGCGCCTGGCCCGGCGGGCCTATCGACGCCCCGTCGACGCGGCCGACGTCGATTTGCTGTTCGCGTTCTACGAGCGACGGCGCCGGACGGACGGCTTCGAGGCCGGCATCCAGTTCGCGCTGCAGCGGCTGCTCAGCGACCCCGAGTTCCTGTTCCGCATCGAGCGCGACCCGGAAGGAGTCGAGCCGGGCGCCGCGTATCCGGTCAGCGATCTCGCGCTCGCGTCGCGGCTGTCGTTCTTCCTGTGGAGCAGCATGCCGGACGAGGAGCTGCTCGAGGCGGCGGTCCGGGGCGACCTGGCCGTGCCGGCGCTGCGCGACCGTCAGGTGCGCCGCATGCTGCGCGATCCGCGGTCGTCCGCGCTCGTCGAGAACTTCGCCGGCCAGTGGCTGCTCCTGCGCAACATTCCGACCATCAATCCCGACCCGAACCTGTTCCCGACGTTCGACGAGAATCTGCGGGCGGCGTTCCAGCGCGAGACGGAGCTGTTCGTCGAGAGCATCACGCGCGAGGATCGCAGCCTGGTCGACCTGATCGACGCCGACCATACGTTCGTCGACGAACGGCTCGCCGCGCACTACGGCATTCCCGGCGTCTACGGCAGCCGGTTCCGCAAGGTGACGCTCGACGGCCGGCGGGGCGGGCTGCTGGGGCACGGCGGCCTGCTCACGGTCACGTCGTATCCGAATCGCACGTCCCCGGTGCTGCGCGGCAAGTGGGTGCTCGAGAACCTGCTGGGGGCTCCTCCGCCCCCGCCGCCGCCCGACGTTCCCTCGTTTCCGGAGCGCGGGGAGGGCGGCGAGCCGGCCACGGTGCGCGAGCTGCTGGAGATGCACCGGAGGAATCCGGCCTGCGCCGGATGCCACGCGCCGATGGACCCGCTCGGGTTCGCGCTGGAGCAGTTCGACGCCATCGGCCGCTGGCGCACGACCGACGCGGAGACGCCGATCGATGCGTCGGGCGTCATGCCGACCGGCCACGCGTTCGACGGCCTGGCCGGGCTGCGGGAGATGCTGGTGGAGGACCCGGAGCCGCTGGTCAGGACCGTCACCGAGAAGCTGCTGGCATACGCGCTCGGCCGCAGCATCGAGCACTACGACCACCCGACGATCCGCCGGATCGCGCGGGAGGCGGCCGCCGACGACTATCGGTGGTCGGCCATCGTTCTCGGCATCGTCCGGAGCGCACCGTTTCGAATGCGGAGCACAGGGTCATGATCATTACCAGGAAGGCGATACCCCGGCGCACGGTCCTGCGCGGTCTCGGAACCGCCCTCGCGTTGCCGTTGCTGGACGGGATGGTGCCGGCGCTCGCGGCGATTCGCAGCACGCCCGCGCGCGGGATGCGGCGTTTCGGCGTCGTGTACGTGCCGAACGGCATGGCGATGGAGTACTGGACGCCGAAGCAGGTCGGGCCCGCGTTCGAGCTGTCGCCGATCCTGCGGCCGATGGAGCCGCACCGGGACCGTACGCTCGTGCTGACGGGCCTCGACCCCGGCCGCGGGGGCGGCGCGCATGCCGGCGCCTCGACGAAGTTCCTCACCGCCGTGCCGGGCCGCATGACCGACGGGACCGGGGTGCTCTCGGGCACGTCGATCGATCAGCTCCTGGGTCAGCAGCTCGGCAAGCACACGCAGCTTTCGTCGCTCGAGCTGGGGCTGGACAGCCGTGACTTCGCCGGCTCCTGCGACGCCGGCTACGCCTGCGCGTACACCAATACGATCTCGTGGCGCAACCCGACCACGCCGCTGCCCATGGAGAACGATCCGCGGGTGGTCTTCGAACGGCTGTTCGGCGACAGCGGCAGCACCGACCCGGTCGTGCGCCGGACCCGGATCGCGGAGGATCGCAGCATCCTCGACTCGGTCACCGCGAAGGTCGACGACCTGCAGCGCGGCCTCGGCGCCGGGGACCGGCGCAAGATCGACCAGTATCTCGATGCCGTCCGCGACGTCGAGCGGCGGATCCAGAGGGCCGAGGAGCAGAGCGCGCGTGCGCTGCCGCTGGTGCAGCAGCCGGCCGGGGTCCCGGACGGCTTCGACGAGTACATGCGGCTGATGCTCGAGCTGCAGCGGCTGGCGTGGCAGACCGATCTCACGCGCGTGGCGACCTTCATGGTCGGCCGCGAGATCAGCGGCCGGACCTACAACGAGATCGGGATTCCGGAGGCGCATCACCCGCTGTCGCATCATCTGAACGATCCGGCGAAGATCGCCACGATGTCGAAGATCAACACGTATCACGTGTCCCTGTTCGCCGAGTTCGTCGATACGCTGCGCGCGACGCCGGACGGCGATGGCTCGCTGCTCGACCACTCGCTGCTGCTCTACGGCGCCGGCATGTCGAACTCCAACGCCCACGCGGCAATCGATCTGCCGATCATGCTGGTCGGGGGCGCGGCAGGCGGCCTGGTCGGCGGGCGGCACCTGACCTACCGCAAGGACACCCCGATGGCCAACCTGCTGGTTGCCGTCATGGAGACGCTCGACGTGCCGGTCGAGAAGGTCGGCCGGAGCACGGGCAAGCTCGACGCGTTGTCGCTGAGCTAGCCGCCTGCCGGCCGGCGCGGGCAATCGGAGCCGCGGGCGACGATTTCCGGGCTAGCGGGTGCGGCGCCTCACGATGAGCCAGCCGGCGAGGAAGACCGCGATGCCGGCGCCGAACAGGCGCGGGCTCGGGCCGAGTGGCCCGGCGGTCGCGACGGAGACGAGCAGCAGCCACATGCCGGTCAGCTGGAGGCCGCGGCCCAGGTAGTAGAGGAGGCCCGGCACACCTACGTCTCCTGCGCTTCCGCGCGTTGCGCCTTTCGTTTCGCGCGCTTCAGGGCCTGCCACTCGTCGAGCCGGCGGGCTATCTCCTGCTCGAATCCCCGGCCGGCGGGCCGGTAGTACCGGCGTCCGGCGAGCGCCGGCGGCAGGCAGCTCATGGCGGCGACGGCATCGGGGTCGTCGTGGGCATAGGCATACCCCTTGCCGTACCCGTGCTCCTGCATGAGTTGCGTCGGCGCATTGCGCAGGTGGAGAGGCACCGGTTCGGCCGCCTGCTCGTGCGCATCGGCCGCGGCCCGGCTGTAGGCCGCGTAGACGGCGTTGCTCTTCGGGGCAGTCGCCAGATAGATGACTGCCTGGGCCAGCGCCGTGTTGCCCTCCGGCATGCCGATGAAGTGGACCGCATCCTTCGCGCCCACGGCCACGGACAACGCCGAGGGGTCGGCGTTGCCGATGTCCTCCGAGGCGAACCGGACCAGGCGCCGCGCGATGTACAACGGATCCTCGCCCGCCTCGAGCATGCGCGCCAGCCAGTAGACGCCGGCGTCCGGATCGCTGTTGCGCAGCGACTTGTGGAGTGCCGAGATCAGGTTGTAGTGCTCCTCGCCAGCCTTGTCGTAGAGCAGCGCCCGTTTCTGGATGGCGCTTGCCAGCAGCGCCCGGTCGATGCGGCCGGATCCGCGGGGTGCGACGCCGCCGTCGGCGGTGACCGCCGCGGCCGCCGGGGTGGACTCTTCTCCTGGCTCGCGCCGGCCGGCGAGCGTCGCGGCCAGCTCCAGGAGATTGAGCGCCACCCGGGCGTCGCCGTTGGCGTGACGCGCGATGGCGTCGAGGGCGTCGTCGTCCGCCGCGAGCTCCGCCCCGCCGAGGCCGCGTTCCCGGTCGTGCAGCGCCCGCCGCAGGATGTCGATCGTCTCGTCGGGCGTGAGCGGTTGCAGGACGAACACCTTCGACCGCGACAGCAGCGCGGCGTTCACCTCGAAGGAGGGGTTCTCGGTCGTCGCCCCGATGAGGACGATGTCGCCCGCTTCGACGCGCGGCAGGAACGCGTCCTGCTGCGCCCTGTTGAAGCGGTGGATCTCGTCGACGAACAGGATGGTGCGCCGCGCCGACACGCGCCGGGTGGCCTCGGCTTCGGCCATCACCGCCCTGATGTCCTTGATGCCCGAGAGCACCGCGCTGAAGGCGACGAAGTGCGCGCGCGTCAGCGTTGCAATCAGCCGGGCCACCGTCGTCTTGCCGGTGCCCGGTGGACCCCACAGGATGATCGACTGGAGCGCATCCCGCTCGATCGCGGCGCGCAGCGGCTGGCCGGGCGCCAGCAGCTCCTGCTGGCCCACGAGCTCGTCGAACGACCGCGGGCGCATCCGCTCGGCCAGCGGCGCGGCAGCCGCACGACCCGGCTCTTCCGGCGGTTCGAACAGGTGCCCGGATCGGTGCGTCACGGCGGTTCCTCCGCGCTGTCCGAGTCGGCTTGCGCCCCGCGCTGACGGCGGGCTTCGTACACGATCAGGGCCGCCGCGACGGCCGCGTTCAGGGACTCGACGCTCTGCCGCATCGGCACCGAGACGCGGCCGTCGGCCAGTGCGGCCGTCCCGGCGGCGAGCCCGCCGCCTTCGGCGCCCATCAGCACCAGGCTCGGCCGGGTGAGATCGACGTCGTAAACCGACGACCCGCCGCGCGGCACGGCGGCCAGCACCGTCGCCCCGTGCGCCCGTGCCGCGTCGATTGCCGACCCGGCGGGCCCGACGTCGACGACCGGCAGGCGAAAGGTGCTGCCCATCGCCCCTCGCAACGCCCTCCAGCCGAACGGATCGGCGGATCCGTCGGCGACGAGCACGCCCGCGGCGGAGCCGGCATCCGCCGCGCGTATGATCGCGCCGAGGTTGCCCGGGTCCTGCACGCCGACCGGAGCGAGGACGAGTCCCGCGCCTGCGAAAGCGCGCTCCACCCGGTCCGGGCGGTGGCTTGCCAGGGCGACGGCGCCGCCCGGCGACCGGACCGGGCTGATGGCCGACAGCACCGGCGCCGATACCGCGTTGACCGCCACGCCCGCCGACTCGAGGCGTCCGGCGAGGCGCGCGAGCCGCCCGTCGGCGTGCTGCAGCGCCTCGCTCGAGAAGACCGCCAGCTGCAGCGGCCAGCCGGCCCGGTGTGCATCGTCGATGAGGCGGGCCCCGTCGAGCAGCAGGTGCTGCCGGTTCACCCGGCGGGAACGCTCGGCCGCCCGGAACGTGGCGACGACCGGGTTGCGGCGGCTGGTGATGGTTCTCACCGGGAGAGGACGGCAGCGCGGTCGAGCACCGCGGGCGGCGCGGCGTCGCTGCTGAGCATAACAGATGTGCTAGTCTGGAGCGGCCGCCGATGAAGTCGCAGTTTCTGAAGCGTTTCGAGGACGAGATTCAGGCGCTCGGGCGCGAATTGACCCGCGAGCTGCCGCAGGAGATCCAGCGCGCCCGGGAGCTCGGCGATCTCCGCGAGAACGCGGAGTATCACGCCGCGAAGGAGCGCCAGCGCCTGGTGGAGGCGCGGCTCGCCCTGTTGAAGAAGCGCGCGTCCGAAATCTCGCTGATGAATTTCGGCAAGCTGCCTCGCGACCGGGCGGGATTCGGATCGACGGTCCATCTGCGGGAAGCGGAGGGCAACACGCGCGTGTACCAGCTAGTCATGGCCGAGGATGCCGATCCCGGTCGCGGATGGATCTCCACCGCATCGCCGATCGGGCGCGCCCTGATGGGGAAGGAAGTCGGCGACGAGGTCACTGTGCCCACCCCCAACGGGATCCGCGAATTCGAGGTCGTCAAGCTCACGACGATCCACGACGAGTAGGTTCCCAGGAACAGATCGATTCCTGTCGCGACCCCCGAGCCGCCGCCCCGTTATTCCCCCGACCTGAGAACCGCCGTCGTGCTGACGGGCACGGGCACGGCCGGCGCATACCATGCCGGCGTGCTGCAGGCCGTGCAGGATGCCGGGGTCAAGGTGGACATCGTTGCCGGGCGGGGCATCGGCGTGGCCGGAGCCATGTTCTCGGCCATCGACGGCGGCGGCTACCTGTGGGACAAGCGGCACGGATGGGCGGCGCCCTCCGTGGCACGTTTCTACGCCTGGCGCTGGACCCTGCGCGCGGCGGGCGCCGCGCTCGCGACGGCGCTCGGATCGCTGCTGCTGCCGCTGGCCGTGCTGGTCGGTGCGCTGGTGGCGTATCCGCTCGGATTGATCCTGCAGATGACCGGGCTGCGGGCCGGCGGGGCGGTCGCGTCGGCGTACGCGAGGCTGGTGGAGGCCATCTTCCAGCCGCACGCGTTGCCGCTGTACCTGCCCAGGTTCGTCACCCTCGTGCTGCTCGCGCTGCTGGTGGCCCTGGCGGTGGGGGCCGCCGCCAGGGCGCTGCAGGCGGGCCGGCGCCGCCGGGGCCGGGGCGCGCGGTGGTGGGAGTTGCTGGGGTCGCCGCTCGACACCTCGCGTGCCGCCGACTGGCTCACCGGTCGACTCTGGCAGGTCATGCGCGGGGCCGCGTCGACGGCCCGGCCAGGCGCGGCGGACCTGGGGCGACGCTACTCGCAGCTGCTCGCGGACAACGTCGGCCAGCCCGGGTTCCGGGAGCTGATCGTGCTCGTGCACGATCTCGACGCGCGGCGGGACCTGGTGTCGGCCCTGCTTGCCGAGCCGTATCGCGGCGCGTTCTTCCGCCCGGGGGTGGACGAAGAGGAGGGGCAGCGGCAACTGGAAGCGATGGACCTGGCCGGTGCGGCCCGCCACCAGGCCGTCGATCTGCTGAGCGCGGCGCTCAGCATGCCGGTCGTGACCGATCCGCATCTGCTGGGGTTCCCGGCCGGTGGCGTCTGGCGGGGCGAGGCGCACCGGTTGTGCGACCGGCCGGAGTCGACGGTCCGATTGCTGGAGGAGGTGGCGCACGCGGGTGCCGAGCAGGTCGTGCTCGTGACCGCGTGTGCCGAGCCCCCCGGACCGCACGCCCTGGAGGCGGGCCGGCGGGACGCCCGGGCCCGCGCCGGCGAGGATCTCGCGGCGATGGAGAGCGCGTCGATCAGGGATGCGCTCGCGTTTCGCAGCGGCCTCTTTCAGGCGGTGTTCCGGATTCGGCCGACCCACAACCCGCTCGGTCCCTTCGACTTTCGGGGCAACTACGACGAGCGTTCCGACCGTTGGCACACCCTTGCCGAGCTGGTCTCGCGCGGCTACGAGGACGGGTTCCGGCAGTTCGTCGATTCCGTGGTTGGGGCGAGCGGCGAGTGGATCGACGCGGCCCGCTCCGCACCCGGCGCGAAGCGGGATCAGGGCCCTGGGTCAGCTGGCGAGGTCTGACGAGCGGCCGGCTCGACGGGCCGCGCCCGCCGTCGAGCCCTGCACGGTGCGGCTCCGGAGCGCGGACTCCCGGCGCCGCTCGCTCGACAGCGCGTCGCGCAGGAACTGGGCGGCAAGGTCGCCCAGCAGGCGGGAGACGTGCTCGTCGTCCAGACTTCCGAACTTCTTCCGAAACCCCGACGCCGGCACCACGGCCTTGGCCATCGCCCGATGCCCGCCGGCGTTCCCGACGTCGGCGAAGCAGGTCTTCACGAAGTCGCCGGCGTTGCGCGAGTAGCCGAGGTTGCGCACCGACACGATGACGACGTCGCCCACGAGGCCGGAGATGATCGACCACTTGACGTCCTCGAGCTGCAGCAGGAAGTCCGCGGCGTAGGTGACGATGTCCTCGCGCGGCGCCGCACCGATGTGCGCCGTGAAGACCTGGTCGCGGGTCCGACCCTGCTGGATCGCCCGCGACACGAATGTGAGCCGCTCGAGGGTCAGCTCGGCCCCTTCCATCTTGCGCACCAGCGCCGCGTCCGCCAGCGGGTACAGGTACGTGAACGCCGCGAGGTCGACGCTGTTCGTATGGCGGCTGAAGAACAGCGTATCCGACTTGATGGCGTACAGCATCGCGGTGGCCGTCCGCTCCGAGATGTTGGCGCCGACCGCCCGCAGGTGCTCCGTGAGGATCGTCGCCGTCGATCCGTAGTCGGCGCGGATGTCCCTGAACGCCGCGGTGTACCCGGTTTGCTCCGGGTGGTGATCGACGACCAGGTCCGCCTTGTCGAGCAGTCCTCCGAAGTAGTGCGGCTGAACGTCGACGGTGGCGATCAGGTCGTAGCGCGCGAGCGATTCGGCGGTCACCGGCTCGACCTTGATGTCGAGCAGGTTGGCCATGCGCAGGTTCTCGGGCCGGGTCACACCCTGAAACGCGCCGATGATGGCCGTCGTCTTGGTGCGGTGCAGCAGGTTGCGCAAGGCGAGCCCGCTGGCCATCGCGTCCGGATCGGGATCGTTGTGGAGCAGGATGAGAACCCGGTCCGCTCCGGCGAAGTAGCGCTGGTACTGCTGGACGCGTGCCCGCGTCAACGAACGTCCCAGGGCGGTCACCAGCGATTCCTGCAGAAGCTGTCCGAGACTGAGCACCGTGACGTCGGGGAACGCCTCCCGCCACGCGTCGGCGCGGGCCGTGGCCTGGTCGCCGATGCGCAGGACGTACACCAGCGTGGTGCCCGCGTCGGTGACCGCTTCGAGGATGCGCCGCAGGCTCTGCCGGCCGTTGTCCTCGATGATCACGCAGGTGGCCGGCGTCACGTCGGCCTCGAGATAGCTGGCCACCCGCCGCGGGTCGGCCACGCGCACCCGCATGCCTTCGTCGTGCAGTCGCCGCGCCGCGGCGCGGTCGTCGAGCAGGAACTCGAGGTCGAGGTTCGAGGCTAGCGCTCGATGCAGAACCTTGACGACCAGCACATCCCGGCAGACGGCAACACACCGCATGAGGAGATCACCGATTATACGACGCTCTCGGGTGAGTTATCATGCTTTCAGCATGACTCCCTTGCGTCCCGTCCTGATCGGCGCCCTCCTGGCCGGCCCGGGCCTGGCGGCCCAGGAGCCGCTGTTCACCAGCCGGATCGACCTCGTGCACGTGGGCGTGTCCATCCTGGACGGAGACGACGTGCCGGTGACCGAGCTCGAGCGCGACGACTTCGAGCTGTACGAGGACGGGCGCCTGCAGGAGATCGAGTACTTCTCCCGCGGCCTGGCGAGCGACGCGGAGACCCTGCCGACGCATCTGGGCGTGCTGTTCGACACCAGCGGCAGCATGGAGCGCGACGCGCGCTTCGCGAAGACCGCCGCCATCAAGTTCTTGAACGCCCTCACCTACGCCACGGACATGACCGTCGTGGACTTCGACACGGAGGTGCGGGTCGGCCGCTACAGCCAGGCGGACTTTCCCCGTCTCGTCGAGCGGATCCGGCGCAGCCGGACGTCCGGGAACACGGCCCTCTACGATGCGCTGGGCGTCTATCTCGACGGGGCGTTCGGGCAGGATGGCCGGAAGGTGCTGCTCCTCTACACCGACGGCGCCGACACGCGCAGCCGGATCACCATGTCCGACGCTCTCGATCTGGTGAAGGCCTCCGACGTCACCATCTACGCCGTCGGCTTTCAGAAGCACCTGCCCAGCGGCGCGCGGCCCATCCAGCGGATGCGCCTGCGGCAGCTGACCGACATCACCGGGGGGCGTTCCTACTTTCCGAACGATGTCGATGAGCTCGACGAGATCTACGAGAAGATCGCGGCGGAGCTCGACGCCCGCTACTCGCTCGGGTACGTATCGGGCAATGCGCGGCTCGACGGGACCTGGCGCGAGGTCGAGGTCAGGCTGAAGACCTCCCGTTCGGAGCGCGGGCGCCTGCGGGTGCGCAGCCGCGAGGGCTACTACGCTCCGTACATCGAAGACGAGCCGCGTTAGTGCCCCGGCCTCCGTCTCACCCCGGAGGGGCGGCCCTGGTCTCGACCTACGACACGTTCTCGCTCGTCACGAACTTCGAGCTGAGCGGGGATCAGGAGCGCGCGATCGCCGAGCTCACCGAAGGGCTCGACCGGGGCGACCGCCACCAGGTCCTGCTGGGCGTCACCGGGTCGGGCAAGACCTTCACGATGGCCAACGTCATCGCCCGTGTGAACCGCCCCAGCCTCGTGATGGTCCACAACAAGACGCTGGCAGCACAGCTCTATCAGGAGTTCCGGCGCCTGTTCCCGCAGAACGCCGTCGAGTACTTCGTCAGCTACTACGACTACTACCAGCCCGAAGCCTATATGCCGGCAACCGACTCCTACATCGAGAAGGAGGCAACGATCAACGACGAGATAGACCGGATGCGGCTGTCGGCCACGCGCTCGCTATTCGAGCGCAGGGACGTCATCATCGTGGCGAGCGTCTCCTGCATCTACGGGCTCGGCTCGCCGGAGGCGTACTACGGGATGCTGCTGCCCCTCGAGCGCGGCCAGCGCGTGGAGCGGGACTGGATCCTGCGGAAGCTGGTCGAGATCCAGTACGAGCGCAACGACCACGAGTTCACACGCGGGGTATTTCGCGTGCGGGGCGACGTTGTCGAGGTGTACCCGTCCTATGACGAGCGGGCGCTGCGCATAGAGCTGTTCGGTGACGAGGTCGACGAGCTGGTGAGCTTCGACCCGGTCACGAGCCGGACCCTCAAGCGGCACGACAAGATCGCTGTCTACCCGAAGTCGCACTTCGTCACGCCGCGCGAGCGCACGTTGGACGCCGCGGAGCGCGTCAAGGCGGAGCTCGCCGACTGGCGTGGGCGGCTCGAGGGCGAGGGGCGGCTGCTGGAGGCCCAGCGACTGCACGAGCGCACGATGTTCGACCTCGAGATGATCCGCGAGATCGGCTACTGCCACGGGATCGAGAACTACTCGCGGCACATCTCGGGCCGCGAGGCCGGCGAGCCCCCTCCGACGCTGCTCGACTACCTGCCGCCCGACGCGCTCACGGTCATCGACGAGAGTCATCAGACGGTGCCGCAGATCCGGGCGATGTACCACGGGGACCGGTCGCGGAAGGAAGTGCTGATCGACCACGGGTTCAGGCTGCCGTCGGCCCTGGACAACCGTCCGTTGAGCTTCGAGGAATGGCAGTCGAGGGTCGGGCAGGTCGTGTTCGTGTCGGCCACGCCGGGACCGTACGAGCTGCACGCCAGTCACGGCGTGGTGGTCGAGCAGATCATCCGGCCGACCGGGCTGATCGACCCGGAGGTGGAGCGGCGTCCCGTCAAGGGGCAGATCGACGACCTGCTGCACGAGATTCGACAGCGTGCGGAGCGGCGCGAGCGGGTGCTGGTCACGACCCTGACGAAGCGGATGGCCGAGGACCTCACCCAGTTCTACCAGGAGCTGGGCGTGCGCGTGCGGTATCTGCACTCCGACATCGACACGCTCGAGCGGGTCGAGATCCTGCGCGATCTGCGCCGCGGTACGTTCGACGTGCTCGTGGGCATCAATCTGCTGCGCGAAGGGCTGGACCTGCCGGAGGTATCGCTGGTCGCCATCCTCGATGCCGACAAGGAGGGCTTTCTCCGGTCGACCGGATCGCTGATTCAGACGTCCGGCCGGGCCGCCCGCAACGTGAACGGGCGGGTGATCATGTACGCGGACGCCACCACCGATTCGATGCGTGTCGCCCTGGAGGAAATGGAGCGCCGCCGCGGGCTCCAGCAGGCCTACAACAGCAGGCACGGCATCACGCCGGCCTCGATCGTGAAGGACATGGACGACGTGTTGTCGAGCATCTACGAGCGGGACTACGCCGCGGTGCCGCAGGTGAAGGAGGCGAGCGAGACGTTTCGCACGCGCGGCGAGCTGGATGCCCACCTCGCCAAGCTCGAGGCCGAGATGCGGGCAGCCGCCGCCAATCTGGAGTTCGAGCGGGCGGCGACGCTGCGCGATCGCGTCCGCGACCTGCGCCGGCGGGATCTGGGACTCGCGCAGTGATTCTGCGGATGACGTGTGAGAAGATCGCAGCGGGCCGCCCGGCAGGAGGTGCAACGGAGATATCGGTGCCAAGGCGGGTTGCAGAACGAGGATCAGGACCAGGACGCGCTCTTCATCGGGTAGCCCGCAGCCCGTGGCGGAGGCCGTGCGCCGCCGGCCGGTCTCCGCGCCGTTGACGGTTTCCTCCGCCGGTGGTAAAGATGCCGGTGGGAAAAGGGGGGTGCCATGGTGAGCATGTTGAAGACGGCTCGGTCGCGCAGGGTCGTGGTGGGCTGCCTCGCCGCCGCGGTCGTGCTCGCGGTGCTGCCCGCACGCGCGGCAGCCCAGGAGTCGACGTCGGAGCCGCTGGCGATGGAGCTCTCGGAGCTGATGAGCAGCGGTCAGCTCGATGCAATGGCCGGTCGGGACGCGAGCGAAGAGGACCGCTACGTTGCCGCGCTGGCCTTTCCCGGGCAGCTCCTGGTCGTCTCCGCGCGCTACGAAGTGCCGGTGTACATCGAGCAGAGGATCGTGGCCGGCCAGTTCCGCGACATCTACATCGACCTGAACTCCCGTTCGATTTCCGGGACCAAGGTGCTGGTGACCGACTTGGGCGCGAACGGGCTGCACGCCACCGGCGACACCGTCGACATGGTGGACGACGGATCGGGCATCTTCCGCCTCGACGGCGAGTGGCGCGACAAGGACATGTCCCGGTCCGAGTACGAGGCGGCCGTGGCCGACGCGGACGCCCAGTACGCCCGGATGCTGGGCGTGTTGCTCGAGGCGGCGCGCTAGGAGTCTGCGCCGGGGAACGGTGCAAACTCCGCAAGGCGCGCGCAGCGCGCCTCGGCGGGAACGGCGCGGGGCGAAGGGGTCCCCGCAAGTGGACGCCGGGGGTTCGGGGCGCAGCCCCGTCTGGTTGAAGCCCGCACGGAGTTGCGGTACACTGGCCGGACACCGACGTGGGCGCTTGGCTCAGTGGTAGAGCATCGCCTTCACACGGCGGGGGTCAGTGGTTCGAATCCACTAGCGCCCACCACGCGGCCCCTTCCACGGCACTGCGGTTTCTCGGCGGCGAATCTTTCCCCGCGACGAATCCTCCGGAAGTTGCATACTTGTAGGCGTCCGGGCTCCCGGCGACCGCGCCGGCACCGCCGGGCAGGGGAGGCAGGCATGGCGAGGCAGCTCGTGGCGAAGCGCATGGTGGCGGCCGCGGCCGGATCGATCCTGATGCTGGCCGGGCCGGCCGGGGCGGGCCCGGCGCAGCAGGCCGCGCCGAGCGGAGAGTCCGGCGGCGTGAGCTGCCGCATCGAGCTGGCGCCGATGCGGGACGGCGTCGAGCTCGCGACCGAGGTGTACCTGCCCGCGGGCGAGGGACCGTTCCCCGTGATCCTCCAGCGCACGCCGTACAATCGGCGGGCGCCGAGCCCGGGCAGCGACTGCGACGCGGCCATCGGCCGCTACTTCGCGGAGCGCGGCTACGCCACCCTCAACCAGGACACGCGCGGGCGCTATCGCTCCGAGGGCGAATTCGACGCCATGCGCCAGGAGGCCCGGGACGGCCATGACGCGGTCGAGTGGGCGGCCGTCCAGCCCTGGTCCAACGGCAGGGTGGGCATGGTGGGCGGCTCGTACGTGGGGCTGACGCAGTGGCAGGCGGCCGTCGAGCAGCCGCCGCATCTGGTGGCCATCGCCCCGCACTACAGCTCGTCGGACTACCTGCAGGGCTGGACTTACCAGGGCGGCGCGTTCGACCTGTGGTTCGCCCAGAGCTGGACCTCGCAGATCCTGGCGCCGGACACGCTGCAGCGGCGGCTCGAGGCCGCCGGCACGCCGGCGGATGCGGTCCAGCGGGAGGTCGCAGCGTTCGTCGCCGCGGGGCGCGCGAAGCTGCTCGACGACTGGCTGTGGCAGATGCCGCTGAAGAACTTCGCCGCATTCCGGCGGGACGGCAACATAGCGGCCTACTACGACGAGTGGCTCGCGCGGCCGGGCTACGATGACTACTGGGCCGATCTGGACGTCGAGACGAAGTATCCGCGCATCCGGGTACCGGCGCTCGTCACCGGCGGCTGGTACGACGTCTTCCAGGAGGGCACCATCCGCAACTTCGTGGGGGTGCGCTCGCAGGGCGGGTCCGAGGCCGCGCGCAACGGCACGCAACTGGTCATGCGCGCGCTCTGCCACGCCTGCCCGCCCGATACGACGGCGGGCGAGATCGACTTCGGTCCGGACAACGCGTTCGATCTGAACGCGGCCTGGGCGCGCTGGTTCGACTACTGGCTGAAGGGGATCGACAACGGCGTGCCGGATGAACCGGCAGTGCGGCTGTTCGTGATGGTGCCGCCGGACGAGGGATCGGCCGGTGGCGGCTTCTGGATCGCCGCGGACGAGTTCCCGCTGCCGGATGCCGTCGAGACGCGCTTCTACCTGCGGAGCGGCGGCAACGCCAACACGGCGGCGGGCGACGGGCTGCTCGCCGCGGACGGGCCCGGCGGGGCGGCCGACGAGTACGTCTACGATCCGGCCGATCCGGTGCCCACGGTCGGGGGCAACATGTGCTGCACGAACGACCTGCTGCCCTCCGGCGCGTTCGATCAGCGGGAGGTGGAGCAACGGGACGATGTGCTGGTCTACAGCACGCAGCCTCTCGACGAGGACCTGACGGTCATCGGCCCGGTGCGGGTGAAGCTGTGGGCCGCGTCGTCGGCGCCGGACACCGACTTCACCGCCAAGCTCGTGGACGTCCACCCGGACGGCTACGCCCACAACGTCTCCGAGGGGATCATCCGGGCGCGGTACCGCGACTCCGAGCATCGGGAGTCCTGGCTCACGCCGGGCGCCGTGCACGACTACACGATCGATCTGGGGTACACGGCCACCGTGTTCCGCCGCGGGCACCGCATCCGGCTCGAGGTCAGCTCATCCAACTTCCCGCACTTCGACCGCAACCCCAACACCGCGACCGCCTTCGGAGAGAGCGCCGAGATCGAGCCGGCCACCCAGCGGGTGCATCACGACGCCATGCATCCGTCGCAGCTCGTGGTGCAGGTCGCCCCGGACGTCAGGGCGCCGTAGAGCCGCGGTCGACTAGCGGGACCCCTCCTCGGCGGCCCGCTCCTGCTCGCGCGAGCCGGCCAGCATGTTGTGGAGCCCGTAGTTTCCTTCGTGGCAGGCGTACTCGTACACCGGCCCCTCGGTGCGCGCCATCGGCAGCGACCCGCTCCACGGGCGCGTCCACGTCTGCGGATCGGTCACCGTGAACTCGTAATCGAGCGTGTCGGGCCCGATGCGCGTGAAGCGCTCCACCACGTGCAGGTCCTCGCTGAGGTTCGGACCGAAGTTCCGGATGAACGCGTGGCGGTTGAAGTGCGTCGTCTCCACGACCAGCGTGTCGCCCTCCCAGCGGCCGCGCGAGTCGCCCGCGAACTGGCGGATGGCCGGATTGATGTTCGGACGCCCGTCGATCGGGACGAAGCGCACGTCGTGGATGTGCTCCTGGAGGATCGCGACGAAGTCCTCGTTCTGCACGATCTGGTAGTGGTTGTTGTAGGCGGTCGGAAACGACGGGATGCCGCGGTACCACAGGCACCGGTCGCCGCCGTCCAGCTGCTCCCAGGTGTCGGTGGGCAGGCGGCCGCCGCGCACGTCCGCGATGTACTTCCACTCCGGCGACGCCATCCACGCCTCGAGCTCGGGCGTCAGCGGCGGCAGGCGGCCGTCGGGCGGATCGGTGATGATCGACGTGCGGCGCGTCGGCAGGACCGTCGTCCCGCGCTCCATCCAGAAGTTGTTGTAGGCGCCGGGCGCCCCGTCGACGCCCCGGTCGACGCTCTGGCCGGCTATCGTCCGCAGCGAGGGCCGGATCAGCAGTTCCTCGTTCTTGGCGATTTCCGCCTGCTCGATGTTGGCGGCTTCCTCCTCGGTCAGGAACTCCTGGTCGGCCTGCTCGACGGGGCGCTGGAACGGCGTCAGCGTCGAGTTGTTCCAGATGCCCTGCAGGTCGGGGTCGCCCCACGCCGTCCGGAACGACTCACCGGCCGGCTGGGCGGAAGCGAACACCGGCGCCAGCGCCACGCAGGCGATTACGGCAAATGCGACGGCCAGCCATCCCTTGCTCATCGGATCCTCCTCATTACACGTCGGTCGCGAGTGACAACGGTTCGAGGTCTACGCGCCCATTGCTGTCGCCGAAGCTGTCCGCGGGTACGCCGGCCTTGTCGAGCAGGCCCAGGAGCAGATTGGCCATCGGCGTCAGCTCCGCGAACTTGATGTGCCGCCCGCTGCGCAGCCGGCCCGCGCCGCCGCCGAGCAGCAGCAGCGGCAGGTTCTTGTGGTCGTGCAGGTTGCCGTTGCTCATGCCGCTGCCGTGCAGGACCATCGAGTGGTCGAGCAGGCTGCCGTTCCCGTCCGGCGTCGCGGCGAGCCGCTCGGCGAAGTACGCGAGCAACTGGCTGTAATACGTGTTGATGCGGGCAATCGCCGCGATCTTCTCCGGCTTGTCCTGGTGATGCGAGGTGCCGTGGTGGCCTTCGTTGACGCCGATCCACGGGAAAGTGCGGGCGCTCTGCTCGCGGCCGAGCTGCATGCTGAAGACGCGCGTGATGTCCGCCTGCCAAGTCAGCACGAGCAGATCGAACATCAGCTTGACGTGCTCGTCGTACGATTCCGGAATGCCGACCGGTCGATCCGGCAACGCCAGCGTGGACTGTCCGGCCTGCTCCTCCGCGCGCTGGATGCGCCGCTCGACCTCGCGCACCGCGTCGACGTAGTTGCTGACGCGCGTCCGGTCGCCGGCGCCGAGGCTGCGCATCAGGCGCGCCATGTCATCCGTCACCGAGTCGAGGATGCTGCGGTCCTTGCGCATCTCGGCCCGGCGCTGGTCGACGGTCCCGCCCTCACCGAACAGGCGCTCGAACACCAGCCGCGGATTGTTCTCCATGGGCAGGGGCGTCGTCGGCGAGGACCACGACAGCGTGTTGACGTACACGCAGTTGTAGCCGTTGTCGCAGTTGCCGACCAGGAAGCTGTTCTCCAGCGTCAGCTCCAGCGACGGCAGCCGCGTGTCGCGGCAGAGGCGCTGCGCGGCAATCTGATCGACCGTCGTGGCCAGCAGGACGTCGGCGCCCTCTGTCATCTTCGGCCGGGCGGCGCTCAGCCAGCTGGCGTTCGAGCGCGTGTGCTCCGCGTTGCCGTCCGTTCCGTTGCCCTGCGCGTTGCGGTGCTCCAGGTTGGTGAGGACGATGAGCTGGTCCCGCACCGCCGCGAGCGGCTGGAGAATGGGCGAGAGCGTGAGCGGGCCGCCGTCACCGGGGGGCGTCCACTGGTTCCGGGAGCCGCTGGCCCACGACACGGACCCGTGCGGGAAGTAGATGAAGCCGAGCCGGCGCACGGGGTTCGCCGATGTCCTGGCCATGGCCGACAGGGCCGGGACCATCGAGTCCAGCAACGGCAGGGCGACGGTCGCGCCGACGCCGCGCAGGAACGTTCGCCGGGGCAGGTGCTTTTTCGTGATGATCATGATGGCTGCGCTCGCCTCATCTGGAACGGCGTGCTCTTGACCACGCCGAGAATGAGCGACGAGAAGCGGTATCCGTCAGCGGCCGCTTCACGCTCGATCGCCCGGATCGCGGGCATGTCGTAGTATTCGACCGCGCGGCCCAGGCCGTACGTCAGCAGCTTGCTCGCCAGCGTTCGCACGAACTGATCCGATCTGTCCAGCAGGGTGTCCCGGAGCCCCCGGGCTCCCGCGAACGTCGTACCGTCCGGAAAGCTCCCCGTCACGTCGAGCGGCTCGAACCCGTCGGTGCGCTCCCGCCAGCGGCCGATCGCATCGAAGTTCTCGAGCGACAGACCGACGGGGTCCATTATCGCATGACACGATGCGCAGACCGGGTTCCGCCGGTGCTGGACCATGCGCTCGCGCATCGACAGCACGGCGTCCGAGCCTTCCTCGCTCAGCGGCGGCACGTTGGCCGGCGGCGGGGGAGGCGGCGTGCCGAGCAGGTTCTCGAGGATCCACTTGCCCCGTACGACGGGCGACGTCCGCGTGGCGTACGACGTCACCGCCAGGATGCTCCCCTGGCCGAGGAGCCCGCCGCGCGGACTGCCGGAAGGCAGGGCGATGCGCCGGAAGTGGCTCCCGTAGACGTTCGGAATCCCGTAGTGCTTGGCGAGCCGCTCGTTGACGAAGGTGTAGTCCGCGCTCAGCAGGTCGAGCACGCTCCGGTCTTCCCGAATGATGCTGTCGAAGAACAGCTCCGTCTCCTGCCGGAGCGCCCTGCGCAGCGTCTCGTCGAAATCGGGAAACACGATGAAGTCGGGCGAGACCGCCGGCAGGTTGCGCAGGTAGAGCCACTGCGCCGCGAAGTTCGTCACGAGCGAATCCGCGCGGCGATCCGCCAGCATGCGTTGCACCTGCTGCTCGAGCACGCCGGGCTCCCGCAGCGTACCGCCGCCGGCGACCGCGAGCAGTTCGTCGTCCGGCAGGCTGCTCCAGAGGAAGAACGAGAGCCGTGACGCGAGCTCGAGGTCGGTGACGTGGTACGCGGCGGCCGCGGCCGCGCCCTCCGGATCGCGCTCGATGCGGAACAGGAACTCCGGGCTGACGAGCAGCCTCCGCAGGGCCATCTCGATGCCGGCCTCGAAGCCGCCCGCGGCGCGCCCCTCGGCGTAGAAGCCGAGCAGGGTGTCGAGATCTCCGCGGGTCACCGGCCGGCGATAGGCCCGGCGAGCCAGCGTCGTGAGGATGTCCTCGGCGCACGAGCGCTCGTCCTGGCCGCCGGGTGCCGGCCGGCAGGTGAAGATGCGGCGCCGCGTCGGCGTATCGCCCGGTCCCGTCGCGTCGAAGGGGCCGGTGATCGTGATCGAGTAGACGGCCGGCTGCGTCCGCTGGTCCCCGCCGACGGTGATGTGCACCTTGAGGAACGGCTGCCGGTGGCGCTCGACCACGGCCGAGCCCTGGCTGACGAACGCCGCCCCGACCGTGTGGGCGCCGGCCGTGACCGGCATGCGCACGGCGAGATCCGCGTCGGCGCTGCGGTCGGGCTGTTCGTACAGATCCAGCGACGCGCGCGACGGGTCGCGCCGGGAGCGCGGCTCGACGGTGAGGACCCGCACCGGTTCCCCGTCCAGGGTGATGACGACGTCGTGCGGCTCTCGCAGCCCGCCGACGCGGTTGCTGTTCCAGCTCTTCCCGAGCTCGACGCGCACTTCGTACTCGGCATCCACCGGGAAGTTGTAGCGAAACGTGGTGCCGCCGCGCGTGCCGAACGGCAGACCCTCCACGTGACGGTCCTGATTCAGGTCGGACGGTACGATGAACGTGTCGGCGACTGCCGAGCGCACGGGAGCGCCGACGGCCAGCCGGCTGACCTTCTGCGCCGCGCCGAGGTAGCGCTCCATCCGGCCCGGATCGAGACCGCCGAGCCCCACGTTGTCGAATCCGGCGCTCGAGTCGTCGGCCGGCAGCAGATCCGCGACATCGATGTCGAGGTCGAGCAGATCGCGGATCGCGTTCTGGTACTCGGTGGCGTTGAGGCGGCGCAGCGCGTCGCTGCGCCCCGGGTCGGGAACGGCCGCGGCGGCGCGGTCGAGTCCCGCTTCGAGGAAGGACGCCAAGCGGTCGTACGTCGCCGGATCCGGGCGCGGCCGGCCGGGCGGAGGCATCATCCCGGCCCGCAGCTTCAGCACGACCTTTTCCCAGACCTCCGCATGAGCGCTCGGGTGGTCGGCATCGAGCGCCTCCAGCGTGAGCCCCGCCGTGCGCAGGCTGTCGTTGTGGCAGGTAACGCAGTAGCGCTCCAGCAGGGCCGCCGCGTCCCCGGCGGAGCGGCCGCCCGGAGCCTGGGACCGACCCGCCGCCAGCAGGTGTCCGGACGTTGCCGGACCCAGAGCCACGAGACCGGCGGCAAGCGCCAACACCCCTCTCAGCATGGCGCAACTCTACCACTTCGCCGCGCCCGCTGTCCGGGCTCGCGACCCGCAACTTCACCTGCCCACGCCCGCCGCGGGCTGTTAGGATGTGGGCATGAAAAAGGGATATGCGCGCTCCCGGTCACGGGCCGGCCGGGTGCTGGCGTTCGCTTGCCTCTGCGCGTCGGTCGTCACGCCACCCGCCGCCGCAGCCGGGCGCGACAATCCTCTGGCCGAGGCTGTCAGGCGGGCGGACGCGGGCGCGGTCCGCGCACTGCTGGACGGCGGCACCGATGTGAACGCGCCGGAGGCCGACGGCACCACGGCGCTGCACTGGGCCGTGCGTCTGGACAACCTCGAGCTGGCGGATCTGCTGATCGGCGGCGGCGCTGATGCAGGCGCCGTCAACGCGTTCGACATCCCGCCGCTGTGGCTGGCCACGGTCAATGGCAGCGCGGCGATGATCGAGCTGCTGCTCGACGCGGGCGCGGACCCGGGCACCACCGTGGCCGCGGGCGAGACGGTGCTCATGATGGCGGCGCGCACCGGGCGGGTCGAGGCCATGGAGGTGCTGCTGGCGCGCGCGGCCGACGTCGACGCGGTGCAGCGCGACGGCCAGACGGCGTTGATGTGGGCCGCAACGGAGGGGCATGCCGACGCGGTCCGCGTCCTCGTCGCCGCCGGCGCCGACGTCGAGGCGCGGACGCTGGTTCCCGAGAACCCGTTGCGGACGGGCCTCGAGGGGCCGGCGCCGCACGGCTTCACGGCCCTGCTCTTCGCGGTTCGCGCGGGCCACATCGAGGTCGTGCGGGCCCTGCTCGAGGCGGGCGCGGACCCGAACGATCGGCTGCCCGACGGCACGGGCACGGTGGTGTTGGCGGCCACCAACGCACACTGGGAGCTCGGCGTCCTGCTGGTCGATGAAGGCGCCGACCCGAACGCAGCCGGGCAGGGGTGGACGGCGCTGCACGCCATGACCTGGGTGCGCCGGCCGAACTTCGGCTTCAACCCGCCCGGTCCCGTCACCACCGGCAATCTCGACAGCCTGCGCTTCGTCCGGGAGCTGGTCGCGCGCGGCGCCGATGTCGACGCCAGGATGACGGCCGAGCCGCGCAACGGCTACCGCAACGCGCTCAACCGGGTCGGCGCCACCCCGCTCCTGATGGCCGCGCGCCTGGCGGACGCCCCGCTGATGCGCGTCCTCCTCGAGCTGGGCGCCGATCCCGCGATTGCGAACGAGGACGGCGCGACGCTGCTGATGGTTGCCGCGGGCCTCGGCATCCACTCGCCGGGCGAGGATCCGGGGACCGAGACGGAGGCGCTCGAATGCGTCGAGATCGCGCTCGAGCTGGGCGGCGCCGTGAATGCCGTCGCGCTGAACGGCGAGACGGCGCTGCACGGGGCCGCCTACCGGGGCGCGAACTCCATCGTGCGGCTCCTCGTCGATCAGGGGGCCAACACCTTTCACACGGAGAACGAGGCCGGCTGGACCCCGTTGCGGATCGCGCAGGGCGTCTTCCGGACCGCGACCTACAAGGAGGCGCCCCATACGGCGGCGCTGCTCGGCGAGCTGATGGCGCGGTAGGCCCTGTCCTTGGCCGGGATCAAGAAGGCGATCGCGACGAGCGCCTGGGACGCGCTGAAGGTCTAGGGCGGCCTGAACCCCGCGATCAAGCGGGCGTGCGTCCTCGGCGCCGCTTGCGCCGGAAGCCGCGGGCGGCGATGCATGAGCGGGTGACCCGCAGCGAGCATGGCCCGCTTCGCCTTCCCGCGGCTCGGCAAGCCGCCCCCCGCCGTTCCGCACGGCTTCCGCTCCACCTTCCGCGACTGGGCCGCCGAGGAGACGAACTACCCGCGCGAGGTGGTCCAGGCGGCGCTGGCGCGACTGCGCGAGGCGGCTCGGGTGGCGATGCCACCGGTCGGCCGTCGTCAGGCGGCGCGTGAAGCCGGCTGCCGCGACGGCGTCCGGCGAGTCAACCCGCTGTCGCGGCTCCTCCGCTGTCGCTCCAGCCGTTCCGGTGACTCGCCGGCCACCGCCGCGAACGAGGCATGGCATGGACGGACGCCAGCGTCCATCCATCCATAGTCAACGGGACCGACATCGACCACGATCCGGAACCCCCTCGCCGTGCCCGCCGCCATACACGCCAGGAGAGTCGAACCCTTCGGGACGAGCCGGGACGACATCGCGGAGTCGAGACCGACACTGAACGCCACGGACTCGCCGTCGGTACCGGAAACGCGCGACCGTGATATCGTGTCGGAGTGTGCTGTTCGTCGCCCAGCTAAGGCCGGCCGGAGCGCATCCGTCGACTCTACGACGCCAGATCGACAACCGAGAAATCGACCCGAATGGGAGGACCACCGCCCATGAACACCGTCACCTTCGACACGCACGCCGCCATCCGGAAGCTACAGGACGCGGACCTGAGCGAGCGGCAGGCCGAAGTGTTGGTGGAGGTGTTCAGCAATGCAATCGGCGAACCCCTAACGAGAACCGACCTGGACGCGCTCAAGTCCGACCTCAGAGCAGAACTCGCCGCGCTTGACGCCCGCATCGGCACCCTCGAGGCGCGAATCACTTGGCGTATCGTGCTCGCCCTCGGGGCATTTGCCGCTCTCGTTCGCCTGATACCCTGAACGGCGCCGCAATGCTTCATAGCGTCTCGAACCACGCCTTGATTTTCAACGCCATAAGCCTGCGTCGCTTCTCCAGGAAGTCATCGTAGGCAGGAATGATGCCGTCAAGGAGTGATACTGGAAGACAGTGGTCCGACAAGTTCTCGCGCAGGGTTTGCGCGTCTGTGATGCCTCCATACTTCCTGCCTCCGCCGTTGCACTGGGCCGCAACCTCGGGAAAGCACGCGGCTGGTGGATCGTCACCGATGGCAATATTGATCTCGCTCTGCGCGATCACAAGATTGGCGATCTGGTTGTAGCGGCCGGCCAGCAGACGCATCGTTTTCTTGAGGTAGTTCTTGGGAAACACGTGATGCCGGTCGCTCCGGTACGTCAGCAGGTCGTTCACGCTGGCAATCGTTCCGTGCGTCGTACACCGTGGCCGGAGCAGCCCGAGATGGTACCACGTCGTGTTCTGCAGGCCGTTCGGTGGAACGCCGGGAAAGCGGCGGTCCTTCCCCCGCGCCGACCGGATCGTAGCACCGATACTGAAGGCTCGGTCTTGAGTCCCGTCCGCGATTGGAGTTCTTGCTCTGTTGTCAATTAGGTTACGACACGCCCGCGTCGGAAGCCCGGAGCGGCCTACCGGCGCGTCTCGGGCAGGCGGCGCTCGTCGGATCCGTCGTAGGTGTGCCCGGTCGGGTCGATGAGCCGCATCGGCGCCTGGCGCCCCTGCTCCTCGATGGCGTGTGCCACGATGCCCGGGAGGCGCGAGATCATGAACAGGGCGCTCGCTGCCTCGGCATCGAAGCCCAGGTCGCCGCAGATGGCCGCGATGGCGCCCTCCTCGTTGACGTGCGGGGGCGGATCGGCCGCGTCGCGATGGCGCTCGGCGAGCACGCGCTCGACCGCACGGATGAGCTGCACGTGGGCGCTGTCGAGCTCGAGCTCCAGCGCGAGCTGCAGGAGGCGGGCCGCGCGGGGATCCCGCGTGTGAAACCGATGCCCGAAGCCGGGCGGCGGCGGGCCTTCCTCCAGCGCCTGATTGACCAGGCGCCGCGCGGCGTCGTCGGGCGACACCCAGTCCCCGACGAGGGTCAGCCCGTCGGTCAGGAACCGCAGGCAGGCCTCGATGCTGCCGCCCCCGCCCAGGGACGATCCGAACGCCAGGACGCCCGCGGCCGCCGCGGCGCGGATCGGGGCGCCGGTCGTGGCGACGTTGCGGGCGGCCAGCGTGGACGGCGGCGTCGCCCCGTGATCGATCGACGACACGAGGAGCGCATCCATCAGGCGCCCGACGGCGGGCGACGGCAGTTCGCCGCTGAGCAGCAGATAGACGGCCTCGGCGAACGACAGCCGCCCCATCAGGTCGTCGAGACGGTAGCCCCGGACGAGAATGCGGTTCGGCTCGATCAGCGTGATCCCGGTGCGCCAATCCGCGGGGGCGGTGGCCTCGCCCGGGTCCTGGCCTGCCCGCGAGCCGGCTGCCCGCCGCGTGCCGCTCGTTCTGCCGTCGGCCTCCGCCGCGGCGCGCGGGACGCGCCGGGACGGGGAGCGTCGCTTGGCCATCGCGAAGCCACTATACACGAGTGGGCGGGCTGCGCCGGTGGTCAGGGCGCCGCCGCGATGTACGGCAGATGCCGGTAGTTCTCGGCGTGGTCGAGGCCGTAGCCGACGACGAAGACGTCGTCGATGGTGAACCCGACGAACTCGATCGGCACCTCGCACCGCCGCCGGGACGGCTTGTCCAGGAGGCAGACGGTGCGGAGCCACGCCGGACGCTGGGCCAGCAGGCGGCCGCGGAGGGCGCGCAGCGTGGTCCCCGTGTCGACGATGTCCTCGACGATCAGCACGTGCCTGCCGCGCAGATCGCGGGGCTCGAGGCTCCAGAGCGTCGCCCCGGAGGACTGCTTCCCGTTGCCGTAGCTTGCGCCCCGCGCGAAATCGATTGTGACGGGTCTGGAGCACGCGCGCGCCAGGTCGGCGAGAAAGATGAACCCGCCGGCGAGCATCCCGACGAGATGGATGGTAACCTCGGGGGGCGTGCTCGCTTCGATGTCGGCCGCCAGCTCCCCGACTCGGCGTTGGATCTGATTGGCCGAGATGAGCGGGACCAGGGGAGGAGCGCCGACCACCATGAGGCAGGCAGCGTACTACAAACGCCGGTCGCTTCCACACGGAACGACGCGTGCCGCGCTGGCGGCGGCGCTGCTGGTCGCGCTGCTCGCGGGCGGTTCGCCGTCGCCGGCCGCGGCACAGCCCCCCGCGGGCCAGGCCCCGGACATCCGGCTGTTCCTCCAGGCTGCCAATGAGGACGACGACGTGGCGGAGGAGGCGCTCGAGCAGATTGCCGCCGCCTGGCGCGACGGCCATGCAGCGATAGTGCGCGACATGCTGCGGCTCCTGCGGCCGCCGGCTCCTCCCGCGCCGACCTTCGGCACGTTCGATCCCACGCGCACCGAGCCGGCATTCGCGCTCACGCTGCGCCGGGAGCACCCGTCGACCCGGGTGTGGCGCCGGCTGATGCGGTTCGTCGAGCAGCAGACGGGACAGCGCTTCCGCGGCGAGGTGGACCGGCTCCAGCACTGGATCTGGGAGCAGCCGTACGATCCGCATCCGGACTACGCCCTGTTCAAGGGCGAGTGGTACGCCGCGATCGACACGCGCTTCCGGAGCTTCTTTCCACGCAGCGTGGCGACGACGATCAGGCTGGACGAGATTGATTGGGGCGGGGTGGTGGTCAACGGCATCCCGCCGCTGGCGTATCCACAGACGCTGCCGGCCGCCGCTGCCGAGTACCTGGACGACGACCACATCGTCTTCGGCATCGCGGTCAACGGCGAGGCCCGCGCCTACCCCAAGCGCGTCCTGGCATGGCACGAGATGGCGCTCGACCGGCTCGGAGGCGTCGAGCTGACGATCGTCTACTGCACACTGTGCGGGACGGTCATTCCGTACGAGAGCGTCGTCGACGGCCGGCACATCACCATCGGCACCAGCGGGTTCCTGTACCGGTCGAACAAGCTCATGTTCGACGACGAGACGAAGAGTCTGTGGAACACGTTCGAAGGGGTGCCCGTGGTGGGCCCGCTGGTTGGCAGCGGCCTGCGCCTGCGGCACCGCTCGGTCGTGACCACGACCTGGGAGGAATGGCGGCGCAGCCACCCGGAGACGACCGTGCTGTCGCTGGAAACGGGCCACCGGCGCGACTATTCGGAAGGGGCGGCCTACCGCGACTACTTCGCCACGGACCGGCTGATGTTCCAGGTGCCGCAAGTCGACGAGCGGCTGCGGAACAAGGACGAGGTGGTCGTGATGCTGCTCGCGGACGCCGCCGGCGCGCGTCATCCGCTCGCCATCGCCGCCAGGTTCCTCGGGGACAACCGGGTCTACCAGACGGAGCATGCCGGCCACCGGCTCGTGGTGGTCACCAGCGCGCGGGGCGCCAACCGCGTCTATGCCGCCGGCGCCGACCGCTTCGCCCGGCTGCTCGACGACGGCCGCGTGGCCGACGTCGCGGGCGGGGTGTGGCGCGTGACGGAGGACGCCCTGGTGGCCGACGCCGACCCGCAGCGGCGCCTGCCACGCGTCGCCGCCCAGCGGGCGTTCTGGTTCGGGTGGTACTCGCAGTTTCCGGACACCGCCCTGATCAGGTAGGCGGGCCGGCGATGTCGAGCTCGATGTAGCCGCCGGAGGGTGTCCACTGCACGCGCTTCGCGGCCAGCTCGGTACCCGGCGCGCGGAAGTACACCAGCACCTCGACGTAGCTGTCCTCGAGCGGGTGGACCAGGGCCCGCGCGATGCCCAGCGCCTCATCCAGCCGGTGGGTTTCGACGTCGACAATCAGGACGCCGAGCGCCGACAGGTAGTCGCTGACCTGCCAGCCGAGCCCGCGCATCGACGGCCGGGGCCGGAAGCGAGCCGTGGGAGAGGTCAGGGCCTGGGGCGTCATCAGCACCCACGCGCCCGGCGGCGCCACGTCCGGCAGCGGCGCAGGGGCAGGCAGTGCGACGATTCTCGCGAGGCCTGCGGCGGCGGCCGCCGCCGCGGTCGCGATGAGCACCCTCTTCACGGGTGGAGTCTAACAGCCTGCTGCATTCCTGCCGGCGGCCTCGCTCCGGATCAGCTATTCTAGAGGGGCGCATGCGGACATCCACCGCGCATGCCGACGTCCACAAGGAGTGATTGAGCGTGACGAGATTCTTCCTTTTCGGCGCGGCGGCGCTCATGGTCCTGGGAGTTGCCGACGGCACGGGCGCGCAGCAGCTCGACGCGGGGGATCCGGCGCCGGCGTTCGAGCTGCCGGGGACCGACGGGAACACGCACCGTCTGGCCGACTACCGGGGCAAAACGGTCGTTCTGGCGTGGTTCACGATGGCGTTCACCGGCGGTTGAGCGGCCGAATGCAAATCGCTGCAGGATAGCAGCGACGATCTCGATCGGTTCGACATCGCCTATTTCATGGCCAGCGTCGACGATCTCGAAACGAACAAGGACTTCGCAGCGTCGCTGGGCGCTGATTTTCCGCTGCTCAGCGATCCCGAAGGGGACGTGGCCCGGGCCTACGGCGTCGTGACGCCGCGAAGCTCACTGCCGCACCGCTGGACCTATATCATCGGTCCCGACGGGAACATTCTGCACGTCGACAGGAACGTCAATCCCTGGACGGCCGGAACCGATCTCGTCGCCCACCTGAACGAGCTGGGGGTCGCCAGGCACTAACTGACGGCGGAGGTGGACCGGGCCTTGCGGCCGGTTCACCCTACTCCGGCCGGGTAGGTTCTTGCGGTTTCTCTTCCACCTCTTCCTTGAAGCCCCGGATGGCCTGTCCGAGGCCGCGGCCAAGCCCTGAGAGGCGCTTGGCTCCGAAGATCAGGATCAGGATAAAGAAGATGATGACCAGTTCCGGCAACCCGACCGGGCCAAGCAGCGCCAACAGAGCAACTTTCATCGCGGCACCTTCCTCTCGGGGCAGCATATCACGCCCCGCCCACGTTGCATCGGCCGCGGCGGTTCCGTCGCGCGCGGCGCAACCGGCCGGAAGCCTGTCTTCGTGACTGCCGAGTCCAACGCCGCCGGAACCGCGATCGGCCCCGAGGCGCGCTTCGATGCACGTCGGCGGCAGGTCGGGCTCGTGCTCGGCCCGCTCGCCTTCGCCCTGGTGCTGGCGCTGCCGCTGGCCGGGCTGACGCCGGAGGCGCACAGGCTGGCGGCCGTCGTCGCGCTGGTCATCGTGTTCTGGGTGACCGAGGCGCTGCCGCTGGCTGTCACGGCCCTGCTAGGCCCGACGCTGGCGGTCGTGCTGCAGGTGGCGCCGGCCGGCGCCGCGTTCGCCCCGATGGCGAACCCGATCGTCTTTCTCTTCATCGGCAGCTTCATCCTGGCGCAGGCGCTGTTCGTGCACCGGGTCAACGAACGAATCGCGTACAGCGTGCTGTCCTGGAAGATCATCGGCGCCCGTCCGACCCGGATCCTGCTGGCGTACGGTGCGCTGGCGGCCTTCCTGTCCGCCTGGATGAGCAACACCGCCACGGCAGCCATGCTGGTGCCGATCGGGCTGTCGCTCATCGCGTTCATGGAATCGGAGAGTCGCGTGCCGCGCGGCTACGGCACGGCGTTGATGCTGATGACGGCGTACGGCTGCTCGCGCGGCGGAATGGCCACGCCGGTGGGAACGCCGCCGAACCTGATCACGATCGCGATGCTCGACGATCTGCTCGGCGTGCGCATCTCGTTCGTGGAGTGGATGCTCCTCGCGCTGCCGGTGATGCTCGTGCTGGTGGTCATCGCGTTCATCTACCTGAACTGGGTGGGTCGCACCGGCGTCAGCGAAATCCCGGGCGCGGACGCAATCATCGCGGAGCGCAGGCGGGCGCTGGGCCCCTGGAAGCCCGGCGAGCGCAACGCGGTCATCGCGTTTGGCGTCACCGTCTGCCTGTGGGTCGGCCCGGGCGTGCTGGCCCTGGTGCTGGGCCGCGACCACCCCGTCGCTGAGATGGTCCTCGCGAGCGTGCCGGAGTCGGTGGCGGCCCTGATCGGCGCGGTGCTACTGTTTCTGCTGCCCATCAGCAGGGAGCAGCGGTCGACACTCACCTGGAAGCAGGCGGCGCAGATCGACTGGGGAACCATCCTCCTGTTCGGCGGCGGCCTGTCGCTGGGTGTGCTGTCGGCGTCGAGCGGTCTGGCCCTGGCCGTCGGCTCGGGGATCACGGGCCTGCTGCCGACCGACGCGGTGGTGCCGCTCACCTTCGCGGCGGCGCTGTTCACCGTCGTGTTGTCGGAGGCCATGTCGAATACCGCCGCCACCAACATTGCCATTCCGATCGTCGTTTCGATCGCCCAGGCGGCCGGCGTCGATCCGGTGGTGCCGGCGGTGTCCGCCGGACTGGCCGCGTCGGTGGCCGTGGTACTGCCCGTCTCCACCCCGCCCAATGCCATCGTGTACGCCTCGGGGCGGGTGCCGATTACCCAGATGATCAAGTACGGGCTGCTGATGGACGGCCTGGCGATCGTGCTCGTGCCGGCGATGGTGCTCTGGCTGCTGTGAGTGCCGCGTTTTCCGGCATGGTTCGTTTCCGCCGCGGTTCCGCTCTCTCCCCCGGCCTGCCGCAAGATGGTCGTCCGGCGCAGCACCCGGCTCGACGTTCCGACGGGCCGTTGCGGATGGCGGCGGTCCTGTCCGGAGAGGGTGCGCGGTGCGACCGCCCCGATTGCCGGTGATCGGCTTCCTGCAGCGACGGGGCCTGCTGTTCCCGACGGTGCTGCTACCGGTGGTCGCGGCCGTGCTGGTGCAGGGTGCTCTGGAGCAGAACGCGCCGCCGCCGCCCGCGGCGCCCGCTCCCGAGCCGGTCGCCAGCGAACCCGTGCAGCCGATTGTCCGCGCGCTCGACAAGACGCCCCTGACGTATTTCGCCGACTACTGGGCGCAGCTCGCCGAGCGCGCCGGGCCGTGGTTGACGGTGGTGGGACCCGGCCGCACGCCGGCGCTGGTCGTGGGTCCGCGCCTCGTGCTGACGACCATCGACCCGGCCCTCGAGGTGCTGGCCGCGCGCGACCGCGAGGGCCTGGCGGGCGCCGCCGACGGCCAGACCCTGCCGCCCGAACCGGAGGGATTCCGGCTGCGGGGCTGGGACGAGGGAATCGGCCTGGCAGTGTTCGATGTGCTCGGCGACGACCGGGCGCCGTTCACGCTCACCGATCCGCACGTGCTGCCGTCGGGCTCGTACGTCGGCGTCGTGACCCTCTCGCGCGACGGCGAGCCGGTGGTCGCACCCGGGTACCTCGTGGGCGCGACGTCGCGCGCGGACGATCTGGCGAACGGGGGCGATCTCGCGATCTCGGCTGACCTGCCGGAGACGCTCGCGATCGCGGCCGTGGTGGACCTGGACGGCGCGCTGCTGGGACTGGTCTACCGGGCGCCCGCGGGCCGGCGCGTGGTCAGCTCGACGGGGCTGCTGCGGCTCATCGAACGGCTGCAGGCCGAGAACGTCTGCCGCGGGATCGAGGTGACGGAGCTCGATGACGCCGTCCGCGAGGCGCTCGTTCTCGAAGAGGGCGTGTTGATCGAGTACGTCCACCGTGACGCGTTCGTTCCGGAACCCTCACTGCGGGGAGGCGACATCCTGGTCGAGTGGGGTGGGGAACGCGTGCAGTCCGCGGCGCAGTTTCAGCAGCTCTACGATGCCCGGGCGCCGGGCGATCTCGTCCGCTACCGCGTGCTCAGAAGCCGGCGGCGGATCACCGGCGGCACGATTATCCCGGACGGCGACTGTGAGCCGGTCGGACCCCGCGGCGTGCGCCTCGCTACGCGTGGCCTCGCGCTCGAGTGGGTGTCCGGGGCGCCGGACGAGCCGGCTGGTGGGCCAGGCTGGCGCATCGCGGCCGTGGGCGAGGGCGGTCCGGCCGCCGCCGCCGGCGTCGCGGAGGGAGACTGGCTGGTCGCGATCGGCGGAAGGGGCGTCGGGGCCGCAGACGATCGGGACGCGATCGTGGCCGCCGCGGACCGCGACGAATCCCTGCTGCTGCAGCTGCGGCGCGGCGGTCGGGCCAGGCTGGTGGCGATCGCAACGCGTCCGGTGGCGCCCGCCCCCGGCAGGGAGCCCGGATAGCGGCCGATGGCCGACCGCCCGTCATCTGCCCGCGCGATAGCGGCGCGCCTGTCGGACTGGCGCCGGGCGCCCGTCTGGCTGCGGTCATCGTTCCTGCCCGAGCAGAACTACCTCATCATCCTCGCCGTCGTGGTCGGCATGGTCACCGGCCTGGGATCGGTCGGTTTCATCCTCGCAATCGGGCTGCTGGCCGACGTGGCGCGCGGACCGGTCGCTGCGCTGCTGGAGCGATTCGGGCCGGCCCAGCTCGTGCTGCTGCCGGCGCTCGGCGGGCTCATGGTGGGGCCGCTCGTCCAGCGGTTCGCCCCGGAGGCGAGGGGGCATGGCGTCCCGGCGGTGATGACCGCGCTGGCCACCCGCGGCGGGCATCTTCGCAGGCGGGTCGTCGCCGTCAAGGTCATCGCCTCGTCGCTGACCATCGGGTTCGGCGGGGCGGCGGGCCGCGTGGGCCCCGTGGTGCAGGTCGGCTCGGCCATCGGCTCGACGGTCGGCCAGTGGACACGGCTGGCCCCGCCCAACGTCCGCACGCTGGTGACGTGCGGCGCGGCCGGCGGGATCGCCGCGACGTTCAATGCCCCCATCGCGGCCGCCGTCTTCGCCATGGAGGTGCTGATCGGGCGCGTCCACACCGATTTCCTGCTCGTGCTGCTGGCCTCGCTCAGCTCGTGCCTGGTCGCGAGACACTTCCTCGGGAACTCTCCGGCACTCATGGTGCCGACGTACGACCTCGCGAGCCCCGCCGAGCTGCCGCTGTACGTCCTGCTGGGCGGGCTGCTGGGCGTGGCGGCGATCGGCTACGTCCGCCTGCTGTACTGGTCGGAGGACGCGTTCGGCGGGTGGCGGTTCCCCGGCTATCTCAAGCCGGCGGTGGGTGGCCTGATCGTGGGTCTGCTCCTGCGCTTCTTCCCGCAGATCTACGGGGCCGACTTTCCGGCCATAGAGTCGGCGTTGGGGGGGCGCTTCCCGTGGGAGCTATTGCTCGGCCTGTTCGCCGCGCAACTGCTCGCGAACTGCGCGACCCTGGGGTCGGGCGGCTCGGGCGGGGTCTTCGCGCCGTGCCTCTACATGGGAGCGATGCTGGGGGGGGTGTGCGGCTCGCTCGCCGACGGCCTCTGGCCGGACTGGACCGCCGGCTCGGGCGCGTACGCCACGGTCGGGATGGCCGCCTTCTTCGCCGCGGCGGCGAAGGCGCCGACGACGTCCATCCTGCTGCTCTTCGAAATGACCGACGACTACCGCATCATGCTGCCGTTGATGGCGGCGACGGCGGGCAGCGTCTACGTCTCGCACCGGCTGCTGCCGTTCAGCGTGTACACGCTGAAGCTCCACCGCCGCGGCATCGAGCGTCCCCGCATCGACGCGGCCGGGTAGACCCCGGCCCGCGTCGCGGGGCGCGCTACGGCTGCTCCGACGTGATCATGATCGTGTTGAGCACGGCCTCGTCGGCAGGCAGCTCGCCGTCGCCGGCCGGGAAGTCGTTCCTCAGCAGCAGGTAGCTCACGATGTCGGCGTAGGCCTGCGGGCTGAGACTGGCGGGCGCGCCCTGGGGCATGGTGGCCCGGATGGCGACGAACATGTCGCCGATGGACAGGTCGCTCCAGCGGAAGTCGAAGGCGGCGCCGGCCAGGGCCGGCGCGATGCCGTCGCCGAACAGGTCGGCGAGATGGCAGGTCGCGCACTCCCGCTCGTAGGCGCCCTCACCCCGCGTGGCCTGCTCCGCCGTGAACACGCCGTCCCAGACGGTGGGGTCCGCGGCCTCTGCGTCGGCTTCCGCGCTGGGCGCCGGCGGCTCGCGGTGGATGATGACCGCGTTGAGCGCGGCCTCGTCGGTCGGCAGCTCGCCGTCGCCGGCCGGGAAGTCGTTCCGCTGCAGCAGATAGCTCACGATGTCGGCGTAGGCCCGCGGGCTGAGGCTGGCGGGCGCGCCCTGGGGCATGGTGGCCCGGATGGCGACGAACATGTCGCCGACGGACAGGTCGCTCCAGCGGAAGTCGAAGGCGGCGCCGACCAGGGCCGGTGCGATGCCGTCGCCGAGCAGGTCGGCGAGATGGCAGGTCGCGCACTCCCGTTCGTAGGCGCTCTCGCCCCGAGTGGCCTGCTCCTCGGTGTACGCGCCGTCCCAGACCGAGGTCGGGCCGTCCTGCGGATGCGCTGCGACCGGCAACACCAGGATCGCGACAGCGGCAGACGCGGCGATCGCCCAGAGCCGGCGGGTGATGGTTGGGGTGCGGGGAATACGGGTCAGCATTCGTGTCGTCATGGCTTCCTCTGCTCACAATATACCATCTGCCCGCTCCCGCCCGCCCGGTCGGATTCCACCGTGCGCTGTGCTAAGGTGGGCCCGTCGTGACACCCGCAGCGCCGCCGCGGCCGCAGCCTTTTCCCGCCGCCGCGTGGCAGCCTTTCCTGCGTGCCGTCTCGGCGTTCGCCCATGTCCGCGCCGTCAAATCCTACCGCCTGCCGGTACCGGTCCCCGCCGGCGTGCCGCGGCTTCCGTGCCTGGATCACGAGGCCATGCTGCACGAGGACATCGCGCCCCACGTCTCGCTGTACCTGGAGGATCTGGACGGCGGCGGGCTGCACGAGGTGGCCTGGGTGCCGGCTCGCCGGCGAATCGAGATCGATGTCGTCTCCACCTCCGACGAGCACGGTCCCGAATCGCACGCGCGCCTGCTGGAGCGGCTTGCGGACTGTTTCCCGGACCACGAGATTCGGGTCGGCGGGCCGTCGTGGCTGCGCGGCGACGGGCGGGTGGCCCGCGCCTGCCGCGCGCAGATCTCGTTGCGCGACGTCCTGACGGGCCGGGACTTCGAGCAGTTGGCGGCGGCGCTGCACCGGCTCGAAGCGATCGGGGCGCTGATGGAGAAGGAGTCGCGGGTCGCCTCCTGGAGCGTGCGCACGGTGACCGGGCCCCTGCTGGCCCTGGTGGGCTTCGTCTCGTACGGCGCGCTGGGGCTGCTGACGACCCTCGTCGGCGTCGACTGGGTGCAGGGGCTGCGCTACGTCGTGGTCGGCGGCGTGGGGAGCGTCTTCCTGTATCTGGGCCTCAAGGCGGTCCACCTCACCGAGATGGCCAACCGGGTCTGGAAGCGGAGCGCGGAGTACGGTCTCATCCTGGCGGAGCGCCGCCGGATCGCCGCCCGCCCGCCAGCAGCGGCCGTCGAGGTGCCTACAGCAGCAGCAGCACGAAGATGACCGTGTTGATCCCGTGCGAGACGAAGCAGAGCGGGCACGGGACGCGCATGACGAACAGCAGCGCGTAGGACAGGTAGACTGCCAGGACCACCGTCACCAGGCTGCCGGCCCGGTACAGCGCGAGGAGGTGGGGCTGGTCCAGGAGGCCGAGTGGCGTGCCCACGAGGAGGCCCGCGTAGAAGACCTGCCCCAGGACGGAGTTGGGCAGCCCTAGCACCCGCGCGCGCGGCGTGAAGACGATCGACGCGCAGGTCCGCTCGCCCATGCGGCAGACTGCCGGGATCCACGCGGCGTCCGGGCGAATCCAGCGGTACGCCACGGCCGTGAAGTAGGTGGAGATCGCGAAGCCGGCGACCGCCAGCGCCGCCACGGCCGCCATCATCCGGCCTCCGGCGTGCGCTCGCCGGCCAGCCTCCGCGCCGGCGGTCCTACCACAGATTCGGGAGCAGCCGCTCCCGGCCCGGCTCCAGTTGCAGGTCGAAGGCCTTGAGCGTGATGTTGACGAAGTTGTAGTAGCCGATCAGACCGGTCAGGTCCATGACCCCCTGGTCTCCGAACAGTTCGCGCGCGTGCGCGAACGTCTCGGCGCTGACGCGCTCGTCGCTGACGGCCTCGCGGGTGAACTGGATGATAGTGCGTTCCATGTCGCCGAGCCCCGGGACGTCGACGGCCCGGTCGAGCGGCGTGCGTTGCTTGACGATCGCGACGATCTCCGGCTCGAGGCCGGCCGCCAGCGCCGGGGGCTCGTGGGCCGACCATTCGTACTGGCTGCGCACCTCGCGCGCGGTCGCGAGGATCGTCAGCTCCGTGAGCCGCTGGTCCTTCTCGGTGCCGAACCGCAGGTAGGTACTGGCGGGAAAGATGTGCTCGATCATCTCCGGGCTGTACAGCCACATGGCGACCGGCCCCCACAGGCTATCGGCGTAGCGGCTGTCCGGGTGGCGGACCATGTCATAGACACGTTGCCCGTCGGCGTCCATCCGATCCCGCCGGGGGAGCGGCAGGCGCGCCCAGGAATCGCTCTGGACATCGGCCGGAATGTCATCCGCGGTCACCGTCCGCTGCCCGGCCGCAGCCTCCGCACTCGATGCTTCCCGCTCCACGGCCGCGCCGCCCGCGCAGGCGGCGGACAGCGCCGCGCTACCGAGTACCACGATGACGTTGCGCCACATGATGTCCCCCGTTTCGCTTCTATCAGACGGGGCTGCGCCCCGCACCCCCGGCGTCCGCTTGCGGGGCCCCTGCGCCCCGCGCCGCTGCCGCCGAGGCGCGCTGTGCGGGCTTCAATCAAACGGGGCTGCGCCCCGCACCCCCGGCGTCCGCTTGCGGGGACCCCTGCGCCCCGCGCCGCTCCCGCCGAGGCGCGCTGTGCGCGCCTTGCGGAGTCGAGCGTCGCGATGGTGCATCATGCACCCCGGGGTGTCAAGGTCCACTCGGCGAGCACGCGGCGGCACGTGCAGTACCGGCCGAGGTGGCACAGGGCAACACGGTCGGCCACCGCGTCGACCGCGGCCGTGGCGCCCGGCGCGGCGCCGACTCCCAGGGTGATGTGCGGATCGAAGCAGGCGTAGGCCGCCCGGTCTCGAAAGCGGATCACCCACTCGATGTCGGCCGCCCGGGGCGGCTCGCCGTTCGACGCGAACGCCGACCCGTCTCCGGGACCGGCATCGAAGGGCAGCAGCGCATCCATCACGCCGGTGTGCAGCCGGGCGAGCGCGGACGTCGGCGCGAGCCGCAGGGACGACGTAGTGCGCCCGCGGCTCAGGCCCGTCGCACGCAGCCGCAACGGGGCGGCTGCGCGGACGACGGGCGCCAGAAGGCGGATGACGTCGTCGAGGCGGCCGGCCGCAACGAACTGCTGGGCCAGGGTGACGTGCGGGAGATGCGTGTCGTCGAACTGAAAGCCGCGCGGCGGCGGGTCCAGCGCCGCGTTCAGATCGGCGAGTCGCAGCCGGCACGCCGCGGGCGGCAGCAGCGCGACGTCCAGCGCCAGCAGGTGCGGCGCGCTCGCCGTCGTCATGAGACCGGGCAGCCTCACGCGGGCGGTCAGGGCCGGGCGCCGCGGTACGGCTCGAGGTGCCACTCGAGGAACGTCCAGATGCGGTTCCACGAGTCGCGCTGCGCCTTGCTGTCGACGCGCGTGTAGCCGCGCGCCCGGTCGACGCGGCGGTTGAAGGTGTGGCCGTTGCCGTACTCGTCCACCAGCGGGTCGTTGTAGATCCGCGTTTCGGCAAGGTCCGGCTTGGCGTACTGGAGGGCGTGGATCAGTTGCTGGGCCTCCTCGAAGTTGACGTCCCGATCGTTGTCGGCCACGTGCACCAGGAGCGGCGTCTGCAGCTTGTCGACGTGGTACAGCGGCGAGCGCTCGACGTAGATGCGGCGCCGCTCGTGCACCGGGCCGCCGATCCGCGGCTGCGCGGCGAAGCGGCGGGCGTAGCGCGGTCCCTTGTACGACAGCCGGAACACGAGGTTGGTCACCGGGACCAGGGCGGCCGCCGCCTTGAACGATGTCTGGTCGCGGAACACCGCGTGCAGCGCGATGAAGCCGCCGTGACTCCAGCCGATGATGCCGAGGCGGTCGGGATCGACGTGCGGCAGGTTGGCCGCCAGGTAGCCGGCCGCGGTCAGGCAATCCTCCACCTCGTACCCGCCGTAGTCGATCGCCTCGTGATGCCGGCGGCCGTAGCCGGTGCTGCCGCGGTATTCCGGCGCGATCACGACGTAGCCGCGGTCCACCGCCTCCTTGATGAACGGGAAGTAGAGGGGAGCGAGGTCGCCGTGAACGCCGCCGTGGATCCAGACGAGCGCGGCGTGACCCCGGTCGCCGCGCGGCGCCAGCGGCTCGAAGAGGTAGACGGGGATGTCGAAGCCGTCCGCGAGGCTGGCGTACGACGTCTTGCGCATTGCGATGACGCCGTCGCTCAGCTCCCGGAACGTCCGGTCGCGCTGCGCCTTGCGCAGCCGGTCGCGCTCGTAGCGGTCCAGGCGGGCCTGCGTCTCCGCCGCCGCGCCGACCGGCGCCGCCGCGCTCGGCGCGAGGACCGCGACGCTGGCGGCGGCGGCAATCCCCAGCGCCGCGTTCGCGAACCATCGCCAGCGTCGCGCCGGCGGGGCGGTGGTGGTCATCGGCGCTCCTCTCGCGATTCTCCGCGGTCTCCGTCGAGCAGCTCCCGCAACGCGCCGACGAGCCGCGCGTTCTGGGCATCCGTGCCGACCGTGATGCGCAGCCGGTCGGCCAGCAACGGCTCGGCGAAGTAGCGTACCAGGATGCCTAGGGTCTTGAGCCCTTCGTAGACGGCGCGGGCGTCACCCTGCGGCGGTCGCACCAGCAGGAAGTTCGCCTCGCTGGGCCAGACGCGGCACCCCAGCGCGGTCAGGGCCCGCGCCAACCCGTCGCGCGAAACGCAGACGCGCTCGATGTTGGCGAGCACGTGCTCCGTATCCCGAATCGCGGCGGCGCCGACCCGCGCGGAGACGGCATCGACGTTGTAGCTGTCCTTCACCTTGATCAGCCCCGCCAGCAGCGGCGGCCGGGCGACGGCGAACCCCAGCCGCAGGCCGGCCAGCGAGTGGCTCTTCGACAGCGTGCGCAGCACGATGACGTTCTCGCAGCGGCGCGTCAGCTCCAGGGCATCGCCCGCGGCGAAGGCCGAGTAGGCCTCGTCCACGACCAGCACACCCGGCGTCCGCCCCGCCAGCCTCTCGAGATCCGCGTTCGGCATCCGATTGCCCGAGGGGCTGTTCGGGCTCGCCACGATGGTGAGCGCCGCACCCGCCCGGGCCAGCCCGTCCACCGGCAGGCGATACGAGTCGTCGAACGGCACCTCCACCGTCGGTGCGTCCTGGATGCGGGCCAGTGTGCGGTACAGCACGTAGGTCGGCACCGGAAAGGCTACCGGCCGGCCGGCGCCGGCCACCGACCGGAAGAGCATCGTCAGCAGGTCGTCGCTGCCGTTGCCCACCACGATCCAGTCCGGGTCCACCCCCAGGACCGCGGCGGCGCTGGCGCGGAACTCGTCGGCGAACGGCCGCGGGTACAGGCGCAGGGTGTCCGGCAGAACCGCCCGCAGCGCGGCCGTCGCCCGCGCGCTCGGGGGATACGGATTCTCGTTCGTGTTGAGCTTGATGACCTGGTCGCCCGCGGCCGGCTGCTCGCCCGGCTGGTACGCGGCGAGCGTCGCGATCGACGGCCGGAAGTACGACATGCGGTGCTCACTTTTCCCGCATGTGCGCGTGGCGATAGTCCCGGGGCGGCGTGAAGCTCTCCTTCGTCGTGCGCGCGCTGGCCCAGCGCATCATGTTCAAGGCGCTGCCCGCCTTGTCGTTGGTGCCCGAGGCGCGGGCGCCGCCGAACGGCTGGCGGCCGACGACCGCGCCGGTCGGCTTGTCGTTGATGTAGAAGTTGCCGGCCGCGTTGCGCAGCTTGTCGCTGGCCAGGTTGATCGCCTGCCGATCACGGGCGAAGACCGCCCCGGTGAGGCCGTAGGGCGATGTCGTATCGCACAGCTCGAGCGCCTCTTCGTAGCGCTCGTCCGGGTACACGTAGAGCGTGAGGACCGGGCCGAACAGCTCCGTCACCATCGTCCGGTAGCGCGGCTGGTGGGCCTGGATGAGCGTCGGCGCGATGAAGTACCCGGTCTCGTCGTTGCACCCGCCGCCGCAGATCACGTCGGCGTCCGGGCTGGCCTGGGCTTCCTCGATGGCGCCCGCGAGCTGGTCGTACGACGCCCTGTCGATGACCGCCCCCATGAAGTTGGTGAAGTCCGCGACATCGCCGTAGGCGATCGAGCCGACCTCGTCGCAGAGGCGGTCGCGGAACGTGGCCCACAGACTCTGCGGGATGTACGCGCGGCTGGCCGCGCTGCACTTCTGCCCCTGGTACTCGAAGGCGCCGCGAATGAGGCCGGCGGCCAGCTCGTCGGGATCCGCGGAGGCGTGCGCGAACACGAAGTCCTTGCCCCCGGTCTCGCCCACGATGCGCGGGTAGCTGCGGTACGTCCGGATGTTGCGGCCCACCGTGGCCCACATACCCTGGAACACCTCCGTGCTGCCCGTGAAGTGCACGCCGCCGAGGTCCGGATGGTTCATGGCGGGTTCGCCGATCGCGCCCCCGCTCCCCGGCACCATGTTGATCACGCCGTCCGGCAGGCCCGCCTCCGCGAGCACGCGCATCAGCCAGTATGCGGAGAACACCGCGGTGGAGGAGGGCTTCCACACCACCGTGTTGCCCATCATGGCCGGACTCGTCGGCAGGTTGCCCGCGATGGCGGTGAAGTTGAACGGCGTCACGGCGAAGACGAACCCTTCCAGCGGCCGGTACTCCACGTAGTTCCAGGTGCCCGGTTGACTGGTCGGCTGCTGCTCGAAGATCTGCCGCATGTAGGCCGGATTGAACCGCAGGAAGTCGATCAGCTCGCAGGCCGCGTCGATCTCGGCCTGCATGACGGTCTTGCTCTGGTTGAGCATGGTCGCCGCGTTGATGATCGGGCGGTACCTGCCGGCGAGCAGGTCCGCGGCCTTGAGAAACACCGCGGCGCGGGCTTCCCAGGGCAGCGCCGCCCAGGCCGGCCGCGCGCGCGCGGCCGCCGCGATCGCCTGCTCCACCGTGGCGGCGTCGCCCTTGTGGTACGTCGCCACGGAGCGGGCATGGTCGTGCGGCAGAATGCAGCGGCCGCAGTTGCCGGTCTTCACGTCCTGCCCACCGATAATCAGAGGAATTTCGACGCAGTCATCGGCAAACCGATCGAGCTGGGTCTTGAGCGCATGCTTCTCCGGCGAGCCCGGCGCGTAGTTCAGGACCGGTTCGTTGCGCGGTTCGGGAACGGTTACGGAGCTGTTCATCATTGCGCCGTAAGTATATGCGTTCGGGCCGGGACCTGTTTGCCACGCCGGTTGCAGGTAACGTAAGGTGAATGGAGGCCGGCCACGCCGGCGCTGCGATCCGGGGCCGAGGTAGCTCAGTCGGTAGAGCACATGACTGAAAATCATGGTGTCGCCAGTTCGATTCTGGCCCTCGGCACCACCACTAACGACGCCCGCTGGGCGATCCCTGCATAGGCTCTGGTTGACCGGAAGCCCCCCCGTTGCCCTGGCGTCCACGCTGTCCATCCTTAGTGGGTATGGACGTGGGGACGGTTCGATTCCTCAGCTCATGAAGTCGTTGTCCATCCTCGGGGGCCGGTACCGCGTGGCCGTCGCGCTGGCTGTCGCGCTGGGAGCCGCCGCCGTCTCGGGTCAGGAGGCGCCGCGAACTCCCTGGGGGGACCCCGACCTGCAGGGGATCTGGGTCGGTTCAACGCTCACGCCGCTCGAACGGCCCCCCGAGTACCGGGACCGGGAGCTGCTGACCGAGCGGGAGGTCGCGGCAGCGGAGGCCGCGGCGGTGGCCGAGGACGCGCGCCTGCTGGAGCGGCCTCGCGCACGCGCGCCGGCAGGGGGGTGCGTCGACTACCGGGCCGACGGCAGCCCCGGCTACTACAACAACTTCTGGCTCGACGAGGGCACCGCCTGGGATGCGAGCCGGCGCACGTCGCTGATCGTCGATCCGCCGCACGGCCGGATTCCCTACACGGCCACGGCGCGCGACGGCGAACGGCCCTACGGCGCCGGCCCCTGGGACTCGCACCTCGATCTCGACACGGGCGAGCGCTGTTTCGGCGACGGCCTGCCGCAGATCTGGTTCGGCGACAACCCCAACCACCAGATTCTCCAGACGCCGGCCGAGGTGGTGATCCTGCACGAGATGTACCGGCAGCGCCGGATCATCCCGATCGACGGCCGCCCGCAGACCGGGATCACGCAGTGGAACGGGGAGCCGCGCGGCCGTTGGGAGGCGGGCACGCTGGTGGTCGAGAGCCGCCACTTTTCCGACCGGCCGCACGACCGCTTCCGTCACACGTGGCGCGGCCCGACCGCGCAGCTGCGCCTCGTCGAGCGGTTCACGCGGGTCGACGCCGTCACCATCGACTACGAGGCGACGATCACCGACCCGAGCCGCTTCACCCGGCCCTGGACCGTACGCTTCGCGCTGTCCGCGGACCCGGCGGCGCGCGGGGTGACGCCGGGCCACCTCTTCGAGTTCGCCTGCCACGAAGGGAACTACGCGATGTGGAACGTGCTGCGCGGTGCTCGCGCCCAGGACCCGGCCGCCGCCGCGCGCTGACGCGGTTCGCGCCTCTGGGCGGTGAAGGGGGGGCTGCGATGCCTGCCGGACTCGATGAGCACGGCTGGCGACGGACGGATGCGCTTCCCCCCGAAAATGAAATCCGATGACGGACGCGCGCCAGACCGAGGTGCAGTCGGTTCAGGATGCTCAGGCTCGTTTCGACGAGTTGCGCCGACGGACCGGCCTGCTGCTGGGACCCGCGCTGTTCCTGCTGCTGCTTCTGCTGCCGAGCGAGGGCCTGACCCCGGCGGGCCAGCGGCTGGCGGCGATCATGGCCCTGGTCATCGTATTCTGGATCACCGAGGCGCTGCCGCTGGAGGTGACGGCGCTGCTCGGTCCCGTGCTCGCCGTCATGCTCCGCATCGGTCCCGCGCGCGAGGTTCTGGCCCCGTTCGCGAATCCGCTGATCTTCCTGTTCATCGGCAGCTTCATCCTCGCGCGGGCGCTGTTCGTGCATGGCGTCAACGAGCGCATCGCCTACGGGGTGCTATCGCTGCGCTTGGTCGGCGCCCGCCCGACCCGCATCCTGCTGGCCTACGGCGCCCTCGCGGCGTTCCTGTCGGCCTGGATGAGCGACACGGCGACAACCGCGATGCTCGTACCGATAGGCGTCTCGCTCGTGGCGTTCATGGAGTCGGAGGGCCGGCTCCCGAAGCACTACGGGACGGCGCTCATGCTGATGACGGCCTATGGCGCCGTGATCGGTGGCATGGCGACGCCGGTGGGCACCCCCCCGAACATCATCGCCATGGGCATGCTCGGCGAGCAGCTCGGCGTCCGGATCTCGTTCGTCGAGTGGATGCTGGTGGGCGTCCCCGCTGCCCTCGTGTTCTTCGCGATCGCGTTCGTCTACCTCAACTGGATCGGACGGACCGGCGTGAAGGAGATCCCGGGCGCGGCGGCGATCATCGCCGAGCGGCGCCGCGCCCTGGGTCCCTGGCAGCCGGGCCAGCGGAATGCGGTCATCGCGTTCGGCGTGACCGTGCTGTTGTGGGTCGGTCCCGGCCTGCTGCCGCTCCTGTTGGGCCGCGAGCACCCGTTCGCCGTGGCGGTGCTCTCCAGCGTGCCGGAGTCGGTGGCGGCCATGACGGGCGCCATTCTTCTCTTCCTGCTGCCGGTCAGCCGGACCCAGCGGTCGACCCTCACCTGGAAGCAGGCGGCGCAGATCGACTGGGGCACCATCCTGCTGTTCGGCGGCGGGCTCTCGCTCGGTGCGCTGTCGGGCGCCACCGGGCTGGCGCGGGTCGTCGGCGAGGGGATCACCGGCCTCGTGCCGGCTGACGGCGTGGCGCCGATCACGTTCGCCGCGACGCTCTTCACGGTGGTGCTCTCCAACACGATGTCCAACACGGCCGCCGCCAACATCGCAATCCCGATCGTCATCTCCATTGCCGCGGCGGCCGGCGTCGATCCCGTCACGCCGGCCGTTGCCGCGGCCTTCGGCGCCTCGATCTCGGTCGTGCTCCCGGTCTCGACGCCGCCGAACGCGCTCGTCTACGCGACCGGGCGCGTTCCCATCACCCGCATGGTTCGCTACGGTCTCCTGATGGCGGTTTTCACGCTCGTGCTGGTGCCGGTCGTGACGCTGGCCGTGACGAGCGCGGTCGATCTGGGGCGCTGACCACCCGTTGCGGCCGCCCGCCGCCGGCCGGCGACACTATCATGTGCGGTTGACGGCGCCACGTGGACGACGGGACGGAGGCTAGCCATGACGCTCACGCGAATCCTGCTGCCGACAGACTTCAGCGATACCGCCAAGCACGCGCACGGCTACGCGCGCGAGCTGGCCGTGCGCTTCGACGCCAGCGTGCACCTGCTGCACGTCGTGTCCGATCCGACGCCCCAGGACTGGGCGGTCGGCGCGACCGGGGTGGTCGTGGCCGACCTGCTCAGGGCCTGGTCCGCCGACGCGGAGCGGCGTCTCGAGGAGACGGTGCTGGAGGGTGTCGAGACCGTGCGGGCCATCCGCGTCGGTCACGCGTTCGTCGAGATCATCCAGTACGCCACGGACCAGGCGGTCGACCTGATCGTGATGGGGACGCACGGCCGCGGTCCCGTCAGGCACCTGCTGCTTGGCAGCGTCGCCGAGAAGGTGGTGCGGAAGGCGCCCTGCCCCGTGCTCACCGTGAGGCAGCCGGGCCACGCCTTCGTCATGCCCGTGGCCGCGGCAAGCGAGAGCGACCCGCCGTCCTGACGGGCCGCCCGGTCATTCCGGAGGATCGTCGGCGGCCGGACCCGCTGCCGGGCCCGGGCCGCCGACGCTGCCGTCACATGGACGCGCCCCACCCGTAGTTGACGCGCACGTAGTAGTAACCGCCGTTGAAGCCGAACGGCCCGAACTGGCCGTAGCGGTTGCCCACGCCCGTAACGGAGCCCGGGTTCTCGTCCGGGTACGTGTTGAGGACGTTCTGGGCGCCGATGTACAGCGTGACATCGTCGAACGGGAAGCCGACCTCGAGGTCGAGCAGCGGCTTGCCCGGGTACAGCGGAAACAGGTACGAATTGGCCCCCCCCAGTGCGTGGCGCGCGTCCTCGCGGTCCCAGTACGAGCCGTAGTAGTGCAGGCGGGCCATGAGGGTCCAGCGGTCCTCGACGTGGTTGACTCCGGCGTTCCAGCGCGTTCTCGGCAGCCCCAGTGTCAGGGCGGCGATACGGTCCGCATCGATATTGTCCGGGTTGAAGGTCGTGACCGCGGTGTCGGTGAAGTTGAAGACGCCGCTGAACGTCGTCCGTCCACCGATCGCCAGCGGGGTCCAGGTGCTGACGACGTCGAGTCCCTGCGTCCGGGTCGAAAAGTCGTTCACGAAGAAGCGGAACACCGCCAGGTTGCCCGCTTCCGCAATTCCTTCGGCGAGCAGCGTGGTGACTTCGGCCGGTGTCAGGGAGTAGTTCCGCGTGATGGTGAGCCGGTCGGCCACGTCGATACGGAAGTAGTCCGCCGTGAAGGTGAAGGTGCCGGAGTCGATCACCGTTCCGAAGGAGTAGTTGATCGACTCCTCCGGCTGCAGCGGTCCGCCGCCCCGCAACGCCGCGACCGGCGAGGTGGATGGAATCGTGCCATTGTTGACCAGATCATCGAGCTCGTAGTCGAACTCGGTCGTCACGTTCAGCACGTTCTGCTGGCCGGGGGTCGGAGCGCGGAAGCCGCTGCTGACCGCGGCGCGCACCGCGAACTCGTCGGTGAAGCCGTACCTTCCGGACAGCTTGCTGTTCATCGTGGTGCCGAAGGTGTCGTAGAAGTTCTCGATGCGGACGGCGGCGCCCAGTGTCCAATTGTTGTCGACGCCGTGCACCTCGACGTCGCCGTACACCGCGACGTTGGCGCGATCCCAGGTGCCGGCGTTCTCGGGCCGGGTGCCGTTGTAGCCGTTCGAGGCGGAGCTGAAGCGCTGCGCGCCGTACGGCCCGATCGCCCACGACGCCGCGTCACCGGCGCCGAGGTGGTACTGCTCGTTCCGCCATTCGACGCCGCCCGCGATGTTGATCATGTCGCTGGCCGCATACGAGAGATCGGCGTTGAGGCTGGTGTCGGTCTGCTCCAGCAGGTTCGGCCGGAAGCTGGTCGGGCTTTCGGGGCCGAGCGAGGCGTTGACCGTGTCGAAGATGAAGGTGTCCACGTGGCTCTGGCCGATGTTGCCGCTGACGTCCCAGTTGAGTCCGGTCATGGTGGTGCCGCGCACGCCGGCGACCACCGAGAAGTCCCGCACGTCCCCGCCGAATTGCGGCGTGAAGCCGCCCGGCAAACCATCCGGCGCACCGAGGAACGGCTCGTGGAACGTGAAGCAGTTCGGATCGCTACGGACCTGCGCGAAGGCCATCGGGTCCGGCGTGCCGTTGTTGATGGCCACCGACGGGCAGTTGGCCGATCCCATCCCGCCCGCGGCCAGCACGTCGCCGACCAGCAGCGTTTCACCGCCATCGGTCGAGTACACGTTCCCGCGGTTGTTCGGGTTCCGGAAGTAGAAGCCGCCGGTCACCTTCTTGCTGGCGTAGTTGGCGTGGCCGTAGAACTCGGCGGCCCGGTCGCCTCCGGTGCCGAAGTTGGCGAACAGCTTCAGGTCGTCATCGACCAGCGGCGAGCCCCACACCCGCGACGTGTCGCGCACGAACATGTTGCCGCCGCCGACCACCGCGCGCGTGCCGCCGTCCTGCACCGCACGGTTGGTCGGCTGCGTGCCGCCGTACTCGAGGCTGAGGTTCACGAACCCCTCCGAGCCCAGCGGCAGGCCGGCGTTGCCGGCGAACGTGAAGCCGGGCGCCATGCCGCCGATGCCGTTGCACGAGCGCCCGATGGTGCCGCACGTCGCCGGGTCGCCGTCGTTCTCCGTGTAGTGCTGGCCCGTGCGGAACTCGATGCTGCCCCCGGAGCGCGCGTTCTTCAGCTCGAAGTTGATGACGCCGGCGATGGCGTCCGAGCCGTACTGCGCCGCCGCGCCGTCGCGCAGCACCTCGACCTGCCGCAGGGCGATCGAGGGGATGGCCGACAGGTCGGGTCCCTGCGAACCGTCGGCGATGCCGTTGCCGAGCCACGCGATGACCGCCGCGCGGTGACGCCGCTTGCCGTTGATGAGGACCAGGGTGTGGTCCGGCGCCATGTTGCGCAGGTTGGCCGGCCGCACGATCGTCGCAGCGTCGCTGATCGGCTGGGTGTTGACGTTGAACGACGGAACGACGGTCCGCAACTGGTTGGTGAGGTCGACGTCGCCCTGGCGGACGAAGTCCTGGGCGGTGATGACGTCGATCGGCACCGAGGAGGCGGTGATCGAGCGCGGATCGGCGCGCGTGCCGACCACGGCCACCGTTTCCTGAAGCAGCACATCCAGCTCGACGTCGAGCGTGATCATGGCGCCGGCCTCGACCTCCACGCCGCTGCGCTCGACCGTGCCGAAGCCGGGGAGGCTGAACGTGACCTCGTACAGCCCGGGGGCGAGCATGATGACGAACCGGCCGGTACCGTCGGTAAAGGCGGTGCTGACGTCGCCGGTGGCCTGGTTGCGCGCCTCCACCGTCACGCCCGGCAGCACGAGGCCCGTGGCGTCGATGACCGTGCCGTCGATGGCGGCGTCCTGGGCGCCGGCTGCACCGGGCGCGAGAGCCAGCGTGGCCAGCATCGCCAACGCTGTTGCTAGAGCAGTTGAAAGACTGGTTCGTTTCACAGCAATCGCCATCCTCTCCTCCCGAAATTGTGCAAATCGCCGCCAAACTAGTGTGCAATCACCGACAGAACAACGACATTACCAAAATCTGCGTACTATACACGCTGCAGGGCTCCGTCCGCACCGGCGTGGAGACCGGGGCGGGCTCGGTACGGTATCTTTTGACGGGCATCGCCCGTCGATCGAGGAGGTGGAATTCGTGCCGCGCATGCTTCGCGTCGAGAACGGTGGGTCTCACGAGTCACGTTCAGCGAGCCGGGCACCCACGTGCTGCGGTGCCTTGCGCACGACGGCGGGCTGCAGGCGTACGATGACGTTACGTTCGTGGTGAGCCGTTGACCGGGAAGCGCCGGCCGGGGCGCGGGCAGCCGCCGACGACCCCGGGGAAGGAGGGCAGGAAGCGATGGCGCGACGCTACTGGTTGATGAAGTGCGAGCCGGCTGCCTACACGATCGATGATCTCCAGCGCGACGGGCAGACGAGCTGGGAGGGGGTGCGCAACTACCAGGCGCGCAACTTCATGCGCGACGACATGCGGGTGGGCGACGGCGTGCTGTTCTACGCCTCGAACGCCAAGCCGTCCGGGGTGACGGGCATCGCGAGGGTCTCGCGGACCGCCTATCCCGATCACTTCGCCTGGGAGCAGGGGCACCGCTACTTCGACGCCCGCAGCACGCCCGCAAAGCCGCTCTGGCACATGGTGGATATCGAGTTCGTCGAGCGCTTCGCGGAGACCATCGCGCTCGCGACGCTGAAGGCCACCAGGGGGCTCGAGGACATGATGGTCACGAAGAAGGGCAGCCGGTTGTCGGTCCAGCCGGTGACCAAGGCGGAGTTCGACGTCGTGCGACGCCTCGGCAAGCGGAGCGGAGCGGACGAGCCGGCCGCGGCCAGGGAGGCTCCGAAGAGCCGCCCGCGCGCGGCCTCTGCCCTCCTGCCGGCAGCCGTGATTGCGGCCGGGGCGCTGGCCCTGTCGGTACTGTCGGTCGGCCAGGTGTCCGTCCCGGACGTGTCGACCTCCGTCGCGGAGCCGGCCCCGCCGGCGGCGGCTGCGAGTGCGCCGGCAGCGGAGGCTCCGGCTCCAGCCGGCACCCCGGACGCCCCGGCGGCAGCGCCCGTTGCCCCCGCGGTGGCTGCGGCGTCTCCGGTAGCGGCGTCCGCTGCCCCGGCGGCGGTCGCTGCGCCTCCGGCCGGCACCGCGGACGCGCGGGCAGCGACCCGGACTCCGTGGGGCGATCCCGACCTGCAGGGGATATGGAGCAGCGGCTACATCCTGACGCCGCTCGAACGCCCCGCCGCGTTCGAGGGGCGCGAGTTCGTGACCGAGGAGGAGCAGGCCGAGCTCGAGGCGGCCGCGTTCGCGCGGCTCGACCATTCGGTGGGCGGCCCCCGCCGCGGCGGGGGAGAGGGCACGGGCACCTACAACAGCGCGTTCACCGGGGCCGGCCGGCAGGTCATCAGCACCGGCCGCACGTCGCAGATCGTCGATCCGCCCGATGGCAGGATTCCCTGGACCGACGAGGCGCGGGAGCGGGTGGCCGCGGAGGCGGTCGTCAACTCCTCCGAGCGCGGCCGGTTCCTCGCCGAGGACAACGAGCTCGGCGGCGACGGCCCGGAGGACCGGCCCAACGACCGCTGCCTCGGGGTCAGTATTCCGCTGCGCTTTGCCGCGGCCGGATCCTCGGCGACGCTGCACCGGATCGTGCAGACGCCGGGACAGGTCACGATCTACTACGAGCACGGTCATCAGGGTGGGGCGTACCGCCAGGTACCGCTCGACGGGGGGGCGCACCCGCCGCCCGGCATCCGGCAGTTCCTGGGAGACGCGCGCGGCCGCTGGGAGGGCGACACGCTCGTCATCGAGACCACCAACTTCACCCACAAGACCAGCTACGAGGGTGCGCGCGACAACCTGCGCCTGATGGAGCGTTTCACCCCGAGCGGACCGGACGGCCTCCTGTACCGCGCCACCATCGAGGACGCGACAGTGTTCACGCGACCGTGGACGATCGAGATCCCGCTGAGCAGGCTGGACGACCGCGCCAATCAGATTTACGAATCGGCCTGCCACGAAGGCAACTACGCCCTCACCAGCATCCTGATGGGCGCCCGCCTGCACGACGGGAGGTAGCCCGGAAGCGCGGCGGGGTGGAAGCATGATCGAGCCGCAAGAGGAGGATCGGATGAGCTGTCGATATCGGAACATGTGGCAGACGGTCGCCGCGGCCGCGGTGCTGCTGACGGTCGGCCCGGCGGCGGCCTGGGCGCAGGAGTGGAGGGCGCCGCGCACCGCGTTCGGCCAGCCGGACCTGCAGGCGGTGTGGGACTTCGCCACCATCACGCCGCACGAGCGCCCCGAGGAGTTCGCGGGCAGGGCGGTCATGACTGCCGAGGAATCGGCGGAGTACGAGAGCACCCGGTTCGAGATCGTGGATCACGACACCGAGGAAGGGGCGACGTTCGTCTGCGAGGGAACGGGCAACTACAACGAGTTCTGGTACGACCGCGGCTTCGGCGACGTCGTGGATGACCGGCCGACGTCGCTCATCGTCGATCCCCCGGACGGGCAGATTCCAGCGCGGACGCCCCAGGCGGGACCGGCCGGCCGGCGCGCCCGCGGCTACGATTCGTGGGACAGCCGGGGCATCGCCGAGCGCTGCATCGCCGGCTTCAACACCGGTCCGCCGATGATGCCCAGCGCCTACAACAACTACTTCCAGATGATCCAGACGGCCGACTACGTCGTGGTATTCAACGAGATGATCCACGATGCGCGGATCGTGCCGCTCGACGGACGCCCGCACCTGCCGCCGGCGGTTCCGCAGCAGCTGGGCAGTTCGCGCGGCCGCTGGGACGGCGACACGCTGGTCATCGAGACGACGAACTTCCACGGCGCCACGGCCTTCACCGAGAACCACAGCGCCGCGCCGGGCATGACCGTCACCGAGCGGTTCACCCGCGTCAGCGAGGACATGCTGCGCTACGAGTTCACCATCGATGATCCGGAGACCTGGACGAGGCCGTGGACGGCGGTGGTCCGCATGAGGCGCTCGGACACGCCCATCTACGAGTACGCGTGCCATGAGGGGAACTACGGCATGACCAACATCCTCTCGGGCGCCCGCGCCCAGGAAGACGCGCGGTAGCTTCAATCAGACGGGGCTGCGCCCCGCACCCCCGGCGTCCGCTTGCGGGGACCCCTGCGCCCCGCGCCGCTCTCGCCGAGGCGCGCTGTGCGCGCCGGCGCCGCCGCGTCGACTGCGGCGCCGGTCTCCCCATTCAGTTCTGGTTCTGGGTAGCGGCCCGCGCGTCGCGCGCCTCGCGCTCCGCGCTGAGGTGTTCGTAGTCTTCCTGCGTGATGAAGATCACCTGCTGGTTGGCGTGGGCCATGTCGTCCACCGTGCGTTGCCCGTAGGCCACCCACTGCCGTGGATCCGGATTGTTGCGGTTGGCTGCCGTGTTGTCGTGCCACGCGGTGATCTCCACCACGGCGCCCTTGGGCAGCAGCGGCGCGTAGTCCGGGTCGTAGACGTAGTTCAGGTGCCAGGTATTGTCGAACTGCGACGTGTAGTTCAGCACCTCGCGGCGACCGTTCGGGTAGATCGCCTCCATCAGGAACCCCTTGCCCCGGAAGTGCATGTGGGGCTGGAAGTTGTGGAAGATCCCGGGCGCCGGCATGACGTAGGTGCCCTTGGTCTCCGTCACGGAGTTGGGCGGGATCTCGAGCAGTTGACCGGCCGTGATGCCGACCGCCACGAACTGCGCGTTGTACTTGGGCGGCGAGTCCTGCGGATAGAGCCACCAGGCGCACTCCATCACGTCGGTCACCTCGTAGCCCACGGCGTGGTAGTGGACCTCGAACTCGACCTTCGCTCCGGCCTGGACGATCTTGCCGACGTTGTCCGGATAGATCTCGCCGTCCTTGCCCTGTGCCCACTCGGTGAAGAATTCGCGCACCTCCTGCAGGTTGTCGGAGTACTCCTGCTCGGTGGCCGCCCGGATGACGTCCTCCACGGTGCCCTCCCCGCTGCGCAGCGCCCGTTCGGCGGCCAGCAGCTCCGGGCTCTTCGGCTGGTAGAGGTACGTGGACGCGTGATGGGCAATCGGCCGGCCGGCCTGCGACGGCTTGGTCTCGGCAGCGCGCACCCACACCGACTCGGGCAGATCGATCTCGACCACCGGGTTGAACCAGGCGTCCTGTGCCTCCGCCGGCATCGTCCAGGGCACGCCCTGGACGACGATGTCCGGCGGCCCCAGCTCAGCCTCGAGCCGGAAGCGGTCGTCGTCAGGCCATTCCAGGGGCGGCGGCATGTCGTTGGGGTCGCCCAGCGCCGCGCCCGCGTCGACCCAGCGCACGACCCGGTCGATCTGCTCGTCGCTCAGCGAGATGTCGTTGACGAACTGCTGGATGCCCACTGTCTTGTCGAGGTGCCAGGGCGGCATCTCGCGCGCCACCACCCGGTTCTTGATCGCCCGCGCCCACGGCCGCGTCTCGGCATACGTCATCAGCGACATCGGCGCCATGCTGCCCTCGCGGTGGCACGTCTGGCAGTGCTGCTGGAGGAGCGGCGCGATGTCCCTGGCGAACGTCACCTCGGGCACGTCCGCCGTCTGGGCCAAGCCGCCGGCCGGCGCCGCCGCCAGGATGCCGGCGAGCACGAGGCACGCCGCCGCCAACCGTCCGTGCGATACGCGCGAGACGCTCTGTTTCCTGGTCATGTCTACTCCCTGACGGTCACGTGCACGTAGCCGTTCGTCCAGCAGCACTGAAAGGGGGGTGAGCCGGGCGGGTTCGACCCGTCCGAGGCCAGCAGATGCAGCGTGTACTCGCCCGGCTCGTGGAAGGTCGCCGTCGTGCCGGCCCTGCCGTTCTCGACCACCGGCTCGGTATCCGCGATGGTCACCGGGCGCGCGCCCCGGTACTTGCCCCAGATCAGGGGCAGTCTCTGGTCGCCGAAGGCCGAGCCCAGCCCGTCGTCGGTGACCCAGACGTCGAGCGCCAGCGGCTGTCCGACCACCGCGGCGCGGGTCGCGTGCGCACCCGGCGGCCCGACGCCCGCCTCGCCCTCCTCCTCGAACCGCACGGACGGCGGCGTGTTGCCGGGGAACCGCCGCGCGCCCTCCCGGAACGGCTCGATCAGGTACACGGGATCCAGGTTCGCGGGGATCTCGATGGTCTCACCCTGGCTGGTGAGGGTCCACGTCACCTCGCCCTCGAGGTCGGCGGGTAGCCGGACCGTGAAGATACCTATCTGCCGGCGCGGCACGAAGTGCGTCGGCTGGCCCTGATCGGCGGAGCCGGGCGAGATCCGGTTGTCGGGACCGACGGGTATGTCCAGGGCCTCCTTCCAGTTCCTGTTCATGTACCCGAAGGACACCTCGATCGCACCGTCTCCGGTCTCGTACCAACCCTCGTAGACCGGGGCGACGCTCTGCCCGGTGTCGCGGGTGATGCTGCCGCCGGGAAGCTGCCCCTCCGGTGCCGCAACCGAGGCCAACACGCCCGCGGCTGCCAGGAGCGCCGCCAGATGCATCCGGCCGCCGAGCCGCCCAGTTGCCGGTCTCCGTGCTTGCATCGAGCCGTCTCCCCGCGTGTCCGGTCTGCGGCCGGAACGATCCCGACCGGTCACTACACTACCAGACGTCAAACCGGGGACCAAGGGACGCATCAGGGCTGTCGCGCTGCCTGCGCCTCGACGCCGCGCGCGACCTCGAGGATGTGCCGGATGTCGTGGTTGCCTTCGTGGCAGGCGTACTCGTAGAGCGGTCCCTCGGTCGCCAGCATCGGAATCTCCACGCTCCAGGGACGCGTCCACGTGGTCGGATCGTCGACCGTGAACTCGTAGCGCAGCGTACCGGCGCCCAGGCGCGTGAAACGCTCGACCACGCGCAGCCCCGGCCCCCGGGCGTAGGCGCGCACGGGCGGGCGCGGCCCGGTGGCGCCCTGGAACAGGGTCTTGGCGGTGAAGTTCGTGGTCTCGACGACGAGCGTCCGGCCCTCCCACCGCCCGCGCGAGTCGCCCCGGAACTGGCGGACGCCGGGCGGGATGTGCGGGCGCGGCCCCACCGGAATGATGCGCGCGCGGTTGGTGCCCAGCTCCTGCAGGAGCGCGACGTAGCCTGGCGCCTGGAAAATCTGGAGCAGGTCGTTGTACGGCGGCGGCATCATCGGCGGCCCCTCGATCACCCACAGCACGCAGCGCTCCTGCAGCGGGCGCTGCTCGTAGCTGTCGTACTCGCGCCCGCGCCTGGCCGCGGCGTGCTCGTCGGCGCGCCGCCGCGCGGCCGGCGTCAGGGGCGGGATTCTGCCGTCCGGCGGATCGACCACGAGCGAGGTGCGCCGGCTGGAGAGCCCCTTGGGTTGCCGCGTGCGCAGCCAGGTCGAGTTGTCGTAGTGGATGTTCTCGGAGGTCTGCCGCAGCTGCTCACGGATGGCGTCCGGATCGCCGAGCTGCTCGCCGCTCCGGAGCGCGAGCGGGTCCACCCCTTCGGCGGTGAGAATGCGACGCAGCTCGGTCGCCTCCTCCTCCGTGAACAGCTCGCGCCCGGCGAGGTGGGCAGGGCGCTGCAGCGGGGTGAAGGTCTGGCCGGTCCAGATGCCCTGCAGGTCGGGGTCGCCCCACGGCGTCAGGCCGGTTGGCGGCGACGTCGGCTGGGCGGCAGCCCCGGCCGCCGCCCCGACGGCGAGCAGTGTCCACAGCGCGACGGCGGCGTGACGATCACTCATGAGCCCTCCCTGTCGGATGCACCCCCCGAGCCGGTCACCTCAGCACGTCGCTGGCCGCGGCCTCGTCGACGTAGCGCTGCACGTCCTGCTCGAGGAGCAGCCGTTCCCGGGCCAGCTCCCCGGCTGCCTCGGTCACGGCCGCAACGTAGCCGTCGTGCGTCCCGTAGCGTTCCTCGAGCGACCGCCGCGGGTCGCCTGACGCCACGCGCGCGGCGCGGGTCTTCGGGAACGGAACGAGCTGGCCGGACGCCTCGCAGCCGTCGCCCAGGCCGTAGCCGTGCCCGCGCAGCGCCCAGCCGGTGGTCGTCGCCACCGGCGCCGCGACGGGCGGCAGGCGAACGCCGGCGACCTCGTTGCCGTCCCCGTCCGTTCGGGACACGAACGCCGGATACGTCGGCCGGCCGCTGAACGCCGGCGGGTGGTGGTCGAGGATCCCGTCATCGAACTGCGGCCCGAAATCGAACAGGTAGCGCGTGGAGAAGACGCCCGTGTAGGAGACGCCCGGAATGGCGGGGAAGCCGAGCTTCGCCCGCGGCACGGTCCCGGTCACGGTCGCCGGCTCCGGAACCGAGAACACGGCCGTGCCGTCCGACACGCGCGGTACGCGGCTGGCGGGCGGCGCCACGTCGTCGGCCACCCACTCGTCGAGCGCGACCAGCAGGGCGCGCAGCACGGGCGCCGAATCGGTCGGGTTCTGGAGCTGCTGGCAGCTGCCCCGGTGGCCGGCGCGGCCGGTCCCGTGCTGCGTGCCGGCGACCAGGAAGAACCGCACGTGCTCCGGGTCGGCCAGGTCGTTGCCCTCGGTATCGGTGTGCAGCAGCGACGCGGCCTTGACCCAGTACTCGTTCGCCGAGTTGATCTCGAACACCCGCGGGCAGGTTCCCGATGCGCGGCAGCGGGCAGCGCGGCCCCCGGTCCTGCCGGAGGCCGGGTCGTGCAGCTCGGGATAGGCGAACGGAAAGACGGCCTCGGGGAAGAAGCGGTGCTGGCGGTTCCGTTCCGTTCTGCCAGTCTGGGCGAAGCGGTAGTTGATGCCGGCGCCGCTGCCGGCGCCTATCGCGTTCTCCATGCCGTCGATCACGCGCCGCCCGTGCTCGTCCTCGTTGAAGCCGAGCGTCAGGAAGTCGTTGAGGTAGCGGGCGGACTGCGAGTACGCCCACGAGAGCACGTGCTCCACGTTCCCGGCGAGCGGGTTGGGGTTGCCTTGGTCGTCACTCTCCGTGTGGCGCAGGAACGACACGAAATCGCGCGTGGCGGCCAGGCCCAGCCCCGCGATCAGGGGTTCGGCGGCCGGGTAGGTGAACTCGTAGATGTGGCTCTGCTCGAACGCCGTCCCGGGCGGCAGCAGCCGGATGGTGGTCGCGTCGGCGTACTCCCAGTCGTCCGCATCGACCGGCGTGGGCGGGTCGTTCAGCAGCCGCTGGACCGTCAGCGCCGCGCGGCCCTTGTCGAGCGTCGCCGCCGGGTACGTCAGGGTGTACGCGGTCGTGCGGTCGTTGTCGAAATTGATGTACTCGTACGACTGCCCCTCGATCGCGGCGCCGTCCGGCTGTCGCGCGACCGGGACCGTGATCGTGAGCCGTTCGTTGCCGGGCGCCGCGCCGGCGTCCCAACCGTTCCACGCCAGGATGTACCCGCGCTCCATCACGAAGCCGTCGCCGGCGTCGGCCGCCGCGGTCGGGTCGTTGCCCCCGCCGGAGCCGAGCCGCCTGCGGTTGAGAATGCCGGACAGCTTGTTCCCCCGGTTGTTGACCTCCAGCAGCAGCTTGCGGCTGCCTCTGTCCGGGTCGACCGGCCTGAGGATGTAGATGTCCATCGAGTACTCGACCATGCCGCGCCGATTGCGCGGCGCGCGCTCGATGTCGGTGATGACGGCGTTGCGCGGATCGTCGGGGTCGACCTCGCCGTGGGCCCTGCCGCGCAGCTTCTCGTAGGGCCCCACCGTGCCGAAGTGTCTGCCCTCGAACGCGGGCGACTCGACCTGGGTGATCTCGATGCGGGTGACCCGCGCGTCCGCGCTGCCCGTCCCCAGCAGGACGCAGGCGGCGAGCATGCCGAGCCGCGGGATCCAACCGCCGCCTTCGACGCGCGAAGCTGAACAGTCCGTGGTGAAACCCCGCGTCGCACCGAGATGGGCGAGGCGCCCGGCTGACAAGGCGTGACGAGGGAGCATATCGGCCATGTTCGACCGAGGAACAACGCTGTCAGACGGGATGCATCGCCCGTCGAATGCAGCGGGGCCTTTTGCCGCGGGCTGTGAACTGTCGGTCGTCATGTATCAACTCCAGGGACGGCACCTGCCGCGCGCAGGTGCAAGGTACGCGTTCGAAGCGCCTCACGGCCGGGCGGCGCTCAGCGCCGTTCGGCGAAGAAGGCGCGCAGATCGTCGAGCCACAGCTCCGGCTGCTCGAGCGCGGGGAAGTGTCCGCCGCGCGGCATGTCGGTCCAGCGCACGACGTTGTACCGCTCCTCGGCCACCTGCCGCGCCTCGGGGCCGGTGCGGGCCCGCCGGTCGTAGCGCTCCACGAAGGCCGCGCAGCCGGTCGGCATGGCGAGCCTGTCCCGGGGCCGGCCCGGACCGTGCCGGCTCTCGTAGTAGATGCGCGAGGCGGACGTGATGCTGTTCGTCACCCAGTAGATCATGACGTTCGTCAGCAGCTCGTCCTTCGTGTAGACGGCCTCGATGTCGCCGTCGTGATCGGTCCAGCCGTGGTACTTCTCGACGATCCAGGCGGCGAGGCCCGCCGGCGAATCGTTGAGCCCGTACCCGAGGGTCTGCGTCCGCGTGCCCTGGATCTCCACGTATCCGAACCCGTCCTGCTCCATCGCTCGGCCGAGCGGCACGGCGCTCCGCAGCACGCCCTCGCAGCCGACGATGTGCACGCCGGCGATGTGCTCCGGGTCCTTGCGCGCCAGCCAGCCCGCCACGCCGGCGCCCCAGTCAGAGCCGTGCACCGCATACCGCGCGTAGCCCAGCCGCGCCATGAGCTGCACCCAGAAGTCCGCCATCCGTCCGGTGTCGAACCCGCGCTCGCGCGGCTTGTCGGAGAAGCCGTAGCCGGGCATCGCCGGGATGACGACATGGAACGCGTCCGACGCCGACCCCCCGAATTGCACCGGGTCGGTGAGCGGGCCGATGACCTTCGCGTACTCGTCGATCGAGCTGGGCCAGCCGTTCAGCAGCAGGAGGGGAAACGCCTCGGCGTGCGGCGAGCGCTGGTGGATGAAGTGGATGTCGAGCCCGTCGATGCGCGTCGTGAACTGGTCGAGCTCGTTCAGCCGCCGTTCCTGGGCCCGCCAGTCGAACTCGTCGCGCCAGTACCCGACGATCTCCCGCAGGTAGGCCAGGCTGGTGCCGTAGTCCCAGTCGATGTCCTCGATCTCGTCCGGGAAGCGGGTGGCCTCGAGGCGCGCCCGCAGGTCGGCGAGCACCGCGTCCGGCACCTCGATCGTGAACGGGACGACCGCCGCGTCGTCCGCCGCCTGCCGTGCGTGGGCCGGCGGCGCGAGGCTGCAGGCGATGACGGCTGCCAGTCCGCAGAGAGCGAGGCGCGACGGTTGCATGTTGGGCATGCCCGATTATATCGACGCGCCTGCCGCGACCGGTCGGCGATCGCGCGTGTACCTCCCCGGAACGAGGCGAGCTTCAATCAGACGGGGCTGCGCCCCGCACCCCCGGCGTCCGCTTGCGGGGACCCCATAGCCCCGCGCCGCTCCCGCCGAGCCGCGCCGTGCGCGCCTTGCGGAGCCTGCACCGTTCTACGGCGCAGACTCCTAGCAGCGGAGACCGAGCCGCGGCGTCGAAGACCGAGCCAGTGTCGAGCGCCAGGCGAATTACGAATTGGCAGAAATCCAGGCGAGTTGCCACGCCTGGGGCATCGATTTACGAGTCGGTAAATTTTTTGACGATGGTCACGTTCGGAGGGTACAATTACGAATCGGTAAAATTGGACGCGAGACCATGCGGATGCCTCCCTACGTTCCACATCGGGAAGAATCGGATGCTTCTCGACCCGCACGGGTTCGATCGCCCGAGGCCCTGGGCCGGCTGGCGCGGCGCGAACGCAAGCGACAGGGATTGACCCTGGACACGGTGTACTCGACAACCGGCCTGAGCACGCGTTTCCTCTCGGAGTTCGAACGCGGCAAGCCCAACGCGTCGCTGGGGCGAGTCATCCAGGCGTTGCAGGCGCTGGGGCTGGAGATGGTGGTGCTGTCGCGGGGTGACGCCGAACGGCTGCTGGCGCAACAGGGCCGCGCGGAGTCGGCTCCCGATGGCGGGACCGCGTCGTGAACGGGAGACGCGGCGCCGTTTGGCACCACGACCGACTGGTCGGTTCGTTGCGGGAAGACGCGGAGCGGGTTCTGCGTTTCACATACGCGGGCACCTGGCTGGACGGCGAGGGGTTTCCCGTCTCCGTTCATCTCCCGCTGTCTCTGGGCGACCGGGAGGTGGATGCGCACGCGTTCTTCGTGGGTCTGCTCCCCGAGCGCGGGGCGCGACAGCGCATCTGCCGGCAACGCGGGGTCGCGTTCGAAGACGACGCGGGACTCCTGTTCGCCGTCGGCGAGGACTGTGCCGGCGCTCTCAGTGTTCTGCCGGCCGGCGTCGAGCCCGATGTCCAGCCGGCGCGGCCGGAGCCGCTGACGCACGCACAGATCGACGGGCTGGTCCGCTCCCGCGGCGAGGAGGCGGCCATCGTACTCGGCGAACGGCAACGGTTCTCCCTGGCGGGCACGCAGGAGAAGCAACCCGTCATCTTCGACGGCGAGTCCTATGCACTGCCGGACCGTGCGAATCCATCGAGTCACCTTCTGAAGTTCGAAACCGTGCGGTGGGTATGCGTTGCAGAGTGCCTCACCAACGAGATCGCCCGGCGCGTCGGCCTGCCGGTCGTCGACACCGAGTTTCTCCATGCCGAAGCCGACGACGGCGTGCCGTTTCTGCGCATCGAGCGCTATGACCGGGCCCGTGATGCCGACGGCCGGCTCATGCGACTGCACCAGGAAGATCTGCTTCAGGCGCTGGGTCTGTCCGCCGCGATCAAGTATCAGCGCGACGGCGGGCCGTCGATCGGCGAGGTCGCGGAGTTGCTGCGCACGCATACGGCCCGGCCGGTCGAGGCGCTCGCCCTGCTGCGCGACTGGCAGATCTTCAACTGCCTCGTCGGCAACTGGGACGGTCACGCCAAGAACCTCGCGTTGTTGTACGCGCCGGGCGAGGCCGTCGCCAGGCTCGCACCGTTCTATGACCTGATTTCCATCGAGTCCCTGAACCTCCCGCGCCCGGGAACCTGGGCCCGCGACATGGCGTTCTTCATCGGTGAACGTGATGCACCCGAACAAATCAGGAGACCCGATTGGCTGACCTTCGCGCGCCACCTGAGAATGCCGCCGAGGCGTCTGCTGGGCCGCGTCGAGGAAATGGCAACCCGCATGCCCGCCGTCGCGCGTGCCGCCCGGGAAGCGTTCGCGACCGTGCACGGCGGTGCGCCAGCCTGCGAGCGGCTCGATGAAGCGGTCCGTCGTCGCTGTCGCTGGACCCTGGAATCGCTCCGTGAGGGCTGACTTCCGGGTGTGCAACGCGGGTCCCGTGCCCGGTCGGCGCCGGCGAGCCTGCTGGTATGATCGAATTCCCGTGCGGACACACTGCGGAATCGTTGCGGGCGCGTACGAGCACCGGCGCGCCGCGTTGCAGGCGGTGCGTTTCGCCATCGAGGACGCGACCGGTGGCCGGGCGTTCGAGCACCGGCTGCGTGACTTCAACAACCTGGCGGGTACGAGCCACGACGACATCGGGCAGGTGCTGCGGACGGCCCGCGAGCGCGTAGGCAGCCGCCTGGTCCAATCTGCCCGCTAACACCTCCTGTCCACGAGCGATGCTCATCGCGCGCGCCGCCGGGGCCTTCATCCTCGCCCTTCTTCCTGCCGCGCCGGCCTGGGCGCAGATGAACGCCGGCGAGCTCAGCGGGGTGGTCCGGGACGAGTCCGGCGGCGTGCTGCCGGGTGCGACCGTGATCGCCACTCACGCGGACAGCGGTCTGACGTTCGAGCGGGTGAGCGACGCCGAGGGCCGCTTCTTCATCTCCTCGCTGCCGATCGGCGAGTGGGAGGTGGCGGTCTCGCTGCCGGGCTTCCGGCGCGCGGTCCGGACCGGCATCGTCCTTGACATCGGGCGCACGCTCGAGTTGCGCTACACGCTGCAGCTCGGACAGATCACGGAGGCCGTGACCGTCACCGCGCCCGCGCCGCTGCTGCAGGTCGCGACGGCCGAGATCAGCGACATCATCGAGAGCCGCCAGGTCGAGCGCATCCCGCTGAACGGCCGTCAGTTTCTCCAGCTCGCGCAGCTCAGCCAGGCGGTGGTCATACCCCCGTCGGGGACGCGGGGGGCCGCGCTGCAGCAGGCGGGGCCGTTGCCCAACGTCGGGGGTCAGCGCGCGGGCCACAACATCTACCTGCTCGACGGCGTCAAGGTCACCGACGAGCTGTTCAACAACCTCGTGATCAATCCCTCGGTCGATTCGATCAGCGAGGTCAAGATTCAGCAGTCCATGTACCCGCCGGAGTTCGGCGGGAAGGCGTCGGCCCTCATCAACGTCGCGACCAAGTCGGGCTACAACGTGTTCAGCGGCAGCGCGTTCACCTTCATGCGCGACGAGCGGTTCGATGCGCACAATTTCTTCGATCCGCCGGACGAGCCGGTGCCGCCGCTCGACCAGCACCAGTTCGGCGGCACCGTCGGCGGCCCGATCGTGCGCGACCGGACGTTCTTCTTCGTCAGCTTCGAAGGGCAGCGCACCGCACGCTCGCTGACCCAGACCTTCTCGGTACCCTCGGCCGCCGTGCGCGCGGGCGACTTCTCCGGGGCCGCGCCGCTGTGCGATCCGCTCGGCCGCAATCCGGTGACGGGATCGTGCGGCAGCTTTTTTCCCGGCAACCGCATCCCGGCCGACCGTATCGATCCGCTCGCCACGGCGTTTCTGGCCCGGACGCCCCTGTCGTCGCGCGCCGGCGAGGTGCAGAACCTCACGGCGGTGGAGACCCTCGATCGCGACATCGAGCAGTTCAGCGCCCGCCTCGATCATCGGTTCGGGACGAGCGACCAGCTCTTCGTCCGGTTCAGCACGTTCGACGCGCTCGAGCTGCAGCCGTTCGGCACCAGCGTCCTGCAGGAATCGCTCGTGCCCGGCTTCGGGCGCACGCTCGGCACGACCACGCGCAATCTCGCCGTGAGCTACACGCGGACGTTCGGCTCGCGGATGCTCAACGAGCTGCGGTTCGGGTGGATGCGGGTCGACGGCGGGCAGCGCAGCCTCAACGCCGGCGACGACTTCGCGGCGCGGGCGGGCCTGCTGGGTGTCACGGGCGACCCGCGCGACGCCGGCTTTCCGCAGATCTCCACGGGCGGCCTGTACAGCGTGATGGGCGATCCGTCCACCTTCGTCCACCGCGACAACGAGCACTTCGAGCTCTACGAGAATCTCCTGATCGACCGCGGAAGCCACCGGATCAAGCTGGGCGGCTACCTGTTTCACCTGCGCTTCAGGCCGGAGAACCCGGACACGGCGCGCGGCGCGTTCACGTATACCGGGCAGTTCAGCGGCAACGCGCTGGCCGACTTCCTGCTCGGCTATCCCGTCTCGGCACGCTCGGGAATCGGCGGCCGCGGGGCGGAGGACGGCCGCACCACCTGGTTCCACACTTATGTGCAGGACGACTGGCGGGTGCGCGACAACCTCACGATCAACGCGGGGTTGCGCTACGAGATCAACGAGCACATGCGGGACGTGGACAATCGCCTGTCGACGATCGACCTGTCGGTGCCGGGCGGACGCTACGTCATCGCCAGCGACGAGCGGGGCGACATCGCGCCGTCGGCGCGGGCGATGCTGCCGTTGATCCCGATTCCGTGGGTCACGTCGGCCGAGGTCGGCTGGGACAACAGCCTCCTGCGCCCCAGCCGGAAGCGGTTCGCCCCGCGCCTGGGCTTCGCCTGGATGCCCGGCGACGACGCCGACGTCGTGGTCCGCGGCGGCTACGGGATCTTCCTGAACCAGTGGGCCTACAGCGTGCAGACCGCCTTCGCGCGCAACCTGCCGTTCTTCTTCCTCAAGCAGGTCGACGTCCCCATCGAGCAGCACGTGCCGCTGCTGCAGACCCGCGACATCCTCGCCGCGGACGCCACGGGCACCATCGGCGGCTCGATCATGGACCACGACTACCAGGTGGAGTACACGCAGACGTGGAGCGGCGGCGTGCAGGCCGAGCTGCTGCCGGGCACCGCGTTCGAGGTGTTCTACATGGGGTCGTACACCATCGGCGCGGACAACTCGACGATCCGCAACGTGCCGGTGCCCGGCCCGGGCCCACTGGCGCCGCGGCGCGACGTGCCCGAGCTGGCCGGCATCCGGGCCATCCGCTTCGACGGCCGGTCCATCTACCACGCGGTGACGTTCAAGGCGGTGCACCGGCTGCGCGACAGCCTGTCGTTCGACGTGGCCTACACGCTGTCGCGGTCGCGCGACGACGCGTCGAGCCCGGGCGCGACCGCCTACGAGGCCAACGTGCCGCAGGACGTCCGCAACATCTTCCCGGGCGAGAACGCGCTGTCGAGCTTCGACCGCCGCCACCAGTTCGTCGGCAGCGGGTCGTACGAGCTGCCGTTCTTCCGCGGCCGCGGCGGGTGGCTGGAGGACGCGCTGGGCAACTGGCGCCTGACGGGCGTCGTGATGCTGCAGTCGGGCGCGCCGTTCACCGTGAACATCACCGAGGACCGGGCGAACATCGGCGCCGGGCCCGCGCAGCGGCCCGACCTCGTCGGCGATCCCAATCTGCCCGGCGGACAACGCTCGCCGGACCGCTGGTTCGACACCGGGGCGTTCAGGCTGCAGGCGCCGTTCACCTTCGGCAGCGCGGGCCGCAACATGGTGTTCGCACCCGGGCTGGCCAACGTCGACACGGCGGTGCAGAAGGTGTGGCACCTCGCGGGCGGCCAGCAGCTGGAGTTCCGCTGGGAGGTGTTCAACCTGCTCAACCGCGCGAACTTCGACGTGCCCAACCGGTTCTTCGGATCGCCGAACTTCGGCCGGATATTCGGCGCCGCCGCGGCCCGCGAGATGCAGTTCGGCCTGCGGCTGCGGTTCTAGATCCGGAAGCGCTAGTATCTGGACTGGCTTCATTTGCGATAGGGTGTGGGCAATGCTGCGGGATCTACGCCAATCAGGCCGGCCGGCGGCCTGGCTGCTGATCGGGCTGTTCCTGCTCTGGGGCGCTCTGGACGTGGAGAGCCTGCGGGCGCAGGATCCCGACGCTCCGTTCGTCCCGGAGATCGGCCGACCCGGAAAGGACGTCATCTGGGTCCCGTCGCCCGACCCGCTCGTGGACACGATGCTCGAGATTGCGGACGTGACGGACCGGGACGTCCTGATGGACCTCGGCTCCGGCGACGGACGCACGGTCATCGCGGCGGCCCGGCTGGGTGCGCGGGCAATCGGGATCGAGTACGACCCGGAGCTGGTCGAGCTGTCGCGCGCCCGCGCGGCGGCGGCCGGCGTCGCCGCGCGGGCGACGTTCGCCACCGCCGACCTGTTCGAGACCGACCTGTCGCCGGCGACGGTCATTACCATGTTCCTACTGCCGGATCTGAACGCCAGGCTGCGCCCGCGGCTGCTCGAGCTCGAGCCGGGCACGCGCATCGTGTCGAACACCTGGGACCTGGAGGACTGGGAACCGGACGACACCGTCGTGCTCGATCCGTGCCCGGGCTTCTGCACGGCGCTGTTCTGGATCGTGCCGGCCCGCGTCGAGGGGACCTGGGAGCTGCCGCAGGGGCGGCTCGTCCTGGAGCAGCAGTTCCAGATGATCACGGGCACTTTGCGCACGGGCTCCGGAACGGTCGCGATCGAGGAGGGTCGGCTGCGCGGCGCGGAGCTCGGCTTCCGGGCGGGCGGCGCGAGCTACGCCGGGCGCGTTCGCGGTGACGTGATCACGGGCACCGCCGATGCCGGCGCGCGCACGTTCGACTGGCGGGCGACGCGGGTGGCGCGCTAGCCCGCCAAGCGTCGCCCAGCCGCTCCGCTTGGTGCCCGACCCCCGGTCCCGCCCATCGACCTCAATCCACCCACACCTGTTTGAGGAGAGCCTTATTTTCCCCCCTCACATGAGGCCGCGGCCGTGACGGTCGCCGTGCAGCAGGCCGCCGACCGCAGCGATCACGTCACCCGCCGGGACCTCGACACCCTGCGTGTCGACGTGCGCAGCGAGATCGCCCAGGCCGTCTCCACCCTCACTTGGCGGCTCGCGCTCGTGCAGGCCGCCACGATCGCCGCCGTCGGCGCGCTGGTCCGGCTGCTGATGCCGTAGGCGCCATACCTGCGGCCCGATGCCTGCGAACTGAAGCCCGACCCCCTGATGATGCCTGAGACCTTAGTGCGACAGGCCTACGAGTCGCATGAGACGGCGGTCGGCGCTGCGGCCGCGGCCGATGGGCGGGGCGTCATGAGTGCGCTGGCCGTCGGGGTGCTGGTGGCGGCCTTGTTGTTCGCGGTCGTGCCGGGCTACGCCACGGTGCAAGATGCCAGTCGCGGCACACCTGACACCGAAACGATAGCCGAACGCGTTCGGGACGGCGTCCGGCGCAAGTTGGCAGAGTTGGAAGCGCAGCAAGCGGCGCCGGGGCCTGGGGGCTCAGTGGAACGCTTCAAGCTCTGGACCGGTTGTCGGGCCATGAACCTGGTTATCTCGGCGCGTTCATCGCTCCGTTCTACGCGATTGCCGCCGCGATCGCGGCGATCTCCCGCGTCGGGCACATGTCGATTGCCTCCGCCGTGATGACGTTCGGGCTGGCCATCGCCGCGCAGGGCGAATCTGGCGCTCGACGGCCGTCGCCTTGACCGGCCCCGGAGTGAGGAATACGGTAGACACATGCCCGAAACGATGGCGAGACGGACCTACGAGGCGCACCGAGAGGCCGGTGCGTCGCATGAAACGGCGGCCGGCGCTGCAGCTGACATGGGCGACCTGGCCGGCGAGGTCCGCACGCTGCGCTGGATGGTCGGGACCCTCATCGGAATCACGGTGGCCGGCTTCCTGGGCGCGGGAGCGGCGCTCCTGCAGATCGCACTGAGGCTGTCGTAAGCCTGCGCCGCTGGCGGCCCCGGCGCGCGTAAAGGACGACGTGTAGAGCTCGAACCGAGCAGCCAGGTCGGCTGGCAGGACCACGATCTCCGGCCGGGGGGCGTCGAAGAGATCGAGTCGATCGACACGGCGCAGCTTCCAACCGGGGGGAAGCGGAGCCGGCCGCCGGCGAGCGGCGTGACGCCGCGCAAGGCTTCGAGACAGCCGGACCTTCCGTGACCAGGCGCTGGACCCCCCTCGAGGACACGGCCGTGCGCCTGGCCGACCTCGCTGCTCGGCTCGCCCGCACCGAGTCAGCGCGCCTCGAAGCTGCGGCTCGAGCGGCTCGAGCGCGACGACGGCGGCGGCGGCGCCACGCCGCGCGCATGGTAACCTCGCCCGATGGCAGGGACGTGGCGCCGCTACCTCGATAGTGAGGCCGCGCCGCCAATTATGTTGACCCGCCTTCGCCCGCCGCCGATCGGCGAACACCCACGGATTCATTGGCCGAACGGGCGTCCGCCCGCAGCCGCGGCGCTCGTGGCGTCCGCTCCGTATGCACGATCCGGGGTGAAAACGGCCGGATCGTGCAATGTAACATTGCTAATGGATATGCGGCCCGGACAGTCATCGCGCCGCCTATGCCGACTGGGCTCGCCCGTCGCGCAGGATCTCCCGGGCCGCGTTCCGGCCGCAGGCGCCCATGACCCCGCCGCCCGGGTGGCTCGCCGCGCCGCACAGGTAGAGGCCCCTGACCGGCGTCCGGTGATCGGCCCAGCCGGGGACGGGACGCATGAAGAAGAGCTGGTTCAGGTTCATCGCGCCCTGCATGATGTTGCCGCCGGTCAGGCCGAAGGTGCGCTCCAGATCGAGCGGGCTCAGCACCTGGCGGTGCTCGATGGCGCCGGGTACGTTGGGGGCGTAGCGGGCGAGCAGCTCGATGCAGCGGTCGGCGAACCCGTCCTTGACATCGTCCCAGTGGGCGCCGCCCGCCAGGGTGTAGGGCGCGTACTGCACGAAGATCGACAGGAGGTGCCTGCCCTCCGGGGCGATGGTCGTGTCGACGCTGGTCGGCAGCGTGACCTCGAGCACGGGGTCCGCGCTCGGCCGGCCCGCCCGCGCGTCGGCGTGCGCCCGTTCCAGATGGTCGAGCGTTTCGCCGATGTGGATCGTGCCGTGGTGCTGCGGCCCGATGCCCTCGGACGGGAGGCAGCGGAAGCGCGGCGGCTCCGCCAGCGCGAGGTTGATCTTGGCGGACGCCGACGAGTAGTCGATCCGCGCGACCGCCGCCAGGAAGTCGCCGGGCAGGTCGTCCGGATCGAGGAGCCTGCGAAACGTGAGGTGCGCGTCGACGCTCGAGGCCACCGCCCGGGCTTCCACCATGGTGCCGTCCGCGAGCACGACGCCGCGGGCGGCGCCACCCGACGTGGCGATCCGCCGCACCTCCGCCTCGCGACGAATGTCCACCCGGAGACTCGTGCACACCGCCTCGAGCGCGTCGGCCAGCCCGCCCATGCCGCCCTGGACGTAGCCCCACACGCCGCGCGCGCCGCCGGTGCGGCCCATCGCGTGGTGCAGCAGGACATAGGCCGTGCCGGGCGTCGCGGGCGACGCGAACGCCCCGATGATGGCGTCGGTGGCCAGCGTCGCCCGCAGGACATCGGTTTCGAACCAGCGTTCGAGGATCGGCCGCGCGGCCCCGGCCAGCAGCTCGAGCGCGGCCGGCAGGTCGGACCCGAGCCGGCCGAGCTCCCGGTAGAGCCGCCACAGGCGGCCGGCGTCGCGCAGGCGTCCCGCCGCGCCGCGCCGTCGCCGCGCCCCCGGGCCGGGGAACGGGTTCGGCGCGGTGTCCGAGACGATCGGCTCCAGCACGCGCGCGACCCGGTCGAGCAGGGCGTTGTATCTCGGAAACGCCTCGGCGTCGCGCCGGCTGAACTTGGTGATCTCCCGCCGGTTGCTCGCCGCGTCCGGACCCAGCAGCAGATAGCGTCCGTCGGCCAGGGGCGTGAACGACGAAGGATTGCGCGGCAGGATCGTCAGCCCGTGGTCCCTGAGCCGCAGGTCGCGGATGATCTCCGGCAGCAGCAGGCTGATGACGTAGGCGCCGGTGGACACCCTGTACCCGGGCCAGAGCGCTTCGGTGGCGGCGCAGCCGCCCAGCACCGGCCGGCGCTCGAGGACGCAGACCGACCTGCCGGCCCGCGCCAGATACGCGGCAGCGATCAGGCCGTTGTGCCCGCCGCCGATGACGATGCAGTCGTAGCCGCGGTCTTGACGCATGGCCGATGGCCGCGAGGCGGCGGTGGCATTGTATGCCGGCGCCGGCCCCGACTTTGGGGCGGGCCTTGGAGTATGCGACACTCACACGGAGAATCGGGATCCGAGGCGATCACATGACGCAGCTCTTCGAGAAGCATCCAACGGCCGGCGGCAGCCGTGCCGTGGCCACCGACCGTTCCCGCATCCGGCACGCCCTGCTGGCGGCGCTCGTTCTGCTCGCGCCGGTTTCCGTGGCGGGGCAGGAGGTGCAGGTGGTCGAGCACGAGCTCGAGAACGGGATGACGCTCCTGCTCGTCCCGCGGCCGGGCGATCCGAACGTCGCCGCCGGCTGGGTCGCGAAGGTCGGATCGGTCAACGAGCGGCCGGGTATCACCGGCGTGGCGCACCTCTTCGAGCACATGATGTTCAAGGGCACGCACACGATCGGCACCCGGGACATCGAGGAGGACCTGCGCATCATCGACGCCCTCGACGCGCTCAAGGCCGAGCTGCAGGTCGAGGAGGCGCGCTTGATCGAGCAGCACCGGCGGGGCGCGATCGACGATCCGCAGAGCCCCGACGTGCGCTCGCCGCGGCATCGGGAGCTGCTCGAGGAGTTCGACGCCCTCCTCGCCCGTCAGAGCGAGCTGCTGATCAAGGAGGACTTCAGCCGTATCTACTCCGGGCAGGGCGCTTCCGCCATGAACGCCGGCACGAGCTACGACTTCACGATCTACTTCGTCAACGTGCCCGCGAACAAGCTGGAGCTGTGGTTCTGGCTGGAGTCGGACCGCCTGCTCAACCCGGTCTTCCGCGAGTTCTATGCCGAGCGCGACGTGGTGCACGAGGAGCGGCGGCTGCGGACCGACAGCACGCCGATCGGCAAGTTCCGGGAGCAGTTCGACGCCATGTTCTGGGAGTCGTCGCCCTACAGTTGGCCGGTCATCGGCTGGCCCTCCGACATCGAGGGGGTGACGCGCGAGGAGGCGCTGACGTTCTTCGACGTCTACTACGCGCCGAACAACATCGCCGCGACCCTCGTCGGCGACTTCGACCCCGACGCGGCCATCGCGCTCGCCGAGCGCTACTTCGGCCGCCTGGCGCGCGGCGCGCGCCCCGCCCTGGGGCCGCGGACCCGCGAGATGCCGCAGCTCGCCGAGAAGCGGATGGTGGCGTACGCCGAGACGAATCCGCAGGTGGTGCTCCGGTACCACACGGTGCCGGACGGGCACGTGGACGAGCCGGCGCTCGTCGTGCTCAGCCAGTTGCTGAACGGGCGCACGGGGCGCCTCTACCGAGCCCTGGTCGAGGACCAGCAGGTGGCCACGGGCGCGTCGGGCGGCCAGGCCGGGTTCAAGTACGAGGGCATGTTCGAGCTGCGCGGCACGGCCCGGCAGGGCCGCACGCCGGAGGAGGTGGAGCAGGCGCTCTACGCCGAGCTCGAGCGGCTCAAGACCGAGCCGGTGGGCGACCGCGAGCTGCAGAAGGTGAAGAACCAGAACGCCGCCAGCACCTTCCGCGACCTGGAGGGCAACTTTCAACTGATGATGCAGTTGCTGATACGCGAGAGCTACCGGGGCTGGGAGACCATCAACACCGATCCGGCGCTGTACGACGCGGTGACGGCCGACGACGTCATACGCGTGGCCAACGAGTACTTCCCGCCCGAGACGCGGGCCGTGGCAATCTACTACCGGGAGGGCGGCGAGCCGGCCGAGGACGATCGATTCGCGGGTCTCGACGACCAGGAGCGACAGCAGGTCGAGCAGATGGCGGGCATGATTCGCCAAGCGAGCAAGGAGCAGCTCGACCAGTTGATGGCCGGTGCCGATCAGATGCGCGCCCAGGCCCCGCCGGAGAGCCAGGACATGGTCGAGGCCATCGTCGGGCTGGTGCGCGAGCGGCTCGCCGAGCTGGGAGGCGGGCTGTGAGGGCCGGGCCCTGGCTGCTGGCCCTGCTGCTGCTGGCGCCCCAGGTCCCGGTGGCGGCGCAGAGCGGCATTCCGGCGCATCCGCGCGACCTGGCGTTCGCGCCGCTCGACTTCGATCCGCCCCGCGCGGCGCAGCATCGCCGCACGCTCCCCGGCGGCGGCGGCGTCGTCTTCGTCGTCGAGGACCATGCCCTCCCGCTGGTGGACGTGTCGGTCTTCGTGCGCACCGGCGCGTACCTCGACCCGGCGGGGAAGGCCGGGCTCGCGGCCCTGACGGGCAGCCAGATGCGCGCCGGGGGTACCGCGTCGCTGCCGGCCGCCGACTTCGACGAGGAGGTGGCGTTTCTCGCGGCCCAGATCGGTAGCTCCATCGGCGGCACGATGGGGCGGGCCAGTCTCAACTGCCTGACGAAGGATCTCGACGCGGCGCTCGACCTGCTGTTCGACATGCTCCGCCAGCCGCGATTCGATCAATCCCGGCTGGACTTGGCGAAGAGCCAGGCGCTGCAGGCGATGGAGCGGCGCAACGACAGCACGCGCAGCATCGAGGGCCGCGAGTGGGGACGCCTGATGCGGGGCGATGCCCATTTCTCGACGCGGCCCACGACGCGCGCGTCGATCGAGTCGATCACGCGTGACGACCTGCTCGCATTCCATGAGCGGTACTATCATCCGGGCAGCTTCATCTTCGCGGTGTCGGGCGACGTGGCGCCGGCCGACATCCTGTCGAAGCTGAGTGCGCGCATGGCGGGCTGGCCGGAGGCCGACGAGGCGGCGCCGGCCGTGCCCGCGCCGGCGGGCGCTCCGCGCCAGGGGCTCTACGGCGTCGACAAGCCGGACGTCAACCAGGGCCGGGTGTCGATCGGGCATCTGGGCACCACCCGCGACAGCCCGGATCGCTACCCGCTGATCGTCATGAACGACATCCTGGGCGGCGGGGGATTCAGCTCGCGGCTGCTGACCCGCATCCGGTCGGACGAGGGGCTGGCCTACAGCGCCGCGTCGAGCTTCGGCATGGGGACCTACTACGACGGCCTCTTCCGTGTCGCCTTCCAGTCGCGCAGCGAGACCGTGGCGCGAGCGGCCGCCATCGTGCTGGAGGAGGTCGAGAGAATTCGTTCCGAGCCGGTGTCCGACGACGAGCTGCAGAACTCGATTGCCTCGTTCGTCGAGACCTTCACGCGCAACTTCTCGAGCGCCGCGGCGACGGCCCGCCTCTTCGCCCGGGACGAGTACACGGGTCGCGACCCCGAGTACCTCACCCATTATCGGGAACGGATCAGCGCCGTGACCGCGGCCGACGTGCTGCGGGTGGCCGAGCGGTACCTGCATCCCGACCGGCTGACCACGCTCGTCGTCGGCAACCTCGACGCGATAGCGGCCGGCGATCCGGACAACCCGGGTTTCATGCTCGAGGCCCTCGCCGGCGTCCCCGTCACCCGCATCCCGCTGCCCGACCCCTTCACGATGGAGTATCCCGTTCCGTGATTTCGGCGGCGGGGCTCGTAACGGCTTGCCGAGAGGGCGGGACCGGGCAGCGGTCCGCCCGCGAGACCAGCCGGCGTTCCGGAACATGCTCGAGCACTAGACGGCGCAGCTCCTGGCCGCCCGTGGTCAACGACCCGCTGCATTCGGTCCTGTACCAGCCCTGCATATAGTGCGATAATCTATCCGTAACATCGATGAATCCTCCGACTCGACCCGCAGGCTCCGAGGGGGTGCCGATGCCGCGCCCGACACGACGCGCGGCGCGGTTCCTCGTGCTGCTGGTGACGGTGCTCCTGGTCGGGAACGCGATCCTGGGCGACAGGGGCTACCTGTCGATGATTCGCGCCGCCGACGAGGCGGAGGAGCTCTCGCAATCGATCGCCGCCGTGCGGGCCCGGAACGACGCGTTACGGGAGAACGCGCGGCAGTTGCGTGAGGAGGCCTGGGCGATCGAGGAGTTGGCGCGCGGGGAGCTCGGCTTGATGCAGCCCGGCGAGAAGCTCTTCATCGTCACGGACCGCCCGCCGGCCGCCGCTGCGGATACGGGCGAGGCCGCGGGCCCCGCCCCCCCCACGCAGCCTTAGGAGCCCGTGGCAAAAGGCCCCGCTGCATTCGAGCGGCGATGCATCCCGCCTGATAGCGTTGCTCCTCCGTCGAATATGCCCAATATGCTCCCTCGTCGCGCCTTGTCAGCCGGGCGCCTCGCCGCTCTCGGTGCAACGCGGGGTTTCACCACGGGCTCCTGGGCGCGCCGGCTTGCCCCGTCGTGGGACGGCGCTCAGGCCGGAGCGGTCTCAGGTTCCCGAACCAGGCCGAGTTCGGTGCGTACCCGATGCTCGATTGCCGCGAAGAGCTCGGGTTTGTCCTTGAGGAGACGCTTGACGTTCTCGCGGCCCTGTCCGAGACGCTCGTCGCCGTAGGAGAACCACGTCCCGCTCTTCTCGACGATGCGGCGGTCGACGGCCAGGTCGAGCAGGTCTCCCTCACGGGAGATTCCCTCGCCGTACATCAAGTCGAACTCGGCCTCGCGGAAGGGCGGCGCCAGCTTGTTCTTGACGATCTTCACCCGCGTGCGTCCGCCGATGACGCGGTCGGCGTCCTTGATTGCCCCGATGCGGCGAATGTCTATCCGGACCGACGAGTAGAACTTCAGCGCGCGCCCGCCGGTCGTCGTTTCCGGATTGCCGAACATGACGCCGATCTTCTCGCGGAGCTGGTTGATGAAGATGAGGCACGTCTTGGACTTGGCGACGACGCCGGTGAGCTTCCTGAGCGCCTGGGACATGAGCCGGGCCTGCAGGCCGACCTGCGCGTCGCCCATCTCGCCGTCGATCTCGGCGCGCGGCACCAGCGCGGCGACCGAGTCGACGACCACCACGTCTATTCCGCCGGAGCGGACCAGCACCTCGACGATCTCGAGTGCCTGCTCGCCGTGATCCGGTTGGGAGACGAGGAGGTTCTCCAGGTCGACCCCGAGGTTCCGTGCGTAGGTCGGGTCGAGCGCATGTTCCGCGTCGACGAACGCCGCATTGCCGGCGTCCTGCTGGGAGCGGGCGATCACCTGCAGCGCGAGCGTGGTCTTGCCGGAGGCTTCCGGCCCGTAAATCTCCACCACCCTGCCGCGCGGCACCCCGCCGATGCCGAGCGCGTGGTCGACGCTGATCGCGCCCGTGGAAATGGTTGCCACGGGCGTGACGCCGCCCTCCTGTCCGAGCCGCATGATCGACCCCTTGCCGAACTGCTTCTCGATCTGGCCGACGGCGATGTCGACGGCCTTGCTACGGTCCGGGTGTACGCGCGCCATGGGCATGGACGACTCCGTTGGTCGATGGGGCGGCTGGCGGGGCCGCTGCCGCGACTGCGCGGCTTGCGAACCTGCACGATTCTGCATCACGTCAAGATCGACATTCTAGAGACGTACCAGGTTGCTGTCAAGCGAAAATCCAGGCTGTAATCCAGATATGCTCAAATGCATCAGTCATTTACAGGACGTGTGACTTTCGCCCCTGGACCGGCCGGTGGCAGTTCCTGCCACCCTCGCCGCTGCGGATGGACGCGATCGGGGCTAGACTGAGGAGGCTCGGATGCAGACGAACCGTTTCGTGTGGCTCGTGCTCGTGGCGGTGTGCGTCCCGCTGGTCGCCCAGGACCGGGAGGAGCCGCCGGCGGGGGGCTTGGTCATCGAGGTCGAGCCCGCCGCGCTGACCCTCGCTGTCGGTAGCACGGGGCGGCTCGCCGCGACCGTCCGGCGCGTCGACGGCACGGTCGTGGACGATGCCACGGTCGTCTTCTACTCGCGCGCGCGGCGCAGCGTTTCCGTAACGCGGCGCGGCGACGTCGAGGCCCACCGTCCCGGCGAGTTCACCCTGGTCGCGCTGGTTCCGGCGAACCCCGGCGCCGCCGGTCGGCGGCCGGACTCGATCGCGCGGGCCGAGGTGACCGTGACCGTGCCGCATCCTCCCGTCGAGCGCCTCCGATTCGCCGCGGTGCCACCGAAGTTCTACGTCGGCACCCATCCGCAGCTGGCCGTCGAGGTGGTCGATACGAGCGGCGTCGTGCGCCACGACGTGGCCGTCGAGTATGCAAGCGCCGATCCCGCGGTTGCGAGCATCGATCGCCACGGCTTCCTCTCCCTGTCGCGCCCGGGCACGGTGGAGCTGTCGGTCCGCGCCGAGGACGCCGCCGACACGCTGGCCATCGAGGTGGAGGCGAGCCCGGTCACGTCGCTGACGCTGCAGGCCAGCGCGGAGTCGGTTCGCACGGGCGACGTCGTCGTCTTCACCGCCGTCGCCAGGGATGCGCGCGGCCTGGCCGTGCGCGGCGTGCCCGTGCAGTACGCCGTCGCGGGGGAGACGGCCCCGACCATCATCGCCCCGGGCGCGGCCGCGCTGGTGACGAGCGGGGGCCGGTTCGTGGCGGAGCGTTCCGGCACGTATAGCGTGGTCGCGACCACCGGCGCGCACTCCGCCCGCCGGACCGTGGAGGTGCGCCGCCGGGACGTCGGCCGGGAGGTCGAGGTGGTCGGACGCGGGCGGGTGCTCGACCGTCACACGTCGGACCTGTGGATCTGGGAAGCCGCCGACGGGCGCGACTACGCCCTGACCGGGACGTGGGGCTCGGACGGGTCGACCTACATCTGGGACGTCACCGATCCGTCCGACATCCGGAAGGTGAGAGAGGTCCAGGTCGATGCTCGCACCGTCAACGACGTCAAGGTGTCGGAGGGCGGCGACATCGCGGTCATCAGCCGCGAAGGGGCGTCCGACCGGCGGAACGGCATCGTCATTCTCGGTGTCGGGAACCCGCGCGAGGGCGTGCCGGTGCTCTCCGAGTACACGGACATGCTGACGGGCGGCGTCCACAACCTCTTCATCGCCGAGGATCACGTCTTCGCGTTGAGCGCCGGTCGCCGCTACGACGTCATCAACATCGAGGATCCCGCCAACCCGCGGCGGGTGGGGCGGTTCGAGCTCGATACGCCCGCCCACAGCGTCCATGACGTGTGGGTGAGCGACGGCGTCGCCTTCTCGTCGAACTGGACCGACGGCGTGGTGGCGGTCGACATCGGCGGGGGCGGCCGGGGCGGCACGCCCGCGCGTCCGGTGGAGCTGGGGCGGTACGCGTATCCCAGCGGCTGGAATCATGCCGCGTTTCCGTACCGGAGCGCCTCGACGGGGAAGCTCTACGTGTTCGCCGGCGACGAGTCCTTCGCGCCCCAGGGGCGCCTGCACAGCCGGCAGGATGCGGTCCCGACCCTCGCGGCGGGCTGGGTCCACGTCATCGACTGGACCGACTGGGAGCGCCCGCGCGAGGTCGCCAGATACCAGGTGCCCGAGGCCGGCTCGCACAATCTGTGGGTGCAGGACGACACGCTGTACGTCGGCTACTACAACGGCGGGCTGCGCGTCGTCGACGTATCCGGCGAGCTGCTGGGCGATCTGTACCGGCAGGGCCGCGAGATAGCCCGCTTCCTGCCGTTCGACCCGGACGGGTTCATTGCCAATGCACCGTTCGTTTGGGGCCCGCAGCCGTTCAAGGGCCACGTGTTCTTCTCCGACTGGAACACGGGCCTGTGGGCGGTCCGCCTCCTGCCGCGCACGCGCCCCGGTCCGATCGTCGGAGAGCCGCAGTAGGCCATGAGAGTCCTGCCGTCGCGGCCGGCCGTGGCGGCGTCGCTCGCCGTACTGCTGGCGGTGCCGGCGGTGTCCGCCCGGGCCGGCCCCGAGCCGCCGCGCCGCAGCTACTATGTCTACGCCTGCGCGGAATCCGAGGACGAGGTGGCTGTCGTGCGTTACGGCCCCGAGGGGCTGGAGGTGGTCAAGACGCTGAGCGTCGGGAGCTACCCGGCGGAGACGGAGGGACCGCACGGCATCGGGATCGCCCCGGACGGGCGCCACTGGTACGTGTCGATCGCGCACGGGCTTCCGTTCGGCAGCGTGCACAAGTACGAGACGGGGAGCGACCGGTGGCTGGGCGACGTGACCGTGGGGATGTATCCGGCCACGCTCGACGTCGCGGCCTCGACCCGCCTGCTGTACGTGGCCAACTTCGACCTGCACGGCCGTCTCGAGCCCGGCAGCATCTCGGTCGTCGAGACGGAGACGATGACCGAGGTCGCACGCATCCCGAGTGGCATCCGCCCGCACGGCGGGCGGCTCGACCGCGACGAGACCCGTTTCTATGCGGTCAATGTCATGGGGTTCGAGCTGGTGGAAGCCGACGCGCTGGGCTTCGAGGTTTCACGGCGCCTGCCGCTGGGCGCGGGGGTGCAGCCGTCGTGGGTCACGCGCCCGACTCGCGCGGGGCGCGTGTACGTGACCGGAAACAACGTCGCGCGGGTGTTCGAGGTCGATCTCGGGAGCTGGCGGGTCGTCCGCACGTTCGACACCGGACCGGGCCCTTACAACGCGGCCGTGACCCCGGACGAGTCGACGCTCGTCGTCACCTACAGGCAGGGCGGCGCGCTCGGGTTCTGGGACCTCGAGAGCGGGAGGGAGCGCGCCCGGGTCGCCACGACCCGGGCGATTCCCCACGGCGTCGTGACGACGCCCGACGGCGCCTACGCGTTCGTCACGCTGGAGGGCGTGGGCGGCGAGCCGGGTACCGTCGAGGTGTACGACATCGCCGCCGCCGAGCGCCGCGGAGCCGTCGACATCGGCAAGCAGGCCAGCGGCATCGCGTTCTGGAAGGTGGAGGACCAGGAGTCTGCGCCGTAAGGCGGCGCCGACTCCTAATCCAGCCGCTCCACCGCCAGCGCGACGCCGTTGCCGCCGCCCAGGCACAGCGTGGCGACGCCGCGCCGCAGGCCTCGATTCCGGAGCGCGTAGAGCAGCGTCGTCAGGATGCGCGCGCCGCTCGCGCCTATCGGATGGCCGAGTGCGACCGCCCCGCCGTTGACGTTGACGCGCGCCGGATCGGCGCCGAGCTCGCGTATGACGGCCAGCGCCTGGGCCGAGAACGCCTCGTTGAGCTCGATCAGATCGACGTCCTCCAGCTTCCATCCGACCTTCTGGAGGAGCTTCGTGACCGCCTGCACCGGCGTCATGAGCAGCCAGCGGGGGGCCAGGCCGCTCACGGCCTGGCCCACGATGCGCGCCATCGGCGTGACGCCGAGCGCCGCCGCCTTCGCGGTCGCCATCACGACGACGGCCGCCGCCCCGTCGTTGACGCCCGGGGCGTTGCCGGCGGTGACGGAACCGTCCTTCTTGAAGGCCGGCCTGAGTCGGCCCAGCGCCTCCACCGACGTATCGGGGCGCACCGCCTCGTCGTACTGCAGACGGATCGGATCGCCCTTGCGTTGCGGGATCTCCACGGGGAGGATCTCGTCCCGGAACCAGCACTCGCGAATGGCGGTGGCGGCCCTGTGGTGGCTCGCAACCGCGAACGCGTCCTGGTCGTCGCGGCTCACCCCGTAGCGTTCGGCGACCGCCTCGCCCGCCAGCCCCATCGACCAGTTCTCGAGCGAGCACCACAGCCCGTCGTGCATCATCGCGTCGTGCACGGCAGCGTCACCCATCCGCATCCCCTCGCGGGCCTTGGGGATGAGGTACGGGCAGTTGCTCATCGACTCCATGCCGCCGGCGACGACGACGTCGGCGTCGCCCGTCGCAACGCCCTGGGCGGCCAGCATGACCGCCTTGAGACCCGAGCCGCAGACCTTGTTGATGGTGAGCGCCCCCACGTGATCCGCCAGGCCGCCGCCGAGCGCCGCCTGGCGCGCCGGCGCCTGTCCGAGGCCGGCCGACACCACGTTGCCCATGATGCACTCGTCCACCTCGGCCGGATCGATCGCGGCCCGCGAGACCGCCTCGCGCACGACTCGCGCTCCGAGCTCGGTCGCCGGCAGGCTCTTGAGCGCGCCGAGGAACTTGCCGGTCGGCAGCCGCACGGCACCGGCGATGACTGCTTCACGCATCGTCAACTCTCCTTCACGACAATCCGCTTGATCACGTCCGGTCCCAGCAACTCGGCGAGACGCCGCGTGACGACGGCGGCAGACCGCGCCGTCTCGCGGCGCCAGTGGCTGCCCGCCGCGGCGACGCGCAACGTACCGTCGGCTGCGAGGTCGACCGTGGTCGCCCTCGACATCGCGGCACCGACGGCGGCGCCCCACGCGAAGCGGACCTTGGCGGCCGTCAACGGCTGGCTGCGCAGCAACGCGGCGACCGCCTGCGGCGCGACGTCGCGGGCAGCGAGCATATGATGATGCCAGTGTATCACCGCCACGACCCGCTCATTCTGGCCTCGGGATCGCCGCGCCGCGCCGAGCTGCTCGCGCGCGCAGGCTACCGGTTCGAGGTCGTGCCGCCCGACATCGACGAGCGGCGGCAGGCGGGCGAGACGCCCCGCGACTACGTCGCGCGGCTGGCGGCGGAGAAGGCGGCGGCGGTCGCACCGCGCTTCCCGGAGCGCGTCGTGCTCGCCGCCGACACGACGGTCGTCGTCGATTCGACGGTGCTGGGGAAGCCGCGGGGCCCGGGCGACGCGGCCGGGATGCTGCGGCGCCTGTCCGGACGGGCCCACGACGTGTTGACCGGTGTCGCGGCCAGGCGCGGCGGCGCCTGCGTGAGTGCGGTCGAGACGACCGCCGTGCACCTAGCCGATCTCGACGAGGCGCTCATCGCCTGGTACGTCGCGACCGGGGAGCCGTCCGACAAGGCGGGCGCCTACGGCGTGCAGGGCATCGCGTCCCGCTTCGTGACGCGGGTCGACGGCTCCTACTCCAACGTGGTCGGCCTGCCGCTGGCCGTCGTCGACCAGTTGCTGGCGCGGCTGGCCGGCGCGGAGGAGCCTGCGCGTTGACTGGCCCCCGGCCGGGGCGATATTCTTAGGGTGTCGTACGCGGAGGGCTACTGCACCATGCCAAGCAAGACGTTGAAAATCGGTCTCACGACGACTGTCCTCGCGGCTGCCTTTGCAGGGCTCATGTGGACCACGATGGCCGACGGCACCGCCTACTACCAGCACGTCGACGAGGTGATGGTCGATCCGGGAGCCTGGCACGGCAAGCGGCTGCAGGTGCACGGCTACGCCAAGGACATCCGCGTGCGGCCCAAGAGCATGGATTACCGGTTCGACATCCAGAACAACGGGCACGTCGTCCGGGCGGAATATACCGGCATCGTGCCGGACACCTTCCAGAACGACGCCGAGGTCGTTGTGACGGGCCGTCTCGACGGCGATATCTTCTTCGTAGAGCCGGACGGCATCATGGCGAAGTGCCCGTCGAAGTACGAGGCGAAGCCCACGCTCGGCAAGGCGGCCGGCGGCGAGGTTGCGGCGGGCGGAACGCCCGGCGCCTACTGACGGCGGCACGGTGCTGACGCCGCCAGCTCACCGGCGGATGTGAGCGGACGCGGGCTTGACCCGCCCTGGGGGTCTCCACCATGGCCACACTCGGTTCCTACACGTTGCTCGCCGCGTTCCTCGTCTGCACGTACGCCATCGCCGCGTCGGTGGCCGGGGCGCGGCGGCGGTCGCCTCGCGTCATCCAGAGCGGCGTGAGCGCGTTCTATCTCGTGACCGCGCTGATGACGCTGGCCTCGTCCATCATCATCCACGCCTTCGTCACGCAGAACTACAGCATCCGCTACGTCGATCGCTACTCGGACTCGGTTCAGCCGCTGTTCTACAAGCTGACCTCGTACTGGGGCGGGCTCGACGGCTCGATCATGTTCTGGGTGTTCCTGCTGTCGGTGTTCGGCGCCATCGCGGTCAACTCCCACCGCGAGCGCCAGCGCGAGCTGATTCCCTACGTCGTCGCGGTCATCGCCTCCGTGCAGCTGTTCTTCCTGTTCGTGATGATCGTCCACAAGGACCCGTTCGCGACCTATCTCACGGAGGCGCCGGGCGACGGCCGCGGGCTCAACCCGTTGCTCCAGAACCCGTACATGGCCATCCACCCGCCGTCGCTCTACACCGGGTTCGTGGGGATGACCATTCCGTTCGCCTTCGGCATGGCGGCGTTGATCACCGGCTACCTGGACGACTCGTGGCTGCGCGCCGTGCGCCGCTGGACGATGTTCTCCTGGCTGTTCCTCTCGCTCGGGCTCACGCTGGGCATGATCTGGGCCTACGAGGAGCTCGGCTGGGGCGGGTTCTGGGGCTGGGACCCGGTCGAGAACGCGGGTGCGCTGCCCTGGTTCACCGCGACGGCGTTTCTCCACTCGGTGATGGTGCAGGAGCGCCGCAGCATGCTGCGCGTTTGGAACGTGACGCTCGTCATCCTCACGTTCCTGCTGACCATCGTCGGCACGTTCCTGACGCGCAGCGGCATCGTGCAGTCGGTGCACGCCTTCGGCGAGGACCCGCAGCTCACGGTGCTGTTCACGATCTTCATGGGCATCATCGTGACGTTCAGCTTCGGCTGGGTCATCTACCGGCTGCCCCTGCTCAGGGCCCGCAACGATCTCGAGTCGTGGATCTCGCGCGAGGCCGCGTTCCTGCTAAACAACTGGATTCTGCTGTTCTCGGCCTTCTTCATCCTCTTCGCCACGCTGTTTCCGACGCTCAGCGAGGCCGTGACGGGACAGCGCATCACCGTGGGCCCGCCGTTCTTCAACACGTGGATGGTGCCCATCGGCCTGGTGCTGCTGTTCCTCACCGGCGTCGGACCGCTGCTGGCCTGGCGCAAGTCGAGTCCGGCCAACCTCGCGTACCAGTTCGCCTGGCCGCTGGGTCTCGCCCTGGCGACCGGGGCGGGGCTGTACGCCATCGGGTTTCGCGTGTGGGCGTCCGGCCTCTGCTTCGCGCTCTGCGCGTTCGTGCTGGGCACCATCGGCCAGGAGTTCGTGCGCGGGGCCCAGGTGCGGCGCGGGGCGACCGGGACCGACCTGCTGACGGCGATGGTGGGCCTGGTGATGCGGTCGCGCCGGCGCTACGGCGGCTACATCGTGCACGTCGGCATCGTGCTCATGTGTCTCGGGTTCGCCGGCGCGGGCTACAAGCTGGAGCGGCAGGTGCTGCTGAGCCCGGGCGAGTCGGTCGAGTTGGGACGCTTCGAGGTGCGCCACAACCGGTTGAGCGAGTCGGACGACGGCCAGAAGCAGATGGTCACGGCGCATCTGAGCGTCCTGAAGGACGGTGAGCCCGCCGGCGAGCTCTATCCCGCCCGCTGGTTCTATCGCAAGCACGAGACCGAGCCGACCACCGAGGTCGCGATGCGCCGCTCGATCTCCGAGGACCTGTACGTCACCCTCGCCACGTACGACGTCGGGGACCAGTCGGCGGCGTTTCAGGTCACCGTCAATCCGCTGGTCAACTGGATCTGGTTCGGCTTCGCCATCATGGCGCTCGGGATGGGGCTCGCGCTGCTGCCGGAGAGCAGCTTCGCGTTCGTGACCGCGCGGGTGCCCGCCGGTGCGGCCACGACGTCCCTGTTGCTGCTCTCGTTGCTGCTGGGGGGGGCAGCGAGGCCTGCCCGGGCGCAGGTTGCCGTGGCGGGCGGCGCCGAGCTGACGCCCGTGCAGCGGACGCTGGAGGCCGAGTTGCAGGCCGAGCTGGTCTGCGTCTGCGGGAGCTGCTCCCACCTCCAGCTGTCGGTCTGCACCTGTCCCACGTCCGACGTGATGCGCCGTCAGCTGAACGCGCAGGTGGCCGCCGGCAAGGATCGGGGCGGCGTGTATCAGTACTTCATCGACACCTACGGCAGTCAGGAGCCGCTCGGGTCGCCAATCGGCGCGTTCAACCAGCTGGTCTGGCTCTTTCCCCTCGTCATCGGCGGTACCTTCCTCGCGGGGGTCGGCGTAGTGGCGGTGCGGTGGTCCAGACGCAACGCCCGGACCCGCGCGGCGCCCGCTGCCGGATCTGTGGATGAGCAGCTCGAGGCCCGCCTGGACGATGAGCTCCGAAACCTCGACTGACGCCCGCACCTTTCGTCCCTGGCATCTGTTCGTGTTGGCCGGCCTGCTCGCGTCGACGGTCGGCGTGCTCGTGATCCGGCCGAACGACCCGGTCGTGCTGGTGCTGCTGGTGGCGGCCATCGGCTCGGCGGCGTGGGTCGGCTTCATGCTCTACCGCATGTTGTGGCCGCTGGCCGCGTCCGGGTTCGCGGACCGCACGGAAATCGTCGGCGGTCGGGCGCGGGCAGCTCTGGAGCGGGAGAAGACGCTCGTGCTGCGGGCCATCAAGGAGCTCGAGTTCGACAACGCCATGAGCAAGGTGTCGGCCGCGGACTTCCAGGAGATGAGCGGGCGTCTCCGGGCGCGCGCCATCACGCTGATGCGGCAGCTCGACGTGATCCTGCCCGGCTACCGTGAGGTAATCGAGCGGGAGCTGGCGCGGCGTCTCGGCGGCCCGCACGCGGCGCCGGGGGGCGGGGACGACGCCGCGGCGGGCGCTCCGTGCCCGCACTGCGCGACCACGAACGACCACGACGCGAGGTTCTGCAAGGCGTGCGGGGCCGAGCTGGAGCGGCCGGCGTGACGAGCAGGATCGGCGCCGCGGTCGCGGCGGTCCTGCTCTGGCTGGTGGGCCTGGCGGCGGCGCAGCCCGACCCCCGCCAGATGTCGGGCATCCCGCTGCCCGACGGCGGGTTGCCCGACGGCACCATCTCCGTGCGGGTGATCCGGGGGCAGCTGGCCAACAACGTGCCGGACCACGCGGTGGAGCTCCGCCAGGGCGACATCGTCGAGACGGCGACCACCGACCCCGAGGGGCGCGCCGTGTTCCTCACGCTGAATCCGGGCCAGCAGGTGCGTGCGGCGACGGAGCTCGACGGCGTGCGGATCGAGTCGCGGCCGTTCGCCGTTCCTGGCCGCGGAGGGGTGCGGCTGATGCTCGTCGGGGCCGACCCGGACGTGGTGGTCGAGCCGGCGCCGCCCGGCCTCGTGACCTTCGGCGGCGAGTCGTTCATTCAGGTGGAGCTCGTCGAGGAGAGCATCGAGGTGTACTACGTCTTCGATCTCCTCAACCCGGCGCAGGTGCCGGTCGAGCCCCCGGTGCCGATCGTGGTCGACTTGCCGAGCGGCGCGCAGGGTGTCACGGTGCTCCCCGGCTCGTCGCCGCGCACGGTGGCCGACGGCCCGCGGGTGGAGCTGCCCGGTCCGTTCGATCCGGGGAGCACGCCGCTGCGCATCGCCTACATCCTGCCGTATGCGGGTGCCAGCCTCCCGCTGTCGCAGGCGTTTCCCGTCGACTGGGACTCGGTCCTGCTGTCGGTGGAGAAATCGGGCGACGTAGACTTCGTATCGTCCCAGGTGCCGCGGCGGGCGGAGGTCCCGTCGGAGATGCGGGCGGGCACGAGCCATCTGCTCGGCGCCGGGCCGCGCATCGCCGCCGGCACACCGTTCTCCATCGAGCTGACCGGGCTGCCGCACCGCAGTACGTTGCCGAGCACGGTCACGCTCGTTGTCGCGCTGGCGATCCTCGGATTCGGTTGCTGGGGGGCGGTCGGCTCCGCCGGAGCCGGTGCGCCGACGGAAACGCGCGAGCAGCTGCAGGCCAGGCGCGAGCGGCTGTTCGTCGATCTCGTCAAGATCGAGCGTCAGCATCGCACCGGCAAGATCGGCTCCACGCGCTACGCCACGCGTCGCGGCGACCTCTTCGAGGCGCTCGAGAGGGTGTACCGCGCGCTCCACGAGGAGGTTGCGCACGTTCCGCCCGACCCGGTTCCGAGCGCGCCCGGCGCTGCGCCGGGCACCCGCTGATGTCGGCTGCTGGCGCGCCCGCGTTCGATTTCGACCGGCTGACGGTCTCGAATGTATCCCGCCACTACGGCCGCCGCCGTGCACTCGCGGGGGTGTCCGTCACGCTGCACGCCGGGGAGCTGGTCGGTCTGCTCGGCCCGAACGGCGCCGGCAAGTCGACCCTGCTCGGCCTGCTCGCCACGCTGATTCAGCCGTCGGGCGGAAAGGTGCTGTACGGCGACGAGTCGGCCGCCGCCGCCGGTCAGGCGCTCCGCGCCAGGTTGGGGTTCCTGTCGCACGAGCTGCAGCTGTACGGCGAGCTGACCGCCCGCGAGAACCTCGAGTTCTTCGGGGGGCTGCACGGTCTGCCCGACCGCACGTCGCGCGCCGCCGCCGCGCTCGAGCGGGCGGGCCTGGCGGGCCGCGCGGACGATCTGGTCCAGGGGTTCTCGCGGGGCATGCGGCAGCGGCTTGCGCTGGAGCGGACGCTGCTGCACGACCCGCGGCTGGTGCTGCTCGACGAGCCGTTTACCGGTCTCGACGAGACGGCGGGCCGCGCCCTGGCCGAGCGGCTGCGCGCACTCGGACGCGGCCGGCGGATCGTGCTGCTTGCCACGCACGATCTGGAGGCGGTCGAGGGCCTGCTCGATCGGATGCTTCTGCTCCGTGCGGGCCGCCTGACCGAGCTGCCGGTCGGGAGCGGCCCGCTCCGGGACGTCTATCGCGCGGCGCTGGCCACTGCCCACGCGCCGCGGACGGGCTGAGCGCGTGACGAGAGACTTTCTGCGGGTGGCCTGGCTCGTGATGCGCAAGGACCTGACGGTCGAGTCGCGGAGTTGGGAGATGGTGTCGACGACGTTGTTCTTCGCCGTCTCGTGCGTGCTCGTCTTCTCGTTCGCCTTCGTGCGCGCGGGGCAGCCCGTGGAGGGGGCGGCGCCGGGCATCCTGTGGATTGTCGTCGCGTTCTCCGGGACGCTCGCACTCGGACCCACGTTCGACCGCGAGCGGCACCACGACGCGCTGCGCGGGCTGCTGCTGGCGCCGGTGGAGCGGTCGGCCATCTTCGCGGGGAAGCTCCTGGGCGTGCTGCTGCTGATGACCGCCGTCGAGCTCGTGGTCGCCGTCCTGGTCGCCGTGCTGTTCCAGGCTCCGATCATCGCCAACGGCTGGTGGGTCGCCGCCCTGTTGCTGCTCGGCAACCTGGGCTTCGCGGCGGTGGGCACGCTGTTCGCGGCGATGCTGGTGCGTACGCGGAGCCGGGGCGTCCTGCTGCCGATCCTGCTGTACCCGGTCACGCTGCCGGCGCTGATCGCCGGCGTCATGGGCACGACGGCGGTGATGCAGGCCGAGCCGAACCTCGACCTGGCCCGGTTCTGGGCCGCGCTGCTGCTCTTCTTCGACGCGATCTTCACCACGCTGGCGTTATGGACATTCGAGCCGGTCATGACAGAATGAGACGCATGATGCCAGGCCACCGCATGTTTGCGGGACTGTCGCTGGCGGGGCTCGTGCTGTTCGCCGCGGCCCCGCTCTGGATCGCCCGGGCGCCGTACGAATCGACGATGGGCCTGATTCAGAAGATCTTCTACTTCCACGTGCCCGGCTGGATCGTGATGTTCCTGGCGGTCGCCATCTGCGGCGTGGCGAGCGCCATCCATCTCTTCCGGCAGAAGCCGGCGGCCGATCGGCTCGCCGTCGCGGCGGCCGAGCTCGCCGTCGTGTTCGGCATCATCGGCCTGGCGACCGGGCCGCTCTGGGCGCGCAAGGCCTGGGGGGTCTGGTGGCAGTGGGATGCGCGGCTGACGATGGCGCTGATCCTGGAGCTGATCTTCTGCGCGTATCTGCTGCTGCGGCGGTACGGTGGTCCCGGATCGGACAAGCTCGCGGCCGGGCTCGCGCTCTTCGGACTGGCGAACGTGCCGTTCGTCTACATCTCGGTCAACGTCTGGCGCACCATCCACCCCACGACCAGCGTGGTGCCGCAGCTCGCCACGTCGGCGCCCGGGATGTTCGGTCCGTTCGTCTGGTGCGCCGTGGCGTTTCTCGTGCTGTTCGCCGCGCTCCTGGCGGCGCGGACCCGCCTCGAGGAGCAACGGGCGGAGGTCGAGCGGCTCTATCTCGCGCTCGAGGAGGGATGACCGGCGTGACGGACGTGCAACGGACAGCGATTGCCATCACCCTCGCGGCCGTGCTGCTGGCCCCGGCCGGCAACGCGGGATTCGCCTCGGAGAGCGGCCAGCCGCAGCCGCCGCAGGAGGAATTCGTCCCGATCGATCAGGTGCCGCCCGAGGATCAGCTGCCGGCGGCGCCCCTGCTCATCACCGCCTATGCGATCGTCTGGCTGGTGGTCTTCGGCTATCTCTGGTCCATCTGGCGGCGCCTGTCGGCCGTTGAACGGGAGCTGACCGATCTGTCCGGGCGTGCGGGCGGCGGCGAGCAGGGAACGTAGATGCTCGACGGCATGACGGCGGGGCACTTCATCTTCATACCCTCCGTGCTCCTCGTCGGCATCGTCATCGGCTGGATTCTCGGGTCGCGCGCGGCCGCCGACGCCTACGGCGCCGAGCTGAGGCGGCGCGACGAGCGTGCGGCACGGCGGAAGGCGGCCTCCTAGCCTAGTACCCCAGCCAGTCGAGGATGCGTTCGGCGAGTTCGCCCACGGGCGCGCGGCCGGCGTCGAGCCGCAGGTGGGCGAAGGAGTACGCAGCCTGGCGGGTGTCGAACAGGGCCCGCAGGGTCGTGCGGTCGGTCGCCAACGGCCGGCTTCCGTCGGGCGGGAGCCGCTCGATCACCTGCTCGAACGGCACGTCGAGCCAGATCGAGGCGCCGTCCCGGTTGATGACGTTCCGGTTGTCGGCTTCCGCGAACGTGCCGCCGCCGGTGGCCACGATCGTGTGGCGCTCGGCGAGCAGGTCGCGCAGGACCGTGCGTTCGAGCGCCCGGAAGTACGGCTCGCCGCGGCGCGCGAAGATCTCGGCGATCGACCGGCGCTCGCGCGACGCAATCAGCTCGTCGATGTCCTCGCTGCGCCACCCCAGACGGGCCCCGAGCGCACGGGCGACGGTGGACTTGCCCGCGCCCATGAAGCCGACCAGATAGATCTTGTCCGTTCTCACGCGTGCCGACGCTCTGCGCGAATCGACTCGAGCGTGGCGAAGAACTCCGGGTACGACACCTCCACCACCTCGTGGCCCGTAATCGTCGTGGGGCCGCTGGCGCCCAGCGCGGCGATCGCGAACGCCATCGCCATGCGGTGATCGCCGCAGGCGTCGACCGTCCCGCCGGTCAGCCGGGCCGGGCGCACGCTGAACCCGTCCGGTCGCTCGTCCACGGCGCCGCCCAGCGCGCGCAGGCCCGCCGCGAGCACCGCGATGCGGTCGCTCTCCTTGGCGCGCAGCTCGGCGGCGCCGCTCACGTGCAGCGTGGCGCCGTGCGACGCCAGTGCCGCCAGCGCGGGCAGCTCGTCAATCAACCCGGGTACCTGGTCCGCTTCGATGCGCATCGGCCGCAGGGCGCGGTGGCGCACCCGCACCGTGCCGAACGGTTCACCCGCGTCCGTGCCGGCGCGCTCGATCGCGACGTCCGCGCCCGCCGCCTCGAGCACGTCGAGAAACGCGGTGCGCGTGGGATTGAGCCCGACGTCGACGATCTCGATGCTCGATCCGGGCAGCGCCGCCGCGGCTGCCGCCCAGAACGCCGCCGACGACGGATCACCGGGCACGTGCACCGCGGCCGGGTCGAGGCGCTGGCCGCCGGCGACTTCCACGCCCTCGTCCGTCCGGCGGATCCGGGCGCCGAAGACGGGCAACGCGCGTTCGGTATGGTCGCGGGTCCGGACGCGTTCCGTGACCCGCGTCGTGCCGGCGGCGTGCAGTCCGGCCAGCAGCGTGGCGCTCTTGACCTGCGCGCTGGCCACCGGCGTCTCGTAGGCGACCCCGCGCAACGACGTGCCCCGGATGGTGAGCGGCGGCCGGCCGTCCGCCGTGCCGATGCGGGCTCCCATCCGGCCCAGGGGGTCGACGATGCGCCGCATCGGTCGCCGCCGGAGCGAAGCGTCGCCGGTGATCACGCTCTCGAACGGCTGCGCGGCCAGCACGCCGGCGAGCAGCCGCAGCGTCGTGCCCGAGTTGCCGGCGTCCAGGACGGTGGCGGGCGCCTGCAGGCCGTCCGGCCCCCGGCCGTGCACCGTCACGGTTGCCGCCCGGCCCGCGGTCGGCGTCCCGGTGCGGATGTCGACGCCGAGCGCCCGGAGGCAGCGCAGCGTCGCGCCGCAGTCGGCGCCGGGTGCGTAGTTGCCGATGGTGGACGTGCCTTCGGCGAGCGCGGCCAACAGCGCGTAGCGGTGGGAGATCGACTTGTCGCCGGGCACGCGCAAGCGGCCGCGAACGCAGCGCACGGGGTCGATGGTGACGGCCCTGCGACCCGTGCGGTTCACGCGCGAACTATACATCAGGGGCTGCGGCGCGCCGATCGTTCGGACCGCGCGCAGGTATGGTACGCTGGTCGAATCGCCAGCATGCCCGATTCCCGCGGCGCGCTCCGCCTGGAATTCCCGAGTCGTCTCGACATGGTCGATTTCGTGCAGCTGCTCAGCGACCAGATCGGCCACGCGATCGACCTCGACGCCGACGCGACGCACTGGGTGGGCGTCTCCGTGCGCGAATCGGTCGTCAACGCGATTCGTCACGGCAACGCGGAGGACGAGACGAAGCGGGTCGTCGTCGAGTTCCGCCTGGAGCCCAGCGACGCGCCGGCGGAGCTGTGCGTCCGCGTGCTCGATCAGGGCGAGGGGTTCGATCCCGCCGAGGTGGCCGATTGCCTGGCGCCGGAGAACATCCTCAAGTCGAGCGGCCGCGGCATCTTCCTCATGCGCTGCTTCATGGACGCCCTCACCCTGCACCGCGCGCCCGAGGGGGGTACCGAGGTTCTGATGGTGAAGAAGCTCGGGTGATGCCGGTCGCCCCGGAGCTGCTCCAGACGGCGATCGAGATCGTCGTGCGCGCGGGTGAAATCCAGTTGGCCAGGGCGGGCCGGGAGGTGCGGATCGGCAAGAAGGGGCCGATCGATCTCGTGACCGAGGTGGACGTCGAGATCGAGAGGATGGGCCGCGCTGCGTTGGCCGAGCGGTTTCCGACCCACGCGGTGCTGGCCGAGGAGCTGCCGAATCCGGCAGACGGCGCCGCCGCCCCCGCGTACCGCTGGATCTTCGACCCGATCGACGGCACGGTGAACTACGCGCACGGCCTGCCGATCTTCTGCGCGTCCCTCGCGCTGGAGGTGGCGGGGCAGGTGGAGGCGGGGGCGGTCTACGACCCGTCCCGGGAGGAGCTGTTCGTCGGTGAGCGGGGCGCCGGGGCGCGGCTCAACGGGGCGCCGCTGTCGGTGTCGCCGGCCACCGATCTGCTAAACGCGATGCTGTGCACCGGTTTTCCGTACGACGTGCACGAGACCGCGGACGAGGTGGTCGGGTTGTTCGCCGAGTTCGTGCGCCGGGCGCGCGCCGTGCGGCGGCTCGGCTCCGCCGCCCTGGACCTCTGCTACGTTGCGGCCGGCCGGCTGGACGGGTTCTGGGAGCAGCGGCTGCACCCCTGGGACACGGCCGCCGGAGCGCTCATCGTGGAGGAGGCCGGTGGCCGGGTGACCGGCCTGGACGGACGGCCTTTCACCCCCTTCGACGGCAACGTGCTGGCGTCCAACGGTCCCCTGCACGCTCCGATGCTCGACGTCGTGCGAGGCTTCGCGGCCGCCCGTTCACGAAACCGGACGGTCTGACATCCGCCTGGGACACTCCCTTCTCCCGCCGGCCGGGATTTCACGGCGCTCCCGGCGCTGATCCAGTTGGCATCGATCCTGCTGCTTCCCCTGACGGATGCCGATCGGCCATGCCTGTCGCGCAGGGCGCGGGCAGGCCGCAGGCCCCGTTGGGTGGAGGACATCATGCCGACACGAAGCCTGCTCGTCGCGGCGGCCGCGCTGGCCGCCGTTCTGTTGTCGTCGCACGCGGCACACGCGCAGCAGTCGCTGGCGCTCAACATCGGACACTTCGGGGTCCGCGGCGCCGATGCGCGAGTCGACGACGACGTTCTGCTCGAGAACCTCAACCTCTTCTCGTTCGAGCTGACCGAGCTCGACAACGTGACGGTCGGCGGCGAATGGCTGATCGCCCTCGGCGATCACCTCGAAGCCGGGGTCGGGGTCGGATTCCTGCGCGGCACCGCCCCGAGCACGTACACCGACTTCGTCAACGACGACGGCACCGACATCCTTCAGGACTTCCATCTGCAGATGGTCCCCGTCACCGGCACGCTGCGGCTGTTCCCGTTCGGCGACACCGCGGTCCGGCCGTACATCGGCGGCGGGATCGGCCTGTTCCTCTGGCGTTACGGCGAGGTGGGGGAGTTCATCGACTTCTACGACTACGCCGTCTTTCGGGATCGGTTCGTCGCGAGCGGCGCCGACATCGGCGGCGTCGTCCTCGGCGGCGTGCGCGTGCCCCTCGGCTCCAGGTTCGCCGCCGGCGTCGAGGTGCAGTATCAGCGGGCCGTGGGGCGGGTCGGCGTCGATGAGGGCTTTCTGGCCGAGGAGATCGATCTCGGCGGCCTCACGACCCGCTTCACGTTCCAGATCGAGTTCTGACGCGGCGGGTCCGTCCCGCCGCTTCGCTATAATGCGCCCACCAGATGTCCCGAATCGTCGCCTGGGTTCAGACCTTCGCACTGTCGATCGGCGGGCCGGGACTGTTCTTCGTCGCCTTCCTGGACTCCTCGTTCCTGTCCCTGCCGGAGATCAACGACCTGCTGGTCGTGCTGCTGGTGATCCAGCACAAGGAGCGGATGGCGTACTACGCGCTGCTGGCCACGCTCGGGTCTGTCACAGGGTGTCTCGTCCTGTACTTCCTGGGCCGCAGGGGCGGCGAGGCGCTGGTCCGGCGCCGGTTCGGCGGGCCGCGCCTGGACCGTGCGATGGCCCTCTACCAACGCTATGGCGTGCTGGCGGTCGCCATACCGGCCATCCTGCCCCCGCCGTCGCCGTTCAAGGTGTTCGTGCTGCTCGCCGGGGTGGCCGGGCTGCCGGTCGCGCAGTTCGTCTCGGCGGTCGCCCTGGCGCGCGGGCTGCGCTACTTCGGCGAAGGGTGGCTGGCGGTGCGCTACGGCGATCAGGCCATCGCGCTGCTCGAGGAGAATGGCCGGGCCGTGTCGCTGGTCGTCGCGGTGGTCGTGGTGGCCGCCGTGGTCGCCTATCTGATCTGGAGCCGTCGCCGGCCGGCCGATTCGAGCACGGCGTGATGAGCCAGCCTGCGGCCGCGCGGCCCGAGATCTCCGTGGTCGTTCCGCTGTACAACGAGGCGCCCAACGTGGAGCAGCTGCACCGGGAGTTGACGGCGGCCCTCCAGGCTCACGGCCGCTCCTACGAGCTGATTCTGGTCGATGACGGCAGCGCCGACGGCACCTTCACCGCCCTGGCCGAACTGCACGCCCGCGACCCGCACGTCTGCCTCGTCCGTCTCCGGCGCAATTTCGGACAGACGGCCGCGTTCGCGGCCGGCTTCGACCAGGCCCGCGGTCGCGTCATCGTGACGCTGGACGGCGATCTGCAGAACGATCCGCGAGACATTCCCCGGCTGCTCGCCAGGCTCGCCGACGGGGACGAGGGGAACGACATCGTCTGCGGCTGGCGGCGCGACCGGAAGGACCCGTGGCTGACGCGGCGCGTGCCGTCGTACCTCGCCAACTGGCTGATCTCGGCGACCACGGGCGTGAAGCTGCACGACTACGGCTGCTCCCTCAAGGTGCTTCGTGCCGAGGTCGTCAAGCCGCTGCGCCTGTACGGCGAGCTGCATCGGTTCATTCCGGCCATCGCCAGCGAGCAGGGCGTGCGGATCGCGGAGATGGTGGTGAACCACCGCGAGCGGCGGTTCGGCTCCTCGAAGTACGGGCTGTCGCGCACGATCCGGGTGGTGTTCGACCTGGTCACGGTCAAGTTCCTGCTCAGCTACTCGACCCGGCCGCTCCAGATGTTCGGGCCGCTGGGCCTGCTGCTGGGCGCCGGCGGCGTCGCGATCACCGGCTACCTGGGGTACGTCCGCCTGTTCGGCGGCCAGTCCATCGGCGGCCGGCCGCTGCTGGTGCTGGGCATGCTGATGATGTTCCTGGGCGTCCAGCTCGTGACGCTGGGGCTGCTGGCCGAGCTGCAGGCACGGACCTTCCACGAGTCGCAGGGGAAGCCGATCTACACGATTCGCGAGCTGCTCGAGAGCCGCCTGCCGGGGGACGGCGCACGGCGGAGCCGGCTGCCCTTGTCGGGCTCGCAGCCGCGCGGCTAGGCCATGCGGCTGCTGCCGCGCGTTATGATGACGAAGTCGGTCAACTCCCGTGGACGGTAGGCGTGTACGTTGATCGATAATGGACCGGACTGTCCCGGAAGGCGGGTGCGAGCCCTGTCGGCCCGGGAAGGAGGTATGTCCCGTGCAGCAACAAGGTGCATCAGTCCGCACGGCGGCCGTGGTGCTGGGGATCGCCTGGCTGACCGCCGTCCCGGCGGCCGGACAGGAGACACCGGCCCCTTACGACGTGCCGCGCACGGCCGACGGCCAGCCGGACCTCCAGGGCTTCTGGACCAACCAGACCTACACGCCGCTCGAGCGGCCGGACGGCGTCGACAACGCGTTCTACACGCCCGAGGAGCTGGCCGCCATCGTGGAGGGACGGGCTACGCGGGAGCGCGCACAGACGGCGCCGGGGACCATTCCCGACGTCCACTACGACTTCACGCAGTTCGGGCTCGACCGCAGCCAGTCGCCGTTCGCGCGCGATCTGCGGACGTCGCTGATCGTCGATCCGTCCGACGGGCGCCTGCCGCCGGTGAACGCTGTCGGGCGGCGCCGGGCGGCCGAGCTGGCGGCCGCCCGGGAGCGGATGGGGGGACGCTGGGACGCGGCCGAGAACAACCAGCTCGACGACCGCTGCATCATCATGCGGGGCGCGGGGCCCCCGATGCTCAACGCCGGCTACAACGCCAACTACCAGATCGTCCAGAACCGGGACTACGTCATGATCCTGGTCGAGATGATCCACGACGCGCGCATCATCCCGCTCGACGGGCGGCCGCAGGCTCCCGACGGGGCGCGCGGGTGGTTGGGTCTGCCGCGTGGCAGATGGGAAGGTGACACCCTGGTTGTCGAGACGACCAACTTCAACGGCAAGAACCCGTTCAACGGTTCGAGCGACCGAATGCGGGTCACGGAGCACTTTACGCGCACCGGCGAGGACAGCATCCTGTACGAGTTCACGGTCGACGACCCGGCCACGTGGGACCGGGCGTGGACGGCGCAGATGCCGATGACGCGGACCATCGGTCCGCTCTTCGAGCACGCGTGCCACGAGGGCAACTACGGGCTCTACAACTCGCTCGTCGGCGCGCGCCGCGAAGAGCGGCTCGCGGCCGAGGCGGGGCAGGCCACGGACGAGGCCGCGCCGCCCGACGCGCGGTGACGGGAGGCCGACCGATGCGATACCGCCATCACCGTCCGGCCCTGACCGGTACTCTCGTGCTTGCCGCCGGTGTCGTTCTGCTGGCCGCGGCGCCGGCTCCCGGGCAGGACGCGGCGTATACGGCTCCGCGCACCGCCGACGGGACACCCGACCTGAACGGCATCTGGCAGGCGCTCGGCAGCGCGCACTGGGATATCGAGCCCCACGCCGCGGGCCCGACCGTGGTCCGGGAGCTCGGCGCCCTTGCCGCCGTCCCCGGCGGGCTCGGCGTCGTCGAGGGCGACGCGATCCCCTACCGGCCCGAGGCGCTGGCGCAGCGCGACGACAACGCCGCCCACCGCCTGGAACGCGACCCGGCCATCAAGTGCTACCTGCCGGGCGTGCCGCGCGCCACCTACATGCCGTTCCCGTTCCAGATTCTCCAGAGCCGGTCGCACATCATGATCCTCCACGAGTTCGCGGGCGCGGTCCGGACGGTCTACATGGAGGACCACATGGACGCGCCGGCCGACAGCTGGATGGGCTGGTCCAACGGCCGCTGGGAGGGCGAGACGCTGGTGGTCGAAACGACCGGCTTCAACGGCATGACGTGGTTCGACCGGGCCGGCAACTTCCACAGCGACGCACTGCGCGTCGTGGAGCGGTTTCGGGCTCGCAGCCCCGAGACGCTGCAGTACGACGTGACCATCGAGGATCCCAATGTCTTCACGCGCCCGTGGCGGATGCGCATGCCGCTCTACCGCCGCGTCGAGCCGCACGCGGAGCTGATGGAGTTCCGGTGCGTGGAGTTCGTCGAGGACCTGATCTACGGCCATCTCCGCAAGCAGCCGCAGTGAGATCCCGCTCGGAAGCGAAGGAGGAGTTCGTCATGTCAACCGCCACGCGTGCTTTCGCCGCCGCGCTCGTCGGGGTCGGGCTGCTGGTCGCCGCCGCACCGGTGACGGGCCACCACGCCTTCTCGGCCGAGTTCGACATCGCGCAACCGCTCGAACTCGAGGGCACGCTGGTGAAGTGGGAGATGATCAACCCCCACTCCTGGTTCCACCTCGACGTCACCGATCCGGACGGCGCCGTGGTCCGCTGGCTGGTCGAGGGCGGGAGCCCGAACGAGCTGATCCGCCTCGGCGTCACCAAGAACACCCTGGCCATCGGGACGCTCCTCACCGTGGAGGGCTACCGGGCGAAGGACGGGACGGAGAAGGCGGTCGGACGGAACTTCCTCCTCGCCGACGGGCAGCGGCTGTTCCTCGGCGGATCGGCCAACCGCATCGGCGACGGACGCGGCCCGCGCTAGGGCTGGGAGTCTGCGCCGTAGGACCGCGCGGACTCGCTAGCCACGGGGCGCGGCGGCGGTTGCCTGCAGGACGGCCGCGATGACCGCCTGCTGGCACGCCTCCGACAGTTGGGGATGGATGGGCAGCGAGAGCACCTCGCGCGCCGCCCGCTCGGCCTGCGCGAACGCCCCGGCGCCGTATCCCAGGTCCGCATACCCCGCTTGCAGGTGTACCGGGGCCGCATAGTGGATGCCGGTTTCCACGCCGGCCCGGGTCAGCACGCCCCGCAGCGCGTCGCGCTCCGCCGAGCGCACCGCGTACACGTGGTACGCGGGGTCCGCGTAGGGCATGGCCGCCGGCGTCCGGACAGCCGCCCGGAGGGCGGCGTCGTAGCGCCGCGCCAGCTTCCGTCGGATTCGTGTCCACGCGTCGAGGCGGGGCAGCTTGACGCGGAGGATCGCCGCCTGAATGGCGTCGAGGCGGTAGTTCCCGGGACGCAGCAGGCGCCCCTGATGCTCCACCGGCTGCCAGGTGCGAAGCTGCCGCGCGGCCCGGGCGCGTTCCGCGTCGTTCGTGACGATGATCCCGCCCTCGCCGGCGGCACTGAGGTTCTTGCTCGGGTAGAAGCTGAAGCAGCCCATGTCGCCGAGCCCACCGACGCGCCGGCCCTTGTAGCGCGCGCCGTGGGCCTGGGCGGCATCCTCGACGACGACCAGTCGGTGCCGGCGGGCGACGTCCAGGATCGGGTCCATGTCGGCCGGCTGCCCGTACAGGTGAACGGGTACGATGGCCCGGGTCCGCTCCGTCACCGCCTGCTCGACCGCCGCCGGGTCCATGGTGAGTGCCGGCGGGGCGACGTCCGCGAAGCGGGCGCGCGCACCCGTGTGCAGGATGGCCGCCACCGTCGCCACGAACGTGAACGGCACCGTGATCACCTCGTCGCCGGGGCCGATCCCGCAGGCGGTCAGCGCGACGACCAGTGCGTTCGTGCCGGAGCTCACGCCGACCGCGTGGCGCGTTCCGCAGTAGCTGGCGAATTCGTTCTCGAACGCCTCCACCTCGGGCCCGAGCGCGTAGCGGCCGCTGCGCAGCACGCGGACGGCGGCCGCCTCCACCTCGGCCCGCAGCTCCTCGTGCTGCGCCTGCAGATCGACCAGCGGGATCACGATGCGCGCTCCGGCACCGGTCGGATTCTACTGCCGCTGCGCCGTGTCGGGCACGACGGGAACCAGCGCCCAGCCGTCGCTCTCCGTGAATTCCCGCGCCGCGAAACACCACACCACCAGACGCTTCCGCTTCCAGAACGCGGCATCGCGCTGCGCGCGCCCGCGCAACGCCACGCGCGCCGCGGTCGCACCCGAGCCTTGCACGGCAATCAGGTCGACCGGGAAACCGAGCTCGAAGGCCAGCTGGTCCGCCAGGCCGGCGCCGGTGGCGTGCATGTCGGCGCCGGCCTGGAAGACCAGGTTGTGGCTGTCGCCGAGCAGCACGATCGGGCTCTCGGGGTCGGGGGCCACCGCCGCGGCGGGGCGCGCTCCGGCGGCCGCAACTCCCCGCAGACGTACTTCCTCGCGCGGCAGGTCCGGGCGGTCGAGCGCCGCGTACAGGTCGCCGGTGATGTGCGTCGAATACCAGCGCGGCGTGAAGGCGGTCGTCGGCAGCTGGGCGTACCAGCCGCGCTCCCGGACGGCTGCGGCGATCGCCTGTCCGGCAAGCACGCAGCCCACGCCGGACCAATGGCTGTCGTGCCGGCAGTAGGGCGTGCCCTCGGGGTGGAAGCGGTTGGCGAGGAAGTCGTCCGTCAGATCGAGCAGGTCGACGCCCTGCTCGCGCAGCAGCCCGTAGAACGCCTCGTGGGCGGCGTCCAGCCGCGGCACCGGGATCGGCACGTCGACGCCGGCAGCGGTCTTTTCCGGATAGACGATACTCTTGGGCGGCACCGGCACCAGCAGCAGCTCCACGCCGCGGGCGTCGAGCTGGCGCTTGAAGTCGAGTATCGCGGGCAACGGATCGTCGACCGCCCGGTCGCCGCGGGCCGCGCCGCGCTGTGCCTCGTTGCCCCGGATGCGTCCCGCCGCGACGTGTTGCAGCTCGGGTCCGAGGAACAGCCAGTCGTCGAGTCCGCCGACCACGCTCGAGTCGCGCTGGGCGGCCGCCGCGGCGCGCCCGGCCAGGCCCGCGCGAAACGCCTCGATCAGTTCCTCCGGGACGCTGCGATCGCAGGCGAGCAGCAGGCCGGCCACCGCGACCGCGCGGGCAGCCCGGCGCATCAGCACCGCTCCTCCGCCGGCTCGTCGTCGTGCACGCTCCAGGGTCACACGAGAAGCGCGCGTACGTCCAGCGGGCGGGCTCCGGTACCGGTCGCGACCCGGGCGGCAGGGAGACCTGCGAGGTGCTCCGGGCCAACGGTTTCGTGCCAGGGTGTAGACTCGGTGAACGATGGCCTATCGCACCAATCTGGAGGCGCGGCTGGCGCGCAAGGTGACCCGGGCGATCACGACGTTCGATCTGGTCGAGGACGGCGATCGCGTCATGGTCGGCCTGTCGGGCGGCAAGGACAGCTGGGCGCTGATGCAGGTGCTGGACGTGCTGCGCCGCCGGGCGCCGGTCGACTTCACGCTGGTCGCCGTCAACGTCGATTCCGGCTACGCCGGCTATCGGCACGACGCTATCGCACGGGCCTGCAGCGAGCGCGGCTGGGAGTACCGCATCGAGCACACGGCCATCGGCGAGATCATGGACGATGTGCTCGCCGCCGACGCGACGCCCTGCTCGCTCTGCGCCCGGCTGCGGCGCGGCGTCCTGTACCGGCTCGCGGCCGACCTGGGCGCCACGAAGATCGCCCTCGGGCACCACGCGGACGACTTCGTCGAGACGTTGTTGCTCAACCTGTTCTTTGCCGGAAGCCTGAAGGCCATGCCCGCGCGTCTGGTCTCGGACGACGGCCGCCACGTGGTCATTCGTCCCCTCGTGTACGTGGCCGAGGACGAGGCGCGGGCCTACACGCGCGCCTGCGAGCTGCCGGTCATCGGTTGCTGCTGCCCGGTCTGCGGGGACCTGAGCCTGAAGCGCCAGCGAATCAAGCGCCTCCTGCTCGACCTCGACCGCGAGCACCCCGGGATCAAGAGCTCCATGCTCAAGGCGCTCGGGAATGTCGCTCCGCGGCACCTGCTCGATACCCGTCTGAATCCGGTCGCGGAGCTGCGCGCACGGGTCGCCGGCGATCTGGAGCTCGCCGCCTCGTAGCGGCAAGCGAGCCTGGCGGTTGCCCGCTATGGGGTCCCCGCAAGCGGACGCCGGGGGTACGGGGCGCAGCCCCGTCTGAAGCTGGATGCGAGTCGTGTTGCAGCGCGTGAGCTCCGCGTGCGTCAGCGCCGGCGGCCGCCGGCTCGGCAGCATCCGCCGCGGCCTGCTCGCGCTGGTCGGCGTGCGGCGCGACGACGGCGCCGCCGACGTGGCGTACATGGCACGCAAGATCCCGCAGCTCCGGATCTTCGAGGACGCGGCCGGCCGGATGGCGTGCTCGCTCGCCGACAGCGGCGGGGAGCTGCTCGTCGTGTCCCAGTTCACGCTCTACGGCGATTGCCGCAAGGGCCGGCGGCCGTCGTTCGACCGGGCGGCCCCGCCCGCGGCGGCGCGCGGGGTCTACGAGGACTTCGTCGCGGCCCTGCGGGAGACCGGCCTGACGGTACGCACGGGCGAATTCCAGGTGATGATGCGCGTCGAGCTGGTCAACGACGGTCCGGTGACGCTGCTCCTCGACAGCGACCACCTGCGGCGAGACGATGCGGAGTAGTCCGTCCGCCCGCTCGCTGCTTCTCGCCGCCCTCCTGCCGGTTCTGTGCGCCGGCCCCGCCGCCGGTCAGCAGCGCCCGCTGCTGACGGAGGATCCCGAGTCGATCGGCGCCGGCATGATGTTGCTCGAGGGCGGATTCGAGTACACCTGGGAGCAGCCGTACCCGGTTTCAGGGCTGCGCGGGCACCGGCTGCGGGCGCCAATCCTCGGCGTGAGCTTCGGCGTCAGCTCGATTGCCGAGGTGCAGATCGACGGGATCTCCTACCAGCGGCTGCGCGTCCTCGAGCGGGCACAAGGACCGCTGTCCGCCGTCGTGAACGTCACCGGCGACGCCGCGCAGGACATGGAGGACCTCGTCATCGGCACCAAGGTGCGGGTGATTCCGGAGACCGACTTCTCGCCGTCGTTCGCGCTGCGGTTCGCGACGCGCCTGCCGAACGCCGGCAACGAGAGCGGCCTCGGGCTCGACTCGATGGCCTTCTACAACACGCTGCTGGTGGGCAAGAGCTTCGGGGCGGCACGCGTCGTCGCCAACGTCGGCCTGGGCATCCTGTCCGACCCGCTGCGCGGCGACCGGCAGAACGACGTGGTCATGTACGGCGTGTCGGTGGCACGTTCCCTGAACCCGTTCACCCAGGTCGTCGCGGAGGTCAACGGCCACGCCAACACGCGCGGCGGAACGCCCCCGCCCGGCACCGACACGTCGGGCCACCTGCGCGCGGGCGTGCGCTACAGGCTCGGTCCGCTGCGGCTCGACGGCGCCGTGATCAGCGGGTTGACGAGCCGCGACGGCAAGTTCGGCGTGACCGCGGGTCTCACCTGGCTGTTCCCCGGACTGCCGGTCCCGGCCAGCTGAAGGCGCGCCGGATGCCCGTGCGTTCCATGCCTGTCGAGTTCACCAAGGCGCACGCCTACGGCAACGATTTCCTGTTCATCGAGGAGCATCTGGCGGCTGGTGCGGAGGGCGCCGCGTGGGCCCGCGCCGTGTGCGACCGCCACACCGGCATCGGTGCGGACGGCCTGATCCTCTATTGCCGGACCGCTGCCGGCGCGACGATGACGCTGCTCAACGCCGATGGATCGGCAGCCGAGGTGTCCGGCAACGGCGTGCGCTGCCTCGCGGCCATCGTTGCCGACGGGGACGACGACGCCGCCGCCGGCGCGGAGGCCGCGGAGATCACGATCGAGACGGCCGGCGGGGTCAAGACGCTGACCCTGCTGGAGGCTGCCTCGCCGCGGTACAGGTTCAGGGCGTGGATGGGACGGCCGTCCGGGCTCGCGCGGCGGCAGCTCGAGGCCGCGGGCGAGCAGGTCAGCGTCATCGTGCTGTCGGTCGGCAACCCGCAGTGCATCGTGCTGACCGATCGGCTCGATGCGGCGCGTTTCGCGCGTCTGGGGCCGGCGCTGGCGACGCACGAGGCGTTCTCCGAGGGCACGAACGTGGAGTTCGTGCACGTCGAGCGCCCGGATCGGCTCCGCATCCGGATCTGGGAGCGAGGCGTGGGTCCGACGAGCGCCTCGGGTACGGGAGCCTGCGCCTCGGCCGTCGCGGCGACCGTGTTCGGCGGGGCGGCAGCGGCCATGGACGTCGTCTCGCCCGGGGGCTCGCAACGGGTCGAGCTGACCGCGGACGGGATCTACCTCACGGGCTGGGCCGAGCTCACCGGCCGCGGCGTCTGGCTGAGTCCGCCGGCGGAAGGATAGCGGTGCGTGGAACGGCGCGTCCGCCGCGGGCTGGTAGCTTTCGCGTACTCGGGAAGCCGCCGCCGTCGCCGTCCCTGCCGCGCGGATGATGCGAGGCGCCGGACGCGTGGAGGTCCCGCGCCAACGTGCGCACTCTGTAGTACGATGGCGGGGCGGCACACGGCTTGAAGGCGCGAGATGCATGCGATCGCTCGCGCCCCACGACCGCCCTCGCGAGAAGCTCGACCGGCTCGGCTCGAGCGTCCTCGGCGACAACGAGCTCCTGGCCGTCATTCTCGGGCACGGCTATCACCGTGCAAGCGCCCTGGACATCGCCAACCGAGTACTCGGGGCGGCGGGCGGCGTGCACGGGTTGACGCGCCTGTCCGAGGGGCAGTTGCGGCGGATCACCGGGGTCGGACCGGCCAGGGCCGCACAGATTCTGGCCGCGGTGGAGCTGGGCCGCAGGACGCTTGCGCGCTCGCCGGCCGAGCGCGCCCTGCTGCGCAGCCCGCGGGATGTCGCCGCGTACCTGCTGCCGCGCTACGGGGCCGGTCTGGTCGAGCAGTTCGGCTTGCTGATGCTGGATACCAAGCACCGGGTCCTGCGGGCCACGGTGCTATCGATAGGCACGCTGGATGCCAGCCTGGTGCATCCGCGGGAGGTGTTCCGGGCGGCCGCAGCAGCCGGCGCCGCCGCGCTGGTGCTGTTTCACAACCACCCGTCGGGCGATCCGACGCCCAGCGTGGACGACGTCGCGCTGACCGAGCGCATGGTGCAGGCCGGCACGCTCATGGGGATCGACGTGATCGACCACGTCGTGCTGGCCGACGTGCGGTACTTCAGCTTCAAGGAGAGCGGGCGGATCTAGATGGCCCGGATCCTCTACTTCGACTGCTTCTCGGGCGCCTCCGGCGACATGATTCTCGGCGCGCTGCTCGACGCCGGGCTGCCGCTGGAGCAGCTCCGGGCCGCCGTCGGGAGCCTGGCGCTCGACGGCGTGACGCTCGAGGCCGAGCGCGTGGACCGGTCCGGGATCGGGGCCACGAAGTTTCGCGTCCGCGGCGCCGAACAGGGCCGCCCAAATGACCATGACGGCCGCCATGACCATCACGGCCCGCACCACCACGAGCACGGGCACCGCGGGTTGAGCGAGATCTGCGCGCTGGTGGACCGCTCGGCCCTGTCCGGGCCGGCGAAGGACCGGGCCAAGGGTCTCTTCCGGCGCCTGGCGGAGACGGAAGCCGACATTCACCAGCGGCCGGTCGAGGAGATCCACCTCCACGAGGTGGGGGCGGTCGACTCCATCATCGACATCGCCGGGGCCGTGTTCGGCCTCGAGTGGGTGGGCGCCGATCGCATCGTCTCGTCGCCGCTCAATGTCGGATCGGGCACGGTGACCTGCGCCCACGGGGTGCTGCCCGTCCCGGCACCGGCGACGGCGCGGCTGGTGGCCGGCGTGCCGGTATACTCGACCGGCGTCGAGGCCGAGCTGCTCACGCCGACCGGAGCGCTGCTCGTCACGGACTACGCGTCGCAGTACGGGCCGCTGCCGGCGCTGCGCGTGGGGCAGGTGGGGTACGGCGCCGGCGATCGGGATCTGCCCGGCTCGCCGAACGTGGTGCGGGTCGTCATCGGCGACGACGGCGCCGGGGGGCGCCTGCAGCGCGTGGTCGTCATCGAGAGCGAGATCGACGACATGAACCCGCAGATCTTCGGCGTGCTCATGGACCGGCTCCATGCGGCAGGCGCCCTGGACGTGTTCTACGCGCCGATCCAGATGAAGAAGAACCGTCCGGGGACGCTGGTCTCGGTTGTCGCGCTGCCGGAGGACCGTGAGGCGCTGACCGCGCTGCTGTTCCGCGAGACGACCACCATCGGGGTCCGCTTCAGGGAGATGGATCGCGAGCGGCTCGATCGGGACCAGGTGACGGTGGAGACGCCGCTCGGCCCGGTCCGGTTCAAGGTGGCCGGCCGCGGCGGCGACGTGCTGAACGCGTCACCCGAGTTCGACGACTGCCTGCAGCTCGCCGAGCGGCACGACCTGTCGGTCAAGGCCGTGCAGGCGATCGCGACGAAGGCGTATCTGGATCGCTAGCATGCCGCGCTTCTACATCACCACCGCAATCGACTACGTGAACAGTCGGCCGCACCTGGGCACCGCGTACGAGAAGGTGACCGCCGACGTCATCGCCCGCTACAAGCGGCTCGCCGGCTTCGATACCCGTTTCCTGATGGGGAACGACGAGCACTCGCAGAACGTCTATCAGCGCGCCCGCGAGCAGGGGCTCGAGCCGCTGGCCTTCTGCGACCGGATGGAGACGACGTTCCGGGACGTCTGGCAGCGGCTCGACATCTCCTTCGACGACTTCATCCGGACCACGGAAGAGCGCCACCGGGCCAGCGTGACGGCGCTCGTGTCGCGTCTGATCGAGTCGGGCGACGTCTACGAGGGGTTCTACGAAGGGTGGTACTGCGTCTCGTGCGAGGCGTTCAAGCAGGAGAAGGACCTGGTCGACGGCGCCTGCCCGGTGCACCAGCGCCCGCCGCAGTGGATCCGCGAGAAGAACCACTTCTTCCGCTTGTCGAAGTATCGCGAGCGCCTGCTCGAGCGCTACGCGGCGCATCCGGAGGCGCTCGAGCCGGAGATCCGCCGCAACGAGATCCTGCGGCTGCTAGAGGCCGGCCTCGAGGACATCTCCATGAGCCGGACCGGGCAGTCGTGGGGCATACCGGTCCCGTCCGATCCCGGCAGCGTGGTCTATGTCTGGATGGACGCGCTCATCAACTACGTCTCGGGCGTCGGCTACGGCACCGACGACGCACTGTTCGACGCCTGGTGGCCGGCCGACCTGCACGTGATCGGCAAGGACATCACCCGGTTCCACTGCGTCGTCTGGCCCGCGATGCTGATGAGCGCCGGCGTCGCGCTGCCGCGGCAGGTGTTCGGGCACGGCTGGGTCCACTGGCAGGGCCGGAAGATGAGCAAGTCGCTCGGCACGGCCGTGGACCCGCTGGAGGCGGTCGAGCGCCTGGGGCCCGACCCGCTGCGGCTGTACCTCACCAAGGAGATCGCCTACGGTCAGGACGGCGACTTCACCTGGGATCGGTTCGAGGATCGCTACAACGTCGACCTCGCGAACAACTTCGGCAATCTCGTCTCGCGCATCGTGGCGATGGCCGATCGCTACCGGCAGGGACGGCTGGTGGCGCCGCCCGCGCCGCCCGGGCCGCTCGCCGAGACGGCGTCGTCCGCGGTGGCGGACTATCGCCGGGCAATGGATCGCTTCGCGCTGCACCAGGGCGTGGCCGCCGCGTTCCGGGTCGTCGACGCGGCCAACGAGTACATCGCGAACGTCGAGCCATGGGTGGTGGCGAGGGATCCGGCGCGCGCCGCGGAGCTCGACCGGCAGCTCTACGACGTTGGCGAGGCGGTGCGGGTGGCCGCCGTGCTGCTGGCGCCGGTGATGCCGCGGTCGTGCGCCGAGGTGCTGGCGCGCATCGGCGCCGCCTCCCCGGCGGACGCGCTGCGTCTCGATCGCGACGGCGCCTGGCAGGCGCCGCCCGGCGCGGAGCGGCGTCTGGTCAAGGGGCCGCCCCTGTGGCCGCGGCTCGACGCCGGACAGGCGGCGGCGGCCGGCGCCGCGCGGCCGGCACGGAGAGAGCAGGAAGCGAAGGAGCCGGAAGCAATGAGCCCATCGGATGCGGCGGCGCCGCGGGATCCGGCGCCGGAACGGCAGGATCCGGCGCCGGAACGGCCCCGGATCTCGATCGATCAGTTCGCGAAGATGGAGCTGCGCGTCGGCCGCGTCGCGGCCGCCGAGGCGGTGCCGAAATCGAGGAAGCTGCTGCGCCTCGAGGTCGAGGACGGCGCGGGGGTGCGCCAGATCGTGGCCGGTCTCGCCAAGTCCCACCCGCCCGAGACGCTGGTGGGCCGCAGCGTGGTGTTCATCGCGAACCTCGAGCCGGCGAAGCTCGCGGGGGTCGAGTCGAACGGCATGGTCCTGGCCGCGTCCGGGGCGGACGGCACGCCGGTGCTCCTGACGGTGGACCTGCCGGACCAGGTGCCGCCCGGCTCGACAGTCAGCTAGGCGCGCACGGCGCGCCTCGGCGGGAGTGGCGCGGGGCTGCGGGGTCCCCGCAAACGGACGCCGGGGGTTCGGGGCGCAGCCCCGTCTGAATAATGACTGACTCGCACTGCCATCTGGCCGACGCCGCGTTCGTGGACGACCTCGAGGCGGTGGTCGGCAGGGCGCGCGCGGCCGGCGTCGAGCGGGCGCTCTGCATTCTCGACGTGACGAACGACGACGAGGCGCAGCGCGCCGCACGGGTAGCCGGGACGTGGCCGGCCGTGCGTTTCGCGGCGGGCGTGCATCCGCATCAGGCGGCGCCGTTCGCAGGCGAGGCCGAGACGGCCGTCCGCGCGGTCCGCGAGGCGCTCGAGCGCTTCACGGGTGCCTGCGCCATCGGCGAGATCGGCCTGGACTACCACTACGATTTCGCCCCGCGGCCCGTCCAGATCGAGGTGTTCCGGCGCCAGATCGCCCTGGCGCGGGAGGTCGATCGGCCGATCGTGATCCATACGCGCGAGGCGGCCGACGATACGTTCGCCGCCATACGCGCCGAAGGGCAGGGCGACGTGCGCGGCGTCTTCCACTGCTTCACCGGCGATGCCGCGGCGGCGCGCCGGGCGCTCGACCTCGGCTTCCACGTCTCGTTCTCCGGCATCGCGACGTTCCGGCGGGCGGACGACATCCGGGCGGCGGCGGCGATCGTGCCCTCCGACAGGCTGCTGGTCGAGACCGACGCACCCTACCTCGCGCCGGTCCCCTTCCGCGGCCGCCGCAACGAACCGGCCTGGGTGGCGCACGTCGTCGACGTGCTCGCCGGCGTGCGCGGGCAACCGGCCGGCGCTGTCGCGGCGGCGACGTCGGCGGCGTTCGCAGCGCTCTTCGACGCCGCCGCCTGATGCCGGCCGCCGTGCGGGTCGCTCGCCGCGTTGACACCCGTTTGGCGAGTGTGTTCTGATTCCTTCCGCCCCGTGCCAGCAAGAATCGACTCGCCCGTACTGGCCGACCTTGCGCAACTCTTCGAGCCGATTCGGGCCGAGCTCGAGGCGGTCGAGGACGCCTACACCACCCACATCCAGTCCGGTGCGGACCGGGCCGGCGACGCCCTCGAAGGCCCCGCGCACGCGGTCGACGAGCTGATTCCGCAAATGGCGCGGTACATCCAGGCGGGAGGCGGCAAGCGGGTGCGGCCGGCGCTGCTGCTGATGGCGGCGCGCATGTGCGGCTATGCCGGCGAGCGGCCCGTCCTGTTCGCGTCCGCCGTGGAGTTCATCCATACCGCCACGCTCGTCCACGACGACGTCATCGACGGCTCGGAGCTCCGGCGGGGACGCCTCGCCATGCACTCGCGCTGGGGCAACAACATGACGGTGCTGTTGGGCGACTACCTCTACATCCGGGCGATGGAGGTGGCGCTGACCTATGACGATGCCATCGCCATCGTGCGGCTCCTGTGCGACGCCACGCGGCGGATGATCGAAGGCGAGATCTACCAGTTGACGAAGGTGGGCGCCACCGACATCACGGAGGACGAGTACTTCGAGATCATTCGGCGCAAGACCGCGTACCTGTTCAGCGGATCGGCCGAGATCGGCAGCCTGCTCGGCAACGCGGGCGAGGAGCAGCGGCGCGCGCTGCGCGAGTACGGGTTCAACCTCGGCGTCGCCTTCCAGCTCGTCGACGACCTGCTGGACTTCACCGCGGACCGCGCCGCGCTCGGCAAGCCGGTCGGCGGCGATCTGCGGGAAGGAAAGGTGACGCTGGCGGCAATCCATCTCCTGCGGCGGGAGGGCAGGCCGAGCCGCGCCCACGATATCGTCCGGTCCGTCGTGGAGACCGGGGAGATCGCAGCCGAGGCGTGGAGCGATCTCGTGGCGCTGCTCACGGAGCGCCAGGCCATCCGGTACGCCCACGACAAGGCGCTGAAGTACGCGGCGGCCGCCAAGCAGTGTCTCGACGCCTTCCCCGCGTCTCCCGAACGCGCCGCGCTCGGCGCGCTGCCCGACTTCGTGCTCGCGCGGGACCGTTGACAGCCAGCACGCCCGACGACGCTCGCCAGCGGGCCGCGTCCCTGCGCGGCGAGATACGCCGCCACGAGCAGCTCTACCACGTGCTCGATCGGCCGCAGATCACCGACGCCGAGTTCGACGCCCTTCTGAGCGAGCTGCGCCGGATCGAGACGGCGCACCCCGCCCTCGTCACGCCCGACTCGCCGACGCAGCGGGTCGGCGCCGCGCCGCGCGAAGGCGTCGAGCGGGCGGCCCACTCGTCGGTGGTGCTCAGCCTGGACAACGCCCTCGACGACGCCGAGCTGCAGGACTTCGATCGCCGGGCGCGGGAGCTGGCGGAGGCGGCGGAGCTCGACTACGTCGGCGAGCTGAAGCTCGACGGCGTCTCGCTGGCGGTGCGCTTCGCGGGCGGCGGGCTGGCGCTGGCGCTGACGCGCGGAGACGGTGTCCAGGGCGAGGTCGTCACGCCGAACGCCCGCACGCTCAGGACCGTGCCGCTGTCGATTCCGCGGGCGGAGCTGAACGCGGCGGGCGTGCCGGACGACTTCGAGGTGCGCGGCGAGGTGGTGATGCCCAAGCGCGCGTTCGCGCGCCTCAACGAGCGCCAGCTCGCGGAGGGAGGGCGGACGTTCGCCAATCCCCGCAACGCCGCCGCCGGCTCGTTGCGGATGCTGGACGCGTCGGTTACCGCCGCCCGCCGGCTCGATTTCTATCCCTACCTGCTGCTGGCGGACGGCGCCGCCGTCTTCGACTCGCACTGGGAGTCGCTGGAGGCGCTCGGGAAGCTCGGCTTCAAGGTGAATCCGAACCGCGGGCGGCTGCGCGGCCTGGAGGAGCTGCGCGTGTTCCGGGACGACTGGCTGGGCCGGCGCGACTCGTTGCCCTACGAGATCGACGGCCTCGTCTTCAAGGTCGACGCCGTGGCGCTGCAGCAGCGGCTGGGCGCCACCGCCAGGGCGCCGCGCTGGGCGATCGCGTGCAAGCCGGCGGCGCAGCAGGCGGAGACAATCGTGCGGGACATCGAGGTGCAGGTCGGGCGGACCGGCGCCGTCACGCCCCGCGCCATGCTGGAGCCGGTGCAGGTGGGCGGCGTCACCGTGTCGCACGCCACGCTGCACAACGAGCACGAGATCGGCCGGCTCGGGCTGCAGATTGGCGACCGGGTCGTGGTGATTCGCAGCGGCGACGTCATCCCGAAGGTCCTGCGTGTGGTCGACGAGGGCCTCGACCGGCGGCCGTTCGAGATGCCGGTGGCGTGCCCGGCGTGCGGATCGCCGGTTGTTCGCGCCGAGGGCGAGGCCGTGGCGCGCTGCAACAACGTGAGCTGCAGCGCGCGCCTGAAGGAATCGATCCTGCACTTCGCGCACCGCACCGCGATGGATATCGACGGCCTGGGTTCGTGGCTGGTCGACAAGCTGATTGCGCCGGCCGGTTCCGGTCGGAAGGCGCCGGCCGGCCCTCTGGTCCGGGATCTGGCGGACCTGTACGAGCTGCAGGTGGAACGGCTCGCGCCGCTCGAGAAGGATGCCGGGCTGGGTGCGAAGAATGCCGGCAAACACGTCCGGGCCATCGCCGACGCAAGGCGGACGCTGACGCTGGCGCGCGTGGTGCACGCGCTCGGCATCCCGCGCGTAAGCCCGCGTAAGGCCGACCTGCTGGCGCGCGACTTCGGTAGCCTGGAGGCGCTGGCGGCCGCAGCCGTGGACGATATCGCGCGCGTCAAGGGCGTCAGCCGCCGGGATGCAGCCGCAGTCCAGGCCTCCCTGGCGGAGGCGCCGATACAGCGGCTGGTCGAGCTGCTGGTGGAGGCGGGCCTGCCCGGCCGGGGGGAGGCCGAGAGCCCGGCCGCGGCGGACGCCGAAGCCCGCCGCGCCGAGCGAGCGGTCCAGTCGCCTCCCGCAACTGACGAAGCGGCGTTCCGGCGGGCTCTCGGGCGGTTCGTCCAGCACGGAGTCAAGGGGATGGGCGCGGTGCTCGCCGGCAAGCTGGTCGACGAAGGCCTGGTGCAGGGGCCGGCCGACCTCTATCGGTTGAGCGCCGCGCAACTGGCGCGGATTCCGACGCCGGTCAAGCTCGGGAAGAAGTCGGCAGGCAAGATCATCGACAGCCTCGAGCGTTCGAAGCGCGCTCCCCTCGCGCGGTTGGTGTACGGGCTCGGCATCCGCCACGTCGGCGAGCGCACGGCCGAGCTGCTGGTGGAGCGCTTCCCGAGCCTTGTCGATCTAGAGGCGGCAACGGCCGAGCAGCTCGAGGAGGTCGACGAGGTCGGCCCGCGGATCGCCGAGTCGATTCGTGCATTCTTCGAGTCCGACCGGAACCAGGAGCTGCTCGCACGGTTGCGGAAGGCCGGCCTGCGGTTCGAGGAGGCCGCGGCGGCTGCGGCGGACGGGCCAGACGCTCCCGATCTGGCCGGGAAGACGTTCGTGCTGACGGGTACCCTGCCCGGCATGACCCGCACCGAGGTCCGGGCCCGCATCGAGGCGGCCGGGGGCCGCGTGACGGGGTCCGTCAGCGGGAAGACGGACTACGTCGTGGCCGGGGACAGTCCCGGCTCGAAGCGGCGGAAGGCGGAAAAGCTGGGCGTCGCCGTGATCGACGAGGCCGGCCTCGTGGCGCTCGTCGAAGGGGCGGGATTGCGATGAAGCACCGGATTCTGGTCATCGACGACGAGATCGCCGTCCGCGAGTCGCTCAAGATGATTCTCGAGTACGACGGCTACGACTGCCTGCTGGCGCCGAGCGGCTACGACGGCATCGAACGAGTCGGGCGAGACGGTCCGGACCTCGTGTTCCTCGACGTCAAGATGCCCGGCATGGACGGGCTCGAGGTGCTGCGGCGCATTCGAGAGCTGGATACCCTGCTGCCCGTGGTCATGATCTCCGGCCACGCCACGGTGGGCACGGCGGTGGAGGCGACCAAGCTCGGCGCGTTCGACTTCCTGGAGAAGCCGATCTCGACCGAGCGCGTCCTGGTGACCATCCGCAACGCGCTGGATCAGCAGCGCCTGCGGGTCGAGAACCGCAGCCTGCGGCGCGCTGCGGAGGTCCGCCACGAGATGATCGGGGCCAGCCCGGCGCTGGCGGCGGTGACCGAGGCGATCCGCCGCGCCGCGCCCGTGCGGAGTGCGGTCCTCATCCAGGGCGAGAGCGGCGTTGGCAAGGAGCTCGTCGCCCGCGCGATCCATCGCAACAGCCCCCGGGCGCGCGATCGGTTCGTGCAGGTCAACTGCGCGGCGATTCCGGACGACCTGATCGAGTCGGAGCTGTTCGGCCACGAGAAGGGGTCGTTCACCGGAGCCACGGAGAAACAGATCGGCAAGTTCGAGCAGGCGGACCGGGGCACCATCTTCCTCGACGAGGTGGGCGACATGAGCCTGAGGACCCAGGCGAAGGTGCTGCGCGTCCTGCAGGAGGGGGAGGTCGAGAGGCTGGGCTCGTCGCGCACGCGGAGGGTCGACGTGCGGGTGCTCGCGGCCACCAACAAGGACCTCGAGCGGGCGATCGAGGACGGCGAGTTTCGCGAGGACCTGTTCTTCCGGCTCAGCGTCATTCCGATGCGGGTGCCGCCGCTGCGCGAGCGGCGCGAGGACATTCGCCGCCTCGTGGAGCACTTCGCGGCGCTGTTCGCCCGCGAGAACAACTTCAAGCCGAAGGCGTTCGCCGCCGGGGCCCTCGCGGCGCTCGAGCAGCAACATTGGCGCGGCAACGTCCGCGAGCTCCGCAACTCGGTCGAGCGCCTGCTCGTCATGGTGCCCGGTCAGGAGATCGACGCTGCCGACGTCCGTTCCCTGCTGCGCCTGGGCGAGCGCCCGGGCGGCGCGCGCGCGGCCGAGCAGGGCGGCCGCACGCTGCGGGAATTCAAGGAGATCGGCGAGCGAGCCTTCCTCGTCCGCAAGCTGCGCGAGTTCGGCTGGAACGTCTCGAAGACGGCGGAGGAGATTGACACCCCGCGCAGCAACCTCTACAAGAAGCTCGAGCAGTACAATATCCGCCAGGAGACGGACGCCTGACCGCCCGTCGACCGGATCTTTGACATTCCGCCGCAGCCGGCCGGACGACCGCTGCGCGCCCGCGCCGCGCCGCGGGCGCGGGGAGGAAAGTCCGAACTCCGGAGGGCAGTGCGCCGGGCAACGCCCGGTCAGGGCGACCTGAAGGAAAGTGGCACAGAAAACATACCGCCCACCGCGACCCATCGGGACCGCGGCGGGTAAGGGTGAAAAGGTGCGGTAAGAGCGCACCGCGCCCGCCGCGAGGCGGGTGGCAGGCTAAACCCCGCACGGAGCAAGACCAAATAGGGAGGCGTTCGAGGGCGGCCCGTCCGAAGCCTCCGGGTAGGTCGCTCGATCCCGCCAGCAATGACGGGGCTAGAGGAATGGTCGTCACCGGCGTGGCCGCGAGCAGTCGCGGGGCGCCGGCACAGAATTCGGCTTACGGCCGCGCTGCGGCGGAACCCTGTGGGAGGGAAGCTTGCGACGTTCAGTGCTCGTAGTCGGTCTCGTCGCATTGGTTGCGATCGTCGTGACCCTGGCGCCGCGCGCGCAGCGCAGCGTGGCCCGCCGGACCCCCGGGTCGGCGTTGACGGTCGACGAATACACGCCGCGCTCGACCCTGGTGGTGGACGAGCACCCGGTGGCGCGCGCCAGGTATCCCGTGGTGGACGTGCACAGCCATCACCGCCCCGGATTCTCCGCGGCGCGCTGGGCCGGCATCGTGGCAGAGATGGACGCGCTGAACCTGCAGGTGCTGGTCAACCTCAGCGGGGGGTGGGGGAGCGGGCTGCGGCGGGGCCTCGACACCATCGCGGGCAGTCCGCATCCCGACCGCATGGTCTTTTTCGCCAATCTCAACTTCCGCGGCGGCGTGGGCCCGGGCTTCGGCGCGCGCGCCGCCGCGCAGCTCGAGCAGGACGTGGCGGCTGGAGCGGTCGGTCTGAAGTTCTTCAAGGACTTCGGGATCAGCGTGCGCGACGAGCGCGGCCGGCGCCTGCCGGTCGACCATCCGGAGCTGGACCCCGTCTTCGAACTGTGCGCGCGACTCGACATCCCGGTGCTGATTCACACCGGCGAGCCGCTGTCGTTCTACGAGCCGGTCGACCGCTTCAACGAGCGCTGGCTCGAGCTGACGCTCCTGCCGAACCGGCGCCTGCCGGCCGACCGCTACCCGCGCTTCGAGGAGATGATGGCCGAGCGCGACCGCCTGTTCGCGCGGCATCCGCGGACCCGCTTCATCGCGGCGCACATGGGTTGGCACGCCAACGACCTCGGACGGCTCGCGCGGCTGCTAGACGGTTTTCCGAACGTGTACGCCGAGACCGGCGCCATCCTCTACGAGCTCGGGCGGCAGCCCCGGACCGCCCGCACCTTCTTCATCGCCTATCAGGACCGGATCCTGTTCGGCAAGGACCGCTATCAGGCCGACGAATTTCCGTACTACTGGCGCACCTTCGAGACGGCGGACGAGTACTTCGACTACTACCGGCGGTACCACGCCTTCTGGAAGCTCTACGGGATGGACCTGCCCGACGAGGTGCTCCGCAAGGTCTACTACGCGAACGCGCTCGAGGTGGTGCCCGGCATCCCGCGCGGCCGGTTTCCCTCGCCGTGACCGGCACGCGGGCAGGGCCCCGCTACCGATCTCGGTGCCGGGGCGTCACGACCAGCGTCGTGCCCTCCGTGCCTGTCACCTCCACGGGGCAGTCCTTGCCGGCGCGCACCGCGGAACGGTTGGGCCTGGCGCGCCACAGCTCGCCGCGCACGCGCACGTAGCCGGTCGGATCGAGGGGCTCGACGGTCGTTCCTTCCGCGCCGATGAGATGCTCGATCCGCCGCCGATAGTCGGCCTCGTAGGCGGACCGGAGCATCGGGTAGAGCGCGTAGTCCTTGATCATCCACGCCACCGGCACGCCGGTCGCGAGCCATAGCGGAGCGTCGAGCGAGTCGCGCAGCCACCAGCCCGCGAGCCCGGCCAGCAGCCAGCCTGGCACCTGGAATGCGGTATACCGCCAGAAGGCCGAGTGTCGCGTCCGCACGGGGGTCGGTTCCGCCGTCCAATTGCAAGACTATACACAAGCAGGCGGGAGCGGGCTGTTAACAGCCCGTGGAAGAAGTCTGATCGCTGAGCCCTGCTGTTCAGGCAGCTTGGCGATGAGCAATTGAGCCGACGAGGGCCGTCGGTGTCCATTTGAACCCCCAGGCGCGCGTCAGACGCCCCCAGCGGTCGATCAGACGGTCGATCAGGCGGCAAATCGCCGAAAGAGCCCGCCCCTGCAGGCTCCGGGGCGTACCGATGCCGGTCTGGTGGCGCAGGAGCAGCCCGATGTTGCAGGCGGCCGCCTGGATCAGCACCCGCTTGCGGACATTCTCGTGACCGCGCACCCACACCCGACGCATTCCCCCTGTCTCATACATGTGTGCGAAAGAACGCTCCACCACCTCGCCCCGGCAGCGTTGCAGGCGACGACCCCGCCGCCCGCCCACACGCCGGCGGTTCGCATACAGCGCCTTCTGCGCAGCGCGCTTCTCCGGCGGCGTCTCTCCCGTCCTCTTGTCCTGCCAGCAGCGCCGGCCGCGCTCCGGCTCCGATACGTGACTCCGAACCCCCACCTCGCCGAGGGCCACCAGCGTCGCGTCGCTGTGGTACCCCTTGTCGGCGACCACCTCTTCGACCCCCGGACCGTCCGGCGCCACCAACTCCACCTGCTCGGCCGCCGTGATCAGCGTCTCCGGCAGCGTGGCCGTATCGCCGTCGGATGCATCCTGCACCGTCACCGACACGATGGCCCCCGTGTCCATGTCGACCCCGTGCTCGGCCTTGTGAGCCAAGTGCGTCCGGCCGTCCTTCATCTTCGCGACCTTCGCGTCCGGGTCCTGCGGCGATTTCCACTCCTTGTTCGACGTCTTCTTGTTCTTCCGCGACCGGTCGAACCGAGCCAGATCCGCCTGTGTCGGTGTCTCCACCCCCGACGCTTCCGCCAACCGCCGAATGAACGCCTCGTAGGATTCGCCCGTGTCCCGACGCTCGATGCTCCGCATCGCCGCGTTCGCTTCCAGCGTCGTCGCATCGATGCCGACCGTCTTCCCCCGCAACAGGCCTGCAGCGGAGAGCCGCTCCAACACCCACGTGAAAACCGCCACGTGCGTCTCCACGTCGATCAGCCGCCGCGTGCGCGACAACGTCGAGTGGTCCGGTGCCGCCTCGGTCACGTCCAGGTCCAGAAACGACCGCAGACTCAGCGAATCGGCCACCCGCCACGCGATCCCCCGCTCGGAGGACAACCCTTCGAAATAGCCGATGAACAGCAGACGGAAATACCGGCCCGGCCGTAGACTCGGCCGGCCCATCCGCGCAGCGTAGAACGCCCCGCACAGTCCCTCGACGAAGGCGTCGAAGCCTGCCTCCTCCAGGACCCGGTTCAGACGCTCGAAGAAGGGATGCCCGGCGTTCGTCGGAAGGTCCGCCGTGGTCACCCACATCGGCGACGGCTGTCGAGCCGCCGGTTTCTTGCCCATCGCCATGCCGTCCAGTGTACGGAACTCGATCGAGCCGGTCGAGTGCGGATCCCCTGACTTTCGCCACGGGCTGTTAAGGTAATGGCCGGCCGCGCGCGTGCGGCGGTGGAGGCGCAGACGTCGTGAAGATCACGTTCAGGGGTTCACCGGGTCCGACGCTGGGCGTCGAGCTGGAGCTGCAGTTGCTCGATCCCGAGACGAAGAACCTGGTGTCGGGCGCGCCGCGCATTCTGGAGCGGTCGGGCGCCGAGGACAACGTCAAGCCGGAGCTGATCGAGTCGACCATCGAGCTGAACACCGACGTCTGCGCCGACGTGGCGGCCGTGCGCCGCGATCTGAACCAGCGGGTGAAGCGACTGCTCGCCCTGTGCGACGATCTCGGGTACGAAATCGCCTCGGCCGGCACCCATCCGTTCGCCGAGTGGTCTGAGCAGCGCGTTACCGCGAACGAGCGCTACACGATGCTGGTCGACCGTTGCCAGTGGCCGGCGCGGCGGCTGATGATCTTCGGGCTGCACGTCCACGTCGGGGTGGAGAACGGCGAGAAGGCGATCGCCGTGTTCAACGCCCTGAGCACCTATCTGCCGCATCTGCTGGCGCTGTCGGCCAGCTCACCGTTCTTCAACAGCCTCGACACCGGCCTGACGTCGTGTCGGGTCAAGGTGTTCGAGAGCCTGCCGACGGCCGGCCTGCCGTATCGCCTGCTCAACTGGGGTGAGTTCCAGCGCCTGATGACGACGCTGGTCAACGCCAGGGCGATCGATTCGATCCGCGAGGTGTGGTGGGACGTGCGCCCGCATCCGCACTTCGGCACGGTCGAGGTGCGCATCTGCGACGGGCTGCCGACGCTGGACGACGCGGTGGCGATGACCGCGTTGACGCAGGCGCTCGTGGTGTGGCTGGGCGACCAGTACGACGAGGGGAGCTTCCTGCCGCTGCAGCGCTACTGGATTGTGCGGGAGAACAAGTGGCGGGCAGCCCGCTGGTCGCTCGACGCGGACATCATCGTCGACGAATCGGGGCGGCTGGAGCGGCTGTCCGACTCGGTCCAGGCGCTGCTCGAGTCGCTGCAGCCGGTGGCCGCGCGGCTCGGTTCCCTGACCGAGCTCGAGCGGGTGGGCGCCATCGTGCGCGAAGGGCCGAGCTACCGGCGGCAACGCCGGCTGTACGAGGAGACCGGACGGTTCAGCGCGGTGGTCGAGTCGCTCGTCCGGGAGTTCCGCGGGTCTGTTCGGTAGCGTCAATCAGACGGGGCTGCAGCCCCGCACCCCCGGCGTCCGCTGGCGGGGGCCCCTGCGCCCCGCGCCGGGCTTCCATCAGACGGGGCTTTGCCCCGCACCCCCGGCGTTCGCTTGCGGGGACCCCTTTGCCCCGCGCCGCTCCCGCCGAGGCGCGCTGTGCGCGCCTTACGGAGTCTGTGCCGTTCTGGCGTGCGGGCTCCCAGCGTCGGGGGACGTGTCCGGCTGCCATGCCAGCCAGCGCCCGTCGCGGCGCTCCAGCTCGATCGGCACCCCGAAGCAGGTGGAGACGCGCTCGGCCGTCAGCGTGTCCTCGATCGGCCCTGCGGCGTGCACGCTGCCGCCCTTCACCAGCAGCGCGTGCGTGAACCTCCGCGGAATCTCCTCGACGTGGTGAGTCACCAGCACGGTCGCCGGTCCCCCGGGATCGGCGGCCACGGCACCCAGCAGCGCGACGAGCTGCTCGCGCCCGCCCAGATCGAGTCCCGCCGTCGGCTCGTCGAGCAGCCACAGCGCCGGGTCGTTCATCAGGGTGCGGGCCAGCAGGACGCGCTGGCGCTCGCCGGACGACAGCGTGCCGAAACCGGCGTCGGCCAGCGCCCGGCATCCGAAGCGCCGGAGCAGCTCGCGCGCACGAGTCCGGTCGGCGGGCGAGTACGTATGCCACCACGGCGCCAGGGCGGCATGCCTGCCGGTAACGACGACGTCCTCGACCCGCAGCGCGGGCCGCAGCATGTCGGCCAGCGCCGCGCTGGTGACGCCCAGTCGCCGCCGCAGCTCGCGGACGTCGGTACGGCCCAGCCGCTCGCCCAGCACGTCGATGGTGCCGCGCGAGGGGTGGAGGTACAGGCTGGCGAGCCGGCACAGCGTGGTCTTCCCCGATCCGTTCGGCCCGAGCACGACCCAGCGCTCGCCGCGCCGTACGCACCAGTCGACGCCGCGCAGGATCGCGCGCTCGCCGCGGATCAGATCGACGCCCGACAAGGCCAGCACGACGTCGCCACGCATTGGACTGCATTGTACAGACGCCGCGCGGGCGCTCCCTCCGCGGGCGCCCGTCGCTAGAATACCGGCGTGCGGCGCACGCGCGACGGGTCGTCCGCATCGAGAATCCTGATCCGGCTGCCCAACTGGGTCGGCGACATCCTGCTGGCGTTGCCGGCCCTGCAGGCGCTGCGCGCCAGCCGGCCGCGGGCGCATCTCGTCGCCATGGCGCGCCCGCAGCACGTGGAGCTCGCGAGCCGCATTTCCGCCATCGACCGCATCGTGCCGGCGCCGCCCGCCGCCCGCCGCCTGCCGCCCTGGTGGCGCGCCGTGCGAGCGCTGCGCGCGGCCCGGCTGCAGGCCGCCGTGCTGCTGGCGCCGTCGTTCGAGGCCGCGCTCACTGCGCTGGCCGCGGGGATTCCCGTCCGGGTCGGTCACGGCACGGATCACCGCTCGCTGCTGCTGACCCATCCGCTGGACCCGGCGCGCCGGCGGCACCGCGCCGACGGGTTCCTCGAGCTGGTGGGCGCGCTCGGCGCCGGCCCCGCGTCGGGGCCGCTGCCGTTCAGCCTGCAGGCGGCCGAACGGCGGCATGTGGAGCGCCTGTTCGCGCAGGCAGGCCTCGCCGCTCGGGACCGTCCGGTGCTGGTCAATCCGGCGGCCGCCAAAACGCCCCGCGCCTGGTCGGCCGACCGCTTTCGACGGCTGGCCGACACGATTGCCGACCGCCACCCCGGGCTGCCGGTGCTCGTCCACAGCCACCCGCCGTTCGCGCCGCCGGCGGGCTGGCCGCGGCATCCGGCGATTCGGAGCGTGCGGGACGTCACGCTGATTCAACTGGGCGCCGTCATCGAGCGCTGCCGCCTGTACGTGGGCAACGACAGCGGCCCGATGCATCTCGCGGCCGCCCTGGGCGTCCCGACCGTCGGCGTCTACGGCCCGTCGAGTCCCGCGCGCACGTCGCCGCGGGGCGCCGCCGGGGCGGCGCACCGGGCGGTGTCGTCGTTCCTGCCCTGCTCGCCGTGCCGGGAGCGCTTCTTCGAGGAGTGCCCCGCCCCGCCCACCCTGGACGGGCGCCCGCCCTGTCTCGACGCGGTCGCGGTCGAGGACGTGGCCGCCGAGGTGGACCGCATGTTGGCCAGCAGTCCGTATGTGGACTGCTAGCGCTGCAGCCGGGCTCGCAACTCCTCCACCTCGGCCTGCAGCCGCTTCAGCTCCTCTGCCATGCGCGGCAGGCGGCCGACATGGGCTACCTGGGTCTTGACCTCCTTGAGGGGGCGGGCAGGCGTGCCCCAGTAGATCTCGCCGGCGGGCACGCGCTTCCGGCTCACCACGCCGCCTTGCGAGCCGATCAGCGCGTGGTCGTCTATGCGGCAGTGATCCCCGATCCCGACCTGTCCGCCGACCGTCGCGTAGCTGCCGATCCGCGAGCTGCCCGCGATGCCCGTCTGCGCGGCGATGACCGTGTGGGCGCCGATCCGCACGTTGTGCGCGACGTGGCACAGGTTGTCGAGCTTGGCGCCGGCCTCGACGGCGGTCTCGTCCAGCGTGCCCCGATCCACGCAGGCGTTCGCCCCGAGCTCGACGTCCGACCCGATCTCCACGCGGCCGACCTGCGGAATCTTGAGGTGCCGGGCCCCGTCGAAAACGAAGCCGAAACCGTCCGCCCCCAGCACGGCGCCGGCATGCACGACCGCCCGATCGCCGAGCTCCACGTCCGGATAGAGCACCGCGTGCGGGTAGACGGTGCAGTCGGCACCGATGCGGCACCCGGCGCCGATGTAGCAGCCCGGAAACACGACGGTGCGCGCGCCCACGCGCGCGCCGCGTTCGATGAGCGTCCAGGCCCCGACCGCCACGTTGGCCGCCAGCTCTGCCTCGTCGTGTATCAGCGCGGTGGGGTGCACGCCCTGAAACGGCGGCGTCGCCGGGAGCAGCCATTGCGCGGCCCGCGCGAAGGCCACGCGCGGATTGTCTACCACTATCACGGTGCGCTCGGGGAAGTCGCCCGCGGGGACGAGCACGCACGAGGCGCCGGAGGCGGGCACGCGGTCGAGGTGGTCGGTCTCGGCGTACGCGAGCGCGCCGGCCCCGGCCTGCTCCAGGCTTCCCACGCCGTGGATCTGCCGGTCGGCGGCGCCCTGCAGCGCGCCGCCCACGAAATCCGCGATCTCTCGAGTGGTTTTCATACGATCTCCCGTCCGAATCATAGCCTCGGCAGGCTCCGTCCCGGGCGGCGGCCCGCACCGCGTCCGTTCGCGCGATAATCCAACGACACGGTTCACGACGAACGGGTCCAATGGGACTGTCGATAATCATCCCCGTCTACAACGAGGCGCCGACAATCGAGACGATCGTCGAGCGGGTGCTGGCCGCTCCGATCGGGATGGACAAGGAGATCATCGTCGTCGACGACGGCTCCACCGACGGCACGCTCGACAAGCTCGCGCGCCTGGAGCGCGGAGGCCGCGTACGCGTGGTCCGCCATGGGCGCAACCGCGGGAAGGGCGCGGCGTTGCGGAGCGGGTTCCGGCTGGCCGGCGAGGACCTGATCGTCGTGCAGGATGCGGACCTGGAGTACGACCCGCGGGACTACCGCCAACTGCTGCAACCGCTGCTCGACGGCAGGGCGGACGTCGTCTTCGGCTCCCGCTTCGCGGGCGGCAGCTCCCATCGCGTGCTGTACTTCTGGGGCTCGGTCGGCAACCGCCTGCTCACGCTGCTGAGCAACCTGCTCACCAACCTCAACCTGACGGACATGGAGACCTGCTACAAGGCCTTCCGGCGCGAGGTGATCGGGCAGATTCGGATCGAGGAGGACCGCTTCGGGGTCGAGCCGGAGCTGACGGCCAAGTTCGCCCGGTTGCCCGCCATCCGCATCTACGAGGTCGGCGTCTCGTACGCCGCACGGACCTACGCCGATGGCAAGAAGATCGGCTGGCGCGACGGGCTGCATGCCGTCTGGTGCATCCTGAAGTACAACCTGCGACCGGACGACCCGGGGGCTACGCCCGCAGGTCGTAGCAGAGCAGGCGGGGGTTCGTCCCGTTGAAGACGTCGCGGGTGTTCTGCACGACGTAGAGCAGTCCGCGGCTCAGAACCGGGAGGGCCCACGACTCGCGCGCCGCCATGAGCCAGGCGCGGGAGATCTCCGTATAGCCTTCCGGGGTCAGGTCGAGCCACAGCAGGTGGCCCAGCTCTCCCAGGCACAGGAACTGGCCGTCCACGGCCAGCAGCGAGCCCCTGTAGGTACTCACGACGGTCTGTTGGGTGCGGCCGTTCCGCCGCAGCTCTTCACGCCACTCGGGGACCGCGCGCCACGCCACCTCGCCGCTCGCCGCGTCGATGCAGACCAGCGAGGCGTCGCCCGGGTTGCGTCCGTCGAACGCGTAGAGGTACCCGTCGCGGTGGATCGCGGTGTTGAAGTGGATGCCGACGTCGGCCGTGCGCCAGGCGACGCGGTGCGTGAAGTCCGGCAGGATCTCGACCAGCACGCTCCCGGTGCGGTAGCTGGACGTGAGGAACACCTTGTTGTCGAAGACGACCGGAGTGCAGGCGTTGGCCGATTCGTACGTCCGGCCCCGGAACGGGAACTCGAAGTCCACCGCGCCGTTCGACGGGTCGATCGAGAGCAGCCCGCCGCTCGGCGGCGAGGACTCGCCGCCCGCGAAGACGAGCACGCGGCGCCGGCCGTGGATGACCGCCGGCACCGGCGACGCGTAGCTGGGGCCCCACTCGGTGCCCGCCCGCCATACCTCGCGGCCGGTCAGCTTGTCGAACGCCGCCACGCACGGGCCGCCCGGTGCTCCCACGTTGAACACGAGCAGCCCGCCCTCGACGAGCGGCGTCGAGGAGGTGCCGAAGAAGTCCTGCCGCACGCGGTACGCGGCGCGGAGGTCGCGCGTCCAGACGACCTCTCCCGACTCGAGATCGAGGCAGTGGATCGGACCCTCCGCCCCGACCGTATAGACCCGCCCGCCGTCGATCACCGGGCTCGAGCGCGGGCCGTTGTTGTAGCCGTAGCGGTCCTGGAAGGCGGTGGGGTAGCGATGCTGCCAGAAGGAGCTCCCGGTCTCCGGATGCAGGCACTCGACGACCTCGGAGTCGCCCAGCCGATGGAGGAAGACCAGGCGCTCGCCGGCGATGGCAGGCGAGGCATAGCCGGTCCCCTTGGGCAGCTCCCAGACGAGCGGCGGCGGCAGTTCCCGGCTGAGAGGCGTTTCCGTCGACACGGCGTTGTGCGACGGACCCAGGAAGGAGGCCCAGTCGTGGGCAACGGCATCGGCCGCCAGGGGCCTCGGCGCTCCGTGCAGGCGAGTCTGACCGGACGCGGGTCGCACGGCCAGCGCCTGAGCGGCGAGCAGCTGCAGCAGCGAACGGCGCGAGATTGCCGGCATCTCGGCGCCATCATAGCCGACAATCAGCGCCGACAATCGGCGGCCTGGTTTGCCGCGGGTCCCGATCTCCGGTAGGGTGCCCGCGACGCAATCAGGAGGAACCGACAGCCGGCGGTAACCCGCGCATTCGCCCATGCGCGTGCCCGACGGCCTGCCGGCGCCGGCGGGCCGTCGCAAGTCGGCAGCCTGCCGGCTCCAGCTTGATCTCGACGATGCTCACAGCGGTCGCACGATTGCCGTCGGGCGCGGCGCCGGTCGGGCTGTGCGCGCTGCTTCTGGCAGCCGGCCCCGGCGCGGCCGCCGCGCAGGTCACGACCACCGGGAACATTCGGGTCGCGGTGACGGACCAGGACGACCTGCCGATCCCGGGCGCAACGGTCGTTGCCACGGCGGAGGACGCGGCGACCACGCGCGTGGCGGTTACCGGCCGCCAGGGGCTGGCGGAGCTGCCGGCCCTGAACCCTTCCGCCCGCTACGCGGTGACCCTGGGCGCCGGGCACGGCCGACACCCTGAGCTTCACGTTCCTGAACGACCCGACCGACATCAGCGGCCGCCGCGACCGCGACGTCACGAACGCCCGCGACCGGCGGCGCGTGCAGGGCGGCAACAACTACCACCTCAAGTACAACCGGCTGTTGGGCCGGATGCTGGTCGAGGCGTCGTACAGCAAGCACAACGGAGACGTGTCCGACTTCGCGGTGGTGCCCGGTCCGCGCAACACGATCGTGTTCCGCGAGACGGACCTGCGCACCCTCCAGGACGAGCAGCTCGGGGGCTTCGGGCTCGACTCGTCGTACTTCTGGGACAACGGATTCCAGATCGGCGGCAACTGGCGCTGGAACTCGGGCACGCTCGCCAGCCGGACGTTCCGGGCGTTCGGCCGCAACCTGCCGCTCCGCGTCGAGTCGGGCGACGAGTTCGAGTTCGCCGGCGTCGCCCGGCGCTGGCTTTCACCGTCCGGGTCGCAGGCCCGCGGCGGCTCGTCGCGGAGTTTGGAGTCTACGGAATTGACAATTGCAGGTGCCAGCGCGTACGGTAGCATCGGCCCAGGTTTTTGGGCGGTTCTTCGCAGCACATGCGCGGGGACGGGAGGATGGTGACCATGTCGTGGCTGTTCAAGGCGGCGAGTGGAGCGGCGGTCGCGGTGGCGCTGGGCATCCCGTCACCCTATGTGAGCCATGCCCAGGAGGTGTCCGGCGCAGCCTCGCCGGGCGCATTCGTGGATCGGTACTGCATCGCGTGCCACAGCGACAGGCAGTTCGAGCGCGGCGCGGTGCCGATTTCGCTGCAGGCGCTCGACACGGGGGAGGTCGGCGCCCACGCGGAGCACTGGGAGCGGGTGCTCCGCAGGGTGCGGAGCGGTATGATGCCGCCGGCCGTGGCGCGGCAGCCCGACGACGCCGCGCGCGGCGCCTGGGTCGACTGGCTGGAGACCGAGCTGGACCGCGCGGCGGCGGCCCGCCCGCCGCACGGGCGCCCGATGACGGCGCATCGCCTCAACCGCCTCGAGTACCGGAACGCGGTGCGCGATCTGATCGGGCTCGACGTGGACGTCGAGGCCCTGCTGCCGGCGGATGACGCCGACGCCGAGGGCTTCGACAACAACGCGGAGGTGTTGTCGGTCTCGACGACGCTGATGGAGCGCTACCTGACCGCGGCGCGGCGCATCAGCCAGCTCGCGGTCGGCGACCCGACCGCAACGTCCCGGACCCAGACCTACCAGGTGCCCGACCTGGAGATGCAGGGCGATCGCACGAGCGAGGATCTGCCGTTCGGGTCGCGGGGCGGCCTGGCGGTGCGTCATCACTTTCCGCTCGACGGGGAGTACCTGTTCGAGGTCGACCTGCGCCGCAACTTCTACAACTACATCCGCGGTCTCGGGAACACGCCCCACCAGCTCGACGTGCGGCTGGACAAGGCGCTCGTCAAGACGTTCATGGTGGGCGGCGCGTTCGAGGGCGCGCGGTGCGCGACCAGCTTCTGCGGCTCCGGCAGCGGCGGATTCCCGGAGTGGGGCAACTACTCGGTCACCGCGGACGAGGCCTTGCGGTTTCGGATGCCCGTAAGGGCCGGCACGCGGTTGGTGGGGTTGGCGTTCGTGCGGCGGCCGGCGGTGGACGAAGGCGTGCTGCAGCCGCGGCCGAGCCCGGCGACGTTCGGCTACAGCACCGATGACGAGCAGGACGGGAATCCGGCGATCTCCGGCGTGACCGTCCGGGGCCCGTTCGCCGGCGGTGCGCCCATCGAGACGCCGAGCCGGGACCGGATTTTCGTCTGTCGGCCGGACCAGCCCGAGGCGGAGGCAGGCTGTGCGGAGCAGATCCTGCGCGGGCTGGCGCGGCGCGCGTACCGGCGTCCGGTGACGTCCAGGGACGTGACGGCGCTGCTGAGCTTCTACGAGGCCGGGCGGCGCGAAGGCGGGTTCGAGGCCGGGATCCAGGCGGCGCTCGAGTTCCTCTTGACCGATCCGGAGTTCGTGTTCCGCGTCGAGCGCCGGTCCGCAGACGTCGAGCCGGGGATTGCCTATCGCGTGGGCGATCTCGAGCTCGCGTCGCGGCTCTCGTTCTTCCTCTGGGGGAGCATCCCCGACGACGAGTTGCTCGACGCGGCGGTGCAGGGCACGCTGACGGAGCCGGCGGTGCGGGAGCAGCAGGTGCGCCGGATGCTGGCCGAGCCCCGCGCGCGCCGGATGCTGGCCGAGAGCTTCGCCGGCCAGTGGCTCGGCCTGCACCGGCTCCGGAACGCATCGCCGGACAAGACCGCATTCCCGGAGTTCGACGAGAACCTGCGCGACGCGATGCGGCAGGAGACGCGGTTGTTCCTCGAGACGCAGCTGCGCGAGGATCGCCCGGTGGCCGAGCTGTTGACGGCGGACTACACGTTCGTGAACGAGCGTCTGGCCGAGCACTACGGGATTTCCGACGTGCACGGGAACCACTTCCGGCGCGTGCAGTTGCCCGACGACACGCGGGCAGGCATCCTGGGCCAGGCGAGCGTCCTGACTCTGACCTCGTACGCGAACCGCACCTCGCCGGTGACGCGCGGCAAGTGGGTGCTCGAGAGCCTGCTGGGGGCGCCGCCGGCCGAGCCGCCGGCTGACGTGCCGGACCTCAAGACCCGCGAGGAGGGTGAGCCGCCGACGTCGGTGCGCGCGCTCATGGAGGTCCATCGGAGAAACCCGGCCTGCGCCACGTGCCACCGGACGATGGATCCGCTGGGGTTCGCGCTGGAGAACTTCGACGGCATCGGGCGCTGGCGCACCACGGAGGACACGGGGGTTGCGGGCGAGGTCGGGCCGCTCATCGATCCCTCCGGGACGGCGCCGGACGGCACGCCGTTCGAGGGCGCGAAGGGGCTCCGCGAGATCCTCGCGAGCCAGCGAGAATTTGTCGGCACGTTGACGGAAAGGCTGCTAATCTACGCCATCGGGCGTCGGTTGGAAGCCGCCGACATGCCGGCGGTCCGGCGTATCCAGCGGGAAGCGGCAGAGGCCGAGTCCCGCTGGTCGGCGATGATTCTGGCGATTGTGAACAGCGAACCGTTTCTGACGAGGAGGATGGGCTGATGATCGTGACTAAGACGGCGATCCCGCGTCGTACGATGCTGCGTGGCGTAGGCACGGCGTTGGCGCTCCCGCTCCTCGACGGCATGGTGCCGGCGCTGACGGCGCTGGCCAAGACGCCGGCGGTGCCGACCAAGCGCCTGGGTGTCGTCATCGTGCCGAACGGCGCACCGGTGGAGTACTGGACGCCGCAGACGGTCGGCGCCGGGTTCGAGTGGACACCGAGCCTGAAGGCCCTGCAGCCGGTTCGTGAGCACCTGCTGGTGATGTCGAACCTCGACAGCGTCGGCGCGGAGCCGGGCCGCGGCACCACCCATTCCCAGGCGGCGTCGGCGTTTCTGACCGGCGCGCGCCCGAAGCGCACGACCGGCGCGGCGCTCGAGCTGGGCGTCTCGATGGACCAGGTTGCCGCCGACGCGGAGGGCCTGGGGCGCGCCACCCAGCTGCCCTCGCTGGAGCTCTCCCTGGAGGGCGACGACACCGTCTACGGCGTGGCCACCTGCGACGGCGGCTTCAGTTGCGCCTATCTCAACAACTCGTGGGCCAATCAGAGCACGCCGATGCCGCGCGAGACGAACCCGCGCCTCGTTTTCGAGCGGTTGTTCGGCGACGTCGAGAGCACGAGCGCCGACGCGCGCCTCGCGCGGGCGCGCCGGCAGCGCAGCATCCTGGACGCGGTGATGGGCAAGGTGGCCAATCTGAAGACGGATCTGGCGGCCTACGACCGTCGCAAGCTCGACGAGTACCTGCAGGCCGTCCGCGGGATCGAGCGGCGCCTCGAGATGGCGGAGCAGCAGGCGGACCGGGAGCTGCCGGACGTCGCGTCCCCCGCCGGGATTCCGCTGTCGTGGGAAGCGCATGCGAAGCTGATGTTCGACCTGATGGTGCTGGCCTATCAGACCGACATGACGCGCGTGATCTCGTTCATGGTCGGACGCGAGGAGAGCGGCGCGACGTATCCGCAGATCGGCGTCACCGAGCCGCACCATCCGCTCAGCCACCACCGGGACAATCCGGAGAAGATCGAGAAGCTGGCGCGGATCAACGCGTACCACATGCAGCTCTTCAGCGAGTTCCTGGTCAGGATGCGGTCCACGCCGGACGGGGACGGCTCGCTGCTGGACCACAGCATGATCTTCTACGGGTCCGCCCTGCGGAACTCGAACAGGCACACGACGCAGGATCTGCCGATCCTGCTCGTCGGCGGCGCCTGCGGGGAGCTCCAGGGCGGCCGTCACGTGGTCTGTCCCGAGGGCACGCCGCTGACCGACCTCCAGCACACGATGCTGCTGAAGCTGGGCGTCCCGGTGGAGAGCTTCGGCGGGACCAGCCAGGAGATCCGCGAGCTCTCGCTCGCGTAGCTCCCGGCGCGTCGTCCGAATGCTCGTAGCGGCCGGGGGGCGCCCGTGCCCCTCGGCCGGCAAGCTCCGGCGTGCCCCATGCCGGGGCGTACGAAGTGTGCAACCGAGGGAGGAGCCGGTATGCGGCTGGGCAGCAGGTCAACGGCTACGGCGGCGGCGGCACTGCTGTGTGTCGCCAGCGTCTCGGCGGGCAACGCGGATCTCCGTCTGATCGAGGCGATCCAGGAGCGCGACCACGAGACCGTGGGTGCGTTGCTGGCGCAGAAGGTCGATGTCGACGCGCGTGAGGGCGACGGCGCGACCGCGCTGCATTGGGCGGTCGTGCGGGACGACGTCGAGGTGGTCGAGTCTCTGCTGCGCGCCGGCGCCCACGTCGACGCCGCCAACGACTACGGCGTGACGCCGCTGGCGCTGGCCTGCACCAACCGCAACGCGGCCGTGGTCGAGCAGCTTCTCGGTGCCGGCGCCGACCCGAACGCCGCGACCGCGATGGGTGAGACGGCGCTCATGACGTGCGCCGGCACCGGCAGTGCAGACGGCCTGGAGGCGCTCTTCGAGCACGGCGCGAGCAACGTCAACGCCCGCGAGAAGTCGCACGGGCAGACGGCGCTGATGTGGGCGGCGGCCCAGCCGAACCCGGAAGCCGTGGGGGTGCTGCTGGCGCACGGCGCCGATGTCCAGGCGCGTTCCGCCACCCATCTGCTGCCGGTCAATCTCGGCGACGGGGATCCGTTCGAGCAATACGTGATGCAGCCCCAGCGCGGATCCACCCCGCTGCTCATCGCGGCGCGGAACGGCCGCATCGAGAACGCCCGGCTCCTGCTCGATGCAGGTGCGGACGTAAATGAGCAGATGCCCACCGGCGAGTCCGCGCTGGTGCTGGCCAGCTTCAGCGATCAAGGCAAGGTCGCCGCGTTTCTCCTGGAGCGCGGCGCGGACCCGGATTCCTCCGACGCCGGGTACACGGCGCTGCACACGGCGGTCTCGCGGGGCGATCTGGAACTGGTCAAGGCCCTCTGCGCCCACGGCGCGGATCCGAACGGCCTCCTCACGAAAGGGAGCCGGCTGCAGCGCAACCTCAACTTCTATGCCCTGTCCGGCAAGCTGGCCGGAGCGACACCGCTCTGGCTCGCGGCCAAGTACGCGGAGGTCGAGATCATGCGCGTTCTGGCCGCCAGCGGGGCCGATCCCCTGCTGTCGCCGAAGAACGGGATAACGCCGCTGATGGCGGCTGCGGGCGCCGGCTGGACGATCCGCTCGAGCAACCGGCGCGATCAGGGCATCGGCATCGATGCGGCCCAGTTGCTGGTGTCGGCCAGCGAGCGCTCGACGTGGGAGGTGACCCGGTTGGCGCTGGAGCTGGGCAACGACGTGAATGCCGCGGACCCGGCCGGGAACACCGCGCTGCACGCCGCGGTGACGCTCGCGTATCCGACGGTCGTCGAGCTCCTGGTCGAGCACGGCGCCAAGCTCGACCTGGAGAACAAGGCGGGCGCTTCGGCAGCGGATCTGGCATGCCGGGACTCCGCCGGCAAGCTGGTGCGCCGGACCGGGGGGCGCGGGCCCTGTCCGGGTGCCGCCGGACAGTAGCTTCAATCAAACGGGGCTGGCCGATGGGGGGCCGCCGGAGCCGGCGGCCCCCCAAGACTCTCCCGCCTCCGAAACTACCTCGACTGCTCCTCGGCGTACTCCACGAGCGCCCCCGCCATGATGTTGTACAGCCCGTAGTTGCCTTCGTGGCAGGCGTACTCGTAGAGCGGCTGGTCGTTCAGCTGCATCGGAACCTCGTACGTCCAGGTGCTGGACCAGACCGTGGGGTCATCGATCGTGGCCCGGTACAGGAGCGTGTCCGGAGACACGCGCGTGAAGCGCTCCGTCAGGTGCAGGTTCCCGCTGGCGTTGCCGCGCATGAAGCTCGTCTCGCGCAGGAAGTTCGTGGTCTCGACCACGAGCGTATCGCCGTCCCAGTAGCCCCGCGAGTCGCCCGTCCACTGCGGGAGGTCGATGCGCGGCCTGCCGTCCAGCGGCACGATGCGCGCGTTGTGGTTCATCTCGTTGAGCAGCACCACGTGGTCCTCGGTCTGGAACAGCTGCACGTTGTTGTTGTAGCCACCCGGCGTCATCGGCGGTCCCGAGTTGAACCCGGTGATGCAGCGCAGCTGCAGGCCGTTGGCGCCCAGGTCTTCCATCCAGCCGCCGGGGGTGGGCGCGTGCGGATCCACGCCCTGGCGGGCCCGCTCCAGTTCGGCCGCGCGCCGCGCCGCGGCCGCGGTCATGGCGGGCACCCGTCCGCTGGGCGGATCCACGACCAGCGAGGTGCGTCGGGTGCCGACCGTGGTCGTGCCCCGGTCCAGCCAGAAGTTGTTGTAGGGGCCCGGCGCCCCCTCCTCGCCGCGGTCCACGCTTCTGCCCGCAACCGTCCTGCGGGCCTCCCGGTTGAGCAGCTCGTCATTCCGCTCGACGGCGGCCTGCTCGAGTTCCGCCGCCTCTTCCGGCGTCAGAAAGGCCTTGCCGGCCAGGTCCTCGGGCCGTTCCATGGGCGTGATGGAACGGAAGTCCCAGACGCCCTGCAGATCCGGCGCACCCCACGGCGTCCGGGGCGTTTCCGCCGACTGGGCGGCCGCGAACGCTGGCGTCAGCGCCACGACCGCAATCACCGCCAACACCGCAACGAGATATCGATGGTTCATTTTTTCCTCCTCTTCCCCTCCTGCCTCGAATAGTGGGGCAAACCGGTGTTCACGTCAACCGACGCGGACCGTTGCCGCTCCCGCGTCGCGCCGTGGTATGGTCGTCGACGCGGAACGCGAAGCAGGGAGGAGACCGATCCGATGCAGCCGACGTTCGGCACGACACAGCTCGAAGCGCAGCCCATCGTGGGCATTCGGACGACCGTTGCGATGAACGAGATCGGGAAGGTCATGGGGCCGCTGTTCGGCGCGGTGCATGGACACATCCGGCAGAATGGGCAGCAGGCCGCCGGCGCGCCGCTCGCGATCTACTACTCCCCGCCCGGCGACAGCGTCGACCTCGAATGCGCGATTCCTGTCGCCTCGCCCATGGCCGGCGCGGGCCGCGTGCGGGCCGGCGAGCTGCCCGCCGCGAAGGTGGCGACCGTCACGCACGTGGGCCCCTACGACACCCTCTCGCAGACGTGGGCGGCGCTGACCGAGTGGATGAACTCCCAGGGCCTCGCCGCCGCCGGCGCGCCGTGGGAATCGTACGTAACCGACCCGGGCGCCGAGCCGGACCGGTCCAAGTGGCGCACGGACATCTTCTTCCCGGTGCGCTGATTCAGGTCACCGATGCACAGGCAGCCCCGTCTCGTCGTCTTCGCGCTCGCCGCGCTCTGCATGGTGATCGTCGCCGTCGGCTCCGGAGGACAGAATCAGGCCGACCGGTTCGCGGGCGTCGAGCTGACGATCGTGCCCGTGGCGGGCCGGGTCCACATGATTCAGCGGCCGGGCGGAGGAGGCAACGTCGGCGTGTTCGCCGGGCCGGACGGTGTGCTGCTCGTCGATTCCCTGTTCGCGCCGCTGGCCGAGCGGCTGGTCGCCGCGGTGCGGCAGGTGTCGGACGGCGAGATCCGCTTCCTGATCAATACGCACGTGCACCCGGACCACATCGGAGGCAACGAGCCGCTCGCCAGGATGGACGTCCTCGTCCTCGCTCATGACAACCTCCGGGTGCGGACGCTGGAGCGGCTGCGGACGCCGCGCCGGGGAGGGGGCTTCGCGCCGCGCCCGCCGGCCGGGGCGCGGCCGGTGCTGACCTACGACTCGGCGGTGAGCTTCCACTTCAGCGGCGAGGAAGTCCGCGCCTTTCTCGCCGCGGCGGCCCATACCGACGGCGACACCTTCGTCCACTTCCCGGACTCGGACGTGCTGCACCTGGGCGACGTTTTCCGTACGACGAGCTATCCGATCGTCGACGTCTACAACGGCGGGACCGTGGCGGGCACGATCGCCGCGCTCGAGACGGCGATTGCCATGGCGGGACCCGGGACCCGGGTGATTCCCGGCCACGGCCTGGAGGTGGTGGGCCGTGACGCCCTCGTCGAGTTCCTCGACATGATCGTCGATGTCCACGACCGGGTGCGGGCGCTGATCTCCGAGGGCCGCACCCTGGAAGAGGTGATGGCCGCGCGGCCGACGGCCGCCTACGACGCCCGGTGGGGGCAGGAGGCGACGTGGACGGCGAACGACTTCGTGCCGGTCGTCTTCTACGAGCTCGGCGGCGGGTCGCTCTTCGTCCGCTGACGGCCGCCCGCCGAGGGGCAGTCGTTTCCAATCCTGAAATGAGCCTGAAGCGGCGGCACGTGAGCCGAGGTGACGGCGACCGAATCGGCGGACCGAAACAGGGATCCTGATGCGGGCTGCGACGAGCCGTCGCCCGCTGACAGCCATTATCGGTCCAACTGGGCTGCGACGAGGTCCCGCGGGTTGGTTTTCCAGCGCACCAATCCCGCATGGATGGAGCTGGGCGCCCAGGGCGGGGCACCCACCGTCCCCGCCGGCGTCGACGCCAACGCCGAGGTTGCGCACCCGGGGCTCGGCCGCGTCGGTGAGGCGTCGTGGACGGTCGGGACACGCGTGTCCAGGCCGGGCCGCAAGGCCCATAACTGCTATCTGAGCGGCGGGACGGGTGGTGTGTCACCCGCAGGGCCGTAGCGCAGCGGAGGACGCGCGTAGCGCGTTGACGCGCCGGCCGGCCCGCGGCTACGCGGTCTTCACCTGCTCGATGCGACACCCCTGGTGCAAAGAGTCCACGTGCGTTTTCGACGCCGGTGGCAGGTTCCAGACGGACGCCCCGGAGTTGATGCAGCCGTCGCACATCGTCGGCCACCGGCGCCGCGTTGCGGGTGGGCCGACCCACCCAAGCAGCGCGCCTGCCCGCCGGTGCGGCGACCGGCGAGCCAGGTTCAGCGACATCGAGCTGCCGGGTCAACGCTGCGCGTTGGCGTGAGGTTTCAGGCGGCGGGGTCTATGGAGGCAAACAGACGGTCGCGGGCCTGGTTGTGGAGTTGACCCGATTTCGTGGACACCTAACCTGTTGGTGAGGAGGAGTCCACGATGCCGAAGTCGAGACCGCCGTACCCGGCGGCATTCCGGCAGCAGATGGTCGAGCTGGTTCGGTCTGGACGTAAACCGGGAGAGCTGGCTCGGGAGTTCGAGCCGTCGGCCGAGGCCATACGCAAGTGGGTCGCGCAGGCGGATCGCGACGCGGGAGCGCGCAGCGACGGCCTGAACACCGAGGAGCGTGAAGAGATTCGCCGGCTTCGCCGTGAGGTGCGTCGGCTGCGCGAAGAACGGGAGATATTGGCAAAAGCAACTGCCTGGTTCGCACGGGAGATCGGACCCGGGAGGACTACCGGTTCATGAATGCGAATCAGGCTCGGTTCCGCGTCGCCACGATGGCCCGCGTGCTCGGTGTCTCCCCGAGCGGGTACTACGCGTGGCGTCGACGCCCCCCGTCGGCTCGCGCCCGGGCCGATGCCGAGCTGACCACCCGCGTGCGGGAGATTCACGCTCGCAGCCGGGGCACGTACGGCGCGCCGCGGATTCACGCCGACCTGGCCGACGACGGCGTCCCGGTCAGCCGCAAGCGGGTCGCGCGGGTGATGCGCACCGCGGGCCTTGTCGGTGTGAGCCGGCGCCGCGGGCCGCGCACGACGCGCCGCGATACGCAGGCCCGGCCGGCCCCGGACCTGGTGGAGCGCCGCTTCGAAGCGGATGCGCCGAACCGGCTTTGGGTATCGGACATCACCTATGTGCCGACCCTGGCGGGTTTCCTCTACCTGGCCATCGTCCTCGACGTGTTCAGCCGCCGCGTCGTGGGTCCATCGTCATACTGCCCCCAAACTTATGAGGAGTGTTTGAACAGCGTGGCTTGATCGTCGATCACCTTGATTCGCAGGCCTTTTCTCTTCCCGTGGTGGACATGCACGGCGTCGAGTTCGCCGCGCTTGACACGCTGCAACACCGTCTGGCGCGACACGCCGAGGAGTCGAGTCGCGTCCTGCATCGGCACGTACCCCGCCGGCGTCTGTTCGTGTTCGACGAAGCGGGCGAGCAGTTCCGGGGTGATGCGGATCCTCCACGGTGCCCCGGGCGTGAGCTGTTCGCCGGCAATGAATCCGTCGTTGATCCAGCGGTGGAGGGTCGAGGGCGCCATCTCCACGCGCTCGGCCGCTTGCTGGATGCTGACCAGTTCACCGTCGGTCGAGCGGGTGGCCGGGTCGAATCGCCCGAGGTTCCAGTTGCGGCGCAGGTTCCCGACATGCATGGCGGTGAAGGGGTGGCCGTAGGCGGTCTTCTTGCCTTGGCGGCTCAGGATGCCGGCGATCACCGCATCGGGATAGTGGCGGGCCAGGCGGCGCACGAGTTCAAGGGTGTCCTCGTCGGTTCGGATCGGCGGCTGGCGCGTCCGCGGGCGATCAATGTCGAGCTCGGTCAGCAGACCCCCACGCCAACGCAGCGTCAGGTGGGCGGTGTGTCCACCGCGCGGCGCGGCGACGATGACTTCATCGAGCAATGTGCGCAGCAACTCTTTCTTGTCCCGCGCCGTGGTGGTGGGCGCCTTCCAGACCCGCGGCAGGTCCATGCCGAGTGCGAGTACGGCCTTGCGCTCGTCGGTCGTCAGTTCGCGCGGTCGGCGCCGCTCGCGGCGTTCGAGTTCGGACCGCGCTTGTTCGAGTTCGCTCAGGCGCTGTTCCCATTCCGTCTCGAGGCCGCGGGCGACGAGGCGATTCTCGGGCTCGACGGCGCGGTACCGGCGTTCGGCGCGCTCGGCTTCATAGCGCGCCCGTTCGACGGCCAGACGCCACTGTTCGAGCGCGCCGTCGTGATCGGCTTCGATGCGTTCGGCGGCGCGCAACGCGGCCTCCAGACCGCCCGGCTGCGCCGCGGCGAGCACGGCCTCGGAGACCGCCTGGTCGATCTGCACGCCGCCGATGTACAGGCAGTACACGCCTCTTTCCTGGTCAATGTCCTGACCCGAACAGTGATAGCCCGGCGAGGCGTTTCGTCCCCGGTAATGGACATACAGCCGCCGCCCGCAGTGGCCGCACGTGGCGATGCCTTGCAGCAGCGCGCTTCCCTCTCTGGCCGCGCCGCTCCCCGCTGCATGCGGTCGCGGCCGCGTGTTGCCGGCGATGCGGGCGAGGTTGTCCTCGTAGGTCGGCCAGTCGATATAGCCCGGGTGGTGGTCGGTGATCAGCACTGGCCACTCCGAGCGCGGTACTCGACGCACACGCTGGCGCACCACACCGTTTTCGTCGACGACGCGCTCCTGCCTCGACTTGCCGTACGTGTAGGCGCCAGCATAGGCCGGATTGGTGAGTACCTGATGAATCGCATGATACGACGGAGGAACCCAGCGGATGGTGTCGCCGTGGTTCAAGCGCAGCGGAAACGTGAGCTTCTCGGAGATGAACCACAACCAGACGCGGCGCACCGACCCAAATTCGGCGAACCGCTCGAAAACGGCACCAACGGCCCCGGTGACCGCTTCGTCGGGATGCAGCCGGATCTCGCCGTCGCGCTCGCCCCAGACGAGCCCGACGGGCAGACCGCAACGCAGCTCTCCGCGGGCCGCCTTGTTGCGGATCCCGCCGTCGAGGCGCGCATGCAGGACATGCAGTTCGGCCTCGCTCATCGTCCCCTTCAGCCCGAGTATGAGCCGGTCGTTGAAGACGTTCGGATCGTACACGCCGTCGGCATCGCCAATCAGCGTGTCGGTCATGCCGCACAGGTCGAGCAACCGGTACCAGTCGGCGTTGTTGCGGGCCAGCCGCGAGACTTCCAGGCCGAGGAGAATGCCGACGTGTCCGAGGGCGACCTGCGCGGTCATGCGGGCGAAGCCACCCCGCCCCTGCGTGGTCGCAGCAGACAACCCCAGGTCCTCGTCGAGCACCGTGATCTGATCGGTGCGCCACCCGAGCTGGCGCGCCCGTTCGGCCAGATCATATTGCCGTCGCGTCGATTCGCGATTCTGCTCGACCTGGGCGACAGTGGACTGTCGCACGTACACGACGGCGGCGCGGCGCAGGTGGGTGGGCTGGACTTTCGTCTCACTCATCGTCGTCCTCTTTTTCCGGTTCGGGTCGCGCCGCTTGCACGATGAGTCTCTCCAGCACGTCCAGCACACCGATGCGCTGCTCGTCCTCCAGCGCCGCCCACACGTTCTGGTCGGGGCGCGGGTCCTTCAGAAAGCCGAGATTCAGTTGCATGCTCCTCCTCCGCTTCAAGGCGACGGAGAAGAGCGTCGACAACCGTCCGCATCCGCAACAAGTCGGCGATGCCGGCCAGAGTGTGTGCGGCGCGGGCGACACGGTCGTCCGCGCCGGCTGATGCGGCGTCGGTCCAGGCGACCGGCACCAACCGCCGGCCTCCATCTGGAAACAGCAACAGAAGCTGGTGCCCGCCTTGCCGGTGCATCCGCCTCAAGACCGCGAGACGTTGGCCTTGGAAGGGATGCGCCTCACGAGTGATGGTCGCGAAGTCAGGAAGGTCTTCGAGATGGGTAGTGTGTCGGGTGTCCCGTCGGCTGGGCGATGGCCCCGCACCTGCGCACGGCGCTGGTGATCGAAGCGCTGGAGATGGCCGTGGCGCAACGCCGGCCCGACGCGGTCGTCCATCACTCCGACCAAGGCTGCCAGTACACGTCGCTGGCCTTCGGTGCCCGCTGCCGGAAATGGGGCGTGGCGCTGTCGATGGGCTCGGTGGGCGATTGCTTCGATAATGCGATGGCCGAGAGCTTCTTCGCGACGCTCGAGTGCGAGCTGCTCGACCGGACGAGGCTGGCGACGCACGCCGAGGCGCGGGCGGCCGTGTTCGAGTTCGTCGAAGGTTGGTACAACACGCGCCGCCGCCATTCTGCGCTCGGCTACCTGTCGCCGCTGGAGTTTGAACGTCTCCATGCGGCAGCCGCTGCGGACGTTGAGCGGCCGGTGGAGGCGCTGCAGCCGCACACGAGTCCGTTCGGGCCCGGCTCGCCGGCGCCGACTCGCGTCGTCACCGGCTTTCTTCTGGAAACACACGGAGGGAACGATGGTCTACAGGCACACGGCTCGCCTCCGGCTTCGCAAGCCGGATAGCTGCTGTGGGACCTGTCGGGAGGAGATGACGGCGGGCCTGCCGGGTCGCCGAGCTCCCCTCGGCCCCGGCGGTTGCCGAAGGCGTCACCGCATGCTCGAACCGCGCACCGTATCCCCACGGGGCGCTGTGGAAGTGCCCGGCGCATGGACGCCCGGTCGACGTCGCGCTGAATCCGGAGGTCAGCGAGACGGGCGCCCACACGCCGTTGGAAATCTCGCGGGCGAGCGCTGCCGACTATGCCTGCGCCGGGGCCGCGAGTTTCCCACACTCCCACAGCGCTCATCGTCGATGACTAACACGGAAGACCAAGGACCTGTCATCATGTGAACCCGCAAGCGTTAACCCGTCCACGGGATCGGGGCAACCTCAAAACGCGACCTCGACCTGCCGCGAGGGCTGCGCAAGCTCGACCTCTTCGAGGTGATCCTGCTCGACGATCTCGGCTACGTGCAGCAGAGTCCCGACGAGGCCGAGGTGCTCTTCACGCTGCTCGCCGAACGCTACGAGCGCCGCTCGGTGATGGTGACCAGCAACTTGGTCTTCAGCCAGTGGGACCGGATCTTCCGCGACCAGATGGCCACCGCCGCGGCGATCGACCGGCTGGTGCACCACTCGGTGGTGCTCGAGTTCGACGTGCCGAGCTTTCGAACGGACCCGTCGCGCCCGACGTCGCCGTCACCACCGCCCGCGCCTCGTGGACGGCCACCGGGCCCGCTGTTGCCGCGCCGCCCCCGAGCCGCGACCTCCTGAGCGTTCCGTTCGAAAACCGAGCATGGCTTCGGCGGCGACGTTCCGATCATGCTTTCGGGCCGTGGTCGAGCTCGTCGAGCGCCTGCCCGCGGGTCGGTTCGACTCCCGACGGCCTGTGCATCCTGCCAGCGGCGTGGAAAACGCGCGCGGACCATCCGGAGAGCTTGGGACCGTCGACGAAGCGCGTCTCCCACCCCGCTTTGGACGACGCGAGCGCCGCCCACAGGCTGCACAAGCATCATCCTCCTCGACACCAATTCACGGCTTCTCGACCGGCAAGAATTCTTGACGCCCAGCGGCAAAAGTAATTGACGCCGAACAGAAACATCTCCCCCTGCATCGTGATTGACCAGAAGCGCCTCGGAGCCAGCAGCCGCAGTACCGTCGGTACTGCCACCGAGATCTACACCTACCTGCGGATGCTCTTCTCGCGCTGCGGCCGGCCGTTCGTCGGCTGGTCGCACCGGTTCTCGTTCAATCATCCCGAAGGCATGTGCCCCGCCTGCAAGGGCCTCGGGAAGCGCATCACGGTCGATGTCGACAAGCTGCTCGACCTCGACCGGAGCATCCAGCAAGGCGCCGCGATTGAGCGACAGGTAGCCGACCCCGATGTGGCTTCTGCGGGACGACGAGATCGCCAGCCTGCTGGCGCAGGGGGGTGGACAGCGCGTGCGACCTGAAGAACTTCCGGTTCTTCACCAACGCCTTCGACACGGCGTCGCAGGGGATCGACGTGGTGTCGACCTACACGCCGATCGCGCTGCGCGGCAACACCGTCTTCAGCGCCGTCTTCAGTTTCCGGCCTGACGAAGAGAGCCGTCGGGCCGGAACAGGTGAAAGTGTGTCTGTGCCGCACCTCAGACGCGAAGGGGCGACACGTCGCCGGCCACGGGCATGTAGCCGCTCGCGAGCTTCACAACCTTGGCGACGAAGGGTGAGGTCATGGCGCGGAGGAGCGCGCTGTAGTTGAGCTGGAACGCAACCTCGCCGCCGACTCTCAGGCGGGAGCCGCTGGAGTCCGCGATGAGGTGGTCGCTGCTGGCCCCAAGGACTGCGATTCCTGGCGGCGGACAGAGGCCGTCAGGGTCGGTGTCCTGGTGTCCGATGGCGAGGATCGCCTGCAAGATGCAGCCCCGATTAGTGACGGGCGGCTTTTTGCCGAACGCGGTTTGCTCGATCTCGCCCCATGGTCGCGATGGTTTTACCTTCAGCTCGATCACTTCGGCGACCAACGTGATGGCATCGGTGTGCAACCTGTCGATTGGATCGCGACGGAGAGGCTCACGACCGATGAGGATCGATTCACCCAAGCGGAGATTGTTGATCCGCCCGGTGTCTGCGCTGCCGAGGGCCCACTGCAGGCTGCCGGAGTTGCCCCCGGAGATGATGCTGAGTCTCAGACCGAAGGTCGCGTCGATCGAATCGGCTAGTGCCGACAGCTCAGCCATGTTCTTCGCGTCAGGCACCACACCGCTGCGACAGGCGAGGTTGGTGCCGATGCCCTTGAGCGCGATATTCGGGAACTGCAGCGTCTCGCGCACGGTGTTCTCGAGGTCGCCGGGCATGACACCTTCCCGGAGGTCCCCCAGCTCGACCATCAACACGATGGCGTGTGTCTTTCTAGCCTCCGCCGCGGCGGATGAGAGCGCGCTGATAACGTCGACCTCGGTGTTGAAGCTCAGGTCGGCGTGA
>CBDCTP010000002.1:0-634203 GCA_965222265.1 Vicinamibacterales bacterium
CGGCTCGACAGCCGTCGCCGATGTGGGTGACCACGGCGGACCTTCCGACGAACGCCGGGCATCCCTTCTTCGAGCGTCTGAACCGGGTCCTGGAGGAGGCAGGCTTCGACGCCTTCGTCGAGGGACTGTGCGGGGCGTTCTACGCTGCGCGGATGGGCCGGCCGAGTCTACGGCCGGGCCGGTATTTCCGTCTGCTGTTCATCGGCTATTTCGAAGGGTTGTCCTCCGAGCGGGGGATCGCGTGGCGGGTGGCCGATTCGCTGAGTCTGCGGTCGTTTCTGGACCTGGACGTGACCGAGGCGGCACCGGACCACTCGACGTTGTCGCGCACGCGGCGGCTGATCGACGTGGAGACGCACGTGGCGGTTTTCACGTGGGTGTTGGAGCGGCTCTCCGCTGCAGGCCTGTTGCGGGGGAAGACGGTCGGCATCGATGCGACGACGCTGGAAGCGAACGCGGCGATGCGGAGCATCGAGCGTCGGGACACGGGCGAATCCTACGAGGCGTTCATTCGGCGGTTGGCGGAAGCGTCGGGGGTGGAGACACCGACACAGGCGGATCTGGCTCGGTTCGACCGGTCGCGGAAGAACAAGAAGACGTCGAACAAGGAGTGGAAATCGCCGCAGGACCCGGACGCGAAGGTCGCGAAGATGAAGGACGGCCGGACGCACTTGGCTCACAAGGCCGAGCACGGGGTCGACATGGACACGGGGGCCATCGTGTCGGTGACGGTGCAGGATGCATCCGACGGCGATACGGCCACGCTGCCGGAGACGCTGATCACGGCGGCCGAGCAGGTGGAGTTGGTGGCGCCGGACGGTCCGGGGGTCGAAGAGGTGGTCGCCGACAAGGGGTACCACAGCGACGCGACGCTGGTGGCCCTCGGCGAGGTGGGGGTTCGGAGTCACGTATCGGAGCCGGAGCGCGGCCGGCGCTGCTGGCAGGACAAGAGGACGGGAGAGACGCCGCCGGAGAAGCGCGCTGCGCAGAAGGCGCTGTATGCGAACCGCCGGCGTGTGGGCGGGCGGCGGGGTCGTCGCCTGCAACGCTGCCGGGGCGAGGTGGTGGAGCGTTCTTTCGCACACATGTATGAGACAGGGGGAATGCGTCGGGTGTGGGTGCGCGGTCACGAGAATGTCCGCAAGCGGGTGCTGATCCAGGCGGCCGCCTGCAACATCGGGCTGCTCCTGCGCCACCAGACCGGCATCGGTACGCCCCGGAGCCTGCAGGGGCGGGCTCTTTCGGCGATTTGCCGCCTGATCGACCGTCTGATCGACCGCTGGGGGCGTCTGACGCGCGCCTGGGGGTTCAAATGGACACCGACGGCCCTCGTCGGCTCAATTGCTCATCGCCAAGCTGCCTGAACAGCAGGGCTCAGCGATCAGACTTCTTCCACGGGCTGCTAGACGGGCACGCAGGCGAAAGCCGGACACAGCCAAGGTGGACCTGGAGCCGCCACGACGGAACTGCGGAGGACAGGGCGCCCATCGCGAGGTGGGGTCCGAAGGGTTTGCGGAGCAGTACCGGGCCGTAGTCGAGGGGGCGACCCCATGACGAACCGGTCGGCCAAAGGTGGGGCAAGGTCGAGCCTGCATTATGGAGGCGAAGGCGCTCTCATCCACCCACCGCACCAAGGTGTATGCGGACGGCACGGTACGGAAGACCAGTGCGTGACCCTGGGAGACCTCGGCGGGTCCGCGGGTGGCACCGCGGCAACCGACCCTATAAGCGAAAGCGAAGTGGGAAGGGACGCTCGTCGAGGAGTCGGACGGCCGAGTAGTACCTGAGGCGTGGCGAAAGCGACGTGACCGCAGGAGCGGCAACCGAGTGGGTTGGGGAAGGCGGCCGGCGAAGACGGTCGGGACCGGACAGGACGGCGAGATGAGCAAGGGCGCTGAGGTGGACAGTTCCATGAGCGAAAGACCCGAACATCAGCGACCGAGGAGACTTGCCGACTGGCTGGACCCGACGGGCGAGAGGAAGGTCCACTCTCTTATCGACAAGGTGTACAAGCGGAAGAACCTCGAGATGGCCTGGGAGCGTGTGAAAGCGAACCGGGGCGCCGGGGGTGTCGACGGGCAGTCCATCGACGACTTTGCCGAGGTGCGTGAAGAGCAGCTCGACCGGTTGCACGAGGACCTGCGCGACGACGCCTACCGCCCGCAGCCGGTGCGCCAGAAGCGCATCCCGAAGGTGGGCAAGCCGGGGGCGCATCGCGAGCTCGGCATTCCCACGGTCTATGACCGGGTGTGCCAGCAGGCGCTGCTGAATCGGCTGGAGCCCATCTTCGAGCCGGTGTTCGATGATGCCAGCTTCGGATACCGACGAGGGCGGTCTCAGCACGACGCCCTACGCAAGGTCTGGAAGGAACTGGAGTCGGAGTGCGAGTGGGTTGTTGACGGCGACCTGAGCGACTTTTTCGGGACGGTCGACCATGACAAGCTGCTTACGCTCGTGGCCCAGCGGGTCTCCGATGGCCGCGTCCTTCGCCTGATTCGCTCGATGCTGAAAGCAGGGAGCTACGGCGACGGACGCCTCTTCCCGACGGAGCGCGGGACGCCGCAGGGCGGCGTCGCGTCACCCTTGCTGAGCAATGTCTTGTTGACGCCGTTCGACAAGGAAATGCGACGCCGGGGGTACCGGCTGACACGGTACGCGGACGATTGGGTCATCACCTGTACGTCGGCGGCTGAAGCGCGAACCGCCTTGGCCACGGCGACGGCGGTCCTGGAGCGACTGGGCGTGCGCATCAATCCGACGAAGACTCGGATCGTTCGCGTCCAATACGGCTTCGAGTTTCTCGGGTACAAGATCAAGCGCGGCAAGGGGCTGCGGCTCCCGCCGCACAAGATCCGTACGCGCCTTCGTCCGGGCGGCCTGTACGCGTACCCGACTCAGAAGTCTCTTCGTCACTTCAAGGACCAGGTGCGCAGTCGGACGTCGCGCAAGGCGCCGGTAACCACCGAGGTGCTGATTGAACAGCTCAATCCGGTCCTGCGGGGATGGGGGCACTACTACAAACGTGCCCACGTCCGGAAGCTCTTCCACCAGCTTGACGGTTGGGTGGTGCGTCGCCTGTGGGCGCATCGGCACAAGCGATGGCGGTGTCGGGGATGGCAATCCCTGCCCAGCGCCACGCTCTACGGTGAGCTGGGCTTGGTCAACCTTGTCGGTCTGATTCCTTCCATCGGTCCCTACCATGCGCGAGCGTCTTCGTGAAAGCGGTATGCGGGAAAACCGCACGTACCGTTTGAGCGGCGGACGGAGGCCAGCGCCCGCGGGGTGCGCCTCCTCCGACCCGACACCGATGAAGGGGGCGAACAAGGGCGCGCAAATGCCTGCGGAGTCGCCGGAGGGAAGGGCCTCAACCAAGGGGAATCTGCGAGACCAAAGCACGCTCCGGACGCAGAGTCGGGACGGCGTGTCCCAGGCGGTCGAGCGGATACGGCAAGCTGCAACGAGGAATCCGCGGGAGAAACTGACTGCGCTCCTGCACCACATCACGACGGATGCGCTGCGGTGGGCCTTCTATGGCTTGAAGCCGACCGCATCGGCTGGCGTAGATGGTCTGGTGTGGAAGGAGTACGAGGACGGACTGGAAGAGCGGCTGCTCGACCTGCACGGACGCGTACATTCGGGAGCGTATCGGGCGCTGCCGTCACGACGGGTTGAAATACCCAAACCGGACGGCGGGATGCGACCGCTCGGCATTGCGGCCATCGAGGACAAGATTGTCCAGAAGGCGGTAGTGGACGTCATCCTGACGCCGATTTACGAGCCGGAATTTCTCGGGTTCAGCTACGGGTTCCGACCAGGGCGCGGCGCGCATGATGCGCTCGACGCCCTGGCTTTCGGGATAGAACGGCGCAAGGTCAACTGGATAGTCGATGCCGACATCCGAGCGTTCTTCGACCGGCTCTCACGAGACCACCTGTTGAGGTTTCTCGAGCACCGAATCGGAGACAAACGGGTCCTCCGGCTGATTACCAAGTGGCTGAACGCCGGCGTCATGGAAGGTACCGAGTGGAAGGACGACCTGCGGGGGACCCCGCAAGGCGCGGTGGTTTCGCCCATCCTCGCCAACGTCTACCTGCACTATGTCCTCGACCTCTGGTTCCAGAAGAAGTGGCGCGCCCGAAAGGCCACGGGGGACACCATCATCGTGCGCTACTGCGATGATTTCGTCGTTGGCTGCCAATACAAGGCGGATGCGGGGCGGTTTCTCCACGACCTCACAGAGAGGATGAGCCAGTTCGCGCTTGAGCTGCACCCCGACAAGACGCGCCTCATCGAATTCGGCCGGTTCGCTCTGGCAAACCGCCGGGCGCGCGGGGAACGTCGACCGGAGACCTTCGATTTCCTCGGCTTCACGCACTACTGCCGGAAGACGCGGAACGGCGGCTTTGGTCTGGGGCGCAAACCGATTGCGAAGCGGGTTACACGAACCCTGAAACGGCTCAAGGAGCGACTCCGCGCCCGGATGCACGACGACGTCCACGAAACGGCGCAATGGTTGGGGCAAGTGGTCAACGGCTGGCTGAATTACTACGCCGTGCCGACCAGCTCCCGGACCCTCGACGGGTTCGTACGGCGTCTTGAGTGGATTTGGCTCGCGACCTTGCACCGGCGGTCTCAGAAGACGAAGACGACGATAGCCCATGTGACGCGCCTCACGGCGTTATATTGGCCCCCCGTGAGGGTTCGGCACCCTTGGCCCAACGCGCGGTTTGCCGTCAACCACCCGAGGTGAGAGCCGTATGCGCTAACGCGCACGTACGGATCTGAGCGGGGGGATCCGGGCAACCGGATTTTCTACCGCAACTTCACGTGGGTGTTGGAGCGGCTCTCCGCTGCAGGCCTGTTGCGGGGGAAGACGGTCGGCATCGATGCGACGACGCTGGAAGCGAACGCGGCGATGCGGAGCATCGAGCGTCGGGACACGGGCGAATCCTACGAGGCGTTCATTCGGCGGTTGGCGGAAGCGTCGGGGGTGGAGACACCGACACAGGCGGATCTGGCTCGGTTCGACCGGTCGCGGAAGAACAAGAAGACGTCGAACAAGGAGTGGAAATCGCCGCAGGACCCGGACGCGAAGGTCGCGAAGATGAAGGACGGCCGGACGCACTTGGCTCACAAGGCCGAGCACGGGGTCGACATGGACACGGGGGCCATCGTGTCGGTGACGGTGCAGGATGCATCCGACGGCGATACGGCCACGCTGCCGGAGACGCTGATCACGGCGGCCGAGCAGGTGGAGTTGGTGGCGCCGGACGGTCCGGGGGTCGAAGAGGTGGTCGCCGACAAGGGGTACCACAGCGACGCGACGCTGGTGGCCCTCGGCGAGGTGGGGGTTCGGAGTCACGTATCGGAGCCGGAGCGCGGCCGGCGCTGCTGGCAGGACAAGAGGACGGGAGAGACGCCGCCGGAGAAGCGCGCTGCGCAGAAGGCGCTGTATGCGAACCGCCGGCGTGTGGGCGGGCGGCGGGGTCGTCGCCTGCAACGCTGCCGGGGCGAGGTGGTGGAGCGTTCTTTCGCACACATGTATGAGACAGGGGGAATGCGTCGGGTGTGGGTGCGCGGTCACGAGAATGTCCGCAAGCGGGTGCTGATCCAGGCGGCCGCCTGCAACATCGGGCTGCTCCTGCGCCACCAGACCGGCATCGGTACGCCCCGGAGCCTGCAGGGGCGGGCTCTTTCGGCGATTTGCCGCCTGATCGACCGTCTGATCGACCGCTGGGGGCGTCTGACGCGCGCCTGGGGGTTCAAATGGACACCGACGGCCCTCGTCGGCTCAATTGCTCATCGCCAAGCTGCCTGAACAGCAGGGCTCAGCGATCAGACTTCTTCCACGGGCTGCTAGTGTCCCGTTTCAATGGTTCGTGAAACATTATCCAGTGTGCGCCGCGAGCGTCCGCTGCGCGAACCGGGCGATGCTCGCCAGGATCTCATCGGCGGTCTTCGTCCACACGAACGGTTGGGCGGTGACGTTGTGCTGGTCGAGAAACTCCCGAATCGCCTGATCGAGAGCGGCGACGCTACGATGCACGCCACGACGCAGTTGCTTGGTCGTCAGTTCCGCAAACCAGCGCTCCACCAGATTCAGCCAGGAACTGTAGGTCGGGGTGAAGTGGAGATGGAACCGGGGGTGTCTGGCCAGCCAGCGCCGAATTCGGGGGGTCTTGTGCGTGCTGTAGTTGTCCAGGATGAGATGGACGTTCAACTCGGCGGGCGTCTCGGCGTCGATACGCTTGAGGAACTTCTCGAACTCGATCGACCGATGGCGGCGATGCAGTTCGCCGATGACCGCGCCGGTCTTGACATCGAGCGCGGCGAACAACGAGGTCGTTCCATGGCGGCGATAGTCGAAGGTGCGTCGTTCGGGTTGGCCCGGCTGCATCGGCAGCAGCGGTGCCGTGCGCTCAAGGGCCTGAATCTGCGGTTTTTCGTCGACGCAGAAGACGACCGCGTGCTCCGGCGGATTGATGTACAACCCGACAATGTCGCGCACCTTGTCGACCAGCCACGGGTCGGGCGACAGTTTGAACGTCTCAGTCCGGTGGGGCTGCAACCCGAAGGCACGCCAGATCCGACTGATGGTCGCGTTGCTCAGGCCGGTGGCCTGTGCCATGCCGCGCGTGCTCCAGTGCGTGGCGCCGCGCGGGGTCGATTCCAAGGTGCGCACCACCACCTCCTCGACCTGAGCGTCGGTGATGCGACGTGGGGCACCTGGCCGCGGTTCGTCGGTCAAGCCGTCGTTCCGGTCGGCGAGGAATCGGGTGCGCCACTTGCAGACCGTGGTCGGGGACAGGCGCAGTCGCTTGGCGATACCTGTTGTGGGCTGGCCGTCGGCGCAAGCCAGGATGATGCGGGCGCGACGTGCAAGCTGTGGAGCGCTGCGCGAGCGATGGGCCAGCGACGTCAGATGTTGGCGTTCCTCGTCGGTCAGCGTTACCGCCGCCGGCGGGCGTCCTGTTCGCATGCGTTCCTCCCTCTCGATACGCAAGACGATACGGCCGCCCGCAATGTTTCACTTTTTTCAGCAACAGGACACTAGGCCCAGAGCACGCTCGATTTCCTTCCGGTCTGGCCTCTTCGAGTCCCGATACGAACGTATCTCTTCCGCGACCGCGTAGAGAGCCTGATCCGACAAACGGCACCTGTCCATGACCGGCCAGTCCACGCACTCTGCCCCGCTCTCGATCACCAGCTGGAGAGCGCGGCAAAGCCAATCCTTGAGGATCCCGACGCAACCGGCGCACCCTACATACACGTCAGACAGGTGCGCCCTGAGCGCGGCCCACGACAGGCGTGGATCAGCAAGCGGCAACGCACTCACCAATTGGCCGAAGATACGCTGAAACGCCTCCCGCTCCGCGGCTTCCGAGGGCCGATACGGGGGGAAGTGCACAACGAGGCTGCGCCGGCCGAGTTGGTCGCCGGGCGCCACCATGACCGACAACTCGTAGGTGCCGACCAGCACGTGCGGAATCCCGCTGCGGTCCACGCTGTCTTTGATCACGTCGAGTTGATCGGCCTGCGACCGGGCGCTCGGAACACGGGTCATGTGCTGCGCTTCATCAAGAACCACCGCCCTTGCGCCGCGCTGGCGGAGCATAGCGAGTACGCCCAGGCGGTACTCGTCTGTCGTCACCGGACGGTCACGCCAGACGTGTCCGCGTTGCAACTGACTACGGGCGACATCCGGTGAGACGTGATCATCGGGAAACGGATCACCAGCCGCCTTGGCGATCAAACGCCAGTGCATCTTCCCGAAGTCGTACCCGCGGCGCCCGACAACAGGTGGGCAGGTCATCAGTACGATCCCGTCGGCCGACGGACCGGCACGGCGCTCCAGTGCCTCAACGAGCGTCGTCTTGCCGACCCCGGTCGGACCGAGTAGCAGAACGATCTGGGGCGACATTCCCGGTGCGACGCCACGCTCGACCTCGCCCAATGCGCGGTCTAACGAAGGATGCGTTAGGACCACACGCCGATACTCGTCGAGGAGATCCTTGACAGACGGCGGAGCCGAGCCCCGATTCCTATCGATCGGAGGATGAATGAACGTCACAACCGAGTTCCGGAGCCGAGATCGTTTAGATCGACAGTGCTCCAGCCCGTCTCACCCGAACCAGCAGGATCCTTGGTCGGAGAGTCCAAACCGTCGACAAGGTGAAGACCGCGCGTCTTGAGTACTGCACGCCGCTCCTCGCCCCGAAGCGCCCGGCGCAGCCCTTCCTCGGTCTCCGCCAGTTCACGGAGCATTGCCGCGAGCTCCCGGACACGGATTGCTTGGTGCTTCGCCCCCGCGCGCCTGCGCCGGCGCAACTCCATCGAGGCCAAGCGGAGCTCCTGCCGCGAGCGGCCCGCCAAGTCCGCCGCGCACTCCGCGCGGCATAGAACCCACCGGCCGTTAAGGAAGGCCACGACATGAGCTAGGTCGTGCGGGTCCACCCGGACGGAGACTCTCTTCCTGCGCAGCGCCACCGAACGCATGTCCGCATGCCAGTAGTGGATACGGTCTACAACGATGCCGGTGCGGGGATCCACCGTCGACGTGCCACGCGGGGATGGAGGCCAGAGGAGAAAACGGATGTCGGCCGTGTCGGGGAGCGACCGACCGGCGCCAACCGTGGCCAGACCCTGCTCGAACCGGGCGCGAGGCGTCATGCCGTCAAGTCCGGCATGCGGCTGCCGGGGATAGACCTCGAAGAGAAACCGTCGGGCGGCTTCGTCCAGGGCGGAAAGCCGCCAGACGGCGTCCCGCTCGGGAGCGACCTCGCGTGACATCTGTCGCGGCTCCTTGAGGAGCTGCGTATTACCCCGCAAGGAATGCACGAGCTGCTTGTTCACCGTGCCGAACAGGCGCTCAACGGTGGAACCGAACTTCGGCCGCCCAGGGGGGCGCTGCAGCTTGTCGATAGAGCAGGCGGCGCACAGTTCATCGAAGGCGACGGACCCGACCTCGGCGCCCCGGTCGACGACGATGCGATTCGGCATGCGACCCTGCCGGTCGAGAACGTCTCTGAGCGCGGTGAAGAGTCCCGCAACCGCGGGAGCATCGAAGGACAGGTCGTACCCGACCACGCAGCGGGACCACGCGCATATCGCGACCGTGAGCCAAAGCCGCTCCGTCGCCGCATCGGGTTCTGGGCCAACGCGGACGAGAACGTCGAGCAGAGTGTGGTCCAGGTGCACGATGTCCATCGGACCCTGGCCCTGAACCGCAGGGTCGCGCGGGCCGAAGCTAGGAGCCGCAGCGGCAGCGGCCCTTGCCCCTTGACGGCGGGCAAGAGCCCTGTCCGGATTCCTCTTCTTCAGAAACTCCAGAAAGCTGGTATAGCTGAGGCAGGGCAGCCCAAGTTGGCCACACCGATCCACTGCAATGGCATATGCGGATTTCGCGGTGGCGTTGCGGGCGCTCTCGTAAACCTCGTTGGCGACGTTGTGGAGGACCGTGTACGTCTCCGGAGGGAAGCGCGGAGCGAAGTTGCCGCGCAGGTGCACCTTCGGGCACAACCCGACGAAACCGACGCCGCCCTCGCGCTCCGCCTTCCGGTACGCGCGGAGCCACCGGCGATAAGTGTGACAGCGAGGCCCGGTGAAGGACCTGGGAGGCAACCCGGCTTCGACGACCGGCCGAATGATCCGATACCGCTCGAGTGCTACCGACAGCGCCTCGGGCGGGTAGTTCGTGAGCACAGCGCGGGCCAGCACACTGGGCGCGCTCACGTGCGTGTCGGCGACCGTGGTGACGGCCGCAGACCAAGCGGCCGCCGCCGACGCGTCGACGAAAACACGCACCCGGTCGGGATGAGACAGGAAATTCGCGGCCAAGTCCACGTGGACATGGCGACGAAAGATGCACCAGTGGACCAGATCGGGATCTCCGACCTCGTGGACGAGCTCCTCAAGCAGAGCGCCGGGCTTCGCGCGCACCCGCTCCACGACCCGCTCCAGATCGGTAGTCGAAAACATCCGGGGTGAACGCCCCCACTCGGCTTCGAGGAAGCGTGCGTTGTCAATGAGCGCTGCGCTAACGCCCGCCGGCGTCCAGACCCGGTAGCCTAGTCCGTACGGCTCCGCTGCAGCCTCGCCCGGGGGACAGCGCCAGATGCCCTGACCCTCGGAGACGTAGCGCGATGGAGCCTCGGTCGCCAGCTTCGGAAGCGCGTCTTCAGGCTTGCACTCGACGAAGCCGGCGAACTCGGCGCTGAGCACCAAGAAATCGGGTGTGTGGCTCACCACAACGGGGCGCCCGCGCTTGCTCGTGTACCTCAACGATAGAAAGCACGGCTGATCGTAGTACTCACATACTCCGGAGTCCGTTTCGCACAGAATCACGAAGGCGAATTCGACGGTGCGACTCTCGTACTGGATCGTGCGGCCCATTTTCCGCGACGGGTAACGGCCGGTGCTATTGGCGGCCCGACCGGCTACCGCGCGATTGGGGTTCCCCACGCGCACAGAGCGGACCAGCTCCCGGCCAAGGGCATTGATACCACGGTCGGCGAGCAGAGCCGCCAGAGCGGGCGAAGCGGGTGACAGGTCATTGACGATTGCGGACGCCATAATTGGCAATCTCCAGGTGCAGGATTCGCGACCGTTGGGACGACGCTGCGAGGACGTGATCGCCGAGGCCGTGTTCTATCATCCACGACAATCATGGGCGATAAGCCACAACCCTGTCAAGAGCGGCGGGTTGCGAGCGACGTTCAGAGCGTGCACAATTGCGCATGCCAGCGCCGAGCGACGCGCTTCTGGAGGCGATTCGTCGGCGCCTTGACGCGGAATCGATCGGCGCCCGTCAGCTTGAGCGCAAGTACGGCCTAGCCCAGTACTCGCTCCACGGACTCCTCGCGAAGCGCCGCAAGGTGCCGTCGATTGATCGCGCCGCGGAAATCTGCCGGGCACTCGGCTTGGAGCTAGTGCTTGGAGGTGCAGCCGCACCAGCTCATCATCCGTGGACCGCGCCTAGCTCGACGATGGAGCTCCCAGTCCGCGGTTGGGCGGAGATGTCTCCAGAGGGGTACTTTGAGAAACGCCAAGACCGCGGCCGTGCGGCGGCACCGGAGGGCTTGCAGGATCCGGATGCGTTCTATGCGCGGGCACCAGACTACTCAATGTCGCGCGCCGAGATCGGAGCTGGCAACTATTGCCTAGTCTCACCTGGGGTGAAACTTGAGGCTGGTCAGCGCGTGTGGCTTAAGAATCGGCAGGGCCAGGAAGTGCTCCGGTGGCTCCTGGACGTCGGAGACACAGGCTACAAGCTGCGCGGTTGGCGCGGACCTCTCGGCGGGCCCGGGAGCCCGCAGGCGCCGCAGGACGACTGGTGGGCACGCGATGACGTTGTCGCGACCGGGATCGTGTTGGCCGTCTATCGAGTCGAACCAGCAGCGACGGGCCCACTCCACCTGGCAGCCAAGCCTGACGCGACCGTCGTGCTCCAAGAGGGACCGCCGACAAGCGTGAATGCAGCGCAGTTCCGCGATCTGGAGGGTCATGCGCAGGGACTAGTCAGAGCGCTTGTCGCGGCCGGCGGCGACCCAATCCCCCCGGAGTTGCGCGAGAGATGGCAGGTATCGACACTGGTGGCAATCCCCTTTGCCGCCGACATCCACTTCGCGACCGGCTCCGGCGAGCCGGTTTGGAACGACACCGTGGAGATGGCCGTTTCCGTGCAGCGTTCCTCGCTGGCGGCCTGGGCGCGCCCAGATCGCCTGTGGTGCGCACGGGTTGCTGGCGACTCGATGGCCCCGGCCATCCGCGACGGCGATCTCGTGGTGCTCGACCCTAGCCGTAGGGAACCCCTGGAGGATCAGGTGTTTGGTGTGCGGACGGAGGAGGGATTCGTGGCCAAGCGCCTGCACTGTATCGACGGTTGTTGGTATCTGGTGAGTGACAACCCGAACCACGAGCCGCAGCCAATCGCGGAAGAAGATCGGATTCTCGGACAGGTGGCGTGGACAGGCCCGCCAGTAGCGTAGTTCGGCAGTAGATATGCTCGTCGCTGTGTGGATCCTCACCGAACTCCGGCCTTGCAAACACGGCAATTGTGGCACCGAAAACTGGAAATGGCAACTGAAAAAGGGACCCCTGTGGATCTGGAACCCCTAGCAGCCCGTGGCGAAAGTCAGGGGATCCGCACTCGACCGGCTCGATCGAGTTCCGTACACTGGACGGCATGGCGATGGGCAAGAAACCGGCGGCTCGACAGCCGTCGCCGATGTGGGTGACCACGGCGGACCTTCCGACGAACGCCGGGCATCCCTTCTTCGAGCGTCTGAACCGGGTCCTGGAGGAGGCAGGCTTCGACGCCTTCGTCGAGGGACTGTGCGGGGCGTTCTACGCTGCGCGGATGGGCCGGCCGAGTCTACGGCCGGGCCGGTATTTCCGTCTGCTGTTCATCGGCTATTTCGAAGGGTTGTCCTCCGAGCGGGGGATCGCGTGGCGGGTGGCCGATTCGCTGAGTCTGCGGTCGTTTCTGGACCTGGACGTGACCGAGGCGGCACCGGACCACTCGACGTTGTCGCGCACGCGGCGGCTGATCGACGTGGAGACGCACGTGGCGGTTTTCACGTGGGTGTTGGAGCGGCTCTCCGCTGCAGGCCTGTTGCGGGGGAAGACGGTCGGCATCGATGCGACGACGCTGGAAGCGAACGCGGCGATGCGGAGCATCGAGCGTCGGGACACGGGCGAATCCTACGAGGCGTTCATTCGGCGGTTGGCGGAAGCGTCGGGGGTGGAGACACCGACACAGGCGGATCTGGCTCGGTTCGACCGGTCGCGGAAGAACAAGAAGACGTCGAACAAGGAGTGGAAATCGCCGCAGGACCCGGACGCGAAGGTCGCGAAGATGAAGGACGGCCGGACGCACTTGGCTCACAAGGCCGAGCACGGGGTCGACATGGACACGGGGGCCATCGTGTCGGTGACGGTGCAGGATGCATCCGACGGCGATACGGCCACGCTGCCGGAGACGCTGATCACGGCGGCCGAGCAGGTGGAGTTGGTGGCGCCGGACGGTCCGGGGGTCGAAGAGGTGGTCGCCGACAAGGGGTACCACAGCGACGCGACGCTGGTGGCCCTCGGCGAGGTGGGGGTTCGGAGTCACGTATCGGAGCCGGAGCGCGGCCGGCGCTGCTGGCAGGACAAGAGGACGGGAGAGACGCCGCCGGAGAAGCGCGCTGCGCAGAAGGCGCTGTATGCGAACCGCCGGCGTGTGGGCGGGCGGCGGGGTCGTCGCCTGCAACGCTGCCGGGGCGAGGTGGTGGAGCGTTCTTTCGCACACATGTATGAGACAGGGGGAATGCGTCGGGTGTGGGTGCGCGGTCACGAGAATGTCCGCAAGCGGGTGCTGATCCAGGCGGCCGCCTGCAACATCGGGCTGCTCCTGCGCCACCAGACCGGCATCGGTACGCCCCGGAGCCTGCAGGGGCGGGCTCTTTCGGCGATTTGCCGCCTGATCGACCGTCTGATCGACCGCTGGGGGCGTCTGACGCGCGCCTGGGGGTTCAAATGGACACCGACGGCCCTCGTCGGCTCAATTGCTCATCGCCAAGCTGCCTGAACAGCAGGGCTCAGCGATCAGACTTCTTCCACGGGCTGCTAGAGGCGTCGGGTGACGTCGGCGTGCTGCGGCGGCTGCTGGTGACAGCCGGGGACTGAGCGGGCGCCCACCTCGGCCCATCCGATAAGTCTGGCCCGGAAGCTCCCACCCTCCGAGACGAGGCCACGATGCAGCAGGTCCCGCTGGAGCATTGGTTCCAGGACGTCGTGCAACAGTTCTTGGCGCCTTTCGGGCGAGAAGCAGGCCCCGTTCGGTGACCGCCGCAGCAGGTCGAAGCCGTCGCGTTCCAGCTTGGGCACGCGCGCGCCGTCGGCATTGACGGCCAACGCTCGAACGAGAGTGTGCTGCTGGCTGTGCTCGCCCGTGGAGTGAATGAGCCACCACGAGACGGCTGCGGGGCCATCGTCCCCGTCCACAGCAACGCCCAGCATCTCCGGTTCGAGATCCTGCCAGCGCCTCAGCGCGCCGACCACGAGCGGATGGTCGAGGCCGACCAGTTCGATCCCCTCCCTTGCGCGGGCGAGTTCCCGGTCGGTGGTGAATCGTCGTTCGGAACCGCCGCCGGCAGAAGAGATGGCGAAGGTGCTTTCGTCGATGCGCTGGAGGCGCCTACCGTCCTCCCGGAGGGCCACATCGAGAAACCGTACGATCCGGTCGAACCCAACGCCCACGTCGGCGAGCGGCCGGTAGTCGTCGAGCGAGAAGCGGTCCAGATCCTGAAATAGCTCGAACACCACCCTGCGTGCTTCGGTGGCATTCGACATCGCGGCCTCCAGTTCCTCCTTCGTACGGCACAGTTCCGGGTCGGAGAGTGCCTCCCGGTAGAGCGTGTCGTAGGACAACCGTTCCGAGAGCTGCCCGAGGATCTGCGTGTGGAGGTCTTCGGCGACGTTGCCCCGCTCGTCCACCTTGCCCAACGTACTGGCAATCTCCTCAAGCTTGTCCGTAAGCAGCAGGAAGATGCGCCCCTCGATGGTGTCCGACAGCACGAGGTTGTACACCTGCGCCGTGTGCGTCTGGCCGTAGCGGTGGATGCGCCCGATGCGCTGCTCCACATCCATGGGGTTCCAGGGCAGATCGAAGTTGAAGAGGATGCGGGCGGCCTGTAGGTTGATGCCCTCTCGTCCGGCCGCGGTGCAGACCAGCACGCGCGGACCGTCCGGCTTCTTGAAGCGGCGTTCCGCGGCCAGCTTCGCACCGTGGTCGCCACCGCGCAGCACCACGACGCCCTGCCCGGGATATGCGCGCTTGATCTCCCGCCCGATCAGATCGACCGTGCCCAGATAGGTGGCGAAGACGACGACCCGTTCCGCCGCGTTCTGTTCCCACAGCGATCCTAGTGCACGCAGCAGCTTCTCGACCTTGGTTTCACGAGTCTCCGGAAAGTGCGCGAGCAGCTCCCGGATCCGGAAGCGTTCTTCGGGCAGCGCCAGACCGACCGCCATCGCGGCCGTCTCTTCACCAGCGGCTGCGGCGTACTCGCCGGCGCTGGCGTCCGACGCCATGGCAAGTTCATCGTCTTTCAGGCGCTTGAGCAGGTGGACGTTCAGGTCGGCGAGGATGGCGTCGACACGACCCCTGGAAACGGCGTCTTCTCCCGGGATGCCGTGCTCGTCGTGGATCAGCTCGCGGACCTCGTTGTGGAGCCGATCGCGAGCGTCGATGTCGAGCGCTTGGTCAGCGATGATCGCCTCGTGCAGCGTCAGCATCATTAGCAGCCCGTGGAAGAAGTCTGATCGCTGAGCCCTGCTGTTCAGGCAGCTTGGCGATGAGCAATTGAGCCGACGAGGGCCGTCGGTGTCCATTTGAACCCCCAGGCGCGCGTCAGACGCCCCCAGCGGTCGATCAGACGGTCGATCAGGCGGCAAATCGCCGAAAGAGCCCGCCCCTGCAGGCTCCGGGGCGTACCGATGCCGGTCTGGTGGCGCAGGAGCAGCCCGATGTTGCAGGCGGCCGCCTGGATCAGCACCCGCTTGCGGACATTCTCGTGACCGCGCACCCACACCCGACGCATTCCCCCTGTCTCATACATGTGTGCGAAAGAACGCTCCACCACCTCGCCCCGGCAGCGTTGCAGGCGACGACCCCGCCGCCCGCCCACACGCCGGCGGTTCGCATACAGCGCCTTCTGCGCAGCGCGCTTCTCCGGCGGCGTCTCTCCCGTCCTCTTGTCCTGCCAGCAGCGCCGGCCGCGCTCCGGCTCCGATACGTGACTCCGAACCCCCACCTCGCCGAGGGCCACCAGCGTCGCGTCGCTGTGGTACCCCTTGTCGGCGACCACCTCTTCGACCCCCGGACCGTCCGGCGCCACCAACTCCACCTGCTCGGCCGCCGTGATCAGCGTCTCCGGCAGCGTGGCCGTATCGCCGTCGGATGCATCCTGCACCGTCACCGACACGATGGCCCCCGTGTCCATGTCGACCCCGTGCTCGGCCTTGTGAGCCAAGTGCGTCCGGCCGTCCTTCATCTTCGCGACCTTCGCGTCCGGGTCCTGCGGCGATTTCCACTCCTTGTTCGACGTCTTCTTGTTCTTCCGCGACCGGTCGAACCGAGCCAGATCCGCCTGTGTCGGTGTCTCCACCCCCGACGCTTCCGCCAACCGCCGAATGAACGCCTCGTAGGATTCGCCCGTGTCCCGACGCTCGATGCTCCGCATCGCCGCGTTCGCTTCCAGCGTCGTCGCATCGATGCCGACCGTCTTCCCCCGCAACAGGCCTGCAGCGGAGAGCCGCTCCAACACCCACGTGAAAACCGCCACGTGCGTCTCCACGTCGATCAGCCGCCGCGTGCGCGACAACGTCGAGTGGTCCGGTGCCGCCTCGGTCACGTCCAGGTCCAGAAACGACCGCAGACTCAGCGAATCGGCCACCCGCCACGCGATCCCCCGCTCGGAGGACAACCCTTCGAAATAGCCGATGAACAGCAGACGGAAATACCGGCCCGGCCGTAGACTCGGCCGGCCCATCCGCGCAGCGTAGAACGCCCCGCACAGTCCCTCGACGAAGGCGTCGAAGCCGGCCTCCTCCAGGACCCGGTTCAGACGCTCGAAGAAGGGATGCCCGGCGTTCGTCGGAAGGTCCGCCGTGGTCACCCACATCGGCGACGGCTGTCGAGCCGCCGGTTTCTTGCCCATCGCCATGCCGTCCAGTGTACGGAACTCGATCGAGCCGGTCGAGTGCGGATCCCCTGACTTTCGCCACGGGCTGTTAGGCGACGCCGCAGCGTCCGGCGCACGGCAGCAAAACTCGATGCGGCGATCTTCTGGAAGATCGTCATCACGAACCCGAGCGCGCGACCTTGGTTCCCGCGCCGCTTCGCGAGCGCGAACCCCTCCTGCAGATACTCCCGGAGCGCGGCGTAGAAGGCGCGTTCTTCGTCCGTCATGGTGAATGACTCGGTGTGCACCCACCGGCGGGCGAAAAGCGGCGCGCCGTCTGGCGTGCATGCATCCGCCTTGGTGCGGCGGTACACCACGCTGTTGAGGCGGTGCCGGTTGGCGGTCATCTCCTCGGGGCCGGCGAACAACGTCGGATTCAGCAGTTGGACCAGCATCCAGAAGCGGAAGTGATCGCCCTGGTGCGGCGTGGCGGAGAGCAGGATCAGGTCGCGCGTGTGGTCGCGGAGCGCCTCGGCCAGCTTGTAGTTCTCCGTCCGGCGGACCTTGCTGCCGGAACGGCTGGCCGTCAGGTGGTGCGCCTCGTCGAAGACCACCAGGTCCCAGCGTGGGGCTTCGAGCAGGCGTTTGACGCGGGCTCGGCGCTTGAGGGTATCGATGCTGGCGATAAGCCGGTCGTGCTTCGCGAAGGCGTTCGACTTGCGGTCCGTGACGTCGCCCTCGCTGCCGAAGACCTCAAAGCCGAGATGGAAGACATCGTTGATTTCCCGGTGCCAGTTGTTCACGAGGCCCGCCGGCACGACCATCAGCGCGCGCCGCAGCTCGTCCCGGCTTTCGAGTTCTCGCAACAATAGCGCTGTCTCGATGGTCTTGCCGAGTCCAACCTCGTCGGCGACCAGAAAACGGCGGGGCGTAGCGGTTGCGATTCGGTGCGTAAGGACAACCTGATGCGGCAGCAGGTCGATGGGGGCCGCGGTCAACGCCGCGGCGCTGTCGATGAGCGGTAACGTATGGGCCTCGCACCCCAACCAGGCGCGCCGGAGCCGGTCCGCGCTTCCCTCGATCTGCGACAGCACACGGTCGTTCCACGAGACGAGGGATTGAATAGCGTGTGCGGGAACCTGTCGTTCACCATCGGGGAAAAAAGCACGCAGATATCCGTCGCGCAGCGCTCCAATGACGACGCCCTCACCGAAATCAGCATGCCGGATGCGCTGGCCCGGCTTGAACTGCGCAGGCATTACCGTCAGGAGATCCGCGGGTGGTAGAGGCCGACCCACGCTTCGCCATCGGGGTTCGGCTGCTCGGCGTCCGAGATGAGGATGCGCGCCACGTCCGATTCGGCGCCTGCCCACAGGCAGCGGCCGATTGGCAAGCGGCACTCCGTTCCGGTCGCGCTGCTCCAGAAGTACTCCTCAGTCGCCGTGGCCATGCCAATCCGTTTTCGCCCCGTAGGCAGCCACAGAATCAGCGCAGCCTGCCCGTCGTAGTGGTCTTGGAATGCCAAGACAGCATGCTTCAGATCGGTCTCCAGCCACGCCGTCGCATCGTCGGCGCTGAGCACGTCCAGGCACCCTTCCACACCTGCAACAACGAGCGCGTCGCCTCCAGCGCTCGGCAGACGCTCCGGCCAGTCCTGGGCCATGGCGAAGAACTCCCGTAACGACACGACGTCGGACGGCGTCGCCACCGTGAACAGGGCAGGAGCGCCCCAAAGCAGGGAGCCTCCTCGCCGTGTCCAGACTGAATCGCGTTGCAGGTTCATCCCTCTATGTCGTCCGCGTCGTTTCGTCTCCGTCCAGGAAGAGCTCCATCTGCCGTTGGACCGGCCGTGGGTGTCGGGCTTGCCAGTCTTGCAGGATGCGGCGCGCTCTGCCCGCCGCCTTCTGGATCTCACCGGAGCCCCCGCGACGGGAGAACCAGTCGAGCAAGCCATCCAGAGCCGGATGCGGTGTGAAAGCAGCACGACTTAGCGTTTCAACCGCGTTGATGCCACTGTGGTCGAAGCACGCGCCCACAAGGAGCGCCGCCTGATCGTAGTCGCTGAGCCGGTCCCGAGGCCGCCCGCCGACCCAGGCCCGCGCGATCTCCAACGGCGGCTTAAGGTGGTAGGTCTTCTTCTCAACGTGGCACCAGCCGCGGTTCTCGAAATCCTGCGGCGCGATGCCCGTTCCGCGCAGGAGCTTCTGCACTTGATCGCGCGGCATCGTCGTCCGGCCGTCGAACACCCGCAAGAACTGGCGGGTGAACGGCTCGGCGTTCACCGGTGGCGGATCCGGCACGACGCCGAGATCCTCGTCGAGGAGCTGATTGATCCCAACGAGTGCCGTAGTGGCGACTGAAGTACTCCAGGGCCTTGCCGCGCCGGATGACCTGGAGATCCGCCTGCGAAAGGCCTTCCCGTTCGTGATGTTCGAGTAGTGTCTGCAACCGCCGCACGTCGGCGAGCACCTGCCGTCGCATACGGGCCCAACTGACCGACTGCGGCTCCTCACGCCGCTTGCGGCAAACGTGAATGATGTCGTACTCGATCTGCCGGGAGCCGAACTCGCCCTTGCCTTTGGTTTCGTCGCTACGGATCGGGTACGTCGCCTCCAAGTAGAAGCCGGCCTCGAATAGGCTCTCCAGCACTGATACCCACGGAGCGTCCTGGCTGTGATGGAAAGTGAAGGCCAGCGTGCCGCCGGGCTTGAGGATGCGATAGCCCTCGCGCCAACAGCCGGTCAAGAGCCGCTGATAGAAGGCGTCAGGATCTTCCGGATGGCGCGCGCGGTTTGAGACGGCTTCCAGTGTCTTCGGCGTGTGCTCTGGGGAGAACTGCTCGGCGTGATGGTCCTGCAGCGCCAAGCGCAGCCAGACGTGAAAGAAGTCGGAGAGCTCCGAGTAATGGACCAAGCCCCCGAAGGGCGGATCCGTAACGATCAGGTCGCAGGAGTCGCTGTCGATGCTCGACAGGTCTGTTGCGGAGACGCACTCCAGCGTTGCCGTACGACCCTGAACAGGGTCGGCCGGGGACACTTTTTCGCTCTTGCCCTTAATCTCCCCTGAGAGCGCCGGTGCCGCCTGAACCAAGCGACCTGCGTGTGCCAGTTCCCATGGGCGCGTTTTCCAGTCTGCACTACTCAATAGTGGCTTTGTTGTAGATGACCACGGTCCGTAGCCCATCGGTGGGAATACGCCTACCTCGACTACTGTTGACTTTGGGTGAAAGTTACTATTGGACAGAGCCGGAGCGAGTTTGTCTGCCTTGATGTGCCAAAACGAGAACATGCTCTCGTTGCGCAGGTATTGTTGAAAGGCGCCGAGCACGTACTCACGGCATTCCCAACGGTGCGCTGCTGTCAGTTGTGCGGTCGCGACGATCGCACGGAACAACTGAGTGTGCCCCAGCAATTGTCGAGCATTGAACATGGTCCACCAGTGCGTGAACCCATGGTTCGGGATCCCGCCGTTCAATTTGTGGGTCATGAAGCCGAACGGCAGTGCAGAGCGTGGCCACCAAGCGGACAGGTCTGTGTCCCGTCGCTGCTCCCACTCCGTCGCGGCCACGTCAAATTGCCCCGTACCGGTCACCGCTGCGAAGAAACGGCCGTCATACGCCTGCTGCTCCTTGTTACAGGTGGGACAGTAGCCCTGCACCGCGTAGGCCGCCACCGGCCCGGTCTTCCCTGTGGCCTTCACTGCAGTCAGCACGTCCTGAACCGTGCCGCAGGCGCCGCACGCAAATGCGGACTTCCTTGGGACGGTACCACCGCCCTTGTCTGTGCGGACCCTCACGCCGGTGTAGGGGCAAGTCACCTCCTCCGGAAGCGCACCCCGCACCTCAAACAGCGCGTTCGTGGCCGCTCGCACCCTGTTCCAGCGCGCTGTGGCGTCAGCCGAATCGGTTGCGCTGCCGCCGAGTGGGACGCCGTCCTCGGTTGCGCCGGGAGCCCCGGCAAGCCATTGCGGCGACACGAGCAGGGAAAGCGTGATGCGCTTGCGCTTCACGTCCCGGCCGTGCAGAGACGACAGCGATCTGGTGCGATCACAATGCGGGCAGCGGATTGATGTGTCCCGACTCAGGACAGCGTACGGTGCTTCGCCGTCCGCCACGATCTGCGCCACGCCCGGTGCCATGCGGGCGTCCTGCATCTCGATGTCGAACTTCCTCCCGCATACCGTGCATCGATGAGGCCATGCTCGAACGGTGAGCGTCTTCACCGCCATCACTGGGCTCGACATTAGTGGGGTGCGGTGGCCGCAGCCGGTGACCTGGCAGGGACCGTGCTTCGCCCAGAAGACGTAGATCGTTTCCGGCCCACGATAGTCGTAGTCGGCTCGCTGTTCGGGCATCAAGGCCAAAGGGTCGAAGTCCGTGCCCATCTCCTCGCCGGTCGACCGCCGCGTCCACACGCCGCGATGGCCCCGCGGGCAGTTGCAAGCGTAGAACGGCAGGACTTGCGGGCGAACCTCGGCCTCGACGTCGGCGAGCAAAGCATCGACCTCGGTGCGCGTGACGTCGGACAGTGCGTTCCGCACAATGAACCATGCCACCGGATTGAGGTCGGCGCCGTACATTTGCATGCCGAGACGGGACCCCTCGACTATCGTCGTGCCGCCGCCCATGAAGATGTCGGCGACCTTGAGGCGGGAGAATGCTCCCTTTGTCTGGTGGTTGGCGTAGTAGGCGTCCCAGACCGTCTTGGCCGCAGCGGCGGGATCGGCCGGGGCGCGGGTGGCTGCCGCGATGAGCAGGGAGCGGAAGACACTTGACCGCCGGCGCGCCCACCACTTGGACATCCGGTAGATGGGCTTGCCGGCATTGCCCTCGATCGTGGCGATCTGATTCACGGGGAGAATGGGGAAGTCCACCTCCAGGCAGGTCTTCGGTCGGTTCGGATCCGAGAAGTCCACGGTGTCAAGTGCCACGGTGGCACCAGCGTTCACCGCCCGAGCCACGGCTTCCGCGACCTGCGCTGCTTTCGTCTTCCGGTTGTGGCGCTTGGCCATCTCAGCGTCTAAGCAGGTCGGGACAATTCCAGGAAGGGAATAGCGACCTCGAGCAGAGACAGACCGCCGTGCGTCAGCGTAGGGTACCCGCCGGGGCTCCTCCACTTGCGGCGACCCAGCACGAACGCGTACCGACCGCGCGGGTTATCGAGCGCCACGTCGATGGGCGGCGTCCATTTGCTCGGCGACCCGTCGGCGGACGCGGAGCGTCCGCTCTTGAAACGGGCCTTGAGGTGCGCGGCCTGCTCCGCGTCCACGGTGTCGGGGAAGAGGCCACTCGCGGCATATCCATGGTCGCTGGTCACGACGAGCCGCCGGCCGGTCGTCAACCGTTCGACGAGCGCCCAGAACCCGTCGCTGGTGAGCACCCGTGCCGTTTCCTTGGCTAGTGCGGCCAGTCCGCGCCCGGCCGGACTGAGCGCGTGCAGCTGTCTATCGGGCCAGTGGTGCCACAGCACCCAATCGGGTGATGCGTCGATCATGTCAACACATTCCCGCCACGGAAGATCCGAGCTGTTCGTTCGTGCGTCGGGGAGGGCGTGGGTGTTGCCCGCGCCGTTGTTCTCCAGCGCCGAGCGCTGCGTGAAGCCGAGAGCCTGTGCGAATGGTGTCGTATCAGCCGGCAGTTCGGCACCCAAGGCTTCAGCAGAATGCACGGCGTAACCGCGCTCCATGGCGCCGTGCAGCAGCCACGGCGCTTCGCGCAGCGACAGGCCGTCGAGAATCAGTACCGCCCGGCCCGGCGCGCGCCCGCGCCACCAGGCCGCCAGCCGCTCGACGGTCTTGGGAGCGTTGGCGTGGTACTGAGTCCACAGGTCCCAGCCTGCCGTCGCTAGGAACAGGTCTGCCGGAGCCAAGGCGCTGTCTCGCTGGCTGGTCTCGTTCTGGGCGTCAGCGATTGACATCTTCGGGCGGCAGATATCCCAGGACCATTCGAACAACCTCCGCCACGCTTCGTCCGGCGGCGCCTCTTGGAGCACCCGCAACAGTCTGAGTGGAAGGGTCGTCACTTTTGCTCCCGCTTCAGGCGCAGTTCGTACTCGATGCCGTCAGGCAGTGTCCGGATCAGCGTCTCGAGCTGCGCGCCGGTGAGCGCGGAGGTTTGCAGCGATACGTCCCGGATCTGGGTCCCGGTGCCGATGCCCCACGACTCCAGTTTCCCCAAGAGATTGAGGGGCGACGTGGCGGAAGACTCGTGGGGCACGAGTTCGGACCCGCCCTGGAAGAGCGTGGTTCCCTGCCCGGACGGCTTGGAGACGGTTGTGTTCTCATCTTGTGCCCCGGTCTGATGACCGGTGGAGATGGGATGCTGCGTTGCACCCTTTCCGGGAGGAGGTTGGACGCCGCCACCGGCCGGCTGCACGGCTCCTCCAGCGTATGTGGGGTCGTCCGCTGCCGGGGCTGTTACCGATCCGGAGAGGCCGCTCGTCTGCGCGACCGCCTGCGGTCGGAGCAGGCGAGTCTCGTCGAGATGTTTGCCGCCGCCGAGCCGCCCGCGCATCCGTCGCCACGCCGTCTCCTCGCCCTCCCCGGCTCGGACCTGCAGGTGTTCCGCACCGCGCAGGTCGATTGCGATCGCGCCGCGCGCACAGAGACGCAGGATGCGCTCCTTTAGGTGGATCTCTCCAATCCAGGGAATGCATGGCTTGCCGCCGGGGCTTGGTTCCTGTAGTTCCCGCAGCAGCTTGCCCACGGGGTCGTAATGGTCGGCCGCAGCTAGTACTCGCTCTTCGAACTCCTCCGGGACGAAGAGGTGAGTGCGGATGTGAGTCTCGACAGCCTGCGGAATCTTCGAGCCCTCCGTCTGATGGGGTTCAACGTGGAAACTGCTGTGAGCTGGCTCCTGGTAGTTCCACGTGTCGAGGATCGCGAAGCGGTCAAAGTGCTTCGTCAGTTTGGCTCGCAGGTCGCGCTCGTAGCGTGTGTGCAGCTTACGGTACGCGGGCTCCTCGGCGCCCCAGCGTTGCGCGAGCGTCACGGCGCGGGCGAGGACCAACAGGTCACGATCCGCGAAGAGGTCGCGGCTACCGGCGCCTGGGATGAGGAAGCGGACAGCGTTGCGGCGGGTGTGTAGGTGGTCACGCAGCCACGGTCCCAGCGTAGCACGGATATCCTCCGGAGATGCGGGCAGCACCAGCAGCGGCAGGCGTTCGTCCCACTGCTCCGGCCGATCAGCGTCATCGACCGCCTCCCACGGCGCCGAATCCCAACCCGACCGCAGAATCACGACGCGGAACGCTTGCGTCACGTGATCGCCGCCGCCTATGACGTAACGCACCTCTTTGGCCAACTGATCGCGGTCGGAACCGTCCTCGAAGAGCCTGTCGTTACGGGCGCTTGCAATCAATCTGGCCTGCGGGTTCTCTTCCTCGCGGAAGACAAGACGGGGACCGTCGCGGTGGATGTTGAAGCTGTTCTCGACTATGGTCGACAGCTCGTCCTGAAAGGCGTTGTCGTCGATGCGCTCCCCGTGGGTGATATCGACCTGAAGCGTCTCCGGCTCCGCGCCGGCCAGGTTGCTCACCGCGAGCGAGCGCAGCCAGAGCGCGCCGACGAGCTCGGATAGATGAGGCGTGTTCTCGTCGGGTTTTGTCATGGCCTCGTGCACGGCCGACACGTTGCGTAGCGCCTTCTCGCGAAGGTTGGCGTGATGCTGGTTCGACACCGAGTCGAGCAGCGCCACGACACCGCCGTGGTCGTCGTCGAGCCGGAAGTCCGCAGCCGTGACGATGGGGCTGTCGGAGTGGCGCTTGAAGAGATGCGCAAGGACGCGTATGAGGTCACGCGTCTCTTGCGCCTGCGTGGCCACAAGGACCTGATCCTCCAGCAGTTGCAGTAGGTGGGGTGCGAACGGCCAGCAGGAAATGAACTCGCGGCGGACTCGATCATGCTCGGAGGAAGGCGTCCGAGTCAGCCGCAGGTACTCGGCGACGTGGATCTGGGTGGCTAGCTCGATGTGTTCGTCTGGGATCTGCAGGCGGTTGTCGAACAGACGGTGGAGCAGCAGCCTCTTGCGGTCGCGTCTGGCGGTCGGGCTCTTGAAGTCGGCCTCGACCGGCCCGACGCGGCGAATCTGCTGAAAGGCGTCGGTGTTCCCGTTCCTCACGGATACGACCAGTACGAGCAGTTCGGGGTGGGCACTGGCGATCTCGGAGAGGATCTGCACGACGTTGAACGCCCAGTTCCTCCACGGGAACTGCTTGGTGTTCGTCAGCCCGTCGAACCAAGTCTGGTACTCGTCGAGAATCAGCGCCGTCGGCGTGCGCCGGAACAGCTCCAGCAGATGATCGGAGCTCGGCACGTCGGTCTGTTGGTCGCCCAGACCCTTCCACATACCGCGTACTTCCGCCCCGTGTGGGTGGCGCTCGAACAGCAGATCCCACAGGAACTTGTAGCGCTGGCGGTGCAGGCTCTCGCTGATGACGTGCATCCCGTCGCGCAGCGGGAGTGCGGCGAGCTTCTGGTCGTCGAGGCGCTCCGACCAAGTCTCCAGCCAGGCGCGGGTGCCGGCGGTGTCGGTGAAGGCGTGGTGCAGCAGCGCCATCAGGTGTGATTTGCCCTGCCCGCGTTCCCCGATGAGGACGAGTGGCCGGCCCCGGTCCGGCCCTACCAGCCCGTGGCGAAAGTCAGGGGATCCGCACTCGACCGGCTCGATCGAGTTCCGTACACTGGACGGCATGGCGATGGGCAAGAAACCGGCGGCTCGACAGCCGTCGCCGATGTGGGTGACCACGGCGGACCTTCCGACGAACGCCGGGCATCCCTTCTTCGAGCGTCTGAACCGGGTCCTGGAGGAGGCAGGCTTCGACGCCTTCGTCGAGGGACTGTGCGGGGCGTTCTACGCTGCGCGGATGGGCCGGCCGAGTCTACGGCCGGGCCGGTATTTCCGTCTGCTGTTCATCGGCTATTTCGAAGGGTTGTCCTCCGAGCGGGGGATCGCGTGGCGGGTGGCCGATTCGCTGAGTCTGCGGTCGTTTCTGGACCTGGACGTGACCGAGGCGGCACCGGACCACTCGACGTTGTCGCGCACGCGGCGGCTGATCGACGTGGAGACGCACGTGGCGGTTTTCACGTGGGTGTTGGAGCGGCTCTCCGCTGCAGGCCTGTTGCGGGGGAAGACGGTCGGCATCGATGCGACGACGCTGGAAGCGAACGCGGCGATGCGGAGCATCGAGCGTCGGGACACGGGCGAATCCTACGAGGCGTTCATTCGGCGGTTGGCGGAAGCGTCGGGGGTGGAGACACCGACACAGGCGGATCTGGCTCGGTTCGACCGGTCGCGGAAGAACAAGAAGACGTCGAACAAGGAGTGGAAATCGCCGCAGGACCCGGACGCGAAGGTCGCGAAGATGAAGGACGGCCGGACGCACTTGGCTCACAAGGCCGAGCACGGGGTCGACATGGACACGGGGGCCATCGTGTCGGTGACGGTGCAGGATGCATCCGACGGCGATACGGCCACGCTGCCGGAGACGCTGATCACGGCGGCCGAGCAGGTGGAGTTGGTGGCGCCGGACGGTCCGGGGGTCGAAGAGGTGGTCGCCGACAAGGGGTACCACAGCGACGCGACGCTGGTGGCCCTCGGCGAGGTGGGGGTTCGGAGTCACGTATCGGAGCCGGAGCGCGGCCGGCGCTGCTGGCAGGACAAGAGGACGGGAGAGACGCCGCCGGAGAAGCGCGCTGCGCAGAAGGCGCTGTATGCGAACCGCCGGCGTGTGGGCGGGCGGCGGGGTCGTCGCCTGCAACGCTGCCGGGGCGAGGTGGTGGAGCGTTCTTTCGCACACATGTATGAGACAGGGGGAATGCGTCGGGTGTGGGTGCGCGGTCACGAGAATGTCCGCAAGCGGGTGCTGATCCAGGCGGCCGCCTGCAACATCGGGCTGCTCCTGCGCCACCAGACCGGCATCGGTACGCCCCGGAGCCTGCAGGGGCGGGCTCTTTCGGCGATTTGCCGCCTGATCGACCGTCTGATCGACCGCTGGGGGCGTCTGACGCGCGCCTGGGGGTTCAAATGGACACCGACGGCCCTCGTCGGCTCAATTGCTCATCGCCAAGCTGCCTGAACAGCAGGGCTCAGCGATCAGACTTCTTCCACGGGCTGCTACGGCTTCGAGGGACTTGAGCGCGTCGGCGGAGGGGTAGGTAATCTCGAGGAACTCCGCTGCCGCCATCTGCGTGGCGCCGGTCCTCCTCGTGTTCTCGAGCTCGATCGCGGTGCCCCCGAGCCGACGTCCTCGGAACTCGTTTCGCAGCGTCAGTCGCAACACGGTTCATCCTGTCAGCGGCCAGCGGCGTAGCGTCAGTGCAGCGCTGTCGATTTACCGCCAGGGCGGCGCGTGGCGAGAATATCAGCAGTGTTCCGCGCGTGCAACGGCGGTTGAGATGCTGCCAGACGCAAGAGAGGGAGCCGGGCGCGGCCGGGGCTTCGGCGGGGCCCTGGGCGGGTGGTGATGCTGATTGAAGAGCGGCGGGCCCGTGACGTCGCGAATCCGGCTGTCGGGGAGCTACCGCGCAGCAGCCGCCGGAGGGGCTCGTCAGCTGGGCAACAGACGCTTCGATTAGGATGCCGACGGGGACGAGTGGTGCTGACCGGTGTCACCCAAGTGACAGTGAGACGGTCAGCAATCCTCAAAGAGTCTCGGCGCGACCATCTATCATCGCACGCACGTCCCGCGAGAACAGATCGAGGACACTCACCTGCAAGCACCACAGGGCGCTCATCAGCGCTTCGAGCTTTGATCCACTTCCCCGATGGACCTCCTCCGAGAAGAAGCGCTCCACGCTGGGCAGACCCCGCTTGCCCGCGAGACCAGCGAAGCGTTTGTACGCCTGCCGCAAGCTCTCGCTCTCGTCCCGACCGGACAGAGCAATGGCTTCCCCAGCGTGCACCAGCCGGGCTCCTTCACGCGCGTACCAGACCATCCGGTCGAACGCGGGTCCACTCCCGGAAACGGTAGCCGACACGTGCAGGTCGTGTCCGCAATACGAGCAGACCTGGATTCGGACAGCCCGTGGAAGCGTCGGCTGAAGCCGACCGCACATCAGACACCGCGACTCGAGCAGACAGCGGTGAACGTGACAAACGTCGACCAGGGCAAGCCACCAGACTTTTCGCTCGTACGGCTCCGCACCGTCTCCAAGCCAGCACGTTGGACACCAACGCCGCCGGAGAGCAAGAACGCCTCGCTCCCCCGCGCCGAACAGTTGTAGGAAGGCGAAGTACGACAGCCGGCGTAGATCGGGATGACCGGTGAGGCGTCCGACGGCCGAAGCGACATCCGATCCACGCTCACCGATATTGAGACGACGGGCAGACGACGTCACGGTTCGCGGAGCCGGCACGCCGACACCGGCCCTGGCATCCTCGAATGCCCGCCGAACGAACACGAGCGCTGGAACGGCGATCCGGGCGCTCATGCGCGCTGCATACCCGGTGAAGCTCTCAAGTTCCCCCGTGCCGAGCCCACGAGGTACGACCTTGGACGGGGGGAGCCCTATCCTGCATTATTCCTGAGGCTGTCGAATCGGTCACGGGTGGGGTCTGATCGTCGGACGATTGCAGCCTGCGGACTGTGTCGGCGGCAGGTTGCGGCGTGGTTGAGCCGGCGTGGCAGGGTGACGGCGTGCCCGAAGCGCACGGCAACGACAGCGCCGCCGGCTGGGGCGCGTGAGAGCGGCTGTGGAATTTGGCTGCAGACGGCAGGAGGAGTGGCTACCCGGCGCGCGCGCCAAGGGCGAGGGCGATGTGGCGCCAAGCATCGAGGTATGGCGTCGCCCGCGGCAGATGCAGGACGAGGCGGCGGACAGAGCGGCGGACGTCAACGCCGAGTTTGAGCAGCCGGTCGCGCAGCCACGTCACCTGTGTGCGGGCGCAGGCGGTGCGTGCGGCGCGCAAGCGGAGTTCCTGCATGAGCACGTAGGCGGCGGCCGTCAGGAAGACGCGCAACTGGTTCGCCCAGAACTTGCAGCAGCTCGTACGGTCGATCTGCAGGCCGTCGAGCAACTCCTTGATGCGGTTCTCGATATCGCCGCGGGCACAGTAGATCTTCTCGTAGATAAAGCGCGGCGTCTGGCGCAGATTGGTGACGACGAAGCGCGGGTTGTCGCGCGGCTCGCGGCCGTCGAGCCGCACGACTTCGGCTTTGATCACGACCCGGCGCTCATGGTCCCACGTGCCCGCTCGATAGCAACGGGTGTCGGTGTAGACGTGCGCCGTCTGGTCGTCGTGCGCGCTCTTGGCCCGCGCCTCGACCATGGCGGACGCGGCATGCCGCAGCAGGACGGCGTTCTTGGCCATCGCCACGACGTAGTCGAGCCGCGGCTCGGCGTCGAGAAAGTCGAAGATTTCCGGGGTGGCAAAGCCCCCGTCGAGCCGGACGAGCAAGCGCGCCCGCGGAAACGCGCAGCGCAGCAGCGGGAGCAACCGAGACAACACCCCCAGCGTCCCGTCGGCAGCCACCGCCTTGCCCGGCCGCAGCACAGCGGCGCACAGATACTGCTCGACCTCGCGGTCGAAGCGCACGAAGGCCAGCAACGGGAGGTAACACCAGCTGTCGTAGTAGCTGTTGAAAAACGTCAACTGCTGCGCGCCATGCGTCCGGTCGTCGGTCGGGTCCAGATCGATCGTGATGCGTCGCGCCCGCCCGCCCAGTCGGCGCCGATGCCGCTCGATGACGCTCGCCGCCAACTCGCGCCCCATCCGATAGAGGGCCGAGCGGCCCGCGTCGTTCTCAAACCGCGAGATCGTCGGTTGCGACGCCAGCCGCCCCCCGGTCACCGGGTCGCGTCCCAGCAGCAGCTTGTGGATCGGATCGTCGGCGAGATGGTCGGCATCGTTGCCATCGGGATGGCCGCAGGCAATCCCGAAGACCCGCTGGCCGACCAGGTCCTCGAGCGTGTGCCGAATCTTCTCCGGCGCGCGTTCATCCACCAGACAGCGGGCGAACGCCTTGACCAGGCCATACACCCGCTCGGCCGCCTTGAGCAACACGGCCCCGCCATCCGAACTCGCCTGCTCGCGGTCGAAGGTGGCCACGAGCGGCTTGTCGAACAGATCCGGGAACCGAACAGTCTGTGGTATCGTCGGGTTCGTCACGAAAGAGCCTCCGTTGTGCCAAAAACGTTTGTAGACAACAGCGTTTTAGCACACGGAGGCTCTTGTGTCTCCACCGGGGCCGGGGTCCGTTGTGAATTTTCCAGGCTATGGCTCCCGGAACAGCTTCCATTCATCCAGCTCCCGGACGTTGACCGAAGGCTCGAGACCGTGCTCCAACACGGAGCGGCTGACCGTGATCAATGCGTTGACGTGATCAGTGTACTGCCTGTAGTCGGCGGACAACTGTAGCGGCGTTGTGTTGGCAAGAGAGCCGACGGCAGCGCGGACACCCTGGAGCGCTGCCTCCACTTCTCGCGGAGATACGCAGTCAGACGACTGACGACGCCGGAGTCCATGATGGACCAGGCGGTCCAGGACCAGGACCAAGCGCTCGGAGCTCAGAACAGCTTGGCGAATCCGCTTCAGAACCTCGCGGAATCCCTCGGCGGACGCGGCTGAGAGGCCGCGGTCGGCACGCTGTATCGCACGCTGCAGTTCGTCGCTCGGATTCGGAAGACGATCGGCAGGAGGCTTCCTGGCACTCATCGACGTACTGTTGCACATTATGCCGAGATCGTCCGAAAAGGAGCAGTTTATAGGCGAATTCGCCGCGAGATCGGGCAAGCTACAGGCTGGGGGCAGCAGCCGGCACAGAGAGACCGCCCAAGACCGGTGAGGCGAGATCTGGGCAGGATGTTCCGTGGGGATAGGCCAGTGTATCCCGATCAACACCACGAAATGGAATAGATCAAGTTGTGCACGGATCGTCGATCAGTATTTGTTTTTTTCCACACAGCCGTGCGCTCACGCGCCGGCCAGCTCGACCAGCATGGCCGTCTGCATCATCAGGTTCAGGCGAAGCTGATCGACGGTCACGAACTCGTGGTCGCTGTGGCCGGTGTAGACCGCGCCGGGCATGGACGGCCCGAAGTTGACCCCGTTCGGGAGCAGCCGGGCCTGGGTGCCGCCGCCGACCGCGATGGGACCGGCGTCGCGCTGTCCGGTGTAGTGGCGGAAGATGTCCACGAGCACCGGGACGTGGGGCGCCGACTCGACGTAGTAGGGGGCTCCGAGCTTGAGCCGGCAGCCGGGCGCGGGGCCGCGGTCCCGCCGCGCCCAGGCGCCGACGGCCGCGCGGACTGCCGCCTCGACGTCGGCCGGCCCGCGTCCGGCGGGGCAGCGGACGTTGAGGGACGCCTCGAGGCTCCCGTCGTCACGCGCGTTCAGCTCGGTCAGCACCAGGGTGAGCGGCCCCATGAACGGATGCTCGCACGCTAGGTCTCCGCAGCGCTCGCCGTAATGGCCGGTGCCGACGAGATCGTCGATGAGCCGCACCATGCGGCTCGCCGGGGTCGGCGGCCAGTCGCGGCGCGCGAGGAGCGCGGCGAGGTGCGTGACGGCGTTGTGTCCTTCCCATGGGGTCGACGAATGCGCGGCGGCGCCGTGCGCCCGCGCAGTCAGCCGGCCGCCCTCGGCCTCGACCTCGATCGTGACGCCGCAGGCAGGGTCCATCCCCGCGCGCAGCGCCGCCGCCAGATCCGGCGGTGCGCCGTCGACGAGCGCGGCCGCCGCGGCCGGCACGCGGGTCCGCGCCTCGCCGCCCGTGAACGACACGAGGCGCCCGCCCGGCGCTGGCCGGGGGGAGCCGTCCGGGCCCGGAGGCACCGTGAGCACGATGCTGCCGGTGCCCTTCTCGGCGGTCACGACCGGGTACTTGGCGTCGAGCGCCACGTTGAGGGCCGGCGGGTCCCAGCCGGCGAGGAACTCCCGGAACGGCGTCCAGTCCGACTCCTCCGCCAGCGAGACGATGAGCTCGATCCGGCGCCGCGGCCGGCAGCGGGCCGCGAACACCTGCATGGCTGAGAGTGCGGTGGCGATCGATACCTTGTCGTCCTCGACGCCGCGGCCGATGAGCCGTCCGGGCTCGCTCGTCGCGTCGAGGCGGAACGGATCGCCGCGCCACTGCCTGGCGTCGGCCGGCTGCACGTCGCCGTGGGTCAGGATGCCCAGCCGGTCGGCGGCGCGGCCCAGCCCGATGACGATGGCGGCTCCGTGGTCCTCGAAGTCGAATCCCCGCTCGCGGCAGCAACGAGCCAGGCAGTCCTTCAGGTCCCGGAAGACCGGCAGCCGGGCGTTGGGCGTCGGCGGATCGGCCACCGTGGGCAGCGCGACCAGCGCGGTCAGGGTGGCGATGGCCGGGTCGACGTGCGCGGACGCCTCGGCGGCGGCGGCACGCGCGGCCGCCGAGGGTGCGCCGGTCTCCGCCTGCGACGCTGCGCCGGGTCGGCCCGCGGTCATCCCTGCAGTCTATCTCCGGAGCGCCACGGTCGGCAGCTTGCCGCGAATCCTGCTATTTTTCTCCCGCGCATGCTTGACTCCACGGAACGCGATTCCTACCGGCGCATCTGGGCGCTCGCGTGGCCGACCCTGGTCTACAGCCTCCTGGAGCTGAGCCTGGGCACCGCGGACTTCCTGATGGTGCGCGGACTCGGCAGCGCCGCGACCGCGGCCATCGGCCTCAACCGGCAGGTCACGTTTCTGCTCGAGTCGGCGGCGCTGGCCGTCGCGACCGGGGTCATCGCGCTCGTCAGTCAGGGCGTGGGCGCGGGCGACCGGCGGCAGGTGGACGGCGCCGTGCGCCAGAGCCTGCGGCTCGTCGCCGTCCTGGGCGTGCCGACCACGGCGATCGGCTACCTGGCGAGCCGCCCGCTGCTGGCCGCGCTGCAGGCCAGCGCGGAGACGATGGCGCACGGCGTGCCCTACCTGCACATCTACTTCTTCGGCACGCTCTTCCTGTGGACGAATGTCGTGGCGGCCGCGGTCCTGCGGGGGACCGGCGACACGCTGACGCCGTTGAAGCTGGTCAGCGTCGTCAGCGTGCTCAACATCGCCCTGAACTACATCTTCATCTTCGGCGTGGGCGCCGTGCCGGCCTACGGCGTGGCGGGTGCCGCCATCGGGACCGTTGCCGCCCGCGCGGTCGGCGCAGCGGTCTACGTGGGGCTGCTCGTGCGGGGCACGCCGCACGCGCGCCTGCAGTTGCGGCCGTGGGTCGGCGTGGACTGGGTGCTGGTGCGGAGAATTCTGGGAATCGGCACGTCGCCGGCGCTGGCGGCTGTCGCCCGCAACGGGGCGCGGCTGGTGTACCTGGCCCTGCTGGGCGCCGTGCCGCTGGGCGCGTCGCTGCACGCCGCCGTGGGCGTCGGCCTGCAGGTGCGCCTGGTCAGCGTGCTCCCGGCGCTGGCGTTTCAGGTGGCGGGGGCGACGCTCGTCGGGCAGGCCGTCGGCGCGCGCCAGTACGATCTGGCGCAGGCGCTCGGCCAGCGCACCGTCCTGCTGCTCGGGCTGATCATGGCGGGCGTGGTGGGGGCGACGTTCCTGCTGGCAGAGCCCATCGCGAGACTGTTCATCGCCGATCCGGAGGTCGCCGTGCTGGGGGCCACCGTGCTGCGCTGGTTCGCCGTCGCGCAGTTCTTCAGCTCGCTCAGCATCGGCACGCAGGGGGCGCTGACCGGTGCCGGCGATACCAAGCCGATCCTGCGCTACACTATCGTTACGCAGTGGGGGCTGCTGCTGGCCTGCACCTCGATCCTGCTGCTGTGGCTCGGATGGGTGCCCGAGGGCGCGTTGCTGGCGTGGGCGGTGGCTCCGGTGGTGCAGCTCGCGCTGATGCAGCGGCTCTTCCGGAGCGGCCGCTGGCGCAGCCTGCGGGTCTGACGGCGACCTGCGGAAATCGAAAAAAGGGACTTGCATGTGATTTGCCGGGGTGCTATTCTCCGGCATTCAGAGTTTCGGACGTCGTGAGTCGCGGCAACCACATACTCAAGGAGTAGCCAGATGACCTGGACGAAGCCCGAGTTCAAAGCGATCTCCCTGTCGATGGAAGTGACGTTCTACGTCAACAGCTAGGAGAGATCAACAGGTTCGCACGCTGTGCGCGTTCGAATCCTGGGCTCGGCAGCCGGCGGCGGCTTGCCGCAGTGGAACTGCCGATGCCCGAATTGTTCTGGTGTGCGTGCGGGGTCCCCTGAGGTCTCCGCACGCACCCAGTCTTCCCTCGCAATCACCGCCGACGGCGAGCGGTGGTTCCTCTTCAACGTTTCCCCGGACATCCGCCAGCAGATCCAGGACGCGCCGGAGTTGACTCCGGGCGGCAACGGCGGGCGGGCGACCGCCATCGCGGGCTGCGTGCTCACGGACGCCGAACTGGACCACATGTCCGGCCTGCTCCTCATCCGCGAGGGGTGTGCGTTCCCGGTCGTCTCGACGCCGCTCGTGCGCCAGTGGCTGACGGACCACTTCCCGGTGGTGCCCGTGCTGTCGCATTTCGCCGAGCGTCCGTGGTTCGACCTGCCCCTCGACGAGCCGACCGAGCTGCCCTCCGTCGGCGGCGGCGCGAGCGGCCTCAGCCTGCGCGCGTTCGAGGTCGGGCGCGACGTGCCGCGGTTCGTGCGCGGGGCGGCGGCGGCGGATGCGGTCGGCTCGGTCATCGGCCTGCGGATTACCGACACCGCGCGCGGCACGAATCTCGTCTATGCGCCGGGCGTGCCGGGCGTGAACGACGCCTTGCGGGCCGCGGCCGACGGCGCGGACGCGGTGCTGATGGACGGGACCTTCTGGTCGGACGACGAGCCGCGCACGACCGGCATCACGGACATCACGGCGCGCGAGATGGGGCACCTGCCGGTGGCCGGCGGCGGCGGCAGCCTCGAATGGCTGGGCGGGCTGCCCGTCCGGCACCGCGTCTACGTCCACATCAACAACACGAACCCGATGCTGAACGCCGCGAGTCCGGAGCGTCGCCACGTCGATGCGGCCGGCGTCCGGGTCGGCGCCGACGGGGACGTCTTCGATCTCTGAGCGGCCAGGTCGCGGCCTCCAGCCGGCAGGACTGTCGCTGCGGGCCGCTGGGGAGCACCAATGGAACCGTGGTCACGGGATGAGTTCACCGCGCAACTGCGGGCAATCGGGCAGGCCAGCTACCACGACAAGCATCCCTTTCACCGGCTCATGAACGAGGGGCGGCTGAACCGGGAGCAACTGCAGCTCTGGGTGGCCAACCGCTTCTACTACCAGAAGAACATTCCGATCAAGGACGCCATCCTGCTGTCGCGGTGCCCGGATCGCGGCATCCGGAAGAAGTGGATCCAGCGCATCCACGACCACGACGGGACCGAGACGACGCCCGGCGGCATCGACAAGTGGCTGCGTCTGGCCCAGGCGGCCGGGGTGGCGCCCGAGGAGCTCGAGGACGATCGCCGGCTGCTGCCCGGCGTGCGCTACGCCGTCGACGCCTACGTCAACTTCATCGAAACGCGCCCGTGGGTGGAGAGCGTGGCCTCGTCGTTGACCGAGCTGTTCTCGCCCGACCTGATGGCGACGCGGCTGGCTGCGTTCGAAGCCCACTACACGTGGATCGATCGGGACGCCCTCGCCTACTTCCGGTCTCGTCTCACGCAGGCCCCGCGCGACACGGACCATGGCCTGTCGATCGTGCTGGACCACTGCCGGACCCGCCCGGAGCAGGAGCGGGCGGCGGCGGCGTTGAGCTTCAAGTGCGACCTGCTCTGGGCGCAGCTCGACGCCATCTATCACCGTTGCGTGGCGCCCACGAACGGGGACGCGGCGTGACACCGGATGCCGCCATCGCGCGCCCGGTCCTGGCGCCGGGCACGCGCTACCGCTGGGACAAGATCCGCAACGAGCACCAATTGGTCTATCCGGAGGGTATGATCGTTCTCAACGAGCCCGGAACGGCCATCATCCGGTTGTGCGACGGCCGTTCCACGGACGATCTCATCGCTGCGCTGAAGGAAGCCTACCCGGGCTCCGACCCCGGCGCCGACGTCCGGGCGTTCCTCCAGCAACTGGCCGAGAAGGGACTGTTGCGTGACGCCGCCGAATGAGGTTCCGAGACCGCGGGCGCTGCTAGCCGAGGTCACGTATCGCTGTCCGCTGCAGTGCCCGTACTGCAGCAATCCGCTCGAGCTGGCCCGCTACCGCGACGAGCTGGACACGGCCACCTGGGTCCGGGTGTTCGAGGAGGCGGCGGAGCTGGGCGTGGCGCAGCTCCACCTCTCCGGCGGCGAGCCGCTCGTGCGCCGCGACATCCTCGACCTGATCCGCGCGGCGCGCGGGCTCGAGCTGTACTCGAACCTGAGCACCGGCGCCACCGTCGCCAGCGAGGACATGATCGAGCGCCTGCGGGAGGCGGGTCTCGACCACCTGCAGATCAGCCTGCTCGACACCGAGCCCGAGTCGAACGACTGGCTGGCCGGCGCGCGGTCGTTCGACCGCAAGCGCGACGCCGTGCTGGCGGCCAAGCGGATCGGCTTTCCGGTGACGCTCAACGTCGTCCTGCACCGGCACAACCTCGATCGGATCAGCGACGTCATCAAGACGGCGGTGGATTGGGGCGCCGACCGCCTGGAGCTGGCGAACACGCAGTACACCGGCTGGGCGTTCCGCAACCGCGCGGCGCTGATGCCGACCCGCGAGCAGGTCCTGCGCGCCCAGGGCGTGGTGGACGACCTGCGGGCCGCGGGCGGCACCGGCGGCCTGGATATCGTGCACGTGCTGCCGGACTACTTCCAGGAGTTCCCGAAGGCCTGCCTGCACGGCTGGGGCATGGTCTTCCTGGCCGTCGCGCCCGACGGCTGCGCGCTGCCCTGCCAGACCTCGCGGGAGATAGCGGGCCTCGAGTTCCCGAACGTCCGGGAGTCGTCGCTCGCCGACATCTGGTTCACATCGGACGTCTTCCAGCGCTTCCGCGGCACCGACTGGCTGCCCGAGCCGTGCAAGAGCTGCGACCGCCGCGAGATCGACTTCGGCGGCTGCCGCTGCCAGGCGTTCCTGATGACCGGAGACGCCACGGCCACCGATCCGGTCTGCCACCTCTCGCCCCAGCATCACCTTATCGCCGACGCGCTTGCGGAAGCCGCCAAGCCGGCCCCGCCGCTCGCGTTCCGCGTGATGCGCACGTGAGCCGGGAGGGCCGGGCCGCTCGGAAACCGGCGCTGGCGTCGAGCGGCGACCCGCTGCCGCCTGCCCGCAGTCAGCTTGCCAGGCGCTGCACGGCGCGGTGGCGGAAGCAACTGACCACGTGGTCGTTCACCATGCCCGTGGCCTGCATGTGGGCGTAGCAGATGGTCGAGCCGACGAAGGAGAAGCCGCGCGCCTTGAGGTCCTTGCTCAGGGCGTCCGACAGCGCCGTCCGCGCCGGCACCTCGGCAAGGGTCGTCCAGGCGTTCTGGATCGGGCGGCCGTCGACGAAGCGCCAGATGTAGGCGTCGAAGCTGCCGAATTCCCCCTGCACGTCCAGGAATGCCCGCGCGTTGGTGACTGCCGCCCGGACCTTCAGCCGGTTCCTGATGATGCCGTCATCGGCGAGCAGGCGCGCGATGGCGTCGTCGTCGTAGCGCGCCACCTTCCGCGGATCGAAGCGGTCGAAGGCGCGCCGATAGGCGTCACGCCGCTTCAGGATCGTCAGCCAGCTCAGCCCGGCCTGGGCGCCCTCGAGCACCAGCATCTCGAAGAGCCGCCGCTCCTCGTGCAGCGGCACGCCCCATTCCTCGTCGTGGTAGGCGAGGTAGAGGGGATCGGACGCGCCCCAGGGACACCGGGCGGGCGCCACGGTCACGGGGCGGCCGGCGGCTCGCCGCCGGCGAGCCGCTCGCGCGCCTCCTCGACCTCGCGGTGGAATACGAAGAGGGCGTCCGCGTTCTCCTGCTGGTCTGTGAAGTTGTACGTCCGGCCGCCGCGCACCTTGATGCGCAGGTTGTGGTCCAGGTAGTCGACCGCGAACTCCTCGAGCGCGTCGAGGGCGACGTCGAACGCATCGTCGTCGTCGGTGCGGTACGTGATGCCGGCGGTGCTGGCGACCAGCTCGCCCTCGCAGTCGCCGAACCGGTGCTTGTGGACGACCGGCACGCGCTCGTCCAGCCGGACCACTCTGAACCGCACCTCGACGGCCGTCAGCTCGCCCGTGATCTCCACGTCCTCCGCGTGCCCCTCGTAGCCGGAGGCCGAAACGTTGAGGCGGTACCGCCCGGGCTCGATGTCGTGCGACTCGAAGGGCGTCGTGCCGGTGTACTGACGGTTGAGGAAGACGTCCGCGCCCGGGACGTCACTGGTCACGCGCAGCACGATCGGGGGCGGCGGGGGAGGCGGCTCGGGTGCCGGCGGCGGCGGCGCCGGACGGGGCGCGGGTCGCGGCGGCGGCGCCTCGGCCACCTCGGCCTCCGGCTCGGGCTCGGCCGGCGGCGGGGGCGGCGGCGCCTCGACCGGTGCCGCGCGCTCGACCTCCAGCGGCGGCGTGCGCAGGGTGGACACGAGCAGGTACGTCGCACCGGCGGCGAGCACGAGGGCAATCAGCGCGTACAACCACCGGCGGCTCGGCGGCGCCGGCTGTTGGTCTTCGTCTTCGGGGGATTCGTTCAGCAGCGACATGGGTTCATGGTATTAGATCAACGCGAGGTGCGTTTGTGAAATCCCGTGAAGCGCTGGCGCTTCTGATCTGGCTCGCCGCGGCGCCCGGTCTCGGCGCCCAGGACCGCGATCCGTACGTCACGCCGCTGTCGGTCGAGGAGATGAGCGGCAGGCAGGGCGTGCTGGAGACAGACCTGGGCACCATCGTCATCGACCTGTTGCCCGAGCACGCCCCGAACCATGTCGGGCTGTTCATGGCGCTGGCCGAGGCGGGGGAGTACGACGGGACCATCTTTCACCGCATGGTGCGGCACGGGATCGTGCAGGGCGGCGACCCGCTCACGAAGGATCCGTCCCGGGCGGAGGTGTACGGCCGCGGCGGCCTGGGCCTCGTCGCGTCCGAGGTCAACGAGCAGCGGCACACGCGGGGGGCCGTCTCCGCGGTGGTCGTCCCGGGCCAGCCGGACAGCGGCGGCGCGCAGTTCTTCATCTGCGTCGTCGATCAGCCGGCGCTCGACGGGCCGCACACGGTGTGGGCCCGCGTCGCGGAGGGCATGGACGTCGTGACCCGGATCTCGGAGACGCCCGTCGACGCGGAGGGCCGCGCGGCCGAGCGCGTCGCGGTCCGGTCCGTCACGCTCCGCGACCGGCCGGCGCCCGAGGTGCCGCCGTTCACGGCGGAGTCGGACGCCGAGCTGGCGGCCTGGCGCGCGATTCTCGACACGACGCATGGCCGGATTGCCATCGATCCGTACCCTGACCGCGCGCCGAACCATGTCCGCAATTTCCTGCGTCTGGTCGACGCCGGGGTCTACGATGGCGTCGCGTTCCACCGCGTCGTGCCCGGCTTCGTCGTCCAGAGCGGCCACCTGCCGACGCGCCGCCAGCCGCTGACCGACCGGCAGCAGCGCTTCGTGCGGAACCTCGAGCCGGAGTTCAACGACACGCCGCACGTCCGCGGCATCGTGTCGATGGCGCGGCTCGACGATCCGGCCAGCGCGTCGACGTCGTTCTTCATCGTGACCGACACCGCCTCCGAGCTGGACGGCGTCTACACCGCATTCGGCGTGGTCGTCGAGGGACTCGACGTGGTGGCGGCTATCGAGGCGGAGCCGACCGACGGCGAGACCCCCGTCAACCGCGTGGAGATCGTCGACGCGGAGGTCGTGCGCCGGTAGGAGCCTGTGCCGTAGAAACGGCGCCGACTCCTGCAGGGTTGGTAGCCGATCAGCCGTTTCCAGCCAGCAGCTCGCGCGCCAGCTTCGCGTACAGGTCCACGGCGCGGACCAGCTCGTCGATCTCGACGTGCTCGTCCGCGGTGTGGGCCACATGCACGGAGCCCGGGCCGAGCAGCAGGGGCTGGCCCCAGGCGGCGAGGAAGGGGATGTCGGTCGTGAAGGCGAAGACCTCGGTGTCGAAGCCCGGCACCGTCGTCAGGCTGACGGGAGGCACGACCACGACGTCCTCGATGGCGACGGGCCCGGGGAGGCCGTCGAGCAGCCGGCGCAGCTCCGGCGCGGGCGCGACCGTCCGGAAGTTGACGTCGGCCTCCGCGGCGGGCGGCACCACGTTGGGCGCCACGCCGCCGGACAGCAGGCCGACGGTGTAGGTCGTCGCCCCGAGCACCGGATCGACGGGCAGGTCGAGACCCCGGAGGGCGACGAGCGCGTCGAGGAGCTTCTCGACCGCCGATTCGCCTAACTCGGGATAGGCCGAGTGCGCCGCGCGGCCCGCGGCCGACAGCCGCACGCGGTAGGCGCCCTTCGTGGCCGTGGCCAGGCGGTTGTCGGTAGGCTCGCCGTTGATCAGGTAGCGGCAGCGCGTCGCGAGCCGGTTGGCGGCGTGCGCGCCATGGCTGCCGTGCTCCTCGCCCACGACGACGAGCAGGCCGACCCGCGCTTCGCCGACCGCGCGGAGACGGTCGAGCGCGCCGATCTCCGCCGCGAGGATGCCCTTGGCGTCGCAGGCGCCCCGGCCGTAGAGGACGTCTCCCTCGATGCGGCTCGGGAAGAACGGCGGCACGCAATCGACGTGCGTCGAGAAGACGATCTCGGGTTCGGCCGGACCGACGGTCGCGATGAGGTTGACCCGATCGTCGACGACCGGCTGCGAGGTCACGCGATAGCCGCGCTCGCGCAGCCTGCCGGCCAGCCAGTCGGTCACCTCCGCCTCGCGGCCGCTGGTCGAATCGATGTCGATGAGACCCCGCGCCAGGCCGACGACGTCCGCCGCTACCGGATCCATGCCTCGAGCTCGGTGCGCGTGTCGGTGCGGTCGTCGCGGTACTTCACGATCACCGGCGTGGCGAGCGAGAGTCCCCACTCGCGTCCGGCGGGAGCGGTCACCGCGCGGGCGCCCGGCACGACCACCGCGCCGGGAGGGACGACGGTGGGCTGCCCGGGGGCGGCCTCGATCAGCCGCCCGTGCGGCAGGTCGTACAGCGGGGTGGAGCCGGTCAGCACCGTGCCGGCCGCGATGACGGCCCGCTCGCGCACGACCGCCCCCTCGTACAAGCCGGTGTTGCCGCCGACGAGCACGTCGTCCTCGACGATGACCGGCAGGGCCCCGACCGGCTCGAGGACGCCGCCGATCTGTGCGGCCGCGCTCACGTGGACGCGGCTGCCCACCTGGGCGCAGGAGCCGACCAGCGCATGCGAGTCGATCAGGCTGCCGTCGCCGACGTAGGCGCCGATGTTGACGTACATCGGGGGCATGCAGATGACCCCGGCCCCGAGGTACGCGCCGTCTCGAATCGCGGATCCCCCCGGCACGAGCCGCACCTTCGACGCGGTGTCGAGCTGCTTGAGCGGCAGGTTGTCCTTGTCGAGAAAGGGCTGATCGGGGCTCGCCGCGGGATAGGCGGCGATCTCGCCCGACCGGAATCCCAGCAGGATGCCCTGCTTGACCCAGGCGTTGACCCGCCAGCCGCTGGGCGCCGACGGGTCCGGCTCGGCCGCGCGCACGCGGCCGGCCGACAGCTCGGCGCGCAGCCGCGCGAAGACGGCCCGCGCCTGCGCTCGCTCGCCGCCCCCCGGGAGCGCCGCGAGCCGCTCGATCTCCCTCGTCAGCTCGGCTGCCCCGCCGGCGGTCACGACGCGCCTCCGCCGCCGGCCGGCGAGACGACGCTGCGCATGCCGAGTTCCGCGAGCACGGCCTCGATGCGCTCCCGCGCGGCGGCCGACGGGGGCGCCAGCGGCAGCCGATAGCGGGCCGGCGCCAGGCCCATCGCCTCGAGCGCCGCCTTCACCGGGATGGGGTTGGACTCGATGAAGTTGACCTGCATCAGCGGCAGCAGGCGTTCGTGCGCCGCGCGCGCCGCCGGGAAGTCGCCGCCCGCCGCGAGGTCCACCAGCCGCGCCATCTCGGACGGCGCCTCGTTGGCCACGACGGAGACCACGCCGCGCCCACCGAGGGCCATGAGGGCCAGCGTGAAGGCGTCGTCGCCCGAGAGCACGCTGAAGTCGGCCGGCGCCGCGCGGCAGATCTCGCACATCTGGCCGAGATCGCCCGAGGCCTCCTTGACGCCGGCGATGTTGTCGATCTCGGCGAGGCGCAGGAGCGTCGCCGGCTGGATGTTGCAGGCGGTCCGGCCCGGGACGTTGTACAGGATGATCGGCCGGTCCACGCTTTCGGCGATGGTCCGGAAGTGCCGGTACAGGCCCTCCTGGGTCGGCTTGTTGTAGTAGGGCGTCACCGACAGCAGGCCGTCGGCCCCGAGCGCCGCCAGCTCGCGCGCCAGCTCCACCGTCGACCGCGTGTCGTAGCCCCCGGCGCCGGCGAGCACCGGCACCCGACCTGCCGCCTCGGCGATCACCAGCTCGACCACGCGCAGCTTCTCCGCGTGCGTCAGCGTCGGGCTCTCGCCGGTCGTGCCGCAGGGTACGAGGAAGTGCACGCCGGCGTCGATCTGCCGGCGGGCCAGCCGCCTGACGCCGTCCTCGTCCAGACCGCCCGCGGCGTCGAACGGCGTCACGAGCGCCGTGCCGCACCCGGACCAGCGTGCCTGCATGACTACGGCTCCAATCCCAGCACGTCGCGCATCGTGAACCAGCCGCGCCGGCCGTGCACCCAGCGGGCTGCCGCGATGGCGCCGTGCGCGAAGGTCGCCCGGTCGCGGGTGGTGTGGGTCAGCGACAGCGTCTCGAACGGACCGTCGAAGCCGACGGTGTGGGTCCCCGGGGCCGACCCGACGCGGGTCGACGCCATGTCGATGGCCGCCTCGTATCCGGACCGGCGCATGGCGTCCCGCAGGGCGAGCGCCGTCCCCGACGGCGCGTCGATCTTGGCTGCATGGTGCGTCTCGTGAACCCAGGCGCCGAACTCGTCGAGCGGCTGCAGCAGCCGTGCCGCCCGTTCGACGATCGCCTGGAACGCGTTGACGCCGAGCGAGAAGTTGGCGGCTGCGATCACCCCGATGCCCGCCTCGGCCACCAGCGCCTTCATCCGGTCCTCGTGCGCGTTCCAGCCGGTGGTTCCGATGACCGCGTCGAGCCCGACCGCGGCCAGCCGCGGCAGGTTCGTGAGCAGGGCGTCCGCCGTCGAGAAGTCGACCGCCACGTCGGCGGGCGGCAGGCGCGCGGCGTCGATGCCTTCACCCCCGCGGTTGTTGTGTATGTCCAGACGTTCGACGACCTCGCAGTCGTAGGCGCCGCACAGCGCCTCGACGGCCTTCCCCATGCGGCCGTAGCCGACGATCACGAGTCGCAAGCTCATCCGGTCACACGCCTTCGCGGTCCGCCGCCTCGACCGGCACGCCGGCCGGGAGCGAGGGATCGGGGGACGGCGCATTATACTCGTGCGCTGCCGCTGCTTGCACTCGCGGGCCGATCTGAGTCCTCGCGTTGCACCGGGAGCGGTAGGCGCCTGCCGCCGGGCGCGGCAGCCGATTACGGGAGTCACGATGCCGGTGCCGCAGACGATGTACGCGGTGGAGATTGCGAGCTTCGGTCCGGCCGAGGCGCTGGTCCGGACCGAGCGGCCGCTGCCGCCGATTGCTGCCGGCGAGCTGCTGGTCGAGGTGGCGGCGGCCGGTGTGAACCGGGCGGACGTGATGCAGCGCGAGGGCCGCTACCCGCCGCCGCCCGGCGTCTCGGATCTGCCGGGCCTCGAGGTGTCCGGCCGGGTTGCCGCGGTCGGCCCCGACGTCGACGGCTGGTCGGTCGGCGAGCCGGTGTGCGCGCTCGTGGCGGGCGGCGGCTACGCGGAATACTGCGCCGTGCCCGCGCCGCAGTGCCTGCCCATGCCGCCCGGCGTGGATCTCGTCGAGGCCGCGGCGCTGCCGGAGGCCTGCTTCACGGTCTGGACCAACGTCTTCGAGCGGGGCCGGCTGCAGGCCGGGGAGACGCTGCTGGTGCACGGCGGCTCGAGCGGCATCGGGACGACGGCCATCCCGCTGGCGCGCCTGCGCGGCGCGCGCGTGTTCACGACGGCAGGCTCGGACGCGAAGTGCGCCGCCTGCACCCGCCTGGGGGCGGAGCTGGCCATCAACTACCGCGAGCGCGACTTCGTTGCCGAGGTCGAGGCGGCCACGGACGGCCGAGGCGTCGACCTGATTCTCGACATGGTGGGCGGCGCCTACCTGCGCCGGAACCTGGACAGCCTGGCGGTGGAGGGGCGGCTCGTGCTGATCGGCCTGATGGGCGGCGCGAGCGGGGAGGTAGACCTGGCGGCCCTGATGTCGCGGCGCGTGCTGCTCACCGGCTCGACCCTGCGGTCCCGCTCGGTGGCGCAGAAGGGCCGGATTGCCGAAGCCGTGCGCGAGCATGTCTGGCCGCACGTGGCCGCGCAGCGCCTGCAGCCGGTGGTGCACGCCACGTTCGGCTTCGGCGAGGCCGCCGCGGCGCACCGGCTGCTGGAGTCCAGCAGCCACATCGGCAAGCTGCTCCTGGTGCCGTAGCCGCCGCCGCCGCCGCCGACCCCTCAGCGGTCGCGCTGCTCGACCAGATCCAGGTAGATCGCGTGCACCCGGTCGCGGTGGCGGGCGAGCGTCGTCTCGAGCTCGGCCTCCGTCTCGAAGCCCAGCCGCCTCGGGGTCGTCTCCGGCGCGGCCGGCTCCGCCGTCGGGGGTGTCTCTGCCCCGCCGGCAATCTGCAGCCGATGCTCGACGGTGCGCAGGAACGTGTACGCGCTCCTGAGGTCGTCGAGCGCAGCCTCGTCCAGCAGGCCGCAGGCGTGCGCCGCCGCCAGCGCGGACAGCGTGCGCCCGTCCTGCAGGTCGGGACGCCGCGCGCCGTGGACGAGCTGGAGCACCCGGGCCGCGAGCTCGATCTCGCGCAGCGCGCCGCGGCTCGTCGCGGCGGCGCGGCCGCCGCCGTGCGCCCGCGCGCCGGCGGGGTCCGCGCCCGCCCGCCCGCGCGCCGGCGTCCTGACGGCGGCGTGGTCGACGTCCGTGCGGTAGACGAACGGCCTGATCCCGTCCACGAACCGGCGGCCGAGCTCGAGGTCGCCGGCAATCGGCCTGGCCCCGATCAGGGCGAAGCGCTCGAACGTCTCGGCGAGGCCTGCGCAGTAGCGCGTGCCCTCCTGCAGCGAGCAGGCGGCGCTTGCCTGGGGCCCCGGCGGCTGCAGTCCGAGGTCGACGCGGTAGCAGTACCCCTCCCCGGTGGGCTCTGCGAGGATCGCCGTCAGGCGCTGCCCGAGCTGCTGGAAGCGGCCCCGGACGCTCTCATCGTCCGGGTCGTCCGGCTCGTAGACGTACAGCAGGTGGATGTCCTGGCTGTAGTCGAGCTCCCGGCCGCCCAGCCTGCCGAGCCCGATGACGACGAACGACCCGCGCGGGGCGGCGCCCGCGCGCTCCGCCAGGTCGCGGTGCGCGATCTGCAGGGCGCCGGCGGTGACGACGGCGGCCAGGTCGGACAGCTGCTCGGTGGTCGATCGCAACGTGTCCTTGTCGAGCAGGTCACGGCCGGCGATGCGCAGCGTCTCGCGCCGCTGGAAGCGCTTGAGGGAGTCGAGCCGGCGCGCCGCCGTCTTGTCCTGCGCCAGCAGCGCGTCGACCTCGGCCCGGTAGTCCACCTGATCCGGCGGCGGACAGTCCAGCTCACCCTGCAGCCAGTGGAGGTACTCCGGATTGCGGATCAGGATCTCGCCGAGGAGCGGCGACGCACCCAGCAGCCGCGTGAGAATCTGCAGCGCGCGAGGGTCGTCCTGCAGATAGCCGATGAACGAGCTCTTGGGAACGCGCTTGGCCGCGTAGCGGCAGAGTCCCGTCAGCGCCGCGTCGGGATCGGGCGCCTCGAGCAGCGTCTCGAGCAGCAGATCCGCCAGCTCCCCGAGCGCCAGACGCGTCTGCAGGTCGTCGGCCAGCTGCTGCAGGCGTTCGTCGGCGCCGGCCGGATCGCGAAAGCCGCGCTCGGCGAGGTACTGCCGGGCGCGCGTCTCCTCGAGGTCCCGCGCCAGGAACAGGTCGCGCGGGTCGACGGGGAGATCACTCGCCATGTGGCATTGCGTGGCGGGGTCTGGTACGGGCGCGGCGCGAGCCGGGGCAGGGCGCCTGCCGCCGACTCACGCGCGTGCGCGTGGGCTCTAGATGTCGAAGTACAGCGCGAACTCCCACGGATGCGGCCGCAGGCGGATCGCATCGACCTCGTTCTCCCGCTTGTAGGCAATCCAGTTCTCGATCACGTCGCGGGTGAAGACGTCGCCCTTCAGAAGGAAGTCGTGGTCCTTCTCCAGCTCGGTGAGCACCTCGGCGAGGCTGCCCGGCGTGCTGTCGATCTTGGCGTGCTCCTCGGGCGGCAGGTCGTACAGGTCCTTGTCGAGCGGTCCCGGCGGCGTGAGCTTGTTCTGGATGCCGTCGAGCCCGGCCATCAGCATGGCGCTGAACGCGAGATAGCCGTTGCAGGTCGGATCCGGGAACCGGCACTCCACCCGCTTGGCCTTCTCGCTGCGCGAGTAGGCCGGAATCCGCACGGCGGCGCTCCGGTTGCGCTGGGAGTAGATCAGGTTGATCGGCGCCTCGTAGCCGGGGACCAGCCGCCGGTACGAGTTCGTCGTCGGGTTGCAGAACGCCAGCAACGCCGGCGCGTGCTTCAGGAGGCCGCCGATGTAGTAGAGCGCGGTCTTGCTGAGGTCGGCGTAGGTGCCCGCCTCGAAGAACGTGTTCGCCCCGCCCCGCCAGACGCTCTGGTGCACGTGCATGCCCGAGCCGTTGTCCTGGAAGATGGGCTTGGGCATGAGCGTGACGACCTTGCCGTGCCGCCGGGCGACGTTCTTGATGACGTACTTGTACTTGAGGAGCTTGTCGCCCATGCTGACCAGCGAGTCGAACCGCATGTCGATCTCGGCCTGGCCGGCGGTGGCGACCTCGTGATGGTGCACCTCGACCTCGACGCCGATGGACTCGAGGGTCAGCATCATCTCCGTGCGCAGGTCCTGATGGCTGTCCATCGGCGGCACGGGGAAGTAGCCTTCCTTGTAGCGCGGCTTGTATCCGAGGTTGCGCGAGTTGCCGGCCTCGTCCGGGTTCTCCACCCGACCCGCGTTCCAGAACCCCTCGGCCGCATCGAGGCGGTAGAAGCCCTCGTTGTAGCTCTGGCCGAAGCGGACATCGTCGAGGATGAAGAACTCCGGCTCCGGACCGAAGTAGGCGGTGTCGCCGATGCCGGTCGACTTGAGGTAGGCCTCCGCCTTCTGGGCGATGTAGCGCGGGTCGCGCGAGTACGACTCGCCCGTGACCGGGTCCTTGACGTTGCAGATGAGGATCAGCGTGGGGGCGGCGGCGAACGGATCGACGAACGCCGTCGCGGGGTCCGGCACCAGCAGCATGTCGCTTTCCTGGATCTCCTGGAACCCGCGAATGCTCGACCCGTCGAACCCGACGCCGTCCTCGAACGCGTCCTCGCCGAACTCCTTCGTCGACATCGTGAAGTGCTGCCAGAGGCCAGGCAGGTCGATGAAGCGCAGATCGACCGCCTGGATTCCCTTGTCCTTGATGAGTGCCGTCACTTCCTGTGGTGTCATCTCCGATTCCTCCCAATCTGCCAGTGGTTACGCTCTCAGACTGCGTCCTTCTCGCCGGTGCGAATGATGTAGCCCTGTTCGACCGGCATCACGAACACCCGTCCGTCGCCCATCTCGCCCGTGCGGGCGGCGTCCATGATCGACTCGATTGCATCGTCCACGAGGTCGTCCGGCACAACGACCTCGATCTCCATCTTGGGCAGCAGGCTCACCTCGTACTCGCTGCCGCGATAGACGGTCGAGTGCCCGCGCTGGCGCCCGTGACCGCGCACCTCGGTCACCGTCATGCCCGAGATGCCGTTGTTCGCGAGTGCGTCCTTGACGGCGTCGACCCTGTTCGGTCGCACGACTGCCTTGATCAGCTTCATCGGCCGGCCTCGAGCATCTTTTCCAGGCTCCGTTGCAGCGCGGCCGCATCCTCCGCGGACAGCTTGGTGTCGCCCTTCGTGAGGTGGAAGACGTCGATCGCGCGGTTGCCCCCGGTCGAGATCAGCACGAACTCGATGTCGCACCCATGCTGGGAGATCACCGTGCTGATGCGATAGAGCAGCCCCCAGGCGTCCTGGGCCAGAATCTCGAGGATGCTGAACCGCTCGGAGTACTCGTTGTCGAAGTGGACCACCGGCTTGATGCGAACCGGCTCGCGCCGCGCCATGCCCCGCTGCTTCGGCAGCAGGATCTCGTCGATGTCCTGCCGGCCGCCCACGACGTCCGCGAGCAGGCTGGTGAGGTCGGGGCGCGCCGCCTCGTTCAGCTCGAAGAAGCGTTCGCGGTCCGTGAACTCCACGATGTCGACCGCGGTTCCCTGCCGTTTGGTCATCGCCTGCCCGCGCAGAATGTCCATCCCGTAGTAGGACAGCACGCCGCACACCTTCGAGAACAGGCCGGGCTGGTCGGCCGACACCAGCGCCAGCTCCCAGGCCGAGCCCTTCTGCTCCAGCATGCAGCGTACGTCGGGGGCCTGAAGGTTCCTCGACAGCCGGACGTGCTCGTAGACGTGAGGCTTGTCGACGAGACGCAGATAGCGCTGCGGCAGCCCTTCGAGGAACGTCTCCAGCTCACCCTGCGCGATGTCCTCGGGACGGCCCTCGTGCAGGTCGGCGAGGCTCGACGCGGTCGTGTCGATGACGTCGTCGCCGTAACCCAGCGTCAGCCGGTTGTAGGTGTCGACGTAGAGCCTCCACAGCAGGTCTTCCTTCCACGGCGTCATCACGTCCGGCCCGACCGCGGACACGTCGGCGAGGGTCAGGAGGCACAGCAACTTCAGGCGCTGCTCGCTGCCGACGAGCCGCGCGAACTGAATCACCGCGTCGGGATCGTCGGTGTCCCGGCGGAAGGCCGCCGTCGACATCCGGAGGTGGTGGCGGATGAGGAACTCCACGGTGGCGATGTCGGGCTCCGGCAGCCTGATGCGCCGCAGCGCGCCGAGCGCCATCCGGCAGCCCTCCTCCGAGTGGTTCTTGTTCGTCCACTTCCCGACGTCGTGGAAGAGCAGGGCGAGCACGAGCAACTCGCCCGCCCCCGGCGTTTCCGCCAGCAGGCCCGCGAAGCGCCCCCGGCTGCGCGTGGTCGGCTGGCACAGCAGCTCGAGGTTCCGGATCGTCTGCAGCGTGTGCTCGTCGACGGTGTACTTGTGGTAGAAGTCGCGGATCACGCGGCAGTAGATCTTGTGGAACTCCGGAAACATGCGGCCCAGCAGACCGCAGTTGTGCATTTCGGACAGGCGGGCGTAGAGCCCGGGCCGCGGCCGCAGCACGCGCAGCAGCACATCGCGCTGCTCGGTGGTGGGGAAGAAGCGCTCGGGCGAGTAGCGTCCGCCGTGCCGCTCGATGCAGGTCAGCACCTGTTCCGAGACGGCGCAGCCCTCGTCCAGCGCCGTCTCGAACGCGCGCAGCCAGATGCGGGGCTGCAGCGAGGCGCGGGTTCCGTCCGTGAACCAGATCTCGTCGTCCTGGCGCTGCAGGCCGTCCGCCACGTCGACCGGCGCGCCGTCCGCCGGCTGCGCCAGCGCCTTGAGCGACGCCCCGAGCGCGCGGTTGACGATGCGCGCATGGTGGAAGTAGGTGCTCATCAGCGCTTCCACCTGACCGGCCAGTTGGTCGTCCGGCGACCCGAACATCGGCGCGGCCGCTTCCTGCAGCTCGTGGGTCAGCACGTTGAGGTTCCGTCCGATCTTCAGGTGCAGGATCGATCGCAGCCGGAGCAGGAAGTCCTCGGCCTCGTCGACCCGCCCGATCTTGACCCGCACGTCGAGCCGTCGCGCCGGATCCTCGAACTGCGTGATCATCCGCACCGCGGAAATGTCGCGCAGCGCGCCGGGCGCGTTCTTGATGTCGGGTTCGAGGTGGTACAGCGTCCGGTTGAACTGGCCGTACCGCTGCTCGAGCAGGTCGCGGAGGGCGGCCAGCATCGGACCCCGCCAGGCGGCGCTCGGGCTCTGGCACAGCGTCCTGAGCTGATCGAAGAGCGCGGCGTCGCCGTCGAGGTAGCGGGCCTCGAGCAACGCGACCAGGAACTCGGGATTGTCGGTGTCGGCCTGCTCCAGGTCGTTCAGCTCGCGGACGTGATGCCCCACGTCGAGGCGCATGTCCCAGAGCGGGTGCAGCATCGACCGCAGGAAGCGTTCCTCCGGCGCGCCGATCGCGTTGCCGAACACGAACAGCAGGTCGATGTCCGAGTGCATGCACAGCTGCCGCCGCCCGTAGCCGCCCAGCGCCACCACGGCGACGGGAGCGTCGGTCTGGGCGCGGGCGCCCCGGTAGATCTGCCGGATCAGGCCGTCGACCTGGTCCGAGTAGCGGCCGAGGCTCGCCAGCCCGCCGCGCGCCAGCAGGGTGTCCGCGGCCAGCTCGTCACGGGCCGCCTGGAGCGTCCCGCGCAGCGTCTCGGTTGCGGGCGTGGGCCGCGCCTGCTCTGGTGCCATCTTCGTGCGGAACAAACCGGGCGGGTTGTTCAGTAGCCGATGCTGATGCCGAACGAGCCGATGACCTGTGCCTGGTCGGCGTCGTTGAGCGCTTGGAGGTAGCTGCCGAGAGTGAGGAGCTGAACGCCGCCGGTGAGCTCCCACGCGCCGAAGCTCTCGGCGACCGGAAGAGGCACGGCCAGCATCGCGCCCACGCCGAAGAACCCGAAGCCGTCGCGAAAGTGTCCGGGCGCGCCGTCCGGAAGGCCGTTCTCGTAGTAGCTCCCCAGGCTGAAGCCGAACGTCACCGGAAAGCTGACGCTGGCGGCATCCTCGACGATGGTCAGCCCCGGCTCGATGCCGAGCTCGAGATAGATGCCTTCCTCGGCGCCGCCATCCGCGCCCCCGGCGGTCTCGATGGCCAGCAGCGCATGCGGGAACAGGGAGAAGCCTCCCAGCAGTCCGCTGTCGTCCATCTGCACGCTCAGCGCGAGCTCCTGCGTCGTGCCGAACGCGTGGCTCGGGCTCGTGTACGCCGTGTAGACGATGCCGGCCTCCCAGTTGTCGATGAGCAGCGTCACCCCGGTATAGAAGTCCGACTCGTACCACCCGGGCACGTTGTCCGACATCTCGTCGGCGCCGGTCGACGCGGAGTGCAGGCTGTTCCACTGGCCTAGCGTGAAGCTGACTGCCGTGAGTCCCTGACCGTCGGGGTTCGAGTAGAAGTCGAAGTTGATGTCCCCGTACGGCTGGCCTATGAAGCCTTCGCGTTCCTGCCTGATGCCCCGGAAGAAATAGGCGTGCGAGAAGTCGATGCCGGTCGTGAACGAAACCCTGCTGTCGCTCACCTGCGCCTCCGCAGAACCGGACGCGAGCCCGCTGGCCAGGACGAACGCGCACGCGCCACACAACCACTGCGCGCCGCGGGTCCGAGCAGCTGCGATCATGTGCTCCCCCGAAAAAGACACGGCCAAATCTGACGGTCGGCTGGCCCGCGCGGGAGCGGGCCAGCCGACGCGACGTATCTTATCAGGGTTCACAGTGGTGCACGGGCTCCTCAGTAGCCGAGGCTGATGCCGAATATGCCGATCGGCTCGAACCCGTCGGTGCTCCCGTTGATGGCCTTCAACCCGTCGCCGAAGAACAGCAGGTTGATGCCGGCGGTGAACTCCCACGAGCCGTACCCCTCCGGGATGCCCGTGATCGGCACGCCGAGCATCGCACCGACGTTGAAGAAGCCAAACGCCTCGTTGACGCCCCCCGGATCGTAGTAGTCGCTGGGGCTCAGACCGACGGCGATCGGAAACGAGACGCCGACGGGCGAGTCGAGCGGGAGCGACGGCTCGATGCCGAGCTCCAGGTACGTGCCGGAGTTGTCACCGGCGGCGCTCCCGTCGAGCTCGAACGCGACCGTGATGTAGGGCGCGATGATGTCGTCGTGGCTCAGGCCGACGGCAACTTCCTTGACCGTGCCCCAGCTCCCGCGCGGGCTCATGTAGGCCGTGTAGGTGACGTCGGCTCCCCAGCCCCCCGCGAAGCCGAAGCCGAGGCCGGCGTAGAAGTCGGTCTCGTAGAAGCTCTCGGGTGCACCGTCGAATCCCGCGTCGCCGCGGGAGTGCAGGCTGCTCCAGGTGCCGGCGGTGAGCGACACGCTGCCGTCCTCGCCGTCGTAGAGCGACATGCCCGCCTCCAGGTACGGTTGCGCGATGAATCCCCCGGTCTCCTGGACGATGCCGCGGAAGTAGTAGGAGGTCGCGAAATCGATGCCCGTGCTGACCGATATCGCTCCCGTGTTCGGGGCGTCCTGCGCGGCCGCGGATCCCGTCATCAACGTTGCTGCCGCCAGCATGATGGGGACCATCCGTCGCGCCCGACCTCTCACGTCTGCTCGTGTCATCGTCCCTGCCTTTCTCACATTGCCTGCCTTTCTCATGGCGTCACTCTCCCATGCGGAGACCGTACGCCTCCATGCCGTGCTCGCCGACGTCCAGACCCAGCCGTTCCTCGTCCGCGCTCACCCGCAGTCCCATGCTCTGTTTGAGCGCGAAGAAGATCAGCAGGGCTGCGGCGAACGAGAAGGCGCCGTAGGCGAGCACGCCGATCAGCTGCGTGAGGAGCGAGTGGTCGGCGCTGAAGATCCCGACGGCCAGCGTGCCCCACACACCGCATACGAGGTGCACCGACACGGCGCCGACCGGATCGTCGAGATGCCGGCGGTCGATGAAGAGCACCGATCCGACGACGATGAGGCCCGCGATGAAACCGATGAGCATCGCGGCGTTGACGCTCACGACGTCGGCCCCGGCGGTGATGCCGACCAGGCCGGCCAGCGCGCCGTTGAGGATCATCGAGAGATCCGGCTTCTTCTGGATGCCCCAGGAGGCCGCCATGGCGCCGATCACGCCCGTCGCCGCCGCCAGCGAGGTGGTGACGAACACCAGCGACACGAGCTCGGGGTCCGCGCTCAGCACCGAGCCGCCGTTGAACCCGAACCAGCCGAGCCACAGCAGGAAGACCCCGATGGTGGCCAGTGGCATGTTGTGCCCGGCGATCGCCTTGATTCTGCCGTTCGCATACTTGCCCAGCCGAGGCCCCAGGACGATGATGCCCGCCAGGCCGCCCCAACCGCCGACGGAGTGCACCAGCGTGGAGCCGGCGAAATCGTAGAAGCCCATGGCGTCCAGCCAGCCGCCGCCCCACTTCCAGGAGCCGGCAATCGTGTAGATGAACGCCACGTAGAGGGTGGTGAACACCAGGAAGGAGGAGAGCTTGATGCGCTCGGCCACGGCGCCCGACACGATGGTGGCGGCGGTGGCCGCGAACATCGCCTGGAAGATGAAGTCCGTCCAGTACGTGTAGCCGCCGTCCGCGTAGGCCACGGTGTTGCCCTCGGCGCCGGGGTCGAGCCCGAACCCGGCGAAGCCGAGGAACTGTCCGAGCGAGAAGTCACCCGGGTACATCAGGTTGAATCCCACGACGGCGTACGTGATCAGCCCGATCGAGACGACCGAGGTGTTCTTGAACAGGATGTTCACCGAGTTCTTGGCCTGCGTCAGGCCGGACTCGAGACACGCGAATCCAAGGTGCATGATGAACACCAGGAACGTGGCTACCAGCATCCAGGTGTTGTTGGCGGTGAACATCTCCGGCGACGCTTCCTGCGCGTAGCCCAGGTACGGCGTCGCCGCCAGCAACAGGAGCGCCAGCGCGACATGCCGCACGATTGATTTCCCAGAGCTCTTCTTCATGATGGGTTCCTCGACCTCCATGATGGGTTTCCGGCGTCAGGGGCCTGGAGCTAGAGCGCCGCGACTCCGGCTTCCCCGGTGCGGATGCGGACGGCTTCGCCCATGTCGCTGACGAAGATCTTGCCGTCGCCTATCTCGCCGGTGCGCGCCGACTCGGTGATGGCCGCGACGATGCCCTCGACCTGGTCGTTCTCGGTCACGATCTCGACCTTGATCTTGGGGACGAAATCGACGGAGTACTCGGCGCCCCGATAGATCTCGGTGTGTCCCTTCTGCCGGCCGAATCCTCTGACCTCGGTCACGGTCAGCCCCTGGATGCCCCCTTTCGACAGGGCGTCCCGCACTTCGTCCAGCATGTGAGGCTTGATGATTGCGGTGATGAGTTTCATGGCCACTCTCCAATGCGGTCGTGGTGAACGCGTTGCCCTTCCGCGCGCCGGCGGCTCCGTGACCCGCGGAGCCGTCCGTGCAGACAGCACGCGCGGTCGCGTCTTTTTAGTGCAATATGCGGGCCAAACCTATGGCACACGCGATCGGCGGAACGGTCCCGCAATCCGGTGCAGGATCGGCCCGGTGCAGGTCCGGCAGGTCGCGGCGACTACGTAAATGTAGATACGTGAATGATGACGCGACACTAATGTAGTTTTTGGCTCGCCGGCCGCGCATGCCGGCGAGCACTCCAAATAAGTGCCGCTATGGACGTTTTCGCTGTATGGCCGGCCGCCGCCACGCAGCCAGTCGCCGGCAGATCTGCGGAATGCCTCCCGGCTTGTCTTCAAAAATGTAGTCGCGTGGCGCGATCATACATATTTGTATGGCAGTGGCGCTAGGTGCGGAAGCGGCGGCAGTCGATGTGGTACTTCTTCACCTTGTAGCTGATGATCCGCTCCGTGGAATCGAGCAGCATGGCCGCCTTGACGCGATTGCCGCGGGTGGTCTTGAGCGCGTCCTGTATCAGGTCCTTCTCGTACGCCGCCACCGCATTCGACAGTGACATGCCGGTGACCGTGCCCGACGCCTCGCTGGTCTGGAGCGTCGGCGGCAGGTGGTGGCCGTGCACGACGGCGGCGTCGCAGACCAGCACCGCGCGCTCGATGATGTTCTGCAGCTCGCGGACGTTCCCGGGCCAGTGGTAGGCCATGAGCATGTCGATGGCCGGCGTGGAGATGCGCTTGATGTTCCGCCCGTGCTCGATCGCGTACTTCTCGAGGAAGTGGTCGGCCAGCAACAGGATGTCCGTCTTGCGTTCGCGCAACGGGGGCACGAAGACCGTGAACACGTTGAGCCGGTAGTACAGGTCCTCGCGGAACGTGCCGGCGGCGATCGCCTTCTCCAGGTCGGTGTTGGTTGCGGCCACGAGGCGGACGTTGGCCCGGATGGCGCCGGTGCCTCCCAGCCGCTCGAACTCGCGCTCCTGCAGAACGCGGAGCAGCTTCACCTGGGTCGACAGGTTGACGTCGCCGATCTCGTCCAGAAAGAGCGTGCCGCCGTCGGCCAGCTCGAAGCGGCCCTTCTTGCGCGCGGTGGCGCCGGTGAACGCGCCCCGCTCGTAGCCGAACAGCTCCGACTCGATCAGCGAGTCGGGGAGCGCCGCGCAACTGACCTTGACGAACGGCTTCCTGGCGCGCGCGGAGCTGTAGTGGATGGCGTGGGCGATGAGCTCTTTCCCCGTGCCCGACTCGCCGCGAATCAACACCGTGGTATTCGTCGAGGCGACCCGCGCGATCTGCTCGAAGACCTGACGCATGGGGCCGCTCGTCCCGACGATGTGCGAGAAGTCGTAGCGTTCCTTGAGCTCCTGTTTCAGGTGGGCGTTCTCGTCGAGCAGCCGCTGGCGTTCGGCCTCCACCATCTGCTTGAGGCGGATCGCCTGTCCGATCATCGTCGCCACCACCCGGAACAGCTGCAGATCCTGGTCGTAGTTGCGATCCTTCCGGAAGGCGAGGTCCACGTTGAACGCGCCGATGGCCTTGCGATCGCCCGGGATCGGCACGCACAGGAAGCTGGTGTCCGAACGCCCGCTGCGCTTTCGCCGTCCCGTGCGATGCAGGAACATCGGTTCCTGGCTGATCTGTGGAATGACGACCGGACGTCCCGTCTGCACGACGCGTCCTGTCACGCCCTCGCCGATGGCCCACGTGGCGCGCTGGCCTTCCGGGGTCAACCCTTCCGACGCGGCGATCTGCAGCTGGTGGGAGTCGGGATCCTTCAGGACGACCGAGGCCTGCAGCACCCGCCGCCGCTGCGCGAGAATCTCCAGCGCACGCTGCAGGCCCGCGCGGCTGTTGCGGGCACCGACGAGTTCAGCGTTGACATCGGCAAGCAGGGCGAGCGGCGCAACCTCGGGTTCGGATGGCTTCTTCACGGGAGCTGCTAGAGCGGCGCCGGCAGGTCCGACGAGCCCATCAGGAACGCATCGATGCCCCTGGCCGCGCTGCGCCCTTCGGCGATGGCCCACACGATGAGCGACTGGCCCCGCTGCATGTCGCCCGCCGTGAACACGCCGGGCACGTTGGTCATCCAGGTCTCGTCCCGCCAGACGTTGCCGCGCCCGGTCAGCCGCAGCCCCAGCTCCGTCAACATGCCCGGTCGGTCCGGTCCCAGGAACCCCATGGCCAGCAGCACCAGGTCGACCGGCATCTCGAACTCGCTGCCGGGAATCGGATTGAAGACGGGACGACCGTTGTCGCGGCGCACCTCCACCTTGTTCCCGTGGAGCGTGGTCACGCGCCCCTCGGCGTCGCCCGAGAAGCGCTGCGTGGACACGGCGTAGACGCGGTCGCCCCCTTCCTCGTGGGCCGCGGACACGCGGAAGACGTTGGGCCAGTCGGGCCACGGGTTGCCCGGCGCGCGCGAGTCGGGCGGGCGGGGCAGAAGCTCGAACTGCGCCACGGACGCCGCCCCCTGGCGGTGCACCGTGCCGAGGCAGTCGGCGCCCGTGTCGCCCCCGCCGATGATGACCACGCGCTTGCCGGTCGCCGAAATGATTTGCTCAGAAGGCACGGCGTCACCCTCGCAGAGATGGTTCTGCTGGGTGAGAAATTCCATGGCAAAATGGACGCCAGTCAGCTCCCGGCCGGGCACCTGCAGATCGCGCGGCCAGCCCGCGCCGCCCGCCAGCAGCAGCGCGTCGTGCTGCGTCCGGAGCTCTCCGGCGGGCACGTCCAAGCCGACGTGCACGCCGGTCCGGAACCTGACGCCCTCGGCTTCCAGGATGTCGAGCCGGCGCGTGAGAAACCGCTTCTCCATCTTGAACTCGGGAATGCCGTAGCGCAGCAGGCCGCCGATCCGGTCGGATTTCTCGAAGACGGTCACCGTATGGCCGGCCCGGTTCAGCTGATCGGCCGCGGCCAGCCCGGCGGGCCCGGAGCCGATGATCGCCACGGTCTTGCCGGTCCGGGTCGCCGGCGGCGACGACTCGATCAGGCCGTCCTCGAACGCGCGCTCGACGATCGAGAGCTCGATCGACTTGATGGTCACCGACTCGCGGTCGATGGCCAGCACGCACGATCCCTCGCACGGCGCCGGGCACAGCCGTCCGGTCCATTCCGGGAAGTTGTTCGTCTTGTGCAGCCGCTCGATCGCCTCCTGCCACTTGCCGCGGTAGACCAGATCGTTCCAGTCCGGGATCAGGTTGCCCAGCGGGCAGCCCTGATGGCAGAACGGAATGCCGCAATCCATGCAGCGCGCCCCCTGGGCGCGCAGGTCCGACGTGCGGTACGGCAGGTAGACCTCGCGCCAGTCGTGGACCCGCTCGTCCACCGGCCGGGTAGGCGCTTTCTGGCGCTCTATCTCGATGAATCCCTTTAGTTTGCCCATCGCATGCAGGCGGCTACGAAGCCGCGCCGATCAGCTCTGCGAACTCCGGCTCGCGCGACTCCGCGCGCGCCCGGGCCTCCGCGGCCAACACCCGCTTGTAGTCGCGTGGCATCACCTTCACGAAGCGGGCGCGGCAGGCCGGCCAGTCATCGAGGACCTGCCGGCCGCGCGTGCTCCCGGTCAGCTCGACGTGCCGGCCGACGAGCTGACGAACGAACGCCTCGTCGTCGTCGGTCGGCTCTTCCAGGTCGACCATGCCGGGATTGCAGCGCCGCTCGAAGTCCGCGTCCTCGTCCAGGATGTAGGCGACGCCTCCGCTCATGCCGGCCGCGAAGTTCCGTCCGGTCCGGCCCAGTATCACCGCGCGTCCGCCCGTCATGTACTCGCAGCCGTGGTCGCCGATGCCCTCGACGACGGCGTGCGCGCCGCTGTTGCGCACGCAGAACCGCTCGCCCGCGACACCCCGCACGAAGGCCATGCCGCCGGTCGCGCCGTACAGCGCGACGTTGCCGATGATGATGTTGTCCTCGGGCACGAACGGCGACTGGCGCGGCGGGTGGATCACGAGCCGCCCGCCCGACAGCCCCTTGCCCCAGTAGTCGTTCGCGTCCCCCTCGATGCTCAGCGAGATGCCGCGCGGGACGAAGGCGCCGAAGCTCTGGCCGGCCGAGCCCGTGAAGTTGATCCGGATCGTGTCGTCGGGCAGTCCCGCAGCGCCGCGCCGGCGCGTCAGCTCGGAGCCCAGCATCGTGCCGACCGTGCGGTTGACGTTGCGGATCGGGAGGCTGAACTCGACCGCTCGACCGTGCGCGAGCGCGTCCTCCGAGCGGCGGAGCAGCTCGTTGTCGAGCGCCCTGTCCAGCCCGTGATCCTGCGCCCGCACGCACCGCCGGCCGACCGTGGTCGGCACGTCCGGCTGGTGCAGGACCGACGACAGGTCCAGTCCCTTGGCCTTCCAGTGATCGACCGCCGCCTTGAAGTCGAGCCGGTCCGAGCGGCCGATCATCTCGTCCAGCGTGCGGAAGCCCATCTCCGCCATCAGCTCGCGCACCTCCTCGGCCACGAACCGGAAGTAGTTCTCGACGAACTCCGGCTTGCCCGTGAAGTGCTTCCGCAGCACCGGGTTCTGCGTCGCGACGCCGACCGGGCAGGTGTCGAGATGACAGACGCGCATCATGATGCAGCCGGACACCACCAGCGGCGCGGTGGAGAAGCCGTACTCCTCCGCGCCCAGCAGCGCGGCGATGGCGACGTCGCGCCCCGTCTTCATCTGCCCGTCGACCTGCACGACGATCCGATCCCGCAGGTCGTTGAGGACCAGGACCTGCTGCGTCTCGGCCAGCCCCAGCTCCCAGGGCACGCCCGCATGCTTGATGCTGGTCTGCGGCGAGGCGCCGGTGCCGCCGTCGTGCCCGGAGATCAGGACGACGTCGGAGTGCGCCTTGGAGACGCCGGCCGCCACCGTGCCGACGCCCACCTCCGCCACCAGCTTCACGTGGATCCTGGCCCGCGGGTTCGCGTTCTTCAGGTCGTGAATCAGTTGGGCCAGGTCCTCGATCGAGTAGATGTCGTGGTGGGGCGGCGGCGAGATGAGGCCCACCCCCGGCGTCGAGTAGCGGACCTTGGCAATCCAGGGGTACACCTTGAAACCTGGGAGTTGACCTCCTTCGCCGGGCTTCGCGCCCTGCGCCATCTTGATCTGCAGGTCGTCGGCGTTCACCAGGTACTCGCTCGTCACGCCGAAGCGGCCGGACGCCACCTGCTTGACGGCGCTGCGCCGCAAGTCGCCGTTCGGGTCGGGGGTGTAGCGGGCCGGATCCTCACCCCCCTCACCCGTGTTGGACTTGCCGCCCAGACGGTTCATCGCGATGGCCAGCGTCTCGTGCGCCTCCTGGCTGATGGAGCCGTAGGACATGGCGCCGGTCGCGAACCGCGTGAGGATGTTCTCGACCGGCTCGACCTCCTCGAGCGGAGTTGGCTCGGCGGCGGGACGCAGCTCGAACAGGCCGCGCAGCGTGGCCCGCTTGCGGCTCTGGTCGTTGACCAGGCGCGCGTAGTCGCGGTAGATCGCGTACTGGCCGCTCCGCGCCGCGTGCTGCAGCTTGAAGACGGTCTCCGGGTTGAACAGGTGGTACTCGCCGTCGCGCCGCCACTGGTACTCCCCGCCCGAATCGAGCTGGTCGTCGTCCCGTCCGCGCTCGGGATAGGCCAGGCCGTGCCGGCGAATCACCTCGGCGGCCACCGTGTCGATGCCGATGCCGCCCAGGCGCGACGCCGTCCACGTGAAGTAGCGGTCGACGAACTCCTTGTTCAGTCCCACCGCCTCGAAGATCTGCGCGCCGCGGTAGCTCTGCAGCGTCGAGATCCCCATCTTGGACATCACCTTGAGCACGCCCTTCGTGCAGGCCCTGATGTAGTGCCGGACGGCCGACGGGGCGTCGATGCCGCCCAGCGTGCCCTCGAGGATCAGGTCCTCCAGCGTCTCGAAGGCCAGGTACGGATTGATTGCGCCGGCGCCGTAGCCCAGCAGCAGGGCCATGTGGTGCACCTCGCGCGCCTCGCCGGATTCCACGATCAGCGAGCAGCGGGTGCGCGTCCCCTCGCGCACGAGGTGATGGTGCACGCCGGCCGTCGCCAGCAGCGTGGGCACCGGCGCATGGTCGCGGTCGACGCCGCGGTCCGACAGCACGATCAGGCTGTGGCCGTCCGCAACGGCCTCGCTGGCGCGCCGGCAGAGCGCTGCCATGACCCGCTCGAGGCCGGCGGTGCCTTCCGCGGGAGGAAACAGCATGGGCAGCGTCACCGACCGGAACGCCGGATCCGACACCGCGCGGAGCCTGGCCAACTCGTCGTTGTCGAGGATCGGGTAGTCGATCCTGATCTGGTGGCAGCTTGCCGGCTCGGGCTGCAGCAGATTGCGTTCCGGGCCCAGCGTCGAGCCCATGTCGGTCACCAGCTCCTCGCGGATGGCGTCGAGCGGCGGGTTGGTCACCTGGGCGAACAGCTGCTTGAAGTAGTCGTAGAGCAGCCGGGAGCGATCCGACAGGACCGCGAGCGCCGTGTCGGTGCCCATCGAGCCGATCGGCTCGGCGCCCGCCGCCCCCATCGGGCCGACGAGGATCCGCAGATCCTCCTCCGTGTACCCGAACGCCCGCTGGCGCCGGCGGACCGATTCGCGCGCCGGCGGGGGCGTGTAGTCGGCCGGCGGCAGAGCGTCGAGATGGATCGTCTCGCGCGCCAGCCACTCGCCGTACGGATGCTCGGCGGCCAGTCCCGCCTTGATCTCCGCGTCGTCGATGATCCGGCCCTGCGCGGTGTCGACCAGGAAGATGCGGCCGGGGTGCAGGCGCTCCTTGACCAGGACGTTCTCGGGCGGCACGTCCAGCACGCCGACCTCGGACGCCATGATCACCATGTCGTCCTTCGTCACGTAGTAGCGGGACGGCCGCAGGCCGTTGCGGTCGAGCACGGCGCCGATCGCCGTGCCGTCCGTGAAGGCGATCGACGCCGGCCCGTCCCAGGGCTCCATGAGCGAGGCGTGGTAGCGGTAGAACGCCTGCCGCTCGGGGCTCATCGACTCGTGGTTGCTCCACGGCTCCGGGATCATCATCAGGACGGCGTGCGCCAGGGGGCGGCCGGTCAGCACCAGGAACTCGAGCACGTTGTCGAAGGTGGCCGTGTCGCTCTGGCCCTCGCGGATGAGGGGGAACAGCTTGTGCAGGTCGTCGCCGAACAGGTCGGACCGGCACAGCGCTTCGCGGGCCCGCATCCAGTTGATGTTGCCGCGCAGGGTGTTGATCTCGCCGTTGTGCGCGGCGTAGCGGTACGGATGCGCCAGGGGCCAGGAGGGAAACGTGTTCGTCGAGAAGCGCTGATGCACGAGCGCGAGGGCCGACTCGACCGCCGGATCGGAGAGATCGGGGAACATCGTCTCCATCTGATCCGCGATCAGCATGCCCTTGTAGACGATCGTGTTCGACGAGAGGCTCGCGACGTAGAACAGGTGACCCTCGCCTAGCCCGAGCCCTTCCACCGCCCGGGCGGCGCGCTTGCGGATGACGTACAGCTTGCGCTCGAAGCGCGCGTGCGCGTCCGGGTGCGGCTCGAGCGACCGTCCGCGTCCGATCAGGATCTGTCGAATGACCGGTTCGCCGCTGCGCGCGGTCCGGCCGAGCGACGAATCGTCGGTCGGAACGTCGCGCCAGCCCAGTACCTGCTGGCCCTCTTCCGCCACGATCCGGCCGAACAGCTCCTCGACGCGCGCGCGCTCGCCGGCGTCGCGGGGGAGAAACACCATGCCGACGCCATAGGCGCCGGGCTCCGGGAGATCGATCCCCGCGCGCCCGGCTTCCTGCAGGAAGAACTTGTGCGGGAGCTGGATCAGCATCCCGGCGCCGTCGCCCGTATTCGTCTCGCAGCCGCATGCCCCGCGGTGGAGCAGGTTGATGACCACCTCGAACGCCTGGCGCACGAGCTGGTGGGACTTCCGTCCCTTGACGTTCACCACGAAGCCCACGCCGCACGAATCGTGCTCGTACTGCGGGTCGTAGAGTCCCTGGGGCGCAACGTGCAGTTTGCTCATACCGTCAGCCTTGTCCGTGTCCGTCGTGCCCGGCCGCGACGCTCGACCCGGGCCGGCTCGGGACGCCGCGCGGCGCTCGGCCGGGCCCCTGGAGCGCCCCGGCCCGTCGCGCGTCAGCCGCGCCCGGCGCGGTCGTGCGCTGCGCCGTATCGAACGCGCCGTCGTCCGCGCACAGCAGCTTGATGAACTCCGTGACGGCCGGATTGAGGCGGCGCTTGCGCCGGTGCACGATGCTCAGTGGCCGGACGAGCGGTGCGCTGTCCGCGGACGTGCGAAACGGCACCGTGACGAGCGCGTGCCGCCGCACCTCCTGGCGCAGCGTCGGCACCGGCAGAATGGCGACGCCGGCGCCATCCTCGACCGCCTGCTTGATGTTCTCCGTGTTGTCGAACTCCGCCACGACCGTCATCTCGACGTCGTGCTTCCGCAGGAAGCGGTCGATCTCCCGGCGTACCGGCAGGCCGCGGTCGAACGTGACGAACGATTCCCGCGCGAGGTCCTGCGGCAGCAGGCCGCGCTGCTCACGCGCCAGCCGCGCGAAGCGGTGGCCGGGCAGACACGCCACCACCATCGTCTGGCGCTTCCAGGGGATGGCCGTGAAGCCCCGGCCGGGGTTCGCGAACGAGATGAGGCCCAGATCCGACTGGTCGCTCAGGATGCGCTCATAGACGCGATCAGGGTGCATGTAGGCGATGTCCACCGTGGCGCCGGGCACCCGGCTCTGGAACCGATCGACGTACCCGCTCAGATCGTGCAGCGAGACCGAATAGATGGAAGCCACCCGCACGGTGTAGCCCGACGGGTGCTGGCGCCGCTGCACCGCGTCCTCGAGCTCGTGGTAGCGCTCGATGATCTCCTGGCACCCCTGAAAGAACAGCTTGCCCTCCGGCGTGAGCCGCCACGGCCGCGTGGATCGATCGATGAGCTGCGCACCCAGCCGCTGCTCGATCTGCCGCACGGCCTGGCTGGCGGCCGACTGACTCACCGAATGCACCGTGGCCGCCCGCGAGAAGCTCTGGTGCCGGACTACGTCACAGAAGATGCTGAGCGACTCCAGGTGCATCGAAGCAGGTACTCTAGCACAGTTCCACTAATAGCGAGAATGTCTTGTATAAGAATAGCGAATGTCGTGGGCCGACGGATAGACCCGCCTCTCCCGGCTGGCGGGAGCGCTGTCCGGCACGCAAGACGCTTGGAATGAATCCTTTACGAAATCCGTTCGAGGAGCTCGGAGAGCGCCGTGTCGCGTTGCGAGCGGAGCGAGAGGCGGATCCGATTCCCCATTTCCGCCGGTTCCGCCACCGCTTCCGCGTCGTCCAGGAACAGCATCCGGCCGAATGCCTCGAGGTGGGGTCGCAGCGCCGCGACGGTCTCGGGTGCCGGCGGGGCGAGCAGCCGGTCGTTCGCGACGAACTGCAGCTCGCTGCCCACGAAGCGGCACCCCTCGCTGGCCGCATCCGATTCCAAGCGGACGGCGGCCGCCAGCAGCGCGCGTCCGAGCAGCGCGAGACGATCGACGAGCGCTCCGTGGGCCGGTTGCTTGCGGTAGTAATAGAGCCCAGGCCGGCCCTCCGTCCTGTCGATCGCGTAGTTGCCCTCGTGGCCGGCCAGCAGGACCGCGGGGCCGTCCATGAGGTGCGTATAGTCGGCGACGTCGATCAGCAGGCCGTCGACGGCGCCGGTCTGGATCCAGCGGTGGAAGATCGGAATGAACGCGCGGACGCTCGGATTCGCACCGGCCTCGAAGAAGACCTTCAGCCCGCAGCGCTGCAGGTCGTCGACGGGCCGACTCATCGGGCCGGCACCCGCGTCGCGGCGTCGCCCGCTTCCCCGGCCGCCAGACGCGCCTGGCAGGCGTGGCTCGCCTCGAGGAAGAGCTGCGCCTCCTCGACCAGCTGTCGCGCCCGTTCGGGCGTCTGCTGCCGTGGGGCGGCCTCGTGGCGCCGGAACAGGTACATGGCGAACTTGCCGCCGGCGTACTTGTCGAAGAACAGCTTCGTGTCGAAGAAGCGGGCGCGGAACTCGGCGACGATCCGGTCGGGATCGTCGGAGATGTCGACGAACTCCGTCTTGACGAGCCCGCGCGCGGCGAGCAGCATGCCGTCGTAGGCCAGACGGTCGGCCTCCTCGTGCCTGCCCTCCTCGAGCTCCAGTTGCGCCTCGAACACCTGGGCCTCGGCGGCCGCCAGATCGAACTCGGTGAGCGAGACGATCTCGCCGGCGCACTCGCCGACGCCCATGTCGCCTAGCGTGAACTCGCGCGGGTCCCCCCAATCGGAGTAGAACTCCGGGCGCTCGGCATGCGACGGCACCTTCATCAGGTCCGTGAGCATCTCCTTCAGCGCCCGCTTCCCGACCCGCTGGGTGAATTGCTGGAACGTCTCGTCCGGCCGGCGCTCCGCGACGAAGCGCTCGGTGATCCGGCTGACGGCTTCGGGGATGCGCTTGGAGGGAACCGCGCCGATCGCCAACCCGTAGGCGCCCGCGTTGGCGGTCCATTGGCCGCCCAGCACGACCTGGAAGTGCGGCACCGTATAGCCGTCCACCGTCCGGCTGACCCCGTAGAACCCGAGGTCGGCGACATGGTGCTGGCCGCACGAGTTGAAGCAGCCGCTCGTCTTGATGCGGAGGCCGCCGACCGCGTCGTGCGGTCGTCCGGACGGCGTGCTCAACCGGGCGCGCAGCTCGGCGGCGAGGCCGCGCGACGACGCGATGCCGAGCTTGCACGTGTCGGTGCCCGGGCAGGCCGTGACGTCGCTCAGGGTCCCGGCCCCGGGCTCATCCAGCCCGGCCGCCGCCAGGTCGCGGTACAGGTCCGGCAGATCGGCCTCGCTGACCCAACGCAGCACGATGTTCTGTTCCACCGTCGCGCGCACCGTGTCGCCGACGTAGCGGCGGGCAATCGCCGCCAGCTCGCGCATCTGCCGCGCGCTCAGGTCGCCGAGCGGCAGGGTGACCGTCGCCACCGCGTAGCCGGCCTGCCGCTGGCGATAGACGTTGGTCCGCAGCCAGTCGGCGAATCCGGCCGTCGCGGCGCCGCCGTTGAGCGCCGCCGCCGGCTTCAGCGGCTTCTCGCCGTACGTAGCGGCCGCCGCGAGGTGCGCCGTCCAGCGCGGATCGTCCGCCAGCCTGGCGCGCTCCTCCAGGACCAGCCGCCTGAACTCGTCGAGGCCGAGCTGGACAACCAGGAACTTGATGCGCGCCCGGGCGCGGTTCTTCTTCTCGCCCAGCCGCGCGAACACGCGGGCGATTGCCTGCGCCAGCGGCAGGAGCTCTTCCTCGGGCAGGAACTCGTCGAACAGCCTGGCCTGATGGGGCACGGCGCCCAGCCCGCCCCCGACGTAGGTGACGAAGCCGCGCCGCACCTTCCCGTCGACCGTGCGCGTGGCTGCCACCAGGCCCAGGTCGTGCATCGATACGAGGCCGCACGCGTGCTCGCTGCACCCCGAGAACGCCACCTTGAACTTGCGGCCGAAGTCCTGCGAGTCGGGATGGCCCAGCAGGAAGCGCATGCAGGCGTGCGCGTGGGGCGTGACGTCGAAGGTCTCGTCACGGCACACCCCGGCGAGCGGGCACGCCGTCACGTTCCGCACCGTGTTGCCGCAGGCCTCGCGCGTGGTGATGCCGACGGCCGCCAGGCGCCGCATCAGGTCGGGGGTGTCGTCGATGTGCACGAAGTGAAGCTGGACGTCCTGGCGCGTCGTGATGTGACAGACCTCGTCGCTGTACTCCTCGGCGAGGTCGGCCAGGGTGTCCATCTGATCGGGAGTGAGCCCGCCGAACGGGATCTTGATGCGCACCATGCCCGGCGCGTCCCAGACCGTCTCCGGGCCCTTGGTCATGCGGTCGGTCGGGTACGCCAGCGGGCGCGTACCGGTGCCGTCGTTGCGGCGGCCGTTGTCGTACCGCTGACCGTAGACGCCGCGCCGGAGACGCGTCTCTGCAAAGACCTTCTCGTCGATCTTGCCCTGGCTGCGCAGGGCGATCTGGCTCTCGAACGTCTCGATCTCGGCGGCGAGTTCCGCCGGCATGCTGTTGGCCAGCTGCTGCTTCCAAGTCACGTCACACTCCTGGGAGGTTTCGCCACGGATTCCCAGCTTCAATCAGACGGGGCTGCGCCGCGCACCCCCGGCGTCCGCTTGCGGGGACCCCGTCGCCCCGCGCCCGACGAGGCGCGCTGTGCGCGCCTTGCGGAGTCTGCACCGTTCCAGGGCGCAGACTCCTAGCCGCCTGCCGCCGCGGCGGGCGCGGGGCGCCCGCCCGGCTCGGCGGCCGTGGTCAGGGAACGCAATCCCACGACGTCTCCGACGACGATGGTCCCGGGCGGCCGGCCGGACAGGTCGAGGGGGGCGGCTCCCAGCTCGTCCAGCCGCCCGCTCCAGATCCGCATGTCGCGCGTGCCGGCCGCGAGCACGACGGCGGCGCGCGTCCGCGGTTGCCAGCCGCGCCCCATGAGCCGCGCCGCAATCTCCCGCCGCGCCGCCAGGCCCATCAGCACGACAATCGTCACCGCGTGCGGCGCGGCCATGTCGAGGATTGGCCCGAACACCGCCTCCGCGTGACCGGAGACCACGAGGAAGCCCGATGCCAGGCCGCGGTGCGTCAACGGTACCCCGGCGAGCGCCGGCGCGGCAACGACGCTCGTGACGCCCGGGACGACCTCGAAGGGCACGCCCGCCTCGCACACGGCGAGCGCTTCCTCGCCGCCGCGTCCCAGCACGAACGGGTCGCCGCACTTGAGGCGCACGACCCGCTTGCCCTGGCGAGCGCCCCGAATCATCAGCCGCTGAATCGCGGTCTGGCTGACGGACTTGGTCCCGGCGCGCCTGCCCACGCAGAAGCACTGGGCATGGGGCGCGAGCGCGATGATCTCGCGAGCCACCAGCGCGTCGTACAGCACCAGGTCGGCAGCCTGCAGCCGGTGCACCGCACGCAGCGTGAGCAGCTCGGGGTCGCCCGGTCCCGCGCCCACCAGCGAAACGAATCCCGTCATCTTCATTGGACGGGGCTGCGCCCCGCACCCCCGGCGTCCGCTTGCGGGGACCCCATTGCCCCGCGCCGCTCCCGCCGAGGCGCGCTGTGCGCAGCTTCCTTCAGACGGGGCTGCGCCCCGAACCCCCGGCGTCCGCTTGCGGGGACCCCTTCGCCCCGCGCCGCTCCCGCCGAGGCGCGCTGTGCGCGCCTTACCGCTCTCGGTGCGACGCGGGTCTTCCGCGTCAGCCGTCGGCACCGGCGCCGCCGCCGTGGCGGCGGAACAGGGCGTCGAGCAGGAGCGGCCGGCGTTTCTCCAGCGCGGTCCCCTGCGCGCGCCACGTTCGCCGCTCGCGTTCAGCCGTCGCCAGCCACTGCTCGAGCTCCGCTTCCGGAAGCAGCGCATCCAGCCCCTCGCGCAGGAGGCCCGCCAGCGCCGGGGCCCGCCCGTCGGTCGAGACGGCGACAGTGATGCCGGCCCGCCGGACCACGCCCCCGAGGTACGCACTGGCGCTGTCCGGATCGTCGACCGCGTTCACGAAGACGCGGCGCGTCTCGGCCGCGGCGGCGACCTGCCGGTTGACCTCCGGCGTCGCCGCCGCGACGACGAGCCACACGCCGTCCAGATCCCGCGGCTCGAAGGGCCGCCGCTCGACCGCCACGCCGGGCTGCTCGATCCCGTTTGCCACGTCGGGGGCGACCACCCGCACGCTGGCTCCGGCCGCCAGCAGGGCGCCGAGCTTCGTCGCGGCGACCTGCCCTGCGCCGACGACCAGCACGGTACGGCCCGTCAGCTTCAGGAAGACCGGAAACAGCATCTTACGCCTCTTGCGGAGCCGGCGTCAGCGGGATTGCCGGGCCGTGCAGCCCGCACTCGGTCTTCGCGCTGCCGCGCCAGCGCCCGGCCCGGTCGTCCTCCCCGGCCTCGACCGGATCGGTGCAGGGCTGGCAGCCAATGCTCGGATAACCCCGATCGTGAAGCGGGTTGTACGGCACGTCGTGCGCGAGCAGGTGCGCCCACACGTCCCGTTTGGTCCACCGCACCAGCGGGTTGATCTTGACGATGTCGAACTTCGCGTCCCACTCGGTGACGAGCGCGGATGCGCGCTGCGGGGTCTGGTCGCGCCGGATGGCGGTAATCCACGCATCGACGCGTGCGAGCTCCGCCCTCAGCGGTATGACCTTGCGCATCTCGCAGCAGCGCCCGGGATCGCGTTCCCACAGGCGCTCGCCGTGCGCCGCGGCCTGGCCGGCAACCGTGAGCGCCGGCGTCACGCCCCGAATCGTGATGCCGTAGCGCTGCTCCAGCCGCCTCCACAGCTCACGCGTCTCCGGAAAGAGCAGCTCCGTGTCGAGCGTGAAGACGTCGACCGGCAGGCGGTGGCGGCCCATGAGGTCGATCAGCACGCATCCTTCCGGACCGAACCCGGTCGCGAACGTCAGCCGGGGCGCGTACCGGTCGGCCGCCCAGCGCAGCACGTCGAGCGGCGCCTGCCGTTCGAGCACCGCCGCCTGGCGGTCGAGCCGGTCGCTGTCGGCGCCCGCGGCGCCCGGGGGAATCAGGGTGCTCTGTGCCACGAGACGTTTCCTTCCTGTGCGATTGGCGCCGTCGGTTCGGCGCGGGCCGCCGACGGGCTGAAGAATGCGAGTTGCAAGCCGATGGCGATCAGCATGGCGGCGAGACCGGCCCGCAGCGCGCGCTCCGGCACGGCCGTTGCGAGTCGGGCCCCGATGAGCACGCCGGGCAGGGCCCCCATCAGCACCGTGCCGGCGAGCGCGACGTCCACGCGACCCGCCAGCCCGTGGCCGACGGTCGCGATCGACGAGAGCAGCAGGGCATGCACCAGGTCGGTGCCGACGATACTGGTGGCGCTGAGCGGGTAGCAGAGCGCGAGGACGCACAGGAGCAGCGAGCCGCTCCCGATGCTGGTCATGCTGACGAGCATGCCGGTCGCAAAGCCGAGCGCGATGGTGACCGGCTGCGGCGGCGCCTGCCGCGGATGAGCCCGCGCGCCGAGGGTGAAGCGGACGAGCACCGCCGCCCCGGCCGCAATCAGGACGACCCCGAGCCCGCGGCCCAGGTACGCATCGAGCGCGTTCGCGGGCAGGCGGTTGAGCACCCAGATGCCGGCGACGGCCCCCGGGACGGAGCCGAGCGCGAGCCGCCCGACGGTTTGCCAGTGCACCTCGCCCCGGAGCGCGTAGATCCCGCCGCCCAACAGCTTCATGCCACTCGCAATCAGGACGTCGGAGCCGATCGCGATCGACGCCGGAACGCGGGAGATCAGGATGAGCGCGGGGGTGAGGAGCGCGCCGCCGCCGGTCGACGTGGCGCCGACCACGATGCCGACGAGCAGGCCAATCAGGCTCGGTCCGTAGTCCATGGACAACAAAAAAGGCCCGGGAAGCATTTGCCTCCCGGGCCTTCAGTCTTGTGCGTTGAGTGGCTGTTTGCGTTGTCTGCTTACGTCAACACGACGCGACCGGCGGCGCGGGGGCCCACAGGGGCCTCCATACAACAGCAACAAGCGCCGCCGAAGCGCGCGTGTGTGCGCATTACCGACTATTCTGGACCGGGCCCGCGGTCGGCGTCAAGCCGGGGCCCGCTCAGGGGCGCTCCGCGGTGGCCGCGTCCAGATAGCGCCGGCCGAACACGGCCGACGTGTTGGCAACCGCGCGGTAGCCGCCGTCGGGCGTGGCCGCCGCGATCGCGGCCGGCTCGCGCTCGGCCGGCAGGTCGGGACCGGCGGCCAGCGCTTCGATCAGCGCCCGCCCGGCCATGGTCGGCGCGGCCGTCAGACCGAGCAGGTAAAGGAAGGTGGGGGCGAGATCGACGTTCGACGTCGGCAGCGAGACCTCGATGCCGGCCTCGAGGTCGGGGCCGGCCGCGACCAGCGTGTTGTGAATGTCGTACGGGCTCGCGCTGCCGTGTCCGGCCGTGCCCCCCGCCGCGCTCGTCCCGCGGTAGCCGTAGAGGTTCTCGGCGTCGGTCCATGCCGGCGAGTAGAGGATGTCGGCCGCGCGTTCGTGGCTCCAGCGCGCGGCATCGAGTCCCAGGGTGCCCGGCACGCGTCCGTCGCGCGTGAAGATGGCCCCGACCCGATCCGAGCGTTGCAGGGCCTCGACGATGCGTGCCACGGTGTCCGGGTCGCCGTCGCGCACGTAGATCGCCCCGCCCCCGGCGACGATGCGCGGGGTCCCGTCGGGCAGCTCGCCTGCGAAGGGAGCCAGAAGCGCGTCGATGTCGACGCCGCCGGTGTGCGTCGAGAAGCCGTGGTCGGACGTTACCCAGATGTTGAATGCCTCCAGCCGGCCGCCGGCGCGGAGCCCGGCCTGGAGCCGTCCCAGCTCCGCGTCCACCGCGCGGAGCGCGGCGACGGAAGTCGGATGCCCGATGCCCCTGGCGTGGGCGGTCGTGTCCGGATCGCTGAGCCAGAGGATGGCGACCGCGGGATCGACGCGGTCGAGACCGACCTCGAGAAACGCATCGACGATGTAGCGGTTGCGGGCGCGGTTGGGCAGGGCGGCGGGCGGCGGCGGCCCGAGCCGCTGGCGCACGGCCTCGCCAAGCGCGGCGGGCAGCGCGTACTCGTAGTGGATGATGCCGCCGCCGGCCACCGCGTGATTCAGCAGATAGGAGGAGCCGCTGGAGCCGGCGCTGGCCACCAGCAGCCGCAGCCCCGCCCCGGCTAGCCGTTCGCCGAGCGTCGGCGCCGTGAGCAGCGCCGTCTCGACGTGCTCGATACGGAGCAGGTTGGCCCGATCGGCCGTGCTCAGGAAGCGCGTGGCGTCGACGCGCGGAAAGAAGACGGAGTTGCCCAGCAGGCCGTGCGTCTCGGGGTAGGCGCCGGTGGAGATGGAGGCCGCGTTGACGCGCGTCACGGTCGGATAGACCGCGTGATGATCCGTGAAGACGACGCCGCGCCCGGCCAGCGCGTGGAGGGTCGGCATCAGCGCCGGCTCGACGTAGTCAGGTCGCAGGCCGTCGAGGACCACCAGCAGGTGACGGTGTCGCGCGCGCTCGCGCGGCGCGGGTGCGGACGGCGGCTGCGGGGCGCTGCAGCCGGCGGCGAGGAGACACGCGAGACCGGCGCCGACCAGGGTGAGACGAGCGCTCATCGAGCAGCTTCAGTCAGACGGGGCTTTGCCCCGAACCTCCGGCGTCCGCTTGCGGGGACCCCTGTGCCCCGCGCCGCTCCCGCCGAGGCGCGCCGTGCGCGCCTGGCGGAGTCCATCTCCCGGTCCGAAGTATAGCAACGGGATCGCTATAATCGGGCAGCGCCATGTCCAATCTCCCACAGCCGGCCGTGCAAGGCAGCGCGTTGCGGATCCAGCCGGTCACCCCGGTCATAGGTGCCGAGGTGTCGGGCGTCGACCTGACCCGGCCGCTCGACGACGCCGTGCTGACGGCGTTGAAGGACGCCTGGGCGAAGCACCTCGTCCTGTTCTTTCGCGATCAGGACCTGACGTTCGAGCAGCACAAGGCGCTGGGGCGCCGGTTCGGCGAGCTGCACATTCATCCGGCTGCGCCGAAGGACGCCGAGCATCCGGAGGTTCTCGTCGTTCACGGCGACGACAAGGTCGAGTTCGTCGCGGGGAGCCTCTGGCACTCGGACGTCTCGTGCGACGTCGAGCCGCCGATGGCCAGCATCCTGCGGATCGTCCAGCTGCCCTCGTCGGGCGGCGACACGCTGTTCGCCAGCATGTACGCCGCGTACGAGGGGTTGTCGGACCGCATGCAGCGGATGCTGGCCGGACTGACGGCCGTCCACGAGGGCGAGCAGTACTACCGCGGCCGCTACGGCGCCGGCGATCTGCGGGACGGTAGCTACCCGGCGGCCGAGCACCCGGTCATCCGGACACATCCGGTCACCGGCCGGCCGGCGCTCTACGTCAACGAGGGCTTCACGACACGCATCAGGGAGCTGCCGCTGCCGGAGAGCGACGCCCTGCTGGCGTTTCTCTTCAGGCACTGCGCGCGGCCCGACTACCACTGCCGCTTTCAGTGGCGCCGGCACTCGGTTGCCTTCTGGGACAACCGCTGCGCCCAGCACCTGGCGATCTGGGACTACTACCCGGAGACCCGCCACGGCTACCGCGTCACCATCAAGGGCGACGCCCCGTTCTACGACCCCGACCGGCGGCGGTGAACGGCCGGCCTGGCCGCGCCGCTGTCGGGCGGGCCCGCGGATCCGATGCACCGTGAGCGGGACTGAGCCGTTGCGTGGGGCACGGCAGCGGCCGGCCGGCGAGCCGTACCTCTTGGGGACCGATCCCGAGGAGGGGCGGCGGCTCGAGAGGCAGCACCGCGCGTGGGCAGCAGCGGCGCACGACCTCTGGGACCGCGGCGGGTTCGGACCCGGCGCGCGCCTGCTGGATCTGGGCTGCGGCCCGGGCTTCGCGGCCCTCGACTTGGCCCGGCGGATCGGCAGCAGTGGGCGCGTGCTTGCCCTCGACGAGTCGCCGCGCTTCATCGAGGGGCTGCTCGTGACGCGGCCCGGCGCGGACTCGAGCAGCTCACCGCGCAGGTGGGACGGGCCGAGGAGCTGCGGCTCGTCCCCGGATCCCTGGACTGCATCTTTGCACGCTGGCTGTTCTGCTCCTCCGCGATCCTGTCCCGGTCGTTGAGCGGATCGTGTCCGGATTGCGGCCCGGCGGCCGCGTCGTGGTCTGGGACTACCTGAACTACTGCGCCGCGCGGATCGAGCCTCCGAACCGGGCGCTCGAGCGCCTGATCGCCGCGGGCGGGGAGAGGTGGCGCCGGACGGGCGGCGACCTCGACGTCGGTGCGCGCCTGCCCCGCATGCTGGAGCACGCCGGCTGCCGCCTGCTCGAGCTCGTTCCGCTGGTGGAGCTGGCCAGACGGGGCACGCCGGTCTGGGATTGGGCCCGGAGCTCCCTCTTCGGCTACGCGCCGCGGCTTGTGGCACCGGGCTTGCGCGACGAGGCGGACCGCCGCGTGTTCGAGACCGCTTGGCGCGAGCGCGAGGAGAGCGCGGGGGCGTTCTTCTCGACCCCGCCGATGATCGGCGTCATCGCGGAGAAGCGGTAGGCGGCGCGCGTACGAGGCGTTCCTGCTTGGTGTATCGTGCGTGTATGGCACGCACCAACGTGGACGTCGACAGCGAGGCCTGCGCGGAGGTCATGCGTCGCTACCACCTGACGACGAAACGTGAGGCGATCAACTTCGCGCTGAGAACGCTGGCCGCCGAGCCCCTCGGTATCGATGAGGCGCGCGGACTGCGCGGGTCGGGTTGGCAGGGCGAGTTGGACGAGCTGAGGTCCGCTCGCCAGACATGATTCTGATCGACACCTCCGCGTGGATCGAATTCCTGCGGGACACCGGATCCGCCGCGTGCAATCGCGTCGATGCGTTGCTCGCGGACGAGGTGGAATCTGCGACGCCATTCGCATGGAAGTGCTGGCACGGACGACGGTCATCGCGACCGTTCCCGGGGACTACGATGAAGCCGCGGCTCTCTATCGCCGTTGTCGCAAGCAGGGGGAGACCGTTCGCAGGCTGATAGACTGTCTCATCGGCGCACTGGCCATCCGCGCCGATCTTCCCGTCCTGCATCGGGACGACGACTTCGACGTGCTCGCACGCCATGCGGCCCTGCGCGTCGAGCCGGGCGGCAGGGATCCCCGCCGCGCCTGACTGACTGACCTGAAACAACCACCTGTTCAAGCGGCGTCGGTGGCCGGAATCAGTCTATAGCCCATGGCGTGTGCCGTGTGGCGCAGTCCGTCGAGGCGGCGCTGGCGGAACCGGGCTTCGTAGTGAGCTTCGCCGAGGTGGACATAGTCCTGACCGTAGCGGAGCATGCGGTAGGCAAGGATGGCGAGCTTGCGTGCGATGACGAAGATGGCCACTGCACCGCCCTTGCAGCTCGATGACGCCCGGCGCGACTTCGTCGGCGTCGCGCAGCAGGTCGCCGGAGAGGTCAGCTGATGATGGGCGAGCTCGGCCAGGAGCTGCGGCAGTTGCGCGAGGAGAGATCGCGCCCGTCGCCGCGGAGCTCGACAAGCTGCGCAAGGCGCTCGCGGACATCGACATGCCGGACCACTCCCGCGGCGGTCCGTATGTCCATCCGCACGGCGACGATCCGGCCGAACGCCGGCGCGTCGTCGTCGCCAAGATCGAGGCCCTCGAGGCCGTGGTCCGGGAGCAGGAGCGGCGGATGACCGACGCGGCGCGCCGGCACGCTGACGAGCTGAAGCGGGACCCGCGCGTGCTCGACCAGATGATCGACGACCTGTTTCGGGAGGCCGGCATGCGGCGCCCGCCCCTCGCGGCGGCGAGCATGGTGCTGTCCGAGGCGCGCTACAACGACACGGTCTACCCGATGGGGTCGGGTTCCGCCAGCTCGGCGGCCGCCGACGACCGGCTGTGATCCGACCAAGACAGCGATGCGGCGCTTGCGAGGCTCGCGGCCGAGAGGGAGCGGCGCGCCGACCAGGCGGCGGCTCGCAGAGACGACGACGGCGACGGACGCCCCATCCGCATGACCGGCGCCGGGTGTATCCGAGCCGCGTGCGTGCGACCGGCGCCGGGTTGATTTTCGGCTGAGGCGACGCGCCGCGGCGGCTGGTGGGCCGGCTGGCGCGGCGCGACAACGAGGACCCGGCCGACCCCTGGCTTTCGTGCATGGGGCTGGGTGTAGTCGGTCGGGACTGGGGCCGCCGCCGGGGCTGCTCATCCCCTCGGGCGGCGGCTGCGCCAGGGGCGCGGGGGCTATCTGGTTTGGGGTTCCGGATCACAACCATTTCGCAGAACGTCGGCGGCGCGGTCTCGCGTTCCTCCAATGGGCTTGGAATCCTCGCTGCGACACCGCACCTACTGCTGTCGCCATCTGTCGCCATAGCGGAGCTTGCTCGTCGAAGTAGGTCAGGAGAGTCTGATACCGTGAGGCGAGTTCGAAGTCCCCCGCCTCCGTGTGCCGGCGCAGCTCGTTGCGGACATGTTCGTGGGCTCGGGTTTATCCCACAACATTCGGGGCTGAGTGTCCCGCGCCTCTAGTGTGGTGGCGTGGCACGCGCCAACCGACATCACGCGAGGGCCAAGTCGGGCCGACAGGGTGGCGGAGAGGGCCGCAGCGGTTCTCGCGCAACAGTCGGCCGAGGATTTCCGTGCGGTCGTGCGAGCAAGCGGATTACCAAGCTGCCACGCCCTCTTCGCGCCCCGATTCGCGCGGGGATTGGTGCGCCAGTTACTGGCCTTGCCACGACGCTGCATGGTCGGCGAAGTACGCGAGGAGTGTCTCATACCGCGAGATGAGCTTCCTGCAGCCCGCCTCCTGATGCTCCTGGAGCTGGCGCCGGGCATTGTCATGGGCTGTCGCGAACACGTCCTGGAGAAGTTGGCGGCGTTCTGGTGTGGCCCATGAGCCACCGAGCACATCAATCGCTGTCTTATCGTCGACGTCTTGCCGGAGCATCGACAGGCAGTTTGCCGCATACATCGCTGCCCCTCGATAGTTGGCGTCTGGGTCCTGAGCCGCAGCCCGCAGAGCAGCAAGCAGTTGCTCTCCGACTACGATTCGAGGCCCCCCAGCGACCTTGGATTCGAGACGGTACGCCTCAACGAGGGCTGCACCGTAGATATCGTTCTCGCGCATCGTCGCAGCCGTCCCGATCTCCATTCCGCCTCGAATTGGATCGCCGAAGCTCAATGAGATCAACCACATGGCTGCCGCCACCTCGAGCGCACGGCGCACATCCGCCATGGCTGCCATGGCACCGGAAGCCCCAGAGCCGGCTTCTATAGGGATTGCGACACAATAGGCGTCGGAGATTCCCCAACTCACGATGTTCGATGCCAGAGCGGCCGTGAACGCGGCGCGTTCGGGTTCCGGAAGCTGCGCAGCGTCATCGTCGAAGGCGCTCCTGCGCGCATCGAATTGCTGCCGGAATAGCTGCCTGAAACGGTCTACAGCTACGACTGTCTCCGCCAGGTCGTTTCTTACCCTCTGCGCCTCCCCGGCGGTGGCTGGGGGAAACGTCATCGGTCGGAGGAGCTTACGGCTCTGTCCGAGAATATCGAATACAGCAATCGCGTAGAAGCGGGCCTCGAACACGTATTCGTCAGTCGTCTGAGTCATGCCCGATCGATCTCCTGTGCGGCGTCGCCAAGGCTGCGTTGACTACATCAACACCCGAATGAGCTTTTTGGCACGACACTTGACCTCGGGTTTCGCGCGCCTCGAGTCTGTTCCACCGGCACGAGGCAGGGTTACGATCCGCCGTCGCGCGCACCGCCGTCGTACGCCCGGCGCACCTCGTCGGCGATGATGTCGAGGCCGCGCTCGATGCGCCCCCAGTCGTCGGCGTAGCTGATGCGGATGCACTCGCGCTTGTGCCGCCAGTCGTCGTCCTCGAGCCCCGGAAAGAAATAGTGCCCCGAGACGACGATGACGCCGCGCGCCTTGAGCCGCTCGTAGAGCGCGGCGTTGCCGATGGGCAGGTTCGGCATCCAGAGCCACAGGAAGAACGCCCCCTCCGGCTTGTGGATGCGAACGTCGTACCCCTCGAGACCGGCGCGGAGCCGAGCGACGGCGCGCTGCGCGCGGGCCGCGTAGTGCGGCCGGATGACGTCGCGGGCGAGCGCGAGCACCTCCCCGGTCGCGACGAGATCCGTGGCCAGGGCCGGGCCGAGGCTGCCCGGCGCCAGGCAGAAGATGGCCGTGGCGGCGACGAGCGCCTCGATGAGCGCCTCGTTCGCGATGACGATGCCGGTCCGCAGCCCCGGCAGCCCCAGCTTGGACAGGCTCATGCAGACGACCGTGTGCTCGTCCCAGACCGGCGTCGCGTCGCCGAACACGATGTCGGGGAACGGCGACCCGTACGCGGTGTCCAGGATGAGCGGCACGCCGCGGGCGCGCGCGACAGCGCGCAGGCGCTCGACCTCCGCGTCGGTGACGACGTTGCCGGTGGGGTTGGTGGGACGCGACAGGCAGATGGCGCCGATGTCCTCGATGGCGTCCAGCCCCTCGAAGTCCACGCCGTACTTGAAGAGCCTGTCGCCGAGGTCGTGGACGGCGGGCCTGCGCGAGGTGAACAGGCCCGGCGTGAAGCCGACGTCCGCGTAGCCGATGTACTCCGGGGCGAGCGGCAGCAGCACGCGGCGGGCGGGGCGGCCGCCGCCGCCCGCGCCGGCGAGGAGGTTGAACAGGGCCAGGAACGCGGACTGGCTGCCGTTGGTCAGGGCGATGTTGCGCGCGCCGACGGCCCAGCCGAGCTCCCGCTGGAGCAGCCCGGCCAGGGCGCGGGCGAAGCCGCGGTCGCCGTCGGGGCCGCCGTACGTGCCTATTGCGCGCCCGAAGCCGCCACCGGGTTGCAGCAGACGCTGCATGTGGCGGCGAAACACCGCCTCGGCGGCCGGAATGAGGCTCGGGGTGCCGCCGCCGAGGTTCATGATGTCGCCCCCGGCCTCCGCGACCGCGCCGAGGTCCGCCATCAGCGACCGCGCGCCGGAGTCGCGCAGCAACCGCCGCCCGAACGCCGACAGCTCCATCGTCGTTTGCCGCCGCGCCCGGGCGATCGAGCGGGCCGCGGCGGCCTCCGTCAGAATCCGAGCAGCTCCGACGGCCGGTGCAGCACGTAGCGCACGAGCCGCCTGCGGCTGACCTCGCCCGCGTAGATGTTGCCGTCGAAGTCCACGCCCAGGAACTCGACGCCGGCGCCGACGTCCACTTCGTGATGCGGAACGAAGTGCGTCACCCAGGCGTGATCGGTCTTCAGGCTGCCGATGCGGATGCCCTTCTCCCAGCCCAGGTTGCTGCGCCAGTTGTCGGGCGGGCCGGTGCGGACCATGCCGGAGAGGCCGTCGCCGGCATACAGAATGTCGTTGCGGTCGATGAACAGCCCGCTCGGCTTGCCGTAGTGCGTCCAGATGTGCAGGAGTTTCCCCTCCGCGTCGAAGACCTGGATCCGGCTGTTGCCCCGATCCGCGACGTAGACGCGCCCCCGCGAGTCCATCTTGATGTCGTGGGGGTCGCTGAAGCCGGCCGCCTCCTTGCTCTCGGAGCCGACCCCGCCGCCGATCGCCAGCAGGAAGGCGCCGTCCTTGGAGAACTTGACGATCCGGTTGTTGCCGCCGCGGTGCCCGTCCGCGATCCAGATGTCGCCGTTGGGCGCCACGACCACGCCCGACGGTCCGTTGAAGTGCCGCTCGCCGTCGCCCCAGACGCCCGCCTCGCCCAGGCGCAGCACCACCTCGCCCTGCTGGTCGAGCTTGAGCACCTGATGGCCGATGCCGATCTGCTCGCCCGGCGTGGCGCGCGAGTCGCCGTGCGAACCGCCCTCGGTCACCCACAGGAAGCCCTCGTGGTCCAGGAAGAAGCCGTGGGGAAACCCGAACAAGCCCGCGCCGAAGCTGTCGACGAGGTTGCCCTCGAGGTCGAACTTCAGGATCGGGTCGAGGTCGGAGCCGGCGCACTGGTTCGCGCCGCAGCGGTCCAGGATCCACAGGTGCCGGCCGTCCGGATCGGGGAAGGCGCCGCTCACCGTGCCCAGCCCGCGCCCCTCCGGGAGCTGCTCCCAGCCGAAGGTCGCCCGGTACGGGTTGGTCGTCGACGACTGGGCCTGGATTGCCGCGCCCACCGCCAGCAGCAGACACGCCAGCGCCGCTGCGAGCAGCCTGGCATCGAGTCGACTTGCGTCCGGCATTGCCTCACTCCTTGGTCTTGGCCACGGTTGTCCCGCCGCCCGCGCCAACGTCGCTTGCCCGCCGGCCGATCACGGGTCGACGAGGGTGAACTTCTGGATGCGCCGGCCTTCCTGCTCCGCCACGTACACGTTGCCCGCCGAGTCGACGCCGATGCCGTGCGGCAGCGTGAACTGTCCGCGGTAGCGCCCCGGACCGCCGCCGAAGCTCGTCAGGACCTCGCCGCTGCGGCGGTCGAGCACGTCGACCATGACGTCGTTCTGGTTGAGGACGAAGAGCAGGCGCTGCTCCGGGTCGGGGGACAACGCGAGCACGACGGCGGTGCCCCGCGTGCCGGCGCCGTCGTCGCCGCGCGGGGTGACCGGGTGGAACGGCACGTCGATGTTGCGCACGAACCTGCCCATCCGGTCGAACACCTGTATGCGGTCGGCGCGGCGGTCGCACACGTACACCAGCCCGTCGTTGGACAGGCGCAGGCAGTGCGGCAGCGGGACGATGTCCCGCTCGGCGGCGGTCCGCTGGAGCGGCCACTGGCGGAGGAACTGCCCGTTGCGATCGAGCACCGCGATGCGGAAGTTGCCGGCGGGCGTCTCGCCATCGGCCACGTAGACGTCGCCGGTCCGCGGATCGACGTCCAGGCTGGCCGGCAGGAAGAACTGAGCCCGGTCGGAGTTCAGGGGCCGCCCCTCCCGCGTGCCGTCCGACGAGTCGTAGATGCCGGTCTCGCCGATCTGGAGCAGGAGCTCGCTGCCGTCGGCCGAGTACTTCTGCACCACGCCGGTGTCGGCCGCGACGATCCAGACGTTCCCGTCGCCGTCGACGTGGCAGTCGTGCAGCCGGTCGCCGCTCAGCGCCGGATCGCCCCAGCCGCGGACCACGTTGCCGTCGGGGTCGAGCTCGATCACCGGCGGCGCCAGGCGCGCGCCGTCCAGGTCGGCCGACACGACGTTCTGGCGATTGAGGATGAGGACCTGGTCACTGCCGCCGACGCACATCCCCCCCAGCCCGCCGGTGAGCCAGCGGTCGCCGAACGGCAGCTTCGGCCACAGCGGATCGAGCTCGTACCGCGGGACGTCCTGCGCCGCCGCCGGCAGCGCCCCGCACGCGGCTGCGGCGACGACCAGCACCGCGCCGTATCCGGAAGCCGACCTCAGGATGCCGTTGCTCCAGGTCATGATGTCCTCCCGCCAGCCGTTCTGCGGCGCAGGCTCCTACCCGCCGCCGAGGCTCCGCACGGTCACGATCGCGATCGTAACGCAGACGGCGGCCGCCACCGTCATCACGATGCCCACCCGCGCCATGTCCCGGATGGAGAAGTAGCCGGCCGAGTATGGCAGCACGTTCGTCGGGCTCTCGGTCACGAGGATGAAGGCGAGCGACGAGGTGAACGCGGCCGGCGCCGCCACCGTCCAGACGTCGAGGCCCAGGTCCTGCGCCAGGGCGATCAGGATCGGCATGATGATGGCGCCGGTCACGGTGTTGCTCGAGAACAGCAGGTGCAGCGCCGCCACCGCGAGGACGATGACGAACGGCTGCAGGATGTCCGGCACGAGCGCCAGCCGTCCCAGCATCACCTGCGCCAGCCAGCGCGCCGCCCCGGTCTCGAACACCATCACGCCCAGCGACAGGCCGGCCACGATCAGGATGACGCCGCCCCAGTCCATGTCGCGCTGGGCCTGCTTCCAGACCAGCACGCGCAGGCCGGGCAGGAACAGCAGCAGCCCGCCGCCGAGCGCCACGGCCTGCGGCGGCGGATCGATCAGGCCGCCGGTCCACCCGGCCAGCAGCGGAGTCGTCAGCCAGACGGTGATGGTGCCCGCGAAGACGACGAGCGTCCAGATCTCCAGGCGGGTCGGGCGTCCGAGCGCCGACAACCGGTCGGCGATCTCGGCGTCCCGCAGCGGCAGGCGGTCGAGCTCGGGCGGGAAGGCGCGCAGCAGCAGGCGCCAGGCGACCGGGATCATGAGCAGCGACGCCGGCACGCCGTAGGCCATCCAGCGCGCGAACGTGATCTCGACGCCGGCCAGCTCGCGCAGGTAGCCGACCGCGGCCAGGTTCGCCCCGGCGCCGGCCGGCGTGCCGATGCCGCCGATCAGGGGGCCGAAGGCGCACGAGATCATCAGCGCCCGTCCGAAGTTGCTCTTGAGCGGCTCGAGCCGCGCGTCGCGCAGCACGCCGACCCCCAGCGGCAGGAGCACGGCCGCCACCGACATGTCGGTAATCCACATCGACAGCAGCGCGCCGACCACCAGAAAGCCGAGCAGCACGCGGTCGGTGCGGGTCCCGACGACGCGCAGCACGTACAGCACCAGCCGCGTCCCGAGGCCCGACCGGGTGAAGCCGGTCGACAGCAGCAGCACGCCGATGAAGAAGGTGATCAGCGTGTTGCCGAAGCCGGCGCGGACCGCCGCCGGGTAGTCGGCTATCCCCAGGACCGGTATCAGCAGCAGGACGAAGAGGGCCGTGACGGCGAACGGGACCGCCTCGGTGACCCACAGCGTGATCGCGAAGGCGAGAATCGCGAGGCAGGCCTTGCCGTGGCCGGTCAGCGCGATCAGGTCGTCGCCGCGCGCGATCGGCGCGGGTTCGGGGAGCGCATCGATACCCAGCACGAGCAGCACCGCGACGAGGATGGTCACGGCGCGCGCCCGCTCCGAGTTCGGCCAGCTCGACGGTGCGACGGAAGTCATCGGCGCCTGCCGATCGTAGCAGGGTCGGCGCCCCGTGGTATGGTCCCCGCCATGGGCTGCTGCGAGGCCACGAATCCGGACCTGCTGGGCGTCGCATCGGAACCGCGGACCGGGTCCGACTCAACGGATCGTCGCTGGCCGACGCCGGGCGCCGAGTGGGACCGGCGCACCACGCTCCGCAGCCTCGCGTGCGCGGCCGGCGTCATCGCGGTCAGCGGCTGCGCCGATAGGCCAGGGGACGGGGCGACCGCGATCCGGCTGGCCTTCTGCGGCCAGCTCTTGTGCGTCGTTCCCTACGAGGTCTCGCGGGCGCACGGGCACTTCGCCGCGCAGGGGCTGGCCGTCGAGCTCATCTACACTCGCGGCGGGAACGCGGCGATGCAGGCGCTGGTGGGCGGCGCGGTCGACTATGCCGGCACATCGTTCGACGTCGCGTTGCAGGCGGCCGCCAACGGGGCCGCGATCCGCCGGGTGGCTTCCACCGGGCGGCTGCCGCTGTTCGCGCTCGCGGCGGCCCCGGCGCAGGCGGGCGCCATCGACTCCGTGGCGGCGCTGGCACGCCGGACCGTCGGGATCTCCGCCCTCGGCAACGCCGACCACGCCCTGCTGCTGTTTCTTCTGGATCAGGCCGGCCTCGACACCGGCGCCGTACAGTTCGCCGCCATCGGCACCAACGTGTTCGACGCGCTGCGGATCGGCCAGGTGGATGCGGCGATGCTGCAGGAGCCGGCCCTGTCGCTGATCGTCGAGGCCGGCGGGCGCGAGCTGGTCAACTTCATGGAGATCGAGGAGGCGCGGCGCCATCTCGGCGGTCCCTATGCGTTCATGGGCGTCTCGGTGCGGTCGGCCGAGCGCGACGCGCGCCTGCCGGAGATACGGAGGCTGGCGGCCGCACTGGCCGCCGGCCTGGCCGCTACGCGGACCCTGCCGCCGCCCGAGATTGTGGCGGCGCTACCGGCGGCGCTCGTGGCCGGTGGGGACATCGACCGCCTCGAGACAGTCATCGAGCGCTACCGGCAGTCGCTGTACCCCGAACGCGTCGACGTGGACGTCGAGGCGGCCGGACGGGTGATGCATGCCCAGCAGGTCGCCGGCCTGCTGCAGCCGGGACAGGTGGACCTGGAGACTCTGCTGGATGCCGGCGCCCTCGCCGGCTAGGGCGCCGGCGCGGAAGGACATGCTGCGCATCAGCGGGCTGGCGGTCGGCTACGGCGGGGAGCCGGTGCTCGACGGCATCGATCTCGAGGTGGCGGCGGGGGAGTTCGCCACCCTCAGCGGTCCCTCCGGCTCCGGCAAGACCAGCATCCTGCGGGTGGTGGCCGGCCTTCTGGAGCCGTTGCGCGGCACGGTCGAGCTCGACGTCGGGATGCGCGACGTCGGCTTCCTGTTCCAGGACGACGCGCTGCTGCCGTGGCGCACGGCGCGCCAGAACGTGGCGTTGGGGCTGCGCATCCGGGACGTCGCACCGGCCGCGGCCGACGAGCAGGCCGACCGTTGGCTGCAGGTGCTGGGACTCGCCGGCTTCGGCGACCGCTATCCGGGCCGGCTCTCCGGCGGCCAGCGCAAGCGCGTGGCGATCGCGCAGGTGCTCGCGCTGCGGCCCCGGCTGCTGCTGATGGACGAGCCGTTCGCCGCCCTCGACGCGATCGTGCGGACGCGCATCACGCAGGAGCTGCTGGAGTGGGTCGAGCGCGAGCGGCTCACCGTGCTCCTGGTGACCCACGACCTGGAGGAGGCGATCAGCGCGTCCGATGTCGTGCACGTGCTGGGCCACGGGCCGCGCGCCGCCATCCGCGCCAGCCGCCGGGTCGGGATCCCGCGGCCCCGGCGGGTGCTGGAGGCGCGCGGGCATCCCGCCTTCGGGCCGCTCCTGCAGCGTCTCTGGGAGGACCTGGCGGCCGAACGGTTGCCGCAGCCGGTGACGTCATGAGGGGCTGGCGCCGCTCTCCGCCGGTCCGCCGCGGCGCCGCGCTGCTGGCTCTGCTGACGGTGTGGGAGGCGGCGTCCCGGGCCGGCGTGCTCGACCCGTTCTACGCCCCCCCGCCGTCGGCCGTCGCCGACGTCATGTTCAGCCTGGCCGCCGGCGGCGACCTCTGGCCGCACTTGGGCGCCACCGCCGCCGCCGCGTTCGCCGGCCTCCTGGTCGGTCTCGTGCTCGGTATCGCGCTCGGCTTCGCCGCCGCGCTCGCGCCGTTGGTCGCCGACCTGCTCGAGCCGGTCATGATCCTGCTCAACGCCATCCCCCGCGTCATTCTGGCGCCGCTGTTCGTCATCTGGCTCGGCATCGGCCTGGCGTCCAAGCTGGCGCTCGCCACGATCCTCGTCGCCGTGCTCATCTTCTTCGCCGTCTACAACGGCTTCCGGGAGGTGGACCCGCGACTGGTCGAGCGGGTCCGGACCCTGGGGGGCGGACGGCGGATCCTGATCCGCGAGGTGTACGTGCCGTCGGTCACGAGCTGGGTGCTCGGGAGCTTCCGGGTCGCGGTGGGCTTCGCGTTCACCGGGGCGGTGGTCGGCGAGTTTGTGGCGTCCAGCCGCGGGCTGGGCTACCTGCTGCAGTTTGCGCAGAGCACCTACAACTCCGCGCTGACCATCGCGCTGATCTTCATGATCATGGCCGTCGTGCTGCTCCTGTTCGCCTGCGCCGAACGGGTCGAGCGGCGCCTGCTGCGCTGGCGGTAGCTTCCATTTGACGGGGCTGCGCCCCGGACCCCCGGCGTCCGCTTGCGGGGACCCTTTCGCCCCGCGCCGGGCTTCATTTTGACGGGGCTGCGCCCCGGACCCCCGGCGTCCGCTTGCGGGGACCCCTTTCGCCCCGCGCCGCTCCCGCCGAGGCGCGCTGTGCGCGCCCTAGCCCGCGAGGCCGGTGAGGCGCGCCAGCTGGATGACCGAGAGCGTGCCGATCACGAGCACGACGAGGATCCCCAGCACGTTGACGAGCCGGGAGTTCCGGAACCGGCCCACGATCTCGGTGCGGTTCGCTATGGCCAGCAGCAGCACGAGCAGAACGGGCAGGACCACCGCGTTCGCCGCCTGCGCCAGGATGATCACCCGGTAGGGGGATCCGCCGAACAGCACGCCGAACAGCACCCCGCTGATCAGCACGAATCCACCGAGCATCCGCAGGCGGGCGCTCCTGAGGTCCGGCGTCCAGCCGAACGCGCCGGCGGCGGCGTAGGCGGCGGCCAGCGGGGCGGTGATCGACGACGTCAACCCGGCGGCGAACAGCCCCGCCCCGAACAGGAGCGGCGCGGCCGGGCCGAGCAGCGGCTCGAGCCGCTGGCCGACCGCCGCCGCGTCGAAGTTCGCGCCCAGGCCCTGGAGCGGCATGGCCGTGACCAGCACCGAGGCGGTGACGAGCCCGCCCAGCGCCACCGAGCAGATCGTGTCGAGACGGGCTTCCCTGACGTTCTCCTCGACCCGGGACGCATCGGGCCACTGCTCCAGCGCCGTGCTCGCGTGGAGGAACAGGTTGTACGTGACGACGGTCGTGCCGATCAGCGCCAGCACGACGAGCAGCCCGCCCGGCGGCACGCTCGGCACGAGGGCGCCCCGGGCCAGCTCCCCGAGGCTCGGCGCGGTCAGGGCCGCCACGCCGCAGAACACGACGCTCATCAGTCCGACCAGCCCGATTAGGACATTCTGGATCGTCCGGTACCGCCCGGTCAGCAGCAGGCTCCCGGCCAGCGTGCCCAGCAGCGCCACGATCACGCCCAGCGGCAGGCCGGTGACCAGGTTCAGGCCGACCGACGCGCCGAGCAGGTTGCCGGCCTGGAACGCCGCGTTGCCCAGCAGGATCGTCGCCGCGATGAGCGCCATCAACGCGCTCCGGAGCACCGGCGAGGCGATGCTCGCCCGGATGGATTCGGCGAGGCCCTGCCGTCCGGCGATGCCCACCCGCGCCGCCATGTCCTGGAGGACGATGGTGGCGGCGACCGAGAAGACGATCGTCCACAGCAGGGCGGCGCCATACCCGGCGCCGGCGGTGCTCGCGGTGACGATGGTGCCGGGTCCGATGAACGCCGCGGAGACGAGCAGCCCCGGTCCGAGCCTGAATCTGGCCATGACGTGTCGAGCGCTCGCGACGCCGACCCACGATGGTATCCTGCCGGTCAAGCGCGTTCCCGCGTGCCTACCGGCGCCCGGCCGCGCCGCCGGCGGGGTACACTGCCGCGTCGCATGACCGCCGCCATCTCGATCGAGGATGTCGCCGCCATCGCGTCGACCGCGGGCGACGCCGCCCTCCGACTCTACCGCGACCGCGGCGCGTGGGTGCGGCGGAAGCAGGACGGATCACCCGTGACGGCGGCGGACATGGCGTCCGAACATGTGGTTCGAGCCCGTCTGGAGGCGCTCGATCCCGCCATCCCGTATCTGTCGGAGGAGGCCCCGCTGCCCGCGCACGCGGAGCGGCGGGGCTGGCAGCGGTTCTGGCTGGTCGACCCGCTGGACGGCACGAAGGAGTTTCTCCGGCGGACGGACGAGTTCACCGTCAACATCGCCCTGATCGAGGGGGACGCGCCGGTGCTGGGGGCCGTGGCCGCGCCGGCGCTCGGCGTCGTCTACTACGCGGCCAGGGGGCAGGGCGCGTGGAAGCTGCGCCGGGGCCGCCAGCCCGAACGCATCCGGTCGCGACTGGCCGATCCGGGCCAGCCGCTGCGGGTCGTCGAGAGCCGCTCGCATCCGAGCCCGGACCTGGAGGACTTCCTGGCCGGGTACACGATCAAGGAACGGCTGAAGGTCGGCAGCTCGCTCAAGTTCTGCCTGCTCGCCGAGGGCAGGGCGGACGTCTACCCGCGACTGAGCCCCACCATGGAGTGGGACGTCGGGGCCGGCGACTGCGTCTACCGGCACTCGGCGGAGGGCGCGCCGCACCCGAGTCCGCTCACCTACAACAAGCCGTCGCTGCGCAACGACCGCTTCGTGCTCGGGTTGCGGCCCGGCGCACCTGGGCGGCCCGCCGGCACTCCGCGCGGATCTTCGTGATACCCTGAAGGGTTCCCATCGTCCCGCTTGCTGTCAACAGGAGACGCTTGCCTTGGCCGACCACCTCGTCCCGCCGCATGGCGGAAAGCTCGTGAACCTGATCGTGGAGGAGGACCGGGCCGCTGCGCTCAGGGCCGAATCGCGCGACTGGCCGTCCCACGACCTCACGCCCCGCCAGCTGTGCGACCTGGAGCTGCTGCTCAACGCGGGCTTCTCGCCGCTGACCGGCTTCATGACCCGGGGCGACCACGAGCGCGTGTGCGCGGAGATGCGTCTCGCCGACGGCACGCTCTGGCCTATGCCCATCACGTTGGACGTCTCGGAGGCGCAGGCCTCGACGCTGGCGCCCGGAGCCAGACTGGCGCTGCGCGATCCCGAGGGCGTCATGCTGGCGGTGCTGCAGGTCGAGGACGTCTGGCGGCCGGACCTCCAGGCGGAAGCGGAAGCGGTCTTCGGCTCCGCGAACCCGGACCATCCGGGCGTGGCGCACCTGCTCGAGCGGACGCAGCCGTACTACGTCGGCGGCACGCTGACCGGCGTGCAGCCGGTGACGCACTACGACTACCGGCTCCTGCGGCACTCCCCGGGGGAGCTGCGGGCCGAGTTCGCCAAGCTGGGTTGGACGCGCGTCGTGGCGTTCCAGACGCGCAACCCGATGCACCGGGCGCATCAGGAGCTGACGCTGCGCGCCGCGAAGGGGGTCGAGGCCAACCTGCTGATTCATCCGGTGGTCGGGATGACGAAGCCGGGCGACGTCGACCACTACACCCGCGTCCGCTGCTACCAGGCGCTGCTGCACCGCTATCCGGGCCGGACGGCGCTGTTGTCGCTCCTGCCGCTGGCGATGCGCATGGGCGGCCCGCGCGAGGCCGTATGGCACGCGATCATCCGCAAGAACCACGGCTGCACGCATCTCATCGTCGGCCGCGACCACGCGGGGCCGGGCAGCGATTCGTCCGGCACGCCGTTCTACGGCCCGTACGACGCGCAGGAGCTGCTGCGCCGCCACGAGGCCGAGCTCGGCGTCACCATGGTGCCGTTCCGGATGATGGTCTACGTCGAGGCCAGCGACTCGTACGCGCCGGTGGACGAGGTTCCCGAGGGGACCCGCACGCTCAATCTCTCGGGTACGGAGCTGCGCGAGCGCCTGGCCGGCGGCAAGGACATCCCGGGCTGGTTCACGTTCCCCGACGTGGCCGAGGAGCTGCGGCGGAGCCATCCGCCGCGGCACAACCAGGGGGTCACCGTCTTCTTCACCGGCCTGTCCGGATCAGGCAAGTCGACCATCGCCAACGTGCTGCTCGTCAAGTTCCTCGAGCTGGGCGGACGGCCCGTGACCCTGCTCGACGGCGATCTCGTCCGCAAGCACCTGTCCAGCGAGCTCGGCTTCTCGAAGGCGCATCGCGACATCAACATCCGGCGCATCGGCTACGTGGCGTCGGAGATCACCAAGAACGGCGGCATCGCCATCTGCGCGCCGATCGCGCCCTACGACGCCGTGCGCAAGGACGTCCGCTCGATGGTGCAGCCGCTGGGCGGCTTCATCCTGGTCCACGTGGCGACCCCGCTCGAGGTGTGCGAGCAGCGCGACCGGAAGGGGCTGTACGCCAAGGCGCGCGCGGGCATCATCAAGGAGTTCACCGGCATCTCCGACCCCTACGAGGAGCCGGACGACGCCGACATCACCATCGACACGACCCGGCTGACGGCCGAGGAGGCGGCGCAGCAGATCGTGCTGCACCTCGAGAAGGAAGGGTATGTCGCCGGAGACGTCTGACGCGAGCGGGGCCGAGGTGGCCCGGTTCCGCGAGGCGCTGGCCCGCTTCGACCAGGCCAACGCGGACGATCCCAACCGCGAGCTCGTCGACGGGGCGGAGCAGCCGCGGGAGCTGGTCTATGCGCGGCGGATGACCGCGACGCTCGACCGCTTCGCGCCCGAGGCGCCCGAGGCGGTCCGCCTCGCCGCCCGCTGCCAGCACATCCGCCGCTGGACCGTGCCGCGCGACACCTACCCCGAGGGTCGCGACGGCTACCGGCGCTGGCGGACCGATCTCGCGCGGTTCCACGCCGAGACGGCGGCGGAGATTCTCCGCGCCGTTAGCTACGACGACGACACCGTCGCACGGGTGGGCGCGCTGCTGCGCAAGGAACGGCTCAAGGCCGACCCGGAGGTCCAGCTCCTCGAGGACGTTGCCTGCCTGGTCTTCCTGCGCCACTACCTGCCCGCCTTCGCCGCGGGGCACGCCGACGACAAGCTCGTCGACATCCTGGGCAAGACCTGGCGCAAGATGTCGGCGCAGGGTCGTGCGGCGGCGCTCGCGCTGGACCTCGAGCCGCGCCTCCGCGCGGTGGTGTCCAGGGCGGCCGCGGTCACCGGCGAACCGGAGAGGACGCGCCAAGCCACCGACGCGACCGGATAGCACTCAACCCGCCCGGAGAGCCCACGGAACATTGAGGAAGTCGCCGTTTTGAGGCGTCCTTGCAGGGCTTACAGCAACGTTCGCTCCGCAAACCCCGCGGCTATCTCGCAACTGGGTTGCTCTGATTCGCTTGTTGATGTGCCGCTGCTCGTGCCTGGATGCGCTTGCGGACATCGGCCGCAACCTTCCGGACCTCGTCGGGAGCACGGACCTGCTCGCCGCCATGCTCGCGAAGCGCCACCACCAAGGGGGCCAGGAAGCTGGACTTCGTGGCGTCGCTCGACAGGACTGCGGCAAGTTCTCCTGGCGCGGCTCCGGCGGCTACCAGGTCGGGCACGAGGCGTAGCATCTCGTGCATCATGACCTCATTGTTCGGCAAGAACACGTTGTACGCGGACCGGAACGCCTCCATGGCGTGCCGTCGCTCAACCCGGATCAGCAGCGCCCTTGTCTTTACACACAGCGCTCGCCACCTAAACCAGATCGCATCGTCGCCTGCCGACAGGGCACCGAGTCTCTGTTCGAGCTCCTCAGAGGAGTGCAGGGCCTCGTTCCCGAGCCCGAGATCTGCTTGTATGGTTCCCCTGTCTGCTAGCGACAAGGCGACCCACCACTGGGCTCCATGATCATTGCTATCGCCGTACCGCGATGTCAACTCGTCGTAGACGGCAAGTGCGGCCTGCCTCTCGCCCGACTCTTTTCTTGCTCTTCCTTTATTGACTAGCGCAGCAGCGACCAGCGATTGGAGGCGTGAGTCGTCACCGTTGCCACAACGCGCGACCACCTCGTCACAGGACGCAACTGCCGCTCTGAAGTCGCCAAGCATCCGGCATGCTTGTCCCTTTCGCACGAGCGCCCTGACGGCGCACTGTCGAAGGTCTGAGTCGTCACTAGTACCAAATCGCCCGAGCACCTCGTCGTACGCGACAATTGCCGCCTTCGGGTCACGAAGCATTACGCACGCATTTCCCTTGTCGCATAGCGCCGTGGCGACACGCCACTGGATATGTGAGTCGCTACTGTTGCCAAATCTCGTGACTACTTTGTCGTAGCTAGCAATCGCCGTCGTCCATTCACCGCGCTCCGCACACACATTTCCCTTGTGACCCAGAGCCGCAGCGACCCTGTGTTGGACATGCGCGTCATCACTATCACCGAACCGTACGATCACTTCGTCGTACGCGGCGATCGCGGTTTCCGAGTCGCCGCATGCGGCACACGCGTCTCCTTTGTCAACCAGGGCCAGGGCGATCACCCAGTCAAGAGCCGTATCGTCGCCGTCGCCAAAGCGCGCGGCTACCTCATCGTAGGCGGCAATCGCCTTCCTCCGATCACCGTGTTCATCGTATGCATTCCCCTTGCAAACCAACGCATAGGCGATCGGCCAGTGAAGACTGGACTCACTGCTGTCTCCAAACCGCTTGAGCACTTCGTCATAGGAGGCTAGGGCGACGTTCCAGTCGGCATTGTCAACACTCGATTGTCCCTTGTCGATCAACGCCATGGCGACTCGCCACCGGAAGTATGGATGATCGCTTGTGCCGAACCGCGCGATCACCTCGTCGTAGGCCGCGACAGCGGCTCGCCGGTTGCCGAGCTTTGCGTACGCATCTGCCCTATTACCCAATGCGGTAACGACTTTCCACTGGAAGTCGGACTCATCATTGTCGCCAAATGTGTCAATTATCTCGTCGTAAGTCGCAATCGCGAGCTTCCATTGGCCGAGTTGCTGGTACGCGGCAGCTTTCTGTTCCCATATTTGGGCAACGAGTGACGCGGGTAACCGGGAGGAACCTGAGTCGCGGGCGCTGAGCGCTAGATCAGCAATCTCGATGACCGCCTCGAAGTCTTTCGCTTCGAGCGCGGAAGCTATTCGTTGTTGCAGCTCCCGGTGGTAGCTTTCCATGACGTGAGTGGAGGCCTGAGTGAGGACCGTGACCGCACTCGACCGCCCATCTTCAAGAGGCGGCAGCTCGGCGCGGGCGCGATCCAAGCCCTCGCGAATGACGGCCGACTCCATCGCCTCCAAAGTCAGACGCTCGGACAGCTCGAACAGTTCGGCTTCAGTGTAGAAGGCGACCATGAAGTGGATCAGATTCCGGACAACGGCTGCCTCGTCGTGCTCGCGTCGCAACTTGTAGTAGATGCTGTAGAGGCGTTCAGCCGCAGAGTACAGCCGCCTGTTGCTGCGTCCTTCGGCGATGACGGCACCGCGGCTGACCAGCCGTCCGAGCATGGTCGAGACAACACGAATGTCCAAGCGTGCCCGTGCCGCTATCTCACCTGGCTTGGACGGTTGCCAGAGGTCGAGCACGGCGAGATAGACGCGCCGTTCGACCTTGCTCAGGACTTCCAGGTGGTTGCGGAAATACTCGGTATGCTCGTCGACGAGCGTGACCAACTCCTCCATCAATTGGCGCAGGGACCGGTGTTGGGCGAAGCCGGCGACGATAACCAGAAGGCGGGGACTGCCGCCGGTCAGGATCTCGAGCGGCCGGACCTCGCGGCCAGTGACCGTCTCGCCGGTGACAGCGTGCCAGAGGCGACGGCAATCGCCGGTAGCGAGGGGTTCAAGATCGACGATCCTGAACAGCTCGAAGAATGGCTGCGTTGCGTCGTCCAGGCCCTTGAAGCGGCTGGTGGCGGAGGAGAGCAGCATGATTTTCGGCTCCGACTGCAGCACTTGGCGAAGCTTCCAACCGAAGTCGTCGTCGACGTTCTGGTGCAACGCTTGCATGTTCTCGACCATGAGCAGGAGCTTTCTTCCAAGCCGATCAGCCGCAGAAAGGACGGCGGCGCGGGCGTGGTCCTCGAGCATCTGCTCCTGCCAGCGGCCGGACAAGACCCGGTGCGTTTCGCGCAGGTCGCTTGCGAGCGCTGGGTCGTGTGGGACGCTCGCTCGGGCGAGGTGGAACAAGGCGTCAAGCCAGAAGTCGGCCAGATTGAAGATCTCGTGGCTCTCCTCCATGAACCGGACCGGCAACAGGTACCTGGACAGTGCGTCGACGGCGCGCAGCTCGGCGGCGACGCGGGCCAGGAGCATGGTTTTTCCGCGACCGCGAGGCGCGACCACCAGGACGTGCTGGCACGAGGGCGAGTGGATGTTTCCGCGGAGAATGTCGAGAACGATTGCGAGCTCGCCTTGGCGGACCACGAACTGGTCGATCACCTCCGCGTCCGACTGGAACGTTCCCGGATTGAACTTGCGGATCGAGCGGTCGGTCACGCGGTTCTCCGCAGTTGATCCCGTCATTGGATCCGCCTCGGTGGTTGGTCGTCGGCGCGGCGGTCGCCGAGCGGCTTGTGGTGATCGCGGAAGCGCGCTGACCACCAGTCCTTCAGGAGGTGCGACGGGAAACGATGACCGTCGTCGCCGCTTTCGAGATAGCCGTCGTGTACCAGGATGTCCAGAGCGTCCATGATGCGGCCTGCCGCATTGTCGACCACGACGGAGTACAGTCGTTCGAGGATCTGCCTCGCATCCCGCGTGAATACGTCTTGTGTGGCAGCCTCGGCCAGGATCTCCATCGCGATGGAATGACTGCCCTCGTCGAGTCCCTCCTTCAGTCGCGTCTCGTAGTGCACGAGGTCAGTCTGTCCCGCCGGTCCGAGCAGGTCGTTGCGATAGACAGCTCCGACATCCGCCACCGTTATTCGGTCTCGTCCGTGCATGCGGGCGAATTGCCGCAGGCGCGCGAAGAAGGACTGCACGTGGTGGGGGATGCCAATGCCGAGCGCGTCGTACACTGCGCCTGCCACGCCGTCGTCGGTCGGCAATCGCGAGCCTTCTGCAAGGCGCTCGAAACAGGCGATGCTGGTACTGCGGTCCCACGGACCCAGCCGTTGGGTGTGGAGGTGGTTGATGCGATCCGGTATGCCGAGCCGGCGCACGAGCGGTTCGAGCCCGATGCTGCCCGACACGAGGAGCACCGGGCAGTCGTCGCCGAGCGCCTGCACCACTCCCCGTAGCCAGCTCAGAAACTCGTCCACCCGTCGCGCGTCACCGTCGCGATGGAGCATCCGCTTGAGGAAGATCGGTAGCTCGTCGATAACCAGGAGCGCCGGCCGTCCTTGGGTCGCGCAATCGCGCAAGAGTTGCTCACCGTGGCGGCGCGAGCTTCCGGCGTCCAGTCCGGCACGGATCTTTACTCCGAAATCGAGCGCGGTGACCTCCTCGACGTTCTCGCTCAGCCAGCGCTTCATCCCGGTGATGAACCGCGACGCGGTCGGAAGGAACGCGTGCGAGGCTTCGGCGATCTGTGCAATCGCGTCCTCTGCGCAGACTGAGCCCTCAACGTCGGTGAAGAGTACGACCCAGCCGTCGCCCTCGAGCCGGCGACCGAGCTCCCGGATGACGCTGGTCTTGCCCATGCGCCGCTGCCCGGTCAGCAGGACGTGGTTGCGATCACTGACGAGTTCTCGCAGTGCTCGCAGCTCGGGCTCGCGATCGAAGAAGTCGTCGCCGCTCACCCAGCGGCCGGTGGATGATCTCATGGAGAACATGATACAACAAAACAGTTGTCAACGTGTTTGGTGTAAGGTGGCGGGTGGTTGGTGCAAGCCGTGTTGATGGCGTGTCTGAAGCGATTTGCATTGCTATCCTTCAAGGATGAGGACGACGATTTCGCTTGAAGATCGGCTCGCAGCGCGGGTGCGGCGGGCGGCCGCCGCGCAGGGCGTCAGCGTGAGCGCCTTCATTGCCAGAACGCTCGACGACGCGCTCAAGCGTCGCACGCCGCCGCCGCCGAGGCCGTTTCGTTTGATCACCGTCGGCGGCAATGGTCCGCGTCCGGGTATCGACCTCGATCGACCGCGTGCCATCGAGGCGGCAGACGACGAAGCTAGCTATGGCCGCGGAGGTTCCTGAGCGGCGTGCTATTGCCGGACGTCACGGCGAGGGCCCGTATCGTCGGTCCCGGTCACCACTCAGCCGCGCCTCCAGGAACACGACTCCCGCCCATCAAGGCGATTGCTGAGTTCGTGGTGCCGGCGTCGCGCGCCAGATAGCCGCGGCCAGACTGCCGACCAGCGAGTGGAACAGCGCCGAGAGGGCGCACGGCAGGGCGACGAGGGGGTTGGCGAAGTTCTGCTGCGCCAGCACGACGCCGAGGCCGGAGTTCTGCATGCCCACCTCGATGGCGACGGTGCGCGCGGCGAGCTCGCGGCGCAGCAGCAGCCGGCCCGCCAGGTAGCCCAGCACGAAGCCGCCGGCGTGGAGGCAGATGACGGCGAACAGGAGGCGGACGCCGGCGTCGATGACCTGCTGACGGCCGGCGCCCAGGACCGACCCCACGATCAGCGTGATGGCGATGACGGCCACCAGCGGCGCCACGGGCAGGATGCGCCGGCTCGCCTCCGGGAAGCGCCACTTGAGCAGGGCCCCGGCGACCACGGGGACGATGACGACCTGGACGGTGTCGAGCAGGAGATCGGCCGTCGGGACGTCGACCCGCTGCCCGGCCAGCGCCGCGGTCAGGGCCGGCGTCATGACGACCGCGAGCAGGGTGGATCCGGCGGTCATGGTGACCGACAGCGCCACGTCCGCACGCGCGAGCAACGAGATGACGTTCGAGGCCGTTCCGCCGGGGCAACAGGACACGAGGATCAGGCCGGCGGCCAGCGGCGCAGGCAGGTCGAACGCCACGCCCAGCCCCCACCCCAGCGCCGGCATCAACGTATATTGGAGCGCGATGCCGGGCAGCACGAGGCGGCGCTCGCGGGAGATGCGGCGGAAGTCGTCGAAGCCGAGCGTCATGCCCATGCTGAGCATGATGATGCCGAGGCCGAGCGGGATGAGCGGGCCACTGAACCAGGCGAACAGCTCGGGGCGGACCAGCGCGAGCACCGTGGCGGCGAGCACCCACAGCGGGAAGGCGTTGGTGAGCGCGGCGAGCAGCTTCACGGCAGGGCGATTGTATACGGAGGGGGGAGGCCGGCCATGGTGTTTCAACCTGATCTGCTGCAAGGCAAGACCGCGCTGATTACCGGCGGCGGCACCGGCATCGGCCGGGGCATCGCCCTGACGCTGGCCGGCCACGGCTGCAACGTGGCCATTCTCGGCCGGCGCGCCGAGCCGCTCGACGCGGCCGCGGAGGAGATCCGGGCGCGCGGCGTGCTGTCGGCCGGCATTCGAGCCGACGTCCGCGACCCGGCAGCCGTCGAGGAGGCGGTCGGCCGGGCCGCCGCCCTGGCTGGCGGCCTCGACATCCTGGTGAACAACGCGGCGGGCAACTTTCTCTGCCTCGCGGAGGACCTCTCGCCCAACGGCTTCGGCGCGGTGGTGGACATCGATCTGAAGGGGTCGTTCCACGCCTCCAAGGCGGCGCTTCCGCACCTCCGCAAGCAGGGCGGCGCGGTGCTCAACATCAGTGCGACCCTGCACTACCTCGGCACGGCCGCGCAGTTGCACGTGTCGGCGGCCAAGGCCGGCGTGGACGCGCTGACCCGCGTGCTGGCCGTGGAATGGGGCCGCTACGGCATCCGGGTCAACGGCATCGCGCCCGGCCCGATTGCGGATACCGAGGGCGTGCGCCGCCTGCTCGTCGGCGCCGCGAAGGACCGCGCCGCGCAGCGGACGCCGCTGCGCCGGCTGGGGGCGATGCGGGACGTGTGCGACGCGGCGCTCTTCCTCTGCTCCGATGCCGCGTCGTTCGTCACCGGCGTCACCCTCGTGGTCGACGGGGGGCTGTGGCTGGCGTCGAGCGGGATGGTCGAGACGTGGGCCGAGAGCCTGGAGCAGGCCGGCTCCTGACGGCGGGCCCGGACCGCGACGGCGCCCGCGCGGTCCTGCCCGGCGGGGCGTGGCGATCCTCCACGTGGCGGGCCGCCCGGGGGCCTTCCTGGAGTACGCTGGGTAGGAGATGAGCACGCTCGCGCAACCCGCGCCGCAGGCGGCGCTTGCCGACGCGGGCGAGGCCGCCGCCCCGGCCGCCGTTCCCTGGTACCTGTGGGCCGTCGCGTTCGCGTCGACCAGCGTCATCGTCGGGGGGCTGTGGGACATCTCCTGGCACCGCACGATCGGCCGGGATTCGTTCTGGACCCCCGCCCATCTGGCCATCTACCTGGGCGGCGTCGTGGCCGGCCTCTCGTGCGGGTGGCTCGTGCTGCGGACGACGTTCGCCGGCGCGGCGCGCGAACGGGCTGCCGGCGTCTCGTTCTGGGGCTTCCGCGGGCCGCTGGGGGCCTGGGTCTGCATCTGGGGCTCGCTGGCGATGGTCGTGTCGGCGCCCTTCGACGACTGGTGGCACAACGCCTACGGCCTGGACGTCGAGATCCTGAGCCCGCCGCACGTCGTGCTGGGGGCGGGCATCTTCGGCATCGGCCTCGGCGCGATGCTCATGGCGCTGGCGCGCCAGAACAACGCGCCGGCGGCGGATCGCCTGCTTCGCCGGCTGTTCGTCTACGCCGGCGGCCTGCTGATTCTCATGTTGGCGGCGCTGTTCGCCGAGTACATCATGGTGCCGAACCTCCACCATGGCCGCCCGTTCTTCGTCGTCAGCGCGGCGATCTTTCCCTTCCTGCTCGTCGGCGTCGCGCGGGGCGCGGCGTCACGCTGGGGGAGCACCGGCGCGGCCGCCGTCTACATGGGCGTCACGCTGCTGATGATCTGGATCCTGCAGCTCTTCCCCGCGCAGCCGATGCTGGCGCCCGTCATGCGGCAGGTCGAGCACATGGTGCCGCCGTCGTTTCCCATCCTGCTGGTCGTGCCGGCGCTGGTCGTCGACTTCGTCATCGACCGCCTGCCCGCGGGCGCGGGGCGCGTGCGGCAGTGGCTCGGTGCGGTCACCGCAGGCGTCGCCGCGACCGTCGTGCTCGGCGTCGTGCAGTGGTTCTTCGCCGGGTTTCTCCTCACCGAGCACGCGCGCAACTTCTTCTTCGCCGCCGACCAGTGGGATTACCACATCCCGCCGGGAGCGTTCCAGCACGAATTCTGGGGCCGTCCCCTGGCCGCGGCGGACGCCGGCTGGGTCGCGCTCGCCGCCGCCGCGTCGGCCCTCGCCGGCCTGTGGTGGGGCAACTGGATGGCCCGGGTGCGCAGGTAGCGTGCACATCCCGCTCCAGCGTCGCTCGTCATCCCCCGGCCCGGGCCCGTCGCCGCCTGGCCGCGCGGCGCGCCTGACGTGGGCGGCCGCGGCCCTGATCGCGGCCGTCGCGGCCGCTCCCGCCGCGCACGTCGGCACCTCGAACGCCTACTTCGAGGGCGCGGCCGGACCGTACGGCGTGCGGGTCATCGTGCGCACGCCGGGCGTCATTCCCGGCCTGGCGCAGGCCTCGGTGCGCATCCTGAGCGGGGCGGCGGTCGAGCGCGTCACCATGCGCCCCCTGCGCTCCGACGTGGGGCTCGAAGGCGCGCCGCCGCCGGACGCCGCCGCTCCCGTGCCTGGCGAGGCCGACCTGTACAGCGGCGAGCTGTGGCTGATGACCGCCGGCTCGTACAGCGTCGAGGTCGCGGTGGCCGGTGCCGAGGGCCGCGGCACGGTCTTCGTGCCGGTCATGGCGGTGGCGGAGCGGCGGCTCGCGATGACCCCCGCCGTCGGCGCCGCGCTGGCGGCCGCCGGCCTGTTCCTGTTCGTCGGCGCCGCCACCATCTTCGGCGCCGCGGTGCGCGAGAGCGTGCTCGAGCCCGGCGTGGAGCCGGACCGGACGCGCCGCCGGCGGGGCCGGTTGGCGACGGCGCTCGGCGCGCTGGCGCTCGGCGGCGGCTGGGCCTGGTGGGATGCTGTCGACGCCGCCTACCGGAGCCGGATCTACCGGCCCTGGAGCACGTCGTCCGCGATTGCCATGACCGGCGACGGACGGCTGCTGACGCTGACGATCGACGATCCGGAGTGGCGCGCCAACCGGCACCTGCCCGGCGCCGCGCTCCTGCCGGACCACGGCAAGCTCATGCACATGTTCCTGGTGGAGGCGGACTCGCTGTCGGCGTTCGCCCACGTCCATCCGGTGACGGCCGGCGACGACGTCTTCACGGTCCCGCTGCCGCCCCTCCCTGCCGGCGAGTACCGCATCTTCGCCGACATCGTGCACGAGAACGGCTTCGCGCCGACGCTGGTCGATACGGTGCGCGTGCCGCCTCCGACCGCCGGCGCCGGCGGGACGGCGGTCGATCCGTCGCCCGGTGCCGCCCCGGCAACCGCGTCTCCCGCGCGCGACCCCGACGATTCCTGGGCGCGGCTGGACCCGCGCGGCGCGTCCACCTCGACGGCGTACGCGCTGCCGAGCGGACGGACGATCCGTTGGGCGCGGGAGGGGGCGCTGGCGCACGACCGCGAGACGACGCTGCGCTTCGCGGTGACCGACGCCGACGGTGCGCCCGCCGCGCTCGAGCCGTACATGGGCATGTTGGGCCACGCGGCCGTGCTGCGCCCCGACGGCTCGGTGTTCGTGCACCTGCATCCGGCCGGGAGCATCAACCTGACGGCCCAGGCGCGCTTTGTGGCGGCGGAGGCGGCGGAAGCGGCGGAAGCGGGATCGGACGCGGCACCCGCACACGGGATGCGGATGCACGCAACGGACGGGCCCGCGAACACGGTGGCGTTCCCCTTCGTCTTTCCGCGGCCCGGTGCTTGGCGCGTCGTGGTCCAGGTGCAGATCGGCGGCGCGGTCGAGACTGCCGCGTTCGACGTAGAGGTCGCGGAGGCGGCCGATTCCTGACGGCCGGGGGCTCGGCGCCTGTCTTGACACGCTGCCGGGCCGGGAGTACAACCGGCTAGCAAATTCAACGGTAGAGAAGGCACCGGCACCCACGAGGAGAACGATGCGACGAATCCTGATTCTGGCGGCAGTCATTGCCCTGTTCACCGCGCCTGCGCCCGTTGCGCAGGGGCCCGGTGTCGAGCCGGTCGAACCGTTCAAGGTGGGCACGTTCGACATCCACGGCGTGCCCCACGTCGGGCTCGTCCTGCGCGACAGCCTGGTCATCGACATCGAGATCGCCACCTACGCGCTCGAGGCGCATCCCGAGTACCCGCACGTGCCGATGCCCGAGGACATGCTGGAGCTGATCGGCCGCTGGGACTACGGCCTGAAGTACCGGCTGTTCGAGATGGTCAACTACGTGGTCAACAACGACCTGCTCACCGGCGACGGCCGGGCCGACTACGTCTACGACGTGAGCGAGCTGCGGACGCGCCCGCCGATCATGTACCCGGGCAAGATCCTCAACGCGGCGGTCAATTTCTACAGCCACGTGTTCGAGGGCGCCACGCCCGACGAGCGGGCCGCGGAGATGCGCCGCCGGCGCGAGGAGCGCGGCGTGCCGTACCTGTTCCAGAAGCCGAGCCGCGGCGCCGTCGTCGGCAACGGCGACCCCATCGTCATCCCGTACGGCCGCGATCGGACGGACTGGGAGGTCGAGCTCGGGGCGGTGATCGGCCGCGCGGCGAAGTACGTGTCGGCGGACGATGCGCAGGACTACGTCTTCGGCTACATCGTGTCGATCGACGTCTCCGATCGCGGCGGGCGGCCGCCCGGGGGCGCGCCCTTCACCTCCGACTGGTTCGTGGGCAAGGGCCACGACACGTTCGCGCCCCAGGGGCCGTGGATCGCCCCCAAGGAGTTCTACGGCGATCCCATGCAGAACCTGCGGCAGACGCTCAGCGTCGGCGGCCGGACGTTGCAGGAGGCGCGCGCCGGCGACATGATCCACTCGCTGTGGGAGATCATCGAGTACGCCTCGTCGATCATCACGCTGTATCCGGGCGACGTGATCAACAACGGCACGTCGGGCGGCACGGCCGCCGGCGCCGCGCAGACCCGCGGCGAGGAGGACCGCTACCTCAAGCCGGGCGAGGTGGTCGAGGCCAGCATCGACGGCATCGGCACGCTGCGCATGCCGGTGGTGGCCGGCGAGGAGCCCAAGGGATTGACCGGCGCCGAGCTGCCCCCAGTCAAGACCTATCGCGACTGACGGCGCGCGGGCTCGCGTCGCGCCGCTGCAATCTCCGGCCGTCGGGCCACGATCTCGGCCACGCCGAGGCCGTGGTCCGACGCGCCGCCGCCGCTCGGTCCCCGCTCCACGCTGCGGAGCAGGCTCCAGCCCCAGCCGGTCGCCAGCTCTTCCAGCTCACCCGGTTCCAGCACGTAGCGGTGTCCCCGCTCGGCGCCGGGCGCCGGCAGGTGCAGCGCCGCGACGAGCAGCCCGCCCGGCTGCACCCCCCGGCGTATCGCCGCGAACAGCGGCCGGTGGAGGAAGAAGCAGTCGACGATCAGGTCGTACGCCCGCTCCGCAATGACGAATGCCGGCGGGTCCGCCTCGAGGTCCGCGACATGCGGCCGGATCCGCTCGCGGCAGCCCGCCCGCTCGGCGCGCGCGAGCAGCAGCTCGATGCCGGCCGCCGCACCGTCGACCGCATCGACTTGCCAGCCCCGCTCCGCGAGCCGGACCGCGTGCCGCCCCGTCCCGCACGCCAGATCCAGGGCGCGGCCCGGCGGCACGCCGGCGACTGCGGCGGTGAGCAGCGGCAGCGGCTCGGCCTCGGCCGGGTTGTTGCGCCGACGGTAGCGTGCGTTCCACTTCACGATCTGCGGATTGTCCATGACCGGCGTCCGCAAGTATCGTCTATCCGCGAGAGCGCTGGGCCCAGCAGAAAGGCTCGCGCGGGTGGAGACGCGAATGGCCAACAGGAAGAAGGGCATCTTCTGTCTGGAAGGGGACTGGTGGGGCGTCAGGGACAAGACCTCCGTCGACCCGATGTTGCGCTTGCTGGAAACGATGGGCAACTACAAGGTGCCCTACTTCCACCACGACGTCGGAACGCAAGAGGAGTTCGACTATTACCTGAACAAGTGGCGCGGCAAGTCCTTCGCGAGCCACCCGATTCTGTATCTGGCGTTCCACGGCGAACCCGGCGGCATCACGGTCGGCGAGGGACGGAACAATACGCTCGCCCTTGACGACTTGGCGGAGCGGCTCGACGGTGCTTGCAAGCGGCGCGTGATCCACTTCGGATCCTGCAGCACCCTCGACGTGCACGGCAACGAACTGAACAGGTTCCTACGCCGGACCGGCGCCTGCGCGGTGTTTGGATTCCGGGCCGACGTCGACTGGCCGAAGTCGGCCGCACTTGACTTGCTGGTGCTCGGGTACCTGCAGGAAGTGTCGTTCGAGAAACGCGGCATGGGAAAGTTCTGGCGGTTGCTCAAGGAGAACGCGCCCGGTCTGCAGAAGACCTTGGAGTTTCGGATGTGGCCAAGAGCGGACTGACACCCGCTCCCCGGCGATGCCTGTATCAAGATTCTGGACTGCTACTGAGGTCAACCATGACGATCGGACGTGAAGCAGTCGACCGTGGGGAAGTCGACTTTTCCGCCGCCGCCTTAGGACAGTGATCGATATAAAGTTATCAACTTCATCGGGGTAACAGTTTGTAGTTCCATTCCCCGTGAAACGCATCGGGGACCAGCGCGAGTGCGTCCATCTCCTGCTTACTCACCGTGGCGCCGGTGGGATACTGCGCGGCGTCGAGTTCGGCCCGGACCCGGAGCCCGGTCGCCGTCCGGGTGTTCCCGATGCGGTCGACGATGGTCTCGTACGTCGCCAGCGGGGTGCCGCGCCAGTTCGCCGTGATGTGGCAGAAGAGCCGGTGCTCGATCTTATTCCACTTGCTCGTGCCGGGTGGGAAATGACTCACCTGGATGGTCAGTCCCGTCTCGTCGGCCAACTGTTGAAGCTCATGCTTCCAGGCGCGCAACCGATACCCGTTGCTCCCGCCCGCATCGGCCGTGATGAACAGGGTGGTGGCCTCGGGATAGGCGCCGCAACCCATCTGATGCCACCAGTGGCGAATCGACGCCACCGCGAACGCCGGTGTGTCGTGGTCCCAGCCCACGCTCACCCAAGCCTCGTTGCGCGCCATGTCGTAGACGCCGTACGGAATTGCCTTGCCCTCCGCGTCGGTCGGGAAATCATGCACCAGCACGGCCGGCGGCGTGCCCTTCGGCTGCCATTCCCGCCCGCCATTCTTGAAGTTCCCGACCAGCTCCTTCTTCTTCGTGTCGACCGAGATCACCGGCTGCCCCGCGGCCAGAAACCCGTCCGCGGTCGCATTGATGTGCTCGAACTGCGCGTTGCGGTCCGGGTGGCTCGCTCCCTCCTGACGTTTGCGGGCCGATTGCAGCCGGTAGCCCAGTTGGCGCAGCAACCGGCCGACGGTGGTCGAACTCACGCGCCACCCCTGTTGTGTCAGCGCCCCAGCCAGCTTCGCCCGACTCTTGCAGGTCCAGCGCAACGGCGAGGTCGGGTCGCCGCGCGGCAGCGGGTCCACCAGCGCTTCGAGTGCAGCCAGCAGACCGGGCTGGTTCTGTTCGAGTCGGGGCCGCCCGGCGCCCGGTCCTCGTATCCGGTCTGTCGCCGCCCCGCCTTGCGCGATTTCCCGGCGTCCGTTCCGGATCGTCTCCCGGGCCAGACCCGTGGCCGACGACACCAGCGCATCTCCGCCATAACCGATGGCCAGAGACTCGGCCGCCGCCCAGAGGCGGCGACTGCGCTCATTCAACACGGGCGACACCGCCGCGTACTTCGCGACGATGGTGGCTTCCAGTTCCACGTTGCGCTGCATGCAATGGAAACAGACCACATAACCCCAAAGATAGCAAGGTAATTACCGCTAGAGTCCTTAGCCTGCATTATTCCTGAGGCTGTCGAATCGGTCACGGGTGGGGTCTGATCGTCGGACGATTGCAGCCTGCGGACTGTGTCGGCGGCAGGTTGCGGCGTGGTTGAGCCGGCGTGGCAGGGTGACGGCGTGCCCGAAGCGCACGGCAACGACAGCGCCGCCGGCTGGGGCGCGTGAGAGCGGCTGTGGAATTTGGCTGCAGACGGCAGGAGGAGTGGCTACCCGGCGCGCGCGCCAAGGGCGAGGGCGATGTGGCGCCAAGCATCGAGGTATGGCGTCGCCCGCGGCAGATGCAGGACGAGGCGGCGGACAGAGCGGCGGACGTCAACGCCGAGTTTGAGCAGCCGGTCGCGCAGCCACGTCACCTGTGTGCGGGCGCAGGCGGTGCGTGCGGCGCGCAAGCGGAGTTCCTGCATGAGCACGTAGGCGGCGGCCGTCAGGAAGACGCGCAACTGGTTCGCCCAGAACTTGCAGCAGCTCGTACGGTCGATCTGCAGGCCGTCGAGCAACTCCTTGATGCGGTTCTCGATATCGCCGCGGGCACAGTAGATCTTCTCGTAGATAAAGCGCGGCGTCTGGCGCAGATTGGTGACGACGAAGCGCGGGTTGTCGCGCGGCTCGCGGCCGTCGAGCCGCACGACTTCGGCTTTGATCACGACCCGGCGCTCATGGTCCCACGTGCCCGCTCGATAGCAACGGGTGTCGGTGTAGACGTGCGCCGTCTGGTCGTCGTGCGCGCTCTTGGCCCGCGCCTCGACCATGGCGGACGCGGCATGCCGCAGCAGGACGGCGTTCTTGGCCATCGCCACGACGTAGTCGAGCCGCGGCTCGGCGTCGAGAAAGTCGAAGATTTCCGGGGTGGCAAAGCCCCCGTCGAGCCGGACGAGCAAGCGCGCCCGCGGAAACGCGCAGCGCAGCAGCGGGAGCAACCGAGACAACACCCCCAGCGTCCCGTCGGCAGCCACCGCCTTGCCCGGCCGCAGCACAGCGGCGCACAGATACTGCTCGACCTCGCGGTCGAAGCGCACGAAGGCCAGCAACGGGAGGTAACACCAGCTGTCGTAGTAGCTGTTGAAAAACGTCAACTGCTGCGCGCCATGCGTCCGGTCGTCGGTCGGGTCCAGATCGATCGTGATGCGTCGCGCCCGCCCGCCCAGTCGGCGCCGATGCCGCTCGATGACGCTCGCCGCCAACTCGCGCCCCATCCGATAGAGGGCCGAGCGGCCCGCGTCGTTCTCAAACCGCGAGATCGTCGGTTGCGACGCCAGCCGCCCCCCGGTCACCGGGTCGCGTCCCAGCAGCAGCTTGTGGATCGGATCGTCGGCGAGATGGTCGGCATCGTTGCCATCGGGATGGCCGCAGGCAATCCCGAAGACCCGCTGGCCGACCAGGTCCTCGAGCGTGTGCCGAATCTTCTCCGGCGCGCGTTCATCCACCAGACAGCGGGCGAACGCCTTGACCAGGCCATACACCCGCTCGGCCGCCTTGAGCAACACGGCCCCGCCATCCGAACTCGCCTGCTCGCGGTCGAAGGTGGCCACGAGCGGCTTGTCGAACAGATCCGGGAACCGAACAGTCTGTGGTATCGTCGGGTTCGTCACGAAAGAGCCTCCGTTGTGCCAAAAACGTTTGTAGACAACAGCGTTTTAGCACACGGAGGCTCTTGTGTCTCCACCGGGGCCGGGGTCCGTTGTGAATTTTCCAGGTTAGGTCCCCCGTTGCCGGTCGTGCACCCTGGCCGGTTCCTGCGCGACGAGTTCCTCGTGCCGATGGACCTGAGCGTGTACGCGCTCGCCAAGGCGCTCAACGTGCCGCGGCCGGGGCTGAACGACATCGTGCGCGGCCGGCGCGCCGTCAGCACGGACACGGCGTTGCGCTTCGCACGCTACTTCGGAACCTCGCCGCAATTCTGGGTGAACCTTCAGGCCCGCTACGATCTCGACATCGCCGAGCGCACGCTCCGCGAGACAATTGACCGGGAGGTCAAGCCTCGTGCCGGCTGAGTCGACGGCCGGACTGCCAGGTCCATGTTGGCGCTTCGTTGACGCAGACCTCTCGCGAACGGGCGTCGGTACGGATCTCGTGAGAGCATGCTGACCAGACTTGTCGCCCGCAATTTCAAGCGCTTCGGCGAGGTTGAGATCGAGCTCGGCAATCCGGTGGTCTTCATCGGACCGAACAACTCCGGGAAGACCTCGGCGATGCAGGCGCTGGCCCTGTGGGACATTCGGTCTCAAGCGCTGGAACGAGAAGCGTTCCGGAAAGAGCACGCCCGAAAAGCGCCCGGGGGTGACGGTCAACCGCCGGGATCTCGTGGCGATCCCGATCCCGGACGCCAACCTCCTGTGGCGCGGATGCACGTGCGGGACGTGCGGAAGATCGACGGTCGCCAGACCACGAGCAACGTCCGCATCGATCTCGTCGTCGAGGGTGTCACGAGGGACAAGCATTGGACGTGTGGGCTTGAGTTCGACTACGCGAACGAGGAGTCCTTCTACTGCCGGCCGCTCCGTCTTGCCGAAGGCAAGGCCCCGGACCGCATGCCGGTTCCAGCCGAAGCGGCCGACACGCGGATCGCCTTTCTGCCGCCGATGTCGGGGTTAGCCGCCACGGAGACGCGACTGGATCAGGGCGCCCTGAATGTGCGGATCGGCGAGGGGCGAACCGCCGAGGTGCTGCGCAATCTCTGCTTCCGCATACACGGGGAAGCAGCCGTACGCTGGCGGGCATTGGTCGAGCATGTTCGCAGCTTGTTCGGGTCGGAGATCGAGCCGCCCAGGTACGTGGCGGAGCGCGGCGAGATCGTGATGACCTACCTCGAACGGGGTGCCCGGCTCGATCTGTCTTCCTCCGGGCGAGGCTTGCAACAGACGCTGCTCCTGTTGGCCTACATGTATGCGAATCCCGGGTCTGTTCTGCTGCTCGACGAGCCTGACGCGCACCTGGAGATTCTCCGACAGCGACAGATCTACGTGCTGTTGACCGACGTGGCGGCCGAGAGCGGTAGTCAGATCGTCGCCGCCAGCCACTCCGAGGTGCTGCTCAACGAAGCCGCGGGACGGGACGTGGTCGTCGCATTCGTCGGCCGGCCGCACCGCATCGACGACCGGGGCAGCCAGGTTCTGAAGGCGCTGCGGGAGATCGGCTTCGACCAGTACTATCAGGCCGAGCAGGCCGGCTGGGTCCTCTACCTGGAGGGAGCCACGGATCTGTCGATCCTGTTGGCGTTCGCTAGGCGATTGGGACACGAGCGCGCGCTGCAAGTGCTCGCGAGGCCATTCGTGAGGTACGTCGGGAACCGGCCATCAGCCGTCCAGAGTCACTACCACGGTCTGCGCGAGGCGCTGCCGACGCTTCGCGGGGTCGCTCTCTTCGATCGCCTCGAGACCGAGCCCCGGGACATTGCCCCGGTAGAATGCCTGGTCTGGAGTCGTCGGGAGATCGAGAACTACCTCTGCTCGCGCGCGACCCTGGAGGCGTACGCAGCGGCGTCGGCAGCAGGTGACTCGCTGGGACCCCTCTTCACGCCGGCGGAGGCGGGACGTCGCCTGGACGCGATGCGGGCAGCCATTGCTGATGTCGAATCGGCGCTCGGAACGCTCGGCAAGGGCCCACCGTGGAGCGTCGACGTAAAGGTCAGCGACGACTTCCTGACCCCACTTTTCGAGACGTACTTTCGCAAGCTCGGCCTCCCGAACCTGATGGCCAAGAGAAACTTCCACGAGTTGGCCGAGTACGTGCCGGAAGCCGAGATCGACCCGGAGATCGGACAGAAGCTCGATGTAATCGCGGATGTTGGGGAGAGAGCGACGACGACCAGGGATCTTTGACAGGCTGCCAGCACTTGCCCGTTGCGCTGGGCGACCATCGCGGGATTGAGGGGGAATCAGTGAGGAAACGGATTGCATTGGTGATCTGCGCGACGCCGTTCCTGGCGCTGCTGGCCGGGCCGGGCGGGTCGATCGCGGCCGAGTCGGACAACTGGCCGCAGTTCCGCGGTCCCGGCGGGACGGCGGTCGTGGCCGACGACCCGCGGCTGCCGGAGACGTGGAGCGCCACCGAGAACGTGGCGTGGAAGGCGCCGATTCCGGGGCTGGGGTGGTCGAGCCCGATCGTGTGGGGCGAGCGGGTGTTCCTCACGTCGGTGGTCGCCGAGGAGGAGTACGAGGGTCCGCAGCCGGGCCTGTACGTACCGGCCAGCGGCGTCGGCGCTCCTCCGGGCAACCACCGCTGGATCGTCCTGTGTCTCGACCTGGGCAGCGGCGAGCAGCTCTGGCAGCGGACCGCGCACGCGGGACCCGTGGCGTCGAGCCTGCATCCGAAGAACTCGTTCGCGTCGGCCACGCCGGTCACCGACGGCGAGCGGGTGTACGCGCTGTTCGGCGACCTCGGCCTCTTCGCCTACGACTTCGACGGCAACCTGGTCTGGTCGCGCGACATCGAGGCCCTGCCCGACTATTGGGGCTGGGGTCCGGGGGCGTCGCCGGCGCTGCTCGGCGGCCAGGTGCTCGTGATGCACGACAACGAGGAGGCGTCGTATCTCGCGTCGTTCGATGCCGCGACCGGCGCGGAGAACTGGCGCGTGGACCGGGACGAGCCGAGCTCGTGGTCGACGCCGTTCGTCTGGGAGAACGACCTGCGCACCGAGATCGTCACGGCGGCGAAGAACGAGGTCCGCTCGTACGACCCGGCGGGCAACCTGCTCTGGCGCTTCGCGGGGCGGATGACGGACGTGAACATACCGACGCCGCTGCCGGGCGACGGCATCATCTACGTCAGCTCGGGCTACGTGGGCAACGATCACCGTCCGGTCTACGCCGTGCTGGCGGGGGCCGAGGGGGACATCACGCTGGGCGCCAGGCAGCGCGCCAACGAGTACATCCGCTGGTACGAGCCGACCATCGCGTCCTACAACCCGTCGCCGCTGCTCTACCGCGGCATCTACTACACGCTGCACGACCGCGGCTTCTTCACCGCCCACGAAGCGAGCACGGGGCGCACCGTCTACGACCGCGTGCGGATCGAGACGGGCGCGACGTTCACCTCGTCGCCGTGGGCGTACAACGGCAAGATCTTCGCGCTGAGCGAGGATGGGGACACCTACGTCATCGCGGCGGGTCCGGAGTACGAGCTGCTCGGCAAGAACGAGATCGGCGAGCTGGCGCTCGCCACGCCGGCGGTTGCCGGGGCGACGCTGCTGCTGCGGACGGCGTCCAGCCTCTACGCCATCCGGAAGCAGGAGTCGGCGCCGTAGAACGGCGCGGACCCCTGAAGGATCGGGTTGGTCGCCGGACTATTGCCCGCCGCCGCTCCCGTACACGTCGTCGGTGACCGGCTCCAGCCACTGGATGGCCAGATGCTCCCCCGCCTCGTTCGGGAAGGTCACCGAGACGTGCGTCAACGGCTCATCGGGCACCGCGCCGTGCCAGTGCCGGACGCCGCGCGGCAGGTGGGCCGTCTCGTTGGGACCGACCTCGCCCACCGCCTGGCCCTCGACCTGGTAACGCAGTCGGCCTTCCCTGACGAACAGCAACTGCTCGCTGTGCGTATGCCAGTGCGTGCGGGCGCCGGCCTCGAAGCCGCGCGACGACACGCGGATGCCCTCCGCCTCGATCCGGAAGGACGTTCCGGTGAAGGTGGTCTGCTGCTGGGCTTGCACGAGCCAGACGCCGGATACCGTGGCGAAGACGCCGAGCAACAGCCCGATCCGCAACCGATCGCGCAGCTTCCGATTCATCTCGCACCTCCTGTCGCCTCGCAGGCGTGTTCGCGCCGACCGCGGGTCGCGGCCGACGCGTTGCAAGCGATCTGAACGCGAACCGCCGGTGGAAGTCAACGCCGGAAGTGTGCCGGGCCGCACGCAGACCCTCGAGCGGGACGAACGGTCGTGCCAAAACGGGGGCGACGTGCCAGGATCTGGAGCCATGGACGTGGAGGTATCCGATGATCCGCTGGCGTCAGATCGTTCAGGCGCGCGCCCCGTCCCCCGCCGGTCGGCTGGCGGTCGCGTGCGCTCTCTTCCTGCCCGTGGCGGCCGGCTGCACGGGTAACGCGGTGGTCGACGTGGACACCGGCGTCTCGTACGAGCTCGCCGCGCGGCGCGCGGCGACCATCAGCGATCTGCGCTACGACGTCCACCTCGTGATTCCGGCAACCCGGTCGGAGGCCGTTGGCGGGCAGGTCGTGGCATCCTTCGAGCTGGCCGAGCCCGGGCCCGTCATCTTCGACTTCGCCCAGCCGGCCGGCAGCGTGCACGCCGTGCGCCTCGGAGGCGAGCCGGTGCCCTTCGAGGCGCGGAACGAGCATGTCATCGTGGCGCCGGACGCCGGCGGCGTGGCCGCCGGCCCGGTGACGGTGGCGCTCGACTTCACCGCCGGGGATGGGTCGCTCAACCGCCAGGACGACTTTCTCTACGCGCTGTTCGTGCCCGACCGGGCGCGCGTCGCCCTGCCGCTGTTCGACCAGCCGAACCTGAAGGCGAGGTTCCGGCTGCGGCTCGATGTGCCGTCCGGGTGGCGCGCGGTGGCCAACGGGTCGCTGGCAGCGCACGAGATCCGGGGCGACCGGGCAAGGTTCGACTTCGCCGCGACCGACCCCATCAGCAGCTACCTCTTCGCCTTCGCGGCCGGGGACTTCCAGGTGGAGACGGCGATGCGCGACGGGCGGCGGATGGCCATGTACCACCGCGAGACGGACCGCGACCGGCTGCTGCGCAACGCCGACGCCATCTTCGATCTCCACGCCTCGGCGCTGGCCTGGCTCGAGGAGTACACGAGCATCCCGTTCCCGTTCGAGAAGTTCGATTTCGTGCTCGTGCCGGCGTTTCAGTACGGCGGCATGGAGCATCCCGGCGCCATCTTCTATCACGAGCACGCGCTGCTGCTCGACGAGAGCGCGACGCAGAACGCGCAACTGGGCCGCGCCAGCCTCATCGCCCACGAGACGGCGCACATGTGGTTCGGCGACCTCGTGACCATGGAATGGTTCGACGACGTCTGGATGAAGGAGACGTTCGCCAATTTCATGGCGGCCAGAATCGTCAACCCGGCCTTTCCCGAGGTCGACCACGCCCTGCGCTTCCTCCTCGCGCACTACCCGGCGGCGTACGCGGTCGACCGGACGGCCGGTGCGAACGCGATCCGGCAGCCGCTCGACAACCTGAACGAGGCGGGGACGCTGTACGGCCCGATCATCTACCAGAAGGCGCCGATCGTCTTCACCCACCTGGAGCGTCTGATCGGCGAGACGGCGCTGCGCGCGGGATTGCGCGAGTACCTGGCCGCCCACGCCTACGGCAACGCGAGCTGGGCGGAGCTCATCGCGGTGCTGGATCGGCAGACCCCGGAGGACCTGGCCGCCTGGAGCAGCGTGTGGGTGGAGGAGAGCGGGCGGCCGCGGATCGACGTGGAGCTGGAGACGGACGGCGACGCGATCGCGAGCCTCCGGTTGCGTCAGTCGGACCCGGCGGCCGCCGGCCGGCTGTGGAACCAGCGCCTCGACGTCGTCCTGGGGTATGGCGCCGACCGGCGCGAGGTCGTGCCGGCGCAGCTGCGCGCGGCGGTGGCGGACGTGCCCGCGGCCGCCGGCCGGCCGCGGCCGGACTACGTCCTCGCCAACGGCGGCGGCGTGGGCTACGGATCGCTGGTTCTCGACGCGCGGACGCGCGACTACCTGCTGGCGGCGCTGCCGGACATCGACGACGCCCTGACCCGGGCCGTCGCCTGGGTCTCGCTCTGGGAGTCGCTCCTGGAGGGCGAGGTCGATCCCGAGGCGCTGGTGGACCTGGCGCGGCGCGCGCTGCCGGCGGAGCCGGACGAGCAGAACGTCTCGCGCATCCTCGGCTACCTCACCTCCACGTACTGGCGCCACCTGCTCCCGCACCGCCGCGCGGCGCTGGCGCCGGACCTGGAGGCGCTGCTGTGGGGTCGGATCGCCGCCGCGGCCGGCCGCCGGAGCCTCGCGGCAGCGTACTTCCGGGCCTACCGCGACCTCGCGTCGTCGCCGGACGCACTGGCCCGCCTGGAGCGCATCTGGAGCCAGGCAGAGGAGGTGCCCGGCGTGCCGCTCTCGGCGCGGGACCTGACGGCGTTGGCCCAGGCGCTCGCGGTGCGGGGCGTGCCGCGCAGCGCGGAGATCCTCGCCGCGCAGCACGACCGCATCGACAATCCCGACCGGCGTGCCGCGTTCGCGTTCGTCCGGCCGGCGCTGGCGGCCGACCGCACCGAGCGCGACGCCTTCTTCGCCAGCCTCGGCGAGCCGCCCAACCGGGCGCGCGAGCCGTGGGTGCTGACGGCGCTCGGCTTCCTGCACCACCCGCTGCGCGCCCGCGAGTCGGAGCGCTACATCCGACCGAGCCTCGATCTGCTCGAGGAGATCCAGCGTACGGGCGACATCTTCTTTCCGGAGCGCTGGCTGCACGCCACGCTGGGGGGGCACCAGTCGGCCAGCGCCGCCGAAATCGTCGACGAGTATCTTGCCGACCGCCCGGATCTCGCGCCGCGCCTGCGCGCCAAGGTGCTGCAGGCCGCGGACGGGCTCCGGAGGGCGGCCCGCGTCGTCGACGCCTACACCGGTCGCGGTCAGACCCGTTGATAGTCGGGCCGCCAGACCTCGATCGCCTCCTTGATCGGCTTCCGCTCGGCGATCTTCTCGTCCAGGACCTTGCGCGCCAAGGCAGGCAGCTCGGCGTCGCTGGCGAAGCGCAGGGCGATGAGCTGGCTGGTCGTAAACTCGTCGATCCGCGGCTTGAGGTCGGCGGGCAGCAGCGTCTGCATGCGCAGGCGCTCCTCCAGGCGGATGACCCGGTCCTGGGCCGCCAGCGCGAACACGCGGGCAAAGAAGAAGCCGAGGACCAGCGCGACGGCAAGCAGCAGGCTGATGACGGTGTCGACCGCGAAGCCCGTGACCAGCCGATAGGCCGCCCAGACGAAGTTCAGCACGAAGATCGGCATGCCGACGAAGTGGTACGCGGGCACCCAGCGGGTATGGTTCTGATACGTCTGCGGCATCGGTTCGGCCATCACGGTTCTCCTCGGCTAGTCGGGTGTCGAATCCAGCAGTATAAGTCACGGCTCGGCGCACGGCGGGCGCGGCCGGGCGGTGGCGGGCGCTCGTGGGAATCGCTATGCTGATCCCGTCGGCGGTCGATGAGGAGCGAACAAATGAGTGAGCTGGCCGCGAAGCAGTGCATTCCGTGTCGGGGCGGCGTGCCGCCGCTCGCGGGCGACGATCTCGAGGCGTTGCACGCCCGGCTCGGGCGCGACTGGCAGGTGGTCGAAGGGCACCATCTCGAGCGCACGTACCGGTTCGACGATTTCCGCCAGGCGCTCGACTTTACGGCGCGGGTCGGCGAGATGGCCGAAACACAGGACCATCACCCCGACATCTTCCTGGCCTGGGGCCGGGTGACGGTCACGATCTGGACGCACAAGATCGACGGCCTGACGGAGAGCGACTTCGTCTTCGCCGCGAAGGCCGACACGCTGCTCTGAGCAGCTCAGCCGGGGTCGGCCGCCGGGCGCTCCTCGTCCTCCCACTGCACCGCGTCGCCCACGGCGATGTCGCCGCCGTCGAGCACCTCGCCGAAGGCGCCGCCGGCCCACGGCGGATCGAGCGCCGCGAGCAGCCCGGGGTGCGCTTCGTCCATCCGCTCGCACGGGCGGGTCTCTCCCACGATGCGGAGGCGGCATGGGCCGATGCGCAGCACGCGGTGCGTGCTGCGTTCCAGATCGACCCCGGAGACGAGCAGGTTCGCCCGCCGCAGCCGGGGGTCGAGCACGACGCCGAGCTCATCCGATATACGCCGCCAGCGTTCCGCGGACAGGATGGTGACCTGACGCTTGCCGCCCGCGTCGGCGCTGTCGCCGAGGCCGCGGCGCGGCTGCAGCGACGCCTTGGCGACGGGGTCCATCGGCCCGCGGCGAAAACGCTTCCGCCATACCTGTTCCAGACGTCCGGGCATCTGTTCACTCCCCTGTATAGGGCCGCTCGGCGCAAGGCGGCCAGACCTGACTTTAGTGTAAGATCCGTGGCTGATGAGCGTGCAAGCAGCCGGCACCGAAGCACGTTTGGAGGCCGAGCGGGAGGCGCTCGACGCCAGGGTTCGCGAGGTTGTCGACTGGCATTTCGATCCCGCGACCGGGTGCCCCTTCTGGCTCGACTGGGCCAGCCACGCCGGCTGGGATCCCCGGACCGAGGTGCGCGGATTCGACGACCTCGTCAAGTTCGGCCATTTCGAGGACGAGCAGCTCCGTGGCGGGCCGGTACGCCGTTGGGTGCCCCGCGCGTACGCCGACAGGCCAATCTACGTTTTCGAGACCGGCGGCACGACCGGCGTGCCGAAGAGCCGTGTCGCCATCGACGACTTCCGCACCGACTACGAGCTGTTCTCGGCGACGTTGCCCGACGAGTGCTTTCCCCGGGGCTCGAACTGGCTGATGCTGGGGCCCAGCGGCCCGCGGCGGCTGCGCCTCGCGGTGGAGCACCTGGCCCAGTACCGCGGCGGGATCTGCTTCTGCGTCGACCTCGATCCGCGCTGGGTGATCAAGCTGATCAAGAAAGGGTGGCTGGACCACCTGAAGGCCTATCAGGAGCACGTCATCGATCAGGCCATCACCGTTCTGTCGGCCGGCCACGAGATCAAGTGCCTGTTCTCGACGCCCAAGTTGATCGAGGCGCTGGCGAACCGGCTGGAGGCGGACGGCTCGAGCATCAAGGACACGGGCATCACCGGCATCTTCGCCGGCGGCACCGAGTTCACCCCGCAGTGGAACCGGTTCGCCAACGAGGAGCTGCTCGACGGGGTCTACATGACGCCGACCTACGGCAACACGCTGATGGGGCTGGCGGCCAGCCCGCCCAGCGGGCCGGCCGAGGGGTACAAGATCACCTACTATGCGCCGCAGCCGCGCGCCGTGCTGCAGGTCGTCGATGCCGACGATGCCGATCGCGTCGTCGACTACGGGGACACCGGCCGCGTGATGCTGACGACCTTGACCAAGGAGTTCTTCGTCCCGCGCTTCCTGGAGCGTGACGAGGGCGAGCGCGAGCCGCCCTGCGAGCTGTATCCGTGGGACGGGGTGAGCGGCGTGCGCCCGTTCAGCGGGATCGCGGCGAGCACGACGGTCGGCGTCTACTGAGGGAGAGGAACGCAATGCGTGATGTCAGAACGGTGATCATGAGGCGCGGTTGCCTGACTGTGGTGCCGCTCATCCTGGCACTGGCCGCGTGCGTGGCCGATCCGGAACCGGAGCCCGAGCCGGCGATGGAGTCCGAGCCCGCGATGGAGTCCGAGCCCGCGAGCATGAACCCGCGCGTCTTCTTCGTCTCGCCCGAAGAGGGCGGGACCTATTCGGCCAGCACCCCGGTGACGTTCGAGTTCGCCATCGAGAACTACGAGCTGTCGCCGGTGCCCGACGTGGTGGAGGAGCCGCGGGGCGGCATGGGGCATCATCATCTCGGCCTCGACACCGACTGCGTGCCGGAGGGCGTGGTGATTCCCAGGGACGATCCCACGTGGGTGCATTTCGGCGACGCGTCGGCCACCATCGACATGATGCTCGAGCCGGGCCAGCACAGCTTCGTCCTGCAGCTCGGTGACGACGAGCATCGCGCGCAGGTGGACGAGGGCCTCTGCGCGCGCGTCACGATTCAGGTGGAGGAAGGCATCTAGGAGTCTGCGCCGTAGAACGGCGTAGACTCCTGGCGAGGGTTGGTTGGGCGGCAACCGGAGCCGGAGGCGACGATTGCCGGGCGAGCGAGGAAGGCGTCGACGTGATCCATTTTCCTATTCTGCGGTGGGGCAGCCCGTACAAGAGCCTCGAGGTCGACAAGGTCGTCCATTTCGCCACCGGCGAGCCGGTGGCCGAGGTGAGCCAGGCGAATCCCGGTCTCATCGCGCGTGACATGCGCAAGGCGTCGCGCGCGCGCGACGTGCTGCGGGAGGTGCCGGCCGGCGATCTCGTCGGCATGGTCAAGAAGGCGGCCGAGCTCTTCTCGACGGCGGAGCTGCCGTTGGGCGACGGGAGCCAGTCGCCCGACGAGTTCGTGCGCCAGCAGTCCGCCACCACCGGGCTGCCGGAGCACATGTGCCGCATGAACATGGAGAAGCTGCGGTACGTGCTGGGCCACATCGACGAGATCCTGCTGTCGCTGACGCGCGGGCTCGATCCCGGCATCCTGACCCGCGGCTACGGCGAGGAAGGCGGCGTGATGCGGAGCTACCAGGCCACGACCCCGGTGCTCGGCATGGTGCTGCCGTCGAACTCGCCCGGCGTCCACAGCCTGTGGCTGCCCATCGTGCCGCTGCAGATCGGACTGGTGCTCAAGCCGGGGCCCCAGGAGCCGTGGACGCCGTGGCGGATGACCCAGGCGTTCTTCGAGGCGGGCATTCCGCGCGAGGCGGTGTCGCTCTACCCGGGCCTCGGCGAGGTCGGTGCCGCGGTTCTCAACAACACGCCGCGCAGCCTGATCTTCGGCGGCACGGCCACGGTGGAGCAGTATGCCGGCAACCCGGGCGTACAGGTGCACGGACCCGGCTTCAGCAAGATCCTGCTCGGCGACGACGAGGTCGACAACTGGGAGCAGCATCTCGACCTGATGGTCGACAGCGTGCTCATCAACAGCGGGCGGGGCTGCATCAACTGCTCGGGCATCTGGGCGTCGCGGCACAGCCGGGAGATTGCCGAGGCGATCGCCGAGCGGATCGGGCCGATCGCGCCGCTGCCGCCGGGGGATCCGAACGCCGCGCTGGCCGCCTTCACGGTGCCCGGGCAGGCGGTCGCGATATCGTCCGACATCGACAACGCCATGGCGGAGGCGGGCGTCACCGAGGTGACCGCCAGGTTCAACGACGGCAGCCGGCACGAAGCGCGGGAGCGCTGCGACTACCTGCGGCCCACGGTCGTGCACTGCGAGTCGCCGGCCCCGGCCGCGGTGAAGAAGGAGTACATGTTCCCGTTCGTCACCGTCGTCGAGTGTCCGCAGGCTCAGATGCTGGCATCCATCGGACCGACGCTGGTGGCGACGGCGATCACCTCGGACGCGGCGTTCCAGCGTGCGCTGCTCGACGCGCGGAACGTGGACCGGCTGAACATCGGGCCGATTCCCACGATCAGGCTCAACTGGCTGCAACCGCACGAGGGCAACATCGTCGACTTCCTCTTCCGGCCGCGCGCCTTCCAGATGGCGTCGTAGCCATCCCTTCAGCGGGCCTGCGGGGCGTGTGATCCTTGCTGGAAGTCAAGAACCTTAGCAAGCAGTACCCCACGGCCCAGGGGGTGCTGCCGATTCTGTCCGACCTCAGCTTTTCGCTGGGGCGGGGCGACTCGGCGTCGATCATGGGCCCGTCCGGCAGCGGCAAGAGCACGCTGCTGTACGTGCTGGGCGCCCTCGAGCCGCCGACGGCCGGCAGCGTGGCGCTGGACGGCCGCGACCCGTTCACGCTGGACGAGCGGGCGCTGGCGGTGTTTCGCAACACCCGCGTCGGGTTCGTCTTTCAGGACCACCTGCTGCTGCCGCAGTGCACGGTGCTCGAGAACGTGCTGGTGCCCACGCTCGTCGGCGACCCGGACGCCGAGGCGCCCGCGCGGGCCCTCGATCTGATCGACGAGGTGGGGCTGCGCGAGCGCGTCGACCATCGGCCCGCCGAGCTGTCGGGCGGTGAGCGCCAGCGGGTTGCGCTCGCGCGGGCGCTGATTCGGCAGCCGCCCCTGCTGCTGTGCGACGAGCCGACCGGCAACCTCGACCAGGATTCGGCCGACACGGTCGCGTCGCTGCTCTTTACCCTGCACCAGCGCCAGCAGACGATCCTGGTGATCGTCAGTCACAACGACCGGCTGGCGGAGCGGTGCGCCATCCGGTTCCGGTTGAACAACCAGCGGCTGGAGCGGATTGCGTCCGGTCAGGACTCCGCGCCGTAGAACGGTGCGGACTCCTGTAGGATTGGTCGAGCGGCAAGCGCCGCCGCCCACGATTGGCGTACAAGGCGCGCACGGCGCGCCTCGGCGGCAGCGGCGCGGGGCGAAGGGGCCCCCGCAAGCGAACGCCGGGGGTTCGGGGCGCAGCCCCGTCTAATGAAAATGACCCTCCTCACCCTGGTTCGCCACAACATCGTCCACTTCTGGAAGACCAACCTCGCGGTCGTCGCCGGCGTGGCGGTCGCGGTGGCGGTGCTCGCCGGCGCCCTGCTGGTCGGCTCGTCGGTGCGGGCCAGCCTGCGGGGGCTGGCGCTCGAGCGGCTCGGCGCCGTCGACCAGGTCGTGACGAGCGCCGGCTTCGTGCGCGAGGCGCTGGCGGCCGAGCTGCTCGCGCGGGACGGGATGCAGGGCGCGTTCGCCGGGGCGGTGCCAATCATCGCGGTCGAGGGCTTCGTGACCCATCAGGACAGCGGTCGGCGGGCCTCGTCCATCCAGGTGTACGGGGTCGACGACCGGTTCTGGGCGTTTCACGGGCGGGCCGGCGGGATCGAGACGCCCGAGCGCAACCAGGTGCTCGTCAGCGAGGGGCTGGCGAACGAGCTGGCCGCCGAGATCGATCAGGCGCTCCTCGTGCGGGTGGAGAAACCGTCGGATGTGCCGATCAGCTCGCTGCACGGCCGGCGCAGTGATGTCGGCCGGACGCTGCGCCTACGGATTGCGCAGGTGCTGCCGCCGGACGCGCTCGGCGAGTTCTCGTTCCGCCCGCAGCAGGGGCGGGCGCGCTCGGTGTTCGTCTCGCTCACGCGCCTGCAGCGCGAGCTCGAGCAGGCGGGGCGCGTCAACACGATTCTGCTGCGCGCGGCGGACGGTCCGGCCGCTGCCGATCAGCGGCTCGCAGCCGCAGAGGCAGCCGTGCGCGATGCCACCGCATTGGAAGATCTCGGGCTGCGGGTCGTGCCGCTCGAGGCCGGACGCGGCGTCGCGGTCGAGTCCGCGGCCGGTTTGATCAACGACGACACCGCGGCGGCCGTCACGGAGACCGCCGCCGGCCTCGGGCTGCGCGAGCAGCCCATCCTGACCTACCTGGCCAACCAGATTCGGCTGCGCGATCGCGTGACGCCGTACTCCCTGATTACCGCGTTCGACCTGCGTGCCGTGACCGCCGCTGCCACGTTGCCCGCGATGGGCGCCGAGGCGCCGATCGTGCTGAACAGCTGGGCGGCCGAGGACCTCGGGGCCGAGCCCGGCGAGACGCTCGAGGTCGAGTACTACGTCTGGGAGGACGAGGGCCGGCTGACCACGCGCGAGACCACGCTGCAGGTCGCCGCAGTGGTGCCGCTCGAAGGGCCCGCGGACGATCGCCGGCTGGCCCCCGACTATCCCGGGATCACGGAGGCCAACGACGTCACGGAGTGGGACCCGCCGTTCGAGATCGACCTGGGGCTGATTCGTCCCAAGGACGAGGACTACTGGGACGAGCATCGGACGACGCCGAAGGCGTTCATCCCGCTCGAGGTGGGACAGCGGCTGTGGGCAACCCGCTGGGGCCAGCTCACGTCGGTGCGGATCCAGTCCGGGGCGGGGGAGACGGCACCCGATGCCGGCGCGTTCGCGGGCGCGCTGCGCTCGCGGCTCGATCCCCTCGCGCTGGGCCTCGTGGTCTACCCGGCCCGCGAGCTGGCGCTGGAGGCGTCGGCCGGCGTGACGGACTTCGGGCTCTACTTCCTCTACTTCAGCTTCTTCCTGGTCGTGTCCGCGCTGCTCCTGGCGAGCCTGTTCTTCCGGCTCGGGATCGAGCACCGGCTGCGGGAGGTCGGTCTGTTGAAGGCGGCAGGATTCCCGGCCGCGGCGGTCCGCCGGCTGTTCTGGTCCGAGGCGCTCGTGCTCTCCGTCGCCGGCTGCCTGGTCGGCGCGGCGGGAGCCATCGCGTACGGCGAGCTGGTCATGTTCGGGCTGCGCACGTGGTGGGTCGACGCGGTCGGAACGACCCGTCTGACCCTGCACGTGTCGTTCTCCGCGCTGGGCGGCGGCGCGGCCGGCGGCGTGCTGGCGGCGTTCGGGACGATCGCGTGGACGCTGCGCTCCCTCGAGCCCGCCTCCCCCCGGAGCCTGCTCTCGGGTGCGCTCGCGGAGGTGACGCAGGCCGTGGCCGCCGCCGGGGCGCCGGGGACGCGGCGCGCCACCACCGCGCTGTACGGGGCGCTGGCCCTGGCCGCGGCCGGCACGGCGCTCGTGGCGGCCGCGGCCGTGGAGCTCCTGAGCGCCACGGTGGGCTTCTTCGCCGGCGGCATGCTGCTGCTGTGCGCGATGCTGGCGCTGGCGGCGGCCTGGCTCTACGGCCGGCCCGCGAGCCACGCCGGCGGGCAGTGGTCGGTCTCCCAGCTCGGGTTTCGCAACACCACCTACCGCCCCGGGCGCAGCGTCCTCTGCATCGCGTTGATTGCGTCGGCCGCCTTCATCATCGTTGCCGTGGATGCGTTCCGCCGGGAGGGCACCGCCGCGGATCTCGACCCGCGCTCGGGAACCGGCGGGTTCACGCTGCTCGCCGACACGCTGTTGCCCATCGCCAACGACACGTCCAGCCCCGGCGGGCGCGACGCGCTGAACATCGCCGATCTGTACGACCCGGACGGCCCGCTCGAGGGCGTCACGCTGCGGCGGTTCCGGGTGCGGCCCGGCGAGGACGCGAGCTGCCTCAATCTGTACCAGGCGAAGGACCCGCGCATCCTCGCGCCCAGCGGCGACTTCGTGGCCGAAGGCCGGTTCGCGTTCGGCGCCAGCCTCGCGGAGTCCGAGGCCGAGGTCGAGAATCCCTGGCTGCTGCTCGACAGGGAGTTCGACGACGGGGCAATCCCGGCGATTGCCGATGCGACGTCGCTCGCCTACGCCCTGCACCTGTCGATTGGCGACGACTTCGTGATCAACCGCGACACCGACCGCCCCCTGCGCCTGCGTATCGTGGCGGCCCTGTCCGACAGCATCTTCCAGCGCGAGCTGCTGATCGGCGAACGGCATTTCGAGCGCGTGTTCCGGGACTACGACGGGTACCGCTTCTTCCTGATCGATGCGCTGCCGGAGCGGGCGGCGGAGGTGTCCGCGGCGCTCGAGGACCGGCTCGCGGATTACGGCTTCGATGTCGTCTCGGCCGGTGAGCGCCTGGCTGCGTTCCACCGGGTGGAGAACACCTACCTGGCGACGTTCCAGACGCTGGGCGGCCTGGGGCTCATGCTCGGCACGTTCGGGCTGGGCGCCGTGCTGCTCAGGAACGTGCTGGAGCGGCACCGCGAGCTGGCGTTGCTGCGCGCCGTCGGCTACAGCGGCGGCCACGTGTCGCTCATGGTGCTGGCCGAGAACGCGTTCCTGCTGCTCGCGGGCGTCCTCGCCGGCACGGTGTCCGCCCTGGTTGCCATTGCGCCGGCGTGGATCGAACGCGGCGCCGGGCTGCCCGTGCTGTCGCTCGGCACGTTGCTGGCCGTCGTGATCGCGACGGGCCTGACGGCGTCGCTGGCGGCCACGGTCGCGGTGGTCCGCGCGCCGCTGCTCGCCGCGCTTCGCGCGGAATAGACACCGCGGGTTGCGCCGACAGAGCTTCCATCAGACGGGGCTGCGCCCCGCGCCCGCGGCGTCCACTTGCGGGGAGCCGGCCGCAGCGACTCTGGTGTAGGATGGTCGGCGGCGCGTCGTCTTCGGGAGATTGCGGCCGCGCCTGATAAGCCGCCTCGGGTGCGAGACGCCGGCCGGGCGCCGGCCCGGGTGATTGATTGCGACTCGTGATCCGCTGGGCGAGTCGTCCGGATCGTGGGAGGGGCGAAGAGGATGCACCGTGGCAGATGCGACATGGGCGTGAGCGGATTGGCTGGTCTGGTGCTGGTCGTGGGCTTGGGTGCCCACGGGGGCACTGCGGCGTCGAGCGGGAACGTCGCCGCGGCCCAGGAGGCGCCGCGCGTCTTCTTCGTGACGCCGGCGGACGGTTCGCAGCATTCGGGGAACGTGATCGACATCGAGTTCGGTGCCGAGAACTATCCGATCTCCGCCATTCCGGAGGGGTTCGATGCGGAGACCGACACGCCGCGCGCGGGGATGGGGCACTACCACCTGGGGTACGACACCGGCTGCCTGCCGGTGGGCGAGATCATTCCCGAGGGCCAGGGCTGGCAGCACTTCGGCGACGGCTCCAACACGACGACGCTCGAGAACGCGCCGGCACGGACGTACTCGCTGACGGTGCAGATCGGCGACGACGAGCATCGGACGCAGGAAGGCCTCTGCACGACGATCAGCATCGAGGTGACCGGCGGAGGACAGTAGCCCGGCGCGGTCGCGGTCGTGAGCCCGGCTGCCCGCGCCGCCGTGACAGGTTGTGCAGTCCGCGGGGGGTGCCCGCATGATCACGACCGAATCCCGTGACCACGTGGCGCTCGCGCAGCTCGCCCACGGCAAGGTCAACGCCCTCGACACCGAGCTGTTGGGCGCGTGGATTGCCGCGCTGGGCCGGCTCGAGCAGGCGGACAGCCGGGCTGCGGTCCTGACCGGCACCGGCAAGGTGTTTTCCGCCGGCGTGGATCTGCGCCGGCTGCTGGACGGCGGGCGCGAGTACGTAGAGGCCTTGCTGCCGCTGCTGGGCGAGGCCCTCTTCAAGACCTTCATCTTCCCGAAGCCGCTCGTGGCGGCGGTCAACGGCCATGCCATCGCGGGCGGCTGCCTGCTGGCCTGCGCCTGCGACTACCGCGTGATGGCCGCGGGCACGGGCAGGATCGGCACGCCCGAGCTGTCCGTCGGGGTACCGTTCCCGACTGTCGCGATGGAGATCCTGCGTCTGGTGCTCGCGCCGCACCGGCTGCAGGCGGTGGTCTATCGCGGGCTCACCTGCGCGCCGGACGACGCGCTCGCGAACGGCTTCGTCGACGAGCTCGCCGAGCCGGACGCGCTGATCGACCGCGCCGTGGAGGTTGCCGCGCACCTCGGTTCGCTGCCGCCCGCCGCGTTCGCGCTCACCAAGCGCGCCATCCGCCAGCCGGGCCGCGACCGCGTCGCGCGCTACATGCGGTCGATCGACGAGGAGGTCCTGGCGGCGTGGCTATCGCCTCCCGTCCAGGACGCCGTCCGCGCCTACGTCGAGCGCACGCTTCGCAAGTAGTCCCACGCGGTCGGTTCGCGATCCGAGGAGGCCATGATGTTGCGACGCACTTTCATCGTTCTGGCGGCGTGCGCGGTTGCGCTGGGCTCGGCGGCGCCGGCCGCGGCCCAGACGAAGCTGCTGCGCTTCCCCGACATTCACGGCGAGCGGGTGGTCTTCAGCCATGCCGGCGATCTGTGGCTGGCCTCTACCGCCGGCGGGCTGGCCACGCGGCTGACGGCCCATCCCGGGCTGGAGCTGTTCCCGCGGTTCTCGCCCGACGGCTCCCGCATCGCGTTCACGGGCCAGTACGACGGCGACGAGCAGGTCTACGTCATTCCGGCCGCGGGGGGCGTGCCGCGGCAGCTCACGTACTATCCGGCCCGCGGCCCGCTCGCGCCGCGCTGGGGCTACGACAACCAGGTCTACGACTGGTCGCCGGACGGGCAGGCGGTCCTGTTCCGGTCGCTGCGCTACAGCACCGACCTGTCGGACAGCCGGCTGTTTCTGGCGTCGGCCGACGGTGGCCTGCCCGTGCCGCTGCCGATGCCCGAGTCGGGGGCGGGGGACCTGTCGCCCGACGGGACGCGCGTCGTCTACTCGCCGTTGTTCCGTGACTTCCGGACGTGGAAGCGGTACGAGGGCGGCTGGGCGCAGGAGCTCTACATCTTCGACCGGGAGACCCACGCGGTCGAGCGCGTGACCGAGCACCGGCGCGCCGACCGGGACCCGATGTGGATCGGCAACGCCATCTACTTCACCTCGGACCGCGACGGCACGCTCAACCTCTATGCCTACGACCTCGACTCGGGCGCAACGACGCAGCTCACCCGCAGCGACACCTGGGACGTCCGCTGGCCGGGCGACGACGGCGTCGGCCGCATCGTCTACGAGCTGAACGGCGAGCTGCAGATCTACTCGATCGAGGAGGGAACGTCGCGCGCGGTGACGATCACGGTGCCGGACGACGGACTGGCCATGCGGCCGTCGCGGGTCGCGGCGGCGGACCTGATCGAGGACGCGGAGCTCAGTCCGAAGGGGGAGCGGGCGCTCTTCGTGGCGCGCGGCGACGTCTTCACGGCCCCGATCGAGAACGGCCCGACGCGCAACCTGACACGCAGCTCCGCCGCGCACGACAAGTGGGCGCGCTGGTCGCCCGACGGCCGCCGCATCGCGTACGTCTCGGACGCAACCGGCGAGGACGAGATCTACCTCGTCGCGCAGGACGGCTCCGGCGAGCCGGAGCAGCTCACGACCGGCGGACAGGCGATGCGCTACGCGCCGGAGTGGTCGCCGACGGGGACGCATCTGGCCTTTGGCGACAAGGACGGCAAGCTGTACGTGCTGGACATCGAGACGCGGGCGGTCATCGACGTCGCCGACGAGGCGCGCGGTCCGCTGCGCGACTACGTCTGGTCGCCCCGCGGCGGCTACCTGGCGTTCTCGATGAGCGATCCCACCGGGTTCCATTCGATCTACGTCTGGAGCCTCGCCGACCGCGAGCTGCAGCGGATCACGGGCGAGTTCTTCCACGAATGGAACCCCGCCTGGGATCCGGACGGCGACTATCTCTACTACCTCTCCGACCGGCAGTTCGCGCCGCAGCTCGGCTCGTTCGAGTGGAACTACCTGGTCGATCGCGAGACCGGCATCTACGCGCTGGCGCTGCGGCGGGACGTCGAGCACCCGCTGCCGCCGGAGAGCGACGAGGTGGAGGTGACCGGCGGCGATGAGGAGTCGAACGCGGCCTCCGAGGGCGGCGACGACGAAGCGGAGGACGATGAGGACGGCGGCGGAGACGAGGAAGGGCCGATCGCCATCGACTTCGACGGGCTCGCCGGCCGCGTCGTGCGGCTGCCGGTGACGTTCGACAACTACGTCGGTCTCAGCGGCGCCGACGACGGCGTCTTCGTCATCCGCGGCGGCGCCCAGTACTACGGCCGGGGCGGCGACGTGCCGCCGGCGCTGCAGCGCTTCACGTTCGACGACCGCGAGACGCAGACCATCGCCGACCGCATCCGCGGCTACGCCGTCTCGCGCGACGGCGAGAAGGTGCTGGTGCGCGAGGGCGGCGCGTGGAACGTCTATCCGGCGGGCGGCGGCGACGCCGCGGCGGTGTCGACCCGCGGATTGATGGTCGACCGCGTGCCGGCCGAGGAATGGACGCAGATCTTCGACGAGGTGTGGCGGCGGTTCCGCGACTTCTTCTACGTGGAGAACATGCACGGCTACGACTGGGAGGCGCTGCGCGACCGGTATCGGCCGCTGCTGGCGCACGTCGGCCACCGCTCGGACCTCAACTACGTCATCGGCGAGATGGTGGCGGAGCTCAGCGTCAGCCACGCCTACATCGCGGGCGGCGACTGGGAGACACCGGACCGCCCGCAGGTCGCCCTGCCGGGCGCCGTCTTCGAGCTCGACGCGGCCGCCGACCGCTACCGCATCGGCGAGATCTTCGCCGGCCAGAACGAGGAGCCGCGCTACCGGGCGCCGCTCACCGAGATCGGCGTCGACGCCCGCGTGGGCGACTACGTGCTCGCCATCGACGGCGAGGAGTTGCGCGGGTCCGACAACCCGTACCGCGTGCTCCGCCACCGGGCGGACCGGCCGGTGCGGCTGACGCTCAACGCCGCGCCGGCGTTCGACGGCGCGCGCGAGGCGACGTTCACCCCCGTCACGGAGGAGCGCAGCCTGCGCTACCTGGCCGAGGTCGAGGCCAACCGCCGGAGGGTGTCGGAGATGACCGACGGCCGCGTCGGCTATCTCCACGTGCCCGACATGGGCGCGGCGGGAATCCAGGAATTCATCAAGTGGTTCTACGGGCAGATCCGCAAGGAAGGTCTCGTGATCGACGTGCGCGGCAACGGCGGGGGGAACGTGTCCCAGATGCTGATCGAGCGCCTCGGACGCCGCGTGCTGGGCACGGGCTTCGCGCGGACCTACGACACGCCGGACACCTATCCGGCCGTCGCGTTCCACGGGCACCTCGTCTGCCTCCTCGACGAGGACTCGGCCTCCGACGGCGACATCTTCCCGTACCGCTTCCGCGAGGCCGGCCTCGGGCCGCTGATCGGCAAGCGCTCGTGGGGCGGCGTCATCGGCATCACCAGCCACGGCCCGCTGCTCGACGGGGGCTCCGTCAACGTCCCGCAGTTCGGCACCAACGGCGCCGACGGGAGCTGGGTCGTCGAGAACGTCGGCGTCGAGCCGGACATCGAGGTGGAAAACGATCCGCGCGCGGTCATCGCCGGCCGCGACCCGCAGCTCGAGCGGGCGGTCGAGGAGCTGCTGCGGATGATGCGGCAGAACCCGAAGGCCCTGCCCGAGCGTCCGGCGCCGCCGGTCAAGACGCCGTAGCATTGGATCCTTGTCAACCGTGACCCCCGGGGACGGAGACGGTATGGCGCTGACGCGCGTGGAGCTCGAGTACTTCACGGCGTTCACGAGCCTGAATCTGGACCTCTGCCCCGGCATCAATGTCCTGATCGGTGCCAACGGTACAGGCAAGACCCATCTGATGAAGGTCTGCTATGCGGCGTGCGAGGTATCCCGAAGTCATGTCGATGACTTCCTCCAGAAGCTGATTGCGGTCTTTATGCCTTCAGGACGGAGGTTGCCACGTCTCGTCAGGCAACAGGCAGGCCGGGTCGGCACAGCGCGGATAAGGGTAGCGCGTGGTGCCTTGAGGCTGGAGTCGTCGTTCGAGAAGCATCCACCACCAGTGTCGCTCCGTCCATCGACTTTCACGACCGACGAACCCGACCCTGATGTCGGAGACTGGGCGCGTGCGCCGTTGGAGAGTGTCTACATTCCCGTCAAGGAGATGCTTTCCAATGCACCCGGCTTCCGGTCGCTCTACTCGAAGCGTGAAATACATTTCGAGGAGGTCTGCAAGGACATCCTGGATAGAGCATACCTGCCTGCGCTGCGTGAACCAATGGAGGGTCGGCGCAAGGAAATCCTGGCCAAGCTGCAGCAGGCTGTCGGTGGCGAGGTGTCCATCAACAACGAGGAGTTCTTCCTGCAGAACGAGCAAGGGACTCTCGAATTCTCCCTCCTTGCAGAAGGGGTGCGCAAGCTGGCGCTGCTGTGGCTGTTGATCCGGAACGGCACGCTGCAGTCCGGCTCCGTCCTGTTCTGGGACGAGCCGGAGACCAATCTGAACCCGAAGTTGTTCGGGGTTGTGATGGACGTACTCCTGGAGCTGCAGCGCGCCGACGTGCAGGTCTTCCTGGCAACCCACGACTATGTCATTCTCAAGGAGCTCGATCTACGTACTGGAGACGCCGACGAAGTTGCCTACCATGCGCTCTTCCGGGAACAGGAGACAGGTGAAGTTGCCTGCAAGACAACGCGGAGCTACCAGGACATCGAACCCAACGCGATAGCGGACACGTTCGCGGATCTCTATGACCGGGAGATCGAGCGAAGTCTGTCAGGCGAAGTGACATGACGTTCGTGGAGGATGACCTGGAGATCGACGTAACCGATGCCACGAATGGGCGGAGATTTGACGGCGACGATCATGGTTTGAGCCATTGCATGAGGGCAGTGGACTTCGTGGTCGAGCTTGAAGATCGGCATCTTTTCATCGAGGTGAAGGATCCACAACACCCGCGGGCGACTCTCCAGAGCCGAAGCGACTTCGTCGCAAAGATGCGCAGTGGTCGGCTGGACAACGAACTGACGTACAAGTACCGGGACTCCTTTCTGTACGAATGGGCAATGCGGCACGTTCGGAAACCGGTAGAGTATCGCGTGCTGATCGGTCTCGACACATTGGATGCAGCGCAGTTGTTGACCAGAACGGACTCCCTGGCGCGGAATCTGCCCCGGCGCGGACCCAACGATCAGCCTTGGCCTCGGCCGATTGTCGACAAGTGCAACGTCTTCAATCTGGATTCCTGGAACCGGGCGTTTCCCCTTCATCCTGCAAGACGGACCGGCGCGGCGCGCTAGCGGCAAGAGCGCAGATATGCAAGGACAGGCGCTGCGCATGAAGCCGCCGATCGCGGCCCGGCGCCCGCACCGCCTCGAGCGCCACGGGGACGTGCGCATCGACGAGTACTACTGGCTGCGGGACCGCGACGACCCGGGCGTCCGTACCTATCTCGAAGCCGAGAACGCGTATCTCGAGGACCGGCTGCGGCATGTGCGCGAGCTCCGCGGCCGGTTGTTCGAGGAGATCAAGGGGCGCATCAAGCAGACCGACGTGTCGGCACCCTATCGGGACGGCGCGCATCGCTACTACTGGCGCTACGAGGAAGGCCGGCAGTACCGCATCTACTGCCGGTCGCCGCTGGAAGCGGACGCCGAGCAGGTCGTCCTGGACGTGAACCTTCTGGCCGAGGGGCACGACTTCTGCGATGCGGCGATGCTGGCGGTCAGTCCGAACGAGCGCCTGCTGGCGTACGCGGTCGACTCCGTCGGCCGCCGGCGGTACACGATCCGTTTCCGGGACCTCGCGACGGGCGCCCACCTGCCCGACGTCATTCCGGACGTCGTGTGCGAAGCGGTCTGGGCCAACGACAACCGGACGCTCTTCTACACCCGCCAGGATCCGGTCACGCTGCGGCCGTTCCAGGTGTTGCGGCACACGCTGGGCCGCGACGTCTCCGCCGACGAGCTGGTCTACGAGGAGCGCGACGACACCTTCAGTTGCGGCGTCGGCAAGAGCCGCTCGAAGCGCTACATCCTGATCGGCTCGCAGCACACCGTGGCAACCGAGTTCCGCTACGTGGATGCGGATCGGCCGGACAGCGGCTTGACGGTCTTCCTGGCGCGGGAACGGGACCACGAATACCAGATCGATCACTATCGCGGGCGCTTCTACATCCGCAGCAACGCCGCGGCGCGCAACTTCCGGCTGCTGGAGACGCCCGACGAGCGGCCCGCGCCCGAGCACTGGCGCGAGTTGGTGCCGCACCGCGACGACGTGCTGCTGGAGGCGTTTGAGCTGTTCCGTGACCATCTCGTCGTGCAGGAGCGACGCGACGGCCTCGTGCGGCTGCGGGTGGAGCCGTGGGATGGCGCCAGCGGGCACGACGTGGCCTTCGCCGAGCCCGCCTACGACGCCTTCATCGATCCCCACAACCATGTCGCGGAGACGCAGGTGCTCCGCTTCCGGTACAGCTCGCTGAGCACGCCGGCGTCCACCGTCGACTACGACATGCTGACCCGCGAGCGCACGCTGGTGAAGCAGGACGAGGTACTGGGCGGCTTCGATCCGGCGCGCTATCGCACCGAGCGGCTGCACGCCGTCGCCGCCGACGGCGCGCGCGTGCCGATCTCGCTGGTCGCGCGGCGGGACAGGCCCCGGGACGGCACGAGCCCGCTGCTGCTGTACGGCTACGGAGCCTACGGCATCAGCATGGATGCCGGTTTCGGGTCGCCGCGGCTGAGCCTGCTCGACCGGGGGTTCGTCTTCGCCATCGCCCACGTCCGGGGCGGCGAGGAGCTCGGCCGCCGCTGGTACGACGGCGGCAAGCTGCTGAACAAGAAGAACACCTTCACGGACTTCATCGCCTGCGCCGAGCGGCTGATCGAGCTCCACTACACGCGCCCGGAGCGGCTGTTCGCGATGGGCGGGAGCGCGGGCGGCCTGCTGATGGGGGCGGTCCTCAACATGCGGCCGGACCTGTTTCGCGGCGTGGTCGCGCTCGTCCCGTTCGTCGACGTCGTGACGACGATGCTCGACGAGAGCATCCCGCTGACCACCGGCGAGTACGACGAGTGGGGCGATCCGGGCGTCGAGCGCTTCTACGACTACATCAGGTCGTACTCGCCGTACGACAACGTGTCGGCCCAGCGCTATCCGCACCTGCTGGTGATGGCGGGCCTGCACGACTCCCAGGTGCAGTACTGGGAGCCGGCCAAGTGGGTGGCCCGGCTGCGCGCCCGCAAGACGGACGACAACCTCCTGCTGCTGAGGACCAACCTGGACGCCGGCCACGGCGGCGCCTCGGGCCGCTACGAGCGGTACCGGGAGACGGCGCTGCAGTACGCGTTCCTGCTCGGGCTTCTATAGGACGGGGCTGCGCCCCGAACCCCCGGCGTCCGCTTGCGGGGACCCCTTCGCCCCGCGCCGCTCCCGCCGAGACGCGCTGTGCGCGGCTTGGGCACCGCCGCCGCCAGCAGCGTCACTGCGGGCGGTTGGCCATGAACAGCCCGACCCCGGCGGCGGCCATGACGATGCCCAGATAGAACAGCGGCGACGGGCTCTCGCGCGGCGGGTTGTAGAGCATCGCCACGAAGACGCTGACGACCGGCGCGCCGGCGAAGACGAGCGGCGGCACCACCGTCGGCCGCCCGCCGTAGGCGAGCGCCAGGACGATGCCCAGCGCGCCGACCGCGCCCAGCACGCCGGCTCCGAACGAGAAGGCCACGCCGCTGGACGACGAGAACACGTCCCAGCTGCCGGCGCGGGCCACCATGGCGCCCGGGACGGCGATGGCCACGACCAGGTACGCCAGCCCGACCAGCAGGAACGAGTGGACCCCGCTGCCGCCCAGCGCGGCCTGGCCCTTGTGCAGCGTCGGGATGTACGTGCCCCAGCTCACGACCGTGAGAATGACGAAGAGCAACCAGGTATTCATGGCGCCATTCTAGTATGGTAGGGTCCCCTGTTCTCATGGCGCGCTGGATGCTGGCTCTCGCGGTCGCGGTTCTCTACGTCCTGCACCAGGACGTCTGGTTCTGGGACACCGCACGGCCGCTCGTGTTCGGGTTCCTGCCGATCGGCCTCTTCTACCACGCGGCGTACTCGGGCGCCGTCGCGGTCCTCATGGTGCTGCTGATCCGCTTCGCGTGGCCGGCCGGCCTCGAACGCGAAGCCGAGGCCCGCGGCGCGCCGCGGGCGGCCGACGGAGCGGCGGACGGGGCGCGGGGAGCCCGCGGACGATGATCCCCGCGCTGGTGGTGTTCGCCTACCTCGGCGTCATCCTCTACATCGGCATCTTCGCCTTCCGCCGCTACCGGCAGGTCGACGCCGAGGGCTACTTCCTGGCCGGCCGCTCGCTGGGCCCCGCCGTGTTCCTCCTGTCGCTGTTCGGGACGAACATGACCGCCTTCACCATCCTCGGCTCGGCGGGGCACGCGTTCTCGAACGGCATCGTCACGTTCGGGCTGATGGCGTCGTCGTCGGCCCTGGTGATTCCGGTCACCCTGCTTCTCATCGGCACCCGGATGTGGGCGCTGGGCAAGCGGCACGGCTTCATCACGCCGGTGCAGATGTTCCGCGACCGCTGGGAGTGCACGCACATCGGGACGGCCATCTTCGCCCTGCAGGCGGTGCTGCTGGTGCCCTACATCATCATCGCCGTCATGGGCGGCGGCACCACGCTCAGCGCCGTCAGCGGCGGCGCCGTGCCGTACTGGCTGGGCGGCGGCGTGGTCGCCGTGGTGGTGATGAGCTACGTCTTCTTCGGCGGGATGCGCGGCACCGCGTGGGTCAACACGTTCCAGACGGTGCTGTTCCTCTGCTTCGGCGCGGCCGCCCTCATCCTGGTCGGTTCGAGCATCGGCGGCTACCCGCAGGCGATGGAGTCGCTGCTGGGCGCGGAAGGCACGGCTTCGCTCCTGACCCGCGAGCGGATCCCCCCGCGCTTCTTCCTGAGCTACACGTTCATCCCGCTCTCGACCATCGTCTTCCCCCACATCATCATCTTCTGCCTCACGGCGCGCAGGATGCAGCAGTTCAAGAGCACGGTGACCTTCTACCCGCTCTGCATCCTGGCCATCTGGCTGCCCTGCGTCTTTCTGGGCGTCGCGGCCAACGCGATGCACGACGTCCCGGCCATCGCCGCGAAGCTCGACGCCCGGGCGCTGCTGGCCGCGGGCGACGCGTCGCTGACCGCCGCGCGCGTGGCCGAGCTGCAGCAGGCGGCCGCCGGCGACGACGTCATCATCCTGATGCTCGAGCACTACGCGCCGCTGTGGCTGGCGGGCATGCTGGGCGCCGGGATCATGGCCGCCGTCATGGCCAGCGATTCGCAGATTCTCGCGCTCTCGACCATGTTCACCGAGGACGTGTTCGCGTTCTACGGCGGGAAGCGGCGCTTCGGCGAGCGGGCGCAGGTGCAGACCGGGCGGCTCTTCGTGGTGCTGATCGCCGCCGTGGCGTACGCGATTGCCCTGCGGGCTCCGCCCGGCATCTTCAACCTGGCCGTGCAGTACGCCTTCTCCGGCTACTCGGCGCTGTTTCCGCTGCTCGTGGCGGCGCTGTTCTGGAGGCGCAGCACGAAGTGGGGCGCGCTGGCCGTGACCGTGTGGACCGCCGCAACCGTGGCCGCCGTCGCGGTGTTCCAGGCCGCCGTGCCCGCGCCGCCGCCCGGCACGGTCGTGCCGTACTGGACGGTCGGCGCCGTCGACGTCATCACCCGCACGCCGGGCGGAACCGCCGTCTGGGGCTACATGCCCGTGGTGCCGATGACGATCGTCTCGGCGCTCCTGATGATCGTCGTCTCGTGGCTGACGCGCCGGCCGAGCGACGCCGCGCTGGCCCGCTACTTCACCGTATCGGCCACGCAGGGGCGTGCGTAGTCGGGCCGTCAGAGGTCGTCCGCGTTCCTGAGCAGGCGGTAGAGGAAGCGGATGCCGCCCAGATAGGCCTCCACCGCGATCCGCTCGTTCGCGCCGTGCACCCGCTCCGTCGCGTCCGCCTCCCACGGCATGCCGCGGAAGCGGTACACGTTCGGGGTGAGCGGCGCATACCAGCGGGCGTCGACCGCGGCGATCGTCAGGTAGGGCGCCACGAGCACGCCGCTGCCGCCGTACGCCTCGCGCACCGTTCGCGCCAGCAGGTCGAACGCCGGCGTGCCGGTCCCGGACAGACCGCCGCCGGCCGGCAGGGGGGCGGCCTCGGCCTGGATTTCGACGCGGTCGTCGTCGATGACCCGCCGCGCGTGGGCCACTACCGCCGCGACCGTGTCCCCGGGCAACAGCCGGGCGTTCACGATGGCGCGTGCCGACGCCGGCAGCACGTTGAACCGCACGCCGGCATCGAAGACCGTCGGCGCCAGCGTCGTGCGCACGATGGCGGCCGTGCGGGGCGTGCGGGCGAGCACGCGCGTGACCAACGGACCGAACAGCCACGGGTTGGCGAAGACGACGCGGCCGGCCAGCGGCATCTCCGGCGCCAGGTAGCGGAACGTCGCCGCCGTGGCCCCAGCGAGCCGGGCCGCCGGCGGACTCGCCTCCAGCGCGGCGACCGCGCGGCTCAGCAGACCGATGGCCGTCTCGGGCGGCGGCGCGGACGCGTGGCCGCCCGCAGCCCGGACGATCAGCTCCAGGTCGACGCTGCGCTTCTCGGCGATCCCGATCAGCGCCACCGGCCGGTCGATGCCGGGGATCAGCTCCCCGGGCAGGATCGCGCCCCCTTCGTCGAGGACCAGCGCGAGCTGCGTCACGCCGCGGGCCTGCAGCGCGCGAACGATTGCGCGGGCGCCCCGGCCGAACGACTCCTCGTCGTGCCCGAACGCCAGGTAGACCGTGCGCCGCGGCTGGAAACGCTCGCTCAGCAGCAGCTCCACGGCCTCGAGCGTCGCCAGCACGCCGCTCTTGTCGTCGAGGGCGCCGCGGCCCCAGACGAAGCCGTCGATCACGTCGCCGCCGAACGGCTCGCGGCGCCAGCCGCCCGTCGCGCCGTCCGGCGCCGGCACGACGTCGAGGTGGCCCAGCAGCACGACCGGCGGCAGCGCGGCCGCGGCGCCGCGCCACGTGTACAGCAGGCTCAGGCCGGCCGCGCGCTCGACCTCGAGCTGCGCGTGGACCGCGGGGTACGCCTGTCGGATGAACGCGTGGAGGCCGTGGAACGGCGCCGGATCGGGGCTGCCCCGGGGTTCGGACACCGTCGGGAACGCGAGCGCGCGGGACAGGCGCTCGACGGCGCCCGGCGGCGCGCCGGGCCACGCGGGCTCCGGCGCCGGCCCGCGCTCGGGTTGGAGCGAGGCCAGACGGGCGGTGTTCACGATCAGGACGCCGGCCAGCAGGAGCACGACCGAGCCGGCGAGCGCGGCGAGCCGTCTCGACGCGCGCATGAGAGCGACTTCAGCCGATCGGATCCGCCGGGTCGTTGGCCACCTGGCCGGTGTCCCGCAACCGGATCACCGTCACGGCTGCGCAGTGGGCGTGCGCTCGCCCGCCCTGCGGACGCCGACGTGTCAAAACAGGACTTGGGGAGGTCACGTCGCCAGGGCACGCAGCAGAAGCGCAGCGATGGCCATCGACAGGGCCAGGTTGAAACCGAGCATCCACTTGAGAAGCTTCAGGTCCGATTCGCTGCCGGTCAGTCGATCCTCGAAACCGGCGATTTCTTCCGCCGCCTCCCGAGCCTTGTCGTCCGGCGCGCCGGCTGCCCTGAGGGCGTCGTAGGTCTTCGACAGCATGAGCGCCACGCCTTCATCGTACGGGAACGGTCCGATCGAACGCAACGGAGCAACAGCGGTCGCGAGGACGTGCGCGCGGCCTGGACTCAAGCGACCAGATCCGCCGGGTCGTTGGCCGCGGGTTCCCGAGCGCGGCCGCAGGACTGACAGGAACTGACACGGCGCATGGCTACCCTGGCTGGATCCACGGCACGCCGTACGTGGACAAGGAGGGTGCGACCATGCAGATCGTCCTGGACACCATTGCCGGCCTGACGCCGGGCGAGCCGATCGTCCAGCGGCAGATGGCCATGTTTCCGCTGCTCGACGGCAAGGCGGGTTTCGCCCCGCGCACCTATCTGACGCTGGACGAGGCGCTCGAATCGGGGACGGCCCAGGTGACCGAGGTGTCGCACGACGGGAGCGTTCCCGAGCTGCTGTTCGGCAACGCCGGCGACCGGCCGGTGCTGCTGGTCGAGGGAGAGGAACTGGTCGGCGCCCGGCAGAACCGGACGCTCAACGTCTCGATCTGTTCGCGCACGAATCCACCTTCGCCGCGTTGCTGCCGAAGCTGTTGCGCGGCTACGCGCTCGACGCGCTGGAGGCGGACTCGAAGCGGGCTCCCGCGCTGCCCGCGGCGCATCGGCTGATCGCCGATGTCGCAGCGGCGCCGGCGCAGGAGTACCCGGGTGTCGGGCTCGGCCGCGACGTGCGCATCGACAGCCCGGCCGTGGCCGGCGCGGCCCTGGTGGCCGGCGATGCGGTGCTGCACCTGGCGGCGTTCCGCCGCGAATCGTTCGAGTCCGGCGGCTATCGCCGCGCCGGCCGCCGCGCGAGCCGTATGCCGAGGCACTGACACGCGGAGTGGAAGGCGGGTTGGGTGCCGGTCCCCGCCCGCCTCGCCGTCAGAGGATGGACTGCCGGAAGCCGCCCAGGCCCGCGAACGTCGCCCTGTCCCCCAGGTCGTGCTCGATCCGCAGCAGGCGGTTGAACTTCGCCGTGCGCTCGCCGCGGCATCCGGACCCGGTCTTGATGTGGCCGCAGCCGGTGGCGACGGCGAGATCGGCGATGAACGTGTCCTCGGTCTCGCCGGAGCGGTGGGACATGTATGCGCCGTAGCCGTGCTGCTGTGCGAGGCGCACGGTCTCGAGCGTCTCCGAGACGGTCCCGATCTGGTTCAGCTTGACCAGAATGGAGTTGCCGACGCCGCGGTCGATGGCGCGCTGCAGGATGCCGGGGTTGGTGCAGAAGATGTCGTCGCCGACCAGCTCGATCCGTTCGCCGAGCGACGCGGTCAGCCGCGCCCACCCGTCCCAGTCGTTCTCCGCGAGCGCGTCCTCGATGAGGATGATCGGGTAGCGGCCGATCCACGAGCGCCACAGCTCGATCATCTCGCCGGTGCTCCGCGTCGACTGACCGGACTTGAACGCGACGTAGGTGCCGTCGCGCCACATCTCGCTGGTCGCCGGATCGAGGCAGAGCGCGATGTCGGCGCCGGGGCGGTAGCCGGCCTTCTCGATGGCGGCGAGAATGAGCTCGACGGCCTCCTCGTTGCTCGCGAGGTCGGGCGCGAAGCCCCCCTCGTCGCCGATGCCGGTCGACTTGCCGCGCGCCTTGAGCAGCGCCCGCAGGGCGTGGAAGGCCTCGATGCCCATGCGGATCGCCTCGGCGAACGACGGCGCGTTGTGCGGGGCGATCTTGAACTCCTGGAAGTCGACGGTGTTGTCGGCGTGGCGCCCGCCATTGATGACGTTCAGGCAGGGGACAGGCAGCAGCGCCGCGCCGTCGCCGCCGAGGTGGCGGTACAGCGGCACACCGGTGGACGCAGCGGCGGCGCGGGCGGCCGCCATCGAGACGCCGAGCATTGCGTTGGCGCCCAGCCGCGACTTGTTCGGGGTGCCGTCGAGGTCGATCATGCGCTGGTCGAGTCCGCGCTGATCGGCCGCGACGCGGCCGATCAGCGCCCGGTTGATCTCGCCGTTGACGTTGGCGACCGCCTGCCGGACCCCCTTGCCGCCGTAGCGCGGGCCGCCGTCCCGCAGCTCGGTAGCCTCGCGTTCACCGGTCGAGGCGCCCGACGGCACGCGTGCCGCCGCCACGGTCCCGTCGTCCAGGTGGACCCGCGCCTCGACCGTGGGGTTGCCCCGGGAATCGATGACTTCCAGCGCGTCGATCGTGCGTATCTTCATCGCCGTCCATGCCTTGCCGCCGAATGCAGGCGCTCAGTATATACAGCCGCGCCGGCGGCGAGTCTACGGGGCCTGTACGGCCGCCGGGGACGGCTCCTCGGGTGCGTGCGACCGGATGACGTCGATGAACGTCTCGCCGTAGCGCTCGAGCTTGGCGGCCCCGACGCCGGGGATCTCCGCGAACTCGGCGAGCGAGCGCGGCTGGCGCTCCGCCATCTCGACGAGGCTGGCGTCGTGGAAGATGACGTACGGCGGCACGCCCTGGCTCTCGGCGAGCTCGCGCCGGCGTGCGCGCAGGGCGTCGAACAGCGCCTGGTTCTCCGGGCGGAGCACGGACCGCACCCGATCGCGCGCCTCCCGCGTTCCGCGCCGCTGCGCCGGCGCGCGGGCGTCGCGCCGGAGCTCCACAGTGGCTTCCCCGCGCAGCACGGGAGGCGCCGCGGGCGTCAGCCGCAACGATCCGTAGCCGTCGACGTCGACGCTCAACAGGTCGCGTGCGACGAGCTGGCGGATGATCGACCGCCACTGGACGGCGTCGAGATCGGCGCCGACGCCGAACGTCGGGATCCGGTCGTGGCGGAAGCGCCGGATCCGGTCGTCGTCCTTGCCGCGCAACACGTCGATCACGTAGCCGACGCCGAAGCGCTGGCCGGTCCGGTAGACGCACGACAGCGCCTGTTGCGCCGCCTCGGTGGCGTCCCACGATTCCGGCGGATGGAGGCAGTTGTCGCAGTTCCCGCACCGCTCGGGCGGCGTCTCTCCGAAGTACGCCAGGAGGGAGCGGCGCCGGCAGGTCGCCAGCTCGCAGTAGCCGAGCATCGTGTCCAGCTTGCGGATCTCGATCCGCTTGCGCACCTCGTCGGCTTCGGAGCCGTTCACCATCTGGCGCAGCGTGACCACGTCCTGCAGGCCGTAGGCCATCCAGGCCGTGGCGGGCAGCCCGTCGCGGCCGGCGCGGCCGGTCTCCTGGTAGTACGCCTCGAGGCTCCGCGGCAGATCGAGGTGGGCGACGAAGCGTACGTCCGGCTTGTCGATGCCCATGCCGAAGGCGATCGTTGCGACGATGACGACCCCTTCGCCCCGCACGAACGCGTCCTGGGTCGCGCTGCGCTCCGCGCCGCCGAGGCCGGCATGGTAGGGCCGGGCGTCGATGCCGCGCGCCCGCAGCGACTCGGCGGTTTCCTCCACCCGGCGCCGCGACAGGCAGTAGACGATGCCGGCGTCGCCGCGGTGCTCGGTGTCCAGCAGCCGCGCCAGCTGCTCGCGCGGACTCTGCTTCGGCACGACCCGGTAGCGGATGTTCGGCCGGTCGAAGCCCCCGATGAACACGCGCGCACCCGCAAGGCCGAGCCGGTCGATAATCTCGCGCCGCGTCGGCTCGTCGGCCGTCGCGGTGAGCGCGATCCGCGGCGCGTCGGGAAAGCGCTCCCGCAGCGTCGACAGCTGGAGGTACTCCGGGCGGAAGTCGTGTCCCCACTGCGACACGCAGTGCGCTTCGTCGATGGCGAACAGCGCGAGGTCGACCTCGTCGAGCAGTGCCAGCGTGCGCTCGCCGAGCAGCCGCTCCGGGGCGACGTAGAGGAGATCGATCAGGCCGGCCCGCAGCCGCGCCTCGACGTCGTACGCCTCGCGGGCGGTGAGGGTCGAGTTGAGGAACGCGGCCCGGACGCCGACCTGGAGCAGCGCGGCGACCTGATCGCGCATCAGCGCGATCAGCGGCGAGACGACGACAGCGGCTCCGTCGCGGACGAGCGCCGGAATCTGGTAGCAGAGCGACTTGCCGCCGCCCGTCGGCATCAGCACGAGGCCGTCGCCGCCGGCGATCACGTGCTCGATGATCTGCTGCTGCTGCCCGCGGAACCGGTCGTAGCCGAAGACGCGGCCGAGCAGATCCTGCGCCGGGGACGGCATCGGGCCATCGTACTACGGCCGTTCGGAGGCGGTGCTCCGCAAGGCGCGCACAGCGCGCCTCGGCGGGAGCGGCGCGGGGCGCAGGGGTCCCCGCAAGCGGACGCCGGGGGTCCGGGGCGTAGCCCCGTCCGATTGAAGCCCGGCGCGGGGCGCAGGGGTCCCCGCAAGCGGACGCCGGGGGTCCGGGGCGCAGCCCCGTCTGATTGAAGCTACGACGCTGTCGGGCGGTTCGCGGCCAGCACGCCGCCGGCGAGCGCGACGCCCATCACGTCGAAGATCGGCACGCCCACCCCAGCCGCGCTCAGCGTGGGGCCGGGCGCGAGGAGCAGGCCGGCCGCCGCGAACACCGCGAGCCGGAGCCCGAGCGAGAGGGGGTGGCGGAACTGGCCGGCGATGCCGGCGGCGAAGCAGGTGACGCCGAGCGTCGCGATGGCCACCGGGAGCAGCATGTCGAGCCACCCGGCCGGCTCGCCGGTGGCCGTCAGCATCAGCAGCTCCGGCCGATAGATGAACATGTAGGGCAGCGTGAAGCCGACGAGGGCGAAGCGGAACGCGGCGATGCCGGTGGGCATGATGCGCGTGCCCGCGATCGACGACGCGGCATAGGCTGCCAGCGCCACCGGCGGCGTCACCATCGACATCATCCCGAAGTAGAAGATGAACAGGTGCGCCGCCAGGGGGATCACCCCCAGATTGCCGAGCACCGGGCCGATGAGCGTCGCCATCAGGAGGTAGCAGACCGCCGAGGGCAGCCCCATCCCGAGGATGATCGACGAGACCATGATCAGGACGAGCGCCAGGAAGAGGCTCTGCTCGGCCAGCGGGATGATCGTCGCCGGCAGGCGGGTGCCGATGCCGGTCAGCGTGACGATGCCGATGATGATGCCGACGCACGCGGCGGCGGCCACCAGCGGGACCACGCCGCGCGCCGCGTTGACGAGCCCGGCAAGCGTGCGGCGGGGATCGAGCCGGGTCGCCGGGCTGAGGCTGCTGACCAGGACGATGGCGACGAGCGAGAGCGTGACCGCGCGAAACGCCGTATAGCCCAGAATCAGGAACAGGATGAGGCTGCCGAGCGCCGTGAAGAAGACGATCCCCGCTGCCGGGGAGCCGCTCTCCGCGCCGCCTGCGCCCGCGCCGGCAGTCACCGGGGCTTCCGGCGCGCCCGCCGACGCGATCGACGTCCGCCGGGCGTGGAAGTGCACGATCAGGAGCAGCGACAGGTAGTACAGGATCGCCGGGATCAGTGCGGCCCGGATGATCTCCAGATACGTCACCGGCGGGTCGACGATCTCGAGCATCATGTAGGCGCCCGCGCCCATCACCGGCGGCATCAGCGCGCCGCCCGAGCTGGCGGCGGCCTGCACGCCGGCCGCGGTCACCGGCTGGAAGCCGGCGCTCCGCATCATCGGGATGGTGAACGTGCCGGTGGTGGCCGTGTTCGCCACCGCGCTGCCCGAGAGGGATCCCATCAATCCGCTGCTGAGCACCGCCACCTTCGCCGGGCCGCCCGAGCTGCGGCCGAAGACGCGCTGCGCGAAATCGACGATGAACCGCGTCGCCCCGGTCGCCTCCAGGAACGCGCCGAAGATGACGAACAGGAAGACGTACGTGAACATGACGTTCAGCGCCACGCCGAAGATGCCCTGGCTGTGCAGGAACGTCTGCGCCACGACGCGCGGGATGCTGTAGCCCCGATGCGGGAACAGCCAGTCGGGAAACGCGGCGCCGAACAGCGCGTAGAGGACGAAGGCCCCCGCCAGCAGCGGCAGCGCCAGGCCGAGTGCCCGCCGGGCCGCCTCGATGATGAGCAGCAGGCCCACCAGACCGATCGTCGTGTCGAGCGCGGTCTCGAAGCCGGCCCGGTTGCCGAGCGTCTGCCCGTCGATCCACCACGCCTCGAAGATCGGATCGGTCTGTACGACGATGTAGCCGCAGCAGCACGCCGCCAGGACCGCGAGCGCGAGGTCGCCCGTGCGCGCCCGCGGGTCGTCCTTCAGCCTGGGGTGGACCGGGACGTTCAGGAAGCAGAGCGCCAGCCCCACCAGCGCGAAGAACGCGAGGCGGCTCTGCGGTGCCAGCAGCGGGTAGTTGACCTCGAGCAGCGTGAAGGCGCACAGGAGCACGCCGAGCCCGCCGCTCACCGCGAGCCTGAGATCGCGTGGGGGCCGGGTGTCAGCCACGGCGCGCTCTACTGCGGCCAGATCCCGGCTTCCCGGTAGAAGCGAATCGCGGCGGGATGGAATTCCGTTCCGGTGTCGCGCACGACGTTGCCGGGGTTGATCGCCCGCCCGGCCGCGTGCTTCTCGACGATCAGCGCCTGGTTCTCGTACAGCAGCCTCGTGGCGTTGTACACCAGCTCATCGGGGGCGTCGGCCGAGGTGATGAGGTGCATCGAGCCGACATCGAGCCCCTCGAACGGCTCGGTCTGCCCGCGGTACGTCTCGGCCGGAATGGTCGCCGGGCGGAAGAAGAGGTACTCGTCGACCAGCTGCTGCTTCTCCGTCTCGCCGAACGGGATGAACGTGAGCTCCAGCGAAGCCGCCGCCTGGGTGATCGAGGCGGTCGGCACCGCGCCCCCGAGGAAGGTGGCTTCCGCCGAGCCGTCCGTCAGCATGTCGACGGCCGCCTGCTGCGTGGCGTTGAGCGGCGAGAAGTCGTCGTAGGTGACCCCGTGCGCCCCGAGCAGCGGTCCCACGAAGTACTCGAAGCCGGCCCCGGCCGGGCCGACCGTGACACGGTGTCCGCGCAGGTCGTCGATAGCGGCGATGCCGGAAGAGGTCTGCGTCACGAACAGGGCGACGTTGGGCGCGAGCGTCATGACCGAGCGCACCGGATAGGCGCGGTCCCAGCCTTCGGTGCCGCGCACGGCGAAGTAGGTGATCGCCGCGTTCGACAGCGCCAGGTCGAGCTCGCCGCTGGCGAGCCGCCGGATGTTTTCCTGCGACCCGCTGGTCGCCTCGGCGGTCACCCTGTACCCGAGATCGCCGCCTGTCTCGTTGAGTGCTTCCGCGAGCGCGCTCCCGACCACGAAGAACGCGCCGCCGGGCGGGGCGGTGCCCATGCTGAGGAACTGGCGCTGCGGCGCATCGCCGGCGTCCCCCGCGTCTCCACCGCCGCAGGCGACGGCGAGCGCGAGCACCAGAAGGGGAGACAGCAGCCGTGGGACGAGCGGTGCGTGACGTTGCATATCCGCCTATGGTACTACGACACACCGCCGGGCCTTCATCTCGAAGCGCGGCAGGCTGCCGGCGGCGACCGCCGTGACCGGTACGGTCAGGCCCAGGGCCGCCCGGAGCCGCTGCTCGGTGCGCCGGCAGACGGCCTCGGGCTGCGCGACCGACGGGTCGAGCTCCACCTCGACGGTCACCGCCCGCAACGCGCCGCGCGAGGTGATGGTCGCCCGGTACTCGACCACCTCAGCGACCGCCCGTACCACGGCCTCGATGGCGGCCGGGTAGACGTTCACGCCGCTGACGTGGACCATGTCGTCGATGCGCGAACGGATGCCGCCGTCGAGTCGGGCCAGCGTCCGGCCGCAGGCGCAGCGGTCCGCGTCGAGCGCCACGAGGTCGCCGGTCCGGTAGCGGATCAGGGGACTGGCCGTGCGGCCCAGGTTCGTGAGGACCAGCTCACCGGGCTCGCCGGCCGGCCCGGGCCGGCCGGTGTCCGGATCGAGCACCTCGCAGATGTACTCGCACTCGTTGAGATGCACGGCCCCGGGGTTGTCCCAGCACTCGAAGCTGACCGGTCCGACCTCGGTCAGGCCGTGGTGATCGATGACGCGCGCTCCCCAGCCCCGCTCGATCTGCTCGCGGGTGGCCGGGATGCTGCCCCCCGGCTCGCCGGCCACGATCAGCACGCGCACGGAGCTGTCCGCCAGCGGTGGGCCGGCGCCCCGCACCTGCCGGGCCACCTCGACCAGACGCAGGGCGTAGGTCGGCGTGCAGCAGATGACGGTCGGACGGACGACGTCGATCAGGGCCAGGCGCGCTTCGCTCGTCATCCCGCCGGCCGGCACGCAATGGGCGCCGAGCTGGGTCCCGGCGTCGAACGCGGTCCAGAATCCGAGGAACGGTCCGAAGGAGAACGGGAACAGGATCCGGTCGTCCGCCCCGACCTGCGCCGCGCGGTACACCGCCCGCCAGCAGTCGAGCATCCACTGCCAGCTCTCCGTCGTGTCGAGCCACCGGAGGGGGCGGCCCGTCGTCGACGAGGTCTGGTTGTAGCGCGTGTAACGCTCGACCGGGTACGTGAGCACCGTCCCCCACGGCGGCGCCGCGTCCTGGTCCGCGACGAGCTCCGCCTTGGTGGTCAGCGGCAGTCGGACGAGGTCCCGGGGCAGGACGAGAGCGGACGGCGCGATCCCGGCGCGCTTCAGCTTGGTCGTGTAGAACGGGTTGCGCCCGTCGATGGCGTGCAGCAACCGGCGCAGCCGCTCGGCCTGCTGCGCGGCGAGCGCCTCCCGGGGTTGGCGCTCGGCCGCGGGGATCGATGCAGCGTCCGGCATCGGCTCACGCTCCGGTCTCGACGGGCTGCGCCACCCGCAGGCGCCGGGCGATCTCGGCCGGAATGGCCGTGGCCCGCAGCGGCTCGCCCGCCCGCTTGCGCACGCAGGCGATGGTCAGGCTGCCGGTCGCGACCGCTGTCCCGTCCTTCTCGACGCGCGCGCTGTAGCGGATGGACCTCTCGCCGATCTCGGCGATGGCGATCTCGACCTCGAACTCGTCCTCGAAGCGCAGCGGCCGGCGGAAGTCGAACGACGCCGCGACCCGGGGAAATCCGATGCCGGCCTCCGGCGGCGGGGTGATGCTCAGGCCGGCGGCTCGCCAGAGGGCGTGCTCGGCCTCCTCCATGTAGCGGTAGAACCAGCTGAAGTGGACGATCCCGGCGGCGTCGGTTTCGTAGAACTGGACTCGCCGGCTGAGCCGGTGCCGGCTGACCACGGGGTGGCCGGGGCCTGTTGTCGACATGCGCCGTCGCTCGAACCTTCCGCGTGCGTGGTCCGCCCGGCGAACCGGCCGAGCGCGTCGAACAGCTCCCGCAGGTCGACGAAGACGTTGCCGACCAGCGCGTCCACCAGCCGGGGATGCAGGTCCGGGTGCGCCCTGACGAACTCGCGGAAGCTGAAAGTCTGATCATAGAACGACAGCACGAGCTGGCGGAACTGATCCAGCGCCCAGTTGAGGTCGCGCCGGTAGTCCCCGAACGTGGACGCGGTGATCGCGCCGGCGTCGAGGCCGCGGTGGATCGCGTCGCCGGCCATCTCGCCGCTCTTGAGCGCCAGGAAGACGCCGGTCGAGAAGACAGGATCGAGAAAGGAGAACGCGTCGCCGGCCAGGCAGAAGCCGTCGCCGCCGATCTCCGTCGACCGGTAGCTGAACTCCCCGGTGACCCGCACCGGCTCGACGTGCGTGGCCGGGCGCAGGTGGTCCCGGATCCAGATGCAGTCCTCCGCCTCGCGGAAGAAGATCGCCTGCGGGTCGCGCGTGCCGCGATAGAGATAGTCGGCTTCCGCCACGACGCCGACGCTGACGATGTCGTTGGGGAGCGGGATGTACCAGAACCAGCCCTTGTCCGGGATGTAGGCGACCGTCGTCGCGCCCTCGTCCAGGCCCGGGTCGCGCACCGCGCCCTTGAAGTAGGTGAAGATCGCTATCTTGTTCAGGTCCGGGTCGCGGCGCTTCCAGCCCAGCCTGCCGGCCAGCAGCGTGTCGCGTCCGGAGGCGTCGACGACGGCGTCCGCACGGAACTCCTCTCGGCCGCCCCCCTTGACGTCGCCCGTCACGCCGGCCGCCCGGCCGGCCTGCATGACGAGGTCCCGCACGGCGACGCCCTGGCGCACCTCGACGCCCTTGTCGCGGGCGTTCGCCAGCAGCATGCGGTCGAAGTCGCTGCGGACCACCTGCCAGGTGGTGGCGCACTCGTGCTTGATCGTCTCGAAGAAGTAGAAGGGCTGCGAGACCGCGCCGGTCGTCGAGACGAACTGCACGGAGTACTTCTTCGGGCACGCCGCACTGGAGAACCAGTCGAGCACACCCAGCCGCTCGAAGGTGAACCAGGTATACGGCATCAGCGATTCGCCGATGTGATAGCGCGGGAACGGCTCGCGCTCGAGGAGCAGCACGCGGCGCCCGTGCTGTGCCAGCACGGTCGCGGTCGTGCTGCCCGCCGGTCCGCCGCCGATGACGACGCAGTCGTACTGCGCGCCGTTGCCGCCTCTCCCCGTCCGGCTCATCGCATCACCAGGGGCAGCACCTCGACGATGTCGCCGATCTTCCTGCCGCGGCGGATGATCTCCGTGCGCCGGCCGTAGAGCACGCGCGGCTCGCGCATCCAGAAGACGCCCATCATCTCGGGGTTCGGCATCAGTTGCAGGAACGCCTTGACGCGGCTGGTGTACTCGAAACGCCCGTCGCGCAGGATGCTCCCGAGCGGGATCTCGTTCTGGAGAATCTGCCTGCGGAGAGGCGCATCGAACGCGTCGAGCTCCATGCGGATCGCACCCATCTCGACCGGCTGGCCCGCGTACTCCTGCACGAGCAGCACGCGGCGGAAGTACGAGCCGCTCAGCGAGAAGGTCGACAGCGGCCGCAGCACCACGCGGTCGCCGAAGTGCCGCTCGAGGGTCAGCGTCATGTCGGAGTCGTGCACGAGCAGCGCGCGGTAGGGCAGCGGGATGGCGTCCGGCGCGACCACCTCGAACGCCGGGATGTCGATGCCGGCCCGCCGGTAGACGAGGTCGAGCGGATAGAGCATGCCGCGCCGGCCGCCTCCCGCCGGCGAGCTGGTGCGCGGGACGCGACCCGGGGTCCGGGACGAACCGCTACGGGACGTCGCCACGTTACGTATACCGGATGTCGGCGTGCGCGGGCAGGAAGAAGCGCGGCAGCAGGCTGTCGACGCGCAGCAGGCCGTCGCGCGACAGGCGGACCGCGTCCTGCGACGCCTCGTCCAGGTAGCCGTCCCGATCGAGCGACGCGAGCTGGCCGGTGAACCGGTCGCGGGGGTCGACGCCGTACTTGTCCCGGAAATAGGCGGGCCGGATGGAGCCCAGCTTGAGTTGCAGCACGAGCTCGCGGATGAGCCGCTCCTCATCCGTGGGACGGTAGGCGCGGTTCAGCGGGATGCGGCCGGCCTCGACCGCTGCGGCGTAGGCGCCCCACGAGTCGAGGTTCTGCATGTGGACGCCGTTGACGTGGCCGAACGACGCTACGCCGAGACCCGCCAGGTCGGCTCCCTGCCAGAGGCGGTCGCGGTAGACGAAGCGCGTGCGCGCCGGATCCTTGACGGCGGTGTACGCGCTCCCGATCGTGTAGCCGGCGCGCTCCAGCGCGGCGAACGCCTCGTCCACCCAGCGGCGCTTGGTGGCCCAGGGCGCCACGGTCTCCTCGAACTGGCCGCCGCCGCTCAGCCGGTCGCCGCTGATCGTCGTGTTGAACGGCAGCTCCATCTGGTAGATGGTGACGCTGTCGGGGTCGAGCGCGATCACCCGCTGCACGGCGTCCCGCCACTTGTCGTCGGTCTCGCCGAGCATGCCGGCAATCAGATCGATGTTGATCTGCGGAAAGCCGATCGAGCGCGCGAACTCATAGGCGCGGAGTATCTCGGCCGAGCGGTGCGCGCGGCCGTTGAGCTCCAGGACGTGGTCGTCGAAGTGCTCGACGCCGAGGCTGAGCCGCGTGACGCCCAGCTCCCGAATGGCGGCGAGCTTCGGCTCGGTGAGCGTCCCCGGCTCGCACTCGAAGGTGATTTCGCTGGCGGTCGACCAGGGGCTGACGGCCGACAGGCGGTCGACGAGGCCCCGGAGCTGGCGGACCGACAGGAACGACGGCGTGCCGCCGCCGAAGTAGATGAAGTCGAGCGGGCGTCCGGCAATGGCCGGCTGTGCGGCGTACAGCTCCCATTCGCGCCCCAGGACGTCGAGGTACGACTGCACCTCGCGGGCGTTCTTGTCCGTGTAGACCCGGAAGTAGCAGAAGTGGCAGCGCCTGCGGCAGAACGGGATGTGCAGGTACAGACCGAGCGGAACGTCGGCCGGGGGGGCGGCCAGCGCCGGGTGCGCCGCCCCGGCGACGGCATCCGACGTCCAGACCGAGAACGGCGGGTAGTTGGCAACGAAGTAGCTGCCGACTTCCGTCTCGGCGGGGGCCGCCGCGGGAAGCGTATCGCTCATCGAGGCTACTATATCAGCATCGATCGGCCGCGCCGGCGTTGCCCCGCGGCTGCGTTGGCGCACTGGCAGCGCCGCCGGCGGCGGGAGCCGGCTCGCCTCCCGCGAGGATCGGGAGCGGCTCAGTCGACGATCGCTTCGCCGCTGACGACCACGGCGCCGAACGGCCCGCCGTGGCCCAGCTCCATGCCTTGCGCGGACAGCGACACGGCGCGCCGCATGTAGCGTTCGTTCATCGCCGTCACGCGGGCCGCCGGTCGCGGCGCGTCAACCGAAGCAGTACAGCACCCCGTCCTGCGATCCGATCACGAGCTTGCCCGCGGCGATTGCCGGCGACGCCGACAGGGGCGCGCCGGTGTCGAACTCCCAGAGCTTCTCGCCCGTCGCCAGGTCGAGCACGTAGAGGCGCCCGTCGCCCGAGCCGATGTAGACGCGGCCGCCGGCGGCCGCCGGCGACGAGTCGACGCGCGCCCGGGTCATGTACGTCCACAGCGCCTCTCCGGACGCCTGATCGATGGCGTGCACCATCCGGTCGCGGCCGCCGATCACGACGGTGCCGTCGATGTTGAGCGCCGACGAGTAGAACGGAAAGTGGCGCCGCGGATGCTCGTAGCGCCACAGCAGTTCCTGCGACGCCAGGTCGATGCCGATCACCTCGTTGTTGAACGTGCCGAAGTAGGCGCGGTCCCCGTCCGTCGTCGGCGACGCCGCGGTGTAGGCGCCCGCCGGGACGGCGAAGACCTCCTCGCCGTCGGCCACGCGCACGCCGCGGAACATCTCGTCGCAGCCCCCGAAGTACGCGACGCCGTCGACCACGGCCGGCGTGGCGTGCACGTAGTTGAGCGTTTCGTGCTTCCAGAGGAACTCGCCGCTCTCCGCGGCGAGACCGTAGAGATGGCCGTCGTAGGAGCCGATCAGCACCGTGTCGCCCGCGACGACCGGCGACGACTTGATCTCGCCCTCGGTCTGGTACGTCCATGCCGCCTCGCCGGACTTGGCATCGACCGCGTGCAGGACGCCGGCCAGATCGCCGACGAAGACGAGCCCGTGGCTCACGGCCGGCGACGACTCGCCGATCCCCATCTCCTCGCTGGCCGTGTAGCGCCACTGCTCCGCACCCGTCTCGAGATCCACGGCGAGCAGCTCCCCGCTGTAGGTCCCGACGTACACCAGGCCGTCCGCAATGGCCGCGGAAGAGTCGATCGATTCGCCCGCGTCGAGGGTCCACAGCAGCTCCAGCTCGTCGGGGATCGTCGCCAGCGACGCCCCGCTGAGCTCGGGCGTGCCCCGGAACTGGGCCCAATTCTCGGGCGCCGCGGTGGTCGGCTGGCCGGCGGCCGCGGAGCTCAGGGCCAGCACCGCCGCCGCGGCGAGCGCGCCACTCGTCAGTATGCGCATCGGTATACCTCCAAAGCGTCCAGATGGCTGAACGGCACCGGATTGAACGCCGCGGTCCACTGCCGGCCGGCCTGGTCGGCAAGCGCCGCGAGCTCTCCTGCCGGCACGCCCGCCTCGCGCAGACGCCCCGGAAAGCCGCCGGCCCTGCCGATTTGGACGAGGCGATCGGCCAGATGGTTGCCGCTCGTGCCGCCGCTGCCGTTCATCGTGGCCGCGACGAGCGGGCCGTACAGGTCCTGGTTGGCTGCAGCGTTCCAGCGCACGACGTGCGGCAGCAGGATGGCGAGCGCGACGCCGTGCGTGATGCCGTAGCGCGCGGTCAGCGGATTGGCGCAGGCATGGGCCGCGCCGAGCATCGACTGCTCGATGGCCACGCCGGCAAAGGCCGCGCCCAGGTGCATCGCCGCGCGCGCGTCGACGTCGCTCGGCGCCTGCAGGACGCGCTCGAAGTTCGTGCCCAACAGGCGGAACGCCTCGTGCGAGAACGCCGTCGAGAGCGCGGTGCGGCGGGTCGTCACCGCGGTCTCGACCGCGTGCGCGATGGCGTCGAAGCCGGCCGCGCTGGTCACCGGCGCCGGCTGGGACAGCGTCAGCTCCGGGTCGAGCAGCGCCAGCCTGAACGCGCACTTGGGATCCCCGCAGGCCATCTTCAGGCCGGTCTCGGCGTCTGCAATCACAGCGTAGCTCTGGGCTTCCGACCCGGTCCCCGCCGTCGTCGGCACCGCGATCATCGGCAGCATCGGCTTCGATGCCTTCCCGTATCCCTGGTAGTCGGCCAGCGACCCGCCGTTCGTCAGCAGGAAGTTGATGCCTTTCGCGCAGTCCAGCGAGCTCCCGCCGCCGAGGCCGATGATCGCGTCGACGCCGTGCGGCGCGGCGAAGGCCCGGCCGCGCTCCACCATGATGGTGTCCGGGTTGACGTCGAAGTCGTGGAAGGGGACCGGATGCAGATCCGCGGCGCGCAGCAGGCGCAGCGCCCGCTCGACGTGCCCGGCCTCGCGCAGCCCGGGGTCGGCGACCAGGAGCGGCTTCGTGAAGCGCAGCTCGCGGGCGAAATGACCGAGCTGCTCGACCGTGCCGGCGCCGAAGACGAGCCGCGTCCGCAGTTGGAAGTCGAACGGGTTCAGCATGCGAGAAACCCACTTATGGTATCAACGTTGACGCGCGTGTGCGCCGCCGGCCGGCGTCCGGGCGCTCGCTACGGCCGCCGGCCGGCGGTCAATCCGCCGGGTTCTCGATCGCCGTGCGCAGCGCCGCCAGGGCGTCGCGGTGGGCGGGTCGCAGGGTGAGAGGCCCGGACGTGGCCTCCCAGCGCCGCAGCGTCGCCGTGGAGACGTGGAGCAGTGCGGCGAACTCGGCCGCCGAGAACCCGCCGCGCTCGCGGAGCCGACCCACCAGCTCACCCGTCGCGCGGAAACCGGACGCCGGCTCGCCGGCGTCCGGCGGAGCGGCCAGCCCGGATGCAGTGCTCGTCCCCGGCGTGTGACGCGGAGCCCGCTTGCGCCCTGACCGCTTCCCCGCCGGTGCGCCGTCCGCGCCGTCGAGGTCGATGCCGAAGATGTCCGCGAGGTCGTCGTCCGCGAGGGTGTCGGCCGTCGACGTGCCGCGGGGCAGCGCCATGTCGGCGGCAATCAGCTCGGCCTCGTCGACGCCGCGCAGCAGAAAGAGCAGCTCCGGCCTGTCGTCGAGGCGACTTCCGACGCCGTAGAGCACGGCCGCCGCATGCTTGCACATGGTCGCCCAGTCGGGGCAGTCGCAGGCCAGCTTGATCTGGCGCGGTTTCGGAAACAGGCCGGTGTCCCGATCGGTGACGATGCCCATGACCCGATCCGACAGCCGGCCCTGCAGCAACTCGAGCACCGAGCCGATCTGCCCCGCGCACGCGGTCTTGACAGCCTTCCAGGCCTGCTTCTCGAGCTTCCTGATGCGAACCGTGACGCGGTACAGGTCCGTCCCGGCCACCATGGCGTCGACGCCGCCGGTCCGGATCTCCAGGTGGCAGACGCAGCCGTTGCGCACGTAGGTGCGGCCGCGCGGCAGCCGGTTCGCGTAGTCGGAGAACGATTCCAGATGCTCGCACCAGCGGCGGCCCCAGAAGCTCCGGGCGATGGTGCGTCCCGTGAGCTCGACCGGCTGCACGTTCACGCCGCGCGCGCGGCGCTCACGCATCTCCAGCATGGCTCTGGCGCGCCGGGCGCTGACCGGCACGTACGGGGGATACCAGTGCACTGTCAGGTTCTTCTTCAATCAAACGGGGCTGCGCCCCGAACCCCCGGCGTCCGCTTGCGGGGACCCCTGCGCCCCGCGCCGCTCCCGCCGAGGCGCGCGGTGCGCAGCTTCAATCAAACGGGGCTGCGCCCCGGACCCCCGGCGTCCGCTCGCGGGGACCCCTTCGCCCCGCGCCGCTCCCGCCGAGGCGCGCTGTGCGCGCCTTGCGGAGTCTGCACCGCTGTACGGCGCAGACTCCTAGGGGTCGGCGCGCGTGACGTCGAGACGGACCAGATCCAGCAGCTCGTCGTCGGACAGCTCCGTGAGGTTGATCTCGCTGTCTCCGTCGAGCAGATCATCGGCCAATTGTCGTTTCTCGGCAATCATCCGGTCGATCCTTTCCTCGACGGTGCCGCGTGTGACGAAGCGGTGGACCAGCACGTTGCGCTGCTGGCCGATGCGGAAGGCGCGGTCGGTAGCCTGATTCTCCACTGCCGGGTTCCACCAGCGGTCGAAGTGGATCACGTGTGACGCCGCCGTCAGGTTCAGACCGGTCCCACCGGCCTTGAGCGACAGGACGAAGAACGGCGGCCCGTCGTCGCGCTGGAACCGGTCCACCAGGTCCTGACGCCGCCCGATGCCGGTCCCGCCGTGCAGCACGAGCCCGGGGCGGCCGAAGACCGCCTCCAAGTGGTCGGACAGCGGATCGGTGATCTCCCGGAACTGCGTAAAGACCAGCGCCCGCTGCTGGCGATCAGCGAGTTCCTCGCCGATCTCGGCCAGACGCAGGAACTTGCCGCTGTCGGCGGCCCGGTAGTCGCCGTCGCCGGAAAGCTGGCTGGGGTGGTTGCAGATCTGCTTCAACTGCATGAGCGTCCGCAGCACCACACCTCGCCTGGCGATGCCCTCGGTCGATTCCAGCTCGCGCTGCATGGACCGCACGACGCGCTCGTAGAGCGCCACCTGCGGCCGGGTCAGATGGCAGTCGCGAGTCGTCTCCGTCTTGTCGGGCAGGTCGGCGATGATGCGGCGATCCGTCTTGAGACGCCGCAGGATGTAGGGGGCGACCAATCGGCGCAGCGGCGCGAACGGCTGCTCGTCGCGCGCCTGCAACTGCTTCACGAACGCCTGGAACACGGCGCGCGAGCCGAGCAGCCCGGGATTGAGGAAGTCGAACAGCGCCCACAGGTCGCCCAGGCGGTTCTCCACCGGCGTGCCCGTCATGGCGATGCGGGCACGGGCGGCAAGGGCGCGGACGGACCGGCTCTGCCGGGTCGCCGGGTTCTTGATGGCCTGGGCCTCGTCCAGAATGACCAGGCGCCACTGCACGTCGGCGAGCCAGGGCTGCCGGGTCAGCATGGCGTACGTCGTCACGGCCAGGTCGACGCCGGCCAGTTGCCGCGCGGGCGCCGCCGCGATCTCCGCCAGCGCCTGCCGGTCGGTCTCCGCGGGGTGCAGGAACCGCAGGATCAGCGCCGGCGCGAACCGCGCGACTTCGCGGCGCCAGTTGCCGAGCAGGGATGCCGGAATCACGAGCAGCGCCGGCGCCCAGCGCTCGTTCGGGGCGTCGCCGCGGTCGGCCAGCAGCAGCGCCAGCACCTGAATGGTCTTGCCCAGGCCCATGTCGTCGGCCAGGCAGGCGCCGAGGCCGAGGCGCGTCAGCAGGCGCAGCCACGCCACGCCGTCGCGTTGATACGGCCGCAGCACCCCCTGCAAAGCCCCGCCGCCGGTCGCCGGGTCCAGGGCGTCCGGCCGGCGCATGCCGTCGAGGATCTTGCGCATCGCCTCGCCGGCCGCGACGTGCAGCCAAGGGCGTTCGGACTCGGTCTGCTCCTCGCGCTGCAGATCGGCCGACGCGCCCGCGAGCAGGCGCATGCCCTCGATGAACGATATCCCGTCATCGCCGGCCAGTTGCCGGACGGCGTCCCAGTGCTCGATGGCCTCCCGCAGCCGGTCGCGGTTCACTTCCACCCACTGGCCCTTGAGCAGCACCAGGCCGTCGTCTCCGTCGAGCAGTGCCTCCAGCTCGCTGCGCGACAACGGCTGGTCGCCGAGGGCGACGTCGACGTCGAAGGCCACCATGGCATCCGCGCCGACCAGCGACGGGGTCGTGCCGCCGATCGTTACGGTGACCTGTGGGCGGGGCCGCTTGCGCCACCAGTTCGGCAGCCGCACCGACAGGCCGCTCGCCTCGAGCGCGGGCACGCTGCGCAGGAGCCGGTAGGCGCGCTGCGGCGCCCACGCCAGCGGCTGGTAGACGTCGCCCGAGTCGACCAGCTCCCGCACCCAGTCGCACGTCTCGGCGGCCTGCTGAATCGGCGCCAGCAGGGCGACGAGCGCCGCGCGGTTGCGCGCCCCCGCGTACTGCTCGAGCGCCCGGCGCAGCGGCAGATGCTTCACGCGTCCCGTCGAGCCGAAGCCGGCGGCATATGTGGCCATGAACGCGAACGGACGCGCCTCGTCGTTCCGGTTCTCGGCCAGGTGAAAGCAGACCCGTCCCACCTGATGCCAGCTCGGGGCCCGCGTGCGCAGAAACGCCGGCAACCCGCCGGCGGCCGGGACCGTCTCGCACACCCACTCGTTCAGATGCGTCCAGATGCGCTGCAGGCTGTCCGCGGAGAGGTACTCGCCGCCGTGCATCGGCGGGGCGGCCAGGATCCAGGCGGCGCACTCGGCCGGCGTCGGCGGCTCGACCTGCGTGCGCGGCTCGCGCTCGGGCAGTTGGCACAGCGCGGTCAGATGGCGTTCGGCGATCTCCTGCCAGTAGCGCACGGCGGGCGATCCCTGCGTGTCGATCCGGTCCGCCGCCAGCGTGAAGAGGGCTGCGCGCCAGTCGGTGTCGAAGGCGGACTGCAGGCGCGACAGTGCGGGCGGAACGGTGTCACCGTCCCGGGGCGCCCACCGCAGTTGCCCGGCCGGGGTCAGTCCGAGACTCATGCCGCACCCGCACGCCGGTGCGCGGGGCGCCCGCCCGGCCACCGTCCACGCCGCGGGCCGGCGGCACGGATCGTCTCGCCGTCGCGAGGGGCGGGCCGGGGTCGATTGGCTGGAGCGGATGCCGTCACCGTGGGTTCAGGATTGTAACGCCCGGCACGCGGGCCGCCCCACGGCCGCAAACCGTCCTTTGGCGCGGCGCCGTCCGGTCGGCCGTCACGGGCGGTAGCGTTCGAGCTCCCGTCTGACCACGGGCGCCAGCAGGTAGAGGCCGATCAGGTTCGGGATCGCTACCACGAAGACCAGGGCGTCCGACAGATCGATGACCGCCCCGAGGTCGACGGCGGCGCCGGCGACGACGAACAGGCAGAAGACGAGCTTGAAGCCCAGGTCCTGGAGTCGGCCCTCGCCGGCCAGGTAGGTGAACGCCTTCAGCCCGTAGTAGGCCCAGGCAATCATCGTCGAGAACGCGAACAGCAGGGCGGCGACCGCCAGCGGCGCCGGCGACCAGGGCAGGGTGGAGGCGAACGCGCGGGTCGTCAGCTCGATGCCGTTGACGCCGCCGCCGGCGAGCGCGGGATCGTAGACGGTCGTGGTGATGACCAGGGCGGTCATCGTGCAGATGACGACGGTGTCGATGAAGGGCTCGAGCAGCGCGACGAACCCCTCGCTCGCCGGCTGCGGCGTGCGGGCCGTGGCGTGGGCGATGGCCGCGCTGCCCAGGCCGGCCTCGTTGGAGAAGACCGCCCGGCGGAACCCGATGACGAGCGCGCCCAGCGCCCCGCCCGCCATCCCGGTCGACGTGAACGCGCCCTGCCAGATGGCCGCAACCGCCGCCGGCAGCCTGCCGGCGTTCAGCCCGATGACCAGCAGCGCCAGCGCCACGTAGAGCAGCGCCATGGCCGGCACCAGCCTGACGGTCGTGCTGGCGATGGACTTGATGCCGCCGACGATCACCAGGGCGACGGCGCCCGCCAGCAGCAGGCCGACCAGCCAGCCGCGGCCGGCGAGGACGCTGGCCTCCGCGCCGGTGATGTCGGTGAGGATCGCCGCCGCCTGGTTCGACTGGAACATGTTGCCGATGCCGAGGCAGCCGAACACCAGGGCGGCGGCGTAGAAGAGCCCGAGGCGGCGTCCGAGCGCCGGCCAGCCGCGCTCGGCGAGACCGCGTTCCAGATAGTGCATCGGCCCGCCGGAGACCGAGCCGTCCGGGTTGCGCCGCCGGTACAGCACGCCGAGCGTGCACTCCGCGAACTTGGCCGACATGCCGAGCAGGCCGGCGACGATGAGCCAGAATGTGGCCCCCGGGCCGCCGGTGGAGATGGCGACGGCCACGCCGGCCAGGTTGCCGATGCCGACGGTGCCGGATACCGCGGTGGTGAGCGCGCTGAACTGCGAGATCTCGCCCGGGTCGCCGGCGCGCGCGTAGCGCCCGGAGACGATGCGCAGCGCCTGGGTGAACCCGCGGACGTTGATGAAGCGGAGATAGACGGTGAAGAAGAGCCCGCCGGCAACGAGCCAGACCACGATGAGCGGCAGCTCGGCTCCCGGCAGCGGCAGCGCGTAGAAGACGACGCTCGCGACTGCGTCGGCCACCGGGCGTAGCGTGTCGTCAATGAGCTGATCGATGGTCATGACCGGCGCCGCGGCGGCGCGTTGGCGGATGGACCGCTAGACGTCGAGGTCCTGCACCTGGTCGGCCCGCTCCATGATGAACTGGAACCGTGCCGAGGCGTCCTTGCCCATCAGCCCGTTCATCACCTGGTCGGTCAGGAGCCGATCGCTGACGTCGACCCTGAGGAGGCGCCGGGTCTCCGGATTCAGCGTCGTGTCCCACAGCACCTTCGGCATCATCTCGCCGAGCCCCTTGAAGCGGGTGATCTCGGCCTTGCCGCGGTGGCCGTTGTGTGCGAAGCGGTCGAGGATCCGGTCGCGGTGCAGCTCGTCGAGCGCCCAGAACGTCTCCTTCCCGACGTCGACGCGATAGAGCGGCGGCTGGGCCAGATAGACCCGGCCCTGGTGAATGAGCGGCGGCAGGTGCCGGTAGAGGAAGGTCAGCAGGAGGGTTGCGATGTGATTGCCGTCGGAGTCGGCGTCCGCCAGGATGATGACCTTGCCGTAGCGGAGCTTGTCGAGGTTGAGGGTCTTCCCGAAGCCGCAGCCGAGCGCGGTCACGAGGTCGGACAGCTCCTTGTTCTCGAGCACCTTCGCCGGCGACACGTTCTCCGTGTTGAGCACCTTGCCGCGCAGCGGCAGGATGGCCTGCCGCCGCCGGTCGCGCGCCTGCTTGGCCGAGCCGCCGGCCGAGTCGCCCTCGACGATGAACAGCTCGCGGTCCGCCGCGGTGCGGGCGGAGCAGTCGCTCAGCTTGCCCGGCAGGCTCAGCCGCGTGGCGGCGACGCCCTTGCGGGTCACCTCCTGCTGCGCCGCCCGGCTCGCCTCGCGCGCCCGCGCGGCGATGACGATGCGCGCCACGATGGCGCGGGCCACGCTGATGTTGTGGTTGAGCCAGTGCTCGAGCGCCGGTCGCACGGCCGAGTCGATTGCCGGCGCGATCTCCGGGTTGTTCAGGCGGTCCTTGGTCTGGCCCTGGAACTGCGGATCGCGCACGAAGATGCTCAGCACGCCCGTGAGCCCCTCGCGGATGTCGTCCGCGGTCAGCGTCACCCCCTTCGGGCTCAGCCCATGGGTCTCGACGAAGTTGCGCACCGCCTTGCCGATTCCGCTCCGCAGCCCGTTCTCGTGGGTGCCGCCGGAGCCGGTGGGCACGCCGTTCACGTAGCTGCGGACATGCTCGTCGGTGGCCTCCGTCCACTGCAGCACGAGGTTGACGCGCGAGCCGGTCTCGTCGTGGTCCTTGACGACGGCGAAGACCTGCTCGTGCACGGTTGCCGCGCGGCGCGCACTGACGATGTGGGCCAGATAGTCCTGCAGGCCGTCGGCGTGCTGGAAGACCCGCTTCTCGCCCCGGCCCTCGTCGTCGAAGACGACGCGGACACCCTTGTGCAGGTAGCTGACGACCTCCAGGCGTTCGGCAATGACGGCCGGGTCGAACTCGGTCTTCGGAAATATCTGCGGGTCGGGGCGGAAGAACACCGTGGTGCCGGTGCCGCGGGCGCTGCTCACCTGCCGCGGCCGGGCCACCGGCCGGCCGCGCCTGAAGCGCTGCTCCCACAGCCAGCCGTCCCGTTTCGACGTCGCAACGAGCTCCGCCGACAGCGCGTTGACGACGCTGGCGCCCACGCCGTGGAGGCCGCCCGCGGTGCGGTACGTCCGGTGCTCGAACTTCCCGCCGGCATGCAGCGTCGTGAAGATTACCTCCAGCGCGCTCTTGCCGCTCTTGGGGTGGCGGTCCACCGGAACGCCCCGGCCGTCGTCGGCGACCGAGATCGACGAGCGGTCGCCGTGCAGTTGCACGTGGATGTTGCCGGCATGGCCGTTCATGGCCTCGTCGACCGCGTTGTCGAGGATCTCCCACACCAGATGGTGCAGCCCCGGCGAGCCGACGCCGCCGATGTACATGCCGGGCCGCTTGCGGACCGGATCGAGCCCTTCGAGGACCGTGATGTCTTTCGCCGTATAGGTTTGTGCCATCGTCTTGCGCCGGCACCCTGCTGGGACCAGGACGCCACGAGGCGGGAGTGACCGTGAACCGTGGAAATCCAGTGTAGCATGGTGCCGGCATGGCGGCCGATCAGCGAGCAACGGCACTGGCGCGGCTGCGGCAGCTCGGCGAGTGGCTGCGGGCCGCGAGCGCGCCGCCTGCCGCGGCGGGCGCGGTCGAGGACTGCGAGCAGCTGATACGGGCGGTCGAGGCGTTCCATCCGGAAGGCGTCCGGTTCCGGATGTACGGGCTGCACCGCCGGCTTGCGGCCGATGGTGGGGAGGTCCCGCCGGCTGCCGTCCGCCTGCTCGAGGAGGCCCGGGACGCGCTGCAGGCCGCCGGCTTCAAGACGCGGTAGCTTCAATCGAAAATCAGACGGGGCTGCGCCCCGCACCCCCGGCGTCCGCTGGCGGGGACTCCTGCGCCCCGCGCCGCTCCCGCCGCGGCGCGCTGTGCGCGCCTTGCGGCCGGGGCCACGTCTTCTACGCAGACCACACGAGTCGGATGCCGCCGGCCGCGGCGGCCAGCGCGAGCGCGGTGGCGGCCCGGACGATCGCCTGCGCCCGCCGGTAGTCCGCGCCGGTCCCTGCCGGCGGGGCCGCCGGATCGCCGAGCCACGTCTCGGTGACGAGTCGATCCTCCAGCCGGACCGGGCCGACGAGCCGGCGCGCGAGGGCGCCGGCCATGGCGGCCTCGCTCCAGCCGGGATTGGGTCCGGGCAGCACGGCGTGCTCGCGCCAGCCTGCCACGAGGGCTTGCCGGCCGGAGCAGCCCGGCAGCGCCGCGGCGGCCAGCGCGATGAGGAGCCAGGTCGCCCGCGCCGGCACTGCCTGGAGCAGGTCGTCGAGACGCGCGCCGCACCATCCGAAGCGCAGGTGGCGCGGCGTCCGGTAGCCGACCATCGAATCCATCGTGCTCACCACCTTGCAGAGGACCAGCCCCGGCACGCCCAGGAGGGCGTACCAGGCGATCGGCGAGACGACGCCGTCGGTCAGGTTCTCGGCCAGACTCTCGATGGTTGCCCGCCGGCATCCGGGGGCGTCCAGCCCGTCGACGTCGCGCCCCACCAGCCGGCCCACCGCGCGCCGCGCTCGCGGCAGGTCCCCCGCCGCGGCCGCGCGGTCCACCGCCTGGCCATGGGCGAGCAGGTCGCCGAACGCCAGCAGGCTGTAGACGATGAACAGATGCGCGCCGGCGGCGCCAGCCGGGTGCAGCCGGTGAGCGCCCAGCAGCGCGAGCGACACGCCGCCGATCCAGCACGTGCCGAGGATGCCGAACAACAGGCAGCCGCCTCCGCGACCGTCCGCCCCGGCGGCGCGCAGGCGGCGTTCGCACCAGGCGAGCGACGCGCCCAGCAGCCGTACCGGGTGCCAGCGGTAGACCGGATCGCCGAGGGCCGCATCGAGCGCCGCCGCCGCCAGGAGCAGATCGATGCGCGGCTGCAGCGGACTCAGGTCCACTTGGCGCTCCAGCCCGCGGCCAGGGCGTGCAGCGCCAGCTCGACCGGATCGTCCGGTGCGGCGAGCAGCGCCGCGCGGAACGCCGGCCATTCCAGCGGGCGCGCGGCGAGCGCGCAGGCGAGGCAGGCGGCCTGCTGCCGCAGCGTCTCGCCGGCCACGCCGGCCGGCAGCGTGCCGCACGCCACCCGGTCGAGCACCGCCGCGTACGCGTAGGCGGCCGCCGCCACGCCGGGCTCCCAGAACACCGCCTTCCGATTCCGGTCGAGCAGCGCGTACTGCTCCGCCGGCAGCAGCTCCGCCAGCCGCTCCAGCGCGCGCCGCTCGGTCACGCCGAAACGGCCGAGCGCATGGAACAGGCCGCGCGTCAGGGAAGGCTCGAGCCCGTTCTGCCAGCGCAGCGCCTCCTTGACCGCGGCCAGCACGGCGCTGCCGATGAGCTCGCCGAGCTTGGCGTGGGGGCCGGTGGCCGTCTTCGGCACGCGGCGCGGATCGAGCGGGGTTGCCACGCAGAACTGGTCGGTGCCGGTTCCCGTCGCAATGGTGGGCGAGTAGCGGCTGGGCGCCGCCAGCTCGGCGAGCGCGGCCGACTTCGCTTCCGTCATCGTCACGACCGCGCGCGCCTGGGCGGCCCGCGTGACCGGGTGGTTGAGCAGCAGGATCGTGTTGATCGTCCCGTCGGTTGGCGCGGTCGGGGCTTCCGGATCGTCCGCGCCGATGGCTGCCACGCGTTGCCAGCTGCCGTCCGCGGCCTCCGTCCAGCCCGCCGGATCGCCCGCGCGAGCGGCGTTGCCGGCGATCCCGCCAGTCACGAAGGCATCGACGCGGAGGTCGTCGAAGGCGGCCGATCGGTGAGCGGCATACGCCATGTTGGCGGCGGTGCCCATCAAGGCGGTGCGTTCCGGTGCGATGCCCATCTCGGCACAGACTCTCTGGTGGTACCCAGCCGGGCCCAGCTCTGCGATTCGCTCGTACCGGGCGGCGTCGCCAGTCGCCTCGCAGCTCTGGTGGTTGGCCAGGAACGACAGGCCCTCGCGCTCGCCGCCGCATTGGACGGAGGTGCTGACGACACGGTGCGGCGCCGTCAGCTCGACCAGCAGAAAGCGCCCCGACCGCCTGGCAACGAACAGATCGCCGCGGCACAGCACGTCTGCCGCCCGCATCCGTTCCGGCGCGGTCATGGCTCCGTCCTTCCCGCGCGCAACTCGCGTGGCCGCCGGCCGTCACCAGCCGGGGAAGCGAGAGGTGGAGTGCTATACTGCCGGCCGAAAGTATTGCTCCCGATGATTCCGGGAAGTGGGTGAGAATCCCACACGGTCCCGCCACTGTGAGCGGGGAGCGGGCGGCACATCGGCGCCGTTGGGCGCCCGTCACTGTGCTCGGCGAGCACGGGAAGACCTTGCCGCTCCGCCTCGATCCGCGAGTCAGGAGACCGCTCATCGGGACGGTCGCGCAACCCCGCGGTCCGGCCTGCCGGTCCGTGAAATTCGGCGCGTGGACACGCCGAAAGGAGGTTCCTGCCTGTCACGGCTCGTCGCCGGTGCCGGCCATTCGCCAGCCGCTCGTCATGCGTCTGATGTGCCGGCACGTCATTGATCGCTAGCCGCACATTCCATTGCGCGCCGCAGGTGCCCCCGTGCAGGCACGCAGCGCGTACGAGGTCACGCGATCTACGCGTGCCGGATCCGTGCGATGGGCGGCGGCGACGACCATCGTGCTGCAGATGATACGGGAACGGGCCGCGGCCTCGATACGCGCGCCGTCCGGTGGCAGCCGGACGCAGCCGTGCGGTATCGGGGCCCCGATCGGAGAGGGAGACATCCGGCATGAGCATCGTTACCAAGCAGGGCGACCACGGCCAGACCGGGTTGGTCGGCGGTGAGCGGGTCTCGAAGTCCTCGTCGCGGGTCGAGGCGTACGGCGCGGTCGACGAGCTGAACAGCCAGGTCGGATTCGCTCGGGCGATTTGCCCGAACGCGTCTGTCGGCGACCTGCTGAAGGACGTCCAGCGTGAGCTGTTCGCCATCGGCGGCCTGCTGGCGACGCCGAGGCCTCGCGGTGGAGCGGAGCCTGCCGTCACCGCGGCGATGGTCGAGCGGCTCACCGCGGATATCCGGCGGATCGAGGCGATTGAGGGCGTGCTCGGCGACTGGGCGGTGCCCGGAGAGCACGCCGCGTCGGCTGCGCTCGATGTGGCGCGCACGGTCTGCCGGCGCGCCGAACGGCGGGTCGTGCAGTTGGCCGAATCGGGCGCGGAAATCAGCGCGGAGCTGCTGGCGTATCTCAACCGCCTCTCCGATCTGCTCTGGATTCTCGGCCGCCAGATAGAGGTGGAGGCCGGCGTGGACGCCGCGCTGAGGACCCCGGCGGCGGGTGGGCCGAAGTGGTCGCGCGCGTGGTGAGGCGGATGAGCCCGGGCATGCGCCGCATTCGGTCGGGACGGCTGTGGGCGGCGCTCGAGATCGCGGCCTGCGTGCTGCTGGTGGTGGCTGCCTGGCGCGCCACCGCCGGCACGCAGGCGGACTGGTCTTTTGCGGAGCCGTCCCCCGCGTCCGCGGCGGCGGGGTTTCCGCGGACCGTGCGGGACTACCGCGGCGACGCGGTCCGGCTGGCGCGGCCGCCGTCCCGGATCGCGTCGCAGGCGCTGGTGACGGACCACTTCCTGCTCGCGGTCGTGCCGCCGGCGCGGGTGGCCGCGGTTAGCTCGGTCGCCCACGATTCCCGCTACAGCTACGTGGCCGACGCGCTCGCCGGAATGGACGTCGGGGTCGTCGACGACGGCGAGGTGCTGCTCCGGCGCCGTCCCGATCTGCTGCTGGTGTCGCATACCGCCCGCGCCGATCTCGTTGCGCTGGCGCGCGCCGCGGGCATCCCGACGTTGCGCCTGCTGACCGTCTTCGAGGATTTCGACCAGATCGCGGACGCCCTGGCAACCGTCGGGCGGCTGGCCGGTGAGGAGCGCGCGGCCGCGCGGGAGATAGCGCGCTTCCGCGCGCGGGTCGCGGCCGTACTGGCGCGCCGCCCGGACGGAACGCCGCCCTTGCGCGTGCTGGTGTACGTCGCCTTGTCCGGTACGTTCGGGGCCGGCTCGCTCTTCGATCACATCCTGACGGAGCTGGGCGCCGTCAACGTGGCCGCGGAGCAGGGCATCGGGCCGCACGGCGCGATCAGCGGCGAGCAGATTGCCGCCTGGGATCCCGACTGGATCATCGCCGACGCCCCCGCCGGCGATGAGGATGCCGTGCGCCGGCGCCTGCTCGACCAGCCCGGCGTCGCGGTGACGGTTGCCGGGCGGACCGGGCAGATCCTGGTGCTCGACCACCGCCGGTTCATCACGATGTCGCACCATGCCGCCGGTCTGATCGAAGCCGTGGGCGCCGCGCTGTACCCGGACCCGCCGTGACCGAAGCCGTCGACCGGTCGCGGGCGCGTCCCGCCGCGTGGGTGGGTCTGCCGCTGCTGGCGGTCCTGCTGGGGGTTGCCGCGGTTGCGGCGATCGCCGTCGGCAGCACCGGCATTCCCTGGACGTCGGTCGTGCGTGTGCTCGCCGCGCGGATGCTGCCCGACGGCTGGATCGATCTGCACGACGTGTCCGAGGCCGACCAGGTGATCGTCTGGCTGATCCGGACGCCGCGCGTCTTCGTCGCCGCGCTCGCCGGCGGGGCACTCGGGATTGCGGGCACGCAGATGCAGGGGCTCTTCCGCAATCCCCTGGCGGAGCCGAGCGTGATCGGCATCAGCCAGGGCGCGGCCCTCGGCGCCGTGGTCACGTTCGTCAGCGGGTTGTCCACCGCGGCCGTGTTCTGGCTGCCCCTGTTCGCCTTCGCCGGCGCGCTCGGGGCGCTCGCGACCGTCTACACGATTGCCACCAGGGCCGGACGCACCCCCGTCGCCACACTGCTCCTGGCCGGCATCGCGCTGGGGGCGCTGGCGACCGCCATTTCCTCGCTGCTGATCTCGCTGAGCGTCGTGAACTGGCAGGTGGCGAACGAGATCGTCTTCTGGATGATGGGCGGCCTCGACAACCGGACCTGGACGCACGTCTGGATGTGCCTGCCGCCGCTGGCGCTCGGCGCGCTCGGCGCGCGTTGGTATACGCGCGATCTGGATCTGCTGCTGCTCGGCGAGGAGACCGCCGCCAGCCTCGGCGTGGAGGTGGAGCGGGTGCGCCGCATGATCCTGACGACTGCGGCGATGCTCACCGGCGCGGCCGTGGCGGTCAGCGGCGTCATCGGCTTCGTGGGCTTGATCGTGCCGCACATGCTGCGGCTGGTGCTCGGACCGTCGCACCGCATCCTGCTGCCGGCGGCCATGCTCGGGGGGGCAGCGTTCCTGATCGTCTGCGACCTGCTGGCCCGCACGATCCACCCGCCGGAGGAGATCCGGCTCGGCATCGTCACCGCAGCGTTCGGCGCGCCGTTCTTCCTCTATCTGCTGCGGCGGCACAGGGGACGCTTCGACCTGCGATGAGCCTCCACCTCGACCGCGCCGGTCTCCGCATCGGCGCCCGGCACCTGGTGCACGACGTCACGGTCGAGCTCGCCCCCGGGCGGGTCACGGCGCTCGTCGGGCCGAACGGGGCGGGCAAGTCGACCGTGCTGCGCCTGCTGGCCGGCCTCTGGCGCCCGACCGAGGGTCACGCGGCGCTGGACGGGACCGCGTTGTCGCGCCTCTCCCGCCGCGTGCTCGCGCAGCGGATCAGCTTCGTGCCGCAGGAGACCGGCATCGACGTCCCGTTCACGGTGCGGGAGCTGGTAGCGATGGGGCGTCATCCCCACCTCGGCCGCTTCGACATGCCGGGTCTCGCGGACGCCGAGCTCGTCGCCTCGGCGATGGCGCGGGCGGACGTCGCGCACCTCGCCGACCGCTTCGTCACCGAGTTGTCCGGGGGCGAGCGCCGCCGCGCCGTGATCGCGCGCAGCCTGGCCACCGGCTCGCGCGTGCTGCTGCTCGACGAGCCGACCGCCAACCTCGACATCGACCACGTGCTCGAGACCCTGACGCTGCTGCGGACGCTGGCGGCCTCGGGGGCGACGGTCGCGCTGGCGCTGCACGATCTCAACGTCGTGGCGCGCTGGGCGGACGAGGTGACCGTGCTGCACGCCGGCCGCCTGCGTGCCGCGGGCCCCCCGGCGCAGGTGCTGGACGACGACCTGGTCGCGTCCGTGTTCGGCGTCCGCGTCGAGCGGCTCAGCGCTGGGGACGGACGGTCAACGCTGGTGTTTCACCGGGGGAAGCGCCAGAGTGCGCATGACGCTTGACCTGTCGTGGATACGCATTCGATGGTCTGAAGCTGCGTCGAAGTCGAGATTCCCCTCCTTTCGCAGTTGCCGAGCGAGTTTGCGCGGATGGGATGGGAGCCAGGGCGTGGACCGCAGTTCTCGATAGAGTTCGTCTCTCTTGTGTGGGCGTCGTTCCAGGCGTTCGAGCAGCCATTCCCGTAGCGGTTCGAGGTTCGGCGAGGGTGTGATCAGGAGAGGCTGTCTGGGATCATTTTGTTGAAGGACTTCGAAGCCGCCATCCGGCGCGACTTTCCACATGCATTCCTTCATGAGGTCGCGCCCTTCGTCGTGGTTGGTAAGGTGCAGGAGCAGGTACCGGGTCGCGGTGCCGCCACTCGTCATGCGGATGTACGTGGACCATCGAGCGCCGATCCCGTTCGCGAGGAGTTCCACGGATGCGATCAGGCAAGATGCCGTTTCGCCAGAGCTGTGCCGTCCGCGTCCAGCATGGGTGTCCACGTACAGTACGCGCCCAGCCCAGGTACCCAGCTTCGGGAACCACCCGCCCAGGTACGACTTGATCAGGTCGTGCTTGACTTTCTGGAATGGGCCGTATTCCTGCCAATATTCAGGATTTGTGTCTGCAACGGCCATGGTCGATGCGACGATGGGTCTCGTTCGCCGTGGTCGGGAAGTCATCGTACGTTCGACCGTTCAGCAGCCGCCCGGTCGAGTGCTTGCGTACACCTCCCCACTGCTTGAAGAAAAACGGTACGCCGTTCCTGCTGCACTGGCGTTCGATACGGACGAGCCATTCCTCTTCCACGCGTCTGGCTCGCGGGCCGCTCTCGCCACCGGCGATCACCCAGTGGATCCCGGTCAAATCTAGATGGCCGAGATCCTCCAAGAGCGGTTCCATGGAGGCGAAGCGCACGACGGCAGGCGTCTTCCGCAGCGCGTCGAGCCTGCCTAGGCCGTGAGTTCGGTTTTCGACGCTCACGCCGTACCAGACGTTGGCGAGATCGCTCATCGCGCGCAATTCGCCGGCAAGCAGATGCCTCATGCGGTCGTGTCGTTTCGTCAACACCTGGAACGTGTGCCAACTTGCCTGGCGCATCACCGCGCCGACGGACGCGATGTAGTCGGTCGGGACGTCTTCGTGAAACAGGTCGCTCATCGAGTTTACGAAGATTCTCCGCGGCCGGCGCCAGGATAGCGGTTGGTTCAGCTTCTCCGGCACCAGCCGGAGATCGAAGCCCTGCTCGAACGGATGTCCCGGCACTCCTCTGAAGCGCTCGGCAAACGTCTGGGCGTAGCAATGTGCGCACCCGGGACTGACTTTGGAGCAGCCGCGGATTGGATTCCAGGTGGCATCCGTCCACTCGATGGCCGACCGGTCGCTCACGAGGCGTATATAACACGAAAGACGTGGCGAGTGCTCACGTACGGCGGGCTTGGACCTTCCCGGAGCGGGTGTCTGCGCGGACTCTGCGCGTTCTGGCGGTGCGGCAAGCCGCTACGACCGCAGCACCGGCGTGGCGACCGGCGGGAGGACCACCCGCGTGAACCGGCCGCGCTGCAGCAGTTCGCGGCCCTTGCCGCCGCGCCCGGTGACCTCGTACTTGGCGGTGCTGATGGTCTGCGCCGCGCCGCGGCTCGTCTCCACGGTCAGCAGGTCGCGGGCGCCGGTGGAGGCCACGAAGCCGAGCACCGCGTCTTCCTGGCGGTCGAGCTTGATCAACGTCACGCCCTTGCCCGGACCCGACAGGAAGTTGATCTGGTCCGTGTCGCAGAGCATGGCCCGCGCCTGCCGGGTGGCGGCGATGATCACCGCCCGGTCGCGCACGATCGAGACGCCGACGATCTCCGCGCCGCGGGCCTGACGCGCGAACCGGCGCCCGGCGCGGGTGCTCGGCTCCGCGAACGGCTCGAGGCTGAAGCGTAGGGCGAAGCCGTCGCTGCTGACGGCTAGGGCATGGGTCGGCGGGGGCTCGCCTTCCGCCGGCGCGGCGATCGCCGCCGTGACGCGCGGGTCGAGGCTGAACGCCGCCACGATGCGTTCGCCGTCCTTCAGCTTGAACAGCCGCTGAATCGGCTCGCCGTAGCCGGTCGACGCCGGAATGTCTATCAGCCGGCAGGTGTACGCCGCGCCGAGGTTGCTGAAGAAGACGCAGGTGGCCCGCGTGCTGCCGGCGAAGGCCGCCAGCAGGGCGTCGCCCTCGCGCAGGCGCGTGCCCGCGACGTCGCGCACCTCGCGCTGGCGCTTCACCCAGCCGTCCCGAGAGATCAGGACGACGCCGTCCTCGTCGACGATGAAGTCGTCGGCCGTGTACTGGTCGTCGTCGACGGCCGCGATCAGCGTGCGGCGCGGGTTGGACGCCGGGTCGCCGTAGGTGTCGCGGATCTCCCGCAGTTCGTCGGCGACCACCGCCCAGCGCGCGTCCTCGTCCGCGAGCAGCTCGGTGATCTCGCCGACCCGCGCCCGCTTGGTCTCGAGCTCGCGGCGGATGACCAGGATCTCCAGCCGCGCCAGCCGGTAGATCTTCAGCTCGAGGATCGCGTCGGTCTGCTCCGCGTCGAGGGCGAAGCGCGCCATGATCTGGCGGGCGGCGTCCGCCTTGCCGTCCGAGCCGCGGATCAGCTTGATGATGGCGTCGAGGGCGTCGAACACCAGCGCGAAGCCCTCGAGGATGTGGATGCGCTTGTTGAGGGCGTCGAGCTCGTGCTCGAGCCGGCGCGTGACGACGTCGAGGCGGAAATGGAGGAAATGCCAGAGGATCTCGTGCAGGTCGAGCCGTTCCGGCCGCGCCGTCTCGATCTGCCCGGTGGGCACGAGGCAGGTGAAGTTGGCGGCGAAGTTGGTCTGCAGCGGCGTATGCCGGAACAGGTACGCCATGACCAGCCGCTCGTCCGCATCGCTCTTCATCTGCAGGACGATGCGCACCTGGTCGGTCGACTCGTCCGTGACGTCGATGAGCGGTGGCAGCTTGCGGGCGAGAATGATCTCGGCGATGCGCTCCACTATCTGCGCCTTGTTGGCGGCGTACGGGATGCTCGTCACGTGCACCGTCCGGGCGCCGCGCGCCGGCGGCCCGGGCTCCCACGTCGCGCGCACGCGGATCGTGCCGCTGCCGGTCCGGTAGATCTCCCGCAGCTCGTCCGGCGTGTTGAGGACCTGCCCGCCGGTGGGGAAGTCGGGACCCGTGACGTACTGGCAGAGACGCGCGCTGTCGAGCGCCGGATTCTCCAGCAGTTTCAGAAGCGCGGTGCACACCTCGCGCACGTTGTGCGGCGGAATGTTCGTCGCCATGCCGACCGCGATGCCGATGGCGCCGTTGATCAGCAGGTTGGGCAGCCGGGCGGGCAGGACGACCGGCTCCTCCCGGGTGCCGTCGTAGTTCGCCCGCAACGGCACGGTCTGCCGGTCCAGCTCGGAGAGCAGCTCCGCGCTGGCCGCCGCGAGCCGGCATTCCGTGTAGCGCATCGCGGCGGCGCTGTCGCCGTCGAGCGAGCCGAAGTTGCCGAACCCCTCGACCAGCGGGTAGCGCATCGCGAACGGCTGGGCCATGCGCACCAGCGTGTCGTAGATGGCCGTGTCCCCGTGCGGGTGGTAGCTGCCCATCACGTCGCCGACCACCTTCGCGCACTTGCGCGGCTTGGCGTCGGCGGTGAGGCGCTGCTGCCACATCGTGTACAGGATGCGCCGCTGCACCGGCTTGAGGCCGTCGCGGACGTCGGGCAGCGCCCGCGACGTGATGACCGACAGCGCGTAGTTCAGGTACCGCGACTGCGCGGCTTCGTGGAGCGCGACGGCGTCGTCGCCCCCCGCGGCGGGCGGGCCAGCGTCATCGCCTCCCGCAGGCGGTCCGGCGGCGCCGGCCTCGGCGGCGTCCAGCAGCGGCGCGTCGCGCTGCTGGCGTCTGCGTGACCGTTCGGGCAACGGGTGTCCTCCTGCGCCTGCGTGCTGCGCCGTGCGACGCGGACAGGCCGATTATCGCATCCGCCCGCGGGGGGCGGGGCCGGCCGCCGGCGCCGCCGGCGGCCCTGGCCGGTCGGGCGCGACGCGCACGCCGGCCTCCGCGCCCGTGTCCCACGGGTCGGCCGGCGCCGCGCCGAGCAGCGCCAGGAGCTCGGCCAGAATCATCGCGGTCGCGCCCCACACCCGCTCGCTCAGCACCTCGAAGTACGGCACGAGCACCCGCTCGCCCTGCCGCCAGACGGCGCCCCGCCGCGGCGCGCCGCGGGGGGCGAGCAACAGCGCCAGCGGCACGTCGACGATGCGCGCCACCTCCGGCGAATGGCGCCGGAACACGGGGCGCGCGTCGACCACGCCGACCACCGGGTGCAGCGCGAAGTCGCTCACCGGAATGTAGAGCGTCGAGAGCACGCCCAGCACGCGCACGCGGGCGGGCTCGAGCCCGACCTCCTCCGCGGCTTCGCGCAGCGCCGCGTCCCGGATGGTCTCCTCCGGCTCGACCTTGCCTCCGGGGAGCGATACCTGGCCGCCGTGTTGCGGCAGCGCGCCGGAACGCACGGTGAGGAGCACGTGCGGCCGCTCGTCGCGCGGGTAGAGGAGCACAAGGCCGGCCGCGGCGCGGGCCCCGGGACGTACCTGACTGGGATGCCAGCCGCGCCGCGGGCGCGGGGCGAGGGTGAGGTGCGCGGCGGCGCCCGGCAGCGGCAGGGCGAGCGCTTCCCGAATCCGGGTTTCGATCTGATAGAGTGACGGGGATTCCGGCACCACGATGCAGCTTCCCATCTTACATCACTGACCTCGGCCTCCCGCCGTTAACGGGCATCGCATGAGCGACCGTCGGCGACCGCAGCAGCGCTTCGACCGGAGCATAGTGGACGGCCCTCTTGCGAGGGCGGTGTGGAAGCTCGCCTGGCCCGCGATGCTGACGAACATGATCGGGGGCCTGCAGGGCATCGTCGATCAGGCGATGGTCGGACACTACGTCGGCCACGCGGGCAATGCGGCCATCGGCGTCAGCATGCAGCTCTTCCTCCTCGTCATCGTCTTCGTGGCGTCCGTGTTCACCGGCATGGGCGTACTTGTCGCCCGGTTCGCGGGCGCCGACGACGCGGAGAAGGTCAACCGGACGGTCTATCAGGCTTTCCTGACGGCGGTCTTCATGGCGGTCGGCATCATGGCGCCGGTTGGATACTTCGCGGCCCCGGTCCTGCTGAACCTGATCAACGCCGCGCCCGAGGTGCAGGCGGAGGCGTTGTCCTATATCCGGATCGTCTTCGTGTTCAGCATCGGGATGCTCATCTTCTTCATGATGAACGGCGCGTTGCGCGCGGCCGGCGACGCGCGCACGCCGCTGCGCCTCGGCGTTCTGATGACGGGTCTGAACATCGTGCTGAACGTGGTGCTCATCCGCGGGCTCGGTCCCGTCCCGGCGTTCGGCACGATGGGCGCGGCCATGGGCACGGCCATCGCCAGCGGGCTGGTGGCGGTGGTGTTCCTCACGCTGCTGTTCTCGGAACGACTCGTGGTCCGGTTCGCCAGGGACATGTCGTGGAAGCCGGACTGGCGCGTCATCCGGGAGCTGTTCAGGTTCGGCCTGCCGGCCGGTTTCCAGGGCATCGTCATGAACGTGGCCGGCGTGCTGCTGCTGCGCTTCGTCGGATCGCTGGAGCACAGCGCGGAAGCTCAGGCCGCGTACGCGGTCGGGTATACCGAGCTGTTCGCCCTGATCACGTGGACCTCGGTCGGCCTCATGGGGGCCACGGCCGCGGTCGCCGGACAGAATCTCGGCGCGGGACACCCGGCGCGCAGCGCCCGGGCGGCGCAGGTGGCAGCGGGCATCGGCCTGGCCTGCGCGGCGGTGGTGGGTTTGCTCTTCATCGGCGTCCCGCGGCCGCTGCTGGCCATCTTCGCCCTCGACGAGGGGGTGGCGTACGAGCTCGGGCGGGAGCTGCTGAGCTACCTCGCCGTATCGGGCTTCTTCGTCACCGTGGCGCTGACATATACCGGCGGCCTGCAGGGCACCGGCGATACGCGCAGTCCCCTGTACATTTCCATGATTTCGCAGGTCATCGTGCCGATTGGCTGGTGCACCTACTTTGCCGCCGGCCGCGGGCTGCACCCCGACGACATCTGGCTGGCGATCGTGCTCGGACACGTGACCCGCGCCACGTTGAGCGTCGTGCGGTTCCGCCAGGGCCGCTGGCGCAACATCACCGTCGACATCGGCCCGTCGCCCGCGTAGCCGTCCACGCCGCCGGCATCCACGCCGCCCCGGGAGCTCGCAACGATGGAAGAGTCGTCAAATCTGAGCGCGCAGACGCTCGCCGCCCAGGCGCTCGGCGGGTGCGACCCGTCGACCGCGGCGATCGTGCCGCCTGTCGTGCCGTCGGCCACATACGAGCGCGCCCCCGACGGCAGCTATCCCGGCGGCCACACCTACACGCGTGATCAGAATCCGACGTACGACCCGGCAGAGGCGCTGCTGGCCCGCCTGGAGGAGGGGCACGAGGCGCTGTTGTTCAGCTCGGGCATGGCGGCCGCCACGACGGTGTTCGAGACGCTCGCGGCGGGCGACCACGTCGTCGCGCCGGTTGGCATGTACTGGACCATTCGGCTGTGGCTGCGGGACCTTGCGGCGAGCGGCCGCATCGCGCTCGATCTGGTGCCGAACGGCGACCTGGAAGCTCTCGGGCGTGCCCTGCGTCCGGGCGCGACCCGGGTGGTCTGGGTGGAGACGCCATCGAATCCGATGTGCGCCGTCACCGACATTGCGGCCACGGCGGAGATTGCCCATGCGGCGGGCGCCCGGGTCGTGGTGGACGGGACGTTGGCTACGCCGGCGCTGTGCCGGCCGTTGCGCCTGGGCGCCGACCTCGTGATGCACTCCGCGACCAAGCAGCTCAACGGCCATTCCGACGTGCTGGCCGGCGCGCTGGTCACCGCCCGCGACGACGAGGCGTGGGCGCGGATCAAGCGGGACCGCGCGTATCGCGGCGCCGTGCTCGGTCCGTTCGAGGCCTGGCTCCTGCTGCGCGGCATGCGCACGCTCTTTCTCCGCGTCGCCCGGGCGTCCGAGAACGCGCAGCGGGTCGCCGAGGCGCTGGCCGATCATCCGCGCGTGGCGCAGGTGCTGTACCCGGGGCTGACAGGGCACCGGGGACATGAGATCGCCGCGCGCCAGATGCAGGGCGGCTGCGGGCCGCTGGTCTCGTTCCGCGTGGCCGACGAGGCGGCGGCCCGGGCGGTGGTGGGAGAGCTGCGCGTGTTCAGGAACGCCACCTCGCTCGGCGGCGTCGAGAGCCTCGTGGAGCATCGCGCGCCGGTCGAGGGTCCGGGGACGCCGGTGCCGGCCGACCTGGTACGACTGTCGCTCGGCATCGAGGATGCGGACGATCTGATCGCCGACCTGAACCGCGCGCTCGCGCGTGCCGGGGCGTGAGATGTCCTTCCGCATCGATCCTGCAACGGCGGCCGACGCGCCGCTCATCCTGGATTTCATCCGGGAACTGGCCGAGTACGAGCGGCTCGCGCACGCGGTGGTCGCGACCGAGGCGGACATCCGCGCCGCCCTGTTCGAGGAGCGTCCAGTCGCCGAGGCCGTAATCGGCCGCCTGGACGGCGCAGCGGTCGGCTTTGCGTTGTTCTTCCACAACTTCTCGACGTTTCTCGGCCGCCCGGGGATCTACCTGGAGGATCTCTACGTGCGGCCGACGTTCCGCGGGCGCGGGTTCGGGCGCCGGCTGCTGGCGCACCTGGCGCGGCTGGCCCTGCGCCGCGGCGGCGGCCGCGTGGAGTGGTCGGTGCTCGACTGGAACGCGCCGGCCATCGCGGCCTATCGCCGCGCCGGTGCGGTGCCGCTGGACGAGTGGACCACGTACCGCCTGAGCGGGGAGGCGCTCGCCCGGCTGGCCCGCGAGGACGCCGGTCGAGGGCAGGAGTCTGCGCCGTAGAATGGTGCGGACTCCGCAAGGCGCGCACAGCGCGCCTCGGCGGGAGCGGCGTGGGGCGCAGGGGTCCCCGCGAGCGGACGCCGGGGGTTCGGGGCGCAGCCCCGTCTGATTGAAGCCCGCACAGCGCGCCTCGGCGGGAGCGGCGCGGGGCGAAGGGGCCCCGCAAGCGGACGCCGGGGGTTCGGGGCGCAGCCCCGTCTAGTTCTAGCTTTCGCCGACTGCCTGCTCGATCGCCGTGCGGGCCAGGTCCCGCAGCCGGACGATCTCCTGCCAATCGCCCGCCGCCGGGGCCAGCGGTCGTCCGATCGTCACCGTGATCCGGCCGGGCCGCAGCAGCCGCGTCTCGGCCGGGAGAATGCGGCGCGTGCCGCTGATCCCGACCGGGACCACTGGCCGGCCGGTCTCGACGGCTGCCCTGAACGCACCGAGGCGGAACGGCAGCAGTCCGGGCGCCGCGACGAACGTCCCCTCGGGAAACACGAACAGCGACTCGCCCTGCCGCAGCTGGGCGACGACTGCGCCCGCGCCCGCTATCTGCTGTGACAGGTCCGCTTTCTCGATGGGGATGTGCTCGCCCTTGCGGATCGCGGCGCCGAGCAGCGGATAGCGCGCCAGGCGTCCCTTGGCGGCGAAGCGTAGATCCGCCGGCAGGATCGCCATCATCAGGACCGAGTCCAGGTAGCTGGCGTGGTTGGCCACGTAGACAGCCGGCCCGAGATTCGCCACGCCGTCCAGACCGGTCACGTCGACCGGGCAGCCGGTAGCGGCCAGCATCACCCGCGTCCAGCGCCCGACGAGGCGCGTCGCCCAGCGGCCCCGCGGCCCCGCGGCGAGCACTGCCCAGATGACGGGCGCGGTCAGCAGCAGCAGCGCTGCCACGTACGCGGTGTACGCGCCGCGCAGGCCCGTCGCGGACCCGCGGCGGCACGCGGCGAGTCCGGAACGCGCCAGCACGCGCGCCCACTGGGCGACCACGGCGGGCCGCTTGTCGGACAGCCGCCCCGAGAGGTACGCGTCGCGCGTGGCGGACCGGCGAATCTTGCCGCTCGACGTCTTGAGCACGGCGCCGGGCGAGCGGATCACCACGAGGTCCGGCGGCACGCCGAGCGCACCCGCGATGCGGTTGGCGACGGCGTGCTCGAGCCGCGCACGTGCTGCGGCGTCCGTCAGCCGCGTCTCGGCGATCACGACGAAGCGCTCGGTGCCCCGCTCGCGGTCGGCGACGCCGAAGGCGGCCACGCACCCCGCGCGCACCCCCGCGACGCCGCTCGCCACCACCTCGGCCTCATGCGGATGCAGGTTCCGCCCGCCCTTGATGATGAGGTCCTTGCGCCGGCCGGTCAGGAACAGCTCGCCGTCGGCCAGATAGCCGAGGTCGCCCGTCGCGAGCCAGCCGTCGGCGCCGATCAGCTCGCGGGTGGCCGCGGGGTCGCGGTAGTACCCGGCCGTCGCGGACGGGCCGCGGAACTCGACGAGACCCTCCCGCCGCTCGGCGACGCGCGCGCCCGACGCGTCCACGACCCGGACCTCGTGCCCGGGCAGCGGGTGCCCGCAGGAGACGATGCGCAGGGCCGTGTCGGCGTCGGCCGCCGGCGCCGCGCGCCCGTCCTCCTGCAGGCCGCGCCGGCTGACGCGGTCCAGCCGCGGCCCCCGGGACACCGGCGGCGCGGTGAGGCCGACGGAGCACTCGGCCAGGCCGTAGACGGGACACAGGGCTTCGGGCCTGAGGCCGTACGCGGCAAAGCGTGCGGCGAACCGTTCCAGGGTTTCCGGATGCACGGCTTCCGACCCGTTGAGCAGGCGCCTGACCGTGCTCAGGTCGAGTCCCGCCAGCTCGTCGTCGCGGATGCGCCGGCTGCACAGGTCGTAGGCGAAGTTGGGCGCCGGGGATACCGTGCCCCCATGGTCGTGGAGCGCCCGCAGCCAACGGGCCGGCCGGGCGAGAAACGCGAGCGGCGGCATCAGGACGAGCGGTGCGCCGGCGTAGAGGGTGCCGAGCCAGGCGCCGATCAGGCCCATGTCGTGATAGAGCGGCAGCCAGCTGGCGACGACGTCGTCCGAGCGGATCGCGAGGGCTTCCTGCAGCGCGCGGATGTTGGCGAGCAGGTTCGCATGGGAGAGCAGCACGCCCTTGGGACTGCCCGTGCTGCCGGAGGTGTACTGAATCAGGGCGGGCTCGTCTCCGGGACGGCGCGATCGCCGCGGAACCGGCGCCGGGGACGCCGCGTCCGCCGCAAGCGAGTCCGCGGTGACGACGGCCGTGAGCGACGGGACGCGGGCCACCAGCAGCGCCGCCAGCCGTTCGACTGCGGTGAAAGTGATCAGGATGCGGGCGGCCGCATTGCGCAGGATGCCGACCTGCCGCTCCGCGTACTCCTCGATACGGTCGGCCCGGACGGGCGGGTACAGCGGCACGGGGACGCAGCCGGCCATGAGCGTGCCGATGAAGGCGGGAAAGAAGGCCCGCTCGGTGCGCAGCATGATGGCGACCGTCTCGCGGCGCCCTAGCCCCCTGGCCGTCAACCCGTTCGCGATCGCCATGGATGCCTGCCACAGCCATCCGTAGGTCAGCGGGGTCTCGACGCCATCCTCCTCGCGGAGGCGGATGTGCACGCGGTCCGGGGTCCGGCTCGCGTGCCATTCGAGGGCATCGACGACCGTGTCGGCCGCGCGCGGCTCGGTCGTGGCTGCCGCGCGCGGCGCCGCGCTCTGCGGCACCGCGTCGGCCAGCGCCGGGTCCGCGGTGGCGATGGCGGCGGCGAGGTCGCCCGGCGTTTCCGCCTCGACCATGGCGGCATCGCCCAGGCGCACGCCGAACGCTTCTTCGAGCCGCACCAGGAGCTCGACCCGTTCGAGGCTGCTGATGCCGAGGTCGCGCTCCAGCGAGTCGTCGAGGCGCGCTTGCCGGCCGTCGGCGCCGCCGCGCAGCTCGCTCGAGAGCTCGTCGACGACGTCGAGCACACGGGCCTGCGCGGTGCCGAGTGCCGTCGAATGCGTCGGCGGGGACATGACGACCGGTTGGGCCGCCGCGCCGGCCCGGCGCGGCGGCGCGGGCCGGCTCAGTCGAGACGTCGAATCTGGATGATGACGATCGGGTCGCGGGGAACGTCGTCCAGGCCGCTCCGGTTGTGCGTGCGGGTGCGCTCGATCCGGTCGACGATGTCCATGCCGTCGACCACTCGCCCGAACACGGCATAGCCGAAGCCTCGCGCGGTCCGGTCCCGGTGGTCGAGGCTGCGGTTGTCGACGGTGTTGATGAAGAACTGGGCCCGCGCCGAGTTCGGATCGCCCGTGCGGGCCATGGCCAGCGTGCCGCGGCGGTTCCGCAGGCCGTTGGTGGCCTCGTTCAGAATCCCGCCGCGCAGGCCCTCCGTCTTGGGCTCCAGGTCCGCGTCGTAGCCGCCGCCCTGGATCATGAAGCCCCGGATGACGCGATGAAACAGGGTCCCGGTGTAGAATCCGTCCTGCACGTAGGTGAGGAAGTTGACGACCGTCACGCGCGCGTCCGGTCGGAACAGCTCGACGGTGATGTCGCCCGCGGTGGTCTCGATCACGACCCGCGGGTTCGGGGGCGGGTCCTGCCGCTCCAGCGCGGTCGCGCCAGCGACCGCCAGCGCGGCGGCCAGAACGGCGCACGTCCACCAACTGCTGCGCTGCATGACCCTAGTTGGCGCTCATGCCGGTGATGACGACTGGCTCGGCCGGGACGTTCTGGTGCGGCCCCTGGCTGCCGGTGGGAACGGCCGCGATCCGGTCGACCACATCCATCCCGTCGGTCACCCTGCCGAACACGGCGTAGCCGTAGCTGCGCGCGTCGGTGCCCGTGTTGTCGAGGCTGCGCGCGTTGTTGACGGTGTTGATGAAGAACTGCGCCGTGGCGCTGTCGACGACGTTGGTGCGGGCCATGGCGATGGTGCCGCGCTCGTTGCTGATACCGTTGGTCGCCTCGTTGCGAATCGGGTCCCGCGTGGGCTTCTGCTGGAGGTCGGCCGTCAGACCGCCGCCCTGGATCATGAACTGCTGGATGACGCGGTGAAACACGGTACCGGCGTAGTAGCCGTCGTTCACGTACTGCAGGAAGTTCTCGACGGTCACGGGCGCCTGATCCTGGAACAGCTCGATGGTGATGTTCCCGAGGGTCGTCTCCATCACGACCGTCGGATTGTCCTGCGCGACGGAATCCGAGGCGCCCAGCGTCATAGCGACCACTCCGGCGACGACCAGCATGCGAAGCGACATGAAGTGCTCTCCTTGTCATCCAAAATGCGGGATCTGGAAATCCAATAATCGGGATTGCCGTCCCGCTGCGTCAGTGGCGGCACCGGGCTATCCTCTTGGAATACACGGGTTTTTCATCTTTTCGCGACGACCTCCGAATCCGGTCCCGAGTATGCATAACTTTTGCCAACCTGTCCAGTAAGGTTCTACGATCGCACCGCGTCACATGGAGTTGGTAGACGAGCCGCACGCGCACCCGGACGCCCAGGACGCGGATCTCCCTGCCCGTGGCGGAGCCGCGGCGGAGGGCGGCGCCGATTCTGCCGTCGAGCAACCGGCAGGCGCGCCCACCGCGGACGCCGCCGCGCCCCCGGCGCCGGATGTCCCCGCCGCCGAGGTCCCGGCGGCCGACGTCACTCCAGCCGAGGACGTCACCCCGGCCAAGGAAGTGTCCGAGCCGGCCGCGGCGGCCCCGCCGGGGGCTCCGGCGCGGGACGATGTCGACCGCCTCGGCCGGCTGTGCGGCGCGGCCGAGTCCGCCGCGGCCTCGGACAAGCTGGAGCTGGCGGTTGCGGAGCGGCACCTGCGGGCCGTCAGGCGGGCGCTGGACGAGATGCAGGCCGCCGACGCCGTGGCCGCCGCACCGCCGCGCCGCGCCAGGGCGGCGGTCGCGCGGCGGTTGCGGCGCGTGCAGACCGCCTTGCTGGGCCGCGTGCGGGAGCTGCGCGATTTCGCCGACTGGCAGCGCTGGGCCAATCTGGGCCTGCAGGAGGACCTGTGCGCCGAGCTCGAATCACTGGCCGGCCTCGAAGACGACGCGCAGCTGACCGCCCGGTACCGCAACATCATGGCTCGCTGGCGCCAGGCGGCCGACGTGCCGAAGGATCGCGGCGAGCAACTGCGGGCGCGCTTCGAGGCGGCCCACGAGCAGGTCTACCAGCGGTGCCAGACGTACCTGACTGAGCAGGCCGCCGACCGCGATCGCAACCTCGCGCGCAGGCTCGCACTCGTCGAGGAAGCCGAGCGCCTCGCGTCGTCGACCGACTGGCTCAGGACCGTTCAGCGCATCACCGAGCTCCAGGCCGAGTGGAAGCAGATCGGTCCCGTTCCGCGCCGGCAGCAGCAGGAGACCTGGGACCGGTTTCGCGCGGCCTGCAGCACGTTCTTCACGCGGCGCAAGAACGACCTGGCGAAGCGGAAGCAGGAGTGGGCGCAGAACCTCGAACGGAAGGAGGCCTTGATTGCGCGCGTCGAGGCGCTCGAGGCGGTTGCGGATATCCCGGCGGCGGTCGCGCAGGCGCGGCAGGCGCAGGCCGAGTGGAAGCAGATCGGCGCCGTGCAGCGCAAGCGGTCCGACGCTGTCTGGCAGCGGTTCCGGGCCGCGTGTGACGCGGTCTTCAGCCGCGCTCAGGTGGCCGAGCAGGAGGCGGCGGCCGACAAGGTCGAGGCGCGCGAGGCACTGTGTGGGGAGCTCGAAGCCCTGCTGCCGGCCGACGACCCGCCCGGCGACCCGCCGGAAGGTCTGGCCGACAAGGTGCGGGACGTGCAGCAGCGGTGGCGTCAGGCTCCGGAACTGCCGCACGTGTTGCGGCGCAAGCTGGCGGCCCGCTTCGGACAGGCCGTCAGCCGCGTGGTCGCGGCGTTTCCCGCGGCCTTTCGCGGCACCGAGCTCGACCCGGCGCGACAGCTCGCACGGCTCGACGAGTTGTGCCGGCGGGTCGAGTCGCTCGTCGGGAAGGAGGTCGAGCCCGAGGCGTCGCCGGCGCAGATCCTGGCCACCCGCTGGCGCGACGCGCTCGCCAACAACCTGATGGGGGCGCGAGTCGACGAGGGCGCCCGCCGGCGGGCCGCGATCGAGCAGGTGAAGCGGTTGCAGGCGGAGCGGCGCCAGCTCGGCCAGCTTCCCGGACCCGAGGGACAGCGTCTCGGCGAGCGGTTCCAGCAGGCGTGCGACCGGGTGCTCGATGCCGGCGGCCGCCACGCCACCTGACAGCCACAGCTACAATAGCCGCGCGCATGGATGGATTTCATCCGCTGACCGGCGCGTGGTTCGGCCGTCGTTTCGCGGGGGCGACCGAGCCCCAGCGCGAGGCGTGGCCACAGATTCGCGCCGGGCGCGACGTGCTGATTTCCGCGCCGACGGGCTCGGGCAAGACCCTGGCCGCCTTCCTGATCTGTCTCGACGATCTGATCGGGCGTGCCGCCGAGGGGGCGGGCCTGGCGGATCGCACGGAGGTCGTCTACGTCTCGCCGCTGAAGGCTCTGAGCACGGACATTCGCAAGAACCTCGACGCCCCGCTGTCCGCGATCACCGCGCTGGCTCGCACGACAGGCCGGCAGCTGGCGCCCATCAGGACGGGAGTCCGCACCGGGGATACGCCGAGCCGGGAACGCGAGCTGATGGTGCGCCAGCCGCCGCATGTCCTGGTCACGACGCCCGAGTCGCTGTTCATTCTCCTGACGGCCGAGCGCGGCCGGCGCGCGTTGCGGCACGCGCGGGTCGTGATTGTCGACGAGATCCACGCCGTGGTGGACGACAAGCGCGGCTCGCATCTCGCCCTGACGCTGGAGCGGCTCGACCGCCTCGTGCGCGAGTCCGGCGGCGACCGGCCGCAACGGATCGGCCTGTCGGCAACCGTCAACCCCATCGCGGAGGTCGCCCGCTTTCTGCAGGGGGCCGCGCCCGCCGAGCCGGTGATCGTGAACGCGGGCCACCGGCGCGAGCTCGACCTGGCGGTGGAGGTTCCCGAGGAAGAGCTCGGGGTGGTGGCCTCCAACGAGATGTGGGGGCAGATCTACGACCGGATCGCGCAACTCGTGTCGGAGCACCGCACGACGCTGGTCTTCGTCAACACGCGGCGGCTGGCGGAGCGCGTGGCCCACCACCTGGCCGAGCGCGCCGGCGCCGACGCGGTGCTGGCGCATCACGGCAGCCTCTCCCGCGAGCTGCGCCACCAGGCCGAGACGGAGCTGAAGGCGGGCCGGCTCCGCGCCGTGGTCGCGACCGCGTCGCTCGAGCTGGGGATTGACATCGGGTCGGTCGATCTGGTCTGCCAGATCGGCTCCCCGCGCTCGATTGCCGTCGCCTTGCAGCGCGTCGGTCGCTCGGGGCACAAGGTCGAGCGGTCGCACGTGCCGAAGGGCCGCTTCTTTCCGACGACGCGCGACGAGCTGGTCGAGACGGCGGCCCTGGTACGGGCGGTGCGGCGCGGCGTGCTGGACCGGCGGTCGATCCCGGACTGGCCGCGCGACATCCTGGCGCAGCAGATCGTGGCGGCGACCGCCTGCGAGCCGTGGGAGGAGGACGCGCTGTTCGAGCTGGTGCGGGGCGCGTACCCCTACCACCAGCTGCCCAGGTCCGAGTTCGACGAGGTCGTCGCCATGCTCTCCGACGGGATTGCCACCGACCGCGGCCGGCACGGCGCTTACGTCCACCGCGATCGGGTCAACCGCGTGCTGCGCGGCCGGCGCGGCGGCCGGCTGGCGGCGCTGACGTCCGGCGGGGCGATTCCGGAGAACGCCAACTACCTCGTGGTGGCCGAGCCCGAGGGCGCCACGGTCGGCACGGTGGACGAGGACTTCGCGGTGGAGAGCCTGGCGGGCGACATCTTTCTGCTCGGCACGACGTCGTGGCGCATTCGGCGCGTGGAAGCGGGCCGGGTGCGGGTGGAGGATGCCGGGGGCGCGGCGCCGTCGATACCGTTCTGGCGCGGGGAGGCCCCCGGACGGACGCCCGAGCTGTCCGCGGAGGTGTCGGCGGTACGGAGCCGGATCGCGGAGCTGGCGCGCGGGTCCGGCACGGCCCCCGGGGCAGGGCACGGCGCGGCGGAGACCTTCCTGCAGGCGGAATGCGGCCTGGACGCCGCCGGCGCCGAGCAGGCGGTGGCCTACGTCGGGGCCGGGGTGGCCGGCCTCGGCGCGCTGCCGACGGTGCGGGCCGTGGTGGCGGAGCGCTTCTTCGACGAAGGGGGCGGGATGCAGCTCGTCATCCATGCCCCCTTCGGCGCGCGGATCAACCGTGCCTGGGGGCTGGCGCTGCGCAAGCGGTTCTGCCGCTCGTTCAACTTCGAGCTGCAGGCCGCGGCGACCGACAACGGCATCGTCATCTCGCTGGCCGAGCAGCACAGCTTCCCGCTCGAGGCGATCTACCGCTTCCTGGCCCCCGGCACCGTCGAGGACGTGCTGACGCAGGCCATGCTGCCCGCGCCCATGTTCACCGCGCGCTGGCGCTGGAACGCCTCGCGCGCTCTGGCGGTCCTGCGGTTCGCGGGCGGCCGCAAGGTGCCGCCGCCGATCCAGCGCATGCGGTCGGACGACCTGCTGGCGTCGGTCTTTCCGGATCAGGTCGCCTGTCAGGAGAACCTCACGGGCGAGATCCGGATACCCCGCCATCCGCTGGTCGACGAGACGATTCGCGACTGCCTGCACGAGGCCATGGATCTCGACGGGCTCCGCGCGGTGATTGCCGGCATCGAGGAGGGCCGCATCGCGACGCGGACGATGGAGACGGCCGAGCCGTCGGTCTTCAGCCACGAGATCCTGAACGCCAACCCGTACGCCTTTCTCGACGACGCGCCGCTGGAGGAGCGCCGGGCGCGGGCGGTTCAACTGCGCCGCACCCTGCCGCGCGACGCCCGCGACGTGGGCGCGCTGGACGCCGCGGCGATCGCGGAGGTGGCGCGCGAGTCGTGGCCCGTGGTGCGTGATGCCGACGAGCTTCACGACGCGTTGCTCACCCTGTCGGTCACGCCGCCCGTCGCCGCGTGGCAGGGGTGGTACGAAGCGTTGGAGCGGGCGCAGCGCGCGACCAGCCTCGTCCTCGGCTCTCGCCGGCTGTGGCTGGCGACGGAGCGCCGGCGCATGGCGCAGGCGCTCCACCCCGGCTGCCAGCTCACGCGCCACGTGCCGGATATCGACCAGCCGGCGCCCGACGGCCGCGAGGCGGCGGCCGCGGAGGTGCTCCGCGGCTGGCTGGAGTCGTCCGGCCCGCAGCGGCCGAGCGTGCTGGCGGACACGCTGGCGCTGCCGCTGTCGGTGGTCGCTGCCGGGCTGGCGCGTCTCGAGGGGGAAGGGCAGGTGCTGCGCGGGCAGTTCTCGCCGGGCGGCGCCGACGGCGAGACCGAGTGGTGCAACCGGCGCGTGCTGGCCCGCATTCACAGGCTGACCCTCGGCCGTCTCCGCCGCGAGATCGAGCCGGTCACCGCGGCCGACTTCGTCCGCTTCCTGGTGCGCTGGCAGCATGCGGCGCCGGGCACGCAGCTGCACGGCGCGGCGGGCCTGCTGCAGGTGCTGCGCCAGCTGCAGGGATACGAGACCTCGGCCGCGGCCTGGGAGCCCGGCGTGCTGGCGCGGCGGGTGGCCGACTACGATCCGGAGCTGCTCGATCGGCTCTGTCTTGCCGGAGACGTCATGTGGGGGCGGCTCTCGCCGCATCCGGCGTTCGAGGCCGGCGCGTCCGCCCCCGCGGAGCGCGAGGCCGCGCCCCCGCGCGCCCGCCGCCGCGTCCGTCCGACGCGCGTGGCGCCGGTGACGTTCTTCCTGCGGGAGGATGCGGGCTGGCTGGTCCCGGCCGCCGGCGAGGACGGCGCGGAGCAGCCGGCGCTCTCCCATGCGGGCCGTGCCGTGCTGGAGCAGCTCACGGCGCTCGGCGCCTCGTTTCTGCGCGATCTCGTGCGCGCCACGGGGCGGCTGCCCAGCGAGGTGGAGGATGGCCTGTGGGAGCTGGCCGCGGCCGGTCTCGTGACGGCAGACGGCTTCGACAACCTGCGCGCGCTGATCGATCCGAAGCGGCGCCGGGGCGAGGGCCGGTTCCGGGCGGCGCGCCCGCGCCATGCCGCCGGCCGGTGGGCGCTGCTCCGGACGCCGGTGGCGCCCGCGGCGCCGGCATCCCCCGCGCACGCTGGCACGCGGGTCGAGTCGTTCGCCCGACAGCTGCTGGTGCGGTGGGGGGTCGTGTTCCGGGATCTCATCGCGCGCGAAGCGCTCGCGCCTCCCTGGCGCGAGCTGCTGCGGGCGCTGCGGACGCTGGAGGCGCGCGGGGAGATCCGGGGCGGCCGGTTCGTGGACGGGTTTCTCGGGGAGCAGTTCGCGCGTCCCGAGGCGGTCGACGTGCTGCGGAGCGTGCGCCGTACGCCGGAGCAGGTGGAGGTCGCCGGCCTGCGCCTGTCCGCGGCCGATCCACTCAACCTGGTCGGCATCGTCACCCCGGGGGCGCGCGTCAGCGCGCTGTCCGGCGGCGTGGTCGAGGTCCTGGAGCGGCCGCCGGCCTTCACCCGGGAGCACGCCGCGGAAGCGACGGCCGGCTGACGCCGCCGCCCGCGGTCGGACGAGACAGAGGGGACATGCTGATGCCATCGACGATTGGACGCCTGCTGGCATGCCTGGCGCTGTGCGCGTGCGCGGCGTCGGTTCCGCGACCGCTGCTGGCGCAGGAGGCGCGGCCGGCGCCGGCCGCGCCCGACACGCGCGCGATCGTCGAGCGTCTGGCTGCCGACGAGCTCGGGGGACGCCTGACCGGCTCGCCGGGCATCCGCATGGCGGCCGACTACATCATCGAGCAGCTGGGCGCAATCGGCGCCGGTCCGCTCCCGGGCGTGGACGGCTTCCGCCAGGCGTTCTCCTTCACCGCCGGCGTGACGGACACCGGCACGACCATCGAGATCATGGCGGACGACCGGACTCCCCTGCGGCCGCCGGCCGGGGCGGGACCGGCCGTGCGGGCGCTGTCCTTCTCGGACACGGGAACGGCGGAGGGGGCTCTCGTCTTCGCCGGGTACGGGCTGTCGGTGCCGGAGACCGACGGGTTCAGCTACGACAGCTACGCCACGCTCGACGTGACCGACAAGATCGTCGTCGTGCTGCGTTACTTCCCCGAGGATACGGAGGGGGAGCTGCGGGGGACGCTGGCGCGCTACGCGGGCCTGCGCTTCAAGGCGCTCGCCGCGCGCGAGCGCGGGGCCGCCGGCATCATCGTCGTGACCGGGCCGCGGTCGCCCAACGCCGGAGAACTGATTCCGCTGACCTTCGACACCGCGGTGAGCGACTCGGGGATCGTGGCCGCCACGGTGGACGGCGTCCTCGGCGCGGCCATCATCAAGAGCGCCGGCCGGTCCATCGAGGAGGTGCAGGCGTCGTTCGATAGCGGCAATCCGCACGTCGCCGGCTTCGATCTCCCGCTCCAGGCGACCATCGAGACGAAGCTCGACCGCGTGGAGCGCACGGGCCACAACGTGCTCGGCTACCTGCCGCCGACCCGCGTCGCGGCGGCCGAGGAGCCGTACCTCATGCTCGGCGCCCACCACGATCATCTCGGGCACGGGCGTGGCGGCGACTCGCTGGCGCGCGCCGACGAGGCGGGGCAGGTCCACAACGGTGCCGACGACAATGCCTCGGGAGTGGCCGCTGTCCTGGCGGCCGGTGCGGCGCTGGCGCCGATGGAGCGCGCGCGGGGGGTCATCCTCGCGTTCTGGTCCGGCGAGGAGCTGGGCCTGCTCGGGTCCGCGGACTTCGTCGAGCAGGCGCCGGTACCGATGGATCAGGTCGCCGCGTATCTCAACTTCGACATGGTCGGCCGGCTGGGCGACACGCTCAGCGTGCAGGCCGTCGGCAGCAGCTCCATCTGGACCGGCCTCGTCGAGGAGTTGAACGAGCCGCTCGGGCTCGGACTGTCGTTCGTGCGCGACCCGTACCTGCCGACCGACAGCCGGAGCCTGAACGCGGCCGAGGTGCCGACGCTGGCATTTTTCACCGGCAGCCACGAGGACTATCACCGGCCGACCGACGACGCCGACACGCTCAACTACGAGGGCCTCGACCGCATCGTGGAGCTGGCGACCGCCGTGGCGGCGGAGCTCGCCAACCGGCCCGACGCGCCCGACTTCGTGCGAGCGGAACCGGACGTGCGGCCCGGCGGGCGGGCGGTCATGCGCATCTTCACCGGCACGATCCCGGACTACGCCTCCGACGCCGAGGGCCTGTTGCTGTCGGGGGTCGTCGCGGGCGGACCGGCGGAGGCCGCGGGTTTGAACGGCGGGGACATCGTCGTCGGTCTCGCCGGCCAGACGATCACCAACATCTACGACTACACCTACGCGCTCGACCTGCTGAAGGTCGGCGAGCCGGTCGAGGTCGTGTTCATGCGCGACGGCGAACGGATGACCACCGAGCTGATGCCCGCCGCGCGGGAGTAGCGCGGCCCGGCCCGTTGTCGCTGCGGCACCATGAAACCCACCGCCGACGGCGAGCGGCCGGGGGCGGCGACCCGGCGGTGGGTGGATGCGATCGGCCTGTGGTGCGCGCTGGGCTACGCCGCCCTGGCCGTGCTCGCGCGCCGACCCGGCGAGCCGGAGCTGGCGGCGTTCTTCCTGCTGGTTGCGTGGACCGGCCTGCCGGTCGCCGGCCTCTACCTGCACGTCCGCGCGCGCGGCGACCCGTTTCCGATCGGGCGCCTGATCGCCTGGGCGGTGGTGTTCCGGCTGTGCGGCCTCGTCGGCGGGCCGTTCTTCGAGGACGACTTCTACCGCTACCTGTGGGACGGCTACCGCTTCGCGACCACCGGCACCCCCTACGGCGCCGCGCCGGAAGCGTTCTTCGTCGATCCTGCCGTGCCGGCGCTGTTCCAGGGCGTCCTCGACGGCATCAACTATCCGGAGCTGCCGACCATCTACGCGCCTGTCACGCAGTGGGTCTTCCTGCTGGGGTACTGGCTGCAACCCGCGAGCGTCGCCGTGTTGCAGGCCATCCTGATCGCGATTGATCTCGCCGTCGTGGCCCTGCTGCTGCGTCTGGCGCCGGCGCGCAACGTCCTGCTCTACGCGTGGTGTCCGCTGGTGATCAAGGAGGTCGCGTTCACGGCGCACCCGGACGGCGCGGGCGTCTGTCTGTTGCTGGCGGCGATCGTCCTGGCCCGGCACCGCCGCTGGCCGGTTGCCGCCGTCTGCCTGGGGCTGGCCGCGGGGAGCAAGACGTTCGGGCTCGTGCTGGTCCCGCTGGTGCTCGCCGGGGCCCGCTTCAGGTACTGGCTGCTGTGCGGCGGCACGTTGGTCGCCGTGTATGCGCCGTTCGCGCTGCGCGGCGGAACCGACCTCGCGTCGCTGCAGGTGTTCGCGCGCGAGTGGGAGTTCAACTCGGGGCTGTTCGGGCTGCTTGCCTCGGGCGTGCCGCGCGACGAGGCCAGGCTCCTCCTGGGCGCGGCGTTCGCGGGGTTCTGGGGATGCTACTATGTGAAGTACTGGCGCGGCGGCCCACGGGGGATTCCGCGGGGCGACTGGTTGTACGGCGCGTTGCTCGCGGCATCGCCGGTGATAAATCCGTGGTACCTGCTCTGGCTGCTGCCGTTCGCGACCATCTATCCGAGCGTCTGGGCCTGGACCGCCTCCGTTGCGGTTCTTCTCAGCTACATCACCGGCCTCAACATGCAGGACTACGCGATGCACCCGTACGCACAGCCGCTGTGGGCGCGCTGGCTGGAGTTCGGCCTGGTCGCGGCAGGCCTGGGCTGCGACGGGCTACGCCGGCGGCGAGCGAGCCGTGCCGGTCGCGCCGAGAATCCGCACGGCGGCGGCGTGTGATGCAAGAGCGGCTGACGGTCGGCGCCGTGGTTCCGGCGCGCGACGAGGCCGGCAACATCGGCGCGGTGGTCGGTGAGCTGCTGGCGCTGCGCACGCCGGGCGGCGAGCCCGTCATCGACGACGTGGTCGTCTGCGACAACGGGTCGACGGACGGCACGGCGCAGCGGGCCCGCGCGGCGGGGGCGCGCGTGGTGGTCGAGCCCACGCCCGGTTACGGCCGCGCGTGCCTGACCGCCCTCGCGGCGCTCCGGCCGCTGGACGTGGTCCTGTTCGTCGACGGGGACCAGTCGTCCGCGACCGCGGAGGCGCTGGACCTGTTGCACGGCATCGCGGCCGGCGCGGACCTGGTGATCGGCTCGCGCGTGCCGGGACGCCGCGAGCCGGGCGCCCTGTCGCCGCCGCAAGTCGCCGGCAACCGCGTGGCCTCGGTGCTGATCCGGCTGCTGTGGGGGCGCCGGGTGACCGATCTGGGTCCGTTCCGGGCTATCCGCGCCGACGCCCTGCGGCGACTCGCCCTGCGCGACACGGCCTACGGCTGGACCGTGGAGATGCAGATCAAGGCGATCCAGCTTGGGCTGCGGGTCGTCGAGCAGCCGGTGAGCTCGCGGCGGCGGCGGTTCGGCCGCTCGAAGGTCGGCGGGACCGTGCGGGGTGTCATCGGCGCCAGCGCCGGCATTCTCGGGACGATCGTCCGGCTTCGCTGCCGTCGCCGCCTTCGGGACTAGCAGCCCATGGCAAGTTCCACCAAGTCCAGCGATACCAACACTCCTGTCGCCCCCTGTTTGGGGGCGACACGGAGCATACTGACGCCGTAGGCTGCTTACCGCCGCACGCAGGCTGGCTCTTTCCACGGGCTCCAGGCACGATCGTCAAAAGGGGAGTGCACACGAAACGACGATGAGAACGACCATGAAGACTGCTCGTGTCGAGGGTACCCAGGCACGTGCGCGCCGCCGCATCTTGCCGGCCGGCCTGCTCGCCGCGGCGCTGCTCGCCGGGGCCTGCGGCCCGCCGGAAGCGATCGAGATCGTCGGCTGGGACACCAGCGACGAGAGCAACGTCGAGCGGATCGACCACAGCGCCTGGCAGGACATCCTGGACGGCTATCTGGCCCCTGATGCGGCGGGCGTCAATCTCGTCGACTACGAGGGCCTCGCGGCCAACGCCGGGGACAGCGCCGGGCTGGCCGGCTATCTCGACTACCTGCAGGGCCTCGACCCCCGCGACTATTCCCGCGCGGAGCAGATGGCCTACTGGATCAACCTCTACAACGCGTTGACCGTGAAGGTCGTGCTGGATGCCTATCCGGTGGACACCATCCGCGACATCCACGAGGGCGTGGTCCCGTACACCGGCCCGTGGGGCGACGTGCACGCCAACGTCGCCGGCGAGGACCTGACCCTCGACGGGATCGAGCATGGCATCCTGCGCCCCATCTGGGGCGACAAGCGGATTCACTACGCGGTGAACTGCGCCGCCTACGGCTGTCCGCATCTGCTGAAGACGGCCTTCACCGCCGAGAACACCGAGATGCTGCTCGAGGCCGCCGCCCGCGACTACGTGAACAATTTCCGGGGCGTGGACGTCGTGGACGAGGACTTCATCGTCCTCTCGAGCATCTACGAGTGGTACCCCGAGGATTTCGGTGACACCGAGGAGGCGCTGCTCGCGCACCTGATGGAGTACGCCGACGACGAACTCGCGGCGCAGCTCGAAGGCTTCGGGGGGGCCATAGAGCACGACTACGACTGGGGGTTGAACCAACAGCAACGCTGAGACGTATAGACCGGATGGAGAGGTCTTTGGAAGTCGATTCGACGACAAGCAAGTGATGAAGGAGCGCGGGATGACGCGAAACATCTGTCTGGGCGTGTTGCTGGCCGCTGGCATTGGTCTCTTTCACGTGTCTGCCGAGGCCTCCGGTTCCATCGGGCCGGGGGCCGGCAAGGTGAGTCCGCGAGCCGCGTACTCGCAGGGCAAGGCGCTGACGTTCAACGCGCTGGCCTGTAACGGCTGTCCGCTGGAGAGGAACGCGCTCGACCGTGACCGGGCCGTCAGCCTGACGGCCAGCCTCGAGGCGGTGTACGAGGGCGGGGAGACCGGCACCGCCGACGACGAGGCCGTCAGGGCTCTCTGCGGCGGCGCGACGGCGGCGGAGGACGAGGACTGCGCCCTCAAGATGGAGCTGGTGCACTACTTCCTCACCCGCCGCTACAAGCTGTAGCTCGCGTCCATGCTTCCAGATGGACCCATGCAAGGAAAGACACGACCCATGTATCGCACTCGCTCTTCACTCGCAGCCGTGCTGGCTTGCACGGCCCTGTTTTCCTCGCTGTCGATTCAGTCGGCTTTCGCGCAGAACACGCCCTGGATCGCGGAACCGGAGACCGGTGCGGTCAGCGTCTCGTTCGTTTCCCAGCGCGCCACCGACTTCTACCGTGCCGATACGCAGACCAAGGGCCCGCTCGGCGCCACCGGGGCGCACCTGGCGCAGAGCACCTTCTGGTTCGGCGTCAACTACGCCTTCACGGATGCGCTGGCAATCGACGTGCAGTCGGCCTGGGCCCGCAGCTTCGTGCCCGGGCCCGTCGGCCCGACCCCGGCCGAGAGCTTGAACGGCATCGGGGACTCCAACGTCGCCGTCACGTGGCGCGTCGTCGACGAGCTGGTCAGCAACGCGCCGAGCGTCGCGCTCCGCGCCGGCGTCGTGGCCGCGGGCGCGTACGAGACCGGCTACATCAACTCGCTGGGCGACGGGGCCCATGGGGTCGAAGCGTCGGTCATCGTCGGCAAGTTCTGGAACCGGTTCGGCTTCTCGACGGAGTTCGGCTACCGGCACCGCGGGAGCACGGAGATCAACGAGCAGGCGATAGGCGGAATGATCGGTGATGTCGACGTCCCGTCGGACGTCTTCTACAATCTGTCCGGCTACTTCCCGGCCAGCGACGCCGTGACGGTTGGCGTCGACTACCGGCTGGTGAACGCGCTGTCCGGCATCGACATCGGCGGCCCGGGCTTCTCGCCGGCCCGGTTTCCCGCGCTGGAGGAGGATGCGCACATCCTGGGCGGGCGCCTGCTCGCCAACGTCACCGACACGCTCAGCCTGAACTTCTTCGCGGGACGAGTGATCGCAGGGCGGAATACCGCCCGGTCGACCGTCTTCGGCCTGGGTGCGAGCTTCGGCTTCGGGGGCGGCGGGCTCGGCTTCTAGCTCTAGCTGTTCCTCGCGCGTGGTGCGGAAAGCCGGGTCCGGGGCTGCCCGGACCCGGCTTTCGACTTCCAGTCGGACGCGGCGTCCGGCCGCCGGCCGCCGTGCACCATCCGAAAGTCCTCCAGAAAGCGGGCAATCTGGTCGGGGGTCAGCTCGCGGCAGCGGTCGAGGTATTCGTCCGCGAAATGCTGCAGGGCTCTCACCGGAGCTTCTCCAGTGCGGCGGCGTCCTCGCGGTCCTGAGGCCGGCTGCTCCGGCGTTTCATTTCGATCACGTCTAGTTTCCGCACGGCGGCGATAGCATACTCAAGAGTGCAGTTCGACGGTTCTGAACGTTACCGAAACGCGCCTCTGACGCGGCCGCCTGTGTCTTCCAATGCCATCGAAGCGTCGCCTGACTATGCCGTGCATCCATTTGCTCCGGGCCTCTCCCCTCAGTATCAGAACAGATCCAACGTCGAGAAGAATCTCTGCCGACTCTGATGGTCCACCACATCGCCTAGCAGGAACGAACTGCATGGGCCAGCTGTCGCCGAGAGAAAGGGTTGCAACCGTTGGTCCGAAACACATGCGGTCAACGTGAGGGGCGATTCCCTGTCCTGGTTCGTACTCGTTGACAATCACTTGATCGGGAACAGACGTGAACCAACCATGATTCTTCAGCTCCGTTGCAATCTTCAAAATGAAGTCTGGTAGAGGTTCTGTCTTCATCTCCTCGGTAACGAACCGAGACGAGTAGTCATAGCGCCACCCGTAATGCTGTACGCGTCGCTTGAGGTCGCTCATCCAAGGCTTAGCGTCAATTCGCGCTAGGAGAACTTCGCATTCACTGCTCGTAAGGAATCCCGACTCGTATGTGACTCCGCTCTCAAGCAGTCGCCTGGGAACAACTCCTCTGCGTGCATCGGCCAGGAGCGCGTCAAACAAGCCAGGCGTCTGGTCATCCGCGCGTGCGCCCATCAACCGTTAACCTCTACAATGTGACCCAGCTGTGGTTGTCCGCGCCACCTGGACCAAGCATTGTCATCACCGGGCTCACAGTTGCCAGAGCAAACCGGGTTCCAGGAATTGAAGTACACATCTCCATTGTACCTCATGTCTCGTCCTGGCATGTCGGCGATCCGCTGCCAAGCGGCTGCAACTCTATCAGGTTCAAAACGAGGATGGGTCCCGATAACAAACATTGCGGATTCTCCCGACCGGTCACGAAGCGTGGCGATAAGGGACATGATCCGCTTGATATCGTCGTCACCAACGGCATGCTGTCCAAACAACGAGTTCACCGTTACCAGTATTAGGTCGTAGTTTCGTGCTGCCAGCCATCTGACTGTTGCTCGGAACAGAGTCCAGTTCGAAAAGAACTTATACCTAATGCCTTGTCCAGTATTGGAGAGTTCACAAGTGATTGTCTTTGCCAGCCTAGTCATGCGCCGGTTGTGATCGTGGCCGATCGTCATTAAGGTGGCATGGCTTGCAAGAATTTTGACAATTGCCCAGGAGGCCGTGCCCGGACCGCACCCGAAATCGACATGGAGTAGGCGAGGTGAAGGAGTGCATTTATTTCGGTAACGATTCAGTAAGGTGTCGGCGAAGATACGGGGAGTGTGCGTCGTGGGTCGGGTCAGCGCCCGCAGCGCAGGCTCTTCAAATTGGCCCTTGGCCATCAGCGCGCACAGTGCATCAAAGTGGGGGCAACCGTACACCAATGTATACCACAGTACGACGGATCTGGAGTCAGTGGCGGAGACTTTGCCGCCGTTGGCGAGGAATGTGAGGCGGTGAAACGGAGGGGCATCGCCTGGCCTGACTCCATCCCATTCCTTCGGATGGTCGCGTTGCAGCGGCTCCCGGACGTGATGCCAGAGGGCGTTGCGGAGCGGTGCCCAGTCCTTAGCCGACATGGTCGCTACGTGTCCTTCGGAGCGAGAGGCGTTGAGAACGATGGGGTTGGCACCGCGAAGGCGGAGACGTTGTGTGGCCGCTTTCGTCCACGAGCCGGAGCGTGTCCAGGACGAGCCGGAAGTCCTCCAGAAAGTGGGCCATCTGGTCGGGGATCGACTCCGGGGAGCGGTCGAGGTACTCGTGGGCGAAACGCTGTACTGGCCTCACCGGAGCTTCTCCAGTGCGGCGGCGTCCTCGCGGTCCTGAGGCCGGCTGCTCCGGCGTTTCATTTCGATCAGGTCCGCGATGGAGAGTACCGGCACGATGCACTCGGACAATCGGACGGGCGTCGTCCGCTTGCCGGTCAGGTTATAGGCGATGATGATATCCACCTGCTCCGACACGTCCTGAGGATTGTAGAAATTCCAGGCGATGAGGTTGCGGTTGGTGACGTAGTCGTCCCGGTACAGGAAGACATCCTCGGCCGCTAGCGGCAGCCTGGAGACGAGACCGAGATCAGTCAGCGCGCGCTCGGTGACCGCCAGCGCGGTGCGGCTCCAGTCGATGGCGATGTCGATGTCCAGGGTGCCGCGCACGGCACCGTGCAGTGCCACGGCATAGCCGCCAACGACGGCGTACCGCACGCCGGCGGCATTGAGGGCGGTGCAGACGCGGGACAGCGCGGTCACCGCGCGAGTATAGGACGTGCGTGCGCCGGCGCGAGAGCGCTACGCGAAGCGCGGTCCCGATGCAACACTCACGAGCGGCCGTCGCGGCCGGCGCTACAGCGGGTCGCTCTGCGCGCCTTCCTTGAGCGCCCACACCCGGTTGCGGGTCAGGATGTACATCACGCCGTCGTGTACCACCGGGGTGCTGTAGACGGCGGCGCCCAGGGTGTACTCTCCGAGCACCTCCAGCTCCCTGCCGCCCCGCAACACCACGATGTCGCCGTCCTCGTCGCCGAGGTATACCTTGCCGTCGGCCGCGAAGGGCGAGGCCCAGACTGCCGCGAACGTGTCGTACGTCCAGAAGTACTCGCCGGTCTGGGCGTCGAGCGCGTGGAGGAATCCCGACAGGCTCGAGATGTAGACGATGCCGTCCTGGATGGCCGCGGTGGACATGGTGCGGTAGAAGTCCTCGCCGCCGCGGTGCCAGACGACGTGCGTGTCGGTGACGTCGCCGGTGCCGGTCGCGTCGATGACCCAGAAATGCCCGGGGGCCTCGCCGTGCTCCGGATCCTGCCCGACGCCGATGTACACCTTGTTGTCGTAGACCACGGGCGTCGCGAGGATGTTGTTCCGGGTCCCGCGGCCGCCCAGCGCCCATATCGAGTCCTGCGGGTTGCAATCGAACTGCCAGACGATCTCGCCCGTGGCGGCGTCGAGGCTGTAGACGATGCCGTCGCCGCCCGCGAAGATGATCTGCCCCCGGCCGTCGATCTCGGCATAGGCCGGGTTGGTCCAGCTGCCGTGCAGCACGTTCTCGCCGACCACGGCGTTCTCCCACACGAGCTCCCCGGTGTTCTTGTTCAACGCGATGAAATTCGGCGAGAAGGGCGACGGGACGTTGACGTGCCCTTCATCGACGCCGTTGCTGGTCACCGTGTACAGCATGTCGCCGATGACGAGGGGCGAGCCGGTGGCCAGGTTGTGCGGGAAGACGTCCAGCTCGCCGATCATGTCGTAGGACCAGATCACGTCGCCGGCGATCTCCGAAGTGTCCGCCTCTTCCGTGAACGGGCCGTCGTTCTCGCCGTCCTTGAAGCCCTCGGCGTCCACGCAGACGACGTGCGCCTCGTTCGAGACGTAGTAGACCCGGTCGCCCTCCATGTACGCGCTGGAGCAGACGCCCTGCAGCGGCCAGTCGTTGACGCGTCCCGCCGGCAGCTTGTCATGCACCATCTGCCACAGGAACTCGCCGGTCTCGGCCTCGAAGGCCATGACCACACCCTTGTCGCCTTCGACGGCCGGGTCGCGGCGCCCCTCGTTGTTGGTGCCGACGAACACGCGCCCGTTGGCGACGACCGGACCGCCGTAGGCCTGTGACCCGACGGGCTGGGACCAGAGCACGTTCTTGCCGGCGAGCACGTCCCACTCGGCGGGCAGGCCGGTCTCGTCCGACGCCATGTTCCGCGCCGGCGTGTTTCCGAACATGCCGACGTCCTGCGCCTCGGCTGTGTAGCCTCCCGCCAGCAGCAGTACCGCCAGACCTGTCGTCAGTCCGTGTCGAGTCATTGGTTCTCCATCACCCTTACGTTGTCGTAGAACACGTCGGCCGGCGAGTAGGCGATCAGACCGGGGCTGCCCTGGCCGACCGGCACGGGGTCCTCGGTGGTGACCATCCAGTCCGCCGGCTCGGGGTCGTCGCGCTGCCACACCTTGCCGCGAATGGTCGCCTGGCCGCCGTCCTGGTCCACGCGCAGCTTCAGCGTGTACCAGACGTTCGGCTCCCACTCGAACGGCACCCGTTCGTCGATCCGCAGTTCGGCCGCCCACGACTGCAGCTGCAGGCGCTGGGCGTTGCCCTGCATGTCCAGCGTATAGCCGCTGTTGATCAACCCGAGGTCGGCCCGCCGCCGGCCCCGCTGGGTAGCCATGGCGTCGGCCTGGATCGTGTAGCCGGACATATCCGTCGGCCCCAGGTAGAGGGCGTGGCGATGGATGCCGGTGCGCGACGGCCCCTTCCGCAGCATCTGCTGGCCGCCTTCGTCCACACCGCGGAGGTTGCCGCCGCCGCCGATCCAGAACCGCGGCCGGCCGTTCTCGAAGTTCTCCGCCCACGGCAGCGGACCGAAGACGCGTACCTGGGCGCTCCTGGTCAGGCTGTCGACGGTCGCCGTCACCTTGCCGCCTGCTGTCGGCGAGCCCTCCGGGGTCGACAGCGCTCCCGTCCCGGACAGCTGCGCGCCCGCGAGGCCCTCTAGCGCCCACTCGGCGCTGCGTCCGCCGAGCGCGCGACCGTTGGCGTCGAAGGCGAGGACACGGAACGAAACCGAGTCCCCGTGCGCAAGGATGACCTCGGCCGGCACGACCTGCAGACTGGCCGCCTCGCCCGGAGGCAGCTCGTCGCCGAGCGCGGGCGCCGGGGTATCGCGCGCCTCGAATGGCGCGCTCGGATCGCCGATGCAGTAGATGCCGGATTCCGCGGTCAGATACAGCCGCCCGTACGCGGGCGCGAACGAACCGTAGATCTCGGCGTAGCGTCCGTCCTCGACGGCCAGTTCCTCGTGATCGAGCACCGTGGCGCCGTCGGCCGCCGGCTGGAGGATGGTGACGTTGCCGTTCACCTCGGTGACGTACAGCTTGCCGTCCGCCCAGACCGGCGACGACTTCCCGACCGTCCCGATGCTGGTCGTCCAGAGCTCCTCGCCGCTGCCGGCGTCGAGCGCGCTGAGGTTCGCGGAGTTGTCGATGATGTACAGCCGGCCGCCGTGGTACGCCGGTGTCGAGAAGCCCACCGCCAGCTCGTCGGCGCGCCACAGCTCGTGCGTGGCGGTCACGTCGCCGCTGCCGGTCGCGTCGATGGCCACCACGCGGCCCATGTACCCGCTGTCGACGTTCTCCTCGCTGTGCGCCGCGTAGACGGTCGTGCCTGCGACGACGGGCGACACGTTGATGCCGCGCTGCGAGAGGTGGAACTCCCAGACCTTCTCGCCGGTCCGCGCGAGCAGCGCGTAAATGCGGCCGTCGGCGTTGCCGTCGATCAGCATGCGCCGCCCGTCGATGACGGCGATGATGGGCACCGACTGCGTGTTCATGTCGGCGACGTTGCCGCCCGGCGTCGAAATCCACAGCACCTCGCCGGTCCGCTTGTCGAAGGCGACGTAGCGGTGGCGCGGCGGCCCGGCGTAGTCGCCCCACAGGCCGCCGATGACCGAGAGGATGAGGCGGTCTTCGTCGATGACCGGCGTCGACGTGCGGCCGCCGTAGCCGGAGGCGCGGCCGAGCTCTTCGGCCAGGCGCCAGCTCCAGACGATGCCGCCGTCCCGGTCGAACACGTTCAGGTGTCCGTCGATGTTCAGGGCGAACAGATACCCGGTCTCCGGATCGCCGGTGACGCTGCCCCAGCCGACGCGGTTGAACGGCACGGTGGTGTTCGCGACGCCGAACTCGTGCTCCCACAGCTTCGTGCCGTCCTCGGCGTTCCAGCACGCGACGATCTCCTGCTTCGAGACCCCGTCGCCCGTCCGTCCGTTCGCGCACGCGCGCCGGTCGAACACCGCCGGCGTCGAGCGGCCGATCCAGCTGTCCGACCAGATCAGGTTCTCGCCGTCCTTCGACCAGCTCGATACGAGCGACACCTGGTCGGAGACGCCGTTCTGCCCCGGGCCGCGCCAGCTGGACCAGTCCTGTCCCGCGGCGGGCCCGGCAGTCAGGAGCATCGACCAGCAGAGCAGGCAGGCCACGGGCACGAGGAAGCTGTCTGTAGCCTTGGTCATCCGTTCATTCCTTGCTGAGATAGAAGGCCGATGATATCACGCGCGCAGGCCGCTACTCGCGTCGCAGCTTGATGCGATAGGGCCTGCCGCCGCGCAGGAAGTTCACCACCGTATCGGCCCGCGACCCGACGCGGTCGAGATTCTCGACGGCCGCCCGGGCGTCCCGGACATCGACGCCGCCCACGCGGTAGATCAGGTCGCCGACGTCGAAGCCCGCCACGCTCGAGATGCCGCCGGGCCGCAGATCCGTCACGAGCGCACCCTCCCGCACCTGCAGATTCTCGGGTCCGGCGCGCGCGGACAGCCCGTCCGTCGGCCTGGCGTCGCACAGCGTCAGGCCGACAGCCTCCGCGGCGGCGTGGGGCTGGCCGCCGCAGGTGTAGAGGTCGGCGGGGTTCTCCTGCTCCGACGCCGCGTCTGCCGCGCCCACCAGCAGGAGAACGCCGACCGAAACCGCGAGGATGCGCCGCTGGATCAACGCTAGCCCTCTTTTTCCTCGTACTGCTCCCGGAGCTTGGCCACGATCGTCGGGTCGGCCAGCGTGGTCACGTCGCCCAGCGCCTTGCGCGCCGCGATGTCGCGCAGCAGGCGCCGCATGATCTTGCCCGAGCGCGTCTTCGGCAGGTCGACGGTCCAGATGATCTCGTCCGGACGGGCGATGGCGCCGATCTTGGTCACGACGTGCTGCTTCAGCTCCGCCAGCTTCTCGTCGGTGGCCGTCACCCCTTCCTTCAGGGTGACGAAGGCGCAGACGGCCTGCCCCTTGATCTCGTGCTCCTTGCCGACCACGGCCGCCTCGGCGACCTCCTGGTGGTCGACGAGGGCGCTCTCCACCTCCATGGTGCCGACCCGGTGCCCGGCGACGTTGAGGACGTCGTCGACGCGTCCGAGGAGCCAGAAGTAGCCGTCTTCGTCCACCTTGGCGCCGTCGCCGGTGACGTAGACGTCGCGGCCCCAGCGGTTCCAGTAGGTGGCAACGAAGCGGTCGTGGTCGCCGTAGATGGTGCGCAGCATCGAGGGCCAGGGGCGCGTCTGGACCAGGTAGCCGCCGCCCACCTCGACGGGCTCTCCGGCCTCGGTGACGATGGCCGGCTTGAGGCCGGGGAATGGCCGCGACGCCGAGCCCGGTTTGAGCGGGGTGATGCCGGGGAGCGGCGTGATCAGGATGCTGCCCGTCTCGGTCTGCCACCAGGTGTCGACGACGGGGCAGCGCTCGCCGCCGACGTGCTTGTAGTACCACATCCACGCCTCGGGGTTGATCGGCTCGCCGACCGAGCCGAGCAGGCGCAGCGAGCTCAGGTCGTGCTTGGCGAGATGCTCGGGCCCCCATTTCATGAATGCCCGGATAGCGGTCGGGGCGGTGTAGAACACGGTCACCTTGTGCCGCGCGACCATGTCCCAGAAGCGGTCGCGGCCGGGGCTGTCGGGCGCGCCCTCGTACATCACGCACGTGGCCCCGTTCGCCAGCGGTCCGTAGACGAGGTAGCTGTGGCCGGTGACCCAGCCGATGTCGGCGGTGCACCAGTAGATGTCGTCCTCCTTGAGGTCGAATACCCACTTGGAGGTCGCATAGGTGCCGACCAGATACCCGCCGGTGGTGTGCGCGATGCCCTTCGGCTTGCCGGTGGTGCCCGAGGTGTACAGCGTGAAGAGGAGATCCTCTGCGTCGTTCTCGCGCGGCGCGCAGGTGTCGGAGACCTGCGCCATCAGCTCGTGGTACCAGTGGTCGCGCCCCGCTGTGACGTTGAACGGGGTGTCCAGGCCCTCGCGCTTGACCAGCAGCACGTTCTCGACGCTCGGCGAGCCGTCGAGCGCCGCGTCGGAGATCTCCTTGAGCGGGACGACGCCGCCGCGGCGGTAGCCGCCGTCGGCGGTCACCAGCAGCTTCGCCTGCATGTCGTTCATCCGGTCGCGCAGCGATTCGGCGCTGAAGCCGCCGAATATGACGCTGTGGACCGCGCCGATGCGCGCGCAGGCCAGCAGCACGACCGGCAGCTCGGGAATCATCGGCAGATAGACCGCGACGCGGTCACCGTAGCCCACGCCGAGCTGCTTGAGGACGTTGGCGCACTTCTGGACTTCGACGTGCAGCTCGCCGTAGGTCAGGGTCTTCTGGTCGCCCGGCTCGCCTTCCCAGACGATGGCGCGCTTGTCGCGGCGGCTGCCCAGGGCGTGGCGGTCGACGCAGTTGACGCTGGCGTTGATCTTGCCGCCGACGAACCACTTCGCGTCGGGGGGCTGCCAGTCGAGCACCGTGTCCCACGGCCGGCTCCATTCCAGCTCCTTGGCAAAATCGGCCCAGAAGCCTTCCGGATCCGCGTCGGCGCGCTCGTAGATGCCGGGGTCGTTGATGTTGGCGTTCCTGCGGAATTCCTCCGGCGGCTCGAAGACGCGGTCTTCGGTCAGCAGCGCATCGAACCCGGCCGGCACCTTCTCGTCAGTCACAGTTCGCCTCCTGATGTCCACCTGGCCCGGAAATCGTCGCCTGCGGCTCCGATTACCGCCCAACCGACCCGCCAGGACTCCGCGCCGTTTCTACGGCGCGGAGTCCTGGAGCCTTTTCGTCGCGACCAGCACGTCCCGGGTCTGTCCGTCCGGCGTGATCGAGTAGTCCCACAGCACGGCTTCGCGCTGGAATCCCAGCTGCCGGAACACGGCCTGCGCGGCCGACTGGTCCAGCGTCATGCGCGCCGTCAGCAACTGCAGGCCCAGATGCTTTGCGATGGCGTCGATCTCGCCGGCCAGCAGGCGGGCCAGCCCGAGCCGCCGGGCGCGGGGCGAGATCTGGATCCGGATCTCGCCGAGATGCCGGGTCCAGGTCGCCTCGTTGTGCAGCAGGGTGGCCTCGCCGACCACCTTCTCATCCTCGCGGGCCAGCACGGTCACCGTACGGCCCGCCCTGATCGACTCGATCCAGCGCTCGACGACCGGCTGCTCGGTGATGTTCACGCGCAGGAACATGAGGTCGTCCGGCGCCAGGGTGCTGGCGAAGGCCAGCACGGCCGCGACGTCCTCCTCGCCCATGAGCCGCAACTGGACCCGCCGCTCGTCCGTGAGCTCCACGTCGCGCGGATAGCGCTGCGCGAGCCACTGAAGCACGCCGTCGGCGTTGCCGCCAGCGCCGGTTGCTGCGTTCGACATGCCCATTCAGCGGAGCCGTGCGCCTGCGCGGCGCGTCGGAGAATCGGGGAGCGTGTCGTGCGCAGCGAGGGCGCGGCGCGCATCCAGCATCCGGAAATCATACCAGCGCCGGTGCCCCGTGCGGTGTGGAGGGGTAATATTCACGACGTTGCGAATCGACCTCAACTGCGACGTCGGCGAGTCGTTCGGGCGCTACCAGCTCGGCGACGACGAAGGCGTCCTGGCCCATGTGACGTCCGCGAACGTCGCCTGCGGCCTGCACGCCGGCGATCCGTCGGTCATGCGCCGCACGGTGCGCCTGGCGGCCCGGCTCGGCGTTGCCGTCGGCGCGCATCCCGGATTCCCGGACCTGGTCGGGTTCGGGCGCCGCGAGATGCAGGCGGCGCCAGGCGAGGTCGAGGATCTGGTCCTCTATCAGATAGCGGCGTTGGCCGGCATGGTGACCGCCGCGGGCGGACGGCTCCAGCACGTCAAGCCGCACGGCGCCCTCTACAACATGGCTTCCCGCGATCGGACGCTGGCCGACGCCGTGGCCCGCGCGGTCGCGGCGGCCGATCCCCGGCTGACGCTCGTCGGCCTGTCGGGCGGGTGCCTGCTGGACGCCGGCCGCGATGCCGGCCTGGAGGTGGCTTCGGAGGCGTTCGCCGATCGCGCCTACGAGGCGAGCGGCGCGCTGCGGTCGCGGTCGCGGCCCGCTTCCGTCGTGCACGATCCGGAAGTCGTCGTCGACCGCGTCCTGCAGATGATTCGCCGCGGCGTGGTCACGGCCGCGACCGGCGAGCCGGTGGCGGTCCGGGCGGACACGGTGTGCATCCACGGCGACACGCCCGGGGCCGCCGCGCTGGCCGCCGCCGTACGCAGGGGCCTCGAGGCCGCTGGCGCGCAGGTGGCCGCGCTCCGCGCGCCAGCCGGGCCGGCCATCCACGACTAGCCTAGTGGATCGTGTAGGGCTCGCTGAGCGTGAAGGTGGCGATCTCGACGTCGAAGCGCTTGCCCCCGGCAGTGACCATCTGATAGGTGCCGCCCATGGTGCCGAACGGCGTCTGGAGCGGACAGCTGGACGTGTACTCGAACGATTCCCCGGGAGCCAGGGTCGGTTGTTGCCCGACCACGCCCAGCCCGCGCACTTCCTCGACCCGGTTCTCGGCGTCCGTGATGATCCAGTGGCGGCTGACGAGCTGGACCGTGTCCGCGCTCTCGTTCGAGATTTCGATGGTGTAGAGGAAAAGCCACAGGTTGCGCAACGGCTGGGACCGCGTGGGCGAATAGCGCGCGGTCACCTGCACGCGGACCCCGTCGGTGATGGCCTCCGAGGTGTGCACGCCGGACTGTCGATGCTCGGACACGGGCGTGATAATACGACGTTGGAATGATCCCCATCAACACGCTGCTGGGCGCGTACAGCCAGGGGTTGTTCCCGATGGCGGTCGAGGGGCGCATCGGCTGGTTCTCCCCCGAGCGCCGCGGGATCCTGCCCATCGATCGGCTGCACGTCCCGCGCCGGCTGCGGCGGGTCGTGCGCCAGGGCCGGTTCTACGGGACGACGAATCGCGCCTTCCCCGCGGTGATCGCGGCGTGCGCGGAGCGACCCGGCGATGCCGGCACCTGGCTCGACGCCGAGCTGATCGCCAGCTATACGGCGCTTCACGAGGCCGGGCACGCCCACTCCATCGAGGTCTGGCAAGGCGAACGGCTGGCCGGAGGCCTCTACGGGGTGAGCCTGCGCGGCGCGTTCTTCGGCGAGTCGATGTTCCATACGGTGACGGACGCCTCGAAGGTCGCGCTCTGTCTGCTGGTGGAGCGGCTGCGGCGCCGCGGGTACCGGCTGCTGGACGTCCAGTGGCTGACCACCCACCTCGCCCGCTTCGGGGCCGTCGAGGTGCCTCGCCGCCGGTACCTGGCGCTGCTCGCGGCGGCGCTGGCCGTCGACTGCCGCTTCGCCGGCGCGCCGCCCGAGCTTCGCGCGCAGCCGAAGGTCAAGGGGCCGGGCGGTCGAAGGTCGGTCGGTCGCCGCCCTGCGCGAGATCCCAGCTGAGGTCGTAGACGAGCCTGACCACGCGCGCCATCTTGCCGTAGTCGAGCGTTTCCGGACGGTCGCGTTCCGTGTGGTAGTCGGGGTGCAGGCCCGTATGCACGAAGATGGCGGGGACCCGGTGGAACAGGAACGGCCACTGGTCGCTGCGGCGGAGCAGATTCGAGCGATTGTTGTCGTAGCGGAACCGCAGGTCGAGCCCTGCATGGCGGTTCGCCGCCTCCGTCGCGGCCCGCAGCCCGTCGCTGAAGCTGTGGCCGATGATGTTGACGGCGTTGCGATTCGACTCGGCGGTCTGCGGCTGGAGGCCCGCGAAGCGGTAACCCCCACCGGGGGGCACCTCCTCGCTGCGACCGATCATGTCCATGTTGAGCACCGCTACGGTGTCGCCGAGCGACGCGAGCGGCCGCTCCGTGTACGCCCAGGCGCCCAGCAGCCCCTGCTCCTCCGCGTTCCACGCCGCGAGCAGGATCGAGCGGCTCGGCCGCGCGCCGCCGTGACGGGCCAGCGCGTACGCCTCGGCAATCTCCAGCAGCCCGGCCACGCCGGAGGCATCGTCGTCCGCCCCGTTGAAGATGCCCGCGGCCGTAGCTCCCTCGTGGTCGTAGTGCGCGCAGATGATCAGCCACTCGTGCCGCAGGCTCGGATCGGCGCCCTCGATCAGGCCGACGACGTTGTCGACCGAGGTCACGTCGTGCCGCACCGACGTCGTCACTTCCAGCCTGACGCTCGGGATCTCCACGGGCGCGGCGCCGCCCGGCGCTTCGGCCAGCAGCGCCAGCTCGCGCAGCGTGTAGCCGGTCGGGCCGACCAGGCGGCCCGCCAGCTCCACGGAGATCCGGACGGCCGGTATGCGCACCTGACGGACCCAGGCCGCGAGCTGGTAGTTGGGGATGCGCCGCGGCCGGTGCGGCCACGCCCGGGCCGCCAGGTCGTGCATGGACCAGCGGCGCGCGTGGTTGTGGACGTCGTCGACGATCGCGACGGCGACGGCGCCGCGCCGCTGGGCCTCGAGCGCCTTGCGCAGCGCCCGGCCGCGCTCGCTCGCGACGACGCCGGCGAACGGGCTCTCGGGGTCGAACTCGCCCGGCTCGTGATCGAGCACCAGCACGACCTTGCCGGTCACGTCGACGTCCCGGTAGTCGTCGCGCCCGAGATCGGCCGCCGCAATTCCGAAGCCGGCGAACACGACCGGCCCGGCGGCCTGCCCGCTGCCGCTGAATGGCGCGGGGAAGAAGTCCCGGGGGCTGGCGGCCGTCTCGGCCTCCCCGGCGGAACGCAGCCGCAGCCTGCTGCCCTCGTCCAGCGTGGCGGTGAGCAGCTCGACCGGGTGCCGATAGCTGGACCCCGGGGCGGCCGCGCGCAGTCCGAACGCCTGGAAGCGATCCTCGATATGCCGGGCGGCGCGCCGGTTCTCCGCTGTGGCGGTGAGCCGGCCGCGCATCTCGTCCGACGCGAGGAACGCGACCTCGCGCTCCAGATCGGCGGCCGTGATCGAATCTCCGGGGGACGGCGGCTGCCGGCCGTCGGCCGTGTGCAGGCCGAGCAGGCCGACGCAGACGACCAGTCCGGTGAGCAGCGCGCGCGGGGACATCGGAGCGGTCATTATCGCAGAAGCGCCCCGGCGGCGCAGCGACGTCCACGCGCGGGTGGCATGCATCACAGGTACAGGCCGGCGCCGGGGCCGACCGGGATGCCGAGCAGCATCCAGGCCATCAACAGCAGGGACCAGACGATCAGGAAGACCACCGTGTAGGGCAGCATGGTGGCGACCACGGTGCCGATTCCCGAGCGCTTGTCGTAGCGTTCGAAGAAGGCCACGATGAGCGCGAAGTACGACATCATCGGCGCGATGACGTTCGACGTGCTGTCGCCGATGCGGTAGGCCACCTGGGTCAGCTCGGGCGAGTAGCCCAGCAGCATGAACATCGGGACGAACACCGGCGCCATGACCGCCCACTTGGCCGACGCGCTGCCCATGAAGAGGTTGATGAGCGAGGACAGCACCACGAACGCCAGCATGAGGGGAACGCCCCCCAGTCCCGAGGCGCGCAGCGTGTCCGCGCCCTTGACGGCGATGATGAGGCCCAGGTTCGTCCAGTTGAAGTACGCGACGAACTGGGCGGCGAAGAACACCAGCACGAGATACGTTCCGAGCGTGCCGATCGTCTTGCCCATGCCGTTCATCACGTCGGTGTCGTTGCGGAACGTGCCGGCGCCGGCCCCGTAGGCCACGCCGACGGCCGTGCCGCCGGCAAAGAGGAACGCGACGATGCCGGACAGGAACGGCGAGCGCAGGAGGCTGCCGGTCTCGGGGTTGCGGAGGAAGCCGTCGGCGGGGACGGTGCCCCACAGCAACAGGGCGCCGAACGCCACGGCCGCCGCGGCCGCGAAGCGCAGGCCCCGCCACTCGGCCGCGCTGAGCTCCTGCAGCCCGGTCCGTTCCTTTTCGGCCGTGTACGGTCCCAGGCGCGGCACCACGATCCGTTCCGTGACCCACGTGCCGGCTCCCGCGACCACGAACGTCGACGCGAGCATGAAGAAGTAGTTGGCGGCCGGGTTCACCCGGTAGCCGGCGTCGACGATTTGCGCCGCCTCCTCCGACAGCCCGGCCAGCAGGGGGTCGATCGTGCCCAACAGGAGGTTGGCGCTATAGCCGCCCGACACGCCCGCGAACGCGGCCGCCAGCCCGGCGATGGGGTGCCGTCCGGCCCCCAGGAAGATGATGCCGCCGAGCGGCACCAGCAGCACGTACCCGATCTCGCTCGCGGCGTTCGACAGCACGCCCGCCAGCACGATGACGAAGGTGAGCAGCCGTTGCGGCGCGGAGAGTACGAGCAGCCTGAGCGCGGCGGCGATCAGGCCGCTGGCCTCCATCACGCCGATGCCCAGCATCGCCACGAGCACCGTGCCGAGCGGTGCGAATCCCGTGAAGTTGCCCACCATCTCCGTCACGATGCGATGGAACCCGGCGAGCGTGAGCAGACTGACGGGCCGGATCGTCTCACCCGTCCCGGGATGAGCGGCCTCGAGGCCCGCTGCCGCGGCGAGGCCGGAGACGACGATGGTCAACAGAGCCAGGATGGCGAAGATCGTGGCCGGATGCGGAAGCGCGTTGCCGACTCGCTCGACCGTGCCGAGGAAGACACCGGTCCAGTTGTTCAGGAACGCGAATCGCTGCGCCATCAAAGTGCTATCCTATCCTCCTTTTCAGCCCGCTCTGCAGTTCTTTTCCCGATGCCTGAATCAGCGGCCGAGTGGGGCAGCCTCGAGAGCCAGCGGCGCGCGGCGGCTGCCGTCGGCGTCGATGCGGCGGTCCGCCACATCTTCCTCTGCTGCGATCAGACGAAGCCGAAGTGCTGCGGGAAGGAGCGCGGGCTCGCGGCCTGGGACTACCTGAAGCGTCGCCTCGGCGAGCTGGGCCTGTCCGGACGCGGCGGCGTGCTGCGGACGAAGGCCAACTGCCTGCGGGTCTGCGAGGGGGGGCCGGTGGCGGTCGTCTATCCCGAGGGCGCGTGGTATCGTGAATGTGATCCGGCGGCGCTGGAGCGCATCATCCAGGAGCACCTGGTGGGCGGACGGGTGGTGACCGACCTGCTGATCGCCGAGCACGACCTCCGCGGCTGCTCCCCCGATCGTGAATGACCGCGAATGACATGGACCTGCGAGGCGTCTTTCCCCCCATTCCGACTCCGTTCAACGCCGGCGAGCTCGACGTCGAGGCCCTCGGTCGCAATTGCGATCGATGGATGGCGACCGGTCTCCACGGGCTCGTCGCGCTGGGCTCGAACGGGGAGGCTCCGCTGCTCGACGACGCGGAGTCCGACCGGGTCATCGAAGCCGTCCGGGCGCGCGTGCCGCCGCAGCGGCTGCTGATTGCCGGCGTCGCGCGCGAGTCCACCGCCGGGACGGTGCAGGCCGCGCGCCGCGCGGCCGCCCTCGGCGCCGACGCGGTGCTGGTGCGCACCCCGTCGATCTTCAAGGCCTGGGTCGCGGACGAGGCGCTGGCCGAGCACTACACGGCGGTGGCCGACGCCTCGCCGGTACCCGTTCTGCTGTACAACTTCGCGGCGCTCACCGGCGTGAGCCTGACGGTGGCGACGGTGGCCCGGCTGGCGGCCCACCCCAACATCGCGGGCATGAAGGAGTCCGGTGGGGACATCGGCTTCATCTCCGAGTTGGTCGACGCGACGCCGGGCGATTTCCACTTGCTGGCAGGCTCGGCGCCCGCCTTCTACGCGAGCCTGCTATCGGGCGCGGCTGGCGGCATACTCGCCCTGGCGTCCGTGGTGCCGGAGCTCTGCGTCGAGCTGTTCGACCTCGTCAACGCGCGGCGGCTGACCGAGGCGCGGGCCCTGCAGCGCCACTTGACGCCGCTGGCGCGGCTCGTCACGCGCGTGCACGGCGTGCCCGGCCTCAAGGCGGCGTTGACCGCTGCGGGGTACGCCGGCGGCGATCCGCGGCCCCCGCTGCGACCCGTGCGGCCGGACGCCGCCGACGACATCCGCGGGGCGCTCGCGGCGCTCGCGCTCCGGGCATGAGCGCCTCCCGGGCGGCCGCGGTCGGCGCGCTCGTGCTGGCGGCTGCCTGCGCCACGAATCCGGTCACCGGCGACCGGGAGCTCGCGCTGATGACCGAGGGCAGGGAGCTCTCGATCGGGCGCGACGCGGACCCGCAGATCCGGGAGCAGATGGGTGTGTACGACTCTCCGGCCCTGCAGGCGTACATCGAGGATCTCGGCCACCGCCTCGCGGCGCTCTCGCACCGCCCGCATCTGCCGTGGCAGTTCGCGATTGTCGACTCGCCCGCTGTCAATGCGTTCGCCCTGCCCGGCGGATACATCTACCTGACGCGTGGAATTCTGGCGTATCTCGGCGACGAGGCCGAGTTGGCGGGCGTGCTGGGGCACGAGATCGGCCATGTCACCGCACGCCATTCGGTGCAGGCGTACTCGCGCGCGGCGGGTGCGCAGATCGGGCTCGCGGTGGGGCAGATCCTCGTGCCGCCCATGCGGGGCAATCCGTACGGCCTGCCCGGGGTGGTGAACGCGGCCGCCTCCGGTCTCGGCATTCTGCTGCTCAAGTTCGGGCGCGACGACGAGATGCAGGCCGACCGGCTCGGCGCGGAGTACGCCGCAGCCGGCGGCTGGCATCCGGAGGGCGTCGCCGGCATGCTGTCGACCCTGGGCCGGATCGGCGAGGCCAGCGACCGCCGGGGCGTGCCCAACTGGCTCTCGACGCACCCCGAGCCGGCGGCGCGCGTCACCGAGGTGGGGCCGACCGTGGCCGCCCTGCTGCGCGAGCGCGGTCCGGGCGAGCTGCGCGTGGGGCGCCAGGGCTACCTCGACCGGATCGTCGGGCTGCGGTTCGGTGACAATCCGGAGGACGGGATCGCCCGGGCGAACGAGTTTCTGCATCCCGAGCTCCGGTTCGGCCTGCAGTTTCCCGAGGGCTGGGAGATTCTGAACAGCGCGGCGGTCGTCGCGGCGCGCCCGGCAGGGCAGCATGCCTACATGGTGCTGCGGCTGCTCGAGGACGCCGACGGTGCGGATCTGCGGGCGCTGGCCGAGCGCGAGATGGGGCGCGAGGGACTGGCCGCGCCGGGGAGCCGCACGACCATCAACGGCCTCGACGCGTATCTCGGCTCCTATCAGCGTGACGTCGACGATGTCGGACGGGTGCACGCGCGCATCGCGTACATCCGGCACGCCCGGCGAGTCTACGTGCTCGCGGCGGTCGTGCCGGTCCGGGAGTGGGCGCGCGTGGAGCGCGACGTCGACCGGAGCATCCGATCGTTCAGGCCGCTCACGGCCGAGGAGGCCGACGGCATCGTCCCGAACGAGCTTGCGCTGCACGTCGCCGGTCCGGGCGACACGTGGGAGCGAATCGCCCGGGACGCCGGCGCGGGGACCGTGGAGGCGGCGACGCTGGCCGTCATGAACGGCCATGCGGCCGGCGACCCGCCGCCGCCGGGCGAGCGGCTCAAGATAGTCGTTCCCGGCTCGGTGAGATGACTGTAAACATCTGTTCAACAGTGTTTTACAGGCATACGGGAGCTTGACACCCAGCCCGTGTCGGGTGAGAATGGGCGCGGCCGATCATGGAACAGGCCTTGCTGCTGAACGCCACGTACGAGCCTCTCAAGATCGTCGACTGGCGCAAGGCGATCACGCTGTGGTGCCAGGGGAAGGTCGAGGTCATCGCGGTCCACGACCGCGAGGTCCGGTCGGTTTCCGTCAGCTTCAAGCTGCCGTCGGTCATCAGGCTGCTCCGCTACATCACCATCCGCAAGCGATTCGACTACGTCCCGTTCTCGCGCGCCAACATCTACGCGCGGGACGACCACCGCTGCCAGTACTGCGGCGAGCACTTCCCCGTGTCGGAGCTGACCTTCGATCACGTGGTGCCCGTGTCGCAGGGCGGGCGGAAGGACTGGGAGAACATCGTCACGTCCTGCGTGACGTGCAACCGCAGGAAGGGCGGCCGTACACCGGCCCAGGCCGGAATGCGTGTCATCCGGCCGCCGCGCCGTCCGGCCCGTCCGCCCGTGGTGCGTCTGACGATCGGTCTGCGCAACGCGCCGGAGTGCTGGCGCGACTACCTGTACTGGAACGTCGAGCTCGACGAGACGTAGGAGTCCGCGCCGTGAAAGGGCGTGGACTCCTACAGGGTTGGTTGGGCGGCAAGCGGAGCCGCAGGCGACGATTTCCGGGCCAGGAGTCCGCGCCGTGAAAGGGCGTGGCTGCCGCCCTGCAGGCGCCCGCGAGGTTGATCCCACGAGATGAGCACTTCCTCAGCCGCCAAGACACGCCCCCGCATCGACGGCGTGCATCCGCCGCGCGCGGTCGAGGGTGGGCGCGTCACGATCGAGGGCGCCAATCTGCCGGCCGACCACTCGACGCCGCCGGAGGTGCGCCTCGGCGCCACGCCTGCCCGCGTGGTGCATGCGTCCAGGCGGGCCGTGTCGGTCATCGTGCCGACGGGACTCGACGGCGGCCGCACGGCGGTCCATCTGCACGGCGAGACGGCCTTCGTCGACGTCGGCGTGCGTCTGGCGACCGGCCTGCATCAGGTCGACAACCCGGCGATCGACGGCGACGGCTCGGTCTACCTCACCTACAGCGGTCCGCGCGGAGAGCAGACCCCGGTGTCGGTGTTCCGCGTGCGGCGGGACGGCTTTCGCGAGCCGTTCCTGTCCGGCATCACCAACGCGACGTCGATGGCGTTCGCCCCCGACGGCCAGCTCCACGTGTCGAGTCGCTTCGAGGGCGCCGTCTACCGGGTCCATGCGGACGGCTCGTTCGACGAGCTCGTGTCGGATCTCGGAGTCGCCTGCGGGTTGGCGTTCAGTCCCGACGGCACGCTCTATGTCGGCGACCGGTCCGGCACCGTATTCCGCATCGGGAGCGCGGGACGGGCGACGGCGTTCGCGACGCTGCCGGCCAGCGTGGCCGCGTTCCATCTGGCATGGGGGCCGGACGACGCGCTGTACGTGACCTCCCCGACCCTGTCGACGTACGACCGCGTCTACCGGCTCGATCACACCGGACGGATCGACGAGGTCTGCACGTGCTTCGGGCGCCCGCAGGGCGTGGCGTTCGACGGTCACGGTACCCTCCACGTCGTCGAGGCGCTCGCCGGCGCGAGCGGTGTCTACCGGGTAGCGCGGGACGGCGCGGCCACCTGCGTCCTGGCCGCCGAGTCGCTCGTCGGGCTCGCGTTCGACCCGACCGACGGCAGCCTGGTGGTCGCCTCGAACGAGACCGCCTACCGCGTCGACGCGAACGGGATGGCGGCGGACCCGGTTGCCTGACCGGGGGCCGGGCTGGTCGCGTACCGCAAGGCGCGCACAGCGCGCCTCGGCGGGAGCGGCGCGGGGCAAAGGGGTCCCCGCAAGCGGACGCCGGGGGTTCGGGGCGCAGCCCCGTCTGATTGAAGCTCCTACGCGGCCGGCGGCTTGCTGCCGAACCTCACCTTCGCCTCCTGCCGCCGCGCGTGCAGGATCGGCTCCGTGTATCCGCTCGGCTGCGCGCGGCCCTTGAACACCAGGTCGCAGGCTGCCTGGAAGGCCACGCTGCCGTCGAAGTCGGGCGCCAGCGGCCGGTAGTGCGGGTCGCCGGCGTTCTGCCGGTCGACCACCGCCGCCATCCGCTGCAGCGTCTCGCGCACCTGCGCCTCGCTGCAGATCCCGTGGTGCAGCCAGTTGGCGATGTGCTGGCTGGAGATGCGGAGCGTCGCCCGATCCTCCATCAGCCCCACGTTGTTGATGTCGGGCACCTTGGAGCAACCGATGCCCTGATCGACCCAGCGCACGACGTAGCCCAGGATGCCCTGGGCGTTGTTGTCGAGCTCCTGCTGGACTTGCTCGGGCGACCACTGCGGTTGCTCCGCGCGTGGAATCGTCAGGATCTTGTCCAGATCGGCCAGCGCGCGCGTGCGCAGGGTGGCCTGACGCGCCCTGACGTCGACCCGGTGGTAGTGCGTGGCGTGCAGCGTGGCCGCGGTGGGGGAGGGCACCCAGGCCGTATCGGCGCCCGCCTCGGGGTGCCCGATCTTCTCCCGCAGCATGTCGGCCATCCGGTCGGGCATGGCCCACATCCCCTTGCCGATCTGGGCGTGGCCCGGCAGGCCGCACGCCAGGCCGACGTCGACGTTCCAGTCCTCGTAGGTGACCATCCAGTCGGCGGTCTTCATCTCCTTCTTGCGAATCATCGGCCCGGCCTCCATCGCGGTGTGCATCTCGTCGCCGGTGCGATCGAGGAAGCCGGTGTTGATGAAGAAGACGCGGTCGCGCGCGGCGCGCACGCACTCCTTCAGGTTGACGGTGGTGCGCCGCTCCTCGTCCATGATGCCGATCTTGAGGGTGAAGCGCTCGAGCCCGAGGGCGTCCTCGACCTGCGCCAGCATCTCGTCCGTGAAGGCCACCTCCTCGGGTCCGTGCAGCTTGGGCTTCACGATGTAGACGGAGCCGGCACGGCTGTTGCGGCGGCTGCCGAGGTCGTGGACGGCGATCATCGACGAGACCATCGCGTCGAGAATGCCTTCCGGCGCCTCGTTGCCGTCCCGGTCGAGCACCGCCGGGTTGGTCATCAGGTGTCCCACGTTGCGGATCAGCATCAGGCTGATCCCCGGCAGGGTGAGGCGCGAGCCGTCGGGCGCGGTGTACTCGCGCGGGGAGCTCATCGCCCGGTCGATCGTGCGGCCGCCCTTCTCGAAGCGAGCGGTGAGGTCGCCCTTGATCAGCCCCAGCCAGTGGCGGTAGGCGAGCACCTTGTCCTCGGCATCGACCGTGGCCACCGAATCCTCGAGATCCATGATGGTCGTCGTCGCCGCCTCCAGCAGGATGTCCTTGATCCCGGCCGCGTCGTCGCGCCCGACGGGATGCTCGCGGTCGATCGCAATCTCGATGTGGAGACCGTGGTTCCCGAGCAGGACGGCGGTAGGCGCGCCGGGCTCGCCGCGGTAGCCGGCAAGCGTCGACGCGTCGGCCAGGCCGGTCGTGGCGCCGTCCCGCAGGCTGGCGGCCAGGGAGCCGCCGGCCACGGCGTAGGACGCCACGTCCGCATGGCTGCCGCCGGCCAGCGGCGCCACCGCGTCCAGGAACTCGCGGGCGTAGGCGATCACACGGGCCCCGCGCACGGGGTTGTAGACGGCGGTGCGCGCCGCCCCGCCGTCCTCCGGTATGACGTCGGTGCCGTAGAGGGCGTCGTACAGGCTGCCCCAGCGCGCGTTGGCCGCGTTCAGCGCGTAGCGCGCGTTGGTGAGCGGGACGACGAGCTGCGGTCCGGCGACGGCCGAGATCTCGGGGTCGAGCCTGGCCGTGCGCACCGTGAAGTCGTCCCCTTCGGGCACCAGGTAGCCGATCTCCCGCAGGACGGCCTTGTACTCGGCCAGGTCAATCGGCTCGTCGCGGTTCTCCCGGTACCAGGCGTCGAGCCGCCGCTGCAGCTCGTCGCGCTTCGCCAGCAGCTCGCGGTTGCGCGGGGTCAGGTCGTGGACCAGCCCGTCGAAGGCAGGCCAGAACGTTTCCGGAGCGACCCCGGTACCCGGCAGCGCCTCGTCGTTGATGAAGTCGTACAACCGCTTGTCGACCCGGAGCCCTCCGACCGCGATCCGATCCGTCATGCCTTCCCCCTGCCTCGTGGTTCGTGAGCCTGTCCCGCGGCGGGACCGGCAGCCGCGATTCTACTCCGGCGGCGCGGGCCGGGCGAGTGCGTGCGGCTTGCGGGTGGCGATCGTGATAGCATCGTGGATTCGGGCCGCAGCGGCGGTCCCAGACCGTGCAGATGCCGCACCGATGGATCGATGTACGCGGCGCCCGCGTGCACAACCTCAAGAACATCGACGTCAGGATCCCGCGTGATCGGTTCGTCGTGGTCACCGGCCTGTCGGGATCCGGCAAGTCCTCGCTGGCCTTCGATACCGTCTATGCCGAGGGCCAGCGGCGCTACGTGGAGTCGCTCTCGGCCTACGCCCGCCAGTTCCTCGAGCAGGTGGAGAAGCCGGACGTCGACCAGATCGACGGCCTGTCCCCCGCCATTTCCATCGAGCAGCGGACCACTGGCTCCAATCCGCGCTCCACCGTCGGCACGGTCACCGAGATCTACGACTATCTCCGGCTGCTGTTCGCCAATGTCGGCGCGCCCCACTGTCCGTCCTGCGGGAGCGCGGTGACTGCCCAGTCGGTGGAGCAGATCGTCGACGCGGTGATGGCGGGCCCGACGGAGGAGCGCATCAATCTGCTCGCGCCGGTCGTGCGCGGGCGGAAAGGGGAGTTCAAGAAGGAGCTGGCGGCCCTGAGAGCCAAGGGGCTGCTGAAGGCTCGGGTGGACGGCGAGGTGCAGTCGCTCGAGGACGAACCGCGGCTGGATCGGCGGAAGAACCACTGGATCGAGGCGGTTGTCGACCGGCTGGTCGTCAGGCGGGGCGCGGAGCGCCGGCTCACGCGGTCGATCGAGCTCGCACTGGCGCTGGCCGACGGGGTCGTGACGGTCAACACCCTGGGGGGCGGCGACCGCCTGTTCTCGCTACGGTTGGCCTGCGTCCACTGCGGGATCAACATGCCGGAGCTGACGCCGCGCGTCTTCTCCTTCAACTCGCCGCATGGCGCGTGCAGCGACTGCCAGGGACTGGGCGCGGTCGAGGACTTCGACCCGCTCCGCATCGTGCCGGACGAGAACCGGTCGCTGGCCGGCGGTGCCGTCCAACCCTGGGGTCGCGCGGACGCCAGACCGGTGCGCGAGGCGCTCGCCAATCTGGCGGCGTACTACGAGATCGACATCGAGACGCCGTTCAGGCGGCTGCCGCAGAAGAAGCGCAGGCTCCTGCTGTACGGACCGGACGGGGTCCGCCGAACGCCCGCGGTGCGGCGCCGGCGGCGGGCGGTGCCGCCGGATCCGTTCGGCCGCGACTTCGAGGGCATCATTCCCAACCTCCGCCGCCGCTACCGGACTGGTACGTGGACCCAGCAGGAGGAGCTCGAGGTCTACCGCTCGCTGCGCGTGTGTCAGGCCTGCGAGGGCGCCCGGCTGCGAGCGGAGAGTCGGGCGGTGCGGGTGCACGGACGCACGCTGGCCGACTACGTCAACCTGCCGATCGCCGAGGCGCGACAGGTCTTCGAGGAGCTGGAGCTGACCGGGCGCGAACGGCTGGTCGCCGACCGCGTGCTGCGCGAGATTCGAGATCGCCTGGCCTTCCTCACGAACGTCGGCGTCGGATATCTCACCCTGGCGCGCGGCGCCGCCACCCTGTCCGGGGGCGAGGCGCAGCGGATTCGGCTCGCCACGCAGATTGGCGCGAACCTGACCGGCGTGCTCTACGTGCTCGACGAGCCGTCCATCGGGCTGCACCAGCGCGACAACCGGCTGCTGCTCGACACGCTGGGCCGGCTGCGCGATCTCGGCAACACGGTCGTGGTCGTCGAGCACGACGAGGAGACCATCCGCTCGGCGGACTACCTCATCGACCTGGGGCCGGGAGCGGGCGAGCATGGCGGCCACGTGATCTTCCAGGGCCCGCCGGCGAAGCTGCTGGCGAACGGCAGCCGGTCGCTCACTGGTCAGTATCTGCGCGCCGAGCGCACCATTCCCACGCCGAGCGCGCGCCGCCCCGCGCTCAAGGGTGAGCTCGTGATTCGCGGCGCGCGCGCCAACAACCTCAAGGACCTCGACATCCGCCTGCCGCTGGGCCTGCTGATCGCCGTGACGGGCGTCAGCGGCTCCGGCAAGTCGACGCTCGTCAACGACATCCTGTTTCGCGCGCTGGCGCGGGAGCTGTACCGCGCCGCGGACGACCCCGGGGCGCACCGGCAGGTGGAGGGGACGGACCTGGTCGACAAGGTGATTCAGATCGATCAGTCACCGATAGGCCGCACCCCGCGTTCGAACCCGGCGACCTATACCGGCGTGTTCACCTTCATCCGCGAGCTCTTCTCGATGCTGCCGGAGTCGCGTGCGAGAGGGTACCGCCCGGGTCGCTTCTCGTTCAACGTCAAGGGCGGGCGGTGCGAGGCATGCCAGGGCGGCGGCGTCATCGCGATCGAGATGCACTTCCTGCCGGATGTCTACGTTACCTGCGAGCAGTGCAAGGGGCGCCGGTACAACCGGGAGACGCTGGACATCACCTATCGGGGCGCCTCGGTCGGAGATGTGCTGAACCTGACCGTGGACCAATCGATGGAGCTCCTGGAGCATTTTCCGCCCATAGCCCGCAAGCTGCGCACGCTGCAGGACGTGGGGCTGGGCTACGTCAAGCTGGGCCAGGCGGCCACGACGCTCAGCGGGGGCGAGGCGCAGCGCGTCAAGCTCGCGAAGGAGCTTTCGAGGCGGGGCACGGGGCGCACGCTCTACATTCTGGACGAGCCGACCACGGGGCTGCACTTCGAGGACACCAGGCGGCTGCTCGACGTCCTCAACCAGTTGGTCGAGCAGGGGAACACCGTGGTCGTCATCGAGCACCATCTGGACGTCATCAAGACGGCGGACCACGTCGTCGACCTGGGCCCGGAAGGCGGCGACGCGGGCGGCAGGCTCGTCGCCGAGGGCACGCCGGAGGACGTCATGGAGGTCAGCGGTTCGCATACCGGCCGCTTCCTGCGCCGAGTGCTGCGAACGGCCGCCGGCAGCGGGACCTGCGAGGCCTGAAAGAGGCTGACATCGGCCGGCAGGTGTGGTACAAGAAGGAAATACCTGCTCCCTGAAATCCTTGTATCCCTCGTGTCGGCACCGATCTCCCTCATAGTCAGGACGTCGTGAGAACGAACGCGCAGGTTCAGATACATACCCAGCAGACCGTCCGCCAACCGGTTTCGTGTTCCGGGATCGGACTGCACTCCGGTCACAAGGGGACGCTGCGACTCGGGCCCGCCCCGGCCGACAACGGGATCGTCTTCAAGCGACTCGATCTGGACGGGCTGGAGATCCCGGCGAGGATCGGTTACGTGGCCAGCATGAATTACGCCACCGGTCTGGCCCGGGACGATGCTTCCGTGGAGACCGTCGAGCACCTCCTCGCCGCGCTCTTCAGCCTGGGGATCGACAACGCGGTCGTCGAGCTGAACCAGGCCGAAGTCCCGATCATGGACGGCAGCGCCGCCTCGTTCGTCTATCTGGTGCACGAGGCCGGCGTCAGGTCCCTGGCAGTGCCGCGCCGCTTTCTGAAGGTCGTCAGGCCCGTCTCGTTGTCTCGTGGCGAGAAACGGATCGCGCTGTATCCGTCGGACCATTTCAGGGTCACCTACAGCATCGGCTTCGACCACCCGCTGGTGAGGCATCAGGCGCGCACGCTGCGGTTGACCGAGGAGTCGTTCGTCGACGAGATCGCACCGGCCCGGACGTTCGGCTTTCTGAAGGAGGTCGAGCTGCTGCGCCGCAAGGGGCTGGCGCTCGGCGGGTCGCTCGACAACGCGGTGGTGTTGGGCGAGACCGGCGTCCTCAATACCTCGCTGCGGTTCGAGGACGAGTTCGTCCGCCACAAGATCCTGGACGTGATAGGCGATCTCGCGCTGCTGGGGCACCCGCTCATCGGCCACGTGGTTGCCCATCGCGGCGGACACGCGCTGCACGCCAGCTTCGCCAGGCGGATCCTCGAGGCGACCGACGCGTGGCGTCTGGTCGAGTCTCCGGTCGAGCCGGACGCCGCGCCCGTGCCGGCAGCCGTTCCCATCAAGGACGCTGCGCCGGCCGGCTAGCCGGCTAGCCCCTTACTCTCGCATCAACTTGCGCAGGTAGGCGCCCGCCTTCTCGTTCTCGTACGTCACCGTGTTGAGGAACAGGCTCTCGATCAGGTACGCGCGCCGATCGGCGTCGGTCATCTGGTCGATGAGGTGATGGATTTCGCGCATCATGTCCTCGAACGTGCGGTCGAGCCCGTGCCGGCTGGTCAGCTCCTTGTCGAGCGCTTCGATGACGGCCAGCAGATCGCCGTCCAGTCGGACCTCCAGCCCGGAGTGGGTTGTAATGCTGCGCATGATTACTCCGCGAAGCTCCGGACGGCGCTCGCGTCGTCGGCGTGCAGCTCGATGAACTTCGGGACGCCAGTCATCGTCAGCATCGTTTCGACGCGTCTCTGGACACCCGCGAGCTTCACCGTGCCGCCGGCCTGCGAGGCCTGCCGGTACAGGTCCATCAGACAGCCGATCGAGGCGCTGTCGATGTAGACGACCCGCGACAGGTCGATGACCACCTTCGGCGCGTCGCCGCGGAGGAGCGTCGCGACGGTAGCGGCGAAGGCCGTCAGCAGCGGGTAGATCAGACGGGTCTCACCGACGCGGACTATGTCGACGCCATCGGCGTGATCTGTCGAGACGTTCATTCGCGAGCTCCATCGGCGGAGGTGTTCAGCAGCACGGTTCGCGGCTCGCCGGCCGGCGGCTGCTCCTTCAGCCTGGCGATCTGGCGGGCCAGCTCGCGCCGGCCCCGGCTGATCCGCGACTTCACCGTGCCCACCGGCAGCGCCAGGCGCCGGGCGATCTCGTCGTACGCGAGCTCCTGCATGTCGCGCAGCACCACCGCTTCACGGAGCACGGCCGGCACCTCCCGCAGCGCTTGGCGCAGCAGCTCGCGACGGTCGACGCGCTGGAGCCGTGCAACGGGGTCCGGACCTGTCGCGGCGGGGGACAGGTCGGCCACGTCGACCCTCCGGTCGAAGGTCTCGCGCTCCTTGCGAACGCGCCGATAGTGGTCGATGCAGAGGTTGCGGGCGACGCTCACGAGCCACGTCTGAAAATTCGCCCGCCGGTCGAACGTGCGCAAGGCCTTGAACACCTTCAGAAAGATCTCCTGCAGCAGGTCCTCTGCCTCCTCGTGCCGTCCCACGAACGTGTACGCCACGTTGAAGACCTTGTGCCGGTATCTTCGCACGATCAGGTCCCACGCTCCCTGGTCGCCGGCGAGACAGGCTGCGACCAGCTGGTCCGTCGTCGGCGCCGCCGGCGGGGAGTCGCTGGACATGCCGGGCGAGTGTACGCCACGTGCTGGATTGCGTCCACGCGTTGCACGTACAATGCGCCCGTTTGCGCACCAGACCCACGACGGAGAGGTTCCGTGGTTGATGCGCCGGTCGCCCTCTCGCGGAAGGCGCACCAGGCCGTCTCGCTCGCCGGGATCGCCCGGCGCGTGGGCACGCCCGTGTACATCTACCGGGCGGCGGAGATCGCAGGACGCTACGCCGCGTTCGACGCGGCCTTCGGCGACTATCCGCACCGGGTCCACTACGCCCTGAAGGCGAATTCGACGCTCGCCGTCGCCCGCCTCGTGCGGTCGCTGGGCGGGGGGGTGGACGCCAACTCCGGAGGCGAGATCGACGTGGCCCTGCGGGCCGGTTTCACGCCGCGCGACATCGTGTTCACCGGTGTCGGCAAGACCCCGGCCGAGCTGGCGCAGGCGGTGGCGCTCGACCTGCACGCCGTCAACGCGGAAAGCGCGGGAGAGCTCGAGCGCATCGACCGGCTGGCGCGTGCGCGCGGCGTGTGCACGCGGGTGGCGCTGCGCGTGAATCCGGATGTCGCGGCGGGCGGTCACCCGCACATCTCCACGGGCCGGCGGGCGCACAAGTTCGGGGTGCCGCTCGCGGCGGCGCGCGAGGTCTGCGACCGCGCGCTCGCTTGCGACGGGCTGCAGCTCGTCGGCCTGCACGTGCACATCGGATCGCAGGTGGCCGCCCCGGCTCCGATTCGCGACGCGCTGGCGGCCGTGGCCAGGCTAGCGGCGGATCTGATGGGCGACGGATGTCCGCTGGAGCACATCGACGTCGGGGGCGGCCTCGGCATCTCCTACGACGGCTCGGAGACCCTGGGCGTCGGCCTGTACGCACGCACCGTCATCAACGCGGTGAGACCGACCCGGCTCGCGATCATCGCCGAGCCGGGGCGGTGGATCGTCGGCCCCGCCGGCGTGCTCGTGGCGAGCGTGGTCGATGTGAAGCCGCAGGACGACGACCGCTGCTTCGTGGTCCTCGACAGCGGGATGAGCGAGCTGCTGCGCCCGGCCCTCTACGGCGCGTACCATCGCATCGAGCCGCTGGAGCCGCGGCCCGGCCGGCCGGTCGTCTGCGATGTCGTCGGGCCGATCTGCGAGACGGGCGATGTCGTCGGAGCTGCGCGCTCGATGCCGCGCCCCGAGGTCGGCGATCTCGTCGCGATCTTCGACACGGGCGCCTACGGCTCCGCGATGGCGTCGAACTACAATCGTCATCCGCTACCGGCCGAGGTGCTGATCGACGAGCGGGACGAATGGCGCATCGTGCGCCGCCGCCAGTCCGGTGACGACATGGTCGCGCTGGAGACCTGATCCGCGCCGATGCTGATTGCCCTCGAAGGTCTCGACCAGAGCGGCAAGGAGACCCAGGCCCGCCTGCTGCGCGACCGCATCCGCGCCGCCGGCTACAAGGCGCGGGTGGCGTCGTTTCCCGACTACGGGACCCCCATCGGCGAGGAGATCGCGCGCGCGCTGCAGGGCGAGCGCGACTACGGGCCGGAGGTGATGCAGCTGCTGTACATCGCGAACCGCTACGAACGGCGGCCGGACCTCGATCGCTGGCAGGCGGCGGGGATCGCGCTGCTCTGCGACCGGTACGTCGCGTCGAGCGTCGCGTACGGCGAGGCGCACGGGCTCGACCCGGCCTGGCTCGGCGAGCTCCAGCGCTTCCTGCCGCAGCCCGACCTGAACATCCTCCTCGATATCGCGCCCGCGACGGCGTTGAGCCGCAAGGCGGTCGGGCGTGACCGCTACGAGGACGATCTCGCCCTGCAGGCCCGGGTCAGGGACAGCTACCTGCGCCTGGCGCAGCAGCCCGGCTGGCTGCGGGTGGACGGCGAACGGCCCGTGCCCGAGGTGGCCGCGGCCATCGCCGCGGCGGTGGATCCGCGACTCGAGCAGCCGTGAGGCCGGATACCTCACGGGCCCCGGCCGCGCGCAGCACCCGCGCGCAGGCCGCCAGCGTCGCACCGGTTGTCATCACGTCGTCGGCCACGACGATGGCCTTGCCGGCTACCGTCGCGCGTGCGCGGAGCCAGGCCCGCCCGGTCAGCTCGAATGCTCCCTGCACGTTCGCTTGTCGCCGCCCGGCGGCCAGCGTAGTCTGCGGGGGCGTGTGCCGGGTTCGAAGCAGGATGTCCGCAAGCGGCGGACCCAGCCGCGCAGCCAGATCCCGCGACTGGTTGAAGCCCCGCTCCCAGCGGCGCCGTGGATGCAGCGGTACCGGGACGACCAGGTCGGCCGCGTCGAGCAGCTCGCGGCCGGCCTCGCGCATCAGCGCGGCCAGCGGCGCCGCCAGCGACTGGCGGCCCTGGTACTTGAACGCCTGGATGATCGTGCGCAGCGCACCGTCGTACCACCCCGCGGCGCGGCAACGTGCGACCGGGCGCGGCCGCGCCCGGCCGGCCGGACAGCGCCGGCAGGGGTCGGCAGTGCCGCGGCCGGCCGGATCGGCGGCCAGCGGGGCGCCGCAGACAGCGCACAGCGGCGGCGTGATCCGCGCGACGCGGCGCCAGCAGTCGACGCATACGATGCCGGCGGTCGGCTGCGGCAGCACCGTGTCGCAGGCTGCGCAGGAGGGAGCCCAGGCCACGCTGAGCAGACCGTCCGCCAGGCGGCGTAGCGCGGCAGCCGTCCTCATGCCGCGAGCCCGCAATGCTCAGGGGATGTCGGATACCGGGATTCGCGTCGCGTTGCCCCAGAGCCGCTCGAGGTCGTAGAAGCGGCGGGTGTCCGGCGTGAAGACGTGGACCACGAAATCGAAGCAGTCCATGAGGACCCATTCGCCGTGGTCATAGCCTTCGACATGCGAGGGTGCGTCCTGCGTTGCGCGCAGCTGCTGGCGGATCTCGTCGGCGACGGCGCGTACCTGGCGCGCGCTCCCCGCCGAGCAGACGACGAAGTAGTCCGTGAAGGCATGCGAGCCGCCGAGAAACAGGACGACCACGTCGAAGGCCTTCTTGGCCTGGGCCGACCGGACTGCGCTCTTCACCCCCTCCGGCAGCGTGTCGACCGTCTGCGCGTGCCGGGCGTCGTGGTCACTCATGCAAGCTGCTCGCCGGCGATACGCGCGCATACAGCGCGTGCTTCGCGATGTGGCGGGCCACCGCATCCGGCACCAGCCCGTCGATCGGCTGGCCGCCCGTCAGGCGGCGGCGCAGGACCGACGACGAGACCGTGCGGGTGGACGCCTCGACGAGCCAGATGGCAGGCCCCTGCTCGCCGCCCGCCGCGCGACCCGCCGGCTCGCGCATCCGTTCGCGAAGATCCGCCAACCGCTCGCGCAGAGCGGCCACGGGACAGCCCGGCCGGGATACCGCGACGAAGTGACTGCGGTCGAGCACCGCGGGGTAGTCGTACCAGGACGCGATATCTGCAAACGCATCGGCGCCGATGATGAAGAAGAGCTGCCCGGGGCGGATCCCCTCCTGCGCCAGGCGCGCCAGCGTCACGGAGGTGAACGAGGGGCCGGCGAACGCCAGCTCGATGTCGGATGCCGCGAGCTCGTCGCGGTCGTGCGACGCCAGCGCCGCCATCGCGAAGCGATGGTAGCCCGACGCCCGCGGCGCGCTGCTGCGGTGCGGCGGGGTGCGGGCCGGAACGAGCAGCACCGTGTCGAGGTCGCACGCGCGGCGCGCGGCGTCGGCAGCGTCCAGGTGGCCGTAGTGGATAGGATCGAAGGTGCCGCCGAGCACGCCGATTCTGCCCTGCAGCTTCACGCGCCGGGTACCTCGGGCGCCTCGGAGACTGACGCGTCTGCTGCCGCAAGCGCCCCCCAGACCGCTTCACGCAGTTGGCGGAGGCCGGCGCCCGTCGCGGCCGAGATCGGGTACAGCGCGATCGAGCGCGGCTCCAGCCAGCGCCGCAGTCGCTCCAGCCGCGTCGCGTCGTCAAGTGCATCGATCTTGTTCGCCGCGACGACCTGCGGCCGGGTCCCCAGCGCCTGCGCGCCGGTCCCGTCGGGGTCGGGCAGCGCGCTCGAGTAGGACGCCAGCTCCCGGCAGACGATCTCGAAGTCCTCCACCGGGTCGCGGCCGGACGCGGACGAGACGTCGATGACGTGCACGAGCACCCGGGTGCGCTCCAGGTGGCTCAGGAAACGCAGCCCGACGCCGTGTCCCTCGTGCGCGCCGGCAATGAGCCCCGGCACGTCGGCCAGCACGAAGCTGCGGTCCTCGTCGAGTCGCACGACGCCGAGATGGGGCGTCAACGTGGTGAACGGATAGTCGGCAATCTTGGGCCGCGCGGCGGAGAGACGGGCGATCAACGTGGATTTCCCGACGTTCGGAAACCCCACCAGCCCGACGTCGGCCAGCAGCCTGAGCGAGAGCCTGAGCCGCCGCGCCTCGCCCGGGGTGCCGGGCTCGGCGCGGCGCGGCGCCCGGTTCGTCGAGGTCGCGAACCGCTCGTTGCCGCGGCCGCCGCGCCCCCCCCGGGCGACGAGGACGCGCTGGTCCGCCGCCTTCAGGTCCGCGAGCTGGGCAAGCCGCTCGTCGTGCCGCTCGTACACGAGCGTCCCGATCGGCACCTCGAGCAGCAGGTCGCGGCCCGCCCGCCCGGTGCGGCTCGAGCCTTCGCCGTGCGCACCGCGCGGGGCCTGGAACTGGCGGTGGAAGCGGTAGTCGACCAGGGTGTTGCGATGAGCGCTGGCCAGCAGGTAGACGGAGCCGCCATGCCCGCCGTCGCCGCCGTTCGGGCCTCCCCGAGGCACGAACTTCTCCCGGCGAAAACTCACACAGCCGTTGCCGCCGTCACCCGCCTGCACCTGGATGTCGACCTGGTCGACGAACATACACTGCGCTGATGCACACGCGCGAGAGTGGAGTTGTACTGCGCGTCAGGCGGAGCCGTCCGGCGCGCCGGCGAGTGGATGGACGCTGATGACCCTCCCGCGCGCGCCGTGGTCCTCGAAGGCGACCCGTCCGGCGCTCGTCGCGAACAGGGTGTCGTCCTTGCCCAGACCCACGTTCAGGCCCGGACGGAACCGCCGGCCCCGCTGGCGAACGAGAATGGCGCCTCCCTTGACGATGTTCCCGTCGAAGCGCTTGACGCCGAGCCGCTGGGCCTGGCTGTCGCGCCCGTTCCGTGAGCTGCCCTGTCCCTTCTTATGTGCCATGCGGCGCGTCCGTTTCGATGCCGGTGATGCGCACGCGGGTCAGGGCCGCCCGGTGGCCTATCGTGCGGCGCCGTCCCTTGCGACGCTTCTTGCGGAACACGCGGATCTTCGGCCCGCGCTCGAAGCCGTCGACGATGCCCGTCACGCGTGCACCGGTAACGAACGGTGCGCCGGCGACGAAGCTGCCGTCGTCGCCGGCCACGAACAGCACCTGTCTGGAGGTGATCTGTTCGCCGGCCGGCATCCCGATGTGATCGACCGTGACGACCGCTCCGGGCTCGACCCGGACCTGCCGCCCTCCGCTCTGGATGACTGCGTACACGCTTCCGTCCTTTTCCAACCGCACAGCCTACTACCGTGGCAGGTGGGCTGTAAAGCGCCCCGGGTCGTCCGGCCCTGCTTGCCCCTACTTGAGGAGGACGCGCGTGCCCTTGATGGTCTCCGCGCTCAACGTGCCCAGAAACGAGGGAATCAGCCGGTCCATCAACTCGAAGTACGACGACAGCGCCGGCGTGTTCCGCGCCGCGTCGTACAGGATCTCTTCCCGGTGGCGCTCGGTGTACAGCGTAGCGCCCGTCCGGCCGTCGATGAAGATGAACTTCGGGCTCAGCACGTAGCCGCGGCGGTCGCGATACGCGCGCACGGGAGCCACCTGCCGCCGGCCGAACTCGTCGTAGATCTCCCGTTGCCGCGTGACCATGCCGGACCGCTGGTGCGGGGTGAAGTAGACCGTCCCCGTCACGATCAGCGGGCTCTGGTACTCCTCGCCCAACTGCTGCCAGTAGCTGGTATTGGCGAAGATGTGCTCGAGCAGCTCGAGGTCCTCTTCCGAGTATCGCTCCCTGTCTTCCTCGTCTCCGTCCCCGTTGCCGTTGCCGTTGCCGGCCGCTCCGCCGCCGCCGAAGCTCGACGAGCCGCCCTGCTCCTCCGCGACCGCGGTCAGCTCGAGCACATCGGCGTCGATCACCTGGAACTCCGAGTTGCTCCGCAGCTGGCTCTTGAGCAGCCGCGCCGTCTCGAGGTTCGTGTCCACCTCGTCGCTGCCGCCCGTCACGAAGCCGACCACCAGCACGCGCTGGAACCCGGCGACGTCGAGCTTCGGCCGCAACGGCGTCTCGACGGGGATCTCGTAGTAGTTCATGCACGCGGTGGCCAGCACGGCCAGCACGGCAACGCTACCGACCGCTCTCGTTGATACGGTCATTGATTTCCCTGAAGAGATCGTAGTTCTGCTGGATCAGCATGTTGTCCGGCTCGAGATCCAGCGCCCGCTCGTAGGCGTCGCGGGCCTTGTCGAACAGGCCTTCGTGCTCGTAGGCGATACCGAGGTTGTTCCAGGCCGCCGCGTAGTCCGGATCGATCTCCACGGCCCGTTCCCAGCGGTAGATGGCTTCCTGCCACAGCCCCTTGCCCACGACCTCGATGCCGAACTCGACCTGTGCTCTGGCATCGGAGCGTGTATCGGCGACCGCGACCGTCCCCCCGGCTGCCGCCAGCGCGCACGCGGCGACCAGCGTCCTGCTGAGCATGTGGCTGAACCTCACTATAGCCAGCATGCCTGGCGCACGCAAGCACTGGACGCTTCGTGCGACAATGGAGGCTAGGCGCGGGGTCGGGCCGGCCGCCGAGGGCAAGGGTGTCGCCGGCTTCGACCTCCGCGTTGCCCCCGCCGGCCGGCCCGCCCGCCTTTCCGACGACCGCGACGTGGATCTTCTCGACGCCGTCATTCTGGCGGAGCTGCTCGGCATGCCGCGCGGACGGCGTGTCCTGCAGCCGCGCAGCGCAAGCCGGGGGGAGGGTGACCAGCGGGTGCTCCCGGGTCCGGACGAGCTGCTCGCCCGCGTGGACGCGGCGGGCGCGGCGCTGCAGGACGAGCTCGGACAGGCCGCGCGCCAGGCGGTGCGGCTGCTGCGTCGCGCCGGGCAGCACGGGATCGTGCCGCTGGTCTTCGGCTCGCCGGACTATCCTCCGGTGCTGGCGGCGATTCCCGATCCGCCGCCGGTGCTGTGGTGCCGCGGTCGACCGGTGGCGCTCGAGGCGCCCGCGGTCGCCGTCGTGGGATCCCGAACCGGCTCGTCCTACGCGCGAGAGGTGGCGGCATGCCTCGCAGCCGACCTGGCCCGGCACGGCGTCGCGGTGGTGAGCGGGCTGGCGCGGGGCGTCGATGCGGCTGCTCACCGCGGCGCCCTCGCCGCGGGCGGCGTCACGATCGCGGTGCTGGGCTGCGGGGCCGATGTCGTCTATCCACCCGAACACGGCCCGCTGCTCGCGCAGCTTGCCGCGCAAGGGGCCGCCGTCGGCGAGCTCGCCCCCGGCGCCCCGCCGCGGCCGTTCCACTTTCCGCGGCGCAACCGGATCATCAGCGGCCTCTCGCTGGCCGTGGTGGTCGTCGAAGCGTCCGAGCGCAGCGGCTCGCTCATCACCGCCCGCTGCGCGGCCGAGCAGGGCAGGGAGGTCATGGCCGTCCCGGGCAACGTGCTGAGCGGCCGCTGCCGCGGCGGCCACGCCTTGCTCAAGGACGGCGCGAAGGTGGTCGAGACCGCGGACGATATTCTGGAGGAGATCCGCCCCCAGGTGCGGACGCGCGACGACCGGGGCCGCCGGCCGGAGGAACCGGACGAGGCGGGCGGACTGCTGCGGTGGATGGACCCGGGTGAGAGCTACGACCTCGACGAGCTGGCGGGCCTGTCGGGCCTGAACCGCTCGGCGCTCTCGACGCAGGTGCTGGAACTGGAGCTCGACGGCCGCATCACCCGCCTCGACGGCGGACGCTTCAGCCGGTCTTGATCAGGATGGTGGTAGGGTAGGGAGGGAGTCGAGAGGGAGTATGGCGAAATCGTTGGTCATCGTCGAATCGCCGGCCAAGGCCCGCACGATCAACAAGTACCTGGGCTCGGGCTTCCGGGTCGTGGCCTCGATGGGGCATATCCGCGACCTACCCAAGAACAAGCTCGGCGTCGACGTCGAGGCGGGGTTCAGCCCGGAGTACGTGGCGATTCCGGCGCGCAAGAAAGTGATCAAGGAGCTCCGCGACGCCGCGCGGGGCGTCAGCGACGTCTACGTGGCGACCGACCCCGACCGGGAGGGCGAGGCGATCGGCTGGCATCTGGCTCGGGAGCTCGGCGCCGGGAAGCGGCGCGTCAGCCGCCTCATGTTCAACGAGATTACGCGGGACGCGGTGCGCGCAGCGCTGGAGCACCCGGTGGAGATCGACCAGCGCATGGTCGATGCGCAGCAGGCGCGCCGGGTGCTCGATCGGCTGGTCGGGTACAAGCTCAGCCCGCTGCTGTGGGAGAAGGTGCGGCGCGGGCTGTCGGCGGGCCGCGTCCAGTCCGTGGCGCTGAAGCTGGTGTGCGACCGCGAGGGCGAGATCGAGCGGTTCGTCTCCGAAGAGTACTGGTACATCAAGGCCCGGCTCGCCGGAGATGCGCCCCCGGAGTTCACCGCGCGGCTCGTCAAGAAGGGCAACAGCGCGGTCAAGATCGGCAGCGAGGCCGAGTCGAAGGCGGTGCTCGCCGAGCTGGACGGGGCGGCCTACGTCGTCGAGTCGGTGGTCACGAAGGAACGCCGGCGGCACGCCGCGCCTCCGTTCATCACCAGCAAGCTGCAGCAGGCCTCGCGGTTTCCCGTCAAGCGGACGATGCAGATTGCCCAGCAGCTGTACGAGGGCGTCGAGCTGCCGGGCGAGGGATCCGTCGGTCTGATCACCTACATGCGGACCGATTCCACGCGGGTGGCGGAGCAGGCGCTGGGCGAGGTGCGCGCGCACCTCGCCGAGGCGTTCGGCGCCGAGTACCTGCCGGCGAAGCCGAACCGGTATCGCACGAAGAAGGACGCGCAGGATGCGCACGAGGCGATCCGGCCGACAGCCGTCAGCCGTACCCCCGAGCAGGTGCGGCCGCACCTGAGCCGGGAGCAGTACTACCTGTACCGCCTCGTCTGGAGCCGCTTCGTCGCCTCGCAGATGCCGCCGGCCACGTTCGACGACACGACGGTGGAGATCGGCGCCGCCGGCTATCGGTTCCGGGCGAAGGGGTCGGTGCCCAAGTTCAACGGCTGGCTGGCGGTCTACGGCGGCACGGACCTCGAGGCCGCGACGGCCCCGGCCGCCGCGGCCGAGACCGAGGACGAGTCGACGTCGGGGCTGCTGCCGCCGCTCGTCGAGGGGGCGCGGCTGGCGCTGCAGGCCCTCACCCCGGAGCAGAAGTTCACGCAGCCCCCGCCTCGCTTCAGCGAGGCGTCGCTGGTCAAGGAGCTCGAGGAGAACGGCATCGGCCGCCCCAGCACCTATGCCTCGATCATCGGGGTGCTCCAGCAGCGCGAGTACGCCACGAAGACCGAGGGCCGCTTCATGCCGACCCCGCTCGGCCGGCTGGTCACCGACCTGCTGGCCAAGAGCTTCGACGCGATCATCCAGGTCGCCTACACGCGAGCGATGGAGGAGCGCCTCGATCGCATCGAGGAGGGCGCCGCCGACTACCAGGGCACGATAGACGGCTTCTACAAGACCTTCAGCACTGATCTCGAGAAGGCAGTCGAGGCGATGCCCGACGTCAAGGCGAACGGGCTGCCGAGCGACGAGACCTGCGACAAGTGCGGGAAGCCGATGCTCGTCAAGATCGGCAAGTTCGGCATGTTCCTGGCCTGCTCCGGCTATCCCGACTGCCGCAACACCCGCGAGCTCGAGAAGACGGACGAGTCGGTCGACGAGGCGGAGGCGACGTGCGACAACTGCGGGCGCCCGATGGTGGTCAAGCGCGGCCGGTTCGGCCAGTTCCTGGCCTGCTCGGGCTATCCGGAGTGCAAGACGACGCGCAAGCTGATCTCGACGTCGCAGGGGTTGGCCAAGGCCAAGCCGGACCGGCCGCTCGACGAGTCCTGTCCGCAGTGCGGCCAGCAACTGGTCGTCAAGCAGGGGCGGTTCGGCGAGTTCACGGCCTGCTCCAGCTATCCGGCGTGCCGCTACCTCAAGCTCGAGAGCACCGGCGTGGCCTGTCCGCGCGACGGCGGCGATATCGTGGTGCGGAAGTCGCGGCGCGGGCGGGTCTTCTACGGCTGCGCCAACTATCCCGACTGCGATTTCACCGTCTGGAACAAGCCGTTGCAGGAAGCGTGCCCGGCGTGCGGAGCGCCGTTTCTGCTCGAGAAGGTGACCAAGCGCCACGGGCGGCAGGTGCTGTGCCACAACGACGCCTGCGACTACGTCCGCAGCGAGGAGCTGGCGGCGGTCTAGAAGTCCGCGCCGTACAACCGTGCAGACTCCGCAAGGCGCGCACGGCGCGCCTCGGCGGGAGCGGCGCGGGGCTGCGGGTCCCCGCGAGCGGACGCCGGGGGTTCGGGGCGAAGCCCCGTCCGAGTGACGATGATTCAGATTGTCGGCGGCGGGTTGGCCGGCTGCGAGGCGGCCTGGCAGATTGCCGCGCACGGGGTGCCGGTAAGGCTCTGCGAGATGCGGCCGGTGCGCGGCACGCGCGTTCACAGGACCGACCGCCTGGCCGAGCTCGTCTGCAGCAATTCCTTTCGCGGCGCCAAGCTCGAGAACGCCGTCGGCCTGCTCAAGGAGGAGATGCGGCGGCTGGGCTCGTTGATCATGCGCGTCGCCGGCGAGACGAGCGTACCGGCCGGCGGCGCGCTCGCGGTGGACCGGGAGCGCTTCGCGGCCGGCGTCACCGGTGCGATCGAGGGCCACCCGCTCATCGACGTCGCCCGCCGGGAGGTGGCGCACATTCCCGAGGCCGCCGCGTCGCCGGTCATCATTGCGACCGGGCCGCTGACGTCCGACCCCCTGTCCGCCGAGATCGCGGCGCTGGTGGGCCAGGACCATCTGTATTTCTACGATGCAATCAGTCCGGTCGTTGCGGCCGATACGATCGATCGGGCGAAGGTGTTCCGGGCTTCGCGCTGGGACGCATCGGCCGCGGGGGACTATCTCAACTGCCCTCTGGACGAGCATGAGTATCGGATGCTGCACGAGGCGCTGATGACCGCGGAGCTGGCGGAGGTGCACGATATCGATCGGGAGCGGTTCTTCGAAGGCTGCCTGCCGGTCGAGGTGATGGCGCGCCGGGGGCTGGACACCCTGCGTTTCGGACCGCTGAAGCCGGTCGGGCTGACCGACCCCGCGACCGGGCGCCGGCCCCATGCCGTCGTGCAGCTCAGGCAGGACAACCTCGCCGCGGACCACTACAGCCTGGTGGGGTTCCAGACGCAGCTCAAGTGGGGCGAGCAGCGTCGCGTCCTGCGGTTGATCCCGGGCCTGGAGCAGGGCGAGTTCGTACGCTACGGCATGATTCATCGCAACACCTACATCAACGCGCCGAGCGTGCTGCTCGACACGTGGCAGACGCGCGCGCGCCCGGACCTGTTCTTCGCGGGCCAGATATCCGGCGTCGAGGGCTACGTGGAATCGGCCGCGTCGGGGCTCATGGCCGGTCTCCACGCGGCCGCTCTGGCGCAGGAACGGCCGGTCGTCCCCCCGCCGCGCACCACGGCGATGGGCGCGCTGGCATACTACGTTTCGCATGCGGATGCGGCCGACTACCAGCCGACGAACATGACGTTCGGCTTGATCCCGTCGGAGGATCGGTCACCGCGCAACCGGCGCGCGCGGCGGCAGGCGCTGGCCGAGCGGGCGCTGAAGGATCTGGCCGCGTGGGCCGCCGCCGTACTGGCCCCCTGCGCCGTCGCGGCACAGCCGTCATGAAGGACCAACTGGGCTCGTTCCTCGACTATCTGCGCTACAACCGCAACGCCTCGGGCCATACCGTGGCGGCGTATCGCAGCGATCTGCACCAGTTCCTGGCGTTTCTCGAGGGACGCGCGGGGTCTCGCGGGCTCGGCCCGTCCGACTTCGATCACCGCGGCATCCGTGCCTTCCTGGGCGAGCTGCACCGCCGCGGCGACTCGAGCACGTCGTCCGCGCGACGGCTGGCCGCCATCCGCTCCTTCGGCCGCTATCTGTGCCGGGCCGGGTACCTGCAGCAGGACCCCGGCGCGCTCGTCGCCGCGCCCCGCGTACACCGCAAGATGCCGGCGCACCTCGACACGGTCGAGATGGCGGAGCTGCTCGCCGCGCCCGACGCCGGGACGCCGCTCGGCCGGCGCGACCGCGCGATGTTGGAGCTGTTCTACGCGTCGGGCCTGCGCTTGAGCGAGCTGGTCGGCTTGCACCTCGAAGACCTCAACCTGAGCAGTCGCATGCTGCGCGTGCACGGCAAAGGGGGCAAGCAGCGCATGCTGCCGTTCAACAGGACGGCGGCGGCCGCCATTCGCCGGTATCTGCAGGATCGGCGCGCGCTGCTGGCGGGCTCGCCCGATCGGGGCGCGTCCTGGGGCAAGCGGACTGCCGGCGATCCCCTCTTCCTCAACTATCGCGGCGGGCGGTTGTCTGCCCGGAGCGTCGACCGGCTCGTACGGCGCTACGTGCTGCAGACGAGCGCGAAGATGGGCATCAGCCCGCACGCGCTGCGGCACTCGTTCGCCACCCATCTGCTCGAGCGCGGCGCGGACCTGCGGGCAATCCAGGAGTTGCTCGGCCACTCCCGCGTGAGCACGACGCAACGCTACACCCACGTGAACGCCGCCCAGATCACCAGGCTCTATCGTCAGACGCATCCGCGCGCGTCGTAGCTTCCATCAGACGGGGCTGCGCCCCGAGCCCCCGGCGTCCGCTTGCGGGGACCCCTGCGCCCCGCGCCGCTCCCGCCGGCGCGCTGTGCGGGCTTCCATCAGACGGGGCTGCGCCCCGAGCCCCCGGCGTCCGCTTGCGGGGCCCCTGCGCCCCGCGCCGCTCCCGCCGAGGCGCGCTGTGCGCGCCTCGCGGCCGGTGCTACGGGGGCGGCGGCCGAACGCGAAAGCACATTGCACGCACGGGTGATATCACTCTGTTGATCAGCGTGATACTATCCTTGAGTTGAAGGTCGCATCCCGTCGGGACGCCGTCAAGTCGGGCCGCTTCCTGCTCCGGATGCCGCAGGGGCTGCACGCGGCGTTGGAGCACGCGGCGCGTGCAGCCGGCGTGTCGCTCAACGAGTACTGCGTCCGGCGGCTGGCAGCGGCGGGTTCCGGCCAGGGCGACGGCGACGCGGCTGCATTGGTTTCCCGCGCTGCGGCGATCGCGGGCGACGGGCTGACCGGCGTGCTCCTCCACGGCTCCTGGGCTCGTGGCGAAGCGACGCCGACGTCGGACGTCGACGCGCTCGTGGTGGTGGAGCCGCACACTGCGTTGCGGCGCGCGTTGTACCGTGCCTGGGACGAGCATCCTGTGCGCTGGCGCGGTCGGCGCGTGGATCCGCACTTCGTGCACCCGCCCCGCCCGGAGCTCAGCGGCCTGTGGGCCGAGGCCGCCATCGACGGGCGCGTGCTGTTCGACCGGGACGGGCGGTTGGCGGCGGATCTGGCGCGGGTGCGGGGCGCCATGGCCGCGGGCCGGCTGGTGCGGCGGACGGTCCACGGGCAGCCCTACTGGACGGAGGTCGCCTGATGCGCAATCGCACGCTGGCGGCGGACCACGTGCGCCGCGCCGAGGTGCGTCTCCGGGCGCTCGACGTGCTGTACGAGGCAGGGAGCTGGGCGGACGTGGTGCGCGAGTCGCAGGAAGCGGTCGAGCTCGCCCTGAAGGGGTTGCTGCGGGCGGTGGGTGTCGACCCGCCGCGCGTGCACGATGTCGGGGACGTGCTGGAGGCCGAGAGAGGCCGGCTGCCCGCCGCGCTGGCTGGCGACGTCGAGCGTCTCGCCGCGGCATCGCGCGACCTGCGGCGCGACCGCGAGCTGGCGTTCTACGGCGCCGAGGACCTGACGCCGTCCGACTTCTACCGGGAACCCGACGCCGCCGAGGCCCGCGCCGCCGCCCGCCTGGTCGTCGACCGCGTGCGCCCGCACGTGCTCGGGCCCTGAGCCTGGCCCGGATGGCCCGCGCTGTACGATTGGCATCGTGACCGCCGACGCCGACGCTGCCCGCGTCCGCGGCCCGCGAGCTCAGGCGCCGTCCTTGCCGACCTGCCGGGCCAGGTCGTCGGCTTCCTGCTGCATGGCTTCCCACTGGTTCATCAGGTCCCCCACCTCCCACATGAGAGCCTGGTGCTTGTGGATGCCCGCCTTCGCGCTTGCTTCATCGCTGTAGAAGCCCGGGTCCGACATGTCGGTCTCCAGCGCCCGCACCGCCGCCTCCCGCTCGCCGATGCGTTGCTCGAGCGTCCCGATCCGGGCCTGGAGGGCGCCGAGACGCCGTTCGAGGCGGCGGGTCTCGGCCTGCAGCCGGCGCTCCTCCGCGCCGCGGCCGCGGCGGGCGGGCGCCGGCGTCCGCTGTCGCCGCGGCTCGCGGGCGGCGTCCGGGCGTACCCGCTGCGCGACGCTCCAGCGGAAGTCCTCGTAGGTTCCCGGATAGACCACTGCGGTCCCGTTGCCGATCTCCAGCACCTTGGTTGCGAGGCGGTCCACGAAGTACCGGTCGTGGGAGACGAAGATCAGCGTACCCCCGTAGTCCGTGAGCGCATCCAGCAGGACGTCGGTCGAGTCGATGTCGAGGTGGTTCGTCGGCTCGTCGAGCAGGAGCATGTTCGAGGGGTGCAGCAGCATGCGGGCCACCGCGAGCCGGGTACGCTCGCCGCCCGAGAGCACCGCGACGTGCTTGTACACGTCGTCGCCCTCGAAGAGGAAACCGCCCAGGATGTTCCGGATGGCCGGAACCATGTGGATCGGCGAGCCCGAGGACAGCGTCTCGTGGACGGTCAGCGCGGGATCGAGCCGGTTGGCCTGGTCCTGGGCGAAGTACTGCGCCACCACGTGCGGCCCCTCCTCGCGCGCGCCGCTGTCCGGCGCCTCCGCCCCCGCCAGCATCCGCATCAGCGTGGACTTGCCGGCGCCGTTGGGGCCCACGAGCGCGATCCGGTCGCCGCGCTCGATGTGCACGTTCACGCCGTCGAACACGCGCAACGCGCCGTACGCCTTGCACACGCTCCGCAGCTCCAGCACCGTGCGGCCACTCTTGGCGCTGGCCGGGAACTCGAAGTGAACGCGCTTGCGCTCGGGCGGCACCTCGATCGGCGTGACCTTCTCGAGCATCTTGATCCGGCTCTGCACCTGTGCGGCCTTCGTCGCCTTGTACCGAAAGCGGTCGATGAAGGCCTGCATGCGCGCCGCGTCCTCGTCCTGCTGCCGCTTACGCTCCCGCAGACGCGCTAGGCGCGCGTCGCGCTCGACGAGATAGGCGCTGTAGCTGCCCGGATACTTCGTGAGAGTCCGCAGGCTGAGCTCCGCAATCGAGGTCACGACGCGGTCGAGGAAGAAGCGGTCGTGCGAGACCAGCACGACCGCGTGCGGGTAGCCCACGAGGAAATCCTCGAGCCAGTTGCGGGCCTCCAGATCGAGGTGGTTGGTCGGCTCGTCCATGAGCAGCAGCCGGGGCCGGCGCAGCAGGAGCTTCGCGAGGGCGATGCGCATCTGCCAGCCGCCGGAGAACTCCTCGGTCGCGCGCGGGAGGTCCGCCTCGCTGAATCCCAGTCCCCGCAGCACGGCGGTCACGCGCGCGTCCAGGTCGTACCCGCCCTGATGCTGAAACGTCTCCTGGAGCTCGCTGTAGCGGGCGAGCAGTGTCGCGTGGTCGTCGTCGGCGGCCATCCGGGTCTCGATCTCCCGCATCTCGGCCTGGAGCGCCAGCAGCTCGCCGAACGCCGCGCGCGCTTCGTCGAGCAGCGTCCGCCCGGCGAGGGCGATGCCGTCCTGCGGCAGGAACCCGACGGTAAGATCGGCCGGACGAGCCAGCGTGCCGGCGTCGGTCTCCTCCCACCCCGCCATGATCCGGAGCAGCGTCGTCTTGCCCGCCCCGTTCGGGCCGCACAACCCGACCCGCTCACCGGACTGAACCTGCCAGGTGACGTCGTCGAAGAGCACGCGGGCGCCGAAGGCCTTGCGAATGGCTGACAGTTGAATCATCGTCGCGGTGGTCGGTCGCGTGTGATTCTGACACGACGAAGGAACCGGCCGACTCTCGGCCGCGTTCGTGCGTCTAACGCTAGAGAAGCGCTCAGGCAGCGCGTACACGCATGCACAGTACCGACGAGGAGCTGGTCGAGATCGCCGCCCGCGGCGGCACGGACGCGTTCAACGAGCTCGTGGTGCGCTGGGAGCGGCCCATCCACGCGCTCGCCTATCGCGTGGTGGGTCGCGACGAGGACGCCCGCGAGATCTGCCAGGAGGCGTTCCTGCGTGCGTTTCGCGGACTGAAGCGTTTCAAGGGGCAGGCCAAGTTCTCGTCGTGGCTGTACCGGATCGCGCTCAACCTGTGCCACGACTGGCTCCGCCGCCAGCGCCGGGTCGGGTTCGTGCAGCCGCCCGGGGACACCGAGCCGGGCGACCTGGGGGTCGTGAACCCGATCAACGAGACGGTCGAGGACCTGATCATCCGCCGCGACCTCGGCCGCGCGGTCGCGCAGGCCATGGCCCTGTTGCCGCCCGAGCAGCGAACGGTTATCGTCCTCAAGGAGTATCACGGCTTCACGTTCCGGGAGATTGCCGAGCTCGCGGAGTGCCCGCTCAGCACGGTCAAGACGCGGTTGTATCAGGGTCTGAGCGTGTTGCGGAAGCACCTGGAACGCCAGGGGCTGAGCACGTCCATCGCGGTTCGCTCCGGCTGGTCGCACAGGCGCGCGGCGCAGGAGTCCTGACATGGAGCGAGTTCGTCCGTGCGGCGTCCGGGACCGGGAGGCGCTCATCGCCTATCTCTACGACGAGTGCGAACCGACTGAGCGCGAGCGCGTGGAAGCCCACCTGGGCGTGTGCGCCAGGTGCGCGGACGAGGTGGCGGCGTTCCGGTCCGTCCGCGGTGCGTTGGACGCCTGGACGCTGCCTGAAGCGTCGCTTGGGCTGCGGGTGGTATCGGACCGGGATACACGGAGCACGTCGTGGCGGGCGTTCGCCTGGCGTCCGGGTTGGGGGCTGGCGGCGGCGGCCGGCGTGGTGTTCACGGCCGGCCTCGTCCTGGGCGGCGTGGAGGTGCAGTACGGCGACGGCGCGCTCGTGCTCCGCACCCGGCTGGTCGACTACGTTCGCTCGGTAGCCGGCACGGCCGGCGCGGCGCCGCCCGCGGCGGATGCGCCGGCGTCGGTCGAGCCGGCGCCGGCAGCCGCACCGTGGCGTGCCGATCTGGTTGCGCTCGAGCGGCAGTTGCGGCGGGAGCTGACCCCGGCCGCGGGTGCGCCGCGGCCGGGGCCCGCAACCCGTGCGGTCGATCACGATGCGCTGCTGCAGCAACTGCAGGGCCTGATTGCGCGGAGCGAGCGCCGCCAACAGCAGGAGCGGGCGCTGTGGCTGACGGAGTTCGCCCAGGAGCTGGACGTGCAGCGGCACGCCGACCAGCAGCAGTTGCGCCGGGAGCTGGGTGCGCTCGAGGGGGTAACCGATTATCTCGTGCGGGTCTCTCAGCGCTAGGAGTCTGCGCCGTAGAACGGCATAGACTCCTAGTGAGGGTTGGTTGGGCGGCAACCGGAGCCGGAGGCGACGATTGCCGGGCTAGGAGGCCGTGGTGAAATCCCGCGTTGCACCGAGAGCCAGCCGGGATGCATGGCCGCTCGCATGCGGCGGGACGGTTTGCCACGGCCACCTGGGAGGTAATTTGGAGCAGGCGTCCCGCACGCGGGGCACACCAGCACGCGGCCGGCGCGCGCGCGGCCTGCCATCCTGCATCGCGCTGCTCGCCCTGGCCGGGGTGCTGCCCGCGTCGGCGTCTGCGCAGGCGCCGGAGCCCGGCGGGAACCGCGACGAGGTCGTCACGCAGCACGTCCGCCGCCTGGAGCAGGAGCTGGAGAGGGCCGTGAGCCGCGGCGTGAGCACGGTGGAGCGGCAACTGCCGACGGTGGTTCCAGGCCTGCTCTTCTTTGCCGGCTCGATTCAGGCGCGCGGCTTCGTCCTGGACGACTACGGGGTGTTCTTCTATGTCGAGTACCCCGTGGTGCGGCGCAGCCTCCTCTGGTCGTTGGGCGTGCTCGACCCGTTCGACGCCGGCATGAGCCCCGCGCTGGCAAGCCTGCGGCGCCGCATGTTGGCCATGCAGGACCGGCCCGGCCGAGCCGCTCCGGCTCGGGCGCTACGGGAGGCGGAGGAGCAGGCGCGCTCGGCGCCCGCCGCTCCCGTCACGGCCGGAGTGCCCGCGCCGGCGCCCGGTACGCGTGTCGACGGCGCGCCGGCGCCGCTGGAGGTGGAGCCGGAGGCGCTCTACCGCGCAGCGCTCAGGGAGGCGCTCACGGACGCGCTGATGACGTACGGTGGCGCCCTGCCCGGTGCGCTCGGGGACTTCGAGTGGCTGACCGTCGCCGCGCGCGACGCGCGCGGTCTGCGGGTCCGTTCCGGCGAGCGCCAGACCCTGCGGATCCGGGTCCGGGGCTGCGATCTGGCGGCGCTGCGCGAGGGCCGGCTATCCCTGGAAGAGGCTCGCGGCCGCGTCGAGACCCGCTAGCAGCCCGTGGAAGAAGTCTGATCGCTGAGCCCTGCTGTTCAGGCAGCTTGGCGATGAGCAATTGAGCCGACGAGGGCCGTCGGTGTCCATTTGAACCCCCAGGCGCGCGTCAGACGCCCCCAGCGGTCGATCAGACGGTCGATCAGGCGGCAAATCGCCGAAAGAGCCCGCCCCTGCAGGCTCCGGGGCGTACCGATGCCGGTCTGGTGGCGCAGGAGCAGCCCGATGTTGCAGGCGGCCGCCTGGATCAGCACCCGCTTGCGGACATTCTCGTGACCGCGCACCCACACCCGACGCATTCCCCCTGTCTCATACATGTGTGCGAAAGAACGCTCCACCACCTCGCCCCGGCAGCGTTGCAGGCGACGACCCCGCCGCCCGCCCACACGCCGGCGGTTCGCATACAGCGCCTTCTGCGCAGCGCGCTTCTCCGGCGGCGTCTCTCCCGTCCTCTTGTCCTGCCAGCAGCGCCGGCCGCGCTCCGGCTCCGATACGTGACTCCGAACCCCCACCTCGCCGAGGGCCACCAGCGTCGCGTCGCTGTGGTACCCCTTGTCGGCGACCACCTCTTCGACCCCCGGACCGTCCGGCGCCACCAACTCCACCTGCTCGGCCGCCGTGATCAGCGTCTCCGGCAGCGTGGCCGTATCGCCGTCGGATGCATCCTGCACCGTCACCGACACGATGGCCCCCGTGTCCATGTCGACCCCGTGCTCGGCCTTGTGAGCCAAGTGCGTCCGGCCGTCCTTCATCTTCGCGACCTTCGCGTCCGGGTCCTGCGGCGATTTCCACTCCTTGTTCGACGTCTTCTTGTTCTTCCGCGACCGGTCGAACCGAGCCAGATCCGCCTGTGTCGGTGTCTCCACCCCCGACGCTTCCGCCAACCGCCGAATGAACGCCTCGTAGGATTCGCCCGTGTCCCGACGCTCGATGCTCCGCATCGCCGCGTTCGCTTCCAGCGTCGTCGCATCGATGCCGACCGTCTTCCCCCGCAACAGGCCTGCAGCGGAGAGCCGCTCCAACACCCACGTGAAAACCGCCACGTGCGTCTCCACGTCGATCAGCCGCCGCGTGCGCGACAACGTCGAGTGGTCCGGTGCCGCCTCGGTCACGTCCAGGTCCAGAAACGACCGCAGACTCAGCGAATCGGCCACCCGCCACGCGATCCCCCGCTCGGAGGACAACCCTTCGAAATAGCCGATGAACAGCAGACGGAAATACCGGCCCGGCCGTAGACTCGGCCGGCCCATCCGCGCAGCGTAGAACGCCCCGCACAGTCCCTCGACGAAGGCGTCGAAGCCTGCCTCCTCCAGGACCCGGTTCAGACGCTCGAAGAAGGGATGCCCGGCGTTCGTCGGAAGGTCCGCCGTGGTCACCCACATCGGCGACGGCTGTCGAGCCGCCGGTTTCTTGCCCATCGCCATGCCGTCCAGTGTACGGAACTCGATCGAGCCGGTCGAGTGCGGATCCCCTGACTTTCGCCACGGGCTGCTAGCCTGGAAAATTCACAACGGACCCCGGCCCCGGTGGAGACACAAGAGCCTCCGTGTGCTAAAACGCTGTTGTCTACAAACGTTTTTGGCACAACGGAGGCTCTTTCGTGACGAACCCGACGATACCACAGACTGTTCGGTTCCCGGATCTGTTCGACAAGCCGCTCGTGGCCACCTTCGACCGCGAGCAGGCGAGTTCGGATGGCGGGGCCGTGTTGCTCAAGGCGGCCGAGCGGGTGTATGGCCTGGTCAAGGCGTTCGCCCGCTGTCTGGTGGATGAACGCGCGCCGGAGAAGATTCGGCACACGCTCGAGGACCTGGTCGGCCAGCGGGTCTTCGGGATTGCCTGCGGCCATCCCGATGGCAACGATGCCGACCATCTCGCCGACGATCCGATCCACAAGCTGCTGCTGGGACGCGACCCGGTGACCGGGGGGCGGCTGGCGTCGCAACCGACGATCTCGCGGTTTGAGAACGACGCGGGCCGCTCGGCCCTCTATCGGATGGGGCGCGAGTTGGCGGCGAGCGTCATCGAGCGGCATCGGCGCCGACTGGGCGGGCGGGCGCGACGCATCACGATCGATCTGGACCCGACCGACGACCGGACGCATGGCGCGCAGCAGTTGACGTTTTTCAACAGCTACTACGACAGCTGGTGTTACCTCCCGTTGCTGGCCTTCGTGCGCTTCGACCGCGAGGTCGAGCAGTATCTGTGCGCCGCTGTGCTGCGGCCGGGCAAGGCGGTGGCTGCCGACGGGACGCTGGGGGTGTTGTCTCGGTTGCTCCCGCTGCTGCGCTGCGCGTTTCCGCGGGCGCGCTTGCTCGTCCGGCTCGACGGGGGCTTTGCCACCCCGGAAATCTTCGACTTTCTCGACGCCGAGCCGCGGCTCGACTACGTCGTGGCGATGGCCAAGAACGCCGTCCTGCTGCGGCATGCCGCGTCCGCCATGGTCGAGGCGCGGGCCAAGAGCGCGCACGACGACCAGACGGCGCACGTCTACACCGACACCCGTTGCTATCGAGCGGGCACGTGGGACCATGAGCGCCGGGTCGTGATCAAAGCCGAAGTCGTGCGGCTCGACGGCCGCGAGCCGCGCGACAACCCGCGCTTCGTCGTCACCAATCTGCGCCAGACGCCGCGCTTTATCTACGAGAAGATCTACTGTGCCCGCGGCGATATCGAGAACCGCATCAAGGAGTTGCTCGACGGCCTGCAGATCGACCGTACGAGCTGCTGCAAGTTCTGGGCGAACCAGTTGCGCGTCTTCCTGACGGCCGCCGCCTACGTGCTCATGCAGGAACTCCGCTTGCGCGCCGCACGCACCGCCTGCGCCCGCACACAGGTGACGTGGCTGCGCGACCGGCTGCTCAAACTCGGCGTTGACGTCCGCCGCTCTGTCCGCCGCCTCGTCCTGCATCTGCCGCGGGCGACGCCATACCTCGATGCTTGGCGCCACATCGCCCTCGCCCTTGGCGCGCGCGCCGGGTAGCCACTCCTCCTGCCGTCTGCAGCCAAATTCCACAGCCGCTCTCACGCGCCCCAGCCGGCGGCGCTGTCGTTGCCGTGCGCTTCGGGCACGCCGTCACCCTGCCACGCCGGCTCAACCACGCCGCAACCTGCCGCCGACACAGTCCGCAGGCTGCAATCGTCCGACGATCAGACCCCACCCGTGACCGATTCGACAGCCTCAGGAATAATGCAGGCTAGGAGCCCGTGGTGAAGTCCGCGGCGCTCCACGGCGGCGCCTCCTGGGGCGCGCCCGGCTTCTGATCTACAATCCCTGCATGGGCGAGGGGCGCGGCGGAACTGCGGTCGGCGGCGCGGCGCGGCGCGGGATCCGGGGTGTTCTGGCCCTCGTGCTCGCTGGCGCGTGCGGCGGCCCGACACTGGACATGTCCGCCACCCTGGCCGTCACCGACGTGACGACGGGCTGGCTGGACGTCGGCCTCGATGATCTCGGCCGCAGCAAGCTCGTGCCCACCATCTCGTTCCGCCTCACGAACATCTCGGACAACCATGTGCGCACGCTGCAGCTGAACGGCGTCTTTCGCCGCTGCCAGGTGGCCCAGGCGGGCCAGCAGCCCGTGTCGGACGTTTCCCCGGCCGACCCGGCGGCGGGGACGTGCGCCGGCGAGGTGCAGGAGTGGGGCAACGCGTTCGTGCGCGCGGTCGGCCGCGAGGGGCTCGACCCGGGTTCCCTCGCCGGGCCCTTCACGATGGAGTCCGGTCTCGGCTATACGGGCGAGCAGCCTCGCGTCGAGATGCTGCAGCACCGGGATTTCGTCGACGTCAAGGTCGAGGTCTTCATCAAGCACCGGGCGGACCCGTGGGTGAGACTGAGCGAGCATCCGATCGGTCGGCAGCTCCTCACTCAGTAGTGGGTGCCCCCTGTGCCGCACCGGCCTCGCCCGCCTGCCCCTGCCTCCGGCCGTCCGACGGCGCTGCGCCGGGACCTCGGCCCGCTCGACGGCGCGGCCATCGTCGTCTCGAACGTCATCGGCAGCGGGATCTTCATTGTGCCCGCGTTCGTCGCCCAGGGCGTGCCCAACGCCTGGGCCATGCTCAGCGTCTGGCTGGCCGGCGGCGTGCTCGCATTCGCCGGGGCCATGGCCTACGCGGAGCTCGCCGCGCTGCGGCCGCGGGCGGGCGGAGAATACGTGTACCTGCACGAGGCGTTCGGTCCGCTGGCCGGCTTCCTCACCGGCTGGACCTCGTTCGTCGCCGGCTTCTCGGGGGCTATCGCCGCCAGCGCCGTCGGCCTGGCCAGCTACCTGGGCCGCTTCGTGCCGGCGGCCGGTGACACGACCCCGCTCCTGCAGGTGCCGCTGGGCGTCGCGACGCTGACGCTGTCGCCGCAGTCCGTCGTGGCGCTGACGGCCATCGCGGGACTCTCGGTGGTGCACGTCGTCGGCCTCGGTCCCGGACGGATCGTGCAGAACGTGCTCGCCGCCCTCAAGGTGCTCGTGCTGGTCGCGTTCGTCGCCCTCGGCTTCACGATCGGCCTCGGGACGAGCACGAACTTCGCGGCCGCCAGCGGGACGGTCGCGCCGGCCGGCTGGGCGCTGGCGCTGATTCCGGTGATGTTCAGCTACTCGGGCTGGAACGCGGCCGCCTACGTGGCCGAGGAGATGCGCGACCCGGGGCGGAACGTGCCGCTGGCCCTCGGTGTCGGCACCGTGGTCGTCATCGTGATCTATCTGCTGCTGAACGCGCTGTACGTCTACGCACTCCCCGTGGCCGAGCTCGCGGCCGTCGACGTGCGGGTGGTGGACGCCGCGGCCGACCGGCTGTTCGGGCCGGCCGGGGCGGCGCCGCTCGCGGCGGCGTCGGTCGTGATGATCGCGGCGAGCATCAGCGCGATGATACTGGCCGGGCCGCGCGTGTACTACGCGATGGCGCAGAACGGCCAGTTCTTCGCCAAGCTGGCCGAGGTGCACCCGACGTTCCGGACCCCGACGGCCGCCATCATCGCCCAGAGCGCGTGGGCGGGCCTGCTGGTGCTGACCGGCACGTTCGATCAGCTCGTGGAGTACACGGGGTTTGCCGTCGTGCTGTTCGCGGGCGTGGCGGTCACCGCACTGTTCGTGCTCCGCCGACGCGAGCCGCTGGCGCCGCGCCCCTTCCGCGCCTGGGGCTACCCGCTCGCCCCGCTCGTCTTCGCCACGGCCAGCCTGTTCATGGTCGGCAACGCCATCTGGCGCAGCCCCAACACCTCGGCTGCGGGGCTGCTCATCATCGGGGCCGGCATCCCGGCCTACTTCCTCTTTCGCCGCGCTCGCCGGGGGGCGCCGCGGCAGGCAGGGTGATCGGTGTCCGACTTCCACAGCACGACGGTGCTCGCGGTGCGTCGCGGAGAGCAGGCCGTGCTGGCCGGCGACGGTCAGGTCACGCTCGGCGACACCGTCGTCAAGCAGAGCGCGCGCAAGATCCGGCGGCTCTACAACGGCAGGATCCTGGCCGGGTTCGCGGGCTCGTCGGCCGACTCGTTCGCCCTGTTCGCGCGCTTCGAGTCGAAGCTCGAGCAGTACCGCGGGAATCTCGAGCGCTCGGTCGTCGAGCTCGCGAAAGACTGGCGCACCGACCGCATGCTGCGCCGCCTCGAGGCGATGCTGGTGGTCGTCGACGCCTCGGCCACCTTCCTGCTGTCGGGCACCGGCGACCTGATCGAGCCCGACGACGGGATCGTCGCGATCGGGTCCGGCGGCGCGTACGCCATGGCGGCGGCCAAGGCGCTGGCACGACATACCGAGCTCGATGCGCGTGCCATCGCCGAGGAAGCGCTGACGATAGCGGCCGGCATTTGCATTTACACGAACGCCAGTGTCACGATCGAGGAGTTGTAGCGCGTCGCCTGCCCCGCCGGTCATGCCCATCTATCTTCCCGAATCGACGGCGACGAGCGCCGACACGTTGACGCCGCGTCAGATCGTGGCGGAGCTCGACAAGTACGTCGTCGGGCAGACGAACGCGAAGCGGGCGGTTGCCGTCGCGCTCCGGAATCGGATGCGGCGCCAGAAGCTGCCGCCCGAGCTGGCCGAGGAGGTGGCGCCGAAGAACATCCTGATGATCGGCCCGACCGGCGTGGGCAAGACCGAGATCGCCCGCCGACTCGCCCGCCTGGCCCAGTCGCCGTTCATCAAGGTCGAGGCGTCGAAGTTCACCGAGGTCGGGTACGTCGGGCGCGATGTCGAGTCGATGGTCCGCGATCTGGTCGAGCTGGCGGTCGACATGGTCCGCGAGCAACAGCTGGTCGAGGTGCGCGGGAAGGCGCGCGAGAACGCGGAGGAGCGCCTGCTGGATCTGCTCCTGCCGCCGGTGCGGCCGGTGGCCGACGCCCCCGATGCGGCTGCCGCCAGCGAGCACGCGCAGCGTACGCGGGAGAAGTTTCGGGACCAGCTGCACGGCGGCCGGCTTGATGCGCGGGTGGTCGAGATCGAGATTCGGGAGCGGTCGGTGCCCTCGTTCGAGGTCATTACGGGCTCCTCGATCGAGGAGATCGACATCAACGTGAAGGACATGCTGCCCAGTCTCTTCCAGGGACGGCCGCGGAAGCGGCGTCTCAAGGTGCCCGAGGCGCTGCAGCATCTGAGCCAGGAAGAAGAGCAGAAGCTCGTCGACATGGACAGCGTGAGCCGGTTGGCGGTGGAGCGGGTCGAGCAGGCCGGCATCATATTCGTGGACGAGATCGACAAGATCGCCGGGCGGGAGGGGGTGCAGGGTCCGGATGTCAGCCGCGAGGGCGTGCAGCGCGACATCCTGCCGATCGTGGAGGGCACCACGGTCAGCACGAAGCACGGCATGGTGCGGACGGACCACATCCTGTTCATTGCGGCAGGCGCGTTTCACATGGCCAGGCCGTCCGACCTGATTCCCGAGCTGCAGGGCCGGTTTCCGATCCGGGTCGAGCTGGAGGCGCTGGGCACGGGCGAGTTCGTGCGCATCCTGACGGAGCCGAAGGGCGCGCTGATCACCCAGTACACGGCGCTGCTGGCCACCGAGGGTCTCGAGCTGACGTTCGAGGCCGAAGCCGTGCGGCGCATCGCGGAGTTCGCGACGATGGTCAACGAGCGTACGGAGAACATCGGCGCCCGGCGGCTGCACACTGTCATGGAGAAGCTGCTCGACGAGGTCTCGTTCGATGCGCCCGACATGCTGGAGCAACGGGTCGTCATAGACGGCGCCTACGTAGACCGGATGCTCGTCGATATCGTGAAGGACGAGGATCTGTCGCGATACATTCTGTGATCCGTCCCCGAGCCGGTCTGTCCGCGGTCCTCTGCGCCGCGCTCTCCGCGGCGTGCGGCGTGCGGGGCGACCCGCTCCCGCCGCGCCTGATCGTGCCCGCCCCGGTCGCCGATCTGTCCGCGGAACGCTGGGGAGACCAGGTCTACGTGCAATTCACGATTCCGGCCGCCGACAACGACGGCGCGCAGCCGGCCGACCTCGACCGGGTCGAGCTGTACGCCCTGACGGCGCAGCCGTCGGACGATGGGCCGGACGTGGCGTTCGACGACTGGCTCGACGCTGCCACGCGGGTCGCGAGGCTCGAGGTCGCCCGCCCGGCCACCGACGCCGATGAGGAAGCGGTGGCGGGAGACCGGCTGCCGGCCCGGGGCGATCGGGTGACCCTCGTCGAGGAGCTGACGCCGGTGGCGATGGTGCCCGTGGCGATCGACGAGGACGGCGGTCCGGAGGAGACGAAAGACGACGCCGGAGGGCCGCCTGCCGGGCCGCTGTTCGGTCCACCGCTGCCGCGGCCCCCGGCGCGGACCTACGTTGCCCTGGCGGTCTCCAGCCGCGGCCGGGAGAGCCGGCCTTCGCAGCAGGCGACGGTGCCGCTCGGGCCTGCGCCCGAGCCGCCCGCGCCCCCCCGCGTGGCATACGACGAGGAACGGATCTCGCTCGCATGGTCTCCGCCGGCGACCGCCCGCCTGCCGGTGCAGCGGACGGGGGTCGCTGCGGAGCTTCCGTCGCGAGCGCTACCGCCCCCTCGAACGCCTACGCGGTACGAGGTGTACGATGCCGCCGAGTCGGCGGACGCCGCGGTCGCCCGCGTTCCGAGACCGCTGCATGCCGCGCCGCTGGCGGGTACGTCGTATCGCGAGGCGGATCCGACGCTCGGCGTCGAGCGCTGCTTCGTCGTCCGGGCGGTCGACGAGATCGACGGGAGCGACGTGCGCAGCGCGCCGTCGGAGGCCACCTGCCGCGAGCTGGTCGACACGTTCGCGCCGGCGGCGCCGATCGGTCTCGTCGCGGTTGCTGCCGGCGGCGTCGTCAACCTGGCGTGGACCCCGAACGCCGAGGACGACGTCGTCGGCTACCTGGTCTTGCGCGTACGCGGCCCAGGTGCGACACTCGGCGCGTTGACCACCGAGCCGGTCGCGGCAACGACCTATCGCGACGCGAAGGTGGCGGTCGGGGTGAGCTACGAGTACGCGGTGCAGGCCGTCGACGACGCCGTGCCGCCCAACGTCAGCCCGCCGTCGGAGCGGGTCAGGGAGCAAGTGCGATGAACGATGCGGCGCACTGGATCTACCGGGCGGAGTATGGCGGCCGGCGCATGCACGTGCTGCAGGCCGGCGGCGACTGGAACGAGCTCGAGGGCGACGTGTTCGGCCGCTACACCGCCGGGGCCCCGGTCGATCCGGGCGATCTGCGGATTCTGGCGCCCCTCGAGCCGTCGAAGATCGTGGCGGTCGGGCTGAACTACCGCGATCATGCCCGGGAGATGAACAAGGCGCTGCCCAGCGAGCCGTTGATCTTCCTCAAGCCTCCGTCGGCGGTAGTCGGGCCCGACGGTGCCATCGTCCTGCCCGCCGGGGCCGGCCGGGTCGATTACGAGGCCGAGCTCGGCGTGGTGATCGCACGCCGCGCGCGCGGCGTCGCCGCCGCTGACGCGCCGGACTATATACTCGGTCTGACCTGCGTGAACGACGTGACGGACCGGGACCTCCAGAAGCGCGACGTGCAGTACACCCGCGCCAAGGGATTCGATACGTTCGCCCCGGTCGGTCCGGCCGTGGCCGTGGGGGTCGACTGGCGCGCGCTGGACGTCGAATCGTGGCTCAACGGCGAGCGGCGTCAGGCGTCGAACACCCGCGAGCTCATCTTCGACATCGGCTACCTGGTCGAGTTCGTCTCCTCGGTGATGACGCTGCTGCCGGGTGACGTGATCGCGACCGGCACCCCGTCGGGCGTCGGTCCGCTGCAGCCGGGAGACCGGATCGTCGTGAAGGTCGCCGGCGTCGGATCGCTGGCGAACGACGTGGTCGCGGCGGATCCGGCGTGAGGTTCGAGAGATGAAGCTCTTCGTCGATACGGCACATGTTCCCGATATCGAGGCGCTGCTGCCACTCGGCATCGTGGACGGGGTGACGACCAACCCGTCGTTGCTCGCCCGGGAGGGTGGGGATCCGGACGCGATCCTCAGGGCCATCTGCGGGCTGGTGCGGGGGCCGGTCAGTGCGGAGGTGGTGTCCACCGCCGCCGACGAGATGGTGCGCGAGGGGCGGCGACTGGCTCAGCTCGACGAGCACATCGTCGTCAAGGTCCCGTTCGGCCGGGAGGGGGTCGCTGCCTGCAGGCGGCTGACCGGTGACGGGATCCGCGTCAACGTGACCCTCGTGTTCTCCGCCGCCCAGGCGCTGCTGGCCGCCAAGGTCGGGGCGGCGTACGTCAGTCCGTTCGTTGGCCGGCTCGATGACGTTGCGGCATCCGGCATGGACCTCATCGGCCAGGTCGTCGACATCTACGACATGCACGAGTTCGCCACCGAAGTGCTGGTGGCCAGCGTGCGGGGGCCGCTGCACGTCGTGGAGGCGGCGACCCTGGGCGCCGACATCTGCACCTGTCCCGCCAAGGTCATCGACGCGCTGTTCGCGCACCCCCTGACCGACATCGGCCTGCAGAAGTTCCTGGCCGATTGGCAGCGCGCACAGGCGGCCAAGGTATAGGCATTCCGGCACGAAGCGTATGGACACGCGACAGGTTCTCGAGGAGTACGAGCGTCGGGCGGAGCTCGGGGGCGGCGAGGCCCGCCGGCAGCGGCAGCACGCCGCCGGCAAGCTCACGGCCCGGGAGCGTATCGAGCTGTTCTTCGATCCGGGCAGCTTTCGCGAGATCGACAAGCTGATCACGCATCGCTGCCGCGACTTCGGGATGGACGGGGAACTCATTCCCGGGGACGGCGTCGTGGCCGGTCACGGGCTGGTCGACGGCCGCCTCGTGTACGCGTTCGCCCAGGACTTCACCGTGTTCGGCGGATCGCTGTCCGAGACCAACGCCTCGAAGATCGTCAAGATCATGGACTTGGCGGTCAGGAACGGCGCGCCGGTCGTGGGACTGAACGACTCCGGCGGCGCGCGCATCCAGGAAGGCGTGCTCTCGCTCGCCGGCTATGCCGACATCTTTCTTCGCAACACGCTGGCCTCGGGGGTGATTCCGCAGATCTCGGCCATCATGGGTCCGTGCGCGGGCGGCGCCGTCTACTCGCCGGCGATCACCGACTTCAACGTCATGGTGCGCGAGTCGAGCTACATGTTCGTCACCGGTCCGGACGTGATCCGGACCGTCACGCACGAGGAGGTGTCCAAGGAGGCGCTGGGCGGCGCGATGACGCACAACGAGCGGAGCGGCGTGGCGCACTTCGCGGTCGATGACGATCGGGAATGCCTCGCCCTGATCCGCACGCTGCTGGGCTATCTGCCGAGCAACAATCTCGACGGCGCCCCGCGGGTCGAGTCGACCGACCCGGTCGATCGCGGGGACGAGCAGCTGAACGCGTTGGTTCCGGAGCTGCCGAACCAGCCGTACGACATGCTGGACCTGGTGCACGCGGTGGCGGACGACGGCGAGTTCCTGGAGGTGCAGCGGCATTTCGCGCGCAACATCGTGGTCGGGTTCGCGCGGCTCGGGGGGCAGTCGGTCGGTATCGTTGCGAACCAGCCCGCGCGTCTGGCCGGCACGCTCGACATCGACGCGTCGGTCAAGGGCGCGCGGTTCGTGCGCTTCTGCGACGCCTTCAACATTCCGCTCGTCACCTTCGAGGACGTGCCGGGGTTCCTGCCGGGCACGCAGCAGGAGTACGGCGGCATCATCCGGCACGGCGCCAAGCTGCTGTTCGCGTTCGCCGAGGCGACCGTACCCAAGGTGACGGTCATCGTCCGGAAGGCGTACGGCGGGGCGTACTGCGTCATGGCGAGCAAGCACATCCGCACCGACGTCAACCTCGCGTGGCCGACGGCGGAGATCGCGGTGATGGGGCCGGAGGGAGCCGTCAACATTCTGTACAAGCGGGAGCTTGAGACGGCTCCGGACCCCGCGGCACAGCGCGAGCAGCGGGTGCGGGAGTTCCGGGAGAAACTCGCCAACCCGTTCGTTGCGGCCGGACGCGGCTTCATCGACGAGGTCATCGAGCCGCGAACCACCAGGCCCCGGCTGATCGCCGCCCTGCGCAGTCTCGAGGGCAAGCGCGACACCAATCCCCCGAAGAAGCACGGCAACATTCCCCTATGACTTGCTCCTATGACTTGCATTGAACGCTCGTGAAAGTTCTGGTCGCCAACCGGGGAGAGATCGCCATCAGAATCATGCGCGCGTGTCGTGACATGCGCGTCCCGACCGTCGCCGTGTACTCGCCGAGCGATCGGCTGGCGCCCCACGTGCGCTACGCCGACGAGGCGGTCGGCCTGGGCGCCGACCGGCCGGCCGAGAGCTATCTGGACATCGAGAAGCTGGTCGCCGCGGCGCGCCGCACCGGCGCGGACACCGTGCATCCCGGCTACGGGTTCCTGGCGGAGAACGCGGAGTTCGCGCGTGCCTGCCGCGCCGCGGGCCTGCGGTTCGTGGGGCCGGCGGCCGACGTCATCGCGCTGATGGGCGGCAAGACCGCGTCGCGTCAGGCGGCGCAGCAGGCCGGCGTGCCGGTCGTGCCGGGGACGGACGGTCCGCTGCCGGACGGATTGACCGCCGACGAGATCAGCCACACCGCGGACGGCGTCGGCTATCCGCTGTTCGTCAAGGCGGTGGCCGGCGGCGGCGGGAAGGGCATGCGGCTCGTCGACGGGCCGGATGCCCTGCCGGGCGCGGTGCGGGCGGCGCGCTCCGAGGCGCTGTCGGCGTTCGGCAATTCCACGGTCTACCTGGAGCGCTGCATAGAGGTCGCGCGGCATATCGAGGTGCAGCTGCTCGGCGACGACGATGGCCAGGTCGTGCCGTTCGTGGAACGCGAATGCTCGATTCAGCGGCGGCACCAGAAGGTCATCGAGGAGACGCCGTCGCCGGTCGTCGACGTGGCCACGCGCCGGGCGCTGGCGGCGGCGGCCGCAGCGTTGGCCCGCGGCGTCGGCTACACCAACGCCGGGACGGTCGAGTTCCTCCTCGACGACGCCGGGCAGTTCTACTTCCTCGAGATGAACACGCGGCTGCAGGTGGAGCACCCGGTGACCGAGATGGTGACCGGGGTCGATCTCGTCGCCTGGCAGTTGCGCATCGCGCGCGGCGAGAAGCTGGCGCTGGACGCGGAACGCATGCTGGCGCCCGCCGGCCACGCCATCGAGTGCCGGGTCTACGCCGAGGATCCGGAGGCCGGCTTCATTCCCTGCCCCGGCCGCATCACGAGCCTGCGCACGCCGGACGGCCCGGGCATCCGCGACGACAGCGGCGTGGCGCCGGGGTACGAGGTGCCGCTGCACTACGACTCGATGCTGTCGAAGCTGGTGGCCTGGGGCGAGACGCGCGCCCAGGCAATCGACCGCATGCGCCGGGCGCTGACCGAGTACGAGGTGGGCGGCGTGCGGACGACGATCCCGCTCTTCCAGTGGATGCTGGGCCACCCGGACTTCGCGGCCGCCCGCTTCGATACGGGCTTCCTCGAGCGCACGCTGGCTGCCCGCCCGCCGGGCCCGCTGCTGCCGCCGCCGCCGGAGAGCAAGGAGATCGCGGTGCTCGCGACGGCGGTGCGGGCGGTCCTCGACGCCGACGCCGGCCGCCCGGCGCGCGGGCCGGGCGGCGCGCCGGGCACGACGTGGCAGCAGGCGGCGCGTCTCGGGGGATTGCGGCGCTGAATGGCTCAGACTACCATCGAGATCGAGGTCGACGGGCGCAGCCACCGGGTTGCGGTCGAGCGGGTCGGGTCGCACCCGGCGCGGTTCCGGGTTGCATGGGGCGGCGTGACGCGCGTTGTCGACGCCCGCCGGATCGACGCGGAGACGCTCTCGCTGGTGCTGGTCGAGGGCGCGTCCGGAAGCCACGCCGTCCGCTGCGTCGATGTCGCCGACCAGGGCGCCGTGGACATGCACGTCGACGGCGCGGTGGTGCGCGCGCTCGTCGACGTTGGCCGCGCCCGGTTCACCGGTCGCGGCGAGCGGGGCGGCGAGCGGGGCGGCGAGCGGGGCGGCGGCCAGCACGTCACGGCCCCGATGCCGGGGAAGGTGGTGCGGCTGCTGGTGGCGCCCGGCGACGAGGTCGAGGCCCGCCAGGGCGTCGCCGTGGTCGAGGCCATGAAGATGGAGAACGAGTTGACCGCCCCGCGCGCCGGCCGCGTCGCCGAGGTGGCGGTGGCGGAAGGCGCCTCGGTGGAAGCGGGGAAGGTGCTGGTCGTGATCGAATGACCGCAAGGGCGCACAGCGCGCCTCGGCGGGAGCGGCGCGGGGCGCAGGGGTCCCCGCAAGCGGACGCCGGGGGTTCGGGGCGCAGCCCCGTCTGATTGAAGCTGGCCATGACTGACGAACCGACCGCCGCGCCGGCACGGAGTCCGAATCCCGCTACCGCGGAGCCGACCGCCCCCGTCGCCGGCCGGTGGCGGTTGCTGCACTGGGCGCCCGGGCGGCATGCCCGCTGGGCGGTCATTGCCGGGTTCGGTCTCTTCGCCGCGGGCATCGTGTCGCTCGTCACCATCGATCTGGGACCGGTGGTGCGCGCGCGGGCCGAGTCGGCGGCGTCGGCGCGGCTCGGGCGGCCGGTGCATATCGGCCGGCTGGGCACCTACGTCCTGCCGGGGCGCTTTCTCGTCGAGGACCTCGTCATCGAGGGGCTGTCGCCGGGCGCCGAACCCTTCCTGAGCGCCGAGCGGATCGTCGTCAGCACCTCGTGGGTTGCGCTGCTGCGGGGCGAGATCCTGATCGACGGCGCCGAGATGGCCGGCTGGCGGATGCTCGTCGAGAGCTTCCCGGACGGCCGCCACAGCTTCCCGCCTTTCGCGGCCAGAAGGTCCACGCCCGGGCCGGCGGCGGCGGATGCCCGCGCGGAGGAGGCCGGTTCCGGAGAAGAGACCGCTTCCGGAGCGGGTGCGCCACCGGCGGACGAGGGCGGCCGGCGATCCTTCGTCACCACCCTGAGCCATCTGCTGGTGCACGACGGCGAATTCGTCTTCCGGGATCACGGCGCGCCGTGGAGCGTCACGGCGCGCGACATCGACCTCACGATCGGCAAGCGCGACGGATACGGCGGCGAGGTGTCGTTCCGGGGCGGCACGGTACGGATCGGCTCGTTCGCGCCGATGACGGCCGCCATGGACGCCACCTACGTGCTCGACGGCGGACTGGTCGACCTGACCGACATCCGCCTGACGATGGACGGCTTCACGTCCCGGCTGGTCGGCAAGGTGGACTTGCTCAACTGGCCCGAGCAGACCTACCGCATCGTCGACTCGGACATCGAGCTGCCGCCGATGAAGGAGGTCTTCTTCGCGGACGACAATTTCACGGTCACGGGCGACGCCAGGTTCACCGGGACCTGGCACATCTTCGACGGCGGCCGCGAGCTGACCGGTGCGTTCCGGAGTGCGAACGCGGAGCTCAACGGCCTGCGGTTTCCCGGCGTCGAGGGCTCGCTGGTATGGACCGCGGAACGCTTCGAGGTGTTCGATGGCCGGTCCCCGTTCTACGGAGGTGACCTGGATTTCGACTACTCGATGCAGCCTCTCGGCGGTCCGACGCCCGGTCAGGCGACGCTCGGCGCCACCTATCGCGGCGTCGATCTCGCGGCGCTGATCGACGACCTGCCGGTCGGGGGGATCAGGCCGCGGGGCCGGGCGACTGGCCGGAACGTGCTGCGCTGGCCTCTCGGGGCCTTTGCCGACCGTACGGGCGACGGTCGGCTGTCGGTGACGCCCGTCCCCGCCCGGGAGCTCATGACCCGTGCCGCCCCGCGGGCCGGTCCCGCAGGCCCGGACCCGTACGCGGCGACCCCGTTCGCGGCCGGGAGCGGCCGCTGGTCGTTTCCCGTGGGCGGCGCAATCGCCTACGCGGTCGACCCGGCGGGGATAGAAATCGAACCCAGCCGCCTGGCCACGCCGTACACGGAGATCGAGTTCCAGGGACGGACGGCGTACGGCGGCCGGTCCCGCATACCGTTCCGCGTGACGAGCGCCGACTGGCAGGAGAGCGACCGGTTGATGGCGGCGTTCATGACCGCGTTCGGCGCGCCGACGCGCGAGATCGCGGTTGGCGGCCGCGGGCAGCTCGACGGCGTCATGCTGGGCACCTTCGCGTCGCCGCGCATCGAGGCGAGCTTCGACGGGCAGGACATTCGCGCCTGGAACGTGCCATGGGGCGTCGGCCGCGGCGCGATCACGGTCGAGAACGGCTACCTCGACGTCTCCGACACCCGGTTCGCCCTGGGCGACGCGACGTTGCGGGTCGGCGGCCGCTTCGCGCTCGGCGGCCGGGGCGCTGCGGAGGACGAGATCGATGCGGCCTTCGAGGTCGCGTCGTTTCCCGCCGCACGGGTGCGCCAGGCATTCAGCCTGCAGGGCTACGACATCGACGGCCCCCTGACCGGCGCGATCCGGCTCTTCGGCGGTTACCGGCGCCCCTATGGCGTGGGTCGCCTGACGCTGGACGGGCCGCTGGCGTACGGCGAGTCGTTCGATTCGGCCGCGGCGGGCCTGCGGTTCGAGGGGGCCGGCGTCCGCATCGAAGGCCTGGAGGTGCGCAAGGGCGGCGGTCTCGCAACCGGCGCCGCCTTCATCGACTGGGATGGGACGTACTCGTTCAACGCGGCCGGGCGCGACATCGCGGTGGCGTCGCTCGACGCCGCCCGCGGCGAGCGCGTACCGCTGGGCGGGCGGCTCCGGTTCACCGTCGACGGCGTCGGGGCGTTCGCCGACCCGCGCTACGAGGTGCGCGGTGCGGTGCGCGACCTGACCATCGGGGGCGAGGTGGTGGGCCACCTGTCCGGTCGCATCGACGTGCGGGGCGGCGTCATGGGGTTGGAAGCCGAGGTCTCCTCGCCGCGTGGGGCGGTCTCGGGCTCCGGGCGCGTCGAGGTCGCAACGACCCACTCCGAGCTGCTGCTGCGCTTCAGCGATGCCACGATCGATCCGTACGTCCGGGCGTTCCAGCCGGCGCTGCCGGAGCAGCTCGCCGCCGTGGTGAGCGGCACGCTGCAGGTGCTCGGTCCGCTCCGCGACAGCAGGCAGCTCGAGGTCGCGTCCACGATCGAGCAGCTGCAGCTCGACGTCTACGGCTACACGGTCCGCAACGACCGGCCGCTGCGGCTGGTCCTGGAGCGCAACGTCGTCGGCGTCGAGCGGATGCGCCTGACCGGCGACGGGACGGCGATCGATCTGACCGGCAGCATCGATCTGGACAGCGAGCGCCTGGCGCTCGAGGCCACGGGTGACGGCGGCCTCGGTTTCCTCCAGGGGATCTTTCCCGACCTGCGGGGCTCCGGGCACGCCCGGCTGGCCGCCAGCATCGGCGGCACGCTGCGGCAACCGCTCGTGACCGGCGAGGCCGCAGTCGACGCCGGCCGGATTCGCCATCTGTCGTTTCCGCACGGGCTCGAGAACATCGCCGGCCGGATCGTGTTCGAGCCGTACGGGCTGCGGTTCGACGATCTGACCGGCGAGCTCGGGACGGGTCCCGTGCAGTTCGGGGGCCGAGTCGGCCTGCGGGGCTACGCGGTCGACGAGCTGAGCGTCACGGCGGCCGGCAGCGGCATGCGCCTGCGGTTCCCCGAGGGGATGCGGTCGCTGGTGGACGCGGAGCTGGCGCTGGGCGGCAACGTCGACGCGCCGGTGCTGTCCGGGTCGGTGGACGTGCGCGACGCGGTGCTGCTGGACCTGTTCGAGCCGAGCACCAGCCTGCTGGATTTCGGGCCCGACGACGCCCTGTCTGCGCAGCAGCCGGTGGATCTGGCGTTTCCGCTGCGCCTCGATGTCCGGATCAGCGCGCCGTCGAGCCTGCGCATCAGCGACAACGCCGCGCGCGTGGTGTCGAGCGCGGAGCTCACCCTCGGCGGCACCTACGCGCAGCCGCAGCTGTTCGGGAACGCCGAGATCGAGCGCGGCGAGGTGTTCTTCGAGGGCAACCGCTATCGCGTGACGCGGGGCAGCATCGGCTTTGCGAGCCCGACGGCCATCGAGCCGTTCTTCGACATCGAGGCCGAGACCGACGTGCGGACGCCCGGTCAGACGTACCGGGTGACGCTGGGCCTGGTCGGCACCATGGAGCGGCTCGCCTTCGAGCTCTCGTCCGATCCCCCGCTGCCGGAGTTCGAGATCATGTCGCTGCTGCTGGGCAACATCCGGGATCCCCAGGCGGCCGAGCTGCGGACGCTGCGCGCACTGGACGAGTCGCGGCAGGAGCTGTTCCAGGCTGGTGCGGCGCGGCTGCTGACGAGTCCGCTGTCATCGGGCGTCGGGCGGGTCGTCGAGGAGTCGTTCGGCGTCGACACCTTCCAGATCACCCCGTCGCTCGTCGATCCGTCGGCGCAGCAGTCCGCCCAGTTGCTGCCCACCGCGCGGCTGCTCATCGGCAAGCGGATCTCCAACCGGGCGCACGTCACGTTGTCCCGGACGCTGACCGGCGCGAATCAGGACATCATCGTCGTGCTCGAGTACGACCAGAACGACCGCCTGTCCTGGATCCTCTCCCAGAACGAGGATCGTACCTACGCGCTCGATTTCCGGGTGCGGCACGCGTTCTGATGGGCACGAGCCCGTGGCAACGGCCGCGGTGCGCGCTCCTCCCGAGCCTTTTCGCGGCGCTGTCGCTCGGCGCGCCCGCGCTCGGCGCGGAGGTCGACGAGTTCGTCGGCCGGCCGGTGGTGGCGGTGGAGCTGCACAGCGGCGGCTCTCCGCTGCGCGACGAGGGCGCGCTGGAGCTGGTCGAGACGCGGGTCGGCGCGCCGCTGTCGATGCGCCAGGTGCGGGAGAGCGTGACGCACCTGTTCAGCCTCGGCCGCTTCGCCAGCGTCGAGGTGGACGGGACCCTGCTGGCCGACGGCGTGCGGCTCCGCTATGCGCTGGAGCCGCTGCAGCTCATCGAGCGGGTCGAGATCACCGGCCGCCCCGGGGTGTCGGCCGGCAGCATCCGGCGCGCGATCAGCGACGCCCACGGTGCGTCGTTTCGCCTCGATCAGGCACCCGCCGCCGCGGAGACCGTACGGCGCCTGTACCGGCAGCGCGGGTTCCTGCTGGCCGACGTCCTGACGCGGATCGCGGGCCGCGGCCCCGAGCGGGTGCTCCACGTCGAGGTGCAGGCGGGCGCGCGCGCGCGGATCGAGCGGGTCATCGTGCGGGGCGCCTCGGCAACGATGTACCCCCTGATACTGGCACGTCTCGGTCTCGAGGCGGGCGCGCCGTACGACGGCGTCGACGTGGACCGCCGCCTGCGCGCGTACGAGGAGCAACTGCGGCGCAACCGCTACTACGAGGCGAGCGTGAGCCACGCGATCGAGACCGTGGCCGGCGGCACGCAGGTGCACCTCATCCTGAACGTGCGGCAGGGCCGGCGCATCACCGTGGTGCTGGCCGGCGACGAGGTGGCGGGGGCGGATCTCGCGTCGCTGGTGCCGATCGAGCGCGAGGGCTCCGTGGACGAGGACCTGCTCGAAGACGCCGAGCGGCGCATCTCGGCGTCGTTGCACGACCGGGGCTATCGCGACGCCGTGGTGACCCACGCGCGCGAGGTCGAGGGCGAGGAGCTGTCGATCGTCTTCACGGTCGACCGCGGCCGGCTCTACGAGGTCGACGAGGTGGTCGTCACGGGGCACCGCGCCCTGCCGCGGTCGGCGCTCGAGCCGCTGGTGAGCCTGGGGCCGGGCGACCCGCTGGTGATGCGGGAGCTCGACGCCAGCCTCGGGCGGATCGCCGAGCGCTACCGGCAGCTCGGCTACGCGACGGTGCGGGTCGAGCCGCGCGTCGAGGAGCGGCGGCCGGGGGGTGAGGCCGGGGCGGTCCGGGTGGCCTGCGCAATCGACATCGCGGAGGGCGCGCAGACGGCCGTGCGGTCCCTGACGCTGGAGGGCAACGCGTTCCGTACCGACGCGGAGCTCGGCGAGCTCATCGACTCGGCGGTCGGGGGCGCCTACAGCGCGCGGCAGGCCGTCAGCGATCGCGACCGCATTCTGGGCCTGTACCTCAATGCCGGCTTCGAGCGTGCGGTCGTGACGGTCGAGCCGCGCTTCGACGACGGGCTCGAGGCGGTGGAGCTGGTCTTCCGCATCGCGGAGGGGCCGCAGATTCGGATCGAGCACGTGCTGATCGTGGGCAACGAGCAGATCGATTCCGTGAGCATTCGCCGGGAGATCACTCTGGAGGAAGGGCAGCCGCTCGGGCTGGCCGCGGTCGCCGAGACCCGCCGCCGGCTCAACGCGCTCGGGCTGTTCCGGCGGATCGACATCCGGGAGTTCAGCCACGGCGGGGGCAATCGGCGCGATGTCGTGGTCGTGGTCGAGGAGGCGCCGGCGACGCGGCTCGGGTACGGCGGAGGCCTCGAGCTGTCGCAGCGGCTGCGCCGGCGGACCGACCCGGCCGGCGGAGCGAGCCAGGCCGTCGAGCAGATCGAGTTCGCCCCGCGCGGTTTCGTGCAGATCGGACGGCGCAACCTGTGGGGCAAGAACCGGTCGATCGACCTGTTCACGCGCGTCAGCGTCCGCCGCGAGCACGATCCGCTCGATCCGGCCGAGGCGGAGCCTGGCCGGCGGCTCGGCTTCAACGAGTACCGCGTGGTCGGCACGTATGCCGAGCCGCGGGCGTTCGCCGGCGGCTGGGATCTGTTCGTGACGGGGTTCATCGAGGAGGCCATCCGGCCGGGCTTCGATCTGTTCAGCCGCGGCGTCAATGCGGAGGCGCGGCGCCAGGTGACGCCGACGCTGAGCGCCAGCGCCGCCTACACGTGGGGCAAGAACGACACCTCGAACATCCAGCTCAACCCCGAGGACGTGCCGCTCGTCGACCGGCTCTTCGAGAAGGTGCGGCTGTCCGCGTTCATGGGCAGCATCGTGCGGGACACGCGCGACGACGTGGTCGACCCGTCCGCCGGCGAGATGTTCAGCGTCGACGGCAAGGTCGCGGCCCGCGGCATCGGCTCCGAGGTGGGTTTCGCCAAGACCTTCCTGCAGGCGTTCGCCTATCGCCGGCTCCCCGGCGTCCGCCGGGTGGTCGTGGCGGCGGGTGCCCGCGTCGGCCTGGCGGTCGGCTTCCGGCGGCTCTCCGCCACGGCGACGCCCATGCCGCCGGAGCGGGCGCTCGACGACCTGGCGTCGTCGGTCGCCGGGGCGGAGCCGCGGCGGCCCCTGCTCCCGATCAGCGAGCGTTTCTTCGCCGGCGGCGACACCACGGTGCGCGGCTTCGCGTTCGATCGGCTCGGCATCCCGATCGGGCAGCCCGGGGCGACGATCGACGCCGCCGGGTTCCCGCAAGGAGGGAACGCCGTGGTCGTCCTCAACGGCGAGCTGCGCGTGCCCGTGACGCGTGATCTCGGGATCGTGGGGTTTCTCGACGCCGGGAACGTGTACGATCGGGTGAGCAGCCTCAACCTGGGACGCATCCGAAGCGGGGCCGGGTTCGGCGTCCGCTATCGCTCGCCGGTCGGTCCGATTCGGGTCGATCTCGGATTCAAGCTCGACCGCCAGGATCTTGGCAGTGATCCGGACCGCGAGAGGGAACCGCTCACCGCGCTGCACATCAGCATCGGCCAGGCCTTCTAACCGGCCGGGCCGATGCCCGGCGGCCGCCTGGATACTCGGCGTCGCGTGCGCGGCGTGGCTGGGGGTGTCCGGGGTCTGGCCGGCGCACCCGGAGACGCTGGATCGCATTCTCGCGATCGTGGCGGGTCACGTGATCATGCTGTCGGACGTGCGGGCGTTCGTCGACCTGCGGCTGGCTCGGCCGGGTGCGGACACGCACCTGGACCGGGAGGACGAGGTGTTGACCTACCTGATCGAGCGGCGCCTGGTCCTGGACGAGGTCGACCGCTACGTGGTGGCCGATCCGCCGCCGGCCGACATCGAGCGGCGGCTGGCCGCGGTGGCCGCCCCCTTCGCGTCGGAGGCGGAGCTGGCCGCCGTGCTGGCGCGCGTGGGGTACACCGCCGACGATCTGCGGCAGGTGCTGCGGGACGACGCGCGGCGCGACGCGTACGTGGAGACCCGCTTCGGTCCCCTGAGCATGCCGACCGAGGAGCAGCTGCGCCTGCACTACGAGGAGCACCTGGACGAGTTCACCGCCGACGGCGGCCGCTCGTCCTTCGCCGCGATGCGGCCGCTCGTGCGGCAGCGCGTCGAGCAAGAGAGCCGCGCCGCCAACGTGGGCGCCTGGGTGGCGCAACTCGTAGGCCGCGGGCAGATATTGCGCGTCCCGCCGTCGGAGCCCGTTCCCCCGCGCGACGCGGCACGGCGCTGAGGTCAGCCGCTGGCGGTGCCGGCCAGCACGATCAGGATCTCGCTGGCGTTGAACCCGGCGTGGCTGACCACCGCCGGCACGATGCTGCGCCGCAGCAGGAACAGCGTGCCCCAGATCGCGCCCAGCACCGCCGTCACGATGGCGGCATCCCAGCCCTGGATGTAGTGGCCGAGGCCGAACACGATGCTGAAGACGGCCAGGCCGAGCCAGCCGCCGCCCAGGTGCTGCTCGAAGCGCCGCAGGATGAAGGCGCGCTGGATTTCCTCGCGCAGGCCGCCCGCGACGATCGCGACGACGGCGAAGACGACCGCGTCGAGCGGCGAGCGGATGAGCCCCTCGAGCGGGTTCTCGGACACGTTGCGGAGCCAGGGCCAGAACGTGTGGAGAAGCTGAAGGCTGGCCCATGCCAGCAGCACGGTCAGCGGAATGAACGCGAGGCCGAGGAGCACGTCCGGTCTGCGCGGGCCGGGGCCCAGCAGGACCGCCAGCGGCCGCTCGCCGCCGCGTCGCAGGAGGTACGCGATCAGCCCGACGAGCAGGACGGCGTCGCCGAGCGAGAGCGTCACGACGTAGAGCAGGCTGAGCTCGCCGCCGCGGCCGACCGACGCGATGCCCATACGCGTCAGGACCACCGCGAGCGCCAGCTGTGTGGGAAAGCCGGAGCAGAGGACGACCTCCAGCGCGGCGGCGAGGCGCGGCCGGCCGGCGCTGAAGGTCAGGTGCCCGGGCGGGGGCGGCGGTGCGGGGGCCTGGAGCGGCCCCCGGGCGGCGTCTTCCGCCTCTGAGAGCATCTGGGCGACTCTACCACAGCGACACGAATGCGATTCCGCTATTCACAATATATTGGGTTTCACGTAGAATACGGACCCTATATATGGCACACGACATCCAGAACGACAGCATCCTGGACCACAGCACGGCAAGCGCCCACGACCCTGTGGCTCACGAGCTTCTGCCCGAGCCCGAACCCCGGCCGCCCGCCGCCGCGGCGCCGGGCGATACCGCGCCGGGCCTGACGTTCAACCGCTTCTTCAGCCGTCCGGACGCCGACCCGTTCGACGAGATCGAGTGGGAGACGCGCAGCGCCGTGATTGCGAACGAGAAGGGGGAGACGGTCTTCGAGCAGCGCGCCGTCGAGATTCCGAAGGCCTGGTCGCAGCAGGCGGCCAACATCGTCGTGTCGAAGTACTTCCGCGGGCAGCTCGGCACGCAGCAGCGCGAGCGCAGCGTCAGGCAGCTCATCGGCCGGGTGGTCGACACCATCACGGAGTGGGCGCGGAAGGACCGCTACTTCGCCGGCGACGAGGACCTGCGGGCGTTCAGCGACGACCTCAAGCACCTGCTCGTGGAGCAGAAGGCGGCCTTCAACAGCCCGGTCTGGTTCAACTGCGGCTTCGAGCCGGCGCCGCAGTGCTCGGCCTGCTTCATCAACTCGGTTGACGACCGGATGGACTCGATCCTCACGCTGGCGAGGACGGAGGGGATGCTGTTCAAGTTCGGGTCCGGCACCGGCACGAACCTATCGCCCATCCGCTCGTCGCGCGAGCCGCTCGCCGGCGGCGGGACGGCCTCGGGTCCCGTCTCGTTCATGAAGGGCTACGACGCGTTCGCGGGCGTCATCAAGTCGGGCGGCAAGACGCGCCGCGCCGCGAAGATGGTCATCCTCAACGCGGATCATCCCGACATCGTCGAGTTCATCAACTGCAAGGTCGAGGAGGAGCGCAAGGCCTGGGCCCTGATCGACGCCGGCTACGACGGCTCGTTCACCGGCACCGCGTACAACTCGGTCTTCTTCCAGAACTCGAACAACAGCGTGCGCGTGCCGGACGACTTCATGCGGGCGGCGCTCGACGGCGCCGAGTGGCAGACCCGCTCGGTCAGAGACCGCAGCGTCATGGACACCTATCGCGCCGGCGACCTGCTGCACATGATTGCGGAGGGCACCCACGTGTGCGGCGATCCGGGGATGCAGTTCGACACGACGATCAACGACTGGCACACGTGCCCGAAGACCGCGCGCATCAACGCCTCGAACCCCTGCTCCGAGTACATGTTCCTCGACGACTCGGCCTGCAACCTGGCGTCGCTCAACCTGATGCGGTTCCTCGACCCGGGCACCGGCGAGCTCGACGTGGCGGCGTTCAGGGCGGCGGTGGACACGCTGATCACGGCGCAGGAGATCATCGTCGACAACGCGAGCTACCCGACCGCGGCCATCGCCCGCAACAGCCGCGACTACCGGCCGCTCGGCCTGGGCTATGCGAACCTCGGCGCCCTGCTGATGTCGCGCGGCGTGCCGTACGACAGCGAGAGCGGGCGGAGCTACGCGGCCGCCGTCACGGCGCTGATGACCGGCGAGGCGTACGCCCAGTCGGCGCGCATCGCGCGCGACCAGGGCGGGCCGTTCGCGGGCTACGCGCGGAACCGGGAGCCGTTCCTGCGGGTCATGCGCAAGCACCGGGCCGCGCTCAGGGACGTCGGCGCCGGCGAGGCGCCCGGCGAGCTGCGTGAGGCCGCGGCCGAGGCGTGGGACACGGCCGTGGAGCTGGGCGAGGCCCACGGCTACCGGAACGCCCAGGCCACGGTGCTGGCGCCGACCGGCACCATCGGCTTCATGATGGACTGCGACACCACCGGCGTCGAGCCCGACATCGCGCTCGTCAAGTACAAGAAGCTCGTCGGCGGCGGACTGATGAAGATCGTCAACCAGACGGTGGCGATGGCGCTCGGGCGGCTGGGCTACGCGGCCCGGCAGGTGCACGAGATCGTCGGCTACATCGACGAGCACGAGACCATCGAGGGCGCGCCGCACCTCGACGACGGACACCTCGCGGTGTTCGACTGCGCCTTCAAGCCGGCGCAGGGCCGGCGGTCGATTCACTACACCGGCCACATCAAGATGATCGGCGCCACGCAGCCGTTCATCTCGGGCGCCATCTCGAAGACGATCAACGTGCCGCAGGACGCCACCATCGAGCAGATCGAGCAGGCGTACGTCGATGCCTGGCGGCTCGGAGCGAAGGCGGTGTCGATCTACCGCGACGGGAGCAAGCGGACCCAGCCGCTCAACACGTCGCGCGCGGTGGCGCCCGCCCAGACCGGGGGCGCGGCGCGGGAGCAGACCCGGCCGGTGCGCCGCAAGCTGCCGGACGAGCGCAAGGCGATCACGCACAAGTTCGACATAGCCGGCCACGAGGGGTACATCACCGTCGGGTTGTTCGAGGACGAGGCGCCGGGCGAGATCTTCCTGGTCATGGCCAAGGAGGGCTCGACCATCTCCGGGTTTGCCGACGCGTTCGCGCAGGCGGTGTCCTACGCGCTGCAGTACGGCGTCCCGCTGCAGGTGCTGGTCGACAAGTTCAGCCACCAGCGGTTCGAGCCGGCCGGCATGACGAAGAATCCCGACGTGCGCGTGGCGAAGTCGATCGTCGATTATGTGTTCCGCTGGATGGCCACCAAGTTCCTCTCGACGGACGCGCAGTTTCACGCCGGCGTCAACGTGCGCGACGAGCCGGACGCTGAGGACGAGGTCGAGCAGCTCACGCTGGCCGCAGCCGCGGTGGTCACGGGCACCGGCGAGCGGGCCGGGGAGCGTGCGGACCGCGCGACGGCGTACGCCATCCAGAACGACCAGGACGCGCCGCCCTGCTCGACGTGCGGCGCCATCATGATCCGCAACGGCGCCTGCTACAAGTGCGTCAACTGCGGCGCGACCAGCGGCTGCGCGTAGCCCGCCAATCGTTGCCTTGCGGCTTCGCCTGGCGCCCAACCCGTACCGCACCTCGTCGGTGCCGCGGGCGATCCGCTTGGCGCGCGGCGTTGCCGTGCCTTCTCTCCCGTCCCGGCTGGGACCGCCTGCAGTCGGCCGCCTGGGGGGTGCGGTAGCCCGCTGCCCGTGTATTGCGTTCCGGCGCCATTTGGGTCAGCATTGCGAAGAGGGGGCAATCATGGCGCTTCGGATCAAGCAGCGGGATGAAGGCCCGGTCACGATTCTCGATCTCAGCGGGAAGCTGGCCGGGGAGGCGGGCGAGACGCTTGCGGATCGCATCGACGATCTCATCGGTGCCGGCCGCAGCAACGTGATCCTGAATCTCGGCGGCGTGTCGCTCATCGACAGTGCGGCGCTCGGCGGCCTGTTGTCGAAGCGCAACGCGGTCGTGAACGCCGGCGGCCAGCTGAAACTCCTCAACCTCACCGAGCGGGTCCAGGACCTGATCGTGACGACCAAGCTCGAGATGGTGTTCGAGACGTTCGGCTCGGAGGCCGAGGCGGTTCAGAGCTTCCCGTAGCGGCGGACACCTTGGTCGAGGAACGCCGGTCCGGTTGGAGGGTCCCGGAGGCCGCTCGCCTGCTGCTCGTCGAGAGCGATGCCGGTGACGCTGCGCGAGTGCGCGCCGTGCTGGGCGAGGCTGCCGCCGCGTCGTTCACGGTCGAGGCGGTGCCGGACGCCCGCGCCGCGGCCGCCGAGTTGCGTGCCCGCCCGTACGATCTGGTCCTGTTGGGCCTGTCGCGGCGCGCCGCCCGGGACGGTGGTGGCTTCGAGGCCCTGCGGGACCTGACCGACACGATTCCCGTCGTCGTGCTGAGCGGTCTGGACGACGAGGATGTGGCGGTGGAAGCCGTCCACCGCGGCGCCCAGGACTACCTCGTCAAGGATCGGCTGACGGTCGATCTGCTCGTGCGGAGCATCCGGTATGCCCGCGAGCGCCACGGGTTGCTCGCCGAGCGGACCCGCCGCCTCGAGCACGAGCTGGAGTTGGCCGCGATCGTCCAGCGGTCGTTCCTGCCCTCCAGTGTCCCGGCGGTTCCGGGCTACGACATCGGCGCGCACCTGCGCGCGAGCGGCCAGGTCGGCGGCGATTTCTACGGGTTCCTCGGGCTGCCGGGGGAGCGGGTCGCGCTCGCCCTCGGCGACGCGTCGGGCAAGGGGATCCCCGGCGCGATTGTCATGGCCGAGACCCAGGGCATCCTGCGGGCCGAGGCGGCGCAGTGCGCAACGCCGCTCGAGATCGTGCACAAGCTCAACCGCGCCCTGCTGCACGGCAAGGGGGGAGGCCGGTTCGTCACGCTGTTCTGCGGCGTGCTGGCGTCCCCCGGCGGGGAGCTGACGTTCGTCAACGCCGGGCATCCGTGCGCTCTGCTGCTCGATGACGGCACGGAGTCGACGCTGGTGTCGTCCGGGCCGCCGCTCGGGCTGTTCGCCGACGCGTCGTGGGAGGAGCAGACGGCCACGCTCGGCGGCGGGCGGCTCGTCATCTACACCGACGGCGTGACCGATGCCCAGGACGAAGGCGATCGGTTCTTCGATCTGGACGGGGTCCGCGCGGTGATGGCCGAGCACCGCGACTGCCCGGCGGCCGAGTTGGCCAGCCTGATCTGTCGCGCGGCCGCTCGCTTCGAGCGCTCGAACCCGGACCCCGGCGACGACAAGACGGTCGTCGTGGTCCGCGCGCTGCCGCACTGAGGGGCCGCGCCGGTCAGTCCGGGCGCCGCTTGAGCAGCGTCACCTGGTTGCCCGCCTCGTTGTACCGCACGTCGTCCAGGAACGTCTTCATCAGGAAGATGCCGCGGCCGCTGGGCTGCTCGATGTTCTCCAGCAGCGTCGGGTTCGGGACGGCGCCGACGTTGAATCCCCGCCCCTCGTCGGTGACGACGAAGCACGCCGTGTCGGACGTCAGGCTGGCCTTCACGAGAATGCGCCGATCGCGGTACGGAGCGACCTGCCGGCGCTGCTCGGCGAGCAGGCGGTAGGCGCGCGCGTCGTGCTCCCGGATCTCGGAGCGCACCTCGAGATTGCCGTGATAGTAGGCGTTCGTCAGCGCCTCGTCGAGCGCGGTGGAGATCCGCTGGCAGTTCGTTTCGTCGAACATGCCTGAATCCCGCAGTATCGTCGCCAGGTAGCTGACGAGCGACGAGATCAGCTCCAGGTCGTTCTCGAGCACGAACGACGCGGCCTGCAGCCTGCCGAGCAGGCGCGTGTAGCTCTTGTGCTCCTTGGACGCGTCGAGCATGCGGTCGACGACGTCGACGAGGTCGCGCACGAGCGACTTCTTCGGGACGTAGCTGGCGGCCCCGGCCTCGAGCGCCTGCACCGCGACCTCCTCGCTGCCGCGCGCGGTCATCAGAATCACGGGGACGAGGGGGTGATCGATCTTCGACCGCTTCACGAATGCGAGGCCGTCGAGATTGGGCATGACGAGATCCGTGAGCACCAGGTCCACGTCGTGGTCCCGCATCTGCGTGAGCGCCTCCTGCCCGTCCGCGGCATGGAGCACGCTCCAGGATTCCTCGGCGAGGAGGTGCGCGACCATCTCGCGGTCGGCCGTCGAGTCGTCCACGACCAGCAGGCAGGCCATGATTCAGTTACCTGCTACGGCCGGCTTCGGATCCACTCCCGGAGCTCCGCCACGACCGTGGCGAGCTCCCGATCGAGTGCTTGCCAGCATGTCGCCACCCGGCCGGACTCGCCGTCCTGGCAGCAGTCCTCGAGATCGTTTGCCAGGCTGACCACGCGCGCGCCGTGGAACAGGCGCAGTGATCCCCCCACCGTATGCGCCACCCGCTGCACCACCGGCAGATCGCCGGCCTGCAGCGCGCCGCGGAGCTCGATGCACAGGGACGGTTGCTGGCCGAGGAACCCGTCGACCACCTTCCGCAACAGCTCGCGGTCGCCCTCCACGCTCTCGAGCGCGGCGTCCCAGTCCACGCGTGCCCGGGAATCGCGGCCGACGGCCGGCGGGACCCGCGCGCCGCCCGTCGGCGCCGCTCCGGCGACGCTGGCGGCAATCGCCTCGAGGAGGTCGCGGGAACGATACGGCTTGGCCAGGTAGCCGTCGAAGCCGACGGACCGCCAGTGGGCGCCGTGGCCGCGCGAGGAGCGCGCGGTCAGGGCGATGATCGGCGTTCGGCCGCCGCCCTGCTCCTGCTCACGCCCCCGGATGGCCCGGGTCGCCTCGAATCCGTCCATCTCCGGCATCTGCATGTCCATCAACACGACGTCGAACTGCTCCGCCGCACATGCCTCCACGGCCTGGGTGCCGGTGGCGGCCACCCGGACCGCATGCCCCGCCTTCTCGAGCATGCCGACCGCCACGCGCTGGTTGGGCACGCTGTCCTCGACCAGCAGGACGCGCAGCGGCCGGAGCACGACGACAGGGGGGTGCTCCCGCGGCCTCTCGCGGGCGCGCGCCGCGCCGCGGTCGAAGGTGGCCGTGAAGTGGAACGTGCTGCCCCTGCCCGGCTCGCTGCGGAGGCCGATCCGGCCGCCCAGCGCGTCCACCAGGCGTGAGGCGATCGCCAGGCCCAGCCCCGTTCCGCCGTAACGCCGCGTCGTCGAGGCGTCGGCCTGCACGAACTCCTCGAAGATCACCTTCTGCTTGTCCGGCGAGATCCCGATGCCGGTATCGGCGACCTCGAACCCGAGCGAGACCTTGCCATCGGCCTGCTCCAGCGGCCGCGCACGCAGGACGATCTCTCCCCGCTCGGTGAACTTGATCGCGTTCGAGACGAGATTCGACAGGATCTGCCGCAGCAGGCGGGCGTCGCCGACCAGCGCATCCGGCGCGTCGTCGGCGACGGCGCAGCGCAGGGCGACGTCCTTCCTGCGCAGTCGGGGCGCGAGCGACTTCAGCAGCGAGTCGACGAAACCACGCAGGTGGAAGGCGCGGCGCTCGAGGGTCAGCTTGCCGGCCTCCATCTTCGAGAAGTCGAGCAGGTCGTTGATGACGTCGAGCAGCGCGTCGGCGGATTCGCGGATGGCGTCGAGGTACTCGTGCTGCGTCGGCGTCAGCGCCGTGTCGCCGAGCAGCTCGGCCGTGCCGACCACCGCACTGAGCGGGGTGCGGATCTCATGGCTGACGTTCGCCAGGAAGGTGCTCTTGGCGCGGTTGGCGTTTTCGGCCGCGTCCCTGGCGGTCCGCAGCTCGGCGGCCTGGCTGCGCAGATCCTCCTCCGCGCGCTTGAGGGCCGTGACGTCGGTGTGGCAACCCAGCAGGCGGATGGGCTCCCCGTCCTCGTTCCTGACCGCGAGGCCGCGGCAGCGCACCCACACGGTGCTGCCGTCGCGGTGCCGATAGCGCACGATCTGGTCGTACGGATGGCTGGGGTCGGCCAGGTGCCTCGCGAAGTTGTCGAGGGCCACCGCCTGGTCCTCGGGAAATATGTTCGCCATCCACCACGCGGAGGTGTTGGGGATCTCGTCGTCGCGGTAGCCGAAGAGGTCCTTGAAGCGGGGGCTCATCCACTCCTGGTCCTGCCGCGTGACGTCCCAGTACCAGATGCCGTCGAGCGAGCCGGCCTGCAGGAATTCGAAGATCGCGGGATCCCTGCGCACCAGCTCGTAGAGCTCCGTCTTCAGGTAGTGCTCGTTCTGGGCCATATCCGTACCGCCGCCGGCTCCACGGGTCCATCCTACCGCGCGCACGGCCGAACGGCGCAGGTTTTCGGGAGTCCGCACCGTTCTACGGCGCGGACTCCGGCCCGGGGTCCGACGACGGCGCGTCCTCTGGCGACTCCCAGCCGAACCAGGCGAGCGCCACGAGCAGGCCGGCGAAGAGCAGCCGGAGGAGCTGCGGCAGGAACAGGACCTGCCCGTACAGGTGCCCGGCGTTGTGCAGGCTGATCGACTGCAGGGCCAGCAGCCCGGCCACCGCAAGCGCCAGGCCGCCCGGCATCGAGGCGCGCACGAAGACCGCGCCGCAGACCAGCATGGCGCCGGCGACGATGAGCCAGATGTCGGCCCACCATTCGAGAGGGCCCGAGCCGAGCAGATCCGCGACGCCCCCCACCAGGGAGTAGAGACCGTAGAGCACCATTCCGAGCGCAGCCGCTGCCAACATGCCTTCAGCCTGTGATCCGACGCCTGTTGTATCATGCCCGCTCCGGATGGGGGAGGCCAAGCGTGCCGTTGAAATCGCGGCTGGCGTGTGCGGCGTTGATGGTGGGTGTCCTGGGCCTGCCCGGACGGGCGCAGCCGGCGCCCGGCGTCGCGGCGCTCGACCGTCTCCTGGATCTGTACGTCCGCGACGGCCTCGTCTACTACGCCGCGCTGCGGCAGGACCGCGCCGGGCTCGACCGCTTCGTGCGGTCGATCGCCGCCGAGCCGCCCGGGTTCTCCGGTTGGCCGCCCGCGGACGGGAAGGCCTACTGGCTCAACGCGTACAACGCCCTGGTGCTGCGCACCGTGATCGACCACTATCCGATCCGCGGCCGCGCTGCGAACTATCCGGCCAACAGCATCCGGCAGATCCCGGGCGCCTTCGAAAGGCGCACGCATCGCGTTGCGGGACGCATGCTGACGCTCGACGCCATCGAGACCGGGGTGCTTCCGGCCTTCGGCGATCCGCGGCTGTTCCTGGCGCTCGGTCGCGGCGCGGTGGGGAGCGGCCGGCTCCGGAGCGAAGCCTATGCCGCCGGCCGGCTCGGGGAGCAGCTCGCGGCGGTCGTCCGGGAGTTCGCGACGGACCCGCACCACGTCAGGCTGGACCGCATCGCGGAAGAGGTGCGGGTCAGCTCCATCCTGGGATGGCGTGAGGCGGACCTGGTGGCCGCCTATGCCGACGGCGGCTGGAATGGGGCCGGCCGGGCGCCGATCGAACGCGCCATCCTGACGCTCGTGGAGCCGTCGCTGTTTCCGAGCGAGCAGGCCTTCCTGCAGGCCAACGAGTTCACGCTGCGCTATCAGGCGTTCGACTGGCGGCTCAACGACCTGACCGGCGGGCGGCCGTGAGCGGTCGCGGGCCGCACCCCGATCGCCGGCGCCGGACGGTCTGAGATCATGGATCTTCAACTGCGGGACAAGGTGGCGCTCGTCACGGGCTCGAGCCGCGGGTTGGGCCTCGCCGGCGCGTCCGCGCTCGCGCGCGAAGGGTGCCGCGTCTGCATCTGCGCCCGCGGGGAGGCGCGGCTGGCCGAGGCGGCCGCGCTGCTCGAGCGCGAGGCCGGCGGCGGCGGCCGGATACTCGCCGTGCGGGCGGACCTGACCGACCCCGGCGACCTCGAAGCGGTGGTCCGCCGGACGGCCGACACGTTCGGCCGGCTCGACGTGCTGGTCAACAACGTCGGCCGGGCCGGCGGCGGCGGCTTGCTGGAGGCGACGGACGACGACTGGCGGGCCGCGTTCGACGACACGCTCTATCCGGCCATCCGGGCATCGCGCCTGGCCGTGCCCCACATGCAGCGGGCCGGCGGCGGCGCGATCATCATGATCGCTTCGATCTGGGGCCGCGAAGCGGGCGGCCGCATGACCTACAACGCGGTGAAGGCGGCCGAGATCAGCCTCGCCAAGGCGCTGGCGCAGCAGTTTGCCGGCGACAATATCCGTGTGAACAGCGTCGCCCCGGGCTCCATATCGTTTCCGGGCGGCTCGTGGCACCGCCGGCAGCAGGAGGACCCGGCCGGGATGGCCGAGTTCGTCAGTCGCAACCTGCCCTTCGGCCGCTTCGGCCGGGCCGAGGAGGTCGGCGAGGTCGTCGCCTTCCTGGCCTCTCCGCGGGCGAGCTGGATCAGCGGCGCGTCGATCACCGTCGACGGTTGCCAGTCCCGCTCCCTCTTCTGAGCGCGCGGCGGACGGCCGCAGGCGGCGCCGGCCGACCGGCGTGCGTTGGCCGAGCCGGCCGTTCCCGCGTCCTAGCCCGGAAATCGTCGCCTGCGGCTCCGATAGCCGCCCAACCAATCCTCCTAGCACTCTGCGCCGTTCTACGGCGCAGAGTGCTAGCGCAGCTCGTCGAATGCGAGGTCGCGCGCTTCCAGCGCCGCCGTGAGCAGGCGGCCGGCGTTCACCGCCGCGGGCCACCCGGCGTAGAAGGTGACGTGCAGGACCACCTCCGACAGCTCCTGGGGGGTGACGCCGTTCTGGTCGAGCGCACGGTCGATGTGCAGCCGCAGCTCGTTCGTGACGTACAGCGCCTGGTTGACCGCCACCGTGACGAGGCTGCGGTCGCGCTTGGACAGCAGCGGCCGCTCCCAGATGTTCCCGTAGAGCAGGCTGTTGCGGAGCGCGCCGAGACGCGGGACGGCCCGGTAGGCGTCGCTGAGGCCGCTCGGCGTCGTCACCTCGGTGTCGGGCGCCGGCGCGCGCGGCAGGTCGGCGAGCGCCAGCCCGCGCTCCTCGAACGCGGCGGCCGCCGTCAGGGACGCCTGCACGCCGGTGGGCCACCCGGCATAGAAGGTGACGTGCAGGATGATCTCGGAGATCTCCTCCGGCGTCAGGCCGTTGTCGAGCCCGCGCGGGATGTGAATGGCCAGCTCCTCGCGGGTCAGTGCCTGCAGGACCGCGATGGTGATGAGGCTCCGGTCCCGTTTCGAGAGCTGGGGCCGCTCCCAGATCTCACCGTAGACCAGCGAGTTCCGCAGCTCGCGGAGATACGGTGAGCCGGCGTACAGGTCCGGGCTGGGCACCGGAGGCACCTCGACCTGCTGGGCGGCCGCGGTCTCGCCGCCGAGGGCGCCGCCCGGCAGCCCGCTGAGGCTCGCTGCGCCGGCGACGAGAAACAGGAGTGCGAAAAGGGTTTTCTTCATGGTCATGGTCATGACTCCCGGAGCCGCTGCCTGCCACCAGGGCGACCCGCTCTTGCCTCCGCATTGTATACGGCCGGGCTGCTACCGGGCCCCCCAACGCCTGGGCGTCAGCCGGAAACGGCCGATGTCCCACCGCGGACAACATCGAGCTCCTGTTCGACGCCTCGTTCCAGCACGATCCGCTTCGCCTCCTCCAGGGCGTGTCGCGGAACCGTACCATCGTCGCGACCTGGAACGGGACACTGGAGAACGGCTACCTGAGTTACGCCGTGCCGGACCACCCGGAGTTCCGACGGTACTCCCGGGCGGCGCAAGGCGACGCGGCCGTCGTTTACCCGGACGCCCGATCGGGTCGGGCAGGCTGACCGCACGGGAACCGAGATGAGATACGGCGACCTGATCCAGTTCGAGCCAATCGAGACCGTGGTGCAGCTGCGCGACGCCGACGGCGAGTCCGAGGCCCGGCAGCTCGTGTCCACCTACGTCGTGAGCCCCGAGATGGCGGAGCGGCTCGCGGATGTCGTCATTCCGCAGATCCAGATCGATGAGCCGGCCGACAACAAGGGCTTCCTGGTCGTCGGCAACTACGGCACCGGCAAGTCCCACCTGATGTCCGTGCTGTCAGCCATCGCCGAGCGGGCAGATCTCGTCGGCGCGGTCGACCCGCGGATCGCCGGCCCGGCGGCGCGCATCGCGGGCCGGTTCCAGGTCGCGCGCACCGAGCTCGGCGCCACGACCATGGACTTCCGCACGTTCGTCTGCTCGCAGCTCGAGGAAGCGCTGGCGCGCTGGGGCATCGACTACCGCTTCCCGGCCCGGCACACCATCCCGAACCACAAGCGGGCCTTCGAGGACATGATGACGGCGTTCCACGCACGGTACGCCGACCAGGGGCTGCTGCTCGTCGTGGACGAGCTGCTCGACTACCTCAAGAGCCGGAAGGACCAGGAACTGGTCCTCGATCTGAACTTCCTGCGCGAGGTGGGCGAGGTCTCGAAGGACCTGCGCTTCCGTTTCGTCGCCGGCGTGCAGGAGGCGATCTTCGACAGTCCCCGCTTCCATCACGTGGCCGACAGCCTGCGGCGGGTGAAGGACCGCTTCGAGCAGATCCGCATCGCGCGGACCGACGTCCAGCACGTCGTGGCCGAGCGGCTGTTCAGGAAGACCGGCGAGCAGCAGACGCGCATCCGCGAGTACCTGACGCCGTTCACGCGGTTCTACGGGAACATGAACGAGCGGCTGGACGAGTCGTGCGGCTCTTCCCGGTGCATCCGGACTTCATCGACACCTTCGAGCGGATCGCGGTGGTCGAGAAGCGCGAGGTGCTGAAGACGCTCTCGCTCGCCATGAACCGCATGATCGACGACGAGCCGCCGGCCGACCGCCCCGGCCTCGTCGCCTACGACGCGTACTGGCGCACGTTGCGCGAGAACCCGTCGTTCCGGGCCGTCCCGGAGATCAGGGCGGTCATCGAGTGCAGCCAGGTGCTCGAGGCGCGCATCGCGCAGGCGTTCACCCGTCCGGCGTACAGGCCGATGGCGCTGCGCATCGTGCACGCGCTGTCGGTGCACCGCCTCACCCACAACGACATCCACGCTCCGCTCGGCGCCACGCCGGACGAGCTGCGCGACGCCCTCTGCCTCTACCAGCCGGAGATCGAGGACCTCGGCGGCGAGCTGGCCGACGACCTGCTCTCGCAGGTCGAGACGGTCCTGCGCGAGATCCACCGGACGGTCAGCGGCCAGTTCATCTCGTCGAACCGGGACAACCGCCAGCACTACCTCGACCTGAAGAAGACGGAGGACTACGACGCGCACATCGAGAAGCGCGCCGAGTCGCTCGACGACGCGCAGCTCGACCGCTACTACGACGCGCTGACCCGCGTGCTGGAGTGCGCGGAGACCACCTACGTCACCGGCTACCGCATCTGGGAGCACGAGCTCGAGTGGCGCGAGCGCCATGCCTCGCGGCTGGGCTACCTCTTCTTCGGCGCGCCCAACGAGCGGTCGACGGCCGTACCGCCGCGCGACTTCTACCTGTACTTCATCCAGCCGTACTAGCCGCCCCGCTTCCGTGACGAGAAGAAGGCGGACGAGGTGTTCTTCCGGCCCACGGGCCGCGACGACGCCTTCCACGCGGCGCTCGAGGGCTGCGCGGCGGCGCTCGACCTCGCCTCGCGCGCATCGGGGCACGCGAAGGCCGTCTACCAAGGGAAGGCGGACGACTTCCTGCGCGACCTGACGACGTGGCTCCAGGCGCACATGACCACCGCGATCGAGGTAACCCACCAGGGCCGGAAGAAGCCGCTCGCCGGGTGGGTGACGGGGAGCCCGGCGGGCGAGGGCGCGGAGGTCAACGTCCGCGACGTCGTGAACGCGGTCGGCGCCGCTCTGGCCGCTCGCTTCGAGGACGAGGCGCCGGAATACCCCGCCTTCTCGGTCTACTGGACCAGCAAGAGCCGGCCCCAGGCCGTGCAGGACGCGTTGCGGTGGATCGCCGGTCCGTCAGGACACAGCAGGGCGGCCGGGTCCTCGACGCGCTGGAGCTGCTCGACGGAGACCGGCTCGACCCTACGCGGTCACGCTACGCGCGGCACGTCGTTGAGCTGCTGGATCGGAAGGGGCAGGGACAGGTCGTCGACCGCGGCGAGCTCATTCAGGCGGTGCACGACGTCGAGTACATGGCGCCCGGCGCCTATCGCCTGGAGCCCGAGTGGGTCGTCGTCGTGCTGGCGAGCCTCGTCTATTCCGGCCACGTAGTGCTGGCGATCCCCGGCCGCAAGTTCGACGCGACCGACGTCGCGGCGCTGGCCGCCGCGCCGCTGGCGGACCTCGTCGACCTCAGGCACCTCGAGCGGCCGAAGGAGTGGGATGTCCCGGCGCTGGCCGCGCTCTTCGAGCTGCTGGAGCTGACGCCGGGCATGGCGCAGCTCGTGGCCCAGGGCAAGGACGAGCCGGTCCGCGAGCTGCAGAAGGCCGTCGAAGCTCGGGTGAACCGCCTCGTGACGGCCCGTCAGGCCCTCGGGGAAGGGCTGCACTTCTGGGGTCGCCGGCTCCTCGACGAGCAGGCCACCGACGACCGGCGGGGGAAGCTGGACGAGGCCAAGGACTTCCTCGAGGCGCTGCAGGCTTTCTCGTCTCCCGGCGCGCTGAAGAATCTCCGCCACGGCCGCCCGCAGGTCGAGGCGCAGCGCGCCGGCCTCGACGCCCTGCGAGAGGTCGAAGCCCTCCGCGCGCTGGTCGGCAACTTCGCCAACGCCGCGTCGTACTTCCCCGCCGCCGAGGCCGCGCTGCCCCCGGACCACGAGTGGAGCGAAGGGCTGAGAGCGGTCCGGGAAGATCTCCTCGCCCAGGTCGTCGATCCGGCGGCGCGTGCGGCGACCGGCTTCCGCCAGCGGGTGCGGAGGAAGCTGGCGGACCTGAAGCACGCGTACATCGAGACGTACCTGGCGCTGCACACGCGGGCCAGGCTCGGCGTCGACGAGGAACGGCGAAAGGGCCGGCTTCGCGCTGACGGCCGGCTGCCGCAGCTCGAGGCGCTGGCGACGATCGACCTGCTGCCGCGACGGCAACTCGACGACTTTCTGGAGCGGGTGAACGCTCTCAAGAGCTGCCCGGCGCTGACCGAGCACGATCTCGACGCCGCGGCCGAGTGCCCGCACTGCGGCTTTCGACCGTCCGCCGAGCGTGTCGAGGCAACGGCCGGCAGCCGGCTCGCAGGACTCGACGGCGAGCTCGACGCGCTGCTCTCGACGTGGACCGGCATCCTGCTGTCCAACCTCGACGACCCGGCCGCGCGCGGCAACGTCGATCTACTGCAACCCGAGCAGCGTGCTCCGGTGCAGGCGTTCATGGCGTCCCGGCTGCTCCCGGCCAAGCCGGGTCGCGACTTCATCGACGCGGTCGCCGAGGTGCTGTCGGGCCTCACGAAGGTAGTCGTCACCGCCGAAGACCTGAGCCGGGCGCTCTTCCCCGACGGCTCGCCGGCCACGCCCGGCGAGCTCAAGCAGCGTTTCGCCGCCTACGTCGATGAAAAGGCGAAGGGGCGGCACGAAGCGACGGTGCGGATAGTGATCGAGTGACCGCGGACTGCGGCCCGGGAATGGGCTAACATGATTGTCGCGATCGTCGCGGCAATAGGGGAGAAGCACCCACGTGGGCACCACGCAACCCGTCGCCAAGTTCACCTACGAGGACTATCGCACCACCCCGGCCGATGAGCGCTACGAGCTGCTGGACGGAGATCTGGTCATGGCGCCGGCGCCGAATCTGAAGCACCAGAAGGTGCAGTTCCGCCTGGGGCGCAGGCTGGGGCAGTTCATCGAGGAACGCGCCCTGGGCGAGTTCTTCTTCGCCCCCTGCGACGTGGTGCTGGCCGACACCGACGTCGTGCAACCCGATCTCCTGTTCGTCTCGCGCGACCGCGAGCACCTGCTGCGCGGCGGCGACAACGTGCGGGGCGCGCCCGATCTGGTGGTGGAGATACTCTCCCCGGCGACGGCCGAGCGAGACCGGGGCTACAAGCGGGTCCTCTACGAGAGACACGGCGTGGCGGAGTACTGGCTGGTCGATCCGGCAGAGGGAACCGTTTCCCTCCACTGCCGGCGCGGCGGCGCGCTCACCGTCACCCAGACCTTCGGTCGAGGCGAGACGCTCCACTCGCCGCTGCTTGCCGGCCTGAACATCGACCTCGACGACGTCTTCTCGTCTTGAGAGCGTTCCGCCGCACGCCCCTCTTGCCGCTCGTGCGGCACCGGAAACGTCACCATGACGAACGGCGAAACGCGGCGGACCGCGAACCAGCGGTACGTCCTGACCGACGCCGGCGTTGCACTTCGGGCCGCTCACGTCGCCAAGGGGAAGGGGGATGACCGTGGCGGCGAACGGTGACCCCGACTCCGGGTTGTTCGGCCGGTCTGCCGCGGCGGAGGACTCCACGCAGGTGGAGTGCCTGGGGATGACCTTCGAGTCGGAGGAGGCGCGCCGCGATTACTTCCTCGCCCGGCTGAAGGAAAAGCTGCCCGAGCTCCGCCGACGCCCCGACTTCCCCCTCGCGGAGGACGAGGACGTCTTGCGGCTGTCCGACCCGCCGTACTACACCGCGTGCCCCAACCCGTTCCTGCGCGCAGTGGGGGCACGGGAAAGTGGTACGCGTGTGACCGCTGGCCTTGTCGAGCGCCTCGTCCAGGAACACGACTACGTGCCCTCGCAGCACTCCGAACTCCATCCCGGGTACGTCCTCGACGGCAAGCTCCGACTCTTGTGCAGGGTCTTCGAGCCGATGGTCTCACGCCTCGGCGCGACGATGACCTCGACGGGCGACTGCGCCGCCAACTGCCTGCCCGACGACTCCATCGACTACGTGTTCACCGATCCGCCCTTCGGCGAGAACATCTTCTACGCAGACCTCAACTACCTCGTCGAATCCTGGCACCGCACGTGCACACGCAGCGACACCGAGGCCATCGTCGACCGGCCCAAGGGCAAGGAGATCGCCGACTATCAGCGCCTGATGCAGCGCTGCTTCGAGGCGTACCGCCACGTCCTCAAGCCCGGCCGCTGGATCACCGTCGTCTTCCACAACTCCCGGAACGCCATCTGGAACGCCATCCAGGAGGCAATGCTCGCCGCCGGCTTCGTAGTCGCCGACGTCCGCACGCTCGACAAGCAGCAGGGCTCGTACCGGCAGGTCACGAGCACCGCCGTGAAGCAGGACCTCGTGATCTCCGCCTACAAGCCCAACGGCGGCTTGGAGGATCGCTTCCGCCTGCAGGCCGGCACCGAGGACGGTGCCTGGGACTTCGTCCGCTCCCACCTGCGGCGCCTCCCCGTGTTCGTCGGCGCCGACGACCGCGCCGAGGTGATCGCCGAGCGCCAGAGCTACCTGCTCTTCGACCGCATGGTCGCCTTCCACGTTCAACGTGGCGTCACCGTTCCCCTCTCGGCTACCGAGTTCAACGCCGGGCTCCGCAAGCGCTTTCCCGAACGCGACGGCATGTTCTTCTTGCGCGAACAGGTCGTCGAGTACGACCCCCGACGCCTCGCCGCGCGCGAGATCATCCAACTCGAGCTCTTCGTCCGCGACGAGGAGACCGCCATCCGTTGGTTGCACCAGCAGCTCGATCACAAGCCGCAGACCTTCCAGGAGATCCACCCCCTGTTCATCCGCGAGCTCGCCGGCTGGCTGAAGCACGAACGGATGATCGACCTCTCGGAGTTCCTCGCCCAGAACTTCCTCCGCTACGACGGCAGGGGCGAGGTGCCCGGCCCGATCCACGGCTACCTGTCACGCAACTTCAAGGAGCTCCGCAACCTGCCGAAGGACGACTATCGCCTCCGCGTCAAGGCCAAGGACCGCTGGTACGTCCCCGATCCGCACAGGGCCACCGACCTCGCTGAACTTCGCACCCGCGGCCTGCTCCGCGAGTTCGACGAGTACAGGAACTCCTCGCAGCGCCGCCTGAAGCTGTTCCGCCTCGAAGCCGTCCGCGCCGGCTTCCGCCGCGCCTGGCAGGCCAAGGACTACGCCACCATCGTCGAGGTCGCCGACAAGATCCCCGACGTCGTGCTCCAGGAAGACCCCAAGCTGCTGATGTGGTACGACCAGGCCCAGACGCGCCGCGAACGGGGGTGAACCATGGCGCCCAGCGTGTTCCTGAGCTTCGCCATCGAAGACAAGCCCCTGGTCGAACTGTTCCGCGGCCAGGCACGGAACGCGCGTTCCCCCCTCACCTTCCGCGACTATTCCATCAAGGAACCGCTCGACGGCGCGTGGAAGCGCCATGCGGAACGGCTCATCCGCGCATCGACTGCCACCCTTTGTCTGGTGGGCACGTCCACGTGGCGCAGCGAACCCGTTGACTGGGAGATTCGGAAAAGCGCGCAACTGGACAAGCGTGTCCTGGCCGTGAATCTCCGGCCGGAGTCCTTGCGCATTCCCGCCGCGCTGGCAGAGGTCGGGGTTACGCCGCTGCCGTGGAACATCGCCGCCATCGTGGAGGCAGTGCATGCACAGGGAGATCACTGACCACAGCGTGGCCGAGCAATCGATCACGATCCCGAATTCCTCCACTCCTTCGACGATCGTCAAGGCAACTGGAGTGAGAGTACGAGAAGAGCTAGATGCCGAGTGGCGGGCGAGTCGCTGTGTCCTGGAGGACGTGCATGTCGTCGACCGCCGCCATCTGGTGTACACCTTCTTCGTCAATCATGCGGCGGCCATCACGAGAACACATGCTTCACCACTGTTGACAAAGTACGTGGATACCGAAAACCACGCCCCCTACTGCGCAGAACATCTGAAGCTGGCCACTCTGCGTCACTACCGGGAACACCACCGGAGTCTCGAAGGCACCTGCGATCCAATGGAGGGCCGGTGTATTGCCAAGTCGTCACTTGATGAATTTCTTGACAGGCATGGCGTCTCGGACATTCCACATGGCGCCCACCACGTCCCGACCGCCGTAACCTACCAGACAGAAGACACGAGCTGGATCTATTGTACATCGCTGACAAGAGATGCTCCTTCGCGACACGAACACTGGAGAGTGGCGTGCCACATCCGAGATGCTCCCAGATTCGCGGTGCTATTGGGAGCCGAGTTTGCGAGACAGCGCAACAACGAACGGCATGCGCCTGTCACGGGCCTGGATTGGCTCTGCGACGGCAGTGTGCGGTGCTCCGGCCTGGAGTCGGCCGTGCAGGTCCATCACGGACCCGTCGTTTACGACGACAACGTCGCGGAGGCCATCTTCGGGAGGATGCCGCATCATGCGCGAGTCCTTGCTGCGCATTTCTTCAAGGGAAAGGCATTCAGGGATCAGCGGGAGTATCGATTCGTTCTCCACGGCGTTGGCGGACGGCCCCTTCTCGATGAGCTCTATCTGAGAATCACGCCCGATTTGCGCCGCGCATTCAGAAAGCCATGACAACTTGCCGCACGGTCGCTCACCAACGCAGGAGCGCGCCTCAAGCTGTTCCGCCTCGAAGCCGTCCGCACGGGCTTCCGCCGGGCTGCAGGGAGACCCAGGACACTGAGGCGAAGGCCGATTCGGCGACGAATCGGTTCGGGCGTGAGGGATGGCAGCGACCGAGCGTCCCGAGGGACGGCGCGGCCACGCGCGATGGCCAAGACCGGCACGGCTGAATGAGGTGAACGACACGATGCCAATCGACGCCTCTCACCTGTGGCGGCAGATCGCGCTCGGCGAGGACACGGATCTCGAGCTGAAGGAGGCTCGCTTCCGTGGCGACCGGGTCGTCGGCCCCAGGCGGGACGACCTGGCCGACGGGCTGGCGGCGTTGGCCAACGGCCGAGGCGGGCGGCTCGTCCTCGGTGTGACCGACGAGCGCCGGCCACAGGGGCTCGACCCCGCGCAACTGGATGCGCTGGCCGACCTCGCGACCGAGGTCTGTTCGGACAGCGTGAAGCCGCCGCTGGACTTCAGTCTGTTCCGGGTGTCGGCGCCGGCGCCGGCGGGCGGCGGCGCGCTGGTTGTCGAGATGCCGGAGGGCGCAACGGTGCATCGGTCGCCGGGCGGGCATTTCCGTCGCCGGGGAGACAAGAAACGCCGGATGGATGCGGCGGAGGTCCGCCGGCTGGCGCAGGCGCGGGGGCAGTCGGACGTCGCGTCCACCGATACGCAGGTGGTGCGGAGCACCGGTGTCAACAGCCTGAAGCCGGAGCTGTGGCGGCAGTACACAAGCTCGCGGACGGACGAGGCCGCCGAGGTTGCGTTGTCGAAGCTGAAGTTCCTCAGGGACGACCGGTACGGCGCCCTCCGGGCCACGGTCGGGGGCGTGCTGCTGGCGGCGGAGGATCCGCGAGAATGGCTGCCGAACGCCTGGATTCAGGCCGTCTGCTACCGCGGCTTCCGGATGGACGCCGGCCGGCAGATCGACGCGCAGGACATCGCGGGCCCCGTCGACCGGCAGATACGCGACGCCATGCGCTTCGTGGTCCGCAACCGGCGCGTGGCCGCGTACAAGGACCCAGCTCGCGGCGACGTGCCGCAGTTCAGCGAACGCGCGGTCTTCGAGGCGGTGGTCAACGCGGTGGTGCATCGCGATTATGCGGTGTCGGGGTCGCGCATACGGCTGTTCATGTTCGACGACCGCCTGGAGCTGTACTCGCCCGGCGGGCTGTGCAACTCGATGACGACCGACGACCTGCGCACCAGCCAGTTCACGCGCAACGAGCTGCTGGCGTCGCGGCTGGGTCAGTGCCCGGTCGGCGACGTGCCCGGCGCCGGCGGGCGGCGGTGCTTCATCGAGCGGCGGGGCGAGGGCATCGCCGTCATCGAGGACGAGACGTTCGCGCTGGCCGGCGAGCGGCCGGTCTTCGAGCTGATCGGCGAGCGCGAGCTCAAGATCGTCCTGCCGGCGGCCAGCCCGCCGCGGGCGGAAGGGGTGGCCGCCCGCGTCACGGTTCGGCACGGCGACACGGGCCGGCCGCTGCCGGAGGTGAACGTGCTGATGCTCTACCCCAACCGGACGTATCGCGAGGCGCGCACCGACCCCTCGGGGCGCGCCGACTTCGTGCTCTATGCGAAGTTGCCGATGACCGTCCTGTGCGCGGCGAAGGGATTCGCGGCGCACGTGGCGCGCGACCATCGGCCCGACGAGCCGCTGGAGGTCCGTATGGAGCCGGTCGCAGACGGGGGCTCGCTGATCATCGCCGACCGAACGGGACGTCTGCCGGGCATTCAGGGGCGGCTGAATCCAATCATCGACACGCTGGATCGCACGTATCTCTACGCGGACAACGTCGCTGTCAACGACGGCCAGACCCAGCCGGTGCGCTTCGCGTTGAACGAGCCGGTCCGGTTGACGGACTCGTTCGGGGCGAGCGCCACCGTGTGGTTCCGCGAGATGGCGGGCGCCTCGTGCGTGTTCGATTATCACTACACCAGGTGATGTGGAATCGACGACGGCGGCGGCCGACGGCGAGATGAAGGGCGTTGGGACGTGAACGGGCCGCACGGACCGAGGGGAACGGCGGCGGGGTGGCGCGGCGAGATCCTGCGCGAGTTCACGCCCGGCGTGGCGCGCCTCACCGTCGTGGACGATCCCGACGGCCTGCTCGCGGAGGCGGGCATGGTCGAGGCGCTCCGGGCTCGCGGCTTCGAGGTGGTCTCGCTGGATGACCGCATCGCGTTCCGCTTCTTCTACGAGTCGCGCTATCGCTCGCGGCAGGTTCGCGACGAGATCCCGGACGTGGTCGCCGTGTTCACCACCGGAGAAGCGCACGAGCACGCGGTTCCCTACGACGTCTGGCGGGCGGGCCGCAAGTTGTCGTTCAGTCTCGGCGATCTGTTCCCCAGGTTGAGCTGGCCGGTCGTCAACGCGCTGGACCGGAGCGATCTCGACGCCCTGTATGCGGCCCTGGCCCAGGAGCCGCTCGCACGGCCGCTGGGCGAGTCAGCGACGCGGAGGTTCGTGCTCCGCCACGTGTTCGGGATCGCGCCCGAGACGATCAGGCAGGCGTCGGACCTGCTCCGCGTCCTGCTGCGCCTCCACTACCGCCGACTGCGGCTTCCGTGGCACCTGGAGCGCCATCTCGTCGGGGCGCTTCGGCGGAAACCCGTGTTCAGGCCGTGGCCCCTGGCGCAGATCGTTCCCGACCGCGACGCGTTCTTCGCGTTCCTGCAGGAACACTGGCCGATCTTCCTGGACCGCCTGACGTCCGGGGCGGCCGCCGTGTGCGAGACGCCGCCGGACTACGCGCCGACGTTCTCCGGCCCGGCCGAGTTGCCGTTCGACCATCCCGACGTCCGGGTCTACGTCGACAACCTCTTTCTGGAAGGCGCGCTACGGCCGACGGCGCACCCGCGCGGGCGGGAGGTCGCCGAGTCGTGGGCGCGGGCCGGCGTCGCGATCGACCCGCGGGACGACCGGCGGCGACGGCTCGACGGGCTGCTGAAGTCGGTCGAGGCGTCGCTGCCAGGCGACGGGGCGCGGCACCACGACTGGCTGGCCTTCGCGCCGCGGTGGGCGCAGGTGAACGGGCTGGTCTTCGACGCCGACGCGGATCCCGCCGGCGAAGACGCACGGGCACGGTACGAGCGCATCCGTGACCGCATCGACGAGCGGTTCATGGCGTGGCTTCGCCGGCGCTTCGAGGCGTTGCACAATCTGCCGCCCTCGACGCCGGTGATGATTCACCACGTTCCCCGCGCCCTCGCCCGCCGCGTGCACGAGTCGGCGGACCGCAAGGTGGCGCTGGTCGTGGTGGACGGTCTCGCCCTCGACCAGTGGGTGGTGGTCCGCGCGGCGCTCGCGGAGCAGCGTCCGGGGTTGCGGTTTCGCGAGGACAGCCTGTTCGCCTGGGTCCCCACGCTGACCACCGTCTCTTGGCAGGCCTGTTTCGCGGGACGGCTGCCACGGTACTTCCCGACCAGCATCGACTCGACGGGCCGCGAGCCGGCGGCGTGGAAACGGTTTTGGGGAGACGAGGGACTGGACGCGGCACGGGTGGTCTATGCGAAGAACCTGCGCGAGTCGTCGGACCTGGAGACGGTCGTGGAGTTCTTGTCGCGCCCCAAGGTGCGCGTGGCGGGGCTGGTGGTCGACGCAGTGGATCGGATCATGCATGGCATGAAGCTCGGGAGCGCCGGCATGCACAATCAGGTCCGCCAGTGGACACGCGGGGGCGTGCTGGCCTCGCTGCTCGACATCCTCTTCGACCGCGGATTCGAGGTCTTCCTGACCTCGGACCACGGGAACGTCGAGACCACCGGGTGCGGCGCGCCCCAGGAGGGCTCGGTTGCGGACCTGCCCGGACGGCGCGTGCGCGTCTTCTCCGACCCGGCTCTGCGGGCACGCGTCGCCAAGCGGTTTCCCGGCGCGCTGGCGTGGCCCCCGACCGGACTGCCCGAGAACTACCTGGCCCTGCTGGCCCCGGCGCGCCGGTCGTTCGTGCGCAAGTCGGAGCGGCCGGTGGCCCACGGGGGCGTCACGCTGGAGGAAGTCGTCGTTCCCTTCGTCGAGATCGAGCGAAAGTGATGCCTGCCGGGACGCGCCGCATCATCGGGTTCGACCGGAAGATCAGCCTCCGCTGGCTGGACGCGACGGCCGAGTGGACCGCGCAGGGACTCGCCGCACCTGCCATCCGGGGGCAGCTCGAACGACTCCTCGACGGCCAGGTCGCCGGGGAGGGTCCCCACAGCGCGCGCGGGAAGACGATGACCGTGCTGCTGCATGTCTGGACGGTCGCGCCCGACGAGGTCGCGCCGCTCCGCGACGACGGGCTCGCCCTGCTGCGCGGCCGCGGCGGGCGCGACCGGCTGCTGCTGCACTGGGGCATGTGCCTGGCGACCTATCCCTTCTTCCGCGACGTGGCGGCGGCCACCGGCCGGCTCCTCACCCTGCAGGGGGCCGCGGCGCAGGCGCAGATCGTCCGGCGCATGGCCGAGTCGTGGGGTGAGCGGACCACGGTGACGCGCGCCGTGCAGCGCATCGTCCGCTCCTTCGTCGAGTGGGGGTCCTGGTGGAGACCGGCCTCGTGAGCAGCGGCCGGCGAGAGTACCCCTTCCGCGCCCTCGCGGCCGGCGCCGCCTTCTATCCGTTCGACATGACCCTGTCCGGACCGGACGTCAGCGGCAACCCCCGGCTGGAGATCTGCCGGCAGGGGCTCGACGAGGACGTGGTGACGCTGAACCGGTAGGTCGCGGCTCGGCTCGCCGGTCGCCGCGAGTCCCAAATCTGCCAGGATGATCGTAATCGACGCTCGCCTGCGCCGCCCGACATGCGATGATGTATCCGCGCGGCCATCCGGCCGCGCACGGACGGGGGTCAAGTGGAAGGGAGACGACCGATGAGACGAATGGTGCTTGGCGTTTGCGTGTTGGCGCTGGCGGCCGCGCTGCCGGCGGCGGCGCAGTCCGTCGAGGGCGACCTCGCGATGGAAGCGAAGGAGATCGCGATCAAGACCGCCGTCATGGCGGCCCCGCCGCTGCTGCGGGAGGACGCGACGGTGATTCGCCTCGACAACGAGGGCGAATACGAGGTGCTGCGCGAAGGCACCAACAATCTCGTCTGCTGGGACCGTTCCGGCGAGCCCGGCCGCGCGTTCAGCGTGCAGTGCACGAACATGGACAACATCGCCCGCATCCAGCAGAACCGGGCGTGGAACATGTCGGGCAAGACGCAGGACGAGATCGAGGCGATGCGCGCGGAGGCCGAGGCGGACGGCACGCGCGAGCTCTCGAAGTTCGGCAGCGTCTACTACACGGTGAGCGGGCAGGACATGACGGCGATCAGGCTGCACATGACCATTGCCGTCCCGTTCGCCACGAGCGAGTCGCTCGGGCTGCCGGACAACGAGGAGGGCGGGGGCGAGTACCGGAAGGCCGGCGCCTACGTCATGCAGGTCGGCACGTCCTCGGCGCACATCATGCTGCCGGGCCGCTAGTCGGCGCCCGCGGCTGCCTGCGGCCGCAATTCTCCCCCGGGCCGCGCGGCGGCCAGGAGGCTGCGCCGTGTAACGGTGCAGGATCCTGGGAGGGTTGGTTGGGCGGAAATCGGAGTCGTAGGCGACGATTGCCGGGCGTGGAGGTCGACCGATGCAACGAATGGTACTCGTCGTGTGTCTCCTGGCGGCAAGCTCGCTGCTCGCGCCGGCGCAGCCCGCCGCCGCCAACGACAACTGGCCCCACTTCCGGGGCCCGACCCTGAACTCCGCCGTGGCCGACAACCCGGATCTGCCCGAGCGGTGGAGCACGACCGAGAACGTCGAGTGGGTGACCGGGATTCCGGGTCTCGGCTGGTCGAGCCCGGTCGTCTGGGGCCAGCGGGTGTTCCTGACGACGGTCACCGCGGTGGGGGAGTTCGAACTGCCCAAGCCCGGCCTGTACGCCCCCCGCGGCCGCCCGGAGCCGGTGCCGCTGGAGCACGACTGGCGCATCTACTGCCTGGACCTCGAGACCGGCGCGGTGGTGTGGCAGCGCTCGGTGCAGCACGGCCGCCCGGCGTTTCCCCGCCACATGAAGAACACCTACGCGTCCGAGACGCCGGCGACCGACGGCGAGCACGTCTACGCACGCTTCGGCGACCTGGGCCTCTATGCCTTCGACATGGAGGGCAACGAGGTCTGGCGGCTGCTGATTCCGGATCGGCGGACCCGGTCGGAATGGGGTTCGGCCTCCTCCCCACGTGGTGCACGGCGACCGCGTGATCGTCCTGTACGACAACGAGGAGGAATCGTGGCTGGCCGCGCTCGACAAGCGCACCGGGGAGGAGTTGTGGCGGACGCCCCGCGACGAGGTGTCGACCTGGGCGACGCCGTACGTGTGGGAGAACGAGCTGCGCACCGAGATCGTGACCTCGGGCGTCAACCGCATCCGCTCCTATGAGCTCGACGGCCGGCTGCTGTGGGAGATGGACGGCAGGATGTCGTGGGCGGCCATCCCGACGCCGTTCGCGAGCCAGGGGCTCGTGTACGTCAACTCCGGCTACTTCCGTGACGAGCACCGGCCGGCGTACGCCATTCGGCCCGGCGCGAGCGGCGACATCTCCCTCCGCGACGGCGAGCGGTCGAACGAGTTCGTCGCCTGGTACCAGCCCCAGGCCGGCAACTACAACACCTCGCCGCTGATCTACCGCGGCATCTACTACAGCCTGCTCGATCGCGGGTTCTTCGAGGCGTACGACGCAGGCACCGGCGAGCCGGTCTACGGCCGCCAGCGGATCCGCGTGGGCGCGAGCTTCACGTCGTCGCCTTGGGCCTACAACGGCAAGATCTTCGCCCTGAGCGAGCAGGGCGACACGTACGTGATCCGGGCCGGCCGCGAGTACGAGGTGATCGGCACCAACAGCCTGGACGAGATGGCGATGGCCTCGCCGGCCATCGTCGGCGACCGGCTGCTGATTCGCACCGCTTCGAAGCTCTACAGCATCCGGAAGTAATCAGAACGTCAGCTTCATGCCGACCTGCATCTCGCGGGCCGCGAACGCGTCGCTGATGAGGCCGAACTCCGTGCTGTTGGGATCGTGGCGGTTGTGGACACCCAAGCCGCCGACACCGGAAATGCTGCCGATGTTGAAGTTGGTGCGATTGAGGACGTTGAAGAAATCGATGCGCAGCTGCAACCGCGCCGCTGTCGAAAACGGAAGCGGAATGTTCTTGCGGAGCCCGACATCGAGCGTCGCGTACCACGGCCCGCTGATGGGCGACAGCGGCAAGGACCCTGCCTCCAGCAATCCCGGATTCTGAAAGAGATCGGGATCGAGCCCGCCTCCCGCGGCCAGCAGGCCGGGATCGAACAGGCTCACGCCGCCGTCCGGGAGGTGGTAGACGCCGGTTCGACGCTGCAGTTCGTCGATGTCGATGCCGGCGAGATGCACCGTGTTGGTCGTCGCTCGGTTGCCGGCGCGGTTGATGGTGCCCCGTCCGGAGACGATGTTGATCGCCTCCCCGGAATGAATCCTGACGAACCCGCTCAAGTCCCAGCCACCCACGACCGCGCTCAACGCGTTGCGGCGGTCCATCCAGCGCCGTCCCTCGCCGACGGGTATCTCCCACACCCAGAGGGCGTTCAGGGTGTGCGTGATGTCGTACCAGGGACGCATGATCTCCAGCTCGGGCTGCGCGTTGTCGAAGAGCGCGCGGAAATTCGCCTGGGTGCCGGCGAAATCCGTCATCACCCGACCCCAGGTGTAGTTGAACTGGGCGGTGAGGCCCGCGCGCCAGGCCCTGCGGACCTCGAGCTGCAGTGCGTTGTACTCCGAGAAGGCGTGATTGCCGACGACGTCGCCAACGAAGGTATTCGGATTGGTGTAGAAGTAACTTGTCGGCAGCCTCCCGCCGAAGCTTTCTCCGCCTTCTCCGGCAAAGAAGAACCTGCGGTTGGGGGCCAGAAAGCCGCCGATGTACTGGCCGATCTCGCTGTTTCGAATCCAGTTCTGAACAAACCCCGCCTGCAGGTAGCCGCCCAGACCCAGCAGGGGGAAGATCTGCAGCGGTTCGCCGCTGCGGGGATCCCCGTTGCCGGCGAGGTTCTGCTGCGCGCGTCTGAAGTCCTCCACGAAGGCCTCCGGCAGCAGAAGCTGGTTCAGATCGAGGGCCCGGAAGAGCTGCGTGCCGCGGTTGCCGACGTAGCGCACCTCGACCGCGGTGTCCGACAGGAGCTGGTACTGCAGCCCGACGTTCCACTGCTGGACGTACGGCGTGCTGAGGTCGGGGTCGAACGTGAAGAGGGCGGCCGTCGGATCGGCCAGGATGCCGTCACGCGCTGTCCGCGGGATGTCGAACTCCGGCGCGTCGACAGGCACCAGCCCGCCGCCACTGACCGTGCCGCTGAGCCCGGGCCGTGTGACGGTCTGGCTCAGGCCCTCGTTGTTGCCGAACGCGTTCGACACCGTCGTGAGGTTGTTGTCGAGCACGTAGTTCAGGGAGTATCCGCCGCGCACGACGAGCTTGTCGGTCAACTGCCGGGCCACGCCGATGTTCGGCGCGAAGTTGTTTCTGTCGCTGTTGTAGAAGGGCCTGCCGTTGCGCGCGCCGGCGAAGTCGACGACCGCATCCGGGTCGAGCACCGCGTCGACCCCGCCCACCGGCAACAGGGCCAGACCCCGCGTCTCGTCCGGGACGGTGTGCACCTCCCACCTCAGGCCGAGGGTCACGCTCGTGTCCCGGGCGACCCGCCAGGTGTCTCCCACGTAGAGGTTCACGAAGTTCTGGCTCAGAATACGTCTCTCGGTTGCCCCGTCGACGAACCCCGACGTCCTCGACGCCACGTTGAATGTCTGCGAGACTTCGTTCACGAATCCGCCGAGAGCCGCCAGCAGCCCGGAGGCCGTGTCGAGCTCGTCGGAAGAGATCCCGCCGGGGAACAACCCGGGCACGAGCGGATCGAGGTTTCCGACGCCGAAGTCGAGATAGTAGGTCGGCACCAGCCCCGCGTCGTTGTACGCGTTCGCCCGGGTCCACCGCGCGCTCCCGCCCACCTTGAGGGTGTGCGCTCCCTTGACCCACGTCAGGTTGTTGTTGAGCTCCAGGGTGCGGGCGTCGCGCCCCTGGTCGAGGAAATTCCGCACAGGATTCGAAAACACCGGGATGCTCAGGCGATAGCCGTCGGGGAAGGTCTCGTTGTTCGCGAACCAGGCCCGGTAGCCCTGGTAGCCGAAGTGCGCCTCGTTCACGATGCTCTGGCCGAGCGAGCTCGTCAGGCCGAAGGAAGCGAGCATGCGCCGCGAGCCCTGGCCCGCGCCGGGCTGGCCCGGGAAGACGGCATCGATGTCGCTGAACACGGAGTTCGGCGTGTCCAGAGTGTACCGATGAAACGTCCCTTTCAGCGAGTGCCGCGGGTTCACCACGTAGTCTCCGCGAAACACCAGCCACCGGGAGTCGGCGTTGTCGGGGCTGTTGAAACGGTACCCGGCCGTGTTCCGTCCGTCGCCCACGCTGGAGTCGTTGGGCCCCGGCGTCGACGCGACGAGCGACTGCATGGCCGGGTCGGGGGCGAAGCCCGTCAGGTTGAACAGGTTCACCGTGGCCACCTGGCCGTTGTCCTGCCTGACGTAGCTGAAATCGCCGCGCCGCGCGGGATCCGTCAGGACGGTGCGCGCCACGGACGAGGAAGCCGGCTCTCGTTGTTCTTCGTAGTTGAAGAAGAAGAACGCCTTGTTCCTCACGATGGGGCCGCCGACGTTGAAGCCGAACTCATGCTCCCGCAGCCGCTCCTTCTCCAGTCCGGCGGCCTTGTTGAAGAAGTTGGTGGCGTTGAAGGCCTCGTTCCGGTGATAGACGAACACCTCGGTATCGAACGAATTGCCCCCGGACCGCGTGACGAAATGGGTCTGCGACGCGCCCAGGCCGTCGTCGACGTCCGCGTTCCCGGTCGTGATGCCGATCTCCTCGATGAAGCTCTCCTTGACGGGTATCTCGCCGAACAAGGCGTCCGTCCGAATGAACGTGTCCTGATTGTTGACCCCGTCCAGCGTGAAATTGTTGAAGGTTCCGCGCGTGCCGTTGATGGACGCGGTGCGCGCGCCGGACGGGCCCGTCACCCCCGCCTGCGTGAGCACGAGCTGCGTGACGTTGCGGCCGTTCAAGGGCAGGTCCCGGACCTGCTCCCGGCTGAGGTTGGTGCTGAGTTCCGCGTTGGCCGTGTTCAGCAGCGATTGCGGTCCGGCCGCAGTGACGACGACCGTCTCGGCCACGTCCCCCACCTCGACGACGATGTCGATGGACGTGGGCGCGTTCAGGGCGACCCGGACGTCTTCGATCACCGTCGTCGTGAAGCCGGCGGCGCTCGCCTGCACCCTGTAGGTTCCCGCCGGAACGAGGGGGAACAGGTAGAGGCCGCGCTCGTCCGTGGCGGTCGCCCGCGCGACGCCCGTGTCGACCTCCGTCATCGTCACCGACGCGCCCGGGATGACGGCCCCGGTCTCGTCCTGCACGGTCCCCTCGACTCTGGACGTGAGGGGCTGTGCCGCCGCTGGAATGACCGCGGCGAACAGGAAGCCCGTCACGAGCGCAGTCGCCATCGTACCGGCAACCGGAGTAGTGCGGCGTCCAAGGTTTCTCTTGAACATTGTTGCCCTCGACCCTGTCTCTTGGATGTGGATCGCCGGAGTGCTGCGACCGATCGAATGGCGTGGGGGCGGGCAGAACCAGCCGGCGCGTCGCGATGCGCTCGGCGCGGAGGGGTCAGGAGGTTGCGCGACGGATCGCGGCCTGCTTCCGGCGCGCCGCCTCCTGCTGCAGGCGGGCGGCCACGGTCACCTTGCCGTACTTCTTCGTGAAACGCTCGACGCGGCCCTCGGTATCGACGAGCTTCTGGCGGCCGGTGAAGAAGGGGTGGCAGCTCGAGCAGATCTCCAGGTGCAGCTCTTCCTTGGTCGACCGGGTGCGCCACGTCGCCCCGCACGCGCACCGCACCTCCACGTCGTGATACTGCGGATGGATTCCCTGCTTCACGGATCACTCCTCCCGGCCAGCACGATCCACGAATTATAGCAGGTCAACGCGCGCCGTCCGCGACGAGCCGCGCCAGCGCGGACCACAGCCGCGCGGTCCCGTCTCCGGTGCGGCTCGACACCGCCAGGACGGGACACCCGAGGGCCGCCTCGTGGTCCCCCTGCGCCCGGGTGCGCCCGGACCGCGAGAGCCGGTCGCCCTTGGTCGCCACCACTACGACGGGGCACCCCTGGTCGATCAGCCACGCGTGCGCCGCGCGGTCGTTGTCCAGTCCCGGATGCCGAATGTCCACCACGAGCAGCGTGCCGGCCAGCCGGGCCGCTGCGTCTCCCGCCCGCGACCGGCCCGGGGTCGCGGCCAGCCGGGTGAAGAAGCGGCGGGTCAGCGCGTCGAAGTCGCGTCTCGTCCGGTCGCCGCCGCGCGCGTAGCCGTATCCGGGCAGGTCGACGAAGCCGAAGCGCACCGCCCCTCCCCGGGCCGCGTTCGAGACGCATACGCGGTAGATGTTGAGCAGCCGCGTGGTGCCCGGCTTCGCGCCGGCCCGCGCGACCCGCCGGCGCAGGAGCGTGTTGATGAGGCTCGACTTGCCGACGTTGGAGCGTCCCGCGAGCGCGATGATGGCGCCCGGGTCGGCCGGCAGGACGCCGCCGTCCGCGACGCTGGTGACGAACGCTCCGTCGAGGATCTTCACGGCGCGGCTTCAATCAGACGGGGCTAAGCCCCGAACCCCCGGCGTCCGCTTGCGGGGACCCCTTCGCCCCGCGCCGCTCGCGCCGTGCGCGCCTTGCGGAGTCTACGCCGTTCTACGGCGCAGACTCCTAATGGGTGATCCGGTCGCCCGACTGCGGGGCCTGCACCGGCTCGCCCTCGGTGGGGAGGTTGGGACGCATCGGCTCGGCGAGCGCGACGCGCAGCACCTCGTCCATCGTGTCGACCATGTACAGGTCGAGGGTGTCGAGCACTGCCTTGGGGATCTCCGCCAGATCCTTCTCGTTGTCCTTCGGCAGGACGATCGTCTTCAAGCCCGCACGGTGCGCCGCCAGCACCTTCTCCTTGACGCCGCCCACGGGAAGGACCTTGCCGCGGAGGGTGATCTCACCGGTCATCGCCACTTCACGGCGCGTCGGAATGCGTGCGAGCGTAGAGACCAGGGCAGTGGTGATGGTGATGCCGGCCGAGGGGCCGTCCTTTGGAATCGCGCCCTCGGGCACGTGCACGTGCACATCGGTGTTGCGGGTGAACTTCTTTGGAATGCCCAACTCCTCGGCCTTGGCGCGAACGTAGCTCATTGCCGCCTGCGCCGACTCCTGCATCACGTCGCCGAGCTTGCCGGTCAGCGTCAATTGCCCCTTGCCGGGCATCAGCGTCGCCTCGGTGAGCAGCAGTTCGCCGCCGGCCTCGGTCCACGCGAGCCCGGTGGCGATGCCCACCTCGTTCTGCTGCTCGGCGAGCATCGGCCGGTACTTCGGGACGCCGAGATACTCCGTGATCTGCTCGGACGCGATCGCTTCCGTGAAGCTCTTGCCCTGGGCGACGACCTTGCGCGCCACCTTGCGGCAGATCGAGGCGATCTCGCGCTCCAGGTTTCTGACACCCGCCTCGCGGGTGTAGCGCCGGATGAGCGTCTCGTAGGCGTCGTCGACGAAGCTGAGGTGCTTCTGCGTCAACCCGTTCGCCTTCACGGTCTTCTGCAGCAGGAAACGCTTGGCGATCTCGATCTTCTCCAGCTCGGTGTAGCCGGCCAGCTGCAGTACCTCCATCCGGTCGCGCAGCGCTTGGGGCACCGTGTGGAGCACGTTCGCCGTGCAGATGAACATGACGTGCGAGAGGTCGTACTCGACGTCCAGGTAGTGGTCCAGGAACGTGTGGTTCTGCTCCGGGTCGAGCACCTCGAGCAGGGCCGCCGAGGGGTCCCCGCGGAAGTCCATCGACATCTTGTCGACCTCGTCGAGCAGAAAGACCGGGTTGAGCGTCCCGGCCTTCTTCATCATCTGGATGATCTGGCCCGGAAAGGCGCCGATGTAGGTGCGCCGGTGGCCGCGGATCTCGGCCTCGTCGCGGACCCCGCCCAGCGACAGGCGGACGAACTTGCGGTTCGTGGCGCGCGCGATCGACTTGGCCAGCGAGGTCTTGCCGACTCCGGGCGGGCCGGTCAGCGTGAGAATCGTGCTGCGCGGCTTCCGCACCAGGCTGCGGACGGCCAGGAACTCGAGGATGCGATCCTTGATCTTCTCGAGACCGTAGTGGTCCTCGTTGAGTATGCGCTCCGCGCGCCCGAGGTCGCGCCCCTCGCGGCTCCGCTTGTACCAGGGCACGGCAATCAGCCAGTCCAGGTAGTTGCGCGAGACCGTGGCCTCCGCCGACATCGGCGGCATCGCCTCGAGCCGCTTGAGCTCCTGGGCGGCCTTCTCCTCGACCTCGCGCGGCATCTTGCTGTCTTCGATCTTCTTCCGGAGCTCGTCGACCTCGTTGCCGCGATCCTCCTTCCGACCGAGCTCCTTCTGGATCGCCTTCATCTTCTCGTTGAGGTAGTACTCCTTCTGCGCCTTCTCCATCTGCTTCTTCACGCGAGACTGGATGCGGCGGTCCACCTGGAGCTTGTCGACCTCGATCTCGAGAATGCTGGCGATGCGGACGAGACGCTCGAGCGGGGCGATGATCTCCAGGAGATTCTGCTTCTCCTCGACGCCCACGACCAGATGCGCGGCGATGGTATCGGCCAGCTTGCTCGGGTCGTCCACGCGCACGGCGGCGATCATCGCGTCGTACTGCAGTGTGTTGGACAGCTTCACGTACTGCTCGAAGAGCGAGACGACCCGGCTCATCGTGCCCTCGACGTCGCCGTCCTCGTCTCCCGGCCGCGCCAGCACCTTGGCGACAACGCGGTAGAAGCCCTTGTCTTCCTTCCACTCCACGGTGCGCGCGCGATCGACGCCCTCCACCAGCACCTTGACGTTGCCGTCCGGCAGCTTGAGGCTCTGCACGATGTTGGCGACGCAACCCATGGTGAAGATGTCGCTCGGGCTGGGATCGTCCTTGGCCGCATCCTTCTGGGCCGCGAGGAAGATCCGCTTGTCCTTCGTCAGCGCGTGCTCGAGCGCCCGCGTCGACGAGGGGCGCCCGATGACGAACGGCATCATCATGTGGGGAAAGACGACGACGTCCCGGAGGGGCACGATCGGCAGCGTTTCGTAGATTTCCACGTCATCCGGCCTTTTCGACGAGGGTGAGCGGCGCGCTCTTGGCCAGCACGGCCTCGCGCGTGATCACGCACTCCTTTGCCTTCTTCTGCCCCGGCAGCACGTACATCAGATCCAGCATCAGATCCTCGATGATCATGCGCAGGCCGCGCGCGCCGATCTTGCGCTCGAGCGCGGCTTCGGCAATCGCCTCGAGGCCGTCGTCCGTGAAGCGCAGGGTCACGCCCTCGTACTCGAACAGCTTCTGGTACTGCCGCGTGATGGCGTTGCGGGGCGTGGTCAGAATCTGAATCAGTGCGTCCTTGTCGAGCTCGTGCAGCGTGCCGATCACGGGCAGGCGGCCGACGAACTCGGGAATCAGGCCGTATCGAATGAGGTCCTCGGGCTCCACGTGCGAGAGCAGCGAGCCCACGCCGCCCTGCTTGGACGAGCGGATATCGGCCTTGAAGCCCAGCGTCTTCCTGCCGCGCCGGCGCTGAATCATCTTGTCGAGCCCCACGAAGGCCCCGCCGCAGACGAACAGCACGTTGGTCGTGTCGATCTGGAAGAACTCCTGGTGCGGATGCTTGCGGCCGCCGTGGGGCGGCACGTTGGCGACCGTCCCCTCGATGATCTTGAGCAGCGCCTGCTGCACGCCCTCGCCCGACACGTCGCGGGTGATGGACGGGTTCTCGTCCTTGCGGCAGATCTTGTCGATCTCGTCGATGTAGATGATGCCCTGCTGGCACTTCTCGATATCGCCGCCGGCGGCCTGCAGCAGCTTGAGGATGATGTTCTCGACATCCTCCCCGACGTAGCCGGCCTCGGTCAGCGTCGTGGCGTCGACGATGGTGAACGGGACGGCGAGCAGGCGCGCCAGCGTCTGGGCCAGCAGCGTCTTGCCGGTGCCGGTCGGCCCGATCAGCAGGATGTTCGACTTGGTCAGCTCGGGGTCGTTGCGGTTCTTGGACTGCTTCTGGATTTCGACCCGCTTGTAGTGGTTGTAGACCGCGACCGCCAGCTTCTTCTTGGTGCGCTCCTGGCCGATCACGTACTGGTCCAGGAACTGCTTGACTTCCTGGGGGACGGGGAGCGAGGAGCGCGGCGCGGTCTTGGCCTCCGACCGTTTGTCGTCGGCGATGATGTCGTTGCAGACATCGACACACTCATCGCAGATGAACACCGTGGGGCCGGCGATCAGCTTCCGGACGTCGTTCTGGTCCTTGTTGCAGAACGAACACCGCAACACTTCACCTTCGCCGCTCTTTTTCGCCATGGACGAACCGCCGCTCAGCCGCGCCGCTCGATGACCTGGTCAATGATACCGTATTCGCGACTCTGCTCCGCGCTCATGATGTAGTCGCGCTCGGTGTCCTCCGCGATGCGCTTGAGCGGCTGTCCGGTATGCGCGGACAGGATCTCGTTCAGCCGCGCCCGCATGCGGAGGATCTCCTTGGCGTGGATGTCGATGTCGGTGGCCTGGCCGCCGAGGCCGGTCATCAGGGGCTGATGAATGATGATGCGGGAGTTGGGCAGCGAGTAGCGCTTGCCCTTGGCGCCGGCGCCGAGGAGCACGGCGGCCATCGACGCGGCCTGGCCGATGCAGTAGGTCTGCACGTCCGGCTTGATGAACTGCATGGTATCGTAGATTGCGAAGCCGGCGGAGATCGAACCGCCGGGGCTGTTGAGATAGAGCAGGATGTCGCGGTCGGGGTCCTCGGCTTCCAGGAACAGCATCTGCGCAATCACGAGATTGGCCAGCGCGTCGTCGATCGGCGAGCCGATGAAGACGATGCTGTCCTTCAGCAGCCGCGAATAGATGTCGTAGGCGCGTTCGCCTCGATTGGTCTGCTCGACGACCATCGGGATCAGTTGCAGTTGCGAGTCGGGCATGTTGTTCTCGGTTTCGGCCGCCGCCGTCCGCGCCTGTAGCGTCGCTCCGGGGGCGGCGGCTTGTCGTGGGACGCGCTCGCGTGGGGGAGCCCGCGATCACGCGCTGACGATCGTAGCATGCGCCAGCAGGAACTCGATCGTCTTCTCCCGCCCTATGCCGACGGCCAGGGACGCGACGCCTCCCTCCTTCTCGAGTAGCGCGCGCATGGCCGGTGCCCCGCGGTTGCCGCGTGCCGCCAGCCGTTCGATCTGCCTGTCGACGTCGTCTTCGGTTGCCTCGATCCGCTCCCGCCGCGCTATCTCGTCGAGCACCAGGGTGCTCTTCACCGTGTCGACGGCGGGGCTGCGCTGGCCGGCGCGGAACTCCTCCCAGTCGATGCCCGCGCGCCGCGGGTCGACGCGCTGGGCCACGAGCTGCGACGCGAGACGCTCGACGCGGCGGTCGAGCTCGCGGGTCACGAGGGCTTCCGGCACCTCGCCCGGCAACCGCGCCGCCAGCTGCACCAGCAGCTCGTCGCGCATGCGGCGGTCGGTCTCCCGCTCCGCGCGGGCCGCCAGTTCATCCGTCACCTGCTCCCGCAACGCGTCGACCGTGTCGTACTCGCCGAGCGTGCGGGCGAAGTCGTCGTCGAGATCCGGCAGCACGCGCTGGTGAAGCGCCTGGACGCGGATGCCGTACTCGACGTCCGCGCCGGCCAGCTCCGGGGCGTCGCCGCCTTCCGGATGGCGCACGGTGAACGTGCGCTCCCCGCCCACGTCCAGCCCGACGACGTGGGTGTCGAATCCGGGGGGGTTGGCCTCGGCGCCGACCTCGATCTGCACTCCCGCATGCCGCTCCGGCGGCGCCGGCGGCTGCGCGGCGTCCGGGGCCGGCACGATGCGCCGCTCGAGGTCGACGGTGACCGTGTCGCCGATCGCCACGCCGCGGCCCTCGACCGGCTCGGCGCGCGCCGCCTGCTGCCGCAGCTCGTCGAGGGCCTCCGACACCTGCGCGTCGGTGACCTCGATCGGCGTCCGCCGCACGGTCAACCCGTGGTAGTCGCCCGCGTCTACCGGCGGCAGCGTCTCGAAGGTCGCGGTGAAGGTGAGCGGCCGGCCCGCCTCGACGTTGACGTCACGGACGGACGGGGCTTCCAGCGGCTCCGCGCCGCGCTCGCGCAGGGCCTCGTCGACCGCCTGCTCGACGAGGCCCTGCGCGACCTCCTGCAGGATCTGGTCGTGCATCCGCTGCCGGATCAGGTGCGCCGGCGCCTTCCCCGGCCGGAAGCCCGGGACGCGGGCCGAGCGCCGATAGCGTTGCGCCAGCCGCTCGATCTCGCGGTCGACGGCGGTCGACGGAACTTCGACCGCGACGCGCGTGCGGGTCTCGCTGAGGTCCGTGAACTCCACCTTCATGTCGTTGGTATGGGGCCGCGGACGCCGCCGGGTGGCGCGAGCCGGTTGGTGCGAAAGGGGGGACTTGAACCCCCATGGCCTCTCGGCCACCGGATCCTAAGTCCGGCGCGTCTGCCAGTTCCGCCACTTTCGCAGCCTGCGGTGACGTGACCGGGACAACACTAGCATACCGGCGGCGACTTCCTGGTACCATAGACCGCCGATGAACAACTCGCACATCCGGCCCGATGGCCGCCTGGACCGTCAGGCGGCCATCGGCACGTACCACGACACCCGCGCCCGTACGGCGGCGTTGTTCGATCTGGTCGATGCCGCGGCGTACTACCAGCGACCGATCCCGCTGCGGCATCCGGTCGTCTTCTACGAGGGTCACATCCCCGCGTTCAGCGTCAACTGCTTCCTCAAGAAGGGGCTGGGACACACCGGGGTCGACCGCGACCTGGAGGTGCTGTTCGCCCGCGGCATCGACCCGAGCGATAGGCAGGCGGCGGCGAGTTCGGCCATCGACAGCTGGCCGGACCGCGGCACCGTCCAGCGCTACGCGCGCGAGGCCGACCGGGTGATTCTCGAGACGCTGGAGACCGGCGTCGTCGAGGGCGACGCCAATCCGGTGCTCCGCCGGGGCCAGGGCGTGTTCACGATGCTGGAGCACGAGGTCATGCACCAGGAGACGCTGCTGTACATGTGGCAGCGCCTGCCGCTGGAGCGGAAGCGGCGTCCGGCGGGTGTCGGCGCGGTCCCCGCCGGGGCGGTGCCCGCGCGGGACCGGGTGCGGGTGCCGGCCGGCAGCGCCACGCTCGGGAGCCACGTCGACGAGGTGCCCTTCGGCTGGGACAACGAGTTTCCGGCCTGCGTCGTGCAGGAGGTGCCGGCGTTCGAGATCGAGCGCCACAACGTGACGAACCAGGACTACCTCGCGTTCGTCGACGCGGGGGGCTACACGAATCGCGAGGTCTGGACGTCCGCCGCGTGGCGGCGGCGCCAGGAGGCGGGCCGCGAGCACCCGCTGTTCTGGGAGCGGGACGCCGGCGGCTGGGCATGGCGCGGGATGTTCGAACGGTTGCCGCTGCCCATGTCGTGGCCCGTTTACGTGACGCACGACGAGGCGGCGGCCTACGCGGCCTGGAAGGGGCTGCGCCTGCCGAGCGAGGCCGAGTTCCACCGCGCGGCCTACGGCACGCCGGCCGGCGCGGAGCGGTCGCAGCCATGGGGTGCGGGCGAGCCCGACGCGACGCGCGGGAACTTCGATTTCCGGCACTGGGATCCGGTGCCGGTCGGCTCGTATCCCGCCGGCGCCAGCGCCTGGGGCGTGCACGACCTGGTCGGAAACGGCTGGGAGTGGACGTCGACCGTCTTCGACGGTTTTCCCGGGTTCGCGGCGATGGCGTCCTATCCGGAGTACTCGGCGGACTTCTTCGACGGCGAGCACTTCGTGGTCAAGGGCGCATCGCCGGCCACCGGCCGCGGCCTGCTCAGGCGCAGCTTCCGGAACTGGTTCCGGCCCCACTATCCGTACATGTACGCCACCTTTCGGTGCGCGCGCGACGCACGCTGAGCCGGATGCAGGAGCCTGCGAGCCCGGCCGCGACGCTCGCCGCCGATCCGACCGTCGAGTTGGCCTGTGATGTCGCCGAGGGGCTGGCCCGCCGCCCCAAGCAGGTGCCCGCGAAGTATCTCTACGACGCGCTCGGATCGCGCCTGTTCGAAGCAATCTGCGAGCTGCCCTGGTACCCCATCACGCGCAGCGAGTGCGCGCTGCTGGCGGCGCACGCCGAGGCCATCTTGTGCGGGCCCGGGGCCTGCGGCACGGTCGTGGAGCTCGGCTGCGGCAGCGGGGCCAAGCTGTCGATACTGCTGTCCGCGGTCGAGGGGCGCTCGACGGACGTGCATCTCGTCGACATCTCGGAAACGGCGCTCGCGCAGTCGGTGCAGGCGCTCTCCAGCCACCGCGGGGTGACGCTGACCACGCACCGGGCCGCCTACGAGGCAGGTCTCGAGGCGGCGTTGCAGCGGCCCGGCGGCGCGGGCCGCGCGCTCGTGCTGTTCCTGGGCTCGAACATCGGCAATCTCTCGCCCGCGGAGTCCGACCGGTTCCTGCGCGAGATACGAAGCCGGTGCCGGCCGGGTGACCGGTTGCTGCTCGGCGCCGACCTCGTCAAGCCGGAGCCGGCGCTCGTGGCGGCCTACAACGATCCCCTGGGCGTCACCGCGGCCTTCAACAGGAACCTGCTGGTGCGGCTCAACCGCGAGCTCGACGCCGACTTCGACCTGGACCTGTTCGAGCACCGGGTACTGTGGAACGCCGACGCATCGCGCATCGAGGTCCACCTCGAGAGCCTCGCCGACCAGCTGGTCTGCATCCGGGGCGCGGGCTGCTGCGTCAACGTCGCCGAGGGCGAGCGGATCTGGACCGAGAGCGTCTACAAGTACGAGCCGGAGGACATCGTCGCCCTGGGGGCGCGCGCGGGGTTCGCGCGGCGCGCGCAGTGGATCGAGCCGGAAGCGCGGTTCGCGCTGACGCTGTTCGAGCGCGAACGATGAACGACCAGCAGCACCCCTACACCGACGCGGGCATGCGCTTTCTCGTCGCGGCCGCGTGCCTCGTGGTGGTCGTGGCCGGCCTGCGGGCCGCCGCCGAGCTCGTTCTGCCGTTCCTGGTCGCGGTCTTCCTGGCGGTCGTCAGCGCGCCGCTGATGGGCTGGCTGCAACGCCGGTACGTGCCGCGGCCCCTGGCGGCGCTGTGCACGATCCTGACGGCCGTGGGCGTGGTCGGCGTGTTCGGCCTCATAGTCGGCGGCTCCGTCAACGAGTTCGGCGCCGCGGCGCCGCGCTATCAAGCGCGCCTCCAGTCCCTCCTCGAATCGGGCCTGAGGCTGGTCAGCGACACCGGTTTGCCGGCGCAGGACTGGCGCGCGCTCGACCTGCTGCCGGTCAGCGGCGTATTCGATCTGCTGGGCGGCACGCTCGGTGCCATCGCGTCGTTCGCCTCCAACACCTTCCTGGTGCTGCTGACCGTGGCCTTCATCCTCATGGAAGCGGTCGGGTTCAGCACGAAGCTGCGGGCGGCATTCGGTGAGGGGACCGAGTTCCTGCCGCTCCAGCGGATGACGCAACAGGTGCAGCGCTATCTGGTCATCAAGTCGACGATCAGCGCGGCCACCGGCGTGCTGCTGGGCGCGTGGGTCGCGCTGCTGGGTCTCGACTTCGCCCTGCTGCTGGGTCTGCTGGCCTTCTTCCTCAACTTCATTCCGACGCTCGGGTCGGTCATCGCGGCGCTGCCGGCGGTGGTGCTGGCCGCGTTGCAGTTCGGCTTCGCCCGCGCGGGCGTGGTCGCGCTGGGCTACCTCGCCATCAACGTCATCTTCGGCAATCTCGTGGAGCCGACGCTGATGGGGCGGCGGCTGGGGCTGTCGGCGCTGGTGGTGTTCGTCTCGCTGGTCTTCTGGGGCTGGGTGTGGGGGCCGATCGGCATGCTGTTCTCCGTGCCCCTCACGATGGTGGTCAAGATCGCGCTCGAGAACACCAGGGACTTCCGCTGGGTCGCCGTCATGCTCGACGCGAACCCCCGGACGCTCCCGCCCCCGACGCCCGCTGCCGGCGGAACGCCTTGAGCGCCTCGACGTGCTCGACGTAGCCGGCCCGCGCGGCGACGAACTCCTCGTGGGTGAGACCGAGCTCCCGTGAGATCTGCCGTGCCTGGCTTTCCTCGGCGACGGTAATCGACTCGTCCGCGGCCGACACCGCGAAGACGCAGTCGAGCAGCTCGACGCGTTGCCCGGCGGTGGAGAGCTCCTTGAAGCGGCGCGATACGAGGAAGTTCTCCGTGCCGCCGAACAGCCGCACCTGGTTCTTGGCGATCTCCACGACCAGCACGGCCTGGGCCGCGGGCAGGTGGCCGAGAACCCGGACGATCTCCTGCATCTTCGCCGTCTCCGCCGCGCTGACCGACGAGTCGGCGTGCGCGACCCGGCCCAGGATGCACGCGAACGCCGCCAGGTACCGTGCGCGGGCCGCGGGCAGCGTCTCGAGCTCGGCGGCGATGCGGCGCATCGTCCGCGTGTCTGCGGCGTCGCGGTCATCCGGTGCCGCGTCCGTCTCCGTCCCGAAGCCCAGCAGCCTGAGCAGCGACATCGGCTCCCGCCTCCCCGTCACGGCAGCGTCTGGACGAATCGCTCGGCGACGCGCGACGGATGCTCGCCCGCCTCGTCGACCGCGAAGTTCATCGCGCGCATGCGGTCGGCGCTGATGGCGCCGTCGAGGCGGGCCACAGCGGCGACGACGTCCGGCGCGAGGCGCGCGATCCGGGAGCCGGCCAGCACGACGGCGTCGTAGGGCGGGACGGCGCCCCGGTCGTCGTCGAGCACCTGCAGGTCGAACGCGTCGATGCGCCCGTCGGTGCCGTAGGCGGTGATCACGTCGACCTCGCCGGTGGCCACCGCCTGATACATCAGCGACACGTCCATGGACCGCCGCTGGCGGAAGGAGAGGCGATAGGCGTCGCGGATGGACGGCCACTCCGGCCGGGCGAAGAACTCGTAATCGCTGCCGAAGACGAACCGCGGGGCGACGGCGGCGAGGTCGCTGATGGTCTGCAGGCCGAGGCGGTCCGCTTCCTGGCGGCGGACGGCGAGCGCGTAGGTGTTCTCGAACCCGAGCATGGCCGCGAGCGTCACGTCGTGCCGCTCGCGAAGGAAGCGGCGGACGCGCTCGGTGACCGCCGCACGGCCCGGGAACGAGTCGCCGCCCTGCATCTGGTTGACCCAGACCGTGCCGGAGTAGTCGACGTAGAGATCGATTTCCCCGGCGGTGAGCGCGTCGAACGCGACCGTCGATCCGAGCGACTGCACGAGGACGGTGCGGCGGCCGGTCTCACGCTCCACCAGCCGGGCGATGGCGGCGCTGAGCACGTACTGCTCCGTGAACGGCTTCGAGCCGATGGCCACCGGGCGCTCGCGATCGTCGAAGCGCGCGGCCAACAGGGTGACGCCGGCGTAGCCGTACAGGAGAACGGCCAGGCTCAGGGCCGCCGCCACCTGCTTCCGCCGCCGCCGGGCCAGCCCGTCCTCGACGGCCCGGACCAGTCCGTCGAGCACGAGCGCCAGGCCGCCGGCAGCGACGCAGCCGACGATGACCGCCACGTAGTTGCGTATCTGCAGCCCGCTGAAGATGTAGTTGCCCAGGCTGGTGGCGCCGACGGGCGTCGACAGCGTGGCCATCCCGACCAGCCACACGGTCGCGGTGCGCAGGCCCGCCACGAGGATCGGCATGGCGAGGGGCAGCTCCACGCGGGCCAGCTGCTGCAGCGGGGTCATCCCGACGCCGCGCGCCGCCTCCGTGTACACCGGGTCGACCGTGTTGATGCCGGTCACGGTGTTCCGCAGGATCGGGAATACGCCGTACAGCGTCAGGCCGCAGATTGCCGGGAGAAAGCCGATGCTGCGCAGATCGACGGCCGCCAGCAGGGGAACCATCAGCGCCAGCAGCGCCAGGCCCGGCACGGTCTGGATGACGCCGGCCACCCCCAGCGCCAGCGGCTCCAGACGCGAAATCCTGGTTGCTGCCACGCCGACCGGCAGCGCGATGGCCGCACTCAGCAGCAACGCGATCAGGGTCAGCTGCAGATGCGCGGTGAGGTACTCCGGCAGCAGGGCAAGTTGCTCGCTCACGCCATCGGCTCGGCGGACAGGCGCTCGACCGCGGCCGCCTGCCGCCGCGGCGTGTTCATCAGCTCGCGCACGTACGGGGAGGCGGGCCGGGTCAGGAGATCGTGTGGTGTGCCGATCTGCTCCAGCCGACCCTCGTGCATCACCGCGATGCGGTCGCCGAGCATCAGCGCTTCCGCCATGTCGTGCGTGACGAACACGGCGGTCAGTCCGGTGTCGCGGCGGATGCGCAGGAACGATTCCTGCAGCCGTTCGCGCGTGAGCGGGTCGAGCGCTCCGAACGGCTCGTCGAGCAGCATGACCGCCGGCCCGGCCGCCAGGGCCCTGGCGACGCCCACCCGTTGCTGCTGTCCCCCGGAGAGCTCGTCGGGGCAGCGGTTGCGCACCAGCGCCGGATCGAGCTCCACGAGCGCGAGCAACTCGTCGATGCGGGCCCGCGTGCGTGCCGGGCTCCAGCCCAGGAGCGACGGCGTGACGGCCACGTTCTCCGCGACCGTCATGTGAGGGAACAGTCCCACCTGCTGGAACACGTAGCCGATCCGGCGCCTCAGCTCGTGCGGCGGAATGGTAGAGGTATCGGTGCCGCCGAGCCGAACCGTACCCGACGTGGGCTCCACGAGCCGGTTGATCATCTTCAGCGTCGTCGTCTTGCCGCACCCCGAGCCGCCCAGCACGATCAGCAACTCGCCGTCGTGGACCGTGAGCGTGAGATCGCGCACGACCGCGTCGGGCCCGTAGCGCTTGCTGAGGTGGTCGAGCTGGATCATCCTCCAGGGCTCAGGCGCCGCCCGCGCGGCAGCCGGTGGTCAGAACCGCGACGCGCGCAGCCAGGTGTCGGCCCGCGCCCAGCTGGCGGCGAGGTCGTCGTCGACCTCGGACGACGATCGGCCCTGCGCCGCGAGGGCGGCCTGCAGACCGAAGAGCGACCAGCCGTTGTGCGGATGGTCCGCGAGCTCGTCGCGGTAGACGCGCTCCGCGTCCGCGTGGCGGCCGGCTTCGAGCAGGGCCGCGCCCAGCCAGTGCCGCGCCGCGAACGGCAGCGGCTCGGGCTCGTCGTACATCAGACTGTCCTCGACCTCCACGGCGTGCTCGAACGCCGCGATGGCGCCGTCCCGGTCGCCGGCGTCGAGCCGGATCGCGCCGTCCAGGATCCCGGCCGCGATGTCGAGGATGCTCCGGCCCGGGTGAAAGCGCAGGCGCTGGTCCGTGGTCTCGGCGAGGCGCCGGACGCGGGCGAGATGGGCGCCCGCGAAGTCGGCCTCGCCCCGGCGCAGGCGGGCGTAGCCCTGGGCGAAGTCCCACAGGCCGGCCGAGACCTCCTTCTCGGGCCGCGCCGTCACGCCGGCGATCTCGTCGAAGCGGCCGAAGCGCAGCAGCGTGAGGACGTGGTACAGCGTGTCGCCGGTCAGCTTCGCGTAGTCCCTGCCCGCCTGGATGGCGATGGCCCCCTGACCGTCCATCGAGGCGGCGAACAGCAGCATGTGGAGGTTGTGGGAAGGATAGATCGCCAGTCCCTCCCCGCTCTCCGCCTTCTGATCGGAGTGCCAAGCCTGGAGGTTCGCGCGCACCGAGTCGCCCCAGCGGCCGATCTCGTTCCAGGTATGCGACGGCATGTGGTTGATGTGACTCGCCCCCGGAATGGAGTTGCCGAGATACTCGGTGCAGGGTTCGGCCTTCTCCGGGCGGACCGTCGACTCGGTCGCGTGGACATAGAGGTGACAGGCGCCCGGGTGACGGATGTCGACCGCCAGGATCGCTTCGAGCACGCGGTGCAGCCGCTGGACGTCCGGATCGTCGAGGTCCCGCGTCCCGCGGCGCGGCTCCAGCAGGAAGAGTGCATCGGCGTACAGCGTGGCGGCGTCCAGGTCATCGGGATACCGTGCGGCGACCTGGCGCATCGCGTCCGCGTACGCGCGATCCTGCTCCACGCGCGTGTCCGGGTCGAAGTCCGCGACGTAGCGCACCGCCAGCGCGTTGATGAAGTCCCGCTCCTTGGGGCTGGCATGCTCCGGCGCGAGCCGCAACGCCTTCTGGACGGCGGCGTACGCCCGGGGCGCCTCGTCCACGCGCATCGGCCCGTTCAGATACGAGCCCCAGGCCCACGCTTCGCCCCAGTAGCAGATCGCACAGTCCGGATCGTGCTTCTGCGCCTCCCGGAAGGATCGGGCGGCATCCTCCTTGGCGAACGCGTACATCAGCTGGAAGCCCTGATCGAAGTACTGCCGGGCCTTGGCGCTGGTCGAGGAGATCGGGCGGGTGAAGGTTCCGAGCGACGACGTGTAGACCGGAATCGGCTCGTCGAAGCTCTCGGGAAGCGCCGGTTCCTGAGCCGCGGCCGGGTGCGGGATCGCCAGGGTGGCGAGGACGGCGCACCACGTCCAGACGGACACTGCTGCAAATCTGGTCAAGAGACGCCTATTGTACCACCGCGCGTCGCGGACGCCGGACGGGCTTGACAGCCGGGCGCCGGAGAGGGGTAGAGTCGGGGTTCGCCTTCAGGGAGGTGGGGTTTGCCGAAGTACCTCATTCAGGCTTCGTTCACGGATACCGGGGTCAAGGGGTTGCTCAAGGACGGCGGGTCGAAGCGGCGCACCGCGGTGAACCTGCTGATGAAGTCGCTGGGGGGCAGCGTCGAGGCGTTCTACTACGGCTTCGGCGAGGGAGACGTGCACCTGATCGTCGACCTGCCGGACAACACGACGGCCGCCACCGTCTCGCTGGTCACCACGGCCAGCGGCGCCTTCAACATTCGAACGACGCCCCTCCTGACGCCCGAGGAGATCGACCACGCGGTGAAGAAGACGGTCAAGTACCGGGCGCCGGGCCGTTAGCCCCCAGCGCGGTCCGAGCCCGCGGTGCCGCGGCATGATTCTCGCGGCCGGGACCGGTTCGGCCTGTCGACGTGACGAGCGGTACTCTACGATGGTCGCGATGCGGCTGTTCGCCACGGCGTCGGCCGGCGGCAGGTCCTTGGCGCGGATCACCACGCGCTACGGCGCGTCTGGTTCCGCGCCCACCTCGTGAGCGTGACTTCACCTCCCCCCAAGACGCCGGGCCGGGGCTCCCGCCGGGCGGTGGACATCGTGGCCGCTCCGGGCTGGCACTTTCTGGCGGGGTGGACCGCCGTCTGGCTCGCGGTCGGCGTCGTGTTCGCGGGCGGCGTCTCGTTCGCGGCGGGCGTCGAGTTCAGGCCAGTCCTGCGGCTGAGCGTGCTGTTCGCCGTGGTGGTCGGCTACAGCGCGTACATCTCTGCGCGCGTCGTGTTCCCGCTGCTGGCCCGGCTGCCGGGCGCGCTGAGCCTGGTGCTCGACGCGCTCATCGTGGTGTCTGGCACGATCTTCGGCTCGGGCCTCGTCATCCGCATCGATCCGCTCTACGTGCTGGCGCAGCCCCGGGCGGCGTTGCTGCTCGTCGCGTTCAACGCGGTGCTCGCGGCCGGGGTGGCCGTCGCACTGGGCACTTACGACCGGATGCGCCGCCAGATCGAGGCGTCGTACCGCGTCCTCCGGGAGCGTGATGCGCTCGAGCGCGAGCTGAGCGTCGCCCGCGAGGTCCAGCGCGAGCTGCTCCCGCGCGCGGCGCCGCCCGTCGCCGCGCTGGAGCTGGCGGGCGTCTGCCGGCCGGCCATCGCGGTGGGCGGCGACTACTACGACTACCTCCAGGACCGGGACGGCCGGCTGGGCCTGGTCATCGCCGACGTGTCCGGCAAGGGGGTCTCCGCCGCTCTCCTCATGGCCAGCCTGCAGGCCTCGGTGCGCAGCCGCTTTTCCACCGCGGAGACTCCGGGTGCGCTCGCGGGGGATCTGAACGAGGCGCTGTTCGGCTCGTCCTCCGCCGCGCGCTACGCGACGGCGTTCCTCGCGACCTTCGACCGCGAGACCCGTCGCCTGGCCTACACCAACGCCGGGCACCTGCCGGCAATCCTCGTCCGCGAACAGGACACGGCGCGTTGCGAGGAAGGCGGCGTGCCCATCGGGTTGTTCGAGGGCGCGACCTATGCGACGGGCGCCCGAACGCTGGCCCCGGGCGACCTGCTGGCGCTGTTCACCGACGGGATCACCGAGGCGCCGGCGCCCGACGGCGAGGAGTTCGGGGCGGCGAGGCTCGCCGAGCTGCTGCGCGCCAACCGCGGACGCCCGCTCGCTGCCGTCATCGAGATCGTGCTCGACGCCGTGCTGCGGTGGAGCGGCCCCGTGGATGCCCACGACGACGTCACCCTCGTTCTCGCGAGGGTGCGGTGAGCCCCTCGCGGACGGCCGGGCGTCTCGGCCGCCACGCCGGACTGTGGATCGCGGCCAGCAGCCTGGCGGGCCTCGCCGCCGGCTTCGGCGTGAGCGTGTTCCAGGGCGACGGCGTCGAGCGCCCCACCCTCGTCATCTCGGTGCTCTTCGCCAACGTCGTGGGCCTGACCGCGATGGTCTGCTCGGTCTCGCTCTTTCCGCGCCTGCGGGGCCGCTCGGGCCTGCTCCGTTTCCCGCTGCTCGTCCTCGCCCTGCTGTCGGGCGCGGTCTTCGGCAGCCTCGCGGTGCTCGGCGTCTATCCGCTGTTCGTGTTCCGCGAGCCGCGGCTCGCGGTAGCCGTCATCGTCCTCAACAGCGTCTTCGCCCTGGTCGTCGGGGGCGTCGTGCTCGGCTACGAGGAGATGCGGCTGCGGCTGCAGGACGCCCTGCGCGAGATGCGGGAGGTCCGGCTGGTCGAGGCGCGGCTGCGCGAGGAGGCGGCACGCGCCGAGCTGGCCGCGCTGCAGGCGCGCATCAACCCGCATTTCTTCTTCAACACGCTCAACACCATCAGCTCGCTGCTCGAGGCCGACGCGCGCAAGGCGGAGGAGCTGCTGGAGACGTTCGCCGACCTGTTCCGCTACGCGTTCGACGCCGCCGATGCCGCGCCCGTTCCCCTGCGCGACGAGATCGGCTTCACGCGGGGCTATCTGCGAATCGAGCACGCCCGTTTCGGCGACCGCCTGCGGGTCGCCTGGGAGGTCGAGCCGGATTCGCTGGCGGTGCGGGTGCCCGGCCTGGTGCTCCAACCCCTGGTGGAGAATGCGGTGGGGCACGGGCTGGCTCCGCGGGCGCGCGGAGGACGCATCGACATCTCCGCCGCCCTCGCGCGAGGGGTGCTGCGCATCGACGTGGTCGACGACGGGGTAGGCCTCGCCCGCGACGGCGAGAGCCTGATCCGGGACGGCCACGGGCTGGGCAACATCGCCCGCCGGCTCCGCACGTGCTACGGCCCGCGCGCCGCCCTCGGGCTCGCCGCCGGACCGGGCGGTGCGGGCGCCCGCGCGCGGCTCACGCTGCCCGCCGTCCCTGCGCGCCCCGGGTCCGCGGAGCGTGCACGATGAGGCGTCGCTGCGTCGTCGTCGACGACGAGAAGCCGGCCCGCGATCGGGTGAAGCGGTTGCTGGACGCGCACTCCGACTTCGAGCTGGCGGGCGAGGCCGCGGATGCCGAGGCGGCGGTCAGGCTGATCGACGAGACCAGGCCCGATCTGTGCTTTCTCGACGTGCAGATGCCCGAGGGCACCGGCTTCGACGTCCTGCAGCGGGTCGGGCACGTCCCGCACGTCATATTCGTGACCGCCTACGACCGCTACGCGGTGCCGGCGTTCGAGGTGCGGTCGATCGACTACCTGCTGAAACCCGTCGGGCGCGAGCGGTTCGCCCTGGCCCTCGACCGTGCGCGCGAGCGGATCGACGGCGCCGGCTCGGCCCGGCGCATCCTCGGCGAGCTCGACGCGCTGCGGCGGTCGGCCGGCGAGCGGCCGGCGGGAGCGGCGCCCCGCCCGGACCGACTCAGCGTGCGCAGCGGCTCGGGGATTCGCCTGCTCGACCCGGACGAGATCGTCTGGTTCGAGGCGGACGACGCGCTGGTCTTTGCGCGGACCGCGGGGGGCCGGTTCCTCGTCGACCGCACCCTGTCCGAACTGGAGCGGCAGCTCGCGGGGCGGTTCTTTCGCGCACACCGGAGCCGCCTGGTCAACCTCGGACGGATCGCGGAGATTCGGCCGGCCGATGCCGGCACCTACACGATCGTGTGTCCCGGCGCGGGCACGGTGCCGCTGTCCCGCCGGCGGGCCCGCCGGCTGCGCGAGATATTCCCGTGGTGAGGGCAGCCGCCTGGCGGCGGATCCAGACCGCCGACACGCGTTGCGCGACCGCTCATCGCAATCCGGTTGCGGACTCCGGTGCGAGGACGGCACCATGCAGGATAGGGGAGGAAGACACATGGTTCGTGCGATGTCGATCGGATTGCTGCTGGGGGGCTGGGTCGCGAGCACGCCCGCGCCGGCCGGCGCGCAGGGAGCCGAGGCCGGCCTCGATGTGACCGTTCCGAGCGGCGAGGTCCGCGAGGGAGACCTCTACGCGGCGGCCGAGGTGGTCCGCGTCGACGGGCGGCTGGCCGGCGATCTGGTGGCGCTGGGGCAGCGGGTGCTCGTGGACGGCGAGGTCGACGGCGACGTGTTCGCGGCCGGAAGGGCCATCGACCTGCGCGGCCCGGTGGGCGACGCCACCCGGGTGGCCGGTGATCGGCTGACCGTCAGCTCCACGATCGACGGTGATCTGGTCGCGGCGGGGAACCGGCTGCAGCTCCTCGAAGGCGCCGTCGTCAAGGGCCGCCTGATGGCGGCCGGCAGCATCGTCGAGGTCGAAGGGACGGTGGAGCAGGACCTGCGCGTGGCGGCCGGGGAGATCATCGTCCGCGGCACGGTGCGCGGCGATGCCAGGGTCGTGGCGGACCGGCTGGAGCTCGCGCCCGGCGCGCGCATCGACGGCGACCTCGACTATCGGACGCGCACGCCCCTGAGCGCGGAAGAGGCCGCGCGGGTGGGAGGGGCGGTGCGCCATCGGGAGCCGGTCCACGACGAGGACTCGGACCGCAGTTGGGTGGGCCGCGTCTTCCGGAGCTGGTTCTGGGGTTGGCAGTTCGGGTCGGCCCTGCTCGTCGGCCTGCTGGCCGTCGCGCTGTTCCCGCGCGTCGTGCAGCAGCTGGTGTCGGCGATCGCGGGGGAGACCACCCTCGGCGCGCTGCTCGGATTCGGCGCGTTCCTGATTGTCCCCATTGCCGCGGTGATCGTGATGCTGACCGTGGTCGGCGTGCCGATCGGCATCATCTTCACGCTGCTGTTCGGCGTGGCGCTGTACCTGGCCAAGCTCCCCACCGCGGCCTGGGCCGGGGAGCGGCTGCTCGCGAACGCGGGCCGCCCCGACGCCTCGCCCTACGCGGCGATGGCCATTGGCGTCCTGGTGCTCTACCTGCTGTTCGCGGTGCCCTGGCTCGGGGGGCTGTGCTGGCTCGCGGCCACGTGGCTGGGGCTGGGCGCCATGGTGCTGACGGGCCGCCGGTATCTGGCGGAGGGAGCCGGCCAGGAGCCTGCGCCGTAGACGGCGCAGGCTCCTGCAGCACGCGACGCCGCGGCGGCGCTACCGGGATCCGTCCCCGGCAGCCCGTTCCTCGGCGCGATACCCGGAGAGGATGCCCTCCATGCCCAGGTTGCCTTCGTGGCAGGCGTACTCGAACAGCAGGTCCGGGCTCTGCCGCAGCGGAATCAGGACGGTCCAGGGCTGTGTCCAGGTCGCGTCGTCGTCGAACGTGATCTCGTAGTGGAGCGTGTCGGCGCTCACGCGCGTGAAGCGTTCGGTCACCCGCAGTCCTTCGCCAGAGCTCCAGAACGACCCCAGCGCGGAGTAGTTCGTGTCAGCCAGAAAACCCCCGTTTCGGGCGGAGATCTGTGCCAATTTGTGGCATTCTGGGCGTGATGTTGGCGCAAATCCGGTCGCGACGAAGGCGCCTGACGGGCTGTGGGCAAGCGAAGGACAGTATGTCGCCGGATGTCCTGTTTCAAAGGACAGTAGACCCGTGCCGTCTCTCGACGGCTCGGAATCCGGTCTGATTCCGAAGGCCGGTTGGTCAGGCCACGCGTCGTCGTCGTTTGCGCTCCCGCTTCTGCAGCATCAATCCGATGCGGTGCAGGTTGGCCGCCAGCACTGACAAGGCAACCGTACGGGCGAAGCCCTCCGCACCATGGCTGCGAACGCGGTCGAGTCCCCGATGCTCCAATCCATTGATGGCAGACTCAATCGCCGGATGCGCTCGCCGCGCGGCCACAAACGACTCCTCCGCCTCCCGCTCGCGGTTGGCCTTCGAAAGATAACCCTTGCCCGGCAACGCGTTGACGTCGAGTAGCGCATCAAGGTGGACCCGGTTGGCGGGACTGTGAAAGCCCCGATCGAAGCTGCACGCCCGCAACTCCGGATACAGTACCTGCACTTGCTTCACCATCGGCACCACCACGTCCACATCTTCGCCCTCCCACAGGACCTCGTGGTAAAGGATGAATCCATACTGGTCTTCGATAAGGGCGACAGGAACTCCGAGTTCAACCGGCGTGCCCGCCTTGCCTTTGGAAATCCAGCGCGTGTGTCCCTCGAAGATCGAAAAGACCTTCTCCTCGTGAGGAATCGTCTCACCACGCAGAAGACGCCGCTCCACCTGGTCAATCTGCCGCCGCGCATGAGCGGCAAAGCCTGCGATGGAGCGACAGGTGAATTCCGCCACGCCCTGGTTCCGCAACGCGTCGAGCGTTGCCTCTGCTCGCTCAACCAGCACCCGGCAGCGCTCCACATACGCCTCCACCCGCTCCGGATGCCGCTGCGCCCGCCGCGTCGAGCGCACCTTGTTGAACAGTTTCTTGACCTCACGGCACAGATACCGCCACTGACGCCAGCCGCCCACCGCCTGTTTCTCAGCCGCCCGCCCCGTCTCCCGCAACAGGCACCGCACCGCGTCCCACAACAGGTTGACGTCGGTCGGATAATGCACGTCGGTTTCGACCACAAACGAATCGCACCGCCCGCGCAATGGCTCGCCAGGCTTTTTTTTTGCTACCTTGTGCCCACTCTCCACCACCAGGCGCCCCACCGCCGACAACAGCTCCGGCGTCAACAGCGACACGTTGTCGACCACCGTCTGGTACTCGTAATGCGTCTTGTCACCGAAGTCGCTGTGGCCCAGGAACGCGCGTAGCGTATCGTGGTGGTTCGTCAATTCATGAAGACGGTCGAAGTCGCAACCCAGCCCCTGCTTCAAAACCCCAAGCACCAGAATCTGCCACAGGTCCATCCCCGGACGCCCGACCGTGCGGTCGGCCTCCGAAAGAATATGTTCGTCCAGCAGCGCAAACAGCCGCTCGCGCAACTCCTCATCACACCAGATGTGCTGAAGCCCCTTCAACACCGCCGGGATGTCGTCACGCGACTTCGGGTTGATCCAGATCTCCTCGATAGCCACCTGACCGAGCTGGAACTGCGACCTGTGAACTTCTCTCATGATGTCAACGTCGCGAAGATAGCCCCGAAATGGGTCGATCCTGGGGAGACCACCCGCAAGAATACGAAATCTGGACGATCTTCGCCACTCTAAATCAGCGGAACCCCCCGTGGAATCAATGATTTGCAGGTTTTCTTCCGAACACTAGTTCGTCGTCTCGACGATGAGCGTGTCACCGTCCCAGCGGCCGCGTGAGTCGCCGTGCAGCTGGCGGATGTCGTCGCTCACGTGCGGCGGGCCGTCGAGCGGCACGATGCGCGCGTCATGGATCATCTCCATGAAGATCACGACGTGGTCGCGCGTCTGGAGGATCTGGTAGTAGCTGTTGTAGCCGGCCAGCAGGTTCGGCACGCCGAAGGTGAGGCAGCGCTCGCTCAGCGGACGATCCGCCCAGGAATCGGCCTTCGGAGCAATGATCGGCGGCGGCAGTCCGCGGCCGGCGCCCACGGCGGCGGCCGTCCGCCCCGGCACCTTGCCGTCGGGCGGATCGACGATCAGCGACGTCCGGTTGTGGTCGAAGTCGCGGTCGGCCAGCCAGAACTGGTTGTAGTTGCCCGTGGTGTCGTACGAATCCGCATCGCTCACTCCGGCGATCGCGGCCAGCACCAGCTGGTCGCCGAACTGGGCGTCCAGGCCGCTCGCGGTGACGTCGGCGGCAGCCGCCCGCAACTGGACCAGCTCCTCGTCGGTCAACGTCGCCTTGTCGGCCCACGCATCCGGCCGCTCGAGCGGCGTCACGCTGTTGTTGGCCCAGACGCCCTGCAGATTGGGCTGACCGTGTGCCGTGCGCGGCACCGTCCAGCCGTCGCCGGGCTCCTGGGCCGCGGCGGGCGCGGGCGCCAGCGCGATGCAGACCGCCCCCGTCACCGCGACCACTCCGACCTTGCGCATCCATCTCTCCATGGCGTCCCCCGTTCGGTGGCTATCTGTCCAGCCTCGTCGACTCACATTATCCCCCGCACGGCCCGCGAGGTCACCACGGAATAGACCCGACACCGCGCGCCGGGCGGCGCTCGACCGCCCGCCCATCACGCCCACGTGCTCAAGTGCGCCGTACGATCTACGGCGCTCAGGTGGATTCGGATTCGATGGTCTTGCAGCGGTCCGTTCCGGAACAGCGCTACTCAACGCCTTCCATGAGGTATTCGACGAGCGCGGGCACGATGATGTCCGGCCGCTCCAAGTGCGGCACATGACCCAGCCCGGGGAAGAGCAGCGTGCGACCGTTTCCATTCGGGACGGTGTCGGCCAACACCTGCATTCGCTCCTGGAAGACCTGCGCCGGACCGAGCAGCAGATCCTCCGCGCCCCCGAAGGCGAGCGTCGGCACGTGGATATGCGGCCAGTCGTAGACGACCGGGTCCTGGTAGAGCATCTGGCTGATGATCGCCTGCACCATGGCGAGGCGCGGAAAGTCGGAGCTGAGGGTCCACGACGAGCGGATGCGGGTGTAGAGCTCGAACTTGTCGTTCCAGGCCGACGGGTCGTGCCCGACGTACCGGCTGAGGCTCCGGCGGGTGCTCTGGTAATCGGTCTGGAGGATCCGCTCGTAGATCTGATCGACCGGTGTCATCGGGCGATTGAACCGGTTGTCGGAGAGGCCGATGGGGTTGTAGATGACCAGCCGCTCGACCGAGTCCGGATACTGCGTGGTGAACCGCGTGGCGAGCATGCCGCCCATCGAGTGGCCGACCGCCATGACCTTCTCGAGCCCCTCGTGCTCGAGGATGAGCTGCGTGTTGCGCGCCTGCGTGTTGAAGTTGTAGGGCGCGATCGGCTTCGACGACTTGCCGTACCCGACTTGGTCCGGGACGATGACGCGAAATCCGGCGTCGGTCAGCCCGTCGATGATGTCACCGAAGTAGAAGCCGCCGAAGTTGTTGCCGTGCATCAGCAGGACGACGTGGCCGTTGGCCGTGCTGGTCGGCGCGATGTCCATATAGGAGATGCGCACGTCCTGGCTGTAGACATCGATGTCGAGATACTTGCTCGCGGCCGGATACGGGCACTCGTCGCAGGTGATGCTGCCCGGCTTGAGGTCTGTCGGCGTCGGTACCGGCGGCAGAATGTCGCGACCCTGGGCGCCAGCGGCGGCCGCCACACCGAGAATCACGAGCACCGAGGCGAGTGTTCTGAGATAGACAGGCATGAGTTCTACTCCGTGGTCTAGAGGTGTCGGTAAATGTACCATCCGGGTGCACGGGGACGGCAGTCCGCGGAAGACAGATCCCGCGATCACCCCAGTAATACTGGCATCTTGCGGCGTTCTACGGAGTGCCTCGGCCTTCTACGGACACTAGTCTTGTTCTGGCAGCGTTAGCGCCTTGACGCTCGTAAGTAGCTGATATAACGGCACTTGGCGCCGGTTCTCCGCCCACGAATGCCCCATCGTACCCCTCATTTTAGTCAGGAACCTACGACGGCATCCAAGCCGGCTGCGGACCGCACTGGTCTAATCGTCTGAGCGATGCGCCGCTATTCCGCGTCCTGTGCGCCGGCGTCCGTGCCCCCCGAATGCGATCCGCGGTCGGTCCGCAGACGCTGGCCATCCCGTCGCGTCGTCAGCCACCGAAATCCTCGACCGCCAGATACGCCTCTCCCGTCTGGGACGCATGTCGACGGACCCGGTTGATGAGGTCGCCAAGTCCCATAACGCCTCCGAGAACCATGTACAAGTGGTTGTGGTCCAGCAACAACATCGGTGTACGCTCGCCGGAGGCTTCCTGCTTAGCGACCGATGAATAGCCCGAGATCGAGACCATCACCCCCATCGTGTTGTCGGCCTTGGTTGTGATCTTTTTGTAGAACGTATCGATGTCGGTTGCGTCAGCCGGTCCCGTCGTGAACTTCAGCTCCACGAGGTAGGTTGTCCCCGATACCGTCAACGATCCGTCGATCTGTCGGCCCCTGTGGACGTACGGTTTTCGGTTCGGTATCTCCGAGAAATCCAGCAACTGGTAGAACCACCCCTGAAAGTCGTAACCGGCCTTCTGTTCGCCGAGTGACCGCGCAAGATCGTTTAGACTGTCATTAAGGTTGCGCAGTGTCTGCTGGGATTGGTTTGCCTGACGCTGTCGCTCGGCGAACCCCTTCCGCGCCTGGATCTTGTCCTGCTCCGATTGAATCTCCTCCTGCTGCTTCGAGTGATAGCGCCGAAGTTGCGAGACGGCGTCGTGGGCTTCCTTGAGCTTCGTCTCCGAATCTTCCCAGTTCTGGAGATCAGGAAAGGACTCTTGCTCCATCAGAAAGCCGGCCATCCTCACCAAGGCTGCTCGCCCATGTTCGCTCTTCGGAAGCTCAAGAAACAGTCGATCAAGGACCTCTCGCTTCGACTCGCCGGGCGCCCAGCTCTGGAGAAACCTCTCCGATACACGACATTGTCGTAGGAATCGGGCCAGAGCTTTGCGTCTCCAGAACGACTTGAGGCAGGCTTCGTACACCAGCGTGATGTAGTGCGGTGTGAGTCGTGTCTTCATCCCGGGTTGTCCGGTCCCGTCCTCTTGATCTACAGCGGACTACGGTTAGCAACGGTTGGCTCCTCAGCCAGACGTTCACGCCAGCCTGCAACCACAGCCGCTGAGAGCCCGTACACGTCCGCGACTGCGTCGTCGATTTGGCGCCGCGCAGGGTCGGCGTCCGCATGTGCCCACGGCCGCAACGGCTCGCGAGAGAGGCGATCATAGACGTCGGCCAAGCCCGACGACACTTCCGGCGCGCGAAGTGACTCGGGTACCCCGACCGTGCCCAGCTGTGCGATGGACCAGTTCGGGTACATCAACATCCTCGTGCGAAGGTTCAGCAACTGCAGTAGTGTCGGCGTGCTATTCCAGAGAACGCACAGAGACCGGGCTTGCCGCACTGTGGGCGTCACGATGGGAACGAATCCGTTTCCGAGGCTCTTTTCGTGATGGCATAGCAGCCCGTGGAAGAAGTCTGATCGCTGAGCCCTGCTGTTCAGGCAGCTTGGCGATGAGCAATTGAGCCGACGAGGGCCGTCGGTGTCCATTTGAACCCCCAGGCGCGCGTCAGACGCCCCCAGCGGTCGATCAGACGGTCGATCAGGCGGCAAATCGCCGAAAGAGCCCGCCCCTGCAGGCTCCGGGGCGTACCGATGCCGGTCTGGTGGCGCAGGAGCAGCCCGATGTTGCAGGCGGCCGCCTGGATCAGCACCCGCTTGCGGACATTCTCGTGACCGCGCACCCACACCCGACGCATTCCCCCTGTCTCATACATGTGTGCGAAAGAACGCTCCACCACCTCGCCCCGGCAGCGTTGCAGGCGACGACCCCGCCGCCCGCCCACACGCCGGCGGTTCGCATACAGCGCCTTCTGCGCAGCGCGCTTCTCCGGCGGCGTCTCTCCCGTCCTCTTGTCCTGCCAGCAGCGCCGGCCGCGCTCCGGCTCCGATACGTGACTCCGAACCCCCACCTCGCCGAGGGCCACCAGCGTCGCGTCGCTGTGGTACCCCTTGTCGGCGACCACCTCTTCGACCCCCGGACCGTCCGGCGCCACCAACTCCACCTGCTCGGCCGCCGTGATCAGCGTCTCCGGCAGCGTGGCCGTATCGCCGTCGGATGCATCCTGCACCGTCACCGACACGATGGCCCCCGTGTCCATGTCGACCCCGTGCTCGGCCTTGTGAGCCAAGTGCGTCCGGCCGTCCTTCATCTTCGCGACCTTCGCGTCCGGGTCCTGCGGCGATTTCCACTCCTTGTTCGACGTCTTCTTGTTCTTCCGCGACCGGTCGAACCGAGCCAGATCCGCCTGTGTCGGTGTCTCCACCCCCGACGCTTCCGCCAACCGCCGAATGAACGCCTCGTAGGATTCGCCCGTGTCCCGACGCTCGATGCTCCGCATCGCCGCGTTCGCTTCCAGCGTCGTCGCATCGATGCCGACCGTCTTCCCCCGCAACAGGCCTGCAGCGGAGAGCCGCTCCAACACCCACGTGAAAACCGCCACGTGCGTCTCCACGTCGATCAGCCGCCGCGTGCGCGACAACGTCGAGTGGTCCGGTGCCGCCTCGGTCACGTCCAGGTCCAGAAACGACCGCAGACTCAGCGAATCGGCCACCCGCCACGCGATCCCCCGCTCGGAGGACAACCCTTCGAAATAGCCGATGAACAGCAGACGGAAATACCGGCCCGGCCGTAGACTCGGCCGGCCCATCCGCGCAGCGTAGAACGCCCCGCACAGTCCCTCGACGAAGGCGTCGAAGCCTGCCTCCTCCAGGACCCGGTTCAGACGCTCGAAGAAGGGATGCCCGGCGTTCGTCGGAAGGTCCGCCGTGGTCACCCACATCGGCGACGGCTGTCGAGCCGCCGGTTTCTTGCCCATCGCCATGCCGTCCAGTGTACGGAACTCGATCGAGCCGGTCGAGTGCGGATCCCCTGACTTTCGCCACGGGCTGATAGGGCTACGACGGCAGCGTTGTTTGTACGGGCGCGTAGCGCGAATAGCACCCAGCCGGCGCGCCGAAGATGCGATTCCACCAAACCAGGTTTCGCCCGCCGGCGCCGCCGCGAATCAGGACGAACCCGCCAGAAGGCATCCGGCTCGCCAGCCAAGGATGAACGGAGATGACCGGAGACCGAATCGAATACGGGGATACTCTCAGGTCCAGTTACGGCGTCGGGCGCGCGCTCGAATTCGTCGCGGACGGATCGCCCCGGTGGACCGAGCTCGAAGACCTCACGTACCGGGACCATTCCGGGCGATTCTCGTACCGTTCGCACAGCGTGCGCCAAGTTCGGATCGAACCACTGGACGGGCGACCAGTCGCCGGCTCGCACGAGATCCTCCGGCCACTCGCAGACGCTGCCGATCTCGTCCACCCGCCGATTCTGCACTGCCGCCACGACATCCTGCACGGCTTCGACCGTCCTTGGGAACCGGCGCAGGTTCACGAACAGCGTGGAAGCTCTGGAAACGCCCCGCTCCCGGCGCCTCGCGATCAACAAGCACTCATTGATCGACGTGTGCGTTGATAGATTCGGCTCCCGCGGGTCGTGGCTGCACACGATCGTGTCGAGGTGGAACCGTGAGGCGAGAAACCGACGCTCGCGAAGTCCCGATGCTCCTGTGCAGGCGGTCACGGGCATAATCTTCGCCAACACGCCGCCATCCTTGGCCAGGACCTTCTCGGCCAGCGGCGTGAACATGGTCCTGATACTGTTCGCGTCAATGACGCCGGCCGCCTCTTCGTCGCTGGCGGCCAGCCGGTCGCGGATCTGAAGCTCCCGCCGTTGCAGGGCCTTGGTGACTTCCGGAGTGAACTTCCGGCCCTTCTTGTCGTTCGCGGTGAAAGGGGGGTTCATCATCACGAGCCGGCGGTCCTCGACATCCTGCACGACTTCGGGGTCCACGGCTGACGAGTCGAAGAGCCCGTCCTGCCCGCTACCGCCGTCGTCGGCTGCACGCGCCGCCGCCGGCCCCACCACATCCTCGTCCGTCAGCAACTCCAGCGACCCGAGCCGCACCGCCTCGCCATCGACGGAACCGTAGGGCATCGCACGAAGAGCCATCTTGCGGTAGTCGACCGAGGGGTTGGCGAGCGTCATCCGCCCCGCCGCCATCTGCAAGGACACGGGGTTGATGTCCAGACCAGTCACGAGCCGCTCGACGGCGTACCTGTGGAACTCGGCCGCCGTCCGCTCGTCGCCGCCGGCCTTGCGGATCCGGTCCTTGACCGCCTCCAGGTACGCGTTGAGCAGCGTGCCGCTCCCGCAGGCCAGGTCGGCCATCTTTAGCCGCTTCCACGTCCTCCGTTTCGTCCACTCGGTCTCTCCGGTCGCGCCGAGCGCCAACTCGGCCAGCAGCCGCGCCGCCGGTTGCCGCGTGAAGAACGCGCCGTCGGACGCTTGGTTCCCGAGGACCCGGCTGAACAGCTCGCCGGCGTACTCCATCCCCATGGACACGTAGACCTCGGCGTTCTCCTTCGCCCATGCAGCGACCGCACGCACGGCCTGATTGACGCCCCCCAGCGCGTCCGTCGCCGCCAGCGCCTCCAGTACGTTCAGGGCCGGCCGGAACACCGGTTCGTAGTCGTACCGGAGCACGGAAGTCCACGCGTCGCGCAGCACCGTCACCGGTTCGCTGCCCGTCGCCGCGTCGTGAAGCAAGCCAACACGGGCCAGATCCGCCGCCTGCCCCTTCGCCTCCTCCAGCCGCGCGTGCAGGAGTGCCGCGTTCATGAGCAGCAGCACGCTCACCGTGCATGCATCCGCATGGGTGTCCGTGTCCTGCAAGTGCTCCATGCCGAGCACCGACCGCAGCCGCCCCTCCAGTCCTTCGCGGCTCAAGTGCGCTGCTGCGCGCCGGACCGGCTCCATCAGCAGATTGAAGTCCCGGACATCGTTCCCGCGCAGCCCGGACTTCTCCATTACTTCGACGCGCAGGTCGCGGCCTACGCCATCCTGCCGGATCTGCTCCAGGAGCCGCTGCGTCGGCGACACTCCAGCCGGACGCCCGCCCTTGTCGGGAACGCGCCGAGCGGTGCGCCGCCGGGGCCGTCTCGGCAGCGGGTGGAATGACTCGGCCCGCTCGCGCGCCTGCTCTACGGTCTTCGCCACATCCACGCCGCCGTTCCGCTCCACCGATCGCGCTGCCGCCTGCACGGTGCAACGGACTCCGCCGCGTCCACGCTGGACGACCAGCACGGCGGGCGACTCCTCCAGGATCCGTTCGTCATCATCAGGCGCGCCGTCGGTGAAGCGCTCAGGCTCGCCGGCTCGCGCCGGCTCCTGCCGCCATTCGTAGCCCTCCTCCTCCCTCAGATACTCGGTGACTGGGGCCGCGCCGGGGGCCGAGGCATCACGCCATGCCGGCACTTCCGCCCGCGCTACGGCGTCTTCGGCGTGGCCCCGAGGTCCGGTCCACACGCCCATGCGCGTTACAGCGCCGTCCCGGACGACCAGAGGCTGCCTAATTGGTTCTTCGGCCTCCGGCGGGATGTAGATCTGCAACAGCTCCGAGATCTCGTCCTCGATCCGCCCATCGTGCGCCCGCAGCGCCCGCAAGACCTCGCCGAGCACCCTCCACTCTTCGCCGAGCGTGTCCATCGACAGGCTCGTCTCCGCGTCGAGGCCCCGCGGCAGCGGAACCGGCACGATCACATACCCGTAGCGCTTGCCGGGAGCCCGGCGCATGCAGCGGCCGACGATCTGGATCACGTCGGTCGGGCTGCGGCGCGGGGCCAGCAGTGCCACCGCGTCGAGACTCGGACTGTCCGTCCCTTCTCCGAAGATCCCTACGTTCGCGATCCCGCGCGGCCTCTCGGCATCCGCTGCCGCGAGGTCACGCAGCGCCCGCCGCCGTTCGCGTACCGGATGCCCTGCGTCGAGATGCTCCACCGCGTACCGCCGCCCAGTCCCTGCGGCACCGCCATCGGTGAAGTACCGCTCGATCTCCGAGCGGCCCTCTTGGCTGTCGAGCCACTTGACCATCTGGTCCGAACGCTTAACCTTGTTCAGGAACGCGAGCGACCGGCTCACGCGCACGCTGCCATCGTCCCCGACCGACCCGCCCGCAAGCGCCACCCCGTACACCAGCCACGAGAGCGCCTCGCGAGTGGTCAGCCCACGCGTCTCCTTCGACTGCTCGAACAGCTGGACGATGCGGTTCGCCGCCGCCCAGGCTCGGTCATCCACCCCGATCGCGATGATCCGGTAGTCGGACAGAAACTCCTTCTCGACCGCATCCTTATACGCCAGCCGGTAGGCAACAGGGCCGAAGATCGACTCGTCCGACATGCTCGCGATGATCCACTTCGTGCGGTCGATGCGGGCGACCCTCGCGTTGCTTGCGTCGTAGACCCGGGGTGTGGCCGTCTGGTACAGCCGGTAGCGAGCCGGAAACGCTTCCTGCTCGTGGCACAGCGTGAACACCCGCAGCCGCTCGGCCTGCCGCTGGCTCTTCGCCGGCCGTAGCTGGGCCGTCCGGTGCGCCTCGTCGAGAATCAGTACCTGTGCGAACCGGCGCTCAGCCATCAGCGCGTCCGCCGTGTGATGCGCCGACTGGTAGGTCGAGAAGATGATGCGCAGATCGGTCGAGTCCGCCCTTGCCCGGAGCCAGTCGGCGACCACCTGGGCGTTCTGCGCCACCCGGCAACCGACATCGGCTGCACGGACCTGCCCGGTGTCCCTCGTCGGATCCGCCGCGAGATCCGGATCCCGCTCGACATCCACATGCCCGGCCGTCGTGTCGCTGCAGACGGCCAGCGTCCGCACCGGACGGCCGATGTGCGAGAGGTACTCGCGCCGCACCTGTGTTATTAGCGCGATGCTCGGCACCAGTACTACGCCGATGTCGCCGGGTTCCGACAACTCCGACATGATCCGCATCGACACCCGGGTCTTGCCGGTTCCGCACGGTAGTACGAGCGTCGCACGCGCCGCGTTGCGCGGCATCCAATCCGCCGGGTCTTGGCCGCACCAGCGGTCCCGATGTTCCGGCAATCCGGCGCGAAGCGCCTTCACGCACTCCGCGACGGCATCCTGCTGCATGGCAGTACGCGGGTCGGGTTCGGTCGCCGAGCGCTCCCGTTCCCGTACGCTGTCCCGCGCCTCGGCCAGCGCCGCCTCGAAGTCGATGAATGTCACCTCGGCGAGGGCCGCAGCATCATCCGCCGCCGCACTCCGGCGAGCCTCGGCCACCATCCAACGTTCCGAGAACACCGACGACGGCGCAGCGCCGCCGAGCTTCTGCACCTGCGTCGGCGTCACCGACCCGTCACCGCTCCGCGCCTTGCACTGGATCGCCACGCGGGAGCCATCACGCTTGACGGCGACAAGGTCGATGCCGGCATCGTGAGACGGCAGAGGCACGCCGACCGATGTCCGGTCGGGCCACTCCAGATAGCGCCAGCACTCGGAAATCTCCCAAGCTGGAACGTCCCGCGCATGCCGAAGCACCGCGTCCTCGAACTCCGTCCCGTCAAAACGCCGAGCCTCTCTGTCGGCTTGCAGGGATGCGAGCGTTTCGTCAAGGCTCACAGGCTGTTTCATCATGACCGCGCGGAAGTGTACATCGTGCGGGTCGGTGCCCCTAGTGATGATGAATCGCCTGGTGGAGCGACACTTGCACGGGTGCCGCACGCGGTAGTGGCAGTTGCGGGCGGCACGCGACGCTCGTCGCCCGCGATGGACCGCACTGCTCATCACTTGTCCGAGGCGCAACGGACCGGATCGACCTGTCGCTATGAAGAAACCCTGCCGCTTAGCCCGTAGCGCACCGGATCGGCGAGGACAGAACAGCTCTCTCGGTGTCCAGGCTGCCCCCGGCTGGTCGGAACGGGGCGAGAAGGGTCAGGACTTGTCATAACGTCTTTAGTTACAATTAGTTACGTCGTATTGATACGCTCCGATTCTACGCTGTTCGCAGAACGGATCGCGGCAGTCCACCCATCAAGGAGCGCATCAGATGACGACGAACCGACACGCCACCCCTGAACACCCGAGCGCTGGGGCCGCCATGCCCAGACTCCTGACCCTGCGCGACGTGACGGCGGCGACCGCGCTGTCCCGCTCGGCCGTCTACGCGCTGATGGCCGAGTCCCGGTTCCCGAAACCGATCCGGATCGGCAGCCGGGCGGTCCGCTGGGTCGAGCAGGAAGTGCTCGACTTCATCGCCAGCCGTCCCCGCGCCGGCTCAGATCGGCCCGCCGCGTAGCCGGGACGATCCGCGGTCCACACGACCGGCAGCACGAAGAAACGACGGTGTCGAAGAGCGACGGACGACCAGCCTACCCGATGTTGTACATCGGGCTGGCGAGGGGGCGCTGCGCGCCCCCTTCGAACCCCCGGCTTCCCGCCGCCCTGCCGGCCAGCGGGCGGGGGCCTGCCCCCGTTCCCCCGTGCCGGTGCGCGCCGATGGCTGAGCGCCGCACCGTGTTCGCCGCCGCCCGCGTGTCGCCCGCCGAGCGCGCCGACTGGCTGGCCAAGGCTAGGGCAGCCGGCGTGCCGCTGTCCGACCTGCTACGGCAGGCCATGGCCCGGACGCGGACGTGGACGGCGCCGGCCATCGCCGTCGAGCGCGAGCGCACCGTGCAGGTCGCCCGCATCGGCAACAACCTGAACCAGCTCGCGCGCTGGGCGAACACCTACGCCGAGAGAGCCGAGGCCGTCGAAATCATCGCCCACCTGGTCGCCATCGACCGAGCGATCGCGGAGCTGGCCCGCCTCCGAAGCGAGGACGCCGGTGCACGTTAAGTTCATCGCCCGCGGGACCGGCTCGGCCCGCGCCGCGGCCGACTACCTGCTCGGCGAACGCGACGCGGCCGGCCAGCCGAGCGAGGGCGTCGCGGTCCTCCGCGGCGATCCCGACGTGGTCGCCGCCATCGCCGACTCACTGGAGTTCGAGCACAAGTACACCTCCGGCGTGATCGCGTGGTCGCCGGACGACCGCCCGACCGGCGAGCAGATCGAGGCCGTGCTCGACGAGTTCGAGAAAACGGCGTGAGCCGGACTCGAGCCCGACCGCTACGCCTGGACGGCGGTCGAGCACCGCGAGCGCGGCGGCGGCGTGCACGTGCACATCTGCGCGGCACGCTGCGACCTGGACACGGGCCGGAGCCTCAACATCGCGCCGCCCGGCTGGCGGCAGACGTTCGACCCGTTGCGCGACACCTTCAACGACGAGCACGGCTGGAGCCGGCCGGACGACCCGGAGCGGGCCAGGGTGCAGCAGCCCGGACACCGGGCCTACATCGAGGCATCGAAGCTGCGGGCCGGCCTGGAGCACGAGGCCGACGCCCGCGAGCTGCTCCGCGACTACGTGGAGCAGCGGATTGAGCACGGCATGGTGCGGAACCGGGCCGAAGTGGTGGCCACCCTGGAGGACGCGGGCCTTGAGATCACGCGCCAGGGCAAGAGCTACATCACCGTCCGGAACCCGGAGACCGGGAACCGGTGGCGGCTGAAGGGAGCGTTGTGTGCGCCAGGCAGCGCGCTGGTCAGGAGGGTTGAAGTCCCTCCGGCCCCCGGGTGAGGGGGGCCGTATCCAAAGACGGGGGTAATGCCTCGCCGGCCGCAGGTGGCAGGTATGGAGACGCCTAGACGGGCACGCAGGCGAAAGCCGGACACAGCCAAGGTGGACCTGGAGCCGCCACGACGGAACTGCGGAGGACAGGGCGCCCATCGCGAGGTGGGGTCCGAAGGGTTTGCGGAGCAGTACCGGGCCGTAGTCGAGGGGGCGACCCCATGACGAACCGGTCGGCCAAAGGTGGGGCAAGGTCGAGCCTGCATTATGGAGGCGAAGGCGCTCTCATCCACCCACCGCACCAAGGTGTATGCGGACGGCACGGTACGGAAGACCAGTGCGTGACCCTGGGAGACCTCGGCGGGTCCGCGGGTGGCACCGCGGCAACCGACCCTATAAGCGAAAGCGAAGTGGGAAGGGACGCTCGTCGAGGAGTCGGACGGCCGAGTAGTACCTGAGGCGTGGCGAAAGCGACGTGACCGCAGGAGCGGCAACCGAGTGGGTTGGGGAAGGCGGCCGGCGAAGACGGTCGGGACCGGACAGGACGGCGAGATGAGCAAGGGCGCTGAGGTGGACAGTTCCATGAGCGAAAGACCCGAACATCAGCGACCGAGGAGACTTGCCGACTGGCTGGACCCGACGGGCGAGAGGAAGGTCCACTCTCTTATCGACAAGGTGTACAAGCGGAAGAACCTCGAGATGGCCTGGGAGCGTGTGAAAGCGAACCGGGGCGCCGGGGGTGTCGACGGGCAGTCCATCGACGACTTTGCCGAGGTGCGTGAAGAGCAGCTCGACCGGTTGCACGAGGACCTGCGCGACGACGCCTACCGCCCGCAGCCGGTGCGCCAGAAGCGCATCCCGAAGGTGGGCAAGCCGGGGGCGCATCGCGAGCTCGGCATTCCCACGGTCTATGACCGGGTGTGCCAGCAGGCGCTGCTGAATCGGCTGGAGCCCATCTTCGAGCCGGTGTTCGATGATGCCAGCTTCGGATACCGACGAGGGCGGTCTCAGCACGACGCCCTACGCAAGGTCTGGAAGGAACTGGAGTCGGAGTGCGAGTGGGTTGTTGACGGCGACCTGAGCGACTTTTTCGGGACGGTCGACCATGACAAGCTGCTTACGCTCGTGGCCCAGCGGGTCTCCGATGGCCGCGTCCTTCGCCTGATTCGCTCGATGCTGAAAGCAGGGAGCTACGGCGACGGACGCCTCTTCCCGACGGAGCGCGGGACGCCGCAGGGCGGCGTCGCGTCACCCTTGCTGAGCAATGTCTTGTTGACGCCGTTCGACAAGGAAATGCGACGCCGGGGGTACCGGCTGACACGGTACGCGGACGATTGGGTCATCACCTGTACGTCGGCGGCTGAAGCGCGAACCGCCTTGGCCACGGCGACGGCGGTCCTGGAGCGACTGGGCGTGCGCATCAATCCGACGAAGACTCGGATCGTTCGCGTCCAATACGGCTTCGAGTTTCTCGGGTACAAGATCAAGCGCGGCAAGGGGCTGCGGCTCCCGCCGCACAAGATCCGTACGCGCCTTCGTCCGGGCGGCCTGTACGCGTACCCGACTCAGAAGTCTCTTCGTCACTTCAAGGACCAGGTGCGCAGTCGGACGTCGCGCAAGGCGCCGGTAACCACCGAGGTGCTGATTGAACAGCTCAATCCGGTCCTGCGGGGATGGGGGCACTACTACAAACGTGCCCACGTCCGGAAGCTCTTCCACCAGCTTGACGGTTGGGTGGTGCGTCGCCTGTGGGCGCATCGGCACAAGCGATGGCGGTGTCGGGGATGGCAATCCCTGCCCAGCGCCACGCTCTACGGTGAGCTGGGCTTGGTCAACCTTGTCGGTCTGATTCCTTCCATCGGTCCCTACCATGCGCGAGCGTCTTCGTGAAAGCGGTATGCGGGAAAACCGCACGTACCGTTTGAGCGGCGGACGGAGGCCAGCGCCCGCGGGGTGCGCCTCCTCCGACCCGACACGAACATGACTTCGACCCGGAGCGACTTGACTTCACGGCTCCAGCGCCGGCTGGAGTCCGACCGGGTGGAGACGGAGCGGACCGCCGCGCACGAGCTGAAGCTGCTTGGCGAGAGCTTGAGAGGCGTCGCGAGCAGCGCGCTGCATACCATCGAAGCCGATACGGCGGCGTGGATCGGGCGGGTGCGCGGGATGCTGCTTCGCGCGTGGCTCCTGCCGCTGATGGTCGGCCTGAGCCTCTCGCTCGGCATCTCCGGCGGGAGCTGGGCGGCGATGCGCTCGTTGTGGACGACCATCGAGCAGCAGATGGAGACCTCCGCGGTGCTCGACATGGACATCAAGGAGGCCCGCGCGACGCTGGCGCGGATCGAGGCCGCGACGTGGGGCGTGACGCTGCGGGAGATCGAGGGGGAGCGGTTCGTGGTGCTGCCGACGGGCTCGCTCAGCAATCCGCCCTGGACCGTGGGCGGGCGGCCTGCCTTGAAGCTGTCGAGCGAGTGAAGGACCTCTATGACCGCGTTCGAACGGCAGTTGACGAAAGCCTTGCGGGAGTTGTCCGCGCAATTCGCGAGGGAGCGGACGCAGCACGCCGCGGAGATCGCGACCTTGCGGCGGCAGGTCGAGCACTACGCCGGGCAGGTGACGCGCTTGATCGCGGACTACAGGACGCTCGCCGCGATGTTGCGCGGGCGCTGGAGCTGATGCGCCAGCCCCGCCGACACCGCGGACCCGAGAGGGACGATGGCCCGAGCCGCTAGCGCCAGCGCCGCCCCAAGTCGCGTTTGACCGAGGTCTACGCGAGACGACCGCCGTTTGTCAGGAGAAGAGCTATCGCGAGCAGGAGGACGCCGAAACCGAATCCAGCAAGGTGAATGTAGAACAAGTTCCATGTCAGGCGACCAAGTCCGCGTAGTTCGTCACGGCTTGGCGCGTCGTCTCTATCGCGCGCTCTCTGCGCTGTCCCTCGGAAATTGACCAGCCGGAGGACTACGCAGACAAGACCGCAGATCACCGATACCGCCAATGCCAGGAGCGATAGCACCATCAGGCACTTGGCAGTGGCCTCCGGTATGAACCCATCGTCACGGAGCAGAGAAAACCAATAGGCAAGCACCGCAATCGTCAACGCCAGAAAGAGATTCAGCGCGTACGTGAGTTGGTCGATGGCAATCTTCTGCCACCTCTGAAACCGACCTGTTTCGTTCATGGGAGCGGATCCTGCTCTGCCTTGGTCGGATCCCGTCACGTCGACACCCGGTGGGCGCCCGAGCGGCTTGGACGATTCCGGTTCAGCGTGGCGAGCGACATCTCGATCGGCACTGCAAGTTTGAGGTTACATCGAACCGCAGGCGGAGATCCTTGTGTGCCGTGCGGAGAGACGGCGCGCTTGGTCGGTTCAACTGCGCGGCTCCGATTTCGGAATCGTTCGTGCGGCGGACGCCTGCGTCCGCGGAGGGTGATCCGACTCGGTGATCGCCTGTTGGCGGGCGGGCGGGATGACCTGTCCGGATTCGCCGTCGAGGTAGGCCGCCCAATCGTCCATGAGCCGCCGACGACGCTCGAACAGGTCCGACCGTGCGTAGGCAGCCTCGACCTTGTTCTGGATCACGTGGGCGAGCGCGGCCTCGATGACTTCACGCGGATGATCCGTTTCCTCGGCGGCCCAGTCCCGGAACGACGACCGGAAGCCGTGCGGAACGGCGGTGACCTCGTGGTACTGGAGCATCTTCGGGAACGTCGACGTGGCAATCGACCTCCCGCTCCGCATCGGGAACACGAGCCGGTTGCCGTCGCCGAGCGTCCGCGCCGCGTCGAGGACCTCCAGCGCCCGGCCGCAGAGCGGGACCCGGTGCTCGCGCTTCGCCTTCATTCGTTTGGCCGGGACTGTCCACACCGCGCCGGCCGTGTCGATCTCGTCCCACGTCGCCAGCCGGACCTCACCCGACCGCGCCGCGGTCAGTACCAGGAACTCGAACGCCAGCCTGACGGCGGGTTGCGCCGAGCCCGAGTCCCGCACCGTCTCGATGGCCGCAGCCACGTCCTTGTGCGGCAGCGCCTGCCGGTGCGTCACGATGTCGTTCTGCGGACCCAGGACCGGCACCACCCGATCGCACGGATTGTCGTTCCGCAGGTCGATGGCGACCGCCCACTCCAGCACCGACCGGATACGCTGGCGGACCTCCCTGGCCGTCGCCGCCTTGACGTGCCAGATCGGCGTGAGGATTTCCAGCACGTCGGCCGTGCTGACCTCGGAGACGGGCCGGCGGCCGATGCGGGGGAGACGTATCGTTCCATGCTCCGCCACCAGTTCTGCGCGTGCCACCGGCCGCGCCAGCCGCCGCGCTTCTGTTCGAGCACGCGCTCGGCGGCCTCGGCGAAGGTGGGGATACCCTCGGCGCGGTGCTTCTCGGAGAGGGGGTCGCCGCCGGACCGGGCGAGCTTGCGGTTGGCGAGGGCCAGTTCGCGGGCCTCGGCGAGGGTGACGAGCCCGGCGGCGCCCAGCCCGAGTTCGCGGCGCCGGCCGCGGATGACGAGCCGCTGGACCCAGCTTCGCGTTCCGGTCGGCTGGACGAACAGGTACAGGCCGTTGCCGTCGGCGTGCCGTCCGGGCGGTGCGGAACGGACAAAGGCGGCCGAGAGCGCCTTGTCGGGATGGCGTCCTCGGCGCTTGATTCTGCGGGGCGTGGCGGCGGTTTCGACCACAACCATTCCCCCATTTTATGCGGGAATGGATCGGATTTCACGCTACGCCCTGACCGCCTCAAATCGTGGATGTGAGTAATAAATGAATATTATTCAGTTGTTTACGTGATTCTCAGCATGGTCCTGGACCCTGATGGAAACCCTTTGGTCACTCAGGCAGCGCGAAGACGAAGATGTTGTTGCCGATGCTCGGGCGCAGCTCGGGTGTCAGCGGGAGGAAGGACATCGGGTTGCCGGTCCCCGTGCTGGCCACGACGTACTGCCGGCCGTCGACCGCGTAGGTGATCGGAAAGCCGGAGACCGAGGATCCGATGTTGATCTCCCACAGCACCTCGCCCGTCTCCTGATCGAACGCCCGGAACCGTCCGTTGGCGTCGCCGCCGAAGACCAGGCCGCCGCCGGTCGTGACCAGCGACGTGGTGGCGGCCCGCTGGTCGTGCTTCCAGACGGTGGCGCCCGTCTCCGCGGAGATGGCCTGGACGGTGCCGACTTGGTCGGTGCCCGGCGCAATCTGGTTGCGCACGGCCAGCGAGTACAGCTCCAGGGGCAGCGTCTCGGAGCTCGTCACGGTCATCATCCGCGCGCAGGTGTTGCGCAGCGGGAAGTACATCGTGTTGGTGAGCGGGCTGTAGGCGCCCGCCTCCCAGTCCTTGCCGCCGTTGTACGTCGGGCAGGCCAGCACCTCCTGCCCCTCCGCGCTGAAGACCAGCTCGCCGTTCTCCGATACCGCGCCGGTGGCGCCGTCGATGTCGCTGATCACGTTCTGCGTGATGGTCGGCGTCGCCCACAGGAACTCGCCCGTCGCCCGGTCCAGCGTGTAGACCACCCCCGTCTTGCCCGGTATCCCCGTCACCACCCGCCGCCGCTCGCCCGGCTGCAGCCGCGGGTTGATCCAGCTCACCGCGCCCGGGTCCGGCGTCACCGCCGTGTCCACCAGGATCCGCTCGAACGGGTGGTCGAGGTCCCAGTGGTCGTTCAGGTGCTGGTAGTACCACACGATGTCGCCCGTGTCGGCGTCGAGCGCCAGCGTCGAGTTGTGGTAGAGATGCGCCAGGTCGGTTCCGCCCAGCATGAACTTGGGCGCCGGCGAGGTCACCGACGTCCCCACGTAGATCAGGTTCAGCTCCGGGTCGTAGCTGGGCACCATCCAGGCGCCCACATGCCGCCGCTGCTCGAACGGTACGTCGCCCCAGGTCTCGTCGCCCGGCTCGCCGGGGGCCGGGATCATCCGCGTGCGCCACAGCTCGGCGCCGGTCCGCGCGTCGTGCGCCGTGATGACGCACGCCTCCGGACCGCCCTCGGGCATGCACCCGCGCCCGGAGACGATCTTGCCGTCGGCGACGATCGGGCCGGCGGTCTGGTGGGCCGGATTCTCCCGGTAGTCGAGGATCTGCGTCTCCCACGCCAGCCGGCCGGTGGCGGCATCGAGGGCGAACACGTAGTCGTCCGCGCTCGTCGAGATGATCAGGTTCCCGTAGATGGCGATGTTCCGGTTGGCTTCCGCCAGCGACGCGGCGACGAACTCCTCGAGGTCGTCCGGCCGCGGCCGGCGGTACTCCCAGAGCAGGTCGCCGGTGACAGCGTCGATGGCCTGGATGACGTCGCGGGGGTTCGGCATGTACATGACGCCGCCGTAGACCAGCGGCGTGCCCTGCTGGTTGCCGGCGGTCAGCGCCCGCGACCAGACCATGCGCAGTTCGCCCACGTTGTGGCGGTCGATCTGGTCGAGCGGGCTGTAGCCCCAGCCGTCGAGCGTGCGGCGCCACATGAGCCAGTCGCCCGCCGCGGGGTCCTGCAGCATCGCATCGGTGACGGGTGCGAAATCGCCCCGCGGCTGCTCCTGCGCCGAGCCGGAGGCCGCAGCCAGCAGCACGCCGGCCGCGAGGACGAGTAGACACTTCGAGGTGCAGAGCTGTTCGCGCATCCAGAACTCCTTCGGGGGGCATTCTATGCCAAGCGCCCGCCGGCCGGCCGCCGGCCCGGCGTCAGTCGGCGGGTCCGCGCTGCGGCCGGCCGGCGGGGTTGTGCGGGTGCGTCGTCCAGTTGGCGTAGGGCTCCACGACCTTCGAACCCCCGCCGGACGTTGTACTCCTTGTCGGTCGGCGGGCCCGAGTCGTCCGATACCTTCGAGACCGGCACTCGCGCCGCGGCGTTCGGGGGATCGACGCCGCCGGGCAGCACGAGGCGTCCCGTGGCGTCGATGAGCCGGTCGGCAGGCGGCGCGAGGTCGCGACCGATCAATGTCACGGTGTCGCCGTCGATGAAGACGTCGGCGCGATAGTCGTCGACCGCGGTTACGACGCGGCCATTCCTGACCAATACGCTCATCGATCCTCCGGCTCGGCTGCGCGCATCCCGGCCGAATGGAAAGGAGCTTCCGGTATCCGTCCCGGTGCGCTGCGGCGGCGGCAGGACGGTTGACGGGCGGCGCCACAGGTAATACGGTATTACCGGCATGCCTACGATCTCCTTCAAGGTGAGCGAGGAGGAAGCCCGCCTGATCCGATCGCGGGCCGGCAAGGAAGGGGTCAGCGTTTCGGAATACATCCGCCGCCGGGCCAGCATCGCGATGTCCGCGCCCGGGCCGCCGCGGCTCGTGCGCTGCCGCCATACCGGCGCGATGATCTTTGGCGCACAGGATGACCACGCGCCACTCGACACGGCGACAGTGCGCGAGTTGCTCTCCGACTTTCCGTGAAGTACCTCCTCGACGTCAACGTGCTCGTCGCGTGGGGATGGTCCGATCACGTCGACCACGAGCGGACGGTCACGTGGATTGCCGCAACCCGCATGCAGCCGGGTGCGGCGCTGCTGACGTCCGCCATCCCGCAGCTCGGTTTCGTACGGGTGTCGGTGCAACGTACCCGGGGGCGCGTGACCGTGCGGGAGGCGGGCAGAACGCTGGCCGGCATGCTGAGCACCCTGGGAGCCCGGCACGCCTTCCTGCCGGACGACAGGCCGGCCGCCAGGCTTCCCGAGTGGTGCCGCAGCCCGTCTCGAACCACCGACGCCCACCTCGTCGAGCTGGCGCAGGCCCACGGTGCGCGACTCGCCACCCTCGACACGGGCATTCCCGGTGCCTTCCTCGTGCCGGGTTCCACCGGGACGGGCTGAGACCGCGTCCGCGCCGGGGCGTTTAGAATAGGAGCGTAGTTCGAATCCACGGAGGGAGGTCTCGAATGCCAGGTCGATATGTCGCCGTCGCCGCAGTCGTCGCCGCCGTGTGTCTCGCACCGCTTGCCGCAGCCGGACAGGCTCCTCCCCGGACGCCGTGGGGCGACCCCGATCTCCAGGGCATCTGGACCGGCTCCACGCTCACGCCGCTGGAGCGCCCGGCGGACCTGGCCGGACAGGAGTTCCTGACCGCGGAAGAGGCGGCGGAGCTGGAGCAGCGCGCCGATCGGAACCGGTTCGTCGAGCGCGTGCCGCGCGAGGGCGATCCGGGCACGTACAACCAGATCTGGTTCGATCCCGGCACGCGCGTCATCCCGGACCGGCGCACGGCGCTGATCGTCGATCCGCCCGACGGGCGGGTCCCCTACACCGCCGCGATGGCGGAGCGCGAGCGGTTGCAGCGCGAGTTCCGCGTGCACGGCGCACGCGACTCGTGGGTGGACGTCGACACCGGGGAACGGTGCATGACCGACGGCGTGCCGATGTTCTGGCTCGGCTACAACCCGAATCACCAGATCCTGCAGACACCCGGGTACGTGGTCATCGTCCACGAGATGTTCCGCGATCGGCGGATCATCGCGCTCGACGGGCGGTCGCACGGCCTGGCGCAGTGGAACGGCGACATGCGGGGCCGCTGGGAGGGCGACACGCTGGTCGTCGAGTCGGCGTGGTTCGTCGACGGGAGCGCCGAGCGCTGGGCCGCCACGTGGCGCATGCCGACGCCCACGATGCAGCTCGTCGAGCGCTTCACGCGCGTCGACGAGAACACGCTGGAGTACGAGTTCACACTGACCGATCCGGCGAAGTTCACGGGGCCCTGGAGCGTGCGCATGCCGCTGACCACCAATCAGGCGGCGCGTGGCGTGACGGAAGGCCCGCTCTACGAGTACGCCTGCCACGAGGGGAACTACAGCATCGTCAACGTGCTCAGCGGTGCGCGGGCCGAGGAGCAGGCGGCGACCGCCGGGTCGCGATAGGAGTCTGCGCCGTGGAACGGCGCGGACTCCTGCAAGGTTGGTTGGGCGCCAAACGGAGCAGCAATGTTCCCGGTGACCGATGCCAGGTGACGTCGTCTCGCTCTTCAGCGACACCGAGACCCGGCCCACGGCCGGCATGCGCGCGGCCATGGCGGACGCCGAAGTCGGCGACGAGCAGAAGAACGAGGACCCGACCGTCACTCGGCTGCAGGCGCGGGTCGCGGAGTTGCTCGCCAAGGAGGCGGCGCTCTGGCTGCCCACCGGCACCATGTGCAACTTGGTGGCCGTCAAGGTGCACACCCGGCCGGGCGATGCGCTGATCGCCGAGGGGATGGCGCACGTCATCCGCGCCGAGTCGGGCGGCGCGGCGCTCTGCTCCGGCGTGCTCGTCGAGCCGATTCGAACCGCGCGCGGCATCTTCACGCAGGCCGAGCTGGCAACCGCGATGGACCGGGTGACCGCGGTGCCGGTGCCGTACGGGCAGCCCGTGGGCGTCGTCTGCGTGGAGCAGACGCACAACTTCGGCGGCGGCGCGGTCTGGCCCGTGGACGCGCTGCGAGCCGTCTCGGCGTGCGCGCGCGAGCGCGGCGTGCCGGTCCACATGGACGGCGCGCGGCTGCTCAACGCCTGCGCGGCGTCCGGCATCTCCGCCGCGGCGTTCGCGGCCGAGGTCGACAGCCTCTGGATCGATTTCACCAAGGGGCTCGGCGCCCCCATCGGCGCCGTCCTCGCCGGAACGAGCGGATTCATCGCGGAGGCCCGGCGCTACAAGCAGCTCTTCGGCGGGGCCATGCGCCAGGCCGGGATCGCGGCGGCCGGGTGCCTGCACGCGCTCGATCACCACGTCGACCGGCTCGCCGAGGACCACGAGCACGCCCGCCTGCTGGCCGCCGGCCTGGCCGCCACGGACGGCATTCACGTCCGCACGCCGGCGCCGGAGACGAACATGGTCTTCTTCGACGTCCGGGGCCTGGGCATCGGCAACGGGGAGTTCCTGAGCCGCCTGGAGGCGCGGGGCGTGCGCATGGGCGCCGCCGGCGACGCGATCCGGGCGGTCACGCACCTGGACGTGTCGCGTGCGGACATCGAGGCCGCGATAGCAGCCGTGCGCGGCGTGCGTGCGGGGTCCGTCGCCCGGTAGGGGACGCGGCTCGCCGGCCAAAGCGTCCCTGCCATGCTCCGTGGACCTCGGGGCTGGCGCTCGATGGCCCCCGGCTCACGCGTCGAAGAAGCGCAGCGGGGGCCGCGGTTGACAGCGCGGCTGCACCGTCCTAGCCTGATCGGCAGCCGAGCGCCGGCCGCCGGGCTCCGCTCGCGCAGCGCCCGCCGACAATGGCCATCAACGTCACCTACCGCGTCCGGATTCCGTATCCGTTCGAGCGCGTGCTGTCCCAGTACTTCGACCTCGAGCACCTCGAGACGGTGCACCCGACGACGCTGGGCGCGGCGCGCGTGCTCGAGGTGGACGGCAGGCGCATCGTGTTCGAACAGCGCTGGCCTGCCTGGCTGGGCCTGCGGCTGCGGACCGTCGCCGAGCAGGTGTGGCTGCCGCCGGACCGGATCCGCATCCGGTTCCGCCGGGGGCTGCTGCGGGGGGTCGGCGTGGACACGCACCTGATGGATCGCGGTGACGAGACCGCGATCGAGGAGACCTACCGCGTGCCGCTCGTCCCCGGCTGGTCGTGGCTGCGGCCGCTGGTCCGGCCAGTCGTGGAGCGCGGCGCGAATCACATCTGGGAGGAAGACCTGGCGGTCGAGCTGTGTCACGGCGGCTGGCCCGGCGTGCCGGGACGGGAGTCTCCGGGGGCGGCCAGCTCGCCGGTCCCGGCGCCGGCCGACGGCGGCGGGCCCTGGGTCCGCGTGGCGGAGCGGGTTGACCTGGATGACGGAACGCCGCGGAGGGTCGTCGCCGGCGATCGCGAAATCGCCGTCTGGCAGCACGAGGGGCGGCTGCACGCGCTCGACAACCGCTGCCCGCACACGGGCGGGCCGCTTGCGCTCGGGCGGGTGGAGCAGGGCCAGGTCGTCTGCCCCTGGCACGGTGCGCGCTTCGCCCTCGCCGACGGGCGACCGTGCGGTGGTCCCGCCGACAGACCGGTCGTCACGTACGCCGTCCGACAGGAAGGCCGCGCCGTCTTCGTCCGCGTGCCGGTCCCGACTTGACCGCTACCTGCAGCACGGGCCTGTTCGGGATAGACCGGTCTCCGGCATGCTCGACGCGCTCGAGGTTCGGGCGGAGCTTGCCGCTCTCGAGGCCCGACTGATCAAGTGGATGATCGGGATCGCGCTGGGTTAGCGCCAGCCGGCGCGGCGCGGGCCGGTCTGCCAAGCCGCGAGCACGGCCGGCGTCACGCGCTCGCCGGTCTCGTAGTGGATCTTCTGCGCCAGCGTCACGTCGTGGAGCCAGCGGGTCATGATTGGCCGCAGGAAGAAGCGGTCGAGCAGAACGCCCAGGGTACCGAGCCCGACCTCGTAACGCATGCGGTTGACCAGCCACAGGCGGCCGTCGCGCTCGGCCAGGCCGTAGTCGAAGAAGTGCTGCCGGAGCGGCGGCAGCGGGCCCCGGGCGCCGCGGTGCAGGCGCAGGCTGATGCCCTCGGCCTCGCGCCACGCCGTGACCGTCTCGTCGAGGGCCAGCATCCGGCCCATCCGGACGCGGCGGCTGGCGCCCGCGCCCTCGCGCTGCGGACCGTTGAACGCGGCGGCCGTCAGGCGCGGCACGTACAGGTGCGGGGAGGACAGGTCGCGCAGCCGGCGCCAGGCAGCGGCGCGGTCGAGGTCCAGCGGCAGCTCGGCGCGGACTGTCCGCATGCGTGCGCCGAACGATATCATTAGGGGCCTGGATTTCGTTACGATGACGGCCGCGTGTCGGCCGGGAGGATGAGATGCACGTTCGCCGAATCGCCACCGTACTCGCCGTGCTCGCGTTGACCGTGGGAGGCTCGCTCCCGGCGGGCGCGCAGACCCCGTACGAGCCGCCCCGCCTGCCGGACGGGAGCCCCGACCTGCAGGGCGTCTGGGACTTCCGGACGCTGACGCCGCTCGAGCGCCCGGCAGGGCAGGCCGACAAGGCCGTGCTGACCGCCGAGGAAGCGGCGGCGTACGAGGCGGCGGCCGCGGCGGCCCTCACGCCCGACGGCACGCTGCCCATCGGCGACGTGGGGGCCTACAACAACTTCTGGGTCGACCAGGGGGCGCGGCTCACGGACGATCAGCGGACGTCGCTCATCGTCGATCCGCCCGACGGCCGGCTGCCGGCGCTGCAGCCGGGGGTCGAGCTGCACGTCCTGTCGCTCGAGGAGGATCTGCCGGGCACCCGCCCGGTGCGCGTGCGCGCGGCCGGCATCGGCGCCGACAGCTACGAGGACCGCGGGCTGGGCGAGCGGTGCCTGATCGGGTTCAACTCCGGCCCGCCGATCTCCCCGGGCGGCTACAACCAGAACGTCCAGATCTTCCAGACCGCGGACCACGTGGTGATCCTCAACGAGATGGTGCACGATGCGCGCATCGTGCCGCTCGACGGACGGGCGCCCCTGCCGGCGCGGATCACGCAGTGGATGGGCAACTCGCGCGGCCGCTGGGAGGGCGACACGCTGGTCGTCGAGTCGACCAACTTCACCGACAAGATCGCGAGCTTCAACCCGTCGATCGACCGGGCGGTCGGCACCGGCGCGACGCTCCAGCTGACGGAGCGGTTCCGGCGCACGGCCGACGATACCCTGCTGTACGAGTACACGGTCGAGGACGCGGCCACGTTCACCCGGCCCTTCACGGCCGCGTTGCCGATGAAGCGGGGCGACGTGCTGTACGAGTACGCCTGCCACGAGGGCAACTACGGATTGTTCAACATCCTGTCCGGCGCGCGAGCCGCCGAGCAGTAGACAACAGGGGGGTGTTGTGATGAGACGAACAGGCGCAGCGGTGCTTCTGGGCGGGCTGCTGGCGGCCCTGGCGGCGCAGCCGGCGGACGCGCGCGTGGCCCGCATTGTCGTGGAGCGGACGGCCCCGTACGCGGAGGGCAAGAGCTTCGGCGAGGCGGGGCCCTTCGAGCGTCTCGACGGGACGGTCTACCTGGAGGTCGATCCGGACGACCCGCTCAACGCGGTGATCGTCAACCTCGACCGCGCGCCCCGCAACGCGCGCGGGCTCGTGGAGTTCAGCGCGCCGTTCTTCATCATCAAGCCGGTCGACCTGGCGCGCGGCAACGGCAAGCTGCTCTACGGCGTCAACAACCGGGGCAACGCCATCGAGCTGGGATTCCAGACCTTCCCGCCGCTGCCGGCCGGGGCGGATCCGGACTCCGGCGACGGGCTGTTCTTCCGGCTCGGCTACAGCTTCGTGGACGCCGGCTGGGCGGGCGACGTGCTGACGACCGCCATGCGGCTGGGGGCCAACCTGCCGGTCGCCGTGCAGGCCGACGGCAGCCCGATCGTCTCGCGGATCCGGATCGAGTATCCGTCCGACCCGACGCGCCGGCCGCCGGGCCAGGGCAACGTCTACACGCTTCGGCTCAAGGGCAACGACCGCTTCCTGAGCTACGAGACCGCGGATGCCGACACGGCGCACTCCACCCTGACCGTGCGTGACGCCATCGACGGCAAGCGGCGGCCGATACCGCCCGATCGGTGGGCGTTCGGGCGGTGCCCCGCGGGCGAGGCGTCGCTGTCGCCCTCGACGGTGGACATCTGCCTGTTCGACGGGTTCCACCCGGACAAGGTGTACGACCTGATCTACCCGGCCCGGAACCCGTGGGTCATGGGGCTCGGGTACGCCGTGACGCGCGACGTCGCCTCGTTCCTGCGCTACGAGACGGCCGACGACGCGGGGACGCCGAATCCGCTGGCGCGGAGCGCGGACGCCGTGGGCATCCGGCGCGCCTACGGGCTCGGCATCTCGTCCACCGGGATGTACATGCGCGACCACCTGTACCTCGGCTTCAACGAGGACGAGTCGCACCGCCGCGTGTTCGACGCGGTGCGCATCCACATCCCGGGCTCGCACCGGCTGTTCGCGAACGTGGAGTTCGCCGACCCCAACATCTACTCCCGGCAGGACCGCACGGCCGACTTCACCTCGCAGTCGTACCCGCCCCTGACGTACGCCGTGACGACCGATCCGGTGACGAACATCCGGGACGGCATCCTGAAGCGGCCGGCGACCGACCCGCTCGTGATCCACGTCGACACGAGCAACGAGTTCTGGCAGATGAAGGCCTCGCTCAACGTCCATGACGGCCACGGCAACGCCGTGCCGATCCCGGACAACGTGCGCCTGTACCTGCTGGCCAGCCACCCGCACGGCGGGGGTCCGGGGGTCGGGTTCGTGCCGACCGACCGCGGGGCCTGCGAGCACGTCACGAACAGCTACCGGGGCGCGGCGCCGCCGATGCGGGCGCTGCTCGTCGCGCTCGACGAGTGGGCCGACCAGGGCCTCGAGCCGCCCGAGAGCAACTATCCGGACGTGCGGCGGGGCACCCTGGCCACCGTGGACGAGGTGGCGCGGACGTTCCCCGGCATTCCCGGCGTCACCTTCCCGACCACGGTGAACGGCCTCGACGTGCTCGGCTTCGGCCCCACGTTCGGCTCGCAGGGCGGACGGCAGACCGTGCTGCCGCCGACCCGCGGGGCGTCGTACCAGGTGCTCGTGCCGACCACCGACCGTGACGGGCACGACATCGCGGGAGTCCGCACGATCGACATCGCGGTGCCCGTCGGGACGAGCACCGGCTGGAACCTGTACCCGGCCGGCCCGCGCGGCCGCGACCTGTGCGGGCTGACCGGGTCGTTCTTCCCGTTCGCCCGCTCGCGCGCGGAGCGGCTCGCCAGCGGCGACCCGCGCCTGTCGCTCGAGGAGCGGTACGGGGATCACGCCGGCTTCGTGGCGGCCGTCGAGCGCGCCGCGGACGATTCGGTGGCCCGGCGGCTCCTGCTGCAGGAAGACGCCGACGTGGTCGTCAAGATGGCGGAGGACAGCGACATCCTGCGCTAGCGAGGGCGCCGGTGGAGGAGCGATCGATGCGGAGCAGGGATCTGGGGCGCGCCGGGCTGCGGCTCGGCGCAGGGCTCGCCGTGGCCGTCGTCTGCGCGGCGGCGACCGTGGCTGCCGAGGACTGGCGCCAGTGGCGGGGCGCCGGCCGGCTGGGCGTGTGGCACGAGACGGGGATCATCGACCAGTTCCCCGACGCGGGGCTGAAGGTGAAGTGGCGGGTCCCGATCCGCAACGGGTTCGCCGGTCCGGCGGTCGCCGACGGCCGCGTCTTCGTGACCGACTGGCTCGAGGATCCCGAGTCGCGCACCCTGGACGGCACGGAGCGCGTACTGGCCCTCGACGAGCAGACCGGCGAGGAGCTGTGGAGCTACTCGTGGGGTGCGACGTATCGGGCGCTTATGGCGTCGTACGCCGCCGGACCGATGGCCACGCCCACCGTGGACGAGGACCGCGTCTACGTGCTCGGGGCGACCGGGCTGCTGTGGTGCCTCGACGTGGAGACCGGGCGGGTGGTCTGGCATCGCAACTACCTCGTCGAGTACGACGCCAGCATGGCGCCCTGGGGCACGCCGAGCGCCCCCCTGGTCGACGGCGAGCAGCTCATCGCCGTGGTGGGCGGCGAGCCGAACGCGCTGGTGGTCTCGTTCGACAAGCGGACCGGCGCCGAGCGGTGGCGCGCGCTCGAGGTGCGGGGCGGCAGCTCCAGCGCGCCGATCATCTACGAGGCCGGTGGCGTCCGGCAGCTCATCATCTGGCATACGGCGGGGCTCGCGTCCCTCGATCCGGAGACGGGCGAGACGTACTGGGAGGAGTCGTGGGAGACCGGCTCGAGCATGAACGTCATCACCCCGCTCAAGGTCGACAACTACCTGCTGGTGAGCCAGTTCTACAACGGCTCGCTCATGATGCGGCTGGGCACCGACCGGCCGAGCGCCACGCTGGTATGGAAGGGCTCGAGCCGCAGCGAGATGCCGACCGATACCGACGGCCTGCACACCGTGATCACCCCGCCGGTGATCATCGGCGACTACCTTTACGGCGTGGGGAGCTACGGCGAGCTGCGCGGCCTCGACGCGCGCACCGGCGAGCGGCTGTGGATGAGCGGCGAGATGACGCCGCAAGCACGCTGGGGCGGCGCGTTCATCGTGCGCCACGGCGACCGCTACTTCGTCAACAACGACGACGGCGACCTCATCATCGCGCAGTTCACGCCGGCGGGCTACGTCGAGCTCGACCGGACCCGGCTCATCGCCGCCACCACCAGCGCCGGCTACGGACCGCGCAAGCGGCACGACCGCACGGTGAACTGGGCCCACCCGGCCTACGCCAACCGCCATATCGTCCACCGCAACGCCGAGGAGGTCATCCGGGTATCGCTGGCGGCGGACGACTACTGACGGCCGGTTCGTGCGGCGCGGGTGAGGGCGGATGCGCCGGCCGGCCGCGCTGCGTCCGCGGTCCGCGCTACAGCCGCGCGTACTCGTAGAGATGGAGCAGGCCCACCGCCACGATGTACAGGGCGGCGCTGTAGGGGAGGTTGCTGCGCGCGATGCGCCAGTTGTTGGCGCCGTAGCGGGTGGCCAGCACCACGTTGACCCCCGACAGGGGGTTGACGGCGCAGCCCAGGCCCCAGCCCATGGCGAAGGTCGTGGCGAGCAGCGTGGGGTCGAGCTCGACCGTCTCCACCAGCGCCACGGTGACGCCCACCAGCACCGCCGGGTGGATGCAGGCCAGCGAGGTCACCACGAAGGCCAGCACCAGCAGGCTCGCGTGGAAGGCGTCGAGGTGCGCGAAGATCACCCAGCCCCCGGCGCCCGCGGCGGCCGCCACCACGCCCGCCGCCAGCACGCCGGCGCCGAGGAACAGCGCCAGCTCGCCGCCCATCTGCGGGGCGCGGGTCTCGACGTACTCCGCGAGCGCCGGGCGCAGGCCGCGCACGCCGCCCCGCTTGAGCAGCGCGGCCAGGACCACCGCCGGGGTGACCATGGTGATGAGGGCCAGCACCGAGTAGCCGGGCAGCGCCGCGGCCGCGGCGAGCACGCCGGCGCCGAGGGTCAGCGGCACCTTCAGGTCCGCGGGCTGCAGCGGGTAGCCGCGGAAGCTCTCGATATCCTCCGTCCGGCCGCTGCGCGCGTACCAGTACAGCCAGAGCCAGGCCGCCGCCGCCAGCGGAGCACCGAACAGCATCATCACCACGGGGCTCGAGCCGGGCGTGTAGGCCAGGGCCAGGGCGACGCCGCCGATGAACGGCGAATAGAAGGCGACGGCGCTGAACGCCCGGCTGAAGAGCTGCGCCTGGTCGAACCCGAGCGGCCGGACGCGCGCCAGCCGGTCGGACATGATGATGACGGCGGAGATATTGATGACCGACCCGAACGCGTGCACGCCCAGCATGCTCTGCAGGTAGGCGCCCAGGCCCCGCGGCAGCTCCGCCTCGTGGGTGCGCGGCGGCCGGTTCAGCAGCCGCAGCAGGGTGATGGCAGCCAGCATCGACAGGATCGGCTGGTTCTGGCCCAGCAGGCTGTCGACGAGCAGGGGCGCCCCGCGGCTGGCGCCCCACAGGAAGGCGCCCAGGCCCGCGGCGATGAACAGCAGCGCCTGCACCTGCTGCCGCCGGCCGACCCTGGTCCACAGCAGGGCGAGCGCGACCCACGCCAGGACGGCGGGCGCTACCGGCGGCACGGCGGGCCAGATCGCGCCGGTGATGGTGAGCGCCAGCATGCCGGCAATCGTCATCCCCGCCGCGCGTGGTGCGGAGAGGTCCTGCGCCGCCTCCCGGTCCCGCCGGGTCGTCGTCTGCTTCTTCAGAGCGTGACCCGGATCGGGTGCGAGCGGACGACTACCGGACGCCCCTGAAGACGAACTTCTGCAGCCCGCTGTTGTAGATGTTGCCGGCCGAGTCGACGGACAGGTAGTGGTTCGCGGCCCGGTTGGTGGCGAGCGACCCGAGCGGCTCCAGGTCGCTCCGCCGGTAGATCCAGATCGCGTCGTTCATGTTGTCGCCGACGTAGAGGTAGCGCTGCGCCGCGTCGGTCGAAAAGCCGATGGTCGACGCCGAGCCGAAGTTGACGGCGCCCACTCCCTGGGGAAACCCCAGCTCCGCCGGCGTGTCCGGGGCGACGGGGAACTCGGTGACGAACGTGCCTTCGCGCCGGAACACCTGCACCCGGTTGCGCTGGCGGTCGCAGACGTAGACGGTGCCGTCCCGCGCCACGCGCACGCAGTGCACGGCGAGGAACTGCGGCTGCGGCGGCGCGTCCGGCGCATGGAGCTGCGAGTCGTCCGAGTACAGGCCGTCGTCCGTCAGCTCGAAATCGACCGGGCGGTTGCCGTACGCCCCCCAGTGGCGGCGGTAGTCGCCGCTCGCCGCGTCGAAGACGATGACGCGCCGGTTGTTGTAGCCGTCGGCGACGTACAGCTCGTTGGTCGCCGGGTCGACGGTCAGCTCGCAGGAGTTGCCCAGCAGCGCCGTGTCGTTGCTGCCGTTCGTGCGCCCCAGCTCGCCGACCTGGAGCAGCAGCTCGCCGGCGGGCGAGAACTTCAGCGCCACGTGACCGTTGCCCGTCACCCAGACGTTGTTGTCGTGGTCGACGAACATCCCGTGCTCGGCCGGGGTGCCGGCCGGGTAGGGGACGTCCGGGTCGGGCTCCTGCATCCAGATGTCGCTCGTCCCGGGACCGCCCCAACTGCGGATGACGCTGCCCGCCGGATCGAACTCGAAGACCCGCGGCACGCGCGGGCCGCCGGCGTTCTCCGCCTCCAGCTCCTCCGGCGTCGGGAGCTGCAGCATCCAGACGTGGTCGCGCGGGTCCACGGCCACCGACGTGGCGTTGCGATCCAGGTCGGGCCAGGGGGCGTCCGGGTCCGCCAGCGGAGCCGGCCACGATGGATCGAGCTCGAAGACGGGAACGCCGCCCGGCGCCTGCGCCGCGGCGTCGCCCGCGGACGCCAGGAAGAGGCAAGTCGACAGCACGGAGGCGCGAACGAAGAACGAAAGCCAGGGTTTGCTCATGCGGTTGGCGAGATCCTCGAGGATTGGGTGGTATTGTATCTGGCTGCAGGCAATTGCGGAGATCATGCCGATGACAATGCGATACGCGGCGGTGCGGCGGCTACTGGTGTCGGTTCTCCTGTGGGGGCTCGCGGTCGCGACCCCCGGGGCTCAGGTCGGCTCCGACCGGCTCGGGCGCGCGGTCGAGGAGCCCGGCAACTGGCTGACGTACTCGGGCAACTACTTCAGCGACCGCTACAGCCGGCTCGATCGGATCACGCCGGACAACGTCGGCGATCTGGAGCGGCAGTGGGTCTACCAGTCGACCACGTTCGGGCCGTCCTGGGAGTCGACGCCGCTGGTGGTCGACGGCGTCATGTACGTGACGCAGCGGCCCAACGACGTCATCGCGCTGGACGCGCGGACGGGGCGCGTGTTCTGGATCTACCGCTATCCGACGCCGTCGGACCACCGCGCCTGCTGCGGATCGAACAACCGCGGCGTGGCGGTGCTGGGCGACCGGCTCTTCATGGCGACGCTCGACGCGCACGTCGTGGCCATCGATGCGGTGACCGGGGCCGAGCTGTGGGACGTCGAGGTGGCGGACAAGTCGCTGGCGTACTCCTTCACGCTGGCGCCGCTGGCGGTCGAGGACAAGGTCATCGTCGGCACCGCCGGCGGCGACCGCGGCATCCGCGGCTTCGTCGCCGCGCTCGACGCGGCCACCGGCGAGGAGGCCTGGCGCTTCTACACCATTCCGGGGCCGGGCGAGCCGGGGCACGAGACGTGGGAGCCGTGTCCGCCGGACCCGGAGACCTACTGCGACCCCGAGGCGTGGAAGCACGGCGGGGGCTCGGTCTGGCTGACCGGTTCGTACGACCCGGACCTGAACCTGACGTACTGGGGGGTGGGCAACCCGGGGCCCGACTGGAACCCGGCGCAGCGGCCCGGCGACAACCTGTACACCAGCTCGGTGGTGGCCCTCGACGCCGACACCGGCGAGTTGCGCTGGCACTTCCAGTTCACGCCCGGCGATCCGTACGACTACGACGCGGTGCAGATTCCCGTGCTGGCCGACATCGAGCGCAACGACACGCTGTTCCGGGTGATGCTGTGGGCGAACCGCAACGGGTTCTACTACGTGCTGGACCGGGCGACCGGCCGCTTCCTGACCGGGCGCGCGTTCGTCAGGGTCAACTGGGCGGCGGGGCTGGACGACAGCGGCCGGCCGATCGAGACGCCACAGCCGCCGGGCGAGCCGACGTTCCCCGCGGTCGCGGGCGCGACGAACTGGTACTCGCCGTCCTTCAGCCCGCGAACCGAGCTGTTCTACGTGTCGGCGTGGGAGGAGCGGGCCTCCATCTTCAACCCGGAGCCGCAGGAGTACGAGCCGGGCCGGTCGTTCCTGGGGGGCTTCCCGGGTACCTATGCGCCGGTGCCGGATGCCGCGACGCCGCCGACGCGGCGCGGCCCCATCAACGACTGGACGGCCGAGGCGGGGTACGGGGCGGTGCTGGCGCTCGACGCCCTGACCGGCCAGGAGCGCTGGCGCTTCGATCTGGCGGACGTCATCCGCAGCGGCATCCTGACCACCGCCTCGGACCTGCTGTTCACGGGCGCGCGCTCGGGCTACTTCCAGGCCCTGGACGCGCGCACCGGCGACCTGCTCTGGAGGGTGAATCTCGGGGGAGAGATCGCCAGCGGGCCGATGACCTACGAGGTCGACGGCAGACAGTACGTGACCATCATCGCCGGGCACTCGCTGTCGGCCTTCGCGCTGCCGGAATGACGAGGAGAATCATGACGAAACTGCTGCGTGCTTGTCCGCTGCTGCTGGCCTGCGCCGCGCTTGCCTGCGGCGCGCCGGAGCCCGCTCCCGAGCCCGAACCGGCGGAGGCGCCGCCCCCGGAAAGCGTCGGATCGATCGTGCGCGTCGATCCGGGGCTCGACGCCATCGTGCCGCCGGACGCGCGCATCGAGAAGCTCGCCGAGGGCTTCGCCTTCAGCGAAGGGCCCGTGTGGGACCGGCGCCAGTCGCGGCTGCTGTTCTCCGACGTGCGGGGGAACGAGGTCTATGAATGGACCGAGGCGGACGGGGCGCGGACCTACATCGATCCGGTCTACGAGGGTGACCGGACCGGCCTGCGGTCGGTCAGCTCGAACGGCCTGGCCATAGACGCCACGGGCCGGCTCGTCCTGTGCGAGCACGGCAACCGGGTCATCTCCCGCCTCGAGGGCGACGGGACACGCACGACGCTCGTGGGACAGTACGAGGGCCGGCGGCTGAACGGCCCGAACGACGCGACCTATGCATCGAACGGCTGGCTGTACTTCACCGACCCCGGCTCCGGCCTGGAGGGGCGGGACGAGTCGCCGCTGCGCGAGCTCGACTACAACGGCGTCTACCGCCTGGGCCCCGAGGGCGAGCTGGAGCTGTTGCACCGGGATGTGCCGCGCCCGAACGGCATCGCGCTGTCGCCCGACGAGTCGATCCTGTACGTGGCGAACTCGGCGGCCGACGACATCCGCTGGATGGCCTTCGACCTCGGCCCGGACGGGGCGTCGAACCCGCGCGTCTTCTTCGCGATCGACGATCCGCAGGGCGCCGCGGGCGTCGCCGACGGCATGAAGGTGGACCTGGCGGGGAACGTCTACGCGACGGGGCCGGGCGGCGTGTGGGTGATCTCGCCCGAGGGCGTCCATCTCGGCACCATCATGACCGGGGAGGTGACCGCCAACGTCGCCTGGGGCGACGACGGCCAGACGCTCTACATGACGGCCTCGACCGGGCTGTACCGGGTGCGGCTGACCACCACGGGGGCGATTCCGTGACCTGTCGCGTGCACGTCTGGCCGGCGGCCGTGACCGCGCTGGCGCTGTCGATGCCTCCGGCGGCGGCGGCGCAGGGTCGCACGCCGTGGGGCGATCCGGACCTGCAGGGCCTCTGGACGAACGATGTCGTCACGCCGCTCGAGCGTCCCGCCGGGCTCGGCGAGCGGGAGCTGCTCACCGACGAGGAACTGGCAGAGGCCGCGGCGGCGAACGCGGGCCGGCAGATAGACACCGGCGGCCCCCGCCCGGGCGACCCGATACTGCTCCAGGGCTACAACCAGTTCTGGATGCCGGACCGGGACGTCTCGCGCCAGACGTCGCTCGTCGTCGATCCGCCGGACGGCCGCGTGCCCCCGCTCACGCCCGCGGGGGCGCGGCGCGAGGCGCAGACGCTCGAGTCGAGCCAGGGCGTTTCGGCGCGCGACATCGAGCACCGGCGCCACAACGACGGGCCCGAGGGGCGCAGCCTGTGGGAGCGTTGCCTCACGCGCGGGCTGCCCCGGCTGCCGGACTTCTACAACAACAACGTGCTGCTGCTGCAGACGCCCGACCACGTGGTCGTCCACATGGAGATGATCCACGAGACGCGCGTGATCCCGCTCGACGGGCGGCCGCACGTGGACGCCGGCATCCGCCAGTGGCACGGCGACCCGCGCGGCCGCTGGGAGGGCGACGCGCTGGTGGTCGAAACGACCAACTTCTCCGACAAGACCAACTTCAAGGGGTCGCGGGACGGGTTGCACCTGGTCGAGCGGTTCACGCGCGCGGGCGCCGACACGCTCGTGTACGAGGTGACCGTGACGGACCCGGCTACCTGGACGCGGCCCTGGACCGCGCGCATCCCGATCCGGCGGAGCGACGGTCCGCTCTTCGAGTACGCCTGCCACGAGGGCAACTACGCGATGTACAACACCCTGGCCGGCGCCAGGGCCGAGGAAGAGGAAGACCGATGACGGCTGCTCCGCAACGACTTCTGAAGCTGTGTCTCGTGGTTGCCGTGCTGGCTGCGGCGGCCGGGACGCTGGCCGGCCAGCAATCGTCCGGCGGCGGGTCCTATCCCGCGCGCGACGCGCTCGCGCCGGAGTACGGGGTCGCCATCGTCCGGGACGTGATGGTGCCGATGCGCGACGGGGTCAGGCTGGCGACCGACCTGTACCTGCCGGCCCGCGACGGCGTGGCGCTGCCCGGCCCCTGGCCCACCGTCGTCGAGCGCACGCCGTACAGCAAGTACCGCTTCTACCCCAACGCGCCGGACGGCAACGACTACGCGCGCCGCGGCTACGTGATGGTCGTGCAGGACGTGCGCGGCAAGTTCGACTCCGAGGGCGTTTTCTCCTCCTATCCGCAGGAGGGTCCCGACGGGTTCGACACGGTCGCGTGGATCCGGGAGCAGCCCTGGTCGGACGGACGGATCATCGCCACCGGATCGTCCTATTTCGCCTCGACGGCGCAGGCCATCCTGGTGCAGAACCCGCCGGGCCTGGTGGCGGCGGCCATTCGGGTCGGCCCCGGCAACTACCACGAGGACGGCGCATGGCGCGGCGGCGCCTTTCTGCTGTCGCACAACGTGAACTACGTGCTCCGGCTGGCGGCCGAGGGCCAGGAGGCCGCGGCGGATCCCGCCGTGGAGGCGGCGCTGCAGGAGAACCGCAAGATTGAGAACTCGCTGCGGCTGATGCGCCTGTCGCCCCTGACCAGGGGCTTCTCGCCGCTCGCGCTCACGCCCAGCTACGACGACTGGTATCAGGACTGGCAGAACCACGAGCTGTACGACGAGTACTGGCGGCAGATGGGCAACGGCGTCACGAAGCACTTCGCGAACGCGGCGGACGTCCCCATCCTGCTGATCGGCGAGTGGTACGACGCGTTCCTGGGCGGCACGCTGGATCAGCTCGCGGCGTACGGCAAGGGCCGGCAGTCCCCCGTGCACCTCGTCATCAGCGGCGGCGAGCACGGCAACGTCTACTCGCTGCGCACCTATGCCGGTGACGTCGACCTCGGACCGGATTCACCGATCCAGGTCGGCGTGGAGATGATGAAGTGGTTCGACCAGCACGTGCAGGGGAAGGACCGCGGCATCGAGCCCGGCAACCTGATTCGGGCGTTCCGCATCGAGGGCGGCGACGGTGTCCGGAATGCGGACGGCCGGCTGCAGGCCGGCGGCACCTGGCAGGAGTTCACCGAGTGGCCGCCGGCCGACTCCAGCCCGGTCGATTACTACCTGGGCGCCGACCGCACGCTGACCACCGGGACGGCCGCGGCCGGCTCCATCACCTATGCGCATGATCCCGCGCACCCTGTGCCGTCGATTGGCGGCCGCGTGAGCTCCGGCCTGCCGGTGCGGGCCGGGCCGCAGGACCAGCGTTGCCGGATCGAGTTACCGCACTGCGACGACAACCTGCCGTTGCGCCTGCGGCCGGACGTGCTCGTCTTCGAGACCCCGGCGCTGGAGGACGACGTGGATGTCTCCGGCTCCGTCGTGGCGCGCCTGTGGGTGTCGTCGAGCGCGGTCGACACCGACTTCGTGGTCAATCTGATCGACCAGTACCCGCCGTCCGCGGACTATCCCGAGGGCTACGCCATGAACGTGGCCGAGGGCATCGTGCGCGCCCGCTTCCGGTCGTTCGAGCAGGACCGGCCGAGCTTCCGCCGCGCGTACGCCATCGAGGAGGAGCCGCTCGTCCCGGGCGAGATGGTCGAGGTCACGGTCGACCTGTGGAGCACCAGCTATCTGTTCCGTACGGGCCACCGCATCCGCGTCGACGTGTCGAGCAGCAGCTTCCCGCAGTTCGACGTCAACCCGAACACCGGCGAACCGTTCGCCAAACGCGTATCGCCGCCGGTGGTGGCGCAGAACACGATCTACATGGGCGCGGACCACGCCTCGAGCATCAGCCTGCAGGTGCGGTAATCGGGAAGTCTTGGCAGGCCGGTCCGGCAACCTGGCCGGCGACGACGGCAATCGTGAGTCCGCGCAACGGATGCGACGATGACCACGCAGGCTGAAACCGTGTCGTCGCGAACGGTGCTGCACGTCGGCTGCGGCAGCCCCAATCCCAGGAAGCTCCATCCGACCTTCCGCAAGGGTGCGTGGAAGGAGCTGCGGCTGGACATCGATCCCGCCGTGCGGCCGGACATCGTCTGCGACATGCTGGACATGTCGGTCGTCACGACGGCGTCCGTCGACGCCGTCTGGTCGTCACACAACGTCGAGCACCTCTACGCCCACCAGGTGCCCATCGTGCTGGGCGAGTTCCGCCGCGTCCTGAAGCACGGCGGGTTCGCGCTGATCACGCTGCCGGACCTGCAGACGGTCTGCCGCTATATCGCCGAGGACAAGCTGGAGGACGTGCTGTACCAGTCGCCGGCCGGGCCGATCCACCCGATCGACGTCGTGTACGGCCACCGCCCCTCGATTGGCCGCGGCAATCGATTCATGGCGCACAAGACGGGGTTCACCGCCAGGACGCTGCGTGCGAAGCTTGTGGGGGCGGGGTTCGCACAGGTGCGCGTCGAGCGCCGCGGCTTCGATCTCTGGGCGGTCGGGTACAGGCCTGCTCCCGACGCGTCCTGAACGCGCCGGGGCTGCGTCAGCGCCGCAGCGGGTCGGCTTCGTCCCCGGACTCGGCGAATCCGAAGGCGAACCCGCCGCAGGCGCCGGTCGGTCCGGCGACGCACAGCGTGGCCGGATCCGGACCGCGGCCTTCCGCGAAGGCGCGCTCCTCGGCTCTTGCGCCCGCGAGCAGCGCGGGCATGCCGTAGTTGCCTTCGTGGCAGCGGGGCTCCTTGTAGATGCGGTTCGCCTCGTTGCTCTGCACGCTCAGCTCGAGGGTGGCCGTCCACGGCCGCACCCAGGTCGTCGGGTCGTCCATGGTGGCCACGTACTCGATCGTCTCGGCGTCTATCCGCCGCCAGCGCTCGACGAGGTGCAGGTTCTCGCGCGAGCCGTAGAAGTCGGTCTTGGGCGTGAAGTTGGTGACGTCGACCACCAGCGTGTCGCCCTCCCACCGGCCGCGCGAGTCGCCGCGCCACTGGCGCACGGTGGGCGGCAGGTGCGGTCGGTCGGTCACCGGGATGACGCGCTGCCAGCCCTGTCCCTGGCCGGTGTCGTAGAAGATCGACACGGTGTCGGGCGACTGCACGATCTGCAGGAAGAAGCCGGTGATGTTCCCGAAGTCCGGCAGACGGTTGCCCATGCAGCGCTCCGACAGGCTGCGGTCCTCCGGATTGTGGGAGCGGTTCACCTCGACGGTCAGGTAGTGGGGCGGCACCTCGTCGCGCCGCGGCGAGGGCGGCCCGTACGGCGGGCAGCCGGGCCGGCCCTGCTTGCAGGCGTCCGTCGCCTGCAGGAGGGCCTGATTGTATTCGTTGATCGCGTCCCGGCGCCGCTGCGCCGCGGGCGTCAGGGCCGGCAGCCTGCCGTCCGGCGGGTCGATGATCAGCGACGTTCGCCGGCCCAGGTGCTTGTGGGTCAGGAAGATCGTCGCGTCGTAGGCGCCGCCGACGTCCTGCTCGGTGCCGCGCGGCGAGCGCCGCCGGTACTGGCCGAGCAGTCGCGCGCGCTCGCTGTCGATGGCGGCCCGCTCCTCCTCCGTGAAGAACTCCCGGTCGGCGTAGCGCGCCGGCCGCTCGAGCGGCGTGTCGTAGTTCGTGGTCCAGATTCCCTGCAGGTCCGGGTCGCCCCACGTGGTCCGCAGCGTCTGGCGGTCCTGGCCGGCGACCGGCACCTGCGCCAGCTCGAGAAGCCCGATCACGCCCACGAGCATCGCCGCCGCACCGGTCAGCTCCAGCCAGCGTCGTCTCATCTCGAACCTCTCAGTCGCCGACCGTGAAGTCGGCGGCCCACTCGTGCGGCCCCCAGTGCACGATCAACCGGCCGCGCCCGGCGCCCGTCGGCGCGAGCGTCACCCCCAGCGGCCGGAACGCGCCGTCCGCACGCGAGTAGTAGACGTCCGCCGTAGCCACGTCGTAGGCCGCGTCGTGCTGCGTGCCCCAGGAATCCGGCTCGTTGTTGAAGACGAACTGCCAGCCGTCGCCCGCGCGCCTGAGCCAGAGGCCGTAGGATCCGGCGAACCCCGGCGCCAGGTTGCCGATCGGCAGGTCGGCGCCGCCGACGCGCAGCCCGACCTCGCTCCTCAGGCGCAGGACCGGTGCCCGGATCAGCTCGACGACCGCGCCGTCGGCCGTCGACGCCAGGGTCGGATAGTCCTCGTCGTCGACGTTCACGCTCTTCCAGTAGAGGGCGCTGATGCGCTCGCCCGCCGGAAGCACGAGCGCGGTCTCGTTGCGCTCTTCGAGCAGGTTGCGCCGGAAGATCGGGGTGGTGTCGGTGTCGCGCTCGCGCGCTGTCCCGTCGCTGCCCGCGGTGGGGCTGGGTTCGAGCGGCCGCGGCGGGAGCTCGTCGAAGCGGAAGTCCGCGCTCCAGACGTGCGCGCCCCAGCGCAGGACGAGGCGGCCGGCCTCGGCGGCCGTCGCGTGCAGGGACGCGGTGAACGTGGTAGCCGCCGCATCGGTCGGGCGATGCGCCAGCGGGATGATGGCCGGGTCCGGGCTGCCGGCAGCGCCGGCCTCGAGCTGCCAGCCCTGGACGGTCCGCGCCAGCCACAGCTCCTGGCTGACGGGCGGCTCCGGCGCCTCGTCCTCGGCGGCGGGCGGCGGCGCGTCGGTGTCCGCCGCGATGGAGCCGATGCGCAGGGCGCGGTGGGCCGTGAGGCTGCCGACTTGCGCGCGGGAGCCGACGGCGCCCGCGAGCAGGGCCAAGTGTGTCCCGCCGGCGGCCGACAGATCGGGCCGGAACGCCACGCTGATCAGTTGCGCGTCGAGTGTCAGCTCGGCGTGGATCAGACCGTCGGCCCCGGCACCCGGCGGCTGGGCCTGCGCGGTCACGGCAACCGCCGTCAGGCCAACCGTCAGGGCGCCGGCGAGCCGGCGAGCTCCCAGGTGTCGCATGCGGACGAAAGGTGCAGCCGTCAGTTGTCGTTGGTGGCCGCCGCCTCCGGTTCGATCTCGGCATAGCCGATGAACCCGAGCGACATCTCGTCGTCCGTCCGCGGGCCGTGGCCCAGCGCCGTGTTCGGGTCGAAGCCCCTGCGCGCGGCCCGCTCGGACGTGTTGTCGTACCAGAAGTCGACGTCGATGCGCGTCCCCTTCGGCAGCAGCTTCGGCTGCTTGTACTTGTAGGTCACCTGCCAGTTCTGGTCGTACCGCGGCACGTCGAGCAGCAGCTCCTCGGTGCCGTCGGGATAGAAGGCGGTGTAACGGGCCGCGGTAGCGCGCATGTGGGCGTGCGGCCAGTAGTTCAGCACCAGCGTGTCCTTCTCGAGCAGGCGCGACGAGCCGATCCGGTAGTTCGGATGATTCGGCGGAATCTCGAAGCTGCGATTCCCCACCGTGTCGTTCTTGACCTGGTAGCGCACCGGCCCGTCGGCCAGGAAGAAGCCGATCTCGGACTGGCTCCAAACGCCCGAGCCGTCCGCCGGCTCCTTGTGGTAGTGCATGTTGAAGGAGAGCGTCGAGCCCTTCTCGAGCAGCACGCCGAAGCCCTCGGGCAGCATGGCGCCTTCTCCGCCCTCGGCGATGCAGCTCAGCAGCTGGCCGGCCGTGTCGGCGCCCTCGTCGACGACGGTTCCGTCGACCGGCGCCTCGACGCTCGGCGGCCGCACGGAGGCGCACATGTGGTGGACGACGCCGGCGGTGCCGGTCTTGAACTCCCAGCCCCTGACCCACGTGTCTTCCGTCAGCTCTTCCTCGGTCAGCGTCTTGAAGAAGATGATGTTGAGGTCGTAGATGTCGTCCTCGACGAAGTACGGCTCGGGCATCTTGAAGGTGAAGTCGGGCGTGCCGACCGACCAGCCGTCGCTCGCCTCTTCCACCCACTGCCTCGGGGCCGGCGCATCGGCGGCGTCACCGGCGGGCGCCCCGGCCTCGACCCAGCTCACGAGGGTGTCGATCTCGGCGTCGCTCAGACCGCGCTCGTTCGAGAAGACGCCGGTGGGCGCCGACGCGAACCAGGGTGGCATCTCGCGCGCCTCGACCTTGTGCGCGATGGCGCGGGCCCAGGGCCGCGTCTCCTCGTAGCTCGTGAACGACATCGGGGCGATGAGGCCGCCGATGTTCTGGCCGATCGGCCGATGGCAGCTCTGGCAGTTGTCCTGCATGATCGGCAGGACGTCCCGGTAGTACGTCACTGCCTCCTCGGCTTCGTTCCCGGCATGGGACGGCGCGGCGACGGCCGACATCAGGCAAAAAGCGAGAACGGCGACGAACGTGCGCTGGCGTGTCATGGAGGTCTCCTTGCAAGGAGCTTGTACCACGGTCGTTGCGGTGCCGGCAAGCGCCATGTGCATTTGACAGACAAATGTATGTTATAGTCCGCGAATGGGACGGACACGCCCCGGCGAGACGCGCGGGAAGGTGTTCGCGTTCGTGCGGAAGCGGCTGCTCGCGGGGCAGCCCCCGACGGTGCGCGAGGTGCAGCAGGCGTTCGGCTTCCGGGCGGTCCAGACGGCCCGGCAGCACCTCGAGCAGCTCGTCGCGGAAGGCCGGCTGGTAGCGGGCCGGCACAAGGCGCGCGGGTACGGCCTGCCGGCGCTGGCCGGGCGCGCGCGCACCGTCCTGGCGCCGCTGCTCGGCCAAGTGCCGGCAGGCGCGCTCGACGAAGCGATCGAGGACCCGGACGGCTACCTGCCGGTTGCCGCCCGGGGCGCAGCCGCGGACGAGCTGTTCGCGCTGCGCGTGCGCGGCGAGAGCATGACCGGGGTGGGCATCCTGCCGGGCGACATCGTGATCGTGCGCCGGCAGCCGACCGCCGCGCCGGGCGACATCGTCGTGGCGCTGGTCGACAACGACGCCACGGTCAAGACCTTCAGGCCGCGGGGACGACACGTGGAGCTGCGCCCCGCGAACCCGGCCTTCGATCCGATCGTGCTCGACGCCGGCGCGGTGGTCATCCTCGGGAGGGTGATCGAGGTCCGGCGGATCCTGTGAGACGACGACCATGGCGAACACAGCGATAAAGCTCGATGCACTCGTCTCCGCGTCCCGGACCTGGGTGAACCGCGCCCTCTCGGCGCCGGCCCCGGCGGCCTGGACCAGCGCCGCGCTCGGCGGCTGCCTGGCGGAGCTGTCGGGCACCGGCGCCGCGCCTTCGCTCACCCTGGCGTTCGGTCTGGTGCGCCAGGTGCAGCAGCGGGGCGAGCCGGTGGCGTGGATCAGCCCGGCCGAGAGCACCTTCTTTCCGCCCGATGCGGCGGATGGCGGCGTCGACCTGGCGGCGCTGCCGGTGATTCGGCTCGCCGGCGCGCGCCGGCGGGTGCGGGCCGCCGAGCAGCTCGCCCGCTCCGGCGCCTTCGGGCTGCTGGTCATCGACCTGGGCGACTGCCTCGATCTGCCGCTCGGCGCGCAGACCCGGCTGGCCGAGCAGGCGCTCGCCCACGGCACGCTCATCCTCTGCCTGACGGCCAAGACCGAGCGCCAGCCGTCGCTCGGGTCGCTCGTCTCGGTCCGCGGGCACACGCGGCGCATTCGCCGCGGGGACGGCCGCTTCGCGTGTCAGGTGCGGGTGCTCAAGGACAAGCGGCGCGGTCCGGGATGGAGCGCCGAGGAGTGGTGTCGTGGACCGGATGGCGTGCGTTGAGCTGCCGGCCTTCCCGCTCCAGCTCCTCCTGAAGCGCCATCCCGGCTGGGCCGACCGGCCGGTGGCGGTGGTCGATCGCGACACGCCGCAGGGCGTCGTCCTGTGGGTGAACGAGCCGGCGCGCGCGGCCGGCATCCGCGCGGGGATGCGCTACGCCGCCGGCCTGTCGCTGGCGCGCACGCTGCACGCCGGCGAGGTGCCGCCCGCGGACGTCGAGCAGGGCGTGACGGACGCTCTCGCCCGGCTGCGCCGCTTCAGTCCCGGCGTCGAGCCCTGCCGCGACGAGCCGGGGGTCTTCTGGCTGGATGCCTCCGGGCTGTCGCACCTGTATGCATCGCTCCGCCAGTGGGCGGACGAGATCGCCGCGGCGCTCCGCACGTGCGGATTGCAGGCGACGGCTGTCGTCGGCTTCACACGGTTCGGCACCTATGCGATCGCCAAGACCGTCACGGCCGGCAAGCGGGTGGCGGTGGTCCGGGATGCGGCCCGGGAGCGGGTGCTGGCGGGGCAGACGCCGCTGGATCGGCTGGGCATCGACCCGGCTCTCCGCGACAGCCTGCGGAAGCTCGGCGTCCGCACGGTGCGCGCCTTCCTGCAGCTGCCGCCCGCCGGGTTGCGCCGCCGCTTCGGTCCCGAGGCGCAGCGCCTGCACCGGCTGGCCGCCGATGATCTGCAGGTGCCGCTGCAGCCGCTGCGGGTCACGGATCCGCTCTCCGCGCAGCACTGCTTCGACGCGGCCGAGACCGACGTGCAGCGCCTCCTCTTTTTCGTCAAGCGCCTGCTGGACCGGTTGCTGATCACCGTTGCCGAGCGTCACGAAGCGCTGGCCGAGCTGACGCTGCACCTGCGGCTCGACCGCGACGGTTCGCACATCGAGCAGATCCGCCCCGCCGCGCCCACGTCGGACGTCGGCCAACTGCTGAATCTGGTGCGGCTGCGCCTCGAAGCGCTGGCGCTGCGCGCGGGAGTCGCCGAGCTGCGCGTCACCGGCCGCGCTGTCGGGACCGCGGCCGCGCAGCAGGGATTGTTCGTCGAGCGGCCGCGCCGCGATCTGGCGGCCGCCAACCGCGCGCTGGCCCGCATACGTGCCGAGTTCGGCAACGGCGTGGTGCTGCGGGCGCGTCTCACCGAAGGGCATCTGCCGGAAGCGCAGTTCGCCTGGGAGCCGCTCGCTGCGCTGGCGCGCTCCGCGCCGCGCGAGATTACGTGCCGGCCGCTGGTGCGGCGCATCCATGCCCGGCCGCTGCCGCTGCCGCCGCGGCCAGGCCACGAGCCGGACGGCTGGCTGGTGCGCGGCGGCGTCTCCGGGCACGTCAGGGATCTCGCCGGACCCTACCTGGTGTCCGGGGGCTGGTGGCGGTCGGCGGTGCACCGCGAGTACTACTTCGCCCGGATGCGCGACGACGACGTGCTCTGGATCTACTACGACCGGCCGCACCGGCGCTGGCGCTGGCAGGGACAGGTGCAGTGAAGCGGGGCCCATGTCGTACGCCGCACTCTGGTGCAAGAGCAACTTCTCGTTTCTCGAAGGGGCCAGCCACCCCGACGAACTGGTCGAGCAGGCGCACGCGCTCGGGCTGCAGGCGCTGGCCCTGACCGACCGCGACGGCGTCCACGGCATGGTGCGCGCGCACGTGAAGGCGCGGGAGCTCGGCGTGCCGCTGATCGTCGGCGCCGAGGTCACCGTCGCCGGCGACGCCGCGGCGCCCGCCTCCACCTGCGTGCTGCTCGCGGCGAACCGCACCGGCTACGCCAACCTCTGCCGGCTGCTCACCGCCGGCCGGCTGCGGCGGCCGAAAGGGGAGTCGCGCGTCACCTGGCCGGAGGTTTGCGAGCGGGCCGAGGGGCTCATCGCACTCTGGGGCGGCGGCCGCAGCCTGCTCGTCCGCGCCGCCGACCCGGGCCCGGTCGCCGGACCGCTGCGAGAGGCGTTCGGGGACCGGCTCTATGCGCTGGTGACCCGGCACCGGCACGCCGGGGAGGTCCGCCAGGAGGCGCGCCTGCGCCGGCACGCCGAGCGGGCCGGCCTGCCCCTGGTCGCCGCCACCGAGGTGCTGTATCACACGCCGGCGCGCCGCGACCTCCAGGACGTCCTCACCTGCATCCGCCATGGGGTCACGCTGGCCACCGCCGGCCGGTTGATCAGGCCGAACGCCGAGCACGATCTGAAGGCGCCCCACGCGCTGGCGCGACTGTTCGCCGACGAGCCGGCGCTCTTCGAGCGGACGGGCGAGGTGGCGTCGCGCTGCGCCTTCACCCTGTCCGAGATCCGCTACCGCTATCCGGCCGAGCGGCTGCCCGACGGCCGGACGTCGTCGGCCTGGCTGCGCGAGCTCACCCTCCGCGGCGCGCGCGCGCGCTTCGGCGACGACGTGCCGCCGGCCATCCGCGAGCAGATCGACAGGGAGCTGGCGCTGATCGAGGAGCTCGACTACGGCGGCTACTTCCTGACGATGTGGGAGATCGTCCGCTACTGCCGGGAGCAGGGGATTCTCTGCCAGGGCCGCGGCTCGGCGGCGAACTCGGTCGTCTGCTACTGCCTCGGGGTTACGGCGGTCGATCCCACGCGGGTCGAGCTGCTGTTCGAGCGCTTCCTGTCGCGCGAGCGGCACGAGCCGCCCGACATCGATCTGGACATCATGCACGCGCGGCGCGAGGAGGTGATCCAGCACGTCTATCGGAAGTACGGCCGCGACCACGCCGCCATGGTGGCGAACGTCATCCGCTATCGCGGGCGGTCCGCCGTGCGGGAGGTGGGCAAGGCGCTCGGGATCTCGGCAACGGCGGTCGACCGCCTCGCCAGGCTGCTGTCGCACGGCAGCGCGCTCGACGCGGCGGGGCTGGCGCACGCCGGGCTCGATCCGGACTCGCCGCTCCACGATCACCTCTTCCGGCTGTGCGAGGAGATCCGCGACGTCCCGCGGCATCTCTCGATCCATCCGGGCGGTTTCCTGCTCGGCCATGAGCCGGTCCACGACCTGGTGCCCATCGAGAACGCGGCGATGCCCGGCCGGACGGTCATCCAGTGGGACAAGCACGACCTGGAGGACCTCGGCCTGTTCAAGGTGGACCTGCTGGGGCTCGGCGCCCTGACCCAGCTCGACCTCGGCTTCCGGCTGCTCGAGCGGCACTACGGCCGGCGCCTGTCGCTCGACCGGATACCGCCCGACGACCCGCAGACCTACGACCGCATCTGCCGCTCGGATACGGTCGGCGTCTTCCAGATCGAGAGCCGCGCGCAGATGGCAATGCTGCCGCGGCTCCGGCCGCGCCACTACTACGACCTGGTCATCGAGGTGAGCATCGTGCGCCCCGGCCCCATCACCGGCGGGATGGTCCATCCCTATCTGCGGCGCCGCAGCGGCGAGGAGCCGGTGGTCTACCCGCACGCCTGCCTCGAGCCGGTGCTGCGCAAGACGCTCGGCGTGCCGCTGTTCCAGGAGCAGGTGATGAAGCTGGCCGTGGTGGCGGCCGACTACACGCCGGGCGAGGCCGACCAGCTGCGCCGCGACATGGCGGCGTGGCATCGCACCGGGCGGATCGAGCGGCATCACGAACGGCTGGTGACCCGCATGATGGCGAAGGGGATCGACCGGGAGTTCGCCGAGCGGGTGTTCGAGCAGATCCGCGGGTTCGGGGAGTACGGCTTTCCCGAGAGCCACGCGGCCAGCTTCGCGCTGATCGCCTATGCCACGGCCTGGCTCCGCTGCCACTACCCGGACGTGTTCACCTGCTCGCTGCTCAACGCGCAGCCGATGGGTTTCTACACGCCGGCGACGATCGTCGAAGACGCGGTGCGGCACGGCGTGGCGGTGCGCCCGGTCGACGTGACCGCCAGCGACTGGGACTGCACGCTCGAGCCCGTCGATACCAAGGAAGGGCGGTTCGTATTACGTATGGGGTTGCGGTATGTGAAGAGCCTCTCCGAGGATCGGGACTGGCGGCGCATCGAGGCGGCCCGCGCGGAGCGGCCGTTCGCCTCGCTGGCGGACTTCACCCGCCGCACGCGGCTCGACGAGCGCGTCCTGCGGCGGCTGGCCGAGGCGGGCGCCTTCGCGCCGTTCGAGGGCCGGCGCCGGGCCGCGCTGTGGGAGGCGCACGGGCTCGGGAAGACGCCCGCGACCGCGCTGCCGCTCGTCCCGTCGGAGCCGCTGCCCGAGTTCGCGCCGCTCGACGAGTTCCAGACCATCGACTGGGACTACCGCTTCAGCGGGCACAGCACGCACGGCCATCCGCTGGCCCCGCTGCGCGCGGCCCTGGCGGCGCAGGAGCTGCCGGACGCCCGTACCGTCGCCGGGCTGCCGGACGGCCGCCAGGTGCGCTACGCCGGCCTCGTGATCTGCCGTCAGCGGCCCGGCACCGCGTCGGGCGTGACCTTCATGACGCTCGAGGACGAGACCGGCTTCGTGAACATCGTCATCTGGAACCGGGTGTTCGACGACTACGCCGTGCTGGCGCGGACCGCGTCGTTCCTGGGCGTGACCGGCAGGCTGCAGGCGCAGTCGGACGTCGTCCACATCGTCGCCGACGAGCTCTGGGCTCCCGCGATCCCCAGCCGGCCGCCGACGGCCGGCAGCCGGGACTTTCACTGACGCCCGCGCCAACCCGCCGCCGTGCGTCAGGGCGCGCCGATCGCCAGGCCCGCACCGGCGGCGATCTCGCCGATCCGGGCGGCCTGGTTCGGGTTGGCGCCCATGACCTCGCGAAGGCGCCGCACGACCTGCGCCCGCTCCGCCTCCGCCGCGTCCCGCACCCCGGCGGCGGCGCTCTCGACGGCGGCGTAGCAGTCGGCCTCGTAGGTGATGGCGCCGCACTGCGCCGTCAGCTCCGCCAGCAGCGCGGCCGTTCCCGAACGCGCCGCCGGCGCCCCGCCGCCCGTGCCGCGGAAGCGCTGCTCCGCCTGCCCGATCTCCGCCTGGGCGCCGCGCAGAATATTGGCAGTCTCGGTGCCCGCCTGGAAGCAGGTGAACGACGGCCGGTCGGCCCAGCGCAGCGGCGCGCAGGCGTGGATGCCGGCGTCGACGGCCGCTTCGGCCACCTCGGTGATCAGCGCCTCGTACTCGGGGTCGCCCTCGCCGAAGCCCGAGAAGTTGCCCAGGTCGCCGCTGGCCGCGAACAGCGCCGTCACGCCCGGGATGCGGGCTATCGCGCGGGCGTTCTCCACGCCTTCCAGCGTCTCGATCATCAGGATCAGCACGACGTTGTCGTTCCAGGTCGGGCGGTAGCCGCCGGGCACGCCCGTCCACATCTCGCGCGGCCCCTGGCCGCCGCCGAAGCTGCGCCGCCCGAGCGGGGGAAAGTAGGTCCAGTCGACCGCGGCCTGCGCCTCCTCGACGCTGTCGACGGTCGGTACCACGACGACCAGGGCGCCCATGTCCGTGGCGTGCTGGATCTCGCGCTCGTCGGCGTAGGCGACGCGCGCTCCGGGCGCGGCCGGCCCCGGGCAGGTCCGCCACATGCGCGCGACCTGCTCCCAGGAGATGGCCTCGTGCTGCATCTCAACCCAGACGAAGTCGTACCCGGCGCCGGCCATGGCGCAGTAGGTGCGCGGGTCCACCGCGCGGACCGTGCCGCCGATCATCGGACCCCCGGCCACCAGCTTGCGCTTGGCCGGGTTCCAGATTTCCGGCGCCTGCCCGTCGGGCAGCTCGAAGCGCGTCCCGTAGTCGAACTCCGCGGCGTCGAACCCCTGGCCGGACCCGGCCGGCTGGGCGCCGGCGTCCCGGGCGCTCCCGGCCAGCAGCACGCCGGCCGCGGCGGCAATGACGGTGAGGAAAGTGGCGATCTTCATGACACCCTCGCTTGGTTGATAGTGTGGTTTGGGCTACCCGCGTTTCCGGAAGGCGATGTTCCAGGCCCGGGAGGTGCTCACCGTGAACCCGGAGACGGCGCCCGCGTCGTCGCGGCGGAACGTGAAGTACCAGGCCGCGCCGTAGAAGCCGTCGGCGAACGTCGGCGCCAGTGGAATGCGGCCCAGCTTGCGGTTCCGGAGGACGAGCCGGCCGGCTTCCACCCGGAAGGTGTACTCCACGGCGAGGTCGTCGCTGTAGTACGACCCGGCGTAGGCCGCGAGCGCCTCTGCCGCGGGGCGGACGGGCGGCGCACGGCCGTAGACGGGGCGCGGCGGGTCCCCGACGCGGAGCGTCGCCGGACGGCCGCCGCCGCCGGGCGTGAACGTCACCTCGGTCGTCCCCGCGAGACGGAACCGGCTGCCGCCCACCGGGTGCAGAGACTGCTCCACGCCTCCCGCCAGCAGGACGAGATCGTCGCCGCGGGCGATGACCCGCAGCGGCACGTCGTTGCCGGGACGCCGGTAGTAGCCGGCCAGGCTGGCCGGATCGGCCGGCCCGCCGCCGGTCTCGCCGCGCGCCGACGCCGGCGCGCGCGGACGCCGCGGCGCGGACCGCCTGCCCGCCTCCCGCACCGGGCCGGCCACGCTGGCCGGCGGCGGCAGGAAGACGTCGGCGACGTTGCGCGCCAGACGTCCCGGGCGGGCCGTATCCGTGTTGCACAGCACCGCGACCGCGAGGTCCTCGTCGGGAAAGCGGAGGAACTCGCTGCGGTAGCCGGCGTCCGTGCCGCCGTGGCCGATCGTGCGCCGGCCGCGGTGCGTCCCGTGCGCCAGCCCGAACGCATACGAGAGACGCACGCCGTCGTCCAGCGCGCCGTGCGCCTGAAGCTGCCGCAGCACGTCGCGGCCGCCGACCTCCCCGCTGGTGAAGTTGCGGTTCCAGTGGGCGAGGTCCTCGACCGTCGTGAACAGGCTGGTGGCGCCGACGATGGCGAAGTCGGGGATGCTGAGCCGGTAGCGGCCGAATCCGTCGCGCGCGTAGGCGTAGGCGCGGTCCCGGACCAGCATGGTGTGATCGTCGCGGAACACGGTGCGCGTCATCCCGAGCGGCCGGAACAGCCGGGCGCTCGTGAACGCGCGCAGCGTCTGTCCCGACACCCGTTCGACGACGACCGCCAGCAGCGTGTAGCCCGAGTTGCTGTAGACGTAGTCGGTGCCGGGGGCGAAGTTGAGGGCGGTCTGGCGCGACAGCAGGTCGAGCACGTCGGACTGGCGGATGACGTCGCCGCCCCAGCGCCAGCCCGCCATCTGCAGCATGGCCCACTGGTCGCGGATGCCGCTCGTGTGGTGGGCGAGGTGCCGCAGCGTGATCGGCGTGCCGAAGTCGGGCAGCTCCGGGACGTAGCGCCGGATGTCGTCGTCCCAGGAAACCTCGCCGTCGGCCACCAGCAGCGCGAGCGCCAGCGCGGTGAACTGCTTCGACACCGAGGCGACGTGAAAGACGGTCGACGGCGTGATCGGGACGTCGTACTCGAGGTTGGCGGCGCCGTACCCCGTGGTGAACAGCGACTCGCCGCCCCGCATGACCGCCACGGCGCAGCCCGGCGTGCGCGGTCCGGTCCATGTCGCGAAGAGGGCGTCGACGCGGGCCTCCGGCCCGTCGCGTTGCGCGGTGCTCGGAAGCACCGCGGCGGCGAGCAGGCCGATCGCCCCCAGCGCTCCGATGGCGACCCGAAACCGCCAGAGCAGCGCCGTCATCACGTGCAGGTTAGTCGACCCGCCGCGCTGTCGCAACAGGCTGCCCGCCGCCTTTGGGTACACTGGCCCCACGATGCGGAAGACGCTCTATCTCGCGAATCCCTACGGCTTCTCGACCCAGCAGAGACAGGGGCCGCTCGCGGCGCTCGTCGAGGCGCTGGCCGCGTCCGGCGCCGAGGTGTGGGAGCCGTTCGCCCGCAACGATCCGGGCGACAGGACGGGCGGCAACTGGGCCTATCGGATTGCCCGGGCCGACGTGCGCGACGTGCGGGCGGCCGACGGGCTGTTCGCGGTGGTCAACGGCTGTCCGCCGGACGAAGGGGTCATGGTGGAGCTGGGCCTGGCGATTGCCTGGGGCAAGCCCACCTTTCTGTTCCGGGACGACTTCCGCCGCTGCAGCGACAGCGACATCTACCCGCTGAACCTCATGCTGTTCGCGGGCCTGCCGGCGTCCGGCTGGGAGGCGTACTGGTACGGCTCGGTCGGGGAGATCGCCGACCCTGCCAAGGCGCTCGCGGGCTGGCTCCGAGGGGAGACGCTGCCGGGCCGTTGACCCCGCGGCCCCGGGCACTTGGCCCGGAAACCGGCTCCTCTTCCCGCCGAAGGCCTCGAATCCGCGATCCCGCGCGGTGCAGGCGGCGATTCATCTCATGCCGCGATCGACCGCCAGTTCGCGGCGAGGTGCTCGGCTGTGCGCCAGGCGAGGGCCTGCGCGGTGAGGGTCGGGTTGTGGGCTCCGCTCGTCCCCATGACCGACGCGCCGAGGACGCCGAGGTTCGGCGCCTCGTGGGCGAGGCCCCAGCGGTCTACGACGTTGGTCTCCGGGTTGTCGCCCATGCGGGTGCCACCGTAGGCGTGGGTGGTCGGGCCCATCGTGCCGAGGCCGCCGCGGATCACGTCGATGGCCCCCGCCTCGCGGAACCACGCCTCCATCCGGTCCTGGATGAAGTCGTTGATGCGGTGCTCGTTCTCGCGGTAGTCGGCGGTGATGCGGCAGACGGGGTCGCCCAGCGGGTCGGTGATCGTCGGGTGCAGGTCCAGGTAGTTGCCCTCGTAGGGCAGCGTCGTCTTCTGGAGGTAGGAGCCGCACGTGCGGTCGGCGTTCTCCATGACGAACGCCTTCCACGCCGAGCCCCAGGACGGCGCGCGGCCGAAGGTGCTCATGCTGGCCGCCTCGATGGGCCGGCGGTCGGAGTAGACCCAGAGGTTGCCGCCGCCGATGAAGTCGACGTCGGCGTGGTCGAAGTTGTCGTCGGCCCAGTCGTCGACCGCCACGCCCTGCGCGGGCAGCCCGTACCAGCGGTTGAGGTCGTGCGGGAAGAGCGCCGTCACGCCGCCGAGCTGCGCGTGGCTCAGGTAGTGCCGGCCGACCTGCCCGCCGTTGTTGGCGAGCCCGCGCGGGTAGGCGGCCGACTTCGAGAGCAGCAGCAGGCGCACGTTCTCGTAGGTGTAGCTGGCCAGGAGGACGACGCCGGCGGGCTGGACGTAGGTCTCGCCGTCCTTGACGTACTCGACGCCGGTCACGCGCCCGTCGCCGTCGACGCGGATCGAACGGACGTGGGCCTCGGTCACCACGTCGAGGCGCCCGGTCGCCTGCGCGCGCGGGATCGTCGTGACCGCGGTCGAATTCTTGGCGTCGAGGTGGCAGCCGCCGCGATTGCAGAAGCCGTGGTACTGGCAGGCTGCGCGCTCGTCGTAGCGCTCGCTGTTGACGGCGGCCGGACCGGGGAACGGATGCCAGCCGAGTCGCCGCGCGGCGCCGGTCATGAGCTCCGTGAAGCCCGTGCCGCGCAGCGGCGGCATCGGGTAGGGGCGGCGCCGCGGGCCCTCGAAGACGTTGCCGCGCTCGTCGATCACGCCGCCGACGTTGCCGGCCTGCCCGGACACGCCTATGGCGTGCTCCACATGGTCGTAGTACGGCTCGAGCTCCTCCAGCCCGAACGGCCAGTCCTCCACCGTCGTGCCGGCCGGCAGCCGCGACATCCCGTAGCGACGGGCGGTCTCGCTCGCGACCTGGAAGTCCCACGGGTTCAGCCGCCAGCTCTGGGCCCAGTAGTGGAGCGTCGTGCCGCCGACGGCGTTCAGCATCGGGTGGATCGCCGCCCGCGTCTCCGGCGCCGACGCGTCCCGCCGGTGCACGGGGACCTCGCGGTTCGCCTTCTGCACGGAGTCGGGCCAGCCGCGGTAGTTGTTGAACAGCTCGTCCGGGGCGTGGTCGCGGGCGCTCAGCCAGCGGCCCGCCTCCAGGCCGACCACCTCCAGCCCCGCCTCCGCGAGCGGCAGGACGGCAACGCCGCCCGCCGCGCCGAGGCCGATGACGGCGACGTCGGTCTTCGGGAGCTCAACGGCCACGGGTCCTCCTCGTGCGGGCGGCGGCGAACGCCGGGTAGTCGTAGGCCGAGACCTGCCGCGGCGGCGGCACGACATCCATCCGCTGCAGCTCCGGCGTGACCGCGGTGCGGACGCCCGGGTAGCCGATCAGCTCCCAGCCGACGAAGCCCTCGTTCCCGCCGTACGCGGGGTCCGAGAAGGTGCCCTGGAGGGTGTGCGAGCGGACCATCGCGAAGAACGCCGCCGAGCCGCCGGCGAATCCCGCCGCCGAACCGTGCTCGACCGCCCGCAGTACGCCGTCCTGAGCATCGGCCGGGAGGCGGGCGAAGCGGCCCCCCGCCGCGGTCTCCGCGAAGCGATCGAGGGCGGCCAGCCCCGCGCGGTAGGCCGGGAGCGACGCGGCCAGCGCGCCGCCGAGCGCGCGGTCGACGTAGCGGGCCGCGCGGGCCTCCGCGGCACCCGGCCCGTGCTCGTCCGTCGGGATCAGCCGGGCCGTGACCGCCTCCAGCGTTTCCCCCTCCGCCGCGGTCAGCGTCTCGAACGCCGCCCCGGCGGGCGCCTGCCCGGCGGCCCCGACTGCTCCCGCGGGCGACCCCAACGGAACCGCCGCCGCGGCGCCGGCGACCGCTCGCTTCAGCCATTCGCGCCGGGACAGAGTCTCGCTCATGGCACCCTTATAGCATGGCTGCGGCCCGGACGGGCGGGCGCGTACGGCGTGTGCCACCCGCATTCGACGCGGAGGCCAAGGCCGACGCCGACCCGTCAACAAGACGTTGATATCGCGGCGCGGGCTGCTGTCTAGAAATCGAAGCGCATGGCGATGCCGAAGCGACGCGGCGGGTTGGTCAGATAGCCGACCCGGGCCAGCGTCCCGCGCTCCTGGTCGAGCGCCAGGTACGCCCGCTCGTCGGTGGCGTTGTGGACGAAGAAGGCGATGTCCCAGACGCCGCTGAGCACGCCGACGCGGAGGTTGAGGATGTTGTAGGCCGGCAGCTCCGGATCGAAGGTGAACGTCCCCTGGGTCAGCGGGCCGCCGATCGTGTGGGACAGGGCCAGCAGGTCGACCATGCCGAAGCCCGCCGCCTGGTCGCCGATCTGGGTGAAGCGCGATCCCACGTGCTGGAACGTCCCGCTCAGGTAGCCCACCCAGCGTCCCATCAGCCAGCGCCAGGTGGCGGCCGCCGTGGTCTGGAAGAGCGGCGTCGTCGGCAGGCGCTTGCCCTCCTCGATGCCCGCGATGATGCCGGTCGAGCTCCCCTCGGCGTCGTACGATTCCAGGGTCGACTGGAGCCTGCCGTCGGCCACGCTGGCCGCCAGGGCGAAGTCGAAGAGGGGAGTCGGCTGGGCGGCGATCTCGAGCTCCATGCCGGCGCTGCGCGACTCCGGCACGTTGAAGATGATCCGCGACGAGCAGGAGCCGGCCGTCACCGTCGCCTGCAGGTTGCGGATGTCCATGTAGAACCCGGAGACGTTCAGCGTGCCGCGCCCGCCGAGAAAGGTGGACTTGGTCCCCGCCTCGTAGTTCCAGAGCTCCTCGTCCTCCCAGGTGTCGCGGTTGCCGAACGTCTCGAGGTCGCGCGGCGTGCAGATCGGCAGGTTCAGCGGATCGTTGATGCCGCCGAGGCGGAACCCCTTCGACACCTGGGCGTTCACCTGCGTGCCGTCCGTCACGTCGTAGCTGGCGATGACGCGCGGCGCCACGCCCCGGGCGGCGATGTCGCCGCGGTTGGTCCCCGCGTCGGAGTAGATGCCGTCGAAGGTCTGGATGCGCTGCTCGTCGAAGTCGTACCAGCGCAGGCCGCCGGTCAGGTGGAAGCGCTCGGTGACCGCCACCGACACCTCGCCGAACAGGGCGATCTGACCGAAGTCGTACTGCAGATCGGAGAAGAACAGCTCGTCGCGCGCGGCGTGCTCGCCCGGGGTGGGGATGCCGGCGGCCGCCTCGAAGCCGGTGATCGGCAGGCTCTGCCCGTAGCGGCGCTCGGCTTGGCTGTAGAAGAGGCCGCCCACCCAGTCGACGCGCCCGCTCGTGCCCGAGAGCCGCAGCTCCTCGGTGATGGCCCTGGCGGCCGTCGTGTCGATCAGCGGCGCATCGAGCGTGTAGACGTGCTCGGGGAGGCCGATCGTGCCGCCGGCCACGCTGGCCGCCAGCGCCGTCGAGTCGCGGACCACCTCCACGTCGCGGTCGATGACCGACAGGATCGAGGTCAGCAGCACGCCGCCGAAGTCGTACTCGATCTTCAGGTCGCCCAGCAGGAAGCGGTCCCCGAACGGCTCCTCGAACTGCGTGAACAGCTCGCGCTCACCCAGCCGGACGGCCGGCCGCGTGGTGGTGTAGGGATTGGCCAGGATGTTGTAGTCGTCGATCCGGTTCCAGCCGTCCATCGACACGTCCTGGTACAGGACGCGCGGCGTGATGGAGAGGCGCTCGCCCGGCTGCACGAGCAACGCCAGGCGCGCGCCGGTGCGGCGTCCGCCATTGATGTCCGCCTCGGTGCTGCCGTCGGGCTGCACCGCGTCCATGAAGCCGCCGAGGGCCGTGTTGTAGGCGGTGACGCGGGCCGCCGCCGCCTCGCCCAGCGGGATGTTGAGGGCGAACTTGGCGTTGTTGCCGAAGCCGCCGTCCTGCAGCGAGCTGAAGCCCAGCTCGCCCGTGCCTTCCAGCACACCGAGCTCGGGCTGGTTCGTGATGTAGCGCACCGTGCCCGACAGCGAGCCCGATCCGAACAGCGTGCCCTGCGGGCCGCGCAGCACCTCGATGCGCGACATGTCGAACAGGTCGATGTCGGGCGTGAAGAGCGACAGCGAGACGACCGACTCGTCGAGATACACGCCGACCTGCTCCTTGACGCCCGGCTGGTCGCGGACGATCTGGCCGGCCGAGACGCCGCGCATGGCGATCTGGCTCTGGCCGGGGCCGAGGTTCTGGACCGAGAAGCCGGCGACGTTCGCCGAGACGTCCTCGATGCTCTCGGCGCCGCGGCTGCGCAGCGTCTGCTGCGTCGGCGCGACCATGGAGAAGGGCACCGACTGCAGGTTCTCCTCGCGCTTGCGGGCGGTCACCCGGACCGTCACCTCCTCGGCGAACTGCGGCACCTCGCCGGACTCCGGCTGCTCGTCCTCCTGCGCCGCCGCCGGCAGCGCCAGCGCCAGCACGACCGCGACCGCTCCGAGCGCGGCCCGGCGGACCCCCGGTTGCCGCCCCGCGTCGATCCTGGTCATGGCTGATATCTCCTCGCAGCCGCACCCGCCGCCGCGGCGGATGTCAGGCGCGAACCTCGTCGTTCTCGAGGCGGCCGTCGACGAGGCGAATCAGACGCCGCGCGCGCGCCATGACCCGCGGATCGTGCGTCGAGAACAGGAACGTGACCCGCTGCTCCCGGTTCAGGCTCTCCATCATGTCGAGCAGCGCTTCGGCGGTCGCGGAGTCGATGTTGGCGGTCGGCTCGTCCGCCAGCACGACGGCCGGGCCGGCCGCGATCGCCCGCGCGATGGCCACGCGCTGCTGCTGGCCGCCCGAGAGCTCCAGGGGGCGCCGCTGCTCCAGGCCCTCGAGCCCCACGCGGGCCAGCAGATCCATGACGCGCTCGCGGCGCTGCGCCTCGGCCACGCCCTGCACGGCCATCACGATCTCGGCGTTTTCGTACGCGCTGAGGATGGGGATGAGGTTGTAGGCCTGGAACACGAAGCCGATGCGGTCGCGGCGGAGGCGGCTCAACGCCTGGCGGGACAGCGTCCCGAGGTCCGCGCCCTCCAGGCGAATGGTTCCCGAGGTCGGCGTGTCCAGCCCGCCGATCAGGTTGAGCGCGGTCGTCTTGCCGGACCCCGACGGGCCGCTGATGGCCGTGAACTCGCCGCTGCGCACCGCCAGCGTGAGCCCGCGCAGCGCTTCCACCTGCTGGTCGCCCTGCTGGTAGACCTTGGTGACCCCTTCCAGCTCCACGACCGGATCCGTACCGTTGGCGCCGCTCGTCAAGGATCGCCTCCGGGCCGTCAGACCAGCCGGATCGTCTCCACCGGATCGGCGTGCCCGGCCCGCCAGGCCGGATAGACGCCGGAGAGCAGGATGGCGGCGAGCGCCGAGGCGCCGATGAGCAGCACGCTCTCGCCGTAGATGCCGACCCGCACCACGCTCGGCATGCCGACGCCGGCGACCTCCATCTGGTCTGCCGCGACCAGGGCCGAGACGTCGATGCCGGTCGAGGCGAGGTAGAGGTACGGTCCGCTGGTGACGAGGGCGGCGCCCGCCAGGCCGACGACCGCCAGCCAGGCGCTCTCGAACATGACCAGGCGGAAGAGCTGCCCCGGGCTGAACCCGACGGCGAGCATGATGCCGAACTCGCGCAGGCGCTCCATCACGCTGACGAAGAGGGTGTTGAAGATGCCGGCCGCCACGAGCAGGGCGAGCACGAACATCATGACCTTCGCGCCGCCGACCTTCATGGCGATGAAGATCGCCAGGTCCGGCTGCAGCTCGTGCCACGGCAGCACCGCGACGCCGGCCGGTACGGCGCCGCCGAGATCGCCGACCACGCGGTCGGTGACGCGCTGATCGTCGACGAACGCGGCCACCTGAATCGCTTCGTCCGGCCCGTAGCCGATCAGCTCCCGCACGGTGTCGATCGGCAGCAGGCAGATGCCCCCGTCGACGCTGGGCGAGCCGGTCTCGAGGATGCCGGAGACCCGCGCGAGGCCGCTGACGATCTCGCCCTCCCTGTCGGTCAGCGTGTAGACCACCTTCGACCCGAGCTCGACGTCCAGGTTCGCGGCGAGCTTCGCGCCCAGGATGATGCCGCTGGCCGTCGAAGACTCGAAGAACTCGCCCTCGACGACCGCCTCGAGGAGCGACAGGGTTTCCTCGTCCTCGTCCTCCGGGGAGACGGCGATGAAGCCGGCGCCGATGTTCTCGCGGGCGGTCGAGAGCATGTTGAACCCGGTGATCCGCTCCACCACCCGGTCGACCCGCGGGTTGCCCGCGGCCAGGCGCCGCAGCTCGTTTGTCCCCTCCACGGGGCGGGTCAGCGTGGGGCTGTCGAGGTACTCCGGATGCTGGAGCGTCACGTGGCCCGCGCCCAGCCGCGCGGCCAGGCGAATCATGTCGGCCCAGTTCCGATCCTGCATCGCCATCATGATGACGGAGAGGAAGACGCCGAAGACGATCGCCGCCAGCGTGATGGCCGTGCGGCGGCGGTTCCGCCACAGGTTGCGCCAGGCCAGCGTCGCGAGACTGCTGCTCTTCATGACGCTCCCCTCATCATTGGTGCCGCATCGCCTCGACCGGGCTGATCCGGGCCGCCTTCAGGGCCGGATACATCACCGCCAGGAGGACCAGCAGGATCAGCGTCAGCGACGGGTTGACGAACGTGAACGGCGACACCGCAGCCCGCCACACGGTCGCGAACGTCGCGCCGAGCACGCCCACCCCGCCGAGCGCGCCGGTGTCGATGCCGAACGCGACCAGGTACCAGAGCGTCGGAAGCGAGAGCGCCAGGCCGATCACCAGCGCGAGGCCGGTCTGCAGGGCGCTCTCGGCGACTATGAGCGACAGCACCTGGCGCGGCTCGATGCCCAGCGCCTTCAACACGCCGAACTCGCGGATGCGCTCGAACACGGCCATCAGCATCGCGTTCAGGATGAGAATCGCGACGACGATGTAGATGATGGCCGAGATGATGCCCATCATCTGCCGGGCCGAGTCGAGGTAGGTCGCGAGCGTCGGCATCAGCGACCGCCACGACTGCGTGTCGAGGCCGGGGGCCAGGCCCTGCGCCGTCTCCAGGGCGGCCGCCAGCTCGAGCTCTTCCGGCTTGCGCACCACGATCTCGTGCGCGCCGGCCGGCATGACGAAGAGCTCGCGGAACGCGGCGGCGGTGAGGAAGACGGCCGAACGGTCGACGCCGTCGCTCACGCTGTCGAGGATGCCGCGCACGGTGTAGAGATCGTTCGCGATGCTGCCGTCGAGCGCCTGGCTCAGGACGACCAGCTCGTCGCCCACGGCCAGATCGAGGGCGCGGCCGAGACGCCGGCCCACCACGACGCCCGCCGGGTCGCCGTCGTCGAGCCACGCCCCCTCGGCGAGGCGGGTCGCGACGGCGCTCACGCGGGCATCGGCCTGCACGTCGACGCCGCGCAGCGCCGCGCCGGCGGCGGAGTCGTGGGCGGCGGCGAGCCCGGCGCCGACGAGCCGCGCGCTCGCCCGGAAGCCGGCTGCCTCCAGCCGCAAGAGCAGCGCGTCGACGTCGTCTATGTCCGTGTAGAGCGAGGGGTCGTCGAGGTAGGTTGGCGCGTGGATCTGCAGGTCGCCCAGCTCGACCTCGACGACGGTTTCCTCCATGTCGTTCAGCAGCCCGTCGAACATGCCGAACCAGATGACCATGGCGTACAGACCGAACGCCATCGCGCCGACCGTGACCACGGTCCGCCGGCGATTGCGGCCGATGTTCCGCCACGCCATCTTGAGGATGAGCATGCGCTGCCGGGCTGCAGACCCGCGCCGGTTGCGGCCGGGAGCCGGACGGCCGATCAGGAACTCGATTCTAGCCGAACTCGCCCCGGCCTGCAGGGACGGGCGGCCCCGGCCGCTGCAGCGCCAGGAAGCACGCCGCCGACATCCCCGCCGCGCCGAACAGCATGGACATCACCATGACCTGGTAGCGCACCGCGATCAACGGCGGCACGCCGGACAGGATCTGGCCGGTCATCATCCCCGGCAGGGACACGAGGCCGACCGCGAACAGGCTGTTGACCTGCGGGATGAGCGCCGAGCGCATCGCGACGGGGCGCGCGTCCTGGTACGCCGCCCCGCGGGCGAGCTCCGCGTCGAGCCGCTCCGCCGACAGGCTGACCGCGTTCATCGACGAGGCGAAGACCATGCCGCCGAGCGGGATGAGCACCGTCGCGTCGTGCCACGGGCCGGCGGCCAGGACGCCCTGCGTGACGAGGATCAGCGTCGACACCCCGCCCGCGCCGATCGCCGCCAGCGCCCGCGGGTAGACCGCCCTGCGGCGCCGCGCGAGCGGCCGGAGGGAGATCCAGCCTGCCGCGGCGAGCATCACCGTCAGCGTGCAGAGCACGACGGCCGGATGCCGGGTGCCGAAGATGAACGTCAGCACGTAGCCGACGAGCGCGAGCTGCATGACCATGCGGCCGACGCCGTGGAGCGCGGCGCCGGCCCCGGCCGACCAGCGCCGGAGGATGGCGATCACCACCAGCGCCGGGAGCAGCGAGAGGCTGAGGTTGGAGAGCGGAATGGCGTCGACGGAGCCGGTCATGTTGTCGTGGAGCATACCGCTTCCGGATGGACCCGGTGGCGTAATCTCTTGTTGATGCTCGAGGCGCTCGCAACGCGGCGGGCCGTCCGTTCGCCCCGCGGCGGGCCGTCCGGCGGGTGACGAGGGGAGGGAGATGATGCAGCAGATCGATGTCACAGGCAGGTGGGTCATGGTGGTGGTGCTCGCGCTTGGCGCCGGCGCCCTGGCGCCCCGGGCGCAGGGTCCCGAGCCGGGCATGGTGCGGACGACGCAGGCCGAGCTCGAGCGCTGGATGCAGGAGTTGTCGAACTGGGGACGCTGGGGCGGCGACGATCAGTTGGGTGCCGTGAATACGATCACGCCGGCCAAGCGGCGGGAGGCCGCCGCGCTCGTCAGGGAGGGGACGGCCGTGTCGCTGGCGCACGATCTGATCACGGAACGGGCCGCCGACGCTCCGTCCCCGTACGTCCTCGACATGGGGATCTTTCCCGAGCGGCAGGTGACGACCTTCATCGCGTCGCCGGTGGTCGTGGTGGCCGCGGGTCGTCGCAGGTCGCGCACCTGTGGCGTAGCATAGACCTCGCAAAAGGAACGGGCCGTCCGCCACTCGCAAACATTCATCCTGGTGCGTCAACGGGCAGGGCCGGAAAGCCCATGGCGATCTTCGTCACCGATCGAATCAGTCTTGCCGAGGACGAGATTGGCGAGCGGTTCGTGCGTGCGCCAGGACCCGGCGGGCAGAACGTCAACAAGCTGGCAACGGCGGTCCAGCTTCGCTTCGATGCGCGCGGGTCGACATCGCTGCCGGACGACGTCCGCACCCGGCTCCTCGAGCTCGCCGGGGCGCGGGCGACGAAGAACGGTGAGATCCTCATCAACGCCCACCGGTTCCGCACCCGCGAGCGGAACCGCGAGGATGCACTCGAGCGGCTCGTGTCGCTCGTGCGCCGGGCCACGGTCGTCGCGAAAACGAGAAGGGCGACGCGACCAAGCCTGGCGTCCACGCGGCGCCAGAAAGAGAAGAAGCGCCGCCGGGCACAACTCAAGCGCGCGCGCCGGCCACCCGACCAGGACTGAGACTCACCGCGGCCGCCCCCGCCTTCATCCCCGCGCACGCGGGGATGAACCCCTCCAGTTGTAGAATCGCCACAACCGAAATCCACCCGAGGCGCTATGCGCGCGGGAGAGGCCGACGTCCGGCGACGAGAGAAACTCGCCCGGCGGACGACGATTACGGGGATGGACAGGACCTACAGGAGCCCGAACCACGCGCCGTGCCGCTTGGCGCCTCTTGAGGCGTTCAGCGACGAACTCGCCGAAAACGGCCTAGAGCCGCGCGGGTGCAGCCACACCATCAACCGAAGTGCGGGCGCGAATCAACGACAGTAAGCGCAGCGTTCGCATCGCGGTGCTGCGGATACCGCGAACCGCCGACCGCGGCTGAGCTCCCGCGAGACCTGTCGGGAGAGGAGATCGTACGATTGCTGAGCAGGCGCTACGGGTACCGCCTGCCGAGGAGCCGCGGCAGCCACATGACCGTGACGTTGACGACGACGGCTGGAGATCACAGCGTGACGGTTCCGCGCCACCACCCGGTGCGAGTCGGAACCCTGAGCAGGATCATGTCCGACGTGGCCGCGTTTCTCGGCCTGGCCGAGGACTCGGTGCGCAGGGATCTGTTCGACCGTTGAGCTTCAGGTGGAGTCCCACAGATTCCCCATGGCGGGCCGCAACTCCTCGACCCCCGAAACCCTGGAGCCGACTCAAGAAACACGTTTCGCGACCTCCTGCTGACCGCCGCCGGCTATCCCTGGACCGTCATCCCGGTCGAACGCCGCGACCCGTACTTGGCGGCGCTCGAGGCGGGGATCGTGCGGCAGGAGATCGGCCCGTTGACCGACTTTCTGGCGGGCTTCGTGGGAGAGGGGAACTTCGGGCGACGGATAGTCTCTGCGAGCGGCGAGTCAAGGCTCTTCGCGCCTTCTCCGCTTCACTACGGCCCTTCGGGCGACTCGCCGCTCGCGCCGGCTCGAGGCTGGTCAGCAGGAATGAGGCGTGGGTCGGCTGATTCCATCGGGGCCAGCAGGCAGAATTCCCGCACAAACAGGCCGAATAGAGAAGTGCAACCTGTTTTCTCCTCACACCGGATCGACCTTGCCATCGGGGAGGCGTCCATATAGCGCTGTATGGGAACCGCCGTCGCATTCGTGGCGCGCGGGGCCGTCGTCTACAACGGCAGCGTGGCGAGCCGGTCGAGCGGCCTTTCGCGCACCAGTGCGAAACCGGGGGTCTGCGGCGGGTGTGGGTGCGCGGTCATGACAACGTCCGCAAGCGCGTGCTGATTCAGGCGGCCGGCTGCAATCTCGGGCTGCTCCTGCGCCGCCTGACCGGCGTGGGTACGCCCCGTAGCCTGCAGGGGCGGGCTCCTCGGCCATTTGCCAGCTGATCGGTCGTCTGATCGACCGTTGGGGGCGTCTGACGGACTCCTGGGGGTCCAAACGGACACCGGCGGCGTTCGTCGGCTCAATCGCCCATCACCAAGCTGCCTGAGCAGGCCCGCTCAGCGAACAGACTTTTCCCACAGGCTGTCAGGCGTCTTGCCGACCTTGCCCGTCAGCCGGCCGCCGCCGACGATGGGCACCGTGCGTCCCTCCTGCAGGCCGATGCGCCGGCAGTCCGCAGACCATCCACGCGTACCGGGACGCCTACGGCATCGCTGTCGCCCTCCTCGCACGGGAGCGCACGGGCCCTGGGGGCAGCTCGTCGGTGTCGGGATACTGGACGTCGTGGCGGCGGTACTGACCCGTCAGGCGGGGACCTGCTTCGCCACCGCCGGGCGCCTCGGCAACCTGCATCCGTCGATCACGCCGTACGAATCGCTCGAGGCGGCGGCCGGCGAGCTGGTCGTCGAGCGGCTGCGGACGCGACCGGCCGCCGACTGGCTGGGCCGGCTCAAGGCCGCCGGCATTCCGTGCGGCGCCGTGCGCGACCTCGAGCAGGTGTTCACCGATCCACAGATCGTCGAGCGGGCGATGGTCATGGCGCTCGACCGCCCGATAGCCGGCGCCATTCGCCAGCGCGGCGTGACGGTCAAGCCGCGCGCCGTGCGCACGCACCCGCCTACGCTGGGCCAGCACACCGATGCCGTCCTGCGCGACGACCTCGGACTATCAGGACGCGCCCGGTGAATGGGCCGCGCTCGCCGGCATTCCGGACCGGCGTCGCCAGTTGGCGTTGATCGAGGCGCTCCTCGATCATGGCGCGGACGTGAACGGGCAAATGACCAAGCTCATGCCGCGCTACGGCTTTTCGCTCTACTTCCTCATCCTCCCGCCGAACACCATGGTCGGTTCCACGCCCTTTTCTCCTGGCGGCCGCGGCGGGCGACGCCGAGACGATGCAGTTGCTCGTCGACCACGGCGCCGACCCGCAGTTGGCGGCGGCTGGCGGCATGACGCCGCTGATGATGGCGGCCGGCGCGGGCTGGGTGATCAACGAGAGCCTCGTTCCCGAGGCAGATCGGCTGGCCGCGGTAGAGCTGGCGCACGCGCTGGGTAACGACGTCAACGCAACCGACCGGCGGGGGTTCAATGCCGTGCACTGCGCGGCCTACGCGGGGCTGGTGACCGTCGTCGAGTACCTGGCCGAAGCCGGGACGGACCTGAACCACGTGGCGAAGAACGGACAGTCGCCGCTGGGCGTCGCCGAAGGACAGCACCTCGCCCAGTTCATCGGCAGCCAGCCCGGCTCCGCCGCCGCCTTGCGCAACCTGGGCGCGACCTCGGTGGGGGCCGTCACGCTCGAGAGCGCAATCGACGAGCAGGCGCGGCGGCGGCGGCTCCAGCAACGCTGAGAACCGGCCGGCCGGCAGCCCTGTTGAGAACGATGGCGCCAGCCACAGCGGCGGGCGCCGTCGCCCCTGCCGCCCGATAGGAGGAACTCCGAACCTCCAGCCGGTCACCTGGCGGGCGGACGGAGCCGGATCACGGCGAGCCGCACCAACCGGGCGTACGCCTGCTTGGAGATCGGCCGGGACGAATACCGCAGGCCCCTCGCAGTCGCATTCAGGACCGTGGCAAGCTCGATCGCCGACCCGGCGCGCGGCGCCCGGCGACCGGCTGCGCCATCCGAGGCAAGCGCGCCCGCCAGCAGATCCACGACGGATTGCTCAATGGCGTCCGCCATCTCCATGATGCGGTCGATTACCGGCGCTTCGTATCCCTGCCAGAAACGGGCGGCACGGCTCATTCGCACCTCGGTTGGCGGCCCGTGCCAGGCCGTCGGTGCGTCTACGAGACGGTCGGTGAGCGGGCGGTCGTCAGCCAATGCCGCTCGCGCGTTTTCGCCTGACGTCTCGAAGGTGTGGCGCGCCGCCTCGTACGTCAACTCGTCCTTGCTGCGGAAGTGGTGGTAAAGGGTCTGCCGCGACAGGCTGGCTCGCCGCGCGATGTCACCCATCGACGCCTTCGCCGGCCCGCGCTGGCGGAGGACCTCGAGCGCCGCTTGCAGTATTCGCGCACGCGTAGTGCCGTTGGGGTCTTGTACAAGCACGCGACCGGTTGTTGGCATCGTTGCTAACGCTCGACGAACGGACCGAGCCGCCCGAGGACGATCTCGACTGCATCGTCCGTAGTCAGACCACGGATCGGTACTTCGCCGGCCAACGACCTGTCTGTCGGGAGTCCGGCTGGTGTCCGCAGGTGGGAGATGAGGACGGCCTCAAGCGTGCCGGGCGCGTGCTTACCCCTTCGCTCGCGCTACTCTCCCAGCGCGCGCCGACCGTCTCCGACTCAAGCCAGCACCGGCTCGGGCCCAGCCCGGCGCGGCACGGGACGGGCGGTCATGGCGACGGCGCACAAGATCCTGCGCATCGTGTTCGGAACTGCACGTCGCGCGTGCGCGCCGCCGATTGGGCAATCTCACACAGGATCCGCCGCAGGTACACGTTGCCCTTGCGCCGCTTCCCGCCCTTGCTCTTGCCCGCCGACCCCGAACCTGTCCGCGCTCTTCGCCTACCCCCTGCAGGACCAGAGGGTGGGCGCGGCAGGTCAACCACGCACGTACGGCTCGCTGCTGGTAGACTACTTCGTCGACGACACCGTCGTCATCAACAACGAGAGGGCGGGCGGCGGCGGCGGGATGTTCGAGCTGGCCGGCAACAAGCCGCCCGAGTTCCGGGTGGAGGGTCCACTGACCCGGAGCGTCGAGGTCACCGTGGTCGTCGCAGGCTAGCCGTTCGCGGATACTGGTGGAAAGCGGAAGCAGAAAGGGGAGCTTCATGGTGGCAAGGACAACAGCATGCGCCCTGGTCGCCGCACTCGGGCTGGCGGTCATCGTGATGGCCGGCCCCGCCGTCACCGCGCAGGTGGCGTCGTCGGCAGCGCGCGGACAGAGCATTGCCCCGGTCTTCGAAGGGTGGCAGGAGAATCCGGACGGCTCGTTCAACTTGGTGTTCGGGTACTTCAACCGCAACCGGTCGGAGCGGATCGACATCCCGGTCGGGCCCGACAACCGGTTCGAGCCGGGCGGTACCGATGTGGGCCAGCCGACCCACTTCTATCCGCGCCGCAGCCGGTTCCTCTTCGAGGTTCGGGTGCCGGCCGATTTCGGCGACAACGAGCTGATCTGGACGCTGACCAGCAACGGCGAGACCGAGCGGGCGTACGGCTCGCTGCTGATCGACTACTTCCTCGACGACACGGTCGTCCAGAACAACAAGGGGGCCGGCGGCGGTGCCGGCGGCGAGTACGACATATTCGGCAACATCGCGCCCATGCTGCGGGTCGACGGCCCGCCGACGCGCGAGGTGGCGGTCGGCGCGCCGCTGCACCTGGCGGCGTACGCCACCGACGACGGGATTCCCCGTCCGCGCACGCTGCTGCAGGTGCGCCGGGTGACGCCCGACAGCTCCTCGGGGCTGTGGCTCGCCTGGTTCGTCTACCGCGGCCCGGGCGAGGAGGTTTCGTTCGACCCGCTGCAGGCGTCGGTCTGGGAGGACACGCGGCCCGCCGCGGCCGGCGGGAACTCGAACTGGTCGTTCGGCTGGGAGGCGCCGCCGGCGCCGCCCGACGACAAGTGGGAGACAACGGCAACGTTCGACGAGCCCGGAACGTACGTGTTGCGAGCCTGGGCCGATGACGGCGGCCTGATGGCATACGACGACATCACCGTCGTGGTGACCGGTGACGCGGCGCAGGATCAGCAGTAGCCCGGAGCGCAACAGGCGACGTAGAGGAGGAGATCTGGCTATGTCTTACATGACGACGCGGACGGCTCGGCGGTGGGCGATCGGCGCGGCGGCGGCGTTGCTCTGCGCCGGACTCGCGGCTCCGGTGGCGGCGCAGGAAGCCGAGGTCACCTGGACGAAGGACATCGCGCCGATTCTGCAGCGGAGCTGCCAGCAGTGCCACCGCCCGGACGGCGGAGCCCCGATGTCGCTGATCACCTACGAGGACACGCGGCCCTGGGCGCGGAGCATCAGGCAGCGCACCGGCCTGCGGCACACGCAGGATGCGATGCCCCCCTGGTACATCGAGAAGGACATCGGTATCCAGGAGTACAAGGGCGACACCTCGCTGAGCGACGCCGAGGTCGAGGCGATCGCTGCGTGGGTCGACAACGGCGCACCGCGCGGAAATCCCGCCGACGCGCCGCCGCCGCTCGAGTTCCCGGCCGCGTCGGTCTGGACCGTCGGTGAGCCCGATCTGATCATCTCGTCGCCGTCGGTCGAGATCGGGGCCGCTGATCCCGACTGGTGGGGACCGATCGGGCAGGTGCCCGTCGAGGGCCTGACCGAGGACCGCTACGTGGCGGCCATCGAGATGAAGGAGATCAACAACGTCGAGCCGTCGGGCGGACGCGACACCGTCGGTTCGCGGTGGGGCATCCACCACCTGGTGTGGAACGTCATCCATCCCGAGCAGTACACGGTCGAAGAGCTCGCGGCACTGCGGCGGTCCGACCCGGACGAGTATGCGGAGGTCGTCAGCTCCAACACCAGCGAGCAGGGCTTCTGGCCGGTGCACGAGGTGGGGCGCAACGCCGACCACTTCGACCCGAAGGCCGGTCTGCTCCTGCGGGCCGGTTCGAACATCGTGTTCTCGTCGGCGCATCTGCACTCGACGGGGACGCACATGACGTCGCACCTCGACATCGGCTTCAAGTTCCACCCGCGTGACTACGAGCCGGAGTACCGCAACCGGCTGCTGGCCCAGGGCACCGGCGAGCTCGACATCCGGGGCGGTGTGGCGAATCAGAAGATCGAGACCTTCCAGACGCTGTCGTACAACGCGAAGCTGACCATCTTCGAGCCGCACCTGCACGCGGCCGGCACGCGGATGTGCCTCGATGCGATCTACCCGACGTCGGGTACGATGGAGACGCTGAGCTGCTCGGGCTACAACCATTCGTGGGTGCGGGCGTATCCGTACGCCGACCACGCGGCCCCGTTGCTGCCGAAGGGCACGATCCTGCGCATCTCGGGCTACTTCGACACGTCGCCCGGCAACAAGAACGTGGCCGACCCGCGCAACTGGGCCGGGATGGGCGACCGCTCGATCGACAACATGCTAATCAACCTCGCGCAGGGCGTCGCGCTGTCGGACGAGCAGTACGCGGCCGAGCTCGAGCAGCGCCGCCGCGACCTCGACCTGGCGCCTGGGGAGTACGTGGTCGGATGCCCCGGCTGTGGCTACGGGGGCGTCGCGGCGCAGGACAATCAGTAGGACCGCGGAACCCTGCACGAAGCAGTAGGGGAACGCACATGACGAGACCGACCCGCAACGTGGGGCGGACGTTGAGCCTGGCGGCTGCAGTGCTGGTCGCCGGGTTCGCCGCTCCGGTCGCGGCGCAGGAGGCGGAGGTCACGTGGTCGAAGGACATCGCGCCAATCCTGCAGCGAAGCTGCCAGCATTGCCACCGCCCCGGCTCGACGAACTAGCCGGCACATCGGAGAGACCAACCGCCGCCTCGACGAGCTCGGCCGCGGCCGCGACATCGGTGAGCTGCGCGATCGGATCGGCAAGCTCGAAGGCACCGGCTCGACGTTCATCCGGGCGCCGAGATCTGGCGCGTGCGCTACGGGCGCGGCTTCTTGAACGTGCCGCGGCCGGTCTACGGCCATGGCCTGGTCTACATCGCCACCGGCTTCCAGTCGCCGACCATGCTGGCGGTCCGCGCCGACGGCGCGGGCGACGTGACCGGCACGCACGTGGCCTGGAGCTGGGCGTGATGACCTGCCTGGACGCCGAGAGCGGCGAGGCCCGCTGGTAGCAGCGGATCGGCGGCAACTACTCGGCCTCGCCGGTATTTCGCACACCGGCGGCGCCCATGGCGACGAGAAGGATGGCGGCAACGTATCGGGACAGCATTATCGGATTCTACGTCCAAGATGTCCTGACCGCCGGATTCGATGAAGTGACGGATTTCGTCTTCCTTGCCATCGAGCCGTGAGATGCCCAGCAAGCCTTTCGGGCGCGCCCGAGCTTCCGGCCCGAGCTCCTGCTTTGGCGAGGCTGCTGACCCCGCGTGGCCCCCGAAAAGGCCCTGCCGGTCGCGCCGCTCGTGCCCAACCAGGTCACCATCGAGGCGGTCAAGGAGGTCTGCCAGGGCACTCTCCCGCAGTTCGCCGGCGCAGGATCTGCGAGCTGTTCGTGGTCTACAACGACCAGCGCGACACCACCCTGCGGGGCGCGGGTGGTCGCGACCGTTGCGGTGAACCGCCCCTGCGGGCAGGTCGATGCGGTTGATCGCGACCGTCGGCTCGATCGACAGCTGCGGCGTCAGCCCGATGCGACGCCGGCAGGAGTCATCAGTACGTGCTGCCGGCGGGTAGGCCGTGCTCCCGCGCCCGAACCGCGACGCGGCATCGCACTACTGCCTCGAAGCTACGTTCACCAGTCCGATATTCCAGCTGGCAGAGTTGGCACCCGTTGACCAGCGCGCGGCCTCCTTCGGTAACCGCCCACCGTGCAATCGGCAAAGCGCCTCGCCCTTCGGCAGAAGCAGCGCGGGGCGCGCGCCGCAGCGCGAACAGAACACCATGTAGTGCCAAGCCCGGCCCGGCCTGGCTCCGGTGCAGATTGTCGCCGCCGGCCGGAGCACCGGCGTGACGGGGTTGCCGGCCAGCGACGACCCGACCACGTGGGACGCGGACGAGATGCGCGCGGCGGTCGAGTACCTGGAGCGCCGCCGGGTCCGATAATCGGATTGGCGAACCTGCCTTCGCCCACCGCCGGAAAACCACCGGATTCCGGGCCGGGCGGCGACAACGCCGGCGGCGAGATCGAGCCGCGCGGACCTGCTGCCCACCGAGCACGACCACAGGGGGAGAGGCGTGCTACGCTGCCCGCATGTTCGACACGCTCGCCGCCGCCGGCTCGCCCGCGACCAGGCCGAAGTCATCGCCACAGCGATCCACGAGGGCCTCGAGCAGGGCACCCACGTCACCTCCGACCAGTTCAAGGCCGGCCTGGCCGAGGTCAGATCCGAGATCGCCGGGTTGCGTGCCGAGGTGTCAGGGCAAGTCGCCGAGCAACGCGCCGAAGTGGCCGAGTTGCGCACCGAGATGGCGAACCTCGATCGTACCAGGCCTACGCCGTAGCACCGCGTCAGCTGCCCGTGCAGGGCGTTGCGCAGCGCGACCTCCAGCCCCTGCAGCGGTTCATGGAACGCCGCGCTCACCACCGTGTTCCACGCGTAGAGCTCCACGGCCCGCTCGCCGTCGCCCTCCGCTGCCGCGACATACGTGCTCATGCGCTCGGGCGAGAACGACGCCTCGTGGTCGCCGAGCAGGCCCGGCGGCCAGGAGGACCAGCTGCCGACGCCCTCGCCCGGCCGCGCCGCGCTCGCGCTGTACGCCCCGGGGCCGTCTCCACCTTCGCGTAGCCGCCCGGGCTTCAACGTCTCCCCGCCGCATCCGCTCGCAGCGGTTCCGGCATCACCCAACGCCGCCGCCCGGCTGCGGTCTTCTCCTCCACGGGACGAAATCGAGTTCCAGCCCCGTCGCGGCCAACTCGTCCAACCACCACCTTCCGCGCCATCCCTAGCCCCTTCCTCATTCACGTGCCGGGGCCCGTGCTACCCTTCCCGCCAGCATGGACGCGACCGTCTGGACCGTTGTCGCTGCCGCGATCGTGCTCCTCGCCGCGATCGGCGCGTCGTTTCGGAGTCTGCGTGGCGAACTGCGCGCCCAAGGCCGGCGGATCGACGCCCAGGGTGAGGAGCTGCGGCGCCGCATCGACGTGCAAGGCGAGAACCTGCGCGACCGCATTGACGCGCAGGGCAAGGCGCTGGGCGAGCAAATGACACAGCTTCGCGAGCGGATGGCGCACCTCGAGGGCCTGCTCGAGGGGCTCCGCGAAGCGATCACCGGCAAGCGGGTGGCGTAGCTGCCACGGGGACGAACCGGCGAATCGCCGGCGGGTTCCCACGCCCTCACGGACGCACTTGCGGCGGCGGCGCATTCTCGGCGCGGCCGTGCTCGATCGAGCATGGAGTGGGTTCGGCGCTACGCACGGATGCGGAGTGCGGCGGGTTGGAGACGCCCGACGCATCGGCCTCCAGTTGGGTCCGCCGTAGCCGCGGCCCGGCGGCGCAGGAAACGACACCTAACAGCCCGTGGAAGAAGTCTGATCGCTGAGCCCTGCTGTTCAGGCAGCTTGGCGATGAGCAATTGAGCCGACGAGGGCCGTCGGTGTCCATTTGAACCCCCAGGCGCGCGTCAGACGCCCCCAGCGGTCGATCAGACGGTCGATCAGGCGGCAAATCGCCGAAAGAGCCCGCCCCTGCAGGCTCCGGGGCGTACCGATGCCGGTCTGGTGGCGCAGGAGCAGCCCGATGTTGCAGGCGGCCGCCTGGATCAGCACCCGCTTGCGGACATTCTCGTGACCGCGCACCCACACCCGACGCATTCCCCCTGTCTCATACATGTGTGCGAAAGAACGCTCCACCACCTCGCCCCGGCAGCGTTGCAGGCGACGACCCCGCCGCCCGCCCACACGCCGGCGGTTCGCATACAGCGCCTTCTGCGCAGCGCGCTTCTCCGGCGGCGTCTCTCCCGTCCTCTTGTCCTGCCAGCAGCGCCGGCCGCGCTCCGGCTCCGATACGTGACTCCGAACCCCCACCTCGCCGAGGGCCACCAGCGTCGCGTCGCTGTGGTACCCCTTGTCGGCGACCACCTCTTCGACCCCCGGACCGTCCGGCGCCACCAACTCCACCTGCTCGGCCGCCGTGATCAGCGTCTCCGGCAGCGTGGCCGTATCGCCGTCGGATGCATCCTGCACCGTCACCGACACGATGGCCCCCGTGTCCATGTCGACCCCGTGCTCGGCCTTGTGAGCCAAGTGCGTCCGGCCGTCCTTCATCTTCGCGACCTTCGCGTCCGGGTCCTGCGGCGATTTCCACTCCTTGTTCGACGTCTTCTTGTTCTTCCGCGACCGGTCGAACCGAGCCAGATCCGCCTGTGTCGGTGTCTCCACCCCCGACGCTTCCGCCAACCGCCGAATGAACGCCTCGTAGGATTCGCCCGTGTCCCGACGCTCGATGCTCCGCATCGCCGCGTTCGCTTCCAGCGTCGTCGCATCGATGCCGACCGTCTTCCCCCGCAACAGGCCTGCAGCGGAGAGCCGCTCCAACACCCACGTGAAAACCGCCACGTGCGTCTCCACGTCGATCAGCCGCCGCGTGCGCGACAACGTCGAGTGGTCCGGTGCCGCCTCGGTCACGTCCAGGTCCAGAAACGACCGCAGACTCAGCGAATCGGCCACCCGCCACGCGATCCCCCGCTCGGAGGACAACCCTTCGAAATAGCCGATGAACAGCAGACGGAAATACCGGCCCGGCCGTAGACTCGGCCGGCCCATCCGCGCAGCGTAGAACGCCCCGCACAGTCCCTCGACGAAGGCGTCGAAGCCTGCCTCCTCCAGGACCCGGTTCAGACGCTCGAAGAAGGGATGCCCGGCGTTCGTCGGAAGGTCCGCCGTGGTCACCCACATCGGCGACGGCTGTCGAGCCGCCGGTTTCTTGCCCATCGCCATGCCGTCCAGTGTACGGAACTCGATCGAGCCGGTCGAGTGCGGATCCCCTGACTTTCGCCACGGGCTGCTAAACGAATCCGGCGTGTCGGGAGCGTCTTCAACGGCGACCGGCTCGGTCTTCGGCGTCCGGCGCTGGACGGCTCTCGGGATGGGCTCGTCGCTCTCGAGGGCCTTGATCAGAGCCCGGGCGTGGCGTGCGTTGGTCTTCTCCCACGCCTCGACCTCGCTGCGGGCCTGGCCCACGCCCCCGCGCCAGATGGCTTGTGGGATCTCGGCCAGCCCTTCGTGCTCTGCTCGCCAGTCGAGCCAGCGCCCTTGCAGCCCCACGTGGCCCAGCCTTGTTGACCGGCGCAGCGGCTCGTCCGGCCGGTCGAGCAGGTGTTCGACGGCGCGGTTGTACGCCGCGGCCTGCTACTGGCACGCCTTCCAGATGCGTCGGCCCGCGTCGGCGTCGTGGACCACGTAGGCGCGCGTCGTGATCGTTCGCTTGTTCGTCGTCACGTTCCAGTCGGTCCTATTGCGCTGCCTGGCCCATCGGCACTCGTCGTCGATGACCTTCGCCAGGGCGCGCGCGGTCGCGGCGACCGGCGCCTGTGTGTCAGCCTCGTCTCGATGCGGACGCCGCCGAACAGCGGGAGTCGCCCATGATGGGACACCCTCTACCTACGGGTATTGGGACGGCAGGTGGTCATCCAGGGATTGGGATCCCGACGCAACGGCATTACAGCCATCCACGCTGACGGAAGGCCGTAAGATTGACTCCGGGCGGAGCATACCAGCCTCTTGCTGCGTAGCGGGCGCCGAGTTCGAACGCGACCTCCTTGTTCCCGTAGGGAATCCGCAACGGCGTGTCCGTTTCCGAATCCGGCCTGACGCTGCCGGATTGCACCCCTTCCTCTGCCGCGCTTCTCGATTTCCGCTTGCGCGGCATTTTCGCCTGCGCCGTCTTTCCCGTCACTGCCGGGCCGCGCGTATTCCGCCCCGGCGCCTTCCGGCCCTGTGCCGCTTTCGATTCCCTGTTCGCATCGATCCACTTCGACATCGCGACTGAACAGGCCCTGGCCTCGTCGGGTAACCCAACGCCCTTCTCTCGCGCGATCGCCTCGGCAAACGATACCTGCGCCGCACTTGGCGACCTGGACGCCGCTGCCCCCGTGGATTCCTCGTCCGTATCGCCGGCCGCGCGCGCCGGTGCGTGCAGATCCAGAAACGCCCGGCAGACCGCTCCCGATTTCGTATAGCCCGCTGGCGGCTTGACGCCCTTGCGCTTGGCGATCGAAGCGGCAAACCGCTTCATCGCTGCCGTCGGCGGGCGGTCCCCACCGCCGTTTCCGCTGCCGAGAGCTTCTCCCAGCGCAACCGTCTCCCCAGCAACGGAACCGTTCCCGAGCCTGTCAATGATGCGCCGGGCCGCATCGCACACCGCGTCGATTGCCCCCATCATCTCCTGTTTGCCAAGTACCACATCGTCGAGCAGGCATTCGAGCTCCGCCGTCACACCCGGATCCACCAACGCCGGATCGGCGCGTTCAAGAACCCCGAACAGCGCAAGCCCCCGCTCGGTCGGCACGATGTTCTGTCTCTGCGCTTTCAGGAACCCTTGCTTCCTCAGTCCGGCAATGATCTCCGCCCGGGTCGCCGGCGTGCCGATGCCCTTGGCCTCCTTGAGACGGTCCCGCAGGATGTCATCTTCGACGAAGCGCCACGCATTCTGCATCGCCTCGATCAGCGTGCCCTCCTTGTAGCGCGGCGGCGGCCGGGTCTCCTTGTCCTCGATCTTCGGATCGCGCAACCGCGCGACCTCCCGGTCGCGCAGCACCGGCAGCACCTGCGCCGCTTCGCCCTTCTCCTCGGCGGGCCGCCACTCGGGGAAGGCGTCGCGCCAGCCACGCTCGATCGGCTGGCGTCCGGTCGCGCGGAACTCGAATCCGCGCACATCCAGCGTCACGATCGTCTGACGGTAGCGGTAATCCGGCATGACCGAAGCGAGGTAGGACCGAGCGATGGTGTCGAACAACTTCTTCTCGTCCCCCGACAGGCGGCGCCAGATCTCACCCAGATCGCCGATCCTGTTGACGTTGGGGATGACCGCGTGGTGGCTCTCGCCCTCGAGCCCCTTGTCATGGAAGCTGCCGTTCCGCCCCTTACGTATTCGCGGCGGCGAAGGCACGGGTATCGCGCCGTAGGATTTCCCGGCTTGCAACCCGGCAACGATCTTCGGCACGTCCGGGAGCGCGCTCTCCGGCAAGTAGCGCACCTCGGCCCGCGGATAGGTGATGATCTTCTTGCCCGCGCCGTCATAAAGTTCCTGCGCCACTTCCAGGGTCCTGGAAGCCGACCAGCCGAACCGGGCGCTGCAAAGCTTCTGCAGCGAGGGCAGGTCGTGGAGCCTGGGCGGGCGTTGCCCCTTGTCCTCGACCCCCACGCCGAGCGGACCCTCGAAGTCCCGGGCCGACGTCGCGACCGCCTCGGCGTCCGCTCGCTTGAGGATGCGCTCGTTCGGCGCATGCCGCATCCGGAACGCCCCAGCCCGGGCATGCGCGGCGGCCACGATCTCGAAATAGGGGGCCGGAACAAAATCGCGGATCTCCACTTCACGCTTGCACGCGATCGCCAGCGTCGGTGTCTTCACCCGGCCGACCCCGATCACGCCGCGCGCACCCCGGCCGACCGTGACGGTTGCGGTGCGAGTCAGCGACAGGTTGTAGATCTGGTCGGCCTGTCGGCGCGCGACGGCGGCGGCGTAGAGGCGGGAATGCTCGCCGTTGGGTCGGGCGTGGCCGAACGCCTCGCGGATGGTTTGAGCGTCCTGCGCAGTGAACAGCACCCGCAGGACCTCGCCGCGATAGCCGCAGTGCTCCAGGATCTCCTGGCCTATCAGCTGCCCCTCGCGGTCGCAATCGGTGGCGAGCCAGACCCGCTTGGCAGTGCGCAGCGCCTCGCGAATAGTCTTCAGCTTCGCCGCCTTGTTGCCGCCCGGGGCCGGCTTGGTGCCGTACAGCCCTTCCGGCCTGAGCAACACCGCCGCCCAGCGCTTCCAGGCCGGGTTCACATCCTCCGGCTCGCACAGATCGAGCAGATGGCCCTCGGCCGGGAGAACGGCGCCGTAACGGGACCCAACGGCGGCGCGGACATCCTTCGCCTGACTGGACTTCTCGGTGATGACGATCTGATCGGTCATGAAACCCGGCCGGGATCAAGCCGCATCAATCGCTGAAGCGAACACTAATTTAACGGGAACATTCGCGCGCCGCAAGCCGGTCTTCGCTGCCGAGGGCGGCCCCGTTCCACACGAACCCGGACTCTAGCGGAAACCCATTGGTTGCTCGGGCAGCGTTAGCCCGACAAGTTCCGTAAGTCATTTATTACAAATGACTATGAAGTCGCGCGACGGACGGAAACCGGGGTCGGCGGACCGGGAGGTTCTGGCCGGGCTGGTCGAGCGCGTCACCTTCCACAACCCGGACAACGGGTTCTGCGTTCTGAGAGTCAAGGCGCGGGGCCATCGCGACCTGGTCACGGTCGTGGGCCACGCCGCCATGGTCGCGGCCGGGGAATGGATCACGGCCTCCAGGGAGTGGGTTCACGACCGCACCCACGGCCAGCAGTTCAGGGCGCGCTTCCTGCGCAGCTCCGCGCCGTCGTCGGTCGAGGGCATCGATAAAGTATCTCGCCTCGGGCATGATCCGGGGCATCGGCCCGGTCTACGCCCGCAAGCTGGTACGGGCGTTCGGCGAAGCGGTGTTCGACGTCATCGAGGCGGCGCCCGAGCGGCTGCGCGAGGTCAGCGGCATCGGCCGGGTCCGGGCCGGGCGCATCACCGACGCCTGGGCCGAGCAGAAGGTCGTGCGCGAGATCATGGTCTTCCTGCACAGCCACGGGGTGGGCACGGCGCGGGCCGTGCGCATTTTCAAGATCTACGGGGCCGACGCCGTCGAGGTCATGACGGAGAACCCGTACCGTCTGGTGCGCGACATTCGCGGCATCGGGTTCAAGACGGCCGATGCCATCGCGATGAAGCTGGGCACCGCGAAGACGGCGCTGATCCGGGTGCGCGCCGGCATCGGCTACGCGCTGACCGAGGCGATGGACGAGGGTCACCGCGGGTTGCCGCGCGCGGAGCTCGAGCCGCTGGCGGCCCGCCTGCTCGAGGTGCCCGACGACGTGATCCGGACCGCGCTGGAGCTGGAGCTGGCCGAGGGCACGGTCGTCGCGGTCGCGGCGGCGGACACCCCGTGCGTATTCCTCGGGGCGTTGTACCGGGCCGAGCGGGCGATCGCTGAGCGGCTCCAGCGCATCGCGGCCGGCCGGCTCCCGTGGCCGGGCATCGACGTGGAAACGGCGCTACCCTGGGTGGGGAGAAAGACCGGCCTGTCGCTGGCGCCGGGCCAGGCCGAGGCGGTGCGGCTGGCGCTCACGTCCAAGGCCGTCGTCATCACCGGCGGACCGGGTGGGCAAGACGACCATCGTCGACGCCATCCTGCGCATCCTGGCCGCCAAGGGCGTCGAGCTCGTGCTGTGCGCGCCGACCGGCCGCGCCGCCCGGCGGATGAGCGAGGCTACCGGGTTGGAGGCCCGGACCATCCACCGGCTGCTGGAGGTCGATCCGCGGACCGGCGGCTTCAGGCGCAACGCGGACAATCCCATCGACTGCGGCCTGCTGGTCGTCGACGAGGCCTCGATGGTGGACGTCCTGCTGATGAGGGCGCTGCTCGCGGCGGTGCCCGACGAGGCGGCCGTGCTGATCGTGGGCGACGTCGATCAGCTCCCGCCGGTGGGGCCGGGCCAGGTGCTGGCCGACATCATCGCCTCCGGCGCCGTCCCCGTGGTGCGGCTCACCGAGGTCTTCCGGCAGGCGGCGCGGAGCCGGATCGTGACCAGCGCGCACGGGATCAACCGGGGCGCGATCCCCGATCTCTCCCGGCCGGACGGCGACAGCGACTTCTACTTCGTGCCGGCCGAGGACCCGGAAACCGCCGCCGCCCGCATCGTCGATCTGGTGAAGACGCGGATCCCGCAGCGCTTCGGCCTCGACGCCGTCCGCGACATCCAGGTTCTGTGCCTGATGAACCGGAGCGGCGCCGGCGCCCGCTCGCTGAACATCGAGCTGCAGGCCGCCCTCAACCCAGCCGGCGAGCGCAAGGTCGAACGCTTCGGCTGGACCTTCGCCCCGGGCGACAAGGTGATGCAGATCGAGAACGACTACGACAAAGAGGTTGGCCATGGGTTCATGCTTGCCGAAAACTCCCTGCAATCATTGGGCAGCTACAGCGCGCGTGCTGCCAGATCTCATTGACAGCCTAACTGACAGCCTAAGGACAGTGATCGATATAAAGTTATCAACTTCATCGGGGTAACAGTTTGTAGTTCCATTCCCCGTGAAACGCATCGGGGACCAGCGCGAGTGCGTCCATCTCCTGCTTACTCACCGTGGCGCCGGTGGGATACTGCGCGGCGTCGAGTTCGGCCCGGACCCGGAGCCCGGTCGCCGTCCGGGTGTTCCCGATGCGGTCGACGATGGTCTCGTACGTCGCCAGCGGGGTGCCGCGCCAGTTCGCCGTGATGTGGCAGAAGAGCCGGTGCTCGATCTTATTCCACTTGCTCGTGCCGGGTGGGAAATGACTCACCTGGATGGTCAGTCCCGTCTCGTCGGCCAACTGTTGAAGCTCATGCTTCCAGGCGCGCAACCGATACCCGTTGCTCCCGCCCGCATCGGCCGTGATGAACAGGGTGGTGGCCTCGGGATAGGCGCCGCAACCCATCTGATGCCACCAGTGGCGAATCGACGCCACCGCGAACGCCGGTGTGTCGTGGTCCCAGCCCACGCTCACCCAAGCCTCGTTGCGCGCCATGTCGTAGACGCCGTACGGAATTGCCTTGCCCTCCGCGTCGGTCGGGAAATCATGCACCAGCACGGCCGGCGGCGTGCCCTTCGGCTGCCATTCCCGCCCGCCATTCTTGAAGTTCCCGACCAGCTCCTTCTTCTTCGTGTCGACCGAGATCACCGGCTGCCCCGCGGCCAGAAACCCGTCCGCGGTCGCATTGATGTGCTCGAACTGCGCGTTGCGGTCCGGGTGGCTCGCTCCCTCCTGACGTTTGCGGGCCGATTGCAGCCGGTAGCCCAGTTGGCGCAGCAACCGGCCGACGGTGGTCGAACTCACGCGCCACCCCTGTTGTGTCAGCGCCCCAGCCAGCTTCGCCCGACTCTTGCAGGTCCAGCGCAACGGCGAGGTCGGGTCGCCGCGCGGCAGCGGGTCCACCAGCGCTTCGAGTGCAGCCAGCAGACCGGGCTGGTTCTGTTCGAGTCGGGGCCGCCCGGCGCCCGGTCCTCGTATCCGGTCTGTCGCCGCCCCGCCTTGCGCGATTTCCCGGCGTCCGTTCCGGATCGTCTCCCGGGCCAGACCCGTGGCCGACGACACCAGCGCATCTCCGCCATAACCGATGGCCAGAGACTCGGCCGCCGCCCAGAGGCGGCGACTGCGCTCATTCAACACGGGCGACACCGCCGCGTACTTCGCGACGATGGTGGCTTCCAGTTCCACGTTGCGCTGCATGCAATGGAAACAGACCACATAACCCCAAAGGTAATTGGTTACCGGGTTGCGGCCTCGGATCCATTTATTTGGATTGTACTTTTAGCGAAGATATGGCATAAGTAGTGTGTGCGACGACATGCTGACGGGCAGGAGGCAGCCAAGGCCCCGCGGCCCGACCGGACCGAGCACCTGCGCCGCGACCTTGAGCGCTCCGAGGGCGAACGGCAGCGGCTCGAGCGCGAGGTCACGCGGCTGCACAAGCGCAACAAACGGCTGGAAGACGACAATGCGCGGCTCAAGCGGGAGCTCGACGCGGCCCGTCGGGCGGGTTGTCGCCAAGCGGCGCCGTTCGCGAAACCGCTCAGCGGTGCGCCGAAGCGGCCGGGCCGCCGAGCCGGCGCCGCGTATGGCGTGGCGGCGCGCCGCCGGGCGCCGGCACGGGTCGATGAACGGCATCGCGTTCCCCTGCCGCCGGCCTGCCCGGACTGCGGCGGGGTGCTGCAACCGAAGGGTGTGGCCACCCAGGTGCAGGAAGAGTTGCCGGTCCCGCGCGTGGTCGTCCGTCAGTTCGAGGTGGCGATTGGCGCCTGCCGGGCGTGCGGGCGCCGGGTGCAAGGCCGGCATCGGTTGCAGAGCTCCGATGCGCTCGGGGCGGCCGGGGTGCAACTCGGCCCGCAGCTGGTGGCCTGGGCGGTCATCCTCAACAAGCAATTGGGGTTGTCGTTCGGCAAGGTGGCGACCTTGCTGCGACAGCACTACGGCGTGACGGTCAGCCGTAGCGGACTGGTCCGCGCCGTCGACCGGGCCGGCCGCCGGGCACAGCCGACCTATCAGCCCGTGGAAGAAGTCTGATCGCTGAGCCCTGCTGTTCAGGCAGCTTGGCGATGAGCAATTGAGCCGACGAGGGCCGTCGGTGTCCATTTGAACCCCCAGGCGCGCGTCAGACGCCCCCAGCGGTCGATCAGACGGTCGATCAGGCGGCAAATCGCCGAAAGAGCCCGCCCCTGCAGGCTCCGGGGCGTACCGATGCCGGTCTGGTGGCGCAGGAGCAGCCCGATGTTGCAGGCGGCCGCCTGGATCAGCACCCGCTTGCGGACATTCTCGTGACCGCGCACCCACACCCGACGCATTCCCCCTGTCTCATACATGTGTGCGAAAGAACGCTCCACCACCTCGCCCCGGCAGCGTTGCAGGCGACGACCCCGCCGCCCGCCCACACGCCGGCGGTTCGCATACAGCGCCTTCTGCGCAGCGCGCTTCTCCGGCGGCGTCTCTCCCGTCCTCTTGTCCTGCCAGCAGCGCCGGCCGCGCTCCGGCTCCGATACGTGACTCCGAACCCCCACCTCGCCGAGGGCCACCAGCGTCGCGTCGCTGTGGTACCCCTTGTCGGCGACCACCTCTTCGACCCCCGGACCGTCCGGCGCCACCAACTCCACCTGCTCGGCCGCCGTGATCAGCGTCTCCGGCAGCGTGGCCGTATCGCCGTCGGATGCATCCTGCACCGTCACCGACACGATGGCCCCCGTGTCCATGTCGACCCCGTGCTCGGCCTTGTGAGCCAAGTGCGTCCGGCCGTCCTTCATCTTCGCGACCTTCGCGTCCGGGTCCTGCGGCGATTTCCACTCCTTGTTCGACGTCTTCTTGTTCTTCCGCGACCGGTCGAACCGAGCCAGATCCGCCTGTGTCGGTGTCTCCACCCCCGACGCTTCCGCCAACCGCCGAATGAACGCCTCGTAGGATTCGCCCGTGTCCCGACGCTCGATGCTCCGCATCGCCGCGTTCGCTTCCAGCGTCGTCGCATCGATGCCGACCGTCTTCCCCCGCAACAGGCCTGCAGCGGAGAGCCGCTCCAACACCCACGTGAAAACCGCCACGTGCGTCTCCACGTCGATCAGCCGCCGCGTGCGCGACAACGTCGAGTGGTCCGGTGCCGCCTCGGTCACGTCCAGGTCCAGAAACGACCGCAGACTCAGCGAATCGGCCACCCGCCACGCGATCCCCCGCTCGGAGGACAACCCTTCGAAATAGCCGATGAACAGCAGACGGAAATACCGGCCCGGCCGTAGACTCGGCCGGCCCATCCGCGCAGCGTAGAACGCCCCGCACAGTCCCTCGACGAAGGCGTCGAAGCCTGCCTCCTCCAGGACCCGGTTCAGACGCTCGAAGAAGGGATGCCCGGCGTTCGTCGGAAGGTCCGCCGTGGTCACCCACATCGGCGACGGCTGTCGAGCCGCCGGTTTCTTGCCCATCGCCATGCCGTCCAGTGTACGGAACTCGATCGAGCCGGTCGAGTGCGGATCCCCTGACTTTCGCCACGGGCTGCTATGCGGCCCTGCAGCAGCAGCTCCGCCGCAGTCGCGTCGTCACGCCCGACGAAACCGGCTGGAAGGTCGCCGGCCGGCTCAACTGGCTGTGGGTGGCGGCAACCCCCCAGACGACCGTCTACCAGATCCAGCCCGGCCGCGGCTATGCGGAGGCCGCCAAGCTGCTCGGGGCCGACTTCGCCGGCGTGCTCGTCCGCGACGGCTGGGCCCCGTATCGCCGGTTCACCGCGGCTACCCATCAGAGCTGTCTCGCGCACCTCTTACGCCGGGCAAAGACGCTGCGAACCGATCATCCGTACAGCCGGGTCGTCGTCCAGATCCAGACCGCCTTGCAACAGGCTCTCCGCCTGCGCGACGAGGCCCGCGCCGCAACCCGCTCGCCCGCCAGCATGGACCACGCCCTCGACGCGTTGGCCACTCGCCTCGCCGAACGCATCGCCCACCCGGGGCCGCTCGCCGACGTCCAACGCTTCGCCAATCACCTCATCACCGAATGGACCGCGCTGTTCAACTTCCTGCGCAACCCCGCCATCGACGCCACCAACTGGCGCGCCGAGCAGGCCATCCGTCCCGCCGTCGTCACCCGCAAAGTCTGCGGCGGCAATCGCTCCTGGCGGGGCGCGCACACACAGCAAATCCTCACCTCCCTCATCCGCACCGCCACCCAGCGCCAGCTTGACCCCCACGCCGTGGTCACCGACCTGCTGCGAACGCCTGCCCCCACCGTCGCACCTGACCTGCAAGGCCCCGCACCGTAGAGTCCACACCCGGTAACCAATTACCCCCAAAGATAGCAAGGTAATTACCGCTAGAGTCCTAACGTAAGAAATCGCGACAGTGCGCCCCGAGCTGCGCACACTTGTCGGGGGCGAGACCACACTCGAACGGTGCGCGGACGATCGATAGGAAGCCCGACGCGGCCGTCCTACTGGAAGGCGTAACGGATCCGCACGCCGCGGGGCGAGCACGTTGGCGAAGTAGCGGCGCGATCGGAAACCGTCCTCCGTGAGGCCGATGAGGTCCGGCGTCTGGCGCACACCGGTCACCGCGTACTCGTCGAACAGGTTCTCGGCGTAGAACGTCAGCGTCCACGCGTCCTTCGAGACCGATGGCGAGAGGTTGTGACATGCAGGTCGTAGGCGGACAGCGCTTCGCCGCCGGCGCGCATCCCGATCCGGGTGAGCACGTCGCCGACGTAGCTGTAGCCGTACTGCACATCGAACGCGATGTCGTCGCCGACCAGGGTAGCGTAAGAGGCGAGCAGGCTGCCCTGCTGCCGGGGCGCGCCCGACAGGCGGTCGCCTTCGAATGCGTCGGCGGGCGCGGCCTCGCCCGCGGCCTCGGCGACGACGAAGCGCAGCCTGACCACCCCGAGGTTCTCGTCGAGCCGGAGCCGCCGTCGCTGGCCGACGTCCACTCCGCGCTGATCGCGGCCATCACCGCCGACGTCCTCGCGCAGCTCCTTCGCCGCCTCGCCGCCCTCGAGCGGCGCGTGTCGCCCGCGGTCCGGGTCAGGCGCGTCGCGGCCGTGCAGGACCGGCCCTACCGGGTCGCGGTGGAGCAGGCCGGCGGCGTGACCACCGGGATGCTGCCAGTGTTCGTCGAGCGGTCGGGCCCTTCGATGGTGGACTTCTCGCCGGTCGCCACGATGCTGCATGCCACCGCCCCGGTTGTCCCCGAGCTCTTGGATGCCTCAGGCCGAGAGCCACAACCGCATGGGAAGCTCGTCGCCCACGGGACTTCGACACTCGCAAGCCCGTTTCCGCCCGTGTCTATTGGCGAATCGCCCGCTAACCGAATACATCCGGGGTTTAGTTCTTGGGGCGTTATCGGCGCTCGTACGACGGAAGACGGCTTATTGATCTCGCTCCCAAACCACGGGTCTCAAGCCCGTCGATTCGATGATGCCGGCGACAGACTCTGAAGACAGAAACTGAATGAGTCGTTGCGCCGCTTCCGGATTCGCGGCGCGCTCCATGATGCCGGCGGAGAATGTCGACGGCTGCTGCAGCTCGTTGGGTATCGTGCCGGCAAAGTCCGCACCTTCGATCGGCAGGATCGCGCTGATCTGCTGGAAGCCGATCTCGACCTCACCGCGTGCGACGATGCTCGCGACCCGCTCGGTCACGATGCGTGTCGTCTTGGGCTGGATCTGTTCCCAGATTCCGAGCCCCGGAAATACGACCGTCGTCAGATAGGTGCCGCTGACACTGGCCGAATAGCCGATCGAGTCCGCGGCCAGCAACGTCTCGATGAGAGCCTCCCGGGTGCTGATATCCGGTTTCGGTGCACCGCTGCGCACCGCCATACCGATCACCGAGCGCACCAGGTCGACGCGGCTTTCGGGACGAACGTGGCCTGCGTCGGTCAGCTCATCGAGCGGCGGTCTGTTGAGGATGAGGATGTCCGCCGTCTCGCCACGCGCCAGGCGAACCGGGATGGATTCAGGTCCACCGCCCATGGAGGAGCCGTACTCGGTGACGACCTCGATCCCGCTGGCTTGCCCGAATATCGGTCCGAGGATGTCGAAGGCCGCCGTGAAGCCACCGGACGTGATCACCTTGACCCCGGGAGGCTCGTCGAGAGCGACGGGCATCAAACCCGTGGACTGAACGACCGTGGCGGCCGCATCGGAAGAGAGAAACTCGACGAGCTTCCGGGCCGCTTCGGGATTTTCCATGTGCTCCGTCATGACGACGAGCACCGTTGCCACTTGTTGCAGCTCATCGGGTAACAGACCGGCGAGCTCCGCGCCCTCGATCGGCAGGATCTCGCTCATCGCCTGAAAGCCGATCTCGGCCTCCCCACGTGCCACGACACTCGCGACCCGCTCGGTCACGACGCGTGTCGTCTTTGGCTGAATCTCTTCCCAGATCCCGAGCTCGGGCCATGCTACGGTCGACAGATACGTGCCGCTGACGCTTGCCGAATAGGCGATGGACTCCGCGGCCCGCAAGGTCTCGATGAACGCTTCGACGGTGCTGATATCCGGCTTCGGCGCGCCCGCCCGCACAGCCATGCCGGTGACGGAGCGCGCCAGGTCGACACGGGTCGCGGTTCGCAGATGCCCGGCGGCAGCCAGGTCATCGAATGCCCTGCCGTTGAAGATCAGTAGATCCGCCGTCTCACCGCGCTCCAGCCGAACCGGGATGGATTCCGGTCCCCCGCCCATGGAGGAACCGTATCCGGTGATCACCTCGATTCCGGTGGCCTGCGCGAACATCGGCCCGAGGATGTTGAAGGCCGCCGTGAAACCGCCGGAGGTGATCACCTTGACTTGCTGGGTCTCCCTCGTTGTCGCGGTGCGCGCGACCGAGTCCTGCGCGGGGCTCGGGTACGCGACGACCAGGAGCACCGCCAGGGAGAACAAAACGGACGCGGATGACTGTTTCATTGCGTGCTGGGCTACTGCCCGTTGCCGAGGGGTCCGATGTGCTGGTTCTGGTCCGCGAACTCGAGGTGGATCGAGACGCGAGGTGCGTTGCCGACGTTCGCCGTCGTGTGCCCTTGCCCTGTCAGATCGTCGATGTATTCGACCGACCCTGCGGGCAAATCGACTTTGCCTTCCGCCACCTCGAGCTGTCCGCCACTCGTCAGATTGATGATGTATCGGCGCCCTGGAGCCACATGGTAGTCGCTGAAGCTCCCCGGCGGTGACACACGCACCCTCATGCCGGTGACCTCCTCCATCACCGACTCCGCGGTCAGCGCGATGTTTTCGACATGCGACTGTCCATCGGTGCCTGTATAGATCCGCTGCATCTGGAACGGAGCGTCTGGCGCCTGAGCCTCCACCAGGCCGTGACCGCCCTTGACCGCCAACCCAAGACCGAACCCGACCACAAAGGCTCCGGCCACGAATAACCTCGTCCTCGTCATGGACCTCATCTGGACTTCCTCCCGCTGACGACCGAGTAACAGGCACGGCGAATCCGCGTGCCGACGCATCCTCGTCACGCTCGCGTTTCGCGAATAATCGAACTCTAGATGCCAACAGCAAGCCTGTCAAACGTGACTCGATGGGCCTGGTGGCGCCGCAGCGACGTCGACCGTGAGTCGAGTATTCCGGCGCGGGGCTGTTCGAGGGCGCCCAGGGGGGGTGGGATGGTCGGGATCGTACAACACGCGACGCCGCCATTCTGCGTTGGGCTATTGTGTCGGCCTCGAACAGGTTGTGCGCAACCGCCTGGTGCCGGGGCTTGGGCGGTTTCGTCTCGCCAGGCTCGGCCCGAGCGACGTTGCGGCGTGGCTGCGCCGTCAGGAGGACTGCGCCTCGGCGAGGCTTTGGGGTTGCGGTGGATCGACGTGAACTCGGACGGCCCCAAGCTGGTCGTACGCCAGACGCTCGAGCGGGCCGGAGGGGATGCTGCTGCCCGGAGGACCTTGACGGCCGAGCGGCGCCGCTTGCTCGCCGCACTGGCCGCGGCTAAGGACAGGGCTGAGAGCCGGCGGATCAACGCGTCGCTCGGCGACGTGCGTCGTCGCCTGGCGGCCGTACAGACCGGTGTCCGGTTTTGCCGAACCGAAGACGGTGCGCAGCCGCCGTACGATCACAATGCCGGAACTGGTGGTCGCCGCTCTACGGATGCATCGCCAGCGCCAGTCCGAGGAACGTCATGCGGCCGGTGCGCGGTGGCGCGACTCGGGACTGGTGTTTACGACGACGGTAGGCACTCCACTTGACGGTCGCAACGTGAATCGGTTGTTCAAGGTGATCCTCCGGGACGCCGGCCTACGCGCACGTCGTGCCGACTCTGCAGCGGGAGGCGGCCGCCAAGATGGACGCGATCCTGACTCGCTAGGTGGGGCGCAAGAGCCGGCTTCTGTCCACCGGCGTCCATCGGCGGCGTCTCGATAGGCAGTACGATAGGCAGTACGGTCGGCGAGCCCGGGCGCAAGAATCGCGATTTTCCTAGGAAAAAGTGGTGAGCCGCCAGGGACTCGAACCCCGAACCCGCAGATTAAGAGTCTGCTGAAGGCGGGGTGCACCGGGTTGCGAATCCTTGTGGCACATATCTCGCAAATGCCTGCTACACAGTAACATATAGGCGTTCGCCCGGTTGCGGTGGCATGCATCGGTTTGGGGTTGTATTCTGTCTCAGTGCTGACTCAGTGCTGACTTGAGATGCGGGGAACACCTCCGATGCTGACCGAGAGGATCATCCGCGACGCGAAGCCAGAGGCGCGACCCCGGTTGCTGTGGGACGAGCAGGTGCGAGGGTTCGGGGTGAGGATCACCCCGGCTGGCGTGAAGTCGTACGTCCTCAACTACCGGGTCGATGGTCGCGAGCGGCGTCTGACCATCGGGCGATGCGCCGAGCTATCGCTAAGAGAAGCCCGCGAGCGGGCGGGCCGGGAGCTGGTAGCGATCCGGGCGGGCGAGGCCGATCCTCTGGAGCGCCGCCGCGAGAGGCGCAGAGCGCCCGCCGTCCGGGAGGGGCTGGATCGGTTCTTCGATGAGTGGACGCCGGAGCGGCAGCGTATAGGCCGCCTCAAGGCCAGCACCGTGCGAGAGTACCGCAAGCACGCTGGCCGCTACGTCGGTCCCGCTCTCGGGGCGTTGAAGGTCGCGAGCGTTACCGGACGCCACGTCGAGCGGATGGTCGACGGGCTGCCGCGGACGCAGCGCAACCGCCTGCTCGCGTTCACGTCGCGGCTGTTCCGTCTGTTCGAGTCGTGGGGGTGGCGGGAGCAGAACACGAACCCTGCCCGCGGCATCGAGCGAGCCCGTGAGACGCCACGTGACCGCACTCTCGCGGCGTCTGAGCTGCACGCGCTCTCGGCGGCCCTCGATTCGCTGGCCGACCGGCATCCGGCGGCGGTTGCCGCGATCCGGTTCGCCGCCGTCACCGGGCTGCGCATCGGGGAAGTGCTCGCGATCCGGTGGGCCGACGTGGACGTTGAGCAGGCACGACTGACTATATTGGATGGGAAGAGCGGGCGGCGACAGCACGATCTACCGATTCCGGCGCTCGCGGTGTTCGGCGGCATCCTTCGCATCAACGACGATTGGGCCTTCTCGACGGGGTGCTCGCACGTGACCTACCGGCACGTCCGAACGGTGTTTGCGGAGGCGGTGAGGGTGGCGGGGCTGGTCGATGTTCGACTCCATGATCTGCGTCGAGGTGTTATGACGCGGGCCGCCGCGGCTGGCGTTGGAACGCACGTGTTGCGCGATTTGCTGGGCCATCGCACTACCGCTATGGCTGACCGGTACGTCAGCACGCTAGGTACGCCGGTCCGGGACGCGCGGGAGGCGATCGGTGCCGAGATAGCGGCCGCGATGGCCGGGAAGGGCGCTCGTGACTGACCCGGCGAGACTGCGACCCGGAAGCCGGGTGGAACGATTCCGTCGAGCGCATCCTCACCCAGACGTTCCTGCAGGCGTAGGGCACCTTCGGGGTCGCGCTGGGGGTGATGTTCACCTACGTCTTCCTGTTCGTCATCTTCGCCGTGTTCCTGTCTGCGTGGGGTTCCACATGGTCGGATAGCGGTCCTTGTCGGGACTATCACTCATCAGCTGCCAGCCGGCCGCCTTTGTGATTTGTGATCTGATGCGGGCGCGACGGTTTGACCGCGCCGGATGCAGACGCCGCGCGGCGATCGGCGTACCGCACGCGGTCGCCGAGATGGCGCTGGCCCACGCGGTGGGGAGCAGCGTCGAGCGGAGCCATCCTAGGTCGGACCTGTTCGACAAGCGCCGCGGGCTGATGGAGCAGTGGGCTCAGTACGTGCTCGGCGGCGGCGCGAAGGTTGTGCGCCTGCGTCGATGACGTGAAGGGAAGGAGGGCGCGGCTGTAGCGCAATCCGGCGGAAGCGGACTACGGAGTGCCGTTGCACATCATCCGCGGCTGGCAGCGTCCCGTGGCTGGGACGTTGACTGTGCCGATTCTGGTCGGCGTGGTCAGTGGCTGTCAGCCAGTCGATAGCTAGGGCGAATGGGCGTGGATCGAGGCTGCTCGCAGCCGCGCTTGGCCGCGCGGGGGGCACCGCCCGGATGCCCGCCAATACCGCCGTCGCAGCCGCAAGCCAGGGCCTGACGCTGGGCGGACGTCTCGGGATGGGTCCACGAGATCAAGGACTCGAGCCTACGAAAGCAGTCGCCCGTCGATCCTGTGAACCGGATAGATGTAGAGGACGTGTCGCTCGGGGCCGTGACCAAACCCGGACACGGTGACGCGATCGCCTCTGGCCAGGCTCCGAAGATACTCCAGTAGCTCTTCGTTGACGGGCACATCGAGATAGGCGACCAGGTGGGGTGGGAAGCTGCGCTCTATGCGGAGCGCCTTCACGTCGACGTCGTGCACGTCGATTCCGGGGGGCCGATGGTAGTCGTAGATGTCCACGAGCCGCCCGGTTCCCTCGACTGGCGCCGGCGGGAGCTTCGGATGAAGCGCGGGGAACTCGCGGTGACGCGCCACGACAAAGTCCTCGACGCTGTGGTAATCCCCGGACCGCAGTTCGTGCTCAGCGTCCATAGTTCGTTCCTTTCCTGATGCGACGATCGACTCAGACCGGAGGGTCGGCCATCACCGCGTGTCTTCCGAGTGCCAACAGCGCACGCTGTTCGGAAACGTAGCGAGGCCGGGTCGAAGTCTCCAAGTTGTCGGGACTGCGAGCGGTCGGTCTGCGGCGGTGGCCGGGGCGAAATCGGTTTCGTTCACCCCCACCGCTCGGTGGAGTTGACCCGATTTCGTGGACACCTAACCTGTTGGTGAGGAGGAGTCCACGATGCCGAAGTCGAGACCGCCGTACCCGGCGGCATTCCGGCAGCAGATGGTCGAGCTGGTTCGGTCTGGACGTAAACCGGGAGTAATTGGTTACCGGGTGTGGACTCTACGGTGCGGGGCCTTGCAGGTCAGGTGCGACGGTGGGGGCAGGCGTTCGCAGCAGGTCGGTGACCACGGCGTGGGGGTCAAGCTGGCGCTGGGTGGCGGTGCGGATGAGGGAGGTGAGGATTTGCTGTGTGTGCGCGCCCCGCCAGGAGCGATTGCCGCCGCAGACTTTGCGGGTGACGACGGCGGGACGGATGGCCTGCTCGGCGCGCCAGTTGGTGGCGTCGATGGCGGGGTTGCGCAGGAAGTTGAACAGCGCGGTCCATTCGGTGATGAGGTGATTGGCGAAGCGTTGGACGTCGGCGAGCGGCCCCGGGTGGGCGATGCGTTCGGCGAGGCGAGTGGCCAACGCGTCGAGGGCGTGGTCCATGCTGGCGGGCGAGCGGGTTGCGGCGCGGGCCTCGTCGCGCAGGCGGAGAGCCTGTTGCAAGGCGGTCTGGATCTGGACGACGACCCGGCTGTACGGATGATCGGTTCGCAGCGTCTTTGCCCGGCGTAAGAGGTGCGCGAGACAGCTCTGATGGGTAGCCGCGGTGAACCGGCGATACGGGGCCCAGCCGTCGCGGACGAGCACGCCGGCGAAGTCGGCCCCGAGCAGCTTGGCGGCCTCCGCATAGCCGCGGCCGGGCTGGATCTGGTAGACGGTCGTCTGGGGGGTTGCCGCCACCCACAGCCAGTTGAGCCGGCCGGCGACCTTCCAGCCGGTTTCGTCGGGCGTGACGACGCGACTGCGGCGGAGCTGCTGCTGCAGGGCCGCATAGGTCGGCTGTGCCCGGCGGCCGGCCCGGTCGACGGCGCGGACCAGTCCGCTACGGCTGACCGTCACGCCGTAGTGCTGTCGCAGCAAGGTCGCCACCTTGCCGAACGACAACCCCAATTGCTTGTTGAGGATGACCGCCCAGGCCACCAGCTGCGGGCCGAGTTGCACCCCGGCCGCCCCGAGCGCATCGGAGCTCTGCAACCGATGCCGGCCTTGCACCCGGCGCCCGCACGCCCGGCAGGCGCCAATCGCCACCTCGAACTGACGGACGACCACGCGCGGGACCGGCAACTCTTCCTGCACCTGGGTGGCCACACCCTTCGGTTGCAGCACCCCGCCGCAGTCCGGGCAGGCCGGCGGCAGGGGAACGCGATGCCGTTCATCGACCCGTGCCGGCGCCCGGCGGCGCGCCGCCACGCCATACGCGGCGCCGGCTCGGCGGCCCGGCCGCTTCGGCGCACCGCTGAGCGGTTTCGCGAACGGCGCCGCTTGGCGACAACCCGCCCGACGGGCCGCGTCGAGCTCCCGCTTGAGCCGCGCATTGTCGTCTTCCAGCCGTTTGTTGCGCTTGTGCAGCCGCGTGACCTCGCGCTCGAGCCGCTGCCGTTCGCCCTCGGAGCGCTCAAGGTCGCGGCGCAGGTGCTCGGTCCGGTCGGGCCGCGGGGCCTTGGCTGCCTCCTGCCCGTCAGCATGTCGTCGCACACACTACTTATGCCATATCTTCGCTAAAAGTACAATCCAAATAAATGGATCCGAGGCCGCAACCCGGTAACCAATTACAACCGGGAGAGCTGGCTCGGGAGTTCGAGCCGTCGGCCGAGGCCATACGCAAGTGGGTCGCGCAGGCGGATCGCGACGCGGGAGCGCGCAGCGACGGCCTGAACACCGAGGAGCGTGAAGAGATTCGCCGGCTTCGCCGTGAGGTGCGTCGGCTGCGCGAAGAACGGGAGATATTGGCAAAAGCAACTGCCTGGTTCGCACGGGAGATCGGACCCGGGAGGACTACCGGTTCATGAATGCGAATCAGGCTCGGTTCCGCGTCGCCACGATGGCCCGCGTGCTCGGTGTCTCCCCGAGCGGGTACTACGCGTGGCGTCGACGCCCCCCGTCGGCTCGCGCCCGGGCCGATGCCGAGCTGACCACCCGCGTGCGGGAGATTCACGCTCGCAGCCGGGGCACGTACGGCGCGCCGCGGATTCACGCCGACCTGGCCGACGACGGCGTCCCGGTCAGCCGCAAGCGGGTCGCGCGGGTGATGCGCACCGCGGGCCTTGTCGGTGTGAGCCGGCGCCGCGGGCCGCGCACGACGCGCCGCGATACGCAGGCCCGGCCGGCCCCGGACCTGGTGGAGCGCCGCTTCGAAGCGGATGCGCCGAACCGGCTTTGGGTATCGGACATCACCTATGTGCCGACCCTGGCGGGTTTCCTCTACCTGGCCATCGTCCTCGACGTGTTCAGCCGCCGCGTCGTGGGTCCATCGTCATACTGCCCCCAAACTTATGAGGAGTGTTTGAACAGCGTGGCTTGATCGTCGATCACCTTGATTCGCAGGCCTTTTCTCTTCCCGTGGTGGACATGCACGGCGTCGAGTTCGCCGCGCTTGACACGCTGCAACACCGTCTGGCGCGACACGCCGAGGATTCGAGTCGCGTCCTGCATCGGCACGTACCCCGCCGGCGTCTGTTCGTGTTCGACGAAGCGGGCGAGCAGTTCCGGGGTGATGCGGATCCTCCACGGTGCCCCGGGCGTGAGCTGTTCGCCGGCAATGAATCCGTCGTTGATCCAGCGGTGGAGGGTCGAGGGCGCCATCTCCACGCGCTCGGCCGCTTGCTGGATGCTGACCAGTTCACCGTCGGTCGAGCGGGTGGCCGGGTCGAATCGCCCGAGGTTCCAGTTGCGGCGCAGGTTCCCGACATGCATGGCGGTGAAGGGGTGGCCGTAGGCGGTCTTCTTGCCTTGGCGGCTCAGGATGCCGGCGATCACCGCATCGGGATAGTGGCGGGCCAGGCGGCGCACGAGTTCAAGGGTGTCCTCGTCGGTTCGGATCGGCGGCTGGCGCGTCCGCGGGCGATCAATGTCGAGCTCGGTCAGCAGACCCCCACGCCAACGCAGCGTCAGGTGGGCGGTGTGTCCACCGCGCGGCGCGGCGACGATGACTTCATCGAGCAATGTGCGCAGCAACTCTTTCTTGTCCCGCGCCGTGGTGGTGGGCGCCTTCCAGACCCGCGGCAGGTCCATGCCGAGTGCGAGTACGGCCTTGCGCTCGTCGGTCGTCAGTTCGCGCGGTCGGCGCCGCTCGCGGCGTTCGAGTTCGGACCGCGCTTGTTCGAGTTCGCTCAGGCGCTGTTCCCATTCCGTCTCGAGGCCGCGGGCGACGAGGCGATTCTCGGGCTCGACGGCGCGGTACCGGCGTTCGGCGCGCTCGGCTTCATAGCGCGCCCGTTCGACGGCCAGACGCCACTGTTCGAGCGCGCCGTCGTGATCGGCTTCGATGCGTTCGGCGGCGCGCAACGCGGCCTCCAGACCGCCCGGCTGCGCCGCGGCGAGCACGGCCTCGGAGACCGCCTGGTCGATCTGCACGCCGCCGATGTACAGGCAGTACACGCCTCTTTCCTGGTCAATGTCCTGACCCGAACAGTGATAGCCCGGCGAGGCGTTTCGTCCCCGGTAATGGACATACAGCCGCCGCCCGCAGTGGCCGCACGTGGCGATGCCTTGCAGCAGCGCGCTTCCCTCTCTGGCCGCGCCGCTCCCCGCTGCATGCGGTCGCGGCCGCGTGTTGCCGGCGATGCGGGCGAGGTTGTCCTCGTAGGTCGGCCAGTCGATATAGCCCGGGTGGTGGTCGGTGATCAGCACTGGCCACTCCGAGCGCGGTACTCGACGCACACGCTGGCGCACCACACCGTTTTCGTCGACGACGCGCTCCTGCCTCGACTTGCCGTACGTGTAGGCGCCAGCATAGGCCGGATTGGTGAGTACCTGATGAATCGCATGATACGACGGAGGAACCCAGCGGATGGTGTCGCCGTGGTTCAAGCGCAGCGGAAACGTGAGCTTCTCGGAGATGAACCACAACCAGACGCGGCGCACCGACCCAAATTCGGCGAACCGCTCGAAAACGGCACCAACGGCCCCGGTGACCGCTTCGTCGGGATGCAGCCGGATCTCGCCGTCGCGCTCGCCCCAGACGAGCCCGACGGGCAGACCGCAACGCAGCTCTCCGCGGGCCGCCTTGTTGCGGATCCCGCCGTCGAGGCGCGCATGCAGGACATGCAGTTCGGCCTCGCTCATCGTCCCCTTCAGCCCGAGTATGAGCCGGTCGTTGAAGACGTTCGGATCGTACACGCCGTCGGCATCGCCAATCAGCGTGTCGGTCATGCCGCACAGGTCGAGCAACCGGTACCAGTCGGCGTTGTTGCGGGCCAGCCGCGAGACTTCCAGGCCGAGGAGAATGCCGACGTGTCCGAGGGCGACCTGCGCGGTCATGCGGGCGAAGCCACCCCGCCCCTGCGTGGTCGCAGCAGACAACCCCAGGTCCTCGTCGAGCACCGTGATCTGATCGGTGCGCCACCCGAGCTGGCGCGCCCGTTCGGCCAGATCATATTGCCGTCGCGTCGATTCGCGATTCTGCTCGACCTGGGCGACAGTGGACTGTCGCACGTACACGACGGCGGCGCGGCGCAGGTGGGTGGGCTGGACTTTCGTCTCACTCATCGTCGTCCTCTTTTTCCGGTTCGGGTCGCGCCGCTTGCACGATGAGTCTCTCCAGCACGTCCAGCACACCGATGCGCTGCTCGTCCTCCAGCGCCGCCCACACGTTCTGGTCGGGGCGCGGGTCCTTCAGAAAGCCGAGATTCAGTTGCATGCTCCTCCTCCGCTTCAAGGCGACGGAGAAGAGCGTCGACAACCGTCCGCATCCGCAACAAGTCGGCGATGCCGGCCAGAGTGTGTGCGGCGCGGGCGACACGGTCGTCCGCGCCGGCTGATGCGGCGTCGGTCCAGGCGACCGGCACCAACCGCCGGCCTCCATCTGGAAACAGCAACAGAAGCTGGTGCCCGCCTTGCCGGTGCATCCGCCTCAAGACCGCGAGACGTTGGCCTTGGAAGGGATGCGCCTCACGAGTGATGGTCGCGAAGTCAGGAAGGTCTTCGAGATGGGTAGTGTGTCGGGTGTCCCGTCGGCTGGGCGATGGCCCCGCACCTGCGCACGGCGCTGGTGATCGAAGCGCTGGAGATGGCCGTGGCGCAACGCCGGCCCGACGCGGTCGTCCATCACTCCGACCAAGGCTGCCAGTACACGTCGCTGGCCTTCGGTGCCCGCTGCCGGAAATGGGGCGTGGCGCTGTCGATGGGCTCGGTGGGCGATTGCTTCGATAATGCGATGGCCGAGAGCTTCTTCGCGACGCTCGAGTGCGAGCTGCTCGACCGGACGAGGCTGGCGACGCACGCCGAGGCGCGGGCGGCCGTGTTCGAGTTCGTCGAAGGTTGGTACAACACGCGCCGCCGCCATTCTGCGCTCGGCTACCTGTCGCCGCTGGAGTTTGAACGTCTCCATGCGGCAGCCGCTGCGGACGTTGAGCGGCCGGTGGAGGCGCTGCAGCCGCACACGAGTCCGTTCGGGCCCGGCTCGCCGGCGCCGACTCGCGTCGTCACCGGCTTTCTTCTGGAAACACACGGAGGGAACGATGGTCTACAGGCACACGGCTCGCCTCCGGCTTCGCAAGCCGGATAGCTGCTGTGGGACCTGTCGGGAGGAGATGACGGCGGGCCTGCCGGGTCGCCGAGCTCCCCTCGGCCCCGGCGGTTGCCGAAGGCGTCACCGCATGCTCGAACCGCGCACCGTATCCCCACGGGGCGCTGTGGAAGTGCCCGGCGCATGGACGCCCGGTCGACGTCGCGCTGAATCCGGAGGTCAGCGAGACGGGCGCCCACACGCCGTTGGAAATCTCGCGGGCGAGCGCTGCCGACTATGCCTGCGCCGGGGCCGCGAGTTTCCCACACTCCCACAGCGCTCATCGTCGATGACTAACACGGAAGACCAAGGACCTGTCATCATGTGAACCCGCAAGCGTTAACCCGTCCACGGGATCGGGGCAACCTCAGGGGCCGGCGCCGATCTCCAACGGACACCTCTACAACCTGCGCGTCGGCCTTGGTGTAGCGGCGAGGGAAGGGCCGCCGGGGGCCGCGGCGGTCGGTGATGGCGCCTGTGGTCCGGTGCTGGTGCAGCAGGCGGGTGACCTGCGCTCGTGAGAAGCCGGTCACCTGGACCAGGAAGCGGCGTATCAGGCTCTTGTCGGCCTTCCCCCGGCGCGGGTAGTCGAACCGCTCCAGGGTCTCGGCCACGAACGTGTAGGCCTCGGCCCGGGTCAGCGGCCGCAGGTCGAGCGGTCGGCTGCCGGCGAGGAACTCCCGAACCTGGTCCAGGGTCTGCAGGCGCTGGGTGTCGAGCTTCACGATCATCCTCCGATGATCCGGGACCCAGCCCCGTCAGGCTCATCTCACGTTGGAATCAATCCCCCCTTCAGGCTCACTTCTCATTGGACAAGACTGGGGCTATCGTCCCGGCGGAGGAGTGTGGTACAGTGGCGTTCGGGTGCCTAGCCGAGGGACCGCGCCCGTCTGCCAGCAGGCTCGACCGGGCTACACGGAGGGTCAAATGACGAGGATATTTCTATCTCTTTCCGTCGCGGCCGGCGTCGCGTCGGCGCTCGCGTTCCCTGCACCCGCGCTTGCGCAGGATTCAACCGGTGCAGAGGTGACGTTCACCAAGGACATCGCGCCGATTCTGCAGCGGAGCTGTCAGAAGTGCCATCGACCGGACTCGTTGGCTCCGATGTCCCTGATCGACTACGAAGAGGTGCGCCCCTGGGCGAGGGCGATGAAGCAGCGCACCGGGCTGCGCGACAAGCCGGGGGTCATGCCGCCCTGGTTCATCGAGCGGGAGATCGGGATTCAGAGCTTCAAGAACGATCCCTCGTTGAGCGAGGAAGAGATCGAGAAGATCGCGGCGTGGGCGGACAACGGGGCGCCGCGCGGCGATCCCGCCGACATGCCGCCGCCGGTCGCGTTCATCGACGTGGACGAGTGGGAAATCGGGCAGCCCGATCTGATCGTCTCGTCGCCGAGCGTGCACGTGAAGGGTGAGCAGCCCGACTGGTGGGGGGCGATCGGCGAGACCCAGACCACGCTGCCGGAAGATCGCTACGTGGCCGCGGTGGAGTACAAGGAAGTCACCGAGTTCCGCGGCAGCGGGGGGCGCAACACGGTAGGCGGGCTGTTCGTCTTCCACCATGCCACCATGGGCGTCGTCGATCCCGCTGCTTCCGACGAAGAGCAGGAAGCGGCCCGGCTCGGCGGCTGGCCGGTCCACGAGGTCGGGCGCAACGCGGACTACTTCAATCCCGCGGCGGGCCGACCGATGCCGGCGGGGGCGACGGTGGTGTTTCCCAACAACCACCTGCACGCGAACGGCGCGGAGACCAGGGCCCACATCGACGTCGGCTTCAAGTTCCACCCGCGGGGCTACGAGCCGACGCTGAAGGAGGAAGCCATCTCCTGGGCGATCGTCGACATCGACCTCGAGGCGATGGACGCCAACCAGGAGCTCGAGAGCTACTTCGTGGTGCCCAAGCCCCTCAAGATGACCATCTTCGAGCCGCACCTGCACGCGCCCGGCGTGCGGATGTGCCTGGAGGCGATCTGGGGGCGGCAGCGCGAGATGATCAACTGCGCCGGGTACGACCACGGCTGGGTCAGGGTGTATACCTACGAGGACGAGGCGACGCCGCTTCTCCCGCAGGGGACGATCCTGCGTCTGGTCGGCTACTTCAACAACTCGCCGTCGAATCCCAACGTGCCCGATCCGCGGAACTGGTCCGGCGACGGGCAGCGCTCCGTCGACCAGATGTTCATCAACCTGGCCCGCGGCATCTACCTGACCGACGAAGAGTTCGAGGTGGAGCTGGCCGATCGGCGGGAGAAGCTCGGCCTCGAGCGCGGAGACATGGTCGCCGGGTGCCCGCTCTGCGGCCTGTTCGACGACACGCCCGCCAACAACAACGACAACCAGTAGGGAAGGCGCAGCGCATGACAGGCCTACTGTTTCGACACAGGGCTGCCGCGGGCGGCTGCCTGCTGCTCGCGGTTGCCGTTCTGGGCGGCGGGGTCGGGGAAGGCGCGGCCCAGCCGGTGCGGCACGCTACCGGGCAGGAAGTCGTGCCCGCCTACGAGGGTTGGGAGCAGAATCCCGACGGGTCGTTCCACTTGGTGTTCGGCACCATGAACCGGAACTGGGACGAGGCCCTCGACATCCCGATCGGCCCGGCCAACAACGTCGAGCCGGGCGGTCCGGATCAGGGCCAGCCGACGCACTTTCTCCCACGGCGCAACCGGTTCCTCTTCCGGATTCGCGTGCCGGCCGACTTCGGCGACCAGGAGCTGATCTGGACCCTGACCAGCCCCAACGGCGAGACGAAGAAGGCGTACGCGTCCCTGCACCCGGACTACTTCATCGACGACGTCATCCTGCAGAGGAACAGCGGCGCCCCGACTACGGACTGGCTCCTCACGAACACGGCCCCCCAGCTCGAGGTGCTGGGCGCGGCCACCAGGACGGTGGCCGTGGGAGAGCCGCTCACGCTGACGGCCGTGGCCACGGACGACGGCGTTCCGGAGTGGTTCCAGCTCCCGCCCAGGCCCCGGCGCGTGACCACGTTCGGGGCCCGGGGCCTCAGGGTCGCGTGGTTCGTCTTCCGGGGAGCCGGAGGCGCGACGACGTTCGAGCCGGAGCAGTTCGACGTGTGGGAGGACCGCAGAGTCGGCGCGAACTCGCCGTGGGGGCCTGGCTGGGGGGCTCCGCCGCTGCCCCCGGACGACCAGTGGGAGGTCCAGGCGACGTTCAGCGAGCCCGGCACCTACGTGGTGCGGTGCCTGGCGCACGACGGCGGCCTCATGGTCGCCGAGGACATCACCGTCGTCGTCGGCGGCGACGCGCAGTAGGTCTCCAGCCGGCGCCGCCGTCTCGCCGCCCGGGGTCGGAAGCTCGGGCGGAAGGCCTGACGCACGCGGCGGGTATCCGCATCCCGCCGCGTGCGGCCGACCCGGGTCGTCGCCTCGAACCACGCACCGCTCCCGTTAAGGAGGTCGTGATGAGCCACCGTGTCCTCGGGACGTTGTTGGTGCTGGCCGTGCCCGCGTTGTTCGCCCCGGCGCCAGCCGTTGGACAGCCACGGAGCGCCGCGGGCGAGGCCTGGTCGGCGCCGCGGACCCCCTGGGGTCATCCGGACCTGCAGGGCACGTGGTCGAACACCACCCGGACGCCTCTGGAGCGACCCGCGGACCTGGAGACGGAGTTCCTCACCGAGGAGCAATGGGCCGAACGGAACCAGAGGCGGTCGACCCCGGACCGCGGTTCGGCGACGATGCCCACCGGTGCGTACAACGACTTCTGGCTCGAGCAGGGCGCGTTGTCCAGGCGGACCTCGCTGATTGTGGACCCGGACGATGGTCGCCTGCCGCCGGTCACGCCTGCCGAGCAGGCGCGCGCGAGCGAGCGAACCGACTCCTACGTGGAGGCCATCGACCGCAGCACGCGGATCGATTCGTGGGAAGACCTGAACGTCTACGATCGGTGCATCACGCGCGGCATGCCCGGGCTGATGATGCCCGGGTACTACAACCACAACTACCAGATCCTGCAGACGCCCGACTACGTCGCGATCGTTGTGGAGATGATCCACGATGCGCGGATCATCCCGCTCGACGGGCGGTCCCACCTGCCCCCGCCGCTGCGACAGTGGCTGGGCAACTCCCGCGGCCGCTGGGAGGACGACACGCTGGTGATCGAGACGACGACGTTCACCGATACGCTGCACGGGAGCGTCGTCAGAAACAACGGCACCGTCTTCGGGGGCCACGGCCATCACGTGGTCGAGCGCCTGACACGCATCGACGCCGACACGATCGACTACCAGGTGACCGTCGCGAACCCCGCCGTGTGGACACGGCCCTGGACAGCGGCGATGCCCATGCGCGCCATCGAGGAGACCCTCTTCGAGTACGCCTGTCACGAAGGGAATCGCTCGGTCCCCAACATCCTCAGCGGCAATCGGGCAGAGGAGCAGGCCGCGGCTGCCGGCTCGCGATAGTCAGGCGGCGTGGACCCGCATTCAGGGCATACCGGCGCGCGCGGCGTCCAGCCCCGCGACCACGGCGTCCGTGATCGTGTCGACACCCACCCCGTTGGTCACCTGGGCGAACACGAACGGGCCGTCCTGCCGCATGCGGCGGGAGTCCCGCGCCATGACGTCGAGGTCGGCGCCGACCAGCGCCGCGAGGTCGGTCTTGTTGATGACCAGCAGGTCGGACTGCGTGATTCCCGGCCCCCCCTTGCGGGGGATCTTGTCGCCACCCGACACGTCGATGACGTAGATCGTGAAATCGGCCAGTTCGCGGCTGAACTGCGCCGCCAGGTTGTCGCCGCCGCTCTCGACGAACAGCAGCTCGGGCCGCACCAGGGCCATGAGCTGCTGCAGCGCGTCCAGATTCTGGCTCACGTCGTCGCGCACCGCCGTGTGCGGACAGCCGCCGGTCTCCACGGCCGTGATGCGATTCTTCTCGAGCGCCTCGTGGCGCACGAGGAACTCGCCGTCCTCCCGGGTGAAGATGTCGTTGGTCACGACGCCCAGGCTGTAGCGGTCCCGCAGCCTGCGGCACAGCGCCAGGAGCAGCGCCGTCTTCCCGCTGCCGACGGGCCCGCCGATGCCCACCGTGAACGCGCGCCGGCGGTAGTCGCGCGCGTGCGGCTGGGCCCGTTCCTCGAACAGACCGGGCTCCGCCGGATCATCGTGCTCGTGCGGATGCTTGAGCTTGTCGTGCATCGCGGTTCCCCTTCTCGACGGACAAACCGAACGGCCTACGATTGGAAGAGTCGTGAGTACAGCCGGTCGTGCGCTCCCTGCAGCAGATCGATGAGCGGCGCCGTCTGACAGATCGCCTCGGGCGGCAGCCCGCGGCACCTCTCGAGCGTTGCCTCGAGGCGCGTCGCCGCCTCATGCTGCAGGCGCTGAGCCTGATAGCTGCCGACGATGCCGAGACGGACCGCCGCCGACAGAACGCCGCGGGCGGCGCCGTGGAGCACCGCTCGCTGTGCGACCTCCTCCGTCAGCCCGATCGCGCGGAAGACCACACCCGAGAGGGGCGCCACGTGCGCCCAGGTGGCCTGCACGCGCGCATTGAGGTCGGTCATCGCCGGCGACGGCCAGACCCGGTCGGCGGTGGCCGCCAGCGTGCGTCCCTGCACCCGACTGGCGCGGTTCGCGACGCCGTTGACGAGAAACGCGTGCGTCAGCTCGTCCAGCTCCTCCAGCCGCTCCGGCGCGCGATGCGCCGCGCTCATGATCGGCAGCGCGCTCCATCCCGTTTGCTGAATCGACTCCGTCAGGAACCGGCCCAGCGCGGCTTCATCGTCCACGTGGCCGGCCTGCCACGCCGCCTCGAGGCCCCAGGAGTGCGCGAACACCCCGACCGGGAACGCGGAGTCGACGACCTGCCACGCGAGCCAGTCGGACATTCTGTTTCACCACGGCCTCCTAGAAGAGGCAGTAGCGTTGCGCGAGCGGCAACACCTCCGCCGCCGCGGCCGTCAGCACCTCGCCGTCGGCGGTGACGACATAGGTCTCCGGGTCGACCTGGATGCGCGGCAGCGCGTCGTTGAGCTTCATGTCCCGCTTGCCGATCGTGCGGCACCCGCGCACGGCCGACAGCCCCTTCGTGAGCCCGTAGCCGGCGGCCGTCCCCGCCTCGAGCGCGAGCTGCGAGACGAACGCCAGCGACGTTGCCCCGGCCGCGCGGCCGAAGGCGCCGAACATGGGGCGCATCAGTTGCGGCTGCGGGGTGGGGATCGATGCGTTGGCGTCGCCCATCTGCGCCCAGGCAATGAACCCTCCCTTGACGACGATCTCCGGCTTGACGCCGAAGAACGCCGGCTTCCAGAGGACGAGGTCGGCGAGCTTGCCCACCTCGACCGAACCCACCTCGTGCGCGATGCCGTGCGCAACCGCGGGGTTGACCGTGTACTTGGCCACGTAACGGCGGATCCGCAGGTTGTCGTTGTCGCCCTGCTCGCCGTCCAACCGGCCGCGCTCGGCCCGCATCTTGTCGGCGGTCTGCCACGTGCGGGTGACGACCTCGCCCACCCGCCCCATCGCCTGGCTGTCGCTGGCCATGATGCTGATCGCCCCGAGGTCGTGCAGCACGTCCTCCGCCGCGATCGTCTGCCCCCGAATCCGACTCTCCGCGAAGGCGACGTCCTCGGGCGTGTTCTTGTCGAGGTGGTGGCAGACCATCAGCATGTCGAGGTGCTCGTCGAGCGTGTTGACGGTGTAGGGACGCGTCGGGTTGGTCGAGCTCGGCAGGACGTTGGGTTCGCCGCACACCCGGATGATGTCCGGGGCGTGCCCGCCGCCGGCGCCCTCGGTGTGGTACGTGTGGATGGTGCGGCCCTTGAACGCTGCAATCGACGCGTCGACGAACCCCGACTCGTTCAACGTGTCGGTATGGATGGCGACCTGCACGTCGAAGCGCTCCGCCTCGCCCAGGCAGCAGTCGATCGTGGCGGGCGTCGAGCCCCAGTCCTCGTGCAGCTTCAGCCCGACGGCGCCGCTCCGGATCTGCTCCTCGATCCCCTCCGGCAGCGACGTGTTGCCCTTGCCGAGGAACCCGAAGTTCATCGGCAGCGGATCGTTCGCCTGCAGCATGAGCCGGACGTGCTGGCTGCCCGGCGTGCACGTCGTCGCCTTGGTGCCGGTGGCCGGTCCCGTCCCGCCGCCGATGAACGTCGTCACGCCGCTCGCCAGCGCCTCGTAGACCTGCTGTGGCGAGATGAAGTGCACGTGGGCGTCGATGGCGCCGGCGGTCAGTATCAGGCCCTCGCCCGCGATGGCCTCCGTCGTCACCCCGACGACGAGGTCGTCGCTCACCCCGGCCATGACATCCGGGTTGCCGGCCTTCCCGATGCCCGCGATGCGGCCGTTCTTGATGCCGACGTCCGCCTTGCGGATGCCGGTCCAGTCGACGATGAGGGCATTGGTGATCACGCAGTCGAGGGCACGCTCGTCGGAGACGCCGGCCGCCTGCCCCATGCCGTCGCGCAGCACCTTCCCACCGCCGAACTTGCACTCGTCCCCGTAGACGGTGGCGTCGCGCTCCACCTCCGCGACGAGGCCGGTGTCGCCCAGGCGCACGCGGTCGCCGCGCGTCGGCCCGTAGAGGTCCGCGTAGTGCCGCCGGTCGATGCGGTGCGCCATGACTACTCCCAGCTCCCCAGATCGCGCCCTTCGACGACCGGGCCGCTCGCCCACGCGTTCCCGCCGCGGACGATGCGATCGCCGGCGATCGGCACCAGCCGCACCGTCCGGCTCTCGCCAGGCTCGAAGCGGACCGCCGTGCCCGCCGGGATGTCGAGGCGGCAGCCGTAGGCCGCCCGGCGGTCGAAGACCAGGGCGCGGTTGGTCTCGAAGAAGTGGTAGTGGCTGCCGACCTGAATCGGCCGGTCGCCGGAGTTCGCGACCGCCAGGGCGACGGGGGTGCGGTCCTCGTTCAGCGTGATCTGGCCCGCGGCGGCCAGGACCTCGCCCGGGGTGCCCGGCACGACCGACGCCGGCCGGCCCACGGGCGGAGCCGGCGCCCGCGGCTCGAGAAAGCTGCCGTAGAGCGCCAGGGCGCGGTCGCCGTGCTCCGCCACGATCGGATGATGCACGGTCACCAGCTTCGTTCCATCGGGGAACGTGCCCTCGACCTGCACCTCGTCGACCATGTCGGCGATCCCGTCGAGGACCTCGGCCGTTCCCAGGAAGCGGCGTCCGAGGTCCATCAGCTCGGCCACCGACCGGCCGTCCCGGATGAGCTCGAGCAACTGCGTTGCGATGAGCGCGACCGCCTCCACGTAGTTGAGCCTGACGCCGCGGGCCAGGCGTTTCTGTGCGAGGAACCCCGCCTGGTGCAGGATCAGCTTGTCGACTTCGCGCGGTGTGAGGTGCATGTCCCTACCATTTCCGTGCCCAGGGGCTGTCACCGAGGAGTCGGGGCACAAAGTCTAACCAGTCGCGCACGGCGCCGTCGACAGCCTCGAGCGTGCGCCCTGCGATGCGCACGACGCAGCCTCCGCAGCCGAGGGGCGCGCAGGCCACGAGGCGGTCGCCGCCCCGTTCCACCGGTTCTGCGCGCACGCGCGCATCGAGCCGCCCCGCCTCCTCCTCGAGTCCGCGTCCAATCAGAACGGCCACGGCCAGCACATCGTAGCGGCCGAAGCGGTCCGCCAGCCGACCGTCCGCCGCGCGCAGCGCCAGCGCGTCGTGGACGACCAGGCGACCGGCGACGCGGATCGTGGTGCGGCTGACGTACTCTTCGAAAACCCATCGTTCGCCGGACTCCCGCCTGCCCGACGTGATGCAGTCGAGGAGGACGAGCCCGCCGCCGGCGGCGATGCTGACGCGCTGCGTCTGCCGATAGCGGGACCCGGCGAAGCAGATTACCGCGTCGGGCGCGACGACGAGCAGTCCGTCCTCCCGCACGTCGGCGTCGAGCGCCACGCGGGTCCCGCGCGGTGACCGGTAGACCTTGGTGGCGGACTGCGTCGACAGGAATGCGGTGGCGCCGGTCCCAACCGACGCCCGGACCATGATGTCGTCGCCGTCGACCAGCCCGCCGCCGTAGCTCGACGTGTAGATCCAGGCCGCATGGCCGTGGTTCCGCGGCGTCAGCAGGCGCAGCGGGCTGGTGGCATAGGCTCGCCGTACGACGCTCCGCCCCCGGCTCCTCTCGACGGTGAACCGCCCGCTGCCCGGTCGCCTCTCGGCGCACGGCTCCAGCGGCCGAACAGCCCGTGGCGCAACGGCGGAACCGGAGCTATACCGTGAGGTGCTGGCGGATGTCCTCATCGCTCAGCTCGTCGATCGCGCCGCCAGCGACCAGCCGCCCCTTGTCCAGGATGCGGAACTCGCTGGCCACGCGCCGGGCGAACGGCAGCTTCTGCTCCACGAGCAGCACGGTCACGCCGGCTTCCCGATTGAGCCTGAGGATGATATCCCCGATCTCGTGGACGATGTTCGGCTGGATGCCCTCCGTCGGCTCGTCGAGGACGAGCAGCCGCGGCTCGAGCACCAGGGCCCGTCCTATGGCGAGCTGCTGCTGCTGTCCGCCCGACAGGTCGCCCCCGCGGCGCTGGAGCATCCGTTTCAGCACCGGGAAGATCTCGAACACGCGCGGCGGGATGCGGCGCGCGCCGTCTCGCCGCGCGGCCATCCCGACTTGCAGGTTCTCTTCCACGGTGAGCTGGGGGAAGATCTCCCGTCCCTGCGGGACGTAGCCGACGCCCAGCCGGGCCCGGTCCTCCGGGGGGCGGCCGAGCAGCTCGACGGCGTCGAGCGTCACCGCGCCGGACGTCACCGGAACGAGGCCCATCAGGCACTTGAGGAGCGTGGTCTTGCCCATTCCGTTGCGGCCCATCAGACACAGGCGTGTCCCGGCCGCGACGTCCAGGTCGATGCCCCACAGCGTCTGGCTGCCGCCGTACGACTGGTTCAGGCCCTTGATTCGCAGCAGGCTCATGCGCCGAGGTACACCTCGATGACGCGCGGGTCGGCTTGCACGTCGTCCATGCTTCCTTCCGCCAGCACCCTGCCTTCGTGCAGGACCACCACCCGGTTCGCTATCGACCGCACGAACTCCATGTCGTGCTCCACGACGACCACGGAATGCTGGCCGGCCAGCGTGAGGAGCAGCTCACCGGTGCGTTCGGTCTCCTGCGGCGTCATGCCGGCCACGGGTTCGTCCACCAGCAACAGCTTCGGATCCTGCATCAGCAGCATGCCGATCTCGAGCCACTGCTTCTGCCCGTGGGCCAGCGTGCCGGCCCGGGACGCGCGTTCCGTCTCCAGCCCGGTCGTCTCGAGCACCGCGTCCATGCGCTCGCGGTCGCGACGCGTGAGGCGCGCGAAGACGCTGTGCCAGAACGACTTCTCGCCGGACAGCGCGAGCTCGAGGTTCTCGAAGACGGTGAGGAAGTCGAATACGGTCGGCTTCTGGAACTTGCGGCAGATCCCGAACTGGGCGATCGCCGGCTCGCTCAGCGCCAGCAGATTGATCTCGTTGCCGAACCACACCGTGCCCTGCTGCGGCCGGGTCTTGCCGGTCACGACGTCCATCATCGTCGTCTTGCCGGCCCCGTTCGGGCCGATGACGCACAGCAGTTCGCCCGGGTCGACGTGCATGGTGAGATCGTCGAGCGCCTTGAACCCGTCGAAGCTCACCGTCACGTTGCGGATGTACAGCACGTTGCCGCTCAGCACCGACGGCTTCCGCTGGAGTGCGGCTTCGCGCTTGTCGCGCCACGCCTCGCGCCTGCCCACGGAGTCGCCGGGCCGCTGCTCCCTGCTCACCTGCGTCGCCTCGTCGCGGGCAGGACGCCGGCCAGCCCGCGCGGCAGGAAGAGCGTGGAGCAGACGAACACCGCACCGAGCGCGTACAGCCACACCTCGGGCAACGCGCTGGTGAAGTACGTCTTGGCGTAGTTGACGAGCACGGCCCCGGCCGCCGCGCCATACAGGGTGCCGCGGCCGCCGACCGCCACCCATATCACCACCTCGATGGAGTTGATGGGTTCGAATTCGCTCGGGTTGATGATGCCCACCTGCGGCACGTAGAGCGCCCCCGCCAGCCCGGCCAGGACCGCCGACAGCACGAACACCCAGAGCTTGTAGGCGTCCACCCGGTAGCCGAGAAAGCGGGTGCGGCTCTCGGCGTCGCGGATGGCCCGCAGGACCCGCCCGGCGCGCGACTCGAGCACCACCCGGCACGTCCAGTAGCTGGCGCCGAGGGTCACGGCGGTAACGGCCAGCAGCATGGAACGGGTGGCGTCGCTCTGGAGGTCGAATCCGAGCAGGTCCTTGAAGTCGGTGAACCCGTTGTTGCCCCCGAAGCCCATGTCGTTCCGGAAGAAGGCGAGCATCAGGGCGTAGGTGAGCGCCTGCGTCATGATGGAGAGATAGACGCCGGTGACCCGTGACCGGAACGCCAGCCAGCCGAACACGAACGCGAGGGCGCCGGGCACGAGCGCCACCATGACGACCGCGAACCAGAAGCTATCGAATCCGTACCAGAACCACGGCAGCTCGGTCCAGTTCAGGAACACCATGAAATCGGGCAGGACCGGATGCCCGTATACGCCCCGGGTCCCGATCTGGCGCATGAGGTACATCCCCATGGCGTAGCCCCCGAGCGCGAAGAAGGCGGCGTGCCCCAGACTCAGGATGCCGACGAACCCCCAGATGAAGTCGACCGCGAGGGCCAGTATCGCGTAGCAGAGGTACTTGCCGATCAGGCCGACGGCGTAGGTCGACAGATGGAGCGGCGAGGATTCCGGTACCGCGAGGTTGAGGAGCGGCGCCGCGAGCGCCACCACCGCCAGGCAGGTCAGGAACGCCTTGCTGCCCCTGTCCGCGACAACTGCCGGCAGGCGCGGTGCGCGAATCATCCGCTCTCCGCGGCGCGCCCCGTCTGCGGAAACAGGCCGCGCGGTCGACGCTGGATGAAGAGGATCAGGACGATCAGGACGAGGATCTTCCCGAGCACCGCGCCGGCGAACGGCTCGAGCAGCTTGTTGACGATGCCGAGCGACATCCCGCCGATGAGCGTTCCCCAGAGGTTGCCGACCCCACCGAAGACCACCACCATGAACGAGTCGACGATATAGGCCTGCCCGAGGTTGGGGCCGACGTTGGTCAACTGGCTGAGCGCCACGCCGGCCACACCGGCGATCCCGGCCCCGAGCCCGAACGTCATGGCGTCGACCCGGCCGGTCCGCACCCCCATGGCGCGGGCCATCGTACGGTTCTGCGATACCGCGCGGATGTCGAGCCCCAGGCGCGTGTACCTCAGGACACCGAGCACCAGGGCGAATACGATGATCGCGAACAGCACGATGTAGAGCCGGTTGTAGGTGAGCGAGAACGCCTCGTTGAACTGCAGCGCGCCGCTCATCCACGCCGGCGTGACGACCGCGCGATTGTTGGCGGAGAAGACCGATCGCACGAGCTGCTGCAACACGAGGCTGACGCCGAAGGTGGCCAGCAGCGTCTCGAGCGGACGCCCGTAGAGAAAGCGGATGACGGTCCTCTCGATGAGCACGCCGGCGGCTCCCGAGACGACGAACGCGGCTGGCACCGCCACCAGCAGGGAAACGCCGATCAGGTCCGGCATCCACAGTTGCACGACGTAGGTGGTATAGGCTCCGAGCATCATCAGCTCGCCGTGGGCCATGTTGATGACCCCCATCACGCCGAACGTGATGGCGAGACCGATGGCGACCAGCACCAGCACGGAGCCCAGACTCAGTCCGAAGGCGACGGTCTCGAGCACCGAATACGCGTTTCGCGTCGAGTCGATCTGCCATATCGCGTCGACCGCCGCGGCGCGAACGGCCTCGTCGACCTCGGCGTACCGGCCGTCTTCCTCCTGCGCGACGAGTGCCGCGAGCCGGTTGCGGACCACGGGGTGCAGGCGGCCGGAGAGCCGCTCCACGGCGGCGAGGCGTACGGACGGGTCGTTGTCATCGAGCGCCTCGAGCGACAGGGCGGTCTCGATCTCGTAGGCCACGTCCGCATCAGTCTCCACGGCCGCCCGGCGGCGCAGCAGATCGAAGGTGGCATCGTCGAGGCTGCGCAGCAGCTCCCGGACGGAGTCCAGGCGTACGCCGGCAACGGGACTCGACATGCCGAAGCGTGCAATCGCGGTACGCAGGAACCTCCGCAACCGGTTGTTGGTGATGATCCGTCCCAGCGCTTCGGGCGGGACCGCCTCGACGGCGGCCAGTGAGGCGGGATCGATCAACTGGAAGGACGCGAGCCGCTCGTCGTTCGACTCGACGATGAAGACGCCTCCGTCGCGCTCGCGGCGGAACAGGCGGTACTCGAGGAGCGCGACGAGCACGTCGCGGACGCCCGGATGTCCGGTCGCGATCATCCGCTCGGCAACCGCCTGCTTCTCGCGGAAGTTGGCGTCGGCAAGCGCGGTGACCAGCGTCCGGAACGCGTCGTCGTCAGTCTGGGCCGGGGCCGGCGCCGGCCCGGCGAGCAGGCAGCCGGCGAGCAGCAGGCATGCGACCCGCCACCCGCCCGGCGCTGCCGCCCCTACTCGTAGTTCTGTCCGGAGCACACCTGCGTCTCGGTGTTGTAGTTGCCGCAGTTCAGCGTCACCCAGTCCGCTTCCGTGTCTTCACTTCCCGGCAGATAGTCCGACCAGGCGTCGCCCGGCACCGTGTCGTCGGTCTGCCAGACGACGTCGAACTGCCCGTTCGCCTGCACCTCACCGATGTACACCGGCTTGGTGATGTGGTGGTTCGGCAGCAGGCGCGCGATCCCACCGGTCAGGTTGGGCGTCTCCGTGCCCGGCAGCGCCTCGAGCACCGCATCGACCTCGGTCGTGCCGGCCTTCTCCACCGCCTTCACCCAGAGGTTGAAGCCGATGTAATGCGCCTCCATGGGGTCGTTCGTCGTCCGGTCCGCGTTACCGACGAACTCCTTCCACTCGTTGATGAACTCGGCGTTGACCGTTGAATCCACGCTCTGGAAGTAGTTCCAGGCGGCGAGGTGACCGACCAGCGGCGTGGTGTCGAGACCGGAGAGCTCCTCTTCACCCACGGAGAAGGCGACCACCGGAATCTCGTCGGCCGAAACCTCCTGATTGGCGAGCTCGAGGTAGAACGGGACGTTGGCGTCTCCATTGATCGTGGAAACCACGGCCGTCGGCTTGCCGGCGGAGCCGAAGCGGCGGATCGCGGCCACGCGCGTCTGCCAGTCGGAGTGCCCGAACGGGGTGTAGTTGATGGAGATGTCGTCATCCACAACGCCCTTCTGCTTCAGGTACGCCTCGAGGATGCGGTTGGTCGTGCGAGGGTACACGTAGTCCGTGCCCTCGAGCACCCAGCGCTCGATGCCGACATCGTCCATGAGGTAGTCGATGGCCGGAATCGCCTGCTGATTGGGCGCCGCACCCGTATAGATGACGTTTCGCGACGACTCCTCACCCTCGTACTGGACCGGGTAGAAGAGCAGGCCGTTGTTCTCCTCGAAGACCGGGAGAACCGACTTTCTGGACACCGACGTCCAGCAGCCGAACACGACGTCGACTTCCTCCGACTCGAGCAGCTCGCGTGCGCGCTCGGCGAACAACGGCCAGTCGGAGGCCGGATCGACCACCACCGCCTCGAGAGGGCGCCCGAGCAGACCGCCGCCGGCGTTCTGCTCTTCGACCAGCATCAGGATCGTGTCCTTGAGGGTCGTCTCACTGATGGCCATCGTCCCCGACAACGAATGCAGGACGCCGACCTTGATGGGGTCGCCGCCACCCGCCGGCCCCGCGACGGATTCCGAGTCGCCGTCGGATCCGCCGCACCCGGCGAGGACGGCACACATGCCAGCGATGAGCGTTGCGTATCTCAGTTTCATGACTTGGCTCCTGCGTTGCTGGATCTACATCTGAATCTGCAAGGCTACCCCGATCTGAAGATCGTCCGTCTGGACCGCGGTGTAGGCGGTGTCCTTGACGAAGATCATCACGCGCGCGTCGAACTGCCTGATGAGATAGTTGAGGTTGAATTCGTTGGTCCGCTGGTCGTAGTTCGGCGTGACACCCTTCCGGAACCGCGCGTGGGCGTACTTGCCGAGCACCTCGAATTGACCGGGACCGACACGGTTGGGAAACAGGTACGCCGCGAGGATGTAGCCACCGTCGTTCGTCAGGTAGCGCGGGTCATAGCCGCCCAGGCGGTCGTACCGCGCCCACTCGGCCTCGACCGAGATCGCCCCGCCATTGCCGACCTTGCGCTCCATGAGGAAGTCGCCCGAGTAGGCCGACCCGTCGCTGCCTTGCTGCTGACCGGCGACACCGATCGCGAGGATGTTCCTCTCGCCGTAGAACGTGCCGTTCAGGTAGTAGCCGGGCTCGGGGTCCCAGAAGTCCACCTGCACCCGCGCTGCGCCGAGCAGCGTGGAGTTGCCGGTCGCGGAGGCGCCGTCGAAGGCGCCCACGGACAGCTTGACCTTGTCGAACTGTCCCCAGTAGGCAGCGCCGTTGGCGCGCCCCTGAAAGATGAAGGGGTAGCCGTCCTGAACCCCGTCGGCGAAGACCGCCCAGTGATGCGAGTAGAACGGTCCGTACAGGTTGGCACGGTCGCTCGGGGGCAGGAACCGTCCCACCCAGACGTTGAACTTGTCCGACATCTCGAGCTGCGCAACGGCGTCCAGGATCTGGAAATCGGTGTTCTGGCTGCTGTTCGGCGCACCGAGCGACCCCCCGTAGTCGATGTCGGTGTTCACCATGAACTTGATGTTGCTGGTGACCGACCCGTTCACGTACAGCCGCAGGCTGTTGACCCGGAAGTGGTCGGTCGCGTCCTCGTCGTCGGCGTCGCGATGCAGGAAGCTGGTCTGCAGCCCGGCACCTATCGAGATCGGCGGCGGTTCCGATTCCTCGTCCTGGGCCTGGACCGGCCCCGCCGCCCCGATCGAGCCGGCGAACAGCGCCAGCACGGCTGGCGCCAGACGGTTCCGCCACCGCCTCGTGATGTCGTTGGGATGCTGTCGGTGACTACGCAACAATCTCCTCCATGACGCGTGCGGCCTCGCGCGGCCCGTTCTCGGCCGCCGGCGCCCCGCGTGCGAAAGCGAGAGTGGGGTGCAACATCCGCGCCAATGCATGGCGGCCCTTCGCGCAGGGGCGGAAAGCGGCGGTTTGTGGAGGTCGGCGCGACACTTTTGGCGATCCCGTTCGGGCCAGAGTGGCGCCGCGTGATAAGCCCGGTCTACATTAATGTCTGATCACGTCCACCTGTAAACAATTTTGTGAGCGTATTCAGGCGAAGAACTGAAGGTGGTCCGATCCGGCGATTCAAATGCTGGGTCGGTCCTTGTGCGGAATACCCGTTGGCGCCGAGCGCCCGATCGACATATTTGTATGTCCTGGGTTCGACTCGCAACGTTTGTGTGGATCGGTCCCGGAACGGCTCACAGGGATGAGGTCTGCGGCTCACGCCGGAGACCTCTCACGGCCGGTCATCGACCTCCGGGACGAGCCAGTGCCACCGCTGCCGCGAGCCGCCCGCGGCGCTGTCGCCTCCCACCCGGTCCGAGACCGACCGCGCCTACGCCGCGTTGGACGGAGTCATCGATCCGAACTGAAGTTGCCCCAGCTATGCGGAGCTCCGCATAGCCGGGGTTTCGCGGACACCTGTCCTCTTGGAGGAGGAGGCAATGGTGGGTCTGGCGGAGGACCGGGAGCGCCTCCAGCAGCGCTTCCGGCCTGCAGGTCTCTCCCCGGTACAGCGCCCGGAAGTAGCAGGAGCTGCCGCACGCGATCAGGGCCGAGACTCCTGCCTACCGCCCGCCGGCACTCGCGTCGGGGAGCGCGAACACGTACAGCGCGTTGCCCGTCCGCGGGTGGTGAACGTCTGGCGCCAGCGCGCGCGGGGCCAGACGCGGGCTGCCGCCTCCGAGACCGGTCGCCACGGCGATGTACTGCCTGCCGTCCACGGCGAACGAGATCGGAAAGCCTTGCACCGACGTGCCCAGCCGGGCCTGCCACAGCACGTCGCCCGTCCGCACGTCGAACGCCCGGAACCGCCGGTCGAGGTCGCCGACGAAGGCGAGCCCACCGGCCGTCGACAGCACGCCGGTCAGGAACGGCGCCCGCTGCTCGACGCTCCAGACTTCTTCCAGGGTCTCGGCATCGAACGCCGCGAGCTTGCCGAGCCGGCCCTCCGTATCGGGCATCTCGAAGAAGGGACGCGCGCTCATCCCCACGCCGCCCGAGCCTATCTCGAAGACGACCTCGCGGGCCGACAGCTCCATGCAGGTCTGGGAGAGCGGGAGGATGAGCAGCCCCGAGCCGGGGTGGTAGCTCATCGGGTGCCAGTTCTTGCCGCCGGCGGTGCTGGGACATGCCGGTACCAGTTGCTCGAACTGTGCGTCGATGATGTCCTGGCGATAGGTGACGGCGCCGGTTGCAGGGTCGATGTGGTCGAACACGTTCTGGAAAACGGTCTCCTTGTGGCCGAGAAACTCGCCGGTCTCCCGATCCAGCTTCCAGAGAATCCCGTGCTTGCCCGCGCTGAAGACCACCCGGCGATCCTCCAGGTCGACCAGCACGCGCTCGAAGACCTCGTCGAGGTCCAGGCTCTCGCCGGGGACGTGCTGGAAGTGCCAGGCGAGCTCCCCGTCTCCCGGCCGCAGGGCGACCGTCGAGCTGGTGTAGAGCGCCGGGTCGCGCACGGACATGCCCCGGCTGATCGCGACCCACGGCTTCGCCTGCGCCACGCCGAAGTAGACCAGGTCGAGCGCGGGATCGTAGCTGCCGGTGATCCAGGTCTCGCCGCCCCCGCGCAGGTAGTCCGGCAGGTTGGCCCAGGTGTTGCCGCCGGGCTCGTCGGAACGGGCCACCGTGTTGAACCGCCAGAGCCGCTCGCCGCTCGCGGCGTCGTAGGCGCTGATGAAGCAGCCCTCGCGGGTGAACTGGCCGCAGCCCCCGAGCCCCTGCACCACCTTGCCGCCGACGATGACCGGCCCGCTGGTGTTGCGGAACCCCTGGGTGTCGTCGGCGATGCGGGTGGTCCAGACCTCCGCGCCGGTGCGCGCGTCGAGCGCAATCAGCCGCGCGTCGGCCGTGGCCAGGAAGAGCTGGTCCTGGTAGATGGAGAGATTGCGGCTCGAGCTGGCGAGCTGGCCCGCCTCGATGCCCACCTCGTGCTCCCAGATCAGGTCCCCGGTGCGTACGTCGAGCGCCTGCACCACCGGACCGAAGCTGGCGAAATAGAGCACGCCGTCGTGCGCGATCGGCGAGGGCGCGTTTCGTCCGCCCTCGTTCATGGCCCACATCCACTGCAGCTCGAGCTCGCCGACGTTGTCCCGCGCAATCGCGGTGAGCGGGCTGTGGCTCCAGGCCTGGTAGTTCCGCCGCACCATCAGCCAGTCGCCCGGGTCCGGATCGTGCAGCAGCTCGTCGGTGACCGGCGTGAAGCTCTCCACCTCGCCCGCGACGGTCACGCCGCCCGCCACGGCGGCCGCCGCCGTACGGATGTCGGGTCTCCGCGCCCGGCCCTGGGCCTCTCCCGTTATCGCCGGCGCGGGTCCCGTTTCTCCTGTCGCCACGGCGCCGATCGCGACGGCAGTGGTCGCCGTCAGCGCCTGGTCGCCGGCCGGCGCGCCGTTCGCCTGCAGCAGGTACGCGACGATGTCGAGATAGGTCTGGTCCCCGAGGCGGCCAGGCCGGTCGGGGGGCATCGTCGCCCGGATGCGCTCGACGAGCTCCTGCGGGGTGCGGTCTCCCCAGAAGTTCAGGAAGTTGGGGCCGGCCAGCGGTGGGGATTCGAAGTTGCCCCGCAGATCGGTTCGATGACAGATGGCGCAGCTCCGCGTGTACACGACGCGACCGTTCTCGGCCTGACTCGCGATATGGATGCCGTCCCGGGCGGGCTGCTGAGCCGCGAGGGTGATCAGGCCGAGGAAACCGCCGGAAACGGCCAGTGCGACCGTTGCCGCCGCCACGGCCGCCGGACCTCGGAGGAAGTCTTTCGCTGAGATCATCTCGCCACTCCCTGTTGACCGGGTGTTGCCGTCCGCAACCGTTCCGCTACGAGTAGATCATGAACTCCAGCAGGTTGCCGTCCGGGTCGCGAACGTAGCGGCTCATGCCACGCACCGTCCCGAGGGCGCGGCCGCCGTCGCGCAGGCCCGAGCCGATGATCTCCGCCCCCGCTCGATCCAGGACGGCCGTCAGCGATTCCTCCGAGCCGGACCACACGAAACAGAAGTCGCCGCACGGCGGCGTGGCGGCGGGTGCCCGCAGCGACGTGGAGCTTGCACGTTGCCACGACGACGGTCGGTGGAAGTTGATCTTCTGGTCGCCGAAATGGACCGAGACCCTGCCGGCGGTCTCCATCACGTGCAGGCCGAGGGCGCGATAGAACGCGATCATCTCCTCGGTGTTCTGCATCGGGACGGCGACGTGATCGAAGCTGCTGATCGCACCCTCCTGTGCGTGCGCGCCCGACCCGCGAGCAGGGGAGACGGCAGCCGCGACGGTCGCGCCGGCAACGAGCTGCTCGAGGAACCTGCGGCGACAACGGCGCTGTCGAGTCGGCTGTACCATCGTTCCTTCTCCCAGGAGCGAGGCAGCCAGTGGCGAAAGCCACGGGCTGCTGGAGGAACGGTCAGGGTGGTGCGACGCTCAGCGCGCCCCCAACGCGTGAAGGAGATTCCCGATCGCCTGGGTCACCTCCGCGCTGACCTCCGGGCGACGGCGGGCAAACCTGCGTAGGTCTCCTCGTCGGGCCTCGGCGTAAGAGAATTCCCTCGCGATGATGGTAAAAGGTGGGAGGTCTGTCAAGACGCGGTCCTCCGTGGCCGAGCGCCAGAGAACGCGCGCCAGCGGAAGGAGGGGATTCTCGTTCGACTCGTCACGCGCGCGCGGAGGCGGCCCGTACCGTCAGGACTGGACACGGCGCCGAGCGCACGACCCTCTCCGCGAGGCTCCCGAGCAGCATGTGCTCCACGGGGCCATAGCCGTGGGTGCCCATCACGATCAGGTCGATGTTGTGCGTTTTCGCATGCTGGAGAATCTCGTGATGAGGTTGCCCTACGCGCGTGATCGTGTCGTGATGAAGACCACCTGCATCCAACTCGTCAAGGCGTTGCTGGGCAGCCCTCAGGAAGGTGTATGGTCGCCTTCTCTAGCTCAAAGATAGCGAACGGCCTTCGACGAGTTCGCTAGCCCACGGTAGTTCCCGACCCCCATCGACACTGGAAGACCCTCGATCGGGTTTGCCGTCTCCAGACGTTCAGGCGCGCTGCCGTGCGACGGGTCGTGCTCTCACCGCACGCTCGGAGAGAGCCTTGACCGCTTCCAGCACCTGCTCGAACGATACCCGGTCGGTTCCCGCGCGCACGTTCTGCGCGACGAGCACGAGGTCGTCAATCGAGATCGCGCCGACCAGATTCCCCTCGTCGCTCACCACCGGCAGTCGCCTCACTCGAGCGTCACGCATTCGGCTCAGTGCCTGTTGAGCCGTCTCGTCGGCGCGGCATGTGCAGGGATCGGGTGTCATCACATCGGCCACCACACGATCGGAAGGCCGGATGTCGTCCGCACCGAGGGACAGTGCGACGTCCCTGTCGGTGAGGATACCGACGACACGGCCGCCGCCATCGACCACCGGCAGGAACCCGCACGCGTGCGAGCGCATCTGGCCGATCGCGGTCCGCACATTCGCTTCCGAGTGCACCGCGGCGGGGTCCGCTGCCATCAGCCTGTCGACTCTCATTGGATACCTCCCCCCGAGACACCTGCAAGCTCGGGTCCGCGATTGCAGGAATCGGATTTCGGCGCGGACCTGGTCGGTCCGGTGGCTGGCGTACGGCATCCGACCACCGAGCTGGAGGGGGGCAGCGGGGAATTGTCCGCAGTGAGGTGCGCAAAAGCACGCGCTCGCCCATCATGGGCAGACGGCGTTCCTCTCATCGGAGACCAAGCTGGCCGCGTCGAGGGCATGCTGGGGAGGTTGGCACGGGGCTTGTTTACGTAGAGAACGATGGGCAATGAAGGCACTCGACGAGTACGTCGCGTCCGCTCGTCGCCTGCTGCACTCGCTTGCGGGGCAACGCTCGTCATCCGCGCAGGTGGCCGTGGAGGTGGTCGACGCGCGAACGTATTTTGCGCACGATGCGATCGTGGAGGTGGCAGCGAAACGGCGCGCTGACCTGATCGTAATGGGGACGCACGGACGCCGCGGGCTTAGTCGTCTCCTGCTGGGGAGCAACGCGGAACGCGTGCTTCGACACGCCCCGTGTCATGTGCTGACCGTGCGAGCCGATGCGCCGGTACCAGACGGCCTCGAGTTCCGGAAGCTCCTCGTCCCTGTCGACTTCTCCGCATGTTCCAGACGCGCTCTCGACGGAGCCATGGCTCTATCGGCGCGACACAGCGCAGCCATTGACGTGCTGCACGTCATCGAACCGCTGCCGCCGATGTACGACGCGGCCGGGGTTGGGACCCGCCTCGAGGTAGACGGTGACCTCCACGCCCGGTGCGATCCGCGCGCTGAGGTTGGTTGGTTTCGGGAACGCCTATCCCCTCGGGGAGAAGGAGGTGACTAGCTCGTGATCCACTACGTCTCGGGAGACGTCCTCCTCAGTCGCGCTCAGGCGGTCGCCCACGGCGTTGCGCCCAAGGACCCAATGAACCAGGGGCTGGCGCGAGCGCTGCACGAGAAGTACCCGGCGATGCACAAGGACTACCATCACTGGTGCGATCAGACGCACCCAAAGCCGGGCGACGTTGCGCGAGCCGTGGTCGAAACCACGTGCTCTCGAGGAGACAAGGACATGAACTCATTCTCTCGTCGTTCCCTCGCTCTCGCTGGCGTCGCGCTACTCTTGGCAGCCGCGACGCCGAGCTCCGGGCAGCTACCGCCGCTCGACATCGTCATGCAGGAAAAGCTGGATCGTGCGCAGCGTCTGCTCGAAGCCGTCGTTCTTCAGCGCCACGTCACCGTCGAGCACTACGCCAATGAGCTTCGGCTTCTGAGTGATGCCTCGACGTGGACAAGTCTCGAAAGCAACGAGTACCTCCTCCACGCCCTGGACTTCCAGGACGCCGCGGACGAGCTGATGGCAGAGGCGCGAATCGGCGATAGCGACGGCGTCGCGGCCGCGTTCTCGGAGCTGGTGTCCGGATGCGTCACTTGTCATACCTACCTCATTGGACGGGACATGGCCCGGAGATGACGACGACCTACGTGGAGGCGTGCGCAGATGGCCTTGAGGAATATCCTGGCTCCCATCGATTTCAGCGCACCGTCGACCCGGGCGCTCGCCTACGCCCGGGTCCTGGCCAACAAGTATGATGCCGCGCTGTTTCTGCTACACGTCGTCCGCGACACGTGCGACGCGTGGGGAACCGATGCAGACCGTCTTCGCAGTCTCGCCGACGAGATCGAGCGGGCGTCCCGGGACCGTCTCGAAGAGCTGCTTGTGGCTGGGAGCGGCGAACACCTGATCACGCGGATCGGTCAGCCTCACGACGAGATCCTCGGGTACGCGAAGACGCACGACATCGACCTGATTGTGATGGGCACGCACGGCTATGGCGGCATCGAGCACATGGTGCTCGGAAGCGTGGCGGAGAGAGTCGTTCGTGCGGCGCCATGTCCGGTAATGACGGTGCGCGGCGGGACGGAAGAATGAGCGACCCGGCACCAGGACCGCCGCGTCCCGGGCGTCCGTCCCGGCACGTCGCACCCGACGGCCTCTACGAGACCGCGCAACACTACGTGGGCGACCTCGTCTACGGCGCGAACGATGGCATCCTGACGACGTTCGCCGTCGTCGCCGGCGTGACGGGAGGCGCCTTGTCCGCAGCCACGGTCATCGTCGTCGGCATGGCCAATCTGGTCGCCGACGGGCTCTCGATGGGAGTGGGCAACTACCTCGGGATTCGCGCCCGCGAGAGCGCGCTCGAGCGACGGGGACGGCCCGAAGAGGAAGCGCAGCCGGCACGACACGGCTTGGCGACGTTTCTGGCCTTCGTCGCTGCCGGATCCGTGCCGCTCGTCCCGTACCTGGTTCCCGGCGCAGGCGACCAGTTCATCCTTGCAGCCTGCCTTTCGTTCGCTGCGCTGTTCGGCGTGGGCGCTGTGCGCTCACTGGTGACTGCCAGCCGTTGGTGGATCAGCGGTCTCGAAATGCTCGGACTCGGGGTGCTGGTGGCAATCGTCGCATACGCCACCGGCGCCGGGATCGCTCTGTTCATACAGAATGGCGCGGGATGAAGCGGCGGCCGACCCACACACACAGCGGCTACGTTGCGGTCGGTCGCGGGCGGGTGGCGGCGTCCGCAAGCGGCCGCCGCCGGAACAGCCTGCGCCCTTTTTCTCGTCGAGATGGGAAAAATCCGCTCTGCTGGGCTCAGCTATCGGAACTGACCGCCCTGCGCAGCGGCAGCGTCACCGCCAGCACCGTCCCGCCGCCGTCCCGCGGGCGGGCGGTCAGCGAGCCGCCGTGAGATTCGACGATGCGCCGGGCTGTGGGGAGTCCCAGACCCGCCCCCCGCCTCTTGGTGGAAAAGAAGGGCTCGAAGATCTTCTCGCGCATGGCAGGGGTGATGCCCGGCCCGCGATCCGCGACGCTGACCTTGCACGCGCCGTGCGCCGTCGCGATGCCCACCTCGATCACTCCGCGCAGGCCCATCGCCTGGGCTGCGTTCAGCAGCACGTTGAGGAAGACGATGTGCATCTGCTCACGATCGAGCGGCACCGTGGGGTTACCGCCGTGGATTTCGACCCTGATGCCGGCCATCGCGGGGTCGGCGCGAACGGCCGCCGCCGCCTCGCTGATGACGGCGCGCAGCGGGCTCGGGGTGGGAGCAGGCTCTCGCGGGCTGGCGAACGTCAGCAGGTCCTGCAGCATCCGGTTCAACGCGGCGATGCGATCTTCGATGTCGTCGAGGATCCTCCGATCACGGCTGTGGGCCGGCAGCCGTGAGGCGACGACCTGGAGCGCGCCGCTGATGCCGGCGAGCGGGTTCTTGACCTCGTGCGCCACCATCGCCGACATCTGCCCGAGCCGGGCCAGAGTCTCCCGCTGGCGCAGTCTCGCCTCGGCTGCCTTGCGTTCCGTGGCCTCGTAGTGAATCGCCATGTACTGGTACGGCAGGCCCTTCGCGTCGAGGAAGGGCACGATGGTCGTGTCGACCCAGTAGAGGGCCCCGTCCTTGGCGCGGTTCCGGATTTCGCCGTGCCAGATCCGACCCGCCGCGATCGTGCTCCACAGGTCCCGGAAGAAGTCCGCTCCGTGGTACCCGGAGTTGACGATGCGGTGGTCCTTGCCGAGCAGCTCGTCGCGCGGATACTTCGAGATTTCGCAGAACTTGTCGTTGACGGTGGTGATTGCGCCGCTGAGATCGGTCGTGGCGACGATCGCCGACTGATCGAGCGCGAACTTCATGTCGCCGAGCTCCTTCACGAGCCGCTCCCGGCCCTTCCGGTTCCGTTCCCGGTCTGTGACGTCGAGACCCGAGAGGATCATGCCGGCCACCAGACCATCGGCCAGGCGGATCGGCGCCGCGTGCCAGGCCACCAGCCGCTCGCCGCGCGTGCGGCTGACGATGGGACTCTCGAAGTGGCCTGCCGCCTCGCCGCCGCCCATGGTCAACCTGAAGAGCGTCCGCATGCGGCTCCTGGCGGAGGCCGGCACGACCGTGTCGAACCAGTTCATTCCGAGGATGTCGGCCTCGTCCCGGCCGAGCAGCTCGCATCCGGCCCGATTGATGTGCGACACGCGCCCCCGGTTGCTCAGGGTCAACAGCGTGGTCTGTGACACGTCGAGGTAGTCGTCGAGCTCGACGGCCACGAAGATTGGCGGCACGCGTCCAGCGACGCGACTCACGGACTCGTCATCCCGGGGCGGGCATCGAAGCGGATCGACATTGGTCGGGCCCTTCATGCTAGCCATAACGTGGGCGCAGCGCCACCGCGCCCCGGGCAATCCCTGCTACCCTGCGGCTTGCAGCTTTCGGCACGGTCGGGAACGGATCGGATCGTGCGGCGCGCACACTCAGCCAGCCATGAGCAGGGCGACGATCTTGATCGCCGATGATGAGCGATTGATCCGCTGGTCTCTCGCCGAGCGCCTGTCGGCCGAAGGGTACGGCACGGTCGAAGCGGTATCGGGACGGCAGGCTCTCGCGCGGTTCGACGACACCGTCGACCTCGTGCTTCTCGACTACCGTCTCGGCGACACGGACGGGCTCCACATCCTGGAAGCGCTGCGTCGCCGGGACCCCGATGTCCTCGTCATCGTGATCACGGCGTATTCCGACGTCGAGACGGCCGTCGCCGTCATGAGGCAGGGGGCTTACCACTACGTCACGAAGCCGTTCAATCTGGACGAGATCGCGCTGCTGGTGGGCAAGGCGCTCGAGACGACGCGGCTGCGGCGGGAGCTACGGGCGATCCGCGCGAGCCAAAGGGAGCCGTACAGCCTCGACCGCATCATCGGCGACTCCCCGGCCGTCACGCGGGTCAAGACGCTGCTCGGCAAGATCGCATCGAGTCCGGCTTCGACCGTGCTCCTCACCGGCGAGAGCGGCACGGGGAAGGACCTGGCCGCGAAGGTGATTCACTACACGAGCACGCGAGCCGCGCGTCCGTTCATGAACATCACCTGCTCGGCGCTGACCGAGACCTTGCTCGAGAGCGAGCTCTTTGGTCATGAGCGGGGCGCCTTCACGGACGCGAAGCAGCAGAAGCGCGGCTTGCTGGAGTCGGCCGACGGCGGGACAGTGTTTCTCGATGAGATCGGAGAAATGGCGCTGCCGCTGCAGTCCAAGCTCCTGCGGTTCCTCGAGGAGAAGACCTTCAAGCGCGTCGGCGGCGCCGCCGACATCGGCGTCAATGTGCGCATCATCGCGGCGACCAACCAGGACCTGGAGGACAAGGCGCGCGACCGCACGTTCCGGGAGGATCTCTTCTATCGTCTCAACGTACTACCCGTGAAGCTGCCGCCGCTGCGCGACCGGGCCGACGACATCCGGGTACTCGTCCGCTTCTTCGTCGACGGATTCAACCGCGAGTTCCGGAAGCGAGTCCAGTCTGTCGCTCCCGAGGCAATCGAGGCGCTGCGGCGTCATACGTGGCCTGGCAATGTGCGCGAGTTGCGGAACGTGGTCGAACGCGCCGTGCTGCTGAGCGAGGGCAATCGGCTGGCCGAAAGGGACTTCCCGATGCTCCGCCCGCGGGACGGATTGCCGACCGGGCTCGCCCTGCCGCCGGCGGGAACAAATCTGGAGGCTATCGAGCGTGACCTGGTCGTACAGGCTCTGGAGAGAACCGGCTGGAATCAGAGCCGCGCCGCCACGTTGCTTGGGCTCAATCGGGACCAGATCCGCTATCGGATCAAGAAGTTTGCGCTGACGAAGTAGATTCCGCCCTTCTCGACTGCCGCCTTGAAGGTCGACGTTCTGGCTTTGCGTCGTTCCGCCAACGGATGGGCGGTCGAGTGAGCGAGGTAGGCGTTTCGATGGAGGTCTGGTGGCACTACCTGAGCGTGCCACCGACGGCAAAGGCGACCGCGATACCACCTCGGGTAGCGGTAGCTGACCGGCGTCAGGCCGTCGAGCTGGACGATGTCGCGCAGGACGTGCTCAGCGCGGGGTACCGAACGCGGCAGGGCGCCTCGCCGCGCGGGCGCACAGCCCGCCGGCGAGCAGGCCGAACAGGTGCGCTTCCCAGGAGACCCGGTCGCTTCGCGGCAGGACGCCGGCGATCATGCCACCGTACGCCACCACGACCAGGACGGACACGGCGATGGATTGCAGCCGGCGCTCGTAGTATCCGCGGCCGATCAGGAAGCCGAAGTAGCCGAATATCAGGCCACTGGCGCCGATGTGCGCCGCGTCGCGGCCGAGCACCCACAGACCCAGGCCGCCGAGCACGACGATGGCGAGCGTCGTCGTGAGGTAGTAGGCGACGCCGCGGATGACCACGATGCCGCCGAAAATGAGCAGGGGGACGGTGTTTGCCAGCAGGTGGGCGAACGAGTCGTGCACCAGGGGCGCGCCGAGAATGCCGGGCAGGCCGTCGACGCGGCGCGGTACGAGCGCCAGGGCGTAGACGAGGCGCTCATCCACGAGCAGGCCGTACAGGGACACCGCCCAGACTAGGGCAGCGCTGGCGAACAGCGTGGCGGCGCGCGGCTGCCAGGCGGACCGGTCGATCACGAATAGCCTCCCTTCGTCGACCTACACTACCTCAGTGGGTTGGTCCGATCGTTCCGCGCATCACGCCAGGGCGACACCGACACAGTGGTGGCCGAGATGGACGGTTGCCCGCGCCCGCGGGTGCCGAAGCCGACGGTCGGCGTCACGTCCGCCACTCGAAGCCCACAACAAAGGCTCGCCCCGGCATGCTGTTGCCCAGGCCGCCGTTCGAGAAGGCGGTGTTGGCGAGCAGCGGCTCCCGGTTGATCGCGATGAAGAGCGGGTGCTCGTTCTTGTTGAACAGATTGCGTACTGCGCCCGTCAGCCACAGCCCGCCGCCCAGCTCGTAGCGTCCACGCAGGTTCCAGGTCATGAACGGAGACTTCCCGTGGATCGTTCCGCGAGCCGGTTCCGCGAACGGGATGAGCAGGTTTTCCTCGGTGTCATACCAGACCGGCCCATGGTACGTGCCGACCACTTGCGCCATCCACGCCGGGTTGTGCACTCCCAGGAGCAGGGAGCCCTGCGTCTCGTACACTCGGATGATGCGGTCCGTGCTGAGGTTGCGCGCGGCGGCGTCGAGGTCGCGCATCCGGAAGTGATGCGCGCCGTTGATCCCGAGGTTCACGCTGGTATCACCCGTTCGGGCCAGCACGAAGTTGCTCTGCAGTTCCAGGCCGACCAGCTCCGACTCGGCTCGGTTCTGATAGATGCGGACGAGGGCGTTGCGGGTATCCCCCACGGCCTGAATCCGGTTGGTGATGTCGTTGCGGAACAGGGCCAGGTCGACCCACAGCCGCGAGTTCTCGTACGCGAATCCGGCCTCGTAGCTCGTCGCCTGTTCCGGCTCCAGGGCCGGATTGCCGATGATCTGGCTGCCGAGGACGGTCGTGTAGTCGATAGCCAGCTCGGTCGCGTTCGGCGCCCGGTACCCCGTCTGGACGTTGAACCGGACCGCGAGCTCCTCGGTCGGCTTCACCGTGGCGCCGACGCGGTAGGTCACGGCGTCGTAGTTCGCGGCCCGCTCGACCAGGTTGGCACGGTTGGGGGTTTCGCGGATGTGATGCCGCCCGCCGTCGAAGCGCACGCCGCCGCGGAGAATGAGCCGGTCGTCCAGCACGCGCTGCACGTCCTCGACGAAAACGCCGAAGTTGCGGCTGTCGGAGTTGTTGTCGAACGGACCCACCTGCGACGCCGTTCTCCCCGGCAGGGGCTCGCGCATCCGGGTGCTGCGCAGCTGCCACCACTGCTGGTCGACGCCGACCTGGATGCTGTTCGCCCCGCCCAACTCCACGTTCGTCAGGCCGCGCAGGAAGAAACCGGTCTGCCGCCGGCGGTTGTTGTCGAGGTCGACGCCGGGGATCGGCCCGGAGCTGCTCCGCCGCACCTCTGCGCCCCAACGGAAATCGTCGAGATCGCGGAAGTACGACGTCTGGACCTCCCAGCTCGCGCGGCCGCCGCGGGTCTCGCCGCTGTAGACGAGATCGAAGGACCGGTTGGTGCGGTTCTCGTCGTTGTCCCAATCCCACGACGAGCCGCGAAACCCGGTATCGTACATCCCGTCGGTGCGCGCCGTGAACGACACGCGCTGGAACGCGTTCGGCGTATAGCCGAGCGAGACCATCCCGCCGCCCTGCTGGTAGGCGGTGTTGCGCATCGGCGACTCCACCGCGTCGCTGCCCGCTTCGTAGTCGCCGCGCCGGCCGCCGTGCGCGCTGACGAAGTAGTCCCACTTGCCGTGCGACGCGCCGTACTGGGCTACGGTCTCGATGTGTCCCCATGACCCGCCGCTGACGCGCACATTGGCGCCCGGGCTGCGGAGACCATCCTTGGTGATGAGATTGATGACGCCCCCGAGCGCCTGGCTGCCGTAGACCAGCCCGCCGGGCCCGCGCAGTACCTCGATCCGCTCGACATCGTGGAGACCGAGCTTGGAGATGTTGGCCGTGCCCGCGCGCCGGCCGTTGATCAGCACCACCACCTGGCTCCGGAAATCGCGCCCCTGCCCGTCGCTGGCCCCGCCGCGGATGTTGATCGACGTCTGGCCCGGCGTCCAGGTGCTGAAGAAGGCCACGCCCCGCTCGCTGAGGAACTCGGTCACCGTCGAGGCTGCGGACTGCTCGATTTCTTCCCGGTCGAACGTCTGCATGGTCACGGGTACGTCGCTGACCCGCTCGTCCTCGAGCGTGGCGGTGACCACGATCTCCTCGAACCGGCGCTGCGGCTCGGCGGTTTCATCCGGATCGGCTGCGACGACTTGCTGTGCTGCCGCCGGGACCGCCGCTGCCACCAACGCCAGCGTCAGCAGCGCGCTCAGGCAGGGACGTACCCGACCGGTCGGAACAGTGCTCGCGGACATGCTTCACCTCCGTCGCGGCCTCACGCGCCGCCAGCTCAACACCAACCCCGACACACCCAACGCAAGACCGCCGAGGCTGAGCGTGATGATGGTGATGTCCCACGCGGGACGGTTGCGAATCAGGAACGGGAAGTCCAGCCGGTGCAGACCGATGACAGCCCAGCGCATGACCATCGCATGGGTGTCGTAGGCTCGCGCAATCGACCCGGTGTGCGGGTCGACGTACAACAGGCGCGTCTCGGGATCGTCGAAGGTGAGCCGCAGTACGGGGAGCCGCCGCCGCGGCCCGGTTCCCACCGAGTAGTAATACGCGTCGTAGCGCTCGAGCAACTCCGCGGACACCAGCGGACCCGCCACGGCCCGCCGCGCCCGGGCTACCAGCGCCTCGGTCGGATGACGGACGAAGGGTGCGTCGCCGGCCTTGTCCGCCGCGACCGTGACGCTCTCGAAAGCGCCGAGCTGGAAGACGTAGTACGGTCGGCTGCCGAAGCGGCGCAGCTCCACTTCCCGCGGCAGCCAGTCCGACTGCTGCAGCATGCTTGACGACACGCGCAACCAGGCGGCTGCCGGGGAGTCGACCCAGAGCGACGCCGTGAGCGGGCCGCCCCGCATCGCGTCGGCCTGTCCGGGCCGGGGAGACGTCGACCCCCGCACGCCGCCGATGCTGTACGGCGTCATCTGCGTGGTGGTGGACAGCGGGCCTTGGCGGCTTCCGCCCGGATTGAGATAGAGAAACCCGCTGGCGATCCAGGTCAGGCCGACCAGGCCGACGGCGAGTCCGGCCCAATGGTGATACCGCTTGACGCCGAGGTAGGGACTTGCGAAACGGCGCGTCGCGTCAACTCCCTTCAGCAGGTAGCCTCGCTGCCGATAGCGGAGCACCCCGATGACCACGCCGGTGACGGCCAGCAGCGTCCCCGCGCCGGACAGCCACAGCATCGTCTGCCGCCAAAGGTCGACCCGCTGGCGGAAGAACGCCGGAGCGCCCCAGTGGATGATGGTGCCCAGCCACGACAGCAGGCGCTCGCGGCCAGTCGTGCGCATCACCATCTCCCCAGTCCGCGCCGAGACGTACACCTCTGTCTCGCGGTCGTCCCCAAAGCCGAACCGGTAGAGGGGGCGGTGGAGATTCAGGCTGTTGGTCAGCGTCCACTGATCGACGGATTCCACGACGCCGAGCAGTTCGGGATGCGTCCCGTACGGCGCGTGTTGGCGGGCGACTTGGCGGGCTGTCGCTTCATCGATTGCAGGCAGGACGCGGCCGTTGTCGGCATACACGCCCAGCCAAGGCCGTACGACCGGGAGGATGTAGTAGATTGGCCGGTCGAGCAGGAGGCCCAGACGGATGCGCCGCGGCGTCTCCGACAGCCCGGCACGTTCGACTGCATCGCGAGGTGTGACGCTGAAACGGGCGGGGTCGAACTGTGGGAGGCCTCGAAAGCGGGCCGCGGGAGTCAGGATCGGGAACTGGGCGTACAGCATGACCACGCCGGTGACGAACCACAATGTGAAGGGGAGGGCCAAGCCGATGCCGAGGTATCGGTGCCAGAGGTAGAGATGACGCGTCATGCGTAACCCGCGGCCGAACCTGCGGCGACAGAATAGCCGCTGGCCAGCTCCGACGCACCTTAAGAAAGGCTTAAGAGAGACTGACCCGGTTGTTCAGGGTGCCGTAAGGTGAACGCCCGCCCATTCAAGTTGCCCCGGTTGCAACGGACACGGTTCGTCCTCGACAACTCTCGTAAGGTGGCGTCCCCAACGGGATTCGAACCCGTGTCTTAGCCTTGAAAGGGCTAGATCCTAGGCCTCTGGACGATGGGGACGACAGCTTCCCAGTATAACGCAGCCGTGGCCGCACCCAGTCAACGCAGCCGGCGCTCGACCTGCGGTGCGTGCGCGGCCGCAGCGTCGATGCAGCGCAGGGCCTCGTCGAGCGCGCCGTCCGCGGCGGCGGACCAGGCGCGGTTGAGCGCCCGCTCGAGGCGGCTGAACGCGTCCATCAGCTCCGCGAAGCGGGCCAGCCCCAGGGCGGCGACGAGCACGTCCCGGCCTTCGACGACCTGGAGGGACAGCTCCGTCTGGACGTGGCCGACGCGCTCGAGGATGGCTTGGGTTCTGGCGGCATCGTCCGGCATGCCGGGCAGCTCACGCTGCAGGTCGCGGGCGATGACGACGATGCGGGCCAGCACGGCCTGCGGGGTCTCTTGTGCGACGGTGCCGCGAGCGGCCGGTCGGCGGCGGAGCGCCCCCGCGGCTTCCCGCTTCACCAGTGCACTGCCGGCGATCAGGCCGATCACCGCCAGGCCGAACAGCCAGGCGTGCTGCCAGCGCCCGATGCTGAACTCCTTGACCCGCACGCGCTGCACCCCGGCCGCTCGCAGGCGCGCCTGCACCGGCGGGGTCAGCTCGGTCCCGGCGTCCACCAGGGGAATGCGCGCCCCGTCTGCCGCCAGCGCGAGGCGGCCCGCCGCATCCGTCTCGACGCCCGCCGCCGCATTGAGGTGGGTGTAGCCGTCGCCGACGGCCAGGGCGGAATCGTCGCCCGTGAGCCGCGGGACGTACGCGGTGGTCGACGCCAGCGCGCCGAGCACGAGGCTCACCGCAATGAGGAGATTGCCTGGCGATCGCATCGATCGGTTCCTCAGCCGGTTGCCAGGACGATCATGTTGACGCTCATGGCGAGCAGCGACTCGCCGACGACCAAGCCCGCCGCGAAGGGCACCCCCCAGTCCTCCGCCCAGACGCGGCCCTTCCAGCGGGCTACCAGCACGTTGACGACGCAGCCCACGCCGTAGGTGGCGATTGCCGCGAACGGGAGGTACATGCTCAGGCCTACCAGCACGCCCAGACCGCTGAAGGTGCCCAGGCCGAGGAGCGCGCCCAGCAGAGCGCCGAAGCCGTACAGCGCGTACGGCATCTCGCCGCCCTGCACGCCCGTGATGACCGCCTGAAGGGCCTGCGCTTGCGGCGCCGCCGTCGGGGTCCCGGGCCCGAACGGCACGCCGAAGCTCTGGCGGTTGGCCTCGGCGATGAGCAGCACGACCAGCATCGATACGATGGGCCCGATGCCCACGACGAGCAGCTCGAGCACCTGCTGGCGCCGCGGTTGCGCCCCGACCAGATGGCCGGTGCGCAGATCCGACATCATGTCGGCCGCCAGCGTCATCGCGACGCACAGGGCAGCCCCGATCAGCACGGCGCCGACCACCGCGCCCGTGCCGCCGAGCAGCATCACGAGCACCACCGTCAGGAGGGCCATGCCCGAGATCGGCGACCAGTCGGTCATGCCGGTGCACTGGGCGATGATGATGCCGGCGAGCCACATCCACGCGATGCCCACGAGCGCAATCGTCGCGGCCCGCAGCACCGGCGGGAACGCGGCCAGCCATCCCGGCCGCGCGTTGTTGCTCGCGAGATAGTCGTCCCTGCGTCCGGCATCGTAGGCGTCCCAACCGCGGGCGGCGTCCTCGCTGGCGAAGCGGATGACATAGCCGCCGTGGGTGCGCGTGGCCGTCTCCAGCGCGCCGACCTCCGCGTTGAGCGACTGCACGGCCGCGCGCCGCTCGCCCTCCGGCACGCCCGCGGGCAGATCCGCAACGGAAACCCGGTCTACCCACTGGCCGGTTACCGGGCAGGTGCGGTTGAACGGCCGTTCGCCCACCACGTAGGCCGCGGCGAACAGGAGCACGCCGGCCAGGACCGCCGCCGTCCCCAGCACCCGCAGACCGAGCTCGTCGCCGCCGCCCCGCGCCGCGCCCGCGGCCGCGACGCTCTTGAGCGCCTCGCGGATGGCCGGCAGCGAGGCGACGATGCCCATCATCGCACCGCCGAGCAGCAGCCCGATGCCGAGCGGCCGATTGAAGGCGCTGAAGGCGTAGGCAGGGGCCTCGTGGGCCGCCACGGACTGGGGCATCCACCCCGCGGAGTACGCGAAGGGCGTCAGCACGTGGTACGCGAGAATCCCGCCCGCCAGCACGAACAGGCCGGGCCGGCCGGTGATGTAGCCGGCTCCGAGGGCGAACGGGGCGATGCCGAAGATCAGCTCGAGCTGCGGCGGAAAGCCGAGCAGGCGGCCGGCGTCGAGCGCGTCGGCCGACAGCGTGTCGATGCCGAGCGAACCGTAGCTGGGGAGGCCGAGCTGGTCGGCGGCGACGAACCAGTACACGGCCGCCCCGGCGACGACGCCGCCCAGCAGGACGATCGCCTTCCGCGGCCCGGCGCCCGGCGACTTGAGGATGGCCGCGACGCCCATGCCGGTTGGGAAGCGCAGCCGATCGATCTCGATCATCTGCTTGCGCAGCGGAATGATGAACGCCGTGCCGAGCACCGCCCCGCCGACGGCGGCCAGCGTGATCAGCCAGAAGTCGGCGCTGTCGGTCGCGAGCGGCAGCCCGAGCAGAAACAGGACGGGGACCGTGAAGATGATGCCGGCATTGGACGTGTTGACCGCCGACGCGCAGGTCTGGGCCATGTTGGTTTCGAGGATGGACCCCCGGCGCAGGATGCCGCGCAGGACCCCGAACCCGAGCACCGCCGCGATGGCGCTGCCGCCCATCGTGAAGCCGATCTTGAGCCCGGCATACGTGATGGCCGCGTTCATGACGAGCCCGATGACGATGGCAAAGAGAATCGCGCTCGCCGTCGCCTCGCGGTAGCGCGTCTGGAAGATGTCGCGAAAGAAGCTGCGCATGGGAGTGCTATTGTCGCCGAATCTTCCGCGACGAAGAGAGCTCATTGACACCGGCAGGGCGAGTCGCTAGCGTGGGGCGCGTGTCGAGACAGGCCTTGGCTCTTCTGGCTTGCGCGCTTGCGGCCGGTGCGGCCGCCTGCGGCGGCGCGGCGGCCCAGCCGTCGCGGGAGGCTGGTGCGCCAGCGGACATCATCTTCGTCGGGGGCGCCATCGTCACCATGGATCCGGCCCGGCCGCAGGTCGAGGCCGTGGCGGTCCGGGGCGAGACGATAGTCGTTGCCGGCGCGCGGGCCGAGGCGGCGACGCTGCGCGGGGAGGCGACGCGCGTGGTCGACCTCGGCGACCGCGCACTGCTGCCCGGCTTCATCGACGCGCACGGTCACCTGCTGGCGGTGGGCCGGACGCTGGACTCCCTGTCGCTGCACCCGCCGCCGGTGGGCGACGTCGACGACATCGATGACGTCGTCGCCAGGATCCGGACGTGGATTGCCGAGCGGAACATCGAGCCGGGCGGGCTCGTGCCGGGAATCGGCTACGACGACTCGCTGCTCGCGGAGCGCCGTCACCCGACGCGCGACGATCTGGACCGGGCCTCGACGCAGCACCGCGTCGTGCTGACCCACGTCTCCGGACACCTGCGGACAGCCAACTCGGCCGCGCTGGCGGCCGCCGGCATCACGGCCGCGACGCCCGATCCGCCCGGCGGCCACATTCGGCGCAGGGCCGGGTCGCGGGAGCCCGACGGCGTCCTCGAGGAGCGCGCCGGTGGGCTCGTCGGCGGCGGACTCCTGGCCCCGACGGCCGTTCCGCCGGACGCCGCTGCCCGGCGGGCCATCGAGGTCTACCTGAGCTACGGCACGACCACTATCCAGGACGGGGCCACCGCGCCTGAGACGGTCGCGGCGTTGCGCGCGGCCGCCGCTCGCGAGCCGTTCGACGCCGACATCGCCGCGTTTCCGTGGTTCCGGACGCTGGAGGATGCCGAGCGGGCGGAGTACGAGGCACGCTACAGGAGCGGGTTCCGCGTCGCCGGCGTCAAGTTCTCGCTCGACGGGTCGCCCCAGGGGCGGACCGCGTGGGTGACCGAGCCGTACGACGAGGGGCCGCCCGGCGCACCGCCCGACTACCGCGCATACGGCACGCTGGCACCCGAGCTCTACAAGGCGGGAGCGGCGCGGCTCATCCGGCGCGGCGTGCCCATCATCGTGCACGCCAACGGCGACGCGGCCATCGATCTGATGCTGGACGGCGTCGCCGAGGCCGTGGCGGACGTGGATGCCATGCCGGACCACCGCGCGGTCATCATCCACGCCCAGCTCATGCGCGCGGATCAGCTCGCTCGCGCGGCCGAGCTGCGTGTCGTGCCGTCGTTCTTCGCCGCTCACGCATTCTTCTGGGGCGACTGGCACCGGCGCAGCTTCGGCGAGGCGCGCGGCAACAACATCAGCCCGTTGCGTTGGGCGATCGAGCGCGGCGTGCGCTTCACGATCCACAACGACGCGCCGGTCGTGCCGCCCGACGTCATGCGGCTGGTCTCCATCGCGGTGAACCGCACGACGCGCAGCGGCCACGTTCTCGGACCCGAGCAGCGGGCGACGGTCCGGGAGGCGCTCCACGCGGTCACGCTCGGCGCGGCGTACCAGTACTTCGAGGAAGATACGAAGGGCTCGATCGCCGCCGGCAAGCAGGCGGATCTGGTCATCCTCGACCAGAATCCCCTGACGGCGGATCCTCGCGAGCTCGAGCACATCCGCGTTCTGGAGACCTTCTCGCGCGGCCGATCGGTGTTCAGGCTGCCTGCCGATTGAAGGCGGACGGGCCGTGCTCGGGCACTGTTCCGGCGCGTCGGTGCCGGGACTCAGGCTTCCGGCGCGGCGGTGTCCCGCAGGAACTTGCGCCACGCGTCGGTGTAGGGCGCGCCCCCGACCAGGTACGTGTCGTTGTGGCCGGCGCCTTCGACGACGTGGAGTCGCGCGGGGCGGACGGCCAGCTCCAGCAGGCGGCGGCTGTGGGCCAGCGGCACGATCCGGTCGCGGTCCCCGTGGAGGAAGAGGATCGGCGCGGCTACGCGACCGATTTTCGACTCGTTGTCCATCTGCGTGCGGATCGCCCCGCGCGGCACGAACCAGTAGTGCACGCGCGCCATGGCCGGCACCGAGCGGAAGGCCGATTCCAGGACGAGGGCGCCGGCCGAGCGCCGGAGCGCGACCTCGACGGCCACCGCGCCGCCCAGCGACCGGCCGAAGAGGACCACGTCGTGCGCCGGCACCCCGCGGGCCGCGACGGCGTCGTAGATGGCCAAGCCGTCGCGATAGAGACCGGCCTCGTCCGGCGCTCCCTCGCTGTGCCCGTAGCCGCGGTAGTCGACCAGCACGACGGCGATGCCGAGCTGCTCGACGAACCAGCGCGCGTTGTGCAGCCGGTCGGCGATGTTCCCGGCGTTCCCGTGGTACCAGATCAGCACCCGGCGGCCCGGGCCGGCTATCCACCAGCCGTGGAGCGTCAGGCCGTCGTCCGTCCGGACCGACAGCTCCTCGGCACGGAGTCCGAAGTCGGCCGGTCCGGCGACGAGCGCGCGCGCCGGAAAGAAGACGAGGCGGCGCTCCTGCAGCACGAGCCACCCGACGAGCAGCAGCCAGCATGCCGCGGCGAGCACCGCGAACCACAGCGCCGTCCCGAGCATGGCCCTTGCCCTCACGCGCGTTCAACCGCGGGACGGCGGGTCGGCGGGCGTGGTCGCGACGATCACCGCCGGCACGACGAACATGTTCAGCGCGGTCGACGAGAGCAGCCCGCAGACGATGACGAGGGCGAGCGGCGCCTGGATCTCGCTGCCCGGCACGCCGAATCCGGCGGCCACGGGCAGCAGCGCCAGGCCGGTCGACAGCGCCGTCATCACGATGGGCGCCAGCCGGTCGAGCGATCCCTGCACGACGGCCGCCCGGGCGTCGGCGCCGGCCACCGCCTGCAGGCGCCGGATGTGGGAGACGAGCATGATGCCGTTGCGGGTGGCGATGCCGAAGAGCGCGATGAACCCGATCAGCGTGGCGATCGACAGGACGCCGTCGCCCAGGAACACGCCGGCCACGCCGCCGATCAGCGCCAGCGGCAGGTTGAGCATGATGATGGCGGCGTCGCGGGCCGACTCGAACGCGCTGAGCAGAATCAGGAAGATGCCGCCGATGGCGACCAGCCCGAGCAGGACGAGCCGGCGCTCGGCACTGGCCTCGGCCTCGAACTGCCCGCCGTAGTCCACCCGGTAGCCCGGCGGCAGCGCCACACCCCCCGCGACGCGTTCCCGGACGTCCGCGACCACGCTGCCGAGATCAAGTCCCGCCACGTTCGCGGTGACGACGATGCGCCGCTCGGCGTTCTCGCGCCGGATGAAGTTGGGGCCGCGGTCCTCCGCGATGTCGGCGAGGCTGCCGAGCGGCACGCGCGGCCCCGCGGGCATGTCGAGACGCGTCTGCCACATGTCGTCCAGGTCGGCCATGTCGTCCGGCCGGTAGCGCAGCACCAGCGGCACCATCATCAGGCCGTCGATGATCTCACCGACCCGCCGGCCGCGAAGGACGGTCTCCAGCGTGGCGGCGGCCTGGCCCGCAGGCAGTCCGTGCCGCGCCAGGGCGGCCGGATCGAAGCCGACCTCCACGGTCGGAATGTCGGCCTGGTGCTCGAGCGACAGGTCGACGAGTCCGGGGACGCCCTGCAGCGCCGCGACGATCCGTTGTCCCAGGGTCCGGAGCGTGCCGAGGTCGTCGCCGAAGACCTTGACCGTGATGTTGGCCCGCTCCCCGGAGAGCATGTGGTCGATGCGGTGGGAGATGGGCTGTCCGATGGTGATGTTGGTACCCGGGACGAGCGACAGCCGCTCGCGGACCTCCTGCAGCACCGCGGCGCGCGGTCGGCCGCCGGGCGTGAGGCGGACGTCGATCTCCGCCGATTCGACGCCCTGCACGTGCTCGTCGAGCGCAGCCCGGCCTGTCCGGCGCGCCGTCGCGGCCACCTCCGGCACGTCGAGCAGCAGGCGCTCTATCGCGCCGCCGAGGGCGTTCGACTCGGCCAGGCTGGTGCCCGGCAGCGTCACGGCGCTGATGACGAGCGCGCCCTCGTTGAAGGTCGGCAGGAAAGCACGGCCCATCCACGGAACGGTTGCCATCGCGCCGGCCAGCAGGAGCAGCGCCGTCCCGATCACCAGCCGCGGCCACTGGAGCGCTGCCGGCAGCACGCGCCCGTAACCCCGCTTCAGCACCGCCGCCAGCCAGGCCTCGCGGCCGGCACGGATGGCCGGCGCGCCGGGCAGCAGGTACAGGCACAGGGCCGGCGTGACGGTCAGCGCGACGATCAGGGAGGCGGCCAGCGCGATCAGGTAGGCGAAGCCGAGCGGCCGGAGGAGCTGTCCCTCGACGCCCGGCAGGAAGAAGAGCGGCAGGAAGACCAGCATGACGACGAGCGTCGCGAAGGCGATCGACGCGCGAATCTCGCGGCTGCCGCGATAGACCACCTCAAGCACGGGCCGGGCGGCGGCCGGCCGCAACGCGTTCTCCCGCAGCCGCCGCGACACGTTCTCGACGTCGACGATCGCGTCGTCGACCAGCGCCCCCACGGCGATGGCCATGCCGCCGAGCGTCATGCTGTTGAGCGATAGGCCCGCGAGCCGCAGCCCGACGACGGCGGCCAGGAGCGAGAGCGGGATGGCCAGCAGCGTGATGGCGCCGGCGCGCAGATTGGCGAGGAACAGCAGGGTGACCAGGACGACGAGCAGGGTGCCGTCGCGCAGTGCGGCCGTCAGATTGCCGAGCGCCAGCTCGATGAAGTCCGCCTGCCGGAAGACGCGGGTGTCGAGCCGCATGCCGGCCGGCAGCTCGGCTTGAATCCGGTCGAGGACTGCCTCCAGCTCCCGGGTCAGGGCCAGCGTGTTGACGTCGGGCTGGCGGTGGATGCCGAGAATGATTGCCGGCCGGCCGTTGAACGAGCCGTCGCCGCGCTTGATCGACTCGCCCACGCGCAGGTCGGCGACGTCGCTCACCCGGATGGGCAGCGTGTCCCGCGTCGCAATGACCGTGGCGCCGAGCCCCTCGACGTCCCGGACGCGCCCGCCGCCCCGAATCAGGTACTCCTGGCCGCCCGCCTCGCGGAACCCGGCCGACGTGTTGCGGCTGGCACGCCGCAGCGCGCTCTCGACCGCGCTGAGCGGCAGGTCGTAGCTGGCGAGCCGGGCCGGATCCACCAGCACCTCGAACTGCCGGCGCTCGCCGCCGATCACGGTCACCTGCGACACCCCGGGGGTCACGAGCAGCCGCCGCCGCACGGTCAGCTCGGCCGTCATCCGCAGCTCCAGGGGAGTCCGGCGGGGCGGGTCGGCTGCCGACCCCGACAGCGGCGTCGATTCGAGCGCGACGAACATGATCTCGCCCATGATCGACGTGAGCGGCGCCAGCACCGGCGCCTCGACGTCGGCGGGCAGCGTCGCCGCGACCGTGGCGAGCTTCTCGGAGACGGTCTGCCGTGCGCGGTAGACGTCGGCGCCCCAGTCGAAGTCCACCCAGATGACGGCGATGCCGACGGCCGTTTCCGAGCGCACCCGGCGCACGCCGGCCGCGCCGCCGAGGACCGTCTCGATGGGGAAGGTAACGAGCGCTTCCATGTCCGCGGGTGCCATTCCGCGGCCCTCGACCAGCACCGTCACGGTCGGTGCCGTGAGGTCCGGGAGCACGTCGACGGGCAGGCTCGCGGCGACGAACCCGCCGCAGACGAGGAAGGCGCCCGCCAGCCCGAGCACCAGCGGACGGTTCCGCAGCGACGACCGGATGAGCGCGTCGAACAGCATGGTCGTGCGTCCGGAAGTGCGTTCAGTGCGTGTGTCCGTGCGCCGGAACCTGCGGCGAGAGCGCGGCCAGCCGAATGAGCGGCGCGCCGCGGACGACCACGCGCTCACCGGCCGCGATGTCGCCGCTGATCTGCACCTGACCCGACTCGCGGTTGCCGAGCCGGACCGGCCGGCGCTCGAAGCTCTCGCCTCCCGTTTGCACGAAGACGACGGGCTGGCCGGCGTCGTCCACGATGGCGCTCTCGGGCACGGTCACCGCGTCGATTGCCGCCGCCGCGAAGATGCGCAACGAGACGGCCTGGCCGATGGCCAGCCGCCGGTCCGGATTGCGCAGCTCGTAGATGATCGGCACCGTGCGCGCCTCGGGCTCCAGCACGCGTCCGACGGCGACGAGCCGGTCGAGCGCGAAGGGGACCTCGAAGCCGGGTACGTCGAGCTCGGCGCCGGTGAGCTCGGCGACGCGCGCCAGGGCCGCCTCCGGCAGCGACCCCACGACGTGCACCCGATCGAGGGCGACGAGGCGGAACAGGCGCGTCCCCTCCTCGACGCTGGCGCCGGGCGTGGCATCGGATTCGGCTACCACGCCGCTGATCGGCGCGCGGACGACGAAGCGGGTGTCGCGTCCGACCTCTCCTTCGCCGGTGCGGGTCGTGTCGAGCTGCGCCAGATGGGCCTCGGCGGCCGTTACGCGGGCCTCGGCCGTCCGCTCCGCCACCTGCGTCTCGTGCTCGCGGCGGCGCGGCAGGGCCCCCGCCGCGACCAGCCGTTCGACGCGCGCCCGGTCGGCCCGGCTCAGCTCCAGCACGTTGCGCGCCTCGGCCACGGCGAGCTGCAGCTCCGGCCGGTCCTCCCCGTGCCCGCTGTGCGGGATGATCTCCGCGAGCGCGTCGCCCCGCACGACTTGCGACCCGATCGGCCGGGGCTGCAGGTCGTCGGCCAGCCGTCCGACGACGGGCGCCGTCACAGCGGCCCAGCCGCCGGTGCGCGGTTCGATCTCGGCGGCAATCAGGAGGCTGTCCGCAATCTGCCGCCGGCGGGCGGGCGCTGTCGCGAAATCCAGCGTCCACTGCTGCTCCTTGAGGAACGGGATCGAGCCATCCTCGGCGCCGTCCCCCGTGTCAGGCGCCGCCGCCCCGACCGGCGACACGGTCACCTCGCCGAGCTCGTGGCGATCGATCAGGCCCGGGGCCTCCAGCATCACTTCCAGCCGGTAGCGGCCGGCCTGCGTCGGCTCGACGTCGATGCCGAAAATGCCCGGGGCTCCCGGCGAGTCCACGGTGAACTCCTGATCCCGTGCGCCCGTCAGACGGACCGCGGCCCGCCCGGCGCGCACCGGCTCGAACGTCGCCAGGTCCGTGAAGTGGATGGCGAAGCGGCTGCTGCCGCCCTCGACGAGCGGCGGGTACTCCATGAACAGCTCGCTGCGCCCGGTCCAGCGCGTCTCGACCACCGCGGGGGCCTCGTCGTCCATGGCCGCATCCGTCGCCCCGGCCGCGTGCTGCCCGCCGCATGCGATCGACGCCAACAGGGGCAGCGCCGTACCGGCCCCGAGCCAGGCTTGCCGTTTCCTCATTGTGCCCTCCGCCTTCCGACCGCCCGGTCCAGCTCGATGGCGGCCCGCCGCGCGGCGGCGTACAGCTCCAGCAGGCGGAGCCGCGCGCTCAGCATCACCCGATGTGCGTCGAGCCGCTCCAGGATGGTGAATTCGCCTTCGTCGTGGGCCGCCGCGGCGATCTCGGCCAGCGCGGCAGCCGGCTCCACGGATTCGAGGCGGTAGCGCTCCGCCAGCTCCCGGTAGCCCGCGGCGGCGGCATGCGCCGCGCGGACCTCGCTCTCGATGCGGCCGCGGAGTACATGCCGCTCGGCGTCGGTCCGGGCACGGGCCGCTTCCGCCCGCGCCACTTGCGCCTGTCCCCGGTTGAAGAGCGGAAGCGACATCGTCGCGGTGAGCGCGTAGCCGGAGTCGTGACCGATGGGCTGGCTCCTGGCGCGCTTGAGGCCGGCGCTCACTGCTGCGCCGGGCAGGCGCAGGCGTTCCGCCGCGCGCCGCTCGAGCGTCCACTGCGTCGCGCTCTGGGCCAGGGCGCGATAGTCGGGCCGCTCCGCGAGGGCCTGCATGACCAGCGTTTCGAGGCCCGCAACCGCGGCGCGCTCGCCGAGAACGCCGGCGGCCGTCAAGCCGGATGGCTCGGTGCCGGGCGCCAGGAAGGAGGCCAGCCGGGCCTGGGCTACCCGCCGGTCGATGACGGCCGCGCGCAGGTCGGTCTCGATCTCGGCCACCTCCCGCTCGGCGCGCAGCCGGTCGAACCGGGAGCCTTCCCCTTCGTTCTCTCTCGCGCGCAGCACGCCGACCAGCCGCCCCAACTCGGACAGGTCGTCGTCGAGCACGCGCGTGCGTTCCTGCGCGAGCAACAGATCGATGAAGGCGAGGCGCAGCCGCGTTTCCAGCGCCAGCCGGGAGGCGGCGGCCCGTGACTCCGCCGCGGCGCCGGCCTTGTCGGCCGCCTCGCCGAGCAGCCCAAGCCGACCCCGCACCGGCAGGTCCTGGGAGATGACCAGGAAGTTGTCGACGAAGATGCCGGCTTCCTCGCGGGTATAGCTGACCGCCGGATTGGACAGCAGGCTCCGTTCGCGCGCCGCGGCCGCCCGCTCCCGCACCGTGAAGCCGAGCGCGAGGAGCTGCGGATGTTCGAGACGCATCCGCTCGAGCGCCTGCTCCTCGGTGAGCATCTGGCCGAGGGCCGCCGGCACGGCGAGGCCCCAGCAGCCGGCTGCCAGTACCACAGATCGCCAACCACGCATTCTCGTCAGCTCCCGCTGCCGTCCGACGCGGTGGTGGACGGCTTCTCACGTCAGTGGGGACGCGCGCACGCCTGTTTCGAGGGCGCGGCGCAGGGCTGTCAGCGGGGCCGGGGCGGGGCGCGGGTGGAGCGGAGCGCTCGCGGCGGCGGGTCGGGGTCGGCGCAGGCAACGGCCGGCGCGGGGCGGCTGGCCGGTTCGCAGACGGCGGCGAATGGCAACGCTTCCGCCAGCGCGGGCGCCGTGTCGACGCGAACGGGCGGCGTTTCCGCCGCCACGGCCAGCGCGACCGAGACGCGTTCACCGATGTCGGCGCCCGACGTCCCGAGTCCCCGCCGTTCGCCCTGGTGCCAGTGGATGCCGTGCCAGTCGTGGCGCGCATCGCGCTCGCCGGCCGCCTCCGCGCGGCCCGCGGAGGCGCCGTGGTCGTGGCCGTGCGGATGCACGTGGGCGAAGGGCGCCGACGTGCCGGACGACAGCAGCGTCACGACGAGCAGCGACCGCACCAAGCGTTGCCGCATCACTATCTATCCTGGCGACGGACCGGGTTGCTGTCAACCACCAAGATCGCCGGCCGCCGGGCGGCTCGGCCGCGGCCGATGATCCGGCGCGCGCTCCAGGCGGTGCCGGCGGCCATTTGCGCGCCGCGCCCGAACGATCTAGAGTCTGTGCGCTCCCGGCGGTCTGCGTCGGAAGCCACAACGGCACGGACCAGCAGGAGGAAACATGCAGAGCACGGCATCAGCCGTCTGGAAGGGCGGTCTCAGGGATGGCAGCGGGGCGATCTCGGGTCGCAGCGGGGTGCTGTCGGACACACCGTACACGTTCGCCACGCGCTTCGAGGGCAGCGCCGGCACCAATCCGGAGGAACTCATCGCCGCGGCCCATGCCGGCTGCTTCTCGATGGCGCTCTCCGCGCAGCTCGGCGAGGCCGGGCTCACGCCGGATCACGTCAGCACGACAGCCACCGTGACCCTCGAGAAGACGGACGGCGGATTCGCGGTCACCAGGATTCACCTCGACGTGTCGGCCAGGATTCCCGGGGCCGACCGATCCGCCTTCGACACCGCAGCGAACAACGCCAAGGCCGGGTGTCCGATCTCCAAGCTCATGAACGCCGAGATCTCGATGAGCGCCAACCTCGAGGCGTAGCGCTGCGGCGGGCGGGTCCGGGAGTCCGCGCCATCCTACGGCGCAGACTCCTGCGGCGCGTCCAGCGGCGAGATCGTCCCGTACATCAACCCGCCGTACGGGCCGTGGTCCCAGGTGCCCGCGTACCGCTCGTCGTAGAAGACGAGGCGGGTTCCGAACTCCTCGCCCAGGCCGGGGATGGCGAAGTCGGTGATGCTGATCATCGGCGTATCGCCCGCCCAGACGACCGGCAGGACTATCGGCAGCGTGACGTCGACGCTGCCGTACTTCACGCGCGCGTTGAACCGCCAGCGGTCGCCGTCGAGCTTCGTCACCTCGGTGATCTCGTACCGCTCGGGCAGGCCGTCGCGCCGCTCCTCGCCTTCCATCGTGAAGTGGCCGACGAGCACGACGTTGCGCATCCGCTCCGCAAAGTCGCGTTCGAGGTCGGTGAGCGAGGCCGGGTCCGCCTCCCGTCCGGCCCCGGTCGCCGCCGTCAGCCAGCCGAGACCGAAGACGAGCAACAGTCCAACGCCCGCCGCGAGAATCTTCAAGAGCCTGTCCATCTTCATCGCTAGCGACCTCCTCCGGTTCCTCTGATTATAGCGGCCCGGATTGCCGCGCGGAACCTGCGGGGTCCGTCGGGCCCGGCCCCTCTCCCGCCGGCGGCACGGCTGCGTGGAGAGTGATACGATGATTGACAGGTCCCCGCCGCGAGAGACTCCCTTATGGACACCTACTACCATCCCCCCGATCTGGCGAAGTTCGGCGACATGGGCAAGGAGGCGCCCGAGCTCTGGGAGAAGTTCTCGGAGTGGTACGGCGCGGTGTTCGCCGAGGGCGCGCTGACCGAGCGCGAGAAGGCGCTGATTGCGCTGGCGGTGGCGCACGCGGTCCAGTGCCCCTACTGCATCGATGCGTACACGACGGCGTCGCTGGAGAAGGGCGCCGGGCCCGATCAGATGACCGAGGCGGTGCACGTCGCGGCCGCCATCCGCGGCGGGGCGGCGCTCGTGCACGGCGTGCAGATGCGGAACCGGCTCGAGAAGCTCTCGATGTAACCATGTCGCTGCCGACGCTGCTCAACACGCGCTCGCCGCTGGCTCCCCCCGTTGCCCAGCGGGCGCACCTCGCGGCGCTGCCCCTCGCCCGGACGTTCGGGGAGGCCGCCGCCGCGGCGGGCCATGCGCCGCTCCGGCCGGTCGCGGCGACGACGCTGCAGATCAACGTCGGCAAGCGCTGCAACCAGGCCTGCCACCACTGCCACGTCGACGCCGGCCCGGACCGCAGCGAGGTGATGCCGGACGAGGTGGTCGAGGCCTGCCTCGCGCTGCTCGGGGCGACGGACATCCCGACCGTGGACATCACGGGAGGCGCCCCCGAGCTGCACCCGCGGTTCCGCGACCTGGTCAGGCGGGCCGCGGCGCTCGGCCGGCACGTGATGGACCGCTGCAACCTCACGATCCTGACGCTGCCGGCGTACGGCGATCTGCCGGAGTTCCTGGCGGAGCACGGCGTGGAGATCGTGGCGTCGCTGCCGTCCTATGCCGGCACGATGACCGACCGGCAGCGCGGCGAGGGTGTCTTCGAGAAGTCGGTGGAGGCGCTGCGGCGGCTCAACGGGCTGGGCTACGGGATGCCGGATTCGGGTCTCGAGCTCAACCTCGTGACCAACCCCGTCGGGGCGTTCCTGCCGGCGGGCCAGGCCGCGCTCGAGCGCGACTGGAAGCGGGAGCTGCAGCGGCGCCACGGCATACGGTTCAATCGGCTGCTGACGATCACGAACATGCCGATCAGCCGCTACCTGGCCTGGCTCGAGCAGTCCGGCAACCTGGAGAGCTACATGGACCGCCTGGTCCAGGCGTTCAATCCGGCCGCCGTCGACGGCCTGATGTGCCGCTTCACGCTCAGCGTCGGCTGGGACGGCCGACTCTACGACTGCGACTTCAACCAGATGCTCGACCTGGCCGTGGAGCCGTCCGCATCGCACACGGTGATGGACCTGGCGCACGGCCTGACGGCGCCCGGCGCTCCGCCGGCGTCGCCCGCGCGGGCGCTCGCGGCGCTGCAGGCGAGGCGCATCGTGACCGGCCCGCACTGCTTCGGCTGCACGGCCGGAGCCGGCAGCTCGTGCGGCGGCGCGACAACCGCGGCCTAGCTCGCGGAAGACACGAAGGGAAAAGGGAGGAACACATGAATAGAGGGGTCGTGCTCGGTCTGCTGCTGACGGTCGGTGCCCTGTCGCTAGGCGCGACGACCAGCGGGCAGCAGGAGGAGATGGTCGTCGACGTCGAACAGCTCCAGGACAACCTCTACGTCCTGCGGGGCGGCGGCGGCAACTCGGCGGCATTCGTGACGAGCGACGGCGTGGTGCTGGTCGACACCAAGGTGCCGGGCTGGGGGCAGCCGCTGATCGACGCGATAGCGGAGCTGACGCCCAACCCCGTCACGACGATCATCAACACCCACACCCACTTCGATCACGTGAGCGGCAACGTGGAGTTCCCGGCCACGGTCCAGGTGGTGGCCCACGAGAACACGCAGCGGCTGATGCGGGAATGGAACGACATCACGGGCCTGGGCTTCGCCGGTGAGGACGTGTTCGCCGCCAGCAACGGCGTCGGGATCGCCAACCTGACCTTCTCGGACCGCATGTCGCTGGGGAGCGGAGCCGACCGGGTAGACGTCCACTACTTCGGGCGCGGACACACGGGCGGCGACGCGTGGGTCGTGTTCCCGGCGCTGCGGACCATGCACACCGGCGACATGTTCGCGGGCAAGTCATTGCCGCTGCTGGATGCCGCCAACGGCGGCAGCGGCGTCGACTTTCCGGTCACGCTCGACAACGCCTATACCGCGCTGACCGAGATCGACACGATCATCACGGGCCACAGCGGGCAGATGACGCGCGGCGATCTGCGGGAGTTCGCCACGTTCATGTACGAGTTCGTCGCTGCCGTGAGCGGGGCGAAGGCGGCCGGGCAGACGCCCGACCAGTTCGCGGCCTCGTGGGAGGTGCCGTCGCACTTTGCCGGCTACGCCGCGCCGATGCCCGAGCGCCTGGCGGCCGCCGCGCAGGTGATCTACGACGAGCTGCCGTAGCGGCCGGGGAGGAGTCGCTGTCATGAGGAGGATCCCGGCGGCTCGTGCGCTCCTGACGCTGGCGTTGTGCCTGTGCGCGTTCGCGCTCGGCCGCGGCTCGCCGTCCTGGTGGCCGCCCGTGCAGGCGGAGGAGGGCGGGCGCGTGTTCGAGATCCGCCTGTACACGGTCGAGGACGGCAAGGTCGAGCGGCTCAGCGAGGTGTTCCGCGACAACGTGACGCGGATGTTCGCCCGGCACGGCATGACGAACACGGCCTACCTGGTTCCGCGCGACGAGCCGCAGTGCGGGACGTTTCGCGCCGGGGCGACCATCCGCGATCCCGCGTTCGACTACGGGCCGTGCCCGTGGTCGCGGGACACCCTCGTCTATCTCCTCGGGCACGCGAGCCCGGAAGCGGCCGAGCGGAACTGGGCCTCGTTCGTCGCGGATGCGGACGGGCTACGGAGCTTCCGGGAAGACTACGCGCGAGCCGGGGTCAAGGTGCTGCGGATCGCATCCGTGCTCCTCGATCCCGCGGAGTACTCGGCGCTGCGCTAGGAGTCTGCGCCGTGCCGTACGCCGGATCAGCGGTCCGGCGTACGGCGACCCTGGTGCGAGGCGAAGTGCGAGACGGCGCCGTCCTCGTCGAACGCCAGCACGTCGTACGGGCGCGGGTTCGGACCCTCCATGCCCGGCGAGCCGATCGGCATCCCGGGCACCGCGATGCCGCGCACGTCGGGGCGCTCGGAGAGCAGGCGCTTGATGTCGTCGGCCGGGACGTGGCCTTCGACGATGTACCCGTCGACGAGCGCCGTGTGACAGGAGGCGAGGCCCCTCGGAATGCCGGCCTGACGCTTGACCGGCGTCAGGCTCGGGACGTCGGTTGCCCGGACCGTGAACCCGTTCTGCTCCAGGTGTGCGACCCACACCCCGCAGCAGCCTCAGGTGGGCGACTTGTAGACTTCGACGACCGGTCCGGCGCTGTCCTGGAGGGCCAGCGTCGCGACCGCCGTCCCGGAGACGAGCAGGCCGAAGGCGGCGGCGAGCAGAATCAGTCGGATGTGCATGTCACCGTCTATTGTTGATCAAACGCCCCCGACAGGGAAGCGCGCGTATACAATCGGTCCCACGGGCATCGGAATCGGTTCGACCCTGCAGGGAGCGCAACAGCGATGCTGACGAGACGAACCTTTCTGCTGGCGCCGCCGGCCGCCTCGCTGGCGCGCATGGCCCACGCGCAATCCGCGGAGTCCGGCAAGATGCTGCTGGCCATTCATCAGAACACGTCGCGCGCGGCCGGCTACCGCGGCTCGCTCGAGGGCTGGGCGCGCGCGGGCATCCGCTACGTCGAGCTCAACGACGGCCTGCTCGACGACTTCCTCGAGCGCGACACGCTGGCCGGCGCCCGGCGCGTGCTCGACGATCTGGGACTGACGCCGGTGTGCGCCGCCGCGGCGCTGCAGGACATCTGGATTCCGGGCCCGGAACGGGCCGCGTCGCTCGATACCTGGCGGCGGCGCTGCGACCAGTTCGCGACGCTGGGCCTCCAGAAGATCTACTCGCCGTCGATCACGTCCCGGCCCGTGACGGCGGACGACTTCGCGGCCACGCCGGACTGCATCCGGGAGGCGGGGGAGATCGCCGCGGAGTACGGGCTGACGGCAATGATCGAGTTCGTGCGCACGTCGACCCACCTGGCCACGCTGACCTCGGCCCTGCAGGTGATTCGCGCCGCGGCGCATCCCAGCGTCCGGCCCATGCTCGACTTCTTCCACTTCTGGTCGGGCCTGAGCAAGTTCGACGATCTGGACCTGCTCGAGCCGGGCGAGCTGGCGCACGCGCACTTCCAGGACTTGCTCGACACGCCCCGCGAGTTGATCGACAACGACGCGCGGCTGATTCCGGGCGACGGGATCGCCCCGGTCGTCCGCATCCTGCGCAAGCTGGCCGAGAAGCAGTACACGGGCGCGCTGTCGGTCGAGCTGTTCCGCGCCGACGTCGTGCAGGCCGATCCCTTCGAGATGGCCACCGAGATCCGCCGCAAGTGCGAGGCGATCATGCGCGAGGCGGAGGTCCTTTAGTTGGTTCCGCGCGCGGTTGGGACGGCGATCCACACCACGCTCGGTATCCGCCGGAGGCCCCCCGCGGCCATGCACTCCTGGGAGGTGAACGGCGCCCCAGTACGGGACGGAACAGGTAAGGATCCGCGGCAAGGCGGCGGTGAACACTGCGAAGTCGGCAAGGCTGGTACACGATTCGGGTCATTCCACACGTCGGCCGGCCATGCGCCACAGCTCCGCGACCCTACGAGCTGTCCACCGAATCGCCACAAACACCCCGAATGTAGACGACTGCACCAAGCCGCTGAAGAACTCAAGCCCCGCTCTCCACTGTCGCTGGTCGTACTGCCTCCCCGCATCCGACCGAAACGCGACCCCGGCGACGAACAGTCCGGCCGCCGGCAAGAGAGCTACGTCATCCCAACCCATCCCTAGTACCACCGCACACCAGACGAGCGCCGCCATCCACCAGACTGCACTCGCCTTGCCGTACAGTTTCGCGGTCGACCAGATGCCGTAGCACAAATACGTCGAGAACAGGCCCAACAGCACCGCGGCTACGACCCAAGGCGGGATGTTTGACATCAGGGTACTGACCGAGGGCGGTCGCTCAGAACGTCAAACACGAGACGGATCTCTACTCGACAGGCTGCCGAGGCTTGGAGGCAAGTTCGACGGCACGCAGGCGGTCGTCGACGCGACGGATCTCCGTGCGGATCTGTGTGTGTTCAGCGGTCATGCGGGCGATCAGGTCATCAATACGCGTGTTCACGGCGGCGACTTCCGTTGACACGCCGGCAAGCTGCGCCGACACGAGTCCCGCCAGAACCAAGCTCGTGCCGATGATCGTTCCAATGATGCCGACACCAGTGCCGACGATCCATTTCACGTCTCCGCTCATGTCCGCAGTCTAGCACGTGGCGAGGATGCGCCGACGCTGGGCCGGCGCTGTTGCTGAAGCGTCCGGGAGTTGGTTCCGGGCCGACTCGATGATCGAATCGGCGCTGGCTTACCCGGGGGCGGCGGTGAGAGCCTCCAAGGGGGGTGCGTGCGTTCGGGTCTGTCTCCCCGACGCCATCCGTCCCTCACGCGGACCCAGTCATCGAGCCTGGTGACAGAACGCGCCCGCATTTCGTCGATCTCAGCTTCCGACAAGCCAGCTTCATCGCCTGCCGCATCGTCACTTCAGAGGCGGCGGCCACGGCGACCGGCGGGGGCGACTCGTAAGGCCTGACGGGTCGACCATGCGGTATGGGCTCCAGTGGTTCGTGAGCGTCCGCCAGCGTGTCATTAGCGCGCGTGATCTGAAACCGGCAGATGCTTGGCGATCTCGTCGTCCTGGGAAGTCCATATGCCGTGCTTCCGGTTCTTCGAGAAGTAGCGGACTTCTTGTTTGCCCTTCGTCGTCTTCCACGCCGCCGCGATGTCGAGCGGTGAAGGGCGGCCGGAATCGCGCATTGTCGGTTTCGTAGCCGTCGCGAGAAGCGCATCGAACGCCAGATCTGAGCCTGCGTCCAGCATCGGCCAACGAATCTTCAGCACTCCTTCTCCGTCTATCCCCGCATCGGCCGCCGCGAGTGCTCCGTAGTTCGATCTACGTTCCCCGCATTCTCTGACGAAGTCTCTCCAGCGTCTCAGTTCCTCGGAAGGCAACTTCGTCGAATTCGGATTCGGCAAGAATCCTACGCCTCCCCACGCTGCTGACACTCCGCATTCGCCGCTGGTGTTGCTTTCGGCGGCCCAGAGGCATTTGGCCTCCTGCATGATGTCCCGTGACTTACACGGGATCGCTATTGCGTATCCGAAGCGGCCCTCATCCAGATCGGGCGAAAACACCATCGTGTAGCACTGACGTCGGTCCGACATTCTTCCGTAGCGAATCGGTACCCGGACCCGACGACTGTTGTCGACATCGAGACGTGTTCTCCGCCATGCGGCTCGTTCTGGATCCCAGTACAGCGAGCCGATGATGAGAACCCCGAGCGAGAATCCGGTCGCCGCATCGTCCCGTGATGCGTTCATGTCACGACGAGTATAGTGGTATCGGATTCCAGAGCCGTAGCGCAGCCTTGGGCGGCCTGTGCCGGAGCGGCGCTGGGGCGGGCACGCCGCGATGGGGGCCGGCGCAGGAAACTGCCGTTGAAGCGGGGCACCGGCGGCCAACGCTAGGCTCTCGGGAACCCTTGGTTCTCCTTGGCGGGTTTCTGCGGTGTAGTAGCGCGTCCGGTTCACATTGACGGTATACGGTGGGAACATCAGCGGGGATTGCACCACAAGTTATTCTTTTTCAGTCAGTTAGACAGATACTATGGCAGTGCCGTCACGCCCGGGGAACGGCGCGGGAGCCCCCAGCCCCGCCAGATGCAGTAGACGGCCGGGAAAACCAGCAGGACGACCAGCGCCGTCGTCACCACGCCGCCCACCATGGGCGCCGCGATGCGCTTCATCACATCGGCGCCGGTACCGCCGCTCCACATGATCGGCAGCAGGCCGAGCGTGGTGGTGGCGCTCAGCATCACCACCGGACGCAGGCGGCGGGTTGCGCCGCGGAAGACGGCCTGACGCAGCTCGGCCAGGCTGCCCGGGCGGCCCGCCGCACCGACGGCGGCGCTGGCGCGGTCGAGATACAGCAGCATCACCACCCCGGTCTCCGCGCTCAGGCCGGCCAGGGCGATGATGCCCACCCAGACGGCGATGCTGAGGTTGTACTGGAGCAGGTACAGGAGCCAGAAGGTGCCAATCAGCGACAGCGGCACCGCCGACAGCACGATGAGGGTCCGGGCAACCGAGCGGGTGCTGGCGTAGATGGTCAGGAAGATCAGCAGCAGGGTGACCGGCACCACGAGCCGCAGGCGCTCCTGCGCGCGCACCATGTACTCGTACTGGCCGCTCCAGCCGAGGCTGTAGCCGGTGGGTACTGCCACCTGCGCGGCGACCGCCCGGCGGGCACGCTCGACGTAGGTCCCGACGTCGATGTCCTCGATGTCCACGTACACCCAGGCGTTCGGCCGCGCCTGCTCGCTCTTGATGGCCGGCGGCCCCTTGACGAACGACATGGTCGCCAGGTGGCCCAGGGGAATCTGCTGGCGCGTCGGGGTCTGGACGAGGATGTCGCGCAGCGCCGCGGGGTTGTCCCGCAGGTCCCGGCTGTAGCGCAGGTTGACCGGGTAGCGTTCGAGCCCTTCCACCGTCGTCGTGATGTTCACGCCGCCGATGGCCGACTGGATGACGTCCTGCACGTCGCCGACCGTCAACCCGTAGCGGGCGATCTCGTCCCGGCGGACCGAGAAGTTCAGGTAGTTGCCGCCCATCACCCGCTCGGAGTAGACCGAGCGCGTGCCCGGCACCTGCCGGACCACCGCCTCGACGTCGCGGCCGACGTCCTGCAGCACGGTCAGGTCCGGCCCGGAAATCTTGATGCCCACGGGCGTCTTGATGCCGGTCGACAGCATGTCGATGCGGGTCTTGATCGGCATGGTCCAGGCGTTGGTGACGCCCGGGAAGCGGATGGCGCGGTTCATCTCGTCGGTCAGTCGCTCGGGGGTCATGCCCGGCCGCCAGGCGTCCTCCGGCTTGAGGCGGATCGTCGTCTCGAGCATGCTCAGCGGCGCCGGATCGGTCGCCGTGTCCGCACGGCCTACCTTCCCGAACACGTGCTCCACCTCGGGGAACGTGCGCAGAATCCGGTCGGTCTGCTGCAGGATCTCGCGGGCCTTGGTGATTGACACCCCCGGCAGCGTGGTCGGCATGTAGAGCAGGTCGCCTTCCCAGAGCGGCGGCATGAACTCGGAGCCCAGCCGCGAGACCGGCACGGCGGTCGCGCCGAGCGCCCCCAGCGTCACGACGACGACCGCCCAGCGCCAGGCGAGGGCGCCCCTCAGCAGCGGCCGGTACAGGGTCATGAGCAGCCGCGTGATCGGGTTGGCCGACGCCGGCCGGATGCCGCCCCGCAGCCAGTAGCCGACCAGCACCGGCAGGAGCGTCACCGACAGGAGCGCGGCCGCGGCCATGGCGTAGGTCTTGGTGAACGCGAGCGGCTTGAACAGCCGCCCCTCCTGCGCTTCCAGCGTGAAGATCGGCGCGAACGAGATCGTGATGACGAGCAGTGCGAAGAACAGGGTGGGACCGACCTCGGTGGCGGCCCGGGTGATGATCCGCCAGTGCGGCAGGCGGCCCCGGTCGCGCTTCAGATGCCGGTGCGCGTTCTCGACCATCACGATCGCCGCGTCCACCATCGCGCCGATCGCGATCGCGATGCCGCCCAGCGACATGATGTTGGCGTTGATCCCCTGCACGTACATCACGATGACGGCCAGCAGCACGGCCAGCGGCAGTGTCAGCACCGTGACGAGCGCCGACCGGACGTGCAGCAGGAAGACGGCGCAGACGAGCGCGACGATCGCCATCTCCTCCAGCAGCTTCCGCAGCAGCGTGTCGATCGAGCGCTCGATCAGCACCGTGCGGTCGTAGACGGGGACGATCTCGACGCCTTCCGGGAGGCCGGAGCGCAGTTCCGCGAGCCGGGTCTTGACCCGCCCGACCACGTCGTGGACGTTGGCGCCGTAGCGCACCACGACGATGCCCCCGACCACCTCGCCCTCGCCGTTCAGCTCGGCCAGCCCGCGGCGGATGTCCGGGCCCATCTGCACCGTGGCGACGTCCTGCACCGAGATGGGCGTGCCCGACTCGTCTACGCCCAGGGCCACGCGCCGCACGTCGTCGACACCCTGGATGTAGCCCTCGCTCCGCACCATGAACTCGGCCTCGGACAGCTCCAGCACGCGTCCGCCGACAGCGTTGTTGCTCCGCTGCACCGCGGTCCGGATGCGGGACAGCGGGATGTCGTAGGCGCGCAGACGGTTCGGGTCGACCGTGATCTGGTACTGCTTGACGAAGCCGCCGATGCTGGCGACCTCGGACACGCCCGGCACGGCGGTCAGCTCGTACTTGAGGAACCAGTCCTGCAGCGACCGCAGCTCGCCGAGGTCGACGTCGGCGGAGCGGAGCGCGTACAGGTACGCCCAGCCCACACCTGTTGCGTCCGGGCCGAGGGTGGGCGTTGCGCCGGCCGGAAGCCGCCCGCCGACGTAGTTCAGGTACTCGAGGACCCGGCTGCGGGCCCAGTAGAGGTCGGTGCCGTCCTCGAAGATGACGTAGACGAACGAGAAGCCGAAGAACGAGTAGCCGCGGACCACCGTGGCGGACGGCACCGCCAGCATCTGCGTCGTGATGGGATACGTCACCTGGTCCTCGACGACCTGCGGCGCCTGGCCGGGGTAGTCGGTGAAGACGATCACCTGCACGTCGGAGAGGTCCGGCAGCGCGTCGAGCGGCGTCGCCCGCAGCGCGTAGATCCCGCCGAGGGCGATAAGCACGGAGACGAGGACGACGAGCAGGCGGTTGCCGATCGACCACTCGATGACCCGGTTGAGCATGGTTCCCCTCCCGGCGCGTCAGTGGTCGTGCCCGGCCGGCGCCTGCGCGCCCGAGTCGAGGGTGCGCATCGCCTGGGTCAGGTTGCTCTCCGAGTCGATGAGGAACTGCGCCGACACGACCACCGCGTCGCCCTCCGCGACGCCGTCGAGCACCTCCCAGGCGCCGTCGCCGCTCACGCCCAGCGTGACAGGGACCACCTGGAAGGTGCCCGGGGCGCGCTCGAGGACCACGAGATCGCGGACTCCGCTGCGGATGACGGCTTCCTCCGGCACCGCGAGCGCGTTGCGCGCGACCGGCACGTCGAAGGTGACGTTGGCGTACATGCCGGCGCGGAGCGTCAGGTCGGGGTTCTCGAGCTCGATCGACACGGTCATCGTCCGGGTGCGCTCGTTGAAGTGCGGGTACAGGTATCTGACGAATCCCGTATACGGGCGTCCCGGCAGATAGGGCAGCTCGACCTCGGCCCGCTGGCCCACGCGCATCGCCTCCACCTGGTGCTCGAAGATCTCGACGTCCGCCCAGATGGTGGTCAGGTCGGCCATCTTGTAGAGGTTCATGCCGGCCCGCACGTACATGCCGTCGAGCGCCTGATCCATCTTCTCGACCACGACGCCGGTGACCGGCGACACCACCGACAGCGTGCGTCGCGGCGTCCGCTCCCGCTCCAGCGTCGCGATCTGGTCGGCGGTGATGTCCCAGAAGCCGAGGCGCGAGCGGGCCGATTCGACGAGCGAGCGCGCCCGGGCGGCGATCGCGGGGTACGCCGACGCGGCAAGCCGGGCGGCGTAGTCGACGGCCTGCAGGTACTCGGCCTGGGTCGTCACCAGTTGGGGGCTGTAGATGTCGAACAGGACCTGGCCCTGCTCAACCGTCTCGCCGAGGTAGTTCACGGCGACGTTTTCGATCCAGCCGTCGTACTTCGTGTTGACCCAGGCAATCTGCCGGTCGTTGTGGGCCAGCGTGCCGACCGTGCGGATGGTCTGGGCGATGTCGCGCCGTCCGATCGGCTCGGCGCGCACGCCGACGCTCTGCGCGAATGCCGGATCGATGCGCACCGCGCCCGGCGGTAGCCGCTCCGCCTCGTCCGCGTAGACGGGGACGAGATCCATCCCCATCGGCGACTTGCCCGGTCGATCCGACGTGAACGCCGGGTCCATGGGAGCGCGCCAGTACAGGATCCGACGATCGCCGCCGGCGGGAGCGGCGGCCGCTGGTCCCGTAGCCGCGGCGGCCGGCCCGCCGCGCAGGGCGTCGGCGACGGCCGCGGGCCACTGCCAGCCGGCCGGGTTGGCCAGCAGCACGGCCGCGACGCCGGCCCCCAGTAGAAAGCTCACGAAGCTCGCGACGCTGAACGTGAGTGGCTTCCGCATGTTGCCTCCTCAGTGCTGCGCGACGCGCATGCCGACGGCCCGCTCGAGATCGCTCAGGGCGATCAGCCAGTCCGATACGTAGCGCGCCCGCATCAGGCGGATTCCGATCAGCATCCGCTCGCTGTCCAGCAGGTCGAGGACGGCGAGCTGGCCCGTCTCGTAGGCGGCCTCCGTCGCGCGCAGCGCCTCCTCCGTCTGCGGGATCAGCACCGTGTCCAGCAGCTCGACCTGCCGGTCCAGGGTCTCCAGGCGCACGACCGCGTCCTGGACCCCGCGCTCCATCGCGTTGCGCGCCGCGGCCCGCTGATGTCGATGGGCGAGCAACTCCGCGGCCGCCTGCTCGACCCCGGCGCGGTACTTGCCGCGCCAGAGCGGCAGCGAGACCCCCAGCGACACGGTGACGGCGTTCCTGCCGTTGTCCGGCGGCGGCAGCGCGATGCCCGCCGGATCGTCGCGGCGGCCGACGTTGAGCACCCCGACGCTCGCGGTGAAGCTGGGCCGGCCCCGCTTCCTGGCCAGCTCGATCGAGCGCTCGCTGCCCCGGACGAGCGCCGCTGCCGCCTGCAGCTCCTGGCGGTGCCGGTGGCCCAGCTCGTAGAGCTCTGCCCGATCGACTGCGACGAGTGGGCGCTCGAGCGGGCGGCTGGTGGGAACCGGGTCCTGCGCGGGACGGTCCCGCAGCGCGTTGAGATGCGCCGCCTGCGTCAGCCGCTGCCGGTCGAGCTGGTGCCGTCGATTGATGATCCGGGTGATCTCGGCCTGCAGCTTGATCACGGCCTGCTGCAGGCCCTGACCCGTCGCGTAGCGCGTACTGGCCAGCGTCTCGTAGTGCTCCAGCAGCAGCCGTTCCTCATGGGCGAGGCCCAGCGCGGCGTCGACGTACGCCAGCTCGTAGAACGCCTGCTTGACCTGGGCAACGATGTCGCGCCGCTGCGCCTGATGGCGGTGGTACTGCGCCGCCGCCTGCTGGAGCGCGACCCGGCCGCGCAGATCGAGCGTGCCGATCCACGGAAAGTCCTGGCTCAGCGTGACGGCGTTCGTCTGCGGGCCGACGCGGGTCTCCAGGCTCCGCAGCGCCTGCGTGAAGCTGAGCACCGGATCGGGCAGCGCCGTCACTTGCGGAACGCGCTCCCGGGCGGCGCGGTAGCGGGCCCGGGACTCCAGCACCGCCGGCGTGCGCTCGAGCGCCTCGGTCACGTAGCCGCGCAGGTCGGGCTCGGCGGCGTGGAAGTCCAGCGGTGCCTCGGGCGGTGCCTCGGACGGCGGCGTCTGGGCGGCGGCGAGGGCCGAGACTAGGCCCGCCACGGCCACGGCGGCGGCGGATTGCCGGCCGAAGGATCTGTTCATGGGACCGTCCCCCTGCTGCACGAAGTGCGAGACGCCAGCCGTCGCCGCCAACCCTGCCCCGCGCGGCGGGATGCTTTGGGCGGCTCGCGACCGGCGAACTGCCGAGCGGGGCGACGGTCAGATCAACAGCGAGGCGTGTTGCAGGAAGAGTGGCGGATCGGCTGGTGGCCGCACGGGCCGGGAGGCTCTTCGTTCCGCCGGCCGGCCGGCCGGCGGCCGGGTGTCGACCGGGACAATCTCGGCCGCATCAGCGTCGTGCGCGCGGGGGATCGAGGCCGGGACGATGATCGTGGCGCAGCAGGTCAGCGCTGCCTCGTCGTGGCCGTGCCCGCCCCGGCCCTCGTCATGGCAGCCGGACGCGGCCGGCGCGGCCTCGGCCACGGCCATCACGGGGCAGACGAGCATGGCCGCCAGCAACGCATGGCCGACGCACGCCGTGAACCACCGCCGCGATGCCGACTGCATGATCCCATGTTCGCACATCGCATCGGGATTTGCACCACGAGCCTTTCAACCGGACGGCGTCAGGCGCCGATGGGGTTCGCGATCACCTGCTCGGCCGTGATCTCCAGCGAGCGCAGGCGCGCGTCGTGGTCGAAGATGTGGCTCACGATCATGACCTCGTCGGCGCCCGTGCGCTCGACGAACGCCGCCACCCCCGCGCGAATCGTGCCGGGCGCCCCGACCACAGAGCACGACTGGGACTGGTCGATGATCTGCCGCTCGGCCGGCGACAGCCGGTCCTCGAAGCCCGCTGCCGGCGGCGGCAGCTTGCCCGGCCGGCCCTGGCGCAGGCCGAGGATCGACTGCTGCGCGGAGGTGCGCAGGAGCCGTGCTTCCGACTCGGTGTCGGCGGCGATGACGTTGAGCCCGACCATGACGCAGGGCTCCGCGCAGTGCGCCGACGGCTCGAAGCGCTCCCGGTAGATGGCGAGGGCCTCGGTCAGCAGCGCGGGTGCGAAGTGCGACGCGAACGCGTAGGGCAGTCCGAGCATCGCCGCGAGCTGCGCGCCGAACAGGCTCGACCCGAGTATCCAGAGCGGCACGTCGATGCCCGCTCCCGGCACCGCCTGCACCCGCCGGCCGCCGCCGTCCGGCGCCGCGAAGTAGTGCTGCAGCTCGATGACGTCGCGGGGGAAGGCGTCGACGTCCCCGTCCAGGTTGCGGCGCAGGGCCCGGGTGGTGAGCGGGTCGGTGCCCGGCGCGCGCCCGAGTCCCAGATCGATACGCCCGGGGAAGAGCGTGGCCAGCGTGCCGAACTGCTCGGCAATCACCAGCGGCGCGTGATTCGGCAGCATGATGCCGCCCGCGCCGACGCGGATGGACGACGTCGCCGCGGCCACGTGGCCGATGACCACCGCGGTGGCGGCGCTCGCGATGCCCGGCATGTTGTGGTGCTCGGCCAGCCAGAAGCGCCGGTAGCCCCAGCGCTCGGCGTGCCGCGCCAGGTCGGCCGTGTTACGCAGGGCAAGTGCGGCGTCGCCGCCTTCGGGGATGGGGGAGAGGTCGAGCAGCGAGCACGCGGTGGCGCCGCGGGTCGGTTCCGGCAAGGCGGGTGGAGTAGTTAGGGCGCCAGCGGCGGCGTGGTCCGCGGCGGCTCCCGGCGCCGCGTGCCCCGCTCGTAGGCGTAGCCCAGCCCGAGCAGCGCGGCCTCGGTGAACGGCCGGCCCAGCAGCTCTAGGCCGACGGGGAGCCCGTCGGCGGTCAGCCCGGCCGGCACGGTGAGCGCGGGGAACCCGATGACCGGGCTCAGGTGGCGGTTGTTGCCCACGCCGTACGCGTCCTCGGTGTCCGCGTTCGTGAGGGCGTCGGGCGCGATCGGCGCCGGTTGATGATCGAACGTCGCGTACGCGAGCGCATCGAGATCGTGATCCGCCATCGCGGTCAGGATGGCGCGCCGCAGCTCCTCCCGGGCCTGCAGGATGGACAGATACCCGGCGTCGGCGGTCGACTGGCCGACCACGTCGATCAGGCCGCGCGCCCGCCAGGGCGTGACGACGCCCGACAACAGGATGTCCCGCAGGGTCTCCACGGGGGCGTCGGGCAGGGTCTCCAGATACGCGTCCGTCGCCGCCTCGGTCTCGAAGTCGTTGCCGACGTAGGTCGCGTACACGGAGTCGAGGCCCGCGACGGTTACCGGGTCGATGACCGTCGCGCCGAGCGCCTCCAGGTCGGCAAAAGCGCGGTCGAGCACGGCGCGCACCTGCCGGTAGTCGTCCGACTCGGGATCGGTCTTCGGGTCCAGCGCCTCGCGGATGATCCCGATGCGCGCCCCGCGCAGCCCGCCGGCGTCGAGATCAGCGGCGTACGAGTCGGGCACGCGGCCGGCCGCGTACGCGGTGACCGGATCCTGCGGATCGTAGCCCGCGATGACGTCGAGCACGAGCGCCGCGTCCCGGACGGTGCGCGTCATCGGCCCCAGCGTGTCGCTGGACGGATTGGCTGGCATCATGCCGAAGCGGCTGACCAGCGGCACGGTGGGGCGCAGGCCGACGAGGCCGTGGACCGCCGCCGGGCCGCGGATGGAGCCGCCCGTGTCCTCGCCGATGCCGACCAGCCCGAAGTTGGCCGCGATGCCGGCGCCCGTGCCGCCCGACGAGCCGCTGGGATTGCGCGTCGGGTCGTAGGCGTTGCGGATGACGCCGAAGGCCGACCCGACGTAGCGGGACGCGAACTCGCCCATGTTCGTCTTGGCGAGGATGATGGCACCCGCCGCTTCCAGGCGGGTGACGATGGTGGCGTCGCGCCCCGACACGAAGCCGTCGAACAGGGCCGAGCCGTAAGTGGTCGGCAGGTCGCGCGTCTCGACCTGGTCCTTGAGCAGCACCGGGGCGCAGTGCAGCGGGCCGACGGGGCCCGACTCGGCGAAGCCCGCATCGAGCGCGTCGGCCGCGTCCAGCGCGCCCGCATTGACGTGCTGCACGGCGTTGAGCGCAGGGCCGGCCTGGTCGTACGCCGCGATCCGGTCCAGGTAGCCCTGCACCAGCTCGCGGCAGGTCAGCCGCCCCGCGTCCAGCGCCGCGCGCACGTCGTCGATTGTCGCTTCGAGCAGCTCGAAGGGCTGCGCGCCGGCGGCGCTCGCCGCCAGCAGACAGACGGCGAGCGCCGCCGCGGCCACCGGTCGCGGCGGCGCCGGCCGGGTGGTCCCGCTCGCTCCTGGGCGTGCGGCCATCATGAGGATCCTGCCTCCCTCTTCAGTCAGACGGGGCTTTGCCCCGAACCCCCGGCGTCCGCTTGCGGGGACCCCTTCGCCCCGCACCGCTCCCGCCGAGGCGCGCCGTGCGCGCCTCGGCGGAGTCCGCGCCGGGCCCGCCGCGAGATTCCTACTGGAGGGCTGCGGCCCGCTCCAGCGCGCGCTCGCCGCCCAGGATGTTGGGCATGCTGTAGTTCCCCTCGTGGCAGGCGTACTCGAAGAGGAACGGCAGCTCGTCCGCCGGGAACGCGGTGAACGGGAACTCGCCCGAGAAGGGCTCCGTCCAGTGCGTCGGGTCGTCGATCGTGAACTCGTAGTTCAGCGTCGTGGCGTCGACCCGCGTGAACCGCTCGGTCACCGTGATCGTGTCGTCCGTCCGTCCGTTCGCCATGCGGAGCAGAATCGGGTCGCCCCCGGCGGCGCCGGCGTGCGCCGAGGTGCGCCGCAGGTTGGTCGTCTCCACGACCAGCGTGTCGCCTTCCCAGCGACCGCGCGCGTCACCGTGCCACTGGCGAATGCCGGTCGGCACGTGATCCCGGCCATCGAGCGGAATGATGCGCGTGTCGTGGATCATCTCGACGTAGATGGCGACATAGTCCGGCGTCTGCGCCACGATGAAGTTGTTGTTGTAGGCGCTGGGCAGCATCGGCGGCCCCGCCGACCAGACCAGGCAGCGGTCGTTCAGCTCCAGGTCCTCCCACGACTCGTACGGACCCTCGGCGGGGTGCGCCGCGTCGTGCGCCATCTTGAGTTGGGCGGCCTCCGGCGTGCGCGCCGGCAGCCGGCCGTTCGGCGGGTCGACGATCAGTGACGTGCGGCGCGTCGGCCGCGTACCCCCGTCGAGCCAGAAGTTGTTGTACGCGCCCACGTTGCCGCCGGCCACCGTCGTCCGCCGCGGCGCCAGCAGCAGTTCGCGGTTGCGGTCGACCCGCGCCTGCTCCTGCGCCTGGACCTCCTCCTCGGTGAGGAATTCCTTGTCGCCCAGCGCCTCGGGGCGCTCGAGCGGCGTGATGGTCTTGTTCGTGTACGTCCCCTGCAGATCCGGATCGCCCCACGGGGTCCGCGGGGCGTCCTGGGCGGCCGCGGCGGCCGGCATCGATACCGCCAGCGCGACAGCGCCAAACAGAGCAATCAGACATGAGCGAGTCATTGGATACCTCCCGTTCCAGCCGCGGGTCGCGTGCGGCGTCTTCTCTTCCGTCAAGCGAATCGATTATACGCCCTGCGCCGGGCAGGACGACGCCGAAAACCGGCTCGCCGGGTGCCACGATTGGTGCCGTGGGGTCGGCGGCGGCAGCCGCGGAGCCGTACCTCGTGAGCACCGACACGAAGTGGATCATCGGGACCATCGTTCCGGCCATCCTGGTGGTGGCCGGCCTGTTGTCCGCGCAAATCTCCGGCGTCGATTCCAGCCTGCACGCCCGGATCGGCGACATGAACAGCCGCCTGGAGCGACTCGAAACGGACGTGCGCAGCATGGACGACCGTCTGCGCGCCGTCGAGGTTGCCTTCGGCAAGGTCGATCAGCGCCTCGAGACCCTGGAACGCGCCCTGTTGCCGGGGCCCATCTCGGATAACTGAGATCCCGCGCCCTTTTCCATCTTCGTACTCGACTTCTCGAGTGCCGCGGCTACCGAGCGGTCGTCTCCACCGTCGTTTCCCCGCGGCGATCATCTTCGGAGGACTGCATGAGCCACGATCCCGCCACCGATGTAGCGCGGGTCGTCATCAGCGGCTACGTGCTCGCCGTTGCGGCTCTCGACGGTGACGCGGCTCTGGATCGACAAACGAAAGGGGGTGAGCAGCCGTGGCGGAGTTCATGCTGGGCACCGTATTCGTCATCGTCGTCGTTGCGGTTGTGGGGTTTCTGGTGGCCGCCATCCGCGACGGGCATGGGTCATCGCGACCGAGGGCGGGTGGTGGTTTGGCGGGATGGTGGGGGGCTATGCCGCGGTCGAGCGGCTGACGGCGGGAATGCCGCCCTGGGTGGCTACCGCCGGCATCCTCGCCAATCTGGTGCTGTGGCTCGGCGTGCTCGGACCGGTCGGGACGCCACGCTTCGAGCGGCGCCTTCCGCTCAGGGGAGACGTTCGCCCAGCAAGCCGCACGGAGCCGTGACCTGACCCGTCCGTGACGCGATCCGCCTTGTCGCTGGTTCGCACCAGAGGAAGGCATCGGCAGTATCGACATCCCGACAAGCCCGGAGCCGTCCGAGTCCGGCCCAAGCGCCGTCGTCGGCATGCGGGATGGTGCGCCTGATGTCGTGTCGGGCGGGCCAGAATACATAACGCTATGCTCATGTTGGCGCGGACGCCTGAGCGGCGTCGCCTTGGCGCCTCAGGTACCACGGCGTATCTGCTCAACGGCGGCATGCTCGAACGCGCTCAGGCGATCGCGGGGCACGAGAGCCCCCGGCCGGCGGATGACATCACCGTCGAGGACATCGAGCGGATCAGGAGGATCGGGATCTGACCGGGATCTGGATCGTCGATGCGTGCGCCGCGCCGATATCGCGTGGTTCCCTCGAGTTCGTCACGCCGACGCAAGCAGACGCGATCACCCGACGCCGGTCCCCCTGGCTATCGACCGGCGGTTGCGGGGCTTACGACTGGCGATGAACGTCCGCCGCTTGTGACGACGCTGACTCGAGCGCTCCACGACGCCATCGCCGGGCGTCCGGGCGGCGAAAATGTCCCAGCCTCGTGTATGGTACTAAGGCGCTGGCGTCGGCAGCAGTGCGCCTCGGAGATGCGCCACCCGCTCGGCCTGCGCAGAGACAACCCGGCTGCCCCCTGAAGGGCCGACGTCGCCGCCCCGCGCGCGCCGCGAGAGCTGGCGGGCAAGCACCTCCCTGGACGCCCCCTCGGATAGTGGGCCGAGGGGTCATTGACCCCGATCCCCGGTCGGCTCGCGTCGAACCCGTTGCAGCAACACCGCGACGATAGCGGTCGCATTCTCCCGGGAGATCCGTTCGGCGTCCGCAGCGACACCCTCGTAGCGAAACTCGACGGCGTACGGCGTGTATCGCGCCAGCTCCGTGAAGGGCTCGGTATCTGCGCCGCGGGCAGCGAGCAGGTTCAGCAACGCCTGCAGGTTGTGGGTGAGCGGGTAGGTTTCTCCCAGCAGGGCAAGCCAGGCTTTGAAGGCCTTCTCGGCAGCCTGTTGCACGTGAAAGCCGAAGGATTCGTCCGGCGCGGCCGCCGTCATGCTCCGGAGCGTGAGGAGGTCGCGTTCCGCCGCCCGCAGCATGGACCCGGCGCACTTAGGGTCGCTCATACAGCACGCGGCCCTCGCGCAATGCGCGCGCCAGGACGTGGTTCAGCGAATCGCGCCAGTACTTGACGTCGTCGCGGGAGTAGACGAGGACGTCGGTGGGAGCGGGGAATCCGGCCACCGCTCCGTAGAGTCTGACCAGCTCCTGGTGGCGGCTGCGCCCGGGACCGAACGGCTCGGCCTCGACGACGACGAGATCGATATCGGAATCGGCGCGTTGGTCACCGCGACCGCGGGAGCCGAACAGGATGACCTGCTCCGGATCGACCTCGTCGACGATCGCTTGGACCATCCGGTCGAGTAGATCGTCCGTGACCGGCATCGTGCATCGACGGCGCGGGATCAGTGCTCCGCACGGGCGGCGACCACCGCATCGCGGGTGGCCGCGTTGCCGGCCGTCAGGCCGCCGTTCGCGCCGCCGAAGTTGAAGATCCGGTAGCCCTGCGCCATGCGCCGCGCCGCGTTGTCCGGATTCACGGTGCCGCCGCAGGCGAGGTCGCGCGCCCGGCACACGGCCAGGATCTGCTCGAAGGCCGCCTCCACGTCGGGGTGCTCGGCGCTCTCGACGCCGTAGGCGGCGCTGAGGTCGCCGCCCGCGCCCAGATAGAAGCCGCCCACGCCGGGCACCTGGGCGATCGCGTCGGCGTTCTCCACGCCCACCTGCGTCTCGATCATGGGCCAGAAGAGCAGGTCGCCCTCCGGGTTGAGGGGCCACAGGTCGGCGCGCCGGCGGCACTCGGCGCGGCTGATGCCCCAGAAGCCGCAGACCACCGTGCCCCGGATGCCGGGCGGGTGCGGGATGGCCGACGTGCGGAGCTGCCGGGGCCGTATCGTCTCGACGATGTTCTCGGCCTGCTCCACGGTCTCGATGTTGTTGATCAGGATGCCCATCAGCCCGATGTCGAGGGCGTGCTTGACCATCCACTCCGTCTGCTCGCGCCCGTAGGGCGGAAAGCGGGCGAAGACTGCCGGGTGGGCCTGCAGGTTGCCCCGCGCCAGGATGCCGGCCTTGTCGCTGGCGCTCAGGAACGCCACGAACTGCTCCAGGGCGTCGAAGCGGAGCGGGTTGTGCTCCATGTCGACATAGACGTAGTCGATGTCGGGGACCTGGGCCAGCGAGCGCGCGTTCTGCAGGGAGAGATCGGTGGTGCTCACGCCGAACACATGGCGGTCCTGCGACAGCTTCTCCACCACCGGGTTCAGGTGCAGGTGCGGCTCCTGCGCCGCCGGCGCCGACAGCAGCACGGCCGCCGTGAGAAAACCGGCCGCCATCAACGGCAGGACGTGCCGACGAAAGGATGGACGCGCCACGAGACACCTCCCCGCCGCGCCTCGGCCGACCGGCGGGCGCGCGCGTTGCCTACTGATTGTCGTTCGCCAGACCGAGCTGCGACCGGCGCTCGGCAACCATGCGCTCGTAGTCCTCGTCCTCGAGGTAGACGAGGATCACGTGGTTCTGCAGCATGTCGTCGATGCTGCGGTTGCCGGTGCCCACCCAGACGGTCGGATCGGGATTGAGGCGGTTGGCCGCCGTGTTGTCGTGGATGCCGATGGTGTGCAGCACCGTGCCGGCCGGCAGCAGCGGCGCCACGTCGTCCTCGTAGACGTAGGCCACGTGCCAGTTGAAGTCGAAGCGATCGACCGCGCTCAGCGTCGCGGTCTCCCCGCTCGGATAGATCACCTCCATCGTCATCGCCTTGCCGCGCATGTGCATGTGCGGCTGGTAGCTGATGAGCCGCGCCGGCCTGGGGAGCGTGTAGTAGCCGTCGTGGCGCGTGACGGAGTGCGGCGGGATGTCGAGCTCGCGGTACAGGCCGCCCGGGTCGGTGCCCACGTTGATCTCCACGGCCGCGTACTTCGGCACCACCCCGCGCGGGTAGAAGACCATGCCCACGCTCGTTCGATCCGTGACCTCCTCCCCGATGGCGAAGTAGTGCATGTTGAAGCGGACCTGCGACCCCGCCTCGATCAGGCGCCCGGTGTCGTCGGCGAAGATGTCGCCGTACTTGCCCGGCGCGTACTCGCTCAGGTAGCCCATGTCCGTCTCTTCGTCCTGCACGAGCGACGTGACGGCATGGTGTACGACGCGGCGGCCGGCGAGTGAGGGCTTTGTCTCGATCGCCTTGATGTAGCGGTCCTCGGCGAGGCCGCTCTCGACCGTGAAGTTCGGCCACCAGTCGGTACCGTCCGCATACATCGTGTGCTCCGGCGACGTCACGATCCAGTCGGGCGTGCCGATCTCCCACGATTCCTCATCGGGCCAGTCGACCGGGGGCGGCAGGTCGGCAGGGTCCCCGCGCGGGGCACCACCGTCCACCCAGTCCACGATGGTCGCGATTTCCGCCTCGTTCAGCGAGCGGTCGTTCTTGTAGCGCTGGATTCCGACCGTCGGGTCGAGGTGCCAGGGCGGCATCTCGCGCAGCGCCACCCGGTTCCTGATCGACCGCGCCCATGGCCGCGACTCCTCGTACGTCAGGAGCGACATCGGGGCCATGCTCTCCGGCCGGTGGCACACCTGGCACTTCGCCTGGAAGATCGGGGCCACGTCGCGCGCAAACGTCGGCGTCTCGGCCGCCCGCGCCTCCACGCCGGGGAAGAGCAACGCCGATCCCGCCAGCGCAATCACCGCCGGCGGAACGACCGTCCGCCGCCTCAGGTCGCTGCCTCCAGCCCTGGCCATTGCATCCTCCTTCTTCAAGCTTCTTCAAGGCGCGGTCACCGTGACCGCCAGCTCCGCCGTGGTCCAGCAGCAATGGTACGTACCGGCGCCCCCGCTCCCGGAGCCGTCGTCCGCGACCACCTGCAGGATGTAGTCGCCGGGCGCGTCGAAGCTTGCGGTCGTCGTCGCGCTGCCCTCGGCGACGTGCATCGCGGGCGGCGTGAACGTGACCCCGCCGGGCCCGCGATACTTGCGCCAGTACACCGCCAAGCCGCGCAGCTCCGGCGCCTTCAGCGGCGGGCCGGGACCGCGCTGCACGCGCCGTGGCCGTCGCTGCCGGACGCGCGGCAGGCCGTCGTCGGTCACCTGCACCGCCACGTGCAGCGGCGTTCCCACCGCGGCGGTACGGTCCGCGAGCGCCGCGATCGACGGCGGCGTGTTGTCCGTCTCCCGGTTGCGCGCCGCCTCCACCTGGTACTCGGGGCGCAGCGACCCCGGCACCTGGTTGGTCTCGCCGCGCAGCGCAAGCGTCCAGACCAGGGTCTGCGCGCCGAAGTCGGGCGGCACGATCACGCGAAAGACGTTCTTGGCCCGGCGCGGCACGAAGTGGGTGGGCTGACCCCGATCCCGCGGCCCGGGGGAGAAGAAGTTCTGTAGCCCGACCGGGGCTTCGACGTGCTCCGCCCAGTTGCGGTTCATGTACCCGAAGTACAGGTTGAACGTCCCGTCGGGATTGGGGGTCCAGCCTTCGAACACCGGGTGCACGCCGCGGCCCGACTGGAAGCGCTCGGCCATGAACAGGGGCTGGTCGAGCGTGCCCCGCTCCTGCGCCAGCGTGGTCGCGGCGCCGCCGGCCGCCAGAACGAGGGCCGCCAGGACGCCCGACGCAACGCGCACCGTCTGCTTCACGCTCGGCTCCCGGGGCCCGCGCGCCCCTTGACACACACGCGCCTTCAGGCGGAGCATACCAGAATAATCTGGGGGTGGACCGTGCTGACAGCAACGAGGCTCCGTCGCGTTCGACCGGTCGTCGGACTGTGTTTCCTGGCCCTCGGCGTGGCAGCCGCGCCCGCACCGGCGCTGGCCGCGGAGCCCGACGACGGCGTCCCGACGTTCGCGGGCGACGTTGCCGCCATCTTCCAGGCGAAGTGCCAGGCATGTCACCGGCCCGGCATGATGGCGCCCATGCCGCTGCTCACCTATCAGGACGCCCGCCCCTGGGCGCGCTCGATCAAGCAGCGTGTGATGCTCAGGGAGATGCCGCCCTGGCACCTCGACAAGACCGTGGGGATCACGCGCTACAAGGACGACCGGTCGCTGACCGACGAGCAGATCGACCTCATCGCCCGCTGGGTGGACGGCGGGGCCCCGCTCGGCGATCCGGCGGACCTGCCACCGCCGGTGGAATTCAACGACGACGAGTGGACCATCGGCGTGCCCGACCTGATCGTCACCTCGCCCGAGGCCGTGATGTACCCCGAGGGCTCGGACTGGTGGCCGAGCTATGTGGTCGACCTGGGCCTGACCGAGACGCGGTTCGCGCGGGCGGTGGAGACCCGGCCCTCGCAGCAGGGGCGGGAGTTCGTGCACCACGCCATCACGAGCCTCATCGACCCCGACGCGCGGGACACGCCCGCCCGGCTGGGCCAGGGCGAGCCCGTGCTCGACCCGCTCGAGGGTGCCTATCTGAGCGAGTACGCGCCGGGCAAGTACGGCGACATCTTTCCCGAGAACACGGGGCGGGCGCTGAAGGCCGGGGTCAAGCTCCGCTTCAGCATGCACTACTTCGCCACTGGCCGCGAGATGCGCGACCAAACCAGCGTCGGCTTCGTGCTGTACCCGAAGGACGTCGAGCCGAAGTGGTACATCACCGACCTGTTCATCCACGAGAACGACACGATCGACATCCCGCCGGGGGAGATGACGCGCACCGACACGTACTACAGCCTGCCGGCGGCGGCGCGCATCATCAGCTACCAGCCGCACCTGCACCTGCGCGGCAAGGCGCAGTGCATGGAGGCCATCTACCGCGACGGGCGCGTGGAGATGCTGAGCTGCGTCGACCGCTTCGACTTCAACTGGCACGTCGCCTACCACTACGAGGACGACGTGATGCCGCTGCTGCCGGCGGGGACGATGCTGCACCTCATTTCCATCCACGACAACACGGTCACCAACCGCCGCAATCCGGACCCGACCGTCTGGGTCGGGTGGGGGCAGCGCAGCATCGACGACATGGCGGCGGCACACATCGGCGTGCAGTACCTCGGCGACGAGGACTACGAGCGGATGGTGGCCGAGCGCCGCGCGCAGCCGCCGGGGCGGCTGAGCGTGGGCGGGGAGTAGGCCGCCGGCAGGCCGGAGGCGTGATGATGCGCCCGACGAAGCGCCCGGTTCGGCGCTGGATGCTACCGATCGCCGCCAGCGTGTGCGGCGTGCTGCTCGTGCTCGGCGGGCCGCTGGCGGCCGGCCAGCCGCCGCAGGCGGGGCAGTCCGGCATCTACGAGCAGATGCGGCGCCTGCTCAACGTCCGGCACAACGCCGGCCAGAACGTGCACCCGGTGTTCGAGGGCTGGGAGCGGAATCCGGACGGCACCGCCAGCCTGTACTGGGGGTACATGAACCGCAACTGGGCGGAGGCGCTCGACATTCCGATCGGTCCGGACAACCACTTCGCGCCCGGCCCTCCGGATCAGGGGCAGCCGACGCACTTCCTGCCGCGGCGGGTGAAGCAGCTCTTCAAGATCGTGGTGCCCGGCGACTTCGAGGGCGAGTACGTGTGGACACTGTCGATTCGCGGCCGGCCCGCGAGCGTGCCGGGCTCGCTCAAGCCCGCCCAGATGATCGACGTCGGGAAGAGCAGCAGCAACGAGAACACCCAGCCGCAGCTGACGCCGGGGCCCGACCTGACGCTGGCGTTCCCGGCGTCCGCCGGGCTTTCGGTCGGCGTCGCCGACGACGGGCTGCCTGCGCCGCGGCCAGGCTCCGCGTCCAGCCTGAGCGTCCGCTGGTCGAAGTACCGCGGTCCGGGCGAGGTCGCCTTCGACCCGGCGGAGTCCTCCGTCGAGGACGGCCGGGCGGTCACGACCGCGACCGTCAGCGAGCCGGGCGAGTACACGCTGGCCGTCCTGGCCGATGACGGCTCGTACTACGGCACGGCGCAGGGGCAGGGCGTGCCCGGGTTCGCCTGCTGCTGGACGTTCGGCTTTCTGAGGGTTACCTACGAATGACCGCCGAGCTGCTGCCGCGCGCTCGATACGGGGCGGGCATCGGGCTGGTCCTGTTGACGGGGCTCCTGTCGCCGGCGTCCGCGGCCGCTCAGGGGCACGTTGCCGCGGCGCCGGCCGCCGGCGCCACCCTCCTGCGGGAGAGCGACTTCGTCGCGATCTGGGACGTGACGCGCGCGCCGGATGCGGAGACCGGGGCCGCACCGCGCACGCTCGCGGCGGATCAGGTGTCGGTGACCCTGGTTGCGGGCGCGGTGCGGATCACGCGGCCTGACGGCAACTGGACGGTCGAGCACGAGCCGTTCGGGTTCGTCCGCTTCGAGCCCGCCGGCACCGTCCGGGCGGTGGAGGCCGTGGAGGAGGCGAGCCGGGTGGTCGTCTTCCAGTTGAAGTCGGCGCCGCTGCCGCGCTGGCCGCGGGTCGACGGCGTGCCGGGCCAGTTTCCGCGGGCCGGCGCGCGGAAACTGCTCGAGACGGAGCGCATTCGCGTCTGGGATCAGACCTGGACGCCGGACGTGCGGATCGCCCTGCACATGCACTACGTGCCAACGGCCGCCGTCTTTCTCGAGGGCGGCAGGCTGCAGACGTTCGAGGCGGGCGGCAGCCCGAACCCGCCATTCGGGCGCAGCCGCGGGGATGTCCTGGCCCTCGCCGCCCCGCTGGCGGCGCCGCACGAGGAGGAGCAGGTCGAAGGGCGTCCGCGCGCCGTCTGGATCGAGTTCAAACAAGAGCCCGCGCCGTAGAACGGCGCGGGCTCAAGCGGACGCCGGGGGTTCGGGGCGCAGCCCCGTCTGATGTGGAGGGCAGGATGAAGACGCGGTTGACGATTGCCTTTCTGATCGCGGGTCTCGCGGTTGCCTGGGGGCAGGCGCAGGAGGATACGGGCCGGATCGAGCGGCACGATCCGGCCGTCGACGCCATTCTCGGTCCCGACGCGCGCCTGGAGCTGCTCGCCGGGCATCTCGGCATGACCGAGGGACCGCTGTGGATCGACGATGCCGCGGGCGGGCATCTGCTGTTCAGCGACATCCCGGCCAACGCCATCTACAAGCGGACTCCCGACGGCGAGCTCTCCGTCTACATGGAGGAGGCCGGTTATACGGGCGACGACATCCTGAACGCCGGCGCGCAGTCGACCAGCGGGCGCCGCCATGTTCTCCTCATCGGCCCGAACGGGCTGACGCTCGATCCGCAGGGCCGTCTGCTGATTGCCGCCATGGCCGACCGGGCGGTGGTGCGCATCGAGGCGGACGGCTCCAGGACGGTGCTGGCCGACCGCTTCGACGGCAAGCGGCTGAACGGCCCGAACGACCTCGTGGCGCGCGCGAGCGGCGCCATCTTCTTCACCGACATGACGGCCGGTATGCGCTACCGGGGCGACAGCCCCTCGCGCGAGCTGTTCCACACCGGCGTCTACCGCATCAAGGACGGCGATCTCACGCTGGTGGAGCGGGATCCGGGGGGCGGCAGCCCGAACGGCATCGCCCTGTCGCCCGACGAGCGCACGCTCTACGTCGGCAGCGGCGGGAAGATCCTGGCGTACGACGTGGACGCGGACGACAGCGTCTCCGGCGGCCGGGTCCTCATCGAGACCAGCTCCGACGGCATGAAGGTGGACGAGCAGGGCAACCTCTACACCACCTCGCACGGCGGCGTCTGGATCATCTCGCCCGAGGGGAAGCACCTGGGCACGATCCACCTCCCGGACATCCTGGGGGTTCGCACGACCAACGTCGGTTTCGGGGATCCGGACCGGCGGAGCCTCTACATCACGGCCCGGACGCATCTGTACCGCATACGTGTCGACATCCCCGGCGCCCGCCCTGGAGGGGCGTGACCATGGCCGACCCGATCGCCCCGCAGACCGACCGCCGGCAGTTCCTGCGCATGCTGGCCGCCAGTCCGGCGCTGCCGTACGTCGCGCTCTCCCCACAGATTCTCCACGCGCTCGGCCAGGAGCCGTTCCGGGAGGGTGGCGCCGCGACCGAGCTGATCGCGTCGCCGGAGGAGGCGCTGACGGTATTCGACTTCGAGGCCGTCGCGAAGCAGAAGCTGCACTACGGGCACGTGGCGTTCCTCGGCGGCACCGAGGACGAGGGGACGTACCGCGCGAACCGGGAGGGGTTCACGCAGTATCAGCTCCGCGTCCGGCGCCTGGTCGACATCAGCCACATCGACATGTCGGTGTCGCTCTTCGGCAGCAGCGCGCACGCCCCGATCATCCTCTGCCCGTGCGGCGCGCTCAGCGCGTTCCATCCGGGCGGCGAGGTCGAGGTGGCCCGCGCGGTGAACACGCGCGGGCACATCATGACGCTGTCGAACGCGGCCAGCCAGCCGATCGAGGACGTTGCGGCGGCCCGCGGCGGCCCCGTCTGGTTCCAGCTCTACCGCGATCCCGACTGGAGCCGGACGCTGGCCATGATCAAGCGCGCCGAGGCCGCCGGCTCGCCCGTGCTGGCCTGGACCATCGACAATCAGGGCGGCGGCAAGCGCATCGTGCATGCGCGCGCCCGGCGCCGCGACCGCGCGTTCTGCGGCACCTGCCACACGCTGAACCCGGACGATCGGGGCCTCGCGCTGCCCGGCTTCCTGGGCTCGACGATCAACCCCGACGGCAAGCCGATGACGACCACGCCGCCGCTCGGACCGCCGCGCCTGGACGGCCGGATCGCGACCTGGGACTACGTCAAGCGGCTGAAGGACGCCACCTCCATGAAGGTGGTGCTCAAGGGCATCGTGACACGCGAGGACGCGGAGCTCGCGCTGGAGTACGGCGCCGACGGCATCTGGGTCTCGAACCACGGCGGCCGCATGGAGAACAGCCTGCGGTCGTCCGTCGAGTGCGTGCCCGAGGTGGCGGCGGGCGTGGCCGGACGCGCTCCGATCATCGTGGACGGGGGCTTCCGCCGGGGCACCGACGTCTTCAAGGCGCTGGCGCTGGGCGCGACGGCCGTGGGCGTGGGGCGCCCCTACATCTTCGGCCTGGCCGCGTTCGGGCAGCCCGGCGTTGAGACGGCGCTCGACATACTGGACAGCGAGCTGCGGATGGTCATGCGGCAGGCGGGTACCACGAACCTCGCGCAGATCACGAAGTCGTATGTGCTCGATCGCTCGGCACCCCGAGCTTGGTAACCGGCACGGAGGCCGATGCGGCGCATCGCTCGGGCCGCGCCGAGAGCAGCTGCGCCCGGTCCGGTTGGCTGTACGAGCGGCAGGTTGACACGAGGACGACAAGCCATGCTCGGAAGGACGCCGCTCGGCCTAGGGCTGACGCTCGTCATCGCCTCCGGTCTGATTCACATCGCTCGCGATGACCTCGCCGCGACCCACCAGCAGCGCTCCGAGGCTGGCGTCCCGGCGTACGAGGTGGACCCGTTCTGGCCGAAGATGGAGGGAAACTGGATCTTCGGGTCGATTGGCGGTATCGCGGTGGATCCGACGAACGATCATGTCTTCGTCTTGAATCGGCCCCGGACCATCGCAGAGGACGAGGACTTCGCAACCCGTACCCCTCCCATGGCAGCGTGCTGCGTTCCGGCATCGTCCGTGTTGGAGTTCGATCCGGCGGGAAACCTGGTGCGGGGATGGGGTGGGCCAACCTCGGGGGCGAGCTACGAATGGCCCGACAGCGAGCACGGGATCACGATCGACTACCGCGGGAACGTCTGGATCGGCGGAAACGCAGCTGACGACGCGCAGGTCCTGAAGTTCACCAGAGCCGGCGAGTTTCTGCTCCAGATCGGCCGTCAGGGGCGGGCCGGCGGCAGCAACGACACCGCAAACCTCGGGAGGCCAGCGAAGGCGTTTGTCCATTCGGGCACCAACGAGGTGTTTGTCGCGGATGGATACGGGAACCGGCGCGTCATCGTGTTCGATGCGGACACGGGCGCGTACAAGCGGCACTGGGGTGCGTATGGAAACCGGCCTGATGATGAGGCATCGCGGGAGCGCATGCTGGACGGTCCGCCGTCTCGACAGTTCAACACGCCCCACGCCGTAGCGGTGTCGAATGACGGGTTGGTGTACGTTGGGGATCGCGCGAACAACCGCATTCAGGTTTTCAACCTCGACGGCACCTTCGTCAAGGAAGCCTTCGTGGCGCGAAAGACGACTCACCGTTCGGGGACCTCCTGCGATCTTGCCTTCTCACCGGATGAGGAGCAGCGCTTCCTGTACGTTACGGATCCCGGGAACCATCACGTGTGGATTCTGGATCGCGACGCGCTCGAGGTAGTTGGAAACTTCGGACGCCTGGGTCACCAAGCGGGACAGTTCTACCACCTCCACGTCGCGGCGGTCGACACCAAAGGGAACATCTACACAGGGGAGAGCACCGGCAAGCGGGTGCAGAAATGGGTCCTGCAAGTGAAGTGAGACAAGCTGCGACACCCGGCCGGCGTGGCTTCAACTATACTGCCAGCGGGTGTGGGCGACGTCATCATGTGACCTCGATCGGGGCGAGTATGGGACGCCAGGACAAATGGCCGGAACGACTTCGCGCGTTTTCTCGCATGGCGCTGCTGGGCGCCGGCCTGGTGCTGGTGGCCCAGCCGGCCGCCGGCCAGGGTCGGGCCTCCGATGACCTGGGCGCGGCGTCGGTGTACCGGGCCACCCTCGACAGGTATTGCGTCACCTGCCACAACGCCCGCCTGAAGACTGCCGGCCTCGAGCTCGACCGGGCGGACCTGTCGAACGCGAGCGGCCGGGCGGACTTGTGGGAGAAGGTCGTGCTCAAGCTGCGGGGGCGCGACATGCCGCCGCAGCCCCGCCCGCGGCCCGCCGACGCCGTCTACGACGACTTCGCCGCGTGGCTGGAGACGGCCCTCGACGCGGGGGCTGCCGTCGACCCGCGTCCCGGCCGGCCGGCGCTCCACCGCCTGAACCGCACCGAGTACGCGAATGCGATCCGCGACCTGCTGGCGCTGGACGTCGACGTGACGACGCTGTTGCCGCCGGACGACTCGACGCACGGCTTCGACAACATCGCCGACGCGCTCGGCGTCTCGCCCCTGCTGCTGGAGAGCTACGTGGTGGCGGCGCGCAAGATCAGCCGGCTGGCGGTAGCGAATCCCGCCATTCCGCCGAGCGCCGAGACGTACGTCGGCGCGCACGACGAGACGCAGGACACCCACCGGGACGGCATGCCGTTCGGGACGCGGGGCGGCCTGCGCGTCGAGCATCACTTCCCGGTCGACGGCGAGTACGAGATCCGGGTGCGCCTGGAGCGCAGCCAGCGCGACGACGTACGCGGCCTCCACGAGCCCCACGACCTGGAGCTGGCCGTCGGCGGCCGGCGCGTCCGGCTGTTCGCGCTCGACGGCGGGCCGCACATGTACCGGCAGCTGGTCTACGACGGCGAGACGCCCGCGTTGACGGCCGACGACCACCTCGTCCTGCGCATGCCGGTGCGGGCCGGCCCCCATGCCGTCACGGCGACGTTTCCGGTCAAGAGCTTCGGCGTGTCCGAGAGCCTCTCGAAGCCGCTGCTCAGAAGCTATCCCAGCCCGAACTCGGTAGCCGGGCTGCCGGCGGTCAGCCGGATCATCGTGAGCGGTCCGCTCGGCGCTGCGGGGCGCGGCGACACCCCGGCGCGCCGGCGCATCTTCACCTGCCGGCCGGCCGGCGCCGACGGCGAGGCGGCCTGCGCGCAGGCCATCGTCGCCGCCCTCGCGCGGCGCGCCTACCGCGGCTTGGCGACGGCGGCCGACGTGCGGGAGCTGCTCGGCTTCTACGAGGCCGGGCGGGCCCGGGGCGGGTTCGAGGCGGGCATCGAGGCGGCGCTGTGGCGGCTGCTGGCCAGCCCGAAGTTCATCTTCCGCTTCGAGTTCGATCCGCCGGACGCACCGCCCGGCGCGGCGTACCGCATCGGCGACCTGGAGCTGGCCTCGCGCCTGTCGTTCTTCCTGTGGAGCACCGTTCCCGACGAGCAGTTGCTGGCGGTCGCCGAGCGCGGCGGCCTGCGCAGCCCCGGCGAGCTGGAGCGACAGGTGCGCCGCATGCTGGCCGATCCCCGCGCGGCGGCGCTGGTGGACAACTTCGCGGGCCAGTGGCTCTACCTGCGCAACCTCGAGCACATCGTGCCGGAGCCGAGGCGGTTCCGCAACTTCGACAACAACCTGAGGCGCGCGTTCCGCCGCGAGACGGAGCTGCTCTTCGAGTCGATCGTGGCCGAGGACCGCAGCGTGCTGCAACTGCTGGACGCGGACTATACGTTCGTCAACGAGCGGCTCGCGCGGCACTACGGTATCCCGGGCGTGCGGGGGAGCCACTTCCGCCGCGTCGCGGTGAGCGACGAGCGCCGGCGCGGGCTGCTGGGCCACGGCAGCGTCCTGACGGTCACGTCGTACGCGAACCGGACGTCGCCGGTCCTGCGCGGCAAATGGGTGCTGGAGAACCTGCTCGGATCGCCGCCGCCCCCGCCGCCGGCCGACGTGCCGGAGCTGCCCGAGGACGAAGGATCCGGGCAGGGGCTGACGATGCGCGAGCGGCTGGCCGCGCACCGGGCGAATCCCGTGTGCGCGAGCTGTCATGCGAAGATGGACCCGATCGGCTTCGGGCTGGAGAACTTCGACGCCGTCGGCGCGTGGCGGCGGTCCGAGGGCGGCGCGCCGATCGACGCCTCGGGCGCGCTGCCGAGCGGCGTCGAGTTCGAGGGCCCGGCGGAGCTGCGCGCGGCCCTCCTGGCCCGGCCCGAGACGTTCGTCCGGACGCTGACGACCCGGCTGGCGACCTATGCGCTCGGCCGGGGCCTGGAGCATCACGACGCGCCGGCCATCCGCGCGATCATGGCGGCGGCGGCGGGCAGCCGCTACACGTTCTCGTCGCTCGTGCTGGGTATCGTCGAGAGCGTGCCGTTCCGGATGCGCCAGGCGGCGGAAGAGACGGAGCAAGGAGAGAATCCATGATCGTTACCGGGATGTCCCTGCCGCGTCGAACGTTCCTGCGCGGCGTGGGCGCCGCGCTCGCGTTGCCCTTCCTCGATGCGATGGTGCCCGCGCTGTCGGCCGCGGCGCGCACGGCGGCGCCGGCGCGCCGGCTGGGGTTCGTCTACGTGCCGAACGGCGTCAACTGGACGCGTTGGACGCCCGCGCAGGCGGGCGCGGGGTTCGAGCTGTCCCCGTCGCTGTTGCCCCTCGAGCCGTTCCGCGACCAACTGGTGGTCGTCTCCGAGCTGCGTTCGCAGCCGGCCGAGGCGCTCGGTGACGGCAGCGGCGATCACGCGCGGGCGTCGGGGGCCTGGCTGACCGGCGCGCATCCGAAGAAGACCGAGGGCGGGGACTACCGCGCCGGCAAGACGGTCGACCAGTTCGCGGCCGACGAGCTGGGCGCCGAGACGCAGTTTTCGTCGCTGCAGCTGGCGATCGACGACGTCGGCATGCTCGGCGGCTGCGAGCCGGGCTACGCCTGCGCCTACCAGAACACGCTGTCGTGGCGCACGCCAACGACGCCGATGCCCATGCTGACCAATCCGCGCGTGGTCTTCGAGCGCCTGCTGGGCGGCGACGCGCGGACGCCGGAGGAGCGCCGCGCGCTCGCGCAGTCGCAGGCCAGCATCCTCGACTCCATCCTGCAGGAGACCCGGCGGCTCCGGCGGCGGCTGGGCGGGCCGGACCGCCTCCGGCTCGACGGCTACCTGGCCGGCATCCGGGAGCTCGAGGAGCGGATCGCGAAGCTCGAGCGGCAGGGCGATCTGGCGCTTTCGCCGGCGGACCTGCCGGCGGGGATACCGGACTCGTTCGAGGAGCACGTGAAGCTGATGTTCGACCTGCAGGTGCTCGCCTACCAGGCCGATCTCAGCCGCGTCATCACGTTCCTGATGTCGCGCGAGGCCACGCAGCGGACGTACGGCCAGCTCGGCATTCCCGATCCGCACCACGGGCTGTCGCATCACGCCTACGATCCGGTGAAGCTCGCGAAGCTCGCGCGGATCGACACCTATCACGTGACGCTGCTCGGGTACTACCTCGACAGGCTGCGCGCCGTGGAGGACGGCGACGGGTCGCTGCTCGATCACGTCCTGCTCCTGTACGGCTCGTGCATGTGCGACGGCCAGATCCACAGCCACTCCAAGCTGCCGACGCTGGTGGCCGGTGGCGGTGGCGGCCGCCTGCGCGGCGGCCGCCACATCGTCTGCGCGGAGGACACGCCGCTGACCAACCTGCAGCTCAGCCTGCTGGAGAAGGTCGACGTGCAGCTGGACCGGTTCGGCGACAGCACCGGCCGGGTGGCAGACCTGTAGCGAGGGGAGTGGCCATGCGGACACGCGACCGGCGGAGGCTCCTGCTCGTTCCCGTCCTGGCCGCGCTGAGCCTCGCCCTTGCGGGCAACGATGACGCGCCGGTGGCGCAGGCGGTCGAGGACCGCGATCACGCGCGCCTGCGGACGCTGCTCGCGCGCGCGGCCGACATCAACGCCCCGGCCCCCGACGGCACGACCGCGCTGCACTGGGCGGTGCACTGGAACGACGCGGAGACGGCACACCTGCTCGTGCGCGCCGGCGCCGACGTGGACGCGGCCAACCGGTACGGCGCCACCCCGCTGTGGCTGGCCGCCGAGCGGGCCGAGGCCGGCGTGGTTGGCCTCCTCCTCGAAGCCGGCGCCGACCCGAACGCCCCCGCGCTCGGCGCGGGGGAGTCGCCGCTGATGGCGGCGGCGCGCGCCGGCGGCGTGGCCGCGGTCACCCGGCTTCTGGCGCACGGCGCCGACGTCGACGCGCGGGACGGCTGGCGCGGGCAGACGCCGCTGATGATGGCGGCCGGCAACCACGAGCCGCACGCCGACGTCGTGCGGGTCCTGCTGGCGCACGGCGCGGACGTCCACGCGCGCTCGCGGTCCGGCGAGGAGGCTCCGTACGCCGGCGGCGGCCTCCGCACCGTCGGCGGGCTGACGGCGCTGCACTTCGCCGTACGCCAGAACGACGCCGGGTCGGCGCGGATGCTGCTCGGGGCGGGTGCGGGGGTCGACGCGCGGGCGCCGGGCGGCATCACGCCGCTGCGCATGGCCATCGACCACGGCTACCACGATCTCACCGACCTGCTCCTCGACGGCGGGGCCGATCCGAACGGGGCCGACGACGCCGGGTTCACGCCGCTGCACGCGGCGGTGCGGAAGCGGGCCGGGGGCAACCCGGAACGCGGCGACCGGCGCGCAGGGGCGGGCGGCGGCCGCTCGACCGCGCTGCTGAAGGATCTGCTGGCGCGCGGCGCCGACCCGAACGCCCGCCTGCCGTCGAAACGGTTGCCGCCCAACTTCAACCCCGACGGCTATCCCCAGGTGAACAACGTGCAGTACGCCGGCGCGACGCCGCTGTGGATCGCGGCGCACCTGGCCGATCTGGAGGCGCTGCGCATCCTCGAGGCAGCCGGCGCCGACCCGCTCGTCGCGTCCATCGAGAACACGACCGCGCTGATGGTGGCGGCCGGTCTGGGCTACGCCACGCGGGGGCCGACCGCGCGTCTGGGCGGCCGCCGCGAGGACACCGAGGGGGCCGTGCTGGCGGTCCTCGAGCAGCTCGTCGCCTGGGGCCATGACGTCGACGCGGTCAACGACAACGGGCAGACGGCGCTGCACGGCGCGGTGGCGGCGGCCGACCCGGCCGTCGTGCAGTTCCTGGTGAATCGCGGGGCGCGGCTGGACCGGGAGGACCGCATCGGCCGCACGCCGCTCGTCATGGCGCAGGAGCACACGACCGACAAGTACCGCACGAGCCAGGCCCTGATGCCGGCCGACGTGGAGAAGACCTACGCGCTGCTGCGGGACCTGGAGCGCGCGGGTCGCGCCAGCGGACGGTCCGGCGCGTAAGGAGGAGAATTGCCGATGCCGTCATGCCGTCCCGGTTCCGGGGTTGCCGTCCTTGCCGCGGTTCTGGCCGTGCTGGTGCTCGCGGCCGCCCACGCCGCGGCCCAGCGCGGCCCGACGCGCCTCAACCGCATGGTCGAGCGCCTGGCCGCGGGCGAGGTGGTGTTCGGCGCCAGCACGACCAACCTGTCGCTCGACAACGCGCAGGCGCTGGCGACCTCCGGCCTGGACTACGTCTACGTCGACTACGAGCACGGGCCGATGAACTTCGAGACGCTGCGCACCTTCCTGGTCGGCATGATCGACAAGGCCGCGGCGGTGAGCAAGGGCAGCCCGCAGCCGAGCGTGACGCCGCTGGCCCGCTTCGCCCCGTACGGTCGCGAGCAGGCGGAGTGGGCGGCCAAGCAGGGGCTCGACCTCGGCCTGATGGGCGTCATCTTCCCCAGCGTCGAGACCCGCCGGCACGTGCTGGACGCCGTGCGGCTCATGCGTTACCCGCAGCGCCCCGACTCGCCGTACCCGGAGCCGACCGGCCGGCGCGGCGTGGGTGCGCGCGTTGCCCAGTGGTTCTGGGGCGTCACGGCGGCCGAGTACGTCCGGCGCGCGGACGTCTGGCCGCTCAACCCTGACGGCGACCTGATCGTGGTGCTGCTGATCGAGTCCGCGGAGGCGGTGCGCAACATCGACGATCTCCTGTCGGTGCCCGGCGTCGGCGGGGTCCTGATCGGCCCCAGCGACCTGTCGAACTCGCTGGGGGTCGCGCGGGATTCCGCGGAGACCGAGGCCGCCATCCAGACGATCCTCCGCGCGTGCCTGGCGCACGACGTGCCGTGCGGCATCACCGCCGGCGCCGACCAGATGGCCCGCCGGATCGAGGAAGGCTTCCGGATTCTGGGCACGGGCGGCCTGCCGGGCGGGCTCACCGCCAGCGCGGCGGCCGCGCTGCAGGCCGGTCGCGAGGCCATCCGGCAGGAGCCCGCGCCGTAGAACGGCGCGGAAACTGGAGGCTTGGTTGGGCGGTAAGCGGAGCCGCAGGCGACGATTGGCGGGCCAGATCGTGGGGCGCACGATGCGGCGGCGCTTACGGCACGGACTGGTCGTCTTCGGCCTCGCCGCCGCGGTTTCGGCCGCCGGCCTCGTCGCCGTAACAGGGTCCGGGCAGGGTCAGGTTTCCGCGGAGCCCGAGTGGCCCGGCTGGGGCGGGCCGCGGCGCAACTTCACGAGCGACGCCGCGGGGCTCGCGAACTCCTGGCCGGAGGGTGGGCCGACGCGGCTCTGGAGCCGCCCGCTGGGCGGCGGGCATTCCAGCATCCTCGTCGACCGCGGTCGCCTGTTCACCCAGTATCGCCCGGACGGCAGCGAGCCGGACGCCTGGCGCGAGGAGGAGGTGGTCATCGCGCTCGACGCGGCGACCGGCCGCACGCTCTGGGAGCACCGCTACGCGGCGCCGCTCGCTGGTCTCGATGTCCCGCTGGGCGTCGGGCCGCACGCCACGCCGCTGATCGTCGGCGAGCGATTGTTCGCCACCGGCACCAACAAGCAGCTCCTCGCGCTGGACAAGACGACTGGCGAGGTGCTCTGGTCGCACGACCTCGTGAAGGATTTTGGAGCGCCGCCGCACTACCGGATCATGCCGCGCAAGCCGGGCTACAGTTGCAGCCTGCTGGCCTACGGCGACCTGCTCATCGCCACGGCGGGCGGGCCCGGCCAGGCGGTCATGGCGTTCCACCAGGACGACGGGCGCGTTGCGTGGCGCAGCGGAGACTTCGCCATCGCCCCGGCCTCGCCGATCCTCATCACCGTGGAGGGGCGGGAGCAGGTGGTCGTGTTCGCGAGCGCCGGCGTCGTGGGGCTCGATCCGGCCAGCGGCGCCGAGCTCTGGAGCCATCCGCATCCGCGGCGGCTCGACGCCAACATCAGCACACCGGTGTGGAGCGACGACGGCCTGCTGTTCCTGTCGTCGGCGCATGACGGCGGCAGCCGCGTGCTGGAGGTGTCGGGGTCGGGCGTACGGGAGTTGTGGTTCACCATGGCCATGCGCGTCTACTACGGCACGGCCATGCGGATCGGCGACCTCTACTACGGCAGCAGCGGCGACGTCGGGCCAGCGTTCCTGACCGCCATCGACGTGCACAGCGGCGAGGTGGCGTGGCGCGACCGCACCTTCGTGCGCAGCACCCTGCTGCACGCCGACGGCAAGCTGATCATCCTCGACGAGGACGGCACGCTGGGGCTGGCCACGGTCTCGCGCCGGGGGCTGCGAGTGCTGGCGCGGGCACCGGTCCTGTCCACCACCGCCTGGACGGTGCCCACGCTCGCCGGCACCAAGCTGTACCTGCGCGACCGCGCGGACATCGTGGCCCTCGAGCTGGGCGCCCCGTGAGCCCGCGCGGCCGTTCCCTTCTCAGCCGGATTCGGCTTCAATCAGGCGGGGCTGCGCCCCGCACCCCCCGGCGTCCGCTTGCGGGGACCCCTGCGCCCCGCGCCGCTCCCGCCGAGGCGCGCTGTGCGCGCCTTGCGGAGTCTGCACCCGTCTACGGCGCAGACTCCTAGCCCCGGATTCGTCGCCCGGCACTCGTCTCCTACGGCAGCGCGAGGGCGATCAGCTCGGCCGGCTGGCCGCGGGCCCCGATGGCCAGCGCGATGTACTGCTTGCCGTCGAGCATGTACGTCATCGGCACGCCGCTCTGGTTCTTGGGCAGCTCGTACTCCCAGACGATGTCGCCCGTCTGCTTGTCGTAGGCGTGGAACATGGGGCCGCCCGCCCAGGTCGGCGTGGCCATCAGGCCGGAGCCCTCGCCGGCGAACAGCAGCGTCCTGGTCACCAGGATGCCGCTGCGCTCGGGCTTGCCCGTGCGGGGGATGTCGAGGCCGCTCAGCGCCGGATGGTCCGTCACGCAGTCGGGCGTGGGACCGTTCGGTATGGTCCACAGCAGCTCGCCCGCGTTCAGATCGAGCGCGGTGATCCGGCCCCACGGCGGCTTGATGAGTGGGAGCCCGAGCGGGCCGATCTCGCCGCATCCCTGCTGCTGCCGCACGGCGTCCCGGCCGAGCGGCCGTCCGCCCCCGCTCACGAGATCCATCGACGTGCGGCCGGGATCGTTGACGAGCCCGGCGATCGTCGGGTTCGTGATCGAGGCCACGTACAGGATGCCGGTCTCGGCGTCGACCGCGCCGCCCTGCCAGTTCGCGCCGCCGGTCATGTGCGGCAGCATCAGCAGGCCCCGGAAGCCGTCCTGCCCGGCCAGAATCGGCGGTGTGTAGATCGGCCCCTGCTGATATTCCGATCCGATGCGCCGGGCCTCGGCCGCAATCTCGGTCGTGAAGTCGAGGAAGTCCTCCTCCGACACCCCCTGGCGGTCGAAGGCCGGCGGCCGGGTCGGGAACGGCTGGGTCGCGGCCGACTGCTCGCCCGGCACGTTCGACTGCGGGACCGGCCGCTCCTCGATGGGCCAGAGCGGCTCACCGGTGGCGCGATCGAAGACGTACGTGAACGCCTGCTTCGTGATCTGGGCGACCGCCTTGATCACCCGGCCGTTCACGTTGAGATCGATCAACGTCGGCGGGGTCGGAATGTCGTAGTCCCAGATCCCGTGGTGAATGAACTGGAAGTGCCAGACCCGCTCGCCGGTCCTGGCGTCGAGGCAGACCAGGCTCTCGGCGAACAGGTTGTCGCCCAGCCGGTGGCCGCCGTACAGATCGTTCGTCGGCGTCTCGACCGGCACGTAGACGTAGCCGAGCTCTTCGTCCCCCGACATCGGCGCCCACGCCCCGGTGTTGCCCGTATAGCTCCAGGAGCCGTCCTCCCAGGTGTCGTTGCCGAACTCGCCGGGCTGCGGGATCGTGTGGAAGACCCACAGTTGCTCGCCGGTCCGCACGTCGAAGCCGCGGACGAACCCGGCCGGGAACTCCTTCGCGGGAGCCGTGGCGCGCAGCGCCGCGCCGACGACGACGACGTCGTTGACGACGGTGGCCGGCGAGTTCAGGCCGATCTGGCCGTCCTCGATGGCGGGACGGTCGAGGCCGTCGTAGAGGCCGTTGTAGAGATCGACGATGCCGTCCTCGCCGAACGTCGGCACCGGCCGCCCCGTCTTCGCGTGCAGCGCGACGAGGTGGTAGCCCTGGGTGACGTGGATGACGCGGTCGTCGCCCTGCCCGTCGGTCCAGTACGCGACGCCGCGGCCGGAGCTGGCGCGCAGCGGCGCCACCTGGCCGCGCCGGCCCTCGTCGTAGCGGTACATCCAGAGCGTCTCGCCGGTGGCGGCGTCGATGGCGACCACGTTCCGCCGCCGGCCGGCACTCGTGTACAGCACGCCGTCGATCATGAGCGGCGTCGCCTGGAAGTTGAAGTCCAGCTGCGGTCCGAAGTTGTCCGTCTTCCAGCGCCAGACGATCTCGAGGTCCGCGACGTTGTCCCGGTTGATCTGATCGAGCGGCGAGTACTTGGTGCTGCCCAGATCGCCCCCGTAGTACCGCCACTCGCCGTCCTGGGCGCCCTGCTGCGCCGCGGCGGGCAGCCCGGCGCCGAGGGCCATGGCGGCGACGAGCGCGATGCTCATGACGAACCGACCGGTCTCTCTTGGCATTTCCCTCTCCCGTTACTCGTCAGGCTCGCGATCCGACACGCTCCCGCGCGCCGGTCAGCCGTCCTCACAATGGATTCAGAAGGTCGCAATCGGGTTGATTGGCGACCCGGTACCGCCCCAGACCGCGAGCGGCGCGGCCGTCAGGAGGAACTCCCAGCGGCCCTGCGCGGCAGCCGTCTCGCCGAGCGCTTCGAGATCGGCATTGTCGAACAGGTGGATGCCGAGGTTGACCAGCGCGAAGTCGTGCGCGGCGCCCGGCAGTTCCGACGGCGCGACGCTGAGCGCCCCGTCACTGCCGACCAGCGCGATGTCGCGCTCCCTCAGCCACGGAATGACCGACGCGTGCAGGCCGGCCGCGGTCCCGATGCGGCCGATGATGAACGGCCCGAGCACGTCACGCGCCGCCCAGCGTCCGGTGCGGATGAACACGGCGTCGCCGGCGCCGGCCCGCACGCCCGCGCGCGCTTCCCAGGCTTCCAGATCCTCGACGTAGATCGGCGTCTCGGGCTCGAGGTACGGGACGCCCTTCAGGCGCGGGATGTCCATCAGGATGCCCCGCGTGAACACGCCGTTCTTGAGGTTGTGGATGGAGTTCCGCGCGTGACCGCCGGCTTCCAGCACCGCGGCCTCGTCGGGCCGGTAGCCGTTGTACATGCGTCCCTCGGCGTCGTCCACGTGCGCCAGGGCGTCCAGGTGCGTATGCGCCCAGCCGTGGTAGCGGACGGCGAACGTGTCCGAGCCCACGCCGTGCATCGTGTGCTCGAACGGCCGCGGGTTGTCGACGGCCTCCTCCTTCAGCACGTCGCGCGCCAGCGAGACGCTGACGCCCGCGCGCACGAGCCCCGCCGCCTCGCGGCGCTTCTCCGGCGTGATGAGGTTGATGGTCCCGATCTCGTCGTCGGACCCCCACCGCCCCCAGTTGGACAGCTCCGTCTGCCACCGCTCGAGGTCGGCCTCCGTCACCACGTGACTCGCCCCACCTTCCTGGGACGAAGATATCGTACCCGCCATCACCGCGACGAACACCATGGCTGCGACTACTGTCACTTTATGCATCGGTGCCTCCGTCCACGCCACACCAGGGTACAGAGTTGCCCGCCGGGAAACCAGGGGCAAGTTGCGGTTCGCCTGCCAATAGTGCGGTGGAGGCCGTCTCGACCTCCAGCCGAAAGGTGTCGCAAGTTGTCGCATACGCAGCTGGCTCCGGAGATGAGCCCTTATCCTGTCTACGGGCAATCTCGCGTAACGTTGCTTTGCTGATTCCTGGCTTTGCTGATTCCTGGAGGGCAGCCATGTCGCGAACGAGAGCAGGTGGACTGATTCCCGGCGTGTTGGTGTTGGCCTCGCTGGTTCTTGTTCCGGCGAGCGCCGCGCTGGCCCAGACGACCGGGGCCATCGTCGGCGTCGTCAGCGACGTGACCGGCGCCGTGCTGCCGGGGGTGACAATCGAGGCGGCCAGTCCGGCGCTGATCGAGCAGGTCCGCACGGCGATCACGGACGGTGAAGGGCGGTACCGGGCCGTGGATCTGCGCCCGGGCGTGTACTCCGTGACCTTCACTCTGCCCGGCTTCAGCACGGTGGTTCGGGAAGGCATCGAGTTGTCGACCGGCTTCACGGCCACTGTCAACGCCGAGTTGCGGGTCGGCGCGCTCGAAGAGACGATCACGGTGACCGGCGAGAGCCCGGTCGTGGACGTCCAGAACGTTGCGGCCCGGCGCGTCATCTCGAAGGACATGGTGACGGCGCTGCCGAGCAACAGGAACTTCCAGACGCTGGCCACGACCATCCCCGGCATCTCGATGACGGGCGGCATGCGGCAGGTCGGCGTGGATGTCGGCGGATCGCTCGGCGACCAGTCGGCACAGATGATGATCCATGGGAGCAAGTCCGGCGACGCGCAGAACTTCTTCAACGGCATGCCGATGAACGGCACGCTGGGCGTCACCCAGCACGGCAACTTCATCGACATGGGGTCGATCGAGGAAGTCGACTACATGCTGGGCAGCGTCTCCGCCGAGACGACGACCGGCGGGGTCCACGTCAACCTCATTCACAAGGACGGCGGAAACCAGTTCTCGGGCCTCGCCTTCAGCGCCTTCACGAACCACAACCTGCAGGCGGGCAATCTCACGGACGAGTTGCGGGCACAAGGCGCCCGCAGGGTCAACAGCATCGACAGGATAATGGACCAGAACTTCACATTCGGCGGCCCGATCCGGCGCGACAAGCTCTGGTACCTGTTCTCGTTCCGGTACTGGGGGTTGAACGACCGGCCGGCCAACATGTGGTACGACGCGAATCCGACGGACTTCGCGTATACGCCGGACCTGAGCCGCCCGGCGATTGACGACTCGTGGTTGAGCAGCGGTACCCTGCGGCTGACGTGGCAGGCCGCGGAGAAGCACAAGGTCAACTTCTTCACCATCTTCCAGGGCCGTTGCCTGTGTCACACCGGGGTGAGCGCGACACGGGCGCCCGAAGCGACGCGCGCTGCGAGAAGCAAGCACAATCAGGTCGGTCAGCTCGAGTGGACCTATACGGCCAGTAACTCGCTCCTGATACAGGCGGCTTCCAGCTTCTACAACCAGGACTATCATCAGGAGCCCGTCGTGCCGGACGATCGCATCGCCTTCATCGAGCGGTCGACCAACCTGAATTTCCGCGGGCCCGGGTTGGGAGAGTTCCGGATGGAGCACCTGGTGTTCAACTACAGAGGCTCGATCACTTACGTCACGGGCAGCCACAACGCGAAGTTCGGCTTCGACCTGCAGAATGGACTGGGGGACTTCTACCGCAATTACCACGACAACCTGGTTGCGCGGTTGTTCAACGGGGTCCCGCAGTCGGTGCTGGTCTACACGACGCCGTACTACTCGCAGCAGTCGATCGACGTCGGGCTCGGGATCTACGCCCAGGATCAGTGGACCATCGACCGGATGACGCTGAATCTGGGCTTGCGGTTCGATCTCCAGCGAGCCAGCGCACCCGCGGTGGAGCTGGCTGCGTCGCGGTTCATCGGGCCGCGGTCCTTCGACGAGGTTACCAACGTGCCGAACTGGAAGGACCTGAATCCTCGGATGGGCGTCGCCTACGACCTGTTCGGAGATGGCAGGACCGCGCTGAAGGCGAGCTTCAGCCGGTACGTGGCAGGCGAGGCGGCCGGTTTCGCCAGACGGAATAGTCCGGTGCACACGACGGTCAACAACGCCATACGGACGTGGAGCGACAACGGCGACTTCATCCCGACGGAGGACGAATTCGGGCCGCTCTCGAATGTCAACTTCGGCGAGGTCGTCATCCGCAACCGCTACGACGACGAGGTGCGGGAAGGCTACGGGGTTCGCTTCAACAATTGGGAGACGCAGTTCGGCGTGCAGCACGAGCTGATGCCGCGGGTGTCGCTGAACGCGTTCTATTCTCGCCGCTGGTACGGCAACCACACCGTCACCGACAACCTCCTGGTGGAGTCGACGCACTTCGATTCGTTGTGCATCAGCGCGCCTACCGACTCGAGCCTCCGACCTCACCAGCAGGGTTTTCTGCCGGGGGGCGGAGGGCAGGAGATCTGTGGCCTGTACGACGTCAACCCGTTAGTGTTCGGCCTCAGTGACAACCTGATCACGTTCTCCGAGCCCTATGGGGCGTTCGGTGAAGTCTACGACGGCGTCGACGTGACGCTGGACGGGCGGTTCGGGGGCGGCACCCTGTTGACCGGCGGAGTGAGCCTCGGACGCACGGCGACAAACGACTGTTTCACGATCGATTCGCCGGAACAGATGCGGCACTGCGACATCTCGCCGCCGTGGCTGCCGCGGTGGAAGGTGGCGGGAAGCTATCCGCTGCCGGTCTGGGGCCTGCAGGTCGCGGGGACCTTTCAGAATCTTGCGGGGCCCGAGATCCTGGCTACCTATCTGGCGTCGAACGCCGAGATCGCGCCGTCACTCGGCCGCAATCTCGCGCAGGGGGCCACGGCGAGGAAGGCCGTGGAGCTGATCCAGCCCGGTACCGCGTTTGGCGAGCGGATGACCCAGGTGGACGTGCGACTGAGCAAGATTCTCCAGATCGACCGGGTCCGCATCCAGGGGAATCTCGATCTCTACAACCTGTTCAATGCGAGCCCTGTCCTGGCGGTCAATACCCGCTACGGCTCGCAGTGGCTGACGCCGACGTATGTTCTGCCTGGTCGCATATTCAAATTCAGCGTTCAGGCGGATTTCTGAACCGCATTCTACGTGGGCCCGGCGGCGCCCTGCGGGGCGTCAGCTCCGTCGAGCCCGATCGGACGTCAGGCAGTACCCGTCGCCGTGCACCGTGTGAAGGTACTGGGGCCGTGACGGATCCGACTCGATCTTCTTTCTGATTCTCCCGACCGCATGGTCGGTCGCTCGGGTGCTCGGCGCCTCGGCGAAGCCCCAGACTTCCCGGAGAAGTTCGTCGCGATGGACAACGGCACCGGGCCGTTCAGCCAGGTAGTGCAGCAGATCGAACTCACGGTGGGTCAGGTGGATCTCCTGGTTGCCTTTCCAGGCGCGCAACTCCAGGAAGTCGATGGTCACCGGTCCGAGGCCGACACGTTCGACGGTGGGCCGCGCGCGACGCAGGACGGCGCGGACGCGAGCCACCAGCTCGTCGATGTCGAACGGTTTGGTGACGTAGTCATCGGCACCGAGACGGAGGCCGCGCAGCTTGTCGCTCTTCTGGGCTCGGGCCGTCAGGATCACGACGGGTGTCCGCCCGCCCCGCCGCAGCAGGCCGCACAGCTCGAAGCCGCTCTTACCCGGAAGCATGACGTCGAGGAGCACGAGGTCCGGCGCGAACTCTCTGGCTGTGCTGATGGCGAGGTCGCCAGTACCGGCACATGTCACGTCGAACCCTTCGAAAATGAAGTTGTCTCGCAACACTCGGGCAAGCGCCGTGTCGTCTTCAACCAGGAGAATGCGTTTCATCATGGTCGTCATCCGCCACTGGCAGCGTCACGAAGATGCTGGTGCCCTTGCCGGTTGCACTCGTGATGGCCAAGCGGCCCCCGTGGTCGTCGACGATCCGCTGAACGATGGCCAGGCCGAGGCCGCTGCCCCCCAACTCGGAGCCACGTCCGCGAAATCCCTTGCGCGTGACCCGTCCGACTTCGTTCGAGGGAATGCCGATCCCCTTGTCGGTGATTTCAAGCGTGAGCGTGCGTCCCTCGTGCCGCGCGCCGATCTTGATCCGGCGAGCGCCCGTCGAATACCGAATGGCGTTGTCGAGGAGGTTGTCCAGCATCAGCCCGATCGCCGTCGGGTCGGCCCTGACCGGCGGTAGATCGGCGGGCAGGCCGACCCGCACGTCGAACCCCTCGAGCTTCCGTGCGTATTCTCCCAAGGACTGCCGCACGAGGTCTTCCACCGCCAGCGGCGCGAACGCGTACGCCTGCGTGGTGTCCGTGATCTGTGCATAGGCGAGGAGATTGTCGACCAGGCGAGTCAGCCGCTTTGCCTCTTCCACGACCAGCTCGGCATATTCCCGCGAGCGGGCCGCGTCTGGAAGGCGGCCGGAGATGAGCGTATGGCCCAAGGCGCGGATGGCGGCGATGGGCGTCTTCAGCTCGTGCGTCACGGCCGAGACGAAGTCGGAGCGCATCTGCGCCAGCCGGGCGTGCTCGCGTGCGGCTCGCGTCGTCTGGATCAACCCGAGGGCCAGGACGACCGCTGCGACCGTGGCGATGATGAGCGTCTGTCGCGCGCCTCGATTCGCCGCCCTGAGCGCGGGATCGTTCCCGGCCGTCACCTCGACCCGCCAGGACTCGACCAACAGATCGGTCGAGGGACTTACCACAGCCAATAGCGGGTCGAAGAAGGCCAACGAGAATACCCGCTGTCGTATGGGGCCGCCGTGCGTGTGCGGCTGAGCGCGCACGACAGGAGCGCCGCCGGCATCGAGGACGCCCAATGTCAGACCAGCGTCGGCGCCGACCACTCGTTCGACCTGCTGCACCAGCTCCAGGAAATAGTGCGTGCGCGCCCACTCCATGTTCACGAGGAACCCAAGGACCCCGACGGGCTCCGCCGCCGCGGCCCCAGCCGGGCTGGAGCGGAAGACGTGGGAGACGACCTGATACGGAGTGCCTTCGATGGTCAGATCGAAGAACGAGAAATCGAGATTCCTCCGTGCGTCCACCATGACGCGATCGATGAGTCGGCCGGCCACGACCGGCTCGTAGGTGACGATGACCGGAAAGCTTCGGCTCCCGACGGGCCTGGAGATCCACGCCGGCCGGCGGGTGTTCCGACTGAAGAAGACGGTCTCCTGCGGCGTCGGGATCCCGCGCCAGCCAAAGAAGAGTTCCGGGTACGGATAGCGTGCGAAGGCGCTGGCGATCAGATGTCGTGTCTCGTGGGGCGGCGCCAGTCGGAGCAGTCTGGCCTGTGGGGACGAAAGCACCGATCCCTGAGCTCCGCGCATATCCCGTGCCATCGAGCTCACCAGAAGGTCCGCGGCGTGGTCGGCGCGCCGGCCGGCAAGCAGCGTCGCGCTCCGCCGCCATTCGGACGCCGCGTGCCACGTGTACCACGTCAGGGTCGCGACGGAGAGATAGACGAACAGAGCCAACCAGCCGACCAGTCTCGACGAGTAGATGAGCGAGGCGAGCTGCGCGATCATCGGAACAGCTCCTGCTCCCGATAGTAGTGGGATGCCCCTTCATGAAGAGGGATTGGCGTGGCCGATGCATGCGTGAGATCGAGGGTGCGGAAGACCGAATAGGTCCTCGCCAGCACGGGCAGCACCGCGCGCTCCACGAGACTGTTTGGATAACCGGAGCTGAGGAACATGGCATCCAACCGGCCGGCGAGCAGGGCGGCGAGCGCTGTCTCGTGGGGAAGTGACCTCAGAATGGCCGTGTCCTGCTCGATGCCCGCTGCCGCCAGCACGAGCCTGGACAGCAGGGCGACACCGCTGCCGGGCGGCCCGATCGCAACCGGTCTTCCAGGCAGGTCGTGAAGGCTCCGGATCGGAGCACCCGGGCGACGCACTACGTGGAGCAGCACCTCGCCGATCTGTGACACTGCCCGCAGTCGGTCGAACGACTCGGAAGCATCATCGAGCATGCCGTGAAACGCAAGGTACGCCACGTCAGCCCGGGCGTATCCGAGATCAGCGTCGCCGCGCCCGACGGCCGTGACCGCGCTAATCGATCCCGTGTTCTTTTCGATGGTGAAGTCGATGTTCGGGAGCAACGTGGTATAGAGCCGCTGCAGGTCCGCACCCAATTGGGGACTGTCTGCGCCGATACGGACCAACGGACGTGGTTGGAGGTCCGATTCGTGGCCGCAGCCGGCCGCTATCAGGAGGGCGAGTACGAGAAACGTTCCGGTCGTGGCCGTCATCGGCGTCCGGACCCTTCCGTACACACGCCCACTCACTCTGTTCAGCGGCGCGCGGGGCCCCGTCAGCCGGTGGCGTCGCGCCGCCGAGACCAACCCCTGGATCGCCACGCGAGGCTGGCGCTCAGGGCGGCGCTGGTGCGCTACGGTCGATGCGAGATCCTGAGCCAAGCATACCAGGGAGCCGCGTCGATGGAGCGACACAGTAAACGGCGCGCCGGCGGCTACAGCAGATAGCGGGCCACGGCCGCCTCGTCCCAGTCCATACCGAGCCCCGGTCCACGCGCCGTGACGCAGCCGCCCACGGGCCGCGGCGGATCGGCCAGCACCGCGCCGGCCAGGTCCAGGAACTCCAGGTAGTGCGCCAGCGGGGTGACCGGCAGGACGTGGGCGCTGGCCTCGACGAACAGGTGGCTGGAGACCGGCACGGAGGCGGCCGCGGCCTGCCCCATGGCGCGCAGCCAGCCGGTCACGCCGCCCATCTTCATCAGGTCCGGCATGCACAGGTCGCAGGCGCCGGCGGCGAAGGCGCGGGCCATGTCGTGGCCGAACCACCAGTTCTCGCCGGTCTGGATCGGCACCGGGGACGCCGCGCGGACGCGGGCGTGCCCCGCCAGGTCCTCCGCGGGCACCGGTTCCTCGACCCACTCGAGATCGAACCGCGCCAGCGCACGGATGCGGCGCAGGGCCTCCGGCGCGGTCAACGACTGGTTGTAGTCGACCATCAACCGCACGCCGGGACCGATCACCTCGCGCACGCCGGCCACGTTCGCCAGGTCCCAGGCGAGGTCGCCGACGCCGATCTTGATCTTGACCGCAAGGAAGCTCTGCTCGACGCTCCGCTCCAGGGCCGCCGCGTCGGCGGCGGGATCGACGATGCCGTAGCTGTCGTAGGCGGGGACGGGCGCCGCCCGCCCGCCGAGCAGCTCGACCACCGGCCGCCCTTGCGCGCGGCCCTGGAGGTCCCACAGCGCCATGTCCAGGCCGGCCAGCGCCATCCCGAGCAGCCCCTGGCGCCCCAGCAGCCGGAAGCGGGCCGCCAGCTCGTCCGCGACGGCCGCCGGACTGGCCGGCCGCCCGCGCACGACCTCCTCCAGGTCGGCGAGCAGGGCGTGCAGGGCGCGCAACGTGAGGGTGGTGTAGCCGAAGATGTAGGCCCGGCCTGCCGGACCCTCCTCCGACTGGACGTCGATCAGTAGCAGCGGCGATACCGGGACGTCGCCGGAGGCCGTGCGGAGCGGCCGGGCCAGCGGCGCCGCAACGGCGCGTGCAGCCAGCGACCGAACGGTCAGCGCGGGGCTCGACATGATGGTTCCTCCGGGACGGCGCCGGCCGCGACTCGCCGGACGAGGCGGACGCCGTCTACGGAAGTATCTTCTCCCCGACGGCCGGCTCGGTCCAGGCTCCGGGCTCGCGCCCTGCGCGTTGACATCGAAGCCCCCGCGCGATAGCGTGCCTTATCCGGATAGGGATACGGATAAGGCTGAGAAGATGACCAAGAAGGCGACGATCCTCTTTCGAGGTCGGCGATCCGGAGCAGATCGAGGACGAGATCGTCCGGGGTGCGACCGGGCCGTGAGAGTATTCGTCGACGCGAACATCCCGATGTATGCGGCGGGTCGCAGCCACGCCTTCAAGGCTCCGTCCGCTGCGTTCATGCGGACGGTCGGCGGGCGCCGCGTCGATGCGGTGAGCGATGTCGAGGTGCTGCAGGAGATTCTCCACCGGCAGCGGGCCGTGGGCGGGATGTTGGCGGGCTTCAAGGAGAGGGCGGCATGCGGAAACGGCACCATGGATTCGTCGTGGCGCTGGCGGCGGCCGGGGTGGTCGCCGTGGCGGGCGGCCTGCCGGGGCAGGAAGCCACCGAGGATCGCAGCGGCTATCCGGCCGACGAATGGCCGCTGGTCGGCGGCAACTGGTCCAGCTCGCGCTATTCGACGCTCGCCGACATCACGCTCGACACGGTGGGCCGGCTCTGCGGGGCCTGGGTGGCGCCGCTGCCCGGCGGCGCCGCGTCCCGGGCGACGCCGGTCGTCCGGGACGGCGTCCTCTACCTGACGGGCGGCGCCAACGTTTTCGCCATCGACGCCCGTACCGGCGAGACGCGCTGGCGCTGGCAGCCGCCGCCGGACCAGCCGCTGAGGGTGCCTTCCTGGCAGGGCCTCGGCCTGGGGGCGGGCCTCGCCTTCGTCGGGCTCGGCAGCGCGGAGGTGGCCGCCCTGCGGCAGGAGACCGGCGAGCTGGCATGGGTCACCCCGGTGGGCAGCGTCCCGCGCGGCGAGGGCGAGCGGGTGACCACCGCTCCGATGTACGCGCGCGGCCAGGTGTTCGTCGGGGTGTCGAACGGCGACAGCGGGGGCCAGGGGCGCATCGTCGCGCTCGACGCAGCGACGGGCGCGACGCAGTGGACGTTCTTCATCGTGCCGCGGCCCGGAGAGTTCGGCCACGACACCTGGCCGCAGGACAACGAGTCGTGGCGGCTCGGGGGCGGCGGCGTCTGGCTGGTCGGGACGGTCGATCCCGATCTGGGGCTGGTCTACTTCTCGACCGGCAACGCGGTGCCGATGTTCGGCGGCGAGCTCCGCGCGGGCGACAACCTGTTCACCGCCTCGGTCTTGGCGCTCGACATGGCGACCGGCGAGCGGCGCTGGCACTATCAGGTCGTCCGGCACGACGTGTGGGACGCGGACATCGCCACGCCGCTGCTGCTGTACGAGGCCCAGGTGGAGGGACGCCCGCGCAAGGCGCTGGCGGCGATGCGGGCCGACGGCTACCTGTTCGTGTTCGACCGGGCGACGGGCGAGCCGCTCGTCCCGCTCGAGGAGCGGCGGGTGCCGCAGGACGCGTTCCTGCACACGGCGCCCACGCAGCCGTATCCGGTCGGCGCCGAGAGCATCCTGCCCGACTGCTCGTTCTGGCGCGACAGGGTGCCCCCGCCCTTCGAGCTGAGCTGCAGCACCTTCACGCCGCCCACGGTGGACCGGCACGACCTCGTGGCGCCCGGCCTGCCGATTCCGCGGGTGCGGGTCACGCCGATGGCGTTCAGTCCGCAGACCGGCTACGTCTACGCGCAGGGCCGGGCGCAGGTCGGGCGCACGCGGCGGTTCGCGGATCCCTGGCTGGCCTTCCCCGAGGACGATCACCTCAGCCTGCCGGAGGCGGTCGGCATCATCGCCGCCATCGACCCGCGGACCAGCCGTCTCGTCTGGAAGCAGGAGGTCCCGAGCCCGCTGCTCGGCACGAGCGGTCCGCTCACGACCGCGGGCGGGCTGATGTTCCGGGGTTCCCCGGGCGGGCAGGTCGAGGCCTACGACGCGCGGACCGGGGAACGGGTGTGGGCGTTCCAGACCACGCCGACGGGGGCGCGGGTGCGGCCGGGACCGGCCGCCGCCTACGCGCTCGACGGTCGGCAGTTCGTCGCCGTTCCGATGGGGCGCGAGCTGTGGGCGTTCACGCTGGACGGCGCCATCGCCGCGCGCGGCGAGGTGCCGGCCGACCCCTGGGCGGACCTCGAGCCGTCGGGCCCGGCGCCGCGCGCGACCGACGCCGTCGAGACCGCGACGCTGCTCGTGAATCCCGCCTGGGCCGTGGGCGGGCGGCGGTACCAGATCGACGAGCACACGTTCAACCCGGTGCGGGCGCTGGCGAGCGCCGGCGCGCGCGTGCAGTTCCGCAACAACGGCGATCTCGCGCACACGATCGCGGCGCAGGACGGGAGCTGGACCACCGGCCGGCTGGAGCCGGCGACGTGGGCGTTCGTCAGCTTCGAACGGCCCGGCACGTTCCGCTACCACTGCACGGACCACCCGTGGGCGGTCGGCGAGATCACCGTCGAGCCGTGACGCGCGGCGGGCGCGGCGTCAATCCTCGTACACGGGCCCGTGCACGGTGCGGTGCGACAGATACTGCCAGCGGCCGTCGCGCTGGGCGTAGACGCGGACGTACCAGAAGCTGAAGGCGCGCTGGGCGGCTGCCGGGCCGCCGCTGCGCGCCCGCACGCGGCCCATCGTGATGGCCACGTCGCCGTGCAGCTCGACCTGCTGCGAGTCGACCTCGCGCGCGCTGTAGCGCCCGGACAGCGACGCCAGCCAGTCGGCGCGGTGGTCGACGCCCAGAATGGGGTCGCCGGTGGTCCACCCGTCGCCGTGCGTGTACGTGAAGTCGCTCGCGCAGGCGTGCTCCAGGAAGGCGACGTCGGCGTGCAGCACCGCCGCCTCGATCCGCCGCTCGAGCGCAAGCACCTCGGCCCCGGGGTCGGCGGGGGAGTGGGCGCCGGCAGCCTCCTGCGCGGTCAGGCCCGGCGTCCCCGCCGCCAGCGCGGCCGCGATGCCGGCGATCAACACGACCGCCCGCGCCGCCGGCGCACTGTCCGGCTTCGACGCCGCCACCGCTCCTCTTCCGATCCGCTTCGCGTCTGCCATCACCCCTCCCGCCTCAGGTCCGTCCGCTCGTCGAGTCCCGATCGGCGGGCGGCTCCCTCGTCACCACGGACTCCTGGGCATCATAGCCGACCGGCGCCGTCCTGCCGTCCGCGCGGGGGAGCCGGCAAGGCCCTCGTTTGACCTGCCGAGACGGCTTCGCGATACTCCGCCGCGGGAGGTCGCCATGCTGGACACGTCCACGATCCTGCTCACCGGCAGGACGGCCGTCGTCACCGGCGGCGGCCGCGGCCTCGGCGAGGCCATCGCGCTCAACATGGCGGCGTTCGGCGCGGACGTCGCCGTACTGGACATCGACGAGCCGGCGGCCAGGCGCACCGCCGCGCGTGTGCGGGAGCTCGGGCGCCGCAGCCTGGCGGTGCATGCCGACGTGGGCCAGCCCGCGGACGTCGATGCCGGGCTCGAACGCACCCTCGGGGAGCTGGGCGAGATCGACGTGCTGGTCAACAACGCGGCCGAGCTCACGGACCCGCGGCGATCGTGAACCTCGCGACGACCGAGGCCATCCGCGGCTGCCCGAACTGGTCGGCCTACTCCGCGGCCAAGGCGGGCGTCGTCAATCTGACCAAGACCCTGTCGTCCGAGTGGGGTCCGCACGGCATCCGGGTCAACGCCGTCGCGCCCGACTACACGCCGTCGCCGGGCACCGACTTCTCCGGACGCGAGCTGAACACCGGCGACCCCGGCTCGCTGCTGTTCCGCAACGACCCGGCCGACAGCCGGGAGAGCCTGGCGGGCATCGCGCCGTACATCCCGCTGCGGCGCTACGGCACGCCCGACGACACCGCGGCCCTGGCCATCTTCCTGGCGTCGGAGATGTCCGCCTGGATCACCGGCCAGACCATCGTCGTGGATGGCGGCTCGCTGGCGTGCGCGCGGGTCGAGGGCCCGCTGCCGCTGCCGATGTTCCTCGATCTGGACGAGTAGCAGGAACGGGTCGCCCCGGCGCCGCCACGAAGCGCCACGGCCCCATTGCGAGCATTGCGAAACGCCGCCGGCCCGTGCTCGCTGACCTCCGGACGTCGGGTGGCCTACCTCGTGATCGCGTGAGGGTCCGTCATACTTGTGGGCGATTCCGTCGCAGTCCACTCGCCCCATGTCACATCATTCGGGGTCCCCGGCGCCCGCTGCCGTTTCCTCGAGGAAGGCGTCGATGGCTGATTCGGACGCTGCGCCCGGCCGTCGGAAGCTGCGGCTGTTGTCCAGCCATCCCAGCGTCTCCGGCCACCGTTCGTAGCCGGGGGCGTGCTCGGCCAGCGCCCTCACCCCGGCCGTGGCGATCCGGTCGCGGCTCCGGGGTGCGCCGTGGGCCTCGCGCACGAGGAACTCGGCGGCCTCGACGGTCCTGGGGTGCCGGCCGCCCTCATCCAGGATCGCCCGCGATGCAGCGATCGCACGGAAGGCGCTCGGACGCTCGCTCATGAACGCGGCCCGACGCCGCTCCGCCAGCCCGATCTCCCTCGGATCCGTCAAGTCGGCGGACTCCGGCGCGTTGGACGGCCTGCATGCGGCCATCGGGAGCAGCAGCACCGCGGCCGTCAGCGCCCGGAGCGCCGGCCGGACCGGGCGAGCCCCAGCCGAGGAAACCGGCATCTCCGGATCCTAACCGGTGCATCGCGGGTCGGCCGATCGGTTAATCTGACGCGGATCCGTACGCGAGGCGCGATCCGCATTCCCAGGGAGGTTGACGATGAACCGCTGGCTTGCACTGTCGATTGCCGCGGGTCTGGTTGCCGGCGCCGTGACGCTGCCGGCCCAGGACGGCGCCCGGGGGCACGGCGAGGAGGCGTTCAACACGCGGCTCGTCGGGGCGCACGACCTGCAGGGGCGCTCCGCCTATCAACCGCTCCCGGTGCGGCAGGGCGCGCGGCGGATCCTGTACGTCGGCCACCATGCCGGGGAGGCGCTCAATCCGCTGACGGGCGCCGTGGAGACCAACGGCACGTCGGTGGTCGACGTCACCGCGCCGGAAGCGCCGGTCTACCTCGCCCACATCCCGGCCACGGACGGTGCCAGCGGCTCGCAGATGGTCCAGGTGTGCGCGGGCGATCAGCTCCCGCGGGGGCAGGCGGGGCGTTTCTACCTGCTGCGCCCGAACGGCAACCGCAGCCAGGAGATCTGGGACGTCACCGATCCCGCCGACCCCGCGTTCGTGCGGACGGTGGTCGAGATGGGCCGCACGCCGGCCGGCGTGCGGCACACGCACAAGAACTGGTGGGAATGCGAGACCGGCATCGCCCATCTGGTCGGCACCGTCGACGGCTGGCGCGCGCCGCGCATCCTGCAGGTGTTCGACCTCGCCGACCCGGCGGCGCCGCGGCATGTCCGCGACTTCAGCCTGCCGGGGGTCCAGCCGGACGCGAGCGGTCCCATCCCGGGCGGCTCGGGGCTGCACGAGGCGGTCAGGCTGGGCAACCGGCTGTACCTGGCGTACGGCACCGTGGCGAACGGCGTCGTGCAGATCCTCGACCGGGACCGGCTGCTCAACGGCGACCCCGACGCCGCGGCGCCGCTCGCCGCGAGTCCGGCCGCCCTGGCGTACCCCCAGATCGGGCGGCTCGACCTGCCCGCGTTCTGGGGCGGCCATACGGCCATGCCGCTGCTCGGCGTGGAGATTGCCGACTACGCCGACAACCGCGACCACGCGACGCGTGACTTCCTGTTCGTCGTCTCGGAGTCGGCGGGCAACGCGTGCCAGGAGGCGCGCCACGTCACGTTCATGATCGACATCACGGACGAGGCCCGTCCGCTGCCGATCGCCACGTTCCAGGTGCCGGAGTCGAGCGGGGAGTTCTGCGACCGGGGCGGGCGCTTCGGCCCCCACTCGCCGCAGTGGTCCATGGAGCCGCCGTTCTACGGGAGGCTGATGGCCGTGTCGTGGTTCAACGCGGGCGCGCGGGTGATCGACGTCCGCGACCCGTTCAACCTGGAGGAGGCGGCGTACTACATCCCGGCCACCACCGAGCGGACGGCCGAGCGCTGCGCCACGATTGACGGCGTGGAGAGCTGCAAGGTGGCGATCCAGACGAACAACCTGGAGGTCGACGACCGCGGGCTGCTCTACCTGGTGGACCGCGCCAACACCGGCCTGCACATCGTGGCGCTGACCGGGCCGGCCGCCGCCATCATCGCGGCGGGCGAGGACTGAGGGCCCGGCTGCGTGCGGCCGGCCCGCACACGGGCGCGGCGGCCAGCGGCAGGCGGCCGCCGCGCGAGCGCGTCACCGGCCGCCGCCGGCGGCCTGCTCCTCGGCGCGGGCGCCGCCCAGGATGTTGATCATGGCGTGGTTGCCCTCGTGGCAGGCGTACTCCCACATCTCGCCGGCCGCCACGCCGCGCGAGGCCTGATCGGTCGTCAGCGGCGCGGCCGCGGTCCAGGGCCGCGTGAACGACTCCGGATCCTCGACCGTGAAGGTGTAGTCGATCGCCGCCGGCCCGACCCGCGTGAACCGCTCGATCAGCCGCAGGCTGGGGCGCGCGGCGCGCCACGGCGTGCTCCAGTAGGCATCCGGCTTGTCCAGGAAGTTGATCGTCTCGACCACGAGCGTGTCGCCCTCCCAGTGCCCGCGCGCCTCGCCGGTCCACTGCGCGACGCCGGTCCGCAGCCGGCCGTCGAGCGGGATGACCCGCAGCTCGTGGTACATCTCGTGCAGCATCACCACCTGACCCGGCGTCTGCAGGACGCGCAGGTTCATGTTGTAGGGCTGGATCGGGACCATGTTGGGCAGGCCGTCGGTGAGGCAGCGCTCGCCGGTGTCGAGGTCGGTCCAGGAGTGGAAGGGGCCCACGCCGTAGCGGGCCCGTTCGCGGTCGCTCGCAAGCCTGGCCTCCGGGCGCCACGGGATGACACCCGCTGCGGGATCGATGATCAACGAGGTGCGCAGGTCGCCGACGATGCGGGTTCCCGCATCGAGCCAGACCTGGTTGTAGCCGCCGACTGTGCCGGGGGCGGATTTGCCGTCCGCTGCCGCGCGCTCCTCGGCGGACTCCTCTTCGAGTGCCGCGGCCTCCTCGGTGGTCAGCAGCGTCCGGTCGGACTGCCGCGCCGGCCGCTCCAGCGGCGTGAGGGTGGCCGACGTCCACAGACCTTGCAGATCGGGATCGCCCCACGCCGTGCGCGGGACCGCCGCGTCGCCGTCCGCCGCCGCCTGCGCGGCTGCCACCGTCGGCAGCAGGACGATTGCGGCCAGGGCCGCTGCCGCCGCACCCATCGAGCCGAGCTTCTTGCGATTCATCTGGACCTCTTTTCCTGGGCGCCTTCACCCGTATCGTAGCGCGTTCGCGGCGTCGATGCCGTCGGCTGCGTGACCCGCCCCCGGCCCCGCGTTCGCCGACGCGCGCGCCAGCGTCCTGCGGGGAGGTTGGAGCCGTGTCAGGACTCCCCGAAACGGACGACTGGCCGGCCTGGAACGCCGGCGAGATGACGGCGGCGGTCGAGTACCTGCAGAGCCGGCGGCCTGAACCAGGGTCGGCAGGAAGGGATTAGAATCAGGGGCGGTCATCTTCGTTGACGCTAGCCGTCGGCGCAACCGCATGAAGGAGTGGAATCGATGCCGGAATCGCATGGTCAGATCGATCGACGCACGCTTCTCAGGTTGATGGGCGCTGCCGGCGCATCGGCCGCGGCCGCTTCCACGGGCGGCGGCCTGTTCGGACCGGCCGGGGCGCGCGCGGCGGGCCGTGTGGCGGCCGCCGGTCAGACGGCCATGCCGGCCGGGGTCGAGCCGTTCGAGGTGCGGATCGATGACGCGGAGCTGGAGGACCTCAGCCGCCGTCTCGAGTCGCCGCGCTGGCCGCCGGACTCGCCGGGCGAGGCGTGGTCGTACGGCACGGACCGCGCCTACCTGGAGGAGCTGATCGCCTACTGGCGGGACGAGTACGACTGGCGCGCCCACGAGGCGGCGCTCAACGCGTTCAACCACTACACGACCACCATCGACGGGCAGCGCATCCACTTCGTGCGCCAGGAGGGGGCCGGCCCGGCGCCGATGGCGCTGGTGATGACCCACGGCTGGCCCGGCACCATCTGGGAGATGCTGCCGTCGGTGATGGCCCTGAGCGACCCGGCCTCCCATGGCGGCGATCCGGCCGACGCGTTCGACATCATCGTGCCGTCCATCCCCGGTTTCGGCTTCTCCGGCGAGCCGGCGGAGGGTACGGACGTCGTGCGCACCGCCGAGCTGTGGGTGGCCCTGATGGACAGGCTGGGCTACGAGCGCTTCGGGGCCTACGGCAGCGACTGGGGCGCGTTGATCACCCGCGTGCTCGGCGCGAACTATCCCGATCGCCTGATAGGGATCCACACGCCCGGCGCGCCGGGCCGCCAGGAGCGGGACCCGGAGACTGACGCCGAGCGGGACTACGCGGCCCGGGCCGAGCTCTGGTCAGTCGACGAGACGGGGTACCAGCGCATCCAGGGCACCAAGCCGCAGACGCTCGCGTTCGGGCTGACCGACTCGCCGGTCGGGCTCGCCGCGTGGCTCACCGAGAAGCTGCGCTCCTGGAGCGACTGCGACGGCGACGTGGAGTCGCGCTTCAGCAAGGACCAGATCCTGACGTTCGTGTCGATCTACTGGCACACGCGCACCATCGGGACCAGCGTGCGCTACTACCACGCGAACGGGCTGGGCAGCCCGCGCCAGCGGCCGGTGGTGGGGCCGGTGCGCGTGCCCCAGGGCTTCGCCCAGTTCGTCGGCATCCCGCTGCGCGGACAGCCGCCACGCTCGTACGTCGCCGAGCCGCCGGACAACGTGACCCACTGGACGGTCTACGACCGCGGCGGGCATTTCCCCGCCATCGAGGAGCCGGACCTGCTGGTCGAGGACCTGCGGACGTTCTTCCGGCCGTTGCGGCCCGCGTAGGTGTCGAGGTCGGCGGCATCCGAGACGCCGCGCGACGCACCGCGGTTCGGTAGGACCAAGCCATGGGCCGTGCTGCTCTTCGTCGCGCTGGCCGCGTTGGCGGTGTGCGGGGGCGACGGCGGCAACCCGGTGCAGCCGTCGCCTGCGCCTGACCCTCCGACTGACACGCAGTCGGACACGGCCGCGGCGCGGCGTGCGGTCGACGCGTGGCTGGCGCTGATCGACGCCGGCGACTACGAGGAGGCGTACGACACCACGGCGAAGTCCTTTCGGGAGCGCGTGTCGGCCGAGGAGTTCCGGCGCGAAGTGGAGACGGTGCGAGCCACGCTGGGCGCGCTCAGGGCGCGAGCCGTCACGACCACGCGACGCACGACGACCCTACCCGACGCGCCGCCGGGCGACTACATCGTGTTCGAGTTCGATGCGGTCTTCGAGCGGCGGCCGGACACCGGGGAGCGAGTGACCGCCGTGCTCGAAGACGGAGAGTGGCGCGTCGTGGGGTACTACATCATTCGTTGACGGCGCGCGCATCCCCTCCCGCGAGAACCGCGGCGCATTCGCCGCCCTGGATGCCTGGAGCGGCGAGCCGCTCTGGCACGTCCAGATCAATCAGGAGTGGCGTGCCTCCCTCTCCACCCCGCGCTAGCCGCCGACGCTGCAGGCGGCCGATTACTGAGAGCGGGACCCCTGGCCGATCGATTTGTCCGAGCGGACTGTGGCGGTTCCCGGTATCGCTGCCGTGATAGGACGGCCAGTCAACAAGGGGTTCGAGCGCGGCCTCGCGGAACGCGTCGCCTTCGCGGCGGAGCAACACGATGTCGCCAGTAGCGCCGTGATGTGGCTCAGTAGTCCGCGGCCCGTAGCGACGCACGGATGATCTGGCGGTCGTTGCGGTGCACGATGTGGCCGTTGGCGTAGGCCGGGTGCGACCAGTTGACCAGGCGCGCGTCGATGCGGCCGTGGGGCGTGCGCGTGCCGGAGCTGGCCGTCGGCTCGATCAGCCGGGTCCGGCCCAGCTCGACGTAGCCCTCCGGCGTGAACCGGGCCAGGATCAGGTCGCCGTCGTCGTTGTTGACGAAGTAGCGGTCCTCGTGGCGCACGAGGAAGGCCGTGCTCCAGCGCGCCTGCGCGGTCATGTCCGGGCTCATCCACAGCCGCCGGCCGGTCCGCGCGTCGAGGCCGCGCAGCTCGCCGTAGCTGTCGACGCCGTAGACGTAGTCGCCGATGATGACCGGCGTGGTCACCATCGCGTGGATGGTGTCGGTCTGGTCGGGCAGCTCGCTGCGGCTCTGTCCCTGCCACAGGTGGGTGGCGGCCGGCCGATCCTGGCTGAGCCGCACCATGAGCGAGCCGTAGAAGAACTGCGACACCAGCAGATAGTCGCCGCTGCGCACCGGGGTGGCGACCGTCACGCCCATCCCGACCTCCCACGGCTGCTCCCAGTACAGCTCGCCGGTCTCGGGATCGAGCGACGCCAGCGCCTGCGGATGCCAGATGATCAACTGCCGTACGCCGCCGGCTTCGTAGATGACCGGCTGCGCGTAGCCCATCTCGGAGGTGACCTCGATGGCGCGCCAGATCTCCTCGCCGGTGTGCCTGTCGAATGCCACGACCAGCGCGTCGGGCTCGCCGCCGACCACCGTGATGACCCGGTCGCCGTCGACGAGCGGCGCGCTGACGATGCCCCAGGTCGGCACGCTCGTGCCGTACTCGGCGACGTAGTCCTTCTCCCACAGCACGCGGCCGGTCGCGACGTCGAAGCAGACGAGCCGGCCCGTGCCGCCGACGACGTAGACCCGGTCGCCGTCGACGGTCGGCGTGGCGCGCGGGCCGACGGCGTAGGCGACCGACAGCATCCGGTAGCTGGTCTGCCACTCATGGGTCCAGAGCACCTCGCCGGTCTCCTCGTCGAGCGCGAGCGCGCGCTCGGTTCCGTCCAGCGTGCGCGAATCGGGATCCTCGGCCCAGTCGGTGATGAAGACGCGCCCGTCGGCCACGGCCGGTCCGGAGTACCCCGCGCGAAGGGGCGTGCGCCAGGCCACCTGCAACTGCTCGGGCAGCTCGGCGACGATGCCGGTCTCCTGCCAGACGGCCAGGCGCTCCGGGCCGCGCCACTGCGGCCAATCGTCCGCGGACACGACGGCTACCGCCGCCGTTGCGAGCGCCATCGCACAGCCCACCGTGAGCATCTTGCGCATCGGGTTCCTCCGTCCTTCGTCCGCGAGCCGGTCATGCGCGGCTCGCTTGCAAGCGCAGTCTAAACCACGCCGACGGGCGTGTCAGCAGCAGCTCACCGCAGCTCGTCGGGCCCGAACGCGTCGGGCAGCAGCTCGCCGACCGTGCAGCGCGCGTTGACGAGCAGGTCGCCGCCGCCGGCTTCGTACAACAACTGGCGGCAGCGGCCGCACGGCTTGCCGGGCTGCAGGTCGTCGAGGTTTCGTCCGACCACGACGGCGACCGCCACGAGCCGGCCGCCGCCGCTCGCGTGCAGCGCGCAGACGAGGGAGCATTCCGCGCACAACCCGAGGCCGTAGGAGGCGTTCTCCACGTTGCAGCCCTCGACGACCCGCCCGTCGTCGACCAACCCGGCGGCCCCCACGTGGTATCCGGAATAGGGCGCGTAGGCACGGCGGGCCACGGCCCGGGCGCGGCGGAACAGGTGGTCCCAGTCGGGTCGCACGGCGGTCATCGAGGTCGGCTCCGCGCCGGCTCCAGTTCGCCAGCGGGCGACCGCGGCGCGTGCGGTCGAGCTGGCTGTCCGATTGTACCCGGCGGGCGGCGCCGCTTCGCGCGGTACGGGGGCGCGCCATCGCGCGTGTGCACCTCCCGGGCGATGGAGTCGGAGCGGCCCGTGCCGGCGGCGCAGCCCGCCTGTCGCTTCCTCAACAGGCTCGACACGCAGCCGCCACGTGATTCCGGTGGTGCGCATCCCCGCGGAGTACGGCATCATGAGACGCGGCAGCCTGCGGACAGGCAGGGGCGGTGAGCCCCGTGCGATGAACCCGGACTGGAAGGGAGCGAACGCCATGCTGAAGACACTGGCGCCCGCGTGTGTGGGCATCGTCGTCGTGCTCCTGTGGCTCTCCGGAGGCAGTCCGGCCGGATCCGGCGTGGAGGTCGAGCTGGTCGCCGCGGGGCAGGAGCAGCAATTCGTACCGATCACCGATGAGATGCTCCGCGATCCGGATCCCGCGGACTGGCTGATGGCGTACCGTACCTACGACTTCCAGGCCTTCAGCCCGCTCGATCAGATCACGGGCGAGAACGTCGGCCAGCTCCGGCTCGCCTGGATGCGCGCGATGGACGAAGGGGACCAGGAGATCCGGCCGCTGGTCTACGACGGCGTGATGTACATCGCCAACCCGGGCTCCGATCACCTGCAGGCCATCGACGCCACCACCGGCGACCTCGTCTGGGATTACACGCGCGACCTGCCGGACGACCTGCGCCAGTACGCGCAGCTGGGTGGGCGCACGCGCCACCTGGCGCTCTACGGCAACCACGTCTACCACCTGACCGCGGATGCGCATCTCATCGCGGTCGACGCCCGCACCGGCGAGCTGGCGTGGGAAGTGCAAACGGCCGATTACCGGGACGGCATCACCCACTCGTCCGGCGCCGTGATCATCAACGGGATGGTGGTCAGCGGGCGGACCTGCAGCCCGGCCAGCCTCGACGCGCGCTGCTTCGTCGCAGCCCACGAAGCGGACGCCGGCGTCGAGCGCTGGCGGACCTATACCGCGGCTGGGGCCGACGACCCGGGCGGCGAGACCTGGGGCGCGCTGCCCACCGCCAGCCGGGTCCACGTCTCCCCGTGGGGCATCCCCGGCAGCTTCGACCCGGAGCTGAACCGCGTGTTCTGGGGCGTCGCGGTGCCGTTGCCCTACCCGCGGCTCGTCCGGCGCGGAACGTGGGACGTCGGCGACAGCTCGCCGTGCGAGCTGTACTCGAACTCGACCATCGCGATGAACGCCGACACCGGCGCCATCGACTGGTACTACCAGTACCTGCCGTGCGACGACTGGGATCAGGACTTCGTGCAGGAGCGCACCCTCATCGACACGGTGGTCGATCCGGATCCGGAGGCGGTGCGCTGGATCAACCCGAAGCTGGCCGGAACGGCGGAGGAGCGCAAGGTGGTCGTGGTCATGGGTGAGCCGGGCGGCCTGTTCGTCAACGACCGCGAGACCGGCGAGTTCCTCTGGGCCGACCCGTTCCCGTTCGACAGCACCGAGCGGTTCGTGATCTCGGACGTCGATGTGGAGACCGGGACCACCTACATCAACATGGACCTGGTGGCGCGCGAGGAGGGCGACCAGTTCATCATCTGCGGCCACAACGTGAAGGGCTGGTGGTCGTGGTCGTACAGCCCGGTGACCGGGATGCTCTACGTGCCGATCAACCGCTCCTGCCTGAACCAGACGACGAACTCGCGGACGATCTCGGGGGCCAGCCCGCGGTTCACGATTCCCGATCCGGACATCGGGCCGGACGGTGACCTGACCGAGGTGCGCGCGCTCGACATCTCGACGGGCCGCGAGGTGTGGCGTTACAGCCAGCGGGCCCCCAACGCCGGCACGACGCTCGCCACCGCGGGGAACGTGGTCTTCTTCGGCGATTCCAACCGGCGGCTGCGGGCCTTCGACGCGGAGACGGGCGACGTGCTCTGGGAGACGATCCTGGGCAGCCAGATCAGCGGCTATCCGGTGACCTACGCCGTCGACGGCCGGCAGTACCTGACGGTGCCGGTGGGCGGCGTCGGCAACCGGCTGCAGACCTACGCGCCGGAGATGGAGGCGCCGACCGGCAGCAACATGCTGGTGACGTTCACGTTGCCATAGGCGAGGCTCGGCGGCGCAGTTCGCCTATCCCTTCCTCCGCGATCAGCCTGCATCCGGCCGGATGCAGGAACGGCCGACTAGCGCCCCGGCTGGTCCGTGCGCTGCCGGTCGAGCGGTTCGACGGTCAGGGTCCACGCCAACGGCACCGACGCGGGCTCGAAGCAGACCCGGTCGTCGCAGGCCTGGTAGTCGAGCGTTCCGGTCAGCGTCAGTGCGTCGACGCTCGCCAGCGCCTCTGTCGCCTCGGCCGACGCCTCCACGACGACCTCCTGAACGAGCGTGAACGGTCTCATGTAGACGGGCACGCGCTCGTCGAGCGGCTCGAAGTGATAGATCTCGGAGGACGGGTACTCTAGCGGCAGGAATCGGAAGTAGTCCCGCGCGTCCAGATCGAGCCGAATCACCCGGTAGCCGAGGTCGTCCGCCCCGGGTGCGTAGACGTGCATCCCCGGCACGGGTGTGACCTCGAGGCCGAGGTGGAAACGCGTGCCAGCCGTTACGGCGGGGTCGCTCTGGTACGCGTTGAGCGAGAGGTGGGACGTCGAGCCCCGCGTGCCCGCGATCGGAGACACCGGCGTGCCGAGCTTCAGCATGATGTTGGCCGCGGTGTTCCTCTCGCGGTAGAACTCCTCGAAGAAGCGCGCCGTCACCCTTCCCTCGCGGTCGACGATGAAGGTGCCCGGGTAGGGCGTCCCGACAATCCTCGGGCTGGCGCCGAAGACCGACACGTACTGCGCCACGTCGGTCTTGACATCGGGATCGCCTGCCCGCGAACCGACGGCTTCCTCGGCCACCGTGTTGTAGATGCCGAACGCCCGGATCACGGCCGAGTCATCATCCGAGAGCAACGGGACCGTCCGGATGCCCTTCCGCTCCGCGAATGCGGCCAGAACGTCCTGGCTGTCGTAGCTGATGGCGGCCGCGCCAAGTCCCTGCGCCTCGAGCTCCTCGAACCGATCCTCCAGCTCCACGAGCTGGGCCTTGCAATAGGGTCACCAGTCGGCCGAGCGGTGGAAGAGGATCATCGCACCCTTCTCACCCATGATCGACTGGAGGGTCTGCACCCGGCCGTGCTGATCGGGGAGGCTGAAGTCGGGCACGCGCTCGCCGACCTGCGGACCGAGCGCAGAGACGTCGATCGGTTCCCGTTCTTGCGCTTCCATCAACACGCCGAACAGCATGACGGCGGCCGCCGCGAATGCGACCGACGGAATGTGCTTCATGCCGCTACCTCGTGAGTCGCGCGTAGGTGTTCCGCCTTTTGCCGGCCGCCCAGACAGGGGCGCCCGGGCACCGACTCCCAGGCGCCACTATAGCCACCGTCCCGGCTCGCTGCAAGCGGCTGCGGTGTTCGGGAGATTCACCATGCCGCCAAGCTGCAGGGGTCGGCACCCGCCTACGGATCCCGGTAGTGTGATCAGACCGCTCCCCGCACCCGCCCGAGGCCGACCCCGGCGCCGACGCTTACCAGGACCCTGCTGCTGCGGGCGCGGCACGGCCCGCCGGTGCACCGGTTCCGGCGACTGGCGGCGTACCATGTCGGCGTCATGCCGGTGCCGGCGCTGTTCTACCTCGAGATGAAGGCGTTCAACGCGGCGTCGGAATGGTCCTTCGCGACGACCGCGCTGGCGTTGTGCCTGGCCGTCGTCGTGGCGGGCCTGGGGGGCAGCGAGGTGCTCAGACGGCTCCTGCCGGATCGGGATCTGCGGGCCGAGCTGCGCCTGCTCGTGCACGTCGGCCAGGTCGCGCTGGCCGCCGGACTCACCGCGTTCGCCTTGCAGGGGGTTGCGCGGAGCACCGCGGCGCCTGGCTGTCGCGGCTCCGGTTTCGGAGTAAACGACTTACTTCATGTGCGCCAGGCACGGTTCCCTCGCTCGTTCCCTCATCTTCAGCGGGAATCCAGTGGCCCTTGCAAGCCCGTCGCGGACGAATCCGGCACGACGCCCGATGGTCCCCAGCCCCGTTTCCCACACTGCCTTGGACGGGCGCCCGCACCCGCCGACAGGCTGCACCGGGATCATCGTCCTCGATCTCGATCAACCGAACGGAACGAGTCCATCGCGGCTCCGCCGCGCTGAGAAGACGGGCAATCGCCGGGCCGCGGCTCCTCGTCGGCCTTGCTGAACGCCGCGATCGCGGCCGGCCGGTCGACAAGCCGGGAAACCGCCTCTGCGCGCCGCCAGACGACCTCCGGGACCGTTGACCCCAGCTGCTCCTCGAAACGCGCTGCACGGCCACGCCAACCGTCCCCAGCGGTAATCTCAGCCGCCACACCGAAACCCGGACCCGCGACCTGGTGGACCTGAAGCTCGACAGCCGGGCGGGCGACCGCGTCTCGACCGCCACGGCCACGACGTGGTGGGGCAGCGCCCGCATATGCTGCACGATGTTGCTCTGTGCGCCGAGCACCGGCAGGACCCGGTCGCACGGCTTCCGCTCGTCGTTCCGGGACTGGGCGGCCGAGCGCACCGACCGTCCGCGCGAGGTCGTCGAGGCGGCGCTGGCGCACGTCGTGGGCAAGCGGACCGAGGCGGCCTACGCGCGCTCGGACCTGTTCGAACGCCGGCGGCGGCTCATGGACGCGTGGGCGACCTATCTCGCGGCAACCCGTCGTCTTGCGGATGGTCGGCACGGCGCCTTCGATGCCGGCCGGAATCACACCGCGGGTAGCGAGGAAGCGCAGAAACGTCGGGGCGGCGGTGACAGGGCTCCGCCGCGCCGACGGACCGAGCCGGTTGGCTCGCGTCTGTACGAACGCCGCGATCGTCGGCACGGTGAGCCGGGACCAACCGGGGCGTCGGCGTCCCCGCGCACTCGGCAAGCAGGGCTGCGGCATTGCGCCGGTACATCCGCCGGATCCCGACGAAGCGCTCCAACCACTGCTCGGTTTCGCATCGGGCGACGACCGGCCGGCGGCGCGCTGCCACTTCCCGTGGCGCAGGGGAGGGAGCCACGAGGAGCAATATGTCTACCGCTCGTACCCCAGGTCGCGCTCGAACACCTTCGCCAACGCCTCGCGCGCCTGCCGGTTGACCGGCACGCCCGGCAACACCTCGTCCTTGATCCGGAGCGCCTGCTGCTCGTTGGCCAGGCCCAACTTCTTGCACAGCACCGCGATATCACCATGGTCCTTCAACCTGCCCGCCACGAGCTTCATGGCCAGCATGTGCTTCGCCGACGCACCAGTCACCGTCAGATACTGCGACTGGTACAACGTCGCTGCCCTCTGGTCTGACCCCCGCGGCAACACCACGGCCAACGGTTCGCTGAACCACCCTGCCTCGAACCCGTGCCGGCGGCCGACTGCCTCGACCGCCTCCAGCAGCTTCTCGCGGCCGCTGTCAACCCGCACATCGATATCGACCGTGGTTCGGCCCCGGTCGAACGCTACGCTCATCGCGGCGCCGCCGAACACGTACACATGCGCCCGGGCGCCCCGCCTTGCCAGCTCCGAGGACAGCTCCTCGAACAGCTCAATGAGCTGCTCACGGCCAAGGGGTCCACTCAAAACGCTCGCCCCCTCGTGCGTCCAGATCCCGCGGGTCCGGTATCGCCCCGTGCCGCAGGAACGCCGCCGGCGCGAAGATCACCGAGTACAGCCGTGTCCACGGCGTGTCCGCCACCACCCAGGTGGTGTCAAGGAACCGCTCCCGCTCGTCTACCCACGCCGGCCGCTCGTGCCCGTGCAGCCACGCCACGTGCTCGACCATCGCGGCCAGCAGCGCATCCCACCTCGTGCCCGTCAACGGCACCCGCTCGGCGAGCGCCGCTCGCTGTTCGGCCGCGCAGCGGCCATGAAAGCTCCGCGGGAGCTGACACACAATCCAACGGTAGGTGTCCTCTGCCGGCCAGGCTTCCTCGATCCCCCGGGTGTAGCCGCCCAACGTGAACGTCATCCTCACCGGCTCCGGCTCCCGGCGCCGATCCTGGATCTCGTCGGCGAGGCTGTCGGCACGACCTCGGCCGTCGGCACCTCCACCAGCCTGGCGCGGGCCTCGAGCCGCGCGGCCGTGTCGCCGTCGACGGCGAGCTGGCCGGGGAGCTCGCTCTCGTCGCCCGGTTCGATCTCGGCAACGAGGTCATGCGGCAACGCGGTCATTGCCTCCATCGTAGCTGACAGCGCCTCAGAGCGCCGACGATTCCCGGGGGTGCTGCTGGTCGGCCGACGTCGAGTCGCCCGGTCTTGCTCGAGAGGTCACCAGGCCGCGACCGACTGACGCTCGAGCGGCGAGGTGCGTCAACGTCGCCCGACGCTGCTCGACAAGAGCCGCCGGACTACCAAGACTCCCGGCCCCCGCACCCCGCGGGCCGACGAGCCTCACTCCCGAGCCGACCGGGGTCGCTCAGGGTCCATTTTTCCATGCTGGAAGGCTTCGGGAGCACGGTCGTGTGCGACCATGACGGCGGCGCGATGCAGGCAGCCTCTGTGCGCCGACTGACGACCTCCACGAACTTCGGACCCCAGTTGCTCCTCGACAAACCGGCTGGACGGCGAGGAAACGTAACCCGGCAACGGATCACCTACCTGGAGCGGAGTCACGTCCCGTTTCGTTGCGGCACTACGTGCCCGCGCCGAGGGAGGCGACGCTGACGCGCAGTATCAGCTCGCGCTGCAGTTTCAGATTGGGCGCCCCCTCCCGCGTGACGACGCCGAAGCGGCCGCTTGGCTGCTACGGGCCGCCGAGCAGGACCACATGGAGGCGCAGTTGCTGCTCGGGAGGCAGTACCTGGCGGGCAGGGGCGTCCGCAGGACGACTTCGAAGCCGCCGCTTGGGTCCGCATGGCTGCCGACGGGGGACATCCCGACGCACTGTTCATGCTGGCAGCCATATACCGGGAGGGTCGCGGTGTACTCCGAGACCGAGTCCGGGCGTGCATGTGGCACATCCTTGCGGCATCTCGCTCAAATGACCGGAATCGAGAGGTTCACGCGAACATAGCCAGGCAGCAGTGCTCGGGGTTAACGCAAGCGGAAGCGGGCGAGGCCCAACGCTTGGCACGCGAGTGGCACGAGGCACACCCACAGAACGCGGAGGATGGCCAAGTCCGATAGAATGCCCGCCGTCACGGTACCGGTGGCTCGCGACGCTGGTCGATGTCCGTCAGCGGCGCAGTGCGACGGCCGCCCAGTCCCGGCACGACGACCGGAAGCCGTGGGCAACAGTTGCGGGTGCCGGTCGGCTGGACGAACAGGTACAAGCCGTTGCCGTCCGCGTGCCGTCCTGGCGGGGCGGAACGGACGAAGGCGGCCGAGAGGGCCTTGTCGGGATGGCGTCCCCGGCGCTTGGTTCTGCGGGGTGTCGGGGTGGTCTTGACTACACCATCCATTCCCCCATTAAGGCAGTGCGAAAACGAACAGGTTGTTGCCGCTGCTCGGGCGCAGCTCCGGCGTCAGGTCCAGAAAGCGGCCGGTGCCGACGCTGATCGCCACGTACTGCCGGCCGTCGACCGCGTAAGTGATCGGGAAGCCCGAGACCGGCGAGCCCAGGTTGATCTCCCAGAGGATCTCCCCTGACCGGTCGTCGAAGGCGCGGAAGCGGCCGTTGACGTCGCCGCCGAAGACCAGTCCGCCCCCGGTGGCGGCCAGCGCCATGGTGGCGGCCCGCTGCTGATAGTTCCAGATGGTCTCGCCCGTCTCGGCCGAGATCGCGTGCACGCTCCCCACGTTGTCGTAGCCGGGGGCGAGCTCGGACCGCCACGCGATGGCGTAGAGCCGGTTGGTCCGGTTGTCCGGATCCTCGGCCATCATCCGGGCGCAGACGTTGCGCAGCGGCATGTACATCGTGTTGGTCCGCGGCGAGTAGGCGCCCGCCTCCCAGTCCTTGCCGCCGCTCGCGTGCGGGCAGGCCAGCACCTGCTGGCCGCTCGCGGTGAAGATGAGCTCGGCGTTCTCGGTCACCTGGCCGGTGGCGCCGTCGATGCCGCTGACCACGTTCTGGGTGATGGTCGGCGTGGCCCACAGGAACTCGCCGGTCTCCCGGTCGAGGGTGTAGACGATGCCCGTCTTGCCGGGGATCCCGGTCAGCACGCGCCGCTCCTCGCCCGGCTGAATGCGCGGGTTGATCCAGCGCACCGCCGCGGCGTTCGGGCGGACCGGCGTATCGACCAGGAGCCGCTCGAAGGGGTGGTCCAGGTCCCAGTGGTCGTTCATGTGCTGGTAGTGCCAGACGATCTCGCCGGTGTCGCCATCCAGGGCCAGCGTCGAGTTGTGGTAGAGGTGCGTCAGGTCGGCCCCGCCCAGCATGAACTTCGGTGCGGGAGAGGTGACCGACGTGCCGACGTAGACCAGGTTCAGCTCCGGGTCGTAGCTCGGCACCATCCAGGAGCCGACGTGCCCGCGCTCCTGGAACGGGACGTCGCCCCAGGTCTCGTCGCCCGGCTCCCCGGGTCCGGGGATCAGCCGCCGCCGCCACAGCTCCTCGCCGGTCGCGGCGTCGTGGGCGGTGATGACGCAGCCGTGCGGCCCGCCCCGCGGGTCGCAGCTCCGGCCGGAGTACACCCTGCCGTTGGCGACGATCGGCCCCGAGGTCTGGTTGGCCGGGTTCACCGTGTAGTCGAGGATCTCGGTGTCCCACACCACCTCGCCCGTCTCCGCGTCGAGGGCGACGATGTGGTCGTCCATGCTGGTATGGAAGATCAGCTCGCCGTGAATCGCGATGTTCCGGTTGGTGTTGATCAGGCTGCCGATCATGTAGTCGCCCAGGTCGTCCGGTCGGGCGCGGCGGTACTCCCAGAGCAGGTCGCCGGTCACCGCGTCGATGGCCTGGATGGTGTCCTGTGGGTTCGGCATGAACATCACGCCGTCGCGGACTAGCGGCGTCCCCTGCTGGCGGCCGTCGGTCGCCAGCGCGCGGCTCCAGACCAGCCTGAGGCTCCCGACGTTGTCACGGTCGATCTGATCGAGCGGGCTGTAGCCCCAGCCGTTGAGCGTGCGGCGCCACATCAGCCACTCGTCGGGGCTCGGATCCAGCAGCTCCGCGTCGGTGACGGGGCGGATGCGGTCCGCCTCCTGGGCGCGAACCGGGGCCGCGGCAATGGCCGCGAGTGCCGCGAGGATGATGCCGTACAGGATGCACGCCGAGAGGAACCGGAACGACGGCCAGCGGGATGCGAGCATGACGCCTCCTCCGGGTTCGAGTTTCTGGCCGATTATGTCACCGGCAGTAGGCGGTTCGCCGCCGCCGCGGGCCAGGGCAACCGCCGACGTGGCAGGTCGCGTGTCCGTGGGCTTGGGGCGGGCCGTGCTACCGTGGGCGATAGCGATGCCTTGCGCGCGGATGCCTGCGCCGCCGCATCCGACCCGCTGAATTCACCGAGGAGACCGCATGAAACCGCAACCTGAGGTCTGGCTGCGCGGGCCCGTGGAAGGATTCGAGCCGCTGCTGATGCCCGCCGTGCACGCCCTGCTGCAGGCGCGCGAGGATGTCGAGGCGCTGGCCGCATCTGTGCCGGCCGGGCACGTGTGGCAGCGGCCGGGTGGGGCGGCGTCCGTCGGATTCCACGTGCGGCACCTGGGCGGCGCGCTGGATCGGCTGTTGACCTACGCGCGCGGCGAGGTGTTGTCGGACGCCCAGAGAGCCGCAGCGCGCGCCGAAGGGGAGCCCGGCCAGCCGGCGGGGGCGCTGCGCGAGGTCGCGGCAGGCACCTGCGCGGCCATCGAGCGCGCCTTGGACCAGTTACGGTCCACGTCAGCCGCAGACTTGCTGATGCCCAGGAAGGTGGGCCGCGCCGGCCTGCCGAGCACAACGCTGGGGCTGATCTTCCACGCCGCCGAGCACTGCACGCGGCATGCGGGGCAGGCTGTCTCGACCGCGAAGATCCTGGGCGGCTCGAACGATGTCGCGTACCTGCCACAGCCGGAAGCCGGCGACCAGCGGGATGCCTCCTGACGTTGCACGAGGAAATGGTATCTCGGCGGACCGCGACCGGCGCCGGATCAACAGAGCTCGCGCTTGATCGGGCGGATCCACCGTGGTAGCGTCCGCGCCCATGGGAAATGGACTGACTCGGCGGAGCCTGTTGCGGAGCGCGGTCGCGGCCGGCGGTGTCCTGGGGACGGGCGCCGCACCCTCGTTCACTACCGCCGCCGGAGAGATGCAGCCGCGCGCCGCGTCGCCGGCGGTCCCGGCCGCATCGATCAGCCGGCAGTTCGCCAGGTGGGTCGCCGGCTTGCGCTACGAGGACCTGCCTCCGGAGGTCGTCGACCGCGCCAAGGGGCTGACGCTGCACGCGCTCGCGTCCGCGCTGCTCGGCTCGCAGTTGCCCGCGGCGCGGCAGGCCATCCGGATCGTCGCCGAGGAGGAGGCTGGCGCGGCGAACGGCGCCACCCTCCTGGTGGACGGGACGCGGGCCGCGAGGGCCGGCGCCGCCTTCGCCAACGCCGAGATGGTGTGGGCGGGCGGGAAGCTGGACACGTTCCGCATGCTGCTGCACCCCGGCGCGTGCATCGTCCCGTCCGCGCTCGCGGCGGCGGAGACCGAGCAGGCCTCCGGCCGGGACTTCATCACCGGTCTGGTGGCCGGCTACGAGGTCGCCGAGCGGATGGCGGCCGACTTCATCCCGACGGTGATGGCGCGCGGCTTCCACGCCGGCCCGGTCTTCGGCATCTTCGGCGCCGCCGTCGCCGCAGCGAAGATCATGCGCCTCACGGAGGACCAGTTGACGCACGCCATCGGCCTGTGCGTGAACCTGGCGGGCGGCAATCTGGAGAGCCGCGGCCTGCGGGAGAGCGCGGCGGCGCGCAACGCCCTGCTGGCGGTCGCGCTGGCGAAGCACGGGCGCACGGCGGGGGAGACCGCCCTCGAGGGCGACGCCGGGTTCTACCACGCCTACGCGGGCAACAACCGGGGCGATCTCACGTACAGCTTCGTCGGCGACACGCGGGCCAGCCTGGCCGCGCTCACCGCCGGCCTGGGCGAGACGTGGCTCTGCCTCGAGACCCTCTACCGCATCTATTCGACGGCCGGCTACAACATCGCCCACGTGGACGTCACGGCGCAGCTGTGCGCGGAGCACGGCATCCGCTACGAGGACGTCGAGCGCGTCGAGGCGGTGGTGAACTGGCTGGAGACGCAGTACCCGAGCCCGGCCTTTACGACCCGCCGGGAAGACACGGCGACGGCCGCGCCGGGCAGGACCAGGTACTACACGGCGTACGGGGTGGTCAGGCGGGGCCTCCCGCTCCTGCCGGGCGAGCCGGACCCACCCGCGGTGCTCGAGCTCATGCAGCGGGTCACGATCATCCCGTCGCACGAGATGACGCTCTTCGGTCCCCGCATCACCATCTTCACCAGGGACGGACGGAGCTACACGAAGCAGGGCACCGGGCGCGAGTTCATCTGGGACTTCGAGGAGCAAGCGCGGCGCATTCGCGGCGTCGTCCCGGGCATTCCCATCCCGGCGGCCCGCTTCGAGCAGCTCGTCGCGGCGTGCCGCGACCTCGACCGGGCCCCCCTGGCCCACCGGCTCGTCGAGCTGACCGTGCCGTAGGAGTCTGCGCCGTACAACGGTACAGACGCCGCAAGGCGCGCACAGCGCGCCTTGCGGGAGCGGCGCGGGGCGCAGGGGTCCCCGCCAGCGGACGCCGGGGGTGCGGGGCAAAGCCCCGTCTGATGGAAGCAGCCTACGCCAGGATGCCTTTCACCACGTTGCCCGCCACGTCGGTCAGGCGGAAGTCGCGGCCCTGGTAGCGGTGGGTGAGCCGCGTGTGGTCGATGCCCACGCAGTGCAGGATGGTCGCCTGCAGGTCGTGGATGCTCACCGGGTCGCGCACGATGCTGGCGCTGAAGTCGTCGGTCTCGCCGTACGTGATGCCGGGCCTGATGCCCCCGCCGGCCATCCAGATCGTGTAGCAGCGGGGGTTGTGGTCGCGCCCGTAGCTGGGGGCGGTCGCCCGCGTGTCGTCGGCGGTGGTGAACTGGCCGTACACCGTGCGCCCGAACTCGCCGCCCCATACCACCAGCGTCTCGTCCAGCAGGCCCCGCTGCTTGAGGTCCTGCACCAGCGCGGCCGACCCCTGATCGACCTCCCGGCACTGCCGCGGGAGCTGGACGGGGAGGTGGTTGTGGTGGTCCCAGCCGGTATGCGACAGCATGATGTAGCGGACGCCCCGCTCGACCAGCCGGCGGGCCAGCAGGCAGTTGGCCGTGAAGGTGCCGCGCTCGCGGGCCTGGGGCCCGTACAGCTCGAACGTGCTGTCCGGCTCGGTGGACAGGTCGGTCAGCTCGGGCACGGAGAGCTGCATGCGCGCCGCCATCTCGTACTGCTCGATGCGCGCGGCGATCTCCGGGTCGCCGGTCTCCTGCAGCCGGATCTCGTTGAGCGCCGCCAGATCGTCCAGGAAGCGGCGCCGGTCCGCGGCGTCGAAGCCCTCCGGATTCGACAGGTACAGCACCGGGTCCGGGCCGCCGCCGAACTTGACGCCGCTGTAGCGCGGGGGCAGAAAGCCGCTGCCCCAGTAGCGCGACAGGAACGGCCCGCCGCCGCCGCTCGAGCCGGTCGTGGGCATGGCCACGTAGGCGGGCAGGTTCTGGTTCTCGGTGCCCAGCGCATACGACACCCAGGCCCCGATCGTGGGCCGGCCGGACAGCTGGAATCCCGTGAACAGGTACGTCTGCGCGGGATCGTGGTTGAGCTGGTTGTTCCACAGCGACTTGACGAAGCACAGGTCGTCGGCCACCTGCGCGGTATGCGGCAGCAGCTCGCTGAGCCAGGCGCCTGACTGGCCGTGCTGCGCGAACTCGAAGACCGTCGGGATGATGGGCAGCGTGTTCTGCGACGCCGTCATGGTGGTGAGCTGGAGCCCCTCGCGCACCGAATCCGGCAGCTCCTCGCCGGCCATGTCCTGCAGGTGGGGCTTGTAGTCGAACAGATCCAGATGCGACGGCGCTCCGGACATGCACATGTAGATGACGCGCTTCGCCTTGGGGGCGAAGTGCGGCAGGTCCGGCAGGCCGCCGAACGCCTCCGAGCCGGCCGGCGCCGCCGCGAGGTCCGCGCGCAGCAGCGTCGCCAGCGCGGCGAAGCCGAGGCCCGTCCCGCTGGCGCGGAAGAACGAGCGCCGGGACATGATCCGTGCGTAGTCGTGTCTGGGATCCGCCATACCGTCATCCACCATTTGCTAGTGCTTCGTGATGACCTCGTCGAGGTTGAGAATCAGGCTGGCCACGGCCGCGTGGGCCGCCAGTTCGGCCACGTCGAGATTCTCGTTCCGCGGGTGCTCGCCGTGACTCACGAGGCTGATCGCCGCCTCGCGGTCCCGCCGGTAGCGCTCGTCGAAGTTCTCGAGGCTGTTGAGGAGCACCCCGAGCTCGGGCTCGGACGGCTCTCTCGCCGTGGCCCGGCGGAAGGCGAAGGCCAGCCGCTCCGCCCGCGTCGCGCCCCCTTCCGTCAGCATCCGCTCGGCCAGCATTCGGGCCGCCTCGAGGGCGGTCACGTCGTTCATCAGGTTGAGCGCCTGCAGCGGGGTGTTGGTAGGGCTCGTGCTGACCGACGGGTTGTCCCGGTCGGCGACGTCGAACAGCGACATGGACGGCGGGGGAACCGTACGCCGCACGTACGTGTAGAGGCTCCGCCGATAGAGGTCCTCCCCGTGATCCTGCTCGTAGCGGGCGAGACTGCCCGCCCACAGCCCGGCCGGCTGGTAGGGTTTCACCGACGGCCCGCCGATCCTGTCCACCAGCAGGCCCGAGACGGCCAGGAGCTGGTCGCGCAGCATCTCGGCCGGCAGGCGGTGGCGCGGCCCGCGCGCCAGCAGCCGGTTGTCGGTATCCGCCTGACGCAGCTCCGGCGTGACGGCGGACGACTGCCGGTAGGTGGCGCTGGTGACGATGAGCCTGTGCATCGCCTTCACGTCCCAGCCGCTGCGCACGAACTCGGTGGCGAGCCAGTCCAGCAACGCCGGATGCGAGGGCAGATCGCCCTGCGAGCCGAAGTTGTCCGCGCTCTTCACGAGGCCGGTCCCGAAGTTCATCTCCCAGAAACGGTTGACCGCGACGCGCGCCGTCAGCGGGTGCGACGGATCGACCAGCCACAGGGCCAGGCCCAGGCGGTTGTTCGGGGCGCCGGCCGGCAGCGGCGGGAGCCAGGCCGGGGTGCCGCGCTCGACCCTCCTGCCCGGCCGATCGTAGTTGCCGCGCAGCAGGAGATGGGCGTCGCGCGGTCGCGGCAGCTCCTCCATCACCATCACCGTCGGCACCGTGTTCAGGAACTCGGCCTTCTGCTGCCGCGCGGCCTCGAGCTCCGCCAGGACCGTGCCGACCGTCACGTCCGGCTTGGGATAGCGGGGCGGCGACACGCTGGGCCGTTCGCGCCGGCGAGCTTCGATCCGGGCCGCGTCGATCCGCGCGTCCGCCTGGTGCGCGAGGAAGTACGAGTCGATCTTGCGGGCCTGCGCCGCGGTCCGCCGCGCGGGCGGCATGGCCGCGATCTCGGTCAGGGAGGCCGGCTCCGCCAGCGCGGCGATCCGTTCCGGCGCCAGCGCGCGGTCGTATACGCGGACGTCCCAGATCGACCCGCGGAAGCGCTCTGATCCGCCGCCCGCGCCGACGCGGAGGGGATGCTCGGTCGGATCCTGCGGCCCCAGCCCGTTGAACAGGACCTTCAGCTCCTGAGGTTCGCCGTCCACGTAGATGGCGACGCCCTGGATCTGCCGCGAGCCGTCGTAGCTCGCCGCCACGTGGTGGCGGGCGTTCGGCGTGATCGCATCGATCGTCTCGACGTGCCCGGAGTCGTTGTCCATCCAGAGCCCGGTGTTGCCGCCCACCAGGTTGAGCTGCAGCCTGCCGTCCACGAGCAGCAGGCTGAAGCCCTGCCCGCGCGGCGTGTCGAGCAGCGTGCGCGTGATGATCGGCCCGCTGAGCGCCTCCGGCTCGATCCAGGCCGCCAGCGTCAGCGCCTGGCCGCCGCCGTAGACGCCGGCGAAGGCGTTGGGGTCGGGGTCCTGCAGGTAGGCGTCGAGCAGCTTCGGCCCGCGCCGGCCCGCGGAGCCGCCGTCCACGAACCGCCGGCCGTCGAAGCGCCGCTCGCGCGGGGACGACAGGGGGAAGTGGGCCGTCAGGCCGGCCTCCGGCACCCCGACGATGGGCTCGGAGTCGCCGATCGACTGCTCCCACAGCCGCTGCGCCTTCTCGATCTGCGGCCGGAACTCGGCGAGCCGGGCCTCGGCGGCCGCGATCCGCTCCTCGATGGCATCCAGCTCCGCCTGCTGCGCCGGGGTCGGCGCGTGGACGAGCGGCGGCGTGTTGCCGGTCTTCTGCCCGATGCCCGACTCGGCGATGCTGTTGAAGTACGCGAAGAGCTGGTAGAACTCCTCCTGCGTGACGGGATCGAACTTGTGGTCGTGGCAGCGTGCGCAGCCCACCGTCAGGCCCAGCCACACGGTGCCGGTCGTGGCGACGCGATCGACCACGCTCTCGACGAAGAACTCCTCCTCGATGATGCCCATCTCGGAGTTCATGCGGTGGTTGCGGTTGAACCCGCTGGCGATCTTCTGGTCCAGCGTCGCGTTCGGCAGCAGATCGCCGGCGAGCTGCTCGATCGTGAACCGGTCGAAGGTGAGGTTGCGGTTGAAGGCGTCGATGACCCAGTCGCGCCAGCGCGACATGTCGCGCCGCTGGTCCGCGAAGTAGCCGGACGAGTCGGCGAAGCGCGCCGCCGCCAGCCAGGACGCCGCCATCCGCTCGCCGTAGCGGGGCGAGGCCAGCAGGCTATCGACGGCCCGCTCGTAGGCGTCCGGGGACTCGTCGGCCGCGAACGCCGCCACCTCCTCGGGGGTGGGCGGCAGGCCGGTCAGATCGAGCGTCACCCGCCGCAGCAGCGTGGGACGATCGGCCTCGGGTGACGGCCGCAGGCCCTCGCGCTCCAGGCCGTGGAGGGTGAACGCGTCGATGGGGTTCCGCGGCCAGGCCGCGCTGCGCACCGCGGGCGGCTCCGGCCGCACCGGCGCGATGAAGGCCCAGTGCGGCTCGTATTGCGCGCCCTGCTCGATCCAGCGCGCGATCAGCGCCACCTCGCCCGATGCCAGCGGCTCCTCGCCGTACGGCATGCGCCGGCCGGGATCGGTCGCGGTAATGCGGTGCAGCAAGGCGCTGCGGTCGGGGTCGCCGGGCGCGATCACCTGCAGGGCGCCGTCCGCCGGCGCGCTGCGGACCGCCTCCTTCAGAACGGCCTCCGCTTCGTCCAGGCGCAAGCCCGCCCGCCGCGTGCCGGAGTCGGGACCGTGGCATCGATAGCACTTGTCTGACAGGATCGGGCGGATGTCGCGGTTGAACTGAACGGTCTCCGGCAGAGGCTCAGGGGGCGAATTCTGGGCCAGCAGGCTCCAGGTCGAGCACGCCAGGGCCAACGCCAGCGCGCTCAGCCAGCCGAGTCGTCTGAAGGTGACCGTCGAGCGAGGGATGGAATGCATTCGTCTGCAACCCCCTTGCAGCGCAGCGCTGAGCGAAGACCGGCGCACGAGGCGCACGCGAGCACATTAGATGACCGGGCGCCGGCAGTCAACGCCGGGCGGCCGCCGCCAGCAGCGGCGGCGCCGCGGGGGCGTCCATCGCGACGATCCCTGCCAGCTCGGGATAGCGCTTGACCATCTCCTCACGGTACGTGCCGGCTACGGCGAGGCCGAGCTGCTCCTTCAACGTGGCGGCGTTGGCCACCGCCTGCGCGGCGAAGTGGTTGTTCATGTACAGGTAAAGGCGCTTGACGAGACGGGACGCGGCGTCGGCCGTGTCGCGGAACGGCCGCAGCTCCGCGGCGGAGTAGTGGTAGTCGTAGCGCTCCTCGGCCCGGTCGTGCCGCCACCATTTGCGCGCGTTCCGGCCGTGGAGCCGCATGTAGTAGAAGCTCTCGACGTTCGGCAGGAAGTTCTGGGCGATCGAGAGCCGGAACTTCGGCTCGTCGATCTGCACCCACGCGGCCCCCATCCCGTTGAGCAGCCGCAGCGTGCCGGCGACGTCGTCGCTCCAGCTGCGGTGGCGCAGCTCGACCGCTACCGGGCAGTCCGCCAGCGCCTCCATCAGCCAGGCCAGATGGTCGCGCGCGGCGCCGTCGTTCCGGAAGCTGGCCGGGAACTGGGCGAGCAGGGCGCCCAGCTTGCCCGCTTCGTGGATGGGCGCGATGGCCTCGCGAAAGCGGTCGACGTCGCCGCGGTCGGCCGGCGCGGCGTCCCCGCCGGTGGACGCGGCGAACATCCGCGGGTGGGTGAACTGCTGGTACAGCTTGACCGAGAACGCGAAGTCCGCCGGCGTCCGGCTGGCCCAGGCGTCCGTGACCGCGCGGCGCGGCACGCCGTAGAAGGTCGAGTTCACCTCGACCGTGTCGAAGTGCCGCGCGTAGTACTCCAGCTCGTCGAATCCCGCCGGGCGGTGCCGGCGGCCCCGCGGCGGATAGAAGATGCCGTCCCAGGCGCCGGCCCCGGCGGGGTAGTGCCACCCGCTGGTGCCGATGCGAATCTGCGGACCCGCCATGGGGCCGCATTGTAACGCCGAGGAAGACGTTCCGATGGGGCGCGGTCGCGTGTCGGGGGGAGGCCGCGGCCACGTTGATCCGATACGTCGGTTCGATCCATGCTAGGAGTCGGCGCCGCAGAACGGCGCGATCTCGAAAGCGAATCCAAGGAGGAGACATGCGCAGCAATGTAATCGCGGCTTTGGCAGCGGTGGCGCTCGTCGTGGTTCCGGCCGTCGCCGGCGCCCAGGGCGTGCAGGCCGAGGGCTGGGAGCACCGGCTCGACTTCGGCGGGGAGGTCAACGACGTGCTGAGCTTCGACACGATGGGCAGCGGCGTCCACGTGACGACGACCGGCGCCGGCTTCGCCATCTTCTGGCAGCCGGACAGCATGGCCAAGGGCGACTTCACGATCAGCGCCAGCTTCACGCAGGTGGAGCGCTCGGGGCACGCGAACGCCTACGGTCTCTTCCTGGGCGGCTCCGATCTGGCGGCCGACGGCCAGCAGTACACCTACTTCATGCTGCGCCAGGGCGGCGAGTTCCTCGTCAAGAAGCGGCTGGGCGAGGACCTGCCGACGCTGGTCGACTGGACCGCCCACGACGCCGTCAACGATCTCAACGAGCAGGGCTCGTCGACCAACACGCTCTCGGTGGAGGCTGCCGGGGACACGGTGCGCTTCCTGGTGAACGGCACCGAGGTGTCGTCGCAGCCGCGCTCGGACGTCGACACCGACGGCGTCACCGGCCTGCGGGTCACGCACCTCCTCAACATGCACATCGACGACCTCATGCTCAGTCCCAGCATGTAGGGACAACGGCTCGGGAGGCCGGGAGCGGCTCTGCAGCCGGCCGGCCTCCTGCGCCGTCTCGTTCCGGACGCTCGATCGGAGCGCGGCAGACCCGACTACCTTCAGCCGCCCGGTCACCGTCAGCCTGCCGATGGACCGCAACGACTACGTCAGCCGGAGGATCACCATGACATCCGCATGCTCGCCGAGACGGTTTTCGCTGGGCTTCGTCGTCCTCACGATGTGCCTGTTCATCGCCATCAGCAACGCGCAGCAGGGACGACGGGGAGTCGGTCCCGACACGCTGCCCGACGAGCCGCAGATCTCCGGCTTCGGCGACCAGCGTTTCCGCGTCGTACCGATCAAGGGGCTCTTCCGCCCGTCGGCCCTGGACTTCCTGCCGAACGGCGACATCCTGGTCGCCGAGCGCTCCGGCGGCCTGCGCGTCATCCGCGACGGCGTGCTCGACCCGCAGCCGATCGAGGGCATGCCGGAGGTGCACACGGGCTACGGCGGCCGGTGGGGCCTGTGGGACGTGGCGGTGCATCCCCGGTTCACCGAGAACCAGCTGGTCTACTTCACGTACCTGAAGCCGGACGCCGACGATGAGGTGCCGCCTGACGCCAGCGGTGCCCAGGGGCTGTCGGGCACGCAGGTGCTCGGGCGCGGCCGCTACGACGGCGGCCACACCCTGACCGATGTCGAGGACATCTTCGTGTCGGACGCGCGGGCCAGCGGTTTCAGCGTCGCGCGGCTGATCTTCGCCCCCGACGACAAGATCTTCATGTCTATCGGCATGCCGCTGCGCGACGAGGCGCACGGTGGGGGCAACCGCGTCGGCACGGCCGAGCAGGCCCAGGATCCCGCCAGCCACGCCGGCAAGATCCTGCGCCTCAACGACGACGGGACCGCGCCGTCGGACAACCCCTTCGTGGACGAGCCGGGCTATCGGCCGGAGATCTTCGCCATGGGGTTCCGCGATCCGCTGGGGATGCTCATTCACCCCGAGACCGGTGAGCTCTGGGAGGTCGAGCACGGTCCGCAGGGCGGGGACGAGGTCAACATCGTCAGGCCGGGCGGCAACTACGGCTGGCCCGTCGTCTCGTACGGCCGCGCCTACACGGGTGAGGAGACGGCGGGCACGGGCGGGACGGGGCCGGAGCTGGCAGACCCCTGCGCCCCCGGCATGGAGCAGCCGCTCCTCTACTGGTACCCCGTCGTCTCTCCAGGCGGCATGGCCATCTATACGGGCGACCGCTTCCCGTTCTGGAGGGGGAGCCTGTTCGTCGGCGGGATGGCCACCACGCAGCTCCATCGCGTCATCTTCAACAACCGGGGACTGCCGATACGCCACCAGGAGCTGATGGTCGAGCTCAACCAGCGCATCCGCGACGTGAAGCAGGGACCGGACGGCCTGCTGTACGTGACGACGGATCACGAGGCGGGGGCCGTGCTGAGGATCGAGCCGGCCGGCTAGGAGTCTGCGCCGTAGAACGGTGCAGACTCCGCAAGGCGCGCACCGCGCGCCTCGGCGGGAGCGGCGCGGGGCGCAGGGGTCCCCGCGAGCGGACGCCGGGGGTTCGGGGTGCAGCCCCGTCTGATTGATGGTGGGGTATGCACAACGGGGAGGCAGCCGATGATCGCAATGGACGGACCGGTTCGGAGTCGGTCGGCGAAACGGATCGCCCGCGCCGCGGGAGCGGCGCTCCTCGTATTTCTCGGCTGCGCCACGGCCGGCGCCCAGACGCGCGACCTCGCGCCGGTCACGGACGCGATGCTCCAGAACCCCGACCCGGCGCACTGGCTGAACTGGCGGCGCACGCTCGACGGCTGGGGCTACAGCCCGCTGGACCAGATCGACCGCGAGAACGTCGACCAGTTGCAGCTCGTCTGGGGCGGGCTGCTCGGCCTCGGGCTCAGCCAGGCGGCGCCGCTGGTGCACGACGGGGTGATGTTCGTTCCCAGCCCCCGCAGCGTCGTGCAGGCGTTCGACGCCGCGACCGGGGATCGCCTCTGGGAGTACCGCCGGCGGCTGGTGGCTGAGAGCGAGTATCTCGATTCGGTCGGGGGCGGGATGCGGACCCGGTCGGTTGCGATCTACGGCGACAAGATCTTCGTCAACACTTCCGACGCCCACATCGTGGCCCTCGACGCGGCCACCGGCGAGGTCGTCTGGGATCACACCGTCGCCGACTACCGGCTGGGCTACCGCTACACCAGCGGGCCGATCGTCGTGAACGGGAACGTCGTCTCCGGCATGACCGGCTGCCAGAACTACAAGAACGACGTTTGCTTCATCTCCGCCCACGATCCGGAGACCGGGGAGCAAGTGTGGCGCACGTCGACCATCGCGCGCCCCGGCGAGCCGGGCGGCGACACCTGGGGTGACCTGCCGCTGACGTTCCGCGCCGGCGCCGACTCGTGGATTCCGGGCAGCTACGATCCGGAGACGAACCTGACCTTCTGGTCGACGTCGCAGGCGAAGCCGTGGGCCCGCATCTCGCGCAAGACCGACGGCGACGCCCTGTACACGAACAGCGTGCTGGCCCTCGATCCCGCGACGGGCGCGCTCGAGTGGTACTTCCAGTTCGTGCCGGGGGAGACGCACGACCTCGACGACGTCTTCGAGAGCGTGCTCATCGACCACCGCGGGCGCAGGTCGCTGTTCAAGATGGGCAAGCACGGCATCCTGTGGGAGCTCGACCGGGCGACCGGCGCGTTCGTCGCGGCCCACGATCTCGGCTACCAGAACGTTCTGGACGTCGACCCGCAGACCGGCGCGGTGACCTATCGGCCGGAGATGATCCCGGTAGCCGGCGTCGAGCTCGACTTCTGTCCCGACTTCGGCGGCGTCCGCAACTGGCGCGCGAGCGCGTACCACCCGGGGACGCAGGCGCTGTACATCCCCATCCATCCCACCTGCGTGCGGGGCATGTTCACCGAGCTGGAGCAGGTCGAGGGCAACGACTACTACGCCGACCGCGGCTGGTTCTCGCGGGGGAGCCGGGTGCACCCGGACAGCGGCGAGCATGCCGGCCATCTCATCGCGATGGACATCGACACCGGCGCGATCCGCTGGCGGCACTCGACGGCGACGCGTCCGGGCGCGGCGGCCCTGACCACCGCGGGCGGCCTCGTCGTCAGTGCCGACACGAGCCGCAACCTGTTCATCCACGACGTCGAGACGGGCGAGGTGCTGTTCCGGACGCGCCTGCCCGGCTCGGTGCAGGGCTTCCCGATCACCTACGCCGTGGGTGGCCGGCAGTACCTGGCGGCGCCGGTCGGGGGCGGCCGGTCCAACGCGATGTACGTGTTCGCGCTACCAGCGCGTGATAGCGTTCCGTAGTAGTCCGTAGTAGTCCGTAGTAGTCCGTAGTAGTCCGTAGTAGTCCGTAGAGGGCCGACAACGCACCGCTTTTACGGGGGGTGAACTTGCGATGCCTGTTCCGAGTCCTCCCGTGCCAGGTCCGCCCGTTCCAGCTCCCAACGCGGCATATTCCGCCGCTGAATCTTCGAGTGCTTGGGAGGAGGACCCGATGCCAGGCGAGGAAACACGAACCGAAACCGCGCGCAGCCGGCGCGGCTTCCTGAAGGCGGCCGCGCTCAGCGCGGCCGCGGCGATAATCGCACCGGGGGCCGCGGCGGGACAGGGACCGTCGCCCCCGGCCGCCGCGCAGACCATCCGCATCGAGCGCTTGCTCGACGGCCCCATCATCACCCCCGACCTGGACGCACGGATGGGAAGCAACATCGCCGGGCCGTCGCTCATCCGGGTGCCGGATTGGGTGGTCAATCCTCTCGGCCGCTACTACCTCTACTTCGCCGATCACCGCGGCCTCTACATCCGCCTCGCCTACGCGGACGATCTGGCCGGGCCATGGACGATGCACGAGCCGGGGACGCTGCAGATCGAGCAGTCGCACTTTCCCACCACCTGCCCGCCGTGCGGCGCCGACTCGCCGAACCCGGCGGGGGCGTACGCCCACGTCGCGTCGCCCGACGTGCACGTCGTCGACGAGCGGCAGGAGATCGTGATGTACGTCCACGGGTGGGAACGCGGGCCGCAGGTGACCCGTGCCGCGGTCTCGAAGGACGGACTGCACTTCGAGGGGCGCCCGGAAATCCTGGGCCGGCCGTACTTCCGGGCGTTGCGGCACGACGGCTACTGGTACGCGCTGGCCATGCCGGGCGTGATGTACCGCTCGCGCGACGGTCTGACCGGCTTCGAGGAAGGGCCGAGCCTGTTCAACCCCAACATGCGGCATTCGGCCCTGCTGAAGCGCGGCGACCGGCTGTTCGTGTTCTGGACCGAGCGCGGCGACGCACCCGAGCGGGTCTGGCTGGCGAGCATCGACCTCTCGGGCGACTGGCGGGACTGGAAGGCGACCGGGCGGGTGGAGGTGCTGCGCCCGGAGCGGCCCTGGGAGGGCGCGGACCTGCCGGTGGAGCCGTCCCGCGGCGGTGCCATCAACGTCCCGGTCAACCAGTTGCGCGACCCGGCGATCTTCGAGGAGGACGGCCGCATCTACTTCCTGTACGCGGTCGCCGGCGAGCGGGGGATCGCGCTCGCCGAGGTACACGTGGATCCGTAGTTCCCGTGGCCACTGGGCCAGCGTGCGCGTGTTCTCGCGTCGGGCCAGATTCCTGTGCCGAGAGGAGACACCGGGCACGGCCGCGAGCTGCCCTACCTTTCGAAGTCAGGGAAGCAGATCGTCGACGACGATCTGTGCGTCGGGGCGAGCGAGTGGCGCGACGCTGTCGCCGGCTCCATGCTCGGTGACGCTGCGATAGCCGTCTTCAGCCGGATCGCGGTAGACCTCGAGACGGGCATCGGGGAGGGCGAGGATCCAGTACTCGGGAATCCCGCACCCCGCGTACAGGCGCTGCTTGACGGTCCGGTCGTGGTGCAGCGACTCGTTCGACACCTCGACGACCAGCACCGCGGACGTTGGATGAGCGTCCCGGTAGTCGCGCATCGGGCCGGTCACAACGGCCACGTCCGGTTCGGGCTCCGAGTAGTCGTCGGTTGCGAGCGGGTGCTGTATCCGTAGGTAGAACCCGGGACCGAACACCTCCCGCAGGCGGTCGGCCGCGAGGTCTATGCCGAGCGAGTGGCGGCTTCCCTCCGGTGTCATGGCGTGCAGATCTCCGTCGATGAGTTCCAGCTTGGCGTCCGCCTCGAACACGCCCGCTTCTACGGCACGGTCGTACTCGACGCGGCTCAGGCGGTAGTGGCAGATCGACACGTCGGACACATGGACCTCATGACGGAACCTCTATCGTAGCCGGGAAACCGTCACCGTGCAGCCCCGCGTGGATTCGGCCACGCTTGTTCCGCTATGTTGGTGCTCGGCGACTGTTCGGTGGCTGCCCTGCGGCCAGTATTTCGGTGTCCTGAAGGCCAGCTCGCGCTACTCGCCGCGGCGCCGGTGCCCCACAAGCTTGGATCCGTACACGGGGATCATCGATTCGCGCCTCGAGGAGTTTCCCGGGCTGTCGGCGAAGGCGAGGGCGTTCGCGCTACCCGAACGGAATGGGAATCCGTAGCACTATTCCGTCCCGCCCAGCGAGCGCAGCAGGTTCGCCGTAGGCGTTTGTCCCCGGCTGGCCACCCAGGCCGCGTAGGCCTCGCGATAGCGCCCGAGGGCGGCGCCGCCGATGGCTGATCCGTCGGGGGCCGCGGGCGGTGCGAGCGCAACGGCCAGCGGCGTCTGTCCCATCCGATTCCGTGCATTCACGAACGCGCCACGCTCGGCGAGGAGCCGAATGACGCTGTCGAACCTGCTGTCCGCCGCTACATGCAGGGCGGTGTCGCCGGACAGACTGACGGCGTTCGCATCCACGCCGAGATCGAGCGCTGACCTCACCGTTCCCAGGATCTGCTCTTCCGCGAGCCTCAATCGAAGAAGCCCGGTGGTTCTCCCGCCGGCCGCCACCATGGCCGCCGTCCGGCCGTCCTCGAGCGGCAGCGACGTATCGGCGCCGCCGGCCTCCAGGAGACGCATGCTCTCGACATCGGATCGCCGGGCGGCCACCACGAACGGCGTCGCGCCGGTCAGGAACTTGTCGAAGGCGAACGCACGCTGGTCGCGCTTGCGCAGCGAGCCCCGCGCGAGCCGCACGTTCGCATCGGCGCCGTGGGCCAGGAGCGTCGCTACCAGCTCGCGATCGCCACGCAGCGCGGCCCAATGCAGGGCTGCCTGTCCGGCGCCGGCGGCGTCCGGGTTCGCGCCGCTCTCCAGCAGCACTGCGGCGACCTCGTTCATACCGTGCTGGGCCGCCACGACCAGCGGGGTGGTGCCGGCCGCGGCCGTGTCGTCGATCGGCGCGCCGGCGGCCACCAGGAGCTCGGCCGAGGCCGCGTCGCCGTGCCGCGCGGCAAACAGCAGCGGTGTGAGGCCACCTTGCTCGACCCACACGGCACCCTCGGTCTTGCCGAGACTCTTCTGGCAGCACAACAGGACATGCCGCCGTGACGACTTCGTCCGGGCGTGCAGATCCGCTCCGGCTTCCAGCAGGATCCGCACCACCTCCGGGTGCCGCCGCGCAACAGCCCACATGAGCGCGGTCTGCCCCTGTGCGCCTTCCTTCGTGTTCACATCGGCGCCGTGGGCAAGCAGCGACCGTACCGCTGCGGCGTTGCCCTGGCGGGCCGCGATCATGAGCGGTGTGCCGCCGGTGTCCGGCGCGATGTTCGGGTCGCCGCGCGCCGTCAGCAATCTCGCGACCATGGCCGCGCTGCCGCCTGTTGCCGCGACCCAGAGCGGTGTGACGCCGAGATCGTTCGTCGCGTCCAGGGCCGCGCCGGCTCGGATCAGCAGATCCGCCGTCTCGAGGTCATTCAGGTGGGTAGCCCAGTGGAGGGCGGTGGCGCCGTCGCCCTGCCGCGCATTCACGTCGGCGTCGCGCGCCAGGAGCGCGCGCACCGAGGTTGCATCGCCGTTCTTGACCGCTTGAATCAACTGGGCATCGGCGGTGCTCGCTCCGAGTGTCGCGATGAGCACCAGCAGTCCGATCGACCGCCCCCGGAGTCGTCTCGTCGAGATGCGCATGTTTCGTACCCTCAATCTGTACGGCGACTCGACGCCTGTGCGACCGAGAAACCCGGCAGTCTGCCGAGTCTACCACGGTCGCCGAGTGGGACCGGGGGGCGTCGCGCTGCGGTGGAACGAGGCTCGAGAAAGGCTGAGCCTCGCCGGGTCGCGATGCTATCATCCGGACTGGCGAGTTGCTGGGAGGCGAAGAGATGTCGCGCTGGGGCTCCGTTGGCGGGCTGATGCTGGCGGCGTGGTTCGTTCTTCTGTCCCCGCTGTCGGCCAGCCAGACGTCGTCCCCACGGCCGCAGGTCTCGCCGGCCGGGCCCTCTCCGTTGCGTCCCGTACTGAACCGATACTGCGTCGGTTGCCACAGCGACAGGCTGCGGACGGCCGGCCTGTCGTTGGAGGCGATGGATGCGGTCCACGTCGCCGAGGGTGCGGAGGTCTGGGAGAAGGTCATCCGCAAGCTGCGGAGCGGCGCGATGCCGCCACCGGGCCGGCCGCGGCCCGACACGACGGTCGTGGAGAACGTCCTCGCGTGGCTCGAAACGGAGCTGGACGGCGCCGCCGCGCTGGACCCCAACCCCGGCCGGACGGACAGCGTCCACCGGCTCAATCGCGCCGAATACCGGAACGCGATTCGCGATCTGCTGGCGCTGGACATCGACGTCACGTCGCTGCTGCCGGCCGACAGCGCGGACGAACACGGCTTCGACAACATCGCCAGCATGCTGTCGGTTTCGCCGACCCTGCTGGACCGGTATCTGTCAGCGGCGCGGAGGCTGAGCCGGCTTGCGGTCGGACTTCCGCCAGGCGCCCCGGCCACCGAGGAATACCGGGTCTGGCTGGAGCAGGACGACTATCTGGGCGAGGACCTGCCGTTCGGGTCGCGGGGAGGCGCCGCCATTCGACATCGCTTTCCGGTCGACGGCGAGTACGTCATCGATGTCCGGCTGTACCGCCAGTTGTTCGACGTGATCATCGGGCTCGGTTCGCCGCACGAGGTCGAGATCCGGGTGGATGGCGAACGGATTCTTTCCTCGGTTGTCGGCGGTGAGGAGACCGGCGGGGCCCCGCCGGCCGGATTCGTCGGAGACATTTTCGGGAACCCGGCGTGGGAGCAGTACGCGCGGAACGCCGACGCCGGCCTCGAGGTGCGGTTCCCGGCGAAGGCCGGCTCGCGTCTCGTGACCGTTTCATTCCTGGGCCGTCCGACCGAGGTCGAGGATGGGGTTCCCCACCCGCCGGCATACCCCGAGCGTGACGAGTCGCCCGAAAGCAACCCGTGGGTTCACACCGTCGCCATCCGTGGCCCGTACGGCGTGTCGGGCCCGGGCGATACCCCGAGCCGTCGCAAGATCTTCGCCTGCCGACCGACGGAGCCGCGCGACGAGCAACCTTGCGCGGAGCGGATCCTCACGGCCCTCGCCGGCGAGGCGTATCGCCGGCCCGCGACCGGGCGCGAGGTGCGGACGCTCCTGCGCTTCTACCGGGAAGGCCGCCGCGAGGGCACGTTCGATGACGGTGTCCAGTTCGCGCTGGAGCGGCTCCTGGCCGACCCGAAGTTCCTGCTCCGCATCGAAAGGGAGCCGGCAGGCCTCGCCCCGGGAACCGTGTATGCCGTCAGCGATATCGAGCTCGCATCGCGTTTGTCGTTCTTCCTGTGGAGCAGCATTCCCGACGCCGAGCTGCTCGGTTTGGCGGCTCGCGGAGAGCTCAGTGATCGCGAGAGGCTCGATCGGCAGGTGCGGCGGATGTTGGCCGACGGCCGCTCGAAGGCTCTCGTGGACAACTTCGTGGGCCAGTGGCTGACGTTGCGCAATTTGCCAAGTGCGGCGCCCGATCCGAACGCCTTTCCCGATTTCGACGAGAACCTGCGCGAGGCGTTCGAGCGGGAGACGAGGTTGTTCGTCGAGAGCACGTTCCGGGAGGACCGGAGCCTGGTCGACCTCCTCCGCGCGAACCACACGTTCATGAACGAGAGACTCGCGCGGCACTACGGCGTCCCGAACGTGTACGGCAGCCACTTCCGGCGCGTTAATTTCCGCGACGACGAGCCGCGCGGCGGGTTGCTCGGCCAGGGGAGCTTTCTGACGGTGACGTCGTATCCGAATCGGACATCTCCGGTGCTGAGAGGCCGCTGGGTCCTCGAGAGCCTCCTGGGCACGCCGCCGCCGTCACCGCCGGCGGACGTGCCGGGTCTCCCGGACCGTGGCGAAGGCGGCCGGCCCGCGTCGGTCCGCGAACGGCTGGAACGGCACCGGGAGAACCCCGCGTGCGCCACCTGTCACGCGCCGATGGATCCCCTGGGATTCGCGCTGGAGAACTTCGATGCCGTGGGCGGCTGGCGCGATACCGAGGACGGAACGCCCGTGGACAGCTCGGCCGTGCTGCCCGACGGAACGCAGTTTCGAGGCCCGGCCGGACTCCGCGCGTTCCTGGTGAGCCAGCACCGGCAGTTCGTTGGCGCAATGACCGAGAAGCTGCTGGCGTATGCGCTGGGTCGCCGGCTCGAGTACTACGATCGCCCGACGGTGCGCGGCATCGTGCGGGCAGCCGCGGCGGGCGACTATCGCCTGTCCGATATCATTCTCGGCATCGTCAGGAGCCCGGCGTTCCGGATGAGACGCGCGTCCATCGATCTGCTGCCGACACGGCCAGCCGACGCAGCCAACCACTGAGGATGCTGTCGGTCATGCCGGCCCCTGTTCAAACGTTCAACCGACGCGGAGAGCCCGACCATGATGATCACTAGAACGGCGTTGCCACGGCGCAGCATCCTGCGCGGCATGGGCGCCGCGGTGGCGCTGCCGCTGCTGGACGCGATGGTGCCGGCGCTCACCGCGTTCGCGAAGACGCCGGCGGCACCCGTGCGGCGCCTCGGCGTGGTCTACGTCCCGAACGGGATGATCATGCCCGCCTGGACGCCGCCGGCCGAGGGTGCGCTCGACCTCTCGCCGACCCTCCAGCCGCTGGCGCCCTTCAGGGATCGCATGCTCGTCTTCTCGGGGCTGGACGGCGTGCAGAACCGCGGCGGCACCCATACCACCGCGGCGACGAGGTTTCTGACCGGAGTGGTCGGGAAGCGGACCGCCCAGGGGATCGAGGCCGGCACGTCGATCGATCAGATCGCGGCCCGGCAGTTCGGCCGGCACACCCAGCTGGCCTCGCTCGAGCTCGCGCTCGATCGCCTCGACCTCGTCGGCACGTGCGACAACACCACCTGCGCCTTCATCAACTCGCTTTCGTGGACGAGTCCGACGACGCAGGCGCCGGCCGAGGACAACCCCCGCGTGGTGTTCGAGCGGCTGTTCGGCGACAGCGGGACCACCGACCCGGCCGAGCGCAGGATGCGCCTGCGGCGGAGCCGCAGCATTCTCGACTCGCTGATGGAGTCCCTCGCGGATCTGGAGCACGAGCTCGGCTCCGGCGACCGCACCCGGCTCGACGAGTATCTGACGGCCGTGCGCGACGTGGAGCGGCGCATCCAGAACGCCGAGGCGCAGAGCGCGATGGATCTGCCGCTGGTGGAGCAGCCCGGCGGGATACCAGCGAGCTACGAGGACTACTGCGCGCTGATGTGCGACCTGCAGGTGCTGGCCTACCAGTGCGATCTGACACGGGTCGTGACGTTCATGCTGGGCCGCGAGTACAGCGGGCGGACGTACCCGCAGATCGGTGTCACCGAGGCCCACCATCCGCTGTCGCATCACCAGGACGATCCGGCGAGGATCGCGCTGCTCGCGAAGCTGAACGCGTATCACGCCTCGCTGTTTGCGTCGTACCTGGAGAAGCTGCGTCGGACAGCCGATGGCGACGGGTCGCTGCTGGACCACACGCTGCTCCTGTACGGGGCCGGCATGGCGGACGGCAACACCCATGACTCGCACAATCTTCCGATGATGCTGATCGGGTCGCATGACCGGTTCCACTTCAAGGGCGGGCGTCACCTGCAGTACGAGCACGAGCCGGCGGCGTCGCTCCTGGTCACCGTGCTGGACAAGCTCGGAGTGCCCGTCGAGCGGATTGCCAACAGCGGCGACCCGCTCGATCTCGATGCGCCCATGAGTCCGCTGTCGGTAGTCTGAACTTCAAGGGGGAGGCACATGCGCGCAGGAATGACCAGCAGGTTGTGGGCAGTCGGGCTCGTCGTCACGCTCGGTGCGCTCTCCGGCTTCGGGTACGCGCCGGCCGCGGCGGAGGCGCAGGACGGCGGCGCGCCGCAGTTCGAGGTCGATCCGTCGTGGCCGAGCATCCCCAACGACTGGGTTCTGGGGCAGGTGTCGTCGGTGACCGTGGGCCCCGACGACCGGATCTGGGTGCTGCACCGGCCCCGCACGGTGGGGGAGGACCAGGGGACCGCGGCGCCGCCGGTGCTGGCGTTCGAGCCGGACGGGACGTTCGTGCGCGCCTGGGGCGGTGCGGGCGACGGCTACGACTGGCCGGCCAACGAGCACGGCATCCATGTCGACCCGGAAGGCAACGTCTGGATCGGCGGCAACAGCGCGCAGCCCGAATCGGACGACATGCTGCTGAAGTTCGCGCCGGCGGGCGAAATGCTGCTGCAGATCGGCGGGCGCGCCCGGAGCAGCGGCAACGACGATACGGTCAACCCGCGGCGGCCGGCGGAGTCGTTCGTGCACGCGGCCGCCAACGAGGTCTTCGTCGCCGACGGCTACGGCAACCGGCGCGTGATCGTGTTCGACGCGGACACCGGTGAATACAAGCGTATGTGGGGCGCCTTCGCCAACCAGCCCCTCGACCCGTCCGAGACGAGCGACGAGCCGGACGGCCGCGGGGGGCCGCCGCAGTTCGGCATCGTGCACGGCATCGAGGTCTCGGGCGACGGGCTGGTGTACGTGGCCGACCGCGGCAACAGCCGCGTGCAGGTGTTCGACGCCGACGGCACCTACCGGACGCAGGGCTTCGTCAACCGCGGCGACGAGAGCTCGTCGACGGTGGCCGGCCTCGCGTTCTCGCCCGACGCGGAGCAGCGGTACATGTACGCGGCCGACCAGGGCAACTCGCACATCCACGTCATCGAGCGCGCGACGCTCGAGGTGCTCGACACGTTTGGCAGCAACGGGGCGGCGCCCGGCGAGTTCCAGGCGCTCCACCACCTGGCCACCGACAGCGACGGCAACCTCTATACGGCCGAGGCCCAGCGCGGGCGCCGCGTGCAGAAGTTCACGCTGACCGGCATGGCGGGCCGCTGAGCGCGGCCCGCCGGAAGCCTTCGAGCGTCCCCACCGCCGACGTCACGGGTAGACGTAGCTGCCCTGCAGGCCGAGCGGCAGGCCGAGCAGCCAGTAGCCGACCAGGAACAGCGTCCAGGTCACCAGCAGCACGGCCGCGTACGGCAGCATCAGCGACAGCACGGTGCCGATGCCGGTCGCCTTCACGTAGCGCTGGCCGAACACCACGACCAGGGGGAAGTACGGCATCAGCGGGGTGACGATGTTGGTCACGCTGTCGCCCACGCGGTAGGCGGCCTGCGTCAGCTCGGGGGCGATCCCCAGCTCCATGAGCATCGGCACGAAGATGGCGGAGAGCAGCGCCCACTTGGCCGAGGCGGAGCCGACGAAGATGTTGACCAAGGCCGTGAGCAGGATGATGCCGACGATGGTCACCTGCGGCGGCAGGCTCAGGTCGCGCAGCAGGTTCGCGCCCTTGAGCGCGATGAGCAGGCCGATGTTCGAGCTGTTGAAGGCGGCGATGAACTGGGCCGCGAAGAAGACCATGACCAGGTAGTAGGCCATGGTGCCCATCGCGTCCGTCATGCCGGCGACGATGTCGCGGTGGCTCTTCACCGTGCCCGCGGCGTAGCCGTGCACCACGCCGGGAATGATGAACAGGACGAAGATGAGCGGCACCAGCATGCCCATCATGGGCGCCCCGACGCTGGTCAGCGATCCGTCCTCCGCGCGCAGCGGCGAACCCGCCGGCAGCGCGGCCAGCAGCAGGAGGAGGAGCCCCGCCGCCAGCGCAGCCGCGCCGGCCCGGAAGCCGCGCCGATCGTCATCCGTCGGCGGCTCCATCTTCGGCATGGCGTCGGGATCGCCGTCGACGGCGGTCGCCCGCAGCCGCGGCTCGATCACCCGGTCGGTCAGGTACCAGCCGACAGCGATGACGAGCAGCGACGACGCGGCGGTGAACGCCAGGTTGGACAACGGGTTGACGAGCCGTTCGGGGTCGAGGATCTGCGCCGCGGACTGCGTGAAGCCCTGCAGCAGCGGGTCGATCCCCGACGGGATGAAGTTGGCCGAGAAGCCGCCGGAGACGCCGGCGAAGGCCGCCGAGATGCCCGCCAGCGGATGCCGGCCGGCGGCGTAGAAGATCACCCCGCCGAGCGGAATCACCAGGACGTAGCCGGCGTCGGCCGCCGTGTGGCTCATGATGGCCGCCAGCAGCAGCATGGGCGTCAGCAGGCTGCGCGCCGTCACGCCCAGGACGAGCTTGAGGCCGGCGCTGATGAAGCCGGTCTTCTCCGCCACGCCGACGCCGAGCAGCGCCACCAGCACGACCCCCAGGGGCGGGAAGCCGGTGAACGTCGGCACCAGGTTGACCATGAAGTGGGTCAGGGCGGTGCCGGTCAACTGGTTTGCGATGCGCAGCGGCTCGCCCGTCCGCGGGTGCGTCTCCGTGAACGCGATCGGCGCCAGCAGCGCCGACGCGACCCACGTCAGCAGCAGCAGCAGCAGGAACAGGATCGCCGGGTCCGGCAGGCGGTTGCCCACCGCTTCGACGCTGCTCAGGAAGCGGTCCATGGCGCCGCCGCGCTCCGCGTTGTCAGCCTTTGTCGTGGCCATGCGATTCGACCTCCGTGTGCAGGCCCGCCGCGCCTGCACAGTCTGATGCCGCACTAACTCAACTTGCGACCAAATGGTGACATTTTCGTCCGTAGCTGGCCAACCGAGCCGGACGTGTACCGCACCCGGTTTCTTGGACACAAGTTTGGGCTACGCGGCTTGGCGCAGCTCGTACTCCTCGCGGGCCTCGAGTGGCGTGCGATAGGCCAGCTTCTCGAGGCGCCAGCACCGGTTGTAGCGCTCGACGAACTTGGCGACGGCGGCGCGCACGTCGGCGAGATTTCGAAACACCCGGCCATAGACGGCTTGCTCCTTGAGCGTGCGATTCCAGCGCTCGACGACGCCGTTGGTCTCCGGCTCTTGGAGCAAGCCGAAGCTGGGGCGGATGCCCCAGTAGCGGACCTGGTTGAGGAAGTGGTCCGACAGATACTGGCTGCCGTGGTCCATTCGGAGCGCCAGCCCGCGGGCCGCGTCGGCCTCGACCGAGCCGCAGCGTCGCCGGAGCCCTTGCGCGACCGGCTCGAGGGCCGCGAAACGGTTCCCCACCTTGCACACGTGCCAGCCCACGCACTCGGCGTTCCAGTGGTCGACGGCCGCGAAGGTCCAGACCCAGCCGTCGTCGACGGTGAACACCCGCGCGCCGTCGGTACCCCACATGACGTCGGGCGCCGAGGTGACAATCGTGCCGTCGTGCCTCTTCGGCTCACCCTGCCGCCCGCGATGCGGCGAGAGCAGGCCCTGGGCGCGCATCACGCGCAACACCCGCGTCCGCGAGACCCGGACCCCGTCGAGGATCCGCAGCCGCGCGTGGACCTTGCGATGGCCCTCACCGTGGAACGGCGAGCGGGCCAGGTCGCTGCGAATGGCCGCCAGCAGCTGCGCATCCGACAGCGCGGGCGTCGGCCCGCGGCGGCGTGGGCCATCAGCCCGCGCTGGGCGCTGCAGGCGAGCCCGCCTGGCGTAGAGCGCTGAGCGTGACCGCTCCCACGTTCGGCACACCCGCTCGAGACCGTAGCGTCGCCCTGTCATCGCGGAGGTCGCTTGGCTCATCGTCGCGACCTCCGCGTCGCCAAAGGGAGGCGACGCTCCGCTGCGCGGGCACGCGACCGCAACAGCTCGTTCTCCATCGACAGCTCCCCGATGTGCCGCTTGGCCGCATCCAACTCCACGGCCAGCGGCTCACCGGCCTGCTCCTTCAGACTCAGCTCGAAACCGTCCAGCGCCCGGGCCTTCCACCTCTCCAGCCGATAGACCTCCACGCCGACTTCACGCGAGACCGCATCGAGCGACTCGCCACGCAGCAGCCGCAACACCACGTCCCGTTTCCGGCTCGCGCTCCACCGTTGCCCCGGCGCCAAGGCCCCCGACCCCATCGCCGCCGCGTCGGCGCCGACTCCGGTCGCCCTCCGGGCTCCCTCCGGCGGCGCCGACCCAGCTCCGTTCACCTGACTCGACCGAACCATACCCCCACCTCCTGGTGACATCGGATTCTCCCTTAATCCGTGTCCAAGAAAACTGGGGGCGCCCCAAACCGAGCCGGACGGTAGCGCCGGAACGTCGCGCGTTTCCGGGCAGAACCCGGAGTCAAGAATATCGCCGGGTCCATGCTATTCTTTCGTTGCTCCGAAGTGTACTGCCTCGCAGGCTGGGCGTCCTTCCAGTGCCGACGAGGCGCCGCAACGGCGAACCATGCGATTGGACCGACTCGAGCCGACGCGAACGGACCCGTCGGTGACTTCGTCTCAGGAGTTGCTGGAGCGGGCGCGCGAGGGCGATGCCGGAGCCCTGAACCGGCTGTTCGAGCGCTATTTCCCCCGTCTCCACCGGTGGGCGCATCGCCGCGTTCCGACCTGGGCCCGTGATGCGGCCGACACCGCCGACCTCGTCCAGGAGACGATGTTCCACACCTTGCGGCGTCTCCATGCCTTCAAGCCGCAACGCGATGGCGCACTCCTTGGATACCTGCGGCGCTCGCTCCTGAACCGGATCCGCGACCAGTTCCGGCGGGCCTCGCGCCGACCCCCGTTGGACCCGCTGGTGGACGGGCTCGACGAGCACGTCGCGAACGACGAAGAGTCGCCGCTCGACGTGGTGATCGGCCACGACGACCGGCGGCGTTACGAAGCGGCGCTGAAGCGCTTGCGACCGATCGATCGCCGGGCGATCGTCGCAAGCATAGAACTCGGTTACAACTACGAGCAGCTAGCGCTGGTGCTCAACAAGCCCTCGGGCCCGGCCGCCCGCCTTGCTGTCCGACGCGCGCTGCTCCGCCTCGGCGACGAGATGCGTCGTGAATGAGCCAGCGCGCCCTCCTCGAATCCGTCGCTGACGCCGTCGCGGCCGGCGAGGCCGTGGACTGGCGCGACATCGAACAGGCGGCGGCCGACACCGGCGACGCCGACCTGGTCTCCCAACTCAGGATAGTTTCGGCCATCGGGGCAACCCGCCCCGCCCCCGAGTCACGCCGTTCGACTCTTGCGGTCATGTGGAACCGCGTGGTGGAGACCGGTGTGGCGGTCGTGCTCGCGATCGCGGTGGCGCAGCTCGCGCTGGCGATCCTGGGTGCTCGTGCCGCGCCTGTTCACCTCGCGTGGCCCTACATCGCCAATGTTCTCATCTTCGGCATCGGAGGGGTCGTGTTGTTGGCTGGGGGCGGACGTGACCGTCGGCTCCCGCTGTTAGGCGGCTTGTTCATGACGATCGGCTCCGCTTTTGCGGCGCCGTTGATGCCGTCGTCAGGAGCCAGCTTTGGCGGCACGCTGGGCGGCGTGCTCCGCCCTCTCCCGCTTGACGCCTTCCTGGCGCTGATGCTGTGGCGCTTCGTCCGCGAGTTTCCCGTCGGTACCCAGCCCAGAGCACGAAGCGTGGCCGCGGTTTTCGTGAACGTGTCGTTCAGTGTTGGTGCCGCGCTGTTCGCGATCAACGCCATCGCATGGTTTGGCGATTCCAGGATGCAGACCTGGTTGGTGGTCCTCTTCGAGCTGCTGGACCGCTACCATCCGGAGCGCGCCTACTGGCCTCTGCTCTTTGCCATTGCGGCCCCCGCTATTCCATTTCTCCTGTGGAAGACGCGGCGTGATGCGTACGACGACCGGCGTCGTGTGATGCTCTTCGTCGGGGCGTTGGCGTTCGGGCTGGCGCCGTTCGTGCTCGCAGTAGTTGCCACGCCGTTCGTGGCGCCGCTTCAGGATCCGTCGGTGCGGGGGCGCGTGGGCGTTGTCCTCTACGCGGCGCTCACGTCGATCGTGCCGATTACTGCCTATTCGGTTGCGGTGGATCGCGTGATGGAGCTGCAGGTCCTCATCCGAATCACGCTGCGATACGCCCTCGCACGATACGCCGTCTGGCTCGTCAGCCTCGGGCCGCTCGTGTACATGGCGTTCGACATCCACGCCAACCAGGAGTTGACCATCACCGAGTATCTGGCACGCTCTCTTCCCGCCGGTCCTCTCGCGCTCTCCATGGTGGGCCTCGCAGCGCTGGTCTTTCGGCAGCGTCTTCTGCGTGCCATCGACCGATGGTTTCTGATCGAGTCATCCGACCAGCATCAGACTCTTGCTCGGCTCGAGCAGCGATACCGAACGGTGGACAGTCTGCGTGGCGTGACCGAGGCCCTCGCCGAGGAGCTGGGCCGAGCGCTGCACGCCAGGTCGCTGGCGGTGCTGCTACTCAACGATGACGCAACCGAGTTGGTCCCGGTCGAGGGAAGGGCAGACCCGATCGGGCGCGAGTCGGCGTTGCTCGAGATCCTCCGCTCCACCCGGTACGACGTGCAGCTCGATTCCCATGCGCTACGGTCGATAGCACGGTTGCTCCCGGCTGCGGACCGCGAGTGGCTGCGCCACAGTGCCGTCGATCTCCTGTTGCCCCTTGTCGGGACGACCGGGATGTTGCTCGGGGTGGTAGCGATAGGCGAAACCCGAACCGGACTCCCGTACACGGCTGCCCACTTCGCGCTCGCCACCGCCGCCGCTGGCCAGGCCGCCATGCAGATAGAGAATCGCCGGCTGCGCGGCCGTGAAGGCGACGACTCTTGCCGTCGGCCCGACCCCGGCGCGCGAGGCATCGACTGGCAGGACGAGCCGGCTGCCTACTGTCCGGCGTGCTCGCTGGTGTGGAGTCCCGAAACCCGTCTTTGTTCGTGCGGGACTGCCACGGCCGTGGCCGCGCTACCCCTCTTCGTCCACGGAAAGTTCCGTCTTGAGCGTCTGGTCGGCGCAGGAGGCATGGGCGTCGTCTACCTGGCGGTCGATATGGTCCTCGACCGTCGGGTGGCGATCAAGACGCTGCCTTCACTCCGGTCCGAGTCGGCTGAACGACTGTGCCGCGAGGCGCGCACGATGGCAACGGTTCTTCACCCGAACCTCGCCCTCATCTACGGAACCGAGCAGTGGCGGAACACGCCGATGCTGATTGTCGAGTATCTCGACGGAGGCACACTGCGCGACTGGATCCGTCGTGGTCCGGTGTCCTACCAGGAAGCGATCGATCTGGGCATCGTGCTGGCGGATGTTCTCGACCGCGTCCACACATCGGGAGTCCTGCACCGCGACGTGAAGCCGAGCAACATCGGCTACACGAGCGACGGCCGGCCGAAGCTGCTCGACTTCGGCTTGGCCCTGCTCCATCGGGCCGGGGATTCCCGGGCCACGGCAGAGCCGCTGTCGGGCCGCGCGACGGAGGCACTGTTTCAGTCGCGCGACCCGGAGGCCACGGTGACCCTTGACGAACGAGTGGTCGGCACCCCGTTGTACCTGGCGCCGGAGGCGCTCGCAGGCGTCGCGCCTCAGCCTTCCTTCGATCTGTGGGCGCTGGCGCTGGTGCTCTACGAGGCGCTCGCCGGACAGCATCCGTTCGCCGCTGCCGACGTCGCAACCGTGCTGGCAGCCGCGGCGCGCGGCGGGATTCCAGACATCCGCGATCACCGGCCAAGGTGCCCCGCCGGGTTGGCAGCGTTCCTACGTGACGCGTTGTCTCCGAAGGTAGCGCAGCGACCCGAGAATGCGGGCGCCATGCGTAGCGGACTGCACCGGCTCCGGGCGGGCATCCCGGAATACGCTCACTGACCGCCTTCCTCAGGCGTACCGAATCGCCGCCCCGGGCGTTCCCCGGTTAGTGCACAGGGATCTGGCACGGGGAGGCAACCATGGCTCAGGCCGCAGACCTTGACTACATCCTCTGCGACTGTTTCCTCGCGGTCGGTCAGGCGGTCGGTCCTGACAAGAGCGTGGACTTCGACACGGTAGTGTGGTGGCACCGGCGGTACCGTCGGGCTTTCCACCATGCGATGACGACCAGGGGCACTTCCTGGACTGCGGACCGCAGTCGGGTGACGGCGGTCGGCCGGTATCTCGGTCAGCGTGTAGCCGAGTACACGGACGGCCGATCCAACATCGACCGGACCGTGGCGGCACGCGCTTCGGCCGATGTCGAGCACGGCTGCCAGATGAACGCGACTCGTGAGGCCTTTTCTGCAGGTTAACTGTACGAAATCCGCCATGACGACGTTCTCCCCCTAGCGCCAGGATTTCGCCTGACGCGGTCACGCCAGGGAGGTAGAGATGAGTCGGACAACTCCAGAATTGCAGCCCCCACCGGATCCCGCCGCATCCCTGAGTTCGCACCGGGCGGAATCGATTCACGCGGAATCGGGCCTCGAGGACCAGGCACTGGAGGAAGCCGTCGAGTATGTGTTGGGTGACTGCTTCTTTACCGTGGGCCAGACAGTCGGGATGCGAAAGACGGTTGACTACGCTGCGGTCGTCTGGTGGCACGATCACTTCCGGTCCAAGTTCCTGGCAGCGATGCGTCGTCACGGACACCGCTGGCTGCAAGACCGGGACAATGTGACCGCGGTGGGGTGGATGTTGGCGGAGCGCGCCGTGCGGCATACCAACCGCGGAAGTTCGATCGATGTAGAGGCGGCTCGTCGCGCCGCCGCCGATGTCGAGCGGTATTGCGAAGCCCGCTCGAAGCGGGCGGCGCGCGGCGACGACGCCGGGGCTAACCCCCGGCTGGCCGGTTACTGGTGCATCGGCTGGGAGGTATAGCGCTCCACAGCGGTTGGATGCAACCCCCGAGTGCCAAGCGCGAACACGGCAAGTGCTTGACGCGGCTTGGAGTGCGCCCCGTTAGGACCATCAAGAGGCTCGCCGCGATATGGAGCCAGAAACGTGAGCACAGCTACTACGAGTCTGTACAAGTCGATTGCCGCCATTGCCGCACGCGAATGGATTTGGATCTCAGTGTGGCTCGTCTTCGTGTTGACAGTGGCGGTCATTTCCTCGATTACTTGGTGGGAGTGGCTCAGAGATAGTGAATCCGGGCTCACAGGTGGCGAATCCCCTAGCCTGCATTATTCCTGAGGCTGTCGAATCGGTCACGGGTGGGGTCTGATCGTCGGACGATTGCAGCCTGCGGACTGTGTCGGCGGCAGGTTGCGGCGTGGTTGAGCCGGCGTGGCAGGGTGACGGCGTGCCCGAAGCGCACGGCAACGACAGCGCCGCCGGCTGGGGCGCGTGAGAGCGGCTGTGGAATTTGGCTGCAGACGGCAGGAGGAGTGGCTACCCGGCGCGCGCGCCAAGGGCGAGGGCGATGTGGCGCCAAGCATCGAGGTATGGCGTCGCCCGCGGCAGATGCAGGACGAGGCGGCGGACAGAGCGGCGGACGTCAACGCCGAGTTTGAGCAGCCGGTCGCGCAGCCACGTCACCTGTGTGCGGGCGCAGGCGGTGCGTGCGGCGCGCAAGCGGAGTTCCTGCATGAGCACGTAGGCGGCGGCCGTCAGGAAGACGCGCAACTGGTTCGCCCAGAACTTGCAGCAGCTCGTACGGTCGATCTGCAGGCCGTCGAGCAACTCCTTGATGCGGTTCTCGATATCGCCGCGGGCACAGTAGATCTTCTCGTAGATAAAGCGCGGCGTCTGGCGCAGATTGGTGACGACGAAGCGCGGGTTGTCGCGCGGCTCGCGGCCGTCGAGCCGCACGACTTCGGCTTTGATCACGACCCGGCGCTCATGGTCCCACGTGCCCGCTCGATAGCAACGGGTGTCGGTGTAGACGTGCGCCGTCTGGTCGTCGTGCGCGCTCTTGGCCCGCGCCTCGACCATGGCGGACGCGGCATGCCGCAGCAGGACGGCGTTCTTGGCCATCGCCACGACGTAGTCGAGCCGCGGCTCGGCGTCGAGAAAGTCGAAGATTTCCGGGGTGGCAAAGCCCCCGTCGAGCCGGACGAGCAAGCGCGCCCGCGGAAACGCGCAGCGCAGCAGCGGGAGCAACCGAGACAACACCCCCAGCGTCCCGTCGGCAGCCACCGCCTTGCCCGGCCGCAGCACAGCGGCGCACAGATACTGCTCGACCTCGCGGTCGAAGCGCACGAAGGCCAGCAACGGGAGGTAACACCAGCTGTCGTAGTAGCTGTTGAAAAACGTCAACTGCTGCGCGCCATGCGTCCGGTCGTCGGTCGGGTCCAGATCGATCGTGATGCGTCGCGCCCGCCCGCCCAGTCGGCGCCGATGCCGCTCGATGACGCTCGCCGCCAACTCGCGCCCCATCCGATAGAGGGCCGAGCGGCCCGCGTCGTTCTCAAACCGCGAGATCGTCGGTTGCGACGCCAGCCGCCCCCCGGTCACCGGGTCGCGTCCCAGCAGCAGCTTGTGGATCGGATCGTCGGCGAGATGGTCGGCATCGTTGCCATCGGGATGGCCGCAGGCAATCCCGAAGACCCGCTGGCCGACCAGGTCCTCGAGCGTGTGCCGAATCTTCTCCGGCGCGCGTTCATCCACCAGACAGCGGGCGAACGCCTTGACCAGGCCATACACCCGCTCGGCCGCCTTGAGCAACACGGCCCCGCCATCCGAACTCGCCTGCTCGCGGTCGAAGGTGGCCACGAGCGGCTTGTCGAACAGATCCGGGAACCGAACAGTCTGTGGTATCGTCGGGTTCGTCACGAAAGAGCCTCCGTTGTGCCAAAAACGTTTGTAGACAACAGCGTTTTAGCACACGGAGGCTCTTGTGTCTCCACCGGGGCCGGGGTCCGTTGTGAATTTTCCAGGCTAGCTCCACACTCCGCAATATCGGACTAGTCGTTGCAGCGGCAATTGGTGTGCCACTTGCCATTTGGCGTAGTGTCGTTGCCCAACGCCAAGTTGCAACCGCCCGGTTGGGGCTACTGAATGAACGCTATCAGAAGGGCACCGAATTGCTATGCAGCGAGGGATTGGCGGGCCGCCTGGGAGGGATTTACGCACTCGACCGTCTTGCCCGTGAGCAGCCCAACGCCTACCACATGCAGATTCTGAATCTATTCTGCACGTTCGTCCGAACAGAGACCTCCAAGATGGCAAGGGATGGACAGGATGTGGTGGAACCACGCGCAGACATCGCCGAAATAATGGCAGCGATTTCCACGCGGACCGACAGTCAGATTGCCCTCGAGGAACGAGAAGAGTACCGACTGAACCTCAAGAATGCCCGGTTGGCAGGCCTAGCAGCCCGTGGAAGAAGTCTGATCGCTGAGCCCTGCTGTTCAGGCAGCTTGGCGATGAGCAATTGAGCCGACGAGGGCCGTCGGTGTCCATTTGAACCCCCAGGCGCGCGTCAGACGCCCCCAGCGGTCGATCAGACGGTCGATCAGGCGGCAAATCGCCGAAAGAGCCCGCCCCTGCAGGCTCCGGGGCGTACCGATGCCGGTCTGGTGGCGCAGGAGCAGCCCGATGTTGCAGGCGGCCGCCTGGATCAGCACCCGCTTGCGGACATTCTCGTGACCGCGCACCCACACCCGACGCATTCCCCCTGTCTCATACATGTGTGCGAAAGAACGCTCCACCACCTCGCCCCGGCAGCGTTGCAGGCGACGACCCCGCCGCCCGCCCACACGCCGGCGGTTCGCATACAGCGCCTTCTGCGCAGCGCGCTTCTCCGGCGGCGTCTCTCCCGTCCTCTTGTCCTGCCAGCAGCGCCGGCCGCGCTCCGGCTCCGATACGTGACTCCGAACCCCCACCTCGCCGAGGGCCACCAGCGTCGCGTCGCTGTGGTACCCCTTGTCGGCGACCACCTCTTCGACCCCCGGACCGTCCGGCGCCACCAACTCCACCTGCTCGGCCGCCGTGATCAGCGTCTCCGGCAGCGTGGCCGTATCGCCGTCGGATGCATCCTGCACCGTCACCGACACGATGGCCCCCGTGTCCATGTCGACCCCGTGCTCGGCCTTGTGAGCCAAGTGCGTCCGGCCGTCCTTCATCTTCGCGACCTTCGCGTCCGGGTCCTGCGGCGATTTCCACTCCTTGTTCGACGTCTTCTTGTTCTTCCGCGACCGGTCGAACCGAGCCAGATCCGCCTGTGTCGGTGTCTCCACCCCCGACGCTTCCGCCAACCGCCGAATGAACGCCTCGTAGGATTCGCCCGTGTCCCGACGCTCGATGCTCCGCATCGCCGCGTTCGCTTCCAGCGTCGTCGCATCGATGCCGACCGTCTTCCCCCGCAACAGGCCTGCAGCGGAGAGCCGCTCCAACACCCACGTGAAAACCGCCACGTGCGTCTCCACGTCGATCAGCCGCCGCGTGCGCGACAACGTCGAGTGGTCCGGTGCCGCCTCGGTCACGTCCAGGTCCAGAAACGACCGCAGACTCAGCGAATCGGCCACCCGCCACGCGATCCCCCGCTCGGAGGACAACCCTTCGAAATAGCCGATGAACAGCAGACGGAAATACCGGCCCGGCCGTAGACTCGGCCGGCCCATCCGCGCAGCGTAGAACGCCCCGCACAGTCCCTCGACGAAGGCGTCGAAGCCTGCCTCCTCCAGGACCCGGTTCAGACGCTCGAAGAAGGGATGCCCGGCGTTCGTCGGAAGGTCCGCCGTGGTCACCCACATCGGCGACGGCTGTCGAGCCGCCGGTTTCTTGCCCATCGCCATGCCGTCCAGTGTACGGAACTCGATCGAGCCGGTCGAGTGCGGATCCCCTGACTTTCGCCACGGGCTGATAGAGCTTCCTGGGTACGCCAAGCTGAACAACGCAGACTTCGCAGGCGCGCATTTAATGGGTGCCAATATGGCGTTTGCACATCTGGCCTATTGCGATCTAAGCGGTGCCAATCTTTCTGAAGCAACTTTGGCTCTTTCTGATCTGACTGGCGCAAAACTGGTGGGGACAAGTTTGTTGGGAGTGGATTTGGGTAGCGCGAACGTGAGTGAAGCGCGTTTTGATGAGTGCAAACACCTTGTCCAGGCGCAACTCGACGGGGCTATGGCCGGCGCAGGTGCATTGCCGGACGTTGCGGGCGTAGAGGATCCGGAGACGGGGAGTTCACTGGTGTGGCGGGGCGGCTCTGTTGAGGAGTTTCACAGAAGAATTCAAGTGGCCTTGGACGAGAAGTCGTAGCCCTGAAGCCGACCGCCGGTATTGGGGAACACACTACGGATAACTCGAAAGATCGGTCCGCGTTGGCCGAAGGAGGTGTAAATGGCAGAGATCGCACGGGTCAAGGTGAATTGGGACGAGTGTGGTTCGCTTGACGACGCTAAGATGCCGCAATTCCTTGTCAACCTGAGGGACAAGACTCGTGAAGCCGGGAAGCGACTCGCAGGAGATTGCACCTACCATTATCTCCCTTGCGAGACTTGCCCGAAGCACCCGGGAAATGCGGACTGGGCCAAAGTTGAGGTTTACTGTGACGACGGTGGTACCGGACCAGAGCCAGATTGGTGGTTTTGTGAACGGTGCTGACGGCACGCGGCCCGCGGCCGGCGAGGGCTTCGATTCGGCGGGGCTTCGCGCTACGGCTTGCCTTGAGTGGTCATGGCTGCTGCTCCTTTAGCCATGACCACTCGCTTCTCTCAAGCGGTTTTGCACACAGATCGCGACACTGCCGTTCTGGTGGTGGATGTGTCTCTCGGTCGGGGCGTCGCAATTGGGAGGCAGTGTGGGCGAGCTGCGAGGCGCCAAGGTTGTACCTTTTGGGATACCTTCCGTATCGAACACGTGAAACCTGCACCACGGGAGACTTGGGAGTTAACGGGCCGGCTGTCGCCGCATGTGGGCGGGACGGGGGCGAACGGTGCGCGGCCCCAACAGGGGCGTCAAAGACCGAACGCCACCGGCTGCGCGCCTCAACAGGGCGCGTCGGCCGTGGTGGCCTGACCATCGTACGGCGCGCCCGTCCCGGACGAACCCACAAAGAACCTACGGCCGTCCCGGAAGGTGACGTTCCGCGCGTTAGCCATCGCGGCGGAGAGGTCCTTGGCCTGATAGCCGTCCACGACGAGCTCGGTGCCGGCGGGGAGGCAGTCGCGGCGCAGGCCGCGGCGGGCTAGCACGTTGGGGGTGCCGCCTTCGACCATCCAGACGCGGGACGAGCCGTCGTCCGCCTGGACCTCCAGGTGGATCCAGGTGTGCGGATTGACCCACTCGACGCGGACGACCTTGCCTTCGAGGCGGATCGGGGCGTTGGCATCGAACTCGGCGGTGAAGGCGTGATGGGCCTCGGCGGGCAGCACGAGCGGCGGTGCCGCAAACCACGTCACCATGGCGACTCCCGCCATCAGGGCCCCGACCATCAGATTCCTCGTCATCGCGATCCTCCTCGCTCCTCCCGCGGTGCCGGGGCGGAGGCTACGGCTGCTCCTGCTCGGCTCCCACCGGAGTCCTTCGCAGATGTCCGTACATCAGCTCCTCGACGAACTCGATGCACTTGAACTGACCCAACCGGGCGTTGGGATCGATCTGCTTGTACAGCGGCAGACGGACTGTCCATGGGCGGGAGAACGTGTTCGGGTCCTCCAGCGTGGCTTCGTACCAGATGTGGTACGGGGTCACCAGCGTGTACCGCTCGGTCACCTTCAGCGCGGCGCTGTGGTGGTTGCCTGCCCGGTCGAGCCACGTCATGCCGTTGAACGCGTCGACCTCGACCACGAACGTGTCGTCTTCCCAGCGGCCGACCGACTGGCCCATCCAGGCGTCCAGGACGGACGGGCCGGGATCTTCCAGATAGATGTCCCGGACCGCGTTGGCGAACTCGTAGGCAATCAGGAAGTGGCCCTCGCTCTGGAAGAGCTGGAACGGCATCGGCTCGAGGACCGCCCGCGGCACGCCGGGCAGGAAGCACTTGATGGCCGGGTCGCGCTCCAGGTAGTGCTCGCGGTTCTCGTCCCGCGCGGCCAGTGCCTCCGGCAGGTAGGGAATCTCTCCGCCCTCCACGGCGCCCCATCCGGGCGGCACGGCGCCCAGGGCGCCCAGCGCGACGACGCCGTCAGCCGGCACCGGGATGATGGGCCCGGGGCGGAACTGCAGGGCCGCCCGGGCCTGGTGCTGCTCGATGTCCCAGTGATGGTTCCCCAGGGCCTGCCAGATGCCGTTCATGTCCGGCCGGCCCGTCGGCGTTCTCGGTATCTCCGCCCGGGGAACGTCCGCGGGAGGTCCTGTCTGTGCAGCGAGGTCGGCGGAAAAGCCGCCTGCCAGGACCGTCCCGAGCGCCATCACGCCGACTGTTGTTGCGAGCTGCGACACCATTCTCATCATTACACCTCGCGGGCCACCTCGCGTGGAGGCTCCGCAGGCCGGCTTCCCTCCAGCGGACGCGGGCTCAAGGCTGCTGCCCGCCGGTTTCGGCCGTCTGGCGATCCTGGTAGCGGGCGCCGCGCAGGATGTTGAACATCCCGTAGTTGGCCTCGTGACAGGCGTACTCGTACATCTGCTCGTGCAGACGCCACATCGGGATCTCGCCGCCCCACGGCTCGGTGTAGATGACCGGGTCGTCCACGGTGAAGTCGTAGAGCAGCGTGTCTTCGTCCACGCGAGTGAACCGCTCGATCACCTTCATCTCATCGGAGACCAGGTTGCCGGTTCGCCGGTCGAGCTCGTTCGCGAAAACGCTCTGCTGCACGTCGTGCTGCAGGGGATGGAGGTTAGTCGTCTCGACGACGAGCGTATCGCCCTCCCAGCGGCCCCAGGAGTCGCCGTGCCACGGACGGACGTGGCCGGGCAGCCGCGGGCCGTCGCCCAGGCGGATGATGCGGGCGCTGCGGAACTGCTCCATCATGATGGCGATGTAGTCGGCGTTCTGGACGATGTAGTAGTTGTTGTTGTAGCCGGCGTCGAACATCGGCGGACCGGTCCGCGGGCCGAGCGGTACCAGGCACCGTTCCGGCAGCGGCAGCAGCTCCGGGTGATCGAACTCGCCGAACTCCTTGCCGTACGCGGCCTGCTCGGCGCGGCGCCGCTCGCCCTCTTCGGTGAGCTCCGGCAGCCGCCCGTTCGCCGGACGCGTGATGAACGAGGTGCGCGGCTCGCCGTTCACGATGACGATCCGGTCGCCCGAGTCCACGTAGAAGCGGTCGTAGCCGCCCGGATTGTTCGATGCCTCCGGCGCGGGGCGGTCGGGATCGAGCGGCTCGAAGCTGGCTGCGAGGCGACCCAGGGCGCCCTGCTCGAGCTGGGCTGCCTGCTCCCTGGTGAGCGTCTGCCCCTGGCCCTCGGGCCGCACGAGGGGCGTGAGGAACGAGTTGCTCCAGCGGCCCTGGATGTCCGGATGTCCGTATTCCGTTCGCGGCGCCGTCCATTCCTGCGCCTCGGCAACCTGCGCCGCCGCGGTGAGCGACAGCACCGTCACCCCGACCGCACACGCGAGCGTGAGAATGGAGATCCTGTGAGGCACGTTCATCACTCCTCCTTCGCCCTTCCGGGCCAGCGAACGTCTGCCGCTGCCGGTCGCGACGCCCGGCAGGTGCAGTATAGCCCGTCCGACGCGCTGCCGACCCGCCCTTCAGTCGCCCTTCAGTCGCCGTTCAGTCGATGACCGCCTGGTAGGCGAGGTTGCGCGAGATGCCCTGCACGTCGCGGACCGCCGTGCCGCGGTGCTGGATCATGCCGACGAACGTCAGGTCGGTCCCGGGATCGATCCAGAACCAGGTGCCGGCGGCGCCGCCCCAGTAGTAGGAGCCCTTGGCGTACGGCTCGCCCGCCGCCGCGGGATCGTGGACCGTGGCGAAATCGAGGCCGAATCCCTGCCCGGCCCGCATCGTCGGCAGCGCCTCCGGGGACAGGTGGTTGGTGTGCATCATCTCGACGGTGCGCGGCGCCAGCAGGCGCACGCCGTCGAGCTCGCCGCCGTTGAGCAGCATCTGCGTGAACCGCAGGTAGTCGTCGGCGGTTCCCCACAGGCCGCCGCCGCCGGAAGGACCGGCGGGCATCGCGGTGCGCGTCGGGCCCATGTCGAACCGCTCGAGTTCGCCGTCGTCGCCCTCGCCGTAGATGAGCGCGACGCGGTCGAGCTCGTCCTCCGGCACGTAGAAGGCGGTGTCGACCATGCCGAGCGGGTCGAAGATCCGTTCCTCCAGGAACTCGGCGAACGGCTGCCCGGATAGCTGCTCCACCAGGTAGCCCTGCACGTCGACGGCGATGCTGTAGTACCAGCGGGTGCCCGGCTGGGCGAGCAGCGGCAGGTTCGACAGCTTGTCAATCATCACCGAGAGCGGCACGTTCGCGTTGAGCACGCGCTGCTCGCGGTAGAGCCGGTCGATGGGGTTGGCGGTGCCGAGGCCGTAGGCGAGGCCGCCCGAGTGGGACATCAGCTCGGCCATCGTCATCGGGCGCTCGGCGTCGACCATCCGCGGCTCGCCGCTGTCGCGGTAGCCGGCGTGGACCTCGAGGTCGGCGAAGCCCGGTATGTAGCGCGACACCGGGTCGTTCAGCCGCCACCGGCCCTCCTCGTAGAGCATCATCAGGGCGACGCCGGTGATCGGCTTGGTCATCGAGTAGATGCGGAAGATGGAGTCGCGCCGCATCGGCGCGCCGCTCTCGATGTCCTGGACGCCCGTCACGTGCGAGTGGACGATCTTCCCGCCGCGCGCCATCAGCGTCACCACGCCGGCGAGGCGCCCGTCGTCGACCATCCGCTGCATGCCGGCCGCCAGCCGCTCGAGCCGCTTGGCGGACACCCCTACGTCGGCGGGATCGACCGTCTCCAGATCGCGTGCGGCGGTCCGTTCGGCCGCGGCCGGCGCGACGGAGGCGCTGCCCCCAAGGAGGATGCCCACCGCCGCCAACGCGATGAAGAACCACACGAGCCGCCACTGCGTCACTGTCGCCTGCATCTGTTCACCTCACTGTTCCCGATGCCTGTCGTCGAGTCACCGCTGCCGATCCAGCCAGGCGCGCAGGCGCGCGGCTTGCTCGACGGCGGACGGGTCGCGCTCGACCTGGTAGAGCCGGCTGCGAACCACGAAACGGTTCATGTCGTCGGGCGGCGTGTCCCGCTCGACGATCTCCTGCACCTTACGCAAGAAGAAGCTGCCCCAGTGCGGCCGGCGCCCATCGAGGTCGGTGAGACCGTACTCCCGGGCCAGCTCCCAGCTCGAGTACAGCCCACCGCCCTTCTTCGAGACATGCGGGTCGGCGGCCAGCGCCGCCACGGCCCGGCCGACGAAGCAGGGCGTCTCGGACTCGGCGAAGTACGGGTCTTGCTCGATGGCGTTTCGCCAGTTCGCCTCGGTGACGCCCAGCGTGTCGAGCACCGCCTCGGAACGCAGAAACCCCGGCGTGACCGCGAGGGTGGTCACGCGGTGGGCGTGCAGATCAGCCGCCATCGCGTAGGCGAGCCGGATGACGGCGTTCTTCGCGAGGTCGTAGAAGAGATTGCCGCGGTACCCGAGCGTGTCGCCGTCGGTCACCTCGACGATGAGTCCTGCGTTGCGCTCGACCATCAACGGCGCACCGTGGCGGCTGGTGATGATGTGGCTGTGGACGGCGCGTTCGAGCAGCTCGAGGCCCCGGGCGGTGGACAGCGTCCAGAAGGGCGATCCCCATTCGGTCAGCGCATCGCCGCCCCAGATGTCGTTGACCAGGACGTCGAGCCGGTCCTGCTCGCCGCGGATGCGGGCGAAGAGCTGCTCGACCTCGGACTCGACAGTGTGGTCCGTGCGGACCGCAACGCCGCGGCCGCCCTCCGCCGTGACCATCTCCGCGGTCTCCTCGATGGTCTCCGGCCGGCCGGCGGTGGCGGCGTGGCTGCGCACGCTGCGACCGGTGCAGTACACGGTGGCTCCTGCCGCGCCCAGCATGCGGGCGATGCCGCGGCCCGCGCCGCGCGTCGCTCCGGAGACGACGGCCACCCGGCCAAGAAGGGGCTGGTTCGGCATGGCCCGAGACTCGGTAGCGGGACTCTAGCAGATCCTGTGGCCGGCCAGGGAGCCGACGTCGCCAGTCAGGCCCGTATAGGATCCGCAGACACACGACACGGAGAAGGTGAGGGTCTTCACATGCGCTGTGCCACTGTCATCGCCACGCTCTGTCTGGTGCTCCCCCCGGGTTCCGCCTACGGCCAACCGGCGCCGGAGCTCGAATACGAGGCGGCGGCGCCGCTGCGGCTACCGCCCGACCTCTACTTCGGCGAGGTCGCCGGCGTCGCGGTGGACTCGCGGGGTCACATCTTCGTCTACAGCCGGACGGGCGCCGAAGCCACGATCATCGGTCCCCGCGCGGCATCGCTCTACGAGTTCGCGCCCGACGGCACCTTCGTTCGCGAGATCGGGGGCAACCTCTACCTGAAGGCGTGGGCGCACGCGGTCCGGGTGGACGCCGGCGACAACATCTGGCTGGTCGACAACGGCTCGAGCATGGCAGTCAAGCTCAGCCCGGCCGGCCGCGTCCTGCAGGTCTTCGGGCGCCGCCCGGAATCGACCCATTCCCGGTACCCCCGCTGCACCGGGCCGAACTGTCCGCCGCATTCGCTGCGTCCGCCCTACTACGAGACGCCCGACGCCCTCCCGCCCGCGGCTCGGGACGGCCTCTTCGACGAGGTCACCGACGTAGCGTTCGATCCCGAGGGCAACGTCTACTTCAGCGACGGCTACAACAACGCCCGGGTCGCCAAGTACGACGCCGACGGCAACTGGGTCGGCTCCTGGGGGGAGCGGGGCAGCGACCCGGGACAGTTTCGCCTTCCGCACGGCATCGCCGCCGATGACCAGGGGCGAGTCTACGTGGCCGACCGGTCCAACAACCGCATTCAGGTATTCGAGTCGGACGGCACCTTCGTGCGTCAGATCACGCTGGCGGACCTGCGCGCGCAGGCGCCGGTTCCTGCGGACTACGCGCCCCGGACGCCGAACTTCGGCCGGCTGCCAGACGGCAGCTACAACTCCCTGTGGCCGAACTCGATCTGCATCACGCCGGGTCCCGATCCGGTCATGTTCACCCAGGACATGTTCCCCGGTCGGATCTACAAGATGTCGCTCGATGGCACCGTGCTCGGATACCTCGGCAGGGACGGTCAGGCGGTCGGCCAGTTCGGCTGGATCCACGGCCTCGCGTGCCCGTCGGCGAAAGAGCTGTACGTCGCCGAGCTGCTGACCTGGCGCGTCCAGAAGGTCACGATCCGCGACTGACGGCGGGACGGGACGGCGGAGCCTCCCGCGCGCCGATGCGGTCGATCAGTGGGTGCGGGCGTGTTGGCGAAAGAAGGCCGCGATCCGCTCGCTCGTATCGCGCGGGTAGTTGTGGGCGCCGCCATGGATCCACGTCATGACCGGCGCGGCCGTACCGCCTCCGTACACCGTGCAGCCGGCTCCACAGCTTGCCGCCGCGTCGACGCCGTTCACTTCCCTGGCGACCGCGATCGCGGCTTCCTGGTCCGCAAAGCTGACCACCCGATCGCGCTGCCCGGCCACGTGAAAGACGGGTCTGGCCTGCTCGGGCCGCACGGAGGGACGTAGGCGGGCCGCCACCGGGGCGTACGCAGCGAACACGTCGGGACGCTCCGCCCAGAGGAGGTAGGCGAACATCCCGCCGTTCGAGTAGCCGGTCGCGTAGATGCGATCGTCGTCGATGCTGTACGTCTCGCGCAGCGAGCGCAGCGCCACGTCGACGAGCTGGAGATCACGGTCGCGGCCGTCGCGCTCCACCTGCCACCCGGGCAGGCCGCGCCGCCTCGGGAGGCCCTGGAAGTACACGACGATGGCGTCGGGCCACGCGCCGTGAATGTTCGTGTACTGAAAGTTCTGCATGTTGTCGCCGAACCCGTGGAAGGCAAGGACCAGCGGAGCTGCTTGGTCTCCGGCCGACGCCGGCGCGTAGACGATGGCTTCGCGCGTCGCGCCGTCGACCTGCCAGCGCATGACCTGCGCCGCCGCGCCGCGGACGCCGAGAATCAGCAACAGACACGCCAGAGCCACGTGCGTCGGACGCATTCTCATCTCTTACCTCCACGTTCGCTGCCGCATCGATCCGGTTCAGCGTGCCACAAGCATCAAGGCAGGGTGAGTTGCTCCAGTGGCCCTTGCAAGCCCGTCGCGGACGGATCCGGCACGACGCCCGATGGTCCCCAGCCCCGTCTCCTGAGGCTCGAGACCGCTGCCCGAGCGCCTTTGCATCCTGCCGGCGGCATGGAAAACGCGTGGGTCCTCCGCCCCGAAACGTCCCACCATGTGCAGCGCGTTTTCCACACCGCCTTGGACGAGCCCCCGCGCCCGCCGACTGGCGGCACCGTCATCATCGTCCTCGATCTCGATCAACCGAACGGAACGAGTCTATCGCGGCTCCGCCGCGCTGAGAAGACCGAGCAGACTGCCGGCCGGCGGTTCCTCGTCGGCCTTGCTGAACGCCGCGCTCGCCGCCGGCCGGTCGACAAGCCGGGAACCGCCTCTGCGCGCCGCCAGACGACCTCCGGGACCGTTGACCCCAGCTTCTTGTTCGGCGTCGAGTCTTGCTCGTACAGGGCGGCGGTCGGGATCCGCCGTTCACGGGCGGCCTGGTGCCACCTGCGGTTGGCGGATCGCCTCCCGCGTCCGCGGCCCGAACAGCCCGTCGGTCGCGCACACGTCGAAGCCGGCCGCCCCGAGCGCTTGTTGAATCCGGCCCCGAGCGGGCTGCTCCAGTCCCAGCGTCGCCTCCACGGCCGGCGCCTCGATGGCCCTGCGTCGTGCTCGAATACGCCATGCGCAGGCACGACGAAGGACTCGCGGCCACCTCGCACGCCGTCGTGCCGCACATGTTCACCCCGTCGGACTCGCTGCTCAACGAGAACGCGTGTCGCCCATCTTGCTCGAGAGGTCACCAGCGCGGCGACCGACTGACGCTCGAGGCCCACACCGCGCTGGGCCTCCGCCGTTCGCAACACGGAGCCTCCACCGGCGTCATCAGGCCGGCCGATGTTTCGGCCCAGTCCGCACACACCAGCATCAGCCATCAGCCAGTGCACCGTCCTCGCGAGGAGTCGAAGCCGTGACCAACTGCGCCGCCGTCAACCGTCGTCCGCAGCCTCAGCACTTCAACGTGTCGTCCTGCTGCCGCAGATCGAAGCGACTCCCGCCGCATCCCGGACACGTTTGCACCGTCATGGCAAGGGAGCGGATAGGCGATCAGCCGCGAACAGACCCGCCGCACATCGCTCCGCGAGGCTGAAGAGCGTACTCTCGACGAAGTGTATGCAGAACCGCCTCTGCCTCAACTCGCCCAGTCGCTGAGCGCAGTCCTTGAGACAGCGAAGGTAGACACGATAGAAGTGTTCGGAATCAGGCGAAGGGCTATCGTCGTAGAAGTCAATGCCGAACCGTTCCGCCAGCGTCCTGCATGTTCTCTGCGCGTTCTGGATGAGCGCGTTCTGAGACGGCGGAAGTGGGAAACACTTGCGGCCGTCTTTCTGGCCGAGGTGCCCGCGCCCGTGACCAATCCGGCGGATTATCAGGTAGTTGAGACTGACTGACACGCGGGAATCGTATATCGCGTACCGCCGCGGATCGTGCAGGACCAGAGCCTTGGATCGCGATGCAATGCGCTCCAAGCCGTGACTAACAAGGCTCTTGGCTCGGTCGCAAGCGTACTCTCGCAGGATGTCTGGCGCGAGCCCGTGAATTCCGCCGAACACCTCGACGTAGTACTTGACGATTCGCGTCCTCTTGTCGCATGGCGCCTGCACAAACCGTTCGTGCAGGGCGTGCTTCAACTCGATGTTCTTGTCGAGTCGAGAGTACGACCGAAGCGTGATGCTCGTGTGCTCGAGCAACTTGCCGTCGTCAACCGGCCACGTATACCAGTGCTCTCCGGCGTCCAACGTCGGCCCCAGGTTCCCGGCCTTCGCTGCCGGCGTGCGCCGACCACCAGGAAACGGGTCGTACGGTTGCCGTGCGAAGGCAACCAGCGCATCCACGAGACTGAAGTCAGTCATTGCGCCCACATCTCGGCCCGGGGAGCGGATGCGCGCCGCTTGGAGATGGGCCATTGCCGGCCCGCCCGACGGCGTTCGTGGAAGCCCCGGTCTTGCCCGATGACGTGCTCGTGTGAGCTCCGCATCCGGCGATTTCTTGTCGTCATCAGGATCGACGATCAACCGGAATACACCTTTCCCAACCCGCCACGCCTTCGGCGACTGTCCTTTCTTGACGTAGTTGCCCGGGTTGCTGCCGTCCATCTCGAGGCTCCGGTTGGATGGAACGGTGTTGATGGTGTTCTGCGAAAACGGTCCTTGCGGCGCCTCCAGGTGTGGCCTCAAATCGGCTCGAGTCCACTCACGCGCTATCAGGCCCTTGCGGCGAAGGTCGTAGACATGTTCCCAGAAGTCCAACGAGTTCCCTTCCTGTCCACGGCGCGCGCCATCACGGCACGTCCGATGGCATCTCCTCGCTCGCCTTTGGGTGCGCGGGCGACGGCGCCCGGCGCAACGACCACGGCTCCGGGGCTCGACGAAGGAAGTTGTTATCTTGGAATAGGTTACCATCCGCAATACCGATGCCCAAGCACCCTCTGGACGACACGACCAACCCATGACCGACGGCAGCCTGACGAAGGCGGCGCTCATCGAGGCGGTAGCCCACGCCGCCGGCCTCATGAAAAAGCACGCTGAGATCATCGTTGACACCGTGTTCGGCAGTATCGTTGAGGCGCTGCACGGGGGGAGAAGGTGGAACTCCGCGGCTTCGGCAGTTTCCGTCTCCGGCGCCGCGGACCACACCGGGGCCGCAACCCCAGGACCGGCGACCGGGTCGAGGTGCCGTCGAAGCACATCGCCTACTTCAAGCCCGGCAAGGAGCTGAAGGAGCTGATCAACCGGGACCCGGCGCAGCCGGTACCGCCGCCGTTGTGGGAGTAGCCCGCGTCGAACCGTTCTCCCGGCGTCCACGGCAACTGTTCCGTCGGACGGCTCCCGCGAACGCGCCGCGGAACGCGGTCTCGACGACGCACCCGGCCTCCTTGACGGGCAGACCGTTGGCGGGGACCTGCTCGCGGGCTTCGGCGAGCGAGACCAGCCCGTCGGCGCCGAGTCCGAGCTAACGTCCTCGTCCGCGGATGACACCGGATCCGCGACCTGGTGGACCTGAAGCTCGACAGCCGGGCGGGCGACCGGATGGTCCCCCCGTGTCGCCAGCCGGACCTCGGCGGAGCGCGCCGCCGTGAGCCGTGAACACCAGCAACTCGAGCGCCAGCCGGACGGTCGGCGCCGCCGAGCCCGACATCCGCATCGTCTCGACCGCCGCGGCCACGACGTGGCGCGGCAGCAGCGCCCGCATGTGCTGCACGATGTCGCCCTGCGCGCCGAGCACCGGCAGGAACCGGTCGCACGGCTTCCGCTCGTCGTTCCGGGACTGGGCGGCGGCCGAGCCGACCGACCATCCGCGCGAGGTCGTCGAGGCGGTGCTGGCGCACGTCGTGGGCGACCGGATCGAGGCGGCCGACGCGCGCTCGGACCTGTTCGAGCGCCGGCGGCGGCGCATGAACGACCTCCGGAAAACGGCCCTGATGGGAGCACAGGGGGGGATACGGTGCCCGCCCCCCCTGCCCAGCGGGGCTGAGGGAGAAATTGCGCGCGCTGTGCGCGCTTTGCAGTTGCCGCGCTGTGCGCGGCAACTGCGACGAGGCCCCCAGCCGGCAAGGGCACACGCAACCACCGCGAGGAAGGACGCTGGCGGGGCGTGGCCGGCGCTGGCGCTCTGCGGGTGTACCCCGAGGATCGCCAGAACCGCGCCGGGCGAACGACGCCGCCCGCCGGGGGCATCGATCGCGGCCAAGCCGAGGTCATCGCCAACGCCATGCGGAAGTCGCCTCTTCCTTGGATGCCTCGATGTAGCCCACTCATGCTACGTCTGGTACACACGCCCTGCTCGACACGCTCTCGGTCACCCAGGTGTTGACCGCAACACCGCACGACCCCGCCATCACACCCGACCGCGAGCCCGAACGTCGCCGCTTGCAACACGCCGTCGTCCGCGTGCTGCGAGAAGCGCTCCGTGACCCCGACGGCCGACGCGAGATACGCGCCCAATGGCCGGCCACCACGTCGGAAGACACCGAAAACCGAGATACCGCGTGCGATACACGTCGTCATCACCGGTAACGTGCCAGTCCAAGTTGAGTCCCAACAGGCACTTAGCCCGAAACACGAAGTCCCTGGTGGCCGGCCACGTGACCAGTCTGAGTTACCCTGAGCGACCCCCTTCCGGGCCGTAAGATTCCCTGCCCCCACAAGAGCGCGGGCAGGGCGTCTCACTCCCAGTCAAACCGGGGGTCGCTCAGGGTCCATTCTTCCTTGCAGGAAGGCTCGGCGAGCACGGGCTCGAGGCCCGCTGCGACACCGAGTCCCGTGGCGCCGTGGTTGCCGGCGCCGGGGTCGATGTCGGTGGGCGGCGCCGACAGGCCGTTGTGGCACGAGTGTCCGAACGCAGGCCGCGGCAGGCCTTCGTGGCCCGAGGTCCGAACACGGCCGCCGCATCGACGACAACGACATGCCGGCGAGCGGGCACGGCTCCGCCGTGGCCAGGTGCGACCACGACGGCGGTGCGGTCGGCGAGCTCCGGCCGGCGTCGTGGGACGAGATCGAGCTGGCCGGGCGGGTGTGGACCGTGCCGGCCAAGCGGATGAAGGTGAGCGCGGCGCCGGGTCCCGCTCCGCGGCCGGGCGGTCGAGGTCCTCGACGCGGCGCACACGCTCGGCGACGGCAACCGGCTCGCGTTCCCGATGCGGAGCGGCGGGCCGATCGCCGCGTCGACGCTGTTGAACATGCTCCAGTACGACGAGGTCGCGGTCGTGGCGCACGGGTTGTCGTTGCGCAGGTCCAACGCAATGGCCCACTCGAGCACGGTCCGTCGTGTCCATCTCGGCCCAGCATGCCCACCGGACCTCGCACCGTGCATCCCGACGTCGCGCGAGGCGGTCGCGGAGTTCGGGTTCGATGCGGATCTCCGATGATGAACTGCGGTCCACGCGACCGGCAGCATGAGGAACCGTATGGTGTCGACGAGCGACCGAGCACCTGCGCCCGGAGCTGGCTCATGGTCCGTTGAGAACCATGAGCCAGCATACTCGTTGTGTACACAACGAGCTGGCGGGGGATGCTGCGCTCCCCTCGACCCCTTGCCACCGACCGCGCCCGGCCGGTGCTCCCGGTGGTGACCCGGTTCGTCGCCGAACTCCGGCATCGTGCGGCAGTCCCCGAACTGGCGACGGCCCCGCTGGTCCGCTCGCCGTCGTCGTCGATGTGGTCCTCTGTCAGCCCGCACGCGCTTGTGGGCTGCCGCGGCCGACGGGCGGTGTGTCACGCCAAGGGTGCCAGCGTGGCAGCCCGCGCAGCCGGCACATCAACCGCGATTCTCAGAAGCTTCTGCGAAGTCTCGTAGCGTTGACACAACGCCGTTCAGCACGTCGGCGTACTCGACGCCATGGTTGTCCACGACGATCGGAATCGGGATCCACCGGTCATTCCCGCAATCGAGCCACAACGGGGTTTCGCCATCTCGCTCCCACCGGCCGGTGTGAATCCCAAACCACACGACATGACCACCGAGCCTCAAGTACCGACCATAGCCGTACGAACGCGGAGTGCGGTTCAAGCCCTTCCGAGACGCCCATCCGTCCGCAACTCCCCGTTCGGTAGCGGTGTCGATGATTCGCTTCATGTCCCGCATGTGTCGTGAGTCGGGACCGAATTCCTCACGAGTGTCGCGGATGGGCCGGAATCGTCCTTCCTCCGCGAAATCCGCGAGTCCTCTCAACTGTCGGATATCCGCTTCGGCATCCTGTTCATCTCTCGTCCGTGCGGACATTCTGTCCAGCAGGCCGGTCCAACTGACCAGCAGCATGTACCGCTGGCTGCCGTCCACGCTGACACACCTGCGCTCCGCGTCAACGTCGGAGAGCATCTTGCCGGCCCTCTGCGCCCGGCTTCGCAGATCGCGCCACAGGCTGACGATTCTCTCCTCCGGCGCGAGAAACAGCAGCACCGCTGGGCCGTTGTCGGGCAGCCGGTCGAGATAGGCGTGAGGTTGCCGGGGCGTGAGTTCGGCCCAGAACTTCGCTTCGACGAGCACACGTTCTGCCCCGTCCTCATCAACTCCGACCAGATCGGGACGCGTCCCGTCCGGCGCACTGGCCTGCGTGCTCACCTGGATGACCGGCTTCACGTTCCTGACACCGGACCGAACCACGTCATCCAGTCCCTCCCGGGAGCCGGCGTACTTGTTCAGCACGTAGCCGAGAGCCTCAACGGCGATATTCTCCGTCTGCGACGTAAACGACGGCGACAGATGAGCCAGCAGCGTGTCGATCTCGGCCATGGTCACGCCTCCGGCGAGGCTGATCCGCGCCACCCTGAATGCGGCGGGCTTGCTGGGTAGTCCTCGCACTTGCCTGTATCGCCGGCCTGAATGACGAAGTCTCGCCGGTCGCGGTACAGACGCGCCCGGTTCAGCACGTAGTCCTGCCCGTCGTCGAGGTCGACCGCGTCCCAGTGAGTCATGAGCCAGTACTTGTACTCGCCGATGAACAGGTAGGTGTTGCGCCTGCCGAAGAACCTACCGGCAACCCCCTCGCCGTTGCGGAGGCGGGCACAGACATGCTTGAGCAACTCGCGCTGACCGTCCTTGCGGCTGAGGACATACTCATGAGGCCAGGAGTCCCGATACGTGACGGCCTCGCGCCACGGCGCTCGACTGATCAGTTCAGTGATCTTCAGCTCCTCCAGGACCTCTCCACCGTTCTGCAAGTCGAGTCTCCCAAGCCGGGTGCGGCATCGATCCCGCACCGACGACATGATACTCGGCTGGCGCCCTTGGGCACTGTCGAACCAGCCGTGGCTCGCTGGCCACCGGGTTGGTGTCGCGTTCAGCCGAGCGCGGGGTCATCCCCTCGTCCGGCGAGGTACTCCGCCCACTCGTCCATCAGGAGCCGCCGCCGCTCGAACAGGTCCGACCGCGCATACGCCGCCTCGACCTTGTTCGGCACCACGTGCGCCAGCGCCGCCTCGATCACCTCCCGCGAATGGTCGGTCCGCTCCGCCGCCCAGTCCCGGAACGACGACCGGAAGCCGTGGGCAACGGCCGCGATCCCGTGGTGCTGGAGCATCTTCGGCAGCGTCGACGCCGAAATCAGCCTCCCGCACCGCATCGGGAACACGAGGCCGCTCCCCTCGCCGAGCGTCCGCGCGGCCTCGAGAAGCTCGACCGCCCGGCCGCACAGTGGAACCCGGTGCTCCCGCTTCGCCTTCATCCGCTCCGCCGCGATGGTCCACACCGCGCCGGCCACGTCCATCTCGTCCCACGCCGCCAGCCGGGCCTCGCTCGAACGCGCCGCGGTCAACACGAGGAACTCGAACGCCAGCTTGACAGCCGGCGCCGCCGAGTCCGACGAGCGCACCGTCTCGACCGCCGCGGCCACGTCCTGGTGCGGCAGCGCCCGCATGTGCCGCACGATGTCGCCCTGCGCGCCGAGCACCGGCAGGACCCGGTCGCACGGGTTGTCCAGCCGCATCTCCATCGCCACCGCCCAGTCGAGCACCGTGCGGATGCGCTGGCGCACGGCACGGGCGGTCTCGGCCTTCTCGTGCCAGATCGGCGTGAGGATCTCCAGCACGTCGGCGCTGTTGACCTCCGAGACCGGCCGGGCGCCGATGCGCGGAAACGCGTAGCGCTCCAGGCTCCGCAGCCAGTTGTGCGCGTGGTGCCGGCTGCGCCAGCCGCCGCGCTTCTGCTCGACGACGCGCCGGGCCGCTTCGGCGAACGTGGGAACGCCCTCCGCGCGCCGCTTCTCGGCCAGCGGATCGCCGCCGGAGCGGGCCAGCTTGCGGTTGGCGAGGGCCAGCTCGCGGGCCTCGGCCAGCGAGACGAGTCCGATGGCGCCGAGTCCGAGTTCGCGGCGCCGGCCGCGGATGACGAGCCGCTGGATCCAGCTCCGGGTGCCCTCGGGCTTGACGTAGAGGAACAGACCGTTGCCGTCGGCGTGCCGACCGGGCGGCGCGGCGCGGATGAAGGCGGCCGAGAGGGCCTTGTCGGGGTGGCGTCCTCGGGGCTTGGTTCTGCGGGGTTTGGGCCAGATCGTGGTTACAGTTTCCATTCCCGCATTATATCCGGGAATGGAGCGTATTTCGCTGGGTCTGTGTAACCCGCTCCGGATTCGCCAACAGGTAATAAGTGCTTACTGCTCGGTCACTTATAGACTGCAGCGCACGACTACGGACGCTTCACATGTGCCATGTGCTATTCAGGCAGGGCGAACACGAACAGGTTGTTCCCCGTCCCGGGCTGCAGCTCGGTCGTCAGGCGCAGGTTGTCCCGCGTGCTGAGCGACGAGCCGGTGCTGATGGCGATGTACTGGGCGCCGTCCACCGCGTAGGTGATGGGGAAGCCGGTTACCTGCGAGCCGAGGTTGACTTCCCAGAGCACCTCCCCGGTCTCGTGGTCGAGGGCGCGGAAGCGGCCGTTGCTGTCGCCGCCGAAGACGAGTCCGCCGGCGGTGGCGACCAGCGACGTGGTGCCGGCGCGCTGCTCGTAGAGCCAGGTCGTCTCGCCGGTGGAGGCGTCGATGGCCCGCACGGTGCCCACCTGATCGGTGCCGGGGGCATTCACGATGCGCTGCGAGAGGTTGTAGAGGCTGCCGTCGGCGATCGCCAGCATCCGGGCGCAGGCGTTGCGGAGCGGGAAGTACATCATGTTGGTGAGCGGGCTGTAGGCCCCCGCTTCCCAGTCCTTGCCGCCCGTGACGAACGAGGGGCAGATGAGCATCTCGTTGTTTTCGCGCGTGAAGATCAGCTCCGGGTTCTCGGTGACGGCGCCGGTAGCCCCGTCGATGTCGGTGATGACGTTCTGCGCCGTCGTCGGGGTCGCCCACAGGAACTCGCCGGTGGCGCGGTCGAGCGTGTAGACCACGCCGGTCTTGCCCGGGATGCCGGTCACTACGCGGTACTCCTCGCCCTGCCGCAGCCGCGGGTTGATCCAGGAGACGTGCTCCGGGTCGGGCGTCATCGCGGTGTCGACCAGCAGGCGCTCGTAGGGATGGTCGAGATCCCAGTGGTCGTTCAGGTGCTGGTAGAACCATTCGATCTCGCCTGTGTCGGCGTTCAGCGCGAGCGTGGAGTTGTGGTAGAGGTGCGTGTTGTCGACGCCGCCGATCATGAACTTCGGCGCCGGCGACGTGACCGACGTGCCGATGTAGACGAGGTTCAGCTCGGGGTCGTAGCTCGGGACCATCCACGCGCCGACGTGCCTGCGTTCCTCGAACGGAACGCCGCCCCAGGTCTCGTCGCCGAACTCGCCCGGGGCGGGGATGAGGCGGCGGCGCCACAGCTCCGCGCCGGTCGCGGCGTCGTGCGCGACGACGACGCAGGCGTTGGGGCCTCCCCGCGGCGAGCAGCTTCGCCCGGAGATCACCTTGCCGTCGGCGACGATCGGCCCGGAGGTCTGGTTGGCCGGGTTGACGGTGTAGTCGAGCACCATCGTCTCCCAGGCCACCTCGCCGGTACGCGCGTCGACCGCGATCACCCAGTCGTCCGACGTGCTGTCGAAGAGGTAGTTGCCGTGGATGGCGATGTTGCGGTTGGTGTCGATGATGCTGCCGATCATGTAGTCGGCCAGGTCGTCGGGCCGCTCGCGGCGGTGCTGCCAGATGAGGTCGCCGCTCACCGCGTCGATCGCCTGGATGAGGTCGCGCGGGTTCGGCATGTAGAGGACGCCGTCGTAGACGAGCGGCGTTCCCTGCTGCAGGCCGGGCCCGAGCGGGCGCGTCCAGACCAGCCGGAGGCCGGCGACGTTGTCGCGGTCGATCTGGTCGAGGGGGCTGAAGCCCCAGCTGTTCAGGGTGCGGCGCCACATCAGCCAGTCCTCGGGGTCGGGATCCTGGAGCATGGCGTCGGTGACCGGGATGAACTCGCGGTCGCCCGGCTGCGCCTGCAGGGGTACGACGAGGAACATGGCCGCCGCGGCGACGGCGAGCAGGAACGACGCCGGGGTCGAGAGCTGGTGCTGAAGCTTCATGGGGGGAGCTTAGCCGGGACGCCGGGCGCATTCAATGGCTCACGGCCGCGTCGCCGGGAACCCGTGCGTGAACGGCGGCATCAAGGCGCCGCTGAACTGGCGCTGCCGGACACTCGCCCGCGAGGGAGCTATGATCGATGGGACAAGGGGGCGAACCCGCGTGGCCACCGTGCAACCCGTCAAGTTCACCTACGAGGATTACCGAACGGCGCCGACGGACAAGCGCTACGAGTTGCTGGACGGAGATCTGGTCATGGGCCCCGCGCCGAATCTCAAGCACCAGGACGTGCAGTCCCGCCTGGGGCGAAGACTGGCCCAGTTCATCGAGGAGCGGGCGCTGGGGAAGTTCTTCTTTGCCCCCTGCGACGTCGTCCTCTCCGGCACCGACGTCGTGCAGCCGGACCTTCTGTTCGTCTCCAGGGAACGCGATCATCTGCTGAGCAACGGCGACAACGTGAGGGGAGCGCCCGATCTGGTTGTCGAGATCCTGTCGGCCGCCACCGCCGAACGCGACCGGGGCTACAAGCGTGCCCTCTACGCCAGGCACGGCGTGGCGGAATACTGGCTGGTCGATCCGGCGGCCGAGACCGTGTGGATCCATCGCCGGCGCACCGGCGCGCTGGCGGTTGCGCACACCTTCGGTCGGGAGCAGACGCTGCGCTCGCCGCTGCTCGCCGGGTTCGAGCTCGATCTGGACGACATCTTCGCCTGAGTTGTCCCCAGCCGCCGTGTGAGAACCGTCGGCGCCGGCCGCGACGAGCGTAGGGCCAGCTTCTTCTCGGCCTCGCGGGACTCCGCCGGCGCACTGCCGCCGCGTCGTTCGCGGCCCGCTCGGTCGGGTTCCGGTCGCTGGCGTTCGTCCTGCTCGCGGCCCTGGTCTTCTGGTCGGGAGACGTGCGGCCGTCCGCGGTCGGGTTGTTGCTGCTGCTGGGCGGCTTCGCGCTGCACGGTCTGGCGGTGCGGGCGGTCAGCAGCACCCGCGGCGGCTTGTCCGGCTCGTAACAGCCGGCCGGGGCCCTGCCCACGAATGCCGGACGCTGAACATGGCCGTGTTACGCTGAGGCACGGGAGGGTTAGCCATGAACAGAGCACTCTGGGTCGGTCAGATTCTCCTGGGTCTCGCGTTCATCGGTGCCGGCGGCCCGAAGCTCCTGACGCCGACGGCCGACCTGGCCGTTCAGTTCGAGGGGTTCCCCGCGGGTTTCGGGAGGCTCATCGGCACGCTGGAGGTGGCCGGGGCCGTCGGCGTCATCGCCCCTGCCGCCACCGGCCTCCTGCCCGTGCTGACGCCAGCCGCCGCGGGCGGGCTCGCCGTCATCATGGTTGGGGCCGCCTTCACCCACCTCTTCCGGGCGGAGTACGTGCAGATCCTCCCGCCCCTGCTGCTGTTCGCGCTGGCCCTGTTCGTGGCGTACGGTCGCGTGCGGCTGCACGCTGTCGCCCCGTCGTCCCGCTGAGTCGTCGCGCTATTCTCCAACCTGCCGGTCGCCGCGCCGGCGATCCCTGCGACGGCGCCCGCGCGGTGTCGCTCCGGCGCCGTCCGCCAGGATGTCGGCAACCGCCGTGAGCGTTGGTAACCCAGGTCATGCGGCCCGGACTTCGGGCATGAGTCAGGCCTACAATGTGGTCATGAAGATTGCCAACGTCGCCGAGTTCGGGAACCACCTCAGCGAGTACCTTGAGGCGGTGGCGAACGGCGAGGAGGTGGAGGCGCGCAAGCGGAACATGCCGCTGGCCCGGGTCGTTCCGGTTCGGCAGCCCGGCCGCAATCGAACCGCGCTCGGCTGCGGCAAGGGGAGCGTTGTTGTCAAGTCGAATCTGACTGCCCCGATGATTCCGGACACCGATTGGGAGATGCTCGGAGACGACCCGTCGTGACAGCGGTGCTCGACACGTGACCTCGACCGGACCGCCGTCCCCGTCGGACGGTCGACTCGTCGCCTGGGCGCGCCGGACGACGGGCGCCGCGTGGTTCCGCCACGGCGTCACCACCGTCATCATCGTCAACGCGGTCGTCATCGGCCTCGACACCTCGGTCGTCCTCGCCGCACGCTTCGGCGGCGCCTTCGCGGCGGCCAGTCAGACGTTCCTCGCCATCTTCGTCGCCGAGGCCCTGATCAAGATGACGGCCGTGTGGCCCCGGCTGCGGGACTACTTCGCGGACGGCTGGAACCTGTTCGACTTCACGGTCATCGCCGTCAGCCTGCTCCCGAGCACGGGCGAGCTGGCGACCCTCGCCCGGCTTGCCCGCCTCTTCCGGGTGCTGCGGCTCGTGTCGGCCCTGCCGGGGCTGCGGCTCATCGTCGCCACGCTGATCCGCTCCGTGCCCGGGATGTTCAACGTGCTCGCGCTGATGTCGATCGTCTTCTACGTCTACGGGGTGGCCGGCTACCACCTGTTCCGCGACGTCGACCCCACCCACTGGCGCACGCTCGGCATCTCGCTGTTGTCGCTGTTCCGCATCGTCACCCTGGAGGACTGGACCGACATCATGTACGCCGCCCTCGACCACTACTGGTGGGCGTGGGCCTACTTCGTGAGCTTCGTGGTCGTGGGGACCTTCGTGGTCATCAACCTCTTCATCGCGGTGGTGATCAACAGCCTGGACGAGGCCAAGCAGGACCGGCTGCGGGAGCTCGCGGCGCCCCCGACGCGCGCCGAGCTGCTGGCGGAGCTTTCCCGAACGCGGGATGCCCTGGCGCGGCTGCAGGAACGGCTGGAGAGAGGGCGTGGCTGACGCCGCGCCCGCCTGACGCAAAGGCGGGGGAGGGGAACCGAAATGACGCTCCCGAGAGCCGCGCGCATGCTCCTCGCGCTCGCCGTCGCCGCCATGGTGGGCGCGTGCGCCGGCGCGCCGCCGGCCAGCGACGAGGGGGAGCCCGAGCCGGCGGTGGCGGAAGCGTCGAGCGCCACCCGGCTGTACGTGCTCGACTGCGGCTACATCTTCCTCGGCGACGAAACCCTCGAGATTCTGTCCCTGGCGCCGGACGAGGTGTCGACGCGCGACATGGCCGTGCCGTGCTATCTCGTCGAGCATCCGCGGGGCACGCTGGTGTGGGATACCGGCCTGCCCTTCGGCCCCGACGCGGAGCGCACGCTCGAGAGCCAGCTGGCCGAGCTGGGGTACTCGTTCGGGGACATCACCTACGTGGCGATGTCGCACATGCACGGCGATCACGCGGGGAACGCGAACGCCTTCAAGGACTCGGTCTGGCTGGCCCGCGAAGCGGAGCGGGAGTACGCGTTCTCCGGCGCAACCGAGGGCGTCGGCTGGGGCACGCCTGAGATCTACAGCGAGCTGCAGAGCAGCGAGACGATCGTCATCCCGGGCGACGACGACCACGACGTCTTCGGCGACGGGCAGGTCGTCATCGTGTCGACGCCCGGGCACACGCCGGGGCATCAGGTGCTGTTCGTGGATCTGGCCGAGACCGGCCCGATCGTGCTGAGCGGCGACCTCTATCACACGGCGCCGAGCTTCGAGCTGAGGCGCGTTCCGACTTTCAACTTCGACGCGGCGCAGACGCGCGCCTCGTTCGAGAAGCTGGATGCGCTGCTGGCGGCGACGGGCGGCGAGTTGTGGATTGAGCACGACCACGCCCATCACGAATCGCTGCGGAAGTCGCCCCAGTATTATCGGTAGCGCTCAGACAAGACCTCCATGGCCGAACCGAACGTCCTGCCGGCAGAGCTCCTGAGCCTCGCGTACGGCCTGCTGCTGTTCTCTTCACGGGAGCGGGGCTGGTCCTGTTCGGGCTGATTCTCCGCTCCGGACCGTCGTTCGAGGTCCCCGCGTTCGGCGCGGCGATCCTGCTGCACGGAATCCGGGCCCTGGGCGATATCGGCACCGTGCGTGCCGCCACGGGGCTGCGAGCGTGGGCGGCGATCTCTACGACTTCGTGACCATCGACCGCAACCGGTTCGGGGTGCTGCTCGCGGACGTGACCGGCCACGGGATCCCCGCTGCCCTGATCGCCTCGATGGTCAAGACCGCCATGGTCGCGCAGACGCACACCGCCGGCGCTCCGGGAACGGTCCTGCGGGAGATCAACCGGCGGCTCCACGACCAGCTCGACAGCTATCTCGTGACGGCCGTCTACGCCGTGGTCGACACCGCCGGCGGGGACGTCACGGTCGCGAACGCCGGACATCCGGCGCCGCTGGTCTGGCATCGGTCCGACTCGGCGGTCGAGGAGCTGCCCCCGACGGGCGCCGCCATCGGCATGTTTTCCGAACGAGCCCTACGGCGAGACCCGCACCAGGCTCCATCCGGGCGACCGCTTCCTTGTGTACACGGACGGGCTCATCGACGCGGCCTCCCCCGGGCACGAAGCGTTCGCGCCCGAGCGCGTGAGGAAGCAGCTTGCCGCCGGACCGGACGTGGACATCGACCGCTGGATGGACGATCTGCTGACAGCCGTGCGCGAGTGGACCGGCCGCCCGGCGCTCGCCTTCGAGGACGACCTCACCGTCGTCGCCATTCAGATGCCGGCGCCGCCCGGCTCCGGTGACTCGCGGGGCTGACGCCGCAGCATGCCCGGCAGCGCCGGGACGGTTCCCGCCAGCGGATCGCTCGGCACTGTGCGTTAGAATTCGGCCGGCCGCGACGTTCTTCCGCGTGACGCAACATGGATCCCAAGTTCTTCGAGCAGCCGATCCTCAACTCGCCGTACGAGTACCCGTCCCGCCACTGGGAGCTCGACGCGAGCGGCCAGCCGACGAACAAGATCCGCGATAAGCGACGCGAGTTCGCGTTCATCACGGCCATCCCGACGGTGAGGAAGCGCCGCAACGCCCAGCGCGAAATGGTCTTCGACGCGGCCGCCCAGGCGCTCGAGACCGAGACGCAGCAGTACGACCTCACCGCGTTGATCAGCGGCGTCCGCCAGCGCGTGGATCGCTGGCGGGAGCTTTCCGATCCGAACTCCTGGCAGGTGACGCCGGAGACGGCGCGCCTCCTGAGACACTGGCGCAGTCATCGGTTCGGCGACATCCGGCCGTTCTTCTGCCAGGTCGAGGCGGTGGAGACCGCGATCTGGCTGACCGAGGTCGCCCCGCGGCTCGGCACGGAGGGCCGCAGGTTTCTCGATCAGATCGACGCCGCCAGCGAGGAGGCCAATCCCGGCCTCGCGCGGCTCGCGCTCAAGCTCGCCACCGGGGCCGGAAAGACCACCGTGATGGCGATGATCATCGCCTGGCAGACCATCAACGCGGTGCGCCGGCCGGGCAGCGGGCGGTTCACGCGCGGCTTCCTCGTGGTGACCCCCGGCGTGACGATCCGGGACCGGCTGCGCGTGCTCCAGCCGAACGATCCGGACAGCTACTACGCGAGCTGCGAGCTGGTGCCGAACGACATGCTCCGCGACCTGGAGCGGGCGCAGATCGTCGTCACCAACTACCACGCGTTCCTGCGGCGCGAGACGCTGCCGCTGTCGAAGGGCGGTCGCGCCCTGCTCCGGGGACAGGGGCCGGACCTGCGGACGAAGGAGACGGAAGGGCAGATGCTGCAGCGCGTCATGCCGGGGCTGATGGGCATGAAGCGCATCCTGGCCCTCAACGACGAGGCGCACCACTGCTACCGCGAGAAGCCGGCCGGGGAGGGCCAGGAGGGTCCGCTCAAGGGCGACGACCGCAAGGAGGCCGAGCGCAACCGGGAGGCGGCGCGGGTCTGGATCGCCGGGCTCGAAACGGTGCAGCGGACGCTCGGCCTGCAGCGCGTGATCGACCTCTCGGCCACGCCGTTCTTCCTGCGCGGCTCCGGCTACGCGGAGGGGACGCTGTTCCCCTGGACGGCGAGCGACTTCTCGCTGATGGACGCCATCGAGTGCGGCATCGTGAAGCTGCCGCGCGTGCCGGTGGCCGACAATATCCCGGGCGGCGAGATGCCGAAGTTCCGCAACCTGTGGGAGCACATCCGGCCGAAGATGCCGAAGCGGGGCCGCGGCAAGGCCGGCGGCCTCGACCCGCTCAGCCTGCCGGTCGAGCTGCAGACCGCGCTCGACGCGTTGTACGGGCACTACGAGAAGACCTTCGAGGCGTGGCGGCAGGCCGGCATCGAGGTGCCGCCCTGCTTCATCGTCGTCTGCAACAACACGTCGACGTCGAAGCTGGTCCACGACTTCATTGCCGGCTTCTCCCGCGAGAACGAGGACGGCTCCACCAGGCAGGTTGACGGACGCCTGGCGCTGTTTCGCAACTTCGACGAGCACGGCAACCCGCTCGCCCGCCCGCGCACGCTGCTCATCGACAGCGAGCAGCTCGACTCGGGGGAGGCGCTCGACAAGCACTTCCGCGCCGCGGCGGGCGACGAGATCGAGCGCTTCCGGCGGGAGATCGTCGCTCGCACGGGCGACCGCCGGCAGGCCGAGAATCTGTCGGACCAGGATCTGCTCCGCGAGGTGATGAACACGGTCGGCAAGCCCGGCCGGCTCGGCGGCTCCACCCGCTGCGTCGTGTCGGTTTCGATGCTCACCGAGGGCTGGGACGCGCGGACGGTCACGCACGTCCTCGGCGTTCGCGCCTTCGGCACGCAGCTCCTCTGCGAGCAGGTCATCGGCCGCGCGCTCCGCCGCCAGTCGTACGACGCCAATGCGGACGGCCTGTTCGACGTCGAGTACGCCGACGTCCTCGGGATCCCGTTCGACTTCACCGCCGAGCCGGTGCCCGTGAAGCCGCAGAAGCCGCGCGAGACGGTGCTGGTCAGGGCGATCACCCCGGAGCGCGACACGTGCGAGATCAGCTTCCCGCGGGTGGAGGGCTACCGCGTCGAGCTGCCGGCAGAGCGCCTGACGGCCGAGTTCGACGACGACGCGACGCTGGTGCTGACCCCCGACCTGGTCGGACCGTCCATCACGCGCAACGAGGGGATCATCGGCGAAGGGGTCGACCTGAACCTGATCCACACCCGCGAACTTCGCAAGTCGACGTTGTTGTTTCATCTGACCAGGCGCCTGCTGGAGACCAAGTGGCGGGATCCGGGGGAGGACCCGAAGCTGCACCTCTTCGGCCAACTCAAGCGGATCACGCGCCGGTGGCTCGACGACCACCTCGACTGCAAGGGAGGGACGTATCGGGCGCAGCTCATGTACCAGGAACTGGCCGACATGGCCTGCGAGCGGATCACGCAGGGCATCGTCAAGACGCTGATCGGGGAGCGGCCCATCAGGGCGGTGCTGGATCCGTACAACCCGGCCGGCTCGACCGTCCACGTGCGCTTCACCACGTCGAAGGCGCTTCGCTGGCAGACCGACGCCCGGCGCTGCCACGTCAACTGGGTGGTCTGCGACAGCGACTGGGAGGCCGAGCTCTGCCGCGTGGTCGAGTCGCACCCGCGGGTCCGCGCCTACGTGAAGAACCACAACCTGGGCCTCGAGGTGCCGTACCGCTACGGATCGGAGGCGCGCCGCTATCTGCCCGACTTCATCGTGCTGGTCGACGACGGCCGCGGCGACGACGACCTGCTGCGCCTCGTGGTCGAGGTCAAGGGCTACCGGCGCGAGGACGCCAAGGACAAGAAGAAGACCATGGACACCTACTGGGTCCCGGGCGTGAACAACCTGGAATCCTTCGGCCGCTGGGCCTTCGCGGAGCTGACCGACGTCTATCAGCCCGTGGCGAAAGTCAGGGGATCCGCACTCGACCGGCTCGATCGAGTTCCGTACACTGGACGGCATGGCGATGGGCAAGAAACCGGCGGCTCGACAGCCGTCGCCGATGTGGGTGACCACGGCGGACCTTCCGACGAACGCCGGGCATCCCTTCTTCGAGCGTCTGAACCGGGTCCTGGAGGAGGCAGGCTTCGACGCCTTCGTCGAGGGACTGTGCGGGGCGTTCTACGCTGCGCGGATGGGCCGGCCGAGTCTACGGCCGGGCCGGTATTTCCGTCTGCTGTTCATCGGCTATTTCGAAGGGTTGTCCTCCGAGCGGGGGATCGCGTGGCGGGTGGCCGATTCGCTGAGTCTGCGGTCGTTTCTGGACCTGGACGTGACCGAGGCGGCACCGGACCACTCGACGTTGTCGCGCACGCGGCGGCTGATCGACGTGGAGACGCACGTGGCGGTTGTGCGCCAGGCTAACTGGCGGAGGATGGCCGGTGAAAGTCCGGCGGAAGGAAGGACTAACGACCCACCTTCACCCCGAGTCATGCGCCGGTCGCTGCGAGGCGGCAGGTGAAGCGTTGACAGGGGCGCGGACGGGCAGGGCTACTGAGCATCGAAAGCGTGGAGGTCTGGAGCGCCGAGACTATAACCGCGGTCGAAGGCCACACCGACATCACCGCGACGGGTGAGGGGATGGAGGGCTCCACGGTGTCAGAGAACCCAGGCACGTTCGTACGTCCTCCGGCGGGACCTGGGAGGTCTTCATTCCGTCCCGGCAGTCGAACCGGGACCGCAGAGGAGAGGAAGGTTTCCGTAACCGACGATGCACGGAATGAAGAAGTCGGATGAGGCCGTACTGTGCGCCAGGCAGCGCGCTGGTCAGGAGGGTTGAAGTCCCTCCGGCCCCCGGGTGAGGGGGGCCGTATCCAAAGACGGGGGTAATGCCTCGCCGGCCGCAGGTGGCAGGTATGGAGACGCCTAGACGGGCACGCAGGCGAAAGCCGGACACAGCCAAGGTGGACCTGGAGCCGCCACGACGGAACTGCGGAGGACAGGGCGCCCATCGCGAGGTGGGGTCCGAAGGGTTTGCGGAGCAGTACCGGGCCGTAGTCGAGGGGGCGACCCCATGACGAACCGGTCGGCCAAAGGTGGGGCAAGGTCGAGCCTGCATTATGGAGGCGAAGGCGCTCTCATCCACCCACCGCACCAAGGTGTATGCGGACGGCACGGTACGGAAGACCAGTGCGTGACCCTGGGAGACCTCGGCGGGTCCGCGGGTGGCACCGCGGCAACCGACCCTATAAGCGAAAGCGAAGTGGGAAGGGACGCTCGTCGAGGAGTCGGACGGCCGAGTAGTACCTGAGGCGTGGCGAAAGCGACGTGACCGCAGGAGCGGCAACCGAGTGGGTTGGGGAAGGCGGCCGGCGAAGACGGTCGGGACCGGACAGGACGGCGAGATGAGCAAGGGCGCTGAGGTGGACAGTTCCATGAGCGAAAGACCCGAACATCAGCGACCGAGGAGACTTGCCGACTGGCTGGACCCGACGGGCGAGAGGAAGGTCCACTCTCTTATCGACAAGGTGTACAAGCGGAAGAACCTCGAGATGGCCTGGGAGCGTGTGAAAGCGAACCGGGGCGCCGGGGGTGTCGACGGGCAGTCCATCGACGACTTTGCCGAGGTGCGTGAAGAGCAGCTCGACCGGTTGCACGAGGACCTGCGCGACGACGCCTACCGCCCGCAGCCGGTGCGCCAGAAGCGCATCCCGAAGGTGGGCAAGCCGGGGGCGCATCGCGAGCTCGGCATTCCCACGGTCTATGACCGGGTGTGCCAGCAGGCGCTGCTGAATCGGCTGGAGCCCATCTTCGAGCCGGTGTTCGATGATGCCAGCTTCGGATACCGACGAGGGCGGTCTCAGCACGACGCCCTACGCAAGGTCTGGAAGGAACTGGAGTCGGAGTGCGAGTGGGTTGTTGACGGCGACCTGAGCGACTTTTTCGGGACGGTCGACCATGACAAGCTGCTTACGCTCGTGGCCCAGCGGGTCTCCGATGGCCGCGTCCTTCGCCTGATTCGCTCGATGCTGAAAGCAGGGAGCTACGGCGACGGACGCCTCTTCCCGACGGAGCGCGGGACGCCGCAGGGCGGCGTCGCGTCACCCTTGCTGAGCAATGTCTTGTTGACGCCGTTCGACAAGGAAATGCGACGCCGGGGGTACCGGCTGACACGGTACGCGGACGATTGGGTCATCACCTGTACGTCGGCGGCTGAAGCGCGAACCGCCTTGGCCACGGCGACGGCGGTCCTGGAGCGACTGGGCGTGCGCATCAATCCGACGAAGACTCGGATCGTTCGCGTCCAATACGGCTTCGAGTTTCTCGGGTACAAGATCAAGCGCGGCAAGGGGCTGCGGCTCCCGCCGCACAAGATCCGTACGCGCCTTCGTCCGGGCGGCCTGTACGCGTACCCGACTCAGAAGTCTCTTCGTCACTTCAAGGACCAGGTGCGCAGTCGGACGTCGCGCAAGGCGCCGGTAACCACCGAGGTGCTGATTGAACAGCTCAATCCGGTCCTGCGGGGATGGGGGCACTACTACAAACGTGCCCACGTCCGGAAGCTCTTCCACCAGCTTGACGGTTGGGTGGTGCGTCGCCTGTGGGCGCATCGGCACAAGCGATGGCGGTGTCGGGGATGGCAATCCCTGCCCAGCGCCACGCTCTACGGTGAGCTGGGCTTGGTCAACCTTGTCGGTCTGATTCCTTCCATCGGTCCCTACCATGCGCGAGCGTCTTCGTGAAAGCGGTATGCGGGAAAACCGCACGTACCGTTTGAGCGGCGGACGGAGGCCAGCGCCCGCGGGGTGCGCCTCCTCCGACCCGACACCGATGAAGGGGGCGAACAAGGGCGCGCAAATGCCTGCGGAGTCGCCGGAGGGAAGGGCCTCAACCAAGGGGAATCTGCGAGACCAAAGCACGCTCCGGACGCAGAGTCGGGACGGCGTGTCCCAGGCGGTCGAGCGGATACGGCAAGCTGCAACGAGGAATCCGCGGGAGAAACTGACTGCGCTCCTGCACCACATCACGACGGATGCGCTGCGGTGGGCCTTCTATGGCTTGAAGCCGACCGCATCGGCTGGCGTAGATGGTCTGGTGTGGAAGGAGTACGAGGACGGACTGGAAGAGCGGCTGCTCGACCTGCACGGACGCGTACATTCGGGAGCGTATCGGGCGCTGCCGTCACGACGGGTTGAAATACCCAAACCGGACGGCGGGATGCGACCGCTCGGCATTGCGGCCATCGAGGACAAGATTGTCCAGAAGGCGGTAGTGGACGTCATCCTGACGCCGATTTACGAGCCGGAATTTCTCGGGTTCAGCTACGGGTTCCGACCAGGGCGCGGCGCGCATGATGCGCTCGACGCCCTGGCTTTCGGGATAGAACGGCGCAAGGTCAACTGGATAGTCGATGCCGACATCCGAGCGTTCTTCGACCGGCTCTCACGAGACCACCTGTTGAGGTTTCTCGAGCACCGAATCGGAGACAAACGGGTCCTCCGGCTGATTACCAAGTGGCTGAACGCCGGCGTCATGGAAGGTACCGAGTGGAAGGACGACCTGCGGGGGACCCCGCAAGGCGCGGTGGTTTCGCCCATCCTCGCCAACGTCTACCTGCACTATGTCCTCGACCTCTGGTTCCAGAAGAAGTGGCGCGCCCGAAAGGCCACGGGGGACACCATCATCGTGCGCTACTGCGATGATTTCGTCGTTGGCTGCCAATACAAGGCGGATGCGGGGCGGTTTCTCCACGACCTCACAGAGAGGATGAGCCAGTTCGCGCTTGAGCTGCACCCCGACAAGACGCGCCTCATCGAATTCGGCCGGTTCGCTCTGGCAAACCGCCGGGCGCGCGGGGAACGTCGACCGGAGACCTTCGATTTCCTCGGCTTCACGCACTACTGCCGGAAGACGCGGAACGGCGGCTTTGGTCTGGGGCGCAAACCGATTGCGAAGCGGGTTACACGAACCCTGAAACGGCTCAAGGAGCGACTCCGCGCCCGGATGCACGACGACGTCCACGAAACGGCGCAATGGTTGGGGCAAGTGGTCAACGGCTGGCTGAATTACTACGCCGTGCCGACCAGCTCCCGGACCCTCGACGGGTTCGTACGGCGTCTTGAGTGGATTTGGCTCGCGACCTTGCACCGGCGGTCTCAGAAGACGAAGACGACGATAGCCCATGTGACGCGCCTCACGGCGTTATATTGGCCCCCCGTGAGGGTTCGGCACCCTTGGCCCAACGCGCGGTTTGCCGTCAACCACCCGAGGTGAGAGCCGTATGCGCTAACGCGCACGTACGGATCTGAGCGGGGGGATCCGGGCAACCGGATTTTCTACCGCAACTTCACGTGGGTGTTGGAGCGGCTCTCCGCTGCAGGCCTGTTGCGGGGGAAGACGGTCGGCATCGATGCGACGACGCTGGAAGCGAACGCGGCGATGCGGAGCATCGAGCGTCGGGACACGGGCGAATCCTACGAGGCGTTCATTCGGCGGTTGGCGGAAGCGTCGGGGGTGGAGACACCGACACAGGCGGATCTGGCTCGGTTCGACCGGTCGCGGAAGAACAAGAAGACGTCGAACAAGGAGTGGAAATCGCCGCAGGACCCGGACGCGAAGGTCGCGAAGATGAAGGACGGCCGGACGCACTTGGCTCACAAGGCCGAGCACGGGGTCGACATGGACACGGGGGCCATCGTGTCGGTGACGGTGCAGGATGCATCCGACGGCGATACGGCCACGCTGCCGGAGACGCTGATCACGGCGGCCGAGCAGGTGGAGTTGGTGGCGCCGGACGGTCCGGGGGTCGAAGAGGTGGTCGCCGACAAGGGGTACCACAGCGACGCGACGCTGGTGGCCCTCGGCGAGGTGGGGGTTCGGAGTCACGTATCGGAGCCGGAGCGCGGCCGGCGCTGCTGGCAGGACAAGAGGACGGGAGAGACGCCGCCGGAGAAGCGCGCTGCGCAGAAGGCGCTGTATGCGAACCGCCGGCGTGTGGGCGGGCGGCGGGGTCGTCGCCTGCAACGCTGCCGGGGCGAGGTGGTGGAGCGTTCTTTCGCACACATGTATGAGACAGGGGGAATGCGTCGGGTGTGGGTGCGCGGTCACGAGAATGTCCGCAAGCGGGTGCTGATCCAGGCGGCCGCCTGCAACATCGGGCTGCTCCTGCGCCACCAGACCGGCATCGGTACGCCCCGGAGCCTGCAGGGGCGGGCTCTTTCGGCGATTTGCCGCCTGATCGACCGTCTGATCGACCGCTGGGGGCGTCTGACGCGCGCCTGGGGGTTCAAATGGACACCGACGGCCCTCGTCGGCTCAATTGCTCATCGCCAAGCTGCCTGAACAGCAGGGCTCAGCGATCAGACTTCTTCCACGGGCTGCTATGCGATGGAGGAGGACTTCGAGGGCGCGCTCGAGGCGGAGTTCCACGCGCTCGTCGAGCGGGCGGTGCCTTGACCGATGTCCGGTACCATTGTCGGAAGAGGGGGAAGACTTGGCGAGCGGAGAGACGCTGGCCGCACGCGGCTATCGGGACCGGCTGAAGCGAGGCGGATGGGTTCGTTGCGAGGTCAAGGTGCGGCGCGACGACGTGGAGCTCATTCGCACCGTAGCCGCCGCCCTGCGCGATCCGGACCGCCACGCCACCACGCGTGCGCTGCTGCGCGATCGCCTGGGCGCTCCTCGCCCGCGCGGCTTCAAGGAGCTGCTCGCCTCGTGTCCGGTCGACCTCGACCTCGATCGGTCCCGCGACCTCGGCCGCGATATCGAGATCTGATGGTCCTCCTTGGCACTAGCGGGATCGTCATCTCGGAGATGCGCGAGGCAGAGCGGTACCGCGCTGGTGTCGCCAGGTGGTTCGCCGTCGGCGTCCCCGTGCTGAATCCCTTCGACGCGTGATACAGAAGATGGCCAGACGCAAGCCCCCCAGGACTGTCGAGACCCTCAGGCACGAAGAGGCATCGCGCAGGAACATCCCCACGGCCGAGTTCCGGTCCGTGATGGAGCGGTCCGAGCAGAGTCCCGTCCAGGTCGCCTACCAGCGGCGCAACCGCGACCTCGACCCCCAGCTCGTCTGGCGCGGCAAGGACGCCCAGGACTGGTCCGACCTCGTCGTGCAGGCGCCGCCGCTGTTCATCCAGGAGAAGGTCCACCCGAAGGTGCTCATCGACGACCTGCGCCGGCAGCGCGGGAACGGGCGGGCCGGGCAGGGCAGTGACGGCGCGGAGGTCCAGCCGGATCTGTTCGCCGACTTCAACGGCCTGCCGAACGACGACGCCCGGACGGAGTTCTACCAGCACGACGCGAACTGGTCGAACCGGATGATCCTCGGCGACAGCCTGCAGGTGATGGCCTCGCTCGCCGAGCGCGAGGGGCTGCGCGGCAAGGTGCAGTGCATCTACCTCGACCCGCCCTACGGCATCAAGTTCAACTCCAACTTCCAGTGGTCGACGACCAGCCGCGACGTCAAGGACGGCAAGGCGGAGCACATCAGCCGCGAGCCGGAGCAGGTCAAGGCGTTCCGGGATACTTGGCGTGACGGCATTCATTCGTATCTGACGTACCTGCGGGAACGGTTGGTTGTGGCGCGGGAGCTGTTGGCGGAGAGCGGGTCGATATTTGTACAAATCGGAGACGAGAATGTCCATCGGGTCAGAGCGTTGATGGACGAAGTGTTTGGCGATGGCAACAATGTCGCATTGATATCTTTCAACAAGACCAGCAGCGCTTCCGCAGAGCTTCTCGCAGGTGTCAATGACTACTTGCTCTGGTATGCAAGAGACCGCAAGAGAATAAAGTACCGGCAACCCTACCAGAAAAAAAAGATTGGCGGCCTTGGCGGTGGCCAGTATCGGTTTGTGGAACTCGACGGCGGCCGTAGAAGAAACCTTTCCGGTGTCGAATTCCTCAGGCCTTCATCGGTTGTTGGGCGCGTGTTCCGGTATGACAATATGACGAGTCAGCGACCGCCCGGAGACTTCCCGATAGACATTTTCGGCAGAACTGTAACGCCGAATAGAGGCTACTGGAAAACGGGTGAAGCCGGGGTGGATCGTCTCCGACGTGCTAACCGCCTCGATCTTCTAGGCAATACGCTGTCCTACATCCGCTACATCGACGATTTTTCTGTGTTTCCGTATAACAATGTCTGGGACGATACTGTAACATCTGGATTTGGAGATCCCAAGATATATGTTGTCCAGACCTTGAGTAGAGTAGTTCAGCGCTGCATCCTGATGACTACGGATGCTGGCGATCTCGTTGTTGACCCCACCTGCGGCTCCGGAACGACGGCTAACGTCTCCGAGCAGTGGGGTCGCCGCTGGATTACTATCGACACCTCCCGAGTAGCACTGGCGCTCGCCCGTGCGCGCATCATGGGTGCGCGCTACCCGTACTACCTCCTTGCCGACAGTCCGGAAGGCCAGCGCAAGGAAGCCGAGATCACCCGCAGGGCGCCCTCGGAGGCGCCGACACATGGCGATGTCCGGCAGGGATTCGTCTACGAGCGGGTGCCGCACATCACGCTCAAGTCGATCGCCAACAACGCCGAGATGGACGTCATCTGGGAGCACTGGCAGGAGACGCTGGAGCCGTTGCGGGAGGACCTGAACGCCAGGCTCGATGCCGACTGGGAGGAGTGGCAGGTTCCCCGCGAGGCGGCCGAGGACTGGCCGGCGGAGGCGGTCGAGACGCACAGGCTGTGGTGGGAGGCGCGCATCGCCCGGCAGCAGGAGATCGACGCCTCCATCGCGGCCCGGGCCGACTACGAGTACCTCTACGACAAGCCCTACGAGGACAACCGCAAGGTCCGCGTGGCGGGACCGTTCACGGTGGAGAGCCTGTCGCCGCACCGCGTGCTGGCGGTCGACGCGGACGACGAGCTCATCGACCGCGCCGCCGAGCCGAGGGCCGACTACGGGCCGCAGCAGGACTTCGCGGCCATGATCCTGGAGCAGCTCGCGACCGCGGGCGTGCAGCAGGCGCACAAGGCGGATCGCATCGCCTTCGCCGCCGTCACACCCTGGCCGGGCGAGTACATCTGCGCGGAGGGCCGCTACCGTGAGGGCGCTGGCGATGCCGCCCCGGAGAAGCGCGCGGGGATCTTCGTCGGCCCCGAGTTCGGCACGGTGGCCCGGCCGGACCTGGTGGCGGCCGCGCGCGAGGCGGGCGACGCCGGCTTCGACGTCCTGATCGCCTGCGCGTTCAACTACGAGGCGCACGCGTCGGAGTTCAACCGCCTCGGCCGCATCCCGGTCCTCAAGGCGCGCATGAACGCCGACCTCCACATGGCGGGCGAGCTGAAGAACACGGGCAAGGGCAACCTGTTCGTCGTCTTTGGCGAGCCGGACATCGACATCCTCCCGGTCGGCGGGGAAGGCGCCGGCGGCACGCGGATCCAGGTGAAGATCAACGGTGTGGACGTCTTCCACCCCACCACCGGCGAGGTCCGCAGCGACGGCGCCGACGGCATCGCCTGCTGGTTCATCGACACCGACTACAACGAGGAGAGCTTCTTTGTCCGGCACGCCTACTTCCTCGGCGCGAACGACCCCTACAAGGCGCTCAAGACGACGCTGAAGGCCGAGATCGACGCCGACGCGTGGGCGTCGCTCCACAGCGACGTCTCGCGCCCGTTCGAGCGCCCGGAGTCAGGGCGCATCGCCGTCAAGGTGATCAACCACCTCGGCGACGAGGTGATGAAGGTGTTCCGGGTGTGATGGGGGATGCGGACGACGCTGCGAAGCGGGATGACCATGGAGCTTGAGGCGACCACGAAGGTCCCGGTCGAGCGGCTGCGGCTGGACAGGGAAAATCCGCGGCTCGTCGGCGAGGCAACGGATGCGTCCGACGAGTGGATCGTCGCGCGGCTCTATCGCTCGGCCGAGCTCGACGAGCTCCTGCAGTCGATATCCACGAACGGATACCTCGACATCGAGCCGCTCGTCGTGGTGCGCGCGCCGGACGATGACGCCCTGATTGTGCTGGAGGGTAACCGCCGGCTCGCGACGCTGCGTCTGTTGCGGGAGCCGGCGCTGGTGCGCAGCATTGCATCCGCGGAGAAGCTCCGCATCTCCGTGCCAACGGTGGACGACGGGCTCCGCGCCACGTTCGACCAGGTGTCGGTTTACCCGGTGGCGAGCCGTGAACGTGCCCGTGCATTCATCGGCTTCAAGCACATCAACGGGCCGGCAAAGTGGGACGCGTACGCGAAAGCCAGGTTCGCGGCAGGTTGGTACCGGACCCGCCGGGCCGACGGCGTCGGCCTGGAGCAGATCGCGGCCGCCATCGGCGACCGGCACGACACCGTCAAACGGATGGTGTCGGCGATCTGCGTGCTGGAGCAGGCTGAAGCGAAGGGACTGTTCGATATCGAGGATCGCCACGCTCGGAAGTTCGACTTCTCGCACCTGTACACGGCCCTGTCTCGCTCGCAGTACATGGACTACCTGGGCCTCGAGGCGGCGTGGGCGCGACACGACCCGCAGCCGGATCAGGTGCCGGAAGAGAAGCTCGACGAGCTTCGAAAAGTGCTCGTCTGGATCTACGGGTCGAAATCCGATGGCGTGGAACCCGTCGTGCGGACCCAGAACCCCGACATCAAGCGGCTTGGCGAGGTGCTCGTCAACGCCGAGGGACGCCATGTACTGGAGCAGGGGCGAAGCCTGGACACCGCGCACGCGAGCACGGTGACCGCCGACACGCGGTTCACCGCGTCGCTGCTGCGCGCGCGGGATGCCATACGCGACGCGGCCGGGTCCCTGCGGGCCTACGACGGGCAGGACCAGTCGCTGCTCGACATCGCCGACGACATCGGGGAAACGGCGGAAACCGTGCACTCGCGCATGGCGAAGAAGCGCCGTGACGCTCGTTCGGCGGAGTGATGCGCGAGCTGAGAGACGGGTTGTGGCGGTCGCTGACCGTTGGTCTCGGACGCGGGGTGCAAATCGTCGACGACGGCGTGACGACCGAAGTCGGCCAGACGCAGGCGACGTGTTCCGCGGCGCGAGAGTGTCGCGCTTCGAGGAGCACGATTTCTGCTTCGCCGCGTAGAAGTTCCCGTGATTCCCGATGCAGTTGTGGCGGAGGACGACGATGAAACCTGATCCGATTGTGGCCGAGGTGCGCGCCGTGCGCGACCGGCTCGCAGCGCGTTTCAACTATGACATCGACGCCATTGTCCGGCACATCCAGAGTGTGGAAGCCGCATCGGGCCGCACCTGCGTGCAGCCTCCGCAGAGCAGTATCGCCGCAATGAACGCCGCGACGGATAGAGCACCGGGCGGGGGACGAGGTGAGGATGAGGAGTGAAGCGCGAGCACGCTCCTACATCGAGTGCGAGGCGATCGATGTCTGACGCAGACCAGCCGCCTGTGCGCTCCATGCCGGCGCTCGACTACATCACCATAGAAGGATTCAGGAGCGTCAAGCGCATCGAGCGCCTGCCTCTGGGGCCGATCAACGTCCTGATCGGACCGAACGGAGCCGGGAAGTCGAACTTCATCGGCGCATTCTCCTTCCTCGGCGAGATCCGGGCCGGGCGACTCAAGGAATACGTCGTCCGGTCTGGAGGCGCGGACAGGATTCTGCATTTTGGCGCCAAGGCCACGCCGAAGCTGAGGATTCACGTCTCGTTCGGAGGCGAAGTCAACCGCTACGAAATCACGCTCACGGCGACGGATGCAGACGGATTGCTTCCCGTGAGCGAAGAGTGCGTCGAGTACCAGGACGGGCATCCCCTGACCGTAGGGTCGGCGGGGGGTTACGGTCCCGAAGCGTGGATCAGTCAGAGCAAGGTGCACCATCTCGACGATGAATCGGTCGCTCGCGTTCGAAAGCACCTCGACGACTGGCGCATTTACCACTTTCATGACACGGGCGCCACGTCGCCTCTCAAAAAGACGGCCGAAGTAGACGACAATCGCTTCCTGCGTCGCGATGGCGCCAACCTGGCGGCCTTCCTGTACCACCTGTCCCGCAAGCACGCCGATTCGTACAATCTGATCCGGCGGACAGTGCAGCTCGTTGCGCCCTTCTTCGACGATTTCCGTCTGGAGCCGTTGGCGCTCAACGAAGAGACGATTCGTCTCGAATGGAGACACCGGGCGTCGGACGCCTACTTCGCTGCGTCGTCCCTCTCCGACGGTTCGCTTCGGTTCATCGCTCTCGCGACCGTACTGCTTCAGCCCGCATCCCTGCGGCCGTCCGTAATCCTCCTGGACGAGCCGGAGCTCGGCCTGCACCCCGCCGCGATTACGATCCTCGCAGCGCTGGTCAAGCAGGTGTCGGTCGAGACGCAGGTCGTGCTCTCGACACAGTCATCGTTGCTGCTGGATCACTTTCGACCCGAAGACGTCCTTGTGGCCGACCGCGCGCAGGGGGCAACCGCGCTGCGCCGTCTGGATGCCGGCAGGTTGGGGCGGTGGCTCAAGGACTACAGTCTGGGTCAACTGTGGCGAAAGAACGAGCTCGGTGGACGTCCAGCGCCTGAGAGCACGGATAGGGGACGTACGCCGTGAATCTGGTCGTCCACGTGGAGGGCCAGACCGAAGAGCGATTTGTCGACACGCTGCTTGCTCCACATCTGGACACCTGCGGCTAATCGGCGGTTCGAGCGGGCTTCATCGGAGGGATGCAGGGCGGAATCACCTCCTGGACTGTCGCACAACGCGACATCGTGAACCACCTGGAGGAGGATCCGCAGTGCATTGCGACCACCATGGTGGACTACTACGGGTTGCCGGCGACCGGAGCCCGTAGCTGGCCGGGCCGTACGCACGCATCGCAACTTCCGTTCGCAGACAAGGCGCCCACCATCGAAGCCGCGCTACTGGCGAGCGTTCTCCAGCAGATGGGACCTGCCTTCCATCGGAGCCGATTCGTACCCTACGTGATGATGCACGAATTCGAGACGTTGCTCTTCAGCGATTGCGACGCGTTCGCGCGCGGTATCTCTCGACCGGCGCTCAACACGGAACTCCAACAGATTCGGGACGCGTTCGACAGCCCCGAAGAGATCGACGACTCTCCCACCACCGCACCGTCCAAGCGGATCGAAGCGCTTGTGCCCGGCTATCAGAAGGGAATTACGGAGAATAGTGCCCACGACCGTTGGATCTCCAGGATCGTGGGCACTATAATTATCACATGCAGTCGGAACGGTGCAAGGGGCAGGAGTCATGATCATGGAGACGCGGCATGTCGCCACCGTCGAGGACATCATGTCGATCGAGGTGACGTGCAGCAATCCTCGCTGCGATGGCATGCTCAGGATCTCCCCGACCCGCAACGGCATTCACGAACAGCAGAATTGTCCGAGTTGCGGCGAGCTGTGGTGGGGACCGCACGTGAGGAGCAATCCATATCGGTTCCTGATGGCGCTGCTGGATCTCGCCCAGGGGACCCTCAAGGGTGCTCCCCCGCAGCCGGACACCGAACGATGGGTCGAGCGTCCTCCGCGCGTCCGGCTCGTGCTTCCCGGCCGGCTCGACAACTGAGGAGCGACCGATGCAGTCAGGACCCGGCAAGTGGTTCCGCAAGGGCCTCAGCCTCATCGACCTCTTCGAGCTGTTCCCCGACGACGCCAGCGCCGAGAAGTGGTTCATCGAGCAGCGCTGGCCCCACGGCATCGCGTGCCCGCACTGCGGCTGCACCAACGTGCAGGCCGGCGCGAAGCACAAGACCATGCCCTTCCGCTGCCGCGAGTGCCGGAAGCGCTTCAGCGCCAAGACCGGAACCGCCCTCGAAGGCTCCAACATCGGCTTCCAGAAGTGGATGATCGGCATCTACCTCCTGGCGACCAGCCTCAAGGGCGTCTCCTCGATGAAGCTGCACCGGGACCTCAACATCACCCAGAAGAGCGCGTGGTTCATGGGCCACCGGCTGCGCGAGGCGTGGGAGCGTCCTGGCGGCATCTTCGCCGGCCCGGTCGAGGCCGACGAGACGTACATCGGCGGCAAGGAGAAGAACAAGCACCGCTCGAAGAAGCTCAACGCGGGCCGCGGCACCGTCGGCAAGACGGCCGTCGCCGGCGTGAAGGACCGCGTGTCCGGGAAGATCCGCGCGGCCGTCGTGCCGCAGACCGACACCGCAACGCTCGTCGGGTTCGTCTCAGAGCACGCCGCGCCGGACGCGATGGTCTACACCGACGAGGCGGCCGCCTACAAGAACCTCCCCCACCACGCCGCCGTGAAGCACTCGGTCGGCAAGTACGTCGACGGGATGGCGCACACGAACGGCATGGAGAGCTTCTGGAGCCTGCTCAAGCGGGGCTATCACGGCATCTACCACCGGATGAGCCCCGAGCACCTGGACCGCTACGTCCGGGAGTTCGAGGGGCGGCACAACCAGCGCCCGCTCGACACCATCGACCAGATGTCGGCGATCGCGCGCGGGCTCGACGGCAAGCGCCTGCGCTACCGGGAGCTCATCGCCCACCCGCACGGCTGCGAGGCCGTCGCCGAGTAGAGGAGGCCACCCATGCGGCGTCAGATGGCCGTCGTCCACGCGATCCTGCGGTGGTTCTCCGGGCACGCCGAGCCGTGGGCTCCGTTCCCGGAGCTGGCCGACAGCCCCGCTCAGGATGTCGTTCAGTACCACGTCGACCTGTGCATGCAAGCTGGGTTCGTTCAGAAGCAACCGCACACGTCCGGACAGGCCCCGCGATGGCAGCTCACGTGGGCAGGGCACGAGATGCTCGACACCCTGAACGCCCAACGCTCTACCTGAGCTTCGTAGCCGAGTGAAGAGGACCATGACGACAGACGAACAGGATGCGGTTGTCGGCCGTGCGTTCCGGGAGCTGAAGGCAGCACGCAAGGACCTCGCGTGCCTGCGGTCAAAGGCAGATGATGTCGCCAGACGGCTGCGAACGCTGGCATCCGTGCTGGCCGGCGATCTCCACGGAACGGTGAGCAGCGGCGGCGACAGGTTCGTCGTCACCGATGGAAGCGATGGAAGCGACGGAATCGAGGTCGAGGTTCCCGACCGCGCGGCGGTCATCGCCCTGGCTCGGCAGCTCGTCGATGCTCAGACGAAGGTCGCGAACCTGGAAGAGCGCGTCCGCAGCTTCGACTAGTAGCACCGGATCGCGGGTAGTGCCTCAGTTTGAAACGGAAAACGCCATCACCACTGCCCCGGCGGCGCGGGCGGCTCTGCGATGATGCGCGGGTTCTCGCGGCCCCGCGCTGCCCCCCGATCACCACTGAGGGGGTGGGGCCGGCGGCTCGGAGACGAGGGGCGGCTCGCGGATCAGGTCGATCGCCACGCCCGGCCAGTCGGAGACGTTCGGCTGGTAGTTCGCGCAACCACCGTTCTGCTGGATGTCGCAGTACTTGGCGCCGCGGCCAAGCTCGAAAGCGCGCCGCGCGACCGTCTCTTCCTCCGGCGTCAGCACATGGAATGCCGACGAATCCCGCCTGCGGCCGGACGCGGTCATGATCGCCGTGGACCGGCTGGAGTGACGGAGGCCAAGCGTGTGGCCGATCTCGTGGGCGATCGTCTCCTTGTGCCACTGGTCGAGCGGGCGCTGGTGGCCGTCGTAGCGGAACCAGATCCGGCCGTAGGTGCTCCCGATAAGCGCCCATGCACCGGTGTCGGCTTCCCAATCCCTGCCCGTGTCCTCCGAGTACTCCTGAGGGGTCGTGTACTCGACGGTCACCCACCCGTAGTCGGACGCCCGCGGCTCGCAGCCGGCCTCGACGCGCTGCGTGTAGGGCACGCCGGTGACTTGCTCCACGATGATCGGGATGACGGCCCGCCAGTAGTGCAACGTGTCGAGAGTCATCCGCCAGCTCGGCCCGCAGCCGTACAGGCCGCCGAGACGGATGTAGTACTTCGAGGCCGGGTACGACAGCATCCACGAGGTCTGTGATCGGAACCCGTCCGGGTTCTCGTGCGCGTCGAAGATGATCTCCTTGGCCATCTCGTCGTCGTAGCCGGTCCAGTCGCTAGCGGTCGGCACGGCCGCTGCCTCATCGCGAATCCCGGTCCACGTCCCTCGTGCATCGTACGAGATGGTGGCGTTGGTCACGTCGCCGCTGGCTCGGCCGACGCAGACCTCCTTCTTGTTGGCGGGTGCGGCTGGGAGTCTGGCGTCGATTTCGAGGTGCCCGCCGACGCCTCGCACCGTCCCCCACTCCACACCGTTGCCGTCGTCGCCGGGGATTTCACGGAACCACAGCCAGGCGTTCGCAGATTCCGGGGTGAAAGAGATCGACACCCGCGTGTTCCTGGGCGTCTCGATGGCCGGTATATCCACGGTCCAGAGCGTGCATCGGCTCACGGTACCCGAGTACTGACCGCTGACGGAGAACCACTCCTGCGCGCCCGCGGTGGAGCTGGACAGAACGAGGGCGGCGACGGCGACGGTCCAGATCCGCATGATGCCCTCCTGGCGAAAGCGAGAGACGTTGCGAACGGCCGACGATGCGCGCCCGGCGAAGGTGTCGCCGGGTCAGTCGCCAAACACCCGTCGTTGCACGCGAGGGTCCCGCCTATTCCCCCTGTGGTGGAGGTCTTGTATTCGGCGGGCGACCCGACGTAGACGGCAACGACGAACGGTGTTTGGCGGAACAAGTGTATCCGATTCCGGATACGGTCCGGGTGCGGTTTGGGCTACAATTGGCCCCCGACATGAAGGCAACGGCCGACCGCGAGGCGGACGAGCTGAAGCAGGCGGTGTCGAAGGTCGTTGCGGACCTCGCCGAGTTCCGGCTGGACGTCAATCAGCGGCTCGACGCTCTGGGCCACAAGATGTTGGCCCTTGACCGCAAGATCGACCACAAGATATCGATCTTGGACCAGCGCTTCGACCGGCTGGAGGATCTGATCAGGGGGGACGATGCCTGAGAAGCGGAAGCCCGAGCGGGCGGGGTCGAGCTACCAGCCGACGAAGGCGGAGCTCGAGGAGGATCTGCGGATCAAGGGCGCGACACCTGGCGAGCTGCTGGCGGCGGTTCTGGGGCGGCATCCGTACACGGAAAAGGGCGGCGAGTAGACCTCGCCGCCCTGATTTTCTGCCCGCCCACGGTAGTGGGCACTATTCTCCCTAATTCCCTATCAGAAGCCGGTCATGGGAACGCTCGCCGCGCAGGAGATCGGGCTGCAGACGATGCGTGAAGCATGTTCCCACTTTGGGCAGTGGATCGCGCGTCTGGAAGGGTTGCCGGTAGAGATACAGATCTGATGCAGTTCCGCATCGCCGACACCTTCACCGACAGCCTCGCCAGGCTGACCGGCGACGAGAAGAAGGCGGCCAAGACCGCGGCGTTCGACCTGCAGATGAACCCGGTGCATCCGGGGCTGAAGTTGCACCAGGTCGACCGGGCGAAGGACAAGGACTTCTGGTCCGCGCGGGTCAGCCGCGACATCCGGCTGATCGTCCACCGCACGTCCTCCAGCTTCCTGCTCTGCTACGTCGACCACCACGACGCCGCCTATCAGTGGGCCGAACGACGGCGGCTGGAACGGCACCCGAAGACCGGAGCGGCGCAGCTCGTCGAGATCCGCGAGACGGTCCGCGAGATTCGGGTACCGCGGTACGTGGAGGTGGACGTGCCGGCGGTCCCTCAGGGCGCGGCGGCCGGCCCACCCGCGGCGTCGCGAACGGCGATCTTCGCCGGCGCGTCGGACGACGATCTGCTGGGCTACGGCGTGCCCGTCGAGTGGCTGAAGGACGTGCGGGGCGCGACGGAGGACACGCTGCTCGACCTCGCCGATCATCTGCCGGACGAGGCCGCGGAGGCGCTGCTGCAGCTTGCGACCGGCGGTACGCCGGACCGCCCGGCCCCCGCGGCCGCGGGGGCCGATCCGTTCGCCCATCCGGACGCGCAGCGGCGCTTCCGGGTGATGGAGGACGTGGAGGCGTTGCAGCGGGCCCTGGACTACCCCTGGGAGAAGTGGACCGTCTTCCTGCATCCGGCCCAACGGCAACTCGTCGAGCGGGAGTACAGCGGCGCCGCGCGCGTCTCAGGCTCGGCCGGCACCGGCAAGACCATCGTGGCGCTCCATCGGGCGGTGCATCTGGCACGCGCGCATCCGGAAAGCCGCGTGCTGCTCGCGACGTTCTCGGATGCGCTGGCCGCCGCGCTGCGGACGCGTCTCAAGCGCCTCATCGGCAACGAGCCGAAGATTGCCGAGCGTCTCGAGGTGCATTCGATGCGCGGCATCGGGCGGCGCCTCTACGCGGCCACCGTGGGCGGCCTCGACCTGGCGGCGGACGAAGACATCCGGGCACTGCTCCGGCAGGCGTCGGCCGCTGTCGAAGGCCACCGTTTCGGTGCGCACTTCCTCTGGACGGAATGGAGCACGGTGGTCGACGCCTGGCAACTCGCGAGCTGGGAGGACTATCGCGACGTGCAGCGGCTCGGCCGCAAGACCCGCCTGGCCGAGAAGCAGCGGGAGCTGCTCTGGTCGATCTTCTCGCGGGTCCGGTCCGCGCTCGCCGAACAGGGGAGATTGACGGAGCCCGGCATGTTCGCGCGGGTGGCGGCGAAGATGGCGGAGGCTGCGCAGCCACCGTTCGATTTCTGCGTGGTCGACGAGGCCCAGGACGTCGGCGTCGCGGAGCTGCGGTTTCTGGCGGCCCTGGGCGGGGTCCGGCCGAACAGCCTGTTCTTCGCCGGCGACCTCGGCCAGCGGATCTTCCAGACGCCGTTCTCCTGGCGGTCGCTCGGCGTCGACGTACGCGGGCGATCTCATACCCTGCGCATCAACTACCGCACGTCGCATCAGATCCGGCGACAGGCCGACCGGCTGCTGCCGGTCGAGCTGGCGGACGTCGACGGCAACGCGGAGCGACGAGGAGCAACGGTCTCGGTGTTCAACGGACCCGCACCCGAGGTGATGACGCTCGATTCGCCGGAGGACGAGACGGAGGCTATCGCGGACTGGCTTCGCGCGCGGCAGGGCGACGGCTGCGCGCCGCACGCCATCGGCGTGTTCGTCAGGTCACCGGCGCAGATGGAGCGGGCGCTCGCGGCTGTAGAGGCCGCGGGCATGCGACCCGCGCGGCTCGACGACGGGTCGGTCGGCGTGTCCGGGTCGGTCGCGGTCGGCACCATGCACCTCGCCAAGGGGCTGGAGTTTCGGGCGGTCGTGGTGGCTGCCTGCGACGACGAGGTCGTTCCGCTGCAGGCCCGGATCGAGCGCGTCGGCGACGACGCCGATCTCGAGGAGGTCTACGAAACCGAGCGTCACCTGCTCTACGTGGCCTGCACCCGTGCGCGGGACCGGCTACTCGTGACCGGCGTGGAGCCTGGCTCGGAGTTCCTCGACGACCTGCGGGCCGGCGAGTGACCGTCGGCTGGCTGTCAGGAGAGCGCAATGTCTTCCAACGCACAGGTGGTACGCCGTGAATTCGTTCGCACGGCGCTCGGCATGCTGGCGGCGGCGCCATTCGCTGCGCGCGCGTTCGCACAAGACACGGCCGGACTCGGGGAGCGAATCGAGTTCAGACGCCTCGTCGCCGCCAACCGCATCCTCGCGCGCGAGGAGGTCGTCGATGCCTTCGGCCATGTCAGTGTGCGGGATCCCGCGAACGCAGGACGCTACGTCATGGCCCGGTCGCGCAGCCCGGAGCTCGTCGAGTACGCCGACCTGATGCGGTTCGAGCAGGACGGCCGCTCGCTCGATCCCGAAAACCGCAGGCCCTACGGCGAACGCATGATTCATGGCGCGATCTACGAAGCGCGCAGCGATGTCAACGCCGTCGTGCACAATCACGCCTATCCGCTGCTCCCCTTCGGCGTCACGGGGCGGGCGCTCGAACCCATGGTGCATACGGCGTCCGTCATCGGACCCGAAGTTCCGATCTGGGACATTGCCGCCCGGTTCAACGCAACGGACATGCTCGTGCGTTCGATGGAGCAGGGGCGCGATCTCGCGGCCACGCTTGGCAGCAACACCTGCGTGCTCATGCGCGGGCACGGCGCCGTGGTCGCAGCGCACTCGCTCAAGGCGGCCGTGATGACGGCCATCTATCTCAAGGTCAATGCCGAGGTGCAGCTCCAGGCGCTGGCGATCGGGACGCCGCGAGGCTTGTCGGAGCGCGAGGTCGAGCTGTCGCGCGCGACGCAGCTCTCGCCGCTTGCCCTCGACCGCGCCTGGGAGTACTTCTGCCTGCGCGCCGGCGTCGATCCGATTTAGCCGCCCATCTGCCGACAGCGTTCGGGGGTGGGTTCCCCCCGGTTGTTCGCCCCGTTCCCGCGATATAACATCGCGGGCAGTCAACGGCGCGGAGCCCTGGGGGTACGTGTCCCGAACCAAGGAGTGCAGCGTGAACCTGTCAACCAACCGACGCGGCCGGATGTGGACCTTGCTCCTGTCGCTGCTGTGTGTTTTCAACGTATCGCAGGCTGCGGCTGCCCAGGAGGGTGCGGCGGGCGACGGGTCGCAATGGGTCATGCCGAACGCCAACTACGCGGGCTGGAACTACAGCCCGCTGGACCAGATCAACGTCGACAACGTCGAGCAGCTCACGATGGCGTGGACGATGCAGCTCGGCGTCCACGATTCGTACGAGGCCTCGCCGCTCGTGATCGGCGAGACGATGTACATCGTCACCCCGGAGCCGAACTACGTCTACGCGCTCGACCTCGCCCGGGACGGCTTCATCAAGTGGGAGTTCCGGCCCGAGATCGCCGACTCGGAGCTGACGCGGAGGAGCGCCTGCTGCGGCGCGCAGACCCGCGGCCTGGGCTACGCCGACGGTCGGATCTTCTTCGCCACCCTCGACGGACAGGTGTTCGCGCTCGACGCGGAGACGGGAGAGCAGATCTGGCAGGCCGAGAACGCGACCGTCGCGACGGGGGAAACGGTTCCCGGCATGCCGCTGGTGGTCGGCGACAAGGTCATCGTGGGCGTGGCCGGCGGCGAGCGCGGCGTCCGCGGGCACGTCACCGCCTACCACATCGACGACGGACGGTTCCGGTGGCGGTACTACAGCATGGGGCCGAACAACGAGGTGGGCATCGGGTCCCGCTTCGCCCCCTTCTATCCGGACGACCGGATCGAGAATCCGGCGCTCGACACTTGGTTCGGCGACTCGTGGCGGCGCGGCGGCGGCGCCGTCTGGGGCTGGTTCACGTACGACCCCGAGCTCAATCTCTTCTACTACGGCACGAGCAACTGCGGCCCCTGGAATCCCGACTACCGCCGGGAGTGGGGCGTGGTCGAGCTGGACGAGGACGGGGGCGTGACCGGCTACCGGAACAACTACTGTGCGTCGATCCTGGCCCGCGACGCCGACACCGGAGAGCTGATCTGGGCCTACAACATGACCCCCCAGGATCAGTGGGACCTGGACGAGCCCAACGCGAACGTCCTCGTCGACCTCGAGATCAACGGCGCGACGCGCAAGGCGCTGGTCCGCCCGGCGCGGAACGGCTACTTCTACGTGTTCGATCGCGCGACGGGGGAGATGCTCCTCGAGCCGTGGATGTTCGTCTACAACGACATCTTCGACGGCATCAACATGGAGACCGGCCGTCCGCGCTACGACCTGACGAAGATGATGTTCACCGACCTCGAGGATCGACAGCGGTACCTGCCGGACGCCGAGAACGTCGCCATCGGCTGGTGTCCCGGCATCGCCGCCAGGAACTGGCAGAACGACGCGTTCTCCCCGCGCACCGGACTCCTGTACACCCCGACCTCGAACAGCTGCGATCGCCTGCGGATGGTCGAAGGCGAGTACGTGCCCGGGAACGACTACACACTCCGTGAGCGCGGCGGCAACGCCCCGGACCCGCCCAATGCGGAGGTCGTCAACGAACTGCAGGCCAACGATCCGGTGGCGGGCGAGACCGTCTGGCGGATTCAGTGGACGACCGCCAACAACGCCCCGGTCATGGCCACCGGCGGGGACCTGCTCTTCCAGGGCGGCCCGAACGAGGGCGTGGTGCGGGCGATCGACGCCCGGACCGGGGATATCGTCTGGACGTTCCGGACCGGCAGCAACTTCCGGAGCTCGCCCATCACCTACCTCGGGCCGGACGGCCGGCAGTACGTCGCCGCCATCGGCAGCCAGCGCCCGGGGAGCGTGCAGATCACGCCGGATGCGGAGCCCGACGCGGTCGATCGCTTCCGGCGGGCCGGCAGCGCGCTCTACGTGTTCGCGCTCCCGGCGGCCGGCAACTGAGGCCGGCAGTCGACCGCCCGCGCGGCGGGCGGGCGCAAGACGACGAGGTGAAGCCTACGCGGACGCCGGTCGATGCGCCCGGAGGAAGGACCGTATCTGGCGCACCGCCAGCGGAATCCGTTCCGTGGGCTGCTTCCACGGGAACATGCTCAGCTCGGACCGCGGCGCGAGCATCGCGGCCTCCATGGCGACGTCGTACGGATGCGCCGGGACGTCGTCCGGCAGGATGAGGATCGGCGTCTGCAGCTCGCGCACGAAGTCTCGCGTCACGGTGAAGACGAAGTCCGCGTTGCTGAGGTACATCGTGGTCAGGAACCTGTCGACCATGGCCATCGTGATGTCGGGCCGGCGCTCGACGAGCTCCGGGCCCCAACCCCGCATGTTGTTGTCGTAGAACAGCGTGGGATGCTCCGCACTCCACCCGCTGGGCTGCGCCAGCACGGCGGCGACGACACGGTCGGGGGCCCGCCGGAGCAGGTTCCAGATGAAGGGGCCGCCGATGCAGAAGCCGAGCACCATGAACTTGTCGATGCCCAGGTGATCCATCACGCCGAGATGGTCGTCGGTATGCGAATCCCACGGCCGATCGATCTCGAGCGGACCGGCAGACTGGCCGCGGTTGGCGTTGCGCAGGTCCGCCGCGACGCAGCGGTACTCGCCCTTGAGCTCCTCCAGCGGGTTGAAGGGATGCGTGGCCAGACCGGCGATCGCCGAGTTCAGTCCCCCGCCGGGGATGACGAGCAGCGGGAAGCCGGAGCCGACCTCCTCGTAGCGGACGCGCACGGGACCGCTCTCGTAGAAGGACATGGCCGCTCCGTCCTGGCCGGTCTGTCCCGAGAGCCCCTGCGTGGCGGCCAGGACCGTCGCCGCCGCGCCCGTCTTGAGTATCGTGCGTCTGGTCGGATCCATCATCGTCTCACTCCTGCTTCAGCAGCTCCGCGGGGAGCCACGCCGGCGTGCCTTCTTCGTACTGGTTGTCGGTCAGCGGCCGCTGGTTGGAGCCGTCGGCGTTCATGATGAACAGCTCGGCATACGGCTGCGGCTGGTTGAGGACGAGCGGCGACTCGTCCCGGTAGCCGAAGCGCGAGCTGCTGAAGAGGATGAAGTTGCCGTCGGGCGACCACAGGGAATGGGCGTCGTTTCCTTCCGCGTCGGTCAGCCGCGTCAGGTCCGTACCGTCCGGCCGGATGGTGTAGATGTCGAACTCGTCGTAGGGAAAGCGGTCATCGGGGGCGTAGCGGGTGAACATGATCACGTCGCCCCGGGGCGACCAGAAGGGCAGGGTGTCGTATTCCGTGGTCAGGATCCGTGACTTGCCGGTGGCGACGTCGACGATGCGCAGCCCCTCGCCGCGCTCGTTCCCGGTCCAGTAGCGGTACACGATCTCCGTCCCGTCGGGCGACCAGCTTGGGAACCCGGCATTGCCCGGCCCCGAGGTGACCGCACGTACCTCGGATCCGTCCGCCTTCATGATCATGATCTCGGCGGGCTGGCGGCTGCGGCCGAGGAAGAAGGCGCCCGCGCCGAACGTCAGCCAGCGCCCGTCGCGCGACCATTCCAGGCCCATCACGGTCACGTCGTCCTGGTACACCCGCCGCGGGTTGGTGCCGTCGACGTCCCACAGGACCAGCGCCATCCGGTCGGCGCTCGGCGTGCGCTCGCTCACGACGAGCGTGCGGCCGTCGGGCGACACGGCCGGCCAGCCGCTCGCGTGCACGAGCTCGAAGCCGGGCTTCGGCACGGTGCCGAGCAGCCGCCGGCCCGGCGTGTTGGTGTAGTGGTGCATCGTCTCCAGTTGGCCGGCGTGATAGACGACGCGTTCGCCGTCCCGTGACCAGGAGGGATTGGCGCGGTCTTCGGGCGCGCTCTCTTTGCCGCTCGTGAACGCGAGGGTCCCGCTGCTCCTGGTCTTGAGCAGATAGGCGATGCGATCCGGGCCGATGAACTGCGGCGACACCTTGAGCCCCGGACCCGAGGCGTGGACGGTACGCTCGCCGGTGGCCACGTCGACCGAGACGATGCTCGACGCGCCGCCGCCGAAGTGCGCGCCAACGGTGTCCCGCACGAGCATCTCGTAGAACACGATCGTGCTGCCGTCGGCGGACCATTGCGGCGATCCCGCCGTCATGTCCGAGTCCGTCGTGAGCTTGCGCAGGCCCGTGCCGTCGGTGTCGATCACGTAGACGCCGGCCGCCTGCACGTGCTCCCACTTGCCGGCAGGACCGGGATAGCCCTGGTGGGGGAACCCGGTGCCACGGTCGGAGCTGAAGGCAATCGTCTGGCCGTCCGGAGACCAGCTCGGACGGAAGTCGCCGCCCGGCGCATTCGTGAGGTTGCGGATCTCGCGGCTTGCGAGGTCCATGATGTAGATATCGGTGGCGCCGCCGCGGGACGAGACGAAGGCCAGCGAGCGATTGTCCGGCGACAGCGCCGCCTGGTCGTCGAAGGCCGGGGAAGCGGTCAGCCGCTCCAGGTCACGGCCATCCAGCCGCACCCGGTAGATTTCCGCCGAACCGCTCCGGTCCGAGGTGAACACCACCCACCGGCCGTCGTAGGAGAACGACGCGTTGTAGTCGATCTCCATGCCTGGTACGAGCTTGCGGGGGTTGCTCCCGTCCGCGTCGGCGACCATCAGCTCCGACCGCAGCGGCATGTACTGGTCGACGTAGATGCGGTCGAGAACCTGGGCCTCCAGCGCCGCTCCGGACACCAGGACACCAATCAGGACACCAATGATGAACACCATCGAGGTCGGTACGGCTCTCATCGTCGTGCTCCCCAGTATCTCGAGGCGGTTACCGGGACTGATAGGTCCGGCTGTGGCCGGTCCGGCCGTTGGTCATCGACCAGCTGCGGCCGTCGGGCGCCACCGTCGCCTTGATCCAGTGCCCCGCGCAGCCGTCCTCCTCCGTCAGGTTGGCGATGAGCGCCTCCTCGGTGTTGTGGGCGGCGTCGTCGGTCAGCGTGCGGTGCGACTGCCAGACGTCGCCGACCTCCGCCGTGCCCTGGACGACGGCCAGCGAGTCCGGCGTCCCCCCCTTGCGGGGACCGTTGTTGACGACCGCCACCGTGGGCTGGAGCACCCCGGCGAGCTCGGGACGGATGGCCCCGTAGCCTCCGTGGTGGGGGACCTGCCACAGGTCGACGACCCCCAGTCGGTTCTCGGGGCACGCCAGCGCGTGCTCGCGGTCCGGGGTCAGGTCGCCGAGGTTGAGGAACTGGAACGTCCCGAGCGACACCAGATAGGCCAGACTGTGGCCATTCTCGCCCATGTCGGCCTCGGGGGGCGCGACGCCCTCGCAGAGGGGGTTCGCCGTCTGCGGCTCCGGGGTGTCGACGAGCTCTCGGTGCGACGCCACGAACGTCAGCTCGAGGCGCTCGAGCGGCAGCTCGTCGCCGGGAACGACCGAGCGGCGCCGGTCGGCGGCGAAGCCCATGTACTCGTCCCACAGGGCCTGGCCGCGCGCGCTGCCCAGCTCGACGCTGTCGCCGTGGTCGACGAACTGGCCGATGGGGACCCGCTCGGCGAGGGCCGCCAGGCCGCCGACGTGGTCGCCGTGGAAGTGCGAGAACAGCAGGTAGTCGATGCGGTCGATACCCGCGTCGTTCATGGCCGCCTGGATGCGTAGCGCGTCGCGGGCGTCGGCCCGCGGCCAGCCGGTGTCCATCAGCACCGACTCGCGGGCGGGCGTGACCACGAGGGTCGCCGCGCCGCCTTCGACGTCGATCCAGTAGATGTCGAGGTTGGTCGGCTCCTGCGCGAGCCCGGTCAGGGGCAGGACGACCAGCATGGCGGCGGCGAGGGCGGCGATACGGCCGCCGGCCGGCCAGGCGCGAAGTGGGGTCGAGTGCTGCATCATGGTGCCTCTCCGGCGCGCCGGAGCCCGCGGCGAAGGGACTCCCTGCGCGCGAATGGCTGTGGACGCCGGCGCCGGTACGGTCGGGGACGCCGGTATCCGCCGCGTGTCAGACGGTTCTGGTCCGTCTCAGCCTACTGTACTTGCCTCGTGGCGCGGCAGATGGAGTGGCGGCATGCGGTGCCTGTCCTGGGGCTGTCGGTCGCTCCTGGTGGAATTGTTGCGACAGATTGTTACGATGGGGACGGGAAGGGGGCGCTGCGAATGAAGGTCCACGAGATGTTCGCCTACCTGCACGTCGGTGGTGCCGCCAACGCGATCGAGTTCTACACCAAGGTCTTCGGGGCGGCGGAAACGCTCCGGCTGACGGACCCCGGCGGGCGCATTCAGCACGCGGAGCTCGATTTCGGCGGCACCACGCTCATGATCGCCGACGAGTTCCCCGAATACGGCATCCGGGGCCCGCTGACGCTGGGCGGCGCCTCGGCCACGATTCACCTGCTCGTCGACGATGCCGACGCGGTGGTTCGCCGCGCCGCCGAGGCGGGCGCCGAGGTCGAGAGCGAGCCGCAGGACCAGTTCTACGGCGAGCGGTCCGGCAGCATCCGGGACCCGTTCGGTCACCGCTGGAACGTCGGCCACACTATCGAAGAGATCACGCCGGAGGAGCTGCAGCGACGCTACGCGGCCATGATGGCAGGCGAACGCGACCCCGGATAACGCCAGCCCGCCAATCGTTGCCTGACGGCTCCGCTCGGCGCCCAACCAACCCTGCAGGAGTCCGCGCCGTTCCAGGGCGCAGACTCCTAAGCAGCGTTGACGCCGCGGATGCCCCGGAAGCAGGCGTAGTTCTGGGCGGCGGTCGGCGCCTCCAGCTCCGCCTCGAACACCCGCAGGCACGCCGCCGCTTCGAATCCGACCCGCCGCAACAGGCCGAGATGCGTCGCGATGTCGAAGCGGCCGGGTTCGTACTCGTGCTCCGTGCCGTCCGGCTTGATGAAATCGCCGTTGAGCAGCAGCCCCCGGGCGCCGAGGGCCTTCGCGCAACCGGCATAGACCTGCTCGACGTGGGCCGGGTCGCCGAGATCGTGCAACGCCCAGGTCGAGACGACCGCGTTCGCCGAGCCCGCCAGGTCCTGCCACCACGCGGCCGCCAGCAGGTCGGCCTGCGTGAAGACGACGCGGCCCGCGTGGGGCCGCAGCCGGCGGTCGGCGATGTCGAGCATCGGGCGCGAGAAATCGATGCCCCGGTAGCGAACGGCGGGCAGGGCGCCGAGCAGGTGGGCCGCGAGATAGCCCGGACCGATGCCCAGCTCGACGACCAGGCCGGCGGGCGGGACCCGGCTCCGCAGCTCCGACAGCATGAGGTCGAACAGGGCGAGGCGGGCGGGGGTCGGCTCGAAGCGCGACGCCCAGTCGTTGGAGTACGCCGGGTCGTGGAACTCGTGCTCCGCACCGACGATCGGCGTCATGGCTGTTCTTTCGCCCGCAAGGGCTTTCCGGGCGCGCGTCGATCTAGGGTTCAGTCCTCGGCGGGAGCCTCGAGAATCGCCGCGGCCTCCTTGCCGCCGAACAACGACTCGAAGACGGTGAAACCGACGAGCTGGAACTCGGGAGGGGTCGCATTGAGCTCGTCCTGCATGGTCTCCGTGCTGCTCGTCGCCAGCAGGATGTAGCGGTAGCGGCCGCCGGCCGGATCGCGCTGCATCACCACGACGGCCTCACGGCCGCCGAAGGCTGTCTCGCCGCCCTGCGTCGCGGCGAAACGGTAGCCGGCGGCGCCGGCGTCGTTGAGCTCATCCTCCATCGTGCCCGTGCGACTGGTCGCCAGGAGAAGAAAACGGCCGGCGGCATCCTGAGCGGCCGCGGGCACCGCCAGCGAGAGGAGAACGCCGACAACGAGGGCAGCAGGCACGTGCTGGAACATGAGAGAACCCTCCGCAAAAAGATGGCCGAACCGAAGACGGCTGATTGTAGATCAGCGACATTTCGCGGGGACTCATCCTGGCTCGATGGGAGGAGTCCGTCCGGCGCCGGGGCGCGTCCGGGCGCTCGTACGTCGTTGACCTCTCCTGCAACGGCAGCGTGGCGGATCCTCGCGACCGCGTATAGGATCGGCCGTGACGAGACGGATTCGTCGAGGGGAGCAATGTGAGCGACCAGCAGCGCGCCACGAGCGCGGTTGTGGATTTCATTGGCCGGATCCGCTGGCAGGACTTTCCGAAGGAGGCCGTCCGGATCGCCAAGCGCTGCGTCATCGACGGACTCGGCGTCATGCTGGCCGGATCGACGCAGGACGCCGGCCGTATCCTGCGCGGCTACGTGCAGACAGTTGACGCGAAGCCGGAGTCCACCGCGTTCGGCCCCGAGCCTTTCAGGAGCGGCGCGTCCCTGGCGGCGCTGCTGAACGGGACGAGCGGCCATGCGCTGGACTGGGACGACACGCAACTGGCAACCAGTGCCGACCGTATCTTTGGATTGCTGACGCACCCGACCGTGCCGCCGATGGTCGCAGCGCTGGCCCTCGGCGAGCGGCAGCATGCGTCCGGCACGGCGTTCCTCGAGGCGTTTCTCACGGGCTTCGAGGTCGAGTGCAAGATCGCCGAGGCCATCAGTCCCGGCCACTACATGAAGGGCTTCCACTCGTCCGGCACCGTTGGCACGTTCGGCGCGGCTGTCGCCGCTGCTAGGCTGCTTGGTCTCGATGGCGCTCAGATCGCGCACACGCTCGCCATCGCGGCGAGCTCGGCCTCCGGCATACGCGTGAACTTCGGGACGATGACCAAGCCGCTGCACGTGGGCCGGGCGTCGCAGAACGGGGTGGTCGCGGCCGAGCTTGCCGCGAGAGGCTTCACGGGAGGCCAGGATGCCATCGATCCGCCGTGGGGCTTTTTCCAGGCCTTCAGTCACGGCGAGGGCTTCGATGCCGACCGTATCGTCGGCAGGCTCGGCAACCCGCACACGATCGTGTGGCCCGGCGTATCGATCAAGCCGTACCCGTGCGGCGTGCTCGGGCATCCGACGATGGATGCCATGCGGCGGCTGGTGATCACGCATGACGTGCAGCCGGAGAGCATCGTGGGGATTCGCGTGCGGGCCGGGTCCAACATCCTCAATCCGCTGCGGTACCCCGTCGCGACCAACGAGCTCGAGGCGAAGTTCTGTCCAGCGTTCATGATGGGCGCCATCGCGCTGCGGCGGAAGGCGGGCATTCACGAATTCAACGACGAGTTCGTCCGGAGTGCGCCGATGCAGTCGATGATGCGGAAGGTGGAGCGCGTGCTCGACCCGCAGATCGAGGCGCAGGGCTGGGAGAAGATCCGCAGCACCGTCGAGGTGGATCTCGACGACGGCCGCACGCTCGTCGAGGAGGCGGACGAACGCTATCGGGGCGGGCCGGACCTGCCGTTCACGCGGGAGGAGCTCCACGAGAAGTTCAGCGACTGCGCATCGCTCGTGCTGCCGCCGTCGGCGATCGAGGAGACCGTCGGCATGGTCGAGGCGCTGGAGGACCTGTCCGACGTGAGCCAGCTTTCCCGCGTCTTGAGCGCAGCCCCGGTGGCTGCGGCGCTCGCCCAATGACGCTCGCGTGGGTCTCGGTCGGGGCGCTCGTCCTGGCCGTCGCGCTGAGCGTCCTCACGAGAATCAACGTCGGCATCCTGTCGCTGGCCATGGCCTGGCTGGTGGGGGTGTACCTGGGCGGAATGTCGGTCAACACCGTCCTGTCGGGCTTTCCCGTGCCGTTGCTGGTCACGCTCGTCGGCGTGACGCTGCTGTTCAGCATGGCCGACACCAACGGCACGCTGTCCAGATTGACCGGGCGGGCCGTCCGGCTCTGCCGCGGGAACGCGGGGCTGCTGCCTGTCATGTTCTTCGCGGTGGGCGTGGTCGTGTCCACGATCGGTGCCGGCGGCACACCTGCCAGCGCCCTGCTGGCGGCGCCCGCCATGGCCGTCGCGGGGAGGGTGGGCATATCGCCGCTGCTGATGGCGATCATGACTGGCAATGGCGCGTTGGCGGGCACGCTGTCGCCGTTTGCGCCCGGCGGCGTCGTCGCCAATGACGTGATGTCGCGCATTGGCCTCGGCGGTCTCGAGTGGCAGACCTACGGGTACAACGTGCTGGCGCACCTGATCGTGGGCATTGGCGGCTTCGTGCTGTTCGGCGGCCTGAAGCTCCTTCGCAGACGCGAGGGAGGCGCCGGATCCGCGGACCCGGATGTAGAGCACTTCGAGCGCAGGCATTGGCTGACCCTCGCCGGCATTGCGGCGCTGATCGTCGCTGTCGTCGGCTTCGATGCGCACGTGGGATTGACGGCGGTCTTCATCGCCGCGTTGCTCACCCTCCTCGGGAGCGTCGATGAGCGGAAGGCCATTCAGCGCATGCCCTGGGGCGTCATCCTGATGGTCACCGGGGTGACGGTGCTGATCTCGATCATGCAGAGGACCCAGGGCATGGACCTGTTCACGAGCGGGCTGGCCGGCATCTCCACCTCGGAAACGGTGGTGCCGATGATGGCGTTCGGGACAGGCCTGATCTCGGTGTACAGCAGTACGTCCGGCGTGGTGATGCCGGCGTTCCTGCCCATGGTGCCGGACCTCGCGCAGCAGATCGGCGCCGTCGAACACGTTCACCTCGCGTGGTCGATCACCGTGGGTGGCGGTCTCGTCGATCTCTCGGCGCTTTCCACCGTGGGCGCCCTGTACCTTGCAGCGGCGCCCCCCGGCACCAACACGCGGGCGCTGTTCAACGCGCTCCTCGCGTGGGGGCTCTCGATGTCCGTGGTCGGCGCAGCGCTCTGCTGGATTCTGTTCGGGTAGCGCCGTCCGGGTCAGGGCATGAAGCGTCCGCCGCTGACGTGCAGCGTCTGGCCGGTGACATAGGGTTCGCCGGGATCGGCCAGCGCGAGCACGGCTCGCGCGACCGCTTCGGGACTTCCGGCGGCATGGCCGGCGTCGTCGAGATGGGGAGGCCGCCGGCCGTCGGGTCGGACACCGGTGTCGATCGCGCCCGGAACGACGCAGTTGGCCCGGACCCGGCCCAGGCCCTCCTCGGCCAGTGCGCGCGTCAGGCCGATCAGGCCCGCCTTGGCCGTGATCACATGGACGCGGCCCCGCTTCGGCCGGTGGGCGCTGAGACCGCCGATGTTGACGATGGCGCCGTTCCGGTCCTGCGGCAAACGGCGGAACAGCTCGCGTGAGGTCAGGAACGCGCCGGTCAGCGTCACGTCGAGGACCGCTGTCCAGGCGTCGCGCGTCGTCGTCTCCAGGGGTTCCTCGGGGCGTATCGCGGCATTGTTGACCAGGATGGACACCGGTCCCAGGCGGGCGCCGATCTCATCGAAGCCATGCAGGACGGCGGACTCGTCGTCGACGCGAACCAGCATGCCGCATCGCTCGTCCTCGCCACCGTCGATGGCGCCCAACGCCTCTGCCAGCGCGTCCGAGTCCGACGCGCCCCAGATGCAGACCCGGGCGCCGGCCGCCCGGAGGGTCCGCGCGATCGCCAGGCCGATGTTCCGGCTGCCGCCGGTCACCAGGGCCACTTCCGCGCCAATATCGGGGGATTGGCTCATGTCGACTACCGCGCCCCGATGTTAGCAAAGCAGGCTGAGGCCCATTACCCTCACCTGGCCGGGCTTGCGAACGAGCGCGAACGCCTGCTACCGGTCGATCCGGCCGGGGTGGCCGGCGTGGATTGAGCTGACGAACGCCAGGATCTTCCAGACCTCCTCGTCCTCGAGCGGGCGGACCCTGCGGGTGATTCGCGGCCTGGTGCGACACGCGGGCCTGGGCCAAGCAAGTCGAGGATTCCGCGCGCGAGTATGCTACGCTTCGCCGCCAGATGCCGCGTCAATCCGCTGTAGTCGTCACCGCCGCAATCGTCGCCAGTCTGACCGCGCCGGCCGGCGCGGAGGAACCTCGCCTGCTCGAATCTGCTGCACGGTTAGCCGCCGTCACACCCCTCCGGCAGACGCCCCCGGACACCTGTGCAGTGGCGGCCGCGCGCGGTGCCGAAGCCGCCGCCCGGCGACAGCGCCGGGTGGGGTGGCTGCTCGGCAGCGTCCTCCTGCCGGTGGTCCTCCCGGTGGCGGCTCACGTCAGCGCACCGACTCCGCCCCTCGACGTGTTGGCAGACGTCTCGCGGGAAGATCTCGCCTGCTTTTCTGCGGGATACGCCAACGCGGCCCAGCAGCGCCGGGCCAGGGCAGCATGGATCGGGACCGGGATCGGAATCGGCCTGCTGGTCGCGTCCGCGCTGGCGAGCCAAGACGAGTGCCATTGCCGATGAGGGGTAGATTCCGGGTGTTCACGCTGCGGTCCGCCGCGATTGGTATAGCGACGGGTGCGCTCGTCGCCGCCGGGCTCGGCCAGCTCCTCGGTGCGGCTTGGGGTCTGGCGACGCTTGCTCACAAATGCGGTCAGGGTGCCGCTCCCGCCGCTCAGTTCGCGCGCGGCAGGTCGTAGTACTCCAGCGCCGCGCCGAGCACCATGGCGCCGCCGCGGTCGTCGGCGCCGTTGACGGCCGGGCGGTCGAGGTAGTGCCGGCGGGTCGGGCCGGCCCCGGTGCTGAAGCAGACGTCGACCAGCGCGCCGTCCACGAGGACATGGGCGAGCAGCGCGCGCCAGGCGCGGTCGACGACCGGCCGGTAGCTCTCGTCGAGCCACCCGAGGCGGAGGCCGCGGGCCATGGCGGTCAGCGTCATCGCGGTGACGCTGGTCTCGCGGTAGCTGCCGGGCACGTCGACGATCTGCCGCCACATGCCGTCCGGCGCCTGGTGCGCGCGCATCGCTGCGAGGTGCCGGCGGTGGGTGTCGAGCACGGCCTCGCGATCCGGATGGTCCGGCGGCAGGACCGTCAGCAACTCGGAGAGGCCGAGCGCTCCGAAGCCGTTCCCGCGGCCCCAGGCGGTCGGTGCGCCGGCGTCGTGGTGGTACAGGCCGCTCGGCTGTTGCAGGCGGGCCGCCGTGGTCGTGACCAGTCGCGCGGCGGCGGCGAGCGCCTCCGCGTCCCCGGCACGAACGGCAGCGATCGTGCCGAGGTAGAAGTCGTCGCTCCAGCCGGACGCGTAACGCGGCGTGCCCGGCGCGGTCTCCGCCGCCGCGAGCGCGACGCCTGCGGCCGCCAACCGGGCCGCCGCGGCGCCGTCGGCGCCTGGAGAGCGGGCGATCTCGCTGAAGATCATGGTTCCCGCGATCGCGGCGAAGGAGATCCGGTCGCCGAACACCGGCCGGTCTCCGGACAGCCACGGGCCGACGTCCGCCAGCACGCTGTCGCGGAGGGACGCGTCGCCGTCCATCTCCGAGAGGCGCAGCGTGTGGACCCAGGCGAGCGCGGGGATGTAGCTGATGCTCGGCGTGCCGGGATAGCGCCGGGCCAGCAGCCGTGCGACATCGAGGGGCTCGCGCGCCATCCGTCGTTCCAGCGCGACGCGCAGCGGCGACCGGGGGGCCTCGCTCTCGTCGGCGAGACGCAGCACCTCGCGCATGACCGCGGCGCCGTCTGCCGCCCGCGCGGTGACGAGCATCGTGTCGACCGGGCCGAGGCCGGTGTGGTTCGCCGCGTCGGCCAGCGCGGCCGCCAGCGAGCCTGCCGGCAGCCCACGGGACGATGCAGCGCCGGCTGGGCTCGCAGCGCCCGCCGCTCCGGTCGTGCCGACGGCTCGAGACCGCACCTGCAACGAATCCCCGCTGCGTACCTCGACGACGAGATCGGGCGCCTGGTAGGTGATCCACCGCCAGACGTAGCGGCTCTCGGGCCGGTCGGGATCGTCGAAGAAGCCGTCGACCGGCGGGAATTTGGCGGGGGTGCCGCCGGCGCCGGTGCCGGTGCCGGCGTCGGGCAGAGCCTGGGGCAGGGCGCTGACCAGCCACTGGGCGCGCTCGGCCTCGGGCGCCTCCGTCTTGAACCAGCGGACCGCGTCGAGCACGATGCGGGCGCCTTCCGCGTCGTCGTCGAGGCCGCCGACCAACACCAGCCTCCGTTCGGGTCGGGAGAAATCGAAGGCCGCGTCGTTCTCGAGCGTGAGGAGCGGGATGTCATCCCGCGTCATGCCCGCTGCGCTCACCGTCCGCGGCTCGCCGGGGACTGCGGCCAGCGTCTCGAGCGCCGCGCGCAGGTGGCCGGCGTCCCCGGCGGGCGCCTGGGCGCGCGTCTCATCGGGTCCGGCGAGCAGCAGCGCCAGCCCCGTCGCCATGCCGGCGCTCACAACCCGGCGCACACGTCGCCGGGCAACGTTCTTCATGGTCCGCCTCACTCTGTCGATAGCGCCGCCACGCCGCCCTCGAGCGCGTGCAAGGCGCGGACTTCGTCGTCGGTCAGCGGGCGGTCGAACAGCGACAGCTCGTCGAACAGCCCCGTGTAGTTCACGCCGAGCCGGATCGCGCCGCGGTCGACGTCCCACGTGAACGGCTCGTCGACGTCGTCCGCGTCGCCGGCCACGCGTTCACCGTCCAGGTATAGGCTGGCGGCGCCACCGGGCCGGCCGAGCCCGGCATAGGTGACCGCCACGTGCGTCCAGCGGTCGCCGGCGAACGGCCAATCGTCGACCACCGTCAGCCGGTCGGCGAACGCCGGGTTCTCGTTGGGCCCGAGGCCGTCGGGATTCCACACCTCCACGTCGCCGAAGACGCCCAGGCGGAACTGCCGGGGATTCTCCCCCGTGAAGTCGACCCAGATTGCGGCGTCGTTGTAGGCGGCGTCGGTGATCTGGACCGGGTCGCAGAAACCCGGAGCGAGGTCGGTAGCGGGATCGAGGCGGAGCCAGAACGACACGGTCCCGCTCCAGCCCTCCGGCGAGTAGCTGATGTTCCCGTCCGCCCGGTAGAAGATGGCGTGCTGGTTGCGCTCCGCAAAGCGCAGCGCGTGACCGAAGCGCCCCGCATCCTCGACCACGGACACGGCCGGGTTGCCGAGCCCCGGCTCGGCCTGATCCTGCTCTTCGTACGACGGCGCCGTGTAGAGCCGCGGGTCGCCCGCTGCCCGGTCCGCGTCGACGCCGTTGTCGAACGAGGCATGGAACGTGAGCGAGCCGGGCAGCGCACCGGCAACGTCGGCCGGCGACTCGGCCGCTTCCGTAGCGGCGACCTCCGGCTCACCCCTTTCCTGCGCGCCGCCGCCGCAGCCCGCGAGGCACAGCCCGAGCACCGCCGCCGACATCCACCCAAGCGCCATTCTTCGCATCGTCACCCTCCCCCCGGCCGGAACATCACATGACTTCCTCGCTAGAACGTCGCGATCGGGTTGAGCGGCGACCCCATGCCCTTCTCGATGCGGAGCGGCGCGGCCACGAAGAGGAACTCGTAGCGGCCGAGCTCGCGGGCGGTCGCCGCCAGGTCGTCGAAGTCGAGGTTGTCGAAGATGCCGACGCCGAGCGCCACCAGCGCCAGCCGGTGGATCGGCAGCCGCACGTCGTCGGAGTACTCGTGCGGGAACGCGTCGTTCCACAGGTCGTGGCCGATGAACGACACGCCCCGTTCCTTCAGGAAGTAGGCCACGTCGGAGTGATAGCCGGCCACCCCCTCCTCGGAAGGATTCCACGGGCCGAGCGCCGCGCGCCGCTTCCAGCGCCCGGTGTGGAGCAGGATGACGTCGCCCGGCTCGACGCGCACCCCCTGGATGCGCTCCAGCTCCTCGAGGTCCGCGGCGCGGATCGCCGTGCCCGGCTCCACCCAGCCCTGCCCGGAATCCTTGCCCGGCAGCAGCGTGGCGTCGAAGAGGATGCCGCGCGTGAAGATGCCCTCCCGCAGCTCGTGGATGCTTCCCTGCGGGCAGCCCTCCGCCTCCGTCACCTGCTCGGCCGTCACCCCGTTGTAGCCCTTGCCGTCGATCATCACGTGGCAGGCGACGGAATCGAGGTGGCTGTGGATGACGCCGTGGTAGGTGCCGGTGTACTGGTAGCGGTCCGAGGCGCCGGTCTCGCTGACGTTGACGACCTGCCGGTCGAGGTACCACTGGCCCTCGGGCTCCGGCGCCTGGATGATGTCGTGGGCCAGCGACACGCTGCGGCCCTCGGTCACGAGCGCCGCGGCCGCCTTGCGCTTTTCCGGCGTGATCAGGTTGGCCGCTCCCAGCCCGTCGTCCGCGCCCCAGCGGCCCCAGTTGGAGAGCTCTTCCAACGCGTGCAGAAACTCTGCCTCGGTGGTCATCGCGGGACGTGACTGCGCGTCGACGCTGGCGATTGCGCCGATCAGCAGGAGCGCGAGGACCAGAACGCCGCGGCGTCGCCGTGTGCTTGCGAGCATGGTATGTGCCTCCTTCGCCGGACCGCGCCGGCTCGGGCAGTGTACTCCGTCATGCGGATGTTCTGGCGCGAAACCGCCGGGAGTCTGCGCCGTAGAACGGCGTAGACTCCTGGTGAGGCTTGGTTGGGCGGCAACCGGAGCCGGAGGCGGCGATTGCCGGGCTAGTCTCGCGCTCCGCTCACTGCGTCCGCCGTCTGCCACCGGTAGCCGAGGCGTACGTAGTAGAAGCCGCCGCTGAAGCCGAACGGTGTGGAGGGCGGATAGCGGTTCCCGAGCCTGCCTGGGTCGGGGTTCTCGTCCGGATAGGTGTTCAGGACGTTCCCGCCGCCTATCGTGAGCCAGACGGCGTCGCTGACGGGCCACGTGGCCTCGACGTCCAGGATCGCCCTGCCCGGGTAGCGTCGCACGTCCCGCCGGTCGAACCAGCTGCCGTAGTAGCTCAGGCGACCCAGCAGCGTGCCGCGACCGACGCTCTGGTTGACCGTGGCGCTCCAGCGGGTGTTCGGCAGCGCTTCCTCCAGCAGCCGGATCCTGTCGGCGAGCTGATCGGGATTCAGCAGCGCCGGATTGAAGTCGGTGGCAGCCGTGTCCGTGTAGTTGAAGAGCACGCCGATCGCCGTTCTCCCTCCGAGGGACGGCGGTGTCCAGGCAGTGACCAGGTCGAGCCCCTGCGTCCGGGTCTCCAGGTCGTTGGTGAAGAATCGGAAGTTCGCCAGGTTGCGGGCGCTCGTGATGCCCTCGGCGAGCAGCCGGTCGACCTCCGTGGCCTCGAGCGCGAACAGCCGGCTGAGCGCCAACCGATCGGAGAGATCGATCCGGAAGTAGTCGGCGGTCAGCGTGAACGGGCCTTCACCCCCGGCCACGGCGCCGACGCTGACGTTGACGGACCGCTCGGGCTCGAGGGGGCGGCCGCCGCGCAACCGGGCGACTCCGGAGGTCGAGGGAATCGTGCCGTTGTTGACCAGGTCGTCGAGCGCGAACACGTACTGGGTCGCCACGTTGAACGCGTTCTGCTGTCCGGGGGTCGGGGCGCGGAATCCGCTGCCGAGGCTGCCGCGCAACGCAACCTGCCCGGAGAGCGGAAGGCGGCCCGAGAGCTTGCCGTTCACGGTCGCGCCGAAGTCGGCGAAACGCTCGAGCCGGGCGGCTGCCCCAACGACCCAGCCGCGCTCGCCGCGCAACTCGACGTCGCCGTACACGGCGGCACTCGCGCGGCTCCAGCGGCCGGCGGCGATGGGGCTGAATCCCGGCGTGCCGTTGGAACCGACACTGAAGCCCTGCGCGGCGTACGGACCCTGGCGCCATGATTCCGGCTGGCCGAGGCCGATCCGGAACTGCTCGTTGCGCCATTCGACGCCGGCGGCGAGATGGACCCGGTCGCCGAAGGCGCGGCTGAGGTCGAGATTGACGCCGATCTCCCGCTGCCCGTAGAGACCGACATCGAACGTCGTGGGCGTCTCGGGACCGAGCGAGGCGTTGACCGTGTTGCGGATCGAGAAGTCCGCGGTATTCGCCCCGGCTGCAACGCTCGCGTCCCAGAGCACGTTGCCGGCGAGCCGCCCGCGCAAGCCGCCGACCGCCGAGACGTCGCGCTCGACACCGCCGAAGCGCGGCGCGAAGCCGCCCGGGAACCGCTCCTGGAACGCGAAGCAGTGCGGGTCGTCGAAGATCTGTCCCAGGGCGGCCGGATCGGGCACATCGTTCGTGATCGCCACCGTGGGGCAGTGCGCCGAACCGTCGCCGCGCGCGGCGAGCACGTCGCCGACGAGCAGGGTCCGGCCGCCGTCGTTGCTGAACACGCCGCCGCGGGTGTTGGGATTCCGGTAGTAGTAGAACGTGAGCACGTCCCTGCGCGCGTAGTTCGCGTGGCCGTACGCCTGCACGCCGTTGGCGAACAGGTGGCCGAGGTTGGCGAAGAGCTTGAGGTCGTCCTCCACATCCGGCGCTCCCCACCGCTGAGCCGGGTCGCCGACGTTGAGATTGCCGGCGGCGATGAGGGCCGCCGCGTCCGACCGCTGCGCGCTGCGGTCGGTGGACGCGGTGTTGCCGTATTCCAGGCTGAGGTTGGCGAAGCCGTTCCGGCCGAGCGGCAGGCCAACGTTGGCGGCGACGCCGTACTGCCCGCCGTCGCCCGCGCCGTGCAGCCCGCTGCGGAGCTCGACGCGACCGCCGGCACGGTCGTCCTTGAGCAGGAGATTCAGCACGCCGGCGATGGCGTCCGAGCCGTACTGCGCCGATGCGCCGTCGCGCAGCACCTCGATTCCCCGCAAGGCGATCGCGGGAATGGTCGAGATGTCAGGGCCCTGCGCCCCGTCGGCTACGCCGCTGCCTTGCCAGTTGATGACCGCCCCGCGGTGGCGCCGCTTGCCGTTGACGAGCACCAGCGTATGGTCGGGCGCCAAGCCCCGCAGGCTCGCAGGCCGGACGACCGCGCCCAGATCGCCGTCCTCCTGCGGGTTGACATGGAAGGACGGAAGGAGGACTCGCAACTGATTGGCCAGATTGAAGTCGCCTCGAACAAGATCGGTGGCCGGGATGACGTCGATCGGCACGGTCGAGTCGGTGACCGACCGCGGCCGCGCGCGGCTGCCGACGACGACGACCTCCTCGTCGAATTGCGGCGCCTGCGCCGGATTGTCCGGCCCATGGCGCCGGGCGGGCGCTTCCGGCGTGGCGCCCAGGTCTGTTGCGCCCTGGCCAGTCTGCGTGGTGGACGGCGGCGGTTCAGGCTGCTGGTCCTGCGCCGGCGTGGAAACCTGAGCCCACAGGACCAGAGCCGGCGCCATCAATGCCTTCAGCGGCGTCCGAATGAGTGTGAATCCTACAGGACGTCCCAACGACTTCAACGGCCGACTTCGGCCACGGGCATAGGCGTGTCTTTGGCGGCGATGGACGTCGCAATCGCCAACGGAACACCATACAACAACCGATCGAGCTGTTCGAACGCGACGCGGAACCAGTGGACCGTCCTGCAGGCCGCGATGTACCGTCGCAGCTTCCGGGCGAGATCGCAGGTGGCGACCACTTCCCCGAGAAAGTCTACGAAGTCCTCGCTCGTGTGCCGCGCCGTCGGCTTGCCGTGAACCTTGCCCGTCCGGATGTTCAGTGCCGCGTAGAGCGACAGCGTGCCGTTCCGCTTGTACTCGAATCCGTGGCGCTCGACCCGGCCCGGCGACAGCGGCAACACGCGGTCCCGGCGGTCGAGGGCCTGAATGGCGGTCTTCTCGTCGACGCAGAACACCGCCGCATGGCGGGGCGGGTCCAGGTAGAGACCGATGATGTCGGCCGCCTTCGTCTCGAAGTCGGGGTCGGTCGAGGCCATGTAGCGGGCCAGCCGGTGGGGCCGCAGGTCGGCCTCGCGCCAGACGCGCTGCACGATGTTCTTGCTCACGCCGAGTTGGACTGCGACGCGCCGACACGACCAGACTAGAGGATCGCGAAAGCCACTCGCGAATGTTGTGCGAACGACGCTGGGCAGGAAATGTGGAATCAACAGACCGTTGAAGGAATCAACAGGAATCTGATCCCCCGGAGGGTGGCGTCAGACCGGGGATGGGGGGGGAAGGGGTGAGCGTGGCGCGTGGTCGAGCAAGTCGCCGACCCACGGACTGGCGAGGGAAGCACCTGCGGGCGTGCGTCGGGTGCGGCCATGTGTGGCGGCGGCGACGCCGTCTGACATGCCCCGGATGCGGTGGCAGGAACTTCCTCTGCCTGACCTGCGACCGCGCCATGCCCGAGGCGGCAGTCGGCCGATGCCGGCTGCCGGGCGAGGATCTGCGGCGCCTCGTGAAGGCATGCGCGGGCGATTGGGAGTGGGCGCGCCGGGTGCTCCAGGCGGCGGGCGGCGATGTAACCAGGGCGCTTGTGATGATCGCACGCCGCCGCGCTGGCTACCCGAGGATGAAATCGTTCACCGACAGGTCGGAAACCTCGACGCCTCCTCCGAGAGTGAGAGTGATCGACCCGTGTTCATAGAACCCGGTGTCCCCAAGCAAGGTGAGGTCGAGGACGTTTCCGGTACTGCCATCCAGCATGGCCTGCACGTCCGACTTGGTGACGTCCCTGAAGCCGACGGAACTCAACTCGATCACATCGCCCTCGGCCGGGTTTAAGTCTTCGATGGTTGCTGCTTCGACCTCGCCGAAGAACCTGAACGTGTCTGCCCCGGGGCCGCCGTTGACGGTCCCGCCGCCGTGTGAGACCAATTCGTCGTCCCCGGCGCCGCCATTCAAGTAGTCACGGTCATATCCTTCCAACTCATCGTTGCCGTTTCCCCCATACGCTCTGTGGGCGATCGCGTCGCTGCCTATGTCAGAGACGTCGATCCTGTCGTTGTACGCGGAGCCGATGACAGCTTCAATGTTGACCAGAATGTCGCCCTCGGCGTAGCCGCCCTCGCCGAGAACCAGGAAATAGCTGCTGTCAATATCGACATCCACGCCGTCGAACAGGAAGCCGTCACCACGCGGGGAGTTGCTGTAATCGATTACGTCGTACCCGTCGCCGCCGTCGATGTAGTCGTCGCCCTCCGACCCCATGATCCGATCGTTGCCGAGATCGGCGCGGATCATGTCCCTGCCGGCCCCGCCGTCCAAGGTGTCGTTGCCGCGCCCGCCGCGGATCAGGTCATCCCCAGTGCCTCCGCGGATGGTGTCGTCGTCCATGTCGCCGTACAGGGAGTCTGGCCCGTCACCGCCTTCGATGGTGTCGTTACCGTCGCCACCGCGGAGCAGGTCGATGCCGCCGAAGCCGAAGATCTGATCCGCCGCGGAAGTGCCGATCTCCAGGTTGTTGCCGTTGTCACCGTTGATCGTCGCCATGTTCTCGCTCCTTGGGTTGACGCTATCTATGGAGCCTCTTGCGAAAAGCGTGTTCGGCCGAGTTTTTGCCGGAGGCGACGGGGCGAGGGATGGTCAGCGGGCGGGATGCAGCGTTCGCAGGATGGTAGTGGCCGTCACTGCCGGGGAGCCGGAGTCGCGAGGATTCATGGGGCCTTCCTGCCGGTTATGAGGGCAAGCACGCGCGACGAGATGTGGCGCATCTCCTTCACGAGCCGTTCCAGCTCACGGTTGTTGTCGATCCACTCCTTGTAGAAAACAAGTTCGTCTTCGGTGAGGTTCAAGCCGACGGTCTTTCCGCGGACCTTGCGCGTCCAGTAGTGGTAGGGGCCGTGACGCGCGTCCGGGTCGTCGTGGCAGCGACAGGCGGGCCTGCCACACGTCAGGTGACGCGTCAGAATGCTGCCCTGGCCGATGAACCCGACCGTTTGCAGTTGTGCCTTGAGCGCGTCGTACTGCTCCTCGTGGCGGCGCAGCGCTGCGCTGTAGTCCATCGATTCGCGGCTTGCCATCCTCGTCTATCAGCTATTCTACCGTAGTAAACAAGGAGCGGTCCACAAGCGATGAATTCCCTGCGCGCCTTCGCCCCCTACTGGCAGTCGATCCAGCGTGCGCTGTTCCCCCACTTGGAGCACGTGCTGGGTCCACTGACCGGGAAACAGCAGCAGTTGGTGCAGACGCTCGAGGTCATCCGCATCGAGCAGAGGATTCCCCGGCACTTGCGAGTAGCGGGGCGTCCGCCCAAGGACCGCGCGGCGATGGCGCGGGCCTTCGTGGCCAAGGCGGTCTATGACATGCCGACGACGCGCGTGCTGCTCGACCGCTTGGACACCGACGTGGCGCTGCGGCGCATCTGCGGCTGGGAGCGGAAGAGCGAGGTGCCGAGCGAGTCGGTCTTCTCGCGCGCCTTCGCCGAGTTCTCCGACACGCAGTTGCCCCAGCGCGTGCACGAAGCGCTGATCCGGAACACCCACCACGACCGGTTGGTGGGCCACCTCTCCCGCGACTCGACGGCCATCGAGGCGCGCGAGAAGCCGGCCGCGAAGGAAAAGACGCCCCCGCCGCCCAAGCGCAAGCGGGGACGGCCGAAGAAGGGCGAGCAACGGCCGAAGGTCCTCAAACGCCTCGACCGGCAAGCGGCCATGACCCTGCCGGCGATGCTCAACGAGCTGTCGACCGAGTGTGCCGTGGGCATGAAGAAGGACAGTAAGGGCTACAAGTCCACCTGGGTCGGCTACAAGCTGCACATCGACGTGGCCGACGGCCAGATTCCGATCAGTTGCCTGCTCACGTCCGCCTCGCTGCACGACAGCCAGGCCGCCATTCCACTGGCGACCTTGTCGGCCGAGCGGACGACGAATCTGTACGACGTGATGGACGCCGCCTACGACGCAGAACCGATCCGTGAGCACAGCCGCTCACTCGGCCACGTCCCGTTGATTGATACCAACCCCCGCCGCGACAAGGCGCTGGCCGAGGAACTGCGAACCGAAGCCCGGCGCCTGAAGAATCTCGGCTTCCAGCTTGCCGAGCAGGTTCGCTACAACGAGCGTACGGCGGGTGAGCGCGTCAATGGCCGTCTCAAGGACGAGTTCGGCGGTCGCCATGTTCGGGTCCGTGGCGCCGCGAAAGTGATGTGCCATTGCATGTTCGGCGTGCTCGCACTGACCGCCGACCAGCTCGTACGCCTGGTGACATAGCCAGCGCACCGCCGGCAACGTCCCTCGGCGCCCGCCGGGCGTCAGTTACCCACCGGTGTCCCGGCGCTCGGTCGGCAACACGTCGGAACAGCTCTACTTCCACCTTTCGGCGTGCTGCCGGTCCTCCAGAGCCAGCATCCAGTCGCCGATCCAGGGCAAGTGGTGTTCACCTGGAGAATTGAGGACTGCGCCAAGCGGCAAGCCCCAGGAGTTTCGCAAGCAGCTCTATGGGCCGAAGGCGGGATCATACGGCGAGCCGGCTATCAGGTGGACCCAAGAGGCTCCCCCAGGTGGTCGAGAAGGCTGCGGATGATCGCGGACCGCGCCTCGTCGATGACCCCGAGGAACGGGCGAGCCGGCATGCCGCGCCGCTCGTCGCCGAAGTGGTGGGTCGCGGCATAGACCAGGTTCGTCCCGGCAACAGCCACCTCGTCATCCCGGTCGGCCAGGATCCGGCTCGCCAGGTACCGCCGGCCGGGCTCACCATCCGCGCTCACGCCGCCGAGATGCTCGGCGGGCTCAAGGCGCCGCGGACCCGCTCCTGGTCGGCCTACACGATCGGCGACCTTGTCGGCACCATCGCCGGCCGGCACGGCCTCGAGCCGCGCGTCGACCCCGCACTCCGCGACGTCGTCCTGCCGCACGTCGACCAGGTCGACGAGTCCGACCTGAGCCTGCTCCGGCGCCTCGCCAGCTGACAGCTCGACGTGGTGACGAAGCCCGCCGACGGGCGGTTGCTGTTCCTCCGGCGCCAGGTCCTGGCGAACGAGCTCACCGCGGCCGCGCTGGTGGTTCGGCGCACCGAGTGCAGCAGCTACCGCGTCCTGCGCGCCGAGCGCGAGATGTATGCGGCTGTGGTCGCGAGATGGCGCGAGTTCGAGTTGGCGGAGCTTCAGGAGGTGCGTGCAGGTGCGGAGGGCGAGCCGGTCTACGTGCTGCCCGAGACCTACCCCGACGCCGCGAGCGCGCGCAACGCCGCGGAGACACGGCTTCGCGCCTTCGAGCGAGGTGTGCGCACCGGGGAGGTCGAGCTGGCCCGCGGTCGCCCCGGACCTGGCGGCCGACGTGCCGGTCAGGCTGTTGGGGGTGGGGAGCGGCCGCCGACGGCGTCTGGGTGACGTCGCGCGCACGCCAATACTCGACGACGGGGGCTACCGCACCGGGCTGAGCCTCGAGGCGGTGACGGCGCCGTGGACGCGCGCCGCGGCGGAGAGGCCGCCGGAAACGCCGTTCGGGGCTCGTCCTGCCGGCGGTGTGCTCGACACGCGAAAACCGTTGTTGTCGTTCCGATTGCCGGCGCGGTTCCAGCGAGCCCGCGCCGGCGGCTTGACATTTCATGAAACGTCAAGTCTGATGTTCCAGTCGTGCCGGAGGTGACGGGATGCCGACCCGCCAGAAGTTCGCGACCCAGGTGGACGCCGTCCTTCTGGAAGAGTTGCGGAGCTTGGCCAGGGACGAGGGCCGCCAGATTCAAGCCCTGGTCGACGAAGCGATCGCCGCGCTGATCGACCAGCGCAGGCAGGGCAGGGCTCGCCCTCATGTGATGGCCGCCTACCAGCGTAGCCACGCCCGGTTCGCGGCACTCTACGACAAGCTCGCGAAGTGACGCGAGACTATCTGACGTTGGGCGACGTTCTCGCCATTCACGCCGACCAGATCACGACGTACGGCGGCGTGGGCGGCATTCGAGACCCCGGTCAGCTCGACGCCGCCCTGTTTCGGCCACAGACTGGCTACTACCCCGATGTGATCGCCGAGGCGGCCGCGCTCTGGGAGAGCCTCTCCCAGAACCATCCCTTCGTGGACGGAAACAAGCGCACCGCGTTTGCGGCGATGTTCACGTTCCTGTTCATCAACGGCGTCGAGGTCACCGCCGACGCCGATCGGGCGTGGGCCTTCGTGTCGCGGCTCTATCAGGAAGGCGACTTCAACTTCGCCGCCCTCGACGCGTGGCTTCGCGACAACACGACCCCCTTCGACTGACCGGCCGCCCCGAGTTGCCTACCGGGCGCGCGCGTCGAAGGTGGCCGGCATGAGCGAGCGGACCTGGATGCCCCAGTGGTCTCCCGCGCGGGTCACGATCCACAGCGCAGGGACGGTCCAGTAGCGGGTGCCGTCGGGGTGCCAACGGGTGAAGGTCGGCTCGAAGTGCACCTAGGCGGTGCCGTCGGTGCCATAGCGGCTGAAGCCGATCGACGCATGCACCTTGTCGGTCGAGGACTTGACCACCGCGAACGAGTCGAAGTCGAACGAGCTGTGACTCCACCCCTCGCGCGCCCGCATCTCGTCGAAGCCGGCCGAGAAGTCCTCCGGCTGGGCGTAGACGATCAGCGCCCCGCCGCCCGGCACCGTCGCGAAGGGAAAGTGCATCGCCCGGCGCAGGTTCGCGTCGTCGGCGGTATTCCACTGCGTGATGAACGTTTCCAGCGCCTGACGCGCGGCCGTCTCCGCGGCCGCGTTCCGCGCCTCCGCATCCCGGGGCTGGGTGAGTCCGGGCGACCCCATGGCCAGGATCCCCATTGCCAGAACCGCGACGGCGTCAAGGTGGTTGGACATCATGGATTTGGTCTCGCCCGACCGTACCCACGCCGGGCGAGTTCACGACGTTCGCGGGCTACGAGTGGACGGTGGGAACGCGCGAGGGCAACTGCACCGCAACGTGCATCTTCGCGGGCACCGACGACCTGCCCTTCCCGTTCTCGCGGCTCGATTCGCAGCACCCGGAAGACCTCTGGGACTCTCTGGACACGCAGCGCGCCGCCGGCGACGACGACAGCTTTCACGCGGCCAAGACGTTGACGCTCGAGGACGCCGACCGGCTGGAGCGGATCTTCGGCACCGCGTTCCGCGACGCCGTGCTCTAGTCGACGATCGCCTGCATCACCGCGTTCTGGAAGTCGGCTCGCAGGGGACCGCCCGGCGTCTGCACCATCAGAATCGCGGTCATCTCCTCGTTGGGATCGACCCAGTAGGTGGTGCCGAAAGCGCCGCTCCACCCGAAGCTGCCTGTCGACCGGTGGTCGCCACGGGCCGCGCCGGCGTCGAGCACGACGTCGACGGTCAGTCCGAAGCCCTTTCCCGGCCCCCCGCCAGTGCGCCCGGCCTTCTCGTAGAGGTCGCCGACGTGGTTCGACGCCATCAGGTCGACGGTCCGCGGACCCAGTAGCCGCGTGCCGTTCAGCTCGCCGCGGTTGAGGAGCATCTGGGCGAACTGCAGGTAGTCCTCGGCCGTCGACCAGAGCCCTCCGCCGCCCGAGTGCAGCGTCGTCGTGGCCACCCATTCAGGCAGGTCACGGCGCTCGATCCCGTCGGGGGTTCGCCGGTAGAGCGTCACGACGCGCGCCATGCCGTCGTCGGGCACGTTGAAGGCGGTGTCCTTCATCCCCAGCGGCTCGAAGATCCGGCGCCGCAAGAACTCGTCGAACGTGAGCCCGGAGGCGACCTCGACGATGCGCCCCAGCGTGTCGATGCCGGCCAGGCCGCTGTACGCCCAGCGGGCGCCCGGCTGGAAGTCGAGTGGCGCCGATCCGAGCGCGGCCGTCCAGTCCGCGACGGTGTCGGTCCGCCGTCGCGGCGCGATGCGCCCCGCCGCGTCGCTCCCCGCGCCGCCGCTGACGAGACCCGACGTGTGGGTGATCAGGTCCTGCACCGTGATCTCGCGGTCTGCGGGCACGGTGTAGATGCCGCCCTCCTCGCCCGCGGCGTCGGTTCGCGGCATCGCGACCTTCGTGTCGTGGAACTCCGGAATGAAGCGGGACACGGGGTCGGACAGCCGCACCTTCCCCTCTTCCACGAGCATCAGGATGGCGACGCCGGTCACCGGCTTCGTCATCGAGGCGATCGGGAAGATGGTGTCCTTCTGCATCGGGGCGTCCGCCTCGATGTCCATCAGACCGTGCGCCTCGAAGTGGGCGACATGCCCGCGCCGCGCAACGACGGTGACGGCCCCGGAGATCTGGTCCGCGTCGACGGCGCGCTGGATCATCTCGCCGATCCGCTCGAGGCGCTTCGCGGACAGCCCCACGTCGTCCGGCTTCCCGGCCGGCACCTGAGCTTGCGCAGCGGGGATTGCCGGAAGGGCGACGAGGACGAACATCGACGACAGCCGGAACACGAGGCGGGCTCCGTCACGGACACTGTTGGCGCGCACCAGCAACTCCTTTGCTCGAGAATCGGATCGGAGCCGTAGCTTACTGCATCACCGCCTCAGCGATCGGCAGCGTAGGCATCGGGGGTCCCTGGACCGCGCCGCGGCTCAATCCCGAGCGACCGCCACCAGCGGCAGCACCACGTGGGACGGGTAGGCCGGCTCGTGGTGGATGGAGTTGTCGGCGGGCACCGAGCGCCGGTGCCGCCCCAGGGGCTCGCCCGTGTTGGGGTTGACGTCGAAGCGCGGGAAGTTGCTGCTCGAGACGTCGATGCGGATGCGGTGCCCGGCCTTGAAGCGGTTCGCGGTGGGATAGGGCTCGATGGTGAGCTCGTAGACCTCGCCCGGCATCATCAGCTTGGGCCGGCTCGGATCGTTGCGGTAGCGCGCCCGCAGGATGCCGTCGGTGAGGTTCATCTCGAACCCGGTCGGGAAGTCCTCGCTCGGGGGGTAGACGTCGACGAGCTTCACCGTGAAGTCGGTGTCGACGGCGGTCGACGACGCGTAGAGGGTGACGCGGATGGGGCCGACGACCTCGACCGGGGACTCGAGCGGCTCGGTTTGGAACACGACCACGTCGGGCCTCGTCTTGAGCGGCAGGTACGGGGGGCGCGAGCCGTAGAAGCCGTTCTCCGAGCCGCCCTCGAGGCGCCGGAACTCGCGCTCGCGCTGGTCGTAGGCGCCGCGTTTCAGCACCCCCGAGAACGATCCGCCGATGGTCGGCACGGGGTGCTCGGGGTCGTAGGTGTAGGGGGTCGGCGGCGCGGCGGCGGGCTCGAGCGGGCTCAGGGTGCCGTCGGCGTGGAAGTACCAGCGCGTGGGCTCGGCCTCGGGCAGGGGCCACGCCGAGGCATCCCGCCAGTAGCCGCCGTGAACCAGCCGGCCGTCGGCGTCGCGGCGGCCGTCGCCGGTGCCCATCACGAAGAGGCGGATCGGCGGCCAGTCGTCGACCCCCATGAGGACCTGCTTCAGGTGGCGGTCGAACCACCGCCGGTGCAGCCCGGTCGCAAAGTCGGGGATGGCCGCGTCGGGTCCGAACTCGACGTCGCCCGCGTAGGACCTCGTGTTGGCGCCGTGGGTCCAGGGGCCGACCAGCAGATGGATGGGCGAGGCCTTGGCCCTCGACAGCCCGACGAAGTTCTCGAACATGCTGCCGACGTAGGGGTCGTACCAGCCGGCGACGTGCAGCATGGGGACGTCGGCGGTGCGGCCGTAGTAGGCGCTCCAGTTCACGCCGAGGCGCGTCCAGTGCCGGACGTCGCCGTTCGGCCGGTCGTGGTCGGCGCGCGTGAGCTGGTCGAGCACGTAGTCCTCGAACTCGGGCGCCGCCGCCAGCGGGCTGAGGCCCGGCCGCAGGGGCATCGCCGCGAACCAGTCGGCCACGCGCTCGGCCTCGAAGGCGGCCCGCACGACCGGGTCGGGCGACAGGCGGAGCTGGTCGAAGGCCCAGCCGAGCTGCTGCCCCAGCTCGAACGCGCCGTGGTTGCGCACCTTGTGCAGCCAGGGGTCGGAGATACCGCCCTGGTTGAGGAGGAGGGCCCCGAGGTGCGGCGGGTTCATCTTGGCCGCGTCGGCCTGGGTGTGGGCCCCGTACGAGGTGCCGAACATGCCGACGTCGCCGGTCGTGTAGGGCAACGTGGCGATCCACTCGATGGTGTCGTAGCCGTCCGTGGCGTCGAAGTCGTGGTACTTCGAGAACGTGCCCTCCGACTCGTAGCGGCCCCGGGTGTCCTGCAGGACGACGACGTAGCCGTGCCGGACGAAGTACGTGGCGCGCTCGACGAGCCCGCGCCCCTCCTTGCCGTAGGGGGTGCGCTGCAGCAGGACCGGGAGCGGGGTCTCGACGGGGACGCCCCCGCGGGCCGGCCGGTAGACGTCGGTGGCGAGCCCGACGCCGTCGCGCATCGGCACCATGACGTCGGCTGCGTGCAGCACGACCTCGTAGGGGTCGGGGGTCTGGGCCGCGGCGCCGGCGGCCAGGGCCACCATGGCCAGGGCCGGCAGCGCGGCCATCCCGAGCCTGCGTGTCTTCATGGTCGTCACCCCCCGTGTCACGGCGTGTAGACCCGGCCGTCCTTCACCACCGTGACCACGTTCCGCAAGTCTCGCATGCTGAGCAGCGGATTGCCGTCGACCACGACGAGGTCGGCGAGCTTGCCCCGGGTGACGGTGCCCAGCTCGTCGCCGCGGCCCAGGTACTCGGCGTTGCGGCGGGTCGCCATGCCCAGCACCTCCATCGGGGGGAAGCCGTACGACACCATCAGGTCCATCTCCTGCCAGAGGGCGTCGGTGTGGAAGTTGAGCGGCGTGCCGCTGTCCGTGCCGACGAGCACCCGGACGCCGGCGTCGCGGAGCTGCCGCAGCTTCGCCCCCATGCCGGCCATGCGCCGCACCCGCAGGCTGCCGCCGAAGTAGCCGAACCGGCGCGGGTTCTCGATGCTGCACCGGATGTCGGTCCAGATCCCGGGCGGTGTCAGGGCGCGGACCCGCGGGTTGTCCCGCCAGTCGGGCCACTCGACGGCCCGGCCCTGGATCATCGTCTGGATCATGGTGGGGATGACCCACGTCTCCTCGTCCACCAGGCCCTGTAGCACCTCGGGCGAGATGGCGGGGCTGGCTCCAGCGCCGAGCGACAGGTGTTCGATGCCGTCCTGCCCTGCACGGATGCGCATGAGGAGGTCGTCGCGAGTTCCGACGTGGCCCGTGATGCGGATGCCCGCGGCGTCGGCTTCCTCGCGGATGGCCCGCAACTGGGCCTCGGTCAGCCCGGTGTGCACCTTGATGATGCCGGCGCCCTGCGCGATGGCGGTCCGCGCCGCGGCGCGCGCCTCGTCCACGGTGCGCACGTTGACGGTGTGCGACCGCCGGTGATGCCGGGCGACCTGCCCGTCGGGCCAGTTGGTGATCCACCCCATGCTGGCGACCACGCGGGGCCCCGGCAGCTCGCCGCTCTCCATGCGGGCCTTGATGTGCCCGAGGGCGTCCGGCTGCCCGGCCAGGTCGACCACGGTGGTGACGCCGCTCATGAGGAGTTGCCGGGTCGAGACGGCCATGATCTCGGCATAGCGGCCGTCGCGGTACCGGCCGTGCCAGTGCTGGTAGTCGGAGTGGCCAAGGATGTCCAGGTGGACGTGGGCGTCGATGAGGCCGGGCAGGATGGTCATGCCGCGGGCGTCGACGACCTCGGCGCCATCCGGCACCGTCAGCTCGTCGCGGCTACCCACGGCGACGATGCGGTTGCCCTCGACCAGCACCACCGCGCCCGGCAGCGGCGGCCCCTCGTGCCCGTCGATCAGCAGCCCGCCGACGATCGCGAGGTCGGCCGTCGCCGGCTGGGGGTCGGGCTCGCCGTCGAAGGTCTGCGCGCCCGGGAGGGCGATGGCGGCCCCGGCCAGCGCGGCCGCGAGCGGGAACCGGAGATGGGTCGTGATCATGACGTCGCTCCCTGTCGGACTTCGGCGCAACTGATATGGAATGACTCCGTGTCAAGCTGGTATTCAGTGATTATCACGGTTGCCCGTGACAGCGCACGCAAGACGGTGGTTCGTCTCATCGTTCGTCGACTCGACGGCCCCTCCTCGAGTTGAGACGCACGGTTCCGGTGCGTGCGCTAGAGTCCGCCCGACAGTGACGATGTGGTCAGTGACGGAAGCGCCGCCGTGTACTCGTCCGCCCGGGCCGTGTCGGACCGTCTCGGTGGGCTGAGCTCGTTCGGAATCGGCGGTGCGGCCGGTACGCCCGGCGGGAGAACGCGGCCCCGCGTTTGCTCGGCCGACCTGACGCAAGATGGACCCCGGATTCTTCGAGCAACCGATTCTGAACTCGCCTTACGAGTACCCGTCCCGCCACTGGGAGCTCGATGCGAGCGGTCAGCCGACGAACAGGATCCTCCCCGAGCGGCGCAGGGTCGCCTTCATCACGCCGATTCCGAAGCCGAAGAAGCGCCGGGCGGGGCAGCGCGAGATGGTCTTCGACGAGGCTGCGCAGGCGCTCGGGACCGAGGCGCAGCAGTACGACCTGACCGCGTTCATCGGCGGCGTCCGCCGGCGCGTGGATCGGTGGCGCGAGCTTCCCGATCCGGCGTCCTGGCACGTGACGCCGGAGACGGCGCGTCTCCTGCGGCACTGGCGCAGCGACCGGTTCGGCGACATCCGGCCCTTCTTCTGCCAGGTCGAGGCGGTGGAGACCGCGATCTGGCTGACGGAAGTGGCACCGCAGCGCGGCAGGGAGGAGCGGCAGGTCCTCGAGCATCTCGACCAGGCCAGCCGGGAAGCCAATCCGGACCTTGCGCGGCTGGCGCTCAAGCTCGCCACCGGCGCCGGCAAGACCACGGTGATGGCAATGATCATCGCCTGGCAGACGGTCAACGCCGTGCGCCGGCCGGGCAGCCGGAAGTTCACGCGCGGCTTCCTGGTGGTGACCCCGGGGTCACGATCCGCGACCGGTTGCGGGTGCTCCAGCCGAACGATCCGGACAGCTACTACGCGGGCGCTGGACTTCCCCTGGGATAGGTGGACCGTCTTCCTGCACCCGGCCCAACGCCAGCTTGTCGAACGCGAGTACGGTGGCCCGGCGCGCGTCGCGGGCTCGGCCGGCACCGGCAAGACCATCGTGGCGCTCCATCGGGCGGTGCACCTGGCGCGCGCCCATGCGGAGAGCCGCGTGCTGCTCGCGACGTTCTCGGATGCGCTGGCCGCGGCGCTGCGGGCGCGTCTGAGGCGCCTCATCGGCAACGAGCCGAAGATCGCCGAGCGTCTCGAAGTGCATTCGATGCGCGGCATCGGGCGGCGCCTCTACGCGGCTGCCATGGGCCGCCTCGACCTGGCGGCGGACGACGACGTCCGGGAACTGCTCCGGGAGGCCGCCGCGGTTGTCGAGGGCCACCGTTTCGGCCAGCACTTCCTCTGGACGGAATGGAGCTCGGTGGTCGACGCCTGGCAGCTCGCAAGCTGGGAGGACTACCGCGACGTACAGCGGCTCGGCCGCAAGACCCGGTTGACCGAGAAACAGCGGGAGCTGCTCTGGTCGATCTTCTCGCGGGTGCGGTCCGCGCTCGCCGAACAGGGGAAGTCGACCGAGCCGGGCATGTTCGCGCGGCTGGCGGCGCAGGTGACCGAGGCCGCGCGCCCGCCGTTCGACTTCTGCGTGATCGACGAGGCCCAGGACATCGGCGTCGCGGAGCTGCGGTTTCTGGCGGCGCTCGGCGGCGGTCGGCCGACCGCGTTGTTCTTCGCCGGGGACCTCGGGCAGCGGATCTTCCGGACGCCGTTCTCCTGGCGGGCACTCGGCGTCGACGTGCGGGGGCGGTCCCATACGCTGCGGATCAACTACCGCACGTCGCACCAGATCCGGCGACAGGCGGACCGGCTCCTGCCGGCCGAGTTGGCCGACGTCGACGGCAACGCGGAGCGGCGCGGCGCGACGGTCTCGGTGTTCAACGGACCGGCGCCCGAAGTCGGGACGTTCGATGCGCCGGAGCAGGAGACCGACGCCATCGCGGACTGGCTTCGCGCGCGCCAGGGCGAGGGCTATGCGCCGCACGCCATCGGCGTGTTCGTCCGGTCGCCGGCGCAGATCGACCGGGCGCTGTCGGCGGTGCAGGCGGCGGGCCTGCGCTCCGTGCAACTCGACGCCGAATCCGGGGGCGTGTCCGGATCGGTCGCGGTCGGCACGATGCACCTCGCGAAGGGGCTGGAGTTCCGGGCGGTCGCAGTGGCCGCCTGCGACGACGAGGTGCTCCCGCTGCAGGCCCGGCTCGAACGGGTCGGCGACGACGCCGATCTGGAGGAGGTCTACGGTACCGAGCGGCACTTGCTCTACGTCGCCTGCACCCGTGCGCGCGACCGGCTGCTGGTGACCGGCGTCGACCCCGGCTCGGAGTTCCTCGACGACCTTCGAGAGGAGAGATGAGCGTCCCGTGGGTGTCAGAAGGCGGCGAGTCAGGGTGTCAAATCGGGTCTCGCGCCGAGGCGAAAGTGCGATTTGCCCCCGTAAATGTTAGTGGGCCGCGCTGGGATCGAACCAGCGACACCCTGATTAAAAGTCGGGCCAGAAGCGTTGCCGACAGTTGCCTGCCGTTGCGCTCGTGTGTGGCATAAACAGCTGTAGCACCTGCATATACTGTTGTCCGTCCGTTGCGTTTGCATGTGGTGGATTGGGGTTGTATTCTGCCTAAAGTGTTGACTAATTGTTGACTGGCGTGGCTTCGAGGGGAACACGCAATGCTGACCGAGCGGGTGATCCGGGAGGCGAGGCCCGACGAGCGGACGCGGATACTGTGGGACGCGATCGTGAAAGGGTTCGGCGTGAAGGTGGGAGCCGGCGGGTCGAAGCGCTACGTGATCGACTACCGCACCGGGGGCCGACAGCGGCGGGCCACCATCGGGCGAGTTGCCGAGCTGTCACTGAGGGATGCGCGGAAGCTAGCCGCACGCGAACTGGCGAGCATCCGGGCCGGCGATGGCGATCCCTTGGAGACGCGTCGAGAAGAACGGGAAGCGCCGACAGTCCGCGAGGGAATGGATCGGTTCTTCGGGGAGTTCGCGCCGGAGCGGGTACGGCTCGGTCGCATGGCACCGAAGACCGTAAAGGAGTACGGCTACGTCGCTCGTCGGTACCTGGGGCCGGTGATTGGAGCGTTGAAGATCACGGCGGTGTCCCGGCAACACGTCGAGCGCATGGTGTCGGAGCTGACCGGTCCGCAGCGCAATCGGGTGCTGGCGTTCACGTCCAGGCTGTTTCGGCAATTCGAGCGGTGGGAGTGGAGATCGCAGAACACGAATCCGGCTCGAGGTGTCGAGCGGATGCGGGAAACGCCACGAGACCGTACGCTCGCACCGTCCGAACTGGCGGCGTTGTCGGCCGCGCTCGACGACATGGCTGGGGCATATCCGGCGAGCGTTGCGGCGATCCGGTTCGCCGCTGTCACGGGGCTGAGGATCGGGGAGGTGCTCGCGATCAGGTGGGCCGACGTGGACATGGAGCAAGCGCGCCTGACCATGCCGGAGACCAAGACGGGGCGGCGACAGCATGATCTACCGGCCGAGGCACTCGCCATCCTGACGGGGCTGCCGCGGGTGCACGGCTGTCCCTGGGCGTTCACCACGACCGGCAAGGCGGCGCTCAGCTACCGGCCTGTGCAACAGCACTTCATGACTGCGGCAGAAGTCGCAGGGCTCGTCGATGTTCGACTTCATGACCTGCGCAGAACCGTCATGACGCGGGCGGCTGCGGCCGGCGTAGGCACTCACGTCCTGCGTGACCTGCTCGGTCACAAGACAACGGCGATGGCGGACAGATACGTCAGGGCGGTGGGCTCGCCAGTCGCGGACGCACGGCGCGCAATCGGTGCCGCGATGGCGGCCGCGATGGCCGGGAACGGTGCTCGCGACTGACTGTCTGGTGTCTGGCGAGCCTGCCCGAGGGGGTGTCGGTCACCCGCGACCGGATCGAGGTGCGCTACCGCGGGGGCGAAGGACGCCTTGGTGCGCGTCGTCGCGCTCGCCCAGGCGCTCAACAACGACTTCGAGAGCTTCGAGGCGCTTGTCGAGGGAGAAGAGGCGGCCAGCGGTGGGGGAGAGGTGACGGGATGAGCGAAGAGGTGGCGCTGGTCGAGCGGGTGGACATCGCGGGGCCGGCGGCCGTCGGGCGGGGCGGGCTCGCGCTCCCGCGGCTCGTCGTCGACGCGGGGCCGGCGGCGGTGGGGAAGTTTCTCGAGTTCTTCGCGGCGCGGATCGCGAACCGGCGGACGCGGGCGGCCTACGGGCGGGCGGTGGGTCAGTTCCTGGCCTGGTGCGAGGCCCGGGGGCTGGCGCTCGAGGCGGTCTCGCCGCTGCACGTGGCGGCGTACATCCAGACCCACCCGGGGTCGGCGCCCACGGTCAAGCAGCACCTGGCCGCCATCCGCATGCTCGGCGACTGGCTCGTCGTCAGCCAGGTCCTCGCGGTCAACCCGGCTGCGGCGGTTCGGGGGCCGAAGCACGTCGTCACGAAGGGCGCGATGCCGGTGCTCTCGCCGGCCGAGGCCCGGCGGCTCCTCGAGGCGATCGACACGGGCACGCTCGCCGGCATCCGCGACCGGGCGCTTCTCTCGGTGATGCTCTACAGCTTCGCGCGGGTGAGCGCGGTGGTCGCGATGCGGCGGCAGGACTACTTCCGGCAGGCGAGCCGGGGGTGGCTCCGGCTGCACGAGAAGGGCGGCAAGCGGCACGACGTCCCGGCCCACCATCGCGCGGCCGAGGCGCTTGACGACTACCTCGAGGCGGCCGGGCCGGGCGAGGCGAAGGCGCCGCTCCTGCAGAGCGTCGACCCGGGCGGGGCGGAGGCTGACGGGGCGGGCGCTGTCGCGGCGTCTCGTCCTGGCCATGATCACGACGTATCTGTCGAACGGGGGGACGCTCGAGCACGCGCAGCAGATCGCCGGGCACGCGTCGCCGAAGACGACGAAGCTGTACGATCGCACGGCGGACACGATCACGCTCGACGAGATCGAGCGCATCGTGATCTAGCGAGGAATCAGCGGTCACGGGATGGTCAGGCGGTCTGCGCTGCGCTGCCGCTGGCGGTGCCCTGGTCGATCAAGGTGCTGAAGTGGCAGGCTCGGCTCGCTGAGCTCACGGAGGCGACGTCATGACCAAGCAATCCGAGCGGCCGGAAGAAGACCCGGCGGCGGCCGCGTTTCGGTCTGCGCTGCGGCGTGTCGCCAACCTGCTGGAGGCCTGCGCGGTGCGCGCGGGTGACGACGAGTACGGGGCGGCGTTGCGTGGCGAGGCGGCACTGGTGCGCAACGTCATCGGCGGCGCCTCAGATCCACCGCCTGTGCTTCCCAAGAAACCACAGCCCGGCGCGGGCCCGGTGGAGTACGTAGAGTTTCTCTACTTCTGCGTGTTCGATGACGTGGACCTTGCCGCCCGTGCTCTCAATGTGGTGCGCATCGCGGCGGGCGAAAACGACGTGGTGCACTGAGGCGGCTGGCCGGCGAGCCTCCAGGCATCCGTCACAGTGAGCAATCGCGGTCCGGCGGCCAAGGACGGCGACGGGCGAGCTCGTGGACCGGCGGCTGCGGTCCTGCTGGCCGAACACGGCGAAGTGATGCCTCGCGAGCCGGAATGCGGCGGGACATAGCCTCCCGCCCTCGAACGCGTTTCGCAGCGATAGGCCATTTCCGCGCAGGTGTCCACCGACTCGTCGCAGGAACGGCCGAATCGTCGAAGCCGACGGACCCCGGTCGGCCGACACGGCGTACGACGCCCGGGACCCGTGAGAGACCTTCGGGACCGGAGGGTTCCGGACATGAAGCAGACCAAGTTCGCAGCACTCGCTCTCTGTGCGTCCCTGTACTCGACGGTGCAGGCGACTGCCCAACCTCCGGTGGGGGCATTGGTACCGGGCGGCCCACCTGTCGTGACGACGGTTCGGACCCTTTCGCTCGGGTCGATGTCCGTGGACGTGCCACTACGCTCCATCCATGGTTCGGGGAACTGGGGGACCAACGAATTGATCGTCGCGGAATGGGAAGCAGCCAACCGCACCCGGCCACTCGTTCCTCCCGAGTACATCGAGTGGCTCGAGGGACTGCATGTGAACTTGATTGGGTTTTCCGTCGCCTTGACTTACGACGACAGCATGGACAGCACCATCGCGCGCAATACCGAGTACTTGCCGCCTGCCGACGATGTCTCCTTTTCGGACGAGGCGCTCAGGCAGTTCATTCGGGAGTTCAGGCAACGCGGAATCGACGTTTACCTGACCTTGGCCTTCCAGGCGTCAGGGGCCCGAATGTCCGCGCGCCCTGTGGAACGCTGGCAACTCGGAGACCCGGGGGGTGAGGACGGTGTGCCGTGCTGCGGGACGGGGATACTGCCGGAGAACTGGCCCTGGCGTCCCGATCACCCCGACCATCGGCGGTTCGTCGCAGAGTTCTGGGAGACCTACACGCAGCACGCGGTTCACGTCGCCAGGCTCGCCGAGGAGGAGGGGGTGCGGCTCTTCTCGCTGGGCACGGAGACAGATTCGCTCTTCCGAACGCGGCCCGGGGGCCATTTCACCAACGACTTCGTTTCCGAACTCCGGGCGATGGTGAGCCGCGTCCGTGCGGTGTACAGCGGTCTGCTGACCTATGACCAACACTATGGGGGTGCTCGTGGACCGTGGTCCTGGATCCGCGGGATCGGATCACTTGTGGAACGACCTGAACCTGGACGTGGTGGGCGTGAGCGCGTGGTTCCCCCTCGTGGATTCACCTCCGTCGACCGTCATGAGCGTGGAGAGCCTCCGGGAGAGCTACGAGCGAGTATTCCGTGACTACCTCGTTCCCCTCGCCGGCCGGAATCCGACCCGGCCAATAGCGTTGCTCGAGTACGGCGCCCCGTCCGCGGTCGGCGCGCCGGCGGATCCGGCCGGCGACTGGACGGCGGAGCCGTTCGTGTTCACCGACATGAACGGCAACGGAATCGATGACGGGAACGAGACCCAGGCGAACATCTACCGGGCGTTGCTCGACACGATGTCTGAGCACCCAGGCCTGATCGACGGCGTGTTCTGGTGGGGCAACTGGATGACCACGGCTGACATGTGGGCAGGATACTGGGCAACTCGGCGCACCTCTGCGCTCCGTGACAAGCCCGCGGGGGAGGTCGTACGGTCCGTGTACGCGTCGTGGCGAGATCGCGCCCACCGGCCGCCGGAGCGGGCAGGCGCGCTGCCGTCGGTGTTGATGGGGGTCGACGATGCGGCGGCATCCGTCGACGTCGCCAGCGCGTTCCGCGATCCGGACGGCGATCGGCTGATGTACCGCGCGACCTCGTCGGCACCCGCGGTTGACAGCGGCGTCCGTCTCGGGGAGCACGGTGACGGTGACACCGGTAGCGGCGGGAACGGCGACAGTCACGGTGACGGCGTCCGACCCGAGCGGTCTGAGTGCGGCCCAGTCGTTCAGGGTGACGGTTACTGCAACAGCGACGGGGTCCTTCACCGACGACCCGTTGGTGCCTGGGATGACGCCGGTCAAGGCGGTCCACTTCACGGAGCTTCGGACGCGCATCGATGCTCTGCGGGTGACGGCGGGGCTGCAGCGGTTCGGCTGGACGGACCCGATTCTGGGGCCAGGGGTGACGCCGATCAGACTCGTGCATCTGCTGGAGCTGCGGTCGGCGCTCTCGGCGGCGTACGAGGCGGCGGCGCGGTTGGCGCCGGCGCCGTCCTTCACGGACGCGTCGCCGGAAGCGGGGAGGGCGGTGATACGGTCGATACACCTGATGGAGCTGCGCGCCGCAGTGGTGGCGCTAGAGTAAGAAGGCCTCGATTTCCGAGCCTGCGACCGCGATTTCTGGCCTCTCCGAATTTCTCGGGGGACCGCCCATCCCATAACCCGCTTTATGCCCACCGCACGGTGGTACCCTACGCGCCTTGCATTGTGAACGACCGTTTACTAACATGGCGCACAGCATGGCCGCCGCAAATCCTCCCAACCGCAACGCCCGCCGAGGGATAGTGGGGTAGAGGGGTGCCCGCCCGCCCACGCTGGCTGCTCGCCATCCCGGACGCGATCAAGCAGCTCGAGAAGCTCGACCAGGACCTCCTCACGCGCCGCGACATCGAGCGGCTCTTCGGCGTCTCGAAGGTGCGGGCCGCGCAGCTGATGCAGGCCTTCGGGGCCGGGCGAACCGGGCACATGCTGACGCTCCCGCGCGCCGAGCTCCTCCGCCAGCTCCGCCGGCACCGCAAACGCGCCGCCTTCCGCGGCGAGGAGGCGCGCCGCGAGCGGGTCGTGACCGAGATCCGAAGGGCCCGGCTGACCGGGATCCGGGTGGCGGTCCCCGTCGAGGCGCTCGAGGCGCGCCTGTCGGGCTTGCCCGCGGGCGTGACGGTCGAGCCCAGCCGGATCGAGGTGCGCTACCAGAACGCGCAGGAGGCCGTCGCGCGGCTCTTCGCGCTCGCCCAGGCGCTGACGAACGACTACGAGCGGTTCGAGGCGCTCGTCGAGGGAGAAGACACGGCAGGCGGCGGGGGAGAGGTGAGGGGATGAGCGAGGACGTGGTGCTGGTCGAGCCGCCGGCCGCCGGGAGCATGGCGCGCGCGGCGTCGGCTGAGCTCGTGCTGCCGCGGCTGATCGTCGACGCGGGGCCGGCGGCGGTGGAGCGGTTCCTGGAGTTCTTCGCCGCGCGGATCGCGAACCGGCGGACGCGGGCGGCCTACGGGCGGGCGGTGGGACAGTTCCTGGGCTGGTGCGCGGCGCGGCGGCTGGCGCTCGAGGCGGTCTCGCCGCTACACGTGGCGGCCTACATCCGGACCCACCCCGGCTCGGCGCCCACGGTCAAGCAGCACCTGGCCGCGATCCGCATGCTCGGCGACTGGCTCGTCGTCAGCCAGGTCCTCCCGGTGAACCCGGCGGCAGCCGTCCGGGGACCGAAGCACGTGGTGACGAAAGGTGCGACGCCGGTGCTCTCGCCGGCCGAGGCCCGGCGGCTGCTCGAGGCGATCGACGTCGGCACGCTCGCGGGCGTGCGCGACCGGGCGCTTCTCTCGGTCATGCTCTACAGCTTCGCGCGGGTGAGCGCGGTCGTCGCGATGAAGCGGCAGGACTACTTCCGGCAGGGGAGCCGGGGGTGGCTGCGGCTTCACGAGAAGGGCGGCAAACGGCACGACGTCCCGGCCCACCATCGGGCGGCGGAGGCGCTGGACGACTACCTCGAAGCAGCCGGACTGGACGAGGCGAAGGCGCCGCTCTTCCAGAGCGTCGACCCCGCGGGTCGCCGGCTGACGAGGAGGGCGCTGTCGCGACGGCTCGTCCTGGCCATGATCAAGCGGCGTGCGGCGGCGGCGGGACTCCCGGCGTCGACCTGCTGCCACACGTTCCGGGCGACGGGGATCACGGCGTATCTGTCGAACGGGGGGACGCTCGAGCACGCGCAGCGGATCGCCGGGCACGCGTCGCCGAAGACGACGAAGCTCTACGACCGGACGGCCGACACGATCACCGTCGACGAGATCGAGCGCATCGTGATCTAGAGGTGGCCGTACTCACCTGACGCGGGATGCCGACTGCGCAGCTTGTCCGGGCCGTACGGTGGCCCTGCCGGCGGCGCAGGTCCGGCACAGCAAGGCGAGCGAGACGATCGCGCTGTGGCCGTTCGCCTGCGGGCGATTCGACGCCCCAGTTCTGCTTCAAGAGATTCCCCGCCGTGTCAGACGCCGGGTCGTCTCCCCGCCTCTTCTGAGCGAGACCAGACCAGCCCTGCATTCGAGATATCGGAACTGAGGTAGCATGATCGGCAGGTGGGTTGTGACCAGCACCTGCAGCGAAGCGGATCTCCTCCGTCGAATCACGTCGAACCCGGCCATTTTCGGCGGCAAGCCGATCATCAGGAACCGCCGTCTCGCCGTCGAGCATGTCCTTGGCATGTTGGCCGGCGGCGATACGCCAGAGATCGTGCTGCAAGGCTACCCCTGGTTGGAACCTGACGACATTCGCGCGTGCCTGGCTTACGCCCGACGCCTTGTCGGGCACGAACGCATTGAACCGGCGCTCGCCGAGTCCTCGAGCTCGTGAAGGTTCTGCTCGACGCCTGTGTGTGGGGCGGAGCCATGTCGGTCCTGCGCTCCGCGGGTCACGACGTCGAGTGGGTCGGCGACTGGTCCGCCGATCCAGGGGATGAACACATCCTGGCGACGGCAGCCAGGCAAGGACAGGTACTGGTCACGCTTGACAAGGACTTCGGCGAGTTGGCGATCTTGTATCGACGTCCACACGCTGGAATCGTGCGGCTCGTGCACTTGCGCGCGCAGGATCAGGGCCCTGTGTGTGTCGCTGCTCTCCGTCGTTACGGTGTGGAGCTCGCGCGCGGCGCGATCGTTACCGCTGAGGAACAACGCGTGCGTATCCGCCCGCCGGACAACACGCCCCAATGAGTAAAAGCCCAGCCTACGCCGAGCCGACGGGCGCCGACCTAGGACGAAACCTGGAACTGCAATCGCGCTTCAGAAACGTCAAGCACCGGCCCCAGACCGCCGCGCCGAGCACCGGGTAGAACGCCGACCGTAGCGTCAGAGGCAATCCGAGGTTGTAGGCGGCGAAGGCCAACGCGATTGCGACCGGCGCGAACATGGGCCCACGGATGCACGCCCCAGTGGAAGATGACGGAGGCGATGGCGAGCCGCTGCACGGCGTCGCTGTCCGCTTGGTCGACGCCGAGTGGCGGATTCAGGAAGTGGTCGATCGGCTCGGCCACCCCGAAGAACATCAGGCCGCTGCCGGCCGCGAACAGCATGGCGAACCACGACCAGGCGGAGTAGTCGGGCTTGGCGTCAGGACCGCCGAGGCGCACGCGGCCGAGCGCACCACCAGCATCAGGCAGAAGATGACGAAGACGTTGGCGGCGCCGATGAACACCCAGTCGAACGTCGAGGTCAGCCAAGTGTAGAGTGCGTCGAAGACACCGCCGGCGGCGTCCCGGAATGCCAGTACGCCGATGACGGTGCGCCACGAAGGCGCAGAAGGGCTTGGCGCGGGCGTCGAGGATGGCGACCGGCCGAGCGGGAGAGCTCGCTGACGACCAGGCGGTCGCCGCGCTGGAGGACGTTTCATGAGCTCGTCGAGCCGCCGGCGCTTTCGGAGGCCTGTCCGGATGTACTGTTGCGGCATGCCTTTTCGTAACGGATGCTTCGTCGGTTTCCGCACGGCGCTCCTCGCGGCCGTTCGGACGTGTTTTGGGATCCGGCCGGCTCTCTTGCCGGCCTTTCTGGTGCTTGTCGTCGGCGCCGGCCCGGCGGCGGCGCAGCAGGATGTTCCGGATGCTGGTGGGCGTGTCTACGGCCTCGTCGGCGCCGGCATAGGCGACGGCGTGTCCGTGGCTACGGGTGTCGGCGCCGGTGTGCGGGTGACGCCTCGCCTCGGTCTCGATCTCGAGGTGACCCATCTCGTCGGTCCGGGCGGCGGGGCCGGCGCGCCGTCCTTCGGCGGCCCGTTGCTTCCGGGTCTCGGCCTGCCCGGTCCGGGTGACCTGTTTCCCTTCCTGCGCGTCGAGACTCAGGGTACCGACGTCACGGCTTTCTTGACCAAGTTCACCGTCGAGTTTCCGGTTGCCGACGGTCTTCTCTTCCCGTACCTCTCTGGCGGCGGCGGCGTTGGCCGGGTCGAGGAGAGAGCGAGTATCGTCGTCGACCCGGCGGCGCTGATACCGTCCGCGGCGCAAGGCGCTCTGCCTGGGCCCGGCATTGCCGTTCCGATCGACTCTACGGAGCTTGGTCTTGCGCTCGCTCTCGGCGGCGGCGTCGACGTCCGTCTCTGGCGAGGTTTCGCTGTGGGCGTTGATCTTCGCTGGTTGCGCGTTCTGCGCGCTCACGATCCTTTGGATACCGCCCAACTGGCCGCTCGGGTGAGCTACAGGTTCTGACCGCCTGCCGGCGTCCTCGGCGTCCTTTGTGGCGCCTTGGCCGCTCAACGGATCCCGCGCTGCCGCTCCGCGGCGATCGAGGCGCGCCCTTCGGGACTGCGCTGATGCCGGGCCCAGGGCCGCCCGCACCGACCGGCGACGACCGAGTGTCCGGGCTCAAGGCCGCGCGGGCACGCGGCCGCAAGGGCGGCAGGAAGTTCGCGTTGTCGAAAGCACAGGTGCGGCTGGCCCAGGCCGCGATGGCCCACCGCGACACCTCCGTGTCCGAACTGTGCCGCGAACTCGGGATCAAGCCCGTGACGCTCTACAGGTACGTCGGGCCCCCAGGGCCAATTGCGCGATCAGGGCGAGAAGGTCCTCGCGTAGCCGGCCCCACCTTTCGCCCGCGGCCGCGACTCCCTTGATCCGGACGCTGAACACCGCATACTCGGGTGGTGGTACCAGTGTGTACTTTCCTACTCATGTACATGCGGTGGGCCAGATCCTCCTTCGTCCAGTGAAGGTCGGCGTCGCTCGCGCGGATCCCGGTGCGGAGCAGCCCGGGAACCCGGCTGCTCTGCTCGATCCACGCCCGCGCCTCCGGCGAGATCCAGCCCGCCACGGTGAGAATGCGTTCGTAGTCCACCCACAGGGGACGCTCGAAAGATCGGCTCGTGGTGGGCGACCGCGTTCCGCAGCCGCCGCACACGGTCGAGCGCGCTCTGGGCCTGCCCCCGCGTCAGCCACGCGCGGTGCGGGAACGCCGCCCGCAGGGCGGGCGCCCACAGGGTCCGCGCGTAGTCGGCGCGGCGGTCCGAGGATTCGTCGAGGCGGCCGCCGCGGCTCACCAGCGAGGTCCAGAACCCGAAGCAGAGCTTCTCGACCACGCGAGCAGGTGGGGCCACGGTCTGGCCGCCGTCCGGCGGCGATCAGCAGCGCGACCGGCTGCGGGTTGACGTTGTACGACGGCACGAGGGTCCGCAACCGATCGCCGACGTCGGCCGCCGGTCCCGGCGACAGTAGCTCGGCCCGCGCCGGCACGCACCACGGAAGGCAGGCTGCGAGGCTCAGTGCGAGCACCCGCCGCGCAAGGACACCGGCCGCCACAGGTTCCTGCCGCGCCGTCGTCAGGCCGTCGCTGACACGGTTGCGCTAGCCTCCCCAGCCGTAGTTGAGGCGGACGTAGTAGTAGCCACCGCTCAGGCCCCACGGCGTGAACTGGCTGTAGGGGAGACCGAAGATATCGGCGAACAGGTCCATCCGCTGCGAAAAGGTGTCGAGGACGTTCTGGCCGCCGACCGACAGCGTCACGTCGCGGGCGAGCGGGATGCTCGCCTCGAGGTCGAGGATGTAGCGGCCGTCCAGAATCGGCGCGTCGGCGCCGCGCACGAACCGCGCGTCGAAGTGATCGACCCAGGCGCCGAAG
>CBDCTP010000003.1:0-4165442 GCA_965222265.1 Vicinamibacterales bacterium
GGCGACCCGGCAGGCCCGCCGTCATCTCCTCCCGACAGGTCCCACAGCAGCTATCCGGCTTGCGAAGCCGGAGGCGAGCCGTGTGCCTGTAGACCATCGTTCCCTCCGTGTGTTTCCAGAAGAAAGCCGGTGACGACGCGAGTCGGCGCCGGCGAGCCGGGCCCGAACGGACTCGTGTGCGGCTGCAGCGCCTCCACCGGCCGCTCAACGTCCGCAGCGGCTGCCGCATGGAGACGTTCAAACTCCAGCGGCGACAGGTAGCCGAGCGCAGAATGGCGGCGGCGCGTGTTGTACCAACCTTCGACGAACTCGAACACGGCCGCCCGCGCCTCGGCGTGCGTCGCCAGCCTCGTCCGGTCGAGCAGCTCGCACTCGAGCGTCGCGAAGAAGCTCTCGGCCATCGCATTATCGAAGCAATCGCCCACCGAGCCCATCGACAGCGCCACGCCCCATTTCCGGCAGCGGGCACCGAAGGCCAGCGACGTGTACTGGCAGCCTTGGTCGGAGTGATGGACGACCGCGTCGGGCCGGCGTTGCGCCACGGCCATCTCCAGCGCTTCGATCACCAGCGCCGTGCGCAGGTGCGGGGCCATCGCCCAGCCGACGGGACACCCGACACACTACCCATCTCGAAGACCTTCCTGACTTCGCGACCATCACTCGTGAGGCGCATCCCTTCCAAGGCCAACGTCTCGCGGTCTTGAGGCGGATGCACCGGCAAGGCGGGCACCAGCTTCTGTTGCTGTTTCCAGATGGAGGCCGGCGGTTGGTGCCGGTCGCCTGGACCGACGCCGCATCAGCCGGCGCGGACGACCGTGTCGCCCGCGCCGCACACACTCTGGCCGGCATCGCCGACTTGTTGCGGATGCGGACGGTTGTCGACGCTCTTCTCCGTCGCCTTGAAGCGGAGGAGGAGCATGCAACTGAATCTCGGCTTTCTGAAGGACCCGCGCCCCGACCAGAACGTGTGGGCGGCGCTGGAGGACGAGCAGCGCATCGGTGTGCTGGACGTGCTGGAGAGACTCATCGTGCAAGCGGCGCGACCCGAACCGGAAAAAGAGGACGACGATGAGTGAGACGAAAGTCCAGCCCACCCACCTGCGCCGCGCCGCCGTCGTGTACGTGCGACAGTCCACTGTCGCCCAGGTCGAGCAGAATCGCGAATCGACGCGACGGCAATATGATCTGGCCGAACGGGCGCGCCAGCTCGGGTGGCGCACCGATCAGATCACGGTGCTCGACGAGGACCTGGGGTTGTCTGCTGCGACCACGCAGGGGCGGGGTGGCTTCGCCCGCATGACCGCGCAGGTCGCCCTCGGACACGTCGGCATTCTCCTCGGCCTGGAAGTCTCGCGGCTGGCCCGCAACAACGCCGACTGGTACCGGTTGCTCGACCTGTGCGGCATGACCGACACGCTGATTGGCGATGCCGACGGCGTGTACGATCCGAACGTCTTCAACGACCGGCTCATACTCGGGCTGAAGGGGACGATGAGCGAGGCCGAACTGCATGTCCTGCATGCGCGCCTCGACGGCGGGATCCGCAACAAGGCGGCCCGCGGAGAGCTGCGTTGCGGTCTGCCCGTCGGGCTCGTCTGGGGCGAGCGCGACGGCGAGATCCGGCTGCATCCCGACGAAGCGGTCACCGGGGCCGTTGGTGCCGTTTTCGAGCGGTTCGCCGAATTTGGGTCGGTGCGCCGCGTCTGGTTGTGGTTCATCTCCGAGAAGCTCACGTTTCCGCTGCGCTTGAACCACGGCGACACCATCCGCTGGGTTCCTCCGTCGTATCATGCGATTCATCAGGTACTCACCAATCCGGCCTATGCTGGCGCCTACACGTACGGCAAGTCGAGGCAGGAGCGCGTCGTCGACGAAAACGGTGTGGTGCGCCAGCGTGTGCGTCGAGTACCGCGCTCGGAGTGGCCAGTGCTGATCACCGACCACCACCCGGGCTATATCGACTGGCCGACCTACGAGGACAACCTCGCCCGCATCGCCGGCAACACGCGGCCGCGACCGCATGCAGCGGGGAGCGGCGCGGCCAGAGAGGGAAGCGCGCTGCTGCAAGGCATCGCCACGTGCGGCCACTGCGGGCGGCGGCTGTATGTCCATTACCGGGGACGAAACGCCTCGCCGGGCTATCACTGTTCGGGTCAGGACATTGACCAGGAAAGAGGCGTGTACTGCCTGTACATCGGCGGCGTGCAGATCGACCAGGCGGTCTCCGAGGCCGTGCTCGCCGCGGCGCAGCCGGGCGGTCTGGAGGCCGCGTTGCGCGCCGCCGAACGCATCGAAGCCGATCACGACGGCGCGCTCGAACAGTGGCGTCTGGCCGTCGAACGGGCGCGCTATGAAGCCGAGCGCGCCGAACGCCGGTACCGCGCCGTCGAGCCCGAGAATCGCCTCGTCGCCCGCGGCCTCGAGACGGAATGGGAACAGCGCCTGAGCGAACTCGAACAAGCGCGGTCCGAACTCGAACGCCGCGAGCGGCGCCGACCGCGCGAACTGACGACCGACGAGCGCAAGGCCGTACTCGCACTCGGCATGGACCTGCCGCGGGTCTGGAAGGCGCCCACCACCACGGCGCGGGACAAGAAAGAGTTGCTGCGCACATTGCTCGATGAAGTCATCGTCGCCGCGCCGCGCGGTGGACACACCGCCCACCTGACGCTGCGTTGGCGTGGGGGTCTGCTGACCGAGCTCGACATTGATCGCCCGCGGACGCGCCAGCCGCCGATCCGAACCGACGAGGACACCCTTGAACTCGTGCGCCGCCTGGCCCGCCACTATCCCGATGCGGTGATCGCCGGCATCCTGAGCCGCCAAGGCAAGAAGACCGCCTACGGCCACCCCTTCACCGCCATGCATGTCGGGAACCTGCGCCGCAACTGGAACCTCGGGCGATTCGACCCGGCCACCCGCTCGACCGACGGTGAACTGGTCAGCATCCAGCAAGCGGCCGAGCGCGTGGAGATGGCGCCCTCGACCCTCCACCGCTGGATCAACGACGGATTCATTGCCGGCGAACAGCTCACGCCCGGGGCACCGTGGAGGATCCGCATCACCCCGGAACTGCTCGCCCGCTTCGTCGAACACGAACAGACGCCGGCGGGGTACGTGCCGATGCAGGACGCGACTCGACTCCTCGGCGTGTCGCGCCAGACGGTGTTGCAGCGTGTCAAGCGCGGCGAACTCGACGCCGTGCATGTCCACCACGGGAAGAGAAAAGGCCTGCGAATCAAGGTGATCGACGATCAAGCCACGCTGTTCAAACACTCCTCATAAGTTTGGGGGCAGTATGACGATGGACCCACGACGCGGCGGCTGAACACGTCGAGGACGATGGCCAGGTAGAGGAAACCCGCCAGGGTCGGCACATAGGTGATGTCCGATACCCAAAGCCGGTTCGGCGCATCCGCTTCGAAGCGGCGCTCCACCAGGTCCGGGGCCGGCCGGGCCTGCGTATCGCGGCGCGTCGTGCGCGGCCCGCGGCGCCGGCTCACACCGACAAGGCCCGCGGTGCGCATCACCCGCGCGACCCGCTTGCGGCTGACCGGGACGCCGTCGTCGGCCAGGTCGGCGTGAATCCGCGGCGCGCCGTACGTGCCCCGGCTGCGAGCGTGAATCTCCCGCACGCGGGTGGTCAGCTCGGCATCGGCCCGGGCGCGAGCCGACGGGGGGCGTCGACGCCACGCGTAGTACCCGCTCGGGGAGACACCGAGCACGCGGGCCATCGTGGCGACGCGGAACCGAGCCTGATTCGCATTCATGAACCGGTAGTCCTCCCGGGTCCGATCTCCCGTGCGAACCAGGCAGTTGCTTTTGCCAATATCTCCCGTTCTTCGCGCAGCCGACGCACCTCACGGCGAAGCCGGCGAATCTCTTCACGCTCCTCGGTGTTCAGGCCGTCGCTGCGCGCTCCCGCGTCGCGATCCGCCTGCGCGACCCACTTGCGTATGGCCTCGGCCGACGGCTCGAACTCCCGAGCCAGCTCTCCCGGTTTACGTCCAGACCGAACCAGCTCGACCATCTGCTGCCGGAATGCCGCCGGGTACGGCGGTCTCGACTTCGGCATCGTGGACTCCTCCTCACCAACAGGTTAGGTGTCCACGAAATCGGGTCAACTCCAGTACTCGTAGAGGTCGCCCTTGGTGTCGCGGTCGGCCATGTCGATGTCGTCGAGCTGGTCGACTACGTTGGCCAGCACGCGGGGCGTGGGCATCATGAAGAGGGCGTCCTTCATGTGATGGGTGTACGTCGATCCCTCGTCGGAGTCCCCCGTCTGGCCCAGGGACTTGATGAAGGGAAACACCCGGTCGCGCACGGTCTCGAACATTCGCTCCGGCGCAAGCTCCTTGAAACGCGACCAACGCAGCGCGTCTTGGTGGGCGGTGAACAGCGGCTTCTTGATCGGGTGGCCGGTGCGGGCGGCTCTGTGCTCGTCGCGCGTGTGCAACTCGTCGAGACGCTTGATGAAGAGCAGGTAGGTGAGCTGCTCGATGACCGAGAGCGGGTTCGAGATGCCGCCGGACCACATGGTGTCCCAGATTCGGTCGACCTTGGACTTCAGCTCACCGGTGATCATGATTCCATCTCGCGCGTCTCGAACGAGTCCGCGAACCGCCGGGAGCTCGAGGGGAAGCCCCTGCGGTGGATGTCCCGCTCGGGGGGGGCCCGAGGAGCGGCCGCTCCGTGGAGCACGATCCTATCAGGCGACTTGTGGCCTATGCGCGGTCGGACCTGTTCGAGCGGCGCCGGCGGCTGATGGACGAGTGGGCGGCCTACCTCGCGGCGACCACGCGGTGCTCGAGTGGAGCATCGCCATGGAGCACCGGACCGACAACCCGTGTGACCGGGACGCGACCTGCTGAGTACGGTAACGTGAAATCGTCATGTTGACGCTTGCCACCTTCGACACCCGCACCGAGAGCGGGCGGCGCAAAGCCGAACGGAACCCCAGGCGACCGGCCACGCTGCTGCCGCCAGGCGCCTTCAGCGACCGCCCGGCGGCCGAAGACGACTTCCGCAGACTGTGCGCGCCCGGCACGCCGCGCGGTCGCCACGCCCGTGCTGTCCAGCGCCGACTCGCCAGCGGCTGCGCCGGCTGGAAGCGGCGCCCAACAGCGGACGAGTTCTACGACGCCGTGCGTGCCGAGCAACCGACCGACCGGCAAGCCAGCATCATCCGAATGTGGGGCGCCGAGGCAACCGCAGCCGAGCTCATCGAAGCGTGGGTCCAACACGCGTACACCTTGCGCCAGCTCGTCGCCGCACTGCACCGCGCCGACTTCGCCTGCGCCCCCCGAATCCACAAGATCAACCGATGGGCCGTGAAGAGCTGACCCTCTCCACGACGGGTGGACACCTGTGGGATCGCGTGCACAAGGCGATAGCCGACGCGCTGGCGAACTTGCACGGCGGCCCGAACCGCTTCCAGCTCGGCGGCGGCACCACGCTGGCCGCCCGCTGGAAACACCGCGACAGCTTCGACCTCGACCTCGCCGTGGGCCGCGACGTGCCCCTGCGAGACCTCGCAGAACCCGGCAGCCCGTTCCGTCAGACGATGGAGGACCTGGGGGGCACAGCGACGTACCACGAAAGGCAGTGGATCATCGAGTTCGACGCTGGCGAAGTCGACCTCGTCCAACTGAGTCCGATCCTGCCAGGCGCCGAGCGAGAGGCACTCGTCAACGGACACCCGGCAATGGTCCTCGACAGCTCCCAGATACTCCACGGCAAGCTCGAGAGAGCCGACGACGCACTGGTGCGAGACGTCTTCGACCTGATCAAGGCCAACGAGCACGACCCCAAGGCCCTGGCCACCGCGGTCAACTGCCGCAGCCTGTACGACACGGAAGTCACGGCGCTCACGCTGGAACACGCCGACGCGACCCTCGAGCGCGATGCCCGTACGCAGCTCGTCGGCGCCGGCGAGATCGACGACCCCGCCACCCTTGGCCACAAGCCGGCGCCGCGCTGCGGGGAGCGGTGTACCGCCACGTCGCCATCTGGACCGAAGGAGAACGGGCCCTCATCGAATGCCGCACCAACAGCGGTGCAATCCACCGAACCGCAATAGTCCCCGGCGAAATCGACCGCACGCTCGACGAGAGCGGCGTCGGCCACTACCTCGGCGCCAGCGCGTTCGGTGCGAGCCGCATCCGCGAAGCACTCCACGACGCCTGCCGAACCGGCGTAGGCCACCAGAAGGTATGGGAAAGCGGAACGGCTCCGCCCGCCGTCACCGACGGGCGACCCGGGCGCACACAAGACCCGGACCGCTGACGCAGTGGTCAACAGCGCGACACGCAGTGCGAGCGACTTCGCGCGTTGCGTTCACCCGAGCAACAGCACCAGCAGCAACCAGGCCGCGCGTCAGTAAGGGTCACGAGCGCCGAACGACTCCGGCGGCCGGCAGCGCACCATTTCCGCCCCCGCGGCCGCGTCAGCCGCTTCCTCTTCCGCGCCCCCCGGCGAGTCGGCGCAGTGGCTGCCGTCGCCGCGGCGCCGGGGGGCTGGCCAGCCGATGGTCGTGTATTCCGGGTGCCCCCTCGAATGCACCGCCGACTTGTGCCACACTCGCCGCCGGAAAGGCCTGCGGTGCCGCGACTACCAGTGGGGGATACGGCATCAACGACCTGAACCAACGTCTGACCGAGTGCACGATGCGAGCGTTCCGCGCTGGAGAGCCGCCACCCATGTCCACGGACCTCGCCAACCTGGAGTTCACCGCCGATGAGATGCGACGCATGGGGCACGCCACCGTCGAGCGGCTCGTGGACCACGTTCTGAGCCTCGAGACGCAGCCGGCCCGGGGCGACGTGGACGCGGCCGATCTCTGCCGCCGCCTCCGGGAGCCGGCGCCCGAGCGGGGCGTCGCGTACGAGCCGCTGCTAGACCGGCTGCTCGCCGAGTGGGTGCCGCGTTCCTTCACGTCGTCGGGGCCCGGCTATCTCGCCTACATTCCGGGGGGCGGGCTGTATCCCGCGGGGCTGGCGGACCTGATCGCCGGCGTGGTCAATCGCTACACCGGGGTGCGGCTGGCGGCGCCGGCCCTCGTTCAGCTCGAGTCCAACGCGCTCGACTGGCTGCGCGAGTGGATGGACTTTCCGGCCGAGGCCCGCGGGCTGTTCACCACCGGCGGGTCGATGGCGCACTTCAACGCCGTGCTGTGCGCGCGCGAGCGGCATCTCGGTCCGGAAATCCGCCCGGGCGTGTTGTACGGCTCGACGCAGATGCACCACTCGATGGCCAAGTCCGCCCGGCTCGCCGGCATCATGCCGGACCGGGTCAGGGCGGTTCCGGTGGACGAGGAGTTCCGGATGGACGTGGACGCCCTCGCGGACATGATCGCCGCGGATCGCCGGGCCGGCCTCCGGCCGTTCTGCGTCGCGTCGGCGGCCGGCACCACGAACACGGGCGCGGTCGATCCGCTGAACGCCATCGCCGACCTGTGCGACCGCGAAGGGCTCTGGCACCACGTGGACGGTGCCTACGGGGCCTTCTTCCACCTGTGTCCCCAGCTCCGGGACCTCATGCCGGGGCTCTCGCGGGCCGATTCCCTCACGCTCGATCCGCACAAGGGCCTGTTCCTGCCGTACGGCACCGGGGCTCTGCTCGTACGCGACGGCGCGGCGCTGCGGCGGGCGCACGAGGCGACCGCCAGCTACCTGCCCAGCCGGATCGATGAGGACGAGTACGATCCCCACGTGTACGGGCCGGAGCTCTCGCGCGGGTTCCCGGGCCTTCGCGTCTGGCTCTGCGTGAAGCTGTACGGCGCGGGGCGGTTCCGCGCCGCCCTGGCCGAGAAGCGGGCCCTCGCCCTCGAGGCGGCGCCGCGCGTGGCCGCGGTCCCGGGGATCGTGATGGCGGCGCCCCCGCAGGTGTCGCTGTTCGCGTTCCACCTGCGCTGGTCCGGCTCGAGCCCGGCGGAGGAAAACGAGGCGACCGAACTGCTGGTCGAGCGTGTGAACCTGCGTAACCGCGTGATGCTGTCGGGCGCGGTCGTGGAGGGGAGGTTCCTGGCGCGCGTCTGCGTCCTCAGCTTCCGGACCCGCGCGCGTCACGTGGAGGCATGCGTGACGGATCTGGCGGAGGAGGCGGCGGCCATTCTGGCGACCGCCTCGGCATGAGTCGAGGGCGCGCTCCGATCAGCCCGCCGGCGCTCAGGGAGCCGCGGCCTCGCCAATCCGGTAGAGCTTCGACCGCGTCCGGATGAACAGGCTGCCGTGGGCGATGGCCGGCGTCGCCATCGTGAACTCGCCGAGCGCGTTGCGGCCGACGACCTCGAACGTCCGGCCCGCGCGGATCACGTAGGCGTCGCCGTCCTCGCTCAGCGCGAAGATCCTGTCGTCGTAGGCCCAGGGCGATGCGGTGAACGCCGCGCCGACGGCGATCCGTTGTCGCGAGTAGATCTCCTCGCCGGTCCGCGCGTCGTGGGCGGTGAAGAACCCCCGGTCGAGGAGCGTGTACATGACGTCGCCATAGACGATCTGGGAAGGGTTGTAGGGGGCGGCCTGCGGCTGCGACCACGCGATGAACTCGTTGGCCGTCTCCGAGCCGCGGAGCGAGATGTCGCCGCTGGCGCCGGGGCGAATGGCGAAGACCGGGCGCTGCTGGTCGCCGAGATACCCCGAGCCGAGATAGAGCAGGCCGAACTCGGCGAAGGGCGTGGGAGTGGTGATGGACGACATGCCGGCGAGCTCCCAGAGGAGGTTGCCGTCGAGGTCGTAGGAGCGCACCCTATCGGTTCCGTTGGTGACGATTTCCGTCCTCAGCTCGTTCTCCCAGATGAACGGGGTTGCCCAGTTGGTGCCTTCGTCCCTCGCGATGCGCCAGACCTCGTTGCCGGTCTCCGCGCTCAGCGCGAGCAGATACGATTGATCGTCGTTGTCGTTCACGACGTAGAGGCGGCCGTCGTGGAGCACCGGCGACGCGGCGGTGCCCCACCCGAGCCGGGTGGTCGAGGGCTCGACGTCGTGCGACCACCGCAACTCGCCGTCCGCCGCGTCGAGGCAGAAGACGCCGAGATTGCCGAAGTAGACGAAGAGCGCGTCGCCGTCGGTCACCGGCGTCTCCGTCGCCAGGGTGTTCTTCATGTGGTAGCCGCGGGCCGGCGGGCCGCGATGCACCTCGCGTTCCCATCGCACGTCGCCGGTCCCGACGTCGAGCGCGTAGACGATCCACTGGTGGTCCGCGGCCGAGGGGCTCCAGAACTCGCGTCCACGATAGAGGCCGCCGAGAGGCTCTTCGACCGGCTCGGTGCTGACGACGGTGGTGACGTAGACGGTGTCGTCCCAGACCACCGGCGAGCTCCAGCCGAGGCCCGGGAGGTCGGCGGCCCAGGCGACGTTCTCGGTGGCGCTCCACCGGGTCGGCAGCCCCGAGGCCTCGGAGACGCCTCGTGCGTCCGGCCCCCGGAACTGGGGCCAGCGATCCTGGGGGGCGGCAGGCGCGCACCAGACCACGACGAGCAGCAGCGCGAGCGTGTATCGACTCATCTCATTCCCCTTCGCATTGCGCCGTCCATGCGCGTGGCCGTGCACGGTACTCGCTCGCCCCGAATCTGGTCAACGCTGCCGGATGACGATCCGCGCAAGACCCCGAGGATCGGGCGGGAGCTCGTCGTCGCCGGCCGGCATCCCGCCGACCGAGAGCATGTAGGCGATGACGTCGACGAACTCCTGGTCGGTGAGAGAGCCCGGATTGTCCTCGGGCATGGTCTGCCGGGTGTACGCGAACAGGGTGGCCAGCGAGCGGCCGTCCCACTCGCGCAGGAATCGCGCCCGCACCAGCGGGGGCGTGGACCGCATGTCGGGATCGTCCGGCGCGCCGTTCAGGCGGCGGCCGTGGCAGAAGCTGCACGCCCCCGAGTAGGCTTCCCGGCCCCGCGCGGCCTGCGTCTCCGTGAAGACCCCATCCCAGACCGACGCCGCCTGTCCGGCATCGGCGACTTCTTCCAGCGCGGCGGCCGCCTCGCCCGTCGTCACGCCGCCGAAGGCGTTCGTCCAGGCGTTGCGGACGTAGCTGGCCAGGGCGGCGGTCTCCTCCGCGGTGAGGGCCGGGAACGGCGGCATGTTGCCGTTGCCCTGATTCAGGATGCGGACAATCCGGGCCGCGTCTCCGAGCCGGTCGTTGCCGCTCAACGCGGGAAACGCCGGCGGGTTCCCGGAGCCCGAAGCGCCGTGGCACCGCGCGCAGTGCTCCGCGTAGAGCTGCTCTCCCTGCTCGAAGAGGGCGGTGTCGTCGACCTGCGCGGCGGCGGCGCAAGGGACGACCAGACATCCGAGAGCCAGGACGGCCACCACGATCTGCTTCACGGGAAGCGCTGCCGCCCCGCGCCGGCGGTCAGGACCAGAGATCGGCATCCGAAAGCTCCACCTCGTGCGCCAGCTCCGCCCGAATCGTCGTGTCGGCCTGCACGTCGCCCTCGAAGCGGAAGGGACGGTAGCGCCTGCCCGACACGAAGAGCCGGTACTCGCCGGCCGGGACCCGTATCTCCGCCACGCCGCGGGCGTCGGTGACGGCCCGGTACGGGTGCGCGGCCACCCTCGCGCCGGCCACCGGGGCCCCGCTCTCCGCGTCCAGCGCGATGACCGTCAGCAGGCACGCAGGCGGGGACACGACGCGCACCCCGAAGCGGGCGCTGCCGCCGGTGTGCGCGTCGTCCGCGTCGTCCACCCCGTCCGTCAGAGCCGCGGCCTCCCAGGTGTACAGGCCCTCGGCGTCCGGGGCCGTCAGGGCGACCTCGGCATGGTAGAGCGCGTCGGTGCCGGGCCACGGCTCGTCGCCGAGGGCGCTCGTCGTCCGCAGCTCGCCATCGTGGTCGCGCACCTCCACCGCCCAGCCGGCGGGCGGGCAGCGGGCGGAGCAGGCCACCCCGAGCCTGACGGCGAAGCGCTTGCCGCGCTCGATGGCCGGCGGCGTGTCCCAGACGACGACCCGCGTCGCGTGCGCCTCGAGTTTGTCGTCCTCGTGAGGCATGGTTACTTCGCGGCTACGCCTTGTCGCCGGGCTCCTTGGCGGCGTGCGTGCCGGCGATGTAGCCGTGGACGTGGCCCTTGCCGAGGCCGTGCTTGTTGAAGCCGCCCACGGCCTCGCCGCCGGCGTAGAGCCCCGGAATCGCCTGGCCCTGCATGTCGATGACCTCCTGGCGTCCGTTGCACCGCAGGCCGCCGTAGGAGTCGTGCCAGACCACCATGATCGACAGCGCGTAGAACGGCGGGGTCTCGATGCGGTTCATCGGGGCGTCCACCTCGCGCTCGAACTCGGGGTCGGCGCCGGCGTCCACGCAGTCGTTCCACTTCGCGACCGTCGCGGCCAGGTGGCGCAGCGGCACGCGCTGGTACTTGTGGCCGCCGGCGATCTTCGCGGCCAGCTCCTCGATGGTGTCGGCCTGGAAGAAGTAGCCGTTGTCCGCCACGTAGGGGTAGCGGAGCTCCCAGCCCGTGCGCTCGACGGCCTCCTGATCGAAGATGGCCCACAGCGGTCCGGAGTAGTAGTCCGGCGCCTTCGACCCCTCGTTCATGGCCAGGGCCGCGTCGAGGCCGTGGTCGTAGTCGTACATCTGCCGGACCCACTTCTTCTGGCAGTTGCGCCAGTCGAGCGGCTTGTGGTCGAGCCCCTGGCCCGGGGCGCCGCCGTCGCCCGGGTAGCGGTTCAGGCCGGGCTTGGCGGGCAGACGGACCTCGTTGAAGAAGCGCTTGCCGACCTGGTTGACCGCGATGAACTCCTCGAAGCCGACGGTGCCGACGTTGATCCCCGCCGAGCCGCGGAAGCCGAACGTCGGGTGTCCTGGCATCATCGTCGTGTACGCGTCCGGGGTGCCGAGGCGGGTCGAGATGTGGAAGGTCGTGGGATACGACAGGTTCTGCTGCATCCCCGCCAGGTTGGCGCCCACCCGCAGGCCGGCGACGAGCGCGCTGGCGTCCTGGCCGTGGGGGCCCTGCAGCGCGAGGCCGCTCGTCGGGAAGGCGGGCTCCCGCATGGCGGGATAGAACATGCTGCGGACCTCGGGATTGCCGGCGTGGCCGCCGCTGGCCAGGATGACGCCCCGGCGGGCCCGGATGGTCACCGTCTCGCGCCGCTCGTCGACGTTGCCGTTCTGCCAGTAGCTCTGCATCAGCTCGCCGGTCTCGGGGTGGTGCCGCGGCGAGTAGTGGGCCCTGATCCCCAGCACCCGGCCCGCGAACGGCTGCTCGCGGACGAGGTCGGCGAAGCGGCGGTGCAGCATGAACTCGACGCCCTTCTCCCGCGCCGAGTACTCCAGCGGCCGGGCGAGCGCCACGCCGTTGCTCACGGCCTTGGGTCCGACGAGGCGGCGCGCGTCGTTCATCTGCTGCGGCGCGAACGCGCTCGTGCGCTCGGGGTCCGCGACGCCGGCATCCTCCGGCGTGATCGTGCCCGCCTTGATGTCCGTCCTGTCGCCCAGCATGAGGAAGCAGCGCGCCCCCCGCGCGCGGGACAGGCCGCCGCCGCCGTGCGTGCCGCTGACGCGCGCGAAGCGGACGTAGTTGTCCATGAGGAACTGCCGCGTGGCCGGGCTGTTCTCGGCCCACGCGCGGACGAGCTCCCGCTCGTTGTAGCGGTACGGATTCTGGGCCTTGGGGTCGATGACCGACCAGTCGGTGATGTCCGTGAACAGCAGCTCGACGCTGTCGTCGAGCTCCTCCGGCGCCTCGGCGGGATCGACGCTGATGAATCCCTCCTTGTCCTTCTCGCCCTTCATGTCCCGGCGCTGGGCCGGGTCGCCGCCGCCGAGGGACACGTACGACCCGCTGTGCAGCATCCTGCCGCCGACGTCGTAGTTCGCATCGACCACCAGCACGCTCGCCCCAAGGTCCCGCGCGCGAATCGCCGCCGTCAGGCCGGCGCACCCGCCCCCGGCGATGACCACGTCCACCTCGTAGTCCCAGGTGACGCCGTCGGCGCCGGCGGACGGAGCCTGCGCTTGCGCGCGGTCCGGCGTCAGCAGCGCGCCCGCGCCCAGCCCGGCGGCGGTTCCCGTCTTGACGAAGTCCCGCCGGCTGATGCCCTGCTCGTTCTCCAGGCGCGGATCGTCGCGGTCGCTGTCCTTCTTCGCCATCTCCAGCCTCCCTCTCGAATCGCCCTCGCGCGTTGCTCCGGCGCGTTGCCAGCCGCCGAGAAGAAACACTACAACGGTATGCCGAACAGGCGGGCGGCGTTGCCTCCCAGGATCGCGATGCGGTCGGCGTCGCTCAGGCCCGGCGCGTCGAGCACGTGGTCCACCACGTCGAAGCGCGGCAGCCGGGCGTCGTCCGGGGTCGCCGTCCACGGATACGGGTAGTCGGTTCCCATCACGATTTGGCTCGCGCCGGCCACCGCCACCAGGTGGCGCAGGGCCTCGCCCGAGAAAACGAGCGCGTCGACGTAGATCTGCTGCACGTACTCGGTGGGCCGCCGCGCCAGCGGACCGGAGCACTGTTCGGGACGCGTGGCGCACCCGTAGTCGGAGCGGTCGGCGTAGGACGGCAGATAGCCCCCGCCGTGGGCCGCGCACAGCTTCAGTCCCGGATACCGATCCAGCGTGCCCTCGAATATCAGATGGGACAGGGCGATGGTCGTCGCCAGCGGATTGCCGATCACGTTGCCGAGGAAGCCGTTGCCCTGCAGCCGCGTCGCGAGCTCCGGCACGCCCTGCGGATGCAGGAAGATGGGCACGTCCAGCTCCTCGGCCTTGGCCCAGAACGGATCGAAGCGGCGCGAGGCCAGCTCCTCGCTCCCGACGCTCGCCCCGACCGAGCCGCCCCGTAGCCCCAACGCCGTGACCCCCTCTTCCAGTTGCTCGGCCGCCAAATCCGGATGCTGCAACGTCGTCGTCGCGAGCGCCGCGAATCGATCCGGGTAGGCCGCGCAGATCGCGGCGAGCCCCTCGTTCTGCGCCCTGATCAGGCGCGGAGCCAGGTCGCGGTCGACCCCGTACCAGAACGGGTTGATGCTCAGGACCTCGACGTCAATCCCCGCCGCGTCCATGGCCCGCAGACGGTCCGGGCCGATGGTGAGCGGAGCATTCGGCGCCGGGCCCGCCCCCATCATCTCCCGGATGCCGGGAATCTCGCAGTGCGCGTGCACGTCCACCGTCTTGATACGGCGTCCGCCCACGACGACCTCCCGCCGCGCCGCCGCGCCGGCCGGTTGCGAAGTGCCAGCGGCCGCACCCCGCACGCCGGCGCCGGCCAGCGCCATGCCTGCCATCGCGGTCGTCGTCTGCCTGATGAAGTACCTGCGGGTCGGCATCGTCTCCTCCGGGTGCGAATTCTGCGCGGACGCCATGGTAGCACTGGATGACCGCAAAGAACCGGCACGAACAATGATGTCATGATACAGTGATGATCAGATGCGAACCACCTTGAACGTGGATGATGATGTCCTGGCCACTGCACGCGCTCTCGCGCAGGAGCGGGGAGTTTCACTCGGCGCCGCCCTGTCGGAATTGGCGCGCCGCGGCAGCCGGCCCCGTGCCGTTGCCGAGGATCGCCCGATCCCGGGTTTCGTCGTCGACCGCGACAGTCCTCCCATCACGCCGGAAATGGTGCGGGCCGCCAACGAGGACTCGTGACGCCGTTGCTGGATGTCAACGTACTGGTGGCGCTTGCGTGGCCCACCCATGTGCATCACCACGGCGCCGTTGGCTGGTTCTCCGATCACGTCCCCGCGGCATGGGCGACCGCCCCGGTCACGCAGGCCGGGTTCATCCGGGTCTCCTCGAATAGGAAGATTCTCGCCGACGCCCGGTCGCCGGGCGAAGCGGCCGCGGTGTTGCGCGCAATCACGGATCTCGCCGGGCACGAGTTCTGGCCGGACGACCTGGACCTCGTACGGGCGCCGGAGGTGGCGTTCGAGGGGCTAACCGGCTACCGGCAGGTTACCGACGCGCACCTGCTGGCGCTGGCCATCAGACACGGCGGTCGACTCGTCACGTTCGACGCCGGGGTCGCTGAACTCGCGGAACATCCCGACCGGGTCATCCTGCTGCGGTTGTGACCGCCCTGGTCAGAACTGGTACGTGAGGCTCAGGCCCGCTCCCCAGAGCGTGCTGGCGTCGCAGGAACTCTTCGGCGGAAAGCAGCGTTACTCACGCTCCCGGTCAGAGACCCGATGCGGGTCGCCACTGAACTTCTCGAGCGCCGTGTTCTCGACCCGCAGCCGGGCGCGGAGCACCAGCAGGTTCAGCGCCGAGGCCACAGCGGCCAGGATCCAGGCGCCGAACATCAGTGGCACCACGGCTATTTCGCCGCACACGATGACGTAGTTGGGATGCCTGACGTAGCGGTACGGGCCGCTCCGGATCGGCGCGGCACCTCGCAGCACCATGACACGCGTCGTCCAGCGCGAGCCCAGCGTGGCGATCACCCATACCCGCCCGCACTCCAGCAGCACGAAGACGGCGAGCAACGGCAACGACACCGGCGTGCGGGGATCGATCGTCACCGGCAGCGTCAGCAGCCAGCCGGCGTGCAAGGCGACCATCGCTGGGTAGTGCCCTCGGCCGACTTCGATGGCGCCCCGAGCCAGGAGGGCCCGGTGGTTGCGGCGGGCGAAGCCCAGCTCGGCCAGCCGCTGCACGACGAGGAACCCGACGATGACGTACAGAGCGGACATCAGGCTGACTCCAACACCAGGAACCCCATCGAGAACCCGGGGCCCAGCCCGGTCATCAGATACCGCCTTGCCTCTCCGCGCCGCCCGTCGTCGGCGGCCGGTGTCTCGAGGACGCGCCTCAGGACAAAGAGCACGGTGGCCGCCGACATGTTGCCGTAGTCGCGCAGGATCCCCCGGGACACCGCGAGGCCGCCGGCCGGGAGGCTGAAGGCGTCTTCGAGCGCCTCCAGCACCCTGGCCCCGCCGGGGTGGCAGATGAAGTCGTCGACGTCGGCGAGCTCCAGACCGACGGAAGCGAGGAATTCGTCGGTGACGGGCCGCACCCGGTGTCGGGCGATATCGGGAATGCCGCGCGACAACTGCACCTCCAGCCCATTCTGCGTTACGTGCCAGCCCATGACGTCGAGGCTGCGGGGCCAGGTATGCTCGCCCCAGGCCCTGATCGCGGGTCCCGGCCCCTCCGTGGTCAGCACCGCGCCCGCGGCGCCGTCGCCGAAGAGGGCAGTGGCGACGATGTTCGCGGTCGTCTGATCGCTGCGGCAGAACGTGAGGGTGCAGAGCTCGACGACCAGGTACAGGATGCGGCTGCCGGGCTGGGCAGTCGCGCAGGCGGCGGCGCGCGCCAGCCCCAGCGCGCCGCCTGCGCATCCCAGGCCGAACAGCGGCAGGCGCTGCACGTTGCGGCGAAAGGGCAGCTCCTCGATCAGCCGGGCATCCAGCGTGGGCACGGCGATGCCGGTCGACGAGACCGTGACGAGCATGTCGATATCGCTGCACGCGAGGCCAGCGCCGGCCAGGGTGTCGACGGCCACCTGCTTGAGCAGGCCGACCGCCTTGTCGATGTACAGATTGTTCTTCTGCTCGAAGCTGTGGGCCCGGTCGTACCAATGGATTGGCGCAGCGGCGTACCGCGTCTCGATGTCGGCGTTGAGGAAGACCTCCTTCAGGCGGTCGCGCTGCGTTGGCGGCATGTCGAAGGACCGCTGGAAAAACCCCATCGCCTCGTCCTGCGCGATCCGGTGGGGCGGCACCGCGACGGCGAGCGACACGATTCGCGGCCAACGTCGGTTGGACTCTCTCGTCATCGGGTGAACTCCGCTCGCGGCGGGTCGCGGGAAACGAATCGCAAGCGGGCGTCGTCACGGCCGGGTTACCGAGCGCGGCGTCGGGTACCGCCTGGCGAAACCCAACTGAAGGTTGAAGTCCGCCACTTCGTGGACCGCAGTGACGTAGTGGAATAGGGTGGCGGAGAGAGTGGGATTCGAACCCACGGTAGGAGGGTTACCCCTACACACGCTTTCCAAGCGTGCTCCTTCAACCACTCGGACATCTCTCCGGCTGAGTGGCGGCACAGGCGGCGGCCGAGGCGGCTGGGCCGCCGCGTTACATGCTCTTCGGCACGAAGGCCAGGAACCGCCGCGGGTTGTCGACGAGGATCTTGTGGATCGTCTCGTCGGGCACGCCCGCGTAGCGCAGCTTCGGGACGAAGATGTGCAGGACGGACGAGTACCCGGCGCCGCCCTTGGCCTTGAGCTCCGCCTCGCGGGCGAAGTCCGCGGACAGGAGCACGTAGTCCTCGTAGCCCGCGTCGATGCAGGAGACGATCATCTTCACCTTCTCGGCGTCGCCCTGCGTGATCTGGTGGCCCACCGTGTCGAAGCCGAGGAAGGCCCCGCGCCGCGCGAGCTCCTTGTGCAGCTCGGCCGTCGGGTCGCCGGTGATGTCGGCGAGGTGACCGATGCAGACGAGGCGCGGGTCGACGCCCATCTCCTCGATGATGTCGAGCTGCTCGAGCGCGCACTGCGAGCAGCCCTCGTGCGGCGTGTGCGTCAAGAGCGGCAGCCCGGTGCGCTGGTGGACCAGGCACGACGCGCGCAGCACCTTGCGCTCGTCGGGATGCATGGTCATCGACGAGCCGATCTCGCCGATGGCGCCCCAGCGCTCGGCCTCGGCGTCGCGCATGAAGTCCGCGGCCACCTCTTCCTCGGTCTGTTGCGCGATCTCCGGCGGGTAGCGCACCTGCGTCCACAGGCCGCCCGCCAGGACGATGTGCAGGTTGACCCGCCCGGCCAGCTCCCGCAGCTTCGCGGGGTTCTGGCCGAGGTCCCTGGTGCCGCCGTTCACGATGCAGCTGACGCCGTCCGCCGCGGTCGCGTTCACCTCCTCGGTCATCAGGTCGAGGTCGGCGGTGAAGCTCGGCTGGGCGTCCTCCGGGGGCGTCAACCAGGGCGGCAGCGGGTCGCCGATCGACAGATGCTCGTGGAACAGGGTGGCGCCGCCCGCGAGCTCCTCGGGGTCGACGTCGCCGAGCAGCGTACGGATGATCGCGCCCTCGGGAAACGTCACGCCGCTGCCGCCGGCCTGCTGCAGCGGAGCCGACAGGAGCCGGGAAGACAGCGCCGGGGCCGCCAGGACGCCGACTCCGACGGCGCCGAGCCGCTGCAGCGCATCGCGACGTGTCACGGGCACGGACCGGTGCTGGCATCTACGCATAGCTCTTCTCCTCGAAGCGGGCCGAACAAGCAAGTCTAGCGGATCGCCGCGCGCGCTCCCGCCCGCGGGCGCCGGGGGGCGCGGCGCCCCGCACCAGCGGGGCTGCCGCGGCCCGGCGGGACGGCGAATCAGCGCGCGCCGGTCACGAACGCCTCGAAGTCGGACCACGGCGCCGGTTGGCCGTGAATCGGGACGATCGTCTCGACGTCGAGCCCCAGCCGCTGCACGTTGTCGTAGAAGCTCTGGTGGCTGCCGGTCGGCTCGGCGGGCAGCGGGCGGCCGGGAGACGGCGGCGTGTAGAGGTCCGCTTGCACCACGATTTTCTCGTTCGGGAAGTACGCGATCAGCATGCCGGTCACGTGCCCGAGGCGCTGCATGTGGTGCAGCTCCATCAGGCGCGTCTCGTCGCCGAGGAGGTACTGCTCGCGCACCGTCTCGAAGATGTAGCCCTCCGACCACTCCTCGGGCGGGAACAGCGAGAACCGGTCGGGCTCGAGCAGCCACGGCCCCGCCCGCAGCACCTCCTGGTAGTACGGCCGGTTGCCCTCGTGCGTGATGACGGTGGCCCCCTCGTGCACGTAGGCGCGCACGCCGCCCAGGTGATCCCAGTGATGGTGCGTGGTCACGACGAAGCGGATGGGCTTGTCCGGCACCAGGCGCATCACCTCGGCGATCACCGCGAGCGAGCGCGCCTCGTTGAGCGGTGCCTCGATGACCGCCACGAAGTCGCCGAACTCCACGGCCACGCTGTGGTGCGTGCCGCCGGCGATCAGCCACATGCCGTCGGCCACCTCTTCGGTCTCCACGCGGAGGGGCGGCACGGTGGCGCCGCGCACGTTGTCGGGCACGGTGAGCGCGGCGCCGTCCACGTTCACGCGGACGCCGTCGATGGTCGTGAGGCCGAACGTGTGGTCGCCGCCGCTGACGTTGGGCTGGTGGGCGCCGTCATCGAAGTCCTGGTGCTGGTGCCAGTTCATGGGGAACATCATGCCCCCGCCGGCGTCCTGGTAGTCCGTGTAGACGGTCTCGTAGTACAGGTCGCCGACGATCGGATTCGGGAGCCAGGTCTGCACCCGCTCGATGACGTTGTCCTCGGTGATGGTGCCGTTCACCCGGTACTTGTCGAGCGCGATGAACGAGACGACGGTCACCCGCTGGCCGTACTCGTTGCGCGTGACCGCGATCGGATCGCCGGCCATGGCTCCTTTGAGGAACCCGTGCGGCGTGAGGAATATCTCCAGCAGGCGCAGCTCCGCAACCTGGGGCATGGGGACGTCGCGATCGATCCCCGCGTTCCAGGCATGCTCGCCCCTGACCATCAGCGTCTCGTTCCGCTCGCCCACGATGGGCGCGCCGCCGCCGCGGGCGGCGTAGTCCCCCTGCCGGGTGACCCTCACCTCCTTCGAGGAGTTCGTCTCGAAGTCGATGGTGCGCATGTACTCGGCCAGCTCGAAGCGCGGCCAGTCCTGCTCCGGCGCGTAGTTCTGGCCCAGGCGGCCGATCCAGCCGCTCCCGCTGTACTCGATGGACATCATGTCGGTCACGCCCATCGTGTCGGCGGCCGCCTGCAGCACGGCCTGCACGTCCTCCACGTCCTGTGCCGCGGCCGGTCCAACCACCAGCAACGCGGCCGCTACGAAGAATCCAAGTCGCCTGGCCATGATTTCCCTCCGTGCTTCCCGATGATCGGACTGCTAGCCTATTCCTTTTCCGGCGCGATGACCACGACAATCATGCGTCCGCGGCGCCCGGCTCGATTGCGCCAGGTGTGGAGGACTACAATCGGCCGACGGCCCACCGGGAGGGGAACATGACGAAGATCACAGCGTGCGCGTCGGCGGTTGTGCTGCTTGCGGCCCTGGCGGCGTCCGGAGCGTCGGCCCAGACCGAAGCTGCGGCCCGGACGGTGACCGCGGCGCAGTACGAGCAATGGAAGGCCGAGCTGTCGAACTGGGGGCGCTGGGGCGCCGACGACGAGATCGGGGCGCTGAACCTCGTCACGCCCGCCAAGCGGCTGCAGGCGGTGGCGCTGGTCGAGGACGGCTTCACCGTGTCGCTGGCCGGCGACGCCAACACCGTCGCGGCGGTCGACAACCCGTATCCCTACGAGCACGAGATGATCGGCATCAGCTCGGACCGCATCGCGGTGCGCTACCACGGCATCTCCCATACGCACCTCGACGCGCTGGCGCATGTCAACGACGACGGCGTCTTCTACAACGGCTACGCGCCGGACGCCGACGCGGTTGCGGAGGGCCACCCGAAGAACTCCATCCACAACCTGAAGAGCGGCATCGTGACGCGCGGCGTCCTCATCGACATCCCGCGGCTCAGGGGCGTGCCCTGGCTGGAGCCGGGGACGCCGATCTACGTCGAGGACCTGGAGGCTTGGGAGGCGCAGGCCGGGGTGCGCGTCTCAGCCGGCGACGCGCTGTTCGTGCGCACCGGCGTGTGGGCGCGCCGCGCGGCGGAGGGCCCGTGGCTGCGGGGGCGGCGTCCCGGCGGCCGCTCGGCCGGGCTGCACCCGTCGGTCATCCCGTGGCTGAAGGAGCGGGACATCGCGCTGATGGGCAGCGACCATCCGACCTATGTCGCGCCGTCGGAGCTGCCCGGGGCGGTGCACGACTTCGCGCTGCTCTACCTGGGCGTGCACATGTTCGACAACTGCGACCTGGAAGCGCTCGCCGCGGCGGCCGCCGAGCGCAACCGCTGGGAGTTCCTGCTGATGGCCGCGCCGCTGCCGATCCGCGGCGGGACCGGCTCGCCGCTCAACCCGATCGCGCTGTTCTGACGGGGTCCCCGCGCCCGGCGCCCCGGCAGGCTGCTGCCGCCGGCGCCGGGCGGGGGGGCGCTGCAAGCAAGCCGCCGGGCCGCGGTCAGCCGCTGATCCGCGCCCAGAGGATGGTGCCCTGCACCTCCCGTCCCTGGTCGTCGGGGGCGGCGGGCGGCTGCAGCGCGAGATGCGTATCCGTCAGCTCGTAGAAACGCTGGGCGTCCGTCCCGCTCTGCCCGGGATCCTCGTTGCCGACGCGGTGGTGGACGAGGTAGCCGCCCTCCTCGTTCACCGAGAACGGGCCGAAGTAGCTGCCGTAGCTCAGCACCGTGGCGAGCGCCTCCGCGGCGGTCGGCTCGTCGCCGGCGTACGGCATGCGGCCGCCCCGCATGAGGTGCACGGCCATGTGCCCCGACGGCGCGTAGATGATGTACGCCGTCTGGTACTGCTCGGCCTCGACCGGCTCGCCGTCGGTCGTCTCGCGGGTGATCGACTCGATGCGGTAGAAGCCGAAGAGCCGCCGGTGGGTCTCCGTCAGCTCGGCTTCCGCCAGGTCGGGCAGCTTCTCCCAGGTGATGAACGACATCACGCCGTTCTCGTCGGGCGGCGGCTGTAGCGTGAGCGTGTTGCCGTCGTCGCTGAACGTGAAGAAGCGCTGGTAGTCCGAGCCGGCGCCGCTCGGGTCGAGGCTGCCTTCGAGGTGGTGGGTGACGTACCCGCCTTCCTCGTTGACGCTGAAGCGCCCGAAGTACGAGTTGTAGGTCCCCATCTGGGCCAGGGCCTCCTCGGCGCTCGGCCCGCCCTCGGAGTACGCCTCGCGGTCGGGGCTCATGGTCGTCACGCCCATGTAGCCGGAAGGATGGTAGATGATGTAGCCGACCCGGTTGTCGACCGGCGGCTCCACGTCCATGCCGTCCGCATCGCGCCGCTCGCGCCGCACGAGCGACCAGGCGCCCGCGAACTTGTCGGCGGGGTTCGACATCTCCGTCATCGCCTCTTCGGGCTCGGCCGCGGGCTCGCCGCCCCCGCAGGCGAACGACAGGATCAGTGCGATCGGCGCCAGCACCGCGAGTAACGTCTTCCGCATCATGTCCTCCTGGCCCGCGAACCGGGCCGGCCAGTCGGCAGCGATCCGGCTGCCGACCGGCAACGCGGAGCAACTGCCCCCGGGTATCATGTCGCGCAGCAGGCGCAACACGCGTCAGGATCTAGGATACCTGTGGATCGATACGCGAGGAACCACTGATGCGAGATTCCCTCGTCCGAGCGGCGTTCTCGTCCGGCTTGCGCCGGACCCTCTGCTTCCTGATTGCAGCCACGCTGGCTGGCGGCGCGCGGGCGGACGCGCAGCAAGGCGCCGTGGACGGCGAGTGGCGCACGTGGGCGGGCGACCTCGGTGCGACGCGCTACGCGGCGCTCGACCAGATCGACGCCGCCAACTTCGATGACCTCGAGGTCGTCTGGCGCTTCCGGACCGACAACCTCGGGCCGCGTCCGGACTTCAACCTGCAGTCGACGCCGCTGGTGGTGGACGGGGTGCTCTACACGACAGCCGGCAGCCGGCGCGCCGTCGCCGCGCTCGATGCGGCGACGGGCGAGTATCTCTGGCTGTACCGCCTCGACGAGGGCGAGCGCGCCGCGCAGTCGGTGCGGCGGCTGTCGGGCCGCGGCGTCGGGTACTGGACGGACGGCGCCGGCGACGCGCGCATCTACTTCGTGACGATCGGCTATCAGCTCGTGGCGCTCGACGCCGCAACCGGCCGGCCGGTCGCGGGCTTCGGCGTCGACGGCATCGTCGACCTGAAGCAGAACAACGACCAGGACCTCGACCCGATCACCAGCGAGCTGGCCTGGAACGGCGCGCCGGTGGTGGCCGGTAACGTCGTGCTCGTGGGGGCCGCCAGCCGCCCCGGGGGCACGCCGCCGTCCCGCCGCAACGCGAAGGGCTACATCCGCGGCTTCGACGCCCGCACCGGCGAGCGCCTGTGGATCTTCCACACCATCCCGCAGCCGGGGGAGTTCGGCAACGAGACGTGGGAGGACGGCTCCTGGGAGTACACGGGCAACACGGGCGTCTGGACCCAGATGACCGTCGACGCGGAGCTCGGCATCGCCTACCTGCCGGTCGAGATTCCGACCGGCGACTACTACGGCGGGCACCGGCCGGGCGACAACCTGTTCGCCGAGAGCCTGGTGGCGGTGGATCTCCACACCGGCGAGCGGCTCTGGCACTTCCAGTTCGTCCATCACCCGCTCTGGGACTACGACGTCCCGTGCGCGCCCATCCTGGCCGACATCACGGTCGACGGCCGCGACATCAAGGCGGTTGCGCAGCCGACCAAGCAGGGCTGGGTCTACGTGTTCGACCGCGTCACGGGCGAGCCGGTCTGGCCCATCGAGGAACGGCCCGTGCCGCCCGGCGACATTCCGGGCGAGACCTACTCGCCGACGCAGCCGTTCCCCACCAAGCCGCCCCCGTTCGAGCGGCAGGGGTTCGAGCTCGACGAGGTCATCGACCTGACGCCGGAGCTCGAGGCCGAGGCGCGGCGCATCGTGCAGCAGTACCGCACCGGTCCGATCTTCACGCCGCCCATCACCCGCGGCGACGGCGACCTGTACGGGACGCTGTTCGTGCCCAACGGGGCCAACTGGCCGGGTGGCTCCTACGACCCCGAGACCGGCATCCTCTACCTCTTCTCACACACCCTGAGCCGCGTCCTGGCGCTGCGCAACGACCCGGCGCGCTCGGACATGGACTACATCAACGGCCCCGCCGGCGGGCCGGGCATGACGGTGCAGGGGCTGCCGCTGATGAAGCCGCCCTGGGGGCGGATCACGGCCATCGACCTGAACCGCGGCGAGATCGTCTGGCAGGTCGCCCACGGCGAGACGCCCGACTGGGTGAAGGCGCATCCCGCCCTGCAGGGCATCGACATTCCGCGCACGGGGCGGCAGGGTCCGGTCGGCACGCTGACCACGCGGACGCTGCTCATCTCCGGCGAGGGCGGGCGGCAGGCGGCCGACGGCGGCTTCATCACGACGCCCGACGGCCGGCGCGGCGCCATGCTGCGCGCCTACGACAAGGCCACCGGCGAGAACGTCGGCGCGGTCTACCTGCCGGCGCCGCAGACCGGCACACCGATGACCTACCTGCTCGATGGCCGGCAGTACCTCGTGGTGGCCGTCGGCGGCCGCGGGGTGCCCGCTGAGCTGCTGGCGTTCGCCCTGCCGGCTGCACAGCCCTGAACGCTATGCGGGCACCCCCCCCGGCAGCGAGTCGGGGGTACTGATCGCCGCCGGTCATCGGGGGGCGCCAGCCGGCAACGACGCTGCGACGAAAAACTATGTGTCTTGAGGAGTCCACGACCAGAAATGCAACAGCGAGCTCTATCCAGTCAGCGCGGCCCGTATACCGCGAGCCTCCTCGGCAATATCCGAAGTCACTTGGCCGGGCTTCAGGGCTACGACGTGATGGCCCTGGAACTGATCCAGAACGCCGACGACGCAACGGCAGAAGAAATTGTCTTCGACATTACCCACGACGGTCTCGTGGTGCGCAACAGCGGGGAGTTCACCTACTGTGGCTATCTGCAATCCAATCCATGCGACCTCAAGGCGGAGTCTGGTTACAGCTGCGACTACCACCGCATCGTGGAGGTGGGTAGCGGCGGAAAGCTGTTGCGAAGCGAGAACATCGGGCGCTTCGGCATCGGGTTCCTGTCGACCTACCAGGTTACCGACCACCCGGAGATCCGCTCTTCGGGCATCAAGCTGACTCTTTTTCCCGAGTCCGGGGACTGGGTCACCGAACCGTACGACGAACCCGGTACAACGTTTTTCCTGCCATGGGCGCGGGACCCGGACACGGAGGCACGTTTGGGGCTGGGGGTGTCTCACATCAGCGCCTCCCACATCGACCGTCTCGCCTACGATTTCAGGTGCGTCTTGCGCCAGAGCCTGCTTTTTCTCCGGCATGTCCGCACGGCGCAGGTGTACCAGGACGGTGCGCTGTTGCTGGGCTGCGAGTTGGACCGCGGCGACGGATCCGACCTGATCGTCAGCTTTAGTCCCGGTGGCGAGGTTGAGAAATGGCACATCCTTCGCGCCGACGCGGCGGAGGCGGCAAGGGGCCTGCACGATACGCACCCGATGCTGGCCGCGCTCGATCGCGGCACCAAGGTAGGGATAGGGCTTCGGACCGAGCCGGAACTTCTAGGCCAAGGGTTGCTCTACGCGTTCCTGCCGACTGAACAGTCGTCCGGCCTGCCCTTGCACATCAACGCCGACTTTTTCCCCGAGGCGGACCGTAAGGCCGTGATCTTTGCGGGGCATCAGCACGAGCAGGCATGGAACGAGATGTTGATGGAGACCGCCGCGCAGGAAATCGCGCGCGATCCCGAAAGCCTGCTGAACATGCTGCGACACGTCCAGCTGTGGCAGATCCTCGGGAAGGCCTACGAATTGACATTGGGGTCGTCGAACCGTCCGGCTTGCTACAAGCGCGTCTGGGAGTGCGTGAAGATTACGGCGACCCAGGCGTGCATCGCCCAGGCACACGACGGCACTGTTCGGCGACCGGACGAAATCCTTCTTCCATCCGGCCCCCTGAATGCTGCTCAAGCGAGCGCGTTGCTCGATGCTGGCGGAAGGATCGCATCCGAGGCACTACGACCATTCCACACGGTGATGGGCCAGTTGGGGGCACGCATTCTGACGCTCGAGCGCGTGGTTGGTCTACTGGAATCTGCGCTGGCCGAGCGGCCCGGCGGGGAGGCCCCGGTCGACGGGGCGACGCTGAGGCGCTTCTATGAGCCGCTGTGGAGCATCGTTGACGACCTGCTTCCGGTTTCCGTCCGACCCAACACCGCGGCCTATCGTGCGGTCCAACGTTTGCGGGCGTTGCCGTTCATGGTCACCGAAGACTTGTGTGCCGTCCCGATCGATCAGTGCCATGCGGCGCCCGCGGCGCTGAAGCCCGCCCGGGTTGCGACACTGTTGGCTGGACTCGCCGTCGCGTCACACCGCTTTCTTGAGTTTCCCAAGCTCGCGCGACTGATTCCGACCCTGAACCTTAGCCTGGAAAATTCACCACGGCCCCGTCCGCGGTAGAGACACAAAAGCCTCCGTGTGCTAAAACGCTGTTGCCCACAAACGTTTTTGGCACAACGGAGGCTCTTGCGTGACGAACGCCACGATACCACAGACTGTTCGGTTCCCGGATCTGTTCGACAAGCCGCTCGTGGCCACCTTCGACCGCGAGCAGGCGAGTTCGGATGGCGGGGCCGTGTTGCTCAAGGCGGCCGAGCGGGTGTATGGCTTGGTCAAGGCGTTCGCCCGCTGTCTGGTGGATGAACGCGCGCCGGAGAAGATTCGGCACACGCTCGAGGACCTGGTCGGCCAGCGGGTCTTCGGGATTGCCTGCGGCCATCCCGACGGCAATGATGCCGACCATCTCGCCGACGATCCGATCCACAAGCTGCTGCTGGGACGCGACCCGGTGGCCGGGCGGCGGCTGGCGTCGCAACCGACGATCTCGCGGTTTGAGAACGACGCGGGCCGCTCGGCCCTCTATCGGATGGGGCGTGAGTTGGCGGCGAGCGTCATCGAGCGGCATCGGCGCCGACTGGGCGGGCGGGCGCGACGCATCACGATCGATCTGGACCCGACCGACGACCGGACGCATGGCGCGCAGCAGTTGACGTTTTTCAACAGCTACTACGACAGCTGGTGTTACCTCCCGTTGCTGGCCTTCGTGCGCTTCGACCGCGAGGTCGAGCAGTATCTGTGCGCCGCTGTGCTGCGGCCGGGCAAGGCGGTGGCTGCCGACGGGACGCTGGGGGTGTTGTCTCGGTTGCTCCCGCTACTGCGCTGCGCGTTTCCGCGGGCGCGCTTGCTCGTCCGGCTCGACGGGGGCTTTGCCACCCCGGAAATCTTCGACTTTCTCGACGCCGAGCCGCGGCTCGACTACGTCGTGGCGATGGCCAAGAACGCCGTCCTGCTGCGGCACGCCGCGTCCGCCCTGGTCGAGGCGCGGGCCAAGAGCGCGCACGACGACCAGACGGCGCACGTCTACACCGACACCCGTTGCTATCGAGCGGGCACGTGGGACCATGAGCGCCGTGTCGTGATCAAAGCCGAAGTCGTGCGGCTCGCCGGCCGCGAGCCGCGCGACAATCCGCGCTTCGTCGTCACCAATCTGCGCCAGACGCCGCGCTTTATCTACGAGAAGATCTACTGTGCCCGCGGCGATATCGAGAACCGCATCAAGGAGTTGCTCGACGGCCTGCAGATCGACCGTACGAGCTGCTGCAAGTTCTGGGCGAACCAGTTGCGCGTCTTCCTGACGGCCGCCGCCTACGTGCTCATGCAGGAACTCCGCTTGCGCGCCGCACGCACCGCCTGCGCCCGCACGCAGGTGACGTGGCTGCGCGACCGGCTGCTCAAACTCGGCGTTGACGTCCGCCGCTCTGTCCGCCGCCTCGTCCTGCATCTGCCGCGGGCGACGCCATACCTCGATGCTTGGCGCCACATCGCCCTCGCCCTTGGCGCGCGCGCCGGGTAGCCTGTCCTCCTGCCGTCTGCCAGCCAAATCCCACAGCCGCTCTCACGCGCCCCAGCCGGCGGCGCTGTCGTTGCCGCGCGCTGCGGGCACGCCGTCACCCTGCCACGGCGGCTCAACCACGCCGCAACCTGCCGCCGACACAGTCCGCAGGCTGCGCTCGTCCGACAATCAGACCCCACCCGTGACCGATTCGACAGCCTCACGAATAATGCAGGTTAGCGTTGTGGTCTCGCACATTCGTTCAAGGTTGGACTCGGCACCCGTCGGCGAAGTCGCTGGCGTCGATGACGAGTCGCTACGCTCCCTCTACACGCTGTTCGCCGATCTCGATGACCATGGCGCTGCTGACGGCGCGGACTACGAGTCGCTGCGTGGTTTGCCGATCTGGCGCTCAAGCCGCGGGCTGGTGAGGGCCGACCAGGCGCTACTGCCCGGCGAATTCACCGATCCCACCGGGCAGGCGGATCTGCTCGACACGTCGGTCGTTTCCGGCCGGATTCGCGAATTCGTTTCAAGGAAGCTCGGCGTCAAGACACAGACAATTGAATCATACGTGGAAACCGTGCTGCCGACTTTCTTCGACGACGACGGCCCGTTGGATCCCACAATGTACACGGGGCTGATTTCCGAACTCGCGAATCACCCCGGACTGCTCAACAACGAACGCCCCCGCGGTCTCCTGCGTTCCCTCCCACTGGCACCCACGCGGGATGGTGGTTGGTCCCGGCCGTCGGAGACCTACCGCCAGTCCGAACGGCTGGTGAGGGCCCTTGGGGACGCAAACCACCTGTGGCTGGATGGGAGCCGCCTCCCCAACGAGAACTCCGTGCACGCGTTCCTGGACGGTCTCGGCATCCGCCAAGCGCCCACGGCTAGGCACCTCGTCGATCGGATTCTCGGAATTGCCGATGGCTCTCCTCCGACCGGTGATGCGAGACGGACGAGCGCCGAGGCGTTCTACGTCCTGTGCGAGAACTACGACCAGTGGAAGAATGACGCTTCGCTTCGAGAGGCGCTCGTCGAACTTAGGTCCGCGGCGTGCCTGCCGGCACAGGACGACCCTGAGAATTGGCACACTCCGGATTCCTTGTACGCGCCATACCGGGCCGACTCTTTCCGTTCCCAGGCCCGGATCCTCGATTTCCGGAACACGGCGCGGCTGAAGACCGAATTGCTCAAAGACCTGCAAGTCAACATCAACCCCCCGACGGAACTCGTCATTGGGCACCTGAAGCACTGCATGGACCGAGGGATCGGGCCGCACCGATCCACCTACCAAATCCTAACCGAACGCGCGGATTCGGATCCCTTGGTATCAGAACTCGCCGGAAGCGAATGCATCTATGACGAGAGCCGGGGAAAGTTCCTCCGGACGAACCAAGTTTACTGGGCTGTGCAGCAGCTCGGCCGGTACGCCTTCACGATCTCCAAGAGCTTTGACCCCTTCAGGTCGCTGTTCAGGGCGATCGGCGTCAAGGACGCACCGGAGTGTTCCGACTACGTCGACATACTCCTCGATCTCGTGGGAACCCACTTCGAACGTTCCGTGCCGGTCGTTGATCCTGACCGGACCATCTACGATACGTGCCTTGGCAATGTGGCGGCTGCGCATGAGCGAGAGGAATGCGATGAGTCCGAACTAGTGCGCCTGCGGCAGGCGCCGACCATCCTCAGTCTGGAGAGCATGACGACCCTTCCGGACGAGATCCTGCTACACGACAGCGAGTGGTACGCCGGCTTCTTCGGTGGGGAACTCGACCGGGCACTGTGCAAGTTGCCCGCTGAGCTGTGCCCGCTGGCGATCGAGTTGGGGGTCCGAAGACTCAGCGACTACGCAAGCGTATCGCTTGAGTACGTCGGCGGCGAGGAACGGGACGAACCCGCGCTGGCCGAGAAGTTGATAGAACGGTCGGACATTCTCGCCCGACTGCTGCACGACGAGCCTGCCGCAGTCAGGGCCGGGGTCCGCACGGCCGTCTCGGAGCTCGAGGCGGTCAGCTACGACATCGTCCGCATAGAGGCGTCCGTTAAGCTGGTGGACGACCCCGTATCCGCCCCCCCGACCCGGGCCCAGGCCTTCTACGATATCGAGGCAGGTCGGTTGACGGTCTGCCGGCCCGTCGACGACCGCAGTTGGGCGCACATCCTGAACGCGATATTCCATCAGCTGATGCCCGGAGCCACGGGAAGCGAAATCTCGAAGCTGACGCTGGGGGTCCGTCCACTGATGGCAATGACAGTGAGCGACGCTCATCGTGAACTGACGGATGCCGGCGTGCCGCATCTCGATACCGGGCGCCCGACGGCGGACGCGGCCGGGCTGGAGTCGCAGGAACTCAGCGAGCTTGGCGCTGGCGGCGAACAAACGGACAGCGGGCAGACTGATGGATCCGACGCGACGGGCGAGGACGGCGAATCGGGAGCCGACGCTTCTCGGGACGTAATTGGTTACCGGGTTGCGGCCTCGGATCCATTTATTTGGATTGTACTTTTAGCGAAGATATGGCATAAGTAGTGTGTGCGACGACATGCTGACGGGCAGGAGGCAGCCAAGGCCCCGCGGCCCGACCGGACCGAGCACCTGCGCCGCGACCTTGAGCGCTCCGAGGGCGAACGGCAGCGGCTCGAGCGCGAGGTCACGCGGCTGCACAAGCGCAACAAACGGCTGGAAGACGACAATGCGCGGCTCAAGCGGGAGCTCGACGCGGCCCGTCGGGCGGGTTGTCGCCAAGCGGCGCCGTTCGCGAAACCGCTCAGCGGTGCGCCGAAGCGGCCGGGCCGCCGAGCCGGCGCCGCGTATGGCGTGGCGGCGCGCCGCCGGGCGCCGGCACGGGTCGATGAACGGCATCGCGTTCCCCTGCCGCCGGCCTGCCCGGACTGCGGCGGGGTGCTGCAACCGAAGGGTGTGGCCACCCAGGTGCAGGAAGAGTTGCCGGTCCCGCGCGTGGTCGTCCGTCAGTTCGAGGTGGCGATTGGCGCCTGCCGGGCGTGCGGGCGCCGGGTGCAAGGCCGGCATCGGTTGCAGAGCTCCGATGCGCTCGGGGCGGCCGGGGTGCAACTCGGCCCGCAGCTGGTGGCCTGGGCGGTCATCCTCAACAAGCAATTGGGGTTGTCGTTCGGCAAGGTGGCGACCTTGCTGCGACAGCACTACGGCGTGACGGTCAGCCGTAGCGGACTGGTCCGCGCCGTCGACCGGGCCGGCCGCCGGGCACAGCCGACCTATGCGGCCCTGCAGCAGCAGCTCCGCCGCAGTCGCGTCGTCACGCCCGACGAAACCGGCTGGAAGGTCGCCGGCCGGCTCAACTGGCTGTGGGTGGCGGCAACCCCCCAGACGACCGTCTACCAGATCCAGCCCGGCCGCGGCTATGCGGAGGCCGCCAAGCTGCTCGGGGCCGACTTCGCCGGCGTGCTCGTCCGCGACGGCTGGGCCCCGTATCGCCGGTTCACCGCGGCTACCCATCAGAGCTGTCTCGCGCACCTCTTACGCCGGGCAAAGACGCTGCGAACCGATCATCCGTACAGCCGGGTCGTCGTCCAGATCCAGACCGCCTTGCAACAGGCTCTCCGCCTGCGCGACGAGGCCCGCGCCGCAACCCGCTCGCCCGCCAGCATGGACCACGCCCTCGACGCGTTGGCCACTCGCCTCGCCGAACGCATCGCCCACCCGGGGCCGCTCGCCGACGTCCAACGCTTCGCCAATCACCTCATCACCGAATGGACCGCGCTGTTCAACTTCCTGCGCAACCCCGCCATCGACGCCACCAACTGGCGCGCCGAGCAGGCCATCCGTCCCGCCGTCGTCACCCGCAAAGTCTGCGGCGGCAATCGCTCCTGGCCCTCGGTGGACGGGTCAAAACCGGCCATTAGTGGACACCGCAAATCCGGCCATTTCCGGCGTCCCGAGACGGCACGTGAGTTCTACTTCATAGGCTCGCGTAGGCGCAAGGATCTGGGTCTCCTGAAAGTTGGGCCGCAAGGCCCATAGCGGCTCTCTGAGCGGAGCGACGGGCGGCGTGTCACCCGACAGGGCCGGAGCGCACGCGGAGGACGCGCGCAGCGCGTTGACACGCCGCCCGTCGCGTAGCTACTCGTGACGGAGCCCATCGGTCGACCTCCCACCCGCGGCTGTCTGGACCTTGGTGCGCCAGCTGCGCGGCCCGCACTTGAGCACATGCGCGTGATGGAGCAGGCGGTCGAGCAGCGCGGTGACGGCGGCGGTGTCGCCGAGCAGCTTTCCCCAGTCGTCGACCGGGCGGTTCGAGGTGAGCAGCGTGGAGGCCCGCTCGTAGCGGCGCATGATGAGTTCAAGCAGGTCCTCGGCGGCGGTGTGGGGCAGCTTGCGCATGCCGAGGTCGTCGATGATGAGCAGGGGCACGCGGGTCAGCTCGGCCAGGTAGGCCTTGCGGGTGTCAGCGAGGGTGGCCTCGGCGAGCTCTTCGAGGAAGGTGTGTGCCTCGCGGTAGATGACGCGGTAGCCCTGCTGGATGGCGGCGCGTCCGATGGCCTGGGCGATGTGGCTCTTGCCCGTACCGGGCGGGCCGATCAGCAGGACGTCTTCGCGCTGGTCGATGAAGCGCGCGGTGGCGAGTTCGAAGACGAGGGCGCGGTTGATCTTCTTGTTGAAGGCGAAGTCGAAGCCATCGAGCGCGCGGTCGGGGTCGCGGAACCGGGCCTGCTTGTGTCGCCGGGCGAGCAGCCGGTCCTGGCGCCGTTGGAGCTCGTCGTTGACGAGGGCCGCGAGCAGGTCGATCGGGGCCATCTGGTCGGTCTGGGCTTGGAGCAGGCGCGTGTCGAGGACGTCGGCCATGCCGGAGAGGCGGAGCTTGCGCAGGGCCTGGTCGAGTTCGACGAGATTCATGACGAGTCTCCTGTTCTGCGGTCGATCAGATCGCGGTAGAGGGTCAGTTGCCGGATGAGCGGGTCGACCTGACGCAGTGACAGCGGCGCGACGGGCCGGCGGTCGAGGTAGCGCTTGACGAAGCGGTAGGTGGGCATGCCAAGTTCGAGTGCGGCCGAGGCGGCCTGTTCGACGACGACGGGGCCGTGCTTCTTGGCGAGGGCGAGGACGCTGAGGATGCGGCGGACGCCGGCGGCCCCGTCGTGGCGGTGGATGTGGTCGCAGATGGCGGCGATCCCCGGGCCGGCCCGCTTGGCGGCCGCGAGCAGGGCGAGGGTCTTCGGCGGGGTGCGGGCGGGCCGGTCTGGGTCGGCGATGCGATGCCAGCCCCGCGGCGCGCGCAGGTGCTCGCCGAGGAGCTGGCCGGTGCGGGGGTCGAGCAGGCGGACGTGGATGTCGTTCCACTGGACGTGGACGCGCCGGCCGATCCAGCCCGGCGGCGCGCTGTAGTAGGCCGAGGCGACTTCGACGCAGCCGTCGAGATGCACGGTACGCTGGCCGTACTGGTAATAGCGGAACGGCTCGAGCGGCAGCGGGCCGAGCGCCGGACGCTCTTCGGCAAACATGGCGGCGACCTGGCGCTTGGTCGTGCCGTGGATGCGCGTGTCGGCCCAGCGCCGCTCCCAGCGGTCGAGGTAGGCCTGGGCCTGGTCGAGTTGCTCGAAGCGGAGGCCGCGCAGCGGGGTCTTCTTCGCGTGGCCGACGCCGGCCTCGACCTTGCCCTTTCGGTCGGGGTCGCCGACGCGGCACGGCAGGGCGACGACGCCGTAGTGAGCCAGCACGTCGCGGTAGAGCGGATTGAGCGTCGGGTCGTAGATGTCCGGGGTGAGCACGCCCTCCTTGAGGTTGTCGAGGACGACGACCCGTACGGTGCCGCCCAGCCGCCGAAACGCCCGCTCGTGGAGCTCGGCCCAGACCTGCGTGCTGGAGCGGTGGACCAGCAGCCGCACCGATTTGCGCGAGTAGCCCAGGGTCAAGACGAAGAGTCGTGTCCGCCGGTACTTGCCGGTCGCCGGGTCGCGGACCATCGGTCCGTCCCCGTAATCAACTTGACCTTCTTCACCTGGGCCTGTGGTGATGACCACCCGGGCCTCGACGGCGGGCTGCTGCCGAAGGGTCGCGACGAAGCGCCGCACGCTCGCATAGGCCGCCGGGAAGCCATGGTCATCGACCAGGTCCTGCCAGATGGCCATGGCGTTGCGGCCCCGGCCGAGCGCCTCGACGATCAGCTCGCGGTAGGGCTCGCAGGCGCTCGCCCGCGGCGCACGAGTGGGGCGGTCTCCGACCGCGGGAGTGGCGGTCCCCGTGACGGTGCCGACGGCGGGTTGCGCCGACGAGGGGTCGGTGGACACCGGCGCGGAAATGGCCGGATTTGACGGCCGGGTGCGAGGGCGGCCGCGGCGCGGCACCACCAGCCCGGCGGCCTTCAGGTAGCCGCTGGCCGTCTCGCGCCGCACCCCGGTCTCCCGTTCGATGCGCCGCAGCGACCAGCCGAGGCGCCCCAGCGCCAGAACCTGCTGTCGTTTCTCTTCGGTCAAGACGTTGCTCATGCCGCGCAGGAACGTGCAGTTCCCGGTCGGCGTCAACGTCTCGGGGCGCTATCGGAAATGGCCGGTTTTCAACTGTCCACTAATGGCCGGTTTTGACCGTCGACCGAGGCTCCTGGCGGGGCGCGCACACACAGCAAATCCTCACCTCCCTCATCCGCACCGCCACCCAGCGCCAGCTTGACCCCCACGCCGTGGTCACCGACCTGCTGCGAACGCCTGCCCCCACCGTCGCACCTGACCTGCAAGGCCCCGCACCGTAGAGTCCACACCCGGTAACCAATTACCCGCATCGAAGACGAAACAGACGGCGTTCGATCGAGCTGTCAGCTCACGCCTCGATACCAATGTCGTTTCCTTCCTGATGAAAGGACACCGGTTGGCCGACAGCTATCGGCCGTACATCGAAGGACGCAGGCTGGCCATTTCCTTCATGACCGTCGGCGAGCTGTACGAAGGTGCTTGTCGCGCCGGGTGGGGACGAGAGAGATTGAACCGGCTGAGGGCGAGCGTAAATGCCTACCTGGTGCTCCCGGTCAACCTTGAGGTCTGCCGGCAATGGGGAGCCATCCGTTGCGCACGTCGCGAGCAGCCCATCGCCGTCGACGACGCATGGATCGCAGCCACTGCGAAGGCGCACGGCCTTCCGCTGATCACCCACAATCCAGCGGACTCTCGTGACATCGATGGCATCAGGATCCCTTCCGCGTAGTGCCACTGAGTCAGCGCGATCGACCTGCACCCTGGCGTCCTCGTTCGACCTTGACGATCGCCTGTCGTGTGTGACCGCCTGCTTCACAACGCGCATCCGTATCGACATGAAGGGCCGCTCGGGTGCCTGGTCCGACCGCCGGTCGACGAACCTCGGCCTCGTGCACGGGATGACTCAGGCAGCATCGGGATCGGCAGTCGCCGCGTCGTTTCCATCGAGCTGTTCAAGGCCGTAGCTCTCCTGCGGGACGCGCTTCCCACGGGACCAGAGCTCGGCAATCGCGTTCACGACGTCCGACGGGAAGACACCCCTGAGTCGGTGCACCAGCTCGTCTCCCGGCGGCGTTTCCAATGGGCGCCGATGACCATGCGCGAGCAACCAGCGGTACAGGCCGCCATGCGGGCGCAGCGGCGCGCGTCCCTCGACCTTCCGGCGAGCGTTGGCGCCGACGAGTATCCGTACTCCGGCGGGATCGACATCACCGAGGTAGATGGCGCCCCCGGCGCCGGTGCGGGAGATCAGCTCATCGAGGTTGCCGGCTCCCTGCCGGAAAGCATTGCCGCCGCCGTACGCGACCGCCGCGTAGAGCGCCTGCTTCTGGTTCCAGCGGCGGAAGCTGTCGAAGGAGTGATAGTTCTCCAGCACCAGGATCGGCCGCCCCGGCGCGCGTCGTCCCGGGGCTTCATAGGGAAGCGGAGGCGCCACCGGATAACATTCGAGATCGTCGAGCGAGATGCGTCCCTCGAACAGGGTCGAGCCGCCCTTGCGAAGCCGGTCGAGCCGCTTCTCGTCACCGAAGATCTGCAACGAACGTTCCTTCGTCGGCACGGAGAGCACATTCCTGTCGCGCGCCGAAACGAGGAAGGCGTTGATGGCCTGCAGATCCGCCCGGCGCCCGGGATGACGCTCGCCGGCCGCGAAGGCAAGCGCGGGCAGCCAGGCATGGGGAGTCGGGACAGGCCGGGAAGTTGCCGTCACTCGCAGGCTTGCGGTGCGGGGCAGCCCGGGACTTCCGGACGTGTCCCAGCCCGTGCTCGGAAGCTTCGGAAGCTCCAGTATCCCGTCGTGTTCGAGGACTTGCAGGGCTTCGAGGAGAAGCCGCCTTCCATCCGGCGCGTTCAGCACCTCCGGACGGGCGCGAAGATAGGCGGCGCGCAGCGCCGGCAATGCTATCCGGCGTTTGCCGAGCGCGCGGAGCTCGTCCTCGAAGGTGGACATGCCAGTCTGCTAGTCCGCTGCTGCCGCGGCGGTCCCAGCCCGAGCGCCCCGGCCGTCCGGACGTTTGTCGATGTGGGCATGCAGCGCCTCTACTTCGACGTGGATTCGACGCGTGCCGCGGGACTGGCTCTTGCGGCGCAGCCGAACGATGTTCTCGAACTCGGCGAGAGCGCTCGTGTCCTGAACGCCGGTGGTGTAGAAGAGCTGGATACGCATGGCATCTGCGAGACCGATCTGCGTCTTCAGCAGCAGCGCCTTGTTGGCCTTGCCCAACGGATTGTCCATGATGAGGACGCCGGCCTCGCCTGCGCCCTTGTGCAGCGACTCGGCACGCAGGCGCGCGAGGACGAGGTAGATCATCATGGCGGCCGTCAGCAGCTCGCCGCCCGAGACCGTCACCTTGTCGATCGGCATATGCTCGGTGTCGCCTTCGCCCTTCGGTTTCAGGAGCCGGATGCCGAGCGCCTCGCGGCCGAGCGCCTTCGTCATGCGGTCGATCAGCTCCGCGGCGATGTCCTGCCCGGTCTCCGGCACCCGGTCGACCTCGGCCAGGTCGCTGATGTAGCTCCGCAGAATGTCCTTGCGCTGCGCCACGGCGATGCGTGACAGATCGGCGCTCATCCGGAATACCGGCTGACCGCCGAAACGCGGGACGTGATCCGGAATGCGCCCATCGCGGACCATCCTGCGCACGATGTGCAGCGCCGTGCCCAACAGGCGCTCCAGTTCGGCAACGCAGGCCCGGAGATCGTCGTCGAGCCGCGACAGCTCGTGCTCGATGGTCTTCAGACGATCCTCGATGAGGCCCGCCGTCCGGTGCGCGTTGGCCGCGGCGGCAAGAGCGTCGTTTTCGCGCAGGTGCGCGGCCACCTCGCGCTCGCTCTCGATCCTCCTGAACTCATCCGAGCTCGTGAACTTGCGGATATCGTCGTAGCTCTCGTAAACGCCGCGACGCGCCTCGTTCAATACGTCTTGTGCCTGCCTGAGAGTTGAAACGGCGGCGCTGACGCGTTCCGGGATCTCCTCTTCGCGGGGAAGATCCATCCCTTCCGGCGGAGTGGAATCATCGCCCAGCACGCCGCCGAGGGTGCCGACCCAGTTCCTGCAATCCTTCGCCAGACGCTCGTCCCGTTCGGCCCCGGCGCGCGCACGTCGTGCGGCCCTGTTCTCTCGTGCCCGAATACCTTCCTGCTCAACGATGGTTCGCTCCGCTTCCGGCGCAATGCCCGCAACCTTCTCCGCGTCGAGAGCATGCAGGTCGGCAAGCGGCTCCGGGTAGACCTCCTTGATCCGTCGCTCCCTTTCCGAGTCGTACTCCTTGCCGGCGCCCTGCGCCCCGCTGCAAGCGTCGGCCGCCTTGGTCCTGGCCGTTTCGAGGTCTGTTTCGGCAACATCCGCAGCCTCTTGAAGGCCATCGCGCGCGGCTTCGGTCTCGACTTCGACGCGACCGAGATCGCCGAACGCTCTTGCAAAGCGCCCTTCCTCCTCCTCCAGTCTCCGGTCGATTTCACGTTTCTGCCAACGCAGACCTTCGACCCGTTCGCCCTCCAGGCTCGCCAAGGTCTCCTGACGCTGCCGGTAGTCGCGGCGCAATGCATCCAGATTGTCGCGTGCTCGCCCGCCGGACGTCGTATAGGCAATTGTCCGAGCCTCTTGCGAAAAGCGTGTTCGGCCGAGTTTTTGCCGGAGGCGACGGGGCGAGGGATGGTCAGCGGGCGGGATGCAGCGTTCGCAGGATGGTAGTGGCCGTCACTGCCGGGGAGCCGGAGTCGCGAGGATTCATGGGGCCTTCCTGCCGGTTATGAGGGCAAGCACGCGCGACGAGATGTGGCGCATCTCCTTCACGAGCCGTTCCAGCTCACGGTTGTTGTCGATCCACTCCTTGTAGAAAACAAGTTCGTCTTCGGTGAGGTTCAAGCCGACGGTCTTTCCGCGGACCTTGCGCGTCCAGTAGTGGTAGGGGCCGTGACGCGCGTCCGGGTCGTCGTGGCAGCGACAGGCGGGCCTGCCACACGTCAGGTGACGCGTCAGAATGCTGCCCTGGCCGATGAACCCGACCGTTTGCAGTTGTGCCTTGAGCGCGTCGTACTGCTCCTCGTGGCGGCGCAGCGCTGCGCTGTAGTCCATCGATTCGCGGCTTGCCATCCTCGTCTATCAGCTATTCTACCGTAGTAAACAAGGAGCGGTCCACAAGCGATGAATTCCCTGCGCGCCTTCGCCCCCTACTGGCAGTCGATCCAGCGTGCGCTGTTCCCCCACTTGGAGCACGTGCTGGGTCCACTGACCGGGAAACAGCAGCAGTTGGTGCAGACGCTCGAGGTCATCCGCATCGAGCAGAGGATTCCCCGGCACTTGCGAGTAGCGGGGCGTCCGCCCAAGGACCGCGCGGCGATGGCGCGGGCCTTCGTGGCCAAGGCGGTCTATGACATGCCGACGACGCGCGTGCTGCTCGACCGCTTGGACACCGACGTGGCGCTGCGGCGCATCTGCGGCTGGGAGCGGAAGAGCGAGGTGCCGAGCGAGTCGGTCTTCTCGCGCGCCTTCGCCGAGTTCTCCGACACGCAGTTGCCCCAGCGCGTGCACGAAGCGCTGATCCGGAACACCCACCACGACCGGTTGGTGGGCCACCTCTCCCGCGACTCGACGGCCATCGAGGCGCGCGAGAAGCCGGCCGCGAAGGAAAAGACGCCCCCGCCGCCCAAGCGCAAGCGGGGACGGCCGAAGAAGGGCGAGCAACGGCCGAAGGTCCTCAAACGCCTCGACCGGCAAGCGGCCATGACCCTGCCGGCGATGCTCAACGAGCTGTCGACCGAGTGTGCCGTGGGCATGAAGAAGGACAGTAAGGGCTACAAGTCCACCTGGGTCGGCTACAAGCTGCACATCGACGTGGCCGACGGCCAGATTCCGATCAGTTGCCTGCTCACGTCCGCCTCGCTGCACGACAGCCAGGCCGCCATTCCACTGGCGACCTTGTCGGCCGAGCGGACGACGAATCTGTACGACGTGATGGACGCCGCCTACGACGCAGAACCGATCCGTGAGCACAGCCGCTCACTCGGCCACGTCCCGTTGATTGATACCAACCCCCGCCGCGACAAGGCGCTGGCCGAGGAACTGCGAACCGAAGCCCGGCGCCTGAAGAATCTCGGCTTCCAGCTTGCCGAGCAGGTTCGCTACAACGAGCGTACGGCGGGTGAGCGCGTCAATGGCCGTCTCAAGGACGAGTTCGGCGGTCGCCATGTTCGGGTCCGTGGCGCCGCGAAAGTGATGTGCCATTGCATGTTCGGCGTGCTCGCACTGACCGCCGACCAGCTCGTACGCCTGGTGACATAGCCAGCGCACCGCCGGCAACGTCCCTCGGCGCCCGCCGGGCGTCAGTTACCCACCGGTGTCCCGGCGCTCGGTCGGCAACACGTCGGAACAGCTCTACTTCCACCTTTCGGCGTGCTGCCGGTCCTCCAGAGCCAGCATCCAGTCGCCGATCCAGGGCAAGTGGTGTTCACCTGGAGAATTGAGGACTGCGCCAAGCGGCAAGCCCCAGGAGTTTCGCAAGCAGCTCGTCCCAATCTCGCTTTCGATGTCCGCGGCCTCCGCCGCCGACTTCCTTGCCTGTTCCGCATGATCGCGAGCTTCCCGCTCGAGCCTGTCCCTCTCTGCTTCCTTCTCTCTTGCGCGCTGCTCGGCGGCCTGGGCCGCGTGCTCGTGGCGAAGCTCCGCCAGGCGCCAGTCCTCCACCTTCGATTCCCAGGTCTCGCGGTGCTCGCCAGCCCGTCGCGCGCGATCCGTGCATGCATGGGCTTGACGCTGGTGCTCGCTCGCACCATCGCGACAAGCACGGGCGTCGCGCTCATCGGCCGCGATCCGCTTCGAGAGCGCTTCGATCTCGCATCCGATCTCCAGCAGCCGCGCTTCTCTCCGCTCGATCCCGCGCCGTGCCTCTTCGAGACGGCCGCCGCCGAATCGTTCCCGCCACGCTTCGAGGTCTCGGTGCGTGGACTTCAGATGTTCGATTCGGTCCTGCTCCGCGCGGATGGATTCGGCGGTCTCGGCCAGGCTGTCCTCGATCCGGCGTTGCAGCTCTCGAGCCGCCTCGCGGTCGTAGGCGGCGTCGTCGTCGACCGGCAGGACGAACCGGTCGTCCGGCGCGCCTCTGGGGCTGTCCGCGGCAACCGCGACGACCACCGGTCTGCTCAGGGTCGGGAGGGGCTTCAGTACTTCTCGCGCGCGCTCCAGGGCATCCCGATTGGGCACCGCGACACCCACGAAGCGAGCGGGGTCGCGCTCGGCGAATTGGCGGACCTCCTTCGGCGAACGGAGAATCTCGGACAGATAGACGGCGTACGGCTGGGTGTCCCGGATGCCGGATTCACGCAGCCGTTCGGCGACAGCACGAACATCCTTGTCGATGGAAGCGAGCCCGGTGACTTCCAGGGACTCGCGGTCGGCCTCCAGCACCTCCTGCCGCCGCTCGGCATCGCGCAGCATGACGACGCTCCTGCTCCGGGCCTGCGCCAGCACACGGGCAACGCCGTCCGCATCCGGATCGACCTCACTCTCGCCGGTCAGCTCGATGATGGTCGAATGCAGGACAAGAGCCCGGCGTTTCGCCTCGCCTTCCTGAACGTTGTCCCGAGCAGACCCGATTTCGACTTCGAGGCCGCAGCGCTCGGCCTCGAAGTCGGCTCGAGATTGCAGACGGTCCCTCCCTTCGCGCTCCTTCACATCGGCCTGGCGACGAAGCTCACGTGCCTCGGCCTCGGCAGAACGCGCGTCCCGCTCATGCCGTTGCGATGCCGCCTCCGCGCTCTCGTCGGACTCCAGGATCTGCTCTTGCTCCAGGGCGGCGCGGAAGCTTTCCGCGTGCTCGATGTCTCTCTCGATCCGACCCGCCGCCAGACGCTCGGCGCGGGCGCTCTCATCGGCGGCCGACCGTGCGATGCCCGCCTCCTGGGCCGCCGACCTCAGCCCTTCGGCCTCCGCCGATTGGGCGCCCTGGCGCTCGCGGAGGTCCACCGCGCGTTGATGGAGAGTGGCCTGGAGATCGGCGCCGAGCGCGCTCAGCTCGTCGCGCAACGGCTGAAGGTCGGCATGCTGCGCGTCGATCGCACGCCGGAGCTCATCGCTTCGTGCGCGGTCGTCGAGGATTTCCCGCAGCGCCACCGCGCCGGCGAGGAGGTGCTTGAGCCTCTTCGCCTCGTCAAGCTCCCGCTCGCGCGTCTCGGCCAGCGCCTTGGCGGCCTCGTGCCTGCGGCGTGCCGTCTCGACGGTTGCGGAGGCGTGCCGAACCCGGGCCTCCCGGCACCTGGCCGCGGCAACTTCGGCGGCGGCCTCGTGCCCGGATGCCTCTTCGGAGAGCTTGCCGGCGCGATACGATGCGTCCCTGCCGTGCTCGGCCAGAGCCGCCTGCAGACTCACGGCATGGCGGTTCCGGCGTACGGCGTTCGCATCCGCCGATTGCGCCTTGTCGGCGATCTCGACGAACGGGGCGAACCGTTCCCGAAGTCGGCGCATCGCGTCTCGACGCCGCTCGAGCTGAGGCAGATTCGCGAGCCTGCCGACGTGCTCGGCGACAACCGCGCGGACCGCGCCGGCCTCCGAATCAGGCATGGTCATCGAGAGGAACTTGCGCACGAACCCCGACTCGCTCCGGAAGCTCAGGAAGTCCTCGATACCGCCCTCGTTGCGGTTGAAATCGACTTGAGCGGCGAGCAGCTCGGTGTCAATCCTCTCCTCGGCGAGCTTGCGCCTCCAGTCCTTGTGTCTTTCGAAGTCCTGGAAGTTTCCAGGGTGGCTGGAGCGCATCTCGTGGAGCCAGCGCTGCACGTCGCGGTATCCGTTCAACCGTCCGTAGTCGCCGAACCCGTCGAGGCCCGGCGACGGGATGCTGTCGAGGGTCAGGCCCGGCGCGCTTCGAAACGTGAAGAATCGTCGCTCGATCTCCCGCCGCGGGCCGTCGCCGCGCGGCGCGACCACCTGACCGGTGACGAGGCGGCCCGGCTCCAGGAGGCTCCCTTGACTGCCGGAGAGATCCCACTCGACCAGGATGAAGGCCGGTACGTCTCCGAAGTAGTCGCCGAACCTCTGGTTGGGACGGATCAACGTCTTCAGAAACCGCCTCTCGTGGGTGTCGAAGCAGCTCAGCACGAGTGACAGAAACGAGGTCTTGCCGCCGGTGTTCTCCAGGCTGAACACGGTGTGCCTGGGCCTTCCGGTGCGGGGGTCGCGAAGGTCGATCGTGGTGCCCGGGTAGTACGCCTCATGCCAGCCGCAGTCGGAGAGGTGGATGCGCGTGACGTACCGCATCTACCGGCTCTCGTCGGCGAGGAATCCGGGCAGGGCCTTCGCGCAGCGTTCAAACAGCTCGGTGGCCGCAAGCTCGCGCACCTGCAGCCGATAGCGCGGCGTCGCGATGTAGACCTCGCCTTCCGCGGTTTCGAGGGTCTGCACCATGCCGTGCTCGTGCAACTGGTTGAGAACGAGCTTGACCATGCCGGCAAGCGAGCTCAGCGCCGCACGCTGGCTGCCTTCGGGCGTCGTGTCCGGCAGGCGGGCGAGCTCTCGCCAGGCTTCCACGAGCCCGGCCTCTTTCAGGTCCGGGTCGTCGCCGGCCTGTGCCTCGAGACGCTGGCAGTGCTCGCGCAGGAGAGCCGCAACGCGCAACGGCGCGACGGACACGTCGGCGTTGTCGGCCTGCGCCCCGGTGAGGGCCGCGGCGGTGGGAAAGAAGGTTGCCGCGACCGCGACATGGACGAGCGCGAGGGCGCCGCGCGACGTCTCGCCGGTCCCCCGCCGCACGTCGGTGAGCGTCGCCGCAAACACGCTGTCGGGCCCGAGCGGCGCGAGAATGATGGCATGGTCGAGCGCGTCGACCACCCGGAGATCGAGCATCGGAGCGAGGTCGTGCACGAGCCTCCGAAACTCCGGATCGGCGCGCCACAGCGCGAGCAGCTGCTGGTACTCGCTGTCGCCGCGCAGTGCGGAGTGTCGGGGCGACAGCCCCTTTCTGAGGAGCAGCACTGCTTTCTGGGGCATGCTCAGGGACTTCGGATCGACCATCAGGCGCCATCCTTCACGAGCACGAGGTTGTCGCCCGCGGCGCGCTCATGGTCGATGGTGCCGTCGATCGAGGCGATCACGCCCAGTGGATCATCCGCGGGACACCACGACCGCAGCATCAGAAACAGCACGCAACGCAGGGTGGACTCCGCGAGCCCCTGGCCTTCGGCCGCCTGGATCGCCGCCTTCATGTCCAGTCGCGTGCGTGCCGCGACCGCGCCGATCAGCCAGTCCTGTGCGGCCGCGATCTCCCCGGCGTCGAATTCCGGAGGCACGTGCCGGAGCGTCACGAGATCGCCGGATTCTTCCGGCCCGGCAGGGTCGCGGCGGAGCCTGGGCCGGGTGCAGCTCTCGAAGAGCAGGGCCAAGTCGTACAGGCGCGGCGGCGAAGGGGCTGCGAAGACGTTCCGGATCTCGTCGCTCATGCCGGAGGTCACGTTCATCGGCGCCGCCAGCAGCGGGACCAGAATGCGCTCTTCGAGATCGGGCACGTCCTGTTTGTAGCGCGCCTGGAACGCACGTACCTGCAACCGGAGAAACTCCTCCGAGGCGGTCATGACGCGCCGGAGCATGGCGGCGTGGCGTTCGTGGCAATCCTCGATCGTGCTCATGATATCGACGAGCGGACCTCGGGTGTCGTCGCGGGCGTGGGGGATCTGTTCCCGGATCGCGTCGACGATCGCTGCTTCATGTTGCTGCCGGTCGTGCAGGTGCGTGCGGGCTGCGTCGAGCTCGGGCACGACGGCCTTGCTCCAGACGACGCGGTCGGCCGCGCGGCGGACCTGGAACAGCCGATCGTCGATGAACTGCTGGTAGTGGATGGAACGCATTCGCGCCCGCCTGGCGAGCGTGTGCGCATCCCGGAAGTGGCCGCGTTCGACCGCCTTGCGAATCATGATCGCCTCCGCCTCCTGCGCGAACTCGGGGGCGACGTCGAGCATGGCGAGCGTCAGGGTCTGGGCGCCTGGACCCAGCTTGAATCTGACCGATTCGTCGGGGGCAGTGAAGAGAACCAGCAACCGGAAGTCATGGAACGAAAAGCTGCCCGTTTCCCGGTCGTAGTACTCCGAGCGAAACGCCTTGTGACCTTCGCGGGCATTGGAAAGATGGTCGAGGACCACCCGCCCGACCTTGCGGCCTTGCTCCACCGTGAGCGCGGGCTTCAGGCGCGTCGCCTCGCGGGCGACATGGTCCACGATCGCGGCCGGCAGTGCGCCGGATTCGATCGCCGAGCGCTCCATGACGAAATCGATCGCGCTCAGTGCCAGGTACTGCACGTCGAGACGATCGGCGAGCGCGGGGTCATCCTTGAATATGACGCGGCGATCGAGCGACAACCGGGCAATCGGTTCGGCCAGCAACAGATTCTGCTGCTGGCGGGTCAGGTGCTCCCGGGCATGGGTTTCGGATCGACTCATGTTCGCCGGGCTCGGCCACGAGATCCTCGGCCGTGCGCCCACTCCGGGGATCGTATCGAGGGCCTCAGAGGGGCAGCCTGGAAAGGAGCCGGCCGCTGCTCCAGGTCCACGCTCAGCCGGGCCTCGCGCGCGGCGCCCGATCGCGGGCATGGGGGACTGCCGGCATGCTAGCTTCATCAAACGGGGCTGCGCCCCGAACCCCCGGCGTCCGCTTGCGGGGACCCCTGCGCCCCGCGCCGCTCCCGCCGCGGCGCGCCGTGCGCGCCTTGCGGAGTCTGCACCGTTGTACGGCGCAGACTCCTAGCGAGGATCCGGGCGGGGTAGCGGCTTCGACGTGCCGTCGGTCGTGTCGCGGATGAAGTAGCCGGCCTCTCCGCTGTCGTCTCGGCGCCGCGTCAGCAGCAGGCGGCCGTCGGCGGTCAACGGCGCCACCACCGACTCGCCGTTCGCCGCGTCGCTCTCGAACAGCCGCTCAGCGCGGAGCGTGGTCAGGTCGAGTCGGTCGAGGAACCGCGCGCCGCCTCCGATCAGCAGGATGCGGTCCCCGCCCTGCATGACCGCGCTGCCGGCCGGCGGTCCGCCCGGACGGTGGACGGGGGCCCCGGGCGCCGCGGCGCCCGCCGCCGGGCTCCAGTCGAGCAGCGTTCGGGGCGCCTGCCGGGCGGGGTCCAGCAGCAGCGTGCGCTGGCGCCCGGTCGGCTCGTCCGCCTCGGTCACCAGCGCGAGGCCGCTCTCGGTCCAGGCGATGCCGGCGAGCCCGAGCTCCGTTTCGATCAGCGTCTCGGGCGCGCCGTCGAACGGCGCGGCGAGGCCCAGCACCCGATCGCCCTGCGCGGGGCCGGGCACGCTCCACACGGCGGCGGCCGCTGCGGTGGGGTTCCAGCCGTGCCGCTGCCGTGCGGGCGCCGCGCCTTTCGCCGGCAGGTCGGCCAGATGCCGCACCCGGCTGCCGTCCGCGTTCCGGATCTCCAGTGCGCGGGTGCGCGCGGCCGCTTGCGCCGCGCCGGCCGCGGGCCGGCCGAGCGTCGCCACGAGCACGAACTCGCCGTCCGGCGAGGGGGTCGCCGCGGCGAACAACTCCGGCGCACCGACGTTCGTCCGGCGGCCGGTCGCGAGCTCGACCGTTCCGAGCTGGCTCGTGAAGTAGTAGCCGAACTGCGCGTCCGCCGCCTCGGGCGGCGCGCCGCGTGCCGACATCAGGAACCGGCACAGGACGTGGCTGCCTGTCGCGAACCAGGCGCACGGCTCGCCCCACGTCGCGTTGAGCGAGGCGGACGTGAGGGGCCGGGGGATGCCAGAGGCGATGTCGAAGACCCACTGCTCGACGCCGGTGTCGCGGATCACCACGTAGGAGAGATGCCAACCGTCCGGCGAGAAGCGCACCCAGCCGAGGGTGGTCTCGAACGGTGCGAGGACCTCGTGGACGGCCCCGTCGGCGAGGCGCACCACCACGATGCGGTCGATGTCCGGCGGCGGCCAGGGCGTGCTGTTGCGGGTGTTGATCCGGCGTCCGCCGAGTTCCCGCAGCCGGCGTTCGTCGACGGCCGCCGCCCGGCCGCGCGGGTAGGTCAGCGCCACCGCGTCGCCCCCGGGGCCGCCGACGGCCTCCGGCGCCGGGCGCTCGTCCTGCGCGCCGGCGACGCCGCCGACGGCGGCGAACAGCGCGACGGCCACGCAGATCGGCAGCGCGATGCCAGGCACGCGGCGAGCCGCGCCGTCGGGACCGCAGCGACGGCTGCCCGTGGGCCCGCGGTGACCCGCCGAGTCGCTTCCTGGCACGAGCTTCCTAGACGGTCGCCAGTTGCGGCACCTGCGCCGGCGCGGGCGGTGGGGGCTCCGCGCCCGGCGGCAGATCGCCCGCGTCCGCGCGGAGGTACTGCCAGTAGTTCGGCTTGATCGAGGCCAGCAGCTCGGCGCGGGTCTTCACCTCGACGGGGCGGCCCTTGTACAGCTTCCCCGTCGCGTACAGCAGGTTCTCGGGCAGCGCACTGCAGAACATCATCATCGGCCAGGTGAAGTTCGGGCCGTTCGTCTTCCGCAACCGCAGCGCCCAGAGGCTCACGCCGCCGATCTTGAAGGACAGCGGCCCCCACCAGCTGTAGAGGCCCGGCCGCATGTTCATCTTCCAGCAACGCAGAATCAGTTGCCACTGCAGCCTGCTGAGGTTGCGGGTCTCGGTGACGCCCTTGCCATGCTCCATCCGGGTGCCCTCGAGCGGCGTGAACACCGACGGCACCAGGAAGCCGAACAGCCCCCGGCGCTCCATCTCGTAGATGAGATCGAGCGTCGCCTTCACGTCGTCGTCGGTCTCGCCCGGGTTGCCGATCATCAGCGTCAGCATCGGGAACCAGTTGTTCCGGTTCAGCACCTCGAGGCCGCGGATGATCACGCTCTGCCAGTCCTCGATGTTGAACGGCACGCCCTTGCTGGGCATGACCTGCTTGGCCATGCGCGCCGACCCGGTCTCGAGGCCGATCAGTGGCACCAGCGCCTTCCCCTCCGGATGCGAGCTCAGGCGCTTGAGGTGGATGGGACTGTGCGGGAGGAGCGTGTCCGTCAACTGCTCGATCAGCACCGGGTCCACCACCGCGGGCGCCATCGTCGAGTGGCTGAGCACATGCTGCTCCACCCCCGGCGTTTCCACGATGCTGCGGTAGAGGTCGACCAGCGCCTCCCGGTTCGGGAAGAAGAACGGCGTCTTGGTCCGCACCTGCCCCCAGATGAACATGTCCTCCGTCGCCAGCGAGATCTGCTTGTTGCCGTTCGCGACGTTGGCGCGCACGGCTTCGAGAATTCCGTCCTTCGGCAGATCGATCTGCGGGTTGAGGTCGGGCACGCAGAACTGACAGCGGCGGCCGCAGCCCGTGGTCATCTCGACCACGCCGAACGTCGTGGGGCGGTCCGGAAACAGCAGCGTCAGCGCATCGGTCGGATGCTCGACCTCCACCTGGTCCGGCAGCTCACCGCCTTCGAGCGCGCGCCTGAACAGCTTGATGGTCTCGGCCGATTCGCTGCGGCCGTCGATGACGCAGTCGATCCCGAGCCGCTCCATGGACTTCGTCTGCGTGATCTGCCAGCTGCCCGAGCCGCCCAGGATGACCCGGAACGATTCCCGGTGCGGACTGTCCTTGATGGCGTCGAACAGCTTCGCCGCGTAGTGGGAGTTGATGGGCTCGCGCGAGCTCCCGAAGATGGACGTATAGACGCCGGCCGCGAACGTCACGCCCAGCGGATTGTGCGTCGAGATCGCCACGATCCGTGTGTCGGGCCCGATGAACTGGTCGAGGTCGTCCGGATAGCAGACCACGACGTTGTCGCGGCCGAACTCCGTCGCCATGACCCGCTCGAGCACACGCAGCCCGGCCGGCGCGGCCTGCGCCGATCCGTCGTCGAACCGCTTGACGTTGCGCCACTCCGGATACTTCCTGTCCATGACCCATTCCATCCAGATTGGGATGGACGCCATGCCCATCTGGATGAAGTAGCCGGCGTGGTCGATCATCTCGGTGAAAGGTGCTGTCAGGACGATCTGCGAACCCCGCTTCATGACGATGCCCCCGTGACCGACGTATTGGACGTATTGAAGGTTAAAGAATGTAACATGAACTCCGCTGGCCGCTGCGGCGACCGCGGTGCTTCGCCGCCGCCCCGGGCGGCCCACGACGCGGCCGCGCCGCTCCGCGTCCGACCCATGTTCTCCTCCCGGATTCCCGCGGATCTCTCACCCAACCGGATCGGCCGCGCCGTCGGCCGCCTGCGGGCCGCGCGGGCGAAGCTCATCGACCTGACCGAATCGAACCCGACCCGCGTCGGGTTCCGGTTCCCGCCCGGCCTGCTGCGCGGGGGACCCGAGCGGGAGGTCCAGGTGTATCGTCCCGCGCCGCTCGGCCTGCCGGCGGCCCGCGCCGCCGTGGCGGCGCATCTCACCCGCCCTGGCCGGGTGGTGGCGCCGGAGCGCGTGGCGTTGACCGCCAGCACCAGCGAGGCCTACGGCTTTCTGTTCAAGCTCCTGTGCGACCCCGGCGACGCGGTGATGGTGCCGCGCCCCAGCTACCCGCTCTTCGAGCATCTGACCCGGCTCGAGGGGGTCCGCGCGGCGCCGTACGCACTCGCGCACCACGGCCGCTGGGAGCTGGATCCGGGCAGTCTCAGGGAAGCCCTGACCCCGGGCGCCCGGGCCGTCCTGCTGGTGAATCCGAACAACCCCACCGGCTCGTTCGTGTCAGCGGGCGAGGTCGACGCGGTTGCGCGGATCTGCCGCGAGCACGATCTGGCGCTCGTCGTGGACGAGGTCTTCGGCGCGTATGCGATGGACGGCGCCGCAGCGGCCCCGAGCGTGCTCGACCGGCCGCCGCGGGACGTCCTCGCGTTCAGCCTCGGCGGGCTGTCCAAGGCGGTCGGCCTGCCGCAGCTCAAGCTCGGATGGATCGTGGCCGACGGACCGCCGCCGGCCGTCGAGCGCGCGCTGGCCGGGCTGGAGCTGATCGGTGATACCTATCTGTCGGTGGCCGCGCCGGTCCAGCTGGCGGCCGGCGCGCTGCTCGCGGAGGGCGCGGCCGTGACCGCCCAGATCGTCACGCGCGTCCGTGCCAACTACGCGGCGCTGCGGCGGCGCGTCGAGCGTCACCCGGCGATCCGGCTGCCGGCCGTGGACGGGGGATGGTACGCTGTGCTGCAGATCCCGGCCACGGAGCCGGAGGAGACGGTCGTGCTCGAGCTGCTCGAGCGCGACCGCGTCCTCGTGCATCCCGGCTATTTCTTCGACTTCCCCCGCGAGGCGTTCCTCGTCGTGAGCCTGCTCCCCACGCCGGATGCGTTCGCGGCGGGCATCGCGCGAGTGCTCGCCCGCGTTGCAGGCGAGCGAGGCCCATGAACGCCGCACGCGCCCTCGTGCTGAAGGACCTCGTGCTGATCGGGGGCGGGCACAGCCACGTCATCGTTCTCAGGCGGCTGGGCATGAAGCCGGTCCCCGGGCTGCGCGTGACCGTGATCGCGCGCGAAGTTCACACGCCGTACTCGGGGATGCTGCCCGGACTGATCGCCGGGCACTACGGCTTCGACGATGTCCACATCGATCTCGGGCCGCTGGCCCGCTTCGCGGGCGCCCGTCTCTACCACGACGAGGCGGTCGGCCTCGACCTGGCCGGCCGGACGGTGCAGTGCCGCAGCCGCCCGCCCGTGCCCTACGACGTGCTGTCGATCGATATCGGCGCCTCCCCTGCCCTGAACGCGGCCGGCGCGGCCGCTCACGCGGTGCCGATCAAGCCGATCGCCACGCTGGTCGACCGGTGGGAGCGGCTGCGCGCACGGGTGCGCGCGGCGTCGCGCGCGCTGCAGGTCGGGGTGGTCGGGGCGGGAGCGGCCGGCGTAGAGCTCGTCCTGGCCGCCCAACACGCCCTGCGGCGCATGCAGGTCGCCGCCGGCCGCCCGGCCGCGGTGCCCACCTTCCATCTGTTCAGCGCCGCCGACCGCATCCTGCCCACGCACAACCGGGGGGCTCGAGCCAGGTTCGAGCGCGTGCTGCGGGCTCGCGGCGTGCATGTCCACGCGGGAGCGCGCATCGCGGCCGTGCGGCCGGGCGCCGTCGTCGTCCAGGACGGATCGGAGCACGCCGTCGACGAGGTGCTCTGGGCCACGGAGGCGGGCGCGCAGGCGTGGCCGCGCGAGGCGGGGCTCGCCGTCGACGCGCGGGGCTTCATCCGGGTGGCCGACACCCTGGAGTCGACGTCGCATCCCGGCGTCTTCGCCGCCGGCGACATCGCGGCCGTCGTGAATCATCCACGGGAAAAGGCCGGCGTGTTCGCGGTGCGGCAGGGCCCGCCGCTCGATGCCAATCTGCGGCGCGCCGTGCGCGGCGAGCCGCTGCGGCCCTTCAGGCCGCAACGGCGGTTCCTGAGCCTGATCAGCACCGGCGACCGGTACGCGGTCGCATCGCGCGGGCCGTGGGCCCTGGCGGGCCGCTGGGTGTGGACGTGGAAGGACCGCATCGATCGGCGCTTCATGGCCCGCTTCAGCCGCCTGCCCGCGATGGCCCCCGGCGCGGCCCCCGACCCGAATCTGGAGCGTCTGGCGCCGCCGGCCGCCGTCCGCGAGCTATCGGGTGCCGCCATGCGGTGCGCGGGCTGCGGCTCGAAGGTGGGCGCCACGCTGCTCGACCGGGTCCTCTCGCGGCTGACCCCGTTCCGGAGCGACGACGTCCTGACCGGCCTCGACGCGCCCGACGACGCCTCGGTCGAGCGCGTCCCGCCCGGCCTGGTCGCCGTGCGGACGGTGGACGCCTTCCGGGCGCTCGTCGACGACCCGTACCTCTTCGGCCAGATCACCGCCAACCACTGCCTGGGCGACATCTACGCGATGGGTGCCGCACCGCGGACGGCGCTGGCTATCGTTACGGTGCCGCTGGGTCCGGAAGACAAGATGGAAGCGCTGCTGCGCGATCTGCTCGGGGGCATGGTGAAGGCGCTCAACGAGGCGGAGACGGCGCTCGTCGGCGGTCACACGACGGAAGGAGACGACGTCACCCTGGGCCTGGCGCTGAGCGGGGTCGTCGATCCGGCGCGCGTGCTGCGCAAGAGCGGGATGCAACCCGGGAACCGACTCATCCTGACCGCCCCGCTCGGCACCGGGACGCTGTTCGCCGCGCACATGCGGCTGAAGGCCAGGGGCCGCTGGATTGACGGTGCGGTGCGCTCGATGCTGCAATCGAGCCGGACCGCGGCCGAGTGCCTCCGTGCGCACGGGGCGACCGCGTGCACCGACGTGACGGGCTTCGGGCTACTCGGTCATCTCCTCGAGATGGCCCGTGCATCGGACGTGGACGTGCGCCTGTCGCTCCCCGCGGTGCCCTTGCTCGACGGCGCCCGCGAGACGGTCGCCCAGGGGTTGCTCAGCTCGCTGCATCCGCACAACGCGCGCCTGGGCAGCGCCGTGGTCAACGCCGATGCCGCCGCCGCCACGTCCATCTACCCTGTCCTGTTCGACCCGCAGACGGCCGGCGGCCTGCTGGCCAGCCTGCCGGCCGAGCGGGCGGAGGGTTGCCTGCACGAGCTGCGGGCGCTGGGCTACGGCCGCGCGGCCGTCGTCGGCGGCGTCGAGCCGCGCGCCGCCCGGGAGGAGCAGATCAGGATCGACTTGTAGACCTGGAGAGAACGCATGATTACAGTGGGAGAGAAGGCGCCGGCCTTCGCGCTCAAGGATCAGGACGATCGAACGGTTCGCCTGTCGCAGTTCGCCGGGCAATGGGTGGTGTTCTACTTCTATCCGCGGGACGACACGCCCGGCTGCACGAAGGAGGCATGCGAGTTTTCGGCCGGTGCGGACGGCTTCGGCGAGCTGGACGCCGTAGTGCTGGGCTGCAGCCCGGACGATCCCGCACGTCACCGCGCCTTCATCGAGAAGCACGCGCTGAAGGTCACCCTGCTGTGCGACCCGGAACGGACAGTGATGCAGCAGTACGGCGCCTGGGGTGAGAAGAAGCTGTACGGCAAGACGACGGTGGGGGTGATCCGCTCGACGGTGCTGATTGACGGGGCGGGCACGGTCGCCCATCACTGGCGCGCCGTGCGCGCCGCCGGCCACGCCGAGAAGGTGCGGGAAAAGCTGCGCAAGCTGCGAGCCGCAGCCGCGCCCGGGCTCTGAGGAGCGGCACACGGGCCCATTGTGCTAGACTGCACGCTTCGCATGCGGATTCGGCTGGCGTTTTCGCGGTTCGCGCTCCTGTCCTGCGTCACCCTGGCGGCGGCTGCGTGCGTCGATGAAGCACCCGCCAGCACCGCCGTTGACGATGCGCCCGCCCGCACGGAGGACATCCTCCTCCGGCCGGTGCCCCCGCCCGAGCCCGAGGCCGACCGCATCGAGGGCCTCGTCCCGAACCGGGCGACCCTGGCCAGCATCCTGTACGACCACGGTCTCGACCGCAACGAGGCCGCGCGCGTGATCGAGGCGGTGCGTCTGGTCTTCGACCCGCGGCGGTTCCGTGTCGGCAACGCCTACCGCCTGGAGCTGGGCCCCGACGGGGCGCTGCGCAGCTTCGAGTACGAGGTGGACAGGGATCGGTTCCTGCAGGTTCGCGAGGCGGCGGCTTCCTCCGGGGACCTCCGCGCCAAGCTCGTGCCCTACGTGAAGGAGCGCGTCGAGCAGGCGCTGCGCGGGCTCATCAACCGCCAGCACACGTCGCTCGCGTCGGCGCTCAATGGCGCGGGCGAGAAGGAGCTGCTCGCGATCGAGCTGGCCGCCGTGCTCAGCGGCGAAATCGATTTCAACACGGAGCTGCAGCCGGGGGACGAATTCTCCGCGCTCGTGGAGAAGTACTTCCGCGACGGCGAGTTCGACGACTACGGCAATGTGCTGGCCGTCGAGTTCATCAACACCGGGCGCCGCGTGCAGGCGTTTCGCTTCACGGTCCCGGGCGAGTCGGAGGCGCTCTACTACGACGAACGGGGCAGGTCGCTCAAGCGGCAGTTCCTGCGCTCGCCGTTCAAGTTCGAGCCGCGGGTCACGTCCCGCTTCTCGCGCCGCCGCCTGCATCCGATTCTCGGGACGTACCGCCCGCACCTGGGCGTGGACTACGGCGCGCCCACCGGCACGCCCGTCGTGGCCGTGGCCACCGGCACGGTGGTGTCGGCCGGTCGTAGCCGGGGATCGGGCAACATGGTGCGGCTGCGCCACACCAACGGCTACGAGACGTACTATCTGCACCTGTCGGCATTCGCGCGCGGTGTGCGGCCCGGTGTGCGCGTTTTCCAGGGACAGACGATCGGCCGTGTCGGCGCGACCGGCCTGGCGACCGGTCCGCATCTCGACTACCGGATGAGCAGGAACGGCAAGTTCGTGGATCCGCTGATCGAGCACCGGAATCTGCCGCCCGGCACCCCGGTGCCGCAACGGCACCTGGCGGCCTACCACGAGACTCGCGACCGTCTGCTTGAACAAATGTCGGCGGGGAGCGCCCAGGCCGGCAAGCCGAACCTGTCGGCTGACTAGCCCACCGCGTGGCCGTCATTCACCCATTTCGTGCCCTGCGTCCCGAGCCGGGTGCCGCCGCCGCCGTCGCGGCCGTGCCGTACGACGTCGTGACGACCCGCGAGGCGCGGGCGTTGGCCGCGGGCAACCCGTTGAGCTTCCTGCACGTCTCCCGCGCCGAGATCGACCTGCCGCCGGACACCGATCCGCACGACGCGGCGGTCTACCGGGCCGCCGCCGGCAATCTGGAACGGCTCAGGCGTGACGCGCCGCTCGTGGTGGAGGCGGCCCCGTCCGTCTATGTGTATCGGCTGCGGTCGGACGGCCACGAGCAGACCGGCCTCGCGGCGTGCTACTCGCTCGACGAGTACGACCGCGGCGCCATCAAGCGGCACGAGAACACCCGGCCCGACAAGGAGGACGATCGGACCCGGCACATGCTCGCGCTGCGAGCGCAGACCGGCATCGTGTTCCTCACCTACCGGGCCGTGCCGGAGCTCACCGCCCTCATGCGGCGGGCGGCGCGGGACGCGCCGCTGTTCGACGCGCCGGCCGCGGACGGGGTGCGCCACACTGTATGGAGGTTGGGTCCCGAGGATCAGGCCGCGGCCGAGGCGGGCTTCGCGGGCGTACCGGCGCTCTACATCGCGGACGGGCACCATCGGATCGCGAGTGCCGCCCGCGCCCGCGACCAGCTCGCCGCCGCGGAGAACGGCGCCGGCCGGGCGCGCTTCGTCCTCGGGGTCGCGTTCCCTGATTCCGAGACGCGGATTCAGGCGTACAACCGCACCGTGACCGACCTGGCCGGGCAGGCGCCCGGACAGTTCCTGGACGCGTTGCGCGCGCGGTTCACGGTACGCGCGGACGCACCCGCCGAGCCCCCGCGCGGCCACGTCGCGGTCTATCTGGGCGGAGGCACGTGGCACCACGTCGAGCTGCCGGCCGCGCGGCCGGCAGGCCCGGCGGCCGACCCCGCCGCGAGGCTCGACGTGGCGGTGCTGCAGGACGCGCTGCTCGCGCCGCTGCTCGAGGTCGGGGATGTCCGGACCGATCCCCGCGTTGCGTTCGTGGGCGGAGCGCGCGGGACGGGAACGCTCGAGCGGCTGGTCGACAGCGGCGAAGCCGCCGTCGCCTTCTCCCTGGCGCCGGTGACCACGGACGAGCTGCTCGCCGTCTCCGACGCCGGCAGCATGATGCCGCCCAAGTCGACCTGGTTCGAGCCCAAGCTGCGGGACGGCTTTCTGCTGCATCCGATCTGACATGCCGGGCGCAGGTGCCACGGACCGCTGATCATGCCTGCCGAGCGGGTATTCAACTTCAATGCCGGCCCCGCCGTCCTGCCCGAGACGGTGCTGGCGGAAGTCCGGCGCGACCTCCTGGCGCTGCCGGGGGTCGGGATGTCGGTGCTGGAGGTGAGCCATCGGTCGGCGGCGGTGGATGCGATTCTCGAGCGCGCGATCGCCGACGTCCGCCGCGCGGCCGGGCTGCCGGAGCACTTCCACGTGCTGTTCCTGCAGGGGGGCGCCACCCAGCAGTTCGCGATGGTGCCGCTGAATCTGCTGCCGCCCGCGGGATCGGCCGACTACGTCCTGACGGGCGTCTGGTCGAGGAAGGCGTACGAGGAGGCGGGCCAGTTCGGCACGGTGCGGGTGGCCGGCTCGACGGAGAGCGAAGGGTTTGCCCGCATTCCGGCCGCCGGCGAGCTCGACCTCGCGAACTCGGCGGCGTACCTGCACCTCGCTTCGAACAACACGATCTGCGGCACCCAGTGGCGCACGCTGCCGGACAGCGGCGAGGTGCCGCTCGTGGTGGACGCCTCGTCCGACATCTTCAGCCGGCCGCTCGAGTTCGAGCGGGTCGGCCTGTTGTATGCCGGCGCCCAGAAGAATCTCGGTCCGGCCGGCGTCACGCTCGTGATCGTCCGCGACGACCTCGTTGGCCGCGCGCCGACGCGGTCCGGCGTGCCGACGATGCTGCGCTACGCAACCCACATCGGCGCCGGGTCACGCCACAACACCCCGCCGGTCTTCGCCATCTACATGGTCGGTCTGGTCGTCAGGTGGCTGCTGGCCAACGGCGGACTCGCGGAGATGGAGCAGCGGAACGAGCGCAAGGCCCGGAACCTGTACGCGGCGATCGACCGCACGCCGTTCTATCGGGGTACGGCCGCCCCCGACAGCCGCTCGTCGATGAACGTCACGTTCCGGCTGCCTACGCCGGAGCTGGAGATGCGCTTCGTCGACGAAGCAGGGCAGGCCGGGCTGGTCGGACTGCGGGGACACCGGTCGGTCGGCGGCGTGCGGGCGTCGATCTACAACGCCTGTCCCGAGGCGGCCGTCGACGCCCTGGCCTCGTTCATGGCCGAGTTCGAGCGGACGCGCGGTTGATCCGGCGCAGCGCGTTGCGCGCCGCACGCCGCGTGCCGTCGGCCCGGACGTTCGGCTGCGCGTTCTCCCGAGCCTTCCACCCGGAGACGGATGATCGGCGGGAAACGGGTGTAGGATTGCCCGCAGCGGCGGAATTCTGACGTTCCGGGTCGTCCGCACCCGGTTTCGCGGCACGAACGGAGGTTGCGCCATGCGCCAGTCGCTTTCACTCGCCGTGACATTCGCGCTATTCGCTTGCGGAGCGGCCGCACAGCCCACCGACCAGGCGGGGCCGTGGCAGACCTACGACACCTCCGGCGGCGAGTGGCGAAGCTACGCCGGGAGCGTCGGCGGGCAGAAGTACTCGCCGCTGGATCAGATCGACGCGAGCAACTTCGCGGACCTCGAGATCGAGTGGGAGTGGCGCTCCGTCGACCAGCGCATCAGCCGGACGACACGCGGGGGAGGCGAGTGGTCGGCGCCGCTCGACACCATTGTCGACGCCCTGGTCGCGGACACGCCGGACCTCTACCGCACCGGCCACCGGCCGCTGGCGTCGCGCCTGCAGGCGACGCCGCTGATGGTGGACGGCACCCTCTACTTCAACACGCCCCTGTCGCAGGGCGTCGCGGTCGACGCGACCACCGGCGAAACGCTCTGGGTCTTCAACCCCAAGGCGTACGAAGAAGGCACGCCGACGATGAGCAACCCGTGGACGCAGCGGGGCGTCGCCTACTGGACCGACGGCGTGGGCGACGAGCGGATCTTCTGGGGCACCGGCAACGGCCGCCTGGTCTGCGTCGCCGCCCGGACCGGCCGGCCCTGTCCCGACTTCGGCCCGGATGGCGACGGCATGGTCGACGCGATGGCCGGCCTGCCACGGGCGGAGCGCGCGGAACGCGATTACCTGAACGCCATGCTGTTCGGGATCCACTCGCCGCCGATCGTCGTCCGCGACCGGGTGATCCACGGCTCGCAGGTCGCCGACCGTCGCATCACGAAAGAGGCGGTGCCCGGCTGGGTCCGCGCCTGGGACGTTCGCACCGGCGCGCACGCCTGGGACTTCCACACCGTGCCCAACGGCACCGACGAGTTCGGCGTCGACACCTGGCTGAACGAGTCGTGGCGTTACTCGGGCAACGCCAACGTCTGGTCGATGCTGGCCGGCGACAACGAGCTCGGCCACGTGTATCTCCCCACCGGCACGACGACCAACGACTACTACGGCATCGATCGGCCGGGGGACAACCTGTTCTCGGAGACGCTGATCGCGGTCGACGTCGAGACCGGGCAGCGGGTCTGGCACTTCCAGGCGGTCCACCACGGGCTGTGGGACTACGACTTCGCGACCCATCCCAACCTGGTGGACATCACGGTCGACGGCCGTGCCATCAAGGCGATCGCGCAGGTGAGCAAGCAGGGATTCGTCTATGTCTTCGATCGCGTCACGGGGGATCCCGTCTGGCCGATCGAGGAACGGCCCGTCCCGCAGGGATCCAACATGCCGGGCGAGGTGCTGTCGCCCACGCAGCCGTTCCCGACCCGGCCGGCGCCGTTCGACTACCAGGGCGTGACGGTCGAGGACCTGGTCGACTTCACGCCGGCGATCCGCCAGATGGCGCTCGACGCGGTCGAGGGCTTCCGGCTGGGACCGCTGTTCACACCGCTCGACCGGCCGCTCGAGGGCGTCACGCACGGCACCATCATGCGCCCGCCGCCGGGCGGCACCGCCGGCTGGTCCGGGGCCGCGGTCGATCCCGAGACCGGGATGCTCTACGTCCCGTCCCGCAACCAGACGGCGGTCGTCTCCCTCTATCAACCCGATCCGACGCTCGGCGCGACGGTGCGCTACACCCACGGCGCGCCGGAGGCGGAGCGCCTCGAGCGCGGCGGCAACATCCGTCGCGAGCCGCGGATGCCCCAGGGGCTGCCGCTCGTCAAGCCGCCCTACTCGCGCATGACGGCCATCGACCTCAACACCGGCGAGCACGCCTGGTGGGTGCCGACCGGCAACGGCGACCGCTACCGCAACCACCCGCTCCTGCGCGATCTCGACCTGCCGCCCCTCGGCGGGGACAACGCCATCAACGGGCCGCTGCTGACCTCGACCCTGCTCATCTACTGCCTGACCGCCGGCGGTGCGAACGGCGGCCCGCGGCTGGTCGCCTACGACAAGACGGACGGCACGGAGCTCGCGTCGGTGGATCTCCCCTCCGGCGCGATCGGGACGCCGATGACCTACATGGCCGACGGCCGGCAGTACATCGCGCTCACGGTCGGCGGCCCGCGGCTCATCGCGTTCGCGCTGCCCGCCGACTGAGTGGGCGCACGCCGGCCGCGGAGGTCGCCGGCCGCGCGCGGCCGGCAGTCTGCGCCGTAGAATGGCGCCGACTGCGCAAGGCGCGCACGGCGCGCCTCGGCGGGAGCGGCGCGGGGCGAAGGGGTCCCCGCAAGCGGACGCCGGGGGTTCGGGGCGCAGCCCCGTCTGCTTGAAGCTGGCCCGGCGCCTGCCGACCCTGTACGCTGTAGGCGGTGCGGCAAGCGCAAGGGTCGATCGTCTGCGCCGACTGCGGCAAGCTGGTCGGCATCAACGAGCCGCGCTGCCCGTACTGCGGCGCCTGGCGGCCGGGACTGTTCGGCTGGGGGCCGGTCATCCGCAACGTCGTCGGCCAGCGTCTGGACCTCGTCTCGCTGATCCTCGTGACGTGCGTCACGCTGTACGCCGTCGCGCTCCTGCTCGAGCCCGACGCCATCTTCGCCGGCCGCGGCCTGTTCTCCTTGCTGTCACCTGGCAGCCGGGCCCTGTACCAGCTCGGGATGACGGGCGGCGTGGCCTGGGAGCAGGGGTGGTGGTGGACGCTGCTGACGGCCAACTACCTCCACGGCGGCGTGCTGCACATCCTGTTCAACATGATGTGGATCCGCAACCTGGGGCCTGCCGCCGCCGACGTGTACGGCCCGGCCCGCGCATTCGTACTGTTCAACGTCGCCGGCGCCGCCGGGTTCCTCGTCTCGAACGTGATGACGTCGATGACCAACCCGGTGGCGTTCGCCAGCCCCACCATCGGCGCGTCGGGAGGCATCTTCGGGCTGCTGGCCGCGCTGATCGTCTACGGGCGGAAACGCGGCGGCAGCGCGATGGAGACCCAGTTGTGGCAGTGGGCGATCCTGCTGTTCGTCTTCGGCTTCATCATGCGGGGAGTCAACAACTGGGCGCACGGGGCGGGGTTCGCGGGCGGCTGGATCGCAGCTCACCTCATGGGCTTCATCGACGAGCAGCGGGAGAGTTCGGCGATGCTGATCGCCTCACTCGTGTTGATCGTCCTGACCGCCGCCGGCATCGTCATGTCGTTCGTCAAGGTCACGCAGGCGTTGCTGGGCAGCTGAGCGCGCCCGCCTGCGCGGCCGTCGGCGCCGCCGCCGGCCGGCCGGCGCCCCTCCCCCGGCCAGACGGCGCCAGCGGCTGTGCGCGTCCGCGTCACCGCCGTGGATCTCCAGCCACGTCATGGCGTCGTCGAACGCGCCGCGATGCAGGACGGCCCGCTGGGCGCGTAGCGTCAGCGCGGGATCGACCAGCCGCGGCTGCAGCACGAGCAGCTGGCGCAAGCGCTCGACGTCGCGCCGGGCAACCGGCAGCCGGCCGAGCGCGAGGCCCCCGTTCGCCCCGCCTGCGTCGCCCCGCCTGCGCGGCGTCAGGTCGAGCGGCTGCACGGGCGTCGCCAGACTCCCCAGCAGCACCGCGTTGGTGAGGCTGCCCGGCGCGGACTTGAAGCGGGTCCGATACGCGTCGAGGGCCTCGAGCGACTTCCACAGCGCCTGCGACGCGGCGCGCGCGACCTCGGGCGCGATCCGGCTCAGGAGCCCCAGCTCCAGGAGCGACCGGTACGTGCGGGCGGCGACGCCGCTGCGGAGGATCTTGTACAGCTCCTCGGTCATCCTGGCCGGCGAGGCGTTGGCGATCTCTCCGTTGTGGCGAGCGATGGCCCGCCGCACCGCCGGATCGAGGCGGAAGCCGAGGCGGGCCGCGAACGAGACCGCGCGGACCATCCGGACCGGATCCTCCACGAACCGCTCGTGCGGATCGCCGATCGAGCGGATCACGCCGTCCCGCAGATCCGCCAGGCCGCCGACGTAGTCGATCACTGCAAACGTGGCGATGTCGTAGAACAGCGCGTTGATGGTGAAATCCCGCCGGAACGCGTCTTCCTCGGCGGTGCCGAACGTGTTGTCGCGCCGGATCGGGCGGCGCCTGCCCGGGGCGGCGGGGGCGGCCTGCTCGGCGGCCTCGTCCGCCACGGCCTCCGTTGCGGGATCCGGCGCGGGCGCCGGGCGCCGGAACGTCGCGACCTCGATCGTCTTCGCCCCGAACTTCACGTGGGCCAGACGGAAGCGCCGCCCGATGATCCAGCAGTTGCGGAAGATCCGCTTGATCTCGTACGGGTGCGCCGAGGTGCCGATATCGAAGTCCTTCGGATGCCGATCCAGCAGGAGGTCGCGCACGCCGCCGCCCACCAGATAGGCGACGTGGTCGAACTTGCGCAGGCGGTACAGGACCTTCAGCGCGTCGGGATCGATCTGGCGGCGTGAGATCGTGTGGTCGGCGCGAGCAACGACAAGCGGTTCAACCAATGGCGGAATTATACGGCAGGCGCGGGCGGCCTCACCCCTTCGCCTGCTTCCAGCTGCTGCCGATGCCGACGTCCACGGTCAACGGCACGGCGAGCGGCAGCGCGTGCTCCATGCGGTCCCGGACGTGGGCCGCGACGGTGTCGGCCATGGCCTCCGGGACCTCGAACAGCAGCTCGTCGTGGACGGTCAGGATCATCCGGGCTGCCGTGGGCAGGCTGGCATGGATGTCGATCATGGCGCGCTTGAGGATGTCGGCCGCGCTGCCCTGGATGGGCAGGTTGACGGTGACCCGCTCGGCCGCGGCGCGCACCTGGCCGTTGCGGCTGGTCAGTTCCGGGACGCGGCGGCGACGGCCGAGCATGGTGCTGACGCTGCCGGACTCGCGGGCCCGGGCGATCGTGGCGTCGATGTAGCCGCGGACGCCGGGGAACCCGTCGAAGTAGGCGTCGATGAACGCCTGGGCCGCCGGCTGGCTGACGCCGATGTCCCGGGCGAGCGTGAACGCCGTCTTTCCGTACAGCAGCGCGTAGTTGATGATCTTGGCGCGCCGCCGGAGCTCGTGCGGGTCGAGATCGCTGGCCGGGCCGAAGACCTTGAGCGCCGTCTGGTCGTGGATGTCGTCGCCGCGCCGGAACGCGGCGATCAGGCTGTCGTCGCCCGACAGGTGCGCCAGCACGCGCAACTCGATCTGCGAGTAGTCCGCCGAGATGAGCACGGTGCCCGGCGGGGCGACGAAGGCGCCGCGGATCTGCCGCCCGAGCTCCGTCCGAATCGGGATGTTCTGGAGGTTGGGATCGCTGCTGCTGAGCCGGCCTGTCGCCGCAACGGCCTGGTTGAACGAGGTGTGCACCCGGCCGGTCTCAGGGTTGACGAGCTGCGGCAGCGCGTCGACGTACGTGCCCTTGAGCTTCTGGAGGCTGCGCCAGTCGAGCACTTTCCGTGGCAGCTCGTGCGCCGCCGCCAGTTCCTCGAGCACGGCGACCGAGGTCGACGCCACGCGCGTCTTGCCGGTGCGCCGGGATGACGGCAGCTGCAGCTTCTCGAACAGCACCTCCGAGAGCTGCTTCGGCGAGTTGATGTTGAACTCGACGCCGGCCAGCTCGTGGATGTCGCGCTGCAGCGCCGCGAGCTCCGCCTCGAGCCGCGCCGACATGCCGCCCAGCGCATCCGTGTCGACGCGAACGCCCGCCTGTTCAATCGAGGCGAGCACCGGGATGAGCGGCAGCTCCAGCTCGCGGTAGAGCGGTTCCAGCGCTTCGTCTGCGAGCCGATCGCGCAGCGGAGCGGCCAGCTTGAGGGCGAGGTCGCTCCGCTCGTTGCAGTATCTGACAACCGCGTCGGCCGGGAGATCGCCGAACTTGAGCGCCTTGGCGCCGCGGCCCCGCAGCTCGTCCTCTGCCAGCGCCTTGTAGCCGAGGTGCTCGAGCGCGAGATCCTCGATGCGGTGGGGCGGGCGCGTGGCGTCGAGCAGGTAGCCGCCGATCATCGTGTCGACGTCGAGACCGGCGAGCGGCACGCCGTGGTGGGCCAGGACCATGACGCTGCCCTTCAGGTCGTGACCAATCTTCCGCACGGCGGGATCGCCCAGCATCGGCTGCAGGGCCGCGAGCGTCGCCGGGACGTCCAGGTTGGCCTCCGCGCCGAGGGCCGCGTGGCCGAGCGGAACGTAGCGGCCGCGGCCGGGCGCGGTCGACACCGCCACGCCGACCAGCGATCCCTGCCGCGGCCGGACATCGTCCGCCAGGACGTACAGGCTGCATTGCCCGGCTGCCCGCGCGTCGTTCGCCAGTGTCTCGATCTCCGCTATCGTGCGGACGATGCCGTAGTCGGTCTCGACCGTGTCGACGGTCGGCGCGTACTCCGGGGTCAGGGTGCGGAACCCGAGCGCCGTGAACAGCTCGAAGCAGCGCCCGGCGTCCGGACCGCGGTAGCGGAACGCCGCGGCGTCGAACGCCACCGGCACGTCGGTCCGGATGCGCACCAGCTCGCGGCTGAGCCGCGCCTCGTCGGCGTGCTGTTCGAGGGCGGTGCGCTGCCGCTTGCGTGCGACCTGCGCCGGATCCGCCAGCAGCGCATCGAGCGAGCCGTGCGCCTCGATCAGCTCGCGCGCGCCCTTCTCGCCGATGCCGGGCACCCCTTTGACGTTGTCGACGGCGTCGCCCATGAGCGCCAGCACGTCGACCACCTTGCCCGGCGCGACGCCGAACTTCGCCCGCACCCCGTCGGCGTCGAGCCAGGCGCCCTCGTCGCGCGGATTGAACACCCGGATGCCGTCGCGGACGAGCTGGTAGAAGTCCTTGTCGCCGGTGACGATCGCGACGTCGTAGCCGTCGGCCCTGGCCTGCTCGGCCAGCGTGCCGATGACGTCGTCCGCCTCGAACTCGTCGTGGGTCAGAATCGGCACCCCGAGCGCCTCGCACGCCTCGTGCACGGCGGGTACCTGCGTGGCGAGGTCGTCCGGCATCGAGGGACGGTTGGCCTTGTACTCGGCATCGAGACCGGTCCGGAACGTCGGTCCCCGGGTGTCGAAGGCGGCGGCGACAAGATCGGGATCGTGGTCCGCTACGAGCTTCCTGAGCATGTTGACGAAGCCGTACACGGCGTTCGTCGGCCGGCCGTCCGGGCCGCTCAGCTCGCGGATGGCGTGATAGGCGCGGTAGAGCTGGGAACTGCCGTCGATGAGGTAGAGACGGCCGCGGCCCGACCGCGGACCCGAGATGGCATCACTCGGCATGGGCGCCGCCGGTGCGCGCGGCCGTCAGGGGCCGGTCCCCTCTGCCGGCTTCGTCCCCTCGGTAAAGCGGAGCCCGTCGCGGTTGGACAGCACGCGGACGCCCCGGAACCCTTCCGCCCTGAGTGCGGTCACGGCTCCGCCGGCGGCGTACTGGCGATCGAAGGTCTGGCGCGAGAACAGCGCGCCGAGACCGCCGCGCAGCGACCGTTCAATCACCAGGCAGCGCCCGCCGACGCGCAGCACGCGGCCGGCCTCCTGAAGCGACAGGACCCGCTCGTTCGGCCGCATCGCGCTGAGCACGTCCTTGATGGTCACCAGGTCGAACGAGTCCGGCTCGTACGGCAGCGCGGTGGAGGGAGCGACCTCGATCTCGATCAGCACCCCGGCCTGGGCTGCCGCCCGCTCGAAGGCTTCGACGTCGTCGCGACCCCGCACCAGCGCGCAGGCTCGACCGCTGAGTCCGACCGCCGCGGCCATGGCGGCGATCAGCTCGCCCTCGCCGGCGATCTGCAGCACCCGCGAGCCGAGCCTCAACCCGGCCATCGAGACCTCGAGATCGCGGGGACCGCCGCTCTTCTTCAGCTTGAACAGGGGCATGGTCGATGCGCAGGATGCCGGTCGTGGCGCACCCGCCGGCTCACCCTTGCGAACGAGGCACATGATATATGCTCTCCCCGTGAAAAATCCGCAGGAAATCGAGGCTCCCACCGGTCGTCTCGGTGTGCTGCTCGTCGGATTGGGCGCTGTCAGCACGACGTTCATCGCGGGAGTCCACGCCGTGCGCAAGAACCTGGCGTCGCCTATCGGCTCGCTATCGCAGATGGGGACCGTGCGGCTCGGCAAACGCACCGAGGGACGTTCGCCGCTGATTCGCGACTTCGTGCCGCTGGCTGCGCTCGACGATCTGGTGTTCGGCGCGTGGGACATCTTCGAGGACGACTGCTACGAGGCGGCGCGCACCGCCGGCGTGCTGGACGCGGCGCTGCTCGAACAGGTTCGGCCCGAGCTCGAAGCGATTCGGCCGTGGCCGGCCGTCTTCGAGCGGCAGTACGTGAAGCGACTGAGCGGCCCGCACATCAAGCGCGGGGCCAGCAAGCGCGACCTGGCCGAGCAGGTAATCGACGACATCCGCCGGTTCAAGGAGACCAATAGACTCGATCGGCTCGTCCTCGTGTGGTGCGGCAGCACCGAGGTCTACATGGAGGAAGCGCCGCTCCATCAGTCGCTGGCCGCCTTCGAGGCGGGGCTGGAGCGGTCCGATCCGGCCATTCCCTCGAGCATGATCTACGCCTACGCGGCAATCCGGGAAGGCATTCCGTACGCCAACGCGGCGCCCAATCTCAGCGCCGACGTGCCCGCGCTGACCGGGCTGGCCGCGGAGACCGGTGCGCCGCTGGCGGGGAAGGATCTCAAGACGGGGCAGACCCTGATCAAGACGATCGTCGCACCCGGCCTCAAGGCGCGCCTGCTGGGGGTGTCCGGCTGGTACTCGACCAACATCCTCGGGAATCGCGACGGCGAGGTCCTCGACGATCCGGAATCGTTCAAGACGAAGGAGGAGAGCAAGAAGTCGGTTCTGGACTACATCTTGCAACCCGATCTGTACCCGACGTTGTACGACGACCTCCATCACGTCGTGCGGATCAACTACTATCCGCCGCGGGGCGACAACAAGGAGGGTTGGGACAACATCGACCTGGTGGGATGGCTCGGGTATCCGATGCAGTTGAAGATCAATTTCCTGTGCCGGGACAGCGTGCTCGCCGCCCCTATCGTGCTCGACCTCGTCCTGTTCCTGGACCTCGCCAAGCGGGCCGGGCTGACCGGCATCCAGGAGTGGCTGTCCTTCTATTTCAAAAGCCCCATCCACGCCCGCGACATCTATCCGGAGCACGACCTGTTCATCCAGCTGATGAAGCTCAAGAACACGTTGCGGTATCTGCGCGGCGAGGAGCTCATCACCCATCTCGGCCTGGAGTACTACGACTAGCAAAGCATTCATGGCGCTGATCGAGACCGTCGATCTGTGGAAGACCTACGTCATGGGCGGGGAGCGCATCCACGCGCTGCGGGGTGTGTCGATCGCGATCGGGCGCGGCGAGTACGTGGCGATCATGGGGCCATCGGGCTCCGGAAAGTCGACGCTGATGAATCTCGTCGGCTGCCTGGACACGCCGACCCGCGGCACCTACAGCCTCAACGGCAGGAACGTCGATCGGATGAACGACGACGAGCTGGCGCGCATCCGCAACGAGGAGATCGGATTCGTCTTTCAGACCTTCAACCTGCTGCCCCGCGCGACGGCCCTGCAGAACGTGGAGCTGCCGCTGGTGTATGCGGGCCTGCGGCGCCAGGAGCGCGAGCGCCGGGCAATGGCGGCGTTGCAGATGGTGGAGCTCGAGGACCGGCTGCAGCACCGGCCCAACGAGCTGTCCGGCGGGCAGCGCCAGCGGGTGGCGATTGCGCGGGCGCTGGTCAACTCGCCGTCGCTCGTGCTGGCCGACGAGCCGACCGGGAACCTCGACAGCCGCACCGGCGAGGAGATCATCGGCCTGTTTCAGGTGCTCCACGCCGCCGGGAACACGGTGCTGCTGGTCACCCACGAGGCCGGCGTCGCGGCGCACGCCGACCGCGTCGTCCAGCTTCGGGACGGGCAGGTGGAGCACGACCAACCGGCGCCGGCCGGTGCCGCGGGCTCCCAGCCGGCGCAGACTCGGCAAGGCGCGCACAGCGCGCCTCGGCGGGAGCGGCGCGGGGCGCAGGGGTCCCCGCAAGCGGACGCCGGGGGTTCGGGGCGCAGCCCCGTTTGAAGCTAGTCGCCTTCCTGGTGCTCTCCGAATACGCTGCGGAGGGTGTCGGCGATCTCGCCGACCGTGGCGTGCGCCTCGACGGCCTCGATGATCGGGGGGACGAGATTCGTTTGCTCGCGGGCCGCCCGGTCCACCCGCCCGAGCGCGGCCCGGCACCGCGCGTCGTCGCGTGACGCCCGCACCGCGCGCAGGCGCTCGATCTGCTCGACCTCCAGGTTCGGGTCGATGCGCAACGCCTCGATCGGTGTCGGCTCGTCGGCACCGTACCGATTGACGCCGACGACCGTCGAAGCTTCGGAGTCGACCGCCTGCTGTGCGCGGTAAGCCGACTCCTGGATCTCCCGCTGCATGAACCCCGTCTCGATCGCCGTCAGGCCGCCCCCCAGCTTGTCGATGCGGTCGAGCAGGGCCGCCGCCTCGCGCTCGACACGGTCCGTGAGCTGCTCGATGGCCCAGGCGCCGCCCACCGGATCGACGGTCTGGGCGACGCCCGTCTCGGCGGCGATGATCTGCTGCGTGCGCAGGGCGAGCCGGGCCGCTTCCTCCGTCGGAAGACCGAGCGCCTCGTCCCGGCTGTTGCAGTGCAGCGACTGCGTTCCCCCGAGCACGGCCGCCAGCGCCTGCAGCGCGACGCGCACGATGTTGTTGTCGGGCTGCTGCGCCGTCAGGGTGCTGCCCGCCGTCTGGACGTGAAAGCGCAGCTGTTGCGCGCGCGGCTCGGCCGCTCCGAAGCGCTCGCGCATGATCCGGGCCCACAGCCGCCGCGCGGCGCGGAACTTCGCGATCTCCTCGAGGAAGTTGTTGTGGGCATTGAAGAAGAACGACAGTCGGCGCCCGAACGAATCGACGTTCAGGCCGGCGTCGATCGCCGCGCCGACGTACACGATTGCGTGGGCGAAGGTGAACGCGACCTCCTGTGCGGCCGTCGACCCGGCCTCGCGAATGTGGTACCCGCTGATGGAGATGGGGTGCCAGCCGGGCAGCTCCGCGTCGCAGTACGCGAACATGTCGATCGCGACGCGGAGGGAGGGTCGTGGAGGAAAGATGTACGTACCGCGGGCCGCGTACTCCTTGAGGATGTCGTTCTGCACGGTGCCGGCCAGCCTGCGGGGCTCGACCCCCTGCCGCTTCGCCACCGCCACGTAGAGCGCCAGCAGGATGATGGCGGTCGCGTTGATGGTCATCGACGTGGAAACGCGGTCGAGCGGAATCCCGCTGAACAGCTCCGCCATGTCCTCGAGCGAGTCGATCGCCACGCCGACGCGTCCGATCTCGCCCGCCGCGAGCCGGTGGTCGGAGTCGTAGCCGATCTGCGTCGGCAGGTCGAACGCTACGCTCAGGCCGCTGACGCCCTGATCGAGCAGATAGCGGTAGCGGCGATTGGAGTCCGCGGCCGTGCCGAACCCGGCGTACTGCCGCATGGTCCAGAGCCTGCCGCGATACATCGAGGGATGGATCCCCCGGGTATACGGGTACGCGCCCGGGGCGCCGAGCTCGGCTTCGGCGTCCCACCCGGGCAGGTCGCCGCTGGAATAGGTGACCGATGACATGGCGCTGGGGGATGACATGGCGCTGGGGATTGTACAGCCTTGACAAGTGTCCGATCACTTGCTTAGAATTGCAGAGCATTCTTCTGTCAAGTTTCCCGCCTGATGTTGCCGCTCTCACCCGAAGTGCACGTCGACTCTCGAAGGTATCAGCGCGGGCGCCCGTTCGCCCCGGTTTCCCGGCCCGGCGGCGTCAGGAGGTCTCTGGCATGGACAACGTCATGAGTCAGCTGGCGCGTGAGCTGGCCGACGCCATCGGTGCGGCCGTCGAGGAAGACCCGAAGGTCGAAGCGTGCTGGGAGAAGGCCCGCGCCGCGGGATACGAGATGCAGGTCTCGCTCGAGGCGGTCGTCGGCTTTGGAAGCCGGGGCAGCTCGCAAGCGCTCGCGAAGGTCGAGCCGCCCGCGACAGGGGAGCCCCCGCGGCAGCAGGCCGAGACTACGGCCAACGACCGGCGCTTCCTGCGCTCACTCCGGATCGCCGCTGACGAGATGGGGCAGCAGGTCGAGTAGCCGGCGGGCTTCGATCCGAGGGGCTGCGCCCCGAGCCCCCGGCGGGCTTCAATCAGACGGGGCTGCGCCCCGGACCCCCGGCGTTCGCTTGCGGGGACCCCATCGCCCCGCGCCGCTTCCGCCGTGGCGCGCTGTGCGCGCCTTGCTCTGCTCTGGGCTACGGCGCCGGCTCCTAGCGTTCCCAGGTCCTGAGGTCGGCGCCGGTCATCGCGGCCGGCGGCGCAATTCCCAGGATGGCGAGCATCGTCGGCGCGACATCTCGCAGCGAGCCGTCGCGCAGCGCGTGGCCGCGGCCGCGCACCTCCCGCTGCACGAGCACGACGGGGACCCGGTTGTTCGTGTGCGCCGTGTGCGGCTCGCCGCGGTCGGCGTCCCACATCTGTTCCGCGTTGCCGTGATCGGCGGTGATGATGACAATGCCGCCGGCCCGCTCCACGGTCTCGACGATCTTCAGCAGGCACCGGTCCAGCGTCGACACGGCGGCCACCGCCGCGTCGAGCTTGCCCGTGTGACCGACCATGTCGGCGTTGGCGAAGTTGCAGATGATGACGCGATGGCGCGCCGCTTCGACGTCGGCGACGAGCTGCGCCGTGATCCCGGCGGCGCTCATCTCCGGTTGCAGGTCGTAGGTCGGCACCTTCGGCGAGGGCACGAGGATCCGGTCCTCGCCCTGGTACGGGCGCTCTTCGCCGCAGTTGAAGAAGTACGTGACGTGGGCGTACTTCTCGGTCTCGGCGAGCCGCAGATTGTTCACTCCCCGGTCGGCCAGGACGTCCGCCAGACTCTCCGACAACGCGGCCGGGGGGAACGCCACCGGCAGGTCGAACGTGGCGTCGTACTCGGTCATCGTCGTGCAGTGAACCTGCGGGCGAGCCCTGCGCTCGAACCCGTCGAAGTCGCCGTGCGCCAGCGCGCGCGTGAGTTGGCGCACGCGGTCCGCCCGGAAGTTGAAGAGCACCACCGAGTCGCCGTCCGCCAGCGAGCCCACCGGCTGGCCGGCCGCGTCGATCACGACGCCCGGCTCGACGAACTCGTCGGTCACGCCGGCGGCGTACGACTCGTCGATCAGCGTCCGGGCCTCGCGGGCGGTCCGTCCGACGCCGCAGGTCAGGGCATCGTAGGCCCGCTGCGTGCGATCCCAGCGCCTGTCTCGATCCATGGCGTGGTAGCGCCCGCACACCGTCGCGATGCGGCCGGCGCCGGCGTTCGACAGCGTCCGTTCCAGCGCGGCGAGATACTGCGCCCCGCCGGTCGGCGGTGTGTCGCGGCCGTCGGTAACGACGTGCACGAACACCCGCGCTATACCGCGCCGGGCGGCCATGTCGATCAGTGCGTCGAGGTGGCGCTGATGGCTGTGCACGCCGCCGTCGGAGACGAGACCAATGAAGTGGAGCGCCTGGCGGTCGCCGGCACAGCGATCGAGCGCGGCCGTCAGCACCTGGTTGTCGAGGAGCTGCCCGCCGCGAATGCTGAGGTCGATGCGCGTCAGGTCCTGGTAGACGACCCGCCCGGCACCGAGGTTCATGTGTCCGACCTCGGAGTTGCCCATCTGCCCGGCCGGCAGTCCCACGGCCTCGCCGCTTGCGACCAGCGCCGCGTGCGGATACCGCTCGACGAGCTCCCGGTACGTCGGCGTTCGCGCCTGCGCAATCGCGTTGTGGTCCGGGCTCGCGCACAGGCCCCAGCCGTCGAGCACGACCAGCACGAGGGGTGGGGGTGGCATCTGCGGCATCGGGCGAGGACAGGCACGATGATACCATGACGCGAGACGGCGAGACTGCTACAAAGTCATTGTTTTCAATAGGTTGGCCTGTGGTCTCCCTGGTTGACTTGACCCGTGGGGTCGCCTATGATCGTCCGGTCGACACACTGTCCACCGGGTTGAGGAGACCATTCCCCATGCATGAGAGCTCTTTTCGTTATGTGGCGGCTGCCGCGTGCGTCACGCTGGCCGCGTTCCTGTTCGCCGCGCCGGCCGCTGGCCAGGACGACGCCGCGCGGGAGCTGGAGGACTGGGAGCGCGAGGAGCTCCAGGCGCTCGTCGAGGCCGTCGGCGACGCGCTGGAAGGTGACGCGGCGGCCGAGGATCCTCTCGAGCTGATGCCCAGCTTCGTGAAGGGGACCGACGGCAATACGTACGTGCCGTTCACGCTGGCGGTCGACCCGGGGCAGATCGATTCCGAGACCGTGGTGGTCTACCTGTACGTCGACGACCCGGGGCTGGCCGAGTCGGAGGAGGCCGACGATCGCGATGCGGTCTTCGAGGACGCCTACTTCGTCGAGGTCGACCGCGAGGACGACCAGCCGATCCGTCTCAGCCGCGCCTTCTCGGCCCCCGGCGGCAACTACGACGTGTACCTGGCGGTACGCGACAGCCTCGGCGAGGATGCGGACGATGACGACCGCGAGGCGAGGCCGCTCATGGTCTTCAAGGCACCCGTCGCGGTCCCCGACCTCTGGACCTCCGACCTCCAGACGAGCACGGTGTTCGTCGGGCAGATCGAGCAGCTCTCGGCGCCGTTGTCGCCGCAGGAGCAGATCGAGCAGCCCTATACGTTCGGTCCCCTGCGCATCATTCCGAAGCACGGCGAGAGCTTCGGCAAGCAGGAAGAGCTGTCGCTGCTCATGATGGTGTACAACCCCCGGCTGTCCAACGACATGCCCAGCGTGACGGTCGAATTCAACTTCCACACGGTCACCGCGGACGGGGAGGAATTCTTCAACAAGACGACCCCGCAGGAGTTCAATTCCCAGACGCTGCCGCCGGGGTTCAGTGTGGCGGCCGGTCACCAGGTCGTGGCCGGGCAGTCGATCCCGCTCCGGCTGTTTCCGGCCGGCGACTACCGCCTGGAGGTGATCATCACTGACAACGAGGCCGGGTCCAGCGTGACCCGGAACGTGAACTTCACCGTTCGCGAAACCTAGATCGACGCGTTCGAGGTACTACAGCCGGGAGTGCGATGCGCGTATTCCGTCTTGTGGCCGGCTTGTTCGTCGTCGGTCTGGCGTCCACCGCCGCGCTGGCGGAGGAGCCGGATACGGGGCGTCTCCTGGGCACCGTGACGAGCGATGCTGAGGCGTCGTTCGAGACGCTGCTCGTGACCGCTTCCGGTCCGACCGGGACGACCGTCGCAACGTGCGACGCCGCCGGGCGGTTCGAGTTCAGCAACCTGCATCCCGGCCTGTACCTGTTGCGCGCCCATGCGTCCGGCTTCACGAGCGCCGGTCGTCACATCGTCGAGATCAACCCCGGTCTGTCCACGCTGCATTCGATGCGCCTGCGGCGGGTGGTGCCCGCGGGCGGCGGGGCCTCCACGGTGCTGGCCGCGGGCGTGACGTCGGGGTTGGGCGCCGCCTCCGGCTCGGACTGGCTCCCCGCGGATGCGGAGGCCGCACAGCCGGATGCGGTCGAGCCCGAGCCTCCCGAGCCCCCGGACCGTCTGTCGCCCGCACCCCACGCGCATACGGAGAAGGCTTGGCGGCTGCGCCGCGCCCGGCGCAGCGTGCTGAAGGACGTGTCGCTCCCGGTGCCGGTCCCGCCGCCGGCCGGCGGCGACTGGCCGCGCGCGGCGGATCGCGGCGCGCTGTCCGGGCGCCCCTCGAGCGATCTGCTGCAAGGCTTTGCGTTGTCGGGCCAGTTTCAGTTGCTGGCCCGGACGCAGATCGATGCCCCCGGCGGCACGTGGTCGGCCAACCACCTGCCCGGGCAGGTCGCCTACGTCGACGTGGGCGCGCCGGAGGGTGAGAGCGGTTGGGGCGTGCGCGGCGCCGTCACGATGGGCGACAGCGGCTCGTGGGTGCTCGCCGGTTCGTACCTGGCCGAGTTGTCCGCCGACCACGTGATCGCGCTCGGCGCGTCCTACAGCAAGCAGCGTCCTCCCCAGGCGGATCTCGACCTGACCTCCGTCGAGCGCAGCGCCGCCAATCTCTACGCGAACCGTCAGGTGGGCAGCGTCGAGGTCGACGGTCGCTGGACACTGTCCCGGCGAGTGTCCGTCGGCTACGGCGCCGCGCTGGGGCACTACGGGTATCTGGAGCAGGGACGCCTGTTCAGCCCGCATACCGAGGTGGTCGTCGAGCCGGTCGCGCGGACCCGCGTGCGCGCCGCCGTCGCCCGCAACATGTCGGCCCCCGGCGCCGAGGAGTTCCGGCCTTCGGCCGCGGGGTTCTGGCTGCCCCCGGAGCGGACGTTCGCGCCCCTGTCGCCCTTCGAGCCCCTGCAGGCACAGCGGACGCGGCACGTGGAGCTGGCGCTCGAGCGCGACCTGGGATCGACATCCGTCATCGGCGTGCGGCGTTTCCGGCAGCGTGTCGCCAACCAGACGCTCACGCTGTTCGGCGTGGAGCCTGGCGCGGCGCCATCGGCGACCGACCACTACTACCTGGCGAGCGCGCACGGTATCGACGCGGCCGGGTGGGGGGTGAGCTTCAGCCACGAGTTGGCCGGCCGTGTGCGCGGGGCGGTGGAGTACAGCGTGACACGGTCGCGGTGGGAGCCCTGGCGCGGCGCCCGGCTTCTCCCGCGGGCCGTGAACGTTGCGCGCGCGGGGACGGAGAGGTTCCACGACGTGACGACGTCGATCGAAACGCAGATCCCCGAGACAGCCACCAGCGTCTTCGTCCTGGCGCGCGTCAACACGGCGTTCTCACGGTCCGCGGCCACGTCGGTCGCTCCCGGGCTGGGTACCCGCTTCGCGTTTCGAGTCAAGCAGACACTGCCCTTCGCGCCGTTCGGGGACAGTGACTGGGAGGTGCTCGTCGACGTGCGCAACCTGCTGCACGAGCAGACGGTCGGTGCATCCGTCCACGACGAGCTGCTGGTCGTGAATCCCCCGAAGCAGTTCGTGGGTGGACTGGTCGTCCACTTCTGACCGAGACCCGGCCGCAAGGCCGCTCATCCGAACGATTGAATCGACTCTTCAACAATTTGGTCGCGGCGATCCCGGCTGCCCCCTGAGCGGGGTGTATCTCATCACATTGCGGTGTTTTCGCGGAACGTTCTTTGCAAGAGCCTAGCCGGACCTGACCCATGACGGATTCCCTTCCGTCGATTCGGCGGGACGCCTATCGTCGGCGGCGCTCGATCGGTTGGAGCCGCGCGCTGCTGGCGGTCGGTGTCGTTGCCGTTCTGTTGTGCCTGGCCGCGGCCAACGTGCTGCGGGCAGGCTGGACGGAGGCCGAGGACGGCGTGCTGTGGGCAGAGCGCCCGGCCGGACTCGTCGCGGCCGAAATCGCACCAGGCTCTCCGGCGGTCCGTGCGGGTCTCGCGCCGGGGGACGTCCTGCTCGCGGTCGACGGCGTGCCGATCGAGTCGCGGGCCGCACTGCTCGACATCCTGCATGTCGCGGGCGACGGGGCGACACGTGCCTACACCGTGCTCCGGCTGGGCCGCCAGGAGTTGCACGAGCTCTCGCTGGAAATCCTACCGGACGGCAGGCCCCGCCTGTACCTGGTGCTCGTAGCCATCGGCATCTTCACGCTGCTCGTCGGGACCTCGGTGCGCGTGCGGCGTCCGGACGATCAGGCGACGCTCCACTTCTTCTGGCTGACCGTCGCGTTCTTCGGCGTCTTCGCCTTCTCGTTCAGCGGACGCCTGGATCGCCTCGACTGGGTGTTCTACTGGGCGGACGCGGTATCGATGCTGCTGCTCGCGCCGCTGTTCATGCACTTCGCGCTGGTCTTTCCCGCGCGTACACCGGGCTCCGTACGGCGCCGGCTGGGCAGGTCGTTGCTCGCTCCCGTCTACTTCCCGGCCCTCGCGCTCGCGGCGGCCGAGATTGCCGTGCTCGCCGGGCCCGCCGCGGGCTCGCGGTTCACCGGCGCCGTGGAGCGCATCTGGCAACTGGAGATCGCCTACCTCGTGGCCTGCGCGGTCGGCGGCCTCGTCATCATGATCCGCGCCCTGCGGCAGGCGCCGTCGGTCACCGCGCGGCTCCAGTTGCGGTGGGTCGTGTCGGGGGCCGTTCTGGGCGGCCTGCCGTTCACCCTGGGCTATGCCGTGCCGTGGGCGCTGGGCTTCGATTCCGACTGGCTGCACCTGACGGCGGTCACGCTGGTCCTGATCCCGCTGGCATTCGCGGCGGCCATCGTCCGCTACCGCCTCGGCGACGTCGAGGTGATCGTCAAGCGCGGTCTCGTCTACGCGGGCGCGGTCGCGGCGATGGCGGCGATCTATCTGCTCCTCGAGGGACTTGCAACGGCGGTCTTTCTCGACGAGTCGGATCAGCACAACTCGGTCATCGCGCTCCTGGCGACCCTCGTTGTCGTGCTGCTGGCCAAGCCGGTCAAGGACGCGATCGAAACCATGCTCGACCGCGTCTACTACCGTGACAGATACGACTATCGCCGGGCGCTGGTCGACTTCGCGCGGGATCTCAACAGCGATCTGGACCTCGACCGATTGGCCGAGCGGCTCGTGACGCGCGTTGCCGAGACGCTGGTCGTCGACAGGATGGTCCTGCTGCAGGGTGCGGCCGGCGGCGGGCCGTCCAACGGCGCCTTTCGTCCGGTGCGGTGGACCGGTTTCGAGACGCCGCCGCCGCCGCTGGGCGCCGCCGCCGGCGTCACCGGGCTGCTGCAGGAGTGCCGCACCGTGGCGCTCGACGCCCCGGCGGTCGCGCAGCGGCTGGCCGCGGACGATGCCGCGTTCTGGAGGGAGCACGGGCTCTACTACTTCGCGCCCTGCATCGCCGAGGGAGCGACGATTGCGGTGATGGCGCTGGGCCGCAAGAGCGGCGGCGAGCCGCTGAGCAGCGAGGACATGGCCCTGCTGGCCGCCGTTGCGGGTCAGGTCGCGACCGCGCTCGAGAACGGCCGCCTGTACGGCCAGTTGCGGCAGAAGGCGGCCGAGCTCGATCGGATGCATCAGTTCAGCCAGAACATCATCGAGTCGTTGAGCGATGGGCTCGTGGCCGTCGATCTGGCCGGACGCGTCATTCTGTGGAACGCGGAGCTCGAGCGCATCTACGGCGTCGCGCGGTCGGCGGCCGTCGGGCGCACCCTCGACACCCTCTTCGATCCGCCCGTGGTCGACCGGCTGCGGCCCGACGGCGGCGAAACCCCCGGCGTTCGCCGTCGGGTGCCGCTGCTGTCGAGGCATGCCGGCGATCCGCGCCGGCTGCTGGTGAACCTCGCGACCGCTCCGCTGCTGACCCCCGCCGGCGAGACGAGCGGCATGATCGTCATCGTGGAGGACATCACCCGCCGCGTCCAGCTCGAGGAGCAGCTGCAGATATCGGAGAAGATGGCGTCGGTCGGACTGCTTGCCGCCGGCGTGGCCCACGAGGTGAACACGCCGCTGACCGGCATCTCGAGCTTCACGCAGATGCTGCTCGACGAAGCCGACCCAGACGATCCCCGGACGCCCGTGTTGAAGAAGATCGAGACGCAGACCTTCCGCGCTGCGAAGATCGTGAACGGCCTGCTGAACCTGGCGCGCCCGGGACGGTCGGAGGCGGCGGGCCCGGTCGACATCAACGGTGTGGTCAACGAGGTGCTGGCATTGCTCGAGCCCCAGCTCGCCGCCGGCAGCGTCAAGGTGCGGCGGGAGCTGGTCATGTCGCCGCTCGTCGTGCAGGGCGTGGACTTCAAGTTGCAGCAGGTCTTGCTGAATCTCTTCCTGAATGCGCGCGATGCCATGCCCGGCGGCGGATGGCTCACCATCCGCACGCGTGTCGACGGCGAGAAGGCGGTCGTCGACGTGGCGGACACCGGCTCCGGGATTCCGCCCGAGCTGCTCTCCCGGATCTACGATCCGTTCTTCACCACGAAGGCGACCGGCAAGGGTACGGGCCTCGGCCTGTCGGTGATCTACGGGGTCGTGCAGGAGCACCACGGCGTGATCGAGTGCGAGAGCGAGCCCGATCGGGGCACGCGGTTCAAGCTGAGGCTGCCGCTGGCGGCGGCCGCGCGGGAGCGGGCGGCCGGCACCGCGCGCTGATCGTCCCATCCGGACATGCTGCGCAACGCATCGATCCTGGTCGTCGACGACGAAGAGATCATGCGCGAGATCCTCGAGTCGCTGCTGGCCCGCCAGGGGTGTCGGGTGCGCCTCGCGGGCTCGGGGGAGGAAGCGGTCGAGGCGGCGAAGTCGGATCCGTTCGACGCCGCTGTCGTCGACGTGATGATGCCGGGCATCGACGGGCTCCAGACGCTCGAGCAGTTGCAGCGGATCGACGCCGACCTGCCCGTCGTCATGATCACGGCCTTCGGAACCGCCGCCAACACCCGCGAAGCGTTCAAGCGGGGCGCGTTCGACTTCATCGAGAAGCCATTCAAGAACGATGACGTGCTGGTCGTGCTGCGCAACGCGGTGGCCCAGCGGCGCCTCGTCACCGAGAACCGGACGCTGCGGCAGAGCCTGCGGCTGCAGAGCGATCGCCTCAGCGATCTGATTGGGCGCAGCCCGCGCATGCGGCGGGTCTTCGACCTCATCACCCAGGCGGCGCCGAGCCGGACGACCATCCTGGTTGAGGGCGAGAGTGGAACCGGGAAGGAGCTGGTGGCCCGCGCGGTCCACGCGAACTCCGCACGCAGCGACCGGCCCTTCATCACCGTGAACTCCGGAAGTCTGCCGCCCGACCTCCTCGAGTCGAACCTGTTCGGCCATGTCAGGGGCGCGTTCACGGGTGCGGTCTCGCTGAAGAAGGGGTTGTTCGAGCTGGCGGATCGGGGAAGCATCTTCTTCGACGAAATCGGGACCGTGCCGCTCGAGACGCAGGCCAAGCTGCTGCGCGTCATTCAGGAGCGCGAGTTCATGCGCCTGGGGGGCGTGGACACGCTCAAGGTGGACGTCCGCATCATCGCCGCGACGAACGTCGACCTGAAGCAGTTGGTCGACAGCGGGGAGTTCCGGGAGGACCTGTACTACCGGCTCCACGTCATCACCATCGAGCTTCCGGGCCTCCGCGAGCGCCGGGAGGACATTCCGCTGCTCGCGCAGCACTTCCTGGCCAAGTACGGCGAGGAGAACCGGAAGCCCGGGCTCGAGCTCGCCCCGGAGGCGCTCCGGCTGTTGGAGGAGTACGACTGGCCGGGCAACGTTCGGGAGCTCGAGAACGTGATCGAGCGGGCCGTCGTGCTCACATCCGGAACGACCATCGGCACCAGCCTGATGCCGGATTCGATTCGAACCCCGCGGCGGTTCCAGTTGCCCAGCTTCGAGATGCCGCCCGACGGGATCCCGTTCAGGAAGGTGATCGAAGAGATGGAGACGATGCTGATCACCCGCTCGCTCGACGCGGCCGGCGGCATCCAGAAGCGCGCGGCGGAGCTGCTGCAGATCAAGCCGACCACGCTCAACGAGATGATCAAGCGCTACGGCATCCGCGCGCGGGGGAAGCGCGGCGCAGCCGCGGAGCGGAAGGGTGAGTCGGCGCTTGCCGGCACCCGGCAGTCGCGCCCCCGCGACGTGCCGGATTCGGTCGCCGCCAACCTGATCGACAAGCGGCTGTCGTCAGGCAGTTGACTACTGCCCGCGCGACTTGCGTCGCCGGCGGGGGGCTGCTCGCCGTCGGCTCCTGCGTCCGACGGCCTTAATCAACCGCTCGTACTTGTCCATGATGGCGGGCCAGCTGTAGTGCTCCCGGACATAGCGCCGCCCGTTGCGGCCCATTTCCGCCCGCAACTCGTCGTTGCCGACCAGCAGTTGCAGGCACTCGGCGAACTCGGCGCGGTCGACGTAGTACAACCCCCCGTTGCTCCGTTGGCAGTGGTCCGTCAGCACGTCGCTCCGGGCGTTGGCGATGACCGGCGTCCCGACGGCGAACGCTTCGAGCGTGGGCAGCGACAGGCTCGCGCGGGGTGACGGCGCGACGACGACCGTCGCCGCCTCCAGCGCTTCGAGCCGCTCGCTCTCCGTCAGCATGCCGGCGAATCGAATGAACGGCTCCTCGGGAATGCGCATCAGCTTGACGCCCATCAGGACCAGCGTTGCCTCACCCTGTTGCGCCGCATAGGTGCCGAAGTACTCGATGAGCTCCTCGCACCCCCTGCCGGGCTCGATACGCTCGCCGTAGAGCGCGAACGGTCCGTACAGCCGGTGCCGGCGTTTGAAGACGGCACCGCGAATCGGAGGCTGCCCGTCGCCGCCGCCCTCCGTCGTGGTCGTGCCGTTCGTCTCCGCGCGACCCTCTGCCGGCGCGAGTCGTTCCGCATCGAGATGCGGCGGCACCTCGACGCCGCAGCCCACGATCTCCTCGGTGTGCGCCTCAATCGAGAAACGGTTGCGCAGGAAGCTGCGTTCGACACCCGTGTCGTAGGCGAGTCCCGCCGGCAGGGAGAACACCGGCCGGTAGATGTCCAGACCGATCGCCGGCTCGTCGTGCGCCGTCGGCACCAGGATGCTGCGCCGCGGGTCGACGCGCAGGCCGAGCACCGTGGGCGCGTACCGATAGCTGAAGAAAATCAGGGCGTCGTACGACTCGTGACACTGCTCCAGGTACTCGATGAGCGCCGGGCACCACGGTCCCTGCTGCCGCAGCCAGCTCTCCTCGTCCTGCGCCCCGTGGGAGTTGGAGAAGAGCCAGTCGGAGTACTCCTCGAATGCGCCGGGGTCGCGGGTCTGCGCACTGGCGAATCGCCGCACGGTCACGCCGCGCACGCGGTCCGGTCCGTCCGGGTACGCGTTGTCCCAGGTCGTGCTGTCCCGGGCGCAGGTGGTCAGCACGTCGACCTCGTGCCGCTGCGACAGGTGCTCGGCGATAAGCCGGCAGTGGTGCTCGGGTCCTACCGCCAGCTCGGCGCCGTAGCGTTGAACGATGAGGGCGATTCTCACGGCATCGGCACCGGCGGGGCGGCGGCAACGCGCCGCCGCCGGTGCGGCGGGGCGGGTGCGACCGGACGGCGTGGCACGCGCTGGAGCACCGCCGCCTTCACTGGCTCGGTGGATCCGGCTCGCCGGACGGCTGCGCGGATGGCGGCGACTCGCTCTCGCTCGCGGGCTCGGGCGTCCCGGCCGGCGACGCCGTGTCGTCCGCGGCCTCCGCGGTGGCCTCCGCCGTGTCCTCGGCCGTGCCCCCGGCATCGGTTGTGGTGCGAGCGGACCGCCGCCGGCCCCGTCGCCGCCGGCGGCGTTTGGGTTCTGCGCCTTCGGCCTGCTCCTCGCCGCTCGCGTCGGCCGCTGCGTGCACCGCGTCCCGTCGCTGCCCGACGCCTTCCACGGCGCGCGCCCGCCGCTCGTCGAAGTCCAGCCGTCCGGCGACCGACTCGACACGCATCCGGTGGTTCTTCATGTCGATGGAGAGGCGTGTCATCTCGAGGACGAGATTGTTCATGACCTCGTAGTTCAGGGCATCGATCTCCTCGCGGGCGGCCAGCCGCGAGTTGCTGAGCGCGAGGAGCCTCGCGACCCGGTCGACGAACTCGGCGTGCTGCGCGTTGATCTCGCGCTGCACCTGCAGGGCGTGCACGATCGGATCGACGTTGAAGAACAACTTGAGCACCGGACCGAGCAGCCTGCGGACGGGGTAGAGCAGCCACCCCAGGAACCCGCGCGAGGCGTAGATGCTCTGGGGGCCGAACTCGAACGACTCGGGCGCGGACGGCGCCGGCGCCGCGTCCTGCTCCCGGCGCCGGCGCCGGGAGCGCTCCACGAGTTCCGGGCGGTCCTTGGCGGGCTCCAGCAGCCCCTCGAGCTTCACGTTCGCCAGCTCCCGGACCTGCTGCTCGGTGTAGTCCTCGCCGTGCTTCTCCTTGATGCGGTCACGGACCTGTTCCATGATCCGCACCACGTCGACGCCGTCTGACTGGATGGAGAACTCGGGCATGAGTTGCCCTGGCAACCTCGTCTCCGTCCCGCGGATCCGCCAGGGCTGAGAGGGTCCGCGGCGCAGCCGCGGACCCCCGGGCCGGCAACACTCAACTGAAGCTGGCCAGCGCCTCCGATTCCGACTCGTAGGTGTCGAACACGGTGAGCAGCTTGGTGATGGTCAGCACTTCCTTGATTCGCGCGGTCAGATTCAGCAACCGCAGGCTTCCGCCGTTGCGGGTCACCGTCCGGTAGCTCGACACCATCTGCCCCAGGCCCGCGCTGTCGACGTACGGCACGTCTCCGAGGTTCAGCACGATCTTCGCGTGGCCTTGCTGAACCAGGCTGTTGATCTTGTCCTTCAGAAGCTCGTCGCCATCACCAATCGTCAGCTTGCCATGCAGGTCCAGAACCTTGACGTCCCCGCTCGAGCGTTCCGCGATCTCCATCGTTCCTCACCCCCGGCACCGGAGAGCTTGGCGCCCAACCAACCCTGCAGCAGTCCGCACCGTTCTGCGGCGCAGACTCCTACTCCGCTTCGCGCCGCATCTTCTTGCGGCTGCGCTTGCGCGCCAACGCCTGCTTGGCGCGGCGCTTGTCACCCGGCTTCAGATAGTAGGAATGCTTCTTGATATCCTTGATGATATCTTCCTGCTGAACTTTCCGCTTGAAACGGCGAAGCGCACTCTCGATCGATTCGCTTTCCTGGATTCTGACTTCTGCCAACTCGCCTGTCACCCCCCTCGGGCGGCTCCCTGATCCCCGCTCCCTGCGGGCACCGAACCTGGAATGTTAGGCCGAAATCTCAAGCCATTGCAAGAGCGTAGGATATGCCGATGAAACTGCTGCTGGTGGGGGGCGGGGCGCGCGAGCACGCCCTCGCCTGGAAGCTGTGCCGGGAGCGGGCGGTGCGGGAGCTGGTGTGCGCGCCCGGCAACGCCGGCATCGCCCGTCTCGCGCGGTGCGCTCCGCTGGACGTCGCGGATCCCGAGGCGATTCTCGACGCCGCGGCGCGCGAGCAGGTCGACTTCACGGTGATCGGCCCGGAGTTGCCGTTGGCCAACGGCGTGGCGGACGTCTTTGCCGCGGCGGGCCGGCCGCTGTTCGGACCCCGCAGGGCCGCGGCGCGCCTCGAGAGCAGCAAGGTATTCGCCAAGCGGTTCATGGAGCGGCATCGCATTCCGACCGCCCGGTTCCGCGTGTGCGAGACTCCCGCGGACGCGCTCGCCGCCGTCGACGGCGGCGAGTTCGGCTTTCCGGTGGTCGTCAAGGCGGACGGGCTGGCGGCCGGCAAGGGGGTGATCGTTGCGCCGGATCGGGAGACGGCGGAGGCCGCGGTGCGCGCGGCGATGGTCGACGGCCGGTTCGGGGCCGCCGGCGCCAGCCTGGTGATCGAGGAGTGCCTGGCTGGCGACGAGGCGTCGTTCTTCGTGCTGTGCGACGGCCGCCGCGGGGTCGCGCTGCCCTCGGCGCAGGATCACAAGCGGGCGCTCGACGGCGACCGGGGACCCAACACGGGCGGCATGGGGGCCTTCGCGCCGAGCCCGCTCGTCTCGCAGGCGGTGGCGGGGCGGGTGATGACGGATGTCGTGCAGCCGGTCCTCGACGGGCTCCGCTCGGAAGGCCAGGAGTACCGCGGCGTGCTCTACGTCGGACTGATGCTGACGCGCGGCGGCCCGCGGGTGATCGAGTTCAACGTCCGCTTCGGCGATCCGGAGGCACAGGTGGTTCTGCCCATGATCGAGACGGACCTGGCGCCGGTCCTGTACTTGGCTGCGACCGGGGATCTGGGCGCGGCCGAGTGGCGGACCGCGGGTGATCCGCACGTGGGCGTGGTGGTGGCCTCGGGCGGCTATCCGGGCGCCTTCGAGACCGGCTACGAGATCGACGGCCTGGACGAGGCGGAGGCGCTGCCCGGCGTCGTGGTCTTCCACGCCGGATCCCGCTTGCGGGACGGCCGACTGGTGACGAGCGGCGGGCGGGTGCTGACGGTGGTCGCGCGCGGGCGCACGTTCGGCGCGGCCCGTGACCGGGCGTACCAGGCAGCGGCGTGCATTTCGTTTCCGGACAAGCATGTTCGGACGGATATCGGCATGAAGGCGATGGCGGCGGGCGAAAACGGCGCAGCGTGAGGTGACGATGGCGAAGCGACAGGTGCAGATTCTGATGGGCTCCGACTCCGACGCTCCGGTGATGCAGCGGGCGGTCGACCAGCTGCGGGAGTTCGGCATCGAGTGCGGGATGACCGTGGCCTCGGCGCACCGCTCGCCCGACCGCGTCCAGCGGCTGGTCCGGCAGGCACGCGAGGACGGCGTGGCGGTGTTCATCGTCGGGGCCGGCGCCGCCGCGCACCTGGCCGGCGTCGTGGCGGCCCACGCGACGCAGCCCGTCATCGGCGTGCCGATCGACTCGTCCCCGCTCAAGGGGTGGGACGCGTTGCTGGCCACGGTGCAGATGCCGCCCGGGGTGCCGGTGGCAACCGTCTCCGTGGGTGCCGCCGGCGCCACCAACGCGGCCGTCCTTGCCGCCCAGATTCTCGCCGTCGGCGACGCGCGAATTGCCGCGGCGCTCGACGAGTACAAGCAGAAGCTCGCCCGCAAGGTCGAGGCCGCGGCGGCCCGCGTAGAGGGCGTCGGCGCCTGACGCCCCGCACGGGGTTGCCACCCGCCGCCGGGCCGGCGCCTGCCTGACGGATTCCTGACTGCGGGCGTCAGGTTCTTTTCAGTTTCTCTTAAGGTGCGTCGGCGCCGCCCTGCAACTATCCTCGTGCACGCGACACACCCCCCCGGAGCCCGGCGGATCGGCCTGCCCCGGGCAGGCCGATCCGCGTCGGGACCTGGCGCGAGGAGGATGACAGTGAGCGAGCGGGAGCGGCGGATTCCCTGTCCGAGGACGGGGCGGGTTGTACTCACCATCGGCCTGGTCTTTCTGTGCTCGGCACCTCGGGCCGAGGCGGGCGTCCAGACGACCGGCACGATTGCCGGGACAGTGGTTGCCGGCCAGACAGGCCAGCCCGTCCCGAATGCCGTGGTGCTGGTCGACGGCGAGAGTCTCGCGGCGGTCACGAACGCGGTCGGCCGCTTCGAGATCGCCGGCGCGCCGGCCGGTGCCGTGGGGCTGACCGTGCAGGCAGCGGGCTACCTGGAACTGCGGGTCCCCGACGTGCAGGTGGTTGCGGGCGCGGCGACACCGGTGACGATCGAGCTGGTGGCCACGCCGAACTACCTCGAGCGCGTGCAGGTCACGGCCAGCAAGGCGCCGCTCAGCATCGGGGAGATCGCGGCGCAGGCGGACGTCGTCGATCGGTCGACCATCGACGCGCGCGGAGACCAGCGCCTGACGCAGGCCATCGCCCACATCCCGGGCGTGATCGTGAGCACCCAGGCCGGATCGTTCGAGTCCGTCATGCTGCGGGGGCTCCCGCGGGACGGCAACGAGTTCACGAGCACGTTGCTGCTCATCGACGGGGTGCCGCAGACCGACTCGCGCAACAGCTCGCGCGTCATCAACCTGCCCATCCACGACGCGAGCAGCATCGAGGTGGTGCGCGGTCCGAACTCGGCGCTCTACGGGCGGACGGCCATCGGGGGGGCGGTGAACGTCCGCACGGGCGAGCCGACCGCCGACCACCAGTCCGACTTCGATCTGGGCGCCGGCGGCTTCGGCTTCTTCAAGGGCGCCGCCCGGGCGTCGGGGCCGGTCGCCGACTGGGGAGGCTACTTCGTGTCCGCGTCGAGCGAGCGCAACGGCGGCTTCTACACCGGACCGTCCGACTTCAACGTGGACCAGACCTCCGTCTTCGCCAAGCTGACCTTCGTGCCCGATTCGAAGTCGTTCGGCATGGTGAGCGCGAACCGCGTGGTCTCCGCGCAGAGCCTGCCGACCAACGAGCCGATCATCGGCGGCCGCTTCCTCAGCGACATCGACCCGCGCTTCGATCGGCTCAGCGACCTGAACGTCGCCGGCGTCAACTACCGGCAGAACGAGGGGCGGTTCACCGCCAACTACACGCGGCAGTTCACGAACGCGGTCAGGCTGGTCAACGTGTTCGGCTACCGCCAGATCCAGTACAAGTTCATCGATTCCGGCGACATCACGGGTGCGCCGTTCGATCTGGCGAGCACGATGTTGACCCAGTATCCGTTCGACCTGCAGACCGACGAGGACATCTTCTACGGGGAATCGCGTCTGGAGACCGACTTCTCCGCGGGATCGGTCGAGATGTCGTTCATGGCGGGCGGCTCGTACGAGTGGACCAGCGGTTACGGCGCCGGCAACCTGATCTACACCGACGCCGACACGTTCGGCTGGCCGCTCGACTACCTCAATCCCGCTCACCCGACCAAGGCCGACTGGGAGTTCTGGCGGTTCGGTGGCAACGACTACAACGTCGGCGTCACGGGCGTCTTCGCCCAGTTCAGCATCGAGCCGACGAGCCGGCTGATCCTGACGGCGGGCGGGCGCTATGACCGGCTGGACCTCGAGAACACGCTGACGTTTCGGACCGGGATGCCGGTGGTCGCGGATGCGTTCGACGCCTTCAGCCCGAAGCTCAGCGCCACCGTCAAGCTGCTGCCGGACGACGCCCGCGCGGACGTGAATCTGTACGGGCAGTACTCCCAGGCGTTCCTCCCGCCCCGCCGTCCGAGCGGCCTCCGTCCCGGCGACGACGAGGTGAACCTCAACCCCGAGGACATCGACAACTACGAGGTCGGCGTGAAGAGCAGCCTGCTCGACGGGCGGGTCTCGTTCGAGGGGACCTGGTTCCAGATGAAGCGGGACGGCATCGTGCACAGCGTCCGCCAGGGACCGTTCTTCATTCCGACCAACGCGGGCAAGCACGAGTACAAGGGCGTGGAGCTGGGTTTCAGCGTGGCCCCGGCGTCGCAGCTGTCGCTCTACGCCAACGCGGCCCTGTACCGCAACCGCTTCGGGGACTTCGTGATCGAGAGCTCCGGCGGAGACACGTTCCTGACCGGCAACCGCCTGCCCATCTCGCCGGACCGGATCATCAATGGCGGGGTGATCATCACGCCGGCCTCCGCGGTCAACGTCCGGCTCGACGTCAAGCACGTCGGCGAGGTCATGGTCGATCGGGGCAACACGTTCGCGCTCGATCCGTACACGCTGCTGGACGCGGCGGTGTCGTGGTACCTGGGCCCCACGCGCATCACGCTGTCGGCCCACAACCTGCTGAACGAGGAGTACTACTGGAACGGGGATACCTCACGGGCGGAGTCCGCGGACCCGGGCGCCCCCCGGCAGGTGCTGCTGACCACGTCGTTCTCGTTTCGCTGAAGCCGTCCGGGCGGCCGATCGTGCTACATTCGCGCTAGGAGTCTGCGCCGTAGAACGGTGCAGACTCCGCAAGGCGCGCACGGCACGCCTCGGCGGGAGCGGCGCGGGGCGCAGGGGTCCCCGCAAGCGGACGCCGGGGGTTCGGGGCGCAGCCCCGTTTGATTGAAGCCAGCACGGGAGGCTGCGCACATGGCCGCTTCCGAGACGGCCGACGTCCTGATCGTCGGCAGCGGCGCCGCCGGCGGCCCCTTCGCCTGGTCGCTCAGCCAGGTGCCGGGAATCCGGATCGTCTGCCTGGAGCAGGGCGACTGGGTGGACCCACCGCCGAACGTCCCGCGCCGGGAGGTCGACGGGGAGCGGGAGCGGCTCGTCGCGCCCCCGCCGCGCGCCGGCGTGCGGCACTTCGCCAACGGCTACCCCTACGATCACTCGGAGTCGTACTGGCAACCGATCCTGGGCAACGCTGTCGGCGGCGGCACGGTCCACTACGGCGCCGTCTGGGCCAGGCTGCGCCCGTCGGACTTCGTGGCCGGCAGCCTCTCCGGCGTAGGCGCAGACTGGCCGATCCGCTACTGGGACCTGGCGCCCTACTACGACTTCAACGACCGGATGGTGGGCATCTCGGGCGTCCCCGGCAATCCGGCCTATCCGCCCAAGCCGGTCGACCTGCAGCCTCCCCACCGGTTGACCCGGGCGGGTGAGATCCTGAGCCGCGGCTTCGACCGGCTGGGCTGGCACTGGTGGCCGGCGGAGCGGGCGGTGCTGACCGTTCCGCACGGGGGGCGCGAGCCCTGCCCGCAGGACTGCGAGTCGTGTCACCAGGGCTGTCCTCGCGAAGCCAAGAACAGCGCCGACGTGGTCCACTGGCCGGAGGCCATCCGAAGCGGCGTCGTTCTGCGGACGCGGGCCAGGGTACGGGAGATCACGGTCGGCAGCGACGGGCTGGCGAACGGCGCGCTGTACCACGATGCCGACGGCGCCGTCCACCGGCAGAAAGCGCGCGTCGTGGTGCTCGCCTGCAACGGGATCGGCACGCCGCGGCTGCTCCTCAACTCCCGGTCCGGACGGTTCCCACAGGGTCTGGCCAACCGCAGCGGGCTGGTGGGCAGGGGGCTCATGGGGCACCCGTTCGCCACGGTCGTCGCGGTCTTCGATGACGAGGACGTCTCCCCAAGGGGACGCGCGGGCGTCTTCCTGACGAGCGACGAGTTCTCCGACGCCGCCGACGGACGCGGCTTCACGCGGGGCTTCTCGATCCTGTCCGGCACCTACCGGGGGCCGATCGAAGCGGCGCTCGGGGGACCTCCGGATTCGCTCGCCTCGGCGCGGCCTCCGCAGTGGGGCGGCGGCCGGGCCCGCGGCCGTGCGCTGCCGTGGGGCCGGGTCCACCACGCGGCCTTCCAGGAGCGGGTGCGGCGGACCGCCGGCCTCATGATGTTCTGCGACGAGCTTCCGGACGATCACAACCGCGTCGAGCTCGATCCCACGCTCACGGACGCGGCCGGCGTTCCCGCCCCGAAGCTCTTCTACCGGCGCGGTGACAACACGGAACGGATGCTCGCGTACGGCATGGAGCGCTGCAAGGAGGTCATGGAGGCGGCCGGAGCGACACGCATCGTGTCGGCCGAGAAACTGCAGGCGGCTCCCGGCCACTACCTCGGCACGGCCCGCATGGGCGCCGATCCCCAACGGTCGGTCGTGGATGCGTGGGGACGGGCGCACGACGTGCGCAACCTGTTCATCATCGACGGCAGTGCGTTCACCACCGCCGGCTCGACCGTGCCGACGTCCACCATTCAGGCGCTCGCGCTGAGAACGGCGGACTACGTCAAGACCCACGCGCAGGAGCTCGTCGGCTAGCGGCTCGCGCGGGCGCGGGCAACAGGGCAAGGACCATGGCAAGGAAGCAGGACGAGGAAGGACGACGGCAACGCGACGCGCCCATCTCCAGGCGGACGTTCATCGAGGGCGTCGTGGCCGCGTCGACGGCGGGCGGCGCGGTGGCCGCAAGCTCGAGTTCCGCGGCCGGAAGCACCTCGACGCCAACTGCCGATGCCGGCGACGGAGCACGGGTGGCGGCCGATGCGGCGCTCGAGGTCCTGACCCCGGAACAGGGGCGCTTGTTGGCCGCGGTCCTGAACCGGCTCGTCCCCGCGGACGACGTCATGCCCGCGGCCGGCGACGCCGGCGTGGCCGGCTACATCGATCAGGCTCTCCTCGACGCGCCGCACCTGAGGCGGCCAGTCATCGACCTCCTCGACGAGCTGCGCGGGTGCGGGTTCGCCCGCCTGCCGGGTCCCGAACAGGACGAGCGCTTAAGCCGGCTCGCGGCCGACCGGGCGGCGTCGTTCGACGTCCTCCTGCATGCCGCCTACACGGGCTACTACAGCAACCCGAGCGTCCTGGCGGCCGCCGGCTGGGTGCCGGCAGGCAGCGCCCCGGCCGAACCGTTCGACCAAGAGCGCCTCGACGCGGTTCGCCGGCGCGGGCCGATCTACCGGGACGTGTAGCGCCGGAGCCGTGTGCGGACGGCTGGCTGGTCGAGTGGCCGACGCTCGTCTGCGCCACCTCCCGGAGCGTGGAGGTGTGGCTCGACGACGTTCGGGGCAACCGTGCAGTCTGTGCCAGGAGGCCGACGCTGTCCCGTGAGAGACAACTGATAGGATTGACGACGCCATTCGCGGCATCCGAGCCTGTCACATGCTGCCAGCCCAACTCGACTCAATCGATGAAGGCCAACTGAACACCCTGGTAGCCGACGGTGTTCGAGAGTCCCGGTCTCTCGAGGTCAAGGCCGAGCTCGCTTTGGCAAATGACTTCCAGAAGAAGGAGTTTCTGGGCGACGTCAGCGCGTTTGCGAACGGCGGCGGCGGCGATCGCATTTTTGGGATCCGAGAAAAAGCCGGTGCGGCGTCGGGGGTCGTTGGGCTGGACTCCTTCCACCCGGACAACGACACGCTCAGGATCGAGAGCATCGTTCGAGAGGGCATCGCACCTCATGTGGTCGGGATGCGAGTGCGTCCGGTCGCCTTGAACAACGATCGATGGGCGGTGATCGTCCGCATTCCGAACAGTCTCAACCGACCTACATACGCCGTTTCTTCGGGGGTCAGTTTTCGGTGTCGCCAGGGGGTCAGTTTTGAGTGTCGCTTGACAGCGATCATTGAGGATGCTGCGAAGGCGTCCGACAAGGCCTTCGGGAACTTCGGCATTCCAGTCGCGCTGAAGCGCAGCTGTCAAGGCCTCGGTTCTCTCCTTGTCGTCGCACGCGACGTTGGAGGCGCGCTTCGCGAGCCGCTTCCAGTGACGCCGCATGTTCAAGCTCCTGTATGGTCCGTCGCTCATGTCGGGCCGGCGCCAGCGTGTCAGAAATCTTTGCAAATAAAGCTGACAATGTCAAACTGGGGCGCTTGGGACAGCCGACACGCGTGAACCCACGCGAGACCTACAGGATCATGGCCGGAGTCAAGTATGCGTGCCGGCGCATCACGCGAGCCGCTGCTGGCTGACGGTGCTGCCGCTCGTCACGGACGGTCTATGAGACCGCGGTCACGATCGCCGTCCGGCGAGGCAACCGGAGGGTTCCGGCGCGCTTGCCGTTCCTCTTGCTGCGCGTGCCAGAGGTCCCAGTTGGCCTGGAGGTTCATCCAGAACATGGGCGTCGTGCCCAGCAAGCGACCGAGCCGAAGGGCCGATCGGGCGGTCACGCCGCGCTTGCCGCGTACGAGCTCGTTGACCCGCGTGACCGGCATGCTCATCCGCCGAGCCGCCTCGGCCTGACTCATCGGGATCTCCCGCAGAAACACCTCGAGCAGGATGACGCCGGGATGCGTCGGACGGCGGCGTGACGGCAGGCCGGTTGCCGGAATCTCGCTGGCCGCGTTCTTCGACATGGGCAGGCCTCGTCAGGTTCTAGTGATAGTCCTCGCAACGGACGCCGTAGGCGTCGCCGTCGCGGAACCGGAAAGTGATCCGGTACTGCCGGTTCACCCGCATGCTGTAGACGCCTTGTCGGTCGCCCTTGAGCGCTTCAACGCGGTTGCTCGGCGGTACAGCCAAGTCGCCGATCACGACGGCGGCGTCCAGGAGCTCCAGCTTCATGGCGAGCACCGGCCAGACGGTCCGTGGAATCGAACGCGCCGCCTTGGTGTTCAGGCCGTCCCACACGTTCTTGGTAGCCCGATTTCCCCAACTGCGAATCACATGTCAATATACACACATGCACGGTAAGTGTGAAATCGGGGCGCAGCCTTCGGTGCCCTCTCGATCGGGACGCGTCGACCGATGAGCGACGCCGCTAATCGCGTCGTCCAGAAGCTGTGGTCGTACTGCAACGTCCTGCGGGACGATGGGCTGTCCTACCAGGACTACCTGGAGCAGCTCACCTTCCTGCTGTTCCTGAAGATGGCCGACGAGCGCGAGCAGCTCACCGGCGAGCGGCAACCGATTCCGGCCGGCTACTGCTGGGAGAACCTCGCGTCGCCGACGATGGAGGGCGCGGAGCTGGATCAGCACTACCGCGAGACATTACGCGTCCTCGGCGGGCGCGGCGGCATGCTCGGGCTGATCTTCGAGAAGGCGCAGAACCGGATCCAGGATCCGGCGAAGCTGCGGCGGCTGATCGTCGAGCTGATCGGCCGGGAGGACTGGTCGGCGATGGCCGCCGACGTGAAGGGGGACGCCTACGAGGGACTGCTCGAGAAGAACGCTCAGGACGTCAAGGGGGGCGCGGGGCAGTACTTCACGCCACGGGCCGTCATCCGCGCGATCGTCGACTGCGTGCAGCCGCAACCCGGCGAGGTCGTCGTCGATCCGGCGTGCGGCACGGGCGGTTTCCTGCTCGCCGCACACGAGTATCTGAAGCGCAGCACCGAGCTGGATCGCGATCAGAAGCGGCATCTGCGCTTCGACGCGCTGCGTGGCGTGGAGCTCGTCCCCAACGTCGCACGGCTGTGCGGCATGAACCTTTATCTGCACGGCATCGGTCCCGACGGCGGTGATCGGCGCGAGCCGCCGATCACGACCGACGACGCGCTACGCGATATGCTCGGCTCGCTGGCGGACGTCGTCATCACCAACCCGCCCTTCGGCAAGAAGTCGTCGATCACGGTTGTGAACGCGGCGGGGGAGACCGGCCGGCAGTCGCTCACCTACAACCGCCCGGACTTCTGGACCACCACCTCGAACAAGCAGCTCAACTTTGTGCAGCACGTCAAGTCGCTACTGACGATCCACGGCCGGGCGGCGATGGTGGTGCCGGACAACGTGCTGTTCGAGGGCGGGGCCGGCGAGACGGTGCGCCGGAACCTGCTGCGCGAGTGCGAGGTGCACACGCTTCTGCGCCTGCCGACCGGCATCTTCTACGCACAGGGCGTGAAGGCCAACGTGCTTTTCTTCGACCGCAAGCCCGGCCTGCTACCGGCCGGATGCCCGCCACACGCGGGAGGCGACCTGGTCGGAGCAGACCCCGGACGGCCGCTGGCGACCCTATTCGTATGACGAGATCGTCAATCGCGACAAGGTGAGCCTCGACCTGTTCTGGCTGCGTGACGAGAGCCTGGAGGATTCCGCCGACCTGCCCGAGCCGCACGTGCTGGCCCGCGAGATCGCCGACGATCTCCGTTCCGCGCTCGGCCAGATGGAGGAGATCTTGGCCGACCTGGAGAAGCGCGCGGAACAGGTCGAGTGACGGCTCACACCGGATGTCCGGGGCTTTATCGTGGACTTGGAGTGGCGGCCGGGACGCCGCCGTCCTCCGCCCGCCCGCCGGTGAGCCGCCGGAGACGCTGCGCCGCGTCGGCGAGGGTGTCGCGGCTGCGGCAGAAGGCGAAGCGCAGGTAGCGGGCGCCGTCCGCGCTGCGCGCGTAGAAGTTGTCGCCGGGGACCGCCGCCACGCCGGCATGCTCGATCAGGTGCAGCGCGGCCGCCAGCGGGTCGAGAGCGTCGAGCCCGCGGACGCGGCGGTAGTCGGCGAACAGGTAGTAGGCGCCGCGCGGCTCGCTGGTTCGAAAGCCGGCGTCCCGCAACGCGCCTCCCAGGAGGGCGCGCTTGCCCGCGTAGGTGCGCGCGAGGTCGCAGAAGAACTCCTCGGCCAGCCCCAGCAGCGCGCCCGCCGCCTTCTGCAAGGGGGTTGGCGCCTGAATCACCAGCGTGTCGTGAACGGCGCGAATGCCGGGCGTCAGGTGCGGCGGCGAGAGCACCCAGCCGACCCGCCAGCCGGTCGCGTTGGCCGTCTTCGAGATCGAGTTGACGACGACGGTCCGCTCCCGCATGCCGTCGAGCGTGGCGAGCGAGCGGTGGCGCGCGCCGTCGAAGACGATGTGCTCGTAGATCTCGTCGGTGACGACGACGAGATCCTGCGAACGGGCGACCTGGGCGATCGACTCGAGCTCCGCGGTCTCGAACACCTTGCCGGTCGGATTGTGCGGCGTATTCAGGATGAGCAGGCGGGCAGCGGCGGCGGCGCGGCGGAGCTCGTCCGGGTCGAGCCGCCAGACGCCGTCGCCGGCGGCCTCGCGCAGCGTCACGAAGCGGGGCGTCAGCCCGAAGACCGCCGCCTGGGCGGGGTACATCTCGTGGAACGGCTCGATCACGACCACGCCGTCGCCACGGCGCCCGAGCGCGGCCAGCACCGCCGCCAGCCCCTCGGTGGCGCCGAGCACCACGGTCGTCTCGGTTTCCGGATCGGGCTCGAACCCGCTCCAGCGCGCGGTGTACTTGGCGATGGCGCGCCGCAGCTCGGGCAACCCGAACGGGTAGGAGTACTGGTTCAGCTCGTCGCGGTCGCCTTGCAGATTGCGGAGCACGTCGCGCAGCGGCACGGGCGAGCTGCGGTCGTGTGCCGAGGCGGGCGCGGCCGCCTCGGCCTGCTCGAGCCGCTCGATGCCGGCGTCGCTGCCGCCGAGCAACGCACCGATCGCCGCCCAGACCAGCGGGAAGGGCGGCGGCTCGTCCGTGAACCCCTGCGCGAGATTGATCGCTCCGTGCCGGTGCGCGAGCCGCGTCATTCTTCGAATGACCGATTCGCTCGCCTGCATCGCGGTCAGTCCTCGAAGAGCATCACCAGGAGGGCCTTTTCGGTGTGCAGCCGGTTCTCCGCCTGCTCGAACACGACCGACGCCGGTCCGTCGATGACCGAGTCGGTGACCTCCGCGCCGCGGTGCGCCGGCAGGCAGTGCAGGAAGCAGGCGTCCGGCCCGGCATGCGCCAGCAGCCGGTCGTTGACCTGATAGGGGGCGAACACCCGGTCGCGATCCGCCTGCTCCGCCTCGCGTCCCATCGAGGTCCAGACATCCGTGTAGACGGCGTCGACGTCGCGGACCGCGGCCACCGGGTCGGTGAACTGCACCAGCTCCGCGCCGTGCCGCGCGATGCGCTCGACGCCGGCGACGACCGGGGCGGGCAACGCGAAGCCGTCCGGCGCGGCGACGTGCACGGTAATCCCGAGCATGGTCGCGGCCTGCGCGAACGACGTCGCCACGTTGTTGCCGTCGCCGACGAAGGCGACCCGCCGGCCCCGGAGCGTGCCCCAGCGCTCCTGCAGCGTGAGGCAGTCGGCCAGCGCCTGGCACGGATGCTCGTCGTTGCTGAGCGCGTTGATCACCCGCAGCTCGCGCGTGGCCATCGCGAGGTCGACGATGCGCGCCTGGTCGAAGGTACGCACGACCGCGCCCTCGACCCACCGCTCGAGGCTGCGCCCCACGTCGGCCAGCGACTCGCGGGTGCCCAGCGCCACGTCGGCCGACGGGTCGATGAAGTCGCCTCCGAGCTCGCGAATCGCGATCTCGAAGGTCGAGCGCGTGCGCAGGGACGGCTTCTCGAACAGGATGGCGATGTAGGTGCCCTGGAGCGCGGCGGAGGTCGCCGCCTCGCGTCCCAGGCGCCGGTCGCGCTTGAGCGTGGCGGCCAGCACCAGATGGTGCTCCAGGTCGTCCGGGTCGAAGTCGAGCACCGACAGGAAGCAGCGGCCGGTCAGGGTGCTCGAGCCGGTTGCATTTCGCGGCCCCGGCAGACGGGTCGAGGGTGTGCGCGGCATGGGGCGGCTGTCAGGTTCGGTAGTCGGCGTTGATCCGCACGTACTGCGCGCTCAGGTCGCAGGTCCAGACGGTGGCGTCGTGCCCGCCGCCGGTCCCGAGGTCCACCTCCAGCTCGACCTCGTCGCCCGCCAGATGCGCGGCGGCGGCCGGCTCCCGATCGGCGAACACCGTGTCGTCCGCGAACAGAACCGCCGGGCCGATCCGTACGCGCGCGCGGGACGGGTCGAACGCCACGCCGGCGCGGCCCGCCACCGCGACCAGCCGTCCCCAGTTCGGGTCGCCGCCGTTGAGCGCCGTCTTCACGAGCAACGAGTTGGCGATGGCCTTGGCGGCCCGCTTCGCGTCCGCCTCCGACAGGCCCCCGGACACGCGGACCGCAACCAGCTTGGTCGCGCCCTCGCCGCCGCGCACGATGGCGCGCGCGAGCGTGCCGCACACGGCCCGCAGCGCGTCGACGAAGCGCGGGTAGGCCGCCTCGTCGATCCGCACACCGCTGACGCCGCTGGCCAGCAGGAAGACGGAGTCGTTCGTCGAGCACTCGCCGTCGACGGTAATCGCGTTGAAGGTGTCGCCGACGGCCGCGGACAGGGCGCGGCGGAGAAGGGGCGGCTCGACCGCCGCGTCGGTGGTCAGGAAGCCGAGCATCGTGGCCATGTTGGGCTCGATCATGCCGGCGCCCTTGGCCATTCCCCCGATGACGAACGAGCCGGCCGGACCGGCGACCCGTACGGCCGCCTCCTTGGGCCCGCGGTCGGTCGTCATGATCGCGCGCGCCGCCGCGGCATGCGTGTCGCGCGCCAGGGCGGTTGCCGCCGCCGCGATGCCCCGGGTGATCCGGGCCGCATCCAGGGGCAGGCCGATGACGCCCGTGGACGCCACGAGGACGTGCTCGATCCGGCCGCCCACGGCCGCGGCGGCCGCGGCGGCCATGGCCTGCGCGGCGGTCATACCGGCGTCGCCGGTGCACGCGTTCGCGCAGCCGCTGTTGACCGCAATCGCCCGGGCCCTCCCGCCGGACTGCTTCAGATGCCGCTTCGAGACCACCACCGGGGCGGCCACCGTCAGGTTGGTCGTGAACACCGCCGCCGCGCTCGTCGCCTGGTCCGCGACCAGCAGGGCCAGATCGGGCCCCTCCGCCTTGATGCCGCAGGAGACCGCGGCCGCCTGGAAGCCTTCCGCCGCGGTGATCCCCCCGCCGATTGCTTCGGTCATCGGCGCGGCCTCTTCCGCTTCAGGTCGAGCACGACGGCGTACTGCCGGCAGCGCCTGAACCAGACGCAGGCGCGGCAGTCGGTCGAGATCTTCTCCGGCACCCAGTGGTGGGGAACGATGGAGAAGCCCAGGCGCAGGAAGGGGCGTGGATCGTGCGTGAACGCGCAGAGCAGCGGATACCCGTGCTCCCGGGCGGTCCCGACGAGCGCCGCCAGGAGCCGGGTGCCGACGCCCCGGCCGCGGTGCGACGGAGCGACGACGAGCGACCGGACCTCCGCCACGCGTCCACCCAGCTCCGCGAGCTCGCCGCACGCGATCACGCCCGCCGCTGCCGCCGCCACCAGGAAGCGCGGCGCGTGGCGCTCGACCTCGTCCAACGTGCGCGGCAGCAGGTGCCCGGTCTCCAGGTTGTCGGCGATCAGGCGGAACAGCGCCGTCGCCTCGCCCGCGGCCGCCGCACGGATCACGACGTCGCGACTGGCGGCGACGCCCTGCTCGGTGGACGTCGGTCCGGGTGCGGTCTCGATCACGTCACGTCCTCGAGCGCCGCCGCGAGCCGGGCGAGGCCCTCATCGATGTCGGCGTCGACAATCGTCAGCGGCGGCAGCAGTCGGACGACCGTTCCGGCCGTGCGGTTGACGATCACGCCCCGCTGCAGCGCGGCGCCGACGATCCGCTCGGCGGCGTCGGACTCGAGCTCCATGCCCCACATCAGACCGGCGCCCCGGATGTCGCCGGTCGCCGGCCTGGATGCAGCCAGCCTCGCCAGCCCGGCCTCGAGACGCGCGCCCGCCGCCGCCACGCGCGCCGGCAGTCCGCCCTCGAGGGCGTCGAGAAACACGAGGGCGGCGCGGCAGGCGAGCAGGTTCCCCCCGTAGGTGGTGCCGTGGTCGCCGAAGGCGACGGCGCCGGCAACCCGCTCGCTGAGCAGGGCGGCGCCGACCGGGAAGCCCGCCCCGAGCGCCTTGCCGAGCGCCATCAGATCGGGCTGCAGCCCGAGGACGGCCGAGTAGAACGGGTGGCCCGTGCGCCCTAGGCCGCACTGGATCTCGTCCGCGATGAGGAGCGTGCCGGTCTCCGCACAGACCGCCGAGATCGCGTCGGCCATCGTTCGGGACAGCGGCCACACGCCGCCCTCGCCCTGAATGGGCTCGACGATGACCGCGGCGGTGGCCGGCGACACGGCCTGCCTGAGCGCCTCGGGGTCGTCCGGCGGGACGAACCGCACGCCCGGGACCAACGGCGCGAAGGGCTCGCGGTACGGCGTCCCCGAGGTCACGGACAGCGACCCGAACGTGCGTCCGTGGAACGAGCGCTCGAAGGCCACGATCTCCGTGCGCGCGGGAGAGCCGGCCGCGTGCCAGTACCGCCGCGCGAACTTGAGGCAGGCTTCGACGGCCTCCGTGCCGCTGTTGCAGAAGAACGCGCGGGGCAGTCCGGACAACTTGGCGAGCCGGACGGCCACCTGTCCCTGCAGCGGATGAAAGAAAAGGTTGGACGTGTGGACGAGCTCCCGCGCCTGGGCGGCGATCGCTTCCGCCAGGCCGGCGTGGGCATGACCGAGCGAGGCCACGCCGATGCCGGACAGGAAATCGAGGTACTCGCGCCCGTCGGTATCGACGATCCTCGAGCCCTCGCCCCGTACCAGGACCAGGGGCAGGCGCTTGTAGACCTGCAGGACATGCCTGGCCTCGATGCCGCGCACCTGCTCAGCGACCGTAGTCATCGTTCCGCTGCCGTCCGTTTCGTTCCGCTGGCGGTCACCATCGTCGTATCGGCCCCGTCGCCGTTCTCCAGCATGCCCGGCCGCCGGCCGTCGACGATCCGCACCTGTGCCACCCCGCCGCCGCGCGCCGCGCGGCAGGCGAGCAGCTTGGCGACCATGCCGGCCTTCACGTGGCCGTCGCGGATCAGCCGGGCGAGTCGCCGGCCGTCCACGACCGGGATCGTCCGGCCGTCGGCGTCGAGCACGCCGCGGGTGGTGCCCGCGACGGTCAGCCGGTCCGCGCCGAGGCGGACGGCCAGGTCGGCCGCCAGCGTGTCGGCGTTCACGTTGTAGAGCCGCCCCCGCCCGTCGCTGCCGATGCTGGCGACGACCGGGACATGGCCGGCCTGCAGGAGGTCGAGCAGCAGCCGGGGCGCCGGCGCGGCGCGCCGCGGCAGGCCGACGAAGCCCAGATCGACGCGCCGCCCGTCGGTGGCCCGATAGCGGCGCGCGGCCGCCACGCGGACGAGCCCGGCGTCTGCGCCCGTGAGGCCCACCGCACTGCCGCCGGCGGCCCCGATGGCCGCGACCAGGCGCGTGTTCACCCGGCCGGCCAGCACGCCCAGCACGACGTCCAGCGTGTCGGCGTCCGTGATTCGAAGCCCGTCGACGGCGCGCTTGGGGATTCCCAGCCGGACCATTTCGGCGTCCACCTCGCGGCCGCCCCCGTGGACCACGAGCACGCGCCGCCGGGTGGCGGCCTCGCATACCCTGCGCGCGAGCCGCCGCAGCCGCCGCGGCTCCTCGAGCAGCTCGCCGCCGAACTTGATGACGTGCGGGTGTGCCATCAGACCAGCCCCGCCTGCTCGTCGAAACCGCAGGCGATGTTGAAGTTCTGGACGGCCTGGCCCGCGGCCCCCTTCACGAGGTTGTCCAGGCACGAGACCAGTACGAGGCGGCCGCTGTCCGCATCCAGCTTCCAGCCGATATCGCAGAAGTTGGTATGCGCCACGTGCTTGATCTCCGGCAGCGCTCCCTGCCGGAGGCGCACGAAGGGCGCCTCGCGGTACGCCTGCTCGAAGCACGCCGCGATGGCCGTCGCGGTGGTCCCGACGCGGACGCGCGCGTAGATCGTGGTCAGAATGCCCCGGTCGAGCGGGACGAGGTGGGGCACGAAGGTCACCGGCCGGCCCAGCTCCTGCTCGATCTCGGCCGCATGGCGGTGGCCGAACACCCCGTACGCGGCGACGCTGCCATGGCGCTCCGAGAAATGGGTCCGCTCGCTCGGCGTCTTGCCGGCGCCCGAGATGCCCGACTTGGCGTCGATGACGATGTCGCCCTCGAGCAGCCCGGCGGCCGCGAGCGGCTCCAGCGGCAGAAGCGCCGACGTGGGATAGCAGCCGGGGCAGGCGACCACGCGCGCGTGCCTGAGGGCATCCCGCCGGCGCTCGGTCAGTCCGTAGGCCACCGGCAGCTCCAGAGCGGGCGTCTGGGGATACCAGCGCGCCCGGGTCGCCGCGTCCCGTAGCCGGAACGCGCCCGACAGGTCCAGAACCCGCGTGCCCCGCTCGACCAGGTCCGGGACGAGCGCGGCGCTGGCGGCCTCGGGCAGCGCGAGAAACACCAGGTCCGCGGCGGCGGTCAGCTCGTCGATTGCGAACGGCGTGATCCGGCCCGACCACACGCCCGTCAGCGCGGGGAGCGAGCGAACGCGGTCGCTCGTGCTCGAAGCCATGGCGGCCGTCACGTCGGCGTACGGGTGGCGCGCCAGGAGGCGCAACAGCTCCTGTCCGCCGTATCCCGTTGCTCCCGCGATCCCGACCCGCACGCCAAGCATGAGTGATTATGCTAACAGAAGTATAGTTATACTGCCAGCGCCCGGGCGCCGCGCCAGCACGTTCCTGCTGTTGTGTCCCAAAACACGCGTAGTCAGCGCAGTCACCGGAATTGATCACACGCCCCCGGCAGCGTATAATCATGCGGCCCGAAGGATATTCATGAAGAGATACCGGCAATCCGCCATTCTCGATCTGGTGACCCAGGAGTCGGTCTGCAGCCAGGACGAGCTGTGCCGGCGGCTCCGGGTGCGCGGGTTTCACGCGACGCAGGCGACCATCTCGCGGGACGTCAAGGAGTTGAGTCTGGTCAAGCGCGCCGCGGACGGGGCGTACCAGAAGCCGGGCGTGCCGCCGGGCGGGCGCGGGGACGCCAGCCGGGGTGCGGAGAACGGCGTCCGGCGAGCGGTGGGAGAGTATCTGCGGCGGCTCGATCAGGTCCAGCAGTTGCTCGTGCTGCGGACCGATCCCGGCCAGGCGCAGTCGCTGGCGATCGCGATCGATCGCGCGGAACTGCCGGAGGTCGTGGGTACCGTAGCCGGCGACGACACGATTCTGGTCATCACGCGCCATGCCCGGGCCGGGCGCGAGGTGACGCGACTGCTGGAGGGCTGGGCGCGCGGATGACCGCGCGCCCAAGGAAAGGAACTGGCATGGAACGAATAGTGTTGGCGTACTCGGGCGGCCTCGACACGTCGGTGGCTGTCCGCTGGCTCGCCGACAAGTACGGCGCCGAGATCGTGGCCGTGACCATGGATCTCGGGCAGGGGAAGGAGCTGGACGACGTTCGCGAGCGCGCGCTGGCCGTCGGGGCGGTGCGGGCCCACGTCGTGGACGTGCGCGAGGAGTTCGCCCGGGAGTACGTGCTGCCGGCGCTGCAGGCCGGTGCGGTCTACGAGGGCAAGTATCCGCTCGCCACCGCGTTGGGGCGCCCGCTGATCGCCAGGAAGCTGGTCGAGATCGCCGAGTTGGAGAACGCGGGCATCATTGCGCACGGATGTACCGGAAAGGGGAACGATCAGGTGCGGATGGACGTGTCGGCCAGAGCGCTCAACCCGGCCGTTCGCGTCGTGGCGCCGGCCCGCGAGTGGGGCATGACGCGCCCGGACGAGATCGAGTACGCGCGGACCCACGGCATCCCGATTCCAGCCTCCGTCGACAATCCGTACAGCACCGACACGAACCTGTGGGGGCGCTCCATCGAGTGCGGCGTGCTCGAGGATCCCTGGGCCGAGCCGCCCGAGGATATCTACGCGCTGACCAAGTCCCCGGCCGAGTGCCCGGACGCTCCGGCCTACGTCGAGGTGGAGTTCGAGGCGGGCGTGCCGACGCAGGTGAACGGCGTCGCGATGCCGCTGAGCGAGCTGATCAACTCGCTCGATACCATTGCCGGCGTGCACGGCGTAGGGCGCATCGACATGGTGGAGAACCGGCTGGTCGGCATCAAGTCGCGCGAGATCTACGAGGCGCCGGCCGCGACGCTGCTCCACACGGCCCACCGGGAGCTCGAAGCGCTCGTCATTCCGAAGGACCTCGAGCGCCTCAAGCACGACATGGGCCGGACCTACGCCGATCTCGTCTACAACGGCCTGTGGTTCACGCCTGCCCGCGAAGCGATCGACGCGTTCGTCGCCAAGGTCCAGGAGCTGGTCAACGGGACGACCCGGCTGAAGCTCTACCGCGGCGACTGCCGCATCGTCGGCCGGCGGTCCGCGAACGCGCTGTACGAGACGGGGCTCGCCACGTACGACGCAGGGGACGAGTTCGACCATGCGGCGGCCGAGGGGTTCATCAAGATCTGGGGACTGCCGGTGGAGACGTCCGCGCGCAAGGCGCCGCGGGCCGCGGTGCCCGATGCCGCGGCCGGCGAGGTGTCCCGGTGACGGGATGAGCGACGCCCGGCACCTGTGGTCCGGACGGTTCGCGGCCGCGCCGGACGCTGACGTCTTCCGCTTTCAGGCCTCGTTCGGCTTCGACCGCCGCCTCTTCGAGGACGACGTGGAGGGCAGCCTGGCGTGGGCCGACGCGCTGGCCCGGGCCGGCGTGCTGTCCGCAGGCGATGCCGCAGCCATCCGCGAGGGGCTCGCGGCCATTCTCGACGAGGGCCGCCGGGAACCCGGATTCGTCGACGGCGACGACGAGGACGTCCACGCGTTCGTGGAGCGCAAGCTCATCGAACGGGTGGGCGACGTCGCGGGCCGGCTGCACACCGGCCGTTCCCGCAACGAGCAGGTGTCGCTCGATCTGCGGCTCTATCTGCGCCGCCGCCTGGCGGGCGTCCAGCACGCCGTGGTCCGGCTCGTGGACGCTCTGGCGGACCGGGCGGACGCCGCCGGGACGGCGCTCATGCCGGCGTACACGCATCTGCGCCGGGCGCAGCCGACGCTCGTCGCGCACTTCTTCCTCGCGCACGCCGCGGCGCTGCGGCGGGACCACGCCCGCCTCGAGCAGGCCAGGGACGAGGCCGACGCGCTGCCGCTGGGCTCGGGAGCGGTCGTGGGGACGAGCTACCCGATCGACGTCGACGCGCTGGCCCGCCGGCTGGGGTTCTCGCGGGTGGTGTCCAATAGCCTCGACGCCGCCGCCGACCGCGACTTCGTCTCGTCGACGCTGCACGCATGCGCCCTGCTGATGGTGCACCTCAGCCGGCTGGCGGAGGATCTCATCCTGTTCACCGCCGAGGAGTTCGGCTTCTTCGAGCTCTCCGACCGGGTGGCGACCGGCAGCAGCCTCATGCCGCAGAAGAAGAATCCCGATCCCCTGGAGCTCGTGCGGGGCAAGGCGGGGCGGGTCGTGGGGCGTGCCGCCGGCTGGCTCGCGACGATGAAGGGGCTGCCGAGCGGGTACAACAAGGATCTGCAGGAAGACAAGGAGGCGGTATTCGATGCCGAGGGCACGGTCGGCGGGTCGCTCGAGGCGGTGACGACCGTGGTCGCGAGCCTGGAGATCCGGCCGGCCGCCGGCGAGGCCGCGGCCGGCGGGTTGCTGCTCGCGACGGACGTTGCCGACTATCTCGTCGCCCGGGGGTTGCCGTTCCGCCGCGCGCACGAGGTGGTTGGCGGCATCGTTCGCGAGCTGTTGGCCAGCGGGGGCGACTTCGCGGCGTTGACGCCGGCCGAGTGGAAGCGGCACCACGAGCTCTTCGAGGACGACGTCGCGGCGCGCATCACCGCTCGCGGCTCCGTGGCGGCACGGCAGACGCCGCAGTCCACTAGCCCCGCGGCGGTGAAGGCCGCGCTCGAGGATGCGCACACGTGGGTGGCCGCCTGCCGGTGAGAGTGGGAGACTTCCGGTTTGCGTCGTCTCCGCGGGCTCTGCTATGCTATCAATTCTACGAGCTCACGTTCCCATTCCCGCCTCAGGCCTTCGGGAAGCTGGTCAGCGCCGAGTCCGCGTGGGTGTGAGCGAGTCCCACTGAATACCGTGTCACCGAGTTCCGCTTTGTCGTAGGGGACGGGTCGATCCTATGAGCGATCACGACCGCCCGGGTGAAGTCGATCCTGCGGTGGATCCTCCCGCCGAGCCGGCCGTCGCCAACGCGGCGTCCGAGCGCGGAGACGGGGAGTCCGTGCGCCGGCCGCTGATCCGCGCGACGCTGAAGCCGCAGGAGGGTGTCCCGCCGACGCCTCGTCAGGCGCCGGTGTTCACGATGCACCAGCAGCCGCGGGACGGAGCGGGCGCCGCCCGCGGCAACTTCAGAGCCCGCAACGGCCGTCCCGACCGGCCCGACCGGCCCGACGGACACGCCAACAAGGTGGACGGCAACAAGGCGCATCCGGCCCGGCGCAGCGAGCGGGGCGGGCAGCAGCGCTTCAATTCGACCTCGCGGTCCGCTTCCTCGCGCCGGGGGAAGGGACGCTCCCGCTGAGCGTCGGCCGCTGCGCGTGACCCCGGCGGCCAGGAGTCTGCCCCGTAGAACGGAGCAGACTCCTGGGAGGTTGGTTGGGCGGCAGGCGGATGGGCGATCTGGACGGACTGAACGGTCTCGTTGTCGGGGTGGCGAACCGGCGCTCGCTCGCCTGGTCAATCGCCAGGGCCGCCGACGCAGCGGGGGCCGGCCTCACGCTCAGCTACGCCAACGATCGTTTCGGGGAGAACACGCGCGCCCTGGCCGCCACCCTGAGCCGACCGGCTCAACTGGTGGCGTGCGACGTCACCCGCGACGACGAGATCGAGGCGCTCTACCGCGCCGTCGATGCCGAGCACGGCGGCCTGGACTTCCTCGTGCACGGTGTGGCGTTCGCCTCACGGGAAGCGATCTCCGAGCCGTTCGTGCAGACGACCCGCGACGACTTCCGCCAGGCGCTCGACGTCAGCGCCTACTCGCTGATCGCGTTGGCGCGCGGCGCCGCACCGCTGCTGGAGCGGCGCGGCGGGGGCAGCATCCTGACGCTCACCTACCTGGGCAGCGGTCGGGTGTTTCCGAACTACAACGTCATGGGCGTGGCCAAGGCCGCGCTCGAGGCCTCCGTCAGGTACCTCGCGAGCGATCTCGGCCCGCGCAACATCCGCGCGAACGCCATCTCCGCGGGTCCGATCAAGACGCTGGCGGCGTCCGGCATTGCCGGCTTCACCCACATCCTCCAGCACTATCGCGAGCGTGCGCCGTTGCGCAGAACGGCGGAGAGCACGGAGGTCGCCGACGCCGCGGTGTTCCTGCTGGGGCCGCGCAGCGGCGCCGTAACCGGCGAGGTCCTGATGGTCGATGCCGGATACCACGTCACCGGCATGTAGGCCCCCGGGCGGCTCGGCGCTGCGCCGCGTGCGCGGCGTGGTGCTGCGCCTGGCGTTCGATCGCCGCGCCGCCGGCCTCGCCGGGGGCATCCTGATCGCGGCGTGCGCCGCCCTGCGCACCTTCGACTTCAGCTGGGAGTCGCGGTTGTCCGATGGTCTCGGCTGGCTGCTGGGCGCGACCGGGGTGGCGCTCCTGCTCGCCGCGGCCGGCGGGCGCCGGCCGGACTGGATCGATCCCGCCGAGCGCCAAGCGGGCGGGTAGTAGACTATCGCCGTGCCCCATCGCCGGCCAGGCGCTCCCACCGCCGACCAGCGGCCCTATCTCGGCGGCAAGCCGATCCGCTACTACCGGCCGCGCGGCAGCCAGGAGCTGCGCCGGCTCATCGACGAGGCATTCCAGGCCTTCAACGCCGGGCGGCTGTCCGAGGCGTGTCACGTCTTCACCGATCGGATGCTCGATCCGGCACACGACACGACGATCGGGTTGACCATGGCCGGTGCGCTGACGCCGGCCGGGCTCGGCGGCTGCGTCATCGAGATGATGGACCGGGGCCTGGTGGACTTTGTCGTCAGCACCGGCGCCAACCTGTACCACGATCTCCACCATGCCCTGAACTTCACGCTGCACCGCGGCTCGCCGTTCCTCGATGACGTCGAGTTGTACGAACACGGGATCATCCGGATCTACGACGTCCTGTTTCCGTCGGAGGTCCTGCTCGAGACCGACGCCTACCTGCGCGACTTCCTCTCGCGGCAGGCGTGCGACGCGCCCACCTCGTCGGCGGAGCTGCACTACCGGCTCGGCCGCGACCTGTTGGAGCGGAACCCGGGTTGCGACGAGCACTCGCTGGTGGCCAAGGCGGCCGCGGCCGGCGTGCCCATCTACACCTCGTCGCCCGGGGACAGCTCGATCGGCATGAACCTCGCCTACCACGCGCTGCTCAACGACGGCCGCTGCATGGTCGACCCGAACCGGGACGTCAACGAGGTGTGCGCCATCATTCTCGCGGGCCACAAGAACGGCTGCGTGATCCTGGGCGGCGGCTCGCCCAAGAACTTCTACCTCCAGGGTCAGCCGACCCTCTGGGAGGTCTACGGCATCCCCAAGGGAGGCAACGAGTTCTTCATCCAGTTGACGACCGATCAGGCGGTCTGGGGCGGGCTGTCGGGCGCGACCCCGGCCGAGGCGGTCAGCTGGGGCAAGGTGAATCCCGGGCAGCTCCCCGACACGGTCGTGGCCTACTGCGACTCGACCATCGCGTTTCCGCTGTTCTGCGAGTACGCCGTCGGATCGCCGCGCGGCCGGCGGCCGCGCAAGGAGCTGCTCTACCGCCGCGACGAGTTGCTGGCGGAGCTCAAGCGGCAGGCGGCCGCCGCCCGCACCTAGCTTCAATCAGACGGGGCTGCGCCCCGAGCCCCCGGCGTCCGCTTGCGGGGACCCCTTCGCCCCGCGCCGCTCCCGCCGAGGCGCGCTGTGCGCGGCATCTATCAGACGGGGCTGCGCCCCGAGCCCCCGGCGTCCGCTTGCGGGGACCCTGCGCCCCGCGCCGCTCCCGCCGAGGCGCGCTGTGCGCGCCTTGAGGAGTCTCAGCGGCCGGTCGACACGTCCTCCGGCCGGAAGGCGTAGGGCGCCGGGTCGTGAATGCCGGCCGCGTCGAAAGCCTGCAGCCGCTCGCGGCACTTGCTGCAGCGACCGCAGTGCGCCTCCCCGACCGGATTCATGCACGACACCGTGAGCGCCCACGGCACGCCGAGCGTCGCTCCCAGCAGGATGACGTCCGACTTCCCCAGGGTCGCGAACGGCGCCACGATGTCGAGCGGATGGTCGAGACCCAGCGACAGGGCGCGCGCCATCGTCGCGAAGAATTCGGGCGTCGCATCGGGAAAGGGGTTGCCGGCCAGCGGACCGACCGCCAGGCGCCCGATCCCGTGCAGCGCGCAGTAGACGGCCGCCTTGGAGAGCAGCACCGCATTGCGGCCCACGAGGTAGACATCGCTGTCGGGCGTGCCGTAGGCGGGCGGCGTTCCGCGGAGCGCCCAGTGCGAGGACGGGTAGAGGTCCGTCAGCGGCGCCGCGAGCTGCGCCAGGGGGCGCACGGACGGCGCGAAGAGCGGTGCGGCCAGCAGCCGCGCGACGACTGCCAGCTCCGACTGCTCCCAGGCGAGGCCGCCACTCACGTAGAGAGGCTGCACGACGCCGGCCGTCGCCTCGCGCGCCACCAGCACGGCGCTGTCGAGACCCCCGGAGCAGAGCACCGCGGCCACCGGTTCTTGACCGTCGTTCGAGCGCTCGACTACCATCGGTCCTGCTTCACGTCAGCGACCTCCCATGTACTCCGTCACGAAGCGGATCGACTTCTGCTACGGCCACCGGCTGCTGGAGTACGAAGGCGTCTGCCGGCACCCTCACGGCCACAACGCGGTCGCCGAGATCGAGGTGCGCACCGAGTCGCTCGACCCGCGCGGCATGGTCTGCGACTTCGGTGACATCAAGCGCGTCATCAAGGGCTGGATCGACCGCGAGCTGGACCACAAGATGATTCTCCGCCGGGACGATCCGCTCCTCGAGCCGCTCCGCCGGCTCGGCGAGCCCGTGTTCGTCGTCGACCACAATCCGACGGTGGAGCATATCGCGAAGGTCATCTTCGATCAGGTCCGCGAACGGGGATTTCCGGTCATTCGCGTGACCGTGTGGGAGACTCCGACGTCGTTCGCGACGTACGCCTCGCCGCCCGCCGCCACGAGCGGCGCTCCCCGCTCCGGGTCTTCAACCGCCGCCGTCGGCTGACGTCCCACCCGGCCGCAGGTGTCTTTCCGGCCGCGGGAGGCCCGACCAATGATTTTGAGCATTCAAAAGATAGAAGTGATAAAGTCAAAATAAATGCTTTCAGCGTGCCAACTTTCGGCCGCCCGCCGCGCGACCGGCGTATTGCCCTTCCTGGTGCTGTGCTCGCTGCTTGCCGCCTCTACCTCCGGCGCGCAACCGGCGCCCCGCGGAGAGACCCCGCGGCGCATCGAGAGCGGCGCGGCGCCCGGCCGGCAGGGCGCGCCGCCGCGGTCTCTCGCAATCGGCGCCGCCGCTGCCGACACGCTCCGCCGCAACGTCCGGAGAATACTGCAGGAGTGGGCCCGCACGCCTGAGGCCGCAGCCGGCGTCGACGGGCCGGCGGCGGACGGGGGCGGCCAGGCGCCCGCGCCGTCGGACGGCGCCTCGTCCCAGCCGGTGACCGGGCCTCTCTCCGGGTACATGGACTTCCATTACAACAACCGGCAGCACGAGGACGCGGTTCTCGACTTCCACCGCTTCGTGCTGCTCTTCTCCCACGGTTTCTCGGATCGCATCCGGTTCGTGGCCGAGCTCGAGCTCGAGCACGCGGTGGTCTCGGATGAAACCGACGGCGAGCTCGAGCTCGAGCAGGCGTACGTCGACTTTCTCATCACCCGCGGCTTCAACGTCCGCGCCGGGATGCTGCTCGCGCCGGTCGGCATCATCAACGAGCGCCACGAGCCGCCCGTCTTCCACGGTGTCGAGCGGCCGTTCGTCGACACGGTCATCATCCCGACCACGTGGTTCGACACCGGCGTCGGCGTGCACGGCGAGGTGGGCCCGGGTGTGCGGTATCGCGTCTACGCCATGGCGACCCTGGACGCATTCGGGTTCAGCGCCGAGGAGGGACTGCGCGGTGGACGGCAGAAGGGCGCCGAGTCCAACGCGCGGAGCCTCGCGGGCACCGGCCGCATCGAGTACGTCGGGACGCCCGGGCTCGTGCTGGGCGCCAGCGTGTGGAGCGGCGAGACCGGGTTCAACACCCTGCGCTTCGACACCAGCCTGACGATGGTCGAGTTCGACGGCCGCTACCGGATCGGGGAGCTCGAGGCGCGCGGCCAGTACGCCCACGGCTTTCTCGAAGGGATGGATCGGCTGAACCGGGCGGTCCAGCGGACCGCCGGGGTCAGCCCGAACGTGGCCGAGGAGATCCGCGGCTTCTACCTGGAGGGCTCGTACTTCATCCTGCCGCACCCGGCCCCGAGGGAGCTGGCCGCCTTTCTGCGCTACGAGAACTTCGACACGCAGTTCGGCATGCCGGCCGGGTTCCGTCCGCTCAAGGAATTCGACCGCGACGCCTGGGTGTTCGGCCTGACGTACTTCCCGGACCCCGACGTGGCCGTGAAGCTCGACTACACGGTGCTGCGCAACCAGAGCGCGGTGATCGACGCGCCCGACTCCCTGAACCTGGGGCTGGGGTGGTGGTTCTGAGGCCGCGCCAGTTGCTCGTCGCGGTGGTCGGGGTCGCACTCGCGGGCTCCGGATTCGCGGGCTCGCGCGCGCTCGAGCCACGGCGGCTGGTGGTGCCGGTGGTGGCCGAGCGCTTCTCCTTCACCCCGTCCCGGATTCAGGTGCCGGCCGGTGTGCCCGTCGAGCTGAGGATTCGCAGCGAAGACACCATGCACGGCTTTCGAATCGTCGGCCGCCAGGTGAACGTGGCAGTCCCGAAGCGGCGGCAGGGCGAGGCCGTGGTGCTGTTCGAGGCGCAGACTGCCGGGCGGTACCGCTTCGAGTGCTCGCGCCTGTGCGGAGCCGGACACCACTTCATGCGCGGCGAGATCGTGGTGGTCGAGCCCGACGGCAACCGATGAGACGGCTCGTCAGCCCGTCGGTCCCGGTCCGCACGGCTGTCCTGGCGGCGGTGACGGCGTTCGCCTCCACGGCGGCCGGCCAGCACCCCGTCGAGCCGGGTGACCCGCTGCCCGGCATCACCGCGGCCGAGTTCGAGGAGTTCCGGCTCGGCCTGGACGACTTCCTGGAGGTCGAAACGGCGGAAGAGGGGCTCGGACCGGCCTACAACGCGACGAGCTGCGCCGCCTGCCACAGCGTGCCTGCCATCGGCGGCATCGCCCCGGTGGCCACCGTCCGTGCCGGAATCCGCGCAGCCGACGGCACCTTCCGGGACTTCGACGCGGCGCGCGGGTCGCTGTTCCAGCTCTTTTCGATTCCGACGCACGGCTGCCAGTCGGTGATCCCGGCCGCGGCGAACGTCATCGCGCGCCGCGTGCCGATTCCCCTGTTCGGCGCGGGCCTGGTCGAAGCGATACCGGACGCGGACATCCTCGGGCGCGAGGATCCGCACGATGCGGACGGCGACGGCGTCAGCGGCCGGGCGGCGCTGATCACGGACCGGGCGACCGGCGAGCTGCGCGTCGGGCGGTTCGGCTGGAAGGCCCAGGTCGCGACGCTGCTCGAGTTCGGCGGCGACGCCTACCGGAACGAGATGGGCATCACGAACGACCTGTTTCCGGAAGAGCTCACGTTCAACCTGACCGAGCTCCAGCTCCGCCTGTGCGATCCGCTCCCGGAGCCCGAGGACGTGGCAGAGCCGGGGACCGGACGCCGGGGCATCGACAACTTCGAGTCGTTCATGAGGCTGCTCGCACCCCCGGCGCGCGGCGCCGTGACGGATCGGGTCAGGCGCGGCCGGCGGGTCTTCGAGTCGCTGGGTTGCGCGGCCTGCCACCTCCCGGCGCTGACTACGGGTCCCAGCCTGAATCCCGTCTTCGACCGGCGGCGGGTGCCGCTCTTCTCCGACCTGCTGCTGCACGACATCGGTACGGGCGACGGGATCGCACAGGCGGCGGCCATGTCGAACGAGATCCGCACGCCGGCGCTCTGGGGGCTGCGCCACCGGCGCCCGCTCCTCCACGACGGGAGTGCGGCCACCATTCTCGAGGCGGTGGTCCGACATGCGGACGAGGCGCAGGCTGCCAGGGATGGGCTGCTCGGGCTGTCCGCCGCCGACCTCGCGGCGCTGATGTCGTTCCTCGAGTCCCTGTGAGGGACGTCGTCCGGACTCAGGCCGTCTGCTCGAGCGGCGCGACCTGCAGCTTGGCGGCAGCCCGCATCCCGATCATGATCTGGCGTTCGCGCCTGCCGCGGACGATCACGTGGTCGGCCGCCGCGTCGCGGGCCTCGACCCGAATGGCCTGGCCGGGCTTGAGGCCGCTGCTCTCGAGGAAGCGCAGGAACGCCGAATCCTGGTCGGTGACCCGGGTCAGGACCACCGGGGATCCGAGCGGGCAGGTCAGCAGCGTCTGGTACTCCGGCGTCACCATCGATCCGCTCGAATCGGGAATCGGATCGCCGTGCGGGTCGGCCGCCGGGCGTCCGAGCATCGCGTCGATCCGATCGATGAGGCGGTCCGACGCCGCGTGCTCCAGGCGTTCGGCCTCGTCGTGCACCTCGGCCCAGCTCATCCCGAGCACCTTGACGAGGAACAGCTCCATGAGCCGGTGGCGGCGGAGCACGAGCGCGGCGAGCTTCTCGCCGGCGGGCGTCAACCGCACGCCCGCGTACGGCTCGTAGTCGACCAGCCCGGACTCGGCCAGCGTCTTGACCATGGTGGTCGCGGTGCCCGGCACCACGCCGAGCGCGCCGGCCAGGCGCCCCATCGGCACGAGGCGGTGCTCGGGACCCTGAGCGGACTGTGCCTGATAAATCGCCTTCAGGTAGTTCTCGACCGTGCTCGACGGAAGCGCCATGGCTGACCCTATGCTATAGTATTTTGAGTTATCAAAATTCCAATTGTCATCCATCAAAGTGGTGCGCGGCTGACTGCCCGCGCTTCGAGCATGCCGGATCCGCGTCTTGCACTCCTCGTCTTCGCCGCGCTCAGCCTGATTCTGGCCGGCCTGCTGTGGCCCGAGCGCGGTGTGCTCCCCCGCCTGCTGCGCCTCTGGAGGCTGGGCGAGCGCGTGCGGCTCGAGGATGCCCTGAAGCACGTGCTCACCTGCCGGCAGGGCGGTCAGGCGTGCTCGCTCGACAGCCTGGCGGGCCACCTGGAAATCTCCACCGCGCGGGCCGCGACGCTGCTGTCCCGACTCGCCGGGATGGGGCTCGTCCGGATGGCGCCCGATGGACCGGTGCTGACGAGCGAGGGGGCGCAGTCGGCCATCCGCATCGTGCGCACGCACCGCCTGTGGGAGCGCTACCTGGCCGACCGCACGGGCATCCCGCCGGCCGAGTGGCACGAACGGGCCGAGCGGATGGAGCATGCCCTCTCCGCCGAGCAGACCGACGCACTCGAGCTGCGGCTGGGCTACCCGAGCTGGGACCCGCACGGCGATCCGATCCCGGACGCCTCGGGGGAGATCCCGCCGGCCCCCGGCATCGGCCTGGCCGCCGTCGAACCCGGCCGCACGGTCGAGATCGTGCATCTCGAGGACGAGCCCCGGGAGATCTACGACGCCCTGCTCGGAGAGGGGCTGGTACTCGGCGGACGCCTCGACGTCGTGGCGCGGGCCGACCGCGGCATTCGCGTGCGGGGAGCCGGCGGGCGCGAGTGGACGCTCGACGCCGTCGCGGCGCGCAACGTCAGCGTCCGCCCGCTGCCGGCGGGCGAGCGCGCCGCGGCGAGCTGGACGACCCTGCGGGACGCCCAGCCCGGCGAGACGGTACGCGTCGTGGAGATCTCCCGCGCGTGCCAGGCCACGCAACGCCGCCGGCTGCTCGACCTCGGCGTGGTCCGCGGCACGCGGATTACGCCGGAGCTGGTGAGCGTGACGGGCGATCCGGTCGCCTACCAGATTCGGGGCGCGCTCATCGCGCTGCGGCGTCAACAGGCGTCCTGGATCCGGGTGGAGCGGACGAGCGAAGCGCCGGAGGCAGCCCGATGAGCGGGCCGGCGGGCGCCTGCGGCGGCTGCTCGCAGCACCGCGCCGACAGCCTCCTGCGGCTGGGGCTGAACCCGGACAAGTGGGACATCCTGGTCGCGCTCGCCGGCAATCCCAACGTCGGCAAGAGCACGGTCTTCAACGTGCTCACCGGGCTCCGGCAGCATACCGGCAACTGGCCGGGCAAGACCATCGTGCGCGCGGAGGGGGCGTTCGCCTACGAGGGTCAGCGGCTGAAGATCGTCGACCTGCCCGGAACCTACTCGCTGCAGGCCGAGAGCTCCGACGAGGAGGTGGCGCGCGACTTCATCCTGTTCGGCCGCCCGGACGTGACCGTCGTCGTGGTCGATGCGACGCGCCTGGAACGGAACCTCCATCTCGCTCTGCAGATACTGGACATCACGGATCGCGTCGTCGTCTACCTGAACCTGGTCGACGAGGCCCGGCGCCACGGCATCGCCGTGGACGCGGCGCGTCTGGAGCAGCAGCTGGGTGTCCCGGTGGTGAGCGGGGTCGCCCGCGCGAAGGTCGGCATCGACGATCTGCTGGCCGCGGCCTACCGTGTCGCCACCGGCGGGACGCCGACGGCGCCCTGCCGCATGACGGACCTGGACGGGCGCGTCGAGGGCACGGTCGCCGAGGTGGCCCAGGTCGTGGAGGACGCGTTTCCCCAGGTGCCCAACGCCCGCTGGGTGGCGCTGCGTCTGTTGAACGGCGACGACGCCGTCAGCGAGGCCGTGCGCTCCGGAGAGCTCGGGCAGCTCGGCGAGGTGCCCGACGCGGCGGACGGCTCGCCCGTCCCGGAGGCCGCCCGCGAGCATGTCCTGCAAGCGGCCCGCCGCCGGCGGTGGGATCTGCCCGCCGATTTCCAGGACACGATCACGGAGCGCCTCTACGCCGCGGCCCAGCAGATTGCCGACGGCACGCAGATGCGCGGGCTGAAGCGGGCGGGCTTCGACTTCGACCGGACCCTCGACCGACTGCTCACGAGCCGCTGGCTGGGATTCCCCCTGATGCTCGCGATCCTGGCGGCGGTCTTCTGGATCACGATCGAGGGCGCCAACGTCCCGTCCGGGATGCTGGCCGCGCTGCTCCTCGACACCGTGCATCCCTGGTTGAAGAGTCTCGGCGACGCGGCCGGGCTGCCGTGGTGGCTGGGCGGCTTCCTGTTCGACGGCGTGTACCTGGCGACCGCCTGGGTGGTTGCCGTCATGCTGCCGCCCATGGCCATCTTCTTCCCGCTCTTCACGCTGCTGGAAGACTTCGGCTATCTGCCCCGGGTCGCCTTCAACCTCGACGCGCTCTTCCGTTCGGCCGGCGCCCACGGCAAGCAGGCGCTCACCATGTGCATGGGTTTCGGCTGCAACGCGGCCGGCGTCGTCTCCACGCGCGTCATCGACAGCCCCCGCGAGCGCCTGATTGCCATCATCACCAACAACTTCTCGCTCTGCAACGGCCGCTGGCCGACCCAGATCCTCATCGCCACGATCTTCATCGGGGCGCTGGCGCCCGTGCACCTCGGGGGCGTCGTCTCGGCCGCCGCCGTGGTGGGGATTGCCGTGCTCGGCATCATCACGATGTTCGTCACTTCGTGGCTGCTGTCCCGCACGGTGCTCCGCGGCGAGGCGACGCGCTTCAGCCTCGAGCTGCCGCCCTACAGGCCCCCGCGCATCCTGCAGACGCTGTACACGTCGGTGATCGATCGGACGCTCATCGTGCTGGGGCGGGCGGTCATCTTCGCCGTGCCCGCGGGCGCGGTGATCTGGCTCGTGTCGAACATCCATCTGGGCGGCGCCAGCCTGGCGGAGCATGGCGTCGCGTGGCTGGACCCGTTCGGGCTCCTGATCGGCCTCAACGGCGTCATCCTGCTCGCCTACGTGGTGGCGATCCCGGCCAACGAGATCGTCATCCCCACCGTGCTGATGCTGACCGTGCTCACGGCGGGCGGCGCCGGGGCGGGAGCGGGCGTGATGTTCGAGCTCGACGACATCGGCGCCACCTCCGACTTGCTGCGCGCCGGCGGCTGGACCCTGCTGACCGGCGTGAACCTGATGCTGTTCAGCCTCCTGCACAACCCGTGCTCCACGACCATCTACACGATCTACCGGGAAACCCGGAGCGCGGGATGGACGACGCTGGCCACCCTGCTGCCGGTCGCCCTGGGCGTGACCGTCTGCTTCCTCGTGACGCAGGTGTGGCGGTTGGTTGCGACCTGATGCGGCCTGTGCATGGCCAACGGCGATGAGCCACAGTAGGATCGCACGGGCCGATGTCAGCGGAGCTGGATTCCTCCAACTGGTCGGGTGAGGGCGACTTCACCCGCAGGCTCGTCGACTGGTGCGCCAGCCAGCCGGCGGTGGCGTTGGTGCGCGTCGAGGACGCCCCGTCCAGCCGCGCCGACGTCGAGTACAACTTCATCAGCAACGAGATATTCCTGCGGTTCTGCACCCGGAGCCGCATCGCGCAGCGCCGGCTGCTCGGGGTCGTGCCGATGCGGCGCGCGGTGACCGAGAAGGTGATGACGCTGGACCAGCTCGAGTCGCAGCTCGCCGGCGCCGAGGAATTGGGCGAGCCGGACTACGCGGACGAAGCGATGATCCAGTACCTCCACACCGAGCGTGTCGTTCCCCCGTATCAGACCCGCGGCTACAAGCTGATCGAGTTGGTGCGGATCTACGAGGTCGGCACGCCGTCGCGAGCCTGAAGCCATGGAGATTGCGGCCGGTGACGTTCGCCAGCGCGTGCTGCGCACGATTGAGGCAGCCCGCCGCGCCGCGGAGGCGCGCCGGGCCCGCGCCGCGGAAGCCGAGCGCGACGGCAAGGCGGTGCTGGCCGAGGTGGTGGCCCCGGCCTGCAGGGCCGTTGCGGCCGTGCTCAAGGCCGAGGGATACGGATTCCACGTGCTCACCCCGGTCGGATCGGTGCGGCTGGCGGCGGACGCGGCTGCCGAGGACTTCATCGAGATCGCCCTCGACACGACGCGCGACCCGCCGGCCCTCGTCGGCCGCGTGAGCCGCGCCTGGGGCCGCCGCGTCCTGGTCGACGAGCAGGTCGTGCGCGAGGCGCCGCTCGGCGGCTTGACCGAGGACGAGGCCGTCGCGATCGTGCTGGAGCGGCTCGCTCCGTTCGTCGAGCGGTAGCCCGTCCGCGTCCTGCCGCGCCGGCGGGCGCCGCCGCGGGATTCTAGGGCGCCGCCAGCGACGCGGCGATGATCTCTTCGTCGTTGCGGGCGTAGATGCGCTGGTTGGCGTATGCAGGATGCGACCAGTTGACGGTCTTCAGCTCGCGCCGGTTGCCCGGCTCGGACGTCGGCGCGATCAGGTGCGTCCGGCTGATCTCCTCGTAACCCTCGGCTGTCATGCGCGCGATGATCAGGTCGCCGCGGTCGTTGTTGATGAAGAAGCGATCCGCTTGGCGCACGATGAAGGCGCTCGCCCACCGGGCCCGCTCCACCGTCACGGCCTGCGTCTCCCAGATGCGCTCGCCGGTGGCGGCGTCGAGGCAGCGCAACTGCCCATAGCTGCCCAAGCCATAGATGTAGCCGTCGATGATGACCGGCGTCGCGAGCACGGAATGCAGCCCTTCGGTCAGGATCTCGCTGTTGCTCGTGCCCTTCCAGTGCACCGTGGCTGCCGGCCGGTCGGCACCCAGCGTCAGCATCAGCGGGCCGTTGTAGAAGGTCGTCACGAACAGCTCCCGGCCGGCCTGCACGGGCACGGCGACCGTCATGTCGTAGTCGACCGTAAACGGCTGCTCCCAGTACACCTCGCCCGTCTCCGGATCGAGCGAGGAAACCGCGACCGGATGCCAGACGATGAGCTGGCGGACGCCGCTCGCCTCGATGAGGATCGGCTGGCCCACGCCTGGCCCCGAAACGGTCCCGGAGAGCGCGCGCCACACCTCCTCGCCCGTCACCTTGTCGAACGCCACCACCTTCGCGTCCGGCACGCCGCCCGCCACCGCAATCAGCCGGTTCCCGTCCACGAGCGGAGAACTGCTGAAGCCGAAGATCGGCACGTCGGCGCCGAATTCCTCACGGAAGTTCCGGGACCAGAGCGGCGCGCCCGTCTCGACGTCGAGCGCCACCAGCATGCCGGCCGCGCCCTGCACGTACACCCGGTCGCCGTCGACAGTCGGGGTGGCGCGCGGCCCCTCGTCCCACGAGATGCCGGCGTAGTTCGCTTCCCACTCGTGGGTCCACAGGATCTCGCCGGTCCGCTCGTCCAGGCAGACGGCGCGCTCGATGCCGGCCATCCCGCCGGTCCGCGAGAAATCGCTGACGAACACGCGGCCGCCCGCCACGGCGGGTCCGGCGTAGCCGCGATTGATCGGAGTACGCCACTGGACGTTCAACCCGTCTTCGGGGAAGCGCTCCAGAATGCCGGACTCGTTCCAGACGCCGAGCCGGCCCTTGCCGCGGAACTCCGGCCAGTCCTCGGCCTGCGCGCCGGGCGCGGCGAGCAGCAGGCAGGCGGCCAGTCCGGCCAGCGTGCGCCCCGCCCGGTTCACCGCGTCCGGCCTGCGTCGTGTCCCGCGCAGCATTGCCCCGGACCGTCGATCCGGCAAGGTCGCCACCTGGGACGCCGCCCGCCGCGTCTCCAGCGCACCCTTGAAAATGAATGGCATCAGTCTCTCCGCACGGCGCCGTGCCTTGCCCCCGGCGCCGCATGGTGACCACAGCGACGCACGCTGTCAAGCCGGTCGACGCGGGTGCGGCGGTGCCGTGCGCCGCACGGCCGGCGGGGGCTCGCGCTACAAGGCGCCGCCCGCGCGCAGCCGGGCGATCTCGGCCGCGTCGAATCCGAGGTCGTCGCGCAGGACGGCGTCGGTATGCTGGCCCAGCGTGGGCGGGGGCGTGCGCACGGCGCCCGGCGTCCCGCCGAGCTTGACCGGCACGCCGAGCTGGCGGATGGCGCCGGCAATCGGGTGGTCGAGCGCGACGACCATGGCCCGCTCGATGATCTGCGGATCGGTGAACACCTGCTGGAGATCGCGCACGGCGCCGCACGGGATGCCGGCGGCCTTCAGCCGACCGAGCCAGTCGGCGACCGGGCGCGTCCGCAGCCGCTCGACGAGCACCTGCCTGAGCGCCGCGCGCGCGTTCACACGATCCTTGTTCGTCCGGAAGCGAGGGTCGTCGGCGAGGTCGTCCATTTCGAGCACGCCGCAGAACGTGCGCCAGAGCTGATCGTTCCCGACGGCGACGACCAGTTCGCCGTCCGCCGCTTCGAGCGATTCGTACGGCGTGATCGACGGATGCCGGTTGCCGAGTCGGCCCGGCGCCTCGCCGGTGGCGAAGTACGTCCCGGCCTGGTAGGTCAGCACCGCCGCCACGGCATCGAGCATCCCGACGTCGACGTGCTGCCCGCGGCCGGTGCGCTCGCGCGCCAGGAGCGCGACGGCGATGCCGTAGGCCGAGAACATGCCGGAGACGATGTCCACGATGGCCACGCCGAGCCGGTATGCCGGCCCGTCCGACGGCCCGGTGATGCTCATCAGTCCGCCTTCGCCCTGCATCACCGCGTCGTAGCCGGGCTCGTTGCGGCGCGGACCGCTCTGTCCGAACGCGGAGATCGAGCAGTAGACGAGGTCCGGGCGCTGCCGCGCGACGTCGGCGTACCCGAGGCCCATCCGTTCGAGCGTGCCGGGCCGGAAATTTTGGACCAGGACGTCGGACCGCGCGACCAATCGGTCGAGCACGCGCCGCCCGTCGGGGTGCTTCATGTTCAGCGTCACGCTCTCCTTGTTGCGGTTGACGCTGAGGAAGTACGCGCTCTCGCCCTGCTGAAACGGCGGCCCCCAGCCCCGGGTGTCGTCGCCCTTGCCGGGCCGCTCCACCTTGATCACGCGCGCGCCCATGTCGGCCAGCATCATCGTGCAGTAGGGGCCCGCGAGGACGCGCGTCAGGTCGAGCACGGTCAGGCCGGCGAGTGCGCCGGCGGTGTCGGTCTGCGTTCTATCGCTGTCGGTCATCAGCAGTATTCTGACGCCGCCGGGCACCTGATCGCCACCGCGGGATGCGGTAGGATCGGGGGAGCATGGACGATCATGGGCGGCGCGTCTACGACTCCATTCTCGGCCTGCTGTCCAGCGCCGACAACCCCACCCCGCTGGTGCGCCTGAACCGGGTGACGCCGTTCCGCCACACGCGGGTGTACGCCAAGCTCGAGTGGTACAACCCGTTCGGCGCCGTCAAGGACCGCGTGGCGGCCAACCTCGTCGACGACGGCGAGGCGCGCCGCAGCGTGCAGGCGGACCAGAAGCTGGTGGAGCCGACCTCCGGCAACACCGGCATGGCGCTGGCCATGATCGCGAACGCGAAGGGCTACTCGCTCACCACGCCGCTGTCGAGCGAGATCCCGCTCGAGAAACGCACCATGCTGCGCTTCTTCGGCGCGGACGTCATGGAGCTCGAGGACACGCTGTGCCCGGCTCCGGGGGCGCCCGAGGGCGCCATCGCCAAGGCGATGGAGATCGCCGACCGGCCCGACTTCCACATGCTGAACCAGTACGCCAACGAGGCGAATCCGGAGGCGCACTACAAGACGACGGGTCCGGAGATCTGGCGTCAGACCGAGGGCCGAGTGACGCACTTCGTGGCGGGCCTCGGCACCTGCGGCACCATCACGGGGACCGGGCGCTTTCTCAAGGCGCAGCGCCCCTCGATTCGGGTGCTCGGCGCGCACCCGACCGAGGGCCACGACATCCCCGGGGTCCGCAGTCTCCGCCAGCTGCAGCAGACGAAGCTGTTCTTCCCCGACGAGTACGACGGGCTGGTCGAGGTGCAGAACCAGACGGCCTTCGACCTCTGCCTCCGCCTGAACCGGGAGGAGAGCATCATCGCCGGACCCAGCTCGGCCATGGCCCTGCAGGGCGCCTTCGAGCTCGTGCCCGATGAGCCCGGCAGCGTCGCGGTCGTGATCTTTCCGGACAACGCCTTCAAGTACGCGTCGTCGGTGGTCAAGCATCTGCCGGGGCTCGCGGCGCAGCCGGCGAAGCCTGCGGCCCGCGACCCGCTGCTCGAGGTGCTGCGGGAGAACGTGCGCGGCAACTCCGACCTGACGATCGACGTCGACGCCGCGCACGCGCAGCTGCAGAACGGCAAGCCGCTCGTCATGGACGTGCGCCCGCGGGAGCAGTACCTGGAGGCGCACATCCCCGGCGCCGTCAGCATGCCGCTCGCCGAGCTCGGCGCCGCCCCGTCGGCCCTCCCGGCCGATCGCGACGCACCGATCCTCAGCGTCTGCCAGCGCGGGAACGCCTCGCTCTCGGGCCTGCTGTTTCTCAAGTCGCTCGGCTATCGCAACGTCCGGAGCATCACGGGGGGCACGCTGGCGTGGCGCGAGAAGGGGTTCGCGACCGACTCGGGCGCATAGGGAATGGCGCAACCGACGCTCACCCTGTGGGCCGAGGCCGACAAGGGCATTCGCCGGCATGGTCGCGAGGCGTACCCCAACGAGTGCTGCGGGGCGCTCATCGGCCACGGCCAGCGGGTGCTGGAAGCACTGGCCCTGCCCAACGTCACCGACGAGAGCGCCCGGCGGCGGTTTCGAGTCCGGCCGTCCGACTATCTCGCGGCCGAGCGCCGCGCGACCGAGCTGGGTGCGGAGCTGTTGGGGTTCTATCACTCGCATCCGGACCATCCCGCGCGCCCGTCGCGGTACGATCTCGACCACGCGTGGCCCGTGTTCGCCTACGTGATCGTTGCCGTGGAGGACGGGCAGCCGGGGGCGATGACCTCGTGGCGCTTGCGGGAGGATCGGTCGGCGTTCGACGAGGAGCCAATCGCGGTGGCGCCGGGCGGTCCGCCGCGGAGCGAGACAGGCGAGAGATCATGCCAACCAGGATTCTGATTCCGACGCCATTGCGCGTCTACACCGGCAAGCGGGACGTCGTCGAGGCCGAAGGCGGCACGGTCGGCGAGCTGCTGGCAAACATGACCGATACCTATACCGACCTGCGCAAGCACCTGTACACGGATGACGGCCGGCTGCGCAGCTTCGTGGCCATCTACGTCAACGACGACGACATCCGCTTCCTGGACAAGGAGGCGACGCCCGTCAAGGAAGGCGATACCGTCAGCATCATCCCGTCGGTGGCGGGCGGGGGGCGGTCGTGACGGTCGCCGCCGCGGCGCCGGCGCTGAGCAACGCGGAGGTGGCCCGCTACAGCCGGCACCTGATCATGCCGGAGGTCGGCATGGACGGGCAGCTCAAGCTGAAGGCGGCCAGCGTGCTCTGCATCGGGGCCGGCGGGTTGGGCTCGCCCGTGGCAATGTACCTGGCCGCGGCCGGCGTCGGCCGGCTCGGCATCGTCGACTTCGACGTGGTCGACTACAGCAACCTGCAGCGGCAGGTCATTCACGGGACGCCGGACGTCGGGCGGCCCAAGCTCGACTCGGCGCGCGACACGCTGCACGCGATCAATCCCGAGGTGCACATCGAGACCCACGAGCTCGCGCTCTCGTCGGGCAACGCGCTCGACGTGCTGGGCGGCTACGACGTGATCGTCGACGGCACCGACAACTTCCCGACGCGGTATCTCGTCAACGACGCGTGCGTGCTGCTCGGCAAGCCGAACGCCTACGGCAGCATCTTCCGGTTCGAGGGGCAGGCCTCGGTCTTCGCCGCCCAGGACGGGCCGTGCTACCGCTGCCTCTACCCCGAGCCCCCGCCGCCGGGGCTCGTGCCGAGCTGCGCCGAGGGCGGCGTGCTCGGGATCCTGCCCGGCGTGGTCGGCACCATCCAGGCGACCGAGACGGTCAAGCTCATCATGGGCGTCGGTGAGCCGCTCATCGGCCGCTTCCTGGTCTACGACGCGCTCCGCATGCGCTTCCGCGAGCTGAAGCTCCGCAAGGACCCCGACTGCCCCGTCTGCGGCGACAACCCGACCGTCACGGAGCTGATCGACTACGAGCAGTTCTGCGGCGTGACGCCCGCGGCCCCGGCCGGCGAGTCGTCCCCGGGCACGGACGACGACGCGACCGCCGAGCAGCTCAAGGCGCGCATCGACAGCCGCGACGGCGTCTTCATCCTCGACGTCCGCGAGCCGCAGGAGTACCAGATCTGCGCCATCCCCGGATCGACGCTGATCCCCCTCGGCGACCTGCCGAGCCGTCTCCACGAGCTGGAGGGACGCGGCGAGATGATCGTCCACTGCAAGTCGGGCGCCCGCAGCGCCAAGGCGGTCAAGCTGCTCCGCGACGCCGGCTTCGCCCAGGCGAAGAACCTGCGCGGCGGCATCCTGCGCTGGATCGACGCCGTCGACCCGTCGCTGCCGAAGTACTGATGCCGCGGCCTTGACGGACCCGGCGCTCCGAAACCGGAGCGCTCCTCTGGATCCAGGCTCACATCATGCCGGGTTCAACGTAGACCATTTCCGCGCGCAGCCCCTCGCTGTCCTGTTCCGGCCGCGGCGGTAGGGTCCTCAGCGCTGCTGCCGGCGCGGACGCCGTTAGCGCTGCGGCCAGCGCATCTACCGCGTCGTCGCGGGCGACGTCGCGGCGCCTGAATTGCCGCAGCATCTGCTCTACCTCCGGCTCGGTGGAAGGCCGAATCCGCTTCAGCAGCTCGATGCGTTCCCGGAACCCTTCTTCCGTCTTCTTGTTGTGCTCCATCGGGCGCCGCCCGGCAAACGCCCAGAAGCAGACTTCCGGGTGGATCTCGCGAACTATCCGCCGCGCCTTCGCGTCGTCGCGCAGCAACCGATCGACCTCTCGGCACCTGTGAAGGATGGCGAACGCCTGCCTGCTCAGTGCCTTGCCGGTCGCTTCCCGGCTGCGGCGCTTCGCATCCTCATAGTCCGCGGCAGCCAGCACGGGGCGCGCCGGCGCCGGAAACACGCTGCTCGCGCGGCGGCCCCCGAGTGCGCGGCGGGCGATTCGGTCACACTCTCGTGCTCCAGGTCCGTCCAGCAGTCCGATTGGGATGTCGACGAATATGCGATCCGATTCGCGCACGTCCCGCACCAGGGCGCCGAGATCGCGGACGACACCCCAGCGAGAGGCCCCGGACGCCTCCCGGGCAACGAAGAACCAGCCCGCGGGACACCCGTCGACGCCGATTGCGATAGCTGGCGAGTCCGTGGCTGCGGGCGGAGGCTGGTCCGTCGATGCCGGCTCGACTGTGGCGAGCCACCGGTCCACGTGGCTGGCGAAGTGCTCGAAGTCGTCGAGACGCTCGGCGAGCATGTGGGCAATCCGGTCCACGTCGATGTCGAGATACCCGTGCACCAGCACGTTGCGGAAGCCGGCGATGCCGCGGAACCGCTTGCCGAAGGCGGGCGGCAAGACGTTCGCCTCGACGAGGCAGTCAATGGAGGAGCCGTAGTTGGCCGGGTCGAGCCCGGCGGCGGAGCTGAGATGGCTCGCGATGTCGAGGGCGTTCTGCGCGCAGAGTTGGAGGCCGCGTTCGATAGCCCACAGTCGGTCGGAATCGGTGCGGAGCGCCTCGGGCGACACGCCGGCGTGCTTGCGCAGGCCGGCGAGGGCCCTGCGCAGGGCGGCGAGGTGCCGGTCCACCACGCGGCGATCGGGCCGGCCCGGCGTCAAGATCGCCGGTCCTCTCCGGCCGCGAAGCGTCGGGCGGCGTCCATCTTGTCGAGCTGCGGTAGGAAATCGAAGTAGCGTGAGAGCGCGTAGCCGGCGCGCGTTGTCGTTGCCTGCAGGTCCCGGGTGACGAGCAGGATGCCGTCGCGCAGGACCCGGTGGTAGAGCAGCGGCGGCGCCTCGTTCAGCACGACGACGTCGACGTCGTGCGTGCCGAGCGCGTCCATCAGGACGGTCGTCAGCTCCGCGCGGTAACCCCAGTGACCTTCGTCCACCAGCGACTTCTCGACGAAGACGGCCACGTCGACGTCGCTCCGCCTGTGCGCGTCACCCCGCGCGCGCGAGCCGAACAGATAGGCCTCGAGGATCTCCGCCCGGGGTTCGAGCGCACGGGTGAGGCGTGTGACCAGCTGCGGTCGATCGGCGCTCGTACGACCCATCCTGCTCATCATGTGGCATTCAAAGCGGCCGGGCAACGATCAGGACGCGGCCAGGAATCGTCGAGGCGGCTGTTGCGCATCGCGCGATGCCCGCGGGGGCGCTTCCGGCGCTTGGATGCGTCCGGGCTCGCGGGCTAAAATGACGTTTGTCGAACTCCTTCCACCGTGAGGGGGCGGATGCTGCGACTGTCGAAGAAGGCCGACTACGCCCTGATCGCTCTGAAGGACCTGGCGTCCAGTCCGCACGGCACGTCGTCGAGCGCGCGGGAGATCGCCGCGCGCTACAAGATTCCGGTGGAGCTGATGGCCAAGGTCCTGCAGCGGCTCGCCAAACGCGGGCTGCTCGCTTCCCACCAGGGGACGCGCGGCGGCTACCACCTCGCCCGACCCGCGGCCCATATCTCGGTGGCGGACGTCGTGCAGGCCATCGACGGGCCGGTCATGGTGACCGCCTGCTCCGACATCGACGAGAGCTGCGACCAGTACTCGACGTGCAACGTGCGCGACCCGCTGTGGCGGCTGAAGGAGCGCATCGTGCACACGCTGGCGGCGTTCACCATCGACGAGTTGGCGCGCGAGGATCTGCCGGCTCCGCTCCCGCCCGGCGCGTGCCGCACGTCTGCCGCGCCGGTGGCGTGGAGCACGCCGTCCGATCACTGACGGTCGCCGGCGGCCGATCGGCAATGCCGGATCGCGCCGCACACCGCCTCGATCATGCCCGAGTTGCCGATCTACCTCGACTACCACGCCACCACGCCGGTCGACCCGCGGGTGGCCAACGCGATGCTCCCGTACTTCACGGAGCGCTTCGGCAACGCCTCGAGTCGGCACCACGCGTTCGGGTGGGCGGCGCGCGATGCCGTGTCGGCCGCGCGGCGCCGGATCGCCGAGCTGATCGGTGCCGATTCGCGCGAGATCTGCTTCACGAGCGGCGCCACGGAGTCGGACAACCTGGCCGTCAGGGGGATCGTGAACGCCGACTCGCGCCGGCCGCTGCACGTCGTGACGATGACGACCGAGCATCACGCCGTGCTCGACACCTGCCGCCGGCTCGAGCGCGAGGGTGTGGAGGTGACGTACGTGGCGCCGCGTCCGGACGGGCTCTGCGACGTGGGCGACATCGAGCGTGCGCTGCGGCCGCACACGCGTCTCGTCTCGATCATGGTCGCCAACAACGAGATCGGCGTCCTGCAGCCGGTTGCGCAGATTGCCGAGTCGACCCGCCGGCGCGGCATCGTGCTGCATACGGACGCCGCGCAGGCGGTCGGCAAGGTGTCCATCGACGTTGCCGAGCTCGGCGTCGACCTGCTGTCCGCTACGGCACACAAGATGTACGGGCCCAAGGGGATCGGCATCCTGTACGTGCGGCGACGACGGCCACGGCTGGCCATGGAACCCCTGCTCGACGGCGGGGGCCACGAGCTGGGACTGCGCTCCGGCACCCTGAACGTGCCCGGCATTGTCGGCTTCGGCCAGGCGGCCGAGCTCTGTCGGACCGAGCTGCAGTCGGAAGCCGAGCGCGTCGGACAGCTGCGCGACCGGCTGCTCGCGGGGCTGACGGGGAGGCTCCGGGGAGTGTCCGTCAACGGCTCGACGGCGGCGCGGCTGCCACACAACCTCAACGTGAGCTTCGACGGCCTGGAGGGCGAGTCGCTGCTCGTCGGCCTCGACGACATCGCGGTCTCGTCGGGCGCCGCGTGCACGTCGGTGAACCCCGAGCCGTCGCACGTGCTGCAAGCGATCGGCGTGCGCGACGAGCTCGCGCGGGCATCGCTCCGCTTCGGGCTGGGGCGGTGGACGACGGCTGAAGAGATCGACTACGCCATCGAGAAGGTGACCAGCCTGGTGAACCGGCTCCGCGAGCTGTCGCCGGCCGGCCGGTAGTGTCTCAGATTCACTTTTGCCTGTCAGGCACATCCCCCTGACGGCTGGGCCACCCCCGCTCCAGCCGCTCCCGCAGCCCATGATATGATCCAGCAGATGAGGTGTTCGAATGACTGACTGGCTGAAGATGCTCGGCATTGTGGCGGTGTCCGTTTCCCTGTCGCTGATGCTGGTCGCCTCAGCAGCGGCCCAAGGTTCGGACGATGCTGATTCTCGACAGGCAGCCCTCGCCGAATTGGAGTCTCTGGGGGTGCAGGTTGAGTTCGCGGAGGAGGCGGCGGCATTACAAGCGTCATCAACACGCTCGTCTGCACCTGCGGCTTCGGCGCAGTTCTTGGACGGTCTCGTAAATCTGATTGCGGAAGGCGTGCGCTCACAGATCGAACGAGCCCTTCGTGAGTCGTGCGGTCTCCGCGAAGCGGGACTGGAACTGGACACCATATCTGTCGGGTTCGGGATCGTCGACGTGAGTTTTCGGCCCACAGAGGCTGTCTGCGCGGAGTTTCGCTAGTCCTTCCGCCGGGGGCGGTACTTCGTCCCCGGCTTTGGTCCCTGCCGCTTCGGCTCCGGCCGCGCATCCTCGACAAGATCCGCCAGCCAGTCCATGTCGTGAAGCGTCTCGGTCAGGCCAGCGGCCATGGCCGGGGTCATGCGCAGCGTCTTGTGCATCCGCACGAAGTTGTAATAGACCAGCCACAGCGCCAGCGCGTGCACCTGATTCGCCAGCTTCTTTCCGAAGGCGTTGGTCAGGCGGGTGAACCGCCGGACGCCCATGCGGAGGTTCAGGTTCGACCGCTCCACGTAGCTGGTGGAGATGTGCTCCTCGGCGGGATTGCCCTGGACCGGCTTGGCGGTCGTGCCCGTGCAGATAGGCGGGCTATAGCGCGCCTCGGCCTCCTGCGGACGAGTGTAGTGCTTGATCAGCTGTGCGAAGTCCACATCCGCGCCGAAGGCATCCTCGACCGCGCCGGGGTAGACGTTCAGGCCGTCCGACGTGAGCTGGACGCGGCCCGCGAGGCGATCCTGAAGATCGTTCATGAAGGTGAACGCGGAGCCGCTGTCGCGGGGTCCGACGAACCACGAGATGATGACCTTCGAGTCGGCGTCGATGGCCTTCCAGACCCAAGCATCGCCCGCGCCGCCCGGAGCCTTCTTGGCCTTCGAGACGTTGGCGGACTTGGCGTAGACGAAGCTCCAGACTTCATCGACCTGGACGCGCTCTGCCTTCACGCCGCGGACCATCTTGTCATGGTAGGCGGCGCAGGCATTGCCGGCGTCCACAACCAGCTTGCTGACGGTGTTGATGCTGACGCCCTCGATACGGGAGATGGCCCGGAGTCCGGTACCCTCAACGAGCATGTGGAGGATCTTCGCTCGCTTCTCTCTCGGCAACCTGTTCATTATGTGAATATGATACAGGATGCATAGGGGTTTGTCAAGTAGGTAAGGGTAGGTTCGGGGCGCGGCAAATGTGTGCCGGTTATCTGCGAAACCCCAACGCTCCCAATCTCTCCTTCAACTCCATGAGCCGAGAATCCAGCTCTCGAATCCTGAGAACCGTCGCTATCAGCTCGTCGGTAGTCGGGAGGCTTATCATATCGCCGGACTCGTCAACCAACACAGCGTTGGTTCCATCGGGGCGGTCAATGCTGTAGTCACGCCACGGCCCTGCCGCTGCCTGAATCCGCTCACGGTAGCGCTCGAACAGCTCCTTGTATTGCTGCAAGTCGCCCTCGATTGACTGAATCTCCAGCATCAGGCTACCTACCTGCTTCGCCTTGTCGTCTTGTGTCAATCAGTTCTCCCTTCCCGATTCTACAGCTCCGTTGCCGGTGTCGGGGGATTGGCTACGCTTCGCGCTCCAGCGTGCCTTGGCTGCGGCACTGGCCCGCTCCGACCGCCGCTCCGGCGCCATCTCCGGGAAATGGCGCAATAGGTCCTCGGCCGCCACGCTGTCCTGACGAGGGTTCTTCGGGGGCTCGTAGACCTCTTCCGTCTCCCCGACCATCAGCTTGCCGATGTGCACGGCAGCGGCTATCGGGTCGGCCGGTCGCCATTCGCCCTTTGGTCCGTACGGCATGTTCGCCCTCCTTAAAGGTGAATAGTACATCAAGACACGCCGCGCCAGGTCACGTCGTTCTCGATGAGGCCCACAGCGTTCTCCGTGATGCCGAACCGGTCGGCCAAGTCACGCCGCGAGGCGCCCTGAGCGATCTCGCGGCGGATCTCGCGCACCTGATCGATGGACAGCTTGCGCGCGATCGGCAGACCAGCGAGGCGGTAGTGCGCGAGGTTCTCCGGCTGCGTCCCCACGTACAGATGAACGGGGTTGATGCACGCCGGCTGATGGCACTTGTGGTTCGCCTGCTCGCCCTCGGACAGCGTGCGCCCCAGCCGCCGTTCCAGCACGAAGCGGTGCAGCAGCCGCTGGCGACCTTCGAAGGCCACGAGCCCGTGACCGCTGGCGTTCCGGTAGGCCGTCGTCAGCAGGCATCCGTCCGGTCCCGGCTCGGCGCGCTCCGTCTCCCGGTCGATGATCTGCTTCGCCGTCATCCCGTGCGGACGCCAGCGCGTCACGTAGGGATCGCCGTGCCGCCCTGACCGGCGACCGGCTTCCCGTCTCATCACGTCGGGGTGAGGGGTGTGTCTGGCAGGCAGGAATCATCTCGACACGCGCTTCGGCCGGTGCTAGCATGCCCCGCACGATACCCGGTCGGACATTTTCATCTGTTCGCGGGGACTTCCAGCGACAGGGTTTCGCCCCCTGCTGCTGCCTTGCGGAAATCGCCAGCTGACCGGGTGTCGACCCTGCCGGGTTGGGGGCGGTCAACCTGTGATACATTAGTAGCATGGCCAGTTGGCAGCGGGTCGCCGTCCACTTTCGCCACCTTACCGGCACCATCGCTGCTCTTGCTGCGTCGGTCGCCGTCATCGTCTTCTTCTGGAACCTCGCACGGGCGACCGCTACGGTGAATGACATTCGAGAGTCCGAGGAGCGGATCCTGCGAGAGATCAGAGGTGAGATCCGGCGCGGCAACATCCGCTCCGACCAGCAGATGATCGAGATCCGGCGCTACCACGTCAATCACCTCCGCGATCACGGCGCCGTTCGTGCGGCCGACTTCTAGACTTCAGCGGGACAGGGGCCGGCGGCCCAGCCGTCAGGTGGTGTGTCTGGCGGGCAAAAGTGAATGTGAGACACTACCGGCCGGCCGGGCGTCCTGACAGCGCCGCGGGCGATCGGGTACACTGGCGGGACGAGTGCCCGTACCCGATGATTGAAATCACTGCGGCGGCGTCACGGAGAATTCGTACCGCGATGGTCGACGAAGGCACGGCCGACGGCGGTCTCCGCGTCGGCGTCAAGGCCGGCGGCTGCTCGGGGCTCAGCTACGTCTTCAAGTGGGAGGCGGAGCCGAGGCCCGGCGACGAGGTCTTCACGGGCACCGACGGCACGCGGATCTTCGTCGACAGGAAGAGCTACAAGTATCTCGACGGTACGGTGCTCGACTGCGACGCCAACATGCTCGGCCAGTCGCTGATTTTTCGCAATCCCAACGCAAAGAGCGAGTGCGGTTGCGGCCTGTCGTTCCAGGTCTAGGAGCCGTGGCTCCTGGCAGCGCGTGGCAGGAGACCCCGCTGCGGGGTTGCACCCCGGGCCTCCGCCCGCGTGCCGCCGGGCAGCAGACCGGGCGTGTGTTCCCTACTGAGTGATGACATCCAGCGATCCAGGCTCGCCTGCCGACCGGCCTGTGGTCATCGTGTCCAATCGGGAACCGTACCAGCACTTTCGGAAGGACGACGGGACCATCGGGTGGTCGCCGACGACGGGCGGGGTCGCGGTGGCCCTCGACGCCTTGATGCGCGAGCGGGGCGGCGTCTGGATCGCCCACGGATCGGGCGACGCCGATCGCGCCGTCGTCGACGCCGGCGATCGGGTTGGGGTTCCGCCGGACAACCCGTCGTACCCGCTGCGACGCCTCTGGCTCTCGCCGGAAGAGGAGAGTCACTACTACGAGGGATTCGCCAACGAAGGGCTCTGGCCCCTGTGCCACGAGGCACACGTCCGGCCGGTGTTCCGCGCGATCGACTGGGAGCACTACCAGCGCGTGAACGAGCACTTCGCCGCGGTCATCGAGCAGGAGCTTCCCGATCATTCCTCGCCCGTGTTCGTTCAGGACTATCACCTGGCGCTGGTGGCGCCGGCCCTGCGTGCCCACTGCCCGCACGTCAAGACCGCCCTGTTCTGGCACATTCCCTGGCCGCACCAGGACCGACTCCGCATCTGTCCCTGGCGCAAGGAGCTGCTGGCCGGGCTGCTGGCCAACGATCTGCTCGCGTTCCAGCTGGCGCGTGACCGTCGCAACTTCATCGCGGCCGCGCGCGACGAGCTGGGCGCGGACGTGTCGCGGGGAATCGTGCGCCTGGCGGGCCACGTCACGACCATCGAGGCCGTACCCATCGGCATCGACTACGACCGGATCCAGGGGATCGCACGCGACTCGGCGCTGCCGGACGACATGCACCGCCTGGCCGCGGAGCTCCAGATCAGGACGCCGATCGTCGGCGTCGGCGTCGACCGTCTGGACTATACGAAGGGCATACCGGAGCGGCTCGACGCGCTGGATCTGCTCCTGGCGCGGCGCGCCGATCTCCGGGGCAGGCTGACCTTCGTGCAGATCGGCGTGCCGTCCCGTTCGACCATCGACAGCTACGCGGCGGTGGAGCTCGCCATCGACCGCAAGGTCGAGGAGCTCAATCGCCGTTACCCGCAGGCGGGCGGACCGATTCGCTACCGGAAGTCCGCGCTCAAGATCAAGCGCCTGGTCGCGCTGTTCCGTCTCGCCGACTTCTGCGTCGTCAGCTCGCTCCACGACGGGATGAATCTGGTGGCGAAGGAGTTCGTGGCGGCGCGCGAGGATCTCGACGGCGTCCTGGTCCTGAGCGAGCTGGCGGGGGCCGCCCAGGAGCTCCACGATGCGCTCGCCATCAACCCCTATGACGTCGAAGGGTTCGCCCGGGCCCTGGAGCATGCCATCGACATGCCGGCCGACGAGCGCCAGCGCCGCATGCGGGCGCTGCGGCGCGTCGTGGCCGGCCGCGACGTATTCACCTGGGCATCCGATATTCTCGAAGGATTGGACAATCTGGACCCGTCCGCGCGGCCCCCGGCGCCCGGCCGCGCCCTGCCGACGCGCCGGCGCGCGTCGACTTTCCGGGCGTCGCCCGGCGTGTTCAAGCCGTCCTGACCGGCGTGCTAGACTGCCAACCCATGCCGTTGCGCGAAGCCGTGAGCGGCGCTCTGCGGCACAGCATGCGGGCGTACTACCTGCCGCTGGCGGCGGGCGTCGTGCTCGCGGCGAGCGCCTTCATGCCCTGGATGCTGATGGGCGACCTGCGCTTCCGCGGCGTGCCGGGGGTCGCCGGCCTGTGGGTGCTCGGCCTCGGGTTGCTGGCGGTGGCCCTCGCGGTACTCAGCGTCATCACCCGCAAGAACTCGCGGCACCCGCTGCTGCTGGTCGGTCTGGCCGCGTTCGCCGTCCTGCTGGTGTCCGAGCGGCTGATGGAGCGGCGCGTGTCCGAACAGGCGTGGGCCCGCTCGCAGGCGCGCGCGATCGTGGCCGGGGGGACGCCCGACGCGGTGCCGCAGACGGCCATGGCCCCCGGCGCCTATGTCGGCCTGTCCGCAGCCGCCGTGATCGCGCTGTTCGGGCTGACCATCGTCGTGCGGCGGGGAGCGCAGCCGTACGCCGAGCCGGAAGACGACGATGTCTGACACGCCGACCGCCCCGACCCGCATCACCGTGGCGCACAGTCCCGATTCCGACGATGCGTTCATGTTCTACGGCTTCGCCTGCGGGGCCGTGGCGGCCGAGCGGTTCGCGATCGACCAGGTCCTGGCCGACATCGAGAGCCTCAACCGCGCCGCGTTCGAGGGCAGGTACGAGGTGACCGCGGTGTCGTTCCATGCCTACGCGCACCTCCACGAGCGGTACGCCCTGCTGCCGCACGGCGCGAGCATGGGCGACCGCTACGGGCCGATTGTCGTAACGCGTTCCGACGGGCCGACCTCGCTGGCCGACGTGACCGTGGCCATTCCCGGCGAGTTGACGACCGCGTACCTCGCCCTCCAGTTGTTCCATCCGGGGGTTGCCTACCGCGTCATGCCGTTCGATGCGATTCAGCCGGCCGTCGTCGACGGCACCGTGGAAGCGGGCCTGCTGATCCACGAGGGACAGCTGACCTATCGCGACGAAGGGCTGCGGTGCCTGGTCGACCTCGGCGTCTGGTGGGCCGAGCGGGCCGGAGGCCTGCCGCTGCCGCTCGGGTGCAACGTCATTCGGCGCGACCTCGGCGAGGAGACGATGCTCGAGGTGTCGCGCCTGCTCCACGCCAGCATCGCGCACGCCCTCGACCACCGCGAGGACGCCATCGCCTACGCGCTGGACTTCGGGCGCGGCCTCGACGTCGACCGCACCGACCGCTTCGTGGGCATGTACGTCAACGAGCTGACGCTCGACTACGGTGACCGCGGGCGCGCCGGCGTGGAACGGCTGTTCGCCGACGCCTACGACCGGCGGCTGATCCCGCGGCCCGTGCCCGTCGAGTTCGTGGGGTAGGGGGCTTCAATCAAACGGGGCTGCGCCCCGAACCCCCGGCGTCCGCTTGCGGGGACCCCTGCGCCCCGCGCCGCTCCCGCCGAGGCGCGCTGTGCGCGCCTTGAGGAGTCTGCACCGTTCTACGGGCAGACTCCCAGCCGCCGAGGTTCGGCGATTGCCTGTACCGGCTCGCCGGCATAACATGCGCTGAAGGGATCGAGAGCTGGACTGATGTACGCCCGACTTGCCGCGGCGGGCCTGCGCGACGTGACCGACAAGCTCGATGCGGGCGTCCGCCTCGAGCTCGACGACGGCGTGCGCCTGTTCGAGTGTCCCGATCTGCTCGCAATCGGGTGGCTCGCGAACCGCGACCGGGAGCGGCGTCACGGAGCGCAGGCGTTCTTCAACCACAACATCCGCCTCGAGGCGACGAACGTGTGTGTCGCGAGCTGCCTGTTCTGCGCCTTCGCCCGCCTGCAGCCGGGCGACGACGGCGCCTACACGATGACGCTCGAGCAGGCCTGGGACAAGCTGCGGGCCCGGGCGGACCAGCCGCTCACGGAGGTGCACATCGTCAACGGCCTGCACCCCGACCTGCCCTGGGACTACTACCTGGAGCTGCTGCGCGGCTTCAAGCGGATCAGGCCCGACATCCACCTGAAGTGCTTCACCGCCGTCGAGATCGCCTTCTTCGCGGAGCTGTACGGGAAGACCGACGAGCAGGTGCTCCGCGAGCTGATGGAGGCCGGGCTCGACTCGCTGCCGGGCGGCGGCGCGGAGGTGTTCGCCGAGCGCGTCCGCCGCAAGATCTGCCACGACAAGTGCGACGGGACGCGGTGGCTCGCGATCCATCGCATCGCCCACCGGCTGGGTCTGCGGTCGAACGTCACGATGCTCTACGGCCACATCGAGACGCACGCCGAGCGGGTCGACCACATGCTGCGCGCCAGGGCGCTGCAGGACGACACCGGCGGCTTCCAGGCCTTCATCCCGCTCGCGTTCCACCCCGACAACAACCGGATGGAGAAGCTGCCGCCGCCGAGCGCCGCCGACACCCTGCGCGTCCACGCGGTCGCGCGGCTGATGCTCGACAACATCCCGCACGTCAAGGCGTTCTGGATTGCCACCGGCCTCGAGGTGGCCCAGACCGCGTTGTGGTTCGGCGCGGACGACCTCGACGGCACGGTGCAGGAGGAACGCATCTACCACATGGCGGGCGCCCCGACGCCCGAGGCGCTGACGCCGGCCGAGATCCGCGGGCTCATCCGCGCCGCCGGCCGGACCCCGGTCGAGCGCGACACCCTGTACCGCGTCGTGTTGCAGCCTGCCTGAGCGGGCTTCTTGTGGTGTGGTAGGATAGGCAAATAGTCAGGTTCTCCCGCGCGGGGCCTGGCTTTTTTAATGTCCAGGGCTTGGGAAGTTTTTCACAAGGCGTGGACCCGGATATCGGGTCCGCGCCTTTTGTTGCCGCGAGATTGAGAAAAGTTTCACAGATGATGCGCCCGCGCGCACGGAAAGGAGAGGGCGGATGGACGTCGAGCTCCTGACCCGCTTCGAGAGCGAGCAGATCGGTCAGCGGCAGCCGTTGCCGGACCGCTACCTCGGCCTGGCGGACGAGGAGATGGAGGAGCGCATCGCCCGCGCCCGCGCCGACCTGGGCTCGCGCCTGCTCATCCTCGGCCACCACTACCAGCGGGACGAGGTCATCCGGTTCGCGGACTGCACGGGCGATTCGTTCAAGCTCGCGCGGCAGGCGGCCGAGCGGAGCGACGCCGACTACATCGTGTTCTGCGGCGTCCACTTCATGGCGGAGAGCGCGGACGTTCTGAGCGGGCCGCACCAGCAGGTGCTGCTGCCCGACCTGGCTGCCGGGTGCTCGATGGCCGACATGGCCGAGGTCGATCAGCTCGAGGTCTGCTGGGACGAGCTGCTGGCGATGGGCGCGACGGACGTCGTGCCGGTCACTTACATCAACTCGGCGGCGGCGATCAAGGCGTTCTGCGGCGAGCGCGGCGGCGTGGTCTGCACGTCGAGCAACGCGGGGCCCACCCTCGAGTGGGCGTGGAAGCGAGGGCGCCGGATCCTGTTTCTGCCCGATCAGCATCTGGGCCGCAACACCGCCTACAAGATGGGCGTGCCGCTCGACGAGATGGCGGTCTGGGATCCGGATCTGGCGTACGGCGGCGTGGCGCCCGATCGCCTGCAGGCCGCCCGGATGCTGCTCTGGAAGGGCCATTGCTCCGTCCACACGCGCTTCAACGTCAAGCAGGTCGAGCATCTGCGGCGCGTACATCCGGGCATCCGGGTCATCGTTCACCCCGAATGCACGTGGGACGTCGTCCAGGCGGCCGACGACAGCGGCTCCACCGAATACATCATCCGGGCGGTGAAGAGCAGCCCGGCGGGCTCCAGGTGGGCGATCGGCACCGAGATACACCTCGTCAACCGCCTGGCGCACGAGCTCGCGCCCGAGCGGACGGTGATGACGCTCGACCCGATCGGCTGCCTCTGCTCGACCATGTTCCGGGTGTCGCCCAACCACCTGCTGTGGGTGCTCGAGGGGCTGCGCGACGGGGTCGTGCACAACCGCATCATCGTTCCCGACCGCGAGAAGCACTGGACGCGCGTGGCTCTCGACCGGATGCTGGAGATCCACTAGACTTGCTTGCTTTCATTCGAAGGAGAGTCGCCGATGGCCCATGAACTGCCCCCGCTGCCGTACGGCTACAACGCGCTCGAGCCGCACATCGACGAGCAGACGATGCGGATTCACCACACGAAGCATCACCAGACGTACGTCACCAAGCTCAACGGTGCGCTCGAGAAGCATCCGGAGCTGGCCGGCAAGAGCGTCGGCGAGCTCATCGCGGATCTGGCGAGCGTGCCGGACGACATCCGGACGGCCGTGCGGAACAACGGCGGGGGGCACGCCAACCACACGCTCTTCTGGCAGGTGATGAAGCCGAACGGCGGCGGCGCGCCGACCGGCAAGGTGGCTGCGGCAATCGATACCGCGTGCGGCTCGTTCGATGCCTTCAAGGAACAGTTCGCCGCGGCCGGCGCCGGCCGCTTCGGCAGCGGATGGGTCTGGCTGGTCAGCACGGGCGGCGTGCTCAGCATCGAGAGCTCGCCCAACCAGGACAGCCCGATGATGGACGGCAAGACGGCCATCCTCGGCCTCGACGTCTGGGAGCACGCCTACTACCTGAAGTACCAGAACCGGCGGCCCGACTACATGGCGGCGTGGTTCAACACCATCAACTGGGACGAGGTGAGCCGCAGGCTCGGCTAGCGACGCAGCGGGCTGGATGTCCTCGGTCCTGTTCCTGTTCCTCGCGCATCTCGGCGTCGGCATCGCCGGCACGCTGCTGCTCGTCGACTCGACGGCGGGCGTGAAGTTCTTCCGCTTCAACGCCGGGCTGGCAGCGGCCCTGCTGCTGGTCGCACTCGCGTTTCGCCCCGAGACGGCGGCTCCGGCGCCCGCGGCGACCGCAGGGCTGTGGGCGCTCGGCGTGTCCGCGGGTGCGCTGCTCGTCTACTGGGCCACCGTCGGGCGCGGCCTGGCGCGCATCCGTCCGCTGCTGCTCTGGACGAGCGCCGCCGCCGGCGCCGCCGCCCTGGTGGCGCAGGGCCTGGCGGCAGCCGCCGTCGAGGCCGGTCCGTCGGCCGCGCTGACGGTCGCCAGCTTCGTTTCGTCGGCCGCGCTCCTCGGCGGCGCCTGCACCGCGATGATCCTCGGCCACTGGTATCTGGTGCTGCCGTCGATGGACGTCTCGCTGCTGCAATCGATCGTCAGGTTCCACATCGGCTCGACCGTGCTGCGCATCGCGGTCGTCGCCGGCGTGCTCTGGGCGGCCCTGGCGACGTGGGAGTCGCCGTCCGGCGCCGGGTACGCCAGCTACGTCTGGTCGCTCGACGGCGTGTTCCTGTGGCAGCGCGTGCTGTTCGGCCTGCTCGGGCCGGCCGTGCTGGCCTACCTGACCTGGGAGACGGCGAAGATCCGCTCGACCCAGTCGGCCACCGGCATCCTCTACGTGGACTTCTTCACCGTCATCGTCGGCGAGGTGCTGGCCAAGTATCTGCTGGTGTCGACGCGGGTGCCCCTGTGAACCTCACCCTCGTCTGCCCCGACTGCGCCGGCCGCCTCCCGGTCACGGCCGCGGATGCCCCGGCCGCCGTGCGCTGCGGCGGCTGCGGCCGCACCATCCCGTTGGCGGTGAGCGCCAGGGTCCGGGCGGACGAGGAGGCCGACATCTGCCCTGTCTGCGAGGGCCGCGAGCTGTACGTCCGCAAGGACTTCGATCCGCAGCTGGGGCTGGCGGTGATCGTGACCGGCGCCCTCATCAGCGCCGGCTTCTACTGGTTCGGGATGGACCTCGTCGCCTACGGCGTGCTCGGGGCCGCCGCGCTGCTCGATCTGATCGTCTACGGCCGGCTGCGCGACCTGGCGGTCTGCTACCGCTGCCACACCGAGTTCCGGGGCAGCTACCGCCGCACCGCGCCGATCTTCGACCTCCACACGGCGGACGAGCTGGAGCTCGAATGGGCGCGGCGGATCGGCAAGCGGTAGGCGCGCCGCGCCCGGCTACGCGCGTGCGCGGCGCCAGATCAGGATCAGCGCCGCGACGACGGCAAGCCCGAGCAGCCGCCGGGGTCCGCTCACGAAGATCACCGCGCCGTTGACGATCATGAAGAGGAACGCGCCGCGCACGGCGAGCGTCCAGGCGTGCGCGCGCCGGGCATGGCTGGCTGGCAGCAGTTGCCACCAGAGCGCCTCGCCGATCCAGACGAGGGTGAAGGCATGGTTCACCCACAGGCCGCCGCCCCAGGCCAGCCCGAACAGCGCGTTCGTCTGCGCGGCCGTATAGGCGTAGGCCGCCGCGTGACTCCAGCCGTGGTGAGTCGCGAAGGCCACCGCGACGTGCGCCAGGTAGAAGGCCGCGGCAATCAGCCAGACCGGCCTCGACCACGGGCGCGGCGTTCGCCGCGTCCGGCCGTACTCGCCGGCCGTGTACAGGAGCAGCGCCGCCCAGATGGTGACGATGGTAGCCGGTGACGGCGCCAGCGACAGCGGCACGTGCGGCATGGGGCGGCAGCCGTCAGAACAGCTTCACCTCGACGACCTCGCCCTTCTCCACGAGATCGGTCTGGGCGGGGATCTCGATGTAGCCGTCGGCCTGCGACATGCTCGTGATGTCGCCCGAGGCCTTGAAGGCGGCCACGGCCGCGCCGTCCACCACCCGCACCGTGTAGAACTGATGGCGGCCCGTCGTCGACACGACGCGCTGGGCGCTCGGGACCGAGACCGTCCGCGGCCGGTAGGCGCGCAGCCGGGCCATCCGCCGCAGCAGCGGCACGAGCAGCATGTAGGCGTTCGAAAGGCACGAGCTGGGGTAGCCGGGCATGCCGAAGACCGGCGTCTCGCCAATCCGCCCGAACACGGTCGGCTTGCCGGGCTTGACGGCGATGCCGTGGAACAGCACCTCGCCCCGCCGCACGAGCAGGTCGAGCATGAGGTCGCGCTCGCCGACGGAGCTGCCCCCGGAGAAGACGAGCAGGTCGGCGTCGCTGCAGGCGTCGAGGGCGCCGTCGAGCGCCTCGAGCGTGTCGGCCGCGGTCGGGTGGCCGACCGCCCGGCCGCCGTGCCGCTCGACGACGGCGCCGACCGTGAACCGGTTGATGTCGTAGATCTGGCCCGGACCGAGCGGACGCCCCGGCTCGATGATCTCGTTGCCGGTCGACAGGATGGCGACCGTCGGGCGTTCGAAGACGTCGACCTCCGCGCTGCCGAGCGCCGCGACCGATCCCAGGCGGCTGGGGGTCAGCAGGTCGCCGGCCGCGAGCAGCGCCTGGCCCACCGCGATGTCCGCCGCGCGCCGCCCGACGTGCTGGCGGGGATAGACGGGCGTGAAGATGCGGACGCCGCCGTCCTCGTCGCGGTCGGTCTGCTCGACCATCACCACCGCGTCGGCGCCCTCCGGCATCGGGGCCCCGGTGGCCACCTGCGTGCAGTCCCCCCGCTCGAGGCGCTGCGTGGGAATGCGGCCGGTATGGACGGTCTCGATGCAGCGCAACGTGCGGGGCGCGTGGCTGCCGGCGCCGAACGTGTCCTCCGCGATGACGGCGAACCCGTCCATGGCGGCGCGGTCGAACGGCGGCACGTCGGCGGTCGCGACGACCTCCGCCGCGAGGACGCGGCCAGCCGCCTCCGCCAGGGGCACTCGGACAGCGCGCTCGATAGGGCGGGCGGCGTCGTTGATCAGGCCGAGCGCCTCGTCGAGCGGGATCGTGGTCCGGATGGGGCGCATCGTCGCTCCGCGGCCTTCGGTCATCGTCTCGCCTCGCGAACCAGGTGTCCGAGCTCCGGCAGAATCAGCTTCGTCATCGCCAGGCGCACGGCATGCTCCGAGCCGGGCAGGCTGATGACGATCGTGCCCCCGGCCAGACCGGCGCAGGCGCGGCTCAGCATGGCCGCCGGCCCGATCTCCTGGAAGCTGAGCCCGCGAAACAGCTCGCCGAACCCGTCGATGCGCTTCTCCAGGAGCGCGGACACCACCTCGTAGGTGCCGTCCCGGCGCGTGAGGCCGGTGCCCCCGGTCGTGATGACGACGTCCACGCCGGGCGCACCGATCTGGGCCTGGAGGGCGCCGCGCACGCGGTCCGGATCGTCCGGTACTAGCGCCCGCCCGGCTACCTCGTGTCCGGCCTCCGCCAGCAGCTCCACGATGGCCGCGCCGCCGCGGTCGGTCTCCCGGGTCCGGGTATCGCTCACCGTCACGACGGCGCAGCGCGTCGTCGTCGGTGCGTCGGCACGGTGAGCGAGGTGGCTCACGCGCGGGATTATAGCAACCTGCCGGGCGAGCCCGGCAGGTTGCCCGGTTCGCAGGAAGCCCTTACGATCGAATCGTGCCGGCGCGCGTCCCGCCGTTGTCGCTCCGGAGGCTGTCGGTCCCGGGACTCGCGCTCCTCCTCGCCGCCCTGTGCCTCGGGAGTCCGGCCGGACAGGGCGCAGGCGATCTGGACGCCGGCGCGCGGCGCTGGGTGGACGACACCCTCGCGCGGCTGACGCTCGAGGAGAAGATCGGCCAGCTCCTGCTGCCGTCGTTCCGCGCCGTCTATACGAGCAGCGACAGCCGCGCGTACGACGATCTCACCGCCCTGATCCGCGAGCACCATATCGGCGGCCTGATTCTCTTCGGCGCCCGCCATCCGCGCCCCGACGTGCTCCTCAATCCGGGCTATTCGGGCACGGCGCTCGGCGAGCCGCTCAACGCGGCGTCCCTGCTCAACCGCCTGCAGGCTATCTCGGACCTGCCGCTGCTGGTGACGGCCGACTTCGAGACCGGCGTCGGCTTCCGCCTCGCGGGGGGCACGGTCTTCCCGCACGCCATGGCGTTCGGTGCGGCCGGTGATCCGCAACTGGCCTTCCAGGCGGGCCGGATCACGGCCACCGAAGGACGAGCCATCGGCGTGCACGTCAACTTCGCACCGGTCGTCGACGTCAACAACAACCCGCGCAATCCGGTCATCAACATCCGCTCGTTCGGCGAGGATCCCCGGCAGGTGGGCGCGCTCGCCCGGGCCTACGTCGCGGGGCTGCGGGCCGGCGGCATGCTGGCCACGGTGAAGCACTTTCCCGGCCACGGCGACACCGACGTGGATTCGCATCTCGGGCTGCCGATCATCAACCATCCGCGCGACCGCCTCGAGCGGATCGAGCTCGTCCCGTTCCGAGCCGGGCTAGCTGGCGGCGCGGCGGGGGTGATGACGGCCCACATCCAGCTCCCGGCGCTCGAGCCGGCGCCCGCCACGCCCGCCACCTTCAGCGCCCGCATCGTGGACGGCCTCCTGCGCGACGAGCTGGGGTTCGGCGGTCTCGTGTTCACCGACTCGATGCGGATGCGCGCGGTGTCGGAGCTGGCGCCGCCGGGCGAGGCGGCCGCGCGCGCCGTCGCCGCCGGGCACGACATGGTGGTGCACTCGCCCGCCGACGTCGCGGCGTTCGACGCGCTGCGGGCAGCCGTGTCGGCGGGCGAGATCCCGGAGGACCGCATCGACGGCTCGGTCCGGCGCATCCTCGGCGCCAAGGCGCGCCTCGGCCTCCACCGCCGCCGGCGGATCGGCCTCGATACCCTGCCGGCCGTGGTCGGGACCCGCGCGCACCGCGCCGTGGCGCGCGACATCAGCGAGCGATCGCTCACGCTGCTCAAGGACGATGGTCGCTACCTGCCGCTGCCCACGCCGCGGAGAGGCTCCGTGCTGTACCTGTCGGTGCTCGACTATCCCGCCGGCTGGGGCATCGGTGCGCCGAGCCGGACATTCATTCCGGAGCTCGAGGCGCGCTGGCCGAACGTCACCGCGATCGAGCTGTCGGACCGCACGCCGCGCTCCGAGATCGAGCTCGTGCGCGAGACCGCGCGGCAGTACGATGCGGTGGTGGCCGGTGTGTTCGTGCGCACGGCGTCGTACAGCGGCCGCATGGACCTGGCGCCCGCGCTCGTCGACCTGCTGGCGCGGCTGGGCCGCGATTCCACGGCGACCGGAAGGCCGTTCGTCGCGGTCCTGTTCGGCAACCCCTACGCCGCCACGTTCCTGGCCGATCTGCCGGCGATCCTGCTCACGTACGACTTCTACGACCTGGCGGAGGCGTCCGCTGTGCGCGCGGTGGCCGGCGAGGCGCCGATTCGAGGCCGGCTGCCCGTGGCGCTCGGCGACCTGTTTCCGATGGGCCACGGCCTCGATCGGGATGCCGCCAGATCGTCTCCGCCGGCGGGCGCTAGCTAGCCGCTAGCCTGCCGCCTGCGCCATCACCAGCTCCGAGGGCCCCGGCAGCCCGAGGCTCTTGCGGATGGCCCCGAGCGCGCCCACGTGGTACGCCTCGTGGAACACGCAGAAGGCGACGGCGTCGAGGACCGGCCGGCCGACGTGGAACCCACCACCCTCGACGGCGCGGCGGATTGTCGCCTCGCCGGCGGCCTCGAGCGCGGCTTCGAGATCCGCTTCGATCCGCTTCCAGTGCTGCAGGAACTCGGCCAGCGTCGGGTAGTCCGCGCCGTCGGTCGCGCTGGAGGTGGCGAACGGCACGCGAAAGGGGCTCTCCTTCGGCGTCCCGAGCAGCGTGATCAGCTGGCAGCGGAAGTCGAGGATGTGGCCCACTTGCCAGGCGATCGACGGCCCCTCGCCGTCTCGCGTGCGCCGCCGCGCCAGCTCATCGGTGAGGTCGCCGAGGACGAGCGGCACCAGCATGTTGGTCGTACGCAAGCTGGCGGCGACGGATTCGAGCGTCGGGATCATCGGTTGGTCTCCTTGCTGGCTTCGGTGTCCTCGACCCGTTCAGGCATCGGCCGGTGGCTGCGCGCGCAATCGGGCCTGCTCCGAGGTGAACAGGAATTCTACCGTTCGCAGCGCGGCGTCCGACGTCACGGTCGGGCTGTTGCTATAATCAAGGTTCCCTCGCGCCCTTAGCTCAGCTGGATAGAGCGTCTGGCTACGAAACCGTTTCGGATTCTCCAGAAACCCCAATAGACCCCGGTTTTGTTGGCGACAACGCAGTCCCAAAGCGGACTGGAATGGACCGAAAAGGACTCTCGGGGACAGAAACGGCTGGCAGTACGGCTGGCAGTACTCTGCACGAGTCGGCGGGCACCCCGGGCCAAGCCCCAAAGCCCGGATCTTCTCGGGCGGCCCCTGCCCGACGCCGACCTGATGCCGGAGGAGTTGCGCGCCGCCATCGTGTTGTTCGCCAGCCTGCTCGACGAGCGCCAGCGGCGGCTGTTCGCCGGACTCGAATCGCTCAAGTGCGGGTGGGGCGGCGACCGGCGCATCGCCACCCTCCTCGGCATCGACCCGTCCACGGTCGCCACCGGCCGCCGGCAGCTCGTCGAGCGCGATGTCGAGGTCGACCGGGTGCGGCGCGCGGGCGGCGGACGCACACCGACGGAAAAAAAACGCCCGAAGTCATCGCCCGCATCGAAGCCCTGATGGCTCACGAGACGGCCGGCGACCCCGTCAGCGGCCTGAAGTGGACGCACCGCACCACCGCCAAGATCGCCGACGAACTCCACCGGCTCGGCATCGACGTCTGCCCGCAGACCGTCGCTCGACTGCTCAAGGCGATGGGCTATTCGCTGCGTGTCAACCACAAGAAGCTCGCCGGCGCCTCGCATCCGAACCGCGACCGGCAGTTCCGGCACATCACCGAGTTGCGCCAGCGCTGCGCCGCTGACCACAGCCCCCTCATCAGCGTCGATACGAAGAAGAAGGAGCTCGTCGGCAGGTTCCGCAATCCCGGCGCCAAGTGGGACCGCAGCCCCGAACTCGTCAACGACCACGACTTCCGCTCCGATGCCGAGGGCCTCGCCGTGCCCTACGGCATCTACGACCCCCGCGCCAACGCCGGCACCGTCTTCGTCGGCCGAACCGCCGACACCCCGGCGTTCGCCGTCGACTGCATCGAGAAGTGGTGGCGCACCGAGGGCCGCAAGCGCTATCCCGAAGCCAAGACCCTGCAGATCCTCGCCGACGGCGGCGGCAGCAACAGCTGCACGGCGCGCGCCTGGAAGTTCAACCTGCAACATCGCCTCTGCAACCGGCACGGCTTGCGGGTGAGGGTGGCCCACTACCCGCCCGCCACGTCGAAGTGGAACCCCATCGAACACCGCCTGTTCTGCGAGATCACCAAGAACTGGGCGGGCCGGCCGCTCGACAGCTACGAGACCATCCTCAAATACCTGCGCACCACACGCACCTCCACCGGACTGCGGGTGCGCGCCCACCTGGTGCGGAGAACCTACAAGACCGGGGTCAAGGTCACCGACGCCCAAATGCGAGCGCTGCGCATCACACCGAACGGCGCCATGCCCAAGTGGAACTACACCATCGAACCCATGTAACCGAAAAACGGAATCTATTCTTGCGTCGACCCATATGTACAAGATTGCACTCCCCTCCCGCACCAGCTTGAACGAGCCGTCCTGTTCGAGTGCGCGATCGAGCGTCGCAACGCCATCCCGGGCGCCGTCGGCCGCATCCGCCGCCGGCAGACCCGAAACCGAGATCACGAACACTTCCGCCGAACGACCAGCCGAATCGGTCTCGTAATTGGAAATGACCACATTGTCGACACCGTCGTCGTCCACGTCGCCGGCTGCCACCCCGTACGAGCCGATGTGCTGGTCCTTAATGTCACCGACCAGCTTCCAGGAGGCCCGGCCGCCAGCCACGTTGCCCAGATCGATAACCCCGTCGGACTGCCCGTCGGCGCTGTCAATCCCAGGCAGATCCGACGCCGCGATGAGGTATACGGCTCCTCGTTCGTCCAGCCCGACCCCGTCGCCAGCGCTGAATTGGACATACGCGGCAACGATGAGGTCCGACCTGCCGTCCGAATCCAGGTTCGCGGCGGCCAATCTGCTGCCGGCGAGACCCTTCGCATTCTCACCAACCAACTTCCAGGAATCCGGTTGCGCGGCGACCGAGGCCAGCGCGATTCTGCCGTCGGCGGCGCCGTCCTCCGCGTCAGCCGAGGCCAGGGCCGCTCCGGAAAGCAGGTAGGCGGCGCCACGGTCGTCGTTGCCGTGGGATAATGCGCCGATCAGCAGGTCGGAACGGCCGTCCCCGTTCACGTCGCCCGCGAAGATCACCGTCCTGCCGGCGTTGTCCCGGCTGGCCTCGCCGGTGAGTGCCCAGGAATCCGGTTGGTCCGCAATTCGCCGGATATCGACGACGCCGTCCGCCGCGCCGTCCGCCGTGTCCGCCGCGGGCAGGTCGGACGCGGAAACGAGATAGGCCGAGCCCGTGAAGTAGCCGTAGGCGCGCGCGCCGATGAGGAGCTCGGAACAGCCGTCGCCGTTGACGTCGCCGCCGGAAGCCACGGACGTGCCGACGTAATGCAGTCCTTCGCTGGTCAGCTTCCAGGAACGGGGCTGAGCGGCGACCAGACCGAGGTCGATCACCCCGTCGGCCGTACCGTCCGCGGCATCGGCTGCCTCCACGTCCGCCATGGAGACCACATACACCGCCCCCGGCTCCTCCTCGACCCGGCCACCCCCGACAACCGACGGCGCCCCGATGATCACTTCCGCGAAGCCGTCACAATCCACGTCGTTCGAGAACGATATGGAAGACCCAGTCCGGGAGCTGCGGTGCTCGCCGACGAATCGATAGCGGAAGATCCCTTCCACATCGGCCGGGTCCACCATCCGGCGTCGCCGAAGCTCGCCCTCTATATCGGCCATATCGGCGGCCGTCAGCTCCGGATGGCTTCGGGTCAGGCGCTCGTCCCAACCGAGGTCGGACGGCGCAGTGATCCAGTGCGGATAGGGGCCGGGTTGGTCACCGGGCAGGACATCGGCGACCTGAGCGCTGGCCAGCGGCGTCAGGGCCGCGGCGGGGCGGAGCGGTGGGGGAGTCGTCGCCGGCGCAGTGGTTGCCGGCCGCGGCCGGCTCCTCGAGCGGCGCGGCTGGTCCGCCAGCGGTCCCCGCGCCCCCCGCCCCGTCTCTCGCCCGTCCGTCGCTCTGGAAATGGCAACTGAAAAAGGGACCCGTGTGGCCACTTGAAAAAGGACCCCCCATTGTTGGGTTGTGGTGGTCATCGCGACGTGGCCGGACGGAGCGTAGCGACGGGAGGCCACGTCGCGATGAGCGCTATTGCCGTGGCACCTCCTGTCGCGCGCGGGGCGCCTGGTTGCGTGTGGCGGCCTTGAGCCGGTAGCTGTCGCCGGCGGTCGTCAACACGGTGGCGTGGTGGACGACCCGGTCGATGACCGCGGCGGCGGCGGTCGGGTCGAGGAAGACTTCGGACCAGCGCGCGAACGGCAGATTCGTCGTCACCACCAGGCTGCGGCGCTCGTAGCGTTGGCTGATGAAGCCGAACAACAGGTCGGCGCCGGCCTTGTCGAGCGGGACATATCCCAGCTCGTCGACGATGACGACGTCGAAGCGGGCGAGCTGGTCGAGCTTGCGTTGCAGGCGGCCCTGCTGCTGCGCTTCGACGAGCAGCGTGACCAGCTCGGCGGCGGTCACGAACCGCACCCGGTAGTCGTGCTGGCAGCAGGCCATCCCCAAGGCGATCGACAAATGGGTCTTTCCCGTACCGACGCCGCCGACGAAGACGACGTTGGCGGCCTCGGCGACGAAGCGGCAGTCGAAGACCTGCAGGACCGCGTCGCGGTCGAGACCGGGCTGCGCGTCGAACGCGAAGGCGTCGAGGGTCTTGAGCATCGGGAAGCGGGCATCCTGAATGCGGCGTTGGATGCGCCGCTCCCGGCGGCCGGTCACCTCCAGGTGGACCAACTGGGCCAGGTAGTCGGCCGGCGCCTGCCGCTGGCGGGTGGCCTGCTCGGCCAGCGGTCGCCACTGGGTGGCGACCGTCGACAGGCACAGCGTCTTGAGGTCCGCCGCCAGATGGGCGGGCTCGACAGTCGTGGTTGCCATCAGCAACGGCCCTCCACCAGCGCGTCGTACGCCGACAGCGTCGGGACGGGCACCACGATCTCGGCCAGCTCCGGACGCACCCCGGTCACCGGCCGGCACACCGGCGGCGGGCCGCTCTGCTGCTGGCGGAGAAGCAGCCGCACGGTCTCGAGGCGCGGCGAATGACGCTCGAGCGCGGTCGCCGCCGCGCGCTCGACGGCAGCGGCCGGGTGCGTCTCCATCAGCCGTAGTATCCGGACCCACTCCTGGTCGGGCTTGCGCGTGTGCCTGGCCAGCTCGGCCCGCACCTTTTGCCACACCGGTGCCAGCCGCCAGTCGACGAGCGCCGTCGCCTCGGCCACCGCCCGGTGCTTGCGCTCGAGAAGCGGCAGCACGTGAAACGCATCGAGGACCTTCGTGCCTCTCGAGAACGCCCGGGCGTGCTGCGCCACCACTTCGGCGCCCACCGCGATCGCCACGCGGTCGTGATACAGCTTCACCCACACCGGCCGGTAGGCGTGGCGGATCGGCACCGAGTAGGTGACGTGGTCCACCCGCACGTGTCCGAACTTGTCGGCCACCCGCGCGACGACCCGGCAGGTGGCGGGCTGGTGCGCGGGCAGCGCCCGCAGATGCTGCCGCTCGAGCGTCAACGCGGCGTCGACCGAGCGCCCGTCGTCGAGGTGGCGCGCCGGCAGGTCAGCCTCGAGCTCGGCCCCGATCGCCGCGTTGAGCGCCGTCCAGCTCTCGACCGCCAGCCGCGGCCGCAACACCAGGTTGCGGACGTACTTGACGCCCGTCTCCACCGAACCCTTCTCCCAGCCCTTGGCCGGCGCGCAGAACTCGGCCCGGAACGGATACGCGCCCCAAAACGCCTCGAACGCTTCGGTCTGAACCCGGTCGCGGCCCGCCAGCACCTCCTTGACCGCCAGCGAGGTGTTATCGAGGACGACGCGATCCACAAGGCCCCCGAAATAACGGAAGGCCGATTCGATGCCGTCGAGCAGCGACTCGAGCCGCTCGACCGGATACGCCTTGGCGAAATACGCATTCGAGTACGGCAGCGTCGCCACCAGATACTTGACCTTGTAAGGCGCCCCCGCGATGTCGACCCACGACTCGCCGAAGTCCACCTCCATCGTCGTGCCGGGCAGCGTGCTACGGTGCACGAAGGCCTCCTTCGGTGCAACGGCCCGCCGCAGCGCCGCGACGTAGCGGCGCACCGTGCGCGGCGAGACCGCGCCGGCCAACGGCAACAGCAACCGGCGCACCCGCTTCGCCGTCAACCGCCGGTCCTCGCGCAGCCACTGCTTGATCTGCTCCCGCCACGGGTCCAGGCTGCTCGCCCGCGGCACCGACTCCCGCGCCGGCGGTGTCGGCCGGCCTACGGCACGGCGCACGGTCTTGACGTCCAACCGCAGCCGCCGCGCAATCTCCTTCTTCGGTACACCCTCCACCAGATGCAGGTGGCGGACCTCGGCCCACTGGCTCATCCTGATCACCTCCGCGTCCTCCTGGTCACGTCGACGAGACGACCGTGTCTCGGCCCGTCGATCATGACCAGGGAGCCGCCGTTTCCGAGTGCTCAGGGGGTCCTTTTTCAAGTGGCCACGGGGTCCCTATTCATCTTGCCGCTACCAGTCGCTCTCCTTGCCGGTCGCCCTGACGGGGTGAGTGATGGCCTCAGACCATCACTCAGGTCCCGGAGTGGCCGTCGACGTCGTCGACGTCATCCTCGAGCTGGACGGCGCGCAGCCGCGTCCGTCGCGCCAGGGCCTCGAACAGGAGTTCCCCGACGAGACTGCCGAGAGTCCGGAACCCGACCCGCCACCCGAGCCGGCAGAGACTCGCGTGACCCCGGAGCCCGACCCCCAGAAGAAGCCCACTCATGACTGCCGTTCCGCGCTGCTTGGCGCCGATAGATGACCGGCCAGACATCACGGACCGCGTCGGTCTGGCGAGCCCGAGGCGGCTCACGCGTCCGGCGGGCACGGGGGTACACCCCCCGCGCCTCTGCGTCCGTGCCCTGCCTGCCCGGCCCGAGCAGCACTGCCGGTGCGCCGCGGGGGGCTGTGGACGCCGCCTCCACCACCTGCTCGCCCTAAATCCTTGCAAATAAATGAGTTGGGTCGTTGTGCTGGCGTAGGATCCACATTAAACCCCCCATTCATTACCGCGGTGCCAACGGCACTCCAGAGCCGTGCGCGGACGCAATGAGACTCTCGACCGCGGCCGGAGCTGGCGCCGGAGACAGACGTGCGGCCACCGCAGGCGCCAGCTGCGGGTCAGCGGCAGAGGTGGCGGGCCTTCAGGTCGGCGCCTGTATGACGGTCGCGGCGGAGCAAACGCCCGATAGTGACCCCGGCCTCCGTCCGGGTCTCGGCACCGTCACGGCACGCCCGCTTCTGGCCTCCCGGTCCGTGATGATGTCCCCACGAAGAGGCCGCGGGGCAGCCACGCTGTCGTATCGGGACGAGAACCCGCGCGATGGATTCCCGACCGTACCGCCTCGAGCGCCCTGTCGTCGGCAGTCGGTTGGCCTCGCTGACGAGCGTCCGCCCAGAACGCGGCTGTCAACCCGGCGCGTCCGGTGTGAATTCCAGGCGGGTGCCACCAAGCTGCTACCGGCACGGTGAACTACGACCCGGTCCCAGCTCGCCAGACACTGGCGGCCGAGCCCAACCGGGTCCCCGAAGGCACCGCCGTGGCGGCACTGTCTGGACACGGATTTCAGATCCACAGGGCGTGTTGCAGAGCATCGCACGGCGACGCGCACCGACCGACACTGGCGGTGGGCCAACGAGGGCGCGTTGAGCGGCTGGCGGCAGCATCGCGCGACCGCCGTGTGCCGCCAGACGACACTGCACGGCCAGCCCCTCAACGGCAAGCCCCGCCGTCGACAGCACGATGGCCGCGTCGACCGGCCTTGTCGAAGAGTCCGGAGCGGTGTCGGTGGGCGAACCCGGCTCGTCCGACGACGACGACGACGCAGCGAGCTGATGCACGGTCCGGTCGAACTGGCGACGCTGCGCTCGACATCCGCGTGATCGGAATGAGCCGCTCCACGACGAGCCGCACTTGCGTATCGGGGCGCTTCGACCGCGTCCGGCGTCCGCTTGACGGCACTCCCCCGTAGCCGCGCGCGCTGCTTCCGCCTTCCGCCGAACGCGCGTCGTTTTCTTGACGGCTTCGGCTCACGGCCTCTCGCGATATCATGGTCGAGGTCGTGCGACGGTCGTGACGGCCGTACGCCGAGGGCGCGAGGAGACACGGTCCACCGTGACGTCCGATTCGTCTGCGACCGTTCGGCGGAACAGCGGCGACGAGCCATGCACGCATCAACTCTGCACCGTGACGCGCGCTTTCGACCTTGACCGGCCAGTGCCTTTTCGGGACAACGGCGCATGCCTCGCATTCTCGATAACATCAAGCAGCACCTCCGGGCCGCCCTTGCGGAAACGATGGGCGTCGCCTACCGCGCCGATTTCTGCGTCGGCTATTTCAATCTTCTCGGCTGGCGGTCGATCGATGCGCACGTCGAGGATTGGACCGGCGGCGAGGGCCATCGCTGCCGCATCCTCGTCGGCATGCAGCGGCTGCCGCACGAGGAGTTGCGGGCCGCGAGGAGTCTGTCTTCGGGCCGGCCCGACCTCGACAACCAGACCGCGCTGCGGCTCAAGAAGCGGCTAGCGGAGGAATTCCAGGAACAACTGACCCTCGGCGCTCCAACGAACCAGGACGAGGCCGGGTTGCGTAGGCTGGCACGTCAGATTAGGGCACAGAAGGTAGTCGTCAAGCTCTTCCTCCGCTATCCCCTCCACGCCAAGCTCTACCTGTTGTTCCGCTCCGACCCCATCAACCCGACGGTGGGGTACCTTGGTAGCAGCAACCTGACACAGTCCGGACTGTCACTTCAGGGCGAACTCAACATCGACGTGCTCGACCACGATGCTTGCCAGAAGCTGGCGGCCTGGTTCGAGGAGCGCTGGAACGACCCCTGGTGCGTCGACATCTCGGACGAGCTGGTCGCGATCATCGACGAGAGCTGGGCGCGGGAACAACTGATTCCACCCCATCACATCTACATCAAGATCGCCTATCACATGTCGCAGGAGGCGCGGGCCGGCCTGGCCGAGTTCCGCATCCCCAGGGACTTCGGAAACCAGCTCCTCGACTTTCAAACCGCGGCCGTGAAGATCGCCGCGCACCACCTGAACAAGCGCGGCGGCGTGATCATCGGCGACGTAGTCGGGTTGGGCAAGACGCTCATGGCCACCGCGCTGGCGCGCGTGTTCGAGGACGATCACGGGTTGGAGACGTTGATCATCTGCCCCAGGAACCTCGTCCCCATGTGGGAGGACCACCGCGAGCGATACCGAATGCGCGCACGCGTACTGTCAATGAGCCGAGTGCTCGGGGAACTCCCAGACCTACGCCGCTACCGTCTCGTGCTGATAGACGAGAGCCACAACCTGCGGAATCGTCAAGGCAAGCGGTACCGCGCGATCCAGGAGTACATCCGGGAGAACGAGAGCAAGTGCATCCTGCTGTCGGCGACGCCGTACAACAAGACGTATCTGGATCTGTCCAGCCAGCTCCGCCTCTTCGTCCCCGAGACTGAGGATCTGGGTGTTCGCCCGGAACGCCTGTTGCGGCAAATGGGCGAGACCGAGTTCATGCGCCACCACCAAGCCCCCGTGCGGTCCCTTGCCGCCTTCGAGCAATCCCCCCACGCCGATGACTGGCGGGAGCTCATGCGCCTGTACCTCGTCCGGCGGACACGCAGCTTCGTGCAGGATAACTACGCCGCCACCGACCCGCTGGACGGCCGGCGCTACCTGACCTTCGAAGGCGGCGAACGCTCCTACTTCCCGACGCGCGCGCCGAAGACGCTGCGGTTCGACATCGACCCGCAGTACGCCCGGCTGTTCGCCGACGACGTGGTGGACGCCATCAACGCACTGGAGTTGCCGCGCTACGGCCTCGGCAATTACGTGACCGCCTCGCCGCCGACGCCTCCCAGCTCGGCCGAAGCGAAGGTGCTGGACGACCTGTCGCGGGCCGGCAAGCGTCTCATGGGCTTCTGCCGCACCAATCTGTTCAAGCGCCTGGAGAGCAGTGGCCACGCCTTTCTGCTGTCGATCGAACGCCATGTGCTTCGAAATTACGTGTTCATCCACGCCATCGAAAACGATCTGCCGCTCCCAATTGGGACGGCGGATGCCGGCCTCCTGGACGTGCAGTCCTCGGATGAGGACTCCGACTCCACCGCCGGCGATCTCTTCGACACCGAAGGAGAAGACGCCGATGCTCCGCCGGTAGCGGCAACGTCTCTCAGAACGGAGGAACAGTTTCGTCAGCAAGCCGGCCTGGTCTACGCGCTCTTCACCGGGAGCTATAGGCGTCGGTTCCGCTGGCTCGCCGCACACCACTTCGAGGCGGCGCTCGGCGAGGATCTGACGGCCGATGCCGCCACTCTGCGCAACCTGCTGGTCCGATTCGGCGAGTGGCGGGCAGCGGCCGACGCCAAGCTCGCCGCGCTGGTGGAGCTGCTCGTCGAACGCCATCCGCAACGCAAGGTCCTCGTCTTCACGCAGTTCGCCGACACCGTGCGGTATCTGGAAGGCGAGCTTCGGTCGCGTGGCGTCTCGCGGATGGCGGCCGCTACGGGCGACACCGAAGACCCCACTGGACTGGCGTGGCGTCTCAGCCCCCGGAGCAACGGGAGAGAGAGCCGCGTCGCCGACGAAGACGAGCTGCGGGTGCTGGTGGCCACCGATGTTCTCAGCGAGGGTCAGAATCTGCAGGACTGCGCCATCGTCGTGAATTACGACCTGCCATGGGCGATCATCCGCCTCATCCAACGCGCCGGCCGCGTCGACCGCATCGGTCAACGGGCGCGCGACATCCTGTGCTACTCGTTCCTCCCGGCCGAAGGCGTCGAACGCCTACTGCGATTGCGCGCCCGCGTGCGGGAGCGCCTCGACGAGAACGCGGAGGTAGTCGGGGCGGACGAGGCGTTCTTCGAGGGCGACGACGAACGGACGGTGCTCGACCTCTATCACGAAAAGGCCGGGATCCTTGATGGCGACGACGACACGGACGTCGACCTTGCCTCGTACGCCTACCAGATCTGGCGAAACGCCACCCAGGACGATCCCGAACTGCGGAAGCGGATAGAGGACCTGCCCCCGGTGGTCCATTCCTCGAAGGCGCACTCTGACGCTCCCGAGCGCCCGGCAGGAGCGCTCGTCTACGTGCGCGGCGCCCAGGGATACGACTCGCTGGCGTGGATCGACCGTGCCGCCGGCAGCGTGACTCGAAGCCATTTCGAGATCCTGCGGGCGGCCGCGTGTGCGCCCGACACGCCGCCCCTTCCGCGTCACGAGACCCATCACGCTCTGGTTGCCAAGGCGGTGGCGCACGTTGCCAGCGAAGAGAAGCAGGTCGGCGGACAGCTCGGCCGTCCTTCCGGCGCTCGCTTCCGCACCTACGAGCGGTTGAAGAGCTACGCCGAGAGCGTCAACGGAACCGTGTTCGACACGCCGCCGCTCCGGCAGGCCATCGATGACATCTACCGGTACCCTCTTCGGCAGACCGCTGTGGATGCCCTGAACCGTCAGCTGCGTAGCGGCATCTCCGATGACAACCTCGCCGCGCTGGTCGGCACGCTCAGGGACGAGGACCGGCTCTGTATCGTCCACGATGAGGACGAACCGCAGGAGCCGAGCATCATCTGCTCGATGGGTCTGATTGGACACTGAAGATGCCCGCTCCCCTCGACAGAGACCGCGTCCGGCGCCAACTCGAGACTCTCGAACTGCGCTCCTTGTTCATCGACGATCTCGGCTGGGACCACGGAGGCGGCGAGATCACGGCAGTGGTCGCGGGGCGTACGTTTCTCCTCGAACCCCTCGCGCAGAAGCGCGGCTTCGTCGCCTATCGGTACCTGGCGGACTCGCACGACGCTTACCCCGACCATCCCACGCGCCAGAAGATCGAGAGGTGCGTCACTAGAACCGTCCGCGAGCACCTAATTGTCTACGTCGCGACCGACCGCAACACCCATTGCTGGCAGTGGGTCAACCGCCAGGCCGGACGCCCGGACCGGACTCGTACGCACATCTACAACGGACGTCAGTCCGGCGAAGCGCTGATCCAGAAGCTCGAACATCTCGTCTTCACCCTCGACGAAGAAGACCGCCTCACCATCCTCGACCCGTCGGCGCGCGCACGCGCCGCCTTCGACGTCGAGCGGGTCACCAAGAGATTCTACGACCGCTTCCGGAACGAACACCGCGCGTTCCTGGGTTTCGTCGAAGGCATCGCAAGCCTGGGTGACCGTGAGTGGTACGCCTCGCTGATGCTGAACCGGATGATGTTCATCTACTTCATCCAGAAGCGCCGATTCCTCGACGACGACCCAAACTACCTGCGCAACCGGCTGGAGAGAGTGCGCAGCGAGCGCGGCGTCGGCAGTTTCCACAGCTTCTACCGATTGTTCCTGCTGCGGCTGTTCCACGAAGGGCTAGGCCAGCCTCAGGCCGACCGAGCCCCCGGGCTTGCCAAGTTGCTCGGCGAGGTCCCCTACCTCAACGGAGGGCTCTTCGACGTCCACGACCTCGAGCGCGACAACCCCGACATCCACATCCCGGACGAGGCCTTCGAGCAGATTTTCGCGTTCTTCGAGTCCTATCAGTGGCATCTCGACGACCGCCCGCTCCGCAACGACAACGAGATCAACCCCGACGTGCTCGGCTACATCTTCGAGAAGTACGTCAATCAGAAACAGATGGGCGCCTACTACACCAAGGAGGACATCACTGGATACATCGCCCGCAACACGGTCATCCCGTTCCTCTTCGACCACGCGCGCGAGGACTGCGCCATCGCTTTCAGACCCGACGGCGCGGTGTGGCGGCTCCTCAAAGACGACCCCGACCGCTACTTCCATGACGCGATGCGTCACGGTATCACCTACGACCGCAACCGCGAGGCGTCCCTGCCTGCGCCGCTCTCCCTCCCACCCGAGATCGCCGTCGGCGTTGACGACGCATCCAGCCGCGAAGGCTGGAACCAACCCGCCCCACCCGAGTACGCGCTGCCGACCGAGACTTGGCGTGAGCATTTGGCCCGTCGCCACCGCTACGAGCAGGTCCGCGCGAAACTCGCCGCAGGCGAGATCACCTCCATCAACGATCTCGTCACCTACAACCTGCACATCGAGCGGTTCGCCCGCGACGTCATAGCCGGCAGCGAAGGCCCCGAACTCGTCCACGCCTTCTGGAAGGCCCTCAACGTCGTCTCCGTCCTCGACCCGACATGCGGCTCCGGTGCGTTCCTTTTCGCGGCCCTCAACATCCTGGAGCCCTTGTACAACGCCTGCCTTGACGCTATGCAAGGATTCGTCGACGACCTCGATCGCTCTCAGCGCGAACGACACCCGGCGACGCTACGCGACTTCCGAACCTTGCTCCAACGAATCACCAGTCACGAGAGCGATCGCTATTTCATCCTCAAGTCCATCATCATCGGCAATCTCTATGGTGTGGACATCATGGAAGAGGCGGTCGAAATCTGCAAGCTCCGTCTCTTCCTCAAGCTGGTCGCCCAACTGGAACGGTACGATCAGATTGAGCCTCTGCCAGACATCGACTTCAACATCCGTGCCGGCAACGCCCTCGTCGGATTCGCATCCCGCGGTCACGTGGAGCGGACGCTGAGCGCTGACATGCTACGACAGCTCTCACTGCCGCGCATTGCGCAGCGGGCAGAAGCTGCCGACCACGCATTCCGCGACTTCCGGATTATTCAGACAGAGCGCGCCGTGGACGCCGTTGCGCACGCAGAAGCGAAGCTACAACTGCGCACACGGCTTCGTGAACTACGCCAGGAGCTGAACGAGTACCTCGCCAGCGACTACGGTGTGAAGATCACGAGCCCACAGAGATACCGTCGATGGCTGGAAGGCCACCAACCGTTTCACTGGTTCGTCGAATTCTACGGTGTGATGCGCCGCGGTGGATTCGACGTCATTATTGGCAACCCACCCTACCGACCCCTGAGAGAAGTCACGCAATACAGCCTGCGCGGCTACGACTGTGAGCCGGCCGGCAATCTCTATGCCGTAATGCTAGAAAGATTCATGTCGTTGTCCCACAACGATGGCCGATCTGGCTTTATCGTACCGGTTTCGTCAGTTTCCACAGATGGCTATGCATGCTTGCAAGAGAAACTCTCGCGACACACTCTACACTACAGCTCGTTTGACGATCGGCCTTCACGTCTCTTCGACGGGCTTCAGCACGTCCGTCTGACTATCCACCTTATCGCACCCTTCAGTTCGCCGACATGCTTGCACTCCACTAAGTACAACAAGTGGAACACCAAGGAACGCGCTCACCTTTTCTCTAACCTGTCCTACGTGAGAACGGACGCGGTAGCAGGCAGGTTGATTGAAGGCGCGTTTCCGAAGCTCTGCTCGGACCACGAGGCTAGCATACTGGCTAAACTCAACAAGCAAACAAGGCGACTCGCCTACTTCTCCTCCTCGGCTGGCTCTCATTGCGTCTACTATACTCGCAAGATTGGCCACTTCGTGCAGTTCCTGGATTTTGTGCCGCGCATTATTGACGGCCAAGGCCGCCAGCGTTCTCCTTCTGAATTGAAGGTCCTACGTTTCAATTCGCAGGTGCATGCCAAAGTGGCATTGTGCTGCTTTAATTCAAGCCTATTCTATTGGTTCATGAAGGTCTTTTCCGACTGCCGCAATGTGAACAAGCGCGAGGTGGATGGTTTTCCCATGAACCTACAGCGTCTGCGTACTCCGGCCGAGCAGTTGGTCATGTTGGCGGACGACCTGATGTCGGACCTACACCGCACGTCGGAGGATCGGCAGATGCGCTCAGGGACTGATGTTCTCACTGTCCAGTGCGTGTTTCCCAAACACAGCAAGCATATCCTCGACGGGATCGATACCGCCTTGGCCGACCACTACGGTTTTGCCGATGAAGAACTCGACTTCATCATTAGCTACGACATCAAGTATCGGATGGGCGTGACCGGAGGCGGCAACCTGGGAGAATGACCCGCTCATGGCCGAGAAGACCGTCTATATCGAGACCTCGGTGGTGTCCTACCTGACGGCTCGACCGACGGCGGACCCTGCTCGGCGCCGCTTGGCAGAAGGTTACTCTCGACTGGTGGGAGACGCAGAGGAGCAGATTCGCTCTCTACACGTCCGAGGTCACCCTTCAGGAGGCGGGCAGAGGGGATCAAGAAGCGCGGGCGAGGCGGCTCGCAACCTTGGCCGACATCCCGATCTTGCCGATCACGAAAGCAGTCGGCCCGCTGGCCGGCGCCCTTGTTCAAGGAGCAGCGCTTCCAGACAAGGCCTTGAACGACGCGCTTCATGTCGCCGTTGCAGCGGTACACGGCGTCGACTACTTGCTAACATGGAACTATCGGCATCTCGATAACGCGGAAATGAAGCCGCTCATACGACGTACATGCGGCCGGCACGGCCACACGTGTCCAGAGATATGCACGCCTCAGGAGCTGATGGGAGGATTGGAAGATGGCGGATAGGGTGATTGAGGAACTCTGGCGGATCAAGGAAGCCATGGCCCAGGAGCACGGATACGACATCGCACGGCTCGCCGCTGACCTTGAGACCAAGCAAGAGGGGGAGGAGGGGCACCGAATCGTCAACTTGCACGTTGTGCGCAAGGGTGGCAGCCGAGAGGTACCGGCGCGAGGTGGCTCGTAGACGCGGCGAAACCACCTCATTCGACCGATTCCCCCTGCCAGGCGGCAGCGCCGAATGCTACGGCGAGAGCCAGCGCGAATAGGCCTGAATGTCGATCATCGGCACCGTGCCGCTGAACTGTAGCTGCGAAATCAGCCGGAACAAGAAAGCAGTCGCCGGTTTATCACCAGCGCGAATGTCATAAGACCCCGATTCCATATTCCAAGCGAAATAGCCATGAGCGGCGACGCAACCAAGATGAAGACGGCCGTCGTCATCTCCGCTTCCGAGCGCCCTGATCAGGGCCTGACCCAATGGCGGGTTCCAATCGCTGTCGAACGTCAACAGACCGCCATAGATTGGTATCAGCGGCTTCGCCGGATAGGTACCCTTCGCGTAAGGAATGGGAAGACTGGTCCGATGTAGCCGGCGCACGCTCGCTACCTTCTCCTGCGCGTACGAAACTTCCTTAGCCCCACATGATTGCTTGGCTTCAAAGACCGCGTACACGCTCTCCGCCGGAATGATGACTTGGCCCTCATAGCGAAATATGAAAGGCGAGTATTGCCGATCGAATATCACGACATCGATCTGGTCGCTGAAAGTACCCTCGCTATCAACCACGTGAGCGGTCGCCGCTTGGTAACGTTTCGGCAGGTACTCGTTCAGCAGCCCAAGCCACACGGACTCGCTCGCGTCGCCTTTGCTGCCGGGGTGACCGAAGCTCTTTCTGACCGTCTCCAGCCGACTCTGAATATCGTCATGCAGGCTGGCGAGAAGCCGTTCAAGGGACCAAGCCGTCATTGGAATCATCCTCAAAGCGCGGCGTGGGTCTCATCGCAGTCGCGATCTCCAGAGCCCGCGCCGAGACTACCGCTCGACTCGGATATGCGTCGAGGACAATCCCCGGCAACAAGCGCTGCGTCAGGTCCGAGAACGTAAATCCGTACGCCTGACCGCCGCACGCGCCGGTTGCCGCCACCAGGGTGTGGATCTCCGCGTCCGAAAAGCCGAGCTCCATAAGCGGCTTCTGCAGCACGGCATAGCGCTGCGAATCATCGGGCCGCGCGAAAGGCAACATATCCGCGGCGCGCCGCCGGACGGCGGGATCCAGAGCACCCAAACGGTTTGTGCACATGATCACGGCCGCCGGCAGCCGACCGCGGGCCAACCGGTCGACTCCGCGAATAAAGGCATTCACGCCCGCCCGGTCCTCATGGTGCATCTGTGCCGCTTCACGTGACTGTGTCAGCGCGTCGGCCTCGTCAACCAAGAGGATCACGGCACCCCGTGCTCCCCCACCGGCCCTCTTGAGTCGGTGCGCCTCATCACACGTATGGCCGAAGGCAGCCGCCAGCAGCCGCGTCATCTCACCCACTCGCCCTTGACCGCGTGTCGCCAGGCTCATCGGAAACAGTGTAATCTCAATTCCCTCCTGGCGCGCCACGGCATCGCCGATCGACTCCGCTAGCTCCGACTTGCCCGAGCCGACATCGCCCGCGAGAACCACCAGCGGCGGCCGTTCCAGCACGACGTTCACAACGCCGTTCGCGCTGGGGTGGTGCCTATTCGCCCACCTTCTAAGTCCAACCGGATTGACCAGCAAACCTAGCATCTTGGCGAGCCGCGCCTTGTGCCCCTCGACGCCAACAAGTCGGGCCAGCCGCTCCTTGGCTTCAGGGTCGGGATAGGTCATCCGCCGATCGAACAGATCGTCCAGTGACAGGCCGGCGTCCACTAGAAACTCCTGACGCTGGCACGGCTGAGAGCGCGCCCCCCGGCCGAGTATGTCCGATCCGCGTACAGGTAGCCGCTGATTCCTGGCTCCAAGCCGTCCGTTCTCCGAAACGGCAACCCGCCTTCGAATGTCGCCCGCTCGTCATCGGTCAAAGCAGCCCAAGCCGCACTATAGGTCAGGACGCTACACACGGACGCCCCCGAAATGTCCGCACCTGGACGAACGCGGCCGGGATCGTCGTCATTCGCAGATCCCCCGGCGAGTTCCCGCGCGGTGTAGCGCAGCGTCGGCTCGATCCACTCGCCGTCCCGCGTGAAGCCGTACGAAACCGTGTCCAAGTACCCGGCCTTGAGCATCGCGAGCATCTCGGTTTCGTAGTTTGCGATGGCACTGTCCGACGGCCAGCCGTAGAACCGCTGAAGCCGCTTGAGGTCAGTGGCGACCTTCGCGGCGATGTGTCTGGCGTGGGTAACCGTGAAAGTTGTGGATTCCGTGAAGGTGTAGTAGCTCATCTTGTTGCTCACGCGTGGAACGCCGGCCCAAACACTCTCTGCCAGTAACGAACGGTCTCACCCTTTGTTGGTGCCCTAAGCGCCGCGTCGATCGCGTCGCCGGCGTCAAGAGCGGCATCGGTGATCGCGTCCGCTTGAGCCTCCGAGTACAGGCGAGCAGCGTTGTTTTCCTCGTTGACGGGGTCGATGATCTGTACCGGGTCGGAATACGGTCCAACCGTGGACAATTCGTAATAGTCGTCGAAGGCGATCTGCTCACGCAGACCTGTTCGCGCTACATAGGTGAAAAAGTGCTGAAGCGCCTCCGGGTAGTCGGCAAACCCGAGCCCCTGATCGGCAACACGAGCCAGCACAAGCTCGCACATGAAGGATTTGAATCGAAACCCATCCTGTTCGCGTTTGACCTTCCGCACCCAGTACTTGACGAGGCGCACGACTTGGGCGAAGTGCTTGTCCTGTGCCTTCTTTCGCTTGCGAATGAACTCAAGGTGCAACGGGATGTTGGTTCTCAAGAAGGAGCCGTCTTCTTGACTGACAAGGTTGCCGTACCAGTTCTCGTCGCCGTCATAGAGGATCGGAACGACATCGACGTCGAGGCCCGAGCCACGAAACGAAACCGTGACGCTGTAGGTCTGGGGCGCCACTTGGTCTGGGCTGAAATTCGGGAATGCCTTTCGCAGCCGCTCGGCCAAGTACTCCAGAAGGGCGGCAATGTCCTGAGGCGCATCCGCGCCGCCTATATAGCAGCCAACATCGATGTCGTTGAGCGAGCGCAGCGCGGTGCCCTTGGCAAGACTACCCGAGAGCAGCATCTTGCGGAGCGCAAAGTCTGGATGCTCGCCCAGGTAGTTCGTGAGCCGTTCACGCAATCGGCGAACCTGCGCGCGGTACTCGTCAGCCTTATCCTTCGGCAGGTTGACCCTATCCTGCGCAAAGCGGGCAATATCGCGATGGTCAACGTGGTCTCTCGCCATCTGCTCACATTGGCCCCCGCCATTGGGGGGGGGGCGCCGTCGAATTCGCCAGGATCGCCGCCCGGCTCCCTTCAATGAAGCGGCAGCCCTAGTCGTTGGGCACCCGTTGATTTTACCACGTCGCGCGCCGTGGCCGGATTCGCCACGGTGCGTCCATCCCCGTGGCTCGACCAACGTGGGGAACCCGACGGTTGGGCCTGACCCACGTCGGTTCACCGGCTCGGCGCGGTGTCTCGTTGGGAAACATTGGCCGCAGCCGCTTCCCTGGCCCGCGGCGACCTCCAGACATCGCGTTCCGTCGGCGCCGTCGGCGCTTCCCGGACATCACGTGGTTCACGTTCCGGGCTACAGCGTTCCGGTGTCCCGCCAGGGCCTCCGCCGGCCTGCTCGTGATCCGCCTTGGCGTCCCCCAAGCTGCGGTCGCGCTCACGGGTCATCAGCCGGTCCGAGGTCCGTTGCGCATCGACGGCCGCGGCGCGGATCTCTTTCGGGTCATTCTCCAGTGCCTTGATCCACGAGCTGACGTACGCTGTCCCGTGCCGGGGCTCATGACCGACCCCGAGGTGCTCCCCGGTCATCATGGCCGCGATCTCGGCCCGTAGCTCCTCGCGCGCGTAGGCCTCCGAACCGAGGCCGCCGTGGTTCACCGATGTCGGCCCGTTCAGGCGCTCCGGGTGCCCTGTTGCGTGCCCCAGCTCGCGCAACGCCGTGTGCGTGTACCCCGACTGGGACTCGAACTGGCTCCGGTCCGGCAGCACCACCCGGTCATCCTTCAGGCTGTAGTACGCCCGGTCGCCGGCGACGTGGTCGAACCGGACACCGCTGGCCTTGATCAGCGCCTCGGCGCGTTCATGCTTCTCCCACTCGGGAGCCGCGGTCTCAAGGGACCGGAGCTTCAGGCCCTCGGTCTGCTCGACGTTGAAGACGTAGTGGTGCTTGACGAGCGGCCGGTCCCGCTGGACCCATTCGAGCTTCGGCCGCCCCTCTTCGTCGCGGAGCGGCTGGCCCTGCTCGTCGCAGGCCGTGCGCCGCTCCCGGAAGTCGACGTACATGATGGGCGTTCCCTTCTCGCCCTTGCGCACGTGCCCGCCCGCTTCCTGGATCTGGCGGTAGCCGCCCCAGCGCGGGTCGGCGTAGCCGCGCTCCAGCGCGTTCATGGCGAGGTAGACGGCGTTGCCGCCGCGATAGTCTCGCCCACTGCCGAAGTTGTGGGGCATGGTCCGCTCGCCCGGCTTCCACGGTTTCTGCCACGGTGCGGTGCCATCCTTGAGCGCCTGGATAGTCCGCTCGGCGAACTGCTGGTGGTACGCCTCGGCCCTCTCGCGCCCGCCGGGCCATCAGAGCGCCCCCTCAATGCGGCCCTCTTCGTCTTCGAGGTCGACGACCCAGCCTGCCAGCGCCTCCAGCGACGGCGCCTCGATGGGCCGGCCGGTCCGGACCAGCTCGGGGACCGCCTCGTCGAACTCCTCGCGGTTCTCCACCCGAACCGGCTCCTTCTTCGCTTCCGTCCGCTCGTCACGCTCACTCATCCTCACCTCCCTGCAGCCGCCCATCGGTTGCGTTCCGTCCAGTTCCGGTCCCCGCGTAGCCGATCAACACGCTGCCCGTCCGCCCGCCGCATCGCCGGCACGCCAGGCGCCGGCGCAGCGCGTCGAGCAGCGCTTCCCACCCGAACCTCACCAGCCCCGCAAGGTCGAGCAGGACGTAGCGTTCGCACGCCGCGCAGCACGCGGTCAGCTCGAACCGACGGTGGTCCGACCAGCGTCCGGAGCACGCCGCAACCCGCGGGCGCCACGCCGGCCACGGTCCGAGGAGCGTCCACAAGCCGGCGGCTCACCGTGTCCGCCTCCCCCGACGCCTCCGCCTCGGTACGGGTCCCGTCCTCTGCTTCGGCGTCGATGCGCCGTCTCTCGCGCCTTCGGACGGCGGCGGCCAGATGGGCTCGACGACCCAGCGGTTTTCCGCGGGGCCGTAGTCGCGCACGCGGACCATCTGGTCAACCCGGCGCACCCCTTCGGGCGCCCGCGTCTGATGAATGACGGCCTCGATGCCATCGACCACCCCGCGGCAGACGACCGTCCACGGCAGCGCGTCGGATGCCTGCATGGCGCAGGTCGCAAGGCGTGACAGCGCCGCGGCAGCGCTATTCGCGTGGACGGTGGCGAGCGAGCCGCGGTGGCCGGTGTTGAGCGCCCGAAGCGGGTCGGCGGCCTCGGCCCCACGCTCCTCGCCGACGACGACGACGTGGTCCGGCCGGTGGCGCAGCGCGTGGCGCACCAGGTCGCGGATCGTCACGCCGCGGTCGCCGAGCCCCCGTGCCTCGAACCGCAGGCAGTTGGCTCGGCGCAGCCGCAGCTCCAGCGTGTCCTCTATAGAGATGATGCGGCCGTCGGCCGGCAGCAGCGACACCAGGGCGTTCAGCAGCGTCGTCTTGCCCGAGCCGGTACCGCCCGAGATCAGCAGGTTGCGTTCGCGGCCAAGCACGGCCGCGGCCTCGTCGACCACGGCGGCGGGAAGCGATCCGCCAGCGGTCAGCTTCTCAACAGTGAAGGCCCGGCCGCCGAAGCGGCGAATGGTGATCGCAGCCGTCGGCGCGGCCGGCGGGCCGCAGATGGCCACGCGGGAGCTGTCGGCGAGACGCGCATCGATGATCGACTTCGTGTTCGGATCCTTGCCCAGTGGGCGGGCGATCTGGACTGCCGCGCGCGCGGCGGCTTCGGTGGTCAGCTCCGGCACGTCGACCGCCGCCATCCCGCCGTCGCATTCGACGTAGGCCACCCCCGGCCCGTTGACCATCACTTCCGAGACCGCCTCGTCGTCGAGCGCAGCCTCGAGTCCCGGCAGGAAGGGCTTCATGTCCGAGATGGTCAGCTCCATCTACAGCTCCCCGGCCTCGCGGGCGCGCCAGTAGGGGCGCTCCCGCGGCAGGAAATCCGGCGTGAGATAGCAGCGCCGCGCGTCGTGCGCGCGCTTGCCGTCGTACGGCAGGACGATGGCCTGACAGTTGCCGAGCAGGGCGAAGTCGCGCGGATGGAACAGCGGCTCGCGGCGTTCGCTGAACGACTTGCTGGCGCTGAGGCTGCCGGCCCCGCCGCCCGGCGACCCGGAGAGCAGCGACGCGGTGGCGCGGCTGGTCTGCTCCGAGACGCTGTAGGACGCCTTCATCTTCGCTACCTGCCCGCACAGGGCGCTTGCGATCTGCACCGACGAGTCGTCGGCCAGCGAGAGGAAGATGCGGGTGCGCAGCGTCTGGAGCAGCGCCCGCCATGCCTCCGACTGGCCCAGGACCGCCCGGAGCGACGAGATCGACTGCGTGGCGACGATCGGGATCCGCCGCGACTGGCGCGTCAGGGCGAACGCCTTCTCGTCGCCGGCCGGGTCGTCCTCGCCGACCGTGGCGAACATCTGGTACTCGTCGCACAGGAACACGGCCGGCCGGAAGGTCCGGTCGGGATCACGCTGCATCACGGCGGGCCGGCGCAGCAGCATCTGGTTTTCTGGTGTGACCCAAGTAAGCTGCCCGCACCCCAACACCTCCCGTCGGTCGGATCCCACGAACCGCCACCGGCGCACTCTCCACCGACCTCCGGAGACCCGGCCCGGTTGGGGGCACAGGTGGGGGCTCGGTGGCTGGTACCATCGATCCATCATGTGACCCGACCCCTTGCCCCTCGCCACCGGTCCACCCCTCCGGCCGCCTTCGCCCAGGCGGCCGGCAAGGGAAAAATCGCGCGCGCTTTGCGCGCTTTTTTTTGCCGCGCTGAGCGCGGCAAGGGGACGAACCCCGCGACGGGGCGAGAGGCCTCACGACCCAGGAGAGGAGCGGAACGATGAACGACGTGCGGCTGGACCCCCAGCAGGTCCCGGCCCGAGCGGAGCTGTTGCTGGCGGCCGAGGTCGGCGAAGACGCGCCGGGGTGGTCGATCTACGCGAGGCTGAAGCCCGATGACCACGACGACGGCGAGCCGGCGGGCCGCGTCAAGGTCGGGGCGATGCTGACGCGCCGCCTGTCCGCGGCCGAGGCGACCGAGACGCCCGCCGGGACGGCGTACGGCAACCCGCTGCGGATTCGGCCCGAGCGGGCGCCGAGCGTGCCGATCGGGTCCGCGGTCCTCGCCCGGACCGACACGCTGGACGCGCACGGGTGGCGCGTCTACCGCGTGACCCCCTCCGGGACCGTGATGTACGACGAGTGGATCGACCACGACCCGGCGAACGGGGAGCTCGCGGTGACGCGGCTCCGGGCCGCGGCGAGACGGAGCCCGGCGACGGCGCTGCGCCGCGTGCTCGACGAGCACGGCGACCACGGCGCGGCGCGCGACGTGGCCGACTGGCTCGCCACCAACGAGCCGATCGAGCACTCCGGCTCGAGGAAGCCCCGATCGCGGGCCGCACGGCGCCGGTGGCGCCGGAACCTCGCACGCCAGCGGAGCCGCGCATGACCGGACACCGGACGAACGCGCTCGGAGCGGCCGGCAGCCTGGTCGCCCGCGAGCGGCTCGAGCGCCACGGCGCCGGCGCGCTGGCCGACGAGGAGCTGCTCGCGATCCTCGTCGGCGTGAAGGGCGTGCAGACGGCCGGCGCCGTCCTCGAGGAGTGCGGGAACGTGCAGCAGCTCGCCTACGAGAGCACCGGCGATCTCGCGAGGATCAACGGCATGACGCCTGCGCGAGCCGCCATGGTCGTCGCCGGCATCGAGCTGGGCCGCCGCACCCTCACGCGGCCGCGGCCGGACCGCGCGCGCCTCGCCACGCCGCGGGAGGTCGCGGCGTTCCTGCTGCCGCAATACGGGGCCAGCCCGGTGGAGCGCTTCGGCATCATCAGCCTCTGCACGAAGCACCGTCTGCTCCGGACCGAGATCGTGTCGACCGGGACGCTGGACGCGAGCCTCGTCCATCCCCGGGAGGTCTTCCGGACGGCCGCGATGCACCGCGCCGCCGCCATCGTGCTCTTCCACAACCACCCGTCCGGCGACCCCTCGCCGAGCGTCGACGACGTCGCCCTGACCGAGCGGCTGCAACAGGCCGGAATCCTGATGGGAATCGAGGTCCTCGACCACGTGATCCTGGCCGAGACGCGGTACACCAGCTTCAAGGAGATGGGACGCCTGTGAGCGACATCGAGAGACGCACGGACCGGCTCGCGGCCCTCCGTGAGCGCGTCGAGCGCCTGCCCGGGTACGAAGGCGAGCTGGGCACCGACATCAGGGCCGCCTCGCCGGAGACGCTGCTCGAGCGCAGCCCGAGGACTACGGCGTGCCGCATCGACGCGGTGAACATGGCCACCGTCTACGGCGAGAGGACCGACGGGTGCGGAAGCGTCGGCTGCCTGGCCGCGCTGGCTATCCTCGACCGCCCGGAAGAGGCCGCCGCGACCCGCCGACGCATCGCGAGGCACGAGAACCTGCCGGAAACCGCCGTCAGCATGCTCGACGTCGCCGGCCGGATCCTCGGGCTCGACCCCGCGACCCGCGACGCCCTCTTCTGCGGCGTGGGATCGAGGTGGTTCGAGGACCTCGGCGCCATGCCGAAGCGGACCATCCTCGACGCCCTCGGCCGCACGATCGCGGGAGCCGTCGGCGCCGGGATCTGGAAGCCCCCCGCCGCAGCGCACCGCGACCGCTGAGCCCCACACCCTCCAGTCCGACCGCACCCGGCCGACCGCCGGGACGGCCATCCCCCGAACGCCCCTGACCGTAACCGCGGACCGCCGGTCCGTCCCGAACCCGTCCAGCGCCCGAACCGCGGCGCGCGGCTACCCGTGCGCCTGCGCCCGACCCCGAAGCCTTGATTGGCGGCGGAAGCCCCTACCGGTGCGCGCAGAGCGGCCTGCGCTACCTCCTGCATGTCTCCGGCGGCCGCACGTCGGGGATGCTGCTGTACCGGATGCTCGAGGCCTACGATGGCCGGCTGCCGGCCAACGTCCGCGCCGTCTTCGCGAACACCGGCAAGGAGCACGAGAAGACGCTCGTGTTCATCCGCGAGATGGAGCGCCGGTGGCAGGTGCCGATCGCGTGGGTCGAGTATGAGTACCGCACCGGCGCGCGCGGGGGCATCCGCGATCCGAAGAACACGTTCAGGGTGGTCGACTACGACGCCGCGTCGAGGCGTGGGGAGCCGTTCGCGATGCTGATCCGGGCGCACAAGATCCTGCCAAACGCGCACAAGCGCATCTGCACGGCCGACCTCAAGGTGGAGACCGCGGCCCGGTTCGCGCGGGCCAGGCTCGGCTGGTGGCGACCGCGGCCGCACTCGATCCTGGGCATCCGCCACGACGAGCCGCGGCGGTGGGCCAAGGCCCTGTGGGAGCAGTGCCGGACGGTCTACCCCCTCGTCGACGCGCACGTCTCGGTCCGCGACGTCGAGCGTTTCTGGTCCGAGCAGCCCTTCGACCTGGAGATCCACCGGGATCTGGGGAACTGCGACCTTTGCTTCCTGAAGGGCCGCTGGAAGCTGATGCGGCTCATCACCCAGTACCCGGAGCGCGCCGAGTGGTGGATCGAGCAGGAGCGCTTCCGGCGGTCCGTCGCCAGGACCGTGCGCAAGCCGGAGCTGACGCGCTTCCTGATGCGCTACACCTACGAGGACCTGAAAAGCGCGCCCATGATGCCGTTCGACGAGCTCCGCGAGGAACGGGAGGCCACCGAGGCGGTGTCCTGTTTTTGCGGGGACTGAGCTAGCATGAATCCGATCCTCATCACCGTCCCCGCCAACGAGCGGCGGCGGCGGCGGAGCGCGAGCAGTGACGCGGACCCGGACGTGGCGCGCCTGCCGCGACCGCCGCGCGCCGGGAGACTGGTACCCGCGGGGCCCGGGCCGGCGCATCGTCGCCGACGACCGCCTCGCGTGCACGCGATGCCCGGGAGCGGTGAGATGAGCGACCGAACAAGGAAGGACCGATGACCTGGTTCCGCCCCGCCCCGCACCCGCCGTTCCACGCCGCCGTCGAGCACGGCCGGCCGCGGCTCACCCTCGAGATATCGAGCCGCAGCTCCGACAGCCTCGGCCGCGACCTCAGCGCGATGAACCTGCCCGCCGCCGGCGATCTGCACGGGCGCCCGGTGGAGGCGGTCTACCAGGCCGCGAAGTGCTACGGGGACGGCGGGCCGGACACGCAGTTGTCCCAATCCGGATATGAAGCGAAGCGCCGCGACCGGGAGCGGCGCCGGCAAGGGCCGCTGGCGGGATTCCGGCACGAGGGCAGGCAGTGGCCGCCGGAGACCGGCTCCGCCTTCTACGACTGGCTGTGGACCCGCAGCGCGCTGCGCCATTGCGGGCACGGCGTCGTCGAGCGCCTGCAGCGGTACGAGGGGTTCACGGACCAGTTCCACCGGCCGGGGGCCTTCGCCTGCCAAGCCAAGGCCGCCGCGATTGTCGCCGGCATGGGCCTGTCGAGGGCGCGGGCCGCCATCGAGACGCCCGACGCGTGGCTGACGCACCTGAGCGGCAGGGCCGCCCCCGCCCCGCCGGAGCGGGAGTCGGCGGCTCCGCCCAGCCGCGTCTACGCCGGGATCGGCTCGCGGAAGACGCCGCAGGCGGTCCTCGAGACGATGGACCGCATCGGCCGGGCGATGGCCCGCCACGGCTGGACGCTCCGCTCGGGAGCGGCCGACGGCGCCGACACCGCGTTCGAAGCCGGCGCGGAGCACGGGAAGGGTCCCCGCGAGATATGGCTGCCCTGGCCGGGGTTCAACGGCCGAACGGCCGACGGCGCCGCCACCCGCGTCGGCACGAACAGCCAGGCGAACCGCGACCTGGCGAGACAGTCCCACCCGGCATGGCACGTCCTCCGCGACGCGGTGCAGAAGCTGATGGTGAGAAACGTGCACCAGATCCTCGGGCCCGAGCCCGGGAGCTCCCCGCCGAGCGACGTGGTCATCTGCTGGACGCCCGACGGCACAGGCGAAGGCGGCACCGGGATGGCGATCCGGCTGGCCGAGCGGCACGGAATCCCCGTCGTCGACCTCGGGACCCGGGAGCTGCCCCGCCTCGAGCGCAGTCTCGACGCGGCCGGCCGCCGCGGCATGCCGGACGACGTCGCCGCCGTCGTCCTCGAGGACACGCGCGCCCGGGCGCCGGAACCGGAACCCGGCGCCGGCAGCCACCGCATCCTGGTGACCGGCAGCCTGAGAGCCGCCGAGACCCCGATCCTGGAAGCCCACCTCGACGCCGTCGCCGCGAGGCGCGGTCCCGTCGCGCTGATCGCCGCCGGCGGCAGCGCGTCCAGAGCGGCGTTGGACTGGGCGGACCGCCGCAGCCACCCGACGGTGGCCCCGCCGCCGCGCCCCGCCGGTCGAGGCCGCGGGGAGAGGCCGCTCGAATACGCCTCGAGAATGCTCCAGGCGAAGCCCGGCACCGTCGTCGAGTGCGGCGGAGACTGGAACGCGTACGACCAGGCCGTGCGCGACGGCGCCGCGATCGCCCGGATCCGCACGGAGCGCTGCCCCGGCCTGGAGCGCACGCCGACCGGCGTCGAGCACGGCCTGCTCCAGGACGAGAAGGAGCGGGCCCGCAAGCCGGCCGGGCAGGACGCCGACGCCCCGCCGCCCCGGCGCAGTCCGAGGAGCCGCTACGACGCCGTCGACCGGCTCGTGTCGGGCAGCCTGCGGTTGACCGAGGCGAGCGGCCGCATCGTGCGCGCCGCCGCCCGTCGGCACCGGGTCGCCGACACTCGGACGATAGAGCGCGCGCTCTTCGTGACCGGCAGCCCGAAGCGCGACCAGCTCCTCCGTGCGGCCGAATGGACCACGGAGGACCGGCTGCGCCACGACCCGCTGGGCGTGCTCACCAGTGGCGTGAGCTCCCAGGAGGTGGACCGGGCGCTGCGCGTGGCGCGGACGATCGTCAACGCCCTCGCCCGCGCCGGACTGCCGGCGATCGCCGTCCGCGACACTGAGCCTTCCGCCGAAGGCGCCCGACCGCGCGGCGTCGCCCGAGAACGGCGGCGCCGGGCCGCACCGGAACCCTCGCTCTAGCAGACCCGGGCCCGCCCCCCTCAGGGATCTCGGCGAACCGGAACCGCCTGAACCTCGGCACGCCTTGCGAGTGAGGCTACATATGGCTATAATCTGCGCGCGCGGCTCCGCGGCGGGACCGAGGGAACGCGGGGCGGGCGTGACCACTGACTCCTGAGGATCCGAAATGGCGAAGCAATCCGTTCAAGCAGGTCCTGTGACCTCCACGGGCATTCGGGAGCTCAAGGACAACCTGAGCCGCTATATTCGCCGGATCGAAGCCGGCGAGCGCATCGTGATCACGGCTCACGGCCGCGTGGTCGCTGAGCTTGTCCAGCCAAGTGCAACGGCGAAAAGCGCGTCCAGGCGCTTTGACGAGCTCGTCGCCTCCGGAGTGATTCGCCCGCCGCTCGAGGCCGGTGACCCGACAGAAGCATGGCCGGACATCGGGCTTCCCGCGGGAACCGCCGCCGAGCTGATTGACCTCGAACGCGGCGAAGCGTAGAGCCGAATGCCGCCTTCGATCCCGGAAACCGCTGGTGTGCGGTACATCGAGTCCAGCGCGCTGGTCGCCGCGCTTCTCGAGCGTGACTCGAACGCACTGGAATCGATCCGTACTCGAGGACGGAGGGTCACTTCCGCATTGACGATTGCCGAGACAGCACGGGCGATCCTTCGAGCGCGCGCGACCGCGCGGCTGACTACCGACGAAGAGCGGGCGGCAGTCGGGGCGCTCCGTCGTTTCGAGCTTCGCTTTTACGTGGTCGGTATCTCCGACGCGGTTCTCGCTCGTGTTCGCAGGCCGTTCCCGATTGAGCCAATTCGCACGCTCGACGCCGTGCACCTAGCGACAACGGAGCTGATCGACGAGCCGCCCCCGCTGGTCGTGGTCGTGACGCGGGACACTCGGGTTCGCGAGAACGCAGTAGCACTTGGATATGCGGTTGAGTGAGCCGGTCAGGAGGGCGGGAAGGGCGGGCCGCGGTCGGCGTTACCAGCCCGGTCGACCGAGATCGACCATACCGAGGCCCTTGAGGCTATGGTACCGGTTGTTGCCGTGCCATTTCGCGCAAAAACCCCGGCGTGTGGCGCACAAAGGCACCAGACCCCGGGGGGATGAAACTCGACTCCCTTGGGAGCCGACTCGGGAATTCTCGCGCACCAACTGAAGCCCCGTCAATTGTTCACACGGAAGTAAGACTCGCGTCGCCAACTCCCCCGGAGCTCTGCATCGCGCCGCGGGGCGTGCTCACCGACGGCGCGAGTTCCCAGGAGCTGGATCAAGCTCTGCGCATGGCCCGGACGATCGTCAACGCCTTCGTCCGCACCGGACTGCCGGCCATCGCCGCCCGTAGCGCCAGCCTTCCGTCGTAAGGCGTCCGCCCAAGTGGCGGCGCCGCACCGCACCGCAGCCCCCGCTCCAACAGACCCGAGCCCGCCCCCGGGCCGGAACTTCGGCGAACCGGAAACCCCGGCACATCCGCAGCGAAAGGAGTATCGAACCATGTTCGGACTGCATCCCAGTGCGCCCACGCGTCCCGAGGACTACACGGTCCACCGCGCCGGACGGCCGCTCACGAACACCCGGGTGAGACCCCGCGGGCTCACGCCGCGGCGCCTCGCGCAGCTGGCCGGCGCCGACCGGCACGGGGTGCGGCACGCGACGCCGGACCCGTGGGTGCCCGAGCCCGCCCTCGTGGTGAGCGACGTGATCGCCGGGCCGCAACCCTGGATGGGGATACTCCTGGACCCGGCCCGGCCGCAGCCCGTGCCGATCGGAAGCCTGGTCCGCAGCGCAGGGTCGGCGCCGGCGCGCCACTGGCTGGTGTGGCCCGACGCGCGACTGCGCCCGGCGAGGGGACTCGCGGGGACGGATCCGCGGTCCGTGGCCGCCTACCTCGACGAGCCCGCGATCGCCCACTTCGCCCGGGAACTCGACGAGACGGCCGCAGAGGCCGCCATCGCCGACCAGGGCGACGGCCCCCTCGACGTCCACGTCATCGAATGCGCCGTCGCGGGGGGCTACGGCGGCGACGCCGCGGCGGCCGACGCGGTGACGGCGTGGATCGCCGAGACGATCCGCCGGGGGATCCCGAAGAGCGAGCGCCGGGTCGGCATTCCGCACGCGGCCGGCCGCCGCGCCCGTTCGAGTCGGCACGCGGAGCGCCAACTGGTGTGCCGATGGCTCTGACGGCGGCGACCCGCGTGGCCGTGATCACCCGACGCGGCCGCTCGAGGACGGGGCTCACACAGTCGCGCGACGAGGCCGACCGCTGGATGGAGGACGCGATCCGCTACCGCACCGCCGACGCGACAGGCCGCGCGATCGTCTCGATCCAAGCGCCGCCCGGGTCCGGGCGCCCGGCTATCGGCATACGCAGGGGAACGCCGTACGAACGCCTGCGCGACTGGCTCGCGGCCCCGGCCTCGCCCAGCGACCCGCGCAGCCCGCGGCGCGAGGCAGTGATCGCGAGGCTGCCGGCGGGAAGCTGCGCGAGGACCCTGATCGCGCTCTGCACCGGACTGATCGTGACCCTCACCGGACCCGCCGACGAGGGCGGCCGGCCCCTCCACCGGTTCCTCCGAGTGCAGGCCGCCCGGTCGAACGCCTCCCTCAGCGACATCGTGCTCGTCATGCACGTCGCCGACCGGCTCAGCCCCTGGATCGCCGTGAGCCCTCCCGACATCGGCGTCGAGCGTTTCTGAGCCGACGTTGCAGAACAAGCTGCTATCGCCGGGCCGTCGAGGACCACCTCCGGATGAGCTTCAGTCGATCAGGTCCTCTTCCGACCAGCCGATGTCATCAAGCAACGCCTTTCAGAAGGCGGGGTCCAAAGCTCTTTCCGGGATGCACGTGCAGCACCACACGCCGTCGGCTGACAGCGCCGTTGCCGGCGGTCTTGATGAACCCAATCGTCGCGCCGGATCGCCGTTCCTCGGTCCATCCGTCTCGCTTGAGCGCCTTGGCGAGTTTGCTTGAGGGTCAGTCCCTTCAGCTGGTTCCAGATAGCTGAAGAGTAGGCCACGACAGCTCCAGGGGCTTCAGTACGGCGGCGGGTGGGATGGGCACGCGTTCGTTCGCCGTTGCGGTTCCGCACTCGGGTCCCACCGGGATGGGCTCCCCGTGGGCCACCATGCTCTCGAGGTACGCGACTGCCGCAACGCGCGCTCCTTCGACGGCTTCGTCCTCGGTTTCGCCTGCAGCGTGCAGCCCTTTCAACGCTGGGCAGTACGCGTGGTACCCATCGCCGTCAGGCTCGATGACAACCGACACGCGCAGCCTCAGTCGACCCCTCATTCTTGAAGTCCTTCCACCGCCAATCATCGCATGCCTGGACTTGCTCTTGCACGTTGGAGAGGTTCGCCCTGCGGGCTCACGCTGTCCGCTGTTTCAGTAGCGGAACCGTGAAGTTGCTCGTCGATCGCTGCGCCGGCCCACCGCTGGCCGATTGGCGCCGCGCCCAAGGGCAAGCGGGGTCGAGCCCGGAACCGAATCGGCGCAGCAGACCGGCCTGCCGCCGTGGCTCCCGCGGCGGCCCCACTCGATCCCTGGAACGTCTGGCGCACACGCGAGGCCGACCTCGAAGGGAACCGTGAATGGACCAGGAATCAGACCGCCTCGGCCTCGGCATGACCGCCGACCAGCAACCGGTAGCGAGAGCGCCCTACAGCAGCACCCGCACGGTGTGGCTGCCCGACGAGTGGGCTGTCTACATCGCGAACGGTGACGACCCGGAGAGCCCCGACTGGCCGATCGAGCTGTGCGACGAGGAGCTCAGGCGCCTGCGGCTCGAAGGGTTCGACGTCGTGACGTGCACGGACCGCACCCGGGAGCTAGGCGAATACCGCGGGATCGCGGGGACCATGCGAGCATACGAGACGCTGCGCACCGGCGGGAGCGACACTGTCGTCCGGCGCGTCACTCTCGTGAAGGAACGCCTGGTGCTGCCAGCAGGAGAGAGCACCCGCCAGGTCCTGCTCGACGTGAGGCTCGATCTGACACGGACCGAGAGCCAGCCGCTCGAGCGGCTCGTCGCCCGGGCGTGGCACGCCGGCCACGACGGCCGCCGGCGGGTCGCACTGGCGTACGGACACGTCGGCGACTCCGGCCTCGAGCGGGCCTGGGCCCACATCGACATCGACCCCGCCGCCAGACCTCTCGCGCGTAGCGCATGGAGCGATGACACCGCGATCAGGAAGAGCATCGACGCGAGGAACTGCATCGCCCAAGGTCGTGCTGAAGCCACCCGACGCTGTCATCGTCGAAACCGCGCTGCCCGTGGCGTACCGGACCGCGGCGTTCTTCGACGACGAGGGCCAATTGCGCTGCGTCCGGTGCGACCGCCTCAAGCACATGACCGTCCATGACAGCGAGTCGCCCCTGCGAATGGGCCGCCGGCCCGAATGCCCCGAACTGCGAACGGCCGTGGTAATCCCGCCAGCTGCCGCCCGCTACTAGCCGCTGCTCCACGCCCGGCCCGCATACCCCGCCCACGCCCAGCGGGCGCCGCCCCGTCACCGAAGGAGAACGCAACATGCTGAGAAGCCTGTCGAGGGCGCAGTGCGCCCTCGCATCGAGCCTGCCCGCCCGAGGGCCCCACCGCCCCCCCGGCGAAGTGAAGCACCCGGGCGGAGCGTCGGCGCCTGCATCGCAGGGCCACCTATCGGACCGACCGCCACGGCGTCACGCGCCGCACGAACGCGAGAGGCCGCCGGCATGATCCTGAATCGCCGCACCGACCGGCCTCGGCCGTATCAGGTCTACATCGGCCGGCCCTCGAAGTGGGGCAACCCCTTCCACCTGATCCACGAAGGCCAACGAATCCGCGTCATCGCCCTGTACCGCGCGGACCTCGTCAACAGGCTGCGCACCGGCAGGGTGACCCGCGCCGAGCTCACGGAGCTCGACGGCCGCCCGCTCGTGTGCTGGTGCGCCCCGCTGGCGTGCCACGGCCACGTGCTGCTGGCGGCGGCCAAGTGGGCCGCGACCCAGCCCGATGTCGGGCTGGAAGCCGCCACGTGGACGATGGAGCCCATCGAGCGCCTCGTCCGGCGCATGGCGCGGCCCGGAGCACGAGCAGCATGACCGCGCTCGACCTCATCACCAAGCGCCAGTACCTCGAGGAGGAGCTGGCGCTGGCCGCCGCCACCCACCAGTACGTCCTCGACGGCCCCTCCCCGACGAAGCCCGCCGACCGCGACGACCGCGACGCCCTCCTCGACCGCCTGCGGGCGCGCTGGACCGACGCGCTCGACTGCCTGACCAGACGCACCGACCCCGCCCGCGGCGGCGACCCCGAATGGCAGGGCCCCGTGAAGGAACGGGCGAGGCACGCCGCAGGGCGCTTCGCCGGACCCGCCGACGCAGACGCAGTGCGAACCGCGGCCGCGCGCGGCGCCGAGGCCGCGCTGCGGGCCGCCGTCGATCGGGCGCAGCGGGCGCTGCTTGACGACGAAGGCTGCTACTCGGTCTCGAGGACGCACGACGCCGCCCTCGACCTGACCGAAGCGGCAACGGCCCTGCTCAGCGAACTCGAAACGAGGCATACGGAATGATGAAACTCACGAACCGCAACATCCCCCTGGAGCGCCTGACGCTGTCAGCCGCCAACGTGCGCAAGGCGAGCGCCGACCCCGAGGACGACAAGGAGCTGCAAGCGAGCATCCTCTCGCTGGGCGTCCTCGAGAGCCTCCTCGTGGTCCCCGACGCCGACGACACCTTCGCCGTGGTCGCCGGCGGCCGGCGGCTGGCCGCCCTGCAGCGGCTCGCCGAGGCCGGCGAGATCCGCCCCGGGTACGTCGCGCCGTGCCGCGTCCACACCGGCGACGCCGACCCCGCCGAGATGTCCCTCCACGAGAACGAGAAGCGCGCCCCGATGCACCCGGCCGACCAGTACGAGGCGTACGCGCGGCTGCGAGACAAGGGCATGACGGCGGCCGAGATCGCGTCGCGGGCCGGCGTCAGCGAGCGGCAGGTCACGAAGTTGATGCGGCTCGGGACGGTGGCCCCGGAGCTGCTGGCCGCGTACCGCAACGGCGACATGGATCTCCAAACGCTGATGGCCTTCACCGTCACCGACGACCGCAAGGCGCAGCTCGACGTCTGGGCGAAGGCCCGCGGCGGCGGGACGACATGGCCCGAGCACATCCGCCAGCAGCTCACCGAGGGCGCGGTGCTCGGCAGCAGCGGACTCGCTTCGTTCGTCGGACTCGATGCCTACGAGAAGGCCGGCGGCCGCGTGCAGCACGACCTGTTCAGCCAGTTCGACGACGAGGCGGTGTACCTGCTCGACCGCGGCCTGCTCGTGAAGCTCGCAGAGGCCGAGCTGAAGAAGACCGCCGACCGCTTGGCGAAGCGGTGGAAGTGGGTCGAGATCCAGATCGCCCCCGACTGGGACCGGATCCACACGCTGCACAAGCTCCGCGGCGTGCCCGGAGCGCCGAGCGCGGCCGAGCGGAAGCGCCTCGACGATCTCGCCGACCGGATGCAGGACATCGCCGACAACCCGCCGATGGACCCGGGCGACCAGGGCGCCGCGTACGCCCAGGGCCAGGAGCTCAGCGCGAAGTACGAGAAGCTCGAGGCCCGCATCGCCGCCCGCATCAAGTACCGGCCCGAGGACATGCGCATCGCCGGATGCATCGTCACCCTCAAGGGCGCGCGGGCGGACGTGATCACGGGCCTCGTGCTGCCGGAGGACGTACCGCCGAAGCCGAAGAAGACCGCGAAGAAGAAGACGGCCGAGGCCCCGGGGAACACCCCCGACGCGGACGGCGCGAAGCCCGCGGACGGCAAAGCAGAGCCCGCCGCGCCGGCACCGGCCTTCGAGGAGCGGTTCGAGAAGCCGTGGACGACCAGCACGACGCGCAACCACGTGAGCCCCGAGGCCGCGCACGCCAAGGCTACGGGCCTGAGCACCGCCGTCATCGACGACCTCGCGGCGATCCGCACGGGCATCGTCCGCGCCGCGCTGGCCAAGCGCATCGACGTGGCGTTCGACCTCGCGGCGTACCTCCTGGTGATGGACACGTCGACGCGCGGCAGCGAGCGCCCGGTCGACATCCGCCTCGTCCGCACCAGCCTGCGCCCGATGGGCCGCAACAGCGAGAACGACTTCGCGGCCGCCAGCCCCGGCGAGAAGCTCGACAGCCCGCCCGCCGGCCAGTGGATGAAGCTCGGCGACGACCTCAAGCGCTTCGACGCGTTCCGGGCTCTCCCCGACGCCGAGAAGCACGACCTGTTCGCTCGCGCCATCTCGGCCGCGCTCTACAACCAGGCCGCCAACCAGCACCACCCGATGCCCGTCGGGGAACGCGTGGTCGAGCTCCTTGACATCGACTTCGCCAAGGCCGTCCGGCCCACCGAGAAGTACTTCTGGAAGCGCCTGACCCGCGCCCGGATGCTCGAGATCGCGGAGACCGTCGTCGGCAAGGAGTGGACGAAGGCGCGCCGGAACCACAAGAAGGGGCCGCTCGCCGCCGACATGGCCGCCGTGTTCGGGGACGACCCGCAGGGCCGGGCCGCGCTCGACGCCGAGGCGCGGGAGCGCGTCGAGCAGTGGACCATGCCGGGCTTCAAGGCATGGGACGGCCCCGCCGCGAAGAAGGGCGCTCGTGACCCCAAGGGCGCGCGCTGAAGTACGCGCGAACGCCCATCTTCCCGCTCACCGACGCGCTTGCCGCCGTCCGCGACCCCGCCGCCTGACCGCAGCGCACCGCCGACGACCTCTCCCGACGCATGAACGACGAGAGGCGGACCTGCGTCCCCACCGCTGACGCAACCCCCCGGCACTTCTCCAGACAACCCTGCTCGCCCGGATCGAGCTTCACCTGGGTCCCCACCCACTGTGCACCGACCAGCGGCGACTGGACCATCCGACCCCGATCGGGAGGAACCCGAACCATGACGAACCGAACCCGAGCCGCGCACGAGCTCGCGCCTTGGCTGCACGAGGCCCTGGCTCAGCAGGCGGACCCGCTCCACCACGTGTGCCGGCACATCGCCCGCGACCTCGAAACCGGCGCCCGGGAGCCCGCCGAGGCCGCAAGCCTGCTCAGCGCGGCCCTCGACGCCTTCCCCGACAGCGGCACGGCAGCACCGCCCCTCTCCGACCTCGCCGAGCTCACCGGCCACATGCGATCCCTCCAGCGCGCCCTCGCCCAAACCTCCCTCCCCGGGGACGTCGTGATGATGACCGCCACCGCCCACGCGCACCGATGCCTGGACATCGGCATCGAGCGCGCGCGATCCGACACCGCCGAGAACATCCAATGAACGAATCGACGATGCAGAAAGACACCGAGATCCGGTGGATACCCCTCCGGAACCTGGAGCCCTCCGACCGCAACGCACGCACGACGGCGGCCCCGGCCGAAGCCATGCGCGAGCTCGAAGCGTCCCTGGAGGCGCACGGGCTCCTCGAGAACCTCGTGGTGCGCGCCCACGATGACGGGAAGACCTTCCACGTGGTCGCCGGCGGCAGGAGGCTGCGGGCCCTCCGGGCGCTGGCGAAGAAGCGCAAGAGCAGGTTCCGCACCACGACGCCGATACCGTGCCGGGTCATGCCCGCCGACGCGATCGACGAGGAGCTCAGCGCGGCCGAGAACCTGGTGCGCGTGAACATGCACCCGGTGGACGAGTTCACCGCGTTCCACACGCTGCTCGAGCGCGGCCTGAGCGTCCGCGAGATCGCGAAGCGCTTCGGCCTGACCACCCGGACGGTGCAGCGGCGGCTGCGCCTGGGCGGCATCGCCCCGGAGATCCTCGGGCACGCGCGCGACGGCCACCTGACGCTCGACCAGCTCGAGGCCTTCGCGGCCACGCCTGACCGCACCCGCCAGCTCGGCGTCTGGAGCAAGATGCAGAGCCACGCGGGGTACACGGCGACCGCCGCCTGGATCCGCAACGAGCTGCAGCAGGGCCTCGTGTCCGCGGCATCCGCCCGGGCGCGGTTCGTCGGCCTGAAGGCGTACAAGGCCGCCGGCGGGACCGTGGAGGAGGACCTGTTCGCCGCCGAAGACGACCGGAGCGTGCTAATCCGCGACGTCGAGCTCCTGAGCGAGCTCGCCTCCAGGAAGCTGGACGGCGCGCGGCGCAAGCTCGGCGACGGCTGGCGCTGGGTCGACACAATCCTCGAGGCGGCGTGGGACGTGACCCGGCAGTTCGGGCGCGTCAAGGGCAAGCCCGAGCCCCCGACCGACGCGGACAGCGCGCGCCTCGCGGAGCTGACGGCCGGAATCGACCGGCTCAAGCAGGCGGCCTACACCGATGGCGACGACGCCGGCGGCACGGCCGAGATCGACCGGCTCACCGCCGAGATCGAGAAGCTGGAGGCCGAAGCCGAAGCCCTCGACGACGAGATGCACTCCCGAGAGTCGTTCAGCGCCGAGCTGAAGGCGTGCTCCGGATGCATCGTGACGATCGGCAGCCAGGGCGAGCTGGTCATCCACCGGGGCCTGGTGCGCCGGCAGGACGAACACCTCGTGCCTCCGCCGCCGACGCCGGGGTCGGCCGCCAACACCCCCGGCCCCGACGCCGAGGTCGCGGCCCCTGCCGATGGCGCGGCCAGCGCAGACGCGGACCCGGCCCCGCCGCCGACACCCCCGGAACCCGCGGCCGCACGCGACGACGGCCCGCCGCCCCCGACGCCCGCCCCGGACCGCGGTGGGCCGCCCGCGCCCCCTCCCCCCGCCGGCTACCGCCCGCCGCAGTACGAGCACAGCGAGCCCGACGAGCGCACTGCGGCGACCCAGGACGCGGGCCTTCGGCTGGGCTTGGCCGACGATCTGCGCCTGATCCGCAACGGCATCGTCAAGGCGTACCTGCAGTGCGACCCGGAGCTCGCCTTCGACCTCGCCGCGTACCAGTTGGCCTCGGCCGTCTTCGGCGGCAAGCCGGACGGACCGCTGGCGATCGAGATCAGCGCCACCGGGGACGTGCCCGACGGCGTCGACCCCGACGACCGGGAAGCCGTCGCACGGAGGAGCCCCGGGGCGCGGATGCTGGCCGCCGAGGCCGCCGACCTCAAGCTGGACTGGCTGCAGGCCCCGACCCCGCGGGAGCGGCTGCTCCAGTTCCGCGCGCTCAAGCCCAAGGAGCGGCGCAGGCAGTTGGCGGCAGCCGTCGCCCGGGCGCTCACGCCCCAGCTCGCCTTCGATCCCGATGCCCGCGCCGAGACCGAGGCCGTCGTCGAGGCGCTCGACATCCCGTTCCACGAGCTGTATCGCCCCGACCTCGAGCACTTCTGGCGCCGCATGGGACGCCGGGAGATGCTCGCCGTCGCCGCCGAAACGCTCGGCGAGCAGTGGGCCGAGGCCCACGAGAACTACCGCAAGGAGACCCTCGCGCAGGCCATGGCCGCCGCATTCGGGAAGACCCCGCCGCCCGACTCGCTCAGGCTCGCCGACGACGCCCGCCAGCGGGCGCTCCGCTGGGCGCCGCCCGGATTCGAGCCCGCCCGCGCCCCCGCCGCCGAGTCCGCCCCCGCCGACATCGCCCCCGCCGCCGAGCTCCCCGCCTGGATGAACGCCTGACGCTTCCCGCGAACCAACACAACCGCCCCGCCCGGCCGCCGGCGCCGAACGCCCGCGGCCCGGGCGGAGCACCAGGAGAACTCACCCGTGCACGGACCGCTACGACCACCGGACGCCACCGCGTCCGATACCGCGCAGCGCATCTTCACCGCCGGCGCCGCGCTCCTGCGCCACCTGGAGGAAGGCCGCGCCATCGACGCCCGGGCGCTTCGGGACGCCATGACCGCCGCGTTCGGCGGCACGGACGCCGAGGGGGCCTGGCTCTGGAAGCAGGCGTACGAGGCTAGCGAGGTGGCTACCACGTTGCTGCTGCGCCGGTTCGGGCCCGCCATGATCGCCCGGGCCGCTAACCCGGCCGAGGTGCTGGCCCTCGTCGCGCGCATCGCACTTCTCGAACCGCCCCAGACGCGCCGCGACGACGTGCAGCAGCGCTTCCAGCAGTTCTCGACGCCGCTCGAGCTCGCCTGGTGCGTCGCCGCCGGCGCCGACGTGACCGCTCGCGACATCGTGCTCGAACCGTCAGCCGGTACCGGCACGCTCGCCGCCGTCGCCGCGTTCGGCCTCGACCCGGCCAAGGGCGGACGCCTGGCGCTCAACGAGCTGACGAGCACACGGGCCAGCCTCCTGCATTTGGCGTTCCCCGGCGCGGAGGTGAGCCGCCACGACGCCGAGCACATCGCCGACCTGTTGCCGAACCTGCGGCCGAGCGTCGTCGTGATGAATCCGCCGTTCTCCAGGTCGGCCGGCACGTCAAAGCTCGCGAGCGGGACCGACCTGCGCCACGTGGCGGCCGCGTACCGGGCTCTCCGCCCCGGCGGACGCCTGGTCGCGATCACCTCGGCCAATCGCGACCCCGACGCGAACGGCTGGCGGCAAGCGTTCCCAGAACGTCAGCCCGCGCCGGACGTGCTCTTCAGCAGCCCTATCGGAGGGCGGCTGTACCGCAGCCGCGGCACCACGTACGAGACCCGCCTCACCGTCCTCGAGAAGCCGGGCGAGACGAGCCGGGGGACCGTCACCATCACCGAGCCCGCCGCGAGCGCGGAGGAGCTGCTCACCGCAGCGCTCGAAGCCCTGCCGCCGCGCTTGCCGCTCGGCGACGCCGAGGCCCCGCGGCCAACCGCTCACGCTGTCGCCCGGCGACGCCGGAAACCCGGCAAGGCCCCGCCCAGCCCCGCCGGCCGCGATCCCGCCGCCTGGCGGGACGCCCAGCCGCTCGCCTACACCAGCCGGAGGACGAGCGACGCCGCCGTCATCGACGACGACCGGCCGTACCACCCCTGGACGCCCTCGGTCGTGATCATCGACAGCGCCAGGCGCCACCCCACGACCCTGGTGCAGTCCGCGGCCATGAGCGCCGTCGACCACTGGCGCCCCACGGCGCGGCCGGTCCTGCCGGCCCACCTCGTGACCGACAGCACGCTGTCCGACGCCCAGCTCGAGTCCGTCGTGCTCGCGGCCGAGGCCCACTCCGCCGACCTGCCCGGGCGGTACTCGATCGACAGCGACTACGACAACGTGCGCTACCTCGGCCCCAACGGCCGGCAGGCAACCGACGTCGCGCGCCGCGACTCGGCTTCGGAGGCGAACGTGACGTGGAGCAAGCCCACCGCGCTCCGCCGCGGTTGGATGCTGGGCGACGGGACCGGCTGCGGGAAGGGGCGCCAGGTCACCGGCATCATCCTCGACCGCTGGCTGCAGGGGAGCCGCAGGGCGCTCTGGCTGTCCGCCTCCGACAAGCTCATCGAGGACGCCCAGCGCGACTGGACGGCCCTGGGCGGACGCGCGAGCGAAGTCGCGGCCGTGAACAAGTGGCGGCAGGGCGACCCCATCGACCGAGCCACGGGCATCCTGTTCTCGACCTACGCGACCCTCCGGTCCGCCGGACGCGGGGACAACCCGTCAAGGCTCGAGCAGATCGTCGAGTGGCTCGCCGGCGGCACGGGCGAGCAGGCGCGGCACGCCTGGAACGGCGTGATCGTGTTCGACGAGTCGCACGCGCTGTCCGGGGCCGCCGGCGGGAGGGGCGCGCGCGGCGCGATCGCACCCAGCCAGCAGGGGCGGGCCGGCGTGCGGCTGCAGAACGCCCTGCCGCAGGCACGCATCGTGTACTCCTCGGCCACCGGCGCCAGCACCATCGACGGCCTCTGTTACGCGAGCCGGCTCGGCCTCTGGGGCACGCCCGAGACGCCCTTCCCGACCCGGAGCGACTTCGTGCAGGCGATGGACGCCGGCGGCGTCGCCGCGCTCGAGGTGGTCGCCAGGGACCTCAAGGCCCTCGGCCGCTACCAGGCCCGGGCGCTGTCCTACACCGGCGTCGAGGTCGACATCCTCGAGCACGTGCTCACCGATGAGCAGACGGCCATCTACAACGAGTACGCGAGGGCCTTCAAGATCATCCACCACAACCTCGGGGCCGCGCTCGAGGCGACCGGCATCGACACGGGCGACGTCTGCAACGCCCGCGCCAAGGCCGCCGCGCGCTCCGCGTTCGAGCTCGCCAAGCAGCGCTTCTTCTCGCACCTGCTGACCTCGATGAAGTGCCCGACCTTGATCGCGTCGATCGAGGACGACCTCCTGAGCGGCTTCGCGCCCGTGGTGCAGATCGTCTCGACCGGCGAGGCCCTCACCGAGCGCCGGATCGCGCAGATCCCGACCAGCGAGTGGGACGACCTCTCCGTCGACCTCACGCCAAGGGAGTACGTGCTCGACTACCTGATGCACGCCTTCCCCGTCAGCCTCCACGAGGAGTACGAGGACGACGAAGGCAACGTCCACACCCGCCCGGCCCGCGACCAGGACGGCAACCCCGTGTTGTCCCAAGAGGCCGTCGACCTGCGGGACGCCCTCGTCGAGAAGCTCGCGAGCATGCCCCCGATCGGCGCCGCCCTCGACCAGCTCCTCCACCACTTCGGGCATGACGACGTGGCCGAAGTCACCGGGCGCTCCCGCCGCGTGCTCCGGATCACGGGCGACGGCCGCGGCGACCGGCTCGCCGTCCGCAATCGGCCCGCGAGCGCGAACCTCCACGAGACCCAGGCGTTCATGGACGGCAAGAAGCGCACGCTCGTCTTCTCGGGCGCCGGCAACACCGGGCGCTCCTACCACGCCGACCTGGCGTGCGCGAACACCAAGCGCCGGCGCCACTACCTGCTCGAGGCGGGCTGGCAGGCGAACCAGGCCATCCAAGGCCTCGGGCGCACGCACCGCACCCGCCAGAAGAGCGCGCCGCTGTTCTCGCCCGTCACAACCAACGTCAAGGGCGAACGGCGGTTCACCTCGACGATCGCGCGGCGCATCCACAGCCTCGGGGCGCTCACGCGCGGGCAGAAGGACTCGCAGAGCGGCATGGGCGACGACAACGCGGCGCTCTTCCGCGAAACCGACAACTTCGAGTCCGAGTACGCCAAGGCGGCCCTGCGCGCCTTCTACCGGGACCTCTACGCCGGCCGCATCGAGAACTGGTCGGCCGACTCGTTCGAGGAGGAAACCGGGCTGTCAATCACGGACAGCGAAGGCCAGCTCCTGACCGACCTCCCGCCCATGCACACCTTCCTCAACCGCCTGCTCGCGCTCGAGATCCACGAGCAGAACCACCTGTTCGCGCACCTCGAGCAGCTCGTCGACGCCAATATCGAAGGGGCGATCCAGGCCGGCACGTACAACCGCGGCGTCGAACGCATCACCGCGGCCGGCCTGGAGCTGGTGGCCACCGAGACGGCCGAGGCGCCCGGCGGAGCCCCCGTCCACCTCGTCGAGATACTCCGGCGCGACCGGCTGAGGCCGACCACGGTCGGGGCGGCGCTGGAGATCTACGCGGCGGCGAACGGCACCCCGGGAGCCGGCGCCGTCCTGCTGCGGAACACGCGGTCAGGGAACGTCGCGCTCGTCACGGGGGCGCCCTCGCAGACCCTCGAGGACGGCACGATCCAGAAGCGCCGGCGCATCATTCAGCCCGCCAGCCGGCGGACACAGCCTCTGGAGGATCTCAAGACCGGCTGGAAGCCGATCGAGATCGACGAGTGGCGCACGGCGTGGGCCGAGCAGTGCGCGGCGCTGCCGGAATTCCGCGAGTCCCGCTTCTGGCTCGTCACAGGCGTGCTGCTGCCGATCTGGCAGAAGCTCCCTGCCGCCGACGTCCGCGTCTACCGCCTCACGACCGACTGCGGGACGAGCCTGATCGGCAGGGTCCTGACGGCCGGGCAGATGGACGCCGTGCGCATGAAGCTCGGCCTCGGGACATCCGGCGCCGGGAAGCTGACGCCCGGCGAGCAGATGGAGGAGATCATGGCCCGCCGGTCGAGGTACCTGCTCGACGGCGACCTGGTGCTTGCCGGCCGCCGGCACATGGGCACCGTGCGCGCCGAGATCGAGCACCGCGACCCCGAGATCGTGGCGCGGCTGAAGGCGCTCGGGTGCCTGACGGAGATCGTCCAGTACCGGGCGCGCGTGTTCGTTCCCGACGCGGCCACGCTCGGCCGGGTCATCGACGCCTACCCCGTCCTCGCCCGCCACGAAACCCAATGACCGGAGACCGCCACGAATGCCCCAAGCTATCGGAATCAACCGCCGCCACTGGCGGAATGCGGAGCGCGCGGCACAGCGCGCCCAGCAGCGGCGCGACGAGCTCGAGATCGAGGCCCTGCTGGACGAAGCCGGCGTCGACGACGAGGACGAGCGCGCGGCCATCAGCGGCGAACGTTGCGTCGAGTGCGGAACCATGCTGCTCGTCTCCGCCGACTGGGTCCCGTACGCCCCCGCCGGCGTCCTCGTCTGCGCCGGCTGCATCGAGGACGCCGGCGGCGAGTCGGACGGGCCGGGCGCGATAGTACGCGACTGGACAGGCCGATGAGCGACACGACGAACGGATACGAGCTGCTCCTCCGCCGCCCCGCACCCCCGCCCGAAACCATCCCCCTCCTGAAGCGCGCCTGGGACGCCCGCCGGACCGAAGACTGGCTGCTCAACGCTGCGTGGCCGGAAGGCCGCAGCGCCCCCGGCGAACACCTGACCGCGGCCGGGACCGACCGCGCCGGACGCTGGGCCGTCCTCGACGGCGAACGCCTGCGCGCGGCCGACTGCGAGTGGCTGCGCCACATCACCGAGGTGCAGACCATCCGGCGAACCTGGTGGCGCACGCGCTGGCAGAGCTGGCCCGCGCGCGCCGCGCAGACGCGGGAGCCGGGAGAGGTGCGGATAGCGCTCGACTGCGACGCCGACAGCCCGGTGCAGATGTTCCAGCTCTACTTGGCGCTGGGCGACGACCAGATGCCCATCGGCGCACCCGAGCTGCGCACGTTCCACCCGGACGCCGACACGGAAATGCCGACCGAGGCGGCCGTCGTCATCGAGACCAACCCCGCCGCAGCCGAGCTCCTCGAGTGGATCGCGTGGCTCCTGTTCGACGGGCGCCGCAGCGCGCCGCGCTGAGAAAGTGACTCCCGCAGGCCCCAGGATCGCGCGTGCACCGCTTACGATTCACGACCGAAAGGAGGACACGGGGATGTCCGAAGAAGCAAGCCCGCCAACCGGCACGGAGACGACGCCGCGCCATTTCACACCCAACGTTCAGCTCTCGGCGTACGGGCGGCTGACGCGGGACCCGGAGGCGAAGACCTCCCAGCAGGGACACCCGTACACGCGCGCGCGCATCGCCTGCAACGTGACGCCGGCCAAACGCGAGGGCGACCAGCAGACCTGGTTCGTCGACGTGATCGCGTTCCGCAATCAGGCCGCGGCCCTCGCGAAGTGCAGGAAGGGCGACGGCGTGAACGTCATGGGAACCCTCAACATGGAGGAGAGAACGAAGGACGGTCGCACGTACCAGAACTTCACCGTTACAGCCGACGGGGTGATAGGCGCGGCCACGACGAGACGCACCGATGACGCAGCCCCGTGAACCCGAGGTCGCCTCTACGACCATGATCTGCGTGATACCAGCCGCCCCCGCCTCCACCGACAAGGTGTCGCTGCGGCAGATCTACGACAACCAGGCGCAGTACCTCGGCACCGTGCGCCACCGGCCCACCCACACCGAGCTCGCCCAGATGGCCACGCTCCACGGCTTCCACCCGGCGCTGCCGGTGTCCGCGATCCAGTGGACGAACCAGTACGCGCAACGCGTCATCCTGCTCGTCGCGAGCCGCGCCGAGCCCCAGTTCCACAACTGCGATCATGGCCGGAGCTCGGTCCTCGGGCGCCGGCCGTTTCGTGGCCCCTTGCGGATGCCCGCCGTCACCGCCGCGCATCAGCACTACACGGAGCTCCGCCGCTGCCGCCACTGCAACGGCGTCCAGATGGTCAACGTGGGCGCCACGGGAGCCCGCGAAGCGTCGCCCTGGTTCGAGCCTGACGACGACTCCATGACCTGGAGCGGCCTCTACGCGGCCGCGCTGGTTGCGGGCGCGCCTGACGACACCCCCGTCGGCGCGTGACCGGCACCCGCCCCCCCGGCCAACCACGGACCGCCGCGGCCTGACCGAGTCACGGCACCATCACGGGCGGGCGTCGAGCGCCACGCTGCAAGACTCACCCACGCCCTCCGTCAATGGAGGACAACTACGGCCAGCCGGCCACATCGAGACCGGCCCGGGACTGCACACCTGCCACCGACGCGCCCTCGTTAACGACACCCTCCCGGCCCGTGACACGTTCCACACCGAGAAAGCGATGCACAGCGACAACCTGCCCGAATCCGGTCCGGCCGGCGGCCGCCGGAAGCGCCGCCACGCCCGGCGATTCGTGACGACGTCCCTGCACATCGTCTGCAAGGCGCCCAGCGCAGGATTGCCGGTCGACCGCAGCGCGAAACCCGCTGAACGCGAATGCCGGCGGTGCAACCGATGACGAAGACGACCACAGCGTGCAACGACATCCACAACCGGTACGCGATCGACTGGGAGCTGTGCTCGCCCGTCAGCACGACCCAGTGGGCGCAGATCGACACCGAGGCCGACGCCGCATGGTTCGGGCAATGGGTGAACCCCTTCCGCCGAATCGTGCTGGCCTACATTGAGGGCGAACTCCAGGTGACGCGGTGCGACGACGACCGGGAACTCGCCGCCGAGCTCCACCGAATCGCCGACTGGCACGGCGAGCACGACCGCTGGAAGGGGATCGATCCCTGGAACGACGAGCTTGCCCGGCGCCTCAAGGACGCCGGCGCCGGACGCCTGACGCACGCCGGCCGGCGACCGAACCCACAACCCCGTCCATGACGGCAAGACATCGACCACGCACACAAAGGTCACGCCAGACGGTGGAAACCAGCGGCCGATCAACCCGGCCGAGGCAACCCCAACAAGGAGGCACCGAGTGGGACTGACGAGACCGCAGGCGATCATCCGCCGGATGGACGCCGCCGCGCACGGACTCCGGGGCGCGATGGCAAACCTCGCCCGGATGCTGGCGATCGTCGACTTCGAGCACGAGGAGGACATGCGCGTGTTCGGCTACAGCCGCAACCCGGCGCCGGCGTATGTCAACCTCCGCGAGGCCGCGAGAGGCGCCGTCGAGGAAGCGGGCGCGCCGGCAGCGCCGACCGGCGACGACCAGCCGGAGACCCGGTCCGGAACGCCCCTGGCCGCGAGGTGGCCAACGCCTGCGACCGTAACCGCCACGATCATCGCGTTCAAAGAGCTTCGGCGGCGAACCGACGGCGACCTTCCCGAACCGGGTCTGCGCCGGCCGCGTCCCCTGCTTTTCGACCCGCGACGGACACTTCGACGCCCCGCCGGCCGACATCGATCGCTGGCCGAACGCCGAACCCACCCGGCAACTCCTGACCGAGCTGGCCGACAACTTCTGGCCCGACTGAGAACCCCGCCGGTGCCCGAGCCGCTCGGCGCGGCTGGTGGACCGGCCCCGACGAGCCAACCCACTTCACAAACTGAACAACCTGTGCAATTATGTCTGTCGACTGACGGACAGGGAGCGAAAGCAACATGGCGAACCCGACCGGAACGGCGAAGGAGACGATGGGGTTCCTGGCGGACGAGTTCCCGGCGCTGTCGAACAGCGCCAGGACGTTCGTGCGCGATCATCCGCGGGAGGCACGGCTGGCGGTGGCGGCGGCGCTCGAAGCGGTGGCCGCGCAGTGCGAGACCGAGGACGCCGATGCCGGCGCCCAGGTGCCGGAAGGACTGCGGCCGTTCCTCGTTCGACGAGGCGGCGACGACATTCTCGGCGTCTCGGAAGCGGCGAAGCGGCTCGAAGTGTCGCGCACCACGGTCTATGACTGGGTGGACAGAAAGACGCTCGTGGCCTGGAGGTCGACCAAGCGCGGGCTCAGCATTCCCGCAGCGCAGATCCTCGGTGCCGGAAAGGTGGTCGCCGGCCTTGCGGATGTCGTCGAAGCTATCGGGGATCCTGAACTGGCTTGGGCGTTTCTCAGCCAGGAGTGGCCATTCGACGACACGGCGGCGACGCCTCTGACGTTGTTGAAGACCGGCCGCCTGGACGACGTGCTCGGCGCGGCCGCCGGATTCGGGACCTCCTTCGCGTGACCTCCCGCTACCCGCGCAACCGGATCGCGTCCGTGCTGCTCAGGTCGGGGTTGCCCGGCGGCTACCGGATCATGCCGGCGCGCCATGCGGCGCAACCACTCGGAACCGTGCCCGCGGACTCGCGCTTCGGTTCTCGCGGCGGCGGCTACACGGTGCTCTATGCGTCGCCCGATTTCGCGACCGCCTTTATCGAGACCGTCGTGCGGGACCGCTTCACGCACCGGCGGGAACGGCGGGTGGCGCTGAAGGAAGTCACGGACCGAGCATGGGCTCGCATCTCGACGCAACCCGAAGCGGAACTGATGTTGCTCGACCTGCGCGGGGACGGATGCACACGCATCGGAGCGCCGACCGATACGGTTCGCGCCAGGAATCACGCAGCGGGGCGTGCTCTTGCGAAGGCGATCCATGTGGCGCACCCCGATATCGACGGCTTGGTCTATGTGTCCCGGCTGACGGAAGAGGAGATCTATGCTGTCTTCGATCGCGGCATGACCAAACTCGAAGTCACCGGCACGGGCCTGCTGGGGGACCACCCGAACCTGCCGGACGTTCTGAAGCGACACGGAATCGAGCTCGTTCGGTAGTATCCGGCTCCGTTGGACCGTACGCGCAGGCGCGGAGCCGTCGCCGGCAGCCGGGGCCGCCCCCGGCCAAGTCAACCTCGCGCACAGGGGCTCCATGCCTCTGATTATGCCGTACCGGAGGCGGTTGCTCTGGCCGGGTGCGGCGGATTGGCGGACTCGCCGGGTCCATGGACGCAAAACGCGCGCGGCGGTCACCCCTCCGGGCGCCGCGGATTGAGATCGCCATGCTCAGCTCTTTAGCTCTTCGGGCTCGTCGCCCGGTTCGCATTTTCGGAATACCGTCAGACTTGGGTCTTGGTTCTCGTTGCCCATCTGTACGATGAACATTAGATCTGTCCCGCTTGGACCAATTGCGTGGTGATTCAGAAGCTCCATTATCTTCTGAATCCAGGTTCGTGCACTTCCGATTAGATCCTCGTGCTTCTGTTCGTCCGATGAGTACGGGTTGCTAGCGTGTAGTAGCTTAGGGTCCGCGCAAGAATAACTTCCTAGAATCGGCTGTAGTGTCGCAGTAGAGCCCAGCGGTCGTGCACGCCCCCGTCCGGCTCGGTGGTCCGCAGGTCAAGTGCACTCCTTCGGACTCGAGGGGTGCAATCGGCCCACAATTCTGGCACCATTACGAATATCGAGAGCCATAATAGTGCCAGAATGAGACCAACCCAATTCTCCGCCGACACCATCCTCGCCCTGCTCCGGAGGCAGACCGTCGCCTCGCTGCCCGACGTGAGGGTCGCGCTCGGCCCCCGCGTCAGCAGGCGCACCGCGTTCCGCAAGCTCAAGGACCTCGACGCCCGCACCAGCTACTCCCATCGCGGCGGCTACTACACCCTCGACGAGCTCGCCGATTTCGACGAGCGCGGCCTCTGGTCCTTCGCCGGGGTCCGCTTCTCCCGCGCCGGCACCCTCGTCGCAACCGCCGAGGCGTTCGTCCAGCACGCCCAGGCCGGACACTTCGTCGACGAGTTGGACAACCTGCTCCACGTCGGCACCCAGGACGCGCTGCGCAAGCTCGCCGGCGACGGGAGGCTGACCCGGCACAAGCTCGCCGGCCAGTTCCTCTACTGTGCGCCCGACCCCGCGCAACAGACCCACCAGCTGCGCGCCCGACGGCTGCTGATGGCCACCCCAGGACTCGGGCGGCCCCTGCCCGACGCCGACCTGATGCCGGAGGAGTTGCGCGCCGCCATCGTCTTGTTCGCCAGCCTGCTCGACGAGCGGCAGCGGCGTCTGTTTGCCGGCCTCGAAGCGCTCAAGTGCGGGTGGGGTGGCGACCGCCGCATCGCCACCCTGCTCGGCATCGACCCGTCGACCGTCGCCGCCGGCCGGCGGCAGCTCGTCGACCGCGATGTCGAGGTCGACCGGGTGCGGCGCGCGGGCGGCGGTCGGACGCCGACGGAAAAAAAACGCCCGAAGTCATCGCCCGCATCCAAGCCCTGATGACCCACGAGACGGCCGGCGACCCCGTCAGCGGTCTGAAGTGGACGCACCGCACGACCGCCAAGCTCGCCCACGAACTCCGCGGGCTCGGCATCCACGTCTGCCCGCAAACGGTCGCGCGGCTCCTCAAGGCGATGGGCTATTCGTTGCGCGTCAACCACAAGAAGCTCGCCGGCGCCTCGCATCCCAACCGCGACCAGCAGTTCCGGTACATCACCGAGTTGCGCGAGCGCTGCGCCGCCGACAACCTCCCGGTCATCAGCGTCGATACGAAGAAGAAGGAGCTCGTCGGCACCTTCCGCAATCCCGGCGCGAAGTGGGACCGCAGCCCCGAACTCGTCAACGACCACGACTTCCCCTCCGATGCCGAGGGCCTCGCCATCCCCTACGGCATCTACGACCCGCGCGCCAATGCCGGCACCGTCTTCGTCGGCAGAACCGCCGACACCCCGGCGTTCGCCGTCGACTGCATCGAGAAATGGTGGCGTACCGAGGGCCGCAAGAACTATCCGCAAGCCCAGACCCTGCAGATCCTCGCCGACGGCGGCGGCAGCAACAGTTCCACGGCGCGCGCTTGGAAGTTCCACCTGCAACATCGCCTCTGCAACCCCCACGGCTTGCGCGTGACGGTGGCCCATTACCCGCCCGCCACGTCGAAGTGGAACCCCATCGAACACCGCCTGTTCTGCGAAATCAGCAAGAACTGGGCGGGCCGCCCCCTCGACAGCTACGAGACCATCCTGAAGTACCTGCGCACCACACGCACCTCCACCGGACTGCGTGTGCGCGCCCACCTCGTGCGGAAGACCTACAAGACCGGCGTCAAGGTCACCGACGCCCAAATGCGAGAGCTGCGCATCACTCCGAACAGCGTCATGCCGAAATGGAACTACACCATCGAACCCATTTAGCGAAAAACGGAATCTATTTTTGCGCCGCCCCTTACAGCAGAGATCGTGAAGCTCGATGAACTCGGCTACCGTCAAGTGACCAGGCCTCTCCTTTAGGTCGTAGTACTTAACCCCCCCTCTCTTCTTCTTTTTCTCTGGCCGGGTTGGCTTCGGGTAGAAGTCCGGGTTCGCCTTGCGCAAGCTGGCGAAGATCCGTTTCGCGTGCCAGTGCTTCGAGAAGTCCTGAGCGACCCTTTCGTACTCTTCGCGGTTAGCAACTAGCGATGCGAGGGCGATTTTCTCAAGGATCTTCCTGAATTGGAGCGCCATGCATTCCGCTGTTGTAGCAACGTATACGGCGGTGATGGTCTTTGATGTATACATCTGAAGAACATGAGTGCGCCGCTTTATCTCCCTCATGCACTCGAGGTAATTGTCCGTCAGTTCGTCCTGATACTCCTGCTCTGTCATTGCGGTTCCGGCTCTTGGCGTGAGTCTTCCATATCTCTTCCTCGGTTGTGGTCCGACCTTGAAACGGTGCTCCAAATTAGCTTGCCATCATGAGGCTGAGGCAGCTCTTTTTGATCTTCTCTGTCCCGCATACTGCGGTCAACACCTGGTAGGTGCGTCCGCAACCCCTCGCCTTGCGTCGACCTGCGGCCCGATATAAAGAGTGGACACTCTATATCGATAACGTCCTCACGGCTCATCCAACAAGCTCCCGGATCTCCGAGATCACATCCTTGAACCACCTCGGAAGTTGTGGGAAGAGGAACGCGGTCATGGGTGACGAGTCTTCATCGCATGCGAATCGCCGCCCGTCTATGCTGAGCTCAGGTCCACCGATTCGATCCCAGCCATCCTTGCTAAACCTAGGATGAAACGGATGTTCGGTTACGCTCAAGATGGCACCACACGCATCACGGTCCCCCGGCCCCACCCCGCGAAGACCAAAGCCTCTCTGTCTCCGCGGATACTCAGACCAAAGCGGTGCGAGATTGTATGGTGGGACCTCGGGCCAGGAGGGTCCGTCCTTTGAGCCAAAGTCTTCCCACCAACGGAACGTGAGACCGGACGTAAAGGGCTTGGCATCCTCCTCACTGAGTCTGAGATTTCCAATCGCTCGGACAGCTACGGTATAGACGCAGCATGCCTCCCGGTCAACGAACTCCTTCCTTCGATAGGCCCCATCCGCACGCTCGTTCAGAGCAAACCACTTTGCTATATTCACGTCATGGCTGAAATCCACTAGGTCCGTCGGACCGATAATGTAGTGGTGTTGAAGGATACCGATAGCTTCCATTTCCGTGAGAGGTTTGTTCATCTGTTCCAGGAATCTCTGTTTCAGAACGTTGCCAGCAGTCCTTGATCGGTCCTGCCACTGCTTGGCTCTCTGTGGGTTGCTTCTCTTGCGGTAGAGCCCGGGCGTAAACTTCTCTTCGTACCGCTTTGATTGCCCTCTGTACCCGACAAAAACACTCAGCTCATCCATCTTATTGACATGGTACCTAAAGGAATTCATGACGAACCTCGCCAAGTCTGGAAGAACAAACACATGATCGCAAAATGGAAAGGCTCTCCCACTCACAATCAGCTGAAGCACATCATGACTAGTCATCGACGCTATCCGCGCACGGTCGTCCGGCGCGACGCATACTTTCACCGGCTTTTCTTGCTGACCAAAATAGAAGTCGGAGTGTAGCGGTCTCCATATGGAGTGCTTCCTCCCATCAGGCAAAGTGAGCTCAGTCCAACCGGGGGCCTTTCCGACCGGCCACTGCCGAGGCCCGTTTATTCGCGGTATTTCCAAGGGCAACCGTAAGGATCCTTCGGGCGTCACGCAGTAAGGGTGAAACCTCCCCGCATTTGCGCGTTTCGGGGGGCTCATCCGTTCAATCTCGACCGCCCAAGTGCTACTCAAACTCATGAGTCATCGCTCCCAGTCAACGCCATACTCCAAGGGGCATTTTGACCCCAGAAAGATGGCGACCCAAATCCGCACACCCTCCTTGGCGTGTTTGGCTCGTCGCGACACCGGCGGTTTCTCAGCCGGTTGAGGCCAGGTCACCCGCGCCTTCCGGGTTCTCTGGATCGCCGCGAAGATCGCGAGCGGCAGGGTGCCAAGCGAACCGGCCGGCTCGCGCGGCCAGCGTCTCCGTCACACCGATTCTCGTGAGATCGTCCCAGTCGCGCAGGAACTCCCGTTCTGCCTCCCGTGCCTCGCCCCGGCCCATCCGGTCCTGCCGCACAGCCTGTGCCAGCGCGGCTGCAACCTCCACGTGCGTGATCAGCGCCGTTCCAACTGCCGACGCCTCTTCGATCCGCGCGAGGACCGCTTCCGATTCGTCCTCCTGCGCGTAGTGTTTGAACAGGGCGCTCGTGTCCACGTAGAGCAGCTTCACCTGCGGTTTCCCTGACGATGTCGGTCATGCTGCCCCCGCCCCGCAAGCGGGCCTTCGGCTTCGTCTTCCTAAAGCCGCCGCCCGCTCCAGGCTATCGCCGGGCCGTTCGTCGACTCGCTGGCCCCCGCGTCCGGGATGAGGCGTGCTACCCGATGCCCTCCTTCCGTCATGAGCAGGGTCGTTCCGCTCCTGACCTCTTCCACAGGCAGGCGCTCAGGTTCCCCTCGAGTTCCTGGATCCCGACGTGTCGCTGTCGCATCCTTCTTCCTCTTCGCGCACTGTCACACGCGTTCTCGCCGCCCTACGGGCCACGTACAGGGCCCCGCGCCCCCTGGTCTTGTCCCGCCGACGAGCTTGCGCCAGCACGTAGGCGGCCTGCATGCGCATCCAGTGGTCGGCAGTGCCCCAGTCTACGACCTCCAGAGACAGGGCCATCTTCACAGACACTCCCGCCTTGCCGTTCAGCACACGAGACAGTGTCCCGCGCTCGCAGTTGAGGCGAGCGGCCGTCTCGCTCACCGTCCAGCGGACCTCTTCCATGCCCTCCCGGATCAGTTCGCCCAGGTGCGGGGGATTCAGCATGGGGCGAACGCGCTCGTCATCGGTGCCGGCCATCACCCTCATGCTCCCATCATCAGTGTTAGTCGATCAAATCGCGCGCTCGCCGCGTAGAACCCTCGGCTCAAGCACCTGCCGCATCCTCAGCGGCACCCTCTAACCAGCCGCACCGCCACGGCCGGCGTGCGGCATTCGACCGCCATGCGTTCCGAACACGTCAAGTAGTACCACCTCTACGACGGTGACCGCGTCATCGCAACCGGCCAGGCCGCCCTCGACTACCCGTGGCGCCCCGGACTCATCCTCCGGTGGCTCATGCCGCCTGAACCCGAGAGATGCCGGATCTCCCCCGAGGCGCGATACCGCGGCCGTCGCCGCCGGCTCCAGAGGCGCCTCCAGCGCCAGGCGCCCCTCTTCGCCGCGCAACTCGAAGAACAGATCCTCGCTGCCCGGCCCGAGTACTACGGGCTCCCCAAGCCCTGACCGCCTGTCCGCGACCTCGCCCCAATCACCCACCGCCCTGCCCGGGCGGCCGAAAGGAAGTGTCCATGCAGATCCACGGCGCGTACACACGCGGCATCCAGGGACACCTGTTCACGGTGTCCGCCGCCTCCAACCAAGCCGGACGACTCCACGTCGCCGGCGTCCGCGACACCGTGGCGCAGCAAACGGCCACGACGGTCACACACGCACTGAAGCGGCTCGGCATCGGCGACGTCGGCACCGACGTGCGCCTCGAGCCCGCCGGCGCCGCAGACCCGCCCCTGGCCACCGGCCGGTACTCGGGCACGCTCGATCTGCCGATTGCGCTGGCCGTGCTCGCCGGCGCCGGCAAGCTCCCAGTCGACCGAATAGCGGACGTCGTGGCCGTCGGCGGCCTCGACCCCTACGCCGCGATCGAGAGCGCCGGCGTGCGGTGCATCGGCGGCGGCGGCACGACCGCCATCGCCCACGCCGCTGGGGCGCGCGGCCTACGGCTGATCGTCGCCGAGGACCAGGCCGCAGCCGCCTGCGCCGAGTGCCGCGAGACGACCTCGGCCGCGACGCTCGAGGAGCTCGTCGCCGTGCTCGCCGGCCACCAGGACGGCGAGCCGCTCCCGCACCGGACGGCCGCCGTGAAGCGGCGCGATCCGGGAACGTGGCGCATCAGCGAGGGCGACCTGCGCGCGCTCGAGATCGCGTGCGCGGGCTGGCACAACATCCACGTCATCGGCCCCGACAGCCGCTCGCTCCCGCAGTACGGCCGCATCGCGCTGGCCCTCCTGCCCGACCTCGCCGGCGAGGCGGCGCGCGAGACGACCACGATCCACGGCGTCGCGGGCCTCATGGCGCCGTGGACCGCGCGGATCACGGAGCCCCCGCTCCGGGTCCCGCACTGCACCGCCTCGCGCGGCGCCGTCGCGGGCAGCCGGGGTCGGCCCGGCGAAGTCAACCTCGCGCATAACGGCGTCCTCGTCATCGACCAGCCTACCGAGTTCGACCGGGACGCGGCCGAGGCGCTCGTCGCCGTCGCCGAGGACGGCCAGACCGTCATCTATCGCTATTCCCCCGTCGAGCACACGATCCGGATGCCGGCCCGCTTCCGGCTCATGGTGACGACCCGGCCCGACGAGCTCGACGCCCGGCGGCACCGCGCGGCGGATCTGCTCGAGCTCTGCGACATCGAGATCACCGGTGGCATGCCGACCGACACCCCGATACCTGCCGAACGGCTGCAGGCCGGCCGGGAGCGCGTCACCCGGGCGGCGGCGATCCTCGGGGGGGCGCCCCCGCGCCTCGTCGGCGGACGGGCGGCGCAGCTCGCGACGAGCCGGCGCATCCGGACCATCGCCCAGACAGTCGCGGCGCTCGACGGGCGCCGGCAGCTCGAGAGCGAGGATCTCGCCGAAGCCGAACGCCTCCTCTACCGCGGCGATCGCAAGTGACACCGTCCCCGAACCGCCCGAAGCCTGGGCAACCAGCCAACCCCTCACTCGACCGCGACCACTACCGCAAGAGGAACGGCCGTGAGCCGGTACCGCCAGGACCGGACCCCGACGGCCGCCAGCAAGGAGGCTCGATGGAGCTCGGACGTACCAACGAACTGACGATCCTGACGCCCGACGAACGGGCGTGGATCGAGAGGGCGCTCGGACCGACAGACCGGAACGTGATGGCCGACGCCGCACTGAAGGCCGGCCTGGGCCGGCGCCTCGACTGCGAGACGCCGGCCGGAGACCACCGGTGCGGCCGGCCCGCCACGCGCTTCTACGTGGACAACGACGACCGGCTGCACGCCCAATGCGAGCACCACTGGCGGGAGATGGACCCGAACGACACGCTGGGGCTGCTGGACGCACAAGGCGCCTCCGACACCGGCACAGGGCAGAACGATCGACGCGCAACGGCGCGCGCCAGCTCTCCAAGGAGACGGAACACCCGTGACCACCACACGAACCCAGCCGCCCGCCGGCCGCCACGTGCGGCTGCTCGGATGACCGCCCGCCACGAACCCCGGCCTCCAAAGCGCCACGACCTCCAGCACCACCCCACCAGCCACGACAGGCTCACCCGCGAGCGCGACGCCGCCGAGCGCCATGCCTGGGACGCCCTCGCCCGCTACAAGTTCGTGATGTTCGGCTACTGGTGCGGGATCTGGGTCCACCTCAACCGCCTCTGCGCAACCCCGAAACCCAACCCCTGGAGAGACCTCGTGGCCGCCGCCCGGCGGCACCGGAGAAGACAGCATGAGGATTGCACGACCCAGCCCGGCCGACCTTGAACGCTGGGCACGAGCGGCAGCGCGCCAGCGGCGACGAGACGAGACGGTCGCCGCCGGCGCACTCCGCCGGGCGCGGGGATCCGCAACGGCCGCTGCCGCGGCGCTCCGCGCGGAAGCCGGCGCGTACCGGGCGGAGGCCAACTGGCTCTCCTCGAAGGGCGTCGACGGCGGTCTCGGGGCTTGGCGCGCGGCCCAGCGCCGCGACCGGGCCGCGGACCTGCTCGATCCCGGAGGCGGCGGATGAAGGTCAAGCGCGGAGCGCGCGCGGTCGAGGCGGCCGCGCTGAAGGCGGTCGAACGCGCGCGGCAAAGCGGCCCGCCCCGCGACGAGTACAACGAGCTGCAGGGCGCCCTCAAGCGGGGGCGCGCCGCCTCTGCCCGCCTCGGTCACACCCTCACCCGCTGGAAGCGGAGGGCGTACGCCCCGCACACCGCCGCGACCGCGTTCTGCAGGGAGTGCCGCGCCGCCGCCCTCGTCAACCTCGAGCACGCCTCCGACGCCTACGGCCCCGCCCTCACAAAGCCCTGCAGCGCCCCCAAGACCGATCCGCCCGCCTGAAGCCTCACGCACCCACAAGGCCGCACGTACCGGCCTGTCGCAAATCGTCCGAACCGGAGAACGAACCGCAGAGACCGACCTCGCAAGCCATGACCAGCATCAGACGACGAGAGGACCGGACCCCGGCACCCGGGATCCCGGCCTTCCGGATCACCGTGGAGCTGCCCGCCGCGTGGCAGAGCTACATCGCGAACGACGCGGCCGATGTCTTCGACGACATGGATCCCGACGACCCGTGGAACCGGGCCGGCGCCGACCGGGAGGCCGCCAAGCTCGAGAGAGAGGGCTACGCGATCCTCGGCCCGGTGATCGGGGCGGAGGCCGAGTTCGGCCGGCACGAGGGCACGCTCGGCGCCATCACGACCTACGAGGCCGTCAACCACGACATCCTCGACGGCGACGAGGCCGCCGGCATGTGGCGCTTCAGACCGGCCGGCAGCGACACCGAATACCTCATCCTCCACCGCACGGAAGGCGTCGTCTGGCTGCCCGAGCACTGGCGGCACAGGCTCGCCGATCCCGCCTACGCGATCGACGAGGGCGACATCGAGTGGCCCGACCCCGCCGGCGACGACCCCGCGCAGCCTCCCCTCACGGACCTCGGCGAGATGCCGGGAGACTGGGACCCACGCGACCGCACCCCGTCGCCCCAGGACCTCGAACTGTGGGACGACGACGCCTACGAACGCACGGCCCGGACGCTCGCGGCACGCGGATGGACCCTCGACCAGGCCCTCGACGGCGCCCGCCTCGGCTGGTTCCACGGCCAATGGGGACCGCTCCGCCCGTACGTCCTGACAAGCGACCGCGACCACGAAGCAGACACCGGGACCCGGCCCTGGGTCCAGACCAGCGGGAGGCGCTTGTGACCGCGGCGCGGCGGCCGGCCGGCAGCCGGCGCGTGCTACGCCAGGCCCGCCGAGCCGCGGCGATCCTCCGTTGGCGGCAGGCGGGAGCCTCCGCCGCGGTGATCGCGCGCGGACTCGGCATCGACATCCGGACCATCCACCGCACCCTCGCCGACCTGCGAAGGCGGGCCGGCCGGAAGGAGAGACCATGACAAGCAGCAAGCAGCAGACCATCCGCGCCAGGATCGCCGACGAGGCGATCGCGAAGGTGATGCAGTTCTTCGACGGAACGCTGGCGCAGACGCTCCACGAGATCCTCCAGAATGCCCGCCGATCGGGGGCGACGTCGGTCGCCATCACGCACGGCCGGCCCGCCGGACGGATCACCGTGAGCGACGACGGACGCGGCATCGGCGACCCGGCTGCGCTCCTCGCATTCGGCAGGAGCGGCTGGCCGCAGGACCTCCGCGGCGCCGAGCACCCCGCCGGCATGGGCATCTTTTCGCTCGCGCGGCGGTCGCCCCGGATACGCTCGCGGGTCGCCGGGCGCGCGGCTTGGTGCGTCCAGCTCGACGAGGACCACTTTGTCGGGCGCGAGCCCGCGGCCGTCGCGGCGGATCCCGGCTGGGACCGCGACCACGGCACCGACGTGACGCTGTCCGTCCTGCCGACCGACACGGGCTGGACCCCGGGCGTGATCGCGGACGCCGTGCGGCACTACCCGATCCCGGTAACCGTCAACGGACGAAAGGCGGAGCAGTCCGACTTCCTGGAGGACGCGGTCCGGACCGAGACCTGGCGCGGACTGCGGGTGGGCGTCTTCCGCTCGACCAGCCCCACCTGGGCAACCCCAGCCATCAACTTCCACGGGCTACACGTGGCCTTCCCGGACCTGCCCCAGGTCCACGCCCTGCCCGGCGCCGACGCCGACGCGCCCCGCACCTGGTGGACTCTCGCTGACGTCACCGACTGCCCCGACCTCGAGCTGACCCTGCCGACGCGCACCGCCATCGTGCAGACCCCCTTCACGGCCGAGCTCGTCAACGAGGCCACGCGGATCATCTACCGCGCGATCGCCGCCGAGGGCCGAGCGCCACGGCTCGGCCACGAGACCCGGGCGAGAGCGGCCGCGGCCGGCATTGCGCTCCCGGCCGACCCCCGTCACCTCACGCCGTGGCGGCCCAAGAACGCGCGCGACGCGAAGCCCCTCGAGCCCCCGCGTCACCCCGACCTCCAGCACGCAATCCTGGTGGACGACGACGAGCTGGACGCCGCCGAGTCCCAGACGCTCGCCTGGGCCGCGAAGGAGTCCGGCACGCTCGGCCGGTACTGGGAGATCGAGAGTGGACTTCGGGGCTACCGGTGGTACGACGAGCTCCCGTGCATCATCGGCGTCAACGTGCACGTGAGGAGCGGGACCGAGACGCATACGAGCACGCGCAAGACCCGCCGGGACGCAGAGAGCCCCTTCCGCGGGGCCGTCGACGAGATCGAGATCGAGCTCCTCGTGAAGCGAGCACGATGCGGCGCGCCCGGCAAGGTGCGGATACCGGCGAGCGCCGCGCTGCTCAGCCCGGAGGGAGGCGGGACCAGCGAGATCGAGCCCATCTTCGTCGCCCGCCGCGACGCGCCGATCGACAGGAGCGCCCTCTGCAGCGCCCTGGCGGAGGCGTACTTCCAGCCGTCGTTCGACTCCGACGCCGACAGCATCGACACGCAGATGCGCGAGTACCGCCGGCGGATCGCCTACCTCGTGACCGAGCTTCTCGAGTCCCGCGAGGCCGCGGCCGAGGCGGACCTCCGCGAGCTCCTGACGACTGCCGTCCTGCCGTCGATGAGCGGCGACTCGAACATCGACATCGAGATCCGCAACGGCGCCCTCACGGCGATCCACCGGATCTGACCAAGCTCATCCTCACCGGCCGCGAGCAGCCCCGGCGCTCGGTCGAGCTGCTCCGGCCCGCCCCTGCCCGCGACTGAGCCGACCACCATGAGAATCGAGATCCACCGCTGGCGCATGGCCGGCGGCCCCCACGACGACGGCCGGGTGGCCGTCGCCTACAACGTCCTCGTGCCGCTCGAGGACAGCGTCCCCAACAACTCCTCCAACATCCAGGTCCTCCTCGACCAACGCACGTACAAGGACTACCCGGACGCGATCTGGTCCACCCACCTTGCACCCGGCTGGGAACGCTACGAAGCCTGGCTCGCCCACGAGCGCGCCGCCAGGCGGCGCATGCTCGAGTTCCTCCACCAGCACTGCCCGGAGACCCGCGCGCTCGACGAGTGGCCGACCCTCTGGGCCTCAATCCCGCCGGAGGTCGCCGAAGACCTCCGCACCATTCACTTCACGATCCCGCCACCCGGGGACCCGAACCACGACCACCAGCAGCATCCGGCGCCGCAGCCCACCGACGCCGCCACGTGACCTCCTATTCCGACAGCCGGGAAGAGCACCATGTCCGACAGACAGCCGACCACCCCCGAACCCCAGACCGAGTGGCCCGTCATCCACACCTACACCCGCGCAGAGGCCCTCGCCGACGGCGTCCTCGTCGACGTCACCTCCGCCGCCCGCGAAGCCGGCTTCAACGTACCGACCGCGGTCACGGCCGCCGTCTTCGACGAGTGCATCGAATGGACCGAGTCCGACGCCGAGCAGAGCAGCGCCCACCAGGACCAGAAGGGCCGCCTCTGGGACGTGGTGTACCTCGCCGCGTTCAAGGCGCGGACCCTCGCCAGGCGCGGCGTGCGCCAGAACCAGCTCATCTTCCAACTCGACGTCGTGCCGCGGCCGGGGCGCACCCATCCCCGCCGCCGGACCCTCAAGCTCGTCATCGGCCCCGGCGACAACCACGAGCCGGTCGCCACCATCATGCTTCCCAACGAAGACTGAACCCCGCCGACAACCGCACCATCGGCTGCCCGCCCCAGCACAAGAACCTCAAGGGCGATGTGCCGAGCCGCCCCGCGACCAACATCCTCCACCAACACGCCGACCCCGCCGAACCAGCCCCAGACAGGCCGACCCGAAGCGCGAACGACGGGCCCGCCCTCTAAAGCCATCGCCCACGAACAGGCACCCTAATGAGCCAGAACCAGCCGATGCTGACGCTGATCGAGCTGCTGCGCCGCGGCCGCGAACGGATCCTCCGCGGATGGACGCAACACGCGCCGGCAAGGACCGCCAGGGGAACGATGTGCGGCGCGAGCGACCCCGCCGCCGTCGCCTGGTGCGCCACCGGCGCCGCGTCGTGCGCCGACGACAGCATCCCCGACTGCCTGCACGACCCCTGCTACCAGATGTACCTCGAAGCCCTGGTCGAGCTTCGCCGCTCCATCGCCGAAGTGTCCCCGGACGAAGACTACGGCACACGCGTGAGCGCCTGGAACGACGTGCATCACCGGACCCAGGCCGACGCCGTGCGGCTGTACGATGTCACGATCGCGCGCGTGGCCGCCGCTGCGTGACCACCAGTGTCCCGAGAACCACCCAACATGCCGACCACCTACAGAGTCGTCCTCGAGACCGAGACCCGGCCGCGTGAAGCCGCGGTCGCACTCGACCACCTGCCCGCCATCCAGGTCGACGCGCCGAACGTCGACGTCGCGGCCAAGCTCGCGGTTTCGCATCACATCGACAGCCGGCCCATCCCGCCTCCCGCCGGCACGTCGTTCGGACTCGTCGTGATCACGCCGCCGCCCTACGACCCGAAGGTGCCTCACCACGACCTCGACGACGAGGCCGAGATGTACCACCTCAACGTCGAGTACTGGCCCACCGCAACCGCCGTGCACTGACCGGTCGTTCGGCCGGAGCATGCAGCCACGCCTCCAGGCGAACCGCGTCAACGGCCGCTCGGCGGTACGCCCTCGACCACGATGCCAGAACAACTGATCGGCTCTCGCTTCCCCAGGCAACAGTTCCCCGTGGGGAGCGTCGTCACGTTCCTCGACCGCGAGCAGCGCACCGTCTTCCCCGCCGTCACCGAGCTGCGGCGGGACGAAGCCATCGTCGCCGCCGGCGAGGCCGGCCGATGGCGCGTGCGTTACGCCAGGCTCCGGCTCATCAAGGCCGGGCCCACGGGCGGAGCGACGACCCAGCAGGTCGCGGACGACGCCACGCGACTGCTCGAACTCCACCTCAACACGGGCACGCTCGCGACCCGGTGGCGCTTCCGCTTCGAGACGGCCACGGGCCGCGCCGATATCTGCCGGCACGACACCAGGACCATCGCGCTCCTGGTCAGGTCGTGCTGCGAGCGTTCTGGGCGACATCCGAGACACGCTCCTGCACGAGATCGCACACGCGATCGTCGGGCCCGGCCACGGACTCGACGCCGTGTGGTAGACCGCCGACGGGTACAGCGGCTACACGCCAAGACCCTGCAGCGCCCTCACGCGCAGCCTCAAGCGGTGGATCGGTGAGTGCCCCGGTGCCGAGACCGATGTTCGCCAATGCCTGACCGCGACGCGCGAGCCGGCTTGCCAAGACTACTCGTACGATCTGAAGATCGACTCGATGGCCACCGGCACCGCTAAACGACCGTCTGCGGACTTGCACCGCCCCCGCGGGCGGGAGGCTATTTCGACCCACCCGCCCGCCCCTGTTGACGACACGCCCTGGGGGAGCCTCGAACATGCGCCGGATAACACGTCGGCGCCGGCGACCCTCCTCCCCCCCGAAGCCTTCAGCGACGACGAAGCCAACCCACGCCACGCGCGGAGCCCGCGCCAAGGCCGTAACCCCGCAGAGCGGCGGCCGAGCCCAGCGACGAGCTTTGTCGCTACCGAGCACCGCGCGCACGCTGCCGCCCCGACGATGCCGCCCGTGTCCGCAACATCCTGTGGCCGCCAGGAGTCCATCGCCCCGTCATGGCGGGTCGCGGCCGCCATGGGCCATTAGGCTGAATGCGCCATGAAGCCCCACGAGTCGCCCTATACCGAGCATTTGAACACACGGAACCGGGCCGTGCTGCGTCACGCCATCGCTGCTCACAGAGACGAGAACAAGGTCTACGAGAGTCTCCGCAACCTAAACGACGTGATCGGCACGGAGTACGGCGACCGGGTGCTGTACGAGTTGATACAGAACGCGCACGACGCTCACCGAGCCGACGACCAGGGGCGGATAGCAGTGAGGCTTGTCATCCATTCCGAATCCGAGGGCACCCTGTACGTGGCCAACGGCGGCGACGGCTTCCGCAGGAAGGATGTCGACGCGATAGTGAACCTCGCCACCACCGCCAAGCAGATCGGCGAGGGCATCGGCAACAAGGGCCTCGGCTTCAGGAGCGTCGGGGCGCTGACCGACGATGTACGGATTTTCTCGCGCCAAGGCAGGAGGGAGTCAGCCCGTTTCGACGGCTACTGTTTCAGGTTCGCCACCGTGAACGAGATCGAGGATCTGCTTCGGGAGGACCACATCGACGAGGCCACGGCCCGCGCAGTTGCCGAAACTGTTCCACGGTACCTCGTCCCTCTGCCGATAGCGGACGAGCCGGACGACGTGATGTCGTTTGCGCGGCGGGGTTATGCGAGCACCATCGTCGTTCCGCTGCGCACGATCGAGGCCATCGACCTAGCAAATCGCCAAGTCCAGGCGCTCGCCGATCTCGATGTGCCCCTCCTCCTTTTTCTCGATCGCATTGCGGAATTCCGCATCGACGTGGAGACGGCGGACGGCCCGGTCCATCGGCGCCGGCTCAGCCGGCGTCAGACGGCGATGGGCGATGTACCGGGTATGGCTGCCTGCCGCATGCTTGAGGTTCGAGTCGGCGAGGACAGGCGATTCCTCGTCGTACAACGGGACGTCGATAAAGCGCTCGTGCTTGATGCCGTCCGCCACAGCGTACCTCTAGCGCCGCAGATCGAACGCTGGCTCGATTGGAAAGGACAGCCGACCGTCTCGGTCGCTGTAGGGCTGTCCCCTGGAGCAGTAGCCGCAGGGCGCCTCTACAACTTCTTACCCATGGGCGATGCGGCCACCGCGCCGCTGCTCGGCCATCTGGACGCACCCTTCTTCGCGGAAATCGACCGCCGCGACGCGGACTTCGACTTACCGTTGAACGCGACCCTCTTGAAGGCCGCGGCGGAAGCCTGCACCCACGCGGCGCTACAGCTCGCCCGCGAGCCCGCCGCGCAGATTCCCCAACGTGCCGTGTTCGATCTTGTCGCGTGGACTGGCAAACACGCCGGCAAGCTGGATAGTGCACTCGACCGGATGGGCATTTCGCTGAGAGATGCCCCGATCGTCCCGACAATCGCCGCCGTCGACGGGGCGCGGTGGACCAGCCTGTCCGCGGCTTGCGTCTGGCCGGTAGGTACGTTCTCGTTGATGAAGGGGTTGGAGGTCTCTAGGCGAACCGGTGCCCGACTCGTGTCGCCGGAACTTGACCGGCCACGTCTCAAACGCCTGAGAGCCATGGCGCAACGGGAGTACCTGGACCTTTCGCCCTCCGCCCCGCGTCTCGCCGAGTGGTCCGCGCGCTTCGCACGGTCTCTCGCCGACCAGAACGCAGCCGCACGGACCTGGATCCGGTTCTACGAAGATGTGAAACGCATCTTTGACACGGCTGGTGAGAAGCTCAACAGCTTGGCCGGCAAGGCCATCTTCCTCGACCGGTCGAAGAAGTTGCGGCCTGCGGGCAGCCCCGATGCTGCGTCGGGACTCGGTGTGTTCGTGCGCGGTGAGACATCGAGACGCCGACGCGCAAAGGACGGCGTGCCGTTGCCGCCGTCGACGCTAGCCCGGCGCTACCGTTTCCTCGACGAGAAGATCGCATTTCGGCCGGACACCATGAGCGCCTTCGTCAAGGCCGGCCTAGTGCGCAAATACGATCCACTGGAAGCGCTGGCCGGCCTCGGAACCGCTCTGGGGGCCAATGCCAACGACAACCGACGCGGGGAAGCTCTGATGTGGGCCTTTAGCGTGTGGCGCACGGCGGGCGCGGGCATTCAGGAGGCGCTTCGGAGCGCCCGACTGTGGGTGCCGACATCGAGCGGCTGGCGGTTGGCGACGCGGGCGGTATTCTCGTCCACGTGGACGCCAGTCGGTGTGACGCTGGAGAACTTCCTGGTCGAGGCGAGCGATACCTCGCCCGACTGCCGGCGGGCGCGAGACTTGCTTCTCGTGAACTTTGCCGACTGGCCGGGCAGCCGTGGCGGTAACAGGCGCCAGTGGGTCACCTTTCTGACGCTGCTCGGCGTCGCGGACGGGCTGAAGCCCGTTGCCGGACGTGTGCAGGAGAGCGGCCAAGGATGGAGCTGGAAGTACCTCGTCGATAACGGTGACGACAAGGAGGGCCTGGACCGCGATTGGCGTAGCGAAGCATCGTTCGTGTCTTTCCGACATCCGTACACGGAGTACCGCAGACGTGGCGGAGCGTGGCGCCTGCCGGGGCAAATTGAACACCGGGAACTGCCCGAGACCACGAAGGAGGCGTTCCACGAACTCGCCTTCAGACACCTTGACGCGTACAACGCCAAGTACCTGACCTTCACCGTCGGCCGATTTGAGCGCGCCCAGCACTATTGGAACAAGCAAACACTCCCCACGCCGCTCGCCACATTCCTGCGATCCAAGGCATGGATCGCGGCTGGCACGTACCACGAACCCGGGTTCCGCAAAGCGAGCCAGTGCTGGGCATCCCGCACGCGGCAGGGTCGGCCACCGCGATTCTTGGAACGCGTGCCCGATACCGTAGCTGGACTCGTCGAGGGCAGCCAGGAACTTGCGGATTTGGTCTTCGGTGACGCTCTCGGGCTTCGGGACTGGCACAGCCCGGACACCGCGCCCCACCGCCTCCGAGCACTCGCCGTAGTCGCGCCTGCCCTAGCCACACACGATCGCCGGGATTTCCGCAACGGGTACCGGCGCGCGTGGCTCGATCTCTCGAATGCAGACGCGGCCATGCCTCGCGACCTGGACCTTGCTGTCAACCGGGACGGCAGATTGGAGACGTTGCGCGGTAGCGCCGAGACGCCCCCCACGCTGATCGTCACCGAGAACGCACGGGCGTTCGAGGCCAAGATCCTGTCGTCGGCCGGGCATGCGTTGCTCGACATTGGCGAAGCCTCGGGCGAGAGAATCGCCGAGGGGCTGACCGCGACCGGCCGTTTCGCGCCCCGCCAGCTCGACGGAATCGGCGTGCGGCTCTTGACAGATGGTGAACCATTTGCGCCCCGAACGAGCGATCCACCGCTGACGTCGCTCGAACTGGGATGGCTACCAGAAGTGGTGTTGCTGGGGCACGAAATTCTGGCCGATCATCTTGAGCGTGGAATCCTGCGCGCCACGGTCGAGCGACGCGTTCGGGCGATCCGTGTGAGGCACTGCCAGACAATCACGCTGGTCGTCGACGAGAAGGACGTTCCACCGCAAGACAGCATGGATTGCTACGGCGTCGAGCACTCGGACTTGCCGACTCTCATCCTGTCCGATCGCGTACCGCTTTCATGGCCGACGCTTGCAAGAGACCTCTCCCGAACAATTGCCCGGCTGATCGACCCCCGATTGCGGTTCCTCGAACCACTTCTATTGCGCCTTGCACTGGACCAGGATCCCGACGCGCTGGAGGCGCCCGGCGACGAAGCTCTTGCCGCAGCTCTCGGGTGCGACTCCCGCACGCTTCAGGAACACCGCGCCGCCTTGCAGACCGATCTCGGACACGTCCTGCACCTGTTGATGCCGGTCGTCGCCTACTTCGCAGACCCTGCGCTCGCCGAACGGCTCAAGAGCGATGCCGAGCGTGCCGGGGCGGCATTCGACCTCCTGCAATGGCTTCGCTCTCTATTCCCGTTGTCGAAGCCGGCGCCACAAGAACTGGTCGCAGCCTGCGGGCACGCGTCGGACCGGGCCGCGCTACGGCGCGAGCTAGGTCTCGACTACGCGCGGTTCAACCAGACACTGTTGGCCCTAGGCGAATCCCCGCTCTCTAAGGAGGCGGAGCTCCTCTCCATGTACGAAGCCTACGTCCGGCGCATGGGAGCGCCCATCCTGGAGCGCCTGCGGCGCCGCCATGCGGTCGACTTCCGTGAGGGGCGAAGCCTCACGGTCTACGTCAATCGCAAGACTCTTGAGTTCTTGGAGTTCGATCCCGCGTGGATCCTGACGAGGGAGGCCCTAGACAGCGCGACCGTCGAGACGCACGTCACAAGACTGCTCGACGACGTGCTAGGAGAAGACCAGGAGGTCGATCTCCCGTCGTCGCGCGGTCTGGTCGAGAGAAACCGCAAGACGGTTCGTGATTCTGCGTCCAGCGCAATCTCAGTCGTCCTCGCGTGGTGCCGCCGCAATGGAAGCCATGTGCCGGAGCCGTGGTTGAGCGAAGATCCGCAATCTGTGACACGCCATCTTGAGAACGCGGGACTGCTGGACTTCGAGCTGCTCCGGGACAAGCAGATCCCTGAATTGTGCCATCGTGCCGCCTGCTGGCCGGAGGGCATGCCGCAGACCCTCGATCCCGCTTCGCTCGGGCTCGATCAGGCCATCGTCGAGAGGGAAGAAGACCGCCGCGAGAGGGAACGGGAACGAAGAGTCATTGAGCGGCGAAGCATCAACTTCGCTGGAGCTAGGCTTGACACGGCCGATCCGTCTTTCGCCGAGGACCTTCGACGATTGGCGGAGAGCAGCATGACCGATGACGACGGTTGGTTGGAGCGCAGCCGCCGGCCCAAGTTGGCCGTCTTCACCGAGACAGCACGCGGCGAGCGGTCGTTGGGCGGCGCGGCCGGCGGCGGTACGGGACGCAGAAAGCTGCCCCCGGAGGACCAAAGGCAAGCCATGGGGCTCGCCAGCGAGTGGCTGGCGCTTCAGTACCTACGCCGTCATCACGGCGACGCCGCGGACGAGACGTGCTGGATCTCTACGAACCGCGCCCGCTTCTACGGCGGTGACGAGGGCGATGACTCCGCCGGCTACGATTTCTGCGTCAAGACGCTGCAAGCGGAATGGCTCTACGAGGTCAAGTCCTCGCTGGAGGACACTTGCGAGTTCGAATTGACCCCCAATGAAATGCGCGTCGCCGCTAGCGTGTCGAGACGAAGCCGCAGACGGTACAGGATCCTCTACGTTCCGTACGTGTTTTCACCGGACCGGTGGCTTGTCTTGGAGCTGCCAAATCCGATGGGTGACGAGTCGCGCAGCCGCTTCCAACAAATCGGTCACGGGTCGGTCCGCTTCAGATTCGAGCGTTCCAGTGCCAAACACACGGCGTTGCAACGCCCGCCCGCCATGGTCCGCTGATTCGGTCGACGCCTTTACCCCGCTGCGACCGCCGCGTGCGCATCCTCCGCAGGCGTCTCCGACAACAAGAGCCTACGCGAGCTTGCTGGCGCGCAACGGTGGGAGGCCGGGAGCTACCGGCCATCGCCGGCCGCAATGCCAAACCGCCAGCTCGTGCGCGCTACCCTCCACCTGGCCGGCTTCGACGGCGCAGACCGCATCCGCGAGGTCAATCGGGACTTCAGGGCGTTACGGCCGCCCGGTCGGCGACTCCGGCACGGAAGCAGTCAGCGCTCGTACGACAGATTCCGGGTCGCGGTCGATCACCGTCAGCAGCACGCGGGCCGCCCGGTCCGGAACCCGGCGGCCTTGTTCCCAATCCTGCACGGCCCGCACGTCAAGGCCGAAACGGTCCGCGAACTTCTGCCGGCTGAGCTTCAGCCGCTTGCGAAGGGCGACGATCCGTTCGGCGCCGGGGTCATCCACGATCCGGCAGGGCAGCGCCGCCTCGCCGCGCACATGGCCGAGAACTTCCCCCAACGCCGTCTCGATTTCCTGTCCGATCCCGGTGCGTTCCGTCGTCATTCTCGTTGCCCCTCCGATTCGATGGCCGCTACCAGCCGCGCCAGCGTCTTTCTGTCCGTCGCGGTCAAATCGTCGCGATCCGCTTTCGCGTAGGCCGCCAGCATGTAGATGGCTCCGCGGGTGGCGCGCCAGAAGTAGATGGCGCGAATGCCGCCCCGCTTGCCTCTGCCGGAACGGGCCCAGCGCAGCTTGCGGATGCCGCCCGTCCCCCGAATGACCGGCGCCGCATCGGGCGCGGCGACGATAGCCGCCTCCATCTCGCTGCGAGCGTCCTCCGAAAGCAGCTTGCGAATGGCGCGTTCATAGGGTCGGGTGAAGTAAACGTGCACCGGCTGCCTCAATTATGCGGCATTGCCGCAGGAGCGGGCAACCCCGCGAGTGTTCCCGCAGCGGCGCGTCGCCAGACGTCGCTGCGGACGAGACCACCGGCTCTGGAACTCGTGCACCGCCTCGCCGGCCACGCTCTCGCGGCGCTCGACGGCGGTCCCGCCGACCCGCCCATGCCCTGCGACCACCGCTACATCCCGGAACCTCTCCGTTCACGGACCGGCCGCATGAGACGCTGCGACGGACGAACCCGCATCGGCCACCGCAACGAGCAGCAGGACGGCACCCACGGGCAGTAGGAGCTGGTTCGTCGACCCGAGCACGAGACAACCGAGCCCGACCAGGGCGACGACCGCGCTCGACCACGCGGGGACCGCATGGACAGCGCCGACATACAGGGGCAGGACCACGACGAGCACCGTCAGGGCATCCCAGGGAGTCCGGCCGGCGAACATCACGCTGCCGGACAGCCGCGGACCGCTGAAGGCGAGGCTGGCGGCGACCGCCACCATGACCACCGGCGCAAACCGAATCCCGTGTTCCATCTGCACCGCTCGCCAACAGACACGATCACTAGCGGGACGGCTGCACGGCGCGATCGCGATCCGTGCCGCGCTCCCCCGGCGCCTCCGGCTCCACCTCGCTCGCCCGCCGGGCGCGGGCGCGCTCCAGATCCCGCCACGGCGTCGCCGACCTGGAGTGCTCGATGTCGCCCACGCGATCCGGGCGCCACGCGCGGGTCGGATCCAGCATGAACTCGGTGACGGCCTCCGCGCGCTCCCGGACGACCTCAAGAACCGTGGCGTCGTCGCGGTCCCCGCCCACCGTGAAGCCCGACGCCACCTCGGCGAGCACCGCGTCGGCCGGCCGGTTCGCAGCCGTGAGCCGGCCGAGGACCTCGCGGACACGCGGGCTGTCGCGCCGATCGAGATCTATCCTCGGCTCTGATCTGCCGACGTTGGACAGGAGCCGGTCCGCGACGACGTCCGCCACCGAGCGCTCGACGGCGCCTGACGGCCGAACCGCGCCCCACGTGCGCCCGACAGCGAGATCGAGGACCCGGTCGCAGCCACGGACCACCGACGGAACGTCCGCGTCCGCCGCACGGCGCACCCTCTCGAGCATGACGTGATCGTGATCGCCGGTGGCGATGGCCGCGTCCGCCCACCCGCGCGCCACCCCCTCACGCTCGCAGGCGTCCCCCAACGCGGTCCAGAACGCCCGCCGCGCCACCTCGAACCTTGCAGGGGGCACGCCGGTCCGGTCCTCGATCTCGTCCAGCGCCGACACGCCGACCCGGTCGCCGACCGGCTTCGCCTCGAAGGCCCGGGCGCGAGAGACGACGGTGGACAGATCGAGACCGTAGCGGCCGCACAGCACGCCCGTCGCGCCGTCGAACACCCTCGCGCCCTCGGCCGGGTCCCTCCCGAACAGCCGATCGAGGCGCGCATGGTCGTAGAGCCGCGGATGCGTCTGGACCGCGAGCGCGACCGCCCCCAGGAGCGAGCGGCCCCAGTCCTCGGTGCTCCCGAACCGCTCCGGAATCGGATGGACCACGTGCGCAGCGAGCCCCCCGCGACAAGGTGCCGGCCCATGGAACGAGCGGACCCGGTCCGAGTCGTGGAGCTTCACGGCGACGCCGGACCCGGCGCACAGCCCGAGGATGCGGTCCTCGAGAACGACGGCGTCCTCCGGGCGCCGGGAGTCCAGCTCGCGGAACGCCGCCGGCTCGACGCCGACGACGGGATCGAGCCGCGGTCGAGGCCTGTTCAGGGGGTGCCTCTCCTGCCCGGCCGCCTGATCGCTCACGACCATGCCGTACGCGGCCGGCATGTCGGGAGGGACTGGCAAGGCTTCCAGCGCGTCCCGGATAGGCGCCGACGAGAGGCGCGCCGGCACGCCGTCGACGACGCCGCGAAGGTGCGCCTTGTCGAGGAGGTCCTCGGCCGCCCGGGCGGCGAGCCACTCGTTGCAGTCCGCCGCGAGCTCCGCGGGGTCGAACTGCCGAAAGCGCGGCCGCGTCTCGGCCAAATGCCAGGCGAACCAGCCGCCCACAGTGTCGCCGTACGGCGAGGGAGACAGCGGCCGGAGCTCCGAACCCCCGACATCGAGCGCGAGCGGCGAACACGCACGCTCGGTGTGCGCACGCGTCAGCACGTGCGCACACGCATAAGGCGAGTGCGGCGAACCCCACGCGTCGCCGGCCCCGGCGACGTGCTCGAGGAGCGCCGCCCGGAGCGCGGCGTGATCGTCTCCCGCCACGCCGGCAGGGAACCGCGGCATCACCGTCCCAGCGGCGGGCGCCTGCACCTCGCCCTGCAGATAGCCCAGCCCTTGCGCCAGCGCTCCCGCATAGTCCGCCGTCCGCCCCGTGAGGCCGTAGAAGAGCAGCGCTTCGACGGCCCGTGGGCCCTCCTCGGCGTCGGCGAGATAGTGACGCGCCACCCGCTTCATCAGGTCCGCCGCCCAGTCGCCATTCGACCGGAACGCCGCCGGCGGCGGCTGGCTGACGACGACGGCCCCCGCCGGCAGGCCGGAAGGGGTCTCGGCCGGCGGGACCACGACCTGGACACCTATCTCCGCCGCGAAACCGAGCGCCGACCTCACCACGCGGCGCCGGCCCTCGTCGGTCCGTTCCGACCAGCCGAAGCGCTCGAGGTTCTCGTGATCGACAGGCACGCACGCCCGGCCCACGCGAGCCTCGGGCGGAGGCGCGTCCGCGACACGGGTCGTCCATCCCCCGCCGGCATGCGGTTCGGACACGCGTCTCGACCGACCCAAGGCCCCTCCTCTTCAATCACCGGCGTCGCCGGCGGCGGCCGCGACGTGCGCGCGGAACGCCGGTGGCCGCCACGAGATACAGGGAGAGCAGCAGCCCCGAGACGACGAGCACCACCAGCAATGCGCCCGCGAGCTCCAGCGCCTGCTCATCCATCCGCGGCCTCCCCCCTGCCGCAGCCGAGGGCGATCGCACGCACCACCGCACGCACGCGAAGCGCGTCGAAGGCGACCGACGCCTCCAGCTCCGAGCCCCGCGTCACGCTGAACGTCACGACCGGATCGACGTCGAGAGCCGCCAGCGCGAACTCTCCCCAGAGCGGCGCCGGCCCCAGCGCCGCGTCGACGAACGCGCCCGGCTCCGGGCTCGACAGGAACCCGTCCGAGACCGACCAGCCTCCCGCGGGCGGCGGGGGCGACGGGATGACGAAGGACTCCCAGCCGACGCTGTAACGGCCCGGCGGGAGGAACTTCCCGAACGCAATGCCCACGTCCCACACGGAGCCCACGCACGAGACCGACAGGTCCGCAACGAGAGAGCCGCCCCGCGTGCCGGTCGCCGCGAACGTCGCGTGGTGAACGAGCCCTGACGGCGTCGACGCGCACCTGACCTCGCCCAGCGCGCACGGGTCGATCCCGCGCGTGGACTCGAGATCGGCCCGGTAGCGCGCGAGCAGCGCCCACATCACCACGCCGACGACGGAGCCCACGATCACCACCGTGCCCACCAGTCCCTTCATGACTCGAACCTCGGCTCCGCGAGACCCGTCCCGCCCCACGCGCGGCCCAGCGGATGGGTCCGAACCGGCTCGACGAGAAGATCGAGCACCCGGACAGGAGGCCGCGCCGGGGGGCGCCCTCCGTCAAGCCGACGCCCGCTCGACCTGCTCGAGCAGCCGCCGGTGGAACGCGTCGAGAACGCCCCGCCACTCACGCGACCCCGCCGCGATCTCGTCGAGCTGGCGCTCGAGCTGCGCCGTGAATGGAAATGGCAACTGAAAAAGGGACCCGTGTGGCCACTTGAAAAAGGACCCCCCATTGTTGGGTTGTGGTGGTCATCGCGACGTGGCCGGACGGAGCGTAGCGACGGGAGGCCACGTCGCGATGAGCGCTATTGCCGTGGCACCTCCTGTCGCGCGCGGGGCGCCTGGTTGCGTGTGGCGGCCTTGAGCCGGTAGCTGTCGCCGGCGGTCGTCAACACGGTGGCGTGGTGGACGACCCGGTCGATGACCGCGGCGGCGGCGGTCGGGTCGAGGAAGACTTCGGACCAGCGCGCGAACGGCAGATTCGTCGTCACCACCAGGCTGCGGCGCTCGTAGCGTTGGCTGATGAAGCCGAACAACAGGTCGGCGCCGGCCTTGTCGAGCGGGACATATCCCAGCTCGTCGACGATGACGACGTCGAAGCGGGCGAGCTGGTCGAGCTTGCGTTGCAGGCGGCCCTGCTGCTGCGCTTCGACGAGCAGCGTGACCAGCTCGGCGGCGGTCACGAACCGCACCCGGTAGTCGTGCTGGCAGCAGGCCATCCCCAAGGCGATCGACAAATGGGTCTTTCCCGTACCGACGCCGCCGACGAAGACGACGTTGGCGGCGTCGGCGACGAAGCGGCAGTCGAAGACCTGCAGGACCGCGTCGCGGTCGAGACCGGGCTGCGCGTCGAACGCGAAGGCGTCGAGGGTCTTGAGCATCGGGAAGCGGGCATCCTGAATGCGGCGTTGGATGCGCCGCTCCCGGCGGCCGGTCACCTCCAGGTGGACCAACTGGGCCAGGTAGTCGGCCGGCGCCTGCCGCTGGCGGGTGGCCTGCTCGGCCAGCGGTCGCCACTGGGTGGCGACCGTCGACAGGCACAGCGTCTTGAGGTCCGCCGCCAGATGGGCGGGCTCGACAGTCGTGGTTGCCATCAGCAACGGCCCTCCACCAGCGCGTCGTACGCCGACAGCGTCGGGACGGGCACCACGATCTCGGCCAGCTCCGGACGCACCCCGGTCACCGGCCGGCACACCGGCGGCGGGCCGCTCTGCTGCTGGCGGAGAAGCAGCCGCACGGTCTCGAGGCGCGGCGAATGACGCTCGAGCGCGGTCGCCGCCGCGCGCTCGACGGCAGCGGCCGGGTGCGTCTCCATCAGCCGTAGTATCCGGACCCACTCCTGGTCGGGCTTGCGCGTGTGCCTGGCCAGCTCGGCCCGCACCTTTTGCCACACCGGTGCCAGCCGCCAGTCGACGAGCGCCGTCGCCTCGGCCACCGCCCGGTGCTTGCGCTCGAGAAGCGGCAGCACGTGAAACGCATCGAGGACCTTCGTGCCTCTCGAGAACGCCCGGGCGTGCTGCGCCACCACTTCGGCGCCCACCGCGATCGCCACGCGGTCGTGATACAGCTTCACCCACACCGGCCGGTAGGCGTGGCGGATCGGCACCGAGTAGGTGACGTGGTCCACCCGCACGTGTCCGAACTTGTCGGCCACCCGCGCGACGACCCGGCAGGTGGCGGGCAGGTGCGCGGGCAGCGCCCGCAGATGCTGCCGCTCGAGCGTCAACGCGGCGTCGACCGAGCGCCCGTCGTCGAGGTGGCGCGCCGGCAGGTCAGCCTCGAGCTCGGCCCCGATCGCCGCGTTGAGCGCCGTCCAGCTCTCGACCGCCAGCCGCGGCCGCAACACCAGGTTGCGGACGTACTTGACGCCCGTCTCCACCGAACCCTTCTCCCAGCCCTTGGCCGGCGCGCAGAACTCGGCCCGGAACGGATACGCGCCCCAAAACGCCTCGAACGCTTCGGTCTGAACCCGGTCGCGGCCCGCCAGCACCTCCTTGACCGCCAGCGAGGTGTTATCGAGGACGACGCGATCCACAAGGCCCCCGAAATAACGGAAGGCCGATTCGATGCCGTCGAGCAGCGACTCGAGCCGCTCGACCGGATACGCCTTGGCGAAATACGCATTCGAGTACGGCAGCGTCGCCACCAGATACTTGACCTTGTAAGGCGCCCCCGCGATGTCGACCCACGACTCGCCGAAGTCCACCTCCATCGTCGTGCCGGGCAGCGTGCTACGGTGCACGAAGGCCTCCTTCGGTGCAACGGCCCGCCGCAGCGCCGCGACGTAGCGGCGCACCGTGCGCGGCGAGACCGCGCCGGCCAACGGCAACAGCAACCGGCGCACCCGCTTCGCCGTCAACCGCCGGTCCTCGCGCAGCCACTGCTTGATCTGCTCCCGCCACGGGTCCAGGCTGCTCGCCCGCGGCACCGACTCCCGCGCCGGCGGTGTCGGCCGGCCTACGGCACGGCGCACGGTCTTGACGTCCAACCGCAGCCGCCGCGCAATCTCCTTCTTCGGTACACCCTCCACCAGATGCAGGTGGCGGACCTCGGCCCACTGGCTCATCCTGATCACCTCCGCGTCCTCCTGGTCACGTCGACGAGACGACCGTGTCTCGGCCCGTCGATCATGACCAGGGAGCCGCCGTTTCCGAGTGCTCAGGGGGTCCTTTTTCAAGTGGCCACGGGGTCCCTATTCATCTTGCCGCTACCACCGTGAACGAGTAGTCCAGCAGGTCGCCGAAGTGGCGCATCAGCCACGCCACCGCTCGATCGCCCAGCGCGGTCGCGGCCAGGTCGCGTCGGCGCGACTCGACGTATCCGCGCTCGAGCAGCACGCCGATGGTCTGCGCGTAGGTCGACGGCCGGCCGATGCCGCGCCTTTCGAGTTCGCGGACCAGCGTCGCCTGCGTGAACCGTTTCGGGGCCCTGGTGCGCTTCGCCGCAAGGGCGACGTCGCCGACCCGCAGCTCGGCCCCCTCCTCGAGCGGGGGCACGGCCGCATCCTCGCGGTCGGGAGGCCAGACGGCCTCGAACCCCGCGAACAGGACGGAGACCCCGGCGAGGGCGAGACGCCACCGGCCGGCCTGCGCCTCGACGCGGCCGGTGCGGATCCTGGCCGGCGCCATCTGGCTCTGCAGCGCGCGGCGGCGGATCAGCTCGTAGAGGCGGGCCTCGTCGCCGTCGAGCGCGGGTCCGCCCGTGGGGCCAAACGACGTCGGACGGATCGCCTCATGGGCCTCCTGCGCGCCGCCCCCGGCCTTGAAGCGGTTCGGCGGGTTCCGCCACATACTCGCCGCCATGCGCCGCCGCGACCTGGGACCGCAGGCCCCGCTCGGCCTCGGCGGACAGCGCCACCGCGTCGGTGCGCATGTAGGTGATGGCGCCGGCCTCGTAGAGCCGCTGCGCGAGCTCCATCGTGCGCGCGACGTTGAGCTTGAGCCGCGCGCCGGCCGCCTGCTGGAGCGACGAGGTCGTAAACGGCGGATGCGCACGGCGGACCCCCGGCTGGGAGCGGACCGAGACGACGCGGGCCGTCCCCGCCGCACGTATCGCTACGGCCGCCTCCCGGGCCGCCGCCTCGCCGGCGAAACGATGGGCATCGGCCGAGCGGGCATCGCCGGCGTCCGCGACCGGGAGCACGGCGGCGCCCCCGGGGGTCTCGAGCGTCACGGCGACCTCCCAGTACGGAACCGCGCGGAACGCGGCGATCTCGCGTTCGCGCTCGACTACCAGCCGGGCCGCCACGGACTGCACGCGCCCGGCGGAGCGGGCCTGATCGACGGCGCGGACGAGCACGGGGGAGACGCGCCACCCGACGAGCCTGTCCACGAAGCGGCGCGTGAGCTGCGCGCGGACGAGCCCCATGTCGAGGCTCCGCGGCGCCTGGAACGCCCTCTGGATGGCGGACTCCGTGATCTCGCCGAACGTCACGCGGGTGAATCGTCCGGCCGCGCCGCCGAGGAGCTGCCGCAGGTGCCAGGCGATCGCCTCGCCCTCCCGGTCGCAGTCGGTCGCGAGCACCACCGGGCCCGTGCGCCCGGCGAGGCGGCGCAGCCCGGCCACGACGTCGCGCTTCTCCCGCGTGACCTCCCAGGTAGCCTTCCACCCCGCGTCCGGGTCGAGACCGAGCATGGTGCGGCCCTTCCGCCCCCGGCCGGCCGCCGGGAGGTCCCGGAGGTGGCCGAAGCTCGCCCGGACGAGGTAGCCAGCGCCGAGGAAGCGCTGTATCGTGCGGCACTTGGCGGGCGACTCGACGACGACGAGCGTGGCCACTACGACCCCCCGCGGATGCCGCGGACGTACGCGTCGGCCGCGGGGAACCGGTAGAGATAGACGGGCCACGTGCCGCCTTCGGCGCCCTCGACCAGCACGACGCGCGACGGACGCCACCCGGGGACCGGCCACGTGTGGGACACAACGCGCGTGCCCGGCTTGAGGACCGACTCCAGCCACGGCACGAGCAGGTCGAACCCGTCCGGCGTGAGGAACATCGTGACGGCGGTCGCCCGCGAGACGACGCTCGGCAGGGTCATCGCGTCGGCGTGGAGGAACGTCGCGCGGGCACTCATTCCGGCCATCCTCGCGTTGTCGCGGGAGCGCGCGACGAGCGGCCCCTGGCGCTCGATGCCGACGGCTGTGGCGCCGGCGCGGGCCGCGGCGACGACGAAGCGGCCGTCGCCGGACCCGATGTCCACCAGCGTGTCCCCCGGGCCGAGGGCGAGCAGGCCGATGACCGCTTCGACGACCTCCATCCGGCTCGGCTCGTACACCGACAGGGACCGGCCGACGCCCCGCCAAGAGTCGAAGACCGGGTCCAGAGAGCGGACCGCGCGGCCGCAGGACGGAGACGACAGAGCGAACACCGCGCCCGCCACCGCCAGCATCGGGAGCAGCGCCCCCGCGAAACGGGCCGCCCGCGCGACCAAGAGCCGCCGCCGCATCCCCCTACCCCCTAACACCGCGGCACCCGCACGAGCGTGTCGCGGCCGCGCTCGAAGTAGACGCCCTCGACGACGGCCGGACCGCAGCCCGAGCGCTCCACCCGGAGCGTGTGCGCGGCGCCGAGCCGCGCGGTGAACAGGAAGAATCGGCCCGCGCCGTCGGTCCAGCCCGTGACCTTCGTCCACGCCCGCGGGGCCACGACCTCCACGAGATGGGGCCGCCCCGCCGCCGGCGCCGGCTCCACCCGGCCGGTGACCTTCTGCCACTCGGGTCGCGTCCCGACGACGGCGAGAATGACGAGGCCGCCGACAACGAGCGCGGCGAGCCGCCGGAAACCGCCCCCCGGCCGCGTCACCACGCGCCTCCTCCAGGCCTCGACCCCTGTCGATCCGAACGCCGCTGCGGCGAGCGCTGCCGCTCGATGAAGACGACACCGCGCCGGATCGCATGCCGGAGGACCTCCGAGCGGGAAACGCCCAGATCCGTAGCGAGCTTGTCGACGTGGTCGTACAGGCCGCGCGACACCCGGACCCGAATCGCCTTCGCGAACCGCCTCTCGCTGTGCTGCATTGTTCCGAAACGGAGTCGCCTACGGGCCAGGCGGCGACACCCGATCCCCTATCCCGCAGACGCGGTCCGGATCCGCGTCCCGACCGGCGCCCAGCCGCCGCGCCTCCTCCTCGATCGCCAGCTGGCGGGCCAGCAGCGCGTCGGGCGCCGGCCGGCAGTCCCCGCCCGGCGTGCACGTCACACTCGTGCGGGGGTCGAGCCCCTCCGCGAGCCGGAGCAGGCCGAGAGACCCCGCCACCTCCGCGGCCCCGCGGGAGCGCGCCCGCTCCACCCACGCGCCCCACAGGGAGTCGGCTGCCCGGCCCATGAGAAAGTCCCGGCGGCCGCAATCGGCCCACGACGACGAGGGAGGCCCGAAGCGCCGCGCCTCGACCGCCGCGCCGGCGCCGACGTCGGCGCCGCCGTCCCACGGCGTGTCGAGCTCGACGACGCCCGCGAGGGCCGACGCGCCGCGCACGTCCCACGAGTGCGACATCATCGAGGCGGCGTCGTCGAGAAACAGCGAGGTGACGCGGCCCGTGCCGGCGGACGTCGCCACCTGCCGCCGGAACGAATCGAGACGCCTCCCGCGGGCGGGCGACACGGGAAGATCGACACCGCAGTCGACGCCCGCCACCGGGGCCGGATCGGCGCCCTCCGGCCAGTCCGAGCACGGCCTCGACGACCGGTACTCCCGCAGGGAGTACGACTCGGCCGCGGCCTCCTCGTGGATCAGCGGAGCGAAGTCCACGGACACCGGGACGTCGAACGCGGGCGCCGGACTCCCGGCCGGGGCCGACGTGAGCCCCGCCGCCCCGTCCTCCTTCGGACACTCGATGGGGACCGTGCCCGACGCGTAGTCGGTCCACGTCCCGGCGAGCCGGCCCGTCACCGGTGGGACCACCGCGGGCAGGGCGGGGCTGCGCACGAAGCCCCGGCCGACAAGGCACACCCCCGTCCCGTCGTCGCCCAGGAGGACCCCGCCCGACTCGAGCGCGGACACGCCTCCGCCGTCATGCCAGAAGATGCGCGCCCACGGGAGGTGCGGGTCCGTCTCTGCCGCGTTGGGCTCCCACACGTACTCCCACCACGTGTTCCAGTAGCCCGACTGCACGGTGCGATTGCCCGCGGGATCGAAGCCCTCACTCTCGCAGTAGGCCGGCCGCAGGACCACGCCGCTCAGATCGCACGCCGGGTCGTAGTCGGCGTAGCTCGTGTCGACCCAGCTACGGCGGAGGTACCGGCGGAGCACGATGCTCTCCCGCTCCACGCATGCCATCCCGGAGCTGAACGCGGCGACCACCGAAGCGTCGGCGAGACGGCGGCCGTGGCCGAGCCCGTCGCCGGGCGGCTCCCGGGGCGCGGTCTCGATGCCCCACCGGCCGTCGCCGCCGCCGAACGCGCCGGCGCCCGGCAGGTACCGCGCCTCGACGTTCAGCTCGTCGCCGTCGAAGATCGCGCCGGCGCCGGCCGGGGACAGGCACCTGGCCGGAACCCCGGGACCAGCCGCCGCCTGGTCGACCTGGTCGCCGAGCTGCCGGGCGAACAGGCCGAACTCCGGGCACGTGTATCCGCTGCGGACCTCGGGCCGCCGCACGGCCGCCGCCGGCGGCTCGTCGCGTGGCGCCGGCGGAGGGCGCATGAACGCCGGCGCCCCGGACGAGGCGGACGGCTCCGCCCGCCACCTCCCGGGCACCCAACGCCGGCCCTGCGGGTCGTAACGGGAGCCGCGCTCCCACTCCACCCGGGCCGGCCGTCCCCCGAAGAATGACGAGACGAGGCGGTCGCCCGCGGGAACGCTCGCCGCCCGGACGCCGTAGGACGCGCGCTCCAGCGTGCTCCCGCCGCGCACGGCCGCCGCCGTGAACCACCGGTCGTACCCCTCGCCCCGCGCGCTCTCGGCCGAGCAGAACAGCCTCGGCGCGCCGCCGGCGCCCCAGCGCGAGCTGTACACCGTGACCACCGACCCCTCCGCGAAAGGCCCCGAGTCCGGCCACGGGACGGCCGACTGCCCGCCCATCTCTTCGAGCCAGCAGTCGTGGCGCGTCGCCGCCGCCGCGCGGGCGCCGGTCGGAAACGGCGCGTCGCACCGCAGAAGCGGGCCCTGCGCCGAGGCCGGCCACAGGCCCTGGGCCGCCAACGCCAGGGCGCCAGCGCACACCGCACTACCGATGGACCGCACACGCATGTCGCCTACCCCCTCCCCATACCGAGATCCACCGCCGCCTCGCCGCGCGCCGGCGCCACGCCCCGCCCTGGGGCGAGGCCCTCCTGCCGCACCGCGCGCCGGGGCGTCTCCCCGAAGCTGTGCCGGGCGATGAAGTCCACCTGGTGGTCGACCTCCTTGTGCCTCTCGAGCTGCTCGCGCCCGAGCGTGGTCTCGATGCACTGCTGCACCCGGACGCCCACCTCCTGCACGAGCGCGTTCCCGCGACGGAGCAGCTCGTCGCTCACGCGGCCGGGGTCCACCCCGCGGGCCTCCTCCGGCGGCTCGTACGTCGCATCGAGGCGCTCGGCCATCGCCGACGCGAGCATGCCGGAGAGGACGACCGCCTCCCGGTTGCCCGGCGCCATCGTGGGGTTGCGCGCCACGACGATCGCCTTCGCGGCCCCGTAGATGAGCGCCGACTGGCGCTGCTCGTCGTCGAGACCCTCGGGGACCTCCACCGCGAGGTCCTTCCCGACCCGCAGGCGAGCGTCCGAACCGTGCCGGACACGGCCGCCCGAAACGAGCAGCATCGCCTTCACGCCGTCGGCCGGGCTGCCCGGCGCAACCGTCCCGTCCGCATGCGTCCGCGACCCGTCGAGCCGCAACTCGCGCCCGTCGAACGACTGCGTGCCCCTACCCCGCCACGCCCGCGCCCACACCTGAATGCCGTGGCCCCGCACCCGCTCGCGGACGAAATCGAAGTCCCTGTCCCCGGACCGCCGGGCATCCGACGCGCGGTCCCGCTCCCGCGAGCACGCCTCGGTGATCGCCTGGTGGCGATCGGCATGGAGGACCTTGAGCATCTCCGGGACCTCGCCCTTCCGGCCGCGGCAGTCGGCCCACCGATCGAGCCGCGCCGCCCGCGCCGCCGCCGACGTCCCCGCCGTCAGCTCGGCCCCGCGCTGGCGCCGGTCGAGCTCCTCGGCGACCTGCACCAGGCGCCGGTGATCGGACGGCCGCGCACCGTCGGCCAACGAGCCAGAGGCGCCGGCGGCGATCGCCCGCGCCGCGCCCCGCGACGAGGCCGCGGCCACCGCGATCGGATCGGCCCCGGCCCTGACGAGCCCGGCCATCAGGTGCTGGCTGCCGCCGAGAACGAGACCGACCGCCCTCAAGCGGCCACCTCCACGGGACGTGCCCCACCGCAGGAGGCGCGACGAGACGGCCGCAGCGACCTTCCCGCGGCGGGTCTGGGCGAGCTGCAGCACGCGGTCGAAACCCTGCGCGCGCCGCCCCAGGAGGCTACGGACGGCCCCCCGCGGCGCGCCCGGCACGACGGCGCGATCCGGACCCGCTTCCGGGACCACCGAACGCTGGCGCATCCGGTCCAGCCACGCGCGGCCCTCCAGGCTGAGCTCGCGAGGGCCGAGGTCACGATCGCTCGGGAGCGTGGACGGCACGCGGCCGAGCCTCGCGTCGATCTCGACGCGGCAGGCGGCCCCGTAGGGCCGCGCGAGCGCCGCGGCCGCCTCCGCGCACGGCCCGGACCGGAGCGCCGCCCGCCCCCGCACGAACGCGCGCTCGTCGCCGTCGGCGCCGCGTGCGTCCTCGCGGCACCGGGTCAGGTGGCGGGCCTCGAGGTCGCCGGCCAGCGTCCGGAGCGGAGACTCCGCGGGGACCGGGGCGCCCCGCTTCCGGCTATCGGCGTCACGCACGTCGGCGCACAGGCCCACGAGGACCGGATCGCACCGCACGGTCTCGAGCGCCGCCTGCCGCAACGGCGACCGCTCAATCAAGCGTGCCATCTCGACCATCGACTCGGGGCCGCGCGCCGCGGCCACCATCAGGGACGCCTCGGTGACGTGCCCGAGGGCGACGGCCCGAGGCGTGCCGACGAAATCGGCCCGGGCGTCCCGCACGGCCGATGCCTGGACCTCATCGCCGCCGGCGTCCGCACCCGCGGGCACCGGCGGAACCACGACTCTCGCCCGCGCGCCGGCGAACTCCGGAGCGCCGCCGATAGCGCCGTGGACCTCCCGGACCGCTTCCTTCCGCGCGACGTCGACCTCGGCGCGGAACTGCTCGCCGGCGGCATCGACCGCACGCTTTGGGGACTTGGCCGGCTCCACGCCGCCGTGAACGGAACGCGCGCCGGCCTCCATGCGGTACCCGTCCCCGAGGGTCTCGCGGACCTCCTCCAGCACGCCGTCGCGGACGCCCTCGATCTCCTCGCGGAACGCGCGCCGGCCGGCCTCCAGCTCGTCGGCGAGGCGCGGGCCGAGGGCGGCCGGGTCCCGCTCGCCCAGAAGGCGGTCGAGACGCTCGTCGAACGCCTGGACGGCCTTCCGGACGGCAGTGTCGAAGCGATCGACGATGTACTTGCAGACCGCCTTGTCCGGCTGATCGCCGGTGCTCGCCAAGCGCTTGGCGAGGCTGTCCTCTTCGTCGTCGCGGGACCGGCGCCGGGAAGCAGCGGAATCGGCATCGGACTCACGGGACGGTTCCTGTTGAGCCCCACCGGCCGGCCGCGCCGGCGCACCGGAGTCGTTCTCCTCCCCACGGGACCGCGGCGTAGCGGGGAGATCGCCATCGGACACCGCCGGCGTCGACTGCGCGGACGCACCCGCCTGCCCGGCGACGGGGAGCGCCGCCTCGCCCTTCTCCGCCCCTCGGCGGTCCTCCCGCTCACGAGCCGCGCCGGTCTCGGTCAGGTCCATCCCCTACCGCCCCGCCCACGAGAAGAACGTCGAGACGAAGACGCCGAGCACGCCGCCGACGAAGCCGCCCACGAGCGACCACCACCACAGGCCGCGGCCCACCGCGGAGGCGTCGGCCACCCACTTGCCGGCGGCCTTCTCCGCCGCGAGGACCTCGGCGTGGGCGCCGCCCACGGTGTTGAGGAACTCGTCGGCGGCCCGGACGATGTCCTGCAGCCGGGTGCCGACCCGGCCGCCCGACCGCTCCGTGAGCTCCAGGCACGACTGCGCCGCCAGGGCCGTCTGGATGAGCACGTAGGCGAGGCCCTCCATCTCCTTGAGCCGGACCTCGACGGCCGCGCCCGAGGCGCCGGCCGTCCGCTGCACCTGCTCGATCACGCCCCTGAGCTGCCCCGCGAGCGTCTCGGCCGCGACCGAGACGCGGTCGCGGTCCTGCGCGGCCTCGATGTCGGCCACCAGCCGCGGGACGTCCACGCCGGCCCCGCCGAGCTGCGCCACGATGAGATCGGCCACGGCCTTGTCGCCGACGCCGCGCAGCGCGAGCAGGTCCGCCACGACCGCGGCGGCGCGCCCGGCGTCGACGGTTCGCGCCCCCGCCCTCCGGCCCCGCTCCCCGGCGGCGGCGGTGGCCGCCGGCTCCTCGGGCTCCCGCCGCGGTTCGCGGTGCGCTGCGCCCCGGTCCGAGTCGGCGCCCTCCGGAACACGCCGCTCGTCCTCCTCCCGGCGGCGCCGCGCGGCCTCCTCCGCCTCGGCGAGCGCCGACGCGGCGTCGACCTCGACCGCGGGCTCACTCTCGACCACGCTCATGCTGCCTCCCCGGAAGCCGGACGCCGGCGGGGGCGGCGGCTGCGCCACAGCCGGCGCGTGGCCGGACTCCGGCGGGTGTCCCCGAGCGAACGGAGCAAGCCGGCGACCGTGACGGGCTCGGCCGGGCTCACGAGCAGGCCCGGGACGCCCGCCACGCGGCGCCACCCCGGCGCGGCGTCCCCGCCGGCCTCCGCCGGCCCGGCCGCCGACGCCTCCTCCCACACCGTCCGCGTAAGCCAGCCGCCGGTCCGCGGCTCGTAGCCGAGCACCGCGACCGCCTCCCGGACCGCGCGGACGCCGTCGACCCTCGCCTGGCGCACCACGAGCTGGAACGCCGCCGCCACCGAGCGGCAGACGACGTCCCACGGCAGGGCGTCGCCCGCCTGCAGCGCGCAGGTCGCGAGGCGGTCGAGCGCCCCCGCGCAGGTCGAGGCGTGAATCGTGCTGAGCGACCCGCCGTGACCCGTCACCAGGGCCTGGATCACGTCCGCCGCCTCGGGGCCGCGCACCTCGCCGAGAACGATGCGGTCGGGCCTGTGCCTCAAGGTGTGGCGAACGAGATCCCGAATGGTCACGCCCGCCTTCGCGCCCGGCCCGAAGGCGCGCCCCTCGAGCCGGAGCGAGTTGGCGTGCGCCAGCCTGATCTCGATGGTGTCCTCGATCACGACGATGCGGTCGGAAGGGGGCAGCAGCCCCACGCACGCGTTCAGGAGCGTGGTCTTGCCGCTGCCCGTGCCCCCGGCGATGAGGACGTTCCCGTCGCCGAGCAACGTGTCGCGGACGGCGTGAAGGACCGCGCGGGGCAGCGAGCCGCTCCCGACGAGGTCCGCCGCCGAGAGCACGCACCTTCCGAACCGCCGGATGGTGATCGCCAGCTCGGTCGACGCCGGCGGGGCCGCTATCGCGACGCGCGAGCCGTCGCTGAGCCGCACGTCGACGATGGGCTCGGTCCGCAGGTCGAGGCCCGAGCCCCGGGTGATCATCGCGGCCGCCGCCTCGAGATCGCGCCGGGTGAGGCTGCCGTCCGGCACGGGCACCCGCGCGAGGCGGCCCTCGCGCTCCACGTACAGCCGGCCGGGGCCGTTAACGATGATCTCCGACACCGAATCGTCGGCAATGAACTGCCGCAGATCGACCAGATGCTCACCGACCTCGGCCAGGCTCGCCTGCGTCTCGATCATCAGAACAACTCCTGTTCCTTCGCCCGCCACCACGGGATGCGCTTGCCGAGCTTCTTCACCAGGTAGTCGGGAAACAGGTAGCAGCGCACCGCGTCCGACACGGCCTTCCCGTCGAAGATCTGCGCGATCGCCTGGTAGCTGCCCAGGACCGCGAAGTCGCGCGGCGTGAAGAGCGCCTCGCGGCGGGCCTGGTAGCTCTTCGACAGGCCCGCCGACGTCGAGCCCCCGCCGCCGGCCCGCCCCGAGAGGAAGCTCACCCCCGCGCGGGCCGTGTTCTCCGACACCGAGTAGGACGGGATCATCCGGGAGACCTGGCCGCAGAGCTCCGACGCCGTCTTCGCGGACGCGTCGTCGCCGAGCGCCAGGTAGATGCGGGAGCGGATCGTCTGCAGCAGCGCGCGCCACGACTCCCCCGCGCCCAGCGCCGACCGCAGAGACGAGAGCGACTGCGTCGCCAGGAGCGGAATGCACTTGCTCTGCCGCGTCAGCGCGAAGGCCTTCTCGTCGCCGCTCGGATCGCTCTCCCCGACGGTGGCGAACTGCTGGTACTCGTCGACGACGAACAGCACCGGCCGCCAGTACCGATCCCGGTTCCACTCCTCCTGCATCCGCGCCGGCCGCAGCAGCAGCGTGGAGAGCCACGCCTGCTTGAGCATCACGCCCAGCGTGCGGGCCAGGTTGGGGTTCTCGCCCGCGGGCATGTTCAGGCCGAGGACCTTCCCCGACTCCATCAGGTCGTAGAGGGGCGGCAGGCAGGGGGGCAATCCCAACGACACCCCGGAGTCGTCGTCCGGGCACGGCGGCGCGAACTTGCGCCCCGTCTCCGGGAGGTCGAACATCCCCAGGAACACCGCGAGGCCCGTCACGACGTTGGTCCGCGTCTGCTCGGCGAGCCCGAGCCACTGCTGGCGGTACCAGCGCGTGACCGCCTCGTGGATCGCGTGCTGATCGACCTTGAGGTGCTTCTGCGCCTCGCGGCCGAGGCCCCAGGGGATCCCGCGGTAGCTCTCCTCGACCTGGAACTTGGCCCCGGCCTCCCGCAGCGCGGCCACCAGCGGCTCGATGTCGGCGCGCGCCTCCTGCCGGGTGCACATGCGGCCGCCCCCGGCGTCTCGCCACGTCCAGAGGCCGAGCTTGTCGGCGTGCCGGCGGTGGTCGCGCCAATCGACCGCGACCTCCCAGACGTCGGGGCAGTTCCAGCGCTTGTGGAGCGTCGCCTTCATCGCGTCGATGTCCTCGCCCAGGGCCTGCTGGTCCACCGAGTAGCGGTAGATGTCGCGGAGGGTCACCCACGCGGGGTAGTGAAGCCTCTTGAGGACGATGATCCAGCGCGCCAAGTCGCTGTACGCCTGTTGCCAGAACGGTTCCTTGCCCCGGCCGTGCAGCTGGTTGAGCAGGGAGGCGATCGTGTAGGCGAGGCTCGACGAGTCCATCCACGGGGCGTCGAGCGGGTTCCAGGCGTAGCCCTCGCGCTCGAGGTTGAGCTCCATGTAGTCGTCGGCGCGGCCGCACTCGGCGAGCATCGCCTTGACGTCGTGGCAGAAGTCGCCCTTCACCTCGAGGCAGAGCCCCGCCGCGCGGCGCTCCTCGTCGTGGGCGCGCCAGCTCAGGAGCTGCTGGACGAACGGCCGCATGCAGGCGGAGGTCTTGCCGGTGCCGACCGCGCCGAAGACGATGGTTCCGGTGTAGAGCGCCTTGTCGCGCATCACGAGCCACCTGGGCTCGCGGACCTCCCGGATCCGGTTCGGGTGATGGACCTCGCCGATGACGATCGCGGGCTCGGGGTCGTCCGGCGAGAGCGGCCACGGCGGCAGCCGCGTGGCGCCCGCGCCGCGGGGCCGGTAGCGCTCGAACCACACCCGCCAGACGGACTGCGCCACCGACCCGAGCACGAAGACCAGGACGCCGGGCGAGACCGCCGACCACACCACCACCGGCCAGTACCAGACGGGCGTCTGCTGCCGGATGAACAGGAGGAAGCGGTCGTCGAGGGCGAGCGGATAGGCCCACACCCACCACAGAGTGACCGCGCCTGCAGCGAGAAGCCTGGCTACCATGTCTCAGGCAGCCCTTCCGCCTGCCACACCTCGGCCTCGGCGACGCCCGCCGCGACGGCCGAGCGGCGCTGGGCAACCCGCTCCTCGAGCTCGCGGAGGCGCGCGGCGACCCGCTCGGGGCCGCCGTAGGCGGCGACGACCGGCGGGTGGCCGCCCTCGAGGCGGCGCGCCTCCTGGCGCGTGAACCAGATGTCGCGCACCGCCTCGGCCGCGGCGCCGTCCGCCTCCCACAGCGCGAGGAGTTGATCCACCGCGGGGTCGGCCGGCCGCGCCGCCGAGCGGACCAGCTTCAGCGAGACCGAGACCCCGGCGGCGCCGACCGCCTCGACGAACGGGCGGTAGCTGCGCCACCACGTGCGGAGCGCAGCCGCGGGATCCACCGGGTCGTCGTCGACGTGCGGCCGCACGAGCACCAGCCGGTCGCCCGCGCAGGCGATGAGCGGCCGGTCCGGGAAGCACACGTCCTGCTTCTGCACGATGCCGTACGACCGCCGGGGGAGCGCCGAACGGGGCACCCCCAGCGAGTCGGCCAGCGCCACCTGCGCCTCGATCGAGAACAGCCACGGCCACCCGGGCGACGCGAGGGCGGCCCACGCCTTGAGGACCCGCTCGACGATCCGCGGCCAGTCCGCCGGGTCGAGGGGGCGGCGGTAGCGGCTGTTCTCCGCGCCGAGGGCGCGGTAGAGCGCCCGGCCGCTGCAGTGGTAGACGACCCCGGAGCGGATGCGCTGGTTGACGAGGCCCTTGTCGCGGCCGAACGCGCGGCGCCAGACGGCGGACACCTCGCCGTCGATGAAGCGCTCCGTGCGGGCGCGCCGGGCGTCGGTGTCCCCGATCCACCGCGACGCGAACTCGCGCACGAACACCCCGCCGGAGAGGACCACCAGCGCCACGAAGCGCGCGGCCTGCGCGCTGAAGCCCGCCTCCTGGAGGGCCCTCTCGGCGCCCGGGAGCTCCACCGCTACCTCCCCTCCCCGCGGGTCGTCCGCACCACGGTGTCCTCCAGGAACGTGATCACGAGCCCGATCGGGTTGCTGAACACGAGATCGGGCGTGACCTCGGCGAAGGCGAACTGCAGGTTGACCGACCACGGCTCGCTCTCGATCACGCGGCCCGCGGCCGTGCGGACGCGGTCGAAGGCGATCTCGGCGTCGTGCGGCGGCGCGGGGTTGGGCAGCACGCGGATGCGGACGTTCTCGACGACGATGTCGCCCTCGCCGCGCGCGCCGCCGATGAACTCGGCGACCTCGTCGCCGTACTCCGCCGAGAGCTGCGCGCCGACGTCGGCGCTCGTGAACCAGAGGCTCTCCTCCCAGCGCGCCTCCACGACGGCGCGCTGGCGCGCGTACTGGGACGCGACGAACTCGTGCAGGAAGTAGCTGACCTCCGGCCCGGCCGGCTCGATCGCCTCGGGCAGGTAGTCGACGGCCTCGGCGCGGCCGACCTCGTCGACGCGCACGACCACCGGCGCCGGATGCGGGCGCCGGGCGACGCCCCAGAGCGCCAGCAGCGTCAGCACCATGCACGCGCCCATGACGAGCAGCACCGCCCGGTAGTGCCTGGCGCGGGTGATGTGCTCCGCCCACACCTCGACGATCTCGTCTGTCTCGATCTCCACGCCTACTCGTCCTCCTCGCGCCGCCGGCCCTTGGACCCGCGCGCCTGCGACGACACCCAGTCGGCGGCCCGCGCCCCCCTGGAGAGCGCGGACGCGGTGCCCTTCATGCCGTGCGCCGCAGCGCCCTTGGCCAGGCCCGAGAGCCCCGCCGAGGCGAGCGCGCCGCCAGCCGCCGCGCCGCCTGTCGCCAGCGTGGCCGCCGCGCCCGCCGCCACCGCGGTCAGCCCGGAGCTGAGGTTCTGGGAGCCGCCGAGCATGACCTGGGTCAGCTCGCCGACCTTGAAGCTCAGGAGCAGCGCGGCGAGGATCACCGGGATCCAGGACCCGACCCGCCGCACGACGTCCAGGTACGACACCATCACCGGATCGCCGTCGCCCGAGCCGACCGAGGCGAGGCTCGCGACGAACAGGCTCATCCCCTCCAGCGGATAGACGGCGAGCACCGCGATCATCCGCAGCAGGAGCGCCGCGACCACGACCTGGAAGCTGTACTGGATCAGCCCCTTGAACCAGCTCCAGAAGAGGAACGACATCTGCTCGACAAGCAGGAACGGCACGAAGATGGGGCCGAGCAGCGTCAGGACGCCCAGCGCGACGTTCGCCCAGACGACCTGCGTGTAGACCAGCAGGCTCGCGATCAGCAGCAGCACGATCCCCAGGATCAGCACGCTCGCCGCGACGCTCAGCGAGATCAGCGTCGCGATCAGCGCGTCGAGCCCCAGCAGGAGATTGCCGGGGGACCACGGCGCGTTGGACAACGCGATCCCGAGCTGCCGGAACGTCTCGGAGAGCACGGCGTAGACCCGGTCGTGAAGCTGCGCGAACGCCCCGCCGCCCTCGTTGAGCGCCGAGGCGAGCGCCTGCCCCTGTCCGGTCACCATCTGGATGAAGGTCTGGTTGCCGAACGCCGCGTAGGGCGTGTAGAACCCCTCGAGGACCATCAGCGGGAAGGCGATCCAGAGGAGAAAGCTCACCAGGCCCCACAGGTCGAGGCGGCCGCCCATCGACACCTTGAGGCCCTGGACGACGACCATGATCAAGGCGATCGCCGCCCACAACCGGACGCCCATGTCGTAGAAGTACTGGCGGACCGTCACGCCGCCGTAGGCCGCCGGCAGCGGGTCGTTGACCAGGTCGTCCACCGCGGCCTGGACGTAGTCGAACGACCAGCGGGTGGCCGACCCGTCGGGATCGACGGGCGGTTGGGCCGACGCGGACGCCGCGAAGGGTCCCAGCACACCCAGGACGACCACGGCGACGGCGATCGCTCGGCGGCCAGGGGACATCATCGGACCCACGCCTCCATGAAGTCGCCCGATCCGAGCGCGCCCATCGGATCGCCGCCGATGGACTCCTCCATGGCCGGCGCGGCGGCGGTCGCCAGATAGGCCAGGCGATCCAACCGCTGCTGCGCATGCGTCGCGGCGCCGTAGGCGTCCAGCCTGACGTCCTGAGCTTCGGCGGCGAGCCGCGCAGCCCGAAGAGACAGCGCCCCGGCCGACTGGCTCGCGCCGAGGGAGGCGAGCTGCGACGCGGCGCTGTCGGCCTCCGCCTGGCTCAACGCGGGGTCGGGATCGGACCGGCCGCCCATCACGCGGCGGGTCGCGTCGAGAACCCCCGCCGTGTCCTCCAGAAGGCCGCGGCCCGCGTACTCGCCGGCGACGTGGTCGCCGAGAACCGCGGCCGCGGCCAGGCGCGTATCCACCGTCGCCGCGTAACGCAGATCGATCACGCCCCGGCGCAGCCGGTCGGCGCGGCGCACCTCGTCGCGAAGCTGGGCCGGCACGCCGAGGTCGTCGACCAGCACCTGCCACGCCGACTCCTTGCCGGCCGTCCACCCGAATGGCTGCGAGTCGAGGAAGTCGACGAAGCCCGCCACCGATCCGAAGTCGTAGCCGCCGAGGCCGCGCACGGCCTGGTAGTTGAGGGCCGCGTCGCTGACGAGCGCCCGCGTCTCGGGCAGCGGCTCCCATAGCGGCCCCAGGTCGGTGACCTCGGACAGCAGGCCCCGCCAGTCCGCCAGCGAGCGCACGCCCGAGACGAGGCCGCCCGGATCGAGAAGCCCCCGGACCTCGGCGTGGGCCTGGGCGACGTACGCCTCCGCCGTCTGCACGTAGCCCCGGATCTGCGACAGCACGGCCGCGACCTGCACCAGCATCCCGGCCCAGCTCGCATCGACCGCCGCGGGGCGGCCGAAGAGGAGCACGACGACGAGCAACGCCACCAACGCCTGCTTGAGCCGCACTTCGCACCCCCTCAGTTCGCCGCCACGAAGAGACGCCCCCCCAGCGGACGCGCCGCCGGGTTCCGCGCGTGGAGCTCGGCCGCCAGCACGTTCGCGCGCCCTGCGGCGGTATCGAGAGACAGGTCGAGCTCGGCGAGCCCCTGCAGCCGATCGAGCCTCCGCTGCTCCCGCCGGCCCTCCTCGACCAGCCCGCGCTCGAGCGCACGGCGCTCGCGGTCGGCGTCCTCCGCGTCGAGCTTGAGCAGCACCGCGTCCAGATTGGCCTCGGCCTGCGTCGCCGCGAGAAGCAGCGACCGGTGCTGGGCGCGGGACGGGCAGACTCCCTGGCCCAGGCCGCCGCCGGCCCTCGCCGGGCAATCGGCGGTGCTCAGCGCGCTCACCGAGTCCGCCAGCCGTTGCCGCAGGCCCTCGCGCTCGGCCGCCGTCCACGTGCGGGACGCAGGGCACACGATGACGCCCCGGCGGTCCGCGTCGGCCCGCGCGGGCTCGCACCCGTGGTACAGCCCGATGGCCACCAGCGCCTCCTCGACGAGCCGGTCGCGGTGATCGGCCTCGGCGAGCTGGAGCTCGAAGTCGGCGGCGCGGATCTCGTGCGACGCCTCGAGGGACGCGATCGCGTCGGGATCCATCCCCGGCAGGTCCGCGTACGCGCGGCCGGGCTGCGGGAACGAGTCCGGCGCGCACGGCACCGCGCCGGCGTCTTCGGGCGGGAGCGCCGCGCAGTCCGCGAGCTCGAACTCGCGCGGGTCGGCGCCCCCGAGCGCGCTCAGGTCGATGGACGCGCCCGCGCCCAGGGCGAGCCGCATCTGGCCGGAGAAATCGTCGATGGGCTCGACGAGGCCGCGGTAGGAGCTCAGGGCCTCGTCCCTGATGCGCATCATCGTGTCCCGCATCGCCATGAGGTTGCTCACGACCGACGCCATCTGGCCGACGACGATCCAGGCGGCGGGGTCGAGACCGAAGAACGCCCGCGACCTCTCCGCGCCCGGGCCGGACGCGAGAAAGACGACCACCAGCACCAGCGCGACGTACACCCGAGCAGCACGACTCATGACTCTCCTCCTTGCTCTACGCCCGCGGGACCAGCAGGTCCTGTGTGAGGTAGATCCGAATGGGATGGCCCGCGCGGATGCGGACCTCCGGCAGCCGGTTCATGAACCTGTCGAGGAACCGGATCGCGGCGACGGAGAACTGCTGGCGGGCCGGGTCGAAGTACCCCTGCGCGCCGCCGCCCGCCGACAGGCCCGCCAGCAGGCCGACCGCGCCGACCGCGCCGAACGTGGACAGGTAGTGGCGGTTGACCTCGTCGGCCAGGCCGGTCTCGCCCAGCGACGAGAGGCCCTCGAAGCGCATCCGCACCGAGCGCCCGTCGGGGAACAGCAACCGGGAGAAGCTGACCGCGAGCCGCGCCTGGAAGCCGCTCTCGACCGACTGCGCCTCGCCGATCGCGGTCGTGCCGCGGGGGATCACCACCCGCGCGCGGTCCCGGGTGCGGACGGGAACGGTGATCCGGGCCCGCGCCGCGCCGGTGAAATCGCCGGCGAGCTGGGTCTCGAGGACCGCCTGCATCATGCGCCCCTCGTAGACGAGGTCGAGCCCGGCCGGCACGTCGGCCCAGCGCGCGACGGCGGCGGAGCCGCGCCCGGACTGCTCCGGCACCTCGACGTCGGGCCCGGCAACGTAGCGCTCGGTCAGCGAGACCGTCCCGGCGCCCTCCCCCGGCGCGCCGCCAGCGCCCGCAAGGGCCGGCGCCACGAGGGCGGGACCCGCCCGCCGCTCCGGGGGCGGCGGACCGGAGCCGGCGGCCCCGGCCTCCTCCCGCAGCAGAGCCAGCAGCTGCCGGTCGAGCGCCCCGTCGCCCGTGATGACCGGCGCGGGCTGCGGCGCAGGCGCCCGGGCGGCAGGCGGCGAACCGCGATCGGCGACGAGGGCCGGCGCGCGCATCGAGAGCGCGAAGCGCTGCAGCTCGTCGAGCCGGAGAGCCTCGCGCATCTCCCGCTCCTCGACCGTCTCGAGACTCGCCCGGATGTCCCCGGCGACCTCGGCCGCCGGCACGCCCGCGCGCTCCGCCTCCTCCCGGATGCGCTGGGTCTCGAGAAGCGCGGACCGGGCGTCCTCCAGCTCCCGGCGGGCGTCCCGCGTGCTCTCCTCGCGCCGGCGCTCCTCGTCGAGGCGCCGGTTTTCCTCCCGCGACTCGCGCTCGGCCTCCAGCCGCGCGAGGTCCTCGCGGAGCCGCTCCCCCTCGCGGATCACCGGCGCCACGACGCCGCGGACGTCCGCGACCGCCGCCTCGATGGCGGCCTCGTCGGCGGCGGAGTCGTCGGGGGGACTGCCCGACCCCGTGAGGAACATCACGAGGATGAGGACCGCGGCGAAGCCGAGGCCCACGTAGACGGGCAGGTTCTTGGGGATGACGCCGGAAGGGACCTTCAGTTGCCAGTCTGCCACGGCTCCGCCTCCCTCCGCATGCGCCACACCGCGCCCGCCCCGAGGTCCCCGGCCCCGAGCTCCCCGACCCCGAGAACGCCGGCCTCGACCACCCCGTCGACGCGGATCACCAGCCCGACGCCGATCGCCTCGTGCGGCAGCACCCGCGCCGTCCCGTCGGGGAGCAGGCCCGCGACGACGATCTCTTCGTCAAGTACGCGACGGAAGCGGATGAACGTCGACTGCGTGTCGTGCCACATCCCCTCCACCCAGTAGGGCGCCGCCGTCACGTCCACCTCGGGGTTGAACTCGAAGACGAAGTGCAGCCGCGTCGGATACTCGGCCACGAACGCCTCCACCGCCTCGTCGGTCGCTGCGACGGCGTCCTCGACGCGGTCCCGCACCTGGGCCTCGGCGCTGCGGAGCGCCTCCAGAGCACGCTCCTCCTCCCGCCGGATCGCCTCCACGTCGGCCGCCGACAGCAGGACCGGCGCCTCGGCCCCGGTCCCCGCCACGACGTCCTCGACAACCGCGGCGCCGTCCTCGAGGGCCGCCGCGCCGCCTTCTTCGCCGAGCGACGCGTCCTCCGGCAACGGCCCGGAGAGATGGACCACGGTATGCACGGGCAGCAGGTCGCTCTCCCTGAGACCGATCGACAGCACGGACCCGTCCGACAGCACGAGGCTCAGGTTCGTCGCGACGCCCCGCGCACGCGGCCGCACCATCGTGAGGTGGCCTCCGCCGGTCGCGATCCACCGGTCCGGATCGCCGAGCCGGCGCTCGACGACGCTCCAGTCGGGCGGCAGGACGATGGTGGTCTCGAACCCCACGCGCGTGACGACCTCGACGAGCGCCACGCCGCCCCGGACGCCCGCCTGAACGGACCCCTGCGGGACCTGCGCCGCGGCAGGCCACGCCCACGCGATCAACGCCGCCGCCGCGAGTCGCGCACCCATCGAGCTCACCTCCCGGCGACAAACGCCGCGACGGCGGCGCCCACCATCCCCCAGACCGCGTACATCCGGGGCGACCTCGCGAACGTGCGCTTGCGCCGCTGCGGCATCGCCCCGCCCTCGGCCGCCAGCCCGAACCACGCCTCGCGTCCGCCGAGGCTCAGCGTGCCGTGCCGGATCACCTGCTCGACGACCAGCAGGCCGCCGGGCTCGACGTCCGTGTGCACCGCCTCGAGCGCGTCCCCGCGGAACGCGTACACGGCCGGGATCTCCTGCCCCTCGGTCCTCAGGTACGTGAACGTCCCGTCCGTCCACAGGTCGCGCAGCAGGAACGGGACCTCCTGCGCTTCCTCGGAGACCAGGTAGGGCAGCCGGACCCGGGCCGCGAAGTCGCGCACGAACTCGTCCCGGCGCGCCTCGGCCGACGCCCACAGCCTCTCGACCTCCCGGCGCCCCTCGACGAGCACGCGCTCGCGCCGCGCCCGGTGGCCGGCGAGACGCTCGCGGAAGCCCGCCGCCACCGACGCCGGCCGGTACCGCACCGCCACGGCGGCCGGATCCACCGCGCTCAGGGCGGGCTCCTCCTCCTCGGCCTCGACCGTCACGACGTAGTCCGCCGCCGCGCCGGCGTCCTCCACGACGGTGAACGTGAACACCTCGCCGGAGGCGCACGAGACCGTCACGTTCGAGACCAGGTCGGCCGCGTACGGCTTGATGGCCAGCTCGCGCCCCCGCGCGGCGAGGTCCCAGTTCTCCGCGTCGCCCGCGACCGTGCGGACGATCTCCTCGCCCTCGGGAAGGCGCACCGTCGTGACCGTCCGCACGCGCGTGAAGATCACCACCGGCTCCGTGGGCGACGCGACGACCGCCCGGATCGGCGTCCGCTCCGCCTCCTGCCCGAAAGCCGGCGCGGCGAGCGCAACCGCGGCGACGCAACATCCGACAATGCGCATACCCACCTCCGTGAAAACCGCCGTCACTGGGCCACCTCGGTCCGCCCGCGCGCGTCGCCGACGTCCCCGTCGACGCCTGCCGCGAGCCGCATGAGCGCCCCGGGCAGGCCCCAGCGCTCGACCGCGGCCCGGCGGCGAACGGCGTCGGACGGGTCCGACGTGTACAGCCAGTACGACTCGGGATCGACCTCCAGCCGCACCACCGCGGAGTGGCCGGACCGATGGATGAAGAGCTCCCGCTTCTGCTCGAGCTCGCGCACCGTGGCCGCCTCGGCCGGGGTCAGGCCCAGCACCCGGGCGGCCTCGTCGGGAAACGACGAGTTGGCGAGGAGCACGCGCGTCGGCATCGACTCGAGGAGCTCCGGCGCGGCGTGGAGCACGTCGCCGGCCGACTGCGTCGCGACAATGAGGACGCCGTTCATCTTTCTCCACGTCTTGGCGGCCTCCGCGAGCTTCTGTACGACGATGGGGTCCTTGAGGTAGCGCCACGCCTCGTCGACCACGAGGATCTTGAGCCGCCCCCGCTCGGACTCGTCGTTCATCACCAGCCGCATCCGCTCGAGAAAGAACCACAGGGCAGCCTCGCACCAGTCGGCGTGCTGCGACGCGCCGGCGAGGTCCACGACCTGCCAGCGGCCGAATGCCTTGAGCCCCGCCGGCGGGCCGTCGAACCAGGGGGCCCAGGTCCCCTCGTCCACCCACCGGCTCATCGCCGGCCACATCCGCCTCGGCAGCAGGTGCGCGAGCGCGCTGAGCGTCCGCTTCTCCGGCGCGCGGCGGAACACCTCGCCGACCCGCTTGTCGAGATCGGCGACATCGTCCGCCTCGCAGGCGTACTGCCCAATCGCCAGCAGCCGCTCGATCCACGCGACGAGGAACTGCCGGGTGCGAACGGATGAGGGCAGCCCGAAGGGCTGGAGGCCCATCCCGGCAGCCGACGACGGATCGAGATCGTCGCCCTCGGCCAGGGCGAGATAGCGCCCGCCGACGAACTCGGTCAGGTAGCGGTAGCTGCGGCCGAGATCGAGCACCAGCACCCGGGGGTCGTACTTGAGCGCCTGCACGAGCAGGAAGTTGAGGAGGAAGCTCTTTCCCGACCCCGTGGCGCCGAGCACGAGCGTGTGGCCCACGTCGCCGCCGCCGAACAGGTCGTAGCCGTACGGCGTGCCCCACGGGGTCTCGAACGTCGTGAGCGGCTCGGCGTCGAGGTGCTTCGAGCGCGCATGGCCGCGCGGCGGGCCGACGATCGGCGCGAGCGCGGAGGCGAGCTTCGAGTTGACGAAGAAGCGCCGGGGCGGCGTGACCGCGGTCTGCCCGGGCAGGCGCCCGAACCAGACCGGCGGGAGGCCGTGGGTCTCGCGCACCAGCTTGCCGTCGATGCCGCCCACGACCCGCTCGAGCGCGGCGTTGATCTCGGCGAACTCCAGCTCGCCGGGCGCCCTGACCGCCACCGACAGGTGCATCTCGCCGAAGCACACGTCCCCGGACTGCAGATCGACGAGGGCCTGGCCGAGGACCTGGACCTCGGACGCCGCCCCGAAGTCCTCGAGCCCCGTCGCCTCGCCGCCCTCGCCCATCGCGGACATGAGGGAGTGGCGCGCCTGGTGGTAGTGGTGCTGGGCGCTGCTGATGCGCCGCCGGGCGCCCTGCCGATCAGTGCCGCGCCATCCCAGGACCACCGACAGGTCCGCGTTCAACCCGTACAGGCCATCGAGGCAGTTCCCGACGACCTGGCCGGGCGCGGACGCCAGCGACCACACCCGGACGAGCTGATCGCCGACCGTCACGCCCTGGCGCGTGATCGACACGTCCGCCGACGCCAGGCGCCAGTTGAGGCCGTAGCGCATGGCGAGCCCGTCGACCCACTCGCCTTGCCCGGCGTTGCTGAGCCGGTGCAGCACCCGGACCGCCTCGGGGGCCTTGGCGGGGACGACGCTGGTCCCCGTGGAAAGCCGCGCCTCGAGGCCGGCGAGCTCGTTGCGCACGTCCCGCGCGACGTCCGAGAGGACCGACCGGAGGATGGTCGTGACATGCGGATTGCGCCGCGAGTGCCACCAGTTGCGCCCGTAGTCCAGCAGCCACCGCCGGCCGCCCTCCGCCGTCGCGACGCGCCGCGCGAGCCCCCGATCGAACTCCCACACGAGGTAGGCGGAGTACTCGCGGACGCGCTCCGCGACATGCGCGCGGCGCTTGCCGGCCGCCATCCGGCCGAGATCCCCGGCGGCCTCGCCTTCCGGGGGCGACGGCGCCCGCCAGCGGTCCACGACCCACCAGAGCCGGACGTCGGGCCCCAGCGCCATGAGGACGCGGGACCACGCGGCCACGAGCTGGTCGACGTCCGCGCCCGACCGCCCGTCCGCGGGGAGCGGGACGAGCCGCGAGAACCCGAGCAGCCGGCCCGCCCGGGTGATCAGGAGGCGGTCGTCGATGAAGCCCCACCAGGGGAGCTGGCTCGAGAGCGAGCGGCCGACCGACCTCGACGCGCGCGCCATCACCTACCCTCCCGGGCCCGGCCGCCGGCATCCCCGCCGGCGTCCCCGCCCTCAATGAGCACCACCCACGGCGGCGACCCGTAGTCGGCGGCGTCGTACCAGCCGCCGGGGTTCCGCAACGTCTCCCGGACCACCGCCACGAACCGGTCGTCGTAGGCCGTGGTCACGCGCCCCGCGAGCCAGAACAGCAAGAACCCCACGACCCCGAGCAGAAGCGCATCCATGGCGATGAACAGGACCAGGGCGAAGACCAGGCTGAGAAAGAACAAGCTGCGCTCCACGCCGAGAATCTTGAGCGGCTCGTTGAGCGCGCCGTACTCGTTGCAGATCCCCTCTCCGCGAACCATGCGCATGGCGGCCTCCCGTGCCGGTCAGCAGGTGATGGCGGTCCCGCCGAAGAAGAAGACGAGAAACTGGGGTGCGAGCAGGACCATGCCGGCCCCGAACACGAGGCCGGCGATGGCGCTCTTGCTCCCGCCCTCGCCGAACGCATACGCCAGCCCGCCGGCGATCACCGCGACCACGGCGAGCCCGCGGCCGACGATGCCCGTGAACAGCGTGCAGAGCTGGCTGGCGGCCATCGACCACGGATCGGCCGCGGCCGCCCCGAGCCCCTGCTCGGCGAGCGCGAGCAGCACGCAGACGAAGAGGACCCGGAGCACGAGCCCGCCGCGGCGCGACAACCAGCCCGACGCGCGACGGACGACCCTACCTGCGAACGACATGGCTTCCTCCTTCCGGCTCAACCGGGGTATTGACCGGTCTCCTCCCGGTCGAGAGCGTCGCGCAGCTCGGGGTCGCCCCCCTGGCCGCGCCTCATCGCGCGCTCGAGAAGGCCGACGCGCTGGCCCACCTCCCCGAGAACGAGCACCCGGGCCAACTGGTAGGTGCCGGCTATGACCGTCGTCAGCCACGCCGCCGCCATCACCGAGAGGCGCACGGCGTGGTCCGTCCGCAAGACGATCCAGAACTCCGCCAGGTAGTCGAGCTGGGCCATCACTGTCACGCATGTCAGCGCCATCACCACCAGGGTCATGCCCACGCAGAAGCGGCCCGGGTCCATCGCGGCGTCACCTCATCACGTCGAACAGCCGCTCCTCGAGCTCCGTGCCCGGGCGCCACGCCCGGCGCACGCGGCCGCCGACATCGCCCGACAGGATCGAGCGCGAGAGCCCGGCGAGCCGCCCGCCGAAGGACGCGAGGACCATCCCCATCTGCATCTTTCGCTGCACCTGCCGGCGGGAATAGCTGCCGGTCACGAGCTCGAGGGCCAGGCTGGACGCCTCGCCCTCCGCGTCGCGCACCTCGACGAGGGCGTCGGGGAAGCAGCAGGCGCCCGCCTCGTCGACCGGCACCCCGAGCGCGCGCGCCGTGCGGCGCCTGGCCGCCGCGGGATCCTGCCCGCGCCTGGCCGCCGCCGACACCGACCGCGCGACCTCCCCCTTGAGCTCGGCCTCGAGGCGGATCGAGACGACGGTCCCGCCCAGCGACCTCACGCGATCGACGGTGTCGAGCACCAGCTCCGACACGCCCGCGTCGTGCTCCAGCTCGCGCCGCTTGACCAGGCCCTGCCAGACCCGCCGGTCGCAACCCCGGGCGCGCCGGCGCTTGCGGACGCGCGCGGCGCCCGCCGGCGTGAGGGCCAGCACCTTGAAGCCGCGGCCCCCCGGGCCCCGGCGCGCGCGCCCGGGCTGCACGCCGTGGACCTCGACGAGGCGCTCGGACAGCAGGTGGCGGACGGCGCGGCCCGCCGTGAACGCGTGCCCGTCGAAGCACTCCTGCTGGACGTCGCGATAGGACACCACCCGGAAGTCCCCGAGCAGCTCCAGCGCGTCCCACACGCGATCGGCCTGCGACCGGCGCGGCAACTGCCGGCGGTCGCGGTCCCGGCGGCCCGAGTGCGCGCGCTCGCGCCGGCCCCCGAGCTCGCTGACGTCGAGGAACCGGCCGACCCAGCGGGCCGAGCGGTCCCGGCCGGGGCCGTCCGGCGACGCGAGCTCGACCACCCGGCGCCCCCGGCGGTCCTCCGACCGCGCCAGCGCGGCAGCCCTGTCCACATGCATATCCATCACCGTGAGCGCTCCTGCCACCGCCCGGAGGCCGGCCACCGGAACCACGCCCCGGAGCCGCCGAGCCAAGCCGCGCGGACCTCCTCGACGGCGGCCACACCGCCGCGAACCGCCTGATCGAGCCGATCGCAGGTCGCCGACGACGCCTGGCCGCCGGCGTCCGCGAGGATCTCGGTGCCGTCCGGCAGCCGCGCGGGAACGGGGCCGGTGCCGACGAGCGGCGCCGGGCCATGCCCGGAAGACTCCCGGTCGCCGGAGACCTCGGCGACGCCGGGCTCACCACCCGACTCCCTTTCGGGCGCCGACGCCGACTCCCGCCCGGTCGCGCCGCCGTCGCCCGCCGCCGCCTCCAGCGGCTCGAGCCCCGCCTCGAACCCTCCCGCCGCCGCCGGGACCACCACGGACGCGACGTCCACGAGGCCCTCACTGAAGAAGCGGCTCGTGATGGGGCCAACCGCCGCCGCCGGATCCACGAGCGCATCGGCGCGCCACCTCGCCTGCAGGACCACCCACTCGCGCCGCACCCGGCGGTACTCCGACGGGAACCAGCGCCCCCACAGCGCATAGAACGCCTCGAGCGCCCCGCTCGCCGCCGCGGAGGCCCCGGCCGGGACGACGCGGCCGACGAGCACAGGATCCAGCCGCCGCTCGATCGCGGCCCGCAGCCACCCGGCCAGGCCCGCTTGCTGGAAATCAACCCGAACCAACTCAGCCTCCCGCTTGCCGCCCTCGGCAGCCCGCATGAGCGTCTCGAGCGGCAACACGCCCCCCTACTCCAGCGCCGCCGGCCACGGCGCGCGGCCCCGGCCCGAGTCCACCAGCCACCCGGCCAGGTTGCCCGCCTCGACGGCCACCGACCGCCACCCCTCGGCTTCCAGAACGCGAAGCGCCGCCGCCGCGAAGTCCGGCGAGAAGGGGCCGGCCACATACGGGAGGCCCAGCCGGTCCGCCACCCGCTTGGCGGCGATCGCGGCCACGAGCGCCGCCCGGCCCTCCCAGTCGCGCGCGTCCACGCGGTCCGGACGGGACACCGGACCGCCAACGCCGGACGCGCGCAGAAGCGCCGCCACGTCCCGCCGGGCCGCCGCCGCCGAGGCCGGCCCATCGCCCGACGCCTCGGCGACCTGGAACAGCGCCGCGAGAGACCGCCGCACGCCGGGCGCCCCGCCCGCGGCAACCAGCGTGCGCGTGCGGGCCTCGTACATGAGCCTCTCGCCGCAGCCGGGAGCCAGGGTGATCGACTGCCCGCGGGCGAGGCTCCCGGCCACCGCCCAGTACGCCTCCGCCAGGACGCCGTCGCGCCGCTCGCGGGCGTCGCGCGGGCGCATCGCGCGCACGACGAAGCGCTCGAACGCGAAGAGCTGCACGACCTGGTTCACGACCCGCGACCGCGCGAGCGTCTCCACCAGCGCGCGCAGCACGCGCGACGACCACTCGACGCCGTCCCGCGACGCTTCCGGCGGGCACGGAACGACGCACCGAAGGCCCCGGCCCGACACCGAAGGGGCCACCGACACCGACCCGCCCTCGGCCAGCCCGACGCCGGCCGAGCGCGCCACCGCCCGCACGATGCGGACCGCCATCTCGGGGCGGCCGACGCCCGGCGGGGGAGGCAGGGGCGCGACGCCGGCCGAGCTGACGTGCCACACCCGCCGGCTCGGCGGCTCGGCGGCCGCCCCGCCCAGCGCCTCGACGGCCGAGTGCCGCGGCAGCTCCACGCCCTCGGCGCAATCCCCCGGCGGCCGCCGCGCCACGAACTGCGGGACCGACCAGCCCCGGTCGGCCATCGACTGGCGGAGGACGAGGTCCTGATCGCAGGAGAAGGCCGCCGGCCGGGCCCGGTCCACGACCGCCGTGACCCCCCACCCGTCGGCGTCCCGCTGAAACGCCGCGACGCCGCGGCGGATCTCCGACGCCAGCCGTTCCCCGACGGCCGACGCCCCGTTCTGTGCGGCGGCGAGGCAGCCGCACAAACGAGGCGCGCTCGGCGATGCCGCAGACGGCACTGGATTCACCACGACAGCTCCTGCTGGACGGCCGGCGACGGCCGTGCGGAATCACGAGCCTCCGGCAGTCCCGCCGCCGGCTCCGGATCGGCCAGGCGCTCGCGCGAGCGGCCCGGGCCGAGGACCCACGCCGAGATGTTCGACGCGTCGGCGCAGACGCTCCTCAGACCCTCGGTCCGGAGGGCCGCTGCCTGATGCGCGTCGATCTCCTCGCTCGACGGCAGCGGCACGTACGGCACGCCCGCGGCCTCGACCACGGACCGCGCCGTCAACGCCCCGACGAGGGCGGCGCGGGCCGCGGCCTCGTCGCGCCCGAGCGGGACGCGGCGGTCGAGCCCCGGCAGCTCGCCGGCGACCGCCTCGACCAGACGCAGGCCGGCGGCGGGGTCGACGGCGCCGGCGGCCTCGGCCGCCCGGCGCTCCTCGGGAGCCCCGACAGCCAGGCACAACCCGACCAGCGCCGCCTGCTGGAACGCCTCCCACTGCCGGGGGCCGTGGCCCTTGAACAGCCGCGGGGCCTTCGGCCGCAGCGAGCGCCGCGCGGCGTCGAACGACGGCTCGCCGGCCGGATGCTCCCAGTCCACGCGGACGCCCTCCCGCCGGGCGAGGCCGCCCGTCGCGCGCGCGTAGAGCGCCGCCAGGGCGGCGGCGCGCACGCCGTCCGCGTCCGCGGTCCCCGCCTCGACCTGGGCGCCCGATCTCGCGCGCCGCGCGCGGGCGTTGTGCTGGCGCAGCGCGTCGCCGCCGAAGCGTCCGACGCGGACCGCGTCGTGGAGCGCCGCGTCGTCGGACACCGCCGCGGCGACCGCCGACACCACGGACGAGGCCCAGGCGCCGGGAGAGGGGAACCCCGACTGGCGCGGGTGGCACACGACGAAACCCTCCGCGTCGCGACCCCACTCCACGCGGTCGCCCGGCTCCAGGCGGGCGCCGGCGCCCGCCAGCACCTGCCGGACCACCTCGCGCGCCGCGATCTCGCGGTCCCGGCCGCCGAGCACGCGGGGATCGGGGGACGGCGGGAGGGTCGTCTGCGTCTGGGAATGCAGGACCCGGTAGGCCCCGGGGCGCAGGACGACGGACGGCGTGCCGGCGATCCCGACCGCGATCCCGCGCCTATCGCCGCTCTCGAGCAGGAAGCGCTCCTCGTAGGGCGAGGCGGCCGGCAGCACGTCCCCGCCGAGCTTCCCGCACTGGTGCTCGGTGACGAACTCCCCCGAGCCCGACGGCAGCCCGCGCTCGACGAGCTGCGCGTGCAGGACCACGGCGTTGTAGGGCCGGTACGCCCGGACGGTGTCGGGGCCGCCCTTGCGCGACGCGGACCGCGCACGCAAGGCCTCCCCGCCGGACTGGTGATACGACACGCCCGCCTCCACATCCAGGGCGACGCGATCGAGGACCGCCTGGAGATCTGCGTCCATCCTCACGAACGCGGCCAGGGCCGAACATCGCGGCGCCCCGGCCCCGTCCCTCAACGAGCAACCGTCTACCGAGGCGGCTCCACCGCCTTGTCTCCGCCGCCGGCCGGCGCGCCGGCCGCAGGTCCCGCCTGCGGAGCCTGCGGGGCGTCGGGCGCGGCCTGCTCGGGGCCGCCGCGCTCCTGCGCCTTCGGCGCGCGGGCGCGCACCGGCGGCTCGAAGGTCGAGGCGGCCGAGTGCTCGAGCATCTCCGGCGTCCGCTCGTGCTCCCAGTCCCGCGAGACCAGGTGCGCCCGCACGGACGCCGCCTCCCGCCACGCCTGGTCCAGCGCGCCGGGCGTCCGGGCGTACGCCGCCTGGTCCTTCCGCGCCTGCTCGCCCGGCGGCGCCGGGGCGTACTCGATGCCCAGCCGCTCGAGGGTCGCGCGCGCGGCGAGGTCGCCGACCATCGACGTCCGCGCCTTCTCCTGCGAGGCGCTCAGGCCATCCGGCGCCGGGTTGAGGCCCGGCACCTGGACCCCGGCGAGCCGCGCCACCTCGAGGGCACGGCCGGCCTCGGCCGCCTTGCGCTCGGCCGGCGTCCCGACCGCGGCCGCGAGGTCCATCAGCATCTTCTCGCTGAACTGCCGGTCCCGCGTGTCGGGCCTGCCCGGCTCGCGGGCGGGCTTCCTAGCGGGATACAGCGTGCGCGTCTCCGCGTCGAAGTGCGCCTCGTCCCGCGGCTGGTCGGTCGCCGGATACACGTTCTCCCTGGCGGCGATCGCCCTGATCCCCCGGTTCGCCACCTGCGCCGCCGCCTCGGCCTGCACCTCCGCGTACCGGGCGCCGCCGGCCGGAATCTGCCGGCGCTCCCGGCGGCGCGTCGTAGCGACCGCGCGGCGCCCCATCTCCTCGTCCTGAACGCGCCGGCTGAGCTGGGGAGAGCGCGCGGCGGCCGTCGACACGGCGCGCATCACCGACGTCGCGTACTCCGCCATGCTGCCGAAGCGCTCCCGCGACGGATGCGCGACCTGCGGGCCGCTCGAGCCCGCGGCGATCGAGATCCGCTCGCCCCCGTGCGTCTTGAGCTGCACGCCGGACCGCGCCACCAGCGCCTCGAGGGTGCTGCCGATCGTCTCGCGCTCGTCCTTGTTCCGCCCGTCCATGAGCCGCTTGGGGATCGCCCTGAGACTCGTCTGCGAAGCCACGTGCAGCAGGTCGTACGAGGCCGACGGCCGGACCACCACGCCGGACACCACCTCGGGCTCGGTGGACAGGCCGACAGAGCCCGCCCGGACCGCCACCAGCGGCGCGTCCATGCGCTTGTCCTCGAGCTTGTGGTGGCCCATCGCGCTCAGCTCCTGCGGGTGCACCAGCTCGGCGCCCGCCATGCCCCTCGCCTGCATCTGCGAGTGGAGGATGGCGGCGACCTTCGGACCGAAGGCGTTCCCGTCGTTGTTCCACAGCGGGCCTTCGCTCACGGGCGCCTTCGAGCTGCGGGTCCGGATCGGTCCGCTCTCGAGGGACGCGACCTGGTGGTACGACTCCCCGGCCGCGATGTCGTCGGGAATCTGCTGCAGCGCATCCACGAGGCGCGCTTCCGACCTCGCCTGCCGCTGCTCACGAAACTGCTGGTTTCCGCCGGGCATCTCGAATCTCCTTCCTCACAAGTCCCCATTCGGGTAACGACCGACCGAGGGCGCCGCTCTCGCGGCTCGGGGCGCAACGCCCCGCTTCGATGGCCGCTAACGCGACCGTTCCGGAGCGACCGGCCGCACCGGGACTACCGGCGGCGCGTGGTCCACGCCGACCGCGGGCCAGGCCGAGCGATAGCCGCCCTCCAGCTCGACCCCCCGGCCGCGCGCGATCACCATCGACGACATGCGGTCCGCGTCCCGGCAGAGGTCCGCGCCGTGGCGCACGAACACCTCGCGCGCCTCCGCCGGCAGCGGCAGCCCAGGCGGCGGCTCGTAGCGAAGCCCGAGGGCGCCGGCGATCTTCGCGGCCGCGAGATCGCAGCGGAGCTGCTCCCTCGTCCAACCCAGCGACCCGCGCGGGGCGCCGGCGTCCCGGCGGCCCTCGCGCGACGGATGCCCCGTCGCGGCGGCCAGCCCGAGCGCCACCGCGGACGCGTAGGCCGCGGGCGCCGATCGGTCCTCGGGGACCGCGAGCAGGTCCTCGGAAAGCCGGTAGGCGGAGGCCGGCGAGGGATGGACGGCGACGCGCAGGCCCAGCCCGACCACGGCCTGGTCGACCGACGCCAGGCCATAGTCCCCGCGCGCCGCCGAGACCCCGACCGCCTCCGCCGGATACAGCGAACGCTCCTCGCCGCCGCGCCGGGCCGGGACCACGACGCCCCGCACCCCCGGCCCGACGGCGCCGCCGAGGTGAACGGCCTCCGCCTCATCGAGCACGACGTCGGCTTCCACGCCGGCCCGACGGCGCCACACGTGCACGGCCAGGGCCTCCGCGGCGGGAAGCGGCAGGCGCTCCGGCCCGCCAGCGGGCCAGCGGGCGCCCGCAAGCGGGCGGCCTTCCAGGTACAGGTCCGCGACCGGGGGCGGCGGCTCCGCGGTCGGCGCGCTCGGGCGCGCCGGCGCCTCCGCCGGCGCCTCCGCGATCGGGTGCCGCTCGAGCACCGCGGCGCGGTCCGCCAGCGGCCACGACGCCCCGGCGCGCGCCAGGATGGGAGCCATCACCCCTGCAACCGTCCGGGGGTCGGCCGTCATCCACTCGTCCAGACGCCGGACGGCGGCGCACCCCGCCTGCACGGCGCGGGCGACGCGGTGGCAGTCGCGGCCGGCGCCGCCCACCGCCCGGACGCCTGCCGGCAGCGAGCCGCCGCAGGCGAGGACTGCCTCGACCGCCGCCCGCGGCAACGGCTCGCGGACCGGATCGAGGCCCACCGCGTAGTGGACCTCCGCCACCGCCCGGGTGCGTCCGAACCACGCGCCGAAGTTCGCGCCGGCGGGATCGAGGGCCTCGAGACCGACGCCCTCGCGCTCGGCCGCCCACCGCCGCTCGACCGCCGCGGCGCGGTACGGATCGCGCACGCACTGATCGACATGCCGCAGCGCGACCGCCTGCGCCGCCCGGTCGAGATGTTCGCCCAGCCGAGAGCGAGAAGACGCCTGCCGCACGAGCGCCCCCGCGGCGCTGAGCACCACGGGATCGGTCTGCGACGCCGTGAACACCACGTCCAGCGGAGGCCCGTAACGAACGCGGCCCACGGCCTGCGCCTCGGCCACCGTCAACCCGCCCACGTCGCTCAGGTCGCGGCGGTCGCACGCCTCCTCGACGATCCGCGCGACCGCGTCCAGGCCGACGCGGGGCAGGTCCTGCAGGGCGTCCCGGAGCCGGTGCGTCCGGAGGGCGCCATCGGCCTCAATGGCCCTGGCCCGGCGTTCCGGCAGCGGGTCCCGGAAGCCGAACAGGCGGCTGTCCGCGACCCAGATCGACGGGTGCGACCGCCGCAGCAGGCCCGCCCGCCCTTCCAGCTTCCGGGCGATCTCGATCGACAGCGCGACCTCGTAGACGAGATCGCCGTGCGTCCGCAGACGCCGCCGCTGCGGCAGCGCCTCGTCGTCGGGATCGATCTGCGCGTCCACCTGATCGCAGGCATCGAGCCAGTCCGAGTCCGCTTCCCGCCGCGCCTCCAGGCGATCGGTCGTCTCGCCGCGGTTTCCGGGCGCGGACTCCGGGTACCGCTGGGTCCTGAGCCCGCCGGGACCGACCGCCTGACGAAATCGCCCGCGCCTTGCCATCGGGACCTACTCCGCTGCGGCGGCCGCGCCCACGGGCTCCCGCGGCGGCGCGCCGGCCGGCTCCTCGCCGTCGAGCTCGAGCTCATCCTCGGGCGGGCTCTCGCCGGCGTCCTCCTCGAGCACGGTCTCGTAGAAGTCGCGATCGGTGCCGAAGATGGCGTGCGCGGCGCTGGCCTCCGACATCACCACGACGTCGACCGAGAGGTTCCACTCCCGGATCTGGCCCATCGTGAGCACGACGGTCCGCGCCCTCGACTGCATCGCCGCCTCGTACTCCTCGCGCGTCTCCGGCACCAGCGCAAGCTCGACCACGCCGTGACGCTTCAACTTCTGCTGCTTCATCGAGCTGCCCTCCCGCACGCCGCGCCGGCTAGCGGCCCGGCGAAACCGGCCGCGCCGGGTGACTGCGGCCGTACTCGGTATCCGGTTCCCGCACGCCGAGCGACCGGCACGCGCGAACGACGGTGCGCTCGGCGTAGTCGCGCGGGTTCGCCTTGTCCCCCCGGAACTCGGCGAGCTGCTGGACGAGAAGGTCCGGCGACTCCCCCGAGCGGAGCGCATCGACCACGCCGTGCCAGTCCGCCTCGGACTGCGACGCCGGCTGGCGCCGGCCCCCGATGTAGCGCGCGGGCGCAGCGGGCGGCGCGGGCTTCGGGACCGTGGCCGCCAGCGGCGCGAAGCGCGCGGGCACCACCTGACGGAACGCCCTGGGCTCCCACCACTGCGAGCCCACGCCCTGCGGGTCGTACGCCGAGCGGGGAACCCGCGCGACGCGCACGCCGCCGCGGCCCGGCTTGCAGTTGGTGAAGCCCGGCACGCGCATGACGCGCGTAACGTCCACGACCGCCGGGTCCCCCTCGTAAGCCGCGGCGAGCCGCCGGTTGGCCTCCTCGGCCCCGGCCACCGTCCACGCCGCGGGATCGACATGCCAGAGGACCTGCCACCGGCCGACCGACGAGCGCACCACCGCGGCCGGCATCGGCACGCGCTCCGAACGCACGTCCCGCATCAGCCGGCCGACGCGCCCATCGCCGTCCGTGTCGAAGTCGACTTGCAGGCGCCGGACCTCCGACACCGCGCGGCTCGAGCCGCGCACCGTGGGATTGACGCCGCAGAACACATCGCTGCCCGCCTCGTTCGCGGCGCGGAGCAGCCGCTGGCCGGAGGGATGGCACCAGTAGCCGGCGAGCCGGGAGAGCTGCCTGACCCCCGGGCCCGGACGCTGGCGCAGGATGACCGTGACGCACTCGCCGGGGCTGAACAACTCCGAGAACCAATCGACGGCCGCGCGGTGCCCGGCCGCACGGCCCGACAGGAGCGGAGAATCGCTCACCGCTCTCTCCCGGCCCGCCCGCGGCGCGCAGCGCGATCTGGGGCGGCCGACCGAGCGATTCCGGCGGCGGAGCGTTCCGGTTCCAGCACACGAACCGGTTATACGGCGAGCGGAGACCGGAGAGGGGCGGTTGTACCCCAAGCGGTAGTCACATGTGACGCGGGCCGGAAGTCCGCGCACCGAGCGCGCGGATCAGGAGGAAGGAGGACGGAATGTCGAGGGCTGCGGATCGACGACCACCACCGTGCCGGCGAGGTGGTCGTGGAGCGCGCGCCGGCGCTCGTCGAGCAGCACCACGCCGAACAGGAGCCCGCGCCCGAGCAGCAGTTGGAGGACCTTCGCGACGTAGCGGACCGAGCACCACAGCGCGTCGCCGGAGCCGGCGACCCGGAGGCCCGCGCCCATCTTCCCCACGGTCCTCCCGCCGAACCGGGTCTCGCCGAACACGAAGTAGGCCCAGCCGCCGATGAACACCGACGCGGGGTAGAGCCCCGGGGGAGGCCCCAGGCCGATGCCCTCCGCCAGCACCACGCGCAGCGCCTCGTCGACCGCGAGCCCGATCGCGGTCACCACGATGAAGTCGGCCCCGGCCGCCAGCAGGCGCGCGCGAAGCGGCGCCGCAACCGGACTACTCTCCGCTCTCGCCTCCATCGAGCCTCCAGCCGCCCGGCCCGGTCCCGGCCCGGGCCTTGCGAGAAACGCTGCCGCCGACACGGCCGCGAGGATCCGCTCCCCTGTGCCACGCGCCGGCCAGGGACATGACCGGGAGCGCGCCGCACCCCACGCGCCACCGCCGGCGGCCCGCCCCGAGTCCACGCGCGCGAAACCCGCGCCTCTCCCGGACCGCCTCCAGCCATTATCCCCAGCCGAGCCCGCCAAACGACCCGCGCGGTCCCCGGGGCCTCTATGACCCCGGGGGCCTCTATGACCCCGGGACAGGAACACCCCGAGAATCGAGACCCGCCGGATCCCGGACCTCCAAACCCTCGGGAGCCACGAGCCATAAGTCCCTTTCCGACAAGCGCATACCGCGAAACACCAAGTCCCTGGGGGCAAGCCCCGAGACTGGTCTGAATTACCCTGAGCGACCCCGGTCCGGGCCGTAAGACTCCCGGCCCGCAAACTGCGCGGGCCGATGAGCCTCACTCCCGAACCGACCGGGGTCGCTCAGGGTGCATTCTTCCCTGCGGGAAGGCTCGACGCGCCGCGGCGCGCACACGAACCGGGCACCGGCCAGGAGGCCGGCCGCGGCAGAAAACCTCCACAGCGGCGCGTCGATCGGCGGCCGCGCGGGCGGCGTCGGCGCTTCGGGTCCCCTCGCGCCGCGCTTTGCGGCCGCGTCGGGCCGCAAGGCCCGCCAGGACCAGGGACGCCGGGCCGGCGGCGACGATCCGCCACGCCGCAACGACGCGTCGAATCGATGCCCGTTTGATGTACGCACCGAGCCACTGCAGCTTGGGAGACACGATACTGACGCATGCGCGCAACGCGGCAACACCCTCGACAGCGGGAAGACCCGCATTGCGGCAACGCGCGCACGCGTCAAACGACGGACACGTCAACCGACGCGCACGTCAAGTGAGGGACACGTCAACTGACGGTTAGGTCAAACCACGGTTACGTCAAGTGACGCGCACGTCAAGTGACGCACACGCACTGGAGCACCCGATGACAGACATCCGCACCGCACCGCGAACGCAACGTCCGGATGCCCCGCGGCCCCGCGTCGTGAGCGTGCTCTCGCAGAAGGGCGGCACCGGGAAGACGACGCTGTCGTGCGCCCTCGCGGCGCTGGCCTTCCGGGCCGGGACCGCCACCGCCGTCCTCGACCTCGATCCCCAGGCCTCGGCGGCGAAGTGGCACGACCTCCGGAGGGCCAACGGCGAGGAGGACCCGCCCGTCTTCGCCACGCCGAGCAGCCGGATGCAGGCGCTCGTCGACGCCCTCGGACGGGACGGAGCCGAGCTGATCGTGACCGACACCGCGCCGCACTCGGGCGCCGACGCCGTGACCGTCGCCCGGCTGAGCGACCACATCCTCATACCGCTCCAGCCCAGCTTCCCCGACCTTGCCGCCATCACGAGGACGATCGACATCGCGGAGGTCGCAAAGGCACCGGCGACCATCGTGCTCAACCTCGCGCTCGTCAACCACCCCAGCACCGACGACGCGCGGACCGTCATCGAGGACGCCGCCGCGGCGGTGGCGCCGGTCATGCTGCACCGGCGCGTGGCGCACGTCAACAGCTTCAACCTGGGGCGCTGCGCGGCCGAGCACGAGCCCGCCGGGAAGGCCGCCAACGAGCTCCGTGCCCTCTTCGGATGGCTGCAGGGCGCCGGCATCATCCCGGCCTCCAGAAAGGGGCAGGCGGCATGACGCCCACGCCCAGCCGGCGCACCGGGCTCGCCAGCGCCTGGTCGCAGACGCACCGGCGCGTGGTCGGCGGCCAGCGCCCGGCGCCGCCCGACCCGGCCGGCGAGACCGAGGCCGCCGAAACGCCAGCGGCGCCGGCCGCTACCGACGGCCGCAACTGGAAGTACCTGAGCGCGCGGCTGCCGGCCGACGTCCACAAGACGCTCCGGCGGCTCAGCGTCGACAAGGAGATCAGCCTGCAGGACATGGTGGTCGAGGCGCTCAGCGCCTACGTCGAGCAGCAGAAGGAGACCTGACAGATGCCGCGGTCAAACGCCCCCAAGCTGACGCAAGGCGCCGTGATCGTGATCCTGGTCGCCGCAACCGGAGCGGCCCTGACGTGGCTCGCCCAGGCCCCCGCCCCCGAACGCAGCGCGAGGGTACCCCCGCCCCCGGCGCCGCCCGCGACGGCGCCGCCGAGGGGCACCCCGGACCCGCGTCCGGCGCCGGGCGGGCCCGCTGTCCAGGCGCCGCCGCCCCGAGACGGCCAGGACGCCATCGCGGCCGACCCCGGCCTCGCCGGGGCCGAGCCGGCGGAACCTGCGCCGCCGGCGCAACCGTCGCCCTGGCGCGTACTCGACGCCGACACGTACTCCCTCACCCCCGCGACGGTCCCGCTGCATGCGCGCCTCCCGGGCGCCTACGAGTGGCCCCTGCCGGGCGTCGACCGGCTCGAGCTCATCTGCTTCCACCAGCCAGAAGGGCCGGCCCACCTCTCCGTCATGCAGACGGCCGACGGGCGGCTGTACCACTGGGGCGAGGAGCGCCGCTTCCTCCAGAAGCACCTCGACGCCGGCGGCATCGCCTCGCGCGAGATCCGCACCGTCGCCGACCCCGGAGCATTCATGGAGCCGCTGCGGGCCGCGGCCCACGCGGCGTGCGAACGGAGCCGGCCTGCCGCGGACACGCCCGACGGCCCGGGATAGGCCGACAGCCGGCCGGAGACCGGCGACGCCCTCCCGCCGGCGCACAGCGCGGCGAGCCCCGGGGACGCTGATCCGGACGCGCGGTCCCGCCGCGGTCCGGGGACGCGACGTGCCGAAGGGAACAGGCAGGATCGCCCCCTCCCCCTGTGCATCCGCCCGCACACCGCGACCACCGGCGCCGATCCCACGGCCGCGAGAACGCCTATCCACAGCGCGAGGCGGCAACTACTTGTACGGTCTTTAACTACTTGAAGCTCTAACTACTTGTACGTACGGGGGGGCGTTTATGCGGGCTCCAGTGCGCCGTGGGGGGGCGTTTATGCGGGCGCCGGCCGCCGCGGCGGGGGGGCGTTTATGCGGGGAAAACTCCCGGGATTCACAGGGCCTGTGTGGAAATCGCCGGCGAGACGCGCGGAGGCGACGGGCGCAGGACGAGACACCCCTTCGGCGTCGAGTACGACAGCTGAGGCCAGGCGATCCTGATCTTGACGAGCTCGCGCAGCGCGTCCTTGCGGAAGTCCTTGACGGACTGGCGGCTGTCCGGCTCCGGGCGGAGCGCGAACTGCCGGTACACCTGCCGCCAGGTGAGCCGGAGCGGGCGATCGAGGCGGAACAGGCGGTAGGTCAGCCACAGGTACAGGTCGAGACCGAGGGAGCTGCGCTTCAGTTCCCGGACAACGTGCAGGTCGATCGGAACGGGCGCGGCCAGGATCTCGTTGAACAGGTCGTGGCCGAGCACGATCGCGCTGTCCCACGAGACCGGCTCGTCGAAGCGCCGCGGGTTCCACCACAGCCGCATGTCGGTCGTGATGCGGTCCGCGACGGTGTGTACGCCGTTCGGCAGGTCCTCGGTCAGCTCGATCGACGCACGGAACAACCGCGTCATCTGCTCGCGCAGACGCGTGCGGATCCCGTACCGGCCCGCGCTGTCGCTCGACTGCACGCCGAGCCGCCGCATGAACTCCGCCAGCGAGCGGCCCAGGACGAGACGCCTCGAGCGGGTCCTCACCGCCTCGGTGCAGATCCACGCGAGAACCAGCCTCGGCAGCACGCCGAAGGGCAGCCGCGGCTCCGGGCCGCCCGCGATCACCACCAGCGCGTACCGGCCGTTCCGCCGGACGTAGTGGGTGAGCGTGCCGGGATCGGTCCGGGGCAGCGTGCAGAGCGCCAGCAGGCGGACCATGAACCCGACGTCGGGCCGGCTGTCGGCCACCCGAATCAGGCTGTCGATCTGATCGTCGCGGGTCCAGCGGCCGGCCCGCGGCGCGGGGAGCGGCGCTTCGCGTCGAGCGGGCGGGCCGCCGGGACCCGGCTCGGGCGGCGGATCAGCGAGGACATCGGACAACCGGGTCCATGTCCCTCCGGGTCTCGCCGAGACGCCAGGGCGCGCGGACCGCCGCGGGGAGGGGGCGGTCAATCTCGAAGGCATGGCCCACGCGCCGCACTGCCCGCCTCGGCTGTCGAAGTCGGAAACCGGAGACCGCTCGCCGCCCGCGCGCGGCGCCGGGGGTGGGCCGCGAGGTCGGAAGACGGAAGCCGCCAGGCGCGCGGCCCCGGCCGGCGCCACAGTCCTTCGACCATGCGGCCCCGACCGCGGCCCGGGTCGCGCCGTCGCTCCCCGCGCGCTTTCCGGCTCCCGGTCCCGGCGAGCCGCCGGACGCGGGCGGCGGCGCCAGGGGAGTCCCGGCGCGGGGCCCGGCGGCCGCGGGGGGCCCGCGGTCCAGGCCGCCCTACGGGGTCCTCTTTCCCTCGGGCCGCGCTCGCTTCTCGAGCTGGACCAGTCCCAGCTTGATGGCGTTGCGCAGGATCACGCCCGGCTTGAGGTTGGTCGTGGTCGCGACCTGCCGCACGCGCTCGTACCAGTAGGCCGACAACGCGACCGAGCGTCTGACCGTATAGCATCTTCGCTTGTCGGCCGCGGGATCAGGGTCGTGCAGCGCGTCGTTCGGATCATCCATGCGTCACTCCTTCGCCACTCGGGGGACTTCCCGCGAAGAGCGTCGGCGCCGCGCCCGACGCCTGGAGCACCGGACCGCCGTGTCGCCGTTGCCGTCACGCTTGCAGGCAACTGGTTGACCGCTCCCGTCTCCGGGAGCCGCGGGAACGCGCCGCGGTCGAGCATCTTCCCGGCGGTTGGCCGGGAGACCGACCGCCGGATCGCTACGTCCCGGCCGCCCGGGAGCTGCCCCACCGCCCGGCCTCTCCCGCCGCCAGGACGCGGCAGTGTCCGCCGCGCTCGCCGTCGCACCTGTGCGCTTCGACCCACTCGTCGACCACCTCCTGCGGCCAGCGGGGGCTGCCGTTGGGGAGTCGAACCGGTGCTTGCGGGAACACGCCGCGCTCGAGCATCTTGTAGACGCTCGACCGGGAAACCGCGAGCTGGGCCGCTACCGCCCGGACCGTCAAGAGCTGCGCCATCGCTGGGTCCCTCCGTCGTCACGACGCGCCGGCATCCGGGCCGGCGGGCTGCCGAATCCGGCACTGACGGCCGTTGTAGCAGGTTCCCCAAACGAGAGTCCCGGTCTGTGGTACAAGCGGTAGTCACTTCTCTGCGCGGTGCGTAGATGCATGCAGATTCGACCGCGAGCCGGCCGCCTCCGACACGGCCGCGGCGGAGAGCGCGCACGAGATGACGCAGCCCTCGCGCACGCCCTTGCCGGTTGTCTTGACGGACCAGGGAATGGAGCGGGAGCGCCCCGGGGCGGGGTGCAGGGCAGTCGGCCGCCGGCCTGGCCGGCAGTCGGCCGCAACCGGACGCGACACCCCCAGCTCTCAAGGAACTGCCTCACCGAGACTGCGCCCGCCGCGCTCTCGACGAGCCGGCGGCTCGAGGGGCCGATCGACCTCGTCAGCAGGTTCCAGGCCGGCGGCGAGGACGCCCCTTCGCGCGACGTTCGTCAGGCGGCAGGGAGACCGTTTGGACGGCTCCCGGCAGGAAGGCCGGTCCGTGTCCGGCAGAAGGTTGCGTTTCCATGTCCGCCCTGTCGCGCAGGGCACGGACCGACGGCGCCGACGGAATCGGCCGACCAGCGCCTCGACCCGCGCGCGTTGCTCGCGCGGCGTCTCGACCCCCGTGACCGGCAGCGGTTCCGCGAACCGCTGGAGGGCCCCAGCCGTGTCCCGCCTCATCCCGGCCCGGCCCCGGGCATGACGTCGCCGTAGTCGTTCGGCAGCCCCGCAGACCCTTGATCCGCGCCGTGCGGAACCGTCTTCGACGCCGGATGGTTGAACCGCCGTCCGCACCCCGGTTCCGGAAGTCGACGTACGTACAGGCGATCAGGTTCCCCGCGTCATCGACGTGGTGCCCGTCCGCCAGGTACTCGAAGCCACCCATGCAGGCTTGCGCACAGCGCCCCGGTTCACCCTGGAGCGCGGTCTACCAGCCGAGCGTGGCCCGGCCCATGACCCCGTTGCTGACCTCGCCTGCCGTCGCGCTCTCCCGGCGCTGCGCCTCGGCGGTCAGCTCGAAGCTCACCTTTCCCTGCTCCAGCACCCCGAGGCCGTAGCCGAACCGGTAGTCCCGGCCGTAGGGCGAGGTCGTCAACCCGACGCGCGGCGTCCCCACGAGCCGGGCGCCCACCGGCAGCCCGTAGCCCACCTCGGCGTCGACACGCTCGCCGGAGCCGTACATCTGGCGCGAGCCCATGCCGTAGGCCATCTGGTTGCCCCACAGCGCCTCGGCCCCGCCCCGCGCCTGCCCGCCCCACGACGGGGCGACCTTCGCGGTCAGCCCCAGCGGGCTCGACGGCGTCGGGTCCCATCCCAGCGACAGCGACATCCCCCGCTCGGAGAACCCGTCGGCCTGGTGCACCACCAGCGTCCGCACCCGCACGTCGAGCGACAGCCCCGTGACCCTGTCGCTGAAGGCGAGCCCGCCGCCGACGTCCATGCCCGCGCCCGTCTCGGCGTCGCCGCCGTCCCGACGCAGGCCCACCTCGACGCTCGGCGTCAGCGACAGCCGGCCGCCGAGGGTGAAGCCCCGCGAGCCCTCCAGCGCCGTGCGCACCCGCGTCACACCGGCCTCGGAGGCGTTCAGCCGGCCGGCCGCGCCGTCGAGCAGGTCGCTGGCCGCGCCCACCCACAGCGCGTCCGCCTTGAACGCCAGCGCGAACCCGCCGGTGGCCCGCGAGCCGACCAGCTCGCCCCGCGTCCCCACCGCCGACATCGCCATCGACACGCCCGTCTCGAGCGCCGATTGGCCGTCCGGCGTCAGGCTCAGCGCGCCGGTGCCGTAGCCGGTCACCCCCCACACCGAGACCCTCTCGTTGACCTGGTAGCCCACCCACGGGTAGAACCCGGTCATCGACGTGCTCATCCGCCCGCCGCTCGGGCCGCGGTAGCCGCCCAGGCCGAGGGTGCGGCCGACCGACAGGCCCACCGTCAGCGGGCCGCGGGCGTAGTCGCCCCCCACCATCGTCGTCCGCACGTCGCCGTCGAGCGACAGCGCGTCCTCCATGCCGCTGAAGTGAGACCGCGAGCTGCGGCTCCAGAACGAGAGGATGCCGCCGCGGCTCTCGCGGTTCAGCTCGAACTCGGAGTCGGAGAACAGGCCGCCGCCCAGGCCCATCGCCCCGAACAGGCCGCCGCCCTGCGCGGCGCCCCCCGGTCCGTGGCCGGCCATCGCCGCCGTGCCGGCCGTTGGCGCCTGCTGGCCCGCCATGCCCATCGCGCCCGCCATGCCGCCCATGCCGGTCACGCTCATCGCGCCGCCGCCCATGCCGCCCATGCCGGCCGTGCCCGCGCCGAAGGCGCCCGGCCCGGCCGCGTGCGAGCCCATCGCCATCGGGGCCGCACCCGTCGCGTCGCCGTGCATCGGGGCCGCACCCGCCTGCCCCATGCCCATCGGCGCGAACGACGACAGGAAGCCGAGCGCGAACTCCCGCTCCATGCCCGGCTGGAACTCACGCCCGGCGAAGCGCGCCCTGAAGCCCCGCCGCCGCGGCGCCGCCATCCGCTCCTCGACGTGCTCGACCACCTGCTCGGCCGTCGCCCGCCCGATGCGCGCCAGCAGCGCCGCCGGCATCAGGTCCGCGTTCTCGATCGTGCCCGTCGCCTCGCCGTCGGTCACCACGGCCCCCGACGCGTTCGACAACGTCAGCGTCAGCGTCTCCTCGCCCTCGTCGTGGGCGTCGTCGAGCACCGCCACCTCGATGGTCCCCGACGAGTCGCCCGCCTGGAACGAGAGCGTCCCGCTCGCCGCCGTGTAGTCCTCGCCCGCCCGCGCGCTGCCGTCCGACGTGGCGTAGTCCACCGTGAGCGCGCTCGTCGCCGCCCGGCTCAGCGTGACCGCGAAGGCCAGCACCGCGCCGGCGCCCTCCTCCACCCGCGCATCGGCCACCGAGACGCCCACCGGGCCGATCACCCGCGCCGACGGGCTGTTCGACAGCGGCCGGCCCGACTCGGTAGACACCGACCCCGCCGGCAGCGTGATCGTCACGTCGTCGTTCGACGACGGGCGCACGCCGATCTTCCAGCGCCGGTTCTCGCTCTTGACGACGCGCTCCGCGGCGCGCACGCTGCCGCCCGTCACCGTGAACGCGCTGTCCCTGAGCGTCGTGTACGGGAACCGCCCCGGGAAGTTCTCGCTGAACACCAGCTCGAACGAGAACAGGCGGCTGCCGTCGTGCTCGGCCGGCATCCCCTGAAACTCGGCCGTCAGCGGCCGCGCCTCCACGCGCCCCGTCGGGGCGCTGGTCACCGTCTCCTCGTTGCCCGCGTCGTCGGTGAACGTCACCCGCACCCTGATCGCCGCCCCCACGTCCGAGTCCGCGAGCGTGTAGCTCGCGTCCGTCGCGCCGGCGACGTCCGCCTCGCCCGACAGCCACTGGAAGGCGAACGCCGCGCCGCTCAGCCCGTCCGCGTCCTCGATGCCCGCCGTCGACGCGGTCAGCGTCTCGCCCACCCGCGCCGCGCCCGCGATCGCCGGCGCGCCCGTGGCGGGCTGGTTAGGCGGCAGGGTGTTGGTCACCGTCTCGGGGCCGAAGCTCTCGATGGCCAGATTGTCCGCGTCATGCAGGATCGTGCCGCCGGAAGGCTTCGCGTAGGCCACCGTGACGGTCTCGCCCCACCGCACCGGCTCCGCCAGCACCAGGCCCACCGTGTTGTCTTCCCAGAAGGCGCTTCGCGTGGTCCGGCGCTCGCCGTCGACCACCACTGTGTAGTCAGTGTGGGGACCCGCGGTCAGGATCTCCTTCGTGAACGCGAGTATCAGGCCGCGCCCCGCCTCCTCCGTCGCGGCGCTCTCCAGCCGGGCCGGCCCCGTGTGGCCCCAGCCCGAGTCCGACCAGGGGCCGGCGCCCCCGGCGCTCTTCGCCCGCACCTGCGCCTCATGGCTGCGGCCGGCCGCGAGGCCCGAGATCGTGGCCGACGTGCCCGTGCCCGTGTGGGCGTGGCTCGTCCAGTCCGCCGCGCCCCGGCGCCGGTACCGCACGCCGTAGCCCGTGACCGCCGCCGCGTCCGGCGCCGTCCAGCTCACCGTCACGCTGGTATCGGACTCCTTCGCCACCGTCGGCGCCGCCGGTGCGGTCAGCGACACCGGCGCATCGTTCTCCACCGGCAGGTCCACGATGTCCGCAAGCTGGTTGCCGCCGACGTCCCACAGGCCGCGCTCGCGCGGCGGCCGGGTGTAGCTCACCGTCACCGTCTCGCCCGGCGCGATGTCGCGGCTCAGCGTCAGCTTCAGCTTCCGTGCCCCGTCCGGGGAGAACGCGGCCCCCGTCACCGTCACCGGCCCGCCCGACGCCGTGACCGTGAACCACGCCGCCTGCGGCGCCGCATCCGTCGCAAACGGCCGCGCGGCGGTCAGGACGATGCTGCCGACCTCCGCACGTTGCACCCATCCCGTGGAGCAATCATCGTCCGCCCGCGGGCTTGTCACGCCCTGGTACTCGAACCCGTCAGCCTCCTTCGAGGCGTCGAAGTGCCGGAGGGCGGACGCGGCGGGCTTCGTGTAGGTCACCGTGAACGCCGCAGTGCAGGGGAACACGGGGTGGTCCAGGTGCAGCACCACCGTCTGACCCTCCACCCCGACCGCGACGACGCGGCGGCCCTGGTAGGCGCTCCGCTCGGAGACGGTGTTGCCCTCGTCATCTTCGTAGGTGAACAGCGGATGGTGGAGCGTGAACGCCTCCGGAGCCGGCACGCTGCCCGGATCGAGGGGCGCGTCATACGTCAGCACCACCCGGGCGCCGTTCACCTCCGGCGGGTTGGCCGTATCCAGGGCCGGTTCCTTGACACTCCCGGCGGTCAGCGTCTTGGTGAACGCCGCCGCGGCGTTGCCCGCCACGTCCCGGATCGGGTTCGTCCCGGGCGTGTAGGCCACCACCACCGTGTCCCCGGTCGAAACCGCCGTGCCCAGCGTCAGCACCACGTTGCTGCCCCCGACGGCGACATCCGAGACCGTCTCCGTGGCGCTCGCCACGGTCACCGCGAAGTCCCCGGCCGCCGGCTCGGAGGACTCGTCCAGCGCCTCGTTGAACGACAGGACCACCTTGGACTCCGCGGACGCCGCGGCGGTGCGGGAGACCGCGCCGTCGACCAGCCTCGGCGGCTCGCCCTCGTCCACCGTCTCGATCCGCACGCGGTCGAACGACAGCACCGCGGGGTTGCCCGTGCCGGCGCCCCGCAGCCAGTTCCTGTCCGGCTTCGTGTAGGTCACCGTCGCGGTCGACACCTCGTCCTCACGTACCGCTGCGGCCAGCGCCACGGTGACCACCGTCCCGCTGACGGCGGCCGTGCCCGTGCCCGCGATGGCGCGCGCGTCGCCGTTCAGATCCAGCGTCCCTACGCGGAAGGCGCTCCCCGCCGGCGCGGACGTCGCGTCCAGCGCCCCGTCGAAGACCACCCGCAACGCCTTCACCGCCACGGACGCCTGCAGCGGCGAGGGTCCCGCCGCGCCCGGCGTGTTGTTCGTCACCGCCATGTCCCGGAACATCGGCGCCGCGCGGCCGCCATCGCTGGGAATCGCCCGCAGCCCCTTGCCACCGTAGCTCAGCGTCACGGTCTCGCCGGCCCGCGCCGCCACGCCCAGCGTCAGCGTCACGCTGGTGTTGCTGCTTCTGACCACCGTGGTGGGGTGCTGGTTGACGCCGCGGTGGTTGCCGTCGACACCGCCGGCGCCCTGCACGGAGAAGTCGGGCTCCAGGCCCGCGAACCCGCCAGTGCTCAGCCTCTTGTCGAAGTGCAGGGTCAGCGTCGCGCCGCTCACGGACGCCGACGTGACGCGCGGCCCCACGTCGTTGCTACTCGTCTTGGGGCCGTTCACCATGTGCAGCGGGTCGCCCGCGGTGGGCAGGCCGTCGAGCGCCAGGAACGCGCGGGCGCCCGTGGCCGCGCTCACCACCTTGTCAGTCGTATGCGGGTCCAGCACCACATTGTTCGCCGCGTCCGTCTGCACCCAGACCCCGTCCGTATCGGTGTCGGTCGACGTCACCGTGTAGGAGAAGCGCAGGGTCCGGCCGTTGTGCAGCACCTGCGGCGACTTGACCAGTTTCCTGCTGTTGCCCTGCGTGGTGTCGTCCGCGCCCAGGTCCAGGCGCAGCCGCACGTCCCCGTCACCGGTGACCTCGACCTGCTCGCTGAACTCCACGTCGATCAGGATCTCGTCGCCCCGGAGATAGGTGTCGTTCTCGCTGACAGGGTGCGTGTCGTAGGTCGGCCACGAGACGATCCGCACCTGCTGGATCACCGGCCTCGCGCCCGTGGTGGTGCCGTTGGTCACCGGCTGGTCGTCGAAGCTCGCCACCTCGTTGCCGTCGGGATCCTGCAGCGGGGCGAGGGATGGCTTGGCGTAGCTCACGGTGACGGTCTCGCCCCGCTTCACCGCCGAGGTCAGGGTCTCCCTCACCTTGGCGCCGCTGGTCCGCGCCGACGCGCCGGTGATGGTCCTCGCTTCGCCGCCCTCCGGCGTCGCGGTCACCGTGAACAGGTTGCTAGCCGCCGTCGCCGACAGGCTCTTGTCGAACGTCACCTCCAGGGTGTCGCCGTCCACGGTCGCGCTGGAGAAGACCGGAGGCGCGGGATTGGTGGAGCCGTGGATGGCGAGCTGGCGGGCGTTTGAGTGGGTACTCCAAATCGAGCCGTTGACACCAGTGCTATTCAAGCTGCTGTCCGCAATGCTCCACCCCGTGGCCGCGCCCGCATCCTCGGAGTTCAAAGTCGTGCGCTTCAGGCGCGTATTGTCGCTCGCACTGGTGACGTCGAGCAGCACCCAATAGTTGGTGTTGGCGGCCAGTTGGATGCCGCCGCTGGGGGCATCGAACCGGGCGGGCCCGATCGTGGAGGGCAGTGTGACCGGGTTGCTTAGCGTGCCCAGGTTGGTGCCGGTTTGCGAGCCCGACCGGATGCTGACGCTGTAGCCCGGCAGCGTCCCGCTGTTGTGCCGTATTATCAAATCCACCCGGGTCAGGGTGTAGCCCTGGGGGTTGCCGCCGGTCCTGAACTGCTGGGCGCGATCCCGGTCGAACCGCTCAAAAATATTGCTACTGGGAGCCCTCGCCTGCCCGGTGTTGCTCACCAGCGCGCCCACGGTCGGCGTCGACGTGACCTCGTCGACGGTGACGTTCCGCACCGGCGCGTCGGAGAAGCTCGGCACGGCGCCGTCGGCATGCCGCAGCGGTCTGATGGCCGGCTTGGCGTAGCCCACCGTCACCGTCTCGCGCTCGGCCACCGCCGAGGCCAGGGTCACGCTCACCGTGTCGGTCACGCCCACGATGGCGCCGCTGATCGTCACCGCCGCGCCCTTGCCGTCGATCTCCCGCAGCGTGCCGCCCGCGGACATCGCGGTCACGGTGAACGCGCTGCCCGCGGGCGCCGAGGCCGTGTCCAGGCTTTTGTCGAACCTGATCTCCAGGGCGGTGCCGTTCACCGTGGCGCTGGAGATCTCCGGCACGGCGTTGCCGTAGATGGCAATGAACGACTTGACATTATGGCGCCAACTCCACCCCCCTTGTCCTTCCTGCCGACTAACTGCATTGTCCGCGATACTCCATCCGTCAGCCGCGCCTGAATCCTCGCCGTTACTTGCCGTAACAGGCAGGCTGATTCCGTAGGCGTTTGTCGTTCCGCCAGAGACTTCCTCGATCACGACTGCGTATGTCGTGTTCTCGTTCAGTTTCGCGTCTTGGGGCGCGGTGAACTTGTTGATCGTGTTGGCGTGGACCGGAGCCGGGTTGGTGAGCACGTGAAGGCTGCTGCTGGGCGCGCCCGAAGACGTGGTGCTGTAGATGCTCACCCTGACCGCGGCACTGCTGCCTATGGCGTTTAACCTCACATCGACTGCGGAAAGCGTGAAGCCGCGCGGACTGCGGCCGGTAGTGAAGTTTTGGGAAATGAGCCAGCGATTCACGCCGGAGAAACCGACGTTGATTGAGGTGCCGCTCTGCACAGTCTGCCCGGTGTTGCTCACCAGCTTGACGGAAGTCTGCGCCTGGGCCGCCTCGGCGCCGAACAGGGCGAGCACGACGGTGAGCAGGCACACCGCCGCACGCCGGGAGCACGCGAGGCGGACAGGAGAGTCGGAGCGGCCGCAGGGGGAAGCAGGCCCCGGCGGTCGGGAAAGCCCGACAACCAGCGCCCGTGTCAAGCGTCGCGATTTACGGGAATGGCGCCCATGCAGGCGGCGCCCGCCGCGGCCTATGGCGTCAGCCGCGCATCGGAGGGGAGCTGCTCTCCAGTAGGCGGATCTGGTAGAAAAACTAGTTAGGCTGGCTGACTGGCTGGCTGGCTGGCTGGCTGGCTGGCTGGCTGGCTGGGCAAAAGCCATGCCACTTGCGCCCCGACCCGTCACGATTCTCGGAATGCACATCCTTGCTCCCTAAATCCACATGGGTCGACGCCACCATCCGGCCCGCACCGGCAGTCACCGCGCCCCGTCGCAGGGTTCCCTCTCCACTAGCTCGCACCCGACCCCAGCTCCACGTGGACGGTCCACCAATCGAAGGCCTGGCCGCGAGCGTCGAGCTCGACCGGACGGGTTTCGCCGGCGACCAGATCGACTCGCGGGGTCGGCCCGAGTTCGACCCCGTTGGAGAGGTGAATCTCGACCCGCACGTCCCGCACGGTCTCGCTCGCCGTGTTCCGCACCGTACCGGTGAACCTCTCGCCCCCCTGCTCGAACCGCATCACCAGCTCGACCCCGCCGCGAAGCTCCCGCGCCTCGTCTCCGGGCGCATACCGCGTGCCGCTCTCGCCTGACTCGCCGCCCGTTCCCTCCGGGCCGTGCGCCTCGGTCGGCTCGGTCGGACTTCCGGAACATCCGGCCGCCGAGAACGCCACCAGTAGAACGAGACTGACTACGGAGCTTCGTTGCACTTGCCAGGACTCCATTTCCTCCTGCCACGGCGCGAGGGCAGCCACGGGCAGCCGCCGGTTCGCGCCGCACTGCAAATTACCGCCTCTAAGCTACCAAATTTTCGTGTCATATGGTCGTGTTTATTGTTGCATTTTTCATGTTCTTTGCATCAAGATAGGCTTTGCTGGCACCGCGACGGCTGCCCAGGGACCGGAAACGCCCCGTTCCGGCCCTCGCCGGCGCGATTCGCGCCGAGCCGGCAAGGGAGGAACCTTGACGCAATCCCACGATGCGCGGCAGGAGATCGAGGCGCTGCGCGAGCGCATCTCCACCCTGAGCGCGGCCATCCTGCGCATCAGTGCAACGCTCGACCTCGACACCGTGCTCGCCGAGGTGGTCGAGAGCGCCCGCAGGCTCACCGGCGCCCGCTACGGGGTCATCGCCACGGTCGACGAGACCGGCGCGCCCACCCGGGAATCCGTGTTCTCCGGCTTCACGCCGGAGGAGAAGCAGGAGCTGGCGGCCTGGCCCGACAGCGGCCGCCTGTTCGAGCACCTCCGCCACCTGCCGGGGCCGTTGCGGCTCGCCGACCTGGCCGGCTACGTCCGCTCGCTCGGCATCGCCCCCGCGCGGTTGTTCTCGCGGACCTTCCAGGGCACGCCCATGCGCCACCGGGGCGCGGACGTCGGCCACTTCTTCCTCGCCGACAAGGCCGACGGCGAGGAGTTCACCACCGACGACGAGGAGGTGCTGACGCTGTTCGCGTCCCAGGCCGCGGCCGCGATCGCCAACGCCCGGACGCACCGCAACGAGCGGCGCGCGCGGGCCGACCTCGAAGCCCTGGTCGAGACCTCGCCGGTCGGGGTCGTGGTCATGGACGCCCGCGCCGGCCGGCCGGTGTCCTTCAATCGCGAGGCCCGGCGGATCGTCGAGAGCCTGCGGATGCCCGGCCGTCCGCCCGAGCAGCTCCTCGAGGTGATCTCGGTCCTCCGCGCCGACGGGCGGGAGGTGTCGCTGGCCGAGATTCCGCTGGAGCGGACGCTCGGCACCGGCGAGACGGTGCGCGCCGAGGAGGTGGTCCTCTCGGTCCCGGACGGCCGCAGCGTCAGGACGCTGATCAACGCCACGCCGATCCGTGCCGAAGGGGACGAGATCGGCTCCGTGGTGGTGACCATGCAGGACCTGGCGCCGCTCGACGAGATCGAACGGATGCGGACCGAGTTCCTGGGTCTGGTGAGCCACGAGCTGCGCGCGCCGCTGATCGCCATCAAGGGCTCGGCCGACGCCCTGTTGGAGGAGGCGGCCGAGCTCGACCCGGCCGAGATGCGCGAGTTCCACCGCATCATCGCCGAGCAGGCCGGCCACATGCGCGGCCTCATCCGCGACCTGCTCGATGCGGGCCGCATCGACTCGGGCACGCTCTCGGTCACCACCGAGCCCTCGGAGGTGGCCGCCCTGGTCGAGCGGGCGCGAAGCACGTTCCTGAGCGGCGGCGGCCGGCACGCCGTCCTCGTGGACGTGCCGGCGGGGCTGCCCCCGGTAATGGCCGACCGCCGGCGCATCGTGCAGGTGCTCAACAACCTGTTAGCCAACGCCGCGAGGCACGCTCCCGAATCGACCCCGATCCGGGTGGCCGCCGTGCGCGAGGACGCGCACGTCGCGGTGTCGGTCTCCGACGAGGGGAGCGGGGTGGCGCCCGAGCTGCTGCCGCACCTGTTCACCAAGCACGCCGGCGCCAGGCAGGGCGCGACGGCGGGCCACGGCCTCGGGCTCGCCATCTCGAAGGGGCTCGTCGAAGCGCACGGCGGCCGCATCCGGGCCGAGAGCCCAGGCGCCGGCCGCGGCGCCACGTTCACCTTCACGCTGCCGCTGGCCGGGGAGGCCGGCGCGGCGGCCGGCCTCTCCGCCGTCCCGCCGACGACCCCGGAACCCGGCGAGCCGCCGCGCATCCTGGTGGTCGACGACGACCCGCGGGCGCTGCGCTTCGTCCGCGACGCGCTCTCGGAGGCCGGTTTCGCCCCTCTGGTGACCGGCGCGCCGCACGACCTGCCGCGCATCATCCGGACCGAGAGGCCTCGCCTGGTGCTGCTCGACCTGATGCTGCCCGACGTCGACGGCATCGAGCTGATGCGGCAGGTCCCCGAGCTCGCCGACCTGCCCGTCATCTTCATCTCCGGCTACGGCCGCGGCGAGACCGTCGCGAAGGCATTCGAGTCGGGCGCGGCCGACTACCTCGTCAAGCCCTTCCCGGCGACGGAGCTGGTCGCCCGGATCCGGGCGGCGCTACGGCGCCGCGAGGAGCCCGAGCCGTTCGTGGCCGGAGACCTCGCCATCGACTACGCGCAGCGGCGCGTGACGGTCGGCGGCGAAGCGGTCGAGCTGACCGCCACGGAGTACGAGCTGCTGCGCGTGCTCTCGCTCGACGCGGGGCGGGTCGTGACCTTCGAGACGCTGCTGCGGCGGGTCTGGGCCAAGCCGGAGAGCGCCGGCGCGAACCTGGTGCGCAATTTCGTCAGGAACCTGCGGCGCAAGCTCGGCGACAGCGGGTCCAGCCCCGCCTACCTGCTGAACGAGCGCGGCGTCGGCTACCGCATGGCGGCGCCCGGCGAGTCGCGAAACCGTCCCGTCGCGTCCTCCAGGCAGCAGCCCGCAACGGACGACAGCACCGACTAGCCCACCGGAGCCCCGCCATGCAGCTATATCGAGAGCCTCTTGCGAAAAGCGTGTTCGGCCGAGTTTTTGCTTGAGGCGGCGGGGCGAGCGAGGGTCAGCGGACGGGACGCAGCGTTCGCAGGATGGCAGTGACCGCCACCGTCGCCGGGGAGCCGGAGACGCGGGGGTTCATGGAGCCTGCCTGCCTGTGATGAGGGCAAGCACACGCGAAGAGATGCGGCGCATTTCCTTCACGAGCCGTTCCAGTTCACGGTTGTTCTCGATCCACTCCCGGTAGAGGCCGAGTTCGTCTTCGGTGAGCTTCAAGCCGACGGTTTTTCCGCGGGCCTTCCGCGTCCAGTAGTGGTAGGGGCCGTGGCGGGCGTCCGGGTCGTGATGGCAGCGGCAGGTGGGCGACCCACAGGCTATCCGGCGGGTCTGGACGCTGCCCTGGCCGATGAACCCGACCGCTTGTAGTTTCGCCTTGAGCCCGTCGTATTGTTCCTCGTACCGACGCATCGCGTCGTCGTGGGCCATCGATTGGCTTGTTGACATCCTCTTTGCGCGTAAATGTACAGTAGGTAGCAGGAGGGGTCAAGAAATGCATCGCCTGCGCGTCGCCTTCGCCCCCTACTGGCAGTCGATCCAGCATGCCCTGTTTCCCCAGTTGGAGCGCGTGTTGGGTCCGCTGACCGAGAAACAACAGCAGTTGGTGCAGACGCTGGAGGTCATCCGTATCGAGCAGATGATCCCCCGGCGCTTCCCAGTACCGGGGCGTCCGCCCAAGGACCGTGCGGCGATGGCGCGGGCCTTCGTGGCCAAGGCGACCTACGACATGCCGACCACGCGCGTGCTGCTGGACCGCTTGGACACCGACGTGGTGCTGCGGCGCATCTGCGGCTGGGAGCGCAGCAGTGAGGTGCCGAGCGAGTCGGTCTTCTCGCGCGCCTTCGCCGAGTTCTCGGACACGCGGTTGCCCCAGCGCGTGCACGAAGCGCTGATCGGGAACACCCACCGCGACCGGCTGGTGGGCCACCTCTCCCGCGACTCGACGGCCATCGAAGCCCGCGAGAAGCCGGCCGCCAAGGAGAAGGCACCGCCGCCGCCCAAGCGCAAACGGGGACGGCCGAAGAAGGGTGAGGAACGGCCGAAAGTCCGCAAGCGTCTCGACCGGCAGGCGGCCATGACCCTGCCAGAGATGCTCGACGACCTGCCGACCGACTGTGACGTGGGCATGAAGAAGGACAGCAAGGGCTACAAGTCCACCTGGGTCGGCTACAAGCTGCACCTCGACGTGGCCGACGGCCAGATTCCGATCAGTTGCCTGCTGACGTCCGCCTCGCTGCACGACAGCCAGGCCGCCATTCCGCTGGCGACCTTGTCGGCCGAGCGGACGACCAATCTGTATGACCTGATGGACGCCGCCTACGACGCGGAACCGATCCGGCAGCATAGCCGCTCACTCGGCCACGTCCCGTTGATTGATACCAACCCCCGCCGCGACAAGGCGCTGGCCGAGGAACTGCGAACCGAAGCCCGGCGCCTGCAGCATATCGGCTTTCAGCTTCCCGAGCAGGTTCGCTACAACGAGCGTACGGCAGGTGAGCGCGTCAATGGTCGACTCAAGGACGAGTTCGGCGGTCGCCATGTCCGGGTCCGTGGTGCCTCGAAAGTGATGTGTCACTGCATGTTCGGCGTGCTCGCACTCACCGCCGACCAGCTCGTACGTCTGGTGACATAACCAGCGCACCGCCGGCAACGCCCCTCGGCGCCCGATGGGCGTCAGTCACCCACCGGTGTCCCAACGGTCGGTCGCCAACACGTCGAAACAGCCCTACTTCCTTCTCTTGGCGTGCCGCCGGTCCTCCAGAGCCGGCGGCCAGTCGGCGATCCAGGGCGAATGGGTGTCACCAGGAGAATTGAGGACTGCGCCAAGCCGCAAGCCCCAGGAGTTTCGCAAGCGGCTCTCGAGGATGGAATTCGCGCTACGCTCCCGAGCACACCGGGCGCATTCGTCTATGCAAGGCCACCTTCTACCGCGACGTCGATCCTTCGCTGCCGGCCATCCGCGACGAGCAGGAGGGAGAGGCTCGGGTCCTGGCCCAAGGGTCGGTCGAACGACAGGAAGCCGGGCTGGCGGCCCCGATGACCGTGACGGTCATGGGCGACGATGGCAAGGTATCTGGCGTCACACGTCTGAAGCCCGGGCAGACCAAAGCTACCCTCGAACAGAACCTGCACGCAGAAGTCCGCCCCGTCCCCTACATCTTCTGTACGTCACGCAAGCCATCCTCCCCCGACGAGGCCGCCGCCCTGAAGCGACTGCTCAGCGACGAGTACGATGCGTGGTACACCGTCAAGGACGCACACGCCCTTGGTCGCGAACTGGAGAAGGCGATCAAGGGTTGGCTGTTCGACAACCGAGTGACGGAGCACCGGCTGTACTGGCGGCACGACTGGGTCAAGTACTACGAGGGCGAAACCCCCGAACCCGTGGCCGACATCACAACCAGACGGTCCACCATCGATCTCGGTCACTACCTGGAGACCATGGAGCCGTGGTTCAACAAGCGCAGCAAGTACAGGGACGAGTTCGAGTACCGCTACGCCTTCGCTCTCCAGAGTCCGCAGTGGCACGCGTTCCCGGACTGCATCTGCATCGAGCTCACGATGGCGGCCATCGCGCTCTTCGAAAGGGCCTGAAGCCCGAAGAAGCCGAGCCCGCGCGCGCCTCCCAACACCCGATACGCCGCGCCAGCGTGTGATTCAGACGATGCCCCTCTGTCACACCCGGAATCACATCCTGCCCGGCGGCCCGCGCTCCCGGAACGCCCCGTGTTTACTGCACCGATGCGTCGATCGACGAGAGCGGGCGGCCCCATTTGCGCCGCCCGTAGTGCCGGGAGCGACCCCACAAAAACCTGTCGCGATCTCGGTCTCCGACAAGGACCGCGGGGTGGCGCCCGACCTACTGCCGCGTCTGTTCGCAAGCACGGCGGCGGCCGGGCGGGGCCCACGGCGGGCCACGGCCTCGGGCTCGCCATCTGCAGGGGGCTCGTCGAGGCGCACGGCGGCCGCATCCGGGCGGAGAGCGCGGAAGCGCGCCGCGGCACGACCCTCACCTTCACGCCGCTGGCGGCCGCGGAGGCCGGCGCCGAGGGGCCCGGCCACGCGGCCGTTCCCGCCGCCGGCGCCGAATCGGCGCGCCGCGCCGGCTGCCACCCACCGCCCAGCGCCGGCCAACGCAGCCCCGACTTGCCGCGCCGGCGTGTGATCGCAACGATGCCCCCCCTGTCACAGCCCGAATCACATCTCGCCCGCCAGACCGCCAGACCGCCGCACGTGACCGCTCCCGTGAATACGGGCCCGATTCCGTCCTTCGGCGAGCGCGGGCGCACCCGAATTTGCCTCGCCCGCAACGCCGCGAGCGCCCCGCCGAAACCTGCGGTCTTGCGGCGCCTGGACCTCCTCCGAGTAGCGGCTCGGGCGACCGCGCGTATGATCGAGCGCCACGACCGAGTCGAAGCGACACAGTATGGACAAGAGAGCCAGGGACCCGAAATGAGGAACATCGTCATCTGCTGCGACGGGACCGGGAACGAGTACGGCAAGAACAACACGAACGTCGTCGAGACCTATGCGCTCGCGAAGAAGACGCCCGCCCAGATCGCCTACTACGATCCGGGGGTCGGCACCGGAGGCTGGGCCTACGACGAAGAGAGCGGCAAGCTGCGGGCGCTCACCGACCAGGGAACCGGGGCGGGCCTGCAGAAGAACGTCAACGACGCCTATCGCTTCCTGATGGAGGTATACGAGGGACCGGAGGCCGACCGCATCTTCCTGTTCGGCTTCAGCCGCGGCGCGTTCACGGTGCGCTCGCTCGCGGGCATGCTGCACAAGGTGGGCCTGCTGGAGCGGAACGCCGACAACCACGTGGAGTACGCGGCGAAGACCTACAACCAGCGGCGCAACACCCGTGTCGCCGCGGGCTTCAAGGCGACGTTCAGCCGGCCGGCCCCCGTCCACTTCATCGGCGTCTGGGACACCGTCGAGTCGCTGGTGCTCAACGAGGGCAAGCGCTGGGCCGACGCGCGGCTCAACCCGGAGACCGCGTTCGCGTACCACGCGCTGGCCATCGACGAGCGGCGCCGGGACTTTCAGCCCTCTCTCTGGGAAGAGAAAAACCGCCAGCCGCAGCAGACGGTGGAGCAGGTGTGGTTCGCCGGCGTGCACTCCGACGTGGGGGGCTACCACCGGAGGCGCGGCCTCGCCAACATCTCGCTGCACTGGATGCTCGGCAAAGCCGAGGCGGCGGGGATGGAGGTCGACCGCGCCCGCCTGCGGACCGCCCGCTACCGGCCCGACCCGCACGGCGAGTCGCAAGAATCGTACACCGGGTTCTGGCATTTCCGTGGCGAGCACGTGCGGGAAGTCCGCGCCGGCTCCAAGGTGCACGCCAGCGTCTGGGCTCGCCGGTCGGAGCGCGCCAACGACTACCAGCCCGGAAATCTCCCACGCCGCGAGGACGTCGAGACCGTCGACTAGCCGATCGTCGCCGGTCAGCCGCCGAGACACACGGACCGGCTCCCACGTCGGGGCCGACGCCCTCATGCCTGCCGCAACGGACATCCGAAACGCCATCGGCGCAGCGCTGCGCGCTGACGCCGACAGGGCGCCGCAACAGCAGGCGTACATAGAGTCGGAGATGCCGTTCCTCGGCGTCCTCGTCCCGCAAAGCCGGCGGATCGCGGCGTCAGCGTTCGGGCCGTCCGCTGCCTGACGCGGACGCGTGGCAGGCGGCCATCCTCGGCCTGTGGCGCCAGGCCGCGTTTCGCGAGGAGCGCTATGCGGCGATCGAGTTCCTGGCCCTGCCGCGCTGCTCGCGCTGGATCGAACCGCGGCGCGTTCCGATGATCGAAGAGCTCGTCGTCACGGGCGCCTGGTGGGACTACGTCGACGCGATCGCCGGCCGCGCCATGGGCACGATGCTGGTCGGCCAACCGCAGCCGACGAAGACGCTGCTCCGCGGATGGCGCGGTCCGACAACGTGTGGAAGCGCCGCACCGCGATCCTGGCGCAACTACGCAGCAAGCACGCAACGGACAGGAAGCTGCTGGCCGACGTCGTCGAGCCCTCCGTCGACGAACCGGAGTTCTTCCTGCGCAAGGGCATCGGCTGGGCGCTGCGTGAGTTCTCGAAGACCGATCCCGTCTGGGTGATCGAGTTCATCGCCACGCACAGCGGCCTCTCCGGCCTCAGCCGGCGCGAAGCCCTGAAGCACCTCGAGCGCCGGCGTTGATGTCGATCACGTGACCAGGGCCCCAGGCCCGTTCACGACTCCCACGGACGGTGCAGCCACCCGCATCAGAGCAGTTGGGTCGTCAGCGCCGCCAGGAGCGGTGCGAGAGCCGAGACGATGACCTCGGCCTTCTTCGCCATGCCCGAATAGAGAGCGCCGCTCTCGGCCCCCTGTTGCAGGAGCTCGCCGAGCGGCATGGGTGCGTGCGACCGCAGGGCCACGGCGTGTGGCGCGTACACCGCCACCAGCGTCAGCGTCATGACGATGCCCCAGAAGATGCTGACGACGTTGGCGAAGTCGACGTACTCGGCGCCGCCCGGCGCGGCCGCCTCGCCCGCCAGATAGAGGGCCTGCGGCAGGCGGAAGTACAGCGTCAGCAGCAGGGTGCTCCCGACGAGCAGCGCGCTCATGGCCATCAGCGAGTGGAGCAGGCCGTCCGCCGCATCGCGGGCCGTCTGGCCTCGATCGCCGTGGTCCCCTCCCCTGGCGCCCTCGACGATCGCGGCGGCGTGACAGGAACCCGCGCACACCGCCGCGACGCCGAACGCGACCGGCAGGAGGATCGAGATCAGGTGACGGGAAACGCCCAGCGGGCCCGCGGCGCTGGTCATGGCCGCCGCCACGGGACCGCCCACTTGCTCGTAGATCCGCACGATCGAATCGTACGCGATGGAATAGAGCTGCAAGTCGACCCTGCCGAGGCCCACGAGAACGGCATGGAACCCGATCCACGCCGCGATTCCCGCAACCGCCAGCCTCCGCTTTCGGTCCGCCGGCAACGGGCTGGCGCCCACGCCGCTGCAGTAGTAGCCGAGCAGGGCGAGGCAGAGCGCGACGTACGAGACCGTGAGCGCGGACATCATGATCATGCCCCGCGCGAACCGCGGCTGCGCGTCGACGCCCTGCACCAACTGGCCGACCAGCAACTCGACGACCTCGGGACCGACGAGCAGCTCGACCGTCACGACGGCAAGCAGCGCCGGAACCACGCCGACCAGAAGCCTCCACTCCGATTGTCCGGCTAGCCAACGCATGGTGCCGCCCCTCGAATCGCCCGGTTCCGCCTCCGCCAGTATCTGCCGCCGGAACCAGTTGAACACATCCAGGATAGCTTGGGTCCAGCGGATCCGCGATCGATCCCTCCCGGGCAGATTTTGACCACGGACTGCTATGCCCTTGCAGTTCCATCCAGATACGCCCCCCAATCAGCCATCAGCCGGCGCCGGCGCTCGAAGAGCGTCGACCGCGCGTACGCGGCTTCAACCTTGTCCTTGACCTGATGGGCGAGCGCCGCCTCCACGACCTCCCGCGGATGGTTCGTCTCTTCGGACGCCCAGTCGCGGAAACTGGATCGGAAGCCGTGCGGCACGGCCTGCACTCCTTGCTCCTTGAGCAGCTTCGACAGGGTCATGTCGGAGAGAGGCTTGCCGCGGGGACTGGGGAACAAGACATTGCTGCCGTTCCGCAGCGTGCGGGCCGCCTGGAGGATCTCCCCGGCGCGGCACGACAGCGGCACCCGGTGTTCGCGGTTCGCCTTCATGCGCTCCGCGGGGACGGTCCACACCTCGGCGTCGAGGTCGATCTCATCCCACTGCGCCAAGCGTACCTCGCCCGACCGCGCGGCCGTCAGCACCAGGAACTCGAACGCCAGCTTGGCTGCGGTGGTCGCTCCCGACGCCCGGACGATCGCCACGGCCTCAGCGACCTCCGCATGAGGCAGCGCACGCATGTGTCGGACTACGTCCCGTTGGCGCCCGAGCGTTGCGGCGACCCGTTCGCACGGGTTGTCCGGCCGGTACTCCATGGCCACGGCCCACTGCATCACGGCGCCGATGCGCTGGCGGACCCGTCGGGCCGTCTCCGGCTTCTCGTGCCAGATCGGGGCCAGGACCCCCAGTACGTCGGCGCTCGTCACCTCCGAGACGGCGCGCTGTCCGAACCGCGGGAACACGAACCGCTCCAGGCTCGCCGGCCAGTCCTGCGCGTGCTTCGGATTGCGCCAGCCAGAGCGCTTCTGCTCCACCACGCGTGCGGCCGACTCGGCGAACGTCGGGACTCCCCTCCCGCGCCGCTTGCCGGCGAGCGGATCGCCGCCCGCGCGTGCGATTCTCCGGTAGGTGAACGCCTGGGTCCGCGCCTCCTTCAGCGAGACCAGCGGGAACCCGCCGAGACCGAGCTCCGATCTCCGTCCACCAATCACGAGACGCTGGATCCAGCGTCGGTTGCCGGACGGATCGACTTGCAAGTACAGTCCTTGCCCATCGCAATAGCGGCCGGCCTCGGCGACCGCGCGCACGAAGGCGGCGGAGAGCGCGTTCTCGGGGTGGCGATCGCGGGGCTTGGTTCTTCGCTCTCTCTTCGGGTATGGCATTACTGACCATTATACCCCCCATTAAAATGGGGGGTAGCCTGATATTGCGGCGGACTGTTCCGGACTCGGTTCCGCGGACGGCGGTTGGGGAATAAGCCATTGAAATATATAGACTTATAGACAGATTTGGACGCTTACAGACGCCCCAGGATGGTGCGAATATGGTGGACGCCGCCGCTCCCAATAACCCCGACCGGCGGCAAGAACCGAGAGAACCGGGACTCGTGATTCCAGGTCCCGCGCCGCTTCGCTCCGACAGGTGATCGGTTTCCGTCGGAATGGGTGATCGGTTTCAGCCGGAATGGGTGATCGATTTCGTCGGAATGCGCACCAAGGCCGGCGGCGACCGGCGCACCGCGCCAACGCTCCAGGACGAAGGGCGCCGACGGCTGCACGCGCTGCGCGAGCGCGGCTTTGATCTGGGCGGCATCGATCCGGCGGAGGCCGACCGGCGACTTGAGTCCATCTACGCGCACGCGCGCGGGGCGCTGTACGCCAGGCTCGACGAGGGCGTGGTCAGGGACGCGACCGCGCGATGCCTGCGCGTTCGAACGGCGGCGACGAGCCGGGACGATTGCTTGGCGCACCCGCCAGCGGGCGAGCGGCTGCACGGCGATGACGCTCGCCAAGTCGCGACCCTGTATCCGGCACAGGTGCAGTTCGTCGTCTCGGATGGACTGAACGCGAACGCTGTGAACGAGCAGCTTCGTGCCTTGCTGCCGCGGCTCCGCCGCCTCCTGGCCGCCGACGGACACCACGTCGGCGACGTTGACATCGTGGTCCAGAACGGACGCGTTCGGATTGGGTATGGCATCGGCGGGCTCGTCGACGCCACCATCGTGGTTTACATCGTGGGAGAGAGACCCGGCACGGGGCTCAATACGGCATCCGCGTACGTGACCTACGGGCGCGACGAGACAGGTCGGTCGCGCTGGAGCCGGGACCTCCATCACTCCGCCACGACGGCGGCGATTTGCGGGATCCATCCCCAAGGCACGCCACCAGCCGCGGCCGCGGCGGAAATCGCCCGCACGGTGACGCGCATCGCCGAGCAGCGCCGGTCCGGCGTGGCCCTGTCAGCCTAGACGGCGTCTTCTGCAACAACGCCTGGTGGCAACACGCCTCCACCAAGACCGACCTCGGCCATCACCCTCCTGTCGCAAACGACCGTTTGCGACACATGCTGATCGGCTACGCCCGCGTTTCGAAGACCGACGGCTCCCAGTCGCTCGACCTGCAGCGCGACGCCCTGCGGGCCGAGGGCATCGACGCGGTCAACCTGTACCACGACTTCGCGTCCGGCGTACGCGACGACCGGCCGGGACTCGACAGCTGCTTGCGCGCCCTGCGGAAGGGCGACGGGCTCGTGGCCTGGAAGCTTGACCGCCTCGGCCGGAACCTCGCCCATCTCGTCAACACCGTGCAGGACCTGTCGGCCCGCGGCGTGGGCTTGCGGGTGCTCGCCGGCCAGGGCGCGCAGATCGACACCACGACCGCGGCCGGCCGCCTCGTGTTCGGCATCTTCGCCGCGCTGGCCGAGTTCGAGCGGGAGCTGATCCGCGAACGCACCGTCGCCGGGCTCACGGCCGCGCGGGCTCGCGGACGCAAGGGCGGCAGGAAGTTCGCGCTGTCGAAAGCCCAGGTGCGGCTGGCTCAGGCCGCGATGGCCCACCGCGACACGTCGGTGTCCGAACTGTGCCGCGAACTCGGCATCAGGCCGGTGACGCTCTACCGGTACGTCGGACCGCAGGGCCAGTTGCGTGAGCAGGGCCAGAAGGTCCTCGCCTCCTGAACCGCAGTGCTTGGACCGCGACGCCTGGCGGGCACCGGCTTAGCGTAGGATTTCGGTGCGCCGTGACAAGGCGCCATTCCACAGCGGGTGCGAATCCCGCCCGGCAACTGTCGCTCCAGCCGGTAGCAGTCGGAGCGGACGATGGAGGCAACGACATCGGCTGAAGCACTCCGACGACAAAGGGCCGCCTCGGGCGGCTCAGCGACCACGCGGGCTGCAACGCGAGTGAACGCCGAGCAGGCCTCGAAACGAAGCGATGCGGAAGCCGACCCGCCCGAAATACGGGGAAGGCTGCCAGCGGTCGGGAAGCGAGCGACACGAGCACCGACCGGTTCCGCCGGGGTAGTGGCGGCGGCACGCGTGGAGGAGGGGGATGGACGCAACACGGGAAGCCCTGCCGGTGGCGTGGCACGCGCCAACCGACAGCCCGCGAGGGTCAGGTCGGGCCGCGCAGGGTGGCGGAGAGGCCCGTAGTACCGGGGAAGCCGGGTAACGCCGGTGGAGGGAAGGGGCCTCAGTTCGAGAGCAGCGCATGACGGAGGAAGGGACGTGGGGACTGGCGAGAGCCTAACAGCCCGTGGCGAAAGTCAGGGGATCCGCACTCGACCGGCTCGATCGAGTTCCGTACACTGGACGGCATGGCGATGGGCAAGAAACCGGCGGCTCGACAGCCGTCGCCGATGTGGGTGACCACGGCGGACCTTCCGACGAACGCCGGGCATCCCTTCTTCGAGCGTCTGAACCGGGTCCTGGAGGAGGCAGGCTTCGACGCCTTCGTCGAGGGACTGTGCGGGGCGTTCTACGCTGCGCGGATGGGCCGGCCGAGTCTACGGCCGGGCCGGTATTTCCGTCTGCTGTTCATCGGCTATTTCGAAGGGTTGTCCTCCGAGCGGGGGATCGCGTGGCGGGTGGCCGATTCGCTGAGTCTGCGGTCGTTTCTGGACCTGGACGTGACCGAGGCGGCACCGGACCACTCGACGTTGTCGCGCACGCGGCGGCTGATCGACGTGGAGACGCACGTGGCGGTTTTCACGTGGGTGTTGGAGCGGCTCTCCGCTGCAGGCCTGTTGCGGGGGAAGACGGTCGGCATCGATGCGACGACGCTGGAAGCGAACGCGGCGATGCGGAGCATCGAGCGTCGGGACACGGGCGAATCCTACGAGGCGTTCATTCGGCGGTTGGCGGAAGCGTCGGGGGTGGAGACACCGACACAGGCGGATCTGGCTCGGTTCGACCGGTCGCGGAAGAACAAGAAGACGTCGAACAAGGAGTGGAAATCGCCGCAGGACCCGGACGCGAAGGTCGCGAAGATGAAGGACGGCCGGACGCACTTGGCTCACAAGGCCGAGCACGGGGTCGACATGGACACGGGGGCCATCGTGTCGGTGACGGTGCAGGATGCATCCGACGGCGATACGGCCACGCTGCCGGAGACGCTGATCACGGCGGCCGAGCAGGTGGAGTTGGTGGCGCCGGACGGTCCGGGGGTCGAAGAGGTGGTCGCCGACAAGGGGTACCACAGCGACGCGACGCTGGTGGCCCTCGGCGAGGTGGGGGTTCGGAGTCACGTATCGGAGCCGGAGCGCGGCCGGCGCTGCTGGCAGGACAAGAGGACGGGAGAGACGCCGCCGGAGAAGCGCGCTGCGCAGAAGGCGCTGTATGCGAACCGCCGGCGTGTGGGCGGGCGGCGGGGTCGTCGCCTGCAACGCTGCCGGGGCGAGGTGGTGGAGCGTTCTTTCGCACACATGTATGAGACAGGGGGAATGCGTCGGGTGTGGGTGCGCGGTCACGAGAATGTCCGCAAGCGGGTGCTGATCCAGGCGGCCGCCTGCAACATCGGGCTGCTCCTGCGCCACCAGACCGGCATCGGTACGCCCCGGAGCCTGCAGGGGCGGGCTCTTTCGGCGATTTGCCGCCTGATCGACCGTCTGATCGACCGCTGGGGGCGTCTGACGCGCGCCTGGGGGTTCAAATGGACACCGACGGCCCTCGTCGGCTCAATTGCTCATCGCCAAGCTGCCTGAACAGCAGGGCTCAGCGATCAGACTTCTTCCACGGGCTGCTAACCGCCTCAGAACGTGTTCAGCGACTCCAGACGGCGCTACATGCGAAAGCGAAGGAAGCTCCGGGCTTCCGGTTCTACTCGCTGAGCGACAAGGTGTGGCGCGACGACGTGCTCGTGGTCGCCTGGCAGACCGTCCGCCGCAATGGCGGCGCGGCCGGGGTGGACGGCGAGACCGCCGCGGACATCGAGTCGCTCGGGGTGGACCGGTGGCTGGGGGCGCTGGCGCGGGACCTGAAGGCGGGGACCTACCGGCCGAACGCGGTTCGGCAGGTCCTCATCCCGAAGAAGCAGCGCGGGAAGTTCCGGCCGTTGGGCATTCCCACGGTCATCGCGAACTGCACATCGCCCCAACGAGCTGTCGGGGTGGACTGAGATCACCCACCCGTTTCATCCACTCCGAGGTCGGCGGTTTCCGATTCTGAAGACGCGCCGCGTCTCCGGCATCGACACGCTCATTTTGCGGGGTACCTCCGGCGGCACGTTCTGCGTGCCCCGCGAGTGGACTGATCGAGAGGTCCCGGCCGCGGCGTCGGATCTCGCGATCGGCCCGCATGTTCTCGATTTCGTGAAGCTCGTCGCGCTGACCGAGCTGTTGGCGGCCTTGGAGCAGGCCGATGACCGAGGGCTTCACAAATGAGGTTGACGTGTGTAGTATCAGACCAGTTTCATGACTGGTCTGAAAGAGCGCTTGGCGAGCTCTTTGCGGAGGCGCAGGACCATGCTGCTGCGGCAGCTCCCGCCCCTGAAGGCCATCCTGCGCGGCTCGCTCATCGAACGCTTCAAGCGCTGCGGACGGCCGGGGTGCAAGTGCGCGCGCGGTATCGGCCATGGCCCGAAGGTCTACCTGTCGGTCAGCATGCCCAAGGCGCGGCCGGTCATGGTCTACGTACCGCAGGAGCGTCGCAGCCAGGTCGAGCAGTTCGTGGCCAACTACCGCCGGACGCGACAACTCCTCGACGAGATCGCCGCGATCAACCTGGAGCTGCTGCGACGCCGGGAGCCAATCGACTGAGTACAGATGGCGGTCGCCGTGCCCGTCGATGTCCAGACCGCCGGCCTGTTGGCCGCGAACATGCTGCAGTGCTGGATCGCGTCCGAGCGCGCGGTCGCTGCGACGAGCGCGCACGAGCTTCCGTCCAGCACCCGTCGGGACATGACCGAGGGTGGTGCTGACGATGTCGAAAGTACAGAGCCACCACCTGCAGAAGCCGGCCTACATCTATGTCCGGCAGTCGACGATGGGGCAGGTGCGTCATCATCAGGAGAGTACCGAGCGGCAGTACGACCTCCGGAACCGGGCCGTCGAGATGATGTGGGCGCCGGAGCGCATCCGGATCCTCGACCAGGACCTCGGGCAGTCGGGGGCGCAGACGACCAACCGCGAGGACTTCAAGACGCTGGTCGCCGATGTGTCACTGGGACGCGTCGGCGCGATCTTCGCCCTGGAAGCCTCGCGGTTGGCCCGCTCGAATCTGGAATGGCATCGGTTGATCGAGATCTGCGCGCTGACCCGGACACTGGTCATCGACGAGGACGGCTGCTACGACCCGGCGGACTTCAACGACGCGCTGCTGTTGGGACTCAAGGCCACCATCGCCCAGGCCGAGCTGCACGTCATTCGCGCGCGCCTCCAGGGCGGCAAGCTCCACAAGGCCCAGAAGGGTGAGCTCCGCTTCCCGTTGCCGATCGGCCTGTGCTACGGCGACGAGGGGCGCATCGTGCTCGATCCGGACCAGGAGGTCCAGGGCGCTGTGCGGCTGGTCTTCGAGGCCTTCCGCCAGCTGGGGAGCGCCTACGCGGTCGTGCACCACTTCGGCCGGCAGCAACTGCGGTTTCCGAAGCGCGCCTACGGCGGGGCGTGGGACGGCCGACTCATCTGGGGCCGGCTGAACCACAACCGCGTGCTCGACATTCTCAAGAACCCCACGTATGCCGGGACGTACGTCTTCGGGCGTCACCAGAGCACGAAGGAGGTTTCCCCCGAAGGCGACGTCAGCATGCGCACTCGCCGCGTCCCGCTGGACGCCTGGCTCGTCCGGATCGAGAATCACCACGACGGCTACGTCTCCTGGCCGGAGTACGAGCGGAACCAGCAGCTGCTCGAAAACAACCGTACCAATGCCGAGCACATGCTCTTGAGCGGCGCCGCGCGGGAAGGGCTCGCACTGCTCCAAGGCCTGCTGCTGTGCGGGCGCTGCGGTCGCCGACTGACCGTCCGGTACCAAGGCAACGGCGGCATCTACCCGACCTACGAGTGCAACGCACGGCGGCGCGAAGGAGTGGCGACCACCAGCTGCATGAGCCTGCGTTGCGACCTGCTGGACACCGCGGTCTCGGAGCGGATGCTGGCGGTGCTCGAACCTGCCGAGCTCGAGGTCGCCGAGGAAGCGTTACGGCAGCTCGAACACCGGGACAAGGCGATGTCCGGCCAATGGCGCATGCGCCTGGAACGAGCCGAGTACGAAGCGCAGCTGGCCCAGCGCCGCTACGAGGAGGTCGATCCGTCGAATCGTCTCGTGGCCGCGACGCTCGAGCAGCGCTGGAACGACGCCCTGGTGCGGCTCGAAGAGGTCAGGACGCAGTTTGCCGACTTTCAGAGCAAGGAAGCGCTCGTGGTCACGCCGGAGCAGCGGGCCCGGGTGGCGGCGCTCGCCCGCGACTTCCCCCGCCTGTGGAACGCGCCCACGACCAAGGCGAAGGACAAGAAGCGCATCCTCCGGCTCGTGATCAAGGACATCACCGTCGAGCGGTTCGGCGAACGCAAGACCGCCATCTTGCATGTCCGGTGGCAGGGCGGGGCCTGCGAAGACCTCGAGGTTACGCTGCCCGCCAACATTGCCGATCGCCTCCGGTATTCCGACGAGGTCGTCGACCGGGTGCGCGAGCTGGCTCGCGAGCGCTCCGACGAGCAGGTCGCAGCAGCGCTGAACCGGGAGGGTCGCCGGAGCGCCAAAGGCGGGGCATTCAACGTCTCGATGGTCCGTTGGATCCGCCACAAGCACCGGATTCCGGCGCCCGACTTCCAGCGCCCCGGCGAGCGCAGCGTCCGTCAGGTCGCCGACGAACTCGGCGTCAGCCGCAATGTGGTCTACTACTGGATCGACCGCAGCGTAGTCACGGCTCGACGACCTAACCACGGCTCGCCGTACTGGATCGCCTTCGACGACGACACAAAGGAGACATTGCGCGCCTGGGTCCGAAACTCCCCGAGAATTTGAACGGTCGCACGAGAATCCCGAAGCCGTGTTGTAAGAGGTGCAATATGAAGCCGGCGTGCCGTGCCTCCGGGACCGGGTGGCGCAGACGGCGGCGATGCTGGTATTGTCGCCAATCTTCGAAGCCGACCTGCAACCGGAGCAGTACGCTTACCGGCCGGGCCGAGGCGCGCATGACGCGGTCAAGCGCGTGCACCGGCTGCTGAACACCGGCCACCGGGACGTGGTGGACGCCGACCTGTCGGACTACTACGGCCAGATTCCGCACGCCGACCTGCTCCGGTCCATCGCCCGCCGCGTGAGCGACGGGCGGCTGTTGGGCTGGGTCAAGGCGTGGCTGGAGATGGCGGTGGAGGAGGACGACGGCCGCGGCGGTCGCCGCCGGACGAACCGGGCGCGTCGAGAGCGGAAGGGGACCCCGCAAGGGTCACCGATTTCGCCGCTGTTCAGCAACATCTACATGCGTCGCTTCATCTTGGGCTGGAAGGTGCTGGGCTACGCCCGGCGCTTCAAGGCGGAAATCGTCAACTACGCGGACGACTTCGCGGTGCTCGGCCGAGCGCCGGCGGCAGAAATGCTGACGGCGGTCGAGGGCCTGATGCGGCGTCTGAAGCTGCCGATGAACGCCGAGAAGACCCGCTGCTGCCGGTTGCCGGAGGAATCGATGACGTTCCTCGGCTACCGGATTGGGCGCAACCATCGACCGGTCACGGGTGCCGCCTACATCGGCACCCGCCCGAGCCGAGCGAGCGTCCAGAGCATCTGCCGTCGTGTGAGCGAGCTGACGACGCGACGAGACGTGCACCTGCCCGCGGGGGTCGTGGTGGAACGCCTGAACCGGTTGCTGACCGGGTGGGCGAACTACTTCACCCTGGGGCAGGTCAGCCCGGCCTACGTGGCGATTGACCGGCACGCGACCCGGCGGCTGCGCCAGTGGCTCGCCCGCAAGCACAAGTTGCGGGCCGGGAAGGTAGTGCGCTTCCCGGCTGACCGGCTCTGGTCCGAGTACGGACTCACGCACCTTGCGCCGCGAACGGCGAGCTTCCCGTGGGCGAAGGCATGATCTCGTCCGAGAGCCGGATGCGGGAAAGCCGCATGTCCGGTTCGATGAGCGGCGACTGGAAACGGAGTCACGGCGAGGAGTGAGGCACCGGCATCGGCGAAAGCCGCCGGGAACAGCTACCCCCTCCGCCTACCGCCACCGCGCCAGTCGTCGACTCTACCCCCCTCCCGCAAACAACCCGAACCAGCAGCCGGCTGCCTGCCGGCGAGATCCTGCCGCCGCCGCGCGGCAGCCGCAACCACGACGAAGAACTTCAAGGCGGGGCAAGACGAGGAGGGACGACGGACGGACGGATGAAGGTGCATGCCGGGGCCGGCGGGCCCCGGCGCGGCACGAGGAAAGGAGCGCGGGATGGCGCGGAAGAGAGAAGCGGTGGCGTTGCTCGACGAACTCGCCGGGATCGAGGCCATCGTCGGGAAGGTGGCCGAGCTGGTCACAAGGTTCGTCGTGAGCTACGACCGCTGCGTCCAGGCCGGGTCCGAGGTCGAGGCGACCGAGGCGTTTGCGGAGGCCAGAGCGCTGCTCGACGAGCTCGGCGCGCACGTCGACGACGTCAAGAAGGCGGCCGAGAGATTCGTCGCGTGCTACGTCGAGGCGGGCGAGCTCACCGGGCCCGAGGTCAAGGCGATCGAGGACGCGAAATGGCAAGCTATCCTCAATGTGGTGACGCCGGGTGCCACGATCATGAGCGCGCTGTGGGGGCCCGAGGCGCGCGGGCGGCTCGATGCAATCACGGCGCGGGCGGGGGAGGTAGGCCGGCTGGCGACTATCGAGGCCGTCGGCAAGTTCATCATCGACGAGAGCCGGCGGAAGGAGCGGGCAGAGTGAAGGCCCCGGCCGCCGTGGAGCGGCTGCCGCCCGAGGCGGGCGGGCGGCGCGAGGGGCCCGCCGCCGCACCGGGCGTGCAGCTCGGCGGCGCAGCCACTGCGCGGGGTTCAACGTCTCGATCGAGGGAGTCGCCGACAGGGGATGGGAGCGGCGCGCCCGGGCGGGCCAGGTGGGTTCCGGCTACGAGACCAGGAGCCAGAGGCGTCGCACGAACTGCAGGTAGACGGACCGACGGGTGCGCCGCCCCTTGGCTGTATCGGCACGGCGAGGATGGTGCGTGAGCGATCGCGGATCAGGCCTGGAACCCGGGGGGTTGTTCGCGTTCAGGCGGGGGCGGGGCGGGGTTAACGGTGGGTTAACGGAAGATCTGGTTATTGGACGCCGGCGCCGCCCGGCTCGACCAGCGGGTCCGCGGCCTCGGTGCGGCCGAGGCGGCGGGCGATGTCGAGCAGCCGCCGTCCGCCGTCCTCGGCGTCGAGCGAGTCGGCCAGGCGGACGGCGTCGGGTGCCGGCAGGCGGTGTGTGTCGGGCGCGCTCGAGTGGCGGGACGTCACCAACGCGCGCGACGAAGACGGCCTGCTCATCGCCGTCCGCCGCGGCAAGACCAACCCCGACGGCGAGACGGCCGACGTTACGCTACGTCAAGGGCGACGTCTCCAGGGTCCTGGCGAGATGAACATGCACGTCGCCATCTCGCCAGGGTCAACGCCAACGCCGGCAATCCCCCGCTCAGCGTCCAGTCGCTCATGGCCGATCGGCCCGGCGCGCCTGCGTCTCCACGCGGCCCTGCACGTGCGCCCCGTCGGCTACAGCCACCCGCGGAGCCGAAACGACGCCATCGACCCGGCCGCTCTCGCCGATGCTCACCTTCTCGCCCGCCCGGATGTCGCCCTGCACCCGGCCGAGAACCACGACCGACCTCGCCGACACCTCCGCCTGGACCCGCCCGGGCCGGCCCACCGTCACAACATGCTGCCGCAGTTCGATCGTCCCGGCGACCTCGCCGTCAATGACCAGATCCTCGCCCCCGGTCACCTTGCCCTCGATGACCATCCGCTCCCCGATCCGGGTGACGTTCCCGGCCATGCGCCGACCGTCGGTGCCGTGTGTCTCGACCATCAAGCAACCTCGAATCGTCCCGCCGTGTTCCTCCACGGGCTGGCTACCCGTCGCACACCGGGAAGCCTCCCAATCCCGCCGCCTGTAGTGCCCGCGGGGCGACGCAAACCAAGAGCGTATCGCCCTGCGGAGCCTCGTGCGCGGCCGACTGGGGCAACCGCGAGATGCTCGGCGACGAGCTGCTCAAGGATCTCATAGAGGGCCTGTCCGGCGTGCCGCTGGGCAACACGGCGGTCGGGTCCGACATCCTCGGCGACGCCTACGAGTACCTGATCGGCAAGTTCGCCGACATCACGCGGCGCAAGAAAGCGGGGGAGTTCTACACGCCGCGCAGCGTGGTGGGGAATGATGGTCGAGTTGCTCGATCCGCAGGAGGGCGAGAGCATCTACGACCTGGCCTGTGGCACCGGCGGCATGCTGCTCGGCGCGATCGAGCACGTCGAGCGAGCCGGCGGCGACGCGCGGACCTTCTTCGGGCGCATCTTCGGTGAGGAGAAGAACCTGACCACGTCGTCCATCGCGCGCATGAACCTCGTGCTGCACGGCATCGAGGACTTCCGCATCGAGCAAAACGACACGCTCCAGAACCCGGCGTTCACCGATTCGGCCGGCGCCCTGGCGACGTTCGACTGCGTCATCGCCAATCCGCCGTTCTCGCTCAAGGAGTGGGGGCGCGAGGTGTGGGAGGCGGACCCGTGGGGGCCGCGCCGCCTTCGGCTTGCCTCCGGCGAGCTACGGCGACTACGCCTGGGTCCAGCAGATGGTGGCGTCCATGGCGGAGGACTCGGGTCGGATGGCGGTGGTGTTGCCGCAGGGCGCGCTGTTCCGCAAGGGCGCAGAGGGCCGTATCCGCCGGATGCTGCTCGAGCAGGACCTGATCGAGGCGGTGATCGGACTCGCGCCGAACATCTTCTACGGCACAGGCTCGCTCCGGCGGTGGTAACCCTCCGCCGTGCGAAGCGCCGCGGCCGGCGCGGCAAGGTCGTCGTGATCGACGCGTCGAGTCTTTTCGGAAGGGCCGGGCGCAGAACTTCCTCGACCCGGTGCACGCCGAGGAGATCGTCCGGTGGGTGCGCCAGTTCCGGGACGTGGAGGATCGGCGAGGGTGGTGTCCACCGAGGAGATCGAGCGCGAGGACTCGACGCTCAACAGCTCCCGCTACGTGTTGCCGCCCATTGGAGAGGACGTTCCGCCGCTGCCCGAGGCGGTGGCCGCGTTCAAGCAGGCGCTGGCCGAGGCCCGGGCCGCCGAGGACCGTCTGCGGCGTGTTTTGGTCGAGGATCGTTGGCTGGAGTAACCGGTCCGATCTGTTCACGACGTGGGTGAACGAAACGGATATGCTGAGGCGATGTTGGCCAAGTCGGAGATCCAGAGAGAGGCACTCAATCTCTCGGCAGAGGAGCGCATCGAGCTCGTGGTTGAACTCTGGGACAGTCTGGCGCCGGGGGAGATTCCGGTCCCCGACCGGCAACGGGACTTGGTTCGTGACCGCCTGGCGGTCCTGGATGACGTGCTGCCGGAAGAGCGTTCGGTGCCCTGGGACGCGGTCCGCAAGCGGATCTTCTCCGACAAGACGTGACCCTGCCCGTCCGGCTGACGTCTGCTGCGGTGCAGGATCTTGCACTCGCCGAACGGTAGTATCTCGACGACGCACCGCACGTGCTGGCGTCGTTCGAGGAGGAAATCGACAAGGCTTTCAGCCTGATCGCGGAACGATCGGAGTTGTACCAGACCGTAGAGTCGACCGTCCGCCGCGCTTCGGTGCGGAAGTTGCCGTTCTCGGTCTTCTACCGGATCCTCCCCGAGTGGATCGAAGTCACCGCCGTCGTGCACCAATCGCGAAACCCGAGGACATGGCGGCGACGAGTCTGAGTGCCGAGCGTGAGAACCAGGAAGATGTCTGACCGGAGCGCTCCCACGGAACACCTGGGCCAGCAAGCGCTCGAATCGTACCTCTGGGGCGCCGCCAACCTCCTGCGCGGTCTGATCGACGCCGGCGCCGAGCTCGGCGCCGAGCAGTTGCCGGGGCGCGAGCGTGCTTCGAATAGGTATGTCGCCGGCTTGCTGCTCCCGACCAGAACGCCGTCCGAGGGGAGTGGGAATGCAGATGAGGACAACGACCTCAACACCGTACCCGAGTGGCGGCCTCATGGGCGTCGCTTGGTACGGGAGCGTCTGTGGCCGCCAAACAGCCGCGACGCGTAGTCTATCGACGAACTCGCCTGATGCCTGGTCCGCTTCGCGCCCGTTGAACGATCCAGCCGAGGAGGAGATGCCGCATGCACGCAGAGCCCACCACGATCGGCCGCGCATTCCCTGTCCGGAAGCAGTACGCCATTCCCAGCTACCAGCGGAACTACGTGTGGACACGCGCCGGCCAATGGGAGCCTCTGTGGGACGACCTGAGGGGCCTGTCGCGGCAGACCCTCACGAAGGGCCCGGTCGCGAAGCCGCACTTCCTCGGCACGATTATCACCAAGCAGATCCCCGCTCAGGGCTTCATCGACCGCTGGTGGGTCGTTGACGGGCAGCAGCGGCTGACTACGCTTCAGATCCTCATCGCAGCGGCACGTTCGGCCTTCAACGAACGCGGTCTTGCGCAATGCGCGTCCATTCTGTCGAACGCTCTAGTCAATCCTCCGGAAGTCGTCCAGGAGGACTCCGATAGGTACAAGATTCAACACAAGAGTAGTGACTACGAGGGTTTCTCCAGGATCATCGAAGCCGGTCTCGATGACTCCAGCGTTCTCGAGGAGAAGAGGCTACCGCTTCAGGACTGCTACATGTACTTCCGAGACTCGGTGACCAAATGGCTCGCGGGTGTCCCGGAAGAGGCTCACGACCGACATGCGACCGCGCTTACCCAGGCCATTCTCGACAATCTTCAAGTGGTTGACATCCGTCTGGATGGTCACGAAAACAGCCACGCAATCTTCGAGGCTCTGAACGCCCGGGGTGAACCGCTGACCGAGTGGGAGAAGACCAAGAACTACATCCTGTCCATCGCCGTTCGCGACGACGACCCGGACGGGGACCGCACCTACACCGATCATCTCGAGCAGTACGACAGCGATGCCTATTGGAACCAGACGGTCAGCGGGACGCGGTTCTCCGGTAAGCGTATCGAGCTGTTCCTGTCCTTCTTTGCGCAGATCGAGCTTCCTAGACGCCGGCAGAAGGTGTTGGGCGAGTCGGACCTGGATACCTTGCCGCGAAGCCGCCTCTACCGTGAGTTCCGCAATGTCGGCGAGCACGTCTACCGGGGATCCGACAAGGAATTTCAGGGTCTGCTCGAGCGGCTGGGGCGCTACGCGACGATCTACAGACGGATCGACCAGAAGGATAGCGATAGGTTCTCAGATTACGCCCGCTTGGTCATGCATCGAAGGGACACCCTGAACCTCGCGTCCCTGATTCCAGTCTTCATGGTCCTCGTAGACAGACTGAGTTACGGCGAAGACCTCGATCAAGCGCTCCGAATCGTCGACAGCTACCTGATGCGCCGTGTCGCGCTCAAAGCGAACTACTCCGGTTTCGACGATGTCGCATTCGGCTATGTGCAAGCCGTCCGAGACGCGCCTCCGGGCGAGATCTGTGGCACCTTGATCGAGCAGCTCGATAAGTCGACCTGGACGAATCGCTGGCCAAGCGACGATGAGGTCGTCCTGCACCTGCGAGAGGCAGACATGTACCGTGGTATCTCGAGCGCTCGGAAGCAGCTCTTACTGCGCGGAATCGCGGAGAAGATACATGAGGAGCACAAGGACGATCTCACCATGCCCTTCAGCGCCAAGACGACCCTGACGGTCGAGCACGTTGCGCCGCAGGACTGGGAGCGGCACTGGAAGGCGGACCTGGACTTCGGAGACAGTGATGAGGACCGGCAGCGGCTGAACCGCCTAGTTCACCGCGTCGGCAATCTGACACTGGTAACTCGCGCGCTGAACCCCAAGCTGGGCAACGGCGCCTGGCCCCATAAGGTGAAGCTTCTCCAGGCCGACAACCTGGAGATGAACCGTCGCCTGCTCAACGACATGGAAGGTGAGACCTGGAACGAGAAGGAGATCAACCGCCGAAGCCAGATCATCGCGGACTACGTGAACGAGATCTGGCCGCACGCGGCGGTACTTCGTCGGGAGTTGGGGATCGCCTCGCCGGAAGAAGAAGCGGACGAACTCTTTTCCGGTATCTCCCCGCTGGTCGCCGAGCGCCTCGTCGACAGTGTGACGGAGTCCGGTATCGACGACGGTTGGGCGGACAAGGAGGGGCTGAATCGATGGCGTCGCGACGAGCGCTACGGTCGGTATCTCCGGCTGGGCGGCGGCGACCGCTGGCACGGAGTCTGGTTCGGGGTGAGCACCAGAGACCGCCACCTCGTGCTGAGTCACTGGGACCCGAAGGACGCTCCGGACTGCTTCATCTCAGTTCCCGACGGCGTTGGCTTCGATGAGGTACTCGAGTCAGTGACGACCCAAGTGCGCGAAGTCGCGGACTCCGTCGCAACGGGTGGCGAGGCCTGACGACACATCTGCACTGGGTCGGGGAGACCGGTGGTGCCGGGCTTGATGCCGGCCTTCGCAGCGTTGTTCGTGGGCGGACTGATCAACCTGGTGTTGCTGGCGTCGGCCGCCGAGGCCCAGACTCGAGCGCATCGATTCGAGATCGCCGCCGGTACGATGTACGGCTTCCAGGATCCGGAGCGGCCGGTGACGGCCGGGTGGATCGTGTCGAGCTGTTTCGACCTTGGGCGGCAGTCGTTCGTGGTAGAGGGCGCGTGGCACCGGGACGCCTACGCTCTGGAGCCCCCGTGGGACTTCGACGAGGTGTTCCGCGAGAGGCTCCAGAGCCGCTACTGGATGCTGATGGGCGGCGTCCGGGGCGGCAAGCGTCAAGGACGCGTCGCGCCGTACTACCAGGTCCTGGCCGGCGGCTTCGCGGCCCGTTTCAGGAGGGACTACGAGTGGCCGGCGTCGATCGACACCGAGACGGCGAACGCCGAGTGCGGAGGCTATCTTGACGGCGTCCCGGCGCTTCGCTCTTCGCTACGGCCTCGAGAGCGCGGACGCTCCGGTGCACGCCGCGTCGGAGTTGCTTCGCGGTCGGTTAGGCTCGGCGAACCACGCCCAGATGAGCGGCGTCTTGTGGGTCCCGTAGTTGTCTATGATGATGTGCACGTCGAGGTGGGCGGGCACGCTGTCGTCGACGCGGTCGAGGAACTTGCGGAACTCGACGGCCCGGTGGCGGCGGTGCGTCTCGGCGATGATGGTGGCGGTCCTGACGTCGAGCGCTGCAAACAGCGACGTGGTGCCGTGTCGCCAATAGTCGTGCGTTCGCCGTTCGGCCCGGCCGGGCTGCATCGGCAGCAAGGACGCGGTGCGGTCGAGGGCTTGAATCTGGGACTTCTCGTCGACGCACAGCACCACGGCATGGTCTGGCGGGTTGACGTTGAAGCCGACGATGTCGCGGACTTTCTCAATCAGCCAGCGGGTCGGGCGACAGCTTGAAGGTCTCGCTCCGCTGGCGACGCAACCCGAAGGCCCGCCAGATGCGACTGAACGGTCATGCGACTCAGGCCGGTCGCCCGTGCGAGCGAGCGGGCGCTCCAGTGCGTGGCGCCCGCCGGTGTCGTCTCCAACGTGGATGACGACCTGTTCGACCTGGGCGTCGGTCACGGTGCGCGGTGTGCCCGACCGTGGCTCATCGCGCAACCCGTCGACCCGGTCCGGGGCGAAGCGTGTCCGCCACTTGCCGACGGTTGCCGGCGACAGGCGCACGCGTCGGGCGAGCGTCTTGTTGCTCCGCCCCGCCGCGCAGCCAAACACGATACGCGCTCGACGCGCCAACTGCGGAGCGGTGCGCGACCACCGAGCCATCAAGGCCCCGGCGACGTCGAGTATTCCGCGACGGTGACGGCTCCGAGCATGCGGACACGGCCGTCGACCATGATCGTGCCATGGCGGGCGCCTGAAGGGCCACTACCGGGAGTGGCCACGGCGGCCGCACCCGTCGATGCGACAGGTGCACCACGCCGACCAGACAACCCATTTGAGTTCTGCCTCCTCTTCTACCCTCCGAGGCTCCGCCGATCGAGCCCGCGGCTCACCATTCCCGGCTCTGCGGTACAATACTGTGCGTTCGGTTGGGTGAACCGCCGGACCCATCACTCGCCGACCATTGGGAGACACGATGCCCCTCCGCCTTAGGAAATCAATCTACTTCCTTGGTCTCAAGATCGAGAACGTGCGTTGTTTTACGGAGGCCCAGGAACTGCGCCTTGACAACGTGCACGGCTGTCCAGCCCATTGGACCTTGCTCGTTGGCGACAACGGAGTCGGCAAGTCGACCCTACTGCAATGCCTGGCATGGATGCGCCCAACGCCGTACTATTCGCCCGACACAAGCAAACAGGCAGGTATCCAACCATTGCTACACGATCAGGACCCCCCCGACATGGCCAGGTTGCTCCGTGACAATGCTCCCTGGACCTCACTGCAAGCAGAGATGGTTGAGGCCCCAAATTTGGCCTCCTCGTGCCTGTGGGGCGCGCGCGTAAAGACCGGAGTCAAGCTTTTCGCAACAAACAACAAACTCGCGGACGTGCGCCGAACCGTAAACGAGCCTGCTACAACGGCAGAGCCGTTCGTCATTACCTATGCAGCAAATCGCCATATGGGTCATCAGAATGCCGAGACGCTGTCTAACTCTGAGCCGGTTGATCTGCTGCGAACCGATCGCACGGAGCTTGTCGATGCCGCCGATGTATTATCAAAGCTAGACTACTCGGCCCTCAAGGACAACACTCAGTCGAAGGGCCGCCTAGACAGCATGAAGTTCGCGCTAGCCGACATCCTCCCTTTCATCGATGCAGCCAGCGACATCGATATACTGGACCCCGAGGAACCCAGTGGAGGAATCCGATTTCGAACGCGGACCGGGAACGTCCCGCTGGATGGCCTGAGCCTTGGCCATCGCACCGTCACTGCCTGGGTCGTCGACCTCGCGTGGAGACTGGTCAGGCGTTACCCCGAGAGCGCGAAGCCGCTCGAGGAACCGGCCGTAGCGTTGATTGACGAGATCGACCTCCATCTTCATCCTTTCTGGCAACGCACAATCATGAAGCAGTTCTCGAATCACTTTCCGAACGTTCAGTTCGTAGCGACTACTCACAGTCCGCTGATGATCACCTCCCTGAGCGATGTCAACGTAGCCGTGCTCAGACAGCCGGAATCTGGTGACCACGTTGTGATCGACAACGACCCACAGGTTGTCGAGGGATGGCGCTTCGACCAAACTTTGGTTAGTCTTTTCGGATTGCAGACCGCGAGATCGCTACGAGTCGAAGATCTTATGAAGAAAAGGGAGAAGCTCCTCGAAAAGGAATCCGTTGCGCAGCAAGACAGTGAAGACCTGCAAGCGATCGCTGAGGAACTGTCATTGCTACCGACGGCGGAGCGCCCGGAAGATCAGAAGGCGATGAGGATCATTCGCCAAGCGGCGGCAGCGATTCAGGCGTTGGAGGAGACCCCAAAGTGATTCATTTGAACAGGCCAAACGAATCTCCCCAGGTGCTTCTAACTCGCGGACGGGCTAGCACCCAACTGGACTGCGCGGCATATGCTGAACATCCGGATGCGTACCGTTCCGGCGAGCGGAAGTTTATGTTTGCGTCAAACATTTACGGGTCCACCGAAATCAGGACAATGCTCAGGACACTTCAACACAACAAGTGCTGCTACTGCGAGTCCAAGACTTCGCCGGGCAGGATCGATCATTTTCGGCCGAAAGGCGCGGTTCGGCAGTGCAAAGGAAGCGACAGGATTTATCCTGGCTACTATTGGCTGGCGTACCGATGGGACAATCTCCTGTTTGCGTGCGAAGATTGCAACCTGAAGAAATCCGATTGTTTTCCGCTTGCGGATCCGGAACAACGAGCCCTGAGCCACTGTGTTCCCCCGGAGCGGGAATCGCCTTTGCTCTTGAACCCGTACGCCGACGCGGAGCCGGGTGAGCATATCACTTTTGACGGCTCGGCGTGCCGGCCGAGGACCGCGAGGGGTCGCGAAACCGTTACCCTACTCGAATTGAACCGCCCGATACTGCAGGATGACCGGCAGAGCGTGCTCAACACGTTGAGTGTTCTGTGTGACGTCGCACGGCATCCAGGCGTCCGCGGTACCCTTCGGCAACGGGCGAGGGCGCAGACAACTGCGTACACACGGCCCGACGCCCGTCACAGCGCGATGGCTTGCGAGTATGTGAGTGCGATCAACGCAGATGTCTGAAGATGGAACCTAGAAGTAGCGTGTTTTCAACGATCTACGTCACGGCAAGGAATTTGAGGGGTGTGTTTTCTGTGATTTGCCGCTGGTGATGATGGATCATCGGTTGACTCGGTGATAGACTACAGGCTTGCCAGCATCGACTCCCAAAGCATGGAGCGCAGCGATGGAGAAGCGGGAGCGGTTGACCACATCGGAGCGTTTGGAGGGAGCGGGCGGCGGAGATCGCCTGGATATTCAGCCGGGGGCTGAGTTGAGCCCGGCGCTTCGTCGACTTGTGGAGGAGGTGCGCATGGAGGCGACGACGGAATCCGTTCCCGGAACCCGCTACGACCGGGTCCACAACCGGCATAATCGAGGATAGGGACGCGATGTCGGGCGGCAAGTTCGTCCCTATAGACACCATCCTGCTGAAGGCTGCCAGCCGCTGCAACATTGCGTGCAGCTACTGTTACATCTACAAGCTCGGTGACCAGGGATGGCGTCGTCAGCCGCCCACCATGTCCCAGTCGACGATCGATGCCATAGTCGGGCGTCTGGATGAATTGCGGCGATCGCAGGATCACGACTTCGCTGTGGTGCTTCATGGCGGCGAGCCACTGCTCCTAGAAGAAACGCTTCTGGTGCGGCTATTAACGGGTCTTCGCGTCCATCTTCCCCCTGGATGCACTCTGGCGGTGCAAACCAACGGGACACTCTTGACGGATCGGCGGCTTGACATTCTTGCGGATGCGGGTGCCACGGTTTCCGTAAGCCTCGACGGACCTCCGAAGATCAACGATTCTCGCCGCTTGGGATTCGACCGGAGAGGAACCTTTGAAGCCACGCTCGATGGCATCCGTCGCCTACAACGGCACGCGGCGGCCGAACGGCTGTTTTCGGGCACACTGAGCGTTGTCGAGCCGGCCACGGATCCAGGCGAGGTCTACTGGTTCCTGCGGCGGCTCAATGTACCCGGGATGAACTTCCTTCTGCCCGACGGCAATCACTCGCGGTTGCCTCCGGGCAAGAACGGATTAGATTCGCACGAAGCGGGGGCATGGCTTGCTGGCCTTTTCGACGTCTACATGAGTGATCCCGATCCAGTGCCGGTCCGCTTGCTGGACGATCTTGTGAAGCTGTTGCTCGGGGGGGCGGCCGCGAAGGAGGGAATGGGGCTCGCCTTGAATGCGATACTGATCATCGACACTGACGGGACCATTACGAAGAACGATACGCTCAAGAGCACGTTTGACGGTGCCGATCTGTACAAGGAGCAGTGGTCCATCCACTCTCATGCATTGCAGAAGATCGCTCGGACAGCTGCCTTTCGGGAGCACGTCGCGATGCAGAAGCCTACCGCCGGGCAGTGTCTGCGCTGCTCGGAGCTTTCGGTTTGCGGTGGAGGGATGCCACTCTATCGCTGGAGCGACGAACGGGGCTTCGACAACCCCTCGGTGTACTGCAGCGATCATCGTTTTCTGATTTCACGTGTCAGGCGATACCTAGACGCTCACCTCTCGGGCTGATGCGACCCATCATTGACTTGTCGACCGCACGCCTCGAGAAGGACCCGTTTCCGTTTTCGGTTGTGCCGGATGTCTTATGCGACGGGATCGAGCAGGCTGCGTTATTGTGGTTCGAACAGGCCGCTCCATGGCGTCTCACGAACGAATCGTTTTATTCTCAACACGAGTTCGACATGCGCGATGCCGAGTTGCCCTCCGAGATCACACAGTTGGCGGCCGACACGACCCTTGCAGGAATGCGGCAGTCGATTTCGAAGCTGTTTCACAGGCGACTCGGAGCGACCGTCGACGTAACAGCCCATCGACTCACAGCGGGCCAGCGCATTCGGATCCACGACGACTACATCGATGGGGGCGAGACCCATCGCGTGATCCTGCAGTTGAATCGCAGCTGGGCAACGGGCGACGGGGGTCATTTGCTTTTTTTCGGCGGTCGCGAACCCGAAGACGTGCGGGTGGTCCTTACACCAGTGTCGAGACGGGCCGTGGTCTTCGAGATATCTCGTCGCTCGCACCATGCGGTTAGCAAGGTAGTCCGTGGCGAGCGATACTCCGTTGTGTATTCGTTTCATGCAGTCGACGGATAGTGGCCTGCCGCGGGTGGTTCATGCCGTGCAGGACGTGTTGGTGCGGCCCGGTCACTGGACAGCCGTATTGCCGGCGACGCTGCGCCAGATCGGTGTCGCCGACCTCCTGGGCTCGCGGGGTCTCGACTTCCAGTCCTATGGTACGGCGCGCATGATGGCGGGATCCGCAAGAGAAGCGAGGCGGATCGTCGGTGAGGTTGATGCGCCAGACCGAGCGACGGACGCCGTTGTTCTGGTTGAGCGTCTTCACTCCCGAGCTGTGGCTGAGTTGGGCGCTGTGGGTTTGTCACTGGGCGATGTCGATGACTCTACGGTTTGGGCGAGAACCGGTGTCCTGAGACGGGCGTGGCACTTTGTTCATAGCATTTGGCCGGAGTTGTCGTCGTCCATTGGATACTTGGTGCGCTGCGTCCACCTGCTCAAGGCGCCGTCTCCCGCGCTGGATTGCAGCTACAGCCGGCCCGACTGGCCGTTTTCCATATTTCTCTCTGTACCAGACCATGGGGCTCGCGCCAGAATCGAACGGGTGACGGAAGCGCTGGTCCACGAGACAATGCACCTGCAGCTGTCGTTGATCGAACATCGGATTCGGCTTGTCGACGGGGGGCGCGCGGCGACTGTCACCTTCTCGCCGTGGCGGGGCAGCGAACGGAACGTGCGCGGTGTACTACACGCGCTGTATGTATTCGTGGTTGTGCAGAAACTTTGGCAACGCGCGACGCAAGGGACGCCAATCGGATGCGATAGAGAATTTGCCGAAGCACGCGTTTACGCCATTCGCGAGGAAGTCGCGAAGACCCAACACCTTGCCGTATCCCCGGGGCTATCGCGGCAAGGTCGGCAACTCGTGCAGCAGTTGTTGGCGCTCGGCCGCGAGTCGGTCGGCGATACTCGGGGTCCTCGCGACGTGCGAGTGGATTGCTCTCCCACTTGATATCAGTCCCGCCTGTGCGCGGTCGCTACTACGGAACACTATCATGCTCTCGGGAACGGGAGTTCGAGCATGGTGGCGCAGGCCTGTCGCAGATGGCGGACTGGCTGCTGTCGTTCACGGTGGGCGACGCGGTCGATGTCGGCGTGGCCATCGAGACGCCGAGCGGGCCGGTCGTCGAGAGCCTGCTGGAGCACGGCTTCGCCGTTCACTCGATCGATCCCAAGCAGCTCGATCGCTTCCGCGATCGCCTCTCGCCAGCGGGCGCGAAAAGACGACCGGCGGGATGCGCGGGTGCTGGCCTCGGCGCTGCGTACCGACGCGCACTGTGTGCGACGGCTCGCGCCGACCGACCCGGCGATCGTCGAGCTACGCGAGTGGTCGCGCCTGTGTTAGGAGCTGATGCGGGAACGCGTTCGCTTGGCGAATCAGATGCGACAGCAGCTCTGGCGCGACTACCCGCAGTTCCTCGCCGCGGTTGACGACGACGTCGCGGCACCGTGGGCGCTCGAGCTCTGGCGGAGCCTGCCGACCCCGGGCGCGGGCCAGCGCGTCCGCGGGGTGACCTTGACCCGAGTGTTGGAACAGCATCGTATGGGGATTATATACCCCATTAGCCTCCACACTCACGCGGCGTCGGCATGATGAATCTTGAGTAATTGGTTACCGGGTTGCGGCCTCGGATCCATTTATTTGGATTGTACTTTTAGCGAAGATATGGCATAAGTAGTGTGTGCGACGACATGCTGACGGGCAGGAGGCAGCCAAGGCCCCGCGGCCCGACCGGACCGAGCACCTGCGCCGCGACCTTGAGCGCTCCGAGGGCGAACGGCAGCGGCTCGAGCGCGAGGTCACGCGGCTGCACAAGCGCAACAAACGGCTGGAAGACGACAATGCGCGGCTCAAGCGGGAGCTCGACGCGGCCCGTCGGGCGGGTTGTCGCCAAGCGGCGCCGTTCGCGAAACCGCTCAGCGGTGCGCCGAAGCGGCCGGGCCGCCGAGCCGGCGCCGCGTATGGCGTGGCGGCGCGCCGCCGGGCGCCGGCACGGGTCGATGAACGGCATCGCGTTCCCCTGCCGCCGGCCTGCCCGGACTGCGGCGGGTCGTTGCGACCGGCGGGTGTGGCCACCCAGGTGCAGGAAGAGTTGCCGGTCCCGCGCGTGGTCGTCCGTCAGTTCGAGGTGGCGATTGGCGCCTGCCAGGCGTGCGGGCGCCGGGTGCAAGGCCGGCATCGGTTGCAGAGCTCCGATGCGCTCGGGGCGGCCGGGGTGCAACTCGGCCCGCAGCTGGTGGCCTGGGCGGTCATCCTCAACAAGCAATTGGGGTTGTCGTTCGGCAAGGTGGCGACCTTGCTGCGACAGCACTACGGCGTGACGGTCAGCCGTAGCGGACTGGTCCGCGCCGTCGACCGGGCCGGCCGCCGGGCACAGCCGACCTATGCGGCCCTGCAGCAGCAGCTCCGCCGCAGTCGCGTCGTCACGCCCGACGAAACCGGCTGGAAGGTCGCCGGCCGGCTCAACTGGCTGTGGGTGGCGGCAACCCCCCAGACGACCGTCTACCAGATCCAGCCCGGCCGCGGCTATGCGGAGGCCGCCAAGCTGCTCGGGGCCGACTTCGCCGGCGTGCTCGTCCGCGACGGCTGGGCCCCGTATCGCCGGTTCACCGCGGCTACCCATCAGAGCTGTCTCGCGCACCTCTTACGCCGGGCAAAGACGCTGCGAACCGATCATCCGTACAGCCGGGTCGTCGTCCAGATCCAGACCGCCTTGCAACAGGCTCTCCGCCTGCGCGACGAGGCCCGCGTCGCAACCCGCTCGCCCGCCAGCATCGACCACGCCCTCGACGCGTTGGCCACTCGCCTCGCCGAACGCATCGCCCACCCGGGGCCGCTCGCCGACGTCCAACGCTTCGCCAATCACCTCATCACCGAATGGACCGCGCTGTTCAACTTCCTGCGCAACCCCGCCATCGACGCCACCAACTGGCGCGCCGAGCAGGCCATCCGTCCCGCCGTCGTCACCCGCAAAGTCTGCGGCGGCAATCGCTCCTGGCGGGGCGCGCACACACAGCAAATCCTCACCTCCCTCATCCGCACCGCCACCCAGCGCCAGCTTGACCCCCACGCCGTGGTCACCGACCTGCTGCGAACGCCTGCCCCCACCGTCGCACCTGACCTGCAAGGCCCCGCACCGTAGAGTCCACACCCGGTAACCAATTACAATCTTGATAGGCTCAGGTTCCGGTTCGAGTTCCAATTCAGGTTTTGATCTGATTCGGTGGACAAGAATCAGTGTAATTGGTTACCGGGTTGCGGCCTCGGATCCATTTATTTGGATTGTACTTTTAGCGAAGATATGGCATAAGTAGTGTGTGCGACGACATGCTGACGGGCAGGAGGCAGCCAAGGCCCCGCGGCCCGACCGGACCGAGCACCTGCGCCGCGACCTTGAGCGCTCCGAGGGCGAACGGCAGCGGCTCGAGCGCGAGGTCACGCGGCTGCACAAGCGCAACAAACGGCTGGAAGACGACAATGCGCGGCTCAAGCGGGAGCTCGACGCGGCCCGTCGGGCGGGTTGTCGCCAAGCGGCGCCGTTCGCGAAACCGCTCAGCGGTGCGCCGAAGCGGCCGGGCCGCCGAGCCGGCGCCGCGTATGGCGTGGCGGCGCGCCGCCGGGCGCCGGCACGGGTCGATGAACGGCATCGCGTTCCCCTGCCGCCGGCCTGCCCGGACTGCGGCGGGTCGTTGCGACCGGCGGGTGTGGCCACCCAGGTGCAGGAAGAGTTGCCGGTCCCGCGCGTGGTCGTCCGTCAGTTCGAGGTGGCGATTGGCGCCTGCCAGGCGTGCGGGCGCCGGGTGCAAGGCCGGCATCGGTTGCAGAGCTCCGATGCGCTCGGGGCGGCCGGGGTGCAACTCGGCCCGCAGCTGGTGGCCTGGGCGGTCATCCTCAACAAGCAATTGGGGTTGTCGTTCGGCAAGGTGGCGACCTTGCTGCGACAGCACTACGGCGTGACGGTCAGCCGTAGCGGACTGGTCCGCGCCGTCGACCGGGCCGGCCGCCGGGCACAGCCGACCTATGCGGCCCTGCAGCAGCAGCTCCGCCGCAGTCGCGTCGTCACGCCCGACGAAACCGGCTGGAAGGTCGCCGGCCGGCTCAACTGGCTGTGGGTGGCGGCAACCCCCCAGACGACCGTCTACCAGATCCAGCCCGGCCGCGGCTATGCGGAGGCCGCCAAGCTGCTCGGGGCCGACTTCGCCGGCGTGCTCGTCCGCGACGGCTGGGCCCCGTATCGCCGGTTCACCGCGGCTACCCATCAGAGCTGTCTCGCGCACCTCTTACGCCGGGCAAAGACGCTGCGAACCGATCATCCGTACAGCCGGGTCGTCGTCCAGATCCAGACCGCCTTGCAACAGGCTCTCCGCCTGCGCGACGAGGCCCGCGTCGCAACCCGCTCGCCCGCCAGCATCGACCACGCCCTCGACGCGTTGGCCACTCGCCTCGCCGAACGCATCGCCCACCCGGGGCCGCTCGCCGACGTCCAACGCTTCGCCAATCACCTCATCACCGAATGGACCGCGCTGTTCAACTTCCTGCGCAACCCCGCCATCGACGCCACCAACTGGCGCGCCGAGCAGGCCATCCGTCCCGCCGTCGTCACCCGCAAAGTCTGCGGCGGCAATCGCTCCTGGCGGGGCGCGCACACACAGCAAATCCTCACCTCCCTCATCCGCACCGCCACCCAGCGCCAGCTTGACCCCCACGCCGTGGTCACCGACCTGCTGCGAACGCCTGCCCCCACCGTCGCACCTGACCTGCAAGGCCCCGCACCGTAGAGTCCACACCCGGTAACCAATTACGAATCAGTTTCACGCGTACGTCAGTGGGTCCATGAACCCATTGACAGAGAATGGTGTCCATGTCAGGCATGAGAACTCCTCGTGGATGCCAGTGTTGGAGGGTGTCAGCAGCACCCTCCAACCGTTAGCCTCATGCCAGCACGTCATCACGTGGAGAGTAAGGGTGTCAACTAGATACCTTCCACATGCTTAGCCTGCATTATTCCTGAGGCTGTCGAATCGGTCACGGGTGGGGTCTGATCGTCGGACGATTGCAGCCTGCGGACTGTGTCGGCGGCAGGTTGCGGCGTGGTTGAGCCGGCGTGGCAGGGTGACGGCGTGCCCGAAGCGCACGGCAACGACAGCGCCGCCGGCTGGGGCGCGTGAGAGCGGCTGTGGAATTTGGCTGCAGACGGCAGGAGGAGTGGCTACCCGGCGCGCGCGCCAAGGGCGAGGGCGATGTGGCGCCAAGCATCGAGGTATGGCGTCGCCCGCGGCAGATGCAGGACGAGGCGGCGGACAGAGCGGCGGACGTCAACGCCGAGTTTGAGCAGCCGGTCGCGCAGCCACGTCACCTGTGTGCGGGCGCAGGCGGTGCGTGCGGCGCGCAAGCGGAGTTCCTGCATGAGCACGTAGGCGGCGGCCGTCAGGAAGACGCGCAACTGGTTCGCCCAGAACTTGCAGCAGCTCGTACGGTCGATCTGCAGGCCGTCGAGCAACTCCTTGATGCGGTTCTCGATATCGCCGCGGGCACAGTAGATCTTCTCGTAGATAAAGCGCGGCGTCTGGCGCAGATTGGTGACGACGAAGCGCGGGTTGTCGCGCGGCTCGCGGCCGTCGAGCCGCACGACTTCGGCTTTGATCACGACCCGGCGCTCATGGTCCCACGTGCCCGCTCGATAGCAACGGGTGTCGGTGTAGACGTGCGCCGTCTGGTCGTCGTGCGCGCTCTTGGCCCGCGCCTCGACCATGGCGGACGCGGCATGCCGCAGCAGGACGGCGTTCTTGGCCATCGCCACGACGTAGTCGAGCCGCGGCTCGGCGTCGAGAAAGTCGAAGATTTCCGGGGTGGCAAAGCCCCCGTCGAGCCGGACGAGCAAGCGCGCCCGCGGAAACGCGCAGCGCAGCAGCGGGAGCAACCGAGACAACACCCCCAGCGTCCCGTCGGCAGCCACCGCCTTGCCCGGCCGCAGCACAGCGGCGCACAGATACTGCTCGACCTCGCGGTCGAAGCGCACGAAGGCCAGCAACGGGAGGTAACACCAGCTGTCGTAGTAGCTGTTGAAAAACGTCAACTGCTGCGCGCCATGCGTCCGGTCGTCGGTCGGGTCCAGATCGATCGTGATGCGTCGCGCCCGCCCGCCCAGTCGGCGCCGATGCCGCTCGATGACGCTCGCCGCCAACTCGCGCCCCATCCGATAGAGGGCCGAGCGGCCCGCGTCGTTCTCAAACCGCGAGATCGTCGGTTGCGACGCCAGCCGCCCCCCGGTCACCGGGTCGCGTCCCAGCAGCAGCTTGTGGATCGGATCGTCGGCGAGATGGTCGGCATCGTTGCCATCGGGATGGCCGCAGGCAATCCCGAAGACCCGCTGGCCGACCAGGTCCTCGAGCGTGTGCCGAATCTTCTCCGGCGCGCGTTCATCCACCAGACAGCGGGCGAACGCCTTGACCAGGCCATACACCCGCTCGGCCGCCTTGAGCAACACGGCCCCGCCATCCGAACTCGCCTGCTCGCGGTCGAAGGTGGCCACGAGCGGCTTGTCGAACAGATCCGGGAACCGAACAGTCTGTGGTATCGTCGGGTTCGTCACGAAAGAGCCTCCGTTGTGCCAAAAACGTTTGTAGACAACAGCGTTTTAGCACACGGAGGCTCTTGTGTCTCCACCGGGGCCGGGGTCCGTTGTGAATTTTCCAGGTTAACGAGCATTCTCGGGTAGTGCGCGGGATTGGTCAGCGTGAAGACGCCGCCCGCCGCGTCATCGATGATTTCCTCGCAGCCAGCGATCTCATCGTGCGTCAGGAAGAGGATCAGTTGCGCGCTCTCGCGCACTGCGGTGCGCAGGATCGAGCGTCTGACGAAACCGCTCGTCATGCCGAGCGGCGTGTCGATGACATTCGGCGCTTCGACTTCGCTCACCTTCGTGAGCGCGAGGATGAAGGCGAGCGTCAGCGCCCGACGTGACGCGCCGTTCAGGTCGCGATCCGGATTGAGCGTCCGGTCGTTCGGCCCGTATACGATGATGTCGAAGTCGTGGCTGATCTCCGCGCACCGGATGATCGCCCCTAGTTCTGGGTCCGCGCCGATCATTTCGAGAAATATGCTGTTCATCAGGTCGCTGACTTTCTGCAACTCCTCGTTCGTGATCCGCCTATAGGCGTTTTGTAAGACCTTCGTCACGTCCTGCGTGACTTCGAGCTCGGCCAGAATGCGGGCGCCTTTCTTCTGTTCACGAAGCAGACGGTCGCGCTCAACTTCGAGCCTCTCTCGGTCGCGCCGAAGCCCGGTGAGCTGGGTGTCGCGCGCGGACTGTTTCGACAAGTAGCGGTCACGCTGGTCCTTATACTGCCGGCGGGTTTCGCGCAGACCCTGTATGTCCGTGTCTGGAAGCGAATCGAGTTGTATCTCCAGCGCCCGGAGATTCCGGCCCGCTTCTTCACGCAGCGCTTGGATGCTGTCGCGCCGCTCGACGACCTTCTTGTACTCTTCAAGCCACGCACTCGACCTCGCGTCGCCGCCGGTCTGTAGCGGCTTTGCGCCATAGTACAGGTCGGTGATGATCTTCTGGATTTCGTCGGCGCGCTGGCTGTCGTCGATCAGCTTCTGAATGTGCGCGCGGCGTTTGTCGCCGCCCGAATCGCCGGCTTTCAGCGCCTCGCCGCAGATGCAGATTTCCGCCGCGAGCCGATCCTGCAAGATCGGTATCGTCGTATTGGGAATCTTGCCCTGGTCGTGCAGCTCTTCAAGCTTGTCGAAGGCGAGACCCAGCACCGGATCGAGCAGGTCGGTCGCGATCGACCGGCTGCGAAACAGCGCGGAGTGTTCCTTGGTCGCCGCCGCAAGCTGGATGTCCAGTTGGCTGATCTCGCGCTTAGCGTGTTCGAGGTTCCTGCGTAGCTTGTCCTTGTCGCCTTTCTGGAGCACCGCTGCGATCTTACGGTCGATCTCATCGACCTTTTCGTCGAAGGCCCCGAACTGCTGCTTGGCGTCTTCCCATTCGGTTTCGAGCTTCTCCCGGTCCGCTTCCATTGCTTCGAGGCGTGAGGCGATCCTCGTCAGCTCGCTGCCCGTGTCGATCCGCTTAGCCTTCCTGTTCACTTCCGCGGCCGACTTGCGCACATGCTTGATCGCGTCGTCGATAACCCCGAGTCCGAGAAGCGAGCGAATGGCGCGCTGCACTCGCTCACGCTTCGTGGACAGGGCGACATCCGCTTCGATAAAGCTCAAAGCTCGGTCGCCGTCCGTGAAGAACACGTCGCGCAGCTCGGGCGGCAGCTCGTCATTGATCAGCGCTTCCGGCGCTTCGATGGGAGTCGCGCCTGTGTCGTTCAGCGCGAACAGCTTAACGGTCGACGCCGAGCGGCGCGACTGGCTGTCCACATCCTCGAACGCCGACCGCACGAGGCGGAAGGGTCGGCGAGTCTCGCGGAGTTGCCCGCCGGTCCGCCGGTGCGTCGTCAGTTCGAATTCGACCGTGGCCGTGATCGGCACGCGCCTGCCTTCGCTCGCATCCAAGTCAATGGGATGCAGACGGAAGCCCTCGCCCTTGCCGGGTAGGGCCGCGTCGCCGTAGAGCGCCCATTGCAACGCGTTCAGGATTGTCGTTTTGCCTGACTCGTTCGCGGCGCGGATCACCGTCAGCTTCCTGACGGGATCGCTAGAGAATTCCAGCTCAAGGTCGCGGAGGAGCCGGAAGTTCTGGAATTCGGCACGGAGCAGCTTCATGAGTCCAGTTCCTCCGTCCCCGCGTCCTGCCCGCGCTGCGTCGAGAGGAAACGCGCGGCGGCATTGCATTTGTCGTTGATCTTCTTTTGGATATTCGTCGCCGAGACGCGATGGCCGCGCTCGTATTCGAGAATCTCGGAGATCACCTCGATAAGCTCCGCCCTGTACCCCGTGCACCGTTCTTCGATTCCGGCGCATTGCTCAAGAATGATCGTGATTATCTTCCTATCGTTCAGTGGCATGATGTTCCCCAGCTGCTACAGGTACGCGGCATCTACCATTGCGGCGATCGTCGCAAGCGGCCCGCCCGGTCGGCCCGCGTTTCGGGCCAGTCTCGCGAATTCCTGCGCTCGGCGCAGTTCTGAACGCACGAGCAACCGCGCGTCGGGATCGAGCCCTTCCTCCAGGCCGGGCGGCAGCGCAAGCAGGTCGTGAATAACGCCGTGCGTCTTGCCGATGGCGCTGCATGTGCGCAGCAGCCGCCCGCGCCGCTGCACCCATTGCCGCTCGACCGTCGTGCTCGCGAGGATGAACGCCTTGCAGATCTGCGGGATGTTGACGCCTTCGTCGAGCACGCGCTTGGCGGTCAGCACCTGTATTTCACGGTCCTGGAACGAACTGATGATCTGCTTCGTTTTGTCGCGACTCGCCGTTTCCTGGGCGGTGAGCTGGTGAAACAGGATGTTCCGGCTGCGCAGCAGGCGATTCACATTATCGAGTTGCTTCGGTCCCTTGTCAGAGGTGTAGACTAGCGTGTGATGCAGGTTGCGCGTATCCTCATTATCGAGCAGTTTGCGCAGCATCGACTCCTTCCCCGACGCCGTTTCCAGCAGCGCGCGCCGCTCGCGCAGTAGCTTGGCGAGGTATTCGTCCGGCTCGCCGTCCTCGCTACGCCATGCGTTCTGCTTGATCTTGCCCGTCAGGTCGAACCACTCGCCCATCTCGGTCTCCGTCAGGTAGACCGGATGGACATAGTAGTCGTATTCGACGAGGCAGCGCCCGATGGCTTCTTCGAGCCTGAAACGAAACGCGACGGGACCGAAGAATCCGAACAGCGCCTCCGTTCCTTCGTCGTCATACTGCCGTATCGGGGTCGCAGACAGGCCGAGGCGGTACTCGAAGAACTCCGGCAGCTCGTTGATGAATGACGGCCGCCCGAGATTGTGTACCTCATCCGCGATAAGCAGGCGCGCGCAGTCGAAGGCTTCGACGGAAGCGAGGAACTCTGGCGTGCACAGCGTGTCGTGGCTGACAACGGCGAACTCGACATCCGACAGTCCGGTACGCAGCCGCCGTTTCAGTCTTTGCAGCTCGTTCGCTCGCTTCGTCGAGTTCCCGGCGGTCGTGAGGTTGACGGGTTTCAGCCCGAACGGCGCGATTTCATCGCACCACTGTTCGATCAGCGGCACGTAGGGCGCGGCGACAACGACCAGTAACGGCTTATGCCCTTGATAGAGGCGGTACGCGCCGATCATCGAGGTGATCGTCTTGCCCGAGCCAGTCGCCATTTCCAGTACGCCGCGAAATCCGGCCTCGCACCACGCCGCGACAGCCTTGCCCTGGTGTTCGAAGGGGCCGTCTTCGAATCGCAGCCAGTCGGGTGCCGCGAAATGCGCCGGCGGAGTAGCAACGGGTTCGAGCCGCTCTCGTGCTTCGACGAACCCGGTTACGCACGCGTATAGAGCCCGACGCTCGTCCTCCGTTGGAGGTGATTCGGAGTTATATGTCCGCAGCAGCCGGTGCCGGATAGCCTCCGGCATTGCAATTACGGCGCAGTTCTCGTCCTTGTTCTCCCATAGGCGGACGAACTCGTAGTTGAGCTTATCGGCGATGTAGCGCTGGTTCGGGTCCTGCCACGACCTCGATACGGCGATTTGTTCGACGTTCTTCCGAATGCCCGCGAGAGTCACGTTGCTCGATCCGTGCGCGGCGACGACGTCTCCGCCGTTCGCGAACAGCCAGACCTTGGGATGGAAGAGCGCGTCCTTCATCAGGGCGACCTTGATTTCAATTCTGCCTTGGCAGAGCAGCCATGAGAGGCATTTCAGGGTGTGTCGCTGGAGCAGGTCTTCCGTAACTGTCAGTTCTCCCAAAATCCTGTCCGCGATCTCTGCCGGTGACTTCAACCCGTGCTCTATGGCGGCACGGTCTTCGGCGCGGAGTAGTGGGCTCACGATAAGTCGAAAACTGTTCTCGGAACCGGCGATATAGGTCGCGAGGCCCGGCGCTAGCGAGGCCAGAACCTCGCTGGAGAAGAACCCCACCATGCAATCGACCTTGGTGGCCGCCCGGAATCCGGGTATCAGGACTTCCTCGGCGAGCGGGTCCGCAGGCAGCATGTAGAGGGGCCGAGCCACGTCGAGGCACCGCAGCGCCGGTCGAGCCATTGCGCTCACGGGTTCGTCCCGCATCGCAGGGTCATCCGCCACGCGATCCTCCGACCCTTCCGGCCGCCGGTCGGCCCTGTTTCTGGTTGCCGAAACGGTAGGTCCGACGCAGGAATACCTCGTGGCAATCACCGTGCAGGTTGTTCCGGTAGGTCTCGCATGCTGAGGGCTCCATCTCGTAGCCCTCGGTCCGAAAGCCAGCGGCTTCGAAGCCGAGCGCGAGGCCGCCACAGCCCGCAAAGAGGTCCAGTACGAGCGGGGAATCCGGAGTTGCGCGGATCCTGAGTTCACGCTGTAGGTAGTCTACATAAGGCATGGAGCCACAGGCCGGTGGCGCCCTTTCGCGAACGCAGGCGACAGGGGCAAGTATAGCAGGGCTCTGCAGCGGGTCATCGCGAGCACCGCCCGTCGCGCGTGCGTGTTAGCAACCGAGAGGCCCCACGACCGGGCGTCGGGTCAGTCGGCGGCGGTGGCGCGCGCGATGACGGCAGGGCTCTAGAGATGGCGGGGCGGGAGTTCGCCGAGATCTTGGTGGGCAGATGCACGCGGCGCGGCATCTGCGGGTGGTAACCGGGGCGCTGTCGCTGGTGATCCTGATCCCGGAGATCGTGCTGGTGCGCCTCGCGTGGGAGCCACTGCCGAAGCCGTCGGGTGGTGCGCGTCGACGAGGTGGGCCGCGCCGAGGCGGTCGCCTACGAGGCGATGGAGGCGCAGGCCAACCCGCTGGACCCGACCACAGGCTTTTTCCTGCACCGCTTCGTCGTCGACCACTACTCGCGCCGGCGCGGCACCGTCCGCGAGTACTGGGAGCGGTCGCTGTGGTTCCTGACGCCGGAGGTGGCAAACGCCGCTTACGCCGAGCAGGCGGAGGACGTGTCAACCGGTACCGCCTTGACCCCGCACCCCCACATCCGCCAGCCGATCCGCCAGGACCTGCTCGAACGACCGCGTATCGGGCGACGCGGTCACGACCTGCCCGTGGGCCGTGCTGACCTTGCACGCGCACGTGCCGTCCGGCCCGACCGCGATCGTCACGTCGATCCCGTCGTCACCCGGGACTGTAGCCGTGACCACGATGAAGCTGTCCTCGTTCACGCGCACCCCGGTGACGGCGGCACCGTAGGTCGAGCAGAAGAACCGCACGACCGACACCGCGTGCCAAGCCGCTGCCGCTGCGTCCCGGCCCGGTTCCGCGTCCAACTGGTCGACCGCCACCCGCAGCGCTTCGACCGCGGCATGAACCGCGGCCGTCTCGCGCAGGTCGGCCGGCAGGTCCTCGGCCCGGTAGCGCGGCGGCGTGATCGTCGGACGGTGGTTGGCCGGAGTCTCGCCTGACATTCACCACCCGAGCGTCGCCCGACCCATGAACCCGTTGCTGGCCTCGCCCTGCATCGGGGTCTCCCGGCGCTGCGCCTCAGCGGTCAGCTCGAAGCTGACCTGCCCCCGGTCCAGCACCCCGAGGCCGTAACCGAACCGGTAGTCCCGGCCGTACGTCGAGTTCGAGATCCCGACCTTTGGCGTCCCCACGAAGCGGGTGCCCACCGGCAGCCCGTAGCCCACCTCCGCGTCGACGCGGTCGCGGACCCGTACATCTGGTGCGAGCCCATGCCGTAGGCCATCTGGTTGCCCCACAGCGCCTCGGCCCCGCCACGCGCCTGCCCGCCCCACGACGGCGCCACCCGCGCGGTCAGGCCCAGCGGGCTCGACGGCGTCCGGTCCCACCCGAACGACAGCGAAATCCCCCGCTCGGAGAACCCTTCGGCCTGGTCCACCACCAGCGTCCGCACCCGCACGTCCAGCGACAGCCCCGTGACCGTGTCGGTGAAGGCGAGCCCGCCGCCGACGTCCATGCCCGCGCCCGTCTCGGCATCGCCACCGTCGCGCCGCAGCCCCACCTCCACGCTCGGCGTCAGCGACAGCCGGCCGCCGCCCAGCGTGAAGCCCCGCGAGCCCTCCAGCGCCGGCGCACCCGCGTCACCCCCGCCTCCGAGGCGTTCAGCCGCCCGGTCGGACCTTCGAGCAGCTCGCTGGCCGCGCCGACCCACAGCGCGTCGGCCTTGAACGCCAGCGCGAATCCGCCGGTGGCCCGCGAGCCGACCAGCTCGCGCCGCGTCCCCACCGCCGACATCGCCATCGACACGCCCGTCTCGAGCGCCGACGCCCCGTCCGGCGTCAGGCTCAGCGCGCCGGTGCCGTAGCCGGTCACCCCCCACACCGAGACCCGGTCGTTGACCCGGTAGCCCACCCACGGGTAGAACCCGGTCATCGACGTGCTCATCCGCCCGCCGCTCGGGCCGTTGTAGCCGCCCAGCTCGAGGGTGCGGCCGACCAACAGGCCCAGCGTCAGCGGGCCGCGCGCCTAGTCGGCGCCGAACATCGTCGTCCGCACGTCGCCGTCGAGCGACAGCCCAGTCGCCGGTTGCGACCGGGTCGGCAATGCCCCAGACGATGCGCAGGCCGTCCGGCGAGCCGAGGGGAATGCACAAGCCGTTCTGGCAGTAGCAGTGGCGCCATGCCTCGTTGTAGGCCAGCGACGTCCTCAACTCCTTTTCGGTGTACAGGTCGGGGGTATGAGCCACATGGCCGGCGGGCAGTTCCCTGACGCGGGGCATCCCTTCGTCGTGGGGGTAGTAGACGTCGAAGTACTCGCGCGCCAGGTCCGGTCGAGGCTCGCCGCGGTAGAGATACTGGGCGAAGTAGACGCGCGCGTCGTCGCCGGACCCTTCGCCGACCACCAGCACGTTGCCCGCGGTGCCGCAGGCCTCGTCGATGAAAGCCGCCGTGGCGGGCCAGTGGGCGTCGTCGAGCGCGGCCTTGTGCAGCGACGCAATGATGCGGTCGAGGGTATCGAGTGGGTTCATGACAGGTGCTTCCCAGCGGCTGCCGGCCGCCGGAAGCGCTCCGGGAGATGCGGGACACTCTACACAAATCCAAGGAGGCTGCAATACTCCCATCTGGTAGGTATAGGGTCGCAGAAGAAAATGCGGGCAGGGTGTCGGCGGCGGCCAGGAAGCTGCCGCCGACGGCCTATTCGCGCTCGGCTGGCGCCACTGCATCGAGCGGTTCGTCGAAGCTCGGCACGCTGGTTGCGCTCCGCGACCGGGTGGTCGAGTCGACCGCGCCTGCTGCCGCATGCTCACCGGGACGGACGCTGCCAGCCGCTCGCGCGCAGGCGCTTTGCCTTGTTCGAACTCGGCGGACGTGATGCACGCCGCCCGGACGGCTGACTGCGGCGCCGCATTGCCGCTCCACCGACCGCCGCCCGGATGCGGGAGCAGTCCGCCCCGGCCGCCGCCGCCGCCAGCCGTCCGGCTCGTCGCGGGACGCTTGCCTTGCGTCGGCGACGAGTGCCGAGTCCGCTGCCGCATGCCCTCACCGTCCGCTGCAGGACCTGCCCCTGCCGCCCGGCGCCCGCGAGGCCCGAGACGAGCGTGACCGCGACGACTTGAACGGCGCGAACGCCGACGCCGCGGCGTCGAGAGCCGACAAGATCCCGGACTCGGGCGCGCTCTCGGTCGTGCCGAAGCCCTCGGACGTGCCCGCCCTGGCGGAGCCGGCGCGAAGCACCTTCCCGAGCGGCGGCGGCCGGCACTCAGTCCTCGTCGACCTGCCTGCGGGGCTGCCCCCCGTGATGGCCGACCGCCGCCGCGTCGTGCAGCTACTCAACAACCTCTTCGCAAACGCCGCGAGGCACGCGCCCGAGTCGACCCCGATCCGGGTCGCGGCCGGGCTGACGGCGCGCATGTCGCCATCTCGGTCTCCGACGAGGGCCGGGGGGCGGCGCCCGACCTACTGCCCCGTCTGTTCCGCAAGCACGGCGGCGGCCGGGCGGGGGCGACGCCGGGCCACGGCGTCGTGCTCGCCCTCTGCCTGCAAGGGCTCGTCGAGGCGCACGGCGGCCGCATCCGGGCGGAGAGCGCCGGGCCGGCCGCGGCACGACGTTCACCTTCACGCTGCTGGCGGCCGGAGAGACTGGCGCCGAGGCGCCCGGCCACGCGGCCGGCCCGCGACCGGTCTCCGAGCGGGGCGAGCCGTCGCCCATCCTGATCGTGGACGACGACCCGCGGTTTCTGCGCCTCGTGCGCGACGCGCTCTCGAAGGCCGGCTACGCCCCGCTCGTGACCGGCGTGGCGAAGGACCTGCCGCGGGTCATCCGGACCGAGAGGCCCCGGCTGGTGCTGCTTGACCTGATACTGCCCGACGTCGACGGCATCGAGCTGATGCGGCAGGTCCCCGAACTGGCCGATCTGCCGGTCATCTTCATCTCCGGCTACGGCCGCGACGAGACCGTCGCCAAGGCGCTCGAATCGGACGCGGTCGACTACATCGTCTAGCCCTTCTCGAAGACCGAGCTGGTGGCGCGGGTCCGCGTGGGCGCTCAGACGCCGCGAGGCGCCTGAGCCGTTCGTGCTCGGAGAGCTCGCCATCGACTACGAGCAACACCGGGTGACGGTCGGCGGGGAGGCGGTCGAGCTGAGAGGTTGGCGAGTACGTTCTGCCGCTCGCGGGAGTTGCCGCGCCACGGGTGCGCCGACAGGGCCGGCACCGTCTCGCGCCGCGGCGCGCGACAGGGCCGGGTTCGTGCCCGCCGGCATGTTCAGGCAGAGCGCCTTGCCGCTGTCGATCACCTCGTCGAGCGGCGGGAGCCGGCTGGGGATGGCCGCGGACAGAACGTCGCGCCCTCGTCCTGCAGGTCGTAGACCGAGAGGAAGACGCTGAGGCCCTCGATGATGCTGGAGCACAGCCTCGAGTCGATGGTGACCCCAGTCCTGCGCGTACCACCGGCGCACGGCGTCGAGCCGATCGCGGCGGGCCGGGTCGACCGCGCCGGTGGTCTAGACCTCGAACGCGATCCCGAGACTGGTCAGCGGACTGCCGAGACGGGCACGCTGCCAACCTCCAGCCGACAGTCCCCGCACGACCTGCGGAGAGCATCTCCGGTAACCCTTGCGGCCGCCGGAAAACGCCCCTGAGTTCCTGCCCCCAGAGCGCCTGAGTTCCTGCCCCCAGGCCGAAAACGCCCGAAGGCCGACCTACGCCGTACCCCGGACCCTGGGGCGCTAGGGAGCGAGACACATCAAGTCCCATCTTCACAGTAGCTTGGAGCGAAACACAAGCAGCCCGGGGGCTAACCCCGGGACTGGGTTTGAGTACCCTGAGCGACCCCGGCCCGGGCCGTAAGACTCCCTGCCCCCACAGAAACGGGGCAGCGCGTCTGACGCCCGAGCCGACCGGGGTCGCTCAGGGTCCATTTTTCCCTCCGGGAAGGGTTCACGAACGCGAGCCCGAGGCCCGCACCCGGCCCCGCCGCGCGGCCGGCCTCGAGACGCTCGTGAGTCGCCCGAGACCTGCCGATGCCGTACGGTGATCGCGGGCGCCGGCGGACACGGCCGCCCCGCTCGTTCTCCGCACACCGCCGCGCCGCCCACCTCGACAGCTTCAACGCCCGCCTCCCGGCCGCCTCCCACCGGTTCCGCACGAATCACCACTGTCGATCCACATACGCCGTTTCTTCGGGGTCAGTTTTCGGTGTCGCCCTGCATCAGTCTTGAGTGTCGCTTGACACCGACGGCCCGCCGCAGCGGGGCGAACGCCCGCCCGCCTGCGCGCCGCGCTCCTCCGGGGAGACCGCGCGACCACGGCCGACGGGCCGTCTCTCCGGCCTCTGGAGACCGGCCCATCGGGTGCACAGGTGGGGAGCGGAGTCGGAGGTACGATCGATCCATCATGTGACCCCGACCCCTTGCCCGTCGCCCCCGGTCCACCCGGCCGCCTGTCCTCGACAGGCGGCCGGAACGGGAGAAATTCGCGCGCGCTATGCGCGCTTTTTTTTTGCCGCGCTGAGCGCGGCAACGACGAAGACCCCGGCCGGCAAGGGGCCGCCACGAACCTCCCCAGGGAAAGGAGAACGCGATGAACGAGGTGAGACTCGACCCGCAGCAGGCGCCGGCGCGCGCCGAGCTGCTGCTGGCCGCCGACTTCGGGCAGGAGGCCCGAGGGCGCCCGATCCACGGCCGGGTCGAGAGCGAAGACGGCGGCGACGGCGAGCCCGGGCCGACGCTGAAGATCGGCGCGGTCTGGACGCGGCGGCTCGCGGCGAGCGAGGGCACCGCCAGGCCCTCGGGCAGCGCCTACGGCAATCCGCTCCGCGGCACGCGGGACGACGCCCCGGCCGTCCCCATCGGAGCGGCCGTGATCGCGAGGACCGACGTCCCCGATGCCCGCGGGTGGCGGCTCTACCGGGTGGCGCCGAACGGGGCCGTCATCTACGACGGCTGGATCGAGCACGACCCGGCCAACGCGGAGCTGGCGCTCGCCGAGCTGCGGGCGGCCGCGGCCGCGAGCCCCGCGGCGGCGCTGCGCCGCGCCGTCGAGAGGCGGCCCGGCCACCCGAGCGAGGAAGCGATCACGCGGTGGCTCGCCGGCCAGGAGACCGAGCGCCGGAGCGCCCCGGCGAAGCCCCGGTCGCGGGCTGCCCGGCGCCGGTGGCGGCGCGCCCTCGCGCGGAAAGGCGGCTGCGCATGACGCGCCTCACCGGGAACCGCGACGCCCTGCAGTCGATGCCGACTGTTGCCCGTGGTCGGCCACCGGCGCCGCGTCGCAGCGGGCCGGCCCGCCTGACAACGACCACGCCGGCCGAGGGGCGGCGAGGTGCGGCGCCGCCGACGCCGTGCACCGGCACGCCGCGGACGACCCCGCCGTCGCGACCATCCTGACGACCGCGCACGACATCCACCGCATCACCGCCGCCTTCAGCTCCGACCGCATCTCCACACCACCGTAGCCGACGCGGGCGCAAGCCTCGCCGTTCTCCGTCAGAACGCGTCGTGACCGCGGCCCACGCGGACTCGTCCCGCCCCGTGCCGATCCTGGGCGCGCCCCGCCACCAGCCCGCATGGATCGCCGTCGACCCGTCGACCCGTCGACCCCGGCCACTCATCTCGACCCCCCGTAGGAACACCGCCCGTCACTCGGGGCGGCCGGCGGGTGGTCCCGTCCGCCGCACATCCACGAAGAGAGGAGAACCATGTCCGAACGAACAGTTCAGCGGGTCGGCGCCAAGATCGTCGTCCGCTCCATCGACAACGCCGGCTGCACGATGCGGGCGCTGACGGTCACGTCGAAGCTGCGACTGCAGGGTTCCGCGCTCGCCGCGGCGCTCGCAAGGCCCGACGTCCAGGCCGCGCTGGCCGACGTCAGCTGGCGGACCGGCGCCGGGCACGTCACCGGCGTATCGGTCGTCTGCGGCGAGCCCGAGCCCCAGCTGATCTCGGTGCGGGAAACCGCCACCGGCGCGGCAGTTGAGGCCGAGGTGGCATGGCAGGGCAGCGACGGCGCCCTCGACCAGGGCCTCGACGAGTTCATGCCCGAGGGTCCGCAGCGGTCGCGCCTCGACTGGAAGAACCTTGCCAAGTACGCCCCGGACGTTGACGATCCGCGCAAGATGCCGTTGCCGGCGGATCGGGCAACGCTGAGACGCCCGGGCCGGGTGTCCAGCCGGCGCGGTTATCTGCGCCCGCCGCTCCCGGTCGACACCGTCGCGCGCATCTTCGAGCTCCGCAGCGAGGGCCTCAGCTTCAAGAAGATCGGCAAGGCCCTCGGTATCGCGGCGTGGACCGTCTCGCGCTACGTCCGCAGCTTCGAGCAGGGAGACCGATGACGAGGGAAGTTCAGCACCCCCGATGCGGCCGGTAAGGCGCACTGCATCCATCCATGTCGACGCGCCCAGCGTCGACGTCGCCGCGCGGCTCGCACTGTTGCATCACATCGACAGCCGGCCGACCCCGCCTCCCGCCGGGACCTCGTTCGGGCTCGTCGTGATCACGCCGCCGCCCTACGGCCCGAACGTGCCTCACCACGACCTCGAAGACGAGGCCGGGATGCGCCACCTCGACGTCGAGTACCGGCCCACCGCAACCGCCGTGCACTGACCGCCGGTTGCGGCCGGAGCGAGCACCCCGCCGTCAGGCGAACCGCGTCTGCCGCCGCTTTGGCGGCACGCTTTCGACCATGATCCCCGAACAGCCGATCGACACCCGCTTCCCCGGGCAACAGTTCCCCGTGGGGAGCGTCGTCACGCTGCTCGACCGCGACCGGCGCACCGTCTTCCCCGCCAGCGCCGAGCTGCGGCGCCACGAAGCCATCGTCGCCGGCGGCGAGACCGGCCGATGGCGCGTGCGTTACGCCGGGCTCCGGCTCATCAAGGCCGGCCCCACGGGCGAGCGACGATGCGGGAGGTCGGAGACCACGCCGCGCAACTGCTCGAACGCCACCTCAACACGAACGCGCTGGCGACCCGGTGGCCGCTTCCGCTTCGAGACCGCCACGGGCCGCGCCGGCATCTGCCGGCACGACGCCCGAACCATCGCGCTCTCGGTCAGCTACCGGCGTGCCGCGAGCGTCCTGGGGCGACATCCGAGACACGCTGCTGCACGAGATCGCACACGCGATCGTCGGGCCCGGCCACGCGCACGACGCCGTATGGCGAACGGCCGCGCGGCGCATCGGCTGCACGGCGAAGCGCTGCAGCACCGTCACGCACAGCCTGAACCGGTGGAATTGGGGAGTGCCCGCGGTGCCGGGACCGGTGTTCCGCCACCACCTGACGGCGAAACTGCGCCAACGCTCGATCTGCCCGCGGCGGGGCTCGCCCGTCACCTGGAGAATCAACGCCCACGGGGAAGGCCGCTGACCGCGGCAACGCGCGAGCCCGCTTGCCAAGACTGCCCGCAGGATCCGATGATCGACCCGATGGCCACCTCCGCCGTCAAACGACCGTCCTCGGACCTGCGCCGCCCCCGCGGGCGGGAGGCTCTTTCGGCCCACCCTCCCACCCCGCTTGACGACACGACCAGGGGGAGCCTCGAACGACCGGCGGAGAACACGTGGGCGCCACCCGCGACAGCAACGATGTCGATCTCACTGTGGCGGCCGCCGCAAACCCGGGTCGTCGTCGACGGCTCCTTGCGATGATTGAACGCGGAACGTGGCGGGGCCAGACGACCGGCGGAGTTGCGTGAGTGGAGGACTCATGACGACGATCACAATTGAATTGCCGGACAAGTTGGCGGCGGAGGCGAAGAGCCATGGGTTGCTCGCCGCGGGCGCGGTCGAGTCCATGATTCGGGAGAGCCTTCGGCGCCGCGCGGCCAAGGAGCTCCTGGACGCCGCGGACGAGCTGGCGGCGGCGGAGCTTCCCCGCATGACGATGGCTGAGATCCAGGAGGAGGTGAACGCCGTTCGGCTGGAGAGGCGGCAGCGTGCGACTGGTGCTTGACACCAACGTGGTCGTTTCAGGCCTGATTTGGAACGGTCCGCCGAGACGGCTGCTCGACCTGGCCGCGAGTGGCGACATCGCCTTGTTTTCCAGCATGGTCCTGCTGGAGGAGCTCGCGGGTGTATTGGAGCGCCGGAAGTTCGCCGCGTCGTTGGCTTCGCGGGGTCTCACGGCGACGTTCCTGACGCAACGCTACGGTGCGGTCACGACGCTGGTCTTCCCGGCAGGAGCGGATCGCGCGGTGCCGACCGATGCGGACGACGATCACGTAATAGCGGCGGCGGTGCGCGCGAACGCGGATGCCGTCGCGACGGGCGACAGACATCTTCTGGCGCTGGATCCGTACCGGGGAATCCGGATTCTCCCTCCTGCGTGCGAGAGTACTGGAGCTGCTGAACGCCGCTGAGGCCGCGAGTGACGCGTAGCCCGCCGCCTCGGTCGGGAACCCACGGGAAGTCGACCGGCACGCCGCGTTCACCCGAGGAACAGCACCAGCAGCAACATGGCGGTGACGGACTGACGCAGGAAGTTGACGCAGGTCAGCGTGAAGCCATAGCCCCCGCGACCCTCACGAACGCCCTTGTCTCAGCGCCGGCCAGCGAAGACACCCGCCGTTCGCCACGGGCCATCGTTCCAAACCCTCATGAGCGGCGTCGCGCTCACCCCGACGTCATGAAACGTGACCCGGCTTTGCGTCGGGGCCGGCGGCTCCTACGCATTGACGCCTGGGGCGTGCCATCCTCAAGGGGCGGAAGCGGGACAGTCGTCGTAGCTTTTTTCGGGGTAAGGGGAACCCCGTCCCCGTTTCCAAACTGACGCTGCGCGCCCGGCATCGAGCCCCGAACCGTCCCGGCTGCAGGCCGTGGACGAGCAGCAAATCGAACCCCGCCCCCCGAGGCGGGTGTTCCTGCACCGGACGTGCCCGCCCGCTTCCGCCTCCAAGGGAGGTAGCTGATATGTCCGAGAGGATCGACACCGACACCTTGCACGTCGACGACATGCACGTGGTCTGGCCCCGAGCGGCCGGCCTCGATGTCCACAAGATGTGCATCACGGCCGCCGTGCGCCTCTGCGAGGCGGGCCGCGGATTGGCGCGCACGGCCGTACGCGAGTTCAGCGCGTTGCCCGACGGGCTGCGGGCGATGACCGACTGGCTTCGGTCCCACGGCGTCACGGCAGCCGCCATGGAAGGCACCGGGGTCTACTGGAAGGCCCCGTTCGAGGCCCTGGAAGACGCCGGCATTCACGCCGACCTGCTTCATGCCCAGCACGTCAAACAGATTCGTGGCAAGAAGACCGATGTCAACGACAGTCTGTGGCTGGCCCGCATCTGTCAGTTCGGCCTCGCCTGCCGAGCTATGTCCCGCCCCGTCAGTTCCGCCAGTTGCGCCAGTTGACCCGCTACCGCCGGACCCTCGTCGCCGAGCGCAGCCGGAACCGCAACCGGGTCCACAAGACCCTCGACCACGACGGCCTGCGACTCGGCGGCATCTTGTCGGACATCTTCGGCGTCAACGGGCGGCGCATACTCGACGGGCTCGTCGCCGGGCATTCACCGGACCGCATCCTCGCCGGCCTGACCAACCACGTGCACGCCAAGCTGGAGCCGTTGGCCCGGGCCCTGGCCGCCGCCCTCGACCCGCTCGCGCTGATCAAGCTGAAGATGCAGATCGAGGCCCTCGACCGGGCCGACGCCGCCATCGCCGAGCTGGATACCCGCATCCGAGCCGAACTGACCGAGTACCAGCGCCCCCTGCGCCTGTTGCAGACGATACCGGGCATCGATTTCGGACGGATCGAGGCGCTGCAGGAGCGCGTCTCCAAGCTGTGCGGAGCCGTCCTGCGCATCAGCGCGAGCCTCGACCTCGACACCGTCCTGCAGGAGGTCGTCGACAGCGCCCGTGCCCTGACCGGCGCCCGCTACGGCGTGATCACGACCGTCGACGAGGCGGGTCGCCCGCAGGAGTTCGTCGGCTCCGGCATCACCCCGGACGAGCACCGGCAACTGACGGAGTGGGCCGACGGGCTGTCGCTCTTCGAGCACTTCCGAGATCTTCCCGGTGTGTTGAGAGTCGGAGACCTGCCCGCGTACATCCGGTCCCTCGGCTTTTCCACCGACCTGTTGCCGTACAAAACCCTCCAGGGCACGCCGATGCGGCATCGCGGCGCGCACGTGGGCAGCTTCTTTCTCGCCGAGAAGGAAGCGGGGCGGGAGTTCACGAGCGCGGACGAGGAGGTGCTGGTGATATTCGCGTCGCAGGCGGCTGCGGCGATAGCCAACGCCCGCACCTACCGGGACGAGCAGCGGGCCCGGGCCGACCTGGAGGCCCTGGTCGACACCTCTCCCGTGGGCGTCGCGGTCTTCGACGCGGGGACCGGTGCTCTGGAGTCGTTGAACCGCGAGGCGAAGCGGATTGTCGAAGGCCTGCGCACGCCGGACCGCTCCGTCGAGGAGCTGCTGCAGGTGATGACGTGCCGGCGCGCCGACGGGCGGGAGGTCGCCCTCGCGGAATTCCCGCTGGCGCAGCAGCTGAGCAGCGCCGAGACGGTGCGCGCCGAGGAGATCGTGCTCTCGGTTCCTGACGGCCGGAGCGTGAAGACGCTGATCAACGCCACGCCGATCCATGCGGTGGACGGCAAGGTCGACTCCGTGGTGGTCACCATGCAGGACCTGGAGCCGCTCGAGGAGCTGGAGCGGCAACGGGCCGGGTTTCTGCGCATGGTGAGCCACGAGCTGCGCACGCCGTTGATCTCGATCAAGGGCTCGGCGACCACCGTGCCGGACGCCTCGCCACCCCCGGATCCGGCCGAGATGCTGCAGTTCTTCCGGGTCATCAACGAGCAGGCGAATCAGATGCGCGGCCTGATCGGCGACCTGCTGGACCAGGGACGCATCGAGACCGGCACGCTGTCGGTCTCGCCGGAGCCGGCGGAAGTCGCCGGCCTGGTGGACCACGCCCGGAACACGTTCCTCGGCGCCGGCGGCCGGCACACCCTCCGCATCGATCTGCCGGAGGATCTGCCGCGGGTGATGGCGGACCGGCAGCGCATCGTCCAGGTCCTCGACAACCTCTTCTCCAACGCGGCGAGGCACGCTCCCGAGTCGTCCCCGATCTCGGTCGCCGCGGCGCGCGACGGCGTGCACGTGGCGATCTCGGTGACCGACGAGGGCCGGGGCGTGCCGCCGGACCAACTGCCGCACCTGTTCCGGAAGCACGCAGACGTTGGGGGCGGCAACAAGGAGGACGCGGCGGCCGGTTTCGGCCTCGGCCTGGTCATCTGCAAGGGGCTGGTGGAGGCGCACGGCGGCCGCATCTGGGCCGAGAGCGGAGGCGCGGGCCGGGGCACGCGGTTCACCTTCACGGTGCCCGTGGCCGAGGAGGCCGGGGGCGGCGCACCGGCCGGGGGCGCCAAACGCCGTTCCCGCTCGTCTCGGCAGACGCGCGAGCGGACGCCCATCCTCGTGGTCGACGACGACCCGCAGATGCTGCGCTATGTCCGGGACGCGCTCGCGGCGGGCGGCTACGCCCGGTGCTCACGGGCGACCCGGAGGAGCTGTCCGGCCTCATCAGGACGCACAGGCCGCGCCTGGTGCTGCTGGACCTGCGGCTGCCCGGTACGGATGGCATCGAGCTGATGGAGCGCATTCCGGAGCTGGGCGACCTGCCGGTTGTCTTCATCTCCGCCTACGGCCGGGACGAGACCATCGTCAGGGCGCTTGATGCGGGAGCGGCCGACTATATCGTCAAGCCCTTCTCGCCGACGGAGCTGACGGCGCGGGTGCGGGCGGCTCTGCGCCGGCGGGCCGCGCCCGAGCCCTTCCTGCTGGGGGAGCTGGCCATCGGCTACGACGAGCGCCGGGTCACTGTGGCCGGGCGTCCCGTGGAGCTGACGGCCACCGAGTTCGAGCTGCTCCGCGTGCTCTCGATCAACGCCGGACGGGTCGTGACGTACGACTCGCTGCTGCGCCAGGCGTGGGGCAGGCGGGCTCGGGAGCCCGGCGACCCGAAGCTGGTGCGGGCGGTCGTCAAGCGCCTGCGCCGCAAGCTCGAGGACGATGGGGCCAGCCCGGCCTACATCCTCAACGCGCGCGGGGTCGGCTATCGCATGCCCGGACCGGGCGACCTGTAGTCGCTCCGCGCCGTAGGTGGCGGCGGGTCGTCACCTCGGCGTGAAGGTGGCCGTTGCCCGGGTGAAGTAGATTTCCGTCCGAGCTTCGAATCCCGAGTCGGAGCCGAACAACAGCCAAGCCTGGCCGTTGGAAGGTATGGAGATCGGCACCGGCGTCGATCGGCCCTGGAAGGACTTGACCTCCCACCGGCGCGGCTGCTCGCAGCTTCTGGAGTTGGCGATGTTGCCGAGCACGATCGCCTGCGCGCCGCCCGCGGACTGACTTCCGATGTCGATGTTCATCCGCAGGTAGGAGCCGTCGCGGACGGGAAGCGGTTCGACCGCGGTCGCGCTGGCCTTGATCCAGACGCTCTCGCCCGGCGGCCCGCCCACGCCGAAGCACCCGGCTGGTGTGTCGGTGGCGATTTCGACGCTGACGGTTACGCCATAGGACGTGCCGGGCGACAGGCCGTCGACTCGTCCCTTGAAGAACATGAAGAGATCGTCGCTCCGGTTGACTCCGGAGATGAAGGGCGGAGCGCGGCTCCAGCGGCGGCGGGAGAACGCGGTAGTCGGAGGTCAGCTCGTAGGACGCCGCGTCGGCGGGCGGATAGTCGGCGAAGCCGGCGATGAACCCCTGGGGACCGTGATCGAAGTCGTAGGTGAACGTCAGCGCTTCGGTCGGTTCGGTCGGATGGCCCGAGCAACCGACGACGAACACGCCGACCAGCAGCGACACGGCAACGAGGTCGGACCGGGGGCGGCGCATCGTCGGGACCTGCTATCGGAAGCTGGACAGGTGCTCTCGCCCGGCCCTCAGCGGCTTGCCCCTGGCGGTGGTCATGGCGCCGGTGAACTCCTTGAGCAGCACCATTGGCTGGCCCACGGCCGGGCCGGGCCGGCGGATTCGACCGCGCCGCCCGTGATGTCGATGACGCCGGTGCGAAAGCCGGTCTCGTTCAGGAGGCACCCCAGGGCGCGGCGCGGCTCCAGATCTCCTTCGGACGTGGCATCAGCGCGCGGTCACCTGCCCAGCTTGCGCTGCAGGTGCTCGACTGCGGCGCGCATCTCGTCAGCGTTCCACGCTGTCCAGTCGTTGCTCTGCGGCAACCGCGGCACGCCGGCGCTGCGTCCGGCGGCAACGATGCTGACCGCAAGCCGTTCAGAGCCGTGTTGTTGGCACACGGCCAGGAACCTCGTGGTCAAGGCGACCGATGGCAGCTCGTTCACTCCTGACGCGTACCGCTCACCGGCCGCGACCTCTTCCTGGCACTCCGGACGTGGTGCCGCTTCGGCGGCATCGTCGGGTGTCTCGCAGCTGAGGACCCGCCCGGTTCGGTACGACGTCATCCGCACCAGACCGCACGCTTGGCACACATCCGCCTCGCAGTCCTTCGTCGAGCGCTCTCGTGCGAGTTGCCACGCGTGCCCGGCGGCCCGTCGCGGGCACGGCGGAACCTGGTAGGTTCTGTCGGCTCATCTGTTGCGACGTGGACGGTCCGGTCCCCGACGGGCAAGGTCTGGCTGGTTCCAGGAACGCCCGCTCATAGGAAGTCAACACGTGCTGCCGTGACGCTCTACGCCCCGCGGTTCACGACTTCCGGTACGGGTGCTGAAGCATGGGCGGCTCTCGCCCGGCCTTCGAGCGTTCCGGCTGGAGCGCGGCGTCCCGATCACACCTTGCCCATGACCGTCGAGCCACTCGATCAAGTCGATCAGCTCCGCGTCGGTCAGGTACGTCTTCTTGACGTAGCGTCGCGCCAACGGATCCGGGAAGTCAAGCTCCCAGAACCGCTCAGGCAACTCACGGACCGTACCCCCGAAGTACCAGAAGCGATCCGCAACGAGCGCATTCCGCCCGCCGACGTCCTTCCGCGCCTGTGCCGGTGTCGGGTGGAGCCATGCGGGCGCGTCCGCACGTCGCCGTAGCCCGAAGGGTGGGTCGGGTTCATAGATGTTGTCGGGCGTCTGAGACCGATCGGGCTTCTTCTGGTCGAACTCTCCACCGTCGTGGTAGTCCCGCATCGCCAACTTGCGCGCGACCCGCATGACGTACGTCAGCCGGAACCGAGCCGGCATAGGCCAGAGCCCGACGATCCAGTCCCCCACGACCGCGTTTCTTCGGATCTCCGGCTTGCACAGACACACCGTACAGACGCCGCCGTCGACGTTGGGAGCCACACCGGTGTCTGTCGCCACCACGTAGCTGAAGACCTTGTGCATCACTGTTGGTCCGTATCGACGGGTTCGCTTGTCTTTACCCGGCGAGTACGTGGATTTCGAGGTCACTCGCAGACCTGCCCATCGCCGTCGCCGTCGGTCATGTACTGGTACAGGGGGTGATCGCTGGTCACCGGGATCGGCGCTCCGCAAGATTCCGCTCGGGCCTCGGCGCAGGTCACCCGTCCGTTGCCGTTCGCGTCGCATCTCGCCAGCCATGCCTCCGCGCTGCCGCCGGTCGTCGTCGTCGTTTCCGACGTTTCGCACACGGGTCGCGCGATCTGTCCGGCTGTGCAGCCCGCCAGCGCCGTCTTCAGGAACTGCGCCTCGCGATCATCGACGGACAGGCCCCATCGCTGCTTGACGGCGATGACGCGGACCGCGAACCAGCACTGGTTTTGCTCGGGCAGGTAGTCGGCCGCGTCCCGGTCGCTCTTGACCGTTCGGTTCTCGTAGGGCATCGCCACGGTGAGGTTGAACGGGTCACCGGAGAACGTCACCATGTCGTCAGCGCTCAGGCCGCTGTCGTGCGCCTCGGCCAGGGCGACGATGTGCTCCACGTCGGTGCCGTCCTGTTCATCGCGGTTCGAGAGCCCTCTTCGCCGCCGATGGTCGCGCACGTGTAGGGCGTCTGGTCCATCCGCAACTGGCGGTAGATCTCGAGTTCCTGATTCTGGTACCGGTTGACCGTCGGCCGGTCGTATCCTTCGCGCGGTGAGGGTTCTGCCGCGATCGGCAGGTCCACGCGAACGTCGAAGCACGCTCGGGTTGCCGGATCGCAATCCGGGGCCTGCCCGTGGGCAGCTCCGAGAGCTGATGCGCCGATCACGGCGCACAGGGTCCACGTCCGCCGTCGATTCATGTCGTCACCTCCACCTTTCGCACCTGCACGTTGCCAGTCGGCGGGAATTCCAGCCTTGTGCTCCCGGCGACGGCGACGGCGACGGCGACGGCGACGAGCCCGGGCGCGGGCTGGGCCGCCGGCGACATGCGGATCGTCCGGTCGTCGCCTGGTCAGCCGCTTACAGGCTACCGCTTCGCAGCTCACCGGCCACGATTGTGGCGCCAGGCTCGATGGTGTGGATTGCCTCCACGTCGGTTGCGAACGGATCCTGTGTCAGGACGATGAAGTCCGCCAGCAAGCCGGCCTTTATCGCGCCGATTTCTTCTTCCAGTCCGAGTTGCGCAGCGCCGTTGACGGTATAGGCGGCCAGCGCCTGCTCCAATGAGATTCCGGCATCGAGCGGCGGCAGGGCGGCCGCGTCAGCCCTGTCCATCGCCCTTCGGGTGATGCTCATTTCGATGCCGATGAAGGGGTTCACCCGCCGCGGGTTGTGGATGACGTCGCTGGAGAGCGTAACACTGGCCTGTCGCCGCAGGAAATGCCCGACGACCTGAGAGCGGCCGGCCCGCTCCGGACCGACGTTGATTGCTCTGGCGTCCCCGAACACCGTTCCGCCGAACCAGTGCGGCGTGAAATTGGCGTGTACGTTCAACTCGGGAAAGCGTTCGATATCACTGTCGGCGACCGAGAACAGGTGACTCAGCGTGACCTCGATTCCCAAAGGCCGCCCCAGCGCGCCCCGCGCCTGCTCGACGGCGTCGAGAATATTCCTGGTCGCACGGTCGCCCACAGCATGCAGGTGCAGATCGATGCCGTGGCCGTCCATCTCCTGCATGAAGCTGCTCAATCGTTGCGGCGTGAACAGCACGCCGCCGTAGTTGTCGGGGTCCGTGACGTAGGGCTCCAGCATGCCGGCGGTCAGAATGTCCTGCATGCCGTCGTAGTGGATCTTGATCGTGTTGAACTGCAGCTTGCCGTGGCTGTATCTCTCCCGCAGCCGGAGCAGGGACTCCGCCGCAGTGTCGATCTGGTCCGGCGCCCATATGTGGTACGACCCTTCCCAACGCAACGGCAGATCGCCTTCTCTTGCGATGTCATGCGCGACCTGGTACACCGCGTCGTCCATGTTGAAGCTGCCTGCGTCCCACAATGTCGTGATGCCCTTGCTCGACATGTAGTTCAAGTACTTCAGCATCCGTTCCTTCAGCTCATCGGAATCCGGCACCAGCCGGTCACCCATGTAGGGCATCAGGGCGAACTCCTTGAGCCAGCCGGTGGGCTCTCCGGTCTCGTCGCGCACGAAATGCGACAGGTTCTCGCTGATATCCGGCGTGTTCCTGTCGATGCCCAGGATCCGGAGCATTGCGGAATTGACCCAGAAGCTGTGCCCCGAGTTGTCGTACAACAGGATCGGTCTTACGCTGGAAATCTCATCCAGGTCTCTTCTGTGGGGGCCGTCAGGCAGGTAGGCGGCGACGTCCCACGCCGCCTGTACGATCATGAGAGTGAACGGGTGATCGTCGGCGTACTGCTGCAGCCAGGCCAGCGTCGCCTCCCGCGGCCTGGACGGCATCCTGTCGGGTGTGGCGGGCTCTTCGTTCTCTCCGCCGGTTTCATCCAGTCCCGACACGTCGGCCCAGACGCTGATCAAGCCCGGGTGGGTGTGTGCGTCGATTATCCCCGGCATCACGAATCGGCCCTGCAGGTCTACAAGCTCGGCGTCCGGACCGGCATACCGCAGGGCTTCCTCGTCAGAGCCCACGAGGACGATTCGGTCGCCTCTGGTGACCAGCGACTCGGCCCAGGGCAGATCCTGGTCCTGGGTATGGATTCGGCCGTTCGTGTACGCCGTCTCGGTTTCGGCGGCTTGCTCGGGCGTTGCGTTCTCTTGCAGTCCGGCGCAAGCGGCCGTCACCGCGACACTACTCAACACCCACATCAGGTCTCTGATTCTCATCCTGTCTCTCCGTCACGCCTTCGCCAGCCGAGTTCCTTCACCCTGTGCGCCGTCTCTCGTTGCTGCCCCACCAGCGCGGGTCCGTCGGATCACCGCCGCCGGTGCGGCCGCGGTCGGCTTCGCGATGACCGATCCCCGCCCGGTGGGCATTGAACTGCCTCCGCGTTCCCGAGCGGCGGCAGTCCCGGCGCAGACGCCGGCTACCAGGTCACCGTCGCCGAGGTCATGGCCTGGTGGTCCGGCACCGGCGTCATGATGCTCTCCCGGCGCGTGCCCGACACGTCGAGGCCGAAGTCCAGTCCGCCCCTCCGCTCCAGCAGCCCCAGCCGGTAGCCGAGCCGGTAGTCGCGCCCGTACTGAGAGGTCCCGAGGCCGACGCTCGGCGTTCCGACGAACGGCCCGCCGGCAAGCCCGTAGCCCACCTCGGCGTTGAGCTGACCCCCGGAGCCGGCCATGTGGTGCGACCCCATCCCATACGCCATCTGGCTGCGCCAGAGAGCATCGGCGCCGCCCATCGCCGACCCGCCCCACGACGGGGCCACCCGCGCGGTGAGCCCCAGCGGGCTCGACGGCGTCGGGTCCCAGCCGAACGACAGCGACATGCCCCGCTCGGTGAACCCCGTCGGCCTGGTGCACCACCAGCGTCCGCATCCGCACGTCCAGCGACAGCCCGGTCACCGAGTCCGCGAAGACGAGGCCGCCGCCGACGTCCATGCCCGTGCCGGTCTCGGCGTCGCCGCCGTCCTGCCGCAGCCCGACCTCGACGCTCGGCGTCAGCGACACCCGGCCCCCGCCCACGATGAAGCTCCGCGAGCCCTCCAGCGCCGTGCGCACCCGCGTCACCCCGGCCTCTGAGGCGTTCAGCCGGCCCGCCGCGCCGTCCACCAGCTCGGTCCCCGCCCCGACCCACAGCGCGTCGGCCTTGAACGCCAGCGCGAACCCGCCGGTGGCCCGCGAGCCGATCAGCTCGCCCCGCGTCCCCGCGGCCGTCATCGCCATCGACATCCCCGTCTCGAGCGCCGCGGCGCCGTCCGGCGTCAGGCTCAGCGCGCCCGTGCCGTAGCCGGTCACGCCCCACACCGACACCCGGTCGTTGACCTGGTAGCCCAGCCACGGGTAGAAGCCGGTCATCGACGAGGTGACCTGCCCGGCGCTCCGGCCGCCGTAGCCGCCCAGGCCCAGGGTGCGGCCCACCGACAGGCCGACCGTGAGCGCACCGCGCCTGTAGTCGGCCCCGAGCATCGTCGTGCGCACGTCGCCGTCGAGCGACAGCGCCCCCTCCATGCCGCCGAAGTGCGACCGGGAGCTGCGGCTCCATATCGAGACGACGCCGCCGTGCTGCTCCCGGTTCAGCTCGAACTCCGAGTTGGAGAACAGGTCGCCGCCCGGCAGGAACGAACCGAATCCGCCGCCGTGCGCGCCGCCCGACGGCCCGCCCGGCATCGCCGCGCCGACGCCCATCGGCGGCTGCCGGCCGGTCATGCCCGTCGTGCCCGTGCTGCGGCCGAACAGGTTCGCGGCCATCGGGTTCGCGCCCCTCGAGGTCGCACCCATCGAGGCGGCGCCCATCGGAACCGCGCCCCCGGGACCCATTCCCGTCGGCTGCCCGAACTGCGACAGGAAGCCGAGCGCGAAGTCCCGTTCCATGCCCGGCCGCAGCTCCCGTCCGGCGAACCGTGCCCGGAAGCCCCGCTGCCGCGGCGCCGCCATCCGCTGCTCGACGTGCTCGACCACCTGCTCGGCCGTCGCCCGCCCGAACCGCGCCAGCAGCGCCGCCGGCATCAGGTCCGCATTCTCGATCGTCCCGGTCGCCTCGGCGTCCTCCAGCCACGCTCCCGACGCGTTCGACAGCGCCAGCGTGAACGTCTCCTCGCCCTCGTCGTGCGCGTCGTCGAGGACCGCGACCTCGATGGTCTTCGACGACTCGCCCGCGGAGAACGTCAGCGTGCCCGACGCCGCCTCGTAGTCCTCGCCCGCCTGCGCGCTGCCGTCCCGCGTCCGGTAGTCCACCGTCACCCGGTCCGACGCCGCGCGGCTGAGCGTCACCGCGAAGGCCACCGCCGCGCCGGCCGCCTCCTCGACTCGCGCGTCCGACACCGACATCGCCGCCGGTCCCCGCACCGAAGCCGACAGCGCGTGCGACAGCGGCCTCCCGTCGCCCGTGCAGATCGCGCCGCCCGCGCTGCAGCTTCCCGTCTCCGGAAGCCGGATCGACACGGCCCGGTGCGAGCTCGGCTGGACCGTGATCTCCCAGCTCTGGTCGCTCCCCGACTGCCGTCGTGACGCCTTGCGCACCGCGCCGCCGTCCACGTCGAACGCCGAGTCGCGCAGCGTGCGGTAGCTCACCCGCGGCTCCTCGCTGAACGTCAGCCCGAAGGTGAACGTGCTCTCGCCGTCGTGCTCCTCCGGCACGCCGTCCAGCTCCGCCGTCAGCGGTACCGTCGGCGGCCCCTCGACCGTAACCGAGGGCGAGTTCGACAGCCGGCGACCGTCCTCGGTGCAGACCGCATCCCCCTGTCGGCACGCGTCGCTGCCACCGCTGATGCTCACGGTCACAGCCTCACGTGACGAAGGCGCCACCGTCACCTCCCACTCGGCGCTGCTGCCGTTCACCCGCGACGCCTTGCGCACCGCACCGTTCGTCGCCCTGATCGCCTCGTCGCGCAGGTTGCGGTAGCCCGCTGTCACCGGCTCGCTGAACACCACGCGTAGGCTGAACGTGCTGTCCGGCCCCTCGTGCTCGGCGGGCGCCTGCTCGAACCGCGCCGTCAGCTCGGGCCGCTCGGTCGTGGCGCTCGCCGGACCCGACCACTCGCCCGAACCCGCACCGTTGACGGCCCGCACCCGGTAGTGCCGGGTCGTGCCGGCGTCCAGCCCCGTGTCGCTGTACCCGGTCGCCGTGCCGCTGTGCGCGGGATCGGCCGCCGTCCAGCTCCCGCTGCCGTCGGCCGACCACTCGACCTCGTAGCCGGTCACCTCGCCCTTGGGCGCCGACCACGACACCTCGATGCGCGACTGGCCCGACGCGCCGGCCGAGACGTTCCCCGGCGCGGCGGGCGGCTCGCCCCGCTGCCGGGTCGTGGAATCCGTCGTGGCGCTGGCCACGTCCGACCATTCCCCCGGCACGGCGTCGGCGAGCGCCAGCACCCGGTAGTAGTAGGCGGTGTTCGCGGTCAGGCCGGTGTGGGCGTATTCGGTGGCCGTGCCGCTGTGCTCCGGATCGACCGCCGCCCAGCCCGTCTCGCCGTCCCCCGACCACTCGACGGCGTAGCCCGTCGGCTCGCCTTCCGGCGCCGTCCACGACAGGTCGATCCGCGAGGCGCCCGACGCCGACGCGGAGAGGTTCTCCGGGGCGTCCGGACCCTCCAGCACCAGGTGCAGGTTCGTCGTGGCGCTGGCCACCGCGGACCACTCTCCCTCGCCCGCTTCGTTGAAGGCGCGCACCCGGTAGTAGCGGGTCGTCCCGCCGTCGAGCCCCTCGTCGGCGTACTCCGCCGCCGTGCCTGCGTGGGCCGGGTCCACCGCGGTCCAGCCCGTCTCGCCGTCGGCCGACCATTCGACCTCGTAGCCCGTCGGCTCGCCCGCCGGCGCCGTCCACGACAGGTCGATGCGGGACTCGCCCGCCGGCCGGGCCGAGAAGTCCCGCGGCGCACCCGGCGTCCCTGCCTGCTGCTGCTGCTGCGCCGTCCCGTCGTTGTCTTCGACCGTCACCGACGCCGACCCCGACGTCCCCGCCGTGTAGCCGTTCCCGGCATTCACCGTCGCCGTGATCACGCTGTCGGCCTCGTCCACGTCGTCGTCGTCCGTCACCACCACGAACGTCGCGGTGGTGGCGTTCGCGAGAATGTCCACCCTGTTCGGCCAAGCTGCGCTGTTGAACATCATGTTCTGCGTCTCCGCCACCCCCACCGTCACGCTCAGGTGCGTCGTCGCCTCCGTCGCGCGCGTCACGGTGAACTCGACTTCCATCCCCTCCGGCACCGAACTCGTTCCCGCCGCGATCGTCACCACGGCGTCGTCTACCAACTTCACCCCTAGCCTGCATTATTCCTGAGGCTGTCGAATCGGTCACGGGTGGGGTCTGATCGTCGGACGATTGCAGCCTGCGGACTGTGTCGGCGGCAGGTTGCGGCGTGGTTGAGCCGGCGTGGCAGGGTGACGGCGTGCCCGAAGCGCACGGCAACGACAGCGCCGCCGGCTGGGGCGCGTGAGAGCGGCTGTGGAATTTGGCTGCAGACGGCAGGAGGAGTGGCTACCCGGCGCGCGCGCCAAGGGCGAGGGCGATGTGGCGCCAAGCATCGAGGTATGGCGTCGCCCGCGGCAGATGCAGGACGAGGCGGCGGACAGAGCGGCGGACGTCAACGCCGAGTTTGAGCAGCCGGTCGCGCAGCCACGTCACCTGTGTGCGGGCGCAGGCGGTGCGTGCGGCGCGCAAGCGGAGTTCCTGCATGAGCACGTAGGCGGCGGCCGTCAGGAAGACGCGCAACTGGTTCGCCCAGAACTTGCAGCAGCTCGTACGGTCGATCTGCAGGCCGTCGAGCAACTCCTTGATGCGGTTCTCGATATCGCCGCGGGCACAGTAGATCTTCTCGTAGATAAAGCGCGGCGTCTGGCGCAGATTGGTGACGACGAAGCGCGGGTTGTCGCGCGGCTCGCGGCCGTCGAGCCGCACGACTTCGGCTTTGATCACGACCCGGCGCTCATGGTCCCACGTGCCCGCTCGATAGCAACGGGTGTCGGTGTAGACGTGCGCCGTCTGGTCGTCGTGCGCGCTCTTGGCCCGCGCCTCGACCATGGCGGACGCGGCATGCCGCAGCAGGACGGCGTTCTTGGCCATCGCCACGACGTAGTCGAGCCGCGGCTCGGCGTCGAGAAAGTCGAAGATTTCCGGGGTGGCAAAGCCCCCGTCGAGCCGGACGAGCAAGCGCGCCCGCGGAAACGCGCAGCGCAGCAGCGGGAGCAACCGAGACAACACCCCCAGCGTCCCGTCGGCAGCCACCGCCTTGCCCGGCCGCAGCACAGCGGCGCACAGATACTGCTCGACCTCGCGGTCGAAGCGCACGAAGGCCAGCAACGGGAGGTAACACCAGCTGTCGTAGTAGCTGTTGAAAAACGTCAACTGCTGCGCGCCATGCGTCCGGTCGTCGGTCGGGTCCAGATCGATCGTGATGCGTCGCGCCCGCCCGCCCAGTCGGCGCCGATGCCGCTCGATGACGCTCGCCGCCAACTCGCGCCCCATCCGATAGAGGGCCGAGCGGCCCGCGTCGTTCTCAAACCGCGAGATCGTCGGTTGCGACGCCAGCCGCCCCCCGGTCACCGGGTCGCGTCCCAGCAGCAGCTTGTGGATCGGATCGTCGGCGAGATGGTCGGCATCGTTGCCATCGGGATGGCCGCAGGCAATCCCGAAGACCCGCTGGCCGACCAGGTCCTCGAGCGTGTGCCGAATCTTCTCCGGCGCGCGTTCATCCACCAGACAGCGGGCGAACGCCTTGACCAGGCCATACACCCGCTCGGCCGCCTTGAGCAACACGGCCCCGCCATCCGAACTCGCCTGCTCGCGGTCGAAGGTGGCCACGAGCGGCTTGTCGAACAGATCCGGGAACCGAACAGTCTGTGGTATCGTCGGGTTCGTCACGAAAGAGCCTCCGTTGTGCCAAAAACGTTTGTAGACAACAGCGTTTTAGCACACGGAGGCTCTTGTGTCTCCACCGGGGCCGGGGTCCGTTGTGAATTTTCCAGGCTAGGACGCTGATCACCCAATCGTCCGGCACGCCTTCCATCGCGACGATGTCGCCGACTTCCGGCTGCTTTATTCCGATAGGCGCGTAGCCGCGCTCGGCCATTCCCTCCGGGGTCCGGACGTGGCTGCTGCCGATCAGTTGGAAGCACTCGATCGCGTGCCCGGAGGAGTGCGGCGCGCTCACGCCGCAACTGTCCACTCTCCGCCTCTCGAAATTGCCGAGGTCGTCGTTGGCGACCTTGACCGTGGCCGAGGCGGGTGACCCGACCGTGTACGGGCGGACTTGTGTGCTCGGAGCCGTCTGAATCGTTGGCGTGACCACAGAGTCGCGTTCGTCCTTGTCGTCGTCGACGGTCGGGACTGTCAGCGTCACGGTCGTGGCGGCGGCGTCGCCCCAGGGGAACGTCACCGTGTGCACCTTCTCGTGGGCGGACGCCACCATGTCGTCCGTCTCGGACACCAGGACGTCTACAATCAGAGCGCTTTGACCGTTTACCCCCCCCCGATTCTCCCGGTCGCTCGTCAGGGTGAACACCGCATCATCTCCCTCGCTCACCGGACCGTTGCCGGCGATGGTCACCGTGGCGCCGCCGACCCTGACAGGGACCGAATCGGACCACGGGCCATGCCGGTCAGTGTGGGTCGAATTGGTCGCACGCACGCGGAACTCGAAGTTCGACGGAATCGAGTCGGTGTACTCGTAGTGAGTGTCACGTGGGACGATACTGGGGTCGAAATCGCCAAACTGAATTTCATGGCGCACATCAGGTGGTTCCCCAGGCCCGGGCACGTATGCGTCCCATTCCGCGCGGAAGGAATAGTGCCCCTCGGTGACCGTGAGGCCTGTCACCGGTCTCTCAGGGGGGCCGTCGTCGTCGAGTATGGTCACCGTGGCCGAGGAGGGCGTGCCGACCGTGTAGTCCGTGCTCGTCTGAATCGTCGCGGTGACGACCGAATCGGACTCCTGCGTGGCGTCGGTGGTCGGCGTCAATTCTAGGACATGGGTCGCAGAATTGAGGGCGAAGCTCGCCGTCTGAGCGCCCTCATAGCCCGATGGCAACATGTCCTCGGTCTCCGACACCAGGACGCTCACGTCGAGCGGCTGCGACGCCGACAGCACGGGGCGGTCGGTTGTCAGGGTGAATTCCACCCAGCCATACTCGCTTCCAGCGCCCTCGCCGGCGTTCGGATCGCCCTCGCCCGCGATGGTGACCGTGGCGGGGCCGACCGTGGCGCTCGTGGAATTGCTCCACGCCCCGTTCCCGCTCGCGTGCACCGCGCGGACCCGTATGGTGTAGGCGCCGTCGGCCAGGCCGTCGAGTACGTGCGAGGTGACCGAACCCGAGGAGGTGGTGGCGGTCGTGCCGCCCGCCTCGACCTGGTAGGCGGTGATCGCAGAGCCGCCGTCGTCGGCCGGCGCCGTCCAGCTCACCCGGACGGCGTGGTGGCCCTCGGTGATTGTGACGTTGGTCGGCGGAACCGGGTCGTCGTTGTCCCGCACCGTCACCGTAGCCGAAGCAGCCATGCCGACCGTGTAGTCCGCGTTCGCCTGGATCGCCACGGTGACATCGGAGTCCTCTTCTCCAGTTGTATCCGGGTGTGTCGGGACAGAATGCTTTGCAGTCGTGGCGCCCAGGGCGAATCTCGCCGTCTTGGCGCCTTCATTGGTGGACTCCACCATGGTCTCCGATTCCGACACCAGGAGGCTTACGTTGAGCGGCCGCGACGTCGACAGCACGGGACGGTCGGCGGTCAGGGTGAATTCCGCCGGGGCCTGCCCTTCGGGTACGTCGCCCCCGCCCGCGATGGTGACCGTGGCGGGGTGGACCGCGCCCAACCAGATATCAGACCACGCCCCCTTGCCGTTCGCGCTGACGGCTCGGACGAGCAGCCGCCAGATGCTGCCGGATTGGCCGGTTTGGCCGGTATCGACAACGTAAGATGTGCTCGTGCTTCCGGTCGCGTAGAGATTGCTGTTGCGGTCGATCTCATACTCGGTGATGGCCGAGCCGCCGTCGTCGGCTGGCGCGGTCCAATGCAGCTTCACCGCGCGATGGCCGTCGGTGTGCGTGAGGTTGGTCGGCGCGTCGGGGACGGCTTTGGGTGTGGCGGTCGCCTCGTTGGAGTTTCCGGCTTCGCCCTCGCTGCCCACCGCCCGAACCTGGAAGGTGTAGGCGGTGCCGTTCATCAAGCCGGTGACGGTGTGCCTTTTCGTGTCGCCGTCGCTGCCGAAGATGTCCATCCAGTCTCCGTAGGACCCACCGGTCTTCCAGCGGTACTGGTACTTGATAATGTCAGAGCCAATGATCCTGGCCGGGCTCCACGACAGCGTTACCTTCCGGTTCGTCCCCGCCGCCGACAGGTCGGTTACGGTGGTGGGGACGTTCTGGGCCGCCGACGGAGCGGCGAGCAGCAGGAAGGCCAGCGCCGCGAGCAACGCGGCGACGACAGGGCGCTGCGAACGTCCGCCGGGGCGGCTACGCGAACGCGAGGAACGCAGCACACCGGCGCAATGCCACGGGGCGCCCGGCGCTCCGGAGGAGGCGTGCCGGCCGGGGTCAAGCGTCTGCAGGCCATGCGGTCGGCAAGGTGGGATGCGGTTTCCATTCACAACCGTTTCTCCAGAGCGGCTGACGAGCTCCGCAGCAGGCTGCCGTCGCCTGTTCGGCCCGCCAGCCCGGTCCGCGTTCCCGCCGCCGGGTGGTGCAGAGTGACAGATACCGATGGGAGGCATCGTAGCAGTTTCGTGCATGATATTGAGGAGACCTATTGCGCCTGGAAAGGGACATACTGGCGACCTGCCGGCCGCGTTCGCGATGGGTCCGCCGTGGCGCGAAGCCCGGACTCTGACCGTCCTGCCCGTCGTGTACCGCGATCGGGCATGGCAGTCGCCGGCCGTTCATCAGGCCGCCGGTCCGGCGGCGAAGATCAGGAACCAGAGCGAGAACAGGACGAACGCGACACCGGTCAGGGCGCCGGCCAGCACAGCAAGCAGGATCTTCGTCTCGCGCGACACCGACGCACCTCAGAGCCGATAGAGGATCGCGGCCGCGATCCCCAGCGCGAAGAGCAGCGCGGTCAGCACCACGTGCAGCGTCACGATTGCGACTGCCAGGGCGAGCAGGAAGACGACGGCGAGCTCGCATCTGAACGCCCACGTGCCCGGCGCCGGTCCGGACCTCTGGTGGGCGCCTGCCGCCACGTGCCGGCGAAGCCGCTCCAGACCGGTACACCTCATCCACTTCGGGACGGGTTCGGCTGCCGGCGCGGTCCCCTCCCGACGCCCGGCGGCGCGGTCTGAGCGCGGGGCTGATTCCGGCGCCCGATGCCGAGAGTTGTCGATTGCCATGCATCTGCCCCGACTGCGCCGTCCTCTGAGCCCCGGCCTCCTGCCGCGGCGGCGCCTGCCCACCGGTTCCCGCCGGCTGCAGCCTTCTGCTGGGAGCCGGCCCGCTTCAGCGGGTCCGGCCGCGGCGAGCGACGAGCGCGTCTCGCGTTCGTGTCGTGCGGGTGGGAACGTTCCCGGCGCCGCCCGAGATCGAAGCGTATCGAGCCGTGTCCGCTTGCCCGGCTTCTCGGGTCGCCGCGGACGCCGGATGCAACCCAGCCGCCCCCGGACGGTCGAGGCGGGGGCGCAAGTCACGGTCTCGATTGTGGCGCCCCGCGGCTACGCTCCTTTGTGCAGGCGCCGCTCGACGCGGCGTCGGTTGCCCGATGTCCCGGTCCTGGAGGGAAAGCCGATGTGGAAGGTGCTCCAGCATGCCGTCCGGCGGTCCGGCGCCCGGCCGTCTTCTCCGGCGCCGTCCGCGATCGACGCGGTCAGGCACTTGCTCGTGTTGCTGCTGATGCTCGCCTGCGTGACGGGTCTCACCGGCGCCGGGGCTGCGCAGGACACCGTGCGCGTCGGCCCGTACGACGTCCCCGGCAACATCGACGTCGTTGCGTACCCGGAGAGGACCGACTTCCACTGGCGGCCGCTGCGGTTGCGTATCGACTACGGCGACGCCCACGGTCCCTTCGACCAGAGCCGCGTCGACGTCGTCTGGGAGGCGTCGTTGCACTGGTCCTGTCCGCCCGGCATCTACGGCGAGGACGCCCGGCGGGCTCTCCTGCACCTGCCTTGGCACCCCGACACCGAGGCCTACACCGTCTTCAACTCGGTGGGGGTCTGGTGGCTGTGGCTGATCGGGCGGGATATCGTCCATCACGACGTCGAGGCGGTCATCGGGAACGAACCGCCTTTCGCGGCGACCGTCGAGCGGCTGCAGGCCAGCTACTCGTTCAACCGGCCGCGGCTGATGGTGCATCTGCCGCAGCGGCCCGTCTCCCGGATGCTGCTGCGGGATGCGCCGTTCGAGCTGCGGCTGCGGGGCGACGGGGTCGACGCGTGGTACCGGTTCGGCCGGCCCGAGCCGGAGCGTCTCGACGAGACGTCGCGTGTGCGGCTGCGGGCCTGTGCCGTAGGGTAGTCGGTGTTGGTGGCGCCGCGGATGCGCCCGGCTTGTCCGGTGGCGCCGGGATGTCTTCCTGTGGCTCGGCTCGGACCGCCTGCAGGAAGTCGGCGCCCGCGTGCGCGCCCTCACCGGCGCCCGCCCCGGCGTGATCACGACCGTCGACGAGGCGGGTCGCCCCGGAAGTTCGTCGGCGCGGACGGGGCCGCTGGCCGCGGCCGCCCTGCTGGCCGAAGTGGGCGACGACATGGAAGCGTTCGGCACGGCGCGGCGACTGGCGAGCTGGGCCGGCATTTGTCCGGGCAACCACGAGTCGGCCGGCAAGAGCAAGGGCGGGCAGCGGCGCAAGGGCAACGTGTACCTGCGGCGGATCCTGTGCGAGGTCGCCCACGCGCGGCGGCGCGCACGCATGGCGTGCAGTTCGGGCCGTACAAGCAGCAGTTGGCGAAGCGGCGCGGCGCCGGCAGGACGGTCGTGGCGACGGCGCACAAGATCCTGCGTATCGTGTTCGCGATGCTGCGTGACGGCAAGCCGTGCTGCGACCCGCAGATCGACTACCAGGCGCGCATGGCGATCAAGAACAAGGCTCGCTGGCTCAATATGCTGCGCAAGGCGAACTTGCTGCAGGATGTCGTCAGCAGGAAGGCGGCCGAGCAGTCATGCGGCGCGGCGAACGGAGGCCGCGCCGGGCCGCTGTCGGGGGCTCCAGAGCCGCTTCCGGCCTGAACCGCGGCGGGGGGCGCGTGCACGGAAAGAAGCGCGAGCGAAGGGGTAAGCATGCGTACCGGGCCCGCCGACCGCCGTCCTCACGGGCCTGAACACAGGACACAACCGACCCGACCAACTGAGCGTCGGGTCGAATAGAGGTGAAGTGCGCCCAGACGTCACAGGGGCTTTCGGAGGAACCTCCTGCAACTCCGACCGACCACCGCGGTCCTCCACGACCGGGACGACCCGCTACCTGAGCAACAACTGGCCATCCCCGGCCCCGGCCGGTGGCCGATCAGCGCATGCACTCATGAGGCAATCCCCCGAAGACGGCGGCCAGCTCCGTATCGACAGCGGCCGCGGCCAACAGCACGAAGCCAGCCCTCTGGCAGACCCGGCTCACCGAGCCGACGGCAAGACAGCCGAGACCCACCAGGGCGACCGCGAGACTCGACAGCTGCGAGCCCAGATGCGCAGCTCCGAGGTAGACCAAGAGCGCCCCGGCAACGACCGCCACGGCCTCCGCGGGCCACCCGCGCTCGGACGTCCACGAACCACCGACGCCAGCGCCGAGAACCGCCACGAGCACGGTCACGGAGACCACGCGCACCTCGTCGTACATGGCCGCCGCTTGGCAGTCGAGCACGTCCAGCACCCCGCCGGTCACGCGCACCCTCGGACCAACGAGCTGTACGGGCAGCGGCAACGGCGCATCGCGCGCGACATCACCCGCTACCGCCCCGGCTCCACCACCACAGCGCGGTCCGGACCCCGATGGCGATCCCGACCGGGAGCCGGCGCACTGGCCCTCCACGCCCGCTCGGCCTGAAGGTCCGCCCACGGATTCGCGGCCCGCGAATGCTCGACGTCGCGAACACGATCCGACCGCCGGGCGCGCGTCGGATCCAGGATGAAGTTGACGATGGCGTCGGCACGTTCCACGACCACATCGAGGACCCTGGCGTCGTCCCTGTCGCCCCCGACGAGATGGCCCGCCGCGACGCGAGCGAGCACCGCATCAGGACGCTCGCGGCCCGCCTCCAGCCGGTCCAGGACCGCCCGGGCGCGAGAGGTCGGCGACTCCCCGAACTCCATGCGCGGCTCGCCGCCGTCGATCGACGCCAGAATCCGGTCTGCGGCCACGTCCGCCACACAGCGCGCCACCACCCCGGGGGCGGGCGGCTCCGGCGCCCACGTGCCGCCGACAGGCTGCTCCAGCACGCGGTCGCAGTCCCTCACCACGGCGGGCAGATCCGAGAACTCGGCGCGCCGCACCCGCGCCAGCATCGCGTGATCGCTCTCCGGACTCGCGATGGCCTCGGCGGCAAACGCCCGCGGAACCCGTTCGCGCTCGCACGCGTCCCCCAACGCCGTCCAGAACGTGCGGCGAGCGACCTCGAAACGCGGCGCCGGAACGCCGCTCCGGTCCTCGACATCGTCGAGCGACATGACGCCGCCGCGTTGTCCGGCAGGCGGCGCCTCGAACGCCCTGGCCCGCGCCACGACATCGTGGTGATCCAGCCGGTACCTGCGTGACACCGCGCGGGCAGCCTGCTCGAACATCCGAGCGCCCTCCTCCGGCCGCCTGCCGAAGAGCGCGTCCAGCCGGGCATGGTCGTACAACCGCGGGTGAGTCGCGACGGCGAGCGCCACGGCCCGCAGCAGGGAGCGGCCCCAGTCCTCGGTGCCCGCGAACCGTTCGGGGATCGGGTGGACCACCTGCGCGGGCGGACGCGACCCGCCGCTTCCGGCGCCGCCACGGCCCGGCGCATGGAACAGTCGGACCCCATCGGCGTCGCGCAGGCGAACGGCAACGCCCGAACCCGCGCAGACGCCCAGGACCCGATCCTCCAGCACGACCGCGTCGTCCTGACGACGGGAATCGAGCTCCCGGAAGCCGACCGGCTCGACGCCGTCCACCGGCGTGAGCTCCGCGCGCGGACGATTGAGCGGATGCCGGTTCCAGCCCATCGCCTGATGGCTGACGATCAACCCGTAGGCAACCGGATCGTCGGCGGGAACCGGCAAGGCCTCGAGAGCACCACGGACGGCCCCCGACGAGAGCGTCGCCCTCACGCCGTCCACCGCACTCCGAAGGCCCGCCTCCTGAAGAAGATCCTCGGCCGCGCGCGCACTGAGCCACTCGTCGCAATCCGCCGCGAGCCGGGCCGGGTCGAACTCCCGGAACCGCCGCTGCGTCTCCGCGAGATGCCAGGCGAACCAGCCGCCGACCGTGTCCCCGTACCGATCCGGGGGCGCCGGCTCCAGCCGCCGCGTGTTCTCCAGGAGCGGCGAGCCGGCCTTGGCGGTGTGCGCACGCGTCATGACCCGCGCACACGCGTACTTCGACGTCGACGACCCCCACAGCTCCGAACCCGCCCGCACGTGCTCGACGAGCGCCGCCTGCAGCCCGCGGCAATCGTCCCGGGCGACCCCTTCCGGAAACCACGCCTCGCCGCGCCCCCGCGTCGGCATCCGCAACTGCTCGCGGGAATAGCCGAGGCACTGCGCGAGCGCGCCGGCGTAGTCCGCACGCGTGCTGCGGGTGAGCCCGTAGAGCATCAGGCACTCCACGGCCCGCGGACCCTCGTGGGGGTCCTCGACGAAGTGCCGCGCCACCCGCTTCATCAGGTCGCCCGCCCACTCGCCGTTGGAGCGAAACTCCCGCGGCGGCGGCTGATGCACCACCACCGCTCCGGGGCCGGCCGAACGGGGAGCCTCGGCCGGCGGAACCACGACATGCACCCCCATCCGGGCCGCGAAACCGAGGGCCGCACGCACTACCCGCCGCCGGCCCTCCCCGGTCCGCTCGTCCAGGCCGACCCGCTCGAGATGTTCGTGATCGACGGGAACCGAGCCGCGCCCTACCCGCGGCTCGGGCGGCGGCGGATCCACGACGCGAGTCGTCCAGCCGCCGCCGGCATTGGGCTCCGAAACGCGCCTCGGCCTTCCCGTGTCCATCAACCTGTCCGCCGGCCGCGGCCACGCCGGCGGCGGCCGCGTCGACCGGCCTCATCCAGCACGACGAGCGCCAACGACAAGAGCAGCAGCGCCAGCAACAGGAACACGAAGGCGGCCACGACATCCGCATCGGCCATCGCCAGCAGGCCCATGGACAACAGCAGCGAGCACGGCGACACGGCCAACCCCCTCTCCCCGCGAAACCGTCGAACCGGCCCACCAACCGGGCGCGCGCCGTGCGAGCCGTCAGTCCGCGCCGGCACCGCATGCGGCATCGAGAGCGCGGACCACGCCGCGTACCCGGAACGCATCGAACGCCACGAGCGCCTCGAATTCCGAGCCGCGGGTCACGGCGAAAGCCACGACGGGGTCGACGCCGAGGGCGGCCATCGCGACCTCGCCCGACAGCGGCACGGGCCTCAGCACCGCATCGACGAAAGCCTCCGGATCGGGGTGCGAGAGGAAGCCGCCGGCCGCCGCCCACTCACGCGCCTCCGGCGGGGACGCGATCGCGAGAGACTCCCAGCCCACCGCGTACCAGCCCGACGGGAGAGGCTCCGGGAACGCGATCCCCACGTCCCAGACCGCACCGACGCAGGACACGAGAAGGTCGGCCGAACGCGAATCGCCCTGCGCCTCCCGCGCCGGAAACGCCGCATGGCGAGTGCGCCCCGACGCGGTCGACCGGCACGCGACCTCATCGAGGGCGCAGGCGTCGAGAACCGGCGGCGCCTGGAGCTCGGCCCGGTAGCGCGCCAGCACCGCCCACCCCGCGACACCGACGAGACACGCGACGATCACCACGCTTCCCACGGCAGCCTTCATCGGGAGAACCTCAACGCCGCGAGCACGGTCCGGCCTGCCACAGCCCCACGGCGCCACCGGAGGCGACAAGCGCCGACACGAGCGCCGCCTGGACCACCACGATGCGCACCTTTGACACCTCCCCCGCGCGCTACCCCGACGCGCTCTCCACCCGGGCGAGCAGCCGGCGGTGGAACGCGTCGAGCACCGCCGTCCACTCGCGGGAACCCGCCGCGATCTCGTCGAGCTGCCGCTCCAGATCCGCCGTGAACGAGTAGTCGAGCAACTCCGGGAAATGGCGCATCAACCACGCGGCCGCGCGATCGCCGAGGGGCGTCGCGGCGAGGTCGCGCCGCTTCGCTTCCACGTATCCGCGCTCGTGCAGCACCTCGATCGTCTGCGCATACGTCGACGGCCGGCCGATGCCCCTCTTCTCGAGCTCGCGCACGAGGGTCGCCTGCGTGAACCGCTTCGGCGCCTTCGTGCGCTTCGCAGCCAGGGCGACGTCGACCAGGCGAAGCAACGCGCCCTCCTCGAGGAGCGGAACCGAGACGTCCTCCCGCTCCGGAGGCCAGACCGCCTCGAAGCCCGGGAACAGCACCACAATCCCGGCGAGCGCGAGACGCCACGGGCCGGCGACCGCCACCACGCGGTCCTTCCGTATCCGGGCCGGGGCCATCTGGCTCTGCGTCGCGCGCCTCGAGATCAGCTCGTAGAGCCGCGCTGCGTCGCCCTCGAGGGACGGCCGGCGACGCGAATCGAACGCCGTCGGCCGAATCGCCTCGTGGGCCTCCTGGGCGCCGCCGCCGGCCTTGAACCGGTTCGGCGGATCGGCGACGTACTCGTCCCCGTGAACCTCGGCGACCTGCTTCCGAAGCGCCGCGGCGGCCTCGGCCGACACGTTGACCGAATCCGTCCGCATGTAGGTGATGGCCCCGCGCTCATAGAGGGACTGCGCGATCTCCATTGTGCGGCCGACCGTCAGCTTCAACCGCGCGCTCGCCGCCTGCTGCAGCGACGACGTCGTGAACGGAGGGTGCGCCCGGCGCACGGCCGGCGTCGAGCTCACCGAGACCACGCGCACAGCGCCCGCCTCCCGGACGGCTTCGGCCGCGGCCCGGGCATCCGCCTCCGACGGGAAACGCCGGGACTCCGGCGACTTCGAGTCCCCGGCGTCCACGACCGGCAAGGACACCGGCCCGCCCGGCGCGTCCACGCTCGCCGCCACCTCCCAGTAGGGCCGCGGCGCGAACGCTGCGATCTCCCGCTCCCGCTCGACCACGAGCCGCAGCGCCACCGACTGCACGCGCCCGGCCGAGCGCGCGGCGCTCACCGACCGGACGAGGGCCGGCGACACCCGCCAACCGACGAGGCGATCCACGAAGCGCCGCGTGAGCTGCGCCCGCACGAGCGCCATGTCGAGACGCCTCGGCTCACGGAAGGCGCCGCGAATCGCCGGCTCGGTGATCTCGCTGAACGTGACGCGCGCGAAACGGGCCGCGGGGCCGCCGAGCAGCTGCCGGAGGTGCCACGCGATCGCCTCGCCCTCCCGGTCGCAGTCGGTCGCCAGCACCACGGCCGCCTTCCGCCCGGCGAGACGTCGCAGGCCCTTGACCACGTCCCGCTTGCCGGCCGGGACCTCCCAGGTCGCCTTCCACCCGTCCTCCGGGTCGATTCCGAGCGCGGTTGCCCGCTTGCGGCGCCCGCCCGACGCCGGCAGATCGCGGAGATGGCCGAGGCTCGCCCGCACGAGGTAGCTCCGGCCCAGGTAGCGCTGGATCGTCCTGCACTTCGCCGGTGACTCCACGACCACGAGCGTCGGCACTACGACCCCCGATGCACCCGCGCCGCGTACGCGTCCACCGCCGGGACGCGGTACAGGTAGATTGGCCAGACCCGGCCGCTGGCGTCCTCGACGAGAACCACGCGCACGGGGCGCCAGCCCGGCACCGGCCACGTATGCGACACGACCCGGGTGCCGCGGCGGAGAACGCCCTCGAGCCACGCCGCGAGCACGTCGAGACCGTCCGGCGTGAGGAACATCGTGACGACGGTCGCCCGCGCGACCACCGATGGCAGCGTGAGGGCATCGGCGTGAAGAAAGCTCGCTCGCGATGCGACGCCGGCCATCCTCGCGTTGTCCCTGGCCTGGACGACCAGCGGCTCCTGCCGCTCGATCCCCACGGCCGAGGCCCCCGCCCGAGCGGCCGCCACCACGAAGCGCCCGTCGCCCGAGCCGATGTCCACGAGCACGTCCCGGCGGCCGAGGCCGAGCATGCCGATGACCCCGTCGACAACCTCCATGCGGCTCGGCTCGTAGACCGACAACGACCGTCCCACGCCGCGCAGAGAATCGATCTCCGGATCCAGCGACCGGAGCGCCCGCGCCCCCCACGGCGAGGCGACCGCGAAGACGGCCGCGGCAACCAGCAGCATCGGCAGCAGCGCCCCAACGAATCGCGCCACCCAGACGACCGGCAACCCCTTGCGGATGAACCTGGACATGACCAGCACCTAACAGGCCGGAACGCTCACCACGGCCTCGCGTCCCGCCTCGAAACGCACGCCCCGGACCACCGCCGGGCCGCACCCGGCACGCTCGACGCGCAACGTGTGCGCCGCGCCCACCTGCGCCATCAGCAGGAAGAACCGGCCCTCGCTTTCCGTCCACGCCGTCACGGGCAACCAGGCCTTCGGCTCGACCACCTCGACCAGATACGGCCGGCCGCCCGGCGGCGCCGGCACGACGCGCCCCGTCGCCCGACGCCACTCGGGCCGCGTACCGACCACGAACACGATCAGCACGCCGCCGATGGCCAATGCCGCGAGCCGCCTCAAGCCCCCACTTGCACGCATCACGGACTCGCCTCCATCCCCGCCCCCGGACAGTCGACCGCCGGATCGAACGTCCGCTGCGACACCCAACCCCAAGACCAGCACCCCGCGTCGAACGGCGGCAGCGCCGTTAGACGCTCCTCCCGCGCCTACCACCCGATGCGACGGACCGCGGCAACCCTGGACCAGCGCGTGAACCCCTGGACGCCCGCGGTCACGCCGATCCCGGACCCAGCGGCCACCGCGGCCGCGCCGACCCAGCCGTTGCCCTCGAGCCCCCCACGCAGGCCTACGTAGACTCCGAACGCCGATACCGCCATCAGCACGAGCGACGCCACCGACCGCTCGAACGACCGGCGCTCGAAAGCGACCGTCCCGAAGCCCACCGGCTCGATCTCGAGCACCGGGTTCGCGTACAGCTCGGCCCAGTCGATCAGACCCGGCGGGAAACGGGCATCGGCCGGCACGTAGAGCTCCGGAAGCCCCTGCGCGCCCGCCGCCTCCTCCGCCTGACCCGCCGCCGGCGCCGACCCCGCCGCAAGAACCAACACCGCGAACACCACCGAACGCCCCATCGCCTTCTCCTTCCCCTGAAGCCGGACGCTCACTCGCGCCCGGTCGAATCCTCCGGACCGCGATCCGGCGGGTGCTGCTCGACAATGGCCGGCAGCCCTTTCTCGATCACCTCGCGCAACACCTCCGAACGCGACATCTTCAGATCCGCGGCGAGCCGGTCGAGCTGCTCGCAGAGCCGGCTGGGCACACGGACGTGAACCGCCTTGCCGAACCCCTGCTCATTGCGCTCCATATCGACCACGCCTCCGATTCAAGGACCGGGCGGCGATACCCGATCGCCTATCCCGCACACCCGCGACGGATTCGCACTGCGATCGGCGCGCAACCGCCCAGCCTCCCGCTCGATCGCCAGGCGCCGGGCAAGGAACGCGCCCGGCTCCGGCCGGCAATCGCCCCCGGCAGTGCACGACACCGCGTTGCGGCCGTCGAGACCCTCCGCCAGCCGAAGCAACCCGAGCGACCCGGCCGTCTCTGCCGCGGCCTGCGGACGCGCCTCCGCCACCCACGCGCCCCACAGCGAATCCGCCCCCGCGCCGACGAGGAAGTCGCGCCGGCCGCAATCCGCCCACGACGACACGGGAGGGCCGAACCGCCGGGCCTCGGCCGCGGCGCCGGACCCGACGCCGGCGCCGCCGTCCCAGGGCGTATCGAGCTCGAAACGGCCGCTCAACCCGGACGCGCGCCGAACATCCCACGAGTGCGCCATCATCGCCGCCGCGTCATCCACGAACAGCGACGTGATGCGCCCCGTGCCCGCCGACGTGCGAATCCACCGGCCGAACGAGTCGAGACGCCGTTGCCGGCCCGCGGACACCGGCAACCCGACCCCGCAGTCCACGCCCGGGACCGGCGCCGGATCCGCGCCGGCGGGCCAGGCCGAGCACGGCCGGGCGGACTCGTACTGCGCGAGCGTGTAGGATTCGGCGCGCGCCTCCTCATGGACCAGCGGCGCGAAGTCCAGCGACACGAAGACATCGAACCCCGCGCCTTGGGCGCCCGCCGGCGCGGAGGTGAAGCCGGCCGAGCCGTCCTCCTTGGGGCACCGAACCGGCACGGTGCCGGACGCATAGTCGGCCCACCTGCCGGCGAGGTGCGCCGCGACTGGCGGAACCACGCCGGGCAGCGCCGGGTTGCGAACGAAACCCCGCTCCACGAGACAAGCCCCGGCGCCGTCGTCACCGACGATCACGCCGCCCGACTCCAGCCCCGGCCGTCCGCCCCCGTCCTGCCAGAAGACGCGGGCCCACGGATAGTGGTCATCCGTCCGGGGTGGATTCGCCTCCCACACGTACTCCCACCACGTCTCCCAATAGCCGGACTGCACCACCCGGCTGCCCCCGAGGTCGAAGCCCTCCGAACCGCAATAGGCCGAACGCAGGCCGTTCGCGCTCTGGCCCGGCGGCAGGCCCGCCGCGCTCAGATCGCACGCGGGGTCGTACTCCGCGTAGCTGTCGTCGACCCACCGCTGCCGCCGGTAGCGGCGGAGAACGACGCTCTCGCGCTCCACGCACGCCATCCCGGAGCTCAGCGCCGCGACCAGCGGAGCGTCCGCGAGGCGACGCCCGCTGCCCGGCATGCCGTCCCGCGGGGGCCTGGGCGTCTCGACGACGAGGCCCTGGCCCTGCCGCGGCCCGGCGCCGTCCCCGAAACGCCCGCGCGCCGGAAGGTACTGCGCGTCGACGTTCAGCTCGTCTCCGCTGAAGATGGCCCGCGCGCCGCCCTGCGGGTCGAGACAGCGGACCGGAACGCCCGGACCGGCAACGGACTCCTCGACCCGATCCCCGAGCTGGCGCGCCAGCAGACCGGACGCCGGGCACGTGTACCCCGCGCGGGGCTGCGGCCGCCGCGCCGCCTCCCGGCCGTCATCGAGCTCCCGACGCTCCAGCGCCGGCCGCATGAACGCCGGCGTCGCCGGCGCCACGCGCGAGCGATCCACCTCCCACGAACGCGAGACCCAGCGCCTGGCGGCCGCGTCGTACCGCGAGCCGCGGTCCCACTCGACCCGGGCGTCGCGGCCGCCGAAGAAGGACGACACGAGGCGGTCGCCTCCGGGGACGCTTGCCGCCCGGATTCCGTATGAGGCGCGCTCGATCGTGCTGCCGCCGCGGACCGCGGCGGCGACGAACCAGCGGTCGTAGTCCGGCCCCCGCCCGCTCTCGGCCGAACAGTAGAGACGAACCGCACCGTCCCCAGTCCAGCGCAGGCTGTACACCGTCACCACGGAGCCCTCCGCGAACGAGGCCGCGGGGGGCCAGGCCGCCGCGCCCTGCCCGCCCGACTCCGGCATCCAGCAGTCGTGACTGGAGGCCGCGCGGGCGCGGCCTCCAGTTGGAAACGGCACGTCGCACGTCAGCGACGGCCCCTGCGCCGACACCGGCGCCGGCGGGGGAGAGACCCCGACACCCGCGCCCGCGAGAACGACAGCCACCAGCACCCTGCACCACATGTCCTACCCCCTTCCCAGCACCACGTCGACAACCCGCCCCGCCGCGTCCCCGACCGACCTCGCGGCGTCACGGCCTTTCTCCGCCTGCCCGCGCCGCGGCCGCTCCGCGAAGCTGTGGCTGGCCACGAAATCGACCTGGTCCAGCTCCTTCTCCCGCTCGGGAACGTCCCGCCCGGGCGCGGCCTCCATCCGCCGGCTCACCTGAGCGCCGACCTCCTGCACCAGGGCGTTCCCGCGCCGAAGCACATCGTCGCCGACCCGCACGCAGTCGACCGTCCGCGCCTCCCCGGGCGGCTCGTAGGTGGCATCGAGCCGCTGCGCCATCGCCGAGGCGAGCATCCCGGAGAGCACCACCGTGTCGCGGTTGCCCGGGACGAGCGCCGGGTTGCGCGCGACCACGATGGTCTTGGCCGCCCCGTAGATGAGCGCCGACTGGCGCTGCTCGTCGCCCAGGCCCTCGGGAACCTCCACGGCGAGGTCCTTGCCGACCTTCAACCGCGCGTTCGCGCCGTGGCGGACCCGGCCTCCCGAGATCGCCAGCATCGCCTTGACCCCGTCGGCCGCGCTACCCGGCGGCGGCACCCCGTCGGGATGGGTCCGCCGGCCGTCGAAACGCCAGTCGCGGCCGTCGAACGACTCGATGCCCCGGCCCCGCCAGGCCTCGGCCCACACCCGGACCCCGCCGTCGCGCACGCGCTCGCGGAGAAGATCGAAGTCCCGATCGCCCGAGCTGCTCGCCTCGCGCGCCCGGTCCTTCTCGCGAGACACCCGCTCGGTGATCGCCTGATGCCGATCGGCATGGAGCCCCTGCAGCATCTTTGCCGCCGCGCCCCGCCGGCCGCGGTAGTCCGCCCAGTGCTCCAGGCGGGCCGTCCGCGCGGACCCTGAACCGCCCGCCGTCAGCTCGGCGCCGCTCTGCCGCCGGTCGAGCTCCTCGGCCACCTGCACGAGCCGGCGATGATCCGCGACGCGGGCGCCGTCGGCGAGGGGCCGCGAAGCGCCGGTCGCAATCGCGCGAGCCGCGCCCGGCGACGAGGCGGCTGCGACGGCCACCGGATCGACGCCCGCGCGGACAAGGCCCGCCATCAGGTGCTTGCTGCTGCCCAGCGCCAGGCCGACGGCCTTCAGGCGGCGGGCGCCGCCCGACGTGCCCCACCGAAGCAGCCGCGACGACACCGCCGCCGCCACCCGGCCGCGCCGGGTCCCGGCGAGCTGCACCACCCGCTCGAAGCCCTGGGCGCGGCGGCCGAGAAAGCTGCGGACGGCTCCGCGCGGGGCTCCGGCCACGACGGCCCGATCGGGACCCGACGCCTCGGGCACGATCGACCGCTCGCGCATGCGCCCGAGCCACGCCCGCCCCTCGAGGCTCAAGGCCTGACCGGCCAGATCGCCGTCCGCCGGCACCGTCGACGGAACGCGGCCGACACGCGCGTCGATCTCGACACGGCACGCCGGCCCAAAGCCGCGCTCGACCTCAGAGGCGCGGGCCGCGCACGCCCCGGACCTGAGAGCGGCCCTGCCGCGGGCGAACGCCGCCTCGTCCCGCTGGGCCGCCTCGGGCTCCTCGCGGCAGCGCGCCAGATGGCGGTCGCCGAGATCCGCCGCGAGCGTCCGCAGCGCCGACGCGCGCGAGGGCTCCCGCGCGGAGTCCCTGACGTCCGCGCAGAGCTTCACCAGCACCGGATCGCAGCCCACCGTCTCCAGGCCCGCCTGGCGGAGCGGAGACTTCTCGATCAAGTCCGCCATGCTGGCGAGCGACTGGGGGCCGCGCGCGACCGCGACCATCAGGGACGCCTGCGTGATGTGTCCCACCGCGATCGCCCTCGGACTCCCGACGAACTCGGCCCGCGCATCGCGCACGGCCGCGGCAGCGGGATACGCCGCCGCCGGCGCCTCATCACCCGCGGGCGGGACCACGCCCTGACGCCCGGGCGCGAACCGGGGCTGGCCGCCCAGCGCGCCGTGCACCGCCCGGACCGTCTCGCGACGCGCCGAATCGACGTCCCGGCGGAACGCCACGCGCGCCCGATCGACGGCGCTCCCGGCCGACTCCACATCGGGCACGGGCGCATGGACGGAGCTCGAATCCGGGCCCAGGCGGTACTTCGGCCCGAGGGTCTCCCGCACGTCGTCCACCACCCGGTCGCGAGCCGAGATGACCTCGCGCCGCAACGCCTCCCGCCCCGCCTCGAGCTCCTTCTCGATGGCCCGGGCGACGGCGGCCGGATCCTTCCCGCCAGCCAGCCAGGACAGCTTGCGATCGAAAGACGCAACCACCTTCTGCACCGCACCGTCGAAGCAATCGACGATGTACTTGCAGACGGCCTGGTCGGCGTGATCGCCCGACCCCGCGAGACGCTTCGCCAGACTGTCGTCATCGTCACCGCCGCGCCGAGAAGACTCCTCGCGACTCGGAGCATCACCGCCCCGCGCCTCGCCGTCGTCGCCGGATGCCCGCCCGGCCGAACGGTCGGCCGCCCTTGCCGCGCTCGCGCCCGGACCAGCTTCCACCCCCGCCGACACCGAACTCCCCTCGGCTCGATCCGCACCCGGCTCCACCGGCCGCGCCGCGCCGGGCGGCGGCGGCTGGTCCCGCTCCGCCGAATAGTGCGAGCCTCCCGTGAAGAACGCCGCGCCCCTGAGCGCGAGATACCCGTCCCGAACCGCCCGATCGACCTCGGCGCCCCCAGGCGGCCCGGCCTCCCCGCGCCGGCTCTGGGCCCAATCGGCCGACAACGACGCGAGGTGGGAATCCCAGGTCTCCGCCTCGAACGACCCGCGCCCCGGCGGCAGCGGGGGAAACCGCGGAAGCGCATACGCCGAGCCGTCCGGATGCCGGTGGAGAACGTCGACGACGCCCGGGACTCGATCGATGCGCACCAGGGCCATGTCGAACTCCGTCGCCCCCGCCTTCCTGCACAGAGCCTCGACCTCCTCGCGGACGTCGGCCTCGAACGCCTTGTCGCCCGTGATCGCGTGATCGGTCTCGCGGTACAGGCGTCGGACGCACGCGACCTGCTCGCCCCACTCGCCCTCGCCGGCGACGTCGCGCACGTGCTCGAAACCCCGCGTCAGGCCCAGGCGGTCCTGCCACCGCGCCTCGACGTACTCGTCGATGACGTCCTGGAACATCCGCGGCGACCCCGGCCCCGGCACCTCGAACGCATCGGCGAGGGCCTTGGACCGCGATCCGGGCTCCACGCGGCCCGCGCGGTCCTGCGCCGAGCCGAGCACGCCGGCGACGCGCCTGTCCGCTCGCTCCCGCGCCGCCCTCGCCCGCGCCGCCCTCGCCTCCGCCATCACAGCCTCACCCCCCCAACGCAAGCCGCAAGGACACGAACACGCCAACCACCGCTCCGGCGAAGCCGCCCACGAGCGCCCACCACCACAGGCCCCGGCCCACGGTCCCGGCGTACTCCACCCACTGGCCCGCCGACTTCTCGGCCGCGATGACCCCCGCTTGCGCACCGCCCACGGCGCTGAGGAACCCGTCCGCCGCCCGGACGATGTCCTGCAGCCGAGTCCCGATGCGCCCCCCCGACCGCTCGGCGTGGTCCAGCGTCGCCTGGGCCGCGAGCGCCGTCTGGATCAGCACGTAGGCGAGCGACTCCATCTCCTTGAGCCGCACCTCGACCGCGGCCCCCGAGGCGCTGGCCGTCCGCTGCACCTGCTCGATCACGTCCCGGAGCTGCCCGGCGAGGGCCTCGGCCGCCACCGACACGCGGTCGCGGTCCTGGGCCGCCTCGATGTCCCGGACCAGCTTGTCGACGTCGACCCCCGCGACGGCGAGCTGCGCGACCACGATGTCGGCCACGGCCTTGTCGCCGACGCCTCGCAGCGCGAGCAGCTCCGCGATCACCGCCGCCGCCCGACCCGCTCCCGGAGGCGCCGGACGGCGGCCGCCGCGGCCCCGCTCCGCCGCGAGCGCCGCGATGGCCGCTCCGGGACCCTCCGGCGCTGGCTCCCGGGCGGGCGGCGGCTCCGCCCCCGACCGAGCGCCCTTCGGATCGCCGCCTGCGGCCTCCTGCTCACGCCTGAGCCGAGCAGCCTCTTCAGCCTCGGCGAGCGCCGTGGCCGTGTCGACGGGACGGGCGGGCTCGCTCTCCACCACGCTCATGACTCCTCCATTGCGGCCGCGAGGCGGCGCCTCGAACCGCGCCTGCGCCACAGCCGGCGTGTCGCCGGACTCCTGCTCGTGTCGCCGAGCGACACGAGCAGGCCGGCGACCGTCACCGGCTCCGCCGGGCCAACCAGCAGGCCGCGCACGCCCGCGACCCGCTTCCACCGCGCCTCGGCCCCAGCCGCGTGCGCGGCGTCCTTGGCCGGCTCCTCGTCCCGAGCCGGCTCCTCCCAGAGGGTCCGCGTCAGCCACCCCCCGGTCCGCGGCTCGTAGCCCAGGACGGCAACGGCCTCGCGGACGGCGCGGCGGCCATCGACGCGGGCCTGCCGGACGACGAGCCGGAAGGCGGCGGCGACCGAATGGCAGACGACGTCCCACGGCAGACCGTCGCCGGCCTGCAGCGCGCACGTCGCCAGCCGGCTGAGCGCGCCCTCGCACGTCGAGGCATGAATCGTGCTGAGCGAGCCGCCGTGCCCGGTCACGAGCGCCTGGATGACGTCGGCCGCCTCCGGCCCGCGGACCTCGCCCAGCACGATGTGGTCGGGACGATGCCGCAAGGTGTGCCGCACGAGATCGCGGATGCGGACGCCGCCCTTGCTCCCCTCCTGCCGGCTCAGCGCGCGGCCCTCCAGCCGGAGCGCGTTGGCGTGCGTCAGCCGAATCTCCATGGTGTCCTCGATCACGACGATGCGGTCGGACTCGGGCAGCAGGCCCACGCAGGCGTTGAGGAGCGTCGTCTTGCCCGACCCCGTGCCGCCGGCGATCAGGACGTTCCCGTCGCAAAGGAGCATGTCCCGGACCGCCTGGAGGACCTCGCGGGGAAGCGAACCCATCTCGACCAGGTCCGAGGCCGAGTAGAGGCACTTGCTGAAACGCCTGATGGTGATGGCGAGGGCGGCCGACGCCGGCGGGGCCGCGATCGCGACACGCGACCCGTCGCTCAGACGCACGTCGACGATGGGCTCGTGGCGCAGGTCGAAGCCCGACCCGCGGGTGATCATCGCGGCGGCCGCCTCGAGGTCGCGTGGACTGAGGCTCCCGTCGGCCACCGGCACCCGCTCGAGGCGCCCGCCGCGCTCGATGAACAGGCGCCCGGGACCGGTGACGATGATCTCCGAGACCGAGTCGTCGTCGACGAACTGCCGCAGGTCCGGCAGGTGCTCGCCCACCTCGGCCAAACTCGCCTGCGTCTCCACCATCAGAAATGCCCCCGCTCCTTCGCGCGCCACCAGGGAATGCGCCCGTTCAGCTTCTTGACCAGGTAGTCCGGAAACAGGTAGCAGCGCACTGCGTCGGCCACCGACTTGCCGTCGAACAGCTGCACGATCGCCTGGTAGTTGTGGTAGCGGCAAGATGAATAGGGACCCCGTGGCCACTTGAAAAAGGACCCCCTGAGCACTCGGAAACGGCGGCTCCCTGGTCATGATCGACGGGCCGAGACACGGTCGTCTCGTCGACGTGACCAGGAGGACGCGGAGGTGATCAGGATGAGCCAGTGGGCCGAGGTCCGCCACCTGCATCTGGTGGAGGGTGTACCGAAGAAGGAGATTGCGCGGCGGCTGCGGTTGGACGTCAAGACCGTGCGCCGTGCCGTAGGCCGGCCGACACCGCCGGCGCGGGAGTCGGTGCCGCGGGCGAGCAGCCTGGACCCGTGGCGGGAGCAGATCAAGCAGTGGCTGCGCGAGGACCGGCGGTTGACGGCGAAGCGGGTGCGCCGGTTGCTGTTGCCGTTGGCCGGCGCGGTCTCGCCGCGCACGGTGCGCCGCTACGTCGCGGCGCTGCGGCGGGCCGTTGCACCGAAGGAGGCCTTCGTGCACCGTAGCACGCTGCCCGGCACGACGATGGAGGTGGACTTCGGCGAGTCGTGGGTCGACATCGCGGGGGCGCCTTACAAGGTCAAGTATCTGGTGGCGACGCTGCCGTACTCGAATGCGTATTTCGCCAAGGCGTATCCGGTCGAGCGGCTCGAGTCGCTGCTCGACGGCATCGAATCGGCCTTCCGTTATTTCGGGGGCCTTGTGGATCGCGTCGTCCTCGATAACACCTCGCTGGCGGTCAAGGAGGTGCTGGCGGGCCGCGACCGGGTTCAGACCGAAGCGTTCGAGGCGTTTTGGGGCGCGTATCCGTTCCGGGCCGAGTTCTGCGCGCCGGCCAAGGGCTGGGAGAAGGGTTCGGTGGAGACGGGCGTCAAGTACGTCCGCAACCTGGTGTTGCGGCCGCGGCTGGCGGTCGAGAGCTGGACGGCGCTCAACGCGGCGATCGGGGCCGAGCTCGAGGCTGACCTGCCGGCGCGCCACCTCGACGACGGGCGCTCGGTCGACGCCGCGTTGACGCTCGAGCGGCAGCATCTGCGGGCGCTGCCCGCGCACCTGCCCGCCACCTGCCGGGTCGTCGCGCGGGTGGCCGACAAGTTCGGACACGTGCGGGTGGACCACGTCACCTACTCGGTGCCGATCCGCCACGCCTACCGGCCGGTGTGGGTGAAGCTGTATCACGACCGCGTGGCGATCGCGGTGGGCGCCGAAGTGGTGGCGCAGCACGCCCGGGCGTTCTCGAGAGGCACGAAGGTCCTCGATGCGTTTCACGTGCTGCCGCTTCTCGAGCGCAAGCACCGGGCGGTGGCCGAGGCGACGGCGCTCGTCGACTGGCGGCTGGCACCGGTGTGGCAAAAGGTGCGGGCCGAGCTGGCCAGGCACACGCGCAAGCCCGACCAGGAGTGGGTCCGGATACTACGGCTGATGGAGACGCACCCGGCCGCTGCCGTCGAGCGCGCGGCGGCGACCGCGCTCGAGCGTCATTCGCCGCGCCTCGAGACCGTGCGGCTGCTTCTCCGCCAGCAGCAGAGCGGCCCGCCGCCGGTGTGCCGGCCGGTGACCGGGGTGCGTCCGGAGCTGGCCGAGATCGTGGTGCCCGTCCCGACGCTGTCGGCGTACGACGCGCTGGTGGAGGGCCGTTGCTGATGGCAACCACGACTGTCGAGCCCGCCCATCTGGCGGCGGACCTCAAGACGCTGTGCCTGTCGACGGTCGCCACCCAGTGGCGACCGCTGGCCGAGCAGGCCACCCGCCAGCGGCAGGCGCCGGCCGACTACCTGGCCCAGTTGGTCCACCTGGAGGTGACCGGCCGCCGGGAGCGGCGCATCCAACGCCGCATTCAGGATGCCCGCTTCCCGATGCTCAAGACCCTCGACGCCTTCGCGTTCGACGCGCAGCCCGGTCTCGACCGCGACGCGGTCCTGCAGGTCTTCGACTGCCGCTTCGTCGCCGACGCCGCCAACGTCGTCTTCGTCGGCGGCGTCGGTACGGGAAAGACCCATTTGTCGATCGCCTTGGGGATGGCCTGCTGCCAGCACGACTACCGGGTGCGGTTCGTGACCGCCGCCGAGCTGGTCACGCTGCTCGTCGAAGCGCAGCAGCAGGGCCGCCTGCAACGCAAGCTCGACCAGCTCGCCCGCTTCGACGTCGTCATCGTCGACGAGCTGGGATATGTCCCGCTCGACAAGGCCGGCGCCGACCTGTTGTTCGGCTTCATCAGCCAACGCTACGAGCGCCGCAGCCTGGTGGTGACGACGAATCTGCCGTTCGCGCGCTGGTCCGAAGTCTTCCTCGACCCGACCGCCGCCGCCGCGGTCATCGACCGGGTCGTCCACCACGCCACCGTGTTGACGACCGCCGGCGACAGCTACCGGCTCAAGGCCGCCACACGCAACCAGGCGCCCCGCGCGCGACAGGAGGTGCCACGGCAATAGCGCTCATCGCGACGTGGCCTCCCGTCGCTACGCTCCGTCCGGCCACGTCGCGATGACCACCACAACCCAACAATGGGGGGTCCTTTTTCAAGTGGCCACACGGGTCCCTTTTTCAGTTGCCATTTCCATGGTAGTTGCCCATGACGAGGAAGTCGCGCGGCGTGAACAGCGCCTCGCGCCGCTCCTGGAAGCTCTTGGACACGCCCGCAGACGAGCCGCCGCCGCCGGCCCGCCCGGACAGGAAGCTGACGCCCGCGCGGGCCGTGTTCTCCGACACCGAGTAGGACGCCACCATGCGCGATACCTGCCCGCACAGCTCCGACGCGTTCTTCGCCGACGCATCGTCGCCGAGCGGCAGGAAGATGCGGGTCCTGAGCGTCTGGAGCAGCGCCCGCCACCCTTCCCCGGCCCCGAGGGCCGACCGCAGCGACGAGAGCGACTGGGTCGCCAGCAGCGGCACGCACTTGCTCTGGCGGGTGAGCGCGAAGGCCTTCTCGTCGCCGCTCGGGTCGCTCTCTCCCACGGTCGCGAACTGCTGGTACTCGTCGCAGACGAACAGCACCGGCCGCCAGTACCGGCCCTCGTTCCACTCCTCCTGCATCCGCGTCGGGCGCAGGAGCAGGGTCGACAGCCAGGACTGCTTGAGCATCACGCCGAGCGTGCGCGAGAGGTTCGGGTTGGCGCCGGCGGGCATGTTGAGCGCGAGCACCTTCCCCGACTCCATCAGGTCGCAGAGCGACGGCAGGCAGGGCGGCAGCCCCACCGGGACGCTTTCGTTGTCCTCCGGACACGGCGGCGCGAACTTCCGGCCGACCTCCGGCAGGTCGAACACGGCGAGGAACACCGCGATCCCCGTGACGACGTTGGTCCGGGTCTGCTCGGCCAGGCACAGCCACTCCTGGCGGTACCAACGGTTCACGGACTGGTGGACCGCGAACTGATCCACCTTGAGGTCCTTCTGCCCCTGCCGGCCGAGGCCCCAGGGGATCCCCGAGTAGCTCTCCTCCACGCGGAACTTCGCGCCGACCTCGCGCAGCGCCGCCACCAGCCCCTCGATGTCGGCGCGCGTGTCCTGGCGCGTGCACATCCGCCCCCCGCCCACCTCGCGCCAGGCCCACAGCGTGAGCTTGCCGGCGTGCTCCCGGTAGTCCCGCCACCCGACGACGACCTCCCACACGTCCGGACAGTTCCAACGCTCGTCGAGCGTGGCCTTCATGGCGTCGATATCCGCGCCGAGGGCCTCCTGGTCGACGGCGTAGCGGTAGATGTCGCGGAGCGTGACCCAGGCCGGCTGCTCGAGCCGCTTGAAGACGATGATCCAGCGCGCGAGATTGCTGTAGGCCTGCTGCCAGAAGGGCTCTTTCGACCGCCCGTAGAGCTGGTTGAGAAGCGACGCGATGGTGTAAGCGAGGCTGGACGAATCCAGCCACGGCGCGTCGAGCGGGTTCCACGCGTAGCCCTGCCTCTCGAGGTTGAGCTCCATGTAGTCGCCGCCGCGGCCGCAGCCTTCGAGCATCGCGCGGACGTCCGCGCAGAAGTCGCCCTTGACCTCGAGGCAGAGACCGGCGGCGCGGCGCTCCTCGTCCCGCGCGCGCCAGCTCAGAAGCTGCTGGGCGAACGGCCTCATGCACGCACTGGTCTTGCCCGTCCCCACCGCCCCGAAGATGATCGTCCCGGTGTAGAGGGCCTTGTCCCTCATCACCAGCCACCTGGGGTCGCGGATCTCGCGCAGCTTGTTGGGGTGGTGCACCTCGCCGATGACGATGCCCGGCTCCGGGTCGTCGGCGGACAACGGCCACGGCGGAAGACGCGTATCGCCCTCGCCCCGCGGCCGCAGGCGCTCGAACCACACGCGCCAGACCGACTGCACGACGAACCCGAACACGAACACCAGGACGCCGGGCGAGAGGGCCGACCACACGGCGAGCGGCCAGTACCAGAGCGGCGTCTGCTGCGCGATGAAGACGAGGAAGCGGTCGTCGAGCGGAAGCGGATACAGCCACATCCACCACACCGTCACCGACCCCGCCGCCGCGAGCCTCGCTACCATGTCTCGGGCAACCCCTCGGCCTGCCAGACCTCGGCGTCGGCCACGCCGGGCGACAGCTCGGAGCGCCGCTCGGCGAGGCGATCCGCGACCGCGCGGTGCCGGGCCGCGACCTGTTGGGCGCCGCCGTAGGCCGACACCACGGGCGGGTGCCCGCTCTCCAGGCGCCGCAGCTCCTGGCGCGAGAACCAGATGTCGCGGACCGCCTCGACCGCGGCGGCGTCCGCCTTCCACGAGGCGACGAGCTCGTCGACGGCCGGGTCGCCCGGGCGGGCCCCCGAGCGCACCACGCCGAGCGACACCGACACGCCGGCGCCGGCCAGCGCCTTGGCGAACGGGCCGTAGTGGCACCACCACGTCCGCAGCGCCGCCGCGGGGTCCACCAGGTCGTCGTCGACATGCGGCCGGACGAGCACGAGGCGGTCGCCCGCATACGCCATGAGCGGCCGGTCCGGGAACGGCACATCCTGCTTGCCGCGCCCCACGCCGTACGCCCGCCGCGGGATAGCGGAACGCGAGACCCCGAGCGACTCGGCCAGCGCCACCTGCGCGTCGATGGAGAAGAGCCACGGCCATGCCGGCGAGGCCAACGCCGCCCACACCTTGAGCACCCGCTCGAGAATCCGGGGCCAGTCCGACGGATCGAGAGGCCGCCGGTATCGGCTGTTCTCCGCGCCGAGGGCGCGGTAGAGCGCCTTGCCAGTGCAGTGGTGGATCACGCCGGAGCGCAGCTTCTGGCTGACGAGCCCCTTGTCGCGGGCGAACGCCCGCCGCCAGGCGGCCCAGACGTCGACGTCGACGAAGCGCTGCGTGCGCGCGCGGCGGCCGTCGTCGTCGCCGACCCAGCGCGCCGCGAACTCGCGGACGAACACGCCTCCGGCGAGCACGACCAGCGCCAGGAAGCGCGCGGCCTGCGCGCCGAACCCCGCCTCCGTGAGCGCCTTCTCCGCGCGGGCAAGCTCCACAGCGCTACTCCTCCGCCGTCGTCCTGACGACGGTGTCCTCGAGGAACGTGATCACCAGCCCGATGGGGTTCGCGAACACGAGGTCCTCGGTGACCTGGGTGAACGCGAACTGCAGGTTCACCGACCACGGCTCCGACTCCAGCACCCGCCCGGCCGCCGCGCGCAGCCGATCGAAGGCGATCTCGGCGTCGTGGGGCGGCGAGGGGTTCGGCAGGATGCGGATGCGCACGTTCTCGACCGCGACGTCGCCCTCTCCCCGCGCGCCCGCGATGAACGCGGCCACCTCGTCGCCGTACTCCGCCGAGAGCTGCGCGCTCACCTCCGCGCTCGTGAACCAGAAGCTCTCCTCCCAGCGCCTCTCCACGATCGCGCGCTGCCGACTGTACTGGCCGACGACGAACTCGTTGAGGAAGTAGGACACCTCCGGCCCCGCCGGCTCGATCGCCTCCGGGACGGTGTCGACGACCTGGGCGCGGCCGACCTCGTCCACCCGCACCACGACCGGCGCCGGGAACGGACGCCGGGCCACGCCCCAGAGCGCCAGCAGCGCCAGCAGCAGGCACCCGCCCATGACCAGCACCACCATGCGGTAGTGCCGCGCCCTGGTGACGTGCTCGGCCCAGACCTCGATCAGCTCCTCGCTCTCGATCTCCACGATTAGTCGTCCTCCCGGCGCTTCGCCTTCGCGCCGCCGCGCGCGTGCGACGAGACCCACTGGGCCGCGTCCGCGCCCCTCGAGAGCGCCGCCGCCGTGCCCTTCATCCCGTGCGCCGCCGCGCCCCTCGACAGGCTCGAGAGGCCCGCCGACGCGAGCCCGCCGCCGACCGCCGCGCCGCCGGACGCGAGCGTCGCCGCGGCGCCGGCCGCCACCGCCGTCAACCCCGAGCTCAGGTTCTGCGACCCGCCGAGCATCACCTGGGTGACCTCGCCCACCTTGAAGCTGAGGAGAAGCGCCGCGAGGATCACCGGCAACCATGTGCCCATGCGGCGGATCACCTCCTGATAGGAGTGCATGAACGCATCCGTGCCGCCCTCGGGATTGAACTGGGCGATGCTCTCGACGAAGGCGGCCATGCCCTCGAGCGGATACCCGGCCAGGACCGCGATCATCCGCAGCATGAGCGCCGCGACCACGACCTGGAACGAGTACTGGATGAGTCCCTTGAGCCAGGACCAGAACAGGAACGAGAGCTGCTCGACGAGCAACAGCGGCACGAAGAGGGGACCGAGCAGGGTCAGAATGCCGATCGCCACGTTGGCCCACACGACCTGCGTGTACACCAGCAGGGCCGCAATCAGCAGAATGAGGACGCTGACGATCACCACCACGGCCGCCTGGCTGATGGCCCAGATGGTGCCGACGACCGTCGCGAAGCCACGCACGATCCCCCCCAGGGAGGTCATGTTGTTGAACGCGATGCCGAGCTGCCGGAAAATATCGGCCAGCAATGCGTACACGTCGTCGTGCATCTGAGAGAACGCGCCGCCGGCCCCGTTCAGCGCCGCCGCGAGCGACTGCCCCTGCCCGACCACCATCTGGATGAACGTCTGGCTGCCGAACAACGCGTACGGCGTGTAGAACCCCTCCAGCACCATGTAGGGAAAGCCGATCCAGAGCAGGAAGGTGACCATGCCCCACAGGTCGAGGCGGCCGCCCATCGCCACCTTGAGCCCCTGGATGACGGTCATGATCAGCGCGATCGCGGCCCACAACCGCACCCCCATGTCGTAGAAGTACTGCCGGACGGTCACGCCCCCGTACGCCGCGGGCAGGGGAGCGGTGACCAGGTCCTCGACCGCCGCCTGCACGTAGTCGAACGACCACCGCGTGGCGGAGCCGTCCGGATCGACCGGCGGCTGCGCGAACGCGGCGCCGGCGAGCGGCCCGGCAAAGGCCGCGGCAACGACGAGGGCTGCGGGCAGAGCCCGCGCGCGGAGGGGGGGCATCACCGCACCCAGGCGTCCATGAAGCCGCCCGACGCGAGAGACGCCATCGGCTCGTCGCCGACCTCGTCCTGCATGGGAACCGCCGCCGCGGATGCCAGATCCGCGAGCCGATCGAAACGGCGCCGGGCGTCCGCCGCCGCCCGGTGCGCGTCGAGACGGACGGTCAGCGCGTCGGCGGCGAGCTGGGATGCACGGAGCCCGAGCGCCCCGGCGGAATGGGTCGCCCGGAGCGACGCGAGCTCGGTCGACACCCCGTCGAACTCGGCCTGGCTCAGCGCCGGATCGGGATCCGACGGCCCGCCCATCAGCCGGCGCGCGCCGTCGAGGATCTGCACGCTGTCCTCGAGCATGCCGCGGCCCACGTACTCCCCCGCCACGTGGTCGCCGAGAACAGCTGCGGCGGCGAGGCGCGTGTCGACGGTGGCCGCGTAGCGGAGGTCCACCACCCGGCGGCGGAGCTGCTCGGCCTCCCGGATCTCGTCGCGCAGGGACGCGGGAAGGCCGACGTCGTCGACGAGCGCCTGCCACGCCGACTGCCGGCCCGCCGACCAGCCGATCGGCTGCGAGTCGAGGAAGTCCAGGAACCCGCCTACCGTGCCGAAGTCGTAGCCCCCGATGCCCCGCACCGCCTGGTAGTCGCGGACCGCGTCGCCGACCAGCGCCCGCGACTCGGTCAGCGGCTCCCACAACGGCCCGAGGTCGGTCAGCTCCGAGAAGAGGCTCCGCCAGTCCGCCAGGGACCCGACCGACGAGACGAGCCCGCCGGGGTCGAGGAGCCCGCGAACCTCGGCCTGCGCCTGCGCCACGTACGCCTCGGCCGTGGATACCTGCGCCCGGATCTGCGAGAGCATCGCCGACACCTGCACGAGCATGCCGGCCCAACCCGCATCGACCGCCGCCGGGCGCCCGAAGAGCAGCGCCGCCGCCAACGCCGCCGCGACCAGTTGCTTCGTCCGCATGCTCCGCCCCCCTTCAGTGGCCGACGAACAGGTTGCCGCCCAGCGGCCGCGCCGCCGCGTTCCGCGCGTGAAGCGCCGGCGTCAGCACGTTCGCCCGCCCCGCCGCCGTGTCGAGCCCCAGGTCGAGCGCGGCGAGGCCCTGGAGCTGCGCGAGCCGGAACTCCTCCTCGCGCGCCTGCTCCATCAGGTCCCGCTCGAGCTGGCGGCGCGCGCGGTCGGCGTCCTCCGCATCGAGCTTGAGCAGCAGCGCGTCGATGTTCGCCTGCGCCTGCGTCGCCGCGATCAGGAGCGACCGGTGCTGCGCGCGCGACGCGCACACCCCCTGGCCCGCGCCGCCGGCGCCCCTCGCCGGACAGTCCTGCGTGCTGAGCCCAGCGACAGAGTCGGCCAGGCGCTGCCGCAAACCCTCCCGCTCCACCGCGGTCCAGGCGCGGGACGCCGGGCAGACCACCACGCCGCGGCGATCCGCGTCCGCCCGCGTCGCCTCGCACCCGAGGTACAGGGCGATCGCCACCGTCGCCTCCTCCGCCAGCAGGTCGCGGTGGCCGGCTTCGGCGAGCTGAACGTCGAACTCGGCCGCACGCACGGCGTGCGACGCCTCCAGCGAGGCGGCGACCTCCGGATCGATATTGGGAAGGTCGCCGTACACGGTCCCGGCCGCCGGCAGCGAATCGGGAACGCACGGCGTCGAGGCCAGCTCCTCCGGCGGCACGAGCGCGCAGCGGTCAAGCTCCAACGTGCGCGGGTCCGTCCCGCCGAAAGCGCTGAAATCGAACGACGCGCCCTCGCCCAGAGCGCGGCGCATCTGCCCCGCGAAGTCGTCGATGGGATCGACCAGTCCCCGGTACGAGCTCAGCGCCTCGTCGCGGATCCGCATCATCGTGTCGCGCAGCGCCATGAGGTTGCTGACGACAGACGCCATCTGCCCGACGACGATCCAGCTGGCCGGGTCCAACCCGAAGAACGCCTGCGACCGGCGCACCGCCGGCCCGGACGCCGCCACCACCAAGACCAACGCCACCGCTACGTACACCCGCGCCCTTCGACTCATCACCGCCCCCTTTCCGCTACACCCGCGGCACCAGCAGGTCCTGCGTGAGATAGATCCGCACGGGATGCCCCGCGCGCACGCGCACCGCCGGCAGCCTGTTCATGAACCTGTCCAGGAACCTGATCGCGGCCACGGAGAACTGCTGGCGCGCCGGGTCGAAGTAACCCTGACTGCCGCCGCCCCCGGCCGAAAGCCCCGCGAGCAGCCCCACCGCCCCTACGGCCCCGAGCGTGCTCCTGTAGTGCCGGTTGACCTCGTCGGTCAGTCCCGTCTCCCCGATCGACGACAGCCCTTCGAACCCCATGCGGACCGACCGCCCGTCAGGAAACCGCAGGCGCGAGAACCGCACGGCGAGCCGCGTCTGGAACCCGTTCTCGACGGCCTGCGCGTCGCCGAGCGCGACCGTTCCCCTCGGGATCACCACGCGCCTTCGGTCCGCGGTCCTGACCGGAAGCGTCAGCCGCGCCCGCGCCGGCCCCGTGAAATCGCCCGTGAGCGCCGTCTCGAGGACCGCCTGCATCATGCGGCCCTCGTAGACGAGGTCCAGACCCTCGGGAACCGCCGGCCACCGCGCAACCGCGACCGAGCCGCCGCCGCTCGACTCCGGAACCTCGACGTCAGGCCCGACCGCGTAGACCTCCGTCGGGGGCGCCGCGCCGCGGTCGACCGCACCCGCGGCCGGCGGCGGCCGGACCGGAACGACCTCCGGAGCACCTGCACGCTCCGTCGGCGGCGGGGCAGAAGGGACCTGCCCGGGCGCGCCCCCCGCCGCTTCCTGCCGCAAGAACGCCAGTAGCTGCTCATCCAGGAGGGGATCGCCCGTGATCACGGGCGCCGCCGGGGCCGCCCGCTGAGCCGCATCGGCCGCTTCCGGATCGCCCACGACCGCCGGCGCGCGCAGCGACAGCGCAAAGCGCTCGACCTCCTGCAGCCGGATCGCCTCCCGAAGCTCCCGCTCCTCGACCGTCTCGAGCGCCGCCTGGATGTCCCCCGACACCGCCCCGGGCGGGAGCCCACTGCGCTCTGCCTCGTCCCGAATGCGCTGCGCCTGGAGAAGGGCGGCCCGGGCGCCCTCTAGCTCGAGGCGCGCATCCGCGAGGTCCTCGTCGCGCGCCGCGTCCTCCTGCCGGCTCCTGGCCTCCTCGTCCGCCTGGCGCTGGGCCTCCAGCCGCGCGAGGTCCTCCCGCAGCCGCTCGCCCTCGCGCAGCACCGGCTCCACCACGGTCCTCACGTCCGCCACCGCCGCCTCGATGGCCTGCTCGCCGCCCGCGGCGGATTCGTCGGATGGAGCGCCCGAGCCCGTGAGGAACATCACCAGCAGCAACACCGCCACGAGGCCCAGCGCGATGTAGACCGGGAGGTTCTTGGGGACGACGCCGGCGGGGACCTTCAGCTGCCACTGTGCCACGGCTCGGCCTCCCCCCTGATGCGCCACGGGACCCCTGCGCCGGGATCCCCCACGCCGAGAATCCCGTCCTCCACGACCCCGTCGATCCGAATCACCAGACCGGCGCCGATCACCTCGTGCGGGAGCACCCGTGCGGTTCCGTCCGGGAGCAGCCCCGCCACGGCGATCTCCCCGCTCGGCGCCCGCCGGAAGCGAATGAACGTCGACTGGGTGTCGTGCCACATCCCCTCGACCCGGTAGGGGTCGGCGGTCACGTCCACCTCCGGATGGAACTCGAAGACGAAGTGCAGCCTCTGCGGGTAGTCCGCGATGAAGTCCTCGACCGCCTCCTCGCTGGCGGCGACCGCGTCGTCGACGCGCGCGCGCACGTCCTCCTCGGCCGCCCGGAGAGCGCCGAGCGCGCGCCGCTCCTCCTCCCGGATGGCCTCGACGTCGACCGCGGACAGCAGCACCGGCGACTCGGCGCCGGTCCCGGCGACGACGTCCTCCGACAGGCCCTCGCCCTCGCCGGGCGCCCCTTCCTCGGCGGCCTCGGCCAGATGCACGACGGTATGGACCGCGGACAGATCGCTCTCCCGCAGCCCGACCGACACCACGGACCCGTCCGACAGGACCAAGGCGAGATTCGTCGCCGCGCCGCGCACCAGCGGGCGCACCATCGTCAGGTGGCCGCCCCCGGTCACCACCCAGCGATTGGGGTCCCCGAGGCGGCGCTCGACCACGTTCCACGCGCGCGGCAGCACCACCGTCGTCTCGAAACCGACCCGGGTGACGACCTCCGCGAGGGCGACCCCCCCGCGAACGCCGGCGCGGAGGGATCCCTGCGCAACCTGGCCCTCCCCGGCCGAGGGCCACACCGCGAGCAGCGCAAGCACCAGTCCAATCCGCATCACGTCACCTCCCGACGACGAGCAGCGCCACTACCGCGCCGATCGCCGGCCAGACCCCGTACATCCGCGGCGGTGTCGCGAAGTTGCGCTCGAAGAACCCCGGCCTCCGCTGCGGCATCGCGCCGCCCTCGGCCGCCAGCCCGAACCACGCCTCGCGCCCCCCGAGACTGAGCGTGCCGTGACGGATCACCTGCTCGACGACCAGGAGCCCGCCCGGCTCGACATCGGTATGCACCACCTCCGCGGCGTCTCCGCGCCACACGTACACCGCCGGAATCTCCTGACCCTCGGTCCGCAGGTACGTGAACGTCCCGTCCGTCCACAGGTCCCGCAGCAGAAACGGCGGAGAAAACGCCTCTTCGGTGACCTGGTAGGGCAGGCGCACCCGGCCCGCGAAGTCGCGCACGAACTCCTCCTGCCGCCTGGAGGCATCGGCCCACAGGCGGTCGACCTGCTGCCGCCCCTCGAAGACGGCGCGCTCGCGGTCGTCGCGGTAGGCGGCCAGGCGCTCGCGGAACCCCGCGACGGCGAACGCCGGCATGAACCGCACCTCCACGGCCTCGGCCGACTCCAGGGCCGCGTCCTCCTCCCCAGCCGCCACCGTCACGACGTAGTCGGTCATGGCGCCTGCGTCCTCGATCACCGTGAACGTGAACACCGCGCCCGAGGCGCACGAGACCGTAACGTTCGACACGAGCCCCGCGGCGTACGGCTTGACGGCAAGCTCGCGGCCGCGTGCCGTCAGGTCCCAGTTCTCCGCGTCGCCCGCCACCGTGTGGACGATCTGCTCGCCCGCCGGCAGGCGGATGGTCGTGACCGTCCGCACCCGCGTGAACACCGCGATCGGCTCCTCCGACGAGGCCTCGACCGTACGGATCGGCGTCCTCTCCGCTTCCTGCGCCGACAGGGGAGCCACGAGCGCCAACGCGACGACACCAAACAGAGCTGCACGCATCCTCACCTCCCCGGGGGCAACGCCCCTCACCGAGCGACCTCGCTGCGGCCCGCCGCCTCGCCCACGTCCCGGTCGACCCCGGCCGCCAGCCGCATCAACGCCCCGGGCAGACCCCAACGCTCTACCGCCGCCCGGCGCCTCACTGCATCCGCCGGGTCGGACGTGTACAGCCAGTAGCTCTCCGGATCGACCTCCAGCCGCACGACGGCCGAGTGCCCCGGGCGATGGATGTAGAGCTCGCGCTTGGGCTCGAGCTCCTTGACGGTCGCGAGCTCGGACGGCGTGAGGCCCAGGACCCCGGCGGCCTCGTCGGGGAACGACGAGTTGCCCAGCAGGAGGCGGGTCGGCATCGACTCGAGAAGCTCGGGGGCCGCGCCCAAAATGTCGCCGGCCGACTGCGTGGCGAGGATGAGGACGCCGTTCATCTTCCGCCACGTCTTGGCGGCCTCGACCAGCTTCCGGACGACCAGCCGGTCCTTCAGGTACCGCCACGCCTCGTCGACGACGACGATCTTGAGCTGCCCCCGGAGCGACTCGTCGTCCATGACCAGGCGCATCCGCTCCAGGAAGAACCACAGCGCCGCCTCGCACCAGTCCGGGTACTCCGACGCCCCGGCGAGATCGACCACCTGCCACGTCCCGAACTCCTCGAGCTCGACCGGCGGGCCGTCGAACCACGGGGCCCAGGTCCCCTCGTCCACCCACCGGCTCATCGCCGGCCACATCGCCTTCGGCAGAAGGTGCGCCAGCGCACTCAGCGTCCGCTTCGAGGGCGCGCGCCGGAACACCTCGTCCACCCGCTTGTCCAGATCGGTGAGATCGTCGGCCTCGCACTCGTAGCTGCCGATCGCGAGCAGCCGCCGGATCCACGCGACGAGGAACTGCCGCGTGCGGACCGACGGCGGAAGCGCGAACGGCTGCAGCCCCATGCCGGCCGCCGAGGCCGGGTCGAGGTCCTCGCCCTCGAGCAGCGCCAGGTACTTCCCGCCGACGAACTCGGTGAGATAGCGGTAGCTGCGGCCGAGATCGAGGACGAGGACGCGCGGGTCGTACTTCAACGCCTGGACGAGCAGGCAATTCAGCAGGAACGACTTCCCGCTGCCGGTGGCGCCCAGCACGATGGTGTGGCCCACGTCGCCGCCCGCGAACAGGTCGTACCCGTAGGACGTCCCCCAACCCGTCTCGAAAGTGGTGAGCGGCTCCGCGTCGAGGTGGTCGCACCGGTCGTGCCCGCGGGGCGGCCCGATGATGGGCGCGAGCGCCGACGCCAGCTTCGAGTTCACGAAGAACCGCCGCGGCGGATCGACTCCCGTCTGCCCGGGCATCCGCCCGAACCAGACCGGCGGCAGACCGTGGGTCTCCTCGACGACCTTCCCGTCCATCCCCCCGACGATCCGCTGCAGGGCCGTCCCGACGTCCGCGAACTCCAACTCCCCGGACGCCCGGACGGCCACCGACAGATGCATCTCGCCGAAGCACACGTCGCCGGACTGCAGATCGACGAGCGCCTGCCCGATCGCCATCACCTCAGACGCCGCCCCGAAGTCCTCGAGCCCCGTCGCCTCCCCGCCTTCCCCCATCGCGGACATGAGCGAGTGCCGGGCCTGGTGGTAGTGGTGCTGGGCGCTCGCGATCCGCCGCCGCGCGCCCTGGCGCTCCGCTGCGCGCCAGCCCAGCACGACGGACAGGTCCGCGTTGAGCCCGTACAGCCCGTCGAGACAGTTGCCGACCACCTGGCCCGGGACCGACGCCAACGACCAGACCCGCACCAGCTGGCCGCCCACCGTGACGCCGGACCGCGTGATCGTCACGTCGCGCGACGCCAGGCGCCAGTTCAGGCCGTAGCGCGTCTCGAGCCCGTCCACCCACTCTCCCTGGCCCGCGTTCGACAGGCGATGCAGCACCCGCACGGCCTCGGCCGCCCTCATCGGAGAGACGACGGTGCCGGCCGACAGACGCGCCTCGTAACCCGCGAGCTGGTTGCGGACGTCGCGCGCCACGTCGGCGAGCACGGACCGCAGAACCGTCGTGACATGGGGATTGCGCCGCGACTGCCACCAGCTGCGGAGATAGCCGACGAGCCACCCGGCGCCGGTCTCACCGGAACCCACGCGCCGCGCGAGCCCCCGGTCGAACTCCCAGACCAGGCACACCGAGTACTCGCGCACGCGCCCGGCGACATGCGCGCGGCGCTTGCTGGCCGCCATCGCGCCGACGCCCTCCACCTTCCCCGAATCGGGAGCCGGCGCGCGCCAGCGATCCACGACCCACCACAGCCGCACATCGGGACCGAGAGCCATCAGCACCCGCGACCACATCGTCATGAGCTGGTCCACGGCCGCGCCCGACAGGCCGTCGGCGGCAAGCGGCCGCAGCCGCGAGAACCCCAGCAGCCGGCCGGAACGCGTGATGCACAGCCGGTCGTCGATGAACCCCCACCACGGAAGCTGACTCGAGAGCGAACGGCCTGCGGACCGCGACGCCCGGGCCATCAGTCCCCCTCCCCCGCGTTGCCGGGCTCTTTCCCGTCCACGACCACGAACCAGGGCGGCGACCCGTAGTCGGCCGCGTCGTACCAGCCTCCCGGGTTCCGGAGCGTCTGCCGCAGCACCTCCATGAACCGGTCGTCGTACGCCGTCGTCACGCGCGCGAGCGCCCAGAAGATCGCGAAACCGACCAGCGCCAGCAGCAGGGCTTCCATCGCCAGAAAGATGACGAGCGCGAACATGAGGCTGAGAAAGAACAGGCTCCGCTCCACGCCGAGAATCCTCAGCGGATCGTTGAGAGCCCCGTACTCGTTGCAAACGCCCTCGCCGCGGACCAGACGCATGGACAACCTCCCGGCAGTGCGGCGCGAGTCAGCAGGTGATCGCGGTCCCGCCGAAAAAGAACACCAGGAACTGCGGCGCTAGCAGCACCATGCCGACGCCGAAGACGAGCCCGGCGATCGCGGACTTGCTCCCGCCCTCGCCAAACGCATAGGCCAGCCCGCCGGCGATCACCGCGACCACGGCCAACCCCCTCCCCACGACCCCCGTGAACAAGGCGCAGAGCTGGCTCGCGGCCATCGACCACGGATCCGCCGCGGCCTGCAGCCCCTGCTCCGCCAACGCGAGCAGCACGCACACGAACAACAGGTACGACACCCCCCGGCCGTGCCGCTCGAACCACCGACCCGCGCGCTCCAGCAGAATCATCACTTCCTCCTCGACTCCTCAACTCGCATACCGGCCCGTCTCTTCCCTGTCGAGCGCCCGCCGCAATTCGGGATCGCCTCCCCGCCCGCGGCGCATGGCGCGCTCCAGCAAACCGACGCGTTGACCGACCTCCCCGAGCACCAGCACGCGCGCGAGCTGGTAGGTGCCCGCCACGACGCACGACACCCAGGCCGCCCCCATCAGCACCAACCGCAACGCGTGGTCCGCCCAAAGCACGATCCAGAACTCCCCGAGGTAGTCGAACCGCGTCGCCAGAACCGCGCACGTCAACGCCAACACCACGACGGTCATGCCCACGCAGAAGCGGCCGGGATCCATGAATCACCTCATGACGTCGAACAGACGCTCCTCGAGCTCCGTGCCCGGCCGCCACGCCCGCCGCACGCGGCCGCCGACGTCGCGGGACAGGATCGACCGCGCGTACGAAGCCAACCGGCGGCCGCGGGACGCGAGGACCATGCCCATCCGCATCTTCCGCTCGACCTGACGCCGCGAGTAGCTGCCCGTCACGAGCTCGAGCGCGAGCGTCGACTCCGCGCCCCCGGCGTCGGTCACCTCGACGAGCGCGTCCGGGAAGTGGCACGCCCCGTCCTCGTCCACCGGAACGCCCGCCGCCCGGGCCGCGCGCACTCGCGCACCCGCCGGATCGAGACCCTGTCTCCCCGCCCGCGCCACCGCCGCCTTGAGCTCCGCCTCCAGGCGGACCGAGCGCACCCGCCCGCCGAGCGACCGGACGCGATCCACGGTCTCGAGGACGAGTTCCGACACGCCGGCGTCGTGCTCGATCTCGCGGCACTTGACGAAGCCCTGCCAGACGCGCCTGTCGGAATAGCGTGAGCGGCGCCGGGCCGCCACGCGCGCGGCGCCCGCCTCGGTCAGCGCCAGAACCTTGAAGCCCCGCCCCTCCGGCCCGGGCCGGGCCCGCCGGGGCTGAACCGTGCGCACCTCGACGTGGCCCTCCGAGAGCAGGTGGCGGATGCCGCGTCCGGCCGTGTACCCGTGCCCGTCGAAGCACTCCTCCTGGAGGCTCCGATACGACACCACCCGCAGGTCCGCCAGCAGCTCGAGCGCGTCCCACAACCGGTCCGCCTGCAACCGCCGCGGCCCGCGCGCACGCTCCCGGTCCCGACGTCCCGAATGGACCCGCGCGCGCTGCCGGCGCAGATCGGCGACGTCCAGGTACCGCCCGACCCAGCGGGCCGGCTCCCCCCGCTCCCCGGGCTCCCGGGCGACCTCGACGACCTCCCGCCCGAGACGATCCGCGGAACGCGCCAGCACCGGCATTCGATCCATCACCTCGACCGCTCCTGCCGACGGCCGAACTCCGGCCACCGGCACCACAAACCCGACCCCTTCAGCCACGCCGAGCGGAGCTCCTCCACCTCGCCGGCTCCCGCACGGACCGCCCGGTCGAGACGCTCGCTCACGAGCGCCAGGGCCAGCCCTCCGCCGGGATCGGCAAGCACCTCCGCGGAGTCCGGCAACCTCGCCGGCACCGGCGAACCCGCGTGAACCATCGGCGCCGGGGGCGGCGGCGCCGGCTCGCCCGGCTCCCGCCGCCCGGAATCCGGCGACTCCGGACTGCCACCGTCGAGCGCCACCGGCTGCCCGGCCCCGCCGCCCGCGGCCGAGCCGTCCGAGACCGCGCCGTCCGAGGCGGCCAGCACCTCGAGCCCGGCCTCGAATCCGCCGCCACCCGCCACCGCAACCACAGGGGCAAGCTCCACAAGACCCTCCCGGAAGAACCGGCTCGTCACCGAATCGAGCACGCGCGCGGGCCTCACGCCATGGGCCCCCCGCCAACGCGCCTGCAGAACCACCCACTCGCGTCTGACGCGGCGGTACTCCGCGGGGAACCACCGGCCCCAGAACGCATAGAAGCCCTCCAGGGCCCGCAGCACCTCCTCGGACCGCCGGGCGGGAACGACCTGAGCGCCGAGAGCCGGATCGAGCCGCCGCTCGATCGCCCCCCGCAGCCACGAGTCCAGCCCCTTCTCCTCGAAGTCCGCATGCACGAGCCCCATCTCCCTCTCACCGCCCTCCGCGGCCTGGAGCAGCGTCTCCAGCGACAGCACCGCCTACTCCAATGCCGCCGGCCAGAAGGCCAGCCCCCGGACGCCGTCGACGAGCCAGCCGGCCAGGTTGCCCGCCTCGATGGCGACCGAACGCCAGCCCTCCGCCCCGAGCACCCGCAGGGCGCCGGCCGCCAGCTCGTCCGACGGCGGGCCCGCCACGTACGGGAGGCTGAGCCGCTCCGCCACGCGCTTGGCCGCCAGCGCCGCGACCAGCACGGCCCGCCCGTCCCAATCCGCCCGGGCGGTCCGCTCGGGATGGGACACCGGCCCCCCCACGCCCGACGCCCGGAGCAGCGCGACCAGGTCCCGGCGCTCGGCCGCCGCCTCGACCCCGCGGTCGCCGGACGCCTCCGCCACGCGCAGCAGCGCCTCGACCGGCCGCCTCACGCCGGCGGCGTCGCCCGCCACGACGAGCGTCCGGGTCGAGTCCTCGTACAGCAGGCGGTCGCCGCACCCAGGCGCGAGGGTCACCGAGTGCGCGCGGCCCAGGCTCTCGGCGACCGCCCAGTACGCCTGCCCGACGGCGGCGGCGCGACCGCGCCCCGTGCCGCCGCCCACGGCGCGCGCCACGAAACGCTCGAACGCGAAGAGCTGGACGACCTGCCCGACGAGGCGCGACCGCGCCAACGTCTCCGCCACGGCCCTGAGCGCCGTCGAGGCCCACCACGGACCCTCAGAGACGCGGAACCGGCGGTGCGGCACCACGCACGCCAGGCCACGATCCACGACCGACGGCGCGACCGCGATCGCTCCGCCCTCCGCCAGGCGAACGCCGGCGGCGGCGGCGACGGACCCCACCATGCGGGCGGCCCGCGAAGCGTCCTCGATCAGCGGAGGCCGCGCCGCCGGCGCCGCCCCGGCCGAGCTCACGTGCCACACGCGCCGGTAGACCGACTCGCCGAGACAGCCCCCGAACGCCTGCAATGCCGAATGCCGGGGCAGATCGACCCCGTCGCCGGTGGCGCCGCGACCAACGCGCGCGACGAACTGCGGCGCGATCCAGCCCTCGTCCGCCATCGACTGCCGCAGGACGAGGTCCTGATCGCACGACAGCGCGGCCGGCGGCCGGCGGTCGACCAGCCGCGTCACGCCCCAGCCGTCCGAATCCCGCTGAAACGGCGCGGCCCCCCGGCGAATGTCCGCCATCAGCCGCGCGCCCACCAGCGACTCGAGCGCCGTCGCCGGGCGCGAGCCCCGCGCCGGACGGCTGCCGCCCTCGACGGCCACGACCCGCGGCTGCGCGCTCACCACGACAACTCCTGCTGCGCGCGGGGCCGGGCGGCCGCAGGCGCCTCGACGTCCACTGCCCGCGCCGCCGCGCCCTCCGCCGGTGCAAGGCGGTCGATCGCGCGATCCCGGTCGAGCGCCCACGCGCCGATGTTCGACGCGTCGGCGCAGACGCTGCGGAGACCCTCTAGCCGCAACACCGCCGCCTCCCGCGAGGCGCATTCCCCGTCACGCGCCACCGGGACATAGCGCAACCCCGCCGCCTCGACCACCGACCGCGCCGCGAGCCCGCCGACGAGATCCGATCGCGCCCGCCGCTCGTCGCACGACAGCGCCGGCCGGTGATCGAGCCCCGGCAGCGGGCCTGCCACGGACTCGACCACCGCGAGGCCCCCCAAGCGGTCCAGACCAGACCCCGCGCCAGCCGCGGACCGCTCGCCCTCGGTCCCGACCGCGCGGCACAGGCCCACCAGCGCCGCCTGCCGGAAGGCCTCCCACTGCCGCACGCCGTGCCCCTTGAACAGCCGCGGCGCCTTCGGCCGGAACGCGCGCCGCTCCGCATCGAACAGCGGCCCGCCGGCCGGACGCTCCCACTCGATCGACACGTTCTCGCGCCGCGCCAGCAGTCCGCACGCACGCGAATAGAGCGACGCGAACGCCTGCGCCGACACCGCCTCCCCGTCGGGCGTCCCCGCCATGACGGCGACGCCCGACTTCGCGCGCCTCGCGCGCCCGTTGTGCTCCTTGAGCGCGCCGGCATCCAGCCGCGCCAGGCGCACCGCGCCGTGGGCCTCGAGGTCGTCGGACACCGCCGCGGCCGTGGCCGCCACGACCGACGAGGCCCAGGCCGCCGGCGACGGATACGCGCCCAGGCCGGGATGGCAGACGACGAGGCCGTCGCCGTCCCGCCCGTACTCCGCGCGGTCGGCCGGCTCGAGGCGGGCGCCGGCGCCCCCCAGCACCTCCGTCGCCGTGTCCCGCGCCACCGTCTCGCACTCGCGCCCCCCGCGCAGCCTCCCCTCGCCGCCCGGATCCAACGTCGTCTGCGTCTCCGAATGGAGCACCCGGTACGCGCCGGGCCTCAGGACCACCCCGGGCGAACCGGCAATCCCCACCGCGATGCCGCGCCGGTCGCCGCTTTCGAGAATGAACCTGTCCTCCGGGCGCGCAGCCGCGCGGAGCACCTCGCCGCCCAGCTTCCTGCACTGATGCTCGGTCACGAATTCACCGGAACCGCCCGCAAGCCCTCGCTCCACGAGCTGCGCGTGAAGCACCACCGCGTTGTACGGCTGGTAGCCGCGCACCGTCTCGACGCAGCTGCCTGGCGAGACCGACCGCGAGCGCAGCAGCTCCCCCTCCGACTGGTGCCACGACGCACCCGCGGCGACATCCTCCGCGACGCGATCGACAACCGAGGCGAGCTCCCGCACCATTCACCCCATCTCCAGACGCCCACGGGGCCGGGCCGCACCGAGCGCCCCGACCCGCCGGCACATCGCCAGCCGCTACCGGGGCGGCTCGACCGGCTGCTCGCCGCCGGCCGGCTGCCCGCCGCCCGCTTCCGGACTCGCCTCGTCCCTCGCCGGCGCCGCCCGCTCGGGAGCCGCCTGCTTCCGGGTCTGCACGGGAGCCTCGAACGTCGAGCGGGCCGAGTGCTCGAGCATCTCGGGCTTCCGCTCGTGCGCCCAGTCCCGCGACACCAGGTGCCCACGGACCGACGCGGCCTCCCGCCACGCCTGATCGAGCGCCCCCGGGGCCTCGGCGTACGCCGCCTGGTCCTTCCGCGCCTGCTCGGCCGGCGGCGCGGGCGAATACTCGATCCCGAGCCGCTCGAGCGTCGTCCTCGCCGCGAGGTCCCCGACCATCGACGTCCGCGCCTTCTCCTGCGCGGGGCTCAGGCCGGCCGGCGCCGGGTTCCGGCCCGGCACCTGTGCGCCCGCGAGCTGCGCGACCTCGAGGGCGTAACCGGCCCTGGCCGCCTTCTTCTCCTCGCGGTTGCCCACCGCCGCCGCCAGATCGAGGAGCATCCGCTCGTTGAAACGCTGCTCTCTCGCGTCCGGCTCGCCGGCCGCGCGCGCGGGCTTCCGTTCCGGGTAGAACGTGCGCGTCTCCTTGTCGAAGTGCGCCTTGTCGCGAGGCTGGTCCGTGGCGAGGTACACCTGCTCGCGCGCGGCCAGCGCCTTCACGCCGCGGCTGGCCACCTGGGCCACGGCCTGGCTCCGGATCTCGGCGTAGCGCGTCCCGCCGGCGGGAATCTGCCGCCGCTCCCTGCGGCGCGCCGACGCGACCGCGCGCCGGCCGAGCTCCTCGTCCTGCACGTGCGCGCTGAGACCCTCGGAGCGCGCGACCGCCGTCGACACGGCCCGTATCACCGAGGTCGCGTACTCCGCCGGGCTCCCGAACTTCTCCCGCGCCGGATGCGCCACCTGCGGCCCCTTCGAGCCCGACGTGATCGCGATCCGGTCGCCGGCATGCGTCTTGAGCTGCACGCCCGACCTCGAGACGAGCTCCGAGAGCGTGCCGTGGATCGCGGAGCGCTCGTCCGGCGTGCGCCCGTCCATCAGCCGCTTCGGAACCGCCCGCAGGCTCGTCTGCGACTCGACGTGCAGGAGGTCGTATGACGAGGACGGCCTCACGACCACGCCCGAGACGACATCCGGATCGGTCGTCAGCCCGAGGGCGCCGGCGCGCACCGCGACCAGCGGCGCCTCCATGCGCTTGTCCTCCAGCTTGTGGTGGCCCAGCGCGCTGAGCTCGACGGGGTGGACCAGCTCCGCGCCCTCCATCCCGCGCGCGACCATCTGCGAGTGCAGGATCGTCGCGACCCGGGGACCGAACGCGTTCCCGTCGTTGTTCCAGAGCGGGCCCTCGCTCACGGGCGACTTCGAGCTGCGGGTCCGTATCGGGCCGCTCTCCAGCGACGCGACCTGGTGATACGACTCGCCCGCCGCGATGTCGCCGGGTATCTGCTGCAGCGTCTCCGCCAGCCGCGCATCCGACCGCGCCTGCCGCTGCTCCTGGAACCTCTGGTTGCTGCCAGGCATCTGCTGTCCCTCCTCACGAATCCCCTCGGGGTCCAAACCGAGATCCCGCGGCCATGCGGGACCAACTTCGCCAAGCCGCTACCCCCTCGGCAACGGCACCTCCCTCGCCCGCTCGCCCGGACCTGCCGGCCGGGGGCCGTCTTCGGCGGGCAGCGTCTCCCAGCCCGCCCGGTACCCGTCCGCCAGCTCCACGCCCTTCGCCCGGGCCAGGACGAACGACGCCATCCGGTCCGCGTCCCGGCACAGGTCCGCGCCGTGCCGGACGAAGACCTCGCGCGCCTCCGCCGGCAGCGCCGGCCCCGGCGGCGGCTCGTAGTCCAGCCCGAGCGCGCCGACCACCTTCGCTGCGGCGAGATCGCAGCGAAGCTGCTCGCGCACCCACCCGACGGACCCGCGGGGCGCACCGGCATCGCGGCGCCCCTCCCGGGTCGCGTGTCCCGTCGCGGCCACGGCGGCGAGCGCGACCGCCGACGCGTACGACCCGCCGGAGCAGTCCGCCGGCAGCACCACGCGGTCCTGGTCGCGCCGGTACCCGCCGGCCGCGGCCTCCTGCACGGCGACCGAGACGCCCAGCCCGGCCACGAACTGGTCGACCGAGGCCACGCCCGAATCCGCGCGCCCGACCTCGGCGAGCCCCACGCCGTCGGCCGGAAACAACGGGCGGTCCGGCGCTTCCCGGCCGCCGGGCACGATCACGCCAAGGGCGCCAGGTCCGACCCGGCCCCCGCGGTGGACCGCTTCGGCTTCGTCGAGCATCACGTCGGCGCGGACACCCGCCGGCGCCGCGCCCGCCCGCCACGCCTGGACCGCCAGCGCCTCGGCCGCCGGGAGCGGCCTGTAGTCCGCGCCGCCCGCCGGCCAGAGCGCCCCCGCGAACGGACGGCCCGACAGGTAGAGATCCGCGACCGGCGGCGGCACCGCGGCCACCGGGCCGGGCGGCCTCACCGCGTCGCCGTCCCGATCTAGGTCCCAACGGCCGACCACCCGGGCTCGATCCGGCGGCGGCCACGACAGCCCCGCCCGCTCCAGGACCGGCCCCATCACGCCGGCCAGGGCCGCCTCGTCCGCCACCATCCATCCGTCCAGCCGGTGCACCACCCCGCACGCCGCCTGAACGGCGCGTGCGACCTCGTGGCACCTCTCGCCCCGCCCGCCGACCGCCCGCACGCCGGCCTCGAGCGAGCCGCTGGCCGCCAGCACCGCCTCGACCGCCTCGGTCGGCAACGGCTCGCGGACCGGGTCCAGGCCGACCGCGTAGTGCACCTGGGCGACCATCCGCGTCCTCGCGAACCACGCCTCGAAGTTCGCGCCGGCCGGATCGAGACCCGCCAGCTCGAGCCCGTCGCGGGCCGCCTCCCAGCGCCGCTCCACCGTGGCGGCGCGCTGCGGGTCGCGAACAGAGCGGTCGACGTGCTCCAACGCGACCGCCTGCGCCGCGCGGTCGAGCTGGTCGGCCAGCCGCCGGCTCCCCGAGCAGCGGCGCGACACAGCCGCGGCCGCGCTCAAGAGAACCGGGTCGGTCCCCGACGCGGAGAACACAACGTGGAGCGGCGGACCGTAGCGGACGCGGCCGACCGCCTGGGCCTGGGCGACCGTCAGGCCCCCGATGTCCCGGAGGTCGCGCCGGTCGCAGGCGGCCGCCACCGCCGCGGCGAACGCGCCTCCGCCCGCCACCGGCAGGTCCCGCAGCGCGTCCTGGAGCTGATGCGTGCGCAGCGCGCCGTCGGTCTCCAGGGCGCGCCGGCGGCGATCCGGCAGCGGGTCCCTGAACCCGAACAGCCGGCTGTCCGCCACCCAGACCGACGGATGCGACCGCCGCAGCAACCCGGCCCGGCCATCGAGCCTGCGCGCGACCTCGACCGACAGCGCGACCTCGTAGACCAGGTCGCCGTGCGTGCGCAGGCGGCGGCGCTGCGGCAGCGCCTCGTCGTCCTCGTGAATCGCCGCGTCGGCCTGGTCGCACGAGTCCAGCCAGTCCGACTGCGACTCGCGCCGGGCCTCCAGCCGATCCGTGGTCTCGCCGCGGTCCTCGGGCGCGGACGCCGGATACCGCTGCGTGCGGTAGCCGCCCGGGCGCACGAAGCTGCGGCCGCCGGAACGTCGAGTCATCTCGCCTCTGCTCCCCGCTCGCGGCCTATCCGGCCGCAGCCCCCTGCTGCGCCGGAGCGGAACCGGCATGCTCCGGGTCCAGCTCGAGCTCGCTCTCCGGCGGGCTCTCGCCCGCTTCCTCCTCGAGGACGAGCTCGTAGAACTCCTGGTCCGTGCCGAAGATCGCCGCCACCGCGCTCTCCTCGGACATCGGGACCGCCTCGATGGCCAGATTCCATTCGCGGATCTGCTCCATCGTCAGACACACCGTCCGGGCCCGGGACTGCATCGCCGCCTCGTACTCCTCCCGCGTCTCCGGAATCAGCGCGATCTCCTCCACGCCGTGCCGCCGCAACTTCTTCTGCCTCATGGCATCTCTCCTCCCCATGGCCCGGCCGCTAGCGCCCGGGGGCGCCAACCTCGACCGGATGCCGCCGTCCGTAGTCCGTCTCCGGCTCCTGAACGCCCACCGACCGGCACGCCCGCACCACCGTCCGCTCCGCGTAGTCGCGGGGATTCGCCTTGTCGTCCCGAAACACCGCCAGCTCCTGAATCAACACCCCCGGCGACTCCCCGCGCAGGAGCGCGTCGACCACCGCGTGCCAGTCCACCTCGGACTGCGACGCAGCAGCCCGCCGCCCGCCGACGTAGCGTTCCGCGGTCGCCGGCGGCGGGCCGGGCTCCCCCGGCGCGACAGCGACGGAGACCGACCGCCGCGGGGGAATCACCTCCCGGAACGCCTTCGGCTCCCACCACTGCGCGCCGACGCCCTCCGGGTCGTAGCGCGAGCGCGGAACCAGCGCGACCCGGGCGTCCCCGCGGCCCGGCTTCCGGTTCACGAAACCCGGCACCCGCATCACGCGCGTGACGTCGACCACCGCGGGGTCTCCGCCGTACACCGAGGCGAGACGCCGGTTGGCCTCCTCCGCGCCGGCGCGCGTCCAGGCCGCCGGCTCGACATGCCACAACACCTGCCACCGGCCCGCCGACGAGCGGACCACCACCGCGGGCATCGGGACCCGCCCCGACTTCGCGTCCGTCATCAGATGCCGGATACGCTCGTTGCCGTCCGTGTCCAGGTCCACCTGGAGACGGCGCACCTCCGAGACCGAGCGGCTGCTTCCCCTCACCGTCGGGTTGACCGAGCAGTAGACGTCGCTCCCGGCGTCGTTGGCCGACCTGAGCAGGCGCTGACCCGACGGATGGCGCCAATGGCCGGCCGCCCGCGCGAGCTGGCGGCTGCCCGGGCCGCGCCGGTCGCGAAGCACCACCGTCGCCAGCTCCTCCGCGCCGAACAGCTCCGAGAACCACTCGACCGAAGAGCCGTGCCAGGACGCATGCCCCGACAGCAGTTCGGAAGCACCCACGGCCATCCCCCAATCGACCCACCGGGCGCCGGGCGGCTTCCGACGGCGGACAGGACAGCCGTGGCGAAGCCGGAGCGGCAACTGCGGCGGCCGGGAGCAACGGCGGACGCTTCGGGCGCGGCGCCCGCCCCGCTCCCCACACGCCGGCCGCCCCGTCGCGCAGTCCATCCCGATCCGGTGCCCTCCCCGGCCCCCGCCCCGTTGTCATCTGGCTCCCTCCGGGACCGCCGGCGCCACCGGCTCGCGCCCGGCAGCCTGATGCGCGTCGCGGCCCGCCAGCCGCCAGTCCCGCCCTTCGAGCCCGACCACGCGGCAGCGGCCCGCGATGCGGCTCGAGAGCCGGTCGTCTCCCATGAACGCGCCGATCTCGCTCGGCGTCCTGTTCGACGTCCACACCGTCCGCCGCCCGGCGTCGTGCCGCGCCTCGTAGAGCATCAGCAGCGTCCGCCGCGTGTAGTCCGTCGCCGCGTCCCGCTCGGCCCCGAGGTCGTCGAGCACCAGCAGCTTCACCGCCTCCAGCCGGTCGAACGTCTCGGTCGTGTCCGCCGCCGCCCCGTGCGGCTGCAGCCGGTAGAGCAGCATCGGGACGCGCTCGAACGCCATCGACCGCTCGCCCGATTTCCACGCCTCGTTCAGCACCGTGCACGCCAGCCGCGTCTTGCCGGTCCCGACCGGACCGCACAGGAACAGGTCCGGCCCGCCGTCGCCCGCCCGCAGGAACGCCCGCGCCTCGGCCAGCGCGTGCCGGTTGTCGGTTGCCTTGCGCCACGTCGACCACCGCGCGTCCCGGAACTCCCGCGGCACCGACGGCGGGGCGGCGTGCGCCGCCGTCCAGCAGCCGCAGCGCCGCAGCCGCGTGTGCCCCTCGACCTCGACCGGCTCCCAGCCCGGCGTCCGCTCGCATCGCCCGCACCCCTCGCTCATCGCTTCGCCCGCTTGATGCCGGCGTCGTACGCCGCGCGCGGCTCCGTCGACCGCGCCCCGCCGCCGCGGCCCCGCAGCGACGCCTTGGCCTGCCGCTTCCGCCCCTCTTCCCCCACACCCCCTTCTTCCCTTAGCCATAAGCCGTTAGCCGTTTCGCACGTGCGTGCGTGAGACGGCAAAATTTCTGAAGAAGTGCGGGAATTTTGCGGAAATGCTCCCGCACGCTTTCCGGAATCTTCCGGCACTTCTGCGGGAGAGTTGCCGGAACCTTCCGGCAATCCTTCGGCAATCGTGCGGGACGATTTCGGCAGCGACGGCACCCGCACGCCGCCCGGATGCACCGACCACAGATGCTGCGTCTTCGCGCTCACCTCGGCCGCCGCCGGGAGCGGATGCATCGTCCGCAGCGGATAGCGCACCCGCTGGAAGTCCTGCCAGTCGGCCTGGTACAGGTAGCGCGACCCCTGGTGCGCGAACGCACCCACCAGGCCCGCCTTGACGAGCCGCTCGACGCTCCGCTGGACCGCCCGCGCCGGCCGGCCGCTCAGCGCGTCGTGCGCCGCCTGGAACGCCACCGCGTCGGCCCTCATCACCCCGAAGTCGTCCGCCCCGAGCACGTAGGTCGTCCACACGCGGTACTCCAGATCCGACAGGCTCGACACCTTCGCCGAGTGGCCGAGCCGGGCGTGGAAGAGCCGATCGGCCGGCATCGCCGTTACCTCTCCGTCTCGCGCCCGTTCCACCATGCCCCTGTGCCTGGCGGCGCCGCCGCCGCGCGGGCGGACGCCCCGAGGCCCTCCCTCAGGCCGCCCATCAGCACACCGGCTCCGGATCGCACACCGCGCACCGCGCCCAATCCGGCCGCCCGTCGAGCAACCTCACCTCGACGCCGGGCCGGTCGTGCAGGCGCGCCGCCACCTGCGGCCAGCACGCGGGACAGACGATCACGGGAGCGTCTGTGCCCGCGTCCACTTCACGCCACGACGCCGCGGCCAGCGTCTGTCCGTCGCCCTCGAACGGCTGGCTCATCGCCTCTTCCCCCGACGGGCCGGCTTGCGGCGGCCCGCGCCGGACGCGAGCCACTCCAGCACGGCTGCCTTGCTCCAGCGAGGGCGGCGGTCGATGCCCGGAATCGGCGCCACCGGAAAGACATGCGCGTCGAGCCGGCGTCTGATCGTCTTCGGGTGGCAGCGCAGCAGCGCCGCCAGTTCCTCCAGGAACAACACGTCCGGCAACTCGTCCGACGCCACGTCCGGGTCCCACGGATCTCGATTGCCGCGGCGGCCCGCGCCGCGCCCGCGGATCCGCGCTCCGCTCGAGCCCGGCTGTCGTTCAGGCATGCGCGTCAGCACCTCCTCCCGCGCCGCGTGCGCAGCGCGTTCCGCCGCCTCCAGCACGTCCAGGGTCTCGGTGGCTTGTTCTGCGAATGTGGCCGGCGGCCGGGTGTGGCCGTTGAGCCACCCGTTCAAGGCGGGCTGACTGACGCGGAGCATCGCCGCGAACCGGCGCTGCGAAAGCCCCAGCGCCACCAGGCGGGCGGCGATCGCCCGTGCGGTAGTGACCATTGGCGCCTCCAGAATCTAGGGACACCAAGAATCGCGTCAACTGTAATCATTGATTATCATGAGCACGTGAACACCATCGGACAGCGCCTGCGCGCGGCCCGCGCGCTCCGGGGTTTCAACCAAGCCCAGCTCGCCGCCAAGATCGCCCTCACCCGAGAGGCGATCTCCATGGTTGAGCATGGGAAGTCCCGCCTTCGGGTCGACAGGCTGGCCGCCGCCGCGAGGATGCTCGACGTGTCGACCGACTACCTGGAAGGGCTCACCGAGGATCCGACCCCCGCCGCGCAACTCACGCACGCCCTCGCCGCCGCTACGGGGGGGGCGTTTCTCGATGACCAGCAGGCGCACGGCGCAAGCCGCGCCGACGGCGACTACGTCGGCGTCTACGCGCTGGCCACCGCTGCGGGCGGCGGCGCCGTCGCCTACGCCGAGCGCGTGACCGGCCGCCTCAAGTTCCGAAGGACGTGGCTGGCCCGCTACGGACTCGTCGCCCGCAGTTGCCGCGTCATCGAGGTCGCCGGAGAGTCCATGGAGCCGACCCTGGCCGATGGCTGCTCGATCCTCGTGAACCACGCGAGTCGGCGCCGACGCCTGGGACACATTTACGTCGTGCGCACCGAAGAGGGCCTTGTCGTCCAGCGCGCGGGCAGGGATCCGGCAGGCGTCTGGCAACTCGTCAGCGACAACCCGGACAAGTTGACCTGGCCGAACCGCCCCTGGCCGCCGGACGCGCGGATCGTCGGAGAGGTCAGGTGGACCGGCAGGACGTTCGTGTGAGGGAAGTGAACCGATGAGATCCACGCACAGCAGCATCGGCGCGGCACCGACAGACGCGGATGCCGCGTCGGACAAGGGTGATCGAGGCAGGGCTTCAACCGTTCGGCGGAGGCTCCAACCTGCAGGATCAGATGCGGCTTCACCGCAGCCGACCACGAAGGCAAGGCCCGACTCGCAGTCCCGTCGCCGAGTCCGCGTGGCCCAGGGGATCTACAGAGACCGTTGGGGCTTGGCCGCCACGGTCAAGGTGCACGGCGTCCAACGAGAGATCCGTTTCTCGCCCGGCACGCACCTCAAGACCATCCGGGCGCGCCGGGACGAGCTGCGCGCCAGCATGCGGACGCTCCCTGTGGGCGAGCGGCACACGCTGGCCGACGATGCGGCCCGGTACCTTCGGCAGATCGGCAACGAACTCGTGAGCATCGCGGACCGTCGGCACTACATCGGCGAGTGGGCCGCGCGCTTCGGCCACCTGATCACCCTTGCCCTGCCGCAGCACATGGCGGCACTGAACGATCAGATGCGCAAGTGGCGGGAGACTCTGTCCGTCTCGGCGTGCAACCATCGACGGGATGCGCTGACGAACCTGGTGAAGGTGCTCTACGGACGCCGGGCCGCGGCCGAGCTGGTCGACCTCGTACGGTTCACGCGTCCGGCTCCCCGGCCGCGGTGGCTCGACCGCGCTCACATCGCGGACGTGCTGGCGCAGTTGACGCCGGGGTCCAAGACCGTAGTACGCTTAAGGTTGATGCACTGGACGGGGATGCGGCCGTCGCAGATGGGCCGCCTGCGGCCCGAGGACTTCCGCCTCGACGAACCAACACCGTTCGTCGCAGTGCCGCGCGGCAAAGGAGGACGGCTAGCGGCGGTCCCGCTCGTCGGCGAGGGGCTGGATGCGGCCCGCGAGTTCATGGCGGTTGGTGCCTACGGGAGCTGGTCCTGTCCCAGTGCGAACCGGGCGTTGGCACAGGCGGCCCGGAAGGCCGGGCGTCCTGCGTTCACCGTGTATCAGATCCGCCACGCCTTTGCGACCGGGCTTCGGCGGACGGGGTCGGACGTGGCGGACATCCAGGATCTGTACGGGCATACGGACCCGGAAACGACGATGATCTACGCGCCGCCTCAACTGCAAAAGCACGCGGAAGCGATCGAGCGCTTGCAGCGAGCCGACCGGGCGCCGGTGTCGGTCAAGGGAGGCATTCGGCTGGCAGTACCCGCTGGCAGTACTGACGAAGAACCCGCAAGTCGTTGATTCTAAAGCACGCGCCCTTAGCTCAGCTGGATAGAGCGTCTGGCTACGAACCAGGAGGCCGCAGGTTCGAATCCTGCAGGGCGCGCCACGTTCCCATCAAGCCGCAATCCCTGGGGCCGAAGTGCTGGTTCGGGGCATTCACGATCCGGGAGTCCGTCATGCCTATCGGGACCGACTGCGACATGAGCCGACGGTACCGCTCGCTCGTGGCCGCCGCCGCTGTGGCTGCCTTGTGGATCGGCGAGGTTCGCTCCCAGCCGGCGGCGGACCTCCTGCTGGTCGGCGGTGTCGTCTACGACGGCTCGGGACAGCCGCCGGGCCGGCGGGACGTCGCCGTGGTGGGGGAGCGGATCAGCTTTGTCGGTGACGCCGCGGCAGCCGGTCTCGATGCGGCCATGATCGTGAACGTCGCCGGGCTGATGGTCACGCCGGGCTTCATCGACATGCACTCACACGCTGAACTGACGGAAGATTACGGGCGAGACGCACTGCCGTTCCTCCATCAGGGCATCACGACGGTGGCGATCGGGGTAGACGGCAGGGGTACGGCCGACCTCGCCGAGGCGTTCGCGGCGATCGAGGGTCGCATCGGCGTCAACACGTTCGCCTACGTGGGGCACGGCGAGGTCCGGGAACGGGTGATCGGCGAGGTCGACCGCGCGCCGACGGCGGCCGAGCTGAACGAGATGCGCGCGCTGGTCCGCCAGGCCATGAGCGAAGGGGCGTTCGGTCTCTCGACCGGACTTTTCTACGTGCCCGGATACTACGCGACCACCGAGGAGGTCATCGAGCTGGCGCGAGTCGCCGCGGCGTTCGACGGCATCTACGACACACACGATCGCGACCTCGGCGCCAGCTACCGGGGCGTCGGCTATCTCGAGTCGATACGTGAGGCGATCCGGATCGGTGAAGCCGCGGGGATGCGCGTCATCTTCAGCCACTTCAACGCGCAGGGGGCGCGCAACTACGGGCGCGCGGCCGAGGGGGCCCGCCTGATCGAAGCGGCTCGCGCGCGAGGTGTGGAGGTGGCGGCGGCACAGCACGTCTACACGGCGACCCAGTCGAGCCTGGCTGCGTACACCATACCGCGCTGGGCCTCGAATGGAGGCCGTGAGGACATGCTCGAACGGTTTCGCGATCCCGAGACCGTCCGCCGGCTCGACGTCGAGACGATGGAGATGCTGGCGATCCGCGGGGGCGCCGACAAGCTCTTGTTCGCCGACCCGCGGCCGGAGCTGAACGGCCGGACGCTCGCCGCGGTGGCGGCCGAGTGGGAGCTGCCCGTACCCGCGGCGGTGCGGCGCATCATCACTGCCGGCAACGCCGCGGTGATGAATCTCGACCTCTACGACATCGAGAACACGCGCTACCTGGCGCGGCAGCCCTGGATGATGACCTGCACTGACGGTCGCAGCCCGTCTCCCTCGCAGAACGTCACTCACCCGCGCGTATTCGGCGCCTTCACGCGCAAGCTGCGCCAGTTCGTGCTCGATGAGCAGATCATCACGATGTCATTCGCCATCCGGAGCATGAGCGGTCTGGCGGCCGATTTCCTGCACCTGGGTGACCGCGGGTACCTGCGGGCCGGCGCCATTGCCGACATCGCGGTGTTCGACGGCGAACGCATCCAGGATCTCGCCACCTACGACGCCCCGCGACAGCACGCCGAGGGGACGGTGCACGTGCTCGTCAACGGTCGCTTTGCGATACGGGACGGCGACGCGACGGGCGCGCTCGCTGGCCGGCCTGTTCGCCGACCGACGCGGACAGACGAGATCGCCCCTGACCGGTGACCTCGGCGGTCGTGGGTCCCTGTCAGTCGATCAGGGCGTGGTACACCGCCTCGGTGAAGTCCTCCCGGAACCCGTTCCCGTATGCCGGCGACGCGGCACCCATGATGACGGTCGCCATGTCCTCCACCGGGTCGATGAAGAACCGCGTGCCGGAGGATCCGTCCCACCAGAAGGTGCCCTCGCGGACCGGGTGGGGGGACGCGTCGGCGTCCATGACGACACAGAACCCGAGGGTCCATCCCCGGCCGAGTTGCGGAGTGCCGAAGCCGATCGGCAGGAGGGCGTCTGGGACCCGGTTGACGGTCATCAGAGCGACGGTAGCGGGCTGCAGGACACGTACGCCGTCGAGCTCGCCGCCGTTGAGGAACATCTGGGCGAAGCGAAGATAGTCGCGGACGGTGGAGACCAGGCCGACGCCGCCCTCGATCAGGACCGGCTGCTCGGTGAACGGCACGACCTCTATGGCGTGTGGCCGTAGCTCGCCGTCGGGTCCGGGGCGGTAGGCCGGTCCGAAACGGTTCGCTCGAGTGGAATCGACCCGAAACACGGTATCGGTCATCCCGAGCGGATCGAAGACCCGCTCCCGGAGGAATGCGTCGAACGGCATGCCGGACCAGATCTCTACGAGCCGGCCGAGGATGGTGGTGGAGATGCCGTAGCGCCAGCGCGTCCCCGGGTCCTCGAAGAGCGGCACGCGGGCGGCGTTGCTCACCATCCGGGGCAGCGTGATGGAGCGCAGCCGGACCTGCTCGGCGCGGTAGATGGACGAGCTGCGGCTGCCCAGCCCGGAGGTATGCAGCAGGAGGTGCTCGACGGTCATCTCGGTGCGTCGCGGCCGCGTCGCCGCCATGTCGGGGTTGGACGCGTCGACGAAGACGCGCTGGTCCGCGAACTCGGGCAGATACAGGGACACGGGATCGTCGAGCTCGAAGCGGTCCTCCTCCCACAGGATCATCACGGCGAGGCTGGTGATGGGGCGCGTCATCGAGTAGAGGCGGAACAGCGCGTCGTCGCGCATCGCGAGCCCGCGCTCGCGGTCCAGCTCGCCGAGGGCCTCGCGGTACACGAGCCGACCGTGCCGGACGACGGCTGCCACGACGCCGGCGATGTCTCCGGCGTCCACATGGGACTGCAGCCGGCGCGTCGCGTCGTCCAGCCGTTCCGACGAGAGCCCGACCGCTTCCGGCGTTGCCGTCGGCAGGTCCTGCGCCTGTGCCGGGGCGTTTCCGACGGCGAGGCCGCTGATGGCGAGCAGAACGACGATGAGCCTGCAAATCATGGCGACGCTCCGTTGCCCAGCTGGGTGACCGCAACTCGGTGGCCAGCAGGCCGCGCGTGAGAAGGCCACCCGCTCGCCGGTCTCCGCGGCGGATCAAGAATGGCAAGGTGGGGAGGCCGCCGCCCCGGCTACCTGGCCGTCATCCCGAAGGTGTACTTGTCCTCGTTCCTGTCGATCTCGGCGTCCAGGCCGTGATCGACCATCAGCTCGCCCAGCACCACGGCCGCCTCGGGGCGGTAGCCGCCCAGCATCCCGACGCCGTTGACGGCGATTTCGAGCGGGGTCTGCCCGGCGCCCGCCGCCGGCGCGCCGCTGGAGGGGCAGAACGCGGTGGAGCACTGGTTCCGCACGTCCAGCCGGGCGCCGTTGGCGACGAGAAACTCGATGGCGCCGGTGATGGTGCGGAAGACCGCGCCGTGCAGGGCCGTGTCGCCGAACACGTTGCGTCCGTTGACGTCGCCGCCGAGCGCGACCGCCAGCCGGAGCGCCTCCAGGGCGTCGGCGTCCGCCCCGTTGTCCTCATTGGGGTTGATCATCCCCACGCCGGCCGCGAGCATGACGGCCGTCGTGCCGTTGGCATCCACGGTGAGGGGATCGGCGCCGTGGTCGGCCAGCAGTCGCATCATCCGCGCATCGCCGCCCTTCGCCGCCAGGAGAAACGGCGTGGCCTCCGGCGTGAACTTGCCGCCCGCAGCTTCACGACGACCTGCTCCCACACGGCGGCGCTTTCGCCGATGCGCGCCAGGTCGGCCGCAGCGAGCGTCAGCCCGCCAGCGTTGGCCCTGTTGCGCTCGTTGTGGCAGGGGACGCAGTAGCGTTGCAGCACCGCCTGGTGCGCGGCTGCCCCGTTGCCGTCCTGCGGCGCGGGTCGAGCTGCCGCGGAGGCGCCCGCTGGCGCGCCGAGGACGAGCGCGATGGTCCCGCCGGCCGCCAGTGCAACCAGCCTCATGCGCACTCCCGTTGCGGCGAGCTCAGCGGCGCGTCCCGGCGAGGTCCATGGCGACGCGGAATACGGTGTTGCCCGACGTCACGTACACGGTCTTCATGTCCGGTCCACCGAAGGCGAGGTTGGTGATCGTGTCCTGCGGGATCGGAATCCGGTTGACGAGCTCGCCGGCAGGGGAGAAGACGTAGACGCCGGCCGGGTTATCCAGCGTTTCGCTCGTGTCCCGCGTCTGGTTCATGCCGGCGGCGACGTAGACGTTGCCGTCGACGTCGATGCCCATGCCGTCCCCGCCGCGGCCCGGGGCGAAGTCGTGGAACACGCGCGGATTGGACAGCTCGCCCTCTGGACAGCTCGCCCTCAGGGCTGAGGTCGAACTCCCGAATTCGCCGGGGCAGGCCCGCGCCGCGGTTGATCTCCACCAGGTATAGCCTGCTGTCGTCGAGCGAGAGGATCAGGCCGTTCGAGCCCTGCACCAGCGGCGACGCGGCGATCTTCGTGACGGTGCCGTCCGTGTCGAGGCGATAGACCTCGCCCGACCCGCTGAAGTAGATGCGCCCGCGGCCGTCGAACGTCAGGTCGTTCGGTACGCCGAAGTCCACCGCTCCGGAGCTGTCCGCGAGCACCTCGACAGCGCCGGTTTCGAGATCCGTCCGGGTGATTCTGCCGGACGTGCCGCGCTCCGGGTCGCCCCGTTCGGCGGCGAGCAGTCTGAACTGCGCGTCGAGCCGCAGGCCGTTCGGACGGTTGGCCGGCTGGCGATACGTCGTGACCAGCCCGTCGGTGCCCAGCGTCAGGATCCGATCGTTGGCGAGGTCAGTGAAGTAGACCGTCCCGTCCGGGTGCGCGACCGGCCCTTCCGTCATCACGACATGGACGTTGGCGAGATGCTCGGCGGTTTGCGCCGAGCCCGGCGTGCTCGCGAGCAGCAGAAGGCAGCCGGCCGCGAGTTCCATACGGATGTATAGCCTGGGCATCGAAGTCTTCCTCCCGCACTCGTGCGCCGCTCTACTTGGACCAGCCCGCCAATCGTCGCCTTGCGGCTCCGCTCGACGCCCAACCAATCCTCCAGGAGTCCACGCCGTTTACGGCGCAGACTCCTGACGGGCGGCGTCCCGCGCCAGCGCACCGCTGAGGGCGGTTGCGATGGCGTAGTTCCCTTCGTGGCACGCGTACTCCAGTATCCCTTCCGGACTGTCGATCGTCGTCAGGGGAACCGCGCCCGTCCAGGGCGCCGTGTACAGGCCCGGGTCGTCGACCGTGAACCGGTAGTCGATGAACTCGTCCGACACCCGTGTGAAGCGTTCGGTGAGGTTCAGGGCCTTGCCCGCCCCGCGGTAGGTCCCGCTGCCGCCCCCGCCATGGGGTATGAGGCTGAATTCGTAGCCGACGAAGTTCTTCGTCTCGACCACGAGCGTGTCGCCCTCCCAGCGTCCGCGCGAGTCCCCCAGCCACTGGCGCATGTGCGCAGGCAGGTGTGAACCGCCGTCCAGGGGAATGATGCGGGCATCGTGAATCATCTCGTAGACGATGACGACGTAGCCCGGAATCTGCAGGATTTGATAGACGTTGTTGTACAGCCTGGGGAACATCGCATCCGGCAGGCCGCGCGAGATGCAGCGCATCCAGACCGTGACATCCTCGACCCAGGCGCCCGGCCGCGGCTCGTCCTGCGACAGGCCCCGGCGGGCCTCGCGCCGAGCATCCCACCTCTGCTGCGCGTCAGGTGTCAGGGGCGGCAGCTTCCCGTTGGCGGGGTCGACAATGAGGTGGGTGATGTCGATCGGCGGCGTGGCCCGGTTGGCGCGGGCGCCTTCGCCCCAGATGTCGCCGTCATAGCCAAGACTTGCAGCGCCGGGGAGCTTGGGACGCGCCCGCCTGGCCTCTTCCGTCTCTGCGATGTCCTCCGCGGTCTGGAACTCGAGGGGCGTCGCATTCCACGCGGTGTTGTTCCATATGCCCTGCAGATCCGGATCGCCCCACGCCGTCCGCGGCTGCACCCAGGTTTCATCCTCGACGGCCGCGGCCACGGCCTCCGTCACCTGAGCGGCAGCCCCGTGCACGCCCAGCAACAGGACGGCGCCCCCAATCACGAACCGCACCGCACAGAGGTCTCTGCCACTCATCATGAATCTCCCATCCCGGTGGGCATCCCGGCCGTAGCTTACCGCGGGGCGTCCGGCTCCGCAATCGGCTCGAACCAGGTTCCACGTCAAAATGATCGCTAGGGTCCAGCCGCCCGGAGCGGTAAACTAGCTTTTCTGGACCCGCGAGCGAGTTGCTTGCGAGAGAGGAGATCGTCCGTATGGATGCGCATCTGCCCAGGAGACCGGGGTTCGGGCTCGGCGTCGCCGTCGCGGTGCTGGCGGCGGTGCTCGCAGGCGGACAGGCCCTGTCGGCTCAGGACGCGGCGGCGCCCGACCAGGTGACGTTCAACCGGGACATCGCGCCGATCCTGCAGCGGGCCTGCCAGGACTGCCACCGGCCCGATTCGATCGCCCCCATGCCGTTGCTCACCTACGAGGGGGTGCGGCCGTGGGCGCGCTCCATCAAGGCCAAGACCGGCCTCGGACCGCGGCCCGGCGTGATGCCGCCGTGGTACGTGGACAAGACCATCGGCATCCAGGACTACAAGCACGATCCGTCGCTGAGCCAGGCGGAGGTCGACCTCATCGCGGCCTGGGTCGACGGCGGCGCGCCCCGCGGGAATCCGGCCGACCTGCCGCCCCCGGTCGAGTTCAACGACGGCTGGACGATCGGGACGCCGGATCTGGTGCTGTCCAGCCCGGTGATCGAGATGCCGGCAGCCGGCTCCGACTGGTGGGGCACCGTCCCCGGCGAGGTTCCGACCGGCCTGACGGAAGACCGCTACGTCTCGGCGATCCAGATGAAGGAGGTCACGCTGGCGATGGAGGGCGACAAGGACCTCACGTCGGTCGGCGGGCGCTTCATCATCCACCACCTGACCTTCTACGCCGTGCCCGAGGGCGTCGACAGCCTGGCGGATCGGCCCGCCGACGCGGTGGGCGAGACGCATGAGGTCGGGCGCAACGAGGACGTCTTCGACCCGGGCGTGGGGAGGCTGATGAAGGCCAACTCCCGGCTGGTGTTCGGCAGCGCCCACCTGCATCCGAACGGCCGGCACACGCAGGCCCGTATGGACATCGGGTTCAAGTTCCATCCCCGGGGCTGGGAGCCGAGCCGCACGATCCGCCAGCGCGGCCTGTTCGGCAACAGCATGAACCTGGACATCCGGCCGAACGAGGCCGACCAGAAGTTCGAGGCGTTCTCCGTGCTCCCCGAGCACGCGCGCATCGTCTCCTACGAGCCGCACATGCACGCGGCCGGCGTGCGCATGTGCCTCGACGCGATCTACGGCACGGGGGTGACGTTCGAGACGCTGAGCTGCGTCGGCTACGACCACAGTTGGGTGCGGGTCTACAACTTCGCCGACGACGTCCAGCCGCTGCTGCCCAAGGGCACCATCATGCGGCTCACGGGGTACTTCGACAACACCTCGGCGAACCCCAACGTGACCGAGCCCCGAAACTGGTCCGGCATGGGGCATCGGTCGATCGACAACATGATGAACGAGCTGGGCGAGGTCCAGCTCCTCACCGACGAGGAGTTCGAGCGGGAGATGGTGGACCGCGTGCGGAAGCTCGGGCTGCAGCCCGGCGAGGCCGTCCTCGGCTGCCCCCTGTGCGGCGCCGTCGCGCTGCGCGAGCGCCAGGCCACGACGACGAACGAGCAGGAGTAACGGCGCAAGGCGCGCACACCCGTCTGATTGAAGCCAGGGGAGGCCGACAAGATGTACGAAGGAATCTGCTGCGCCGGTTTCCGGACCGCGTTGCGCCGCGCCGCGGTGGCCGCGCTCATCCTGCTGCTGGGGGCGTGGGCTCTCGGCGCCCAGGGTGTACCGTATTCCGGCCAGGACATCGCGCCCGTGTACGAGGGGTGGCAGGACAACCCCGACGGGTCGTTCGATCTGCTCTTCGGGTACTTCAACCGGAATCAGGAGGAAGAGCTGGACGTCCCCATCGGGCCCGACAACCGCATCGAGCCCGGCGGACCCGATCTGGGCCAGCCGACCCACTTCTACCCGCAGCGCAGCCGCTTCGTCTTCCGCGTGCGGGTTCCCCCGGACTTCGGGAACCGGGAGCTGGTGTGGACGCTCACCAGCAACGGGCGGACGAATACCGCGTACGGCATCCTGCACCCCGACTACTACACCGACAACATCGTCATCATGAACAACCAGGGTGCGGGCGGCAGCGGGGGCGGCGCGAACTTCATCAACGACAACACGCCGCCGAAGCTGCTCGTCGCGGGCGCGCCGGCACGGACCGCCGTGGTGGGGCAGCCGGTCGCGCTGGTGGCGGTCGCGACCGACGACGGCATCCCGCAGCGGCGCGAGGTGCCGCTGCTGCTGCCGTGGGAGGAAGGGGACCTGCTCGAGCGCCGGATCGGTTCGCGCTGCTGTCCCAACTCCGCCAGCGGCCTCCGCCTGTCGTGGTTCGTCTATCGTGGACAGGCGGCGCACGTGACGTTCGACCCGCCGCAGTTCGCGCAGTGGGAGGACTACCGGGACGCGCGCGACTCGCCGTGGTCGGCGGGCTGGGCAGTGCCGCCGATCCCCGGGGCCAACCGCTGGACGGCGGAGGCCACCTTCTCCGAGCCGGGGCAGTACGTGTTGCGCACGCTCGCGCATGACGGCGGATTGATGGCGTCGCAGGACATCACCTTTACGGTGAGGTAGACAGAGGGAGAATCGACATGCAGACACAGGCTCGATCGCGGGTGGGCGCGCTGCTCGCCATCGTGGCGGTGGGCGCGTTCACCGCCTTCATGTTCGGCCAACCGGCGACGACCGCGGCCGTCCAGAGCAACTTCGTCGGCGGCGAGCCGAGCCGGCCCGACTCGTCCGACATGCGGGCGATCCGCCTGCGCTTCGAGGCCGGGGTGCGCTCGAACTGGCACAGCCACGCCGGCTGGCAGATCCTGGCCGCCGAGGAGGGCCGCGGCCGCACGCAGGCGCGCGACGGCGAGATCATCGAGATGCTGCCCGGCGGCCGCCCGGTGTTCGCGGCGGCGGGGGTGGAGCACTGGCACGGCGCGTCGCCCGACGAGCACGTCGTGCAGCTCACCGTACTCGGCGGCGGCGACGGCGGTCCGACCTCCTGGTTCGGGCCCGTCAGCGAAGAGGATTACCGGGGGCAGTAGCCCGCCGGATCGCTGCGATTGCTCCAGCGGCGCGTCCGATCCGCAGACCGCGGGCCGGGCGCCGCCGCCGTTGCGTACGCCAACCACCTCGAAAGATCGACCCGCTCGTGCGACGGAGGCGCACCAGCATGCGCTTCCGGCTGGTCGCGATGCCGGCGTTGATCCCCGCCCGGTGCCAGCCGCCGCTCCCCACACTGCTGCAAGTGCCCCATGATTGACTGGTTTGCCCGCAACTCCGTTGCCGCCAATCTGCTGATGGTGTTCATCATCGTCAGCGGGGTGATCGGGCTCCTCAATGTCCGCGGCGAGGAATTCCCGACCGTCGCGCTCGACATGGTGACCATCGAAGTGCCCTATCTCGGCGCTGCCCCCGAAGAGGTGGAAGAAGGCGTCTGCATCCGGATCGAAGAAGCGATCCAGGGCATCGACGGGATCAAGCGGATCACCTCGACGGCAGCGGAGGACAGGGGTACGGTCCTGATCGAAATCGAGCTGGGCGCCGACGTGCGAGCGGTGCTGGATGACGTGAAGAACCGCGTAGACGCCATCGATACCTTCCCGGAGCAGACCGAGAAGCCGATCATCAGCGAGATGCTGCAGCGCATCAAGGTGATTGACCTCGCCGTATCCGGCGCGGTCGATGAGCGCACGCTCAAGATCGTCGCGGAGAGGATCCGCGACGATCTCGCGTCCATCCCCCGGATCTCGCAGATCGAGCTCGTGAGCGCCCGGCCGTACGAGATCTCCGTCGAGGTGTCCGAGGCGGCACTGCGGCGCCACGCGCTGACCTTCGACGACGTGGCCAGGGCGGTCCGTCGTTCATCGCTGGATTTGCCTGGCGGTGCGGTACGCAGCGAAAGCGGCGAGATCCTGCTCAGGACGATCGGCCAAGCGTATCGCGGCGCGGAGTACGAGCGCCTCGTGCTCCTCGCCCGCGCGGATGGCACCCGTCTGCACCTGGGGGATGTCGCCACGGTTGTCGACGGATTCGCCGAAACGGATCAGTCCGCCAGGTTCGACCTGGAGCCTGCGGTCCTCGTCTCGGTGTTGCGCAGCGGCGAGCAGAGCGATCTCGAGATCGCCGCCCTCGTTCTCGACTACGTCGAGCGCGCTGCTCCCACGCTGCCGCCGGGGATCTCGCTCACGGTCTGGCAGAACGGGGCACGTGTCCTGAGCGACCGACTGTGGCTCATGGCGCGTAACGGAGGAATGGGGTTCTTGCTGGTGTTCGTCGTGCTGGCATTGCTGACGGAGCTGCGGCTCGCGTTCTGGGTGAGCCTGGGAATTCCGATTTCCTTCCTGGGTGCGTTCATGGTGATGCCGGGGCTCGATGTGACGGCGAACTTCGTCTCCACGTTCGCGTTCATCCTGGTGCTGGGGATCGTCGTCGACGACGCGATCATCGTCGGGGAGAACATCTTCCGACATCGAGAGGCCCATGGCGACAAGCTGCGCAGCGCCATTGAAGGGGCGCGAGAGATTGGGACGCCGGTCGTGTTCGCGGTCTTGACGACGGTCGCCGCGTTCTCGCCGATGTTCTTCGTTCCGGGAGAGGTGGGCAAGGTCGCGCGCTTCGTCCCGCTCGTCGTGGTGCCGTGTCTGCTGTTTTCGCTCGTCGAGTGCCTGGCCATTCTTCCGGCCCACCTCGCGCACACGGGCACGCCGCGACAGGGCGCGTGGCGGCGGTTTCAAAAACGGATCGCAGACGGGCTCAACGCAGTCGGGCGCAACGTGTATCGCCCGGGCCTGGAGTTTGCGCTCCGCTGGCGCTATCTTGCGCTCGCCGCCGGCGTCGCAACGCTGGTTGTCACAGCAGGAATCGTGCTGAGCGGCAGGGTCGCGTTCCACTTCTTTCCCGCACCCGAAGCCGAGCTGATTACAGGTGCGGTCACCTTGCCCGAAGGCACACCCGTTGCCGCGACGTCGGCGGCAGTGGCAAGGCTCGAGGCGGGGGCGCAGCGACTCCGTCGCAACGTGCTGGAACGGACCGGACAGGACGTCTTTCGCCACGTCTATGCGGCCGTGGGGGACCAGCCAATGGGGGACGAGGGTCCCGGGACTGCCAGTGCCTCGGATACCGCGGCTTCCCACGTCGGGCAGGTGATGATCGAGCTGGCTCCGGCGGATGAGCGAGCTCTGCGAGCCGAGGAGCTGGCGAATCGCTGGCGGGAGCTGACCGGGCCAATCCCGGAAGCAACCAGCCTGATCTTTGGAACGTCCGGGCCGACCGCGGGCAACGATGTCGACGTCATGCTGGTCGGTCCCGACGTCGAGCAACTCACCCTGGCGGCAAACGCCGTCAAGGCGCAACTGCGGACGTACGCGGGTGTTTACGATATCTCCGACACGTTCCAGCGGGGGAAGGAGGAGGTCAAGCTCGGCATTACCCCTCACGCCGAGAGGCTTGGCCTGAGCCTCCTCGATCTCGGTCGACAGGTGCGACAGGCGTTCTATGGGGAAGAGGCCCAGCGGATTCAGCGTGGTCGCGACGACATCCGCGTGATGGTCAGGTATCCCAGCGACCAACGACGCTCATTGGGGAACCTCGAGGATATGAGAATCCGCACGCCTGAAGGCGGCGAGGTGCCGTTCCGCCTCGTGGCGGCGGTCGAGCCGGGTCGCGGCTATGCGTCGATCAAGCGCGTGGACAGACAGCGGGCGGTCAACGTGACGGCCGCAATCGACGAGAGCACGACGACGAGCGCCGTCGTGACCGGGGCGCTCGAAGGCCGCATTCTCCCTGACGTGCTCGCTGCGCACCCCGGCGTACGCTACTCGCTCGAAGGCGTCCAGGCGGAACAGCAGGACTTCCTGGGCGGGATACTCATCGGCTTCACGCTCGCCCTGTTCGGCATCTTCACGCTCCTGGCCATTCCGCTCAAGTCGTACGTGCAACCGCTCATCATCATGAGCGCGATCCCGTTCGGTTTCGTGGGCGCCGTGTGGGGACACATCATCATGGGGGTCGACGTCTCGATGATGTCGGTGATGGGCCTGGTCGCGCTCGCCGGCGTGGTGGTCAACGACAGCCTCATCATGGTCGACTTCATCAACCGCAATCGCAAGGACTCGAGCGTTCTCGCAGCCGTCCAACAGGCCGGCGCCGAGCGGTTCCGGCCCATCGTCCTCACCTCGCTGACGACCTTCGTGGGGCTGACCCCGATCATGTTCGAAGGGAGTTACGTGGCGGAGTTCATCCTGCCGTTGGCGGTAGCGTTGGCTTTTGGCGTCGTGTTCGCGACGTTCATCACGCTCATTCTGGTACCGACCCTGTACATGGTCATGGAGGATGCCGGATGGTTGCTCAGGAGCGTTTCCCGTCACATCGGGCGTGGCGCTTCCGCCTGGTCCTGATGCTCGCGTTCATCCCCCTGGCGCAACTGCTGCCGTCCGCCGCTCCCCAGCAAGCGGAGGATGTCGGCTGGCCGCTGCACAACTTCGACCTCGAGAACACCCGGTTCTCGCCGCTCGACCGGATCGACACCTCCAACGTGGACCGTCTCGTGCCGGCCTGGTCGCTGGACGTCGCCCCCGACACCGTCGGTCAGGAGACGCCGCTGGTCGTCGACGGCGTGCTGTACTTCAACAACGGAACCAGGTTCTTCGCCGTGCATGCCGGGACGGGCCGCATCCTGTGGACCGTCGAGGCCGAGCTGCCCGCCCTGCTCACGGCGCGGAATACGGATGCGGGCGGGACCGGCGGCCGCGGGCCCACGTATGGCGGAGGCCGCATCTACGCCACGGTCGGGGCGCTGCTCTACGCCGTGGACGCGCAGACAGGCGAGCTGGCGGACTCGTTCGGCCGGCAGGGCGCAGTCTCCATGATCGCCGACGCGCTGGCGCTGAAGTACCCCGACTGGTATCCGAGCGGCGTCTACGACCCGAGGACGTTCGGACACCGCCTGACCGCGCCGCCGCTGTATCACGACGGCAGGGTCTTCGTGGCGACGGCGGGCAGCGCCAACCTCATCCGTGGCGGCCTGCTGATTGCGCTCGATGCCGCGACCGGGGCGGTCGAATGGGCATTCGCGACGATTCCTCAGCGGCCGGCGGACGAAGGGTGGGAGCTCGCGAACGATACCTGGGGCGCGGGCGGGCGATGGGGCGGAGGCATCTGGACGCAGCCGGCCGTCGATCCCGAGCTGGGAATGATCTACTTCAACGTCGCGAACCCCACGCCCGACTTCTACGGCGCCGAGCGGCCCGGGCTGAACCTGTTCACCAATTCCATCGTTGCCCTGCACCTGGAGACCGGCAGGCTCGCGTGGCATTTCCAGACGGTTCACCACGACCTGTGGGACTTCGATTTCAGCAACGGCCCCGTCCTGTTCGATCGCACGGTCGACGACAGGCCGGTGCGCGGTATCGCCTCGTTCGGCAAGCACTGCTACGCGTACTTCCTGGATCGCGCCACGGGGCGGCCGATCAATCCCATCGTCGAGATGCCGGTTCCCACGACGACCGACGTCCCCGGGGAACGGCCCTGGCCGACGCAGCCGATCCCGTACACCGCGCACGGCACGCCTCAGCAGCCGCTGTGCAGCGTCTATCCGGTCGTCGACGATGCGGACGAGGCCGCACGGGCGCGGCCCCTGTTTCACCCGTACCTGATGAACGAGCGCATCATCCACTCCCCGGGATTCGCGGGAGGCGCGACCTGGGGCTCCCCGTCGTTCAGTCCGCGGACGGGCCTGATCTATGCGCTGGGAAAGAACACGGCGGGCAGCATGCAGGTGAGGGTGGTGCGCGGCGACAGCCTGGCGCCGGAGCCGACCTCGCCCGGCTTCTGGGAGAGCTTCGAGCCGGCCGGCCAGACGACCATGCAGGCCACCTCCACGCTGGCGGCCTACGACCCGGCCACCGGCGTGCAGGTGTGGCGCGCGGAGCTGCCGATCGGGACGAACACGGGCAACCTCGTGACCGCGGGCGACCTCGTCTTTCAGGGCGCGGGCCGCGAATTCCTCGCCTTCGATGCCAGGACGGGTCGAGAGCTCTTCAAGTCGTCGGTGAGCACGGTCACCGGCAGTCCGCTCACCTATGAGGTGGACGGGACGCAGTACGTCGCGACGGCCACGGGCGCGACGCTCGTAGCGTTCAGCCTGCCGCCGGCACCGGAGCAGTAGACGCCAACGCGGCCGAGCGGAGCACACCGGGGGCGCGGCTACACGGAGAGGCGCTTCAGGGTGCCCGTGCCGTCGCCGAAGCTCTCGACCGGCGTCCCCAGCCTCTCGAGGACGGTCATGTGCAGGTTCGCCAGCGGGGTGCCCTGCGCATAACGCACGTAGCGCCCGCCGGTGATTCCGGTCGCCTTGCCGCCAATCAGCGCGATCGGCAGATCCTCGTGGAAGTGCGTGTTGCTGTCGCTGATCCCCGTCCCGTAGAGGAACAGCGTCGAGTCGAGCAGCGTCCCGTCGCCTTCCGGGGTCGCCGCCAGGCGCCTGACGAGATGGGCGAACTGCCGGAAGTGGTACTCGTTCACCAGGTGCAGCCGCTGCAGATTGATCGCGCGGTCCTGATGGTGCGACAGCGGGTGGTGCGCATCCGACACGCCGATCTCCGGATAGGCCCGAGCGCTCACCTCGCGCGCCAGCATGAAGGTGCTGATCCGCGTCAGGTCGGTCTGATACGCCAGCGCCAGCAGATCCATGAGCAGCTTCGCATGCTCGGCGTAGTCGCCGGGCGTGCCGATCGGCCGGTCGACCACCGGCAGGTCCGTCTCGCTCTGGCGCTCCGCCAACTGGATCCGCCGCTCGGCGTCGCGAACCGCCGACAGGTACTCGTCCAGCTTGACCTGATCACCGGGCCCGAGCGACTGGCCGAGATACCTGAGCTCGCCGTTGACCGCGTCGAGCAGACTGCGGTCCCTGCGCATCCGCGCCATGCGCGCCTCGGGAGCGGTCGTCCCGCTGGAGCCGAACAGCCGCTCGAACACGGCGCGCGGGTTGTTCTCGATGGGGAGCGGCGTCGTCGGCGTCCGCCACGCAACCGTGTTCGTGTACGCGCAGCTGGCGCCGCCGTCGCACGAGCCGAGCATCGCATTCGACTCGATTCCCAGCTCCAGCGACGTGAGCTGGGTCTGCTTGCCCAGCTCGCGGGCGGCCATCTGGTCCACCGACACCGCGGCGTACACGTCCGCGCCGGCGGTGAGCTTGTACGGCACGCAGGTCAGGAACGTCCCGGCCGAGCGCGAGTGGTCGCCGCCGCCCTTGACCTTGTTGGCCGCCTCGTCGTCGAGGCCGCCGCACAGGAGGACGTGCTCCTTGAGGTCGTTCAGCGACCGCAGCGTCGGCGGCAGCGCGTCGAGCGGCCCTGCCTGCTCCGGCGACCAGAACGGCATCGACATGCCGTTGGGCACGTAGAACACGCCGAACCGGCGCACCGGGGCCGCGGCGGTTCTGCTCAGCGCCGTCAGCGCGGGCACCATGCTGTCGAGCAACGGCAGCGCGAGCGCGGTTCCGAGGCCCCGCAACACGGTGCGGCGCGGCAAGTGCTTCCTGGTGATATACATGGCGTAGCCTTTTCAGACGGGGCTTTGCCCCGAACCCCCGGCGTCCGCTGGCGGGGACCCCACAGCCCCGCGCCGCTACCGCCGAGGCGCGCTGTGCGCAGCGTCAATCAGACGGGGCTTTGCCCCGCACCCCCGGGCGTCCGCTGGCGGGGACCCCACAGCCCCGCGCCGCTACCGCCGAGGCGCGCTGTGCGCAGCGTCAATCAGACGGGGCTTTGCCCCGCACCCCCGGGCGTCCGCTGGCGGGGACCCCACAACCCCGCGCCGCTACCGCCGAGGCGCGCTGTGCGCGCCTTGCGGAGTCTGCACCGTTGTACGGCGCAGACTCCTAGCGATTATCGCCTCGACGCGGCGCGTCCGCAACCGCCGCCGCGGCGACCAGGTTGCCGGCGACCGGGGCTTGCCGCATCCTGAACGGCGTGCTGCCGACGATCCCCCTGATCAGCGATGACCACCGGTAGTCGTTCTCCGCGAGCTCGCGCACCAGCTGCCGCACGGTGGGCGCGTCCCGGTAGTCCAGGCCGCGGCCGAGCGCGTAGGTCAGCAGCTTCTCCGTCACCGTGCGCACGAACGTCGTGCCCCGCCCGAGCAGCACCTCGCGAAACGCCCGCGGACTGTCGATCGTCTGTCCCCGCCAGTCGATCGTCGCATTGATCGACGCGCCGCCGTCCGTCTCGCGCCACTGGCCGATCGCGTCGAAGTGCTCGAGCGCGAACCCGAGCGGGTCGATCATCGCGTGGCAGCTCGCGCACACCGGGTTGCTGCGGTGCTGCTCCATCTTCTCGCGCAGCGAGGTCGGCTCGCCCGCCGGGTCGTTTTCCTCGAGCGGCGGCACGTTCGGGGGCGGCGCCGGCGGCGGCGCGCCGAGGATGTTCTCGAGCATCCACTTGCCGCGCAGCACCACCGACGTGCGGTTCGCGTAGGAGGTGATCGTCAGGATGCTCGCGTGGCCCAGCAGGCCGTGGCGCCGGTCGTTCTCCAGCTCCACGCGGCGGAACCGGCTCCCGTAGATGTCGTCCACGCCGTAGTGCCGCGCCAGCAGCTCGTTCAGGTAGGTGTGGCTCGCGCCGAGCAGCTCCGGGATCGGCCGGTCTTCCCGCACCTGGCTCCGGAAGAACAGCTCGGTCTCGGTCACCATCGCCTTGCGGAGCGTGTCGTTGAACTGGGCGAACAGGCCGCCGTCCGGCGACTGCTCGTTGATGTTGCGCACCTGCAGCCACTGGCCGACGAAGTCGTTCATGAAGCGCGTGGCCTTCGGGTCGGCCAGCATCCGCCGGACTTGCGCATCCAGGACGCGCGGATCGCTCAGCCGGCCCCGCGCGGCGACATCGAGGAGCTCGTCGTCCGGAATGCTGCGCCACAGGAAGAACGAGAGGCGCGAGGCGAGCTCCAGATCCGACAGGCGGTACGGCTCGCCCGCGGCGATGCCGGCCGGCTGCCGCTCCGCCCGCAGCAGGAACTCCGGCATCGACAAGACGGCCTCGAGTCCGCGCTCGATCCCCGTCTCGAAATCGCGCTCGCGGCGGCCCTCCCGGTAGAACGGCAGCAGCACCCCGAGATCGCGTTCCGTCACGGGGCGCCGGTACGCCCGGCGCGCCAGCGTGCCCAGGATCTCGCGCGCGCACGCTGCCTCGTCGCCGGCGTCCCCGCCAGCCGGACGGCAGACGAAGATCCGCGCGCGGCTCGGCGTCTCGTCGGGCACCGCCCCGCCGTAGGGGCCGGCGATGAAGACGCGGTCGATCCCCGGCTGACCGTAGACGCCGTCGACCGGCGACGGATTCGAGTTGGTGAAGGCGACGCTCACGAGCCGCTGGCCGGCCTCCACCGGGATGCGAATCTCCATCTCGTGGTCGGCCGTCATCCGGTACTGGTTGGTCCGAATCGCGTCGACATTGTCGTCCGCAATGGTGAGGCCGGGTATCTGCCCGCGGAACCTGCCCCCGACGTTCCAGCGCTTGACGAGGGCATGGTCGATGCGGAGCTCGATGTCGTGGCCGTCCTCCGCGATGCCCCGGATGGTGCCGCTCCGCCCGCCCGCGGCGCGCTTCATCCGAATCGTGAAGAGGTACTCGCCGTCGAGCGGGAACACGTGGCGCGCCGCCAGCCCGCCATGCGTGCCGAACGGCATGTCCTCGTGCATCCGCGCGTCCTGCACCTCGAAGCCGAGCGAGTAGACGCGGCCGTCCGGGCGGTTGTCCGGGCTGCCCACCGCCAGGCGGCTGATAGTCGTCGCGGCGGTGATGTAGCGCGCCATCAGCGACGGGGTCATGGCGAGGACGTCGGCGTTGTTGTCGAAGCCGAACCCGGCCATGTCGCTGGGCAGCAGCTCCGCGCCGTCGACCCGCAGAGCCAGGAGATCCTCGATCGCGTTGACGTACTCCACCCGGTTCAACCGTCGCGAGGCGACGCGCCCCGGCGCGAGCCGGCCGGCGGCCTCGCGATCGAGCGCCGCCTCGAGCGCCGCGACGAACGTCTCGACGGCTTCACGCCCGGGCCGCGGGCGCCCCTCGGGCGGCATCTGTCCGGCGCGCAGCTTCCGAACGACCTTCTCGAGCGCCTCGGCATGCTCGGCGACCTGCTCGAGGTCGACCCGATCGAGCATCAGGTTCGCGGTCTGCAGCCGCTCGTTGTGACAGGTGACGCAGTAGCGGTCGAGGAGTTCGCGCGACGGCGCCTGGGCCGCCGCTTCCGAGGCGGTCAGGGCGGCGAGCGCGAGCGCGCAGCCGATGAGGCCGGCGGTCGTCTGCAACATGATCTCAGCGGTCCTCCGAGCCGCCGACGGTCTCGACGAGCGCCTCGCGGTCCGCGCGCTCGTGAATCGTGCCCGGGATTCCCAGGCGCGGGTTGGCGCCGAGCTGCTCGAGGAACGCCGCGGTCGCGGGGAAAGCCTGATACTGGAACGACTGCTTGGCGCCTTCCGCCATGCGGTACGCGGTGCGGCCCCGGTAGTCGCGCGCGTCGATGTCCGCGCCCTGCTCGACGAGATAATGGATCACCTCGTTGAGCCCGCGGAACGTGGCGCCGTGGAGGGCCGTGAAGTCGCCGTGGTTGGCGGCGTTGACGTCGGCGCCTGCCTCGACCAGCACGCGCACCGCTGCCTCGGCCGGCGGCGACGGCGCGCCGCGCGGCGTGAGCGGCTGATGCGACCGCACGCCGAGCCCGGCCGCCATCATCAGCGGCGTGGTGCCGTCGTCCGTCGCGAGGTGCGGGTCGGCGCCGGCTCTCAGGAGGGCCCGGACGATGTCCGGGCTGCTGTCGTAGCGGTACCGCGCGGTCGGGCCCTGCGCCCCCTGCAGGCCGCCGCCGTTGGACGACTTGGCGGCGACCCAGAGCGGCGTCGCGCCGCGGACGTCCCCGGTGCCGACCGAGTTCTGCTCGAACACCCCATAGCGCGTCGTTCCGATATAGCTCAGCACGACCGCCGACTTGTCGACCCGCGTGTTCGGGTCGGCGCCGCGGGCCAGGAGCGCCTCGACCAGCGGCAGCCGCCGCTCGGGAGTCAGCCCCGCGAGCCCGCGCCCGCCGGCGTCCACGGCCCGCCGGCCGCCGTGCTCCCGGTACCAGTCCACCAGCCAGGTGCCGACGTCGCCGGCCGCGGCGTGGAGCGCCGGCACGCCGTCGATCGCGCCGCCCGGCGCGGCCCCCTGCTCGAGCAGGAACAGGGCGAACGCATCATGACCGCTGATGATGGCCAGCGGCAGCGCGTGGGTGCCGTCGGATCCCGGCTGATTGACGTCGGCGCCCGCCGCGAGCAGGAGGCGCGCCAGCTCGACGTCCCCGTTGCGCGCCGCCAGCAGCAGCGGCGTGAACCCCTTCTTCGACGACACGCTGACGTCGGCCGCGCTCTCGAGCAGGATGTGCGCGACAGCGGGGTGCGGGGCCTCCACCGCCCACATCAGAGCGGTCACGCCCGAGCCGTGGGTCACCGCGTTGACGTCCGCCCCGTGCGCCAGCAGGGCCCGCACCACGTCGCGGCTGCCGGTGCCGGCGGCAAGCATGAGCGCGGTGAGACCGCTGTCCTGGGCCGCGTTGGGGTTCGCGCCCACCCCGAGCAGAGCCCGGGCGACATCGAGGCCCGCGTTCTCGCTCGCCCGCATGAGGGGCGTCACGCCGTGGTCGTCCGCCGCGTTCGGGTCGGCGCCGGCGCGCAGCAGGACCTCCACGATGGCGACATCGTCCCAGTGCGCCGCCCACAGGAGCGCCGTCACGCCATCGGCACGGGGCGCGTTGACGTCGGCGCCCGCGTCGAGCAGCGCCCGCACCCGCTGCCAGTCCTGGCGCGCCGCGGCGTCGACGAGGCGCAGGTCGGCAGCCGCGCCTTGCGCGACGGCGGTGGCCTGCACGAGAACGAGAACAAGGACGACGGCGCTCCCGACGAAGGCACGAACGGTGCACATGGCGAGGTCACCTCCAGCTGAGCGAAATGTACGCCGACGCGCGAGCGCCGGCCCGGCGCGACCGTCAGCGGTCCGGATTGACCTCCTCGACCACGCTCTCGTCGACCGCCCGCACCGTGCCGGTCCGCAGCCACTCCTCGGTTCTCGCCCTCAACGCCGCGATCTCGGGCCCGCGGTTGTCGGCTGCTTCGAGCGCCGCCCGCATCGCGTACTCCTCGTCGGCCCGCGCCGCGCTGAGGATGAACGGCATGCCGTAGTTGCCCTCGTGGCATCCGGACTGCAGCATCAGGAAGTCGTTGTCCAGGATCATGGGACGGAGCACCGTGTACGGCTCCACGTACACGCTCGGATCGTCGATCGTCAGGCCGTACGCCAGCTGGTCGGGCAGCACGCGCTCGTACGTCTCGACGCGCCGCAACGTCTCGCCCGACCCGAGATAGAACGCGAGCGGCCGGCGGGACGGGAGGACGGGACCGCCGTCCTGCTTGTCGTTGAAGTTCGTGGTCTCGATGACGAGCCTGTCGCCTTCCCAGCGGCCGCGCGCCCGACCGAACCAGCCGCGGATGTTCGAAGACACCTGCTCGCGTCCGTCGAGCGGCACGAGCTGGGGATACTGGAAGCCGTCGGGCAGAATCGCGACCCAACCGGGAGCCTGCACGATTCGGACGGTGCCCTGGAGCCCGGTGGCCGCCTGCGGCCGCATGCAGCGCTCGTTCAGGTTGCGGTCTTCCCAGGTGTCCGCCTCGCCGCGATGCCGCCGGGCCTCTTCGCGGGCCTCGAGCCGATCGAGCAGCTCCGTCGCATAGGGCGGAATCTGTCCGTGCGGCGGCTCCACGATGAGCGACGTGCGCGTCCAGCGCAGGGGACCCGGCCGCTGCGGCTGCTCCATCCACACGTTGTTGTATTCCTGGCCGTAGATGCCCGCCTCCACCGTGTCCTGCGTCCGCTCGACGTCGACGGCGCTGCGGGGGCCGGCATCGTCGTCCGCGGCCACCGCCGCCTCGTAGCGCGCCAGCGCCTCCTGTTCCAGCTCGGCCACTTCTTCGTCCGTCAGGAACTCGCGGTCCCCGAACCGGGCCGGGCGCTGCATCGGCGTGCCCGTGTTCTCGTTGGTCCAGATGCCCTGCAGATCGGGATCTCCCCAGGGCGTTCGCGGTACGGTCCAGTCCTCGGACTGGCCCGCACCCGCACCGGCCCCGGTGGCCGACAGGGTCATGGCGCCGATGACCGCGACGAACGGCAAGATCACAGCAACGAGCCACCGATATCGCATTGGGTCTCTCCTCGATCAGACGGGGCTCTGCCCCGAACCCCCGGCGTCCGCTTGCGGGGACCCCTGCGCCCCGCGCCGCTCCCGCCGAGGCGCGCTGTGCGCGCCTTGCGGAGTCTGCACCTTACTACGGCGCAGACTCCTCGCTTCAATCAAACGCGCCCCGAACCCCCGGCGTCCGCTTGCGGGGACCCCTACGCCCCGCGCCGCTCCCGCCGAGGCGCGCTGTGCACGCCTTGCGGAGTGCTCCCACGGCCTCACTCGCTGCCCGGCTTCGTCAGGTGTCCCCAGAGCGTCTCCTCGACGAACTCCACGCAGTTGAACTCCAGGATCTCGGCATCCGGCTCCAGCCGGCGATAGAGCGGCAGGCTGATCGTCCAGGGCCGCGTGAACACGTTCTCGTCCTCGATGGTCGCCTCATATTGGAGCGCATCCCGACTGATCGGCGTGAACCGCTCCACGACCCGCAGCGCCGCGCTGTGGAAGTTGCCCGCCCGATCGAACCAGGTCTGGTCGTTGAACGTGTCGGACTCGACGACCAGCGTGTCGTCCTCCCAGCGGCCCACCGAGTGCCCCATGAACGTGTCGATCGGGGGCGGCTCGACCGCGGTCATGTGGATCGACCGCGTCGCTCCGACGTACTCGGAGGCGATCAGGACGAGCGCCGGGCTCTGGACGATCTGGAACGGGAACGGCATGTACATGACGCGCGGGACGCCCGGCAGGTAGCACTTGACCTCGGGATCCGCCGTCAGCCACTGCTCCGCGTTCTCCCGCTTCTGCTCGGCCGCCCAGGGCTGGTACGGAATCGCGCCGCCCTGCACCACCGACTTGCCCGCCGGCACCGCGCCGACGGCGCCGAGCGGCACCATGGCGCCGGCACGCGCGGAATGGGCCTCGAGGTCCCAGTGGGCCGTGCCGATCGCCTGCCAGATGCCGTTCAGGTCCGGCCGGCCCTCACCGCTGCGAGACGGTTGCGTCTGCCCTTCGGCAGCGACGGGCATCATCACCCACATCAGCAGGCCGGCGAGAACGCCAGCGGTGAGCAGCAGCATCACGCGTCCGACCAGTCTTCCCATCGGTCAATCTCTCCTTCGCACGCCCACGAACATCTCGTGCCGGCCCGGCTCCACGTCCGAGAGGACCAGCGGCACGCTGCGCGCGGCGAACCCGACGTCGGCCAGCATCTCGAGCCACCGGTCGCGCGGGAACAGCCCTTCCACGTGGCGGTCCTGCACCGCCCGCACGGAACCGTCGCGCTCACGGAGCATGAAGGCGTAGTCGGCCAGGTACTCCGTGTCGTGCGGGTCCGGATCCCACACCCACTCGAGGTAGCGCAGCCCGCGCGGGCACGCGCCCGCCGCGTCCGGCGCCCGGCGCTCGTCGCAGCCGCCCTCCGTGGACTCCGCCCGGAAGTTCTCCCGCACGTAGTCCGGCGCGAACAGCACGGCGCCGCCCGGCCGGCAATGGATCCAGGCCGTCTCCATGGCGCGCCGCAGGTCCGCCTCCGTCCTCATGTAGCAGACCGCGTCGTGGACGAAGACCGCGTCGAACACCCGGCCCAGCCGCAGCGTCCGCATGTCGCCGGCCCGATGCTCGCATTCCGGGTTGAGGGCGCGGCTCACCTCCAGCATGCCGTCGGAGACGTCCGTGAGCACCAGTTGGCGGAACCGGCGCCTCATGTGCGACGCGTTGTTGCCGCCGCCGCTGCCCAGCTCCAGCAGCGACTCGAGCGGGCCGGCACAGCCCTCGACCAGCAGGTCGCCGTAGACGCCGGCCTCCTCGGCGTACCCCGCCGGGTCGTCCACGAGCGGCCACCAGGCGGCGAACTCGCGGTAGAAGCGTGGTGCGGTCCCGCCGGCGTCTGTGGCCGGACCCGCTAGCCCGGAAATCGTCGCCTCCGCCTCTAGTCGATCGCGAAGCAGTAGTAGTAGCCGTTGCCGCCTGTCGCCTGCAGATTCGCCTGGCTGCAGCCCCGGCTGCCGTGCGCCGAGTTCCAGGAGGACGGCACCGCGCCGCCGCCCGTGCGGTCGTGGTGGCCGACCTGGGCGCTGCCGTCGCCGTTGCTCGTCCAGTCGCTGCAGGTATGGTCCTCGCCGTCGGTGAAGCGGCTGCCGTTGAGCCGCGAACCGGTGAGGATGTCGTGCTGGTTCGGGGTGTCGCCCCGGCCGTTGACCACCTCGCCGTTCTCGTTGAGCTGCGTCGCCTTCGTGAGGCCGACGTTCGAGTAGTGCAGCTCCGCGACGTTCAGGGCCACCTGGACGCCCTCGGCGTTGTACCAGGGACCCGAGCCGATGCGGTCGCGCGCGTCGACGCCGTCCGCGCTCAGATACGCGCGCCAGGTCTTGCCGCTGCTGCCGGCATCCGCGGCCAGCATCGCGCAATGCGCGTCGGCGCCCGCGAGGCCGCCGAGGTTGGCGCCGTCGCCGGGCCCCGCGCTGGTGATGAAGAAGCTCATCTCGCCGCCCTCCTCCTGGGAGAAGGCGGGGTAGGCGGCCAACGCGGCGAGCGCGACGGCCGCTGCGAGCAACCGGATCCTGCTGATCGTCATGGGATTTCCTCCAAAGCTGTTACTTCGTTGCCGCCGCGGCCTCCAGGGCGCGCGATCCGCTCAGCGCGTTCGGCAGGAAGTAGTTCCCCTCGTGGCACGCGTACTCGAAGAGCGTTCCGTCCAGCGCCGTCATCGGCATCGAGGCGGTCCAGGAGCTGGTCCACACGGTGGGATCCGTGACCGTGACGTGGTAGTCGATCCGGTCGTCGGCAACGCGCGTGAAGCGCTCCACGACGCGCAGATGCTCGTCGCCGCCGGAGACGGTGCCGGTCCGCTGCTGGATCTTGTCGGTGAAGTTGGTGGTCTCGACGACCAGGGTGTTGCCGTCCCAGTGCGCCCGCGAGTCGCCCAGCCATTGACGCACGGCAGGAGAGAGATGCGACCGTCCGTCGAGCGGAATGATGCGCGCGTCGTGGATCATCTCCACGACGATCGCGACGTAGTCGGCCGTCTGGAGAATCTGGTAGTTGTGGTTGTAGAACCCGGGCGTCATGGCGCCCGGCATGCCGCGGGTGATGCACCGATCGTAGGCGTTGAAGTCGGTGTACGAGTCGAAGCTGGTACCGCCTATGGAGCTGAACGAGCTCGTCCGGACGCGCTGCAGCGCCTGCTCCGGGCCGGTCGCCGCCGGCAAACGGCCGCTGGACGGCTCGACAATGAGGGACGTCGCCTTCGACAGCTCGCCCTGCTCCAGCCAGTAGTCGTTGTAGAAGCCGACAGGGTCGCCGCTCGGGCGATCGTCACTCAGCCCCGCCTCGGGGTTGCGCAACGCCCACTCCTCGTCGGTGAGCACCGCCTTGCCGGCCAGATCCGCGGGGCGCTCCAGCGGCGTGGTGGTCGTGTTCGTCCAGGCGCCCTGCAGGTCCGGATGGCCCCAGGGCGTCACGGGCGGGGTCCACGATTCGGCAGCGGCGTCCTGCTGTGCGGCCGCCGTCGCCGGTGCGAGCAGCAGCGCAATTGTCAGCACCAGCAGCGTTCCGAGAAGACGATGGCTCATCACGACCTCCTTACCGTAGTCTTCGGCGGGAGCGCCCGGCCGCCGCAGTTGGCCGCGCGGGACGCAACAGCAACTCTAGCAGATTGATTCAGGAGTTCACCCGTCACGTTCGAGATGGCCTACGAGCCCCCACACGAACGCCAGCAGCCCGACCAGGCCGATGACCAGGCCGACCGGCAGCATGATCATCGTCACCCCCAGGCCGAGGCCGATCACCATGAGGACGAACCCCAGCAGGACCGCCGCCACGTGGCCGAGAATGCGCTCGACCGTCTCGGTCAACCTGCGTCCCCGGTCGGTTGCTCGCGTCGCCATCGTATCGGTCCGGGCGCAGACAGCCTCGCATTCCGACCGCGCCACGGACCGGCGACCCGGTGCCGCCCTTCGCCGCCTCCTGTCGGTCCACGAACGCCGCCGGCAGCGGCGCTCAGAATGCGTCCGGCTGCAGCTCCGCGCGGGTGCGCATGACCATGCGGCCGATGCGGTTCGCGTTGAAGTAGGCGCCGATGATCTCGACTCGCTCGGCGCGTTCGACGACGGCCAGGTTGCGCAGGCCGGTGCCCCGCGAGGGCCACGCGTAGAGGCTCCACGCGCCGCTGTCGGGATCCAGCTTCGCGACCTCGTCGCCCCCCTGCAGGCTGACCCACACAGCGTGGTCGCCGTCGATACCGGCCATGTACGGATTCATCCCGGTGCGCGGCAGCGGGTAGTAGGTGGTCTCCAGCGTGTCGATGTCGATCCGCAGCAGGTTGTTGCCGGCGTAGTTGGGCACCCAGACGTCGCCGGTCACCAGGTCGGCGGCCGGGCGGCGCGGCGCCTGCAGCCCCCGGCCCCGCCCGGCGTAGATCGCGAGGTCCTCGGGCGAGAAATCGCCGTGCTGCACGTACTGCGGCAGCCTGGCCGGCAGCCGGATGTCGGACGACGTCCCGGTCGCAAGGTCGCCGCGGCCGATCACGTCGATGCCGATCTGCGTCCACCAGCCGTTGCCGTCGCGGTCGCCGGCCGCCCCGTACGTGCGGCCGGGCTGGGTGGGCGACGTGAACGCGGTGAACGCGCTCGCGGCCGGATCGAAGCGGATCGCGCCGGTAGCCGTATCGCCCCAGATGTTGCCCTGTGCGTCCTCGGCCACGTGGATCGCCATGCCCCGCATGTCTCCCGGCGGCGTGAACACCTCCAGCGTCTCCGTCCCCGGATCGATGCGGCCCAGCCTCTCGTTGCCCGGCCGCCCGGGCGCGCGCAAGTTGACGTTGAACCAGACCGCGCCGTCGCGGGCCGTGATGATGCCGTGGCTGGTGGCCGGCCGGCCGTCGGCACGCGGATACGAGATGTCGGTCACGCGGCCGGTGGCCGTATCGACCTTGCCCACCGTCCGCGCCGCGCGCTCCGGCTCGTTGTAGGTGAACCAGACGTCGCCGTCGCGATCCACCGTGGCGTCGTGCAGGCCGAAGCCGCCGCCCGAGGCGCTCGGACCGCCGACGGACCAGTCGCTCCCGGCGTTCAGCACGTAGCCGCCCGCCGCCGTCGGCAGGTCGTACTCGTAGACCACCGGCAGCGTGCTGTCGCCCTGCGGGCGGGCCGGCACCTCGAAGCGCATCGGCGACGGGCCGGGCCCGCGCATCTCCGCCAGGTAGGCGGCCAGATCGGCGCGGAAGTGCTCGATGACCGGGGAGGGCTGCGCGCGGAACGCGTTCATGGCGCCGAGGCGGGCCATTGCGGCGATGATGTCGTCCCAGCCCTGCTCGTCGAAGCGGTTGTGCAGCACGATGTTCGCCGCGTGGCACTCCGTGCACACCCCGACGAAGACGGTCTTCATGCGCCGGCGGGCCGGCGTGTCCTCGGGCAGCGCGGCCACCATCTGGTCGCCGGTGAGCTGCGCGGCGAAGTCGGCGGTCTCGTGCAGGACGAAGTCGTGCCGCCCCCGCGCGCCGTCGAGATCGACCCCGCGGTGCACGCCCTCCCAGCCGGCCGCTTGCGCCCACACCCGGTATCGGCCGCCCTCCAACGGGGGAAAGACGTACGCGCCCCGCTCGTCGGTGAACACGGAGGTCGTGATCGGCCGCTGCGGCCCGCGCGCCGAGACCGTGACCCCTTCCAGGGGCTCCCCCGACGCCGCGGTCACGGTGCCCGCCAGCCGCAAGTCTCTCTTCCGGGGCGGCGCGCCGGCCGCTGCCGACCCGCCGGCCGTGAGGCCTGTCGCCGGCGAGGCGGAGCCCTCGAGCGTCGTCAGGTAGGTCATCAGCGCGTCGAGCTGCGCCGGCTGCAACGTGTGCTTCCAGCCCGGCATGCCGGCGGCGTTGCCGTCCTCGATCACGCGGCGCGCGTGATCCCGGTCGCGCGCGACGCTCGCGCCGTCCAGCCGGCTCGCGTACGGCGTGTCGCCGCTGCCGAGGATCGGGAGATGGCAGACCGCACACTTCTGCTGAAAGATGCGCGCGCCCGTCGCCTGCTCGTCCGACAGCGCAGGCTCGGCGCGGGTCCCGGCCGGTTGCGCGTGGAGGCCGGGCTGGGCTACGGCGAACAGGATCGAGAGCAGCAGGATCTTCCGCATGCCCAGAGTTATACGCCCTGCCGACTCGAATGGGAACCGGAAATCACCCGGGTCTGCAGATTGCTGGGGCGCGGCTGGCTGCCCGCCGCAGAGCGCGGTCAGACCCAGTCGACCTCCGTATGGCTGTAGCGCGTCAGCCCCGTGCCTCCCCGCGGGGGCACAAGCTACGGCACGCAGCGATTCTCGCCGCCGGGCGGGGCGATGCGGTGCACCTGGTGGCAGCCGTAGCACGCTTCCGCGAGCTGATCGGTCAGCTCGGTCACGCGCTCCTGGTTCTGCTCCCGAGCGGCCGCCTGGACGGCCCGGGCCACGTCGCGGAGACGCCCGATTCCGATCACGAAGTCGGCCTGCTCCAGCGGGACAGGCCGGCCGTTCGTGCAGACCCGGCCGGGCTTGATGACGAGGTCGGTGGCCTCCTCCAGCGCGATGCCGGCGTTCTCGACCACCTCCCAGCCGGTGTAGATGCCGGCCCCCCAGTCGACCCAGGAGAAACCGCCGGCTTCCGGCTCGTAGACCGGCTTCGGCTCGGCCGGGTCCTGGCTCTGCACGTTGAAGATGATGTTCGAGTTGGGAAACATGATGGCGCGCATCACCTGCGCCAGGCTCGCCGTGGGCGTAACCGGCTCCGGCACCTGAGCGGCCGTTGTCGAGGCCAGCAAGAGCATCCCGAAAGCTGTACCGAGGGCCCGCATCGTCACCTCCCTGCCTCTGCGGCAGTTGCGTCAATCGTCCATCATATCCTGCTGTACCCTGCCGCGCCGGCGCCAACGATAAGGCTTGGCCTTTCCCGGCGCCCGGTGTATAAAGAGGGCTTCACATTCCCGTTACCGACCGTGGAGGACTGCACATGACGACGAAGCGGCATCTGTTCCGGACGGCGTTGCTCGCGGCGGCGGTTGCGGCCGTGCTGGCGGCGCCCGCGCCCGCGAACGCCCAGGCCACGCCGGAGGTGAACGACGTCACTTACACCAAGGACATCGCGCCCATCCTGCAGCGGAGCTGCCAGCGCTGCCACCGGCCCGAATCGGTGGCGCCGATGTCGCTGCTCACCTACGAGGACGCGCGTCCCTGGGCGCGTTCCATGAAGTATCGGACCGGCCTCCGGAGCAAGCCCGAGGCGATGCCGCCCTGGTACATCGAGAAGGACATCGGCATCCAGCGCTTCAAGGGCGACCTGTCGCTGACCGAGGACGAGATCGCGAAGATCGCGTGGTGGGCGGACAACGGCGCCCCGCGCGGCAATCCCGCCGACCTGCCGCCGGCGCTCGTGTTCAACGGCCCGAACGAGTGGCAGATCGGCGAGCCCGATCTGATCATCTCGTCGCCGAACATCGAGGTGCCCGGGCGCCGGCCCGACTGGTGGGGCCCGACGGGCGAGGTGCTCACGGGGCTGACCGAGGATCGCTACGTGGCCGCGATCGAGATGAAGGAAGTCAACGACGCCGAGCCCGGCTCGAGGGAGACGGTCGGCGGCAACTACGTCATTCACCACATGGTGCTCACGGCGCTCGCCGCCGATGGCGCGCCGGCGGAAGACATAGAGGACAACGTCGGCTGGCCGGTGCACGAGGTGGGCCGCAACGCCGACTTCTTCCATCCGGAGGCGGGCATGCTGCTGAGGGCGGGCTCGAAGTTCGCGTTCCCCTCGACGCACCTCCACTCCAACGGTCGCCACACCATCGCGCGGCTGGACATCGGCCTCAAGTTCCACCCCGAGGGCTACCAGCCGTCGTTCGAGGTGAAGCGCATCGGTCCGTCGACGCCGTACATCGATCTGCGGGGGAATCAGGCCGATCAGCAGTTCGAGGCGATGATGCCCCTGATGAACCACACGATGCTGACCATCTACGAGCCGCACCTGCACGCGGCCGGGGTGCGCATGTGCCTGGACGCCATCTGGGGCTCGCAGGTGGAGACGCTCAACTGCACCGGCTACAACCACAGCTGGGTCACCGTCTACACCTACGAGGACGACGCGGCCCCGATTCTGCCCAAGGGCACGATCCTGCGCACGCGGGCCTGGTTCGACACGACGCCGGCCAACCGGAACGTCGCCGACCCGCGGAACTGGACGGGGATGGGCCACCGCTCGGTGGACCAGATGCTGCTCCACCTGGGGCGCGGCGTCGAGCTGACCGACGAGGAGTTCGAGCTGGCGATGGCCGAGCGGCGGCAGAAGCTCAACCTGCAGCCGGGCCAACTGGTGGCGGGTTGTCCGCTCTGTCCGACCGGGTTCTCCGCAACGAGCGCCGCGGACGGGAATCAGCAGTAGCGGCCGCATCACCCGGAGGTTGACGATGGTGACGAGGGCTACCTGTCGCACGTCGCGTCCACGCGCGCTCGCGTGGACCGTCGTGCTCACGGTGATTGCGGTGGCGGCGGCGCCGCACGCGCTGAGCGCGCAGGCGCCGCCGACCTCCGACCGGAACATCGCCCCCGCGTTCGAAGGGTGGGAGCAGAACGCGGACGGCTCATTCAACCTGGTTTTCGGCTACCTGAACCGGAACTGGGACGGGGCCATCGATGTACCGATCGGCCCGGAGAACAACGTCGAGCCGGGCGGGCCCGACCAGGGGCAGCCGACGCACTTTCTGCCCCGGCGCACCCGGTTTCTCTTCCGCGTGCGCGTGCCGGCCGACTTCGGTGACCAGGAGGTCGTCTGGACGCTGCGAAGCGACGGGGTGACCGAGCGGGCGTACGGCACGCTACGGCCCGACTACTTCATCGACGACATCGTGATCATGAACAACAACGGCGCGGGCGGGCCCGGCGGAGGCGCGTACAATATCTCCCTCAACGTCGGTCCGGAGCTGGCGGTCGAAGGCGCGAAGACCCGCCACGTGAAGGTCGGCGAGCCCGTGACGCTGATGGCGTACGCGACCGACGACGGCGTGCCGAAGCTGCGGCCGATGCCGCCGCCCGATCCGCTGGGCTCCGTCGGCGGGACGCCGAACAGCGCCAGCGGGCTGCGGTTCGCCTGGTTCGTCTACCGCGGCGCCGGGTCGGTCGCCTTCGACCCGGCGCAGTACAACGTCTGGGAGGATCCCCGCCCCGGCGCGAACTCGCCGTGGGCGCGGGGCTGGGCGCCGCCGCCGATTCCCGAGGACAACCGGTGGGTGGTGAACGCGACGTTCGCCGAACCCGGCACCTACGTGCTGCGGGGGCAGGCCCACGACGGCGGCCTGGATGCGGTGGAGGACATCACCTTCGTCGTCGAGGCAGCCGCCGAGCAGTAGCAGTCTGCACGCCGGGAGCCCGCGTCCCGCGGGTTCCCGGCGTCTCCTTTTCCCGCCCCTCGGGTCGCTCACCCGCCTCAGCGGCTCTCCTTCTCCGCGGCCCGCGCGCCGGTCAGTATGTTCCTGAGCCCGTAGTTTCCCTCGTGGCAGGCGTACTCGAACAGCGTGCCCTCGGCCCGTCTGTTCATCGGGATCGATGCCGTCCAGGGGGCCGTCCACACGGTGGGGTCGGTCACGGTCACCTGGTAGTCGATCGTGTCCGCGTCCACCCGCCGCAGGCGCTCGACCACGTGCAGGCGCGCGTCGCCGCCGAGAACCGTGCCGCCGCGCCGCAGTATCTTGTCGTTGAAGTTGGTGGTCTCGATCACGAGCGTGTCGCCTTCCCACCGGCCGCGCGCGTCGCCCAGCCACTGGCGGATGCGCGGCGAGACCGACGGCCTCCCGTCCAGCGGGATGACGCGCGCGTCGTGGATCATCTCGACTACGAGCACGACGTAATCGGGCGTTTGCAGGATGTGGTAGTTGTGGTTGTAGAACCCCGGCATCATGGCGCCCGGCAGGCCGCGCGTGATGCAGCGGTCGAACATGTTGAAGTCTTGCAGCGAGTCGAAGCGCGCGCCGATGTACGAGTCGGTGCGCACGCGCTGGCGCGCCTCCTCCCCCGGCGTCGCGGGGGGCAGCCGCCCGTCCGGCGGGTCCACGATCAACGACGTCCGGTTGGTGTCCTGACCCCACTCGAACCAGAACTCGTTGTAGCTGACCCCGCCCTTCGTCGGCCCGAGGCTCGTGTCGGTGGTCGAGTCGGCGTGGTCCTGGGGGAACAGGCTCGAGGCCCGATCGTGAAACCGGACCGCCACCTCCTCCGCCGTCAGCTCCTGCTTCTCGCCCAGCTCGGCCGGCCGCTGCAGCGGCACGACGGTGTTGTTGTTCCAGATGCCCTGCAGGTCGGGGTCGCCCCAAGACGTCCGCAGATCCGCGGATGTTTGGGCATATCCGGCTGCGGGCAACGACATGAGAAGGGCGATGCACGTGAGGATGACGTTCTTGAGTGACACGGGTGCCCCCTTTGTGAAAACGCCGAACCTGTGCTGCCGGTGAGAGATGGCCAGTATACGCCCGGCTGCCGGGTCCGTCCTGGCCAGGGCGCACGGGAAACGCGGGCGCCGTAGCGATGGTGGGTCTGAAGCGAACGGAGGGCCGGGCGCCGGCCGCAAGCCGGCGCCCGGCCCTCGCAACGGGTAGGTCCTACCTGGACGACTCCTCGGCCGCCGCGTCCAGCGCACGCGATCCGCTGAGGATGTTCGTCATGCCGTAGTTGCCCTCATGGCAGGCGTACTCGACCAGCTCGTACTGGTTGTCGTCCTTCTCGAACCGGAACATGCCGGTCCACGGCCGCGTCCAGACGTGCGGATCGTCGATCGTGAACTGGTACTCGAGGATGCCCGGGGCGATGCGCGTGTAGCGCTCGGTCAGCTTCAGGTCCGCGGTCGAGCCCCGGTACGATGCCCGCCCGTTGAAGTTGGTGGTTTCGATCACGAGCGTGTCGTCTTCCCAGCGGCCCTGCGGCACACCGAGCCAGAGCTCGAGATCGTCCCCGGCCGCGGGCTGCGGCGTCGTCGGAATGAGCCGCGTCTCGTGGATCATCTCCTTCGTGACCGCGACGTAGCCGGGCCCCTGCACGATCTGCAGGCCGTTGTTGTAGACCGACGGCATCATCATCGACGGCAGCCCGCGGGTGATGCAGCGCACGTAGGGGGTGAGGTCCTCCGGGCCCGCGGACGGCCCGCGCGTGTAGGCCCGCCGCTCCAGCTCCGCCTGGGCGGCCAGCTCCTCGCCCTGGGGCGTCATCGGCGGGATGCGGCCGTCGGGCGGATCGATCACCATCGCCACCTGCGTGGACACCGCCGCATGGCCGTAGCCGAGCGTCGTATCGCGCCACTCCCGGTCGTAGCCCCAGATGCTGCCGAGCGTGCCGCCCTCGCGGCGGGCAACCGCCTCCTCGACGGTCAGCTCGACCGCGTCGATGTCGCCCGGCCGCTCGAGGGGGATGCCATGCGAGGAGTTGCTGGTCCACACGCCCTGCAGATCCGGCTCGCCCCAGGAGGTCAGCGGCGCGTCGAACGGTCCCTGGTCCATCTCCACGACCGGCGTCAGGTCGACCTCGACCCCGGCAAAGCCCGCCTCGACCACCTCGATGCGCACGTTGTCCGGCCCCGCCACGAACGCCTGCCGCGCGGAGGTGCGCCCGTTGTCCGGCACCATCGGTTCCTGCCGGAAGACGACGCCCTGCGCGCGCAGCTCGTCGGCCGCGGGCCCGAGGTCGGCGACCATGAAACCGAGGTGGTCGATGGCCCGTCCCTCGGTGGTGGCCGGCGTGCTGCCATCCGGGTGATCCGAGACCAGCAGCCAGACGTCGTCGAACAGCAGGCCGTCGAGCATGCCCCGCATCGAGGCCGGCTCGCCGCCCATCACGTCGCGGTAGAAGGCCAGCGTGGCCTCCCGGTCGGTGGCGCTGAGATGGATGTGGTGGAAGCCGAGGTACTCATCGTCTTCCACGAGCTCGATCCGCGTCCCCCACGGATCGAAGATGAAGGCGATCTTGAACAGCCCGGGGATGTCGCGCACCATCGACCCGTCGTCGAAACGCTGCAGCCGCACGCCGGAGCCGCGGACGCCGACCGCTTCGAGCTCGGCCATCTTGGCCGTCAGGTCGGGAAACGAGAAACCGATGTGGTTGATGCCGGTGCCCTGGGTGCCCCCCGTCGTCGCCTGCGGGACGAACACGACCTCGACACCATCGCAGCTGGCGGCGTCGTCCCGGTCCGCGAGCGGCTCGCAGTCCATATGCTCGGAGTACCACTCGACTCCCTTCGCCGGGCTCGACGTCGTGATGTGCACATGGTGGTAGTCGGCTGCCCAGACCGACGCCGGCGCCGCGCCGAGCGCCACGGCCGTCAGGAGCGCGAGAGCGATACGGTTCACAGTCATGGTTCGGTACCTCCTCACGTGATCCCCGAAGGATATCAGAGACCGGCGCGTGCATGACAGGAAACAACTACACTGGTGCAACGGGAGAAGGGAGCACAGCACGATGAGCCGAACCCTGCAGCGCGTATCGTTGGCGGTGCTGCTGCTCCTCGTATCCGGCGCCGCGGCACCGGGCGCCGGGGAACGCATCTTCGTCGACCAGTGGAGTCCGACCCGGTCGGTGCTGTACGTGGCCAACGCCGACGGCAGCGATCCCCGCAAGCTCGTTGCAGGTACCCACCGCGACTACAACGCGTCGTTCTCGTTCGACGGCGAGTGGGTGGTGTTCACGTCCGAGCGTTTCGGTTCGGCCGACATCTTCCGGGTGCGCACGGACGGGCTCGGCCTCGAGCGGCTGACCGACGACCCTGCCTTCGACGATCAGGCGGCGCTGTCGCCCGACGGCGGGCAGCTCGCGTTCGTGTCGACCCGGGCGCGCGGCTCGACCGACATCCACATCCTCGATCTGGCCTCTGGGGAGGTCCGCAACCTCACCGACGCGGCGGGCGGCGACTTCCGGCCGAGCTGGTCGCCCGACGGGCGGATGCTCGCGTTCTCCTCCGACCGGGGCGGCGGGTTCCCGAAGGCGGCCGGACGCTGGGAGCACGTGCATCCGGCGAGCGTCTACGTCGTGGGCGCGGACGGCGCCGGCCTGCGCAGGATCTCCGCGGCGGGGCAGTTGGGCGGCTCGCCCAAGTGGTCGGCGGACGGCCGGCGCCTCGTCTTCTACGAGCTGGACGTGGCCGACACGTTCAACGCGCGCTGGCTGCCGCTGCAGGCCAACGTCGACTCGCGCATCGTATCCGTCGACATCGCCAGCGGCGCCCGCACGGAGCATGCGGCGGGCCGCGGCCTGAAGCTGTCGCCGCAGTTCCTGGGACCGGAACGCATCGGCTACCTCCTGAAATCGGGGCCGACCGCCAAGCTGATGTTCAGCCCGGGCGAGAGCGGCAGCGCCGGCGATATCGGCAATCCTGCCTGGTCGCCCGACGGCCAGCGGATGGTCTACCAGCAGGGGCCGATCGCGACGATTCCCGCGCCGCGCTCGCCCGGCGAGGCGCTGGCGGGCCGCGACCCGCACTACGAGCTGGTCTACGCCAGCGGCTTCCCGGCCGTGTCGCCGGACGGACGGCACCTCGTGGTGAGCGAGCGCACCGGCCGGGGCCGCCCGGACGACCGGACGCAGCTGGCGCTCTGGAACACGGACGGTACGCAGCCGCGCCGCATCTTCCGCGCCGCAGGCTCGGCGCTCGCACCGCAGTGGTCGGCCGACGGGCAGTGGATCGTGTTCGGCGTCGGCAACTACTTCCTGGCCCGCACGCGCCCGGCCCAGGTCATGCTGGTGCGCCCCGACGGCTCCGACGCGCGGGTGCTGACCACCGGCGCGGGCAACGCCGGTTTCCCGAGCTTCGCGCCCGACGGGAGCGCGGTGGTGTATCGCTTCTGGAGCAACAAGGCGGGCGGCCTGCGCATCGTGAACCTGGCGGACGGGGCCGTGCGCACGCTGACCACGGGCTACGACAACTTCCCGCTCTGGTCGCCCCAGGGCGATCGGATCGTCTTCAGCCGGCTGGCCGACGACGACTTCGACATCTACACGATTCGGCCCGACGGCACCGGGCTCGCCCGGCTCACCACCGCGCCGGGCAACGACTCGCACCCGGCGTGGTCGGCCGATGGCGAGCACATCCTGTTCAGCAGCTCGCGCTACGGCTTCAAGGACGAGGCGCCGATGGCCGACATCCCCCAGCCCTACGGCGAGCTGTTCGTCATGCGGGCCGACGGCTCGGAGCAGCGGGCGCTGACCGACAACCGCTGGGAGGAGGGCACCCCGGCCTGGCAGCCCTCACCGCCGGAGTAGGCAACTCCAAGCTTCAATCAGACGGGGCTGCGCCCCGAACCCCCGGCGTCCGCTTGCGGGGACCCCTGCGCCCCGCGCCGCTCCCGCCGAGGCGCGCGGTGCGCGCCTTGCGGAGTCTGCACCGTTCTGCGGCGCAGATTCCTAGCGTGCGGCCGCGTCCTCGGCGCGGCCGGCGCTGAGGCTGTTCACCAGGCCGTAGTTGCCCTCGTGACAGGCGTACTCGAAGATCTGGTACGCGGGGTCCCGGTTCAGCGGCATCGCCACCTTCCAGGCGCTCGTGAACGCGTTCTCGTCGTCGATCGTCACCTCGTAGTCGATGGTGTCGACGTCGCTGAGCGTGAAGCGCTCGATGACGTGCAGCGCCTCGCTCTGCGGGATGCCGCGGATGGCGCGCGTGGCGATGTTCGTGCCGATCGTGCCCTGGTCGTTGTAGTTCGTGGTCTCGACGATCAGCGTGTTGCCCTCCCAGCGGCCGCGCGGGTCGCCGTTCCACTGGCGGATGGCCGACGGCAGGTGCGGCCTGCCGTCCAGCGGGATGATGCGGGCCTCGTGAATCATCTCGTAGTAGATGACGACGTGGTCGGGCGACTGCAGGATCTGGTAGCCGGCGCCGTAGCCGGGCGGGAAGATGCCGCCGGGCACGCCGCGCGTGATGCACCGCTCCCAGGGCGTGTGGTTCAGCCAGGAGTCGGTCAGGTTCACGAGGTTGTAGTCGCGCGTCGCCTCGGCTTCCGGGCGCACCGGCACCCGTCCGCTCGGCGGATCGACGACCATCGAGCGCCGGCTCGCGTTGCGGAGCGCGGCGTGCGGGCCGTCCGCGAACCCGATCCGCTCGTCGAGGTCGACGTGCCTGGGCCGGGCGGCGGCACTGCGCAAGCGGTCCGGGTCGTTGGTTCCGGGAAACCAGTGGGCGAGCGCCGCGAGGCGCTCCACGTCCGCGTCGTCGGGCGCCTCGAACGGGGTGTTGTCGAAGTTGGTCCAGATGCCCTGAATGTCGGGCTGCCCGTCCGGCGTGCGGGGCAGGCCGCCGGCCTCGCCCGGGCGCTCCTGGCCGGCCGCGGCCGGTCCCATGCCGATGATCGCCAGCACCGCCGCCCACGCCGCGAGATGTCGCAAGTGCATCGTGTCCTCCCTGCTCATTGCCGCGCCGCGCCGCGCCGCGCCGCATGGCAAGATGATCGCCTACGGATGGCCGGCGGTGCAACCTGCGATGGCGCCATGACACCCACCTTCATACCGTTGTCGTACGACAGGCCGTCGCCCGCGGAGGTCGCGCGGCGGGCGCGGCGCTTCCACGAGCTCATGAACCGGCGCCGCACGGTGCGCCACTTCAGCCCCGACCCGGTGCCGGCGGCCGTCATCGAGGACCTCGTCCGGGCGGCGTCGACCGCCCCGTCGGGGGCGCACCGCCAGCCGTGGACGTTCGTCGCCGTCTCGGATCCGGACATCAAGCGCCGGATACGCCTCGCGGCCGAGCGCGAGGAGCGGCACAATTACGGCGGGCGCATGCCCGACGAATGGCTCCGCGCGCTCGCGCCGCTGGGCACCGACGAGCACAAGCCGTTCCTCGAGATCGCGCCCTGGCTGGTCGTGCTCTTCCGGCAGAGTTACGGGCGCGGCCCGGCGGGCGAGCGCATCCGCCACTACTACGTGGCCGAGTCGGTCGGCATCGCGGCCGGCCTGTTCCTGACGGCGGTGCACCACGCCGGGCTGGTGGCGCTGACGCACACTCCCAGCCCGATGGGCTTCCTCGGGGACATCCTGCTCCGGCCGGACAACGAGACGGCGTGCCTGCTGATGCCGGTCGGCTATCCGGCCCCGGACGCGCAGGTGCCGGACCTGCGCCGCAAGGCGCTCGACGACGTGCTCGTCGTGCTGGAGGCGTGACTGTTCGCCGTCACTCGCCGACGGTGAACGGCACGGACGCGACGACGGTGTCCCAGAACAGCGCCAGCCGGCCGCCGCTGCCGGTCATGTCGAGAAACTGCCAGGAGAGCTGGTCGTGGGAGTGGGGCGCGGTCTCCCGCCGCATCGGCACGCGCACGACATCCCTGTCCGGCGTGTAGTAGTACGCGCCGAAGAGCGCCTCCTTGTTCTCGTAGTCGTATTCCTGCTGGGCCGGCCAGGTGGAGACGACGAACGTCCAGGGCTCGGTCGCCAGATCCATGAAGATGGTGTACTCGCCGGGCGGCAGCGCCTGGTCTCCGAAGACGAGCGGCAGCTCGGTCAGCAACCGGGTCGACTGGTTGGCGCCCGCGCGCCAGAGCGGGGCGCCGTCGTTCAGGAACTCGCGGTAGTCGGCCGGGCCGAACAGGTCGCGGCCGCGCTTGATCGGCCTGCCGTAGCGGATCTCGATCCACCGGCCACCGACGTACCCCGCGCGCTCGTCGTACGAGCCGCCGACCTGGGTGGCGGAGCGTCCGGGCGGGCTGGCGACCCGCTGCTCCTGGGCGAGCGCGCCGCCGCCGATGACACACACGAGAAGGACGATCGAGGCGCCGGCGGGCTTTGTCACGTGACCTCCCGAGACGATTCTGCGCGCGCGCGATTCGCTGGGGAGTAAGATAGCGCCGTTATGCCCAGAAAGCCATCTGCCCGCGTCGTGGTCGGTCTGCTCATGGTCCTGGTCGGCGGCGTGCTCGCGTTCGCGGTGCCGCCCGTGCAGGACGCGGCGCCCAGCTACCGGGTCGATCCCTTCTGGCCCAGGCCGATGCCCGTCGTCACCGACGAGAACGGTCTGGAGCGGCAGTGGGTCACCGGCATGGTCGGGGCGAGCTGCGTCGACTCGCGCGACCGGATCGTCACCGTCAACCGGGGCTTCCTGCCCAACGGCCTGCTGAGCCAGGAGGGCGATCAGAGTGTCCCGTCGCCGCCCGTGGTCATCTACGACCGCGAGGGGAACGTGGCCGACAGCTGGGGCGACCCGACGCTGACCGACTCCGGAGCGGCCGCGGTCCTGCCGCACGGCATCCACGGCTGCTTCGTCGACTACATGGACAACATCTGGATTGCCGGCAACTCCGACGGCGTCGTCCAGAAGTGGTCGAACGACGGCTCGCAGATGCTGCTGCAGATAGGGACGAAGGGAGTCTGCGACGGCCCGCCGACGCTGCGCCCGAACGCGCCCTACCCGTCGTGCGGCGAGCCCGGCTACAACGCGAGCGAGACCCTGCTGAACGCCCCGGCCGACATCGCGGTCGACCCCGAGCCCGATCCGGTCACCGGCGAGCGCGGCTCGATCTACGTCGCGGACGGGTACGGCAACCACCGCATCGTCGTCTTCGACGCCGAGGGCAACTACTTGCGGCAGTGGGGCTCGGCGGGCAGCGGCGACGGGCAGTTCGTCGCCGCGGGCGGGGGGCACCCGCACTGCGTCGTGCTGGGCAACGACGGGCTGGTCTACGCCTGCGACCGCGGCCAGAACCGCGTGCAGGTCTTCGACCGCGAGGGCAACCTGCTGCGCACGATCCCGATCGACCCGCCCGCCTACGGCGAGGCCACGCTGCGCGCCACCGACATCGAGCTGTCGCGCGACGCCGGGCAGCAGCACCTGTTCGTGGTCGACCTCGGGAGCAACCGGGTCTGGATCCTGGAGCGCGAGAGCGGCGACATCGTGGGCAGCTTCGGCCGCTCCGGCCACATGGCGGGCGAGTTCACCTTCGTCCACACCATCGTGGTCGATTCGCACGGCGACCTCTATCTGGCCGAGACGGCCGGCGGCCGGCGCAACCAGAAGTTCGTCCGGGCCGGCAACTGAGGCCCGGACCGGCCCCGCGGGCTTGCGCGCGCCGGAAGACGGGATTGGCGACGTTGCTGCGCCGGGCGTTGCGGAGGGCGGTCGTCGGCGCCATGCTGGTGCCCGAGCGCTGGCGCAGCGGCGTCACCTACAACCCGCTCTCGCCGCGCATGGCCCGCAACCCGTACCCGGCCTATGCCGAGTTGCGGGCGCGCGACCCCGTCCACCGCAGCCGGCTTCTGGACGCCTGGGTGTTCAGCCGCCACGCCGACGTGGACGCCGTCCTGCGCGACTTCCGGCGCTTCTCCAACGACCAGCGCAAGCGCGACCCCCGGCTTCGCCGCCGCCGCCGCTCGCTGCCGCTGCCCGAGCCGACCATCCTCTTTCTCGATCCGCCCGATCACACGCGGCTGCGATCGCTCGTCAACAAGGCGTTCACGCCCCGGGCAGTCACGGCCCTCGAGGCGCGTATCCGGAGCATGGCGGGCACGCTGCTCGACGCCACGGACCCCGCCGGGTTCGACCTGATGGAGGCCCTGGCCAACCCGCTGCCGGTGATGGTCATCGCCGAGATGCTGGGCGTGCCGCCGGAAGACCGGGCCCAATTCAAGGCATGGTCGAACCAGCGCGCCCGGATCCTCGAGCCGACGGTCAGCGCCCGCGAACTGCAGATCGCGCAGCAGGCCAGCAGGTCGCTCGACGCGTACTTCCGGACGATCATCGCGGACCGGCGCGTCGAGCCGCGCGACGACATCATCAGCGCGCTCGTCCACGTGGAGGAGGCGGGGGACAGGCTGACCGAGCGCGAGATGCTGGGCATGCTGCGCCTGCTCCTGGTGGCGGGCAACGAGACCACCACCAACCTGATCGGCAACGGCGTGCTCGCCCTGCTGCGCCACCCGGAGCAGATGCGCGCCCTGCGGGACGATCCGGGATTGATCCCGCTGGCAGTCGAGGAGCTGCTGCGCTACGACTCGCCGGTGCAGGCGACGCTGCGGCTGGTGCTTGAGGACTGCGAGGTGAACGGCTTTCCGCTGCGGCGCGGCGACAACGCGGTGCTGCTGAACGGGGCGGCCAACCACGACCCGGCGGCGTTCGACGATCCGGACCGGCTCGATGTCCGCCGCGGCGAGGTCAACCACGTGGCGTTCGGCCGTGGCATCCACTACTGCCTCGGCGCCCCCCTGGCGCGCCTGGAGGGCCGCATCGCCATCGAGGCGCTATTGGAGCGCTACCCCGCGCTGCGCCTGCTGTCCGAGCGTCCCGCATTCCGCAGCAGCATCGTGCTGCGCGGCCTCGACGCCCTGCCGCTCGCCGCCGGCCCGGCGTCGTCCATCAGTTAGCGGGAGCTGTGCCGGTCGCCGGCAGCGTGGGTGCGACCCGGTCCGCGATGCGGCGGGCGAGGCGCCGGGAGAAGCGGGTGCGGTCGGCGGACGGCTCACCGCGGGCGCAGAGCCGTGCGAGATCCTCGCAGGTGAGGCCCGGGCAGACCCGGCTCTCCGTGGCGGCGGCGAATCCGTCGGCCGCGCCCGCGTCCGGGGTCCAGATGGCGGCCCCGTCGGTGCGATGCGACGTCCAGACCTCGCGGACGCCCATCCGGAAGTACGGGCCGAGCTTGTGCCGGGACCGGCGGCTGCGGTCGATCTCCACGACGAGATCCGGCGCGGGCAGGCCGTCCCGCACGTCGAGGTAGCCGTCGACCCGCCGCACGGCGCGCTCCGCCCCGGGAGCGAGGTAGAAGCTGGCGTCGGCCTCGAAGGCGCCATCGTCGCTGAGCAGGCGCAGCGCGCCGGCGTGCTGCCAGGCCACCTCGCGCCCGGCCGCGGCCAGCGCGTCGGCAATGCGTCCGAACAGAAGGCCCATCTCCGCCGCCGGACCCTCGTGCGCGAAGCCGGGCTCGGCGACGAACTCCGCGATGCCCACGTGCTCGTCGTAGCGGCAGCGGGGCGCGTCGTCATGACTCGTGAGCCGGTCGAAGAGCGCCCGCGGCATCGCGACCTCGATGCGCACCGGCGCGTCGGGCGACAGCGGCTCGTCGACCGCGGCCGAGGAAGCCCCCCGGCTCTGCGTCGGCGTGCTCGACGGCATACCCCAAGTATAGTGAGGATGAACTGGCGCGCGGCATGTGGTTTCGCGCATGATTGATGCTGCGGCGCGCCATGGTCCCGCGCGCCCGGGAGGAGGTCTGTGATGACGCTGCACCCGTTACGGTATCGTTTCACCGCCGCGCTGGCCGTGCTCGGCTTCGCGCTCGCGGCGACCGCCGCGGCGCAGTCGGAGCAGATGGAGGTCGACGAGCTGAAGCGGCAGCTCGACGCCGGCGCCGAGGTGCTGATGATCGACGTGCGCGAGGACCACGAGGTCGAGAGCGGCTCGATTCCGGGCGCCGTCCACATCCCGGTCGCCGAGCTCGAGGGGCGGATGCCCGACATCCCCAAGGACGTGCGCCTCGTCTTCTTTTGAAACGCCGGAGGCCGGAGCTCCCGGGCTGCGGAGCTCTTCAGATCGCAGGGCTACGACGCGGGCGAATTCTGTGTGCTGAACGACTGGAAGGCGAGGGGCCACGAGCTGGGCACGACGGAGCGGCCGGCCGCGGGACCGATACGCCCGGCGCGGTGACGGCCGCGGCCGCCCCGCACGTGATGTAGGCTTCCGCACCTTGCGCTCATGACGCCACGCACGCCGACCGTCTGCATCCGGGTTGCGCTCGTGTGGGCTGCGCTGCTCGCCGGCCTCGCGCCGGCGGCCGCGCAGCGCCCGCTCGGGTCGATCGACGCGCAGCGCGGGGTGGAGACCAACCCCTTCGCCGGCGCGGAGGACGTCGCGGCCGGGCAGGCGCATTTCGAGTCCCGCTGCGCGAGCTGCCACGGCGCCGACGGCCGCGGCGACCGCGGTCCCGACCTGACCCGCAGCGTCTATCGCCACGGCAACAGCGACCGCGCCATCTTCATGAACATCCTGAACGGCATTCCCGGTACCGGGATGCCGTCGATCCGCCTGTCCGACAAGGAGATGTGGCAGATCGTCGCCTACGTGCGATCGCTCGGCCGCCCCGCGGCGGCGGCCACCACCGGCGATCCGGCGGACGGCCGCGAGCTGTACCAGCGCCACGACTGCGGACGCTGCCACTTCGTCGACGGCGAGGGCGGGCGGCTGGGTCCGGACCTCAGCGCCATCGGCTGGAGCCGGGCGCCCGCGCACCTGCGTACCTCGATCATGGATCCCGCGGGCGACATCGAGGAGGACTACCGGCAGGTGCGCGTCACCGACAGGGAGGGCGCGCGCACCGAGGGCGTCCTGCGGAACGAGGACACGTACACGATCCTGCTGCTCGACGCCGCGGGGCGGCTGCGCGCGTTCTCGAAGGTGGACCTGGAGGCCATCGAGCGGCCCGCGGCGTCGCTCATGCCGAGCTTCGCCGGCCGCCTCGCGAACCGCGAGGTCGACGACCTGGTGGCGTACCTGTCCTCCCTGCGACGGAGATGAAGCTGACCATGCGATCTGTCTGCGCCGGACTTCTCGTCGTGACCGCGCTCGCCGCCGGGGCGGCCGCCCAGGAGGGCCGGCTAACCTACGAGCATCTCGTGGAGGCCGCGGAAGACCCCGGCAACTGGCTGATGTACTCGGGTCGGTACGACAGCCAGCGGTTCAGCCGCCTGGATCGGATCGACCGTGCCAACGTCGGCCGGTTGGAGCTCGCCTGGGTGCGCCAGCTGCCGACCCTCGGCCAGGTGCAGACCTCGCCGCTCGTCGTCGACGGCATCATGTATCTGACGACGCCCGACAACGAGGTGTACGCGCTCGACGCGGCGACCGGCCACGTGTTCTGGACCTACCAGCACGCCCTGTCGGACACGCTGACGCTGTGCTGCAGCAAGCAGAGCCGCGGCGTGGCCATGCTGGGCGACCGGCTGTACATGACCACGCTCGACGCGCGTCTCGTCGCCCTCGACGCCGCGACCGGCGCCAAGCTGTGGGACCGGCAGATTGCCGACAACCTGGCCGGCTACAGCATGACGGCGGCGCCGCTCGTGGTGAAGGACATGGTGGTGACCGGCACCGGCGGCGGCGAGTACGGCATCCGCGGCTGGGTGGACGCCTACGATGCCGCAACGGGCGAGCGCCGCTGGCGCGCCTACACCATCCCGGGGCCGGGCGAGCCGGGCAACGAGACGTGGGACGGTGATTCCTGGCGCACGGGCGGCGCCTCCACGTGGATGACCGGGTCCTACGACCCGGAGCTCAACCTGATCTACTGGGGCGTGGGCAACCCCGGGCCCGACTGGAACGGTGCGACCCGCGCGGGCGACAACCTGTACTCGGACAGCGTCATCGCGATCGACGCCGACACCGGCGCAATCGAGTGGCACTTCCAGTTCACGCCCCACGACGTCCACGACTGGGACGCCTGCCAGGTCCCCGTGCTGGTCGACATGGTTGTCGGCGGAAGCGTGCAGAAGCTGATGCTGTTCGCCAACCGCAACGGCTTCTTCTACGCCCTCGACCGCGAGACCGGCCGCTTCCTGCTCGCGCGGGAGTACGCCACGCAGACGTGGGCGCAGGGCATCGACGACAGCGGGCGGCCCATCCGCGTGCCCGACATGGAGCCGACGCCGGAGGGCCGGTTCGTCTATCCGGAAGTCAACGGCGCCTCCAACTGGTGGTCGCCGTCGTTCAGCCCCGACACCGGCCTGTTCTACACGATGGCGTACGACGGCGGGGCCACCTTCTACTCCGCCGACGTGGACTACGAGCCGGGCAAGCTGTTCGTCGGCGGCGGCTACTCGCGCGACGAGCCCATCGACACCTACGTCAGCGCCGTGCGGGCCATCGACCCGCAGACCGGCCGCCGCGTCTGGGAGCACCGCGTGCAGCCGAAGTCGATGTCGGGGGTCATGTCGACCGCCGGCCAGCTCGTCTTCGCCGGCACCGTCACCGGCAACTTCATCGCGCTCGACGCCGAGACCGGCGAGGACCTGTGGCACAAGGGGCTGGGCGGCGAGATCGTCGCCGCGCCGATCACCTATTTGGCAGGCGGGCGGCAGCAGGTGACGATAGCCGCCGGCCACGCCATCTTCACGTTCGCCCTCGGCGACGACTGAGGTTGGGTCCCATGCGTACCACACCCTTCGCGACGCGAGCGCTCACCGCCGCCGCCCTGCTCGTGACGCTGGCCATGCCGGCGGCCCAGACCACGCAGACGCCGTTGTGGCTGCACGTGCAGATCGAGAACGAGGGCGGCGAGGACGGCGGCCTGCACCTGCCCGTCGCCGCCGTCGGGGCGCTGCTGCAGATGGCGCAGGCGCAGGGCACGGTGATCGAGAACGGCCAGTTGCGGCTGGGCGACGAGTACCTCCCGGCGCTGCGCGCCATGCGCGCCGTGTGGCAGCAGCTCCAGGCCGCCGGGGAGGGTGAGCCCGTCACCGCCGAGTACGAAGGGGCCCTGGTCCGCGTGGCGCGGCTCGGCGCGCGGCTCGAGGTGCACGTCGAGGACGGCGACCGCGCCGCGCAGGGCGGTGTCCCCGCCGCCGTCGCGGAGGCCCTGCTCTCGGGTGCCGAGGACGCGCTGCACATCGATGCCGGGCTCGCTGCCCTGAGCGCGTCGCCCGGCGAGGTCGTCCAGGTCACCGAGTCGACCCGCAGCGTCCGCATCTGGATCGACGACACGCCCGGGCAGTAGCGCGCACGCGGTCGCGCACCTGGCTCGCCAGCGGGACCCCCGCCGGCGGGGTGATAAGATGGAAATCGGTATGGCCGACATCGCGCCCTGGCTCACGCCGGCGTTGCTGATCGGCCTGTTCGCATGGCTGCGGGCCGACATCAGCGCCCTGCGCCGTGAGCTTCAAGGCGTGAGCGGCCGTGTCGATGCCCTCGCCGAGCATCTCGCTCGCCTGGAGGGTCGTATCGAGGGCTGGCAGGATCGCGATCACGGTCGACCAGCCCCAGTTACCGAGTAGGCAACGGCGTCATGACCGGTGACGAGCACGCGCACTGGATGCGGACAGCCTGCGGCGAGGCTCGCCGGGGGCTCGACGGGGGGGAAGTGCCCGTCGGCGCCGTCGTCGTGCGCGACGGCCGCCCGATCGGCTCGGGATTCAATCAGCCGATCCGGTCGGCAGACCCGACGGCGCACGCCGAGCTGGTCGCCCTGCGCGAAGCCGCGCGCACGGTCGGCAACTATCGCCTGACCGGCGCTACGCTGTACGTCACGGTGGAGCCCTGCCTGATGTGCGCCGGCGCGCTCGTCCACGCACGGATCGCCACGCTGGTCTACGGCGCGTCCGAGCCGCGGTCGGGGGCCGTCCGGTCGGTGATGCGCGCGCTCGACCATCCGGCGCTCAACCACCGGGTGGACATCGTCGGCGGCGTGCTCGAAGCCCAGTGCCGCGAGCTCATGCAGGCGTTCTTCCGCCAGCGGCGCTCCGCCGGCAGCCGCCGCGAGGCGGTCGCCGGCGGAGGCTCCTAGCGGTTCCGGGTCGGCGACGGTTCGTTCGCGGAGAGGTACCGAAGTGGTCGTAACGGGGGCGCCTCGAAAGCGTCTTGTCGGGAAACCGGCACGTGGGTTCGAATCCCACCCTCTCCGCCACCTAATCCCTGTAAACTATTAGCCAACAAGCACTAACGAGTCGATCGGCACCCGCTCCCCCACATTTTACCCACCATTTCGGACTGGATTGCACCGGACGCCCGTAGCGCTCGGCGGATCGACCAAGAGGCTGGTCCCAACCGGCATCGCGCATCTGCGTGCCCTTTGCGATACGTCCGCACCGGCGGGCGAGGCGGCTCGCTCGGCATGCGTCCACTCGGTGCCGAAGAGTCGCATGAGATCACCGTCGAACTGCATCCTGATGTCGCTCGACGCTGCGCTCTCCCGGTAGCACGACTCGTTCTCGATCGCCGGGGACGATGCCACCTCACGGACGCTCGCCTGTACCGCAAAGCAGGCTGCGCGATCACGGATGCTCTTCGAAGAAGCGACGACAATGGCCGTACAGGCTCAAGGTCGGGACGGTGGTCAACAAGCGACTATCATCACGCTGTCATGATGACATCAGCGGATTCAACAAAGCTTGAGACAGTCGCGCAGGATCTGGTCCGCTGGATTCTGGATCAGGCGCTGGATGGAATCGGGCCGTTACCCTCTGCTTCCGACCTAGCCAACGACTACAAGCGCCAGCCGTATGCGAACGACGCCGAACGGGTACAGGCGCTGATCAAGTGGGCTGTAGCCAAGAACAGTGCAGTTGGGTTCGCGACTGGACTTGGAGGGGTGCTGGCGTTGCCGGTGGCGATTCCCGGCTCCTTGGCGGCATCCCTTGCGATCCAGGCGCCCATGGTGGCAGCGATCGCCGAGATCTACGGGCATGACCCCAAGGACGATCAGGTACGGACCACCATCCTGCTTTGCATGATCGGGACCGCAATGGAGGACGTGGTGAAGCAGGCGGGCGTCACGCTCGGCGGGAAGGTTGCGATCGAGGGGCTGAAGATGATCCCCGGGCGGGTCTTGATCGAGATCAACAAGCGGGTCGGTTTCAGGCTACTGACCAAGTTCGGCGAGAGGGGCGTTGTGAACCTTGCGAAGCTCGTACCGCTCGTAGGAGGGGCGGTCGGTGGAGCATTCGACGGGGCGGCCTGTTACGTGGTCGGTCAAGCGGCCGACGGGGCCTTTCGGCCAACGGCCGGCGAACACGGAATAGACGCCGAGACGTGGGAGAGCGCGCTTGACTCGTACCGGTACCCGGTTGACCTAGCCGATTTTCGGGACGCGCAAGAGCACCCCGGTTGGTTCGGCCTGAGAATCGTTCCGGGCAATCGGGCCCAGACGATGAGCTTCGAGGCCGGCTTCCGAGCACAGGCTTCCGAGCATCTGCAGGCGTGGGGCGAGGTCGTATTCTGGAAGCTCGTCTCTGGCGGTACGGGCCGCGCTGCGAAGAGGGCTGGTGCGTTGCTCGCTTCAGATGCTGCTCCCGCCGATCTCTGGTCGTCCTGTGCGGGTTACGTGGCGAATCCCAGTCTCGAGTCGTTCAGGGCGTTCCGATGCAAGCTGTTCACCCAACCTGTAGTGGCAACCGCCGCCACGTTCCCCGCGTTCATCTGTCCGGAGCGGTTCCCGATGGTGGATACCCAGGTTACGCGATGGGCAAGACAGAACGGCAGCGCTCACCGCTACTCCGGTGTTGGGGGTCCCGACCTCGAATGCGCGCCAGAGTTGCGGCCAGGAAGCGTTCTCCGGGAAAGCCACTGGCGGTTCGTCGAATCGTGGATCGCTTGGTGCCAATTCACCGCAGCGATTCTCACCCAGGGTACAGGGCGAACTTGGCGCGCCAGAGACGTGGAGATGGCAGTCTTCGCCGCGCAGAAGGGCGGCCACTTGACGCTGAAACCGCTGACCTAGCCGACCCGTCGGCCACGACGTGCTGCTTCGAGCCGGAGGCACGCAAGCTGACCATTCCCGCGCTCGGGACATCATGAAAACGCGCGACGACCGGCAGCGGGGATCGACTGACCGGGAGGTCCTGGCCGGTCCGGTCGAGCGCGTCACCTTCCACAACGCCGACAACGGGTTCTGCGTCCTGAGGGTCAAGGCGCGGGGCCATCGCGATCTGGTCACGGTCGTGGGCCACGCCGCCACGGTCGCGGCCGGGGAATGGATCACGGCCTCCGGGGAGTGGGTTCACGACCGCACCCACGGCCAGCAGTTCAGGGCGCGCTTCCTGCGCAGCTCCGCGCCGTCGTCCAGCGAGGGCATCGAGAAGTATCTGGGCTCGGGCATGATCCGGGGCATCGGCCCGGTCTACGCCCGCAAGCTGGTCCGGGCGTTCGGCGAGGAGGTGTTCGACGTCATCGAGGCGGCGCCCGAGCGGCTGCGCGAGGTCAGCGGCATCGGCCGGGTGCGGGCCGGGCGCATCACCGACGCCTGGGCCGAGCAGAAGGTCGTGCGCGAGATCATGGTCTTCCTGCACAGCCACGGCGTGGGCACGGCGCGGGCGGTGCGCATCTTCAAGACCTACGGGGCCGACGCCGTCGAGGTCATGACGGAGAACCCGTACCGTCTGGCGCGCGACATTCGCGGCATCGGGTTCAAGACGGCCGATGCCATCGCGATGAAGCTGGGCATCGCGAAGACGGCGTTGATCCGGGTGCGGGCCGGTATCGGCTATGCGTTGACCGAGGCGATGGACGAGGGCCACTGCGGCCTGCCGGCCGCGGAGCTGGGGCCGCTGGCGGCACGTCTGCTCGACGTGCCCGACGACGTGATCCGGACCGCGCTGGAGCTGGAGCTGGCCGAGGGCACGGTCGTCGCTGACACGGTGACGAACACGCCGTGCGTGTTCCTCGGGGCGTTGTACAGGGCCGAGCGGGCCATCGCCGAGCGGCTCCTGCGCATCGCGGCCGGCAGCCTCCCGTGGCCGGCCATCGACGTGGAAAGGGCCTTGCCCTGGGTCGCGAGGAAGACCAGCCTGTCGCTTGCGCCGGGCCAGGCCCAGGCGGTGCGGCTGGCGCTCACGTCCAAGGCCGTCGTCATCACCGGCGGGCCCGGCGTGGGCAAGACGACGATCGTCGACGCCATCCTGCGCATCCTGGCCGCCAAGGGCGTCGAGCTCGTGCTGTGCGCGCCGACCGGCCGCGCCGCCCGGCGGATGAGCGAGGCTACCGGCCTGGAGGCGCGGACCATCCACCGGCTGCTCGAGGTCGATCCGCGGACCGGCGGCTTCAGACGCGATGCGGACCATCCGCTCGACTGCGGCCTGCTGGTGGTCGACGAGGCCTCGATGGTGGACGTCATGCTGATGAGGGCGCTGCTCGCGGCGGTGCCCGACGAGGCGGCCGTGCTGATCGTGGGCGACGTCGATCAACTGCCCTCGGTGGGGCCCGGTCAGGTGCTGGCCGACGTCATCGCCTCCGGCGCCGTCCCGGTGGTGCGGCTCACCGAGGTCTTCCGCCAGGCGGCGCGGAGCCGGATCGTGACCAGCGCGCACGGGATCAACCGGGGCGCGATCCCCGATCTCTCCCGGCCGGACGGCGACAGCGACTTCTACTTCGTGCCGGCCGAGGACCCGGAAACCGCCGCCGCCCGCATCGTCGATCTGGTGAAGACGCGGATCCCGCAGCGCTTCGGCCTCGACGCCGTCCGCGACATCCAGGTTCTGTGCCCGATGAACCGGGGCGGCGCCGGCGCCCGCTCGCTCAACATCGAGCTGCAGGCCGCCCTCAACCCAGCCGTGGAGCGCAAGGTCGAACGCTTCGGCTGGACGTTCGCCCCGGGCGACAAGGTGATGCAGATCGAGAACGACTACGACAAGGAGGTCTACAACGGCGATATTGGGCAGGTTGCCGATGTCGATCCCGACGCCGGGGAGCTGACCGCGCGCTTCGACGGGCGCGAGCACGTCTACGGCCTGGGCGAGCTGGACACGCTGGTGCCCGCCTACGCCGCGACCGTGCACAAGAGCCAGGGCTCGGAGTATCCGGCCGTGGTCATCCCGGTGCTGACGCAACACTACGCGATGCTGCGGCGGAACCTGCTCTACACCGGGGTGACCCGGGGCAAGCGGCTGGTGGTGCTCGTGGGGCAGAAGAAGGCGGTGGCCATCGCGGTCCGGAACGTCGCGGGGCGCCGCCGGTGGTCGAAGCTGGACGAGTGGCTGCGGGGCCCGGAGGGTGAGTCGGTAACGGATCGCGACGCCGGCACGGTCGCTGAAATTGATCCGGATGCTTGAACGGAGGGTAGTGTCGCGATCTGTGTGCAGAACCGCTCGAATGAAGCGAGTGGTCATGGCGCTCTCCGAGTCTCCACAGAGGAGGGGCCGCGACCACCCGCTGGAGCGTCTCGATCACTGCCGCGTCCCACGTGGTGCGCGACGCGATCGAGTGCTGCGACGCGATCCTGACGCCGGACAGCCTCGAGCCGGAGTGGCCGCAGGTCGACGTCATGATCGGCGCCCCGTCGTTGCTGGGCGGAAGGCTCCTGATCACCCACCTGGGCGAGGACCACGTGTCACGGATGTTCGCGAACGTCCTGCAGGATGGCGGCGGGCCGCCGTGTGCTACGATTCCGCCGTTCCGTTCCTTCCAGCCCGACCCCGATGGATGCGGCCTCGCAACGAATCGGTGGTGTGACGCCTCGTTCCCGTGCTGCACCGTCGCCAAGCGATGCTGCGCGCCGGCGCATCGCCCCGCGAGGTCGACCGTTGCGCCCGTTCCTGAAGTGGGCCGGCGGCAAGCGGCAGCTCCTGCCAGCACTGTGCCGCTTTTATCCGACCCGGTTCGAGACCTACCATGGGTAACAATATACTTGACTAACCAATGATGTCCCGGTAGGATCTACCTATGGACGCACCGAAGACCCTCCGGGAAGCCATCGTGTTTTTCGCATCCTTCGACCACTGCCGTGACTTCCTGGTGTCGCTCCGCTGGCCTAGCGGCGTGACGTGTCCGACGTGCGGCGCCGACCGGCCGTACTACCTGGCAAGCCAGCGCCGCTGGAAGTGCCGCGTGAAGCATCCGCTCCAGCAGTTCAGCCTCAAGACCGGGACGATCTTCGAGGATTCCCCACTTGGCCTGGACAAGTGGCTGCCGGCCGTCTGGCTGATCGTCAACTGCAAGAATGGCGTGTCGAGCTACGAGATCGCCCGGGCGCTCGGGGTGACTCAGAAAACCGCGTGGTTCATGGGACACCGGATCCGGCTCGCCCTGCACGCCGGCAGCTTCGAGAAGCTCATGGGAGAGGTCGAGGTCGACGAGACTTTCATCGGCGGCAAGGCGCGCAACATGCACGCCGACGTGCGCCGCCGCCGGATCACCGCGCGCGGCCCGTCCGACAAGACCGCCGTGCTCGGCATCCTGGAGCGCGGCGGCATGGTGCGAACCACCGTCGTGAAGAACCGCAAGAAGCGGACCCTGCAGCGCGAAGTCAAGAAGCACGTCGCGGCCGGCTCGGCGCTCTACTCGGATGCGCTGGCGTCCTACGACGGGCTGGAGCGGGATTACGCGCACGGCGCCGTCAATCACGCCGTGCGCTACGTGGACGGCCGGATCCACACCAACGGCCTGGAGAACTTCTGGAGCCTCCTGAAGCGGGCGCTACGGGGCACCTACGTGAGCGTCGAGCCCTTCCACCTGTTCCGCTACCTGGACGAACAGGCGTACCGCTTCAACGAGCGCCACGGCAACGACCCTGACCGCTTCACCCGCGCGATTCGGCAGGTTGTCGGTCGCCAGCTCGGCTACCGGAACCTGACCGGGAAGCTGGGGCGCGGTCCGAAGCCGGCGACCGCCTAGGGCTTGCTGTCCTTCAACTCGGCCAGCTTTTCGTGCCCCGCCCACGCGAGCTGGTACTCGGTCTGTGATCTCCTGGAGTTGACAAATCCGGCCTGCTGGCACAGATCCAGGTGGTACCGCACAAGCTCGTCAGATACGTCGGGAAGATCGCTCACGATTGCGTGCGCCAGCTCCCAAGGCTGCGGACGTTTCTCCAGCGAGAGCAGGATCAGATGAATCAACCTCATGTCGCGCTTCATGGCGCTCAATTCTACTCCGCGCTGCGGCCGTGCGGACCTTCGCCGCGCGCTCCGCCGGCAGCGAGAAGATCGAACGCAGAGCGGCCGTGAACGTGTCGGCCGCTTCCTCTCCTTCACGACATTCCGGCTGCTTCATCGCACACCCCCTGCCTGTATCCGTGCGCTCACGCCATCAACGCGCGGCTCGATGTCATCGACCTTGTCTTCGATTCGATCCAAGCGCCCGTCGATCCTGTCGAGTCGGTTTTCGATCCGATCCAAGCGTCTGTCGACCCTATCGAACCGCGCGTTGATCCCTGTTTCGAGGTGGTCGAACCGCGCGGAGATCGCGGCGAATGCCTCCTGTAGATCTGAATCCATGTCCAATTCTCCCTCGCGTGGAGACGAGCAGCCAACTCGCCTCCACACAGGAGAATACACGGTTTCCGCCGTTATTCAGTTCAGCCGGATCAATCGAACGCGTGCGACCGCGCCGCGGATGCCGGTGTCGGCCGACAACCGATAGCACGGCTCCCCCGCATGCAGATCGACCGGCTCGCTGCGTGCGATCTCTGGCCAGCCACCTGTCGCCATGGCAAGGGCCACGAATGCACCCTCCTCACTGCCATCCTCCAGAGAGAGGATCCCCGTCGCGGCGGCGTCGAGATCGTCGCTGCCAGCCTCGACGACATGAGATCCTCCAACATCCAGGCAGATACGCCGATGCTCCAGGCTGACAAGGTGCTCCACCTGATCGCCAGCCGTGCTGAGGCTCGTGATCTCCGCTGGCGTGGCCTGCTCGCGTTCTTGAGCCTCTGCCGCCTGCCGCTCCGCTGGCGTCTCGGCGTTGGAGGCGACGATTCCCATGCCGACGATAGCCAGGGGAAAGGCGCCCAACGCTAGCGCCAGCGCGCGAAGTCGGCTGGGCAGCTTGAAGTGCTTCGGGTTGATGAGGCCGAACAGGCCCCAGAAGAGCATACCGAGTGCAGCGACCAGGACGACGAAGCCGACGAACGCCATGCGACACCCCCTGGTTAGAAGGCCCCCGGCGGCCGGAATTGGTCACCGGGCCGGTTGCCAGACGAATCGCACGCGTCTTGTGCGGATCCCTGCCTGTTCCCGCCAGGGAAGGCGGTATTGCATTCAGCAGGCGACCCGGTGTCGGGCCGCATGCGATTCATCTGGCAGGATCAGGGTATTGCGCTGTGGCGGGTTAGTCAAGTATATTGTTGCCGCTCGTAGGGCGGCAGCGCCGCAGAGGCGCCCTCGAAGAGGACGCGCGCCGCGAGCACGGCCTGGCCGCCGACTCCCTTGAACGCCTGCGCGTCGATCCGGGGTCGGACGATAGCCGCCGGCTGGCCGGCAACCGCCATCCGCTCGAGCGCGGCGCTCACTCGCACGTCGTCGCGGGGGAAGGCGCCAGGCGAGAGGCCGCCGTACTCCAGGCCGACCGTCAGTCGCGTGAGACGATCCGCCCGTGCACGAAACCGCACCTCCTCCCGTGCCGCCTCCGCCCCCAGGCGAAGACCCGGCGCGAGCTCACGATCCGTCCCGGCCCAGTATCGCGTCCGCCGGTCGTCGACGCCGAAGTAAGGATGGACGCGGCGCCCGTACGAGCCGCCCGCCCGCACGCGGTCGACCACGACGCCGGCAATGGGCCGCTCCGCTTCGAGTCCTACGCGCCGGTCGCCACCCCAGGTTATCGGCGCCGAGAGCCGACTCCCCTCGCCAAGCAGGTCGACGAGGCTGAACCGGGCGCCGTAGGACATCCCGTAGCCTTCGTGGTACCGCACGATCGGCAGGAACATCGACTGCCGGGGAATCCCGGCGAGCGCGCGGACCACGGGGTTCGCGATTGACGCCCGAGGCCGTTCCCGGACCACGATCACGAGTGCGATCCGGTCCGTTGCCGTCAACGAGCGATAACGCTTGCGGACCTCGACCGTCTCGAAACGACCGCTCGCTTCCAGTCGTCGCGTGACGGCGTCCACCACGTCAGGGTCCACGACGTCGCCGACCGCAACGCCGGCCACCGCCACGACGTCGTCATCCCGGGTGGTGTGATTGCCGTGAACGCGGATATCGACCACCGTCTCCGACGCGACCGGTTGGCCGTACGCGTCGAGTGCGGTCAGCGCGACCGTCGCTGCCGCAAGCGCCATGGCGGAAGCGCGACGCACGATCCGCCGTGCAATCATCGGGGCAGATCCGGGCCGATGGCGCGAATGCGACCGCCCGTTGTGGCCTCGCGATAGTTGGTGTACGCGCGCGTGCCACTCAGCTCGAAGGCGCCAATCGCCAGCGACACGGCGGCGCGCATGTCGATCCGCTCCGGGAGCCAGATCCCTTCGAACGGCTGCCGCATCGTCATCGACACCGTCAGGTCATCGAGCCGGAACAGCCAGCGCCCCGGCAGGAAATCGAAGCCGACGTTGTCGAACGTGTAGCGGACGATCTGGTGCTGGACCGGATCGACCCAGAGGGTCACCAGACTGGTCTTGTCCAGGGCCGCCGCTTCGCGGTCGCGTGCCCGCTCCGCATTGGTGGCGGGATCGTCATCGTCAGGCTCGGTGAAGAGCTGCTCCGGGTAGTACTCGATGCGGAGGACATCGTGTCCGTCCAGGGTCTCGCGGCCGACCAGGTAGTAGTTCCCCGGCTCGAACTCGAACTCGAGGAAGTACGAGTCGGAAACGAAACGGGGCTCGATACCGACCCAGGCAGGATCCGAGGGCGACAGCGGAGCGCCGTCACGCCCGGCGGCCTGCGACACCGGGGTCGGCGACCGCCGTTCCTCCTGGCGCCTCTGCTCGCGCTCCAGCCACTCGGCTTCGTAATCGCGCCGGCTCGCCTCGTCGATCGTGACGCCGTCAATGCGGGTCGGGCTGCGGACGAAGAGCCCGTCGCGTTCGTACCAGGTGTATTCGCCGCGGAACCCCCAGAGCACATCGCCGCCCGGTCCGGTGAGGCGAATGCGCGACTCCTCGTCGAGGACGTACTGCAGCCGAGCCGCCGCGTTCCGCTCCCGCTGTGCCAGTACCCGCTCCATGAAGCGGTCGAGCTCGTTGTCGCTCTCGTCCTGGGCGCCGGACGCCCCGGGCGTGGCCACACCCGGGAGCAGAGCAAGAACGGCCAGAGCCGCGACCGGGGCGAGAACGACTGGGGCCTGGATCGCGCTCAGGCGCCATGGTTGCATGGGCTCACCCCTCCTCGCCACTCGTCTGGACGCACCGGTCGCCGTGACCATTCGCACGCGGCGTGCGCCTGGCAGCCTGCCGCAGTTGCCCGCGATGATGGCACACGATCGCGGCCGGCCGCCCCGCCGGTGGAGCCGGCGCGTGCGGACGGATTACAATGCTCCGGTTGAAGCGGTAAACGCGAAGCGCAGTGGAGAGGGGAGCATGGAGATGATGCAGCGGTCGGGCCGGAGTGGGTGCCAATCCGCGGTTGTCGCGTTCGTCATCGCGACCGTGGTCTGGGGTGTGCGGGCGGTCGGCGCCGAGGACTGGCCGGAGTGGCGCGGCGCGGGCCGGTCCGCGGTGTGGCAGGAGACCGGCATCGTCGACGGCTTTCCGGATGCGGGCCTGCAGGCGACGTGGCGTGCGCCGATCCGATCCGGCTTCGCAGGGCCCGCGGTGGCCGGCGGCCGGGTGTTCGTGCTCGATTGGCAGGAGGATCCGGAGTCGCGCACGCTGGACGGGACCGAGCGCCTCGTGGCCCTCGACGAGGAGACCGGCGCCGAGCTCTGGACGCACGAGTGGGGCACGTCGTACCGGATGCTGCAGGCGTCCTACGCCATCGGCCCACGCGCGACGCCGACGGTGGACGGCGACCGCGTGTACGTGGTCGGCGCGACCGGGGTGCTGCGCTGCCTCGACGTCGAAACGGGCGAGCTCATCTGGACGCGGGACTACATCGACGAATACGACACGAGCGTCGCCACCTGGGGTGTTTCGAGCGCCCCGCTGGTCGACGGCGAGCGGCTGATCGCCATCGTCGGCGGCGAGCCGGACGCGCTGGTGGTGGCCTTCGACAAGCGCACCGGGGAGGAGCTGTGGCGCGCGCTCGACGTGGTGGGCGAGATGGGCTACGGCCAGCCCGTCATCTACGAGGCGGGCGGCGTCCGCCAGCTCATCGTCTGGCACCCTGCGGCGCTGGCGTCGCTCGACCCGGCGACCGGCGAGGTGTACTGGGAGGAGCCGTGGGAAGTCAGCATGGGCATCAGCGTCGCCACGCCGGTCAGGGACGACAACTACCTGCTGGTGAGCCAGTTCTACAACGGCTCGCTGATGATGCGGCTCGACACCGACCGGCCGGGCGCCACCATGCTCTGGAAGGGCGGCAGCCGCAGCGAGATGCCGGGCGAGACCGACGGCCTGCACGCGCTGCTCACGACGCCGATCATCAGCGGCGACCAAATCTACGGTGTCGGGAGCTACGGCGAGCTGCGCGGCCTCAGCGCCCGCACCGGCGAGCGGCTCTGGATGAGCGGCGAGATGACCGCTCAGGCGCGCTGGGGCACCGCGTACATGGTGCGGCACGGCGAGCGCTACTTCGTCAGCAACGACGACGGCTACCTGATCATCGCGCGGTTCACTCCCGAGGGCTACGTGGAGCTGGACCGTACGCTGCTGCTCGAGCCGACGTCCCGGGCCGGGTACGGGCCGCGGCGTCTCTTCGATCGGCAGGTCAACTGGTCGCATCCGGCCTTCGCCAACCGCCACGTCGTGCAGCGCAACGACCGGGAGGTGGTGCGGTTCTCGCTGGACGCCGCGGACTACCGCTGAGCAGCCGCGGCCGGTTGGCCGGCAGCGTACGGGCCGCCGGCCGGCCGCAGCCTCAGAACGCGACGCCCTGCGAGTCGGCCGAGTAGTCGGGCACGTTGCGCTGGTGCACGCGCCAGTAGTGCATGACCGACTCGACGTGCTCCTGTCCGTCGGGGCCGCGCTCGACCGACACCGGGTCCCTTCCCATCACCCCCGCGACCTCGTCGCGGTCGGTCATCAGCGCGACGGTCGCCTCGTAGATCTTGTCCTCGATCTTCAGGCGCACGCGCGGGTCGCGGGAGACGTTCTGGGTCCAGAACTTGTCGTTCGGGAACGGCGTCCGCATGCGGTTCTCGTCGGAATGCGCGTGGATGTAGAGCTTGTCGCCGCGGCCGACGATGCCGATCGTCACCGAGTGGGGGATGCCGTACCAGGTGCGGGTCTCCAGCATGACGGTGTTGCCGCGCTCCGGATCGCTGAGGTGGTTGACGAAATCCCAGTCCGTCACCACTTCCTGGACGACTTCCCCGGTCAGCCACAGTCCGGGCTTGGCAATCCGGTTGTTGCGCGCGAACTCCTCACCTCGGGGATCCAGGTACTCAGGCTCGAAACCTCCCGACTGCAGCGTGAAGACCGCGAGCAGCAGGATGCCGACAACTAGTCCGCCGATCCTCGATGTCCTCTCCATGGTCTTCTTGTCCATGGTCGTCCTCCCAGGTGCGGCCGCCGGTTGTTTCCGGGCATCTATCGGCCCCAGCGTATCACGCCGGCCGCGACGGAACCGGTCGCGCCAAAGGCACCGTCTGCGGTGAATCGGGCTTGGGATGCGTGCCGCCCGCGCTTATCATGTGTGCTCGCGTCGATTGAGGTGTTGGTTCCGAGCCGTGGTAGCGCCGCTGGCCTGTATGCGACACGTCCTGACGATCATGTCCTTGCCCGACGGTCTCCCGTTCGGTTGCCTGCCTGCGCGGGGTGTGCGCTGGCGGGGGCGCGCTGGCGGTGCATCCGGCGCGGCGGTGCTGCTGGTGGTCCTGGTTCTGGCCACGGTGACGGCGGGCTGTGCAGCGCGCTCCGGGCCGCCGGCCGGGGGGAACGCGGTGGCCGACGCGCAGACGGCGGTGCGCGTCAAGACGGCGCTGGTCAACGACCTCGAGCTGGGCACCCTGCCCATCGACGTGCAGGCCAGCGGCGGCGTGGTGACGCTCCACGGAACCGTGGTGGAGGAGGCCCAGATCGAGCGTGCCCTGGCGGTTGCGCGCGGGGTGGCGGGGGTCGCGCGCGCGGTGTCTGAGCTGGAGATCGGCGAGCCCGAGCTGACGGTCGAGCGCGGGGAGCCGACGCTGCCTGCGCTGGCGCCGCGGCCCGAAGAGGGACCGGTCCGCCTCATCGGGGCCGGCATCTCGGTGCGGCGCACCAACCCGTCGGGCGACGGCCTGGGCCACGCCCTCAGCATCGGGCCGTTGCTGCGGCTGCGGCCCCGCAACGGGCTCGGGCCGACCGTCGCGTTCAACTGGACGGACACGGAGATCGAGACCAGCCCGAGCGGCCGTCCGGGGCTCGCCGCCGTGCAGCTCCGGCCGGTGATGGCCGGCGCCGAGTACGGCATCGTCCGGGGCCGGTTCGCGGCCGGCGTATCGCTCGTGGGAGGCTACTCGTTCAACAGCCTCGACGTCGAGACGGGGGTGGCCGGCGCCGGCCGGGCCGTGGCCGTGGGTAACAGCTTCGTCTGGCGCCCGGGCGCGTCGCTCTGGTACGACGTGGCGCCGCGGTTCGGCATCAACGTGTTCGGCGGCTACCTGTTCGCCCGCCCCGCGGTGACGTTCGCGAGCGACACCGCGGTCGCCACGCACCGGCTGCGCGCGAACGCGGTGGTCCTGAGCGTCGGGGCGGCGTATTGGATCTTCTAGTCCGGCGGCGCCGGCGCTCGCCGGCCATGCATCCACGACGGAGGACCTGAGCAGATGCCCGGCTTCGCGCGCACGTTCGTCGTGACACCCCTGGCCGGCGCGGGATACGCCGTCGTGTTCGCGGGGCGGGCGCTCCGCGAGATGTTCCGGCCGCCCTTCGAGATCAAGGAGACCGCACGCCAGCTGTACGAGATCGGCTGGCGCTCGCTGCCGCTGATCGCGGTGTCCGGCTTCGCGGTCGGCATTGTGCTGTCGATGCATACGCGCGCCTCGCTGGAGCGCTTCGGTGCCGAGGCGCTGGTTCCGGCGGCGCTCATGCTGGCGCTGGTGCGCGAGACCGGTCCGCTCGTGGTCGGGCTGCTGGTGTCCGGGCGGGTGGGCGCCGGGATCGGCGCCGAGCTGGGGGCCATGAAGGTCACCGAGCAGATCGACGCGCTCGAGGCGGTGGCAGTCGACTCGTTCAAGTTCCTGGTCGTCACGCGGATGGTCGCCTGCATGCTGGCGATGCCCATCCTGACCACGGTCATGAACTTCACCGGCATCATCGGCGGCTGGATGGCGGAGACGGCCATTTCGGGCATGGGGTTCGGGACCTACTTCCGCTCGGCTTTCTCGGTCGTCCAGTTCGCCGACTACCTTCCGGGCACCCTCAAGACGATGGTCTTCGGCTTCATCATCGCCATCACCGCCTCGTACCTCGGCATCCACACGGGGGGCGGAACGCAGGGCGTCGGCCAGGCGGCGACGCGCAGCGTGGTGGCGTCGTCGATCCTGCTCATCACGGCCAACGTCGTGCTGGTCCGGCTGATCTTCTTCATGTTCCCGGAGAGCGCCTGAATGGCCGAGGGCGAGGCCGGCGTGGCGGCCATCCGGCTCGAGGGCGTCTCGAAGGCGTTCGGCGTGTTCCGCGTGCTCGACGACGTGTCGCTGGCCATCCCGCGCGGCGAGGCGACGGTCGTGCTCGGCCGCAGCGGCACCGGCAAGAGCGTGCTCCTGCGCCACATCGTCGGGCTGCTGCAGCCGGACGCGGGCCGGGTGTTCCTGGGCGACGACGAGATCACGGGGCTGTCGGCGCCGGCCATGGCGATCATCCGCCGTCATATCGGCTTCCTGTTCCAGAACGCCGCGCTGTTCGACTCCATCACGGTGGGCGAGAACGTGGCGTTTCCGCTGCGCCGCCACACGGAGCTCGCCGATGACGAGATCCGTGCGCGGGTCGGGGAGAAGCTGGCGGCCGTGGGGCTCGCGCACGCCGTGGAGCTGATGCCGGCCGCGCTGTCGGGCGGCATGCGCAAGCGCGCCGGCCTGGCGCGCGCGATGGCGCTCGACCCGGCGGTGCTGCTGGTCGACGAGCCGAGCGCGGGCCTCGACCCGGTGACTTCCGTGGAGATCGACGACCTGCTGGTGCGGGTCAAGGAGGAGCGCGGCACGACGCTGATCGTCGTGACGCACAACATCCCGAGCGCGCGGCGCATTGGCGACACGCTGCTGTTCCTGCACCAGGGCCGCGTGCTGGCGCGCGGGACCGTCGCCGACCTCGAGCGGAGCGAGCACGAGCTGGTGCGGCGGTTCATGCAGTCGGACGCGGGCGGCTGACGACGGCGCGGCCGGCCGCCGGCACGCGCAGGGTCCGCATCCGGCGACGGAACGGACGGAATGGACGGAGGTTGACGATGGGTTCCCCACGCCTGGCGCTGGTCGGCACGTTCGTGGTCGGCGGACTGCTGGTGTTCGCGGTCGGTTTGTTCATGATCGGCGATCGGCGGCTGCTGTTCGCCGAGCAGTTCGAGGTGGAGGCTGATTTCGGCAACGTCAGCGGCGTGCAGATCGGCACCAACGTCCGCCTGGCCGGGTTGCCGGCGGGCGAGGTCATCGACATCACCATCCCGCGTGCGCCCGGCGGGCGGTTCATGGTCCGCATGCGGATACGGGAGGACCTGCACTCGCTGGTGCGCACCGACTCGGTGGCCGCCATCCTGACCGACGGCCTGCTGGGCTCCGTGTTCATTCAGATCCGATCGGGCAGCGAGGCGGCGCCCGAGGTCCCCGACGGCGGCACGTTGGCCGGCGCTGACGCGGTGGCGGTGGCGGACCTCATCGAAGAGGGCCGCGAGACGTTCCGGTCCGTCGCCGCCGAGTTCGTCACGCTGCGCGAGGAGGTGTCCGCGACGTTCACCGGCCTCGGCCAGACGGTGGAGTCCACCATCCAGCTCATCGACGGCGTCGGCAACGACGTCCGCGAGGTGACCACCACCAGCGCCCTGTTCATGGACGCCGCCCGCGGCGCCATGACGGCCGTGCAGGACGTCATGGACGGCGTGGTGGCCGGCGAAGGAACCGCCGGCAAGCTGCTGACCGACGACGAGCTGTACACGCAGATGGCGGAGATCGCGGGCGAGACCGCGGCCACGATGCAGGCGGTGCGCGAAAGCGCCGAGCACGTCGAGGAGCTCGTCGCCGGACTGCAGGCGCCCGAGAGCGCCGCGCAGCGGTTGTTGGTCGACGCGGGCGACGCCGTGACCTACGCCCGCAACGCCATGGCGGACCTGGCCGAGAACACCGAGGCGATGAAGCGCAACTGGCTGTTTCGCGGCTTCTTCTCGGAACGCGGCTTCTACAACCTCGACGAGCTCACCGTGGACGATTACCGCGTGCTGCTGCGCGACGACCGCTACACGCCGCTCAGGATCTGGCTGGACGCGGACGTGCTGTTCGAAGCCAACAGTCCCGCCGAGCTGAGCGCGGGGGCGGAGCGCCGCATCGAGGAGGCGATGGGGGAGCTGCTGCAGTACCCGCGCAACAGCCCGCTCGTGGTCGAGGGTTACGCCACCGAGGGCAACGCGGGCGAGCAGTACCTGGCGGCGAGCGCGCGCGCGGCGCTGGTGCACAACTTCCTGACGCGCACCTTCCGGCGCTCGGCGGAGCTGACCGGCACGATGCCGCTCGGCGCCGAGGCGGACGGCAGCCCGGCAGGCAACGGCCGCTGGGACGGCGTGGCGCTGACGCTGTTCACGGACACCGGCGAGCTCGAGCGCAACGGCGCCGCGTCCAACGGGCGGTGAGCGGCTTCAGCGCCCGCGCGTCTGCAGCTCGTACCAGACGCGCAGGCCCTGGTCGCGGAGCCGGCCGAACACCTCCGCGCGGTCGTTCCACACCCGGCGCCGCGTGACGTCGATGCCGGCCCGGTCGAGGAAGATCAGCGCGAACGCCACGGCGTACTGGGGCGGCACGCGCGTCCCGGCCAGCAGCGGCTCGAGCGCCGCGTAGTCCGCGTCCACCCCGGCAATCCAGACCGCGGCCTCCTCGACGCCGCGCGTCCGCAGCGGATAGAGCGTGGGCGAGTCGGCCACCGTGTAGGTGCCGGCCTGGACCTCGTAGAGCACCGCCGCGAGCCGCGGGATGGCCGCGGGCAGCCGGATCTCCAGGGCCTGGCCGGGACCGGGCGGCTCGCCGTCGGGGCGGCGCTCGACGGCCCGCAGCCGCCAGTCGCGCCACTCGTCGTCCGCGAGCACGACCCAGCCGTCGCGCCGGGCCACCATGTCGCCGGCGCCGTCGGCCGCGAACCAGGTCGCCACGGGCGAGGTGACGACGAGCGGCTCGCCGCCCGTCCGCCGGATGCGCAGCGTCACCGCCGCGGCGCCCGCGCCGCGGGCCTCGACCTCGACCAGTCCGGCCGCACGCGCCTCGAACAGGTCGCGGTCGGCCAGCACGGGGCTCCCGGCCGCGCCGCCGGCGGCGCGGAAGAAGAACAGGTGCTGGCTGGGCAGGAAGTCGTGCAGCGCCACCAGCTCGAAGCCGGCCGCCTGCCACTCGAGCAGCACCTGCCGCACGGACATCGCGTGGTCCGCCTTGATCTGATCGCCGCTGCCGTCTTCCACGCGGTACTCGAGCAGCGCCACCCGCCCCGTGGGCGACAGCGCGCGGCGGATGGCCGCCAGCATCGGCTCGGGGTGCGACATCTCGTGGTAGACGTCGGCGATGATGATCCAGTCGATCGCGCCGTCCGGGAGCCGCGGGTCGGTGGGCGTGCCCTGCACGGCCTCGACGTCGGTCACACCCTCCGCGTCGGCCCGCCGACGCATGATGTCGAGCATCTCGGGCTGGATGTCCTGGCAGTACACCCTGCCGCCCGGCTGGACGCGGCGCGCCATCCGGCGCGCGTAGTAGCCGGAGCCGCAGCCCACGTCGGCCACCACGTCGCCGGGCTTCAGGCCCATCGCGTCGAGCACGCGCTCGGGCTGTTCCTCGTCGACGCGCTCGGCCCGCTCCAGCCAGTCGGCGCCGAGGTAGCTCATGAACTCGGCCGGCACCCGGTGCCGCTCGGTGCGCGCGCTCTGGGCCCCGGCCGGCGCGGCGAGGAGGGCCGCGAGCGCCCACGCCGCCGGCGCGGCGCGCGACAGCGTGCGCCGCGTCATGACGCCGCTCCCGCTGGAGATGTCAAGTGCATGGGACCTCCGCTACCCCCCATGTTATCCTGCCTCGTTCCCGTTCCCCGCAAGCCGTCGAAACAAAGGTCGGGCATGATGTCGCAACGCCTCCTCGCGGCGGTCGTCGCCGTCCTCGCGCTCGGTGCGCCTGCGGCGGCCCAGCAGTCGATCAGCACGCCGCCGGATTTCTTCGGCTTCGAGATTGGCGCCGACGGCGAGCTGGCCCGCTACCCCCGGGTGCTCGAGTACCTGCGTCACCTGGCGGAAGGCTCCGAACGTGTCCTGTTCGAGCAGCGCGGCACGTCGACGAACGGCCATCCGTACGTCCTCGCCACCTTCAGCGCGAAGGCGAACCTGGACCGGCTCGACCGGCTGATCGAGATCAACCACCGCCTCGCCGACCCCCGCGGGCTGTCGGAGGCCGCCGCGGCGGCGCTGGCGCGCGAGGGGGTGCCCTTCTACCTCCTCTACGCCACGATCCACTCGAACGAGGTGGGCAACGGGCAGGCGATCATCCAGATCGCGCACCGGCTGGCGACGGAGGAATCGCCGGAGATACGGGAGATCCTCGACAACACGGTCGTGCTGCTCGTCCCGTCGCAGAACCCGGACGGCCAGATGCTCGTGGTCGATCACTGGTACGACACGCGCGGCACCAGGTTCGAGCGCATGTATCCGGACCTGTACCACCGCTACACCGGGCACGACGACAACCGCGACTGGTTCATGTTCACCCAGAAGGAGACGCGGCTGGCCATCGAGATCCACCGCGAGTACAAGCCGCAGCTCACGCACGACATGCACCAGATGGGGTGGAACGGGGCACGCATCTTCGTGCCGCCGTTCCGGGACCCGTACGACCCGAACATCCACCCGATCCTGCTCAAGGGCCAGGAGCAGATCGGCATGGCGATGGCGTCGGCGCTCATCGCGGCCGGCAAGAAGGGGGTGATCTACGACGATCAGTACGATCTGTGGTCGCCCGCGCGGCAGTACATGCTCTACCACGGGCAGCCGCGCATCCTCACCGAGATCGCGAGCGCCCGGCTGGCCGATCCGCTGTACAACCCGGCCGGCACGCACCGCCCGCTGGGCCCGCAGCAGCCGCGGGGGAACTTTCCCGTGCCGTACGACCGGGGCGTCTGGCGGCTGTCCGACATCGTCGAGTACGGCCGCATCGCGGTGTTCGCCGGGCTCGAGCACATGGCGAAGTCTCGCGTCCGATGGCTCGAGAACTTCCACCGCGTGCACCGCGACTGGGTGGAGCGCGACGAGGCGCCTCACGCGTTCGTCGTCCCGGCCGATCAGCGCGATCCGTTCGAGGCCTACGAGCTGCTGGAGATCCTGCACTTCGGCGAGGTCGAGATTCATCGGGCCAGGGCCCCGTTCCGGGCCGCCGGCCGCGCCTACCGGGCCGGATCCTGGGTGATTCGGCTCGCGCAGCCCTACGGCGCCTTCGCCAAGACGATGCTCGAGGTGCAGGAGTATCCCGACCTGCGGTACTACCCCGGAGGCCCCCCGGTCCCGCCCTACGACGTCACCGCCCATACGCTCGGCCTGCTGATGGGGGTCGACGTCAGGCGGATCGACGAGCCGATCCGGGCCGACCTGGAGCTGCTCGACGAGATCGTCCCGCCGCGCACGCCGCTGCCGCCGCGGCCCGACTGGGCCTACGCCATCTCGCCCGCTTCGAACGCGGGCTTCCTGGCCGCCGCCGAGCTGCAGTCGGCGGGCGTGCCGGTCTTCCGCGCGGCGGACGCGTTCGAGCCGTCCGGCGGCGGCCGTCTCGAGCCGGGCGCGTGGATCGCCCCGCCGACGCCGGACGCCGAGCGCATCCTGGCGCGCGTGGCGGCCGAGACCGGCCTCGTCGTGTCGGGGACGGACCTGGCCCCGGCGGTCGACGCCTACCGTCTCAAGGACCCGACCCGGGTCGGTCTGTGGCGCGTTGCCAACAACATGCCGGGCGGCTGGATGATGTGGCTGTTCGAGCAGTACGGGCTCGACCACCGGGTCGTCTCCGCGCTGGATTTCGAAGAAGATCTGGCCGACCGCTACGACGTCATCGTGCTGCCGGCCGGGACGACGCGGAGCAGGATGATCAACGGGCTCAACCCCCGGCGCCACGATCGGTCGTGGCGCTGGGCGTTCGGAATCGGCGAGCGCGGCTGGCGGCAGCTGCGCCAGTGGGTGCTCGACGGCGGCACGCTCGTGGCGCTGGGCAACGCGGTCGGCACGGCGCGCGAGCTGCTCGACCTGCCCATCGAGCCGGTGTTGCCCGCGGCCGGCCCGCGGCGCCTGGCGGGCGGACAGGCCCGACGGGTCCCGGCCGACGAGGTGCGGCGGCGGCTGCGGGACGCGTTCCGCAGCCCGGCGGAGCTGGCCACCACGCTGCGCGACGTCGTGGACCCGACCTCGCTCTTCTACTGCCCCGGCTCGCTGCTCAAGCAGGAGCACAACCCGAGCCATCCCGTCGGTTACGGGATGCCGGCCGACTGGCCCGTCTTCTTCCGGCTGGACCAGGCCTACAGGCTGACGCCCAGCTTCGACGTGACCGCCGAGGTCGTCTCCCGCTACCCGGACGAGGTCGACATGACGGCCAGCGGCTGGCTGCTCGGCGGCGAGCACCTGCGCAACCAGGCCAACGTCGTGTCGTTCGCCGTCGGAGACGGCCGGGTCGTGACCATGGGCAGCCAGGTCGCCTTCCGCACCCAGACGCGCGCCACGTTCAAGCTCCTCTTCAACGCCATCTTCCACGGTCCGGCGACCCGGATCGACGCCGGTGAGCTGGCCCTGCTGGAGTAGGACATGGACCTGCCCCCCTCGACGGTGAACCGACGCGTGTTCCTGGGAACCGCGCTGGTGCCGGCAGCATCGGCGCTGGCGGCCCGCGCGCAGACGAGCGTGCCGCCGTACGAGCCGCGCGACTGGTCGGGCAACTCGCCGCTGCCGTATCCGGACCCCGACGTCATCGCGCTCGATGACCGGTTCCGGCCGTACATCCTGTTCAACACGCCGATCCGGCGCCACTACACCGGCACGCTCTGGGCGGAAGGACCGGCGTGGAACGGCAGCGGCCGCTACCTGGTCTGGAGCGACATCCCGAACAACCGGCAGATGCGCTGGCTCGAGGAGGACGGGCACGTGAGCGTCTTCCGCAGTCCCTCCGGGCACAGCAACGGCAACACGTTCGACCACGAGGGCCGGCAGCTGTCGTGCGAGCACGGCGGGCGCCGCGTCGCGCGCTACGAGCACTCCGGCGCGGTCACCGTGATTGCCGACCGCTACGACGGCAAGCGGCTGAACTCGCCGAACGACGTGGTGGTGCACCCCGACGGGAGCATCTGGTTCACCGACCCGCCGTACGGCATCCGCGGCAACTACGAAGGGCATCGGGCGGAGTCGGAGCTGCCGGTCGCCGTGTACCGCGTCGACCCCCGGAACGGGCAGGTGGCGAGGGTGACCGACGAGATCGGCGGCCCCAACGGCCTGTGCTTCGCGCCGGACTACGACCGGCTGTACGTGGCCGACACCGGCGCCGGCCGGGAAATCAGGGTGTGGGACGTCGACGGGGCGGGCCTGCGGAACGGGCGGCGCCACGTGCAGCTCTCCGTGCCCGGCGACCCGGCCGCCCGCGCGGTCGCCGACGGGGTGCGCTGCGACGTGGACGGCAACGTCTGGACCGGCGCGGCGCCCGGCGTGCAGGTCATCGCCCCGAACGGCGACGCCATCGGCCTCATCCGGCTGCCGGAGCGGTGCGCCAACGTCTGCTTCGGCGGCACGCGGCGCAACCGCCTCTTCATGACCGCCAGCCAGTCGCTCTATTCCGTGTACGTCGGCACGCGCGGCGCCGGCAGCGCCTGATCCGCCGCTCCCGGCACGGGATCAGCCGGAAGGGATCGGGTGCGCGGCCAGGTGCGCCGCGATCCGCGGGTTGACGAGCTGCGGGTGGGTGACCGGCGCCATGTGCCCCGCGCCGGCGACGAGCTGCAGCGACCCGTCGGCGAGCACGGTAGCCAGCAGCTCGGCGACCCGCCGCGCGGCCGGCCGGCCGACGGTGCCGGCCGTCAGGCAGACGGGGCTGCGGATGGCGCCGTAGTCCCGCAGGCCGTATGGGCTCCGCAGGATCGCCCGCAGCTCGACGGGCAGCTTCGGGATGACGCGGGCCGCCTCCCGGCGCCCCCTCTCCGGCAGCGCCGCCCAGGTCCCGGCCCCGCGCCAGTAGTCGATGAAGTACTGGGCCGCCTCGGCTGCGGCGCCCGCCTCCACCCGCTCGGCGAGCAGCTCCACCATGCGGCCGATCTCGGCGCCGACGGGTGCGAGACGCCCGGTCTGCGCCACCTGGAAGACGACCGGCTCGTGCAGCGCGAGACTCCGCACCCGGTCCGGACGGCGCACCGCCGTGGCCAGCGCCACGACGCCGCCGTAGGAGTGCCCCACCAGGTGCGCGGGTCCCGCCACCCCGTCGAGCACGTGCTCGACGAGCCGCACCTCGTCGTCGATGCTGAACGCTGCGGGGTCGGCCGGCCAGCTCGTCTCGCCGTAGCCGTAGAGGTCGACCGCGAGGGTGCGGTAGCGCCCCGCGAGCTCGGCCACCAGCCGCCGCCACTGCCGGCGCGAGTAGCACGAGCTGTGGAGCAGGACGACGGGCTCGCCGCGGCCGACGTCGTCGAGCCCGATGCGCATCAGCGGCGCACGCCGCCGTCCGCCGCGGCCGGGTCGCCCGCCGCCTCGAGCGCCTCGCCGGCGCCCTCCACCAGGCTGGCCGCGCCGACGGTCTCGCGGAGCGGAACCTCCTTGAGGAACCAGGCCAGCCCGAAGCCCAGCACCATGGGCGGGACGGCCCACACGAACACCGCGTGGATCGCGCTCTCGAGCGACGCCGTGACGCCCGCGGCCACGACGGGCGGCAGCGCGCGGATGGCATCCGGGCTGTTGAGCAGGGCGCCGATCTCGCCGCCGACGTCGGCCAGGGCCCGGGCCGGGATCCGCGCCGGCAGGTCGGCCGCGAGGCGATGGTTCATGATGGCGCCGAAGGCGGCGACCCCGAACGCGCCGCCCATCTGCCTGAAGAACTGGACGGCCCCCGTTGCCACGCCGAGGTGGCGGTGCTCCACGGAGTTCTGGACCACGAGGATCGTCACCTGCATGGTCGCCCCGACGCCCAGCCCGAGAATGACCATGTAGAGCGAGATCGCCGTGAGCGGCGTCTCGGCGCGCATCAGCGTCAGCAGCGCCATCCCGACGGAGGCGAACGCCAGACCGCCGATGGGCCAGCCCCGGTAGCGCCCCGTCCGGCTGATGATGCGGCCGGATCCGATCGATCCGGCCACCACGCCGGCCGTGAGCGGCAGCAGCAGGAGCCCCGAGTTCGTCGCCGAGACGCCGGTCACCACCTGCAGGAACAGCGGCAGGAAGATGACGCCGCCGAACAGGCCGCAGCCCGTCAGGAACCCGAGCGCCGAGCTGACCGAGAAGATGGGATCCTCGAACAGCCGCAGCGGGAGGATCGGCTCGGCCACGCGCGATTCCCAGGCGACGAAGGCGGCCAGCAGCACGGTCCCGCCGGCGCCCAGGCCCACGATGACGGGCGATCCCCACGGATACTCCGTGCCGCCCCAGACGAGCGTCAGCAGCAGGCTGCTCACGCCCGCGATCAGCAGGAACGCTCCCTCGACGTCGATCCGGTGCGAGCGGCGGACGACCGGCAGGCGCAGCACGCTCGAGGTGATGGCGAACGCCGCGGCGCCGATCGGCAGGTTGATGAGGAACACCCAGCGCCACGACATGTTGTCGACGATGAAGCCGCCGATGAACGGTCCGATGACGCTGGCGAACGCCCAGGTCCCGGCCAGCAGCCCGATGTAGCGCCCGCGCTCGCGGGGCGACACCACGTCGCCCACCACGGCGAACGTGAGGGCCATCAGCCCGCCGGCGCCGACGCCCTGGATGCCGCGAAAGAGGATGAGCTGCAGCATCCCCTGGGCGACGCCGGCCAGCAGCGACCCCGCGAGAAAGATGAGGATCGCGCTCTGCACCATGATGCGGCGCCCGTAGAGGTCGCTGATCTTGCCGTAGAGCGGGGTGCAGACCGTCGAGCTGAGGAGGTAGGCGGTGACGACCCAGGAGTAGTAGTCGAGCCCGCCCAGCTCGCCGACTATTCTCGGCAGCGCCGTCGCGACGATCGTCTGATCGAGCGCGGCCAGCAGCAGCCCCGCCATCAGGCCCGAGAAGACCAGCAGGATCTGGCGCCGGGTGAACGGCTCCCCGGCACCGGGCAGCGGCGGAGGTGCGGGCGTCACGGACCCCGCCTGTCGGGTGCCGATCACGAGCGGATCAACGTCGCGGGTCTGGCCGCCATCAACCGGGCGTAGAAGTCGTTCCCCTTGTCGTCGACGACGATGAACGCGGGGAAGTCCTCCACCTCGATCTTCCAGACGGCCTCCATCCCCAGCTCGGGATACTCGAGCTGCTCGACCTTCCTGATGCTGTGGTCCGCCAGACGCGCCGCCGGGCCGCCGATCGATCCGAGGTAGAAGCCGCCGTGGCGCTTGCACGCCTCGGTGACCTGGACGGAACGGTTCCCCTTCGCCAGCATCACCAGGCTGCCGCCGTGGGACTGGAACAGGTCGACGTAGGCATCCATCCGGCCGGCCGTGGTGGGGCCGAACGACCCCGACGCGCGGCCCTCCGGCCGCTTGGCCGGTCCGGCGTAGTAGACCATGTGGTCCTTGATGTATTGCGGGAGGCCCTCGCCGCGGTCGATGCGCTCCTTCAGCCTGGCGTGCGCGATGTCGCGCGCAACCACCATCGTGCCGCTCAGCGAGAGGCGCGTGGCGACGGGGTACCGGCTCAGCTCCGCGCGAATCTCGGTCATCGGCCGGTCGAGACCGATGCGCACCACCTCGCTCCCGGACTCGCCGTCGGTGACGTCGGGAAGATACTGCGCCGGGTTCTCCTCGAGCTGCTCGAGGAACACGCCCTCGCGCGTGATCTTCGCCAGCGCCTGGCGGTCGGCCGAGCACGAAACGCCCAGACCCACCGGGCACGACGCCCCGTGCCGCGGCAGCCGGACGACCCGCGCGTCGTGGGCGAAGTACTTGCCGCCGAACTGGGCGCCCACGCCGATCGTCTGGGCGATCTCCAGCACCTGCCGCTCCATGTCGAGATCGCGAAACGCGCGGCCGAGGTCGTTGCCGCTGGTGGGCAGCCGATCCAGGTAGCGCGCGCTGGCCAGCTTCACCGTCTTCATGGTGAACTCGGCCGAGGTCCCGCCCACCACGAGGGCCAGATGATAGGGCGGGCACGCGGACGTGCCGATGGTCTTGAGCTTCGCCTCGACGAAGGCGAGCAGCGACGCGGGGTTGAGCAGTGCCTTGGTCTCCTGGTACAGGAACGTCTTGTTGGCCGAGCCGCCGCCCTTGGCAATGAACAGCAGCTCGTACTCGTCGCCCGGCTCGGAGTGAATCTCGACCTGGGCGGGCAGGTTGGAGCCGGTGTTCTTCTCCGTGTACATGTCGACCGGGGCGAGCTGCGAGTAGCGCAGGTTGCGCTGCTCGTACGCGTCGAAGACGCCTCGCGACAACGCCTCGGCATCGTCACCCCCTGTGAGCACGCGCTCGCCCTTGTGGGCCATCACGATGGCGGTCCCGGTGTCCTGGCAACCGGGCAGCACGCGCCCCGCGGCGATGTTGGCGTTGCGCAGCAGCTCGAGCGCGACGAAGCGGTCGTTGGCGGACGCTTCCGGATCGTCGAGGATGCGCCGCAACTGCGCCAGATGACCGGGACGGAGCAGGTGGGCGACGTCGTCGAACGCCTGCTGCGCCACGCGCCGCAGGACCTGGGGCTCGACCTGGAGGAAGGTCCGGCCGCCGAGCTCGACGGTGGCAACGCCGTCGCTCGTCAGCTTGCGGTACGGCGTCTCGTCGGGCCCGAGCTCGAACAGTTTCTGGTATCGGAAATCGGCCGTCATCTTGCAGCAAGCACTCCTTCACAGCAGAAGCCCAAGTATAGACGGGGGGTCGTCGGCGCAGCCAGCGAGTAGACTACCTACCATGAACGAGTTCGCCCTCATCATCCTCGTCGCGATCGTGGGCGAGTACGCGCTGTCGGCGCTCTCGGGCGCGCTGAACCTGCGCGCGCTCAGCCCCGCGCTGCCCGCGGAGTTCGGCGGCGTGTTCGAAGGCGAGCGGTACGCGCGCAGCCAGGCGTACACGCGCACCCGCACCCGCTTCGGCCTGGTCCGCGGCGCCGTGAGCCTGGCCGTCGTCCTGGTCTGGTGGCAGGCCGGCGGCTTCGAGTGGCTGGACCAGTCGCTGCGGGGGCCGGGGTACGGCTCCATCGTCACCGGCCTGCTGTACATCGGGGCGCTCGGTCTGGCGTCGACCGTGCTCGGCCTCCCGTTCCGGATCTACTCCACGTTCGTGATCGAGCAGCGGTTCGGCTTCAACCGGACGACGCCCGCGACCTTCGCGGCCGACGCGGTCAAGAGCATGGCGCTGACTCTCGTGCTGGGCGGCGTGCTGCTCGGCGCGGTGCTCGTCTTCTTCGAGTGGACGGGCGCCCTGGCGTGGCTCTGGTGCTGGCTGGCGGCGACCGTCTTCCTGCTCGTCTTCCAGTTCGTGGCGCCGACGTGGATCATGCCGCTCTTCAACACGTTCACGCCGCTCGAGTCGGGCGCGCTGCGCGAGGCCATCCTGGACTACGCCCGCCGGGCGGACTTCCCGGTCAAGGACATCTTCGTCGTCGACGGCTCGCGCCGCTCGTCGAAGGCCAACGCGTTCTTCACGGGGCTCGGCCGCAACAAGCGCATCGGCCTCTTCGACACGCTCGTGCGCGACTACGGCGTGGGCGAGCTGGTCGCCGTCGTGGCGCACGAGGTGGGCCACTACAAGAAGGGGCACGTCGCGCAGGGGCTGGCGCTGCAGATCGGCTACCTGGGCGCGCTGTTCTTCATCCTGTCGCTGGTATTGCGGCAGGAGGGTTTGTTCGTCGCGTTCTACATGAGCGAGATGTCCATCTACGCGGGGCTCGTCTTCTTCGGCCTGCTGTTCACGCCGGTCGAGCTGCTGCTCTCGCTGCTGGTCAACGCCGTCTCGCGCAAGAACGAGTTCCAGGCCGACGCGTTCGCGGCCGGCACCACCGGGAGCGGCGAGCCGTTGATCGGCGCCCTCAAGAAGCTGTCGGCCGACAGCCTGACCAACCTCACCCCGCATCCGCTGCACGTCTTCCTGCACTATTCGCACCCGCCGGTGCTGCAGCGGATCGAGGCGTTGCGCCGTGCGGAGGGCGAGGCCGGCGTGGCCGTGTAGGTGGACGGGCTCCCGTCCTCGAGCGGGCTAGGAGTCTGCGCCGCAGAAACCGGTGCGACAATTGTGGGCGAGGCACGGACGGAAGGACCTGATGTCGACGACATTCCGCCCCTACGCGCCGGATCAGATGCTGTTGTTGCCTGCGGACATGCGGGCGTGGTTGCCGGAGGGTCACTTGGCGTATCACGTGAGCGACCTGGTGGACGGACTGGATCTGACGGCGTTCTACGCGCCGTACGAGGGGGACGGTCGGCGCAACGCGCCGTATGAACCTCGGATGATGGTCAAGGTGTTGCTGTATGCGTATGCGACGGGGGTGTTTTCGTCGCGGGGGGTCGCGAGGAAGCTGGAAGAGGATGTGGCGTTTCGGGTGCTGGGGGCGGGCAATTTTCCGCAGCATCGGACGTTGAGCGAGTTCCGGCGGCGGCACCTGCAGGACTTCGAGCAGCTGTTTGTGGAGGTGGTTTGTCTGGCGCGGGAATTGGGTCTGGCGCACTTCGGGAAGCTGTCGATTGACGGGACGAAGGTCCGTGCGAACGCGAGCAAGCGGAAGGCGATGAGCTACGGGCGGATGGCGGCGGAGGAGCGGCGGCTGACGGGGGAGATTGAGAGGTTGCTGGCGGAGGCTGGCGAGACCGACGCGGCGGAGGATGCGCGCTTGGGTGCGGAGGCACGGGGCGACGAGTTGCCGTCGGAGTTGCGGCGGCGCGAGGACCGGCTGGCGGCGATTCGGGCGGCGAAGGCGCGGTTGGAGGCGCAGCAGCGGGCCGCAGACGACGCGCGGGGTCGGCAGCCGGACCAAGACCGGAACCCGAACGGCGGGCGGCCGTACAAGCGGGCGTATGGCGAGCCGGACGAGCAGGCGCAGAGCAACTTCACGGACCCCGAGAGCGGGATCATGAAGACGAGCAGCGAGGGGTTTCAGCAGTGCTACAACGTGCAGGTGGCGGTGGATGGTGAGCAGCAGTTGGTGGTGGCGACCGACGTGACGGCGAACGCGAGCGACCAGGGTGGTCTGCCGCTGCTGCTCGACGCGGTGGCGGAGACGGTCGGCGAGCAGCCGGAGACGGTGCTGGCCGACGCCGGGTACGGCAACGAGCGCGACTTGGCGGACCTGGAGACGCGGGGCATCGACGCGTATGTGTCGTTGGGCCGTGAGGGGAAGAAGGCGCGGCCCCGCGACCCGGGCAGGTACCCCGCGACGAATCGCATGACCGAGAAGCTGTCAAAGCCGGCGGGTCGCGCGGCATACGCCGAACGCAAGTGGCTGTCGGAGGCTCCGCACGGCTGGATCAAGCACGTGCTGGGATTCCGGCGCTTCAGCCTGCGGGGGCTGGCGAAGGTGCGCGGCGAGTGGGACTTGGTGTGCCTGGCGTTGAACGCCAAGCGCCTGCACACGCTGATGGCAGCGTAACACGTGGGGAATGAGGCTCACGACGGCGACGGATCGGCGCGCATCCCGCTCTCTGGCGGTCCCAACGGCCCGTCGGAACGCCACTGCGCCGTCCGGATCGCTCCGGGCCGAGAATCTACCTCGTCGACCCGCCGCCAAGGTCGCCCCGCCACGATGAGTCAGCTCGTGGACCGACAACCCAGTTCACGCCGTAGTATCTCCTACGGCGCAGACTCCTAGGCGAGTTGGAGGCCGGTTCCCTCGAACCGGCGAAAGTCCGTCCCGTTCGTGGTGGCGACGACCGCGCCGTCAGCGAGCGCGACCGCTGCGATCATGCAATCGACGAACCGCCCGCGCCGCCGTCCCGATGCATTGAACAGGCGCGCGGCGGTTGCCGCGTGATCCGGCGTGAAGTCACGGCTCCGGCCGACGATTTCCGCCGCCAGCTCCAACTCGGCCCCGTCGAGCGGACCACAGAGGAACTCCGCCCAGGCGACCGTGCTCATCCTCACGACCTCCCCCGTCTCCGCCCACGCCCGCAGCCTGCGGCCCTCCGGGGACTCCGGCGCAAGCGCCCGAATGAGAAAACCCGTGTCGAGGTGGATCATCGCGGGTCGGTTCGCGGCAGCCCCGCCGCGCGGCGCTCCGCTTCGACGTCACGCTCCCAACGGCGCAGGTCGATCTTGCGCGCCCGCACCGATGCCTGCAGCCGGTCGAGGGCGTCCAGCGCGGCTTGGTTGACTGGCGCCGGCTCACGGGCCGCGGTCCGGATGGCGCGCCGCAACGCCTCGGACTTCGACACGTTCCACCGATCCGCCAGCGCCTCCAGCGTCCGGACGGACTCGACGTCGAGCGCATACGTCGACTTGATCGTGACGGTGGCCATAACCCATTATGGCCATAATGGTGCCGCCACGAAAGCGGTCCCATGACGCAGCTGCGATCACTCGATGCGAGCCGGAGCGACACGATCGGTGTCGAGCCGTTCGACGTGGGCTACGGGGCCGGATTCCAGGCGGAGACTGATTCGCCGCACGCCCTCGAGTGCGAGGTCATGGAAGACGACGGGGAGTTCGCGGCGCACCAGCCAAAAGTCGGCGGCCGACCGCACCGCCTCGCGTTCGTGGACGGCACGATGCGTACCGAGGCCCGGCTGACGCGCACTGATACGCGCGGTGACGTAAGTGCGGGACTCGCCGGAAGTTGGGCGGCCGGCGCCGTTCTGGTGACGCAGGACGAACCGATGCGCTTTGACCGGATCGTCACAGGACGCGCGACCATTTTCGCCCGCGGACGCGCCGTGAGTCTTCCACACCACCCCCACGGCTGGCAATGGGAGCCCTATGCTGTTGAGGGAGCCGATATCGAGGCGGCACGCCAGCAGCTTCAGCACCTGATGCGCGACGCAGAGACCGGCATCGCGGAGGAGCTCTGCGCCGCCGGGTGGCTGACCGTCCTCGACGGGCCGCTGCATGGCATCAGGCATCGCCGCGACCTGCCGCTCGTAGGCTACGTGAAGACACACCACCGCCGCCTGCTGGCCGACAATCAGTGGATACGGGTCCCGCAGCTGTCCGTGGGAGAGCGGTCGGGTCTGTTCGCGCTGCCGGACGAGCTGTACGGATGCTATCTGCGCGTTGGTGATCCCGGCCCGTGGGCCGGGCCCTGGGCCGGGATCGCCCGCATTGAAGTCCCGGCCGGGATCGGCCGCAACGCGGCGATCGACGCGGCGAATGAGGCAGCGGGCTGGCTGCCGGAGTTCGCCTCGGCGCTCCACCGCGACGCCCGGGCGCCAGTCAACCTGACGCCGATCGCCGGCTTGGAGCGACGCTTGCACCATCTGCAGGGCGATTCGCGCCTGGCGCTGCGCGCCGTGCGTGAGGCCGCTATGCGTGGCAACAGTAAGGGATGGACCGGATGAGCAACGGCGGCAATCGCGTCGGACTGGTCGATGGCTCGGTCGAGAGCGACTCGCGCACCTTCCACGTCGTGCTCGATCCGGAGATCGTGATCCAGCTCGACGAGCTGGTGGCTGTCAGCACGGACCTGCCCGGCGGCAGGCAGGTGACGCACTACGGCATCGTGACGGAGCTGCGTTCGCGCTTCGAGGGCGCCGACCTGCCTTCAGACACCGGCCGGGTGGTCGCCCGCACGCTGCCGGCGGAGCACGTGCGCCGCGCCGAGATTCGCGTCCTGCGGGTCATGCCGGAGCTGTTCGTCTCGCCGCATGCCGGCGCGCCGGCGGAGCGGGCCGGCGGCGAGCACCGTACGGTCGCCCTCTTCGAGGACGAGATGACGCGCGGCAAGCTGCCGGTGGGCCTGGATCTCGGCGGCGCTCCCTTGTACGCGGACATGCGGTTCGTGGACGGCCGGTCCGGCGGTCACGTCTCGATCTCGGGCATCTCGGGCGTTGCCACGAAGACGTCGTACGCCCTGTTCCTGCTCTACCAGCTCCTGGAGACCGAGCAGGGCATGGACCTGCTGGGCGGTCGGGCCGCGCGCGAGAGCGTGCGTGCGCTGGTCTTCAACACGAAGGGCGAAGACCTGCTGCACATCGACCGCCCGAATGCGGAGTTCGCTGGCAAACCGGAGGAAATCGAGAAGTGGCGCGCGCTCGGCATCGACAATCCGGGACCGTTCCGCTCGGTTCGACTCTACGCCCCGCGGCAATACGGCGACACGCAGACCAGCGTCGCCAACGTGAAGACCCGCCCGACAGCCGACGTGAACGCCTACGGCTGGACTCCTGAGCAGTTCATCCGCGATCAGCTCCTGCAGTTCTGCTTCACGTCCGACGACGAGCGCTCGACCCAGGTCGGCTTCGTGGAGCAGCAGGTCCGGATTCAGCTCCTGCGCCGCTTGCGGCGGCTGGAAGGAGATGCATCTGGCGCGGTGGTGATTGCCGACGTTGTCCCTCCGAACACGAGCTTCAATCCGGATCGCCTGGCGGAGCGCGAGCCGGATTCCGCGACGGCTGGAACGGGGCGCGTCATGCGTGACTTCGGTGATCTCATCGACCTGCTCGAAGGCGTCGCGTCCGGGGTCGACGAGACGTTGATCGACGAGTGGTTCGGACGGACACAGGCGGGTACGAGGCAAGCGTTTCTCCGGAGGCTGCTGCGGCTCCGCCGTCACGTTGGCCCGTTGGTGGGGTGCGGCCTCGAGCCGGTCTCGTCGGAGAACGCGAGGCTGCACGTCGTCGACATCTCGACCCTCCACGACGATGCCCAGCGCTTCGTCGTCGGCGCCCTGCTCGACCGCGTCTGGCGGGAGAAGGAGGGGACGGGCCGCACCCCGCTGCGCTTCATCGTGCTCGACGAGCTGAACAAGTACGCTCCGGCGCACGGCTTCTCGCCGCTCAAGGACCTGTTGGTGGACATCGCGGAGCGCGGCCGCTCGCTCGGCGTCCTGCTGATAGGGGCGCAGCAGGCGGCTTCCGCGGTGGCGCAGGCGCTGCCGCGCAATGCGTCGCTGAAGGTGGCGGGACGGCTGGACGCCAGCGAGTCGGATGCCTACCGGTTCCTGACCCCGGCGTTGCGGGATCGCGCGACCCGTTTCATGCCGGGAACGATGGTCGTCTCGCAGCCGATCGTCCCCGAGCCGATCCCCATCCGCTTCCCGTTCCCGCCGTTCGCGACGAATCCGGACGAGGCGGCGGCGGATGAGGCCGCGGACAAACAGAAGACCGACCGGATTCTGAGCACAATGGGCATTCTGGCCGGGCCCGAGGTCGACCTGTGAAGCTGCTCCACACCTCCGACTGGCACCTGGGAGCGAAGCTCGGCCGGCACGACCGCGCACCGGATCACCTGGAGGCGCTCAAGGGGCTGCTGGAGGTAGCCGAGTCGGCCTGCCCCGATCTGATCCTGCACACGGGCGATCTCTTCGACGCGTCTCGGCCGCCGTACGAGGCGCTGCAGCTCGGCGTGCGCGCGCTGGGACGGCTGGCAGGGGTAGCGCCCACCGTCGTGATTGCCGGAAACCACGACTCGTCGATGCTGTTCCGCGTGATCGACGAACTGGCCGGCGCCGCGAGGCCGCGCCGGCTGTGGCTGGTGAGCGCGCCGCAGGTCCTGTCGTTTCCGGAGATTGCGGACGCCCCTATCAGCGTGGCGTGCGTACCGTTCATTCCGCCGGGCGCGATCGCGCAATATGCGACGGACGATCCGGCGCGCTTCGAGGGCAACTACGCGGACGGCGTCAAGACCCTGAACCAGCGCCTGCTCGATGAGGCGCACGAGCAGGCCGGATCTCGCGGCATCGTCCTCTATGCGGCGCACCTCCACGTGCAGGGCGCCCGGCCGGGCAAGTCGGAGCGGCGGATCACGGTCGGCGAGGACTACGCCACCCACGTCGAAGGGCTGCAGCGCGCGCTGTACTGCGCCTTCGGCCACATCCATGACCCGCAGCTCCTCCCGGGCGGCGCGGCGCAGGGACGCTACGCGGGATCACTCATCCCGCTGGACTTCGGCGAGCGCCGGCAGACGAAGCAGGCGGTGCTGGTGACCATCGGCGACGGCGTCGAGGCAAACACCCATGACCTGCCGGGCGGTAGGCCGCTCACCGAGTTCGCCGGCACGCTGACGGAGCTCGAGAGCCGCTCAGCGAACGGCCGCTTCGACGGCTGCATCCTGAAGGCGCGGGTGGTCTCCGACGATCCCATCCCTGACCTCGCGGACCGGCTGGCGGAGTGGTCGCCGCGGTGCGCCGTGTTCGAGCTGGTCAACACCATCAGGAACCAGCGCGTGAAGCCGATAGACACCACCGGCGAAGGAGACGCGGAACCGGCGCTCGACGAGCTGTTCCGGGAGTGGCGCACCACCGCGGCGCGCGGGGCCAAGGCGCCCAACGAAGCGGTCGGGGTGCTCCTCGCGCAGGCCCTGGGCACCGCCGGACAGGAAGCAGCGGCCGATTTCGGGCTCACCCCGCTCAAGCTGAACGTGCAGGAGACGCTGAACGCTCTCGCGTCCAGACGGGACGGGAGGGGGGGCTGACATGCGCCCGCTCCAGCTCACCATCGAAGGCCTGCGGTCGTTCCGCGCGCCGCCCGGGCAGGACGGCGGCACCGCCCCCCGCAAGCCGACCATCGACTTCACCGGCCGCGACCATATCGCCATCATCGGCGACACCGGAGCGGGCAAGTCGTCCATCCTGGAGGCGATCACCTACGCGCTGTACGGGCAGACGACGTTCGCGGCACGCGCCAACCAGGAGTTGATGAACGACACGTCGACGCGCCTGCGCGTCGTGCTGCGGTTCCGGGTGTCCGGCGAGACCTGGGAAGTGACCCGTACCCTGCGCCGTAGCGGCCAGCGCGACGTCGGGCAGGTGCAGGCAGTGCTCCGGCGGGTCGGCGACGACGACGTGACGGTCGAGCAGGTCGAGCAGGTCCGGCGTGTCAACGAGCGCATCGAGGATCTGCTGGGACTCGACAGCGATGCCTTCCTGCGCACCGTCGTCCTCCCGCAAGGTCGTTTCGCACGCCTTCTGGTGGAGGACGAGCCCCGCGACCGGAGCCGGATCCTCCGACAAGTGTGGCGTACCGACGAGCTGGAGGAGGCGGGAGAGCTGGCCGGCACGGCGCGGCGGGAGACCGAGACGCTTCGGATTCAACTGGAGCAGGCCGCGTCGGAGTACCCGGAAGACCCTGCAGCTCACCTGAAGCAGCTCCGGGATGCCTGGGATGCGGCCCGCCGGCTGGCCGCGGCGGCATCCGACGACGAGCAAGCAGCGTCCGCCGCGCGCGAGGCCGCGTTGGCGGCGGACAAGGCGCGGCAAACGGCTTCCGATGTCGCCGAGCGGCTGCACGCTCTGGATACCGAGCAGGCCGCTGGCCGGCTGGCGCCCATCGCTGCCATCGAACGACAGCTCACCGCCGAAGACGCGGCTCTGAAGGAGCGTCAGGCGCGCCTGGAGGACACGCTGGCCCGCATTCCAACCGACGACGGCCCGACGAGCGAAGCCGTCGCGGCGGCCCTGACGACGCTGCAAGGCCTGTCTTCCCTTGCGACCGCCGGTGAGGAAGCGGCCGCCGCGCTCCGCGTCAGCGTGGAGGACTCGTCGAAGAAGCAGACCGAGGCGCAGCGGCTGGCCGAGCGTGCCGAGGCCGCGAAGAAGCGCGACGCGGAGCACGCCGACAAGCGCCCGCCGCTCGACGAGGCTGCGCGGACGGCACAGGAGCGCCGGGTCTCCGTTGAGCGAAGACACGCTCGCTGCGGCGAGCTTGTGGCCGACCAGGACCACGTCCGCAAGCAGGTAGATGCGTTCCGGGCAGAGGAAGCCGAGTGCGCGCGAGGCCTGGAATCCGCAAGGGAGGAAGAGAACCGCGCGGCGCGCGAGGCGGCCAGCGCCGACGAGCATCTGGCCGTCGCGCAGCGCGCGGAGTCGGCGGCGGCCGCCGCCGACGATCTGCACCCCGGGGATGCCTGTCCCATCTGCCGCCGCGACCTCCCCGCCGACTGGGAGGCACCCGACGGCACGAGACTCATCGAGGCCCGGCAGGTCGCCAAGGCGGCGCACGATGCCGCGAGAGAAGCGGCAGGCCGGGCAACCACGCTCGACGCGGAGCGAAGAGGCATCCAGCGCCAGATCGCCGACACCGAGGTCAGACTCGCCGAGTCCGAGACTCGATTCCGGGACGCCCTGCAGGAGCTGGCGCGGGAAGTCGAGCTCGACGCGGACGCTCCCCTCCCCGCGCGGGAAGCCTTGATCACCCCCCTGGAGGCAACGCGCAAGGAAACCGCCGAGCGCCTGGCCGAGCACGATCGCGCTGCCGCGGTTCTGCGGGAGAACGCGACCCGGCAGGACAAGGCCGCGGGCGTGGCTCAGACGGCCGCCTCCAACGCGCGGGGGCTGGTCGAGCGTGTCCGGCGGACCGGGGAGGAAGCCCTGGAGAGGCTCGGCGCGGCGGTACAGACCATTCCGCAGCCGTTCCGGCCCGGCCTGGATCTGCCTGCCGATGTTGCGGATCTGCACGAAGTGGATATGGGGCCGGTCGGAGAGCGGACGGAGTCGGCGCAGCAGCGCGCCCAGGTCCTGGAGCGGCGCAAGCGGGAGCAGGACCGCCTGCGCCGTGAGGTCGACGGCGTTCGAGAGGCGCGCTCGGCCCTGGCAGAAAGGCGGGCGGACGAGGTTGACGCGCCCCTCGAAGCGGTGGTCGCGGACCTCAATACCCACCGCGACGTCCTCGTCAAGTCGGTCAGCCGGCTGGGCCTCGACACGAACGTCGCCGCGGCCGTCTCCGCGCGAGACGCCTCCGCGCTCGCGTCGCACATCGGCGAGTTCGGCAGGCAGGCCGCGGAGATAGCTCGCGCCGCCGGCGAGCATTCGCGGGCGGCCTCCGACACGGCGGCCGCCGCCCGCGAGGCGCTCACCGCGATCGGAGAACGGCTGGGTCTGGAGATCGATGTCCACGACACCGAAGAGGTCGTTGCTGCAGCGCGTGCGCGGGCCGAAGACGCCCGCTTCGAGGAACGCGGGGCTCGCGAGTCGGCGGAGCATTTCGCCGGTATCGTCGACAAAGTCCGCCGCCTGCGCGCGCTGCTCCAGGAGGTTGTGGACAAGGAACGGGCACTCGGGGACCTGGAGGACGCTCTCAAGCCCGGCGCCTTCCTGAAGTGGTTGACGCTACGGCGCTCCAGACGCCTGCTGGTTCACGCTTCGCGGATGCTCGGCGAGATGAGCGGCGGCAAGTACGCGTTCGTGGACCCCGGTGACGCGGAAGAACAATGGCGCGTGTTGGATGCGGATTCCGGCCGGGACCGCTCGCCAGCCAGCCTCTCCGGCGGCGAGCAGTTCATCGCCTCGCTGTCGCTCGCGCTCGGCATGGTCGAGATGATGGCGCGCAGCGGCGGCCGGCTCGAGTCCCTCTTCCTCGACGAGGGGTTCGGCTCCCTCGACCGCAACAACCTCGACGCCGCCGTCCAGGCGCTGGGGACGATCGCGGCAGGAGGCCGCTTGGTCGGCGTCATCTCCCACGTCCGTGCCGTGGCGGAACAGATCGACCACGTTCTTGCGGTGACTCGCAGCGCCACCGGTAGCGAGGCGGAGTGGCTCACGAGCCGGCAGCGCCAGCACCTCTCGGAGTCGGATACCGGCCTGGAAGCGGCGTCGGCACTGGCTGGACTGCTGGAGTAGTGGGCCGCCAGGGAGGTTGCCTCGACGGCCGCTACGGAGGCCAACCCGACCGTCCGCGGCGGTTATTCTCGTTCAGCGAATCTCTCGACCTCCGGTCGCCCCACTATGTTTTGTCCAGCGTTTCGCCTGGATGTCCCCCGCGAACTTCCGAGTCGCGCCTTTCCAACGGCTCCCGGTCAACACGCCCCGCGCCGGCCCCGAATACCTGCACGGGCAGTGATTTCGTCTCCAGCGTGGACAGGTCGAGGCGCCTGGATGCATGGTCGATGTCGAAACCCACAATGTCGCCGTTGGCATCCAGGTCGACGTTGAGCCCGCTCGCAACCTCGCGTGTCTCGGCACCGGGCGCGGATCTGAACTCAACGTACAGGCTGTCGGTGTCTGCTTAATAGTGCAGTTTCATGAAGGTACCGCGTCGTCTTCATGACATCTGAGAGACGATCGTACCAGACGCTGACTCGCCGTCTCCAGAGACGCACGCTGCTGCCCCTCACAGCTCCTGACACCGGCGCGTGCTATGGTCTCGCCCCATGCGTTACGAGGGCGGCCGGCTGGCGTTCGCGGCCACCGATCTGAGCAACCACCTTGCCTGCGGCCACCTGACGAGCTTGCGCCACGCCGCCGCGCTCGGCGAGATCGAGCGGCCGACGCCCTACGACGACCCGCGCGCGGACGTGCTGCGGCAGCGCGGCATCGAGCACGAGCGGAGCCTGCTGCGGCGGTTCGCCGCCGAGGGCCGTGCCGTGGAAGCCGTCACCGCGGCCGGCGTGCCGTTCGCGCAGCAAGATCGGGCGGAGACCGCGGCGCGCACCGTCCACGCCATGCGGCGCGGAGCGGACCTGATCTACCAGGGCCGGCTGGAGGACGGCGACGGGCGCTGGAGCGGATACCCGGACTTCCTGGTTCGGGTGGAACGTACCAGCGGACTGGGCGACTGGTCGTACGAGGTCGTCGACGCGAAGCTCGCGCGGACGGCCAAGGGCGCGGCGCTGTTGCAGCTCCTTCTGTACTCGGACCTGCTGCAGCGCGTGCAGGGGGCCGCGCCGGAGAGGATGCACCTGGCGCTGGGCGGGGGCGAGGGGCGGGCCGACGCGAGCTTCCGGGTCGCCGAGTACGCGGCGTACTACCGCGCCGTCCGGCGGCGCTTCGAGGCGGATGCGGACGCGCCGCCGCGGACCTACCCGGAGCCGGTCGAGCACTGTGCGATCTGCGACTGGAACCGAGTCTGCGCGGACCGGCGCCGGGCCGACGACCATCTGTCGCTCGTCGCCGGCATCACCCGCGGTCAGCGGCGCCGGCTCGTCGAGCGGGACGTGACCACGATGGCGGATCTCGGCGCCCTGGGCCTGCCGCTGGTGCCGGCGGTCGACGGCGTGAGCAATCCTGCCCTCCTTCGCATCCGCGACCAGGCGCGGGTCCAGGATCAGGCGCGCCGGGAGGGCCGCGGGATCCATGAGCTGATCGCGCCGGTCGAGGCGGACCGGGGGCTCGCCGGGTTGCCGGCGCCCTCGGGCGGCGACGTCTTCTTCGACATCGAGGGCGACGCCTTCGCGGGGGACGGCGGCCTGGAGTACCTCTTCGGCACCGTGGACCGCGGCGGTCGCTACGAGGCGCGCTGGGCGCTCGACCCGGCGACCGAGAGGCGCACGTTCGAGGACTTCATCGATTGGCTCATGGCGCGCTGGGCGCAGCACCCAGACTTTCACGTCTATCACTACGCCGCGTACGAGACCACCGCCGTCAAGCGCCTGATGAGCCGCTACGCCACCCGCGAGGACGAGGTGGACCGGTTGCTGCGCGGGCGCGTGTTCGTCGACCTGCACCGCGTGGTGCGGCAGGGGCTGCGCGCTTCGGTCGAGAGCTACTCGATCAAGAAGCTGGAGCCCTTCTACGGCTTCGCGCGGGACGTCGATCTGACGGCTGCGACACGGGCCCTCGTCGGGTTCGAGGCGCGGCTGGAGTCGGGTGCGGGCGCGGGCGTGCCGGAAGAGTTGCGAGCGCAGATCCAGGGCTACAACCGGGACGACTGCCTGTCGACGCTGCGCCTTGCCGAGTGGCTGGAGGGTTGCCGGCGCGAGCTCCGGGACCTGACCGGGGAGCCGGTGCCGCGGCCGGCGGTCCGGGAGGACGAGCGCGAACAGGAGCGGGAGGGGGCGGCCGAGGTCCAGGCGTTGTTCGACGCGCTGACCGCCGGGCTGCCCGCGGACGACGCGGCGCTGGATGACGAGCAGCGGGGCCGCCGCCTGCTGGCGTACCTCCTGGATTTCCACCGGCGGGAGGACAAGTCGATGTGGTGGGAGTTCTTCCACCGCTGCGGCTTCACCGAGGAGGAGTTCGTCGCCGACCGGAGGACGCTGGGCGGGCTGGGCCATATCGGCGAGGTGGACCAGGTGAAGCGCTCGGTGGTGCACCGCTACCGCTTCCCGGAGCAGACCCACGGGATCGAGGTCGGGGACTCGCCGAAGAACCCGGCCACCGCGGAATCGGAAGAGCAGCGCAGGGGCTTCTGCGGGGAGGTCGTCGCGCTCGACGACGTCGCGGCGACAATCGACCTGAAGCGCGGGCGCACGTCGCCGGTCCCCCATCCGCCGGCGCTCGTGCCGCTCGACAATGTCAACGCCGGGGTGCTGCGCGACAGCCTGCTCCGGCTGGCAGAGGAGGTCGCGTCCGGGGGCTTCGCGCCGGCCAGCCCGCGGCGGGCGGCGTTCGATCTGCTGCGGCGCGTTCCGCCGCGCGTCGCGGCAGCGGCGCGCCCCGGCGCGGAGCCGCCTCCGGCGACCGGACCGAATCTGGTTGGCGAAAGCGAGACGCCCCTCGACGCCGTCCTGCGGATCGCCCCGCGGCTCTACCGCTCCGTGCTGCCCGTGCAGGGGCCGCCCGGCAGCGGCAAGACCTATGCGGGCGCACAGATGATCCTCGACCTGCTGGCGCGCGGCCAGCGCGTCGGCGTCACGGCCAACAGCCACAAGGTGATCTCCAACCTGCTAGGCGCCGTGTGCCGCGCGGCCGATGAGCGCCCCGGCGGGAGCGCGCACGGCGGGCGCGAGCCGGGCGGGCAGTCTGTACGGCAGCCGCCGGGCGCCGTCCGCGGGATCCAGAAGGCCAACCCCGGCGACGGTTGCCCGGACGAGCGCATCATCCAGGCCGGTTCCAACGAGACCGTGGCCGAGGTGCTCCACACGGGCGAGGCCAACCTGGCCGCCGGCACCGCCTGGTTGTGGGCGCGCCCGGAGATGGCCGACGCGGTCGACGTGCTCGTCATCGACGAGGCGGGGCAGATGAGCCTCGCCAACACCCTCGCCGCGAGTCAAGCGGCGAGCAGCGTCGTGCTGCTCGGCGACCCTCGGCAGCTCGATCAGCCGATCCAGGGCATCCACCCGCCCGGCGCCGACGTCTCGGCGCTCGGCCACCTGCTGGGCGCGGCGCCGACGATCGAGCCGTCCCGGGGGATCTTCCTCGACCACACGTGGCGGATGCACCCCGACGTGTGCGCGTTCACCACGGAGCAGTTCTACGAAGGCCGGCTCGGGACGCGCCCGGAGCTGGCCCGGCAACAGGTGATCGGTCCCGGCTCGCTGGCCGGCAGCGGCCTGCGCTTCGTCGCGGTCGAGCACGCCGGCAACACGAATGCCTCGACGGAGGAGGCGGAGCGGGTTGCGGCGCTGATGCGCGAGCTGCTGGATGGCGGGGCGGCCTGGGTGAATCCGGACGGCGCCCGGCGTCCGCTGACGCTGGACGACATCCTGGTCGTGGCGCCCTACAACGCCCAGGTCGCGACCCTGCGGTCGGCACTGCCGGACGGTGCACGCGCCGGCACCGTGGACAAGTTCCAGGGCCAGGAGGCGCCGATCGTCATCTACTCGATGGCGACGTCCACCCCCGATGAGGCGCCGCGCGGCATGGAGTTTCTCTACAGCCTGAACCGGCTCAACGTCGCCACGTCGCGCGCCCGCTGCGTCGCGGCCATCGTCGCCAGCCCGGCACTGCTGGCCCCGGACTGCCGGACGCCCGAGCAGATGCGTCTGGCGAACCCGTTCTGCCGCTTCCTCGAGCTGGCCGAGACTGCCCCGGCCACTACAGCGCGAAGCAGATGACGTACAGCCCGGTGCCGGTGGCGGAGGAGAGGCACATGCCGACGAAGGTGAGCAGCCCCCAGCGCCGATGCGCCCGTCCGAACGAGCCCGGCAGCGTGTGGGCGAAGCGCCGCCAGGAGAGCGTCGCCAGCCAGCACCAGGCGACGAGCGTGGGCACCGCGCACAGCAGATGCACGATGAACAGGGCGGTCATCGGCGGACCGTACAGCGGGCTCGCGGCGTACGCCTCCGCGGCGTTTCCGAAGCGGAGGCCGCCTTCCAGCAGCAGGACCGCGGCAATGGCGGCCAGCAGGACGCCCAACTGGAGGTTGCGGTGGGCGCGGTGCCGGCCCTGCGCGGCGAGCCGCAGCGCGTAGGCCATCACGAACGGGGCGGCGACGAAGAAGACGATGGCGGCGTCCACGAAGGCGTCCGCCCGCGTGCCGAGAAAGCCGGTGGCCGACACATCTCACAGCTTACCTGCCCGCGCTATCCTTTGCTGCGTGCGCCGCATCCGATTCGCCCTGCTCGCTGCCTCGCTGCTCGCGACCGTTCTCACCCTGCCCGGGGCCGCCCCGGCCGGCGCCCATCCGCTGGCGTTCACGGCCGCCACGCTCACGCTCGAGCCCGGCGGCTCGTTCCAGGCCGAGCTGATCTGCGATCTCGACGCGCTGGCGCTCGGCGCGCCGCAGGACACGGATGACGCCGAGCTGGTCGCGGCGCTCGAGAGCCTCGCCCCGGCCGACTTCGAGGCCCGGGTCGCGCGCTTGCGGCGCCTGTTCGAGCGGCGGGTGCGGGTCCGGTTCGACGGCCGGCCGGCGCCCTTCGACGTGACGTTTCCCGACTACGGGACGCCCCGGGCCACCGAGGCCGAGATTCCCACGGTGCTGGGCCTGACGGCCCGACTGACCGGCACGATCCCGGACGGGGCGGCGGCGGTCGGCTTCTTCGCTTCCCGCGCGTTCGGGGAGGTGCATCTCACCGTGACCGATCCGGCGCGCGGCGTCGAGGTGCGCTCCATCCTGGAGCCGGGGGCGCGCAGCGAGCCACTGGACCTGACCGCACCGGTGACGGCGCCGGGCTCCGCCGCGGTCGCTGCGCTCTACCTGCGCCTCGGCTTCGTGCACATCGTGCCGGAGGGCGCCGACCACATCCTGTTCGTCCTCGGCCTGTTCCTGCTGAGCGCCCGGCTGCGGCCGCTGGTCTGGCAGGTGACGGCGTTCACCGTCGCGCACGCGTGCACGCTGTCGCTCGCGGCGCTCGGCTTCGTCGCGCTCGCGCCGCGGCTGGTCGAGCCGCTCATCGCGCTGTCGATCGCCTATGTCGGCATCGAGAACGCGCTGGTCGATCGGCTGACCCGCTGGCGGCCGGCGGTCGTCTTCGGGTTCGGACTGCTGCACGGGCTCGGCTTCGCCGGTGTGCTGGGCGAGCTGGGCCTGCCCGAGCAGGAGCGGCTCCTGGCCCTGGTGACCTTCAATGCCGGGATCGAGCTGGGGCAGCTGGCCGTCATCACCGCTGCGGCGCTGTCGTTCGGCTGGTTCCGCGCGCGGCCCTGGTATCGCCGCTGGCTGGCGATACCAGCGTCCGCAGGCATCGCCCTGGTCGGACTGGTCTGGGCGGTCGAGCGGGGGCTGGGTTGGTGACGGCGGCGCGGCCGGCGGGAGGCCGCGGCCGGTCCGGTCCGGAGCTCAGCCCGACGCGCCGGCCGGCCGGCCGCTGACCAGCCGGCCCACGGCCTTCAGCTTGCCCCAGAAGAAGTCGAACTGGCCGAGAAGCGTCCCGTAGCCGAGCAGCAGCACCTGGTAGATGGGCAGCATGATGATCAGGTAGATCGCCCACTCCAGCCAGCCGGGCGCGGTCTCCGGCATGAAGAGTCCGATGACGGGCGTCTTCAGCCTCAGCGTGGTCATGCCGGCGAGCGAGAAGGCCAGCAGGATCGCCAGGACGCCCCACGGCCCGACGCCCCAGCGGTCCTTCATGCGTGCGAACAATGGCATCGGGCGATTATCGCGCGCCGTGAACGATCGCTGCAATGTGTCCGTCAGAACAGCAGCCGGAAGCCGACCTGCATCTGGAACGGCGGGCCGGGGATGTTCCCCGTCAGGTACTCGCCGTCCACGCCGCGCGTGCGGGCGAAGTCGGGGTTGGTCGGCTGTCCGCTCAGGCCGCACGCGAGGTCGCGCGAGCCGGCGCAGTAGTTGGCGACGGTGGCGTAGCCCGGGTCGAGCGTGACGTTGTCGAGGTTGAAGAGGTTGAAGAACTCCAGCGAGACGACCGCCTGCCGGGTCCTGCCGAGCGAGAACCGCTTCTGCACGCGCAGGTTGATGTCGGCAATCGGCTTGTCCCGGAACGCGTTTCTCGTGAACGGCACGCCCGGCGCGCTGTAGGGACGGTCGGCGCCGCCGCGGTCCTCGTTCGAGTCCGTGCCCATCCGCGCGTCGAACGCGGCGCCCGACAGGATGTACAGGCCGGTGGCGAGGTCGACGGCGCCGGGCAGCAGCACCACGCCGTGCAGGTGGAGCTGGTGCCGCCGGTCGAGCGCGTTCGGGCCGTATTCGGAGGTCAGGTCGTACGCGTTCTCGTAGGACACCCCGCCCGCCGACCGCTCGTTGTCGTCGCTGGATTCGTTCTTCGACAGCGTGTAGTAGGCGTTGAGCTGTCCCCACGGGCGGCGGACCTCCGAGCTGACCGTCAGCGCGCGGTAGAGCGCCGCCGCGGTCGACTCGCGCACCGTCACGCTGTCGAGCGCCGGCACCGGCCGCGCCGTACCGCTCCGCAGGCCGAAGAACGGGCGCTGCGCCGGGTCGTCCGGCCTGACGGTCGGCGGCGGCACGTTCAGGTCGCGGTTCCGCTGCAGGTGGATGGTGTCGACGACGAGCAGGTCGGCGCCCAGCGACCAGCCGGGGCTGACCTCGTGCTGCACGCCCGCGCCGGCCTGGCGCGCCATGGGGTTGCGGAAGTCCTCGTCCATCAGCGTGACGCGCGCGCCGGCGAACGGGTTGTTCTCGATGCCGAGGGCGGTCGCGATGCCGGTCATCTGGTCCGGCGTCAGCGTGGGCAGGTTGTCCAGCGAGCGCGCGTTCAGGTCGATCCCGATCAGCCGCATCTGGTCGTACAACGTGACGTGCGGATTGCCCGGCGGGACGCGGAACGGCAGGGCCACCGTCACGTCGCCGGGCGGCACGCGGAAGTTCTGGACCGGGCCGGCCATGAGCAGCAGGGGAGTGCGGGCGTAGTAGATGCCCGCGAACCCGCGCACCACGGTCTTCGCGGCGCCGGTCGGATCCCACGCGAAGCCGGCCCGCGGTCCGAGCTGCCCGCCGCTGCTCGGGATGGTCGTCGGATCGGCCGTGCGGCCGATGGGGAAGCTCACGCCGCGCAGTTGACCGAGCAGGATGTCGTTGCCGGCGTCGGGGGTCGGGTTGAACTGCCCGTCCCAGCGCAGGCCGTAGTTGACGGTCAGCGTGGGCGCCACCCGCCACTCGTCCTGCACGAACAGGCCCACCTCGTCGGTTGCGAACGACGTCTTGAGATCGCCGATCTGCTGCACGTAGATCAGCGACGGCGAGCCGAAGCGGTTCGGAATGGCGCCGCCGACGCCGATGATGTCGAGCGTGGTCTCGACGTCCGACCCGAAGACGAGGTAGCCGCCGTTCTGGAAGAAGCCGAACGTCTGGTCGATGAAGACGTGGTTGTAGTCGAAGCCCGCCTTGATGCCATGGCCGCCGGCCAGCCACGTCACGTTGCCGCCCGCCTGCGCGCGCCAGTCGTACTGCGTCGTCGGGCGGAAGCTGCGGGTCCCGAACTCCCCGAGCGACAGATCGACGAGCGGCCTGAGCGCGTTGGCCGAGCGCGGCCGGTCCTCGCGCGAGTACTGCCCGCGCAGCTCGAAGAGCAGGTCGGACGACGGCACGCTGGTGAACTGGCCGACCAGCGTCTGCGTGGAGTCCTCCTCCGTGCCGTTCGTCTCCAGCGAGCGGTGGGTGGTCGGGGTGATGACGCCGCCGACGCCGTCGGAGTTGAGCGCCCGGTTCGTGCTGCCGTTGTAGCGCACGTTGAAGCGGTTGCCGCGCGGCAGGTTGACGTCTACGCGGGCGAGCCAGGCCCGCGCGTCGTTGGTCACCTCGAACGGCGTCTCGAAGCGCCGGTAGTGGTCGTAGCCTTCCCGGCTGGCCGCGGTCGGCGTGAAGCCGTCGAGGCGCGCGAAACGCACCTCGCGCGGCGCCCTGAACTCCTGCTGCTCGTAGGCGATGAAGTAGAACGCCCGGTTGCGGGCGAGCGCTCCGCCCAGGGACCCGCCGAACTGGTGCTGCGTCGGCGCCGCGTCCTGGCCGAACGCGTTCCGCGCCGCGAGCTGCTCCGGTCGCAGCAGGTAGAACGCCGATCCGCTGGTGGCGTTCGTCCCGGACTTGGTGACGGCGTTGACGAGCCCGCCGCTCGAGCGGCCGAACTCGGGCGAGTAGCCCGCCTTCACGACCCGGAACTCGCGGATCGCCTCCTGCGGAATCGTGAAGGTGAACCGGGACCGCTCGCCGCCGCGGATGCCCCCGAAGAACGGCTGGTTGTAGTCGGCGCCGTCGATGCTGATGTTGCCGTTGATGCCGCGCTGCCCGGCCAGCGATATCTGGCCCCGCTGCGGCTCGACCTGCGCCGTGGGGGTGAGCGTGACGAAGTCGTGGAAGCGCCGGCCGTTGATCGGCAGGTTCGAGATCGCCTGGCTGTCGAGCGTGACGTCGGACGTGTCGGTGGTCGTCTCGACGGCCGAGGTCGCCGCGGTCACGGTGACCTCCTCGGCCACGCCGGCGAGCGTCAGCGTGAAGTTGATCGTGCGGCTGGCCCCCACGGTGAGCGTCACGTCGTCGATCGCGCTCGCGCCGAAGCCGGCCAGCTCGGCGCGGACGTCGTAGCGTCCGGGCGGCAGCAGCATGACGTGGTACACGCCCGCACCGTCGGACGCGGCGGAGCGGATCAGGCCGTTGTCGAGATTGACGACGGTCACGGTGGCGCCCGGCAGCACCCCGCCGGTGGCGTCGGCGAGCAGGCCGGTGATCTCGCCGGTGGTCGCCCGGTTCTGGGCGCCCGCCGGGGTCGCGAGCAGGATGGCTGCAAGCAGCCAGGCAGGCACTCGTCGTCCAGGCATCGCGGGAATCGTATCGAACCGCTGTCAAGAACCGGTGACGGAGCCGTCGAGAAGGGGAGACTCCGGCGCGACGTTTGGTTAACATTCAGCGTCAACCGTTTCGATACTGGAGAGTGCCGCCATGCAACGTCTTGTCGCCGCCTGCTGCCTCGTGCTCATCGCCGCCGCCCCGCTCGCCGCCCAGCCCGACGGCTGGACGCGGCCGTTTCCGGGACACCGCGTCATCGGCGACCTGTACTACGTCGGGACCTACGACTTGGCGGCCTTCCTGGTCACCTCGAACGACGGCCACTTCCTGATCAACACGGGGCTCGAGGACTCCGTCCCGCTGATCCGCGAGAGCATCGAGTCGCTCGGCTTCCGGCTCGAGGACGTCGAGGTGCTCCTGACCACGCAGGCGCACTGGGACCACACGGCCGCGCTGGCGGAGATCAAGGAGATTACCGGCGCCGAGATGTGGGCGACGGCCGGCGACGCGCCCGTGCTGGAGGACGGCGGGTTCAGCGACCCGCACTTCGGCGGCCGGGAGTCGTTCCCGCCCGTGGCCGTCGACCGCGTCATCGAGGACGGCGAGGTGCTGGAGCTGGGGCGGACGCGGCTGGAGGTGCTGGCGAGCCCGGGGCATACGGCCGGCAGCGTGAGCTACACCATGGCGGTGTACGAGAACGGCGTGGACTACGATGTCATCATTGCCAACATGGCCACCATCAACGAGGGGAAGCGGCTGGTGGTTGATCCGACCTATCCGGGGATGGCCGACGATCTCGCCGAGACGTTCCGCCGGCAGAAGGCGTTGAGCATCGACGTCTGGGTCGCGTCGCACGGGGGGCAGTACAACCTCCACGACAAGTACGAGCCCGGGCAGCGGTACCACCCCGACACGTTCGTGGATCCCGACGGCTTCCGAGCCGAGGTGGAGCGTCTGGAGCAGCTGTACCTGGATCAGCTCGCCGCGGAGCAGCGCTGAGTCGGCCGCCGGGACCGCTTCGGGTGGGGTCGAAACGTCGTACAATTCGTTCGCGCCGGCCCCCGGCCGGCGGCTGCGGAGGAACACGGAGGGAGGGTGGCATGCGACGCCAACTGATCGGCTGGTCCCTGGTCGCGGCAGTGGCCGCGATGTTCACGGCGGCCCCGGCCCCGGCGCGGGCGCAGGAGGCCGGCGAAGGTGCGGCGGAGCAGGCGTCGCCGTTCCGGACCCCGTGGGGCGACCCGGACCTCCAGGGCATCTGGGACACCGACGCGCTGCGGAGCGTCCCGCTGGAGCGTGATCCCGAGTACGGCGAGCGGGCCGTCCTGACGGACGAGGAGCTGGCGGCGCGCGCGGCCCGGGAACAGTTGCGCGCGGTGGACGACCCGTCGGTGCGTCCCGACGGCTCGCGGGAGAACCTGCGGACGCCGGTGCACTGGGACGAGTGGTCGGACGACCCCTCCCCGCGGACGTCGCTCATCGTGGATCCCCCCGACGGGAGAATCCCGCCGCTGACGCTGGGCGCGCAGCTGCGGCCCGACGACCCGTCGGCCACCATCGGCTTCGCCGGCGGCAGCTTCGGCCCGGGTCCCTTCAACGGTCCGGAGGACTACAACCCGATCGACCGCTGCATCACGCGCGGGCTGCCGAACACCTGGTTCCCCAGCCTCTACAACAACGGCTTCCAGATCGTGCAGAACGAGAACTACGTGGCCGTCCTCTACGAGCGGCTGCACGAGCACCGGGTCATCCCGCTCGACGGCCGCACGCCCCTCGACCAGGGCATCCGCACGTGGTTCGGCGACTCCCGCGGGCGCTGGGAAGGGGACACGCTGGTCGTCGAGGTGACGAACTTCAGCGACCGGACGAACTACAGGGGCGCCGGCTCCACGCTGCGGCTGACCGAACGCTACAGCCGCGTCGACGCCGACACGGTGCGCGTCGAGATCACCGTGGACGACCCGTCGACCTGGACGCGGCCCTGGACCGCGATCATCGAGGGCAAGAGCGACGCTGCCTACTGGCAGATCTTCGAGTACGCCTGCCACGAGGCGAACTACAACATGACCTTCATGCTCGAGGCGGCGCGGGCCGCCGAGCGGGCGGCAGCGGAGGACGAGTCGCGCTGAGCGCGTCCGGCGACATGCCCGGCCGGCCGGTGCTCGCCCGCCAGGCGGACGAAGCGCACCGCGGCGCGCCGCGCGTCAGTCCCGCTCCGGCAGCGCCGGCTGTCCGCGAACCGCACCGGTGTCGTCGTCCGGGCGCGACCGTCGCTGGAGAACCCCCTCTCTGACCAGTCGGGCGACCAGGGTCAGCTTTCCCTCGGCGTCCAGACAGTCGGGCAGGTCCCGGACGGCGAACTCGTCGGTCGTCGCGGCGAACTGCAGCGCCGGCCACGCACCGCCCGGCAACCTGAGCTCCCGGCCGCAGAACCGGAGGAGGCACGTCTCGCCCTCCGTCACGGCTGCGGTGAGCAGCCCGACGCGGCGTCCCACCCGCGAGCGGGGCGTCAGCTCGTCTCCGCCGAGCCGCTCACTGAGCAGGTCGGTGAACAGCGGTACGTCGGCGGCCAGGACCTCGTCCGTGAAGCGGCGCCACACGACCTCCGGGTCGAACCGCGACTGCACGACCGCCAGCTTCTCGCCGAACAGACGCGCTCGCTCGGCGGCAGGGTATCCCTCGCGGGCGAACTCGCGCGGGAGATTCCGGCGCAGCGATTCCTCCTCGAGTGCCGCCGCGGTGACGCTCTCGACGAGGAACTCGGCCCAGGTGAACGCCGTGAGCCCGAGCGTGACGTGCAGCGACGCCTGACCCGTCGAGCGGGCCGAGTGCATCAGACCGCGCGGCAGGTAGACGGCGCTGCCCGGCCCGAGCTCGAACTCGTCGCTGACGTCGCCGGGCGGCGTGCCGCGTTCGAAGCACTGGCCCCGGAGCGGCAATCTCACCCTGGTGTCGTAGATCGACCAGTGCTTGGTGCCGCTGATCTGCAGCACGAAGACGTCGTGGGTGTCCCAGTGCGGGGCGAATCCCTGCGCGTCGGGCGGCGTGAGGTACACGTTGGTCTGGACCCGCGACGAGAAGCGCTGCCGAAGCGCGGCGCACAGCCGCGCCAGCGCCGGCACGCGCTTGTGGAGCTGATTGAAGATGACGGTCGCGCCGTCGTCGAAATGCCTCGCGACCTCGAGCGGCTGGATCCTGCCGGCGTCGTTCGTGTACTCGCCGGGGGCGACGTCGCCGTCGCCGCGGACCAGCTTGATGTCGGGATGGCCCGCTGCGTGGGTGCCCAGCACGACGTCGAGGTCGGTCACCGAGAGCAGCTCGGCGAAGTAGGCGGACGCCTCGCGGCGGATGTGAACAAGCCGCTGCTCGTAGTAGTCGCGTTCGAACTCCGCGGTCGGGAGCGGATGGATGAGCCAGGCGTACCGGTCGCGGTCGATTCCCGGTCCCGGCTCGGGGCGGTCGGTCATCATCTGAGCGCTCCATGCAATGCAACCCTCACAGCTTGACGACGATGGCACGCGCCGCTAGGATGTTGAGACTCGTTCTCATTTTACAGACTCAGGAGATACGTCATGCGCAGACCGGAGAACCGGAAGCCCGGCGCGAACCGTCCGGGGTCGCCGACGTCGCTGACCGACGCGGACATCACCACCGTCCGGCTCGATCGCCGCTCGTTCTTCTCGCGTGCGGTGGCGGCCGGCTCGATCGCGGCGGCTGCCGCCCTGACCGCGGCCTGCCCCGGCGGGACCGACTCCGACGGCGCCAGCGACTCCGACGGCGGCTCTCAGTAGGGAGCCTGCGTCGTAGGACGGCGCCGATTCCTGCCGGATTGGTTGGGCGCCACCCCCGCCGGACATGTCCCTGCGCAGGGCGATCTTCTGGATCCATCTGGCGGTCGGTGTCACGGCCTCCATCGTGATCCTCATGCTGGCGGTGACCGGCGCGATCCTCACCTACGAGGCGCAGCTCAATCGGTGGGCGTTGCGCGAGTATCGCGCCGCTCCGCCGGCCCCGGGCGCCGCACCGCTCGGGCTCGACGAGCTGATCGCGAGCGTCGCCGGCGAGCCGCCCGCCGGTCGCGTCGCTTCCGTGGCCCTGAGACGGGATCCGCTGGAACCGGCGGTCGTCCGGCTCGACGGCGGAGCCGCCGTCCATGTCGATCGCTTCAGCGGCGAGCGGCTGGGCGACGGCAACACGCGGACGCGACGCTTCCTCCGGAGCGTCACGTACTGGCATCGGTGGTTCGCTCTCGAGGGGGAGTACCGGCTCATCGGCCGGACGTTCACGGCAACCGCCAACCTCGGGTTCCTGTTTCTGCTCGTCAGCGGGCTCTACCTCTGGTGGCCGTCGAGCCGCAGCCGCGCCGCCTGGAGACACGCGCTGTGGTTCCGCCGCGGTCTCGGGGGACGGGCGCGCGATTTCAACTGGCACCAGGTGATCGGCTTCTGGGCGGCCGTTCCGCTCGCCATCATCGTCGCGAGCGGCGTCACGATTTCGTACCAGTGGGCCGCGGACCTCGTCCATCGGCTGGCGGGCGACAGGCCGCCGTTTCAGCAGTCACCGCGGCCGTGGGAGTCGGACGCGGGGGGCGGCCTGTCCGTCGCGCCGGACCCGGCAACCCCGCTGGTCGAGCTTCAGGCGCTGGCCGCGAAGGCCGTCGCCGAGACGCCCGGCTGGCGAACGATCACGGTCGACCTTCCCGAGTCGATTCACGACCCCGTCGTGATCGCTGTCGACCGCGGGACGGGCCGCCAGCCGTCGCAGAGCGAGGACCTACTGTTCGACCGGGGGACCGGCGAGCTGGTCGCGCGCGCCGGCTATCCGACGTTCAGCCGCGGCTTCAAGCTCCGCCGCTGGCTGCGGTTTGCGCACACCGGAGAGGTGTACGGCGTGATCGGGCAGTCGATCGCCGGCCTCGTATCCCTGGGCGTCGCCGTCATGGTCTGGACCGGCCTCGCGATGAGCTGGCGCCGTTTCTTCGGCTCCGCCCGCCGCACGTGACGGCCGCTGCGGTCGCGGCAGCGTTGGTTGTAGAATCCTCGCGAGCCACTCACAAGACGTTGATTCCTTCTGGACGAGAACCGATGCGACAAGTGATGACCAAGCTGTTCGTTCACCTTCGGGGGCCGCAGAGCCGGCTCCTGCTGCACGCCACCCTCGCCGCCGCCCTGCTGTTGCTGCTGCCGGCAACCGCTGCCGCCCAGCGAGGTGCGTCCGGCCCGCCGGAACACGCGGCCGTCGACCCGATCAACGACGGACCCAACCCCTACGAGACCATCCGGGACTGGGGCACGCTGCCCGACGGACGCAACTGGGGATCGGTGAGCGCCGTCAATGTCGACATCGACGGCGTGCACATCTGGGCGGGAGACCGGTGCGGCGTCAACTCGTGCGCCGAGTCCGACCTCGACCCCATCGTCAAGCTCGATGCGGACGGGAACGTCGTGCAGGCCTTCGGCGGCGGTCTCCTCCACTGGCCGCACGGCATCGACGTGGACCGCGAAGGCAACGTCTGGGTGGCCGACGCCGTGAGCGCCGCCAATCTGGGAGACAATCCCACGGCTTCGGGCCGGGGCCACACGGTCATCAAGTTCAGCCCGGAGGGCGAGGTGCTCCTGACCCTGGGCACGGCCGGCGTGGCGGGCGACCCGCCCACCCACTTGACGCAGCCGAGCGACGTGCAGATCGCGCCGGACGGGAGCATCTTCGTCGGCGAGGCGCACGGCGCGCAGTTTCTCGACGAGGCAGGCGCGGCGGGCACGGGACCGCCGAGCATCGGCCGCATCTCGAAGTTCGCTCCCGACGGGACCTTCATCGCGAGTTGGGGCTCGTGGGGCTATGGCGACGGACAGTTCCGGGGCCCGCACTCGTTCGCCATGGACTCGCAGGGGCGCCTCTTCGTTGCCGACCGCGGCAATCGGCGGATCCAGATCTTCGACCAGGAGGGGACGCACCTCGACACCTGGTATCAGTTCAGCCGCAACAGCGGCATCTTCATCGACGCGAACGACGTGCTCTACGCGGTCGACTCCGAGTCCGACGACAACTACAACCCGGGCTGGACGAAGGGGCTCCGTGTCGGCAGCGCCCGCACGGGCGAGGTGATGTACTTCGTCCCGGCGCACGAGTCCGAGCGGCCATCCGGGATGGGAGGCGTCGGTTCAATCGGCGAAGGCGTGACCGCCGACGCAGCCGGCAACATCATCGTCGGAGAAGTGGGCCCCATCCAGGGACTCTCGAAGCTCGTGCCTCGCTAGGGGAACCACCAGGACAGGCTACCTCAGACGAACGGATTGACGATCGTCAGGCCGTCAACGCGCTGTCATCGGGCGTTGGCTTCATCGCGGTCGAAGGCATAGCCCTCGGGCACAGACCATGCGCGGGCGCGCATGCGGTCGACAGCCTGCGCCCGGCGGTCGTTCTTCGCGAGTACGATGCGATTCGGCGTGGCGGCCACGACCTCTAGTTCGTCGCCGGGTTCGAGGCCCACGTCGTCCACCAGCGCCCGCGGCAGCCGCACGCCCAAACTGTTACCCCACCTCGAAACCAGCATGCCGCCTCCCGGATATCCTTACCCAGCAGGATATCATGCTCGGCGCCGACGGACCGTGCCTGAAGCGAGGCGGGAACATCCTGGACCCGGCGGGACGGGAAAGAGGGCACCCCTTGGACTCCGCCCCTACCATCCTTGGGCGTCAGGGCAACGCGAGTTTCCGAATGCTCGTAACCTACTCATAAACAGCAGCTTGCTGTCAGTGAGCCGGCTACGATACCCCCATTGCTTACCACTTCCTGAACGGGACTCCACAGCATCACCCGAGCCGTCTGCGGGCTGCGGGCGACCCGGACCGGGCACACCCGGTCTGCCCAAAATTCCTCGACAACGCGGCTGTGAGGACCGTCGGCACCGAGCCGTTCAACCAGGAGAGCCAGCAGGCGGGGTTCGATTCTTCTTGTCCCAAACTCCCTGTCCGCCCAACCGAACCCCGAGGTTGATCACGGACCGCTCCCACCAGCGTACACCCGCTTTACTCATCAGCGTGCGGAGGATCCGATCTGCTTCATTCCGGTTGCCGGTCCATTTCACCCACTTGCCCTCTTTCAACACCTCTAGCAGCCCGTGGAAGAAGTCTGATCGCTGAGCCCTGCTGTTCAGGCAGCTTGGCGATGAGCAATTGAGCCGACGAGGGCCGTCGGTGTCCATTTGAACCCCCAGGCGCGCGTCAGACGCCCCCAGCGGTCGATCAGACGGTCGATCAGGCGGCAAATCGCCGAAAGAGCCCGCCCCTGCAGGCTCCGGGGCGTACCGATGCCGGTCTGGTGGCGCAGGAGCAGCCCGATGTTGCAGGCGGCCGCCTGGATCAGCACCCGCTTGCGGACATTCTCGTGACCGCGCACCCACACCCGACGCATTCCCCCTGTCTCATACATGTGTGCGAAAGAACGCTCCACCACCTCGCCCCGGCAGCGTTGCAGGCGACGACCCCGCCGCCCGCCCACACGCCGGCGGTTCGCATACAGCGCCTTCTGCGCAGCGCGCTTCTCCGGCGGCGTCTCTCCCGTCCTCTTGTCCTGCCAGCAGCGCCGGCCGCGCTCCGGCTCCGATACGTGACTCCGAACCCCCACCTCGCCGAGGGCCACCAGCGTCGCGTCGCTGTGGTACCCCTTGTCGGCGACCACCTCTTCGACCCCCGGACCGTCCGGCGCCACCAACTCCACCTGCTCGGCCGCCGTGATCAGCGTCTCCGGCAGCGTGGCCGTATCGCCGTCGGATGCATCCTGCACCGTCACCGACACGATGGCCCCCGTGTCCATGTCGACCCCGTGCTCGGCCTTGTGAGCCAAGTGCGTCCGGCCGTCCTTCATCTTCGCGACCTTCGCGTCCGGGTCCTGCGGCGATTTCCACTCCTTGTTCGACGTCTTCTTGTTCTTCCGCGACCGGTCGAACCGAGCCAGATCCGCCTGTGTCGGTGTCTCCACCCCCGACGCTTCCGCCAACCGCCGAATGAACGCCTCGTAGGATTCGCCCGTGTCCCGACGCTCGATGCTCCGCATCGCCGCGTTCGCTTCCAGCGTCGTCGCATCGATGCCGACCGTCTTCCCCCGCAACAGGCCTGCAGCGGAGAGCCGCTCCAACACCCACGTGAAAACCGCCACGTGCGTCTCCACGTCGATCAGCCGCCGCGTGCGCGACAACGTCGAGTGGTCCGGTGCCGCCTCGGTCACGTCCAGGTCCAGAAACGACCGCAGACTCAGCGAATCGGCCACCCGCCACGCGATCCCCCGCTCGGAGGACAACCCTTCGAAATAGCCGATGAACAGCAGACGGAAATACCGGCCCGGCCGTAGACTCGGCCGGCCCATCCGCGCAGCGTAGAACGCCCCGCACAGTCCCTCGACGAAGGCGTCGAAGCCTGCCTCCTCCAGGACCCGGTTCAGACGCTCGAAGAAGGGATGCCCGGCGTTCGTCGGAAGGTCCGCCGTGGTCACCCACATCGGCGACGGCTGTCGAGCCGCCGGTTTCTTGCCCATCGCCATGCCGTCCAGTGTACGGAACTCGATCGAGCCGGTCGAGTGCGGATCCCCTGACTTTCGCCACGGGCTGCTAGGTCACCGCGGTACGCCGCGTCATGCACAACGCTGGCCTCTGTCCACCGGCCAATACGTCCGATGACCGATCGGAATAGCGATGGCACAGATGCAAAATCGGTTGCCGCGCCCGCTGGCACACGATAACGTCTGACAGTCCCGCCCGTGATCTCAAGTTGAACGTAATACGGTAGACATACAGTGTATTCCACATCGTGACCGTCGTAGCTGAGTGCGACCGGAGCACGCACGACTACGAGCGATGAAAGAAAGACTGTGTTCGGCTCTGCCGCTCGTATTGCCCAAGGGTCTGCCTCGAGCGGGCTATTTTCATCCTGCTTGGTCCGCAATCGCGTAGCCCAATCCGACACCGTATTCACCAACTCCTCACGGTCTATGCTCTCCACTGTTGCTCAGCCTTTCGTCGATGTCGATGCGGTCTCAACGCAACGCGAGCCGGCATCGGACGCCGCGCCGAGCCGGACGTAGCCGCACGGACCACGGCCCGGCGGCCCGCCCTTGAGTCCCCGCGCGCATCGGTGTGGTCGCACGCGGCCTTGATCTCCTGGTGCCGCTGAGCTGCTCGCGACGAGGAACGTGGCTCGGGTCGCATGACGCGCCAGCGGCCTGCAAGACGAAGCGCGCCGCTGGAAGTCGATGTTGGACTCGCACTAGTTCAGCCTCGGGTTACGCCCGTCCGTCGGGCTTCGGTAACCACGTATCCCGCGAGCCGGGCCGGCGTTTGCCAGCACGAGGTTGGGCCTTGTCGACCCAGACCGCAACGCTAGTCGGAAGCGTGCCCGCGCGCGCTGAGCGCCAGCCGGCGCCCCGGCAGACACGATACTGAACACCAAGAGCCGCTTGCAGTCGGTTTCGTTCATCTCGGTGGCCGTCCTCCGGCAAAATTCCTCGCATCGTACGCCGACTTGGACGCTCTGGCAAGGTTGTTCGTCTAGGAGTCTGCGCCGCAGGAGATTCGCGGAACCGGGGCGGTTTGCGTCGTGACGCACGGTGTCATGGCGTACTCCGCCGGTCGTCGGGCAAGTGATTCTCGACCACCCGGCGACGCGAACCGAAGAACAGGCCGTACACCGCTGCAGACGCCGCGATTCGCACCCGATTCTCGGCCGCTGAAGCCAGAATCGTCCCGCGTTACGCCGTCATCAGAAAGTGCAGGCGCTTCGCGTTCACCGCCAGGCACACCAAGTCCCACTCGCCCCGCACCTTCGCCAGTCCACGCAGGCTGAAGCACCGGAAACCCAGCACGTGCTTGATCCAGCCATACGGCGCCTCCGACAACCACTTGCGCTCCGCGTACACCGCCCGGCCCGCCGGCGTCGACAGCTTCTTGACCATGCGGCCCGTCGCCGGATGCTTCGTCAGATCGCGCTCGGCGACCTGCTTGTTCTCCCGGCCCGTCGCCACATACCCGTCAACGCCCCGCGTTTCCAGCTCCGTCAGGTCCCGCTCGTTGCAGTACCCCGCGTCGGCCAGCACCCTATCCGGCTGCACGTCGAACCGCTCGCGAACCTCGTCGAGCAACCCCGGCAGCCCGCCCTGGTCGCTCGCGTTCGCCGTCACATCCGTCGCCACCACCAACTGGTGCTCACCGTCCACCGCCGCCTGCGCGTTGTAGCACTGCTGGAAGCTCTCGTTGCTCGTCTTCATGATCCCGCTTTGCGGGTCCGTGAAGTTGCTCTGCGCCTGCTCGTCCGGCTCGCCATACGCCCGCTTGTACGGCTGCCCCCCCTTCGGGTTCCGCGTCTGGCCCGGCTGCCGACCCCGCGCGTCGTCTGCCGCCCGCTGCGCCGCCTCCAGCCGCGCCTTCGCCGCGCGGATCGCCGCCAAACGGTCCTCCCGCCGCTGCAACTCCGCCGGTATCTCGTCGCCCCGGACCGCCGGGCCCAAGCGCACGTCCTCGGCCACGTCGGTCTCGTCCGCCGCCTGCAACAGCGCGTCGATCTCGCCAGCCAGTCGCCGTTCCTCCGCCTGCATCCGACCGTAGCTCATCGCCTTGCGCTTGCTCGCATTCGCCCGCAGCTTCGTCCCGTCGACCGACAGCTTCCCAAACCGGACCAGGCCCAGTTCCCGCGCCAGACCGACCACCGCGACGAACAGCTGCTTGAAATCGGCCAAGTGTCGGCGACGAAACTCGCAGACCGTTCGGTGCTGCGGGAAGTTGCCCGCCGCCAGCACCCGGAACGCCACGTCCTCTTCCAGCTTCTGCGCAATCCCACGCGACGAAAACACCCCCGTCGCATACGCGTAGAGCAGCACCTTCACCATCATTCGAGGGTCATACGGCGCGTTGCGCCGACCGTCCCCCTCGTACGGCGCGTAGAACGCCGTCAGATCCAGACCGTCCACCAGATCGCTGAGGTGGTGCGCCAAGTGACCCTCGGGCAACCACTCCCGTACATCCGGCGGCAACAGCAGCGATTGCTCCGGGGCGTAGCGGCGGAATGTCGTCGACATCCAGTCCCTTCGTCGGCTCGTCTACAATTGTCGCATCCCAGTTTCTGCGGCGCAGACTCCTAGCCAACACCTGCCGGCTGGCGACGATCGCGCCGGCGCTCATGCGGAGGCGAGCCGAAGCTCACCGAGAAGGGACGCCGCAAGCCGGCCGCGCGCCGGTGCCTCGCGCTCCTGGACCGGGTGCGGTAGCGCCTCGGGTTGATTTGCCGCGCCGGCGTGTGATTCAGACAACGGCCCCCTGTTACACCCCGAATCACCTCCCGATCGCCGGCTCGTCGGCCGCACGACCCTGTGTTTGCTGGCCCGACCGCGATTTTCCACAGAGCGGGCGGCCCAGTGAATTGCCGCCCGTATTGCCGGGAGCGACCCCGGCAATACGGGCGGTTTTGCGGCGCAATGGGCAATCCTGCGTCACACCCATCGGGCGGGGTCGCTCCCGGCAAATCGTTCCTTCCAGGAAGGGTGTCGGTGAAGTTGCCCCGACTATGTGGAGCTCCGCATAGTCGGGGCAACCTCACGGCGTCGCACTTCTTGCGACGCACCGGCCGCGCCGGGACGGCGCGGGCTACCGCGAGGGCATCTGGGCCGAGCGGTCGCGGCCCGGAATGAACCGGTCGATATCGAGGCGGGCCATCAGCTTCGAGAGGCCCTGGCGGGTGACGCCCAGCTCGCCAGCGGTGCGGGCGACGCTGCGGTGACGGCCGAGGGCGTCGCCCACCATCGCGCCTTCAAGGTCCTCGCGGGCCTTTGGCGAGCGACGGCTCCCGCTCGGGGGCGACAGCCCGTCGGCCGGCGCGTCAAACCCCCTTCGCGGGTCCTCCACTGCGTTCCTGCCTTCCAAGGTGGCCGCCGTCCGCCGGGGCGGTGATTGGAGTTGTGGCCGCAAGCCGGCTCGCCGCCCGCTCGGTGGTGGGCTGTCTTGCCGAGACCGGCGAAGGTCCAGATTGCTGCTACTATTCTGTGGTACGGGTGAACGCCCCGGGGCGCAGACGAAACCCCGCTTGGCCAGCAGGAAACCGCCCAATGACACCGGAACAGCCGAAGCCTACCCATCCCCCCCGCCACCCGTCAAGACCCCGGCTTCTCCGCGTTCTCAAGGCCTACCCTATCCGCGTTCTCGGTGTCGTGGTGGGCCTCCCAGGTGCAGCGCTTGCTTCGCTCCAGTTGTACGGCATGTTCATGGCGACGCCGGCGCTGGATCCGGAAGTGGAAGAACCCGTCGAGGATTTGCGGGCGGCACAGCCTGGCCCGATCAACAACTCGGCGTTCGAGATCGACGCGGGTTCGTTTTGGACCTCTATCGCGATAACGAGATCGCCGCGAATGACCAGTTCCGGCGACGGTCGCTTGTCGTTTCGGGAATAGTCCACAACGTCCAGGAGAGGTTGGGAGAACCCACCGTCTATCTGCGGGGAGGGGGGATGTCTACATTCCGAGTTGCCTGCAAGCTGGACGCCGATCAGAGAGCGCTCGCACGTCTCCTCGTCCCGGGCGAGAGGATTACCGTCGCTGGTACGGGGGATGGCATGCCAGATTTCGCTCGCCCTCAGCTCCGGGACTGCAGCATCGTCTCGCGGTGACGTTGCCGGGCCTCATCAGGCCCGCACCACTGGCCGGGACCGCTCAGGACGAGGGAGGCGAGCCGGAGTTCTGGAGATTCTGGGTGGCATCTTCGATTCTCGCGTTCGCCGCGGCGCTGCGCGGCTCTGGCGACGGCCGCATCGACGACGGGTCCGAACCGGCGCGCCGTCGCGATGACTCCCGTGCGCGTTTCGCCTCCGCGCCTCCCTCAGAGCGCACGAGAAAGTGCGACCCGTCCAGCTACGGACGGCGGACCGTAGTCCTCACCACGGGTTGTCCCACGAGTCGGCAGCCGTTCACCCGAGCGCCGCCTGACTGAGCCGACCGACCACGTACGCCTCCCAATCGTCCATGAGCTGCCGCCGCCGCTCGAACAGGTCCGACCGGGCGTAGGCCGCCTCGACCTTGTTCTGGACGACGTGGGCGAGCGCTGCCTCGATGACCTCCCGCGGGTGATCGGTCATTTCAGCCGCCCAGTCCCGGAACGACGAGCGGAAGCCGTGGGCGACGGCGGCGATCCGGTGGTACTGGAGCATCTTGGGGAGCGTCGACGCGGAGAGCGGCCTCCCGCTCCGCATCGGGAACACGAGGCCGCTGCCGTCGCCGAGTGCCCGCGCCGCGTCGAGGATGTCCAGCGCCCGGCCGCACAGGGGAACACGGTGCTCGCGCTTCGCCTTCATCCGCAAGACCGGGACGGTCCACACGCGCCCGGCCGTGTCCATCTCGTCCCATGTCGCGAACCTGACCTCCGCCGACCGAGCGGCCGTGAGCACGAGGAACTCGAACGCCAGCTTGACGGCGGGCTGCCCGGACTTCGACGCCCGCACCGTCTCGATGGCCGCGGCCACGTCCTTGTGCGGCAGCGCCTGCCGGTGCGTCACGATGTCGTGCTGCGGCCCGAGCACCGGCACCACCCGGTCGCACGGATTGTCGTTCCGCAGGTCGATGGCGACCGCCCACTCCAGCACCAACCGGATACGCTGGCGGACCTCCCGGGCCGTCGCCGCCTTGACGTGCCAGATCGGCGAGAGGATCTCCAGCACGTCGGCCGTGTTGACCTCGGAGACGGGCCGGCGGCCGATGCGGGGGAAGACGTAGCGTTCCATGCTGCGCCACCAGTCCCGGCGTGCCACCGGTCGCGTGAGCCCCAGGGGCGGGAGCTTCCCGAGCGCCCGTGTGGGCAACGTGTAGCCACACATGGCCCTCTTACGCCGCGACGACGACCTCCGGAGACTTGGGCCAGAGGGCGGCACAGGGGGGATGTGACCCTGAGCCGTTGCCCCGTTCGGTCGCCGTCTACCCGGCCGCCCTCACCACCGGGCGGCCGGGTAGGGAAAAATCGCGCGCGCTTTGCGCGCTTTCCTTGCCGCGCTGAGCGCGGCAAGGGACGACGACACGGGGCCGACTCGCTCGATTCACCAGCGCCAACGTCGCCTGACGCTCGACAAGGGCCGCCGGGACACCAAGCACGACGCCAATCGACGGACGCCAGCAGGTTGCCCCGGCAACGACCGCGCTCCGTGGTTGCGCTGCGCGATCCGGGCGTTGAGCACCAGCTCGATCGCCTCGCCCGCCGTCACCGCGCCGCTGTCGACCTGCGCCAGCACGCCGTCGACCGCTTCGAGGGCGCCGGGCATCTTCAGGTCCGCCGGCTCGGTCATCTGCGACCCCGGGGGCCGACCCCGGGACAGGAATACCCCGAGAATCGAGACCCGGATCTCGGACCTCCAAACCCTCGGGATCCACGAGACATAGGTCCCATTCCAACAGGCACATACAGCGAAACTCGCAAGCCCCGGGGGCCGGCCCCGAGACTGTCTGAATGACCCTGCGACCTCGGCCCGGACCGTAGGGCCCCGGCCCCCGCACCCCGCGGGCCGATGAGCCTCACTCCCGAGCCGACCGGGGTCGCTCACTCCCACTCTCCCTTGGAAGGCTCGACGGCGCCACGCGGCGCGGCCCACACGGACCGCATCGATCAGCTGTGCCTCAAAGCGGCAACAGCCCGGCTCGGGCCGTCGCGACGAAAAAATTCTGCCGACCTGGCCGTACCGCATCGGATCGGCGAGGACCGAACCGGTCCCTCGGGGCCCCGGCCGGACTCAACTGGTCAGAACTGGACGGAAAGGGTCAGATCTGGGCAGAACTCCTTGTTTTGGAAATAGTTACGGTGCTTGATACGCTCCGATCCTGACCGTTCGCGGAGAGATCGCGGCAGTCCACCAGCACCAAGGAGCGCATCAGATGACGACGAACCCACACGCCACCCCTGTGCAGCCGAGCGCCGGCGCCGCCATGCCCAGGCTCCTGACCCTGCGCGACGTCACGGCGGCGACCGCCCTGTCCCGCTCCGCCGTCTACGCGCTGATGGCCGAGTCCCGGTTTCCGAGGCCCATCCGCATCGGCAGCCGGGCCGTCCGCTGGGTCGAGCGGGAAGTGCTCGACTTCATCGCCAGCCGTCCCCGAGCCGGCTCGGACCGGCCCCCGCGCAGCCGAGGATGACACCGCGGTCCACGCGACCGGCAGAATGAGGCCGCCCTGTGTCGACGAGCGACCGAGCGCCTGCGGTCGGAGCTGGCTCATGGTCCGTTACGCACCATGAGCCAGCATACCCCTTGTGTACACAAGGGGCTGGCGAGGGGGACGCTGCGCCCCCCTCGACCCCCGGCTTCACGCGCCCTGCAGGGCCAGACGGCGGAGGCTCCCGCCCCCGAACGCCCTTGCCGGTGCGCTGATGGCTGACCGCCGCACCGGGCAGATCCACCTGCGGGTGTCGCCGGCCGAGGTCGCCGCGTGGCGGGCCAAGGCCGACGCGGCCGGCGTGCCGCTGTCCGACCTGCTGCGGCAGGCCATGGCGCGGACCCGCACCTGGACCGCGGCGGCGGCCGAGGTCGAGCGCGACCGCACCCGCCAGGTCGCCCGCGTCGGCAACAACCTGAACCAGATCGCGCGCTGGGCGAACACGCACGCCACGGCCATCGACGCCGTCGAGATCATCGCCAACCTCGTCTACATCTCGCAGACGCTCGACAAGCTCGCGCATGTCGGCGGAGAGGCTGACGATGCACGTTAAGTTCATCGCCCGCGGGACCGGCTCGGCCAGGGCCGCGGGCGACTACCTGCTCGGCGACCGGGACGCGGCCGGCAAGCCGCGCGACGGCGTCGAGGTCCGCCGCGGCGATCCCGACCTGGTGGCCGCCGTCGCCGACTCGCTCGAGTTCAAGCACAAGTACACGTCCGGCGTGATCGCCTGGGCGCCCGAGGACCGGCCGACCGACGCGCAGATCGAGGCCGTGCTCGACAAGTTCGAGAAGACGGCCTGGGCCGGACTCGAGCCGGACCGCTACGCGTGGACGGCGGTCGAGCACCGCGAGCACGGCGGCGGCGTCCACGTGCACGTCCTCGCCGCGCGGTGCGACCTGGAAACGGGCAAGAGCCTCAACATCGCCCCACCGGGCTGGCAGAAGACCTTCGGCCCGCTGCGCGACGGCTTCAACCACGAGCACGGCTGGAGCCGCCCCGACGACCCGGCCCGCGCCAGGGCGCAGCAGCCCGGCCACCGCGCCTTGATCGACGCGGCGAACCTGCGGGCCGGCCTCGCGGTCGAGGCCGACCCGCGCGAGTTGGTCAGCGACTACCTGCTGCAGCGCGTCGAGCATGGCGTCGTGCGCGAGCGCGCCGACGTCGTCGCTGCGCTGAAGGAAGCCGGCCTCGACGTGCCGCGGCAGGGCAGCGACTACGTGACCGCCCACGACCCGGAGACCGGGAAACGGTGGCGGCTGAAGGGAGCGTTATACGAGCATGACTGCGACTTGGCCGCCCGGCTGCGGCAGAAGTGGGAGACCGACCGGCGGGAGATCGAGGAGACGGCCGCGGCGGAGCTGCGGCGGCTTGGCGAGAGCTTGAGCAGCGCCGCGAGCAGCGCTCAGCGCTCAATCGACGCCGATATGGCGGCGTGGACCGGACGGACCCGAGCCCTGCTGATGCGGGCGTGGCTCCTGCCCGCAGCGGCGGGTCTGAGTCTCTTTCTGATCATGTGCGGCGGCAGCTGGGGGACGATGCGCTGGTTGTCGATGCGGATCGAGAGCCAGCTCCAGACCCTGGCGATCCTGAACGTGGACATCGAGCAGGCCCGCCAGACGCTGGCCGAGCTCCACAGGACGACATGGCGCGTGGAGCTGCGCGAAATCGACGGCGACCGGTTCGTCGTGCTGCCGGCTGGCTCGCTGGAGCGTCCGCCCTGGACCGTGGGCGGGCAGCCTGCCGTGAAGCTGTCGAGCGAGTGAGGGAGCTCTATGGACGAGCTACAACGGCAGTTGATGACGGCCTTGCGGCGGTTGTCCGAGCTCTCCGAGCGGGAGCGGACGCAGCAGGCCGCGCAAGCCGAAGCCTGTCAGCAGCAGGTCGAGACCTTGAGGCGGCAGGTCGAGCGGCTCGCCGGGCAGGTGACGAGCTTGACCGCGCACTGCACGGCCCTGGCCGAGACGTTGCGCGGGCCGTGGAGCTGATGCGGCAGCAGAGCCGGCAGCGCGGGCCGCAGCGGGACCACGGCCCGAGCCGCTAGTGGAGCGTCTGCAAGAAACTCCGTCCATGCCCGGGGCTGTTCTTGTGTGTGTGCCGGGGCGCGATCCGAGAACCGGACGCAAAGTTGGCTCCAACACGGTCCACTGGTCTAGCGCGGCGGCGCAGCCTCGCCGGGAACATGCGGCGCCCCCACAGGTCCATACGTCGGCGGGTCGCCGGGCTTCCAGCACGGCCCATACTTCACAACGATCCTGCCCATGAACGGCCGCAACTGGGGCAAGTCGGCGACGGACCACCCCGGAGGCGGCTTGCTCCGATCCGGCTTGGGGCACCGCCTGAACTCCGGCGGCCGGGCCGACATTGGCGTGGGAACCAGGATGCCTGTCACCTGTAGCGGGATCGATTGGAGCCGCGGCAGGGACTGCCATATCTGCAGCTGCATCCTCCGCGTCAAGGGCGGCTCCGGTGGCGGGGGTGGTGGCGGCGGGCGCCAAGGCAGCACGGCTCCCGGTAGCGTCCTGCACTCCAGCAACTCGTTCACGTAGGGCCCTGGCACTGGACGGCCCGGCTTGCACATCACCTGCGCGAGTGCCGACGAGGGCGAGAGCGCGACGACGACGGCAACGCTCGCGCGGATCAACACTCGCACCAGATCAGAGTATCACCACTGCTGGGTCTGCTCATCGGGTCCACGCAGGCGAGGCCTCCCTTCGTCACCGAGTCGAACCATCGTAGTACGTCACGGCCCATCTGCCGATCCTGCAAAGACGGCCTTCTTCAACACCCCGCCAGGGATCGCCATGTCGTCGCGGCTGGCGTTTTCCTTGCCTTCAGTCGGCTCGGCTCGGATTCTCCGAAGGCATCGGGAGCTTCGCGATCGTGCCCTGCGCGGTCGCGCACAGGCGCTCTGAGCCGCCTTCCGACGAGAAGATGTCGCAGCGGCAAAACGGCCTGGGTCCGTCCGTCCGCATGAACGACCTCGGCGCGCGCGACCAGCGCTTCGCCCCGGGCACATCGCACGTAGTTGATCTTGAACTCGGAGGCCACGACGCCGGTTCCCACGCGCTGCCGCCCGCGAAGGTGAGCGCCTTGTCGGCGGCGCAGCTGATGACGCCCCCATGGACGAATCCGCGCTGCTGCTTCAACTCGGCGCGAATCGGAATCCTGAGCTCAGCGTGCCCGTCGCCGAGGCGGAGCAACTCCGCGTCCACGAGCACGCTGAACGGTTGCGAGGCGAGAATCCGCCTCCCCGGACCGAGCATGTCGGGCATCGGTCGAAGCGCACCACGCGCCCGCCCGCCGGTCACGGATTCCGCTGCCGGCGAATGGCGTCACCTGCCGCGCCCATCCGCGAGATAGCGCACCCAATCGTCCATCAGCCGCCGTCTCGATGAGCTCGTGGCGATCTTCTGTCGCCGGGGACGACCTCGCCCGTATGAGCCGGCGTATCGTCGGTTTGCGCATTCCCTGGCAGGAGGCGGCCGGCGGGCCGGCGATCGCGCGCATGAGCCGGCCCAGGTGTTCGCGTCCCGCAAGGAGCTTGCCATGCCGCATGACGTTCGGCGCTTCGCAGTGTTCGTGGGCGGACTGGTGTGCCTGGTGCTGCCGGCGTCGGCCGCCGAGGCCCAGACCCGACCGTATCGATTCGAGATCGCGGCCGGCACGATGTACGGCTTCCAGGATCCGGAGCGGCCGGTGACGGCCGGGTGGATCCTGTCGAGCGGTTTCGACCTTGGGCGGCAGTCATTCGTGGTGGAGGGCGCGTGGCACCGGGACGCCTACGCTCTGGAGCACCCGTGGGACTTCGACGAGGTGTTCCGCGAGAGGCTCCAGAGCCGCTACTGGATGCTGATGGGCGGCGTCCGGGGCGGAGCGCGTCAAGGGCGCGTGGCGCCGTACTACCAAATCCTGGCCGGCGGCTTCGCGGCCCATTTCAGGAGGGACTACGAGTGGCCGGCGTCGATCGACACCGAGGCAAAGAACGCTGCGTGCGGAGGCTACGTTGACGGCGTGCTGGTCCATCCGTGCCTCTACGTGCCGTACCCGGCGTTCGACGAAGAGCGCTCGGCCGGGTTCGTCATGCAGCCGGGGATGGGCGTGGACGTGAACGTCTGGCGGCGATTCACGCTCCGTCTGGCGGCCGATCTGCCAATCCTGGCGAGCGGCGACTACGTCGTCCTCCGGCCGAAGCTCTCCGCCCGCGTCGTTGTCGCGCTGGGGCGCTGACGCAACGAGAGACCGCATCGTGCGGGAGCGATCACGAGGCGACTGGCGAGCTGGCGAGCAAGATCCTCGGCTTCAACGGCGCGGATCTTCCGGCCCGCGCCTGCCGGCCAGGTGCTCGGCCCAATCGTCCATGAGACGCCGCCGTCGCTCGAACAGGTCCGACCGGGCGTAGGCCGCCTCGACCTTGTTCTGGACGACGTGAGCCAGCGCCGCCTCGATGACCTCGCGCGGGTGGTCCGTTTCCTCCGCCGCCCAGTCCCGGAACGATGACCGGAAGCCGTGGGCAACGGCGTCAATCTTGTGCTGCTGGAGCATCTTCGGCAGCGTCGACGGAGAGATCGGCCTCCCGCTCCGCATCGGGAACACGAGCCGGTTGCCGTCGCCGAGCGTCCGCGCCGCGTCGAGGACCTCCAGCGCCCGCCCGCACAGCGGAACGCGGTGCTCGCGCTTCGCCTTCATCCGCAGGGCCGGGACGGTCCACACGCGGCCGCCCGTGTCGATCTCGTTCCACGTGGCGAGCCTGACCTCCGCCGACCGCGCGGCCGTCAGCACGAGGAACTCAAACGCCAGCTTGACGGCAAGCTGCCCGGACTCCGACGTCCGCACCGTCTCGATGGCTGCGGCCACGTCCTTGTGCGGCAGCGCCAGCCGGTGCGTCACGATGTCGTTCTGCGGGCCGAGCACGGGCACCACCCGGTCGCAAGGGTTGTCGCTGCGCAGGTCCATGGCGATGGCCCACTCCAGCACCGACCGGATGCGCTGGCGGACCTCCCTGGCCGTCGCCGCCTTGACATGCCAGATCGGCGTGAGGATCTCCAGCACGTCGGCCGTGTTGACCTCGGGGACGGGCCGGCTGCCGACGCGTGGGAAGACGTAACGCTCCATGCTGCTCCACCAGCTGTGCGCGTGCCACCGGCCGCGTGAGCCGCGCTGTCGACTGCTCAGCAACGCTCAACCCGCAGGGCCGGTGCGAGGAAGCGGTGACGTTCGTCGATCCAGTTCCCGTGCGGTCGCGAACCCGGTGTTCGGTGAGGATGGCATGAACCCTACGGCCGGCCGGAGTCGCGGACGACGATGCGCTGCTGGTTGCGGGAGACGACATCGGTGATCGTAGCCGTCCAGGAGCCGCGCCGGCTGTCGGTGATGCGGATCGGGGTACCGCACGGGTCCTCCGCGAGCGCGGCGACACCGGGTCCGTCGAGCACGGCGCCCCAGCCGTCGCCCAGCTTGCAGGGTCTCCAGCCGGCGAGAGGTTCACTGTTCGGCGCCTCGAGGTCGGCCGGCAGTTCACGGTCGAGTGCCGCCGCGATGACGTCACGAGCCCAGGCGCTGACGTTGACGTGCCGTTCATCGCGAAGTCGCGCGAGGCGGTCGCGCAGTTCGGGTTCGATGCGGATCTGGAACACGTCTGTACGACGCATGACATGACACCGTAGCACGAGCGGGCCGCGTCGAGCCTTCCGCTTTGGCGGAAAAATGCACCCTGAGCGACCCCGGTCGGCTCGGGCGTCAGACGCGCTGCCCCCGTTTCTGTGGGGGCAGGGAGTCTTACGGCCCGGGCCGGGGTCGCTCAGGGTACTTCAACCGGTTTGGGGGCTAGCCCCCGGGCAACCTGACATTCGCTACAAGCTACTGTGACGATTGGACTTGAGGTCTCTCGTTCCCTAGCGCCTCAGGGTCCGACGTACGGCGTACGTCGGTTTTCGGGCGTTTCCGGTCTGGTGGCAGGAACCGAGGCGCTCTGGGGGCAGGAACCGAGGCGCGTTTTATGGCTGTCGCGGAGTGCAGGTTCGAGGCGGATCTGGAGCACGTCTGTACGAAGCATGACATGACACCGTAGCACGCCGCGTCGAGCCTGCCAGCGGGGTCGTTCAAAGTCTGGCGATCGTCGCCGAACGCCTCCAGAGCGCCCGTGCCGGCCACGTCCCCGCCAGCGTCCTCGCGGTCGTTGTGTGCGCCCCTTGCCAGCTGGGCTCCTCGTCTCCGTTGCCGCGCACAGCGCGCGCGATTTTCTCCCGCCGCCCCGCTGGGCAGAGGGGCGGCTACCGTATCAGCCCCCCCTGTGCTCCTATCAGGGCCGTTTTCCGGAGGTCGTTCAGCGTGGACGACGGGTTGCCGCGAGATAGGCCGCCTACTCGTCCATCGGCGCCGCCGGCGCTCAGGTCCGACCGCGCATAGACCGCCTCGACCTTGTTCTGGACCACGTGCGCCAGTGCGGTCCGCAGAGATTCCGTGTCGACGGGGACCGCGGGGCGGACGCCGAGCCGAGCGCAGGAAGAGCCGACGCAAGTGAGCCAGTGTCCGCCATCAATGCTCAGCAGTCCTGCGCGGGACGGACCGTGAGGGCCGGCACCAGCCAAGCAGCCCGTGCAGCTCTTCGCGGTCCGGCGCCGCCAACGCCAGGTCGCAGATCGCGTACATCATCGCCAGTCCGAACGCCGCGCCGAACAGGAACCACACAAGATCCATCGTCTCTCCCCGTCGCACCTTGTCGGCGGCGCGTCATGGAATCTATCGGACGCTCGGCGCCCGATCCGCAGGGCCGGGAACAACCGGGAACTCGCGAGCAGACGGCCCGCGAGGGGCGTGCTGGCATCGGCAGCAACCTGAACCGGATCGCCCGCTGGGCGAACTCCCGGGCCACGCCGACCGACGCCGTCGAGATCATCGTCCACCTGATCGCCGTCGAGCGGGAGATCGCACGCCTGGCCCGCGTCGGAGGCGAGCGGCAGGATGCACGTGGTCCGAGTCGTTAGCGCCGCGTCTCGCCGGGACGCATCACCGGCCGTCGCCCGCCAGATACGCCGACCAATCGTCCATGAGCCGCCGCCGACGCTCGAACAGGTCCGAGCGGGCGTAGGCCGCCTCGACCTTGTTCTGGACGACGTGTGCGAGCGCCGCCTCGATGACCTCCCGCGGGTGGTTGGTCTCCTCCGCCGCCCAGTCCCGGAACGACGACCGGAAGCCGTGAGCAACGGCAGCGATCTCGTGCTGCTGGAGCATCTTGGGCAGCGTCGACGCCGAGATCGCTCTCCCGCTCCGCATCGGGAACACGAGCGGATTGCCGCCGCCGAGCGCCCGCGCCGCGTCGAGAACCTCCAGCGCCCGGCCGCACAGCGGAACGCGGTGCTCGCGCTTCGCCTTCATCCGCAGGGCCGGGACCGTCCAGACGCGGTCCGCCGTGTTGATCTCGGTCCACGTGGCGAGGCGGACCTCCGCCGACCGCGCGGCCGTCAGCACGAGCAGCTCGAACGCCAGCTTGACCGCGGGCTGCCCGGACTTCGAGTCTCGCACCGTCTCGATGGCCGCGGCCACGTCCTTGTGCGGCAGCGCCTGCCGGTGCGTCACGATGTCGTTCTGCGGACCGAGCACCGGCAGCACGCGGTCGCAGGGGTTGTCATTGCGCAGGTCCATCGCGATCGCCCACTCGAGCACCGACCGGATGCGCTGGCGGACCTCCCTGGCCGTCGACGCCTTGACGTGCCAGATGGGCGAGAGGATCTCCAGCACGTCGGCCGTGTTGACCTCGGAGACGGACCGGCTGCCGATGCGGGGGAAGGCGTAGTGCTCCATGCTCCGCCACCAGTTGTGCACGTGCCACCGGCCGCGCCAGCCGCCGCGCTTCTGCTCGAGGACGCGCTCGGCGGCCTCGGCGAAGGTGGGAACGCGGTCGGCGCGGCGCTTCTCGAAGAGGGGGTCGCCGCCGGAGCGGGCCAGCTTGCGGTTGGCGAGGGCCAGCTCGCGGGCCTCCGCCAAGGTGACGAGCGCGGCGGCGCCGAGTCCGAGTTCGCGGCGGCGGCCGCGGATGACGATGCGCTGGACCCAGCTTCGCGTTCCGGTGGGCTGGACGAACAGGTACAGGCCGTTGCCGTCGGCGTGCCGGCCGGGCGGCGCGGAACGGACGAAGGCGGCCGAGAGAGCCTTGTCGGGGTGGCGTCCTCGGCGCTTGGTTCTGCGGGGCGAGGGGGCGGAATTGGCTACAACATACATTCCCCCATTATATGCGGGATTGGCGTGGATTTCGCAAGACGCCGTGAGCAGCCCAGCTCACGACAACGAGTCATAAACGATTACCAGTCAGCGGTTTATGGTCAAGGCTGCACGAAGCTGGACGTCCCTGGAACATCACTGGTTGTTAAGGCAGCGCGAACACGAACAGCGTGTTGCCCGAGCTCGGGCGCAGCTCCGGCGTCAAGCGGGTGTACACCGAGACGGTCGCGGCGCTGCCGGTGCTGACCGCGACGTACTGCCGGCCGTCCACGGCATAGGTGATCGGCGGCCCGGTAACGGGCGAGCCGACGTTGATCTTCCACAGGACCTCGCCGGTCTCGTCGTCGAGCGCCCGGAAGCGCCCGTTCGTGTCGCCGCCGAACACCAGCCCGCCGCCGGTGGCGACGACCGCCAGCGTCGCGGCCCGCTGGTCGCGGGTCCACACCGTGGCGCCGGTCTCGGCCGAGATCGCCCGCACCATGCCGAGCTCCTCGGTATCGGGAGTCATCTGGTTGCGCACGGCGAGCCGGTAGATGCTGTCATCGGCCGTGGTCTGCATCCGCGCGCACGTGTTGCGCAGCGGGAAGTACATCAGGTTCGTGCGGGGGCTGTAGGCGCCGGGATCCCAGTTCTTGCCGCCGAAGAAGCTCGGGCAGATCATGGCCTCCTGGCCCACCGCGCTGAAGACGACCTCCGAGTTCGTCGCCACCTCGCCGGTCGCCCCGTCGATCCCGTTGACGACGTTCTGCGAGATCGTCTGCGTGGCCCACAGGAACTCGCCCGTCTCGCGGTCCAGCGTGAAGACGATGCCGGTCTTGCCCGGGATGCCCGTGACGACCCGGCGCCGCTCGCCCGGCTGGAGCCGCGGGTTGATCCAGTCGACCGTGGACGGGTCCGGCGCGACGGCCGTGTCCACCAGGATCCGCTCGTACGGATGATCGAGGTCCCAGTGGTCGTTGAGGTGCTGATAGTACCAGACGATCTCCCCCGTGTCCCCGTGGAGCGCCAGCGTGGAGTTGTGGTACAGGTGCTTGTTCGCCGCGCCGCCCAGCATGAACTTCGGGGCCGGCGAGGTCACGGAGGTTCCCATGTAGATCAGGTTCAACGCTGGGTCGTAGCTCGGTACCATCCAGGCTCCGACGTGCCAGCGCTCTTCGAACGGCACGCCGCCCCACGACTCGTCACCGGGCTCGCCCGGCCGCGGAATGGTGCTCGTGCGCCAGAGCTCCGCGCCGGTGTGCGGGTCGTGCGCGGTGATGATGCACGAGTACGGCCCGGCCCGCGGACGGCAGCTGCGCCCCGAGACCACCTTGCCGTTGGCGACGATCGGTCCGGACGACTGTCGCGCCGGCACCGTCTTGTAGTCGAGGATCTGCGTCTCCCACACGAGTTGGCCGGTGGCCGCGTCGAGCGCGAAGATGTGGTCGTCGGCACTGGTGTCGATGATCCGGCTGCCGTAGATCGCCAGGTTCCGGTTCGTGTCCTCCAGGCCGCCCACGTACTCGGCGATGTCCTCCGGGACCGGCCGGCGATGCTCCCAGCGCAGGTCGCCCGTGGCCGCGTCGATTGCCTGAATGACGTCGCGCGGGTTCGGCATGTACATGACGCCGTCGTACACCAGCGGGGTCCCCTGCTGGCTCGTGCCGGCGGTGAGCGCCCGCGACCAGACCAGGCGCAGATCCGCGACGTTCTCCCGGGTCACCTGATCCAGGGGACTGTAGCCCCAGCCGTTGAGCGTCCGCCGCCACATCAACCAGTCGCCGGGCGCGGGATTCTGGAGCATCGCGTCGGTGACCGGCACGAAGTCGGCGCTCGACTGCGCCCGAGCGGGGACCGTTCCGGCCCACGGCAGCGCGAGGGCCGCGGTTACGAACAGGCAGCGGGACGTGAGGGACAGCTTATGCATGGGTTAGATTGTAAGGCGTGATTGCCCGTGAGAGGTTCCCGGTTCCGCGAGCTGCTCGAGCGCTGAACGCGGTGGACCCGCGTCCTCCCCACCTACCTCGATACGACCAGCAGCACGCCGGCCACGATGACGGTGGAGCAGCCCAGCGACCAGAGCGACAGCACCTCGCCCGCGAGCAGGTAGCCCAGCAGCAGCGCGATGACCGGGTTCACGTAGGCGTAGGTGGCGACCTTGGCGGGCGGCGCCACCTTCAGCAGCCACAGGTAGCTGCCGTAGGCCACCGACCCGAGCACGGCGACGTAGCCCCACGCGCCGAACGCGGCGGGGGACACCGCCCGCCAGTCCAGCCCGGCCAGCTCGCCGGACACCAGCGACATGCCGACCAGGACGGTGCCGCCGCCCAGCATCTGCATGCCGGACGACAGCGCCTGCGACGCCGGCTGCGGGGCGTAGCGGGCGCAGATCGAGCCGGACGCCCACAGCAGGCTGGCGACGATGATCGTGCCCGCGCCGACCGTATCGAACGCGTGCGGACCCGCGATGTCGGTGGGATTGACGAGCAGCGCGACGCCGGTGAATCCGAGTCCGAGCCCGAGCGCCACGCGGCCCGCCGGACGGGCGCCGCCCGGGCGCAGCCAATCGGCCAGAGTCACCCACAATGGCACCATCGAGACCAGCAGCGCCCCGATCCCCGACGGCACACGTTGCAGCCCCCAACTGACCAGCCCATTGCCGCCGGCCGCCATCAGCAGGCCGATGCACCCGGTCATGATCCAGTCGCGGCCGGTCGGCCGCGCCGCGCCCCGGTGCGCCGCCCACGCGACGAAGACGAGCCCGGCGCCGAGAAACCGGCCGGCGGCCATCAGGAACGGGGGGATCTCGGCCACGCCCCAGCTGATGGCCAGGTAGGTGGAGCCCCAGATGATGTAGACGGCCGCGAACGCGGCGACGATCGACACGAGCGAGCGATGCGGCATCAGGCCGTCGTGAGTGGGCGGAGTGACCGCGTGCGATGCGGGGAGCGCGACGAGACGCGGCAAGTGTAGCACCGCCGCGCCGGTGCGGCGCCTGGCCGGGCGGCCGTCCCCGGATGGAAGGTGACATAATCCAGCCGATGCCGCCTCCCCCGCTCACCCGCCGCCGGCTTCTGCAGGGGGCCGCGGGCGGAATCGCCGCGGCCGGCGCCGCGCCCCGCGGCACCGCCGCGCGCCAGGGGGCTCGGCGCAGCCGGCCAGGCCCCTACGCCGCAGGGGTGCTTCCGCGCGGCGTCCGCTCCCGTTTCGTCGCCGGCGTCAACGGCTTGCGCATGCACGTGCTGGAAGCCGGGTCGCGGGCGGGCGCGCGGGCCGGCGTCCTGCTGCTGCACGGCTTCCCCGAGCTGGCCTACAGCTGGCGGCGGCTCATGCCGGCCCTCGCGGCCGCCGGGTACCACGTCATGGCGCCCGACCTGCGCGGGTACGGCCGCACCGACGGCACCGACGTGCGCTACGACGACGACCTGCGCCCGTTCCGGAGCGCCGACTGGAGCGGCAACCGCCCGGAGCCGCTCCGCGCGTGGTCCGCCGCCGAGCTGGCCCGGCTGCCCCACTACTACGTCCTGGACCTCGGCAGGGGCATGGCCGAGACCGTCGCCGAGCAGATGCCGTCCGCGGCGGAGATCGCGGCCTGCGAGTGGCTGCCGGACGACGAGCTGCGCGTCTACAGCGCCGAGTACCGCCGGTCCGGCTTCCAGGGCGGCCTGCAGTGGTACCGCAGCGTGACGTCCGTGTCGTCCATCTTCGGCGGCGGCATCAACGCCGACCTGCAGGTGTTCGCCGGGCGCACCATCGACCAGCCGTCGCTGTTCATCGCGGGCGCCCGGGACTGGGGCATCCACCAGCGCCCCGGCGCCCTCGAGCGCATGGAGGCGCGCGCCTGCACCGACCTGCGGGGCCTGCATCTCCTGGCTGGGGCCGGGCACTGGGTGCAGCAGGAACAGTCGGCCACGGTCAACCGGCTGGTGCTCGAGTTCCTGCTCGAGCTGTGAAGCGAGAGGTCCAGGTGCTGCATGAGTGACGAGCTCGAGCAGGGTACCGCGGCGCCGCGAGGAGTCGAGGCCGCGACGACGCAGGCCGGTGCGGTCCGCTGGCTGATCGCCGCCGGCCTCGTGCTCGCTGCCGGCGCCGGGCCAGGGGCCCAGGAGTGGGCCGGCTGGCGCGGGCCCGCACGCGACGGGATCGTGCCGGCCTCGCAGACGCCGCGGGCGTGGCCCGACGCCTTCGCCCGCGCCTGGCAGGTCGAGGTCGGCGAGGGCTACTCCTCGCCGGTGGTCGCGGGCGGGCGGGTGTTCATCCACAGCCGGCGCGGCGACGCCGAGCTGGTGACCGCGCTCGACCTGGCGAGCGGCGCACGCCTGTGGCAGCAGGACTACCCGGCGCGCTTCGTCCAGAACACGATTGCCCCGGCCGAGCTGCGGGGCCCCTTCGCGACCCCGGTCGTCGATGGCGGGCGCGTGTTCACGCTCGACGGCGGCGGGATTCTCTCGAGCTGGGACGCGGCGTCCGGGACCCTGGTCTGGCGCAACGACTACTCGGCGTCGGTGCAGGTGACGGATCTGTTCTGCGGTACCGCCGCCTCGCCCCTGGTGGGCGGCGGCTCGCTGCTCGTGCAGGTCGGGAGCGATCCGGCGGGCGGCCGCGTGCTCGCGCTCGATCCGGCGACGGGCGACGAGATCTGGTCCTGGCGCGGCGTCGGCCCCGGATACGCATCGCCGATCATGATCGAGGTCGAGCGGCTGCGCCAGGTGGTCACGCTGACCGAATCGTCCCTCGTCGGGCTCGACGCCGCGAACGGCGCGCTCCTCTGGAGCGTGCCGTTCACCGACGAATGGCACGAGAACATCGTGACGCCCGTCTGGACCGGCGCGCACCTCGTGGTCTCCGGTCCCCGCCAGGGGACGCACGCGTTCGCGATCCGGCGCGGGGAGGAAGGCTGGCTGGCGGCGCCCGCCTGGAGCAACGCGGGCGTGACGATGTACATGAGCTCGCCCGTGCTGGCCGCCGGCACGCTGTACGGCCACTCATCCAAGCGCAGCGGCCAGTTCGTGGCGCTCGACGCGGCCACCGGCGCCGTGCGCTGGGCGAGCGAGGGGCGCGAGGGCGACCACGCGTCCGTCCTCCTCGCGGGCGACGATCTCCTGCTGCTGACCAGCGACGCCGAGCTGTTGGTGGCGGCGCCCGACGCGGGGGCGTTCGAGGTCACGCGCCACTACACGGTCGCCGATGGCGCGACGTGGGCGCTGCCGGTCCCCCTGCCCGACGGCCTCCTGGTGCGCGACGCGACCAGCCTCGCCCGCCTCGTCCCCGCCCACTGAATCCGGTACGGGCGAGGGCGCTTTCGTCCACTGCTCAGAGCAGGTGCGAGGCGGAAATCCCGTGTGTACTCGCCAAGTGAAGGACGAGTGGCGGAGGGACTGGGATTCGAACCCAGGAGCGAGTTTCCCCGCTAACGGTTTTCAAGACCGCCGCCTTCGACCGCTCGGCCATCCCTCCGTTCAGTGCCCGGCAGGGGGCGCCGCAGGCTCGATGATCGTCTGGCCCCGCATGTACGGCCGCAGGACGTCGGGGATCACGACCGAGCCGTCGCGCTGCTGATAGTTCTCGAGAATCGCCACCAGCGCCCGGCCGACGGCGACGCCCGAGCCGTTCAGCGTGTGGACGTGCTCCGGCTTGCCGCGACCCTCCCGCCGGAACCGGATTCCGCCGCGCCGGGCCTGGAACGCTTCCGTGTTGCTGCACGACGAGATCTCCCGGTAGGCCCCGTAGCTGGGCAGCCACACCTCGAGGTCGTAGGTCTTCGACGCCGCGAATCCCATGTCGCCCGTGCAAAGCAGCATCGTGCGGTACGGCAGCCCGAGGCGCTTGAGCACCTCCTCGGCGTGCCGGGTCAGCGCCTCGTGAACGTCCCAGGAGGTCTCGGGCGTCGCGTAGGCCACCAGCTCGACCTTGTCGAACTGGTGCTGCCGAATCAGGCCCCGCACGTCCTTGCCGTACGAGCCGGCCTCGCTCCGGAAGCAGGGCGTGTAGGCCGCGTACCACGCCGGCAGCGTCCGCCCGTCGAGAATCTCGCCGCGATGGAGGTTGCAGAGCGGCACCTCCGCGGTCGGGATCAGATACAGGTCCCAGTCGCCGGCAATCTTGAACAGATCCGCCTCGAACTTCGGCAGGTTCCCCGTGCCGGTCAAGGCCTCGGTGCTGGCCAGGAACGGCGGCTCAACCTCGGTGTAGCCGTGCTCGGACGTGTGGAGGTCGAGCATGAAGTTGATCAGGGCGCGCGCCAGCCGCGCGCCGGCGCCGGTGAGCACGGCAAACCGCGCCCCCGCGAGCTTCGCGCCGCGCTCGAAGTCGAGGATTCCCAGCGCCGGGCCGACGTCCCAGTGCGGCTGCGGCTCGAAGTCGAAGCGGGGGGGCTGGCCGTGCTTCCGGACCTCGACGTTGTCGGCCTCCGAGCTGCCGACCGGGACGGTCGCGTGCGGCAGGTTGGGCAGCTTCAGCGCCCAGCCGCCGCGCTCGGCCTCGACCGACTCCAGTCTCGTCTCCTGCTCCTTGATGGCCGCCGCGTGCTCCTGGCCGGCCTTCACGAGGGTCTCCACCGACTCTCCCGTCCGCCTGGCCCTGGCGATTCGCTCGCCGACGTCCTTGCGGGCGTGGCGCGCCGTCTCGAGCACCGGCAGGATTGCACGGCGCTCGGCGTCGAGCTCCACGAGGCGGTCGAGATCGCCGCCGAATCCGTCGCCCCGTGTGCCGAGCCGGGTGCGGACCTCGTCGAGCCGGTTGCGAAGCAAGGCTGGATCGAGCATGTCGTCTGGGTCCCCAACGTGCGCGCTTCATTCTAATGTAGCCGTGCTGTACGATCGCCTGCCATGGCCTCGCCGGTCCGCACCGTCGTCTTTCCCGCCGCCGGCCTCGGCACGCGCATTCTGCCGGCCACCAAGGCGTTTCCCAAGGAGCTGCTGCCGCTGGTCGACCGTCCCATCATTCAGTACGGCGTCGAGGAGGCGGTCGAGTCCGGCATGCGCCGCGTCGTGCTGGTCACGAGCCCCGGCAACACGATGACCGGCGCGCACTTCGCGCCGAACCCCGCGCTCGAGGCGGTGCTGGAGGAGCGCGGGAAGGCGGAGAGCCTGGCCGTCGTGCGCGCCCTCTCGGCGCTGGCCGAGGTCACCACGGTCCACCAGGAGCAGCCGCTGGGCCTCGGCCATGCCGTGCTCATGGCCCGGCCGGAGGTCGGCGAGGAGCCGTTCGCGGTGGTCCTGCCGGATGACGTGATAGACGCCGACCCGCCGGCGTTGCGCCGCATGACCGATCTGTTCGCGGAAGTCGACGGGCCCGTCCTGCTCGTCGAGCGGGTTCCGCGCGAGGCAGTGCAGCGCTACGGGATCATCGACGCGACGCCCCTCGGGCAGGGCGTCTTCCAGGTGCGCGATCTGGTCGAGAAGCCGGCCCCGGCGACCGCGCCGTCGGATCTGGCCATCGTGGGCCGCTACATGCTGACCCCCGACATTTTCGACGCGCTGGAGCGGACCGGCGCGGACGCCGGCGGCGAGATCCAGCTCACCGACGGCCTGCGCCGCCTGCTGGCGCAGCGGCCGCTGTATGCCTGCGAGCTGGCCGGCACCCGTCACGACGCGGGCAACCGGCTCGGTTTTCTCAAGGCATCGGTCTACTTCGCGCTCAAGCGCCCGGACCTCGCGCCGCCGCTGCGAGCCTTCCTGAACGAGCTGGGCTGACAGCGATTCGGGTGGGCCCGGCCCGCCTACGGCGCAGACTCCTGGCCGGCTGACGGCGAGCCCGCCTTGGACTTGGCCGAGTCGGCCGTCTTCGAGTCGCCCGCAGGCGTGGACGTGTCCTTCGAATCGGTCTTGCGGTCCTCGGAAGACTTGCCCGGCTCGGACGCCGGCTGGTCGCCGGACGGCTTGCGCGCGTAGTCGGTCACATACCAGCCGGTCCCCTTGAACTGGATGGCCGGCGATGAGACGAGCTTTCTGACGCGTCCCGCGCACGCCGGGCAGACGCTGACCGGCTGGTCGGAGAACTTCCGGATCAGCTCGAACCGGTGCCCGCAGTCGTCACATTCGTATTCGTACAGCGGCATGGTCCGCAGGTAGCCAAGTCGACATCCTAGCCCTGGCCACCTCGCTCCGTCAATCCCGGCGCCTCACTCCAGCAGGGTGCCCGTCGCGCCCAGCATCAACTGCCGGTGCATCCAGAACGGAACCCCTCCCTGGCCCAGGAACCGGTCGTGGAACGACTGCAGCGACCAGCCGTTCCCGGCGGCCTTGCAGTCCGTGCGGAGCTTGAGGAGCATCTGTTTCCCCAGCGAGTAGAGCACGTAGCCGGGATCGTACGTGCCGCGCTCGGCCTCGCGCCGCGCGCTACCCTCCTCCAGGAAGGCCTCGTCGCGGAAGAACCGCACCCCCTGCTCCACCGACAGGTCCTCGGTGTGGAGTCGAATGCCCACGATGGTCCGGGCCAGTCGCACCAGCGCCTCGGCGAGCTGCCCCAGCTCGACCTCCGCGTTGCCCCGCTCGAAACCCTCGTCGAACATCATCTGCTCGCAGTAGTGCGCCCACCCTTCGACCAGCGACACGGGCGTGAAGAAGGTCGACTTCCGGAGCGGCGCCGCGACCCGGCGCAAATGCTCGAAGTGGAGGAAGTGGCCCGGAAAGGCCTCGTGGATGGAGATCGACCACAGGGCCGCATAGCTGAAGTCGCGCAGATGCTCCTCCTGCCGGTCGGCGGGCCAGCTCGGGTCGACGTTGGTGATGTAGTAGTACGCCGGCATCGGCCTCGCTTCGAACGGGCCGACCGGCACGATGCTGGCGAACGTCCCGCGATAGTACTCGGGCGTCGGTGCCACGACGAGCGGCCCGTGGTCCGGAACCGTCACTATCCGCTTCCGTCTGATGAAGTCGAGCAGGGCGGCGAGATGGTCCTCGACGGTACGCAGCAGGTCGTCGGCGCTGGGATGGCGGGCCTTGACCCCCTGCCAGGCTTCGCCCGGGCCGCCGGCCGCGCCGGCCGCCACCTCCCTGAATCGTTCCTGGGTCTTTCCGAGCTCGCGCAGCGCGATCTCCAGCAGCCGGTCCACCGGCACGTCGATGCCCTCGTCGAGGCGGAGCTTCTGGGAAAACCGGTCCGCGCCCAGCCGAAACGAGGCCCGGCTGCGGGGTGCGACGGCGTCCCGCAGGTGCGCGCCGTAGTCGCGCACCGCGTCGACCGCCACGGTCGATGCGTCCGCGAGATCGCCCAGCAGGTGCATGTCCTCCAGGTCCCGAAACGCCCTGGGGAGGTCGCGCTCAACGAACGTGAGAACGCCGTCGAACGACTCGAGGCCGACGCGCACGAAGAGGCCCGGCGGATCCGTCACGTTCTGCCGCGCCGACTCCAGCAGCCGCGGTACCTGCCGCAGCTTGGAAACCACCCGGCGCGCGCGCTCCGTGACCGGTGCATAGCCGAACAGCACCTGGCCTGCCAGGCTCTCGGCGATCGTCTCGGCGTAGTGGAGCGGACTGCGCTGCCAGACGCGGACGTCCTCGAGCGCGAACAGGCGCGAGCGGATGCTGTCTGCCAGCATGCGTCGCTCGAGCTTCTCATCCGAGGTCAGCGTGGAGGCCTTGATGCCATCGAGGCGCCGCGCCCATCCGCCGAGCTCGCGCACCTGGGTGTCGACCGCGCTGCGGCTGAAGTCCTCGAGCAGATCGTCGTGCACGTGGACACCGTCGGCGGCAGCCGCCGTCGGATAGACCTCGTGCAGGTACGACAGGTACTCGTCGACGAAACGGGATAGCGGTTCGGCGGAATGCGCGGGCGATCGATCCATGGTCTGTCCTGATGAATGGTACAATAATGAGGCTTCCTTGCCCTCGCCCGCGGCCCGTGGCACGATTCCCGCGAGTGCCGGATTCTCCGCCGCCGCCGGCCGGCGCGCTCTACCTGGTGTCCACCCCAATCGGCAACCTGGAGGACATCACGCTGCGCGCCCTTCGCGTGCTCGCGGACGTGGCGCTCATCGCTGCCGAGGACACGCGGCGTACCGCCAAGCTGCTGAGCCACTACGGCATTCATACCACGACGACCAGCTTCCACGAGCACAACGAGGTCCGGAGGGGACCGCACCTCCTTCGCCGCCTGGCCTGCGGCGACTCGGTGGCCCTCGTCGCCGACGCCGGCACACCGCTGCTGTCGGATCCAGGCGCCCGGCTGGTGCGCGACGCGCTCGCCGCCGGCGTGAAGGTTCACGCGGTCCCCGGCCCGAGTGCCGCGCTCACCGGGCTGGTCATGTCCGGCCTCGCCGGCGGAGCCTTCACCGTGGTGGGATTCCCACCGGCGCGGTCAAACGATAGAAAACGTTGGCTGGTGTCCCTGGCCGCCGAACCGCGGCCGCTCGTCGTCTTCGAGGCGCCACACCGGATCAGGGCGGCACTGGCGGACATGGCTACTGTCCTCGGCGATCGGGAAGTCGCGGTCTGCCGGGAGATGACGAAGGTGCACGAAGAATTGGTCAATGGACCGATCACAGAGGTGATGAAACGCCTCCCCGCACCGCGGGGCGAGTACACGATCGTTGTCGGGCCGCCCGCCGGGACGGGCGGCCACGGCGGAACCGCAGTCGATGGAGACCGGCTCTGGCTTGAATTCTGTCATTTGACAGATACCCTGGGCTGCGATCGGCGCCTCGCGATCCGGATCCTCTCGGACCGGCACGCGCTAGGCAGCCGCTCGGTCTACTCGCTCATCGAAACCCGCAAGCATAATAGGTCCATAGACCCATAAACGGCGCCGGCCGGCACCCTTGACCGCCTTTTCGCATTCTGCTAGTTTATGCTGCGCTTTGCAGCCCATGGGGCAAAAGCAGCCAACCCGCGACAATCTCGCAAGATCGTCCAGGGGTACCGCGACTGCCGACGGCCAGCGCGGATCGACGCCGCGGACGACCGTGGCACAAGCCGAGCAGGAAGCGTCCCTGCAGGCCCTCGCTCGCTACGAACGGGCAATCGCGGCGCTGCAGCGCCGTGAGTTCGAGACGGCGGCGGCACTCTTTGGCCAGGTGATAGACGACTTTCCCGCCGAGCGCGAGCTTCACGAGCGAAGCCGACGTTATCTGCAGATCTGCCAGCGGGAATCGCAGGAGGCACCCACCCCGGAAACCGTGGACGAGCGGGTCTACGCCGCCACGCTGGCGCTGAACGCGGGCCTGCACGACGAGGCGCTACGGCATCTCGATGCTGCGCAGCGGCAGAGCCCCGACAGCGATCGCGTGCAGTACATGCTGGCTCTCGCGCGCGCTGACCGCGGCGACATGAAGGCGGCGGCGACCCACCTGCTGCGCTCCATGGAGCTGAATCCGGAGAACCGCCACCTCGCACGCCAGGAGCCGAGCCTCGAACCGCTGCGGGAGGACGAAGCCATCCAGGAAGCGCTGAGCACCCCGCCCGCCGACCGCTCCCCGCGAGGAGCCGGAAGCCACTCATCCCGGTGAGCCTCCAGTCTGCTCACGCCGGTCCCGTCGCGGCGCCGACCTGTCACGTCATCGTGCTGGCGGCCGGCAAGGGCCGGCGGATGGCCTCGACCCGGCCGAAGGTGCTCCACAGGATGGCAGGCCGGCCGCTGATCGAGCACGTGCTGCGGGCGGCTGCCACGCTGTCGCCGGCCACCACGACGGTCGTGGTCGGACACCAGGCCGATGTCATCCAGCAGGCGCTCGAGCCCGGGCCCGGATTCGTGCGCCAGGAAGCGCAGCTGGGAACCGCGCACGCGCTGCTGCAGGCCGAGTCCGTGCTCGCGGGCGTGGAGGGTAGCCTGGTGGTCCTCTCCGGGGACGTCCCCCGCATCCGGCCGGTCACCCTGCGCCGGCTGGTCGCCGCGCACGACCGCGCGCACGCCGCCGCCACCGTGCTGACCGCCCGGCTCTCGCGCCCGTACGGCTACGGGCGTCTCGTGCGACAGCGCGGCCTGTTGGCGAGCATCGTCGAGGAGGCCGACGCCACCCCGGCCCAGCGCGCCATTCGGGAAGTCAACAGCGGGATCTACGTATTCGACGTCGCGCCGCTGTTCGAGACGCTCCGCCAGATCCCCGCGGCGGGGCCGCGGCAGGAGCGGTATCTACCAACCGTGCTCGCGATCTATCGCCGCCGGGGTCTGACCGTCGAGACGGTGGAAACCGACGATCCGGACGAGATTCGGGGCATCAACAGCCAGACGGAACTGGCGGAAGTGAGCTCGCTCATGAGACAAGGCAAGAACGAGGAGCTGATGGCTGCGGGCGTGACGCTCGAGGATCCCGCCACCACCTACATCGACGCCGATGTCGTGGTCGGGCGGGACACGGTGATCCACCCCGGGGTGATGCTGGAGGGCCAGACGACAGTCGGCGCCCGGTGCGAGCTCCACGCCGGCGTGCGGATCGTGAATTCGATCGTCGGCGACGACGTCACGGTCAACAACTATTGCGTGATTACGAATGCGCGCGTCGAGTCGGGCGCCCGAATCGGTCCCTTCGCCCACTTGCGCCCCGGCACCGTCGTGCGCGCAACGGTCCGGGTCGGCAACTTCGTCGAGATCAAGAACAGCACGCTGGGCGCCGGGTCGAAGGTGAGCCATCTTTCGTACCTGGGCGACGCGGCGCTCGGTGCGCAGGTCAACGTGGGAGCGGGCACCATCACCTGCAACTACGACGGCCGCTCCAAGCACGAGACCGCGATCGAGGACGGCGCCTTCATCGGCAGCGGCACCCAGCTCGTCGCACCCGTGACGGTGGGGCGGGCCGCCTACGTGGCAGCCGGGTCGTGCGTCACCGAGGACGTGCCCCCCGGCGCGCTGGCCATCGCGCGCGGCCGGCAGGAGAACAAGACGGGCTGGACCGATCGCAAGAAGGGGTCGTAGCGGGGCGACGCGGTATGCTGGACTGCTAGAGGACACGCGCATGTGCGGCATCATCGGCTACATCGGCGACCGTGAGGTCGTTCCGGTCCTCCTCGAGGGCCTTCGCCAGCTCGAGTACCGGGGGTACGACTCCGCAGGGATCGCGCTGGTGCGTGACGGGCGGATCGCTGTCCGGCGCAGCGCCGGCAAGGTGGCGCGGCTCGCGGAGGCCATCCGGACGCAGCCCGTCAGCGGCGACTACGGCGTCGGACACACGCGCTGGGCAACCCACGGTCGCCCGACGGAAGAGAACGCGCATCCGCACCGCGACTGCACGGGCCGGATCGTCGTCGTGCACAACGGCATCATCGAGAATCACCTCGACCTCAAGCGCCAGCTGCTGGCGGCAGGGCATCGCTTCGAGACGGAGACCGACACCGAGGTCGTCGCGCATCTCGTCGAGCAGGAACAGCGGGACGACGGCCTGGAGAACGCGGTCCGCCGGGCGCTGCAGCAACTCCGCGGCCTGTTCGCGCTGGTCCTGGCTGCGGCCGGCGATCCGGACAAGATCGTCGCGGTTCGCGACGGCCCGCCGCTCGTCGTCGGCATGGGTCACGGCGAGTACTTCCTGGCCTCGGACATCCCGGCCGTGGCCGGCCACACGTCGGACGTCGTCCACCTCGGCGACCGCGAGATGGCGGTCATCACCCGGGCGCGGGTGGAGTTCACCGACTTCTCGGGGCAGGCCGTCTCGAAGGCCACGCAGCGGATCCAGTGGGATCCGGTCACCGCGCAGAAAGCCGGCTACAAGCACTTCATGCTCAAGGAGATCTTCGAGCAGCCGTGGGCGCTCCGGGAGACGGTGGCCGGGCGCCTGTCGGAGGACCAGGGAACGGTGCTGCTGGGCGAGCTCGACATCCCGGACGATCGGCTGCGGGCCGTCGACCAGGTCGCCCTCCTGGCCTGCGGCACGTCCTGGCATGCCGCACTGGTCGGCAAGTTTCTCATCGAGCAGCTCGCTCGCCTGCGCGTCGACGTCGACTACGGGTCCGAGTATCGCTATCGTGATCCGCTTGCCGGCGACCACACCCTGGCCGTGGTCGTCACCCAGTCAGGCGAGACCGCGGACACGTTGGCGGCGCTGCGCGAGGCCCAGGCGCGCGGCGCCGCGAGCGTCGCGATCTGCAACGTCGTGGCGAGCATGGCGGCCCGCCTGGCCGATGCCACGGTCTACGCTCACGCCGGGCCGGAGGTCGGCGTCGCCTCGACCAAGGCGTTCACGTCGCAGCTCGTGACCCTGGCCCTGCTGGCGCTGCACCTGGCACGCGTCCGCGGCACGCTCGGCGCCGGCGACGCGCAACGGCACGTCGAGGCATTGGCGCAGCTGCCAGGATTGATCCAGCACACGCTCGGGTGCGCGGCCGCGGTCGCCGGCATCGCGAAGCGGTTCTACCGGCGGACCAACTTCCTGTACCTGGGGCGCGGCATCAACTACCCGATCGCGCTGGAAGGGGCTCTCAAGCTCAAGGAGATCTCCTACATCCACGCCGAAGGGTATCCGGCCGGGGAGATGAAGCACGGGCCGATCGCCTTGATCGACGAAAAGATGCCGATCGTGGCGCTCGCGCCCAGCGGGCCCGTGTTCAGGAAGATGATGGGCAACCTGCAGGAGGCCAAGGCTCGCGGCGCCGTGCTGATCGTCGTCACCGATGCCGACCCGGAGACCTTCGCCGACGTGCTCGACCGGGAGCACGACTGCATCGTGCCGATTCCGCCCGCCCCGCCGCTCCTCATTCCCATTCTGGCCACGGTCCCCCTGCAGTTGCTCGCGTACCACATTGCGGTCCTGCGAGGCTGCGATGTCGACCAGCCGCGCAACCTGGCCAAGAGCGTCACGGTCGAGTAGGCGGTGCGGCCCCTTCACGACCTCAACCCGGAACAGCGGCAGGCGGTGCTGCACCGCGAGGGCCCGCTCCTGATTCTGGCCGGCGCCGGGTCCGGCAAGACCCGCGTCATCGCGCATCGCGCCGCCTGCCTGATCGGCGACGGATACGCGGCGCCGCACCAGATCCTGGCCGTCACGTTCACGAACAAGGCCGCCGAGGAGATGCGCGAGCGAGTCGAGCGGATCCTCGGCGCCGCGCAGCCGCGACTCTGGCTCTCGACGTTCCACGCCTTCTGCGCGCGCCTGCTCCGCCGGGAAGCGCCGCGCGCCGGCCTGTCGAGGGACTTCGTCATCTACGACACCGCGGACCAGCTGGCCGTCGTGCGCCGCGCCATGCGGGAGCTGCGGATCGACGAGCGCGTCACCCCGCCCCGAGCGGTGCGGGCGCGGATCAGCCACGCGAAGAATCAGATGCTCGACGCCGACCACCTCCGCGAGACCGGGTCGGGTTTCCGCGACGAGCAGCTCGCGCGGGCGTTCGAGCGCTACGACCGGCTGCTGGAGGCGGCGAACGCGCTCGACTTCGACGACCTGCTGCTCAGGGCGGTCGCCCTGTTCGAGACGTCGGATGCGGCTCGCGAGCGCTACGCCGACCAGTTCCGCTACATCATGGTGGACGAGTACCAGGACACGAACCAGCCCCAGTATCGGCTGCTTCAACAACTCGCGTCCCACCGCAACCTGTGCGTCGTCGGCGACCCCGATCAGTCGATCTACAAGTGGCGCGGCGCCGACGTCCGCAACATCCTCGACTTCGAGCAGGACTTCCCCGAAGCGACCGTGGTGCGGCTCGAGCGTAACTACCGCTCCACGCAGGTGATCCTCGACGCCGCCTCCGGGTTGATCAGCCGCAACAGCGAGCGCGGGGACAAGCGCCTGTGGACCGATCGCGCGGCCGGCGACCCGATCGTCTGCCACCGCGCCCGGGACGAGCTGGAGGAGGCCGACTTCGTGATCGCCCGGCTGCGGAAGGCGCTGGCCGGCGGCGCCGACTCCGCGGCGGTGCTGTATCGCACCAACGCCCAGTCGCGCGCCATCGAGGACGCGCTCACCCGGGCGGGGCTCGCCTACCGGGTCGTTGGCGGCGTGCGCTTCTACGAGCGCAAGGAGATCAAGGACGCGCTGGCGTACCTCAAGCTGCTGCTCGTGCCCCAGGACGATGTGAGCCTGCGGCGGATCATCAACGTGCCGCCGCGCGGCATCGGCAAGAAGGTGATGGAGGCGCTGGACGGCTCCGCCGCAGCCCAGCCCGGGGTGTCGCTGTGGGAGCGGCTCGTGCTGGCTGTCGACGAGCAGACGGTTTCCGCGCGGGCGGTTGCCGCGCTCGAGAAGTTCCGCGCCTTGCATGGGGCACTGGCGGCGACCGCCCGGACGGAGTCGGCTTCGGTCACGCTGGAAAGGACATTGGACCAGACCGGCTACGTCCGGGTTCTCCGGGAGGCGGCCACGGACGAGGCCGAGAGCCGCCTCGCCAACCTCATGGAGCTGGTCGCCGCGGCCCGCGACTACGAGGTGCGCGCTCCCGAGCCAAGCCTGGCCGGCTTCGTGGACATGGTGTCGCTGCGCTCCGAGGTCGACGAGGAGGAAGGGGCGTCCGACGCGCCAATCTGGCTGATGACGCTGCACGCCGCGAAGGGCCTGGAGTTTCCCCTGGTGGTCATCACCGGGATGGAGGAAGGACTCTTTCCGCACGCGCGCTCCGCCGACGACGCGGCCGAGCTCGAGGAGGAGCGGCGCCTCTGCTACGTGGGGATAACCCGCGCCCAGTCGCAGCTCGTCCTGACCAGCGCTGCCCGGCGCCGGACATTCGGCGAGTACCGGGACACGGATCCCTCCCGCTTCCTGCGCGAGATTCCGGATCAGCTCCTGGAGACGGTCGTCTCGCCCCTGGTGCGCGAGCGCCAGGTCCCGGCGCACGGGCGCCACCGGGCAGGCCGCCGCCGCGCGGCTCAGAGCGTCGTCGAGGCGCCGGCGACGACCTTCTTCGACTACGCGGACGAGGACCAGTCGGCCGCATACGTCCGCCCCGGGATGCGCGTGCGCCACCCTGCGTTCGGCATCGGCACGGTTGCCAGCGTCGAGCCTCTCGCGGGCGACGTCAAGCTCACGGTCCGGTTCGAGGCCGCGGGGTACAAGAAGCTGCTGGGGCGCTATGCAAAGCTCGAACCCGCCTGAAGCGGCTTGCGGTCTTCGGTGGTCTGTTTGCGTTCTCAGGCCGCGCGAGCTGTGCAGCGGCGCGATGGAGCGTCGGGTGGCAAGGATTTTCAACGACGAGCCCGGCGGCGGCGGCGGGCGACGTCTAGCAGTCCGTGGTGAAACCCCGCGTCGCACCGAGACGGGCGAGGCGCCCGGCTGACAAGGCGTGACGAGGGAGCATATTACCCATATTCGACCGAGGAACAACGCCGTCAGACGGGATGCATCGCCCGTCGAATGCAGCGGGGCCTTTTGCCACGGGCTGCTAGCTGGCAGGGCGGCGGGTGCGGGTCGAGGGCCCGCGCCGGCAAGGCCGGCGCGGGCCGCGTCCTACTGGATGTCGGTAATGATCCAGCGTCCCTCGATCAGCCCGTCGGGCGCGTTGAGCTCGACCTTCTGGAGCGTAATCACCATCGTTCGATTCTCGGAGCTCTCGCCCTGTTCGACCGCTCCGCTGATGGTGACTTCCTTGGTCAGGAGCTCGCCTTCCAGCCCGCGCACGGAAATCGGGTTGTTCGGATCGTAGGCGCTGACCTCGGCAATCGCGCTCTCCGCCCCGAGCTCGTTCTCGGCCTCCGACACGGCGCGCGAGTGCTGCTGGGACTCGTCGCGATACCGTGTCCACTCCTCCTGGACGTCACTGTCGCGGCGGCCAACGTCCTCGCTGGCGCGTTCGGCCTCGATGACGCGCGCTATCGCGTCGAGGTTCTCGTCCTGGTACATCTTCATCTCGTCGGCGAACTCCTGCTGAGCGCGCCTGGCCTCGTCGACGGCCGCCGACTGCTCGCCCATCCGCAACGGGCGCCGCTGCTCCTCGGCCACGTTCTCGATATCGAAGCTCCCGACGGTGCCGTCCTCCTCGGGGCTGAAAGCCACCATGGAGATGCCACCGAGGGTGGTCCTGTCGTTGAAGCGCGAAGCCCGGAAGAAGCTGTTGATCAGCCCCTGCTCCTCGCCGCCGCCGCCGCAGCCGGCCAGCGCGCCGCCAAGTGCCAGTACCAGGGTCACGAGCAAGCTGGTCATCTTTCTCGACATCCTCAAGCCTGACATCGGTCTGCCTCCCATGAACTGTGGCGCTCGGCCGCACGGCCGGACCCACCGCTCAAGCATCGGTGTCGGGGTCGCCGCCACCGTCTGCGTTCTTCTCCACGAGTCTGGCGATCGACACCACCCGGTCGTCGTCGTCGATCCCGATGAGTCGAACTCCCTGGGTCGCCCGGCCGATGGACCGGATGTCCCGAGTCGACATCCGCAGGATCTTGCCCTGCTGGGTAACCAGCATGAGCTCGTCGTCCTGCTCCACCCAGGCCACGCCGACGACCCGACCGTTTCTAGGGCTCGCGTGGATGTTTATGATACCGACTCCCCCACGCGATTGCACGCGGTATTCGCCCAGCTCCGTGCGCTTGCCGTAGCCGCGCTCAGTCACGGTGAGGAGCGTGCCGGCGGGCCGCAACGCGGTCATCGCCACGACCTCGTCCCCGCCGCGCAGCGCCACGCCGCGCACGCCGCGCGCCGTGCGCCCCATCGATCGTACGTCTGTCTCCCTGAAGCGGATCGCCTTGCCGGCGCTGGTGCCGATGAAGATCTCGCTGCGGCCGTCCGTGAGCTCGGCGCCGACCATGGCATCGTCCTCGTCGACGCCCATGGCGATGATTCCCCCGACCCGGGGGTGGCGAAACGCCCGCAGGTCCGTCCGCTTGACGATGCCGCGGCGGGTGCCCATCACCACGAACCGCTCACCGTCCTCCCCGGGCCAGGTCTTGACGGTCTCGAGTGCGGCAATCCGCTCGCCGGGCTCCATCTGCACCAGGTTGGCGATGGCCTTGCCGCGGCCCGCGGGTCCCACGTCGGGGATCGCGTGGACCTTGAGCCAGTACATCCGGCCTCGATCGGAGAAGATGAGGACGTACGCGTGGGTCGACGCGATGAAGACGTGGGTCAGGAAGTCTTCGTCGCGCGTCCGCATGCCGAGGCGGCCCTTCCCGCCGCGCCGCTGGTTCCGGTACTGCGTGACGGCCGTGCGTTTCACGTAGCCGGTGTTGCTGACCGTGATGGTCACGTCCTCGTCGGCAATGAGGTCCTCGATGCTGAAGTCGCCCTCGGCCTCGATGATCTCGGTTCGCCGCTCGTCGCCGTACCGGTCCTGGACGGACCGCAGCTCCGAGACCACGATCTCCATGAGGAGCGCCTCGCTCTCGAGGATCGCCCGCAACTCGGCAATCTTCTTCACCAGCTCGGCAAGCTCGTCGATGATTTTCTGCCGCTCCAGCCCCGTCAGGCGCTGCAGCTGCATGTCGAGGATCGCTTGCGCCTGCACCTGCGTGAGCGAGAAGCGCTCCATCAGCTGGACCCGCGCCTCGGCCGGCGCCTTCGCCGCCCGGATCAACCGGATGATGGCGTCGAGGTTGTCGAGGGCGACCTGCAGCCCCTTGAGGATGTGGGCCCGCGCCTCGGCCTTGCGAAGCTCGAACTCGGTCCGCCGCCTCACGACCCCGCGGCGGAACTCGACGAACTGCTCGACCATGGCGAGCAGGGGCAGGATGCGCGGGCGGCCGCCGACGATGGCCAGCATGATGATCCCGAACGACGTCTGCAGCGGGGTGTGCTTGTACAGGTTGTTCAGCACGACCTCCGGCATCTCGCCCCGCCGCAGCTCGATCACGATGCGCATGCCCTCGCGGTCGGACTCGTCGCGCAGGTCGGTGATTCCCTCGACCACCTTGCCCCGCGCCAGCTCGGCGATCTTCTCGAGCAGCCTCGTCTTGTTGAGCTGATAGGGAATCTCCGTCACGACGATCGCGGTCTTCTCCCCCTTGCCGGCGACCTCGATGGACGTACGGGCGCGCAGCGTGATCGACCCGCGGCCTTCGAGGTACGCCTGCGCAATGCCCGCGCGTCCGACGATGAAGCCGCCGGTCGGGAAGTCGGGCCCCGGAATGAAGCTGACGAGCATGCGCCGCTTGACCTCGGCCGGCTCGGCAGCATGCTCCGCCACCCACACGATTCCGTCGATGACCTCGCGGAGGTTGTGGGGCGGCACGTTCGTGGCCATGCCCACGGCGATGCCTGCCGACCCGTTGACCAGCAGGTTGGGATAGGGAGCCGGCAGCACGGCGGGCTCCTCGGTCGTCTCGTCGTAGTTCGGAACGAAGTCGACCGTCTCCTTGTCGAGGTCGGCCATCAGGTCGTCGGCCAGCGCTTCGAGCCGCGCCTCGGTGTACCGCATCGCCGCCGGCGGATCGCCGTCGACCGACCCGAAGTTCCCCTGGCCGTCGACCAGCGGGTAGCGCATGTTGAAGCTCTGCGCCAGGCGCACGAGCGTGTCGTAGATCGACGCGTCGCCGTGCGGATGGAAGTTCCCCATCACCTCGCCGATGATCTTGGCGCACTTGCGGTACGGCCGGTTCGCCGCCAGCCCCATCGATCGCATCCCGTAGATGACGCGGCGATGGGCCGGCTTGAGCCCGTCACGCACATCGGGCAGCGCACGCCCGATGATCACGCTCATGGCGTAATCCATGTACGAGCGCCGCATCTCGTCTTCGATGCTTACGGGCACACTGGAATGGGTCGGATCAGGCATGGGTTTCGATCGGTGCGCGGCTCCGGACGCCGGCAGCGCGCGGTCGCCGGTGCTCTAGACGTCGAGGTTCTCGACGTTCAGGGCGTTCTCTTCGATGAACCGGCGCCGCGGCTCCACCTGGTCGCCCATCAACGTCGAGAAGATCAGATCGGACTCGGCGTGGTCTTCGGCGCGCACCTGGAGCAGCGTGCGCGCCTCCGGCTCCATCGTCGTCGCCCACAGCTGGTCCGGGTTCATCTCGCCGAGCCCCTTGTAGCGATTCACCGCAACGCCGCGCTTGCCGGCCGCCACGATGTGCTCGACCAGCTCGTCGACCGAGGCCACCCGCACGTCGCCGCCCCTCGCCGCGGTGCGCGACTCGCCCGGCGGCGGTGACACACCGTCGGTCCCCGCGCCTTCAGCCTCGCCAGCTTCGGCCGCCGTCGTGGACACGAGCATTGGTCCCGTCAGGCCGCGCACGTCCTCGTCCTCGAATGCGCTCAGCAAGGCGCGATACTCCGCCGATTCGGCGAACGCCACCCCCACGTCGTGCCGCCGCAGGTAGCCGTTCGTCCGCTCGGCAACCCGCAGCATGAACGCGTTGTGCTCCTCGTCGGGATCGACCGTCACGGCGCGGCTGGGCGTGGTCAGGGCGGCGGCGATCGCGTCGAGCGCGTCACGGTCGGCGAAGAAGCGCCGCGGCGAGACGACCTCGTGAGCGAGCAGCTTCATGACGACGTCGCGCGCCACACCGCGGCGCTCGACGACCTGCAGCAGCGTCCGGAACGCGGTCAACTTGTGCAGGAGCTGCGCGAGCCGCTCACCGGCGAACTGCCGCCCCTGATCCGGGAGCTGCAGGCGCCGCGAGGCGCAGGCGCGCTCGATCAGCCAGGTCTCGAGATCGCGGTCGTCCTTGATGTAGTGCTCGCTGCGGCCCCGCTTGACGCGATACAGGGGCGGCTGCGCAATGTAGATGTGGCCGTGCCGGATCAGCTCCACCATCTGCCGGTAGAAGAACGTCAGCAGCAGCGTCCGGATGTGCGAGCCGTCCACGTCGGCGTCCGTCATGATCACGACCCGGTGATAGCGAAGCTTCGCGAGATCGAAGTCCTCCTTGCCGATCCCGCAGCCCAGCGCGGTGATCATCGTCTTGATCTCGTCGCTGCCCAGCATCTTGTCGAAGCGGGCCTTCTCGACGTTGAGAATCTTGCCCTTGATGGGGAGGATGGCCTGAAAGCGGCGGTCGCGTCCCTGCTTCGCCGATCCGCCGGCCGACTCGCCCTCGACGATGAACAACTCGCTCCGCGCCGGATCCCGCTCCTGGCAGTCCGCCAGCTTGCCCGGCAGCGAGCTGCTGTCGAGCGCTCCCTTTCGCCGGACCAGATCCCGCGCCTTGCGCGCGGCCTCACGCGCGCGGGTGGCCTCGATCGCCTTGTTGACGATCCGCTTGGCAACCGCCGGATGCTCCTCGAGGTAGGCGCCGAGCTTGTCGTTGAGGATGGCCTGGACGATGCCCTTCACCTCGGTGTTGCCCAGCTTCGTCTTCGTCTGCCCCTCGAACTGCGGCTGGGGGATCTTGACGCTGACGACCGCGACGAGGCCCTCGCGGATGTCGTCTCCGCTGACGCTCTCCTTGAGATCCTTGGCCAGGCTCTCCTTGTTCGCGTACGCGTTGATCGTGTACGTCAGCGCCGATCGGAAACCGGACAGGTGGGTGCCGCCCTCCTGGGTGTTGATGTTGTTGGCGAACGAGTACACCGTGTCGCTGTAGCCGTCGTTCCACTGTAACGCGATCTCGGCTTCTATGCCGTCCCGCTGCCCCCGCATGTAGATCGGCGCCGTGTTGACGGCGGTCTTGTTCTTGTTGAGAAACTGCACGAACGAGATGATGCCGCCCTCGTACTGGAACCGGTGGCTCTTGCCGGTCCGCTCGTCGTCGAGCACGATCGTCACGCCGGCGTTGAGGAACGCCAGCTCCCGCAGCCGGTGGGCGAGCGTGTCGAAGCTGAACTCCCTGGTCTCGAAGATCTGCGCGTCCGGCCGGAACGTGATCTTCGTCCCCCGCCGCTTCGTCGTGCCGATGACCTCCAGGGGAGCGCGCGGGACGCCGCGCGTGTAGCTCTGCCGATAGACGTGCCCGTCGCGCCAGATCTCCAGATCGAGAGCCTCGGAGAGGGCATTGACCACCGACACCCCGACGCCGTGCAGCCCTCCCGAGACCTTGTAGCTCTTGTCGTCGAACTTGCCGCCGGCGTGCAGGACCGTCAGGACGACCTCCGCGGCCGCCTTGCCGCTCGTGTGCTGGTCGACGGGAATGCCGCGGCCGTTGTCGACGACCGTCACCGAGTTGTCGATGTGAACGGCGACGCTGATCGTGTCGCAGAAGCCGGCCAACGCCTCGTCGATGGAGTTGTCGACGACTTCGTAGACGAGATGGTGAAGCCCGGGCGCACCGGTGGACCCGATGTACATCGCGGGGCGCTTCCGCACCGCCTCGAGTCCTTCGAGGACCTTGATCTTGTCGGCCCGGTAGTCTCCGCCACCCTCCTCGGCGACGGCCGCGTCCGGAGCAGCAGGTTCGGGCGGGGTTGCGCGATAGTTTTCCTGGTCGAGTTGCGTCATCTAGTCACGGCGCCGGGTTGGCAGGCATTGGGACGGAAGCGGATGGTCAAACGCGCATCGGCATGATGACGTACGTGTAGTCGCACCCGTTGCCGCCGATCGGTCGCATCACCGCCTGGCTCATCTCGTCCTTGAACTCGAGCTGCACGCTGTCGGTTTCCGCGACGCTCAGGAACTCGAGGATGTACTGCGCATTGAAGCAGATGTTGAGCGGATCGCCCTGGTAGTCGACGGCCAGCGATTCCGTCGCCTCACCGATCTCCGGGCTGCTCGACGTGATGTCGATCTGCTGCTCGGCAATCTGGAACTTGACCGCCCGCGAGCGCTCGCTCGACAGCAACGCGACGCGCTTGATCGCGCTCGTCAGCCGGTCGCGCTCGAACTCCACGCGCTTGTCGTTCTGCTTCGGGATCACGCGTTCGTACGCCGGAAACTGCGCGTCGATGATGCGCGAGATGAGCTGGCGGCCGTCCACGTCGAAGAACAGGTGATTCTCGCCGCGCGCGTACCGCACGTCGCCCTCCCCGTCCACCAGCAGCCGCGCCAGCTCCCACAGGGTCTTCTTCGGGAGGATCGCTTGTACCTCCTCCGCGTCGCCGCCCTCCACCTCGCGCTTCGTGGACACGAACGCGAGCCGGTGCCCATCGGTCGCCACGAGATTCATCGAGGTGGGACCGAGGACGAACAGCGCGCCGTTCAGGAAATACCGCGTGTCCTCGCCCGTGATGGCGAACTGCGTTCGCATCACCATCTCGCGCAGCGCCGTACGCGGCAGCGCGAAGGCCGCCGCGCCGGCGGGTTCCGGCAGGGTCGGAAAATCCTCCCGCGGCAGCGTCTGCATGCGCGAATCGAACTTCTCGGCGGCCACCCGGACCGCCCCTTTTGGGCCTTCCTTGATCAGGACGTCGACCTCGGGCAAGGCGCGCACGATCTCGTACAGCTTCTTCGCCGGGATGGTGAGCGCCCCGCCGCGGGCGACCGCGGCCGCGCAACGGCTGCGCAACCCGACCTCCAGATCGGTCGCGAGCAGCTGCACGCCGTCGTCGCCGGTGGCTTCGATGAGCACGTTCGCGAGGATCGGAATGGTGTTCTTGCGCTCGACGATTCCCTGGAACAGCTGCAGTTCGCGCAGCAGATCGGACTTGCGGACGGTTATTTCCATGCGGCTAGTGACCTCGGCCGAGGGCGTAATGCATTCGAATCCGAGTAGAGAAAAACACTGAAATTATACAGGAAGAAGAAGGTGATTTGAAACTGTGGACGGTTTTGTAACCCGTTCTGATTGAAACATTTAGCGAGGGTGCGGGGTTGTGCGTGAAGCACGCCCCCGCGGCCGGCGCCTGTGGAAGGCCTCCGCGGCCGCGGCCCGCCTGGGGCAGGGCGTCGCCGGTGCTGTGGACGCGCAAGGCGTCGGGCCGCCCAGCACTAGCTGAACGACTCGAGGAAGCTGTTGATGAGGGTGTGGAAATCGCGGTCGCGCTTGCAGCGCTGGTCGATCTTGCGGATCGAGTGGATGACCGTGGAATGGTGCTTGCCGCCGAAGCTCTTGCCGATCTGGGGCAGCGAGGCGCCGGTGAGCGACTTGGCCAGGTACATCGCGATCTGGCGCGGCAGCGCGACCGCCCTCGAGTTGTTGCGGGACTTCAGATCGGCAACCTTGAGCTCGTAGTGGTTGGCGACGAACTTCTGCACCATGTCGATCGTGATCGCGTCGTCTCCGCGGTCGATGAGGTCCCTCAGCACCTCCTTGGCGAGCGACAGCGAGATGTCCAAACCCGTGAGCGAGGCGTATGCGATGAGGCGGATCAGCGACCCCTCGAGCTCCCGGACGTTCGACTTGATCCGGCCGCCGATGTACAGCGCCACGTCGTCGGGCAGCGGTACGGCCTCCGCACCTGCCTTCTTCTTGAGGATCGCCACCTTGGTCTCGAGGTCGGGCGGCTGGATGTCCGCGATCAGGCCCCATTCGAAACGGGAGCGGAGGCGCTCCTCGAGCGCCGGAATCTCGTTCGGCGGGCAGTCGCTGCTGATCACGATCTGCTTCTGCGCGTCGTACAGCGAGTTGAACGTATGGAAGAACTCGGTCTGCGTGCCCTCCTTGCCCGCCAGGAACTGGACGTCGTCGACCAGCAGGACGTCCATGCTGCGGTACCGCTCCCGGAAATCCAGGATGCGGTCGTACCGGACGGCGTTGATCATCTCGTTCATGAAGCGCTCGGACGAGATGTAGCTCAGCTTGAGGTGCGCCGACTGGCTCAGCAGGTACTGGCCTATCGCGTGCATCAGGTGCGTTTTTCCGAGACCCACGCCGCCGTAGATGAACAGGGGGTTGTACGAGCGCGACGGTGCCTCGGCGACGGCCAGCGAGGCGGCGTGGGCGAACTGATTCGACGAGCCGACGACGAACATGTCGAACGTGTACCGTGGACTCAGCACACCCGGCGGCGGCGGCGGAACGTTGGAGGCGTTGGCGGCGGCGGCGGGACCGGCCCCGGCCGCAGGCGGCGCGGCTTCGTCGGCGGTCACGAAGACGACGCGGACGCCGGCGGGACGAACCTCGAGGGCCGCCTCGTTGATGACGCTCGCGTAGTGCTTCGCCAGCCAGTCGCGGAACTGGCTGTTGGGAACGCGTATCGTGAGGCGCTCCCCGTTCTCGTCCACGAGGGCCGTCGGCTTGAACCACGTGTAGTAGCTGTGGCGGTTTATCTTGGTCTCGACACGCGCGAGTATGTCGTTCCAGACGTTGTCCGCCATGGTCGTACGGTGGTGGCGTTACGGGAGACGAGCACGCTAGAATCGGCCGGCGGCGGGGCGCCCGGGCCCCTTTGACACGGCACGACACGGGCGAAACCGGACCCCTACGCAAGCACCCTGGATTTCCACAAACTTTTCCACAGGTGTGGAAAACTGCAGGAAAAGGGTTTTCCCGGGAGCGGGGTGAATGTAACACACCCCTTGAGGGGTCGCCAACCGTTGACACCGCCGGGCCAGGTTGACTAAAATTCGGCTCCCGTGTGCCTCACTGGGCCGCGCGGGCCGTTTGTACGGAAACGCGGGGGTACCGAGCAGGATGAAGCGCACGTATCAGCCGAACCGCCGGCACCGGAAGCGCACGCACGGCTTCCGCAAGCGGATGAGCACCAAGAGCGGGCGCCTCATCCTGAAGAGTCGGCGGGCCAAGGGACGCCGGCGGCTGGCGGTCTCTTGAGCCGGACGCTGACCCGCCGGGAGCGCCTGCGGAGCCGTCCGGAGTTCCTCGCAGTGCAGCGGCGGGGCGCCCGGAGCCGCGGGCGATACCTGACGCTGCTCGGCCTGCCGAACGGCCTCGACGTCACCCGCCTCGGTGTCGTGGCGTCGAGGCGCCTGGGCAAGGCGTTTCGCCGGAACCGGTCCAAGCGCCTGGTCAGGGAGCTGTTCCGTCTCAACAAGCGCCGGTCCGGATTCGATCTCGTGGTGCTGCCGCGTCGGGAGCTCTGCGATGCGGCGTTCGATGCGCTGCAAGCCGACTACCGCAACGTGCTGCGACGGTTCGAGCGATCTCATGGCTGACCCTGGCGGCGTGGGGAGATGGGTCGTGGGCCTGCCCGCGGCGTGGCTGCTGGCGGCAATCGCGGCATATAGGCTCCTGCTTGGGCCGCTTTTCGCCGGGTCATGCCGCTTCGTTCCCTCGTGCTCCGCGTATGCCCGGGAGGCCGTTGCCAGGCACGGCGCGCTGCGGGGCGGCCTGCTGGCGGCGTGGCGTCTGGCCCGCTGTCAGCCGCTGTGCAGGGGCGGGCTCGACCAGGTGCCCGGCCCGAAGCTGCGCTGATCACCTCGCCGAGCACGACGCGTCATGGAGAGAAGGGTTCTCCTCGCCGTCTTCCTGTCCTTCCTGGTACTTTACGTCTACCAGGCGCTGATCGGACCACCGCCCGAAGAGCGTGCCGGGGCTGGGACTCCGGCGTCAGCGCCGGCGCCGACCGGGCTGCCCGCCCCGCCGCGGGCCGCCGCGGATGCGCTCGTCGCCCCCGGTGAGCCTGTCCCGACCGCCGGCGACGCGGACCGCGCCGCGGCAGATCCGGTAGTCGCGGATACGGAGGCACGCGAGATCGTCGTCGAGAGCGAAAGCATCAGGGCGGTCTTCGCCAACCGCGGCGCGGAGCTGCTGAGCTGGCAGTTGGCCGACTACCTCGACGAGGGTCAGCCCGTGGAGCTCGTGCCGCGGGACCTGCCGCCCGGTGCGCCCTCGCCGTTCGCGCTGGCGTTCGACGACGACCAGTTGACCCGCCTGGCCGGTGAGGCGCTCTACCGGCCCAGCGCTCGGCGGGTGCGGCTTGCCGATCGGACGGAGACGCTGACGTTCGACTACGAGGACGCCAGCGGGCTGCGGATCCGCAAGACCTTTCGGTTCGACCCGGCGTCGAGCCCGTACCTGATGACGCTGGCGGTGGAGGCGGTGCGCGGTCAGGAGGCGCTCGACCCTGCGCTGCGCTGGGGGCCAGCGCTCGGCGGCGGCGAACACACGACGTCGGGGTTCGCGTTCCGGCAGGGCCCGCGCGGCGTCGTGTTCGGCCGCCTGCTGGAAAACGGGGTCATCGCCGAGCTCGAAGTCACCCGCCCCGCCGCGGCCGATGTGGCGGCGCTGCCCACGTACCAGGGCCAGCTGGCGTTCGTGGGCGTCGACAACCACTACTTCCTGGCGGCGGCGCTGCCCGGCGCGCAGGAGGCAACGGTGCGGTACCGGGCCGTACCGCTGCCTCCGCGGACAGCGGACGGGGAGCCACGCGAGCTCATGGCGTTCGACCTGCGCCTGGGGGGCGGTCTGGCCGGCCTGCCCTTCTACCTCGGGCCCAAGGACTTCGACATCCTGGAGGCTGCGGACCCGGTCCTGCCGCGCGCGATCGAGTTCGGCTTCCTGTCGTGGCTGGTCGTGCCCCTGCACCGGTCCCTGAGCTGGGTGCATGCCGGCGTCGGCAACTGGGGGCTCTCGATCATCATCCTGACCATCCTGATCAACATCGTCATCTTCCCGTTGCGGCACAAGAGCGTCGTGTCGATGCGCAAGATGTCGGAGCTGCAGCCGGAGATGAAGGCGATTCAGGCGCGCTACAAGCACCTGAAGGCGAGCGACCCCGACAAGCAGAAGATGAATCAGGAGGTCATGGCGCTCTACCGTGACCGAGGCGTGAACCCGGCGAGCGGCTGCCTGCCGATGCTCGCGACGATGCCGATTCTGTTCGCGTTCTACCGGCTGCTCACGATGGCGATCGAGATCCGCGGCGCGCCGTTCCTGCTCTGGATCACGGACCTGTCGGTGCACGATCCGCTGTACATCACGCCGCTCGTGATGGGCGCGTCGATGGTCCTGCAGCAACGCCTGTCGCCGGCCCAGGTCGACGCGATGCAGCAGCGGATGATGATGCTGATGCCGGTCGTCTTCACGTTCATGTTTCTCTGGGCCCCGAGCGGACTGGTGCTCTACTGGCTCACGAGCAACGTGCTGGGGATTGGGCAGCAGGTGCTCACGAACCGCCTGATCGGGCCGCCGAAGGTACGCACGGTGCGGCCGCCGGCCGAACGCCGTGTCCGGCAGCGCCGGGAGAAGGGCGGGAAGAAGACGCCGGCGTCGGACTAGGAGTCTGCGCCGTAGAAACGGCGCCGACTCCGCAAGGCGCGCACAGCGCGCCTCGGCGGGAGCGGCGCGGGGCGCAGGGGTCCCCGCAAGCGGACGCCGGGGGCTCGGGGCGCGGCCCCGTCCAATTGAAGCTAGGAGTCTGCGAGGGCCGTGGGGAACGATCTGAGCGCGCAACTGGTCGGGTTCGTGCAGTCGGTCACGGCGGCCATGGGGCTCGATACGAGGGTCACGGTCGAGCCGGTCGCCGACGGGACGCGGGTCGTGATCGCCGGTGACGGATGCGAGGTGTTCCTGCGCCGCCGGGCGGCTGCGCTCGACGCGCTGCAGCATCTCGTCAACGCCGCATTTCGCCGGCATCATCCGGGCCGCCACATCGTTGTGGACTGTCTCGACTACCGCAAGGGCAAGGACGCGGAGTTGCGGGAGACCGCGCGGCTGCTCGTCGCCCGGGCCCGCGAGACGGCCGAGCCGCAGGAGATCGGCCCGCTCAATCCGTACGCCCGCCGCATCGTGCATCTGGCCGTCGCCGAGGAGCCGGGCGCGTCGTCGGAGAGCATCGGTGATGCGTTCACGAAGACGGTCGTGATCACCGCGGACGCCCCCGCACACTGACGGGAGGGATGTACTCCCCCGACGACACGATTGTCGCGGTCGCGACGCCTCCGGGGCGCGGCGGCATCGGCGTCGTCCGTGTCAGCGGGCCGGATGCGGCCAAGGCCGTCAGGGCCGTCCTCTGCGACCCCGTGGACCTGGCGCCGCGCCGCGCGACGCTGACCGCGGTGAGGGGTGCGGCGGGCCGCCTGGACCGCGTCCTCGCCACCCACTTTCCCGCACCCGCGTCGTACACCGGCGAGGATGTCGTCGAGATCAGCGGCCACGGGAGTCCCCTGCTGCTGCGCCTGATCGTCGAAGCGGTCGTCGACGCCGGCGCGCGGCTGGCGGAACCGGGCGAGTTCACCCTGCGGGCGTTCGTCAATGGGCGGATGGATCTGGTGCAGGCCGAGGCGGTCGCCGATCTCGTTAACGCGGTGACGCCGCTTCAGGCGCGTGTCGCCTTCGACCAGCTCGAAGGCACGGTCACCGGTGCGATCGGCGAGATCGATGCTGACCTGTTCGACCTGGTGGCTCGCCTGGAGGCCTCGATCGACTTCCCCGACGAGGGCTACCACTTCGCCGACGCTGGCGCAGTGGCCGGGGAGACGCGGGAGCTGCGGCGGCGGACGGCGGCGCTGCTCGCCGACGCGCGGCGCGGCCGGCTGGTCCGCGACGGGTGCCAGGTCGTCATCGTCGGCAAGCCGAACGTGGGCAAGTCGACCCTGTTCAACCGGCTGCTCGGCGCCGCCCGCGCGATCGTGACGGAAGTGCCCGGCACGACCCGGGACCTGCTGACGGAGACGGTGGAGATCGAGGGCGCGCCCGTCACGTTGGTTGACACGGCCGGGATCCGCAGGACCGCCGACGCTGTCGAGTCGGAGGGGGTCGCGCGCTCGCGCGGAGCCCTGGGCGTGGCGGCAGCGGTGCTGCTGGTGCTCGATCGGTCGCAGCCGCTCGAGCCGGAGGACCACGAGCTTCTGCGCGAGACGCGCTCGGCGTGTCGCGTCCTCGTGGTCAACAAGACTGATCTGCCGCCGCGCTGGGCGGTCGGCGACCTGCGGCCCGAGAGCCCCGTGGTGCCCGTGTCCTTGCGTGCGGAGTCCGCCCTCGGAGCCCTGCGGGCGGCCGTCGCGGACGTGCTGTGGGCCGGCGAGCGGCTCCGCGATACGCCGCTCCTCTCCAATCTGCGCCACATCGGCCTGGTCGAGCGTGCAGCCGCCGCACTGGCCCGCGCGGCAGCAGCAGCCGCCGCCGCGGAGCCGGAGGAGTTGGTGCTCGCCGACTTGCAGGACGCGCGCGTCGCGCTCGAGGAGGTGACCGGCAAGCGCACGTCGGACGATCTGCTGCGGCGCATCTTTACGCAGTTCTGCATCGGCAAGTAGGGGCGCGGTCCGCGAGATGGACAGGTTCGACGTCATCGTCATCGGCGCCGGGCACGCCGGGTGCGAGGCGGCCTACGCGGCGGCCCGCATGGGTTGCCACGTGGGCCTGTGCACGCTTTCGCGGGAGACCGTGGCGCACATGCCGTGCAACCCGGCGGTCGGCGGGACCGCGAAGGGTCACCTCGTACGCGAGATCGATGCGCTGGGCGGTCTGATGGGTGTGGCCATCGACGCGACCGGCATTCAGTTCAAGCTGCTCAACCGCAGCCGCGGGCCCGCGGTCTGGTCGCCCCGCGCGCAGGCCGACAAGCGGCGCTACGGGGCCTGGGTGCGCGACGAGCTCGACCGGCAGCCCGGGATCCGGTGGGTGACCGGCCGGGCTGGTCGGGTCCTCGCCGAGCATGGCGCCGCAACCGGCATCGCGTTCGAGGATGGCGACCGGCTGGCCTGCAAGGCGGTCGTGGTCACGACCGGGACGTTCCTCAACGGGCTGATCCACATCGGGCCGGAGACGCGCTCGGCCGGCCGGGCCGGCGAGCCGGCGTCGCACGAGCTGGCGGAGTCGCTCAAGGCTCTCGGGTTCCGGTGGGGCCGTCTCAAGACCGGGACGCCGCCGCGGCTCGACCGCCGCAGCATCGACTTCGGGCGGTTCGAGCCGGCGCCGGGCGATCCGGAGCCGGTCCCCTTCTCGTTTCTCACCGACGCGATCAACCGTCCGCAGATCCTGTGCCATCTCCTGCACACCACCGCGCGCGTGCGTGACATCGTGCGGGCGAACATCGGCCGCTCGCCCTTGTACAATGGCCAGATCTCGGGCATCGGACCCCGCTACTGCCCTTCGCTCGAGGACAAGATCATGCGCTTCCCTGACCGGGAGCGACACCAGATCTTTCTGGAGCCGGAAGGGATCGGCGTCGACGAGACGTACCTGAACGGCTACTCGATGAGCCTGCCGCGCGATGTCCAGGAGGAACTCGTGCGAGCGTTGCCGGGCCTCGAGGACGCGGTCATGCTGCGCCCCGGGTACGCGGTCGAGTACGACTTCGTGCAGCCGACGGAGCTGCAGCCCACGTTCGAGACGAAACGGGTCGGTGGCCTGTTCCTGGCCGGTCAAATCAACGGCACCTCGGGGTACGAGGAGGCGGCCGCCCAGGGACTGCTGGCCGGCATCAACGCCGCCCTGCGGGCGCGCGGCGACGACCCGCTGGTGCTGGGCCGGGCGGACGCGTACATCGGCGTCCTCGCCGACGACCTGACGACGAAGGGCTGCCTGGAGCCCTACCGGATGTTCACGTCGCGCGCCGAGCACCGGCTGCTGCTGCGGATCGACAACGCCGATCTCCGACTGACCGGGCGCGGGCGCCGCGTCAGCCTGGTGGACGACGAGCGGTGGGCCCGCTACGAGGGGCGGCGCAGCCGTTACGAGCGCAACATGCACCGCGTGCGGCGGACGACGATGGCGATGAACGGTGCGGACCGCAAGCCGGCGGCGCAGTTGCTGCGACGGCCGGAGGTTCGTCTGGCCGACCTCGCGTCGGCCGGCGCCGTCGAGCTCGACATCGCGCCCGGGCAGCGGCATCTGGATCTGCCGAGCGTGGAAACCGAGTTCAAGTACGCCGGCTACCTGGCGCGCCAGCAGGCTGCCGTCGAGCGCAGCCGGCGGCAGGAGAGCCAACTCATCCCCCGGAGTTTCCGCTACGAGGGCGTGGCCGGCCTGTCGCGGGAGATCGTCGAGCGCCTCACGGAGATTCGGCCGCGCACCCTGGGACAGGCGCTGCGGGTGCCGGGCGTCACGCCGGCAGCGGTCGCGGTCATCGCCGCCTACGCGGCGCGCGGCGAGGCACGCCGAGCGGCGCGCCGCGCATGATCCGCAGCCGAACCGGCTCGCGCGAACCGCGCGGGCCGAGAGCGGTCGGATCGCTGAACCGGCGCGAGCTGGCCGAGCGACTGCGCCGGCGCGCGGCGCGCGCGCAGCTCGACGTGTCCGGGCAGCTGCTCGAGCACCTGTTGTCGTACGTCGAGCTGCTGCACCGCTGGAACGCGCGCGTGAACCTGACGGGCCTGGATGCCGGCGACGACGGCCTTGACAGGCTGATCGTGGAGCCCCTGGCGGCGGCCCGGCATGTCGCGAGCCCGGCGCCGCGGGTGATCGACATCGGCTCCGGGGGTGGATCGCCGGCCATACCGCTGCGGTTGGCGTTGCGGGGCGGCTCGCTGCTGATGGTCGAGGCGAGGGCGCGCAAGGCCGCCTTTCTGCGTGAGGCGGTCAGGCACCTGGGCCTGACAGGCGCGGCCGTGGAAACCGGGCGTTTCGAGGAGCTGGCCGGCCAGCCTCCGTTGCGGGGCGCGTTCGACCTCGTGACGCTGCGCGCGGTGCGGGTGGACGCCGCTGTGCTGCGCGGCCTGCAGAGCTTTCTCAAGGACGGCGGGGAGCTCTTCCTGTTCAGGGGCGCGCGCGGTGCGGAGTGGCCGCCCGCCGCGGAGCCGCCGCTGGTCCGGCACGCCACGTATCCGCTCGTCGACGGCCTGCGCAGCCGGCTCGTGGTGCTGCGCAAGGCCTCAGCGTGCCCGGACACGAAGACATAGCGAATAGGGCGCTGCGCGAGCGTTGCCACCGCCCGCGCGGGACGGACGGGAGGCGCTCGCGTCAGCGCGTGCCCGCGCCAGCTGGGCGGGATTCTGAAGCGACGCCAGCGTCGGGAATCTGGGGAAAGTCTCGCCGCGCGTACAAGGCCACATAGCCGGGAACCTGCGCGCGGATCGCCTCGGCACCGCCCTCTTCGCGATCCACGAGGGCTATGACGCCGGCGACGGTGCAGCCGGCCTTTCGCGCCTCGGCCACTGCCTTGAGCGCGGAGCCGCCGCTGGTCACGACGTCCTCCACGATGACCACGCGCGTCCCCGGCGGCGGCGGGTTCTCGATGAGGCGCATGGTGCCGTGCGTCTTTGGCTGCTTTCTGACGTAGAAGCCGTCGAGTGGCCGGCCATGGGCGGCCGCACGCAGCATGGTGGCGCCGATGATCGGGTCCGCACCGTGCGTGAGACCGCCGATGGCGCGGACCTGCGCAGGCAGCGCCGCCGCCGGCAGGGCGTCGAGAGCCTTCACGAAGGCATCTCCCACCAGTGGGGCGCCGTGAGCGCTGAGCGTCACCGGCTTGCAGTCGAAGTAATACGTGGAGACCTTGCCGGAGCTCAGCGTCAGCCGGCGGCCGGTGTGTAGCGCCCGCTCGGCGAGCAGTGTCCAGAGTGGATCGTTGGGCATGGACGGCAACCTTGTCGAACCAGTAGGAGCGATGCGATCCAGTATGGTATCACCCGCGGGCGAGCAGGCGTGGGCCGTGGCGGAGGACGTGGGCGGAGGCTGTCGGCGGGTCCCTCACGGCGACCCAACGATAGGGATGACGAAGTCACGAGGGATGTTCCACGTGGAACATAGACGGGAGAACGGCTCGGCCGGGGCGGACGCGACGACACGCCGCCTCGCGGTGATGTTCCACGTGGAACACCTCTTGGGCCTGGTCTTGCCAGGGCGAACCAGACCGGCGGAATGGTGCCGGCCGCTGCGCGATATTGACCGGGAGCGCGAAAAATCGTACCTTGGAACCGGGCTTCTCCGAGACGAGGAGCGACGCCCAGACCATGTGGTTTCGTCTGAAAAAGCCCACCCCGCCGCCTCGGCGAGAAACGCCGCTCAAGGTCGTCGTCGCCATCGCGAACCAGAAGGGCGGCGTCGGAAAGACGACGACCGCTATCAACCTGGCCGCGTCGCTGGCCGTTGCCGGGCGCAAGGTGCTGGTCATCGACATGGACCCGCAGGCCAACCTCACCAGCGGCGTCGGCTTGAAGGGGAAGCGGGCCGCGGGCGGGACCATCTACGACGCGCTGACCGGTGGTGCGCCGGTCGACGTGGAAGACTTCGTCGTCGCGACGGCGGTGCGGAATCTGTCGCTCATACCCGCGGACCGTCATTTGACGGGTGCGGAGATCGAGCTCGTGGGCCTTCCCGACCGGGAGTCGCGGCTGCGCCCGCTCGTCGCCGCGGCCCGCAATCGTTTCGAGCACGTATTCATCGACACCCCGCCGTCACTCGGCCTGCTGACACTCAACGCACTCGTGGCCGCCGATGAGGTGCTCATTCCGTTGACTTGCGAGTACTTCGCCCTGGAGGGCGTTGCCGAGCTGACCGCCACGGTGCAGCGGGTTCGCGCCCGCCTGAATCCGGAGCTGTCGATTGGGGGCGTCCTGTTGACGATGACCGACACGCGCACGAATCTCGGCCGGCAGGTGACCGCGGAGGTGAGAGCCTTCTTCAAGGACAAGGTATTTCTTACGGTCATTCCAAGGAATATTAGATTGGGCGAAGCCCCTAGCCATGGCCTGCCAGTGGTGATGTACGACAGTCGGGCGCGGGGCGCCGCGGCGTACGCAGCGCTCGCGGACGAGGTCCTGGCGGATGGACGGAAGGCCGAGATCGCGGGGAGCAGGGACCGTGCCTGACAAACGCCGGGCGCTCGGCCGCGGGCTGAGCGCGCTCATCCCCGACGTGCCGCCGGCGGCGCGGGCGGACACGGCGGCGGAGGTCGACCTCGACCTGATCGAGCCCAACCGCCACCAGCCGCGCCGCATCATGGACGACGCCAAGCTGGAGGAGCTGGCGCAGTCGATTCGGGGCAGCGGCATCATTCAGCCGATCGTGGTGCGCCGGCGGGGCGAAGGGGCGTACGAGATCGTCGCGGGCGAGCGGCGCTGGCGCGCCGCCCAGCGGGCGGGCCTGCTGAAGGTGCCGGTCGTCATCCGCGACGTGCCGGACGACAAGCGCCTCGAGCTGGCGCTGATCGAGAACGTTCAGCGGGAGGATCTCAATCCGATCGAGGAAGCGCGGGCCTACAAGCGTCTGGCCGACGAGTTTCGGCTGACCCAGGAGGAGATCGCCGGCGCCGTCGGCAAGGATCGCGCGACGGTGGCCAACTACCAGCGCCTGTTGGCGCTGCCAGCCGAGGTTCAGGCGGATGTCGCGACGGGAGCCCTGAGCATGGGCCACGCCCGCGCGCTCGTGGCGCTCCCCGACGCATCCGCCCAGCGCCGTGCGGCGCGGGACGTGCGCGCCGGCGGGTTGTCGGTCCGCGAGACCGAGTTGCTGGTCAAGAAGCGCCTGGCGCCGGCCGCGCCGCCGCCCCCCGGTCCCGACCCGCACACGAAGGCGGCGGCCGAGCGGCTGCGCGTCGCGCTCGGGACCAGCGTGGAGATCGTGCGCCGACGGCGGGGCGGAAGGATCCAGATTCACTTCCGCTCCGAGGAGGAGCTGCAGCGGTTGTTCGAGCAGCTCACGGGCCCGGAGGGCTGAGCCGGCGGCTTGCCCCGGCTGCCCGTGGGTGGTATAAAGGACCGTTTGGCCCGCCGCGGATCATCCCCACGTGACAGGTCCTGCGCGCGCAAGTCCGCGCCCGTCGGCGGCCTGCAAGGTCGACGGTGCGTTCGGGCCGGGCCGCACGCGCGGCCGGACGCGAGTTTGCGAGTTATCTGACGATGGCGAATCGCACTGCCGCCACGCGGTACGTACGGGCTCTGCTTGAGGTCTGCGAGCAGGAAGCCGAGCTCGAGCGCGTCGAGCGGGAGGTGTCGGCGTTCGCGGCGCTGTTCGACGAGCACCCCACGCTGCGCAAGAGCCTGCTCAATCCGGCCGTGCCGCCCGCTCCGAAGCGAAGCGTGGTCGCGGCGCTCCTCGACCGCGCCGGCGATCTGTCGCCGGTCACGCGGCGGTTGCTTGCCCTGCTGGCGGAGCGCGACCGGTTGTCGCTGCTCCCGGAGATCCTCGACGTGTACCGCGATCGCCTGCTGGAGCGGCAGGGCATGGTGCGGGCGCGCATCACCACGGCCGCGCCGCTGCCGGACGGCCGGACGCAGGAGATGACCCGGCAGCTCGAGGCCGCGACCGGCAAGCGGGTGACCGTCGAGACCGCGGTCGATCCGGCGGTCATCGGCGGTGTGGTCACCCAGATCGGCAGCACGGTCTGGGACGGCAGCATCGCGCGGCATCTGGCCCGGCTGCGGGAGCGGTTCCTGGGCGACGCGGCCGGCTAGGAGCCATGCAGCCATGACGGGGTGCAGACTCCGAAAGGCGCGCACGGCGCGCCTCGGCGGGAGCGGCGCGGGGCTGCGGGGTCCCCGCAAGCGGACGCCGGGGGTTCGGGGCGCAGCCCCGTCTGATTGACGCTAACGGAGTCGAAGCATGGACATCAAGGCAGACGAGATCTCCAGAATCATCAAGGACCAGCTCGGGGGCTACGCGCTCGACGTCGACGTTGCCGAGGTCGGCACGGTGGTGTCGGTCGGCGACGGCATCGCGCGCATCCACGGCATCGAACGCGCGATGGCCACCGAGATGCTCGAGTTCCCGCAGGGCGTCTTCGGCATCGCTCTCAACCTGGAGGAGGAGAGCGTCGGCGCCGTGCTGCTGGGCGAGTCGACCGCGATCAAGGAGGGTGATCCGGTCAAGCGGACGCGACGCATCATCTCGGTGCCGGTCGGCGAAGAGCTGCTCGGGCGCCTCGTCAACGCACTCGGCCAGCCGGTGGACGGCAAGGGTCCGATCACGACCGGCCAGAACGCTCCTATCGAGAAGATCGCGCCGGGCGTCGTGGACCGCCAGCCAGTGAAGGAGCCGCTGCAGACCGGGCTCAAGGCGATCGACGCGATGATTCCGATTGGCCGCGGCCAGCGCGAGCTCATCATCGGCGATCGGCAGACCGGCAAGACGGCGGTGGCGGTCGACACGATCATCAACCAGAAGGGGCTCGACGTCGTCTGCATCTACAACGCCGTCGGCCAGAAGCAGTCGACGGTCGCGCAGGTGGTGCGCACGCTCGAGGACGCCGGCGCGATGGAGTACACGATTGTCGTGACCGCGGGTGCGTCCGACCCGGCCCCGCTCCTGTACATCAGCCCGTACTCGGCCTGTGCGATGGGCGAGTACTTCCGCGACAGCGGGCGGCACGCGCTGTGCGTCTACGACGATCTCTCCAAGCATGCGCAGGCCTACCGCGAGATCTCGCTGCTGCTCCGCCGCCCGCCGGGGCGCGAGGCGTATCCCGGCGACGTGTTCTACCTCCACTCGCGGCTACTGGAGCGGGCCGCGAAGATGCGCAACGAGCTCGGCGGCGGCTCGCTGACGGCGCTGCCGATCATCGAGACCCAGGCCGGCGACCTGTCGGCCTACATCCCGACCAACGTAATCTCGATTACGGACGGCCAGATCTTCCTCGAGTCGGATCTGTTCCACCAGGGCATTCGGCCGGCAATCAACGTCGGCAACTCCGTCTCGCGGGTCGGGGGGTCCGCGCAGGTGCGGGCCATGCGGCAGGTCGCCGGCACGCTGCGGCTCGACCTGGCCCAGTTCCGGGAGCTGGCCGCGTTCGCGCAGTTCGGCAGCGACCTCGACAAGGCGACGCAGGACCAGCTCAATCGCGGCCGCCGCCTGGTCGAGGTGCTCAAGCAGCCGCAGTACCAGCCGCTGGCGGTGGAGCGGCAGGTTCTCATCATCTTCGCCGGCACCAACGGCTTTCTGGACCGGGTCGCCGAGAGCGACGTGGCGGCCTACGAGCGGGAGCTGTACGAGCTCATGGAGGTGCGGCACCGGGATCTGGTGGAGCGCCTGACCACGTTGAAGAAGCTCGACGACGAGCTGCGCAGCGACGTCACCGCCGCCATCAAGGCGTTCACCGAGCAGTTCACCGCGGCGCGGAAGGGAGTGGCAGCCTAAGCGATGCCGTCGCTCATCGACCTGCGGCGCCGCATCCGCGCCGTCTCATCGACGCAGCAGATCACGAAGGCGATGAAGACCGTCGCCGCGTCGAAGCTGCGCCGCGCGCAGGAGCGGATTACGGGCGCGCGCCCGTTCGCCCAGTTGATGCTGGGCGTGCTGAACAGTCTGGCGACGCGCGTCGACCCGGCCCTGCACCCGCTGCTCGTGGCGGCGGAGGATCGCCCGCCCGCGCCGACGCTCCTCATCGTGGTGACGGCCGACAAGGGGCTATGCGGCAGCTTCAACTCCAACCTGCTGCGGCGCGCGGGAACGTACGTCGCCGACGCGGATCGCGAGGTGGCGCTCGGCCTCATCGGTCGCAAGGGCCGCGACTTCTTCGTGCGGCGCGGATTCGACGTCCGCTACGAGGACATCAACGTCTTCACGAACCTGCGCTACACGCACGCCCAGGCCGTGGCGCGGGCGGCGATCGAGGAGTTCACCACCGGCGCGGCTCGCGACGTGTACCTGATCTACAACGAGTTCAAGAGCGTGCTGCAGCAGCGGGTCGTCGTCGAGCGGCTGCTCCCGATTCCGCGCTTCGAGGCGGACTCGGATGCTGCGGCGGCGACGCTGGCCGGCCATCTGTTCGAGCCGACGGCGGCGGAGATCTTCGACGAGCTGTTGCCCCGGCATGTGGAGACCCAGCTGTTCCGCGCGTTGCTCGAGTCCGCCGCGGCGGAGCACGCGGCCCGGATGACGGCGATGGACGCGGCCACCCGGAATGCGGGAGAGATGATCGATCAGTTGACGCTCTACATGAACAAGATGCGGCAAGCCACGATTACGCGCGAGCTGATCGAGGTCGTGTCGGGCGCGGAAGCCTTGTAACGCGGGAGCCGAGAGAGCATGGCCAACGGAGTGAGCACGAGCGGGAAGACCGGCAAGGTCGTCCAGGTGATCGGGCCGGTCGTGGACGTCGAGTTCGAGAGCGGACAGCTCCCGCCCATCTACAACGCGCTGCACATCAAGTCGGAGGTGGAAGGGGGAGACGCCATCGACGTGATCGCCGAGGTCGAGCAGCATCTCGGAGAGAGCCGTGTGCGGGCCGTCTGCATGAAGCCGACCGACGGGATGCAGCGCGGCATGGCGGCCGTCGACACGGGCGCGCCGATCTCGATGCCGGTGGGCCCCCAGACCCTGGGGCGGGTGCTGAACGTGCTGGGCGAGCCGATCGATTTTCCGGACCGCCCGGTCGCGGCCAAGGAGCGCTGGCCGATACATCGGCCGGCGCCGCCCCTCGCGGACCAGTCCACCGAGCTGCAGATGTTCGAGACCGGCATCAAGGTCATCGATCTGCTCGAGCCCTACCTGCAGGGCGGCAAGATTGGGCTGTTCGGCGGCGCGGGCGTGGGCAAGACGGTCATCATCCAGGAGCTGATCCACAACATCGCGCTCAAGCACGGCGGCGTTTCCGTGTTCGGCGGCGTGGGCGAGCGCACGCGGGAAGGGAACGACCTGTGGCTCGAGTTCCAGGAGAGCGGCGTCGTCGACCCCGCCGACCCGGACAAGTCGCGGGCGGCCCTGGTTTACGGTCAGATGACCGAACCGCCGGGCGCCCGCCTGCGGGTCGGGCTGAGCGCGCTGACCGTGGCCGAGTACTTCCGTGACGCCGAGGGCAAGGACGTCCTCCTGTTCATCGACAACATCTTCCGTTTCACGCAGGCGGGCTCGGAGGTGTCGGCGCTGCTCGGGCGCATGCCGTCCGCCGTCGGCTACCAGCCGACGCTCCTCACGGAGATGGGCGCATTGCAGGAGCGGATCACGTCGACGAGGAAGGGATCGATCACGTCCGTGCAGGCCATCTACGTGCCGGCCGACGACTACACGGATCCCGCGCCGGCCACGACGTTCGCCCACCTCGACACCACGACCAACCTGTCGCGATCGATCGTCGAGCTCGGCATCTATCCCGCGGTGGATCCGTTGGCGTCCACTTCCCGGATCCTCGATCCCCGCGTCATCGGCGACGAGCACTACGGGACGGCGCGCGACGTCAAGGAGGTACTGCAGCGCTACAAGGACCTGCAGGACATCATCGCCATTCTCGGCATCGACGAGCTGTCGGAAGACGACAAGCTCAGCGTCTCCCGGGCGCGGAAGATCCAGAAGTTCCTGTCGCAGCCGTTCTTCGTCGCGGAGCAGTTCACCGGCCTCGAGGGCAAGTACGTCCCCATCGCGGACACGGTGCGCGGGTTCCGCGAGATCGTCGACGGCAAGCACGACGACGTGCCGGAGCAGGCCTTCTTCATGGTCGGAACGATCGAGGAAGCGCTCGCGAACGCGGACAAGATGCAGGCGGCGGCCGCGGAGTAGAGCGGCCGGAGAACCATCGCCATGGAGCTGCCGTCAGCCCTCAGTTTCGAGCTGGTCACGCCTGATCGGTCGATCGTGCACGAGTCGGTGGATGAGGTTCAGATTCCCGGCTCGCAGGGGTATCTCGGCGTGCTGCCCGGTCACACGCCGCTGTTGACCACGCTGCAGGTGGGCGAGCTCTGGTTCCGGCGCGGCGCCGAGCGGTCCTTCGTGTCCGTGGCGTTCGGATTCGCCGAGATCCTTCCCGACCGCGTCACGGTGCTCGCCCAGATCGCCGAGCGTGCGGAGAATATCGATGTCGACCGTGCGGCGGCCGCCCGCCGGCGCGCGCGCGAACGCCTGGCCGGAAGCACCGCCAGCGTGGACTTCGAACGGGCTCGCGTGGCCCTGCTGAAGTCGCTCGTCCGGCTGCAGGTGGCGTCGAAGGTGCGCGTCCGGCCCCCGGCCGGACTGTAACCGTCTCCCCGCACTGGGACGGCTCCCGGCCCGAGCGAGAGCTAGGAGTCTGGGCCGTGGAACGGTGCAGGCTCCTAGGAGGGTTGGTTGGGCGGCAATCGGAGCCGCAGGCGACGATTTCCGGGCTAGTGTGAGATCCATGCATACGTCGTGGGCGGCTCGCACGGACCCCGGCCTGCGCCGCTCGCGGAACGAGGACTGCTACTGCGCCCGCCCGGAGCTGGGCCTGTTCGTCGTCGCGGACGGCATGGGCGGACACGCGGGCGGCGAGATCGCGGCGCGGATCGCCGTCGATGCGATCGCCGCCGCCGTGGAGTCGACGAGGTCGCTCGGTCCGGACGACCCATGGCCGGTGCCCTTCGATGCGTCGCTCAGCCGCGGCGGCAACCGCCTGCGGGCCGGCTTCGACCGGGCGAATCGGTGCGTCGCGGATCGCGCGGCAGCCGCTGTGGCTCTGCGCGGGATGGCGACGACGGCAGTGGCCGCGCTGCTGGACGAGAGCGCGGGCGTGATCGCCCACGTCGGTGACAGCAGGGCGTATCTGTCCCGGCAGGAGGCGCTCATCCGTCTCACGAGCGACCACTCCTGGGTGGAGGAGCGGGTGCGGGCGGGCTTGCTGTCGGAGGACGCCGCGCGCGCGCACCCGTGGCGCAACATCGTCACGCGGGCCATCTCCGGCGAGGAGGCCGTCGAGGCCGATGTGAGCGAGCTGACGCTCCGGCGGGGCGACCGCCTGCTGCTGTGCTCGGACGGTCTGTCGTCCGTGCTCTCGGACCCGGCGATCGGCGACGTCGTGGCGCACCACGCCGACCGCCAGGCCGTGTGCGACGAGCTCGTGCGCCGGGTCAATGCCAGCGGCGGGCCGGACAACGTCACGATCCTCGTGCTCGATATCGATGCCGGCTGACCCGGGCCGCGCCTCCCGGCGCGGCATCGCACGCACGGCGGGTGCGGCACGGCCGGCGGGCGGGACGGCGTGCTAATATCGGGGCCTCCCGGGGGCCCGCGCGTGCCGCTTGCCGCTACACCACTCACGCTGAGCTCGATCCTCAAGACCACTGCCGGCCGCGCGGGCTTCGGCAGCGCGTCGCGGGTCGTCACCGGTCTGTCCCCCGCCGCCCAGGCGTTCGCTGCGGCCGCGGCCGCAGCCGCCACCCCGGTCGTCTTCGTCGTGCCGTCCGACGCCGGCGTGGAGCAGATGACGGCGGACGCGCGGTTCTTCTGCGGCGCGCTGCTCGGGATCCCCGAGAGCGGGCTGGCGCGCAGCGTCCTGCCGTTTCCCTCGCCGGAAGTCGATCCCTATCGCGCCATCGCGCCGCACCTGGACGTGGCATCCGCCCGGGCTCGTGCGTTGGCCTCCCTGGCGCAGGGGACGGCGCGGCTGGTCGTCGCCTCAGCCCCCGCGTTGCTGCCGCGCGTCAGCCCCCCGCAGCGTCTGCTGGCCGCGACGCAGGAGCTGGTGGCCGGAGGCTTCGCGTCGCCGACCGCGCTGGGCGAGCTGTTCGCCGACGCCGGATTCAGCCCCGAGGACCCGGTCGACCAGCACGGCGAGTTCTGCGTGCGGGGCGGGGTGGTCGATTTCTTTCCCGCGGGCGAGACCTGGCCGGTGCGCGTGGAGTTCGTCGGGGACATGATCGAATCGCTCCGGCGCTACGACCCGGGCACGCAACGATCGATCGCCAGCCTGGACCGGGCCGCGATCGTTCCGTTGCGCGACACGTTCGATTCCCTCGCTGGAGACGCCGCGGCGGCGGATTGCCCCGAGGCGGACCGCGGGGCCAGCGTCTTCGACTACCTCGCCGGCCGGTCCGTGCGGCTCCTCGTGCAGGAGTCCGAGGCGTGCGCGCGCCGGGTGGCCGACCAGCTCGAGCAGCTGACCGGGAGCTACCGGTCGGCGGCGGAGAACGGCCGCAACGTGCCGCCGCCGGAGGCGCTGTTCGTCGCGGAGGGTGCCGTGCAGGAGGCCCTGGACGGCGCAACCCGGCTGGAGACGCTGGGCCTCGACGACGGGGAGGGGCAACAGCACGTCGCGTGCCAACCGGCCATCGCGTACCGCGGCCGGCTGAGCGACTGGGTCGCCGAGCTCCGGACCGGACGCGACCAGGGCGAGACGCAGCTCTTCGTCGCGGCCACTGCCGGCCGCGCCGAGCGCATCGCCGAGCTGCTGAGCGAGCACGGGCTGCGTGCGGCCCCCGTCGCGGCCGCGGAGGTGACGGCCGGCGCGTCGCTGCTGGTTGCCACCGGGCAGCTCTCGCGGGGGTTCCGGCTGCCCGCCGCGGGGCTGCGCATCCACGCCGAGGCGGACCTGTTCGACGAGCAGCGCCGCGAGCGCAGACGGCCGGTCGCCCGCTCCTTCCTGTCCGACCTGCGCGATCTGAAGGTGGGAGACCATGTCGTGCACGTGGACCACGGCATCGGCGCCTTCGTCGGTCTGCGCCAGATGGCCGTCGGCGGCACCGCGCACGAGCTCATGGAGCTCCGCTACCACGGCGGGGACAAACTGTTCGTCCCGGTCGAGCAGCTCGACCTGATCCAGAAGCACACGGGCAGCCAGCGGCCGGCCGTCGACCGCCTGGGCGGCACCACCTGGGAACGCGCCAAGACCCGCGTGCGGCGCGCCATGCGCGACATGGCGCAGGAGCTGCTCCGGCTCTATGCCGCCCGCAAGGCCGTGGCAGGCCACCGCTTCAGCCCCGACGGCCATTGGCAGGAGGAGTTCGACGCGGCGTTCGAGTACGAGCTGACCCCGGACCAGCAGACGGCGGTCGCCGACATCAAGCGCGACATGGAAGCGCCGTCACCGATGGACCGCCTGCTGTGCGGCGACGTCGGCTACGGCAAGACGGAGGTGGCCCTGCGAGCCGCCTTCAAGGCGGTCATCGACGGCAAGCAGGTGGCGCTGCTCGCGCCGACGACGGTGCTGGCCTTCCAGCACCTCAAGACGGTGGTCGAGCGCTTCGCGGCGTTTCCGGTCCGGATCGAGATGGTCAGCCGCTTCCGGAGCCGCGCGGAGCAGAAGGCGCTGCTGACCGACCTCGCGGCAGGCAGGATAGACGTCATGGTCGGCACGCACCGCCTGCTCTCGAAGGACGTGCGGTTTCACGATCTGGGCCTGCTCATCGTCGACGAGGAACAGCGCTTCGGGGTCGCCCACAAGGAGCGCATCAAGAGCCTGCGGCAGAAGGTCGACGTGCTCACGTTGACGGCGACGCCCATCCCCCGCACGTTGAACATGTCGCTGATGGGCATACGCGACATGTCGGTCATCGAGACGCCGCCCAAGGACCGCTTGGCGATTCAGACCAACGTGGTCAAGTTCGACACGGCGACCATCGCCCGCGCGATTCGCTCCGAGCTGGAGCGCGGGGGCCAGGTGTACTTCGTCCACAACCGCATCGACTCGATCCATTCCGTGGCGGACCTGATCCGGCGGGTCGTGCCGGAGACGAGGCTGGCGGTCGCGCACGGGCAGTCCAGCGAGGTGGCGCTCGAGCGCGTCATGCTCGACTTCGTCGCGCACGAGTACGACGTGCTGTTGTCGACGACGATCATCGAGAACGGGCTCGACATCGCGAACGTCAACACGATCATCGTCAACCACGCGGAGCGCTACGGCCTGTCCCAGCTCTACCAGCTGCGCGGCCGGGTGGGCCGGTCCGGCCGGCGGGCGTACGCCTATCTGCTCGTCCCGCCCGGCGACGAGCTGTCGCCGGTCGCGCGGCGCCGGCTGGCTGCCATCAAGGAGTTCAGCGACCTCGGCAGCGGCTTTCGCGTGGCCGCGCTCGATCTGGAGATCCGGGGCGCCGGGGACCTGCTCGGCGCGCAGCAGAGCGGCCACATCGAGGCGATCGGCTTCGACATGTACGTGACGCTGCTCGAGCAGACCGTGCGCGAGCTGAAGGGCGAGCCGGTCGAGGACGATCAGCGGGCAGCCGTCAACCTCGGCGTCGATCTGCGGATCGAGGAGCAGTACGTGACGGACACGAACCAGCGGCTGGCGCTGTATCGGCGGGTGGCGGGCGCCCGCGACGAGGACACGCTGGCGACCGTGCTGGAGGAAGTGGCGGATCGCTACGGACCGGCGCCGCCTTCCGTCCTGCGGCTGGCGGAGTACGGCCGGGTCCGGATACTGGCCGACGAGCTGGGGATCGAGTCGGCCGACCGCGAGCGCCACCACCTCGTCATACGTTTCGGAGACCGAGCGCGGGTCGCGCCGGAACGGCTGGTGGCCTTCGTGCAGGCGCAGCCGGCCGTGACGCTCACGCCGCCGGCGGTGCTCCGCGTCGACCTCGATGCGCTGAACCGGTCGGCGGGCGCGCCGCCGCGGCAGAGTCGGGACGCCGCACCGGCATCGTGGTGGACGGCGCCGGCCGGTGCCGCGCGCCGCGGTGCGGACCGGGTCGAGCATGCCGGCGATCTGCTGCAGCAGGTGGGGAAGCTGCTGGACGAGTTGAGAGGCCCGGCGCCGGGCGGTTAGAATGCGAGGGAGAAACGTGCAGGCAGGGATGGTGATCATGATGCGACGAGCCGTTGTCCACGCGCTCCACGCGATGCTGGCTCTGACGATTGTCGGCGCGGTCGCCGCACCGGCGGGCGCGCAATCGGCCACCGCCGTGCCCAGTCGTCCCAACGCCCGCATCATCGAGCGGATCCTCGTCAAGGTGAACGGCGAGATCATCACGCAGTCCGACCTGGAGGATCGTCAAATCGCGGCGATTCGCGCCCGCGGCATCCAGCCGTCCACCAACGCGGAGCTGTTCCAGCTCCTCGGGGATGTCACGCCCGGGGTGATTGCGAACCTCGTGGAGGAGCTGCTGCTCATCCAGCGCGGCAAGGAGCTCGGGTACCAGCTCTCCGACGATCAGTTCCGGGATTTTCTCGACAACCTGAAGGAAGAGAACGGCATCGAGACGGACGAGGAGTTCGTCGAGCTTCTCGATCGACAGGAGGGGATGTCGCTCGATGACTTCCGGCGGCTCACCGAACGGCAGATGCTGGCCAGTCAGGTGCAGAGCATCGAGATTCTCAACCGCGTGGCGATTACGGACATCGAGGCTCGCGAGTACTACGAGGCGCACATCGGCGATTTCACGGAGCCGGCGACCGTCACGCTCAGGGAGATCATCATCGGCGTGCCGCCCACCGGGGGACTGCTGGCGGGCCAGCGCGCGCGCGCCAGGGCCGCCGCCGTCATGGAGCGTCTGAACGCCGGCGAGGGCTTCGCGGCGGTTGCCACCGAGGTGTCGGACGCTGCCTCGGCACGGTACGGCGGCCTGATCGGACCGTTTCAGCTCAGCGAGATTGCCGAGGCCATCCAGGAGCTGATCACGACGCTGGAGGTCGGCGGCGTGAGCGACTTGCGGCGGACGCCGCAGGGCTTCCAGATCCTCCTGCTCGAGGACCTGACGGACGATACCGCGCGGCCCTTCGAGGAGGTCCGCGACGAGATCTCCGAGAACGTCTTCAGCGATCGCCGGCTGGAGGAGTACGCCAAGTACCTCGACGAGCTGCGGGAAGAGGCGATCATCGAGTGGAAGAGCGCCGAGCTGCACGAGGCGTACGATCAGTTCCGGACCCAGGCGAGCGCAGCCGCGCTGCAGCAGTAGCCGCCCATCCCGCCGCGAACGTCATGAATATCGGGAAGGTCCAGCTCGATCCGCCGTTGGCCCTGGCGCCGATGGCGGGGATGACCGACACCGCCTTTCGGCGCCTGGTGAAGCGCCGCGGCGGGTGCGGCCTGGTCGTCACCGAAATGGTCAGCTCCGAGGGACTCGTGCGCGGCATCGACCGGACGCTCGAGTACGCGGAGTACACCGAGGAGGAGCGGCCGGTCTCGATACAGATCTTCGGCGGCAACCCGGCGACCATGACGGCCGCGGCGCGGATCGTGGAGGGGCTGGGCGCGGACATCGTCGACGTCAACATGGGCTGCCCGGTGCCGAAGATTGCGAAGCACCACGCCGGCTGCAGCCTGATGCGGGAACCCTCGCACGCCGCCGCCATCATCCGCTCGATGAGCCGCGCCGTCCGCATTCCCGTGACCGTCAAGATGCGTGCAGGCTGGGACGAGCGTGACATCAACGCGCCCGCCCTGGCGCGGATGATGGAGGACGCGGGTGCGGCGGCCGTCGCGGTGCACGGCCGGACGGCCGCGCAGTCGTACAGCGGCTCGTCCGACTGGCGGCTGATCGACACGGTGGCGGCGGGCGTGGCGATCCCGGTCTTCGGCAGCGGCGACTGCGTCACGGCCCGGCAGGTCGTCGACCGGCAGGCGGAGACCCAGGTGGCCGGCGTGCTGGTGGGCCGGGGCGCCTTGCGCAACCCGTGGATCTTCCAGCAGTCGGCGGCGCTGGCTGCCGGCCGCTCCGCCCCCGAGGCGACGGACGACGAGCGCGGTCGGTTTCTGCTCGAGTACATCGACATGCTGCTCCGGGAGGGGTTGGACGAGGAGCGCGGGTTTCGTCACCGCGCGACGGCCGCCGCCGGCTCACGCCCGCGGCACGCCCGCGGGCGCGAGCGGTGGGTCATCAACAAGCTGCGGGCGCTCGGTTCGTGGTATACGAAGGGACTCCACGGCGGCTCGAATCTGCGCACGGCGATCAACCGCGCCGAGTCGATCGGCGAGCTGCGCGACGTCATCGAGACGTTCTTTCTCGCGCCGGCCGGCACCGCCCCCCGCGAGCCGCTCGCCGCCGCGGCCCGGTAGACCAGGCCAAGGCGCGCACAGCGCGCCTCGGCGGGAGCGGCGCGGGGCGCAGGGGTCCCCGCAAGCGGACGCCGGGGGTTCGGGGCGCAGCCCCGTCAAATTGAAGCTACGCCGGCTTCGCGCACGACGCGAGATAGGCCATCGCCGCGTCCACCCCGCCGGTCCGGTGCGGGACGCCGCTCAAGCCCAGGCCCATCTCGACACCGGCCAGCGTGCCTGCCAGGCTCAGGTCGTTGAAGTCTCCGAGGTGGCCAATCCGGAACACCCGGCCGGCCAGGCGTCCGAGGCCGACGCCGAGCGCCATGTCGAAGCGGTGGAGGATCACGTCCAGCAGGCGGCCGCCATCGTGGCCGGCCGGCATCAGGACCGCCGTCAACGAGGAGCTGTACTCGGCTGGATTGATGCAGAGCAGCTCGAGCCCCCACGCTCGCACGGCGCGCCGCGTCGCCTCGGCGTGACGATCGTGCCGGGCGAACACGTTATCGAGTCCCTCGGCCTGTAGCATGGCGAGCGCCTCGCGCAGGCCGAACAGGAGGTTGGTCGCGGGGGTGTACGGAAAGAACCCCTTCTCGTTGGCGGCGCGTATCGGTCCCCAGTCCCAGTAGCTGCGCGGCAGCCGCGCACCGGCATGCGCCGCCAGCGCCTTGTCGCTGGCGGCGTTGAAGCTCAGGCCCGGCGGCAGCATGAGCCCTTTCTGCGACGCCCCGACCGTGACGTCGACGCCCCACTCGTCGTGGCGGTAGTCGATCGAGGCAAGCGACGAGATCGTGTCGACCATCAGGAGCGCCGGATGGCGCGCGGCGTCGAGCGCGCGGCGCACGGCCGCAATGTCGCTCGTCACGCCGGTCGACGTCTCGTTGTGCACCACGCAGACCGCCTTCACCGCGTGGGTGCGATCGTCCTCCAGCCGGGCCCCGACCTCGGCGGCGTCGACTCCGCGCCGCCAGTCGCCGGACAGGAACAGCGGATCGAGCCCGAGCCGGGTCGCGATGCCCTTCCAGAGGGTGGCGAAGTGGCCCGTCTCGACCATCAGCACGCGATCGCCGGGCGCCAGCGTGTTGACGAGCGCGGCCTCCCAGGCCCCGGTTCCCGACGCTGGAAACAGCAGCACCGGCTGGCGGGTGCGGACGACGGACGCCAGCCCGCCGAGCGCCTCGCGCGTCAGATCGCGGAACGCCGGCCCGCGGTGGTCGATGGTCGGGGCAGCCATCGCCCGCAGGACGCGTTCCGGGACGTTGGTGGGGCCCGGAATCTGCAGGAAGTGCCGGCCGCTCGCGTGGAGCATGGCGTAATCTAACATCAGACGGGGCTTTGCCCCGGGCTTCCATCAGACGGGGCTGCGCCCCGCACCCCCGGCGTCCGCTTGCGGGGCCCCGTCGCCCCGCGCCGCTCCCGCCGAGGCGCGCCGTGCGCGCCTTGCGGAGTCTGTCAGGCTGGGGCACTTCGCCGCGCGGCGCCGACTCACTCGCACACGACGCCGTCGTTGTCGCCGTCGCGCATGTGACCGTACGCGGGATGCCCGCGGGGCACCGGCGCGATCCCGTGCCGCCGGGCCTCCGCGCAGGAGATGCGGCCGTTCCGGTTGTCGTCCCAGCGGGCGAGCGCGGCCCGCGCGCCGGCCGGCGCGCGGCCGCGGTTGGCGCCTGCGGCGCCGCGGAGCCCCACAGGCCGCGGCCCGCGCGACGCGCGGCGCGTTCGAGCTCCCTGAACCGATCGAGGTACTTGAAGGGGAAGCGGGTGTAGGCGTGACCGTAGCCGCGCCTGATGATCTCGGCGTTGACGAACGTTCCGTCCGGCAGGCGGACGTACGCCAGCGTCCGCCCGTAGCGGTCGGTCCGCTGCTGGTCGTACTCCAGGCGCACCCGCTTGCCGTCGACGAGCCGCTTCGTGAACGCGCTGGCTTCCTTGCCGAAGAACTCGACCGGCCGCCTCGGATGGACCGTCTCCGGCGTATCGACGCCGATCAGCCGCACCCGGCCGACGTCGCGAACGATGATCGTGTCGCCGTCGACGACGCGCTCGACGACCTGGGCGGCCGATCCCGCAGGGGCGATTGTCAGCAGTGCCGCGGCGGCGAGGACGAGCCGGACCGGCGCGAACCTGCCGGACCGGGAGCTCGATCGGGCAATTGCTGCGAAGCCGGGACGTGCGACATGTGTCACGGACGGCCACCCTCCGGCCTCGGGATCCGACTCAATCAAGAATTGCCATCGGATCAGGGCCGGCAGGCGGCAATTATCGCGTACTCTTCACGCCTGCGCGCGACGCCACGGTCGGCGCTCCGTTCAGGAGCCGCCGTCGCGGGCGCCGCACCGTTCTATACTGCGCGGGGTGGCCGACCTGCGCAGCGATCTCGAGACCCACCTCGAGGGCGAGGTCCGCTTCGACCCGATCTCGCGCGCGCTCTACTCGACCGACGCCAGCGTCTACCGGATCGAGCCGGTGGGCGTGGCCATCGTCCGCTCGCGGGAGGACATGCTCGCCGCGATCGCCTGCGCCCGCCGGCACGGCTGCTCGATCACCGCGCGCGGCGGCGGCACGTCGCAGGCGGGTCAGGCCATCGGTCCGGGATTGCAGGTCGACACGTCGAAGTACTTCAACCGCCTGCTCGAGGTGAACGTCGAGGAGCGCTGGGCGCGCGTCGAGCCGGGCATCGTGCTCGACGAGTTGAACGCGCGCCTGGCCTCCCAGCGCCTGCGGTTCGCGCCCGACATCTCGACCGCCAGCCGCGCGACCGTCGGCGGGATGATCTCGAACAACTCGGCCGGCGCGCGGTCGGTGCTCTACGGCAAGACGATCGATCACGTCCTCGACGTGCACGTCGCGCTCGCGAACGGCTCGATTGCTCACCTGAGGCCGCTCTCCCCGGACGAGCTCGAGCGGGCGGCCGCGGCGGCGACCCTGGAGGGCGCTTGCTATCGGACCGTCCGCCGGCTGGCGGCGGAGCACGCCGGCGAGATCGGGCGGCGCTACCCGAAGATCGTGCGCCGGGTCGGGGGCTACAACCTCGATGCGTTCGTCGCGGCGGCCGCGGGCGCCCAGGGTTCGCCGTTCAATCTCGCGAAGCTGATCGTCGGCTCCGAGGGCACGCTCGGGCTGATTGTCGAGGCCCGCCTCAACCTGGTGCCGCTGCCGGCCGCCAAGGCGGTGCTGACCATCGAGTACGACGACCTGCTCGACGCGCTCGGGGAGACGCCGGCCATCCTGGCGCACGGCCCGTCGGCGGTCGAGGTGATGGATCGGTCCATCCTGGACCATGCCAGGGAGAACCCCGCGCTGGACGCGATGCGGCGGGCGGTCCTGCGGACCGAATGCGGCGCGCTCCTCTGCGTCGAGCTGTACGACGAGTCGAGCGAGGCGCTCCGGCGGCGGCTCGAGCGGCTGGAGGACATGCTGCGGACCCGGGGCGTCGCGGCCCACATGGCGCGGGCCACGGCGCCGGCCGATCAGGCGCGCATCTGGAAGCTGCGGGAGTCGTCGCTCGGCCTGTCGATGGCGATGAAGGGGGATGCGAAGAGCATCTCCTTCGTCGAGGACACGGCCGTCGCCCCGGAGCAGCTGCGCGACTTCATCGAGCGGTTCCGCGGCGTCATCCGGCGCCACGGGACGACGGCCGGCATCTACGCCCACGCCTCCGTCGGCTGCCTGCACGTGCGGCCCGTCGTCAACATGAAGACCGCCCGGGGCGTGCGGCAGTTCGAGTCGATCGCAAACGAGATCGCCGATCTGGTCCTCGAGTTCGGCGGCGCTCTCTCCGGCGAGCATGGCGACGGCCTCGTGCGCGGGCCCTTCATGGCGCGCATGTTCGGCCCGGAGCTGTACGAGGCGTTCCGGACCATCAAGCGCACGTTCGATCCGCACGGGCTGTTCAATCCGGGCAAGATCGTCGATTCGCCGCCGCTCACGGCCAATCTCCGGTACGGCGCCGGCTACCGGACCCCGGATCCGCCCGCCGCCTTCGACCACACTGGCTACGGCGGCCTGGGGCGGGCCGTCGAGATGTGCAGCGGCGTCGGCGCCTGCCGCAAGACGCTCAGCGGGACGATGTGCCCGTCGTACATGGCGACGCGCGACGAGGCGCACTCGACGCGCGGCCGCGCCAACGCGCTGCGCCTCGCGATGACCGGCGCGCTCGGCCGGACCGGCCCCCGGGACGCCGGGCTCGGCGAACGCGGCGTTTACGACGTGCTGGACCTGTGTCTCGAGTGCCGGGCGTGCAAGACGGAGTGTCCGACCGGCGTCGATATGGCGCGCCTCAAGAGCGAGTTTCTCGCCGACTACTGGCGCCGGCACGGCACGCCGGTGCGGGCGCGCCTGCTGGGACACATCCACGATCTCGCGGCGTGGACCGCGCGCGCGGCGCCGCTCGTCAACCCCTGGCTGGAGACCGGCTGGGTCCGCGCGCTCGGCGAGCGGCTGCTCGGCATCGATCGCCGCCGCTCGCTGCCCCGCTGGGCGGCGCGCCCGCTCGCCGCCCGCTGGCGGGACCGGGGCCCCGCGCCGGCGGGCCCGCCCGACGCCGTCCTGTTCAACGACACCTTCACCAGCTACTTCGATCCGGAGGTCGGCCTCGCCGCGGCCGACGTGCTGGAAGCCGCGGGCCTGACGGTCGGTCTGGGACCGGACGTCTGCTGCGGGCGCCCGCTGATCTCCCAGGGGCTGCTGTCCGCGGCGCGCGAGCGGGCGGCGGACGTGGTGCGGCACCTCCACGCGACCGCCGCGGCCGGCACCCCCATCGTGCTCCTCGAGCCGAGCTGCCTGTCCGCCCTGGTGGACGACGTCCCGGCCCTGCTGCGCGGGGAGGCGCAAGCGCAGGCGCGCGACGTGGCCGGCGCGTGCATCCTCTTCGAGGACTACCTGCACCACCGCCTCCGCGAGCGGCCCGCGGCGCTGGCGCTACAGGCCGGCCCCGCCGAGATCCTGCTGCACGGCCACTGCCACCAGAAGTCGCTCGGGCTGGTCGCGGCGGCCAAGGCGCTTCTCGAGCGGATCCCGGGCGCGCGGGTCACCGATCTGGACTCGGGCTGCTGCGGAATGGCCGGGTCGTTCGGCTACGCGCGGGAGCACCTGGAGATCTCCCGGCAGATCGGCGAGCGGCGGCTGCTGCCCGCCGCGCGAGCGCTCGGTCCCGGCGGCATCCTGGTCGCGGCCGGCACGTCGTGCCGCCATCAGGTGCGGGACTTCGTCGGCGTCGAGGCGCTCCACCCGGCAGTGCTGCTGCGGTCGCTACTCGCGTGAGGGCGGCGCGTCTACGAGGAGGTGGTCATGGTATCGGTCGCATCGCTCTGGTTGCCGGTGCTGCTCTCGGCAGTGCTGGTGTTCGCCGTCAGCTCGCTCATTCACATGGTGCTGACCTATCACAGGTCCGACTCGGGACCGCTGCCCGACGAGGCCGGCGTCGCCGCCGCGCTGCGGCCCTTCGAGATCCCGCCCGGCGACTACGTCATCCCGCACGCGGCGGACTCGCAGGAGATAGGGTCGCCCGAGTTCGCCGAGAAGACGAAGAACGGTCCGATCGCGTTCATCACCGTGCTGCCCAACCAGCCCCTGACGATAGGCAAGAGCCTGGCGATGTGGTGCGGCTACTCGCTCGTGGTGGGCGCCGTCGCCGGCTATGTCGCCGGCCTGACGCTGGGCCCCGGCGCGGACTACCGCATCGTCTTCCGGGTGGTCGGCGCGGTCGCGTTCGCCGGCTACTCGCTCGCGATTCTGCAGAACAGCATCTGGTGGCATCGAAGCTGGAGCTACACGCTGAAGACGGTGTTGGATGGGCTGATCTACGCCCTGCTGACGGCCGGCACGTTCGGTTGGCTCTGGCCTTGACCGCGGTCAGCTCAGGCCGCGGCGCGCCAGCAGCGGGTCGATGTCCGGCGCGCGGCCCCGGAACTCGCGAAAGAGCTCCAGCGCGTCGCGGCTGCCGCCCTTCGACAGGAGCGTCCGTCGGAAGTGGTCGCCGTTCGCGCGGGTCAGGCCGCCGTTTTCCTTGAACCACTCGACGGAGTCGGCATCGAGCACCTCGCTCCAGATGTACGAGTAGTACCCCGCCTCGTACCCGCTGCTCCAGATGTGCGAGAAGTACGCGCTGCGGTAACGTGGCGGGACGGCGTCGAGCGCCACGCCCGCTGCGGCGAGAGCGGCCTCCTCGAATGCCGCGACTCCCCCGGCATCCGGCACCTCGTCCGCGGTCAGTTGGTGCCACGCCTGGTCCAGCAGGGACGCGGCCAGGTACTCGGTCGTGGCGAAGCCCTGGTTGAACTGCTCGGCTGCCAGCACCCGCTCGAGCAGCTCGGGCGGCATCGGTTCCCCGGTCGCGTGATGCACCGCGTAGTTGCTGAACACCTCCGGCCACGTCGCCCACATCTCGTTGACCTGCGAGGGGAACTCGACGAAGTCGCGCGGCACGGAGGTGCCCGAGAAGTACGGATACCGCACGGCGGAGAACATCGCGTGCACGGCGTGGCCGAACTCGTGGAACAGCGTCTCGACCTCGTCGAAGGTCAGCAGGGTCGGCTCGCCCGCCGGCGGCTGCGGGATGTTCAGGTAGTTCGCCACCACCGGCCGCGTCCCGAGCAGCTCCGACTGGGACACGAACGAGCTCATCCAGGCGCCGCCGCGCTTCGAGGGGCGCGCGTAGTAGTCGCCCAGGAACAGGGCGAGCGGCTCGCCGTCAGCGTCGAGCACGTCGAATACGCGAACGTCCGGGTGGTACAGCGGCAGATCGGTGCGTTGCCGAAAGGTGAGCCCGTAGAGCCGGCCCGCGGCGTAGAACACGCCGTTCCGCAGCACGCTGTCGAGGGCGAAGTACGGCCGCAGTTGCGCCGCGTCGAAGGCGTAGCGTTCGGCGCGCACCTTCTCCGCGTAGTACGCCCAGTCCCACGGCGCCAGGTCGTGTGCGCCGCCGCCCGCCGCGATCATCGCCTGCAGGTCGCGCGCCTCCCGCCGGGCGTTGGCCACGGCCGCCGGCGCCAGGCCGGCCAGCCGCTCGTTGACGGCGGCCACCGTCTGCGCCGTCTGCCGCTCCAGGCTGTACGCGGCATGCGTGGGATAGCCGAGCAGCGCGGCCCGCTCCGCGCGGAGCGCGGCCATGCGGGTGATGATGGCGCGGTTGTCGAAGTCTCCGCCCCGGCTGCCGCGGGCCAGCGACGTGTCGAAGATCCGTTGGCGGAGCGCCCGATTGTCGAGCGACGCGAGGACCGGCTGACCGCTCGTGTTGCGCAGCGCGATCAGGAACTTCCCGTCGCGGTCCCGGGCAGCCGCGGCCTCGGCCGCGGCCGTGATCTCGTTGTCGGACAGCCCACTCAGCGCGGCCCGCGTGTCGACGACGACGGCCGAGCCGTTGACCTCGCTGAGCACGTTGCGGATGAAGGTCGCTTCCAGGCTCGCCAGCTCCGCGTTGATGTCCCGCAGGCGCTGCTTCTCGCCGTCGGACAGCCGCGCGCCGGCGCGCACGAAGTCGGTGTAGTACTCCTCGACCAGCCGCAGGGACTCCCCGTCGAGCCCCAGCGTCGCGCGCTGGTCGTACACGGCCTGCACCCGCGCGAACAGCCTGGCGTTCAGCAGGATCCGATCGCTGTGGGCGGCCAGCTTCGGCGCCACCTCGCTCCGGATCGCGTCCAGCGTGTCGTTCGTGTCGGCGGCGACGAGGTTGAAGAAGACGCTCTGCACGCGCTCGAGCACCCGGCCCGAACGCTCGAGGGCGGCCAGCGTGTTCTCGAAAGTCGGCGGCTCCGCCGCGTCGGCAATCGCGTCGACCTCCGCCGCGTGCTCGGCCATCGCCCGTTCGAAGGCGGGGGGGAAGGCGTCGTCCGCGATCCGATCGAACGGGGGATAGTTGAACGGCAGGGGGCTGGGGGACAGGAACGGGGTCACATCCGCTGCGGTCGTGGCGTCGTTCATGGGCGTGTCCGGCTCCGGCTGCGCGCACGCGCCTGCGAGCACCGCGAGTGCCGCCGCCGCGTGCGCGAGTGTCAGCTTCATCCACGTATGCTACCGCAAGCTTCAATCAGACGGGGGTGCGCCCCGATCGAGGCCGCCGTAGCTTCCGGTCTGCCCGGCCAGCTCGCCATCGAAGGCCCATGGCCCGTAGCGGGCGTCGATGCGCGTCCCGACGGTGTGGACCGCGGTCGCCCCTCGCGCCGCAGGAGCCAGTAGCCCTCGACGGCGCCGTCGGGCAGGAGCGCGCCGTCGGTGTAGTAGACGCCGTGCAGCTGGCTGTTGAACAGGCGGCTGCCGGTGGGCCCATGGTCGTTGAGGCCGTGCGGCGCCACGGGGACGAGGCGCGCGGCGAACGCGTCGAGCCGGCGGCCGGCGCCGGTGCCGATCCGGATGCGGGCGCCGTCGAACACCCGCGCCGTGTTGACCCATTCGAGCGGGGAGACCAGGCGCTGGGACCCGTAGACCAGCTTCTGGCGCCCGACGCGCACCGCGATCGGGACCCGTGACGACGCGGGCGCCTCGACGTCGAGGTAGGCCTGGTGGATGTCGAGCTGGTCGACGAAGACGTTCGGCGTGCGGGTCTCGCTGATGGCTTCCTCACCGTGGATGCGCGCGTCCTGCAGCTCGACGGCGCCGGTGACCCGATCGCTCGGCCGCCAGGTCAGGCCGACGCGGAACCGGGAGAGGAGGAAGCCCTCGTCGTGGCCCGCCCGCGCGTCGTCGAACTCGAAGTTGCGGCGGCTCTCGCCGTGCAGCCGCAGCTGCGAGCCGACCGTCAGGCCCGGAAGGATTTCGCGCCAGTCCGAGGCAGCCTCCGGCGGCGCCTGGCCTTCTCCCCGCGACGAGCTCGCACCGGCCGCTGCCGGCGTCCGCGTCCCCGCCGCGCCGGCGTTCCCGGCGCCGGCGGATTGGGCCTGCCCCGTCACGTGGCAGGCAAGCAGGAGGGCGAGCGTGAGCACCAGCGGGCGCGCGAGGCGCTCGCGCCGGGGGGCGGGCGGAAGCTCGTGCGGTGGCATGCCCGGCGTTCCCAATCAAGCCGCGTGCCAATTCCGCCCGCCGCCGCCGCGGACGGCGCGCGCCGTCGGTTTGCGCCGTCGCTGCGGCCGATCTCAATCGATCGGGAGCGCCAGGCTGCCGCGCCGGGCGTGTTCCGACGGCGGCCGCTTTCGTCGACCCGGCATGCCCATCCGACACTTTCGTGTGATTCAGTGCACGGCATCCGCTGAGGCGCCCGAACGGTCCGAGGGGTTGGAGCCGTCCAAATGCATGCAAATCCACAGTACTGTCGAGTTTCGCGTTCCATTCGACAGGCTTGTTCCTGCTGCAGCCGATCCGGATACCGCGAGGACCCGCGTCACATCGCCTGCCGCGATCCGCATCAGCCCTGATCCTGTGTCGGCAGGGTGACATTGTCGTTAGTTCCGGACACCCGTGTCGGTTGACGCACGGGCTTCTACATTTCTGTGTGCTCCGCGCCGCTCCCGGGCCCCCCGGGCGCGCCGGCGAAACATACGGCCGCCCCGATTCTACGGCGAGAATCGGATTCCTCCGCTGCCGGCGCCCCATGCTGGCCCGCCTCTTGCCTAGAAGACGCCGCGACGGAGGCACCGACTGCATGGACGTTACCGGCAAGGCGACACGAATTCGACTCTTCAGCATCGACACACCGCAGATGAGGACCTTCCATATGACGTGGTTCGCGTTCTTTCTCTGCTTCTTCGCGTGGTTCGGCATCGCGCCGCTCATGAAGATCGTCCGCGACGAGATGGCGCTGACCCAGTCGCAGATTGGCTGGCTCGTCATCGGCTCGGTCGCCATCACGGTTGTTGCGCGCCTGCTGATCGGCTGGTTGTGCGATCGCATCGGACCGCGGTTGGCCTACACCTGGCTGCTGATTCTCGGATCGCTCCCGGTGATGGGCATCGGCCTGGCGCAGAGCTTCGAGACGTTCCTGATCTTCCGGCTCCTGATTGGCGTCATCGGCGCGTCGTTCGTCATCACGCAGTACCACACCTCGATCATGTTCGCCCCGAACGTCGTCGGCACCGCGAACGCCACCACCGCGGGATGGGGCAACCTGGGGGGCGGCGTGACCCAGCTCGTCATGCCGATCGTCCTCGGCATCCTCACGGTAGGCGCCTACATCCCCTTCACGAACATCCGGTTCCTGCCGGGCCTCGGCCTGAGCGACGCCGCCGGCTGGCGGCTGGCGATGGTGCTGGCCGGGGCGCTGTGCGCGCTGGTGGGCGTGGCGTACTACCTGCTGACGCAGGACGCCCCGGAAGGCAACTACCGGGCGCTGCGCGCGGCCGGCAAGCTGCCGCCCGGGCACAGCGTCAAGGGATCGTTCGCGGTGGCGTCGAAGGACGCGCGGGTGTGGGCCCTGTTCGTCATCTACGGCGCCTGCTTCGGCATCGAGCTGACGCTCAACAACGTCCTCGCCCTGTACTTCATCGACTACTTCGACTTCTTCTCGTCCATGAGCGCGGTGCAGGCCGTGCAGTGGGCCGGCGCGGCGGCGATGCTGTTCGGCCTCATGAACATCTTCGCCCGCACGCTCGGGGGCGCGTGCGGCGACCTGTTCGGCCGGCGCTGGGGGCTCTCCGGGCGCGTGAGGTGGCTGTTCATCGCGCTGTTCGCCGAGGGGCTGGCCCTGATGCTCTTCTCGCAGATGGCGGCTCTGGCGCTGGCGATCCCTGCCCTCATCGTCTTCAGCCTGTTCGTGCAGATGTCGGAGGGGGCGACCTTCTCGATCGTGCCGTTCATCAACAAGCGGGCGTTGGGGTCGGTCGCGGGCATCGTCGGCGCGGGCGGCAACGCCGGCGCCGTGGCGGCCGGATTCCTCTTCCGGGGCGCCATCCCGTGGCCCACGGCGTTCCTGCTCATCGGGGCGCTGGTGACGGCCACCGCGTTCCTCGCGTTCGCGGTGCGCTTCGACACGGCGACGGAGAGCGAGGCGCAAACGGCGCTCGACGTCGCCCTGGCCGAGCGGCACGCCGGGCTGGTCGGCGCCGGCGGGGCGCCCCTGGAAGCTGCCAGATAGGAGCCAACGATGGTCAACCCGGCCGAGGTGTGGAAGGCGCAGAAGCACAGCTTCGAGGTCTGGCCCGACGTGCTGCGTCACGCCGCCGCGCGGACGCCGATGGCCGCGATCGACACGCCGGACCTGGAGCGCATGAAGTGGTACGGCTTCTTCTATCGGAAACGCGACGCGCCCGGCCGCTACATGAACCGGATCCGCATCACCGCCGGCGAGCTCACGTCCGACCAGGCGCGGGAGATCGCGGCGCTGGCGTACGAGTACGGCCACGGCATCGTCGATGTCACGACGCGTGCCAACGTGCAGGTGCAGGGACTGGAGATAGCGCCTCTGCCGCGGGTCGCCGAGCGGCTGGCGCGGGTCGGGCTGACCTCGAAGCAGACCGGGCACGACAACGTGCGGAACGTGTTCGCGCATCCGTTGAGCGGTCTGCTGCCCGACGAGCTGATCGACACCCGCCAGCTGTGCCGGGACGTCACGGCGCTGTTCGTCGACAGCCGCGACTACTCGGACCTGCCGCGCAAGTTCAACATCTGCCTCAACGGCGCGCCGGAGCATTCCGTGCACTTCTGGACCCAGGACCTCAGCTTCCTGGCCCGCCGCGTCGGCCGGGAGGTGCTGTTCCAGGTGCTGGTCGCCGGGACGCAGGGGCAGAACCCGCACCTGGCGTGGCACCTACCCGTGCTGGTGGAGCCGGGTCAGGTCACGGCCGTCACGGCCGCCGTGCTCGACCTGTTCCGCGCCCAGGGCTCGCGCGAGCGTCGCCATCAGGCGCGCCTCCGCTACCTGGTCGAGCGGATCGGCATCGAGGGCGTGCTGGCGTTCGTGCGGCAGCGGGTGGCTCTGCGCCCGTGGCCGGACGTGCCGGCTCCGGCCCCGGCGAGCCGCTATGACGACCTGGTCGGCTGGTTTCCGCAGGCGCAGGCCGACCGCTGGACAATGGGGTTGTGCGTGCCGCTCGGCCGGCTGACCTGGCGGCAGCTCGAAGCCGTGGCGGTGCTCGCCAGGCGCTGGGGCGACGGACAGCTCCGGACGACGCACGAACAGGGTCTGGCCGTCGTCAACGTCCCGACGGGGTTCAAGGACGCGGCCGCCACCGCCGCCGCCGCGGTGGGCTTGAGCATGCACGCCGACACGCTGGCGCGCAACACCGTGGCCTGCACCGGGACGCAGTTCTGCAACATCGCGGTGACCGAGACCAAGGGCGCCATGTTCCGGCTGATCGACACGCTCCGCCGGCGGGCGCTGGCGCTGCACGGCAGCCGCATCCACATGAGCGGCTGCCCCTCGAGCTGCGCGCAGCACTTCACGGCCGACATCGGGCTCAAAGGGGTCCGCGTCCGGAGGCTGCTCGGCACGCGCGAGGGCTTCGACGTCTTTCTGGGCGGCGGGGTGGCGGGCGACGTCCATCTCGGGCTGCGCTACAGGCTCGGCGTGGACGTGGAGCAGCTTCCCCTCGTCATCGAGGAGGTGGTGACGGAGTACTACCTGAAGCACCGGGCAGGTCAGACGTTCAGCGCCTACTGGCGCGCGCGGCTGCGCGAGTCGGAGGCGGCAAAGGTGGGCGAGGACGACTACCGGCCGTCCACCTGGGTGTGCGAGCGCTGCGAGCACCGCCACCGCGGCGAGGACCCGCCCGTGTTCTGTCCCGGCTGCGCCGGCGTGCGCCGGCTGTTCGCGCGCCTCGCGGATGACGAACCATCGCGAACCGACCCCGGCGGGACGGCGGGCCGGCCCGCTGCGGCCGCCGGGCAGGAGCAGGCGGCGCCGGCGCGCCGGGACGACGGGTTCCTGCTCGCCGCGCGGGCGGACGCGCCGGGACGACGGGTCCGGCCTGGAAGTGGAAATCGACGGGCGGAGCTACGCGCTGTTCCGGGTGAACGGCCAGGTGCACGCGCTCGACGCCAGCTGCCCGCACGCGGGCGGGCAGCTGGCGGAGGGCAGTCTCACCGGCGGCGTGGTCACCTGTCCGTTGCACGGCTGGACGTTCGACGCCTGCACCGGGTGCAGCCTCGATCCGCCAGGCAACGACGTGGCGCGCTACGAGACGCGCGTCGAGGCGGGCGCCGTCTTCGTGCGGCCGCCGAACGCGGCGGCACGGGCGCTGGCAAGGGCCGGGTGACGCGATGGCCACCGCCGCCTCGGCATCCGTCCGGCCGCTGCCGCTCGTCGACCGCTACCTCCGCGAGCAGCAGATGACGGCGGCCGACCGCTTCGCGCAGGCGCACGACGACGCGGGGGGCAGCGGGCGTCCGGCGCTGGCCGGACGCTACTCGGCGCTCATGCCGGTGACACCGCCAGGCGCCGGCCAGCAGTACGCCTTCGACGTGGATCTGGACGCCTGCTCCGGGTGTAAATCGTGCGTCGCGGCCTGTCATGCGCTCAACGGCCTCGAGGAGGAGGAGTCGTGGCGCGACATCGGCCTGCTGCACGGCGGCAGCCACAGCCTCCCGGTCATCCAGCACGTGACGACCGCCTGTCACCACTGCCTCGACCCGGCCTGCATGCACGCCTGCCCGGTGGAGGCTTACGAGAAGGACCCGGTCACGGGCATCGTCAAGCACCTGGACGACCAGTGCTTCGGGTGCCAGTACTGCACGCTGGCCTGCCCCTACGAGGCGCCCAAGTACAGCCGCGCCAAGGGCATCGTCCGCAAGTGCGACATGTGCGGCGACCGGCTCGCGGAGGGCGAGGCCCCCGCCTGCGTGCAGTCGTGCCCCAACGGGGCCATCGCGATTCGCGTGGTCGATGTCGAGCAGGTCGTCGAGGAGTCGGAGACCCACCTGTTCGTCCCCGGCGCGCCGGAGCCGGCCCTGACGCTGCCGACCACGGCGTATCGGACCGCGCGCGTCCTGCCGCGCAACATGGTGCCGGCCGACTACCACACCGTGCGCCCCGAGCAGGCGCACTGGCCGCTGATCCTGATGCTCGCGCTCACGCAGCTGTCGGTCGGCGCGTTCCTGGTGGAGCGGCTGCTCGAGCTGGTCGTCCCGGGTGCGCTGACCGCCAGCATCCGGCCGGTCCACAGCGCGAGCGCGCTGGTCTTCGGCCTGCTCGCGCTCGCCGTCAGCGTGCTGCACCTCGGACGGCCGCGCTACGCCTACCGGGCCGTGCTCGGGTTGCGCCACTCGTGGCTCAGCCGCGAGATCCTGGCGTTCGGGGTGTTCGCCGGGCTGGCGGTGGTCTACGCCGGCTGGTCCTGGGCGGCGTCGGCGGGCGGGCTGGAGCCGCCGGGCGGCTGGGGGGCAACCGCCGGCACGCGGCCGGCCGTGCGGGCCGGACCCGGGTGGTGGCTGGGATGGAGCGTTGCGCTGTCGGGCACGGCCGGCGTCCTCTGCTCCGTCATGGTCTACGAGTACACGAAGCGCGATTTCTGGAACGGCCCGGCCACCGCGTGCCGCTTCCTCCTCACGACCGCGGTGCTGGGGCTGGCCGCGGCCTGGCTGCCGCTGCTGATCGTCGCCGCCGGCAGCGACGCGGAGCTGGCCGCCGTTGCGGTCGACCGCTACGGCACCGTCCTCTGCCGGGGGCTGATCGTCGCGGCGACCGCGAAGCTGCTGTTCGAGGCGGCCCTGTTCCGCCACCTGGCCGCACGCTCGACCACCTCCCTCAAGCGGACGGCGTGGTTGCTGACCGGCGCACTCTCCAACGTCACGCTGGCGCGCTTCGCGGCCGGTCTGCTCGGCGGCCTCGTCATGCCCGCCCTGCTGCTGCTGAGCCGCGTGCCGGCGAGTCCGGAGCACGGCCAGGATCTCGTCTTCGTCGTGCTGGTCGGGATGCTGTTCGTCGCCTGTCTCGCGGGCGAGCTGCTGGAACGCTACCTGTTCTTCGCGGCGGTCGCCTCGCCGCGCATGCCCGGGACGCCGTGATGCTGCGCCAGCGCGACGGGCAACTGACCCGCGACCTGCTCCGTGCCCCCGGCGGCTTCGGCCTCGGACAGGTGCCGGCCAAGGTCAAGCCGGACGCCACCACGGACGTGGTGTGCGGCTACTGCTCGACCGGCTGCAGCCTGACCGTCCATCTCAAGGACGGCGAGGCGGTGAGCCTGACCCCGGCCGTCGACTATCCGGTGAACCGCGGCGTCGCCTGCCCGAAGGGGTGGGAGGCGCTCGCCGTGCTCGGCGCCGGCGACCGGGCCACGGTGCCGCTCCGGCGCGACGCGGGCGGCGTCCAGCACGCGGCGAGCTGGGATGCGGCCCTGCGGGCGATGGTCGAGCGCTTTCGGGGCATTCAGGCGCGGCACGGACCGGAAGCGGTGGCGTTCCTCAGCACCGGGCAGATGGCGACCGAGGAGATGGCGCTGCTCGGGGCGCTGGCCAAGTTCGGCATGGGGATGGTGCATGGCGACGGCAACACGCGCCAATGCATGGCTACCTCGGTCGTGGCGTACAAGCAGGCGTTCGGCTTCGATGCGCCGCCGTACACCTACCGCGACTTCGAGGAATCGGACGTCATCGTGTTCGTCGGCGCCAATCCGTGCCTCGCGCATCCCATCCTGTGGGAGCGCGTGCTCCGCAATCCGCACGATCCCACCGTCGTCGTCATCGATCCGCGTGTCACCGAGACGGCGATGCAGGCGACCGCACACCTGGCGCCGCAGCCCAAGTCGGACCAGGCGCTGTTCTACGGCGTCGCCCGGATCCTGATCGAGCGGGGCTGGATCGACAGGGGCTACATCGAGGCCCACACGCGGGACTTCGATCGTTATGCCGCCGCGGTCGAGCCGTTCACGCTCGAGCGGGTCTCCGCGGCGACCGCTCTGGACGCGCGGGCCATCGAGCGTCTCGCCGAGACGATTCACGGCGGCCGCCGCGTGTCGTTCTGGTGGACGATGGGCGTCAACCAGAGCTACCAGGGGGTGCGCACCGCGCAGAGCATCATCAATCTGGCGCTGATGACCGGCAACATCGGGCGCCCCGGCACCGGCGCGAACTCCATCACCGGCCAGTGCAACGCGATGGGCTCGCGCCTGTTCAGCAACACCACCAACCTGCTGGGGGGGCGCGACTTCGCCGATGCGGACCATCGCGAGCAGGTGGCGCAGGTGCTGGGCATCGATGCGAGGGTCATCCCGACGCGGGCCAGCTGGGCCTACAACGAGATCATCGAGGGCATCCTGCAGGAGCGCATCAAGGGGCTCTGGATCGTCTGCACCAACACCGCCCATTCCTGGATCAACCAGAGCCAGGCGCGCGACATCCTGAATCGCCTCGACTACCTGGTCGTGCAGGACATGTACGCCACGACGGAGACAGCGCGGATGGCGGACCTGGTGCTGCCGGCTGCCGGTTGGGGCGAGAAGGACGGGACGTTCATCAACTCGGAACGACGCATCGGCCGGATCAGGAAGGTGGCGCGGGCGCCGGGGCAGGCGCTCGCCGACTTCGCCATCTTCAAGCTCGTGGCCGAGTACTGGGGGTGCGGCGGGATGTTCCAGGCATGGGAATCGCCGGCTGCGGCGTTCCGGATCCTGAAGCGGCTCTCGGCGGGCCAGCCCTGCGACATCAGCGGCATCGCCGACTACGCGATGCTGGACGACCGCGGCGGCATCCAGTGGCCCTTCCCGGCCGGGCAGCCCGCCGCGGGCGGGCGCGCGGAGCGGCGCCTCTTCGAGGACGGTCGCTACTACCACCCCGACGGGCGCGCCCGGTTCCTCTACGAGGACCCGCGTCCGCTCCCGGAGCCGCCGACCGAGCGGTTCCCGCTGTTGCTGCTGACGGGACGCGGAAGCGCCGCGCAGTGGCATACGCAGACCCGCACCGCCAAGTCGGCGGTGCTCAGGAAGCTGTACCCGGCGGAGATCTACGTGGAGCTCAACCCGGTCGACGCGAAGGCGCGCGGCGTGACCTCCAGCGATACCGTGCGCGTCGAATCGCGCCACGGCCGCATCACCGCCCGGGCGTTCGTGACCCGCTCGGTCCAGCCGGGCCAGCTCTTCATCCCCATGCACTACGAGGCAACCAACCGGCTCACCGACGCGGTGTTCGACCCCTACTCGAAGCAACCGTCCTACAAGGCGTGCGCCGTGGAGCTGCGGCGCGTCGCCGCCCTCGGCTGAGCGGCTCGACCGGCCGTCCGGGCATCCAGCCCCAGGAGGGCCTGGTCCTCATCCGAGATGCGTGACCTGCAGACCGCCCCAGTGCCGGTCCAGGTACTCGGCCACCAGGCGGCGATGGCAATGCTCGGGTGTGCTCTCGCTGCACAGCAGGCAGCCGTCCGCGACGATGTTCCTGGCGACCGTCCGCTCGACGCGGCGCGCCCGCATCAGGTCCAGGAAGCGGGTCTCGTAGGTGCTCCAGTCGCCGCCGCGCTTCTTGTAATCGTCGAGCATCAGCTTCGTGGGCGCCAGAGCGGGCAGGTGCACGTAGTCCATGTCGCAGATTTCAGCGAGAAAGTAGGCCAGGTCGTCCCGCTTGGCGAAGCCTGCGAGCTGCGATACGTTGTTGAGCCGCACGTCGATGACGCGCCGCGCGCCGGACGTGCGCAGGAGCTCGAAGAATCGGCGCGCGGACTTCTTCGTGAAGCCGATCGTGAAGATCCTCATGTCCCCAGCCCACGGCCGGGCGGGCCGGCCAAGGCGGAATCGTCGGCGGAACTGTCGTTGCGGTGTCCGAATCGCGCGGCCTGCCGGGCGATGGCCGCGGCGATCCGCTCGGCGCGGGAGCGCGGGAACAGCCGTTGGTCTTCGACGGCGTCCTGCATGCCGTGCATGGCCAGCAGCCGGCTCATGGCGTCGGCATGCGGCTCCAGCGCGCTCGCGGGACGAATATGGGCGACCGGAACGCCTCGCGCCTCGAGGGCCGGGGCGACCAGCAGGCAGCGGTGGCACTCCAGCGGCTCTTTCTCCGCGCACATGAGCGCGAGGCGGCGGCGAGCCGCGTCCCGCGCCACGCGGTCGAGTCCCTGCCGGAACGCGGGGGTCGCGCCGAGCCGCTCGTAGCTGATGCGGCCGTCAGAGTAGCAGGCGGGATCCCCGGAGCGCCCGCCCAGCTCCGATCCCAGGAAGACGTATGCGATCCCGCACGCGGCGAGGCTGGCCGCTAGCGGCTCCCGGTTGAACTGCGGGTTGAACCGGCTGTAGGGTGCGGCGCGGACATCCACCACCGCCGCCGCGCCGTGGCGCTGCAGCAGCGCGATGAACGCCTCGATAGGATGCCTCGAGTGACCTATCGTCAGCACGGTGCGCCCGGTTGCCGGCATGATCGCTCGTCAGGCGGTAGGGATAATCGCGGCAATCAGCTTGTAGCAAGCGTCCTGGTACGGTTGGCCCAGGCTGACGGTGAGATGGCACTCGCCGACGACGTAGGCCCCGTCCAGCTTGGCGAGGTAGGTCCGCTCCCAGCCGGGGTCGGTGACCCACAGCGCATACTCGCCGCCCGCGTGCTGGAACCGACCTTGCACCCTTCGCTTGGTGTTGCCGAACGCCTCGTCCGGCCGGGACACCGTGAGCCGCAACCAGTCGACCTTGAGCAGCCGCAACGAGCTGGCGATCGAACCGGTTGCCGCTATCGGGATCTTGTCGTTCAGACTATTGTCTGTACTATGGCCGTCGATCCAGAGCGGGGCGACGGGATCCGCAAGCGCGGGCAGATCGAACGGCGACAGGCGGCCCACCTTCTCCCAATAGCACGTGGGATCGAGCAGCCAGTTCTCCGTCTGGTAGTCGCTGGGCCGCGATTCGAGAAGCGGGACGTCAATCACGTCGAGGACCCGCGGGTCGCTGCCGTCCTCGTACTGGCGCTCGTATTCCGATACCTCCCCGCCTTCCCGTGCGCTGATGGGCCGAATCCACGCGCCGGCTGCCGAGCCGTTCCACTCGCGGCCGGCCATGCAGCGGCCGTGCAGCGTCCGGGAGTTGGCGAGGCAGACCAGACGCTTCGTGCTCGGCATCGTCGCTGTGCCCGGCGCGCGCTACGCGTGTCCCGTAGCGGCCCGGATGACGAGCTGCAGCTCGCCGTCGTCGATGAGCGTGTACTCGGGCGTTCGCCCGGACAGTTTCCGGGTCTCCTGCAGGATGATCGGCACCCCGTCGCCCCGGCGATCCATGAGGTGAGTACGGCCGACGCCGGTCGGTGCCGGACATCGCGCCAGCAGCGACACGATCAGCTCGTTGCGGCTCGCCTGGCGCAAGTGCATGCTGTCGGGCGTGAGGGTGTTCGCCAGTGCCCCCGGGACGTAGAGCTCGAGACGATCCCCGAACAGGTGCAGGCGGACCCGCGCGCCGGCCACCGAATAGTCCCGGTGCGCTACGGCGTTGACCAGCGCCTCGAACACGGCGCGGTCGCTGAACTGTTCGCGCTCCGTGCGAGCGGATGACTTGACCGCCCGTACCAGAACATTCCGGCGGACGAAGTGCATCGCCTCGGCGACCTGCTCGTCGAGCGGCCCTGCGATGTCGCGGGCGTCCGTCTGGTAGTCGACATCCGTTCGCTCGCCCGCGTAGCTGACCGCCTGGACGTACGCGTGGGGGAGCCAGCGTTGCGGGGTGCGCGTGCACAGCAGGACGCCGGCGAGCGTGATCCGCGCCGCTCCATCGTCGTCGTCCGCTACGAGACGGAGCTTGCGCGCCGCGGTTTCGGAAACGCCCCCGTCCCCGGCAGCTTCCTCCCGCAGGAATCGGCGCGTGAGCGCGTAGTCCAGATCGCCCGGCCCGGTGCCGGGGACCGCGGTCTCGTCGAAACGAATCATGCGGCTCCGGCTTCGCTCCTGGAACAGGCGGGCCAGCAGATCGGGTGCGAGCTCCCGTTTCGAGCTGCCCAGCCTGCGGAAGTAGCCGCCGGGGCTCCTGTGAACGAACAGGCTGCGCTCGACCTCCACCAGCAGCACGGGGACCGCGCGGCCCGCCGCGTCGGGCAGCTCCATCTTGCGGGTCGCGGCGTCGAGCGCGGGACTCAGCAGGTCGTTGCATATCTCGCGGACCCACGCCTCGACGGCGTCCAGTCGATCGAGCGGGATCCCGCTCACGTCACGGGTCTTGTCGTCCACGCCGAGAATGAGGTCGCCGCCTCGCCCGTTCGCGAACGCCGCCAGTTCGTCCGCGACATCCTTTCGGCCCGGAGCCGTTACGCGGGATCCCGACACGGAGACCTGCTTCAGCTCGAGCACGGAATCCTCGCCAAGACGAATCCGCCGCCCCAGATCGCCGTAGCGGCTCACGTTCCTCCAATCCCGATCGGCGCCCGTGCCATCAGGCCCAGCATAGTGGATGGGCGCGCGACAAGGCCGTTCACCGCCGCCGCTGGCAGCGCGGGCAGAAGTGCGTGCCGCGTTGGGCGATGACGATGCGCCGCACGCGCGCGCCGCAGGTGGGGCACGGCGTGCCCGCGCGGCCGTAGATCCGGATCTGGCGCTGGAAGGCGCCCGGCGCCCCCTGCCCGTCGCGGTAGTTGCTGATGCTGGTGCCGCCGGCGGCAATGGCGTCCCGCAGCACGGCCCGGATGGCCTCGTGCAGGTCTCCCGCCTTGCGCGCGCCGACGCCGCCGGCGCTCCGCTCCGGGTGCAGCCGGGCGCGGAACAGCACCTCGTCCGCGTAGATGTTGCCGAGGCCGCGCAGGAACTCCTGGTCGAGCAGGAGCGCCTTGAGCCGCGCCTTGCGGGACGCCAGCCGGGCGGCGAACGCTTCGCGGCCGATCTCCAGCGGGTCCGGGCCCAGCGCGGCCAGGCGCGGGGGCAGTCCCTCGGACCACTGCCAGCGGCCGAACTTGCGGATGTCCTGGAACACCACCGTGGTTCCGCCGTCGAGCGTCATCGTGGCCCGCGTGTACTCCCCCGGCTGGCCGTTCAACAGGAGGGTCCCCGTCATCCGGAGATGAATGATCAGAAGCGAGCGACGCGAGTCCCGGCGGAGCCTGAGCAGCAGGTACTTGCCATGCCGGTCGAGCCGCTCGATACGCTGGCCGGCCAGGCGGTGCTCCGTGCGCCGCGCGTCGCCGACGCAGGTCCGCGGCCAACGGAACGAGACCGCCCGGATGGTCCGCCCCTCGAGGGCCGGGGCCAGGGTGCGGCGCACCGTCTCCACCTCGGGGAGCTCCGGCATGGCGCTGCTACACGAGCGCGGGGAGAACGGCGCCGATCTCGCCGCGCACGACGACGTCGGCCAGGCTGTCCAGCGGGGTCGGATCGCGGTTGACGATGATCAGGCTCGCGCCCGCGCGCCGCGCCAGGCGCGGAATCGAGGCGGCCGGCTCGACGACCAGCGACGAGCCGACGGCGAGGAGCAGGTCGCAGGCCTCGGCGGCGGCCTGCGCCCGCGACATCACGTCGTACGGCAGCGCCTGTCCGAACGAGATCGTGGCCGGCTTGAGCAGCCCGCCGCAATCCCGGCAGCGCGGCGCGCGCTCGCCGGCCGCGACCCGCCGGCACGCCTCGTCGGAAGTGATCCGGGCGCCGCAGCTCAGGCAGACGGCTTCGGTCGTGGTCCCGTGCAGCTCCAGGACCCTGTCGGCGGGCAGCCCCGACCGCTGGTGCAGGCGCTCGATGTTCTGCGTGATGAGGGCCGCGAGCCGGCCCTGATCGTGGAGCTCCACGAAGGCGTGGTGGCCGGCGTTCGGCGTGGCCGCGCGCATGGCCGGCCAGGCGGCGGCCTTCTGCCGCCAGTACTCGATGCGCCCCGCCTCGCTGGACAGGAACTCTTGAAAGTCGACCATCCGGTTCCGGGCCCACACGCCGTTCGGGCTGCGAAAGTCCGGGACGCCCGACTCCGTCGAGATGCCGGCCCCGGTGAAGCCGACGATCCGCGACGCGCCCGCGATCAGCTCGCGCGCCGCCTGTTCTTCCGCGTTCAGGTCACTCAAGGGTGCGTGCAACGGAGGTGGCAGCTACGACGCGGCCGGCTCCACGCGGACGGTCACGACGTCGGTGTCGTGATACTGCTGGTGGCGCACCGACGAGGCCAGGTGCCGGAGCAGCCGGAGGGAGACCTCCTGCTCGATCTGGTTGCCGGCGACGCGGTCCCCGAGCAGCGCGATGCGGTCCTCGATGTTCGTCTCGTCGGTCGCCGCGACGAACTCCAGCTCGGCCGCGCGGCCGTCGCGGCGCGCGGCCAGCAGCAGGCGCCGCTCCTTCGCCGGCGGGTCGTCCTCGTCCCGCCGGACCAGCGTGAGCAGCGTCTCCTCGCCGACGGCGCGAAGCCGGTTCGTCATCGCCTCGCTCCAGCCGTGGCGGCTGGCGAAGCGGGTCAGGAACTTGTCGATCGTCGGGTAGGCCTCGGCGTTCAGTGCGGTCCGGAGCTGCTGCCCCCGCGGTCGGGCCAGCTCCACGAACAGCGTCATGAGGATTGCGGCCAGCCCGCCGGAGGTCATCCCGTTGCCGAGCAGGCTGCTCCAGGCGCCCAGCGAGTCGGCGAAGAGCAGCTGGTTCTGGAACCCGAGACCGATCCAGAACCCGACGCCGGCCACGATGCCCTTGCGGTAGTCGGCGCCGTCCTCCACGACCACGCGCATGCCGAGCACGAACAGGGTGGCCATCAGCACGATGGTGTACGCGCCCACCACGGGACCCGGAATGGCGAGGATGAGCGCCATGAACTTCGGCAGGAACGCGAGCACGACGAAGATGGCGCCGATGAACACGCCGACCGTCCGGGCGGCGACGCCCGTGATCTCCGTGACCGACACGCTCGAGGAGTACGTCGTGTTCGGCACCGTGGCCGCCAGGCCGGAGAGCAGATTGCCCACGCCGTCGGCGGCGACCGCCCCCTGCACGACCCGGAAGTCGGTGGCCCGCGGCGCCCGCCGGGAGACGCGCTGGATGGCGACGCTGTCGCCGATGGTCTCGATGGCGCCAATCAGGGTCACGAACACGAAGGCGGGCAGCAGCGACCAGAACGCCACGCCGAAGCGGAGATCGAATCCCGGCCAGCCGCCCGCGGGCAGCCCGAGCCAGCCGGCCTCGGCCACGCTCTGCGTGTCGTAGAGGCCGAACGAGGCCGCGACCGCGCCGCCCGTGGCGATGCCGATGACCCGGGCCCACAGGCGCCAGACGCCGGCGGCGCGCAACGTGACGCCGACCGTGACGATCAGGGTCATGAGCGTGCTGACGGGCGCGGCTGCCGGCGCCGTCCCCGCCGGCACGTCGGTCAGCATGCCGAACATGATCGGCATGAGCGTCACCGGGATCAGCATGATCACCGTGCCGCACACGGTCGGCGTGAGGATTCGCCGCAGCAACGACAGCCGCGTCGCGAGCGCGAACTGGAACAGCGCCGAGATGACGATGAGCGTGGCGAGGAGTCCCGGACCGCCGTTCTCCAGCGCGGTGACGCTGACGGCGATGAAGGCGGCGGACGTGCCCATCAGCAGCACGTGGCCGGAGCCGACGCGTCCGACCCGCACCGCCTGCAGCACGGTCGTGACGCCGCTGATGGCGAGCGCGGCGAACGCGGCCCACGCCAGGAAGCCCTCGCTCCCGCCGGCCGCCCGCACGACGATGGCCGGGGTGAGCACGATGCCCGCCACCGTGAGCATGGCGAACTGGAAGCCGAGGCCGAGAGCGAGCGCGGGCGGCGGCTGCTCCTCCGGCTCGTAGCGCAGCTCGCGCGTGGCCCGTGCCGATGTCGAAGCCATGGTTCCAGCCAGAGCCCTGGATCGCTTGATCCTACTATGCGCGGGACCCGCAACCGCAATCCTGCAGGCCTGCGGCGGATGCTGCGCGAACGAGACTGCCCGCCTCAGTACATGACGAACGCGAAGAGGCGCTGCCCGACGGCGACCAGCACGTGCTGGCGGCCGTCGACCAGGTAGGTCTGCGGCGCGTTGGAGATGTCGCCGATCCGCGTGTGCCAGACGAGGTGGCCGTCGGCCGCGTCGAACGCCACGAAGTTGCCGCTGCCGTCCCCCGTGAACACGACGCCGCCGGCGGTCGTCAGGACGCCGGCCCCCCCGCCGCCGCCCGGGGGCCACCGGTGGCGCCAGACGATCTCGCCCGTGCGGTAGTCGATGGCCGAGAATGCGTTGCCGCCCGAGCCCACCACGACGCGATCCTTGCCGCCGAGGCCCATGGAGCCGCGCGGGTCGGGGTCGGTCAGGTAGAGCAGGTTGAAGCCGTTGTTCTCCTGCGTGTAGAAGAGGCCGGTGTCGGGGTTGAAGGCCGGCGGCTGCCAGTTGGTCACCCCGCCCTCGACGGGCGAGACGAGCGAGCCCGGGATGGTCGCCTCCTTCTCGGGCGCGGGCTCCGGCTCGCCGGTCGGCCGGATGCGGCTCGCCCAGTTGGCGGTGGCGCCGTAGCGGCGCGTGACGATGTGCTCGCCGGTCACCCGGTCGACGGTGAAGAAGTAGCCGTTGCGCGCCGCGGTCGAGACCAGCTTGCGCGGCTCGCCGTCGATCACGCCGTCGATGAGGATCGGCGTCTGCGCCGAGTCCCAGTCGTGCGTGTCGTGGGGCGAGGTCTGGAAGTACCACGCCATTTCGCCGCTGTCGACGTCCACCGCGACGAGCGTGCAGGTGAACAGGTTGTCGCCCGGCCGCGCCACGCCGGTGTACCCCGGCGTCGGATTGCCGGTGCCGAAGATGTAGTAGTTGGTCTCCGGGTCGTAGACACCCGGTACCCAGACCTGCCCGCCGCCGTGCCGGGCCGCATCGAGGTTCGGCCAGGTGTCGAGCCCGGGCGAGTCGGGCGTCATCGGCACCGTGTGGAAGATCCACTGGCGCTCGCCGGTCTCCGGGTCGAACGACTGCAGGAAGCCGGGGGCGTCGAGGTCGTTCCCCGTGCCGACCAGAACGTGGTCCCCGACGACGATGGGCGCCATGGTCGAGAAGTACTGGTCCTCGAACGCGGCGATCTCCACGTGCCACCGCTCCGCGCCGGACCGCGCGTCGAGCGAGACCAGGTAGTTGTCGGGCGTTTCGAAGAAGAGCGCGTTGCCCCGGAGCGCCGCTCCGCGGTTGCCGATGTGGATGCTGCCCCGCGTCTTCCAGAAGTAGTGCCACCGCTCGCTGCCGTCGCGCGCGTCCAGCGCCCAGACGTGATCGGGCGCCGTCACGTGCAGCACGTCGTCCACCAGCAGAATCGCCCCCTTGAGGCGCTGGCGGCCGATGACGAAGTCGCCCGTGCCTTCGCCGCCGACGAACGTCGGGGCGCCGGCGCCTTCCAGCGGCGGCATCCCGGTGTCGAGCTCCCGGGTCCACGCCAGCGTCAGGTGCTTCACCGTCTCGGTCGTCACCTGCGTCAGCGGGCTGTAGCGCCGGCCCGTGTAGTCGCCGGAGTAGGTCGGCCACGAGTCCGCGAGGGGCTTGAGGAGCGCGGCGGGATCCAGCCCGCCCCGGTCCTGCGCGCCGAGGGGTGGGGGCAGGGCGGTGGCCGTCGCCGCGGTCGCCGCGGCCGCGAGCACGAGGCGCGGGAGCAGGGCTGTGGCAGTCATTGCAGCGTGACTAGGTAGGCGGTGACGTCGTGGATGTTCTCGTCGGTGTACAGAGCGAGGAGCTCGGCGTGGCGGGCCAGCGGGTCGTGGAGCTCCACGCGCGGCGCGGCGCCCCGGCGGCTGAACGAGCGCTGCCGGCCGTCGGCGGTGGTGAGGGCGACGAGGAAGTCGTCGAGGCGGACGAGCGTGCCCGCGACGCGCTCGCCCGACGGCTGCGTCACCGTGACCGACACGGGCGGGCGGGCCAGGCCCCGGCGGTGCCCGCGGACCCAGGTGCTCTGCAACGTCACCGGCTCCGGAATCCGCGTGGCGATGCCTGCCAGATCACCCGTGGCCGAGTGGCACGAGGCGCAGTTGGCGGCGAAGTACTCGCGCCCGGCCGCGGCATCTCCCACCACGATGTTCAGCTCCAGCTCCGGTCCCGGGGGAGGCCCCCCCTGGGGCGTCGCCCGGCCGAGGACGCTGTGCATGTACTCGGCCACGGCCCGGGCGTCCGCCTCCGACAGTGACTGCGGCGGCATGGAGGAGCCGCCCGGGGTCGACTGCCCGTCCCGGAGCACCGGCCAGATCCGCTCTCCCTCGCGGTCGCGCAGCAGGAGCTGGGAGCGAAGCAGGTTCGGGCCGCCGAGGTCGCCGCCGCGCAGGTCGATGCCGTGGCAACCGCGGCAGTGGATGCCGTACAGCGCCTGGCCGCGGGCAACCAGCTGCGGATCGCCGGGACGCCGCTGCTGCGCGTCGAAAGGCGCCTGGCGGCCCTGCGCCGTTGTGGCCGCCGCCCCGGAGCCGCTGCCGGACGTCCCGCCGCCGGCCGCCTGCGATTGGACGCCCCCCGCCGCGAGGGCCGTCACGACCAGCGCGGCACCGCCGGTCGTCCGCCAGGTCATGGTCGATCGTGGGAAGCGCCGCAACGCCTTCCCGCCGCCGTTCATGATGCCGGCCGCCTTGCGCGCAGACGCGCGACACCGACGAGCAGCCCGAGCGCGAGCCAGGCCGGGAGCGAGACGATGCCGGCGTACGCCCAGATGCCGATCGGACCGAACAGGCCACCGATGGTGACCGCGGCTACCGAGAGCGGGCAGAGAACCGCCGCGCACGCGAACGCCAGCGGCCGGGAGCGGGGATAGAGCCGTTCGAGGGCCAGCGTCAGCGGGATGCCGGCGGGCCAGGTGAGCGCCAGCCCCATCACCATTGCCGGCAGGGCCATGATCGCCGCGGGACCCGCAGCGAAACCCGGGTCCAGCACCAGCCTGAGCAGGGCGAGGACGACCATCCCGGCCGGCAGCCACGCGGAGAGAAGCAACGTTCTCCACATCCAGGATTCAGCCTACCACGCGCGTTTGGGGGATGACGGTACACTGGCCGCATGGCTCTCGATCACTATGTGACACTCGGCGATTCCGGGCTGCGGGTCAGCCCGTTCTGTCTCGGCGCGATGACGTTCGGCGAAGATTGGGGCTGGGGCTCGGACGTGGCGACGTCGGAGGCCATCCTTTCCGGATACATCGAGCGCGGCGGGAACTTCATCGACACCGCGAACGCGTACACGAAGGGGCATTCGGAGACGATCATCGGCGACTACCTGCGGGCGGGCAGCCTCGGCCGGGATCGGGTCGTCGTCGCGACCAAGTTCTTCGCCAACCTGTATCCCGGGGATCCGAACGGGGGCGGCGCCAGCCGCAAGTCGCTGACGGCGGCGTGCGAGGAGTCGTTGCGCCGCTTGCGGACGGACTACATCGACCTGTACTGGATGCACCTGTGGGATCGGTTCACGCCGATCGAGGAGACGATGCGCGCGCTCGACGACCTCGTGCGCGCCGGCAAGGTGCGCTACATCGGCTTTTCCGACACGCCGGCATGGAAGACCGCGCAGGCGCAGATGCTGGCGCGCTTCCGGGGCTGGACCCCGCTGGCGGCGCTGCAGATCGAGTACTCGCTGATCGAGCGCACGGTCGAGGGCGAGCTGATGCCCATGGCGCGCGAGCTCGGGTTGGGCGTCGCCCCCTGGTCTCCGCTCCGGGCCGGCGTGCTGACCGGCAAGTACACGCGCGAGAACGCCGCCAGCGCCAGTCCGGGCCGGGGCCGGCGGGTCACGGACTACCTCGACGAGCGGGCCTTCGACATCATCGACGAGCTGATCCGTGTCGCCGGCGCGCTCGACACGGCGCCGGCGGCCGTCGCCCTCGCCTGGGTCCAGGCGCAGCCGGGCGTCACCTCGACCATCATCGGGGCCCGCACCCTGGAGCAGCTCGACCAGAACCTGGCCGGCCTCGACGTGCGGCTCGCCCCGGACCAGATGCAGGCGCTCGCCCGACTGTCCGAGCCGAAGCTCGGCTTCCCGGCGGGATTCCTGCAGGCCGCGTCGACCATCATGCACGCGGGCGCCACCGTCAACGGCGAGCCGTCCACGGTCTGGCCGATGGCGCCCACCAGCGACGCCGAACGCTACTGAACCTCAATCAAACGGGGCTGCGCCCCGCACCCCCGGCGTCCGCTTGCGGGGGCCCCTTCGCCCCGCGCCGCTCCCGCCTTGCGGGCGCACGGGCATCCCTGCGCCGCGCAGCGGTCGCGCGCGCGGGCGTTCTGCGGTAGGCTGTCGGGGCCGGCCCGGCAGGGCGGCTGCATGCAAGGGAGGTCACCGATGAGAACGGCGTTGACTCGACTCGTGCTGGCGGGTGTCCTCGGGATCACGCTCCCGGGGTTCGCCGTAATCTCGCTCTCGCAATCCGAGGATCGGACGCCCATCACCGTCGAGCAGTTCGAGGCGTGGATGGAGGAGCTGTCGAACTGGGGGCGCTGGGGCGAGGACGACGAGCTGGGCGCCGTCAACCTGATGACGCCCGCGAAGCGCAAGGAAGCGGCGGGGCTCGTGCGGAGCGGGACCACCGTGTCGCTCGCGCACGATTTCCTCTCCGAGGAGGCCGCGGATGTCCGCGAGCCGTATCAGCTCCAGATGAGCATCAACCACGAGGGCCAGAATTCGGGTGATCGCATCGAGGTGTACTTCCACGGCATCCAGTACTCCCACCTCGACGGTCTGTGCCACGTCTTCTACAACGACAAGCTGTACAACGGGCACGACTACCGCGACGTCGTCACCGATGACGGCTGCTCCGTGATGGACACCGCCGGCATGCGGGACGGCCTCGTCACGAAAGGGGTCCTGGTGGACATGCCGCGGCTGAAGGGGGTCCCGTACCTCGAGCCGGGCACGAAGCTGTACGTGGAAGACATCGAGGCCTGGGAGGAGCAGGCGGGCGTCAGCATCGGCTCCGGCGACGCGCTGCTGCTGCGCACCGGCCGCTGGGCGCGGCGTGCGGCCATGGGAGCCGGCGGCGCCATGTCCGGGTGGGATGCGTCGGTGATGCCGTGGATGGCCGAGCGCGACATCGCGCTGCTGGGCGCCGACTCGGTGCACGAGGCGCCCGACACGGTGCCGGGCCTGGGCTTCAATCCGATCCACCGCTACGCCATCGTGGCGCGCGGCATGAACCTGCTCGACAACCTGGACCTCGAGGCGGCGGCCGAGACGGCGGCGCGGCTCGAGCAGTGGGACTTCATGCTGGTGATCGCGCCGCTGCGCGTCCCGGGCGGCACCGGCTCGCCGGTGAACCCGCTCGCCATCTTCTGATGGCGGGCGGGCGGCATGTCAGCGGCCGACCGCGCAGTCGCCGTAGTACTGCTCGGGCCGCGACGTGAAGCCGATCAGCGAGACGTCGGTGTACTCGTGCCGCGTGTGCACGGCCATGAGCCTGTCGTCTTCCGTCTCGCGGTCGAAGATCGTGGTCGTGTACAGCGGACCCGAGCTGAACATCTGCAGGAAGTGGAGGTAGTCGCCGGTCAGCCGCGTGATGATGTGCGACGGGCCGAACGGGCCGATCACCTCGGCGGTGGCGCCGGCCGTGTCGATGGCCTCGAAGCGAAAGGACAGCGTCGACGAGTCCAGATCCGCCTCGGGTTCGCCTTCGGTCCACGTGCCGGTGGCGATCAGCGTGAACGAGCAGTCGAGGCTGCCGGCGGCGGCCAGGCGGTCGTCCTGCGCCGCGGCCGCCGCGGGACCTGCCAGGCACCAGCCGAGCGCCGCCCAGGCCGCGACCTGCCGAATCGGTGACATAGGCCCTCCTGTTGGTCGGGGGCCTATTATACGGCCCGCGCGCCGGCCCCCGGGCAGTTTGACCGCGTGAGCGGCCCGCAGCATAATCGGCGTCCTGGAGTACATGTACGAATGAAGGTGATGGTATTCACGCTGGCGCTGCTGGCGGCCGGGGCCGCGGCGGGACAGTTGACGGTCGACCCTGACCTGCAGCGGCAACTCGACGAGTTGTTTCCGGCGGCCACCTCGTTCTCGTCGAAGGAGGGTCAGCCGCCGCACTTCAAGGCGTACGCCGGGGGGCCGGGAGGCCGCCGTACGCTGATCGGCTACGCCTTCTGGACCACCGAGCTCGAGCCGCTCGAACGCGGCTACGACGGGCCGATCAAGATCCTGACCGGCGTCGACACGGATGGCGTCCTGACCGGCATCGTCGTCGCCGATCACTTCGAGCCGTACGGCTACTTCTCCATCGACCTGCCGCGGTTCGCCGCCCAGTTCGTCCGCAAGAGCATTCGCGATCCCTTCCGGGTCGGCAGCGACATCGACGCCGTCTCGACCGCCACCCTGACGGTGACGAGCGCAACGCGGGCCGTGCGCAATGGCTCGCGCCGGCTCGCCAGGCGCCTGATCACGCCGCCGGAGGCGCGGCGCTGATGCGGCGGGCCTTCGCGGTCGCCGTGCTGCTCGCCGCGGCGACGGCCCTCCCCGCGGCCGCGCTTGCCCAGCCCGAGCCGGAGGCCGACCCGTGGGGGTTCGAGGACGAGCTGGAGGAGCCGGAGACCTGGGGTACGCTGCTGCGCGATCAGGCCACGGACCTCATGCTGTTCACGGCCTTCGCCGCCCTGGCCCTGGTGAGCTTCTTCCGCAAGAGCGTGGCGCTGAAGTACGTCACGCTCGCTGCCGCGATCGCCTATCTGGGATTCACGAAGAGTCAGCTCATCTCGGTGGTGAATGTCTACGGGCTGCTGGCCGGCAACCTGCCGGTCTTCAAGTACAGCCTCGCATGGTACCTGTTCGCCGGCTTCACGCTGGTGACGACGGTGCTATGGGGCCGGCTGTACTGCGGGCGCGTCTGCGCGTTCGGAGCGCTGACGCAGCTCATGGACCGGATCGTCCCCGCCCGGCTGCGCGTCGAGGTGCCGGCGTGGCTCGAGCGGCGCGCGGCGCTGGTGAAGTTCGGGCTCCTCGGCGCCACGCTGCTCTACTTCTTCCTGACCTCGGACATCGCGGCGTACCGCTTCGTCGAGCCGTTCTGGATGTTCACCCGCCGGGCCTCGATCGGCATGTGGGTGGGGCTCGCCGTGCTGCTCGTCGCCACGGTCTTCGTCCGGAACCTGTACTGCCGCTTCCTGTGCCCCGTCGGCGCCTTCCTGGGGCTCATCTCGAAGCTGACCGTGTTCCGGATCAAGCGCTGGTCCGAGTGCAACACCTGCAAGATCTGCGAGAAGACCTGCGAGTGGGGGGCCATTCGCGGCCCGCAGATCGTCATGACCGAGTGCGTGCGGTGCGACGATTGCGAGCGGCTCTACGCGGACACCGCCAAGTGCCCGCACTGGATCATCCTCAGACGCCGAGCCGCCGCCCCGAGCGCGCGCTGAGCCCCGACCAATCTTCCAGGAGTCCGCGCCGTCCGCGACGCAGACTCCTGGCGCGCCGGCGGGCGCCGGCTACTGCGACATGCCCGCGAAGAGGAACCGCTGCGCGCGGTGGTTGCGCTGGGCCTCCGCCGTATAGAGGTTGCCCTTGCTGTCGACTGCGAGGTGGTGCAGCGCGTCGAAGTTGCCCGGCTCGGCGCCCAACTCGCCCCACGAATCGAGCACCTCGAGCGTCTGGCGGTCGAGCACGTGGACGTGCAGGTTAGCCTGGTCGGCCACGTACATGTACTGCTGCTCCGGATCCGGCGAGAACGCGATGCCGGCGCAGGTCAGCGAGCGCCCCTCGAACTGATTCACGAACACCTGGCGCTGGTAGGTGCCCTCGAGGTCGAAGATCTGGATCCGGCTGTTGTTGCGGTCGCCCACGTAGACGAGGCCGTCGTTAGACACCTCGATGGCGTGCACCGTGCCGAACCAGGGCGGGCCGTTCGGGTCGTTTGGATCGGCCTCCGGCTCCGTGTCGCTCGGCTCCTGGCCGAAGGCGGCCCACATGCGCTTGAACTCGCCGGTGTCCGCATCGAACACGATGACCCGGCGGTTGCCGTACCCGTCGGCCACGAACACCTCGTTCGTCGGCTCGTAGACGAACATCTCCGCCGACTTGCGGAGGCTGTCGGTGGTGAGGTTGTTGGTGCCCAGATCCCGCCCCCCGATCTGCAGCAGCAGCTCCCCGGTGTTGGTGAACTTCAGCAGCATGTTGTCTTCCACTTCCGACGGCGGGGTGCGGCCGGTCGGGTTGTTCCCGCCGATCCAGACGTGCCCGTTGTGATCCACGAACAGGCCGTGCTCGTTCCAGGGCCAGTCGTACCCCTCGGCCTGACCGCCCCAGGCATTGACGAACGCGCCCGTGTCGTCGAACTCGAGGATGGGCGGCGCCGCGTTCTCCCGGTTCTCCTCCGGCACCGTGTGCGGGCGGTGCAGCACCCAGATATGGTCACGCCGGTCGACCGTCACCGAGGAGACCTCGCCGGTGACCCAGTCGTTCGGGAGAGCGGGCCAGTTCGGATCCAGCTCGAACAGCGGGTAGCTGGGGCCGGACGCCTCCGCCTCCGGCTCGGGCATGGGCTCGTCGGCCGGACCGCCGCAGGCCACCGTCGCGAATGCAAGCAAAGACGCCCCGATCAGCGTCGTCCATTTCATGTGCGCTCCTCCTTGCACCGCGCAGCATACCATCTGCGCGCCGCCTCCGGCCCGGGGTCGGCGGGCCGGCGGGACTGCTAAACTGCTGGGCTTGCGTACCCGAGCGGTGCTCCTTGCCGTGCTCGTGCTGGCGCCCGCGACGCCCGCGGGCGCCCAGCGCGACACCGGCCGCGCGGGGCTCGGCATCGATCTGCTGGCAACCATCGACGGGCCGCCGCCGCCCGTCCCGCCGGCGGTCATCGCCCGGGATGCCGCGGGGCGGGTCACGATGCGGGCCGTCCGGCTCGCGGCCCCGCTCCGGATTGACGGACGGCTCGACGAGGGCGTGTACGCCGCGGTCCCGGCGATGACGGACTTCGTGCAGACCGAGCCGGCCGAGGGCCTGCCGGCATCCGAGCGGACCGAGGTCTGGATCCTGTTCGACGCCGACAACGTGTACGTGGTGGCGCGCTGCTGGGAGAGCCGTCCCGACCGCATGATGTTCAGCGAGATGCGGCGCGACAACACCAACATCGGCCGCAACGACAACCTTGCGTGGAGCTTCGATACGTTCTTCGACCGGCGGACCGGGTTCTTCTTCGAGGTGAACCCGATCGGCGGCCGGCTCGACGGGGAGTCGAGCAACGAGGGACAGACGAATTTCGACTGGAATCCGATCTGGGATCTGGGCGTCGGCCGCTTCGAGGGCGGCTGGATCATCGAGGCGGCGGTGCCGTTCAAGTCGCTGCGGTACCGCCCGGGGCCGATCCAGGTCTGGGGCTTCAACATCCGCCGCACGAACGTCTGGAAGAACGAGTTCTCGTATCTGTCGCCGGTCTCGGCCGGTGTGGGACGCCTGGGGCTGCGGCCGGCGTTGACGGCGCCGCTGGTCGGCCTCGAAGTGCCGCCCGGGGCCCGGAACCTCGAGATCAAGCCGTACGCCATCGCGGACCTGACCACCGACGCCGCCGCGCCTATGCCCATCGTGAATCAGCCCGGCGGCGACATCGGGCTCGACGTCAAGTACGGGCTGACCCAGAACCTGACGGCCGACTTCACGTACAACACCGACTTCGCGCAGGTCGAGGCGGACGAGCTGCAGGTGAACCTGACCCGCTTCAGCCTGTTCTTCCCCGAGAAGCGCGAGTTCTTTCTCGAGAACCGCCGTACCTTCGAATTCGGTGGCGGCGGCAGCGGCGGCGACACGCCGATTCTGTTCTACAGCCGGCGTATCGGCCTGCAGGGCAGCCGTGAGGTGCCGATCGAGGCCGGGGGGAGGATGACGGGCCGGATCGGAGGCTTCGATCTGGGGCTGCTGCACATCCGGACCGGCGAGGAAGCCGTGTCCGGGGTGCGGCCGACCGGCTTCTCGGTGGTCCGGCTGAAGCGCGACGTGCTGCGGCAGAGCAGCGTCGGCGTGCTCGTCACCGGCCGGTCAGTGGCGCTCGACGGAACCGGCGCGAACGCCGCGTTCGGCGCCGACGGCGCCTTCTCGTTCTTCGAGAACCGGCTCTCGATCGATACCTACTGGGCAGGAACGCGCAGCGGGCGGCCGGCGGGCGACGGGTCCAGCTATCGCGCCTACCTCGACTACAACGGGGACCGCTACGGCGTGACCCTGGAGCAGCTCGTCGTCGGCGACGACTTCAACCCGGAGGTCGGCTTCGTGCGGCGCGACGACATGCGCAAGAGCGCCGGGCGGTTGCGGTTCAGCCCGCGGCTGCCGGGTGTCGAGCCGATCCGCAAGCTGTCATGGAGCGGGTCGGTCGACTACTTCGAGAACATGGCCGGTCGGCCGGAGACACGGGAGACCGATGCCGAATTCGGCATCGAGTTCGAGAACGGCGATCGATTCCGGTTCATCTACACGCGCATCTACGAGTATCTGCCCGAGCCCTTCCCCATCGCGCGCGGCGTCGTGCTGCCGGTCGGCGGCTACGACTTCAGCGCCGTGCGCACCCGCTTCACGTTCGGCCAGCAGCGGCCGGTGTCCGGCAGCGCGCTCGTCGAGCACGGCACGTTCTACAGCGGCCACAAGACCGCGCTCACCGTCACCCAGGGGCGTCTGGCGTTCACGCCGCAGTTTGCCGTCGAGCCGACGTACTCTGTGAACTGGGTCGATCTGCGGGAGGGAGCGTTCACGACCCACCTCGTGGGATCGCGGCTGGTCTATACGGTCACCCCCAGGATGTTCACGAGTGCGCTGCTGCAGTACGACTCCGCGAGCAACACGGCGGCTGCGAACGTCCGCCTGCGGTGGGAGTACCAGCCCGGGAGCGAGCTGTTCGTGGTCTACAACGAGCAGCGCGACACGGCGCTGCGCCGGCGGTTTCCGGAGCTGGAGAACCGGGCGTTGATCGTCAAGGTCAACCGCCTGTTCAGGTTCTAGCTGTAGCCGGCCCGGAGGCCGGAGCCGGAGCCGGAGCCCTAGCGTCCCCACCCCGCAGCGGACACGGGGTGGGGACGGAAGGCGCTCTTACGGCTGGCCGGGCGCGCCGGTGCCGGACGAGCCGACGTAGAACTGCGACCCGTCGGGCAGCGTGATGTCGCGGGCGTTGGCGGTATTCGAACCGTCCTTGGCCCCGAAGCCGTCGACGACGAGCACGGTGCCGGTGGGGACCGAGTTCTTGTTGAGGCCGCGCCGGATCAGGGCGTTGGGCGCCCCGCACTCGATGGCCCAGCTCTCGACGTTGCCGTCCTCGTCCTCGACATCGATGTGGATCCACGAGTGCGGATTGATCCACTCGGTGCGGGTGACGGTGCCGAGCAGCTGCATCGGCCGGTCGGCGTCGAACTCGGCAGAGAACGCATGATGCGCAACCGCCGGCGGGGGAGCCAGCAGCAGACCCAGGCCGAGGATCGCAATAGTGATGGTAGTACGCATCGTTCTCGTCCCTCCTACTTGCCTACCTTGACGACGTGCTCGAGCGCCACCCGCGCCTCGGTCTCCGTGCCCGTCATCAGCCGGAGGTTGCGGGCGTTGCCCTCGTGGCACGCGTACTCGTACAGGATATGACCTTCCTCCCCGCGCATGAAGGCGTTGTACGAGATGGTCCACGGCCGCGTGAACACCTTCGGGTCGGTGATGGTGGCCTCGTAGTTGATCGTGTCCTCGTCGAGCAGCGTGAAGCGCTCGACGACGCGCAGCTCGTCGCTGTGGAACACGCCGTGGCCGGAGGTGAACGTGCTGGCCGGCGCGTTCTCCGCGGGCGCCCCGTGTCCGACCACCCAGGTGTTCTCAGTGAAGTTGGTGACGTCGACGACGAGCGTATCGCCCTCCCAGCGGCCGCGCGAATCGCCCATGCCGAGGCGGACGTCGGATGCCACGTGCGGGCTGTCGCCGAGCGGGATGTAGCGGAACAGGTGATTCCACTCGTAGAGCAGAATGACGGCGTCCGGCGTCTGCAGGAACTGATAGGTGTTGTAGCCCACCGGGAGATTGCCGCGCGGCACGGCCGCCGGCAGGCACTTGACGCGCGGATCGAGGAACTCGAGCTCGTCGCGCCGCGCCATGATCTCCTCGCGCCTCTCCGCGGCCCAGGCCTGGAGCGGGATCTTGCCGTCGGGCGGGTCCACGACCATCGTCCGTTCCTGGCGCGTGATGTCCGGGGCATCGGAATGGCCCGGGAAGAACCGGAAGCGGGGGCCGAGCTCGCGCTCCTCGGGCGGCCTGACCCAGGCCTCGCCGCTGCTGGGGGTCTCCATCGGCGCGGCCGTTCCCGGCAGCCAGTGGCCGCGCAGGTCGGGGTCGCCCCAGGGGGTGCGCTTGGGTGTGAACGTCTCGTCCTGAGCGGCCGCGACGACCGGCGTCAGAACCAGCAGTGCCACCGCAACGAGCGTACAGATGGGTGCGACGACTCTCATGCTCATGCGGGCCTCCTTCGTTGCCCCCAGTAGATACCGCGCGTCGGGAGATGTCAATCGTGCAGGCAGGCTTCAATCAGACGGGGCTTTGCCCCGCACCCCCGGCGTCCGCTTGCGGGGACCCCATCGCCCCGCGCCGCTCCCGCCGAGGCGCGCCGTGCGCGCCTTGCGGAGTCTGCACCGTTGTACGGCGCAGACTCCTAGCTGTCGGCGGCAACGTGCCGGGGGAGCAGCTCGGCCTGGGCGTCGACCGCCGGGTCGCCCGGTAGCTTCTCGACCGCGTGGTAGCTGCCGTTTGTGGTCAGCTCCATGGAACGGCTGTTGTCCGCGAGCAGCGTCCCCAGCACGTTGTCGCGCAGGTCGTTGCGGAGCGCGGGGTCGCGGACGAAGCACAGCACCTCGACCCGGCGGTCCAGGTTGCGCTCCATGAGGTCCCCGCTGCCGAAGAGCAGATCCGGGCTGCCGCCGTTCTCGAAGTAGTAGAGACGGGAGTGCTCGAGGAAGCGCCCGACGATGGACCGGACGCGGATGTTGTCGCTCACGCCGGGAATGCCGGGGCGCAGGCAGCACACGCCGCGCACGATCAGGTCGATCCGCACGCCGGCCCGCGACGCGCTGTACAGGACCCGGATCATGTCGGGGTCCGCGACCGAGTTGTTCTTGATGATGATCCGGGCGGCGCGGCCGGCGCGTGCGTGCTCGGCCTCGCGCTCCACCATGGCCGTGAACGCGGCGCGCAGATTGAGCGGGGCGACGAGCAGCTCGCGGTAGTCCTGCTTGTTCGAGTATCCCGTGAGGTAGTTGAACACCTCGCTGACTTCCTCGACGACCGCCGGGTTGGCCGTGAACAGCCCGAAGTCGGTGTACACGTTCGCCGTCACCCCGTTGTAGTTGCCGGTGCCGACGTGCGCATAGCGCACGATGCCGTCGCTCTCCTTGCGCACGACGAGGCACAGCTTGCAGTGGGTCTTGAGATTGACCAGGCCGTAGACCACGTGGATCCCGGCCGACTCCATCCGGTGCGCCCACACGATGTTGTTCCGCTCGTCGAAGCGGGCCTTGAGCTCGACGAGCACGGCCACCTGCTTGCCGGCCTCGGCCGCCTCGATCAGCAGGTCGACCAGCGGCGAGTTCGACCCGATGCGGTAGAGCGTCATCTTGATGGCGATGACCTGCGGATCCTCGACCGCCGCGCGCAGGAACGCTTCCACCGACGCGAAGGAATCGAACGGGTGGTGCACCAGGTGGTCGCGCTCGCGGACCTCGTCGAAGATCGCGTCGCGATCGGCGTTCGACCAGAGGCCGCGCGGCAGGAACGGCGCGTCCTTCAGCTTCGGGCGATGGAGCAGGCGTGTCAGGGCCAGCCAGTGGCCGTATCCCATCCGCGAGGACGTGCGCTCGACCACGCTCTCCTCGATCTCGAAGTTCTCGAGCAGGATGTTGAGCACGCGGTCGGGCATGGTCGCCTCGACGACGAGCTGCGACAGGGCGCCGTAGCGCAGCTCCTTCAGCGTCCGGTCGACCGATTCGAGCAGGTCGTCCGCCTCGTCCTCCTGGATCACCATGTCCGTGTCGCGCACGATGCGGAACAGATGGGCGCCCCGCAGCGTGGCGCCGGGAAACAGCATGCCGATCTGCTCCCGGACCACGTCCTCGAGGAAGACGAACATGTCCCCCGGGCAGCCTGCGAGCTGCGCGGGCAGCGGGATGAACCGCGGGAGCACATCCGGGAGCTTGACGCGGGCGAACCGGGTGCGCCCCCCGTGGCTCACCACGACAGCGAGATTCATGCTCAGGTTGGAGATGTACGGAAACGGGTGGCCGGGATCGAACGCCAGGGGCGTGAGCACCGGATGTACGTTCTTGCGGAAGTACGTCCGCAGGTAGTCACGAACGGCATCCTTGTAGGCGGTGCGCTCGAGGAACCGGATGTCGTGCTCCGCCAGGGCCGGCTGCAGCACCGTCGTCCAGCAGCTGGACATGTCGCGCATCATCTGCGCCGCGCGCTCGCGGATGGCGTCGAGCTGCTGCCCGGTGTCGAGCCCGTCGGGCGATACGTCTCCGGAAGCGGCCCGGAACTTGCGCAGCAGGGTGGCGACGCGCACCATGAAGAACTCGTCGAGGTTCGTGGCGACGATCGACAGGAACTTCACGCGCTCCAGCAGCGGGTGGGTCGCGTCGAGCGCCTGGAGCAGGACGCGCTGATTGAACTCGAGCCAGCTGAGCTCGCGGTTGATGTAGAAGTGCGTGTCCGTCAGGTCCGGCTCGGACTCCTGCCGCGCCCGCGCCCTCCGGAGCGGCTTGGGAGCCTGCTCGATTCCACCCTTGCCGGCTGTAGGCACCATTCGAATCATAGCAGCCGCCGCCTGCGGCCTCGTTCGCCGCTGCCCGGCGCGGCCGCCGACCGATGATGCCGCCGATTGCGAGGCCCCGACGTGCCGGGCGGCGTCCTGTCGCCCGATCGCGTGCCGCCCAACCACCCGGAGTACGGCATCATGAGACCTCGCGGGCAGACACGCACCATCGACCGCGGCCGTGAACTCGGATCGGAAAGGAACGACATGCTGAAGACACTGACCCCGGCGTGTGCGGGCGGCGTTGTCGTGCTGCTGTGGCTGTCCGGGAGCGGTCCGGCCGGACCCCGCGTGGACGTCGAGCTGGCCGCCGCCGGCCAGGCACAGGCGTTCGTGCCGATCACGGACGAGATGCTTCGCGACCCGGATCCGGCGGACTGGCTGATGGCGCACCGCACCTACGACTTTCAGGCCTTCAGCCCGCTCGATCGGATCACACGCGAGAACGTCGGCCGGCTCCGGCTCGCCTGGATGCGCGCGATGGACGAGGGGGACCAGGAAATCCGGCCGCTGGTCTACGACGGCGTGATGTACATCGCCAACCCCGGTTCCGATCACCTGCAGGCGCTGGACGCCACCACCGGCGACCTGATCTGGGACTTTGCGCGCGAGCTGCCGGACGACCTGCGCCAGTACGCGCGGGTCGGCGGGCGCACGCGCCACCTGGCGCTGTACGGCAACCACGTGTATCACCTGACCGCGGACGCGCACATCATCGCGGTCGACGCCCGCACCGGCGAGCAGGCCTGGGAGTCGCGCACGGCGGACTTCCGCGAGGGAATCAGCCATTCCTCCGGCGCGATGATCATCAACGGCAACGTGGTCAGCGGACGCACCTGCAGCTCCTCCAGCCGGGAGGCGCGCTGCTTCGTGGCCGCCCACGACACGGACTCCGGAACCGAGCGCTGGCGGACCTATACGGCGGCCGGGGCCGACGATCCGGGCGGCGAGACCTGGGGCACGCTGCCCACCGCCCGCCGGGTCCACACCTCCCCGTGGGGCCTCCCCGGCAGCTACGACCCGGCGCTGAACCGCGTGTTCTGGGGCGTGGCGGTACCGCTGCCCTTTCCCCGGCTCGTCCGGCGCGGAACGTGGGACGTCGGCGACCGCTCGCCGTGCGAGCTGTACTCCAACTCGACCATCGCGATGAACGCCGACACCGGCGCCGTCGACTGGTACTACCAGTACCTGCCGTGCGACGACTGGGATCAGGACTTCGTGCAGGAGCGCACGCTCATCGACACGGTGGTCGATCCGGACCCGGAGGCGGTGCGCTGGATCAATCCGAAGCTCACCGGCACGGCGGAGGAGCGCAAGGTGGTCGTGGTCATGGGCGAGCCGGGCGGCCTGTTCGTCAACGACCGCGAGACCGGCGAGTTCCTCTGGGCCGACCCGTTCCCGTTCGACAGCACCGAGCGGTTCGTGATCTCGGACGTCGACGTGGAGACCGGGACGACCTACATCAACATGGACCTGGTGGCGCGCGAGGAGGGCGACCAGTTCATCATCTGCGGCCACAACGTGAAGGGCTGGTGGTCGTGGTCGTACAGCCCGCTGACCGGGATGCTCTACGTCCCGATCAACCGCTCCTGCCTGAACCAGACGACTAACTCGCGCACGATCACCGGGGCCAGCCCGCGGTTCACGATTCCCGACCCGGACATCGGGCCCGACGGCGACCTGACCGAGGTGCGGGCGCTCGACATCTCGACGGGCCGCGAGGTATGGCGCTACAGCCAGCGGGCCCCGAACGCCGGCTCGACACTGGCGACGGCGGGGAACGTGGTCTTCTTCGGCGATTCCAACCGGCGGCTGCGGGCCTTCGACGCGGAGACGGGCGACGTGCTCTGGGAGACGATCCTGGGCAGCCAGATCAGCGGCTATCCGGTGACCTACGCCGTCGACGGCCGGCAGTATCTGACGGTGCCGGTGGGCGGCGTCGGCAACCGGCTGCAGACCTACGCGCCGGAGATGGAGGCGCCGACCGGCAGCAACATGCTGGTGACATTCACGTTGCCATAACCAACGGGACAGGCGGCGTGCCACCGGACGGTCAACCGGCGGCGACAGCCACGCACGTCACCGCCACCGTTCATGGGCGACGTCGTCGCCGGCACGATCATCTTCGGTGAACCGGATGCCGAGCCGCTCCTCGGGGTCACTGCTCTGGAGTCCGCAGGCATCGAAGTCGATCCTGTCCACCAGCGGCTGAAGAAGCTGCCCGCCGTAAGGCTGAAGGGAGCGCGGCGCCGCACGTGAACGGCGCCGGACTCATGACGTGTTGGTGAAGGGCACACGTACGCGTGCCATCGTGGAGTCGGTCGTCTTCTTCCGGGCCGCGCCGGCTGTCGTTGCCGGCGTCGCTGGTCGGCTGCGATGCTACACTGATGCCGGGCCGCGCCCGGCGCGGTCCGGGGAGTCGGAGATGTCCGAAGAGATCGCCAGGGAAGAGATCGCCAGGCTGGAGAAGCCGCTGAGCGAATGGCAGGAGCTGCTGCCGGCGGAGGCGTACTCGATCCTGTTCAAGCATGCCACCGAGCGGGCCGGCACCAGCGCGCTCAATCACGAGCACCGCGCGGGCACCTTCATCTGCGCCGCCTGCCACCTGCCGTTGTTCGAGTCGGCGGCGAAGTACGAGAGCGGCACGGGCTGGCCCAGCTTCTTCCAGTCGATCGACGGGCGGGTGGGGACGCAGACCGACTACAAGCTGATTCTGCCGCGCACCGAGTACCACTGCATCCGGTGCGGTGGCCACCAGGGACACGTTTTCCGGGACGGCCCGCCTCCGACCGGCCAGCGGTACTGCAACAACGGCCTGGCGCTCCGGTTCGTTGCGGCCGGCGCGCCGGTGCCGCCCCTGCGGACGTAGACCTGGGCGGGGCAGGGCGCCCCCGGCTAGCCGGGGAGTCTGAACGCCAGCAGCTCCGCGTCCCGGCCGCCGCCGCCGATGGCCAGCACGATGTACTGCGTGCCGTCCACCATGTAGGTCATCGGCGTGCCGGTCTGCGCGGCCGGCATGAAGACCGCGCCCACCTCGGCGCCGGTCGCCTTGTCGTAGGCCCGCAGCATGGCGCCGTTCGCCCCTTCCGGCGTCGTGAAGACGCCGCCTTCGCCGGCCACGACCAGGTTCTTCGTCACCAGCGTCCCGATGCGTCCGACCCGCCCGGTGCGCGGGATGTCCAGCCCTTGCAGCTGCGGGTGGTTCCGGACGTTGTCGGGGGTCTCGCCGTGCGGGATCTGCCAGACGATCTCGCCCGTGTTCAGGTCGACCGCCGAGATGCGCCCCCACGGCGGCTTGAGCAGCGGCAGGCCCTCGACCGTGAGCTGGAGATCCGCCGGGCTGACGCCCGGGAGGCGGCGGCTGCTGACGTAGTCCATGTCCGACCGCTCCGCATCGTTGATCATCCGCAGCGCGGTGACCTCCGCCTTCGTGTACTGATAGAAAATGCCGGTTTCGGGGTCGAGTGCGCCGCCCGGCCAGTTCACGCCGCCGGTGGCCGCCGGCACGATCAGCGTGCCGTAGTTGCCTGTGCCCCGCGGGTCGGCAACCGTCGGCGGGGTGTAGATCGGGCCCAGGGTGTAGCGGCTGGCGACTTCCTCGGCCGCCGCCCGCAGCTCGGGCGTGAAGTCGATCAGGTCGTCGATGCCGATGCCCTGACGGTCGAGGGCCGGCGGCCTGGTCGGAAACGGCTGGGTCGGTGAAAGCAGTTCGCCCGGCACGTCGGACTGGGCGACCGGGCGTTCCTCGATCGGCCAGACGGGCTCGCCCGTCTCCCGGTCGAAGACGAAGATCCAGGCCTGCTTGGTCGGCAGCGCGACGGCCTTGATGTCCCGGCCGTCCACGGTGATGTCGGCCAGAATCGGGGCGGCGGGCAGGTCCCAGTCCCACACCTCGTGGTGCGAGATCTGGAAGTGCCAGATGCGCTCGCCCGTGTCGAGATCGACGGCGACCAGGCTGTTCGCGAACAGGTTGTCGCCGAGCCGGTGCCCGCCGTAGTAGTCGCCGGTCGGCGTCTCGGTCGGCAGGTAGGCGATGTTCAGCTCCGGATCGATGCTGATCTGCGCCCACACGCCGGTGTTGCCGGTGTACTGCCACGAATCGTTCAGCCAGGTGTCGTTGCCGAACTCGTCCGCGTCCGGGATGGTGTGGAAGATCCACTTCCGCGCCCCGGTGCGGGTGTCGTAGCCGCGCACGTGGCCCTTCACGTTGGCCCGCGACCGCGGGGCGGTCCCCGGCCGGTGGGCGGCTCCGATGACAATCGTGTTGCCGGCCACCACCGGCGCGGCGTGGAGCCCGACCTCGCCGGTGACGAGATCGATGTCCTGATCGAACTCCAGCTTCAGGTCGACGATGCCGTCCGTTCCGAAGGTGCTCACCCGCTGGCCTGTCGCGGCGTCGAGCGCGACCAGGCGGTACCCCGGCGTGACGTAGAAGATCTGTCCCTCCGCGCCGTCGTCCCAGTACGTCAGACCGCGGCCCGAGAGACGCCGCGGCGCCGCCTCGCCGCGCTCGCCCTCGGCGATCCGATGCATCCACAGCAGTTCGCCGGTGGTCGCGTCCAGGGCCACGACGTCCCGCCGCGAGCCGACCGTGCTGTACAGCACCCGCCCGATCATGAGCGGGGTCGACTGCAGGTTGGCTTCCGGCCGGGGCCCGAAGTTGCGGGTCGAGAACCGCCAGGCGACCTCCAGGTCGTCGAAGTTGTCGGCGTCGATCTGATCCGCCGGCGAATAGAAGGTGCTGGCCGCGTCGGCGGCGTACGAGCGCCACTCGACGGTCCGGTCCTCCTGCGCCGACAGCCCCGCTGTGCCGCACGCGAGCAGCGCCAACAGAATCCACGCAGGGCGATACTTGCTACGCGCCATCGGTTGCGAACCTCCCGCTAGCTGCTTCAATCAGACGGGGCTGCGCCCCGAACCCCCGGCGTCCGCTTGCGGGGGCCCTTCGCCCCGCGCCGCTCCCGCCGAGGCGCGCTGTGCGCGCCTTGCGGAGTCTGCGCGGTTCTACGGCGCAGACTCCCAATCTGGTCCCGAGAGACCCACAGCATACTGCAAGCGCGCGGGCAGCGACTACCCCGCGCGGTGCGCAGTGTCGTAGAATCAGGCAGCGAAGACGTTGAACGAGCCCACCGATTCCCTGACCAGCGAGACTCCCGAGCTTCCGGAGCTCACCCTCGCCCAGTTGCCCGAGCCGTTGCGTCGCGGTGCCGCCCGCGCGGGGTGGACCAGCCTGATGCCGGTGCAGGCCAGGGCGATTCCGTACCTGCTGGCCGGCCGCGAGGTGATGATTCAGGCGCGGACCGGCAGCGGCAAGACCGGGGCGTTCGTCCTCCCGATGATCGAGCGGCTCGAGGCGGACCGCGCGCAGTGCCAGGCGCTCGTCCTGGTGCCGACGCGCGAGCTGGCCAAACAGGTCTGCCAGGTCACCGAGACCCTCTGCCAGGACAGCGGGCTGCGGACGATCGCCGTCTACGGGGGCGTGGGCTACGGCCCGCAGATCGATGCGTTCAGGGGCGGGGCCCAGATTGTGGTCGGCACGCCCGGGCGCGTGCTCGACCACCTGCTGCGCGGCACGCTGTCGCTCGACGCGCTGCAGATGCGCGTCTTCGACGAAGCCGACCGCATGCTCTCGATGGGTTTCTATCCGGACATGCAGGAGGTCCAGCGGCACGTGCCGTCGGCGACGCTCGACACGCTCCACAACAGCATGTTCTCGGCCACGTTTCCGGCCTTCGTGATGCGCACCGCGCAGGAGTTTCTCCGCGTCCCCGAGTTCCTGTCGCTCAGCGGCGACCACGTGCACGTCACCGAGACCGAGCATGAGTTCTACGTCGTCCCCGCGATGGACAAGGACCGGAGTCTCGTGCGGATCATCGAGCTCGAGAACCCGGCGTCCGCCATCATCTTCTGCAACACGAAGGCGGCCGTGCACTACGTCACCGTCGTGCTGCAGCGGTTCGGCTACGATGCCGACGAGCTGAGCGCGGATCGCTCGCAGGCGGATCGCGAGCGCATCCTCGCCCGGGTTCGCAAGGGCAGCCTCAGGTTTCTCGTCGCCACCGACGTCGCGGCTCGCGGCCTCGACATTCCCCAGTTGTCCCACGTCATCCAGTACGAGCCGCCCGAGGATCCGGAGGGATACATTCATCGCGCCGGCCGGACGGGCCGCGCCGGGGCCGCAGGCGTGGCCCTCTCGCTGGTGACCGAAGCGGAGACGCTCACGCTCGACGCCATCGCCAAGCGCTACGCCATCGAGTTCCAGCAGCGCGCGGCGCCCACCGATGCCGCCGTCCAGGCGGTGGTCGCCGAGCGGGTCACGACGCTCCTCGAGGCGCGGGTGCGCGGGCGCGACCGGCTCCGGGCCGAGCGCAGCGAGCGGTTCGTTCCCCTGGCGCGCAGCCTGGCCGAGAACGAGGACGAATCGGCGCTCATCGCCATGCTCGTCGACGACTATTATCAGGAGACGCTGCACGCACCTCCTCCGATGGTCCGCGAGACGCAGGCGTCCGCCGCGCCGGCGGGCGAGCCGGACGGCCAGGCGCCCAAGCGCCGCCGGTCGTCGTCGCGTCGCGTCCGGCGCGCCGCACGCTGAGAGGAGACTTCATGAGTTCGACGCTGGTCGAGAAGATCCATCCGTTCGAGGAAGCCACCCGGGCCGGCCGCCTGCCCTACAAGGTCGCGGATCTCGCCGTGGCCGCGCGCGGCCGCAACGAGATCAGGCTGGCCGAGCAGGAGATGCCCGGGTTGCTGGCGCTGCGCGGCCGTCACGCGGGCGAGCGGCCGCTGGCGGGCGCGCGGGTGATGGGGAGCCTGCACATGACCGTGCAGACCGCCGTGCTGATCGAGACGCTCGCGGAGCTCGGCGCCGACGTGCGCTGGGCGTCCTGCAACATCTTTTCGACGCAGGACCACGCGGCGGCGGCGGTCGCGGTCGGTCGTCCCGAGACCGGGGGCACGACCGGCGTGCCATGCGGCATTCCGGTCTTCGCGTGGAAGGGCGAGACGCTCCCCGAGTACTGGTGGTGCACGAGCGAGGCGTTGGTCTGGCCCGACGGCCGCGGCCCCGACCTGATCGTCGACGACGGCGGCGACGCCACGCTCCTGGTCCACAAGGGGTACGAGTTCGAGCGCGCCGGCGCGCTCCCGGCCTTCGACCCCGAACGCGACCCGGAGGAGTGGGGCGTGATTCTCGACCTGTTGCGCGACACCCAGCAGCGCGACCCGGGGCAGTGGCAGCGGATCGGCCCGGCCATCCGGGGCGTCAGCGAGGAGACGACGACCGGGGTCCACAGGCTGTACGAGATGACGCGCGACGGGACGCTGCTGTTCCCGGCCATCAACGTCAACGACTCGGTCACCAAGAGCAAGTTCGACAACGTGTACGGCTGCCGGCACTCGTTGCCGGACGGCCTCGCCCGGGCGACGGACGTGATGCTGGGCGGCAAGGTCGCGGTCGTCTGCGGCTACGGGGAAGTGGGCAAGGGGTGCGCCCAGTCGCTCCGCGGACAGGGCTGCCGCGTCGTCGTCACCGAGATCGACCCGATCTGCGCGCTGCAGGCCGCGATGGAAGGCTACGAGGTCAACACGCTCGACAACCTGCTCGAGACCGCCGACATCTTCATCACCGCCACCGGCAACAAGGGCATCATCACCGCGGCGCAGATGGGGCGGATGAAGGACAAGGCGATCGTGGGGAACATCGGCCACTTCGACAACGAGATCGACATGGCCGGCATCAAGCGGGTGCCGGGGATCGAGCGCATCGGGATCAAGCCGCAGTACGACGAGTGGCGGTTCCCCGACGGGCACAGCGTGCTCGTCCTTGCCGAGGGGCGGCTGCTCAACCTCGGCTGCGCCACCGGGCACCCGAGCTTCGTGATGTCCACGTCCTTCACCAATCAGGTGCTCGCGCAACTGGCGCTGCACCGCAACGCCGGCGAGTACGGCAGGCAGGTCTACATGCTGCCCAAGAAGCTCGACGAGGAGGTGGCGCGCCTGCACCTCGACCATCTCGGGGTGCGCCTGTCGGCGCTGACGTCCGAGCAGGCCGACTACATCGGCGTGCCGGTCGACGGGCCGTACAAGCCGGACCACTACCGCTACTAGCTTCAATCAAAACGGGGCTCTGCCCCGCACCCCCGGCGTCCGCTTGCGGGGACCCCTGCGCCCCGCGCCGCTCCCGCCGAGGCGCGCCGTGCGCGCCTTGCGGAGTCTGCACCGGGCTTCAATCAGACGGGGCTTTGCCCCGCACCCCCGGCGTCCGCTTGCGGGGACCCCTACGCCCCGCGCCGCTCCCGCCGAGGCGCGCCGTGCGCGCCTTGCGGAGTCTGCACCGTATCTACGGCGCAGACTCCTGGCGGTAGCCGGCTTCGTGCTCCGGGGCGGACGGCCCGGCGTCGTCTTGCAGGCCGGGCGCCACGGCGCCGGCCGCGGCGACGAGCGCGGTGGCGGGCAGCGTGCCGAAGAGCCGGTCGACGGGGCTGCCGGCATGCAGCGTGCGCGCGCCCTCGACACGCACGGGCAGGAAGACGAGCGTCGCGTGTCGCGAGCGCGCATACGCGCCGTCGCCCTCGGCGGCGTCCACGGGGACGATGCTCGCGTCGATGCGCAGCTCGCCGAGCCGGCGGCGGAGGTCGGCTGCGGCCGCTGCGGCCGCAGCCGGCGGGACCGGCGCCAGCAGCCGGATGGCCGCCTCGTCCCACACGTCGGTCCGCGTCGTCAGATGGGCCAGCACCAGCGCCAACCGCGACGAGTCGTCGCCGAGCCACCAGACGTCGATGCGCCGGCCGCCGGCCGCCGCCTGCGCCGGCGTGGTCCACGCGGCCTCCGCGGCACGCAGCACGACGGTGTGCCGGCCGAGTCCGGCCGCGCTCTGCAGCAGCCGCGCGTGCCGGCGCGACAGCTCCGGCGACCGTTGCGGGTCGCGACTGTCGTCCCAGTCGAGCATGACGGTATTGGCTCGAATGGGCCCGACGCCCCAGGCCTGCAGCAGCGCCGCGGCGTCCAGGGACCCTTCCCCAGCCGTCACCACCAGCGGATGGACGTCGAGACCGTCGCGCCGGGCGTCGGCCGCCAGCTGCTCTTCGGCCTCCCGGCGAGCCTGGTCGACCCCGGGCCCGGTGAGCGCGCCGGCCAGGAGCCGGACCGCTCCGACCATGCCGGAGCCCCCGGAGATCCAGCCCGCCGCGCGCAGCAGCCGCCCCCGGCGGGCGGGCGTCTCGGCGAAGGCCAGGATGTGCGGCTGCCAGTCCGCGGCGCCTTCCGCCTGGTCGGCAATCTCACGCAGCCCCTTCTTTACACGCTGGAACCGGTATGCCCGCCGGCGGTCGCGCCAGCGCGCCGGCACGGCGGTCCAGTGCAGGTACTGGTGGACGAGCGTGAGGATCCCGACGGCCGCCAGGCTCGCCACGGGGTCCAGCATGAGCATCGCGAACCCACACAACCCGGTGCCCGCCAGGCTGGCGCGCGCGTTAGAGAAGCGAAACCCGGGGCGCGGCGACTGGCTGGCCCCGACTGCCTCGACGTAGGTGGCGTAGTTGAGCAGCCCGTACGAGGTCAGCAGGAACATCGACACGACGGCAGCGATCGCGTCGAGGTCGCCCAGGGCAATCGTGGCGAGCGCGACGAGGCCGGTCAGAACCACGGCTCGCCGCGGGTGGCCCGCCGGTCCGTGGCCGGGGCCGAAGAACGTGAGCGGCGCGAACAGCCGGTCGCCGGCCAGCGCCTGCAGGATGCGGGCGCCCCCCAGGAGCGTCGCCAGGGCCGCCGTCAGCGTCGCCGACAGAACGGCGGCGTGGGCCAGCCAGGGTGCGGCCGCAATGCGCGGCAGGACCTCGTGGTCGGTGGCCAGATTCGGGAGCGGCGCCGACGCCGCCAGCAGGAACATGCCGGCGCCGTAGATGACCACGAACGCGCCGAGCACGGGAAAGATCCCGCGCGTCAGGCGGGCCGGGTTCCGCAGGTCTCCCAGCGTGCCGACGCCGAGTGTGAAGCCGGCCACGGCCGGGAAGAGGATGGGGAAGACCGTCCAGAACGGGAGCGCCGCGGCGCCCGCCGACCAGCTCTGCCGGAGCAGCGACAGGTCCCACGTCGCTCTCCCGCCGGCCAGAAACGACACCAGAGCGACCGCCAGAATTGCCAGGACGACGAACTGCACGCGGGTCGCGAGCCGGGCGCCCACGTATGCCAGCTGGAACATGGCCAACGCGGCGCCGACGGCCACCAGGCGCACGGCGAGCCCCGACCCGCCGAACAGCGCGACCGCGGCCTCTCCGAAGCCGATGCAGTAGAACGCGACCGAGGTGGCCTGCGCGAGATACAGGGCCAGGCCGAGCGCGCCCCCGAACTCGACCCCGAGCGTCCGCGAGAGGAGGAAGCAGTCGCCGGTCCCGCGCAGCTTGCGGCTACTCGCGACCGCCGACAGCGAGATGCTCGTCAGGAGCGCAATGGCGGTCGCCAGAGCGAGCATCAGGAGCCCCCCCGCCAGGCCGGTGCTGCCCACGACGAAGCCGAGCCGCCGGAAGAAGACGAGGCCGAGCACGGCGAGGACGCCCGGCGTGAAGACACCGCCGAACACGCCCAGCGCTTGCGAGCCGCTTGTCCCGCCGGCGGCCCGGCCGTGAGTGGTCACCTCGTAAGCGTAGCAGCCCGCGGCGACCGTACCTGGACAGCCACGCCACGGCTGTCCTTTCCGGCCCGGCCGACCGATGAAATGTAGTGGTAGGCACGCAGGCATACGCCAAAAAGGGGGGGATTTCGGGTCGAGGCAGTGCTAAAATAAGTGAAAAATTACCGAAACAAATCCATCCCGTAGTGCGTCTAAAACAGCACGACGGGAGATACTGGGTCCTACCGCACATTCAGCGCCGTTTCGGGACAACACCGGCGCGCGTCGAGAGGAGCTAATTGTTGACGCAGGATAGACATGAATTAGTGCGAGACTTGATTGCCGCAGGTCAGGAACGGGGCTTCGTGACCATTGACCAGGTCGTCGAGCATCTCGCGCCCGACGTGGAGTCCGACGATCTCGCCGCACTGTTGCAGGAGCTCGAGAGCCAGGGCATCGAGGTCGAAGGGACCGCCGATCAGATCGAGGTCGATACCGCCCGGCGCGCGCCGTTGCGCGTGATGCCCGAGGCGGAGGTCCACCCGGCCGGCGACGAAACCGACCAGGGCCAGGATCTGGTGCGAACGTACCTCCGACAGATGAGCCGGGTGCCGTTGCTCACGCGGGAGGGCGAGGTGGCCATCGCGAAACGGATCGAGCGTGGCGAGCAGCGGGTCATGATCGCGCTGTCGCGAAGCCTGATCGTCGCGCGGCACGTGCTGCATCTCGGCCAGTCCCTCAGGGAGGGCGAGCACGATCTGCAAGAGATCGTCCTGCTGCAGGAAGGGGACTTGACGGAACGGCAGCTTGCCAACCGCGCCCGCAAGTTCCTCGACGCCGTCGACACGGTCGACGCCGCGCTCAAGGAGCTGGCCCGGCGCCAGAACCGGGCGGCCGCCACGCGCAAGCGGCATGGGCGCGTGTCGACGCGCACGACCCGGCGCCTGCTGCGCGCCCACGTGGCCGTTTCGCGGGCCGTGCGCGCCATTCGGTTCACGCCCGACGTGCGGGAGAGCTTCGTCGAGAAGATCGATTCGTCCGCCGGCAAGCTGCGCCGCGGCGAGCGCCTGCGGCGTCCGGCTGCGACGGCGCGCCAGGGCCACGACGGCGGCGGACAGCCGGAAACCCGCGGCCCGCTCAACGAGCGCCGCCAGGAGATCGAAGAGACGGCCGAAGCGCTCGCGCGCATCCAGAAGGCGATTGTCCGCGGCTCGATGCAGGCCGATCGGGCGCGCAAGGAGCTGACCGAGGCCAACCTGCGGCTGGTGGTGTCGGTGGCGAAGAAGTACGCCAACCGCGGGCTGGCGTTCCTGGACCTGATCCAGGAAGGGAACATCGGGCTGATGCGCGCGGTCGACAAGTTCGACTACCGCCGCGGGTTCAAGTTCTCCACCTACGCGACGTGGTGGATCCGCCAGGCGATCACGCGCGCCATCGCCGACCAGGCCCGGACGATTCGAATTCCGGTCCACATGATCGAGACGTTGAACAAGCTGAACCGCGCCGGCCAGACGCTGATGCGGGACCTGGGCCGCGAGCCGACCGTGCGCGAGCTGGCCGAGCGTTCCGATCTGCCGGTGTCCGTGGTCCGCAAGGCCAGGCGGATAGCCCAGACCGTGGTGTCGCTCGACTCGCCCATCGGCGACGGCGAAGAGAGCCAGTTCGGCGACTTCATCGAGGATCGCCAGGCGGTCAATCCGGCCGAGTCGACCATCGCGTTCGATCTCCGGCGCCAGACCGAGTCGGTCCTCGAGACGCTCAGCCCCAAGGAGCGCGAGGTCATCCGCATGCGCTTCGGGCTGAACGACGGGGCCGAGCCGACGCTGGCGGAGCTCGGCGAGAAGTTCTCGCTGACCCGGGAGCGGATCCGCCAGATAGAGGCGGCCGCGCTCCGCAAGCTGCGGGAGCCGGCCCGCAGCGGGCGGCTGAGCACCTTCGTCGAGCCGCGCCGGCCGTCGTCCCGCAAGCGGCTGCATCGAGGGGACGTCGGCGAGCACACGGTCATCTGACAGATATCCCGGTGAACGTGTTCGTCCTCGACGGCACGTACGAGCTGTTCCGCCACTTCTACGCCGTGCCGGCGGCGTTCGATCCGGACGGCCGCGACATCGGGGCCGTCCGCGGCGTCGTCGGGTCGGTCCTCGCCATGCTGGAGGACGACGTCACGCACGTCGGGGTGGCGACCGACCACGTTATCGAGTCGTTTCGAAACCGCCTCTGGCCCGGCTACAAGACGGGGGAGGGGATCGAGCCGGCGCTGCGGGCGCAGTTCCAGCCGCTCGAGGACGCGCTCGCGGCGTTGGGCGTTGCCGTGTGGCCGATGACCGAGTGCGAGGCGGACGACGGGCTGGCGGCGGCGGCGGCCCGCGCGGCGGGCGACGCACGTGTGGAGCAGGTGTTCATCTGCACCCCGGACAAGGACCTCGCGCAATGCGTGCACGGCCGGCGGGTCGTGCAGTTCGACAGGCGGGCCGGCCTCCTGCGCGACGCCGACGGGGTCCGGGCCAGGTTCGGGGTCGGTCCCGAGTCGATGGTCGACTACCTGGCCCTGGTCGGCGATGCGGCGGACGGCTATCCCGGGCTGCCGGGATGGGGAGCGAAGTCGGCGTCGACCGTGCTCGCGAGATACGGGCGCCTCGAGAACATACCCGCCGACGCAGCCGACTGGACCGTGCGGCCGCGCGGAGCGGCCCGCCTGGCCCGCACCCTGCGCGAGCAGCGCGAGCAGGCGCAGCTCTTCCGGCAGATAGCCACCTTGCGTCTGGACGCGCCGGTGTTCGACTCGGTCGACGAGCTGCGGTGGGCGGGTCCCCGGCCCGTTTTCTTCGACACGTGCGCGCGCCTGAATGCGCCGGGATACCTCAGGCGCGCCAAGGCGGCGGCCGCCCGGCGGGCCGCCGGCGCTTGATGCCCGGGCGGGCCTTGGCTATCCTCTTTTTCTGCAGTGTGATGGAACGTTCCCTGTAGAGTTGGGACGCAGGCGGGTCCGACCGTTGGCGTCCGGACGACGTCAAAGTACGGAGGCGAGCGACGGAGGCTTGGTGATGGAGGCGACGGAGCTCAAGGCGGGCGCACCGATGATCGAGGCCAAGGGGCTGAGCAAGTACTTCGGTCCGTTCGTCGCGGTGCGCGACATTTCCTTCTCGATACCCAAGGGCCAGATCGTGGCCTTCCTCGGGCCCAACGGCGCGGGCAAGACCACGATGATGCGGATGCTGACGGGGTATCTGGCCCCCAGCGCCGGCAGTGCGTCCATAGGCGGGCTGGACGTGCGGGAGCACCGCATCGAAGCGTCCCGGCGCCTCGGGTACCTGCCGGAGAACGGCCCGCTCTATCCGGACATGACTCCCCTCGAGCTGCTCACCTTCTTCGGCGAGGCGCGCGAGCTCGGGACGGCCCTCGAGCGGCGCATCGACGCCGTCGTCGACCTGTGCGCGCTGCAGCTCGTGATCGAGAAGCCGATCGGGAGGCTTTCGAAGGGGCTCAAGCAGCGCGTGGGCCTGGCCCAGGCGCTGCTCCACGACCCCGACGTCCTGATCATGGACGAGCCGACGGCGGGTCTCGACCCGAACCAGATCCGACAGTTCCGCGAGAACGTCCAGCGCCTGCGCGCGACGAAGACGCTGCTCGTCTCGACGCATATCCTCCACGAGGCCGAGGCGACCGCCGACCGCGTGCTGCTGGTCGACGGCGGGCGGCTGGTGTTCGACGGCACGCTGGCCGAGCTCAGGGAGAACGGCTCGCTCGAGACGCCGTTCTACCGCTTGACCAACCGGGGCGAGCTGCCGCCGCCGCCGCCCGCACCGACGCCGCCGCCCGCGTCCACATCGGCGCCGCCGCCCGCACCGGCGCCGGCGGCGTCGTCCGCGTCCGCGCCTGCGCCGTCGACAGCGGGGCCGGCCACGTCCGCGCCGGCATCCACGTCCGCGCCGTCCACGTCCGAGTCCGCGCCGCCGCCGCCCGCCGACCCGCCCGCGCCGCCGCCAGCGGCCGGGGCGAAGGAGCCGGGCGCCCAGGCGCCGCCTGACAAGTCCTAGCGAGGGGCACGAGCAATGATCGGCAGACCGAATCTGAGGGTGATCCGGGCGGTTGCCAAGCGCGACCTGCGGATGTACTTCAGCAATCCGACCGGGTACGTGTTCATCACGCTGTTCATCTTCATCAGCGCGGGCGCGGCATTCTGGCAGGACCGCTTCTTCCTGCAGAACCTCGCCAACCTCGAGCAGCTCAACAACCTGTTTCCGTTCCTGCTGCTGTTCTTCATTCCCGCGCTCACGATGAGCGTCTGGGCGGAGGAAAAGAAGCTGGGCACCGACGAGCTGCTGCTGACGCTGCCTGCGACCGACCTCGAGGTGGTGCTCGGCAAGTACGCGGCGACGCTCGGAATCTACACGGCGTCGCTCGTGCTGTCGCTGAGCTACGTGGCGGTCCTCTTCTGGCTCGGCAGCCCGGACATCGGCCTGATGTTCAGCAACTACGTCGGCTACTGGCTCATGGGCGCCGCGTTGACTGCGGTCGGCATGCTGGCGTCGCTGCTCACGCGCAACGCGACCATCGCGTTCATTCTCGGGGCGCTCTTCTGCGCGGCGCTGATCGTGGCGAGCCCGGCTGTCGGGACGTTCAACCCGGAGCTCGAGCGTTCGCTGCTGGCGTTCGCCATGGGCACGTACTTCCAGGACTTCGCCAGGGGGATCATCAGCCTGAACGCGCTGCTGTACTTCGCGGCCGTCGGCGGCGGCTTCCTGTACCTGAACGTGCTGGTCCTGTCGCGTCGGCACTGGCCGGCCCGGGCCGACGGGTACCCGATGTGGCTGCATCATGCGGTGCGCGCCGTCGCCATCGTGGTGGCGCTGGTGAGCCTGGGAGCGCTCACGACCAGGGCCGGCTTGCGGATGGACGTCACGGCCGAGCGGCTGCACTCGCTGAGCCGCGAAACGCACGCGCTGCTCGACGAGCTGGCACCCGACCGTCCGGTGTTCATCCAGGCGTTCATAAGCCCGGAGGTGCCGGAGCCGTTCGTCCAGGCACGGGCCAACCTCCTGAGCGTGCTGCAGGAGATCGACGCGCTCGCCGGATCGCGGGTCGAGGTGCTGGTCCACGACACCGAGCCGTTCAGCGATGCGGCGCGCGATGCCCGTGAGACGTTCGGCATCGGGCCGCGGCCGTTCCGCGACGTCAGCTCGACCCGGGCGGACGTCACCGACGTCTTCATGGGCGTGGCCTTCACGTGCGGCGCCGAGGAGCAGGTGATCCCGTTCTTCGATCGGGGGCTGCCGACCGAGTACGAAGTGGTGCGCAGCATCCGGGTCGTGGCCGGGGCGGAGCGCAAGCGTATCGGCGTCGTGCGCACGATGATGAATCTGGTCGGCGGCGTCGACTACCGGGAGAACCGGTTCGATCCGGCCTGGCCGGTCGTTTCCGAGCTCCGCAAGCAGTACGAGGTCTACCCGATCGATCCGGAGCTGCCGATCGACGTGGAGGTCGATGCACTGCTCGTCCCGCTCCCCTCGTCGATGCAGACCGACGAGATGCAGCACGTCGCCGACGCCATCCGGCAGGGCACCCCGGCCATGCTGCTCGTGGATCCGATGCCTGCGGTCAACCCGCAGCTCTCGCCCACGGAGTGGGTCGGTGACGGCAACCCGTTCACCTACCCGCCGGGCACGGCGCGGCCCGGTCCGCGCGGCAACGTGCGGCAGTGGCTCGCCGATCTGGGCGTCGGCTGGGAGCCGACCCGCATCGTGTGGGACAGCTACAACCCCCACCCGCAACTGGCGCACATGCCGGACGACGTCGTATTCCTCGGCCGGGGGAACCTGAACGAGGAGACCTTCAACACCGACGTCGACGCGACCGCCGATCTGCAGGAGCTCGTGTTCCTCTGGCCGGGGTTCCTCGAGCCGGTCGAGGATGAGCGCGTCGAGTTCGAGCCGCTGCTCAGGTCCGGCGCGGCGTCGGGAACGAACGGCTACTTCTCCATCGTCCGCAACTCGCCGTTCGGGCCGCAGATCAATCCCGAGCCCCCGCGCGAGCAGGACGAGCGGGACTACGTCATCGCGGCCCGCATCCGGGCGGCCCGCCCGACTCCGCCGGCCGCCGCCGAGGCGGCCCCTGCGGCGGAGCCGGAGGCGGCAGCCCCCACGGAGGCGGCCTCTGCGCCCGAGCCCGAGGCGGCAGCCCCTGCGGGGCCGGACCCTGCAGCCGACCCGGAAGCGGCGGCTCCTGCGGACACGGAGCCTGCAGCCGAACCGGCGGCGGCCCCTGCGGCGGAGCCCGAGGCGGCAGCCCCCGCGGAGCCGGCCCCTGCAACCGAGCCCGAGGCGGCAGCCCCCGCGGAGCCGGCCCCTGCGCCCGACCCGCAAGCGCCGGCTCCTGCGGACACGGAACCTGCTGCTGAACCGGAAGCGCCGGCTCCTGCGGAGTCGGACCCTGCGCCCGACCCGCAAGCGCCGGCTCCTGCGGACGCGGAACCTGCTGCTGAACCGGAAGCGCCGGCTCCTGCGGAGTCGGACCCTGCGCCCGACCCGCAAGCGGCGGCTCCTGCGGACGCGGAACCTGTTGCTGAACCGGAAGCGCCGGCTCCCGCGGAAGCCGAACCTGTTGCCGAACCCGAGGCAGCGGCTCCCGCCGAGGCAGACGTTGCCGGCGAGCCTGAGGCCGCCGGCCCTGCCGAGGCGGAGGCCGCGCCTGAACCCGAGGCGCCGCCGCCCGCGGAGTCGGCACCCGCTGTCGAGCCTCAGGCGGCGGAAGCCGCGGACGCGGCGCCTGAACCCGACCAGGCAGAAGCGCCCGAGCCCGACGCCGCCGCCGAGACCGCCACGGCCGACATGCCGGCGGTGGACGCGGAAGCGGAGATGCCCGTGGCCGCCGAGCCAGCGGCCGACGCGGACCCCGCGGCGGACGCCGCCGGGGTTGGCGAAGGCGCCGCGACCGGCTCGGTCGATCTCATCGTGGTGGCCGACCTCGACTTCATCGGCGAGCAGTTCTTCGCGATCCGCGAGCAGGGCATCGCGGACCTCAACTTCGACAACGTGACGTTCTTCCTCAACGCGATGGACGTGCTCGTGAACGACGAGTCGTTCATCAACCTGCGCAGCCGGCGCGCCCGCCACCGGACCCTGGAGCGGGTCGAGGCGCAGACCGCCCAGTTCACCGAGCAGCGCACGCAGGAGGAGCAGCAGGCCGAGGATGAAGCCGAGCAGGCGATCGAGGAGGCCCAGGCGCGGCTCGACGCGCGCGTGGAGGAGCTTCGCAGCCGGACCGACATCGACGCGCAGACGAAGCAGATCATGGTCCGGAACCTCGAGGAGGTCGAGAACCGGCGCCTCAGCGTGCTGTCGACCAACATCGACGCCGAGAAGGACGCGAAGATTCAGGCCAGCCGGGAGACCATGGAGTCGCAGATCCGGCAGATCCAGACGTCGATCCAGACGTTCGCGGTCCTGCTGCCGCCGATCCCCGTCTTTGTCGTGGGCGTAGCCGTTCTGCTCCGGCGCCAGCGCCGCGAAAGGGAAGGGGCCGCGGCGGCGCATCGGTTGAGGGACTGACCATGAGTGAGCTGAAGACAACCCAGAGGATTGCAGGCGCCGCCATCGTGCTGGGCCTGCTGGCGTTCGCGACGACGCCGGGGCGGGTCGCCCCGGACGCGTTCTTCGATGTCGGCGAGCCATTCTTTCCCGAGTTCACGGACCCGGAGACGGCCGCGACGCTCCAGGTGATCGAGTTCGACGAGGACACGGCGTCCGCGACGCCGTTCATGGTCACCAACCGCGGCGGCCTGTGGACGATCCCCTCGCATCACGACTATCCCGCGGACGGCGAGGAGCGGCTGGCCAACGCGGCGGCGGACGTCATCAGCGTCATCAAGGACGACTTCCGCTCCGACAACGTCGCCGATCACGACGCGCTGGGCGTGGTCGACCCGACCGACGAGACGGTGAGCACCCTCCAGGGGCGCGGCACGCGCGTCACCTTCAGGGACCCCGACGAGCGCATGCTGGCCGACCTGATCGTCGGCCGGGCGGTGCCGGGCCGTCCGGGACTCCGCTTCGTCCGCGTGCCCGGCCAGACGCGCGTGTACTCCGCCCGCTTCGAAGCCGACATCTCGACGGCGTTCGAGGACTGGATCGAGACCAACCTGCTGGAGGTGGAGCGCGACCAGGTCGGGCAGGTCACCCTCAACGAGTACTTCATCGACGAGCAGACGCTCTCGGTGGTGCGGCGCGGCGAGTTCGTCCTCACCCGGAACGAGGCAGACGGCTGGGACGCGGACGAGCTGCCCGAGGGGCAGGAGGTGGACGCGGTCCAGGTCAACCTGCTGGTCGGCGCCGTGATGACCATGAACATCGCCGGCGTGCGGCCCAAGCCGCCCGGGCTCTCGGGGAACATTCGCCAGGCGTTCGAGGCGGGGCAGATCAACCAGGCTGACGTGCAGACGCTGACGAGCCGCGGTTTCTACCCGACCGCCGAGGGCGGCCTGCTGTCGAACGACGGGGAGCTGCTCGTCCGCACGAACGAGGGCGTGCTCTACACCTTGCGGTTCGGCGAGATCGTCTATGGCCGCGGCGACGCGGTGGCGGTGGGCGACGAGACGAGCGACGAGGAGGACACGGGCTCCGGGGAGAACCGCTACGTGTTCATCACCGCGGACTTCGACGAGAGCACCCTGCCGGAGCCGGACGAGGCGGACTCCGACGCGCACGCGTCCTGGGAGCGGCGGGTCCGCGAGGGGCGCGAGAAGGCCGAGCAGCTCGCTACCCGTTTCGCCTCCTGGTACTACGTCATCGACGCGGGCAGCTACGGCCGGATCCACAGGCCCAGCGAGGAGTTCCTGAAGGAGATCGAGACGGAGGAAGAGGCGTAGGAGCGATGGGCAGGACCCTGCTCCGGAAGGTCTGGGATCTCCATACGGTCCGCTGCCTGCCGACCGGGCAGACGCAGCTGTTCATCGGGCTGCACCTGGTCCACGAGGTCACCTCGCCGCAGGCGTTCGACATGCTGCGGCGGCGGGGCGCCCGCGTCGCGTTTCCGGAGCGGACCTACGCGACGGTCGACCACATCGTCCCGACGCTGGACCAGCGGCGGCCGTTCGCCGACGAGCTGGCCGAGCGAATGATGGCGGCGCTCGAGGGCAACTGCCGCGAGTTCGGCATCCGGTTCTCCCACCTCGGCACCGACCGGCAGGGGATCGTGCACGTCATCGGGCCGGAGCTCGGGCTGACGCAGCCGGGCATGACCATCGCCTGCGGCGACAGCCACACGTCGACGCACGGCGCGTTCGGAGCGGTGGCGTTCGGCATCGGGACGTCCCAGGTGCGCGACGTCCTGGCGTCGCAGTGCCTGGCGATCGACCCGCTCAAGGTGCGCCGCATCGCCGTCTCCGGCGCACTCGGGCCGGGCGTCTACGCGAAGGACGTGATCCTCGAGATCATCGCGCGGCTGGGGGTGCGGGGCGGCGTGGGCTACGCGTACGAGTATGCCGGTCCGGCCGTCGAGCGCATGTCGATGGACGAGCGGATGACGATGTGCAACATGTCCATCGAGGGCGGTGCCCGCATCGGCTACGTGAACCCGGACGAGACGACGTTCGAGTACCTGGCCGGCCGGCCGTTCGCGCCCGGCGGCACGGCGTTCGATCGCGCCCGGGCGTGGTGGCAGTCGATGGCATCCGACGCGGACGCGGCGTACGACGACGTCGTCGAGCTCGACGGCAGCGCCATCGAGCCGCGCGTGACGTGGGGTATCAACCCGGGCCAGTCGGTCGGCGTTTCCGAGCGTATCCCGACGCCGTCCGACGCCGCCGCCGACGCGGGCGCGGTCGGCGAGGCGCTCGAGTTCATGGGCTTCACGGCCGGCGCGCCCATCGCCGGGACCCCCGTGGACGTCGCCTTCGTCGGCTCGTGCACCAATGCGCGCCTGTCGGACCTGCGGGAGGCGGCGCGCGTCGTCAACGGGCGCCGGGTGGCCGGACACGTGCGGGCCCTCGTGGTGCCGGGGTCCAAGGACGTGCGGCGGGCTGCCGAGGCGGAAGGGTTGCACGACATCTTCCAGGCGGCCGGCTTCGAGTGGCGCGGCGCAGGCTGCTCGATGTGCCTGGCAATGAACCCCGACCGGCTGCACGGACGCGAGGTGTGCGCGTCGTCGTCCAACCGGAACTTCAAGGGGCGCCAGGGGAGCCCGACCGGCCGCACGCTCCTGATGAGCCCGGCCATGGTCGCCGCCGCGGCCGTCGCGGGCGAGGTGACCGACGTGCGGGGGATGCTCGGCTAGCTCACCCGGCAGCCGCGAGTGGAAGCACCCATGAATGCCACGGCCAGCGGCGACCGCCGCATCGATCGCGTAGCGGGAACCGCCATCCCGCTGCGCGGCAACAACATCGACACCGACCGGATCATCCCGGCGCGCTTCCTCAAGGCGATCACCTTCGACGGGCTCGGCGAGCACGCGTTCGAGGACGATCGCCAGTCGATGCCGGACCATCCGTTCGCGAGCGCGGCGTACGCGAGCGCGTCGATCCTGGTCGTCAACGGGAACTTCGGCTCCGGCTCGTCGCGCGAGCATGCCCCCCAGGCCCTCAAGCGCCGCGGCATCGACGCCTGCGTCGGCGAGTCGTTCTCCGAGATCTTCCTGGGCAACGCGACGACGATTGGCCTGGGGTGCGCCACCGCGTCGGCGGCCGACGTCGAGTTCCTCATGGACGCTGCCGAGCGCGATCCCGCCACCCCGATGGTGCTCAGCGTCGACGCGCGGTCGATTCGGGCCGCGGGGCGGACCATGCCCCTCGACATTCCGGCCGGCGTCCGCGAGTCGCTTCTGAGCGGCCAGTGGGACGCGACCGGCCTGCTGCTGGACGAGTTCGACGCTGTCCGCCGTGTCGGCGCGGCCCTGCCGTACGTCGCCGGCTTCTGAGCTGCCGTCCCGGGCGGCGGTCATCCGCAGTCCAGGTCGAGCGTCACCAGACACCTGCGGCCGGCGCGGCAGATCTCCGCAAGTTGCTGGTCACTTGCTGATGTGAGTTCTTCCTCCGCGACGGTGGACACGTCATGTCCTGCAGCCCGCAGGATGGCGGCTCCTTGGCTCCCGAGATTTCTCGTCGAGCTTGATATTCAAGCGGAGGTCTCCGGCGATATGTCAACATAGCGTTCGCGGGACATCTCCGCCCCGTAGGCAATGCAGGCCAGCACGTCGGCTTCTTCGATGCCAGGGTACTGGTCGAGAACCTGCTGGACGGTCCAGCCGTCGGACAGGAGGTCGAGCACGAGGGACACCCAGATGCGGTGTCCCCGGATGCACGGCTTGCCGAAACAGACGTTGGGGTCGATCGATATTCGGGAGAGAAGTTCCTGTTTGTTCATCGATGACCTCCATGTCCGCGGCAGCGGACGGTCCCGGCGCTCCTTCAGCCGGCTGCGGTCGGGGCTCCTCCCCGAGCCGTCCCGGCGCGGGCCGAGTGGGGATTCAGCGGGACGAAGAGCATCTCGGGCCAGCACACCGGCCGGCGCAGCGCCGGCGCGTGGTCCGACAGACCGGCCTCGAAGGCGTTTCGCAAGCGGTCCACAACCGCTGCACATTCCGCCGCCGTCGTTCCCTGTTCAAGCTTTCTGGCGGCACCCTTGAAGGGCACGTCGTTCAACGCCCGCAGGAGCTCCCAGTCGCGTAGCGGCGCCGGTCGACCGTCGATGTCCGTGACGGCGAAGATCAGGCGGTGCACGAGGGATCCTGTGCCCGTCACTTCGTCCTCGACCGAAACGACCAGGACAGGGGCGGGTATGCTATCAAGCGTTGCGACCCTCACTGGGAGGCTGCGTGCTTCGTCCAGCGCGATGTCGAAAAGTGTGTGGCCGATACCCAATACGCGCGACGCAGCATTCCTGCCGCGTAGGCCGCGGTCGAATACCAGCCCGTCGTACTTGTCCCGTACTGCGTAGCTGCGTGACTTCCAGGCATCCGGTGCCTTGATCTCGATGCCGTCGGCATGCGTTGTCGGCCTCGCTCCAACCGCATCGGGCGTCGAGCCGGAAGCAACGTGCTCGTGCGTCGTCGGCGTTTTGCAACAACTCCTTGAGAATCGGATAGCCGGAATCGTAACGATCCTGCAAGGTGCTCTTGATCTGATTGACGACCGAGAGTGGGGAGGGGGTGAAATCAGGCATGACAGCATGACGCGGGTCGCCGCGACCGGTCAGTCGCCGAGGTAGAGGGCAATGGCCGCGTCGAGGCGCAGCATGAACGGACCTGACGCAAGGCCGATGAAGTCGGCCAGCCGGGCCTTCGACACCTGACGGATTCCGGGCAGAACGGCGAACGCAGCCTTTCCGCGCACGTGGTCGGTCCTGATGCGCAGCGGCCAGATCTCATCCCCAATCGCGGAGAGAGGAACCACGACGACGCTGTCGAGGACTTCGTTGTGCGCGGTGCTGGAAACGATCAGGCCGGGCCGGGTCTTCCCGAACTCGGGCGGCGACGTGGCGCCCAGGTTGATCCAGAACAGCGAACCTCGCGTCATCACGCCTCCGGTTTTCGCGCGGGAGGGGTGGCCAGATCGACGCCATCCCACTCGGTCATCCACACCTGCTCATCCGGGTGCGCGTCGAGGAAGGCTCTGAAAGCAGCGGCGGCGTCCCGCGCTCGCTGCCGTTCCAGGTCCTTCTGCAGTACCGATCGAACGTGCGCGGAGAGACTTCTGTCCGGCGGCTTGGCGGCTTCGAGGTTCTCGAGCAGTTCACCCTCCAGCTTGATGGTAGTCGCCTTCATGCGTGTGTTCTACCAAGCCGGCATGGCTCGGTCAACTCGAGTGCAGGCCGGAAACGTCCCGAGTCCGACTCTTCAGCGGATCACCTGCACGTGGATCCCCAGATCGAGCCCAGCCCACGCCCGGTCCGCGGTGATGACCCGCGCGCGCTCACGGATGGCCAGAGCGAGGCACGCGCGGTCACCGAGCGACAGGCCCTGCCGCCGCGTTGCCGTACGCAGGAAGCCGGCCGCCAGGGCGAGCGACTCGTCGAACGGCCGGATGGCGACGCCAAAGCTGAGTAGCAAGTCGCGGGCCTCCTCGTCGCCAACACCCCGGTCGAGCAATCTGGTGATCACTTCCGTAGCATTGACGGCCGACATGATCGCGCCACCCGCGGCGCGCATTGCCACATCGGCGCCGTCCTCGCCGAAGGTGATCGCCAGCAGCGCCGAGCTGTCGAATACGATGCTCACTGCTCGCCCCACATGGCCCGCCGTTCCGCCAGGAACCGGTCGACTTCGCTTGCGCCGGATCTACGGTACGTGCGCGCCCGAGCCTGGACCCGCCGGATGGCGACGGACTGCGCCACGACGCGAAGCTCGCCGGCGGCCACGCGCACCACCACGTGGCCGCCGTCTCCGAGCTGCATGGCCTCCCGCATCTCCGCCGGGATCAGCAGGCGCCCGTCAGGTGCGACCCGCAGGGGCCGCGGGTCGACTTCGCCGATCGTGGCCGGCTCTTGCGGAGCGCGGCCGCCGTCGCGGTGGTAGTCCGCCTTCCAGTGCGAGTACTGCGTGTTCACAGTATTCCGGTTGCCTCCCTCCGCCACGTAGCGCTCCCGGACTTCCCGGCAGGTCGCGGCCCGGCCCTTCTCGCGCGTGACCGCGTCGGCGATATCCCAGACCCGTCCGGTCCTGGTGCCTGCCGCCGGGCGCTTGCGGACCGTCGGTCCGCTCTTCCTATCGGCCATCTTCCCGGCTCCTCCAAGGTCCCGGCGCCACGGCCGCCGGCGCGCCGCGCATGCCTGGACGAAACTCAACCATATGCAATGTGGCGGGTGAAAAGAAAATGGCAGAACATTTTTCGGATATGGGCATGCCGGAGGGGCGGCGCGCTACGACACGCTTGCGCGCGCGGCGTCCAGGAACGCCGTCGCGGCGTGCGACATTTCGCCCGAGCGGCGGTAGACCAGCCGCACCTGGCGCGGAAGCCGGAGCTGCGGCACCTTGACGGGGGCGAGCTGTCCGCGGGCGATCTCGGTGCGGGCGCAACGCTGCGGCAGCAGCGCCACGCCCAGGCCCATCTCCACGGCGCGCTTGATCCCGTCGAGGCTCGGCAGGCCGATCTGGATGTTGATCGACGTATGCCGCTGCTCGTAGAGGCGCAGCACGCGCTCGCGCGCCGGCGACGCCTCGTTGTGGGCGATGACGGTCTGGCGGCCGAACTCCTCCATCGTGATCTGCGGCCGGCCGGCCAGGGGGTGCGCCGGGCTGATCAGCATGACGAGCTCGTCCTCACCGAGCGGCAGGGTCTGCAACCCGCGCTCGCGCGGGGGAAAGGTGAGCACGCCGAAGTCCAGCGACCGGCCGAGCACCTCGCGCGCCACCTGCCGCGCGGGCACGCGGCGCACCTCGACCTGCGCGTGCGGGTGATCCCGGCGGAACCGCTCGATGACCGGCAGCAGCACGTGCACGGCCCCTTCGTTGGCCCCGATCAGGACGCGCCCGCGCCGGAGATCCTGCAGCTCGCGCACGGCGCCTTCGGCCTCGTCCTTCAGCCGCGTCAGCCGCTGGGCGTAGTCGAGCAGGATCTCCCCGGCCTCCGTCAGCCGGCCGTCCTTCGACGAGCGGTCGAACAGGCGCTCGTCCAGCTCTTCCTCGAGCCGCTTGATGGCCTGGCTCACCGCCGGTTGCGTGCGGTGCAGCCGCAGCGCGGCGCGCGAGAAGCTGCGCTCGGTCGCGACCGCGAGGAAGACCTGGAGCTCGGCGAGGTCCACGGCCGAGTATTATAATTGTAATTTATCCAATCGTAAGGTTTATAACCTTGACTTAGGAAGCGCCGGTGCGCGTTAATGGAGAGAGCGTTGCGATCGGGAGGTGCCGTGGCGAGCGAGAGGCTGATTATCTTCGATACGACCCTGCGTGACGGCGAGCAGTCGCCCGGGTTCTCGATGAACACGGACGAGAAGCTCACGCTGGCGAGGCAGCTCGCGGCGTTGGGAGTCGACATCATCGAGGCCGGCTTTCCGATTGCGTCGGACGATGACGCCCACGCCGTGGAGCTGGTGGCCGGCGAGATCCGGGGTCCCGTCGTCGCGGCCCTGGCACGCTGCAACCCGGCCGACATCGAGCGCGCCGGCGAGTCGTTGAAGCCGGCGGAGCGGGCGCGGATCCACACGTTCATCGCCACGTCCGATCTGCACCTGGAGCGGAAGCTGCGCATCACGCGCGAGCAGTGCCTGGCCGCCCTCACGGCCGCCGTGAAGCAGGCCCGCGGCTATACGGACGACGTGGAGTTCTCGGCCGAGGACGCCACGCGGACCGAGATGGACTTTCTGTGCCAGGTGGTGGAAACGGCGATCGATGCCGGCGCCACCACGGTGAATCTGCCCGACACCGTCGGGTACTGCACGCCGGAGGAGATCGGCGAGTTCTTCTGCGCGGTGCGCGCGCGGGTCGCGAACGCCGACCGGGCCGTGTTCAGCGCGCACTGTCACGACGACCTGGGCCTCGCCGTCGCCAACTCGCTGGCGGCCGTGCAGGCCGGCGTCCGCCAGGTCGAGTGCACCATCAACGGCATCGGCGAGCGGGCCGGCAACGCGTCGCTCGAGGAGCTGGTCATGGCGACCCGGGTGCGTCGCGACCGGCTGCCCTACGACACCGAGGTCCGCACGGCCGAGCTCTTTCGGACGAGCCAGTTGCTGACGGCGCTGACGCACGAGCCGGTCCAGGCCAACAAGGCCATCGTGGGCCGGAACGCGTTCGCGCACGAGGCCGGCATCCACCAGGACGGCGTCATCAAGGACCGCCGCACGTACGAGATCATGCGGCCGGAGGACATCGGCGTCGAGTCGACGCTGGTGCTGGGCAAGCACTCGGGACGGCACGCCGTCAAGCGCCGCTGCGAGCAGCTGGGCGTCGAGCTCAGCCGCTACGATCTCGATCGCGTCTACCGCGCCGTGATCGAGCTCGCCGACCGGCAGAAGCAGATCGACGACCACGACGTGGCCGCCATCGTCGCGCGCATCCGCGCCGAGCAGAACGCGGCGGCTCCGGCCCGGCCGGAGCCCGCCACGCGGACGGCGTAGGCGATGCGTGCGACGATTGCCCTGCTGCCGGGCGACGGAATCGGGCCGGAGGTCATCGATGCGGCGGCGCGCGTCCTGGACGTCGTCGCCCGCCGCTTCGACCACGACCTCACGCTGACGCGGCACCCCGTCGGGGGCACGGCCCTCCGCAACGGCGATCCCCCGCTGCCGGACGCCACGCGGGCCGCCTGCGCCGCGGCCGACGCCGTGCTGCTCGGCGCCGTCGGCGACCCGGAGTTCGACCACGGCCCGAGCGCGGGTCGTCCGGAGACCGGCCTGCTGCAACTGCGGAAGGAGCTGGCGGTCTTCGCCAACCTGCGGCCGGCGCGGATGTGGCCGGGGCTCGAGGACGGCGGCTCGTTGAAGCCCGATCGGGTGCGCGGTCTCGACATGCTGATCGTGCGCGAGCTGACCGGCGGGCTCTACTACGGCGAGCCGCGCGGCCGGACCGACGACGGCCAGGCGGCGTTCAACACCATGCGCTACGCGCGGCCCGAGATCGAGCGCATCGCGGTCGTGGCGTTCGAGAGCGCCCGGCAGCGGCGCGGCCTCGTCACGTCGGTCGACAAGGCCAACGTGCTCGATACCTCGCGGTTGTGGCGCGAGGTCGTGACCGAGGTCGGCCAGCGCTATCCGGACGTGCGGCTCGAGCACCAGTACGTCGATTCCTGCGCGCTGCTGATGGTGACGAATCCGCAGAAGTTCGACGTCGTGGTCGCGGGCAACCTGTTCGGCGACATCCTCTCGGACGAGGCGGGCGGCCTCGTGGGATCGCTCGGCCTGCTGCCGTCGGCCAGCGTGGGCGGGCGCGGCGGCCTGTTCGAGCCGGTGCACGGATCGGCGCCCGACATCGCCGGCCGCAACATCGCGAACCCGGTGGCGGCGATCGCGTCGGCAGCCATGCTGCTGCGGCATGCGCTCGGCGCCGACGACGCGGCCGGCGTCATCGAGCGGGCCATCGGCGACACCCTGGCCGCCGGCGTGCGCACCGCGGACCTGCTGCCCGGCGCGCCGGACGCGGCTGTATCCTGCACCGGGATGACCGACGCCGTGGTGGAGAGGCTGGAGCGGGCTTGATCGCGGCGCGGGCACCGTGCGTGAATGACAGCGTGCGACCGTGGGTGCGAGTTGCGCTGGCGCTCCTGCTCGCGGGTGTGGCACGGCCCGCGCTCGGCCAGTCGGTCGGGCAGGAGGACGCCGCGCCATGGTTCGGGGCGCGCCCGTTGCGGCCGGGCACCGTAGCGGTCGCGCCGTTCGCCAACCTGTCGGGCGACCCCGCTGACGCGTGGCTGGGCGCGGGCATCGCCGAGACGGTCGCCATCGATCTGGAGCAGCTCTCCTCGCTCACGATCGTGAGTCCCGACGCTTCCAGCCATCCGTTCCGAGGGCCCGACCAGGTCGCCGCGGAGCCGTCGGCGAGGCTGGCCGCCGCGCGCGAGCGCGGCGTCGCCTGGCTGGTGACAGGCGGCTTCCAGCGGCTCGGGCCCGAAATCCGGATCACCGCGCGCGTCGTGAGCGTCGAGACCGGCGCGGTCCGCCGCATCGTCCGGGTCGACGGGGCGCTCGACGACCTGTTCGACCTGCAGGATCGCGTGGTCGCGCAGTTGCGGGACGGATTCGCCGCCAGCGCCGGCCCGTCCGCCGCGGGGCGGCCGCCCGCCGCGCGCGCGGTCCCCGCCGCTGCGGCGCCGGCCGGCGCTGACGGCGACGGGCCGCTCCCGCCGCCGCGCCGCCGCCGCGGCGGCGTGTTCGGAGCAGGGTCGGCTCCGCCCGCGGCGGCCGTTGCCGAGGTCGCCGCGCCCGCCGGCCGCCGCTCCGACCCGGAGCCGTTCCCGGACGACCCGCCCGAGGCGTTCCTGCCGGGGTCGCTTCCGCCGCCGCTCCCACCGGCTCCGTTCGTGCCGGCCGATCCGGCGGCCGACGTTATCCCCGACGGCAGGGGGGTAGGCGACGAGGGGCCGCGGTTCGGCGTCGCCTCGGGCGCGGGGATCCTGAACGGCCGGCCGCTGGTGCGACCGCCGCGCGCGTCCACGGCGCCCAACATCGACGGCCGCCTCGACGACGCGGCGTGGGCGCGTGCGGCGCACATCACCGACCTCGTGCAACTGGCGCCGCGTGCGGGCGAGGCCGCCAGCGAGACGTCCGACATCTACATCACGTACGACAGCGCCAACATCTACATCGCCTTCCACGCGCACTTCTCGGACCCGCAAACGATGCGCGCCCAACGCAAGGACCGCGACGTGCGGACCGGCGACGACGTGTTCTGGGTGTACTTCGATCCGTTCCTCGACCAGCAGCGCGCCTACTCGTTCGGCGTCAACGCCTACGGCGTGCAGATGGACACCATCGTGAGCTCGCGCAGCGGCGGCGGATTCGGCCGCGGCCGGCGCGGCGGCGGGCCGGGCCTCAGGCTCCCGTTCGGCGACCCCTCGTGGGACACCCTGTTCGACAGCGCCGGCCGCATCGTCGCGGACGGTTACACCGCCGAGATCGCCATCCCGTTCAAGAGCCTGCGGTATCCGCAGCGTGAGGGCAACGCGCCGCGCCAGTGGGGGTTCCAGATCGCGCGGCGCATCCGCGCCAGGAACGAGACGGCGGTCTGGGCGCCGGTGAACCGCGAGATTGCCGGGTTCCTCCCCCAGATGGGCGTGCTGCAGGGCCTGACCGGTCTGTCGACCAGCCGCAACATCGAGGTCCTGCCCACCTTCACCGCGGTGCAGTTCGGCGCGCTCGACGCCGCCGGCCGCTTCGACAACGGCGAGGCGCAGCCGGAGGGCGGCGTCAACTTCAAGTACGGGGTCACCTCGAACCTGACCGCCGACGTCACGTTCAACCCGGACTTCTCCCAGATCGAGTCGGACCGGCCGCAGATCGAGGTGAACCAGCGGTTCGCCCTGTTCTATCCCGAGCTGCGGCCGTTCTTTCTGGAGGGCGCCGAGATCTTCGACATCCCGGCGCCCGCCCGGGTCCTGCACACCCGCACCATCGTTGACCCGCGCTACGGCGCGAAGCTGACGGGCAAGACGGGCAACACGACCGTCGGCGTGATGTACGCCAACGACGAGGCGCCGGGCAACGTCGACGACTTGGGCGCTACGGCGTTCGGCCAGTCGGCGCAGACGTTCGTCGGGCGGGTGCGTTACGACCTGTACGCGGAATCGTTCGTCGGCGCGACCTACACCGACCGCGAGTTTCTAGACAGCCACAGCCGCGTCGCCGGCGTGGACAGCCGCTTCCGGCTCGGCAACACCCACGAGCTGGGCATCCTCGCCTTCGGCACGCAGCATCGCGACCTGGACGGCCTCGAGACGTCGGGGCACATGGTGAACGCGAACATCCGGAAGACCGGGCGGAACTTCAGCTACCTGCTGGCCTGGTACTCCCTGTCGCCCGACTTCAAGACCGATGTCGGCTTCGTGCGGCGCACCGATCAGCGCTTCGGATACAGCGAGGTCGCGTATCGCTGGTGGCCGGAGAGCTGGATCATCAGCTGGGGCCCGCGGGTCCGCTACACGCGCAGCTACACCTTCGACGGCATCCTGGAGGACGAGCAGGCGAGCGCAGGGTTCAATGTCGCCTTCGCCGACAGCATCAACGCGCACGCCGAGGTCAACCGCGACATGGAGCGCTTCGGCGGCATCGACTTCTTCAAGACGCGCTACCAGTTCTTCACGTCCGTGAGCAAGATACGCCAGTTCTCCTTCGGCGTGGGCGGCAACGGCGGCGACCAGATCTTCTTCGACACGGAGCATCCGTATCTCGGGCACGACACCGGCTGGAGAGTGTTCCTGAACCTGCGCCCGGTTCCGCGGCTGGAGTCGCGCATCAACCTCGACACGAACCGGTTCATCGACGTACGCAACAGCGACCTGCTCGTGTTCGACATCAACATCTTCCGGGCGCTCACGACGTACCAGTTCACGGACCGGTTCCTGCTCCGGAACATCAGCGAGTACAACAGCTTCGACCAGAGGCTGAGCCTCAACTTCCTGCTCACCTACCGGGTGAACGCCGGCACGGCCTTCTACGTCGGGTACGACGACCGCTACCAGCAGGCCGACCACATCGTCCGCGACCTCGACGGCAACGGCATCGACGACCGGTTCTTCCAATCGACCGCGCTGCGGCGCACGAACCGCGCCTTCTTCACGAAGCTGCAGTACCTCTTCCGCTACTAGTTGGCTTCAATCAGACGGGGCTGCGCCCCGAACCCCCGGCGTCCGCTTGCGGGGACCCTTTTCGCCCCGCCCCGCTGCCGCCGAGGCGCGCTGTGCGGGCTTCTATCAGACGGGGCTGCGCCCCGGACCCCCGGCGTTCGCTTGCGGGGACCCCTTTGCCCCGCGCCGCTCCCGCCGAGGCGCGCTGTGCGGGCCTTGCGGAGTCTGCGCCCTACGGCGCAGACTCCTAGCCGGCTGGTTGACAATCGGTTCCACGCCGGATACGTTTCGGCAAGCTGCGTGCACCCGGGTCGGCTGCAAGGCCGATCCGCCCAGGGCAGAGGCAAGATTCGCCGCAAGTTCCCGCTCGGCGCGGTGCGGACCACAAGGGGGTGCGTTGTGCCAGCTGCCAGGTTCCTGTCAGTTCTCACCTGGGTTGCCATCGCTTCGGCGGGGCTGGCGGCCGTCCAGGAGACGCCCGGTCGCCTGCTCGAGCCGCGCGGCACTCTGCTGCCCGAGGCGGCGACAGCTCCACTCCTCGTCACCCGACTGCCGGCGCAGCAGCGGGCGTCGGGTGTCCCGGCGCCGGCCCGCGCGCCGCAGCGCGCATTCCTCGATCGCTACTGCACCCGGTGTCATGGCGGGAGACGGCAGGTTGCCGGCCTTGCCCTCGACAGCGTCGACCTGGACAACGTTCGCGCGAACGCGGAACTCTGGGAGCGGGTGGTTCGGAGGCTCCGCGTCGGCGTCATGCCCCCGTTCGGCCAACCGCGCCCCGACGCGGCCGCCCGTGATGCCTTCGTGTCCTGGGCCGAAGACGCCATGGATCGTGCGGCGGCTGCAGCACCGAACGTGAGCCGGCCGTTCATCCATCGGCTCAACCGGCTCGAGTACACCAACGCCGTTCGCGACCTGCTTGCCCTGGAGATCGACGGCCGCTCGCTGCTTCCCGCGGACGAGTCGGCCCACGGGTTCGACAACATCGCGGATGTCCTCACGGTCGGGCCGGCCCTGCTGGAACGCTACCTCCTGGCCGCAAAGGAAGTCAGCCGTCTCGCCATTGGTGCCGCCGGCAATCGCGGCGACAGAACCTACGACATACCGTTGGCGCTGTCGCAGGACGGCCGCATGAGCGAGGATCTTCCGTTCGGAACCCGCGGGGGAGTCTCGATTCGCCACCATTTCCCCCTTGCCGGCACATACGTCATCAGCGTCGGCCTCCGAAGGCAGGTGATCGGCCTCGGCGGCGATATCCGAGGTCTCGACCCGAACGAGCAGGTTGACTTCTTTCTCGACGGCGTCCGAGTCCAGTCGTTCGACCTTGCGGACGAGCGGTTCGAGCTCCGGCGCACCCGGCGCCGAGGCGTCACCGGCAGCCTCGAGGGCACGGACGACAGGGATGCCTTGCTGCAAGTCCGAATCCCTGTCTCGGCCGGCACGCACCAGGTAGGCGTGGCGTTCGCTCCCGCCAGCAACTGGTACGTGGAAGGTGTGGGACCCTCACGGCTGCCTCTGGCCAGCTACAGCTACAACACGGGCATCGACACGAGCGTCGAGCACGGTCGGATCAGGTCCGGCATTGCCCGGCTGCGCGTCGCCGGCCCCTTCACCGCCAACCTGCGGGCGGACAGCCCGAGCCGCCGCCGCGTCTTCGTCTGTTACCCGACTGACGAAGCAGGGGAAGGACCCTGCGCCCGGGAGATCCTCTCCGGCCTCGCCCGCCGAGCCTATCGCCGCCCCCTCGGTGACGGGGACCTCGACGAGCTGATGGCCTTCTACCGCGCTGGCCGCGCCGACGGGGACTTCGAATCGGGTGTGCGCCGCGGGCTCGAGCGCATCCTGACCGATATCGAGTTCCTCTATCGCATCGAGCGGACGCCGCGGGACGCCGCAGCCGGCGAGGTCTATCGCATCAGCGACATGGAGCTCGCGTCCCGGCTGTCCTTCCTGCTCTGGAGCAGCATTCCCGACGACCGCCTCTTCGATCTGGCGGACGCGGGGATGCTGCAGGACCCGACGGTCCTGGAGCAGGAAGTGCGGCGGATGCTTGCCGATCCCCGCTCGGAGGCGTTCGCGACAAACTTCTTCGGCCAGTGGCTCAACACCCGCAACCTGGAAGCCGCCGTGCCGGACGTGAACGTGTTTCCCGAGTTCGACGAGAATCTGCGCGCCGCCTTCCGGCAAGAGACCGAGCTGTTCCTCGAGAGTCAACTGCGCGAGGACCGGAGCGCCCTCGAGCTCCTGAGCGCCGACTACACGTTCGTCAACGAGAGGTTGGCTCGACACTACGGCATCGCCGGCGTGAGCGGCAGTCACTTCCGGCGCATCGAGCCCGGCGACGAGCGCCGCCGCGGATTGCTGGGCCAGGGCAGCGTGCTGACGATCACGTCGTATGCGCACCGTACGTCGCCCGTGCTGCGCGGCAAGTGGGTGCTCGAGAACCTGCTCGGGGTGCCGCCGCCGGCACCGCCACCCGACGTGCCGCCGTTTCCCGAAGCAGACGGGGCGAGCGAACCTCGCTCGATCCGGGAGCGCCTGGAACGGCACCGGCAGAACGCGGTCTGTGCAAGTTGCCACGCGCAGGTGGACCCGCTGGGATTCGCCCTCGAGCACTTCGACGGGATTGGCGGCTGGCGCGATACCGAGGCCGGCCGGCCCGTGGACGCGTCGGGAGACTTCCTCGGCCAAGCCAGGTTCGATGGGCCGGCGGGCCTGCGGCGGTTGCTGCTGCACCACCGTGAGGAATTCGTTGGCACGTTGACCGAGAAGCTCCTGACGTACGCGCTCGGCCGGGGCGTGGAGCATGCCGACATGCCGGTTGTGCGCAGCATCGTTCGGGACGCCGCGCCGACGGGATACCGCTGGTCGTCGCTGATCCTGGGGGTTGTCGACAGCCCGTCCTTTCAGCTGAGGAGGTTCGAGCCATGATCGTCACGAAGAAGTGCCTGCCACGTCGGACGATGCTGCGTGGCCTCGGTACCGCCCTGGCGCTGCCCCTGCTGGACGGGATGGTGCCGGCTTTCGCCGCGCTCCGCCGGACGGCGGCCAGGCCGGTGCGTCGCTTCGGCGTGGTGTACAGCGGTCACGGGGCCAACATGGCGCGCTGGACCCCGGCCGCCGCGGGTGCGCTCGACCTCTCGCCGACGCTGCAAGGGCTGGCGCCGTTTCGGGATCGGCTGCTCGTGATAACCGGGCTCGGATCGAAGCCGGGCGCCGGTGTTCACGCCCAGATTCAGGCAGCCTATCTGACGGGGGTGAGTCCGAAGCGGACCGACGGCGCCGACGTCGCCGCCGGTGTCTCCATCGATCAGATCGCCGCCCGGGAAATCGGCGCCGAGACGCAACTGCCTTCCCTTCAACTCTCGGTCGAGCCGGTCGACTTCTCCTCTGGCGCGACCTGCGCGGTCGGTTTCAGTTGCATCTACAACAACACGCTCTCGTGGCGTACGCCGACGACCCCGGTGCCGATGGAGAACAATCCACGAGCACTCTTCCAACGTCTGTTCGGCGCCGCCGACAGCACCGAGCCGGCGGCCCGTCTGGCCGACATTCGCACCGACCGCAGCATCCTCGACTCGGTCACCGACAAGGTGTCGGACCTGCAGCGGACGCTCGGGACGAGTGATCGAACGAGATTGGACGGTTTTCTGGAGTCCGTGCGGGATGTCGAGCGGCGGCTCCATATTGCCGAGCGCCAGGCATACCGGGAGGTGCCGGTTGTCGACCGTCCTGCCGGCGTTCCCGCCACGTTGCGCGAGTACACGGCGCTCATGTTCGATCTGCTCGCGCTCGCATACCAGACGGACCTGACGCGCATCGGCACGTACCTGCTCATTCGCGAGAACAGCATCCGCGCGGCCCCGGAGATCGGCGTGCCCGAGCCGTACCATCCGTTGACCCATTCCGGCGCCCCGGACTGGGAGGAGAAGCACGCCAAGCTCAACGTGTACCACCTGGAGCTGTTTCGCCACTTCCTGGAGAAGCTGGCGTCGACGCCGGATGGCGATGGCTCGCTGCTCGATCACACGCTGCTGCTCTACGGATCCGGCATGAGCAGACCGGACGTTCACTCGCCGTACAACCTGCCCACGCTGCTGGTGGGAGGCAACATGTTCTTCAAGGGCGGCCGTCACCTGCGAGTCCCCGACGAGACGCCGCTGACGAATCTCCAGTTGACCCTGCTGGACCGCATGGGGGTCCACCTGGATCGTCTTGGCGACAGCACGGGCGAGCTGAAACTCCTGTCGGACGTCTGATGCGGCCAGGGCTTTGGGAGAGCAGCCATGCGAGTTTCCGCGAAACGGCGAATGCTGGCTCTTGTCGCTCTGGCGGCAGGCCAGTTGCTGACACTCGATCTGGTCGCGGCAGGCGGCGATCTGCGGCTGGTGGATGCGGCCAGGCAGCAGGATGCGGCCCGGGTGGGCGCTCTGCTGGCCGCAGGTATCGACGTGAATGCCGCACAGCCGGATGGTGCAACGGCGCTCCACTGGGCCGCCCATTGGGATGATCTGGAGACCGCGGAGCGGCTGATTGTCGGCGGAGCCGACGTGAATGCGGCCAATGACTACGGGATTACGCCGTTGTGGTTGGCATCCGTGAACGGAAGCCGCGTGATGCTCGAGACGCTGCTCGCCGGGGGAGCGAATCCGAACTCCAGGACGCCGAGCGGAGAGACGCCGCTCATGACAGCCGCCCGGACGGGAGCAGTCTCCGCTGTACGGGCGCTCCTGGAAGGCGGCGCGAACGTCGACGCGAGGGAAGCAGTCCGGGGCCAGGCGGCGCTGATGTGGGCCCTGGCCGAAGGGCACGTCGACGTCGCGCGGGTGATGGTCGAGCATGGCGCGGACATCCACGCGCGGACGTTTTCGAGGCGGGGCGCTCCCATGCTGCTCGAGCGTGACGAGCCTCGCCGCGAGGGCGGGTCGCATCCTCTGCTGTTTGCGGCTCGTGGAGGTGACGTTGCCGGTGCGCGCCTCCTGCTGAGTCACGGGGCTGACGTCAACGCGACGGCGATAGACGGCACGAGCCCCGTGCTGGTGGCCGCCATGAGAGGCCATGTCCAGTTCGCAAGGTTCCTGCTGGAGGCCGGCGCCGACCCGGACGCGTTCGGTCTCGGCTTCACTGCGCTGCACTGGGCGGCCGGGCGTTGGGAAACCACCTTCACGCAGGACTACCCCGTGGAGTCCGGCGAGTGGAGCGTGTTGGGAGGCGTGCCGTCGGCGTCCGACCGCGTGGCGTTGGTGACCGCGCTGCTCGAGCACGGCGCGGATCCGAACGCGCGTCTTGCGAGGCGCCCACCCCGATTCGGGAGCGCGATTGGCGGGGCGTCGCGAGTCGACATCCGGGGCGCGACGCCGCTTCATCTGGCAGCGGGCGCAGGCGACGTCGACGTAATGCGCGTCCTGCTTCGTTACGGCGCCGATCCGACCCTGCGCACCGACAGCGAGGCCACCCCTCTCATGGCCGCCGCGGGCAGCATGCTGCTCCTGCCGACGGGCCAGAGCGTCGGCTTCAGGCGGCCGGAGAGTCGCCACCTGGATGCCGCGGCGCTCTGCGTGGAGCTGGGCCTCGACGTCGACGCGAGCGACACGGCAGGCAACACGGCGTTGCATGTGGCGACGAGCAGGTCCTTCGACGCGATGATTGCGCTCCTCGTCGACCACGGTGCCTCCGTGAGCGCGAGAAATGCTCTCGGCGATACGGCCCTGGGCACCGTGTTTCGCCAGCGAGGCATCGTGCGCGTGGTCAGCCGGAGCACCGTCGATCTGCTGAAGAAGCTTGGCGTCCCCGAGTGACCGGACGGACCTGCCTCGACTCCCGGGCGCCGGTGCGGGGATGTGAAGTCGGAGTAACATCTGGGGGTTGGGTGCTCATCCGGTGTCCCGTCGGGGCTTGGCCGTGGCCACGGCCGGCACGCTCTGCCTGCTCAGCGTCGGCGTCGCCGCCTCCGCTCCCGGCCAGTCGCTGGAGCAGGAGGGCTCGGCCGCGTCCGCCGCCGCGGCGCGGCCGGGGCTGGTGGCGGTGGCCCCGTTCGCGAACCTCTCCGGCGACCCCGCCGACGACTGGATCGGCGCCGGCCTCGCCGAGACGGTCACGACCGACCTCGAGCGGCTGGCGTCGCTCACGATCGTCACCCGCGCGGCGTTCGCCGCGAAGCCCCTGGCCGGCGCGGGCAACGGCGACCCGGGCAACGGCGACGCGGACGATGCCGCGGCGCTCGCCGCGGCGGGCCGGCTGGGCGCGGCGTGGGTGGTGACGGGCGGCTATGAGCGGCGCGGGCCGCAACTGCGGGTCACGGCCCGCATCGTGAGCGTCGCGACCGGCGCCGCGCGCCGGACCGTCCAGGTCGACGGCGAGCTCGGGGGGCTCTTTGAGCTGCAGGACGAGGTCGGCGCGGAGCTGCGCGCCGGGTTCGCCGAGCTGGTGGGGACCCGCGCCGCGGGGAGCGGCGGCGGCGTGGGCGGGCTCGCGTTCGGTCCGGCGCGCACGCCGCCGCCCGATGCGGCGGCCGCGCCGCCCCGGCGCGGCGGGGGCGGGTTCGGCGCCGGCGCGACCGGGCGCGCGGCCCTCCCCGCCGCCGTCCCGCCGTCCGACAGCCTCTTGCCTGCCGCGGCGCCGCCCCCGGCGCCCGCGCCCGTACCGTTCACCCCGGCCGTGCCGCGCCGCCCGGGCGGACGGGTCGCCGGCGACATCCTGGGCGACACCGTGGTCGAGGACGACCTGCTGCCGCGGTTCGGCGTCGCGTCCGGCGCGGGCGCGCTGACCGGCCGCCCGGCGGTGCGGCCGCCGCGCACGCGGGTGGCGCCGAACATCGACGGGCGGCTCGACGATGCCGTGTGGGCCGCCGCCGCGCGCATCACCGACTTCGTGCAGCTCTCGCCGCTCGACGGCGCGCCCGCCACCGAGGCCTCCGAGGCCTATATCGCGTACGACAGCGCCAACATCTACCTCGCCTTCCGCGCCCGCTACACGGACCCCGGCATGCTCCGCGCGAACCTGTCGGACCGCGACGAGGCGCCCGGGGACGACGCCTTCGTCGTCTACTTCGATCCGTTTCTCGACCAGCAGCGCGCGTACGTGTTCTCGGTGAACGGCTACGGCGTGCAGAGCGACGCCATCCTGGGCTCGCGCGAGGGCGCCGGCGGCGGCTTCGGCGGCGGCGGCGTCTTCGGCAACCGGCGCCGCGAGCCGCGCGGGTTCTTCGGCCCGCCCCGGGGCGACCGTTCCTGGGACACGCTCTTCGTCACGGCCGGGCAGGTGGTTACGGACGGGTTCACCGCCGAGATGGCCATTCCCTTCAAGAGCCTGCGCTACCCGCAACGCGCGGGCAACGCGGCGCACCGCTGGGGGTTCCAGATCGCGCGCCGCCTCCGCGGCAAGAACGAGACGCAGGTGTGGGCGCCGGTTTCGCGCAACGTCGCGGGCTTCCTGCCGCAGATGGGCGTGCTGGAAGGGATGACGAGGCTGTCGACCAGCCGCAACATCGAGATCCTGCCGACGTTCACGGCGCTGCGGTTCGGCGGGCTCGAGGCGGACGGCAGCTTCAGCGACCGCGACGTGGAGCCGGAGGGCGGGGTCAACTTCAAGTACGGCGTGACCTCGAACCTGACGGCCGACGTCACCTTCAACCCCGACTTCTCGCAGATCGAGTCGGACCGGCCGCAGATCGAGGTCAACCAGCGGTTCGCGCTGTTCTACCCGGAGCTGCGGCCGTTCTTCCTCGAAGGGGCCGAGATCTTCCAGTTCCAGAGCCCGTTCGATCCGGTCACCCTGGTGCACACGCGCACCATCGTCGACCCGCGCTACGGCGCGAAGCTCACCGGCAAGGCCGGCAACACGACCATCGGGGTCGTGTACGCCGACGACGAGGCGGCGGCCGACATCGAGGACGCGGGCGCCGCCGGGCTGGGGCATGCCTCGCAGACCTTCGTCGGGCGGGTGCGCTACGACCTGTACGCCGAGTCGCACATCGGGGCGATCTTCACCGACCGCCAGTTCCTCGACGGCTACAACCGGGTCGCCGGGCTCGACGGCAACTTCCGTCTCGGGAACACGCACACGCTGGGCCTCCGCGCGGTCGGCTCGCGGGACCGCGATCTGGACGGCCTGGAGACCTCGGGCTATCTGCTCGACGCCAGCCTGGACAAGATCGGCCGGAACCTGAGCTACACGCTGGCGCACTATGCCCTGTCGCCCGACTTCCTGACCGACGTCGGCTTCGTGCGGCGCACCGACCAGCGCGCCACGTTCGGGACCATGCTGTACCGCTGGTGGCCGGAGCACTGGCTCATCAGTTGGGGGCCGAGCCTGGACTACATGCGCGGCCACAGCTTCGCGGGCGTTCTCGATGACCAGCAGGTGCGCGGCGGCCTGAACTTCTCGTTCGCCAACAACATCCGCTTCGACGGCAACGTCAGTCGCGAGATGGAGCGGTTCGGCGGCATCGACTTCTCCAAGACCCGCTACCGCTACATGGGTGTCATCAGCGCGAGCCGCGCCTATTCGTTTGGCGTCGGCGCGGACGGCGGCGATCAGATCTTCTTCGACCCGGACAGCCCCTACCTGGGCCGCGACAAGGGCTACAACATCTTCTTCAACGTGCGGGCGTTCCCCCGCTGGCAGTCGCGGGTCTTCATCAACACGAACCGCTTCGTCGACGTGCGCAACGCCGAGACGCTGGTCTTCGACGTCAACATCTTCCGCTCGCAGACCACGTACCAGTTCACGGATCGGCTCCTGTTCCGGAACATCAGCGAGTTCAACAGCTTCGACCAGAAGCTCAGCCTCAATTTCCTGCTCACCTACCGCGTCAACGCGGGCACCGTGTTCTACGTCGGCTACGACGACCACTACCGGCAGGCCGACCAGATCGTGCGCGACGTGGACGGCGACGGGCTCGACGATCGGTTCTTCCCGGGCAGCACCGCGCTGAGGCGCACGAACCGGGCCATCTTCACGAAGCTGCAGTACCTGTTCCGCTACTGAGCAGCTTCCATCAGACGGGGCTGCGCCCCGCACCCCCGGCGTCCGCTTGCGGGGCCCCATCGCCCCGCGCCGGGCTTCCATCAGACGGGGCTGCGCCCCGCACCCCCGGCGTCCGCTTGCGGGGCCCCCATCGCCCCGCGCCGCTCCCGCCGAGGCGCGCTGTGCGCGCCTTCTGGAAGGCGCCGGCTCGCGGGTTAGAATCGGGGGTTGGCTGCCTACCCGCGTGCCGCTACGGCACACACGGCTCCGCGCTCCCGCGACCCGGCCCGGCTGTGTGCAGGGCGCGGGCTCGCCGGGCTTGCGGCCGTCGCGCTGGGCGTCCTGGCGGCCGCTGCCACCACCCCGCAAGGGCCGTCGGCGGCCGCCGCGGCTCAGCTCCTGCAGGCGTCGGCGCAGCCGCACACGGCGGCGGTCGCTCCGTTCTCGAATCTTTCCGGCCATCCGGCCGACGACTGGATTGCCGCGGGCATCGCCGAGACGGTCGCGACGGACCTGGAGCAGCTGCCGACGTTCACCGTCATCGAGCGCGAGAGGTTCGCCGCGGAGTACGGCGTCCGGGCTTCCCCGTCCCGGTTCGGCGACGGGTTGGCGCGCGAGGTCGCGCGGGCCCTGGGGGCGTCGCGACTGGTCGCCGGGGGCTTCCAGCGCCTCGGCGAGCAGCTGCGGATCACGGCGCGCGTCGTGGACGCGGGGACCGGCGCCGTCCTGCGGGCCGTGACGGTGGACGGCACGACGGGCGAGCTGTTCGCGCTCCAGGATCGGGTGTCCGGGGCGCTGCGCGACGCGCTGGCGACGACCGCGCCGCCGCCGGGCGGCGCAGCGCGGGTGGGCGCCGCCACCCCGTCCCGCCCCGCCCTTCCGCCACCCGCCGCCGTGCGTCCGCCGGACGCCGCGGCTCCGCCGCCCTCGGCCGCGGGCGGCGCGGACGATACCGGCCCTGCCGCGCGGCCCGCCCCCGGCCCCCGCCGCGGCGGCGCGTTCGGTGCGGCCCCGGCCCCGGCGTCGCCGCCTTCGCCGCCCTCGGCCGCTGCCGCGCCGCCGGCCCCGAGGGCCGCGCCGCCGCCGCGCGCTCCGGAACCGTCCCCGAACGTGCCGCGCGCCCCGCAGCGCACGTTCGCCGGGGTGCCGGCAGGCGGCGCGCTGCCGGGGGACGTGACCGGCGGCATCGCGCTCGGCGACGCCGGGCCGCGCCTGGGGGTGGCGTCGGAAGCCGGGGTGCTGACCGGCCGGCCGCCCGTCCGGCCGCCGCGCATCCAGCAGGCGCCGGCCATCGACGGCCGCCTGGACGACGCCGCCTGGCGCGCGGCGGCGGCGATCACCGAGTTCGTCCAGCGGCGCCCGCTCGACGGCGCGCCGGCTACCGAGGCCACCGAGGTCTACGTGGCGTACGACAGCGCCAACATCTACATCGGGGTCTACGCCCACTATTCGGACCCGAGCATGATGCGGGCGAACCGGGCCGACCGCGACCGGCCGATCGCCGACGACACCTTCCTGGTCTACCTCGACCCGTTCCTCGATCAGCAGCGCGCGTACGTCTTCGGCGTCAACGGCTACGGCGTGCAGAGCGACTCGATCCTCGACTCGCGCGGCGGCGGCGGCGGCCTGGGCGGCGGCGGTGGCGGCGGGCTGCGCGGCCGGCGCGGGTTCGGGCCGGGGCGGGGCGGGCCGGGCGGCGCCCCGCGGGGCGACCGCTCGTGGGATGCGCTGTTCGCGACCGCGGGTCAACTGGTCGCGGACGGCTTCACGGCGGAGATGGCCATTCCGTTCAAGAGCCTGCGCTATCCGCAGCGCGGCGGCGGCGCGCCGCACCGCTGGGGGTTCCAGCTCGCCCGCACGATTCGCGGCAAGGACGAGAGCGTGGTCTGGTCGCCGGTGTCGCGCAGCGTGGCCGGGTTCCTGACGCAGATGGGGCTCATCGAGGGGCTGAGCGGCCTGTCGACCAGCCGCAACATCGAGATCCTCCCGACGTTCACGGCCGTGCGCTTCGGAGCACTGGACACGGCGACCGGCGCCTTCAGCGACCAGGATCCCCGGCCCGAGGGCGGCGTCAACTTCAAGTACGGCGTCACGTCGAACCTGACCGCCGACCTGACGTTGAACCCCGACTTCTCCCAGATCGAGTCGGACCAGCCGCAGATAGAGGTGAACCAGCGCTTCGCGCTGTTCTACCCGGAGCTGCGGCCGTTCTTCCTCGAGGGCGCCGAGATCTTCCAGTTCCTGGCCCCGGTCAGGCTCTTGCACACGCGGACCATCGTCGACCCGCGCTACGGCGCGAAGCTGACGGGGAAGGTCGGCGACACGACCATCGGGGTGATGTACGCCGACGACGAGGCCCCGGGCAACCTCGACGATCCGGACGATCCGGCGCTCGGCCGGTCGGCCCAGACCTTCGTGGGGCGCGTGCGCTACGACCTGTACGCGGAGTCGCACGTCGGGGCGATCTTCACCGAGCGACAGTTCCTCGACGGCTACAACCGCGTGGCCGGCCTCGACAGCAACTTCCGGATCGGCGACACGCACTCGTTCGGCGTGCGGGCCATCGGCAGCCGCGACCGCGACCCGGGTAGCGGCGAGGAGACCTCCGGCTACCTGCTCAACGCCAGCCTGCAGAAGACCGGGCGCAACCTCAGCTACGCGTTCGGGTGGTACAACCTCTCGCCCGACTTCGCCACCGACGTCGGCTTCGTCGAGCGCACCGACCAGCGCTGGGCGCTGGGGAACGTGTCGTATCTGTGGTGGCCGGAGACGTGGCTCGTCAACTGGGGCCCCCGCGCCACCTACTCGCGCGGCTACAACTTCGGCGGCGTCCTCGAGGACGAGGACGCCAGCGCCGGCCTCGAGTTCGCCTTCGCGAAGAACATCACCTTCAGCGCGGACGTCGACCGCGTCATGGAGCGCTTCGGCGGCATCGACTTCTTCAAGAACCGCTTCAGCTCGTTCACGACGGTCAGCACGAGCCGGCGCATCGCCTTCGGCATGGCCTTCAACCGCGGCGACCAGATCTTCTTCGACGCCGACAACCCGTTCCTGGGCTTCGACACCGGGTGGGTCTGGTTCATCAACGCCCGCCCCATCCCGCGGCTGCAGTCGAACATCAACATCACCACCAACCGGTTCATCGATCCGCGCAACGACGACGCGCTGGTGTTCGACGTCAAGATCGTCCGCGCGCTGACGACCTACCAGTTCACCGACCGCTTCCTGCTGCGGAACATCAGCGAGTACAACAGCTTCGACGGGGCGCTCGGCCTCAACCTGCTGTTCACCTACCGGGTCAACGCCGGCACGGTGTTCTACGCCGGCTACGACGACCGCTACCAGCAGGCCGAGCGGGTCAACCGCGGCCTGTACGCCGGGGAGCTCGACAACCGCTTCTTCCAGTCGACGTCCCTCCGGCGGACCAACCGGGCCGTCTTCCTGAAGCTGCAGTACCTCTTCCGCTACTGAGCTTCAATCAGACGGGGCTGCGCCCCGAACCCCCGGCGTCCGCTTGCGGGGACCCCTGCGCCCCGCGCCGCTCCCGCCGAGGCGCGCCGTGCGCGCCTTGTGTCGGCCTCACCCGCGCCCGGAGTATGATTGGCACCGAGCGGTCCGGCGGGGTGCCGGGCCCGGGCCCGGGGAGCAGCATCCGATGAGCAGACAGCAATTGCGCGTATTCGTGGCGGCGGCGGTGATGACGGCCTGCGCGGCAGGCGCGGCGGCCCAGGACTGGCCGCAGTGGCGGGGACCGGCGCGCGACGGCGTGATCGGCGCGTTCGACGTGCCGTCGGCCTGGCCCGACGCCCTGCAGCAGCAGTGGTCGATCGAGATCGGGCTGGGCTACGCCACGCCCGTGCTGGTGGGCGACCGCATCTACATGTTCACCCGGCAGGGCGAGGACGAGGTGATGACGGCGCTCGAGGCCGACACCGGCGAGACGATCTGGCGCACCGCCTATCCGGCGCCGTTCGCCATGAACCCCGCGACGGCGCCGCATCGCGCGGGACCCAAGTCGACGCCGACGTACGCCGACGGCCGCCTGTTCACGCTGGGCATGACCGGCGCCGTCACCGCGTTCGACGCCGCCGCCGGCGAGCAGCTCTGGCAGGTGCCGGGCACCGGCGTCGAGCCGCTCTACCACACGTCGATGTCGCCGATCGTCGACGGCAGCCTGGTGATCATCCACATCGGCGGCCACGACGACGGCGCGCTGACCGCCTTCGACGTGGCCGACGGCGCGGTGCGCTGGAGCTGGGACGGCGACGGCCCGGCCTACGGCTCGCCGATGATCTTCGAGCTCGGGGGGACCCGCCAGGTGGTGGTCTTCACGCAGGAGCACTTCATCGGGGCGTCGCTCGAGACCGGCGCGCTGCTGTGGAGCCGGCCGTTCATTACGGGGGCGACCACCACGTCGCAGACGCCGATCCTCTACAACGACATGGTGATCCAGAACGGCCGCGGCAACGGCGTCACGGCGTTCCGCGTGACGGAGGGTGCGGGCGGCTGGACGACCGAGGACGTCTGGCATACCGACGAGGTGTCGCTGCACATGGCGAACCCGGTGGTCAACGACGGGGTGCTCTTCGGCCTCTCGCACCTCAACAGCGGGCAGTACTTCGCCCTCGCCCTCGACACCGGCGAGGTGCTCTGGACGAGCGCGCCGCGGCAGGCGGACCACGCCTCCATCCAGCGCGCGGGCAGCACCATCTTCTCGCTGGAGGACGACGCCGAGCTGCTGGTCCTCGAGCACAGCCGGACCGGCTTCAACCCGCTCCAGCGCTACGACGTCGCCGACAGCGAGACCTGGACCCAGCCGACCCTGGCGGGCGATCGGCTGTACATCAAGGACGTCTCGACGCTGGCGCTCTGGACTATTGATTAGACGGGGCTGCGCCCCGAACCCCCGGCGTCCGCTTGCGGGGACCCCATAGCCCCGCGCCGCTCCCGCCGAGCCGCGCGGTGCGCGGCTTGGGGCCACCGCGGAGGTCGGCTCCGGGTGGCCCCTCCATAGTCCGTGGGGAGCCCGCGTCGGCCGGGTCGCGGCTAGGAGTCTGCGCCGTGGAACGGCGTAGGCTTCCAGTGAGGGTTGGTTGGGCGGCAACCGGAGCCGGAGGCGGCGATTGCCGGGCTAGTCAGGTCGCGCCGGGACGGGTGGCTGCCAGCGCGTGTCGGGCGCGGGACTCGGCGACGGCACGGTTTTCGCCCCGGGAGCGGGGCGGGGAGGTGCGCACATGCTGGATCGACGTCGGTTCAACATCCTGCTGGGGGGCACGGCCGGCTGGGCCGCGCTCGGTCCGCTCGGCCGGGCCGCCGCCCAGGACGATGACGACGCCCACGCGCGCGGCGCGGTCTATGCCGCCGTCGACGCCAAGCTCTACCGGATTCGCCGCGACGGCGACCGCCTGACGCGCGACCCGCGCCCCCTCGTCCTGCCCGCCCAGGTCCAGGAGGGCTGGCAGCATCCGTCGGGCCGCTACTTCTACATCGCCAGCAGCGACCAGCGCACGTCGACCGCCCGCGTGCGGCACCACTACCTGAACGCGTTCGAGGTGGACCCGTCGGGCGCGCTGCGTCCGCTCGGCAACGCCGTCGAGTTGGCGCACCGGCCCATCTACATCACCGTCGACCGGCGCGGCGAGCACGTGATCTCGGCCTTCAGCTTTCCGAGCTCCCTGGCGGTCCACCGCCTCGAAGCCGACGGGTCGATCGGCGCGGAGCTCGCGCAGCCGGCCGGCCTGGACGCGGGATACTACGCGCACGCCGTCTACGTCCTGCCCTCGAACCGCGCGGTCCTGCTGGTGGCGCGCGGCAACGAGCCCGAGCCCGCCATCCACACGGAGGATCCCGGCGGCCTGTACGTCTACGGATTCGAGAACGGCCGGCTGACCAACCAGCAGACCGTGGCGCCCAACCGGGGCCTCGACTACCGCGCCCGGCACGCCGACTTCCATCCGTCCGGACGCTGGGTCTACGTGGACCTGGAGACCCAGAACCTGCTGCACACCTACGCCATCGGCGAGGGCGACACCCTGTCGGAGGAGCCGCTCTTCGTCAGCACCACGCTGGCGGCGCCGGAGGCCTATCGCGGCGGCCAGACGACGTCGTCCATCCGCATGCACCCGACCAACGGCCGGACCCTGTACGTCGCGAACCGGGGCCGCGGAACGGAGACGTTCCACGGCGAGCGCGTGGCCAACGGCACCGAGAACACGATCTCGGTGTTCGACGTCGATCCGCAGACCGGCGAGCCGACCCTGATCCAGACAGCCGACACACACAGCATCGCCGTGCGGACCATGGCGTTCGCCCCGGACGGACGAGCGATGGTGGCCGCCAACACCGCGCCCGCGTACGTCCGCGTGGAGGATCGTCTGGAGGCCGTGCCCGCCACGCTGACGCTGTACGACATCGAGGCGGACGGCCGGCTGACGTTCAAGTCCACGCTGCCGGTCGGGACGCGGGGGGAGACGATGTTCTGGTGCGGGGTTGTCCGGTACTGACAAGCGGACTACCCAACGGACCGGCTCACGTCCGCCGCGCGCCCGGACCGTGCTCTGGCGCGGCGCCCGCCGCCGCTGCCCGCACTGCGGCCGGGGCCCGCTCTTCGTGCGCTGGATCCGGCTCCATCCGCGCTGCGCGGCCTGCGGCCTCGTCTTCCTCCGCAACCAGGGCGACACGTGGCTCTTCTGGATCGTGATGGACCGCATCCCGATCCTCGCCGGCATCGCCGCCATCTACTTCGGTTTCCGCATCACCGGCTGGCTGAGCGGCGCCCTCTTCTTCGTGTCGATCGCCGGCCCGCTCATCCTCACGATGCCGCAGCGCCAGGGCGTCGCGCTCGCCCTCAGCTATCTCTCGCGCGTCTGGTTCCGGGACCCGTCGGACGCCATCCCGCCGTTCGACCCCGATCCGGACTGACCTCGTGATACCGTAGACAGTTGCCGGCGGATATGGGCACCCGTATCTGCTGGTATGGTGTGACAGGCCGTGAAGACCACCATCGAATTGAGCGACGAACTCGCACGGGCGGCCAGGCAGTACGCGACCCGTCACGGACTCACGCTGCGCGCCGTCATCGAGGACGGCATCCGAACCACGCTCCGCACCGAGCAGGAGACGCGGACCCGGTTCACGTTGCGCGACGCGAGTGTGAATGGCTCCGGCCTGCAGGCCGAGTATCGTGGCGCGGACTGGTCGACGATCCGCGCAGCCGCCTACGGAGGGCGGGGCGGCTGATCGGCGTCGACACGAACATCCTGGTCTATGCCCATCGCGGGGATTCGCCGTGGCACGCCGGCGCCCGTGCGTGCCTGGAGGCTCTCGCCGGCGGCCGGGCTTCCTGGGCGATTCCGTGGCCCTGTCTGCACGAGTTCCTGGCCATCGTCACACACCCGCGCATCTACGACCCGCCATCCACGACGGCGCAGGCGGTCCACCAGGTCGACGCCTGGGTGGCGTCACCGACGCTCGTCCTGCTCGGCGAGCCCCACGACCACTGGTCCAACCTGCGCCGCCAGCTCGAGGCGGGGCAAGTGCGCGGCCCGTTGGTCCACGACGCCCGGGTCGCAGCGATCTGCGTCGGCCAGGGCGTTCACGAACTGCTCACCGCCGACCGCGACTTCGGCCGGTTCCCGTCGCTCCGTTCGCGCAACCCTCTGGTCGACTGACTGCGGCCGGCGCATTTTCGCGGGCGGGTGAAGTGCGGTATCGTAGAGTGCGCGGTCGAGTCCGGGGGCTCCGGGCCGCGCTCTCCCCGTACGGTGAGGTGGCCGAGAGGCTGAAGGCGGCGGTTTGCTAAACCGTTGAAGGGGCAATAAACCTCTTCCCAGGGTTCGAATCCCTGCCTCACCGCCAACCACTCTCTGTAGACAATTGCAAATAAACCGGTTCCAAGATGAACGACATGCAGCATCGCACGTTCCGTCCCGCACCATGGCCGTGGTCAGCTCATGATCTCCTGCGAGTCGACGGAGTTCGGCGCTCGCCGCTTGAACAGCCTGAAACGACGCCCGCGGGGCGTTCCCTGTCGCCCAGTGCATCGGCGCCGCCGTCCGCTGATCCCAGCACCACCACTGCTGACGCTCTTGCCGGCAATCCGGGACAACTGGGCAGTACTCGGAGCCGCCGCTGGAACGGCTGCCGCACGTAGCGCACGCGGTGGCCGTCGTCGCCATGGAACTCGACGATCGCGAGGATGAAGTCCTCCGGCTTGTTCAGCGAGTAGAGGATCTCGTTCCGTGTCACGGTGACCGTCTCGGCCCCCCCGTCCCGCCCCTTGACCTCGATGAACCGCAGCCTGCCGCTGTTCGGAATGCGACTCTCGATGTCGTAGCCCAGCTTCTCGAGTTCCCGATCCGTCGGCTCGAAGCCGCGCGCGCGCTCGATCGCCATCACTGCGGCCCGTGCGCGGGCGGCGCGTTCCTGGAGGTCGACGGTCGGCGTGATGACCGGAGCCGGCTGGCCGGCCGTCGCGGCAATGAGTCCCGCCGGGACCACGAGGACGCCGCCGAGAACCACCGGCGGCAGCGGCGAGATCTGCGCTTCGAGCTTCAAGTCCGCCAGGCGCCGCTCCAGCCGGGACTGCAGCGTATCAGCCCGCTTCCGCGCTTCGCCCGAGTTGAGCCGGGCGCCCGTCTTGCCCGCCTCCTCGTGCGGCGTCGCCGTCATCAGCGGGAAGTGGCGGCTGAGGCTCGACAGCAACTGGCCCAGCCGGTACCGCTTCGTGTAGTTGACCTCACCCCCGAAGAACGTCGCGGACAGCTTGTGGGCCTCGTCGCAGATGGCGAGATCCCACCCGCAGTCCGGCGCCTCCAGCTTGGCCTGCAGATCTTCGTTGCGCGACAGCATGTCCAGGCGTGCGATGACCGGGGCCGTCTCCAGAAACCAGTTCCCGGTGCGTGCCGCTTCCAGCTTGTCGCGGGTCAGAATCTCGAACGGCAGGTGGAACCGGCGGTACAGCTCGTCCTGCCACTGCTCGGCGAGGCTTCCGGGGCAGACCACGAGGCAGCGTTCCAGGTCCCCGCGGGCGATCAGCTCCCTGATGAGCAGCCCCGCCATGATCGTCTTGCCGGCGCCCGGATCGTCGGCCAGGAGGAAGCGCAGCGGCTGCCGCGGCAGCATCGCCTCGTAGACGGCGGTGATCAGGTGCGGCAGCGGTTCGAGATCGGACGTGTGGACGGCCAGCACGGGATCGAAGAGGTGCGCCAGCCGGATGCGCTGCGCCTCGGACACCAGGCGAAACAACGCCCCGTCACCGTCGAAGCTCCACGGGCGGCCGCGCTCGACGATCTCGAGCCGAGCCTCGTCGTGGCGGTACAGCAGCTCGTTCGCGACCGTGCCCGCCGCCGTCTTGTAGGTCAGCTCCACTGCCTCGGAGCCGAACCACTGCACGCTGACGATGGTGACGAGGGCGTCGGGCAGGACGCCGCGGAGGGCGGCACCGGTTTGAAGATCCTCGAGTCGCATAGTTCCGCGTGATTCACGGTAGGGCCACGTTCGACCCATGCGTCGCCTGGCGGTCTTCGGGGGCCTCCCAACGTGTGACCGCGTACCGGCGTGCCGGCACGCTGTCGGCGGGCCACGCCCGGCAGATTGTACCGCTCGACCCGGCAGTCGCGCCCGGCGAACTGGCCGGAGGCCGACCCAATCTCGCGGCGCAACCGGTCCATGCCACGATGTCGTAGACGAATCCTGGGACAGAACGCTCGACGCCTTAAGGGCGCTCATGCCATTCATTGGCGCCTTCGAGTAACCGTACGGACTGTAGGACCTCGATCGTTGGCTTCCGTGATAGCCTCGTGGGCGGCATCGATGCAGCGCACGCGGTCGTCGGGCGCGACCACCGGGCGGACACGACGTGGGAGTGAACGTTGGCGTGGCGGCGGGGACAGACCGTGTCGCACTCAGATCTTCGGCTCATGCGGCATTCGACGCTACGCAGTCCATGTGCCTGACCGTGGAGGTGCGACACGTCGCGTAGTGCCGACACGCGCGAGCTACCGGACGGCACGATGACCCGCCCCACGGACCGCGGCAGCAACAGCCTGGCACTTGCCGAGCGATTGCTCACCGTACTAGCTGACGGTGCCTTCACCGCTACCTACAAGTACGCTGTGCTTCTCGCGCTGGTGGACTTGTGTGTCGAACAATCCACGCGCACGGGTGGCGCCCCGACAGCGGTCACAACCCGACAACTCGCCGAGAAGGTTGTCGAAATCTACTGGCCTCAGGCCCGCGACTTTGATTGGCCGCAGCCCCGGGATTCTGATGACCCGCGGGAGCTTCGCCAAAACTCTGGGAAGCAGGCCGGGATCGTAACAAAGATTCTCCAGTTTCAGCAGCAGCTTGGCGAACCTGGCATCGCCGTCGCGCGTGCAAGAATTCTCGCTCCCAGCGAGTTCCATCGTCTGGTGAACGACATCGAATGGATCCTGGTAGAGATGCCGTTGCCCAAACTTCAGCGAGTCGGTTCTGAGGAGGCCCCTTTTCTCTATCGGATCAACTGGAGCGATGACATCCGGCGGTCCACTTTTCGTTCAAGCGACTTCGACAACGCCATTCGGTTTATCGACGGTGCCGGAGACGATCTGGTACGGTTGGCGCCGTTCGTGCGCCCTCATGTCCAGCGGGAGTGGGCCAGGCGTGTGGCGCGGGTAAATCGACTACCGGACGGGAGGCTTGAGAAGTTCTTGTTTGGCGGTCGACGCGAGGCGATTGCTCACTTGGCAACGCGCTTGTTGCAGATCCAGGACGGCGGCTGCTTCTACTGTCGCAAGCGGATCCAGGGGAACCGGCATGTAGATCATTTCGTGCCGTGGAGCCGACACCCCGATGACGGGCTCGACAATCTCGTCGTGACCCACAGCTTCTGTAATGGCGCCAAGCGCGATTACTTGGCTGCTGCGGAACATGTTGAGCGCTGGGCAGAGCGAACCCGAAAGCGCGCGGACGATCTCGCTCGGATTGCAGACTCAAAGGGGTGGCCGCACGAACCCGGTCGGACACTGGGCATCGCGCGGTCGATATACCTGCGGTTGCCGCCGGGTGCCCTTCTCTGGAGGATCGCGGACCACTTCGTTCCCGCGGATGAGACGAGACTCCGGTCGGTGCTCTGAACGCAGCGGTAAACCGCGGCCCGCTGCGCAGCCCCACCGTCGTTCTTGACGCCGCGCGTCGGCCCGCGCGACGCTCGTAGCATGCACATCATTCTTCCGTGCCGATCCACACTCGGGCTCAACAGTCAGGCGACGATCCAGTTTCCCGACAGGTTCCTTCCGCACGAACTCCTCGATGAGGCCTACAATGCGCTCGAAATCGCCGACTCCTTGTGGAACCTGATCGAGTTGCTCATGCAGATCGGCGCTTGGCTCTTCCGGACACGCTACGTGCCGATGGCACCCAACCCCCGGCCCGGGTGCGAGACTGCAGGTGGGTCGCCCAAGCCAGAGACGCGCGACGCTCCGCGCAGCACAGAAGTCGGATCAACGATCACCATTCGGCCGGGTAGCCGCTCAGCACGCCGATCAGTTGGCTCACGGTCATGGCCTCTTCCCGCACGTCTTCAGCCGCGATCAAAGGTCCGGCACTCGATACTCTAGCAGCGCCGAACGGCCGACGATGTCGACGATGCGCACGAGAAGCTCGGCGCCGTCCGAGTCGGTCAAGCGGAGCTCTTCGCCCGGAACGAAGTGGACGGGTTGCGGGCGGCCCTGGCCTATGGCGATGTTCGACGCGTACAGGCAGGTGCGATCCAGCGTGTCGCGTATGGGGTTCAGCCGACCCTTCAGGCCGGGAAGATTGCCCGTCGCCTCGGGGAAGATGACGCTTCCGCCTCGCGGCCGAGGCGGCAGCTCGAGCGCCAGCGCGCCCCCGGCAGGGAGCCATTCCCGTATCAGGCAAGCCGCGTATCCGGGCGCCGCGCCGAACACGGTCATCGGCAGCCCCGTCGTGTACAGGTCGACAGCCGCCTCGCCGTGCTCGTCCGCGACCGCCTGCTTCCAGGTTCGGTTGGGGAACAGGACCAATACGTCTGCTCCTGGCAGCGGCCGTCCCTCGGCCCGTACGGTGACGACCGCACGCGAGGACGTCGCGTCCTGCGGCGCGGCAGGGATCAGCAGCAGGACTTCCGCGCCGTTGAGCAGTCGGTATTCCGGCGGCCGGCCCGCTAGTTCGCGGGTCTCACGCAAGATGGCGGGAACGCCGTCCCCGCGGCGCTCCATGAAGTAGCGGCGGTGCGCGGAGCCGTGGATCTCTTCCACCCCCATGCGGCCCATCAGGGAGGCGATGACTTGGTTCCGCGTCGCCTGCCGCAGCGCCATGCTCTCCACGGTGAGCGTGTTGGGCAGTGCGCCGGGCGACTGGAGCTCCAGGCGATCGGAGAACATCGACAGACGGATCCTGCTGCCTCGGATCGCGTAGTCGCGATGCACGACGGCGTTGACGACCGCCTCGAAGATCGCCTTCTCGCTGTACTGCGGCATGTCGATCCGCGCAGGGGTCTTGCGGGCGGCGACCTGCATGTTGCGCACGGCGAACGTCACCGCGTCCGCGATCTGTCGGTTGAGCGGCCCGGTGATTTCCTGTGCGTCCACCTGGCCGGTCGTGCGGTCCGCACCGCGGTAGTGCGTCGCCGTGATGGCGGCGTTGGGCAGCCACCGCTCGGGGTGCTGCGTGCACAGCAGCACGCCCGCGACGGTCGCGCGCTGGATACCGGACTCGTCGGCCGCGAGCAGCGCGAGCTTCTCCAGCGCCACCTCCGGCTCGGCTGCGCCCTCGGCGCTCAGCAGCGGCCTCCAGAGCGCCGGGTCCAGCGTGTTGAACCCGGTCTCCGGCACCGCCTGCTCGTCGAACCAGAGGTAGCGGCCCTGCGTGCGCCGTTGCGCGAGGCGCAGGCGCTCGTCACCGGTCATCTGGCGCTTCGACGCGCCCACCCGGATGAAGCTGCGGCCGCGGTGCTCGTGCGGGGAATCGCCCTTGGCGATGTCAACGAGCAGGAAGCGCCCCCCGTCCAGCTCCCGGTGATGGATGTCGATGCGCACCGGGGGTTCGATGCTGTCGGTGCTCACCTCGACCAGCAGATGGTCGAGCGCGGCCATCTGTGGGGGGGACATGCCCTGGAGCCGTCCGTCATCCGTAACGCCGCACAGCAATGCGCCGCCGTTCGCGTTGGCGAAGGCGGCGATCTCGTCGGCGAGCTCGCCCCGGTCCGGGCTGGTCGGGCGGTTGCCCGAGAACCCGATCTGCTTGAACTCCCAGCGGCTGTCTTCTCCCAGCCGCAGTCGCTGGCGGATGTCCTCGTCCCGCAGCGTCACTCGTCGCCTCCGAACCCCAACCACGAGCCGCCCTCCGGCCCGGTCACCCGATAGCGTACAACCGGCCTGCTCGGCGAGATCGTCATCTGGTCATGTTGCCGGGCAGGTCGAAGCCAGCGCCTTCACGTTCGGCAGGAGCCACGGTGTAGGCCACTACATGATACACGTGTATCATGTAGTGGCTGCCGGGTACATGATTCAGTCGTTCGCCAATCAGACTGCCGTCGACCTGTTCCGCGAACGCAACACGCGCCACGCACGCCGTTTGCCGCGAGACTTGTGGCGTGTCGCGCAACGCAGGCTCAAGGCACTGGACGTGGCAGCTCGACTGGACGACCTCCGAATTCCGGGCGGGAATCGATTGGAACGACTGAAGGGGACGCGCTCTGCACAGCACAGCGTTCGGATCAACGATCAGTACCGCGTGACGTTTCGGTGGGAGAACGGCCATGCCTACGAGGTCGGAATCGAAGACTATCACTAGAGATCCGGACTGGCCGGGACCCGCCATCTCCCCCGGCGAGATGTTGCTCGAGGAGTTCCTGAAGCCGCTGGGACTCCGGCAGGCCGAGGCTGCCAAGCATCTGGGCATTTCCGCGAACCGCCTCAATGAAGTCGTCCTCGGCAAGCGCCGGATCACCGCCGATACGGCCCTGCGACTATCGCGGCTGCTCGACACCTCGCCCCAGTTCTGGATGCGACTGCAGGCCGACTGGGACCTCCACCGGAAGGCCCACCGAGCCGCGTCGTAGAATGAGATCATGATGGTCGGCATCACCGCGACCTTCACGGTAGCCGGGTTCGTCGCGGCCGTCTGCCCGGCCACTGATGCTCGACAAGGACAAGGGAGAACGCAATGACCGAACTGACACGCCGTGAGCTCATGCTCGCGGGGATGACGCTGCCCGGACTCCTGGCTCTTTCCACCGCCCGCTCCGCTCTGGCGGCGCTGCCGCAGGCCCCGGCCGCCGCGGACCCGCTGTCGTTCGTGCATCCCGAGCTGCGCGCCGCCGCGCGTCAGGCGCAGCCGTTGGGGCAGGCCCTGTCCGCGATGACGGCGGACACGCTGCCGGCGATGCGGGGGGCGGCGGCGGCCATGACGCCGCCGCCCGTGGAGACGCCGGCCGTCGAGAGGCGGACCATCCCCGGCTCGAGCGGTGAACCGGACGTCGAGATCTACATCATCAACGCCAGGCCCGGCGCGAGCCGGCCCGGCATCCTCCACGTGCACGGCGGCGGCTACGTCACCGGCTCGGCCTCCGCGAGCGTGCGCAATCTCCAGGAGGTGGCCGCGGCGCTCGATTGCTGCGCCGTCACCGTCGAGTACCGGCTGGCGCCCGAGACGACCTACGCGGGCTCCGTCGAGGACAACTACGCCAGTCTGCTGTGGCTCTACCGCCACGCGGACGAGGTGGGCGTCGACCCGCAGCGCCTGGCCGTGATGGGGGAGAGCGCCGGCGGCGGGCATGCGGCCCTGCTGGCCATCGCGGCCCGCGACCGGGGCGAGGTGCCGCTGGCGTTCCAGCTCCTCGTCTATCCGATGCTGGACGATCGGACCGGGAGCACGCGCGAGGTGCCGCCGCAGATGGGCCGCATCGTGTGGACCGCCACGGCCAACCGGTTCGGCTGGGGCGCGTTCCTCGGCCAGGAGGCGGGCGGCGCATCGGTGCCGAGCGCCGCGGTGCCTGCCCGCGTCTCCAGCGTGGAGGGCCTGGCGCCGGCGTTCATCGGCGTGGGCGGGATCGACCTGTTCGTCCTGGAGGACATCGAGTACGCGCGGCGGCTGATCGAGGCGGGCGTGCCGACGCAGCTGCTGGTGGTGCCCGGCGCCTTCCACGGGTTCGACGGCCTGGCCGCCGACACGGAGATCGCGCAGCGGTTCAACGCGGCGAAGCTGGACGCGCTGCGCGGCGCGCTCGCGGCCGACACCGCCTGAAAACCGGCTGCGGGCCGCCCGTCAGTGCGGCCGGGGATGCGACGCGCCTGTGCCCCTGGCTGGCCCGGGACGAGTGGCCCGCACCGCTGCGGCTATACTGCAGAGTGCCTGTGATGCAGCCGCCGGACGATGGCGGCATCGATCGGACCGGCGTCCGGCCCGACGACTCCCCATCACGTGATTGTCGGTGGAGTCGCCACGGCCCTGCGCGGCGGTTCCCGCGTGACGTTCGACCTCGACCTCGTGCCCACCCGAGCTGCACGCGCCGGTGAGCCCGCTCAGCGCGCGGCGCGGCCGAGGTAGGCCTGGAAGGTCGTTTCCACGAAGTCGTCGACGCCCGGGATGAACAGGACCGCGAGGATGGTCACGACCAGCGCCGCCGCGATGCAGTAGTAGAAGTTCTTCATGACCGGAATCCGGTGGCGCTACCGCGGCCCTGCCTCGAACAACCAGACGTCGCCGGCTTCCACGAGCTCGCGGCTGATGTTGTACGTGTACTTGTCGGCAATCGAGGCGGTGATGCTCTCGAGCATCGGGCCCGACTCGATGCGCCGGAGCTGCCGTTCGTAGCGCTTGCCGTCGATACGTAGCACCGCGCGGCCATCCTGCTCGGCCTGGCGCGGCCAGCTCTTCCACAGTCGGCCGACCGCGCTGCGCATGTAGGCGGAGAAGACGTAGAGCTTGCCGTCGTGGTCGCCGACCCAGATGGTGCGGGACCGCGGCGGGTCCTCCAACTGCAGCTCGATGAGCACGACGTCGTTGGTGAAGCTCCAGTCCGGCTCCGGGCCGGTGTACAGCTCACCCGTCACGAGGGGACCGCCCGAGAACACGAAGTCCGAGCCGTCCGAGAGGCGTTGCTTCGCGGCGGCGGTGAGGACCGCGGTCACCGGGATCAGCAGGAGGCATCCGACGATAATCAGCGCCCTGGTGGCTGCATGCATGGTTCGCCCAGTCTACCACCCCACGCCGCGCTATCCTGTCGACGGCGATTCGCGTGCGCAACGCCATGACCAGAACGACCAGACCCTGGTTCGCGATCGGCTGGTTTCTTGTCTGGAGCTTCTTTCAGACGTTCGCCGTCGTCTCGGTGCTGCGCGGGACATGGGTGGCTCCGGACGCCTTCCCGGACGGCGCCGTCTACGATGCGCTGATCTGGCCCGAGGTGTTCTTCGTCCCCCTCTACGTGGCGGCGGCCGTGCTCCTCTGGCGGGGACACTGGCTCGGAAGCGTCCTTGCGTTCGTCGCCGGCGGCGGGATCATCTACGTCATGATCTACCTGCTGGCGCTGGCGGGGCTGTCCGGGACCGTCAACCTCGTCGCCGACACCCTCTTCCTTGGCTGCACGCTAGTGTCGCTGTGGCAGGTCGGCACCCGCGCCCGCGTCACGGTCGGGCCTCGCGAGATCGGGAGATAGGTGCCAGGTTGTTGGCCAGCGCTAGCGGCTGAAGCCATGCGTGTCCAAAGAACTTGCACGGCTCGATCCGCCTTCCCACAACTTCAACTCGTCTTCCGGTAGCGGTTTGAAGAAGGCGTCGGTGAGCTCGACCTTGCCCTTCATGGCACCGAATCGCCGCGTGGCCGTTGACTTGCGGCTCACCAGCCGGGTCATCCGCGCCAGCATTCGGGACAGGCGGATCTTGGCTTCATCAACATCGAGAACGGGCACGGGCTTGGTCCTCACGCCAAGTCGCAAATGCAACCATATACGATACTTCCCCGATCGGCGCCGGCCGCGCCGGGCCCTCTGCGACCAGTGGGCGCTGGGCCGCACTCGACGTCGCGGAGCCAACAATGGAATCCAGCACCCCGAACCACGGCCAGGACGTGCGCTACGAGCCGGACGAGCGGCCGCCGCTGCCGCTCACCCTCGGGCTCGGGCTGCAGTACGCCGTGCTGACGGTCACGAGCGTCGTACTGACGCCGGCCATCCTGATTGGCGCCGTGGGCGGCAGCGAGGCGTACCTGTCCTGGGTGGTCTTCGCCGCCCTCCTGGTCAGCGGGGCGACCACGGTCATCCAGGTCGCCCGCGTCGGGCGCGTCGGCTCCGGCTATCTCCTGCTTATGGGCACCGGCAGCGCCTTCCTCGCCATCTGTCTCGCGGCGCTCGAGCGGGGCGGCGGCGGGCTGCTGGCGAGCCTGATCATCGTCTCGTCCCTGTTCCAGTTCGTGCTCGCCGCGAAGCTCTCGCTGTTCCGGCGCATCTTCACGCCGACCGTGGCGGGCACCGTGCTCCTGCTGATTCCGGTGACCCTGTCGGGGATCATCCTGCGCAAGCTGACCGACGTGCCTCCGGATGCTGCGCCAGCGGCGGCGCCGGTGACGGCAGCCGTCACCTTGGGCGTGATAGCGGCGATCTCGGTCCGCGGCACCGGCGCCTGGAAGCTCTGGGCCGCGGCCGCGGGGGTGGCGGCGGGCAGCGTCGTTGGCGGCGTGCTGTTCGGCATCTACGACGCCCAGCGCGTCCTCGATGCGCCCTGGATCGGGTTGCCCGCGCTGGCCTGGCCGGGCATCGACCTGGGCTTCGGCCCCGACTTCTGGGCCCTGCTGCCTGCGTTCGTCCTGCTGACGCTCGTCGGGGCCATGGACACGATCGGGGACTGCATCGCCATCCAGCGCATCTCCTGGCGCCGGCCGCGCGCCATCGACTTCCAGTCCATTCAGGGCGCTCTCACCGCCGACGGCCTGGGGAACCTGCTGTCCGGCCTGATGGGCACGATGCCCAACACGACCTACGTGCACAGCATCGCGGTCGCCGATCTCACGCGGGTGACGGCCCGCGTCGTCGGCATCTGCGTCGGCGTCGTTTTCGTCGTGCTGGCGTTCCTGCCGAAGCTCGTCGCCGTCATCGTCGCCATGCCGGGGCCGGTGGCGGCCGCCTACTACATCGTCATCGTGGCGTCGCTCTTCGTCCTCGGCGTCCGGGTCCTCGTGCACGACGGCCTAGATCACCGCAAGGGGGTCGCGGTGGGCCTCGCCTTCTGGCTGGGCATCGCGTTCGAGCTCGACTGGATCTTCCCCGAGTACCTCCAGGGCGCCTGGGGCGAGCTGCTCGCGAACGGCCTGACCGTCGGGGGCTTGACCGTCATCGTGCTGACGCAGTTCGTCGAGCTGACCGGGCCGCGCGCCCGGCGGCTCAGGACCGAGCTCGCCCTGGAGAACTTCCCCGCGATCGACGCGTTCCTGTCCGACTTCGCCGCGCGCGGGAAGCGCAGCCCGGAGCTGACCGACCGGCTCCGCGCGGTGGGCGAGGAGCTGCTGCTCACCCTGACCCGGCCGGCGGGCGAGGGCGAGGCGCAGGCCAGAAGGCACCTGCTGCTCGTCGCGCGCAACGACGGCGACGCGGTCGAGCTCGAGTTCGCCGCGACCAACGACGACGCGAACCTGGAGGACCAGCTGGCGCTGCTCGGCGAACGGGCCGCCGGCCCGCGGGTCGAGGAGGAGGTGTCCCTGCGGCTGCTGCGCCACTACGCGTCGTCGGTGCGCCACCAGCAGTTCCACGACACGGACGTGGTCACGGTGCGCGTGGGACCGGCCGCCGCGGTGTGAGCGGTCGAGGTTGATGGACGCACGACCGATCGTGCACCATAGATCATAAGTGGCCGCGACGCGTCGACCGACACCGTGACTCGACCCGCCGCCCTCACCCTCCCCGCCGCCCGCGACTGGCGCGACCGGGCCGCCCGGGCCGCCGCGGCCGACGTCGGGCGAGCCTCCGCAGCGGAGGCGATCGCCCAGGCCCGCAAGATGGCCGACCGCGGCCGGCTCGGCGCGCTGGCCGGGCTGGCGGCGCTGGCGGCGCTGGGCGCAATCGCCGGCTGGACGACGACCGCCGAGCTGCTCCGTCCGGCCGAGGGGCCCGTCCACGCGGCGGTGGCGCTGCTGGCGATAGCCGGCGGCCCGTGGCTGCTCCTGGCGCTGCGGAGCCTCGTCCTGCTGGCGCTCCGCCGGCGGGTGTCGCCGGTCCTGGGTCGCATCGTCACCACCGGGCTGCTGCGGGCCGCGGGACGGGACGCGGCGGAGAGGGATCTCTCCGCGGCCACCGCCCGCCGCATCGGGGGCATGCTCGCGGCGGGCAGCGGCCGGTGTCTGGCGGCGGCCGGCAGCGGGACGTTCTGGACGGCGTACGCGGTGGTGGCCGTCGCGACGATCTGGATCGTCACCGCCCGCGTTGCGCTCGGCTTCGGCTGGGAGAGCTCGTGGATTCCGCCGAGCTTCGGCCGGGCGGTCGTCGAGCTCGCGGCGGCGCCGCTGACGCCGCTCATCGGCAGCGACGATCTGGCGCCGATCGCCGCGGCGCCCGTCGCTCCCGCCGACGACCCCGCGGCGCTCGCGGCGCGCCGGGCGTGGATCAGCTTCCTGACCGCCGGCGTGGCGGTGTACCTGCTGCTGCCGATGGCGGCCTGGACCCTGCTGCAGGCCGTGCTCGGACACCGGCGCGCGGCGCGCTGGCGACCCACGGTCGCCGTGATCGCCCGGTCCGCCGCGGCCGCCCCGGCGCCTCCGAGCGGCCCGGTCGCCGCGCCGCCGGGCCGGCCGCCCGGCGGCGGCCCGTGCACGCACGTCGTCCGGCTGGAACGGCCCGCGCGGGCCGTCGGCCTGCCGGCTCCGCTCGACCGCCTCGACGATCTCGGCAACGTCGACGCGGCGGCCGATCTGGAGCGGGTGCGCGACGTCGTCCATGCCGGCCCGGCGCGGGTCGCCATCGTCGGCTGGCTGCCGGCAACGCCGGACCGCGCCGTCCGGCGCCGGCTGCGGACGCTCGCCGACGCCTCGCACGAAGCGCCGCTGCTCGTGCTCGACGGCGGCGATGCGCTCCGGCGCGCCGAGCCGACCCGCACCGCGGCGGCGCGCCTGGAGGACTGGCGGGCCCTCGCGCGAGCGACGGGCGTCGCCCCGTTCGAATGCGACCTGGCGGAGCTGACCGACGCGAGCCGGCGCCGCCTCGCCGGCGCCATTGGACCGCAGGCCGCCGCCAACGGCGGCGGGCCGGGGACGGGATCCGGGCCCGGCTCGGAGGCGGCCGGCTCGGACCTGGCGCCGGCCGACCTGGCCGCGGCTCCCCTCGATGCCGCGTTCGGCGTGATCGGGCAACATCTCGAGGGCGACGACCCGCTGCCGTCCGACGCGGCCCTGGCGGCCTGCCTCGGCGGGGTCGCCCGGACGTTCCGCGCCGAGGCCGGCGACGAGTCGCGCACGGAGGCCTGGCGCGCGCGTCTCGCGGTCCTCCGCGGCCTCGATGCGGCGGACGCCCCCCGGCTCGCGGCGTCGCTCGGCACCGCCGGTGTCGGCCTGCTGCCCGCCGCCCTGCGCGAGCGCGCCCTGTGGGCGGGGCTCGGGGGGCTGCTCGGGGCGGCCGCCTGCGCCGCCGCTGCGACCGTTGCGCCCGCCGCGCTGCTGGCCCTGCCGAGCTGGGCCGCCGCCGGCGCCGGCGTGGCCGGCCTGCTGTCGCTGGTCCGGCGCGGCGGGAGGACAGGCCCGCCGCCGCCGGCGGATGCGGCGCCCGACCGTCCGCAGCGACTGGGCGAGGCGGTATTCGCCGCGGCCGCGAGCGCCGTGCTCTGGTGGTCGCAGGGCGCCGACGAGGCGCGGACGACGCGTGCGCTCGAAGCGCTCGCCCCGGACGACGTCGTCCCGGCGCTCGACGATGCGGACGGGGCCCGGCGGTGGCTCGCCGCAGCGCGCGGCCGCGTCGTGGCGGCGGCCGGGGGGGACGCTTGATCGGGCCCGGCCAGCCGCTGCGGCTCGCCCTCGTCGGACATACGAACACCGGGAAGACGTCGCTGCTCCAGACGCTGCTGCGCCGCCGCGACATCGGCGAGGTGAGCGCCCACGGCGGCACCACGCGGGCGGTCGAGATGGGCGAGGTCGCCGACGACGCCGGCGTCATCGCCGTCCTGCTCGACACGCCCGGGATCGAGGAGTCGGATCGGCTGCGGGATGCGATGGAATCCGAGCAGACCGACCGCTACGACGATCCGCGGACCCTGCTCGATCGCTTCCTCGCGTCGCCGGCCGCCGCGGACGTCAACGACCTGGGATTGGAGGCGGCGTCGGTGCGCGCCGCGCTCAGCGCGGACGTGCTCCTCTACGCCATCGACGCGCGCGACGAGCCGAAGCCGAAGCACCTCGACGAGCTCGCCGTGCTGGCGGCCACGGCCCGGCCGCTGATCCCGGTCCTGAACTACGCCGCCCATCCCGACGCCCAGTCGGAGGGTTGGCGCGGCGCCTGCGCCCGGCAGGGGCTGCACGCCACGGTGGCCTTCGACGCCGTGGTGTACGACGATGCTGGCGAGCAGCGGCTGCTGGCTGCCCTGAAGGCCCTGGCGCCCGGCCACGACGCGGCCCTCGAGCGCTGGCTGGCGCTGCGTTCCCGCGAGCGGCGGGAGGCGATCGCGGCGGCGACCGATGTCGCCGGGGAGCTCCTGATCACCGCGGCCGCGGCGGTCGTGGTCACCGCGCCGGAGCCGCGCGACGAGGCCGCCCGCCGGGTTGCCGTCGAGGACGCGACCGCGCTGCTGCTCGAGGGCCTGCGGCAGCGCGAGACCGTCGCCCGGGACGGCATAGCGGCGACGCTGGGCTTCTACGGCGCCGAGGCGCGGGCCGTTGCGTTCGACGTGGCGGAGGCGCTCGGCGGCGTCGACTTCCTGAGCCCCGCCAGCCTGGAGCGCGCCGGGTTGTGGGCGGCCGGCGCCGGAGCGGGCCTGGTGGCGACCGGTGCGATGGTCGACATCGCCCTCGGCGGCGTGTCCCTGGGCGGATTCGCGGTCCTCGGCGCCGTCGGATCGGCACTCGGGGCGGCCGGCGCCAGCGCCCGCAAGGTGCTCCGGCGGCTGCGCGGGCAGGAAGAGGTCCGGCTCGGCGACGCGGGCGTGGAGCTGCTCGCGGCCCGCGCGCTGGCGGCCATCCGCGCCGTCCTGGCCCGCGGCCACGCGGCGATCGAGCCGGTCCCGATCGAGGCGGCGGTAAGCGAGAGCCTCGAGCACGACGCGGGCCCCGCGTGGCGGGCGTCGTGGGCGGCGGCTCGCGGCCGGGCCGAGTGGAGCGATCTCTCCCACCCCCGCCCGAGCGGCGTTCCCGGCCACGCCCGCGCGGAAGCCGTCAGGAGTGTGGCGGCGGCTCTCGCGGACCGGATCCGCGAGCTCCCGGGGTCCGGCTGGACGCCGGCGTAGGTCCGGAGAACGGCGCGGACTCCTGCCGGGTCGGTTGGGGCTACGGCCGGCGGCCCCACGCGCCGAACAGCACGCCGGCGATGAAGCGGAACGCCGGGTCCTCCAGGCAGGCGATCACGTGGTCGAGGTCGTCCTGCCCGACGGCGCCGGCCGCGACGAGCGCCGGCCCCGAGAGGGGAAAGGTGAGGCTCCAGAACTTCCCGCCCGCGTCGTCGCCGCCGCGGGCCATGAACGGGAAGCACTCGTGCCCGGTGCGGTCGAAGCCGAGCCGCTCGACGAACAGGGGCGTGCGGTGCCCCAGGCAGCCGTCCCAGATGCCGGCGCTGCGTATGGCGTCCAGGATGCGGCGGACCCTCCGGTCGAACGCCTCGGCGCCGGGGTAGTGGGCGTCGGAGGCGCGGAACATGCTGAAGTCGGCTTCCTCGATCAGGAGCCAGCCGCCGGGACGGACGGCGGCCGCCAGGCGCGCGACGGCCTGCTCGGGGTCGGGCAGGTGCACGAGCAGGGCCCTGGCGTGCACGAGGTCGTAGGCGCGGGGCTCGAAAGCGCCCTGCAGGAGATCCTGCTCCCGGACCTCGACGTTGGCGGGCAGCTCGGCGCCGCGCAGGAAGCGCGCGTTGAGGTCTGCGGCCACGACCCGGCCTGCCGGTCCCGCCTTCGCGGCCAGCCAGCGGGCGACGGAGCCCCGGCCTGCGGCGACCTCGAGGCAGCGCCACCCGGCGCCCACGCCCAGCGCCTCGAGGCGCCGCGTGGTCGCGCCGTCGCACAGCGCCTCGAGCGCCCGCAGGCGCACCGCCTCGCGGCCGGCAGGCGAGTCGTCCGCGAAGTACTGCCCCTGCTGCATCCGCGGATCAGGTGGTGGGCTTCGATGTGAGCCGGCGCCGGAGAACGCGATTCCACCACATCACCGTGCCGGTGACGAACAGGGCGGTCGGCACGATCCCGATCAGCGCCCAGGTCGCCTTGGCCACTTCGTTGCAGACTGCCTCGCAGCCGGGGATGCCTCGCCCCCCGAGTCGGCCGAAGTGCAGGAAGGCGAGCCAGTACATCACCCGATCGCCGATGCGGTCCACCGGGCTCGTCGGGTCGAAAGGCTCGAGGTAGTCGACGACCGCCGAGAACAGGGCCGGGAACGACAGGTAGGCCCCGGTGACGCCCCACATCAGGAGGAACGGCCAGCACCAGAAGCCGAACGTGCTGTGCAGGCTCCAGTTGAGGCGCCGCCGGTCGACGGTGACGCTGCGGCGCCAGCGCGAGATGCCGGGCCACCAGATGACCGCCCCCGTGATCGAGAGCAAGATGAGGAGCAGCGCGCCCAGGCCGTTGATGCGCCGGCCGGTCTCGCCGCCCAGGAGATTGTCGTGGAGGTCGAGCAGCCACGCGGTGACGCGGTATCCCCGCGGCAGGGGGTCGCCCAGATCGGCGCCGGTGAAGGGGTCGAACAGCCGCCGTATCCGGTCGCCGTCGCGCAGCAGGGCGATCTCGACGGCGTGGTTCGGGGTGTTGCCTTGCCGAACGTCCTGGACCTCGTAGCCCGGGTAGTCATCCCCGGCGGCGCGCTCCAGGGCGTCGACGCTCAGCGGGACGCCCGACCCCTCGACGATGACGGGCTGGGGCGCGAAGGTAATGTACAGCTCGTTCCGGTAGACCAGCACGCTGCCGGTCAGGGAGATCACGAAGATGTAGATACCCAGGCCGACGCCGCTCCACAGGTGGACCTGGAAGATGGCCTTGCGCAGTCGGACGCCCTGCGGCGCCTGCACCCAACGGTCCCAGATTCCCATCGTTCCGTTCCGCCCGCCTCTCCGGATTCGGTGCTGCGCGTGGGCGGACCACTGATAGGATATCCGACCACGACCGGCCGCCGGCGGCTCGCGCGGGGAAGGGGCAGGCGACATGGCGCTCGACGTGGAACGGTACTTCGGGCGGGGGTCACCACCTTCCTGACGATGGCGTACATCGCCTTCGTCAACCCGCAGATCCTCGCCGACGCCGGCATGCCGCGCGACGCGGTCTTCGTGGCGACCTGCGTCTCGGCCGCGTTCAGCACGCTCGTGATGGGGCTCTACGCCAACTATCCCATCGCGCTGGCGCCGGGCATGGGCCTCAACGCGTTCTTCAGCTACGTGGTCGTTCAGGGCCTGGGGTACGACTGGGAGGTGGCGCTGGGCGCCGTTTTCGTCGCCGGCGTGCTGTTCCTCGCCCTGAGCGTGCTGCCGGTGCGCGAGTGGATCATCAACGCCGTGCCGGCCCGCATGAAGATGGCCATCTCGGCCGGGATCGGCCTGTTCCTGGGCATCATCGCCCTGCGGAACGCCGGCGTCATCCAGGCCAGCGAGGCCACGCTGGTCACCACCGGTGATCTGGTCGCGCCCGAGCCGGTGCTGGCGTTGCTGGGGTTCGGCGCCATCGTGGCGCTCTCGGCGCGGGGCGTGCCGGGCGCCGCCGTCATCGGCATGCTCGGCGTCACGGGCGCCGGCATCGTCTGGGGCGCCTCGGAGTGGCACGGCTTCGTTTCCGCGCCGCCCGATCCCACGCCCGCGCTGCTGGCGCTGGACATCGCCGGCGCGCTGCAGGCCGGGATGATCACGGTCATCCTCACGTTCCTCATCGTCGACCTGTTCGACACCACCGGCACCTTGATCGGTGTCGCCCGGCAGGCCAACCTGCTCGACGCCCGGGGACGGCTGCCCCGCATCAATCGCGCCCTGATCGCCGACTCGACCGGCACCGTGGCGGGCGCCGCGCTCGGCACGTCGCCGGTCACGAGCTACATCGAGAGCGCCGCCGGCACGAGCGCCGGCGGCCGGACCGGGCTGACGGCCGTCGTCGTGGCGGCGCTGTTCGTCGCCTGCCTGTTCTTCGCACCCCTCGCGGGCTCGATCCCGCCGTACGCCACCGCGCCCGCCATCCTCTATGTAGCCTGCCTGATGGCCAGGGCGCTGGCCGACGTGGAGTGGGGCGACGTCACCGAGTCGGCCGCCGCGGTGGTCACCGCCATCGCCATCCCGCTGACGTTCTCCATCGCCGACGGCATCGGCATCGGCTTTCTCACCTACGTGGTCATCAAGGTCATGGCCGGGCGCGCCCGCGACTGCCCGCCGGCCCTGTTCGCCGTGGCGCTGCTGTTTGCGGCGAAGTTCGCGCTGCTCTGAGCAGCGTCGCGTTCCGCCGGGGACGGCGCGTCAGAAGCGGTGCTTGAGGCTGACGCCGCTGATCGACGAGTCGATGCCTGACGGCAGCGACACGCCCATCTCGAGGCCGACGTAGAACCCGGACCGGTCGACCTGGGCGCTGGCGCTGCCGGCGGCGCCCAGCACGCAGAGGCCTGCGGCGGCGGCGAGGCCGCCCCGCAGGGGCGAGCGAAGCACGCGCATCGATTCCATGCGGGCCATGGTACGGCTGCGCGGCGCGGCCGGGCAAGCCGGCCGGCCGGGCTGCGGGAGCCCGCTCGCCACCTGCGCCGGGGCGGCGAAAACCTGCTACTCTGGTGCTGTTTCGCGGAGTTGACGTCCAAGAACCTGTCCGAGGGAGCGCAGCAATGGAGCAGGCGGAGCGACGGCGTTTCACGCGCAGGAGTCTGGCGGTTCTCGCGTGCCTGCTGGCGGCGCCGGCAGCGGCCCTGGCCCAGACCGGCAGCATCGCGGGCGAGGTCACGGACGAGACGGGCGGCGTGCTGCCCGGCGTGACGGTCGAGGCGACCAGCCCGGCCCTCATCGAGGGCGTCCGCACCACCGTCACGGACGGTGCCGGCCTCTACGAGATCGCGGCGCTACGCCCGGGCACGTACACCGTCACGTTCACCTTGCCCGGGTTCAATACCTTTGTGCGCGAAGGGATCGAGCTGACGTCCGGGTTCACGGCCAACGTGGCCGGTCTGATGAGCGTCGGCGCCATCGAGGAGACCGTCACGGTGTCGGGGGCGAGCCCGATCATCGACGTGCAGAACGTCGTCACCCAGGAGAACCTGTCGCGCGAGCAGCTCGACGTGCTGCCCACGGGGCGGACGTACTGGGGCTACGCATCGCTCACGGTCGGCATGACCAGCAACATCGCCGGCGGCGGCCAGGACGTCGGCGGCAGCATGGGCGATGCGTGGGGCCACGTGGAGATTCACGGCAGCTCCGCCCAGGACGGCGTCGTGGCCTGGGACGGGATGAGCTTCAACAACAACATCACCGACGGCGGCGGCTCCTCCAAGCAGTTCTTCATGAACCAGGTGGCCATTCAGGAGATCGTCGTCTCGACGAGCAACATGGACGCCGAAACGCCGTTCGGCGGCGTCGGGATCAACGCGATCCCGAAGGACGGCGGAAACCAGTTCAGCTACTACGTCAACGTGAGCGGCACGAACGGCAATCTGATGGCGGACAACGTCGACCAGACGCTGGTCGACCGCGGCGTCAACCCGCTGGCGAAGAACAAGAAGATCTGGGACTACGGCGTCGGCGTCGGCGGGCCGCTCGTGCGCGACCGGGTCTGGTTCTACACCGCGCACCGCTGGTGGGGCGCGCAGAACTACCAGCCGGCGACCAACTTCAACCTGACGCCCCATACGCCGTTCTACACACCCGACCCGGAACGGCCCACCTGGACCGACTTCTACAACCAGGACAACAGCCTCCGGCTCACGGTGCAGGCGTCCGAGCGGCACAAGTTCACGGCGTCGCAGGCGTTCCAGACCAACTGCGCCTGTCACTTCTGGACGCAGTACGGCGTGGCGGATGCCGATGCCGCGGTCGACTACACGTACTTTCCGATCAACCTGACGCAGACGACATGGACCTTCCCGGCCAGCAACCGGCTGCTCTTCGAGGCGGGCGGCTCGTTCCTGCGCAACCTCACGTCGCCGCGCCGCCAGGACACGGTCCGGCCGACCGACGTGGCGCACATGATCTTCAGTCCGTTCGTCAACTACCAGGCGATCGGCTTCAACACGTGCAACCCGTGCCTCTACGGCGTCCGCCACAACTTCCCGGCCTACGTGTTCCGGGGGTCGATGTCGTACGTCACCGGCACGCACTCGCTCAAGGTGGGTTTCAACACGCGGCACGCCGACGAGAGCCACGGCGTCTCGTTCCTGAACAACCCGCTGCGCTACGAGTTCGCGACGCCGGAGTTTCCCTTCGCCGTGACCCAGTTCGGCACGCCGCGCAACTCGCACCATGTGTCGAACGACCTCGGGATCTACGCCCAGGACCAGTGGACGATCGACCGCCTGACGTTGAACCTGGGCGTGCGCTACGACCACGTCAACGCGTACTACCCGGACCAGTCGCACCCGGGCGAACTGGCGCTGGAGTACTTCGGCGCGTCCGCCACGCGCTTCGTCCCGGCGTTCGACGTGGATGGCCGGGACAACGTGCCCAACTACCACGACATCGTCCCGCGCCTGGGCGCCGCCTACGACCTGTCCGGCGACGGCCGGACCGCGATCAAGGCGACCCTCGGCAAGTACGTCCTCCCGGTGGGCACATCGATCGCCGAGGAGGTCAACCCCCTCAACGCGCTGCAGCTCGAGACGCGGCGCCGCTGGTACGACCTGCCGTTCCAGGGCGGCAACGGGAACTTCGTGCCCGACTGCAACTTCGACAACTTCGGGGCCAACGGCGAGTGCGGGCCCATCGAGGATCCCCAGTTCGGCACGCCCGACCGCACGCAGCGGTTCTCCCCGGGCCTGCTCGAAGGGTGGGGCAAGCGCGGGTATCAGTGGCAGACGTCCGTTTCGATTCAGCAGGAGGTGGCCGAGGGCTGGTCGGTCGAGGTCGGGTACTTCCGGACCTGGTACCGCAACCACATCGTCTCCGACAATCAGCTCATCGGTCCGGAAGACTTCGATCCCTACTACATCGTCGCGCCGGAGGACCCGCGGCTGGGCGATCTCGGCGGCCAGCGGCTCGACGGCCTCTACACGATCACGCCGGAGGCGCTGGCGCGCGGCCGGGACAACCTCGTGTTGCTGGCGACGGACCTGCCGGGCGGCGACGTCATGGGGCAGTGGTTCAACGGGATGGACTTCACGTTCAACGGCCGCCTCGACAACGGCATCACGCTGGGCGGCGGCGTGAGCACCGGCTCGCTCTCGTTCAACGAGTGCTTCGTCATCGACAATCCGCAGCAGGCCCGGGACGGGTACTGCGACGTGAAGACGCCGTGGTCGGCGGGAACGCAGCTCAAGCTCAATGGCGCCGTGCCGCTGCCGTACGACACGCAGTTCTCGTTCGTGTTCCAGAACCTTGCCGGCCTGCCCTGGGAATCGCTCTACCAGGCGGGGCAGAATCCGGTCGAGCGCGCGCTCGTCGAGGAGCAGCTCGGCCGTCCGATGGCGGTTACGCAGGAGGAGATCCAGCTCTTCCCGGCCGGGACCGGGAGCGCCTCGGTGACGCTCGGGGACACGTTCAACTTCACGGGGTCCACCTTCTACGAGAAGCGGCTGACCCAGCTCGACCTGCGTTTCACGAAGATTCTCCGCGTCGGGGGTTCGCGGATCCGCGCGTGGTTCGACATCTTCAACATCTTCAATCACGTGAGCGCGACCAACCTGGTCGCCAACTACACCGCCCCCGGCCTGCCGTATCCGCGCGTGGCCCAGGTCATGGGCGGGCGGCTCTTCAAGTTCGGCGGTCAGTACGATTTCTAGTGTCCTGTTGCTGAAAAAAGTGAAACATTGCGGGCGGCCGTATCGTCTTGCGTATCGAGAGGGAGGAACGCATGCGAACAGGACGCCCGCCGGCGGCGGTAACGCTGACCGACGAGGAACGCCAACATCTGACGTCGCTGGCCCATCGCTCGCGCAGCGCTCCACAGCTTGCACGTCGCGCCCGCATCATCCTGGCTTGCGCCGACGGCCAGCCCACAACAGGTATCGCCAAGCGACTGCGCCTGTCCCCGACCACGGTCTGCAAGTGGCGCACCCGATTCCTCGCCGACCGGAACGACGGCTTGACCGACGAACCGCGGCCAGGTGCCCCACGTCGCATCACCGACGCTCAGGTCGAGGAGGTGGTGGTGCGCACCTTGGAATCGACCCCGCGCGGCGCCACGCACTGGAGCACGCGCGGCATGGCACAGGCCACCGGCCTGAGCAACGCGACCATCAGTCGGATCTGGCGTGCCTTCGGGTTGCAGCCCCACCGGACTGAGACGTTCAAACTGTCGCCCGACCCGTGGCTGGTCGACAAGGTGCGCGACATTGTCGGGTTGTACATCAATCCGCCGGAGCACGCGGTCGTCTTCTGCGTCGACGAAAAACCGCAGATTCAGGCCCTTGAGCGCACGGCACCGCTGCTGCCGATGCAGCCGGGCCAACCCGAACGACGCACCTTCGACTATCGCCGCCATGGAACGACCTCGTTGTTCGCCGCGCTCGATGTCAAGACCGGCGCGGTCATCGGCGAACTGCATCGCCGCCATCGGTCGATCGAGTTCGAGAAGTTCCTCAAGCGTATCGACGCCGAGACGCCCGCCGAGTTGAACGTCCATCTCATCCTGGACAACTACAGCACGCACAAGACCCCCCGAATTCGGCGCTGGCTGGCCAGACACCCCCGGTTCCATCTCCACTTCACCCCGACCTACAGTTCCTGGCTGAATCTGGTGGAGCGCTGGTTTGCGGAACTGACGACCAAGCAACTGCGTCGTGGCGTGCATCGTAGCGTCGCCGCTCTCGATCAGGCGATTCGGGAGTTTCTCGACCAGCACAACGTCACCGCCCAACCGTTCGTGTGGACGAAGACCGCCGATGAGATCCTGGCGAGCATCGCCCGGTTCGCGCAGCGGACGCTCGCGGCGCACACTGGATAATGTTTCACGAACCATTGAAACGGGACACTAGACCGGTGCATGCAACCGGTTCCGGGGCACGGATCGCGGCGGCGGGCTTCGCCGTCCTGCTCGGCCTGCCGGCGGCCGGGCCGGCGGCGCAGGGCCGCGACGGGGACGGTCCGGGCCCTCCCTTCCGCGCCATCACCGACGCGGTCGGCCTGCACTTCAATCGCTCGCCGGAGAACGACCGGCTCCGCCGGGACGTCGCCGACGCGGGGATGAGCCTGATCGACTCCGCGCTGGGCGTCGTCGACTGGAACCGGGACGGTCACTGGGACATCCTGGTCACCGAGGTCGCCAGCCACGCCATCCTCTTTCGCAACGACGGGCGGGGCGGGTTCGTCCGCGAGCCGCTGCCGTTCGAGGACGATCGGCTCATTCCCAGCCAGGTGTTGTTCCTGGATCTCGACGGCGACGGCCTCGAGGAGATCGTCGGGAGCCGCGTGGTCCATGGGGACGGGCGGGCATGGATGGGCATCCACACGCGCCGCGGCGGCGAGTGGGTGTTCCTGCCGCGGGCGCTCGAGTTCGACAACCCGCCTGGCGTCAGGCGCAGCGAGTCGCAGTTTCTGACGGCCGGCGACCTGAACGGCGACGGGCGGCTCGACCTCTTCGCAGGGGGCTACCGGGCCAACCGCGCGGGGCGCCCGGGCGCCTCCGACCGCGTCGACGCCGACGCCGGCGCGGACGATCTCCTCTTCGTCAACCGGGGCGGCCTGCGCTTCACGGAGGAGTCGGACGCCCAGCCCTTCGACCCGGACGGCGCGGGCCAACGGTTGGTCCAGGCGGCCTACGTGCTCGAGCTGGACGCGGACCCCGACGGCCGGGCCGCAGCGCCCGTCGACATCGATGGCGACGGCGACCTGGATCTGGCGCAGCTGACGCCGCGCGGGCTCGAGCTGCTCGAGAACACGTCGGCGCCGCGGCGCTTCGCGCGCGTGCGGCTGGCGGCGGCGGGACCCGACGCGCACGCGCTGGGGGCCGAGGTGGCGCTGCGCGCCGGCGGGGTGATGCGCCGCGACGTCGTGAAGCTCACCGCGGGGTTCCGGGCGCAGGTGCCGCCGGACCTCCACTTCGGGCTCGGGGAGGCCGAGACGATCGAGCGGCTCGAGGTGCGCTGGCTGTCGGGCGGCGTCGGCGTGTGGCGCGACCTGCCGGCGGACCGGCTGCTCGTGGTCGACGAGCGTGCCGGCACCGTCGACGCCCGCCGTCTGCCGCGGTGGTCGGACGGATCGCGGCCGACCATGATGGGCTCGCCGTCGCCGGCGGTCGTGGCGCAGGCGCTCGGCGGCGGCCGTGAGCCGCTGGCCGGGGGGCGCCCGTCGCTCGTCAACTTCTGGGCGCCGTGGTGCCCGCCCTGCAACGAGGAACTGCCGGCGCTCGTCGACCTGGCGGAGCGCTACGACGGCGAGATCGATTTCGTCGGCCTCAGCGTCGAGCTGGACGACCTGGACTCGGTCCGCGAGTCGATCGAGCGCTTCGGCATCCCCTATCCGCAATTCCTCATGGACGAGCGCGTGCTGGCGGCGTTCTTCGGCTCCGAGTTCGAGCTCGCGTTGCCCTCCACCTTCGTGTTCGACGGCGACGGCCGGCTGCGGCGCGTGTTTCGCGGGGCCGTCACCGAGGCGGAGCTGGACGGGTTGCTGGCCTCGTTCCGCGACGAGGGCACGAACGAGACCACGCTGCGGCTGCTGGCGGCCGCGTGGATCGGCCAGGCCCGCGTGCATCGGGCGCGCGACGAGACCGCCGCCGCGCGCGCAAGCTACGAGCGGGCGCTGCGGCTGGACCCCGGCAACCGGACCGCCCGCCAGGGGCTCGAAGAGACCCGCTGAAGGCAGGCGCGACGGTTGCCCAGCCTGCGTCGCCAACCCCGCCAGCCACGTAGACGGACGCGGTGCGAGCCGTTATAGTTGCGCAGCGCGGACGCGGCTTGGCGTACGAGCTGGGCGCAGCCCGCGCGGAGGCTCGCCCGGATTGCAAGGAACTGAAATGCCGAGACGACACGGGGGCCGTCTCTGGGCCGCCCTGGTGCTCGCGGGGCTGCTCGCCGCGCCCGCGGCCGCGCAGCACGGCGCCACGGACGGCGAGTGGCGCAGCTACGGCGGCGACACCGGCAGCACCAAGTACTCGCCGCTCGACCAGATCACGCCGGAGAACTTCGAGGCGCTGGAGATCGCCTGGCGCTGGCGGTCGGTCGATACGCACCTCGCGAAGAGCGAGGCGGGCGGCTCCTGGATCGGCCCGGCGCGCGAGGTGTTCGAGGCGCTGGCGCAGGAGGATCCCGAGCGCTGGGAGACGGCTCTCTACAGTCCCCGGCCGGGCACCTCGCTGCTGGTCGCCACGCCGCTCATGGTCGACGGCGTCCTGTACCTGAGCACGCCGCTCTACCAGGCCGCGGCGGTCGACGCGCGCACGGGCGAGACGCTCTGGGCCTTCGACCCCAGGGCGTACGAGTCGGGCACGCCGGCCGTGATTCCCTGGCGCCACCGCGGGGTCGCCTACTGGGAGGCCGGGGGCGAGGCCCGCGTCGTGTGGGCCACGGGCGACGGCTACCTGATCGCGGTCGACGCGAAGACGGGCCGGCCGGCGGCCGATTTCGGCGACGGCGGGCGCGTCGATCTCATGCAGGGCGTGCCGCGCGCGAGCCGCGAGTCGCGGACGGTGCAGAACCTGCTGGCGCTGTCGTCGCAGTCGCCGCCGCTGGTGGTTCGCGACACGGTGCTGGTCGGCTCGTCGATGACCGACATGGTCATCACGAAGGAGATGCCGCCCGGCTGGGTCCGGGCCTACGACGTCCGGACGGGCCGGCACAAGTGGGACTTCCACACCATTCCCCAGAGCGCGGACGAGTACGGCGCCGATACCTGGCTGAACCAGTCGTGGCGCTACTCGGGCGCGGCGAACGTCTGGTCGCTGATGAGCGGCGACGAGGAGCTGGGCTACGCGTACCTGCCGACGGGCACGCCGACGGGCGACTACTACGGCGGCCACCGGCCGGGCGACAACCTGTTCGCCGAGAGCCTGGTGTGCGTCGACGTGGAGACCGGCGAGCGCGTCTGGCACTTCCAGGGGGTGCACCACGGCCTCTGGGACTACGACTTCGCCTCGGCGCCGAACCTGATCGACATCGTCGTGGACGGCCGGCCGATCAGGGCGGTGGCGCAACCGAGCAAGCAGGGGTTCCTCTACACGTTCGACCGGGTGACGGGGGAGCCGGTCTGGCCGATCGAGGAGCGGCCGGTGCCGACGGACACGGATCTGGTCGGCGAGGTGCCGGCGCCGACGCAGCCGTTCCCGACCCGCCCGCCGGCGTTCGAGTACCAGGGCACGTCGATCGACGACCTCGTCGACTTCACGCCCGAGGTCCGGCAGATGGCGATCGAGGCGGTCGAGGGCTACCGGCTGGGGCCGCTCTTCACGCCGAACTCGACGCAGGGGACGCTGATCCGGCCCAGCGTCGGCGGCGGCGCCAACTGGTCGGGCGCGGCGGTCGATCCGCGGACGGGGCTGCTCTACGTGCCGTCGGTGAACACGCATTCGGTCATCCCGTTCGCGGACGTCGACCCGGACAGCCAGGCCACGATGCGCTACGTCTGGCGCTGGGGGCAGGGTGACCGCGGGCCGGTGATGCCGCAGGGGCTGCCGCTCTGGAAGCCGCCCTACTCGCGGATGACCGCCATCGACATGAACCGGGGCGAGCACGTCTGGATGACGCCGCTCGGCGACGGCGACCGCTACCGCAACCTGCCGTTGCTGCGCGACCTGGATCTGCCGCCGCTCGGCGGCGACGGCCGGGGCGGGCCGCTGCTGACCCGAACGCTGCTGATCAACGCGCTGACCGCCGGCGGCAACGACGGCGGGCCGCGACTGGTGGCGTACGACAAGGCGACGGGCGAGATGGTCGGCTCCGTCGATCTGCCGGGCGGGGCGCTCGGCACGCCGATGACGTACAGGCTCGACGGCCGGCAGTACATCGCGCTCACGGTCGGGGGGCGCGTGCCGGAGCTGATCGCCTTCACGCTGCCGTCCTGACGGTGCGGCGCGACCACGATTCACGAGACAGGGAACTGTGCGGGAGGAGAACATGCGAGTGATGCTTGCGGCAGGCAGTCTGGTCATCGCGGCGGCGATTCTGCTCGGGGCGGGCGCGGACGTGCGGGCCCAGGGCGACGAGGTGACGAAGGAGCAGTACGACCGCTGGATGACCGAGCTGTCGAACTGGGGCCGCTGGGGCGACGACGATCAGCTCGGCGCGCTGAACCTCATCACGCCGGCCAAGCGGGTGGAGGCGGCCGGGCTGGTCGAGACGGGCCGGGTCGTCTCGATGGCGCGCGACATGACGATCGAGCGGCTGGACGATCCCGCCAGCACCAGCGCGAACCGGCCGCCGGTGCTGGCCGGGTCGGTCCGCAACGTGTTCGGGATCGACACCGACAACGGCTATTTCTGGGAACGGTACGAGATCGAGTACCACGGCGGCCTCGTCTCGCACCTGGATGCTTTCTGCCACGTCGCCTACAACGGCAAGGTGTACAACGGCCGCGACTTCGAGGACGTCGCGTCGCTCGCGGACGGCTGCAGCGCCATGGGCGTCGTCAACCTGAAGGACGAGGGACTGGTCACGCGCGGCGTGCTGATCGACATGCCGGGCAAGGCGGTGCGCCGCCAGGACATAGAGGCCTGGGAGGCGGAGACCGGCATCACGATCTCGGCCGGCGACGCGCTGTTCCTGCGCACGGGCCGCGACATCGGCCAGACCGGCGGCTACCATCCGTCGCTGCTTCCGTTCTTCAAGGAGCGGGACATCGCGCTGCTCGGCGCCGACGTGGCGCAGGAGGGCGGCCAGATCGACGGGGTCGCCATCCCGGTGCACTTCTTCACGCTCGTCGCGCTCGGCGTGCACCTCTTCGACAACCTGGGCCTCGAGGCGCTGGCCGAGACGGCCAGCGAGCTGAATCGTTGGGAGTTCCTGTTCATGGCTTCGCCGCACGGCGTGCCGAACGGCGCCGGGACGGCCATCAACCCGCTGGCCGTGTTCTAGCCCGGAGTGTTCCGGAAGCAAGGAGTGAAACCGATGCAGAGACAGGCCGTGTGCGTACTCGTGGGACTGCTGCTGCTGGCCGGCGCGCCGGCGTCGGCGCAGCTCTCGACGGAGGGGCCCGTCGTCTACGGGCACCACCACATCTACACCAGCAGCGTCGAGGCGCAGAAGAAGTTCTGGGTCGACACGCTCGGCGGCGTGGACGCCGGCAACCTCGGCCCCATCCCGATCCCGGTCATCCGGATTCCCAACGTCCACGTGCTGCTCAGCGAGCAGGTCCCTAGCGGCGGCACCATCGGCACGTCGGTCAACCATCTCGGCTTCCAGGTGCCCGACGTGCGGGCGATGGTGGCCAGGGTCAGGGAAGCCGGCTACCCGATCATCACGCGCGAGGAGCTGCCGCCTGCGGTTGCCGTCGACGAGGACGGTCTCGCGCACGTGGCGAACCAGAACACCTACATCGCCTTCGTCATGGCGCCCGACGGGGTCAAGGTGGAGCTGCTGCAGAACCAGTCGATGAGTGGGGCCATCGCCCTGCACCACGTGCACTTCGCGACCCCGGACGTGGACGAGATGAAGGCGTGGTACGCGGACGCGTTCGGCGCCGCGCCCGGGATGCGCGGCTCGTTCGAAGCCGCCGACCTGCCGGGCGTGAACCTGACGTTCTCACCCTCGGCCGCGCCGGTCAAGCCCACCCGCTTCAAGGCGCTGGACCACATCGGGTTCGAGGTCGAGAACCTGGAGGAGTTCGCGAAGCAGCTCCAGGCGAAGGGGATCGAGCTCGACGGCGAGTACCGCTACGCCGACGCCCTCGAGCTGGGCGTCGCGTTCGTGACCGACCCGTGGGGCACGCGCATCGAGCTCACGGAAGGTCTCGGCAAGTACTAGCTTCAGACGGGGCTGCGCCCCGAACCCCCGGCGTCCGCTTGCGGGGACCCCTTCGCCCCGCGCCGCCCCGCGAGGCGCGCCGTGCGCGCCTCGCGGGGCGGGACTGCTGTCCCGTCCCGCGAGGCCTGCCCCGCCGCCTACCTCTGGCCGCCCTCGGCGGCCGTCCGCTCCTCGGTCACCCGGGAGCCGGTGATGACCTCCGCCTCGGGCGCGTAGTTGCCTTCGTGGCAGGCGTGCTCGAGGACCGTTCCCTCGCCCCGGGTCAACTCGATCGCCGCCGTCCAGGGCTGCGTGAACTCGTCGGGGTCCTCGAACGTGAAGCGGTAGCCGAGCGTGTCGGCGCCGATGCGCGTGAACCGCTCGACCAGCCGCAGGTTCTCGCTGCCGCCGAACACGGTGGCCATGCGCGTGTTGGTCTTGCGGCTGAAGTTCCGCGTCTCGACGACCAGCGTGTCGCCGTCCCAGTAGCCGCGCGAGTCGCCCAGCCACTGGCGGATCCCCTGGCCAACGTGCGGCCGGCCGTCGATGGGGATGATGCGCGAGTCCCGCATCGTCCCGACGATCAGCACCACATGCGTGGGCGTCTGCATGATCTGGTAGTTCTGGCTGTAGACGCCGGGCGACATGGCGCCGGGCAGCCCGCGGGTGATGCAGCGGTCGAACAGCGACAGCTCCTGCCAGGAGGCCACCGGCACGTTGCCGTCCGGGAACTCGTGCGCGCCGGCGTCGGCCCGCTGCCGCCCCCGCGCGGTGAGGGGCGGGAGACGGCCGTCGGCCGTATCGACGACCAGCGGTGCAGGCCCGGCAGGCTCCGCCTCCGCCTCTGCCGGACTCGGGCCGGGCGCCGCCAGGCGCTCCAGGGGCACGGTCGTGGTGTGACTCCAGACCCCCTGCAGGTCGGGATGGCCCCACGGCGTCCGCGGCACGTCGGACTGGCCGCCGGGACCCTGGCCCGCGGCGCCGCCCGCCGCGAGCGACACGATGGCCACGGCGATCGCCGCTTGCATGGCTCCGGGAACGTCTCGGCGCTGCATTGCTGCCCCTCCTTCCGGAAGCTATGATCCTAGCAGCCGGTGAGGCCCCGCCGCATTCGCAAGGCGCGCACAGCGCGCCTCGGCGGGAGCGGCGCGCGGCGCAGGGGTGTCCGCAAGCGGACGCCGGGGGTGCGGGGCGCAGCCCCGTCTGAATGAAGCCGACAGGGAGCCGACGATGCGAACGAATTGCACGGTCATGCTGGGATTGCTCGGACTCGTGGCGGGCCTGGCCGGATGCGGCGGCGGGCCGGCGGAAGAAGCGCTGCCGGAGGCGGCCGACCCCTCCCTGGGCGCCGCCGTCGTCGGCACCTGGGAGCTCGCGTCGGTCGAGCTGCGCGACGCGGCGGGCGCACCGCTGCCGGCGCCCGAGGGCCCTGCGCTCGGAGGGCCCGATGCCATCGGGCAGCTCATTCTCGACGACGCCGGGCACATCGGGCTCGCGATCATGCAGCAGGGCCGGCCGCAATACGAGGATCCGACGCCGGAGCAGGCGCTGGCCGACCTGAACGGGTATACGGCGTTCTTCGGGACCTACGCCGTCGACGAGGCCGCCGGCCAACTGACCGTTCAGATCCAGGGCAGCCGCGATCCGGGTCTGACGGGCGCCAGCCGGAGCGGTGCCGTGGAGGCGTCGGCGGACCGGTTGTCGCTGGAGCTGCCGGCGACCGCGGACGGCGCGACGCCGACCGCGGTGTGGACCCGCCTGCCCGACCTCGAGGAGGTCACGCCGACGCACGAGCGCGTCTTCGGCTTCTGGCACCACGTGCCGAACGAGGGCGCTGCCGACGACGACCCGCCGCTGCGGCCCGGGTTCATCATCTATACGCCTGCGGGCCGCATGATGGTGCATCTGCTGGACCCGGAGCGCGCCGCCTACGCCGGAGAGGAGCCCGCGCCCGAGGAGGCGCAGGCCGCCGTCGGCTCCTACACCAGCTACTTCGGTCCGTTCAGCGTCGATGAGGAAGGCAGCTACTTCGTCCACCATCGCATCGGTCACAGTCTGGATCTCACGGACCGGCCGGAAGCCGAGCGCACGACGGGCCTCGACACGGACGCCCAGCGCTTCTACGAGTTCGTGGGCAACCGGATGGTGCTGCGCTTCCTGTCGACCGCCGGCGTGCTGCCCGCGCCCGCGGAGGGCGAGGCCGATTGGGGCGGGATGATCACCTGGGAGCGCCTGACGCAGTAGGCATCAGGCATCAACAGACGGGGCTGCGCCCCGAACCCCCGGCGTTCGCTTGCGGGGACCCCTGCGCCCCGCGCCGCTCCCGCCGAGGCGCGCCGTGCGCGCCTTGCGGAGTCTGCGCGGTTCTCGGGCGCAGACTCCTGGCAGGCATCACCCGTCGGGCTACGCGAACGGAAGGAGTGGGAGGCATGGTGACTGCAAGGGGAATGTGGAGCCGGGCCGCTTGTATCGCGTGCATGATGGCGCTCGCCGCGCCGGCCGCGCAGGCGCAGCACGGCGCGCGGGCGGACGGCGAGTGGCCCACCTACGGCGGCGACCTCGGCAACACCAAGTACTCGCCGCTCGATCAGATCGACCGGGACAATTTCGGCGATCTGGAGATCGCCTGGCGCTGGCAGTCGGCGGACGCCTTCCTGAGCAAGAGCGACCCCGCGGGCGGGGAGCTGTGGACGAGCTCGCGGTTCATCTTCGAGCAGCTCAACCGCGAAAACCCCGAGCGGTGGCGGGACCAGGAGCCGCCCTACCTGCCGAACTTCAAGGCCACGCCCCTGATGGTCGGGGGGCGGCTCTACGTGAACATGCCCACGTCCGTGGGAGCGGCCGTGGACGCGCGCACGGGCGAGACGGTCTGGGTCTACAACCCCAAGACCTACGAGGCCGGCACCACCACCATGACCGCCCGCTGGAACCAGCGCGGCGTCGCCTACTGGACCGACGGCGACGCGGAGCGGATCCTCTGGGGCACCAGCAACGGCTACCTCGTGGCGGTCGACGCGGCGACGGGACGGCCGGTGGAGAGCTTCGGCGACGGCGGCCGCGTCGACCTGATGGAGGGGCTGCCGCAGGCCGAGCGCGGCACGCGCGACTGGCTCAACGCGCTGACCTACTCCGTGCAGTCGCCGCCCATCGTGATCGGCGACACCGTGGTCACGCCCGCGTCGATCTCGTCCTACAACATCAACCGGGAGCAGATCCCGGGGTGGACGCGCGGCTGGGACGTGCGCACGGGTCGCCGCAAGTGGACCTTCGAGACGGTGCCGCAGGCCGACAGCTTCGGGAACGACACGTGGGAGGGCGACTCCTGGCGCTACACCGGCAAGATCAGCGGCTGGACGATCTACAGCGCCGACCCGGAGCTGGGGTATCTCTACATCCCGCTCAACACCGCCGCGCCGGACTACTGGGGCGGGCACCGGCTGGGTGACAACCTGTTCGCCGAGACGCTGCTCTGCCTCGACCTCGAGACCGGCCAGCGGGTCTGGCACTACCAGTTCGTCCACCACGGCCTGTGGGACTACGACTTGCCGGCGGCGCCGAACCTGCTGGACGTCGTGGTCGACGGCCGGCCGATCAAGGCGGTGGCGCAGATCTCCAAGCAGGGCTTCGTGTTCACCTTCGACCGCGTGACCGGCGAGCCGATCTGGCCGATCGAGGAGCGACCCGTACCGGCGTCGGACATTCCGGGCGAGCGAGCGTCGGCGACGCAGCCGTTCCCCACGCGGCCGGCGCCGTTCGAGTATCAGGGGGTCACGGTCGACGACCTGGTGGACTTCACGCCCGAGATCCGCGAGACGGCGCTGGAGGTGATCGAGCCGTTCCGCATCGGGCCGCTGTACACTCCGCCCTCGCTCGTGGTCGAAGGCGGCAACCAGGGCACGCTCGGACGGCCCAGCGCGGGCGGCGGCGCGAACTGGGGCGGCGCTGCGGTGGACCCCGAGACGGGCATGCTGTACGTCCCCTCCAACAACACGTTCTTCGTGTTCCGCATCCGCGAGCCGCGCGAGCACGAACGCGGCTCGCTGCGCTACTTCCAGGATCGCGAGGGCGCCTATCCCACCATGCCCCGCGGCCTGCCGCTCTTCAAGCCGCCGTACTCGCGGATGACGGCCATCGACATGAACACGGGCGAGCATGCGTGGATGCAGCCGCTGGGCAACGGCGACCGCATCCGCAACCATCCGCAGCTCCGCGACCTGGACCTGCCCCCGCTGGGCGGCGACAGCGGGCGGAGCGGTCCGCTGCTGACGAAGACCCTGCTCATCGGCGCGCTGTCGGCCGGCGGGACGAACGACGGTCCGCGGCTTGTGGCCCGCGACAAGACCACCGGCGAGGAGGTTGCGTCGGTCGACCTGCCGCGCGGCGCCATCGGCACGCCGATGACCTACATGCTCGACGGCCGGCAGTACATCGCGCTGACCACCGGCGGCACCCCGGTCCCGGAGCTGATCGCGCTGGCGCTGCCGTAGCTTCAATCAGACGGGGCTGCGCCCCGAACCCCCGGCGTCCGCTTGCGGGGACCCCTGCGCCCCGCGCCGCTCCCGCCGAGGCGCGCTGTGCGCGCCTTGCGGAGTCTGCGCCGTTCTGCGGCGCAGACTCCGCAAGCCCCCGTACAAGAAAACGGCCCCGGCGGCTCGCCGCCGGGGCCGTGAAGCATTCGCGATAGCGGCGGGGCTACCGCTCGGTGGGGTCGCGGCCGTCGCGCGGGGCGCCGGTTCCCGACGAGCCCATGAAGAGCGTGCGACCGTCGGGCAGGGTGAGGTCGCGGCCGTTGGCGCGACGCGTGCCGTCCTTCGAGCCGTAGCCGTCGACGACGATCTCCATGCCGACGGTGATGACGTCCCTGTTGAAGCCGCGGCGGAAGAGGTTGTGCGGGTTGCCGCCCTCGATCATCCAGCGCTCGGTCGTGCCGTCCTCCATCTGGACGTCCATGTGGATCCAGGCGTGGGGATTGATCCACTCGACCTGAGTGACGGTGCCCTGGAAGTGGATCGGCCGGTTGGCGTCGAACTCGGCCGAGAACGCATGGTGGGCCGCGACCGTGCCCGCCCCCAGCAGCAGCGCGACGGCGACCGCCGCCGCCATCCTTCTGATTTGGTGTGTGCGCATCGGTTTGTCCTTTCCCTGAAGGTTAGATGTCCGGCTCCTGAGTGGGCCGGCGGGTGATGTGCACGATCACCGTCCCGCCGCGCCGTCCGTAGTCGCCTTCCCAGTGCTGGACGAGCTGCTCCCTGCGCAGGTGTCCGTAGATCAGCTCCTCGACCATCTCCACGCAGCGGTACTCGAGCACCTGGGCGTTCGATTCCATCCGCTTGTAGAGCGGCAGGGAGATCGTCCACGGCTCGGTGAACACTTCCGGGTCGGTGATCGTCGCCTCGTACTGCATGTGGTAGGGCGAGAGCGGGGTGTAGCGCTCGGTGACCGTCATCGACCCGCTGTGGAAGTTGCCCGACCGGTCGAGCCAGCTCTGGTCGTTGAGCTCGGTAACCTCCACCACCAGCGTGTCGCCCTCCCAGCGGCCGACCGAATGGCCCATCCAGGAGTCGAGGCCCGGCGAGTTGACCTCGTCGAGATGAATCGTCCGCCCGGCGTTCGAGAAACCGTAGGCGACCATGATCTTGTCGGTGCCCTGCGTGATCTGGAACGGGTAGCCGAGATAGGTCGCGCGCGGCACGCCCGGCATCAGGCACTTGACCGCCGGATCGCGGGTCAGCGCGTTGGCGCGGTTCTCGTCGCGCTGCACGAGGGCTTCCGCCCGATACGGAATCGTCCCGCCGACCACGGCGCCGAGGCTGGGCGGCACCCCGCCCAGCGCGCCCAGCGCCAGCACCGGCGCGTGCGGCACCGGCCCGCCGTTGGGCACCCCTTCATGCAGCACCAGCCCCGGCTGGGCCGCCTGCCCCTCGAGGTTGTACTCCACCTCGTTGAACGCCTGCCACACACCGTGAATCGCCGGCTGCGATGTGCCCTCCAGCCGCGGCGCCGGGGCCATCGCCGGCTCGTCCTCAGCGGCTTCCTCGGGCTCCGCCGGTGCGCTCTCGGCCGCGGCCGGCGCTGCCGGCGGCGCCGCCGCGGGGGCCGCCTGCGCCACCGGCGGGCTCGGCTCTCGCGGCGGCGGCGCTTGGAAGTACACCAACAGAGCGAGCAGACCAATCGAGATGGCCGCCCCGGCCGCTATGTACCGATACGGTTTCGACATCTCCAATTACCTCGTTCCCTCAAGGACGCGAGCACCGGCGAGATGCTCGTCAGTGCGTAGTTCCTGCGTGGCACGCCGCTTCGAAGATCAGCACGATGCGTCGGGACGCACGGGCGCCGCGACCGTGCGTAACGGTAGCATATCGCACGTCGAACGCACAGATCCGGCAACCCGGACGAGCCTATCGCTCGGGCACGCCAAAGACGAAGAGGGTGTTCGCCGACCCTGCCACCCGGCCGCCCCCGACCGGCACGGCCAGGTACTGCCTGCCGCCGACCGCGTAGGTGATCGGGAAGCCCTGCAGCGGACCCGGCAGCCGGGTGCGGAACAGCACCTCGCCCGTGGCGGCGTCGTGCAGCCGCAGGTAGCCGTCGCCGTCGCCACTGACCGCCAGGCCGCCGGCCGTCGTCAGCGCGGCGGCCAGGGCGCGCGTTGCGGACGAGTGCCGCCACAGGACCTCGCCGGTCGCGACGTCGATGGCGACGAGGTGCGCCCCGTGGTCGGGGCTGAGCGGATGCGCGCTGCCGCCGGTCGGGCGCCAGCCGGCCGCCTCGTAGTCGCCGTAGAAGTAGTAGTCTCCGACCGGCCCTTCCAGCTTCTCCACCTCGCTGAACACGGCCTTGGTGCAGTGCGGATGAATCGGGATGTACAGTGCTTGCGTCTCCGGGTGGTAGGCGCTGGCCGGCCAGTTCCGGATGCCGAACAGGCCCGGGCAGAACTCGACCTCGACGCCGGCCTCCTGGATCATGCCCGGCCGGTAGGTCACCCGGCCGGTCTGCGGATCGACGTCGACCAGGGTCTGATAGCCGAGGTCGTGCGCCGCCACGAACTCGCCCGTGGCGCGGTCGATCTCCCACAGGATTCCCAGCTTGCCCATCTTGAACAGCGAGCGGCGTCCGTCGCGATCGATCAGCACGGCCTCGAACGATTCGTCGAGGTCGTGGGACTCGCCGGGAACGAACTGGTAGTACCAGTCCAGCTCTCCCGTCCGCGGGTCGAGCGCCAGCGCGCTGTTCGTGTAGAGGGCGTCGCCCTCGGTGCCGCGCGACAGGCGCGCCCACGGCTTCGCCTGGGCCGTGCCCCAGTAGAGCCGGTCCAGCGCCGGATCGTAGCTGCCGGGGATCCAGGCGTCGCCGCCGGCCCGGAACATCGCCGGCAGATCGCCCCAGCTGTCGCCGCCCGGCTCGCCGGGGCCGGCGATGGTCGACGTGCGCCACAGCTCGGCACCGGTCTCCGGGTCGTGCGCCGAGATGAAGCACCCGCCCTCCTTGTAGCGCTCGCAGCCGGTGATGCCGGCGACGATCTGTCCGCGCACCACGATGGGCCCGCTGGTGTAGCGGTAGCCGCGGCGCCAGTCGGCGACCGTGTGATCCCAGGCGACCTCGCCGGTCCGGGCGTCGAGCGCCAGGATGTGCGCATCGTTCGTCGTCACGTAGATCCTGTCGCCGAAGATCGCGAGCGACCGGGTGCGGCTGCGGAACGTGTCGTCCGGCGTGCCTTCGAACGTCTTGCGATAGTCCCAGAGGCGGTCGCCCGTGGCCGCGTCGACGGCCTGCACGACGCCCAGCGGATTGGGGATGTACATCCTGCCGTCGTAGACGAGCGGGGCCGGCTGGCTCAGGCCGGGCCGCAACGGGATCGACCAGACGAGCTGCAGCCGGTGCACGTTGCCGCGGTTGATCTGGTCGAGCGGGCTGTAACCCCACCCGTCGAGCGTGCGCCGCCAGTGCAGCCAGTCGGCCGGATCCGGATCGAGCAGCATCCGGTCGGTCACCGGCTCGAACGGTTCGTCCTGGGCGCCGGCGCCGGCAGCGCCCAGGAGCAGCAGCAGCGCGGCAGCGACTGCGCGCGCAACAGCGGGTCTCGATGTCGATGGCATGGTGCTGGGGACAGATTATACGTGCTGTCCGGCGCGGCTGCGCCGGCGGGCCCGGCCGCGGCTCCAGTGGATCCAAATCGTTGGAGATCTTCAAGCCGTTGGATGGCTGGGGTCGGGCGCACGCCGCCGGATTGGCATAGAATCAACGACTTGCGGCAGCGCTCTGAAATGGCACGTAGCTTGCGCAACGCCTAAGGCTCGATTGCCGCGGCGCGGGCAAACCGGCGCTCGGCGGCTCACATCGGCGGCCTTCGACTTCACAAGCCAGCCTGATTCGGAAGAACCCGGGAGGACCAGAATGGACAACTTCGGCTTGGCGCGTGCGAGCCTTGCAGCACTTGCATGCGCGCTACTGATTCCCGCTGCCGCGCTGGCCCAGACGGGCGCCATCGCCGGCGCCGTCACCGACGAGACGGGCGGCGTGCTGCCGGGCGTGACGGTCGAGGCGACCAGCCCGGCGTTGATCGAAGGCGTCCGGGCGACCGTCACCGACGGGGCCGGCCTGTACACGATCGAGGCGCTGCGGCCCGGCACGTATACGGTCACGTTCACGCTGCCCGGGTTCAGCACGTTCGTGCGCGAGGGGATCGAGCTGACCTCCGACTTCACCGCGAACGTCGACGGGCAGATGACCGTTGGCTCCATCGAGGAGACCATCACCGTTTCGGGCGCCAGCCCGCTCATCGACGTGCAGAACGTCGTGAGCCAGGAGAACCTGTCGCGCGAGACGATCGACATACTGCCGACCTCGAAGACCTACTTCGGGCTCGCGGCGCTCACCCCCGGCATGTCGGCCAGCATCGCCGGCGGCGGCCATGACGTCGGCGGCTCGACCGGCGACATCTGGGGCTACGTCACCATCCACGGCAGCTCGACCTACGACGGCGAGGTGATGTGGGACGGGATGAGCATCAACAACAACATCAACAACGGCGGGGGCGGGTCCAAGGAGTTCTTCCTGAACCAGGCCGCCATTCAGGAGATGGTCATCTCGACGAGCGACATGAACGCCGAGCACCCGTTCGGCGGCGTCGCCACGAACGCCATCCCGAAGGAGGGCGGCAACGCCTTCAGCTACTACGTGAACGTCAGCGGCACCAACGGCGACCTGCAGAGCGCCAACGTCGACGATGCGCTCGAGGCGCGCGGCGCGTCGCCGCTGGCGAAGAACCGCAAGATCTGGGACTACGGCGTCGGCATCGGCGGGCCGATCGTTCGCGACCGGGTCTGGTTCTACACGGCCCACCGCTGGTGGGGCGCGCAGAACTTCCAGCCGAAGGGCAACGTCAACCTGACGCCCCATACCCCGCGCTACACGCCCGATCCGGAAGATCCGGCCTGGACCGACTTCTACAACCAGGACAACTCGATCCGCCTCACCATCCAGGCGACCGAGCGGAACAAGATCACGCTGCACCAGGCGTTCCAGACCAACTGCGCCTGCAACTACTGGACGCAGTGGGGCTACACCGACATGGACGCCTCGGTCAACTATACCTACTGGCCGATCAACCTGTCGCAGGCGACATGGACGATGCCGGCCAGCAACCGGCTGCTGTTCGAGGCGGGCGTCTCCATCCTGACGAACAACAGCGCGCCGCGGCGGCAGGAGCAGGTGCTGCCGTCCGACATCGCGCACGTCAACTGGAGCACGTTGTTCAATTGGCAGGCGTTCGGCTTCTGCACGTCGCCGCCCTGCCTCTACGGCACCGGGCACAACTTCCCGACCCGGGTGTTCCGCGGAGCGGTTTCGTACGTCACCGGATCGCACAACTTCAAGGCCGGCGTGAGCGGACGGCTCGCCTACGAGAACCACGAGCTGGCGGAGCTGAACAACGAACCGCTCCGCTACGAGTTCCTCTCGATCGGGGCCCTGGGCCCCCTCGGGGATCAGGTCTCCTACCAGGTGTCGCAGTTCGCGACCCCGCGGGTGTCGAACCAGACCTCGTACGACTTCGGGCTGTATGCGCAGGACCAGTGGACGATCGACCGCCTGACGCTGAACCTGGGCGTGCGCTACGACCGCCTCAAGGCGTGGGTGCCGGCGACGGAGGGCCTCAACACCCGGTTCGTGCCGGGGTTGAACACCGGGCGGCTCGACAACGTGCCGTACTACCAGGACCTCACGCCGCGGATCGGCGCGTCGTACGACCTGTTCGGCGACGGCCGCACGGCGCTCAAGGCGACCTGGGGCAAGTACATCATGGCGGTCGCCTCGTCGATGGCGCAGAACCTCAACCCGCAGGAGGCGATTCAGACGAGTACCAGCCGGTTCTGGAACGACCTGCCGCTCCCGTTCTGGGGCCTGGGACCCGGCAACGGCAACCTGGTGCCTGACTGCAACTTCGACAACTTCGGGGCGAACGGCGAATGCGGGGCGGTGCAGAACCCCGAGTTCGGCACAGGACAGATCGTCCGCGCGTTCGACCCGAACCTGCTGGAGGGCTGGGGCAAGCGCCGCTACAACTGGCAGAACTCCGTCTCCATCTCGCACGAGCTGTTCAGCGGCTGGTCGGTCGAGTTGGGCTGGTACCGGACGCAGTACGGCAACTTCCTGGTGTCCGACAACGAGAACATCGGCCCGGAGGATTTCTCGGGACCGTTCAGCATTACGGCGCCGGTGCACGACGCGCTGGGGCCGTACAGCGGGGCGACGCTGGAGGGCCTGCACACCATCTCGCCCGCGGGGCAGGCGAAGGGTACCCGGGAAGTCGTCAAGCTCGCCTCGGAGTTCGGCGACATGCGCCAGGTGTACAACGGCGTCGACATCAACATCGACGGCCGGATGGACAACGGGATCACGCTCGGCGGCGGCTTCAGCACGGGCGCGATCCAGTTCGACGAGTGCTTCGTCGTCGACAACCCGATGCAGAACCGGGCTGGCTACTGCGACGTGCGGCAGCCGTGGGGCCCGGGGACGCAGTTCAAGCTGAACGGCGCCATCCCGCTGCCGTGGGACACGATGTTCTCGTTCGTGTTCCAGAGCCTTGGCGGCGTCCCGTGGGAGTCGCGCTACGAGCTGGGGGCCGGCGGAGCGGCGGAACAGGCCTCCATTGCGCAGCAGATCGGGCATTCGATCGTCGTGCCGGATCAGATACAGCTCTTCCCGTCCGGGACCGGAGTCGGCTCGCTCACCGACCTCGGCGGCGCGGTCGGCGGCTCGGTGTTCTACTTCACCGGCTCCGAGTTCTACGAGCCGCGGCTCAACCAGCTCGACGTGCGGTTCACGAAGATCCTGAACGTCGGGGGCGCGCGGGTCCGCGCGTGGATCGACCTGTTCAACATCTTCAATGCCAACAACGTCACCAGCGTCACGAACCGCTTCAACCCGGGCGTCTATCCGGTCGTCGGGGGCGTCATGGGCGGCCGGCTGCTGAAGTTCGGCGGCCAGTTCGACTTCTAGACACCGCGCGTCGCGCGGTTCCTCGACATCGGGGCGGAGCCCGCGGGCTCCGCCCCTTTCTTGTACGCCGCGGCGCGGCACAACGCGGCACAACATGGATGGGTAACGTTAAGATCCGGGTGAGAAGAGACAGGCGCGCGGGTCCGGGACGGGGGGACGAGCCATGCTGATCAAGAGACACCGCTGGAGTCGCAGGGAGGCGCTGGCCCTGCTCGGTGCGGGAGCGGCCGGCGCCGTCGCGGCGTGCGGCCGGGACGAACCGGCATCGATGCCCGCGGACGACGGCGCCGTCGGGCAGGCGCCGGCCCCGGCGCAGGCGGCGATCGTGCGTACGATCCTGCGGGACATGTCCCCGGACGAGCTGTCGCACGGCGCCACGTTGTTTCACGAGCACATGTCCATGAACAATCAGTTCTGGCTGGACATGGGCCTCGAGCGGCTGGTCGACACGTCGCGGCCGTACTTCATGGAGGATCTCGACTTCATGGTCGCGGAGATGCAGGCCGCCGCCGAGGACGGCATCGCGTGCCTCGTGGACGGCGGGCATGCCGACATGGGCCGCGACGTGGAGTTCCTCCGCGCGCTCTCGGAACAGTCCGGGATGCCTATCGTCGCGAGCGGGGGCTACTACCACGAGCCGACCTTTCCCCCCGATCTGTACGAGCGGAGCGAGGACGATCTCGTCGCGGAATTCCTGCGTGAGGCCGGCCCCCAGCGCTGGGGCGCGTTCGGCGAGATCGGCTATTCGGCCGAGAGCACGGAGGCCGAGCGCAAGGTGCTGCGGGCGGTCGGGCGCGCCCACGTGGAGACGCGCCTGCCGATCTTCACGCACACGGCGAACGGGGCGGAGGCGGTCGCGCAGCTCGACCTGCTGGAGTCGGTCGGCGTCGACCCCGGCCGCGTGGTCATCGGACACCTCGGCTACCCGGAGGTGACCGTCCACGCGGAGATCTGCGGCCGCGGGGCATACGTCGGCTTCGACCGGCTGGGCGGCAGCCCCGACGCCGACGTGGCGCAGGTGCCGATGGTCCTCGCCCTGCTCGAGGCCGGCCACGCCGACCGGGTGCTGCTGGCGTCGGACTTCGCGCTCGAGCCGGATACGCGCGGGCGCGGCGGCCCCGGGTACGGCAAGACGCTGACGCGCTTCGTGCCGCTGCTGCGCGAGGCCGGCGTGGACGACGACGTCCTGCGCGGGATCACCAACGACAACCCGCTCCGTTTCCTGGCGTTCGTGCCGCCCGCGGCCTGAGTGCGGGAGCGTTTTGCGGTGAGGAGCGTTGCGATGAGAGAACGTCCCGGTGCGCCGGCCCTGCTGCTGGTGCTGGCCTGCGCGGCCGCTGCCTGGCCGCCAGCCATCCACGCCCAGCAGGGCGCGGTCGGCGGCGAATGGCGCAGCTACGGGGGCGACCTGGGCAGCACGAAGTACTCGCCGCTCGATCAGATCGACGGCACCAACTTCGACGATCTGGAGATCGCGTGGCGCTGGCAGTCGGCCGACGGTGCGCTCGACCTCGACGCGCTGTGGCAGGTGCAGCGCGCCGTGCGTGGCACGGCCGACTTTCGCGGCAACAGCTGGATCGGCGTCGCCTCGCCGCCCATCGTGGCCCGCGACGTGGTGGTCACGCCGACGGTGGTCTCCGACTTCGCGCTGACGAAGGAAGCGCCGCCGGGCTGGGTGAAAGGCGTCGACGTGCGGACCGGCGCGACGCTGTGGACCTTCCGCACGGTGCCCCGGGCGGACGACTTCGGCGCGGACACGTGGCTGAACGACTCGTGGCGCTACTCGGGCAACTCCAACGTCTGGTCGATCATGAGCGCCGACGAGGAGCTCGGCTACGTCTACCTGCCGACCGGCACGCCCAGCAACGACTACTACGGCGGGCACCGGCTCGGCGACAACCTCTTCGCCGAGAGCCTCGTCGCGCTCGACATCGAGACCGGCCAGCGCATGTGGCACTTCCAGTTCGTGCATCACGGCCTGTGGGACTACGACACCGCCTCCGCGCCGAACCTGGTCGACGTGACGGTCGACGGGCGGCCGGTCAAGGCGGTGGCGCAGGTCACCAAGCAGGGGTTCGCGTACGTCTTCGACCGCGTCACGGGCGAGCCGGTCTGGCCGATCGAGGAGCGGCCCGTGCCGCCCGCCACGATGCCTCGTCGGGCTCCGGCGTGATGTACGACATCAGCGAGAAGCCGCTCTCCGACCCTGCGTGGATGGTGCCGAACGGTGACGGCGACCGGCTCCGCAACCACCCCATGCTGCGCGACCTCGACCTGCCGCCGCTGGGCGGCGAAGGCCGGGGCGGGCCGGTCGTGACCCGGACGCTGCTGGTCAGCGCACTGACCGCCGGCGGCGCCAGCGGCGGGCCGCGGCTGGTGGCGCGCGACAAGGCGACGGGCGAGATCGTCGGGTCGGTCGACCTGCCGGCCGGCGCCATCGGGACGCCGATGACGTACCTGCACGAGGGGAGGCAGTACATCGCGCTCACCGTCGGCGGGGACATTCCGGAGCTGATCGCCATGGGGTTGCCGGAGGACGAGTCCTAGAAGATGGCGTGCCCCGGCGCCGGCATGCCAAGGAGGAGCTTGTGAAGACGAGGATTCTGATCGCGATCGGGTTGCTGGCGAGCGTAGCCGTTGCGGCCGCGGCCCAGTCCGATTACTCCGTTCCCCGCACGCCGTGGGGGGATCCGGACCTGGAGGGCATCTGGGGCGCCGGCTACATCCTGACGCCGCTCGAGCGCCCCGACGAGGTCGAGGGCCGGGAGTTCCTGACGGACGAGGAGGTGGCCGCGCTCGAGGGCACCGCCGCCGGACCGGGCCGCGACCAGCGCGCCGAGACGGGTACCGTCGCCGACGTGGAGGGGGCGTACAACGACGCCTACAGCGGTCGCGGGCGGCGCGTGATCCGGACCCGGCGGACATCGCTGATCGTCGATCCGCCGGACGGGAAGATCCCGTTCACGGCGGAGGGCCGGGCGCGTTGGGCCGCGGAGCGGGCCGCAGCGGATCGGATCCGGGACCGTGCATACCACCCGGAAGATCAGCAGGACGACCGCTGCGAGGGCATCACGCTGCCGGTCCAGTACGGCAGCGCCCGCGTCTCGGGCGGCCACAGCCGGATCGTGCAGAGTCCCGGCCTCGTCTCGCTCTACTACGAGTCGGGCCACCAGGGCGGCCAGTACCGCGACATGTTCCTCGACGGGCGCGCACCGGCCGACCCTCGCATCCGCCAGTGGTTCGGCCGCTCGGTCGGCCGCTGGGAGGGCGATACGCTGGTGGTCACCGTGTCGAACTTCAGCGACCGGACGAGCTTCTACGGCTCGCGCGAGAACCTGCGGCTGACGGAACGGTTCACACGCGTCGAGCCGGACCTGCTCCTGTACCGCGTCACCGTCGAGGACGAGACCACCTTCGCACGGCCGTGGACCATCGAGGTGCCGCTGACCCAGCTCGACAACCAGGCGAATCAGATCTACGAGTCGGCCTGCCAGGAAGGGAACTACGCGCTGACCAGCATCCTGGCCGGCGAGCGCGCCCTCGAGCGGGCGGCCGCAAGCGGATCGAACCAGGGAAGGTGACGCGATGAATCGACGAGGACGATTGCTGGCGGCGGCGCTCTGCGTGGCGGCAGCGGCCTGGAGCGCGGCCCCCGGGTTCGCGCAGGAGCGGTCGCCGGGCGCCGATTGGCCCCTGCACAACCTGGACCAGCACAACAGCCGGTTCTCGCCGCTCACCGAGATCGACCGGACCAACGTCGGATCGCTCGAGTTGAAGTGGTCGCTGCAGACGGACGTGACCATGCGCGTCGGCGAGGTGACGCCGCTCGTCATCGACGGCGTGATGTACTTCCACTCCGGGTCGACCCTGTTCGCCGTCGATGCCGCCACGGGCGAGTCGGTGTGGACGTTCGAGGCGGAGGAGGCGTTCACCGGCGGGGGCCGGGGACCGGCCTACGGCGACGGGCGCATCTACGCGTACGGACAGACCATCATGTACGCGGTCGACGCCCGCACCGGCGTCCTGGTGGATTCGTTCGGCCGGGACGGGCTGCTGAGCATCACCAACGAGGCGTTGACGTTCAAGTACCCCGACACGTACCCGCCGACGATCGATCCGCGCAGCATCGGCTACTCGATGACGAATCCGCCGGCGTATCGGGACGGCACCCTCTACGTCGGGCTGCCGTTCTCGGACAGCCTGCTTCCCGGCGGGCTGCTCGTCGCCGCCGACGGCGAGACGGGGGCCGTCAAGTGGGTGTTCAACAGCATTCCCCAGGGGCCCCGCGACTCCGGCTGGGAGATCTCGAAGGACACGTGGAGCAGTCCGGGGCGCTACGGCGGGGGCATCTGGACGCAACCGGCCATCGACGCCGAGCTGGGGATGGTCTACTTCAACGCCGCCAATCCGTCGCCCAACTACGACGGTTCCTCGCGCAAGGGCATGAACCTGTTCACGAACTCGATGCTCGCGGTGGACATCGACACGGGCGAGCTCGCGTGGCACTTCCAGACGCTCCATCACGACATCTGGGACTGGGATCTCGTGGCCGGACCCATCCTCTTCGACATCGAGGTCGACGGCCGGCCGGTCAAGGGGATCGCCTCGCTGGGCAAGACGTGCTACGTCTACATGCTCGACCGCGCGACCGGTGCGCCGATCAACCCGATTGTCGAGACAGCCGTGCCGACCGTCACGGACGTGCCGGGCGAGGAGGTATGGCCGACGCAGCCGATTCCGTACACGTCGGCCGGCATCCCGCAGCAGCCGTTCTGCGCGACGTATCCGCTGGTGGACGATCCGGAGCTCGCGCCCCGGGTGCGGCAGAGCTTCCACCCCCACTCGGTGAACGAACTCTACATCGTGGCCCCGGGCCTCATGGGGGGCGCCAACTTCGGGTCGCCGTCGTTCAGCCCGCGCACCGGGCTGCTCTATGCGACCGGCAAGAACGACGCCTGGTCGATCAGGGTCAGGCCGGTCGGCGACACGCTCGAGCCCGGCCCCGGCAACCTGGGCCACTTCGCGGGGTTCAGCGAGGAGGGCGAGACCGGGGTGACGCGCGCGACCACCCTGGCGGCCTACGATCCGGCGACCGGGCGCCGCGCCTGGTACACGGAGATCGCCGGCATGACCAACAGCGGCAACCTCGCGACGGCCGGCGACCTCGTCTTCCAGGGCGCCGGCACGGGCCACTTCTACGCCTTCGACGCCGAGACCGGCGAGGAGCTCTTCCAGTACGCCGCCGACACCGGGATCCGCTCCAGCCCGACCACGTTCCAGGCCGGCGGCTTGCAGTACGTCACCGTGATCGCGGCCAACACCGTGCTCACGTTCGGCCTGCCGTAGGAGGCCTTGGGGGGAGGAAGTTCAAATGAGATTTCCGCTGTTTCGTCGCCTTGCCGGCTCGCTGCTGCTCGTGGTCCTGTCCGCCTCCCTGGCCGAGGCGCGCGTCGTGCGGATCGTGGTGGAGCAGCGCCGCGCCTTCGCCGGCGGCATGGAGTTCGGCACGGTCGGTCCGTACGAACGGCTCGACGGGACGGTGTACATGGAGGTGGATCCGGACGATCCGCTGAACGCCGTCATCGTGAATCTCGACCGCGCGCCGCGCAATCCCCGCGGGCTGGTGGAGTTCAGCACCACGTTCTACATCCTCAAGCCGGTCGACATGCGGCGCGGCAACGACAAGATCTTCTACGGCATCAACAACCGCGGCAACAAGCTCGAGAGCGGGCTGCGGTGGCACCACGTGCCGGCCAGCAACGATCCGATCACCGCCGAGCACGCGGGCGACGGCTTCCTGATGCGGCTGGGCTACACCGTCGTGGACGCGGGCTGGCAGGGCGACGTCGCCGAGGGGAACAACCGGCTGTTCCCGAACCTGCCGGTCGCGACCGAGAACGACGGCAGCCCCCTCGTCGCGCCGATCCGCGTCGAGTTCTCGGATCGGGGCATTCCGTTCGAAGGGACGTTCGACCTGCCGCTGAAGGGGAGCCCGCGGTTCCGGCCCTACCCGACCGCGGACATGGACCCGGCCAGCTCGACGCTGACCGTCCGCGAGACGGTGACCGGGCCCGGCGCCCCGGTGCCGGCCGACGCCTGGGCGTTCGGGCGCTGCCCGACCGGGCGGTCCAGCCTCGAGCCTTCCGAGATCCACATCTGCCTGTTCGAGGGATTCCGGGCCGACCGGCTCTACGAGCTGGTCTATCCGGCCAGCGGCCCGATCGTCATGGGGCTGGGCTACGCGGTCACGCGCGACCTCGCGTCGTTCCTGCGCTACGGCGCGGAGGATGATCACGGCAATCCCAATCCGCTGGCGCGCGCCGCCTCCGAGGTCGGCATCCGGCGGGCCTACGCGTCGGGGTCGTCGTCCACCGGCATGTATCTGCGCGACTACCTGTATCTCGGTTTCAACGAGGACGAGGCGCACCGGCAGGTGTTCGATGCGGTCAACGTCCACATACCCGGGTCCCACCGCCTGTTCGCCAACGTGGCGTTCGCCGACCCGAACACCTACTCGCGGCAGGACGACCGGCACCATTTCGTGTCCACCTCGTACCCGCCCATGCAGTACGCCGTGATCACCGATCCGCTCTCGGGCATTCGGGACGGGATCCTGAAGCGGCCGGACACCGATCCGCTGGTCATCCAGAGCGATTCCGAGAACGAGTTCTACACGATGAAGGCGTCGCTCAACGTGCACGACGGCCGCGGCCGGCCGCTCTTCGTGCCCGACAACGTCCGGCTCTACCTGCTCTCGAACTTCCAGCACGGCGGCGGCGATCCGACGGCGGCCGTGCCGGGCTCCAGCGAGCTGTGCGCCAACCCGACGAATCCCAACTACCACGGGCCGACGCATCGGGCCCTGCTGATGGCGCTCGACGCCTGGGCCGACCGCGGCGTCGAGCCGCCGCCCAGCCGCTACCCCCGCGTCGAGAACGGCACCCTCGTGACGCTCGACGAGTACCTGCACGACTTTCCCGCCATCCCCGGGGCGGCCGTAGTGCAGGCGCTCAACGAGGTGTCGCTGCTGAACTTCGGCCCGTCGTTCGGCTCGCAGGGCGGCTTCCTGACGACCCTGCCGCCGGGCATCGGCCCGGCGTACACCGTGCTGGTCCCGAGCGCCGACGCCGACGGGCTCAACCCGGCCGGCATCCGGCCGCTGGAGGTGCGCGTGCCGCTCGGCACCAACCTCGGGTGGAACGTGCGCGCCGAAGGTCGCCGCGAGGGCAACCTGTGCGGCCTGACCGGGTCGTTCATTCCGTTCGCCGCGACGCGGGCGGAGCGCGAGGCGTCAGGCGACCCCCGGCTGTCGCTCGAGGAGCGCTACACCGATCACCGCGGCTACGTCGAGGCGGTCAGGCAGGCGACGGCGGACCTCGTGCGCGAGCGGTTGCTGCTCGAGGAGGATGCCGAGCGGTTCGTCGCCGAGGCCGATGCCAGCGACGTGCTGCGCTGACGCCGAGCCCGGCGGACGGCGCACGCTGACGCCGAGCCTTGCCGCCGCCCGCTTGACCCGTTCGCCCGCAGCCGGTAATCTGCGGTTCCGCGCAAGAGGAGGATCAACCATGCGTTGCTGTTCAGGAAAGCTGCTGTTCGCGCTGATGCTGGCGGTCGCCACGTCCGGCGCGCCGATCGCCCAGGATTCCACGGTGTCTTCCGGCGTCGGGCCGACGCTCTCGTATCTCGGACCGATGACCTTCGGCCCCGACGGGGTGCTGCTCGCCGCGGATTCCGAGGATGTGTTCATCTACGCGCTCGACCTGAGCGCTCATCTCGGCGGCGGCGCGCCGGGCGCGGCGAACGTCGAGGCCATCGACGAGAAGATCGCCGCAGTGCTCGGGACCGACGCGGCCAGCGTGATGGTCACGGACCTGGTCGTCTATCCCGAGACGCGCAACGCGTTCATCTCGGTCATGCGCGGCAAGGGCGCCGGAGCCACCCCCGTCCTGCTGCGCGTCGACGGCGCCGGCGAGATCGCGGTCGTCCCGCTGGAGGACGTCTCGTACTCGCGCGTGCGGCTGCCGAACCCGCCGGGCGAGGTCACCGGGCTCCCGCTCCAGGGCGGGCGCGAGCTGCCGATTCCGAACTATCCCAGCAACCAGGCGACCGATTTCCCGCTGGCCCTGTTCGGGGTGCAGACGATTACCGACCTCGCCTACCGCGACGGACGCGTGTACGTGGCCGGACTGTCGAACGAGGAGTTCGCCTCCAAGCTGCGTTCGATCGCCTATCCGTTTGCGGCTGTCGATGAAGGCACGAGCGTCGAGATCTGGCATGCCCCGCACGACCAGTTCGAGACCCGCTCGCCCGTCTACACGTTCGTGCCGTACGACATCGACGACGAGCCGCATCTCATCGCGTCGTATCTGTGCACGCCGCTCGTGAAGTTCCCCGTGTCGAGCCTCGAGCCGGGCAAGGACGTGCGGGGCGTCACGATCGCGGAGTTCGGCAACGGAAACCGGCCGCTGGACATGGTCGTCTACGAGAAGGACGGCGAGGACTTCCTGCTCATGTCGAACAACCGGCGCGGCGTCATGAAGATTCCGACCGCCGGGTTCGGCGGAGCGGATCCGCTGACCGCGGCCGTCCCCGACGGCGAGACGGCCGGCGTGCCCTTCGAGACGATTACGGCGCTCGAGGGCGTCGAGCAGCTCGATCTGCTCGATGACGGACACGCGCTGGTCATCGCTCGCCAGTCCGAGCAGGGTCCCCTGAACCTGGGCGCCGTGGCGCTGCCCTGACCCGGGGACAGGCACGTCGCAGATGGACGCGGCGGGTCGCCGCCGTTCCGTCGCCGCCCTGACCGCCGTGGCCGCGGTCCTGGCCGGCGGAGCGGCGTGCGGCGATACCTCCGCGACGGGGGGCGACTCCGCCGGCCCGCCGCGGATCGTGCTGCTCGAGGCCCAGCATGCCGGCGGCTCCGCCACAGTTGACGTCGTAGGCCTGCCAGCCGCCGATCTGGCGGCGGTCCGGTCCGCGTCGCTGACCGCGGAGGAGTGGGAGGCGTTGCTGCGCGTGACGGTTGCCGCCGGTTCGACGGCAGCGTCCGATCGGCCGGCGGTGCTGGGCGGCTACCGGGTCGCCGATGGCGCCTTGCGCTTCACGCCCCGCTATCCGTTCGACCCGGGGCGGCAGTATCGGGTGGTGTTCACGCCCGGACGGCTCCCGGCGTCCGGGGCGGGGGAGCACGAGCCCTGGCGGCTCGGCCCGCTGACGGCGACCGTCGGACGTCCGGCGGTGGAGCGCGCGCCGGCCACGCGCGTCGAGCGCGTCTACCCTACCGGCGCGGAGCTCCCGGAGAACCAGTTGCGGTTCTACGTGCACTTCTCCGCGCCGATGGGTCTGACCGGCGGCGCGGCGTACGTGCGCCTGCTCGATGCGGCGGGGCAGGTCGTCGAGGACGCGTTCCTGCCGCTGGACCTGGCCATGTGGAACGCCGACCGGACGCGGTATACGCTGCTGTTCGATCCCGGCCGCGTCAAGCGCGGCATCCGGCCGAACGAGCAGCAGGGACGGCCGCTCATGGCGGGGCGGCGTTTCACGCTGGCCGTGGACAGCGCCTGGCCCGACGCCCACGGCCTGCCGCTGGTCGAGTCGTACAGCCGCTCGTTCGCGGTCGGGCCGCCCGCGGAGCGTGCCATCGATCCGGCGGCATGGCGTATCGAGGTGCCCGCGGCCGACACGCGCGACCCGCTGGCCGTCGAATTCGACAGGCCGTTGGACCATGCGCTCCTGCTGCGCACGCTCCTGGTGCTGACGCCGGGGGGCGGGCAGGTGGCGGGCCGCGCCGACGTCCGGGGGGCGGAGACGCACTGGGTCTTCACGCCCCGGGAGCCGTGGCAGGACCGGGAGCACGAGTTGACCGTGCTCGCGGCGCTCGAGGATACAGCCGGCAATCGGGTGGGGCGGCCGTTCGAGGTCGGCACATCCGAGGCGCCCGCTGGCGGCGTCGCGGCCGCGCCCACGCGGCTGTCGTTTCGCCCGACGGGGACCGATCCGGACCCGTCCGCGGCGAGCGCGACGCGCTAGCCGCTGCGCGGCCGATTGGCGGTCGCGCGGACTGATCCGGTATAAAAGGGGGCCTTCGAAGTCGATGACCACGCCTGCCGACAACACCACGTATCGCCCTGTCGACCTGCGCAACGTCGCGAAGATGCCGCACTGGGAGCGGATCGACGCGGATTTGCGGGCCGCGATCCGTGTCGTCGGCGAGGTGTTGCCGTTTCGTACGAACCGCTACGTGATGGACGAGCTGATCGACTGGTCCAAGGTGCCGGACGATCCGCTGTTCCAGCTCGTGTTTCCGCAGCGGGAGATGCTGGCCGGCCGCGACTTCGAGGCCGTCGAAGGCGTGCTGGCCGGCGGCGACCGCGAGGCGCTCGCCAGCGAGGTGGAGCGGATCCGCCGCAGCCTGAACCCCCACCCGGCGGGGCAGCTCACGCACAACATCCCGGAGCTCGACGGGCGGCCGTTGCCCGGCCTGCAGCACAAGTACCGCGAGACGGTCCTGTTCTTTCCCGCCCCGGGTCAGACCTGCCACGCCTATTGCACCTACTGCTTCCGGTGGGCGCAGTTCGTGGGCATGGAGGATCTGAAGTTCCAGGCGCAGGAGACGGACGATCTCGTCGCCTACCTGCGGGCCAATCGTGACGTGACCGACGTGCTCTTCACCGGCGGCGATCCGATGATCATGCGCTCGAGCGTGCTGCGCCGCTACATCGAGCCGCTGCTGGCGCCGGACCTCGAGCACGTCCGGAACATCCGCATCGGCACGAAGGCGGTCGCCTACTGGCCGCAACGGTTCGTCTCCGACGCCGACGCGGACGACTGCCTGCGGCTCTTCGATGAGGTCGCGGCGGCCGGGCGCCATCTCGCGATCATGGGGCACTACTCGCATCCGGTGGAGCTGGAGCCAGACATCGCGCGCGCCGCGGTGCGGCGGATTCGCGGCACCGGCGCCCAGATTCGGATGCAGGCGCCCCTCATCAGGCACGTCAACGACGACCCCGCCGTCTGGGCCGACCTGTGGCGCACTGGCGTGCAGCTCGGGCTCGTTCCCTACTACATGTTCGTGGAGCGGGATACCGGCGCCAGTAACTACTTCGAGGTGCCGCTGGCGCGTTGCGTCCAGATCTTCAAGGAAGCGTATTCCAGCGTGTCGGGCCTGGCCCGCTCGGTCCGCGGGCCGTCGATGTCGGCGTTTCCGGGCAAGGTGCGCCTGCTCGGCGTATCGCGGCTGCGGGACATGACCGACGCCCACGTGCTCGACCTGATGCGCGAGGCCGTCGGCTTCGACCTCCTCGGGGACCCGGACCAGCCGCTGCTGGTCTGCGACTTCATCCAGGCGCGCAACCCGGACTGGGTACGAAGGCCGTTCTTCGCGGAGTTCGACGACGACGCGGCCTGGTTCGACGACCTCCGCCCGGCGTTCGGCAAGCAGCGCTTCTACTTCGAAGACCCCGGCGACCACGGCCAATCGCTGCCGCTGCTCGATCTGACCGAGACCCTGCTCGACTAGATCAGACGGGGCTGCGCCCCGCACCCCCGGCGTCCGCTTGCGGGGGCCCCATAGCCCCGCGCCGCTCCCGCCGAGGCGCGCTGTGCGCGCCTCGTGGAGTCTGCCTCGTTCCACGACGCCGACTCCTGTCCGGCAATCGTCGCCCTCCGGGGGTCCGCCTGGTGCCCAACCGGCCCCTCGACGCGGTATGCTGGCAGCGTGGGGAGCACGTCATGAGCACGGGGGAGAATCTGCGGCGGGTCGTCAGGGACAGGTACGGCGCCATTGCGTCGCAGGTGAGCCTTGCCGGCGATGCCGGCGGCTCGTGCTGCGGGCCCACGTGCTGCGGTCCCGAAGCCATCAGCGCGGACATCTACGAGGCGGGTCAGGTCGACGGGTTGCCCGGCGCGGCGGTCATGGCCTCGCTCGGCTGCGGCAATCCGACCGCGCTGGCCGAGCTGAGCGCCGGCGAAACGGTGCTCGACCTGGGGTCCGGCGGCGGCATCGACGTGCTGCTCGCGGCGCGCCGCGTCGGCCCGGCGGGCCACGTCTACGGCCTGGACATGACCGACGAGATGCTGGCTCTCGCCCGCGAGAACCAGCGCCGTGCGGGCGCTGCCAACGTCACCTTCCTCAAGGGCGAGATCGAGAAGGCTCCGCTGCCGGACGCGACGGTCGACGTCGTCATCTCCAATTGCGTGATCAACCTCGCGCCCGACAAGGATCCGGTGCTGGCCGAGGCCTTCCGCGTGCTCCGCCCGGGCGGGCGCTTTGCGGTCTCGGACATCGTGCGCCGGCGGGAGGTGGCGCCCGAGCTGCAGCGGAACATGGAGCTGTGGACCGGATGCCTGGCCGGGTCACTGCTGGACACGGACTACCATGCCAGGCTGGTCCGGGCCGGATTCGAGGGTGTCGAGATCACGCCGACGCGCATCTACGGCGGCGACGACGCGCACGAGCTGCTGCCGCCCGCCGCCCGCGAGAGCCCGGCGGAGCTGGACGGCGCCTTCATGAGCGCCTTCATCCGGGCCGTCAAGCCGGGGACGCCGGGGTGACCGGCCTGCTCTTCCTGTGCGTGGCGAACTCGGCGCGCAGCCAGATGGCCGAAGGGCTGGCCCGCGCCCGCTTCCCCGACACGGTGCGGGTGCAGAGCGCGGGCTCGGCGCCGGCCACCGTGAACCCGCTCGCCCTGCAGGTCATGGCGGAGCTGGGGATTGACATCGCCGGCCAGTCGTCCAAGAGCGTGGACACGATCGACCCGGCCACGGTCGACATCGTCGTGACGCTCTGCGGCGACGAGGTGTGTCCGGCGTTTCCGCCAGCGGTGAAGCGGCTGCACTGGGCGCTGCCCGACCCGGCGGCCGCAACCGGTTCCGAGCACGCGCGGCTGGCTCGATTTCGCGCGGTGCGCGACGAGATTGCAGCGCGCCTGCGCGGCCTGCAGCCCTGAGGGGACATGTTTCTGCCGCTCGGCGACGAGCCGAATCCGCGCGGCGTGCCGTGGGTTACCTACGGCCTGATCGCCGCGAACACGGCGGTCTACCTGTTGATCTCGCTGCCGCTCAGCGGCGTGCGGCCGGACTTCGATGACCCGGCGCTGGCCGGCTACCTGCGCGTGCTCACCGAGCAGTTCGCGGGCCGCCTTTCCGCAGCCGACATCCTGTCACAGATCAGCGCCTATGACCTGGTGGTGTTCACCCACGGATTTCGGCCCGCGGACCCGGCGCCCGTCGCGCTGCTCACGTCGATGTTCCTCCATGCCGGGTTCATGCACCTGGCCGGCAACATGCTGTTCCTGTGGATCTACGGCGACAACGTCGAGCATCGCCTGGGCCCCGGACGTTTCCTGCTGGCGTATCTGGCCACGGGCGTCGCGGCGACGCTCTTCCATGCGACCTTCGATGCCGGCTCGGAGCTGCCGCTGGTCGGGGCCTCGGGAGCGATCTCGGGCGTGCTCGGCTTCTACTTCATCTGGTTTCCCCACAACCGGGTCCGCCTGTGGATCGCCCTGTTCCCGTTCTTCATGCAGGTCGTGCACTGGCCGGCGCGCCTCGTTCTCGGCATCTATCTGTTCATCGACAACGTCATGCCGTTCCTGATCGCCAGCGGGACCGAAGGCGGCGGCGTCGCCTACGGCGCCCACATCGGCGGCTTCCTGGGCGGTCTCGGGTGGGCCTGGTGGGCCGGCCGCCGGGAGATCGTCCGGCCCCCGGACGAATACCGGCCGGTCGGAAATCGGGGGGCTGCCTCGCCGGGCGCGGCTGTGGCCGCGCTCGTCGCCGACGGACGCTTCCAGGACGCGGCGCCGGCCTACTTCCGGTTGACACCCGAGCAGTCCCGGCGTCTGCTGCCCCCCGAGGACTCGATTGCTTTCGGCAACTGGCTGTTCGCCAACCGCCATCCCCAGGCGGCGCTGGCCGTGTACCAGCGGCATCTGCGAGACTACCCCGCCGGCGAGTTCGCCGCCCCGGCGCATCTCGGGGCGGGGCTCGTCCAGTTGCACGAGCTCGGTCAGCCGACTGCCGCCTACCAGCACCTGGTGGAGGTATTCGACTTCGACCCGGATCCGCAGACAGCCGCCTACGCCCGCCAGGCTCTCGGCGTGATCGCGGACCGGCAGAAATTCAAGGTGCGGAGGATTCCATGAGATACCCCAGCGACCTCCGCCGCCACCAGTTGCCGGTCTCGCGGCCGTCGGCGGGCGTGGCGAAATCGTAGCGGTAGTACGCCAGCCTGACGTGGCGCGGCGGCCCATCGGCGAGCGGGCTGTCGTCGAGCAGAGCGACCACCGCCGGCGAGCCCTCGAGCAGCTTGTCCATCAGCGCCTGCAGCCAATGTTCCGCGCCGGCCGGGTCGAGCGCGGCGAACCACATCTGCCAGTCCAGGCGCGGCATGTGCGGCTGGACGAAGCGGGGCCGCCTGTCGAGCGCTCCCGGCTTCCACGGAAGCTCCTGCTCGAGCCACACGGTACGGTCGCGGCTCACCTCCATCACGATCTCGGGCCGCTGCGTGGTCATGTACCGGAACAGCCCGTAGCCGTTGATCGATCGCAGCGGGTCCACCGCCCGCATCAGACGGCTGGACCACTCCGGATGCGATGCCCGGGGGGTGACCTCGTGCCAGATGGCCACCAGGCTGAGGCACGCGATGGCCGCCGCCAGGCCGGTCCGCCCTCCGCGCCACCGCCGAGGCCGGTCGTGCACCGCGATGGCCGCCCGGTTCCGCAGGGCCCCGGGCAGGAAGCGACCCAGCGTTGCGTCGTCCAGAAGGGCCAAGTACAGGGTGACGCTCAGCAGGCCGAAGAAACCGTAGTTGCCGGTGGCTGCAATGCCGATCTGGAGCAGGCACATGAGCGCGCAGGCTGTCATGCGGACGCGGCGGAAGCGGGCCGGGGCGAGCGCGCCGAAGGGTGCGACGATCTCGACCAGGAACATGACGGCCGCCGAGCCTATGTGCAGCCAGACCGGCAGACCGTGCGCGTACCAGCTCGTCCAGGCGGGCAGCGGCTGCGTCTGGTAGTGGAAGGTCAGCGCCGTCAATCCGGACCAGGTCGGGTCGCCGCTGACGAGCTTCGTGACCCCCGAGAGGAAGGTCAGCTTGAACGCCAGCCCCCACACGAGCCAGCGCACCGCAGCCACCGGCTCCGAAGCGTCGGTCAGGCGCGGGCGCCAGCCCGGCGGCGCGTAGAGGCACGCGAGCAGACCGGCCTCGAGCAGCAGGATGTCCCACTGGAACGACAGGAACTCCTGCCCCGCAACGGTGAGCGAGAGGTACAGCACCCACAGCAGGGCGAAGATCGGGATCGGCGCCACGCCCGCAATCGCGAGGACGGCCAGGGCGATCCCGCTCCAGCAGAATGCCAGCAGGGCCGCATCGCTGGCGTTGAGCCACGCCAGGGTCGGGAACTGGTAGTACGCTCCGGCGCCGAAGAACTCGCGCGCGCGGTCGAGATACTCGGCGGCCGGCAACAGGCCGTCCGCGCCCACCAGACCCGGCAGTTGAGGGGCCAGCGAGGCGAAGGCGAGCAGGTAGACGATGCCGAGCAGGCGCAGGAACAGCCAGCGCGAGAGCTGAAACCGCGGCGGCTCGAGTATCTGGCCGTTGGCCGTCATGGCACGAGCTTTACTATAATCGGTGCTTTGTGCCCCTCCTTGCTGGGAGGTCGTTCAATGGTAGGACACGTGGCTCTGGACCACGGTATCGGGGTTCGAATCCCTGCCTCCCAGCCAACTCTCGCCGCCGCACGCCTGCGGCCGGCGTGTCACCGCTGCGGGAGATGCGGATCGCGTCTCGGGCTGGAGAACATCCGGGGCGTGATCGGCTCCGCGCGGTTGGCGCGATCGTCCGCGTCCGTGCCACCGAACCGGCCGGAGGACTTGCGAGACGGCAGGTAGCGCCCGAAGGCCTGCTGGAAGAAGTACGACAGGACGACGCCGACCGCGAGCGTGGCCAGCAGGTCCATCCACCACGGCGCGTCATCCGCACGAATCTGGTCCCGCAGCTCGAAACCGAGCTGCAAGGCGAAGATCAAGACGGCAATCCAGAGCAGCGTTCTCATCACGAGGTGCGGTGCACGCCAACGTTCCCGCACCTGATTGTCGCACGCCGCGGCCGCGCGCGGCGAGCGACTGACCGCCGCCCCTGTCAGGCCTGCCGGATGACGGCCATCTCGCGTCACCGCTTGCCGCGCGGTGTATCCTGATGCGGTTTCCATGGCGAGCTACTGGGAGCGGTGGTTGCGGCGCCCGCGAACCGTCTGGCTGCGCCGGGCGCTCTTCCAGGTGCATCTGTGGTCGGGCCTCGGCGTCGGCCTGTACCTCGTCGTGATCAGCGTGACCGGAAGCATCCTGGTCTTCCGCAGCGAGCTCAGACAGACCTTCATGCCGCAGCCGGTGTTCGTCGAGGCGGTCGGCGAGCGCATGGACCCGGACCGGATCCTCGCGGCAGCGGAACGCGCCTGGCCCGACGGCTCGGTGTCGATCTTCGCCGAGCGGGACATCCCGACCCAGGCGGTGACCATCTCGGTGAACCGTGACGGGGAGGTGGAGCAGATGCTCCTCGATCCGTTCACCGGCGCCGATCTGGGCCACGCCATGCCGGCGGGCTGGCGCCTGACCACCTGGCTGCTGGATCTGCACGACAACCTGCTGGCCGGCCGGACCGGCCGGGCCGTGAACGGCGTCGGGGCGATCCTGATGACGCTGCTCAGCGTCACCGGCGTCGTCATCTGGTGGCCCGGCATCCGGAGTTGGCGCCGCAGCCTGACGGTCGATTTCCGGGCGGGCTGGCGCCGGCTCAACTGGACGCTGCACAGCGCCATCGGCTTCTGGACCGTCCTGCTCGTATTCATGTGGGGGCTCACCGGCATCTACCTGTGCTTCCCGGCGCCGTTCACCGCGTTCGTCGACTACGTCGAGCCGCTGAACATGGAGACGTTCGAGGACCGCGTGGGCGACGCCGTGCTGTACTGGTTCTCGCGTCTGCACTTCGGCCGGTTCTACGGGATGACGAGCAAGGTGGCGTGGGCCGTGCTCGGGCTGGTGCCCGTGGCCATGTTCGTGACGGGGGGTGTGATGTGGTGGAATCGCGTCGTCAGACACCGGGGCTCGGAGGCCACCCGGGCGTGAGGGCGGCCAACCTGCGCTGCGCCGCCGCGGTGGGCGCGATCGCCGTCGCGGCCACGTTGCTGCTGCCGGTACCCGCCGCGAGCCAGGCCGGGCGCTCGCTGCCGGCTCCGCCGGGGACCGCCGACGCCGCGTTCCGGCTCAGCGAGCCGCGGGTCGCGCCGCTGCCCGCGGCGCAGTGGACCGCCGAGCAGCGGGCGGTGGCCGAGAGCTATGCCCGGACCGGCGCAGGCGGCAACGCGCTGGCGACCATGCTCCGGATCCCGGAGCTCGCCGAGTCCGTCCACCGATTCCTGGACTACACGTCGCACGCGTCGACCCTGCCCGCCCGCGACCGGGAGATCCTGATTCTCCGCGTCGCCTGGCTGGCCCAGAACGCCTACCTGTGGGCCAATCACGCGCCGGCGGCCGGAGCGGCCGGCCTGGCGTCCGCCGACGTGCGCCGCATCGCGGTCGGTCCGGAGGGCGGGGAGTGGGGCGGCTTCGACGCCACGCTGCTCAGGTTCGCGGACGAGCTGTTCCGCAACTCCTCGGTCACCGACGCGACCTGGGACGCCCTGGCGGCGCGCTACAGCCTGCTCAACCTGGCGGACGCGGTGATGACGGTCGCCGAGTTCACGACCTTGTCGATGCTCCTGAATTCGCTGGGCGTGCAGCCGGACGCCGGGGCAACCCAGCTCCTGCCCGGCGACGTGCCGTACCGCCTGACGGCGGCGGACCGGGAGCCGGCGCTGACCCGTCCGCGGATCGAGCCGGGCGAGGGCCCGGGACTGCGGGTGACGCGGACCATTGCGCGCCACCCCGAGGTGGCGGCCAACTGGCGGGGCAACACGAACTACGTCAACCGCCTGTCGCCGCTCACGCCGCACGACCGCGAGCTGCTCATCCTGCGCATCGGCTGGAACTGCCAGGCCGAGTACGAGTGGGCGAAGCACGTCGGCAGCGTCGGCCGCGCGCGCGACCACGGGCTCGAGCCCCGCCGGATTGCCGAGGGACCGGATGCGGCCGGCTGGGAGCCGCACGAGGTCGCGCTGATCGAGGCCGCGGACGAGCTGTACCGCAGCGCGATCGTCTCGGAGGCGACGTGGAGCACGCTCTCGTCGCGCTACGACACCCACGAGATGGTCAGCATCGTCATGACGGTGGCGACCTACCGGTTCGTGTCGATGACGCTCAATGCCTTCGGCGTCCAGCTCCGGCCGGACGACGAGGGGTTTCCGGCGCTGTAGGGAGCAGCCGGAACAACCCAGGAGGTCCCATGCGAACCAGCCTCTCTCGGCTTGCACTCGTTGGTGTCCTGGCCATGGCCGCCATGCCCGTGTTCGTCGTGCACGGACAGCAGGATTCGGAGGCAGGGCCCCAGGCCGCCCTCGTCAAGCTGCTCGACGAGGACCAGGTCGCCTTCGGGCTCACGGTCGACGCGCGCGCGAACCCCGTCGCCCTCGCGGCCAACGACGATATCGACTTCGTCTTCTTCGACATGGAGCACGGTCCCTACGACGTCAGCGCCCTGCGGACGTGGATGCAGTGGCTCCTGGATCCCGGCACGATCGCCGCGGCGGGCAGCGCGATGGCGGGCAAGGCCGTCATCGTGCGGATTCCGGCGACGGGGCGCGAGCTCGAGCAGAACATCTGGCAGGTCAAGCAGGTGCTGGACGTGGGCGCGCACGGGATCATCTTCCCGACGGTCGAGACGCCCGAGCAGGCGCTCACGGCCATTCGCGCGATGCGCTACCCGCAGAGGCTGGGTGCGCCGGACCAGGAGCCCGCGGGGCTGCGGGGCACCAATCCCCGGCAGGCGGCGCGCTACTGGGGCCTGTCGGTTCCCGACTACATCGAGCGCGCGGACGTCTGGCGGCTCGATCCGCCGAACGGCAACCTCCTGCCCTGGATCCTCATCGAGAGCCCGCAGGGCGTGGCGAACGTACGCGAGATCGCGCGTCAGCTCAGCGAGCGGAACATCGGCGCCGTGCTGTTCGCCGGATCCGAGACCGGCGGCGACATGCTGAACACGCACGGCGGCAGCCTGGAGGCCGTGGCGCAGGCCATCGATACCGTGCTCGCCGCCGGCCGGGAGTTCGGCCTCCCCGTCGCCATGACGAGCACGACCAACATGATGGAGCGCATCGAGCAGGGCGCGCGCCTCTTCACCGGCGGCGTAACGCCGGCCTTGCGGCAGCAGGCGGGGCGTTAGCCCGGTGCGCTTGAATGCCGCGTCGGGGCGCTGCTGCCGTGGCGCGGCTGGAGCCAACGAAACGGGAGGGATCGCCGCGGCAGTCAGAGGCCTGGGCCTGCTGGTCGTGATCGGTAGCGCGCTGCTGGTGTCGGCCGGCGCTGCATCGGGCCAGCTCGGCGCACCGTTCTCGGGGACGCTCGAGCCGATTGCGGCCGGCGACGGGGCCGCGTCGGCGGAGGCCGGCGGCGGGCTGCTGTACTCGGTCCTCGACTACTATCCCGAAGGACCCAAGCTGATGGTCAACGGCACGTTCGAGGGGCTGGCCTCGTGGAGCGAGACGACGAACGTCAAGTGGAAGACCGAGATTCCCGGGCGCGGCGCGGCGACGCCGGTCGTGTGGGGCGACCGGCTGTTCCTGCTCACGGCCGTCCCGGTCGGCGTCCCGGGCGCGGAGCAGCACGACTACCGCGGCGCCTCGCCGGAGCGGGACGTCCATCGCTACGTCGTGCTCGCCTTCGACCGCCGCGACGGCAGCCTCGTCTGGCAGCGGGTCGCCGGGGAGCGGCGGCCGCACGAGGCAACCCATGCCTCGGCCGGCACCTACGCCTCGAGCTCGGCGATTACCGACGGCGAGCACGTGGCGGCGTTCTTCGAGTCGAACGGCCTCTACGTCTACGACATGGACGGCAACCTGGCCTGGTCGAAGGACCTCGGCGACAAGCGGGTGCTGACCGAGGGCGGCGAGGGCACGACGCCGGTGCTGCACGGCAACCGCCTGGTGGTGGTCTGGGACCACAACGACCAGTCGTACATCGTGGCGTTCGACAAGCGCACCGGCGAGGAGCTGTGGCGGACCGACCGCGACGAGCTCGACACGTGGGCCACGCCGATCGTGGTCGAGCACGCCGGGCGCGCCCAGGTCGTCACCAACGGCTGGAGCCGCGTGCGCAGCTACGATCTCGCGACCGGCGAGCTCGTCTGGCACACCGCCGGCCTGACGCCGCTGACGATCCCCGCGCCCGTGGCCGGCGGCGGCATGGTCTTCGTGACGAGCGGCTTCAACGGCGCCGTGCTGAAGGCGATCAGCCTGATCGACGCCCGCGGCGACATCACGGACACCGGGGCCGTGGTCTGGACGCACGACCGCGACACCCCCTACGTCTCATCGCCGCTGTACTACGACGGCGCGCTCTACTTCACGAAGTACGTGCACGGCATCCTCTCGGTGTTCGACGCGCAGGCGGGGACGCCGTACTACGGGCCCCAGCGGATGGAGGGCCTGCGCGGCATCATGGCCTCGCCCGTGGCGGCCGACGGCCGCGTCTACGTCACCGGCCGCGACGGCACGACCGTGGTGATCCGTCACGGCAAGACCTACGAGGTGCTGGCCACGAACAAGCTCGACGACCGGTTCAGCGCCTCGATGGCCCTGGTCGGCGGCGACATCTACCTGCGGGGCGACACCTACCTGTACTGCATCGCCGAGAGCTGACGCCGCGGCCCGCTCCCGGCTTGCAGCCCGCCGCTCAGTCGCTGATCCGTTCCCAGGTGATCGCGCCCTGCACCTCGCGGCCGTCGATCGGCCGCGTCGGCGGCCGCAGCGTCAGCGTCGTGTCGGTCAGCTCGTAGAAGCGCTGCGCATCGGTGCCCGCCTGTCCCGGATTGAAGTTGCCGATGCGGTGGTGCACCAGATAGCCCCCCTCCTCGTTCACGGAGAACGGCCCGAAGTAGCTGCCGTAGGTCTGCACCGCCTGCCGCGCCTGCTCCGGGGTCGGTGCCCCGCTGTAGACCGGCCGGTCCGGCCGCGAGATGTGCACGGCCATGTGCCCGGACGGCATGTAGATGATGAAGGCGTCGTCCCACTGGTCGGTCGGCACCGGCTCGCCGTCGAGCGTCGTGCGCGCGATCTCGACGAAGCGGTAGAAGCCGAACAGGCGCGCGTGGGTCTCCGTGAGCTCCGCCGCCGGCAGGTCCGGGACGCGCTGCCAGATGATGCGGCGCCGGATACCGGAGTCGTCGGCAGGAGGCATCAGGATGAGCTGATCCCCCGAGAACTCGTAGAAGCGCTGATTGTCGTTGGCGGCGTCCGGAGGCCGCACGTTCCCCTGCAGGTGATGCGTGAGGTAACCCTCCGCCGCGTTGACCGTGTAGGTGCCGAAGTACGACGTGTAGGTCCCGAGCTGTCCCACCGCCTCCTCGCCGGTCGGCTCGTCGCCGGCCCAGACCGGCCGCCCGGGGGGTTGGATGACGACGCCCATGTTGCCGGCCGCGTCGTACATGATGTACCCCACCTCGCCCTCGGCGCCGGGCGCCGGCGCTTCGGGCGGCGGCAGCAGCTCGCCGTTGGCGTCGATGCGCTCCCGGCGGACCAGCTCCCAGTTGCCCACGAACTGTGCCTGCGGACCGGCCGCCGCAGTCCCCTCGGCCTGTATTCCGATCGCGTTCACCGTTTCCTCCATGGCCGGCCCGGCGCATCCGGACGCGACGGTCATTCCGACCAGCCCCAGCAGAACGAGCAGCTTCTTCGGCATAAGTACCTCCCTTGCCCGTCATGATGCCAGATGGCGAATCGGAATAGAATGCCTGGGAGGTTGGAGAGAAAGGGAGTGACGGGATGAGACATGCTCGCGCCTGGTACCGTTTTGCATTCGTCGCGCTCGTGCTGGCGGGCGTCGTGTGGGGCGCACAGTCCCTGGCCGCCGACGACTGGCCCCAATGGCGCGGCGCCGGCCGGCTGGCGGTCTGGCACGAGACCGGGATCGTCGACCATCTTCCGGATGACGGCTTGCAGGTGACGTGGCGCACGCCGGTGCGGTCCGGCTTCGCGGGACCGGCCGTGGCTGACGGCCGGGTGTTCGTCCTCGACTGGCAGGAGGATCCGGAGTCGCGCACGCTGGACGGCACGGAGCGTCTCGTGGCTCTCGACGAGGAGACGGGCGAGGTGCTGTGGACCCACGACTGGGGCACGACGTACCGGATGCTCCAGGGGTCCTACGCCGTCGGCCCGCGCGCGACGCCCACCGTCGACGGCGACCGGGTGTACGCGCTCGGCGCGACGGGGATGCTGCGCTGCCTCGACGTCGAGACCGGCGAGCTGATCTGGCACAAGAGCTACATCGACGACTACGACACGAGCGTCGCCACCTGGGGCATCGCCGGCGCCCCGCTGGTCGACGGCGAGCGGCTCATCGCCATCGTCGGGGGCGAGCCGGACGCCCTGGTGGTTGCCTTCGACAAGCGCACCGGGGAGGAGCTGTGGCGCGCGCTCGACGTGGTGGGCGAGATGGGCTACGGCCAGCCGGTCATCTACGAGGCGGGCGGCGTTCGCCAGCTCATCGTCTGGCACGCGTCGGCGCTGGCGTCGCTCGATCCGGAAACGGGCGCGGTGTACTGGGAAGAGCCGTGGGAAGTCGGCGCGGGCATGAGCGTCGCCACGCCGGTCAGGGATGGCAACTACCTGCTGGTGAGCCAGTTCTACAACGGCTCGCTGATGATGCGGCTCGACACCGACCGGCCGGGCGCCACGATGATCTGGAAGGGCGGCAGCCGCAGCGAGATGCCGGGCGACACCGAGGGGCTGCACTCGCTGATCACCACGCCGATCGTCAGCGGCGAGAACGTGTACGGCGTCGGCAGCTACGGCGAGCTGCGCGGGCTGGACGCGCGCACGGGCGAACGGATCTGGATGAGCGGCGAGATGACGGCCCAGGCGCGCTGGGGCACGGCCTTCATGGTGCGGCACGGCGACCGCTACTTCGTGAGCAACGATGAGGGCTATCTGATCATCGCCCGCTTCACCCCCGAGGGCTACGTCGAGCTGGACCGGACCATGCTGCTCGTGGCGACGTCGAGCGCCGGGTTCGGGCCGCAGCGCCGGTTCGACCGGCTGGTTAGCTGGTCGCATCCGGCGTTCGCCAACCGCCATATCGTGCAGCGCAACGACCGCGAGGTAATCCGCGCCTCGCTGGCGGCTGCAGACTACCGGTAGGAGTCTGCGCCCGGGCGAGGGGTCTGCAGAAAGCGGGGACATGTGAGGACGTGTTGTCGGGCGGCGACGACCTGTGCGCTGCTGGCGGCGCTGGCTGCCGGCGTGCATGCGCAGGGCGCGGTGGAGGCCATCTTCCGGCGTGCCATCTTCGACTTCGAGCAGGGGCGCCTCGCGGAGGCGGCCACCGGGTTCGACACGGTGGCCGAGCTGCTTCCAGAGCAGGCGCCCTACCTATGGCAGCGCGGCATCGCGCTCTACTACGTGGCGCGCTACGACGACTGCCGGACGCAGTTCGAGTCGCACCGGACGGTGAACCCGAACGACGTCGAGAACGCCGTCTGGCACTACCTGTGCGTCGCGCGCGGGGAATCCCCGGCGGCCGCCCAATCGGCGCTGCTCCCCGTGGGGCCCGATTCCCGCGTGCCGATGCGCGAGATCTACGAGCTCTTCCGCGGCGACCTGGCGCCGGACGCGATCCTGCCCGCGGCCGGCGACCGGCCGTCCGGCCAGTTCTACGCCCATCTGTACCTGGGGCTCTACCATGAGGCGCAGGGCCAGGCGGACGAGGCGCTCGAGCACATCCGCGCCGCCGCGGACCCGCGCTACAGGCGGGCCGGCGGCTACATGCACATGGTCGCCGTGGTGCATCTGGACGTTCTCGAAGGTCGTTAGGAGCCCGCGGGAAGACCCGGCGCCGCACCGGGATGGGCGAGCCGCCCGGCCGCCAAGGCGTGACGAGGAAACCGTAGCTGACGTGCGACCGACCCGCCGTCAGGCGGCGCGAAGCGCCGTGGCCGGTGGATGCTGCGGGGAGGGCATGCCGTCGCGTCTCGGGCTGGCGATCTGCCTCGCGCTGACCTGTCTTGCCGTCCCGGTCGAGGGCGGCCAGCGGCCCACCGCGGGCGAGGCTCCGATCATCACCGACCGGCCGCCGCCGCCGCTCCCGCCCGCCGTGATCGCGCGTGACGCGTTGGGGCGCGCGACGGTTCGCGCCGAGCGAGTCGCCGAGCCGCCGCGCATTGACGGCCGGCTCGACGAGCCCGTGTACGCCCGCGTGCCGCCGATGTCGGACTTCATCCAGAACGAGCCGGACGAGGGGTCGCCAGCGAACGAGAAGACCGACGTCTGGATCCTCTTCGACGACGAGCACTTCTACATCGTCGGCCGCTGCTGGGAAACCGAACCGGACCGGCTGGTGGCGAACGAGATGCGCCGGGACAACTTCGGCATCGTCCGGAACGACAACTTCGCGTGGAGCATCGACACGTTCTTCGACCGGCGCAACGGCTTCCTGTTCGAGGTCAATCCGATCGGCGGCCGGCTCGACGGCCAGATCACCAACGAGACGCAGGTCAACTCCGACTGGAACCCGATCTGGGAGGTGCGGACGGGGTTGTTCGACGGCGGGTGGGTGATGGAGGCGGCCATTCCGTTCAAATCGCTCCGATACGGGCCGGGCCGCGCGCAAACCTGGGGGCTGCAGGTTCGCCGCCGCAGCCGGTGGCGGAACGAGATCTCGTACCTGACGCCGATTCCGGCCGCGCTGAGCGGGCGCGGCCACTTCCAGGTGTCGCTGGGGGCGGCGCTGGTCGGACTGGAGGCGCCGCCCGGCTCGCGCAACATCGAGATCAAGCCGTACGCCATCGCGGACCTGACGAGCGACCTGTCCGCGACCCCGGCGATCTCGAACCGGCTCGGGGGCGACGGCGGCATCGACATCAAGTACGGCGTCACCCAGAACCTGACGGCGGACGTCACGGTGAACACGGATTTCGCGCAGGTGGAGGCTGACGAGCAGCAGGTGAACCTGACGCGTTTCAGCCTGTTCTTTCCGGAGAAGCGCGAGTTCTTCCTCGAGAACCAGGGGCTGTTCGCCTTCGGCGGGGCGGGGACCGGGGCGTTCGGGGCCGGCGGCGACACGCCCGTTCTGTTCTACAGCCGCCGGATCGGGCTGAACCGGGGGCGCGAGGTGCCGCTCGACGCCGGCGGCCGGCTGACCGGCCGGATGGGGAAGTTCAGCGTCGGACTCCTGAACATCCGGACCGGCGACGAGCCCGTGACCGCGGCCCGGGCCACGAACTTCTCGGTCGTCAGGCTGAAGCGGGACGTGCTGCGGCGGAGCAGCATCGGGGCCATCGTCACGCGGCGCTCGGTGTCCTCGCGCGGCGCCGGCGCCAGCGGCACCTACGGCCTCGACGGGACGTTCTCGTTCTACGACCTGCTGGACATCAATACGTACTGGGCGGCCACCAGCACGCCCGGATCGGGGGAGGACGACGTCAGCTATCGGGCGCAGCTCGACTACCGCGGCGACCGCTACGGCGTGCAGCTCGAGCGCCTCGTCGTCGGGACCGACTTCAATCCGGAAGTGGGATTCCTGCGCCGCGAGGACTTCGAGCGCAGCTTCGGTGCGTTCCGCTTCAGCCCCCGGCCCCGGTCGCTCGCCCTCGTCCGCAAGCTGACCTGGGAGGGCCGGTTCGACTACATCACCGGCCGGGCCGGCGTCCTCGAGACGCGGCTGGCGCAGGGGCTGTTCGGCGTCGAGTTCGAGAACAGCGACATCGTGAACGTCGAGTACACGGGCAGCTACGAGTTCCTCGAGGCGCCGTTCGAGATAACCCGCGACGTGGCGATTCCGATCGGCGGCTACGCCTTCGAGGACGTCCGGGCGTCGCTCGAGCTGGGCCGGCAGCGCAGGTTCTCGGGCCTGCTGGCGGCCCAGCACGGCACGTTCTTCAGCGGGACCAAGACCACCCTGGAGTTCGGCCTGGGCGGCGGCACGTCGCGCGGGCGGCTCGAGATGACGCCCCGCTTCTCGCTGGAGCCCGGCCTGTCGGTCAACCGCATCGATCTGCGCGAGGGCCGCTTCACCACCACCCTCGTGACCACCCGGACCAGCTACACCTTCACCCCGCTGATGTTCTTCAGCGCGCTGGTGCAGTACAACTCGAGCGAGACGGCGGTCAGCGCGAATCTCCGGTTCCGGTGGGAGTACCAGCCCGGCAGCGAGCTGTTCGTCGTCTACAACGAGGCGCGGAACACGTTGAACCCGCGCTTTCCGCGCCTGGAGAACCGGGCGTTCGTGGTCAAGATCAACCGGCTATTCCGCTTCTGAGCGCCGGTTGCATCGCCGGGGACGATGCGGCGCCGGCAGCCTCGCCGTCCGGTATCATCACCTGCACCGACTGACGCACACCGACGGGAGAACCTCATGTCGATACGCTGGAACGTTGTTGCCGCGTGCGTGCTGGGTCTGGCCATCGTCCCGGTCAGCGGACAGACTCCGCTGACGCCGGAAGAGCTGCTGGAGGACACGGCCAGAGGCGCGCGGATCAACCGCGCGAGCAGCCTCGCCCCGCTGCCGGCCGTGGACCCGGCGACTTCGGTCGACTGGCCGCGCCACAACTTCGACATCGCCAACTCCCGCCACGCCCCGCTGGACCAGATCAACACGTCGAACGTGGGCTCGCTGGCCGTTCGCTGGCTGTACCACGGCGGCAGCGGCCGGGCCGCGCCGGTCGTCGCGGACGGGGTGATGTACCTGACGACGCCGAGCGCCGTCATTGCGCTCGATGCCGCGACGGGGCGGCCCGTGTGGCGCAACGCGCGCGCCGCCGGAACGCGCGGCGCGGCGTACGCCGACGGCACCGTGTACACCGCCACCGACACGCGGGTGATGGCGCTCGACGCCCGCACCGGCGAGTTCGTGGCGGGGTTCGGCGAGGACGGCGTGTCGCACGTGCTCACGGAGGTGCTGCGGGAGCGCTACCCGGAGCTCGACGAGCCGACCTCGTGGGGCTACCGCTACAACATGGCCCCCCAGTACCACGACGGCGTTCTCATCGTCGGCACGGCGCTCAGCGAGAGCCACATTCCGGGCGGGATCGTGCTGGCCATCGACGCGCGCACCGGTGCGCTGCTCTGGAAGTTCGTCACCATTCCACAGGGGCCCGACGACGAGGGCTGGGAGCTTGCGGGCGATACCTGGGTAGGCGGGGTGCGTCACGGCGGCGGCGTCTGGGGCACGCCGGCGATCGACCCGGAGACCGACACCGTGCATCTCACCGTCGCCAACCCGTCGCCAGACCAGGACGGCTCGGCGCGCAAGGGGATCAACCTGTTCACGAACGCGTTCGTGACGCTGGACCTGCGGACGGGCCGGATCGTGTGGTACTACCAGCAGATTCACCACGACATCTGGGACTACGACGCCGGCCAGCAACCGACGCTGTTCGACATCGACGTGGGCGGCCAGGCGGTGCGGGCCACGGTCGCCGGCAACAAGAACGGCCTGCTGTACATCCTGAACCGGGAGACCGGCGAGCCGCTCAACCCGATCGTGGAGACGCCGGTGCCGACCGACACCGAGACGCCGGGCGAGGAGGCCTGGCCGACCCAGCCGATTCCCCACACGGCCTCCGGCCAGCCGCTGACGCCGCTGGCCCGGCAGTTTCCGACCGAGAACCTCTATCCGCAGTTCGGGGCGTACCCGAAGCTGCCGTTCTACACCCCGCCGACCCTCGACGGAGCGCTCCACGCGCCGCGCGAGGGGGTGCATTTCGGGGTCAACTCGTTCCATCCGGGGACCGGGCTGGTCTACGTGGCGGGCCGCGACTTTCCGATCTTCATGACCGCCATCCCGGTCGGCAACACCCTGAGGCCCGGCCAGTTCAGCACCGCCGGCCGCCGCCTGTCCGCCGCGCCGGCGCTGGGGAACGTGTCGGCCTACGACCCGGCGACCGGGGAGCTGGCATGGCGGACGGAGATCGACGGCGGGCCGTCCGCGGGCACCTTCTCCACGGCGGGCAACCTGGTGTTCAGCGCCGAGCGCCAGGGCACGTTCTTCGCGCTCGACGCCGCGACCGGCGAGCTGCTGTGGCAGTTCTACACGGGGGGCAGCGTCAGCGCCGCGCAGATCACCTACCAGGTCGACGGCGTGCAGTACGTCACGGTGCCGGCGGGCAACGTCGTCCTGACGTTCGCCGTGCTCGACCGCTGAAGAGCAGACCCGTGGCGCCGGCCGCCCGCGGAACACGCGTTCCCGTTGCTCGTTGACATACCGACATACTTCACGTATGTTCGGCGCATGCGTACCACGGTTCGGTTGGACGATCGGCTTCTGGCGGACGCGAAACGCCATGCGGCGCAATCGGGCCGAACGCTGACGTCGCTCATCGACGAGGGGCTCCGCGAGGTGCTGGCGCGTGGTGCGGCGCCGCGCCGGGCCGCACCGGTGGAGCTGCCGACGGGCGGCAGCGGCGGCGTGCAGCCCGGGGTAACGCTGGACAGCAACGCCGCCCTGCTCGAGGTCATGGACCAGGAGCCGTGATCCTGCCCGACGTCAACGTTCTGGTCTACGCCTTTCGCGTGGACACGGCCGACCACCATCGGTACCGCGACTGGCTCAGCCGGGTGGTGAACGCCGGACGTCCGTATGGCATGTCCGAGCTCGTGCTCAGCGCGTTCGTTCGGGTTGTGACCAACCGGCGCGTATTCCGAAACCCCAGCACTTCGTCGGAGGCGCTGGGGTTCACGCGACAACTGCTGTCCCCTCCGCACTGCGTGCCGGTTCGACCGGGGCCCGGGCATTGGGCGATCTTCGATTCGCTGTGCCGCAAGCACGACGTGAGCGGTAATCTCGTGGCAGATGCCTATCTCGCGGCGATCGCGATGGAGGCCGGCTGCGAACTGATGACCGTCGATCGGGACTTCGCGCGTTTCACGGGTCTACGTTGGCGGCACCCGCTGCAGCCATAAGCGGGAAGAGACGATCCGCTCGGCGCCCACACCACCGAGCGTCCTCACGGATCACGTATCAGGTCGCCAGTGGTGCAGTATGTCACGTTGCCGGTGGGCAACGTCCTCCTGACGTGTGCGCCGCTGGGCCGCTGAGCGCGAGACTTGTTGCCATCTGTCTTGCGTGTGCACGTAGCGAGCGACAGGATTCGAGAAACTCGTACACGTCAGTTATGACCTGATCGATGTCGTGCAGCGCGCACTCCCACACCGTCAAGACTCCCCAGCCGGAGCGTTGGAGCAACGCTGCGTTGTCCTGATCGCGTTGTCGCGTCTTGGTTAGCTTGGGTTTCCAGTAGTCGAGATTCGATTTCGGCAGCCCCGCGATCGGGCACCTAGCAGCCCGTGGAAGAAGTCTGATCGCTGAGCCCTGCTGTTCAGGCAGCTTGGCGATGAGCAATTGAGCCGACGAGGGCCGTCGGTGTCCATTTGAACCCCCAGGCGCGCGTCAGACGCCCCCAGCGGTCGATCAGACGGTCGATCAGGCGGCAAATCGCCGAAAGAGCCCGCCCCTGCAGGCTCCGGGGCGTACCGATGCCGGTCTGGTGGCGCAGGAGCAGCCCGATGTTGCAGGCGGCCGCCTGGATCAGCACCCGCTTGCGGACATTCTCGTGACCGCGCACCCACACCCGACGCATTCCCCCTGTCTCATACATGTGTGCGAAAGAACGCTCCACCACCTCGCCCCGGCAGCGTTGCAGGCGACGACCCCGCCGCCCGCCCACACGCCGGCGGTTCGCATACAGCGCCTTCTGCGCAGCGCGCTTCTCCGGCGGCGTCTCTCCCGTCCTCTTGTCCTGCCAGCAGCGCCGGCCGCGCTCCGGCTCCGATACGTGACTCCGAACCCCCACCTCGCCGAGGGCCACCAGCGTCGCGTCGCTGTGGTACCCCTTGTCGGCGACCACCTCTTCGACCCCCGGACCGTCCGGCGCCACCAACTCCACCTGCTCGGCCGCCGTGATCAGCGTCTCCGGCAGCGTGGCCGTATCGCCGTCGGATGCATCCTGCACCGTCACCGACACGATGGCCCCCGTGTCCATGTCGACCCCGTGCTCGGCCTTGTGAGCCAAGTGCGTCCGGCCGTCCTTCATCTTCGCGACCTTCGCGTCCGGGTCCTGCGGCGATTTCCACTCCTTAGTTCGACGTCTTCTTGTTCTTCCGCGACCGGTCGAACCGAGCCAGATCCGCCTGTGTCGGTGTCTCCACCCCCGACGCTTCCGCCAACCGCCGAATGAACGCCTCGTAGGATTCGCCCGTGTCCCGACGCTCGATGCTCCGCATCGCCGCGTTCGCTTCCAGCGTCGTCGCATCGATGCCGACCGTCTTCCCCCGCAACAGGCCTGCAGCGGAGAGCCGCTCCAACACCCACGTGAAAACCGCCACGTGCGTCTCCACGTCGATCAGCCGCCGCGTGCGCGACAACGTCGAGTGGTCCGGTGCCGCCTCGGTCACGTCCAGGTCCAGAAACGACCGCAGACTCAGCGAATCGGCCACCCGCCACGCGATCCCCCGCTCGGAGGACAACCCTTCGAAATAGCCGATGAACAGCAGACGGAAATACCGGCCCGGCCGTAGACTCGGCCGGCCCATCCGCGCAGCGTAGAACGCCCCGCACAGTCCCTCGACGAAGGCGTCGAAGCCTGCCTCCTCCAGGACCCGGTTCAGACGCTCGAAGAAGGGATGCCCGGCGTTCGTCGGAAGGTCCGCCGTGGTCACCCACATCGGCGACGGCTGTCGAGCCGCCGGTTTCTTGCCCATCGCCATGCCGTCCAGTGTACGGAACTCGATCGAGCCGGTCGAGTGCGGATCCCCTGACTTTCGCCACGGGCTGCTAGGGTCTGGGTGCCAATGCCAGAAACAACCGTGCACGAAGATCACAGCTCGGTGCCGTGGCAACACGAGGTCGGGCGCGCCCGCAAGGTCCCGCCGGTGCAAGCGGAACCGGTAGCCCATCCGATGCACGATGGACCGGACAACGCGCTCCGGCTTCATGTGGCGGGACCGAATCCGCGACATGCACCGCGACCGATCAGCCCCGCTCAAATTGTCCGTCATTCGCTGCCCCCGACGACAGCGCGCGTTTCGCTTCTTCCCTCAACAGATCAATTAGCTGGGCTTGCGTGAGCGCATCCAGCAGCACCACGCCACCGCGACGGTTCAGGCCCTTCATCCATTCCCGGAATATGTCTCGCTCGAACAGTGCCCGATCCTGCTCCCAATAATCTCGCATGACCGCGCTAAGGCCACGCAGCACCTGTCGGTTCATCGACACAGACGGTCGCTCGATTAACGCCGATCGAACATCCTGGCGGTGGAGCAACAGTTCCAGGAACACATGCGGAGCGTCTGGTTCCGCCTCATGCGCAATGAACCCAAGCCACCACGATCGGGACACGCCGTTGTCGCGAACAAATGCGCGGTTGTCCCTTGCGAAAAAGTGGTTGCGTGCCTTCCGTGCCGCCTCCTCGGGCGTCGAAGGGCGTTTCGTCAACCAGCGTCGTGCCACGTACGCTGGACGTCTTCATTTAGCGGGTGGAGTTCGATGGTCGCGTGAGATCCAATTTATTGGATTGTACTTTTCCGGCGGATGTGGCATATCTAGGGGGTGCCACGGCAACGCCCCCGGACCGAACAGGATCCGCGCGATACCCGCATTGAGGAACAAGAGCGAGAGATCGCACGACTGCGCGAGGAGTTGACGCGGGTCGAGGGCGACCGGGATCGGTGGAAGCGTGACGGGGATCAGTGGAAGCGCGACCGGGATCGGTGGAAGCGCCGCAGTGAACACCTCAAGCAGCAACTCGACGCCGCGCGGCGGGCAGGATTTCGGCAAGCCGCCCCGTTCGCCAAGGACCGGCCGCAAGGTCGCGGCGGGCGTCCCGGCCGGCGGGCGGGTGCGCGCTATGGCCGGCAGGCGTGCCGCCCGCGGCCGGCGCAGGTCGACGAGACCCACGCGGCGCCGGCGCCGGCCGCCTGTCCGGACTGCGGCGGCGCGGTCGAGGTGACCCGCGTGGCGTCGCAGTATCAGGAAGAACTCCCCAAGGTGCGCCCCATCGTGCGGTGCTTCGACATCGAGGTTGGCCATTGCTCCCAGTGTCGGCGGCGCGTTCAGGGCCGCCACCCGCTGCAGACCTCCGACGCGCTGGGGGCGGCCAGCGTGCAGCTCGGCCCCGCGGTCGTCGCGCTGGTCGTCGAGTTGCACACGCACCTGGGCGTGCCGCTGGCCAAGATCGCGCACCTGTTGAAGACGCAATGCGGATTGACGGTTACGCCCGGAGGCCTCGCGCAGGTGCTGCATCGCACCGCCCGCGAGGCGGCGCCGACCTACACGGCATTGTGCGCGCAGGTGCGGGAAAGTCCCGTGGTCACGCCGGATGAAACCGGCTGGCGCGTCGGCGCCGTCCGCCACTGGCTGTGGGTCTTCGCCACGCCCCAGACGACGGTCTACGCCATTTGCCCCGGCCGCGGGTTCGACGCTGCCGCCACCGTGCTCGGGGCCGACTACGACGGCGTGCTCGTGCGCGACGGGTGGGCGCCGTATCGCCGCTTCACCGACGCGCTGCACCAGTCCTGCGTGGCGCACCTGCTCCGACGCTGCAAGCACCTCCAGGATGATCATCCTCACAGCCCATGGGCCGCCCGGGTGCAAGCCGTCCTGCAGGCCGCTCTCAAGCTGCGCGACCGCCGCGACGCCGGGCTTCTGAGCGACCATGGTCTGGCAACCGCTCGCGGCCGACTGCTCGCCCAACTCGGTCGGCTGATCGACAACCCGCCGGTGCTCGCCGACGCCGAGCGCTTCGCCGCGCACCTGGCCACCGAATTCCCTGCGGTATTCGGCTTTCTGTGGGACCCGTCGGTCGACGCCACCAACTGGCGCGCCGAACAGGCCATCCGACCCGCCGTCGTCACCCGCAAGGTCTGCGGCGGCAATCGCACCCGGCACGGCGCCGACACCCAGCAGGTGCTCGCCAGCGTCGTGCGCACCGTTCACCAACGCCACCTCGACCTCACCCCGCTGATCGCCACCATCCTCCACGCCACCGACCCCGTCGTCCCCGAACCACTCCAACGCCCGCCCCCGCCGGCGTGACGGCTTGCAACGCCACCACGACCGGTCCACGCGCCAGACCGACCGTCTCACCGTCGTGGGCCGCCGCGCCCCGGCCAGACTGCCGGCAAGCTGCCCCCTGCGCCCAACGACTCGCCACCGCGCGCAGCAGGCGTCCCCAACGGCCAACCCCGCTACGCGCTGCCGCCACCAGGCGTTCCGCCCGCCCCCGGCCCAAGCCAACCAGCGCTACGCAGGCGCCGGTTCCCACCGCGGTCCCAGGCCGGCGCGGCGTCATCGCAGTGACCCGCGTGTGAGACGCCATGTCCTCGAACGATTCCCGTCGTGCGCCCGAACCCCGCGCCACTTCCAAGTCCCTGACCCATTCCAACGCCTGTCGTCAGTAGGATCACCCCGCTAAACGATTACGATCAATATAGCGTCTGACCGGCCTCAAGAAACGGCGCGCGGCCGTCTGCCCCACAAGGCTCTGGCCGACCTGGACCCTGTCGGTTTCCACAAGCGCACGGTCGCCGATCCACTTGGCAACCTTTCCGTTGCGCGAGTCCCCTCTCACAGCCCGTCCTGACGCTGTCGCGCGCGCTTGGGCACGGACCGCTCTTCGGTACGAGTCTCGCGCGTTGGCCAGTGGCGCACCCTTGCGGATAGACACCACGTCGTTGTCCTCGTCGTCCTCGTCCTCGCTTTCTTCTTCCTCGTCCGGTGCATCGACGCCCTTCAGGTACTCCACGAGATCCTGTAAGAAATTGCTGTCACGCCGAAGCTGAAGCCTTAGGGCGTCGTCAATCCTCTCGTCTGACCCCTTTTTCAGATCCGACACAAGGGCCTGGATGTTTGGGGTCTCTCGGTCGAGGGCCTCAAGGAGCGAGGACAACGCATCGTCCCCGGCACGTCGAAGGATGGAGTTAAGCTGCCGTCCCAGTCCCCGGCACGCTCTGATCTCGCTCAATTCGAGTGACCGCGCCGCGTCGCCCAACCCCTTCAGAAACTCCTTGTGTTGCCACTCCTGGAAGTCCGTGAACCACGGGCGAGGGTTCTCGATGGCATCGGAACGGAGGCTCGGCACGTCCTTTAACCTGCATTATTCGTGAGGCTGTCGAATCGGTCACGGGTGGGGTCTGATTGTCGGACGAGCGCAGCCTGCGGACTGTGTCGGCGGCAGGTTGCGGCGTGGTTGAGCCGCCGTGGCAGGGTGACGGCGTGCCCGCAGCGCGCGGCAACGACAGCGCCGCCGGCTGGGGCGCGTGAGAGCGGCTGTGGGATTTGGCTGGCAGACGGCAGGAGGACAGGCTACCCGGCGCGCGCGCCAAGGGCGAGGGCGATGTGGCGCCAAGCATCGAGGTATGGCGTCGCCCGCGGCAGATGCAGGACGAGGCGGCGGACAGAGCGGCGGACGTCAACGCCGAGTTTGAGCAGCCGGTCGCGCAGCCACGTCACCTGCGTGCGGGCGCAGGCGGTGCGTGCGGCGCGCAAGCGGAGTTCCTGCATGAGCACGTAGGCGGCGGCCGTCAGGAAGACGCGCAACTGGTTCGCCCAGAACTTGCAGCAGCTCGTACGGTCGATCTGCAGGCCGTCGAGCAACTCCTTGATGCGGTTCTCGATATCGCCGCGGGCACAGTAGATCTTCTCGTAGATAAAGCGCGGCGTCTGGCGCAGATTGGTGACGACGAAGCGCGGATTGTCGCGCGGCTCGCGGCCGGCGAGCCGCACGACTTCGGCTTTGATCACGACACGGCGCTCATGGTCCCACGTGCCCGCTCGATAGCAACGGGTGTCGGTGTAGACGTGCGCCGTCTGGTCGTCGTGCGCGCTCTTGGCCCGCGCCTCGACCAGGGCGGACGCGGCGTGCCGCAGCAGGACGGCGTTCTTGGCCATCGCCACGACGTAGTCGAGCCGCGGCTCGGCGTCGAGAAAGTCGAAGATTTCCGGGGTGGCAAAGCCCCCGTCGAGCCGGACGAGCAAGCGCGCCCGCGGAAACGCGCAGCGCAGTAGCGGGAGCAACCGAGACAACACCCCCAGCGTCCCGTCGGCAGCCACCGCCTTGCCCGGCCGCAGCACAGCGGCGCACAGATACTGCTCGACCTCGCGGTCGAAGCGCACGAAGGCCAGCAACGGGAGGTAACACCAGCTGTCGTAGTAGCTGTTGAAAAACGTCAACTGCTGCGCGCCATGCGTCCGGTCGTCGGTCGGGTCCAGATCGATCGTGATGCGTCGCGCCCGCCCGCCCAGTCGGCGCCGATGCCGCTCGATGACGCTCGCCGCCAACTCACGCCCCATCCGATAGAGGGCCGAGCGGCCCGCGTCGTTCTCAAACCGCGAGATCGTCGGTTGCGACGCCAGCCGCCCCCCGGCCACCGGGTCGCGTCCCAGCAGCAGCTTGTGGATCGGATCGTCGGCGAGATGGTCGGCATCATTGCCGTCGGGATGGCCGCAGGCAATCCCGAAGACCCGCTGGCCGACCAGGTCCTCGAGCGTGTGCCGAATCTTCTCCGGCGCGCGTTCATCCACCAGACAGCGGGCGAACGCCTTGACCAAGCCATACACCCGCTCGGCCGCCTTGAGCAACACGGCCCCGCCATCCGAACTCGCCTGCTCGCGGTCGAAGGTGGCCACGAGCGGCTTGTCGAACAGATCCGGGAACCGAACAGTCTGTGGTATCGTGGCGTTCGTCACGCAAGAGCCTCCGTTGTGCCAAAAACGTTTGTGGGCAACAGCGTTTTAGCACACGGAGGCTCTTGTGTCTCTACCGCGGACGGGGCCGTGGTGAATTTTCCAGGTTAAGACGAAGACGCCCTTTCCGTCGGACCTTCGCAGAATGCTGAACTCATTCCTGGCGAGATCCCGCCGGTGATTCTCCCAGGTCCGGATGTTCTCATCGGACGACGGAATGCCCTCGTGCGCGAACGCCTCTTGCACGTACTCCTTCAGTAGCTTCGTCGGCGTGAACATCATCCAGCTCCTGCTGTGCTCGGGGGCACTGGGGTCGCTGCCGACCTCGTCGATCATGCGGCGTTCTTCCGCGCTGAGGATCGACTCATGCATATCAAGCTTCTGTCCGAGGCGGCGAATCAACGTGGTGGTTTTGCCTGTGCCCGGTGGGCCCACGATCAAAAGCCTGCTATTGACCGGCATGCGGAAGATGTCGTCCTGGTACTGATCGAGCACCGGTTGGTCCCGGAGCGCCATTCTCTCAATGACGTGGCGGCGGATCCCTTCCACGATTCCGACCCGCGTCTGTTCGTCCGCGAGGATCTGATCGAGAATGTCCGCGACTTCGCCTTCGCCGGCGAACGCTCTCAAGGAATCAACGGTGATTGCGTCGATCTGTTCCGTGGCCACTACCGTCGGTGCCGAATCCCATCCGTTGAGGCCACACAACGGCCGGAACCGGGTCTGCTCCAGGATCACGACGGTGTTCCCGTTAGGAAGTCGGAACTCCGATCCCACCTCCAGGGAAGCCGTGCGCCCGATCGGAGACCGATAGCTTGCGATACCTTCCTCGGTAAGGGCCGCGGAGCGGCAGATGTACCAAGTGGAGTGCCGACCATCGTCGTCGAACATGACACGGGCGATGGCAGGTTCCTTCTTGAGTTGCACGTGGGCCCGCCTGTCTGCGTCGCGTCGTCGTCGCAGCTCTTCCTCGGCCCGCCAGTTGGAATGGACAAACACGTCGGTTCCTCGACTCTCCGACGTTCGAAGTGCGTGCGATGCTGCGGTCGCAATGTCGTCGAATCGCTGCAGGGCCTCTCGCGCCAAGGATTCAATGTAAGTTCGGGCATTCGCGTCGGAGGGCATGGCCAGATACCTGCGCTGTCTCAATTCGCCAATCCGTCTGGGGCCGCTTCGTCCCCAGCGTGTGATTCCATCGCCAACGGAACGCGAAGGAGCCGATCCTTAAGGAGTAGAAGAATCTTCCAGGTGATCGGCAGCGTGCTGCCGATCACGCCCCATGGCCGCCGTGTCCAGGTCCGTGCTGACGAACCGCTCGTTCACGCCCTTGTCGGCTGGCGTCTGTGTCACCGCCGGGAGGCCGACCTGGAGGCCGACCCCGGTGCCGGAGATCGTTCAGAGTGCAACGACCGTGGTCGCGCGGCTGTAGCGCGCCGCCACCTTGTCATGGCCTGCTCGTTCACTACCGCGGTGCGAAACTCGATCTGCCCTTGATGGCCCAGCGTCCATCCTGGCGCGTCACGAAATAGAGCGTGTCGAACCGCGCAATCTGCTCCCCGGCGGCGTTGTAGCGCAACAGCTCCAGCGCGACGTTGACGCCGTCGGCGGACACCTGCACCGGATTCACGTTGTGCGAGGCGGTGCGGACCCAGCCGGTGCTGGCCAGACGGTCGAACGTGATGGTCGCGGCCTGCCGGGCCTCCTGCGACGGCTGGACACGCCCCCCGATGGTGACCCGGTAGTGCGGATAGTGCAGGCTGGCGGCATACGCCTGCGCATCGCGGCGGTTTATCGCGTCCAGATACGCTTCGACCGCATCCAGGGCGGCCCGCCGGCTGGCCTCCGCAACGCGGCCGGTAGCCGGCGGACCGGCCGAGAACCGCGCCTGGACGCCCCAGCGTCCGTCGCGTTCCGTGATCACGTAGAGCGTCTGCAGAGTCTGAATCGTCCGCCCGGCGGCGTCGACCCGCCGCGCGCGGGCTGCCACGTGCACCTTGTCGCTGCCGGCCTGCACGATGGCCCGCGCGTCCCAGTGGGACCGCACCCATCCGCGGGCGATGAGCGGTCCGAAGTCCATCCCGGCGGCGTACTCCTCTGCGCCCTGCCACGACCTGCTGCCGGGTGCGCCCGGCGCCTGCCGGGCGTGGGGATAGTGCAGCGTGGCGGCGAACGCGTCGGCGTCCCGTGCATTCCACGCCGTCAGGTATCGATCGTGCAGTTGCAGCGCCGCGGGCCCGTTGTCGGGTTGCGCGGGCACACCCGTCACCGCCGACAAGACAACCGCCGCGAAACAGCACGGGAAACTGGGTGCGAGACGCATCGGCGCTCCTCCGATTGCAGTGTTACCTGTTCCAGTTCACGTTGGAATCCGGGCCCCTACGGAAGAAGGTCCGTACGATGGGCGGTGCCGATCCTGCGCATCGAATGCGCCGGCACTCCCGCTGCTTCCGCGAACTCGCGCCAGCGAGACACGGCTCCCTGGACATCGCGCAAGATTGCGGTGGCCCGGCCGCGCTTCAGGCTGGCGTTCCGGGCGCAGGCCACGAAGTCGTCGACCTCGAAACCGTCGCGCTTGCCGTTCAGGGTCATCTGGTGCGCGCCGGTCCAGCGGCCCTCCGGATTGTAGCTGTAGGTGACGTCGAACGCGGGAGAGAGCCACCAGCGGCCCGAGCGATCCATCAGGAAGGCGATGTTCTTGACGTGATCGTCCTGATTGCGGGCGACGATGTTGAAGGCCATGCGCCGGAACTGCTCTTCCGCCGCGTCCTTGCCGAGCCCGAGCCGGTCGATGACCCGCAGGGCCTGTTCGTAGGAATACGCGCCCGGCTGGTTGAAGTCGTAGTGGGCCAGAGCACCCAATGACTGCATGTGAATCTTGCGCCCCGTGTCCGCGCGATCGAAGCGCCTGGTCATGAAGTGGTGGCGGCCGTTCTCATGCAGGATCCGGCATTCGGTCATCTGGATGCCGGCCGCCCGCGCCATGGCGTGATACGCGTATTCGATCAGCCCGTAGCCTTGGGGATCTTCCAGCTCCCTGTCCCTGTTGCCGGCCACGCCGTCGAACTTGAGCAGCCAATGGGAAAAGCCGTCGCCGGCCTTGATCTGTCCGGAGCGAACTTCATCGGTCTCGGGATGCCAGGCGATGACCGCCTTCGCTCGGGCGCCGCCCGCCGAGGTGCCGACCCGCAGGATGTCCTGCAAGACCTGCTCCCGGCAAGCCGGCGCAAGGGAGCCTTCAAGAGCCGTACGCCTGGTGAGGATGTCGCTGGCGAGCTCGACGAGCGCCGCGACGTCGACGCGCGCAGACCGGTGCTTCGGACCTTTGGCGGGGAGGAACTCGAGCGCGCCCATGCCGCGCGGTCCAACGTAGCAGAGGCGTTCGACGGCGTTGAAGTCGCCCGGGTCGCGTCCCTGTCTGGCGAGCCATGCATCGATGAGCGCGTTGCCGAAGCGGTCGGGGAGCGAGTCCGCGAGAAGGCCCGGCAAGCCGTGGAAAGTCTGCCGAGGCAACGCCGGAAACGAGTAGATCTCGTTGGCCAGCGGCATCGTGAGCGGTGCCACTTGCCGGCCGCCGGGCATGAAGGCCGGGTCGTACTCGAAATGGGCTGAATCGCGGTCGTCGTTCCAGCTTACGGCCCCAATCGTTCTTCCCCATAGCCGGACCCTGGCCACGGTCACGGTTCGTCGCCCCATGACCAGTTGGCGGGCGGCTCCGGCTTGCCGGACCGGGAAGAAGCGCGTTGCCGGATCCGACCGCGCATGCGGGCCTGCTGGATCGGGCTGATGGCCGGCTCGGGAACGAGGGCGTCGAGGTTGTCCAGCAGCCCGAGGGCTCTCAGGATTCTGATTAGGTTCGCGGCCTGTGACGAACGCCCCTGCTCGATGCGCTGCACCGTCAGCGTGGAGACGCCTGCCTGCGCGGCCAACGCGGCCTGGGTGAGGTTCAGATTCAGCCGATGGCGGGCAAGGCGGCGGCCAAGCGCTTGCAGGGCTGCGCGATCCGATGCATGAGAGGAGATCCTCATAAAAGATCTATAATGAGTTGTTGTCCTGCCTTAAAAACCATAATATATCAAAATTGATAGCATTTGTGTGCTTGGATGAATGCCACGCAGTCGGAGCTTGTGGGCTCGCCACACCTCGCGGCCATTCAAGATGTCAAAAACGATAGCTCGGGCGTGTTATGAACTTCAATATGTCGGTTTTGATGTTTACCGGCCCGGATGCTCGGTCCCGGAGACCGAATCACGAACCGGAGAGATTTCCTGCTACTCTCCCGGCAGCGCAAAGACAAACAGGTTGTTGCCGATGCTCGGCCGGAGCTCAGGCGTCATCCGGCTCTGGGCGTTCGTGGTTCCCGTGGCGCCGGTGCTCGCCGCGACGTACTGGCGGCCGCCGACGGCGTAGGTGATGGGGAAGCCCGTGATCGGGGAGCCGAGGTTGATCTCCCAGAGCACCTCCCCGGTCTCCTGGTCGAGGGCGCGGAAGCGCCCGTTCGCGTCGCCGCCGAAGACCAGCCGCCCGCCGGTCGTCAGGAGGGGCGTGGTGCCGGCCCGCTGCTCGTAGCGCCAGAGCGTCTCGCCCGTCTCCGCGGAGATGGCGTGGATAGTGCCGAGGTGGTCCGTGCCCGGCGCGAGCTCCTCCCGCATCGTCAGCGCTATCACCGGGCTCTCCTCGATGGGCATGGCCATCATCTGCGCGCAGGTGTTGCGCAGCGGGAAGTACATCGCGTTGGTGAGGGGGCTGTAGGCGCCGGCCTCCCAGTTCCTGCCGCCGTACCAGGTCGGACAGACTGTCGCTGACTGCCCCGTCGCGCGGAAGACGACCTCCGAGTTCGTCGTCACCGCCCCGGTGGCCCCGTCGATGCTGGTGATGACGTTCTGGCCGACGGTGGGCGTGGCCCAGAGGAACTCGCCGGTGGCGCGGTCCAGCGTGTAGACCACGCCGGTCTTGCCCGGGATGCCGGTCATCACCCGGCGTCGCTCGCCCGGTTGCAGCCGCGGGTTGATCCAGCGCACCGCGGACGCCGACGGCGCGACGGCCGTGTCGACGAGCATCCGCTCGAAGGGGTGGTCCAGGTCCCAGTGGTCGTTCAGGTGCTGGTAGTACCAGACGATGCTGCCGGTGTCGGCGTCGAGGGCCAGCGTCGAGTTGTGATAGAGGTGCTGCCGGCCCACGCCGCCCAGCATGAACTTCGGCGACGGGGACGTCACCGACGTCCCGACGTAGAGGAGGTTCAGCGCCGGGTCGAAGCTGGGCACCATCCAGGCCCCGACGTGGCGCCGCTGCTCGTAGGGGACGCCGCCCCAGGTCTCGTCGCCCGGCTCGCCCGGCGCGGGAATCAGGCGGGTGCGCCAGAGCTCCTCGCCGGTCCGCGCATCGTGGGCGGTGACCACGCAGGCGTCAGGACCGCCCTGCGGCAGGCATCCCCGGCCGGACACCACCTTGCCGTTGGCGACGATGGGGCCCGACGTCTGGTGGGCCGGGTGCGTCCTGTAATCCAGGATCCGCGTCTCCCAGGCCAGCCGGCCCGTCGCGGCGTCGAGCGCGAGGACGTGGCCGTCGGTGCTCGTGTGCAGGATCGCGCCGCCGTAGATGGCGATGTTGCGGTTGCCCTCGGCGAGCGCGGGCAGGATGAACGTCTCGAGGTCGTCCGGGCGCGCGCGGCGGTACTCCCAGAGCAGGTCGCCCGTGACCGCGTCGAGCGCCTGGATGACGTCGCGCGGATTCGGCATGTACATGATGCCGTCGTGAACGAGCGGCGTTCCCTGCTGGCGCCCGGCCGTCAGGCCCCGGGACCAGACCATCCGCAGCTCGCCCACGTTCCCGCTGTCGATGGCATCGAGCGGGCTGTAGCCCCAGCCGTCGAGCGTCCGGCGCCACATCAGCCAGTCGGCCGGGTCGGGGTTCTGGAGCATCGCGTCCGTGACGGGGACGAAATCGCCGCTCGGCTGAGCCTGGGCGGCCGCCAGGCCGCCCGCGGCGTGCAGCACGGCGACCGCGGCGACAAGCGCATAGCGTGACAGCGGGCGTCGTTGGCGCATGCAGGCACTCCTCGCTGGTGGGGAACAGTCCACGGCGAAGCAAACCACCGGAATGGACGGGAGTCAAGGAGCCAGGGCGGCGAACAGGCGGCCCAGCCGGTCGAGACCGGCCCGGAGCGCCGGTGCCTCCCCGCCGAAGCCGATGCGCAGGTGCCCCTCGAGACCGAAGTGCGCGCCGGGAGCGACGAGCACGCTCGCGGTCTGCCGCAGCCGCGTCGCCAGCGCCTCCGACCCGATTGCGTGCGGGTAGCGGAGGAAGGCGATGGCGCCCGCCTCGGGCGGGACGTGGGACAGCCCCGCCCCGGCCCCGGCCAGCCAGTCGCGGACGATGGCGTGGTGTTCCGCGATGCGGCCCCGCGCCCGCGCCAGCAGGCGGCGGCGCATGTCGGGCGCCAGCGCCACGCGGGCGAGCCGGTCGCTCAGGGCGGCCGGCGCGATCGTCGTGAAGTCGCGCCGGCTCCACAGCTCGGCGGTGAGTGGGGGAGGGGCGACGACCCACCCGATCCGCAGCCCCGCCAATCCGTAGGCTTTCGACAACCCGCCCGTGACGACCACCCGCTCGTAGCGGCCCCAGGCCGACGCGGTCAGGCTGCCGTCGCGCTCGGCGCCGCGGTAGACCTCGTCCGAGAGCACCCACGCGCCGTGCGGCGCCGCCGCGGCGCACACGGCGTCGACCTCGGTCGCGGTCAGCCGCGCGCCCGTCGGGTTGTTCGGATTGCAGAGGACGACGAGCCGCGTCCGCGCGTTAACGAGAGCACCGAGCGCGTCGAGCGCGGGCGCCCAGCGCGCGCCGCCGCCCTCGCCGTCTAGGCGCAGCGGCCAGGGGCGGACGCGCGCGCCGTGGGCGGCGGCCAGCAGGTGCGGCTGCAGGTAGTTCGGGTGCAGCACCACGACCTCGTCGCCGGGCTCCACGAGGCGCCAGCAGGCGAGGAAGTTCGCCTCCGCGCTGCCGGCCGTGATCAGCACGTGCTCGGCCGACGCGCCCGGGTAGTCGGCGGCCACCAGCTCGCGCAGCGCGACGGTGCCGTTCGTCTGCGTGTAGCCGAGCGGCTCGCCGAGCAGCAGGCCCACGTCGTCCGCCGGGAGCAGCTCCTCGAGGCGCAGGGGCTCGACGCCGCTCTCCGACAGGTTGATCTCGACCTGGTGCTCGTAGACGGACTGGAGACGCTCGAGGGCGAAGGGCTCGATGTTCACGCTGGCCGATCCTACTCAGTGCCGGGCGCCGGATGGGGCAATGCGACGTGAAGCGGTGGAGTAGCATGCAGTCCGCAAGGCGTGCACAGCGCGCCTCGGCGGGAGCGGCGCGGGGCGCAGGGGTCCCCGCAAGCGGACGCCGGGGGTTCGGGGCGCAGCCCCGTCAGATTGAAGCACAGGGGAGCAGTCATGACGAAGGGTATCGTGGCAGGCATCGCCGCCGGAGCGCTGGTCGTCGCGGCCGCCGCCGCCGGTCTGGCGCAGTCCGACAAGGTGGACGGGTTTGAGGTGCCGCGGTTCGAGGTGGATGCCGAGTGGCCGAAGCTGCCCGATGGCTGGAAGCTCGGCATCACGTCGTCGGTCACCGTGGATCAGCACGACCACATCTGGATCCTGCATCGCCCCCGGATCCTGCACAATCCCTCGGACGCGCCGCCGGTGCTGGAGATCGACGAGGATGGGAACTTCGTGCAGGGCTGGGGCGGCCTGTCGGACGAGTACGACTGGCCGCACTCCGAGCACGGCATCGCGCTGGACGCGAACGACAACGTCTGGATCACGGGTCACAACCCGTATCCCGGCACGGGCGAGGACAGCAGCGACGACATGCTGCTGAAGTTCACTCGGAGCGGCGAGTTCCTGCTGCAGATCGGCGGCCGGGACACGAGCAAGGGCAATACGGATACGGAGAGCCTGCACACCGCGACCGACCTGGAGGTCCACGACGGCGAGGTCTACGTATCCGATGGCTACGGCAACAAGCGGGTCATCGTGTTCGACGCCGACACGGGCGAGTACCGCCGCATGTGGGGCGCGTTCGGCAACGAGCCCCTCGACGATCCGCCTGCCGAGGACCTGCGCCGGATGGAGCCGGGCGAGCCGGGAGAGGGCCCGCGCCAGTTCTCGGGCACGCCGCACAACATCGCGGTGTCGAACGACGGGCTCGTGTACGTCTCGGACCGCGGCAACCGCCGGATCCAGGTGTTCAGGACGGACGGCACGTACGTCACGCAGGGATTCATCAACCGCGACGCCGTGGGTCTGACGACCGCCGGCATCGCGTTCTCGGCCGATCCCGGGCAGCGGTTCCTCTACACGCCGGACTTCCACTGGGGCCACGTCTGGGTGCTCGACCGCAAGACGCTCAGGATCCTGCACTGGTTCGGCGAGGAGACCGCCGAGCCGGGCGACTTCCGGGAGCCGCACGACCTCGCCACCGATTCGAAGGGCAACCTGTACGTCGCCGAGGTGGGCGTCGGCGCGCGGGCCCAGAAGCTCGTCTACAAGGGGCTCAAGTAGCGTTGCGCCTCGTCAGTCGCGCAGCGCGAACGTCGAGAGGGCGTGCCCGGAGATGACCGCCACGTACTGCCGGCCGTCCACCTCGTAGGTCATCGGGCCGTTGATGATCTGGCTGCCGAGGCTCATCTTCCAGAGCAGGGTGCCGGTGCGGGCGTCCAGCGCCTGGAAGTAGCCCGACCGCGCGCCCGTGAACAGCAGGTCGGAGGCGGTCGTCAGGATGCCGCTGCGGATGACGTCGGTCATCTCGAACTTCCACTGCTGCTCGCCCGTCAGCGCGTCGAGCGCCAGCACCGCGCCGCTGCCGAGCGCCTCCGTCCAGTCGTTGATGGGACCGCGCGTCACCCGCGGCATGCCCGGGGCGTCGGGCACCGGTGCGGCCTCGGCGATGCCGCCGCCGGTGAAGAACTCGCCCTCCTCGTACTCCTCCGGCTCGCCCCCGAAGATCGAGGCGTAGTTCTCCCAGGCCGGGACGTAGAACAGCTCCGTGCTGGGGCTGTAGGACGGCGAGTACCAGTTCGTGCCGCCCGCGATGCCCGGGTACGTCGGTTCGCCGGGGGGCTGCGGGGTCTCGACGGGCCGACCGCTGTCGTCCAGCGCCTCCGCCCAGTTCACGCCGACGAACGGGCGCCCCGACAGGAACCGGCCTGTGGCGCGGTCCAGCACGTAGTAGAACCCGTTGCGGTTCGCCCACAGCATCACCCTGAACCGGTTGTCGTTGCGGGTGATGTCGGCCAGCACCGGGATTTGCACCGCGTCGTAGTCGTAGGGGTCGCCCGGCGTGAACTGGAAGTGCCAGCGCAGCTCGCCCGTGTCGGCGTCCAGCGCCACGACCGAGCTCGTGTAGAGGTTGTCGCCCGGCCGCTGCGCGCGGTTGAAGTCCGGGCCGGGATTGCCCGTGCCCCAGTACGTCAGGTTGAGCTCCGGGTCGTACGACCCGGTCAGCCAGGCCGCGCCGCCGCCGTGCTTCCAGGCCTCCGGGTCGCAGTAGGTCTCCGGATTGGGCGGACACGGCTCCCACGTCTCGTGGCCGGGCTCGCCGGGGCCCGGAATCGTGTGGAAGCGCCAGACCTCCTCGCCGGTCTCGGCGTCCAGCGCCGCGACGAAGCCGCGGATGCCCTGGTCGCCGCCGGTCGAGCCGACCAGCACCTTGTCGCGCACCGCCAGCGGCGCCAGCGTGAAGGCGTACGCCAGGTTCTTGTCCGCCACCTCGGTGTCCCAGAGCTCGGTGCCGGTCGTCGCGTCCAGCGCCACCACGTGGGCGTCGAGGGTCGCCATGAACACCTTGTCGCCCAGCACCGCCACGCCGCGGTTGTTCGCCTGGCAGCAGGCGCGGTGGTCGGCCGGCGTCGGGTAGCGGTAGATCCAGTACACGCGCCCGGTCCTGGCGTCGAGCGCCACGATGTCGTTCGGCCGCTGCGTCAGGTACATCACTCCGTCGACCACGATCGGCGTCGCCTGCCACGTCCCCATGACCGGCGTCTGGTACACCCACTGCAGCTCGAGGTCGCCGACGTTGTCGGGGGTGACCTGGTCGAGCCGGCTGTGACGCTGGCTGAAGTAGCTGCCCGAGTAGGTCAGCCAGTTGCGGGGTTCGCCCGCCGCGTCCCGCAGACGTTCGAACGCGACCTGCCCGTGCACGCTGGCGAGCGTCAGGGCGGACAGGATCGTCGCCAGCACCGTGCGTCGCGCGGCCGTTGCTGCCATGGTCGTCAGCCTTTCCTGGAAGGGATCGCAGCCGTGATCGACAGGATATCTTCGCGTGATCGGGAAGGGCGGTCAACGCGGGCGGCGTAAGGCGGTATTCTTTGAAGCGGGAGGAGCGCAGCGATGAGGCGAGCATTCTTGGCGGGCATCGTCGGCCTGGCGCTGGCCGGCGCCGGGTGGTCCGGCGGTCCGGCGGCCGGCCAGGAGGCGCCGGCCGGGTCGACCTGGCCGATGCTGGAGGACGGCTGGGAGCCGCCCCGGACGCCGTGGGGCGCGCCGGACCTGACGGGCATCTGGGACAGCAAGAGCTCCACGCCGCTGGAGCGGTCCGACGAGCACGCCGGACGCGAGTTCCTCACCGACGCGGAGGTCCGCGCGATCGACGAGGCGCGGCTGGCGGTGGAGCAGGGCGGCGAGGCCCAGGGACGGGACGTACGCGGCGAACTGGGGACGCAGGCGGACGTCGAGGGCGCCTACAACAACATCTTCAGCACCGGGCTCGGCGTGCGCTACGGCCGGCATCGGCGCACGTCGCTCATCGTCGACCCGCCCGACGGGCAGGTTCCGGCCATGACCGAGGAGGGGGCGGCGCGGCAGGAGAGCATCCGCCAGCGCTTCGCCGCGCGGGCGGCCGCCGCGGCGGCCGCGGGCATCGATCTGCCCTACTTCGTCGACATGGAGGACCGCTACGACAACCCGGAGGACTCGGGCTATCTCGAGCGCTGCATGGGCGTGACGATTCCCTGCACCGGCGGGCTGTGCGGATTCAGCCGCATCGTCCAGGGTCCGGGCTGGGCCGGGATCTACTACGAGCAGGGGCACGGCGGGGGAGCGTACCGCCGCATTCCGCTCGACGACCGGGCCCACCTGCCGCCGCACATCAGGCAGTGGCTCGGCGACTCCGTGGGGCGCTGGGAGGGCGACGCCCTCGTCGTCGACACCACCAACTTCACCGACCGCACCAGCTACCGGGGGTCGAGCGAGAACCTGCATCTCGTCGAGCGCTTCACGCGCGTCGCCCCGGACCTGCTGCGATATCGCATCACCGTCGACGACCCGACCGTGTGGACGCGGCCGTGGACCATGGAGCTGGCCCTGGTGCGCCAGGACGATACGGAGAACCTGATCTTCGAGTCCGCGTGCCACGAGGGGAACTACTCGCTGACCGGGATGCTCGCCGGCGCCCGCATCGACGAGCGGGGCGGACGGTAGATCTGGAGGAAGTGCCATGAGCGTTCGAACAGTTGGAGCCGTCGTTGTCCTCATCGCCGCCTGCGCGCTGGCGACGCCCGCCGCTCAGGATGCGCCCGAGGCGCGGTCCGGCGCGGCGGTCGGCATCAGCGGTCTGCTGGACTCCGTCGAGGGGGGGGCCATACCCCGCACGCCCTGGGGCACCCCCGACCTGCGCGGCGTCTGGAACAACTCGAACAAGACGCCGCTCGAGCGGCGCACGGCCGCGGAGATCGAGCGCGGCCAGCTCGCCCAGGCGCCGGTCATCGAGGCCACGCGCGGGACCGGCGCGGGGTGGATCGAGCAGGTCGCCGAGGCCGACCGCGAGGCGCTCATCGTCGACCCGTCCGACGGTCGCATCCCGGCGCTCCTGCCCGCGGCCAGGCAGCGGCTCATCGAGCGCGAGAACGCGCGCGAGGGACGCGGCGAGGCCGATTCGTGGCTCGATCGCAACTCCTGGGAGCGCTGCATCACGCGCACGCTGCCCATCGCCATGATTCCGAACATCTACAACGCGAACTACCAGATCTTCCAGACGCCCGACCACGTGGTGCTGCTGCTCGAGATGATCCACGAGGCGCGCATCATCCCGCTCGACGACCGCCCGCACGTGGCCGACGGCGTCCGCCAGTGGCTGGGCGACAGCCGCGGCCGGTGGGAGGGTGACACGCTGGTTATCGAGACCGCGCGGTTCAACGACCGGCTCGACGGCGGCGAATACCAGCCGTCGCACATCATCCAGACCACCCACCGCGGTCCGGGCGGCACCCTGCGCCTCGTCGAGCGCTTCCGCATGCTCGATGCGAACACGATCGACTACCGCTTCACGGTGGAGGACCCGGCAACCTACACGGGGCCGTTCACGGTCTCGCTGCCGATGACCCGCCGCGACACGGTGGGCGATCCGCTCAACCATCTGTTCGAGTACGCCTGTCACGAGGGCAACCACGGGATGATGAACCTGCTCAGCGCCGGCCGCGCCGACGAGCGGCAGGCTCTTGAGGCGGCCGCGCGCGTGTCGCGCCAGCGCAAGGAAGCCGGGCACCCGGGGGTGCGCGAGCCTGCGGTGCCGTTCGTGCCCTGATCAGTCCGTGGCGACACCCCGCCCCGCCCCGAGGGCGTCCAGGGCGCGCACAGCGCGCCTCGGCGGCAGCGGCGCGGGGCGCAGGGGTCCCCGCAAGCGGACGCCGGGGGCTCGGGGCACAGCCCCGTCTGATGGAAGCCCGCACAGCACGCCTCGGCGGCAGCGGCGCGGGGCGCAGGGGTCCCCGCAAGCGGACGCCGGAGGCTCGGGGCACAGCCCCGTCTGATGGAAGCCCGCACAGCGCGCCTCGGCGGCAGCGGCGTGGGGCGCAGGGGTCCCCGCAAGCGGACGCCGGGGGTTCGGGGCACAGCCCCGACCGAGTGATGCTGCGCACCGTCGTCCTGGCCGCGTGCATCGGGGCCTGCCCGTGCGCGCCCGCGCTGGCCCAGTCCGGCTTCCGCCCGGCGCCGGGGGACGCGGAGCCGCAGCCTTCGGCCGCGGAGCTCGTGAACGGCGAGGTCGAGATCGCGGCCTCCGAGCCGCCCCCCGACCTCCCGGCAGCGGCCGGCATCCTGCCCGGCCGGCCGGCGGTGCGGCCGGCCCGCGTCGTCGCGCCGCCCGCGATCGACGGCCGGCTGGACGACGCCGCGTGGACCGGCGCGCTGCGCATCACGGAGTTCGTCCAGCTCCGGCCGCTCGACGGCGCGCCGTCGAGCGAAGCCACCGACGTCTATCTGGCGTACGACAGCACCGCCATCTACCTCGGATTCCGGGCGCGGTACACGGATCCGGGCATGATCCGTGCGAATCGCTCCGACCGCGACCGCACGTTTCGCGACGACCTCATCTCCGTCTACTTCGACACGTTTCTCGATCAGCAGCGGGCGTACGTCTTCACCGTGAACGCGTACGGCGTGCAGGGCGACTCCATCGTCAGCTCGCGCGGCGGCGGCGGGTTCGGGGGCCGGCGCGGCCGGGGCGGCGGCGGACTCCCGCGCGGAGACGAGTCGTGGGATGCCCTGTTCACGACGGCCGGGCGGCTCGTCGCGGACGGGTTCACGGCGGAGATGGCCATTCCGTTCAAGAGCCTGCGCTATCCGCGGCGTGACGGCGTGGCGGCGCACCGCTGGGGGCTGCAGATTGCCCGCCGCATCGGCGGCAAGGACGAGACCGTCGTGTGGTCGCCCGTATCCCGCGGCGTTGCCGGCTTCCTGCCCCAGATGGGCGTGCTGGAAGGGCTGACCGACCTGTCGACGAGCCGCAACATCGAGATCCTGCCGACGTTCACGGCCATTCAGTTCGGCTCGATCGACGCCGCCAGCAGGGATTTCACCACCGCCGATCCGGCGCCGGAAGGGGGCGTCAACTTCAAGTACGGCGTCACGTCGAACCTGACCGCGGACTTCACGCTCAATCCCGACTTCTCGCAGATCGAATCGGACCGGCCGCAGATCGAGCTCAACCAGCGGTTCGCGCTCTTCTATCCGGAGCTGCGGCCGTTCTTCCTCGAGGGCGCCGAGATCTTCGACATTCCCGGCCCGGTCGACGCGGTCCATACGCGCACCATCGTCGACCCGTTCTACGGAGCGAAGCTGACCGGCAAGGTGGGACGGACCACGCTGGGGCTGCTGTACGCCAACGACGAGGCGCCGGGCAACCTCGACGACGCCACCGATCCGGCCTTCGCCCAGACGGCCCAGACGTTCGTGGGGCGCGTGCGCTACGATCTGTACGCCGAGTCGCACGTCGGCGCCATCGTCACCAGCCGCGAGCTGCTCGACGGCCACAGCCGGCTGGCGGGCATCGACAGCAACTTCCGGCTGGGCAGCACCCAGAGCATCGCGTTCCGGGCGATGGGGACGCAGCACCGCGACATCGACGGCGTCGACCGCAGCGGGCACTACCTCGAGGCCGTGCTGCGCAAGCAGGGCCGCAATCTCAGCTACCGCTTCCTGTCCTTCGCCCTCTCACCGGACTTCCGCACCGATGTCGGGTTCGTTCGCCGCACCGACCAGCGCCGCACGCTCGGCGACCTCTCGTATCAGTGGTGGCCCGAGACGTGGCTCGTGAGCTGGGGGCCCGAGGGCCGCTACGCCCGCAACTACGCCTTCGACGGCAACCTGCAGGACGAGGAGGTCCGGCTCGGCCTCAACTTCAACTTCGCGCGGAACTTCGGGGTGAACAGCCGCGTGAGCCGAGAGATGGAGCGTTACGGGGGCATCGACTTCTTCAAGACGCGCTACCGGGTCTTCGGGCGCTACAGTTCGACGCGCTACGGCGTCGGCGTGGGGATGAATCGCGGCCACGAGGTCTTCTACGACGCCACGAACCCCTTCCTGGGCCACGAGACCGGCGTGTACTCGTTCCTCAGCCTGCGGCCCATTCCGCGGCTGCAGTCGGACGTCAACGTCAACACCAGCCGGTTCACGGATCGCCGCACTCGCGGCGCCGAGGTATTCGACGTCAAGATCTTCCGGGCCCTGTCCACCTACCAGTTCACCGAGCGCCTCCTGGTGCGGAACATCGCCGAGCACAACACGTTCGACAAGACGCTGGCGCTGAACCTGCTGCTGACGTACCGGGTCAATGCCGGCACGGTCTTCTACGTGGGCTACGACGACCATCACCAGCAGGCCGACCTGATCGAGCGCGACCGGGACGGCGACGGCATTCCCGACCGGCTCTTCCACACCACGGAGCGCCGGCGCACGAACCGCGCCGTCTTCGTGAAACTCCAGTACCTGTTCCGCTACTAGCCGCAAGGCGCGCACAGCGCGCCTCGGCGGGAGCGGCGCGGGGCGCAGGGGCCCCCGCAAGCGGACGCCGGGGGCTTGGGGCGCAGCCCCATCTAAAATCGGAACAGGCGGTTGATCTTGATCACGAAACTGCGGTTCTGCAGCTCGGGATGGCGCGGGGTGAGCGTGTCGCGCTGCTCGTTGTAGACCACGAACAGCTCGCTGCCGGGCTGGTACTCCCAGCGGAAGCGCACGTTCGCGCCCAGCGAGGCGTTGCTCGAGTTGTACTGCACCAGGGCGCTGACGAACATCAGCGGGGTGGCCGTGTAGGTCGTGCGCGTGGTCAGCAGGCCGGTCGTGAAGCGGCCCTGGGGCAGCTCGACGCGGTTGTACGAGATGCCCGGCTCGAGCGACAGTTGCGGCGTGATCTCGAGGCGGCCGCTCCGGAAGCCGCCCGGCAGGCCCATCTCCACGGTGGTCTTCTCGCCGCCGTAGAAGCTGCCGCGCTGGACGGCCAGCATGCCCGAGAAGGCCCGCTGCCGGCCGAACTGGTACGCCACCCGCGTGTCCTGGAAGCGGTAGCCGCCGACCGGGATCGCGACGTCGCCGGTAATCTCGAACGGCCTGTCGAGGTACTCGTAGCTGCGGGTGTACTCGACCTCGAACTGGTCCGCGTTCTCGAACTCGATGCCGAAGAAGCCCTGCCCCAGGCGCGTCTCGACCACGCCGGCCCGGCTCGTGTAGTAGTCGAACCGGCCCTCCCAGGTGAAGCGGCGGATGGCGGCGATGGCGTACGGCCGCGGGCTGAACCGGAACAATCCGAAGCTGCGCTCGAAGTCCTCGCGCCGCAGGAAGCCCACGTCCGGCCGGAAGTCGTCCCCCACGGCGAGATGCTCGAGCTGCACCCCGTAGCGGTCGCCGCGGTATTCGAACTTGGCCCGATAGCTGACGTCGTCGCCCCGCGAGCCGGGCGTCTCGGTCCGCGCCCAGTAGGTGTCGATGTTCACCGTGTCGTAGAACCCGAAGTTGGCGTCGGCCCCGTACGTCTCGCTCGAGCCGGGACCCAGCGTGGAGACCGAGCGCCCGGTGTAGATCGCGCCGATGCTGCTCCGCCGCAGCAGGTCGCGCTTGATCCGCAGGACCGAGAAGTTGGTCGACGCGGCGCCCGTGACCTCCTCGTCCCCGGTCTGGATGTTCATCGCGCCCACGGTGAACCGTCCGACCCGCCCGGTGAGGCGGCCGCCGGCCTGCATCGGCACCTCGCGCCCCTCGTTGAGTCCGATCCGCCGGCTGTAGAAGAGGACCGGCGTGTCGTTGTTCTGCCCGAACGGGCCCGTGCCGGCTCCGCCGAAGGCGAACACGCCCTGGTTCTCGAGGAAGAACTCGCGCTTCTCTGGAAAGAACAGGCTGAAGCGGGTGAGGTTGACCTGCTGCTCGTCCGCCTCGACCTGGGCGAAGTCCGTGTTCAGCGTCAGGTCGGCGACCAGGTTCTGCGTCACGCCGTACTTCACGTCGAGTCCCGCGTCGCCGCCGAGCTGGTTGGAGATCTGCGGCGTCGTGGTCCGGTCGCTCGTCAGGTCGGCGATGGCGTACGGCTTCAGTTCGAGCGTGCTGCGGCGGTCCGGAGCCTCGAGCCCGACCAGGGTCGCGGCCAGCGAGGAGAGGAAGATGGCCCCGGGCTCGCGCGCCACGGGCATGGGCACGACGTACGACAGCTCGTTCTTCCAGAAGACCCGCCGGCTGACGTTCAGTCCCCAGATCTGCGCCTGTCCCGGCCGGTAGCGCAACGACTTGAACGGAATGGCGGCCTCCAGCGTCCAGCCGCCCTCGAAGCGCCCGGTCTCGGCCTCCCAGACCGGGTTCCAGTCGCCGTTGTAGTCGCTCTCGGACGTCAACTGGCCGTCCATCCGGCCGCCGATGGGGTTGACGTTGAAGATCATCCCGTTGCGGCGGTCGTAGAAGCTGTCGATCATGAAGCCGATGCGCTCGTTCTGGAGGATGTTGAAGCTGTCCCGGCGCATCTCGTTGACGACCCACTGCGATTCCGGGGCCGAGTCCCAGCAGCGCGCGCTGATGTAGAAGTTCTCGCCGTCGAACAGCACCCAGACCTCGGTGCGCTCGCTGGCCGGCTGGCCTGCCAGCGGCAGGGTCTGCACGAAGTCCGAGAACGGCGGCGTGTCGCGGTACACGGCCTCGTCGAGCGTGCCGTCGACGTCCAGACCGGCGACGCGCACCGCACGGATGGTGGCCCGGCCCGCTGCGTCCCGGCGAATGGTTGCGGGCGCCTCCGGCGGCGGCGGTCCGTCGATGACGCGGGCGGGCGGCCTGAAGCCGGCGCCCGCCGCGCCCGTGGCGGCGCGGGCCGCGGCGGCGGCTGGCGGGCGGACGGTCGGGCGCTCGCCGCCGCCAAGATCGTCCAACGCCGCTCGCCGCGGCGGCCGGCCGGGTTCCCCGAGGTAGCCGGTCAGCGAGTCCACCAGCCGGTCCTGGAGGTCGAAGAGCCCCGCGCCAGAGCTGTCCGCCTTCATCCAGTGCTCCACGGCGCCGGTCTCCACCGCAATCACCCGCGCCGTGACGCGCAGCCGGTCCACTACCCGCTGGTACTCGCCGGCCACCAGCCAGCGAATGCCGAGCGCCCGGCAGGCCTGCAGGACGGCCGCCGCGTCCGCGGTGTCCAGGTCGACGCCGGTCGCGTCCCGGTGCGCGCGTCCGAGGTCGTCGGCCGGGACGAACGCCGTGGTGGGAGCCGCCGTCAGCTCCGCCGCGAGGGTTTCCGCGATCCCGGCGCCGATCCACTGGTCTGTCGGCGCGCCGGTCACGTTCGTGAACGGCAGCACGGTGATCGTTCGGACGGCGGGCGCCGGCCGCGGTGCCGCGTGGGGCTGGCCGGCGGCCCCGGCCGCGGCCAGGACGACCAGGGTGGCCGCCGTCGAGACGCGCAACCGGCCGACCCCCACCCGCTGTCCCGATTCACCCTGCACTTTCACTATCCGTGCCCGAAATGTTATGACAAGTGAGGGCGGCCTGAAGGAGGCTCGACATGCAGTGTCTGTTTCCGGGTTGGGTGCGCGTGGCCGCGCCGCTGGTCGCCGTCGCGCTGCCGTGGGCCGCAGCCGCCGGGTGCCGGATGCCCGCGGGAGACGAGCCGCAGGCCGCCGCGCCGCGGCCGAGCGTCCCCCGGACGCCGTGGGGCGACCCGGATCTGCAGGGCATCTGGGTCGGCTCCACGCTGACTCCCCTCGAGCGCCCCACCGAGTTCGAGGGGCGCGAGTTCCTGACGTACGCCGAGGTCGCCAGGCTGGAGGACGGCGCCCTGCTGCGCAGTGCGCGCCTGGCGCAACGGCCCTCCGAGCGCACGACCGCCGGCGGCAGCGTCGACTGGCGCGCGGACGGCACGCCGGGCTTCTACAACAACTTCTGGCTCGACGGGAGCTGGAGGTGGCTGCGCAGCCGGCGCACCTCGCTGGTGGTCGACCCGCCCGAGGGCCGCATTCCCTACACCGCCTCCGCGCGCCAGGGCGAGCGTCCCCACGGATCGGGTCCCTGGCACTCCTTCCTGGATCTCGACACGGGCGAGCGCTGCCTGGGCGACGGTCTGCCGCAGATCTGGTTCGGCTACAACCCGAACCACCAGATCTTCCAGAACCGCACGCACGTCGTGATCGTGCACGAGATGTTCCGCCAGCGGCGGATCATCCCGCTCGACGGCGGCCCGCCCACGGATATCCCGCGCTGGAACGGCGAGCCGCGCGGCCGGTGGGTGGGCGATACGCTCGTGGTCGAGTCGCGGGCCTTCGTGGACCGCCCGAATGCTCGCTGGGCGAACACGTGGCGGCACCCGACCGGCTCGCTGCATCTGCTGGAGCGGTTCACCCGCGTCGACGCCGAAACCATCGACTACCAGGCCACGATCACCGATCCGGCGCGCTTCACGCGGCCCTGGACGCTTCAACTGGCCCTGTCGGCCGACCAATCCGGGCGCGGGGTGGCGGCGGGCGGACTCTACGAGTTCGCCTGCCACGAGGGGAACTACGCGATCATGAACGTGCTGCGCGGCGCGCGTGCCCAGGAGCGGGCGGCGGCAGCGGCCCTCACGGACGAAGGTCCCTGAGCCGGCTCCGACCCGCTCCCGGCGGCGCAAGGCGCGCACAGCGCGCCTCGGCGGGAGCGGCGCGGGGCGCGCGGGTCCCCGCAAGCGGACGCCGGGGGTTCGGGGCGCAGCCCCGTTTGATTGAAGCTACCGCCCCTCGTCCGCGCCAGGGCCGGTCTGCTTGATCACGTTCATGGCCGTGGCGATCATCGAGGACACGTCGGCCAGGTTGGCCGGCAGGATCATCGTGTTGTTCTCCTTCGCCAGCAGCCCCAGCGTGTCGACGTACTGCTCGGCGACCCGCAGTTGCACGGCCTGCGACCCGCCGGGCGCCTCGATGGCCTCGGCCACCCGCCGAATGCCCTCCGCCGTCGCCGTCGCGACGGTCGTGATGGCGGCGGCCTGACCCTCCGCCTCGTTGATCTGCTGCTGCTTCTTCGCCTCGGACTCCTTGATGACCTTCTGCTTCTCGCCCTCGGCCGTGTTGATGGCCGAGTCCCGCAGGCCTTCCGACTCGAGCACGGCGGCGCGCTTCTCGCGCTCGGCACGCATCTGCTTCTCCATCGCCTCGAGCACGTCGCGCGGCGGGTTGATGTTCTTGATCTCGTAGCGGAGCACCTTGACGCCCCACGGCTCCGTCGCCTTGTCCAGCTCGTCGACGATCTGGGTGTTGATGTGGGCGCGCTCCTCGAACGTCTTGTCGAGCTCGATCTTGCCGATCTCGCTGCGCAGCGTCGTCTGCGCGAGCTGCGTGATGGCGAACACGTAGTTCCCGATGCCGTACGACGCGCGCTGGGCGTTCAGCACCTTGAGGTACAGCACGCCGTCCACCCCCACCTGGACGTTGTCGCTCGTGATGCAGATCTGCTCCGGGATGTCCAGGGCCATCTCCTTCAACGAGTGGCGGTAGCGGATCGAATCGAGAAACGGCACGAGAATGTGGAATCCCGCGTCGAGCGTCCCGGAGTACTTCCCGAGCCGCTCGACCACGTATTGACTCTGCTGCGGCACGACCGTAGCCGTCTTGGCGATGATGACGACGAGCAGCAGCACCAGCGCCGCTACGGCAATCAAGCCCATTTCCATAGTTTCACTCCGCCCGAATCCAAAGTGTCAGTCCGTCGACGCGCTCCACCCGGCACACGTGGTCGGGGCCGACCGGGGTCGCTCCGACGTTCCTCGCGTTCCACGTCGTCCCGCGCAGCTCGGCCTTGCCGAAGCCGCTGGCGGCGATCTCGCCGCGCGCCCGAGCCCGCTCGCCCACCAGGCTGTCCACCACCGCGTCAGCGACGCCGGCACGCAGCCGCCGCACGATGAGCGGCCGGAAGAACACGAGCGCCGCCACGGACAGGCCGGCGAACAGCACGCCCTGCAGCGCGAGCGGCACCGCCCAGCCCAGCGCCGCCAGCAGGCCGACCGCCAGGGCGCCGCAGCCGAAGAAGAACACGTAGAAGCCGCCCGGGGACGCCAGCTCCAGCGCCAGGAGCAAGAAGCCGGCCACCACCCAGATCCACCACTCCATAACGTCGGCCTCGATCTCGATTGTAACCTCGGGGCGGCGTGCCGCGCCCGCGCGGCGGGGGCGCCCGTTGCCGGCCGGCGGACCGGGACGCTGTGGCCGGAACGTGCAGGAAACGCAATGTTCGAGGCAGGAGAACATTGAAGGTATTGCTACGATGGGAGCGCGTCGTCGGCTCAGAAGCTCCGCTGGGCCGCCGTCGCGATGACGTTCTGCCGACCGACATGCCTGAAGCGTCGAGCCCGGGCACGAACCTGGTGCCGGCTCCCGGCGCCCGCGTCGTGATCCGCGACGCCGAGTGGGTGATCCGCCGCGTCGACCGCTCGCCGGACGGCGGGTACCAGCTCGTCTGTGACGGGGTCTCGGAGTTGGTCCGGGAGCGCGAGGCGATCTTCCTGACGACCCTCGAGCCGGACATCCGGGTGCTGGATCCCGCCGAGACGCGGCTCGTGCCGGATCCGTCGCCCGGCTTCGCGGACAGCCGGCTCTACCTGGAGAGCCAGCTCCGGCAGGCGGTCCCGAACGACGAGCGCATCCACGTCGCCCGGGAGGCGGCGATGGATCCGGTCCCCTACCAGTTCGAACCGGCCCGACAGGCGCTGCGCCAGCCGCGGCAGCGCATCCTGATCGCCGACGCCGTGGGGCTGGGGAAGACGCTGGAGGCCGGCATCCTCGTCAGCGAGCTGATCGCCCGCGGCCGGGGTCGCCGGATCCTGGTGCTGGCCGTCAAGAGCATGCTCACGCAGTTCCAGAAGGAATTCTGGACCCGGTTCACGATCCCGCTCGCCAGGCTCGACTCCATCGGCATCCAGCGGGTGCGTGGCCGGATCCCGACCAGCCACAACCCGTTCCACTACTACGACAAGGCGATCATCTCGATCGACACGCTGAAGCAGGACGCCGAGTACCGCACCTGGCTGGAGCAGGCCTACTGGGACGTCATCGTCATCGACGAGGCGCACAACGTCGCGGACCGCGGCGGGGGGAGCGGGCGCGGGCACGCCTCGCATGGAAGAACGTCGCTTCGCAGCCGCCTGGCCCGCCTGCTCGCGCGGCGGTCCGACACGCTCATCATGCTCTCGGCGACGCCGCACGACGGCCGCGCGCGCAGCTTCGCGAGCCTGATGAACATGCTCGACGAGACGGCAATCGCGCACCCCGACGACTACACCAGCGAAGACTTCAGCGAGAAGGGGCTCGTCATCCGACGCTTCAATCCGAGGCGACGAGTCCGGTGTCGAAGCGTCGCGACCTCTTCCTCGTCACGTTGGAGAAAGCGCTGTTCTCCAGTCCGGCAGCCTGCATCGCGAGCGTCGATCAGCGCATCCGCCGAAGAGAACGAGCGCTCGACGCGGCGACCAACGCGCAGGTAGCCGCGGAAGTCGAATCGTTGCAGGTCCTCCGCGAGGCCCTTGCGGCTATCGGGCCGGACGACTACGCGAAGTACCGGGCACTGCTCGCGGCGGTCCGCGACGGCAAGCCGTCCGACTGGAACACGAGCGACCCGAGAGACCGGCTGGTCGTCTTCACCGAGCGCATCGAGACGCTGAAGTGGCTGCGTGATCGGCTCGCGAAGGATCTGCGGCTCGCCACCGCCCAGGTCGAGATCCTACACGGCGGCTTGAGCGACGTGGATCAGCAGCGCGTGGTCGAGGACTTCGGCAACGCGGCGCGCCCGCTGCGCCTGCTGATCTGCTCCGACGTCGCCTCGGAGGGAATCAACGCGCATGAAGGCGGACGGATCGCCGATGTTGCGATGCGCCTGTTCGTCCTTGTCGGCCAGCACTTCGAGGATGCGCGTGTCGCCGCGAATGGTCTCGTTGGCGCTCTCGGTGACCAGGTAGACGATGTGCGGCGTCCGCTCCCTGGACGCACCGGACGACCTGCGGCGCCGCTTCGGCTACTTTCCGCGGGAAGTGTTCCCCGAGAACGGCCGCTTCGCGCTGACCACGGACCGGACCCGGATGCGCGACGCGATCGCCGCTAGCCGCCGCGACGAGACGGCGTGGCCAGGGTGCACTACCTCTGGCGCCTGAATCCGGTGGTCGGCTGGCTGAACGACCGCATGCTCGCCGCGTTCGGCCGGCACGAGCCGCCGGTGCTGGCCGGCGTACCCAACTTGGCGGCGGACGAGACGGCGTTCGTCCTCTCCGGACTCGTCCCGAACCGGAGGAGCCACCCGCTGCTGTACGAGTGGCTTGCCGTGACCTACCGCGGGGGGCTCGAACTGCAGCTCGAACGGTCGGACCAGTCCGAGACATTCAAGCGCGCCCGGGCAGAGCGCGGCCGGATCAAGGTGGTCTGCGTCTTGACGGGGGAACCGGCGGCTCCATGATATCTTTCAGGAAGATATATCGGATGTCGGCCATCGGCCGGCGTCCTCCGGCAGGGAGGTGCGCATGAAGAGAAGCGCCCGAGCGGCGGACCCGGATGGGAGAGGCGCAGCGAAGAAGAAGGCTGGAACCGCGAAGACGGTGGCACCCGGGCCGCGCGATGGCCGCAAGTTCGCCCGCGTGTTCATGTCGGGACGCTCGCAGGCGGTGCGGCTGCCGAAGGAGTTCCGCTTCGACGTCGACCGCGTGATCATTCGCCGTGAGGGCCGCCACGTCGTTCTGAGCCCCCCGTTCAAGGACTGGGAGGACTACTGGGAGAACGGCACGCCATTGCCGGACGACTTCGAGGAGATCATCGCGGAAATGCGACGGGAAGAGCTGCCGCTTGAAGAACGGGAGCCGTTCGATTGAAGGTAATGCTCGACACGAGTACGTGCATCTACGCCATGAACCGGCGCCGAGGCTTCAACGCCCGGCTGCCACTCGCGGATTGCGGCGTCTCCATCATCGTGCTCGGCGAACTCGATTTCGGCGCACACCGTTCGAACCGTAGCGCGCAGAGCTTCGCGTCCATACGCGAGTTCGCCTCGGCTGTGCAGGTGGTCGACATCGGCGCAGAGGTCGCACGCCGCTACGGCCGGCTCCGCGCCCACCTGCGCGCCGGCGGCCAGCCGATCGGCCCCAACGACCTGTGGATCGCCGCGCATGCCCTGGCCCGCGACGTGCCGCTGATCACGCACAACCTGTCCGAGTTCCGGCGCGTGCCGGACCTGGCAGTCGAGACCTGGATGACGGCGTAGACCCATGCCCGCCGCGACCGCCGCCGCCTTCACCGGCATCCACAACGAAAACGAGTTCTACAGCCACCACTACCTGTCGGAGATATTCGGCGGCGACATCCGGGCGACGGTGGACCGCTGGCGGCAATCCGTGGAGGCCGAGGGGGGGCGGACGCCCTACGCCGCGCTGCGCGCCCTGGCCGGCGACTACGTGCGGTTCCGCCGGGACTTCGAGCGCGAGCGCCGCGGCAGACAGCGGCTGACCCTGCAGCGCGAATGGTTCCGGCAGCTTCTCCCGGCGCTGGGCTACGAGTGGGCCCCGGCCAATCATCCGCTGGACGACGGCGACGAGGTGCCCGTGCTCTGCGACTTGGGCGGCAAGATCGGCGCGCCGGCGTTGCTCGCGCTCGGCGTGTACGACGCGGAGGCCGAGGGGGAGGACCCGCTCGCCCTCAAGCCGCACCCGCTGCAGTTCCACGGCGAGGCGCCACCGCCGGAGGCGCTGCTGCGGGAGACCTGGAACGACGTCATCACCCGCCGCGTCCTCGGCCGGGATCACCCGCCGCGCTGGTTGCTGGTGCTCTCTTTCAGCCGCATCCTCCTCATCGAGCGCGGCAAGTGGACGCACAACCGCCTGTTGCGCTTCGACCTCGACGAAATCCTCGGCCGCCGCGAGGACGCCACGCTGAAGGCCGCCGCCGCCCTGCTGCACCGCGACTGCCTGCTGCCGCCGGATGGCCAAAGTCTGCTCGACAGCCTGGACGAGAACAGCCACAAGCACGCTTTCGCGGTCTCCGAGGACCTGAAGTACGCGTTGCGCGAGTCGAGCGAGCTAATCGGCAACGAGGCGATCCGCTACCTGCGCGAGGTGCTCAAGGACAAGGTCTACGACCGTCCCGACGACGCGCTCGCCGGCCGGCTCGGACGGGAATGCCTGCGCTACATGTACCGGCTGCTGTTCCTCTTCTACATCGAGGCGCGCCCCGATCTCGGCTACGCGCCGCTCGATTCCGAGACCTCGCGGCGCCCAGCTTGGCGTTTGGTTGGTCGTCGCGATCGTTGGCGATACCGCGATGCCAAAGCGGTATGATCGGACCTGAATTCGGACTGTTTTCGAGGTGCTGGATGCCAACCACGGTCGTCAGCTTGAGCGAATTCAAAGCCAGGGCCGCACAGATGCTTGCCGAGATCAAGGCGGCCGAGCACGAGATCGTCCTCACGCAGCACGGTGCGGCCACCGCGGTGGTTCAGGACTTCGAGGCGCACGAGCGCCTTCGCGAAGCGCTGCTGGCCCTTAAGCTGATGGTGCAGGGCGAGGCCGATATTGCCGCTGGCAGGACGAGCCCGCAGGAGCGGGTGTTCGCAGATCTCAAGGCGCGCGTGAACACGGCCGCGGATGGGTCTACGTCACAGCGGTTCTCGATGCCCGCCGGGATCTGGCCGGAACGCTGCTCGAACGGCTGATCCGCTGAACGCGCCCCCGGGCGAGGCGGAGCAGCCCTGCCCGGGGTTTGCCCTTCGGTGTGCGCCTTCCGCCGCACGGGCAGCGGCCGGCGGCCCTTCAGAACGTCGCGATCGGGTTCATGGGCGAGCCCATGCCCTGCTCGATCCGCAGCGGCGCCGCGGTGAACAGGAACTCGTAGCGGCCCAGGCGCCGGGCGAGCTCCGCAGCGGGGCCGAAGTCGAGGTTGTCGAAGATGCCGACGCCGAGCGACACGAGGGCGAGCTGGTGCAGGGGGAACCGCGCGCCGGGGATGCCGTGGGGCGCCACGTCCGTCGACATGTCGTGGCCGATGAACGCGATCTCCCGCTCCTTCAGGAAGTACGCCACGTCGGCGTGGTAGCCGGCCACCCCGTCGGAGGACGGCCACGGCCCGAGCGCAGCGCGCCGGATCCAGCGGCCGGTGTGCAGCAGGATGACGTCGCCCGACTCGGCGCGCACGCCCTGGATCTCCTCCAGCGCCTCGAGGTCGGCCTTGCGGATCGGGGTGCCCAGCTCGAGCCAGCCGCCAGGGGTGGCCTTGCCCGGCAGCAGGGTGGCGTCGTAGAGCACGCCGCGGGTGACGATCCCGTCGCGGAGCGCGTGGATGCTGCCCTTGGGGCAGCCGCCGGTCGCCTCGATTTCCTCGAACGTCGCCCCGGTGTGACCGCGTCCGTCCACCAGGATGTGGCAGTCGATGGCGTCGAGGTGGCTGTGGATGACGCCGTGGTAGCTGCCGGTGTACTGCAGGCGGTCCGACCCGCCCGTCTCGCTGATGCGGATGACCTCCCGGTTCAGGATCGTCGTCGCGTCGACGGCCTCCTCCTGCACGATGTCGTGCGCCAGCGAGACGCTGATGCCCTCCTGGACGAGGGCCGCCGCCTGCTTGCGCTTCGCGGGCGTGATGAAGTTCGCCGCGCCCAGCTCGTCGTCGGCGCCCCAGCGGCCCTGGTTGGACAGCTCCTCCATGGCCCGTTCGACGTCGGCGAGCGTCTCCATGCGCGGGCTCTCCTGGGTCTCGACCGCGACGCCCGCCAGCGCCATCGCTCCCGCCGCGGCTACGGCCGCCATTCCGGCTCTGGTCCTCGTCATGCTTCCTCCCGGTTTCACGCCTATCACGCTTACCACGTCTCGCCGGAGGCGCAAAGCAACTTCGCGCCGCCCGGATTTCGCAGGCCCGCCGCGGTCAACCCTCGGCCAGGCTTCGACCGTGCGACGACCGCCTGAGCTGGTCGAGCGCGCGGTCCTCGATCTGGCGGATGCGCTCGCGCGTGAGGCCGAACGCCCGCCCGATCTGCTCGAGCGTCCGTTCCTGCCCATCGTGGAGCCCGAAACGCATCTGCAGGATCTTGGCGTCGCGGGGCCGCAGCGTGTGCAGGACGGCGGCCACCCGGCGCCGTACGTCGGCGCGCATCGCCAGTTCCGACGGCGAGACCGCGTGGCGGTCCTCGATGAGGTTGCCGAGGGTGCTCGAGTCGTCGGCTCCGCTCGGCGCTTCGAGCGAGAGCGGGCCGAGGCCCGCTTTCAGGATCGTCTGGACCCTCGCGGCGGGCAGGTCGACACGCCGCGCAATCTCCGCCGCAGTGGGCTCGCGCCCGAGCGTCTTGGCCAGATCGTTGCCTGTGGTCAGGAGCACGCGCAGCGTGTCCGCGACGTGCACCGGCAGCCGAATGATCCGTCCCTTCTCCGCAATGGCGCGCGTCATGCCCTGGCGAATCCACCAGGTTGCGTACGTCGAGAACTTGTAGCCGAGTCGATGGTCGAACTTGTCGACTGCCCGCAGAAGCCCGAGATTGCCTTCCTGGACCAGATCCAGAAAGCCCAGCGAGTGATGACGGTAGCGTCTGGCGTTGGCGACGACGAGCCGGAGGTTCGCCTCGACGAGCGCGCGCTTGGCCTCCGCGACCCGTTCCGCGGCCGCCCGCAGCCGCGTGCGGACATGTGTCGCCTGCTGCAATGTCAAGCCGAGAGCGGCGAGCCGGGATCGCAGCAGCCTGCGCGCTTCGACGAGCGGAGGCGTGGCCGGCGCGCGCGCCGCGCCGTTCTCGCCCTGGCGCCGCTGGAGGTCGTCGATCCCCCTGCGCTGCTCTTCGACCGCGTCGAGCGCCGCGGTGGCGCTGCTCACGAGCCGCAGCTTGACTGCCTCGGCGTACGGCACCGCGCGCACCGTGTGCGACAGCCGCACCCGTGCCCGCAACGCGGCCCGGCGGGCCCGGCGAGCCCGGCGATGATGACGGGACGGGATTGCACTCAGTGCGGCGTCGTGCGCCGCTGCCTCGGCCCGGGCGGCGAGGACGGCGTCGAGGTCGTGGACCGCGGCGCGCGCGCGTGTCGTGAGTTGGGCATCCGTCAGCGCGCGCGGTGGCAGAGCGATCAGGGTCCGCGCGGCAAGCGGGTTGGAGCGTAGCCCGTCGCCCATCTCCAGCACGTCGTTCGCGACGCGGGGAATCCGCGACGTCATCCGCAGGACGATGCGCTTGTTGCGTGCGAGGCGTTTCGCGAGCACGATTTCCTGCTCGCGCGTCAGCAGCGGCGTCGCTGCCGCGTCGGACAGGTACGCCTGCGTGCTGTCGGGCAACAGATCAGGCATGCATCTTCTGCACAGGGTTCCGCTCCCGGGCGGACGAAGAAGGGCCCGGAACGACTTTGGTGAGGTCTGGGCTTCGGCCCGGTGGGATCGCCCGGGCTCAGCGGCAGGTCTCAGAAAAGCAGAACCCCGCCAGTATATACGCCGACGCCGCCTCGCCCGCGCCGACGCACCGGTCGCAGTTGAACTGCCGGTATGTGATAGGCTGGAGAGGCTTTTCTGAGTCTCCGCCGCTGTTCCTGCCTCCACCGGAACTTCCGCCTAGCCTCATCAAAGCAGAGCGGTACGCGGCGCGTGCGTCTCTTGGCGTGCGCGATCCGTTCTCGCGGCCAAGCACGACGATGCCCGGTTGCCCCGCGAGAGCACCGCGGTGACCGCCGCCCGGGCCAGCCGGAATAACGTATGCGCGTGTACATCGTCAATCCCAGCCATCTCTCGTTCGGATCCGCCATCATCACTCCCCGCTGGCTCTACGTGCTTGCCGCCGCGACGCCGCCGGAGTTCGGCGATCCGATCCCGATCGACGAGACGCTGGAGCCGTTCGATACGTCCCGGTTGCAGCCTGGCGACGTCGTCGGGATCGGCGTGCACACCGGCAACGCGCTGGTCGGGTATGCGCTCGGCAGGCAGGCGCGCGCCCGCGGCGCGTGGGTGGTCTACGGCGGCATTCATGCGACGCTGTACCCGGAGGAGGTCCACACCCATGGCGGAGCCCACGCCGTCGTCAGAGGCGACGGCGACGTCGCCTGGGGCAGGGTGCTGGCGGACTGCGCTGCCGGTGCTCCCGAGCGGACCTACGAGGCGGGCCGGATCGACGCGTCGGCGTTCACGAAGGCGCGCTGGGATCTGTTGCCCCGGGAACGCTATGCCTGGGCTTCCGTCCAGACGGTGCGGGGGTGTCCGAAGCACTGCTCCTTCTGCTCGGTCTGGCGCACCGACGGCCAGGAGCCGCGCCAGCGCGGCGTCGACGCGGTGATCGAGGAGATCGTCGAGCTGCGCCGCATGGGATTCCGCTTCATCGCGCTGGCCGACGACAACTTCTATCCCGTGACGCTCGACGATCTCAGAATGGCCGGACGCCGCGAGGATCCGCACCGCCTCCACCAGCTCGAAGCGATCCGCGCCGAGCGCTTTGCCCTCATGGAACGGCTCGCGCTCCTGCCGGACGACCTCGTCTTCTATACGCAGATCACCATGGAAGCTGCGGAGGACACGTCGTTCCTCGACGCGATGCGCAAGGCCCGGATCAGGGGCGCGCTGGTCGGCGTGGAAGCCGTGACCCCGGAGGGCCTGAAGGACGTCTACAAGGATTTCAACGTCGCCGGCGAAGCGCTCGTGGCCAGGCTGAAGACGTTCCGCAGGCACGGGGTGCACGTCCTCGGGTCGTTCATCTTCGGCCTGCCGAGCGATCGTCCGGGCTCGTTCGATGCCACCGTGGCCCTGGCCGAGCGCGCCGACCTGGCGTTCGCCCAGTTCGTCACGCTGACGCCCTTTCCCGGCACGCTCGACTTCGAACGCTGGGAGCGTGAGCAGGGCGCTTCGGCGCCCGTGATCGACGGCGTGCCGGCAACCAGGTACTGGTTGATTCCGCACGCGCGGCGGCCCAAGCTCTACACGGCGCATCCCGTCATGTCCGCCGAAGAGATTCGGCTGGGCACACAGCGGGCCTGGGACCAGTTCTACAGCATCCGGGCGATCTGGCGCCGTTCGAGGGTCGTCCCGTCGGTGCGGGCGCGCCTGGCGTTTCTGCTGATCTCGAAGGTGTACAGGCAGATGTACGCCAACACCGGCCTGTCGACCGACAGCGCTCGCGTCTCGCGCGCGGCGACGTGGGCCCGGTTGCTGGCCCGGCCGGTGCAGCGGCTGTTCGCCGCCGATCCGCTGCCCGGCCTGCAGGTCCCCTTGCAACCAACATCCTCCGTCGCCTCGTCGACGGAAGCCGCGTAGCCCGCGCTGCCGGTGCCCGGTTGCCCGGGCCGCCGCCGGCGCGCAGCATTCCGCGGTCAACGCCAGGACAGGAGCAGGACAGGATGCAGTTCACCGATCTGGGCTTGCGCCCCGAGCTCGTTCGCGCCGTTGCGGCCGCGGGCTACACCACACCCACGACCGTCCAGGAGCGCGCCATTCCGGTCGTGCTCGAGCGTCGCGACCTGATCGCCTGTGCGCAGACCGGTACGGGCAAGACGGCCGCCTTCCTGCTGCCGATTCTGCAGAATCTCGCCGGCGGTACGGCAGCGCGCCACCCGCGGGCCCTGGTGGTCACGCCGACCCGCGAGCTGGCCGCCCAAATCGGAGACATGGCCCGGGGGTACGCCAGGCACCTGCCCGTCCGCAGCACGGTTCTCTATGGCGGTGTCGGCATGGCGCCGCAACAGCGTCGCCTGGCCGCCGGTCTCGATCTGCTGGTCTCGACGCCCGGCCGGCTGCTCGATCACCTCGGGCGCAGGCAAGCGCATCTCGGCGGCGTCGAAATGGTGGTCCTCGACGAGGCCGACCGGATGCTCGACATGGGCTTCCTGCCGGATGTCCGACGGATCCTCGCCGCGCTGCCGGCGCAGCGCCAGAACCTGTTCTTCTCGGCCACGCTGCCCGACGAGATCGAGGCGCTCATCCGGCGATCGACTGCGGCGCCCGTGCTGATCGAGGTGGCGCGGCGCGCGACACCGGTGAGCAAGATCCGGCAGGTGGTCCACCCGGTGGCCATGATTCGCAAGAAGGAGCTGCTCGGACGCCTGCTGGCGGACTCGAGCATGGGACAGGCCCTGGTCTTCACGCGCACCAAGGCGCGGGCCAACCAGCTCGTCCGGCACCTGGAGCGGTCCGGCCGGCGGGTGGCGGCGATCCACGCCAACAAGAGCCAGGCCGCGCGCACCCGGGCGCTCGCGCACTTCCGCACCGGGGCGGTCGACACGCTCATCGCGACGGATATTGCCGCCCGCGGACTCGATGTCGACAGCATCAGCCACGTGATCAACTTCGACCTGCCCCATGTGGCCGAGGACTACGTGCACCGCATCGGGCGCACGGCTCGGGCGGGGCGCTCCGGAGCCGCGATCGCGCTGGCGGCCCCGGAGGAGGGAAAGCAGCTTGCCGCTATCGAGCGGCTCGTCGGGAAGCCCATCCCGTGCGAGCACGTCGCCGGTTTCGCTCCGGCTCCCGCCGCCGCGGCGGGCAGTGACCGCGCGCGCGGCGTCCCCCCCGCGCGCCGCCGCCGTCGCGGGTCGCGGCGGGCGGCGACCTCCCCGGCAGGCTGAGCGGGTCACGGACGGACCCGGCACGTGCGCGGCGCATCGCCGCGGCCGGCGTTGCCGCCCCGGAACCGCCGGCCGCGGACGATATTGTGTCGGCGCGGTGAATTCTGAGCGATACTCTTGAATGTACGCGCGTCTTTCGAAACACCGAGGAGGCCGCACATGAGTCACCGGACTCTCCCCGTCCTGTTCGCGCTGGCCGCCGTCGTGGCGCTGGCTCCGGCCGTTGCTACCGCTCAGACCGCGGACGATGCGGGCGTTCCCCGCACTGCCTGGGGCGCACCGGATCTGGCCGGCGTCTGGGATTTCCGCTCGCTGACGCCGTTCGAGCGGCCCGAGAATCTGGCCGGCAAGAGGACGCTGACCGACGAGGACGCCGCGGCCGTGCTCGCCGAGGCCGACGAAACCTGGCGGGAGATCCAGGAGGGCAGCGACGCCATGCCCACCGGGTCGTACAACGAGGCCTGGTACGACGTCGCGGGCGTGGCGGAGGATCGCCGGACGTCGCTGATCGTCGATCCGGCCGACGGCCGCGTGCCGACGTTGACGGCGGCGGCGCAGAAGCGCCAGGCGGAGCTGGCCATGGTCCGGCGCGGTCTGGGTGCGCACGAGGTTACTTACGGCGGCTGGGTCGAGGACATCGGCCCCGGGCACCTCGCGGTGCGCTGCATCGTGGGCTTCAACTCCGGGCCGCCGATGCAGCCGAGCGCCTACAACAACAACATGCAGTTGTTCCAGACCGAGGACCACGTGGTGCTGCTCAACGAGATGGTGCACAGCACCCGCGTCGTTCCGCTGGACGGGCGCGAGCGCAGCGGCATCCCCCAGCAGATGGGCGAGTCGCGCGGCCACTGGGACGGCGACACGCTGGTCGTCGAGACGACCGACTTCCTGCGCGGAACCGGCTTCCTCGGCGGGCTGACCAGCACGCACCTGCGCCTCGTCGAGCGCTTCACGCGGATCTCCCCGCAGACGCTGCGCTACGAGGCGACGCTCGACGACCCGACGGTGTGGCCGGTGCCCTGGACCTTCGAGCTGCTCATGCAGCAGAGCGCCGACCCGCTGTACGAGTACGCCTGCCACGAGGGGAACTACGGGCTCTACAACATCCTGGCCGGCGCCCGCGAGGCCGAGCGGGCCATGCAGCAACAGCAGCAGCAGTAGGGCCGCGGGCAGGAGGGAGGACGTCATGAGCCAGCGATTCGTCGGACTGCTGGTCGTGGTGGCGGCCGCGTTGCCGTGCGCAGCGCGGCCGGCGGCCGGGCAGACGGCGCGCATCAGCCCGCTGATCGAGCGGCTGGAGCAGGGCGGCGTCGTCGGCCCCGATGTCTGGCAGATGATCGACATGGAGCACGGTCCGTACCGCATCGACGAGCTCCAGGCGCGGTTCGAGGAGTTCGCCCGCATGCGCCGTCCGGACGGCCGGTTGCAGGTCACGCCCGGCGTCCGCATTCCGATGTACGGCGAAGAGAATCCGAGCTGGCTGGTCAAGCAGGTGCTCGACATCGGGGCGCTGGCCATCGTCTTCCCGCAGATCGACACGGCGGAGGAGGCGTTGCGGGCGGTCCGCTCCATGCGCATTCCGCCGCAGCGGGGCGCGCGGTACCCGGATCCGCCCGGCATCCGGGGCGCCGGCCTCTGGTCGACGGACGGCTTCACGGGATTCCCGCTGTGGGGCGCGATGGACGCCGACGAGTACATGCGGCGGGCGGACCTGTGGCCGCTGAACCCGGCGGGCGAGCTGTTCGCCTACGTCATGATCGAGTCGCCCGAGGGCGTCCGCAACGTCCGCGACATCCTCGACGTGCCGGGCATCGGCGGCATACTGATCGGGGTCAACGATCTGAGCATCAACCTGGGCGTCGGCCGGGCCACCCGCAGTGGCGAGCCGCTGGCGCCGGAAGCGCAGGCGGCGGTGCGCCACGTGCTGGCCGCGTGTCTGGAGAAGCAGGTGCTGTGCTCCATCATCGGGGGCGGCGACCGCGACGAGCTCGTCGAGATGGGCTTCTTCCGGCTGCCCCGCTAATCCGGATGAACGAGGGTGCTGTCATGCGTGCACCAAGAGTAGACGGGGCTGCGCCCCGCACCCCCGGCGTCGCTTGCGGGGACCCCTTCGCCCCGCGCCGCGCCGCCGAGGCGCGCCGCGCGCGCCCTGGAACCGGGCAGCCGGGCCGCTGGCGCAGCGGGTCAGTCGCGGTCGGGTTGTGCATTGCCGCCGCGTGTCTCGCGGCGCCCGCGGCGAGTGCCCAGTCGGCCGGAGAGGGTGCCGGCGGCGTCACCTTCACGAAGGACGTGGCGCCCATCCTGCAGCGCGCGTGTCAGGTCTGCCACCGGCCGGGGCAGATGGCGCCCATGTCGCTGCTGACCTACGAGGAGACGCGGCCCTGGGCGCGGGCCATCCGCGAGCGCGTGGCGCGCCGCGAGATGCCGCCCTGGCACCTCGACCGCACGGTGGGCATTCGCGAATACATCAACGACCGTTCGCTGGCCGACGCGGAGATAGGCACGATCGTCGCGTGGGTCGACGCCGGCGCCCCGCGCGGGGACCTGGCGGACCTGCCGCCGCCGGCCGCGTTTGCCGCCGCCGACGAGTGGTACATCGGGACGCCCGACCTCGTCGTGACGATGGAGAAGGAGATGGTCGTCGCGGCGCAGGGACCGGACACCTTCTTCAACATCTACGCCCCCACCGGCCTGACCGAGGACCGCTACATCCGGGCCGTCGAGGTCCATCCCGGCGATCGCCGGGTGGTGCACCACGTCAATACCTTCGCGGTCCAGGAGCGGCCGGCGCCCGGGGAGAACGGGCTGGCGGGCTTCCGGAACGTGGCCCTCCCGGGCGAGATGTGGCTCAAGGAGACCTCCATCGGCAACAGCGGCGACATCTATCCGGAGGGGACCGGCCGGCTGCTGCGCGCCGGCGCCGTGATCCGCTTCAACATCCACTACCACCCGGTGGGGGAGGAGGCGCGCGATCGGACGAGCGTCGCCTTCCGCTTCCATCCGCGCGGCGAGGTGCCCGAGAAGACGCTGGTGAGCCGGTTCATCACAGCGCGCAACCTGGACATTCCCGCCGGCGCCCGCGACGTGCGCCACGACGGCTACTGGACGCTCCCGCGGCCGGCGCAGATCATCCACTTCCGCCCGCACATGCACTACCGGGGGCAGGCGATGTCGCTCGAGGCGGTGCTGCCCGACGGCCGGGTGGAGCTGCTGACGTCGGTGCCGCGCTACGACGTCAACTGGCAGCTGACCTACTCGTACAAGGACCCGCCGGTCTTCCCGGCCGGGACCGTGATGCACATGACCTCCTACCACGACAACTCGGCCGGGAATCGCAACAACCCGGATCCGACGATGTGGACCGGGTCGGGGTCGCGGACCATCGACGAGATGGCGATCGCCCACACCGACTGGCTCTTCCTGACCGACGCGGAGTACCGGCGGATCGCGTCGGCAAGTGCCGCGAACCTGCCGTAGCGGGGCCGGCGACCATGCCGCTGTCAGCCATGCCGGCGCGACGCCTGCCCGTGGTCCTCGCGGCCGCGGCCCTGCTGTCGCTCCCGGCGCCGGCCCCGGCGCAGGAGCTCGTGCGGCCGGACCTGAAGACGATCAGCCCCGTCTTCGACGGCTGGCTCGGGAATCCGGACGGCTCGTTCACCCTCTTCTTCGGGTACTTCAACCGCAACAGCAGCGAGACGCCGATTCCCATCGGCCCGGACAACCAGGTCCGGCCCACGCCGGACGACCGCGGGCAGCCGACGAACTTTCTGCCCCTCCGCCAGTGGCACGTCTTCCGCGTGACCGTTCCGGCGGGCTGGGACGACGAGGTGATCTGGACGCTGGGGGTGCCCGGCACCAGCCACCGGGAGCAGACCGCGGGCAGCCTGAAGACGATCTACGAGATCGGGGACCCCGGCGGGCCGCAGGCGCCGACCGTGGGCGGCGTGTCCCGCGAGCCGGTGACGGCGCGGGTCGGCCGGCCGCTGGCGCTGGCCGCCTCCGCGTCGCCCGCGAACGCCGAGCGCGGGGAGCTGATCGTGCGCTGGAGCAAGAACCGCGGGCCGGCCGCCGGCCGCGTGGTGTTCAGCGCGCCGGAGGCGCTCGCCACGGCGGCGACGTTCAGTGCGCCCGGCACCTACGAGCTGCGGCTGCGGGTCGACGAGCACGTCAACATGGGGGGCTCCAGCGAGGAGCACCACACGGACGCCTTCGTGACCGTGGCGGTCGAGCCGTAGGAGTCTGCGCCGTAGAACGGCGCCGACTCCTGCAGGGTTGGTTGGGCGCCGAGCGGAGCCGTCAGGCGACGATTGGCGGGCCAGTTTCAATCAGACGGGGCTGCGCCCCGAACCCCCGGCGTCCGCTCGCGGGGACCCCTTCGCCCCGCGCCGCTCCCGCCGAGGCGCGCTGTGCGCGGCATCTATCAGACGGGGCTGCGCCCCGAGCCCCCGGCGTCCGCTCGCGGGGACCCCTTCGCCCCGCGCCGCTCTCGCCGAGGCGCGCTGTGCGCGGCATCAATCAGACGGGGCTGCGCCCCGAGCCCCCGGCGTCCGCTCGCGGGGACCCCTTCGCCCCGCGCCGCTCCCGCCGAGGCGCGCTGTGCGCGCCTTCGGCCCGGCCGGCGCCGTCGCCGCGTGACGCGGCTACTGCTGCTCCGTGGCGGACGCCCGGGCCGACAGCCCGTGCGCCGCGAGGAAGCCGTGGATCTTGCCGAAGATCTCCAGCATCTCCTCGCGCGTGAACCGGCCGTGCCCGCCGCCGGGCACCGTGTGCAGCTCGTTCGGGACGCCCGCCTCCTCGAGCGCGGCATGCAGCCGGACGGCGTGGTCGTAGGGCACTGCCTGGTCGGCGGTCCCGTGCACGCTGAAGATCGGCGGCAGCCCGTCGCGCACGTAGGTCAGGGGCGAGACCCGCGCGGCCAGCTCCTTGCGGTCGGGGCGGCTGCCGAGCCACGACACGCCCCACGACGTCATGTTGGGACCCTCGAGCAGGTCGGCCACGTCGGTCACACCGTACCAGTTGATCATCGCGGCCACGCGCAGCTCCTCCGTGCCGGGGCAGCGGCGGTCGAGCCCGGCCGAGGCCGGCGTCATCCCGGTCGCGAGCGTCAGGTGCCCGCCGGCCGACTGGCCGCTCACGACGATGCGGTCCGTGTCGAAGTTGTGCTCGTCCGCGTTGCGGATGATCCAGCGCAGGGCGCACAGGCAGTCCTCGACCGCCGCGGGCGCCTGCGATACCTGCGAGAGGCGGTACTGCACGTTGACCACCGCCCAGCCCATCTCCAGGTACGGCAGTATGCGGAGCATGTACGATTCCTTGCTGCCCTGCCGCCAGCCGCCGCCGTGGATGTACATGAGCACCGGCGTCGGGCCGGGCGCGTTCGCCGGCAGGTAGAGGTCGACGCGGTTCTCGCGGCCCGCCGCGGTCAGATACGCGACGTTGGGCACGACCTGGTACTCGTTGGCGACGAATGCGGTCCACGCCGCCGTCTGGTTCAGCTGGGCGCCGGCGGGGCGGGGCATCGCCGCGAGCGCCAGCACCGCCGCCAGCGCGAGACATGCGGAAAACCGTCTGGTCATGTCGACTTCCTTTCGTGGGACCGAAGCGTGCAGTAGTATAGCCGCGACGGGGTCCGCAGCGTGCAGCGGGTTCGGCGGGACACTTGTCAGGCGTGCCCTCTTCCATGTAGGTTGTTCCCTGGTACTTTTTCCTGGCCCGCGCGTTCACCCGGTTCGAGACCGACGAGCCGTACCCCTCGCCCTTCCTCTTACAGGTGATCCTGTCGCGATCCGGAGGCGCTTGTGCGTGTCCATCTGGTCAATCCCAGCGACGTGTCGTTCGGTACTGCCATCATCACGCCGCGGTGGCTGTACGTGCTGGCGGGAGCCACGCCGGCGGAGTGGGGCGCTCCGGTGCTCACGGACGAGACGCTCGAGCGGTTCGACGTCGATCAGCTCGAACCGGGTGACGTCGTCGGCATCGGCATTCACACCCTGAACGTGCTGCGCGGCTACGAGGTGGGCAGGATGGCGCGCGAACGCGGCGCCTGCGTCGTCTTCGGCGGCGTGCACGCGTCGCTCTATCCCGACGAGGCGCGCGCGCTGGGCGGGGCGCACGCCGTCGTGCGAGGCGACGGCGATGGTGTCTGGGGTACGGTGCTGCGGGACCATGCGCAGGGGACCCTGGAGCCGGTCTACGAGGGCGGGCGCGTCGAGGGGGCGTCGCTCCAGCGCGCGCGGTGGGACCTCATGCCGCCCGGTCGCTACATGTGGGCTTCCGTCCAGACGGTTCGCGGATGTCCGAAGCACTGTTCGTTCTGCTCGGTCTGGCGCACCGACGGCCAGAAGCCGCGCCAGAGCGACGTGGACGTTGTCATCGAGGAGATCGTGGAGCTGCGCCGCAAGGGCTTCCGCTTCATTGCGCTGGCCGACGACAACTTCTATCCGGTCACCCTGGAGGACCTGGCGACGGCGGCTCGCCGGGACGATCCGCGGCGCCTGCGCGAGCTCGAAGCGATTCGGGCGGAACGGTTCGACCTGATGGCGCGGCTCGCGAAGCTGCCGGACGATACGTGGTTCTACACGCAGATCACGATGGAGGCGGCGGAGGATCAGGCCTTTCTCGAAGCGATGCAGAAGGCGCGCATCAAGGGTGTGTGCGTCGGCGTCGAATCCGTGACCGAGGAGGGGCTGAAGGACGTCTACAAGGACTTCAACCTTGCGGGCGACGAGCTGGTTGCGCGGCTACGCCGATTTGGCGAGCACGGGGTGCATCTGCTAGGTTCGTTTATCTTTGGGCTGCCCAGCGACCGGCCGGAGACCTTCGAGGCGACCGCGCGGGTCGCGCAACGCGCCGGCGTCGCGTTCGCACAGTTCGTCATGCTGACGCCCTTCCCCGGCACCGTCGACTTTCAACGGTGGGAGTCGGAGATGGAGCAGGACATGGCGTACGTGGACAGCGTGCCCCTGACACGTTACTGGCTCATTCCGGCTGCCCGTCGTCCCAAGCTCTACCTCGCGCACCGCGCGATGTCGTCCGAAGCGATTCGGTTGGGAACGAAGGGGGCGTGGGATCGATTCTACAGCCTGCGTTTGATCTGGCAGCGCGCCGGGTGGCTGAGGACACTGCGCGAGCGCCTGCTGTTCGTGCTGATGTCGAAGCTGTTCCGTCAGATGTACGCGGGCACGGGCGCGGCGACCGACAGCGCGCGGATGTCGCGGGCGACCCTGTGGGCGAGGTGGCTGGCCAAGCCCACGCGGTACCTCTTCAGCGCGCCACCGATGCCGGAGCTGCAGGTGCCCAAGGCGTAGCGCAGTAGGAAGAACCATAAGGAGGACATCATTTCTGCAAAGGTCTTTGTCGGCAATCTCAACTTCAGCACGACCCAGGCGGAGCTCGAGAAGCTGTTCGCACAGGTGGGCGACGTCACCGAGGTGTTCCTGCCCGTCGACCGCGCGACCGGTCAGCCGCGGGGGTTCGCCTTCGTGGAGTTCAGCGACGCGGCGGTCGTCGCGGCGGCCATCTCGCGCTTCGACGGCACCGAGCTGCAGGGGCGCACGCTGAAGGTCAACGAGGCGCGCGAGCGCGCTCCGCGGCCGTCCGGCGACTTCGGCCCGCCGCCGTTCCTCGACGACGGGCCGCGGTTCCGCCCCGCCAAGCCGAAGGGCAGCCGCCGCGGCATCCGCGGTCGGAAGCGCGGGTTCTAGGATCAGGCAGGGGCGTCCAGCCCGTCACGATGTGGGGCCGTCCCGCAAGGGACGAGGTGAGCTGCGTACGGCGTCACGGACGGCGGCCGCCGTCACATGGCAGAATCGTACGCAGGAGGTAATCATGCGTCTCGCATCGTTCATCGCGCCGGCCGCGGGCACCCTGGTGCTGTTGTCGGCCTCCGGCGCGTCGGCCCAGGGCGCGGCGGAGGAGCCGCGCTCCGGGTGGTACGTCGGGGGCGGCATCGGGGCCAACTGGGCATCGAACATCTCGCAGAGCGGCTGGAATCGGGATCCCCTCTGCTATCCGACCGACGCGTGCTTCGATCTGGACCCCAGGCCCGAAATTTCCGGATACCGCTGGGACTACGACGTCGCCGCGGCCACTGGCCCCGTGTTCGAGATCTCGGCCGGCCTGTTCGCCAATCGGGCGCGCGTGGAGGTGGCGTACGGCCAGCAGTGGAACGACCTCGATCAGATGTTCCTCAGCGTCACCGACTACGACGGGGTGGCCATGGAGGATCGGGTCGGCGGCACGGTCACGTCCCACACCAGCTCGTCGCTCGACCACCTGGCCGTGCGCATGCTGACGGTCAACGCGTACTACGATTTCCCTGCCGGGTCCGTGGTCTCGCCGTACCTGGGCGCCGGGGTGGGCCCCGCGTTCGTCACCGCGGCCGGCGTGCGTTTCTCCGACGTGTACATGGACACGGCCGTCAACGGCGACGTCTACGATCCGCCCCTGTCGTTCTACAGCGCCAGCCTGGACGACGACCTGTCCGACACGGTTCTGGCCGGGCATCTGCACGCCGGCGCCGACTTCCACGTGGCCGACAGCATCTGGCTGGGGCTGAAGCTGACCTACTCGTTGCTGGGCGATATCGAAACCAGCGGCGGCTACGACCTGCACGCCGCCCAGGCGTTCGACCCGGACTTCGAGCACCACGACACGTTCGCCGGCGCGCGCTCCTGGGCGCTGGTGCTCACGGTCAAGTACGTCTTCGACAACTGAGCCGCCGGCGAGGTTGCGAGCGGCGCAAGGCGCGCACAGCGCGCCGGCCGCCTCAGACGCCCGCGAACCAGTGGAACCCGTAGTCGGCGCTGATCCCGCCGCCGCCCTTGCCGAAGCCGGCCAGCGACTCGACGAGCTCGATCGACTTGAGGAACTTGACGTTCTTGTAGCCGCACTGCCGCTCGACCCGGAGCCGCAGGGGCGCGCCGTTGCCCATGGGCAGGTCCTCGCCGTTCAGGCGGTAGGCGAGAATCGTCTGCGGGTGGGCGACCTCGAACATGTCGATGCTCTCGTACCAGCCGTCCCAGGTCTTGAACACCACGTAGCGCGCGCTCGGCTTGGGACCGCCGGCCTCCTCGATGACCCGCAGGAGCTGGGGGCCCGTCCACTCGCCGATTGCCGACCAGCCCTGCTCGCAGACGTGCGCCGTGATCTGCGTGCGGGCCGGCAGGCGCTCGATGTCGTCCAGCGACAGCGACACGGGACGCTCGACGAGGCCGAACACCTCGAGGCGCCACTCCTCGAAACCGCCGCGCCGCAGCCGCTGATACTCCTCGTTGGGCGGGTTGGTCTGGGCCCAGGTGGGGAACGGGTGCGAGATGTCGCTCCGCTGGTACTCGCGCGCCAGCGGCTGGTCCGCCTGCAGGAGGCGGTTCGTGCCCATGGTCAGCACGTCGGCCATGCCCACGAGCCCCCCTCTGTACTGCGGCGGCAGGAAGGTCTCGCGGGCGCAGCCCGTCAGGAGCAGGCCGCCCAGCGCGGGGAGGCCCCGCAGCAACGTCCGGCGCGAGATGAACTGGCTCATTGTTCCCCCTCGGGAACCCGCAGGCTCCCCGTGATCATCGAACGGACGCGGTTGACGACGCCTGCGGCCGCTACCTCGAGCAGGTGCACGATAACGAACAGGACCAGCAGCACGGTACCGAACGTGTGCAGCGAGCGCGCCGTCTGCCGGCCGCCGAACATGTCGAGCAGCCAGGGCGCGCCGGCGGTGATGCCGGGCGACTGCGCCAGCCCGGTCAGCACCATGAGCGGCACGTAGACGAAGATGAGCAGCAGGTACGAGAGCTTCTGCAGCGTGCCGTAGCGGACCGTCGACTCGAGCGCCCGCCGCGGCCAGCGCAGGTGCTCGCGCAGCTCGTCCCGCAGGTGCTGCGCCGTGAGCTCGCCGCGGTCCGGCAGCAGGTCGCGTGCGAAGTGTCCCCGCGCGAGGTTCCACCCGGCGTACACGAGCCCGTTGATCAGGAACACCCAGGCGAACGTGAAGTGGTAGTTGCGGCCCCACATGCGGTTCCCCAGCTCGCCCGCCTCGTCCCAGGACATGCCCCAGTCCGAGAGCTTGAAGATGGCCGGGTGGCCCTGGTAGCCGGTATGCCCCCAGTACAGCTCCGGGAAGTCGAGGAAGATGTGGATGCCGCTGAGCAGCAGATAGCCGCTCGCGATGACGTTGATCCAGTGGCAGATGCGGACGTTCGGCGAATGGATCGCCAGCCAGCGCCAGGCGCCGGTGCGCGACCGCTCGGGCGTCTCGACCATGGCTCCCTTCGTCGCGATGAGTGCTACGCTAATGTATCGCGATTTCGTCCGAAAAGAGAGGCCCTATCGTGGCACGCAGGTGGTTGGCGGCGTTGCTCGTCGGCGGCGGTCTCGCGGTGCTCGGCGCCGAGGCGCCGCAGGAGGGCGCCGTGCCGGCCGGCGCGGAGGTGCCCGCCCTGCTGCGCGACCTCGCGCCGGTGACCGACGAGATGTTGCTGCGGCCGCGGCCCGAGAACTGGATCAGCTTTCGCAACGGCTACGGTCTCTGGGGCTACAGCCCCCTCGCTCAAATCGATGCGCGGAGCGTCGGCGAGCTGCGGCTGGCGTGGTCGCGGGCGATGCGGCACGGGTACCAGGAGATCGAGCCGATCGTCTACGACGGGGTGATGTTCCTGCCCCACGTCGAGGACATCGTCCAGGCGCTGGACGCCACCACGGGCGATCTGCTGTGGGAGTACCGGCGGCCCCTGCCGGACGGCATCGCCAACCTGACCGGCACGCGCTACCGCTATCGCAACGTGTCGATTTACGGCGACCGGGTGCTGCTGGCGACCAACGACGCCTTCCTGGTGGCGCTCGACGCGCGCACCGGCGAGGTCGTGTGGGAGACGCAGCGGGCCGACTACCGCGAGCAGGTGGCCCAGACGACCGGGCCGCTGGTCGTCGGCGGCAAGATCATCACCGGCTCGCGCTGCAATCCCCAGAGCCCCCGTCCGGGGGGCTGCTTCGTCACCGGCCACGACTTCGAGACGGGCCGCGAGCTGTGGCGCGTGAACACGGCCGCGACCCCGGATCAGGTGGGCGGCGACACCTGGGGCGGCCTGCCGCTGTCGGCCCGCCGCCACGCGTCGGCCTGGATGACCGGCAGCTACGATCCGGCGCTGAACCTCCTCTTCTGGGGCACCGGCCCCCCGTCGCCGCTGCCCGAGAAGCTGCGGGGATCGGGCAAGGCGGACCTGCTGTACACGAACTCGACGCTGGCGCTCGACCCGGACACGGGCGAGATGATGTGGTACTTCCAGCATCTGCCCCGGGACAACTGGGACCTCGATCACGTCTTCGAGCGCATGATCGTGGAGACCACGGTGGCGCCCGATCCCGGTGAGGTGCCGTGGATCAATCCCGCCCTGCGCCCGGGCGAGACCCGCAAGGTCGTCACCGGCATTCCCGGCAAGACCGGCCTGATCTGGACGCTCGACGCGGAGACGGGCGAGTTCCTGTGGGCGCGCCCCACCAGCTACCAGAACATCATGACCGGGCTCGACGTCGAGACCGGGCGCCCGATCATCGACGAGTCGACCACGCCGCAGTCCGTCGAGGAGTTCGCGTTCGCCTGCCCCAGCCTGATCGGCGGCAAGAACCAGCCGTCCGGGGCCTACAGCCCGGACAGCGGCGCCCTGTACATGCCGCTCAACAACGCGTGCATGGACATCGCCATGTCGGTCGAGGTCGCGGGGCCGAGCGACGGCTACGACATCCGGACCCGGATGCGGCACGTGCCCGGCGCCGATCCCGGGACGGCGCCCGTCGGCCGCATCGAGGCGGTCTCCGCGTCGACCGGCCGGACGCTGTGGAGCTACCAGCAGCGCGCGCCCGTCTACGGCTCGGTGCTGGCCACCGGCGGCAACCTGGTGTTCGCGGGCGACCTCGCGCGCCGCTTCCGGGCGTTCGATGCGGAAACGGGCGCCGTGCTCTGGCAGACCATCCTGAACGGGCCGGTGGGCGGCCGTCCGATGACCTACAGCGTGGGCGGGCGCCAGTACCTCGCCATCGCCGCGGGCGGTCTGGCCATCGGCTCCCTGTTCCTCAGCCTGACGCCGGAGCTGACGACGCCGAGCGGCGGCAACACGCTCTTCGTGTTCGCGCTGCCTTAACGCTGGCGCTGGTCCGTGGTGGTCCGCATCGGTCCAAAAACATCCGGATTGGAAGCGTATTTCTTGGGATATTGCCGTCTTGGGGATCCGTGCCGGTCCGTGGCGGTCCGCCCCAATCCGGGACTTGATTGTGGGCGCACCGTGGGTGTACGGTTCTGGCCAAAAGCGGGCTGATGCAATGGAAAGACTGACAGCCAAGCGGGCCGAGACGCTGCGGAAGCCGGGCCGGTATCAGGCGGGCGACACGGTGTACCTGGTCGTGGCCAAGGGCCGGACGGGCAGGGTGAACAAGCGATGGGTTCAACGGCTCCACGTCCAAGGGAAGCGGCGCGATATCAGCATCGGCACGTATCCGGCCGTCACGCTGTCCGAGGCTCGGGAGCGGGCGCACGACAACCGCCTGACGGCGAAGCGGGGCGGCGACCCGTCCGGGCGTCCGTCGACCGTGCCGACGTTCGCGGACGTGTCCGCCAAGGTCGAGCGAGGGGGCCAGTGGCGCGGCCGGACCCGAGAGACGCGGCGGCGGACCCTGGCGCGGTACGCGGCGCGTCTGATGGGTCGACCCGTCGACCAGATCGACCGTGCGGCCGTGCTCTCGGTGCTCGGGCCGGTCTACCGCGACAGGCCAGCGACCGGAAAGCTCCTGCGCGGTTGGGTCCGGGGCGTGCTCGCCGCGGCGCAAGCTCTCGGACATGTCGACGTGAACGCGGCGGGCGAAGTGATCGACGCGGCATTGCCGAAGACCCCGAAGACCCGCGAGCATCGGCGGGCGTTGCCGTACGCGGACGTTCCCGCGGCGCTGGAGGCGGTCGATGCGTCCGGGGCCGGTCCGGTCGTCAAGGCGGCGATCAGCTTCACGGCGCTGACGGCGGTCCGGTCCGGCGAGGCTCGCGGGGCGACGTGGGGCGAGGTCGACCTTGGCGCGCGGGAGTGGCGCGTACCGGCATCGCGGATGAAAGGCGGGGCGGAACATCGGGTGCCGTTGTCGGATGCGGCAGTGGCCGTGCTCGAGGGCATGAAGGCGCATTCTGACGGCGCGGCGGATTCGCTGATCTTCCCTGGCGTGGGCGGGCGGCCGCTCAACGGCGACACCTTGATCAAGGCGCTGCGGAGAGCGACGGGGACGGATGCGGACGTTCACGGCTTCCGGTCGAGTTTCCGCACGTGGGCCGCGGAGCGGTCCGGGGCGACAAGGGACGTGGCGGAGATGGCCCTTGCGCACGTGGTCGGCGGGGCTGTCGAGCGGAGTTACGCGCGAAGCGATCTGTTCGACCAGCGGCGCGGGCTGATGGACCGATGGGCCGCGTTCGTGACCGGCCCCGTGCCTACCCGGTAACACGGTCCCCCGGTCGCCGCAAACGAACGCTCCCGCTGGTCGCTCAGGGCCGGCGGGGGCGTTCAGCCGCACGGCGCAGGTAATCGCACGGCATCCGAGCCATCGCCCGCAGCCTGGGGATGTCGCCGGCGACGGTGGGCGACTACCTGCGCCGCGCCAAGGTGGCGGGGCTGAGTTGGCCGCTGCCCGAGAGTCGGTCGACGACGCCCGCCTTGAGCACCGGCTGTTTCCGGTGCCGCCGCCGAGCCACGCGGCGCGGCCGCTGCCGGACTGGAGCGCCGCCGGCCGTCAGCCGCTCCGCGCGATTGACAGACTCGTCGCAGGACCACTACTCTCCCTCGACCTGAGTGTCAGCGCACAGGCTATCGCCGACCGCGAAGCCGAGATCGAGCGTCTCCAGGCCGAAATCAAGGTGCTGACCGACGTCGAGCAGCTCCTCGGAGCCTCCGTCGCGCCGCCGGCACGGGCGCGGCGCTCCTCGAGGTCGAGGGCGGCCGCGGCGGCCACCGCAGAGAGCAAGTCCGACGCCAAGCCGCCGAGGAAGCGCCGGCCGATGTCGGCCGCGGAGAAGAAGGCGGTGTCGGAGCGCATGACCGCCTACTGGGCCGAACGAAGGAAGAAGGCCCGCCAAGAAGTAGGCGGTCGGTCACCTCCCGCGGCTGGCGGAAGCGTGTCCTCTCAGCCCCCGCCATCTCAAGTCCGGCCACTACTTGCTCCGCCGGGTAGTCCGCTGTCGCGTCTGTGACCTCGCGATGTCCTGTCACCACATGCGCGGACGCAACGGCACGTTCCACCACTACTTCCACCACTACTATACTGCGCGGGTCACGACGTGCTGTACGCGCGCAGCACCGTCGCCGGACCTCGCCGCCGTCAGCCCGAGGAACTCGAACGCCAGCCTGACGGCCGGCTGCGCCGAATTCGAGTCCCGCACCGACTCAATCGCGGCGGCAATATCCTTGTGCGGCAGCGCCCGCCGGTGAGTCACGCTGTCGTTCTGCGGGCTGAGGACTGGCAGTACGCGGTCGCAAGGCTTGTCGTTGCGCCGGTCCATCGAGATGGCCCACTCCAGCACCGAGCGGATGCGCTGGCGGACGGCGCGCGCCGTCTCCGCCTTGACGTGCCAGATCGGCGTGAGGATCTCCAGCACGTCAGCCGTGTTGACCTCAGAGACGGGCCGGCGGACGATGCGGGGGAAGGCGTACCGCTCCCATGCTGTTGCACCACCGGCCGCGCTTCTGTTCGGGCACGCGCTCGGCGGCCTCGGCGAGGGTGGGTCGTGCCACGGCCGCGCGCGACGGGGACGCCCCAAGGGGGCGTCGCTACTCCCCGAACGCAAAAGGTAACTTCGAGGATCCGCGGCGTTGTCGGTGTCGTTGTTCGGTCCGCCGTCGTTCGTTGGCGGCGGCCCCGAGGGCACTGGAATGCAGTGGCGGATCACGATCGTGTCGTCATTGACGAGGACCTCCTTGACGACGAGTCGTACGATTCGTTGCCGCTCGACGATGTCGAGCGTCTCGGCCGCCGCGCGCAGGCGCGTGAGAAACGCCGACAGGGTCTCGGCCAGGCGCAGATGGGCGGCGCGCTCGCGAGTCTGCTCGACCAAGGCGTTCAACTCGTCGCGTAACGTCTGCTCGCGTTGGCGCAGCAACGGCATCCGCTCGCGCAGTTGCTCGAGCGACAGCAGATCCTCCTGGTAGGCGGTGAGCAGCCGTTCCATGCTCTTGCCGACTCGCGCGAGGTCCCGCTCCACTGCCTGCGTACGCTTCTTCGTGGGATCGGCAGCCTGCGCAGCGGCCAGCCGGCGATCCAGTTCCTGTTGGATCAAGGCCGGCTCCTCAAGCAACCGTATCACCTCGGTCCAGACGACCTCGTCCAACAGGTCCTGCCGCACGGGGCGCGTGTCGCACCGCGGACCGCCGAGGTGCCGCCATCCGTCCGATCCGATACAGCGGTAGTAGTGAATTCTCCACGACGTGGGTCGCCAAGACGATTGCCAACCTGTACAAGTCCCGGTGGCAGATCGAGGCAGAACCTCAAGGTGAAACGCTTCGTCGGTCGGTCGCCAGCCCGGCGCCGGGAGCCTAACCGCGACGACCTGGCCCCGGTCGATGACTCCCGACCAACGCAGGTCCACCGAACACGAGGGGCACCGACATCAGGCGCCAAAGGAGAGAGCACCATCGAACGAGGGCCGGGAGACGAAAGGATCCGGCGGCGACGAGGAGAACTGCCGGGCGCAGGGTCGGAGGACACGAAGGCTGGCTCATGACACCGCTAGCTCTGCCCGTGCCCCGTCGCGGAAATCGAACGCTTCACACACGCGATCGGCGACCTGCCCGAGGCCGTCAATGCCCTGCGAGACCGCCCCATCCAGCACACGTCGCGCAGGCGCGCGAGGTTGTGCCGTAGAATACGCGAGACCTGATTCCGAATCTCCATGCCGAGGCTAGGATCGACAGGCGTCTCCAGACGAGGATCTCGATGCACAGCTCAAGAAGCCGCTGGTTGCACAGCGTTTCCGCCCTTGCCGCGCTCATGCTGATCCCCGTCGCCGCCTGGGCGCAGGCGGCGACGCCGCGCACGCCCTGGGGCGCGCCGGACCTGAACGGCATCTGGAGCCACGGGACGGCGACGCCCCTCGAGCGCCCCAAGCAGCAAGCGGACCGTGAGCTCCTGAGCGAGGCGGAGATCGCCGAGGTCAACGCCGCGCAACGGTCGACCGAGGGCGTCGGGGCGCGCCGCGTGGTGTGGTGGGAGCGCAGCCTGTCGGACGGCCGCACCTCGATGATCGTCGACCCGCCGGACGGCCGCATCCCGTACTCCGCGGCCGGTCTGGAGCGCGTCCGGGCCCGCCCGGGGCAGACGAGCGAGGGTCCCGAGGGCCGCAGTCCGCAGGAGCGCTGCATCTCCTACGGTATCCCGCGGCTCGGCGGCCCCTACAGCCAGAACATCCACATCGCACAGACGCCGAACCACGTTCTCCTCCTCTTCGAGATGGTCCACGAGTTCCGCATCATCCCGCTCGACGGCCGGCCGCACCTGCCGGGGCACGTGCGGCAGTGGCTCGGCGACTCGCGAGGGCACTTCGAGGGAAACACGCTGGTCGTCGAGACCACCAACTTCAGCCCGGCGCAGTGGTTCCGCGGGCTGTCGCAGGGCGGCATGCGCCTCGTCGAGCGCTTCACCCGCGTGGACGAAGATACGGTGAGCTACGACGTCACCTTTGAAGATCCGGACCTGTGGACGCGGCCCTGGACGGCCTCCATTCTCATGCCGCCCACGGAGGGAGACATGTTCGAGTTCGCCTGTCACGAGGGGAACACCGGCATGACCGCCCTCCTCGAGATCGCCCGGCTGGAGGAAGCCGAGGCGGAAGGGGCGCGTTAGATCCTTCCGGGATTTCATGCCGTGACCACGCCGTTCCCGGTCGAACCCGCCGAAGCCCGGGGTCCGGGTCCGGACGACGGCCGCCCGCCGGACCAGGTCCGCCTCGACACTGCAGCCGGCAACCCGCTGTCGTCCCTGCCGCACCCGGCACTCATCCGGGGAACGGCATCCAGGGGACTCGACTCTTCGGTTCCCTCACGCCCCCGGAGGCCAGGTTGAATTCCACTGCTAGCTGTCGTGAGAGCATACCCAACGTCGGACATTGGGCTGGTGAGGGGATGCTGCGCTCCCCCTCGACCCCTTGCCACCGGCCGCGCCCGGCCGGCGCTTCCGGGCCGTCGTTCGGCTCGTCGCCGCCCTCCGGTCATCGCGGCCCCCGTGGTCCGCGCGTGGTGCCGGCCGCGCAGGGCCGCTCGCCGTCGTCTGGAGCCGGCTCGCCACCGACCCGCGAAATCGCCGCTGTAGGCGTCGGCGGCTCAGAGCCGATCCTGAATCCAACCGAGACGGACCAGAGGCTCAGATTGCGGGCTCCAATGTCGTAACGGACGGGAGCGCCGCCCGGCCCGACCGTCGATTCGTGGTCACGCAGGAGCGCCCACGGGTTGTCGAGGCTCTCGAAGTCGCCGAAGGCGTCCGCGTAGCGGACCTTGAACGTCAATGCACGCCGTTCGGTCAACGCGTAGTCCAATCCGGCCAGCAGCTGGTACCCGGGAAGGTCGTCGGTGAGCGTCGCATCGGCGCGCGATGTCGTGCCGGCCGCGTTCGGGTTCCGGCCGAGGTCGAGCAGCGCCTCGCGGTCGCTGGTTCTGATCGATGTCGCTGCGTAGTCGATCTGCGTCCGCATCCATCCCACGCCGGCGCCGAGGAACGGAACGGCGCGGCGTTCGCGCCGCGGTGCGCGCGAGTCTCGGAAGTCGTGGTACGGTGCTGGTAGTACCAGCGGATCGCCGGGCCGGCGTCGAGTTGTGGTACAGGTGCGTGTTCTCGATGCCGCCCCGCGGGAACGTTGGGGCTGGCGAGGTGACGGACGTGCCGACGAAGACGAGATTCAGGTCGAAGTCGACGCTGGGGGCCGTTCACGAGCCCACGTGAACGCGGTCCTCGTAGGGCACGTCGCCCCAGGTCTCGTCGCCGGGCTCGCCGGGGGCGGGCACGAGCCGCCGCCGCAGCTCCTCGCCGGTCTCGGCGTCGTGGGCCTGATGACGCACGCCTCGGTCGGGTCCCGCCCACGGGCGGCAGCTCCGGCCCGAGAACGCCTTGCCGGCGGTTCTTGGGCGAGTCAGCGGCGAGCGGATGGGGGCGAGGGCAGGGCGAGCGCACAGGGGGGCGACTAGCGACCCCAGAGGATTGGCCCGGTCCCGTCGCAGTACTCCGAGTCGGCTCGCCGTGGAACGGTCGGTCCTGGCCGCGTGCGGGTCCCGGTCAGTCTGGTGATAACCGCCGGCGGGGGCCGATGCTCGGGAGGGCTGGCGGCGGTTCCTTCATGGTACGCTAGGCCCTGGTCGGCGCGGAGCTAGAGCGGGTCGGGCTGTCGGGTCGGTTCGGGGGCTGATGTCGCAACGGCGGGCGTTCTGTTCTGGCGTGACCCGTCCGGCCCGCACGCCCCCGGGTGACAACGGCCCCGGCTGTGGGCGCGATCCCGCGTGGGTGGAATCGTGGGCGTACCCGACGCATCCCGACAGAAATCTCAATGAATCCGGAGAATCTTTCGCTGTGTTCGTGCTATCGCTGCCGCCGTCGAGCTGATGACCCGCCCGACGCGCTCTCACGTCGCGGGTGGCCTCGCGATCGAGGAGGAGACCACGGACCCGAAGGGAGGTCGGCAATGAGACCGAGACTGGCGGCGCTGGCCGCCGCGTCGTTGCTGGTTGCGGCCGTGCCGGTAGCGGCGCACCATTCTTTCTCGGCGGAGTTCGACGCGGACAAGCCGGTTGAACGGACCGGGCTGGTCACCAAGATCGAGTGGCTCAACCCGCACGTCTGGTTCTTCATCGACGTCGTCGACGAGGACGGGACGGTCACGAACTGGGGCTGGGAGATGGGCAGCCCGAACCTGCTCATGCGCCGCGGCTGGACCCGCAACTCCATGCGCATCGGCGACATCGTGAGCGTCGAGGGCAGCGCCGCCAAGGACGGGAGCGCGCACGCCAACGCACTCACGGTCCTGCTCACTGCCAGCGGCCGACGATTGTTCGCCGGCTCCAGCCAGGAGCAGGAACGATGAACGCGGCGGCATCGACGACGTCGAGGCACGGGCTCCGGCCCGCCGCGGTGCTGGCCGGCGCGCTCCTGATCAGCACGACCGGACTGGCGGGACAGGACGCCGCCGGGGCGGCGGAGCCGACGCCCCGCCTGGCGGACGGGACCCCGAACCTCGGACGCATTCCCGGGGAGAAAGGGGCCTGGGCCGTGCCGTACATCACCAACATGGCCGCGCGGGTCGTCACCGTGGACGGGAATCCCGTCACGGCGCCGGAGACGACGCCGAGCGGCTCGCGCGGTCCGCGGGGCGGATCCGCCGCCGAGCCGCACATTCCGTTCATGCCCTGGTCGGCCGCCATCTACGACTACAACTCCGCGAACGAATCGAAGTACGACCCCGAAGGCTACTGCATGCCGCCGGGTGGGCCACGCATGATGGCCACGCCGTATCCCATGGAGATAATCCAGCTTCCCGCACAGGAGCGGATCATCATGATCTTCGAGGGCGCCACCCATATCTGGCGCGAGATCTACATGGACGGACGGCCGCATCCCGAGGGCGACGCGCTGAACCCCACGTTCCTGGGGCACTCCGTCGGACGCTGGGAGGGGGACACCCTGGTGGTCGATGTCGTCGGCTTCAACGAGACCACCTGGATCGACTTCTTCGGCCACCCGCACACGGACGCGTTGCACGTGGTCGAGCGCTTCTCGCGCCCGGACAAGAACACGCTCCACTACGAAGCGACCATCGACGATCCCGGCGCCTACACCGCGCCCTGGACCGCCGCCTGGGACATTCCCTGGAGTCCGGACGGCGAGCTCCTGGAGTACATCTGCCAGGAGAACAATCTCTACCTGTATCACCTGACCGACGACTTCGGGCAGCCCATCTTCGGCAACCGGTAGCGAGCACGTCAGTTTCGGATCACCGTGAAGTCGCCGCTCGTCCCGCCCTGCGTCCACGTTCCGGCGATGGCGCGGTTGTAGGAGCCGATGTTCTGCAGCTCGCCGTCGATGACGTAGACGACCGCGTTGTCCGCATCGCGTCCCTCGGCCTCGATGTGCACCGCCCACGTCGCGGGATCGAGCGTGGCGGTCGCGATTGGAACGGCGTTCGGCCCGGGGTTGATGGTGCCGGTGACGGCGCTGCCGTCCCAGTCGAGCAGCAGCAGCAGACGGCGTCGGTCTTCCGCGCTCGGCCCCCAGTCGCCGCTCCACGAGCCCTTCAGCGGATGCCCGTACTGCGCGCCCGCCGATCCGGCCAGGCTCAACACGCCGATGATTGCCGCCGCGCGTGCGAGGTTCGATCGCATCGCTTTCTCCTTCGTTCCGATGGCGGGACTCGATCCCGTGCGTGATGCTACACCGTCCGGCTACTGGCCCTCGACGAACGCCGGATACATGGAGACGACCTCGTGGCTTCCGTCGTCCTCCTCTCGGACTATGCTCTTGAGGGTGGCAGCGGCGTCGGCCGGCTGCCATGGAAAGGACGGTTCACGATGCGCCAGCGAGCTTCCCTCGTCGCGATTGCCCTCGCTCTCGTGAGCGCGGCCGGGCTCCTTGCCGCCGTCCAGGGCCAGGCACCGGGCTGGGCCGCGCCGCGGACGCCGTGGGGCCACCCGGACCTGCAGGGCATCTGGAGCAGCAAGACGCAGACGCCGCTCGAGCGGCCTGCCGAGTACGCCGGGCGGGAGTTCCTGACCGACGAGGAGGTGGCGGCGCTCGAGCAGGGCGCGCTTGCCGACCGCGGCCGGGACCTCCGCGCCGAGACGGGCTCGCTGCTCGACGTGGCCGACGCGTACAACAACATCTGGAGCTCGACCTACGGCCGCACCGTGGTCCGCACGAAGCGCACGTCGCTGATCGTGGATCCGGCCGACGGCCGGCTGCCGCCGCTGACGCCCGAGGGCCGGCGGCGCGTCGATGCCGAGCGCGAGTTCCGGCGGGTGTACGGCCGCGTGTCGGAGGTCGGCCCGGGCGGGCTGAGCGACAACCCGGAGGACCGGCCCCAGGACCGCTGCCGCGGCATGACCGTGCCGTGCACCGGGCCGCTCTGCGCGTTCAGCCGCATCGTGCAGTCGCCCGGCTGGGTCTCCATGTACTTCGAGTCGGGACACCGCGGGGGCGCCTACCGTCACATCCCACTGGACGGTCGGCCTGCCGCGCCGCCGCATGTCCGGCAGTGGCACGGGACCGCGCGCGGCACCTGGGAGGGCGATGCCCTGGTGGTCCACACCGCGAACTTCACGGACCAGACCTCGTTCCAGGGATCCGGCGAGAACCTGCGGCTCACGGAGCGGTTCACGCGGACAGCGCCCGATCTGATCCTCTACCGCGTGACGGTCGAGGATCCCACGGTGTTCACCCGGCCGTGGACGTTCGAGATGACCCTCGCGCTGCAGGACAACCGCAACAACCAGATCTTCGAGGCGGCCTGCCACGAGGGCAACTACGCCATGACCAACGTGCTCGCCGGGGCGCGCGTGTCCGAACGAGCGCCGCGCGGGCGGTGAGTCCGACTCCGGCGAGCTGCAAGGGGCAGTCGCGGCCGGCGTCGGTCGGCGCAGCCGGACCCGTCGCGCGGGTCAGCGCGCGGGCGCAACGGTGCCCAGGTACTCTTCGTCCGTCACCTCCTCGAGCATCGTGATGGCCACGCCGCCGGGGTAGGCGTGCAGGCAGGTCGCGGCGGCATCCGCGGCGGCGCCGTGCCAATGGGGCACGTTCGCCGGCAGGAGCACGGGCTCGCCCGCCTCGACGTCGCGCGGCGGCTCGCCGCGGACCTGGATGCGCCCCCGGCCGGCCTCCACGAGATAGATCTGCGGATTGGCGTGGACGTGCCAGTGCGTGCGCGCGCCCGCCTCGAAGCGGATCCGCAGCAGGGCGACGTCGTCCGTCGCCAGCCGTGTCGAGTCGCCGGTGACGACGCGCCGCTGAGTTTGCGGCACCTGGCCGGCGCCGGCCGCTCCCGCGCCCAGGGTCGCCACCAGCAAGGCGGCCGGCAGCAGCGCGCTCCGCGTCCTTCCGTAGGTCATGGTTCACTCCCTCTCGTCTGCTCGCAAGGCCCGAAACATCCGACGCTCGTGATATTCTGACGCCAAACGGAATACGACTCGCGGAGGAGGTTTCCAAATGAGGACCCGTCATATCGCCGCCGTCACCGCGCTGGGCGCCCTGCTCGCCGTGGCGCTGCTGCCGGCCGCCGCGCTCGGCCAGTCGTCCGATTGGACAGTCCCGCGCACCGAGCACGGCCATCCCGACCTCCAGGGCATCTGGGGCAACAACGCCGTCACCCCGCTCGAGCGCCCGGAGTCGCTGGGCGAGCGGGCCGCGCTCACCGACGAGGAGCTGGCGCAGGTGCAGACGACGGCGGAGGAGCTGTTCGCCCTGGACGCGGGGGACGCGGCCTTCGGCGACCAGTTCTTCAACGTGGCGCTGACTGCTCCCGAGACCTTCACCTCGTCCGACGGCGGGACCGGCAACTACAATCAGTTCTGGCTGGTCGAGCGCGACTTCAACAACCGGACGTCGCTCATCACCAGTCCGCCGAACGGCCGCCTGCCGCAGCTCACGCGGGCCGCGCAACGGGCGGCGGAAGCGGCCCGCGCCAATCGCGGGCGCCCGGCGGCGTGGACCGAGGACCGCGGCCTGAGCGAGCGCTGCATCACGTTCGGGCTGCCGAACCTGCTGGCCGGCTACAACAGCTACTATCACATCCTGCAGACCGCCGACCACGTCGTGATCGAGCAGGAGCTGATCCACACGACGCGGATCATCCCGCTCGACGGCCGCCCGCACATCGACCGCGACATCGACCAGTGGCACGGCAACTCGGTCGGCCGCTGGGAAGGCGATACGCTCGTCGTCGAGACCACGCACTTCTCGCCGCAGAGCAACTTCCGGGGCTCGAGCGAGAACCTGCGTCTCATCGAGCGCTTCACGCGGGTCGGCCCGGACGATATGCACTACGAGTTCACCGCCATCGACCCGACGGTCTGGGAATCGTCCTGGACGGCCCTGATGGAGTGGAAGCGGACCGACGACGCGCTCTTCGAGTACGCCTGCCACGAGGGCAACATCGGCATGGAGGGCATCCTGACCGGTGCACGTGCCGACGACGCCAGGGCGGCAGCTGCGGGCGGCCACTGATCGCGGTCCGCAGCGGCACACGGCAGGCGGGGCGGTCGCGTGGATGAGGAGGAGTGCGATGAATCGTCGACTTCTTGCGTCGACAGGTGTCCTGGCGATCGCCGTCGCCGTGACGTGGCTGGCGCCCCGGCCGGCCGAGGGCCAGCAGTCGAGCCCGCGGCGCACGGCCTGGGGCGATCCGGATCTGCAGGGCGTCTGGGACTACCGCACGGTGACGCCGATGGAGCGGCCGGAGGAGTTCGAGGGCCAGGAATTCCTCACGGTCGAGGAGGCGGCCGAGCTGGAGCAGCGGGCGGTCGAGAGACAGGTCGATCGGCCGCCCCGCACGGGTGACCCGGGCACCTACAACCAGTTCTGGATGGACTTCGGGACCAACATCATCGGTACCCGGCGCACGTCGCTGATCGTCGATCCGCCGGACGGAAGAATTCCCGACCTGGCGCCGGAGGCGAAGCGCCGGCAGGAGGAGCTGGCCGCGGCGCGGGAGGGCGTGGGCGACGACGTGCCGCGGCCCGGGGCCTGGGTCGAGGACGTGCCGGTGAGCGTGCGCTGCATCGTGGGGTTCAACTCGGGCCCGCCGATGTATCCCGCCGCCTACAACAACAACGTGCAGTTGTTCCAGATTCCGGGCTACGTGGCCCTCTTCAACGAGATGGGTCCGGCGGTCCGGATGGTCCCGCTCGACGGCCGCCCGCACCTTCCGCAGCACCTCCGCCAGTGGCTGGGCGACTCGCGCGGCCGCTGGGACGGCGACACGCTGGTGGTCGAGACCACCAACTTCCTGCGCGAGACGGCCTTCGGCCGTTACGCCGGAAGCGTCGGCCGGCTGGGCGGCTCCGGCCCGCACATCCACCTGATCGAGCGCTTCACGCGGATCGACGCCGACACGCTGCTGTACGAGGCGACGGTCGAGGACGAGACGACGTGGGTGCGCCCGTGGACCTACGCGATTCCCATGCGGAGGAGCGACGCGGCGGTCTACGAGTACGCCTGCCACGAGGGCAACTACGGCCTCGTGAACATCCTGGCCGGCGCGTTGAAGGAAGCGGAGGAAGCCGGGAATAGGAGGAGGGGAAGATGAGCCATCGATGTCTCGTCGTGCTGTGTGCAACGATCGCGGTCGTGGCGCTGGCGCCAATGTTCGCCGCGGCGCAGTCAACAGAGGTGCCCCGTACTCCGTGGGGTGCGCCCGATCTGCAGGGGGTCTGGGACTTCCGTTCCCTCACGCCCCTGGAACGCCCCGCGAATCTGGCGGACAAGCCGTTCCTGACCGAGGAAGAGGCGGCGCGGCTCGAACAGGAGGCCATCGACCGGAACGCGGATCTCTGGAACCGGGAAGCGAGGCGAACGGTGGCCGGCGCCAACGTGGACCGGGGCGAGGATGGGCAGCCCGGTTTCTACAACAATTTCTGGCTGGACGGAGGGACGGCGCCTGTCGAAACGCGGCGGACCTCGCTGATCGTCGATCCGCCCGACGGGCGCATTCCGCCCCTGACGCAGGCGGCCGCGGAGCGGAGGGCCGCAATCGAGCGGGAGCGCCGGGGCGTCAACCGGCACGCACCCACGCCCGGCGGCTTCGTCGAGGACCTGGGCCCGAACGCGTTGCAGCTCCGCTGCATCACGGGCTTCAACTCCGGTCCGCCCATGACGCCCGGCGGCTACAACCAGAACGTGCAGTTGTTCCAGACGCCCGACCAGGTGGTGCTGCTCAACGAGATGAACCACAACTTCCGCGTCATTCCGCTGGACGGTCGTCCGGGCAGCGGCGTCCCACAGTGGACGGGTGAATCGCGCGGCCACTGGGACGGCGACACGCTCGTCGTCGAGACGACCAGCTTCCTCCGTGAGACGAGCTTCGCTCAGGGACATACCGATGCACACCTCCGGCTCACCGAGCGCTTCACTCGCATGTCTCCCCAGACGCTGATGTACGAAGCCACGGTCGACGATCCCACCGTGTGGGTCAGACCCTGGACGTACGAGATTCCGATGCAGTGGAACGAGCAGCCGTTGTACGAGTATGCCTGTCACGAAGGCAACTACGGTCTCTACAACATCCTCGCTGGTGCTCGCGCCGAGGAGGCTGCCGCAGAAGCTGCGGCGCAGGCATCGAGGTAGGCCGAGGTGTCGCGACGTCGGTTCGAAAGGGGCGCGGACAGCCGACGCGCCCCTTTCCCGGCGTCATCGTTGCATGGGACGCGCTGCGTCTGTCACTCTGTCGCGCCCAATTGGAGGAGCAGCTCCGTCGTGCTGTTGGAGCTGCCGCCCGCGAGGGCCCGGAAGTCGGCCTCGACGAACGAGCCTTCCGTGTTCGACAGGATATGGCAATGGTAGACCGCGCACTCCAGGGGCGTCCGTCCCTGCTCGTCCCGGGCGTTCAGGATGGCGCCGTGATCCGCGAGGAACTGCACGACGGTATCGAACCGTTTGGACGCGGCTCGATGCAGGGCCGTATCGCCGGCGGCATTAGCCGCGGCGACGTCGGCGCCGAGCTCGACCAGCATCCGCATGACTTCCAGCGTGGGGCGTTCCTCACCCGGCGGAAAAACGGGTGATGCATCCTGAAAGAGGGCCCGCGGGCTCTCCCCCTGCGCCGCTGCCATGAGCGGCGTCGTACCGTCGTTCCTCGGCAACAGCGGATCGGCGCCGCCGGCCACCAGGACCTGTATGAGAGCGGGCCTATGGAATCCTGCCGCCAGCCACAACGGCGTGGCCCCGAGCCAATGTTTGTTGAAGGCAAGATCTGCCGCGGCGCGCCGGGCGGGAGTACCCCTCAGGAGACGAGCGTTCGGATTCGCTCCATGTGCCAGGAGCGCCCCGACGAGGTCCGGATCGTCTCGCAGGACCGCGGCATGCAGAGCCGTGTAGCCGGCGCCAGCGGCGTTCGGGTCCGCACCGTGCTCGAGTAGCAGGGCCGCGAGGGCGCCGTGGCCGCTGTGGGCTGCCACGACGAGCGCCGTCGTGCCGCCCGGCGTGGCAACATCCACGTGCGCTCCCGCCGCCAGCAGGAGCCTGGCCGCGTCGAGACTGCCCAGCCGGGCCGCGAACAGCAGCGGCGCGAACCCACCCTGCTCGTTCCAGATGGAACCGTTGCCGTCGGTGTTGTTTTCCTGACAGCAGGTGAGAACGAACTGACGCGACAGCTTCGTGCGGGCCTCGACGTCCGCGCCCCAGTCGATCAACATCTGCGCGACTGTCGAATGGCGCTGCGTCACGGCCCACATCAGCGCGTTCTGCCCTCGGGACCCCTCGCTCGCGTTCACCTCCGCGCCGCCGGCCAGCAGCGATTCGACCGCGTCCGCGTTGCCTGTGCGGACAGCCCTCATCAGCGGTGTGCCGCCGGTCGCCGGGGCGATGTTCGGGTTCGCCCCCGCTTCCAGCAGTCGGGCGACCATCCCCGCACTCCCGTTGGTACAGGCCACCCAGAGCGGCGTCACCCCCAAATCGTTCGTTGCGTCGACGCTGGCGCCGGCGCGAATCAGCAGATCCGCGGTCTCCAGATCGTCTGCGTACGCGGCCCAGTGGAGGGCTGTCGCGCCATCGCCCTCGCGCGTAGTCACGTCGACCCCTTGCCTCAGGAGAGCCCGCACGACCGCCGTGTCGCTGCTCCGGACCGCTTCTAGAAGCTGCTCGTCGGGACTGGCGGCGAGGCTGACGGCTGGCCAGAGCAAGATCCAGCCGACAAGATCTCTGACACGCATCGTCGTCTCTCGTCGCTGTCGGTCCGCCCGTGGCGAATCGATAACCAGCGCGCTCATCGACTGCTAGACGCCCGCCAGCGTTTCGATGTCGAGCCTGTCGGTGCTGCGGCCGACGGACTCGACGGGCAGGTCGAGCTTGTGCGTCATGGCAAGGAGCAGGTTCGCCGTCGGCTCGCCGGCATACCTGATGTGACGGCCCCGGTCGGTCGCCGCACCGCCGACCAGGAGCAGGGGCACGTTGTTGAGGTTGTGCGAGTTGCCGTCGGACATGCCCGAACCGTACAGGATCAGCATGTGATCGAGCAGGGAGCCGTCGCCGTCCGGAGTCGATTGCAGCTTCTTCAGGTACCTCGCGAAGAGGGACATGTGGAAGGTGTTGATCCGCGTGATTCCCGCGATCTTCGCGGGATTGTACGAGTGATGCGACAGGGGATGATGCGCCTCGAACACGCCGAGCTCGGGGTACGTCCGGCCGGTCAATTCGCGGCCGAGCATGAAGGTGATGACGCGGGTCAGGTCGGACTGATACGCCAGCAGCTGCAGGTCGAACAGCAGGCTCGCGTGCTCTTCGAACGTCGGCGGGATGCCTGCCGGCCGCGCCACCAGGGGCAGCTCCCGCGCGCCCTGTGCCTCGGCGTTCTGGATGCGTCGTTCGGTGTCGCGGACGGCCTCGAGGTACTCCCGGATCTTGATGCGGTCACTCGGCCCGACTTCCCGTTCGAGGCTGCCGGCCGCCTGGATCACCGAATCGAGGATGCTCTTCTCCCGCCCCCGGAGAGCGGCCCGGGCCTTCGGGTCCGTCGTCCCGCTGTCGCCGAACAGCCGCTCGAACACCCGGCGCGGGTTGTTCTCCATCGGCAGCGGCTGCGTGGAAGTGCGCCAGGAGATGGTGTTCGTGTACGCGCTCCCCGTCGTCTCCTCCATGCCGTCGACGGCGAGCTCCAGTGACGCCAGCTCCGTGTGGCGCGCGAACTCCTGCGCCATGAGCTGATCGACGGAGACACCAGCCTTCAACCCGCGTCGGGGCTCGCCCATCCTCGCCCGGCCGCCGTCCTCCACGCCCGTGAGAAACCCGGTGGAGGCGCCGTAATGATCCTGGCCTGCCGGCCCATTCAGGCCGGATATCACGAGCACACGATCCCGAAAGGGCTCCAGCGGCTTCAGGATGGGTGTGAACTCGAACGCCGTTCCCTCCGCCGCCGGCGTCCAGGCCGCCATCGTTATCCCGTTCGGCACGTACACGGCCGAGAAACGATGCACGGGCCTTGCGGCCGTCTTCGTCAACGCCGACAGGGCGGGCACCATCGCGTCCAGGAGCGGCAAGGCGAGCGTGACGCCCATCCCCCGCAGCACGGTCCGCCTGGACAGTGACTTCTTCACGATGATCATGGGCCGACTCCTTCGCGCCCGGGGGTTTGGCGCATCCGAAACGGCGTGCTCTGGACGATCCCCTGAATGATGGATGACCAGCGGTATCGACCTGGCGCCGCGTCCCGTCTGACCTTGCGGATCGCCGGAGAGTCGTAGTGCTGGACGGGGCGGCCGAGTGCATACGAGACAAGTCTTGCGATCACGGTGTCGACGAATTGCTCGCGATGACCGAGCAACGTTGTCCGCAGTCCCGCCACGCCCCGAAACGAGGCGCCGCCCGGCATGGCTCCGGAGGCGTCGACGGGGATGCCCCCGTCGCTGGTGCGCCACGCGCCGACGGCGTCGAAGTTCTCCAGGGCGAAGCCCAACGGATCCATTTGCGCATGGCAGGTTGCGCAGACGGGATTCTCCCGGTGTTGCTCCAACCGTTCGCGCCCCGACGCGGGCCGGCCGCCGGCACCACGATCCGGCAAGCTCGGCACGTCGGGGGGTGGCGGCGGAGGCGGCGCGCCGAGCAGGGTGTCGAGCACCCATTTGCCGCGCAACACCGGCGAGGTCCGGTTGGGATACGACGTCACCGTGAGCAGACTGCCCTGGCCGAGCAACCCTCCCCGCTCGGGGCTGTTGAGCGTCACTCGCCGGAAGCGGTTCCCGTGGACGTCTGGTATCTCGTAATGGCGGGCCAGCCGCTCGTTGAGGAAGGAATAGTCCGCGCTCAACAACTCCAGCACGCTTCGATCGTCACGAAACTGACTCTCGAGGAACAGCTCCGTCTCCCGCATCAGCGCTTCACGCAGGTTGTCGTCGAATCCCGGAAACAGTGTCGAATTCGGCGTGACGTTCCGTAGATCGCGCAGCTGCAGCCACTGGCCGAAGAAGTTGTCCACCAGCGCGTTCGCGCGCGGATCGGCCAACAGACGCCGCACCTGGCGCTCCAGAACGACCGGATCGTCCAGCGACCCGCGGGCAGCCACATCGAGGAGCTCATCGTCGGGGATGCTGCTCCAGAGGAAGAACGACAGGCGGGAGGCCAGCTCGAGGCCGCTCAGGGCATAGACGCTGCCTGGTGCCACGCCGGGTGGATCGCGCTCGATGCGGAACAGGAAACTCGGGTCGACGAGGATGCGTTCGAGCGCGAACTGGACGCCCGCGTCGAAGCCACCGTCGCGTCGACCGGCCCTGTAGAAGCCGACCAACGTGTCGATGTCGCCCGTCGTGACCGGCCGGCGATACGCACGCCTGGCGAGCGTGGAAAGAATCTCCCTGGCGCAGCGCTCCTCGTCTGCGCCACGCGCCGGCCGGCAGACGAAGACCCTGCTGCGGCTGGGTGTGTTGCCTGGGCCCGAGACCTCGTAGGGCCCGTCGATCGTGAGCGTGTCCACGGCCGGATTGCCGTCCGGCATCTCGACACCGTGGCCCCGGTTGATCGTCGAATGCGCCGGTACGGGCTGCAGCACCTCCTCGGGATCGGTCAGCCTGCTCACGAACGACACGCCGACCGCACGCAACCCCGCCCTCGCGGAGAAGCGCAGTGCCAGCTGGTCGTCGGCGTGATGCCAGTAGTGCTCCCATTCCGGGTCTCCGTCTACGCTGCCGGCATAACCCCCGGGCGCGGGCCTGCCCCGGCTCTCTCCTCCTACCGTGAACAGCTCCAGTCGCGTGCCGTCCAGGCGGACATCGATCCGATGCGGCCTCCCGAGACCCATGATGTAGCCGAACGCTTCGCGCCGCAGACGGATCTTGAGGACGTACTCGCCGTCGACCGGAAAGTAGTGATGGACCACGACGCCACCGCGCGACCCGAACGGAACCTCTTCACTGACCTGGTCGTCCTGAGCCATCCTCGGCGGTACTCGATACGTCTCGATGACCGGTCCGGACGGTGCAAGTCCGACCGCGAGACGACTGAGCCTGCGGGCGGCCGACAGGTACTGGTCCAGCAGCGCCGGCGAGACGGAGAGGGCATCCGCGATGTTGTCGAACCCCTCGGCCACCTGGTCGGCGGGCAGCAGCGGGGTCACGCCGACCTCGAGCGCCAGCAGGTCGCGGATCGCGTTCCCGTATTCGGTCCGATTGAGCCGATGGAACGACTCGGTTCGGCCCGGGTTCGGCCGCGCCGCGGCTGCCCGGTCGAGCTCGCTCTCCAGCCAGGAAGCCAACGCGTCGGTGATGGGCCGATCCGGCCGCGGTCGACCGGGCGGCGGCATCGTGCCCATCCGCAGCTTGCCGATCACCCTCTCCCACACCTCGGCACCGCCGCCCACACTGGCGGCATCCATCGCGTCCAGCGTCAGACCTGCGGTGCGGAGTTGCTGATTGTGGCAACCCACGCAGTACGTATCGAGAATCGCACGAAGCGATAGGGGTGAAGCCGTGGATGACGCCGGACGCGCCTGCTGAGGGCTGGCTGCTTCCAGGCGGCCGGGGGCGGCTGCCATGACCGCCATCCAGCCTCCCATGAGGAGCGTCAGCGAGGAGACGACCAGACGAGGGCGGAACATGTGTCCCTTCCTGCTGAGTCCCGACCGGTGGCCGATCATACCACCATGGCGGGCGAGCACCCCCGTGGGCCTCCTCCGGCAGTTCGCGGAAACGGCCGCGGAGGTGGTCGGGGCGGTTCCGTTCAGGCGAGCAGCTCCGCCAGCACCCGCTCCATCAACTCGTTGATTGCCGTATAGCGCGCCGCGGGGGCGGCGCGCAGCTCCTGCTCCGTCTGGACGTAGGGGCCCGGGACGAGCTCGTCCCGGCAGTTCTCGATCAGGGCCTCCGCACTGGCCCGCGTCGTTTCCAGGTGGAACTGCAGCGCGACGGCGTTGCGTCCGACCTGGAAGGCCTGGTTCTCGCAGGCGGCGCTGCCGGCCAGGCGGACGGCGCCGGCGGGCAGGTCGAACGTCTCGCCGTGCCAGTGGAAGGCGAGGAACTCGGGCGGGAACCGGAAGCCCGGCGCCGCGTCCGGCACCCCGCGGACCGGGAACCAGCCGATCTCGCGCTCGGGGCCCGGGTAGACGCGCGCGCCGAGGGCGCTCGCGATCAACTGCGCCCCCAGGCAGACGCCCAGCACCGGGATGCCGCGCGCGACGGCGTCGCGCACGAGCTGCTTCTCGGGGCGCAGCCAGGCCAGCGTGTCCTCGTCGTTGACGCTCATCGGCCCGCCCATCGCGATCAGGGCGTCCAGCTCGCCGGTGCGCGGCAGCGGGTCGCCCGCGAACAGCCGGGTGCAGCCGACGTCCGCGCGCCGCGCGGCCAGCCAGTCGGCGATGCTGCCCGCGCCCTCGAACGGGACGTGCTGGAACACCTGGACCTGCATCGTCATGCAAGCGTGTCGGTGAAACCGGTGAAAAAAGAAACGGCGCAGGTCCCGGCCGGGACCTGCGCCGTCACGATCAACGATTGACGCTGTCCGCTACCGCAACGGGTCGCGGTCCGCCTCGGCGAGCCCGGCGCCGCAGCCGGCGCTGCAGACGGTGGCCGGATGGGGCCCGCGACCCTCGGCGTACGCGCGCTCGTCGAAGCGCGCGCCGGCGAGCAACCCCGGCATGCCGTAGTTGCCTTCGTGGCAGCGGGGCTCCCTGTAGATGCGGTTCGCCGCGTTGTCCTGCAGCGCCAGATTGAGCGCCACGGTCCACGGCCGCGTCCACGTGGTCGGATCCTCGATCGTCACCACGTACTCGAGCGTCTCGGCGTCAATACGCCTCCAGCGCTCGACGAGGTGCAGGTTCTCGCGCGCGCCGAAGAAGTCGGTCTTGGGCCCGAAGTTGGTGACGTCGACCACCAGCGTGTCGCCTTCCCAGCGGCCGCGCGAGTCGCCGCGCCACTGGCGCACGCCGGGCGGCAGATGGGGGCTATCGTTCACCGGGATGACGCGCTGCCAGCCCTGTCCCTGGCCGGTGTCGTAGAAGATCGACACCGCCTCGGGCGACTGGATGACCTGCAGCACGAAGCCCGCGGCGCCGCCGAAGTCGGGCAGACGGCCCAGCATGCAGCGCTCGCCGAGACCGCGGTCCTCCGGGCCGTTGGCGCGGTTCACGTTCACCGTCAGGTACATCGGGGGCGTCTCGTCGCGCCGCGGCGACGGCGCACCGTACGTGCCCCCGGCGCATCCGGACAGCTCGTCCTTGCAGGTGTCGGTGGCCTGCAGGAGCGCGAGCTGGTACTCGCGCAGCGCCCTCCGCCGCTCCTCCGCTTCCGGCGTCAACGGGGGAATGCGCCCGTTCGGCGGATCCACGATCAGCGACGTGCGGAGGCCGGTTTCCTTGTGCGTCAGGAAGACCGCTCGGTTGTACGCACCGCCGGAGGCGAGGGGGTTGCCGACCGTCGGCCGCGGGTCGCGTTCGAGGATGGCCGTGCGCTCGATGTCCAGCGCGGCCCGCTCCTCGTCGGTGAAGAACTCCTGGTCCGCGAACCGGGCCGGCCGCTGCAGCGGCGTGTCGTAGCGCGTGGTCCAGAGCCCCTGCAGATCGGGGTCTCCCCACGCGGTAACGGCGGCTGGCGCCGCCGCCTGCTCGCCCGCCGTCTGAGTCTGCCCCGCGGCGGGCGCGAGCAGGACGATGACGGCGATCAGGACTACCCCCGCGCCCCCCTTTTCGAGCAGCCGCTGTCTCATCGCACGCCCCGCGGCGCGGTGTTCTCGGGCCGCAGCTCGTAGGGGGCCCCGGTGCCCGACGAGCCGAGGAACAGCTTCGTGCCGTCGGGGAAGGTGATGTCGCGGCCGTTGGCGCGGTTCGTGCCGTCCTTGGCCTGGTAGCCGTCGACGTGGATCTGGGTCCCCGGCAGCAGCGACTCCTTGGTGAAGCCGCGCCGGAACAGCACGTTGGGGGTCCCGCCCTCGAACGCCCAGTTCGCGGTCGACCCGTCCGGCAGATCGACGTCGATGTGGATCCAGACGTGCGGGTTGACCCACTCCATCCGGGTGACCGTGCCCTCGAAGTTGACCGGGCTGTTGGCGTCGAACTCCGCCGCGAAGGCGTGGTGCGCCGCGGCCGGCGTTGCGAACACCGCCAGCAGTAGACCGACTCCGAGCATCCCGACGATCAGCTTGCTTCGCATGGTTTCATCCTCCCGCTACTTGCGGTACCAATCGTAGAACGCGTTGCCCTCCGGCACCTTGCGCGTGATGTCCACGATCATGGTCTCGCCCTCCCAGCGCGTGACCAGCTGGTCCTTGCGCACGTGCCCGTAGAGGAACTCCTCGACGAACTCGATGCAGCGATACTCGAGCAGCTGCGCGTTGGGTTCCAGGCGCTTGTAGATCGGCATCGAGATCTGCCAGGGCTCCGTGAAGGTGTTCGGATCCGTGATCGTCACGTCGTACTGGATGGCGTCGGACGAGATCGGCGTGAACCGTTCCTCCAGACGCAGGTCGATGCTGTGGAAGTTGCCGGCCCGATCGAACCAGTTCCTCCCGTTGAAGTCCGTGACGTCGACCACCAGCGTGTCGCCTTCCCAGCGCCCGACCGAATGCCCCATGTAGGTATCGTCGGGCGGCCCGTCGACCTCGTCGAGGTGGATGGTCCGCGCCGTGCTGGTGAACGCGTAGGCCATCTGGATCTTGTTCGTGCTCTGGACGATCTGGAAGGGGTAGGGCATGTACATCGCACGCGGAATGCCCGGCAGATAGCACTTCAGCTCGGGGTCGCGGTCGATCCAGTTCGCCCCGTTCTCGGCCTTGGTCTGGGCCGCCTCCTCGGTGTACGGAATCCTCCCGTCACCCTGCACGACGCCCACCGACGCGGGCACTCCGCCGGCGGCGCCCAGCGCCACCACCGGCGCGGCCGGCACCTCGGCGTACTCGAACGGATACACGCCCGGCTGCGTCACCATCCCGGCCCGGGCGGCGTGCGCCTCGAGGTCCCAATGGGCCTCGTTGAGGGCCTGCCAGATCCCGTTGAAGTCGGGCCTGCCGTCCGCGGTGCGGGCTATCCCCGCGTCCTGGGCCGCCGGCCGCATCACCGAGGCGGTGATGACCGCGCTAGCCACGGCCGCGGCGATTGCCACGCTGACGATCGAAACGTTCCTGGTCCAGCTGCGCATGAGAGATCTCCTTCGTATGGGTGAGGCTACCACCACCACGGCCGCGTTGGGAAGAGATCTTGTGCTCAATCGAGGTGGGCGGCCTCGCTGTCGCCCATCTCGACGCCGCCTGCCGGGAAGTACTCGCCCCAGCGGCGCGTGACCTGCGCCGCGGTATCGTCGCGGCACGTCAGCTCCCGGGGGAACCCCGGCTTGAGGCGGGCGTCGATCACGACCGGCGGGGTGTAGGCCAGGTGGTTGCGGACCACGCGGGTCGCGGCCGCGTGGATGTCGGCCGCGGGCTCGAAGCGCGTGAACGTCGTCCACAGGAAGTTGATTGGGCTCCGCGCGGCGCGCCGCGGTTCGTCCGTCAGCACGATCAGGGGCCAGCGGGCGAACGCCGGGTGCGACGCCACGCGCGCCGGTGCCTCGGGATCCAGGCCGACCGCCGGCGCGCCGACGACCAGGCAGCCGCCGCAGAACACGCGCACCTCCGTCACCCCGGGCGGCAGCTCGGCCGCCGAGAACTCGCGCGGCAGCTCCCGCACCGGATCGCCGAGGCCGAGCCACACCCCCTTCGAGCCCAGGTTGACGGCCGGTCCCGTGTAGTCGAGCGTGTCCATCGACAGGTTGGAGAAGACGTACAGGTCGGTTTCCGGCCGCGTGCGCGCCAGCAGATGCTCGAGCGTGGCCGGAAAGTCCTTGAGATCGACCAGCTGATCCGTGACGAGCAGGAACTTCGTCAGCGAGAGCTGGCCCTCGCCGAGGATGCGGAACGCGCTCGCCATCGCCTCTCGGGCGTAGCGCTGCTTGACCACCGCCGCGGAGAGCGAGTGGTAGCCGGTCTCGCCGTAGGACCAGAGCCGCTCGACGGCCGGCATCACCAGCGGAAAGAGCGGCGACAGCAGCTCCTGGAGCAGGTCGCCGATGAAGAAGTCCTCCTGCCGCGGCTTGCCGACCACCGTGGCCGGGAAGATGGCGTCGCGCCGCCGGGCGACCCTGCCGACCCGCAGGACGGGATAGTCGTGCCGCAGCGAGTAGTAGCCGTAGTGGTCGCCGAAGGGACCCTCCGGCCGGCGCTCGTGCGGACGCGCCTCGCCGATGAGCGCGAACTCGGCCGCCGCCAGCAGGGGATGCGGCCACGGCCCGTCGACCAGGCGCAGCCGCTCGCCGGCAATCAGCGAGGCCAGCACCAGCTCGGGCACGTTCTCGGGCAGCGGCGCCACCGCGGCCAGCATCAGCGCCGGCGGCCCGCCCAGAAACGCCGTGACGGGCAGCGGCCGGCCGCGGGCCTCCGCGACGGCGTAGTGGAAGCCGCCGCCCTTGCCGATCTGCCAGTGCATCCCGGTGGTGGTGCTGTCGTGGATCTGCAGCCGGTACATGCCCAGGTTGTGGCCGCGCCCGTCGGGATGCTCGGTGAACACCAGCGGCAGCGTGATGAACGGGCCGCCGTCGTCCGGCCAGGTCGTCAGCGCCGGCAGGGTGTCGAGCCGCACGTCGTCCGTGACAACGTCCGTGACCGGTCCGCGCGCGCCCCGTTTCGACCCGATGCGGAGCAGCTCGAGACCCAGGTCCCGTGCCCCCCACAGCTTGGCCGGCGTCGGCGGCAGCACCGTCTCGACCAGCTCGACGAGGCGGCGGATCAGCCGGAACGGCCGTGCGCCGAACGCCAGCTCCGCGCGGCGGGCCGTGCCGAACAGGTTAGTGGCCAGCGGAAAGGGCGAGCCCTGCACGTTCGTGAACAGCAACGCCGGGCCGTTGGCGGCGATGACGCGCCGGTGGATCTCCGCCGCCTCGAGATGCGGGTCGACCGCGGCCGTGACCTCCATGAGGTCGCCGTCGCGCCGCAGCCGGTCGAGAAACGCGCGCAGGTCGGGAAAGCTCATTCGGGAAACGGGTTGAATTTCCGGCGTGTTCATACCACAGTACAGCACCCGGGCCGTGCGAAGGAGGTGGCTGATGCTGAGGGTTCGAACCGGCATGCTGGCGGCGGCGCTCGTCGTGCTCGCGGCGGTGCACGCGACGCCGGCGGCGGCCGCCCAGGCCGACGTGACGCTGTACGAAGGGGCGCGGCTGGTCGTCGGCGACGGCAGCGAGCCGATCGAGGACGCCGCCTTCGTCGTCCGCGGCACGCGCTTCGAGGCGGTGGGCCGCGCGGACGACGTGGAGGTTCCGGCCGGTGCGGCGCGCGTCGACCTGAGCGGCCGCACGGTCATTCCGGCGCTCGTCGATACGCACGTGCACCTGAGCCGCGAGCGCGAGGCGCTCGTCGAGGACCTGCGGCGCAAGGCGTACTACGGCGTGGGCGTGGCGATGAGCCTCGGCTGGGACGCCCCCGGCGCGCCCTTCGAGGTGCGCGCCGAGACAATCCCCGGTGCGGCGCGCTATCGCACGGCCGGACGCGGGATCACCCGGCCGGAGCCGGGCCGCGCGGAGCTCCCGTACTGGATCGCGAGCGCGGAGGAGGGGCGGGCCGCCGTGCGGGAGCTGGCGGCCCTGGAGGTCGACCTGGTCAAGATCTGGGTCGACGATCGCGGCGGCCGCTACGAGAAGATGACGCCCGAGATGTACGCGGCAATCATCGACGAGGCCCATCGGCACGGGCTCCGCGTCACCGCGCACGTGTTCACCCTCGCGGATGCCAAGGGACTCCTGCGCGCCGGGGTCGACGCCTTTGCGCACGGCGTGCGCGACAGGGACGTCGACGACGAGATCGTCGAGCTGTGGAGGCAGCGCCCGCACGTCGTGCTGGTCCCGAACCTGCCGAACCGCGGTGTGGCGGAGGATCTCGGCTGGCTGCGGGAGACGATTCCCCCCGACGATCTCGAGGGGCTGCAGGCGCAGTACACGGATCGGCCGGACCTCCAGGAGCGCTTCGGCATCCAGGCCCGCAACCTTGCGCGGCTCAACGCGGAGGGCGTGCGGATCGCGTTCGGCACGGACGGCAACGCGGGCTGGACCCCGCACGTCGAGCTGGCCGACATGGTGGCTTCCGGCATGACGCCGCACGAGGCGCTGGTCGCCGCCACGCGGAACTCGGCCGAGCTGCTGGAGCTGGACGACGCGGGCACGGTCGAGGCCGGCAACAGCGCCGACTTCGTGGTGCTGGAGGCCAACCCTCTGGACGACATCACCAACACGCGCCGCATCCACGCGGTCTATCTGCGCGGCGCGCCGGTCGACCGCGCCGCGCTGAGCGCCCGCTGGACGGGCGGCGGATCGCCGTGACATGGCCGCGGATGAGTACGAACGCCAGCTCGAGGAGTGGATTCGCCAGCGGCGCCACCGGCTGCGTCCCCTGCCGCGGCCGGACCCCGCCGAGCGGCGGGCCGTCGACGGGTGGGTGCGCCTCGTGCCGGGGCTGGTCGCGCTGCACCTGGCGCTGCTCCTGACGCTCCGGGCCCGCCCGGGATACCTGGCGCTGTGGATCTGGTACGCGGGACCGATCGTCCTCGCCATCCTGACCGCGGGCCTGCTGGTCGCCTCGCTGCGCTCGGCGCACCGCTGGAAGCACGGCGTGAACCACTGGCAGCTCCTGGCGTACGCGGGCCTGATTGCCGTCGTCGCCACGCTGCCGATCTACGATCCGTATCCGTCGTCCTACGACGCGCGGCCCAGCGCCGTCGCGTTTCGGGTGCCGATCGACGGGCCGGTGACGGTGGCCTGGGGCGGGTCGACGGCGCCGGTCAACTACCACGTGTTCCTCCCCGACCAGCGCTGGGCGTACGATCTGCTGGTGACCCGCGACGGGCGCCCGTTCCGCACGGACGGCGCCGCGGTCGAGGACTACTACGCCTACGGCCTGCCCGTGTACGCGCCGGCGGCCGGCGTGGTGTTCGCCGCGCGCGACGGCGAGCCGGACGTCGCCATCGGCGCGCGGCGCTGGGGGCTGGCGGGGCTCGGCAACCACGTCGGCATCGAGGTGGGCCCCGCGGAGTACCTGTTCATCGGACACCTGCAGCCCGGCTCGGTCACCGTCCGCGTCGGCGACCGCGTGGCGGCCGGCCAGCCGCTCGGGCGCGTGGGCAACTCCGGGAACAGCAGCGAGCCCCACGTGCACCTGCACCTGCAGGATTCGACGGATCCCTACTTCGGGGAGGGCATCCCGTTCTACTTCCACGGCTATCGGCACGACGGCCGGCTCGTCGAGCGCGGCATGCCCGAGGGCGGGCGGCAGCGCGGCCGGTACCGCGGGGAGCGCATCGTCCACGTCGGTGCGGCGGATTAGACTGGCATCATGGTGGGGCCGTCCGAAATCGCCGTCATCGGGGTGATCGTGCTGCTGCTGGTACTGATGGGCCGCTCACGCGGCGACCGGCCGGCGCCGGCGGAGGACGCCGCAGGCGCCTGGGAGGTGCGGGCGACCTTCCGGATTCCCAAGTCACTCGCCAGCGTGCTGCTGGCGCTGGCCGTGGCCGCTGCCGTGGCCGGTTTGACGGTCTGGCTGCAGTTTCCGGGCTGGGTCAGCGCGTTGTCCGGTGGCGTCGTGGCCGGCGCCGGCGTCGCCGCCGCCCTGCAGCGGGGGCGCCGCCCCCGCGGGCGCCGATGACGGCGGGGCACTGACCGAACCTCGCGGAACCTGGAGGTCCGGCTCGGCAGGCTGGACGAAGATCACGATCGTCAGGGACGTCGGGCCGCACCTCCTGCGCCACGTGGCGCAGGAGGTGCGGCCCGAGCAGTTCTACGAGCTCGACGTGCTCACGGTGACCGTCGACACCTACGGCACGACGCGTGCGCGGCCGATGTTGTTCGTGTCGGTGCCGAACCAGATCTCGCGCGTCGGCGCGTGGTAGTACATGTGGCGCACGGTTCCGCCGCCGCTGGCGATCTCGGCTGCCGCGAAGAACTCCTCGGTGGCCGGGTCGAAGCCGACGAAGCGGTTCGGCCGGATCCCCGACTCCACGAAGTACAGCCGGTCGTCGGCGTCGACGGCCATCCCGTACGGCCGGGCCTGGGCCCCGCCGGGGACCGCCCACTCCCGGACGTCGCCGGTGGCCGGGTCGATCCGGCCGAGGCGGCCGCCGGCGTAGTCGACGTACCAGAGGTGTCCGTTCGACGTCAAGGCCACCCGGCGCGGCCGGGCCTCGGCCCGCGGCAGCTCGAACTCCTCGAGCTCCAGCGTCTCCGGATCGACCGTGGCGAGCTTGTTCGTGCCGAACTGGCAGAACCAGGGGCGGTTGTTCGCGTCGACCACGATGCCGTAGGGGCGCCGGCCGCTGCCCTCGATCGGGATGAGCTCCACGGTGCCGGTCTGCGTGCCCAGCTTGCCGACGAAGCTGCCGATCTGCACCGAGAACCAGATGTCGCCGTTGCGGTCGAAGGTGAGCGTATGCGGATCCCGCGCGTCGGGGGTCGGCATCATGAACTTCTCGATGCCCCCGGTCTGCGGATCGAGCCGGCCGATGTGCATCGCGCGGTTGCCCGCGTACCACACGAACCCGTCGTCGTCGACGATCAGGTTGTGCGGTCCGGTGCCCGGGTCGAGCTCGTAGCGCTGGAAGTCGCCCGTCGCCGGATCGAGGTAGGCCAGGTAGTCGCCCCGCTGGCCGACGAACCAGACGCGTCCCTGGCCGTCGACGTAGGGGTCGCGCGGCCGGGTGTTCTCCCAGGGCACCACCCACTCGGTGATTTCGATGTCCTCGGCCGCGGCCGTGGCCGCACCGAGCGCGCCGACCGTCCCGAACGCGAGGACCGCCACGAGCACCGCCGGCATTCCGCTTCTCATCGTCAGGCCTCCAATCGGCGCCACCAGGATGCGCCCGCGCTCGTAGAATAGCACCAGGAAGTCGGATACCCGCGCTCGCGAAACAGAGGAGGTTGACATGACTCGTCGATGGTTGCTGCGGTCGGTGACGGCGATGGTCGCGGCGGCGTGGCTGATGCCGGCTCTGGCCGCCGGTCAGGAGACCGTGTCGGCGCCGGATCCGACAGGGCTCAGGACCCCCTGGGGCGATCCGGACCTGCAGGGCATCTGGTCGTACGCCACGTTCACGCCGTTGCAGCGGCCGGAGGCCCTGGCCGGGCGCGAGCTGCTGACCCCGGAGGAGGTGGCCGCGCAGAACCTGGCCGACGCGACCCGCGCGTCGTCCAACCGGCGCGGCGAGCTCACGCGCGACCGCGACCTCGCCCTCGCGTACGACCAGATCTGGTGGGATCGGGGCACCTCGACCGGGCGCACGTCGCTCATCGTCGACCCGCCCGACGGCAGGCTGCCGCCCCTGACGCCCGCCGCCGCGCGGCGACAGGCGGCGCTACTGGAGCACCGCCGCGCCCACCCCTACGATTCCTGGGAGGACCGGCCGCTGCAGGAACGCTGCATGACCTACCAGCGCGTCCCGCCGGTGCCGTCCGGCTACAGCAACACGTATCAGATTCTTCAGGCGCCCGGGCAGGTCGTCATTCTCAACGAGATGATCCACGACGTGCGCGTCGTGCCGCTCGACGGGCGTCCGCGCATCGACGGGCGCATCCGCCAGTGGAACGGCGACGGGCGCGGCCGCTGGGACGGCGACACGCTCGTGGTCGAGACCACGCACTACCGCGACGACACGACGTGGCGGGGGTTCCCGGGCACCCGCGATCTGCGCGCGGTCGAGCGGTTCACCCGCATCGACGCCGACACCATCGACTACCGCTACACGATTCACGACCCGGCGACGTACAGTCGCCCCTTCAGCGTGGAGCTGCCCCTCGTCAGCCCGCCCGGCTACGTCATCTACGAGTACGCGTGTCACGAGGGGAACTACTCGATCGCCAACGTGCTGGCCGGTGAGCGCGCCCTGGAGGCCGCCGTGCAACGGGCGCCGTGAGTCATCGGCACGCTGGAGTCAACGACGATAACGGCCGCGCTCGATGTCGGCGAGCATCTCATCGCGGTCGCCGGTGGGATGGTTGCAGGTCAGGGCACGATCCAGCGCGTCCAAGCGACTGGCGCGGCTCGGACCCGCCTCGGCGTCGCGCGCAGCCTGCAGGGCCCGGCTCGCCCACTCGCTCAGGGTCAGGCCGGCACGCCGCGCGACCTGGCGCAGCGGCGCCGCCTCGGCATCGGACATCACGATCTGCAATCGCGTACTCATGGTGACGAGTATGGTCACCGACAAGGGCTCCTGGCGACTGAGCCGGCTACGAACTCAGGGAGGGCACCCGATGCGTGCGACAGTGGCGGTAGCAGTCGTCGTTCTCCTTCTGGTTCCGGGATCCGGCCGTGAGCGCGTCCTCGCCGGGCAGCAGGCTGCGGACGGCACGGACGACCCGGTCGCGGTGCTCGTCGGCCGCCTCGATCTGGAACGCTACAAGGCCGTCATCAGGGGATTGACGCAGTTCGGCGACCGCCGGCAGGGGACCCGCCGCAACCGCGAAGCCGTCGACTGGATCGAGGCGCAGCTCGAGGCGGCCGGCTGCGCCACCGAGCGGCACCACTACATCTACGATCCGCCGCCCCGCGGCGACGGCGCCAGACCCCGCGGCACAGGCGATGGCACGCTGAACCCGCCGGGACCGACCCCGACCGGCGGGCGCATCGGACGCAACGGCAGCGGTCCGGGCGGCAGCTCGATCTTCGGCTACCGGCGCCGCACCGGCGTCGTCCGCGATCCGCTGGCCCAGCCGGACGAGGCCCTGCGCGCGCTCAACCTCGAGGCGCCGACCAACGGCGAACGGTCGCAGGTCTACTGCACCAGGGTCGGCGCCACCCGCCCCGACGAGATGTACATCCTGGGCGCGCACATGGACGGGCACGGGTTCGGCGAGGCCGCCGACGACGACGCGTCGGGCACAGCGCTGGTGATGGAGCTGGCGCGCGTCCTCAGCCCGCCCGACGTGCGGACCGCCGTGTCGATCCGCTTCGCGCTCTGGAACAACGAGGAGACCGGGCTCAACGGCAGCCGCGCGTACGTCGCCGACCGGCGCGAGCTGCAGGGTGTGGAGGACCCGCCCGGTTCCGGGCGCTACCCCGAGCCCCGCTGGCTGGGGATGATCCAGCACGACATGATGCTGTTCGACCACGGCGCGCCGGGGCCGGACGGGGCCGTCAACCCGGTTCAGCGCCGCGAGCCGGACATCAACATCGAGTTCCAGTCGAGCTCGGATCTGGCCGACGAGTCCCGCGAGCTGGCGTTCCGCTTCAAGGCCGCCAACGACGCGTACGCCACCGACTACCCGGCGGCGGTCGGGCCCCACATGACCAACACCGACTCGACCCCGTTCATGAACCTGACGCCGTCGATCAGCCTGCGCGAGAACGAGCGCGGCATGCACATCGGCGCGGGCTGGAACCCCCACTGGCACCAGCCCACCGACCTCTACCGGACGTACGCCGACGACGATTTCCGGCTGGGACTGAACGCGGCGCAGACGACGCTGGCCGCGCTAGCCGAGCTGACGGAGGCAACGATCGTCGGCGCGCGGTAGTGCTTCGGTGTCCTGGACACATGCGGTGACCGGCCGGTGGTTCGCACGCGCTCAGACGCGGCTGACCCGGCCGGCGTCGCCGTCGACCCGGAGCCGGTCGCCGTCTGCGATCAGGCGCATGGCGTCGCGCACGTTGACCACCGCCGGCAGCCCGAACTCGCGGGCCACGACGGCGCCGTGCGACAGGTAGCCGCCGGTCTCCGTCACCAGCGCCGAGGCGCGCAGGAACAGCGGCGTCCAGCCCGGGTCGGTGGAGGGCGCCACCAGCACGTCGTGCCGGCGCATCCGGCCGCCGTCGTGCGGCGTGCGCAGCACGCAGGCGACGCCTTCGGCCGCGCCCGGCGCCGCGGCGACGCCGGGCCACGCGTCGCCGTCCGGCATGGGCGCCGCGGGCGCGCTCCAGCGGGCCGGTGCGCCGGGCGCCGCCGGGGACGATTCCGTGATCACGCCGGGCAGCTCCTGCGCCTGCTGCGCGGCCAGGCGCGCCTGACGGTCGGCGACCAGGGGCCCCGCGCCGGTGCCGTCCCAGGTGCCGGTCAGCCACGCTTCGACCTCGAGAAGGCTCAGGTGGAAGACGTCGGGCGCGGCGGTGATGCGACCGGCGGCCTGCAGCCGCCGTCCCACCTCCAGGCACATCTGCCGGATGAGGGCGACGGCCGCGGCGGACCCCGACTTGGCGTTCTCCCTGAGCGCCGCGCCCAGCCGGGCGCGAGCCAGTATCCGCCGCGCGAGCGGCCGGAGCCAGGCGGGGATCGTTGCCAGCTCGGCTTCCGCCAGGCGCCGCACGTCGGCGGCGCGCGACCGCGCGTCGGGCGCGGACGGGTGGTCGAGGTGGAAACGTGCCTGCTCGAGCACGTAGCGCGGATCGTCGGCCCAGCGGGGGCTGGCGAGCTCCATCTCGAAGACCGCCCGGTGGCCGTACCGGTCCAGGTAGTCCTCCATCGCGATGCGGAACGGGGCGTCCGCCGGCAGCTCGCGCCAGGCGGACGGGTCGGGATCCCGCAACGCGGCCAGCGCGGCGGAGTCTCCGGCGGCGCTATCGGCGAGCTGCCCGACGCGGTACCCCTGCTCGGCGCTGGCCACGTTTCCCGACGCCGCCAGGAGACGGCTGACCAGCGACCGTGCCTTGCGGCGGGTGGCCAGCTCGAGCACGTCCTCCAGCAGCCTCACCCAACCCCCACAGTAGGTCGCGGCAAGCTGCAGGACCGGCTGATACGCGATGCCCAGCGACTGCAGGTCCCGGAAACGCGCCAGCAGCGCAGCGTCACCGAGGCTCGAGAGATCGGCCGCGCGGCTCTCTCTGGCGCGTGCGATCAGCGCGTCGATCTGCGGAGGGGCCTCCCGGTGGAACCGCAGCAGGCGCCGCGCCAGCCGCAGTCGGCGCCGCAGGCGGGTGAGGCCGGCGCGGCCCCGGAGCGGGTGCCCGTCCGGCACCGCGAGCTCCGGCTGGAATCCGCCCAGGGTGTGGTTCGCGTCGGCCGGCGGAATGCCAACCGAGTCGTAGAGGCTCCATTGCAGGCTGTCGAGATCGAAGTAGGGCCGCCCCCCGAAGCGGCGGAACACCTGCATGCCGGGCGGCAGCGGGTACTCCACGGCCTGCGCCGACGCGTAGACGACGGCCTGCCCGGTCGTGTCCAGCAGCGACCAGGTAGCCATGGTCAGCGGCCGCGGGAAGGAGTCCCGGATGTTGCCGTCCGACCAGGTCGGGGTCTCCGTGGGCACGCCGGGAAAGGTCCAGCGCGGCAGGCGGGTGACCGGCCGGGACTGGAGCATCCAGAAGGTCGTGCCGTCGTAGGCCCACTCCACGTCCTGCGGCGTGTCCCCGTCGCCGAGCGCCCAGTAGTGAACCCGCACCACGGCGGCCGCCAGCGCCGCGATCTCCCGCTCGTCGAGGACGGGGCCGCCGCCCGTGTCGTCCAACCGCGCGATCTCGGTGTCCGGACCCGACCGGCGAACCGCGTACCGCTGCGGCGCAACAGTTCCCTGGACGACTGCGCCGCCCGGCCCGGCGGCCAGCTCGACCGTCACGACCTGCCGCTCGCCCGTCACCGGGTCGCACGAGAAGGCGACGCCGGCCGCCCGCGGGCCATGGCGGGGGTCGCCGACCAGCTCGCAGAGCACCACCGCGCACGGCGTGGCGTCGTCGGCAATGCCCAACCGCCGCCGATAGGCGACGGCATGCGGGGTCCACAGCGATGCGAAGCAGCGCGACACGGCGGCGCACACCGCGTCGTGCCCGGCCACGCCGAGGTGGCTCTCGTGGACGCCGGCGAACGCCGCGTGGCTGCCGTCCTCCGCCGCGGCGGAGGAGCGGACGGCGAGCGGCCGGCCGTCCAGCCCGGACCGTTCCAGGAACCGCCCCACCGCGGCGCGGGTCGCGGGAGGCAGGCCCGCCCGCATGACGCGGTCGCGCAGCGCGGCGAGCTGCGCCTGCACGTCGTCGCTGCCGGCTTCGTCCGCGGCCACCGCCGCGAGCGGCGCCGCCAGCGCGGCGATCTCCGGCGTGCGGAACAGCTCGGCGTAGACGGCGGCGCCCACGACGCCGCCGGGCGGCACCGGGAAGCCGTAGCGGGCCAGACGGGCGAGGTTCCAGCCCTTTCCTCCGACCACCGCCGACCCGGCCGCGAAGGCCCGGGCCCAGGTCAACAACTGGTCATGCCGGGGCGTCTCGGCGGTGCGTCCGCGCTCGTCGAGCGGCAACGAAACGGTTGTCCCGGATCCCTCTCCCACGTGCGCCCGTCCCGGAGGATATAGCACCCGGTCGAATCCGGCGCGTCCCCGGACTCCCCTCAACGGGACGCACGGCGGACGGAGCTAGTGCTGGACCGGGAACGACGATGCGCCGCGAGGTGGTCGCGATCCGTGCGCGGTTGCGCCGTGCGTCCTCGTTCCGCCGCTGGCGCCGCGCGCCCGGATCGCCACCTCGCGGTACGCGCCGTAGAGCGGGGCGAGCGCGTCCTCCCAGCGCCGGCGCAGCCCGTAGGCGCGCGCGGCGGTCGACATCGCCCGGCGGCGATCGCGGTCACGCGCCAGGTCGAGGATGGCGCTCGCGCGGCGTCGATACCGAGAAGTTCTCGCCCGCACATCGCTCGCAGCAGCTGCGCCAGACGGCGAGCTTGGCCGGATCGATGCGATCGTCGACCAGCATCGCCCCGGTCGCCCGGGACGGCACGAAGATGCGTTCGCAGCGCCTGTACGGCCAGCGCATGTACCGGCGCGTCCAGCGCTCGAGCCAGCGTGACCCGCTCAGCATGCGCGCGTAGCTGCCCAGATCGGTGTGGAAGCTGCCGATCACCGGCACGCCCAGCTTCGAGGCCACGTACAGCGCGGTCAGGCCGATCGGGCCCGGTGTCGTCATGTGGACGAGGTCGGCGCCGTCGGCGCGGGCCTGCGCGAGCAGGGCCGCGGGCTGCTATAGGAGTCTGCGCCGTAGAACCTTGCAGACTCCGCAAGGCGCGCACAGCGCGCCTCGGCGGCAGCGGCGCGGGGCGAAGGGGTCCCCGCAAGCGAACGCCGGGGGTTCGGGGCGCAGCCCCGTTTGATTGATGCCGCTAGCCGTCGCGCCGCGCGGCGCCGCCGCGCGGGTGGTCGGTGTCGAAGTACCGCCGGTAGGCGGCGATCCAGTCGGTTGCCATCTCGCGCTGCGCGGTCGAGATGTCGATCGTCCCGTCGCAGACCAGGCGCCGGAAGAGCCGCTCCAGCTCGTCCTTGACGTAGGCGTTCCACTGCGTGGACCCGTAGGGCTGGGGCCACAGGTTGCGCGCGTCGGCGGTTCCGCCGAGCTCGGGCGTGATCAGGAAGTCGAGCTCGTACTCTGCGGCCCGCCGATAGTCGGCGCCGTAGTCTTCGAAGACCTGCCGGGCCACCGAGGCGGCCACCAGCGGGCTGGCAGCGTGCCGTTCGCGCCCGCAGAGCTCGTCGACGGAAACGCGGCGCGCGACGCCGGGCGTCAGGTCGGGACGGGGCAGCGCCGTTTCCGCCAAGGCCGGGCCGTCAGCCACCCCGGTACGTGCGACGCCGTTCCCAGGCGGTTCGACCCTGAGCGCCGCCCCTATCGCGACGGCGGCCAGACCGGCTGCGGCGAGCGCTCCGCCCTGCCACAGGAGCCGGGGCCGGGCGGCCAGTCCGCCTGGGCGGGCCGCCGGGTCCGACTGCTGCGCGAGCCGTGCCCGCAGCCTGGCTCGGGATACGTGTGCATCCGGCTCGGCTCCCCGGGCGTCGCGACAAGCGTCGGTGAGCGCCCCCAGCGTCTCCTGCAGGGCGCGCCCACGCTCGGCGCAGTGCCGGCACTCGCGCAGGTGACGGTCGATGCGCGCCCGCCGCCGCGGTCGCAGCTCGTCCTCCTCCCGCAGGAGGAGGTCCTCGTCGGATGCGTGCCATTGGTTCCAGCGCATCGTTACTTGGACGGGGCTTCGCCCCGCACCCCCGGCGTCCACTTGCGGGGACCCCTTCGCCCCGCGCCGTTCCCGCCGAGCCGCGCCGTGCGCGCCTTGCGGAGTCTGCGCCGTTCTACGGCGCAGACTCCTGGTCTTCCTGCGCCCGCCGCACGCGCGTCGCGGCCCGCGCCAGCGAGCTGGCAACCGTTCCCACCGAGACGCCGAGCACGCCGGCGATTTCCCGGTAGCGCAGGCCCTCGGCCCGGAGCCGGAGGCACTGCCGGTCGCGGTCGGGCAGCGCCCGAACCACCGCCTGCAGATGCGATTGGCGCTGGCCGGCCAGCAGCCGCTCTTCCGGATTCGAGGCGGGGTCGAGGCGGTCGTTCACGGCCCCGCCGACGAAGATGATGCGGGCCGACCAGCTGCGGCGGGCGCGCCGCTTGAGCGCCAGGTTCCGCGCTACGCGGAACACCCAGCCCCGCAGGTTCGACCGGTTTCCGTTGCGGAGCAGGTGCCGGTGGAGCGCCAGGAAGGTCTCCTGCACGACGTCCTCGGCGTCGCTGAAGCCGATCCCCAGCGATCGCGCATAGCGGTGCACCCCGCCCCGGCACTCGTCGAACAGCAGCAGAACCTCGCCGTGCACGAGGCGCGGGTCCGCCGGTTGGCTCGGGACCGGCAACGCCAGGTCGAGCAGGGTGTCCTGGGGGAGCGTTGCCATGCCGGCGCCAGTGTACACCCGTGCCCGGGTGCGCACCCACCGCCGGTCCGTCTCGGGGACCGCTCGACAATCAGCCTGAACAGATGCGGTCCGCCCGGAATATCTCTCAAAAGCGTGGGGCCGTCAGAAACGGAGAATGCTGATGCAGGAGGGCTCGGTGGGTGGAACGTTGCGGGTCGGGGCCGGCCTGGTGCTGCTGTTGCTCGGCTCGGTTGGTGCGCAGGCGCAGACCGCTACGCTCGAGGGGCAGGTCACCGACGCGCAGGGCGGCGCTGTGGTCGGCGCGACGGTGACGGCGACCGCGGCCGGCCTGGAGGCGGCGCTCACCGCCACGACCGAAGCAACCGGCACGTACCGCTTCGCGTCCCTTCCGGACGGAATGTACGCGCTCACCGTCTCGATGGCAGGCTTCCGGACAGAGCGTCGCGCCGGCCTGCGGCTGGCCGCCGGCGAGACGCTGCGGGCCGACTTGCAACTGGGGCTCGCGCCGTTCGCCCAGCAGGTCGAAGTGATCGGCGTGGGGCCCACCCCCGGCAGCCGCGTCGACCGGGACCGGGTGCCGGCCACGGTGTCGGTGGTCACCGCGGCGGAGCTCGAGGACCGCCACGCGGCGTCGCTGGCCGACGCTCTCAACGAGCAGCTCGGCTCGGTCACGCTGGAGGGCGCCACCGCCAACCTGTTTCAGCCCACCCTGCGGTTCCGGGGCTTCACCGCCTCGCCGCTGCTGGGTCTGCCGCAGGGCGTGGCGGTCTACCAGAACGGCGTCCGGATCAACGAGCCGTTCGGCGACACCGTCCAGTTCGACCTGATCCCGCAGTTCGCCGTCGATCAGGTGCAGCTCAGCGCCGGCGCGGAGCCGACCTACGGCCTGAACGCGCTGGGCGGCGCCATGATCGTGAACCTCAAGAACGGGTTCGACCATGCCGGCTTGCGGGGCGAGCTCTCCGGCGGATCGTTCGGCCGCTATGCGGCGACGGCGGAGTGGGGCGCGAGCAACGGTCCCTGGGCCGTCTACCTCGGGGCCACCCGGTTCGACGAGACCGGCTGGCGCGTGGCCTCTCCCTCGGAGGTGACGCAGGCGGTCGCCGACGTGGCCTACCGGGACGAGACGGTCGACGCCGGTGTCAGCTTCACGTACGCCGATTCCCGACTGAACGGCAACGCGGCGGCGCCGATCGAGCTGCTCGACGCGGACCGCAACGCGGTCTTCACCTATCCCGACACGACGGAGAACCGTCTCGGCTTTGTCCAGGGGCGCTTCGACGTCACGGTCTCTCCGACCTGGTCCGTGCAGGTGACCGGGTACTACCGCGACCTGGACCGCAGGACGCTCAACGGCGACGAGGCGGAGTTCGACGTGTGCGACGACGATTTCCTGCCCCTCGGCGCGCCCGCCGGCACGCTCTGCTTCGGGGCGGACGATGACGACGACGACGAAGAAGATCACGACGCGATGACGTTCGGTGCGCTGGCCGACGACGACGATGACGGCGACGACGACGACGAGGCGCGCCCGCTCGTCGACGTGCAGACCGGCCGCTTCATCACCGAGGACGATGCCGAGGGCGATGCCGCGTACAACCGCACGACGACCCGGTCGAAGGGATACGGCGCCACGGTGCAGGCCGTTGCGGCGACCGAGGTCGGCGGTCGGGAGAACGTCCTGACCCTGGGCGTCTCGGCCGATCTGGCCGATGTCGGCTTCACGTTCGCCAGCGAGGTCGGCACGCTCACGCCCGAACGCACGGTAGCCGGCTCCGGGCTGCTGGCCGGCATCTACGGCGAGGCCCCGGACGATCTGTTCAACACCGGCCTCGATACGGCGAACAGCGCCGTCGGGCTGTACTTCAGCGACACCCTCTCGTTCACCGACCGGACCCACCTCACCGTGTCGGGACGCTTCAACCACGCGCGCATCGAGATTGCCGACCGACTCGGCACCTCGCTCGACGGCGAGCACGCCTTCTCGCGCTTCAACGTCGGGGCGGGCCTGGTGCACCAGTTCAGCGAGGCGGCCTCCGTCTTCGGCCGCTACGCGGAGTCGAACCGGGCGCCGACGGCGGCGGAGCTGAGCTGCGCGGACCCGGCCGAGCCCTGCCGGGTGCCCAACGCGTTCATTTCCGACCCGCCGCTCGAGCAGGCCGTGGCCCGCTCGGTCGAAGGCGGCCTGCGCGGCCGCGTCGGGGACGGCTCGGGATGGCGGCTCAACTGGTCGGTCGCGGTTTACCATACCGCCATCGCCGACGACATCCTGTTCGTCGCCTCGCCCGAGCTGATCGGGACCGGGTACTTCCAGAACGCCGGGGACACGCGCCGCATCGGTCTCGACGCGGAGCTCAACGGCCAGGTCCGGCGGCTCGGCTGGTACGCCGGCTACGGGCTGATCGACGCGACGTTCCAGTCGCCCCTCGAACTGCCCGGTGACGACGAGGTCAACGACGCCGCCACCGAGGGCGGCTTCGTCCGGGTCGAGCCGGGCGACCACATGCCGGGCATCCCGCGCCACAGCTTCAAGGCCGGCCTGCGCTACGCGCTGTCCGACGCCTGGGACGTCATGCTGGAGACGGTCACGGCATCCAGCCGCGTCTTCGTCGGCGACGAGGGCAACGATCAGGTCCGGCTCGCCGGCTACGGCATCGCCAACCTGCGCTCGGTGTACCGCGCCGGCGAGCACGTCGAGATCTTCGCGCGGGTCGACAACCTGTTCGACCGGCGCTACGCGACGTTCGGCGCCCTGGCGGAGCTGGAGGTATTCCTGTCGGAGGTGCCGAACGCCAGCGATCCGCGCTTCGTCTCGCCGGGCACGCCGCGGAGCGGCTTCGCCGGCCTGCGCCTGCGGTTCTGAGACGTTCGTCAGGCGCCGGCCGACCCGGCGAGCCGCCGGTAGGCGTCGAGGTACTGCGCCGCCACACGCTGGACGGAGAAGTCGCGCGACATCGCGTTGCGCATCAACGCCTGCCAGAGGTCCGGCTGCCGATAACAGTCGAGCGCGCGGTCCACGGCGTGCAGCAGGCCGCCCGGCGAGTAGTCGTCGAAGAGGAAGCCGGTCCCCTGCCGCGTCGCCCGATCGAAGGGGCTGACCGAGTCCCGCAGGCCGCCCGTGGCGCGGACGACCGGGACGGTGCCGTACTTCAGGCTGTAGAGCTGATTGAGCCCGCAGGGCTCGTAGCGCGAGGGCATCAGGAAGATGTCGCTGCCCGCCTCGATGACGTGGGCCAGCTCCTCGTCGAAGCAGGTGTGGATCGCCGCCTGCCCGGGATGCCGCTCCCCGATGCCTCGCAACCGGGCTTCGTAGTGCGCCTCGCCCGTGCCGAGCAGCACGAACTGCAGGTCGCGCGCCAGCAGTTGGTCGAGGGCCGCGATCAGGATGTCGATTCCCTTCTGCTCGGCCAGCCTGGCCACCACGCTCACCACCGGCCGGTCGGCGACCGGCAGGCCGACGCGCTGCTGCAGGTCGGCCTTGCAGTCGCGTTTGCCCGTGAGGTCGGCGGCGGTGTACGGGCTTCGAATGAAGCGGTCGGCGGCCGGGTCCCAGAGGGTGTAGTCCACGCCGTTCAGGATCCCGACGAGCTGCCCGGCGCGCTCCCGGAACACGCCGTCGAGCCCGAACCCCTGCGCTTCGGTCTTGATTTCCTCCGCGTAGGTGGGGCTCACCGTCGTCACCAGATCCGCGAGCGCGACGCCGGCCTTGAGGTAGTTGGTGCGGCCGTAGAAGTCGAAGCGGGGCCAGGCTGCGTTGTCGAGGCCCAGCCGCCGGAAGGCGTCCGCGTCGAACAGTCCCTGGTAGCCGACGTTGTGCACGGTGAGCATCGTGCGCGCGGATGCCAGCCGCGGATAGCGCTCGGGCTGCAGCCTCAACAGCGCGGCCGCGAGGCCCGACTGCCAGTCGTGGACGTGAATCACGTCGGGCGGATCGCCGTCCGACAGCAGTTGCAGGACGGCTCGCGCGAAGAACGCGAAGCGGTCCGCGTTGTCCCCGTAGTCGGCACCGGGGGGGCCGTACAGGTGGTCGCGATCGAAGAAGCGGTCGGCGCGGATGAAGTACGCCGGCGTGCGTCCCGCGTACCCCCGCAGGATGTCGGCGCGCACCGCGGCGCCGGCCACGGGTACGTCGAGAGCGAGGCAGGTCGCCTCCGGGTCGCGGTCCAGGGCGCTGCGGTAGGCCGGCACGATGAGCGTCGCGTCGGTCGCCAGGTCGCCCAGGGCGGAGGCCAGCGCGCCGACCATGTCGGCGAGCCCGCCCGTCTTCGCGAACGGCGCGGCTTCGGAAGAGGCGATGGCGACGCGCATGAATCAGGACTCGGGGGGCGGATGCAGCCTCGCAGTGTAGCAGCCCGTCTCGGTGCGACGCGGGGTCTCACCGCGGACTGCTAAGCTGACCGCGGCATGTCGCTGCTGACCGACTACGACCTGCACCTGCTGGCGGAGGGGGTGCACTACCGGAGCTACGAGAAGCTCGGTGCACATCCCGGGCGGCGGGACGGCGTGGAGGGCACGCACTTCGCCGTATGGGCGCCGAACGCGGCGCACGTGTCGGTCGTGGGCGACTTCAACGCCTGGAACCCGGCGGCGCACGGGATGCGGCCGCGTGCCGAGGCCGGGGTCTGGGAGGCGTTCGTACCGGGCGCCCGGGCCGGTCACCTCTACAAGTACGAGGTAGCCGGCCGCGGCGGCGGGCACGCCGCGCAGAAGGTCGATCCGTACGCCTTCGCCAGCGAGCTGCGGCCCGGCACGGCCTCGATGGTCTACGACCTGTCGGGCTACCGGTGGCACGACGGCGGCTGGCTGGCAGACCGGCGCAGGCGGAATGCGCGCGATGCGCCGATGTCCATCTACGAGGTGCATCTCGGCTCCTGGCGGCGCCCTCCCGAAGCGGGCGCGTGCCCGTCGTACCGGGAGCTGGCGGCCGACCTGGCCGACTACGTATCCGACCTGGGTTTTACTCACGTCGAGCTGCTGCCGGTCGCCGAGCATCCGCTCGACGAGTCGTGGGGCTATCAGACCGTCGGCTACTTCGCGCCGACCAGCCGGTTCGGCACCCCCCACGACTTCAAGGCGTTCGTCGACAGGCTGCACCAGCGCGGCATCGGCGTGATCATGGACTGGGCGCCGGCCCACTTTCCGAAGGACGAGCACGGCCTGGCCCGGTTCGACGGAACCCACCTGTACGAGCATGCCGACCCGCGGCAGCGCGATCACCCGCACTGGGGCACGCTGATCTTCAACTACGGCCGCCGCGAGGTCCGGAACTTTCTGATCTCGAGCGCCCTCTTCTGGCTGGCCGAGTACCACATCGACGGCCTGCGCGTGGACGCGGTCGCGTCGATGCTGTACCTCGACTACGGCCGCGAGGCGGGGGAGTGGGTGCCCAATCGGCACGGCGGCAACGAGAACCTCGAGGCGATCGACTTCCTCCGCCGCCTGAACGAGCAGGTCTATGCCACCTGTCCGGACGTGATGACGATTGCCGAGGAGTCCACCGCCTGGCCGCTGGTGACGCGGCCCACGGACGCGGGCGGCCTGGGGTTCGGCTACAAGTGGAACATGGGCTGGATGAACGACGTGCTGTCGTACGCGTCGAAGGACCCGGTCTACCGCCCGCACCATCACGACCACCTGACGTTCAGCCTGACCTACGCTTTCGGGGAGAATTTCGTCCTGGCCCTGTCGCACGACGAGGTCGTGCACGGGAAGCGCTCGCTGCTCGACAAGATGCCGGGAGACGACTGGCAGCGGCACGCCAACCTCAGGCTGCTGTACGGCTACATGTTCGGCCATCCGGGCAAGCAGTTGCTCTTCATGGGCGGCGAGCTGGGCCAGCGGCTCGAGTGGAACCCTGCCGCCGGCCTCGACTGGCACCTGCTGGACGCGCCGCTCCATCGGGGGCTCCAACGATGGGTGCGCGACCTCAACCGGCTGCATCGGAGCGAGCCGGCGCTGCACGAGGTCGATTGCGAGCTGGCCGGATTCGAGTGGATCGACTGCCACGATCGGGCGCAGAGCGTCCTGAGCTTTCTGCGGCGCAGCCGGCACGGCGAGACGCTCCTGGTGGTCTGCAACTGGACGCCGGTGCCTCGCAGCGGCTATCGTGTAGGAGCCCCCGTCGGCGGCGTCTGGCGCGAGCTGCTCAACAGTGACGCAGCGTGCTACGGCGGCGGCGGGTGCGGCAATCTGGGGCGTGCAATCGTCGCCGGTCCACCGTGTCACGACCGGCCGCATTCGCTGGATCTCACCTTGCCGCCGCTCGGCGTGATCTTCTTGAAGCAGGTCTGATCCTTCCTCGGTTGCGGGATCCGGTCTTACAGAAGCGTCGGTGGCATGCCCCGCGACGACATTCCTGTCGCTCGCCGGTCGGCGTGCGCAGGGCCGGACGAAGCGTCAAAAAGATCAGCAATCGCGGGCCTGGAACGGCCGTTGGCGCGGTGCCGACCCGGGGCGTGGGGGGATTGGCCCGATCCCTGCGACGACTGGTTGCGGGCCGAGCGGGAGCTGCGGGACCGGTGCAAGGACGCGTCCCCCGGCGGGTGACGGCGGTTGGAGATGACAGCACACACGAATCGACTATCAGGCGTGACGGCCCTGGTGTTGGCGGGGGGCGACGGCGAGCGCCTGCGGCCGTTCACCGAGCGCTGGCTGGGCCGTCACGTCCCGAAGCAGTACTGCACGTTCGCGGGCACGCGGTCGATGCTCGACCATACGCTGGATCGGGCCGCCTGGCTGTGCGATCCGAACCGTATCATGACGGTTGCGGGGCGCAAGCACCGGGACCTGTTGCAGTCGCGCCGCCCGCGTCCGTCGGACGGCGCCTTCCTCTACCAGCCGCGGAATCTGGACACGGCCCCGGGCGTGCTGTTCGGCCTCGTGCACGCCCTGCACCGGGATCCGGACACCACGGTCGTCCTGTTCCCGTCGGATCACTTCGTGCATCCGGAATGGCTGTTCGTCGAGAAGGTACGCGAAGCAATCCGCGCAGTCGCGCTGCTGCCCGAGCGGATGATTCTCCTCGGAGCGACGCCCGCCGACCTCGAGGAGGACTACGGGTGGATCGTGCCGGCCGAGGAGCTCGGAAGCGAACCATCGCAGCGGTTGCGGGCGGCCCGGGCCTTCGTCGAGAAGCCGCCGCCGGCTCGGGCAGCGACGTTGTTCGCCGAAGGGGCGCTCTGGAACACGCTGGTTCTGGTGGCTCGGGGCCGGACGTTGTGGGACGTGGCCGCCGAACGGCTCGGCCACCTCACGTCGTACTTCACGGTGCTCGAGGCCGCCATCGATACGCCGCGCGAGGCCGACGTGCTCGAGGCGATCTATCGGGAGCTGCCGCGGGCCAACTTCTCGTCGGAGCTGCTGCAGCAGGCGGCGGAGCGGATTGCCGTCCTGCCGCTCGACGGGGTGCAGTGGAACGACTGGGGGCGTCCCGATCGCATCGCCGAATCGCTGCTGGCGATTGGGCGCGAACCCGCCTTCAGCCTCGGACTCCTGGCCGAGCCGGTCCGTGAACGGGCCGTGGCGGCGGGCGCGCGGCGCGACCCGCGCGCGGCCTGATCCGTCCGGTTCGGGCGCGGGACTCCCCGGGTTGACTTTCGGCAGTTCCCCGATGATGCTTCCCCGGTTCCCATGGCGCTGCAGGAGACGACTGTACGCAACGAGGATTCGGCACGAGGCCTGCAAACGGCCGTGCGGCGACTGCGGTCCCGGTTGGCCGCGGACGTCTGCTCGATCTACCTGCTCGAGGCCGACCGCAGCCACATCGTGCTGGCCGCCACCGTCGGCCTGCGCGAGGACAGCGTGGGCAAGGTCCGCATGGAGCTGCGCGAGGGCCTGGCGGGACTGGTGGCCGAGCAGATGCATCCGGTCGCCGTGGAGGACGTCCGGAAGCATCCCCGCTTCAAGCACTTCAAGGAGGCCGGCGAGGATCCGTACCACGGCTTCCTGGGCGTGCCGCTGGTCGACCGGGAGCTGTTGCAGGGCGTGCTGATCGTGCAGACGATCGAGCAGCGGGAGTTCTCGGCCCGGGACGTCGAGTCGCTCCAGGCAGCCGCGCGCGAGATCGGTCCGATCGTTGCCGAGGTTCGTGATCGCGACCAGTTCATCGCGCCGCTCCGGCGGCGCCTGTGGGCACTGGCGCGCAACCTGTGGTGGAGCTGGGACTCGCACTGCGTCGGGCTCTTCCGGGACCTCGATCCGGTGCGCTGGGTCGAGCTCGGACAGAACCCGGTCGCGTTGCTGGCGGAGATGCCGCTCGACCTGATCGAGCTGCGTGTCCGCGAGCGCGTGCTGGCCACGCGCATCAACAACACGTATCGACGCCTGCGCGAGCATTTGGAAGACCGGTCCACCTGGGGGGCGATGCACGCGGGAATCCTGCGGCGGCATCCGGTCGCCTACTTCTCGGCCGAGTTCGGGATTCACGAATCGCTGCCGATCTACTCGGGCGGGCTGGGCGTGCTGGCAGGCGACCACATCAAGAGCGCATCGGACCTGGACGTGCCGCTGGTCGGCGTCGGGCTGTTCTACGGGCAGGGGTACTTCCGGCAGCGCCTGGACGCCGCCGGGTGGCAGCGCGAGGAGTACGCGGAGGTCGATCTCGCCCGGCTGTCCCTCGAGCCCGCCCCGGGCGCGGACGGCCGGCCGGTCAGGCTGGAGATCGAGACGGGCGACGGGCTGCTGCACGCACGCGTCTGGCGGGCGGCCGTCGGCCGCCGGACGTTGCTGCTGCTCGACTCCGACGTCGACGACAACGCGCCGGAGGATCGGGGCCTGACGGCGCGTCTCTACGGCGGCGACGTCCGCGTGCGCATCCGCCAGGAGCTGCTGCTGGGCATCGGCGGGGTGCGCGCGTTGCACGCGCTGGGCGTCGTGCCGGGCGTCCTGCATCTCAACGAAGGCCACAGCGCGTTCGCCGTCCTGGAGATGGCGCGCCGGCGCATCGAGCGCGAGGGCATCGACTTCGAGCAGGCCATCCGGCGAGTCGGCCGGCGCACGGTGTTCACGACGCACACCCCCGTGGCGGCCGGGCACGACCGGTTCGAGGCCGAGCTGGTCGCGGAGCATCTCGGCCCGCAGCGCGAGGCGCTCGGCATCTCGTTCGAGCGCCTCATGGGCCTCGGGCGCGTCGATCCGGCCGACGCCCGCGAGCCGTTCTGCATGACCGTCCTGGGGTTGAGGGTCGCGCGGCGCGCCAACGCGGTGTCGTCGCTGCACGGCGAGGTGACCCGCCGCATGTGGATGGGGCTGTGGAGCAACCGGCCGGACGAGGAGGTGCCGATCGGGCACGTCACCAACGGCATCCACATGCCGAGCTGGCTCGCGCCGCAGATGTACCAGCTCTACGAGCGCAACCTGCCGCTGGACTGGGTCCGGCACAGCGGCTCGCCGGACGTGTGGGAAGGGATCGAGAAGGTCAGCGACGCCGAGCTCTGGGAGACGCACGTGGCGCTCAAGATGCGGCTGCTGGACTTCGTGCGGCGGCGCATCGTGCGCGAGGCGCAGCAGCGGGACGAGCCGCTCGCCACCGTCGAGCAGCTCGCCCACGGGCTGAGCCCGGACACCCTCACGATCGGCTTCGCCCGGCGGTTCGCTACCTACAAGCGCGCGGGGCTGTTGTTCGAGGACTCCGATGGCCTGGCGCGGCTGGTCAACGACCCCCAGCACCCGATCCAGTTCGTGTTCGCCGGCAAGGCGCATCCGCGCGACGAGCCGGCGAAGCGCGTGCTGCAGCGCATCTACGAGTTCAGCCGCGACCCCCGCTTCGTGGGGAAGCTGGTCTTCGTGGAGGACTACGACATCAACCTCGGCCGGCATCTCGTGCAGGGTGTGGATGTCTGGCTCAACAATCCGCGCCGCCCGCAGGAGGCATCGGGTACCAGCGGTCAGAAGGTGCTGCTCAACGGCGGGCTCAATCTGTCGGTCCTCGACGGCTGGTGGGCGGAGGCCTATGACGGCACCAACGGATTCGCGATCGGCGACGGCGAGACCCACACGTCCACCGATGTTCACGACCGGCGCGACGCCGACGCGCTGCGGCGGACGCTCGTCGAGCAGGTCATTCCGCTCTACTACGAGCGCGATCGGGACGGCGTGCCGCGGGCCTGGACGGCGCGCATGAAGCGTGCCATCCGGACGCTCGGCTGGCGCTTCAACGCCGACCGCATGGTGATGGATTACGCGCGGCTCTGCTACGTGCCCGCCGCCGGCGGCCGGTCGAGCGACATGGTGCGCCGGTAGGCCGCCGCGGCCCGGCCGCGGGCGACGCGCTCGAGCGCGGCGGCGACCGCAGGCAGTTGCGTCAGCGCCTCGAGTCCGTAACGCGCCTTGCGCCGCCAGTTCGGCCGCTCCGGCCCGGTGCCGGGGACGTTCTGCGGGTCCGGCTCCAGCCACAGATCTTCCAGATTCACGACGACGAGGCCGCCGGCGCTGCGCGCCAGGTGCTCCAGGCACAGGTGCAGCAGTCCCGTCCGGTCCCCGGCCGCGGGCCGGCCCTGCGGCCTCGACCGGTGCAGGGCGGCCGCCGCCGCCCGCCGCCCGCCGTGTTCGCGCTCGGCAGCGCCGGGTGCGAGCAGCCCCCGCGCCACCCGGTCGTCGATATCCCGCCCGGCGAGGAATCCGGCGAACGTCGGGGTGTCGTGCGTGTTCAGGGCCGCGACGCTGCGCGCCGGGACCCGCCGCAGCGGACGGGCGCCGTCCGACCGGATGCCGAATTGCGCGACGTGGAGCTGCGCGAATCGATGGCGGGACAGCGCGGCGTCGACGTACCGCGGCACGGTGCCCAGGTTCTCGCCGACGATGCGGGTCCGATGCCGCTGCGACTCCAGGCAGAGGATGGCGTACAGCTCGCGGGCGGGGTAGTGGACGTAGACGCCGTCGGTCGCGTCGGCCCCGCAGGGGATCCAGAACAGACGGTGCAGGCCCATCACGTGGTCGAGCCGCAACGTGCCCGCGTGCGCGAGGTGGCGCCTGAGGGCGGCCCGGAAGTACGCGTGCCCGTCCCGCCGCGCGACGTCGGGCCGGAGGGGCGGCGCGCTCCAGTCCTGCCCCTCGGCGAAGAGCGCATCGGGCGGAGCGCCCGTGGAGACCTCGCGAGCGAACAGCGCCGGGTGACGCCAGACGTCGAACCCGTCGGGGTGCACGCCGACCGGGAAGTCCAGGTAGAGACCGTCCGCTCTGGTGCGCGCGTTCGCTGCCAGCCGTCCCAGTTGCTCGGCGGCCGCCCATTGGGCGTACAGGTGATAGTCCGCGGCGTTGCGGTCGGCGCCGGTGGCGCGTAGCCGGCGGGGGCGCAGGGCGGCCGGCCACGCGGGCCAGGGGCGCCCGAGGCGCTCGTTGACTGCGCGGAAGGCGGCGTACTCGCCGGCCAGGGCGTTCCCCCGGACCCACGCCCGGAACGATTCGTAGCGCTGGCCCCGGCGCCGGCGCAGCTCGCGCTGGAGCAGCTCCAGGACGCTGCGCTTCAAGGCCATGGCCCCGCGGTAGTCGACCAACGCGGCGGCCTGCAGGGCCGCGACCCGCTCGCGAAAGGCCGCCGACTCGACCAGGCGCCGGGCGGCCGTGCACTGCTCGAATTCCGCGAGCTGGCGCGGGTCGACGTAGAGCTCGTTCCAGAACAGGCGGCTGACAGGCAGGTAGGGGCTGGGCTCGAACGGCCCGTCGCCGAGGAACGCAGCGAGCAGCGGCAGCGATGAGAACGCGCGCCCCCCGCGTTCGGCGAGCCACCCGCTCAGGGCCTCGGCGTCGGAGAAATCGCCGCTGCCCCAGCTCCGCGCCGAGTGCAGGGCGTGGAGCGGGAGGAAGCCGCCCCAGCCCAGGGCTCCGTCATCGAACGCCTCGGCCGGCGCCGTGATCAGCAGCGCCGTACAACGGCGGTCGCCGAGCTCGACCGACAACTCGTGATAGCCCCGGGGCAGTCGCTCCGGCAGGGACGCCGTTCTGGCCACGTAACGCCTGCCGTCCACGTCCGCGGCGTCCGTGACCGGGAGGTCGCCGGCCGCGACCAGCCACGATCGGCTGCCGCCGTCTGCGAGCCGCAGGTGGCACGCCGCCCGGAGCCGGTCCGCCGCCGCCGGCAGCCGCAGCAGGAAGTCGTTGCGGCGTCCATGCCATGCCACGAGGATCGGCTCGAGGGGCCGGGTCCAGCGCGCGCGCAGCTTCGCATGGAACGCGTCGTCGAGGTCGCCGGCCCCCGCCAGCGGCGCGCCGAGCGCCTGCAGGGCGGCCAGGATCGAACCCTGGCTCGCCCGCCGGCGCTGGCCGCGGCCGTCGGTGTACGCCGCCTGCACGCCGTAGAGCTGCGCCAGGCGCCGCAGGGTCACGCGCCGTGCGCGGGAGGTGCCGCCGGTCGCCTGCCGCGGGGTGCGTGTCATGGATCGCGGACCACGTGGCCGGTCGGGTCCCGCGGGACGCGCAGCACGGCGACGGATCGTCCCTGCAGTCGGTAGGGCCGGCCCGCGCGGAACCCGGACTGCCGGGCGTCCGGCTGCGCGGTGTCGAAGACGAGCAGCCACGGTTGGCGGCGTTCCGCCGCGGGCAGGGTGAACCGCACGAGGTCGTCGTGCGCGTTGAGCAGAATCAGGAGCGTGTCGTCCACGACCGGGCGGCCGCAGTCATCCGTCTCGTCCAGGGCAGCGCCGGCCAGGCGCATGCCCAGGCACTTGACGGACGCGACGTTCCAGGCCGCATCCGTCATCTCCTGACCGCGTGGATCGAGCCAGATGACGTCCGCGCCGGCGGTGCCCCGCCGCTGCCGCAGGAAACGCCGGCGGCGCAGCGCCGGATGGCGCCGCCGGACGTCGATTGCCGCGCGCACGAACGCCAGCAGCTCCCGGTCGGCCGACGCCGGATCCCAGTTGAACCAGCTCGTCTCGTTGTCCTGGCAGTAGGCGTTGTTGTTGCCCTGTTGCGTGCGGCCGATCTCGTCGCCGCCGCTGATCATCGGGACGCCCTGCGAGAGCAGCAGCGTAGCCATGAGGTTCCGCTTCTGCCGTGCGCGCAGCCGTGCGGTCCCGGGGTCGTCGGCAGGTCCTTCCACGCCGCCGTTCCAGCTCAGGTTGTCGTCCGACCCGTCACGATTCGCCTCACCGTTCGCCTCGTTGTGCTTCTCGTCGTAGCTCACGAGATCTTCGAGCGTGAAGCCGTCGTGCGCCGTCACGAAGTTGATGCTGGCATGCGGCCTGCGCCCGTCAGCCTCGTACAGGTCGCTGCTGCCCGCGAGCCGCGTCGCCAGGTCGGCCGCCTGACCGCCGTCGCCGCGCCAGAACCGGCGCACGGTATCGCGGTAGCGGGCATTCCATTCGGTCCAGCCCACCGGGAAGTTGCCCGCCTGGTAGCCGTCCGCGCCCAGATCCCAGGGCTCGGCAATCAGCTTGACCCGGGCCAGGACGGGATCCTGCCGGACGGCGTCGAAGAAGGATCCGCGCTTGTCCACCTCGTACGTCTCCCGGGCGAGCGCGCTGGCGAGGTCGAACCGGAACCCGTCGACGTGCATGTCGAGCACCCAGTAGCGCAGGCTGTCCATGATCAGCTGCAGCGCGCGCGGGTGGGTGGCGTCGAGCGTGTTGCCGCACCCGGTGAAGTCGAGATACGCCGCCGGGTCGCGCGGGTCCACGCGATAGTAGGACCGGTTGTCGATGCCGCGCAGCGAGAGCGTCGGGCCGCGGCGGCCGCCCTCAGCCGTGTGGTTGTAGACGACGTCCAGAATCACCTCGAGGCCGGCGTCGTGCAGGGCTCGCACCATCGTCTTGAAGTCCGCGACGGCGCTGTTGGGCGACGTGGCGTAACGTGCGTCGGGCGCGAAGTACGCCAGCGTGTTGTAGCCCCAGTAGTTCGTCAGCCCGCGTTCGAGCAACTGCGGCTCGCTCGCGCGGTGGTGCACCGGCAGGAGCTCGATTGCCGTGACGCCCAGCTCCGTCAAGTGCCGGATGGCGGCCTCCGAGGCGAGGCCGAGGTACGTACCGCGCAGGCGTGCGGACACCCCCGGATGGCGCGCCGTGAACCCCTTCACGTGGACCTCGTAGATGACGGTCTCGTGCCAGGGAATCCGGGGCGGCCGGTCGGAGCCCCATTCGAAGCGCGGGTCCAGCACGGCCGCCAGGGGTGCGAACGGGGCGCTGTCGCGCGCGTCCGGGAGCGCCTCGCCGTCCGTGCCGGCGGCGCGGTAGCCGAGCAGCGCGTCGCTCCAGCGCAGGGTGCGGCCAATCTGCTTCGCGTAGGGGTCGAGGAGCAGCTTGGCGGGGTTGAAGCGGTGGCCGGCCGACGGGTCGTGCGGCCCGCTCACCCGGTAGCCGTACAACTGTCCGGGCCGGATGTCGGGCAGATAGCCGTGCCAGACGTGGTCGGTACGCTCCGGCAGCGGCAGGCGGGCGGCTTCCCGCGTCGCGTCCGGCGCGTCGAACAGGCACAGCTCCACGTGCGTGGCGTGCTCGGAGAACAGGGCGAAGTTCACGCCCCGGCCGTCCCAGGTTGCCCCGAGCGGGTACGGCTCACCGGGCCGGATGTTCACGCGGGCGCACCGTGGGTCGCGGGAGGGCCGGCGATCGAGCGGGGACGGGACAACGGGGCGCGTCTGCCATGTTGCTGCGGCGCCAGTGTACATGGTCGCTCCGACGTGCACCGCGACGCCGCGCACGCCCGCCGCCGGCAACCGGGTCGGGGGTCGCCGGCCGGCCACGCGCATGAGTCAGGACCGCTGGCGGGCTGACCACAGTCACACATATGCTGTGGTGGTGAAGAGCAGCACTCTCAGCGTCGACGAGAGCGTGACCCGCACGGTCCGACTGTCAAGGCGCGCCAGCGAATCATGGAGCTGAGCGAGCGGTCCACGGCGCGCATCGGCGCCGGCTCCCGGACCCGCGAGGAGCTCCATGAACGTTGATGCCTTTCCGGACCGCGTCGTGAACCCCTTCCTTGGTTAGGAGTCTGCGCCGGCGGAGTACGATCAGAGCGTGTCCGAAGTCGGGTTGCTCGGCGAGTTGCTGCTGCTCGTGGGGCTCTCCATTCCGATCGTCGCGCTCGCGCACCGTATCGGCGCCCCGCCGCTCATCGGGCTGATCGCGGCCGGACTCCTCGTCGGCCCGCACGGCCTCGGGCTCATCGACGGCGCCGACGAGGTGGAGGCCCTCTCGGAGCTGGGCGTGGCGCTGCTGCTGTTCGCGATCGGCCTGGAGCTGTCGCTGTCGCACGTCCGGCGCTGGGCGCGTGCGGTCTTTCTCGGGGGCGGCCTGCAGGTCACGGCGACGCTGGGCGTGGTTGCCGCCGTCGCGCTCGCGCTGGGACTGCCGTTCGGCCAGGCGGTCTTCTACGGCGCGCTCGTCGCCATGTCGTCGACTGCCATCGTCACGCGGGCCTACGCCGACCGCGGCGATCTGGACACGCGCCACGGACGCTCGGTCATCTCGATCCTGCTGTTCCAGGACCTGTGCATCCTGCCGCTGATGCTGCTGCTGCCGCTGCTGGCCCGCATCGACGGGCCGCAGCTTGCCTCGGCCGCCGGCGAGCTCGCGCGCGGCCTCGCCATCATGGTCGCGCTCGTGGCGGGCGGGCAGTTCGTCGTCCGCTGGACGCTCGACCGCGTCGTGCTGTTCCGCGACCGCGATCTGTTCACGCTGTGCGTCGGCTTCTTCGGCCTCGCGGCGGCGCTGATCACGTCGGCTGCCGGCTTCTCGATCGCGATTGGCGCCTTCATCGCCGGCCTGATCATCTCGGAGTCCGAATACGGGCTGCAGGCGCTGTCGGACGTGCTGCCGTTCCGCGCGCTCTTCAGCGGCATCTTCTTCATGTCGGTCGGGATGCTGCTCGACATTCCGGCCGTGCTCGCGCAGATCGGGCCGCTGTTCGTGCTGACCGGGGCGCTCGTCGTCCTCAAGGCGACGCTCGTGGCGGGCACCGTGCTGGCGCTGGGCGGCCTGTGGACCACGGCCGTCGTCAGCGGGCTCAGCCTGGCGCAGGTCGGCGAGTTCTCCTTCCTGCTCGCGGCCGCGGGGCTCCCGCTCGGCCTGTTCCGGGAGGGCGATTATCAGTTCTTCCTGAGCGCGGCCGTGCTCTCCATGGTGGCCACGCCGACGATGATCCAGTTCGCGCGCCCGTTCGCCCAGCGCGTTGCCGCGCGGCCCGGGCTGGCCCGCCGCCGGGGCGGGGCGCCGGAGGCGGGCAGCCTCGTCGAGCGCGCGGGCCACACGGTCGTCGTGGGCTACGGACTGGCGGGCCGCTACCTCGCGCGCGTGCTGCAGGCGGCCGGCATCGCCTGCGTCGTCGTCGAGCAGAACCCCGAGCTGGTGGCCCGGGCGCGCGAGGACGGCATCGCCGTGGTGTTCGGCGACGGCACGCAGCACGCGGTGCTCGAGCACGTCCGGCTGCGGAAGGCGCGGGTCATCGTGTTCGCCATCTCCTCTCCCACGGACGAGCGGCGCGGCGTGGCGCTGGCGCGGGAGATCAACCCCGCGGTCCGGATCGTGGTGCGCACCCGCTTCATCCTGGCCATCGACGAGCTCCGGAAGCTGGGGGCGAACGACATCGTGGTGGAGGAGTTCGAGGCCTCGCTGGAGCTGTTCGCGCTGGCGCTCGGCAGCTACGAGATCCCGATCAACCGGATCTGGCGCGAGGTCGAGTCGGTGCGCACCGAGCACTACGCGCTGCTGCGCGGCAAGGCGGAGCCGAATCTGCGGCTCGATACGCTGCAGCACCTCGGCATCCACGACGCACTGGAGCTGGTGGAGGTGGAAGATGGGGCGCCGGCCATCGGCGGCAGCGCCACGACGCTGGAGCTGCGGCGCCGCACGGGCGCGGTCCAGGTGGCGGTGGTCCGCGACGGCCAGCCGATCTACCGCCGCGAGCCGGACTTCCGCTACCGGGCCGGAGACACGGTGGTGCTGGTCGGCGATCCGGACTGCCTGAGCCGCGCGCTGGCGCTCTTCCGCGCCGGCGGCAACGCGGCCGGGATGCGCGACGATCCGATCTCCTCCTCGACTGGCGCCTGAAGGGATGGCAAAATCAATGGCCCGGCGCCGCGGCACGCTCCCGCGAGGCGCGCACAGCGCGCCTCGCGGGAGCGGCGCGGGGCGCAGGGGTCTCCGCAAGCGGACGCCGGGGGTTCGGGGCGCAGCCCCGTTTGATTGAAGCTGGAAGAGAAAGAGAGGCGACGGTGACTAGACATTCCTGTTGCATCGCGGTCGGCGCGCTGCTGTTGCTCGGCTTGGGCGCTCCGCATCCGGCCGCCGCGCAGTCCGGGAGCGCCGCCGAGGCGTTCGTGCGCGTGGCCACCGGCTACCGTCTGACCCCGAACATCACCTACCACCGGGCCGGCGGGCGGGATCTGACGCTCGACGTCTATCAGTCGCGCGCGGCGACCGAGCCGAACGCCACGCTCATCTACATCCACGGCGGCGGCTGGACCAACGGCAGCAAGGAGGGCTCCGCGCTGACCGTGCTGCCCTACCTGGAGATGGGCTGGAACGTGGTGAACGTCTCGTATCGCCTGGCCGACGCGGCGCACGCGCCGGCGGCCGTCGAGGACTGCCGCTGTGCGCTGCGGTGGGTGTACCGCAACGCCGAGCAGTTCAACTTCGACCTCGACCGCATCGTCGTGACCGGCAACTCGGCCGGCGGGCACCTGTCGCTCACCACCGGCATGCTGCCGGCCTCGGCGGGCCTCGACCGCCAGTGCCCGGGCGACCGGCGGCGCGCCTGGACCACGGGCTCGACGTCGACCGCCGAGCTGAAGGTGGCGGCCATCATCAACTGGTACGGCATCACCGACGTCTTCGATCTGGCCCACCGGCCGCCCGGGGCCTCCGGGGGGTTCACCGAGGCCTGGCTCGGCAGCCGCAGCGACCGCGACGAGGTGGCGAAGCAGGTGTCGCCGACGACGTACGTGCGCGGTGACCTGCCGCCAATCCTCACCATCCACGGCGACGCCGACGCCATCGTGCCCTACGACCACGGGACGCGCCTGCACGAGGCGCTCGACGAAGCGGGTGTGCCGAACGAGCTGGTGACCATCGAGGGCGGCGGGCACGGCGGGTTCTCCGCGGACGAGAACCAGCGCATTTACGCCGCCATCCGCGCGTTCCTCGGCAAGCACGGCCTGCCGACCGCGCCGTCCGACTGAGCTGAAGTCGGCCACAACTGCAGGTCAGGAGTCTGCGCCGTAGAACGGCGCGGACTCCCAAGGCGCGCACGGCGCGCCTCGGCGGGAGCGGCGCGGGGCGCAGGGGTCCCCGCAAGCGGACGCCGGGGGTTCGGGGCGGAGCCCCGTCTGATGGAAGCTGCGCACGGCGCGCCTCGGCGGGAGCGGCGCGGGGCGCAGGGGTCCCCGCAAGCGGACGCCGGGGGTTCGGGGCGCAGCCCCGTCTGAAGGAAGATGGGACGTTTCGACGACAAGGCGGCGCTCGTCACGGGCGGCGGCACCGGCATCGGCCGGGCCGTCGCGGCGGGCATCGCCGACGAGGGCGGGTCGGTCGTGGTCGTGGGCCGGCGGCTCGAGCCGCTTCGAGAGCTCGCGGAGACGCGGCCGGACCGCATCCGCTTCACGCAGGCCGACGTCGCGCAGAGCGGCGACCTGCAGCGCGCGGTGGCGTTCACCGTCGAGCAGCTCGGCGGCCTGGACATCCTCGTCAACAACGCCGGGCTGAGCCACATGGGACCGCTGTCGGATCTGTCCGACGGCGCCATGCGGGCCATGCTCGACATCAACGTCATGGGGCCGCTGGTGGCGATGCGCGAGGCGCTCCCGCATCTGATCGCGCGGCGCGGGTGCATCGTCAACGTCACGTCGGTCACGGCGCGCGGGGCCGCGCCCGGCATGGCGGCCTACGGCGGCACGAAGGCGGCGCTCGAGCAGATCACCCGGGCGCTGGCAGTCGAGGTCGGGCCGGCCGGCGTGCGCGTCAACGTCGTGGCGCCCGGCCTGACCATCACGGACATGGCGCACGAGTTCATGGACGCGGCCGCGATAGAGCAGACGGCCCGGCGGACGCCGTTGCGCCGGGCCGGCACGCCCGAGGACGTGGCCGAGGCGGTGCTCTTTCTCGCCAGCGACAACGCGGCCTGGATTACGGGCCAGGTCGTGCAGAGCAGCGGCGGCCTGGCGTTGTGATAGATTGGCGGGCGCTTTTCCGCCCAACCGTGGAGGAACGATGAACAAGCTGTTCCACGTCGTCATGGCCGTTGTGCTCCTGACCCTTGCGGCCGGGGCGCCGGCAGCCGCCCAGAACGCGCAGGGCGCGACGTCGCTGCGCGGCGTGCCCGGCCTGCCGCCGCCCGACCGGCCGGTGGTCCTGTACACCGCCGAGCAGCCCCGCATTCGCGTCGTGCCGGTCGCCTCGGGATTCTCCCATCCGTGGAGCTTCGCGTTCCGGCGGAACGGGGACATCCTGGTGACCGAGCGCAACCTGGGTCAGCTGCGCGTGGTCCGCGGCGGCCAGCTCCTCGAGCGGCCCGTGCCGGGCGTGCCCGACGTGTACAAGGGCGTGCGGCTCTCCGGGCTGATGGACGTCGCCCTGCACCCGGAGGACGACAGCCTGGTCTATCTCACCTACTCCAAGGCGCGCGAGCGTGACGGCCGGGCCGGCGCGACCGTGGCGCTGGCCCGCGGGCGTCTCGACGCCGGCGCGCTGACCGAGGTCCGCGACATCTTCGAGGCCGACGGCTGGGGCGGCGGCATCGCGGCGTCGCGGCTCGTGTTCGGGCCGGACGGCAAGCTGTACATGACGGTCGGCGGGGCGTTCCAGTTCGCCCAGACCGGGCAGTACGCCCAGGACCCGAGCACGCACTTCGGCAAGGTGCTGCGGCTGAACGACGACGGTACGGCTCCGGACGACAACCCGTTCGTCGGACGCGAGGGCTACCTGCCGGAGATCTACTCGCTGGGGCACCGCAACCAGATCGGCCTGGTCTTCAACCCCGCCGACGACGAGCTGTGGGCGACCGAGAACGGCCCGCAGGGGGGCGACGAGGCCAACGTCATCGCGGCGGGCGCCAACTACGGCTGGCCGACCGCGTCGTACAGCCGGCAGTACTCGGGGCTCCCGGTGACCGACACGCCCTGGCTGGAGGAGTTCGTCGGCCCGGAAGTCATCTGGTGGCCGTCGATCGCGCCGTCCGGGCTGACCTTCTACACGGGCGAGCACTTCCCGGCCTGGCAGGGCAACCTGTTCGTCGGCTCGATGATGGTCGGCCGCATGCAGCACACCGGCCACCTCGAGCGGATCGTCTTCAACCGGCGCGGGCAGGAGGTGCGGCGCGAGTGGCTGCTGGCCGAGCTCAGGCAGCGCGTTCGCGACGTCCGGCAGGGACCCGACGGCTACCTGTACGTCCTGACCGAGGAGGAAGACGGGGTGCTGCTGCGGATCGAGCCGGCCCGGGCCATCACCGGAGCGCCGGGCAGCGTCATCCCGGCCCGCCGGCTGGCCGAGCCGCGCGTGCCGCCGCTACCCGAGTCGGAGTGGACCGACGAGCACCGCGCCCTGGTGGCGCGCTACGCGCCGGACGGCAATCCCGGCAACGCCCTGCGCACGCTGATGCGCGTGCCGGCCCTGGCCGACCGCGTGTTTCCGGTGCTGAACTACGTCTCGCACGATTCCACCCTGTCGGCCCGCCACCGGACGCTGCTGATCCTGCGCAGCGCCTGGCTGACGCAGAACGGCAACCTGTGGGCCACGCACGCGACCCGGGCCGCCGCGGCCGGCCTGACGCCCGAGGAGGTGCTGCGCGTCGCGCAGGGGCCCATCTCGCCGAACTCGGTCGGTTGGAGTCCCTTCGAGGAGGCGCTCATCGGGCTGGCGGACCAGCTCTTCCGCAACTCGTCGGTGACCGACGCGACCTGGGAGCTGCTCGCTGCAGAGTACGACCGGCACAACCTGATGGACGCGGTCGTCACGGTCAACGAGATTACCGCGCAGTCCATCCTGTTCAACTCCCTCGGCGTCCAGCCGGACGACGACGCCACGTCGCTCATCCCGACCAACGACGTCGGCTACACCGTGGTCGTGCCCGATCCCGATCCGCCGCTCACCACGCCCCGCGTCGAGCCCGTGGAGGGCGACGGGCTGCGCGTGACCCGCACCCTGGCGCGCCACCCCGACATCGCGGCGCGCTGGAACGAGAACCCGCGCTACATCCTCGACCCCGAGAAGTCACGGCTCACGCCGCACGACCGCGAGCTCCTCATCCTGCGGATGGGCTGGAACTGCCAGGCCGTCTACGAATGGGCGAAGCACGTGGGCAGCGTCGGCCGCGCGCGCGACCACGGCCTCGAGCCACTCTGGATCGCGCAGGGTGGTGACGCCTCGGGCTGGGGCGCGAACGAGCTGGCGCTCATCGACGCCGCGAACGAGATGTTCCGCGACTCGATCATCTCGAACGAGACCTGGGACGACCTCGCCACGCGCTACGACACGCACCAGATGATCAGCATCGCCGCAACGGCGTCGCGCTACCGCAAGGTGTCGATGACGCTCAACGCCCTCGGCGTGCAGCCGCTTCCGGACGACGAGCTGTTCCCGGTGCTGGAGGGGTACTAGGAAGAGCGGGCCGGCGTGCTGCGGGCGCGCAGCACGCCGGCTGCCTATCAGGGATCCAGCCCCAGCAGACGGGCGGGGTTCTGCCGGGCCATGATGTCGATCTCCGCCTCGGTGATACCGGCGTCGAGCATGGCGCGAATGTAGTCGCGCAGGCCGTCGGGGTGCACCGGGTTGCCTTCCTGCCCGAGGTCCGACGACATGAAGAAGGCTTCCGCGCCCAGGTCGCGGATGGCCGCGACGTACTCCTCGATGGTCCGGCTGCCGGAGTACGCGGCCAGCCAGTCGATCTCCATGATGGCGCCCTCGTCGGCCATCTGCCGCATCTGCTCGCGGGTGGCGTCCTGACCGAAGACGTGCGTGACGAGAATCCGGGGCACGCCGAGGCGCTTGGCTTCCGGGAGCAGGCGCAGCACCTCGCCCGGCGACGAGTGGCCCATCGCGAGCGTCAGGTCGTGCTCGGCGAGGAGCTGGAAGACCTCCAGCACGGCCGGCACCGGCTCGCCGTCCTCCAGGACCGAGACGAAGGCGTCGCCACCCGCCCGCGTGACGGCGTGCTCGGCGTCGAAGGTTGGTAGCCAGACGACCTTCCCGCGGCCTCCGGAGAAGGCGGCCATCTGCCGGACCGCCTCCGGGTTGATGCCGCCGACCGCCCGGTTGAGGACGAGCCCGCCGAAGATCTCCAGGCCGTCGACCTGGCCCATCGCCAGCGCCGCCCGGTCGGCGGTCATCGTGAAGTGGTTCTTCAGCAGGACGGCGCGCAGGCCGGCTTCCGCGGCCAGGCGCGACGCCTCGATGTCGTCCACCGACCGCGGGCGCGAATCGGGTCCGGTGTGGAAGTGCAGGTCGACGACGCCCTCGAGCGAGATCTCCGCCTCCTGGGCCTGGGCCGGGACGGCCGTCCCGGCGCCCGACATCCCCGACACGATCATCAGCAGCACCGCCGTGCGAATCACTCGACCCATGGAAGACCTCCTGTCGTCGGACGGTGCGGGATGGTCGGCGGTCGGCTACTTCGCCGCCGCCTGCTCCTCGGCGCGCATGGCGCGGAGCATGTTCGCCATGTAGTAGTTGCCCTCGTGGCAGGCGTACTCGTACACCTCCCCCGCGTTCCGGACCATCGGCACCACGAAGGTCCACGGCCGGGTCCATGTGGTCGGATCCTCGAGGGTCACCTCGTAGACCAGCGTGTTCTCGTCGGCGCGGGTGAAGCGCTCGGTCAGGCGCAAGTGCCGGGTGGAGCCGCGGAACGACTCATCGCGGCGGTTGATGGTCTCGACGACCAACGTGTCGCCGTCCCAGTGGCCGCGCGAGCTGCCGATCCACTGCCGCAGGTCCGTCGGGAGCTGCGGTCGCCCGTCCAGCGGGACGATGCGCGCGTCGTGGACCATCTCGTTGAGGATCACGACGTGGTCCTCGGTCTGGAACAACTGCATGTTGTTGTTGTAGGCGCTCGGCGTCATCGGCGGTCCCTGGTTGAACCCCGTGATGCAGCGCACCGGCGGGCTGAGCTCGTCGATCCAGCCGCCCGGCGCCACCTCGTCGCGGCCGACGCCCGCGCGGGCCGCCTCGCGGGCCGCGCGCCGCCGCTCGGCGGCCGCCGTCAGGGCGGGAATCCGCCCGTCGGGCGGGTCCACGATCAGCGACGTGCGGTCGGTCGTGACGGACGACCCCCAGTCGAACCAGAAGTCGTTGTACGGCACCACGCGGCCCGTCGCGGCCTGCGCCTCGACGTCCGCCTCGTCGCGGCTCTGCTCGCGGATGACCTCCTCGGAGAAGCTGGCCGCCTCCTCGGCGGTGAACACCTCCTGGTCCGCCAGCTCGGCGGGGCGCTCCATCGGCGTGAGGCTCCGGAAGTCCCACACGCCCTGCAGGTCGGGCGCGCCCCACGGCGTGCGCGGGGTCTCGCCCGTCTGCGCTCCTGCGGCGACCGGGACGAGCAGGGCCCCCGCCGCCGCGACTGCTGCCGCCATCGCGAAGGATCGGCAACGCATTGCAAACCTCCCTGTCTGATCCGAGCGAGTCCGATAGGTGCGGGGACGCCGCGCCGCCGGCGGCGGCGCGGCGATCAGGTGCGGGACAGCCGGCGCGTGGCGACTCCTACTTCGCGGCCGCCGCCTCCTCGGCGCGTATGTTGCGGAGCATGTTCGCCATGTAGTAGTTGCCCTCGTGGCAGGCGTACTCGTACACCTCGCCCGCGTTGCGGACCATCGGCACAACGAAGGTCCACGGCTGGGTCCACGTGGTCGGATCCTCGAGGGTCACCTCGTAGACCAGCGTGTTCGCGTCGGCGCGGGTGAAGCGCTCCGTCAAATGCAGGTACCGGGTGGAGTCCCGGAAGGACTCGTCGCGGCGGTTGATGGTCTCGACCACCAGCGTGTCGCCGTCCCAGTGGCCGCGCGAGCTGCCGATCCACTGCCGCAGATCCGCGGGGAGGTGCGGGCGCCCGTCCAGCGGGACGATGCGCGCGTCGTGGACCATCTCGTTGAGGATCACGACGTGGTCCTCGGTCTGGAACAACTGCATGTTGTTGTTGTAGGCGCTCGGCGTCATCGGCGGTCCCTGGTTGAACCCCGTGATGCACCGCACCGACGGGCTGAGCTCGTTGATCCAGCCGCCCGGCGCCACCTCGTCGCGGCCGACGCCTGCGCGGGCTGCCTCGCGGGCCGCGACCCGCCGGTCGGCGGCCGCCGTCAGGGCAGGGATCCGCCCGTCACGCGGCTCCACGATCAGCGACGTGCGGTCGGTCGTGACCGACGAGCCCCAGTCGAACCAGAAGTCGTTGTACGCTACCACCCGGCCCGCCGCGGCCGCCGCCTCGGCGTCCTCCTGGTCGCGGCTCCGCTCCTGGAGAATCTCCTCCGAGAAGCTCGCCGCCTGCTCGCTGGTGAACACCTCCTGGTCCGCCAGCTCGCTGGGGCGCTCCATCGGCGTGAGGCTGCGGAAGTCCCACACGCCCTGCAGGTCGGGCGCGTCCCACGCCGTGCGCGGCGTCTCGGCCGTCTGCGCTCCCGCGCTGGCCGGCACGAGCAGGGCCCCCGCCGCCGCGACTGCTACCACCATCACGAAGGATCGGTAACGCATAGCAAACCTCCCTTGCTTCGACACGCCTCTACGCGAACATGCCGAAGGTGTCGAACTTGCCGCCCAGGATCTTCTCGGACTGCTTGTAGCCCAGGAATTCCTCGATCAGCGTGGCGTAGACGTTGCGGAAGTCGGTGGTGTACTGCAGGTTGTCGCCGTGCACCAGATCGGTCAGGCTGACCGGCGTGCCGTACTGGCCGCCCTTGACGCCGCCGCCGAGCACGAAGGCGACGTTCGCCGTGCCGTGGTCCGTGCCCAGGCTGGTGTTCTCCGGCACGCGCCGGCCGAACTCGCTGTGCACGAAGATGGCCACCTCGTCCTGCTTGCCGATCCGCTTCATCTCCTCGAAGAAGCCCCAGACCGCGTCCGAGCAGTACTGCACCTGGCGGTTGTGCGGGCTCTCCTGGTTGACGTGGGTGTCGAACAGGCTGTTCTGCAGCCGCACGTAGTACAGCCGCGCCGGGAAGTCGTTCTCGATCAGCGCGACGACCTTGTCGAGGTCCATGAGGCGCACGTTGTTCGCCCGCGTGCCGCCGTAGTTCTTCCACGCCTGGGTCACGAGCGCCGACGCGTCGCGGGCGCTGCGGTTCACGTCGAGCAGGAAGCGGTGCACGTCGCCGCGGGCAGTCTGCCCCTTGTCGAGGTTCTCGATGTAGGGCCGCTGCGGGTAGAACACCGAGCGCGTGAACGCGGACGGGTCGTCGAAGACCACCGGCACGTGCTCGCGCGCCCGCACCGCCAGCGTCTGCGTGGGGGAGATGTTGACGAGGTAGTTCGGCGTCCCGTGCGGGTCGAGCGCGTCGGCCGTGCGCCCGTACCAGCCGTACTCCTCGCCGCTGTTGGGGGCGCCGGTGTGCCAGTACGAGGCGGAGGTGAAGTGCGAGAACGACGGCTGGTCGTAGCCGCAGCCGTGGATGACGGCCGCGTTGCCCTCGTCCCACATGCGATGCATGCCGAGCATCGACTTCTGGAAGCCGAAGTGCTCGTTCACCTTGATGATGTCTTTCTCGCGGACGCCGATGGTCGGGCGCCGGCGGTACAGCTCGTCGTTGCTGTACGGCACGAAGGTGCTGAGGCCGTCGTAGCCGCCGAACCACTCGAACACGACGAGAATCTTGCCGGGTGTGGCGGCGACCGCCTTCGAGGTCGCGCCGAACAGCGGCGGGAGCGGGCTTACCCCGCTGCCCAGCAGCCCGAGGGCGATGCCCTGGGCGCCGATCTTGAGCGCCTGACGCCGCGACACGCCGGATTCGTCGAACAACTTCCTGCTTCTGCTCGTCATCGTTCTGTCACCTTTCCGGGCTGCTCGCCGACCGCTAGTTGATCTGATACTCCGGCGTGCTCATGATGAGGTGGCTCACCATGCGCAGCGGATTCTCCATGTAGGTCCGGGCGCGCGCGATGTCCGACGTGCCCAGCTCGCCGTCCAGCAGCTCCACCAGCGCGTCGCGTATTTCCGGCGCCGCCGGCACCCGCAGGAACCGCGCCAGCAGATAGTCCACCGCCTCGCCGGTGGTGCTCGACCCCGAGTCCAGGATCATCTGCGTGAGGTCGATCTGGGCGGCGCCCCGCGGCGTCGGGATCAGCTTCCGCATGGCGCGGTCGTAGCCGATGAAGGTGGAGATGCGCGTGTTGAACATCTCGTCCCGCTCCCGGGCGACGATGTCGAACATCGACATCATGCCGGGGTCGTCGAGCGCGGTGGCCGACAGGTAGTCGTAGCCGCGCCGCAGCCGGTCGCCGACCTCGCGCGCCGTGGCGTACAGGTTGTTCGGATCACGGAAGTCGGTGATGTTCGGGAACAGGTAGTCGAACGCGACGTTGCCCCGCTCCTGAATCAGCGCCGGCGTGATCCACGACCGGCCCTGCGCCCAGCCCGCCACCGACGGCGGGTTCAACAGGTGCTGCCCCAGCGCGACCGTCGTCTGGTTGAAGTCCGGAACGCCCGGCACGTCCTCCGCCCCCAGGTGCTTGAGCAGCGTGATCACGTGCGCGACCGGACCCTTGATGTGCGCTCCGTAGCTCGCCGCGCTGTAGAAGTCGCGCGAGCCGAAGATCGCCGCCAGCAGCGGCCGCAGCTCGTAGTTGTTGTCCCGAAGGATCGTTCCCAGCTCGGCCTGCAGCGCCGGCGAAACCTCCTCGCGCACGAAGAAGCGGTAGACCTTCGCCGCGATGTACTCCGCCGTCACCGGCTGCTCGAGGATGATGTCGAGCACGTCCACGCCGTCGAAGTTGCCCGTGCGGCCCAGGAACGTCTTCTCGCCGTCGTCGTGCAGCGCCGGGTGCACCACGAAGTCGAGGTTCTCGAAGTTCCACCCGGTGAAGGCCCGCGCCGCCTCGCGCACGTCCAGCTCCGAGTAGTTGCCCACGCCCATCGTGAACAGCTCCATCACCTCGCGCGCGAAGTTCTCGTTGGCCGCGCCCTTCACGTTCACCCCGGCGTCGAGGTAGTAGAGCATCGCCGGGTCCTGCGCGACGGCCACCGCCAGGTCGCCGAAGTTGCCCGTGGCATGGCGCTCGAAGGTCTCGATCTGCACGAGCATCTTGCGGTAGTCGCGGACCTTGTTCTCCGCCGTCGCGAAGTGCCCGTGCCAGAACAGGGCCATCTTCTCTTCCAGCGGGCGGTGCGTGTCGAGCATCCGCTCCGCCCACCAGTAGCCGACCCGGCGGGTCTCGAGGCGCGTGGCGCGCAGCCAGTAGAAGAAGCGGTCCGAAACGGGCTGCATGTGGCGGTTGATGGAGTCGGGCTTGACCCGCACGCCCATGCCCGCGCCGCGCCGCGCCGCCATCTCGGTGGCCGCCGGGCGGCTGGGCGGGAAGTGCATCAGCGTGTCGTCCCAGAGCCCCGAGTGCTCGAACGGCTGCAGGTGGTCGTTGGGGATGTCGTCGTAGTAGACGAGCGAGCGGACCGCCTCCTCGGGCGTCATCGCCGCCAGCTTCTCGATGTCTTCCGGCGTGCCGCCGAAGCCGGCGCGCTCCAGCAGGTGCTCGGCGCGGTCGTAGTTCCAGTCGGCGGCCGTGATTGGCGTCAGGTCCTCGGCCCACGCCGCCGGCCCGGGAGACCAGTCGGACTCGTTCGCCGACGTGGCCGGCGCCGTGAGCGCGAGCGCCAGGGCGACGCTGGCGACAGCCGCAATATGATGGCTTCGGGTCATCATTCTCCTGTTCCTTCCTCTGACGCCGGGATGCGAACCTCTCTTATACACCGTCCGCGGCGCGGACAGCGAAGTTTCTCATCGTGGCTGATAATGCACGGTGATCCTAGCACGGTGACGCGTCGATCGGCGCCCCGCCCCGCGGCGCAAAAGTGGTAGACTGGCCGCCGAACTGTCAGGAGTGCCCTCAATGAAATATCGACTGTCGATCGCATTGCCGCTCGTCGCCTTGCTCGCGCTGCTCGTAACCGCGCCGGCCAGCGGACAGGAGGTGCCCCGCACGCCCTGGGGCGCGCCGTCGCTGGAGGGTGCCTGGACGAACGCTACCAGGACGCCGCTGCAGCGTCCCACGGACCTCGCCGACCGCGAGTTCCTGACGCTGGAAGAGCTGGCCGTGCGCGAAGGAGTGGTTGCGGAGCGCTCGAGCCTGCGACAACCGCCCGCGGACCGAGACCGGCGCGTACAACGAGTTCTGGATGGAGCGGGGCAGCCTCAATCGCCGGACGTCGCTGGTCATCGATCCGCCGAACGGCCGGTTGCCCGCGCTGACCGGACCGGAGCAGCACCGGCAGAGCCAGCGGACCGATTCCTACATCGCGACCCGCTTCGACTCCTGGCTGGACTTCAACAAGCTCGACCGCTGCATAACGCGCGGGTTGCCCGGCGCCATGATGCCCGGCTTCTACAACCACAACTACCAGATAGTGCAGACTGAGGACTACGTGGTTATCCTCGTCGAGATGATTCACGACGCGCGCATCGTCCCGCTGGACGGACGCGCGCATCTGGCGCCGGATCTGCGGCAGTGGCTGGGCGACTCGCGCGGTCACTGGGACGGCGATACGCTGGTCATCGAGACCACGAACTTCAACGACAAGATCCTGGGCCGGGGCGGCACGGTCTTCGGCGGCTCCGAGCATCTGCGCGTGGTCGAGCGCCTGACGCGCGTCGACGCCGACACGATCGACTACGAGATCACGGTGACGGACCCGACCGTGTGGACCGAGCCGTGGACGGTCTCCGTGCCGATGGCGCCGTTGGACCAGACCGTGTTCGAGTACGCGTGCCACGAGGGCAACTACGCGTTGCCGAACATCCTGTCGGGTGCGCGCGCCGAGGAGCGCGAGGCCGCCGGCCAGCAGCAGCAACAGTAATTGGGGATTCGACGCAGCAAGAAGCAGGAAGAAGTCCGAGGAGGCTCCAGATGCAGCAGCGATCTCTCGCGCTCGTACGGTTGCTGGCGACGATGGTCGTCGCCGGCCTGTTGTTCACACCGGTTTCCGCGGCCGCCCAGGCCGAGGACTATGAGCCGCCGCGCACCTCGTGGGGCGCGCCGGATCTGCAGGGCGTCTGGGACTTCCGGACGTTGACGCCGTTCGAACGCCCGGCCGAGCTCGAGGGCCGGGAAGTCCTCAGCGCCGAGGAGGTCGCCGAGTTCGAGGCGCGGCGGCTGGCCGAGTTCGCGGTGCGCGACGACCAGGAGCCCGCCGACGTGGTCGGCAACTACAACCAGTTCTGGTTCGATCCGGGCAGCACCGCGGTCGAGACGCGGCGCTCGTCGCTCGTGGTCGACCCGCCCAGCGGCCGCATCCCAGCGCTGACCACCGCCGCGGCACGGAAGCGCGCGGAGCTCGAGCGCGTCCGGCGCGGCCTGCTGATGCACGACCTCACCCCGGGCGGCTGGGTCGAGGACATGGGGCCGGACGCACTGCAGGTGCGCTGCATCGTAGGCTTCAACTCGGGCCCGCCGATGACGCCCGGTGGCTACAACCAGAACGTGCAGCTGTTTCAGACCGAGGACCACGTGGTGCTGCTCAACGAGATGGTGCACAATGCCCGCATCGTGCCGCTGGACGGGCGCCCGCATGTGAGTCGGGACATCCGCCAGTGGACGGGCGACTCGCGCGGCTATTGGGACGGTGACACGCTGGTGGTGGAGACTACCAACTTCCTCCGTGAGACCGGGTTCCGGCGCGGCAGCAGCGACCGGCACCTGCATCTGACCGAGCGCTTCACGCGCGCGTCGGCGAACACGCTGATGTACGAGGCCACCATCGACGATCCGACGGTCTGGACCGAGGCCTGGACCTACCAGATCCCGATGCAGCACAACGACCAGCCGATGTACGAGTACGCCTGCCACGAGGGCAACTACGGGCTCTACAACATGCTGTCGGGCGCGCGTGAGGCGGAGCGGGGCGCGGAGGCGGCGGCCGCCAGGTAGGCGGTCGCGGACCCGGCGCGTTCCATCGAGAGGGGGGCCCGGATGAGTTATCGATGGCGCACACGCTCGCTCGCGATCACGACGGCGTTCGTGGCCGGCCTGCTGCTGGCGACGTCCGCCGCCGCCCAGACCGAGGACTGGACGCCGCCGCGCACCGCGTGGGGCGCGCCGGACCTGCAGGGGATCTGGGACTTCCGCACCATCACGCCGATGGAGCGCCCGGCGGATCTGGCCGGCACGGATGTGCTGTCCGACGCGGAGGCGGCCCGGCTCGAGGCGCAGACCGAGGCGGCGCAGGCTGCTCGCGACGGCGAGACCCCGTTCGACACGGTCGGCAACTACAACCAGTTCTGGTTCGATCCGGGCACGACCGTCATCGACACGCAGCGGACGTCGCTCGTGGTGGATCCGCCGGATGGGCGCATTCCGGCCAAGACGCCGCCGGCGGCGGCGCGCTATGCCGCCGGCACCGAGGCGGGGCGCGGCCTGCGCCGGCATACGCCGACGCCGGGCGGCTTCGTCGAGGACCTCGGCCCGGGCGGCGTGCAGGTGCGCTGCATCCTCGGGTTCAACTCGGGCCCGCCGATGACGCCCGGCGGCTACAACCAGAACGTCCAGCTCCTGCAGACGCCCGACAACGTGGTCATCTACAACGAGATGATCCACAACGCCCGCATCGTCCCGCTGGACGGGCGCCCGCACGGCGCCATTCCGCAGTGGGTGGGCGATTCGCGCGGCCGCTGGGAGGGTGACACGCTGGTGGTCGAGACCACCAACTTCCTGCGCGAGACGGCGTTCCAGAGCGGGCTGACCGGACGGAGCCTCCACCTGGAGGAGCGGTTCACGCTCGTGTCTCCGGACGTCCTGCTGTACGAGGTGACCGTCGACGACCCAGCCGTCTGGACCCGGCCGTGGACCTACCAGCTCCCGATGCAGCGCAACGCGCTACCCCTGTACGAGTACGCCTGCCACGAGGGGAACTACGGCATCTACAACATCCTGGCCGGGGCGCGGGACAACCCCGAGTCGAACGTGCTGACTCCCGAGCAGGCGGCCGAAGAGGCGGCTCGCCGCAGTCGCTGAGGGCCAGGCAGGAAATGAGGTATCCGGTGCGGCAGGTCGTGGGCGTCGCGAGCGTGGCGCTGCTGGCGTGGGCGGTGGCCCAGGCCGGGGCGCAGGAGGCGGGCGTTGCGGCGGACGGCGCCGAGTGGGCGATGTATCGCGGCGATACGGCCGGGACCGGCTACTCGCCGCTGGCGCAGGTCACCACCGGCAACGCGGCGACCCTGGCGCAGGCCTGGAGCTACTCGCTGCTGGCGGAAGGGGCTGCCGACCCGGAGGCCCGCGGCCCGCGCTCGCAGGCCACCCCCATCGTCGTCGACGGCGTCATGTACGTGCCGGGGGCCGATCGCGTCGTCGCGCTCGATCCGGCCACCGGCCGCGAGTTGTGGCGGCGTCCGGTGTCGGGGGCCGCGCCGTCCCGGCGCGGCGTGGCGTACTGGCCCGGGGGGAGCGGCTCGCCGCCGCGCATCCTGTTCACGTCGGGCGAGCGGCTGCACGCCGTCGAGGCCGAGACGGGAGCGCCCGCTGCCGGCTTCGGCGACAACGGCGTCATCGGGCTGGGGGTGCCGTACAACTCGGTGCCGCTCGTCCTCGGCAACGTCGTCGTCGTGGGGGCGAACACGCCGCCCGGCGCGATCGGCGGCATCGGGAACGCGCGGGCCTACGACGCACGCACGGGCGCCAGCCTCTGGGAGTTCAGCTCGGTCGCGCAGCCCGGCACCGTGGGACACGACACCTGGGAGGGCGACAGCTGGCGCGGGCGGCTCGGCGCCAACGCCTGGCCGTTCTACTTCACGGTGGACGCGGAGCGCGGGCTGCTGTACCTGCCGCTGGCCTCGCCCATCCCGGGCGCCTACGGCGGCGACCGGCCGGGCGCGAACCTGTTCGGCAACGCGCTGGTCGCCGTCGACGTCGACAGCGGCGAGTACCGCTGGCACTTCCAGACGATCCGCCACGACCTGTGGGACGCCGACCCGCCGGCGCCGCCGGTGCTGTTCGACATCGAGCGGGATGGCCTCACCATCCCCGCGCTGGGCGTGACGACCAAGTCCGGCTACCTGTACATCCTCGATCGCGAGACCGGCGCGCCGGTCTTCGGGGTCGAGGAGCGCGCGGTTCCCGCCAGCGACGTCCCGGGCGAAGCCGCGTACCCGACCCAGCCGTTTCCGGTCAAGCCGCCGCCGATGGGCCGCGTCGCCTACGCGCCGGCCGACCTCGTGACGGCGGCCGACACCTCGGCCGAGCACGCGGCGGCCTGCGCGGCGCTGGTCGAGTCGCTGGGCGAGATCCACAGCGCGGGGCCGTTCACCCCCTGGGTCTACCGGCCGGCCGACGGGCCGCCGCGGACCACCCTCAACTTCCCGGGCGGGGTCGGCGGGCCCAACTGGGGCGGCGTCGCGTTCGATCCCAACGCCGACCTGCTGTTCGTCGTGACGCAGAACGTCGGCGCGCTGGGCTGGATGGTGGAGGCCGGCGCGGACGCCCTGCTGCCGTACGAGAAGGTCACGCCGCGTCCCCAGAGCTTCGACGTGGCCGTCGGCGACGGCCCGCGGCTGCCCTGCCAGAAGCCGCCCTGGGGCGAGCTGATCGCCGTGCACGCGGCGACGGGCGACATCGCCTGGCGCCAGCCGCTCGGCGTCACCGACCAGTTGCCGGCCGAGACTCGGAACACCGGCCGGCCGGCCCGCGCGGCCGGCATCGTCACCGCTGGCGGCGTCCTGTTCGTCGCCGCGACCGACGACAACCGTTTCCGGGCCTTCGAGGCGGCGACGGGCCGCGCGCTGTGGGAGACGACGCTCCCGCAGCACGGCAACGCCAACCCGCTCACCTACCTGGGCGCGGACGGCCGGCAGTACGTCGCGGTGGTCGCCAGCGACACCCTGCTGGCGTACGCGCTCCCCTGATTGAACAAACGGCGGCGGGCTTGCACGGCTCGTGCTCAAGGAGAACTTCATGAAGCGGACGCTGGGGGTCGTGGTGGGGATTGCGCTGTTGTCGTCGTGGGGCGGCCCGGGAAGCGACGGCCGGCAGGTCGGCGCGCAGGAGGCCAACCTGAGCGAGGTCACCAGGGAGCAGTTCGACGCGTGGATGGACGAGCTGTCGAACTGGGGCCGCTGGGGCGAGGATGACGAGCGCGGCGTGCTGAACCTGATCACCGCGGAGAAGGCGGCGCAGGCGGGCGCGCTCGTGCAGACGGGGGAGACCGTCTCGCTCGCCCACCCCATCGGGCGGCAGGCGGGCGAGGCTGCGCGGCCCATCAATACCATGGGCGCTCTGACCAACCGCTTCCTCGTGCAGGGCGCCTTCCTGTTCGAGCGCCAGGAGATTGCCTACCACGGCCTGAACCTGTCGCACATCGACGCGCTCTGCCACGTGTCGTACAACGGCAAGCTGTACAACGGCTTCGACTTCGCCGAGGTGGTGACCGAGGACGGCGGGTGCTCGAAGCTGGCCATCACCACGGCCCAGGGCGGCATCGTCACCCGCGGCGTCCTGCTCGACATCCCGGAGACGCGCATTCTGCCGAGCCACATCGAGGAGTGGGAGCAGCGGACCGGCATCACGATCTCCTCCGGCGACGCGCTGCTGCTGCGGACGAAGCGGCCGGGCGTCGAACCGGATCCGGCCAACTTCGGCGCCGCGGGCTACGATCCCGCGCTGATCCCGTTCTTCCGGGAGCGCGACATCGCGCTGCTCGGCGCCGACATCCCGCAGGAGGGCGGCAACATCCCGGGCGTCGCCATCCCGATCCACACGTTCACCATCGTCGCGCTCGGCATGAACCTGCTCGACAACCTCGCGCTGCACGAGCTGGCCGAGACGGCCGCGCGGCTGAACCGCTGGGAGTTCATGCTGACCGTCGAGCCGCTGCGCGTGGAGCGCGGCGCCGGTTCTCCGGTCAATCCGATCGCCGTGTTCTGAGCGGCGGATGCGCCACGCGCAACTGTCGCTCCTCGACGACCTCCCGCCCGCGCCGCCCGCCGCCGCCGGCCCGGCGTTCGGGGATGCGGTCGCGCGCTTCGCCTGGCAGGGCAGGCCGACGGAGCGCGGCAGCACCGGCGCGGAGTACGCCGGCCGGCCGCTGCAGGTCGACACCTTCACGAACGAGTTCTGGACCAGCCGGCAGCGGGCCGGCAACGGCCTGCACGAGATCTCGTACCGCGCGTGCTTCAAGCCGCAACTGGTCGATTTCTTCGTCGAGCGCCTGACCCGTCCGGGCGACCTCGTCTACGACCCGTTCATGGGGCGGGGCACGACGGCGATCGAGGCGGCGCTGCTCGACCGCGCCGTTGCCGGCTGCGACGTCAACCCGCTCAGCCGGGTGCTGGTCAAGCCCCGGCTGGCGCCGCCCAGCCTGGAGCAGGTGCAGTACCGCCTGAGCGTCATCGAATGGGTTCCGGGCGAGGATCCACCCGAGGATCTGCACGTCTTCTACCACCCGGACACGCTGCGGGACATCTGCGGCCTGCGGTCTTACCTGGGCCGCCGGCGCGCCGCCGGCGCGCTGGACGGTGTGGACGAGTGGATCGAGATGGTGGCCGTGAACCGGCTGACGGGTCATTCGCCGGGGTTCTTCTCCGTCTACACCATGCCGCCCAACCAGGCCGTCTCGGTCGCGACCCAGCGCAAGATCAACGCGCGCCGGCAGCAGGCGCCGGAGCCGCGCGACGTGCAGCGGATCATTCTCAAGAAGACGCGGTCGCTGATCAGGGACTGCGACGCGGCCGTGCGGCGGCGTCTGGTGCGGCGCGGGCCCGGCGCGCAACTCCTGACGCAGACGGCGGACCGCACCCCCGAGATCGCGTCGTCGTCGGTAGCGCTCGTGGTGACCTCGCCGCCCTTCCTGAACGTGGTCAACTACGCGGCGGACAACTGGCTGCGGTGCTGGTTCTGCGGCATCGACCCGGGTGCGGTGGAGATCACCATGGCCCGCCGCCTCGAGGCGTGGCAGGCGGCGATGGCTGCCGTCTTCCGCGAGCTGTTCCGCGTGCTGCGGCCCGGCGGCCACGTGGCGTTCGAGGTGGGCGAGGTCAAGGGCGGCACGCTCAGGCTCGAGGAGGCGGTGATTCCCTGCGGCGCGTCCGCGGGACTCGAGCCGATGGCGGTCGTCATCAACGACCAGGCGTTCACGAAGACGGCCAACTGCTGGGGCGTGTCGAACAACCGCAAGGGCACCAACACGAACCGCATCGTCGTATTCCGCAACCCGGCCTCCGGTTCGTGATGAGGATGGACGGTGGTGCGGTAAGCTATAGCCTGGAGTGCCAGGAGGTTGAAGATGCGGAGTGCAATGGCGTTGTTGATCGCGCTCGTCTGGCTCGCGCCGGCGCCGCTGGCGGGGCAGGAGATACCCCGGACACCGTGGGGCGACCCCGATTTTAGGGGGCACTGGGTGGCCGGCACGTCGGCGCCGATGGAGAACCCGATCGACGAGGCGCAGCGGATGACCGAGGAGGAATTTCGCCTGTATCCCACGGCGCAGTTCTTCCCCGATCACGAGGCGGCCCCCGGCATCCGGAGCATGGAGCGGACGATGATCATCGATCCGCCCGACGGCCGCATTCCGCTGCAGGACTGGGCCGTCGAGAAGCGGGTCGAGATCATGGCCAACCAGGACGAGCTGGAGCACCTCGATCCGCGCGTCAAGTGCCTGCCGGCCGCCGTGCCGCGCGGCAACCTGCCGGTCGGGTACAACTCGTACCAGATCCTGCAGGTGCCCGGCGCCGTGATCCTCATGTACGAGTGGAACCACCACACGCGCTACATCCCGCTCGGCGGCAGCGATCACGTGGCCTCGGGCATCCAGCTGGGCATGGGCGACTCGCGCGGGCGCTGGGACGGCGACACCCTGGTGGTCGACGTCACCAACTTCACGGACAACACCTGGGTGGTCGGCCACGGCGCGCCGCCCCAGGGCGCCCCGGCGACGGCCATCACGACCGGGCACGGCGTGTTCCACAGCACCGACCTGCGAGTGGTCGAGCGCTACACGCTGACGGACGAGAACACCATCCACTACGAGGCGACCATCACCGACCCGCAGGTGTTCACGCAGCCGTGGACCATCTCGTACGACGCCTTCAACCGGGCGCCGGAGGGCCACATCCTGTACGAGTACGCCTGCCACGAGGGCAACGCCCGCAACCTGCGGTTGATGACGGGCGCCGGCGGGGAGTAGTCGGTCCCGGGGGGGGGGAGCGCCGCGCCGCGCCGCGCCGCGCGCGCGGCGTTCCTCCCGGCATCAGCGCTGGACGTCGCCGTCGGAGTTCCCGCGCCACGCGATGCGGCCGCCGCACCGCGTGCAGAGCGCGCCGTGGCGTAGCGTCCGGCTCAGGCGCTGGCGGAACCAGCGCTTCCCGCAGCCGCATTCGCCCACCCAGCGGGCCAGCGTGTGGGTCACGCCGTGGCAACGCTCCGCCGTGCAGCCGATCGCCCGCGCCTTGGCCTTCCAGACCTCGTCGTGGCGGTGCTCGTACCCCACGATGGCGTGGGCGATCTCGTGCAGCAGCGTGTCCTCGATCTCCGCCCGGGTCGCCCGCTGGCAGAAGCTCACGGACAGATCGATGCGCCGCTCCTGATGCCGGCAGACGCCGCCCCGCACCGTGGAGAGGTCGAACCCGAAGGTCCAGTCGGCGCCCAGACCGCTCTCGGCCTGGTGCCGCGCGAGCAGGCGCCGGGCCAGCGCCTCGACGTCCGCGAGCGTGCACTCCCGCTCCGGCACGCGCTCGACCACGCTGAGCAGGCCGTAGGGCACCTTCCAGCGCTCGCCGCCGCCGGCCAGCACCACGGCGCGGGCACGCTGCAGCTCGGCCACGGTGCCGGTCACCGAACGGTCGCTCACGGTGAACCGCACCCGGCTGCCGACCGGGCAGGCCGCACCGGGGAAGTCGGCGTTGACGGTCCCGCGCGGGGCGCGCGGGGCGGGGCGGCGGTGGATCGGGAAGAGCGCGCGCAGGGAAGGCATCCTGGACGGGCCCCCGGTACGAGGTGCCTGCCACATTCTAGGCAATCGGGGGATGTCCCGGCAGCGGATATGATCCGTCCGGCAGCGGCCGCGGACGGCCGGCTGCCGCCCGCACGCGCATGGCCGGACCGGACCCGACGCGAACGTTGCCGCAGCGCCCGCCCGCGGTCGGCGAGCTGGTCCAGGTGCGCTCCCGGCGCTGGCTGGTGGAGGAGGTCGTCAGGCCCGAGTTGCCGGGCCGGTCGGCGCTCGTGACGCTGGCCTGCGCCGACGACGACGCACAGGGCCAGTCCCTGCAGGTTTTCTGGAACTACGAGCTCGACCGCCGCATCCTCGCGGAGGAGGGCTGGACCGCTCTCGCCGAGCGCGGCTTCGACGACCCGCGCCGGTTCGCGGCCTTCCTGCACACGCTGCGCTGGCACTGCGTCACCGCCACCGACGCCAACCTGTTCCAGGCGCCGTTCCGCGCCGGCATCCGGATTGACGCCTACCAGATGGAGCCGCTCCGCGAGGCGCTGCGGCTGCCGCGCGTCAACCTGTTCATCGCCGACGACCCGGGGCTGGGCAAGACCATCGAGGCCGGCCTCATCGCCCGCGAGCTGCTGCTGCGCCGCAAGGCGAAGACCATCGTCGTCGCTGCGCCGCCGTCCGTTCTCGAGCAGTGGAAGGGCGAGCTGGAGGACCGCTTCGGCCTGGTCTTCGAGATCCTCGACCGGGCCTACCTGGCGCGCATGCGCCGGGAGCGCGGCTTCGGCGTGAACCCCTGGCTGACCCACAGCCGCTTCCTCGTCTCGCACAACCTCCTGAGCGATCCGGTCTACGCTGACCCGCTGCGCGCCTGGCTCGGCGCGATGCTGCCGGGCAGCCTGCTGATTCTCGACGAGGCGCACCACGCCGCGCCGGCCAGCGGCGGGCGCTACGGGATAGAGACGAGGTTCACCCGCGCCGTCCGCGACCTGGCCGGCCGTTTCGAGCACCGCCTCTTCCTGTCTCCGACGCCGCACAACGGCCACTCGAACAGCTTCTCCACGCTGCTGGAGCTGCTCGATCCTTACCGCTTCACGCGCGGCGTCAGGGTCCGCGGCCGAAAGGCGCTGGAGGACGTGATGGTCCGCCGCCTCAAGGAGGACATCCGTGTCACGCAGGGCGGCTTTCCCCGCCGCCGCGTGGAGCGCCGCTCGGCCGGGAGCCGGCCGGGGCGCCGCCGCGCTGGAACGACCGCCGCGTCCTGATCTTCACCGAGAACCGCGAGGGTACGAAGCGCCACCTCAGGGCCGTTCTGGAGCAGGCCGTCGCCGGCAGCGACCGCGCCGACGAGCGGATCGAGGTCATCGACGGCCTCACCAGCGGCGCCCGCCGCAAGGCGATCCAGCGCCGGTTCAACACCGCTCCCGGCGCGGACCCGCTGCGCATCCTCCTCGCGACCGACGCCGCGCGCGAGGGGCTCAACTTCCAGGCCCACTGCGCGGACCTGTTCCATTTCGATCTGCCGTGGAACCCCGGCCGCATCGAGCAGCGCAACGGCCGCATCGACCGCAAGCTGCAGCCCGCGGCCGAGGTGCGCTGCCACTACTTCGTGCTGCCGCAGCGCGTCGAGGACCGCGTGCTCGAGGTGCTCGTCCGCAAGACGGAGACCATCAAGAGGGAGCTGGGCAGCTTGTCGAAGGTGATCGACGACGACGTCGAGCGCCGGCTGCGGGGCGGCATCCGGCACCGCGACGCCGACCGGCTCCAGCGCGAGATCGAGGCCGCGGATCTGGACGCGGTCCGCAAGCAGGTCACGGCGGACGAGCTGGAGGCGTCGCGCGACCGGCGCGAAGACCTCGCGGCGCAGGTGGAGCGTTGCCGGACCCTGCTCGATCGCTCGCGCCGCTGGGTAGCGTTCGACGCCGCGCCGTTCCGCGACGCGCTGTCGTGCTCGCTGGAGCTGCTGGGCGCCGGGCGGCTGACCCGCAGCGGCAACGGCGACGGCCAGAAGACGTGGACCTTCCCGGCGCTCGACCGGCGGGCCGGCGCCGACCCGAGCTGGGCGTCCACGCTGGACACGCTGCGCGCACCCCGCAAGACGGACCAGAAGCTGGCCGACTGGCGCCGCGATGCCCCGATCCGGCCGGTGGTCTTCGAAGATGCCGGCGTGCTGAGCGACGACACCGTCCACCTGCACCTGGAGCAGCGGGTGGCCCAGCGCCTGCTGGCGCGGTTCCGCGCGCAGGGGTTCGTGCACTACGACCTGTCGCGCGCCTGCCTCGCGCAGACGCAGGACTCGATTCCCCGCGTGATCCTCCTGGGCCGGCTCTGCCTCTACGGGCGCCGCGCCGAGCGCCTGCACGAGGAGATCGTGCCGCTGGCGGCGCGCTGGACCGAGCCGGCGCGGCGGAGCGGGCCCCTCAGGGCGTACGCCCGCGAGGCGGAGACGCGCACGCTGGACCTGCTGGAGCAGGCCCTGGCCCGGCCCGACCGTGCGCCGCACGAGACGGTCCGCGACCGGCTGCTGGCCGCGGCGGCGCGCGACATCGGCGATCTGCTCCCGCAGCTTGAGCCGCGGGCGAAGGAGCTGGCGGCGGACGCCGCGGAGCGGCTGCGCGAGCGGGGCGCCCGCGAATCCCGCGAGCTGGAGGACACCCTGCGGCGGCAGCGCGAGCGCGTCGTCGAGGAGCTCGAGCGCCACGAGGGCCGGTTCCGGCAGATCACGCTGGACTTCGACGACGAGGAGCGGCGGCAGCTCCAGAGCAACATGCGCTACTGGCGCACGCGCCTCGAGCAGTTCGACCGCGACCTGGAACAGGAGCCCCCGCGCATCCGCGCCTTCTACGCGGTGCAGGCCCGGCGCGTCGAGCCGGTCGGTCTGGTCTATCTGTGGCCGGAGACGAATTGAGGAGGTGCCCTGGCCTCTATCCTGCTGCTATGCTCGGTCAGGCACTGGGTCCCGGCATGGCTAACACGTTGCCCATACGGCCGAACGAGGAGAAAACGAGATGTTCAACAGGATCACACCCGTGCCCGCTGCCGGCAGCTCGAGCACGCTGCCAGCAACGTCGCGCCGAGCCTTTGGACGACGTCTTGGCCTATCGGCCGCCGGACTGGCCCTGGCGGGATGCTCCGCGTCTGAGCCCCCGGCCGACCCGGCGCCCGCCGAGGCGGCAGTCGACCAGGGGTTCGTGCCGGCCCAGGATGCTGCGTCGCAGGCTGCCCTCACTCCTGACGCCGCTCTCACGCTCCTTACCGACGGCAACGCGAGATTCGTCGCCGGGACTCCTGCCCGTCGCGACTACAGCGATCAGATTCGAGCGACCGCCGCCGCGCAGTACCCGTTCGCTGTCGTGCTCGGGTGTATCGATTCTCGAGTCCCCATCGAGACGGTCTTCGATCAAGGGATCGGGGACATCTTTGCGGCCCGGATCGCCGGCAACATCGTGAACACGGAAGTACTCGGCAGCATGGAATTCGCCTGTCGGCTAGCTGGGGCGAAGCTCGTGGTCGTCCTCGGACACACCTCGTGCGGCGCCGTCAAGGGGGCCATCAGCAGCGCCCGGCTCGGCAATCTCACGCAGCTCGTGCAAAAGATCGAACCAGCCGTGGAGGCCATCGAAGGCGAGCGCGATGTCGACAACGCCGGCTACGTCGACGGGGTTGCCGAAGAGCACGTGCGCATGGTGATGGCGGAGATTCGCCGGGAAAGCTCCGTACTGGCCACGATGGAGCAGGAACGAGAGATCCGAATCGTGGGTGGGATGTATGACGTCTCCACCGGCGTCGTGCGCTTCATCTGACCCCATGCTGCGCGCGTTGATCGGCGCCCTTGTTCTCGCCGGCGCGATGCTGTTGCCCGGTGCGGCCCTGGCGCAGACGCCGGTCGATAGGGACCAGCTCGGCGCCTGGTACATGCTGTACTGGTCGACTCGCTTCGACGACACGTCGCTGGGATTACAGGGTGACGTGCAGCACCGCAACTGGAATCAGGGAACCGACCTGGAGCAGTTGCTGATCCGGGCTGGCCTGACCTACGACCTGCCCGCATCCCCCGTGCTGGTAACGGGTGGTGTGGCGCACATCACCAGCGGCGCCTTCGGCGACAGCGACGAGACCAGCGCAGAGCGACGCCTGTATCAGGAGGCGTTGGTTCGCCAGGCTTTTGGACGGGTCGTTTTTCTGCGCCACCGCTACCGGTACGAACAGCGTTGGGTTGACGGCCAGGACTTCCGGACACGGTTTCGCTACGCTCTGTTCGGCGATGTCGCGCTGAATGGACGAGGGACCGGAAACGGGTCCATTTACCTGGCGCTGTACAACGAAGTCTTCATAAACGGGGAGCTCGAAATCGGGCGCGGCAGGACCGTAGAGCGCTTCGACCGCAACCGGTTCTACACCGCACTTGGCTTCGGAGTCGGCAACCGGTCCCAAGTCCAGGCCGGCTACATGATCCAGACGGTACCAGGTGGCTCGAAGGGGCAGATCCAGGTCAGTCTCCACACATCCTTCTGAAAAGAGCCGCACCCGGACTGTTGCCGTCAAGACGGGGCTACCGAGCGGGGTGTGGCGATCTGCCGTGGATCGTAATACCATCACCTCGTGAACGCCATCTCCGTCAAGCTGCCGTCCGAACTGCACGCCACGCTCTCCAGGTGTACCGCCCCCGGTTTCTTGGACACAAGTTTGGGCTACGCGGCTTGGCGTAGCTCGTATTCCTCGCGGGCCTCGAGTGGCGTGCGATAGGCCAGCTTTTCGAGGCGCCAGCAGCGGTTGTAGCGCTCGACGAACTCGGCGACGGCGGCGCGCACGTCGGCGAGATTTCGAAACACCCGGCCGTAGACGGCTTGCTCCTTGAGCGTGCGATTCCAGCGCTCGACGACGCCGTTGGTCTCCGGCTCTTCGAGCAGGCCGAAGCTGGGGCGGATGCCCCAGTAACGGACCTGGTTGAGGAAGTGGTCCGACAGATACTGGCTGCCGTGGTCCATCCGCAGCGCCAGCCCGCGGGCCGCGTCGGCCTCGACCGAGCCGCAGCCGGAGCCCTTGCGCGACCGGCTCGAGGGCCGCGAAACGGTTCCCCACCTTGCACACGTGCCAGCCCACGCACTCGGCGTTCCAGTGGTCGACGGCAGCGAAGGTCCAGACCCAGCCGTCGTCGACGGTCAACACCCGCGCGCCGTCGGTACCCCACATGACGTCGGGCGCCGAGGTGACAATCGTGCCGTCGTGCCTCTTCGGCTCACCCTGCCGCCCGCGATGCGGCGAGAGCAGGCCCTGCACGCGCATCACGCGCAACACCCGCGTCCGCGAGACCCGGGTCCCGTCGAGGATCCGCAGCCGCGCGTGGACCTTGCGATGGCCTTCGCCCTGGAACGGCGAGCGGGCCAGGTCGCTACGAATGGCCGCCAGCAGCTGCGCATCCGACAGCGCGGGCGTCGGCCCGCGGCGGCGAGGGCCAGCAGCCCGCGCTGGGCGCTGCAAACGAGCCCGCCTGGCGTAGAGCGCCGAGCGCGACCGCTCCCACGTTCGACACACCCGCTCGAGACCGTAGCGCCGCCCTGTCGTCGCGGAGGTCGTTTGGCTCATCGTCGCGACCTCCGCGTCGCCAAAGGGAGGCGACGCTCCGCTGCGCGGGCACGCGACCGCAACAGCTCGTTCTCCATCGACAGCTCCCCGATGTGCCGCTTGGCCGCATCCAGCTCCGCGGCCAGCGGCTCACCGGCCTGCTCCTTCAGACTCAGCTCGAAACCAGCCAGCGCCCGGGCCTTCCACCTCTCCAGCCGATAGACCTCCACGCCGACTTCACGCGAGACCGCATCGAGCGACTCGCCACGCAGCAGCCGCAACACCACGTCCCGTTTCCGGCTCGCGCTCCACCGTTGCCCCGGCGCCAAGGCCCCCGACCCCATCGCCGCCGCGTCGGCGCCGACTCCGGTCGCCCTCCGGGCTCCCTCCGTCGGCACCGACCCAGCTCCCTTCACCCGCCTCGACCGAACCATACCCCCACCTCCTGGTGACATCGGATTCTCCCGTAATCCGTGTCCAAGAAAACTGGGGGCGCCCCACTGGACGGTCAGGTCGCTGTGTCGTCGCGGCTGCCGGCGGCAATCCGGACGAAGTCGCCCTCGGTGAGAATGCCGACGAGCGTTCCCTGCTCGACCACTGGGAGACAGCCGATCTTGCGCTCGGACATGACGCGCGCCGCTTCGGCGAGCGTCGTATCCGGTGTGGTGGTGATGACGGGCTCCGTCATGACCTCCTTGACGACGACGGAGGACAGCACGTGATCGCGCGCGCGGGAGCCGTATCCGAGCGCCCGCAGCAGAGCGCTCTGAAAGAGGTCCCGCTGGCTGACGATGCCGGCCAGCCGCCCGTCCTCGTCGAGCACCGGCAGGTGGCGGCAGCGTACGGTGCGCATCAGGTCATCGGCGACCTGCAGTCGGTCATTGCGGCCGAGGGTTCTCGGCTCGCGGCTCATCACGTCTCCGACGAGCAGGAACCCGGGTCTCACTGGTCACTTCCCAGGTGACCCACGAGGCCCCAGACAAACAACCCGACCCCGACCAGCCCGACGACAAGGCCGACCGGCAGCATGATCATCGTCACCCCCAGTCCGAGGCCGACGACCATCAAGATGAACCCGACAACCACGGCCGCCACGTGGCTGAGAACCTGTTCGATCTTCCCACGCAACATTTTTCCCCCTTTTCGCCGTACGCCTACGAGGCGTTCTGCGTCACCGCGGCGATCGATTCGGCTGTTGGGCCGGATCTACTTCGTCAGCGCGAACTTCTTGATCCGATAGCGGATCTGGTCCCGATTGAGCCCAAGCAACGTGGCGGCGCGGCTCTGATTCCAGCCGGTTCTCTCCAGAGCCTGTACGACCAGGTCACGCTCGATGGCGTCCAGATTCGTTCCCGCCGGCGGCAGAGTCAGGCCGGTCGGGAATCCGTCCCGGGGGCGGAGCATCAGGAAGTCCCCCTCGGCCAGCCCACTGCCCTCGCTCAGCAACACGGCGCGTTCGACCACGTTCCGCAACTCGCGCACGTTGCCAGGCCACGCATGACGCCGCAGCGCCTCGATTGCCTCGGGAGCGACATACTGGACTCGCTTCCGGAACTCGCGGTTGAATCCATCGACGAAGAAGCGGACGAGTACCGGGATGTCGTCGGCTCGGTCGCGCAGCGGCGGCAGCTTCACGGGTAGCACGTTGAGACGATAGAAGAGATCCTCCCGGAACGTGCGGCCGCGCGCCTTGTCATCCAGGTTCTGGTTGGTCGCCGCGATGATGCGCACGTCGACGCCGATGTCGGCGGCGCCGCCGACGCGCTTGAAGGTCTTCTCCTCGAGGAACCGCAGGAGCTTGGACTGCAGCGGCAGCGCCATTTCTCCGATCTCGTCCAGAAACACGGTCCCGCCGTCGGCCGACTCCAGCAGGCCGCGCTTCTGCTGCTTCGCGTCCGTGAAGGCCCCCCGCTCATGACCGAAGAGCTCGCTCTCGAGCAAGGTCTCGGTCAGCGCCGAGCAGGTGATGTTCATGAATGGACGCGCCGCTCGCGTGCTCGTGTAGTGAATCACCTTCGCGGCCAGGTCCTTCCCCGTGCCGCTCTCGCCGGTGAGGAGCACGGTCGAGGCCGGGCTCGATGCGATCTTGCCGAGCAGCGTCTTGACCCGCGTGATGGCCGGCGAGTCGCCGATGATGCGGTCGAGGCTGTACGGTTCCCTCTGGCTCGCGCGGATCGCCCGCAGCTCCCGCCGCAGCCGCGTCGTCTCGAGCGCCTTGCCGACCAGCAGCGCGATCTCGTCCAGATTGAACGGCTTCGTGACGTAGTGGTAGGCCCCCTGCTTCATGACGGCAACGGCCGTCTCGACGTCGGAGTACGCCGTGAGCACAATAACGAGGACATCGGGGTCCCGGCGACGCAGGGCTTCCAGGATGTGGAGGCCGTCCGTGTCGCCGAGACGATAGTCGAGAAGCACAAGGTCGATCGTGTCGTCGAACCGCGCGAGCGTCTGCCGGCCCGAGACCGCTTCGATCGTTCCGTACCCCTCGGCCGACAGGCGCTCGGCGAGAGACCAGCGGATCAATCGCTCGTCGTCGGCGATGAGGATCGTCGCCTTGCTCATGGCTGGCGGATTGTGAACGAGGTCAGTGCACGATCCGATCCGCCCTCGATCGCGCAGAAAGCCGTATGCCGCAGGGTAGCAGGGATGGATCCGGACGCGGTGGCGCTACACCGACGTTGCGGCTAGCATGAGGCGCAGGCCGATGTGGAACCGCTTGGCAGTCCGCCCCGGGATGACGAATCCGTGAGTCACGTCGCTGGACGCGTGCCGCCGATCTTCGTGGCCGTCGAGCTCCCGACGACTACCTCGACGTATCCAGACGATGCTGCTGGCGGTCGGCCCCGACAACTGAGCCCGGCAGTGCGGACTCTTTCCCATCTCGCCGGGAAAAGTCCGCACGCCGTTCCCGGAGGCGGGCCGCCTGCAGATGCCGCCAAGCGCCCGCGCCCGACCGGGATCAGCCGCGCCGGGCCATGGCACGCACCTTGCTCACTCCCCCCGGTCAAACCTTGCAACCAGCCGAGGAGACCATGGTCCCAACGACAGTGAGGCGTCTACCGTCGATCATGACCGCGCTGGCCACCCTTGGACTCCTGGGGACGCCGGCGGCGCTCGCACAGCTCGACCGGAGTCGATGCGCCGATTGCCACCTCGCCAATCCCTACACCGAGCCGGCGCAGGGGCATCTGCACCGCTGGAGCCTTTCGCCGCACGAGCGCGCCGGCGTGGGCTGCGACAGTTGTCACGGGGGCGATCCCAGCACGTTCGAGTCATTCCAGGCGCATCGCGGCGTGCTGAGCCGCTTCAATCCCTCCAGCCCCGTGCATCGCTCGCGGCTGCCCGCCACGTGCGGCGCCTGCCATTCGGGTCCGTACGTCAACTTCCAGGCCAGCCGGCCCCACGAGCTGCTGAGCGAGGGCGACCGCCGTGTGCCGACCTGCTCGACGTGCCACGGCAGCGTGGACGGGCGGCTGCTGTCGCCGCAGGCACTCGAGCGCCGCTGCGCGGAGTGCCACGGACCCGACGGCATAGAGCCCCGCCCCGGCCGTGCCGCCGACGCGCGTCTTCTCCTGGAAGGCATCGCCGACGTGCGGGAGTCGCTCGAGGCTGCCCGGCGGCTGATCGAGCGTGTCCGCGACGTCGATCGCCGGCGGGCGCTCGAAGGGGCGTATCTGGAGGCCGAATTCCCCGTGATCGAGGCGCGGCGCGCCGGTCACCGCTTCGTGTTCGACCGCCTCGAGGAACGTCTGGCCGCGGCCCAGGAGCGCACCGCGGCACTGTTGAGCGAGTTGGTGAACCCCGCGCCGTAGCGCTCCGGGGCACCACCGAACAGCGAACTGTTCCGGGGTTTCCGGGACTCCGTGCCACAGCTCGTGGTGGAGACCGCCAAGATGACTCTGACGCGAATCCTTCTGCCGACCGACTTCAGCGACACCGCCCAGTACGCGCTCGACTACGCGCGCGAGTTGGCCGGGCGGTTCGACGCCACCGTACACCTGCTGCACGTCGTGCCCGATCCGCTGCAGACCTTGGCTGTCGAGGCGGCACCCGTCGTTTCAGATCTGGCCGCGAGTTGGACGGCCGATGCCGAGCGCCGTCTTGAAGAGGTGCGACTCGAGGGGCCCCGCACCGTGCGGGCGGTGCGGGTCGGCCATGCGTTCGTCGAGATCCTCCGGTACGCCGCCGACAACGCCATCGACCTGATCGTGATGGGAACGCATGGGCGCGGCCCGGTGGAGCACCTGCTCCTCGGCAGCGTTGCCGAGAAGGTGGTGCGCAAGGCTTCGTGCCCGGTGCTCACAGTCAAGCAGGCCGGGCACGTGTTCGTCATGCCGGGGGTGCCGGCGCCGTCCGCGCCCGAGCCTGCAACGTAGCGCGAGCGTGGGCGGCCGCCCCCTTCATCCTGCTCCGTTCTGGATGAACAGGGCGATCCCGGCGCCGGTGGCGTACGCGACGACGGCCACCAGCACCCCCAGTCCGAGCATTTCGAAACCGCTGATCCACCAACGGCTGGCAGTCACCAGCGAGCGCGCGGCGCCCACGGCGAACAGCGCACCGAACGCCAAGCAGGCTGCCGGGATGAACTCGTCGCCTGCGCCGGGAACCAGGTACGGGACGAGCGGCACGGATCCGGCAACGACGAAAGCCAGAACCGTCGCCAAGCCGTGTCGTGCCGGCTGGGCTTCTTCTTCGGGCCGTCCCTGTCGCTCGAGCGCGCTCTCGCGTGCGCGAATCCCGAGGTAGTTTCCTACTCCCATCGAGAGCCCGTCGGCGACCAGATTGGCCATGCCGACGACGATGACCGTGGCCGAGGACAAGGCGCCTCCCGTCACGCCGGCGACGACGGCGAACGTCGTCAGAATGCCATCGTTCGCGCCGTAGACGAGGTCGCCCACGTAGTGTTGCGCGGTCTCGTAGAGGCCGTCGGGTGCGACGTGCTGGGACGGACGCCCGGGACGCGGCAATCCTGGTGCCGGGGCGCTCATTCTTCCGCCTCCCTATGTCGCGGACCCGCCGCGCACGGTCATTACCGGACATGGCGCCGCGCGGACGACTCTCTCCGCCACGCTTCCGAGCACCAAGTGCTCGATGCGGCCATAGCCGTGCGTGCCCATCACGATCAGGTCGATGTCGTGCGTCTTCGCGTACCCGAGGATCTCGTCGTGAGGCTGACCGATCCGCGTGATCATGCGTTCGCCGCTCTCAGCCACCAGCAGCCCGTCGAGACGGTCCCGGGCTGCCCGCTCGATCTCGTCGGCGAGACTGCGAAAACGGTCTGCATCGGTTCCCCACACATCGCGCGTGTCGCGGACGACGTGCAGCAGAAACAGCGCCGCTTTGTACTTGTTGGCCAGGACCCGGGCGCAAGCGAGCGCCCGGGTCGACGGTTCGCTGAAATCGATGGGAGCCAGTATGTTCCTGAACACCATCTGCGCACGCCTTCCACGTCGGTCGTCGTCATCTCCGGGGCAGCGGGCCCCCGGGGACCTCGGCGGTAGCGGCCATGTCCTGTCCAATGAGGTAGGTGTGACAGGTGACGCATCCCGACACCAGTTCCGAGAACGCGGCCGCGATTCCGTCGCCACTGCCGATTCGCGCCTCTGCCATCAGCTCGTCCGCGGCGTCCTGGAAGTCCAGGGCGTGGAGGAGGTATTCACTACTTTCGAGGCTCGTCCACGTCGAGGCGTCGCTCAGAAGCCGAAGCTCGTTGGCGTAGTGTTCGACGGTGACGTGGCGCTGAAGCACAACGGCTTCGAGCAGACGCTGCGTGCGGTCCAGCTTTTCCTGCATCACGACGTCGAGCGGCGGTAGCTGGCCGGAGCTCGGGGTTGCGGCTGCCAGGAGCAGCGCGACGCCGGCGAGAGCGAGGGAACCACGAGAGAATGAGTTCATGTCCTTGTCTCCTTGAGCGCACGTCGTCTCGGTGCACGCCTTCGCGACGCGTCGGCGGCGGCGGGGGGGACGGCGGGCGACGACTTCGCACGGCCAGCGAGCTCAGCCGCCCGGCTCGTCGGCCTGTTGTCCGGCATGGAACTCGGCGTAGACGTACACTGGGATCGTCAGGTCTCCGAGGCGCTCCTCGATCACCGGCCGTACATCCTCCCAGCGCAGCCCGCCTACGCCGGTGGCGAGTCTGGGCAGGGCGAGAGAGCTGAAGCGCTCGCGCTCGACGACGTGTGCGAGGGTGCGCAACGCGTGGCGGACGTTCGTGATCGTGGCGCGCCCCGGGCGGCCGCCGTGGCCATACCCGCCTTCCTGGGTGATCAGATTGACAACCCGCACGCCGCCGGGCCCGCCCCACATCCAGGCTTCGCCCGGTTTCGGGTGCGTCTGATCGCACCAGTGATGGTAGTCCTTGTGCATCGCCGGGTACTTCTCATGCAGCGATCGCGCCAGCCCCTGGTTCATGGGGTCCTTGGGCGCAACGCCATGGGCCACCGCTTGAGCGCGACTCAGGAGAACGTCTCCCGACACGTAGTGGATCACGAGCTGGTCACCTCCTCCTCCCCGAGGGGATAGGCGTTCCCGAAACCAACCAGCCTCAGCGTGAGGATCGCACCCTGTCCAGGTAGGCCAGGATGTTCGCGAATTGACGTACCGTCATGACGTCGCTGAAGTCGCCCATCGGCGAGAGCACACCCTCCACCTGCGCCCTCGCGTCCGCACCGGTCCGCACGCTCATCGCATGCGAGGGCGCGATGATCGCCGTCGCAAGCTGGCCGAACGGTTGCGCTGCCAGGGCCGGTCCCAGGTCAGGGCCGGGCGCGTTCGATATCGGCGCCGGCCAATCCGTTTCGCCGGCTACCCGATGACACGCGGTGCAGCGCAGGTCCATGAACCCCTGCCGTCCCGCATCCGGGTTCCCACGTGGGAGCGTCAGTTCTACGACGACGTACTCCGCAGGTGAGGCCGGCGACTGTGGCTCGCTCCCGTTCTCGCCGACCGCGGCGGATGTCGGCCTGTCGGCGATCCACGCGGCGGCTAGTGCCACGGCTGCCACAATCGGGGCCGCACGAAATGACGTTGTTGCCATACTGAACCTCGAGTCGGCCGCCGTCAGGCGGCGGGTTGCAAGGATGAGCCGCATCGGCGCGGCAGGATCGCCCCCAATTCAAGACACGACTACAGCTCGGAGGTTGTGCCTTGTCTGATCGCAAGGACCGGCACGTTGGCCATGCGGCAGACGCGTTCCGTGACGCTGCCGACGAGCAGCCATTGGGCAGCTGTGCCCCCCGTGACGCCCATGACGATGAGGTCCGGCTGTCTCTCTTCGGCGAGCCGAGTGGTAGCGGCAAGATGAATAGGGACCCCGTGGCCACTTGAAAAAGGACCCCCTGAGCACTCGGAAACGGCGGCTCCCTGGTCATGATCGACGGGCCGAGACACGGTCGTCTCGTCGACGTGACCAGGAGGACGCGGAGGTGATCAGGATGAGCCAGTGGGCCGAGGTCCGCCACCTGCATCTGGTGGAGGGTGTACCGAAGAAGGAGATTGCGCGGCGGCTGCGGTTGGACGTCAAGACCGTGCGCCGTGCCGTAGGCCGGCCGACACCGCCGGCGCGGGAGTCGGTGCCGCGGGCGAGCAGCCTGGACCCGTGGCGGGAGCAGATCAAGCAGTGGCTGCGCGAGGACCGGCGGTTGACGGCGAAGCGGGTGCGCCGGTTGCTGTTGCCGTTGGCCGGCGCGGTCTCGCCGCGCACGGTGCGCCGCTACGTCGCGGCGCTGCGGCGGGCCGTTGCACCGAAGGAGGCCTTCGTGCACCGTAGCACGCTGCCCGGCACGACGATGGAGGTGGACTTCGGCGAGTCGTGGGTCGACATCGCGGGGGCGCCTTACAAGGTCAAGTATCTGGTGGCGACGCTGCCGTACTCGAATGCGTATTTCGCCAAGGCGTATCCGGTCGAGCGGCTCGAGTCGCTGCTCGACGGCATCGAATCGGCCTTCCGTTATTTCGGGGGCCTTGTGGATCGCGTCGTCCTCGATAACACCTCGCTGGCGGTCAAGGAGGTGCTGGCGGGCCGCGACCGGGTTCAGACCGAAGCGTTCGAGGCGTTTTGGGGCGCGTATCCGTTCCGGGCCGAGTTCTGCGCGCCGGCCAAGGGCTGGGAGAAGGGTTCGGTGGAGACGGGCGTCAAGTACGTCCGCAACCTGGTGTTGCGGCCGCGGCTGGCGGTCGAGAGCTGGACGGCGCTCAACGCGGCGATCGGGGCCGAGCTCGAGGCTGACCTGCCGGCGCGCCACCTCGACGACGGGCGCTCGGTCGACGCCGCGTTGACGCTCGAGCGGCAGCATCTGCGGGCGCTGCCCGCGCACCTGCCCGCCACCTGCCGGGTCGTCGCGCGGGTGGCCGACAAGTTCGGACACGTGCGGGTGGACCACGTCACCTACTCGGTGCCGATCCGCCACGCCTACCGGCCGGTGTGGGTGAAGCTGTATCACGACCGCGTGGCGATCGCGGTGGGCGCCGAAGTGGTGGCGCAGCACGCCCGGGCGTTCTCGAGAGGCACGAAGGTCCTCGATGCGTTTCACGTGCTGCCGCTTCTCGAGCGCAAGCACCGGGCGGTGGCCGAGGCGACGGCGCTCGTCGACTGGCGGCTGGCACCGGTGTGGCAAAAGGTGCGGGCCGAGCTGGCCAGGCACACGCGCAAGCCCGACCAGGAGTGGGTCCGGATACTACGGCTGATGGAGACGCACCCGGCCGCTGCCGTCGAGCGCGCGGCGGCGACCGCGCTCGAGCGTCATTCGCCGCGCCTCGAGACCGTGCGGCTGCTTCTCCGCCAGCAGCAGAGCGGCCCGCCGCCGGTGTGCCGGCCGGTGACCGGGGTGCGTCCGGAGCTGGCCGAGATCGTGGTGCCCGTCCCGACGCTGTCGGCGTACGACGCGCTGGTGGAGGGCCGTTGCTGATGGCAACCACGACTGTCGAGCCCGCCCATCTGGCGGCGGACCTCAAGACGCTGTGCCTGTCGACGGTCGCCACCCAGTGGCGACCGCTGGCCGAGCAGGCCACCCGCCAGCGGCAGGCGCCGGCCGACTACCTGGCCCAGTTGGTCCACCTGGAGGTGACCGGCCGCCGGGAGCGGCGCATCCAACGCCGCATTCAGGATGCCCGCTTCCCGATGCTCAAGACCCTCGACGCCTTCGCGTTCGACGCGCAGCCCGGTCTCGACCGCGACGCGGTCCTGCAGGTCTTCGACTGCCGCTTCGTCGCCGACGCCGCCAACGTCGTCTTCGTCGGCGGCGTCGGTACGGGAAAGACCCATTTGTCGATCGCCTTGGGGATGGCCTGCTGCCAGCACGACTACCGGGTGCGGTTCGTGACCGCCGCCGAGCTGGTCACGCTGCTCGTCGAAGCGCAGCAGCAGGGCCGCCTGCAACGCAAGCTCGACCAGCTCGCCCGCTTCGACGTCGTCATCGTCGACGAGCTGGGATATGTCCCGCTCGACAAGGCCGGCGCCGACCTGTTGTTCGGCTTCATCAGCCAACGCTACGAGCGCCGCAGCCTGGTGGTGACGACGAATCTGCCGTTCGCGCGCTGGTCCGAAGTCTTCCTCGACCCGACCGCCGCCGCCGCGGTCATCGACCGGGTCGTCCACCACGCCACCGTGTTGACGACCGCCGGCGACAGCTACCGGCTCAAGGCCGCCACACGCAACCAGGCGCCCCGCGCGCGACAGGAGGTGCCACGGCAATAGCGCTCATCGCGACGTGGCCTCCCGTCGCTACGCTCCGTCCGGCCACGTCGCGATGACCACCACAACCCAACAATGGGGGGTCCTTTTTCAAGTGGCCACACGGGTCCCTTTTTCAGTTGCCATTTCCAAGCCGAGTGATCTCGGCTGCCGCGCGCCCCTCCATCACGACGTACCGCATGCCGGGCGGATCGCCAGCCCAGCTCTGAAGCCGTTCGTCGACACGGGCGTGGAGATCACCGTCCACTTCGAAGCGGGTCCCGACGCCGGCCGCGTAGTACATCGGTGGTAACGGTTCGATGACGTGCAGCACGTCAATGGCTGCGTTGTTCCCGGCCGACAGAGCCATGGCGGCCTCGAGCGCCCGTCTGGAGCATTCGGAGAAGTCGACGGGGACGAGGAGCTTCACGCACTCGGGGCCGGCCGGTAGCACCGCGTCGGCTCGCACCGTCAGCACGTGACACGGGGCCTGCCGAAGCACGCGTTCCGCGTTGCTCCCCAGCAGCAGGCGACTGAGCCCGCGGCGTCCGTGCGTCCCCATTACAATCAGGTCAGCGTGCCGTTTCGCTGCCGCCTCCACGATGGCTTCGTGCGCAGAGTACGTCCGCGCGTCGACCACCTCCACGGCCACCGGCGCGGATGACGAGCGTCGCCCCGCCAACTCGTCCAGCAGGCGGCGAGCGGACGCGACGTACTCGTCGAGCGCCGCGCGCCGCTCGCGCGAGCCGTCGCCGTGCACCAGTTCGGCGTGCAGGATGACGAGCGTCGCACGGTGCGCCACTGCGAGCCGCACCGCCACCTCGAGCGCTCGCGCGGCGCTCTCCGAGCAGTCGGTCGGGTGCAGGATTGTCGATAGCGTCATCGCCGGCCCCTTCGTCTCCGCCATCGCTCTTGACGCTAACAAGGTTCGTGCCAAGCTCCCCGGCATGCCCTCGATGCGTCGCGCCCGGTCTCCTATGGAGGGGTGCCCCGTGGCACTGGAAGGCAGATGCGGGTTATCGCGCACTTGGCCGCGAACAATTTCCCGTTCCACCTCTCCATGACGGTGGTCGAACGGCCGTACGCCCGGCCGCTCGGCCCGTTGGGTCCGGTGCCAGAATCCGATTCCGAGAATCGCGGACCTGCGTTTGCAAGTGTTTCCAGGGGGGGCATCCAATGAGAGTCGACAGACTGATGGCGGCGGACCCGGCCGCGGTGCACCCGGAGGCGAATGTGCGGGACGCGATCGGCCAGATGCGCTCGCACGCGTGCGGGTTCCTGCCGGTGGTCGATGGCGGCGGCCATGTCGTCGGTATCCTCACCGACCGGGACGTCGCACTGTCCCTTGGTAGGGACGACGTCCGGCCGTCCGATCGCGCGGTGGCCGATGTGATGACACCGAATCCCTGCACCTGCCGCGCCGACGAGACGGCTCAACAGGTGCTGAGCCGCATGCGTGACGCGCGAGTGAGGCGACTGCCCGTGGTGGGCAACGAGGGACGTCTGGTCGGTGCAATCTCGATTGACGATCTCGTGCTCGACCTCGGTGGACGGGTCAAAACCGGCCATTAGTGGACACCGCAAATCCGGCCATTTCCGGCGTCCCGAGACGGCACGTGAGTTCTACTTCATAGGCTCGCGTAGGCGCAAGGATCTGGGTCTCCTGAAAGTTGGGCCGCAAGGCCCATAGCGGCTCTCTGAGCGGAGCGACGGGCGGCGTGTCACCCGACAGGGCCGGAGCGCACGCGGAGGACGCGCGCAGCGCGTTGACACGCCGCCCGTCGCGTAGCTACTCGTGACGGAGCCCATCGGTCGACCTCCCACCCGCGGCTGTCTGGACCTTGGTGCGCCAGCTGCGCGGCCCGCACTTGAGCACATGCGCGTGATGGAGCAGGCGGTCGAGCAGCGCGGTGACGGCGGCGGTGTCGCCGAGCAGCTTTCCCCAGTCGTCGACCGGGCGGTTCGAGGTGAGCAGCGTGGAGGCCCGCTCGTAGCGGCGCATGATGAGTTCAAGCAGGTCCTCGGCGGCGGTGTGGGGCAGCTTGCGCATGCCGAGGTCGTCGATGATGAGCAGGGGCACGCGGGTCAGCTCGGCCAGGTAGGCCTTGCGGGTGTCAGCGAGGGTGGCCTCGGCGAGCTCTTCGAGGAAGGTGTGTGCCTCGCGGTAGATGACGCGGTAGCCCTGCTGGATGGCGGCGCGTCCGATGGCCTGGGCGATGTGGCTCTTGCCCGTACCGGGCGGGCCGATCAGCAGGACGTCTTCGCGCTGGTCGATGAAGCGCGCGGTGGCGAGTTCGAAGACGAGGGCGCGGTTGATCTTCTTGTTGAAGGCGAAGTCGAAGCCATCGAGCGCGCGGTCGGGGTCGCGGAACCGGGCCTGCTTGTGTCGCCGGGCGAGCAGCCGGTCCTGGCGCCGTTGGAGCTCGTCGTTGACGAGGGCCGCGAGCAGGTCGATCGGGGCCATCTGGTCGGTCTGGGCTTGGAGCAGGCGCGTGTCGAGGACGTCGGCCATGCCGGAGAGGCGGAGCTTGCGCAGGGCCTGGTCGAGTTCGACGAGATTCATGACGAGTCTCCTGTTCTGCGGTCGATCAGATCGCGGTAGAGGGTCAGTTGCCGGATGAGCGGGTCGACCTGACGCAGTGACAGCGGCGCGACGGGCCGGCGGTCGAGGTAGCGCTTGACGAAGCGGTAGGTGGGCATGCCAAGTTCGAGTGCGGCCGAGGCGGCCTGTTCGACGACGACGGGGCCGTGCTTCTTGGCGAGGGCGAGGACGCCGAGGATGCGGCGGACGCCGGCGGCCCCGTCGTGGCGGTGGATGTGGTCGCAGATGGCGGCGATCCCCGGGCCGGCCCGCTTGGCGGCCGCGAGCAGGGCGAGGGTCTTCGGCGGGGTGCGGGCGGGCCGGTCTGGGTCGGCGATGCGATGCCAGCCCCGCGGCGCGCGCAGGTGCTCGCCGAGGAGCTGGCCGGTGCGGGGGTCGAGCAGGCGGACGTGGATGTCGTTCCACTGGACGTGGACGCGCCGGCCGATCCAGCCCGGCGGCGCGCTGTAGTAGGCCGAGGCGACTTCGACGCAGCCGTCGAGATGCACGGTACGCTGGCCGTACTGGTAATAGCGGAACGGCTCGAGCGGCAGCGGGCCGAGCGCCGGACGCTCTTCGGCAAACATGGCGGCGACCTGGCGCTTGGTCGTGCCGTGGATGCGCGTGTCGGCCCAGCGCCGCTCCCAGCGGTCGAGGTAGGCCTGGGCCTGGTCGAGTTGCTCGAAGCGGAGGCCGCGCAGCGGGGTCTTCTTCGCGTGGCCGACGCCGGCCTCGACCTTGCCCTTTCGGTCGGGGTCGCCGACGCGGCACGGCAGGGCGACGACGCCGTAGTGAGCCAGCACGTCGCGGTAGAGCGGATTGAGCGTCGGGTCGTAGATGTCCGGGGTGAGCACGCCCTCCTTGAGGTTGTCGAGGACGACGACCCGTACGGTGCCGCCCAGCCGCCGAAACGCCCGCTCGTGGAGCTCGGCCCAGACCTGCGTGCTGGAGCGGTGGACCAGCAGCCGCACCGATTTGCGCGAGTAGCCCAGGGTCAAGACGAAGAGTCGTGTCCGCCGGTACTTGCCGGTCGCCGGGTCGCGGACCATCGGTCCGTCCCCGTAATCAACTTGACCTTCTTCACCTGGGCCTGTGGTGATGACCACCCGGGCCTCGACGGCGGGCTGCTGCCGAAGGGTCGCGACGAAGCGCCGCACGCTCGCATAGGCCGCCGGGAAGCCATGGTCATCGACCAGGTCCTGCCAGATGGCCATGGCGTTGCGGCCCCGGCCGAGCGCCTCGACGATCAGCTCGCGGTAGGGCTCGCAGGCGCTCGCCCGCGGCGCACGAGTGGGGCGGTCTCCGACCGCGGGAGTGGCGGTCCCCGTGACGGTGCCGACGGCGGGTTGCGCCGACGAGGGGTCGGTGGACACCGGCGCGGAAATGGCCGGATTTGACGGCCGGGTGCGAGGGCGGCCGCGGCGCGGCACCACCAGCCCGGCGGCCTTCAGGTAGCCGCTGGCCGTCTCGCGCCGCACCCCGGTCTCCCGTTCGATGCGCCGCAGCGACCAGCCGAGGCGCCCCAGCGCCAGAACCTGCTGTCGTTTCTCTTCGGTCAAGACGTTGCTCATGCCGCGCAGGAACGTGCAGTTCCCGGTCGGCGTCAACGTCTCGGGGCGCTATCGGAAATGGCCGGTTTTCAACTGTCCACTAATGGCCGGTTTTGACCGTCGACCGAGGGTGCTCGTCGCGCAGAACGTGCGCGCCGGCACCGACCGCGTATCGTTCGAGCAGGTGTTTGAAGCGGTCAAGGCTCTCTCGGAACGTTCGGTGGGAGCACGATCCGCCGTACGGCAGCGCGCCTGAACCCCCTGGAACCGGCATCTGATCCAGGGCCTGCAGAAGTGCAGGACATGGACGAGCTGGCACTTGGGCCGCCGGGTCTCACGCGGCCCTCGAAGCACGTGGCTCGGGGCGGCCTCTACGAAGCTGCACAGCACCATCTCGGCGACCCTGTGTACGGTTCAGCGGAGAGCCTGACCAAGTCGCCCTCGGTGAGGATCCCGACCAGGGTTGCCGTTCTCGACGACCGGAAGGCACCCGATCTTGCGTTCGTACATGGGTCGCGCCGCATCGGCGAGTGCGGTATCACGTGTGGTTGTCTGGACTTGGTCGGTCATGACCTTCTTGACGACGACAGACGCCAGCACGCTGTCGCGCGCTCTGGACCCGTAGCCCAGCGCGCGCAGCAGCGCGCTGGAGCAGGTCGCGCTGGCTCAAGATGCGGACGAGCTTGCCGTGTTCGTCGAGCACACCGGAAGGTATCGGCAACGCTCGGCGTTCATCAGGTCGTCCGCCACTAGGGGTGCGTCGAGCCACAGACCAGTGAATCGCGCCCCATTCGCATGGGCAGCATCCCGCACGGCGGCCCGGTCGACCGGCTCGGCGAACACCGCGTCCACGATGACGCCATGTCCCGTGCCCAGGATCGCGTCGGCCCTCTCGGCGAGAATGCGGTACACCTCGCGCGTCACGCTTGGGGTGTACCCGCTCGGGGCCAGGCGCCTGCCGGAGGGCGCTCCCAGCAGGCGCTTGCGTTCGACGTCGCTCCGCACGACGAGGGCGCCTGGGGCCGGTCCGACTGATGCGGCGAGACGCCGTGCCAGCGTCGACTTGCCGGCTCCGGACGGTCCGCCGACTGCCACCAGCCATGGGGCGCGCGGCGCGATCAGCGCCTGGGCCAAATCCAAGTACTGCTGCGCCTCGCCGCGAAGCCCGCTCGCGTCCTCGGTGCGGCGCTGCATCGGGACGGCGGTCGCGTGCGTCATCGCGCGAATGGCGGCGCGTGCCGCCAGAAAGAGAGGCAGCAACGCCAAACCGCCGATGTCATCCGTTCGCTCGACGTACCGATTGAGCACGGCGTTGGCATGCGACGAGAGGCCCCGATGATGCAGATCCATCAGCAGGAATGCCAGGTCGTACATCACGTCCACGCATGCGAGGGCCGGGTTGAACTCGATGCAGTCGAACAGGACCGGCTGCTGGCCAAGCAGGCAGATGTTGCGCAGATGCAGATCGCCGTGGCCGTGCCGCACGAAGCCGGCCGCCCGCCGCGCGTCGAGCCGGTTCTCCTGCCGGACCAGCATCCGGAAGCTGGCAGCCAGGAGTCGCTCGGCTGTCCCCTGATCCAGCACTCCGGGACCGTGCTCGCGGAGCCCCTTGCGAACACCCCGAAGCACCGCCGCCATGCCATCCCGGCCTCCATGCTCGAAACTCCGCTCGGCGATGTCGTGGAGGTCCGCGATCGCGTCGGCGAGCCGCGGCATCAGCGCCTCGTCGAGCACGCCCCGCTCAGCGAGCCGGTCCAGTTGCGCCTCGGTGTCGAAACGCCGCATCTCGACCAGGTAGTCGACTGCACGGCCCCACCCATCCAATGCGAGCGATCCCGTCGGCGCCTGGCTGACGGCCCGCACGCCACGGTACAACTGGGGCGCCGTCCGCCGATTCAGGTAGACCTCCTCCACGCAACCGAAGCAAGATGCGCGCCGGCAACCATCGGCGGACGTACAGATCCGAGAAATCAGGAGCGAATCGGACGGAGCCGTGGGATGGTGCAACCATGTGGCTCTGGGCCGTTCTTCACCACTACGACCCGGGCGCCGGTCTCGGTCTCGTGACGGCCCGCCGCATCGTCGAGGCGCACGGCGGCCTGCTGACGGCTCGCCCATGGGCGGGTCGCGGCGCGACCGGGGTGATCACCCTGCCGGCGGCGGCCCCGCCGCTTGCAGCCAGCTTGGGCGGGACCGTGCGCAACCCGCTACGCCGTGCAGCCGACGGCGCGAACCCCGGCGTCCGTATCGGCGTCGCTCCCGCACTTCACTCACCTCCTGTCACCAAAGACGACACGTAGAGCAGCATGCCCGCGCCGACCAGGACAGTGCCGGGCACCAGGAACAGGAAGAACGAGACGGGATGGTTCCAGAAGAACGTGGCCAGCTCCACGGTGAGCCCTGACAGGATCAACACGCCCGACAACTGCAGCCGACCGGGCAGTCCGTCCCGCAGCCCGGGCACGCGCACCCGGCTCATTCCGGTCTCCCCGGATCCCAGCGCGGGAACCGGTCGAGGTGCGCCACTTCGTGCGCCAGGTTGTGGCACATGACGCAGGACCTCGTTCCCTCGCGCAGGTCGGCCAGAAAGCGCGCGTGGGCGGCCTGCTCCTCGTACGAACGGCCCCCTTGATGGCAGGCGAGGCAGGCCTGGTTCGCGAACGGCTCGTACAGCTCGACCGGATCGGAGACCGTCCCCCACACGGCGTGCCACACGTGCCGTACGCCTCGCAACTTGTCGTCGACGGCGCCGAACATCGTGTAGTTCGTGTGGCAGGTGTAGCAGGCACGGTCCACCGGAACCCGGCGGTTCTGATAGTGCGCCGCCGGCAGGAACCGCGGATCGTCGATGTGCAGGCTCTCCCGATAGGGCTCCATCCCGTGACAGGAGAGGCAGAACGTCGTAGTCTGCGCCTGCTCGTAGTGTCGCACCCCGCCGCCCAGCAGCACGAGCCCCGGCAGCGCGAAGAGGGCCGTGAACGCGACGATTCTGCCCCCGAGCGTGGCCGCCGCCGCGGGTCGACGGATCACGACCGCGATGAGCGCAAGGGCCGCGACGGCCAGGACACCCAGGCTGAAGTCGGCGCCCGTCATCGACCACGCTCCGTGCCGCCGGCTAGCGGCGCTCGCGCAGCTCTTGCGCCAGCGTCCTGATCTCGGTCAGGTCCTGCACCATCTCGCTCCAGCCGTACCACAGGGAGTAGTCGGGGTTGTTGTGAAAGGCGCCCTGGAAGGTCCGCATCCGGTGTTCCAGGTGCATCCTGAACAGGCGCTGTTCGATCACCGACGGCGCGTCGTGGAACGCCAGTAGGTCGGGATAGTCGTAGGCGTAGTGGTCCGGCCTGCGCAACACGCCGTCGGCGTAGAGTTCGGCGACGATGCGGATCGCCTCGGCCAGCAGGCCGTCCGCCTCCCGGATCATGTCGTCACCCTTCTCGAGCTCCGCGCGCACGAAGTTGCCGGAGTGACACCCTTCACAGACCGCGAGCATGCGATCCCGTTCGCGCTGCCAGTCCTCCTGGGTCAGCCGGGCGACGTCGGCCTGCCGCACGACCTCCAGGCGCGGCGTCGGGTTGCCTTCGGGGTCCAGCACCCCAAGGGCTTGCAAGATGGTTGTCTGGTCGGCGGCCCACTCCGGATCCTCCGCGAGGGGAAGGCGCACCGCCAGGAACCCCCAGGCGGTCCGGACCTCGTGGTCTCCCTGCGGCATGTGGCACGTCTGGCAGGTGGGCGCCGCGGCCTCGTCCGGCAACGTGCCGTTCTGCTTCAGCAGATGTCGCACCCCGTGCTTGGACGACGAGTACATCTCCCATTGCGGGTGGTCGATGCCCATGTGGCACGTCCGGCACGCCTGCGGTTCCTGCGCCTCCGCGACCGAGAACAGGTGGCGCGTGTGACAGGCATCGCACGAAGCCAGGCCGAACGTGGCGCCATCGGTCCGCAGTTGCCGCATGTCATCCTCGGACTTGATCCCGACACGGTGGCACCCGCCGCAGCCCTTCATGCCCTCGGTGAGCGCCATCGGCAGCCAGTGCGTCGTGGGCATGGCGTTCATGCTGGCCCACGCCAGGGCGTGCTTGCCTCCCGTGAACTGCTCCGCCTGGATGGGATGGCAGCCCGCGCACACCTCCACCGTAGCCATCCGGACGAGGGCGACATCGTCCGCCGCACTGTGCCCGTCGCCGTGACACAGGCTGCACTCGACGCCCGCCGCGCTGTGCCGGCTCAACTCCCAGTCCGTGACGATACCGGGTGTCGCCTCGCGATGACACTGCACGCATTCGGACGCGGCTACCGGCGGATCGTCCCCGGCGCTGCACGCCGCCAAGGCGAGGACACCCACCAGCATCCCGCCGGCACCCAGGCCGCTCGACAAGCGAACACGCTGGAGGGATGCGGACACTCCCGGCTCGACCGATGCCATCGCACTCATGCGTTCTGGACGTGCACGATCCGTTCCGGCTCGGGCTGACGCGTTCTCAAGCGTCGGTTCGCTGGTGGTCGCAGCAGGCTGTGGGCGCGCATCAAGCGTCCCGATTGCGTTACCGGCCTACCGTGCGTCCGCGTTGATTCGGCAACGGCGAGTCGGGGACTAGCCCCCGACGGCCGCGAAAAAACTCGCACGTCCGCCGGTTTATCCGAGACCCCGCACTCGCGGGTGGCGGCAGGCTTGGGCTGGCGTTCCGGCAGCCCTAGGGACGGACGGAGGACCACGGCGGGAAGTCGCGGAGCGCCGCTCGGGAGGAGGTCGCGCGCGTCTACGCGTCCGCGTTCTCCAGTCGACGACCCCGCTTCTCCGCGGGAGTTGGCGCCGGCACCGTGACCTCGAAGACACCGTCCTGGAAGCTCGCCGTCGCCTTGTCACCTCCTGATCGCAAAGGCGCTGGCGTGGAGTCACGAAATCTGCTGGGGCGCGCTCACCGGCCGGTGCTGGAGTGGAGCGTCGCCATGGAGCACCGGACCGACAACCCCGTGCGACCGCGTGCGACCGGTCCTCGGCCCGCAACGCGATACCGTGCGGCACATGCGGGCGCTGCCCCATCGCGACGTGGCGGCGGCGGTTGGGATGGTGCGGGCGTCGCGGTCGACGCCGGCGGTCAGGCTCGCGTTCGAGTTCCTGGTCTTGACGGCGGCGCGCTCCGCCGAGGTGCGGCTGGCGACGTGGGACGAGATCGACACGGCCGGCCGCGTCTGGACCGTCCCGGCTACTCGCATGAAGATGAACCGCGAGCACCGCGTTCCGCTCAGCGGGTGTGCGCGGGCGGTCCTCGACGCGGCGCGGACGCTCGCCGACGGCAATCCGCTCGTGTTCCCGAACCGCTGGGGCAACCCCGTCAAGGCACGTTCCTGTCGGAGCTGCTCAAGAACCTGGGAATCGCGGCCGTGCCGCACGGCTTCCGCTCCTCGTTCCGGGACTGGGCCGCCGAGGAGACGGACCACCCGCGGGAGGTCATCGAGGCGGCGCTGGCGCACGCGGTCCGCAACCAGGTCGAGGCAGCCTATGCCCGGTCGGATCTGTTCGAGCGGCGCCGGCGGCTGATGGACGAGTGGGCGGCCTATCTTGCTGGCGACCCATCGTCCACGCTGAACGACCTCCGGAGAACGGCCCTGGTGGGGGCGCTCAGCCGCGGGAGGTCGGCCAGGGCGCGCGCCACGCGCACGTGCTCGCGGGCCGCGCCGGGGGCGAGGCCGATGCGCCAGCTCAGCCAGTGGGCGCAGGAGGCGAAGCCTTCCCAGCCGCCGCGTTCGTCGAACTCGCGGATCAGGACCAGCAGCTCGTAGGCGGCCGCCTGGATGCAGGCGGCCGCCTCGGCAATCCGATCGCCGAGGGCCTCGTTGTCGGGCGGGGACTCTCGAGCATCCACGGAGAGTGGAGAGGGCGGCCCGGGCGCGGCAGGCGCGGCGGAAGCCGGGGTCGGCAGGGGGGACGATGCAACGGGAAGGGGGCTGGAACCAGCAGGCATGACTCCATCATAAGGCCCGTTTTTTCCACCGCTTGTACGATCCCAGGAGGGTCGATCGGGCCGTGCTGCGGCGTCGCGCCCTCCCCGGCCGGCGACAGGCTGCCAGCGCCCGGGCAGGGTGCTCGGAGGGGCATGTCTGGCGCGGGTTCGAATCCGCGGCGGCCGGCCTCGAAAGAGGCTGTCAAGTGGAAAGTGCATGCGGGGCGAAAAAAGGGCGACGGTGTGAGTCGGCGGCGGCGCGGCGGGCCGGGCGCGTCGACTTCCTCGTTCGGGAAGCGGCGCGCCGTGCAGCCGAGCGCGCCCGCGCCGCCATCCGGGCGTCTCTCGAGCGGTATGCCAGCGACGGGCTCCGCTTGCGCAAGCGGCTGGCCGGGCTGGATCCCCGCGACGGCCGGCCGCTCTCCCAGGTGCTTCAGGACGCCCTCTACGACGAACGCGGGCTGCCCCGGTGATCGTCGTCGACACCTTGGCAATCGTCGCCATTCTCCTGGCGGAGGATGAGGGCGCGGCGTTCCGGTCGCGGATTGAAGCGGCGGGCGGCGCGTTGGTGTCCGCGGTGTCGGCGGTCGAGCTGGCGGCGGTCGCGGGCCGTGACGACGCGTTGTGCGATGCGGCCCGGTCGCTGCTGAACGAGCCATACGTCGCCGTTGAGCCGGTCGACGCGGTGCAGGCCGCCATCGCGTCCGACGCCTACCGCCGCTTCGGCAAGGGCCGCTCGAGCGCGGAGACTGCCGCTGCTGTTCAAGGGCGACGACTTCTCGCAGACCGATGTCGAACGTGGCTAGGATGTTATCATGCATCGGCATCACATGTCATGCGGACCATCGTAGATCTCCCGGAGGAGCAGGTTCGGCGGCTCGGTGAGTTCTGTCGCCGCGAGGGCGTGTCGCGCGCGGAGGCCGTCCGGCGGGCGGTGGGGGACTATCTGGCCGCTCACGCCCTGCGCGAGCGGCAGGACGCATTCGGCATGTGGCGCGACCGGCGGGTGGACGGCCTGGAGTACGAGGGCCGGCTGCGGCGCGAGTGGTCCTGATGCGCGCGGTGATCGACACCAACATCCTGATTGACTATCTTGCCGGCGTGGAGGCGGCCCGCGACGAGCTCGCCCGGCATGCCGACGCGTCGATCAGCGCCATCACCTGGATGGAGGTGCTCGTCGGCGCAGCGGACGAGCCGGAAGCGGAGCGTCTCAGGTGGTTCCTGTCCGGCTTCCACCGCATCGCCATCGACGACGCGGTGGCGGAGTTGGCGGTGGACATCCGGCGCACGCATCGGATGCGGTTGCCTGATGCCATCATCTGGGCCAGCGCCCGTAGCGTCGGCGGTCTGCTCGTGACGAGAAACACGAGAGACTTCCCGAGCGACGATCCTGGCGTTCGAGTGCCCTACTCGATCACCGGCGGCGGTGTCCCGTGACTGGCCCCTCCGCTGCCCCGCCCCGCCCGCCGATGCGCTGGAGGTCCGCGCGCGGATCGTCGACGCGCTGCGGCTCGACCTGGTCGGCCCGTGGGATGGCCACGCGCTCGCCGCCGAGAGGAGTCGAACGACGAGCGCAAAGCGGCGCGGAAAGCCTTCTTTCCCTCGTCCATCGGGTTGAGCTTTCTCGTGCCCGAAGCGTGCCGGACCGTGACGGTCACGGTGCGCTGGGGCGACTACGAGCTGGCCGAGATCGACACGGAAGGCGGACGTAGGTCCACCGTCTGGGAGCGGACCCCGCGCGAGGCGGCGCGGTCGGTACCACTGACGGGCGCGGGCGCGCCGGCGGTGCACGAGGTGGAGGACTCGGGCGGCCTTGAGCTCAGCGTGGTCGAGCGGCCGATTGTCGCCGACGAGCTGACCGGCACGCTGCTGCCAGCCGGCACGCGCTCGGTGTCGTGCTTTCTGGTCAACCGGCGCGTCCCGGACGGCGAGCAGCCGGACCGCGCCTACGCCTTCCAGGCCGAGATCGAGGTCGTGGCGGACACCGGCTCGGCGAATGCCGGCAGGTCCGCACCGCGTGGGTCGGCACCGCCGAGGTGGAGAAGACGAAGACCGCGCCCGTCCCCGGCGTCGAGCTGTCGATGGAGGCGCTGGGCCGGTTGTCCGACCGCGCCGCCGTGGAGCAGGCGCTCGCACCCCTCGTCGAGCGCTACCGCGACTGGATAGCCGCCGGCCGGCACGAGGTCGCCGGCTCGCGGTACGGCAGCTGGCCGTTCGAGATCGGCCTGTGGGTGGGGAAGGGGGCCACGCCGAACGTCCTGGGCCGCAAGGGCGACAACCGCCCGGACTCGGCCCGCGCCAGGGCGCGGCGCTTCAAGAGCAACCCGCGCGGCAACCCGTCGCCGATCCCCCTCGAGGCCTGCCCCTGGTGCGGCGCGCGCTTCGAGCCCGACGCGTTCACGTTGCGGCCGAACGACGACCGGCCGCTGGAGCTGCGCATCGTCTGCACCAACTTCGAGTGCGACTTCAGCGCCGGCGTCTCGGAGCACCGCTGCCGCCGCCCGACCTCGTCATCCAGGACGAGCTGCATCTCATCGCCGGGCCGCTCGGCACCATGGCGGGGTTGTATGAAGCCGCCATCGAGGCGCTTGCGTTGCGGGAGGTCGACGGGCACGTCGTCAAGCCGAAGATCGTCGCGTCGACGGCCACGGCGCGGCGGGCGCGGGACCAGGTGCAGGCGCTGTTCGCCCGGCCGCTCACGCAGTTGTTCCCGCCGCCCGGCCCCGGCCGGCGCGACACGTTCTTCGCGCGGACCGCGCCTTCGTCCGACACGCCCGCGCGGCTGTACGCCGGCATCGCCTCTCAGGGCCGCAACCCCAAGGTGCTGATGCGGCGCGTCCTGCTGGCGTTGATGGGCGCCGCGGCGCGCGCGTACCGCGACGCCGGGGGCGACCGGAATCCGGACAACCCGGCCGACTCGTACATGACGGCGCTGCTCTACTTCAACAGCCTGCGCGAGCTGGGCGGCGCGCGGCGGATCCTCGAGGAGGAGGTCCGGAACACGATCAACGAGTACGGCGCGCGCAAGCGGGTCAACGAGCCGCGCGGGCTGTTCCGCGACAGGACCACCTTCTCCGAGGTGCTGGAGCTGACCTCGCGCGTGCCGACCGACAGGGTCGCCGCAGCGCGCCGCCGCCTCGAGTGCCGGTTCCGCGAATCCGATCACGTGGACTGCGCGCTGGGGACGAACATGATCTCGGTCGGCCTCGACATCCCCCGGCTCGGGCTGATGCTCGTGCTCGGGCAGCCGAAGACGCACGCGGAGTACATCCAGGCCACCAGCCGCGTCGGGCGCGGCGACGCCGGGCCGGGGCTGTTCGTCACGGTGCTGAACATCCACAAGCCGCGCGACCGTTCCCACTACGAACGCTTCGGCCACTACCACGAGACGTTCTACCGGTCCGTGGAGGTCGCCGTTCGTCCACGGCAGCGACGGCGGCTGTCCTCCGCACCGGCCGCTCTGTCTCGCACCTCCTGATCCAGTCGCTCGCCATGCAGTGCGGCTATCCGGCCAGCTCTCTGCGCGAGCGCGTGTGCGCGGAGGAGGGACGCTACGGCCTGCTCGTCTACACCGGCAGCCCGGACGCCGAGGGCACGCTCGGCGGACTCGTGCAACAGGCGCGGCACCTGGACGACCACATCGTGCAGACGCTGCAATCCGGCGAGCTCTGCTCGAACGATCCCACCTGCGCGGAGCATGCGCCCGGCGAGAGCATGGAGGCCCGCTGGCTGCACGGCGCCGCGTGCCACGGCTGCGCGCTGGTCGCCGAGACATCGTGCGAGATGCGCAACGACTACCTCGACCGCGCGCTCGTCGTGCCGGTGCTCGGCGAGCCCGACGCCGCGTTCTTCGGCCGACCCGCATGACTGACGCGCTGCTGGCCCTGCCGTCCCACCTGCGCAGGCGGCTGGAGAACGCCCTGCAGGCGGGTCTGCTCGCGCCTCCCTACGAGGCGGGTGCCGTGCCGGGCCTGCATGCGCGCGACACCCGCCGCGTATACGAGGAGTTGCTGGGAGCGGCCGAGCACTCCGCCTGGGTGACGACCTTCGCCTTCTTCGATGGCCCGCGCGCGTTCGAGGTGCTGGCCGGCCGGATGGACGAGACGCCTGCGCTGAACGTGACGCTGCTGCTGAGCGTCCAGCGCCGGAAGGGTGATACCACCAGCGCGGATCGTCTCGTGCGGCAGTTCGCGGACCGCTTCTGGACGCAGGAGTGGCCCGGGACGCGGCGGCCGCGCGTCTTCTACGACCCGCGGTCTCGCGGTTGTCGTCGACGACGTGGCCGTGTTCGTGACGTCGGCCAACCTGACGGAGGCGGCGCTCGACCGGAACATCGAGATCGGGCTGCTCGTCCGCGACCGCACGCTGGCCGCCACCGTCACGGCTGGTGCACGTGCAACGTCGTGACGAACGCCCCGCACGTCGAGGCCTGAGGCGTTGCCGGCCCGCGGCCGGAGGCGGTACGCTCCACAGCGATGGATCGGCGCCTCCTGACGCGGGTCGTGCTGCGGAACTACAAGAGCATCGCCGCCTGCGATGTCGAGCCTGCCCAGCTCTCTTTCCTTGTGGGCCCGAACGGCTCGGGCAAGAGCAACTTCCTCGACGCGCTGCGTTTCATTGCCGACTCGTTGCGGTTCTCGATCGATCACGCGCTGCGAGACCGGGGCGGAATCAACGAGGTGCGCAGGCGGTCCGGCGGCCATCCGACGCATTTCGGGATTCGCCTGGAGTTCAACCTGGAGCACTCGCAGGGTCACTACACGTTCAGGGTGGGAGCCAAGGCGGGGGGCGGATACGACGTGCAGCGAGAGGAGTGCCGTGTCTTTCGCCGCAGTGTCAGACCGCTGTTTCAATCCAGTAGCGACGAACATCACTACTACCGGGTCGAGAGCGGGCGGGTAGTCAAGAGCACCGTGTCACCGCCGCCCGCGGCCGCAGCCGATCGCCTGTACCTCGTCAACGTGTCGGGTGTCGACGCCTTCCGGCCGGTTTACGACGCGCTGTCGGGCGCAGGGTTCTACAACCTCAGTCCGGACGTGATTCGCGATCTCCAGCCGACCGACCCCGGCGAGCTGCTGAAGCGGGACGGCAGCAACGCCGCCAGCGTGCTGTCCAACCTCGCGACTCGATCTCCCGATTTCAAGAAGCGGATCGAGTCGTACCTCGGGAAGGTCGTTCCGGGAGTCGCGGGAGTGGACCGACGACCCGTCGGACCTCGAGAGACGCTCGAGTTCCGGCAGGAGGTTCGTGGTGCGGAGCATCCTTGGCGGTTCTTCGCGAGCAACATGTCGGATGGGACGCTGCGGGCGTTCGGCGTGCTTCTGGCGCTCTTCCAGGTCGCCGGGGACGGCGCATCGCAGCGGCGGCTCGTGGGCATTGAAGAACCGGAGGTCGCGCTTCACCCCGCAGCCGCCGGGGTGCTAATCGATGGTCTCCGGGACGCCGCCGAGCAAGCGCAAATCCTGGTGACGAGTCACAGCCCCGACCTCCTCGACAACGGCGAGATTTCCCCCGACTCAATCCTTGCGGTCGTCGCCGAGCATGGCGAGAGCCGTATCGGTCCACTGGACGATGTCGGCCGCGCCGTGCTGCGCGACCACCTCTATACCGCCGGCGAGTTCCTCAGAATGGGCCATCTCGCTCCGGACCCGAAGCTTTCCCCCATGACACCGAAGCAGATTCAGCTGTTCGGTCCCGAACCCTGAGCTGTGGCCAGGATCGCAACGATTGCGTTCCGATCCTGTTGCGGCGGATCGCAGAACGCGTGTCGCCGGGCTGCCTCGTACAGGTCCCGCGACCCGTCCGAGTCCAGCGTCAGCGGGTGTTGAAGGCGGGAGAGCTGGAGCGAGCCGTCGATCTGGCTGCCCGACAGGCAGGAACGAGCGGGTGCGTCCTCATCCTGCTCGATGCGGAAACCGACTGCCCTCGGCAGCTGGCGCCGGATCTGCTACGGCGTGCCAACGAAGCCCGACGGGACCGAGACATCCGGGTCGTGTTGGCGAAGGCAGAATACGAAGCATGGTTTCTGGCGGCGGCCGACTCAATCGCTGGACAGCACGGCATAGGCGCCTCTACGGAACGACCGGACGATCCGGAGGCAGTCACAGGCGCGAAGGATAGATGCTCGAGGTAGTAATCGTCTGGTCGCCGCCGGAGGAGCTCAGTCGGCGCCGCCCTCGACAATCCGCTGCCAGAGCGCGCGGCAACGGGCCGGCAGGTCGCCGAGGTCGGCGGTGACGTCGGCGATGAGCGTCTCGCGGTTCGGGCCGGCGAGCAGCTGTTCGATGTCCCAGGCGTCCTGCGCGCCGCCGGCGAAGAGCTTGAGGAGGACGAGGTCCTGCGCGCGCGCGGCCGGCAGGCGCGTGCCGCCGGCAGACGCGGGCTCGGCGCGCTCGAGGATCCTCATCGAGAGTCGCGGCGACGCGCTAGAGCAGGCTCAGCCGATGAGCCGCTGCAGGCATGCGCTCGGTTGGCGGGTCGCCTGGCGCCGCCGCTCGAGGAGTCGGATTGCCGTCCGCCGGTCGAGGCCGTGGGTGGCGCGAAACGCCTCCAGATCCTCGTCGCCGAGGCGGAAGGCCAGCTCGAGGCGCTCGACCAGCGGCAGCGCGCGGACGGCGTCGGCGTCGCGCGCGCGGAGGACCGAGGCAACCGACTTCACGAGGCGAGTATACCCGCGGGGCGGTTGCCTGGCCGGCTTTGACAGCCGCGCCCTGCAAACGTAGCCTTGCCGCGAGAACGGTGGTAGAGGGTCCGCGATGCGCTTGAGAATCACGTCGGAGCCGCAGGTTGCGCTGCCCACGCCGGTACGGAAGATGCCAGAAGGCCGCGGCCGGGGCCGCGCCGGTCGCGCAGGTCCCCTCGCGCTCGGCCTGCTGATGCTGGCCGCCGCGTGCGCCTGGGCGGCATGCTCGGGCGGCGAGACGGCCGCGCTGGCGCCCCCGGCTGCCGTCGAGTCGTACGACCTGGTGATCGCCGGCGGTCGGGTCATCGATCCGGAGAGCGGGCTCGACGCCGTGCGCCACGTCGGGATCCGCGCCGGCGCCGTGGCGGCGCTCTCCGCAGCGCCGCTGGAGGGGCGCGCCATCGTCGATGCCGCCGGGCTCGTCGTGGCGCCGGGGTTCATCGACCTGCACGCGCACGGGCAGGACCCGGCGAGCAGCCGGTACCAGGCGCAGGACGGGGTGACGACGGCGCTCGAGCTCGAGATCGGGGCCTTCCCGGTCGGCCGCTGGTACGCGCGGCGGGGCGGAGCGTCGCTCATCAACTATGGCGCCTCGGTGAGCCACCAGGGGGCGCGGCTGCGCGCGTTGGGCAGCGCCGTGGCGCGCGCCAACCCGGACGGGACGTTCTCGCTCGGCGAGAGCGGCAACCGCGCCCTCTACCGCGCGGCGACCGACGATGAGCTGGCCCGCCTCGGCCGGCTCATGGAGCGCGGCCTCGCCGAGGGCGGCATCGGCTTCGGCTTCGGGTTGAGCTACACCCCGGGCGCGAGCCATCGCGAGCTGCTGCGCCTGTTCGAGCTCGCGGCCGCGCACGAGGCGCCCGCGTTCATCCACCTGCGCGGGTCGTCGGCCTTCCGGCGCGGCGGCGTCCTGGCGCCGTTCCAGGAGGTGATCGCCAACGCCGCGGTCACCGGCGCGGCGCTCCACATCGTCCACATGAACAGCACCGCCGCCGGGCGGGCGGAGGAAGCCCTCGCCATGATCCGCGGCGCGCGCGAGCGCGGCGTCGACGTCACGACCGAGGCCTACCCCTACACGGCCAGCGCCTCGCTCATCGAGTCGCCGCTGTTCGACGGCTGGGACGACCGGTCGGCCGAGGCCTACCGGAGGCTGCAGTGGGTCGAGACGGGCGAGCGGCTCACGCGCGAGACGTTCCGGCGCTATCGGCGCCAGGGCGGGTGGGTCATCATGCACGGCCGGTCGGAGACGGTCAACGAGTGGATCGTCAGCCAGCCCGACGTCATCGCGGCCAGCGACGGCATCCCGTTCAGCGAGGGTCGGGCGCATCCGCGGGGCGCCGGGACGTTCGCCCGCATCCTGGGCCACTACGCGCGCGACCGCGGCGCGCTGTCGCTGACGGACGCCGTCCGCAAGATGACGCTGCTGCCGGCCCGGCGGCTGGAGGCCATCGTGCCGGCGATGGTGCGCAAGGGCCGGATGCAGGTCGGGAGCGACGCCGACCTGACGATCTTCGACCCCGAGCGCGTCATCGATCGCGCGACGTACGACGCGCCCGACCGGCCGTCGGCCGGCATCGAGCACGTGCTCGTCGGCGGCACCTTCGTCGTCCGCGACGGCGCGCTGGTCGACGGCGTCCAGCCCGGCCGTCCTCTCTTCGGACGGCACCTGGCGGCGCGGTAGGCAGCCACCCTTCAACCGACTCCGCGAGTGGTCGACTCCGGGAGTGCGTGGTGTTTTGGGTATGTGAGTGTCAAGAAGGAATAAACAGAAGGAACGTTATGGTATGCTCTTGTCGTGAAACGATCCTGGCGGTTCACGGAGTCTACGGCCAGTTGCTGTATCCCGCTACGGCGGCGGGCGTGCTCGGAATGTACGCGACACCCGGCGAAGTTCTCTCGCTTGGGCCGGGTCAGGGCCGACCGGCATCACGATCTGTGCAGGCGGTGCCATCGGGCGGCGCGCGACCGTCAGAGGATGCAGTAGGGGGTTTCTGAATGGGGAACGTGGCTGATGACAATTGCTGATTCGATCCGATCGTACGTGCGGGAGCACTACATCGAGCCGTCGCGCCGCCGTGGTCAGCCGAGTGTCACCGTCGTCGCGGGCAAGGTCCATCGGGACATGAAGTTCGCTGATCGCATACCGAACGTCTGTTCCGCGCTGCGAGCACGAAAATTCCTGAAGGACAACGCTCTCGAGCTGGTGAAGGCGGTCGGACCGAAGTCGATGATGAGCACGACGACCACTTTCACCTACCGGCTTCTCCAACGCGCCGAGTCCGGTCGACCTGGGTCCACGCGAGGCGCGGTCTGGGACCTTCTGGGCGCCGGCCGGGACACGTTCGCGGCGCTCGGTGGCGGCGAGCGCTGGCTGCGCGAGGAACGAGAGTCGTTCTACCTCGGCGAGGACGTCAACGATGAGGTTGATCCGCAAGGACGCTCGGACTGATGTCCCGGATCTACTGGGACACCATGCTCTTCATCTACTGGCTCGAGGCGCATCCGACCTACATGGACCGGCTCAGGCAGATCCTGACGAGAATGGAGGCACGGGGCGACCAGCTCTGCTCGAGCGCGTTCGGCGTAGGAGAGTTGCTCGCGGGCGCCATGCGGCGCGGCGACCGGGAGCTGGCCGATGCGATACGGAAAGCCATGCAGCCGCCGCACGTCGAGTTGCTTCCCTTCGATGCCCGTACCGCCGAGCACTTCGGGGAAATCCGCACCCGCTGCAGAACGAGCCCGGCCGACTCGATTCACTTGGCGTGCGCCGCGGCCGCCGGCGTCGACCTGTTCTTGACCAACGACACCAAGCTCACCCGGCTCGATGTGCCGGGCATCCGGTTCATCGCGGGCCTCGACGCTCCGGTCCTCTGACTCTCGCTCGGGTCGCCGCCAGCCGTCAGTGCGCCAGCGGGTGGGGGCGGACCTGGAACTTGACCAGGTTGCCGCGCGTGCCCTTGCCGCCCTCGATGTGCCACGCGGCGTTCGTGCCGTAGTCGGCCCACACGGCGCGTCCCTTCCAGCCGGCGTCCGGGTCGTCGATGCGTCCGTCCATGCCGCGCGAGTAGAAGCCGAGCGGGTACGGCACGCGCAGGATGACGAACTCCTCCGCGTCGGGCAAGAAAGCGAGCAGCGAGTCGGAGGTCGACCCGGTGGCGATCGGCACGTTCGCGCCCAGGCCCAGCGTGTCGAACTGGTCGACCCAGTTGTAGTAGTGGAAGTCGGCGCTGCCGTGGTCGGTCACGCCCTGCATCTGCGGCCCCGGCGTGGCGTACAGGGTCCAGCCTTCCGGACAGTGCTGGCCTGTGGCCTCCGGTCCGTTCAGGACGCGGCAGCGGCTGCGGTCGAAGCGGGCAACGTGGCCGCTGCCCGAGAGCGCGGTCCAGACGATGCCGTTCGTGTCGATGTCGATCCCGCGCGGCGAGTAGCCCTGCACCGGCGCGTCGGGGTTCTCGAACGGCGGCTGGTAGTACTCGGCCACGCACGTCCGCGGCGGCTCGTCGCCGAGCTCGAGGCGGACGATCTGGCCGGGCACGCCGCCCGACGCGGCCCAGACGACGCGCTCGGCGGTCGGGTCGGGCACGATGCCGTACCAGCCTCGCCCGAGTTGGCGGTCCATCGCCGGGTCCGGCTCCTCCCGCAGGCCGGTCCAGGCCCCGATGCGCCCGTCGCCGGTGGTGTCGACGATGGTCGGGCACCAGCCCTGCGACGCCTGCGCGTCGCGCGTCTCCGCGTACTTCCGCGTGTTGATCCAGCCGATGACGTCGCGGACGGAGCTCAGGTACAAGGTGTCGTCGTCGTCGAAGCCGAACTGCAGGTGGTGCGTGTTGAAGCAGGTTTCGATCAGCTCCACCTCGCCGGTGGCGGGATCGTAGTACGCGACGTGCCGGGCGGCGGCGTCGATCGGGTAGTGCCTGGCGAAGGCGTTGTCGGAGCCCTCTCGGCACCAGGCCGGGTTGCCGGGGCCGCGGATCTGATGCGTCATCCAGACCCGGCCGCGGCTGTCCATCATCGGGTTGTGCGGGTTGCCGGGGTTGTTCCAGAGCAGCTCGTCGCCGTAGTAGAAGGACGGGTTCGGCATGTCCTGCGGCATGTACGAGAGGTAGTCGCCCTCGCCGGGCGTGTCGCGGACTGGCACCGCCACGTCGCGGGCGGCGTGGGTGGCCGGGTCGACCCAGGCGAGCTTGTCGTGGGCGAACTCGACGCCGTAGACCGGTCCGCCCGCGTTCACGTGCGGATCGCGCTTGTCGCTGGCGATCTCGTCGTGGATGTAGGACGTCTCGCTGCCCCATTCCCACATCGTCAGCACGACGTCGCGCTCGCGGCCCTGCGGCCGCGGCGGCGCCTCCGGCACCTCGCCAGCCGTGATGCGGTCGGTCCAGTCGGCGTAGGCGGCGATGCCTCGGTCGCGTCCGAAGCGGTTCATGGCGGCGGCCATCCGCGAGGCACGCTGGCCCGTCACGATGCGGTGCGCCCAGGCCGCCTCGGTCGAGTCGAAGTCGGCGGCGTTCGGTATCTCGCGCGTCGCCGGGTTGCCGAGCTGGTGGCAGAGCTGGCAGCCCTGCTTGAGCGTGTCGATCCAGTGCGCCTGGGTCCGCATGCTGGCCCCGATGCCGTTGCCGTCCGGGCCCGTGCCCGGGAACTCCGTCGCGTCGGGCACCGCCATCAGCGAGTACCAGTAGTTGGCCGGGTAGACGGCGGCGGCCTCCTGCGGGCTCGCCGCCGGCGTGGCCGTGAGGTTCAGCGCCTGGCCGGGCCGGCCGGTCACCCGCGGCGAATCGGCCAGGCCGTAGCCCCGCACCCAGACCGCGTAGCTCGCGTCCGGCAGGTCGGGCAGGACGTAGCGGCCCGCGTCGTCCGTCACGACGATCTTGCGCAGGCGGGTGGCCAGGTCGTCCGTCTCGGCGATGACCCACACCCCCGCCTCGTGGCCATGCGGGCCGCTGACCACGCCGCCGATGTCGTCGGCGTCGATCGCGACGGCCTGCGCGGCAGCGGCGGGAGGACTCGCGAGGACCAGGGCGGTGGCGCCCAGCGCGGCAACGGCGAGGGTTGCGATCGATCGGGTGGCTGAAGCTGGCATCGGCTCCTCCCGCGAACAGGTGTCGTCAAAGTGCGCAACGCGGCCATTCTATCGCGCTCGGCCGCGACTTGGCGGCGGCAGCAACCCGCGTCGGGCCTTGCGGATCCGTGCCAGGACAACGCGGTGGGAAGCCGTTAGCAGCCCGTGGAAGAAGTCTGATCGCTGAGCCCTGCTGTTCAGGCAGCTTGGCGATGAGCAATTGAGCCGACGAGGGCCGTCGGTGTCCATTTGAACCCCCAGGCGCGCGTCAGACGCCCCCAGCGGTCGATCAGACGGTCGATCAGGCGGCAAATCGCCGAAAGAGCCCGCCCCTGCAGGCTCCGGGGCGTACCGATGCCGGTCTGGTGGCGCAGGAGCAGCCCGATGTTGCAGGCGGCCGCCTGGATCAGCACCCGCTTGCGGACATTCTCGTGACCGCGCACCCACACCCGACGCATTCCCCCTGTCTCATACATGTGTGCGAAAGAACGCTCCACCACCTCGCCCCGGCAGCGTTGCAGGCGACGACCCCGCCGCCCGCCCACACGCCGGCGGTTCGCATACAGCGCCTTCTGCGCAGCGCGCTTCTCCGGCGGCGTCTCTCCCGTCCTCTTGTCCTGCCAGCAGCGCCGGCCGCGCTCCGGCTCCGATACGTGACTCCGAACCCCCACCTCGCCGAGGGCCACCAGCGTCGCGTCGCTGTGGTACCCCTTGTCGGCGACCACCTCTTCGACCCCCGGACCGTCCGGCGCCACCAACTCCACCTGCTCGGCCGCCGTGATCAGCGTCTCCGGCAGCGTGGCCGTATCGCCGTCGGATGCATCCTGCACCGTCACCGACACGATGGCCCCCGTGTCCATGTCGACCCCGTGCTCGGCCTTGTGAGCCAAGTGCGTCCGGCCGTCCTTCATCTTCGCGACCTTCGCGTCCGGGTCCTGCGGCGATTTCCACTCCTTGTTCGACGTCTTCTTGTTCTTCCGCGACCGGTCGAACCGAGCCAGATCCGCCTGTGTCGGTGTCTCCACCCCCGACGCTTCCGCCAACCGCCGAATGAACGCCTCGTAGGATTCGCCCGTGTCCCGACGCTCGATGCTCCGCATCGCCGCGTTCGCTTCCAGCGTCGTCGCATCGATGCCGACCGTCTTCCCCCGCAACAGGCCTGCAGCGGAGAGCCGCTCCAACACCCACGTGAAAACCGCCACGTGCGTCTCCACGTCGATCAGCCGCCGCGTGCGCGACAACGTCGAGTGGTCCGGTGCCGCCTCGGTCACGTCCAGGTCCAGAAACGACCGCAGACTCAGCGAATCGGCCACCCGCCACGCGATCCCCCGCTCGGAGGACAACCCTTCGAAATAGCCGATGAACAGCAGACGGAAATACCGGCCCGGCCGTAGACTCGGCCGGCCCATCCGCGCAGCGTAGAACGCCCCGCACAGTCCCTCGACGAAGGCGTCGAAGCCTGCCTCCTCCAGGACCCGGTTCAGACGCTCGAAGAAGGGATGCCCGGCGTTCGTCGGAAGGTCCGCCGTGGTCACCCACATCGGCGACGGCTGTCGAGCCGCCGGTTTCTTGCCCATCGCCATGCCGTCCAGTGTACGGAACTCGATCGAGCCGGTCGAGTGCGGATCCCCTGACTTTCGCCACGGGCTGTTAGGGAGAAATTAAGGAATTGTTAAGCCGGCGTTAAGGCTCCGCCGGTGCGTCCTCCGCTACATTGATCGGATGCCTGATCGTCGTTGCTTCGTATCCGTGTTCGTCTGTTTGCTCCTGGTTGTCAGCGGTCTGGCCGGCTCCGCCCGCGCGCAGGACGGCGGGGCCGTTGCCGGCGTCGTTGCGGACGAGACCGGCGGCGTGCTCCCCGGGGTGATCGTCGACCTCGAATCCGGCGGCTCCGTGTTGACCGCGGCCACCGACGCGGCCGGGGAGTACCGCATCGAGGGGGCGCCGGCGGGACCCGCCACGCTCATGTTCCGGCTGGTGAACTTCTCGACGGCCCGGCAGGCGGTGACGGTGCCGGCCGCCGGCGAGATGCTGGCGGTCGACGCCACGCTGACGTTGTCGCTGACCGCCGACGTGGTGGTGACCGGCACGCGTACGTTCCGCAACATCGCCGACCTGGACAACCCGCGGGAGAATCTGGTGGGCATCGCCACGGCAGCCAGCGTCGGCGCCATCACGGCGGCCCAGCTCGAAGCGCGGCCCATCATGCGGCCGGGCGAGGTGCTCGAAGCGGTGCCCGGCCTGATCGTCAGCCAGCACAGCGGCGAGGGGAAGGCCAACCAGTACTACCTGCGGGGATTCAACCTGGACCACGGCTCCGACTTCGCCACGACGCTCGCGGGCGTGCCGCTGAACGTCCCCGCCGCGGCCCACTTCCACGGCTACTCCGACTCCAACCTGATCATTCCGGAGCTGGTCAGCGGCGTGCAGTACAAGAAGGGGCCCTACTCCGCCGAGGATGGCGACTTCTCGGCAGCCGGCTCGGCCAACATCAACTACGTCAACGCGCTCGACCGTCCGATCGTGAGCGTCAGTGCCGGCGGACAGGGCTGGGCGCGGGTGATGGGCGCCGCCTCGCCGGAGGTCGGCGACGGCAACCTGCTGGTCGCGCTCGACCTGTCCCACAACGACGGGCCGTGGGTGCTGCCGGACGACCTGCGCAAGGCGAACGGGATCGTGCGCTACAGCCGGGGCGACACGCAGAACGGCTTCTCGATCACCGGCATGGGGTACACGGCGGACTGGAACGCCACCGACCAGGTGCCGCTGCGGGCGATCGAGTCCGGCCTGATCTCGCGCTTCGGCAACATCGATCCCACCGACGTCGGCCGGACGTACCGGCACAGCGTCGCCTTCGACTGGCTGCGGTCGACGGGCGACAGCTCGCTGCGCGTGACGGCCTACGGCCTGCGCTACGGTCTGAATCTCGTTCAGAACTTCACGTACTTCCTGGCCAATCCCGTCGACGGCGATCAGTTCGAGCAGGAGGATCGTCGGACGGCGGCCGGCGGCAAGGTGAGCTACCGGCGCCTGGGCCGGTTTCTGGGCCGCCCCGTCGAGTCGACGGCGGGCGTGCAGCTCCGCCACGACAACGCCGGCCGCATCGGTCTGTACGATACGGTCGGGCGGCGGCGCACGAACACGGTCCGCGAGGACGTGCTGGTGCAGACGTCGGGCGGCCTGTTCGCGCAGAGCGACATCGAGTGGAGCCCGGTGTTCCGGACCACGTTGGGCTTGCGCGGCGACCTGTACGGCTACGACGTCAGGGCCATCGATCCGCGCAACTCCGGTAACGGCTCCGACGGCATCGTCAGCCCGAAGGTGACGGCCGTGCTCGGCCCCTGGGCCGATACGGAGTTCTATGTCAACTGGGGCCACGGCTTCCACAGCAACGACGTGCGCGGGGCGACGCTGACGGTCGATCCCCGCACGGGGGAGCGGGTCGACACGCTCACGCCGCTGGTGACCGCCCGCGGCGCCGAGGTGGGCGTGCGGACGGTGCGCGTCCGGGGCCTGCAGTCGACCGTGGCGCTGTGGTACCTGGGCTTCGACTCGGAGCTCCTGTTCATCGGCGACTCCGGCGTCACCGAGGCGAACCGTCCGAGCCGGCGCTGGGGCGTCGAGTGGGCCAACTACATGCGGTTCAGTCCCTGGATGACCGGCGAGGTCGACATGTCGTTCACCAACGCGCGGTTCACGGACTTCGAGCCGGCCGGCCCGTTCATCCCGGGCGCGCTCGACCGGGTGGTGGCGGCTTCGCTCACGGTCGAGCCCTCGCGGCGCATTTTCGGGAGCGTCCGCCTGCGCCACTTCGGTCCCCGGCCGCTGGTCGAGGACGGCAGCGTGCGGTCCGAGCCGACCACCATCTGGAACGGCGAGATCGGGATCACGCTGACCGAGCAGCTGCGCCTCTCGCTCGAGGGATTCAACCTGTTCAACTCGGAGGTCGCGGACATCGACTACTTCTATGCGTCGCGGCTCCCGGGCGAGCCGCTGCTGGGGGTGGACGACATCCACACGCACCCGTCCATTCCCCGGACGGCGCGCGTCAGCCTGCAGATGACGTTCTAGCTTCCATCAGACGGGGCTGCGCCCCGCACCCCCGGCGTCCGCTTGCGGGGACCCCTTCGCCCCGCGCCGCTCCCGCCGAGGCGCGCCGTGCGGGCTTCAATCAGACGGGGCTGCGCCCCGCACCCCCGGCGTTCGCTTGCGGGGACCCCTTCGCCCCGCGCCGCTCCGCCGAGGCGCGCCGTGCGGGCTTCAATCAGACGGGGCTGCGCCCCGCACCCCCGGCGGTTCGCTTGCGGGGACCCCTTCGCCCCGCGCCGCTCCCGCCGAGGCGCGCCGTGCGGGCTTCAATCAGACGGGGCTGCGCCCCGCACCCCCGGCGGTTCGCTTGCGGGGACCCCTTCGCCCCGCGCCGCTCCCGCCGCGGCGCGCCGTGCGCGCCTTGGGGCCACGCGCGGCGTCACGGCGAACTGCCACGGTCGTCAATTCTCAGCGCAGCCGCACGTCGCCGCGGTCGGACCGTATGCGCAGCAGCGGCCCGCCGCCCGCGACCGTGCCCCGCAAGCGGTCGCCGGTCTGCTGCAGCGTCAGCGGCAGGCCGTTGTCGAGGTCGGACCCCGACGACAGCTCGGCGTCGATCGTCAGCGGCTGCATCTCGGCCAGCTCGAAGGTGAAGTCGCCGCGCTCGAGCGTGACGTCGGAATCGCCTTCGATGCGGGCGGCGCGCAGCACCACGTTCGTCCGCTCGGCGTCGATCAGGACCGACCCCCGCAGGCGCGTGAGCACGACGCGGTCGCCGCGCTCCACGTCGAGCGTCAGCGAGCCGCTGAAGTCGCTGGCCTGCATCTGGCCCCGCTCCAGTTCGATCCGCGCGGTGCCGCTCAGCTCGACGAGGTTCAGGTCGCTGCGGTCGACGCGCATGGTGATGCGGCCCTCGATGCCGCGCAGGGTCGTGCCGGCGCCCCGCTCGAGCTCGATGTCGAGATTCGACTCCCGCGGTGCTTGAATTTCGTAGTGCACGTCCGGCCGGGTGCGCCGGCGGTCGAAGAAGCCGCGCCGCTCGACCTCGCTGAAGTCGGTGGCGATGCTGACCGCGCCGGCCGTCTCCCGCACGTCGATCCCGGTCGCCTCGACGATCTCACGCGCGTACTCGCCTTCGGTTCCGGGCGGCGCCTCGATGCGCGCCCGGATCTCGACCTGCGGCCGATCCCACGCCAGCAGCAGGACGCTGCCCCCGGAGGCGGCTAGTGACAGGTTGCCGCCCGGTTCGAGCGGCACGGTGTTCTCGTACGAGTCTCCCTGCGCCCCGGCGGGGGCGGCCGCCAGCACCAGCGGCAGGAGACACGCGAACATGCGGTGCGGGGACATCGGCATCCTCCACGTGGACTGCGCCTCTTCTGACTATAGACGGAATCCCGCCGGGTGACGGGAGGGTGCGCGATGCCGCCGGGCGATTATGATCGCGCCGTTCCTTGAGGATCATCCTGCCTGCCGCCGGCCCGTTGCTGCCCGGCTCCCTGCGATCGGCAAACTGGTGCAGGTGCGCTCGCGGCGCTCTCTGGTTGGAGGAGGGGTCCCGCCGCCGGAGTCGGGTCACTCGGCGCGCGTGCGGCTGGCGTGTGACGACGCGCAGGGGAGGACGCTGGGGTACGGGTCTCGGCAAGCCGAAGCCGAAGCCGAAGCCGAAGCCGAAGCCGAGATCGAGCGTGAGCCGTCGCGCGTGCGCGTGTTCTACGAAGGAGGTGCAGCCACGCGCGTCGAGCCCGTCGGCCTCGCCTGCCTCTGGCGCCGGATGTCCCGATGCTCGGCTGCGGCGTAGCGGCTGCGGGCAGCCGCCCGCTTCCCGAGGGCGTCGACGACATGGCGCTGGCGCCTTGCGAACCGTCACTGGACCGGGTCATCCGTTCTGTCGCAGTCGCAGACGTGGGTTCGCCTGGAAGCTGAATCGGCCCGAATAGCCATCCGCCAGGATCGTCGTCTGTCCGCGGAGATCGCGAATGAGTTTCTTCAGCTGCGTTGAAAGCCATAGCTCGCCGCGAATCGCGGCTTCGAGTTCACTCCACTGGCGCGGTCCTTCATGCAATTTGTCGAACAGCCATTCCCGCAACGGCGTCAGGTCCGGTTGCGGCTCGATCAGCAGCGACTGTCTGGGATCATCGGACCGGCGGACCTTGAATCCGCCGTCCGGAGCGACCTTCCACATGCACTCCTTCATGAGGTCTCGACCCTGGTCGTGGTTCGTCAGGTGTAGCAGCAGATAGCGAGTAGTCGTCCCGCCGCTCGTCATGTGGACGTGCGTCGACCACCGCGCGCCGATCACACGGGCAAGCAGATCGGTTGCTTGCTCCGCGCGTCGGCTCATGGTGTCCGCGGTGATCGTTCGCCAGCCGTCACCGCCGAAGATTTCATCAAGCGTCTGGGCCATGCCGCTGCCTGGTTCGCGTTGTTGCGCGATCGCCATGTCGAGCTCGCGCCAGATCACGTTGACGAACAGCTCGACGCGGCCTGCCGCCATCAGTCCGGCAAGCAATTGCGCCGGCGCCTTGAAACCATATGGGTCGACGAAAATGAAGGCAGGCGCCATCTCTTGATGGCTGTTTCGCAGCTGTTCGACCAACGCCGACAGTTTCCCGAAGGCATCACCCTCGGCCGTTTCGACATGCACGCGTCTCGGCAGCCCGCCGATCTCGCGCAGCTCGTCTTTCAGAAGCTTCAGGTTGTCCGGATCTCGTTCGATGAAGGTGAACCGGAATTCTGACCTCCGGAGGAGCTTGTCCCGGTAGTGGTGACCCAGCAGCGTTTGAAGCGCGACGAGCGGCGATCCGCGTTCGCCCGACAGGTGACGTCCTCGTCCGGCGTGGGTATCGACGTAGACCACTCGGCCGGACCACGTGCCGAGCTTGGGAAACCAACCCCCGAGATAGCGGCGAATCAGCTCGTGCTTGACTTGCTGAAACCGGCCGTAACCGTACCAGTAGTCCGGGCTCGGGTCGGTGAAGCGCGCCATGGCTGGTCAGCGGCCGGTCGGACGCAAGCCCTCCGGAAACTCATCGTACGTGCGTCCGTTGAGCAGCCGTCCGGTCATGTGCTTGCGCGTTCCGCCCCACTGCTTGAAGAAGAACGGCACGCCGCCCGAGTGACATTGACGCTGGATGTCGGTCACCCAGCTCACCTGCACGGGTCTGGCGCGTGGCCCGCTCTCTCCGCCGACGATTACCCAGTCGATGCCGGCTAGTGTCCTGTTGCTGAAAAAAGTGAAACATTGCGGGCGGCCGTATCGTCTTGCGTATCGAGAGGGAGGAACGCATGCGAACAGGACGCCCGCCGGCGGCGGTAACGCTGACCGACGAGGAACGCCAACATCTGACGTCGCTGGCCCATCGCTCGCGCAGCGCTCCACAGCTTGCACGTCGCGCCCGCATCATCCTGGCTTGCGCCGACGGCCAGCCCACAACAGGTATCGCCAAGCGACTGCGCCTGTCCCCGACCACGGTCTGCAAGTGGCGCACCCGATTCCTCGCCGACCGGAACGACGGCTTGACCGACGAACCGCGGCCAGGTGCCCCACGTCGCATCACCGACGCTCAGGTCGAGGAGGTGGTGGTGCGCACCTTGGAATCGACCCCGCGCGGCGCCACGCACTGGAGCACGCGCGGCATGGCACAGGCCACCGGCCTGAGCAACGCGACCATCAGTCGGATCTGGCGTGCCTTCGGGTTGCAGCCCCACCGGACTGAGACGTTCAAACTGTCGCCCGACCCGTGGCTGGTCGACAAGGTGCGCGACATTGTCGGGTTGTACATCAATCCGCCGGAGCACGCGGTCGTCTTCTGCGTCGACGAAAAACCGCAGATTCAGGCCCTTGAGCGCACGGCACCGCTGCTGCCGATGCAGCCGGGCCAACCCGAACGACGCACCTTCGACTATCGCCGCCATGGAACGACCTCGTTGTTCGCCGCGCTCGATGTCAAGACCGGCGCGGTCATCGGCGAACTGCATCGCCGCCATCGGTCGATCGAGTTCGAGAAGTTCCTCAAGCGTATCGACGCCGAGACGCCCGCCGAGTTGAACGTCCATCTCATCCTGGACAACTACAGCACGCACAAGACCCCCCGAATTCGGCGCTGGCTGGCCAGACACCCCCGGTTCCATCTCCACTTCACCCCGACCTACAGTTCCTGGCTGAATCTGGTGGAGCGCTGGTTTGCGGAACTGACGACCAAGCAACTGCGTCGTGGCGTGCATCGTAGCGTCGCCGCTCTCGATCAGGCGATTCGGGAGTTTCTCGACCAGCACAACGTCACCGCCCAACCGTTCGTGTGGACGAAGACCGCCGATGAGATCCTGGCGAGCATCGCCCGGTTCGCGCAGCGGACGCTCGCGGCGCACACTGGATAATGTTTCACGAACCATTGAAACGGGACACTAGGTCGATGGCGCCAAGATCCTCGAGCAACGGTTCAATCGACACGAAACGGACGGCGGCCGGCGTCTGGCGGAGCGCGTCGAGCCTGGGCAAGCCGTGCTTGCGATCCTCGACGCTCACACCGAACCAGACGTTCGGAAGCGCGCTCATCCACTGCAGATCCCCAGTGAGCAGGTGCTTCATGCGCCGGTGGCGTTTCGTCAGCACCTGGTACACATGCCAATCGGCTTGGCGCATCACGGCGCCGACCGACGCGATGTAGTCGATCGGAACGGCTTCGTGAAACAGGTCGCTCATGGAGTTGACAAAGATCCTCCTTGGCCGGCGCCACGATAGCGGTTGTCCGAGCTTGCCGGGCACGAGCTGGAGATCGAACCCGTTCTCGTATGGATGTCCGACGATCCCTCGAAAACGTTCGGCGAAAGTCTCCGCGTAGCAGTGCTTGCAGCCTGGACTGACCTTGCCGCACCCCCGAACGGGATTCCAGGTTGCATCCGTCCACTCGATGCGAGACCGTTCACTCACGGGGCGAATATAATACGAAACACCGCGAAGAATCAACGTGGTCGAGGTGATCTGGCCGAGGGACGCCGCATTGACTTCGCCGTGGCCGCGAGCTCAGCTTGATGCCGTCATCGTTCGGCGCAAGCGTTGCCGAAGCGAATTCCGAGCGGAGTCCCGCGCGGTACGCGGTATGCCCAGGTCTGATCCGGATCTCGCTTACTGCTGCGCGAGCGCGCCCTTGCGGTCACCGTCGTGGCCCACTTCCGAGGGCTGATCGACCGGGGACTGCTGCGTCCGTTCCGGCTGCGTGACAGCATACCCGGCGCCGCAGTCGAGGCCGCCGCGGGCCGGCGGGAGGCGAATTGCACGCCGTCGGACGGCAAGGTGTGCTACTTTTCGGAAGATTGCAGCCAGACATCGACGCGGCCGTCACCCGCGCGCCCGGAGGAGAGTTGGAAATATGGCGATCACCGCGCAGCGAACCGGTTTTCCGTTCCCCGGGCTGTTGGCGCTTGCGCTGGCCCTCGCGACCGGCGTTGCAGTCGGCGCTGCCTCCGACCTGCGCCTGATCGACGCCGCGGCGCGGCCGGACGCCGGCGCCGTGCAGGCGCTGCTCGGCGAGGGGGTCGACGTCAACACCGCGCGTGCCGACGGCGTAACCGCGCTGCTGTGGGCCGCCCACTGGGACGACCTCGACATGGTGGAGCTGCTGCTGGGCGCCGGCGCCCACCCGAACGCGGCCGACGACCACGGGGTGACGCCGCTCATGCGGGCGTGCGAGAACGCGAGCGCCGCCATCGTCCGCACGCTGCTGGCGGCCGGCGCCGATGCCAACGCGGCCCAGGAGAGCGGACTCACGGCGCTGATGGTCGCGGCCCGGACCGGGAGCCGGGACGTCGTGCGGACATTGGTGGCCAACGGCGCCGACGTCAACGCGACGACCACCGAGACGGGCGTGACGGCGCTGATGTGGGCGGTCGAGGCGCCGCATCCCGACATCGTGCACGTGCTGCTCGAGACCGGGGCCGACGTCGAGGTCTCCTCGAGCAAGGGTTTCACGGCGCTCCTGTTCGCCGTGCAGAAGGGCAACGTCGAAGTAGTGCGGATCCTGCTGGCCGCGGGCGCGGACGTGAACGGCAGCGGGTCGGACGCGACCCATCCGCTGCCCCTGGCCATCGTCAGCCGGCACGCCGACATGGCGCACTTCCTGCTGGAGCAGGGCGCCGACGCGAACGGCAGGATTCACGGCGTCTCCGCCCTGCACGCCGCGGCCGGCCGCGTCAGCACCTGGCTGGCCGACTGGTACCGGCGGCGCGGCATGCGCGCGGCGTCGGTCAGCGGCGGCGGCCGGCTGGGGCTCGATCCCGAGTCGAGGGTCCCGCTGGTCGAGGCGCTGCTGGCCCGCGGGGCGGATCTCGACGCCCGCATCGGGACCTCGTCCGTCGTGCTCGGCTACCTCGCCCGCCCGCGGCGCGGCGCGTTCGAGCAGAACTCGGTCGGCACCGGCGACGTGCGGGGCGCCACGCCGTTGTGGGTGGCCGCCTTCTCGGCGAACGGCGGCGGGCTGTTCGGGGACGATTCCGAGTACCACTTCGAGAGTGGCGCGGGGGTTCTCAGCGCGCTGGTCGAGGCCGGGGCCGACCCGAACGCGGCGGCCGACGACGGGAGCACGCCGCTGATGATGGCCGCCGGCCTCGGCTACCGGTCGTATCAGCCGCACACGCCGCGCGGCCGGCGCTCACGCCCGGTCGAGGAGGCGGTGCGGGTGCTGGTCGAGGCGGGCGCGGACGTGAACGCGAGAAACGAGGCCGACTTCACCCCGTTGCATGCCGCGACCTTCCGCGGGTTGAACGAGGTGATCGAGTACCTCGTGGAGCAGGGAGCGGACATCGACGCGCGCGACTTCCGGGGACGCACCGCGTTCCGCATCGCCGAGGGCGCCAAGCAGTCGTTCCAGTTCCAGGCGTTTCCCCAGACGGCCGAGTTCCTGCGGGAGCTGGGCGCCAACACGCGCCTGGGCATCCCCGGCACCGTTCACGAGCGGGCGGACCGCGCCGTGGTCGAAGAGAACGAACAGCGGGCCCAGGCCCGCTAAGGCGCGCACGGCGCGCCTCGGCGGGAGTGGCGCGGGGCGAAGGGGTCCCCGCCAGCGGACGCCGGGGGTTCGGGGCAAAGCCCCGTTTGATGGAAGCCCGCACGGCGCGCCTCGGCGGGAGCGGCACGGGGCGCAGGGGTCCCCGCAAGCGGACGCCGGGGGTTCGGGGCGCAGCCCCGTTGATTGAGCGAAAGGTCCAGAGGCATGCCGAATCCGCTTCGCACGACAATCGGACTGGTAGTCGTCGCGCTGGTCGGGAGCGCCGCGGCGGTGGCCGCCGAGCCGCAATCGGCCGCCGTGTCCCGGGTAGCGTCCGAGGCCGCCGCCCCCGCGGGGCCGTCCCGCGCGCTGCTCGACCGCTATTGCGTCACGTGCCACAACGAGCGTCTGAAGACGGGCGGGCTGATGCTCGACAACGTGGATCTCGGACAGATCGACGCGCACGCCGAGACTCTGGAGAAGGTGGTGCGCAAGCTGCGCGCCGGGCAGATGCCGCCGCCCGGGCGGCCGCAGCCTGACGGTTGGAGTGTCGAGGCGTTCACCGTCTCGCTCGAGTCGGCGCTCGACCGCGTGGCCGCCGCCGCGCCCAATCCCGGCCGGGTGGCCTCCCGGCGCCTGAACCGCGTGGAGTACGTCAACGCGATCGAGGACCTGCTGGCGCTGCAGATCGACGGCGCCGAGCTGCTGCCGGGCGACATGGCGGGGCTGGGCTTCGACAACAACGCCGACGCGCTGGCGATGACGCCGGCCCTGATGGCGCGCTACACGGCGGCGGCGACCAAGATCAGCCGGGCGGCGCTCGGCAGCCCCGACAACCGGCCGGTGCGCCAGGTGTACTCGCTCGGCTTCGAGACGCAGAGCGCGCGCATGAACGAGGACATGCCGTTCGGCACGCACGGCGGTCTGGCGGCCCGGCATCTGTTCCCGCTCGACGGGGAGTACGTGTTCGCCATCCGCATGAAGGGCGGCGACGGCGGCGGCGGCGGCGGGGTCATCGGCATCGGGGAGGACGACCACGTGGTGGAGCTGCGCATCGACCACGCGCGGGTCGCGCGCTGGAACGTGGGCGGCGAGTTCCCCGGTCCCGATCCCGGCATCCTGATCCCCATTCCCGACGACGACGTGGAAGGCCAGCGGCTGCACGACTACCGGCTCAACGCGGACAAGGGGCTCGAGGTGCGCGTGCCGGTCAACGCCGGCCAGCGGCTCGTGACCGTCGCGTTCGCCGACTCGAACCCGACCCCGTTCGACGGCGCGTACGGGCGGCCCGGCATTGATCGGCTGTTCGTCTCCGGGCCCTTCGACGGCAGGGTGCCCGACGACACGCCGAGCCGGGAGCGGGTCCTCACCTGCCGGCCGGCCGGCGGCCACGACGAGGAGTCGTGCGCACGGGAGATCCTGTCCACGCTCGCGCGGCGGGCCTATCGGCGGCCGGTCACGGACGACGACCTCGAGCCGCTGCTCGGGTTCTATCGGGCGGGGCGTGTGGACCGCGACTTCGAAGGCGGCCTCGAGCGCGCCCTCGAGGCGCTGCTCTCGATGCCGGAGTTCCTGCTGCGCATCGAGCGCCAGCCGGCCGGCGCGGGCCCGGGCGACAGCTACCGGCTGAGCGACCTGGAGCTGGCCACGCGGCTCTCGTTCTTCCTCTGGCGCAGCATTCCGGACGACGAGCTGATCGAGCTGGCCGCCGCCGGCCGACTGGGCGAGCCGGACATGCTGGAGACGCAGGTCGCGCGGATGCTGGCCGACCGGCGCGCCACACGGTTCATGAACGACTTCGCCGGCCAGTGGCTGCAGGTGCGCAACATCAACGAGCACGTGCCGGACAGCGAGCTCTACGGCGCGTTCAACGACACGCTGCGGCGGGCGATGGTGCGGGAGACGGAGCTGTTCTTCGAGAGCCAGGTGCGCGAGGACCGGCCGCTGCCGGAGCTGCTCACCGCCGGCTACACCTATCTGAACGAGCGGCTCGCCAGCCACTATGGGGTGGACGACGTCTACGGCAGCCGGTTCCGCCGCGTGGAGTGGACGGACGACCGGCGGCACGGACTGCTCGGCCATGGGAGCCTGCTGACGATCACGTCGTACGCCAACCGCACGTCGGTGGTGCTGCGCGGCAAGTGGGTGCTGGAGAACCTGCTGGGCACGCCGCCCCCGGCCCCGCCGCCGAACGTGCCGCCGCTCGAGGAGACCGACGCGGCCGGCACGCCGACGTCGCTGCGCGAGAAGATGGAGCAGCATCGGAGCAACCCGGTCTGTGCGAGCTGCCACACGGAGATGGACCGGCTCGGCTTCGCGATGGAGCACTTCGACGCCATCGGACGTTGGCGGGATGCCGACGGCGGGGCGGCGATCGACGCCACGATCGACTGGGCGGAACGGACGATCGACAGCCCGCGGGCATTCCGGGAGACGCTGGCCAACCGCGGGATCCAGTTCGTGCAGACGGTCACCGAGAAGCTGCTCACGTACGCGCTCGGCCGCGGCGTGAACTACTACGATGCGCCCACCGTGCGGCAGCTCGTCCGCGATCTCGAGCGCGACGACCACCGCTGGTCGTCGCTGCTGCTCGGCATCGTCGAGAGCGTGCCGTTCCAGATGCGGCGCGTGCCCGCCGGGGTCGCGGCGACGGCGGCGGCCGACGGCAACTAGGGACTGGCGTCGGCGGGGATAATCGCCGCAGGTCGCTGCGGCTGTGAGCAGAACGGGGTAGACTTCGCAAGGCGCGCACAGCGCGCCTCGGCGGGAGCGGCGCGGGGCGCAGGGGTCCCCGCAAGCGGACGCCGGGGGTTCGGGGCGCAGCCCTGTCTGATTGAAGAGAAGGGGACCAGCCATGTTCATTAGCAAGATGCATCTGCCGCGGCGCACGGTGCTGCGCGGTCTGGGCGCGGCGCTGGCGCTGCCGCTGCTCGACGGCATGGTGCCGGCGCTCACCGCGCTCGGCAAGACCGCGGCGGCGCCGGTCCGCCGGCTGGGCGTGTTCTACGTGCCCAACGGGATGTCGATGCCCTACTGGTCCCCGCGGCAGGCGGGGCCGCTCGCGGGGCTGCCGCCGACGCTGCGGTCGCTGGCCGGGCTCGAGGACCGCGTGCTGATGTGCGGCGGGCTCGACGACGAGTCCGCGAACCTGGTGACCGGCGGCGGCGACCACGCCCGCTCGGCCGGCACGTTCCTCACCTGCGTGCCGTTCAAGCTGACTACCGGCGCGGACGTGTACGCGTCGGTGTCGATGGACCAGATTGCCGCGCGGGAGCTCGCGAAGGAGACCCAGCTGGCGTCGCTGGAGCTGGGGATCGAATCGAACGCCATGGTCGGCTCGTGCGACGCCGGCGCGAGCTGCGCCTACACCAACACGGTGGCCTGGCGCACGCCGACGACGCCGTTGCCGATCGAGAACAACCCGCGCGCCGTGTTCGAGCGGCTGTTCGGCACGAGCGGGAGCACGGACCCCGCCGCGCGGCTGGAACGCATGCGGAAGGATCGCAGCGTCCTCGACGCCGTCAACGCCGAGCTCAGCGACCTCGAGCGAGTGATCGGCCCGGGCGACCGGCTCAAGCTCGACGAGTACCTGTCAGCCGTACGGGACGCGGAGCGGCGCATCGAGATGGCCGAACGCCAGAGCGAGCGGGAGCTGCCGCTCGTGGACCAGCCGGTCGGCACGCCGAGCGACTACGCGGAGCACGCCGAGCTGATGATGGACCTGCTGGCGCTGGCCTACCAGACCGACCTGACGCGGGTCAGCACCTTCATGCTGGCGCGCGAGGTGAGCGTGCTCGCGTACCCGGAGATCGGGGTCTCGGACTCGCACCATCCGCTCTCGCACCACCAGGACAAGCCGGCCAACCTGGAGCGCCTGCACAAGATCAACGAGTACCACTTCCGGCAGTTCGCGCACCTGGTCAAGACGCTGGCGGCGACGCCCGAGGGCGACGGCACCCTGCTCGACTCGACGCTGTTCCTCTACGGGACCGGGATCAGCGACAGCAACACGCACTTCCACGACGACCTGCCGATCGCGGTGGTGGCCGGCAAGGACACGGGCGTCACGACCGGCCGCTACGTGCGCTATCCGCAGGGGACGCCGCTGGCGAACCTGTACATGACCATCCTGGAGAAGATGGGGTTCCCGGTGGAGGAGTTCGGCGACAGCACCGGGATGCTGAAGAACCTGTCGGTGTGAGCGGGCCGTCCCCGCGCGGCGACGCGGCCGCACGGGGCGCAGCCCCGTCTCATTGAAGCGCGCCGGTCATGCGGCGTCGCGCTCGAAGACGGCGGCTATCCCCTGGCCGCCGCCGATGCACATCGTCACCAGCGCGCGGGTGCCGCCCGTGCGCTGCAACTCGTACAGCGCCTTGACCGTCAGCACCGTGCCGGTCGCGCCGACCGGATGGCCCAGCGAGATGCCGCTGCCGTTCGGGTTGGTGCGGTCGGGCGGCAGCCCCAGCTCGCGGCAGACGGAAAGGGCCTGGGCGGCGAACGCCTCGTTCAGCTCGATCACGTCGAAGTCGTCGATGCCGAGTCCGGTCTTGTCCAGCAGCCGCCGCACGGCCGGGACCGGGCCGATGCCCATGTACCGGGGATCGACGCCGGCGTAGCTGTAGGCCACCAGCCGGCCCAGCGGCCGCAGTCCGCGCCTGGCGGCCAGCTCGCGCTCCATGAGCACGACCGCGGCGGCGCCGTCGTTGATGCTGGACGCGTTGCCGGCCGTGACCGTGCCGTCCTTCTGGAACACCGGCCGCAGCTTGGAGAGCTTGGCGACCGAGCTGTCGGGGCGCACGGTCTCGTCGGTGTCGAACAGCACGGTGTCGCGCTTGACGCGCACCTCGACCGGGGTGATCTGCTCCTTGAAGTAGCCCTGGGCGATCGCGTTGCCGGCGCGCTGGTGGCTCTGGACCGCGAGCGCGTCCTGCTCCTCCCGCGGCACGCTGTAGCGCTCGGCCAGGTTCTCGGCGGTGACGCCCATGTGGCAGTCGTCGAACGGGTCGTTCAACGCCCCGACCAGCATGTCGACGAGCGCCGTGTCGTTCATGCGCGTGCCCCAGCGCAGGGTGGGGGAGATGTACGGGCTGCGGCTCATGCTCTCCGCGCCGCCGGCCACGGCCGCGTCCGCATCGCCCAGCATGATCGTCTGCGCCGCCGTGACGATGGCCTGCAGGCCGCTGCCGCACAGCCGGTTCACGGTCACCGCGGGCGTCTCGTGCGGCAGCCCGCCCTTGATGCCGGCGACGCGCGCCAGATAGTGGTCGCGCGGGTCCGTGTGGATGACGTTGCCGAAGACGACGTGGCCGACGTCGCCGGCGTCGATGCCGGCGCGGTCCACTGACTCGCGCACGCACTGCGCCGCCAGCTCCGTGGCCGGGATGTCCTTCAGACTCCCGCCGTAGCCGCCCATGGGTGTTCGTGCTCCGCTGAGCACCACGACATCACGCGCCATTGGCCGTCTCCTTTGTCTGCCTCTGCAAGCGATGCATTAGACACCGGGCGCCCGGCGGATCGCAAGCCTGCGCAGGGAGTAACATGGGCGCTGCGCGGACGGTCTCGAGGAGGCATGCGGATGAGACGCTGGTGTGCGGTGGTGGGCACGGTCCTGGCGGCCACGGTGGCGGCAGCCGGGGCGCAGGAGGCGGGTGGCCCGATCGAGTGGCGCTACGTCGGCGCCGATCAGGCGCACACGAAGTACTCCGCCGCGGCGGACGTCACGCGGGACAACGTGGACCAGCTCGAGATCGCCTGGCAGTGGGACCCGGGCGAGCTGCCGCTGCCGGAGCTCGGGGCCCGCCCCGGCTCGTTCCAGGCAACGCCCATCATGATCGACAACGTGCTGTACCTCTCGACGATGTACAACCGGGTGGTCGCCCTCGACGCCGAGACCGGCGCCGAGCTGTGGGCCTTCGACCCGCGCGCCTACGAGCGCGAGCCGCGCCACGCGTTCAAGCACCGCGGCATCGCCTACTGGCGCGACGGCGAGGACTTCCGCATCTTCCTCAACAGCCGCGACCGGCTATATGCGATCGACGGGGCGACCGGCCGGGCCGTGGCGGGTTTCGGGGAGAACGGCAGCGTCTCGCTGACCGACGACCTCGGCCGTCCGGTCTCGACCGAGGAGTTCGACCAGACGTCGCCACCGGTGGTTTTCGAGGATCTGGTGATCGTGGGCAGCCGGGTGCCCGACCGGGTGCAGCGGCGCTTCGACCCGCCGGGGACGGTGCAGGCCTACGACGCGCGCACGGGCGAGCGCCGCTGGGTGTTCTTCACCATCCCGCAGTCGAACGACGACTTCGGCGCCGACACGTGGGAGGACGAGTCGTGGCGCTACACGGGCCACGCGAACGTGTGGGGGCTGATGTCGCTCGACGCCGAGCGGGGCCTGCTGTATGTGCCGACGAGCACGCCGAGCGGCGACTACTGGGGCGGCCGGCGGCTGGGGGCGAACCTGTTCGCCGAGTCGCTGGTGTGCCTGGACGCGCGCACGGGCGAGCGGCAGTGGCATTTCCAGGCGGTGCACCACGGGGTGTGGGACTACGACTTCAACTCGGCGCCGAACCTGGTGACGATCACGGTGGACGGCCGCGAGGTCGACGCGGTGGCGGAGGTGTCGAAGCAGGGCTTCACGTATGTGTTCGAGCGGGTGACGGGCGAGCCGGTGTGGCCGATCGAGGAGCGTGCGGTGGACACGGAGACGGACGTGCCGGGCGAGGTGCTGTATCCGACGCAGCCGTTCCCGACGAAGCCGCCGCCGTTCGCGCGGCAGGGCGTGTTTCTGGAGGATGCGAACGACCTGACGCCGGAGATCCATGCCCTGGCGGTGGCGGAGATGCAGCAGTTCCGGCTGGGGCCGCTGTTCACGCCGCCGAGCCTGCGGGGTACGCTCATGCGGCCGACGGTGAGCGGCGGCGCGGACTGGGGCGGCGCGGCGTTCGACCCGGAGACCGGCCTGCTGTACGTGCGGACGTCGGAGGGGACGACCACGAACCAGATCTGCCCCAACGCCGGCGACGATCCCGTCGTCGACGTCGAGTACACCAACAACTGCCCGCACGGCGCGGCGGCGATGATGTTCGGGAACCGGCCCGGCGCTGCCCCGGTGGCCCGCAGCCGACTCGGCCCGATTCCGCTGATCAAGCCGCCGTACGCGCACCTGGTGGCAATCGACCTGAACGCGGGCGAGATTGCGTGGAAGGTGCCGTTCGGCGAGGGCAGCCGGGTCATGCGCAACCACCCGCTGCTGCGGGGCGTGGAGTTGCCGGCGCGGCTGGGGACGTTCAGCAACACGGGGTCGCTGGTGACGCGGGGCGGCCTGGTGCTGCTCGGCGGCGGCGACCCGTATCTGTATGCGTTCGACAAGACGACGGGCGCGGAGATCTGGCGGGGCGCGACGCCGTTCCGGACGAGCGCGAACCCGATGACCTACCGGGCGCGGTCGGGCCGGCAGTTCGTCGTCATCGCGACCGGCGCCGGGCCCGACGCCGCGCTCGTCGCCTTCGCCCTCGGCGGGGCGTGAGGCTTTGAAACCGGCGCGGGGTTGGTGGTACTCTGACGGTGCTTGCCGGGATGCGGCAACGCCTGCAGGAGAGTGTGACGATGAAGACGGCCTGGAACAGAGCTTGGACGCGCGGCTGGCTGCTCGTCGGGTTGTTCGCGGCAGGTTGCGTCGGGCCCGGGCTTGCGGCGCCCGCGTCCGCGGCGGAGCGGGACGGCGAGGTCACCTTCAGCAGGGATGTCGCGCCCATCCTGCAGCGCTCGTGCGAGAGCTGCCACCGGCCGGGCGGCGGGGCGCCGATGTCGCTCGTCAGCTACGCGGACGTGCGGCCGTGGGCGCGGTCGATCCGCAACCGGACGGCGGCGCGCGAGATGCCGCCCTGGTTCATCGACAGGAACATCGGCATCCAGGACTTCAGGGACGATCCGTCGCTCGGCGACGCGGAGATCGAGACCATCGCCGCGTGGGTCGACGCCGGCGCCCCACAGGGGAATCCGGCCGACCTGCCGCCGCCGCTCCAATGGGCCGCCTCCGGATGGAGCATCGGCGCGCCGGACCTGGTCGTCTCGTCGCGGGTCGGCACGGTGGAGGCGGACGCGGCCGACTGGTTCGGGGAGTGGGATCCGCCCGCGCCGACCGGCCTCGCCGCGGACCGCTACATCAAGGCCGTCGAGGTCAAGGAAGTGCGCGTGGCCGGCGACACGAGCGTGCGCAAGGACACGCCGGGGCCGAAGGGCGCCGGCCGGGCCGACCTCAATCTGTGGGTGGTGCATCACGCGGTGATCACCGCGGCGACGCCCGAGCAGGCGCTCGAATCCAACGGCCCGGTGGCGGCCGGCGACGACGCCTTCCGGCTCACGTGGGAGCTGGGTCAGAATGCCCTGACCTATCCCGACGAGGTTGGCGTCGAGCTGCCGGCCGGTTCGGTCATCACGTTCGACTCGATGCACCTGCACTCCATCGGCGAGGAGGTGCAGGCCCGGGTCGACGTCGCCTTCGACCTGCATCCGGAGGGTTACGAGCCGAAGTACCGGCAGCAGTCGCGTGCGATGGCCGGCGCCTTCGACTTCGCGCTCGACATCCCGTCCAACGACTCGAACGTGTACCGCGACGGATTCTTCCGGCTCGATCGGCCGGCGCGGCTGATGACGTTCGAGCCGCACCTGCACTCGAGCGGGGTCCGGATGTGCATCGAGGCGCTCTACCCGAACAACGCGCGCGAGATGCTCAACTGCGCCGACTACGACCACAACTGGGTCAAGGTGTACGTCTACGAGGACCATGCGGCGCCGCTGCTGCCCGCCGACACGGTCATCCACCTGATGGCCTGGTACGACAACTCGAGCTCCAACCGCAACGTGGTCGATCCGCGCAACTGGAAGGGGTGGGGCAACCGCTCGATCGACGACATGTTCTACAACCTGCCGCGGCTCATCTACCTGACCGAGGAGGAGTTCGAGGCGGAGGCCGCCGCGCGCGGCGGCAAGCCGGTGTTCGCGGCCTCGCAGGATCAGCAGTAGCAACCGGGGAGCGCTCGCGTCATACGGAGCAACGCTGCATTCCAAGAGGAGACACGGCATGAGAAGCCTGAGTCCGACGGCCGCCGGCGTCATCGTCGCCGTCCTGCTCGCGGCGCCGGCGCCGGCTGCGGAACGGGAGTCCGAGGTTACCTTCAGCAAGCACATCGCGCCGATCCTGCAACGCTCGTGCGAGAACTGCCACCGCCCGCAGGGCGCCGCGCCGATGCCGCTGGTCAGCTACGAGGACGTCCGCCCATGGGCGCGGGCCGTCAGGAACCGCACCGAGGCCCGCGAGATGCCGCCCTGGTTCATCGACAGGAACATCGGCATCCAGCGCTACAAGGACGACCCGTCGCTGAGCGACGCGGAGATTGCCGCGATCGCCGCGTGGGTGGACAACGGCGCGCCGCGCGGCAATCCGGCCGACCTGCCGCCGCCCCTCGAATGGCCGGCGGACGGCTGGACCTACGGCACGCCGGATGTGATCGTGCCGTCGCCGGAGGGCATCGTCGCGGCCGACGCCGCCGACTGGTTCGGCGAGTGGGGCGAGACGTCCACGGGGCTGACTGCCGACCGCTACATCAAGGCCGTCGAGGTGAAGGAGGTCAGGCTCGAGGAAGGGCCGCAGACCAAGGTGGACGACACCGGCCGGGCCGATCTCAGCCTCTTCGTGGTGCACCACGCGGTCATCACGTCGGATATGCCGCAGAACGTGGTCGACCCCCTCGATTGCGGCAACGAGTCCTCCTGCGGCGGTCACGCCGGCCAGCTCCGGCTGACGTACGAGCTGGGCCAGAACCCCACGATCTTTCCGGACGAAATGGGCGTCACGCTGCCGGCCGACTCGGTGCTCACGTTCAACTCCATGCACCTGCATTCCATCGGCCGGGAGGTGCGCGCGCGGGTAGACGTCGGCCTGACGCTGCACCCCGAGGGGTACGAGCCCCGCTACGTGCAGAGCAACAACGGCTTCCGCGGCGCCAACATGTACGACTACGAGTTCGACATCCCGTCGAACGACGACAACGTGATGCGGGACGGGTTCCACCGCGTCACCAGGCCGACCAAGATGCTGATGTTCGAGCCGCATCTGCATTCGAGCGGGAAGCGGATGTGCGTCGAGGCCATCTATCCGAACAACGCGCGCGAGATGCTGAGCTGCTCGAACTACGACCACAACTGGGTGAAGGTGTACGTCTACGAGGACGACGCCGCGCCGCTGCTGCCGCCCGGCACGCTGATCCACGTCATGGCGTGGTACGACAACTCGCCGACCAACAGGAACGTGGTCGACCCCCGGAACTGGAAGGGGTGGGGCAACCGGTCGATAGACGACATGTTCGTCAGCATCACGCGCACGATCGAGATGACCGAGGAAGAGTTCCAGGCCGAGGTGGCCGCCCGGGGCGGCCGCCCGCCGTTCGCGGCGTCGCAGGATCAGCAGTAGCAACCAGGAGCGCAAGGGTAATGACGACTTCTAGCACCCGGTGGCGGGTGAGCGCGCGGACCGTGATTCTCCTTACGGCGGCCGTGACGCTCTCCACGCTGACCGCAACCAGTGGCCAGACCATCATCTACGAGCGCGGTCAGAACGTCGTGCCGGCCTTCGAGGGTTGGGAGCAGAACCCGGACGGGACGTTCGATCTCATCTTCGGCTACATGAACCGGAACTCCCGGGAGAAGGTCCACATTCCGGTTGGCCCGAACAACTACCTCGAGCCGGGTCCGGAGGACCAGGGGCAGCCGACCTTCTTCCAGCCGCGTCGCAACCGCTACATGTTCCGCATCACCGTGCCGCCCGACTTCGGGACGCAGGAGATCGCGTGGACCCTGACCCACCGCGGCAGGACCGAGCAGGCGTTCGGCAGCCTGAAGCCCGACTACGTGAACGACTCGCCGCTGATGCAGAAGGACGTCGGCGGCCTGCGCGCGGAGCGGGAGCTGAACCAGCCCCCCGTGGTGGACATCGACGGGCCGGACAACGTGTCCGTGCCGGTGGGCGAGCCGCTCGTGCTGACCGCAGTCGCGACGGACGACGACATTCCGCCGCGCCGGCCGGCGTCGTCGCGCGTGCCCGTGAACTACAACGCCTGGGGCCTGCGGCTGGCCTGGATCGTGTGGCGCGGGGACGGCAACCAGGTGACGTTCGATCCCGGGCAGTTCGACATCCACCCCAACTACGACGGCAACTCGCCCTGGTCACCGGGTTGGGAGCCGCCGCCGCTGCCGCTCGACGATCGGTTCGAGGTGGCGGCGATCTTCCACGAGCCGGGCACCTACGTGCTGCGTGCCTACGCGCATGACGGCGGGCTGGCGTCCGCCCGCGACGTGACGGTGACTGTCGGCGGCGGGTAGGCGCCGGTTGCCGCGGACCGGGAGGTGAATCGATGAGGGAATCCATGTGGAGCTCCGGCAGGGCGGTCGTTTGCTGTCTGCCGGTCGCGTTCGCCCTTGCTGGTGCGGCCTTCGCGCCGGCGGCTGCCGCGGAGCGCGAGAGCGAGGTCACGTTCAGCAGGCACATCGCCCCGATCCTGCAGCGGTCGTGCGAGAACTGCCACCGCCCGCAGGGCGCCGCGCCCATGCCGCTGATCAGCTACGAGGACGTCCGCCCCTGGGCGCGCGCCATCCGGAACCGGACCGAGGCCCGCGAGATGCCGCCCTGGTTCATCGACAAGAACATCGGCATCCAGCGGTTCAAGGACGACCCGTCGCTGAGCGACGAGCAGATCGCGACCATTGCGGCCTGGGTGGACGGCGGAGCCCCGCGCGGCAATCCGGCCGATCTGCCGCCGCCAATCGAATGGCCGTCCGACGGCTGGACCTACGGTACCCCGGATCTGATCGTGCCGTCGCCCGAGGGGATCGTCGAAGCCGACGCCGCCGACTGGTTCGGTGAGTGGGGCGAGACGCTCACCGGGCTGACCGCCGACCGCTACATCAAGGCGGTGGAGGTGAAGGAGGTCAGGCTCGAGGAAGGGCCGCAGGCCAAGGTCGACGATGCCGGCCGGGCCGACCTGAGCCTGTTCGTCGTGCATCATGCGGTCATCACGTCGGACATGCCGCAAAACGTGGTGGAGCCGCTCGATTGCGGGAACGAGACCTCCTGCGGGGGTTACGACGACCAGCTCCGCCTGACATACGAGCTGGGCCAGAACCCCACGATCTTTCCGGACGAAATGGGCGTCAAGCTGCCGGCGGGCGCGGTGCTCACGTTCAATTCCATGCACCTGCACTCCATCGGGCGCGAGGTGCGCGCGCGGGTCGACGTCGGCCTGACGCTGCACCCGGAAGATTACGTGCCGCGTTACCAGCAGAGCACGGGCGGCTTCAGCGGCGTCAACATGTTCGACTACGAGTTCGACATCCCGTCGAACGACGACAACGTGATGCGGGACGGATTCCACCGCGTCACGAAGCCGACGAAGATGCTGATGTTCGAGCCGCACCTGCATTCGAGCGGCAAGCGGATGTGCGTGGAGGCCATCTACCCGAACAACGCGCGGGAGATGCTGAGCTGCGCGAACTACGACCACAACTGGGTGAAGGTCTACACCTACGAGGACGACGTCGCGCCGCTCCTGCCGGCGGACACGCTCATCCACGTGATGGCGTGGTACAACAACTCGCCCTCGAACAGGAACGTGGTCGATCCGCGCAACTGGAAGGGCTACGGGAACCGCTCGATCGACGACATGTTCTTCAGCATCACGCGCACGATCGAGCTGACCGAGGAGGAGTTCCAGGCGGAGGTCGCCGCGCGCGGCGGCACGCCGATCTTCGCGGCGTCGCAGGATCAGTAGGGGCTTCAATCAGACGGGGCTGCGCCCCGAGCCCCCGGCGTTCGCTTGCGGGGACCCCTTCCGCCCCGCGCCGCTTCCGCCGAGGCGCGCTGTGCGCGCCTTGCGGAGTCTGCACCGTAGAACGGTGCAGACTCCTGGCGCCTTCCGCTCACCGGCCGCTCTCGTTCGCCGCTTCCCACGCCTCGAGCTGCTCCCGCTTCGCCTCGAGCTCGCCCAGGCGCACGTTGCGCTCGCGCGCCGCCTCGTCGAGGGCCCACGCCCGGTCGACCCGCGCGCCGCGGATGGCGCCGACCATGCCGTAGTTGTGCTCGTGGCAGGCGTACTCGAACAGCCGGTCCTGGTTGCCCTCGGTGGTCCACGAGTCGAGCGCGAAGTAGTTGACGGCCGTCCACGGGCTCACGAACACCTGCGGGTCGTCCACCGTGTACTGGTACTCGAGCGTCTCGTGGTCGATGCGCCGGAAGCGCTCGGTCAGGCGGAACGTCTCGCCGGTGCCCGGGTAGTAGTGCACGTGGGCGGAGCCGCCGAACGGTCCGCCGTGGCCCGGCACGACGTTGTTGACGGTGTTCTTGAAGTTGGCGGTCTCGACGACCAGCGTGTCGCCTTCCCAGCGGCCCCGCGGGTCGCCGTTCCACTGCTTGATGGCGTCGCCGATCGGCGCCGGCTGCCTCACCGGAACGATCCGCACGTAGCCGTACGGCATGACGATGCTGACGTAACCCGGCGTCTGGACGATCTCCTTGGTGGGCTGCTGGTTGCTGCCCATCATCTCGCCCGGCAGGCCGTTGCGCACGATGCAGCGTTCCGACAGGCCGCGGTCCTCCCAGTCGTCCCCCTGGCTGCGCTCGCTGCGCGCCTCCTCGCGCGCCTCCCAGGTGTCCAGCGCGCCCCGCGTCAGCGCCGGCATCCGCCCGTCCGCCGGATCGATGATCTGGGACGTGCGCAGCGAGATCCGTGGCGCGGTCGGGTCGGCGCTCCAGAAGGCGTTGTACTCGGCGCCCGCGAGCCGGTATCCGGGCTGGCCTTCGTCCGGCCGGTCCGCCCGGGCGTAGCGCGCGATGTCCTGCTCGACGAGGTTCTCGGCGATGGCGTCGTCGTCGTCGGTCACCACCCGGCGGAGTCCGAGCCGCTCGCGCTCGGCCGCCTCCGCCTCCGTCATGAACTCGCGCATGCCGAACTCGGGCGGCCGCTCGAGCGGCGTGTACGTGCGGGTATCCCACATGCCTTGCAGGTCCGGATCGCCCCACGGGGTGCGGGGCGCCGTGTAGCCGGTCGAATCCGCGCCGGGCGACTGGCCCGCCAGCGACACGGGCGCCAGCCCTGCCGCGATTGCCAGAACCGCCGCGATCCCTGTTGCTGCGAATAGCTGATTTCGCACCGCTTCACCTTCCTTGAATGGCCCTACTCCCTACTGACCGGCTCCCTCGAGCAGGCCGCCGTAGATGTACTCCTCAGCGAGGTCCACGCACTTGAACTCCAGCAGCCTGACGTTCTCCTCGATACGCCGATAGAGCGGGAAGCTGATCGTCCACGGCCGCGTGAAGACCCGCGGGTCTTCGATCGTGGCTTCGTACTGCAGGTGGTAGGGACTGATGGGCGTGTAGCGCTCGACGACGTGGAGCTGCGCGCTGTGGTGGTTGCCCGCCCGGTCGAGCCAGGGCAGGTCGTGAAACCCCGTCACGTCGACGACCAGCGTGTCGCCGTCCCAGGAACCGTTCGACCAGCCCATCCAGAAGTCGATCGGCGGCTCCGTGGGCCGCCCGATCGGGATGGTGCGATTGGCGTTGGCGAACTGATAGGCGATGACGATCCGGTCCGTGCTCTGGATGATCTGGAACGGATACGGCATGTACGCCGCGCGCGGCACCCCCGGCATGTAGCACTTGGCCTCGGGATCGCCGACCGTGTTGAGATTGTCGACGTCGACCTCCAGGCGCCGGCCGAAGTTCGCCTCGCGCTTGGCCACGGCCTCCGGCCGGTACGGTATCTCCCCGCCGCGGACGATGCTCTGGCCCGGCGGCTGCGCACCCCACATGCCGAGCATGGTCGGCAACGGTCCCGCCTCGGCGCCGTGGTCCTCGATGTTCCAGTTCGCCGTGACGAACGCCTGCCAGATGCCCGTCAGGTCCGGATGCGACGTGCCGGGCAGACGGGGGGCTCGATAGACCTGAACCTGGCCCGAGGCCGATCCCGCGGCGAGCCACAGGGCGCCGGCCGCGCCCACGGCGACCAGGAGTACCGCTGCGGTGAAACCCCTGAGGCGAAATCCGATGTTCATCGTGATACGACCTCCTCTCCGGGAGCACGGGTGCTCCGAGTGACCCTATAGCCGACCCCTCCCCCCCGGTCAAGAAGATTCGGCCGGCAGGCCCGAGCCCGCAGCGCCTTGCATTGGCCTCCGCGGCATGTAACGATGACGCTCTGGAGAACCTGGGCGCCGCACGGTCTCGCGGCCCGAGTGGCGGTTCCCGCAATGACTGCAGAACGGTTCCATCGTACGTGCCTGGCGGCGGCGGCAGTCTGCGCCGCGCTGGTTGCCCCGCTCCGGGCGCAGCAGCCCGACGACCCCGCCCACGCGTACCGGGCGGTCGTCGAACGCTACTGCGTGGCCTGCCACAACGCGCGCCAGCTGACGGCCGGTCTTGCCCTCGACACACTGGACATGGACGCCGTGGGCGACCATGCCGAGGTGTGGGAGAAGGTGGTGCGCAAGCTCCGGGGGCGCCTGATGCCTCCGGCGGGCCGGCCGCGGCCGGCCCGAGAGACGTACGACGGCTTCGCCGCCTGGCTCGAAGCGGATCTCGATCGGGCCGGCGCGGAGGCTCCCAATCCCGGCCGCCCGGTGTTTCATCGGCTCAACCGGGTGCAGTACGGCAATGCGGCCCGCGACCTGCTGGGGGTGGACGCCGAGCATGCGGCGTCGCTCGTGCCGCCGAACGCGTCGACGCACGGGTTCGACAACGTCGCCGCGGTGCTGGGCGTTGATCCGACCCTGATCGAGCGCTACCTGTCCGCCGCGCGCAAGATCAGCGCGCTGGCAATCGGCGATTCCGGGGCCCGTCCCGCGCCGGTGACCTACCGCGCCCCGGTCGATCTCACGCAGGACGACCACCTCGACGGGATGCCGTTCGGCACGCGCGGCGGCCTGCGCGCGCGCCACCACTTTCCGGTCGACGGGGAGTACTACATCCGGGCCAAGCTCGGCCGCAACGTCCACGAGCTGATCCGCGGCCTCAACGACCACCACGAGGTCGAATTCAGCCTGGACGGCGAGCGGCTCGCGGCATTCCCCATCGGCGGGCTCGGCCCGGGCACCGGCGAGCGCCCCGACTACGACAGCCACCGCCACGGCGACTACCGCACGGCGGACTTCGAGGTTCGCGCGCCCGTGACCGCCGGGCTGCATGAGGTCGTCGTCACGTTTCCCAAGACGAGCGCGGCCCAGCTCGAGGACCGCCCGCCGACGCTCGTCGGCGTGCCGCTCCAGGGGCCGGCGCTGCGCCAGCCGTTCGTCAAGGCCTACGTGCACTACTTCGAGGACGGGTTGCCCTACATCACCCGCATGGACATCGAGGGTCCGCGCGGCGTGACCGGCCCCGGAGACACCGCGAGCCGCCGGCGCATCTTCGTCTGCCATCCGCAGCGGATCGCCGACGAGCCGGCCTGCGCCCGTGCGATCGCGGCTGCACTGGCCCGTCGGGCGTGGCGCCGTCCCGTCGGCGACGCGGACGTGGCGGAGCTGTTGCAGTTCTACGAGGCGGAGCGTGGCCGGGGCGGCGGGTTCGAAGCGGGCATCCGCATGGTCGTGCGCGCGCTGCTCGTGAGCCGGGAGTTCCTGTTCCGGGTGGAGCAGGAGCCGGCGGGCATCGCGCCCGGCACGCCGTATCGGCTCGACGCCCACGAGCTGGCGTCGCGTCTCTCGTTCTTCCTGTGGAGCAGCATCCCGGACGACGAGCTGCTCGCGCGCGCCGCGGACGACTCGCTGCGCGACCCGGCCGAGCTCGAGCGCCAGGTGCGCCGGATGCTCGCCGACGAGCGCTCCCGGGCGCTCGTGGGGAACTTCGCCGGGCAGTGGCTCCACCTGCGGAACCTGCGGTTCGCGCAGCCGCACCCGCTCTCGTTCCCCGACTTCGACGACAACCTGCGGCAGGCGATGCGGCGCGAGACGGAGCTGCTCTTCGAGACCGTCCTGCGGGAGGATCGGAGCGTCGCCGAGCTGCTGACCGCGGACTACACGTTCCTCAACGACCGGCTGGCGCGCCACTACGGGATTCCGAACGTGAACGGCAGCCACTTCCGGCGGGTGCGGCTTGGCGATCAGGCGCGGCGGGGGCTGATCACCCACGGGAGCGTTCTGACGGTCACCTCCCATCCCACCCGCACGGCGCCGGTGCTGCGCGGCAAGTGGATTCTCGAGAACATCCTGGGCACGCCGCCCCCGGCGCCGCCGCCGGACGTCCCGGACCTCCAGGAGAAGAACGCCGAGGGGCGGGTCCTGTCGATGCGCGAGCGCATGGAGCAGCACCGCGCGAATCCGGTCTGCGCCAGCTGCCACGCACAGATGGATCCGCTGGGGCTGTCACTCGAGCCGTTCAACGCGGTCGGCGAAGCCCGCACCCGCAGCGAGTCGAACGGCCCGATTGACGCCTCCGGCGTGATGCCCGACGGCACCGAGTTCGACGGTCCGGCCGGCCTGCGGAGCCTGCTGGCGGGCGACGCCGAGCGCTTCGTGCACACGCTGATCGAGAAGCTGCTCACCTACGCCCTCGGCCGCGGCCTGGAGTACTACGACGCGCCGACAGTCCGTGCGATTCTCCGCGAGGCCGCCCGCGACGACTACACCTTCTCGTCGATCGTGCTGGAGGTCGTTCGCAGCGTGCCGTTCCAGATGCGCCTGTCGTCGGAGGCGCCGACGCCGGAGAGCACGATCGCGGCCGTGCGCTGAGAAGCGAGAGCTGAAGGAGAGAGAGTCGGGCTCATGTTCATCACCAGGAAGTCGTTGCCTCGGCGGACGGTGCTGCGGGGCATGGGCGCGACGCTGGCCCTGCCGCTGCTCGACGCGATGGTGCCGGCGCTGTCGGCCGTGTCGAGGACGGCCGCGCGGCCGGTGAGCCGGGCGGGTTTCGTCTACGTCCCCAACGGTGCGGTCATCGACGAGGCGGCGCACGGCGTCGACGCGTGGTCGCCGATCGGCGAGGGCTCGCGCTTCGAGCTCTCCCCGATCCTCGAGCCCCTGGCGCCGGTGCGCGACCGGCTCGTCGTTCTCTCCGGGCTCGATCACCCGATGGCGCGGTCGATGGGCGACGGGGCCGGCGATCACGCCCGGGGCACGGCGACCTGGCTGACCGGGGTGCACCCCAAGAAGACCGAGGGGATCGACGTGCGGGCCGGCACCACCGCGGACCAGTTCATCGCCGCGGAGTTCGGCCGCGAGACCCGGCTGCCGTCGCTGGAGGTCTCGCTCGAGTCGCCCGAGCGGGTCGGCAACTGCGAGGTGGGCTACAGCTGCCAGTACCTGTACACGATCTCCTGGCGCACGCCGACGACGCCTCTGCCGATGGAGAACAATCCCCGCGTGGTCTTCGAGCGGCTGTTCGGAGAGGGCGGCACGGCCGCCGAGCGGCTGGCCGAGAGCCAGCGCGACCGCAGCATCCTCGACTGGGTGACCGGCGACATCGCGGATCTGCGCCGGGAGCTCGGCGCGGTCGACCAGCTGCGCGTCACCGAGTACTTCGACAGCGTGCGCGAGGTCGAGCGCCGCATCCAGATGAGCGAGCGCGAGGGCGATACCGTCGCGTTGGAGCTGCCGCCGCAGCCGATGGGGATTCCCGACAGCTTCGAGGACCACATCAAGCTGATGTACGACCTGCTGGTGCTGGCCTGGCAGGCCGACATCACGCGCGTCGGCGCGTTCCAGATCTCCTACGAGACCAGCTCGCGCACGTATCCCCAGATCGGCGTGGCCAACTCGCACCACTCGCTGTCGCACCACGCGCAGAACGAGGAGAACATCGCGAAGCTGATCAGGATCAACACGTACCACATTGCGATGCTCACGTACTTCCTCGAGAAGCTGCGCGCGACGCCCGACGGCGACGGCAACCTGCTGGACAACTCGCTGGTGCTGTACGGCGGCAGCATGAGCGACGGGAACGACCACAGCCACTACCCGTTGCCGTGCCTGCTCGCCGGCGGGGCGGCCGGCCGGCTCGCCGGCGGCCGGCACCTGCGCTACACGGACCGGCCGGCGATGACCCGGGCGCTGCTCAACGTGCTGGACCTGATGGGCGTGCGCGCGGACGATTTCAGCGATGCCACGGGGGAGAACGCGCGGCTCGCGGATCTGTAGCTCGCCGCGCCGCCCGCTGGCTCGCGACGCAGGACGAACGACCATGAGATCTGGACTCTGTGGCGGATTGTGCGTCGGCCTGCTCCTGCTCTCCGCCGCCGGCGCCCTGGCGGGCAACGCCGACGTCGCCCTGGTCGACGCCGCGGAGCGGCGCGACGCGCGGGCCGTCGAGGCGCTGCTTGCGGACGCGGCCGACGCGGGCGCCCGCGCACCCGACGGCACGACGGCGCTGCACTGGGCGGTCCACCACGACGACCTCGGCCTGGTACGGTTGTTGCTTGGCGCCGGGGCGGACGCCAACGCGGCGAACCGCTACGGTGCGACGCCGCTGCTGCTGGCCTGCACCAACGGGAGCCCGCTCGCGGTGGCGGCCCTGCTTGCCGCCGGGGCGCACCCGGACGTCTTCTCGGCGGGCGAGACGGCGCTGATGACGGCGGCGCGCACCGGCAGCGCGGACGTGGTGCGCCTGCTGCTGGAGCACGGCGCGAACCCCCGCCAGACGGAAGCGCTCCGGGGACAGACGGCACTGATGTCCGCCGCCGGAGCGCGGAACGCGGCGGTCGTGCGGGAGCTCGTCGAGCATGGCGCCGACGTGCGCGTGCGCTCCAGGGGCGGTTTCAGCGCCCTGACGTTCGCCGTTCGCGCGGGCGCCGCGGACGCCGTGCGCGTGCTGCTCGAGGCGGGCGCCGACGTGAACGACAGGCTGCGCGACGGCACGAGCGCCCTGATGCTGGCGATCGTCAACGGGTACTACGACCTGGCCGCGTTCCTGCTCGACGCGGGGGCGGACCCGAATGCCATCGACGCCGGGCGGAGCGCGCTGCACATCCTCGTCCAGACCCACAACTGGGACGGCAACGACAAGGCGGCCGTCATCGAGACCGGCGACATCGGCTACCTCGGGTTGATGCGGAAGCTGCTGGCGCAGGGCGCGGATCCGAACGCCGGCATGACCCGGGACCGGACGGTGCGCTTTCCCGAGGGGATCACCGCGAGCGGGCAGTCGTTCGCGGTGAACGTGATCGGCGCGACGCCGTTCTGGTGGGCGGCGCGGTCCGCGGACCTGCCCGCCATGCGCCTGCTGCTGGCGCACGGCGCCGATCCGCTGCTGGCGACCGTCGAGAACACGACGCCGCTGGCGATGGCCGCGGGCGTCGGCTATCTGGACGGCCAGACGCCGGGCTCGGAAGAGGACGCGCTCGAGGCTGTCCGCGTGATTCTGGATCGCGGCGCCGACATCAACGCCGGCAGCGAGTGCAGCCACGACGCCCTGGCGGACGCTTCGCCCTATCGCGGACTCTGCTGCGGCTGGACGCCGCTGCACGGCGCGGCCTCGCGGGGCGCCGATTCCATCATCAGGTTTCTCGTCGAGCAGGGGGCGCGGCTCGACGCGCGGGATGCCCGCGGGCGGACCCCGCTCGATCTCGCGGAAGGGCACGTCCTGTACATCAGCGTCTACATTCGCGAGAGCTCGGCGCGCCTGCTGCGCGAGCTGATGCGGGAACGGCGGGTCGAGCGGCAGGCGGAGGTGCAGAGGTGACGATGTCGAGACGCAACGCACTGGCAGGTGGCTTGATCGTGGTCGCGCTCGTGGCGACGTTCCCGGGCGGCGCGGCCAACGGCCAGCAGCCCGAGGAGGTGACCGCCGCCGTCGTGGAGCGCTGGATGGACGAGCTGTCGAACTGGGGCCGCTGGGGCGAGGACGATCAGCTCGGCGCCCTCAACCTCATCACGCCGGCGAAGCGCCAGCAGGCTCTGGCGCTGGCGACCGAAGGCCTGGTCGTCTCGCTGGCGCGCCAGCCGCAGGTGCTGCCCACGTCGGCCACGCCGGAGGGCGAGCGGCCGGCCAACGCGTTCTGGCATCGCGACTTCCTGATTCCGCAGAACGGGATCGCCATCGAGAACATCTCGATCTTCTACCACGGCGAGGTGCACACGCACCTCGACGCGCTCTGCCACTTCGGCTACAGGGGCCAGCTCTACAACGGCGTCTCGTTCGCCGACGCGGTCAACGCGGAGAGCGGGTGCACGAAGATGGGCATCCACAACCTGCAGGAGGCCATCGTCAGTCGGGGGGTACTGCTCGACATCCCGCGCCTGAGGGGCGTTCCCTACCTCGAGCCCGGCACCGCGGTGACGCCGGCGGACATTCTGGCGTGGGAGGAGCAGGCCGGCGTCAGGGTCGGCCCGGGCGACGTGGTCCTGCTGCATACAGGGCGCTGGCTGCGGCCGCCCGACCGGCAGGATCCCACGGCGGGCTGGCACCCGGCCGTCGTGCCCTGGTTCAAGGAGCGCGACATATCCGTCATGGGCAGCGACGGCACCCAGGATGCCGTCGTGTTCGACGACTTCCGGTTCCCCGTGCACGTGCCGGCGCTGGTGGCGCTGGGCGTCCACGTGATCGACGCCGCCGACCTGACGGCCGTCGCGGAGATGGCGGCGAAGCTGAACCGCTGGGAGTTCCTGTTCGTGGCGGCGCCGATACGCATACCCGGCAACACCGGCTCGCCGTTCAACCCGGTCGCGATCTTCTGAGCCGGTCGCGCCGCGGGCACTCAAGGCCCGAGCTCGTCGGCCGCGACCTCGCGGTCGGCGCGCTCCTGCACGGATCCCGGGATGCCCAGGCGGGTGTTGGCTCCCAGCCGCCTCAGCAGCACCGCCGTCTCCGGGTACGCCTGGAACTGGAACGACTGCTTCGACCCCTCGGCCAGGCGGAACGGGGTGCGCCCGCGGAAGTCCCGCGCGTCGATGTCGGCGCCCTGCTCGACCAGGTACTCGATGACCTCGTTCAAGCCGCGGTACGCGGCGCCGTGTAGCGCCGTGAAGTCGGCCTGGTTCACCGCGTGGATGTCGGCGCCCGCCTCGACCAGCGCCCGGACCGCTTCCTCGGCTCCGCGCGAGCGGGCGCCGCGGACGAGCTGCGGCCGGAAGGTGGGCCGGCCGAGCCCCGCGGCCGCCATGAGCGGCGTCGTGCCGTCGTCGGTCGTCAGATGGGGGTCCGCGCCTGCGGCCAGCAGCGCGCGGATGATTGCGGCGCTGCTCTCCGGCGGCCGGATGCCCCCCTCGCTGTCGAGCACGTAGGCCCCGTCGCTGGCGCTGCCGAAGGCCGCCACCCACAACGGCGTGGCGCCGCGCAGGTCGCCGGTGCCGCAGGCAAACCGCTCGAACGCTCCCTTCGTCGGATGGCCGATGTAGGTCATCAGCAGCGTCGTCGTGGTGATGCGCGCGTTGGGATCGGCGCCGCGCCCGAGGAGCGCCTCCACCAGCGGCAGCCGGCGCTCGAGCGCGAGGGGCGAGGCGCCGGGAATGAGCGTCTTCACGGAGAAGCCCGGGGTGCCGTGCCGCCGGTTCCAGTGCCGCGTCCAGGGGTCCACGTCGCCCACCGCCGCGTGCAGCGCGGGCACCCCGTCGAGGGTCCCGTGCGGGTCGGCGCCCCGTTCCAGGAGGAACCGGGCCAAGTCGTCGTGGCCCTTGACGATGGCCAACGGGAGCGCGTGCGCGCCGTCGGAGCCCGGGGCGTTCACGTCGGCGCCGCCCGCGATGAGCAGCTGGGCAGTCGCGGTGTCGCCCGTGTACGCCGCGGTCAGCAGCGGCGTCATGCCCTTGCGCGACGACGCCTCGACGTCCGCGCCCGCGGCCAGCAGCTGAACCACGATGTCCCGGTGGGGGGCCGCCACCGCCCACATCAGCGCCGTGGCCGCCGTCTCGACGGTCGCGGCGTTGGCGTCCGCGCCGTGCGCCAGCAGCGCGCCGACGACCTCGCCGCTGCCGGTGCGCGACGCCACCATCAGCGGGGTCAGGCCGCTCGACTGCGCGGCGCTCGCGTCGGCCCCCGCGGCCAGCAGCACCTCGACCATCCGCGGGCTCGCGTTCTCGCTGGCGCGAATGAGCGGGACGACGCCGTCGTCGTCGGCAGCGTTCGGGTCGGCGCCGCCCGCGAGCAGCAGCCCGGCGGCCTCGTGATCATCCCAGTGCGCCGCCCACAACAGCGCCGTCGCGCCGTCGGCGCGGAGCGTGTTCGCGTCGACCCCGGCCGCCAGCAATGCCCGGACGGCTGCGGTGTCCTGCCGCGCCGCCGCGTCGACCAGCCGCAGATCGGGCGGGGCCGCGGCGGCCAGCCCGGCCGCCGCCGTGCAGAGCACGGCGTGGAGAAACGACCATCCGCCGACGCGCCGCGTGCAGGTGGCTGTCATGGCGACCCCCTTGGCGTAGCCGAACGCCGCAACCGGTTGCCCGCATTATACGCAGCGCCCACCGCGCGACGTGCCACGAGTTGGTTGTGCCGCAAGCTCTGGTCTTCGATAATGGGTGGGCGGCGGAAAGCCACGCGGCGGGAGGGAACGATATGCGACGGTTGCTCGGTTGCGCGGCCTGCCTTCTCGCGCTGGTGTGGAGCGGCGTCGCACAAGCCGCTGCCGCCCCGGCGCGCGATCTCCTCGACCGCTACTGCGTCGCCTGCCACAACGAGCGCCTGCGGACCGCCGATCTGCTGCTCGACCGGATCGACATCGAGCAGGTGGCGGCCAACGCCGAGGTGCTCGAGAAGGTCGTCCGCAAGCTGCGCGGCGGCCAGATGCCGCCCGCCGGCCGGCCGCGTCCGGATGCTGCCGCTGTCGAGACCTTCGTCGCGGCGCTCGAGGCGGCCCTCGATCGCGAGGGCGCGCTGGCGCCCAATCCCGGCCGCGTCGCCTCCCGGCGGCTGAACCGCGTGGAGTACGTCAACGCGATCCGCGATCTGCTCGCGCTGGAGATCGACGGCAGCGAGCTGCTCCCGAGCGACATGGCCGGGTTCGGCTTCGACAACAACGCCGACGTGCTGTCGATGACCCCCGCGCTCATGGCGCGCTACATCGCGGCGGCGACCAAGATCAGCCGCGCCGCCGTCGGCAGCCCCGACAACCGCCCGGCGCGCCAGGTGTACTCGTTGGGGTTCGAGGCGCAGGACGCGCGGATGAGCGAGCAGATGCCGTTCGCCTCCCACGGCGGGCTGGCCGTTCGCCACCTGTTCCCGCTGGACGGGAACTATGTTTTCGCCGTGCGCATGAAGCGCAACGCGGCCGTCGACACGATCGACGGCATCGCCGAGGACGAGCACGAGATCCAGCTCCGGGTGGATCACAAGCTGGTCACGCGCTGGCGGATCGGCGGCAGGTACCCGGGTCCGGATCCCGGGCGGGTGATTGCGGTGCCCGAGGACGACGTCGCGGGCCAGCGCCTCCACGAGTACCGGTTGACCGCGGACGACGTGCTCGAGATTCGCGTGCCGGTAGAGGCCGGGCAGCGGCTCGTGTCGGTCGCGTTCACCGATTCGGCGCCCTCACCGCTCGGCCTGCGCGGCAAGCCCGGCATCGACCGGCTGTTCGTGTCCGGCCCGTTCGACGGCACGGTGCCGGACGACACCCCCAGCCGCCGGCAGATCTTCACCTGCCGGCCGGCCGGCAGCCATGACGAGGAGCCGTGCGCCAGGGAGATCATCGCGGGGCTGGCGCGGCGGGCCTACCGGCGCCCGGTGGCGGACGCCGACGTCGACCCGCTGCTGGGCGTCTATCGCGAGGGACGCCGGGCGCGCGACTTCGACTTCGGCATCGAGCGGGCCCTCGAGGCGCTGCTCTCGATGCCGGAATTCCTGCTGCGCGTCGAGCAACGGCCGGCCGACGCCGCCCCCGGGCAGGTCCATGAGCTGACCGACCTGGAGCTGGCGGCGCGCCTGTCGTTCTTCCTCTGGCGCAGCATTCCCGATGACGAGCTGATCGGCCTGGCGGCGAGCGAAGCGCTGAGCGAGCCCCACGTGCTGGCGCAGCAGGTGCGGCGGATGCTCGCGGACCGACGCGCTACGCGCTTCATGAACGACTTCGTCGGCCAGTGGCTGCAGATCCGCAACATCAACGAGCAGGCCCCCGACGGCGCGCTGTTCGCCGAGTTCAACGACACGCTGCGGCGGGCGATGGTGCGCGAGACCGAGCTGTTCTTCGAGAGCCAGGTGCGCGGGGACCGGCCGCTGCCCGAACTGCTGACCGCCGGCTACACCTTCCTGAACGAGCAGCTCGCCCGGCACTACGGCAGCGAGGACGTCTACGGCAGCCGCTTCCGCCGCGTGGCCTGGGAGGACGACCGGCGGCACGGGGTGCTCGGGCATGCCAGCCTGCTGACGATCACCTCGTATGCGAACCGGACGTCGGTGGTGCTGCGGGGCAAGTGGGTGCTGGAGAACCTGCTCGGCGCGCCGCCGCCGCCGCCGCCGCCGAACGTGCCGCCGCTCGAGGAGGACGCGGCGGGGAACGCGCCCACGTCGCTGCGCGAGAAGATGGAGCTGCACCGGCGCAACCCGGTCTGCGCCTCCTGCCACACGGAGATGGACCAGCTCGGCTTCGCCATGGAGCATTTCGACGCCATCGGACAATGGCGGGAGACGGACCGCGGCGCGTCCATCGACGCGTCCATCGAGTGGGCGGACCGCACGATCGACAGCCCGCGCGCGTTCCGCGAAGCGCTCGCCGGCAAGGGGCAGGAGTTCGTGCGCACGGTGGCCGAGAAACTGCTCACCTACGCGCTGGGCCGTGGCCTGACCTATCACGACGCCCCCACCGTGCGGCAGCTCGTGCGGGCGCTGGACACGAGCGACTACCGCTGGTCGTCGCTCGTCCTGGGCATCGTCGAGAGCGCGCCGTTCCGGATGCGGCGCCTGCCCGACGCGAGCGAAGCCCCGGTGACGGCCGTCGCCGCCCGCTGACAAGCACAAGGCGCGCACAGCGCGCCTCGGCGGGAGCGGCGCGGGGCGCCGGGTCCCCGCAAGCGGCCGCCGGGGGTTCGGGGCAGAGCCCCGTCTGATTGAAGCTGGCTACGGCATCGTGAGCAGCGGGGGCTGACCGGCCGGCAACTGCTGGTCGAAGGCGATCAGCAGGGTGGCGTCGGCCACGTGCTGCGCCATCAGGTCCACGAGGTCGACGAGGTTGGTCTTCCCGAACAGATCGACCGCTCTCTCGTAGGTCTCCGGGCTCACTGTATGCGGCCCGAAGATCTCGCGCCCGAACGCGATGATCGCCGCCTCCCGCTCCGGCAGCCCCGCCACCGGGCGTTCGTGCCGGACGACGTCGATGACGGCCGGGTCGAGGCCGTTCTCGAGTGCGGCAACCTCGGTGAGGGTCCAGGCGTACTGCACATCGTAGGCGCGCGCCGTCACCAGCGCCGCCAGGTCCAGCAGGGGGCGCGGCAGGTTCGCTTCCAGCGCCTTGCGACCTGCGGCGTGCCGCCGGATGTGCCCCGGCCCGGTCCCTTCGGGCGACAGCGTCCGGCCGTAGAGGCTGGCTCTGGCCTGCACGCGCTCGGCCGGACCGCCGCGCGGGGGCAGCCGGCTGCGCGACTGCGGATCGATGTCGTCCGGGGGGGTGAACGGCAGCGGCAGAAACTGCGGCCAGCCGGGCGGCATCTGCTGGTTGAACGCCGTCAGCCGCGCCGCCGTGGCGGCATACCGCGCCATGAGCCCGACGAGGTCGATGGCATCGCGTTCACCGACGAAGCTCACCAGGCGGCGGTAGGTGCCCGCGCTCAAGTGGTGCCCGCCGAAGATCTCGCGCCCGGTCTCGATGATGACGGCTTCGTGCTCGTCGAGCCCGGTCACCGGCTGCCGGTGCCGCACGACGTCGATGAGCGCCGGGTCGAGACCGACCGCCACCGCCTCGATCTCGTGCAGCGACCACTCGAACGGCTGGTCGTGCTCGCGCGCCGTCGTGAGGATGGCCAGCTCGAGCAGGGGTCGGCCGAGGGGGATGTCCCAGCGCAGGTTGGGGCTTCCGGATCCGAGACTGCGGATCGCGGCCGCGGCGCCCGCGGGCCCGTCGGACGGGTCGGCCGTAGCGCCGGCCAGCCGGTTGCGGGAGTCCGCCTGGACGTCGGCCGGGAGCGCGCCGGACAGCCCCTTGAACGTCAGCTTCTGCAGGCCCGCGCCGGTCGCCGCCAGGTAGAGATTGCCCTGGGAATCGGTTGCGATGTGATGGCCCGTGCCCAGGATGCCCTCGGGGCGGAGCGTTCCGAGGATCTCGAGCGTCGCGCGCTCGACGACGACGATGCCGTCGTCGCCGCCGACGTACAGGAACTGCTGCGCGGGGTCCGCCGACAGGGCCAGATTGCGCGCAAAGGGTGCGTCCGGCGTGATCACCTGTCCCACGAACGTGCCGTCCAGGTCGAACACCTGCACGCGGCGGTGCTCGCGGTCGGCCGCATACACCATGCCGTCGTGCGACACCCGGATGGCGTGGAGGACGTTGAAGCGCGCAGGACCCGGATCCGCGAAGCTGGAGGGGGCCTGCACCTGACACTGGTTGTCTTCCACCGGCGCATCGCCGAACGCGCCCCACATCCGCTTGAAGCCGCCGGTCTCGGCGTCGAACACCGCGACGCGGCGGTTGCCGTAGCCGTCGGCCACGAACAGCTCGTTGGTCGGCGGATGGACCTGCTGATCCGCCGGCCGGTTGAGGTTCATCGTGTCGGCGTTGCCCTGGCTCTGGTTGCTGCGGCCGATCTGCATGACGAGCGTGCCGTCCTGCGTGAACTTCAGCAGCTGGTCGTCGTTGACCGGCTCCACCCGGGCCAGGCCGTTGGTGGGGCAGTTGTTGCCGCCCAGCCAGACGAAGCCCTCGTGATCGATGTGCAGGCCGTGTTCCCGTTGGGGCCACTCGTAGCCGGCGCCCGGACCGCCCCAGGCCCTGATGAAGTTGCCGGCCGCATCGAAGACGACGACCGGCGCCGCCGCCATCGCGTCATCCTCGGGCGGCAGCGTCAGCGGGCGGTGCAGGACCCAGACGTTGTCCTCCGCGTCGATGGCGATACTGGACGGAGCGCCGAGCTTCATCCCGGCCGGCACCGTGGGCCACGCCGGGTCCACCTCGAAGACAGGCAGGCTGCGGCCCTGCTGCCCCGCCGTCGCGGCGGCCGGCGCCGACCCGGACAGCCATGCCGGCGCCGCCGCGGCGAGCGCGGCCACGACCAGTGCCATGAGTACCGCACGACGCAGACGTTTGCGCTGCATGGTCGCCTCCCAGTCGCCCAACGAATCGGGCAATTTCTCGGATCCTCTGCAGTTCTGAGCTGGAGACCGCAGTTGCGAGTCTCGCAACACGCAACCGGGGAACGATACCACGTCGCCCGCAACGACCGGCGCCGGGTTGACACGGCCGGGCGCATCCGTAACCATCGCGGCTTGAGCGAGCGAGGAGAGGCCAAATGCCAGAGATCGGACGCAAGCGACTCATGATCTGCCTGGTCGGGATCTGTCTCGCCGCGGGCAGCGTCGCCGCGGCGCAGCCGGCGGAGGAGTGGGAGCCGGTCACCGCGGAGCGGCTGCTCGACCCGGAGGACGGCGACTGGATGAGCTATCGCCGGACCTACGACGTGACGGGGTTCAGCCCGCTCGACCAGATCGACCGCTCGAACGTCGGCGACCTGCGGCTCGTCTGGGCCTATTCGATGCGCGACGTCACGGGCTGGGTCCCGACGCCGGTCGTCGCCAACGGGCTGATGTACGTGTCCGAGGGCAGCGGGCGGGTCACCGCGTTCGACGTGGTGTCCGGCGACGTGGCGTGGCAGCACACGCGCAGCTACCCGGAGGATATCGAGCGGTCGCAGGCGTTCATGCGCCACCGGGGCGTGTCGATCTACGGCGACGCGATCTACTGGGGCACCGCGGACGCCGCGCTGGTCGCCCTCGACGCGCGCACCGGCGAGCAGCGCTGGGAGGTCAGCACGGGCGACTACACGACCGGGCTCGGCCACCCGCATCCCGCCCTGATCGCCGACGGCAAGGTGATTCTGGGCTTCGCCGGGGGCGACCGCAACGCGCGCGGCGCCGTGGTGGCGCACGACGCCGAGACCGGCGAGCGCCTCTGGATCACCTACACGGTGCCGGCGCCGGGCGAACCCGGCTACGAGACCTGGGCCGAGAACGAGCTCGAGCCGCTCGGCGGGCTCACGTGGAACACGATCAGCTACGACCCCGAGCTGGGCCTGATGTACATCGGCACCGGGCAGCCCACGCCCTGGTCGTCGACGCTGCGGGGTCCGGGCGATGCGCTCTACACCAACTCGATCCTGGCCCTCGACGTCGACACCGGCGAGCTGGAGTGGCACTTCCAGGTGGTGCCGGCGGACAACTGGGACCTGGACTCGACCCACGAGAGCATGCTGGTCGACCTGGTCATCGGCGGCGTCGAGCGCAAGGTGCTCATCGAGACCAGCAAGATCGGCTGGGGCATCGTGCTCGACCGTGCCACCGGCCAGTTCCTGGGGTCGTTCCGGACCGGCTACGACAACCTCATCACCGGCTGGACCGACATCGGTATCCCCATCTACAACCCCGCCCTCATCCCGACCATGGACGACGTCGACTCGGGGCGGATATTCGAGGTGTGCCCGTTCTACGTCGGCACGCGCAACCTCAACTCGCCCAGTTACAGCCCGGAGACGGGCCTCTACTACGTGGGCATCAACAACAGTTGCATGGACGTCACGTTCGTCTCCGAGGAATACCGGCCGGGCCGGCTCTACAGCGGGATTGCCGCGCGCGTGAAGGCCGTGCCGGACTACGACTACGTCGGCGAGTTCGTGGCGTTCAACCCGTTCACCGGCCGGCGGGCGTGGGAGCATCGCTTCCCCGGCGGGGCGGCGATGAGCGCGGCGGCGCTGTCGACGGCCGGCGGCATCGTGTTCGGAGGCACCACCGATCGGCGCTTCTTCGCGCTCGACGCCGAGACCGGCGCCCTGCTCTGGGAGACCCGGCTGAACGGCGACGTCTCGGGCGCCCCGATCACCTTCGAGGTCGACGGCCGCCAGTACCTCGCCGTGGGCGCGGGCGGCCGTATCGCCAACACCCGCTTCTATGCGCGGTTGACCGACACGCGGATCTCCGACGGCAGCGGGGTCATGTGGGTGTTCGCGCTGCCTTAGCAGAGACTCACCATGCCGCCTGCCGCAAGGGTCCGCACCTGTCTGTGGTTCGACGACCAGGCGCTCCCGGCGGCCGAGCTGACGGTGGACTTCACCCTAGCCGGAACGCCCTTTCAGGCGCTCAACGGGGGTCCGCACTTCACACTCGACGAGGCGGTGTCGATCTTCGTCGTCACCGAGGATCAGGTGGAGACCGATCGGCTGTGGGAAGCGCTCGTCGCCGGCGGCCGAAGGTGAATGAGCGGCGCGGACGTCGCGCGGAGGGGCGTCGTCGCTCAGTCGTCGTATGAGACGCGGCGGAGGGAGCGCTCGTACCAGCCGTTGCCCACCGGATCGAAGGTGTTCATCTCCAGCAGCTCGCCGCCGAACACGTGGAGGGTGAGACACGGCCGGTCGGTCAGGTCGTTCGTCAGCGCGTGGTACTCGAAGGGCGGGATCAGGAAGTTGGCATCACCGGCGACGACGCGGCGCGACTCGACGGGGGCGAAGCGGCAGCGGTGGGGCTCCTCCTTGATCGGCGCGTAGTGCGTCACTTCCAGCTCGCCCTCCAGCACGCCTTCGACGCTCCAGAGGTTGGGGTGGTCGTGGATCGGCGTCCCCTGGCCGGGCGCCCACGCGAGCACCAGCACGGTATACCGGCGCGCGGGATCGCGGTGCAGAAGACGCCGCGCGTGGTGGTCCGGCCGGGTGCGCCGGAACCGCTCGTCGAGCTGGAGTCGGCCCGGCACGAGCGCGTTCTCGATCTCGCGCTGCACCTGCCGCGTGATGGTCGCCACGTCCGCCGCGCTGACAGCGGCGTCGAGCCGCCGCACCAGCTCGTCCACCCCGATGACGCTCATGCAAGAACCCCCGGGCGCAATGGCCGAGCCGCGCCCGACCGGGCCGCGGCCGGCCGTGGCTCATGCCCACCTCTCCGCAGTCTACCGGACCGCGCCCCTCATGCCGAAGACGAGGAAGTTCTGACGGGGAAGAAAGTCTTCCCGGGACAACAGCTCGAAATCGGCGCGGCCGAGCTCGTCGCCGATCTCTTCCGGCGTGAAGCGGAACTCGTCCGGCGGACCGCCGCCGGGCGCGCCCTTGCGGGGGTCGATGATCGCGATGCGCCCGCCCGGCGCCAGGTGGTTCCGCAGCGCGGTGAAGTAGGCGACCCGCTGCGGGATGTGGTGGTACGTGTTGACGATCAGCACCAGGTCGACCGGCGCCGGCAGGTGCGGAGAGTCGGGGTCGGCGACCACGCCGACCACGCTGCGGAGTCCGGCCTCGTCGGCCCGCCGGCGGACGTAGTCGACCATCGCGGGCTCGATGTCGACCGCGTAGACGGTCCGCGCGGCCGTGTCCCGGGCGAGGCGCACGGTGAAGTAGCCGGTGCCGGCCCCGATGTCGGCAACCGCCGCACCGGGCGCGATCCCGAGGGCGGCAATGACCTGCTCCGGCATCTGCCACGCGTCCCGCTCCGGAGCGTCGAACGCCTGCGCGTATCGTTCCGGGTCGTCGAAGCGATGCTCCATGTGGCGCCCGGTGTCGTGCCCGTGGGCCCGATGCTGCTCGTGCTGCGGCTGCGCCCCGGCCACGCACGAGCCGCCCAGCAAGCCGGCGACGGCGATCGAGGCTGCGACTACCGACCGGGCGCACGGTGATGTCCTATGCATGCGTTCTCGCTCCTTCTCGGCCGAGTCTAATACTTCCCGTCGTTCCGCGAAGCTGTCGTAGGCAGATGCCCGGTCGGAGCGGATTGGAGGTCGGGCGCCGGCGTAGTAGGCTGACGCCATGGGCAACGCACCGACCGCGATCGCCAACCTGCTCTACACCTATGCGCGCCTGGTCGACAGCGGAGACTATGCCGGCATCGGCAGACTCTTCGCCCATGCGCGGCTTACCGCCGAGCACAGCGACATGGACGTCCGGGGCGAGGCGGCCATCGCGGCGCACTACGCGCGGACGACGCGGCTGTACCCGGATACGCGCACGCCGAAGACCAAGCACGTGATGACCAACACCATCATCGACGTGGACGAGGAGGCCGGCACGGCCACCTGCGACGCCTACTACACGGTGTTCCAGGCCACCGAGGCGCTGTCGCTCCAGCCGATCATCACCGGCCGCTACGAGGACCGGTTCGAGCGCGTCGACGGCCGCTGGCGCTACACGGAGAAGAAGTTCTTCGTCGACCAGGTCGGGGATCTGAGCCAGCACCTGCTGCCGGGGACTGCTCTGCGGGACGGGTAGCGGCGCGGGCCTGCGGGCCGGTCGCCGGACCCTCCGGCACACGTCCGACTAGAGGGGATTGCGCCAGCGGAGGCCGGGGAACCGGCCGAAGTCACCGTCGTTCGAGTGCACCTCGGCCTGGTATTCGATCGCCAGCGCCGCGATGTGGGCATCGGTCACGAGGTTTGCCCCGACGCCGGCCGCGTCGAGAGCCTGCTGGAGGTGGGTCAGATGCTCCGGACCCGGGTTGATCGGTGTCACGTGCGCATATCGAAACCAGCTCCTCAGGTGCCTGACGGCATGCGCCGGCGTGATGGGCGATGTCAACGCACGCGGATGTGTCATCAGTCGCACGAAACCGGCCGCCACTATCCACGGGACGCCCACGCGCTCCGCGCCATTGACCAAGCCTTCCCACCAGCGCGTGGCCGCGTGATGGTACGGCGCGCCAGCGTTGTAGGCGTAGACGAGCAGATTCAGATCCGGAACGATCACCGCCCGCTCTCCGCGGCGAAGTCCTCGGCCTCCAGTTGGTCGTTGAGCTGATTGAGCCGCCGTGGATCGACCCCCGGAGCGAGCCCGCTGCGATTGGGATCGATCCGGAATCTCGGTTGCTCAAGCCCCGCGGATGCGGGCGCCATGCCGCGGCGCAGAGTCTCGTTCACCACCTGCTTGAACGGCTTGTCCTGCAGTCGGCTCTGTTCCTTCAGAGAATCCGCCACGTCGTCGTCCAGGGTCAGCGTCGTCCGCATGAGGACATCATGATGTCCTCAGAATCTGATGTCAAGACGCGCCAGAACAACGCGTCACGGCGCCGGCGCCAGGACGGCCAGCACGAGCAGCCGCCCGGTCCCGGTGTTGCGGATGCCGTGGGGCACGCCCTCCGGGGCCACCAGCAGGACGCCGGCCTCCATCGGGACCGTCTCGTCCTCCAGCAGGAAGAGCCCCTCGCCCTCGATGACGTGGTAGACCTTGTCCATGCCGTCGTGCGTGTGCAGGGCATGTTCCTGGCCGGGCTCGAACGCGTTCAGGCCGACCAGCAGGCGCTCGGAACGGAAGAGGGTACTCTTGCCCATCCTATCCCCAGCGTAGACGGCGTGGTCCCGAGGGCGGATCGCGGTGGGGTGCTCCATCGTCTCAGGCCTCCGGGGTCTCAGACCTGCGGCAGGGCGAACGCGACCAGCGCCGCGTCGGGCCCGGCGCCGGTCGCGATGACGATGAACTGCCGGCCCGACCGCGCCCGGTAGGTCATCGGATTGCCGGTTGTCCGACACTTGATCAACGACAATTATTCTTGCCGGTTGCCGAGGACGCGATCGGTCGGCTCGTGGACGGACCCCGAGTTGTGTGAGACTGCCCGTTTTCCTCGTGGAGGGCGGGTTGGTCACGGATGGGCAGGTGCGGCGATTGCGCGAGCAACGGATGTCCGGGAAGACGTTGGCGTCGGCCGCGGCGGCGGCGGGCATGAGCGAGCGGACGGCGCGAGACTGGCAGCGCGGCGCGTTGCCGTCGACGTCGAAGGCGCCGCGGACGTGGCGGACGCGGGAAGACCCGTTCGTCGGCGTGTGGGAGTCGGAGGTGGTGCCGCAGTTGGTGGCCGACAGGGAGGGACGGCTGCAGGTACTGAAGCTGTTCACGTGGCTGTCGCGGCGGCATCCGGGTCGCTTTCAGGCCGGCCAGCTACGGACATTGCAGCGGCGGGTCCGCGAATGGCGGGCGCAGTACGGTCCTGACCGCGAGGTTTACTTCGAGCAGGTGGCGGTCCCGGGCCGGGAAGCGGCGTTCGACTTCACCGACGCGAGCGACCTGGGCGTGACGCTACGGGGCGTGGCGTTCCCGCACCTGCTGTTCGAGTGGGTGCTGAGCTACAGCAAGTGGACGTATGTGACGTTGGCCGTGAGCGAGACGTTCGAGGCGCTGGTGGCGGGCCTGCAGGGCGCGCTGTGGACGCTGGGGGCGGTGCCGACGGTGCTTCGTCACGACAATCTGTCGGCGGCGACGCATGAGTTGAAGCGGAGCGGTGGGCGCCAGCTGACGGCGCGATTCCAGCAGGTGCTGGACCACTACGGGCTGGGCTCGTCACGGATCCAGCCGGGCAAGCCGCATGAGAACGGGGTGGCCGAGCAGTCGCACTTCCGGACGAAGACGGCCATCGAGCAGGCGCTTTTGTTGCGAGGGGCGAGAGACTTCGACGACGAGTCGGCGTATCTGCGCTTGGTACGGGCGGTCGTCGACGAGGAGCGGAATGCGCCGGCGTCGGCTCGCTTCGCGGAGGAACGGGCATTTCTGCAGCCGTTGCCGCCGGCGCGGGTACCGGAGCACACGACGTTTCAGTGCCGGGTGCGCAAGTGGAGCACGATCCGCGTCGGGGGGCGAATCTATTCGGTGCCGTCGCGGTTGATCGGTCACACGGTCGAGGCGCGCCAGCATCCGTCGATGGTCGAGGTTCTCTACGGCGGCCGGGCGCTGTGCACGATGCCGCGGCTGCGGGGAGAGGCGGACCACCGGATCGACTATCGCCACATCATCGCGAGCCTGGTCCGCAAGCCGGGCGCCTTTGCCCGGTATCGCTTCCGCGAGGAGCTGTTTCCGTCGCTGACGTTCCGGGCCGCGTATGACGCGCTGGGTCGGACGCACGGCGAGCGGGCCGACGTCGAGTATGTGCGGCTGCTGCACCTGGCGGCGACGACCAGCGAGCGGCGGGTCGAGGCGACGCTTCGGGCCCGACTCGACGCCGGCGCTACGTGCGACTATGCCGGTGTTCAGGCCCAGGTGCGCCCGCCGGTCCCGACCCTCCCCGTGGTGCACATCCCCCGGCCGGACTTGGCGCACTACGACGCGCTGTTGACCGGCGGTCTGCACGGATGACGCCGGCGAGCACGGCGTCGACGACGCTGCTCAAGCAGTTCGGCCTGACGACGGCGGCCGACGAGCTGGTGCCGCGGCTGACGCAGGCCGGCCACCACGACGCGCTGGTGGTGCTGGTGGAAGTGTTCGAGGCCGAAGCCGAGGCGCGTCGCCAGCGCCGGATTACCCGGCTGCGACGGGCCTCGCGCCTGCCGCCCGGCAAGACGTTCGAGACGCTCGACACGGGTCGGTTGCCGGGCCCGGTCGTGCAGCAGCTGCAGACGCTGGCCACCGGGGCGTTCCTCGAGACGGCGACCAATGTGCTGGCCTTCGGTCTACCGGGCGTCGGCAAGAGCCACGCGCTGTGCGCCGTCGGGCACGCGCTGGTCGAGGCCGGCCACAGCGTGTTGTACGTGCCGGCCTACGCCCTGGTCCAGGAATTGCTCGGGGCCAAACGCGACCTCGACCTGCCGCGAGGGCTGCGCAAGCTCGACCTCTTCGAGGTGATCCTGCTCGACGATCTCGGCTACGTGCAGCAGAGTCCCGACGAGGCCGAGGTGCTCTTCACGCTGCTCGCCGAACGCTACGAGCGCCGCTCGGTGATGGTGACCAGCAACTTGGTCTTCAGCCAGTGGGACCGGATCTTCCGCGACCAGATGGCCACCGCCGCGGCGATCGACCGGCTGGTGCACCACTCGGTGGTGCTCGAGTTCGACGTGCCGAGCTTTCGAACGGACCCGTCGCGCCCGACGTCGCCGTCACCACCGCCCGCGCCTCGTGGACGGCCACCGGGCCCGCTGTTGCCGCGCCGCCCCCGAGCCGCGACCTCCTGAGCGTTCCGTTCGAAAACCGAGCATGGCTTCGGCGGCGACGTTCCGATCATGCTTTCGGGCCGTGGTCGAGCTCGTCGAGCGCCTGCCCGCGGGTCGGTTCGACTCCCGACGGCCTGTGCATCCTGCCAGCGGCGTGGAAAACGCGCGCGGACCATCCGGAGAGCTTGGGACCGTCGACGAAGCGCGTCTCCCACCCCGCTTTGGACGACGCGAGCGCCGCCCACAGGCTGCACAAGCATCATCCTCCTCGACACCAATTCACGGCTTCTCGACCGGCAAGAATTCTTGACGCCCAGCGGCAAAAGTAATTGACGCCGAACAACACTCGACGCAGCCCGCGACCGACTCGACGCACTGGTTGGTCACGGAGGCCCAGCGTGTCAATGCTGGCCGGCTGTCGGCCATGGGGGTGGGACAAGCCGAATCGACCCCTTTGCGCCAAGGTCCACGTTTCGGTCTCTGTCCCGGTTCCTCTTCAATGACGCCGAGACGGCGGTCGGTGCCATCTGGAGGGCCTCGGCGCCAGCATGGTCCTCAGGTGACGTCCGAGCCTGTTCTCCCGGCGTCCGACACGGTCGGATCGCGGTCTCCGCCGGCCGGTCGGTCGACCGTGGCTCCGACGAGGCGTTCCTCTGCGCCCTCCGTCGGCGGTCGCCCGTAAGCGTCTCCGGCTCGACGAGCCGGTTTCGGGCTGACGTATACTGCTGATCGGTCCGTCCAACACGTGTTTGGCGTCCGAATCGCACATTGTCGAGGAGCGGCCAATGTTGCAGGAGTTTCGCGTCGATAATTTCAAATCTCTAATCAACGTCGTCTTCAGACCGGAGGCAGTCAATCTGCTGCTCGGCACGAATAACTCCGGCAAGACCAATCTCTCTCAGGCACTTCGGTTCGTGTCCGGAAGCACGTCGGTTTCTCTCGATCACTGTGCGGATAGCGTGTGTGGACGGTTCGGCATGTCCAGTTTCATGCTCGACAAGTCGACGATCGACTTCTTCGTTCGGGCCGCGGTTCCTTACGCAGACGAAATGCTGGTGTTCGAGTACGCATTGACCGTCTCACCGCCGAAGAACCAATTCGGCGACGTGACGGTGAGACTCGAGCGGGAGATCTTGAGCGTTACCGGTGGAGAGTCGAGCAAGACCGTCCTGCTGGAGAACGTCGCCGGCCGGATTCGGCTTCTCCACGAGAAAGATTCGTCGGCCGGGGCGTCGCACTACGTCGATACGACCGCGCCGACCGATGCCACGATGTTGCAGCGACTCTACGATCTCGAAGCCAATCCACGGGCCAATCTCTTCAAGCGGTATCTCTCCGGCTGGATATACTACGATCTCTCCCCCACCGCGATGAGAGGGTCGACCCACAAACCTCGTGATTACGTTGTCGCGCCCGATGGCGGGAACCTGGCATCGGTGCTGTACTCCTTGAAGACCGAGAACGAACGGGCGTATCGGAAACTTCTACAGGTGACTCAGAAAATAGAGCCGAAACTCGAACTGATCAACTTCTACCCTGGTTCGGAGAACAGCGTCTTCATGTTCTTCGAAGACAGGGACGCCCACTCGTGGTCCTCTGCGAACGCGTCGAACGGCACGTTGCGATTCCTGGCCCTTGCCTATGTCCTGTTGGTCCAACCCGTGAGTGGCTTTTCGCCCTTGTGCGTGATCGAGGAGCCGGAGAATGGCATCCACGTCGGGTTCCTGAAGACCTTGTTTCAGATGGTCGATCACTCGGCCCGGCGTCCTCAACTCATCTTTACCTCCCATGCGCCTTACTTCATTGATCTATTCGATGAGCACCTCGGCGGGATCTTTGTGCTTGATCGAAGCGGAGGGCACACGTCCATCATGCAACCGGACGTTGATGAAGTGAGGACCAGACTCGAACACTTCCCGCTGGGGGAACAGCACTTCCGGGAGATGCTGGGATGAGGATCGGGTACTACGTACAGGGCGATACGGATGAGGCGGTGGTTCAGGGCTTTGCGCGACGGTGGTGTCCGCGCGCGGCATTGGCGCCGCCGCGGTTTCGGGGTGCGTCCAAGGAGTCCTTCAGGCGGGAGCTCAGGAAGTCGTTGATGGATCTGATCCGTCACAAGGAGTGCGACATCGTGGTCGTGCTGACGGATGCCGATGCGAACCCGTGGCACGAGGTCCGGAATCGCGAATCGGCGAGGATTCCGGAGGACTATAGGCACTTGACCGTGTTCGGCGTCGCAGAGCGGAACATGGAGTGGTGGTTGGCGATCGACCGGAATGCGCTCGCCCAGGAGCTCAACTGTCGGGTCGAGGAGATTCCGGCAGACGAGCCGCGCCTGTCCCGGTTCGTGAAACGGTGTTTCGGCTTGACCGACCGGGATACGAGAGACGAGGGGAAGGAGCGGGTGTGCAGGTACGTCCTTCAAGCGTCCTTGCGACCCTGGATTCAGGACTCCAGATCGTTCGAGGACTTCTACGAGGGAGCGCGTCGCTGGGCGCTGCAGAACGCGTGTTCGCTTCCAAACGAGCTGGAAACCTGAATGGTCGGCGTCCGCTGTCGGTCGTCGCTTGGCGTGACTTCAGCCCGGGGACCGCTCGATCGTCCGATGTCAAGATGCCAGCAGTCCCTCACGGCGCCGGCGCCAGGACGGCCAGCACGAGCAGCCGCCCCGTCCCGGTGTTGCGGATGCCGTGGGGCACGCCCTCCGGGGCCACCAGCAGGACGCCGGCCTCCATCGGGACGGTCTCGCCCTCGAGCAGGAAGAGCCCCTCGCCCTCGATGACGTGGTAGACCTTGTCCATGCCGTCGTGCGTGTGCAGGGCATGTTCCTGGCCGGGCTCGAACGCGTTCAGGCCGACCAGCACGCGCTCGGAACGGAACAGCGTGCTCTTGCCCATCTTCCCCGCGGCGTGGACGGCGTGGTCCCGGGGACGGATCGCGGTGGGGTGCTCCATAGGTCCCAGGCCTCCGGGGGTCTCAGGCCTCCGGCAGGGCGAACGCGACCAGCGCCGCGTCGGGCCCGGCGCCGGTGGCGATGACGATGAACTGCCGGCCCGACCGCGCCCGGTAGGTCATCGGGTTGCCGGTCGTCCGGAACGTCGTCGCCCCGCGCCAGAGTTCCTCTCCTGTCGCCTTGTCGAAGGCGTACAGGTACGGATCGCCGCCGCCGAGGAAGACCAGCCCGCCGCCGGTCACCAGCGGGCCGTTGCTCGCGGGCGTCCCCAGCCGGGCGGGAAGCTCGACGCCTCGCAGCAGCGGGTGATTGCGGATGATGCGGCTGCCTTCGCCGAACGGCACCCGCCAGGCGATGTCGCCCGCGTTCAGATCGATCGCCGCCAGATAGGCGTACGGCGGCTTGAGAAGCGGAATGGCGCCCAGCCGGCTGGGCGGGTCCTGGGCCACCGCGCGGCCCCCGCGGCAGCTGTTGCCCGCGCCTCCCAGGAGCGAGATGTAGTCGGCGTCCACCCGCGGGTCGGATCCGTCGTTCTGGCAGATCCGCACCAGCGAGATGCGCTCCGACGTGCGGACGTAGAGCAGGCCGCTCTCGGGATCGAACGCGCCGCCGCCCCAGTTCGCGCCCCCGCCGATGCTGGGCCGCACCAGCGTGCCGCGCAGGCTGGGCGGAGTGAACAGCGGGCCGAGCCGGTAGCGGCCCATCTCCTCGCGCGCGATGGCATTGATCTCCGGCGTCAGGTCGTTGGCGTCGTCGAGCGAGATGCCCTGTCCGCTGAAGGGCGGAGGCTTCGTCGGGAACGGCTGCGTCGGGTACGGCCGTTCACCCGGGACGTCGCTGGCGGTGTCGACCGGCCGCTCCTCGATCGGCCACACCGGCTCGCCCGTCACGCGGTCGAAGACGTAGACGAAGCCCTGCTTCGAGACCTCGGCCACGGCGTCGATCTCGCGGCCGTCGACGGTGATGGTCACGAGGTTGGGCGGCGCCGTGAAGTCGTAGTCCCACAGCCCGTGGTGCACGGCCTGGAAGTGCCACTGGCGCTCCCCGGACCGCGCGTCGAGGACGACCAGCGACTCGGCGAACAGGTTGGCGCCCAGCCGGCGGCCGCCCCAGAAGTCGCCGCTGGAGGTGCTCGTCGGCACGTACAAGAGGCCGCGCTCGGCGTCGAGCGACATCAGCCCCCACACGTTCGCATGGCCGGTGTAGCGCCACGACTGGTCCTCCCAGGTGTCGGCGCCGAACGCGTCGTTCGACTGGGGCACCGTGTAGAACACCCAGCGCCGCGCCCCCGTCCGGGTGTCGAAGGCCTGCACCATGCCCGGTGGATCGAACCGGCGCTGCACGCGGTCCGGCACGCGGCTCCCGACGATCACCAGATCCTCGAAGACCACCGGCGGGGAGGTCTGGTCGAACGCCTCGCGCGTCATCTCCCGCTGCAGGCCGCCGGTCAGCAGCACGCGGCCGCCGTTGCCGAAGCTGCTCACGAGCTGTCCGGTCCGGGCGTCGATTGCATACAGGGTGTCGCGGCTGTTCAGGAACAGGCGCATCCCGCCGCCGTCCGACCACCAGGCCAGGCCCCGGTGCTTGAACCCGCCGGGCGGGGAGCCCTCCGGACCGTGCCGGTAGGCCTGCGGGTCGAAGGCCCACCGCTCCCGGCCCGTCTCGGCGTCGAGCGCCACCGCGCGCGCGTACATGGTCGGGAGATACAGCACGTTGTCGAGCATCAGGGCGGTCGCCTCGAACGCGCCGGGCCGCGTCCCGTGCTCCGGCAGCGGCCGCTCGGCCGGATCCCACTCCCAGGCGATCTCGAGCTGCTCGACGTTCGCCCGCGTCACGTCGGACAGGGCCGAGTACTTGGAATGCGATTGCTCGCCGCCGACGTAGCGCCACTCGACCGTCTCCCCGGCCGGCGCCTGCGCCCCGAGCACCGCGGTCGAAGCGACGACGGCTCCTGCGCACCACAGTCGCTGCATGCGATCCCTCCTGGCCCTTGCCATGCGCGTTGGGTCATGATAATTCAGCCAGGAGGGCTGTGCGGGTCATCCGGGAGGGACGCCATGCGAGAGGAACGAGCGACCACCAGACGGCAACTGCTGAAGGGCGGCGGGGCCGCGCTGGTCGGTCTGGCGGCGGGCGCGCGGCCGGCCGCCGGCCAGGGCCTGCGCTCCACGCCCGAGGGACTCGCGCGCGAGCTGATGGCGTACGGGCGGCGCTCCCGGTTCGTCGGGACGTCGCGGATCACGCTGGACAACAAGGTCAACATGCAGATGCACGGCGACCCGAACGGGTTCGATGCCCTGACGCCGCTCGGCGAGCAGATGGGCAGCATCACGCCGGCGCCGCTCCACTTCATCTCGTCGCACGGCGACCCGCCTCCCGACATCGATCCGGCGCGGCACCGGCTGATGATTCACGGCATGGTCGAGCGGCCGCTCGTCTTCACCCTGGCGGAGCTCAAGCGCCTGCCGTCCGTTTCCCGGATTCACTACATCGAGTGCCTCGCCAACCGGCCGCGGCCCGGCGCCGAGCAGACGCTCGAGCAGAGCCACGGGATGGTCGGCTGCAGCGAGTGGACCGGCGTGCCGCTCTCGCTCCTGCTCGAGGAGGCCGGCGTGCAGGAAGGGGCCGGCTGGGTCATCGGTGAGAGCCTGGGACGGACGCAGCAGGCGCGCAGCTTTCCGATCGGCAAGGCCATGCTCGGCGACACGCTGGTGGCGTACGGTCAGAACAGCGAGCCGATCCAGCCCCACAACGGCTATCCTCTGCGGCTGGTGATTCCCGGCTTCGAGGGCAAGTTCCAGCTGAAGTGGCTGCGCGGGATCAAGGTGACGGATCAGCCCTACGTGACGTACTGGGAGCACGGCTCGTTCACGCGCAGGGAACGGACGCCGCTCGGATCGTATTGGGAGCAGGGACCGAAGTCCGTGATCACGTATCCCGCCGGCGGCCAGCGCCTCCCCGGCCGCGGCCACCACACCATCGTCGGCTTCGCCTGGTCGGGCAACGGCGCCGTGCGCCGGGTCGAGGTCTCGACCGACGGCGGGCGGACCTGGCAGGATGCCGAGCTCGCAGGGCAGGCCCTGCCGATGGCCATGACCCGCTTCAGGCACCCCTGGACATGGCAGGGCGGCGAGGCCGTGCTGCAGTCGCGCTGCATCGACGAGCGCGGCGAGGTCCAGCCGACGGCGGCGGAGTACGGCGACTTCTGGGGCGAGTACGCGGCGCCCCACGGCAACCAGATTCAGCCCTGGAGGGTCACCGATGTCGGGCAGGTGCTCAATGCGCTGTAGGAGTTGGCGGGCCGGCTGGCTCGCGGCGGCCATGGTCGTGGCCGGGGGCGCCGCGCTGGCCGCGCAGGGCCCGACCTACGAGCTGGGCCGGCCGCCCACCGCGGAGGAGCTGCGGCCGCCGGGCGCCGCCATCGGGCCGGACGGGCGGGGACTGCCGCCGGGCAGCGGAACCGCCGCCGAGGGTGCGCTCCTGTACGTCGCCCGCGGCTGCAGCGGGTGCCACGGTCCGACCGGCGGCGAGGGGCCCGGCCCGCACCTCGTCGGGCAGCGGGGCGCGGGCAACCTGCACTACGACGCGGCCTACGAGGGCGGCAACTGGCAGGGGCGGGGCATCACGAACTTCATGTTCGCGCCCCAGATCTGGAGCTGGATCAACCAGGGCATGCCGCTCAACCAGCAGGGGTTCCTGACGGCCGACGAGGTCTACAGCCTGACGGCGTACCTGCTCCACCGCAACGGCATCATCGAGGAGGACGACGTTCTCGACGCCGACAGCCTGCCCCGGGTCCGGATGCCGGCCCGCGGCACCTTCGCGTACACGTCGGATCACCCGGCGTTTGCGGCGTGGACCCCCGGCATGCCGCGGAGGCGGACCCGATGAGCGTCCTCCAACGGCGACTGGCGCTGCTCCTGCTGCTGGCGACCACCGCCGGCGCCCCCGCTGCCGTCGCGGCGCAGTCGCCGCCCCGGACGCCCGGCGTCAGCGGCATGCCGCTCGGCGTGCCCCTGCTGTGCAGCGAGCCGACGGTCACGAGCCTGTCCGCGGGCGCGTGGTCCGACCCGCGGACGTGGTCGACGAGCGCGGTGCCCGGTGCGGACGACCGGGTCGCCGTCGCGGCCGGCCACGACGTGACCTACGACGTCGTCAGCGACGCGCCGCTGGCATGCGTCGAGGTGCAGGGTCGTCTGGCCTTCTCCGCCAGCGGGAACACGTGCCTGAAGGTCGGCACCGTCATCGTGCTCGAAGGCGGCCGGCTGGAGATCGGCAGCCCCGCCGCCCCGGTCGCCGCCGGGGTGACCGCCGAGCTGATCATCACCGACCGGCCGATCGACCCGGCGGTCGATCCGGATCAGGTCGGCAACGGGCTGGTCGCCCTGGGCGCGGTGATCATGCACGGCGCGGTGAAGACGCCGACGTTCCTCCGTCTCGGCCGCGCGCCGCGCGCCGGCGACACGACCATCGAGCTGGCGGGCCCGGTCGCGGGGTGGGAGGCCGGCGACCGCGTCGTCATTCCCGACACCCGGCAGCTGCGTCCCGGCGGCGCCGGCCGCCGCGGCAGGTCGCAGACCGAGACGGTGCGCATCGCCTCGGTGGCCGGCGCGGAGGTCACGCTGGCGGCGCCTCTGCGGCACGATCACGCGGGCGCGCGCGACGGCGGCGGCGCGCGCGCGTTCCTGCCCCACGTGGGGAACCTGAGCCGCAACGTGATCGTGCGCTCCGAGAATCCCCGCGGGACGCGCGGGCACACCATGTTCATCTCGCGCGCGGAAGTGGACCTGCGGTACGCGGCGTTCGTGGGCCTCGGGCGCACCCGGAACGGGGGCGTCGACAGCACGCGGCTCGACACCCGCGGCCGCGCCCGCCGCATCGGCACCAACCAGCTCGGCCGCTACGCCGTCCACTTCCACCACGCGTTCGGCCCGCGGACGCCGCCGGCGAACGGCTACCAGTTCACCCTCGTCGGCAACGTCGTCGACGGCGCGCCGAAGTGGGGCATCACGATTCATCGCAGCCATCACGGCCTCATCCGCGACAACGTGGTCTACAACACCCAGGGCGCCGGCATCGCCACCGAGGACGGCAGCGAGAGCTTCAACGTGTTCGACCACAACTTCTCGGTGCGCTCGGCCGGCCGCAGCGCGTCCGCGCTCGGCGCGGGCTACGGCGGCTCGCTGCCGGGCATCGGCATCGAGGGCGCCGGCTTCTGGTTCCGCGGGCCCAACAACTACATCCGCAACAACGTCGCCGCCGATGCCCGCACCTACGGCTTCGGCCTGCCGGCGGAGCTGGGCAGCGTGCGGGTGCCCGCCTTCCAGGGCGCCGACACGAGCCAGCCCGGCAAGGGCATGCTGACCGACATGACCAACGGCGCGGTGCTCGAGTTCGCGAGCAACGAGGCGTACGGCGCCATGGAGACGGGCCTGGAGACCATCTGGAACGGCACCGTCTCGGGCCTGACGGTCTGGCATCCGTCGCTGCACGGGGTGACGGGCATCCCGCCCGAGCGGCTGGTTCTCGACGGCCTGACCGTGCGCGGCGACCTGGCGGCGCTCGGCGAGACCGGGGAGGCGCCCGTCGGCGTCTCGATCGCGAACTACCTCTCGCGGCAGGTCACCGTCGCGAACGCCGACGTCCAGGGCATGCGCGTGGGGATCCTCAGCCCGTTCTTCTACAACCAGACGCCCGAGCCGGGCCGCGGCCCGGGCGCGCTGGTGGTCGAGAACGGCTACTTCCGCAACCACGTCGACGTGAGCATCGCGACGTCGTATGCGACGGGCGCAGCGGGCGGCGCGCCGCTCAAGCGGGCCGAGGTGCGCGGCTCCGTCTTCGAGGCGCTCGGCGTGCGGCCGGCCGCCGCGTGGCCGCGCGAGTCGATCTCGGCGAACTACGAAATGCGGCCGGGCGACGGGCAGCCGCGCGATCCCATCTTCGTCTACGACTACAACGATCAGGCGGGCAACGACTTCAGGGTGTACTACTCGCACGAGGCGCCGGAGGCTGCGGCCCCGTGCCACGAGGTGCGGCCGGGAATCGGCGGCTGGGTCTGCCGCCAGGAGTCTGCACCGTAGATGCGATGTAGACTCCTCAAGGCGCGCACGGCGCGCCTCGGCGGGAGCGGCGCGGGGCGAAGGGGTCCCCGCAAGCGGACGCCGGGGGTTCGGGGCGCAGCCCCGTCGGATTGAAGCCGAGCCGCGCTGCAGAACCGGGGGTGAGAGATGCGTTTCCGAGTTTGGATGGTCACGGTGGTGCTGGGAATCGGGCTGCTCGCGTATCCGGGCGCCGGGGAGGTGGCCGGCGAGCAGGGTGCGGGCGAGTCGATGGCGCACTCGCGCGTCGTGAGCCTCGACGTCACGAGCCGCGAGCCGGCGTTCGGCGGGCGGCCGTTCGGTGACGTCGGCGCGTACGAGATTCTCCTCGGTACGGCCACGGCCGTGGCGGACCCGGCGTCCGCGCTCGACGCCGGCATCGTCGATCTCGACAAGGCGCCGCGCAACGCGGACGGGCTGGTCGAGTACACCTTCGAGATCGACATCCTCAAGCCGGTGGACATCACGAAGGGCAACGACACGTTGGTCTACGAGGTCAACAACCGCGGGCGCAACATCGTGTTCGGCTACTTCCACGAGGCCGGTCGCGCCTACGGGGCCGAGAACGCCGGTAACGGCTTGCTCATGAACCAGGGCTACACCTACGTGTCGAGCGGCTGGCTGCACGGCACGCCGGGCAGCGGCAACCCGCGGCCCGTGCTGGCCTACCTGCCGCCGGCAACGGACGACGGGCAGACGATCACCGGCCAGTCGATGGAGGAGTGGCAGGACCCGGACAGCGCCACGTTCGGGCGGCTGACGTACCCGGCGGCGACGCTCGACGAGTCGCAGGCCACGCTGACCCACCGCCAGCGCCAGAACGATCCGCGCCAGGCGGTGCCGGCCGACCAGTGGCACTACGCGGACGACACGACGGTCGCGTTCACGCCGCCGGCCGGCACCGACGCGGGGACGATCTACGAGTTCGTGTACGAGGTGCGGGACCCGATCGTGATGGGCCTCGGGTTCGCCGCCGTCCGCGACTTCGTCTCGTTCGTGCGGCACAGCCCGGCGGACGGGCAGGGCACGCCGAACCCGCTCTTCGTCGACGGTGAGCCGGTGCTGGAGCACGTGGTGGCCGTGGGATCGTCGCAGAGCGGGCGGATGATCCGGGACTTCATCTACCAGGGATTCAACGCGGACGCCGCCGGCCGGCGCGTGTGGGACGGGGCGACCCCGTACGTCGGCGGCGCGCGGCGGACGTACGTCAACGCGCGCTTCGCCCAGACCGGCCGCTACACGCGCCAGCACGAGGACCACAACTACCCGATGGACGAGTTCCCGTTCACCTGGGGCGTGACGACCGATCCGCTGACCGGCAGGACCGACGGCCTGCTGGCCGCGTGCGCGGCCTCCGACACCTGCCCGCACGTCATCCAGGTCGACGCCGACTCGGAGTACTACGGCGCCCACGCGTCGCTCATCCTGACGCGCACGACCGGCGAGCCCGTCGCGCTGCCGCCCAACGTGCGCTACTGGATGCTGGCCCTGGCGCACCTGCAGGGCGACGCCGGCTGCCGCGACCCGGGCAACCCGGTGTCGCCCTGGCCGTACTACCGGGCGGCCTTCGACGCGACGGTCAGGTGGGTGCGCGACGGCGTGGCCCCGCCCGCGACCGCCGCGCCGTCCGTGGCCGACGGCACGGCCGTCACCGTCGCGCGGCAGGCCAGGCAGTATCCGACGATTCCCGACCGGCCGTACAACGCTGCGATCAGCGAGCTGGGCGTGCGCGACTTCTCGGTCTGGCCGCCGCGGGAGAGCGTCAAGAAGTACCCGCTGTTCGTGCCCGGCCTGAACAGCGACGGCAACGTCGTGGCCGGCGTCATGACGCCGGAGGTGGCGGCGCCGCTCGCCACCATGGGCAAGGCCGTGCGGGGGCCGGGCTTCGCCGAGGGCGACCTGTGCGGCGTGAACGGCTCGACGATTCCGTTCCCCAGGACGAGGGCCGAGCGGCTCGCGAAGGGCGATTCACGCCCCTCGCTCGAGGAGCGCTATCCGGGCGGCCAGGCCGAGTACTCGGCGCGGTACAGCGCAGCCGTCGACGCGCTGGTGGCCGAGCGGTACCTGCTGCCCGCAGACGGGGAGAAGCTGAAGGCGTCGGCGGCCTCGGCGCTGAGCGCAGCGGCCGCGACGACCGGCGGCCAGTAGCGCGCGCGATCAGCCCGGCCAGGAGTCCGCGCCGTAGAAAGGCGCGCACGGCGCGCCTCGGCGGAAGCGGCGCGGGGCGACCAGGTCCCCGCAAGCGGACGCCGGGGGTCCGGGGCGCAGCCCCGTCTGATTGAAGCTCAGGGCAGGCTGAGCGCCACCAGCTCGGCCGTCTCGCCGCCGCCGGTCGCCACGACCACGTACTGCTTGCCCTCGTGCAGGTACGTCATCGGCGCGGCCGCGGAGCGCCCGTCCAGGAGGAACGTGCGCAGGAGCGTGCCGTCCGCCTTGTCGAAGGCGAACAGCAGCTGGCGGTCCGCCTCCGGGTCGCCCCACTGGTCCGGGGTGCGGCCCTTGGTCATCGTGCCGAAGACCAGCGACTGCGTGACCAGGACGCTGGTGGTCATCGCCTGATTGCCGAGCGGCGGCGGGGCGAGCCCCTGCAGCAGCGGGTGGTTGCGGGGTCCGTTCCCCAGCGGCGACGTCCACAGGAGCTCCCCCCGGCTCATGTCGATGGCGGTCATCCGCGAGTACGGCGGCTTGAACAGCGGCAGGCCCTCCAGCGTCATCGACTCGCGGAGGCCGCGCCCGCGGTCCTGCACGTAGCCCAGGTTCGTCTGGTTGGGGTTGCCGGCCAGCAGCCGGTACGTCGTGGCCTCCGTCCGCGAGGGCACGTACAGCACAGAAGTCTCCGGATCGAAGCCGGCCCCGCCCCAGTTGGCACCGCCGAGCAGCCCGGGCAGGAAGATGGTGCCCTTCTCCGACGGGGGCGTGAAGAGCGGGCCGTACTCGAACTGCTGGAGCTGGGCGAGCGCCCGCTGCCGCAGCGCCGGCGTGAAGTCGAGCAGGTTGTCCTCGGTGGTGCCTTGCAGATCGAACGCCGGGGGCCTGGTGGGGAACGGCTGCGTCGGCGCCGTCCGCTCGCCAGGCACGGTCGACTGCGGCACGGGCCGCTCCTCGATGGGCCACACCGGCTCGCCTGTCGCCCGGTCGAAGACGTACGTGAAGGCCTGCTTGCTCACCTGGATGATCGCCTTGATCGGCCGTCCGTCCACCGTGATGTCGGCCAGGATGGGCCGCGTGGGGAAGTCGTAGTCCCACACGCCGTGGTGCACCGCCTGGAAGTGCCAGATCCGCTCGCCGGTCCGCGCGTCGACGCACACCAGGCTCTCCGCGTACAGGTTGTCCCCGGGCCGGTTGCCGCCGTACTCGTTGTGGGTCGGGGTGGACGTGGGCAGGTACACGTAGTCGAGCTCGGGGTCGTACGCCATCCCGTTCCACACGTTGGCGTTGCCGCTGTACGCAGCCGACCCGTCGAGCCAGGTTTCGTAGCCCGCCTCGTACTCCGTGGGGATGGTGTGGAAGGTCCACAGCTTCCTGCCCGTCCTGACGTCGTACGCCTGCACGTCGCCGGGCGGCATCTCCTTCGTGCGGAACCCGTCGGCAATCGCGGTGCCGACGACGACCACGTCCCCGGCGATCAGCGAGCGGCGCGCCGCGAAGTTCGTCCCGCGCACGGCGTCGCGGATGCCGACCATGATGTCGACCTTGCCGTCGACGCCGAAATCCGGGTCGGGCTCTCCGGTGTGGGCATCGATCGAGAGCAGGCGCGCGTCGTTGGTGCCCAGCAGCAGGCGCCTCTCCGTGCCGTCGGTCCAGTAGGCGAGGCCGCGATGCAGGAACCCGACGTTGGCCGGCCGGCCGGCGCCGTACGCGCGCGGGTCGTGGACCCACAGGGTTTCGCCCGAGCTCGGGTCCAGCGCGGCAATCAGGCCCAGCGGCGTCACCGTGTACAGGATGCCGTCGATCATGAGCGGCGTGTCCTCGTAGCGGCCACCGCGCCAGGCCGGGTTGGACGCCTGCAGTTCGCGGTCGGCCGTCGGCCAGCGCCACGCCACCTCGACCGCGTCGATGTTCTCTCTCGCGATCTGGTCGACCGGGGAGTACTTCATGCCCTCGCGATTGCCCGCGAAGTTCGGCCACTCCCCATCTTGTGTGCCGCGCTGCGCCTGTAGCGGCGAACCAATCAACAGGGCCGCACCGAGGGCGACGGCCAACCTTCCCGGATACGCGCCCGCTTGCTGTTTTCGCAACGTTCCTCCTCGTGAACCTGCCCAATATCTCACAGCCGGCCGGGTTGCTGCGGCTTCATTTGGAGACGGGGCTACGCCCCGAACCCCCGGCGTCCGCTTGCGGGGGCCCCTTCGCCCCGCGCCGCTCCCGCCGAGGCGCGCTGTGCGCGCCTTGCGCCGGCTGCGCCGGCGCTGCAATCAGACGGGGCCTTGCCCCGAACCCCGCGGCGCTAACGGGCCGGGTCGTCGCCCGGCTCGCTCGCTTGCCGGCAGGCGTCCGCGAAGCCCTGTGCGCACGCGCGCCGGTAGATCTCCAGCGGCGGCAGGCCGGGGGGCAGCGGCCGGCGGCCCTCCCGGACCACGACCTCGTAGTCGGCGAGGGTCGGCGGCTCGCGGGCGGCCCCCGCGGTCCGGCCGCGGTCGAGGTTGGCGCAGCCGGCCCCGGAGCCGAGATCGCAGGCCTGCCGGAACGCGTCGGCCGCCAGCTCGGGCCGCAGCTCGGGCTGCAGCAGGAGGCCGTACTCGTTGCAGGCCCAGCCGGAGCCGTTGTTGCAGAAGGCCGAGACCAGCACCCCGAGGTGCGGGCAGCCGTTCGGCAGATTCTCGGCGCAGGCCTGCCGCCAGAACATCACGTGCTGGCCGCGGTGCGAGTCGCCCACGCCCTGCGCGGCGCTCAGGGCGATGAAGACGACCGTCCACACGGCGACCCACGCGGCGTTGCGCCGGGTGCCCGCCAGCCCGCGCCACAGCGCGGCCGGGTCGAGCCGCCAAGGCGCCGTCCGGCTCAGCCGGTCGATGATCTGGATCAGCAGGTTCAGCACCGGCACGGCCAGCAGCTTGTCGTAGAACCGCGGGTGTCCGAGCGCGCCGAGCGCGCCGTAGAGGGCGATCACGCTCAGGCCGTACGCCACGCCGAACAGAATGCGTCCCAGCTCGGTCCGCGGCGCGGTCGACGGATCCGTGAAAAGCAGGTGCATCCCGAGGAAGACCGCGATCGGGATGTACGCGTCGATGAAGTAGTACGTGCCGGCGCTCGCGAAGTAGAGCAGCCCGAACAGGTACGTCGTCACCACCGCGGCAAGCGTCATGGTCGCCACGCCGAACAGCATCTGGACCGGCAGGCTGACGAGGAAGATCACCAGGTAGATCTGCGGCGCGCGGTTGAGGGTGGTGGCGATCTCCTGACCCCAGGTCAGGCCGGTCGTGCCGGTGAGGATCAGCCCCAGCGAGAACAGCCCCAGGGGGAACGACGACGGGTTGAAGATGTGCACGTGCCGCCCGGCCTTGTTCCAGCGGACGAGCTCCTTGGCCGCGAACCCCACGCCGATCAGGAGGAACTGGAAGTAGAACCAGTCGGGCCGGAACCAGAGGAACAGGTTGATGCTGAAGATCACCGGCACGGGCGCGAAGCCGAGGGTGTACGCGCCGCGCCGCGACCACGAGAGCAGCATGTCGAAGGCGTACGCGAACAGGATCTGCGCGAGGAGCAGATGGGCCGCGTCGTACACCTCGCGCCAGTACCAGCCCCAGTAGAGCAGGATCGTGCCCTGCGCGCAGGCCTGCACGTAGTGCTGCCGCCGGAGCACGACCCCGGCGGTCACCCCCGGCCGGCGCCAGGCCAGCAGCGCGTGCCAGGCGCCCAGCGCCGCGGCGGCCGACAGCAGGGTCGTCCACAGCGCGGCGTTGCCCCGGGCGGCCGGCAGCAGGCTCAGCGCCGCGAGCGGTGCCGTGAACGCCAACGGCAGGAGCCGGACCGGGAGCATGCTGGGCCTGCGGTCAGTCGGCGGCGATGCAGTACAGGTACTCGCGGCCGCGCAGGTACAGCTCGCCGTCCGCGGCGGCCGGCGAGGCGTCGAACCCGTCGTCGAGCAGGTTCGCCGAGAGCACCTCGAACGTCGGTCCGGCCGCGATCACGACGGTGGTCCCGTCCCGGCTCGGGATGTAGATGCGGCTGCCGGCCGCCACCGGCGAGGCGTACAGGCTGCGGATGCCGGGCAGCCGCTCGGGGCCGTAGTGCAGCCGGCCGGTCCGCGCGTCGTAGGCCGACAGGATGCCGTTGTTCCCCTTGGTGAAGTAGAGGATGCCGTCGTGGATCAGCGGCGAGGGCACGTACGGCGTGTCGCGGTCGAGCGACCAGGCGATGGCGTCGCTGCCGGTGATGTCGCCGGTCGCCGTGCCGAGCCGGACGGCGTCCAGCCGGTTGCCCCGGTAGCCGCTCGTGAGGTAGACGATGCCATCGGCGGCCACCGGGGTCGGGATGGCGTTGGTCGTCGCCCCCTCGCCGTCCCACAGCAGCTCGCCGGTCTCGAAGTCGTAGCTCCGCACGCGGTTGGTGGCGTTGGTGACCACCTGCGTCCGGCCCTCGTGCTCGACCACCAGCGGGGTTGCCCACGACGTCATCTCGTCCCGCTCGGTCCGCCAGCGCTCGCGCCCGGTCCGCTTGTCGAGCGCGGCGATGAACGACTGGCCCTGGTGATCCCAGGTAACGACGAGGCTGTCGCCGTGGAGCGCCGGCGAGGCGCCCTCGCCGAACCCCATCCGGATCCGCATGTCGCCCAGGTCGCGGTCCCACAGCGGGCGGCCCTCCAGGTCGAGGCAGTACAGCCCGGCCGAGCCGAAGAAGGCGCACAGCACCTCGCCGTCGGTGACCGCCGACGGCGCGGCCCAGCTCCCGGTCTGGTGCCTGCCCTCGTGCGGCGCCGCCTCCTGCACCACGCGCTCCCAGGCGACGGCGCCGGTGCGCCGGTCGACGGCCAGCACGGTGTACCGCAGCGTCTGCGACGGGGACTCCGTCCCGACGAAGCGCCGGGTGAGGCGCCGGAAGAAGCCGTCGCGCGCGCCGCTGTCCCCGGCGGGCACGGCCGTCGACACGAAGACGTGATCGCCCCAGACAATCGGCGTCGCCGACCCGCTGCCGGGAACCTGGATCTTCCAGCGCACGTTGCGCGTCTCGCTCCACTCCACCGGCGGGTCGGCCTCGGGCGCGGCGCCCGTCGCGAGCGGACCCCGCCACTGGGGCCAGCCCTGGTCGGCGGCCGACGCTTCCCGAGCGCCAGCCCCGGCAACCGAGACGAGCACCGCCAGCAGCACCGCTTGGACCATCCGCCATCCCTGCATCCGCATCATCGGCCACCCTCGCGTTGCGTCCATCCCCAACAGGCTACACGCCGGAGCGCCCGCCGGGAAACTCCGCCGCTGCGGGCGTCGTCCCGTCGAGTCGGTGTTGCCGTCAGGCATCTGCCGGCGCGTTGACCCCTCGACCGAATTCTGACAAAGTTTGACCCGTGCATGTCTCGGGAGGAGGAAGCGGGATGATCAAGCGCAGCGTCCATATCGGCATCGTTCTCGCCGCGGCACTGGCCGCTGCCGGCCCGGCTCTGGCCGGCACGCAGGCGGAGGTCGGCGCGGCCGAGGTGACGTTCACGAAGGACATCGTGCCGATCCTCCAGCGTTCCTGCCAGGTCTGCCACCGCCCGGGCGAGATGGCCCCGATGTCGCTGGTGAGCTACCAGGAGGTGCGGCCGTGGGCGCGGGCCATCAAGAGCCGCGTCGCCGCCCGCGAGATGCCGCCCTGGCACATCGACAAGGACATCGGGATCCAGTCGTTCAAGGACGATCCGTCGTTGAGCGACGAGGAGATCGCGATGGTGGCGGCGTGGGTCGACAACGGCGCACCGCGGGGCGATCCGGCCGACATGCCGCCGCCGGTCGAGTTCCCGGACGCCTCCGAGTGGCAGATCGGCGAGCCCGATCTGGTGGTGCAGTACCCGGCGTACCTGGTCCCTGCGGAGGGGCCGGACCTGTTCGGCGCGATGTACACCGAGCTGGACCTCGACGAGGACCGCTACATTCGCGCCATCCAGACCCGTCCGGCCGACGATCCGTCGCGGCGCGTCGTGCACCATGCGCTCTCGTTCGCCGTGCACCCGGACGAGGAGGAGATGCGCATCGCGGGGGACGACGACGTGCCGGCGGCGCAGTTCCTCGTGGAGTACGCGTCGGGAAAGAACGGCGAGATCTATCCCGAGGACTCCGGGCTGCTGCTCGAAGCCGGCCGCAAGATGCGCCTGGACTATCACCTCCACTCGGTGGGGGAGGACGTCGACGCGCTGGTCGAGCTCGGGCTGGTGTTCCACCCGAAGGGACACGTTCCAAGGCACATCCGCTGGTCCAAGCAGCTCGGGATCAACAACCGCCTGCTGGACATCCCGCCCGGCAAGGTCGTGCGCACCGACAGCTACGCGGTGCTGGCAAAGGCGGCGCGCCTCACGGCGTTCCAGCCGCACATGCACATGCTGGGCACCTACCAGTGCCTCGAGCTCATCTACCCCTGGCCCGGTTGGACAGCGCAGACCGAGACGGTGAGCTGCGCGAATTTCGACTACAACTGGCATCTCGTCTACAACTACGAGGACGATGTCGCGCCAATCGTGCCGGCCGGGACCATCCTGCACATCATCAGCTGGCACGACAACACGGAAGCCAATCGCGGCAACCCGGATCCGCGCAACTGGACCGGCGACGGCGGCCGCACGATAGACGAGATGGGATTCGCGTGGATCGGCTGGTACGACCTGACGGACGAGGAATACGAGGCGGAGCTCGCTGTCCGCCGGGCGCGCCAGGAAGCCGCGGCCACGAATCAGCAGCAGTAGCCTCTCCCTGACCGTCTTCGCCGCCGCTGGTGAGGCGCCGTCCTGCCGGCGAGGCGGCTTGCGCCGACCCGCCGCGGATCGTCGAACGGCGGCGTGTGGGTATAATCGGGCCTTGTACGACGTGCGCGATAACGTACGCGGTCCCGTCTTGCCGGCGCCGACGAGACGCTCCCTTCCGACGCGCACCAGCATTCCCGGGAGCTGGAGGAGAGGATGAAGATCGCCATTGTTCTAGCGTGCCTGCTGGCCGTCCCGCAGGCTGCCTTCGCACAGAACGGGCAGATTGCGGGCATGGTCAGCGATCAGACCGGCGGCGTTCTGCCCGGGGTGACCGTGGCGGCCGCCGGGCCCGCGCTGGCCGGCGGCCCGCGCGTGGTCGTGACCGACGCGGACGGGCGCTACGCGTTCGACGCATTGCCCCCCGGCGCGTACACCCTCACGTTCACGCTGCCGGGCTTCGAGGAGTTGACGCGCTCCGTCGAGCTGGCCGCCGCGTCGGCGCCGACGGTGGACGTGCGCCTGCGGCTCGGCGGCCTGTTCGAGGAAGTGACCGTGGCGGTGACCGGCACCGCGATCGACGCGCCCGCCATCAACATGCCCCACGCGGTCACGGTGGTCAGCCGCGACACCATCGAGCAGCAGGGGTCCACGCAGCTCGTCGACCTCTTCAAGAACCTCAGCGTCAGCCACGGCGTCATCGGCGAGCGGAACAGCTGGTACAACTCCAACCAGCCCTCGACGCTGACCGAGAACGTGGCCAACGTCAACCTGCGCGGCCTCGGCGCCTCGCGCACGCTCGTGCTGCTCAACGGCCGCCGGCACGTACCCGTCCCCGCGCGACTGATCGGCGGGCGGTTCGTCGACGTGAACACGATCCCGGCCATCGCCATCGGCAGGCTCGAGGTGCTCAAGGAGGGCTCCGCGGCGATCTACGGCTCCGACGCGGTCGGCGGTGTCGCCAACTTCGTGACGCGCAGCGACTTCCGGGGCTTCGAGCTGAACGTCTCGCACGACTATTTCGACAGCGCGGGCGATACGACGGTGGCCGGCATCTGGGGCGGGCGGATCGGCAGCTCCAGCCTGGTATTCGCGGCGGAGCGGGTGGGCCGCCAGGAGCTGCAGATGGCGGACCGTCCCTGGACGCTCGATCGGCTGAGCACGCACGTCCCGGGGAACCGCGCCGGCTGGTCGAGCCTGGGGAACCCCGGCACGTTCGCCGTGGGGGCCCCTGTGCCCTGGACGGCCGACGTCTTCGATCCCCGGTGCACGGAATTCGGCGGCCAGGACGAGGGCTGGACCTGCCGCTTCCGCTACGCGCCGTACGACAACCTGATCGACGAGCAGCAGCAGACCCGCGCCTTCTTCGAAGCCAACGGTCCCGTGAACGCACGGACCAACTACCACGTCGAGGCGCTCTGGGCCGATGCGACGATTCCGGAGTGGTACACGACGCCGTCGTACCCGCCGTTCCCGCTGACGAGCACCACCATCATGGAGGTGGGGCCCGGCCACCCGGGACGGGACGCGTTCTGCTCCGGCTACGCGGGCGACGGGAAGGCGGACCCCGGCGGCGCCTGCGCCGGCAGCGATCCCTGGTACTTCAACGGCCGCCCGTACGGCAACTCCGGCCCCGGGCGGAGGCTGCGGCGGGAGTCCCGCACCCAGCGCATCGCGGGGTCGGTCGACGGTGACTTCCAGCTCGGGTCCCGGGACGCTCACTGGGACGTCGGCCTCTCGTACTCCCGTGCCAGAGGCAATCTGAATCTGCCGGCGGTATACACCGATCGGGTCTTCCGGTCCTTCCGCGGCTACGGCGGGCCGGACTGCGGCGTCGGCGTCATGGCGGATCGGACCTCGCCCGCGGGCATGGCGCTCGGGCCGCTAGGCGATGCCGTGGCGGGCCAGGGGCCGTGCATGTACTACAACCCGTTCAGCAACGCCATCCAGCACTCCGATCAACCGGGGGCGGCGTTCGAGAACATGGCAAACCCCGACTACGTTCCCGGTTTGGCGAACCAGGACCAGTTGCGGCTGTGGCTCAACGAGGAAGTCGACCTGGTCAGCACGACCGACCTGATCGTGGCGGACGCTACGGTCAGCGGCAACCTGGTCGAGAACGTGGCCGACTTCGCCGTGGGCTACCAGTTCCGCGCGATGCGCGCCGACGGCAATCCGAACGATCCCGGCGATGTCACGCTGAACCCCTGCCCGGTGGCGGGCGACACGGGCTGCGCGGCCGGGGACCGGTTCGGCCCGTACCTGTTCACCAACGTTCACCGCCCCTATGCGGCGGACCAGCAGGTGCAGCGATTGTTCGGCGAGCTCGCGCTGGGCATCGGCCCCCGCGTCGAGACGCAGATTGCCGCGAACTACGAGTTCTACAATGTCGCGGGCCGCCACGTCAGCAGCTTCGACCCGAAGTTCGGCGGGCGCCTGCAGATTGCCGAGAACCTGCGCTACTCCCTGGCGCTGCGCGGCTCGGTGCAGACCACGTTCCGCACGCCGTCCCTGGACGATCTGAACACCAGCCCGCTGACCACCCTCGAGTGGATCCCGGAAACGGGAGCCTACCAGGCGGTCGACCGCTTCGGCCGGCCCGATCTCCTCCCCGAGCAGGCGTTCACCTACAACGTCGGCACCGTGCTCTTCCTGGAGGGGGGCGTCGAGGCGACGGTCGACTACTGGCACTACGACTTCCAGAACGTGATCGGATCGATGCCCTACGATGCCGTGACCAACCTCTACAACAGCGGCGGTCCCGCGGCGCAGGACGCCCTGTCACCCTTCATCATCTGTCCGGGAGGCCGAGCCTCGGACCTGGCGCCGGAGAACAGATGCCCCGCCGTGAACTTGGAGCGCGTCCAGATCGACCTCGTGAACTGGCCGGGGCTCACGACGTCGGGGATCGACACGCACCTCGCCACCCGCTTCGACGCGGGTCCGGGCCAGCTCTCGGCGAGCTGGGACTCCACCTACACGGTGGAGTACGACACGAAGGCCCTGATGCTCGCGGGTACCGACCTGACGCTCTACTCCCAGCGAAGCGCGGCCGGCTACCTGAACTTCGCCCACCCGATCGCGGTGCCGCTGCCGCGCTGGAAGAGCCGCTGGTCGGCGTTGTACAGCTGGAACACGTACACGTTCGCCAACTACGTGAGCTACATCTCTTCCTACGGGGACCGGGGCGACGGCACCACCGCCCCGCTCATCGACCCGTTCCTCACGTGGGATGCGAGCCTCCTGTGGCGCTTTCCCGGCAGCGGCATCGACGTCACGGTCTACGGGCTGAACCTGACCGGGACCCTGCCGCCGTGGGCCAACATCGAGCAGTCGTACGACGGCTTCACGCACGACCCGAAGGGCCGCCGCTTCAAGGTGGCGCTGACCTATCGGTTCGGAGGCTGAGGGCGGTCCGGCCAGGTCATTCTGTTGGTGCAACTTGCCCGGCGCGGCGCTACACTCAGGGCAATGATGACCGCCCTGCGCCGCGCTGTCGCCGCGGCCCTCCTGGCTCTGCTGCCGGCCTCGGCGGCCACGGCCGAGGTCATCCATCTCGTGATCACGTCGCGCGAGCCGTTCGCGGCCGACGTGCCGGGGAAGATCGGACCGTACGAGCGCGTGCGCGGCCGGGTCGTCTACGCGCTCGACCCCGCGCATGACGCGAACCGCCGCATCGTCGACCTGGCCTCCGCCACGCCGAACGAGGAGGGTCGCGTCGAGTTCTACGCCGACCTCGAGATTCTCGTCCCGGTCGATCGCGGGCTGGCCGAGCCAACGGTCCTGTACGTCGTCAACAACCGGGGGCGGCTGACGTGGGGCGCCGATCCGTTCCTGCTCGCCCGCGGCTACGTCACGGTCTCGAGCGGCTGGATCGCCGAGGTGCCGCCGTCGCCCGAGCGGCTCCGGCTGGAGGCGCCGGTTGCCCACGACGACGACGACGTGAACGTCGTCGGCACGGTGCGGGCCGAGCTCGTGACCGACCGGCCGGCGGACCGCCTGCCGGTTTCGAACCAGCTCAGCTACGAGCCGCTGGCCAGCCGGCTGCCCGACGCGACGCTGACCCGGCGGCTGCGCGAGAAGGACTCCCCGCGGCCGATTGCGCGCGACCGATGGCGTCTGCTGGTCACGCAGGGTCCGCGCGAGGAGGGCAGCGGTCTCGTCGATTTCGAGGTGGCGCTCGACGACGGTTTCGAGCCGGGCGCCATCTACGAGCTGATCTACGACGCGCGGGGCTCGGTGGTGCAGGGCGCGGGGTTCGCGGCCATCCGCGACCTGATCTCGTGGCTCAAGCACGACGAGTCGACCATGAACCCGCTGCGCGGCGCGGACGGGCGCCCGCTCGCGGCGCGCGTCATCGCCCAGGGTCAGTCGCAGAGCGGGCGGGCGATCCGCATGTTCCTGCGCGAAGGGTTCAACGCCGACGAGCAGGGGCGGCAGGTGTTCGACGGCATGATGCCGACGATCGCCGGCGGCGGGCAGGGGTTCTTCAACCATCGCTTCGCATCGCCGACGCGCACGAACACGCAGCACAGCGGGCACCTGTATCCGGCGGACGTCTTCCCGTTCGCCTATGGCGAGGAGACCGACCCGTTCAGCGGCCGGCGCGACGGCATCCTGCGGCTGGCGCGCGCGACCGGCACCGTGCCCAGGGTGATGCACCTCGACACCGCGTCGGAGTACTGGCACCGGAGCGGCTCGCTGGTCGTGACCGATCCGCTCGGGGAGCGCGACAGCACGCTGCCTCCCGAGGTGCGGGTGTACGTATTCGGGGGCACGCAGCACAGCCCGGCCAGCGGGCCGTCCGACCGCGGCCAGCTCCAGCCCAGCACCATCCCGTACCGGCCGTTCCAGCAGGCGCTCTTCCTGGCGCTGGACCGCTGGATCACCGACGGCACGCCGCCGCCGCCCAGCGTGCATCCGCGGATTGCCGACGGCACGCTGGTGGGCTGGCAGGCCGGCGAGGCGGGCTGGCAGCCCCTTCCCGGCATCGCCTATCCCACCGTCATCCAGCAGCCGGAACATCTCGACTACGGCCACGCGTTCGCCGAGCACCGGCGGATCGACCACCAGCCGCCGCGCCGCACGGGGCAGGCGTACCGCGTGCGGGTGCCCGCGCTCGACGCCGACAACAACGAGCGGGGCGTGCTGCGGTTGCCGCCGGTCGCCGTACCAGTGGCGACCTACACCGGCTGGAACCTCCGCGCGCCCGCCATCGGCGCGCCGACCGAGCTGCTGCGGCTGACCGGCGGCGCCATCCCGTTCCCGCACACGGCCGCCGATCGCCTGCGGACGGGCGATCCGCGGCGGGCGGTGACCGAGCGCTACGCCGGGTTCGACGACTATCTCGCGCGGTACCTCGCGGCCGCGGACGCGCTGGTGGCGGACGGCTACCTGCTGCCCGCGCACCGCTCCGGGCTGGAGCAGATGGCCCGGCCGCACGCGCCGCTGTTCGAGGACTAGATACCGAGTAGACACCAGGAGGAATGCCCATGCGAATCATGACCACCGCCGCGTTGGTGACCGCCGTCGCGGCGGCTGCCATCCCGCTCGCCGCCCAGGAGCTGCCCCGCACGCCGTGGGGCCACCCCGACCTGCAGGGCATCTGGTCGAACACCACGACCACGCCGCTGCAGCGGCCCGAGGAGCTTGTCGGGCGGACCACGTTGACCGCCGAGGAACGGGCCGAGCGCGATGCCGAGCGGGAGCGCAACGCCGACCAGCCGCCGCCCCCGGGACAGACGGGCGCCTACAACAGCTTCTGGTTCGAGCGGGGCGTGACCGGTGAGCAGACGTCGCTCGTCGTCGACCCGCCCACCGGGCTGCTGCCCCCGCTGACGCCCGCGGCGGCAGTGCGGGCGGACGCCATCCACGCGGTGCGCTACAGCGACCGGCGTGACTGGACCACCGATTTCCATCTCTACGACCGGTGCCTCACGCGCGGGCTGCCGGGCGGCATGATGCCGGGGTTCTACAACCACAACTACAACATCATGCAGACGCCCGACTACGTCGTCATCCAGGTGGAGATGATCCACGACTCGCGGATCGTCCCGCTCGATGGGCGGCCGCACCTCGACCCGTCCATCCAGCAGTGGCTCGGCAGCTCTCGCGGCCGATGGGAAGGGGACACGCTGGTGGTCGAGACCACCAACCTGAGCGCGAAGGCGAACGAGCAGCGGGTCGACATGGCGAATGTCGTCTTCGGGATCGGCGAGCACGCGCGCATCGTCGAGCGCTTCACGCGCGTCGACGCGGATTCGCTGGACTACCGCGTGACGGTGATCGATCCGACCACCTACCAGACCGAGTGGACGGCGGCGATTCCGATGGTGGCCATCGAGGGGCCGCTCTACGAGTACGCCTGCCACGAGGGGAACTACGCGTTGCGCAACATGCTCAGCGGCGCCCGCGCGGACGAGGCGGCGGCTGCCGCGGCGGCGGCGGCGAAGTGACGCGCGTGACGGCGCTCCGTGCCGTGGCGGTTGCCGGGGCGGCAGTCCTGGCGGCCGCGACGGTCGTCCGCGCGCAGCCGCCCGCGGCGACCGCGCCGATCCCGTTCGTCCCGCACACGATCGCCACCGAGTTCGCCGGCGGGTATCAGGCCGTCGCGGCCGATCTGAACGCCGACGGCCGGCCGGACGTGATCGCGCTCTCCACGCGGCAGCCGGAGCTCGTGTGGTACGAGAATCCCGGCTGGGAGCGCCACGTGATCGCCGGCGGCCTGAGTCGGATGATCAACGTGGCGGCTCACGACGTCGACGGCGACGGCATTCCCGAGCTGGCGCTCGCGCACGGGTTCTCGAGCACGTACGCCGACAGCGTGGGCATCGTCTCGCTGCTCGGCCATCAGGGGAATCCGCGGCAGCCTTGGTCGATGCGGGAGATCGACCGGGTTCCGACGACCCACCGGCTGCGGTGGGCCGACGTGGACGGCAGCGGCGGCAAGGTGCTCGTCAGCGCGCCGCTGATCGGGGACGAGTCGCTGCGCCCGGAGTTCCACGACACCCTGTCGCTGCTGTGGTACCACCCGGATGACTGGGAGCGGCGGACGATGACGGACGCCGAGCGGGGCGTGGTGCACGGGATCGGCGTCGGAGCCTGGGACGATCCCGCCCGGGACGCCGTGCTGAGCGCGAGCTTCCTGGGCGTCCACGTCCACGAGTTCGCGGACGGCGGCTGGACCCGGACGCACGTGGCGGCGGGCGATCCGGCTCCCTGGCCGGAGAGCGGTGCGAGCGAGGCGCAGGTGGGCCGTCTCGGGTCCGAGCGCTTCGTGGCGACGATAGAGCCCTGGCACGGCGATCAGGTGGTCGTTTATCGGCAGGCGGCGGGCGGCGCGGGGTGGGCCCGCCACGTGCTCGACCCGTCGATCGAGGACGGCCACACCGTGGTGGTGGCCGACCTCGACGGCGATGGCCGCGACGAGATCGTCGCCGGCGAGCGGCGCGGCCGGCAGGGCGTCTATCTCTATCGGATGGGCGCCGGCGAAGCAGACTGGTCGCGGCAGGTGCTCGACGACGGCGACATGGGTGCGGGCGGGTGCGCGGTCGCCGATCTGAACCTGGACGGTCGGACGGACGTCATCTGCGCCGGCAGCCGCACGGCCAACCTGAAGTGGTACGAGAACGCCGGGCGGTAGGCTGCGCCGTAGAACGGCACAGGCTCCTGGCAGTCCGTAGTGAGACCCCGCATCGCCGCAAGCGCCGAGGGTTCGGGACGCAGCCCCATCTGATGGAAGCGCCGGCGGGGGTTCGGGGCGCCACCCCGTCTAATTGATGACGCGCAGCGGGCTGGCGCTGGTGGCCGTCCTGGTCGGGGCGGGCGCGGCCGGGACGGTGCATGCGCAGGCGCCGCCAGGGGCTGGTCCACAGGATCTCGCCCGGGTCGGAGGACGGACCATCCAGGGTCCGCCGCCGCCGGTCTCGCCTGAGGTCATCAGGCGCGACGCGGCCGGCCGGGCGACGGTTCGGGCCATCGAGCTGGCCCGGCCCCTCGCGGTCGACGGTCGGCTCGACGAGGCGGTGTACGCCCGGGTCGCGCCGTTCAGCGGATTCATCCAGCAGATACCCGACGAAGGCGAGCCGGCGACCGAGCGGACCGAGGCCTGGGTCTTCTACGACGGCGAGCATGTCTACGTCGCCGCCCGGTTGTGGGAGTCGGTGCCCGAGGCGCAGTGGATTGCCAACACCCTGCGCCGCGACTCCTCCCAGATCCTCGACAACGACCGCTTCCAGGTGGCGTTCGACACGTTCTACGACCGCCGCAACGGGGTGGCGTTCCAGGTGACCCCGATCGGCGGCTTCTTCGACTACGAGATCAGCGACGAGGGGAGCCCGAACCGGGACTGGAATCCGGTGTGGGACGTCGCGGTCGGCCGCTTCGACGGGGGCTGGACCACCGAGATGCGCATCCCGTTCAAGTCCCTGCGCTACCGCCCGGGCGGGGTGCAGATCTGGGGGCTGCAGATGGGCCGGCGCATCCGGCGCCTCAACGAGGCCGCGCACCTGACGGCGGTCCCGATTTCCGTCGGCCCCGGCATGTTCCGGTTGTCGCAGGCCGCCACGCTGGTGGGCATCGAGGTGCCGCCGAGCGTCACGCGGCTCGACCTCAAGCCGTACGGGATCGGCACGTCGGCGACGGACCTGACCGCGGACCCCGTCTACGCGAACCGCCTCGGCGGCGACTGGGGCGTGGACGCCAAGTGGGGCGTGACGCAGAACCTGACGGCCGACCTGACCTACAACACGGACTTCGCCCAGGTCGAGGTGGACGAGCAGCAGGTCAACCTCACGCGGTTCAACCTGTTCTTCCCGGAGAAGCGGGAGTTCTTCCTGGAGGGCAGGGGCATCTTCGACTTCGCGAGCGGTCCGCGCGTGCTCGGCGGAAACAACCAGGGCGGGGGACGCGTCTCGGGCCCCGGGAGCGTGCAGCAGGCCGATGTGCCGACGCTCTTCTTCAGCCGGCGCATCGGCCTCGAGGGCGGCCAGACCGTGCCGATCCGGGGCGGCGGCCGGCTGACCGGCAAGCTCGGCGCGTTCACCGTCGGCGCGCTGAACATGCAGGCGGGCGACGAGGCCCGGGTCGGGGCGCGGGCCACCAACTTCACCGTCGTGCGCCTGAAGCGCGACATCCTGCGCCGCAGCCGGGTCGGCGGGATGTACACGCGACGGTCCGTATCGCGCGCCGGTGACGGCGCGAACGAGGCCTACGGCCTCGACGCGGCGTTCTCGTTCCACGACAACGTCAACTTCAACGGCTACTACGCGCGCACCCGCACGCCGGGGCTGGCAGGCGACGATACGAGCTACCAGGCCGCGTTCACCTACGACGGCGACCTGTACGCGGTCCAGGTCGACCATCTACTGGTCGGCGACAACTTCAATCCGGAGGTGGGCTTCATGCGCCGCGACGACTTCCGGCGCACCTTCGCGGCCGCCCAGTACAGCCCGCGGCCGGCCATCGAGGCGGTGCGGCAGTTCACCTGGGGCGGCAGCCTCGACTACATCGAGAACGGCGCCGGCCAGCTCGAGACCCGCGCGGCGCAGCTGCGGTTCACGACCGAGTTCGAAAGCAGCGACGAGATCAACGTCGACTTCCTGCGCAGCTACGAGCTGCTGGTCGAGCCGTTCGACATCACCCCGGACGTGACCATCCCGGTCGGGGGGTACGGCTTCCGGGACATCTTCCTGTCGTACCTGATGGGGCCGCAGCGGCGGCTGTCCGGGACCGTATTCGTCCAGCGCGGCGGATTCTACGACGGCGAGATCACGGCGGTCGGGTACCGGCAGGCGCGGCTGGAGGTGACGCGGAAGCTCACGGTCGAGCCCGCCGTCGCGATCAACCGCGTCGAGCTGCCGAACGGCCCGTTCACCGCGACGCTGGCGTCGATGCGCGTCACCCACACGTTCACGCCGCGGATGTTTTTCTCGGGCCTGATGCAGTACAGCTCGACCGCAACGTCGGTGGGCACGAACCTGCGCTTCCGCTGGGAGTATCAGCCCGGCAGCGAGCTGTTCGTCGTCTACAACGACCAGCGGGACACGGCGCTGCGAAGGGCGCCGCTGCTCGAGACCCGCGCGTTCATCGTCAAGATCACCCGGCTCTTCCGGCTCTGACCGTCACGCTGCACGACGGCGCGCCATTGACATGTTCGATCGGACCCACGACGCAGCGGTTCGCAGCGCCGCCTTCGACTGGCTCCGAGAGCAGGTCGATCACCACGGCGACGTGTTGCCGCGCACGCTGCTCGCCGGCGGATTCCCTTTCCGCGGGGACCGCGTCCGGCTGCTCGGGCCGCAGGGCATCTTCAAGCCGAAGGTGTTGTCCGCGGCCCCGCTCTCCATCACGACCGCTCCCGACGGACCGTACGACGACGCCTTCGGTCCGAACGAACTCCTGCGCTATCGATACCGGGGCACGGACCCGGACCACCCCGACAATCAGCGCGTCCGCGTCGCCATGCGGGAGCGCCTGCCGCTGATCTACTTCCATGGCGTGATGCCGGGAAAGTACCTCGCGGCATGGCCAGTTTTCGTCGTCGGCGACGACCGCCCCGGGCTGACCTTCACCATCGCGGTCGACGATGCACGGCACATCTGGCCGGGAGCCGTGTCCGCGGTGCGCGACGACCGCGACAGCGGGCGCCGGGAATATGTGACGGCCGCGGTCCGGCAGCGTCTCCATCAGCGTGCGTTCCGGGAGCGCGTCCTCGACGCCTACCGGCACCAGTGCGCGTTCTGCAGATTCCGGCACGCGGAGCTGCTCGACGCCGCGCACATCGTCCCCGACGCCGACCAGGGGGAGCCGACCGTACGGAACGGGCTGGCGCTCTGCAAGCTCCACCATGCCGCGTTCGACCGCTACTTCGTCGGTGTGACGCCCGGCTACATCGTGCAGGTGCGCCCGGATCTCCTCCACGAAGAGGACGGGCCGACCCTGGTGCATGGCATCCAGGCGCTGCACGGCACCCGCATCGCCATGCCGCGGAAAGCTGGCCTCCGGCCGGACCCGCAGTTCCTGGAGCTCCGCTACGACACCTTCCGGCGCGCGTGATCGGCGGCCGGCCGGGAACTTGTGCGCGTCGAGTGGACCGCGCGCGCCGCGGCCATACTGAAGGCCCACGAGTACCGCTACCTCAGCCCGACCTTCTCAGAACGAGGAGCCCTCGGACTGCCAGCCGATGGCCGGCCGCACCAGGATCAACCCCATCAGGCCCAGCGCCAGCCAGCAGGCGCCCATCCACCTCGATTGGCGACACGCAAGGCGGGTGGTCCTTTTGCGCGGCGCTGCCGGATCGGATGCGGCGGCGTGTGCCCGCGGACCGCGCACGAGACGACGGATGCCGCGAACGCACCACTCGAGGAACAGCGCGAGGATGCCGAACGGAAGCAGCTCCATCATGCGACGGGTCCGTCGCCGGGCGTCCACCCTTCGCCGCCCGCGGGCTTCGCCGGTTGTACGCGGGCGACGCCGTCAGGGCACCTCGCCCTCGCGCCAGGGCGTGCGGCAGGGCTGGCCGGCCTCGTACAGCTCGAGGTTGGCGGCCATGCGCTCCTGCAGCTCCGGCGGGGCGGCGGCAATCGCCTCGCGCTGCAGGTCGGCGGCCTCCTCGTAACGCCCGACCTCGGCGAGCGCCATGGCCAGGGTCTCGCCGAGGTCCATGCGCTGCTGCTCCTCCGGGAGGCGCCGCATCACCTCCAGGGCGCGCCGGCCGTCGCGCACGCGGCGGTCCGGGGCGGCCGCCAGCACGCGGGCCAGGGCGAGGGGAAAGGCCGGCGTGTGCGGATACTGCTCCGTCGCCTCGTCCAGCCGATCGCGGGCCTGTGTCCAGCGCCCCTCGGTGACCAGGACCATCGCGTAGCCGAAGGGTCCCTCGAACAGGGACGGGTCGAGCTCGATGATCCGCTCGTACTGTGCCCGCGCGTCGTCGGGGCGTCCGCCGCGCCGGAGCAGCCCGCCGAGCTGCAGCCGCGCCTCGACGTAGTCCGGGTCGTACCGCACGGCGGACGTGTAGCGTGCCAGGGCCCGGGCGAAGTCGCCGCTTTCCTCCAGGAGGATGCCGAGGCCGTAGTGGGCCCGGGCGTACTCCGGCGACCGCCGCACGACCTCCTCGAACTGCTCGCGGCTGGCCTCCCGGTTGCCCGCGGCAGCCAGCGCCACGCCGAGCTTGTGGCGCAGCGACGGGCTGCCGGGCTGCCGCTCGAGTCCCGCCCGGAAATGGGAGATCGCCCGCGAGAGGTTGCCCTGGCCGAGCGCGCGCGTCCCGCGGCGCTCGTAGGCTTCCGCGGTCCGCAGCAGCGCCTCCACGTCCTCCAGCAGGGGATCGGGCGGCCGGACGGCGGGCTCGGCGTCGACATGCGCGAGGGTGCGCTCGGCCAGGCGCCCGCGCTGGAGGTTCGCCTCGGCCCGACCGACCTCGCCGAGGCTGCTGTAGGTTTCCGCGAGCGCCGCGTGTATCGGGGGCGCCGTGGGATTCAGCGCCAGGGCCTCCTCCAGGTACTGGACGGCGCGGAAGTAGTCCTCGCGGGCGAGGGCCGCCCGGCCGAGGCCGAACATCACCGCCGGTGAATCGGGCTGCAGGGCCTGGGCGTACTCCAGCAGGGGCCGCGCCGCGCCCGGATCGTCCGTTGCCACGTGCATCTCGGCCAGCCACACGAGCGTCGGCACGTCGTCGGGCCGCAGTTGGCGGGCCTGCTCGAAGTGCTCGACGGCGCGCTCCGGTGCGCCGCGGGCTCGTTCGAGGTGGCCGAGGTAGTAGGGCCAGCGCCGGTCGCGCTGCAGGAGCGCCCGGGCGTTGCGCAAGCACGCCTCGGCCTCGGGGATGTACTCCGTGGCCATGAAGAGCATGCCCATCTCGCCGTAGGCCCGGCCGCGCTCCAGGGGGCCGGCATCCGGGTCGTCGAGGGTCTGTGCCAGCGTGGCGTACTGCGCGCGGAGCTGCTCGACGACGGTCTCGGACCATGTGCCGCCGTCGAGCTCGGGGAGGGCGACCGGCTCCAATGTGGCCGGCTCGGCTTCGGCCAGCGACGCCGTCGGCTCGGGCTCGGGGGGCGCCGCCGGCGGGTCCTCCCGCGTGCAGCCGGCTGCCAGCACGACGCAAGCGCCCGCAAGCGCGGCGCGCGCGAGGCACCGGAGGCTTCGGCTTGCGCCCGTGCTCACTGGTTGCTCCGCCCCATCGTCCTATGATAGCCGCATGGTCATCGGGCGCGGCCGGGCGTGTCTTCAACGAGGTGTACGGCAATGAGAGAACGATCTGCAGTGACGGCTCCCCGGACGTGGCGGGGTCTGGCGTGGCTCCTGGCTGTCGTGGCGGCGGCGGCCGGTGGGCATGGCGGCACCGCGGCCGGCCAGGATACTGCCGAGGCGATCGTGCCGTTCAGTTGCAACGTGACGCGCTTCACCGTCATGCCGCGGGGCGGCCCCTTCGCCGCGCTCGAGGAGCCGGAAATCTATCTCGACGAAGTGCGGGCGTTCTTCGGGGACTTGCAGTAGCCGGGTGACTATAATGGCCGTCTCGCATCCGCCTGGGAGGTTCACATGCGTTGTCGAAAGCTGGCGTCGGGATTCGCTGTCGGGACCGTCCTGGTGGCGCTCGTGTTGGCCGGCGCGATGCCCGCCGCCGGTCAGGGCCCGGCGGCGGGTGTGGCTGCCGCGGCCGCCGCGAACGACCGGTCGGTGCCGCGCACCCCGTGGGGCCACCCCGACCTGCAGGGGGTCTGGACGACCGACGACGAGATCTCCGTGCCGGTCGAGCGGCCCGAGGCGCTCGGCGGTCGAGAGGCGCTGACCGCGGAGGAGACCGCGTCCCGGACGGCGCAGCGGGAGGCCGGCCTCGAGCGCGGCTCCGGACAGACCGGCGACGGTCCCCCGCACTGGTACGAGACGGCGGCGCAGGCTTCCACTCGCGCGTCGTTCATCGTCGATCCTCCGGAGGGACGTATTCCGTATACCGCCGCGGGCCGGCGCGAGTGGGACAACCGCAACCTGGGCAGCTTCAAGGAGGGACCGTTCGACGGTCCGGAGGATCTCGACCTCCGCGACCGGTGCATCACCCGCGGGCTGCCGAACACCTACTTCCCGAGCGCCTACAACAACGGCTTCCAGATCATCCAGCACGCGGACCACGTGGCGATCCTGTACGAGCGGCTGCACGAGCACCGGCTGATCCCGCTCGACGGCCGGCCGCATCTCGACGCGTCGGTCCGCCAGTGGTTCGGCGACTCGCGCGGCCGCTGGGAAGGCGACACACTGGTGGTCGAGACCCTCAACTACACCGACCGGGTGAATTTCCGGGGCTCGCGCGACGGCCTCCGGCTCGTCGAGCGTTTCACGCGGAGCGGTCCGGACAGCATCCGGGTGGAGTTCACGGTGAGCGACGCCCAGGCGTGGAGCCGCGGCTGGACGGTGATGGTCAACGCGCGCACCGACCCGAACTACTGGCAGATCTTCGAGTACGCCTGCCACGAGGCGAACTACGGGATGTTCAACATCCTGAGCGGCTCGCGTGCGCAGGAGGCGCAGGCGGCAGCGGAGAGCGGGTCGCGCTAGGCGACCCGGCTTCAGCTCGGCCGATCGAGCCGTGGTGGTGACGTTGCGCGCCGGGGTGGCGGGTTTGATCGTCGCGGCGGGTACGCTGCTGCACGCCGCCGCGCAGCAGCCGGTCATCCACAGCCAGTTGCGTCATGCCCGGGGCCAGCCGGTCGTCCCGATCTACGAGGGCTGGTTCGAGGACGGCCGGGGTGTCGTGTACGCCAGCTACGGCTACGTCAACCTGAACCTCGACGAGGCGCTCGACATCCCGATCGGTGCGGGCAACGCCATCGAGCCGGGGCCGGCGGACCGGGGCCAGCCGACTCACTTTCTGCCGGGACACCAGAAGGGCGTCTTCACCGTGGTGCTGCCGGCGGGCTCGGGGTCGGAGGAGATCGCCTGGACACTCGCCGTACGCGGCCAGAGCACCTCGATCCCCTCGAACCTCGGCCCGCTCTACCAGATCGAGGGGCTGGTGACGAACGGCGGCCCGTTTCCGGGGAACATGCCGCCGGTGCTGCGATTCCGGGCGCACGGCGCAGGCGGCCAGGGGCCGGCGGGTCTGACGAGGGGGGCGGCAATCGAGACGACCACCGCATCCGACACGCCGCTCGATCTCTGGATCACCGATGACGGCCTGCCGGGCAATCTCGATCCGCTGGTCATCCGCTCGCTCCAGAGCGGGCAGCGCGTGCGCCGCGGGCGGAGCCTGTCGGTGACGTGGACCAAGTACCGCGGTCCCGGGGACGTGCGGTTCGCGGACCCGTCGCCCGCGGTCGAGGGCGGCGCGGCGCATACCACGGCTCGCTTCGCCGTGCCGGGGGCCTACGTGCTGCGGGTGCTGGCGTCGGACGGGTCGGGCCTCAACGGCTGCTGCTGGACCAACGGCTACGTGCACGCCAACGTGGAGTAGACGATGACCGGTTCAACTGGATTGCGGTGGTGCAGCCGCCGCGCGCCGGGTGTTACGGCAGGCGCGGCAATCATGGTCCTGGGCCTGGCGCCCGCCGCGGTCGCGCAGCCGGCCGCCGACACCGCGCCGCGGGTGACGTTCGCCGAGGACATCGCGCCCATCTTCCAGCGCTCGTGCCAGGAGTGCCACCGGCCCGACAGCATGGCGCCGATGTCGCTGCTCACCTACGCGGACGCCCGGCCCTGGGCACGGGCGATCAAGGCGCGCGTCGCCGCCCGCGAGATGCCGCCCTGGTTCCTGGACAAGACCATCGGCATCCAGGAGTTCATCAACGACATCTCGCTCAGCGACGCGGAGATCGACACCATCGTCCGCTGGGTCGACGCCGGGGCGCCGCCCGGTGACCTCTCCCGCATGCCGCCGCCCCTGGAGTGGCCGTCCGGAGACAACTTCCGCCTGGAGGTGGAGGCCGGCCTCGGCCCGCCGGATACGGTCGTGCGGTTCCCGCCGTTCACCATGCCGCCCGGGGCGCAGGACACGTTCTTCAGGCCGTTCGCGGACACCGACATCGACACGCCGCGCTGGGTGCGGGCGGCCGAGACCAAGCCGTCCGGGACGCAGGGCCGCCGCATCGCCCACCATGCCTCGGCCTACGTCCACCAGCCCGAGACCAGGGACTACCTGGAGGTCGAGCGCGAGCTGTTCGCCGGCCAGGCGGCGGCCGACGCGGTGCTGCAGGCGGCCCGCGCGCGCAGCTCGGGCGACCCGGTCGACACGCGCGAGATGTTCACCGAGTGGGCGCAGGGCAAGAGCGGCGAGATCTACCCCGAGGACACCGGCAAGCTGGTCAAGCCGGGCGCCCGTTTCGAGGTGCAGATCCACTACCACGCCGTGGGCGAGGAGATCACCGACCAGTTGGAGATCGGGCTCTGGTTCCACCCCGTGGGCGTCACGCCGAAGTACAGCGTGACCTACGTCTCGGTGGGCACCCAGAACAACAAGCCGCTGCACATTCCGCCGCACTCGGTCACGATGCATCAGGGCTCGTATACGCTCCCGGCGCCGGCGATCCTGCACAACTTCCAGCCGCACATGCACTATCGCGGCAGCGCCTTCTCGATGGAAGCCCTCTACCCGGACGGGCGCCGCGAGCTGCTCAACCATGCCGACCGCTTCAGCAACGACTGGCACGTGAGCTACATCTACCATCCGGACTACGCGCCCCTGCTGCCGCGCGGCACGGTGCTGCAGATTACGGCCTGGCACGACAACACGGCGGCCAACCGCAACAACCCCGACCCGCGCCAGTGGGTCGCCTACGGACCGCGGACGGTCGACGAGATGGCGCACTCGAACAGCCAGATCATCTTCATCGCCGAGGCCGACTACGAGCGCATGACCGCCGAGCGGCAGGCGCGGCAGAGCCGGAATCAGGACTGACGCGGCGCGGGCCGCCGCGTGCTTCAATCAAACGGGGCTGCGCCACTCCTAGCGCACGGTGCGGAAGAAGGTGCGGACGTCCTCCAGGAGCAGCTCGGGCTCCTCGAGCGCCGCGAAGTGGCCGCCGCGCGGCATGATCGTGTGCTGCGTCAGGTTGTACTGGGCTTCGAGCCAGCGGCGCGGCGTGAACGAGATCTCCTTGGGGAACGCGGCGCAGGCGAGCGGTGCGTCGCCGGCGCCGCTGCGCAGGCTGCCCGGCTCCCGCCGGACCTCGTAGTAGATCCGCGCCGCGGAGGTGGCGGTCTGGTTGACCCAGTAGACCATGACGTTGGTGAGCATCTCGTCCTTGGTGAACTTGCTCTCCACGTCGCCGTTCACGTCGCTCAGCGCGCGGAACTTCTCCACGATCCAGGCAGCCTGGCCGACGGGCGAGTCGTTGAGCACGTACCCGATGGTCTGCGGCTTGGTGCCCTGAATGGCGCTGTAGCCGCGCTCCTCGTCCGTCCAGAACGCCTGGCGGTCGCGCATCAGCGCCAGCTCCTCCGGTGGGACGCCCGCGGTGGGGTCCTCGACGCCCGGCGGCGGTCCGCTGCTGCACAGGTTCAGGTGGATGCCGGCCACGTGCTCCGCGTCGATGCTGCCCATGATGCGGCTGATCAGCGACCCGTAGTCGCCGCCCTGCAGGCCGTAGCGCGTGTAGCCCAGCCGGGCCATCAGCTTCACGAAAACCTCCGCCATCCGCGCGGGGCCGTAGCCCGGCTCGCGCGGCCGGTCCGAGAAGCCGAACCCGGGCAGCGACGGGATGACCAGGTGGTAGGCGTCGGCCGGGTCGCCCCCGTGGCTGGCCGGGTCGGTCAGCGGCTCGATGATCTTGTGGAACTCGACGAACGAGCCGGGCCAGCCGTGGATGACCATCAGCGGGAGCGCATCGGGGTTGGCCGAGCGCTGGTGGATGAAGTGGATGTCGAGGCCGTCGATGCGGGTCTTGAAGTGATCGAACCGGTTGAGCCGCCGTTCCTGCTCCCGCCAGTCGTACTCGTCCCGCCAGTACGCGACCAGCTCGCGCATGTAGTCGAGGTTGGCGCCGTAGGTCCACCCGGCGTCGTCCAGCTCGTCCGGGAAGCGGGCGTCCGCCAGCCGCGCCTGCAGATCGTCGAGAACGGCGTCCGGCACGTCGATCGTGAACGGCACGATGGCGTCGTCGGCCGTCTGCGCGGCGGCCGGGCCGCCGGCGGCCACCCACGCCGCGCAGGCGAGCAACACCGGGAGGAAGGGGCGCGTCCGCATCTGCATCGTCAGTCCTCCGTCTGCCGCAGGACGAGCACGTCGCCGTCGTCCTGGGAATGCGAGCCTCGGCGTATCGTTCCGTCGAGGATCAGAACCGCCGCGTCCGCGACGGCCACGTCCCGCGCGGAGTTTCTCGTCCGGTACGTGCCGACGACCCGGGGCGCCGACGGTGTCGACAGGTCGACGACGGAGAGTCCCGCCGGGCCGTCGGCCACGTAGGCCAGCGTGCCCTCGATCTCGGCCCGCTGCGCGTCGCCAGGGGTCGCGAACGTCGTCACCAGCAGGGGCGCCGCGGGCTCGGAGACGTCGTAGAGCTGCAGCGTCCCGCGCGGGTCCTCGGGTGCGGCATTCCGCAGCGAGCGGAGCGGATCGTACGGGACGCCGCCCACCAGGACGGCGAGGCCGGGCGTGGCCGCCACGACCTCGACGTGCCGCGGAGCGGAGGCGGACTGCAGCGACCCGACCGGCTCGAGCGGGTCCGCGAGCGTCATGTCGAGCACGTAGAAGCCGGCCGGGTGGTCCACGCCGTACGCCCGCGAGCCGAACATCGCGACGTCCCGCGCGTAGCCGTCCGTGTAGACCGAGCCGACCGCGGCCGGTGCGTCGATGTCGGAGATGTCGATGACGTCGATTCCCGACATGTGGTCGGCTACCACCGCCCGCCCGCCCGCCACCGCCACGTTCTTGGCTTGCCCCGGCGTCTCGAGCGACCCCCGCAGCACGGGCGCGTCCGGATCCGAGACGTCCAGGATCCAGAACCCCGAGTGGCCCGCGGCGACGTACGCCAGCGAGCCCGTCACGGTGAAGCCCCACACCTTCTCGGGGAACGCGTGCGACCCGCGCCGCGCGGGCGCCGCCGGATTCGAGAGATCGAACACGGTCAGCGTCTCGCCGCGGGTCACGTAGGCGAACGCGCCGCTGGCCCGGACCAGGTCGATCGGCCCGGAGATGGAGCTGGCCGGCGTGAACCTCAGCGTCTGCGCCGAGGCGGACGCGGGACCTGTCGCAAGCACCAGCCCCAGCGCGAGCGGCAGCACCGCGCGGCGCCGCGTCGTTCCGCCGGCCATCACTGGCCGCCCCTCCGGGAGAGGCAGTACAGCTTCGACTGCGTCCGGATGAGCAGCTTGCCCCCGGCCACGGCGGGCGTCGCCAGCGTCATCTCGTCGAGCGGGTTCGTCCCCAGGATCTCGAACTCGGAACCGGCCTTGATGACGTAGGTGTCGCCGTCCTCGCTCAGCACGAAGACCTTGCCGTTGTAGGCCCAGGGCGACGCCGTGAAGCCGCTGCCCGGGCGCAGGCGCTTGCGGCCGTAGATCTCGCGCCCCGTCCGGGCGTCGTGCGCCAGCATCAGCCCGCGGTCCAGCAGCGTGTAGTAGGTGCCCTGGTAGACGAGCGCCGACGTCACGTAGGTGCCCAGCAGCGGCTGGAACCAGGCGATGTACGGGTGGTCGGTGGGGTTGTCCGGATCTAGCGAGATGTCGCCGCCGCCGCCCGGCCGCACCGCATACACCGGCCGCACCGACGAGCCCGGGTAGCCGGAGCTGAGATACGCCAGACCGTCCTTGGCGAACGGCGTGGGCGCGACGTTGCCGGTCATCCCGCGCAGCTCCCACAGCAGCGTGCCGTCGAGGTCGTAGGAACGCACCCTCCGCCGGGCCGTGATCACGAGCTCGGTGCGCAGGTCGTTCTCCCAGACGAGCGGCGTGGACCAGTTCTCCGTCTCGTCCCGCACGACCCGCCAGACCTGCTCGCCGGTGGCCGCGTCGAAGGCGATGAGGAACGACTCGGTCGTGTTGTCGTTGACGATGTACAGCCGGCCGTCGTGCAGCACCGGCGAGGCGGCCGGCGCGAACTCCTGGTGGCCGTTGAACGCGCCGACGTCCCGGGTCCAGACCACCTCGCCCGCCATGTCCAGGGCCGCGACCAGCCCGATGCTGCCGAAGTACACGTACACCCGCTGGCCGTCGGTGACCGGCGTCTCGGAGGCGAAGCTGGCCTTGAGGTGCCGCTTGATGATCGGCACGCCCGCGCGCAGCTCCGTTGCCCAGCGGACCTCGCCCGTCTCGAGGTCGAGGTCGTACACCATCCAGCGATGGGCCGCGACGGCATCCCGCTTGCCGTGCTCGTCGCCGGGGTCGTACAGCCCCTTGACCGGCTGCGGCTCCTCGCCCTCGCTGACGGCTGTCGTGACGAAGACGTGGTCGCCCCAGACGATGGGCGAGCTCCAGCCCAGGCCGGGGATGTCGGCTTTCCAGACGACGTTCTCGGTCTCGCTCCAGCGGTCCGGCAGATCGGGGTGATCGGGCGCGACACCGGCCTCGGTACCCCGGAACCGGGGCCACTGATCGTTGGCCGCTACCGCCGGCAGCGCCAGCAGCAGGCCCGCGACGGTGGTGAGCACGATCCTGTTCATCGCTATCCTCGCCTTCCGAGCGGCAGTCCCGCCAAGGCGCATTATATGCCTGATTGGCGCGGGTTCCCGCGCCGGGTACCGCGGCGTGTGAAGACGTGCGCCGGGATGCAGGGAGCACTTGTCAGGGAATCCAATACCTGCTACCAATGCTTCATGAAGACCACAGTCGATATTCCGGACGACGAGCTTTCGGATGCGATTCGCTTCACGCGCGCGAAGACCAAGCGGGAGGCCGTTGTGACTGCCATCGCCGACTACAATCGTCGCCGGCGCATGATGGAGCTCGTCCAGTACGCGGGCACCTGCACCGAGCTGATGACTGCAGATGAGCTCCAGGTGCAGCGCCGGCAGGGATGAGCGCCATTGATTCTGATCGACACGTCCTCCTGGATTCATCTCCTGCGTCCCGACGGCGATCCGGCTGTGCGCGGCCGTGTCGAGGCCGCACTACAATCCGGCGACGCCTGCTGGTGTCCGCTGGTGCAACTCGAGCTCTGGAACGGCGCACGGGGCGAGCGCGAGAAGAAGGTGTTGCGCCGGTTCGCGCTGGCGCTTGCGGAGCTGCCGATCGACGATGGCGTCTGGAATGCCGCGTACGATCTCGCCCGCCGCGCGCGCTCGCGGGGCGTGACGGTTCCGGTCGCCGACCTGGTCATCGCGGCCTGCGCGCAACGCCACGGCGCCACCCTGGAGTCGGCGGACAGCGACTTCGCGTTGCTGCGGGGCGTGGCCGAGTGACGCGGCGCTCGGGCGACCCCCTCTCAGCAGTATCCGCAGGCCACATGGCGGACGACATCGATCCCATCCGGTATCATCGCGAGCGCCTGGAAGAGCGCCGGGAGGGCACGGCGCGGCTGGAGGGCGCGAACCTGCGGCTGAGCCGCGCCCGCCTGGCGACGGCGCTGCTGGCGGTCGCCCTGGCGCTGGCGTCCCTGTGGCAGGGCTGGCTGTCCGCGTGGTGGATGACAGCGCCAGCCGCGCTGTTCGCCGTGCTGGTCGTCGTGCACAACCGGGTGATCCGCTTGCTGCAGGTCGCGGCGCGGCGCGTCGGCTGGCACGAGCTAGGGCTGGCGCGGCTCGAGGACGGCTGGGTGGGGCGCGGCCCGGCAGGGGAACGGTTCCGGGACGCCGACCATCCGTATGCGTTGGACCTGGACGTCCTCGGGAACGGCTCGCTGTTCCAGTTGCTGACGACCGGGCAGACCGCGGCCGGGGAGGAGACGCTCGCGCGCTGGCTCCTGGAGGGGGCGGATGCCGCTACGGTGCGGCAGCGCCAGGCCGCGGTGCGGGACCTGGCGTCACGCCCGCTGTTCCGGGAGGAGCTCTACACGCTTGGCGCGGACGTGCGCGCGGCGGTCGATTCGGCGCGTCTGGCCGACTGGGCTACGGCCCCGGCGCAGCTCGACCCCGGTTGGCTGCGGACGGCGGCGGCGACCCTGTCGGCGGCGGCCGTCGCGACGCTGGCGGCGTGGCTGGCGGGGCTCGCGCCCGGGGCGCTGCCGGCGGTGCTGGTCCTCGCGAACGTCCTGGCGGGCGGGTTCTTTCGCGGGGCTGTCGGCCGCGTGCTGCACGGCTCCGCCGAGCCGGCGCGCGAGCTCGCGGTCCTGGGGGCCATCGTCGAACGCGTGCGCCGGGAGCGTTTCGCCGCCGAGCGACTCCGGCAGCTCGCCGTCGACCTCGGCCAGACGGGCGATCCGGTGCGCACGGTTCGGCACCTCGGCCGGCTGATCGAGATGCACGACTGGCAGCACAACATCCTCTTCGCGCCGATCGCCGCCTGCGTCCTCTGGGGGCTGCAGTGCGCGACGGCTGTAGAGGCCTGGCGCGCCCGGTACGGACAGGCCGTGCGGGCGTGGCTGCGGATTGCCGGCGACGTCGAAGCGCTCGGGTCCCTCGCGACCTATCATTTCGGGCGGCCGGATCAGCCGTTCCCGGAGCTGGCGGCTGGTGGCACCCCGGTCTACGAGGGCGAGCAGTTGGCGCACCCGCTCCTGCCGCGGGCCGCGGCCGTGGCCAACGACGTGGCGCTAGGCGCCGAGCCGCAACTCCTGGTCGTGAGCGGCTCGAACATGGCCGGTAAGACGACGCTGCTGCGCACCGTCGGCATCAATGCCGTGCTGGCGCTGGCCGGTGCTCCCGTGCGGGCGCGCCGGCTGCGGCTCACGCCGCTGGCGATCGGCGGGACGCTACGGGTGCAGGACTCGCTGCTCGACGGGCGGTCGCGGTTCTATGCCGAGATCACCCGCCTGCGCCGGCTCGTGGACATGGCCCGGGGCCCGACGCCCCTGCTGTTCCTGCTCGACGAGCTGTTCCACGGCACGAACTCGAGCGACCGGCTCGACGGCGCGCACGGGGTGCTGCGGTATCTCCTGGAGCTGCGCGCCATCGGCCTGATCACGACGCACGACCTGGCGCTGGCCGGCCTGGCCGATCGCCTCGCGCCGGCGGCGGCCAACGTGCACTTCGAGGATCAGCTCGCCGGGGGCACGATGACGTTCGACTACCGGCTGCGCCCCGGCCGCTCGACCGGCACCAACGCCCTGGCGCTGATGGCGGCCGTCGGCCTCGAGGTTTCAAATGCCGGCGGCGGTTCCACCCGCGCCGGACAGGAGTCGGCGCCGTAGCGCGGCGCCGACTCCCCCCAGGCGACGATTTCCGGGCTAGCGCGCAGGCTGCAACACCTGCGCCGATTGCTCCTCGCCGGCCGGCTCGGGACGGCGCAGCAGGCGCCGCACCGCCCACTTGAGGTCTTCCAGGATCATGTAGGACGTCGGCACCAAGACCAGGGTGATGAAGGTGGCGAACACGATGCCGAAGGCCAGCGAGATGGCCATCGGCTTGAGGAAGTCCGCCTGGGTGCTCTGCTCGAACAGCAGGGGCGCCAGCCCGACGAACGTGGTGAGCGACGTCAGCAGGATGGGGCGGAAGCGCGCCGCGCCCGCTTCCTGCACGGCCTGCAGCATGCTGCCGCCGCGCCGCAGGTGGCGGTTGATGAAGTCGACCATCACCAGGCTGTCGTTGACGACGACCCCCGACAGCGCCACGATGCCCATCGTCGACATCAGCGAGACGTTCTCGCCCATGATGACGTGGCCCCAGACGGCTCCGACGAAGCCGAACGGGATGGCGCTCATGATGATCAGCGGCTGGACGTACGACTTCAGGGGGATGGCCAGCAGGGCGAAGATGCCGAACATCGCCAGCGTGAACCCGGTCTGGAGCCCGCCGATGGCGTCCTGCTGCTCCGCCTGCACGCCCTCGAACTCGTAGCGCACGCCGGGGAACTCGGCCAGGACCTCGGGGAGGACGGTGGACGCGAGGTAGCCGTTCACGGTGCCGGTGGACGTCACGGTCTCGTCGACCGCCGCCATCACGTTGATGGCCCGGTTGCGGTCCACGCGCTTGATCGACGCGAAGCCGCGGCCCGGCTCGACGACGGCCACGTGGCTGAACGGCACCTCGGCCCCGTCCGGCGTGCGGATGCGCATGCCCTCCAGATCGCCCAGCGACCGGCGCTCGTCGGCCGGAAAGCGAACCATGACGCGGATGTCGTCCCGCCCGCGCTGGATGCGCTGCGTCTCCTCCCCGTAGAACGCCTGCCGCACCTGCCGCCCGAGGTCCTGCAGGGTGAGCCCGAGCGTCTCGGCGGCGGGCGTGATCCCCAGCTTCATCTCCTCCTTGCCCGCCCGGAACGAGTCGGTGATGTCGGAGACGCCCGTATAGCCGCGCAGGTGCTGCTTGACCCGCTCGGCGGCCGCCTGCATCCGCGCCACGTCGGGACCGACCAGCATCACGTCGACGTCGCTGCCGGCCGCCGCCTCGGAGGCGTTGTAGCTGAGCTCCGTCGCCTGGGGAATCGGCCCGGTCAGCTCGCGCCAGCGGTTGCTCAGCTCCTCGGCCCGCATGGGGCGGCTGTCCGGCGGCGCCAGTTCGATCATGACTTGCCCGAGATGCCCCGACGACGGCGCACCCAGCGCCCGCAGGGGACCGGGCCCTTCGCCCCCCAACGGCTGATCGCCCACGGCGGCGTAGACGTGCCGGATCACGTCGATCCCGGTCTCCGCCAGCATCTCCTGCCGGAGCCGTTCCGCCCCGTCCTCGAGCTGCTGGATCCCGTCCGACGTTGCGGTCGGCGGGGTGCCCAGCGGCATGGTCAGCGACGCCCTGATGACCGTTGCCTCGGGTGACGGGAAGAAATGGAACGCGATCCAGCCGGCGGCCACCATGCCCCCGGTCACGATGAGGGTCGACACCCCGACGGCCAGCGAGAGGTAGCGCCAGCGCAGGCCGAAAGCGAGCGCGGGACGGTAGACGCGGTCGATGAAGCGCTCGAGCCCGTCCGCGAAGTGGCTCTGGAACCCGTTCCACAAGCGCCACAGCCCCCGCCCGCCCTGCTTGCGGTGCGCCAGGTGGGCGGGCAGGATGTTGAGGCACTCGACCAGCGAGAACAGCAGGCAGGGGATGACGACCAGCGGGACGAAGATCATCATCTTGCCCATCATGCCGGGCACGAACAGCAGCGGCGAGAATGCCGCGACGGTGGTGAGGACCGCGAAGGTGACCGGCGTCGCGATCTCCTGCGCGCCGCTGATGGACGCCCGCAATCGATCGGGGTCCCGCTGCTGGTGGCGATGGATGTTCTCGCCGACGATGATGGCGTCGTCCACGACGATGCCGAGCACCATGATGAAGGCGAACGTCGAGACGACGTTGGCCGTGACGTCCATGCTCGGCAACAGCATGATCGCCCCGAGGAACGAGATCGGGATGCCCAGGCTCACCCAGAACGCGAGGCGCAGTTCCAGGAACAGCGCCAGCATGAGGAAGACGAGCCCGAAGCCCGCCAAGCCGTTCCGCAGCATGAGCGAGAGGCGGTCGATCAGGATGTCCGCCTGGTTCATCCAGACGGTCAGGTTGATCCCCTCGGGCAGGGTGGCCTGGGCGCGGGCCATGTAGTCGTCCACGGCGCGGGCGATCTCCATGTCGCTCTGCTCGCCGGTGCGGAAGATCGAGACGAGCATGGTCGGCTCGCCGTCGAAGCGCCCGAACTGATCGGTCTCGGCGAAGCCGTCGACCACCGTCGCCACGTCGCCCAGCCGCAGCCGCGTGCCGTCGGGCCGCGCCAGCAGCACCAGCCGCTCGAACTCCGCGCCGCGATACGCCTGGCCGATCGTCCGCAGCAGGATCTCGCCGCTGTCGGCGCGGACCGACCCGCCCGGCAGATCGAGCGACGACCGGCGCACGGCCATGGCGACGTCGTCGAACGTCAGCCCGTGGCGGCGAAGCGCGTCCTCGGACATCTCGATGGAGATTTCATAGGGCCGCGCGCTGGCAAACTCGACCAGCGAGATGCCGGGCTGGGCCGCCAGGTCGTCGCGCACCCGCTCGGCGATGGCCTTCAGCGTGAACTCGTCGGTATCTCCCGACACGGCGATGTCCACGACGCGGAACCGCGCCAGCATCTCCGTGATGATCGGCTTCTCCGTTTCCTCGGGAAACGTCTCGATCGCGTCGACGTTCGCCTTGATGTCGTCGAGCACCCGGCGCGTGTCGGCGCCGAGCCCGACCTCCACGAGCACCGTGCCCGAGCCCTCGTTCGCCGTGGACGTGATCTGGTCGATGCCGTCGATGCCCTGGATCGCTTCCTCGATCCGGATGCAGACGCCCTCCTCGACCTCCTCCGGCGCGGCGCCCAGGTACGGCACCTGGATGCTCACCATGTCGAGCTCGATCTCGGGGAAGGTCTCGCCCCGGACGTTGAACAGGCCGATCAGGCCGCTGACGATGATGAACAGCATCAGCAGGTTGGCAGCCACGGGGTTGCGCGCGAACCAGTCGATCATCCCGTTCATGATGCGCCTGCCCTCACGATGTGCCGGTCATGGACCCAGGTATCAGGGCTGGCCGGCTGCGCTGCCGATGCGGTACAGATGGGTGGCCGTGCGCAGGAAGAACGAGCCGTCCGAGACCGCCAGCGAGGCGAGCGCGTACCCGTCGAGCTGGTTGGTCGCCAGCTCGGCGTAGGTCGTCCCGGGCGCGAGCACGGTCGTCCTGCCTTCCTCGTTCTGGACGTAGATGCGTCCGTCCGCGAACACGGGCGAGGCGGAGTAGTTGCCCCCGATCCGCTGCTGCCAGTGGACCTCGCCGCTCGCGGCGTCCAGGCAGGTCATCACGCCCAGGTCGCTCACCATGTAGAGCTCCCGGCCGACGAGCAGCGGCGAGGGGGTGTGCGGCGCGCCGCGGCGGTGCCGCCACGCGACGTGCGTGCCGGTCACGTCGCCCGACCCGTCGGCGCGGACCGCCAGCATGGTCGGCGACTGGAAGCCGGTGGCGATGTAGACGAGGCCATTGCCGTAGACCGGCCGGGGCACGTTCGAGAAGCCGCGCCCGTAGCGCACGCGCCAGATCTCGTCGCCCGTGTCCGGGTCGTACGCCGACGTGCGGAAGGCCCCGACGCTGACAATCTGATCCTCGTCGCCGACACGGATGGCGAGCGGCGTCGAGTAGGCCTGCGACACCGGCTGATCGCGCTCCACCTGCCAGCGCACCGCGCCGGTCCCCGTGTCGAGCGCCACGGTGTAGGCAACGTCGTAGCCGTCGCAGCTCAGGATGAGCAGGTCCCTGTAGACGATGGGCGAGCCGCCGTTGCCGTGCTGCGTCACGCAGGTGAACCGCGCGGTCCAGAGCAGTTCGCCGGCCGTCGTGAGCGCGGCGGTGCCGTACGTCCCGAAGTGGGCGTACACGCGGTCGCCGTCGACGATTGCCGACGGCGAAGCCAGGCTGTTCTTGGGGTTGGGGGCGCCGACGTCCGCGGTCCGGAACACCTCGACATCGAGCACCGGCTGCCCGGATCCGGCGTCGAAGGCGAGCAGGCGCAGCGATCCGCCGTCCGCCTCCGTCGCCGTCGTTATCCAGACCCGCCCGCCGGCCACCACCGGCGTCGACCAGCCCAGGCCGGGCACGGCCGTCTTCCACAGGACGTTGTGCGACTCGCTCCACTCGACCGGCAGGCCCTGCTCGGTCGAGTGGCCCTGCCCGGATGGACCGCGAAACTCCGGCCAGTCTCCGGCGCCGGCCGCGGCGCCGGCATTCAGCAGCAACGCCGCGGCAACCCATCCCAGGTGCCGCCCGAGCCTGCCTGCCTGCATGCTCCACATTGTAACGCTGCGACGCTCCCGCGGCCGGTATAATCGCCACTTGCCCGCCGGCGGCGGGCGCACCGACACGTGCGTTGCGGTAACGAGGGGAGGCAAGCGATGTCCTCACTGCGAACGTGGTGCAGCGGTCTTGCGACGCTGGTCCTCCTGGCGGGGGCCCTGCCCGCAGGCGCGCAGCCGCTGAACGACCTGCCGAATCCGTACGCCACCATCGAGAACCACTTCGAGATGCCGGCGGGCCGCACGTGGGGCTCGACGAGCGCGGTCGACGTCGACCCGGACGGCACCTCCATCTGGGTGGCGGAGCGCTGCGGCGCGAACAACTGCGCCGGGTCCGACTTGCCGGCCGTGCTCAAGTTCGACGCCGACGGGAACCTGGTGCACAGCTTCGGGGGCGGCCTGTTCATCTTTCCGCACGGCTTTCACGTCGACGGCGACGGGAACGTGTGGGTGACCGACGCGCAGGGTCCCGACGGCGAGGACCCGAACCGCGACGGCAAGGGGCACCAGGTGCTCAAGTTCAGCCCCGCAGGCGAGATCCTGCTGACGCTCGGCACGCCAGGCGTGGCGGGCGACGGCAGCGGCCCGCTGCTGTTCACGCCCTGCGACGTGGTCACGGCGCCCAACGGCGACATCTTCGTCTCGGAGGGGCATACGGGCCAGGCCCCGGACGCGCCGCCCGACACGGTGGCGCGCATCGTCAAGTTCGACAGCGAGGGCAACTTCATCAAGTCCTGGGGCCGGCTGGGATCGGGTCCGGGCGAGTTCCGGACGCCGCACGGCCTGGCGTTCGACTCGCAGGGGCGGCTGTTCGTGGCCGACCGGGGCAACAACCGGATCCAGATCTTCGACCAGGATGGAAACTTTCTGGAGGAGTGGACGCAGTTCAGCCGGCTGAGCGGGATCTACATCGACGCCGACGACAGGCTGTACGGCGCCGATTCCGAATCGAGCGCGACGCGTAACCCCGGCTGGCAGCGCGGCCTGCGGATCGGCAGCGCGCGCACCGGCGAGGTCCTCCACTTCATCCCCGACCCGGCCGGAGAGCAGGCCCGCGGCACGAGCGCGGCGGAAGGCGTGGCGGTCGATGCGGCAGGAAACATCTACGGCGCGGAGGTCGGCCCGCGCGCGCTGAAGAAGTACGTCCGGCGGTAGGCGGCCGAAACCGATGCGGCGGAGCGGTCGATGCGGAACCGCCGGCCTGCTGGCGGGCCTGCTGCTCGCGGCCGGCGCGGTGCCGGCGCGCGGCGGCGAGGTGGCGGTCGAGCGGCAGGTCATCATCCTGGCGCCCGGGCTCGACGACCGGCGGCTGGCGGCCACCCGGGACGCGCTCGCGTTCTGGAACCGGACGCTCGAGGCGCTCGGCCTCAGCGCGCGGCTCGCCGAGGCCGCGCTCATCACCGAATCGCCGTTGACCCGCCCGCTCGAGAACTACGCCCAGCGCCTGTGGCGGCAGGCGGGGCGGATCTCGGCCGGGGAGAACGGACCCCGCGCCCCGCGCGAGCTGCGGGGCATGCAGGGCGACATCGTGGTCCTGCTTTCGCAGCAGCACCTGATGTCGTTCGCCTGGCCGGTGGACCGCACGGAGCGTTACTTCGTCGCCATCGGAACGCGCTCGAACGATCCGGTGAAGAGCCCGGTGGCTGTGCACAACGTCGTGGCCCACGAGCTGGGGCACGCGCTCGGGCTGGTCCACAACAATTACCCGGCCGCATTGATGTGCAGCCCGTGCCGGTCGTCGCTGATCGCGTCGTACCAGGAGCAGTTCCTGCCGCTGACGCCGGACGATCGCGCCCGCCTGCGGGCCCTGTATTCCGCCCGGTGACGACCCTACCCATCGCCCGCTTGACGACTCCACCCATGATGCCGCGGTTGACGGCTTCGATCGGTACGCACCCGGTGCGGTGGGGCTGGGTGCTGTGCGTCCTGTTCAGCACGGCGATCGCGGCGATAATGAGCCTGGCGATGGAAGGGGCGTTGGTCCGCCGGTACTTCATCGTCAGCTACGGCATCGGGCTCTCGGTGCCGGCCTGCATCCACCTTGGAGTCGCGTATGGGCCACCGTGGCTGCCCCGCGCGGTGGTCGGGCTCGTCATGGCCACCTGTGGGCTGATCATCGGCCTGGCTGCCGGCGGCGTGGTGCTGGCGGGAAACCCGGTGCTCCTTCTCGGGGACCGTGCGAGCGTTCTGACGACGGTGCTGGTCTGGGCGCTCGCGGGGATTGGCTTCGAGGCGTTGAGGCAGGTCTGGAACGCGCGTGCCAGGCTCGACCAGGCCGAGCGGGACAGGTTGACGCGCGACAAGACGCTGGCGGAGACGGAGCTCCGCGTGCTGCAGGCGCAGGTGGAGCCGCACTTCCTGTTCAACGCGCTCGCGAACGTCAGCTCCCTGATCCGCAGGCATCCCGACCGTGCCACGCGGCTACTGGAACGGCTGACGTCGCTGCTGCGCGTCTCGCTGTCGCGGAGCCGCCGCGCGGCCGGGACGCTGGGGGACGAGTTCGCGGTGGTGCGCGCCTATCTCGACATTCAGGCGCTGCGCATGGCCGGGCGCATGACGTATGACGTGCAGGTGGATCCCGGTCTCGAGTCGGTGTCGATGCCGCCGCTGCTCGTTCAGCCGCTGGTGGAGAACGCGGTGCTGCACGGCATCGAGCCGGCGGCGGCTGGCGGGCGCATCGCGGTTCGCGCGGAGGGAGCCGGCGGCAGCTTGCGCATTCGCGTGACGGACGACGGGGTCGGCTTCCGTCCCGAGACCGCCGGGCGCGCGGTCGGCATAGCGAGAGTTCGGGAGCGGTTGCACGCCATGTTCGGCGAACGGGGCAGCCTGGTCCTCACGGAGATGCCGGGGGGAGGCGGCCATGTGGATCTGCGGATTCCCCGGATGCGCGAGGCGGGACGCGGTCGAAGGACGGCCGCGGTCCACGCGCCCGCGCCGCTCGTCGCCGACGCCGAGCCCTGACGAAGACCGTCCTGTTTTAATTCCAAGTATGGGGTCATGGCTGGCCGGGTGGATTCTCGATCATCCGAGACGCCGTGAGTTCGTGCTCTCTGCCGCGTACATCACCGCGATGGCCGCGATACTGAGTCTGGCGATGGATGGGAGGTTGGTGCTCCGGCACTTCGTGGTGGCCTATGGCGTCGGGTTCCCGGTCCAGGCCTGCATGTCTCTCGGGTTGGCGTATGGGTCACCGCGGCTGCCGCGTCCGGCGCTCCGCTTCCTGATGGCAGGTTGCGGGCTGATCATCGGCCTCGCTGTCGGCGGGACGTTGCTGGAGGGCCACCCGGGATTGCTCTTCGGGAACGGTGCGGCCGTTCTGATCGCGGTGCTGGTGTGGGTGCTTGCCGGCGCCGGGTTCGAGGTGTTGGAGCGCCTGCGGGATGCGCGTGCCAGGCTCGATTGGGCCGAGCGGGACAGGTGCGCGCCTCGCTGTCGCGCGCGCGCAGCGCCGAGGGGACGCTGGGCGACGAGCTTGCGACGGTGCGTACCTATCTCGACCTTCAGGCGTTACGCATGGCGGGGCGCATGACGTACGAGGTGTCTGTGGAGTCCGGCCTCGAGCTGGTGTCAATCCCGCCGCTGCTCGTCCAGCCGCTGGTGGAGAACGCGGTGCTGCACGGTATCGAGCCGTCGGCCACCGGCGGGCACGTCGTGGTTCGCGCGGAGCGCGTCGCCGGCTCCGTGCACGTGTGCGTAGCGGACAACGGGGTCGGTCTCGATGTGGGCGGGGCCGGGGGGGGCATCGGCATTGCGAACGTCCGGGAACGTTTGCGCGCCGCCTTCGGTGAACGTGGCAGGATGGTGCTCAGGGAGGCACCGGAGGGAGGCGTCAGCGCGGAACTCTGGATTCCCGTGATTGCCCGGGAAGCGGTGGCGGGATGAGCAACGTCAACGGGGCCACGGCGCTGATCGCCGACGACGAACCGGCGCTGAGGACGGAGCTCGAATGGCTGCTCGGCGATGCGTGGCCGGAGCTCGTCGTCACGGCATCCGTCGGGGACGGGGCGTCGGCACTGGAGGCCATCGATCGGCTGCAGCCGGACGTCGCCTTTCTGGACATTCGCATGCCGCCCCCGTCGGGTCTCGAGGTGGCGCGGCGCGTCGGCGCGGGCACCGCCGTCGTCTTCGTCACGGCGTACGACAATCACGCCGTGGAGGCGTTCGAGTATGCGGCCGTCGACTATCTCCTCAAGCCGGTGCTCTGGCCGCGCCTGCAGGACACCGTACGCCGCCTCAAGCGGTGGCTGGTGGGCGGCGGCAGGAGTCTGCTCGACCCGCAGACTCTCGAGTCGCTGATCCGCCGCCTGGCGGATGCGCCGGCCTACCTGCACTGGTTGCGGGTGGGGCAGGGCGAGCGGATCGAGATCATCGCCGTCGACGATGTCTGTTTCTTCCGGTCCGAGCGCAAGTACACGGTGGCCGTGACGAGCGCAGCGGAACATCTGATCCGCACCCCGATCACGGAGCTCGCGGCGCAGCTCGATCCCGAGCGGTTCTGGCGCATCCACCGTGGCGCAATCGTCAACGTCGCGGCGATCAAGGAAGCGCGCCGCGACCTGCGCGGCCGTCATCGGCTGGCATTGAAGAGCCGGCCGGAGGTGCTGCGCGTGAGCGCGACCTACGGACACCTGTTCCGGCGCATGTAGCCGCGCGCCGCGTGGTCCCACCTCGGAACCAGGGCGGTGGCCGGCGATCGGGATAGAATCGCACTCATCCCGGTTCCACGGCATCCAGGGAGGTTGCAGCGATGACACTCTCACGACGCAAGGCGCTCTCGATCTCCGGGCTCACGCTGGCCGGTCTGTCCCTCGGCGCCGTGCGGCCGGGGCGCGCGGCGGTCCAGCAGGCCCAGGAGGAGGACTGGCCCGACCGGTTGGTGGAGCGGCCGCTCCGGGAGGGATTCCCCGCGCCGCTGCCGCTCGACGCCGACGGCTCGGCTCCCGAGCACCCGGAGAGCGCGGCCGGTCCGATCACCGATCCCGTGCTGTGGCGCACGCCGGGCCGGCAGACGCCGCAGATCGAGTTCGACTATCGGCGGATGGCGATCAAGGTCGACACGCGCGGCCTCGCCCGGCTGGCCGGCACGCTGCGGTTCGAGGACCTCGAGCCGCTGCCGGTGGTGTCGCACACGTTTCTGCTGCAGTGCGGCGCGCCGAATCCGCGCGGGATCGTCAAGTGGACCGGCGTCCGCTTCAGCGACTTCGCCGACATGCTCGGGCTCGTCCCCGGGGCGCACTACTGCCGCTTCGTCGGGTCCGACCGCTTCTACGCGGACGAGCCGCTGACCACGCTGCGGCGGCCGCAGGTGATGCTCGCCTGGCTGATGAACGACGAGCCGATTGCGCCGCGGCACGGTGCGCCGCTGCGGCTGATCGTGCCGTTCCGCTACGGGAACCGGAGCGTCAAGGCCATCACCGAGATGACCTTCAGCACCCCGGGCCCGCGGATGCCGCCGCTGCCGGCCTGAGCGCCGCGCGGGGCCCGGTTGCCCCCGCCGCGAGGTCGTCGAGACTCGCCGCTGGCAAGGACTCGCCCGCCGTCGATCAGCGCCTCCCGCGGATGCCGCGGCGGGCTATCTCGTCGAGGGGCTTGCGGTCGTCCCGCGGCTGCTCGCGCTCCTGCAGCTCCGGCGGCAGCGCCTCGCGCGGACCGATCCGGCCGGCGGCGAATGCGCACATCGCCGCGTAGTGCTCGGTGTCGACCCCCAGCTTCGCGTGCGCGGCCGCGACGTCGATGCCGGCCATCGCGTGGGTGCAGATGCCCAGGGCGTGCGCCTGCAGGGCGAGCGACATCCAGGCCGCCCCGGCGTCGAATTGCGCGGTGCGCGGCTCGCGGCCGTCCTCGGTCCGGACCCTGGCGAAGAGGAAGGCCAGCAGCGGCGCCTGCGCGGCCCATACGCGGTTGCCCGGCTTCAGGATCGAATCGAACACCGGGCGGTCCGGACCGTCGGTCTCGTACAGGAAGAGCCACGGCTGGAAGTTGGAGGAGGACGGTGCCCAGCGCGCCGCCTCGAACAGCGAGGCAATCTCGGCGGCCGTCAGCGGCTCCGGGGCGAACGACCGCGGCGACCAGCGGTCGATGAACTGCGCGTCGACGCGGGCCGTGGCCACGCGCGGATGCGGTGTCTGGGTCATGGGTTTGCCGTGTGCAGCGGCGGGCCCGCCTGCCTGCAGGCCAGCTCGAACACCGCATTGGTCATCCACTGCTTGAAGCCCGTGTTGTCCATGAACTGCTTGAACAGCTCGGTGTCGTCCTTCATCAGGCTCGTCATCACCCGCAGCAGCGCCTTGTCGTGCTCGATGCGGGTGTTGGCGGCGTCCGAGTTCAGCATGGCGTTCCTGAAGGCGGTGTCGGCGGCGACGCGGGCGGGGATGGTCTCGGTGACGAGCTGCCGCACGCGGTCGGCGTCGTCCCACTCGATGTCGCCGAACAGGTCGTTGAACGCCCTGAGAATGTTGGAGAGGCGATCCAGCTCGGGCTCGGGCATCGACCCCCCGCCGCCGGTCGGCACGGGGTCGACCTCGGCGTCCTCGTCGGGCAGGACGATCTTCTGCAGCGCCCGCTTCTCGACCCGGTAGCTGTCCATGTCGATGGCGTCCAGGATGCCCTGCGACAGGTCGTCGTCATCGGGGGCCGGCAGCCTGGGAATCAGGAAGTTCAGGAAGATCGAGCGCTGCTCCCAGCCGGCGTTGCTGTAGGGCAGCACCGACGCCAGGAAGGCGTAGGTCCGCACGAAGCCCTTGGCGTTGCCCTTGAACGCCACCTGCCTGTCCTCGTCCAGATCGCTCAGATAGACACCCACGCAGGCGTCCAGGATCGCGTGCAGCTCCTCGACGGCCGTGCCGCCCAGGTAGCGCTCGACGAACTCGTCGACCTGCCCGGACGTGTAGACCTGGGCCGCGTCCAGGTCCGCCTGCAGGTCGTGCAGCTTGTCGGGGTCGGTCTCGTCGGCCAGGATCGTGGCGCGGTAGAAGCTGGCGAACGAGTCGCGAATGGTGTCGGCATCGTTCAGGAAGTCGAGCACGAACACGTCGTGCTTCTTCGGGTGCGCCCGGTTCAGGCGCGACAGCGTCTGCACGGCCCTGATGCCGGAGAGGGTCTTGTCCACGTACATCGTGTGCAGCAGCGGCTCGTCGTAGCCCGTCTGGAACTTGTCGGCGCAGACGAGGAAGCGGTACGGGTGCTCCCGGAACTTCGCGGCGATCTGCCTGGGCGGAAAGCCGTTCAGCGACGCCTCGGTGACCTTTTCGCCGCCGTACTCCGGCTCGCCCGAGAACGCCGCGATGGCGCGGTACGGGCTCTTGCGCTCCTGCAGGTAGTCGCGGATGGCATGGAAGTACTGAATGGCGCGCGCCACCCCGTTGGTGACCACCATCGCCCGCGCCTCGCCGCCGACCTTGCCCTGGGCGAGCACCTGCTCGTGGAAGTGGTCGACCATGATCTGGGCCTTCAGCCCGATGGCGTGCTCGTGGCCCTCGACGAAGCGGCGCAGCTTCTTCCGCGCCTTCCTGACGTCGAACTCCGGGTCGTCCTCCACCGTCTTGGCGAGCTTGTAGTAGCTGGCCACCGGCGTGTAGTGCGCCAGCACGTCCAGGATGAATCCCTCCTGGATCGCCTGCTTCATGGTGTAGCTGTGGAAGGCGTGGTGCCTGACCGTGCCGTCGGGCCGGGGGTCCGGCGCGGCGAAGATCTCCAGGGTCTTGTTCTTCGGCGTGGCGGTGAACGCGAAGTAGCTGGCATTGGGGAGCAGCTTGCGCGACTCCATCACGCGGTTGATCCGGTCCTCGCAGGTCTCCTCCTCGTCCTCCTCGCCGGCCGTCCCGAGCGCGGCCGAGATGGACGACGACGTGCGCCCGCCCTGGCTCGAGTGCGCCTCGTCGATGATGATGGCGAACCGCCGCCCGCGCTGCTCGTTGCCGATCTCGTCGAGGATGAAGGGGAACTTCTGGACGGTCGAGATGATGATCTTCCTGCCTGCCTCGATGAACCGCCGCAGGTCGCCGGAACGGTCCGCGTGCGCCACCGTGGCGCCGACCTGGGCGTACTGCCTGATCGTGTCGTGGATCTGCCGGTCGAGGATGACGCGGTCGGTGACCACGATGATCGAGTCGAAGACCGGTGCGTCGTCCTTCGAGAGGCCAATCAACTGGTGGGCCAGCCAGGCGATGGAGTTGCTCTTGCCGCTGCCCGCCGAGTGCTGGATCAGGTAGCGCCGGCCGGCCCCCCGCGCCGCGGCGTCGGCCAGCAGCCCGCGCACGACGTCGAGCTGGTGGTAGCGGGGCCAGACCTGCGTCCGCCGCTTCCTGCCGGTTTTCGCATCCTTCGCCGCCACCACCTGCGCGTAGTTCTCCAGGATGTTGGTCAGGCTCTCGCGTCCCAGGACGTCGCGCCACAGGTAGTCCGTCTTGATGCCGTCGGGGTTCGGCGGGTTGCCGGCGCCGTCGTTCCAGCCCCGGTTGAACGGCAGGAACCACGACGCCTTCTCCTTGAGATGGGTGCAGAAGCGCACCTCGCTCTCGTCCACCGCGAAGTGCGCCACGCAGCGCCCGAACTCGAACAGCTTCTCGCGCGGGTTGCGGTCCTTCCGGTACTGCCAGACCGCGTCGTCCACCGTCTGCTTGGTGAGGCTGTTCTTGAGCTCGAAGGTGAAGACGGGCAGGCCGTTGATGAACAGCCCGATGTCCAGCGCCCGCTGCGTCTCGGCGAGGCTGTACCGCAGCTGCCGCGTGACGGTGAACCGGTTCCGCTCGAAGCGCTCCCGCGCCAGCTCGTTGCCGGCCGACGGGGTGCCGTAGAACAGCTCCAGGTGGTGCGCGCCGTGCTCGATGCCGTGGCGCAGCACGTCGATGGTGCCCCGCTTGGCAATCTCGCCCTGCAGCCGCGCCAGGAACTTGCGCCGCGTCGCGCCGTCTTCGCCGAGCGCCAGCGAGTCGGCCGCCGCCGGCTGGGTGGCGCGCAGAAAGGCCGCGAGCTGGACGCCGTCGACGCAGTACTCGCGGTCGTAGTCGTGCGGACTGCCGCAACTCCAACCCGTGCCGCCGTAGCCTGCCGAGGGCTCCGACACCTGTCCCGCCCGCGGCGGATCGCACGGGTGGCCTGTCATCGCCGTGCAGATCAGCCGCTCGAGGCCCCGCTCGGAGGTGTCGGTGGCTATGCCGGCCTCCCTCGATCGCCGAATGGATTGATCACGCGCAGGCCGTCGTAGTCCTGCCCGTGGCTGAGATCTTCGGTGTACACCGCGTCGCAGCCGCAGGCCCGCGCGGCGGCGAGGATCGCCCCGTCCCAGTACGACAGCCGGAAGCGCTGGCTGATCGAGACGCCGGCCTGAAATACCGCAAGCGTAAGGTCCTGAACCGGGAACTCGCGGATGGACTCGATGAACCGCAGCGCCTGCGAAGGGCTGAGTGGGTTCGCGCGGCTGGCTCGGGTGACCTGCGAGTAGAACTCCTGCAGCACCTGGACCGATACCGCAAGGCCACCCTCCCGCAGCAGGTCCTGCGCCCTGCGCCGCTTGTCGGCGTCCGCGGCAGACGGACTCGCTGCGTAGATCAGGACGTTGGTGTCAACGAACCGCATTCCGGTCGTGCAAGGCTTCCCGACTGATATTGTCGGCTGCCCTGAAACCGCTGCGTGTCGCGCAGATGTCTTCGAAGACCTCGTTCAACAGCCGCCCGCGGCGTTCGCGCTCCGTCTCCGCGTCCGGCCCACGCGCACCGCGTTCGTCTGTGCGATCCCGAACGAGGCTTTTCAGGAAGCCCCTGACGAGGGCGGACACCGAGGTGTCCAGTTCCGCGGCGCGAATGCGGGACTGCCGATACGTGTCGTCGTCAACGGATACCGTGATGTTCTTCATGGACACAGCCTCACAGTTTCAGGGTATCACAGCGCCCCCGACCCTCCTCGTATGCCAACGCGAGCAGGGCCTCGTCCGAGGCCCGCGCGTACCCCCCCCCCGCGCGGATCGCACATCATGCCCGAGGGCCGTCAGTGCCTCCTCCAATGTCCGCGCTGCGGCGCAGGCGTCGAGAAGAAACCTCACGACGCCTCTCGAACCGGAAGCCGGTCATAGACCCGCTCGCCCGCCATCGCACGATGCGCGAATTGCAGGCAGGCACGAATATCGTCAGCTTCCAGTTCCGGGTACTCGCGCAGGATTGTCTCTGCCGTATCTCCTGCGGCCAGCATCGCAAGGACGTGCTCCACGGCGATCCGCATGTCGCGGATGATCGGCTTGCCGTCGAAGACATCCGCCCGCACAGTGATGCGATCGAGCAGGTCAGCCTTGCCGCTCATGCTCCTCTCCAACCCAGGCAGCAGCCCGCGCAGTTCGTCGCCATCACGCGATAGTGTAACGCGCGCGAATTCGGGCCGAGTGTTCCTCAAGGACTGGCCCAATCGAAACGGACTTCGAGCTCGCGCAGCATCGAGAACGTATCCCTCGTAGGCACGTCGAATTGGTGACAGACGTTGCCCAAAGGCACGCGCCGCTTCACGTCCGGAATGTACTGTTCGTGCGTGACCAGCACGGCACCGTGCACCCTCGCGTAGGCTGCCAACCACCCGTCGGCTGCCGCCGCGAACTCGGCCTTGGCTTCCGGCCGAAACTGGGTGTTCCGTGCGACCCAGGCCATCACGTCGCTGAACGCGGCCACCACGTCTGGCTCGGCGGAGGAAACGAACAGAGCTTGAGGCGCTTTCTTCACCCACTTCGACAGCGCATCGCCACCCTGTAGCAGCTCGCCACGTACTCTGTCGATGCTCAACAGACGTTGGCGCCCACCATAGTAGCCGAGACAATCCCAGAAGCCCGGGCACAGGTCCAGCCCGTAGTAGCGCCTGTGCGCCTCGATGAAGATGTTCGCATCGAGCGCGAACACGGTGGCAGTCACTTCGTGGGATCCAACGAGCGCATGAAGGTGTCGAACGTGTCGCCACGTAGTCCCGTGAGGGTATACGCCTCGCGATAGGACAGCCGGCCTTCCTTCACGGCACGGGTCACCGCGGCACCGAAACGGCGGCCAATGCGAACGTTCTGACTGTTCCAGAAGTTGCCACCGGTGGTCTCCTCCGGTGTGCGAGCTGCCTGCTGGCGGTAGCTCTCGTAGAACTCCCGGAACTCTTTCCTGTCGATCAGGCGCAGGTGCAGCGTTCGGCGTGCGGCGACCAGTACGCTGACCTTGAACCGCCTGGCGATGGCCTGCAGGGAGTCTGCAAGCGTGTCCACCCGCCTCCAGTGTGCGGTCAGCTCCTCCTCGGATACGAGAAACTCGGCTGCGGTGCTGTTGCAGAAACGCTCGGTGTCGTGGTGAGGCGACTCCCCGACGTCGAGGTGGGATACGCCCGCCGCGCCGACGAAAACGTGTGCGAGCTCATGCACCAACGTGAACATCTGCGCCGCCTTGAAATCCGCGCCGTTGACAAAGATCAGGGGTGCGTAGTGGTCAATCAGGGCGAAACCCTGGAACTCTCTCGTGTCGAGCTTTCGCTGCGTGTTGTTGCCCACGACGCCGTTGAACGCTACGAGGACACCGCGTTCTTCGACGCGGTTCCGCAAGTGGCGGAGCGCTTCAGTCCACGAACGCTGCCGCGAGCCCCAGTCGGTCGGCATTTCCAGATGCTCTCGCATCGCCCTAGCCGCTTCCGCGGGCGTCGAATCCACGCCGCAGCAGCGGACGAAGGACAACGGATCTGCGCCGTCCTCAATCAGTTCATCGCGCATCCAGGCCTGTCGGCGCGCCATGAGATACACAGTTTCGAGGAGATCCGGGCTCGGACGCGCCGGTCTCACGCCACCTGCGGCGCGAAAATCCGGTATTGGCAGGTCGTCTTCCGGCGGCTGCGGCAGGTAGAGAAAACCGACCGGCGTGTGCGTGTGGCGAGCCAGGCGGTCCGCCTGCGAGATGCTGATGTTCCCCGACCGCTCCCACTCGAGAACGCGATCCGGTCTCACCCCAATCCTTGAGGCGAGCGTCTCCGGACCGTATCCCGCCCGCTCGCGCGCCCACCGAAGCACTACCGGCTCCAACGTCTGCAACGTGCGCCGTCCGCTCACGCTCCTGCCTCCGGAAACTCGCCTCCGCCGCCCGCATCGCGCGTCGGGGTCCCAGACTCGTTACGCTCAGCCGCAACTACTTCCCTCCGGCTATCCCTCGCGTCGTCCGCCTCCTTCCCGCCTTGTCGTATCTCATCCGCAGCCAAGGGATCGACCTCCGGCAGTGCTGCCGCGGCGTTCCTCACGTCGAGCTTGCCGGTTACGACGTCGGCGATCAGGTGGGTGCGGTATTCCTGAAGGAGTCTCACCTCGTCTTCCAACACGTGTCGTGCATGATCGATTCCATCAGTATGTCCTTTGAGGACTTGAACGATTGCCCCTTGTTCCTTTAACGGTGGAGCTAGCACCGGCATGCGCCCGATGTCATCTACATTGAAGTGCCCTACGGTCGAACCCTGAGACGCCGCCTGTACGTGAATCCGCGGAGGTCCTCCGTATATCATGTGAACCAGAAACGCCGGGTCGTATAGTGTTGGTCGGGGCCTCAGCAGAACCGTCCGCTGCCCGAGGCAAACACGACGACCTCCTGGTACGAGACAAGCCTCTCCCGCTGGAGCCTCGCGTGTGAAAATGACATCTCCAACCTGAGGAACACCGCGTCTTGTCCACTCCATGTACGACGCGCCATCCGTACAATACGTGCCATCCCAATGGATAGTGCCCGCGCGCACGGCGGTTGTTCGAACGACGTAGTGATCGCCCGCCGACACGGAGGGGGCTGTTTTGTGCTCACAATCTATGAGCTGTGTCAAGAGCCGCTTCAAGGCAACAACTTCCCAATGCTCAGGTACGTCCCCCAGCTCGTCCAACCCAGAGGACTTGTACGCCGGATACGGCCGGCCGGTTCGGACGTCGATCTGGCCTGTGACGGCCTGGTGGATGATGGCCTGCTTCTGCTCCTCTAGCAGCGCGATCAGCTCCTGCTTGGCGCGGATGTAGCGCCGGATGCGCCGGTCGGCGTAGTCGAGGCAGCGGACGATTGCGGCCTGTTCGGGCGGCGGTGGAAGGGGTACCCATACGGACTTGATCGCGTTGTGCGTGAGGCCGTACCTCGTCACCCCATTGGCGTGTATATGAAACTGGTAAGCAACCGCCGAACTCTGCACCGCTCGAAACAGGAAACCGCCGCTGACACAGCCCGAGAACGGCCGCAGCAGTGCGAGATGATAGCCGCAGATCGTGTTATCTGAGGCTCCCTCGACAAGAGCCGGCACGCCGATATCATTGCACGCCTCCGAGTCCTTCGTGATGAGCACGTCACCCGGGCGCAGCCGGAACCTCTCAATCTCTGCTGACGCGGCTGTCGCAGTCATGAGCGGCATTCCGGTGCGGATGCGGTCAGTCTTGTAGACATCCACGTAGTTGCACAAGAGTATCGGCCGTTCGCCGTCTCTTGAGTGCTTGTCGACGTTACTGACTCGCATCTCGGCGATCGTGCGAAGCCGCCGTACCTCCCAATACGCCGGCACTTCACCCAACCACTCTACCCCGGAGTCCCTGTGGGCCGGGTACGGCTTGAGCTCGGCGGCCATCACATCAACCGGAAAGGGGATCGAGTACTGTCTCCATCGCGTCCAGCATGCCGATCCGCACGTCCCGATGCCGCGGTACGGTCACCTGATGCTGGTCACCTTCCGCCGTCAGCGTCACGGTCATGTGGCTGCCCTGGCTCCGCGTCACGCGGTAGCCGTAGTGACGGGCGAGCCGCCGGGCGACCTCCGTGCCCGAGAGGTCGCGGGGCAGCTTCATACCGCGATGGCCTCTTCCCGGACGAGATGCAGGCGGATCACGCGCGGCGCGCCGTCCTCATCGAAGTGGCAGAGTACGGCGTCTCTCGCCATTTCCTTCAGATCGTTCCAGTTCTGTCCCTGCGTGTAGATGCTGTATCCGAGCGCCCTGGCGTCGTACCCGCCTTCGACTGCTTCCGTGACCTCGAAGATGATCTCCGCTGGCCGCGCTCGCGACTCCGCCGATGGATTGTCAGTCACTGCCCGCTCCCGTTGCGCTCGTCTTCATCACGTCGAGGCCGGTTCACCGTGGCCCAGAATCTCCGCCAACAGCCCCTCCGTCTCCCTCTCCAGCGCCAGAATATCAGCCCGGATCTCCGCCAACGGTCGCATCGGCTTCGGCTTGTAGAAGTAGCGCGTGAAGCTGATCTCGTAGCCGGTCTTGACGCTGTCGCCCTGGTACCAGGCATCGGCTGCGTACGGCAGCACCTCGCGCCGCAGGAACGCTTCGATGCCGCCCTCCTCCTGGAGCGGGATCTGCTCGGTGTCGCGCAGGTCGGTGTCCGGCTCGTACTCCAAGACGGCCGGTCGGCCGTCGACGGTGGCCGCGAACAGTCCGCGCAGGGGATCGGCCTCCGTGCCCCGCTTGTGGATCTTCCGGACGATCGGCGGCGCGTCCTCGCTCCGGTTGCCGGTCTCTTTCAGCTTCTTGATGTCGGCGGCTTTGTAGACGCGGTTCGGGTCGGCGCCCTCGATGCGCAGCGGCCGCTCGACCGTCACCTTCCAGTAGCCGAACGCGGCGTTGTCGAAGATCCTGCTCTGCTCGGTCTCCTCGAAGGCGAGGAACGTGTCGCAGATGCGGGCGATGTCGTCGTCGCCGAGCTCGCAGTTCTTCTTGCCGAGGTTCTTGCGGAGGGGCTGGAACCACTTCGTGGCGTCGATCAACTGGACCCTGCCCTTGCGGTGCTCGGGCTTGCGGTTGGTGAGCACCCAGACGTAGGTGGCGATGCCGGTGTTGTAGAACATGTTGAGCGGGAGGGCGACGATGGCCTCCAGCCAGTCGTTCTCGATGATCCAGCGGCGGATGTTGCTCTCGCCCTGGCCGGCGTCGCCGGTGAACAGCGAGCTGCCGTTGTGCACCTCGGCGATGCGGCTGCCGAGCGGCGTGTCCTGCTTCATCTTCGAGAGCTTGTTGGCCAGGAAGAGCATCTGGCCGTCGCTGGAGCGGGTGACCAGGGAGTACTCGGGGTCGCTCGCGTGCTCGATGACGAAGCGCGGGTCGCGCATGTCTCTCCTGCCGCCCATGCGCTCGAGGTCGGTCTTCCAGCTCTTGCCGTAGGGCGGGTTCGAGAGCATGAAGTCGAACTCGCGCGACGGGAAGGCGTCGTTGGCGAGCGTGGAGTGCGCCGGGCCGCCCACGATGTTGTCGGCGGCCTCGCCCTCGCCCTTCAGCAGCAGGTCGGCCTTGCAGATGGCGTAGGTCTCGGCGTTGATCTCCTGTCCGTAGAGGTGTGTGGAGACGTGCTTGCCGTGCTCGTCCGCGAGCTGCCGCAGCGTCTCCTCGGCCACGGTCAGCATGCCGCCGGTGCCGCAGGCGCCGTCATAGAGCAGGTAGGTGCCGGACTTGATCTCGTCGGCGACGGGCAGGAAGACGAGCCTGGCCATCAGGCGCACCGCGTCCCGCGGCGTCCAGTGCTCGCCGGCCTCCTCGTTGTTCTCCTCGTTGAAGCGCCGGACCAGCTCCTCGAAGATCGAGCCCATGCCGTGGTTGTCCAGGCCGGGATGCCGCACGGAGCCGTCGGTGTTCTTCACCGGTTCCGGGCTGAGGTTGACGTCGGGCGAGGTGAGCTTCTCGATCAGCGTGCCGAGGGCGTCGGCCTTGGAGAGCCGCGGGATCTGGTTGCGGAACTCGAAGTTGTCCAGGATGTCGTGCACGCTGGGCGAGAAGCCGTCGAGGTACGCCTCGAAATCGGCCCTGAGCTGCTGGCGGTTGGCGCGGGCGCGCAGGTCGCGCAGCGTGAACCTCGACGTGTTGTAGAACGCCTGTCCTGCCGCCGCCCGCAGCGCCGCCTTCTGCTCGACGATGCCGGCCGCGTCGAGCAGGGCCTGCGCGTCGAGCACTGCCTGCTTGCTCGGCTCGAGCACCGCATCCAGCCGGCGGAGGACGGTCATCGGCAGGATCACGTCGCGGTACTTGCCGCGGACGTACAGGTCGCGCAGGACGTCGTCGGCGATGCCCCAGATGTAGTTCGCGATCCAGTTCAGGTCGGTGTTGCTCGTCGTGTCGCTCATGGTGCGGTGGGCGCGGTTGCGGCGTCGTGGCGGCATCATATACTTGCCGAGGAGGATGCCGCGCGGCGGCATCCTCCTGAGCGGCGCCGGTGGGTCGTGCGTCTCACGGGGGAGGGATCATGGCGAAGACAGTCACCCGTCGGGATCTGCTGGCTGGCGCGGCCGGCACCATCGGGGCGGCGGCGCTCGCGCCGGTCGGCGGCCGGGCCCTCGCGCAGGGGAGCGACACGACGAAGCTGCCCGGGGCGCCGGCGAGCGCGCTCGGCGCGCGCTCGCCCCACGAGCCGCTGGTGCGGGGCGCCGTGAGGGGCGCCGTGTCGCGCACGCCGCTGCAGGACCTGCACGGCATCATCACGCCGTCGGACGTCCACTTCGAGCGGCATCACGGGGGCATTCCGGCGATCGACCCCGCCGACTACCGGCTGCTGATCCACGGCCTCGTGGAGCGGCCGACGGTGCTCACGCTCGACGACCTCAAGCGCTTCCCGGCCACGTCGCGCATCTGCTTCCTCGAGTGCTCGGGCAACTATCCGCAGGAGGCCGGGCCGGAGACGAAGCCGGAGAACGTGTGCGGCATGACCTCCACGACCGAATGGACGGGCGTCTCGCTCGCGACCCTCTTCCGGGAAGTGGGCGCCAGGCCGGACGCCGCGTGGTTCCTGGCCGAGGGGCAGGACGCGGCGGTGATGACCCGCAGCGTCCCGATGGAGAAGGCGTGGGACGACGCGTTGATCGCCTACGCCCAGAACGGCGAGGCGCTGCGGCCGGGGCAGGGCTATCCGGCGCGGCTGCTGCTGCCGGGCTGGGAGGGCAACTCGAACGTCAAGTGGCTGCGGCGCCTGGAGCTGGGCGACCGGCCGTTCATGACGCGCGAGGAGACGTCCAAGTACACGGATCCGCTGCCTGACGGCACGGCCCGCCAGTTCAGCTTCGTCTTCGACGCGCGCTCGATCATCACGTCGCCCGCGTATCCCGACGTGGTCGAGCCGGGCTGGATCGAGATCCGCGGCATCGCGTGGTCGGGCCGCGGCACGATTGCGCAGGTCGACGTCAGCACGGACGGCGGCCGGAGCTGGCAGGCGGCGCGCCTCCAGGAGCCGGTGCTGCGGCAGGCGCACACGCGCTTCCGGCACCTGTGGCGCTGGGACGGCGGGGCGGCCGAGATCATGAGCCGGGCGACCGACGACAGCGGCTACGTGCAGCCGACGCGGGCCGCGCTGCGCGCTGCGCGCGGGCGGCGGGCGCGGCGTTATCACCTCAACCCGATCACGGCCTGGCGGGTCGAGCCGGGCGGGCGCGTCGTCTACCGGGAGGAGCCGCCGTGGGACGCCTGACGAGCTGGCGGACGCTCGCCGCGGCGCTGCCGATCGCCGTGCTGCTGGCGGGCGGGGCCGGCCCGGCGGGCGCGGGCCGGGTGGCGGCGCAGGCGTCGGGCGGGAGCCAGGCGGCCGCGACCCCCGAGCGGTACGGCTTCGGCCGGCCGGCGACCGAGGCGGAGATCGCCGTCTGGGACATCGACGTCAGGCCCGACGGCGCGGGCCTGCCGGCGGGCGAGGGCACGGCCGCGAGCGGCGCGCCGATCTATGCGCGCGAGTGCGCTTCGTGCCACGGCGCGGCCGGGGAGGGCGGCGTGGCGGACCCGCTCGTGGGCTACGAACCGGAGAGCACGCCGCCGTTCGGCCCGCGCTACGAGGCGTGGCGCGGCGACGGCGACGACGTGCGGTTCACCGTCGGCAACTACTGGCCGTACGCCACGACGCTCTACGACTACATCCTGCGGGCGATGCCGTCGGACGCGCCCGGCACGCTGCAGCCGGACGAGGTCTACGGGCTGGTGGCCTGGATTCTCGCCGAGAACGGGATCATCGCGCGCGGTGCGGTGATGGACGCGGCGACGCTGCCGGCGGTCGAGATGCCGGCCCGCGACATCTTCGTGCCGCAGGCGCGGTGACGGGGCTCGGCGGCAACGCCGGGAGCTGAGCCGCGCCCTGCAGCTCCGCCTGGCGCCCAACCGCCACGCAGGAGTCCGCGTGTCCCGCGGCGCGGACTCCCTGGCTTCAATCAAACGGGGCTGCGCCCCGAACCCCCGGCGTCAGCTTGCGGGGACCCCTGCGCCCCGCGCCGCTCCCGCCGAGGCGCGCCGTGCGCGCCTTGCGGAGTCTGCATGGTTCTACTGCGCAGACTCCTAGGCCTATCGCCGCTGGCGCTTGCCTCCGCCGCCCTGGCCGGGCGGCGTCCCGTCGATGGCCGCGCAGGCGCGCGCGGCGCCGTAGATCGCGGTGGCGAGCAGCGCGCCGCCGGCCGGGACCAGCAGGATGCCGAGCCCCGGATCGCCGCTGTAGAAGGCAACCCCGCCCAGGAAGAAGCCGCCCGGCAGCAGGACGCTCGCCCCGATGAGACAGGCCGACGTCGCCGGCAGCCGGCGCGACGCCAGCTCCGGCGCGACGCGCAGGCAGAGGCCGAAGACGATGTGGATCAGGGCGAGCAGGCCGCCGTGGGCGTGGGCGAGGGTCCACATCAGCCGCCGCGTCTCGTTCGAGACGTCCAGGTACAGCGGCACCTTGAACCCGTGCAGCAGCTCGAGGACGAAGCCGAGGGTCAGGAAGACGAGCAGCGACCACCAGCCGAAGCGCAGGTGGCGGCGGGCGTAGCCGAGCGGATTGCTGCCGTCGGCTGGCACTACTCCCTCAGGAACAACGGCCGGTTGTCGCGCTGGTGGAGGATCCGCCGGAACTCGTCGATCCGCAGCCGGCCGTCGGCATCGACCAGCAGCTCGGGCTCGCGCCGGCGCCGGGACAGGGTGCTGTCCTGCCAGGCCCGCAGGATGGGCAGGGCGGCGGCGACCCGGTCTTCGCGGCTGGCCACGTAGTCGTAGTCGACGCCGGCGTAGCCGGGCAGCGTGCGCAGCGAGCGGTAGGCGATGTAGCGCACCGCCTCGTACGGGTCGTTGAGCAGCTCGGCGAGGTGCGGCACCATCCAGCTCGTGCCGGACGCCGCCTGGGCCGGGGCCCACCCGAGCGCCCAGGCCGTCAGCGCCCGCTCGCCGGCATCGCCCCGCATGGCCCACAGCAGGCCCGCCGCCACCGTCCGTTCATCCTCGGTCAAGGGCGGCGAGGGCAGGTCGTACCAGTCCTGCAGCGCCGCGCCCGTCCAGGCCAGGGTCTTGTCGAGGTGGCAGAGGTTGCAGGCGTTCGGCCGGCCGGCGTCGACGGTCTCGGCGACCGACGGGCTGCTGACGGTATGGCTGCGGATGGCCTTGAGCAGGCCGTACGACGTGTACGGCATGTGGCAGTTGTAGCAGGTGCTGCCCGCCGACTCCGGCGGATGGCGCGTGTGCGCCGCCACGTCGTCGGCCACGGCCGCGTGGCACTGCGTGCAGGCGGCGTTGCCGTCCATGCCCGGCGACACCTGGTGCGTGTCGGCCCACTCGGCGACCGGCCGCGGGTCGTCCGGCGCCTTGTGCATCGTGTGGCACGCGAAGCACGACAGGGCGCGCTCCAGGTCGGCCGCGTTCTGGAAGCAGGGCGAGTCGATCAGCCCGTTGTACTCGCGCCCCGACACGCGGATCATCCCGTCGGGCCAGAACGAGCCGGTGACGAACGCCGGGTCGCGCGCGACGAACGCCGCCAGCTCGGGCGAGCGCCGCTGCTCGGTCGGCTGCGGCAGGAAGCGCGTCTCGCGCAGCTCGTCGCCCGGGCGGTACGGAAAGCCCTGCGCATTCGCCCGCCGCTCACCGGCCGCGTCGTAGAACTCCCACACGCTGTGGCACTGGCCGCAGACCTGCGACGACCGCTGCGGGTCGAGGCGGGTCGGCAGCACGATCGTCGGATCGGGCCCATCGCCGAGGTGGCTCCCGTAGCGGCTCAGCGGGTTCCGATGCTTCCGCACGTGCTCCGCGGCCGGGCCGTGGCAGCCCTCGCAGGCGATGCCGAACTCGGCGGTCGTCGTGTCGACGGACTGCGCGGTGATGGCTTCGGACAGGAACGGCGTATCGAAGCGGGTCCGCGGGAACGTCGTGTGACAGGCCAGGCAGACCGCGTTCCAGTGGCCGTCGACGGTCGACACCGCCTGGTTCGGCGGGTGCAGGACCACGGCGCTGCGCGGGGCCCAGCGGTCGTCGGCTATCAGGTAGACGCCCGGCAGCACGTTGAGGGCGCGCTCGTGCCCGGTGGCGTACCAGTAGATCTGCTGGTGGTGGGAGCCGGTGATCATCACCACCTGGCGCGTGATCCGCGGGCGCTCGCGCTCGGGTCCGTCCCCGCCCGGGTCGTTGAACTCGGCCCAGAACTCGTCGCCGCGCCGCTCCAGCCGCATCGGCTCGCCGTGGACGTCGTCGACCCGCACCCCGTCGAAGTCGGCGAGCACGGTCCGCGGCGTGGCCACCTGGGTCATCGTCCGGTGATACGAGCCGTACCAGGTGTCGTACTGGGAGGGATGGCAGGCCTTGCACGTCGCCGACGATACGAACCCGTCGCTCGACACCTGGATCGGCCGGTTGGCGACCTGGTCCTCCGGCGTCAGCGGCTCGCGCGTGAGCGCGGCGGCCGCCCCGAGCGCGACCGCCGCCGCCACGATGGCGCCGATTGGCAGCAGCTGACTCGCGGTCGTCGGCCGGCGCCGGGACGGCGCGGCTAGCCCGGACAACGTCGCCTCCGGCTCCGCTTGCCGCCCGACCAATCCGCCAGGAGTCGCCGCCCGTCTACGACGCGGACTCCTGGCCCAGAAGCTGTCGCTCGACCCATTCGCGGACTACCTGCTGGCGCCGCGTGCTGAAGAAGATGCGCAGCTCCATGCGGAAGTTGTACAGCTTCGGGAGCCACACGTCGGGCTCGACGCGCTCGAAGTCGAGGCTGCCCACCGCCTGGTTGAGCGTCGCCAGCCCCAACAGGTAGCGCACCGGCGCGTCCATCCGGAATTCGACCCGCGCGACGCCGTAGTCGCTCTGGACCACGTACATCGTGCCGCTCGACCGGTTCAGCGCCTTGTCGATGCGCGTGTTCTCGGGCAGCCTGCCCTCGCGCGGCGTGAAGGCGATGGCCCAGCACGGCTCGCCGGCGACCGTCTCGACGCCGACAATGGAGGCCTCGTAGCGTCCGAGGAGCTCCGGGCCGAGGCGGACCTGGCGCTCGTCGTTCGTCTCGGCCCGGCCGCCCCCCTCGCGCGCCCGCTCCCGGGCCTCGCGGATGAACTCGTCGCGCTTCTCGCGCTCGTCGCGCTGCTGCCCGGCGTCGAGCGGGCGCCCGTCGCGGGCGATCAGCTCCTCGTAGAGCTCGCCCTCGAGCGGGTACCGCCGGTACTCGCGCGTCTCCGTCTCCGTGACCGCGCCCGCCTCGTCGAAGCGGTCGCTCGTCGTGACGATGCGCGACTCGTAGCGCAGCTCGGACTCGTTCTCGTCCTGCCGCTCCGCGCGCTCGAGCATGCGCTCGATGATCTCTGCGAGCGGGGGTGCAGCGGCGATCGCGGCGGCGTCCGGTGCCGCAGCCGTCGGCAGGGTTTCCTGCGCCGGGAAGGTCGCGGCGCCCGCCAGGACGACGCCGGCCACCATTGCCGCAAATCGTTGCATCGGATTGATGGTAGCACCGACGGCGCGCGATGTTCCGTCCCCGGCTGTTCCGGCTATACTGCGGACCAATCCCCGATGCCCGCGGCCAGCCCGCTCTCCGTGCTCGTCGTCAGCTGCTCGCTCAACGCCGCGAGCCGTTCCCACCGTCTGGCCAGCGCCGCCCGGACCGCGCTGCGGGCGCTGGACGTCGACGCCGAGCTGATCGATCTGCGGGAGTGGGAGCTGCCGTTCTGCGACGGCGGCGGCAGCTACGAGCATCCGTCGGTGGCGCCCCTCGCGGGCCGCATCGAGCGGGCCGCGGCGGTGCTCGTGGCGTCGCCGGTCTACAACTACGACCTGAACGCGGCCGCCAAGAACCTCGTGGAGATGACCGGCTCGGCCTGGAGCGAGAAGCCCGTCGGCTTCCTGTGCACGGCCGGCGCCCGCAGCAGCTACATGTCGCCGATCGGCCTGGCGAACAGCCTGATGTTCGACTTCCGCAGCCTGATCATCCCGCGCTTCGTCTACGCCGTGAAGGATGACTTCGAGGCGGACGGCGAGCTGGCGGAGCCGTTGCGGGCGCGCGTCGAGCAGCTCGCGCGCACGACGGTCGGTCTGGTGCGCGCCCTGGCCTGGCTGTACGCCTCGACGAACGGCGCCGAATCCGAACCCCGGCCCTGACCGCTCCGCGTCCGGCAGTGCGGGGCGCGGCCCCGCGAGGTGCTCCCATGCTTCCAGTCCGCCCACGATCCGCTGCCCGCCGTCTCCGCCGCCGCGACCTCCTGCGGGTGTCGCCGGCGGCGCTCGCCGCCGGCCTGTGGCCGCCGCCGGCCGCCGCCGGGCAGCGCGTGCCGGAGGCGCCCGGCGACATCCTGGCGAGCGCCGCCACGCTCGCCGGCCTGGAGTTCACCGCCGGCCAGCGCAACCTGATGCGCCCGGACGTCGCGCGCAACCGGCGGCGGTACGCCGCGCTGCGGGAGGTGGACATCGCCCACGACGCCGCGCCGGCGTTCGCCTTCCGGCCGTCTCCGCCGGGCAGCCTCCCGGCGGGCCGGGCCACGCCCCACGCCGCGCTGCCGGTCGCACGCCCGGAGCGTGGGGCCGTCCCCGCGAGCCTCGACGCGCTCGCCTTCGAGCCGGTCACGACCCTGTCGCGGCTCATCGAAGACCGGCTGGTGACCTCGGTCGACCTGACGCGGATGTACCTCGACCGCCTGCGGCGTTACGGCGGCGGTCTCAACTGCGTGGTCACGCTCAGGGAGGACGCGGCGCTGCGGCAGGCGGCCGAGGCGGACCGGGAGATCGCCGGCGGGCGGTACCGCGGGCCGCTGCACGGGATCCCGTGGGGCGCGAAGGACCTGTTCGCGACGCGCGATGCCCGCACGACGTGGGGCGCGCGGCCGTACGAGCAGCAGGTGATCGACGAGGACGCGACCGTCGTCGAGCGCCTGGCCGAGGCCGGCGCGGTGCTCGTGGCCAAGCTGTCGATGGGCGCGCTGGCCCGCGGCAGCGTCTGGTTCGGGGGCATGACGCGCAACCCGTGGGCGCCCGGGCGCGGCTCGAGCGGCTCGTCCGCCGGATCCGGCGCCGCCACCGCCGCCGGGCTGGTGGGATTTGCCCTCGGCACGGAGACCCTGGGCTCCATCATCTCGCCCTCCGCCGCGTGCGGGGTCACCGGCCTGCGCCCGACGTTCGGCCGCGTCAGCCGGCACGGGGCGATGGCGCTCACCTGGACCATGGACAAGATCGGGCCGATGTGCCGCAACGTGGACGACTGCGTGCTGGTGTTCAACGCCATCTACGGACCCGACGGACGGGACGACACCGTGGTCGACGCGCCGTTCGAGTGGGACGCCGGGTTCGACCCGACGCGCCTGCGCGTCGGCTACGTCGCGAACGAGTTCGAGCGGCCGCCGCTGGGGGAGCTGTTCCGGAACGCGCGGGCCGCCGAAGCCCGCCGGGCCGTGCTGCGGGCCGCGCTGGACGATCTGCGCCGGGCGGGCGTGACGCTCGAGCCGATTGCACTGCCCGAGTTCCCGGCCGAGGCGTTGCGGCTGATCCTCGAGGCCGAGGCCGCGGCGGCATTCGACGACCTGACGCGCAGCGGCGGGCTCGACCAGCTCACCGAGCAGGGCCCGGACGCCTGGCCGAACGTCTTCCGCGCTTCGCGTTTCATCCCGGCTGTCGAGTACATCCGTGCGCAGCGCGCCCGCACGCTGCTGATGCGCGAGATGAACGCGCTGCTCGAGCAGGTCGATCTGTTCGTGAGCCCGACGCTCAGCGCCAGCCTGACGATGACCAATCTGACGGGGCATCCTGCCCTCGCGTTGAAGGCCGGCTTCAGCGGCGGCCTGCCGGTCGCCCTGATGCTGACGGGCCGTCTCCACGACGAGTCCACCCTGCTCCAGGCCGCCCGCGCCTACGAGCGCGCCACCCGCTGGCACACGCTGCACCCCGCGCTCGACGCGCTGTGAGGGGCGCAATCGGCGTCACGCGTCCGGGGTGATCGCCTGCCGGGCCTGGAGGATGTCGCCGACGAGGCGCTCGACGTGCTCCTCGTCGATGAACGGCGAGAGCATGAAGCTCTTGAGGCCGACCATGGGCTCGCCGTAGTCCGTGTGGCGGTAGCAGTCGGTCATCGAGATGTGCACCCCGTCGCCCTGCATCGCGCGGTCGTAGAGGTAGCGGAACAGGCGCCGGTTGTAGTCGTTGTGGCGCAGCAGGTCGGCGCGCGCCGCGGGGTCTGTCCGCTCGCGGTCCTTGATGGTCCAGGTGTCGACGCCGTCGGGGTAGACCCGGAAGACGGTGACCGGCCCGACGGCGTCGTGGTTGAGCACCGTGGTCGAGTCGTGCCCTTCGAGATGCTCGCGGAGCAGCTCGGCCATCTCCACGAGGTGGCCGAGGAGGACGCGCAGGCCGGCCCGGCCGAACAGGTGCAGGTTGGCGTAGGCGGAGAGCACGCCGCCGCCGCCCCGCGACGTCTCCAGCGTGTAGACGCCGGGATGGCGCTCGCCGCTCTGAAACAGGTAGGGCATCTGGTCCCGGCCGCGGACCAGCAGCTGCAGGTCGTCCCGGTCGCGGGCCAGGAACAGGCTCGAGATGTACGGCGTGAAGCCGGTCTTGTGGAAGTCGATGCCGATCGAGTCGGCGCGCGCCAGCTTCGAGATGCGGCGCGCCGCGGCCGCCAGCGCGCGCACGGTGCGGGGACGGAACCCGAGGGGATTGCGCTCGAAGTCGTAGTCGTTGAAGACGGACCAGGCCCAGCCGATGACCGCGTCGGCGTGGACGTGCGGCGTGTAGTCGAGCTCGTAGTCCTCCACCAGCCGGTCGCGGAGGTCGACGATGGCGTCGAGGTCGTCGACCCCGAAGGCGTCGGTGGTGCCCATCGTCGCCACGAGCGTCACGATCCGCCGCCCTGCGTCGAGCGCCGCGCGGGCCGCGGTCTCGAGCCGGTCGATGCGGACGTCGTTCTGGAGGTGCGTCGGCACCCCGAGGACCTGCTTCTCGCCGAGGCCGAGCCAGCCGGCGACGTTCAGCCGGCAGTAGTGGCTCTGCTCCGACGCCAGAATGACGCCGTCGCCGCGGATGCCGTTGTCCATCGCGTCGGGAAACGCCTTCTCGATGCCGAGGCGGGCGCCGTAGAGCGTGGTGCCCGTGCCGCCGAAGGTGAAGATGCCGGCCGAGCGCGCCGGGTCGTAGCCGACGAGGCTGGAGGTCATGGCGGCGACGGCCGTCTCGGTCAGGGCGAGGCCGTACGACGTATCGTCCGACACCAGGTTCGGGTTGTAGATGGCCGGCAGCAGCGCCCCGATGACGCTGGGGATCGACGGCGGCGGCACGACGTTGATCTGGGTCCGCGGATGCCCCCAGATCGGCATGCCTTCGAGCCTGCCGACGAGCTGGCGCGCCACGTCCTCCACGCTGCTTCCCTCCTCGGCCAGCGTCGCCTGCTCCGCCGCGGCATAGTCGAGCTGCTGCGGGCGGCCGAGCAGCGGCACCTCGGACTTCATGTCGTCGATCTGGTCGAGGGCCCGCATGATCGAGAAGACGAAGTACGCGTCGCGCATCCGGTCCGAGACCGGCGCGGGAAAGGCGTCCCGTATGCCGGCCAGCCGTTCGTGGTAGCGGGGCTCGCTCACTCGTATCGGACGCTGTCGATCAGGGCCGTGAAGGCCGGCTCCCAGCGGATGACCGTGGTTTCCGGGCCGGTCAGCTTGAAGAAGAACGGACCGCTCGGCGTCTCCACCACGGCCGCCTTCAGCCGGAACCCGCGCTTGTAGTACCGCATCCGGGAGCCGGGCAGGACCTCGGCCGCGAAGATCCCCGGCACGTCGAGCAGCGTGATCTGCATGCCCCCCATCTCGAAGCGGCTGGTCGTCGCCACGTCGGCGGACGGACCATCGTCGGGCTGCAGCATCTGGTTGGTCCAACGCTCGAGGTTCAGCTCCACGGCCCCGCCTTCGCCGCCGAAGTAGAAGACGGTGCACTCGGCGTCCTCCGCGTCCTCGGCGGCGCGCGGCAGCACGAACTGGGCGACGCGGGCGGGCGAGTCCGGCTCGACCGCGATCCAGCCGCCCGGGGCGTCGTAGCGGAGCGTGGCCTGCGCGCCCGCCGGGCTCGCGAGCAACACCAGCAGGAGGAGGGGAAGCCCGATTGCCGGCAGGCGCCTGGCGATGTTCGGGAGCACCTTCTTCCATGCTAGCACCCTGCGGGGGCGGCGTCATGCCGGGTCGGATTCCCTGCTCGGCGGACTGCTACAATGGCTTGCCCGTCCCGGGCTGACGTGCCCGCTCGCGCAACCGATGGTGACGACGGTCCGACGCCGGATTCAGACGGCCGGTCAGGGTGACGTGCACGACGTCACCGCGGAGGTGGCGACGGCGGTTTCCGGATCGGGCCTGACGGCCGGCGTCGCGACGGTGGCCGTCGTCGGCTCGACCGCGGGGATCACCACGATCGAGTTCGAGCCGGGCGCCGTGGCGGACTTCAACCGCCTGCTCGCACAGCTCGCGCCGCGCGACGGCCCCTACGCCCACCACGAGCGGTGGGGCGACGACAACGGATCGAGCCACGTGCGGGCGGCGCTGCTGGGTCCGTCCATCGCCATCCCCTTCAGCGATTCGGAGTTGGCGCTCGGCACTTGGCAGCAGCTCGTGCTCGTGGAGTGCGACACGCGGGCGCGCACGCGCGAGCTGGTCATCCAGCTGGTCGGCGAGTAACGGCCGTGCAGATCGACTACGAAAAGGCGACGCTCGACAACGGGCTCGACGTGATCGTGCACGAGGACCACGGCTGCCCCCTCGTCGCCGTCAACCTGTGGTATCACGTCGGGTCCAAGGACGAGCGGCCCGGGCGCACCGGGTTCGCGCACCTGTTCGAGCATCTGATGTTCGAGGGGTCGGCGCATCACGACAGCAGCTACTTCTCTCCGCTGCAGGAGATCGGCGGCACGCTGAACGGGTCGACGAACACCGATCGCACCAACTACTGGGAGGTCGTGCCGTCCCCGGCGTTCGAACGCGCGCTGTGGATGGAGTCCGACCGGATGGGCTTTCTCCTGCCGGCCCTCACCGCGGAGAAGTTCGAGACGCAGCGTGAGGTGGTGCTCAACGAGCGGCGCCAGAACTACGAGAACCGGCCCTACGGCCTCGTGCCCGTCGCGCTCATGGCGGCGCTGTACCCGCCGCGGCACCCGTACCACTGGCTGACGATCGGCGATCCCGACGACGTGCGCGCGGCCGGGCTGGCGGACGTCAAGGCGTTCTTCGCCGCCTACTATCACCCGGCCAACGCGTCCCTGGCGATTGCCGGCGACGTCCGGACCGGCGCCGCGTTCGAGGCGGTCCGCCGCCATTTCGGCGGCCTCGCGGCCGGCCCGCGGCCCACGCCCCCGGCGCTGCCGGCGGAATCCGCACCGACTGGCGAGCGGCGCCCGCTACTGGTCGATCGCGTCGAGCTGCCGCGCCTGTACCTCGCCTGGCGCACCCCGCCGCTCTACGCGCCGGGCGATGCGGAGTGCGACCTGCTGGCCGAGATTCTCGGCGGCGGCAAGTCGTCCCGGCTGTACCGCGCCCTCGTGCACGACCGGCAGATTGCCACGGACGTCAGCGCCGGTCAGAGCTCGCACGAGCTGTCGAGCAGCTTCGGCATCGTCGCCACGGCGGCGCCCGGGCACGACCTGGCCGAGCTCGAGGCGGTCATCGCCGGCGAGCTGGCGGCCTTGCGGACCGACGGACCCGCGGCCGACGAGGTGCAGCGGACGCGGACGAATCTGGAGGCCGACTTCGTCTACCAGGTGCAGACCGTGGGCGGGTTCGGCGGCCGCTCCGATCAGCTCAACGCCTACAACGTGCTCACGGGCGATCCGGGCTACGGCCCGACCGACCGCGCGCGGTATGCGGGCGTGACGCCGGACGCGGTCAGACAGGCGGTCGACACCTTCCTGAACCCCGCCGGCCGGGTCGCGCTGAGCGTCGTGCCGGAAGGCCGGACCGACGCCGCCCTGCCGGATTCCAAGCGGGTGCATCCGCGGTAGGCTCCTGGGAGTGGTCGATCGCACGCGTCTGCCCGCCGTCGGCCCCGACCCGGGGTTCAGCCTGCCCGTGTTCGAGCGCGCGACGTTGAGCAACGGCGTGCAGGTACGGGCGGCGGGCCACCACCGGGCGCCGGTGCTGACGCTCCTGCTGCTGCTACCGGTCGGCGCCGCGGCGGATCCGCCCGACCGGCCGGGCCTCGCGGCGCTGACGGCGGATCTGTTCGACGAGGGCAGCGCCGCGCGCTCCGACGTCGAGCTGCACCGGGCGTTGATGCGCATCGGGGGGCGGCTGAGCACCGAGGTGTGGAGCGACGCGACGGTCGTCGGGCTCACGACGCTGTCGCGGCACGCGCGGGAGGGGCTGCGGCTGCTGTTCGAGATTGCGGTGCGCCCGCGCTTCGATGCGGCCGATGTCGCGCGCGTGCGCGAGCTCCGTATCAACCGCATCCGGCAGTTGCGGCGCTCGGCCGCGGCCGTCGCCGATCGGGTGTTCGTGGAAGCCCTGTACGGGTCGCATCCGTACGGACACCCGGCCGTCGGGACCGAGGCCGCGCTGCGCGCGCTGGGACCGGCCGAGGTGGCCGATTTTCACCGCCGCCGGTACCTGCGCGTGCCCTGGACGCTCGTGGCCGTCGGCGACCTGGCTCCCGAGACGTTGCTTGCCGAGGCCGCGCGGGCGTGGGACGACGGCTCCCTCGCCGACGGGGGATCGCTGCCGGAGGGGCCGCCGCCGGAGCCGCCGCCCGTCACCCAGCGCATGGTGTTCGCCGAGCGCGAGGGCGCCGTGCAGTCCGAGATCCGTCTCGGCCACGCCGGCGTTCCGCGCACTGCGCCCGACTACTACGCGCTGAGCGTGCTGAACATGGTGCTCGGCGGACAGTTCGTCAGCCGCGTCAACCTGAATCTGCGCGAGGAGAAGGGCTACACCTACGGCGCCCGGACGGCGTTCGACTGGCGCGTCGGACGCGGGCCGTTCTCCCTGCAGGTCGGCGTGCAGACGGCGGCCACCCTGGACGCGCTGCGCGAGGCGGTGCGCGAGATCGCGGAGGTGCGGGGCCCGCGGCCGCCGTCGCCGCGCGAGCTCGAGACGGCCCGGGCGGCGTTGACGCGCGGCTTCCCCCGCAGCTTCGAGACCGCCTTCCAGGTTGCACGCGCCGGGGTCCGGATCGCGCTGCACGGGCTCCCCGACGACCACTACACCCGGTTCGTGCCGCGCATCATGGCGGTCGGTGCCGACGACGTCCTGCGCGCGGCGCAGCGCCACCTGCGGCCCGACGAGCTGCTCGCCGTGGTGGTCGGCTCCCGGCCGGACGTGCTGGGGGAGCTGGCCGGCCTGGGCTTCGGCGATCCCGTCGAATGGCCCGCCGGTTGACCGCGGGCCGGGAGTCTTCAGCCTCCTACAGCGTCCGCGCCAGGAAGCGCACCAGGACGTAGCCGTCCAGCCAGTTGAACGGGGCGATGCCGGTGGTGTAGTGGCCGCACGGCAGCACGAACGCCCGATGCGGTACCCCGCAGCGCCGGAACCGGGCCACCAGCCGGCGCGACAGGCCGACCGGAAACGAGAGATCGTAGCGGGCGTAGACCAGGAGCACCTGCGTGTCCCGCAGGCGGCCGACGTACGGTTCGGGGCTGATCGGCAGCCACAGCCGGCGCAGGCGGTCGAGATCGATATGGCCGTCGAGCCCGGCGCGGACGTGGGCGGTCGAGAGCCCGCTCCACACCACGTCCGCGAAGTACGGGGAGATGTGGTTGAGCGCGGCGGCGCGGATGCGCGGCTCGTGCGCGGCCGTGAGCATGGCCAGGCAGGAGCCCAGGCTGGTCCCGAGGATGCCGATCCGCTCGTAGCCGCGCCCGCTCAGCCAGTGCACGGCGCGCCGCGCGTCGAGCACCGCCTGGCGGCATACCTGGAGCGTGCGCCCCAGATTGGCGCTGACGATGTAGTCGGCGCGCTGGAGCTCCGGCGGCATGCGCCGGTCGTGGTACGGCAGGCTGAGCCGCAGGCTGCTGATGCCGGCGCGCGCAATCAGCCGGCTCAGCGCGACGTGCGAGCCGGGATCGGCGTTCCATTGCGGAAGCACCACGACCGCGCGGCGCCCGGCGGCGCGCCCGGCCGCGGGAAAGTACAGCGCGTGGACCGTGTTGTTCTCGGGGTGCGGCGTGCGGAACGCGCTGGGGAAGCTGAGCGCGTTGCCGCGCAGCTCGTAGCCGTCGGTGGCGGGGGCGTGAAAGAAGCGGTCCGAGTCGGCCACCATCCGGGCCGACCAGTCGCGCAGCTCGTCGTGCGGCGCGGCCGCGGGGCCGCGCCGATCGTCGAGCCAGTCGGCTCCCCACTCGAATCCGCGCACGACGCGGTCCGTGGTGCGGGCGGCGAGCCAACGTTCCCAGGCGTAGAAGAGGCGCGCGAGCATGGGCAGGTCCCGGGGGCGGGAGCGTCAGCGTGGAATGCTACTATGGAGAACGTCGCCGGGGGGAACGATGGGCCTCAAGAACGTGGACGTCAGGACCGCATTCGAGCTGCAGTCGCGCGAGGGATACACCTACGTCGACGTGCGCTCGGTGCCGGAGTACGAGAGCGGCCATGCGCAGGGCGCGCACAACGTCCCGCTCCTGCACCGCGACCCGGCAACCGGTCAGATGCTGCCCAACCCGGAGTTCCTGGCCGTGATGCAGGCCAACTACCCGCCGGAGACACGGCTCCTCATCGGCTGCCAGATGGGCGGCCGTTCGGCGCGGGCGGCGCAGGTGCTGGCCGCGGCCGGCTACGCCGACGTCGCGAACGTGCAGGGCGGCTACGGCGGCGCCCGCGACCCGCGCACCGGCGAGGTGCTGGCCGAGGGCTGGGTGCAGGCCGGGCTGCCGGTCGAGCAGTCGGCGACGGCCGGCGGCGGCTACGAGGATCTGCGCGGCAAGCTCACCTGATCGGGCGCATCCGGCCGGTCGCCGCCCGCCCCTCAACCCCTGACCACGGCTTCGCAGCGCGACGCCAGCTCGAGCAACTGCGCGGTTGCGGCCCGCCGGCCGACGAGCTGGGCGGCGCAGGGCAGCCCGTCCGGGGTGGTCCCGCAGGGGATCGAGACGGCCGGGTGGCCGGTCAGATTGAACAACTGGGTCAGGCGCAGCGTCACGCTCCGCACGTCGATCGTCCGGTCGCCGACGGCCACCTCCTCGGCGCCAAGCCGCGGCGCGGGAATCGCGAGCGTCGGCAGTGCGAGCGCGTGGCAGCCGGCCAGCGCCGCATCCACCTCGCGGCGCAGCGTCTCGCGGAGCTCCTGCGCCCGAGCATAGTCGGCAGGGCTCACGGAGCGGCCCAGCTCGAGCCGTTGGCGCACGGCTGGCGAGTAGTCGTTGCCCCGCGCCGCCAGCGTCGCGGCATGGGCGGCGTAGGCCTCGCGCAGTTGAGTGTGCCGGTAGGTCCAGTGGATCTCCGGCGCGTGCGGGATGTCGACCGCGGCCAGCTCGGCGCCGTCGGCGCGCAGGCGGTCGAGGGCCGCCTCGAACGCGGTGCGGACCGCCGGGTCGAGCAGGTCGAGAAAGTACCGGCGGGGCAGGCCGATCCGGATCGCCCCGCCGTCGCCGCCGCCGCCTGCCGCTACCACCGCCGCGCCGCCGCCCGCCAGCGCGCGATAGACGGCGGCCACGTCGTCGACGGTCAGGCCGAGCGGCCCCAGGTGGTCGAGGGTCGGCGCCAGGGGCACCACGCCGTCGCACGACAGCTCGCCGAAGGTCGGCTTGAGACCGACCACGCCGCAGGCGGCGGCCGGGATGCGGATGGAGCCGCCCGTGTCGGTGCCGACGGACGCCAGCGCCATGCCTGCCGCGACCGATACGGCCGACCCGCTGCTCGACCCGCCGGCGACATGCGCCGGCGCGTGCGGATTGCGCGTGGGCCCGAAGGCCGAGTCCGCGCCGGTCGTGCCGAACGCGAACTCGTGCAGGTTGCACTTGCCGATGAAGATCACGCCGGCCCGGCGCAGGGCGGCCAGCGCGGGGGCGTCGGACGCCGCCCGGTGTCCGGCCCGCGCGCGGGAGGCCGCGGTGGTGGGCAGGCCGCGCAGGTCGAGCAGGTCCTTGACCGAGACGGGAATGCCGTGCAGCGGCCCGAGCGGCCGGCCGGCTGCCCGCTCGCGGTCCGCCTGCGCCGCCGCGGCGCGGGCGTCGTCGTCGGTGACCGTGATGAAGGCGTTCAGCTCGCCGTCCCGGCGTGCGATGGCGTCGAGGCAGCGCTCGACCAGCTCGACCGCCGTCGTCCGGCCGTCCCGCAGGCGCGCCGCCGCGTCGGCGATGGTCGGCAGCGGAGGCACGCCGCGCCCCACGCCTTCCATGGAATCTCCGCTTCCAGCCGTGCGTCGGCCAGGTCGGCGAGCACACGGCTGACCGTCATGTGCGAGCCACGGCGCCTGTTCGATTGTCGGCAGGGATTGCAGCCCCCGCCGCGGCCCCGAGAAGCTCGTCTATTGCGTGTTCGATCCGTCGTTCGGAAGAAAAGAGATCCTTGCTGTAGAGCCAGCCGCGCCGTCTGAGGCCTACGTCGACAAGGCCGGTACCGGTCGATTTCGGCCGGGTGTCGACCGCGACTGTACCGTCTGGTCTGGCCTTCAAGTCGCCTCTCCGGACCGCGCGCTTGATCTGAGGTGCCGGTTTCCGAACGTCGTCGAGGATGAAGTACAGGCGTTCGCCGGTTGCGACCAGCCAAGTGTGCTGTCTGGAGGTTTCGAAAATCAGGAGACTACTCGCGTCATCCAACGATTCGCTCGACGAATCGTAGCTTCTCGACTTCATGATGCTCTCACGGATCTCGAGCTCACTCGAGAGGCTCCGGTATCCGAGCAGGCTTTCGATCAGATTCATCGCATATCCTCCTCTTCGTCCTGCTCTACTTCCGGTGTGCCTCCGGAAGCCATCGAAAGGAGCCGCGGCAGCACGGTCGGCCAGCCGATTCCAACTATGACCCGCGCGTTGATGCTCTCTATATCGAACAGTTGCACCAGACCTCCGAGATAGGCGCCCAGCACGGCTCCGACACCCCACAGCAGGATCGACTGGAAGGTGCGCCAGCCGCCGAAGCCGACTCCCAGAAGGCTGGAGCGGCCCAGCAGTAGCGTTCCCACCCAGTCGAGCAGGCAAATGGCCAGTGCGATGAAGCCGCAGGCGAGTGCAAAGGACAACACCGCCGGGTCGTACACGCTCTTCAGCGCGTCCTGGAAAACGTCCCCAATCGTCGCCATGTGGTCTCCGAGACGGCTCGGTCCGGGTCACGTCGCGTCGATGGATCACGCGGCGCAAGCTCCGGCACGGCCAGCGGTTGGCCCTCATGCACATGGTAGGCCATCCACGACGTCCGGCCATCAGTAGAGCAGAAAATTCGACCGGACGGCGTCGAACGCCGCGATGTCCGCTTCCCACCCGGCCGCGATCTCCGTTGCGTCGACGTCCGCGTCGAGCTGCCGGCGCAACTCGTCCGACCCGGCGAGGATGTCGATCGGCTGCTTCGTCCGCTCGTACTCGTACGGCGGCTCGCGCCACGCGAACCGCGTCGGGTCGGCGCGGCGCATCGCCTGCAGCACGGTGATGGCCGTCAGCACGGGCGTGAAGGTCCGGCGGTCGGTCACGTGGATCTGGCAGCCGCCGCAGGGCCGGCCGGCATGCTTCTGGAAGGTCGGCTCGAAGTGCACGGCCCGGGCCACGACCCCCGGCAGCGCGGCGTCCGTGATGCGCCCGGCCAACGCATCGCCGTCGATCCACGGCGCGCCGACCAGCTCGAACGGCCGCGTGGTGCCCCGTCCCTCCGACAGGTTGGTGCCCTCGAACAGCACCGCGCCCGGGTAGACGACGGCGCTGTCGAGGGTCGGCAGGTTGGGCGACGGCATGACCCACGGCAGCCCGCTGGCGTCGAGGTACGCGGACCGCTCCCAGCCGTCGAGACGCGCCACCTGCAGCTGGGCGCCGAGGCCGAAATGGTCGTTGAACAGGCGCGCCAGCTCGCCGATCGTCATCCCGTGCCGCAGCGGAATCGGGAACTGCCCGACGAACGACTCGAAGCCTGGCTCGAGCAGGGGGCCCTCGACCTGCGTGCCGCCGATGGGATTGGGCCGGTCGCAGACCACCACGGGCACGCCGTGGCGTCCGGCCGCGCGCAGGCAGTTGGCCATCGTGTAGATGTAGGTGTAGACGCGCGTGCCGACGTCCTGCAGGTCGATGACGAGGACGTCGAGGCCGTCGAGCATCGCCAACGTGGGCTCGCGGCGGTCGCTGTACAGGGAATGGACGGGGATGTCCCAGGTCGGATGCCGCGCGTGCGGCGTCTCGACCATGTTGTCCTGCACGTCCGAGCGGAAGCCGTGCTGGGGGCCGAACAGGGCCGCCAGCGTGAGGTCCGGCGCCTGGCGCAGGCGCTGCGCGCTGTGTCGGTACGCCGCGTCGATCGAGGCCGGGTTGCAGACGAGGCCGACGCGGCGCCCCGCCAGGGCCCCGGATGCGAGCAGCCGGTCGATCCCCGGCGACGTCTCGGACGTCCGGCGCATGCGTTAGAGTGTACCGGCTGCGCCGGGGAGGCGTCCGATGGGGACCAAGGCAGGCTGGACCGGCCGCGTCTACGAGGACTTCGAGGTGGGTGACGTCTACCGCCACCCGCTCGGAAGGACGGTGATTGCGGCCGACAACATCTGGTTCACGCTGCTCACGCAGAACAGCAACGCGATTCACTTCGACCGGGCGTACGCCGCGAACACCGAGTTCGGCAAGCCGCTCGTCGACTCCACCTTCACGCTGGCGCTCGTGACCGGCCAGTCGACCATCGACCTGTCGTGGAACGTCATGGCCAATCTCGGGTGGGACGAGGTGCGCCTGCCGCATCCCGTCTTCGAGGGCGACACCATCTACTCGCAGAGCGAGGTGCTCTCCAGGCGGGAGTCGAAGTCGCGGCCGAACGTCGGCATCGTGACGGTGAAGACGGTGGGATTCAACCAGGACGGCACGGTGGTGATCGAGTACAGGCGCACCTTCATGGTGTACCGGCGCGGGCACGTGCCGCCGGCCGGGCGGGTGGCGCCGAAGCTGCCGGAGAAAGGACAGTCGTGACCAGCATGCGATGGGGCGCGTGGCCGGCCGCAGCCCTCCTGGCGATGGCCGGCTGCGGAGGCGGACCGGAGACCGTGGTCGAGGGCGATACCGCGTTCGTCAACGTCAACGTGCTGCCGATGGATGCCGAGCGGGTGCTCGAGGGCCAGACGGTGGTGATCGCTGGCGGACGCATCGCCGCGGTCGGCGCGTCGGCCGAGGTCGGGCCGGCCGCGGGCGTCGAGATCATCGACGCGGCGGGCGGCTACCTCCTGCCGGGGCTGGCCGAGATGCACGGCCATCTGCCGACCCCGCGGATGGCCGACCGCGACGCGCAGAACCTGTTGTTCCTGTATATCGCCAACGGCGTGACGACCGTGCGCGGCATGCAGGGGCACCCCTCGCAGCTCGGGTTGCGGGCGCGGGTGGAGAACGGCGCGGTGGTCGGGCCGCGGCTGCTGCTGGGCAGCGTCTCGATCAACGGGCGCGACGTGTCGACGCCGGAGCAGGCGGAGCAGCTGGTGCGCGAGTACCAGGTGCAGGGCTACGACCTGATCAAGATGCTGGAGGGGGTGAGCGTCGAGACGTACGACGCCGCGGCGCGGACGGCGGCGGAGGTGGGGATCCCGTTTGCCGGCCACGTGCCGGACAGCGTCGGGCTGCGGCACGCCCTCGCGTCGGGGCAGGCGTCGATCGACCACCTCGACAACTACATCGAGGCGCTCGTCCCGGACGACGAGCTGCCCGGCGAAGGGCCCGCCATCGTCGGCCTCGGCGGCCTGCTGGCGAGCGTGGACGAGTCCCGCCTGCCCGAGGTGGTCAACGCGACCGTGGAGGCCGGCGCCTGGGTCGTGCCCACGATGGTGCTGTGGGAGACCGGCATCTTCGCCGCGCGTCCCGCCGAGGATGTCGAGGCGCAGCGGCCGGAGGTGCGCTACATGCCGCCGGAGACGGTCGAGCGCTGGCGGCAGGCCGTCGCGGGCAGCCTCGCGCGGAGCGACGTCGAGACCAACCGGCGGATCGCCGAGCTGCGCCGCACCATTCTGCTGGCGCTGTACGAGGCCGGCGCCAACATCGCGCTGGGCACCGATTCGCCCCAGACGTTCAGCGTGCCGGGCTTCTCGGCCCACCGCGAGCTGCAGTACTACGTCGAGCTGGGGATGACGCCCTACGACGCTCTGGAGATCGGCACCCGCAAGCCGGCCGAGTACTTCGGCGCGGCCGAGGAGTTCGGCACCGTGGCGGTCGGCCGCAGCGCGGATCTGATCCTGCTGACGGCCAACCCGCTCGCGGACATCGCGAACACCGGGCGCCGGGCCGGCGTGATGGTCGGCGGCCGGTGGTTTCCGGAAGACGAGATCCGGCGGCGACTGGAGGAGATCGCGGTCTTCTATGGCAACTAGGCGGGCCAGGGCCGGCGACGAGCGGATACGCCGCAGCCTGCTCTTCGTTCCCGCGGTTCGCCCGGACCGTTATCCCAAGGCGCTCGCGACCGGCGCCGACGCCGTCTGCCTCGATCTCGAGGACGGCGTGGCGTTCGGGGCGAAGGAGGCTGCGCGCGAGCAGGCGTTCGCGTTGCTGGCCGACCGCGCGCCGATGCCGGCGGAGGTCAGCCTCCGCATCAACGACGTCAAGACGGAGCTGGGCCGCATTGATCTGGCCGCCCTGGTCGAGGCGGGCGTCCGTCCGGATGCGCTGATGCTGCCCAAGGTGGCCGGCGCCGCCGAGATCCGGGAGGTCGAGGCGGCCCTGTCCGGGACGGGGGCCGCGCTGCCGCTCATCGCGCAGCTCGAGACCGCGGCCGGCGTACTGGCCGCGGAGGAGATCGCGGCGGCGTCGCCCAACGTGTCGGCGGTGTTCTTCGGCGCCATCGACCTGTCGGCCGATCTCGGCTGCGCCGTGGAGTGGGAGGCGCTGCTCTACGCGCGGTCGCGCGTGGTGCTGGCAGCCGGGGCGGCCGGCGTCAGCGCCCTCGATTCGCCCTTCATGGACGTGCCGGCCGTCGAGGCGCTGGCGGAGGAGAGCCGCCGCGTCCGCCGTCTCGGCTTCGCCGGCAAGGCCGCCATCCATCCGACCCAGGTGCCGGTGATCCAGCGGGCGTTCTCGCCCACGGACGCGGAGCTGGCGTGGGCGCGGAGGATCGTCGCGGCTTACGAGGCCCAGCAGGGGGGCGTGCTGCTGGTCGACGGCAAGCTCATCGAGCGTCCGGTCATTCGGGCCGCGCACCGCAACCTGCGGATCGCCGCCCGGCTCGCTGGCGAAGACGAGCCGGACCGCTGAGGTCGGACGCCGTCCGCCGGCCGGCCCGCCGGGAGGCGGGCGGAGGCCGGCGCCCCCGCCCGCCGGGTCCTACCAGTCGAACTGGCCGCCGACCTTGAACAGGCGGCCGTTCATGATCTGCGTGATGCGCGGGAAGTTCTCCGCGTAATTGTCGTCCACGAACGAGACGTAGTTGGCGTTGAAGACGTTGAACATGTCGAACCAGGCTCGCACGCGGGCCCCCCCGAGCTGCAGGATTTTCGTGAACCGCAGGTCGAGCTGGTTGAGCCGCGGCTCGTGCTGGGTGGCGATGGTGTTGAAGGTCTGGGACGCGACGGCCGCGCTCGTTGACGGGAACGACGTGAAGAACCCAGTGCCGGCCGGGAGGAGGTGCACGTTCTCCTCACCGACCGCCACCGGCCGGCCGAGCTGCGCCTCGGCGGCCGACCGTTCCGCGTCATTCACCAGCGCATCGTACTCCGCCTCGTGCAGGATGCCGGCGATGTTCTGGTAGACGAACGAGACCTGCGTGTCGAACGGCAGCGGATAGCTGCCGTTGAGCTTGAACTGGGTCCCCGCTGCCCACGGCTCCGAGACCTGGCAGTACCCCGGGCGGTTCTGGGTCGGATTGTCGACCACGAAGCACTCGCTCCAGGTCTGCGAGCCGGTGGTCAGACCGCCGGCCAGCGTCGCCCCGTTGGGCAGCCGGCCGCTGAAGTTGAAGTCGACCCCGTTGAAGTCCATCCACTTGTCGCCGAACTCCTCGGCAGGGACGGTCACGTAGTCCTCGCCACGGTCGAGCCCCGCCTGCGTGATCGTGTAGAGGCCGCAGAGCTGGTAATTGGTTACCGGGTGTGGACTCTACGGTGCGGGGCCTTGCAGGTCAGGTGCGACGGTGGGGGCAGGCGTTCGCAGCAGGTCGGTGACCACGGCGTGGGGGTCAAGCTGGCGCTGGGTGGCGGTGCGGATGAGGGAGGTGAGGATTTGCTGTGTGTGCGCGCCCCGCCAGGAGCGATTGCCGCCGCAGACTTTGCGGGTGACGACGGCGGGACGGATGGCCTGCTCGGCGCGCCAGTTGGTGGCGTCGATGGCGGGGTTGCGCAGGAAGTTGAACAGCGCGGTCCATTCGGTGATGAGGTGATTGGCGAAGCGTTGGACGTCGGCGAGCGGCCCCGGGTGGGCGATGCGTTCGGCGAGGCGAGTGGCCAACGCGTCGAGGGCGTGGTCCATGCTGGCGGGCGAGCGGGTTGCGGCGCGGGCCTCGTCGCGCAGGCGGAGAGCCTGTTGCAAGGCGGTCTGGATCTGGACGACGACCCGGCTGTACGGATGATCGGTTCGCAGCGTCTTTGCCCGGCGTAAGAGGTGCGCGAGACAGCTCTGATGGGTAGCCGCGGTGAACCGGCGATACGGGGCCCAGCCGTCGCGGACGAGCACGCCGGCGAAGTCGGCCCCGAGCAGCTTGGCGGCCTCCGCATAGCCGCGGCCGGGCTGGATCTGGTAGACGGTCGTCTGGGGGGTTGCCGCCACCCACAGCCAGTTGAGCCGGCCGGCGACCTTCCAGCCGGTTTCGTCGGGCGTGACGACGCGACTGCGGCGGAGCTGCTGCTGCAGGGCCGCATAGGTCGGCTGTGCCCGGCGGCCGGCCCGGTCGACGGCGCGGACCAGTCCGCTACGGCTGACCGTCACGCCGTAGTGCTGTCGCAGCAAGGTCGCCACCTTGCCGAACGACAACCCCAATTGCTTGTTGAGGATGACCGCCCAGGCCACCAGCTGCGGGCCGAGTTGCACCCCGGCCGCCCCGAGCGCATCGGAGCTCTGCAACCGATGCCGGCCTTGCACCCGGCGCCCGCACGCCCGGCAGGCGCCAATCGCCACCTCGAACTGACGGACGACCACGCGCGGGACCGGCAACTCTTCCTGCACCTGGGTGGCCACACCCTTCGGTTGCAGCACCCCGCCGCAGTCCGGGCAGGCCGGCGGCAGGGGAACGCGATGCCGTTCATCGACCCGTGCCGGCGCCCGGCGGCGCGCCGCCACGCCATACGCGGCGCCGGCTCGGCGGCCCGGCCGCTTCGGCGCACCGCTGAGCGGTTTCGCGAACGGCGCCGCTTGGCGACAACCCGCCCGACGGGCCGCGTCGAGCTCCCGCTTGAGCCGCGCATTGTCGTCTTCCAGCCGTTTGTTGCGCTTGTGCAGCCGCGTGACCTCGCGCTCGAGCCGCTGCCGTTCGCCCTCGGAGCGCTCAAGGTCGCGGCGCAGGTGCTCGGTCCGGTCGGGCCGCGGGGCCTTGGCTGCCTCCTGCCCGTCAGCATGTCGTCGCACACACTACTTATGCCATATCTTCGCTAAAAGTACAATCCAAATAAATGGATCCGAGGCCGCAACCCGGTAACCAATTACCAGAGCTGCTGCCCGCTGACGCTCCCGAGTCCCGGATCGGTCGGGGCGGTGATGCAGTACTCGTCGTAGTCGTCCGGGGTGACTCGCAGGTTGTCGATGACGGTGAAGCCGTCGAACTTCGTGCGGTAGTAGCCGACCTCGATCGACCAACCTTCGGTCAGCTCGTGCTGGAGGGCGACCGACGTCTGCCACTGACCCTGCCGCGTGCCCCAGCCGTGCAGCAGATCCTCGCGATAGCGGTTCACGATCAGGGGTGTGCCGAACTCCGGGTTGCGGATCGCCCCGCATTCGCCGTTCGCCTCGAAGTTGTCGAAATTGCAGTCGGGGTTCAGGTCGCCGTTGCCGGGGGGCAGGTCCAGGCGGGGGGTCAGACTGTCGTTCCATGCGCGGGACGTGCGGAGCTGGAACGACTCCATCGGGTTGACGTCCTGGGCGATGTTCGAGCCCACGCCGAGAATGTACCGCCCGAACGACCCCTTGAGCGCCGTCCGGCCGTTCCCGAACACGTCGTACGCGGCGCCCAGCCGCGGGGTGATGTCATGGTAGTTCGGGGCATCGCCGATCGGCGCGGTGGTGAACGACGGCGTGAAGCGGCCTTCCGGGTGGGTCTGTTCCGGGATGTAGCCGTTCAGATGGTCCCAACGCACGCCCAGGTTGAGCGTCAGCCGGTCTATCGTCCACTGGTCCTGCGCGAACACCGCGAACTCGTGCGCCCGCTGGTCCGACAGCCGGGGGGTGGCGTACTGGTTGACCCCGAACGAGAGGCCCGGCTCGGCGAAGTCGTACGACAGGTCGTTGTGGATGAACACGTTGAGGTGCGCCTCGCGCAGCCAGAGCTGCGAGAAGCCGACCTTCAGGTTGTGCGACCCCGTGACGTACGACACGGACGCCCGGGTGGTGAAATTCGGGTGGGTCTCCGACCCGTATAGACAGGGCGTGGCGTCGCAGAACACCTGGGTGTTGTGGACGAAGAAGAACGGGGCGAAGGTGCGCACCCCCACGTCGTCCGGCCGCACCGTGGGCTGCATGTTGGGCGACACATGGGTTTTCAACATCGACGCGCCGGCCTGGAACAGCAGCCGGTTGGTGACCGGCATGGTCCAGGAGGCCTGCGTCAGGTTCACCGGGTTGAAGGTGTAGAGCGCCGACGCATCCTTGTCGACGAAGCCGTATTGCGACCAGAAATTGCAGAAGCAGCTCTTCTGGTCGCTGCGCGAGAAGTTGAGCTTGTGCCGGGCACTCGCCTGCAACGTCAGCCGCAGGCTGTTGTCCCGCTGGTTGATGTCGAAATCGACCGGCTGGTCGTAATCGGGGGTGTAGAACGGGCTGTGCGGCGTCGTGTTGACGAAGCTGTTCGGCTGATACGACTGCGAGCCCCACCAGCGGTGCGCGGTGAAGAACCAGAGCCGGTCGCGCACGATGGGGCCGCCCACGCCGATCCCGTAGTCCCAGATCTTGCGGATCCCGTTGACCTGGCGTTGCAGCAAGCCGCGGCGCCCCAGATCCTCGTTCCAGTTCAGATTCTGCATGTGCTCGTTCGTGCCGCTCATGTTCACGTAGTAGCTGAACTGGTTGCCGCCCTCCTTCGGGATCGAGTTGACCCCGACGCCGCCGGTGCGCGCCTCGGCGTCCATGGCGGCGATCGTCATCACCGTCTCCTGGATGGCGGCCTGATTCGGGAAGTACAGCCGCGAGGTGCCGGTCCCGGTGCCGATCCCGTTGGTGAAGTAGAAGCCGTCCCACTTGATGTCGCCGTCGGTGTCGTCGCTGCCGTGGATCTTGATGTGCCCCCAGGTGTCGCCGACGCTGCCGCCGACGTCGTGTCCGCCGCCCAGGATCTCCGAGGTCGCGCCCGGGGTCAGCGCGGCGTAGCCCCAGTACGTCTTCCCGGTCGGCAGCTCGTCGAACCGCTCGCGCGTGAAGGTGTCCTGGGTCGTCACGTTCTGGACGTCGATCACCGGGCTCGCACCCGAGACGGTGACCGTCTCCTCGATCGACCCGACGGTCATCTGCGCGTCGACGTTCGCCGTGAAGCCCGAGCTCAGCTCGATCCCCTCGCGCACGAAGGTCGAGAAGCCGGGCAGGGTGAAGGTGACGGTGTAGGTCCCCGGCCGCAAGGCCTCGATGGCGTACAGCCCCGCACCGTTGCTGATACTCGTCCGCACCCCCTCGATGAGGGCGGGGCTCCTGGCCTCCACCGTCACGCCGGGGAGGACGCCGCCGGTCTCGTCTGTCACGGAACCGGCGATGCTGCCGGTCTGGGCCGCGGACGCGGCCGGGAGCAGGAGGGTAGTCGCGAACACCAGACACGCCGCCCGAACGCCTCTTCGTCTCAGCACGATCTCCCCCTTCCGGAAAGAACGCCGACTGACGATTGAGCCGCCGACCGCGCCGTCGTATTGCACGCCTGCTACATGCGGCGATTATCCCTCCCCGCGACGGGTTTCTCAAGCACCGTTCGCGGCTGCGGAGCCGCCGGGACGACCCCGGGGGTGCCGGCCGGGGCGCGTCCGCTATGATCCTCGCAGCCCGCGAGGCGCGGGGCACAGGGGTCCCCGCCGGCGGACGCCGGGGGTTCGGGGCACAGCCCCGTCCGATTGAAGCTAGTCATGGCCGACGACAGACGGCGCGCAACCGCCCTCCATGCTGCGGGACTGTTGTTCATGCTGGCGGCGGTGGCCACCATCGCGGGGGTCGTCGGACGCGTGTCCGCCGGCGCCGACCAGGACGCCCTGGCCGCCTCGCTCGCGGCCATCGCGGACAGCCGGGGGCGCTACGCGGCCGGCGGCGCGGCGCGGCTCGCGTCCGGGATGGCCCTGGCCGCCGCGGCCTGGTACCTGCACCGGGCGCCGGTCGAGCGCCAGCCGCGGGGCTCGGCCCTCGTCACCGGTCTGCTCGCGGCGTCGGGGTTGCTCACGGCCTGTTCGGGAGCGGGCGCGGTCGTGCTGGCGGCCGGCGTGCCGGCTGGCCTGGATGGCGCGGGCCTCGACGCCCTGGGACGCGAGCTGGAGACGACGGCGTGGCTGCGCCGGGTGAGCCGGTGCGGCGGGCTTCACGATCGCGGGTCTGGCGCTGATCGCCGCTGCCCGCCGCCAATGGTGTGCCGGGGGCGTGCTGCGGCGGATCGCCCCGGCCTCGGCAGTGCTGGGCCTCGCGATGCAGCTCGTGTGGCTCGACGCGGCGACCTACGTGCACCCGATTACCGGCACCGCCTTCGTCGTCTGGCTCGCCGCCGCCGCCGGCTGCTTCCTGAAGGGGCGGACCTGGTGGGAGTGACGCCGCCGCAAGGCGCGCACAGCGCGCCTCGGCGGGAGCGGCGCGGGGCGCAGGGGTCCCCGCAAGCGGACGCCGGGGACTCGGGGCGCAGCCCCGTCCAAACTGAGGGTCCGGCAACGACAAGGAGACAGACATGCGCATCGACGTACGGTACGGCGCGATCCTGCTGGCGGCGGTCTTCGCGGGCGGCGTGTTCCTCGGCCAGGCGCTCGACTCCGGGAGCGTTGCCCGCGCCCAGTCGAGCCCGGTGTTCGAGCTGCGGACCTACACCGCCAACGAGGGCAGGCTCGAAGGGCTGATGCACGAGTTCCGCGGCTACGCGGCCCGCATCTTCGAGCGCCACGGGATGACGAACGTCGGCTACTGGGTACCCACCGATGCCCCGTTGTCAGAGGATACGCTGATCTATATCCTGCAGCATGACAGCCGGGAGGCGGCGCAGCAGAGCTGGGACGCGTTCCGCAACGACCCGGAATGGCGGGCGGCGTTCGAGGAGCTCAACCGGGACGGCCGGCTCGCCGCCTCCGTCGAGTCGGTGTTCATGCAGGCGACCGATTTTTCGCCGCTGCAGTAGGCGCTCCGCGCCACGGAAGGAGATCGTGCGATGAGTGAGCAACCCCCGCAGGGCACTCCTGCGGGCCATTGGGTCTCGTACCGCCCCGAGATCAAGGTGCTGGACTGCACCATCCGCGACGGCGGTCTGATGAACGATCATCAGTTCGGCGACGAGACCGTGCTGGCCGTGTACCGGGCCTGCGTCGACAGCGGCATCGACTACATGGAGATCGGGTACATCAATTCGCGCCGGCAGTTTCCCCCGGGTCAGTTCGGGCCGTGGAAGCACAGCGTCGAGAGCGACATCCGCCGCATCGTCGGCGACAACGACACGGCGTTGAAGCTGTCGGCGATGGCCGACGCCGAGAAGAGCGACTACCGGGAAGACATTCTGCCGAAGTCGGAGAGCGTCCTGGATCTGATCCGGGTGGCCACCTACATCCACCAGATCCCGCTGGCCCTGGACATGATCAAGGATGCCCACGACAAGGGCTACGAGACCAGCCTCAACCTGATGGCCCTGTCGACGGTGCCCGACGGCGAGCTGCACGAGGCGCTGGTGCTGGCGGCCGAGTCGGAGGCGGACGTGGTCTGCATCGTCGACAGCTTCGGTGCGCTGTACGGCGAGCAGATCGATGGCTACGTGGACACCTTCCGGGGTTACATCGCGGCGAACGGCAAGGAGGTGGGCATGCATGCCCACAACAACCGGCAATTGGCGTTCGCCAACACCGTTCAGGCCACGGTCAAGGGCGCCAACCGGCTCGACGCCAGCATGGCCGGCCTCGGACGGGGCGCGGGCAACTGCCCGCTGGAGCTGCTGCTCGGCTTCCTGCACAACCCCAAGTTCCGCCTGCGGCCCGTGCTGCACTGCATCCAGCATCACATCGAGCCGATGCGAGAGGCCCTGAAGTGGGGCTTCGACTACCCGTACATGTTGACCGGGGTGCTCAACCAGCACCCGCGGGCCGGGATGGCGTTCAATGAGTCGTCGGACCGCGGCGACATCATCAAGTTCTACGACTCGCTCGAAGATCCGGATTGATGCGGGCGCTCGGGCGTCGCGTGCCGATGCGCGCCGCGCCGGCGAGCCGCGGACGTTGTGAACGGAGGGTGCTGATGCATCGACGACGAGGCGACGGTCGTTCGGACGGCCTGCGTTGCGCAACCATCGCCGCCGCGGTCGCGCTGGCCCTGGCGCCGTCCGCCGCGCCGGCCCAGCTCGCCTCGGCCGCGTACACCGCGGCCGAGGCCGAGGCGGGCCGCGCGGTGTACGACCAGGCCTGCGCGTCGTGTCACATGCCCAACCTGAGCGGGCAGTTCGAGGCGCCGGAGCTGGCCGGCGCGAGCTTCCGCGGGCAGTGGGGCGACCGGCCGGTCGCCGAGCTGCTCGACCTCGTGAGCACGACGATGCCGACCGGGGTGCCGGGCTCGCTGACCCCCGCGGCCTACGCCAGCGTCGTTGCCTACATGCTGCAGGAGAACGGCGTGGCGGCCGGCGCCGTCGCGCTGGGCGGCGGTGCGCTGCCCGCGGTCGCGCCGTCCGCCGCCGCGGCGGCAGTCGCCGACGCACGCGACGGGACCCGGGTGTTCCGGCCCATCGCCGAACGCGCGCCCGTCACCGACGCCATGCTCCTCGACCCCGACCCGGAGGACTGGCTGATCTACCGCCGGACTTACGACGGCTGGGGCCACAGCCCGCTGGACCAGATCACGCGCGAGAACGTCGGCGGGCTGCAGCTCGCCTGGGTCTGGGCGATGGGCGACGGCCGCAACCAGCCCACGCCGCTCGTCTACGACGGCGTGATGTACCTGGCCAATCCGGGGAACGTGGTGCAGGCGCTCGACGCCGCCACCGGCACGCTGCTCTGGGAGTACCGCCGGCCGCTGCCCGAGGCGCTGCGGGGCGCCAACAGCCGCAACCTGGCCATCTACGACGACAAGCTCTTCATGGGGACGCGCGACGCGTTCATCGTGGCCCTCGACAGCCGTACGGGCGAGCTGGTCTGGGAGACCCGGATGGCCGACTACAACGAGGGCTACTCCAACACCAGCGGGCCGATCGTCGCCGGCGGGCGGGTGGTCAACGGCATCAACGGCTGCTCGCGCTTCATGCCGGACAGCTGCTTCATCACGGCGCACGACGCCGCCTCCGGCGAGGAGCTGTGGCGCCGGCTGACCATCGCCGCGCCCGGCGAGCCGGGGGGCGATTCGTGGGGCGATCTGCCGCTGGCGCTGCGCGGCGGCGGCGACTCGTGGATTCCCGGCAGCTACGATCCCGAGCTCGATCTGCTGTTCTGGCCGGTGGCGCAGGCCAAGCCGTGGGTGCCCGCCAGCCGCGGCCTGACGGTCCACGACCCGGCGCTCTACACGAACTCGACGCTCGCGCTCGATCCCCGGGACGGCGCTATCCGCTGGTACCGGCAGCACGTCCCCGGCGAGGCGCTCGACCTCGACGAGGGCTTCGAGCAGGTGCTCATCGACAGCGGCGGGCGCAAGGCCCTCTTCACGATCGGCAAGCACGGCGTCCTCTGGAAGCTCGACCGGGAGACGGGCGCGTTCCTCGGGCACGTCGAGACGGTCTTCCAGAACGTGTTCGAAAGCATCGATGCGGAGACCGGCAGCGTCACGTACCGGCAGGACATCGCCGACGCCGGGATCGGCGACTGGGTCTCGGTCTGCCCGAGCACGGCGGGCGGGCACAACTGGCACGCCGTGGGCTACAGCCCCGAGACGCGCTCGCTGATCATTCCGTTGAGCCAGAGCTGCCTCGAGATCGCCGGCCGCGAGGTGGCGCTGGAGATCGGCTCGGGCGGCTCGCAGGCCGACCGGACCTGGTTCGAGATGCCCGGCACGGACGGCAACCTGGGCAAGCTGGCCGCGTACGACGTGGATACGCTGGAGGAGCGCTGGAGCATCGAGCAGCGCGCCGCGTTCGCGACGGCCGTGCTGACGACCGCCGGCGGCCTGGCGTTCGCCGGCGACGTGGACCGCTACTTCCGGGCGCTCGACGCCGCCACGGGCGATGTGCTGTGGGAGACGCGGCTGGGAACGTCCGTACAGGGATTTCCCGTCACGTACGCCGTCGGCGGCACGCAGTACATCGCGGTGTCGGCCGGCCTGGGCGGCGGCAGCCCGCGGCGCGTGCCGATGCTGCTGAGTCCGGACATCGTGCATCCCGACACCGGAAACGCCCTGTACGTCTTCGCGCTGCGGAAGTGAGCTTGCGCGCGGCGAAAGAACGCTTGGCGAACGGCGCCGACTGGTTCAAACTAGGGGATCGCCGGCCGCCGAGCTGCGGCCGGCGCTCTGGTTCGTCACACGGGCAGATTTGGAGGCCTATCAAGATGTCACGCACCACTGGGTTTGGTCTCGTCGCCGTTCTGGCAGTCGCACTCGGCGTCCTGGCCGCCGCGCCGGCCGCGGCGCAGGAAGCTGCGGCGCAGCCCACGTTCACCAAGGACGTCGCCCCGATTCTGCAGCGCTCGTGCCAGCATTGTCACCGGCCCGGGTCGATTGCCCCGATGTCGCTGCTGACGTACGAGCAGACGCGGCCGTGGGCGCGGTCCGTCAAGGACAAGGTCGTCACCCGCCTGATGCCGCCGTGGTACATCGACAAGAAGATCGGCATCCAGGAGTTCAAGTACGACTACTCGCTCAGCGACGAGCAGATCGCCACGATCGCCGCGTGGGTCGACGGCGGCGCGCCGCGCGGCAACCCGGCGGACATGCCGCCGCCGCGCCAGTTCCGGGACATCGCCGAGTGGCAGATCGGCGAGCCGGACTGGGTGGTGGAGCTTCCCGAGCCGTTCGTCGTGCCCGCCGAGGCGCCGAACTGGTGGGGGAACCTCGAGTCCGACTCCGGGCTGACCGAGGACCGCTGGGTCAGGGCGGTCGAGACCAAGCCGTCGATCGAGGGCTTTCCGGTGGTGCATCACGCCGTGACCGGCGTGGTGGCCCCGGATGCCGAGGATGTCAGCGGCATCGGCGAGTTCCTCAACGAGTACGCGCTCGGCAAGAACGGCGACATCTACCCTGAGGGCACGGGGCGTCTGATCCCGGCGGGGTCGAAGATCCGCTTCAACATGCACTACGCCGCGATCGGCGTCGAGGTGGTCGACCGGACGCGCGTCGGCCTGCAGTTCTATCCGCGGGGCGTCGTGCCGGAGCGCAAGATCATCGCGTCGCACGTCGGCGACGAGGAGGACCTCGACATCCCGGCCGGGGCGTCGAACGTGCGCCACGACGGGTACTACCGGCTCAAGGAGAACTCGCACGTCACCGGCTTCCAGGCGCACCTGCACAACCTCGGCAAGCGGCAGTGCCTCGAGGCGATCTATCCGGACAACCGCGTGCAGACCCTGAACTGCGCGGATTGGGACTTCGGGTGGCACATCGTCTACAACTACGAGGATCACGTGGCGCCGCTGCTGCCGAAGGGCACCATCCTGCACGTGATCAGCTGGCACGACAACTCGGAGGCCAACCGCTGGAACGACGACCCGACCAACTGGACCGGCTTCGGCCAGCGGTCGAGCGACGACATGAGCTTCGCCTGGGTGAGCTGGTACGAGCTCGACGACGAGGCGTTCGAGAAAGAAGTCGAGGAGCGGCGGGCGCTGACCGCCAACAACGACGACTAGGCGTCGGTCGTCGCGGGAAGAGCATCATGAGCTTTCAAAGTCGCATCGTCGGCGCGGCCGGCCTGGCCGCGTGGCTGGCCGTGTCGCTGGCGTCGCCCGGAGCAGCGCAGGAGCGCTGGAACCGGGGCCAGAACATCCAGCCGGTGTTCGAGGGCTGGGAGCGGAACGACGACGGTTCGTTCACCATGGTCTTCGGCTACCTGAACCGGAACTACCAGGAACAGCCGGTCGTCCCGGTCGGACCGAACAACCTCTTCGAGCCGGGTCCGGCCGACCGGGGTCAGCCTACGCATTTCTACAACCGGCGCCAGCAGTTCGTCTTCGAGGTGCGCGTGCCGGCCGACTGGGGGCGGGAGCGGAACCTCGTCTGGATGGTGACCCACAACGGGCGGACCGACCGGGCGATGGGCCATCTCTGGCCGGTCTGGGAGATCGACAACGTCGTCCGGCGCCAGAACCGGGGCACCGGGTTCGCCCAGGGCTACGCCGACAACCAGCGGCCGCGGATCCGTCTGGCGGGTGGCGACCAGCTCGAGGTCACGTTGCCGGACACGCTCGAGATTGCCGTCGTCGCCGGCGACGACGGCATCCCGCCGCCGAATCCGGACATCCTGAAGCGGACGCTGCGGCCGGGTCCCAAGATGCAGGCGATGGTCAGCCCGCGGGACGCGGCGACGACGGGCTTGGCGGTGACCTGGCTCCACTGGCGCGGGGCCGGCGACGTGTCGTTCGATCCACGGGTCTTGACGCTCGACGAGCAGGGGCAGGCCGTCACGCGCGTCAGCTTCAGCGCGCCGGGCACGTACGTTCTCCAGGCCGTGGCGGACGATACGGTCTTCACGACCCCCGCCAACGTGACGGTGACCGTCAATCCGCCGGTAGCGGCGCCGTAGGGGGAGCCGACCGCGGCATGTGGCGCGGGGCGGGCGTCGCGGTCGTGGTCGCGCTGGCGGCCGGGGCGGGTTGCTCCGGCCGCGCGACGGGCGAGGCGCCGGCTGACGCCCTGGCGACCGTCGCGGCCACGCCGACGCGCGGCCGGGCGGTGGACGGCTCGTACATCTCCTGGCGCGAGCACATCATCGACGACCTCGCCCGCGGCGGGGTCGCCATCGCGGGCAGCGACGGGCTGGCGCTGGCCGACCTCGATCGGGACGGCCACGTCGACGTCGTGTCGGTCCACGAATCCGACACGACGTACGACGGCGTTCCGGACGGTCACGTGCGGATTGCGTACGGCGCGGCCGACCCCGACACCTGGGAGCGCTACACGCTCGCCGAGGGCCCGGAAGCGGCCGCCGCGGAGGACGTCGCCATCGGCGACATGAACGGCGACGGCTATCCGGACGTCGTCGTGGCGTGCGAGCTCGCGCACCTGATCTACCTGGAGAACCCCGGCGCCGCCGGCCGGGCCGCGCCCTGGAAGCGGGTGATCCCGTCCGCGACGCGGGGGCGCGGGTCGTACATCCGGGTCTTCCTGGCGGACTTCGACGGCGACGGGCGCCCGGAGGTCGTCGCCGCGAACACGGGCGCCCAGAACCCGGACCGGGAGACCACGGAGACGCATCCGATCTCGTGGTTCGCGCTGCCCGGCAATCCGCTCGACGGCGACGCCTGGGTCGAGCACGAGCTCGCGCGCGTCATCGTCCCGATCAACGCGCAGCCGTTCGACCTCGACGGCGACGGTGACCTCGACGTGATCGGCGGCTCGCGCAAGGAGCAGCGGATCTTCTGGTTCGAGAACGTGAGCACGGCCGACATCGCGTTCGTCGAGCACCGGATCGAGATCCGGCCGGAGGCGGCCGTCACCGGCTTCAACATGGACTTCGTCGATCTCAGCGGCGACGGCCGCATCGACATCGCCCTCCGGGACGAGCGCCGCGGGCTCGCCTGGCTGGCGCAGCCGCCCGCCGCGGGTGACGCATGGCAGGCCCACACGATCGGCGACCTCGTGCCCGACCGGCTGGTCGGCTTCGTGCTCGCCGACATCGACGGCGACGGCCGCCGCGACGCGTTTTCGGGCGCCTACAGCCAGGGACCGCGCGACGTCGATGCTGCGGATCCGTCCGCGTCGCACCGGGCCGGCCGCCTGGCGTGGTTCGAGCAGCCGGACGATCCGGCCGGCGCGTGGACGCGCCACGACGTGTCCAGGCGCATCCGGGGGATGTTCGACAAGTTCGTGGCGCGCGACATGGACGGCGACGGCGACGTCGACCTGCTCGGCACGCGCGGCAACTCGGTGCCCTACGACGGGGTCTTCTGGCTCGAGCAGGTACGCAGCGCCGAACCCCTGCCCGCCTTCGACCAGGCCCGCGAGCGCGAGAGCCGCCAACTGCCGTTGCCGTAGCATTCCGCCTGTCCACCGTACGAGGAAAGCCGGCCCCCGACCATCGCGGCGAAGGTGGGCATGCCCTTGATCCGGCGACGGGTCCGCCGGCGCGCCCGCACCGTCTCGACCACCGCCGCCACGTCGCGACCGGGTAGCGCCCGGCTTCCGTGGTCAAGCTGGCGTTCGAGCGTGTCGGGGATCCACCCGGCCGAAAACCTGCGGATCCCCACAGAAATCGTTCAACTCGAACGTTTGCAGTAGGTTACGCCGTACTACATGCTCGTATTTCCCGTTCGGTACGTCTCAATGTGAGTGGGGTCGCATCGCATTCCAGTCGACCGCAGTGGACTGATCGCGATCGGGATCGGCCGTGGCAGTCGGCACTACGTCTCGTGGATCGTAGGCCCAGTGGTACGACCGCCTTGAACGCCGCGTGGTAGCATGTCGAGGTGCTCGACACCTACCCGATCGCCCGTCGGTTGACCGACGCCGGCCTCTCCGTGGGGCAGGCTGGCGCAATCACTGACGCCCTCCGACACGCCTCAGCGCACCGAGGGCGCGTGACGCCAGCGATTCTCGGTGGCGTGCTTGCGGTGCTGCGCCTGCTGGAGTGAGGTTCAAGGCCGCCACCATGGCGCTCCCCGCAGACAAGCTCCCGAGAGTTTCGGGGCCAGACCGTCTCAGCGATCCACCGGCTAAGCTCGCTGCCCACGAGGTCGACTGGCACGGTCTCGATGCGGGTCATATCCAACAGCTTGAGACATTGCTCGCTGCGGCAACCGACGAAAGCCCACTCCAGACCTTCCTCGCTAGCCCAAGTTTAACAGCGGCATTGCTAAGCTACTGTAGAATCAGCGGTTTACGCTGGCAAGAATGCTCAAGTGGCACTACAAACGTGCGCAAACCGGGAACGGGTCGGTCAGATGGTCGTCTTGCGGACGCCTCCCGGTTGCGGGTCGATGCCGAGCGCGTCGTAGATGGCCCGCTGTTCGGGTTCGGCTTGCGTGGCGGTGCGCACGTGCAGGGTGCGTCGGTCGGGGCGCCGGAAGGTGGCGGTGACGCGCTGCTGGCCTTCGAGGATGCGGCGTAGCGTGGTCCAACTGGCGTGTTCGCCGTGGGCTCGCAGCCGGGTGCGGATGACCTGCACGAGCTGGTAGGCGATGACGGTGATGAACAGGTGGCCGTCGGCCCGCTGCGGCTTGTGGTGGTAGATGGGGCGCAGGCCGAGTTCGGACTTGAGCGCGCGGAAGACGGCCTCGACGTCGGTGAGGGTGGTGTAGGTGCGCCACAAGGCGTCTTCGTCCCAGTCGGTCTCGCTGCTGCGCAGGCAATAGACGCCCGGATGGGTGGCCATCGAGCCATCCTGGGGCCGGCGGGTCCAGGTGACGGCGGCGGCCTTCTCACCGGTCCGGTCGGGGGTGACCTCGATCTGGTAGTGCTTGGCGACGCGGGTATGCCTGGCTCTGAGTCGCCCGATGCGCTGCCAGACCTGTCCGAGGCGCTTGTGGGCGCGGGGGCGCGCCAGCCCGTCGTTGAGCTGGGCGAGGGCGGCCTCGAAGCGGGTGGCGAATCGCTCGACGATGGCCTGCTCCTTTTCGGCCCGCTGCTCCGAGTAGCAGTACAGGCGGACCTCGTCGGGGTCGGTCGAGACCACCTTGTGCAGATGCACGGTCTGTTTGGATTGCGTTTGGATCGCCACGGCGGCATCGGCGTCGACTTGCCGGTGGCGTTCGCGGCTGACGACCAGATAGCGGTAGCCGTTGTCGCGCAGCCACCCGATGGCGGCTTCGGTGGCGACGCCGCGGTCCATGACCACCAGGGCGCCGGCCGGCGCGTCGAGAGCCTCCAGCATGCCGGCCAGCGTGCGGTGCTCGCGGACGTTACCGCTGAAGACCTGCGAGCGGCGCACGAAGCCGCTGGCGTCGAGCATCAGGCCCAGGGTCAGCAGCGGACAGTCGCTGCGCTTCTCCTTCGAGTGTCCGCGCTTGGCCTGCGGCTGCGCGCCCGCCTCGCCTTCGAAATAGGTGTTGGTCAGGTCGTAGAGCGTCACCGTCGGCTGCAGGTCGAACAGCCCCATGGCGCGCTCGAACAGATGTGCCTCGATCGCCTCGCGATGCTTCACCAGCGCGTCCGAGGCGCGGTAGAGCTGCATCGAGCTGACGGTCTCGAAGTCGACGCCGAGCAACTCGCCGAGGCCGCTGCGCGTTTGCAGCCAGCGGTGCGTCGCGCGCTCCGAGGCCGGCCGGGCCAGACGCCCGACGACGGCGCCGGCCGCCGCGGTGCGCAACGCGCCGTTGACGCCCAACTCGGCCAGCAGGGTCGGCAGGCCCAATTGCTCCAGGGCCCACAGGCCGACCTGCTCGACGCCGACGCTGCGGGGGCGGACCAGGCGCAGCGAGTCGACGTCGACCGGCTGCACGTCTGGCGGCCCGGCGGCCGGTCCCTGCGCGGGTGTGCCGCGGGCGATCAACTGTGCGGCTATCCGTTGGGCTTCGTGTTCGACGGCGGTCGGGCAGTCGGCGACCAACGGCGTCTGGCCGGTCAGGATGTCGTCGATGCGGGAGCAGAGCAGCGGCCATTGCGCTTGGGGAATGTCGAAGTGGCGTCCGAGATTGAGCAGGGTGCGCTGGCGGACGGCGTTTGCCGATGCGCTCGGAGTGGACGAGGCGATGCGAGAAGCAGGGCTGTCCGTCTTCGGTCCGCCGGGTTTGTGTGCGCCGAATGAACATGCGCCCACGATAGCGGGTGCACGTTCCCCGAAGCAAGACATTCCTGACGATTATGGCACTACATTCCGCTCCGCCAACCCCCGCTTCTTTAGAATCAACAAGTTACGGGCCTGCGACCCCTGAAATATCGCCCAAATCTACAAAATCGTCGGGAATCCTGTTAAACATGGGCTAGCCTGCATTATTCGTGAGGCTGTCGAATCGGTCACGGGTGGGGTCTGATTGTCGGACGAGCGCAGCCTGCGGACTGTGTCGGCGGCAGGTTGCGGCGTGGTTGAGCCGCCGTGGCAGGGTGACGGCGTGCCCGAAGCGCGCGGCAACGACAGCGCCGCCGGCTGGGGCGCGTGAGAGCGGCTGTGGGATTTGGCTGGCAGACGGCAGGAGAACAGGCTACCCGGCGCGCGCGCCAAGGGCGAGGGCGATGTGGCGCCAAGCATCGAGGTATGGCGTCGCCCGCGGCAGATGCAGGACGAGGCGGCGGACAGAGCGGCGGACGTCAACGCCGAGTTTGAGCAGCCGGTCGCGCAGCCACGTCACCTGCGTGCGGGCGCAGGCGGTGCGTGCGGCGCGCAAGCGGAGTTCCTGCATGAGCACGTAGGCGGCGGCCGTCAGGAAGACGCGCAACTGGTTCGCCCAGAACTTGCAGCAGCTCGTACGGTCGATCTGCAGGCCGTCGAGCAACTCCTTGATGCGGTTCTCGATATCGCCGCGGGCACAGTAGATCTTCTCGTAGATAAAGCGCGGCGTCTGGCGCAGATTGGTGACGACGAAGCGCGGATTGTCGCGCGGCTCGCGGCCGGCGAGCCGCACGACTTCGGCTTTGATCACGACACGGCGCTCATGGTCCCACGTGCCCGCTCGATAGCAACGGGTGTCGGTGTAGACGTGCGCCGTCTGGTCGTCGTGCGCGCTCTTGGCCCGCGCCTCGACCAGGGCGGACGCGGCGTGCCGCAGCAGGACGGCGTTCTTGGCCATCGCCACGACGTAGTCGAGCCGCGGCTCGGCGTCGAGAAAGTCGAAGATTTCCGGGGTGGCAAAGCCCCCGTCGAGCCGGACGAGCAAGCGCGCCCGCGGAAACGCGCAGCGCAGTAGCGGGAGCAACCGAGACAACACCCCCAGCGTCCCGTCGGCAGCCACCGCCTTGCCCGGCCGCAGCACAGCGGCGCACAGATACTGCTCGACCTCGCGGTCGAAGCGCACGAAGGCCAGCAACGGGAGGTAACACCAGCTGTCGTAGTAGCTGTTGAAAAACGTCAACTGCTGCGCGCCATGCGTCCGGTCGTCGGTCGGGTCCAGATCGATCGTGATGCGTCGCGCCCGCCCGCCCAGTCGGCGCCGATGCCGCTCGATGACGCTCGCCGCCAACTCACGCCCCATCCGATAGAGGGCCGAGCGGCCCGCGTCGTTCTCAAACCGCGAGATCGTCGGTTGCGACGCCAGCCGCCGCCCGGCCACCGGGTCGCGTCCCAGCAGCAGCTTGTGGATCGGATCGTCGGCGAGATGGTCGGCATCATTGCCGTCGGGATGGCCGCAGGCAATCCCGAAGACCCGCTGGCCGACCAGGTCCTCGAGCGTGTGCCGAATCTTCTCCGGCGCGCGTTCATCCACCAGACAGCGGGCGAACGCCTTGACCAAGCCATACACCCGCTCGGCCGCCTTGAGCAACACGGCCCCGCCATCCGAACTCGCCTGCTCGCGGTCGAAGGTGGCCACGAGCGGCTTGTCGAACAGATCCGGGAACCGAACAGTCTGTGGTATCGTGGCGTTCGTCACGCAAGAGCCTCCGTTGTGCCAAAAACGTTTGTGGGCAACAGCGTTTTAGCACACGGAGGCTTTTGTGTCTCTACCGCGGACGGGGCCGTGGTGAATTTTCCAGGCTAGGAGTCTGCGCCGTAGGAGATACTACGGCGTGAACTGGGTTGTCGGTCCACGAGCTGACTCATCGTGGCGGGGCGACCTTGGCGGCGGGTCGACGAGGTAGATTCTCGGCCCGGAGCGATCCGGACGGCGCAGTGGCGTTCCGACGGGCCGTTGGGACCGCCAGAGAGCGGGATGCGCGCCGATCCGTCGCCGTCGTGAGCCTCATTCCCCACGTGTTACGCTGCCATCAGCGTGTGCAGGCGCTTGGCGTTCAACGCCAGGCACACCAAGTCCCACTCGCCGCGCACCTTCGCCAGCCCCCGCAGGCTGAAGCGCCGGAATCCCAGCACGTGCTTGATCCAGCCGTGCGGAGCCTCCGACAGCCACTTGCGTTCGGCGTATGCCGCGCGACCCGCCGGCTTTGACAGCTTCTCGGTCATGCGATTCGTCGCGGGGTACCTGCCCGGGTCGCGGGGCCGCGCCTTCTTCCCCTCACGGCCCAACGACACATACGCGTCGATGCCCCGCGTCTCCAGGTCCGCCAAGTCGCGCTCGTTGCCGTACCCGGCGTCGGCCAGCACCGTCTCCGGCTGCTCGCCGACCGTCTCCGCCACCGCGTCGAGCAGCAGCGGCAGACCACCCTGGTCGCTCGCGTTCGCCGTCACGTCGGTCGCCACCACCAACTGCTGCTCACCATCCACCGCCACCTGCACGTTGTAGCACTGCTGAAACCCCTCGCTGCTCGTCTTCATGATCCCGCTCTCGGGGTCCGTGAAGTTGCTCTGCGCCTGCTCGTCCGGCTCGCCATACGCCCGCTTGTACGGCCGCCCGCCGTTCGGGTTCCGGTCTTGGTCCGGCTGCCGACCCCGCGCGTCGTCTGCGGCCCGCTGCTGCGCCTCCAACCGCGCCTTCGCCGCCCGAATCGCCGCCAGCCGGTCCTCGCGCCGCCGCAACTCCGACGGCAACTCGTCGCCCCGTGCCTCCGCACCCAAGCGCGCATCCTCCTGGTAGCGGCAAGATGAATAGGGACCCCGTGGCCACTTGAAAAAGGACCCCCTGAGCACTCGGAAACGGCGGCTCCCTGGTCATGATCGACGGGCCGAGACACGGTCGTCTCGTCGACGTGACCAGGAGGACGCGGAGGTGATCAGGATGAGCCAGTGGGCCGAGGTCCGCCACCTGCATCTGGTGGAGGGTGTACCGAAGAAGGAGATTGCGCGGCGGCTGCGGTTGGACGTCAAGACCGTGCGCCGTGCCGTAGGCCGGCCGACACCGCCGGCGCGGGAGTCGGTGCCGCGGGCGAGCAGCCTGGACCCGTGGCGGGAGCAGATCAAGCAGTGGCTGCGCGAGGACCGGCGGTTGACGGCGAAGCGGGTGCGCCGGTTGCTGTTGCCGTTGGCCGGCGCGGTCTCGCCGCGCACGGTGCGCCGCTACGTCGCGGCGCTGCGGCGGGCCGTTGCACCGAAGGAGGCCTTCGTGCACCGTAGCACGCTGCCCGGCACGACGATGGAGGTGGACTTCGGCGAGTCGTGGGTCGACATCGCGGGGGCGCCTTACAAGGTCAAGTATCTGGTGGCGACGCTGCCGTACTCGAATGCGTATTTCGCCAAGGCGTATCCGGTCGAGCGGCTCGAGTCGCTGCTCGACGGCATCGAATCGGCCTTCCGTTATTTCGGGGGCCTTGTGGATCGCGTCGTCCTCGATAACACCTCGCTGGCGGTCAAGGAGGTGCTGGCGGGCCGCGACCGGGTTCAGACCGAAGCGTTCGAGGCGTTTTGGGGCGCGTATCCGTTCCGGGCCGAGTTCTGCGCGCCGGCCAAGGGCTGGGAGAAGGGTTCGGTGGAGACGGGCGTCAAGTACGTCCGCAACCTGGTGTTGCGGCCGCGGCTGGCGGTCGAGAGCTGGACGGCGCTCAACGCGGCGATCGGGGCCGAGCTCGAGGCTGACCTGCCGGCGCGCCACCTCGACGACGGGCGCTCGGTCGACGCCGCGTTGACGCTCGAGCGGCAGCATCTGCGGGCGCTGCCCGCGCACCTGCCCGCCACCTGCCGGGTCGTCGCGCGGGTGGCCGACAAGTTCGGACACGTGCGGGTGGACCACGTCACCTACTCGGTGCCGATCCGCCACGCCTACCGGCCGGTGTGGGTGAAGCTGTATCACGACCGCGTGGCGATCGCGGTGGGCGCCGAAGTGGTGGCGCAGCACGCCCGGGCGTTCTCGAGAGGCACGAAGGTCCTCGATGCGTTTCACGTGCTGCCGCTTCTCGAGCGCAAGCACCGGGCGGTGGCCGAGGCGACGGCGCTCGTCGACTGGCGGCTGGCACCGGTGTGGCAAAAGGTGCGGGCCGAGCTGGCCAGGCACACGCGCAAGCCCGACCAGGAGTGGGTCCGGATACTACGGCTGATGGAGACGCACCCGGCCGCTGCCGTCGAGCGCGCGGCGGCGACCGCGCTCGAGCGTCATTCGCCGCGCCTCGAGACCGTGCGGCTGCTTCTCCGCCAGCAGCAGAGCGGCCCGCCGCCGGTGTGCCGGCCGGTGACCGGGGTGCGTCCGGAGCTGGCCGAGATCGTGGTGCCCGTCCCGACGCTGTCGGCGTACGACGCGCTGGTGGAGGGCCGTTGCTGATGGCAACCACGACTGTCGAGCCCGCCCATCTGGCGGCGGACCTCAAGACGCTGTGCCTGTCGACGGTCGCCACCCAGTGGCGACCGCTGGCCGAGCAGGCCACCCGCCAGCGGCAGGCGCCGGCCGACTACCTGGCCCAGTTGGTCCACCTGGAGGTGACCGGCCGCCGGGAGCGGCGCATCCAACGCCGCATTCAGGATGCCCGCTTCCCGATGCTCAAGACCCTCGACGCCTTCGCGTTCGACGCGCAGCCCGGTCTCGACCGCGACGCGGTCCTGCAGGTCTTCGACTGCCGCTTCGTCGCCGACGCCGCCAACGTCGTCTTCGTCGGCGGCGTCGGTACGGGAAAGACCCATTTGTCGATCGCCTTGGGGATGGCCTGCTGCCAGCACGACTACCGGGTGCGGTTCGTGACCGCCGCCGAGCTGGTCACGCTGCTCGTCGAAGCGCAGCAGCAGGGCCGCCTGCAACGCAAGCTCGACCAGCTCGCCCGCTTCGACGTCGTCATCGTCGACGAGCTGGGATATGTCCCGCTCGACAAGGCCGGCGCCGACCTGTTGTTCGGCTTCATCAGCCAACGCTACGAGCGCCGCAGCCTGGTGGTGACGACGAATCTGCCGTTCGCGCGCTGGTCCGAAGTCTTCCTCGACCCGACCGCCGCCGCCGCGGTCATCGACCGGGTCGTCCACCACGCCACCGTGTTGACGACCGCCGGCGACAGCTACCGGCTCAAGGCCGCCACACGCAACCAGGCGCCCCGCGCGCGACAGGAGGTGCCACGGCAATAGCGCTCATCGCGACGTGGCCTCCCGTCGCTACGCTCCGTCCGGCCACGTCGCGATGACCACCACAACCCAACAATGGGGGGTCCTTTTTCAAGTGGCCACACGGGTCCCTTTTTCAGTTGCCATTTCCACATCCTCCGCCGCGTCGGTCTCGCCAGCCTCCGCCAGCAACCTCTCAATCTCCCCCGTCAGCCGCCGCTCCTCCGCCGCCATCCGCCCGTAGCTCATCGCCTTCCGCTTGCTCGCGTTCGCACGGACCTTCGTCCCGTCAATCGACAGCTTCCCGAAGTGCGCCAGACCCAATTCCCGCGCCAGACAAACCACCTCCACAAACAGCTGCTCGAAGTCCTGCAGGTGCCGCCGCCGGAACTCGCTCAACGTCCGATGCTGCGGAAAATTGCCCGCCCCCAGCACCCGAAACGCCACATCCTCTTCCAGCTTCCTCGCGACCCCCCGCGACGAAAACACCCCCGTCGCATACGCATACAGCAACACCTTGACCATCATCCGAGGTTCATACGGCGCGTTGCGCCGACCGTCCCCCTCGTACGGCGCGTAGAACGCCGTCAGATCCAGTCCGTCCACCAGGTCGCTCACGTGATACGCCAAGTGACCCTCCGGCAACCACGCCCGCATGTCCGCAGGCAACAACAGCATCTGATCCGGCGCGTAGGGGCGGAATGTCGTCGACATCAGGTCCTTCCGTCCGTGCCTCGCCCACAATTGTCGCACCGGTTTCTGCGGCGCAGACTCCTAGCAGCCCGTGGCGAAAGTCAGGGGATCCGCACTCGACCGGCTCGATCGAGTTCCGTACACTGGACGGCATGGCGATGGGCAAGAAACCGGCGGCTCGACAGCCGTCGCCGATGTGGGTGACCACGGCGGACCTTCCGACGAACGCCGGGCATCCCTTCTTCGAGCGTCTGAACCGGGTCCTGGAGGAGGCAGGCTTCGACGCCTTCGTCGAGGGACTGTGCGGGGCGTTCTACGCTGCGCGGATGGGCCGGCCGAGTCTACGGCCGGGCCGGTATTTCCGTCTGCTGTTCATCGGCTATTTCGAAGGGTTGTCCTCCGAGCGGGGGATCGCGTGGCGGGTGGCCGATTCGCTGAGTCTGCGGTCGTTTCTGGACCTGGACGTGACCGAGGCGGCACCGGACCACTCGACGTTGTCGCGCACGCGGCGGCTGATCGACGTGGAGACGCACGTGGCGGTTTTCACGTGGGTGTTGGAGCGGCTCTCCGCTGCAGGCCTGTTGCGGGGGAAGACGGTCGGCATCGATGCGACGACGCTGGAAGCGAACGCGGCGATGCGGAGCATCGAGCGTCGGGACACGGGCGAATCCTACGAGGCGTTCATTCGGCGGTTGGCGGAAGCGTCGGGGGTGGAGACACCGACACAGGCGGATCTGGCTCGGTTCGACCGGTCGCGGAAGAACAAGAAGACGTCGAACAAGGAGTGGAAATCGCCGCAGGACCCGGACGCGAAGGTCGCGAAGATGAAGGACGGCCGGACGCACTTGGCTCACAAGGCCGAGCACGGGGTCGACATGGACACGGGGGCCATCGTGTCGGTGACGGTGCAGGATGCATCCGACGGCGATACGGCCACGCTGCCGGAGACGCTGATCACGGCGGCCGAGCAGGTGGAGTTGGTGGCGCCGGACGGTCCGGGGGTCGAAGAGGTGGTCGCCGACAAGGGGTACCACAGCGACGCGACGCTGGTGGCCCTCGGCGAGGTGGGGGTTCGGAGTCACGTATCGGAGCCGGAGCGCGGCCGGCGCTGCTGGCAGGACAAGAGGACGGGAGAGACGCCGCCGGAGAAGCGCGCTGCGCAGAAGGCGCTGTATGCGAACCGCCGGCGTGTGGGCGGGCGGCGGGGTCGTCGCCTGCAACGCTGCCGGGGCGAGGTGGTGGAGCGTTCTTTCGCACACATGTATGAGACAGGGGGAATGCGTCGGGTGTGGGTGCGCGGTCACGAGAATGTCCGCAAGCGGGTGCTGATCCAGGCGGCCGCCTGCAACATCGGGCTGCTCCTGCGCCACCAGACCGGCATCGGTACGCCCCGGAGCCTGCAGGGGCGGGCTCTTTCGGCGATTTGCCGCCTGATCGACCGTCTGATCGACCGCTGGGGGCGTCTGACGCGCGCCTGGGGGTTCAAATGGACACCGACGGCCCTCGTCGGCTCAATTGCTCATCGCCAAGCTGCCTGAACAGCAGGGCTCAGCGATCAGACTTCTTCCACGGGCTGCTAGCGTTCCGTACATACTTGCCTTGGGTGTCCTCGGTCAACGACGACAGGCATGGGTGTTCGACCGCCCACGCTTCGGCGCGGAGTACATCCCAGACTTCCTCATTGGCAGGAGAGACTCGTTGGGACCGACCTGGATGCTGGTCGAGTTGGAAAGCCCGACGGCGGATCCACTGAGAAAGGATGGGGCGATCCGGACGGATCTCCACCATGCGGTCCAGCAGGTTCAAGACTATAAGCGATGGCTCGGCCAGCACGGTGCGTACTTCCGAGAACAGCACGGGTGTTGGGGAATTGAAGCCGGATGTGCGGCTAGCATTGTCATCGGTCGGCGCGAGATGCGAGAGAGTGAGGCTGGGAAGGCGCGCATACGCGACCTCCGACACGACGGGATCGAGGTGATGTCCTATGATCGACTCGTTGAGACATGCCGGAACCAGACCACTTGGTTCTTGACCCTATGGCAACGAGTCCAGAATCTGGTCTCCTCCAGGTCTCGCTGACCCCGGTTGCGACGGTGTCCGTCCGTGCCTCTGACAGGCTGCGGCCTCGGATCTACCACGCGACTCTGCGGGGCTATCGGGGAGTCCAGTCCAGTTCAGGAGTCCTTTGGTGACGCTTTGGGTCGTGGCGCTGTTGGCCCTCGTCTTTGGGATGCTCTGGTTTGGCAACTCAATGGGATGGGGACCGAACGACAAGCGGTGGGCAGTGCTTCTCTGGGTGCTGGGCTTAGGGTTCTGGGGCGGAATCTTGGTGTGGGCAGGGTTGGACGGGGGGATCGAAGCGGCCCTGCAGGCACTCGGCATGATAGGCCTGATATTCGGGCTGGCGCTATTGTTCGCGTTAACGGAGCAGTACGGCATCCGCGAAGGTCTTACGCGGCTGGCGGTGCTGGCAGGCGTCGGTCTCGTGGTTGCGGCGATCTGCGAAGTCGATCCGGTCGTCGGTATCGGCTGGGTGATGATCGGATTCACAGCTGTCTGGTTCGTGGCGTTGCGCGGTCGGCCGGCGGGGCGGTCAAGTCAATGAAGGATCCATTGCCTTAGGGCCTCCGCGCCCAGTCCTCCACGCAGCGCCGGTATGCCGTCGCCCCGCTGACGATGCCCTGGGGTTCACAGATGCTCTGGACCCGGCTACGCTCCTGTGCGCCCATGCCGCCGAAATCGGGGCGGTTACGCCGCCAGTCCTCGACGCAGCGCACGTATGCGGCCGCCCCTCTGATGATGCCCTTCGATTCGCAGATACTCTGGATCCGGCTGCGCTCCTGTGCACTCATGCCGCCGAAGTCGGGGCGGTTACGTCGCCAGTCCTCGACGCAGCGCACGTATGCGGCCGCCCCTCTGATGATGCCCTTCGATTCACAGATGCTCTGGATCCGGCTGCGCTCCTGTGCACTCATGCCGCCGAAGTCGGGGCGGTTACGTCGCCAGTCCTCGACGCAGCGCACGTATGCGGCCGCCCCTCTGATGATGCCCTTCGATTCACAGATGCTCTGGACCCGGCTGCGCTCCTGTGCGCTCATGCCGCCGAAGTCGGGGCGGTTACGTCGCCAGTCCTCGACGCAGCGCACGTATGCGGCCGCCCCTCTGATAATGCCCTTCGATTCACAGATGCTCTGGACCCGGCTGCGCTCCTGTGCGCCCATGCCGCCGAAGTCGGGACGGTTGCGCCGCCAATCCTCCAAGCAGCGCGTGTACGCCGCAGTCCCGCCGATGATGCCCTTGGGTTCACAGATGCTCTGGATCCGGCCCCGCTCCTCCGTGCTCAGGTCCGATATCGGCATTCCGTTGACTCGAGACCGGTCGTTCGCGGATGGGACACGCCTCGCGGGACCGGTAGGTGTGGTGACCGCTGACCGACCTCGCTCGGTGGTCGACCGGGGACCGTGCGCGATCGGCAACGAACGTCTCTCTGGGGACGACTCGTCAGCTCGCGGAACGTCGATTCGGGGCGTGCCGAGGTCCTGCTGCCCGTAAATCTCGCTCAGTCCCCGAAATGGGTTGGGGTACTGGCCGACCGGCCGACCGGCCGATGGCGTGCCGCTTGGTGTCCGCTCAGCAGGGGTGATTCTGTCGGCTGTCGTCCGGGGTACCGATTGCGTAGTCTGGTTCGAGTCACCTCCACGGCTCACGGTTTCGGCCGAGGTCAGATCGGCAGCCCATGACCAAGCTTCGTCGAGCATCCGTTGGAGGCGTTCAGAACTGGACACCGCGATGAGCGCCACGAGGAACACGACACCAAACCACTCGGATAGTACGCGACCGATCCGCGAGCTCGCTGTCGGTCGTGGGGGCGATGCCGTCTGCTGTCGAGGCTGCCGTGGGCGGTAGTGCCGTTGCTCCGTCGATTGATGGCCTCGTCCAGCCCGCTGTTGTCCCTCTGGACGTGCCTGCGCCCCATGCCGTGCATGGCCCGCGTTTCGCGTCCGTGTCTCGGCGCGTGGGTCGACTTGTGTTCGCTCACGCCGTTGCCGGTCATACGTGGCTCGCCTCTCACGATTGCTCAGTATGGCATACGCATCGTTGAGCCGCTGCATCGTCTCCGTTGCATCGGAAGACGCGTTGAGATCCGGATGGTACTTTCGCGCCAGCCGCTTGTACGCGGCCTCGATCACCTCTGGCTCCGCAGAGTAGTGAACCTGGAGAACTTCGTACCAGTCGTGGGGCAAGTCGCAGCTCCCGGGGCCGAGCGTACTGCGCTGGCCACAGATCGAGACAGCGAGACGGTCTCAATGGTCAAGAGGACGTTGGCAATCCTCCGGAACACGCTCCCGACGCCGCGGGCCGGGTACGCCTATTCCGGAGACCGACCGGACGCCATCAACGACGGTGTCGTTGGGCACCATCCTACCGCAGACTATTGCCAACAGCATAGCACGGCCAATCAGGTCTCCGGTACCCTCGTTGCGGACAGAGGGGCTAGTTTCGCTGAAGAGTCGCGTGAGCGAGGCGAACGGTCATGGCAAAAGGCTGATTGCCTCATCTTCAGACAGCAACCTCCACTCCAAGCCGTCTGTGGCCAAGGCGCTGCTGATGACGGAGACTCTGGTCCGTCGTGATCAGCAACTGGTAGCCGTCAGCTTCAGCACGATCGAGCAATTCCCCGTTGCTCAGATTCGACCAGCCTCGCTCGAAGGCCGTGTCCACCGTGTGTTCGGCCAGATGGTCCCGCAACGGCGCCGGGGCGCCTTGGTCGAACAGTATTCTCACGAACGAGCTGACTCCACGAGGGTCGCCCGCTCATGGTCGAGTACGGCCAGGAGCTGCTCTCGCTCCACCCCCGGAAACCACTCGAGGAACTGGTCAATCGTGGCACCGTCCCGCAGGTTGTCGAAGAGCGCGGAAACCGGCACCCGAGTGCCGCGGAACACCCAGGCGCCGCTCACCTTCTCCGGGTCGCGTTCGACGGCGGAGCAGGTCTTCCAGGTGCTCATGGCCTCGCCTGCTCTTCTGTCCTCTTGCCGATCCTATACGTACATGCTTCGCGTATCGGCAAGCGCCTGTTCGTCTCTCGGCCCGGAGACGATCAGATCAGCGCGTCGTCGTGGAACGCCTCGCCGCGGGCGAAGCGTCCGGGGTCGAACGCGCTGATGTCGATGCGCGACGAGGCGCCCGTCGCGAGCAGCTCCGCCAGGGCCGCGCCGGTCGCGGGCGCCAGCATCAGGCCGTGGCCGCTGAAGCCGTTGGCCAGGTAGAAGCCGTTCAGCTCGGGGTGCTCGCCGAGGAGCGGGTTGTGGTCCGGCGTCATCTCGTAGAGGCCCGCCCAGCCCTCGACCATCTCGGCTGCCGCGAGGGCCGGCAGCCGTGCGACGAGCGGCGGCCGGAAGTCGCTCGTCCAGCGCTCCAGGTCGCACTCGAAGTTCTCGCCGGGCGGCTCGTCGTGCCGCGTGCGGGCCACGATGATGCGATCCGGCTCGTCCGGGGCGAGCGGGTCGTCGTGGCGCCAGTGGACGCCGCCCGGATCGACCACCACCGGGAACCGGTGGGGCCAGCGCCGCGGCAGCGCGCAGCGGAAGAGGTGCTGCCGGACCGGCGTCACGGGCAGCTCGAGATCGGCGAGGGCGGCGAGCCGCGCGGCGAACGGGCCCGCGGCGTTGACCACCGCGCGGGCGTCGAGCGACGCGCCGCCGGCGAGCGTCACGCCCTGGACGCGGCCGCCCGCGGTCCGCAGGCGGGTGACCTCGCCGGCGACGTACGTCGCGCCGGCCGCCGCCGCCGCGTGCCGGAAGCCCGCCAGCACCTCGCGCGGACTCGCGTAGCCGTCGTCCGGTCCGAGGACGCCGAAGCGGATGTCGTCGAGGGCGAGGTCGGGCACCAGGGCGCGGATGCCGGCGACATCGAGGCGTTCGACGCGCGCCCCGAGGGCCCGCTGCCGCGCGTAGCGCCGCTCGAACCGCTCCGCGGTTGCGTCGTTGGCCAGGAAGAGGTAGCCGCGTTGCCGGAACCAGGCCCGCGGCTGGTGGCCCGGCACCCGCATGGTGGTGTCGAAGCGCTCGTAGAACCGCACGCTGTGCTGGGCGAGCCGGATGTTCGCGGCGGAGCTGAACTGCTGGCGGATGCCGCCCATGGCGAGAAAGGACGAGGCGCGCCGGTAGGTCGGATCGCGCTCGACGACCGTCACCTCGGCGCGCGAGTTGCCGGTCCGCAGGTGCCAGGCGATGCTCGAGCCGACGACTCCGCCGCCGACGATCACGATGCGTTCGGCGGGCATGGGTGGGGCCCGGCCTACCGGACGTGGGCGAGCACCGCGTGGCGCCAGTTGAAGTCCACGTCGGTGGGCTCGGCCGGCAGCGGGATCTCCACGTCGACCGTCTCCGCGTCGACCAGGACGCGGTAGACTTCGGGCGCGCGGCCGGCGAACTCCACCCGGATGGGGACCGGCATCCGGAACGTGTCCGGCACGTCATCCTGGCGGATGGTGCCGTGCAGGACGTACGGGGACGGCCGGTCGAGCAGGCGGGTCGTCCGCAGGTCGGGGCGGTAGGTCGGCACGTCCACGCCGTAGACCCACTGGTCGAAGAACCAGTCCATCGGCTCGCCGAACGCCCGCGTGACGGCAGTCTCGAATGTCCGCGTGCTGGCCGGCTGCCGGCGGTGGTCGCGGACGAAGCGGCGCATCAGGTCCCGGAACCGCGTGTCGTCGCCGGTCTCGAGGTCGGCCAGCATCATCCGCAGCATGTGCAGGATGAACGCGCCCTTCTCGTACACCAGCAGTTGATAGTCGACCGGTGTCTCGCTCGAGTTCAGGCGGTAGCCCACCACGACCGCGCCTGACTCGTGCCCGTCGCTGCGCCGGATGACCTCCGGCCGGACGCCGAAGTGCACGAGGCCGGTGCCCTGGCCGACGTTCACCTCGCCGAGCACGTCGAGCCGCCAGGCGTCGAGGATGTCCTGGAACTGGTCCTCGTCGTCCAGGCCGGCGAGCACGTACAGCGCGGCGGCGTAGTTGGAGAACCCCTCGGAGATCCACTGGTCGCGGTAGTCCTCCCAATGGACGGCGGCCCCCCACCACTGATGCGCCACCTCGTGCGCGCGGAAATGCTCGGCGACCCCGGTGTTGAGGGGGCCGAACGCCTGGAACGAGAGCAGGACGAGCCCCGGGAACGCCTGGCCGGTATAGGTGACGATCTCCGTGGCGTTCAGGGCGCGGTACGGATAGGGGCCGAAGTAGTCCGTGTAGAAGCGGATCGAGCCCTCCAGGTCCTCGATCGTCTTCTCCAGGTTGCCGGGGGCGAACCCGGTCTCGTAGCGGTTCTCGTAGACCGTGATCGGCAGGCGGCCCGACTCGTCGACGGTGGTGACGTCGAAGCGGCCGAGGCTGAAGGCCATGCCGCGGACGGGCTCGTCCGACACCCACTCCGCTATCCGCGTGCCGTCGGCGACGCACTCGTCCACCGGCGTCATCCCGCTGGCGATCTCGAGGCCCTCCGGGAGGCGGTAGGTCAGGTGCAGCAGGCTGCGCCGGTTGTCGAGATGCATCGGGATCCAGTGCACGGTGTCCTTGAGCAGGTAGCCGCGCGCCGAGCGGAGACGCTCGACGAGCTCCCCCTCGTAGGCGATCTCGAGGACGAAGCGCTCGCCCGGAGCCACCGGCCGCGGCAGGGCGATCGTCACCCACGGCTCGTAGAAGTCGTCGCCCAGCAGCCGGTCGTGGGTCTCCTGGACGTAGTGCAGCCGCTCGCCGGTGAGGGCTGCCGGGTCCGACGGCTCGGGCGGCTCGGTCGGCTCGGGCGGAGGCGCGGCGGCCTCGCCGCCGGGTTGCGCGGCGCCCAGCAGCCGGCCCTCCAGGACGTTCCCGGCGCCCGCCGGCACGGTGGTCCGCCAGCGCACGTCCGTCACCTCCAGGACCCGCGAGATGCGGATCCGCAGCGCCGCCAGCGTCTCGAGCGGCTCGATCAGCAGCGCGGCGCTGGCCTTCGCGTCGCCGTCGCCTTCCAGGGCGAGGTCGACGTCGATGCGCGGCACGGCAACGCGCTGCGTCCATCCTTCGCGGTCGGGAACCAGCGTGCGCGGCGACAGGCCGAGGTCGCGGGCGTCCCAGTCGTCGTCGTCCGGGTCGCCGAGGCCGCCCTCGACCTCCGGGTCGCGCGGAAAGCCGCGCAGCGCGCGCGCGGCGACGTCCTCGCCGAACTCGGCGAGCGCGTGGAACCCCAGCCACGTGTTGCGGTAGTTGCGCCGGTCGCGCCGCCGGAACCGGGAGACCGAGACCTCCTCCATCGCCCGCGGCTCGATCTCGATCGAGAACCAGTCCTCGTCGTCCCCGTCGATCTGGGCGTAGAAGTACGCGGGCCGCCGGGGAGCGGGATTCGTCGCGGCCGGGGCGAGGATGTCGAGCAGCAGCCGGCTGTCGGGATTCTCGTGCCGCCGCTCCAGGAGCGCCTCGCGCCGATCCTCCAGGAGGTCGTTCGCGCGGCCGGCCTGCCGCCCCGGCGGCCCGGCCGCCAGCGCGCGCAACTCCCGGCCGGCCGGACCGGCCAGCCAGAACACGAACCGGTCGAACTCCTCTTCCAGGAAGTCCTCGTCGAGGAACTTCTCGACCTGCTGGTGCTCCACGCCGTCGGGCGGGTAGCAGCGCACGACGCCGTCGCCGAGATACACGGCGACCGTGACCCGCTCGTCGTCGCGCGGCAGCAGATACAGGTCGCCGCCGTTCAGCTCGAACTCGAAGCGGTCGATGTGCAGCGAGCCGCCGTCGATGCGGCCCGCGGGCTCGAGGCGGGTCTCGACGAGCGCCTCGTAGGCGGGCGGCGGACCGAGGGCGTTCGCGTCGTCGCCGCGCGCGCCGGCCGCCAGCACCAGGGCCGGGAGGGCGGCGAGGGCGGCAGCCAGCCGGAGCGCCGGGCGAGCGCCGCGCCGTGCCGCCGAGTCGTGGAGTGCGGCCATGCGTCGCCGAATGGTAGCAGCTTCAATCAGAAATCAGATGCGGCATCCTCCAGATGGGGCTGCGCCCCAAGCCCCCGGCGTCCGCTTGCGGGGCCCCTTCGCCCGGCGTCGCACTAGAGGCGCGCGAAGGCCGTGGACCGATGTGCTGCGAAAAGCGCGGATCCGGGTGTTGGTATAGTCAACACAGCGTTGACGACTCCCTTGCACGGGACTGGGGAAGGAAGGCACGCCCTTGGATTTCTCACAGTTCGACTTCAGCACGCTGGTCGCCCGGGCCGAACGAGCCCGCGCCGCGGCGGAACGGTTCGATCCGACCCGGCTCACAGCACAGATTGAACAGGCCCGCGCTGCGGCGGAGCGGTTCGATCCGACCCGGCTCGCAGCACAGATTGAACAGGCCCGCGCCGCGGCGGAGCGGTTCGATCCGACCCGGTTCGCAACACAGATCGAACAGGCCCGCATCGCGGCGGAACGGTTCGATCTGGCCCGACTAGGGGCACAGGTCGACCAAGCCCACATCGCGGCCGGCAAGCTGCTCGCGGATATACCAAGACTTACACCGGAGTTGTTCGGCGGAGCGTGGAACGAACGCGTCGCGGACGCAGTCAGACGCTTGGAGCGCACGGAGGCGCTCGCCGAGGATATCTCGGACGCGGCTGACCTGAAGGGTGCCATCGATGAACTGGCTGGAGATGCGGAAACCGTAAGGGAGGCCACGCCGCCCGAGGCGCAGGCGGGGGTGAATACCCGGTTGTTCTGGTTGTGGGTTCAGCGACTCTCACACCTTGCAACGGCTGCGGATCTCCTGCTCGTAGTATTCGAAGTTTTGATGAAGCTCCTGGGTGTGCAGGCACCGGATTTGCCGACGATCGAGGAGCTCATGGTGCTTCTGGGCGTGACAGAACCACCGGATCTGCCGCCGGTACCGCCACCGGACTTGCCCACGGCCGGGGAGCTTGAGCCGGTGTCAAGCCACCAGGCAGACTCGACACGGACTGACCCATAAAGACTCACTGCTGTCCCACAGAGTTTCTAATGAAAGCGGCTTGAACCTTCTGTGTCTGGTAGAATGACTTGTGCCCCAAATCATTCAAAACACAGGAGATCCAAGCCGTGGCCCATCATAGCACAGTCTTCGGGCAGCTTCTCTCGTTGCTTCCGCGACATGAATTCGACGCCGAGGCCCGCGGCCATCAGCGCGGCCAGCGCCTGCGTGTGATGAGCCGCTGGGCGCAGTTCGTCGCCCTCGGGCTGGGCCAGTTGACCGGCCGGCAGAGCCTGCGCGACATCGTGAGCAATCTGGGCGCCCAACCGGGCAAGCTCTATCACCTGGGGGTGGGGGCGGTCAGTCGCTCATCGCTGGCGCGCGTCAATGCCGAGCAGCCCTTCACCCTCTATGAAGCGCTGTTCGGGCGCCTGCTGAGCCGCTGCCGGCAGCGGGCGCCGGACCACGGCTTCCGATTCAAGCACCGGCTGTACGCCGTGGATGCGTCGACCATCGATTTGTGTCTGGCGGTCTTCCCGTGGGCGTCGTTTCGGCGCACGAAGGCGGCCATCAAGCTGCACGTCGGATTGGATCAGGCTGGCCAGTTGCCGAGTTTCGTCAGCGTCACCGACGGCAAGACCGGCGACGTGACCGTCGCCCGCACGTGGACATTTCCGGCGGGCAGCGTCGTCGTGGCGGACCGCGCGTACCTCGATTTCACGTGGTTTCACCAGTTAGGACAGTGATCGATATAAAGTTATCAACTTCATCGGGGTAACAGTTTGTAGTTCCATTCCCCGTGAAACGCATCGGGGACCAGCGCGAGTGCGTCCATCTCCTGCTTACTCACCGTGGCGCCGGTGGGATACTGCGCGGCGTCGAGTTCGGCCCGGACCCGGAGCCCGGTCGCCGTCCGGGTGTTCCCGATGCGGTCGACGATGGTCTCGTACGTCGCCAGCGGGGTGCCGCGCCAGTTCGCCGTGATGTGGCAGAAGAGCCGGTGCTCGATCTTATTCCACTTGCTCGTGCCGGGTGGGAAATGACTCACCTGGATGGTCAGTCCCGTCTCGTCGGCCAACTGTTGAAGCTCATGCTTCCAGGCGCGCAACCGATACCCGTTGCTCCCGCCCGCATCGGCCGTGATGAACAGGGTGGTGGCCTCGGGATAGGCGCCGCAACCCATCTGATGCCACCAGTGGCGAATCGACGCCACCGCGAACGCCGGTGTGTCGTGGTCCCAGCCCACGCTCACCCAAGCCTCGTTGCGCGCCATGTCGTAGACGCCGCACGGAATTGCCTTGCCCTCCGCGTCGGTCGGGAAATCATGCACCAGCACGGCCGGCGGCGTGCCCTTCGGCTGCCATTCCCGCCCGCCATTCTTGAAGTTCCCGACCAGCTCCTTCTTCTTCGTGTCGACCGAGATCACCGGCTGCCCCGCGGCCAGAAACCCGTCCGCGGTCGCATTGATGTGCTCGAACTGCGCGTTGCGGTCCGGGTGGCTCGCTCCCTCCTGACGTTTGCGGGCCGATTGCAGCCGGTAGCCCAGTTGGCGCAGCAACCGGCCGACGGTGGTCGAACTCACGCGCCACCCCTGTTGTGTCAGCGCCCCAGCCAGCTTCGCCCGACTCTTGCAGGTCCAGCGCAACGGCGAGGTCGGGTCGCCGCGCGGCAGCGGGTCCACCAGCGCTTCGAGTGCAGCCAGCAGACCGGGCTGGTTCTGTTCGAGTCGGGGCCGCCCGGCGCCCGGTCCTCGTATCCGGTCTGTCGCCGCCCCGCCTTGCGCGATTTCCCGGCGTCCGTTCCGGATCGTCTCCCGGGCCAGACCCGTGGCCGACGACACCAGCGCATCTCCGCCATAACCGATGGCCAGAGACTCGGCCGCCGCCCAGAGGCGGCGACTGCGCTCATTCAACACGGGCGACACCGCCGCGTACTTCGCGACGATGGTGGCTTCCAGTTCCACGTTGCGCTGCATGCAATGGAAACAGACCACATAACCCCAAAGATAGCAAGGTAATTACCGCTAGAGTCCTTACAGGCTCGTGGGGTGACCTTCGTGACCCGCCTCAAGCGCGGGGTGCGCTACCGGGTCACGCATGAGCGTGTGGTCCGGCCCGGGACCGGCGTGCTCAGTGACCAGGCGATCGAACTGACCAGCGCCCGCAGCCGGAAGGCCTATCCCGACCCGCTGCGACGGGTCGTCTACCGGGACCCGGTGACCAGCAACCGCTATGTGTTCGTGACCAACAACACGACGTGGGTCGCCAAGACGATTGCCAACCTGTACAAGTCCCGGTGGCAGATCGAGCTGTTCTTTAAGTGGATCAAGCAGAACCTCAAGGTGAAACGCTTCGTCGGTCGGTCGCGCAACGCTGTCCTGACGCAACTGTGGGTGGCGACCTGCATGTACTTGCTGTTGGCGTACCTCAAGTTCGCCATGCGACTGCGATGGAGCCTGCATCAGATGCTGCAGGTGCTGCAGCTCAACGTCTTCGAACGCCGGCCTCTCGAAGACCTCTTCACCACCCATTCGCCACCAGACCGCGCTCGTCCCCAACTCGCGCTGGCCTGGGCCTGAAACTGTGGGACACTAGTGATAAAGACTGGAGGCGCGCGACGACCGCAGCCAGACGTCGTGCCAAAAGGCCGATGCTCCCGTTGACCGGCAGTCCTCTCAACCGCAGGCCGACGATGCGGCACCCAGAGGCCCGAATACTTGCGCACCCATGATCTCCATCTCTGAGTCGACTCTCAGCGTCGCCCTCTGCGACCAGCATGCCTTCTACCCCTTCCGGGCCCTCGCCGAGGGTGGAATAAGGTCTTGGGAGGCCCTGGATCAGGCGGAGCAGTTTGCGCGGACCGTCCTCCTTCATGACTATGTCGAGATGGACGGCGAACCCATGCCAGCCCCGGAAGAGGAGCCCGAGTGGGCTCCGGAAGAAATTGCAGCAGGCGCCAGAAACGTCATCACGGCGTTCATGCCGATGCTGACTGGGTATGAGAACATTGTTCGCTCGCGAACGGGCCCAACTCGCGAGGTGAATCTCGAGCTTCGACGTGAGCTGGTCCAACTCGCGGCATCTTCGGCGGGAACAGATCAAGGCGACGACCCCTACCTGCGGACTCACCTTCGGTACCTGCGGAATCTGTGTCTTGTCGTGAAGCGCGGTGGCTCGGTGTTGACTGCGGGCGCGGTTGGACAGGCCGCCAAGCGCATTATTCGGGAAGTCCCACTGCCGTTGCTCCAGTACCTCGACGATGACGTTCATCAGTTTGCACAACAGGCCAACCGAGGCGATCTTGGGCTCGTCACGCCACCGTTTCTTGCGATAGTCCTCGGGCGTGCCGGCACGCGAGACCGGATCGTCGAGGCGTTGGGTGAGTTGCGGAAGGAATGGGCGGAGCCACGACGTAGGATCTGGGAGACGCTTCATGCGCTTCGACGCGCGCGAGACCTGGAGGAGTGTGGGGAGCTCAGGCGGGACCTCGACGCGATTTCGAGGGCAATCCGAGCACCTGGAGCTCGTGGATCCCGGCTCATCGAGGTAGCGTGGCAGGCTACAACAGCGGCCTGTGCCGGAGCTATCAACGAGTGGATTCAATCCGGGAACCCGCTCCTGGGTGCAGCTGTTCCGGCGGCAGTGTACGCGGCTGCGGCCGCGGGGAGCCTAGGACCTGAGTTGTTTGGACTCGGGGGGTTTGGTCTCGCGCGAGCGATCAATCGAGAGGTGCGAGAGCACGAGTCATCCGTCGATCAGCTTCGGGTTGTTCTTGCTGAGGACGAGAAGGGCCGGCTCGGTCTCTGACACGACGCTCGACGAAACGCAGCCCTGAGCGTCTGTGCGAACGAGGCCGTTCTCACTGAAACCGGACCCTGAGTGCTGGCAGTCCGGCTTTCCCCAGTCGTTCGAATGGCGGCCCCGAAACAAAGACCCACGCGAACGGGGACCCGGCACGTTGTGCGAAATACCGTGATGACCGGTGTCAGGAGAGGGCCCCTTCGCCCGGCTCCGCTTCCGCCGAGCCGCGCTGTGCGCGCCTCTGGCGCCGCGACCGGGTGCGCTACAATCACGGCACCTTGCGTGTGGGGGTGCTGCGATGAGACGAACGGTATTGCTGGTCGTGCTGCTCGCGGCGGGCGGGCTTGCGATGGCGGCCGCCGGCCAGGACAACGACAGGCCGCGGGTCCCGGCGATCGAGCAGGTGCGTGACAACCTGTACGTCATCATGGGCGGCGACCCGACCGACCGGGCGACCTTCAGCGGCGGCAACGTGGCGGTGTACGTGATGGAGCAGGGGGTGGCCGTCGTTGACTCGAAGCTGCCGGGCTACGGCCGGCAGATCATCGAGCAGATCAGGACGGTCACGGACAAGCCGCTCCTGGCCATGTTCCACACCCACACGCACAACGACCACGCCGGCAGCACCCCCGAGTTTCCCGCGACGATTCGAGGTCATCACGCACGAGAACATCGAGGCCAGCCTGACCCGCGAGACCTGCCTGCCGGTCACCAACTGCCAGACGTTCCAGGGGGAGGGCGCGCGGTACCTGCCGCAGACGACGTTCTCGGAGCGGATGTCGGTCAGGTTCGGGCCGGATCGCGTCGACCTCTACCACTTCGGGCCGGCGCACACGAACGGCGACACGCTGGTGGTGTTCCCCGCCGTGCGCGCCATGCACTCGGGCGACATGTTCTCGCTCAAGCGCCCGCCGTTCGTCGACACCAACAACGGCGGCAGCGCGCTCCGCTACCCAGACACGCTGGCCGGGGCCGCGGCCGGCATCCACGGCGTCGACACCATCATCCCCGGGCACACTGCCGGGCTGTTCACCTGGGCCGAGCTGGAGGAGTACGCCGACTTCCACCGCGACTTCGTGGCCCAGGCGCGAGCCGCGCGCGAAGCGGGCAAGACGGCCGCGGAAGCGGCGGCCGACTACGCGATCCCCGACCGGTTCACGGGCTACAACCGGGCCGATCCGGGGCGCATCGAAGCCAACATCCAGGCGATCTACGACGAGCTGGGCCAGTAGGCCGCCGCGGGGGCTGTTTTTCAGCAACTTGAGCCGCTTGCAAAACTCCGGGGGATTGGGGCTGGACGCCAGTTCTGAGCTCGCTTGATGAACACCATTTCCACTGGATCGCCGGCTGGATATCTTGTCGGGAGAACCGGCGGCACATCGAGAGGTGGAAATCGGATGTTGCGATGTGTTCTTGACCGCGCGTTGGGACACCGGTGGGTGACTGCCGCCCGTCGGGCCCCGAGGGGCGTTGCCGGCGGTGCACCGGTTATGTCACCAGGCGTACGAGCTGGTCGGCGGTGAGTGCGAGCACGGCGAACATGCAGTGGCACATCACTTTCGCGGTGCCACGGACCCGGACATGGCGACCACCGAACTCGTCCTTGAGACGGCCATTGACGCGCTCACCCGCCGTACGCTCGTTGTAGCGAACCTGCTCGGCAAGCTGGAAGCCGAGATTCTTCAGGCGCCGGGCTTCGGTTCGCAGTTCCTCCGCCAGCGTCTTGTCGCGGCGGGGGTTGGTGTCAATCAACGGGACGTGGCCGAGTGAGCGGCTGTGCTGACGGATCGGTTCCGCGTCGTAGGCGGCGTCCATCAGATCGTACAGATTGGTCGTCCGCTCGGCCGACAAGGTCGCCAGCGGAATGGCGGCTTGGCTGTCGTGCAGGGAGGCGGACGTCAGCAGGCAACTGATCGGAATCTGGCCGTCGGCCACGTCGAGGTGCAGCTTGTATCCGACCCAGGTGGACTTGTAGCCCTTGCTGTCCTTCTTCATGCCCACGTCACAGTCGGTCGGCAGGTCGTCGAGCATCTCTGGCAGGGTCATGGCCGCCTGCCGGTCGAGGCGCTTGAGGACCTTCGGTTGTTCCTCACCCTTCTTCGGCCGTCCCCGTTTGCGCTTGGGCGGCAAAGGTGCCTTCTGCTTCGCGGCCGGCTTCTCGCGGGCCTCGATGGCCGTCGAGTCGCGGGAGAGGTGGCCCACCAGCCGGTCGCGGTGGGTATTCAAGATCAGCGCTTCGTGCACGCGCTGGGCCAACTGCGTGTCCGAGAACTCGGCGAAGGCGCGCGAGAAGACCGACTCGCTCGGCACCTCGCTCTTCCGCTCCCAGCCGCAGATGCGCCGCAGCGCCACGTCGGTGACCAAGCGGTCCAGCAGCACGCGCGTCGTCGGCATGTCGTAGACCGCCTTGGCCACGAAGGCCCGCGCCATCGCCGCGCGGTCCTTGGGCGGACGCCCCGGCACTCGGAAGCGCCGGGGAATCATCTGCTCGATACGGATGACCTCGAGGGTCTGCACCAACTGCTGTTGTTTCTCGGTCAGCGGACCCAGCACGCACTCCAACTGGGGAAACAGGGCATGCTGGATTGACTGCCAGTAGGGCGCGAAGGCGACGCACAGGCGATTCATGGCTGGTTGACCGCTCCTTCCAACTACTGTATGGTACCGGTCAACGCGGATGTCAAGCACCGAATCGATGGCCTACGATGCGGCGATGCGCCGGTACGAGAAGCAATACGACGGGCTCAAGGCGGAACTGCAAACGCTCGGATTCATAGGACAGGGCTCCGTCTCCACCCGCCGGATAACGTGTGGGAGGCCCGCCTGTCGCTGCCACTACGAGCCGGAGGCCCGTCACGGCCCCTACCACTACTGGACGCGCAAGGCGCGCGGAAAGACTGTCGGCTTGAAGCTCACCGAAGACGAACTCGTCCTGTATCGGGAGTGGATCGCGAACAACCGGGAGCTGGAACGGATCGTGAGGGAAATGCGCCGCATCTCTTCGCGCGCGCTTGCCCTCACAACCGGCAGACAGGCTCCATGAACCCCCGTGTCGCCGGCTTCCCGGGCGCGGTGGCGGTCACTGCCATCCAGCGGACGCTGCATCCCGCCCGCTGACCGTCCCCCGCCCTGCCGCCTCGGGCAAGGGAAAACTCGGCCGATCACGCGTTTCGCAAGAGGCTCACTTGACTTTATATTTGTCAGGAGATTACAAGGTCATGTGATTGATCGGTGGCTCCAGAGCTCGCTCGCCCAGGATCTGCGCCGGCCCTTCGTCCACATTCTGTTCGGGGCGCGCCAGACCGGCAAATCGACCCTGCTCGCCCACCTCCTGCCTGCTCCCTCACTCCACTACAACCTGGCCGATCCGGAAGAGCGCAGTCGCCTGCTGGCCGATCCCGGCGCGTTCCGCCGCGAGTGCGAGGCGCTTCCCGGCGGCAGCGATCCGCACGTCGTGGTCGTCGACGTGGCTCAGGCGGTCCCGACCGTATTCGATGCGGTGCAGGTGCTCCACGATAGCGACCGGCTGCGCTGGAGGTTCGTGCTGTGCGGCAGCTCGGCCCGCAGGCTGCGGTCGACGGGCGCCAACCTGCTGCCGGGGCGCAGCCTGCTGCACCGCCTGCTGCCCCTCGTCCTGGCCGAGCGCCCGGCTCCCGCCGGCGCGTTCGCGGCATCGCTCGTGCTCCCCATGCCGCCCACGACGGCTGGCAGCACGTTTCCGGCTGCGGACCTGGAGGAGCGCCTGGCCTACGGCGATCTGCCGGGCGTGGTCCTGTTGGACGAGGCGCAACGAGCCCGGATCCTGACGACCTTCGCGACCGTGTACCTCGAGGAGGAGATCCGCCGCGAGGCGCTCGTGCGGGACTGGGGGGCTTTCGTCAATTTCCTTCGCCTGGCGGCCAGGGAGTCGGGTAAGGACTCTAGCGGTAATTACCTTGCTATCTTTGGGGTTATGTGGTCTGTTTCCATTGCATGCAGCGCAACGTGGAACTGGAAGCCACCATCGTCGCGAAGTACGCGGCGGTGTCGCCCGTGTTGAATGAGCGCAGTCGCCGCCTCTGGGCGGCGGCCGAGTCTCTGGCCATCGGTTATGGCGGAGATGCGCTGGTGTCGTCGGCCACGGGTCTGGCCCGGGAGACGATCCGGAACGGACGCCGGGAAATCGCGCAAGGCGGGGCGGCGACAGACCGGATACGAGGACCGGGCGCCGGGCGGCCCCGACTCGAACAGAACCAGCCCGGTCTGCTGGCTGCACTCGAAGCGCTGGTGGACCCGCTGCCGCGCGGCGACCCGACCTCGCCGTTGCGCTGGACCTGCAAGAGTCGGGCGAAGCTGGCTGGGGCGCTGACACAACAGGGGTGGCGCGTGAGTTCGACCACCGTCGGCCGGTTGCTGCGCCAACTGGGCTACCGGCTGCAATCGGCCCGCAAACGTCAGGAGGGAGCGAGCCACCCGGACCGCAACGCGCAGTTCGAGCACATCAATGCGACCGCGGACGGGTTTCTGGCCGCGGGGCAGCCGGTGATCTCGGTCGACACGAAGAAGAAGGAGCTGGTCGGGAACTTCAAGAATGGCGGGCGGGAATGGCAGCCGAAGGGCACGCCGCCGGCCGTGCTGGTGCATGATTTCCCGACCGACGCGGAGGGCAAGGCAATTCCGTGCGGCGTCTACGACATGGCGCGCAACGAGGCTTGGGTGAGCGTGGGCTGGGACCACGACACACCGGCGTTCGCGGTGGCGTCGATTCGCCACTGGTGGCATCAGATGGGTTGCGGCGCCTATCCCGAGGCCACCACCCTGTTCATCACGGCCGATGCGGGCGGGAGCAACGGGTATCGGTTGCGCGCCTGGAAGCATGAGCTTCAACAGTTGGCCGACGAGACGGGACTGACCATCCAGGTGAGTCATTTCCCACCCGGCACGAGCAAGTGGAATAAGATCGAGCACCGGCTCTTCTGCCACATCACGGCGAACTGGCGCGGCACCCCGCTGGCGACGTACGAGACCATCGTCGACCGCATCGGGAACACCCGGACGGCGACCGGGCTCCGGGTCCGGGCCGAACTCGACGCCGCGCAGTATCCCACCGGCGCCACGGTGAGTAAGCAGGAGATGGACGCACTCGCGCTGGTCCCCGATGCGTTTCACGGGGAATGGAACTACAAACTGTTACCCCGATGAAGTTGATAACTTTATATCGATCACTGTCCTAACGTCGTCAACTACGCGAGCATCTCGCGGGAGGTCGGCCTGTCGGTCCCGACCGTCAAGTCCCACTACCAGCTTCTGGAGGACATGTTCGCAGGCGTCCGGATTCCCGCCTGGTCCGGCAGCCCGCGCCGGGCGCTGCTGTCCACGCCGCGGTTCGTCCTGTTCGACCTCGGGGTCTGCCATGCGGCCAGCGGCGTGCGTCCCGGCCCTGACGTGGTGCGGGCCGATCCCGGACGCCGCTTCGAGCAGTGGGTGATGCTTGAGCTGTGGCGGCGGCTGCAGTATCTCGGAGCGGGGCGGCTCTCCTTCTACCGCACCCGGGGGGGGAGGGAGATCGACGTCATCCTCGAACGCCCGGGGGGCGACGTCGTGCCGCAGGAGGTGAAGTGGACGGCGCGTCCCGTTCCGCAGGACGCGCGCCACGTCGAGGCGTTCGTACGTGAACACGCCGGGGCGCGCGAGGGCTTCGTGGTCTGCCGCTGTCCGCGCCCGATGCGCCTGACTCCCCACGTCACGGCCATTCCGTGGTCCGCGCTCTGAGGGACCGGTGGGCATTGGCCGATGGTTCCGACTCTATCGAGTCCTCGGTAAGGCCGATCTGGCCGGCGTTTCTCGGCAGCCCTTCCGAGAGGATCCATCGATTGGCAGTAGTCTCGTCCGCTGTCAGGAACGCTCCATGGGCATCGGCGCGTGGCGGTTGACTTGAGGCGCGCGAGACCCGAGGCCAGATGTTGTGCGAAAGAGGTGATCCGAGTGTTGACGATGTCAACACCGTGTTGGGGGCCGCCGCGCCGGCGGGCTGGCGTGCTCACTGCGATCAGCGAGTTCTCCGGCGACCCCCTTGGACGGAGGGGTCACGAGCCAGATCGTCTGGATTCGAGCCACTCGTCAAGGTCCGGGAGGCCGCCCGGCGGAGGCTTCAAAGCAGTGGCCGCCGCGTGAGGCCAGACGCGAGTGACCCGCTCCAGATCAGGGCGAGCGTCGATAACGGCAACGTGGCGAAGGTTGCGACCGTGAATGGCAAGATGTTGCAGAAGCTCGTCGTCGTAGGGATTGAACGCGAAACCGAACACCAACAGGGAGTCCGACCCATCCAAGATACGTGCCGCCAAGGCCCACGTCCCCCCCAACGAGCCAGGCATGCCCTTCTCTGGGGTAGGAGCAACGATGAGGGCGTCACCTGTTAGCCCACGACGTCCATCCGTGTATCTCGCCGTACCGTCCCAAGAGATACTTCCGTGCACTTTCGCAACTGAAATACTGCCCACGAGGGTGACGGGTTTAATCCACTGCGAGACCGGATAAGGACCGCGACCAGTCAACACTTCGCCTCGCTCTCCGTAGTTCATCTCCTTCGTGCCGAGAGCGTACTCCACAAGTAGGTCGTAATTCGTCGTCACGATTCCTGCGACGTGACCTAGCCGACGCAAGAAGTCGCGAGCGCGGCGTACACCCGGTCGATCGAATTTGCGATACTCGTCGATCATCAGGACGTGTCTGCGTTGCCTGCCGGAACGCCACTCGATCCAGATGTACGGTTCACTGAGGCGACGCACGATGTACCAGAAAGCCGCCGTGCGCACACTCGGCTGCGCTGCCAAGGCAAACGCAATGGTAATTGGTTACCGGGTTGCGGCCTCGGATCCATTTATTTGGATTGTACTTTTAGCGAAGATATGGCATAAGTAGTGTGTGCGACGACATGCTGACGGGCAGGAGGCAGCCAAGGCCCCGCGGCCCGACCGGACCGAGCACCTGCGCCGCGACCTTGAGCGCTCCGAGGGCGAACGGCAGCGGCTCGAGCGCGAGGTCACGCGGCTGCACAAGCGCAACAAACGGCTGGAAGACGACAATGCGCGGCTCAAGCGGGAGCTCGACGCGGCCCGTCGGGCGGGTTGTCGCCAAGCGGCGCCGTTCGCGAAACCGCTCAGCGGTGCGCCGAAGCGGCCGGGCCGCCGAGCCGGCGCCGCGTATGGCGTGGCGGCGCGCCGCCGGGCGCCGGCACGGGTCGATGAACGGCATCGCGTTCCCCTGCCGCCGGCCTGCCCGGACTGCGGCGGGGTGCTGCAACCGAAGGGTGTGGCCACCCAGGTGCAGGAAGAGTTGCCGGTCCCGCGCGTGGTCGTCCGTCAGTTCGAGGTGGCGATTGGCGCCTGCCGGGCGTGCGGGCGCCGGGTGCAAGGCCGGCATCGGTTGCAGAGCTCCGATGCGCTCGGGGCGGCCGGGGTGCAACTCGGCCCGCAGCTGGTGGCCTGGGCGGTCATCCTCAACAAGCAATTGGGGTTGTCGTTCGGCAAGGTGGCGACCTTGCTGCGACAGCACTACGGCGTGACGGTCAGCCGTAGCGGACTGGTCCGCGCCGTCGACCGGGCCGGCCGCCGGGCACAGCCGACCTATGCGGCCCTGCAGCAGCAGCTCCGCCGCAGTCGCGTCGTCACGCCCGACGAAACCGGCTGGAAGGTCGCCGGCCGGCTCAACTGGCTGTGGGTGGCGGCAACCCCCCAGACGACCGTCTACCAGATCCAGCCCGGCCGCGGCTATGCGGAGGCCGCCAAGCTGCTCGGGGCCGACTTCGCCGGCGTGCTCGTCCGCGACGGCTGGGCCCCGTATCGCCGGTTCACCGCGGCTACCCATCAGAGCTGTCTCGCGCACCTCTTACGCCGGGCAAAGACGCTGCGAACCGATCATCCGTACAGCCGGGTCGTCGTCCAGATCCAGACCGCCTTGCAACAGGCTCTCCGCCTGCGCGACGAGGCCCGCGCCGCAACCCGCTCGCCCGCCAGCATGGACCACGCCCTCGACGCGTTGGCCACTCGCCTCGCCGAACGCATCGCCCACCCGGGGCCGCTCGCCGACGTCCAACGCTTCGCCAATCACCTCATCACCGAATGGACCGCGCTGTTCAACTTCCTGCGCAACCCCGCCATCGACGCCACCAACTGGCGCGCCGAGCAGGCCATCCGTCCCGCCGTCGTCACCCGCAAAGTCTGCGGCGGCAATCGCTCCTGGCGGGGCGCGCACACACAGCAAATCCTCACCTCCCTCATCCGCACCGCCACCCAGCGCCAGCTTGACCCCCACGCCGTGGTCACCGACCTGCTGCGAACGCCTGCCCCCACCGTCGCACCTGACCTGCAAGGCCCCGCACCGTAGAGTCCACACCCGGTAACCAATTACACGCAATGAACTCCTCAGCGCCGCGGCCAGGGTTCTCTCTATCCCATTGACTCTTCACCTGTTGGATTTTCTCGAGGCGCTTCGTTTCGCGATTCCCGAACGGTTCAACCGCGAAATCGAATAGCTCATTCGCCACGGGCAGATCCGCCGCCCAATTGGAGAAGCCAGCGCCGAGCAGGATACAAGGACGTCTTCCCGCAGTCATCACCACTTCAATGCCCAATTGTGCCGGCGGAAGGCTCGCGTCCACGGCGCGAGGGGAATTCTCCTGGTCACGGTCAGTTGCCGCCAGCCGCGTCAGCAGGGTGAGCAAGACGACGGGCGCAGCACCGAGCGAGCGGCCCGCGAACTCACTTGCATCTGTTTCTCCGTCCTGCGATGGACGCACGCGGCCAAAGCACGCGTGGAGCGGTGCTATCCGCCGAGGCGCAGGATCAGGACGCCGGGGGCCTCGGAGGGATCGTCGCCGGCGCCGACGGCGACGAAGACCAGCGGGCCGGAGACGGAGACGTCGCGCGGCGGTCCGTACGGCTCGTGGATGGCGGCGAGCGCCGGCTCTGCCGGGTCCGAGATGTCGACGACCTGCACCAGGAACGGCGGAAAGACGTCCGCGATGTAGGCGAGCGAGCCGGCGAACCGCACGCGCGGCGCGGCGATGTTGCGGCCCACCGGCGGTCGGTCCGGGTGGCGGTACGTGCCGACCGGGGACGGGGCCGACGGATCGGTCACGTCGAACATCTCCAGCAGCGAGTCGGTCGTCACGATGGCGGCCAGCGTCGCGCCGGGCGCGCCCGGATCCCGGCTGACCGCGGCGGTGGTCGCCGGCCGCTCGGTGGAGCCGTGGGTGCCGGCGGCCGCCATGTCGTCATTCGCCTGCGCGAGGTCGAGGACCGACAGCCCGCCGGGCCGGTCGACGACGTAGGCGAACGAGCCGACCGCGTCGACGTCGATCGCGTAGCCCTCGGTGAAGTAGACCCCGCTGGAGACCGGCGCCGACGGGTCCGACACGTCGATCAGCTCGACGCCCGACAGGCGGTTGGCCACGGCGGCGGTCGATCCGGTGATGGCGACGCTCAGCGCCTGGCCGGCGGTCTGGAACGAGCCGAGCAGTGCCGGCGCTGACGGGTCCGACACGTCCACGATGCCGAGGCCGTAGAAGTCGACCGCCGCGTACGCGATCGAGTCGGCGACCCGGACGCAGTAGATGTTCTGCGGGAACGTGTACGAGCCGCGCACGGCCGGCGCCGCCGGATCCGAGACGTCGACGAGGCGCAGGGTCGGGCCGTCCGAGACGTAGGCGATCGATTCGTGGACGTGGACCGTCGTGGCCGGTCCCGGAATGAAGCCCGCCACGTCGAGCGTCCGCGTCTGGGCCGCTGCGGGCGCGCCGAGCAGGGCGCAACCCCACGCCAGCGCGAGTGTGCGCGCGAGCCGGGTCCGCATACGCTACGGCTGCTCCGCGATGCGGTAGAGGTGGGCGGCGGTCCGGACGATCAGGCTGCCGTCGGCGATGGCCGGCGTCGCCATGGCCATCTCGTCGAGCGCGTTGCTGCCGAGCAGCTTGTACTCCGGGCCGGCCTGGATGACGAACGTCTCGCCCTCCTCGCTCAGCGCGAACACCTTGTCGTTGTAGGCCCACAGCGAGGCGGTGAAGGCGGTGGCGCGGCGCGCGATGCGCTTGCGCGAGTACACCTCGCGGCCGGTCCGCGCGTCGGTGCAGATCAGGAAGCCGCGGTCGAGCAGCGTGTAGTGGAGGTCGCCGTAGACGACCGCCGAGGTGCTGTAGGTGCCCAGCTTCGGGTTCGACCAGGCGATGTACTCGTTGCGCGTGCGGCCGTCCCGCAGGGTGATGTCGCCGATGGCACCCGGGAGGATGGCATAGACCGGGCGCACGGCGTCGGCCAGGAAGCCGGAGCTGACGTACAGCAGCCCGTGCGCGGCGAACGGCGTCGGCGCGGTGATCCAGGTCATGCCGGTGAGCTCCCACAGCAGCTCGCCGTCCAGGCCGTAGGAGCGCACCTTGTCGGTGCCGGCGGTCACGATCTCGGTGCGGATGTCGTTCTCCCACACGAACGGCGTCGACCAGTTGCTGCCCTCGTCGCGGTGCACCCGCCACAGCTCGTCGCCGGTGTACTTGTCGAAGGCGGCGATGTACGACTGGCCCTCGTTGTCGTTGACGACGTAGAGGCGATCCTCGTGCAGCACGGGGGACGCGCCGCTGCCCCAGCCGTGGCGGTAGTCGAGCACCTCCATCTCCTGCGACCAGACCGGGTTGCCGTCGAGGTCGAAGGCGTACAGGCCGAGGCCGCCGAAGTAGGCGTAGACGCGTTCGCCGTCGGTGACCGGCGTCTCCGACGCGTAGGTGTTCTTGCCGTGCCGGGCGATGGGCGGCGCGGAGCTGCGGACGTCGCGCGCCCAGCGGACGCTTCCATCGTGCAGGTCGATGCCGTAGACCATCCAGCGGTGAATCGCGGCCGGGATGGCGTTCGACGAGTGGCCGTCGTAGAGTCCGAGCTGGGGCCCCGGACCCGGATCGTCGCTGACGGCCGAGGTGACGACGACCAGGTCGTCCCAGACGATCGGCGAGCTCCAGCCCTGTCCGGGCACCTCGATCTTCCAGACGACGTTCTCGGTCTGGCTCCAGGTTTCCGGCAAGGTTGGGCTATTCTCTGCCACACCGGCGCGGGTGCCGCGGAACTTGGGCCAGTTGTCCTCGGCCGCCGCGGCCGAAACGTTCGCCAGGCCGGAGACGGCGAGAGCGGCCGCGGCCAGCAGCGCTGCGCCGGCGGTGGTCATCGACTGGGACTGCATAGTGCCTCCTGCCCGCACGAGTCGTTTGCGGATCTTCGCGCAAGGGCCCCGAAAGTGCAAGGTCGACGGCACCGGCTGACGCGGGCCGCCGTCGTCGGCGTCTGTGTGCTCGGCGCGCTCGGCGGCCGGAGTCCCGCGGCCCGGGCCCAGGCCCAGGAGCCGGTGCATGCCCTCCAGGCCCGGGGACAGGTGCCCGTCCTCGAGGCCACGCGGCTGACGCCGTCGGAGCGGGTCGCGCTCGACGGCCGCCTCGACGAGGTGTTCTGGCGGCGCGCGCCGGCCGCGGACGGCTTCCTGCAGCAGGAGCCGGTCGAGGGCCAGCCGCCGACCGAGCGGACCGAGGTGCGCGTGGCCTACGATGCGGACAACCTCTACATCGGCGCGCTGCTGCACGACAGCGACCCGGACGGGATACTCGGCTACCAGCGCCAGCGCGATCAGGATCTGGATTCCGACGACCGCTTCATGCTCGTGCTCGACACGTTCCTGGACGGCCGCACCGCGTACTACTTCGAGACGAACCCCGCCGGCCTGATGGGCGACGGCCTGGTGCGCAACACGGGCTACGCGCGGGTCAACAAGGCCTGGGACGGCGTCTGGGAGGCGCGCACCGCGCGCGGCAGGTTCGGCTGGTCGGCGGAGATCCGCATCCCGTTCCGCACGCTCAACTTCGACGAGTCGTCGGACACCTGGGGCATCAACTTCCAGCGGACGGTGCGCCGCAAGAACGAGGAGCTGGTGTGGTCCGGCCACCGCCGCAACCAGGGTCTGCTGCGGCCGATTCACGCCGGCCGGCTCACCGGTCTCCGGGATCTGACGCAGGGGCTCGGTCTCGAGGTGGTGCCGTACGGCGCGGCAACCTGGCGCACCGGCGCCGGGATTCCCACGGACATTCCGCTCGACGCCGGCGTCGACATGAACTACAGCGTCACCTCCAACCTGCGTGCGGCGGTGACCGTCAACACGGACTTCGCCGAGGCCGAGGTGGACCGGCGCCGCGTCAACCTGACCCGCTTTCCGCTGTTCTATCCGGAGCAGCGCGACTTCTTCCTGGAGAGCGCGAGCCTCTTCGAGTTCGCGCCGCTGAATGCCGTGAACCCGTACTTCAGCCGTCGGATCGGCCTGGACGAGGGGCAGGTGATCCCCATCGAGTACGGCACGCGGCTGGCGGGACAGGCCGGCGCCAACGACCTCGGCTTCCTGCAGATCCGCACGGGGCCGGTCGGCGGCCGCCCGGCCGAGGACTTCACCGTCGGCCGCGTCAAGCGCAACTTCTTCGCCCAGTCGAGCATCGGCTTCCTCTACACGCGCCGCGCCGCGGGCGCCGGCGAGCACGGTCCGGCGGCGCCCGACCGCCATACCGTCGGTGCCGACCTCGACCTGTTCACGTCCACGTTCCTCGGGGACAAGAACCTGCAGTTCCAGACCTTCTACGTCGTGCACACGGACCCGGAGCGGGGCGGGATAGCGGGCGGCGCCGCCGATCGAGCCTCCCGCGGATTCCGGATCAACTATCCGAACGACGTGTGGCAGGCGCACCTCTCGTTCCGCGAGTTCGGCGAGCAGTGGGATCCGGCCGTGGGGTTCGTGCAGCGGCGCGGGTTCCGCCGCTCCAATCCGATCGCGACGTTCGCGCCCCGGCCCGACTGGTTCGACAGCGTGCGCCACCTCGAGTTCCGCTTCTACTACGAGCACCTGACGGACCTGGACAACCGGCTGCTGACCCAACACACGGGACTGACGCTGCTGGGCGTCGTGTGGGAGAGCGGCGACCGCTTCGACCTGCGCAGGAACTTCCGCTTCGAGCTGCTCGAGGCCCCGTTCGAGATACATCCGGGGATCGTGTTGCCGATCGGCGCCTACGAGTTCGACGACTGGGAGCTCAACGTCGAGACGGCCAGCCACCGGCGCCTGTCCGGCAGTCTGTCGGTCGCAGCCGGGGAGCTGTGGTCGGGCGACCGGGCAACGCTGCAGTTGGGACTGACGGTCCGGCCGTATGCCGGCGTGACCGCCACCGCCGAATGGGAGCACGAGAACGTCGACCTGGGCCAGGGGCGGTTCAGGACGAACCTCGTCAGGATGCTCGGGAGCTGGCACGCGAGCCCCTGGATCGCGTTCGACGGGAACCTGCAGTACGACACGGTGACGGCCGTGGCCGGCCTCTACACACGGCTGCGCTGGATTCTCCGGCCCGGCAGCGACTTCTACTTCGTCTACACCGAGAACTGGCGCTCGACGCGCGACCGGTTCCTGACGCTCTCGCGCGGCGCCACCACGAAGATCAACTACACCCATCGCTTCTGAGGACCCTGGACCGCGGGGCATGGATCTATAATCGGACCGTCAAGCCAGCTTTTTCGAGAGGACAAGACCATGAATCGACTGGTGCTCGCACGACGCCTGTCCGTCTGCGCGCTGCTCTGCCTGTTCGGGCTCGTGGGCCGGAGCGACGCGCAGGATCACGCCGACTACTCGCCGACCGACATCGAGTACGGCATTACGGTCTACCGGGCGCAGTGCGCCGTCTGCCACGGCGAGGGCGGGGACGAGATTGCGGGCGTCGACTTCCGCAGCGGCCAACTGCGCCGGGCCTCGTCCGACCGCGAGCTGCGGCAGCTCATCCAGGACGGCATTCCGGGCACCGGGATGCTGGCCTTCGACCTCGACACGGCCGAGATGACCGGCGTGGTGGCCTATCTCCGGAACTGGAACTACGAGGTCGACGCCATCTCGCTGGGCGACGCGGCGCGCGGCCAGGCGATCTTCGAAGGCAAGGCCGACTGCCTGAGCTGCCACCGCGTGAAGGGGCGCGGCCCGCGGGTGGCGCCGGACCTGACGGCCATCGGCACCGGGCGCCCGCCGAGCTCGCTGCGGCGCACGCTGCTCGACCCGACCGGCACGATGCGGCCGATCAATCGTCCGGTGGAGCTGGTGCTGGCCGACGGCACGCGCATCACGGGCCGCCGTCTCAACGAGGACACCTACACCGTGCAGCTCATCGACGACGACGAGCGCCTGCGCTCGTTCGACAAGGACCAGCTCCAGGAGTTCACGGTGCTGACCGAATCGCCGATGCCCGCCTACGGCGACCTGCTCGATGACCAGGAACTGGCGGACCTGCTGGCGTATCTCGTTTCCCTGAAAGGCTGATGCGACGATGCGGGCAAGTGCAGCAGCGCAGCGAATCGTGCTGGCGGTGGTCGTGAGCGTCATGGTCGCCGCCGGCCTGTCGGCACAGGTGCCCTTCGACCGCCTGCGCGAGGCGGCGGCCGAGCCGCGCAACTGGCTCACCTACTCGGGCACCTACTTCAGCCAGCGCTACAGCGAGCTCGACCAGGTCACGCCGGAGAACGTCGACAGTCTCCAACTGCAGTGGGTGTATCAGGCGCCGGTCGCCGGCCCGTGGCAGTCGACGCCGCTGGTGGTCGACGGCGTCATGTACGTGACGCAGCGGCCCAACGACGTCGTCGCGCTCGACGCGCGAACGGGCCGCGTCTTCTGGATCTATCGCTACAACCCCTCGCCCAACCACCGGGCCTGCTGCGGGTCGAACAACCGCGGCGTGGCCGTGCTCGGCGACCGGGTCTTCATGGCGACGCTCGACGCGCACGTCGTGGCCATCGACGCCACCACCGGCGTGGAGCTCTGGGACGTCACGCTGGCGGACATGGACCTGGCGTACGCCTTCACGCTCGCGCCGCTGGCCGTCGAGGACAAGGTGATCGTCGGCACCGCCGGCGGCGACCGGGGCGTCCGCGGCTTCATCGCCGCGCTCGACGCGGCGACCGGCGAGGAGGTGTGGCGCTTCCACACCATCCCGGGACCGGGCGAGCCGGGGCACGAGACGTGGGAGCCGTGTCCGCCCGATCCGGAGACCTTCTGCGACCCGGACGCCTGGATGCACGGCGGGGCGGCAGCCTGGCTGACCGGGTCGTACGACCCGGAGCTGAACCTGGTGTACTGGGGCACGGGCAATCCCGGGCCGGACTTCTACCGCGAGCAGCGGCCGGGCGACAACCTGTACTCGGACTCGGTGGTGGCGCTCGACGCCGACACGGGCGAGCTGCGCTGGTACTTCCAGTTCACGCCGGCCGACCCGTACGACTACGACTCGGTGCAGATCCCGGTGCTCGCCGACATCGAGCGCAACAACACCGAGTTCAAGGTGATGCTGTGGGGGAACCGCAACGGGTTCTACTACGTGCTCGACCGGGCCACCGGACGCTTCCTGACCGGGTTGCCCTTCATCGACGTCAACTGGGCGGAGGGGCTCGACGACAGCGGCCGGCCGGTGGAGACGCCGCAGCCGCCGGGCGAGCCGACGTTTCCCGGCGTGCAGGGGGGCACGAACTGGTACTCGCCCGCCTACAGCCCGCGGACCGAGCTGTTCTACATCCCCGCCTGGGAGGACTACGGCTCCGTCTTCGTCGGGGAAGCGCAGGAGTACAGGCCGGGCGAGTCGTTCATCGGCGGCCGTCCGACGACCTACGAGCCGGTGCCGGACGCGCCCACGCCCCCGGGCCTGACGCGGGGGCCGATCAACGACTGGACGGAGGCCGCGGGGCACGGGGCGGTGATCGCTGTCGACGCGCTGACCGGCGCCGAGCGCTGGAAGTTCGAGATGACCGACGTCATCAGCAGCGGCATCCTGACGACGGCCGGGGACCTGCTGTTCACCGGCGCGCGGTCGGGCTACTTCCAGGCGCTGCACGCGGAGACCGGCGAGCTGCTGTGGAGGGCCAGCCTCGGCGGCCAGGTCGTCAACGGGCCGATGACCTACGAGGTGGACGGCCGGCAGTACGTGGCCGTCATCTCCGGACACTCCCTGTCGGCGTTCGCGCTGTGGCAGGAGTCTGCCCCGTAGAACCATGCAGACTCCGCAAGGCGCGCACCGCGCGCCTCGGCGGGAGCGGCGCGGGGCGAAGGGGTCCCCGCAAGCGGACGCCGGGGGTTCGGGGCAAAGCCCCGTCTGATTGAAGCCCGCCGGTCAGGGGAGGGCGAACACGTAGACCGCGTTCCCGCCCTGCGGCCGCCGCTTGTCGGGCAGCAGGTCCGCGGGGATCATCCCGCCCCAGCTTCCGCCGCCGGAGCCGGTCGGCGCCGCCAGGTACTGCCGGCCGCCCGCCTCGTAGGTGATCGGAAAGCCTTGCAGCGACTGCGGCAGGCGCGTCTGCCACAGGATGCCGCCGTCCTCGGCGTCGAACACGTACAGGTTGCGATCCCAGTCTCCCGCGACGACGATGTCACCGGCGGTCGTCAGCGCCGCGGTGTTGATCGGCGTCCGTGTCCGGAAGCGCCAGTGGACCTCGCCCGTGCGCATGCTCATCGCCAGCAACTCGCCCAGCTGCTCGGGGCTGTCGGGATGCACGTGGTTCGTCCGGCGCACCGGCCCGGTCCCACCCCCGCCCGGGACCAGGTCGACCGGCCCGAACACGGCCGTCTCGCAGTTCAGGTTGATCGGGATGTAGAAGGTCTCGCGGGCGGGGTGGTACGACATGGCGCGCCAGCTCTTGAACCCCGCGGTGCTCGGGCACCAGAAGACCGGCTCGCCCAGCACCGGGTCCATCCCCTCGCGGTAGGTGACCTGGCCGGTCGCCGGGTCGACGTCGGCGAACGTCTGGTAGCCGAGATCCTTCGCGCTCCGGAACTGCCCGGTCTCGAGCGCGAGCTCCCACAGCACGGCCATCTTGCCCATGGTGAAGACCGACCGCTGCCCGTCGTAGTCGACCAGGATGCGCTCGAAGACCTCGTCCATGTCGAGCGTCTCGCCCGGCAGGTGCTGGTAGTACCACTTCATCTCGCCGGTGTCCGGGTCGAGCGCGAGGGTGGAGTTCGTGTACAGCACGTCGCCGTCGGTCCCGCGGGCCGCCCGCGCCCAGGGCTTGGCCTGCGAGGTGCCGTGGAAGAGCGTCCGGGTGAGCGGGTCGTAGCTGCCCGGAATCCACGAATCGCTGCCCGCCCGGAACATGAGCGGGAGGTCGCCCCACGAATCACCGCCGCGCTCGCCGGGGCGGGCGATGGTGGAGGTCCGCCACAGCTCGCGGCCGGTGGCGGCGTCGAGGCCGACGATGTAGCACGTGTCGTCGCGGTAGCGGCCGCAGCCGGTCAGGCCGGACACCACCCGGCCGTCGGCGACGATGGCGCCGCTCGAGAACTGGAAGCCCACGCCCTGCCCCACGTCGGTGTCCCAGATCACGTCGCCGGTGCGGGCGTCAATCGCGATGACGTGCGCGTCGGCGGTGTTCAGGTAGATCATGTCCTGGTAGATGGCGATGTTGCGATGCGCACGGCCCGGGGGCGGCCCGCCGTAGCTGTCGCCGGGCGGCGGGGCGTCGCGACGGTACTCCCACAGCAACTCGCCGCTGGCGGCGTCCAGCGCGTGCACGATCTCGCCCGGGTTCGCGACGTACATGACGCCGTCGTAGACGAGCGGCGTCGTCTGCTGGGAGCCGTTGGCCAGGGCCCAGCTCCAGACCAGGCGCAGGCCGGCGACGTTGTCCGTCGTGATCTGGTCCAGCGGGCTGTGGGCCTGGGCGTCGAGCGTGCGGCGCCAGTTCAGCCAGTCGGCCGGCGCCGGGTTCTGCAGCAACGCGTCGGTCACGGGCGTGAAGTCGTCGACCTGCGCAAGCGCGGGGCCCCCAGCGAGCAGCAGGACGACGGACAGGGATGCCAACAGCCGGCAGGTCATGCGCATCTCCTTTGGGAAGGGTCGCTGGCCGCACGGTACGTGACCGCGCGGGTTCAGTCAAGGCGGCGCGGGCCGGCCGCTCGGCGGCGGCGCCGGTCCGGAGGTAGACTGCCCGCAACGCCATGCCGTCCCTGCAGGATCGCGTCCTGGAGGCGCTCCGCCGCGAGCAGCTGGTGGCGCCTGGAGGACGGGTGTTCTCGGCGCTCTCCGGCGGAGCGGACTCCGTCGCGCTGACCCTGCTGTTGCGCGAGATCGCCCCGGCGGCGGGCTTCGTCCTGGCCGGGGTGGTGCACCTCAATCATCAACTGCGCCCGGCCGCCGCCGGGGACGAGCAGTTCTGCCGCGAGCTGGCCGGGCGGCTCTCGCTGCCGATCGAGGTCGAGCGCGCCGATGTCCGCGGCGTGGGCGCGCGGGAGGGGGTCTCGATTGAGGCAGCAGGGCATCAGGTGCGCTACGCGCTGTTCGAGCGGGTCGCCGCCGCGGGGCGGGGCGGCCGCGTCGCGACGGCCCACACGCGGGACGACCAGGCCGAGACGTACCTGATGCGGTTGATCCGCGGCGCCGGGCCGGCGGGGCTGGCCGGCATCCGGCCCCGCCGCGGGGCGGTCGTTCGTCCGCTGCTGCAGGTCTCGCGGCGGGAGCTGCGCGCCTACCTGGCCGCGCGCGGCCAGGCGTTCCGGGACGACGAGACCAACCGCGATCCGGCGGTCACCCGCAATCGCGTGCGGCACGAGCTCATCCCGTTCCTCGAGACGCGGTTCTCGCCGTCGATCGTCGACGCGCTGGCGCGCGGCGCGGCCATTGCCCGCGCCGACGCGGAGTGGATCGACGCGGCGGTCGACGCGGCCGCGAGCGCGGTCGTCGCCGTGGACGCGGAGGAAGCGACGGTCGACGCGCCGGCCCTGGGACGCCAACCGCCCGCCCTTGCCCGGCGGATGGCGCGGCGGGCGCTCGAGCACGGGGGACGCCGGCGGGTCGGATTCGACCACGTCGAACGGTTCCTGACCCTGGCGGGGAAGGCGGGGAGCGGCGGCGGGGGAGCCGATTTTCCGGGCTGCCGCGTCGAGCGGCGGGGCCCGCTCCTGGTCGTCCGTCCGGCTCGGGCGCGGGGGGCGCCGCGCCGCGCGGTCGAGCCGTTCCGCTACGAGCTGCGCGTGCCCGGCCGCGCGCGGGTGCCCGAGGCAGGCCTGGAGATCTCCGCGGAGCAGGCCGCCGCCGGCGCGCCGTCCGTGCGGCTGGCCGCGCGGGGGGATACGGTGGTCGTGGCGGCGCGCGACGTGTCCCCGCCGCTGGTCGTGCGCAACTGGCGGCCGGGCGACGCGCTGCGGCCGCTCGGGCTGCGGGGGCGCAAGAAGCTCCAGGACCTGTTCGTGGATCGCAAGGTCGAGCGCGGGACGCGTCACCGCGTACCGCTCGTGGCCGATAGCGGCAAGGGCATCGTATGGGTCGTCGGCCACACGGTGTCCGAGGATTTTCGGATCACGCCCGCAACCGAAGGCATGCTAATCTTGAAGGCAAGGAAGCTGAGGGAAACTGGGTGAATTCGACCCTGCGCAGTCTGGTCTTCTGGATGGTCCTGGTCGTCATGGTCGTCCTGATCTGGAACTTCTCCACGAGGTTCCAGGCCGGCGACAACGCGGTGAGCTTCAGCGAGTTCGTGCGCTGGGTCGACGCGGGCCAGGTCGAGACCGTGACCCTGACCGGCAACGAGATCACCGGCACCCTCTCGGCGGGCGACCGTTTTCGCACGTACGCGCCGCCGCAGTACGAGGGGCTGGTCAACAGGCTCGTCGAGCGTGACGTGGCGGTCACCGCCAAGGAGGCGGCCGCCAGCCCGTGGGCGACGCTACTGTACTCGTGGGCGCCGTTCCTGCTGATCATCGGGTTCTGGATCTTCTTCATGCGCCAGATGAAGAACGGCGGCAACAAGGCGCTGTCGTTCGGGAAGAGCCGGGCCAAGCTCTCGTCCAACTCCCAGAAGAAGGTGACGTTCAAGGACGTCGCCGGGGTGGAGGAGCCGAAGGAAGAGCTGCAGGAGATCATCGAGTTCCTGAAGGAGCCGCAGAAGTTCCAGAAGCTCGGCGGCCGCATTCCGAAGGGCGTGCTGCTGATGGGGCCGCCGGGGACCGGGAAGACGTTGCTGGCGCGCGCGGTGGCGGGCGAGGCGAACGTGCCGTTCTTCTCGATCAGCGGGTCGGACTTCGTCGAGATGTTCGTCGGCGTGGGCGCGTCCCGCGTGCGCGATCTGTTCGAGCAGGGCAAGAAGAACGCGCCGTGCATCGTCTTCATCGACGAGATCGACGCGGTCGGGCGGCACCGCGGGGCCGGCCTCGGCGGCGGACACGACGAGCGGGAGCAGACGCTGAATCAGCTGCTCGTCGAGATGGACGGCTTCGAGTCGAACGAGGGCGTCATCCTGGTGGCGGCGACCAACCGTCCCGACGTGCTCGACCCGGCGCTGCTGAGGCCGGGGCGCTTCGACCGGCGCATCGTCGTGAACCGGCCCGACGTCAAGGGGCGCGAGGGGATCCTGGGCGTCCATACCCGCAAGATCCCGTTGTCCGAGGACGTGGACGCGCACGTGCTGGCGCGCGGCACCTCGGGCTTCTCGGGCGCCGACCTGGCGAACCTGGTGAACGAGGCGGCGCTCAACGCGGCGCGCTACAACCAGAAGGTCGTGCGGATGCACGACTTCGAGTTCGCGAAGGACAAGGTCCTGATGGGCTCCGAGCGCCGGTCGATGATCATCAGCGACGAGGAGAAGCACGTGACCGCGGTGCACGAGGCGGGGCACGCCCTGCTCACCGTGCTGCTGCCCCACGCGGACCCCATCCACAAGGTGACGATCATCCCGCGCGGCATGGCGCTGGGGGTGACGCAGCAGCTCCCGGTCGACGATCGGCACAACTACTCCCGCGACTATCTCAACGACCAGATCGCGATACTCCTCGGCGGCCGGATTGCCGAGGAGATCACCAACGGCAGCATCACGACGGGCGCGGGCAACGATCTCGAGCGCGCGACCGAGATGGCGCGGCGCATGGTCTGCGAGTGGGGCATGAGCGACGCGATGGGGCCGCTGACGTTCGGCAAGAAGGAGGAGCAGATCTTCCTGGGTCGCGACATCTCCCAGAACCAGGACTACAGCGAGGACAGCGCCATCCGGATCGATCAGGAGGTCAAGCGGATCGTCACCGGCAACTACGACCGCGCGCGCAGCGCGCTGAACGACCGCAAGAAGGAGCTCTCGCAGATTGCCGAGGAGTTGCTGATTCGCGAAGTGCTCGACGCCTATCAGGTCCGGCGCATCGCCAAGGGCCTGCCGCTCGCGGCTCCAGCGCCGGCCGATTCGCCCGAGACCCCTTCCGACGGTGAAGAAGTGGATCGTTCCGAGAGCCAGCCCACCCCGATAGTCCCGTCCGTGCCGTCGCTCGACAAGGCCATTCCGCAGGAGTAGCAGACCGCCGCCGGCGGGCCGTTGCCGCGTGCCGGCGCGCCGCCCCAGGAGGGTACGTGTGATGTTCGCGCGCGCGAGCTACACCCTGCGCCTGCCCGCAGGCCGGACGCTGGCGCTGGGCGATCGGACGCTCGTGATGGGGATCATCAACGTGACCCCCGATTCGTTCGCCGACGGCGGCGCGTATCCGGACCCGGACCATGCGGTGGCAGCGGCGTTGCAGCTCGAGGCGGACGGCGCGGACATCATCGACGTGGGCGGCGAGTCGACCCGGCCCGGCGCCGCGGCGGTGCCGGCCGACGAGGAAGCCCGTCGCGTCGTCCCGGTGCTGCGCCGCCTCGTGCCGCGGCTGCGGGCGCCGGTCTCGATAGACACCTACAAGGCCGAGGTCGCGCGGCAGGCGCTCGAGCAGGGCGCCGCCCTCATCAACGACGTCTCCGGGCTGAGCTATGATCCGGACTTGGCGGCCGTCGGCGCGGCAGCCGGTGTTCCGCTCGTGCTCATGCACATGCGGGGCCGGTCCGGCGACATGTACGGCCACGCCGCGTACGACGACGTCGTCCGGGAGGTCGTCGCCGAGCTGGGCGCGGCAGTCGGCCGCGCGACCGCGGGCGGGATGCCGCGCGACCAGTTGGTGCTCGATCCCGGGCTGGGCTTCGCCAAGCGCCCGGCCGAGACGTTCGCCGTGCTCGCGCAGCTCGGGGCCCTGGCGGAGCTCGACAGGCCGATTCTCGTCGGCCCCTCGCGCAAGTCGTTTCTCCAGGAGACGCTGGGCGCGTGTCCGCCCGGCGAGCGAGAGTGGGGGACCGCCGCCGCGGTGGCCAGTGCGGTCCTGCTGGGCGCCCACATCGTGCGGGTGCACGGCGTGCGCGAGATGACGCACGTCGTGCGCGTGGCCGACCGCGTGCGGGCGGAGCAGGAGCGGCGCACGCAAGGCGCGCACAGCGCGCCTCGGCGGGAGCGGCGCGGGGCGAAGGGGTCCCCGCAAGCGGACGCCGGGGGTGCGGGGCACAGCCCCGTCTGATTGAAGCACACGGATGGTCGACTATCTCCTGGACCTGTGGCCGCAGGATCGCATCGGCTGGCGGTCGCTCATCGACATCGCGGTCGTCGCCTGCCTGGTCTACGGGTTCCTGCGCTTCATACGCCGGACCCGGGCCGTGCAAATGGTGTTCGGAGCGGCGCTCGTGGTGGCGCTGTACTACGCCTCGGAGCTGATTCCGCTACCCACCGTCAACTGGCTCATCAGCGACCTGCTGGGGTACGTCGTCTTCGCGGCCATCGTCCTGTTTCAGGCCGACATCCGGCGCGCCCTGTCCAGTCTGGGCGGGGCCCCGTTCTTCCGCTACCTGACGCGGCCGACCGCGACCGACGAGACGATCGAGGAGGTCGTCGTGGCGGCCACGCGGCTCGCGCGCCGGCGCGTCGGCGCGATCATCGCGATCGAACGGGAGACGGGCCTGCGCAACTACATCGAGAGCGGCATCCCGATCGATGCGACCGTGACGTACGATCTGCTGGTCAGCGTGTTCCAGCCGGAGTCGCCGTTGCACGACGGCGCCGTGATCATCCGCGAGGACCGGATAGCGGCGGCCGCCTGCTTCCTGCCGTTGACGGTGAATCCCCGCATCGACACCCGGTTCGGCGCGCGCCATCGGGCGGCGATCGGCCTGACCGAGGAATCGGACGCCGTCGCCGTGATCGTGTCGGAGGAGACCGGCGAGCTGTCGCTCGCGCTCGACGGGCACGTCGAGAGCGAGGTCCGGCCCGATCAGCTCCGGTTCCGGCTCGAGGCGTTGCTGCTGGAGTCCGAGCGAACCGCCGCGCGGCCAGCAGACCGGCGGACGCTGGCACCGTGATGGCGTACTCTCCCTTCCGCAACTTCAGTCTCAAGGTGCTGGCGGCCGGCATCGCCGTGCTGCTGTGGATGAACGTGGCGGGGGATCGCATCGTCGAGCGGGGCCTCGAGGTCCCCGTCGAGTTCGAGAACGTGCCCGCCGGACTGGAGATTGCCGGACATCCTCCGGATACCGTGCGCGTGCGAGTGCGTGGCTCCGGCGTCATCATCGGCGGCCTCGTGGCCGGCGACGTCGCGGCGGTGCTCGATCTGAGCGCCGCGCAGGCAGGCCGGCGCGAGATCGAGATGGCTCGGGAACGGGTCCGCACGCCGTCAGGCGTCGAGGTGACGAGCGTCGCGCCTGCCGCCATCACCGTGACCCTGGAAGCAGCGGCCGGCGATGCCCATGCTGTTCGGCACTGACGGCGTCCGCGGCGCGCCGGGCCGTCCCCCGCTCGACGCGCGGACGCTGGCCCGCCTGGGCGCGGCGGCGGCGCGTGTGCTGGGCAACGGCCGCGCGGCCCTCCTGGCCGCCCGCGACACGCGGCAGTCGGGGCCGTGGATCGAACAGCAGCTCGCCCGCGGCGTCGCTCATCAGCGGGGGACGCTGGTGAGCGCGGGCGTGCTCCCGACGCCGGCGGCCGCCCTGCTGGTGCCGGCGGGACGCTTCGACGGAGCCCTGGTCGTCTCGGCGTCGCACAACCCCTCCCCGGACAACGGGATCAAGGTGCTGACCGCCGGCGGAGAGAAGGCCTCCGCCGCGCTGGAGGCCGCGATCGAGGCGCTGGTCGCCGACGAGTCGTGGCGCGTGGCCGCCGCGATCCGCCCGCAAGTCGAGGTGCGGGACCTGTCGGACGCCTACCGCGCGCATGCGGCGGGCGTGCTGGCGGGCTCCGCGCCGGTCCCTCCGTTCCGCATCGCCATCGATTGCGCCAACGGTGCGATGTCCCAGGTTGCTCCCCGAATTCTGCGGGAGCTGGGCTTCGACGTCGTCGCGTTGAACGCCCACCCGGACGGCATCAACATCAACTGGCGCTGCGGCTCCACGCACCCGGACGAGCTGCAGGATGTCGTGCGGGCGCAGGGTTGCCGCCTCGGGCTCGCGTTCGACGGTGACGGCGACCGCGTCATCATGGTCGATCACCGCGGCGAGATCGTCGACGGCGATGCCATGCTGTTCATCTGCGCCCGCTTCCTGCGCGGGCAGGGCCGACTTCCGGGCGACGCCGTGGTGGCCACCGTCATGAGCAACATCGGCCTCGAGATCGCCCTGCGCGCGGTCGGGGTGACGCTGCACCGCTGCGCGGTGGGCGACCGCCAGGTGCGCGAGGCCATGGTCGAGCGCGGCGTCGCGCTCGGCGGCGAGCAGTCGGGGCACCTGATCTTCTCCGACCTGCTGCCGACCGGCGACGGACTGCTGACCGCGCTGTCGGTCATCAAGGCGATCGCCGGAACGGGTCTGGAGCTGGCCGATCTGCGGCGCGGCCTCGAGATCTGCCCGCAGGTGCTCGTCAACGTGCCGGTGCGCTCGAAGCCCGACCTGGCGTCCGAGCCGCGGCTGGCGGCGGCCGTCGAGGAGGCGCGCCGGGCGCTGGGCCGCGAGGGCCGCGTTCTCGTCCGCTACTCCGGCACGGAGCCGCTCCTGCGGGTGATGATCGAGGGCCGCGACGCGGCGCTCGTCCGGCGGCTGGCGGACAGCCTCGCCGGCCAGGCCCGGGAGTTGCTGGGCTGACGTTCGACCGACGTTCGAGGTGCGCATGCGTCTGGGAGTCAACATCGATCACGTCGCCACGGTCCGCCAGGCCCGCATGGCGCCCGAGCCCGAGCCGGTCACGGCCGCGCTGCTGGCGGAGCTGGCCGGGGCCCACGGCATCACTGTCCACCTGCGCGGCGACCGCCGCCACATCCAGGAGCGCGATCTCGAGTTGCTCCGGCAGGTGCTCGCCACGAAGCTGAACGTCGAGATGGCCGCGACGACCGAGATGATCGAGATCGCGGCACGCGTGAAGCCGGACCAAGTGACGCTCGTGCCGGAGCAGCCGCAGGAGCTGACCACCACCGGCGGCCTCGACGTCGTACGGCACGCCGACGGGCTGGAGCGCGCCATCGGGAGCCTGCGCGGCGCCGGCATCCGAACGAGCGTGTTCATCGACACGGACGTCTCCCAGGTCGATCGGGCGGCCCAGGTAGGGGCCCAGGCCGTCGAGATCAACACCGGCCCCTACGCCGATGCGGCGGAGGACAGGCGCGAGGCGCAGCGCGACCCCGTGGCGCGGGCGGCCGCAGCGGCGGGGGAGCAGGGCCTGGAGGTGCTGGCGGGGCACGGCCTGACGTACCGCAACGTCGGGCCCATCGCGGCAATCGCCGGCATCGAGGAGCTGAACATCGGCCACAGCATCGTCGCCCGCGCCCTGCTGGTCGGCATGGAGCGCGCCGTGCGCGAGATGCTCGCGTTGCTTGCGGGGCAGGAGTCGCCGCTGTAGAACGGCGCGGATTTCCAGGAGGGTTGGTTGGGCGGCAATCGGAGCCGCAGGCGACGATTTCCGGGCCAGAAGCACTATCATCGTGCGATGACTGGACGCGAGTTGCTGGTGCTCGGCGTCGCGGCCGCCTGCTCCCTCTCGGTCATGGGGTGGATCATCTGGAGCGAGCGGCCGGTTCCGGCTCCGCCGCCGCCCGAGCCGGTTGCTGCCGCCGACGCCGCGCCGCCGCCGGAGGTGCGCGAGGTCGATCCGGCGCGCGCGGCTGAGCTCGAGGCGGCCGCCCAGGCCGCGCCGGACGACGCGGCGGTGCGGGTGTCGCTCGGGGACCTGTACTTCGACGCGCGGCAGTTCGAGACGGCCATCGCCTGGTACGAGCAGGCGGTTGCGCTGGATCCCGCGCACGTCGACGCCAGTACCAGCCTCGCCATGAGCTGGTTCCATGCCGGCGACACGCAGCGCGCGGTCGAGACCTTCGACCGCTCGCTCGAGATCGATCCGGCCCATCCGCGCACGCTGCTGAATCTGGGCATCGTGCGGGCGCTGGGCTTCCGGGACCTGGAGGGGGCGCTGGCCGCCTGGGAGCAGGTGGTCGCCGCCGCGCCCGACAGCCGTGAGGCGCTCGATGCCCGGGAGCTCCTGGACCGCGTGGGCGCGGCGCACGAGTCACAGCCTGCCGCCGGGCTCCCGTGAGGTGAGGAAGACCGACCGCCATGCTCGGGGGCTGGCTCGTCAGGCTGCTGATCGCGGTCCTCATCATCCGCGCGATCTGGGGCTTCGTGGCCAGCATCGTCTCGGGCGCCTCGGGGCCGCAGCAGGTGCGGCGCCCCGGGAGCATGCCGCTCGTGCGCGATCCCGTCTGCGGCACGTACATCCAGCAGTCCCGCGCGCTGGAGGTCCACGCCCGCGGCAAGACGCACTACTTCTGCTCGGAAGGCTGCCGGCAGAAATTCGCCAGGCAGGCCTGAGCGGGTCGTGAGAGCGCCATGAATCGCGAGGAGCAGCTGCGGGCCGACATCGTCGAGATCGGCCGGCGGCTGCACGCGCGGGCCTACGTGGCCTCCAACGACGGGAACATCAGCGTGCGGCTCGACGACGAGCGTCTGCTGACGACGCCCAAGGGCGTCTCGAAGGGCTTCATGACGTCCGACATGATGGTGGTCACCGACCTGGACGGGCACAAGCTGGCCGGCAGCCGCGACCCGTCGTCGGAGCTGCTGATGCACCTGGCGGTCTACCGGAACCGCCCGGAGGTTGCGGCCGTGGTGCACGCCCATCCGCCCACCGCCACGGGCTTCGCCGTGGCCGGGATCGCGCTGGACCGGGCCGTGCTCGCGGAGGTGGTGACGACCCTGGGCAGCATCCCGATTGCCGACTACGGGACGCCCTCCACGCAGGAGCTGGCCGACGCCGTGCAGGAGCACATCAAGGTGCACGACGGCCTCCTGCTCGCGAACCACGGCGCCTTGACGGTGGCCGGCGAGCTGCTTGCCGCCTACTACAAGATGGAGACCATCGAGCACTTCGCCCGCATCAGCCTGGTCGCCCGGCAGCTCGGGCGCGAGCGGCTGCTGTCCCGCGAGGAGGTGCTGCGGCTGCAGGAGCTGCGCGGCACCTACGGCATCGCGGCGCCGGCGCCGATCTGCCCGGAACCGGGCGACGGGCCGGCGAGCGAGCAGGACTGCCAGGTGCTGCAGGCGCCGTCCGCGCCGGGACAGCGGCTGGTTACCGGCAACACGGATTCCGGCGCGGCGCCCACGGTGGGTGGGGACGACGAAATTCGATTAACATACCGCGAACTCACGGCCCTGATCGAGGATGCCGTGAAGCAGCTGCGCTGACGCGGGGGCGGTCCGCAGGCCGGCCCGGCCGCGGCGCGCCGCCGGCAGGGGACGCGTGGAGGAAGCCATGGGTGAGGCGTTGGGAATGGTGGAGACCAAGGGCCTGGTCGCGATGATCGAAGCGGCCGACGCCATGGTCAAGGCTGCCAAGGTGACGCTCGTCGGGTGGGAGAAGATCGGAGCCGGCTACGTCACCGCCATCGTGCGCGGGGATGTGGCAGCCGTCAAGGCCGCAACCGACGCCGGGGCGGCGGCGGCCCGCCGCGTCGGCGAGCTGGTGTCGGTGCACGTCATTCCCAGGCCGCACGCCAACCTGGAAGACGCCCTGCCGATCGGCAGGGCGGGGGCATAGCCGCAGACCGCCAGCCCACTCGCGCATGATTCTGGCCAGGATCGTCGGCACGGTCGTCGCGACGCAGAAGGACGCGCGGCTGGTCAGCAGCAAGCTGCTGGTGGCCCAGCCGATCGATGCCCGGGGCGACGAGCACGGGCACCATCTGGTGGCGGTGGACACGGTCGACGCCGGGTTCGGCGAGACGGTGCTCATCGTGGGCGGCAGCTCGGCGCGGATGGCTGCCGCGCTCCAGGACACGCCGGTCGACGCCGCGGTGGTCGGCATCGTCGACACGATCGAGCTGCAGGAGGGTTGACGCATGCAGCTGGCCCGGATCGTGGGCACGGTCGTCGCCACGCGCAAGGACGACAACCTGCGCGGCCTCAAGCTGCTGCTGATCCAGCCGCTGGCGCCCGACGGCCGCCCGTCCGGACGGAGCCTGGTCGGCGTCGATGCGGTCGGCGCCGGCGTCGGCGAGACGGTCTTCTTCGTCCGTGGCCGGGAAGCCTCGTTCCCGTTCCTGCCGCGGCAGGTGCCGACGGACGCGGCCGTCGTCGGCAGCGTGGACTACTGGTCGACCGGCGAGCCGGGCGAGAAGCAGGCCTGATGCGGCTCGGGCGGGTCGTGGGCACCGTCGTCGCGACGCGCAAGAACACGCGGCTGGAGGGCGCCAAGCTGCTGCTCGTCGAGCCCGTGACGGCGCGCGGCGCCCCGCTGGGCCCCGTGACCCTGGCGGTCGATGCCGCGCAGGCGGGGGTGGGCGACACGGTGCTGCTGCTGCTCGAGGGACGCGCCGCGGGCGCGGCGCTCGGCCGGCGCGCGGCACCGGTGGACGCGGCCGTCGTCGGGATCGTCGACGCCATCGAGACTGGTTCCTGACGTGAAACCGGCGGTGCTAGTCACCCAGCGCCTGCCCGCGTCGGCCATGGCGCGGCTCGCGTCGGGCTGCAGCGTCGACCTGCACGCCGAACGCGACCCGCTGGCGCCCGCGGCGCTGCGCGCCCGCCTGCAGGGCAAGGCCGGCCTCGTCTGCCTGTTCCAGGACACGATCGACCGCCGCCTCCTGGAGGCGGCGCCCGACCTGCGCGTCGTCGCCAACGTCGGCGTGGGGTACGACCACATCGACGTGGCCTGCGCGCAGGCGCGCGGCATCGTCGTCACCAACACGCCCGACGTGCTCACGGCCGCGGTGGCGGAGCTCACCTGGGGGTTGATCCTGGCCGTCAGCCGGCGCATTGCCGAGGGCGACCGCCTCATTCGCGCCGGGCGCTGGATGGGCTGGACGCTCGACTTCATGCTCGGCACGGAGCTGCACGGCAAGCAGCTCGGCATCGTGGGACCGGGCCGGATCGGGCGGGCGGTGGCCGAGCGCGCCGCCGCCTTCGGGATGCGCGTGGTGGCGGCGGGCCGGGAGCATCCGGCCGGCACGCCGCGGCAGCCGGACACGGCCGCCGGCGGCTGGCGCCGCGTCCTGCTGGACGAGCTGCTGGTCACGTCCGACGTCGTCTCGCTGCACGTGCCCCTGCACGAGGACACGCGGCATCTCATCGACCGGCGCGCCCTGACCCGCATGAAGCGGACGGCGCTGCTGATCAACACCGCCCGCGGCGCCGTGGTGGACGAGGCCGCCCTCGTCTGGGCTCTGCGGGAGCGGCTGATCGCCGGCGCGGCGCTCGACGTCTACGAACGCGAGCCGGCGGTCGAGCAGGGCCTGCTCGCGCTGGAGACGGTCGTGCTCGCGCCCCATCTCGGCAGCGGCACCCGCGAGACGCGCATGGCCATGGCCGAGCTGGCGGCGGCCAACGCCCTCGCGGTCCTGGGCGGCGGGCCTCCGCTCACGCCGGTTGCACCCCGGGAGCCGTGAGCGCATGGCCGGGAAACCCTCCGCCGGGCCCCCCGGCGGCGCCTCCGTGGACGCCGTCATGCGCCGCCTGCGCCGCGCGATCGCGCGCCTGGAGGATCCGGCCGTGGAGAAGATCGCGGAGGAGCAGAAGGGCGATCCCTTTCAGGTCCTGGTCGCCACCATGCTGTCCGCGCAGACCAAGGACGCGGTGACGTTCGCGGCGTCGCAGCGGCTGTTCGCCCGGGCCTCCACGCCGGCGGCGATGCTGCGCCTGGAGGCGCGGGAGATCGAGGAGCTGATCTACCCGGCCAGCTTCTACCGCAACAAGGCCAGGCACGTGCGGGATGCCTGCCGCCAACTGCTCGATCGCTTCGGCGGCCGGGTGCCGGCCACGATGAAGGAGCTGCTCTCGCTGCCCGGCGTCGGCCGCAAGACGGCCAACCTGGTGCTCATCGTCGCGCACAGCAGCGCCGACAATATCTGCGTCGACACGCACGTGCACCGGATTGCCAACCGGCTCGGCTGGGTGCGGACCCGAACGCCAGAGCAGACCGAGGAGGCGCTGTACGCGGTCGCCCCGCGCAAGTGGTGGTCGTCGGTCAACCTGTATCTGGTGAGCTGGGGCCAGAACGTCTGCCGGCCGGTCTATCCGCTGTGCGACGCGTGCGCGGTGCGCCAGCTGTGCCCCCGGATCGGCGTGACGCGGGTTGGCCGCGCCGCGGGCGGCGCGCAGGCCGGGGGTGCCGCCCGCCATCGTCTAGAATGATTCGATCCGCCGCCCCCGGGCCCCATGCTGACGGTCAACGAGATCTTTCATTCGATTCAGGGCGAGTCGAGCTACGCGGGCCTGCCCTGCGTGTTCGTGCGCCTGACCGGCTGCAACCTCCGCTGCGCGTGGTGCGACACGGCCTACGCCTTCGACGAGGGGCGCACGATCCCGGTCGACGAGGTGGTGAGCGCGGTAGAGGCGTACGACTGCCCGCTGGTGGAGATCACGGGCGGCGAGCCGCTGCTGCAGCCCGACGTCTATCCGTTGATGAACCGCCTGCTCGGGGCGGGCAAGACGGTGCTGCTCGAGACGGGCGGCCAGGTCGACATCTCGGACGTGCCCGCCGCCGTCGTGAAGGTGGTGGACGTCAAGTGTCCCGGCAGCGGCGAGGCCGCCCGCAACGCGTGGGGCAACCTGGAGCGCCTCGCGGCGCACGACGAGGTGAAGTTCGTGATCCGCGATCGGGCCGACTACGAGTTCGCCCGCGACGTCCTCCGCCGGCATGGGCTGGAGCGCCGCTGCGCGGCCGTGCTGCTGTCTCCCGTGCACCGGGTCATGGACCCCCGGCGGCTGGCCGCCTGGTCGCTCGAGGACCGGCTTCCGGTGCGGGTCCAGATTCAGCTCCACAAGTACGTGTGGGGCGACGACGCCCGCGGGGTGTAGCCCTGGTGCGAGGTTCGCCATGAGCGGCGCCCGCAGGGCCGTCGTGCTGCTGAGCGGCGGTCTGGATTCGTACACCGCCGCCGCGATTGCGGCCGGGGAGGGCTTTCGGCTCCATGCCCTGACCGTGCGCTACGGTCAGGTGCATGCCGACGAGCTGGCCGCGGCACGGCGCGTCGCGCGCGCGCTCGGCATCCGCGAGCACCTCGAGCTGGGTGTCGACCTGGCGTCCATCGGCGGGTCCGCGCTCACCGGGAGCCTGCCGGTGCCGCTCGACCGGCCGCCCGACGCCCCGGAGATTCCCGTCACCTACGTGCCGGCGCGCAACACGGTCCTGCTGGCGCTGGCGCTGGGCTGGGCCGAGGTGCTGGACGCCCGCGATCTATTCATCGGGGTGAACGCGGTGGACTACTCCGGCTATCCGGACTGCCGGCCGGCGTACATCGCGGCGTTCGAGCGGCTCGCCGCGCTGGCGACCCGGGCCGGCGTCGAGGGGGCGTCGTTCCGGGTGCACGCGCCGTTGATCACGCTGGGCAAGGCCGACATCATCCGCCGCGGCCTCGCGCTGGGGCTCGACTACGGGCTGACCCACAGCTGCTACAGCCCCGCGCCGGGCGGGCGGCCCTGCGGGCGCTGCGACAGCTGCCGGCTGCGGGCGCTCGGCTTCGAGGAGGCGGGGGTGCCGGACCCGCTCTGTCCCGGCGGCCGGGAGTCTGCGCCGTAGAACGCTGCGGGCAGCCGCCTCAGTCCGCGTCCTGCAGCGCCTCGAGGGCGTCGAGGGCGTCGTCGAGGGCCTGGCCGTCGATCGTGCCTGCCCCGGTCTCGTCGCCGCGCACGGCGTACGTGTCCTCGCCGGACCGCCAAACGGTCACCTGCTCCTCGGCGTCGTCGTCGCCGAAGCGCGCGCGGATGGTCGCCACCGCCTGCTCGGGCCCCAGCCCGGCCTCCGCGCGGGACGCCACGAACGACTCGGCGCGCAGGACCGACACCTGCGACAGCAGGTTGTCCATGTCGGCGCGGGGCACCTCGGCGGAGCCCGGCTCGGTGCGGCGCCAGACGTCCTGTTCCTCGTCCGTCTGGGCCTCGACCTTCTCGAAGACGACCGTGCCGTCCGGGCGCTCGATCTCCAGTCGGGTGGCGTTGAACGAGCGGAACGCGAACAGCCCCTTGCGGCGGTACTCGGCCGCCTCCCGTTCGAGGCTGGTCACGAGCGATGCGTCGACCGTGAACACGAGCGGCCGGGAGGCGTCCCGGGCATACCGCGCGCCGTCCGGCGTCTCGTCGCCCACGTGCAGCGTCGCAGTGGCGCTGCCCGCGCTCAGCGCCACGGAGATGGCCGGCTCGGCCAGGCCGAACGCGTCGAGCGCGTCGGCGGTCTCGCTCTCCACCGAGCGCATGCGGCCGTTGCTCAGCGAGCCGAGCAGGCCTTCGACCGTGCTGAAATCGGCGCCCGCCGCGAGCGGCTCGACGATCTGCCAGTCGTCCCCGTCCTGGGCGAACCGAATGACGCGGTCGCCGGCCGTGACCTCGAGCCCGTCGAGATCGCCGCGCTCGAAATCGAGGATGGTCTTGTCCCGCAGGTCGAACGTCGTCTTGTCGAACGTGCTGTCGAGATAACCGGCAACGAGGAACACGCGATCGCTGTCGCCGAGCTTCGCGTAGCGATCGGCGCCGGTCGGCGTCTGTTCGCCGATCAGCAGGCGCCCGGGCGCGTCGGCGTCGGCCAGCGTGAAGCCGATGTCGAGCGCCGGCTCGGCGAGGCCGAACGGCTCCAGGTCGACCGGGCCTTCCTCCACGACCCGCCGCACCTCCAGTGACGCGAGCGTGGACGCCAGCGACGACGTGGCGCTGTCGTCGGCGGCCGCCTGCACCGGCGCAACCACCTGCCATGCGCCCGCCGTGCGCCGCAGCTCGGTGACCGTGTCCTGCCCGGCGTCCACCCGCAACTCGGTGACGTCGTCCGCCTCGAAGTCGAAGAGCTGCTCGTTCGGCTCCGGCTCGGAGGCCGGCGCACGGTGGCGCTCGACGAAGAAGATGTATCCGCCCAGGCCGAGGGCCACCACCAGCAGCACGAGCGTCGATCGCAGGCCGCGCATTTCGCTATCGTCTCCGCCACCAGGTGTACACGCCGGTGCCGAAAATCAAGCCCGGAATCAGGAAGAGCGCGGCCACCTGGATGCGGAACTGCTGGTCCGCGGTCAGCGTGATGCGGCGATCCTCCGGCTCGCGCGGGCGGATCGAGATCAGGTTCTCCTGTTCCGCGAGCCAGTTGACTGCGTTGAGCACCAGGTCGCGGTTGCCCTGAATGCCGAGCGAGCCGTTGGCGGCGAAGTCGGAGTCGCCGAAGACCGCGACGCGCGTCTCGGTCGGACCCTCGTCCGCGTCCGCGGCGCCGTTCTCCGCGTCGCTCTCGCCGTCACCCGCCGCCTCGGCCGCTGCCTCGCCGCTGCCGGGGTCGGCCTCGACCTCGGGCTCGCCGCCTTCCGGCGGGGTCTCGACCTCGACCGCGACGGCCGCCGCGATCGAGATCGGTCCCGGGACGTCGCCCTGCTCCGCCTCCATCGCGACTTCGCCGCTCGTCAGGTCGAGATTGCTCTCGGCCCAGCTCCGCGGCGATGTCTCCACGAACGACGTCGCCACGCGATCGCCGGCCCCGCCGGCCGCCGGCCTGACCGAGCGGGCGAGCGGGAACGCCGTCAGCAGCGCGAACCGATCCGTGATGGGGTGCGGGGGGTACGACGCCGCGACAGGCACGGTGGCGTCCGTCCCGAGGAGCTGTCCGACCCCGCTGATGTCGACCACCATGTCGCGGCCGACCTCGATGCCCCACTCCGCGATCAGGCCGAGCAGGTTGTCGCGGCCGGGGGCGTCCGGTGAGTCCGGCGGGTCGATCAGGAAGAGCATCTTCCCGCCGCCTTCGAGGTACGTGCGCAGCAGCTCGACCTCGGTGGGCAGCAGATCCGTGGCCGGACCCGCGACCACGAGGACGGCCGCGTCGGCCGGGACTTCGCCGGCCTGGGACAGGATGACGGTCTCGACCGAGAGGTTGTCGAGCCGCAGGGCGTCGGCCAGCGCGCTGTAGCCGTCGCGCTCGGTGCCCGTCGGCAGCCGCTCGCCGTGCCCCTGCAGGAAGTACGCCCTGCGCTCCTCGCCCTCCACCGCCTTGATCAGCGCGTTGGTCAGCTCCTGCTCCTGGTCGGAGACCACCCGCTCGACGCGGCCGTCGTAGTCGAAGACGACGGTGCCGTACGACTGGACCTCGTACTGCCGCGCCAGCGCCGGGTTGCGGTCCACGTCGACGAACTCGAGCGACACCTGGCTCGACGTGTACTCGTACTCGGCCAGCCGATCGCGGTAGCGGGGGAACTCGAACTCCTGGGCGAACACCATCACGCGGATCGGCGACTCCAGCGACTCCAGGATGCGCACCGTCTGGTCCGAGAGCGAGTACTGCCGCGCGGCGGTCAGGTCCCAGCGCTTGTTCTGGCGCGCGAGTACGTAGTTGGCGCCTACCAGGATGGCCACGCCGAGCAGGACGCCGGACGTGGCGAGCGTGCCGTAGCGCGCCTGCCGCCGCTCGAACAGCGCGGCGACGCTGCGCCACTGGCCGAGGCCGTAGACGACGATGAGCGCCACGCCGATCACCAGCGTCCACCACCACAGTTCCTGGCGTTCCGGCACGACGAACCGGGCCACCATGCCGGCCACCACGACCGCGACGCCGACCCAGCCTAGAGCTCCGAGGACTTTCTGCACCATGAGTCCGCTACCCCCGCCACCGCTCGCTGTCCACCGACTTGACGGTGAGGAAGAGTCCGAATGTGATGAAGCTGATGTAGTACGCGAGATGCTTCGTGTCGATCACGCCCTTCGAGAAATCCTCGAAGTGGTCGAGGAGCGACAGGTAGGCCAGCACGCTGGACGTCGCGGAGCCGCTCGAGGGCTCCCCCATCCAGCTGACGACCCAGAACATCAACAGGACGCCGAACGTCACCACGCCCGCGACCATCTGGTTCCGCGACGCGCTCGAGATCAGCAGCCCGACCGAGATGAACGAGGCGCCCATCAGCCACAGCCCCAGGTATCCGCTCAGGATCGGGCCGAGCTCCGGCTCGCCGTAGACGAAGAGAATGGCGACGTGGGCGAGCGTGACGCCCAGCATGGCGGTGAACAGCGCCAGCGCGCCGAGGAACTTGCCGAGGATGATTTGCAGCTCGGTCAACGGCGACGACAGCAGCAGCTCGATCGTGCCCGAGCGCTTCTCCTCGGCGTAGCTGCGACTCGTCAGCATCGGGAGGACGAGCAGCATGACCACGGCCGTGTTGCCGAGCAGGGGGCGCATCATGTACTCATTGATGTTGACCGCCTGCGGCCCGCCCATCCCCATGCCGGCCTGCATGCTCACGCGCACGATGAAGTTCAGGCTGACGATGAAGAACCACCCGTAGATGATCGCGAACAGGCCGATCAGGGCGTACGCCATCGGCGAGACGAAGTACTGCCGCAGCTCCTTCTGGGCAATCGCGAGGATGTTGCTCATGTCCGGTCCTCCGTCGTGTCGGCGGGCTCGGTCTCCGGCGCCGGGTCGGCGTCTTCGTCCTTCGCCTCCTCCGACGTCGTCAGTTGCAGGAACACGTCCTCGAGGCTCACCCGCAGCGGGCTGAGCTCGAGCAGCCCCCAGCCGCTCGAGACGACGGCCCGCGCGACCTCGCGCCGCACGTCGCTGCCGCGCTCGCTCTGGACGTTCAGGACGCACGACCCGTTGCTCGACTCGGCGACGGTCACGCCGGTCACCCCCGGCACCGCCGCCAGGGCCGGCTGCGGATCCGCTCCGAGCGGATCGACCTCGAGGCGGATCGTCTCCGCGCCTCCCAGCCGTTCGGTCAGATTCGTCGGCGTGTCGACGGCGACGACCTGGCCCTTGTTGATGATGATGACGCTCTGGCAGGTCTGCGCGACCTCCGGCAGGATGTGCGTGCTCAGAATGATGGTGTGGTCGCCCGCCAGGTCCTTGATCAGCTCGCGCGTCTCGATGATCTGCTTGGGATCCAGGCCGGCCGTCGGCTCGTCGAGGATGAGGACGTCCGGATTGTGCAGGATCGCCTGCGCCAGCCCGACGCGCTGGCGGTAGCCCTTGGAGAGCTTGCCGCAGTGGCGCTCGGCCACGTCCTCGACGCTGGTGCGCGCCATGGCGCCCGCGACCTGCTCGCGCCGCTCGGCGGACCCGATGCCGTTGATCCGTGCCGCGAACGTCAGATACTCGCGCACGGTCATGTCGGGATACAGCGGCGGCGTCTCGGGCAGGTACCCCGTCCGGCGCTTGGCTTCGACCGGCTCCTCGAACACGTCGTAACCGGCGACGATCGCCGTGCCCTCGGTGGCGGGGATGCAGCCGGTCAGGATCCGCATCGTGGTGGTCTTGCCCGCGCCGTTGGGACCGAGGAATCCGAGGATCTGTCCGGAATCGACGCGGAAACTGATGTCGTCGACGGCGGTCACCCGCCCATAACGTTTCGTGACGTGCTGCACCTCAATCACGAAGCTGCTCCTTGCAAGGTGGATGCGAGGGCCGCGGCGCGGCCCACTGGGGAGGCTCCCCGAAGATCTTCGACGTGAAAAATACGGAATCGGTCGGCCCACGGGCCTCGATCGCAAGACAAGTCCTAGAATCGTAATACAGAACGGCCGCGACCGGCGTCAACGGGTCGCCGTCCCGCCGGGCGGCGTTGCGCGCCGCTCGACGAACTCGTCGATGGCGGCCTGATCGGCGGTGGCGACGTCCTCGAACTGCAGGCCGAGTGCGGACTGTCGGTCGCTCCAGACCACGCGCGCCGCCACCTCGATGTCCCGCTGCGGGCGCGGGAGCCGGAAGCGGACGGTCACCCTGGCGCCGGCGGTCAACGCGGTCATGGCGCGCACGGCCATGCCGCCACTGCCGATGTTGAGCGTGAATACGGGGACGATCGTGCCGCCGCACCTGAGCGCGGCCGGGATGCCGAGCGTCCGCCGCCGGCTCGTGCGCCGGTCGAAGCTGTTCGGAGACAGCAGGGGAGCGAGCGCCGGGAGAATCCGCTCAGCGGCGACGTGCTCGTCGATGTAGCGCTCGACGCCGAGCCCGGCGAGCTCCCGCACGTCGCGCGCGCTGCGGATCGAACGGCTGAAGGCGATGATCGGGGCCCTGGGCTCCACCTGCCTGAGGCGCTCGACGATTCGCGGCGGATCGGCCTCGAGCCCAACGTCGAGGACGATCAGGTCGACGCTCGCGGCGGTCGACTCGACGACGCGGAACAGCTCGCGCGCGTGACCCGCGCCGATGACACGATGCCCGGCGCCGCCGAGCGCCGCGGCGAAGCGGCCCACGACGTCCGGTGCGTCAATCGCAACCACCACGGTCTTCGGCGTCAAGACAAACCCATCATATAATCCTGCCCTGCCGGTGCTGTCATGGCGATCTGCGCGGCCTGCGAGGCGGAGATGGACGTCGACGAGTTCGATGTCGACCGGGGCGACCTGCTCAGTTGTCCCCAGTGCGGCGCCAACCTCGAGGTCATCCGGCTCGGTCCGGTCGAGCTGGATGTCGCCGCCGGGGAGGACGTCGACGCGCGCGAGATCGGTCCGGGAAGCGCGGCGCCGGACGACGGCGACGAGGGGTTCGATTGACAGGCATCGGCGGAATCGGTAAGCTCACGGCGCTGTTGTGTAGCCTGAGCGGACTCGGTGCGCACCGCAACGTCTGGTCTGACGGTCTTCGAATCTGTTATCAGGAGAGGATTATGAAATCCCTATGGCGACTGCTGCTGGCTGTGAGCATCTGTGCCACTGTCGGGCTTGGCGCTGCCTCCTGCGCGAGCAATCCGCCGCCTGAGCCCCCGCCCCCGCCCCCGCCGGCGCCGGAGCCGCCTCCGCCGCCGCCTCCGCCTCCGCCTCCGCCGCCTCCGCCGCCTCCGCCGCCGCCGCCGACCGAGGAGGAGCTGTTCGCGGCCATGTCGCTGGAGGAGCTCAACGCCCAGATGCCGCTCGGCCCGGTCTTCTTCGACTACGACCAGTCCGAGATTCGAGCCGACGCCCGCACGGCGCTGCAGCAGAACGCCGCGTGGATGAACCGGTGGACGTCAACGCGGATCCGGGTCGGGGGTCACTGCGACGAGCGGGGTACCAACGAGTACAACCTGTCGCTCGGAGAGGAGCGCGCGGCGGCCGTGCGCGACTATCTCGTCGGCCTCGGTATCGACGCGAGCCGGATCGCGACCGTCAGCCGCGGCGAGGAGTCGCCGTTCTGCAACGAGTCGACCGAGAGCTGCTGGCAGGACAACCGTCGCGGTAACTTCACCGTGACGGCGAAGTAGCTCGCGACACGGCTCGGGCCAGGTCGTGCACCGTCGTTCGATGGCGGGCGATGACTCGCCCGCCATCGAACAGCACGGGAATCTCCGTGCCCCAGCGGCGTTCGAGCTCCGGCTCCGTGGAGATGTCGACCTCCGTCAGTGCCAGGCGCTGAGCCCGCTGCACCTGTTTGACGACCTCCTTCATCTCGTCGCAGAGCAGGCACCCGTCGCGGGTCAGCAGCGTGAGGCGGATCATCGCGGCCCGCTCTCCAGGTCTGCCCGTGCCGCGTCCGGCTCGGGCAGGTCGACCGCCCCGACGATGTCGCTCACGGCGCGGTGGCCGTGCCGCACGAGGTACGCGGTCAGCCCCTCGACCAGCTTGGGCCACACGAACGGATCGACGAAGTTGGCCGTTCCCACCTGCACGGCGTCGGCCCCGGCGATGAGGAACTCGACCACATCGTCGGCCGTCATGACGCCGCCCATGCCCATGATGGGAATGCCGATCGCCTGACGGCACTCGTACACCATGCGCACCGCGATCGGACGAATCGCGGGTCCGCTGAGTCCGCCCACCACGTTCGACAGGCGGGGGCGCCTGGTCTCGATATCGATCGCCATGGCGAGGAAGGTGTTGACGAGCGAGACCGCGTCGGCTCCGGCCTCCTCCGCCGCCCGCGCGAACGAGGCGACATCCGTGACGTTGGGCGTCAGCTTCGGGATGACCGGCAGCGGTGTCGCCCGGCGCACAGCGGATACGACGTCGGTCAGGCCACGCAGGCTGCACCCGAACGTGATGCCGCCCGCCCTGATGTTGGGGCACGAGATGTTGAGCTCGAGGGCGGCGACGCCCGGGGCATCCGAGAGAATCCTGGCCAGCTCCGCGTACTCGTCGACCGTGGTGCCGCAGATGTTGACGATGGTGACGGCCTCGCGCGCCCGCAGTTGCGGCAGCACCTCGTCGACGAACCGGCGCACGCCGATGCCCTGCAGGCCGATCGCGTTCAGCATGCCGCTGGGCGTCTCCACGATCCGCGGCGGCGCGTGCCCCTGACGCTCCTCCAGGAACAGCCCCTTCACGGCGACCGCGCCGAGGGCCGACAGGTCCACGACGTCGGCGTACTCCACGCCGTAGCCGAAGCATCCGCTGGCCGCGACGAGCGGGTTCTTCAGCCGGAGGGGTCCGCACGAAACCGCCAGGTCGATCGCGGACATGGTCTGCGAGGCTTCAGGCCGCGAGGGCATCCCAGTCGATCCGGTCGCCGGGAAACACGGGGCCGTGCAGACACGATCGCACGAGGCGCCCGCCGCCGGCCGGCCGCTCGTCGCGGATCCGCACGACGCAGCTGTAGCACCCGCCGAGACCGCATCCCATGACGGGCTCGAGAGACACCTCGGCCGGGCACGCATGCTGGCGCGCGAGCGCGGCGACGGCGCGCATCATCGGCGTCGGCCCGCACGCGTAGATCATCGGCGGCGGCCCCGGCGTCGCCGCCAGCGCCCGCTCGAGCGGGCCGGTGACGAGCCCCGACTCGCCCTGGCTGCCGTCCTCCGTGGTCAGCCGGACCCGGACTCCGAGCCGCCGGAACCACTCCACGTACACCAGGTCCTCCGACGAGCGGCCGCCGTAGAACAGCGTTGCCGGAACCTGCGCCGCCCGCAGCGCCTCGGCCAGCGTGGCGAACGGCGCCAGCCCGACCCCGCCCGCGACCATCCACGCCTCGCCCGGGGGGGAGCGCAACGAGAAGGAGCGGCCGAGCGGGCCGAGGCACCGCAGCCGCTCGCCGGGCTCCAGCGCGTACAGGGCTTCGGTCACGATGCCGACGCGCTTGTTCAGGATCGACAGGCCGACGACATCTCCGCGCTCGTCGCGCAGCACCTCGAAGACCGAGAACGGGCGGCGCAGCAGGGGCGCGGCGGCGAGGTCCTGCTTGACCATCACGAACTGGCCCGGGCGCGCCGCCGCGGCCACTCCCGGTGCCGCCAGCTCGAGGACGTTGTAGGTCGCGGACAGCCGATCGTTCGACATGACGAGCGCGTCGACGTCGATCGGCACTCGCGGAGTATACCCGACCGGATCGCGCCGGCCGCGCGATTGACAGCCGCATCCGGCGCCGGTACGATCGGGCCATCTCTTTAACGACGACCCGGTGAGGTCGCGAAGAGTCACCGTGCCGACCTCGCCAGCGACGGGCGCTTCGCTCCCGCCCAGGCCGCTCCCGCCGCCGTCCCCGTCGGGCGAGGCGGCCGATCACGGATCCCCATGGCTGTCGTGATGGAAGCGGCCCTCATCGACCGCGCGCTCATGCGTATCTCGCACGAGATCCTCGAGCGCAACCGCGGCATCGAGGAGCTGGCGCTCGTCGGGATTCGGACGCGCGGCGTGCCGATTGCGCAACGCATCGCCGGCAACCTGTTCGAGATCGTCCGGCACGAGGTGCCGAGCGGCACGCTCGACATCACGTTGTACCGGGACGATCTGATGCGGCACACGGTCGGTCCCCAACCGGTGCTGCGGCGCACGGAGATTCCGTTCTCGATCGACGAGCGGCGGATTCTGCTCGTTGATGACGTGCTCTTCACGGGCAGGACGATCCGCGCCGCGCTCGACGCTCTGGTCGATTTCGGGCGGCCGCTGGCAATCCAGTTGGTCGTCCTGGTCGATCGCGGGCACCGGGAGCTGCCGATCAAGGCCGACTACGTGGGGAAGAACCTGCCGACCTCGATCCGCCAGAGCGTCCAGGTGCGTCTGGCGGAGACCGACGGGCTCGACGAGGTGTCGATTCGGGAGCCGGCCAGCGAGGAACGGTCGTGACCATGCCGCCCACTGCCGACCGCGCGGCGACCGGTGCCCGGGCGCAGCCCGTTCAACGGTTGCGATCGAGGCACCTGTTGAGCGTGGCCGACCTGACGCCCGCCGAGGTGCTGCTGATCCTGGACACCGCCGAGGCCATGCGCGAGGTGGGCACGCGGGTGATCAAGAAGGTGCCCGCGCTGCGGGGCAAGACGGTCGTCAACCTGTTCTTCGAGCCGAGCACGCGCACGCGCACCTCGTTCGAGATCGCCGAGAAGCGCCTGAGCGCCGACACGCTCAGCGTCGCCGCGTCCTCGTCGAGCGTGGTCAAGGGCGAGACGCTGGCGGATACGGCGCGCAACATCGAAGCGATGGCGCCCGACATGATCGTGATCCGGCACCAGTCGTCGGGCGCGTGTCAGCTGCTGGCCGGCGTCTGCAGCTCGCGCATCATCAATGCCGGCGACGGCATGCACGAGCACCCCACGCAGGCCCTGCTCGACGTCCTGACGATTCGCGAGCACAAGCCGGCGCTGGCGTCGCTCAAGGTCGCGATCGTCGGGGACCTGCTGCACAGCAGGGTGCTGCGGTCCAACGTGCTGCTGCTCGGGATGCTCGGGGCCGACGTATGGGTCTGCGGGCCGAGGACGATGATGCCGCCCGGCATCGGTCGGTTCGGGGTCACGGCGACGTCGTCGGTCGACGCGGCCGTCGAGGGCGCCGATGTGGTCATGCTGCTGCGCATTCAGCTCGAGCGCATGCGCGGCCATTTCTTTCCGTCGCAGCGCGAGTACTTCAGGCTGTTCGGCATGTCGGCCGAACGGCTCGCCCGCGCCAAGCCGGACGTCATCATCATGCATCCCGGCCCGCTGAATCGCGGAGTCGAGATCGCGTCGGACGTGGCGGACGGCCCCTACTCGGTCATTCTCGAGCAGGTGTCGAACGGCGTCGCCATACGGATGGCCGTGCTGTACCTGCTCGCCGGCATCGATGAAGGAGGCGCATGACGACGACACCGCGGCTGCGCGACGAGCAATCGCTGCTGCTCAAGGGGGGGCGGGTGGTCGATCCGGCCCAGCAGATCGACGGCACATGCGACCTCCTCGTGCGTGGCGGCGTCGTCGAACGCGTGGGCCGCGATCTGCCGGCCGCGGGAGCCGTCGTGGTGCAGGTGCCGGCCGATCTCGTCGTGTGTCCCGGCTTCGTCGACATGCACGTCCACTTGCGCGAGCCCGGCCAGGAGCACAAGGAGACGATCGCCACCGGCGTGGCGGCCGCGGTGGCCGGCGGATTCACGGCCGTGGCCTGCATGCCGAATACCGACCCCGTGAACGACCACGCTGGCGTCACCGGGGAGATCCTGCGCAAGGCGGCCGCCGCAGGGCTGGCTCGGGTCCATCCGATCGGTGCGGTCACCATCGGATCCCGGGGCGAGCGGATGACCGAGATCGGCGAGCTTCACGCGGCAGGCTGTGTCGCGGTCTCCGACGACGGACATCCGGTGGCCGACGCCCTCATGATGCGTCGTGCGCTCGAGTACGCCTCGATGTTCGAGATACCGGTCGTCGACCACTGCGAGGATCCGTCGCTCAAGGGCGACGGGTCGGCCCACGAGGGCTACTACGCGTCCGCCCTGGGGATGCGCGGCATCCCGGGGGCGGCCGAGGAGGTCATGGTCGCGCGCGACGTGACGCTGAGCGAGCTGACGGGCGGCGCGGTGCACATCGCGCACATGAGCACCCGGGGCTCCCTGCGGGCCGTGCGGCAGGGCAAGGAGCGGGGCGTGCGCGTCACGTGCGAGGTGACGCCCCATCACTTCACGTTGACCGACGAGCAGCTGAGCTACGACACCAACTGCAAGATGAACCCGCCGCTGCGCGAAGCGGCCGACCGGGACGCGATGATCGCCGGGCTCGTGGACGGCACGATCGACGCCATAGCCACCGATCACGCGCCGCATCACGCCGACGAGAAGGCGGTGGAGTTCGACGCGGCGCCGTTCGGCATCATCGGTCTCGAGACGGCGATTCCGCTCGTGCTCGATCGCCTGCTGCACACCGGGCGGGTCCCGATCGGGCGGCTCGTCGAGCTGCTGGCGGCGAATCCCGCCCGCATCCTCGGTCTGCCGGGCGGCAGCCTTGCTCCCGGCTCGCCGGCCGACGTCACGGTGCTCGCTCCGAATCTGACCGCGACGGTGGCGGCCGCGGAGTTCCGATCGCGAGCGCGCAACACGCCGTTCGACGGGTGGCGGCTGCGCGGGGGGGTCGCGGCCACCATCATCGGCGGGCGGACCGTCTACGTGAACGAGGCGGTCGGCGGGGCACAGGCCCTGCAGCTCGGGAGAGCTGCGGCGACCGGCGACGAGTCTGCGCCCTAGCCCGGCGCGGTCCGCTACCCCCCGCCGTCTTCGCTCGCGCGGCTGGCGTTGCCGCTCGCACGACGCTCCAGGCCTTCCACCGCACGCGTCGCTCCCGATTCCAACACGCGGTGCAAGCGGTCCTGGTTGTCCCCGAGGCCGCTTCGATCGTGCTCTGCGTGCCACAGGTGGATGACGCCCGTGGCGTAGCGCCCTTCCTTGCGGTAGATTCCGGAGTTGATCAGGCGGATGACAAGGTCGCTGTCTTCGAGTCCCCAGCCTCGATAGCGTTCGTCGAAGCCGTTGACCCCGTTCAGATCCCTGCGCCACACGCCCAGGTTGCACGTGATCGCTCCCTTCCACCTGGCCTTGCCCATGCGTCTCCACGCGGCATCGGGTAGAGACGCGAAGGGCGCCAGGTGATTGATGCGCCGGTGCAACCACAGCCGGAACCAGTGTCTGAAGGCAAGTCGGTGCAGGCGGGTACGGTCCGACAACGCCTGCTCGGTGGCGGCGCGTGACAGCAATGCTCGATGGCCGGCCACGAACCTTCCCGGTTCGGCCAGCGCCGCGTGGCGAGACACGAAGTGGGAGCGCGGAACACAGTCCCCGTCAAGGAACACGATGTATTCTGCCGCCGTCTTCAGGATCGCCTTGTTGCGAATTTCCGCCGCCCGGAACCCCTCGTCCGCCTGCCAGACATGCTGCACGGCACGCAGGCGCCGAATCGGATGGTCGCGAATCAGGGCCGCCGTCGCCGCATCCGAACCATCGTCCGCTATGACGATCTCGAAGTCGGGATGGTCCTGATCGCACAAGGCGCACAGGACCGCATCCAGGGCTCGGGGCCTGTTGCAGGTGGAAACGACGACGCTGATGCTAGGGGGAGTCTCGACGCTGGTCGTCATTCGACAGCCAGAGCTTGAGGTACTTGTAGTAGCTCCCCTCGGCGTGGGATACGGCGGCGATGAAGCCCCGCGAGCCGTCGAGGAAACCGGCCTTGAGCACGTAGGCGCGGAAGAAGGTCCACGCTCCCCTGGCCATCGTCTTCAGCAGACCTGATGAATGGCCGCGGGCACGCAGCGCCTCGGCGCCCAGCGTGGAATACAGGTTCATCTTGTGCAGCACGCTCTCCAGATCGGGGGAACTGTCGTGGAGCAGGGGATGCTCGAGGCGCCCGACGCTCCCCGCGATAATCATTTTCTCGTGCACGGCAGCCTCGCTGAACACCGCCTTGCCCCGGCGCGCCAGACGCGGAACATAGTCCGGCCACCAGCCACCGTGGCGCATGTACTGGCCGCAATAGCTGGTGAGCCGGGGCACTTCGTACCCGTCATGCTCGTCGCGCGCCACGCGGAGCTCGATCTCCCGGCGCAGAGCGGCGCTGACCTCCTCGTCCGCGTCGAGGGAGAGGATCCAGTCGCCACCTGCCTTGGCAATGGCGCGGTTCTTCTGTGCTCCGTAGCCCGGCCAGTCCGTCTCGTACACGTGCGGCGTCCATCGTTTGCAGATCGCCACGGTGCTGTCCGTGCTCCCCGCATCGAGGACGATGATCTCGTAAGCCCATTGCACGGACCGGAGACATCGCGTGATGCGTTTCTCCTCGTTCCTGGTGATGATGACGACGCTCAACCTGGGCATCCGGCGCCTCTCGGGGCTACGGTCCGTCGGCTCGCCGGTGGTGCTCCCAAAGCTTCGCGAACTTGAGGAACACGTAGTACGAGTTCATCAGCGAGACGATCAGGCCGGGAACCCCGTCGCGGAAGCCGCCGCGCGGTACGTAGTTCCGCAGGAACACGAGCGGCGGGTGGGCGATGAGGTCCATCGGTCCGGCGCGCCTGCCGTCGTCGAGCATCTGCCGGGCGGCCAGCGTGGTGTAGTGGTTGATGGTCGGACAGTCCGTCGTAGGCGTAGTGCAGGACCTCCGAGCGGAGCCTGCCGACCCGGCCGTCGACCGTGACGGACTCGTGCACGTAGCGCGCGTTCCACGCTGCGACGCGACGGTCGTAGAGCCGCAGCTGGTGGTCGGGATACCAGTCGGTTGACCGAATCCACCGGCCCAGATAGCGGGTGGTGCGCGGGATGCGGTAACCCTGCACCGCTGGGGAGCGCCGCAGCACGCCGTCGATCTCCTCGGCCAGCGCCGGCGATACGCGCTCGTCCGCGTCGAGCGACAGCACCCAGTCGTGGGCCGCCAGGCCCGTCGCGTAGTTCTTCTGCGCGCCGTAGCCTTCCCACTTGCGGGTGAACACGCGCTCGGTATGGCGGCGTGCGATGGCGACCGTGTCGTCCGTGCTGCCCGAGTCGACGACGACGATGTCGTCGATCCACGACACCGACTCGATGGCGCCGGCGATGTTGGCGGCTTCGTTCTTGGTGATGATCACCACGGACAGGTCCACGGCCACGGAGCGAGTCTAGCAGTCCGCCGCGGGGCGTGGCGGCACCCGGTCCCGGGCTCGCACGGGGGTCCGGGGCCCGCCTGTATACTCCGGCGAGGAGCCCCGGCGCAGCCACCGGCTTCCGCGCCGGGACATGCCGTGGAACGGCCCCGCGCGGATGCGGACCTTCAAGCTCACCCTGGCGTACGACGGCACCGACTACGCCGGCTGGCAGCGGCAGCATGGCGCGCCGACGATTCAGGCGGCGGTCGAGGCGGCGCTGCTGCCGCTAGAGGGGCGGCCGGTCGCCGTGCACGGCGCCGGCCGCACCGACGCGGGCGTGCACGCGCTCGGTCAGGTCGCCAGCGTGCGCCTGGCCCACCCGCTTGCGCCGCCCGCGCTGCTCAGGGCGCTCAACGCGCGGCTGCCGCCCGACGTCCGCGCGCTGCGGGCCGAGCAGGTCGAGGATCGGTTCCACGCCCGGTTCCACGCGCGCGCGAAGGTGTACCGCTACCGGCTGGCCGCCGGGCCCGTGGCCAACCCGCTGGAGCGGCGCTACGTCTGGCACCTGCCGCATCCGGTCGATCACGCCGCGATGCAGGCGGCCGGAGCGCTGCTGCGCGGCCGGCACGATTTCGCGGCGTTTCAGACCGCGGCCGGCGAGTGCGGCCCCGGATCGACCGTCCGCACGATCACCGATCTGCGGGTCGTGGCGGAACCCGGCCCGGACTGGTCGGCGGCCGCGAGCGATCGCTACGGCGGGATCATCGGTGTCGAGGTCGAAGGGGACGGGTTCCTGCGGCACATGGTCCGATCCGTCGTCGGGACGCTCGTCGAGGTGGGCCGGGCACGCCGGTCTGTCGCGGATTTCGCGACGGTGCTGGCCTCCGGGAGCCGCGCGCGCGCCGGCCCCACGGCGCCGGCGCGCGGCCTGTTTCTCGTGCGGGTCGACTATTCTTGAACGCATCGCGAACACTCCGTATCATCGGAGGTCGAGCACTCGCGGGAAGTTGACCACGCGCGCCACGCGGAGCCATCCGGCGACGATTGGCGGGCTATCTGATGAGCCTCGAGAAGATCCTGGCCTGGGTTCCGGACGGATCCGCCGCCGCGGCGCTCGCCCACCAGGTCGACTTCATGCGTCTTCCCGGCCACGTCGCGGTCATCATGGACGGCAACGGCCGCTGGGCCGCGCAGCGCCGGCTGCCGAGAATCGAGGGCCACCGGGCCGGAATCGACGCGGTGCGCGACGCGGTAGAGCTCTGCGCCCGGCTGGGCGTCGAGGTGCTCACCCTCTATGCATTCTCGGTCGAGAACTGGAAGCGGCCGCGGTCCGAGGTCAGGCTGCTGATGGAGCTCCTCAAGCGCTATCTTCGAGTGGAGCTCGACACGCTGATGCGCAACGACATTCGCCTGCACGTGATCGGCCGGGACGGCGAGCTGGCCCCGGACGTGCGCGAGGAGCTCGCGGTCGGTTGCGCACGGACGGCCGGCAACGGCGGCATGCGGTTCAACATCGCCCTCAACTACAGCGGCCGCGCGGAGATCGTGGAAGCCGCGCGCCGGGCGCTGGCGGCCGGCATGGCGCCGCGGGACCTCGACGAAGAGCGATTCAGCGGCCTGTTGTACACCGCCGGGCAGCCGGACCCGGACCTGCTCATCCGCACGAGCGGCGAGATGCGCGTGAGCAACTTCCTGCTCTGGCAGATTGCCTACGCGGAAATCTGGGTCACCGATACCCTCTGGCCAGACTTTCGAGCGCGCCACCTCCTGGAGGCCGTCGTCGCCTACCAGAAGCGCGACCGCCGGTACGGAGGCCTCAAGCCCGAGCCGGCGGCCGTGGGACAGTGACGGGCCGCTACGTGCGAGACGCATGATCCGTGTCTTGAGCGCCCTGGTGCTCCTGCCGCTCGTCGCCGGGGTCGTCCAGTTTCTGCATCCGCTCGCGACGCTGGTGCTCGTCGAGGTCGTCCTCCTCGCGGCGCTGCGGGAGTACGCGAATCTGGCGGCGCGCGCCGGCGCGCCGCTGCCGGTGGCCCCGACCGCGGCGGCGGCGCTGAGCACCTGCGCCGTCGTGGGTCTGGCGCCTGCGCTGCTGCCCGTCGTGCTGATGGCCGTCACGGTCGGGCTGGCCGTGGCGCAGCTCCCGCGCTGGCCCCGGGAGCGGGCACCGGTTCCGGCCTCGAGCGCGACCTTCGCCGTCCTGTATCTGGCGCTGCCGCTGGGCGCGCTGGTCGGGTTGCGGTACGCGCACGGGCCGGAGGTGCTCCTGCTCCTGCTCGCCGCGGTCGTCGCGAGCGACACGGCGCAGTACTACGGTGGACGCTGGCTGGGCCGGCGCGCGCTTGCGCCTTCGATCAGCCCCGGCAAGACGGTCGAAGGCGCCCTGTTCGGCCTTGCGGCGGGGGCGCTCGTCGTGTGGGCCCTGGGCGGCTGGTGGCTGGCCGGGCTGGCGCCCGGCTGGCGGCCGCTCCTCGGGCTGGCGCTGGCGGGCCTCGGGATCGCCGGGGACCTGTTCGAATCGATACTGAAGCGAAGCGCGGGACGCAAGGACGCTTCGCGCGCGATTCCCGGTCACGGCGGCGTGCTCGACCGGCTCGACGGATTCCTGTTCGCCGCACCCGTCTACTACACTGTCCTGCACTTCGCGAGGTAGTCCCGGCATTTGAAGCGAATCGCCATTCTCGGCTCCACCGGCTCGGTAGGCCGCAGCGCGCTCTCCGTGGTCGAGGCGCAGGCCGGCCGGCTCGAGGTCGTGGGGCTCGCCGCGGGACGGAACGCGGGTCTGCTTGCCGAGCAGGCGGGTCGCCATCGCCCGCGGATCGTGGCGGCGTCCACCCCCGCCGCGCTCGATCAGGCGCGGTCGGCGCTCCGCCGCGCGGACGTGGAGGTCGAGCTGGCCGGCGCCGGCCGCGACGGATTGCTGGCCGTGGCGACCCATCCCGCCGCCGACCTCGTGCTGTGCGCGACCGCCGGCACGGCGGGTCTGGATGCCACCCTGGCGGCCATCGACGCGGGCAAGACGATAGCCCTCGCCAACAAGGAAGTGCTGGTCATGGCCGGCGGGCTCATGATGCGCGCCGCCCAGCGGCGCGGGGTCGCCATCCTGCCGGTGGACAGCGAGCACAACGCCATCCATCAGTGTGTGCACGGACGGGACGCCGACGAGGTGCGGCGCCTCATCCTGACGGCCTCCGGCGGTCCGTTCCGCGATCGCCCGGCGGCGGATCTCGAGGCCGTGACGCCGCGCGAGGCACTCGACCACCCCACGTGGCGGATGGGGCCGAAGATCACGGTCGACTCGGCGACGCTCATGAACAAGGGGCTCGAGGTGATCGAGGCGCGCTGGCTCTTCGAGGCGCCTCCGGAGCGGATCGAGGTCGTGGTGCATCCGCAGTCGATCGTCCACTCGCTCGTCGAGCTGCGCGACGGCTCGGTGATCGCCCAACTCGGCGTCACGGACATGCGCCTGCCCATTCAGTATGCTTTTTCCTATCCTGAGCGGTGGGATACGCCGCTGCCGCCGCTCGACCTCGCGCGTTGCGGCCGGCTGGACTTCGACCGGCCCGACCTGGAGCGGTTTCCGTGCCTCGCGCTCGCCTACCGCGCCCTGCAGGGGCCGACGGCGATGCCGATCATCCTGAACGCGGCCAACGAGCGGGCCGTCGAAGCGTTTCTCGAGCGCCGGCTGGGGTTCACGGCCATCCCGGCGACCATCGAGCGGGCGCTCGACGCGGGGGAGCGCCGGCAGGTCGGCGACGTGCAGACGCTCGCGGGGGTCCGGGAGGTCGACGCCTGGGCGCGCCGATTTACGGACGAGCTGATCCGCGGGTTAGAATCAGGGCAGTAGTTGGCGCCGGTGGCACGGCGCAAGCTGCTGAAGGATTGGTTGGATGCCAGGCGCAGCCGCGGGGCGCCGCTTGGCGGGCCAGGAGCGTTGCGTTGACCAGCCTGCTTGCGTTCATCTTCGTCATCGGCGTGCTGGTGTTCGTCCACGAGCTCGGACACTACTTGGCCGCGCGCCGCGTCGGCGTGCGCGTGCTCACCTTCTCGCTGGGCTTCGGCCCCAAGCTCTTCAAGACGCAGCGCGGCGACACCGAGTTCTGCGTGAGCGCCATTCCGCTGGGCGGCTACGTCCGGATGGCCGGCGAGAACCCGGACGATCGCCGCACCGGCCGGGACGACGAGTTCCTCTCCAAGACGAAGTGGGAGCGCTTTCAGATCCTCATCGCGGGACCGGCGATGAACGTGCTGCTCGCGATCGTCGTGATGACCGGGGTCCTGTATCAGGGGGCGGAGGTGCCCGCCTACGAGACCCAGCCGCCCGTGGTGGGCACGGTCGCCGACGGCTCGGCCGCCGAGCGCGTCGGGATCCGGACCGGCGACCGGGTGGTCAGCGTCGCGGGCCGGGTCGTCGAGACCTGGGAGGAGCTGTTCCGCGCCGTCCTGCCGCGCGCCGCGCGCGAGATCGAGGTGGTCGTCCGGAACGCGGGCGGCGAGCGGGCGCTGCGGGTCACGCCCGACAGCCAGACCCAGTTCGAGATGGGCGACCTGGGCATCGCCCCGGTGCTGCAGCCGCAGATCCGCAGCGTGACGCCCGGGGAGCCGGCCGCGGCCGCGGGCATTCTGGCCGGCGACGTGATCGAGGCGATAGAGGGGGACGCGGTATCGAGCGACGAGCTGGTGTCGCGGATCAACGCGCACGCGGACGAGCCGCTGCGCCTGCTCGTGCGCCGCGGCGAGTCGCGCCGCGACATCGTCGTCACGCCGGCCCTCAGGGGCGACGTCGGCCTGATCGGCGTCTCGATCAGCCCGTTCGAGGTACGCACCATCGAGCCGGGCTTCTTCGAGGCGTTCCAGCTCAGCCTCGCCCGCAATTACGAGTGGTCCGGTCTGATCTTCCAGACGCTCGTGGGCCTGTTCACCGCCGAGACATCACCGCGGCAGCTGGTCGGGCCGCTCGGCATCGCGCAACTGTCGGGCGGCGCCGCCGAGATCGGCCTGGTCGCGCTCCTGAGCCTCATGTCGATGATCTCCCTGAACCTGGGGATCCTGAACCTGCTGCCGATTCCGGTGCTCGACGGCGGCCACATCGCCATCATGGCTATCGAGGGCGTGTCGCGGCGCGACTTCAGCATGCGTGCCAAGGAGCGCATGCTGCTGGTCGGCTTCGTCGCGCTGATGATGCTGATGGTCACGGTCATCTACAACGACCTGATGCGCATCGCCTGGATCGAGCGCTTCATGCCCTGGCGCTAGCTCCGCCCGGGGCGCGCCGGGTGCCGCCCGCTATCCCGCCCTGACCGGGGCTTCCCCTGCATGCCGCCGCTCACCCTGCTCCGCAAGGAGCTGCGTCCCGTCGCATCGCTCGCGGCGCCGGTCGTCGTCGCCGAGGTGGGCTGGGTGTCGATGCAGCTCGTCGACATCGGCATGGTGGGCCGCCTCGGCCCCGAGGCCATCGGTGCGGTCGGTGTCGGCAGCGCGCTCTTCCTCGCGTTCGGCGTGTTCGGAATGGGCCTGCTCCTCGGTCTCGACACGCTCGTCTCGCAGGCCCACGGCGCCGGCGCCCACAGCGAGTGCCGCCGCTGGCTGCGCCACGGCATCTGGCTCGCGCTGGGACTCGCGATCCCGATCGGCCTGACCGCCCGTGCGGTCGGGGCCACCCTGGACGCCTGGGGCTTCGATCCCCGCGTGCTGCCGCTGGTGCACGACTACTTCGACAGCGTCACGCTCAGCCTGCCGCCGCTGCTGCTGTACGCGGCCTTCCGGCGCTACCTGCAGGCCGTGACGCGGGCCACCCCCGTCATGATCACGCTCGTCACGGCCAACGGGGTGAACGCCTTTGCGAACTGGGTGCTCGTGTTCGGCAACCTGGGCGCGCCGGCGCTCGGCGTGGAGGGAGCAGCCTGGGCCACGTGCATCTCGCGCACCTACATGGCGGGCGTGCTGGCGGTGGTTGCCGCCCGCCAGGGGGGCGTGCTGCGCCCGCTGGCCGGGGTGCGGCTGTCCGGTTTCCGCCGGCTCCTGGCCCTCGGCTGGCCCGCCGCGACGCAGACCACGCTGGAGTACGGCGCGTTTGCGGCGGTGACGCTTCTGGCGGGGCGTCTCGACCCGACGACCCTTGCGGCGCACCAGATCGTGGTGAACGTGTCGGGCCTGACGTTCATGGTGCCGCTCGGGATCTCCGCGGCAGGGGCGGTCCGCGTCGGTCACGCGGTGGGCCGGCGCGACGCGCCCGGGGCGTCCGCCGCGGGCTGGAGCACGATCGCGCTGGGGGCCGGCGTCATGACGGTGTCGGCGACGGTCTTCCTCGCCGTGCCGCAGCTGATTCTGGGTATCTTCACGCCGGACGGCCGGGTGGTCGGGATCGGCCTCACGCTCATCTTCGTCGCCGCGCTCTTCCAGATCTTCGACGGCCTGCAGGTGTCCGCGACCGGCGCCCTGCGCGGTCTCGGCGACACGCGCACGCCGATGCGGCTGAACCTGGCCGGGCACTGGATGTGCGGCCTGCCGATCGGCTACACGCTGTGCTTCGTGACCGGCTGGGGCGTCATCGGCCTCTGGATCGGCGTCCTGATCGGCCTCACCCTGATCGGCGCTTTGCTCGTGGCGATCTGGCGCCGGCGCGAGCGCGACCTGCCCCGGATGCTGGCGTCCGTCCCGGCGGGTCGCCGGCGAGCGCCTGCTCGATCGCGTCCGCCAGCCCACACGCGTCGTGCGGCGCCGTCAGCGGCCAGCCGAGCGCCTTGAGCGGCTCGACGGCGTTGCCCATCACCACCGGGGCGCCGGCGAACTCCAGCATCTCGCGATCGTTCAGATTGTCGCCGACGGCCATGACATCCCGCCGGTCGACGCCCAGCCGTTGCGCCCGGGACGCCAGCGCCGCGCCCTTCGAGCAGCCGTCGGCGGTGAGGTCCAGCAGCGAAAAATCGCGCTCGGGATACTCGGTCAGGGTAACGGCCAGCTCGCCCGCCACCGGCAGGCGGCGCACGTCGGCAGCCAGGGCGCGTATCTCATTCACGCTGCCGGTGTAGGAGACCTGCACCGGATCGTCCGTCAGCACGCCCTCGATCGGCTCGGCCCGGGTCATGAACGCCCGGTTCCGCTCGTAGTACCACGCGCGCTGGGGATGACTCCAGTCGATGCCGTCGTACGTGTACTGGCGCGCGTCGGGCCGGTCGAAGATCACCGCGACGCCCTGATGCCGCGGGCGCAGCGCGGCCAGAACGGCGCGCGCCGTCGCGCGCGGCAGCAGCCTGCTCGCCAGCGTGTCGCCGCCGACCGTCTTGGTCAGCGCCCCGTTGCTGACGATGAGAACGATGTCGTCGGCCAGCTCGGCGGCCGTTGGCGCGGCGTGGTGAAAGGCGCGCCCGGTCGCCAGCACCACGTGCAGGCCGGCGTCCATCGCCCGCCGCACGGCCTGGCGGTTGCGTGCCGGCAGGTTGCCGCGGCTGTCGAGCAGGGTGCCGTCGATGTCGACGGCAATCAGGCGGATCGACACGGGCTGGCAGATCCCGGCGGCCTACGAAGGGGTGGGCTTCCGCGCGTACGTGCGCTCGACGTACTCGTCGACCAGCGCGCGAAAGGCCTCCGCGAGCTCGTCGTACGAGCCGCGCAGCGTGCGCGCGTGACGTCCGTCGATGTACACGGGACAGGTCGGGGCCTCGCCCGTGCCCGGCAGGCTGATGCCGATGTTGGCTGCCTTCGACTCGCCCGGACCGTTCACGACGCAACCCATGACGGCGACGGTCATCTCCTCGACACCGTCGTACACCCGCTTCCATTGCGGCATCATGCCGCGCACGTAGTCCTGGATCCGCTCGGCCAGCTCCTGGAACGTGCTGCTCGTCGTCCGGCCGCAGCCCGGGCAGGCCGTGACGCTCGGCGCGAACGAGCGCAGACCCAGGGCTTGCAGCAGCTCGCAGGCGGCGGTCACCTCCTCGCGCCGGTCGCCGCCGGGCCGGGGCGTGAGGGAGACGCGGATCGTGTCGCCGATACCCTCGTCGAGCAGCACGCCCATGGCCGCTGCCGACCACACCATGCCCTTGATGCCCATCCCGGCCTCGGTCAGCCCGAGGTGCAGCGGCTGCGAGGTCTGCCGGGCCAACGCGCGGTACACGGCGATGAGGTCGCGCGGGCGCGACACCTTGCACGAGATGACGATCTGGCTCTCCCGCAGGCCGCAGTCGAGCGCGAGGGCCGTGGAATCGAGCGCCGAGATGATCATGCACTCGTTGATGATCTCCTCCGACGTCCTGCCGAGGTCGGCGTCGGTGTTCTCCTGCATCCTGGCCATGACGAGCTCCTGGTTCAGGGAGCCGCCGTTGACCCCGATGCGCACCGGCTTGCCGTGCTCGCGCGCCACGGCGCAGATGGTCTGGAACTGCTCGTCGCGCCGCCGGCCGGTGCCGACGTTGCCCGGGTTGATGCGGTACTTGTCGAGTGCGGCCGCGCAGTCGGGATGGCGCGTGAGCAGCAGGTGGCCGTTGTAGTGGAAGTCGCCGATCAGCGGCGCCGTGCAGCCGGCGTCGAGCATCCGCTGCTTGATCTCCGGCACCGCGTGCGCCGCCTCGACGCGGTCGACCGTGACGCGCACCAGCTCGGACCCGGCGTTCGCCAGATCCACGCACTGCGCCGCGGTCCCCGCGGCGTCGGCGGTATCGGTCAGCGTCATCGACTGCACCGCCACCGCGGCCCCGCCGCCGAGCTGCAGCCGGCCCACGGGCACGCCCGTCGTGCGATGGAGGCGGACGTTCGTCATGCCCACCTGCATGATAGCAGGGGGCTTCAATCAGACGGGGCTGCGCCCCGAACCCCCGGCGTCCGCTTGCGGGGACCCCTTCGCCCCGCGCCGCTCCCCGCCGAGGCACGCTGTGCGCGCCTTGCGGAGCCTGCACCGTTCTACGGCACAGACTCCTGGCCTCTATCCCTCGCCCGCCGCGACCTCCTCCAGGGACCGGCGCGCCGCGCGCACGGTCGCGTCGACGTCGCGCTCGGAATGCGCGGCCGACAGGAACCAGCCCTCGAACTGGGACGGAGGAGGATAGATTCCGCGCTGCAGCATCCCGCGGAAGAACGCCGCGTACGCGGCGGTGTCGGACGCGGTCGCGGACGCGTAGTCGACGACGGGACCGGCGGTGAAGAACGGCGTGAGGACCGAGCCGGCCACGTTGACCGTGAGCGGGACGCCGACCTCGCGCGCGGCGGCACGGAACCCGTCCGCCAGGCGCGCGCCGAGCGCCGCCAGACGGCGGTAGAGCGCGGCGGACAGGTTGGAGAGCGCCCAGATGCCGGCGGTCATCGCCAGCGGATTGCCCGCCAGCGTCCCGGCCTGGTAGACGGGCCCGGCCGGCGCGACCTGCGCCATCAGATCGGCGCGCCCGCCGTACGCGCCGACCGGCAGCCCGCCGCCGATGATCTTGCCGAGGCAGGTCAGGTCCGGGCGCACGCCGTAGACCGCCTGCGCGCCGCCCCGGGCGGCGCGGAAGCCGGAGATGACCTCGTCGAAGATGAGCAGGGCGCCGTGCTGGTCGCAGAGCTGCCGCAGGCCCTCGAGGAAGCCGTTCGCGGGGGGCACGACACCCATGTTGCCCGCGATCGGCTCGGCGATGACGGCCGCGACCTTGCCGCGGTGGGCGCGGCACAGGCGGTCGACGGAGGCGAGCTCGTTGTAGTCGGCAATCAGCGTATCGGCCGCCGTCCCCCGCGCCACGCCGGGGCTGGTCGGCACGCCGAGCGTCGTCGCGCCGGAGCCTGCCTGGACGAGGAACGCGTCGCCGTGGCCGTGGTAGCAACCGGCGAACTTGATGATTCGGTCGCGACCGGTGGCCGCGCGGGCGACGCGTATCGCGCTCATCGTTGCCTCGGTGCCCGAGTTCACGAACCGCACGCGCTCGATCGACGGCACGAGGCGGACGACCAGCCGCGCCAGCTCCACCTCCTGCGCGGTGGGCGCTCCGAAGCTGGTGCCGCGGCCCGCTGCGCCCCGCAGCCCCCGGATCAGGCCGGCCGGCGCATGCCCGTGAATGAGCGGCCCCCAGGACATCACGTAGTCGATGTAGGTCCGCCCGTCGACGTCCCGGATCCGCGCGCCCCGCGCCCGCTCGATGAACGGCGGCTCGCCGCCGACGGCCCCGAATGCGCGCACCGGGCTGTCCACGCCGCCCGGGAGAACGGCCTTGGCCCGCGTGAACAGCTTGCCCGACTCCGAGCGCCTGGGACGAGGCATGCGCGGAACGATATCACGGCGGATGCGGCGCCCGGGTCGGGCCGACCGGTCCCGGCGGGCGGAGCTGTTCGACTCGCGTCGACCCGCGCGCCGGGGTTGACGGCGGGCTCCACGAAGCCGGTCAGGAGGCGAGCCGGCGCGCCGCCTCGCGGGCGTAGTACGTGATGACGATGTCGGCGCCGGCGCGGCGGATGGCCGTCAGGCACTCCAGCATCGCGCGCTCCTCGTCGATCCAGCCGTTGCGCGCGGCGGCCTTGAGCATCGCGTACTCCCCGCTGACGTGGTACGCGGCGGTGGGGTAGCCCAGCTCCTGCTTGACGCGGGCGATCACGTCGAGATAGTGGAGCGCCGGCTTCACCATGACGATGTCCGCGCCTTCGTCGATGTCGAGCTCCGTTTCCCGGATTGCCTCGTCGACGTTCGCCGGGTCCATCTGGTGCGTGCGCCGGTCGCCGAACGCCGGCGCGGAGTCCGCCGCGTCCCGGAACGGCCCGTAATAGGCCGAGCAGTACTTGGCGGCGTACGACATGATGGCGGTGTCCTCGAAGCCCCGGGCGTCGAGCGCCGCGCGGATGGCCGCCACGCGGCCGTCCATCATGTCGGACGGGGCGACGATGTCCGCGCCGGCCTCGGCGTGCGAGACGGCGGCGCGCGCCAGCAAACCCACGGTGGCGTCGTTCACGATCTCGTCGCCCGCGACGAGGCCGCAGTGGCCGTGGGAGGTGTACTCGCACAGGCAGACGTCGGTCACGACGAGCAGGTCCGGCACGTCGCGCTTGATCGCCCGGATCGCGCTCTGGACGGGCGCACCCGGGTCGCAGGCCGCCGAGCCGGTCTCGTCCTTCGCTTCCGGCAGTCCGAACAGCAGGACGGCGTTGATCCCCTCGCCGGCGGCCGCTGCCGCCTCGCGCACGGCCTCGTCGACGGACAACTGCGCGACGCCAGGCATCGACGCGACCTCGCGGCGCACCTGGCGGCCGGGGCACACGAATAGGGGATAGACCAGCGTGTCCCTCGTCAGCCGCGTTTCGCGGATCAGGTTGCGCATGGCCGGCGAGCGGCGCAGCCGCCGCAGCCGTCGGGTCAGGGTCAGGCCGCGCGCGGATTCGTCCGCGCGCGGCCGCCGGAGCGTGTCTGTGGGCACTGTCATGATCGGGTCCCCGCGAAGTGATCGGCGATGGCCTCCACCAGGGCCGGAATGGTATAGGTCGACGGCATGATCCGCGTCTCGATGCCGAGCTGCTGCGCCGCTGCGGCCGTCACCGGGCCGATCGAGGCCACGGACGTGGTAGCGAGCAGATCGACCGCCGGTCCCGTGCCGAGGATCCTGACGAAGTTGCGCACGGTGGATGCGCTCGTGAACGTCACGACGTCGAGCTGCCGATCGAGCAGCAGCTTGTACGGGTCCGGCTCGCCGCCGGGCTCGCTGTCGGCCAGGACCGTCCGGTACGCGGTGGCTTCGGTGACGTCCGCCCCCACCTCGCGCAGCGCGAGCGCGAGCGCCTCGCGGGCCAGATCCGCGCGCGGCAGCAGCACGCGCCGGCCGGCCAGGTCGTCGGCCTGGCGGAGGGCGTCGAACACGGCCTCCGCGCGATGCTCGTCCGGCATCAGATCGACCTTGATGCCGTAGCGCTGCAGCCGCGCCGCGGTCGCCGGCCCGATGGCGCACAGCCGGACGCCGCTCAGGCTGCGGACGTCCCGCGGTCCCGCGAGCAACCGGCGCATGAACGACTCGACGCCGTTCACCGACGTCAGCACGATCCAGTCGAACGAGTCGACGGCGGCGCACGCCGCATCGAGCGGGCCGTGGTCGTCGGGCGGCACGATGCGGATGGTGGGGGCCTCGATCGGCTCGGCGCCGAGCTCCGCCAGGCGATCCACGAGCTCCGCCGCCTGCTCCCGTGCACGGGTGACCAGCACCCGCCGCCCGAAGAGCGGGCGGCTCTCGAACCACTGCAGGCGCTCTCGAAACCGCACGACCGAGCCGACCACGAGCACGCCCGAGCCGCGGCGCTGCGCATCGCGCACAACGTGCTGCAGCTCGCCCAGCGAGCCCCGGATGGTCCGCTGGCGCGGCCCGGTGCCGTGGATGACGAGGGCCGCCGGCTCGGACGCCGGACGTCCGTGCGCCAGGAGCTTGTCGATGATCGTCTCGAGCTGGACGCCGCCGGCGTAGCTGACGACCGTGCCGCCCAGGCGCGCAACGTGCGCCCAGTCGACGTCGGGCGTGCTCTCGGTCTGGCCCTCGTGCCCGCGTATGAACACCAGCACGTCGCCCGCGCCAGGGTAGGTGAGCGGGATCCCCGCGCAGCAGGAGCCGCCGACGGCGTGCGGAATGCCCGGCACGATCTCGAACGGCACTCCCTGGCCCTGCAGGAACGCCGCCTCCTGGCCGCCGCTGTCGAAGAGGAAGGGGTCGCCCCACTTCAGCCTGACCACGATCTTCCCCTCGCGCGCCTTCTCCGTGAGGAGGTAGCCGATCGCGTCGTGCTCGAGCGGCTGCGCCGCCGCCGTCCCCACGTCGATACGTTCCGCGTCCGGCCGGACTGCCCGCAGTTGCCGGTGGTGCACGCGGTGGTCGTACACGACGACGTCGGCGGCGCTCAGGCAGTGCTGGCCGCGTACGCTGATCAACGTCGGGTCGCCCGGTCCCGCTCCGATCAGATAGACGCACCCGGTCTTCATCGACGATGTCGGTCCAGTATCGCGCCCGCGCCGTCCGCCAGCAGCTGTCCGGCGACCCGTTCTCCCAGCGCCGCCGCGGTGCTGGCCGGCCCCCGGTCGCGCCGCCGCAACAGCTGCGCGCCGTCGAGCGAGGCAACGACCGCCTCGAGCGTCAGGCTGCCGGCGTCCGGGGTGGCGATGGCGCCGAGGGGCACGCGGCAGTCTCCCTCCAGTGCGCGGACCAGCGCACGCTCGGCTTCCAGGGCCGCCAGGGTGTCGCGGTCTCCAACCGCCTCCAGTATGGCCGCGGTCTCGCGATCCGCCTCGCGTGTCTCCACCGCGACGATGCCCTGTCCCGGCGCCGGCACGCAGTCGGCCGCCTCGAGTCGGGCGGAGATGCGCTCCGCCAGACCGAGCCGGACCAGTCCGGCGGCGGCCACCACCAGCAGATCGTACTCGCCGGCGTCGAGCTTGCGCAGGCGGGTGTCGACGTTGCCGCGAATCGACTCGAACGAGGCGGTCGGGAACGCACGGGACAGCTGCGCTATACGGCGAACACTCCCCGTGCCGACGCGTGGCGCCCGTCCGCGCGCCGCCATCAGCGGCGCGGCACCCTCGCGGCGGGGCACGGCGTGCTGCGCGGCCGCCACGAGGGCATCCCGCGGGTCTTCGCGTGGCAGGGTCGCGCCGATCACCAGGCCGGGCGGCAGCTCGGCCGGCAGGTCCTTCGCGCTGTGCACGGCCAGATCTGCCGCTCCGCGCAGCAGGGCGTCCTCGATTTCCTTGACGAACAGCCGCTTGCCGCCGATGGCCGCGAGGGCATGCGTGGCCAGGCGGTCGCCCGTGGTCTTGATGACGACCGGTTCGCAGCGCGGCCCGCCCGCCTGCTCGATCGCTCGGCCGACGGCCCGCGCCTGCCACAGCGCCAGCGGGCTGCCGCGCGTCCCTATCCGCAGCGCCTTCAACGCCCGCGGCCCCGCGTCGAGGCGATAATGCGGCCGGAGACGCGGCTGCGCGCGGCCGCGTCAGTGTCGCCCTCGTCCGCGAGCTTGAACAGGTGGTTCAACGCCTCGGTATAGGCGGCGACGGTCTCCTCGTCGGTGGTCGCCTTCAGGCGCTGGGTCGGCGCGGACAGCAGCTTCTCGATCAGCAGCCGGGTCACCTCGTCGACGCGCGCGCGTGCGGCGGGTGAGAGCCCGGCGAGCTTCGGCTCGAGACGCGCCAGCTCCGACCGGCGCACGGTCTCGAAGCGCTCGCGGAGGGCGACGACCGTCGGCGTGGCCGCGCGCGAGCGCAGCCACGCCATGAACTTGTCCACCTCGGCATCGATCATCAGCTCGGCGAGATCGACCTGGGATTGGCGCCGAGCCAGGTTCTCCTGGACGATCGTGCGCAGATCGTCGATGTTGTACAGGAACACCTGCTCGATCCGGCCGGCCGCCGGATCGACGTCTCGCGGCACCCCCAGGTCGATGACGAACAGGGGGCGGTCGCGCCGCGGCTTCATGGCCATCTCGACGTCGGCGCGGGTGATGATGGGCGCCGCCGAGCCGGTTGCCGTCACCACGATGTCGTAGGACGTCAGCTCCCTTCTGATCTGCTCCCACGGCACGGCCTCGCCCCCCACCCGCGCTGCCAGGGCGGCGGCACGGGACGCGGTGCGATTCGCCACGCCGATGCGGTGCACCTGCTGCGAGCGGAGGTGGGTCGCCGTCAGCTCGGCCATCTCGCCCGCCCCCACGAGCAGTGCCCGCAGGTTGCCGAGCTTGCCGAAGATCTTGCGCGCGAGCGAGATCGACGCGTAGCTGACCGAGACGGCGCCCTCGCCGAGCCCGGTCTCGGAGCGCACGCGCTTGCCGGCCCCGAACGACCAGTGGAACAGCCGATTGAAGAAGACGCCGGTATAGTGCTGCTCCGACGCGATCGCGAACGCGTCCTTGACCTGCCCCAGTATCTGCGGCTCGCCCACGACCAGCGAGTCGAGGCCGGCCGTCACGCGGAACAGGTGGCGGGCGACGTCGGTATCGGCCCGGACATACAGATGGGGTGCGATCTCGGACTCCGGGACGTCGTGGAACGCGCTCATGAAGGCGGTGAGCGTCCGACGCATGCGCTGCGGATCGTCACAGATCGCGAAGATCTCGGCGCGGTTGCAGGTCGACAGGACGACCACCTCGCTCAGTCCGGGAAGCTGGCCGAGCTCGGCCAGCGCATCGGCCACGCCCCGCCGCGTGAAGTCGATCCGCTCGCGCAAATCGATCGGCGTGCTGTGGTGGCTTGCGCCGAGCAGGAACAGGTTCATGAGCCTGGGGCAGATTGCGGTTCGAACGACGCTGCCCGCGAGCCGTCAGTAGAAGTTGTGGCTCCGCGTCACGAAGTAGCCTATCGGCACGAAATTGAGCAGCATTACGGTGAAGCCGACCGCCGACAACACGGCGGTCCGCCGCCCGCTCCAGCCGATGGAGCGCCGGGCGTACAGCGCGAACGAGTAGACCACCCACATCAGGATCACGATGAAGATTTTCGGGTCGAACAGCGACATCGCCTGCACGCGCGGGTCCACGGCGCCTGCCTGCACCTGCAGCAGCCAGATGGCGCCGACCGCCAGGCCGAGCGTCAGAAACAGCCACCCGACCGTGATCGCCCGGCCGTTCATGACGTCGAGCACGCGCAGCGAGGGCAGGCGCGAGTAGAAGAAGCCCAGGTGTTTCGCCTTCAGATCCTTGAACAGGAGCACGTAGGTGATGCCGAGCACGCAGGCGAGGGCGAAGCTGGCGTAGGCGAAGAGCAGCGACAGCACGTGGACGGCGAACCACGGGCTGTCGAGCACCGGCGGCCGGGCCGCCACCGTGTTCGTTACCGCCGGTATCGCCTGCAGCAGCGCCATGGGCGGCACGATGAACACGCCCATCGCCCGCTCGTTGGCCATGGTCTCCGTGTACAGATACGCCAGCGCCAGCAGGCAGACGAACGCCGAGATGGCGCCGGTCGTGCCGACGACCGGGAGGTGTCCGACCTGCATCGTCTGCATGCCGATGACGAAGGCGTGCGCCAGCGCGCCGCAGACGAGCACCAGCGTGGCGAAGCGTCCCGCCGTATCGCTGCGCCGCGCGAAGTAGATCGCATAGGCGGCGGAGGCGGCGACGTACAGCGCCAAGGGGACCGACGTCACGTGGAAGCCCCTAGCCGGTCGGCGCGTAGTAGCCCTGCTTGGTGCGGGCCGTCGCTCGTTCCCGGCCCACGCGCACCACGGTCCGGCGCCACCGGCCGTTGCGCAACGGATTCGCGGAGACGTACCCGACGCTGTACTGGCTCGACAGCTCGTCCGAGATCTGCTCGTAGATCGCCGGCAGATCGTGCACGTCGTCGGGGAAGAACGATCGTCCGCCGGTCTCGTAGGCCAGCTGTCGCAGCACGAAGTCGGCCTCCCGGAATCCCGACCGCCGGTCGTCGTCGTCCTGCAGCCCGATGGTGTAGATGGCCGTCTCCGACCGCTTGGCGAGCTCGAGCACCTCCTCGAACGTGAGCAGGCTCGAGGTGTCCTCGCCGTCCGAGAGCACGATGATCGCCTGGCGCCGCACCTCGGCCATGCGCAACGGCGCCTTGCTCAGGCCCTTGAGCGAGATGTAGAGGGCGTTGTACAGCGAGGTCGATCCCCCGGCGGACGTGCGCCGGATGGCGCGCCCGAGGTGATCGAGGTCGTTGGTGAATGCCTGCAGGATCTCGACCCGGCTGTCGAAGTCGACGATCTCCGCCAGGTCGTCCTGCTTCAGCCGCTGCGCGAAGCCGATCGCGGCTTCCTGCGCTGTCCGCATCCGCTCATCCATGCTCGCGCTGGTGTCCATCAGGAGCGACAGGGCGATCGGCAGCTGCGAGCGGCTGAAGAAGGTGATCTCCTGTTGCACGCCGTCCTCGTAGACCGCGAAGTCGTCCCGGTCGAGGTCGGTGATGAACCGGTTCTCGGCGTCCGTCACCGTCACGTTGAGCGAGACGACGTCCACCCCGGCACGGAACGACGGCAACAGCGTGGGGTCGTCCTGTTGCGGTTGCTGGCCGCCCAGGAGGACCACGCCGGCTGTCGTCAGCAACGCCACGAGGCAGAATGCGGAAGGTCGCATCGGCTAGGGGGCCTCCGGCACCGGAATCTCCCGTACGTCCACCCCGTCGCGGGCGACGCGCAGCTCGATGTCTCGCGGCGGGATGAGCGTGGCGGGCCGGGAGTAGACGACCAGGTACTGATTCAACAGCTCGGCCGCGACCGCCTGCAGCGTCGCTTCCGCCGCCATGCTCGCGAGCATGTCCCGGCGCCGGCCGGCGCCGGCGAGCGGGGCGCGGTTGAGCGCCATGTCGCGGTCGAGCCGCCAGCGAGCGAACCCGTCGTCCCGCGCCACTCCGAAGCCGCCCGGGTCGAAGCCTCCGAACCCGGGGGGCCGGACGCCGGGCGGGCCCGACCGTGCCGGCCCGAACGGGAGTCGGGACGAGGCGCGCGAACCCCGCCCCGCGAGGACGGCCGTATGCACGGTGACCCCCGCTTCCTCGATGTCGCGGATCAACGTCGTCGAATCGACATGGCTATGATCGAGTCCCTCGGTGGCGAGCACGACCATGACGGGACGGGACGCGCCGCGCCTGACGAAGCCCCGGGTCGTTTCCGACATGGCGTCCAGCAGATAGGCAGCGGTCCGCGAGTAGGCGAAGATGCCGGCGGTGCCCTCGCGGAGGCGGGCCACCTCGCGCGTGGACGGCACGAGGATCCGCGGCCGCCCGCCGAAGCTGATGATCGCGATCTCGCTCTCGCGGTGGAGCGCGTCGACGAAGGCGTTGACGCCGTTGCGGAAATTGGCGACGGCGCCGAGCGCCGCCTCGCTGGTGTCGACCAGCAGCGCGATCTGCCGCGGCCGCGTGTCGCGCGCCGCCCGCAGCACCTCGCGCTCCACACCGTCCTCGCGGACCTCGAAGTCCCGGGCCTGCAGGCCCGGGACGGGGGCGCCGTCGCCGGCCACGACGCTGACCACCAGGCTGCGCTCGGCAGGCTGTGCACCGCCCGTGCCCGTCGCGGAAAGCAGGGCCGCGAGGGCCGCACAGACGACCCGCGCGGCACGAATATCCAGCATAGTCTCTTGTCGCGAGTATAGGCCTCGGCCGGGGACCCGGTCAAGAGGGAAACCCATTGCAAATGTTGGAGTTGCGAGAAACTTTCGCGACCGCGGACGGCCGACGGCCGGCTTGACACCCCCTTGGGCGCATGCTATAAACAGCGCGGTTTTCGGTCCGCATTTCACGCCATCCGTCATGGTCAGCCTGCATGGCGCGGGCTGAATTCTCCGGCGAGCCAGGGCGAGGAAGGTTGCGATCGATGTCCCGTCGCACGGGAGCGGCCGGTTGGCGCCTGTCGATCCCATAGTAGCCATGTTGGACGTATATATCCCGATATTCCTCTTCATCCTGGTCGCGCTCGGCTTCGCGATCTTCACGTTGATGGTGGCCGGCCTGGTGCATCCGCGCCGCTACAACCGCGTGAAGCTGCAGCCGTACGAGTGCGGCATCGAGCCGCTCACCGACGCCCGCGACCGGTACAGCGTGCGCTACTACCTCGTGGCCATGCTGTTCGTCATCTTCGATGTCGAGACCGTCTTCATGTTCCCGTGGGCGGTGATCATGGACGAGCTGGCGCTCTTCGGCCTCATCGAGATGCTGGTCTTCCTGTTCATACTGGTGGTGGGCTACGTGTACGCCTGGCGCAAGGGTGCCCTGGATTGGACGTGATGGCGGACGATACGAAACGCGACGCTGGCCCGCCGGGCCGCAAGCCGGACAAGTCCGACGCACCGGCAACGCCGCCGCCGGCGCCGGCTGCGGCACCGCCAAAGGCTGCAGCCGCGGCGCAGCCGCCGGTCCCGAAGAAGGCCCCGGCCCCGGCGTCACCGAAGCCCGCAACCGCCGCGCGGCCCCGCCCGAAGCCCGCGCCGAAGGCTCCGCCGGAGCCGCCCAAGGGGCCGGCCGATCCCGAGCCGCCCGCCGACCTCGAGGTGCCCGCCTTCGTGAAAGCCCTGCAGGCCGGTGTGCCCGGGGCGGTCACGCAGGTGACGTACTGGGTCGGCGACTGGTCGGTCATCGTGCCGGCCGACCGGCTGCTGGACGTCGTGCGCTTCCTGAGCACCGACGCGGCGACCGAGTTCGACTACTGTTCGGACGTCACGGCGACCGACTGGCCGCCCCGGCAGCAGCGGTTCGACGTCGTCTACTGTCTCTACTCGACCCGCTTGCGGCACCGGCTGCGCGTCAAGGTACGTGCGGCCGAGGCCGAGCCGGTGCCGTCCGTCACCGAGATCTGGTCCGGGGCGAACTGGCTCGAGCGCGAGGTGTACGACCAGTTCGGCGTGAACATCGTCAACCATCCGGACCTGCGCCGCATCCTGATGCCGGACGAGTGGCAGGGCCACCCCCAGCGCAAGGACTACCCGCTGGAGGGCCCGGGCGAGTTCCTGATGGAGAACCCGCAGGATTGGCTGCGCCTGTGGAATCTGCCGGATGAGGCGGAGATCGAATAGCGCGTGGGACGACGATGACTATTGAGGCGCCACGGCGTGTCGGTCAGGCGTTCGACACCGACGAGCTCGTCCTGAACATGGGGCCGCAGCACCCGAGCACGCACGGCGTGCTGCGGATCGTGCTGCGTCTCGACGGCGAGCGCGTGGTCGACGCCGACTGCGTGATCGGCTACATCCATCGCGGGGTGGAGAAGCTCTGCGAGAACCGCGACTGGACGCAGATCATACTGCTGACGGACCGCATGGACTACGTCGCGGCGGCGACCAGCAATCTCGGCTACGTCGAGACGGTCGAGAAGCTGATGCAGGTCGAGGTCCCGCGCCGCGCCCGCTACATCCGCACGATCCTGGCCGAGCTGCAGCGCATCGCGAGCCACTGCCTCTGGCTGGGGACGCACGCGATGGACATCGGCGCGATGACGGTGCTCCTGTACTCGTTCCGGGAACGCGAGCACGTGCTGGACCTGTTCGAGGAGTACTGCGGCGCGCGCCTGACCTACAACGCGATGCGGATCGGCGGCCTGCCGCTGGACATTCCGACGGGGTGGGACAAGAAGGTCAGCGCATTCTGCGACCTGATGGAGCCCAAGCTCGACGAGTACGAAGAGCTGCTGACCAACAACCGGATCTGGGTCGGGCGCACCCGCGACATCGGCGTGATCTCGGGCGCGGAGGCGACCGCGCTGGGGTTGTGCGGCCCGCCGCTGCGCGGCTCCGGCGTGTCGCGGGACCTGCGCAAGGACGAGCCGAACGCGGCGTACGAGGAGTTCGATTTCGACATCCCGCTCGGGACCCGCGGCGATACGTACGACCGCTATCTCATCCGGCTGGAGGAGTTCAAGCAGTCGATCCGCATCATCCGGCAGGCCGTCGAGGGTCTGCCGGAGGGGCCGGTCATGGGCAAGGTCCCGCGGCTGATCAAGCCGCCGGCCGGAGAGACCTACCACGCCATCGAATCGCCGAAGGGCGAGATCGGCTACTTCATCGTCAGCGACGGCCGCTCCACGAACCCGTACCGTTTCCGGGTGCGGCCGCCGTCGTTCTGCAACCTGCAGGGGTTGCGCAGACTGGTGAAAGGGCATCTGGTGGCCGACGTGGTGGCCCTGATCGGGACGATCGACATCGTGCTCGGCGAGGTGGACCGGTAGCTCATGCTGGATACGTTCGTCATTCCGCTGCTGCAGATCGCCGTACTGCTGAACGCGGTGCTCGTGGCCGTCACCTTCATGGTCCTGATGGAGCGCAAGGTGATGGCCTGGGCGCAGGCGCGGCTCGGTCCGATGCGGGTCGGCCCCTACGGCATCCTGCAGGCGATCGTCGACCCGATCAAGCTCATCCTCAAGGAAGACATCACGCCCGCCGCCGCGGACAAGTGGGTCTTCACGATCGCGCCGATCATGAGCCTCGTGCCGGCGCTGGTCGTGTTCTCGGTCGTGCCGTTCGGTCCGGACCCGCTCTACTACGTGGCCGACATCAACGTCGGGCTGCTGTTCGTCGTCTCGGTCACGTCGATCGGGGTATACGGCATCATCCTCGGCGGCTGGGCCTCGAACAGCAAGTACCCGCTGCTGGCCAGCCTGCGCGCCTCGGCGCAGCTGATCAGCTACGAGATTGCCGTCACGATGACGCTGGTGAGCGTCATCCTCACCGCGGGCACGCTGAGCCTCGTCGGCATCGTCGAGGCGCAGCGCGACGCGGGCGTCTGGTTCGGGTTCGTCCAGCCCGTGGCGTTCGTGCTGGTGTTCATCGGCGGCCTCGCCGAGACCAACCGGGTGCCGTTCGACCTGCCGGAGGCCGAGACGGAGTTGACCGGCGGGTTTCACACCGAGTACAGCGGGATGCGGTTCGCGCTGTTCTTCCTGGCGGAGTACGCCAACATCATCGTGATCTCGGCCATCGTCTCGATCATGTTCCTGGGCGGATGGATGCGTCCGTTCCCCAACGTGGAAGCGCTGGCATTCCTCGATCTGATTCCCGCGTGGGCCTGGCTGGTCGGCAAGATCTTCCTGTTCCTGTACGTGTTCATCTGGATCCGCGCCACGCTGCCGCGCTACCGCTACGACCAGCTGATGCGGCTGGGATGGAAGGTCCTGATCCCGATCGCCATCGGGAATCTGGTCATCACCGGGGTCGTGAAGGTCCTGGTGTAACGCGGAGGACATCATCAGCCGATGCTTGAAGCGGCCGTGTTCTACACGCTGGCGGTCCTGATTCTGGGGCTGGGGATTCTCGTGATCGCGGCCCGGAGCGCGGTGCACAGCGTGCTGTTTCTCGTGGTCAACTTTCTGCTCGTCGCGATCCTCTACGTGACGCTCGGCGCCCAGTTCGTGGCGGTCATCCAGGTGCTGGTGTACGCGGGGGGGATAGTCGTCCTGTACCTGTTCGTGGTGATGCTGGTGAGCCTCAAGCGGGCCCCGGAGCAGCACAGCGATACGCGGCGGCTGGGGGTGACCGGCGCGGTGCTGGCGGGCGCGGTGCTGCTCGAGGTGATCGGGATCGTGGTCTCCGGCGGCGCGCGCGCGGACGTTCCCGCCGGAGCGCAGGACGCCGGGCTGCCAGCGCGGATCAGCGACCCGATGCTCAACACCGAGCAGGTCGGCTGGGTGCTCTACACCGAGTATCTCATCCCGTTCGAGGTGGCGTCGATGCTGCTGCTGGTCGCGATGATCGGCGCCATCGTGCTCGCGAAGAAGAATCTGTAGGTATCCGAAGGTGCTCGAAATCACACCGCTGCACTACACCGCGCTGTCGGCCGCGCTCTTCGTGATCGGCGTGATCGGCGTGCTCGTGCGACGCAACATCATCATCATCTTCATGTCGATCGAGCTCATCCTCAACGCGGTCAACATCAATCTGGTCGCGCTCTCGAATCAACTCCAGAATCTGGTGGGGCAGGTGTTCGTCGTGTTCGTGATCGCGGTCGCGGCGGCCGAGGCCGCGGTGGGGCTCGGCATCATCATCGCGTTCTACCGCAACAAGGAGACCGTGAACATCGACGAGATGAGCTTGATGCGATGGTGACGGCGAACGGCTGAAGGCAATGGACTTGATCTGGCTCATTCCGGTACTGCCCGGCATCGGGGCCGCGCTCAACGGGCTGCTCGGCGTACGCTACTTCGACAAGCGCACGGCCGCGTACGTGGCATGCGGCACGATGGCGGCGTCGTTCCTGGTCTCGGTCACGGCGTTCGCGCAGCTCCTCGGCCTCCCGGGCGAGGAGCGCTTCCACCAGGTGACCGTGGCCAGCTGGATTCCGCCCATTCCGCTCGAGACGGCGGGCGGCATCGGCTCGTTCGAGGTGCCCTGGGCGTTCACGCTCGATCCGCTGGCCGGGATGATGATCCTGGTGGTCACCGGCATCGGGCTCCTCATCCACGTGTACTCGGTGGCCTACATGGACCACGAGCCGCGCCCGGCCTACGCGCGGTTCTTCTGCTACCTCAACCTGTTCTGCTTCTTCATGCTGCTGCTCGTGCTCGGCAGCACCTTCCTGGTGATGTTCGTCGGCTGGGAGGGCGTCGGACTCTGCTCGTACCTGCTGATCGGCTTCTGGTACCACAAGCAGAGCGCGGCGGATGCCGGCAAGAAGGCGTTCATCGTCAACCGGATCGGCGACTGGGGCTTCATTCTCGGCATCTTCCTGGTCTTCTTCACCTTCGGCACGCTCGACTTCCATGTGGTGGCGGAAATGGCCGCCGAGATGCCCGTCGAGGCGGGCGCCATGGGGGCCCTGTCGCTGATCTGCCTGCTGCTGTTCGTGGGCGCCGTCGGCAAGAGCGCGCAGATCCCGCTCTACGTCTGGCTGCCCGACGCCATGGAGGGCCCCACGCCGGTGTCCGCGCTGATTCACGCGGCCACGATGGTCACGGCGGGCGTCTACATGGTCGGGCGCAACGCCGTCCTGTTCTCGCACGCGCCGATGGTGATGGATATCGTCGCCGTCATCGGCCTGGCCACCGCAATCATGGCCGCGACGATCGGGCTGGTGCAGACCGACATCAAGCGGGTGCTCGCCTACTCCACCGTGTCGCAGCTCGGCTACATGTTCCTGGCGACCGGCGTCGGCGCGTTCGCCGCCGGCGCGTTCCACCTGATGACCCACGCCTTCTTCAAGGCGCTGCTCTTCCTCGGCAGCGGATCGGTCATCCACGCCATGAACGAAGAGCAGGACATGCGGCGGATGGGCGGGCTCAAGCGGTACATGCCCGTGACGTTCGCCACCATGGGCATCGGCGCGCTGGCGATCGCGGGCGTCCCGCTGCTGTCCGGCTTCTTCAGCAAGGACGAGATTCTGTACCGCACGTTCCTGCACAACCGGCTGTTCTGGATGCTGGCCGTGGTGGCGGCCGGCATGACCGCCTTCTACATGTTCCGCCTCATCTTCATGACGTTCTACCAGGAGTACCGCGGGCCCGCCTGGGAAGAGGGCCACGGCGATCAACATGAGGACGACGGCGGCCACCACGGCTGGCACGGGCCGCACGAGTCGCCGCGGCTGATGACCGTTCCGCTCATCGTCCTGGCGGTCGGCGCGGTCCTGGCCGGCTACGTCGGCGTGCCCGCGGCGCTGGGCGGCAGCAACGCCATCGAGCACTTCCTCGAGCCGAGCTTCGTGGCCCAGGCGGGCGGGGGAGCGCACGGCGGAGAAGGGGCGCACGGAGAGGTCGCCCACCTCTCGCATGCGGCCGAGCTCGGCCTGATGGCCATCTCGGTGCTGATTGCCGGACTCGGCATCTTCCTCGCGTACCGCAACTACATCCAGCGGCCGGAGACCGCCGACGAGTGGGCCGAGCGGTACGCGGGACCGCACCGCGTGCTGACCGACAAGTACTACGTCGACGAGCTGTACGACGCCACGGTCGTGCGCGGCACGATGTCCGGCGCGCGCGGTCTCTGGGGGTTCGACGCCAAGGTGGTCGACGGCGCGGTGAACGGAACGGGCTGGACCACCGTCGCCTCGTCGCGGATCTCCCACGTGCTCGACAAGCACGTGGTCGACGGGCTCGTCAACCTGGTCGGGTGGATCTGCCAGGAGGGCAGCTACGGCTTCCGCCGGGTTCAGACCGGCCTAATCCAGAACTATGCGTTCGCCACGCTGGTTGGCGTGTTCGCGTTCGTGACCTGGTTCCTCATCGGGCGCTGACCCGCATTCAAGACCATGAGCAACGCCGCCGGATTCCCCTTGCTGTCACTGATTCTCTTCACCCCGCTGGTCGGCGTGGTGCTCCTGCTGCTGACGGACCGGCGGCAGGAGGACCGGATCCGGTGGATCGCCAACGCCACCGTCGGGGTCGGCTTCCTCGTCTCGCTCCCGCTGTGGTTCTGGTACGACACCCAGGATGCCGGCTGGCAGTTCGTCGAGCGCCTCGCCTGGATTCCCTCGATCGGGGCCGAGTACTTCCTGGGCGTGGACGGCTTCAGCGCGCTGTTGATCCTGTTGACGACGCTGATGGGCGTCATCGCGGTGCTGTCGTCATGGACGGCCATCACCGTCCGCGTGAAGGAGTACTACGTCTTCCTGCTGGCGCTGCAGACGGGCATGCTGGGCGCGTTCATGGCGCTCGACTTCCTGCTGTTCTTCCTGTTCTGGGAAGTGATGCTGGTGCCGATGTACTTCCTCATCGGCATCTGGGGCAGCGACAACCGGCTCTACTCGGCCATCAAGTTCTTCCTGTTCACGCTCATCGGCAGCGTGGTGATGCTGCTGGGGATTCTGGCGGTCTACTTCTACAGCCACAGCGTGACCGGGGTGTACACCTTCGACATCACGCAGTTCCAGCAGCTCAACATCCCGTTCGGCCTGCAGTGGTGGATCTTCCTCGCCTTCTTCCTCGGGTTCGCCGTCAAGGTGCCGATGTTCCCGTTCCACACCTGGCTGCCGGACGCCCACACGGACGCGCCGACGGCCGGCTCGGTCATTCTGGCGGCCGTGCTGCTGAAGATGGGCACGTACGGGTTCATCCGCTTCAGCCTGCCGATCCTGCCGGAGGCCACGGCGGCGTTCGTGCCGCTGGTCGTCGGCTTGTCGATCATCGGCATCATCTACGGCGCGCTGGTCGCGATGGCGCAGAAAGACTGGAAGCGGCTCGTGGCCTACTCGAGCGTCAGCCACATGGGCATGGTGATGCTCGGCATGTTCGCCCTGACGCCGGTCGGGATAACCGGCAGCATCGTGCAGCAGCTGAACCACGGCATCTCCACGGGCGCCCTCTTCCTGATCGTGGGCGTCGTCTACGAGCGCCGCCACACGCGCGAGATCGCGGAGTACGGCGGGCTGTCGAAAGTGATGCCGGTCTACGCGGCGATCTTCCTGGTGATGACGATGTCGTCGATCGGGCTGCCGACGCTCAACGGCTTCATCGGCGAGGTCCTGATCCTGCAGGGCATCTTCGTGGTCAGCAAGTTCTGGGCGTTCGTCGCCGCTAGCGGCATCGTGCTCGGCGCCGCCTACATGCTCTGGCTGTATCAGCGCACGATGTTCGGCAACGTCGACAATCCGAAGAACGAGGGGCTGCCCGATCTCAGCATGCGCGAGATCTGGACGTTCGTGCCGCTGCTCGTCCTGGCCGTCTGGATCGGCCTGTATCCGAAGCCGTTCCTCGACCGCCTGGAGACGTCGGTGGACAACGTGATGGCGCGCGTGAACAGCGACTACACGCCCCGGCTGGCGGCGGCCGGCGCGGCAGCCGGCGAGCGCGAGGTGGCGTCTGGCAGCGGCGGCGCGCAGACGCCGGTTCGTGGAGGCACCCGGTAGATGGCGGCACTCGGTTTCTCGCCCAGCGACTTCTACTACCTCCTGCCCGAGTTGATCCTCACGGCCGGGGCGCTGCTGCTGCTGCTCGTCAACGTCATCGTTCCCCGGCGCGACGACCTTCTGTTCGCCCTCTCGATGGGCACCCTGGCCGCCAGCGCCCTGGTGCTGCTGTCGTTCGCCGGGGTCGACGTCGTGATATCGCGGGGGCTGCTGGCGATCGACGGGTTCGCCCTGTTCTTCAAGCTGATCTTCCTCGTGTCGGCCGGGCTGACGCTCATGATGTCGGCCCCGTACCTGCGCGTGGAGGGGGTGCGCGCCGGCGAGTACTACTTCCTCATCCTGTGCGCGACGCTCGGGATGATGTTCATGGCCAGCGGCATCGATCTCATCACGCTGTTCATCGGCCTGGAGACGATGGCCGTCGCGTTCTACATCCTGGCGGGCTACCTGAAGCCGAGCCACCGGTCGAACGAGGCGGCCGTCAAGTACTTCCTGCTCGGTGCGTTCTCGCTGGGCATCCTGCTGTACGGGATGTCGATCGTCTACGGCGTGACGGGCTCCACCCGGCTGGACGAGATCGCCGTGGCGCTGGCCGCGCAGGACCGCAGCCTCGTGCTGAGCCTGGGAATGATTCTCCTGGCAGCGGGCATGGGGTTCAAGATCGCGGCCGTGCCGTTCCACATGTGGGCGCCCGACGTGTACGAAGGTGCGCCGACGCCGGTGACGGCGTTCCTGTCGGTCGGGTCGAAGGCGGCCTCGTTCGCGATGCTGCTGCGTATCTTCATCGAGGGGCTGGCGGCGCTGACCGCCGACTGGCAGGTGGTGTTCGCCTTCCTCGCCGTCGTGACGATGACGGTAGGCAACATCGCGGCGATCACGCAGAGCAACATGAAGCGGATGCTCGCCTACTCGTCGATTGCGCACGCCGGCTACGTGCTGATCGGCGTGGTGGCGGCCACCGAGCGCGGCGTCGCGGCGGCGCTGGTCTACCTCTGGGTCTACCTGTTCATGCAGCTGGGCGCGTTCGCGGTCATCACGATGCTGCGGCGGCGTGACGTCGTCGGCGACGAGCTCAAGGACATGAGCGGCCTGTTCGCGCGCAGCCCGATCGTGGCCGTCGCGATGCTGCTGTTCATGCTGTCGCTGGGGGGCATCCCGCCCACCGCCGGATTCATGGGCAAGGTGTGGATCTTCGGCGCGGCGATCGACCAGGGGTTCATCTGGCTCGCCGTGGTCGGCGTGGTGAACAGCGCGATCTCGCTCTACTACTATCTCCGCGTGGTCGTGTTCATGTTCTTCAGGGAGGAGACGACCGGCTCCGAGATCACCCTCGGTCCGGCCCTGGCGACCGCGCTGGCCGTCGGTGTGGTCGGCACGCTCCTCTTCGGCATCTATCCCCAGCTGCTGTTCGATCAGGCCCAGAACGCGGCCGCGCTGTTCGGGTCGGCGGCCTCCTCGGCGATGCTCCGCTAGCTTACCAGCCGCCCGTCTGATTCCGGAGGGGCCACCGGCGCGCTGGCTGCGGTGGCCCCCAGGCGCGCACAGCGCGCCTCGGCGGGAGCGGCGCGGGGCAGTGGGGTCCCGGCAAGCGGACGCCGGGGTTCGGGGCGCAGCCCCGTCTGAAACTGGATGCGACGCCCCGCTCTCGCCGGGGCGCCGCCTGGAGGGGTCTGGCGGTTCACGCCAACCGCTGCGGCGGGCGCGTCAGCCCTGGGCGGGTGGCTGGACCTGCTTCAGCGCCTCGTCGATGAGCGCCTGGTTGTCGGCCGGGGAGAGATTGCGGCGGATCAGCTTCGAGGCGATCATGATCGATACATCGACCGCCTCCCGGCGGATCTGGGCTAGCGCGCGATCCCGTTCCTGCTGGATCTGACGCTCGGCGTTCTCGACGATCGACTGCGCCTCCTGCTGCGCCTGCCGGCGCAGATCCTCGCGGAGCTTCGCCGCGTCCGAACGCGCCTCGGAGACGATGGCGCCGGCTTCGCCGCGCGCCTTGCCGATCAGCGCCTCCGATTCCTGCTGGACCTGCTCGAACTCCTTCCGTGCCCGGTCCGCGTCGTCCAGCGACTTGCGGATGCCGGCCTGCCGCTCGTCGAGGGCCGCCAGCAGCGGGCCCCAGGCGTACCGCTTCAGCAGATACAGCAGGACCAGGAATACGAGGATGGTCCAGACGAACAGCCCGGGGTCGGGTTGGACGAGCGCGTTGTCCATGGTGCTTCGTTCCTACACGAGAATCAGGATGAGAAAGATGAAGACCTCGGCCAGGATTGCCACGCCTTCGAGCAGAAACAGGGGCAGGTTGACGGCGCCCGTGATCTGGGCGGCCGCGTTCGGCTGGCGGGCGATGCCCTCGGCGGCCGCCGCGGCGAACCGGCCGATGCCCAATCCCGCGCCGATGACGACCAGTCCGAGCCCAATCGCGGCGCCGAAATAGTGCAGATTTTCCATGCAGGTAGCCTCCGTCTTGCTGGTTGTCTGTGGTTGTCTAGTGGTGCACGTTGATGGCCATGCCGATGAACACGGCCGAGAGCAGCGTGAAGACGTACGCCTGAACGAGGACGACGATAATCTCGAGACCGTTGATGCCGACGGCCAGCGGGACGGAGACGAACAGTCCGACGCCGATGCCGGCCAGGTTGCTTCCGAACGCTTGGGCGAACAGGAACACGAACGAGAGAATGGCGAGAATCGCGATGTGGCCCCCGGTCATGTTGGCCGCCAGCCGCATCGTCAGGGCGAACGGCTTGACGAACATGCCCATGATCTCGATCGGGATCAGCAGAATGTAGACCGGCCAGGCCAGGCCATGGGGCACCAGGTTCTTCCAGTGCTGGATGAAGCCGTGGGCCAGCGTGCCGGCGATGATGATCGCGAAGAACGTGATGGTGGCGAGCGCGGCCGTGACGTTGAAGTTGGCCGTGGCGGTCGTGCCGCCGTGAATGATGTTCTTGACGAGGGAGTGCTCGCCGGTATGCAGCACCGTGTGGTCGATGAGCCCGAGCACCTCGAAGATCGGAATCAATCCGATCACGTTCGCGCTCAGGATGAAGAAGAAGAAGGTGAGGACCAGGGGCGCCCAGGTCCGGACGTACTTCGCGCCCACGTTGGGGAGGACGATCGAGTCCCGGATGAACTCGACGACGAACTCCAGGGCGTTCATGAAGCCGTCCGGGACGAGCCGGTCCTGCTGCAGATAGCGCCGGACGGTCGTCGTGATCAGCAGGAAGACCGCCGTCGCGATCAGCAGCAGCATGAACACGTGCTTCGATATCGAGAAGTCGATGCCGAAGACGGCCGGCAGGTGCAGGATCGGGTGATCGGGCGAGCTGTTCGTGACGTGGTCGATGATCACCTGGCCGGCATCGAATTCGCCTTCGCCATGCTCGGCCGCGTGCTCCGCGGCGTGGTCGGTAGCGCGATCGGTCGGTTCGGCGTGGTGCGGTTGTGGCATGTCTTCGAAGAAGGTTGAATCCAGCGTGTATCGAGTCCGTCGATCGGGTAGCGCGCCGCGTCAGCCCGTGAGCAACCGTTGCAGATGTATCGCCTCGGCGAGATGCAGCACCACGAACGCGCCGGTGAAGCTCCCCGCGAACCAGATCGCGTCGAGCGAGACCAAGCTGACGGCCGCGGCCATGTACAGGCCGAACACCACCAGCTTTCCCAGGAACGCCCGCACCATGAGGCGCGTCAGCCGTTCCGGACTCCGCTTGTACGTGCGGTCCGTCAACAGCAGCGAGCCGACGCCGACGACGATCGGGCCGGCCATGCCCAGCAGCACCTCAAGCGCCGCGCCGGGCGCCAGCGCCGCGACAACCGCGCCGGCCGCGACGACGAGCGCGACCGTAACCCAGACGCCCCGCATCGGTCACGACTTCAGGACCGTCTTCGCCAACTCGTAGAAGCCGACCAGCAGCCCGAGCAGCAGCCCGCCGAGCAGGCCCCACGGCTCCGTCTGCTGCCAGCGGTCGAGCAGATGCCCCGCGCCGCCGAGCAGGAGAATCGCACCGATCAGCGAGTAGCTGGCTGTCGCTGCCGGTCCTGCTCTGCGGATATTGTCTTGCAGTTGCTGCAGGGAGCGCGCCAGAAACGGGTCTCGCTCGTCGGGCATGTGCGACTCAGGCCCAGAGCAGGTCACCCAAGGCCGCTCCCGGCGCCATCCAAAGCGCTTGGACACGGCGCCGTTCTCCGAGGCGGAACAAAACGACTAATGATAGCAAACGGACCTGCTGCCGGCAACTCGCCGGTAGCGCGCATGCGTCGTTGGCATCAGGACGGCGGCGCTACGGCGGGGCGTATACTCCCGCCATGATCATCACGCAGGTCGATGCGTTCGCCGACACGCTGTTCAGCGGCAACCCGGCGGCGGTCTGCCTGCTGGAGGAGCCGCGGGACGCCGGCTGGATGCAGTCCGTGGCGGGCGAGATGAACCTGTCGGAGACCGCGTTCCTCCGGCCGCGGTCTGACGGGGCGTTCGATCTCCGCTGGTTCACGCCGGCCGTGGAGGTGGATCTGTGTGGACATGCGACGCTGGCGGCCGCGCACGTGCTCTGGGAGCAGGGCGCGTGCGTTCCCCCCGGCGAGCTCCGCTTCCACACGCGCTCCGGGCTGCTGACCGCGCGCCGTTGCGACAACTGGATCCAGCTCGATTTCCCGGCCGACCCGGCCCGCCCGGTGGCACCGTCCCCCGGGCTGCTCGAGGCGCTCGGCGTCGAGCCCCGCTATCTGGGGCGCGGCCGCTTCGACTACCTGGTCGAGCTCGAGTCCGAAGCCGCGGTGCGCGCATTGTGTCCCGACCTCCACCGCCTGCGGGCGGTCGACGCGCGCGGCGTGATCGTCACCGCGCGGGCCTCCACGCGCGGCTTCGATTTCGTCTCGCGCTTCTTCGCGCCGGGGTCGGGCGTGGACGAGGATCCGGTCACCGGCTCGGCGCACTGCTGCCTGGGTCCGTACTGGCGGCGGCAGATGGGCCGGGAGGAGTTCACCGCGTATCAGGCCTCGTCCCGCGGCGGCGTGGTGCGCGTGCGAGTCGTCGGCGACCGGGTGCTGCTGCTGGGGCAGGCGGTGACGGTGTTCAGGGCGGAGTTGGCCCCGCAAGGCGCGCACAGCGCGCCTCGGCGGGAGCGGCGCGGGGCTATGGGGTCCCCGCAAGCGGACGCCGGGGGTGCGGGGCGCAGCCCCGTCTGAAGGAAGCTACCGCACCGTGAACTCGTAGCAGCCGGGGGTGACGAGCAGGCGGCTGCGGCTTGCGAAGGAGAGGCTGGTCGGCTCGACGATGCCGGCGCCGCGGAGCCTGAGGGTGCGGACCTTCTCACCGTCCGGGTCGTAGACGTAGACGTACGGGACGGTCAGCGCGACCCACAGATACCCGTTCGGGTCGACGGCTGCCGTGCGGACGGTCGGCGGGACGATGGGCACGGTCCGCCGCCCGCGGCCGATCGATCGGCGCGGCCAGGTCGTGGGCAAGGCGGCGATCAGGCTGTCGAGCTCGCGGCCCTCGATGTGGCGCTCGAACACGAGCCGAGCGTTCGCGTCGTACTTGCGAAAGATCGGGACGCCGGCCTGGAAGACGAAGTAGTAGCCGCCCTCGGGGTTCAGGAGCGGCAGGCCGCTGTTGAGCGCGAGGTGCACGTCCCGGTCGGCTTCGTGACCGGTCCGCCGGAAGACACCGAACGTATGGAACGGGTGTCCGGCGAGGCTGAACTCGGTCATCAGGCCGCCCAGCTCCGGCTGGCTCATGAGGATGGCGCGCCCGGTGAATTGCAGCGAGGCGATGCCGGTCAGCACGAGGTCGCCCAGCGTGATGCGGGGCGCAGCGCGGCCCGGGAGGCGGAATCCGCCGATGCGGGTCCCGTCGGACTCGAAGATCTGCACGCGCTCGCGGCCCTCCGGCGCATCGGCCACCGCGAATCGACCGTCCGGCGCCATATGGAAGGCGCTGGCGCCCAGCAGGCGGCCGTCCTCGGGTCCGATCCGGACGATCTGCGACGCCGCGCCGGAAGCGGTGACGCGGTACACGCCGTGTGAGCGGCGGTCGAAGACGTAGTAGTCGCCGCTCGCGGCCTGCTGGAATCCGGCCGGGGCGCGGAACTGCCCGACCACGTGGGGCGCCAGGCCGCCGGTCGAGCGGATCTCCTCGACCGGCCGTGACCATTGCGCCCCCGCCGCGCCTGCGGCCAGCACGAGCCCCAGGAGCAGTCCGCAAGGCGCGCACAGCGCGCCTCGGCGGGAGCGGCGCGGGGCGCAGGGGTCCCCGCAAGCGGACGCCGGGGGTTCGGGGCCCAGCCCCATCCAATAGATGGATCCTCAGAAGCGGGCGGTCTCGCGGATCGCCCGCAGGATGTCCGACGCCTGGGGCAGGATTTCCTCTTCGAGAACCGGATGGTAGGCGACCGGGCAGTCGAGAGCGCCGACCCGCTTCACCGGCGCGTCGAGGTGCTCGAACAACTCTCCCCCGATGCGCGCCGCGAGCTCGGCCCCGAAGCCGCACGTCAGTTGATCCTCGTGGGCTATCACGACGCGGTTGGTCGCGCGCACCGCCTGGGCGACGCCCTTCCAGTCGCAGGGGGCAATGGTGCGCAAGTCGAGCACGCGGACGTCGATGCCCTCCTGCCGGACCTGCTCGGCGGCCAGCAGGGTGCGCTGCACGAGGGCGCCCCAGGTGACGACCGTGACGTCCGTGCCCTCGCGCCGGACGACGGACCGGCCGAAGGGGAGCACGTAGTCCGGGCCCGGGTAGGAGTCCTTGTTGTACGTCTGCCGGTAGAGGTGCTTGTGCTCGAGGAACAGCACGGGGTCGTCGCAACGGATTGCCGTGCGCAGCAGGCCGGCGGCGTCGGCGGCGGTCGACGGAAAGGCGACGCGCAACCCCGGGCAGTGCGCGAAGATGCTCTCGCCGGACTGCGAGTGGTACAGCGCGCCGCCGCGCAGGTAGCCGCCGATTGGGGCACGGATCACGACGGGACAGGCGAACGCGTTGTTCGAACGGTACCGCAGCATGGTCAGCTCGTCGCGAATCTGCATCATGGCGGGCCAGATGTAGTCGAAGAACTGGATCTCGACTACCGGCTTCAACCCGCGGACGGCCATGCCGATCGCGCGTCCGACGATGTTCGCCTCGGCGAGCGGCGAGTTGAAGACCCGCAGGTCACCGAACGCGCGCTGCAGCCCCAGCGTGGCCTTGAACACGCCGCCCTTGCCCGGCAGCTCGGCCAGGAGCTCGGACCGGCTGACGTCAGCCACGTCCTCGCCGAACACCACGATTCGCCGGTCCCGCTCCATCTCGTCGCGCAGCGTGCGGTTGATGGCCGCAACCATCGTGTCCGGTGCACCGGCCGGCCGGGGTGCGGCCTCGAAGTCCGCCGACGCCGGATCGACCGTCGGCGAATACAGGTAGCGGGTCGCCGTGCCCGGGTCGGGTGGCGGCGCCGCGAGCGCCCGGTCGGCAGCCTCCTGCAGCTCCCGGTCGACGTCGGCGGCCATCGCCGCGAGCTCCTCGCGGGTGGCCAGCGACTGCTCCTGGAGATACGCGGCGCACAGCAGCAGGGGATCGCGTGCGGCCTCGTCCTCACGTTCCGCCGGGCTCTTGTACGCCCGCTCGTCGTCCGACATCGAGTGCGAGTACGGGCGTGTGACGCTCGCCCGGACGAGCGCCGGACCCGAGCGCGCGCGCGCGTACCCTACGGCGTCCCGCATCGCCTCGAGGCTCGCCGCCGCGTCGGTGCCGTCGACGCGAATCACCTTCAGGCCCGGAAACGACTCGACCAGATGCGAGACGTCGCCGCCCGGCGTCTGGGCCTCCACCGGCACGGAGATCGCGTAGCCGTTGTCCTCGACCAGATACACGACGGGCAGCCCCCGCGTGCACGCCGTGTTGAGCGATTCCCAGAATTCTCCCTCGCTGGTCGACCCGTCTCCCAGCGCGACGAAGATGACCTCGTCGCCGTGTCCTGCGATGGTCTCGGCGAGCCCCGGCACGTGCCGGGAGACCTCGCCGGCCTCCGCGGCGCCCACCGCATGGAGACACTGGGTTGCGCAGGCGCTCGAGGGCGACACGATGTGGAGCCTCGGGGAGCACCAGTGCGTTGGCATCTGGCGGCCGCCCGAAAAGGGATCGTCGCTCGCGCCCACGGCGCTCATGAGCATCTCGAACGGCGCAACGCCGAGCGCCAGGCAGAGTGCCCGGTCACGGTAGTAGGGGAAGAACCAGTCGTGCCCGGCCCGCAGCGCCATGCCCGCTGCGACCTGGATGGCTTCGTGTCCCGCGGCGCTGATCTGGAAGTAGGTCCGGCTCTGGTTCTTGAGCTGAATCTCCTTGTCGTCGAGCCGGCGCGACAGGAGCATCGTCCGGTAGAAGCGGTGCCATTGGTCGCGCGAGAGGGCGCTGCGGCTGTCGGCGACCGACGGCGCGACGGTCGGCGCGTTCGTGACCGACGAACCCTTCATGGTGCAGAATCCTTGCAGGCGTCGAGAGACGGTCCCACGGCGGCCCTTCGGAACGAGCGCACGACCTGCAATTATATCAGCCCGAATCGCGTGCAGGTTGCAAGGCGCAGGCGCGAGCGGAGAAGCTGGAGAACGTGATGACGCCCGACGCGGCCCTCCACCGCTGGAGCGATCTGCGACTCGAGAAGGTGACCGCCATGGTCTCCTGCAAGGTGATCGCCGGCGATCGGCAGACCATGATTCAGGCGTATCTCAAGCGGGGCGCGCAGATTCCGATGCATGCGCACGAGGCCGACCAGCTGGTCTACATCCTGCGGGGCGCGTTGCGGTGTGTCGTGGGAACGCGGGAGATCACCGTGCGCGAGGGCGAGGTCCTGCACGTGCCCGCCCGGCTGCGGCATCAGGCGGAGGCCGTGGAGGATACGTTCGAGCTGGTCGTGTTCGCGCCCGGGCAGTCGACCGGCGAGGACCGACGCACGGACTCCCAGGAGTCTGCGCCGTAGAACGGTGCAGACTCCGCAAGGCGCGCACAGCGCGCCTCGGCGGGAGCGGCGCGGGGCGCAGGGGTCCCCGCCAGCGGACGCCGGGGGTTCGGGGCGCAGCCCCGTCTGATTGAAGCCCGGTGCAGACTCCGCAAGGCGCGCACAGCGCGCCTCGGCGGGAGCGGCGCGGGGCGCAGGGGTCCCCGCCAGCGGACGCCGGGGGTTCGGGGCGCAGCCCCGTCTGATTGAAGCCCGGTGCAGACTCCGCAAGGCGCGCACAGCGCGCCTCGGCGGGAGCGGCGCGGGGCTGTGGGGTCCCCGCCAGCGGACGCCGGGGGTTCGGGGCGCAGCCCCGTCTGATTGAAGCTAGTGAATCCGATCGCGCCAGTCGCGGTCCTGGCCGCCCGTGTACACGCCGAAGCGCCGCCGCAGGCGGTTCATCCGCCAGCGCAGGTAGCGGGAGCGGAGGTCGGCCAGCATGCCCAGCCGGCCCAGGGACATGCCGCGCCGTCGCCGCAGGTACAGATAGCCGGCCACCAGCCCGCCGAGATGCGTGATGTGCGCCACGCCTCCGCCGCGCGGCGCGGATACGAAGGCCACCGCCCCCAGAATCATCACGAAGTACTTCGCCGGCACCGGAAAGAGCAGAAACATCAGGATCGGGGTGTCCGGGTAGTACAGCGCGAAGGCCATCAACAGGCCGTAGATGGCGCCCGAGGCGCCGATCGTGATCGTCGCGTACGTCGCGGCGCTGAACGAGAAGGGCAGCAGCGCCACGATCATCGTGACAACGGCCGCCCCGACGCCTGCCACGAAGTAGTACCGCAGGAAGAAACGGGTGCCCCACAGGCGTTCCAGCTGGACGCCGAACATCCACAGGATCAGCATGTTGATCAGGATGTGGCCGACGCCGCCGTGCATGAACAGGTACGTGAACGGCTGCCACACGTGGAGTCCGTTCAACGTCAGCGCCGGGGTCAGACCCAGCAGCTCGTTGAGCCGGAGCCGCACGCCGCCGGGAGCGAGCGCGGTGAGCAGGAACACGGCGACGTTGGCCCAGATCAGCCACTTGACCGCCGGCGTCATGAGGCCGGGGCCGAACGAGTAGCCGCCAGTTCCCTGATAGTAGATGCGACGCATGTCCGAACCGCCGGGGAATCGGGGCATCGTACCACACGGCGCCGCGGGCTTCGGAATCGGGGTCAGTCGCGGGCGCGCGCCGACCCGCGCGGTGCCGGCGAAGCGAGCCGCGCGACGACATGCCGGAGCGCGTCGTCCCATTCCCGCATCCGCAGCAGGCGCGCGCAACCTGCGAGGACGAGGAGTCCTCCCACGATGCTCGCGGCAACCCGCGCCAGCCGTGCGACCAGGCCGGCGCCGGGCCAGGCCTCGAGCAGCGCGGCGTGGAGGCCGGGCACGGCGGCCCCCATGAGCCCCGCGGCGACCGATATCTTCGCGAGCGCAACCAGCAGCCGGCGCGTATCGAGCCCGCCGAGACGCCGGCGCAGGAAGTAGCACAGGAGCCCTGCGTTGACGAGCGCGGCGATCGAGGTCCCAAGGGCCAGCCCCCGGTAGCCGATGCGTTCGACCAGGATCACGTTGAGGACGACGTTGAGAGCGACCGACGCCACGCTGATCAGGGTGGGCGTCAGGCTGTTCTTGAGCGCGTAGAAGCAGGGAACGGTGATTCTGACGGCGGAGTACCCCAGCAGTCCCGGTGCGTAGAAGGCAAGCGCGGCCGCGGTCTCCCGCGTGTCGTCCGGCGAGAAGCTGCCGCGCTCGAAGACGAGCTCGACGATGGGCCCGGCGAGCACGATCAGACCGACCATCGCCGGCGCGCCCAGCATGAGCATCATGCGCAGGGCGCTCGAAACCGTCTGGCGGATGCCGTCCAGCTCGCCCAGCGCGGCCGAGCGCGAGACCGCCGGCAGCGTCGCGGTCGCGATCGAGACGCCGAACAGGCCGATCGGGAGATACATGAGCCGGAACGCGTAGTTGAGCCACGACACCGCGCCGGTGCCTTCCCCGGTTGCCAGGATCGTGTTGACCAGCACGTTGATCTGGACGGCCGCACCGGCCAGCGTGCCGGGGCCGATCAGCAAGAGGATGTCTCGCAGGCCGCGGTCCTGCGGGTCGAGCTCGAGCCGATAGCGGTACCCCTCCCGAAGGAGGGCCGGCACCTGCAACGCGATCTGCCCGGCGCCCCCGATCAGCATGCCGGCGGCGATGCCGACAATGGGATTCCAGCCCAGGTGCGCGGCGGCCGGGACAAGGCAGACCGCCCCGAAGATGATGCCGACGTTGAACATCGCGGGGGAAACGGCCGGCGTGAAGAAGCGGTTGAGCGAGTTCAACATCCCCGCGAGCACGGCGGCGAGGGCCACCAGCGTGAGGAACGGGAGCACGATGCGGCTCAACGTCACCGTGAGCTCCAGCTTGCCCGGCACCGCGGCGTAGTCCCCGGCCAGCAGCTCGGTCAGCGGGCGGGCGAAGATGATCCCGGCCAGCACGAGCAGCCCGGTGACGACGATCAGCGCGTTGATGAGCTGGTTGCCGAGCTGCCAGGCCGCCGCCCGGCCGTACCGGGTCAGCCGCCGCGTGAACGTGGGCACGAACGCGGCGCTCATCGCGCCTTCGGCGAAGAGATCGCGCATCAGGTTCGGGACGCGGTACGCGACGTTGAAGGCGTCCATCGCGTTGCCGGCGCCGAACAGGTAGGCGAGGATCTGGTCGCGTATGAGCCCGAGCACCCGGCTGGTCAGGGTGGCGGCGCCGACGACGCCGGCGGACCTGGCGAGTCGAGCGGCGGAAGGCGGGGCACCGTCGGGAGGCTCCGGTGAAGCCACCGCCGGCGCGGTGGCTTCGGAAGGGGCCGTCACTGGCGGTGAGGGTAGCACAGGGACCCGCATCGCTGTCGGCGGCCGCCGGCGGGGCGAGCGGTTGGCGGCGCGCTCGGACGCAATCCCGTGCCCGTCATGGTGCCATGCCACCGCGTGGTGACCCGCGGCCGGCGGCTGGGCGGGTACTCGGGCGGCCTGGCCACGAAGCGGCGCTCCTGCGGCTGGAAGGACACGCGGTGAGCGCAGACTCGGGGCTGGTCACGTCGCGCTGACCCGCGGCCCGCGGGCTGCCCTACGGGGCACCGGTGCGGCGGCGGGGCCGGTTCGACGGCCGCCGGGGCTGCGGCGCCGGATCGGCAGGTTGCATGATGAGCCCCGGTTGCGGCGCGGTCTGCGGCCCCGGAACGGTCGTGGCGCCCGGCGGGGGCAGCGGGAAGAAGGTGGGGCGCATGTCGCCGGCCGGCTCCGCGGCCGATTCGTAGCGTCGCCTGAGCGACTCGAGCAGCTCGAGGTCGTCGAGCTCGTCTTCCTCCTCGTCGTCGTCCGGTGCCACTCCCGCGCCCGGCGGGGCGGGCATCGCGAGCGGGCGTGCGGGCCTTGGCGCCGGAGCCTGGAACCGGTCCGGACCCGCACGTGCCGGCGTGGGCCGGCGCCGACCGCCGGTCATGATCAGCACCCGCTCGAACGCCGAAACGCCCGGTTGCCAAGCCGACCTGGACTCGGCGATGTAGCCTCCCGCCGCCCGCAGCAGCACCCGCAACGCCTCGCGTTCGGGGACGTCCACCATGCGGACGGACACGGGCCGCGCCGGGAGGGCGTGCGCGGCGACGAATCGCGTGTCTCCCAACCGCGCCCACTCGTCGAGGATCGTGACCAGGGGCACGGCGGCCGCCACCACCGTCACGCGGCCGGCATGGAACGACAGCGCCAGATCATCGGCCGCAACGGGGCCGGCGGCTGCCACCAGCGCCGCCGCCGTTGCGATCCGGACCCAGCCGACCATGCGGCCCAGTATATCGACGAATCATCTTGCGAACCGGAAATTGAGGATGTCGCCGTCCCGCACGACGTACTGCTTTCCCTCGAGCCGCGTTTCCCCGTGCTCACGGCACGCTCCGAGGGATCCCCGGCGGGCCAGATCCTCGTAGGCGGTCACCTCCGCCCGGATGAATCCCCGCTGCATGTCGGTGTGCACCGCTCCGGCGGCGTTCATGGCGATGGTGCCTCCGGGAATCGACCAGGCCCGGCACTCGTCCTTCCCGACGGTGAAGAACGAGATGTACCCGAGCAGCTCGTACGCGGCGCGCACCACCCGCTTCAACCCGGTCTCCTGCAACCCGAGATCGGTGAGAAAGGCACGCGCGTCGTCCGCGTCGAGCTGTGCAATCTCGAGCTCGATCTTCGCGCAGACCGGCACGGCACGCGTCGCGGGATGCGACAGCATGCCGCCGAGATCCGCCCGCTCGAGCGCCCGCTCCGAATCCGCGATGTCGGCCTCGTCGAGATTGACCACCAGCAGCAGCGGCTTGGACGACAGAAACTGGAAGCCGCGCAGCGTCCTGGCTGCGTCAGGGTCGAGATCCAGCGCGCGAATGGGCGTCCCGTTCTCGAGCGCCTGGCGGCACCGGTCGAGCGCGCGCGCCTCGTGTTCGAGCGCCTTGCCGGCACCCTTCTTTCTGTCGCGCTCGATGCGCTCGAGCCGTCGCTCGGCCACCGCGAGATCCGCCAGGATCAGCTCGTCCTCCATCGCTCTGGCGTCGCGGGCGGCAGCGACCGCCCCGGCAGCATGCGGCACGTCGGCCGCACGAAAGGCGCGCACCACGTGCAGCAGCGTGTGCGCCTCCCGGTACGCGGCGACATCGACGAGGCTGCGCGGGCCGGCCGCACCCGCCATGTCCGCGAACAAGACGCTGGCGGCGACCCGTTTCCGCGGCTCGAACAGTTCCGTGAGGCGGTCGAGGCGCGCATCGGGTACCTCCGCGGTGCCCATGCTCGCCTCGCCGCGGCTCGCTCGTCCGGCTGAGCTGTCGGCGGCCGTCCGAGTCAGGAGGTTGAACAGCGTGGTCCTGCCGGTGGAGGGAAATCCGATGAGGCCTGCGCGCAACATCCGAAGGGGCGTCGGAACGACGTGTGTAGGCGGATGGTAGCACGCTGCCACGGGTTTTTCGTTGACAGCTTCGCCGTGCTCCCCTAACATCGACGTGGATTTCTGTGGTTCAGAGTGGAGTTAAGTGGTGCTCCGGGGAAATTTCTCCGCCAAGATCGACGACAAGGGGAGGCTCAAGATCCCGGCGGCCTTTCGGGCGCCGATTGCGGAGAAGTACGGCCACTCGCTTTTCGTGACCAGCGTTACTGGCGAATCGGTTCACATCTACCCGATGCCGGTCTGGATCGAGATCGAGGAGCGGGCCGCCGGCATTCCGCCGTCGCACCCGTCCCGCAACCGATTCTTCGACCGCGTCAACTTCTTCGGTCAGCCGGCCGACATCGACAGGCAGGGACGCGTCTCGGTGCACACCCGGTTGCGCGAGTCCGCGGGCATGGCCGGCGAGGTCGATGTCTTCGGCAAGTACAACTACCTGGAGGTCTGGAACCACGATCGCTTCCTGACCCGTCTCGAACAGAACCCCTTCACCGACGAGGACGCTCGCGCCCTCGCGGAGCTCGGAATCTGACGATGCGCCCCGATCCTGGCCAGCCTCCGCACCGCCCGGTGATGCCGACCGAGGTGATCGCGCTGCTCGAGCCGCAGCAGGGCGGCCGGTTTCTCGACTGCACCGTCGGGACGGGGGGGCACGCGCGCCTGCTGCTCGAGGCCGGGGCCGACGGGGTGCTGGGGTGCGATCGGGATGGGGAAGTATTGCCGCTGGCGGCGGCCGCGCTGGGGCCGTGGGCCGAGCGCGTCGAGCTCGTGCACGCGGACTACCGGCAGATCGACAGCGTGCTCGATCGACGCGGCCTCGCGCTCGTCGACGGCGCACTCGCCGATCTCGGCGTCTCTTCGGTGCAGCTCGAGGCGGAGGGGCGCGGCTTCAGCTTTCGGCGCGACGAGCCCCTCGACATGCGCATGGACCGGTCCACCGGGCTGACGGCCGCGGAGGTGCTTCGCGATGCATCCGAGCAGACGCTGGCGGATGGCATCTTCGAGTACGGCGAGGAACGGCATGCGCGGCGTATCGCGCGGGCGATCGTTGCGGCTCGCCGGCGCCAGCCGCTGACATCGACGGGCCAGCTGGCGGCGCTGGTGCGGCGGGTGGCTGCCCGCCGCCGCGGTCAGCGGATCGATCCGGCGACGCGCACCTTCCAGGCGCTCCGGATCTGGGTCAACCGGGAGCTCGAGGGTTTGAGCGCGTTCCTGCGGGCCGTCTGCCGGCGGCTGCGGACAGGCGCGCGCCTGGCCGTCATCACCTTCCACTCCCTGGAGGACCGCATCGTGAAGCGGGCGCTGCGGGAGCTGGAGCACGGCCCGGACGCCGCGGTCCGCGTGCTCACGAAGCGGCCCCTGCGACCCGGTCGCGAGGAGATCAGGCTGAATCCGAGGGCGCGCAGCGCGAAGCTGCGCGCCGCCGAGAGGCTGGCATGAGCAGGCAGCGCTTCGAGCACGTCATCAGGCAGGACATCCACAACAACCCGATCGTCCGGGAGGTCGACCGGACGCGGCAGCGCGAGTTCCGGCGCTGGGGCGTGATCGGTGTGTTCCTCGTGACGGTCCTGCTCCTCTCCGCCTGGCTGCACTTCGAGCTCCTGCAACACGGGTACCGACTGGAGCAGATGCAGCAGCAACTCGTCCGTGAGCTGGAGATCAACCGGCACCTCAGGCTCGAGATCGAGACCTTGCGGGCGCCTGCCCGGATCGAACGGATCGCGACCGAGCGGCTCCATTTCGTTGCGCCGGGCAACGACGACGCCATGGTCATCGAGCGCGTCGTGCCCGCAGCGGAGCCCGATCGGTCGATTGTGGCGACGCGCCGGGGAGAGACCACCCATGCGGGACGACCGTAGCCGCTTCGCCCGCGCCTGGCCGCTCCTCGGGCGGCTTCGGGGCCGGGGACGCCGCGGGCGTGGGCGGCCGCCCGCCCGGCCGGACGACTGGCAGCGCGTCCTGCGCGGCAGGCTGCTGGTCGGTCTGACGGCCTTCGGCGTGTGGTTCCTCGCGATCGAGTCCAGGCTCATCTATCTGCAGGTGATACGCCACGAGCAGCTGGTCGAGCGCGCGGAGCGCCAGCAGAGCCGGAGCATCACCGCGCATCCGCAGCGGGGTGAGATTCGCGATCGCGAGGGCCGGGTGCTGGCCTACAGCGTCGACGCGGACACCATCTACGCGGTGCCGACGGACATCGACGCTGCCGCGGCGACCGCGACCGCGCTGTGCAACGCGCTCGACGCCTGCAGCGAGGCGCGGCGGCAGGTCATCGAGCGCCGGCTGGGGCAGCAGCGCGCATTCGCGTACGTCGCGCGCAAGGTGTCGCCGGAAGCCGCGCGACGGGTCGCCGCGCTCGACCTCGACGGCGTGGGATTCCTGAAGGAGGATCGCCGCTTCTACCCCAACCGGGAGCTGGCCAGCCATCTGATCGGCTACGTGGGCATCGACAACCAGGGACTCGCTGGCGTCGAGTCGACCTACGACCGCGAGATCAGCGGCCGCCCGGGCAAGATGCTGATCCAGACTGACGCCCGGCGCCAGGCGTTCAGCCGCGTCGAGCGGCCGCCGACGACGGGCGCAACGATCGAGCTGACGATCGACAAGTATCTCCAGCACATCGCCGAGCGCGAGTTGCGCGCGGCCGTTCGCGAGCACGAGGCCGAAGGCGGCACGGTCGTGATGCTCGATCCGCGCACCGGAGAGCTGCTGGCCGTCGCGAACGAGCCGAGCTTCAATCCGAACGCGTTCGGCATGGCACGGGCTGCGGCGTTGCGAAACCGTGCAGTCCAGGATGTCTACGAGCCGGGGTCGGCGTTCAAGCTGGTGACGACGTCGGCCGCGCTCGAGGAAGGGGTCGCCCGGCGCGACGAGCTGTTCGACGTCAGCGCAGGCGTCATTCGGGTCGGCGGCACCAACGTCTACGACATGTTCACCTACAGCGTGCTGTCGCTCGAGGACGTCATCGTGAAGTCGAGCAACGTCGGCACGATCGAAGTCGGTCTCCGGATAGGCCCGGAGCGGCTCAGCGAGTACGTGCGCCGGTTCGGATTCGGGCGGACGCTGTCGCCCGACCTGCCCGGCGAGAGCGCTGGCATCGTGCACCGCCCCGAGAACCTGAACGATCGGGCCGTGGCGTCCATCTCCATGGGCTATCAGGTGGCGGTCACGCCGCTGCAGTTGGTGGCGGCGGTGGGGGCGGTCGCGAACGGCGGCGAGCTGCTCGAGCCCCGCGCCGTCCGCGCGGTCATCCGCGACGGCCGGCGAATCGAACGGCCGAGGCGGGTCATCCAGCGGGCGATTGCCCCGGAGACCGCGGCCGAGCTGACCGGCATCATGGAGGCAGTGGTCGAGCGGGGCACGGCGCGGGCGGCCCGCATTCCCGGCTACCGGGTCGCCGGCAAGACCGGGACCGCCGAGAAGTTGATCGACGGACGTTATTCGAACGTCGATCACAACGCGACGTTCGTCGGCTTCGCGCCCGCGCGCGAGCCCCTGTTCGCAATGGCGGTGATGATCGATACGCCGCGCGGCGCACGCTACACGGGCGGCGCCGTCGCTGCACCCGTGTTCAAGCGCGTCGCGGAGGCCGCGTTGCGGCACTTGGCCGTACCCGCGACGATCAATCCGACCCGGCCGGTTCTGGTGCAGCGCGCGGCAACCGTGCGGGCGGATCCGGCCTCTGCCCGGCCCGCCGCGCGTCCGGCCGGCGCGCCGCCGGCCGACGCAGGGTCCGGGCACCGCGTCATGCCGGACCTGCGGGGCTTGAGCGCACGCCGTGCGCTGGAGACGCTGGGCTCGCTCCATCTCGGCGTACGTCTGGACGGCAACGGCTTCGTGACGAGTCACCAGCCGGGTCCGGGCGAGCCGGTGGGTCACGGAACCGTCGCCGCGCTCCATCTCGAGAGGCGCCCGGGACACTTGCCGGACGGTGCCCAGTAGGGTCGTCATGACGGTCTGCGAGCTCCTGAACCGTGCCGGTCTGGAGGCGGCCTCGAGCGTGCGCGACAGCACGCTGCCGGACGAGCCGGTGACCGGAGTCGCCTGCAACTCGCGCTCGCTGGCGGCCGGCGAGCTGTTCGTGGCGATCAGGGGGCTCCGCTACGACGGAGCCGAGTTCGCGGATGAAGCCCGGCGCCGCGGAGCCGTGGCGGTCGTTGCCGAGGCTGCCCGACCGGCCGGCTTCGATGCGCCCTGGATCCAGGTGCCGGACGCCCGCGCGGCGCTGGCCGCCCTCGGGGCGAGCATCAACGGCCATCCGAGTCGCGAGCTCGTCGTGGTGGGGACTACCGGCACGAACGGCAAGACGACGACCACGTACCTGCTGGAAGCCATTCTCGAAAGCGCCGGCTTGCGCTGCGGGCGGATCAGCTCGGTGTCCTACCGCATCGGTCCCGACGAGCAGCGCGCGACGCGCACCACGCCGGAGGCGCCCGAGCTGCAGTCCCTGTTGCGGCGGATGGTCGACCGGCAGTGTCGGGCCTGCGCCCTGGAGGTCTCGTCGCACGCCCTGGCGCTCAGGCGGGTCGATCAGATCAGCTTCGATGCCGTCGTCTTCACCAATCTGACCCGCGACCATCTCGATTTCCACGGCGACATGACCGGCTACTTCCACGCGAAGCGGCGGCTGTTCGAGATGGCGGACGAGACGTCGCCGGCTGTGGTCAACATCGACGATCCGTACGGACGGAGGCTGGCCGCCGAGGTGCGGCGACCGGTGACCTATGGGCTCGATACGGTGGCCGACGTGATGCCCGATCGGATGGACCTCTCGACCGAGGGGATCGATCTCGACCTGCGGACCGCGCGCGGCCCATTGCACCTGCAGTCGCCGTTGCTCGGTCGCAGCAACACCTACAACATCGTGGCCGCGGCTGCGACCGGCACCGCGCTCGACCTGCCGCCCCCGGCGATCCAGCAGGGGATCGCATCGGTGACACGGGTTCCGGGCCGCATGCAGGTCGTGTCGGGGCCGGACGACCCGGTCACCGTCATCGTGGACTTCGCGCACACCGACGACGCGCTGCGCGGCGTGCTCGAGACAGCGCGGGGGATCGCGCGCGCGCGCCTCGTCACGGTGTTCGGGTGCGGCGGCGACCGGGACTCGCGGAAGCGGTCCCTGATGGGCGCCGTGGCCGCGCGCTGCTCCGATCTCGTGATCGTGACGTCCGACAATCCGCGCTCGGAGGATCCGCACCGGATCGCGGAGGACATAGAGCTCGGTCTGGCCAGCGGCCGGACACCGTGGCTGACCGTCCTCGACCGGTCCGAGGCGATTGAGCGCGGGGTCCGGGAAGCCCGCCCCGGGGACGTGGTCGTCATCGCGGGCAAGGGGCACGAGCAGCGCCAGGTGTTCGCCACGCAGTCGGTGCCCTTCGACGATACGGTCGTGGCGCGCGCCGCGCTGGCCGCGCGCAGGGCCCGCTCAAGGGTGGGATGAGGGAAATCCATGCCGAGCCCCGGGCCGCCGGCGCTCCATGCGGGCGAGCTGGCTGCCGCCGCCGGCGGGCGCCTCGCAGCCGGGTGCGCGCGCGCGCCGGTGGAGGGCTTCGTCATCGACAGCCGCCGTGTCGGTCCCGGCGACCTGTTCGTGGCCATCCGCGGAACACGGCTGGACGGCCATCGGTTCGTTGCGGAAGCGGTTTGCAGGGGGGCGGCCGGCGTGGTGGTCAGCGATGCGTCGTCCGCGGAGCTCGGTGCGGCGGCGCCGGAAGCGCCGTTCGTGATTGTCGTGCCGGATACGACGCGGGCGCTGCAGAGGCTCGCCACGTTCGTTCGCCGGCGGTCGAGCGCCCGCGTCGTCGCCATCACCGGGAGCGTCGGCAAGACGACGACCAAGGAGCTCGTGGCGGCCTTGCTGGCGGGCAGCTACCGGGTGTTTCGGAACGAGGGCAACCTGAACAACCACATCGGCCTGCCGCTGTCGCTGCTGGAGCTGCGTCATGACCCGGAGGTGGCCGTGGTCGAGTTGGGCATGAATCACGCTGGCGAGATCAGCACGCTCGTAGCGATCGCCGAGCCGGACATACGGGTGTGGACGAACGTGGCCGAGGTGCACTCGGCGTTCTTCGAGTCGATCGAAGGGATCGCCGACGCCAAGGCTGAAATCATGGAGGGGGCGACATCCGCGTCGCAGCTTGTCGCCAACGCCGGTGATCCGCGCGTCATGGCCCGCGTGGCGGCGTTCCCCGGGCGGGTCACGACGTTCGGAGTCGAAACCGAGGCCGACGTGCAGGCGACGGCGGTCCAGGCCCGCGGCCTGCGCGGGATGGCGGCCACCATCCGGACGCCGGTCGGATCCGTCCCCGTGCGAACGCCGCTGCTCGGGTACGGTCAGATTGCCAATGTGACGGCCGCCGTCGCGGTGGCCCAGCTGTTTCCGGTGTCGCTGGACGAGCTGGCGGAGCGGGTCGCCGTCTGCCCGCCCCAGCCCCGGCGCGGGCAGGTGCTCGAGCTGGCTGACGTGACGATCGTGGATGACACCTACAACTCGAGCCCGACGGCGCTGCGAGCGGCCCTCGATGCGATCGGCCGCGAGACCGGTTACGCCCGGCGCGTCGCCATCCTGGGTGAGATGCTGGAGCTCGGCGCGCGCTCGGCCGCACTGCACGAGGCGTGCGGCCGAGCGGCCGCCGCTGCGGGCTTCGATGTCGTTGTCGCCGTCGGGGGGCCGGCCGCGCGGGCGCTGGCGGACGGTGCCCGGGCTGGCGGCCTGCCGGCGACCGCTGTCTCGACGTTTGCCACCGGCGACCAGACGGCCGAGCGCGCGCCGGCGATCGTCCGCGACGGCGACCTGATACTCGTGAAGGGATCGCGCGGGATCAGCCTGGATCGCGTCGTGGACCGGCTGAGAGGGCAGCGCTAGTGCTGTATCACCTGTTGTTCCCGCTGCACACCGAGCTGTCCGTGCTGAACGTCGTGCAGTACATCACGTTCCGCACGGCCGCCGCCAGCCTGACCGCGTTCGTCTTCATGCTGATAGCGGGACCGCCGGCGATCCGGTATCTGCGGCGGCTGCAGATCGGACAGGTGGTGCGCGTCGAGGGTCCGAAGACGCATCAGGCGAAGGAGGGAACGCCCACGATGGGCGGCCTGCTGATTCTCGGGGCCGCGCTCGCGCCGACGTTCCTGTGGGTCGATCTGTTCAACCCGTTCGTGTGGGTCGCGGTATCGTCCACGGTCGCGTTCGGCACCATCGGCTTCGTCGACGACTACCTGAAGGTGGCCGGCGCCTCGCACCACGGGCTGCGTCCCCGCTACAAGCTGGCGCTGCAGTGCCTGGTCGCGGTCGGGGTGGGCGTCGCACTGCTCGCCTTGAGTCGCCAGGACCTCTACGACACGCGGATGGTGTTTCCGTTCTTCGAGGCGTTGACGCCCGATCTGGGTTGGCTCTACGTGCCCTTCGCGATTCTGGTGCTCGTCAGCGCGTCCAACGCGGTGAACCTGGCGGACGGCCTCGACGGTCTGGCGATCGGCCTGTTCACGGTGGCGGCCACCGCGTTCACGGCGCTGGCCTACGTGACGGGGCATGCCGTGCTCGCGGAGTACCTGCTGCTGGTCAATTTTCCGCCGGCCGCCGAGCTCACGGTGTTCTGCGGCGCGCTCATCGGCGCCGGGCTGGGGTTCCTCTGGTACAACTCCTATCCCGCCGACATCTTCATGGGCGACGTGGGCTCGATGGCGCTGGGCGGCGCCCTGGGTACCGTGGCGCTCCTGATCAAGCAGGAGCTGCTGCTGCCGATCGTCGGCGCCGTGTTCGTCATCGAGACACTGTCGGTGATCATCCAGGTCGGGTCGTTCAAGATGACCGGCCAACGCGTGTTCAAGATGGCTCCGCTGCACCACCACTGCGAGCTGATCGGGTGGAGCGAGCCCAAGGTGATCAGCCGGTTCCTGATCATGGCCGTCGTGTTCGCGCTGTTCAGCCTGACCACGCTGAAGCTCAGATGACCACGTCACACGCAACGCCCGAGTTCTCGGTTGCCGGCGCCCGCGTCGTCGTGGTCGGCGCGGCGCGCAGCGGCATCGCCGCCGCGGAGCTGCTTGCCCGCCGCGGCGCGCGCGTGACCCTGAGCGAGGCGCGCAGCGCCGTCGACGGAGCGGCCCGGCTGCGGGCCGCCGGCGTGGAGCTGGAGCTGGGGGGGCACCAGCCTGCGACGCTCGCGGCCGCCGAGCTGGTCGTGCTCAGCCCCGGGGTGTCGCCGCGATTGCCGGTGGTCGACGCCGTTCGGCGCCGCGGGACGCCGGTCATCAGCGAGGTGGAGCTCGCCGCGCGGTGGCTGCGCGGACCGATCGTGGCGATCACGGGAACCAAGGGCAAGTCGACGACGACCGTCCTCACCGGACGGATGCTCGCGGCCGGCGGCCGCGAGGCGCTCGTGGGAGGCAACGTCGGGACGGCGCTGAGCAGCCAGGTGGAAGCCTCGGCGCCCGACGTGATTCACGTGGTGGAGGTGAGCAGCTTTCAACTCGAATTGACCCAGACGTTTCGTCCGTGGATTGCGGTCTTCCTGAACCTGTCGCCCGATCACATGGACCGTCATGCCAGCTTCGAGGACTACGCCGCGGCCAAGGCGCGCATCTTCGCCAACCAGACGACCAGCGACGCGATGGTGATCAACGCCGACGACCCGCTCGTCCTGCAACTCGCGCGCAACGGCCGCGCCCGCCCGGTCCGCTTCGCGCTCGCGTCAGCGATAGCCGAGGGGTTCGTCGTTGCGGGAGACTCGGTCGCCTATCGGTCGACCCGCGGCGTGCGGCCTCTCGTGCCGCTGTCCGCCGTGAGGCTGCCCGGCCGGCATCTGCTCAGCGACGTGCTCGCGGCGTCCGCCGCCGGCTACGTCGCGGGCGTTTCGCCCGCCGCGATGGAGCGGGCGGTGCGCGCGTTCGACGGGCTCGCGCACGCCCTCGAGCCGGTTGGCGAGATCGGCGGCGTCCGGTTCATCAACGACTCGAAGGCCACGAATGTCGCGGCGGCCCGGGCGTCAATCGAATGTTTCGAACGTGACGTGGTCGTCATCATGGGCGGGCGGCTCAAGGGCGGGGACCTGGCCGAGCTGCGTCCGGTGCTCGATGCGCGCGCGCGCGCGATCGTCGCCATCGGCGAGGCGCGCCCGCGGCTCCGCGCCGTCCTGGGCGGCACGCTCGACGTGCAGGAAGCCCCGACGATGGGCGAGGCGGTTCGGGCGGCGTTCGCGCTGGCGCCGCGTGGCGGCACCGTGCTCCTCGCGCCGGCCTGCGCCAGCCTGGACATGTTCGACGACTACGCGGACCGCGGCCGCGTCTTCAGAGAGGAGGTGACGCGACTCGCGCACTGGGCGGCGAGGAGGTAAGCCGCGAGCAGTCATCAGCCGGGACATGGCGGTGGGGAGCCGGCTGCTGGGAGCGCAGGCCGCCCTGGCCTGCGAAGCAGGTGTCCTCACCCGGGGACCGGCTGATGACTGCTGACGGCTTACCCGTCGGCCCACAGTGGAAGTTTCGGATTCGGAGCCCGAGAGCTTTAGGGCCCGCGGCGAAATTCCTCGTCGCGGTGCGAGCCGGCCGCGACGGCGTTGCGCAGGGCCGGAACGAGGCGCGGCGAAGGAGCACGTTGCGCATGGTCGAGCCTGCTGAACGGCGGTCCGGGACGCCTCGCCGGCCGCGGGCGGCGAGGCCGTTCGCCGCCGGCCGTCGAGCCGGCCGGCGGCCAGCGAACGAGAGCAGGGAGTATGGCGCGAAAACTCAAATCGGACAAGCTCCTGTTTCTGGCCACCCTGCTGCTGGTCCTGTCCAGCTGGGTGATGGTCTACAGCGCCTCGGCCGTGCTGGCCATGGACGAGCACGGGCAGCCCTACTACTTCCTGTTCAAGCAGGTCGTCTGGGTCGTGCTCGGCGGATGCCTGCTGCTGATCGCAACCCGGGTGGACTACCGCTGGCTCGAGCGGCCCGTGGTCGTCTGGACGCTCCTGGCGGTCGCGACCGCGGCGCTGATTGCCGTCCTCTTCGGTCCGCCCATCAACGGCACGCGCCGGTGGTTCGCCGTGGGCGGTGTCGGCGTGCAGCCCTCCGAGGGGGCCAAGCTCGCCGTGATCGTCTTCACGGCGGCCTTTCTCGCGCGCCGCACGGACCGCATCAACGAGCTGTCGTCCGCCCTGTTGCCCGTTGCAACCGTCGTCGTCGTGCTCAGCGGCCTGATCCTGCTGGAGCCGGACTTCGGCACGGCGCTGACGCTGTTGCTCATCACCGGCGCCATGGTCTTCGCCGCGGGCCTGAGCTATCGGTACCTGATCGGCGTCGCGCTGACGGCGGCGCCGCTGCTGTACATGGTGCTCGCGAGCGCCGAGTATCGGCGCCGCCGCCTGTTGGCCTTTCTCGATCCGTGGAGCGATCCCCTCGGCGACGGCTTCCAGCTGATTCAGGCGCAAATCGCCGTCGGGACGGGCGGGGTGGTCGGCCAGGGGCTCATGGGCGGAATACAGAAGCTGTTCTACCTGCCGTACCCCCACACCGACTTCATCTACGCCGTCATCGCGGAAGAGACGGGGCTGATCGGTGCGACCGCGATCGCGTTGTGCTTCTGTGTGATCACGTGGCGCGGATTTCGCATCGCGACGCAGGCGCCGGATCGGTTCGGGGCGCTGCTGGCAGTCGGACTGACGACGATGATTGCGTTGCAGGCATTCATCAACATCAGCGTGGTGCTGGGCCTGCTGCCCACGAAGGGCATCCCCCTGCCGTTCGTCAGCGCCGGGGGATCGTCGTTGCTGGTCAGCATGGCGGGGATGGGGGTGCTGCTGAACGTGTCGCAGCATGCGTCGATGCGGACATGAAGAGCTGCGTACTCTTCGCCGGCGGCGGTACGGGCGGGCATCTGTTTCCCGGCATCGCCGTCGCATGCGAGCTCCGGCGGCGGCATCCGGAGATCGAGGTCGTCTTCGCGGGCGCCGGCAAGGCCTTGGAGGGGCGTGCGGTCGCGCGCGCCGGGTTCGGACTGGAGCGGATCCGCACGCGCGGGTTGGTAGGGCAGTCGGCGGGGAGTCTCCTGCGAGGGCTGGCGCTGCTCCCCGTGAGCATGTTGGACGCCGCCGCTCTCCTCCGCCGTCGCGCGCCGGGGCTGGTCGTCGGCCTCGGGGGTTACAGCTCGGGGCCGATCGTCCTCTGGGCGGCGTTGTGTCGTCTGCCGACCCTGCTGCTGGAGCAGAATACCGTGCCCGGCGTGACGAACCGGATCCTGGCGCGATTCGTGCGCGGCGCCGCGGTGTCGTCCGCGGCGGCGCTGCCCTGGTTTCGCGGCGCGGGATTCGTCAGCGGCAACCCGGTTCGCGCCGGGTTCTTCGACGCAACCGCACCCGAGCGCAGCCCGGAACGCGTGCACGTGCTGGTGATCGGCGGCTCGCAGGGCGCTCACGCGATCAACGCGGCCATGGTGGCGGCGGCAGCGGCGATGGCGGTGGCGCCCCGGCCGCTGCGCGTCACGCATCAGACCGGCGCGCGCGACGTCGCGCTTGTCCGCGAAGGCTATCGCACAGCCGGCCTGCCGGCGCGCGTGGAGCCGTTCATCGAGGACATGGACCGGGAGATGGCGGCGGCCGATCTGGTTGTCTGCCGGGCGGGGGCGACGACGCTGGCGGAGCTTGCGGCCGCCGGGCGGCCGGCCGTGCTCGTGCCGTTTCCGCACGCGACGCATGACCACCAGCGTCACAACGCCGCCGCCGTTGCGGCCGCCGCCGGCGCCGAGGTGATCGACGAACGCGAGTTGTCCGGTCGAACGCTTGGAGACCGTGTCGTGGCGCTGGCGGCGGACGACGAGCGGCGGGCGGCGCTCGCGGAGGCGAGCCGGCGGCTGGCGAGGCCCGCCGCGGCACGGGTGATCGTCGATCGCATGGAACGTCTGCTCGCTCTGGAAGCCGTGTCGGCAGCGCCCGCCCGGGGTGGGCGGTCGGGATGAACCGTGTCGTGGTGAAGCGTGCTCGATCCAGGAACACACATCCACCTCGTCGGGGTCGCGGGCAGCGGCATGAGCGGCCTGGCCGAGGTGCTGGTCGGGCTTGGCCACGCCGTGAGCGGCTCCGATCTCCGGCAGTCGCGCGTCACGGATCGGTTGCGGCGCCTGGGGGTCCGGTGCAGTGCAGGACATGACGCCCGCTACGTGGTCGGCGCGGATGTCGTCGTGGTCTCGGCCGCGGTGCCGCCCGACAACCCGGAGCGCAGGGCCGCGTTGCGCGCCGGAATTCCGGTGGTGGGACGCGGCGCCATGCTGGCCCGGCTGGCTGCCTCCAAGCGGGCCGTGGCGGTGGCCGGCTCGCACGGCAAGACGACCACAACGGCGATGGTCGCGGTGGTGCTCGAGGCTGCCGGCCTCGACCCGACGGCGATCGTGGGAGGGACAGTGAGCGCGTTCGGCGGCAACGCCCGCCTGGGTCACGGGCAGTTCATGGTGGTCGAGGCCGATGAGAGCGACCGCTCGTTTCTCCGGTTGTCGCCGGAGGTCGCGGTGATGACGAACCTCGACGAGGAGCACCTGGACGCCTACGGCGGCATCGAGCAGTTGGAGCGGGCGTTCGTGGACTTCGCGGCGCGGGTTCCGCCCGGGGGCTGCGTCGTGGCGTGCCTCGACGACGAGCGGTTGCGGCGCCTGCTGCCCGGCATGCCCGGTCCCGTCGTGACGTACGGTCTCGACGACCCGTCGGCAGACCTGTTCGCGGTCGAGACGGCCTGCGGGTCCGCGGGTTCCCGCGCCCGTGTCCGGATCCCGGCCGGCGTCGAGACGGAGGTCGAGCTGGAGCTCGAGGTTCCGGGTCGCCACAATGTGCGGAACGCGCTGGCGGCGATCGCCGTCGCGACGCGGCTCGGCGTCGCGCCCGCTGCGACCACCGCAGCGCTGGCGCGTTTCCGCGGCGCCGACCGGCGCCTGCAGGTGTGCGGAGAGGTCGGCGGCGTCGTCGTGATCGATGACTATGCCCACCACCCGACCGAGATCGAAGCGGTGCTGGAGACCGTCAGGCTGCGCGCGCCGCATCGTGTGCGCGTCGTGTTCCAGCCCCACCGCTACAGTCGCACGATTGGCCTGCTCGACCGGTTCGGCACGGCGTTGGCTGCGGCCGACGAGGTCGTGCTGACCGCGGTGTACGCGGCGGGGGAGTCCCCCCTGCCCGGAGCGACGGCAGAGGCCGTCGCCGAGGCAGTCAGGCGCCGGGCGTCCCTGCCCGTGAAGGTGATCGCGGCGTTGGACGACGTGGCGGAGCACGTCGCGGCCACGTCGCGGGCCGGCGACGTCGTGCTCACCCTGGGAGCGGGATCGATCGCCGCGGTCCCGCAGCGAATCCTCGACGCGTTGCGCCGCGGAGCGGAGCCCGACGCACGATGACGACCGTCCATCTGCCGACGGACACGCGTTTCAGGCGCGCCAGGATGCGGCCGCCGCGGCGCCGGCGGGCCGTGGTGATCATCCGCCGTGTCGTCCACGGACTGCTGCTCGGCGCCGCGGTTGCGCTCGGGATCTACTGGGGTCCGACCATCCTGGACCGGTCGGTGCACCTGCGCATCGACACCGTCGCGGTGAAGGGGAACCGTTACCTGTCGAGCGGCGAGGTGGCGGCGCTGCTGGGCCCGCTGCAGGGCCTGAGCATCCTGATGGCCGACCTGGAGGTCCATCGCGAGCGGCTGTTGACGTCGGGGTGGGTGCAGGCGGCCACGCTGCGGCGCCTGCTCCCGTCGACGGTCGAGGTGACTGTCGAGGAGCGCGAGCCGGTGGGGCTGGCCAGGGTCGCCGCCCGCCTCTACCTGATCGACGATACCGGCACGGTCATCGACGAGTACGGACCGGCGTTCACCGGCTTCAGCCTGCCGATAGTCGACGGTCTGGCGCCCCGCCGGGCGCGGGGCGGGGAAACCGATCGCGAGCGGGCGCGGCTCGTGGCACGTCTGACCGCGGCGCTCGGCGCGCGTCCCGACCTGTCGGACCGCGTGTCGCAGATCGACGTGGGCGACGCGCACGATGCGGTGGTGCTGCTCAACGACGACCCGACGCTGCTCCATCTCGGCAAGAAGCACTTCGTCGAGCGGCTCGACAGGTATCTGGAGCTGGCGCCGACCCTCCACGAGCAGGTGCGGGAGCTCGACTACGTCGATCTCCGCTTCGAGCGGCGCGTGTACGTGCGTCCTGCGGGGGACGCAGGCGGATTGTGACCGGGAGTCGGCGCCGCCGCGCGGCGCCGACTCCCGCAGGGTTGGTCGGGCGCCGAGCGGAGCCGCAAGGCGACGATTGGCGGGCCTGGCAACGGAGGACGTGTGGCACGCAGGGAACGTTATCTCGTCGGCCTGGACGCCGGGACCTCGACCATCGTCGCGGTCGTCGGTGAAGCGCTCGACGACGGGGGGCTCGACATCATCGGGATCGGCCTCGCCGACGCCCGGGGCATTCGCAGGGGTCTCGTGGTCAATCTCGAGGAGGCGGTCGAGTCGATCAAGAAGGCGATCGACGAGGCCGAGCTGACGGCCGGCGTCGAGATCGATTCCGTGCATCTCGGGCTGTCCGGCGCCCACGTCAAGGCGTTCAACAGCCGCGGGGTGGTGGCCGTGGCAGGCAAGAACCGGGAGATTACGCGCGAGGACGTCAGTCGGGCCATCGATGCCGCCAAGGCTGTCGCGCTGCCGAGCGGCCGCGAGATAGTGCACGTGCTGCCCCAGGACTTCGTCGTCGACGAGCAGGACGGCGTCGGCTCGCCGCTCGGCATGACCGGCGCGCGGCTCGAGGTCAACGTGCACGTCGTCACGGGCAGCACGGCCTCCACGCAGAACATCGTCGCCTGCGTGAATCGGGCCGGCGTCAGGGTCATCGACACCATGCTGGAGCAGCTGGCCGCGGCAGAGTCGGTCCTCACGGCCGACGAGAAGGAGCTGGGGGTGGCGCTGGTGGACATCGGCGGCGGGACGACGGACTTCGCGATCTACGAACGCGGGAGCCTCTGGCACACGGGCGTCCTGGAACTGGGTGGCAACCACCTGACGAACGACATTGCCGTCGGCTTGCGGACGCCCATTCCCGAGGCGGAGAAGGTGAAGCGCCGCCACGGCTGCGCGCTGTCCGGCCTCGTCGACGAAGAGGAGACCGTCGAGGTGGCGAGCGTGGGCGGGCGCCAGCCCCGGGTGATTCCGCGGCGGATCCTGTCGGAGGCCATTCAGCCGCGCGCCGAGCACATCTTTCGGCAACTGTGGGACGAGATCCGCAACGCCGGTTACGAGCACTCGCTGCACTCGGGCATCGTGCTCACGGGAGGGGGCGGAATACTCGACGGGATGCCCGAGATCGCGGACCAGATCTTCGACCTTCCGATTCGGCGCGGCTGCCCGGTCGGCGTGGGCGGCCTCATCGATCATGTGAACAACCCCGCGTTCGCCACGGCGGTGGGCCTGGTCATGTGTGCGCACCGGAACCAGCTGGTGGAGCCGGTGCGGGCGGTCGGCTCGGACACGCTCAGCCGCGTCGTGGTGGGCCTGCGCAGGGTCTTCAAGGAGTTCTTCTAGGAGGACACGTCATGGTGGAGTTCGATGGTCAGGCTAATCGCGACCCGGCAGGCGACGACGACCTGCGGCTGACCCTGGATGCCAGCACGCCGCCCGGGGCCCGGATCAAGGTGATCGGCGTCGGCGGCGGCGGTGGGAACGCCGTCAACCGCATGGTGGAAGCCGGTCTCGACGGCGTCGAGTTCATCGCGGCCAACACGGATGCGCAGGCGCTGGCGCAGAACACGGCGCCGCTCAAGCTCCAGATTGGCGCGAAGCTCACGAAGGGGCTCGGAGCCGGCGCCGATCCGAACGTCGGACGTCAAGCCGCACTCGAGGACACGTCGCAGCTCATCGACACCCTCGATGGCGCCGACATGGTGTTCGTCACCACCGGCCTGGGCGGGGGGACCGGCACCGGCGCCGCGCCGGTCATCGCCAGCCTCGCGACCGAGCTCGGCGCGCTGACGGTGGCGGTGGTGACGAAGCCGTTCGCCTTCGAAGGCAAGCGCCGGGCGGACCAGGCCACGCGCGGTCTGGCCGAGTTGCGCAAGTGCGTCGACACCGTGGTCACGATACCGAACGATCGGTTGCTGTCGACGCTCGATCCGACGACCAGCGTGACGCAGGCGTTCATGAAGGCCGACGACGTGCTGCGCCAGGCGATCCAGGGCATCTCCGACCTGATCCTGACCCCCGGTCTCATCAATCTCGACTTCGCCGACGTCAAGACCATCATGTCCGGCCGGGGCCTCACCATCATGGGCACGGGCGTCGGACACGGCGAGAGTCGGGCGGTCGACGCCGTCCGGCAGGCCATCACGAGCCCGCTGCTGGAGGACGTGTCGGTCGATGGCGCCCACGGGGTCCTCGTGAACGTGACCGGCGGCGAGGATCTGGCGATGTCCGAGGTAGGCGCAGCCGCCTCGATCATCCAGGAGGCGGTCCACAAGGATGCGAACATCGTGTTCGGGGCGGTCGTCGATCCCACCATGGACGGCGAGATCAAGATCACGGTGATCGCAACCGGGTTCGACGAAGCCGACGGCGCGGTCCCGCATCCGGCGTCGACGGCCGATACGCCGGTCGATCTCGACATGTACACCGGTTGGAGTCGGGATACGTCGGCCGCGCACACGCCGCCGTCCTCGACGCCGCACGGCTCCGCCGTCGAGCCGCACGCGTCGGCCCGAGGCCTTGCGGAGGACATGCTCGACGCCGCGGAGGAGGGTTCCCGCGCCGACGCAGCCGTGGAACGGTCCGCCTTCGCCGAGCGCAAGGCGGTGTGACCGTCGGCCGTTCTACGGCGCGGACTCCTCGCCCGCCAATCGTCGCCTGGCGGCTCCGTTTGGCGCCCAACCAATCCTCCAGGAGTCCGCCCCGCCCTACGGCGCGGACTCCTGCCGGGAGGCCGCGCCTGCGGCGGCGAGGCCTCCCTCCTGCTCGCTGTACGCGCGGAGGATGAGCTCCCGCAGCGGGTCCGTCCGCGCAACGTCCTCCGTCGCGCGCAGCAGCACGAAGTGGCGGCGCTCCCCGTCGACGGTGTACTGCCGCGCCGGAAAGGTCACGCTACGGCCGCGAGCGTCGTGCCGGTCCCACACGGTGAATCCCACCAGCTTCAATCCGGCCAGGAGTCCATCGGAAAAATGCAGCTCGGCGTCCGCCAGCTTGCCCGCCGGCGCTCCGGCGGTGCGCGGAACGATCTTCACCTTCATTGGCGCCTCCCCCCGTCGCCAGCCGAGACATGCAAACGGCATTCCGTACCCGGGCCGCGGGTCGGTTGGGAGCGCAACTCGCTGACCTGCCGGGCCTTGCGCGCCGGCGGCGGCGGCAGTGCGGGCACGAGGTCGTCGCCCGGCGCCTCGTGCGACAACCGGAGGCGACGTCAGGACCCGAGCAGCAGCACCTGCGCCAGCGCGAAATCGCCGGAGTGGCTCATCGTGATCAGCGCTTCCCGGCCGCCCAGCGCCTCGAAGCGCCGCGCAGCCTCGTCGTGAAACCGGAGTTGCGGCGGGCCGGCGCCCCGCACGACCTCGATGCTGCGCCACAGAACGCCGGCGGAGCGCCCGGTGCCCAGGGCCTTCATCGCCGCCTCCTTCGCGGCGAAGCGGGCGGCGAGGTGCTGCGCGGGATGCCGCCTGCGCAGGCTGTACGCCGCCTCGCCAGCGGTGAACACGCGCTCGACGAAGCGCGGGCCGTAGCGTTCGAGCAGCTGGCCGACCCGCTCGATCGACTCGAGGTCGACGCCGACGGCGATGACGGCGCGGCCGGCGCCGCCGGCCGGCGGGCGCGGCGTCCGGGCCCCGTCCATGGCCACGTTGGCCAGCCTGTCCGCCTCGGTGTTGGCGGACCGCGGCACGTGCTCGAAGCGCACCCGGCCCAGCCGCCTCACGAGCGCTCCAGCTTCCCTGTGCAGCGGCTGCAGACGCGCATGCCGGACCTTGAACTGCCCGCGCATCTGCCTCGTGAGCAGCTCGGAGTCCGACCGTATGACGACGTCCCGGTAGCCGTGCCGGTCGAGATAGGTCAGCGCCGCCAGGAGGCTGCGGTACTCCGCCACGTTGTTGGTGGCGATGCCGATGGCGCCGCTGAGCTCCTCGAGCAGCGAGCCGTCGCGGGCCTCGACGCGGACGCCGTAGCCGGCCGGACCGGGATTGCCGCGCGAGCCGCCGTCGATGTACGCGATGACCGGACCGGCGCTCACCCGTCCGCTCCGCGCTCGGGGGCGTCGGGGCGCGTGGGGGCGGGGCGCGTATCGAAGTACAGGATCCGCTGGCAGCTCTCGCACTGGATCAGGCTGTCGTTCAGCCGGATGTTGTTGAAGAGCTGGAGGCGGAGCCGCACCTGACACGACGAGCAGCGTCCGTCGCGCGCCTCGACGACGGCGATGCCGTTGCGGTGGCTCGCGAGGGTCTCGAAGAGCGCGAGGAGGCGCGGGGCCAGCACGCCGACCTGCCGCTGCCGCTCGGCCTCGAGCTGCTCGACCCGCTGCTCGAGCTCCACGTGCTCCCGTTCGAGCTCCGCGCGCTCGGCCTCGATGGCGGCCTGCTGCTCCGCGAGTTGCCGCTCCGCGCGTTCCACCTCCGCCGCGAGCTCGTCACCGTCGAGCATGCGCTCGAGGATTACGTCCTCCAGACGCCTGACCTCGGCTTCCCCACCCCCGATCTCGACCTGCATCGCCTGGTACTCCCGGTTGGTCTTGACCTCCATCAGCTGTTCCTTGAAACGGCTCAGCCGCGTCTGGACGACCGCCAGCTCCTTTTCCCGCGCCTGCCGGTCGGCCTTGAGCTCGTCGAACCGCTGCCGGGCCCTGACGACCTCCTCGGATGTCTCGCCGAGCTGCGCGTCGAGCCGGGCGATATGGGCGGGGAACTCGTCGATCCGCGCACGGGCGGCCGTCGCTGCGTTCTGAGTCCGCTGGAGCGTGATCAGGTGTTCAAGGTCGGGCAGCATCCGTTCCAGCGCGGCGAGTCGATGTCACCGCCAATCAGGGCAAAAAAAAACCCGCCAGGGCGGGCGTGGGGAAAGCGCGCTTCGCGACCCTGCAGCCGGGCGAATTGACGCCCGGCGCGCGATGGAACGAGGGGTTCCCGGTCGTCGATGCGAGTCCATGAGCGTGTCAGGATCTCGATCGTAACATGGCCGGCGGCGCGTCGAGCGCACGGCGCGCGACGCAGCCTGCCGCGCCGCGCGGGCGAAGTTGCCGGAGTGCAGTAGAAATGGTGGGCCCACCAGGATTCGAACCTGGGACAAGCCGGTTATGAGCCGGCGGCTCTGACCGCTGAGCTATGGGCCCGGCGACTCACGTGCTGCCTTCGAGGAAGGCCCGGAGCTTGCGGCTCCGCGACGGATGCCGCAGCTTGCGCAGGGCCTTCGCTTCTATCTGACGGATCCGTTCCCGGGTCACGGCGAAGTTCTGGCCGACCTCCTCGAGCGTGTGCTCGCTGCCGTCGCCGACCCCGAAGCGCATCTTGATCACTTTCTCCTCGCGCGGCGTGAGCGTCTTGAGCACCGACTCGGTCTGCTCCTTGAGGTTCAGGTTGATCACGGCCTCCGCCGGCGAGACGACCTGCCGGTCCTCGATGAAGTCGCCGAGGTGGCTGTCCTCCTCCTCGCCGATGGGGGTTTCCAGGGAGATGGGCTCCTGCGCGATCTTCAGGACCTTGCGCACCTTGGCGACGGGAATGTCCATGCGCTGGGCGATCTCCTCGGATGTCGGCTCACGTCCCAGCTCCTGCACGAGCGCCCGCGACGTACGGATCAGCTTGTTGATGGTCTCGATCATGTGCACCGGAATCCGGATCGTGCGCGCCTGGTCCGCGATTGCCCGCGTGATTGCCTGACGGATCCACCACGTGGCATAGGTCGAGAACTTGTAGCCCCGCCGGTACTCGAACTTGTCGACGGCCTTCATCAGGCCGATGTTCCCCTCCTGGATGAGGTCGAGGAACTGCAGGCCGCGGTTCGTGTACTTCTTGGCGATCGAGACGACCAGTCGGAGGTTGGCTTCCACCAGCTCCCTCTTGGCCTGCTCGGCCTGGCTCTCGCCGCGCACTATCGTCAGCAGGATGCGGTTGATGTCATCGGGCGTCTCCTGCAGCTCTCCCGTGCGCCGCTTGAGATCGGCCCGCAGCTCACGCAGCCGCTTCGCCAGCTGCTTGCGATCCTCTCCGTTCAGGCGGCCCCGCCTGGCCCTGGCCTTCAGCTGCCGGTCGAGCAGCTCGATCTCCCGGTGCACGCGCTGCGCGCCCTCGGCCGCCTCCTTGATGCGGTCGATCAGCTTGCGCTTGACCGGCTCGGTGAACTCGATGCGTCGAATGAGCCGCGACAGCTCCACACCGGCCCGCAGCCGCCGCCAGCGATACAGGCGGTACTGCCGCCGGTTGCGCTTGGCGATCTGGGCGAGCTCGCTCTCGGTCTGCTGCAGCTCGCCGTGCTTGACGTGGACCCTGTCGATCTGCCGCAACAGCTGTTGCCCGCGGTCGGCGACGCGGGCATCGGTCAGCTCGTCGTCGTGGAAGATGACCAGCTCACGGATGGTCCGTTCGCCGCGCCGCAGCGCCTCGCCGAGCCTGATGACGACGCGCGCCGTCGTCGCGGTCCGCGAGATGGTCTTGATGACGGAGAGCTTGCCCCGCTCGATCCGCTTGGCGATGGCCACCTCTCCCTCGCGCGTCAGGAGCGGGACCGTCCCCATCTCGCGCAGATACATGCGAACCGGATCGTTCGTCTTGTCGATCGTGCTCGGCGTGAGGTCGAGCTCGACTTCCTCGCCGCCCTCACCCCGGCGGTCCAGGAGCTTCTCTTCGCGGTACTTCTGCTCGGAGTCGACCACCTCGATGCCGGCGTTGCCCAGGGCGGCGAACAGGTCGTCGAGCTCCTCCGACGACGTCAGCTCGGCGGGGAGCATGTCGTTGACCTCGTCGTAGAGAAGGTAGCCTTTTTCCTTGCCAAGGATGATGAGTTGACGAATCTCGTCGTACTTCTCTTCGATTGACAAGAGTCTGCCTCCTGAGCGTGTCACCCTCCGAGCGCCTCCGGGCGCTGCAGCAGATCCTGCTTGCGTTGCAGGAGCGCCAACATCTCGTGTTCCGCTCCCGGCGTCCGGGCCCGCTGGCAGCGGTCGATGGCTTCCTGCAGTGCGCCCAGTTCGCGCCTGAAACGGCGCCGCCGCATGGTGGCCACGCAATCGGCGACGTCGGCCGGCGCGTGCGGAGCCCGCGCGATGCGCTCGGCCAGCGCCGCCTCGCCGGCGCTCACGCGTTCGAGCAGGGCCTGCGGGACGGCGTCGGCCGGCCACTCCACGAGGGTCCTCGCCACGCGCAGGATCGGCGCGGTCGCCAACCCCTCGAAGTCGGCCGGCTCGCTGTCCGCCAGCGCGTGCAGCGCCGCGGTCGTATCGCGCAGCGTGGCCCAGATGAGGCCCTTCTCGGCGTGAGTCACGGCGGGCTCGATCGATTCGCTCACGGCCTCGTCCAGCGTCGTCCGCCGCTTGACGGCGAGGCGCCGCAGATCGGCGCGGACGACATCCTCCGTGATGCCGGCCCGGTGGGCCACGCGATCGGCGAACTCGTCCCGCGCCGCGGCATCCGGAATGCGGGCAGCCACAGCCAACATATCGGACAGGAACGCCTTGCGCTGTGCACTGCGCGAAAAATCGCGCGTGCCCGCCGCCTTGTCCAGCACGTAGTCCAGGTACCGCTGCGACGTGCGCAGCCGCTCGACGTAGTACGCGCCCCCGCGTTGCCGCACGCACGTGTCCGGGTCCTGGTCCGGCGGCAGCACTGCCACGTTGACGTCCAATCCCTCGCCGAGCAGCAACTCGCCCGTCCGGGCGGATGCGTTCTGGCCGGCTGCGTCGGGGTCGAAGCTGACGATGACCTTCGACGCGAAGCGCTGCAGCAGGCGCGCCTGCTGCGCGGTGACCGCCGTGCCGCAGGTGGCCACGGCCGGCTGCACGCCCGCCTGCACCACCTGGGCGAAGTCGAAGTACCCTTCAACCATCACGGCGTAGCCCAAACGCCGGATCGCGGACTTGGTGAGATGTAAACCATACAACGTCCGGCTCTTCGTATACAGCGGGGTCTCCGGCGAGTTGACGTACTTGGGCTGCTGGCCCGACTCGAGCGCCCGCCCCCCGAATGCCACCACCGAGCCGCTGTCGCGGCAGATGGGAATCATCAGCCGGTTCCGGAAGCGGTCCAGGATCTGACCTCCGTCGCGCTCCACGACCAGACCGCTGGCCAGCAGCAGGTCCAGTGGCTGGCCCGCGTCCAGGAGGTGCTGCTTCAGGCTGTCGCGCCGGCCGGGGGCATAGCCGAGACCAAGCCGCTCGATCGTCTCCGGACGGATGCCGCGGGCCTCCAGGTGCCCGCCCGCCCGCGCGCCCGCCGGCGTCGCCAGCTGCGCGCTGAAGAAATCGGCGGCCAGACTGTGGATCTTGAGCAGCGCCTCGCGCCTGGCGTCGGCCGCCGCGTCCCGTGCCGGATCGTCCGCTTCCGGCACCTGGAGACCGAAGCGCTGGGCAAGCAGTCTCACCGCATCCGGGAAGCCGAGCTTCTCCTGCAGCTCGACGAACTTCACGACGTCGCCGCCGACGCCGCAGCCGAAACAGTGGAAGAAGCCCTTGTCCGGGTTCACGTGGAACGAGGGCGTCTTCTCGCTGTGGAACGGACACAGGCCCTTGTAGGTGCTGCCGGCCTTCCTGAGCGGAACCGAGTCCTGCACCACCTGCACGATGTCGGCGTGAGCCTTGAGATCCTCCACGAAATGGGGCGGAAAACGTCCCACGCTCAGTCCTTCAGCTCGACGACGGTGACTCCCTCGCCGCCCTGCTCCCGCTGCGCCGGCGCGAAGCGCGCCACCTGTGGATGGGTCTCGAGGAGGCCGGCTATCGAGCGCCGCAGCGCCCCGGTTCCGTGCCCGTGGATGACACGCACCTCCCGCCGTTCGTGGAGGACGGCCCGATCGAGATGCCGCTCGGTGCGCGACAGCGCCTCGTCGACCGTGCAACCGATGACGTTGAGCTCGGGCGGCAGGTCGTCCCCGCCCGCGGCGCTCACCGTGATGCGGCCGCCTTGCGGCCGTTCGCCGGCCGGGGCGGCCCGGAGGTCGGACAGCGGCACGCGGAGCCGCTTGCCGCGCACCTCCACCTCGGCCTCGGTGTCGTGCAGTGCACGCACCTGGCCGTCGAGGCCCAGGCTCGCCACCTTCACCGTGGCACCAATGTCGGGTGCCGCCGCCGGGGGGCTCGAGCCGGCCGCCGGCCCGGCGGTCGGCGGGACCTGCGCGGCGGCAACCGCGTCTTCCCGGCTTGCGAGAGCGTCGAGCGCGGCGTGCGCGGTGCTGCGCAGGGCGCCCGTCTCGCCCGTGGTCAGCGGTCTCTCCCCGGCCGCGGCCCGCTCGGCGGCCGCGCGCTGCAGGTCGGACGCCCTGCCGCGCAGGTCGTCGACGAGGGCGTCGATTTCCTTGCGCGCCGCGCGGATCCGGTCGCCGACCCCGTCGCCGAGGCGCAGGCGGGCGCCCTCCGTGCGCGCCTCGAGCTCCTGCCGTGCGGCATCGAGATCCGCGCGCTCGGCGGTGAGGCGCCCGCGCTCCCGCGCCAGCTCCTGGCGCTCGCCCTCGAGCGAGCGGAGCTCGTCGTCCACCCTGGTCAGCCGTTCCGCCAGTTGCGCCTCGCGCGCGCTGCGGCGGTCCCGCGCGGCCTGGATGACCGCCGGCGGGACGCCCAGCCTGGCGGCGATCTCGAACGCCAGGCTGCGCCCGGGTGCCCCGTACGTGAGCTGGTAGTTCGGTGCGAAGGTGTCCGTCTCGAAGCCGAACGCGGCGCAGGCAACGCCGTCGGTAGTGGCGGCATACGCCTTGAGCAGCTCGTCGTGTGTCGTGGCCATGACCACCGCGCCGCGCGCGCGGAAATGCTCGATGAGCGCCGCACCCAGCGCGCCGCCCTCCACCGGGTCCGTGCCCGCGCCGACCTCGTCGAGCAGGACGAGCGCCGGCAGCTTCAGATGCTCGTGCATCGACACGATGTTGCTGATGTGACCGGAGAAGGTGGAGAGGCTGGCCGTGATCGACTGCTCGTCTCCGATATCCGCGAAGACCGTGCGGAACACCGTCACCCGTGACCCTGCCGCGGCCGGCACGTGCAGCCCGGCCTGCGCCATCAGGGCCAGCAGCCCCGCCGTCTTCAGCGCGACCGTCTTGCCGCCCGTGTTCGGTCCCGTAATCACCAGCGCCGAGGTCGGGGGGATTGCGCACACGTCCACCGGCGTAGGCTGTCCGGACGCCGAGTCATCAGCGCGGAGCCGCGCCCGCACCTCCGGAATCAGCAGCGGATGCCGTGCATCCCGGAGCTCGAGATGGAGTTCGGCGCTCAGCTCCGGCGCCGCGCCGCCGACCAGGCGCGAAAACGTGGCGCGCGCCTGAATCTCGTCGATGTCCGTGGCCGCCGTGAGGGTATGCCGCAGGTCGAGGGCGCGCTTGCGCAGCGCGTTGGTCAGCTCGAGGAGAATCCGTTGCACCTCGGCGGCCTCGCGGTCGCGGAGTGCGACGAGGTCGTTGTTGATCTCGACGGTGCTGAGCGGCTCGAGAAACAGGCTCGCCCCGCTGCCCGAGCTGCCGTGAACGATCCCCGGTATCGCGTCGCGGTGCTCAGCCTTGATCACCAGCACCTGACGGCCGGCGCGCTCCGTCACGATGCGCTCCTGCAGATAGCGCGCCGTGCCCTTGCCGCGCAGATAGGAGTCGAGCGTGGACCGCAGGCGGTTCGTCTGCCTGCGCAGCTGCTCGCGGACCGTTCGCAGGGCGTCGGAAGCGTCGTCCACCACGCTGCCCGCGTCGTCGATCTTCGCGCGGATTCGGGCGATCTCTCCGGCGAACGAGCGGCATCCCTCCAGCGTGGTCTGCAGTGCCGGAAACGGCCCTGCGTCCGCGCCCTCGACCGCGCGCCGGACGGCGTCGACGGACGCGAGAAAGGCGGCCAGACCGCGCAGGTGACCAGCCTCGAGCGGGAGTCCCTCGACCGCGAGGCTCGTCAGCGCCTGCTCGATGTCGGCTGGCGCGTCGAGCCCGACCGGCCCGTTCGATTCGAGATACCGAACGCACTCGCTGGTGGCTGTCAGTGCGGCCTGCGCGCTCCGGATGTCGGTGCGCGGACGGAGCTCGGCGAGCCGGGCAGCGCCGAGCGGCGTCAGCGCGAAGCTCTGAACAACCTCGACGATCCGGTCGAACTCGAGAGACCGGAGCGAGCCTTCGTGCATGACAGGAGGCCCCGAGCCTATCACGGACAACGAACGGGGTCCAACCGCGTCAGGGCAGATGATTGATGGCGCTCGCCAGCGCCGCCGCGCCGAAGCCGTTGTCGATGTTCACGACCGCAACGCCCGCTGCACAGCTGTTCAGCATGGCCAGCAGCGCGGTCAGACCGCCGAAGCTCGCGCCGTATCCGACGCTCGTCGGGACCGCGATGACCGGCACCCGGACCAGGCCGCCGATGACGCTGGGGAGCGCGCCCTCCATGCCTGCCACGGCGATGATCACCCGCGCGCTGTCGAGCCGCTCGTGCTCCGCGAGCAGCCGGTGCAGTCCGGCGACCCCCGCATCGTACAGGGCGTCCACCTGATTGCCGAGGACCTCCGCGCTGATCCGGGCTTCCTCGGCCACGGCGACGTCGGAGGTGCCGGCCGCGACGACGAGCACGACGCCGCGTCCGGTGGGGGCCGTCGCGGACTTGCGGGAGATGACGCGCGCGTCCGCGTGAAAGCGCGCGTCCGGCACGACCCGCGTGACGGCGTCGTAGGCCGTTGTGTCGGTCCGGGTCACGAGCAGGGCGTGACCCGCGGCGACGAGACGCTCGGCAATCGCCGCGACCTGCTCCGGCGTCTTGCCCGCGCCGAAGATCACCTCGGGGAATCCCTGCCGCAGGGCGCGATGCTGATCCACGCGGGCGAAGCCGAGATCCTCGAACGGCATGCGCCGCAGCATCTCGGTCAGCCGATCCGCCGCCCGGGCGGCGGTGGTCGTGCCCTGCTCGACCTCGTCGAGAATGCCGCGCAGCTGATCGGGGGTCATGCCGGCTGGGGGCCGCACGCAGCGGCGCGCGAATTGACTTGCGGGGGCCCGGCCTGTACGTTCATGGCGAGCGTGCCCGGCATCGACACGGCCGTCATGCCCCTACCCGGATCCCTCCTGGTAGGGCTGTATTTCGTGCTTCTCGTCTGCTTGAGCGCCTACGGCCTGCACCGCGCCTACCTGCTCTACCTTTATACAAGATATCGGCCCCGGCCGCCGGCGGCGCGGGTCGACGACGACGACGACGTCCCGTTCGTCACCGTGCAGCTTCCCGTCTACAACGAGCTGTACGTGGTCGAGCGTCTCATCGACGCGGCGGCGCGCCTGGACTACCCCCCGCAGCGCCTGGAGATCCAGGTCCTGGACGACTCGACCGACGAGACGCAGCGGATTGCGGCCGCGGCCGTGGCCCGCTGGTCCGCGCGCGGGGTCGCCATCCGCCGGCTGCACCGGCCCGAGCGGACCGGCTACAAGGCCGGCGCGCTGGCGGCCGGGCTGCGGGCCGCGCGGGGCGAGGCGATCGCCATCTTCGACGCCGACTTCCTGCCGCCGCGCGACTTCCTGCGGCGTGCGCTGCCGGCGCTCCGCGAGCCGGGCGTCGGCCTGGTGCAGGCCCGCTGGGGGCACGTGAACCGGGAGTGCTCGTGGCTCACGCGCGTGCAGGCCCTGCTGCTGGATGCCCACTTCGTGCTGGAGCACGGCGCCCGCAACCGCGGCGGGTGCTTCTTCAACTTCAACGGGACGGCCGGCGTGTGGAGGCGCGCCGCCATCGACGACGCGGGCGGCTGGCAGTCCGACACGCTGACCGAGGACCTCGACCTGAGCTATCGGGCCCAGTTGGCCGGGTGGCGGTTCGTCTTCCTGCCGGATCTGGTCGCGCCCGCCGAGCTTCCCGTGGAGATGAACGCCTTCAAGACGCAACAGCACCGGTGGGCGATGGGGTCGATCCAGACCTGCCTGAAGGTGCTGCCCGCCGTGCTGCGGAGCGACGTGCCGCTACGGCTCAAGCTGGAGGCGTTCTTTCACCTCACGGCCAACTTCAACTACCCCCTCCTGCTGCTGACGTCCGTGCTGATGGTGCCCGCGCTCTTCGTGCGGGCGCTGGCCGGATCGCAGACGCTGCTGCTGGTCGACGTGCCGCTGTTCTGCGCGGCGGCGTTGTCGATGGTGAACTTCTACGCGGTCAGCCAGCGTGCGGTGCGGCGGGACTGGGTGTCGCAGTTGCGCTACGTGCCGCTCGCGATTGCCGTCGGGATCGGCCTCTCGGTGAACAACACGCGGGCCGTCCTCGGCGCGCTGCGCCGGGCTCGCCCGCGCTTCGTGCGCACGCCCAAGTACGGCGTCGTCAGCAGCCGCGACAAATGGCGGGCGAAGCGCTACCGGCAGGCCGTCATCGGCCAGCCGTTCGTGGAGCTGGCGCTCGGGCTCTACTTCACGATCGCCGTCCTCGGCGCGGCGTCGAGCGCCCTGTTCGCGGCCGTTCCGCTGCTCTGCGTCTTCCAGTTCGGCTTCCTGTACATGGGGCTCGTCTCGCTGCTGCAGCAGCCGCGGCCCGGTCGCGCCGGCGCATCCGGCGCGCGCCCGGCAACGGCCGGCGTGGCCGGCAAGCGGCGCGGAGCGTCGCTGGCGTGAGGAAACCGAGGTACCAGCGTGACAACAGGACTCGCATGAGCGTCCGCTTCCGATTCGACTGGGTTGACACCGGGCCGTCGCCCGACGCGCTCGCCCGCGACACGATGGCGGCGCTGACAATCGAGGCCGGCAACGCCACCGTTACCTCGGTTCTCGATCGGCGAAACGGACTCTACAGGAGCCACGTCGTCACGCCGCTGTTCAGCGTGGCCGAGTGGCTGGTCAGCAACTGGTGGCACATCTGGTGCGAGATCGAGGATGCCGGAGCGCAGCGCCCCGACTTCGAGTCCAGGCACAATCTCGCGTCGGCCGGCGACGGGTTCGTCTTGCCGAGCCTCACCATGGTTCCGATGTCCGGTCGCATGCAACTGCGCTGGACGAAGCGGCGACCGCATTACGCCGGCATCGAGTTCGTCGACGGTGGTGAGGAGCTCGTCGAGCACGACGCGCTCGAAACCGAGCTTCGTGGCCTCATCGACGCGGTGTTGGAGCGGCTGCGGAACGTGCCGGGTCACGACAGTTTCACGAAGAGGCTCGACGAGACATGGGCTGCAATCAACGCGCTCAATGCGGACGAGCGTGAGTTCAGTCGCGCCGCGGCGCTGCTGGGCCTGGATCCATTCGACGTGCAGGATTCCCTCGCGGACGCGATCGCAGCCTTCTGGGAAGGCACCGACCCAGCCATACGGGCCGACGCCCTGGCCGGCGCCGACGCCAGCGACGACTCGCTGCGGAGCATCGGCGAGTGGCTGGGCGGCGCGCGCGAGGCGCTTGCGGCAGCCGGCAACGGAAAGGACTGGGCGCCGGTCCGTCATGCACTGCCGGCGCCAAAGAACGCCGCGCCCTGGACCAGGGGTTATGCGCTCGCCCGGGCGGTGCGCCGCCAGCTCGGCGCGGGCGACGGGAGGTTCGATTTCGGCGCCGACGGCGTGCCCGCGGCGGACCATCACGATGCGCGGCCCCCGTCGACCCGCATTCACGGCCTCGTGGCGGCTGACTCGCCGTCGTGCGTCACGGCTGCCCGGCGCGAGTCTGGGACGCGGTTTCTGCGCGCTCGTGCCCTGGGCGACTACCTGGGCCGATCGCAGCCGGGCCTCGGCCTGCTCAGCTCCCTGGTAACCGATCGACAGCAGCAGTCCCGGGCATTCGCCGCCGAGTTGCTGGCTCCGGCCGCGTCCCTGCGCGCACGACTACCAGGCGAATTCGTGGAGGTGGAGCGGGTGGACGACCTGTGCGGCGAGTTCGGTGTCTCCAGCGAGGTCATCCGCCGCCAGATCGAGAACCATGGGCTGGGGCGCATCGTCGCCTATTGAGATCGCCCCGCCGCCCACCGCCGCCCTCCGCACGCCAGTAGCTGCATCAGGTTCACCGACCTTCGAGTTGGTCCGCTTCCCGGTTGTATTCCGCGATGATGTTGTCGAGCACGGAGTCCAGCTCCTCTTCGTTCTCGACCTGCGCCAGATCGTTCATGTCGACTCGTCCAACCGCCTGCTCCACCAGCGCTCTGGCTTCCCGTGACATTCCCGAGTACTGGATGAACGCCAGCCCGCACGCCTGGGCGACCCCGTTGACGACGATCTCCTCCCTGCCGGGACTGCTGAGCACGGCGAGCAGGTTCCCGCGCGTGACGTCGAGACAGTCGGCGGCGTTGCGCAGATGCTTCGCAGCCTCTCCCTCCGGCCCCCGGCCCCGGGCATCCTGGCGCGCCTGCGACGCTCGGTCCTGTTCTTGCTGCGACAGCCTGCCGAGGTCGTCGACCGCTGCCGTTGTTTCCTCCGGTGGCTCCGACAGGTTCGCTCCAACGAAGAACAGCAACCCGACGCAACCGACACCGACGACGAGCGCGATCCGTGTCCGCATGACTGCCTCCTCGCGGGCAACGCCCCGCGACAAATATCGGTCGCCGGGCGGGTTGCGCCACAACTCATCGACCAGCGTGCGCCATAGCAGGGACGTCGCGCGATCTTGAGCGGCCTGTCCTGATCGATCCCTTCAGTCGCTGAAGAGAGCCTGCAGGATCGTCACGGACAGCGACGCCTGCTCGTCCGCGCGCACGAACTGGCCGCTGCCCGCCTCGGCGACGCGCTGCATGAAGGCTGCCGTGTCGGGATAGGCGGGGCCGAGCTCGCTGGTATCCACAAGCACGGCCGATACGGTGTGCCGCGCGCCGCGCCGTCCCGCGAACCGCCGCGCGTCGGCGATTGCCTGCCCACGCGTGTCGGCGTGCGCGGGATTGTCGGAGATCATCACGATGGACCGTTGCTGCGTGCCGGCCCGCCAGCTCGCATTGACCGCCGTCCGAAGCGCCTCGGCGTAGTCCTCGTCGGCCGTGTTGTTGCAGGCGTCTGACCCTGGCTGCATCGAGCGCGCGAACGCCACCAGTTGTCGCACCGACCGCCGATCGATGGGCTGGAGCGGCGCAACGCGCAACGCCGTGCCCGGATCGCAGCGGTCCTTGAAGTCGATCAATCCGACGGCCGCGTTCTCGGTCAGCTTCACCAGCAGCTCCGCCAAGCCGGCGATTTCTTCCCGGAGGCTCGCGACCTCGTAGGTCATGCTGGAGGTCGTGTCGAGGGCGATGACCAGATCGATCGGCGGCAGCTTCGGCAGCTTCGATTCCGCCTCTGCGAGCGCCTGCTCCAGCTCCCGTTCCCGGGCTCGCGCCGCGGCGCGTTCCGCTTCCGCGTCCACCAGCCGGTTGCGGAGCGCCTCGCGTTCAGCCTCCGCTTCGGCCAGGCGGGCCTCGAGTCCGGCATGTTCCGCTTCGACCTCCGCAAGCCGCCTCTGCGACGCGTCGTCTGCAGGGGGCGGGGGGGCGGCGGGAGGTTCCGGTGCGGGGGTCGGTGCGTCGCCCGTGTTGGGGAAATAGGGGAACAGGACGAACGAGACGATCATGAATGCGCCGAGTGCCGACGCGAACAGATCGATCGCCGACACGTTGAAGATGTTGATCTCCCGGCGGGCGGGTTTCACCGTGTGCTCCGCTTGATCGACAGCGTCAGGCGAACCGCGGCGCCGACGCCGATCTCGTCGCCGTGCGACAGCCGGGCCGGTCTGCCCGCAGGGATCGCGGTACCGTTCAGGAGGGTACCGTTCGTCGAGTCCAGATCCTCGATGGAGAGATTGTCCCCGTCTGCCGCCATCCGGAAGTGTCGGCGCGACGCTTCCGGATGGTCGAGCACCACGCCCGCCCGCTCCGGATTGCGTCCTACCACGACCCCTTCCGGCGATCCCAGTTGCGCGGCGTCGATCTTGAGCACCACGCTCCGGCCATCCTCGTCCTCGCCTTCCAGAAGGCACGAGAACGAGGCTGGTGTGACGGCTGCTGCGAGCTTGTCCTGCGTTTCGCGGCGGGCCGCTTCCGACTCGGCCAACTGACTCCGCCGCCGCCAGTAGAGGAGTCCCACGGCGAGCAGCACGACGGCACCGGCGACGAGCGCGCCCACGAACCGGAGCCGCTCTTGCTCGAGCCGCGCCACGCGTTGCTCGGCCTCCCGTGCCTGCGCGCGGGCGGCACTGGCGCGTCGCTCCAGATCGTCCAGCTCCGCTTCTTTCTCTTCGGCGGCGGCCTGCAAGAGCTCGGCGTCCTCGCGCGCGGCATCCCGTTCGGCCGCGCTCGCCGCCGCGTCCGCCTGCAGAGCTGCGGCACGTCGTTGTGCCTCCGCGGCCCGCGCACGAGCCTCTTCCGCTTCGCGGCGGGCTGTGTTCGTTGCCTCCCGTGCCTGCCGTGCCTCGTCTTCGAGCTCTCTGGCTCTCGCGGCCTGTTGCGCAACCGTGGCGTTGGCGTCGGGGCAGAGCGTGCCGGCTGTCTGCGCCTCGACGCCCAGCTCGGCAACAGCCCGGCGGGCCTCGGCGCCGGCGACGCTGAACGTCGACTCGTCGGGTCCAACCCGATCGTTCAGGTCGCGCAGCGACAGATCGGGGTGGGGGCGGATCATGCCGACGACCTCGCCGCAGTCGTTCAGCAGCGGCATGCCGTATTCCCGGGCGGTGACCGCCGCGTTGTGCCGGTAGAGCAGCAGCTCCCGCTCGCCCTGCAGGTCGGGCTCCAGGCGGCGCAGCTCGGCAATCAGGCCGCGCGCCGGCACGACATCGAGCGAGCCGTCCACCGCGAACCGGGGGACATGGACGACGTCGCCCTCTTCGGGATCCGCATTCGGGTTGTCCAGGGCGAAGCGGGCGCCGCCTGCGAGCATCTGCTCCGCGGCAAGGACGGCAATGCCCGACCGCTCGTCGAGACTGCGCAACTCCGCCGGGAATTCCTGCGCACCGCCCGGGGTGACAACGACGACGGCTTCCGCGCCGCGCAGCATCTGGGCGCTCGTGACGACCAGGCCGTTTCCGACCGCCAGCCCCGCGATGTCGCCGAGCGCCATGCGGGTCCGGTCGAATGCGCGCACAACCACGATGTGATCCTCGATGGCCGACAGGTCGGGCTGGGCCTGGGTGCTGCGTGCCGGCACGCCGATGGCGAGAAGGACGGCGGCCGCCAGGCAGGCAAGCCGCCCGGTCTTCGCCCTTCTTGCGTCGTCGGCTAGGTTTCCCATCGCTCGGTTCGTTTGTTGTCGATCAGCCTTGTCGCACGCCTTGCCTGCGTTCGTCATCGTCGAGCAGTAATTGGTTACCGGGTGTGGACTCTACGGTGCGGGGCCTTGCAGGTCAGGTGCGACGGTGGGGGCAGGCGTTCGCAGCAGGTCGGTGACCACGGCGTGGGGGTCAAGCTGGCGCTGGGTGGCGGTGCGGATGAGGGAGGTGAGGATTTGCTGTGTGTGCGCGCCCCGCCAGGAGCGATTGCCGCCGCAGACTTTGCGGGTGACGACGGCGGGACGGATGGCCTGCTCGGCGCGCCAGTTGGTGGCGTCGATGGCGGGGTTGCGCAGGAAGTTGAACAGCGCGGTCCATTCGGTGATGAGGTGATTGGCGAAGCGTTGGACGTCGGCGAGCGGCCCCGGGTGGGCGATGCGTTCGGCGAGGCGAGTGGCCAACGCGTCGAGGGCGTGGTCCATGCTGGCGGGCGAGCGGGTTGCGGCGCGGGCCTCGTCGCGCAGGCGGAGAGCCTGTTGCAAGGCGGTCTGGATCTGGACGACGACCCGGCTGTACGGATGATCGGTTCGCAGCGTCTTTGCCCGGCGTAAGAGGTGCGCGAGACAGCTCTGATGGGTAGCCGCGGTGAACCGGCGATACGGGGCCCAGCCGTCGCGGACGAGCACGCCGGCGAAGTCGGCCCCGAGCAGCTTGGCGGCCTCCGCATAGCCGCGGCCGGGCTGGATCTGGTAGACGGTCGTCTGGGGGGTTGCCGCCACCCACAGCCAGTTGAGCCGGCCGGCGACCTTCCAGCCGGTTTCGTCGGGCGTGACGACGCGACTGCGGCGGAGCTGCTGCTGCAGGGCCGCATAGGTCGGCTGTGCCCGGCGGCCGGCCCGGTCGACGGCGCGGACCAGTCCGCTACGGCTGACCGTCACGCCGTAGTGCTGTCGCAGCAAGGTCGCCACCTTGCCGAACGACAACCCCAATTGCTTGTTGAGGATGACCGCCCAGGCCACCAGCTGCGGGCCGAGTTGCACCCCGGCCGCCCCGAGCGCATCGGAGCTCTGCAACCGATGCCGGCCTTGCACCCGGCGCCCGCACGCCCGGCAGGCGCCAATCGCCACCTCGAACTGACGGACGACCACGCGCGGGACCGGCAACTCTTCCTGCACCTGGGTGGCCACACCCTTCGGTTGCAGCACCCCGCCGCAGTCCGGGCAGGCCGGCGGCAGGGGAACGCGATGCCGTTCATCGACCCGTGCCGGCGCCCGGCGGCGCGCCGCCACGCCATACGCGGCGCCGGCTCGGCGGCCCGGCCGCTTCGGCGCACCGCTGAGCGGTTTCGCGAACGGCGCCGCTTGGCGACAACCCGCCCGACGGGCCGCGTCGAGCTCCCGCTTGAGCCGCGCATTGTCGTCTTCCAGCCGTTTGTTGCGCTTGTGCAGCCGCGTGACCTCGCGCTCGAGCCGCTGCCGTTCGCCCTCGGAGCGCTCAAGGTCGCGGCGCAGGTGCTCGGTCCGGTCGGGCCGCGGGGCCTTGGCTGCCTCCTGCCCGTCAGCATGTCGTCGCACACACTACTTATGCCATATCTTCGCTAAAAGTACAATCCAAATAAATGGATCCGAGGCCGCAACCCGGTAACCAATTACGTCGAGCATTCCTGAGCAAGGCGTTATTCCAAATAGTTGAGCTGGTCAAGCGCTAGTTTGTGGCCTTGCTCTGCAGCCTTGCGATACCAAACCACCGCCTCCGAGACATCCTGCGCGACGCCTTCGCCCTTCTCATGCATCCAGCCGAGGTTGTACTGCGCGTCCGCATGTCCTTGATCGGCGGCCTTGCGGTACCACTCTGCTGCCGTCACGCATTCGCGAGTGACACCCTCGCCGCGGTCGTACATCTCACCGAGGTGGTACTGCCCATCCGCATGGTCCTGGTCGGCGGCTTTGCGATACCACGCCATCGCCTCCAAGGCATTCTGCGCGGTCCCTCTGCCGACGCGATACATGCGACCGAGGTTGTACTGCGCGTCCGAGTGTTCCTGGTTGGCGGCCTTTCGGAACCAGGCCACGGCCTCCGAGTAGTCCTGCGCGAGGCCGTCGCCGCGGTAGTACATCGAGCCAAGGCGGCATTGCGCGCCCGCATGACCTCGGTCGGCGGCCTCGCGATACCACACCACCGCCTCCGAGACATCCTGCGTGACGCCTTCGCCCTTCTCATACATCCACCCGAGGTTGTACTGGGCGTCCGCATGTCCTTGGTCGGCGGCCTTGCGGTACCACTCTGCTGCCGTCGCGCATTCGCGAGTGACACGCTCGCCGCGGTCATAGATCTCGCCGAGGAGGTACTGCGCATCCGCATGCCCCTGGTCGGCGGCCCTCTGGAACCACTCCACCGCCTTCGAGTAGTCTTGCGCAACACTTCTCTCGGCGCCGTACATGAGGCCGAGGGCGTACTGTGCGTCGGCCCGGCCCGACTCGGCGGCCTTGCGATACCACTCCGCTGCTTCCGAGTCATCCTGTGCGACACCAATGCCGAGGTCGTACATGAGGCCGAGGTTGTACTGCGCGTCTGCATAGCCCTGCTCGGCGGCCTTGCGAAACCACGTCACTGCTTCGGAGTGATCCTGAGCGACGCCTTTGCCGAAGCTATGGGCTCTGCCGAGGCGGTACTGCGCGCCCGCATGGTCCTGCTCGGCGGCCATTCGGAACCACTCCACCGCCTTCGAGTCGTCCTGTGCGACACCCTCGCCCCGGCAGTACAGGACACCGAGGTCGTGCTGCGCGTCCGCATAGCCCTGCTCGGCGGCCTTGCGAAACCACGTCACTGCTTCGGAGTGATCCTGAGCGACGCCTTTGCCGAAGTTGTGGGCTCTGCCGAGGCGGTACTGCGCGCCCGCATGGTCCTGCTCGGCGGCCATTCGGAACCACTCCAGCGCCTTCGAGTCATCCTGTGCGACACCCTCGCCCCGGCAGTACAGGACGCCGAGGTCGTGCTGCGCGCTTGCATGGCCCTGCGCGGCGGCCTTGCGAAACCAGGCCGCTGCCTTCGAATAGTTTTGGGCGACACAATTGCCGTGGCGGTACATCAGGCCGAGCTTGTGCCGTGTGGTCGAGATCACCGCTTGAATCCACGTTGTGCGGCGTGTCTCGTGCAGCTCCGCGCGCCACTCTGCAATGCTCTGCGGCCGATCCGCGGCGCGTGGCGCCAGCGCCCGGTCGATGGCAGTCAGGAACCGGTCGCCGGTGCACGACAGGCGTTGGACCAGCGGTCGGTACCCGTCCTCGATCATCCGGTCCGCCGCATCGGGCGGCGGCTCGCCTGCCAGCGCCCGGTACGAAACGGCCGCGAGCGCGTAGATGTCGGTCGCCGGGCCCTGTCGGCTCGTGGTCGAGTACTGCTCGATCGGCGCGTAGCCGGCCGTGTGGACGGCGGTGAGGTGGCGCGTCTTCTCGGCGGCTGCGCGGCGTGCGGCCCCGAAGTCGATCAGCATCGGCCTGCTCCCGCCCGCCGCGTCCGCGCGAATCACGATGTTCGCCGGCTTGATGTCGCGGTGCAGGTAGTCGCGGCCGTGGACGTGCTCGAGGCCGGCGAGCAGGGCGTCCAGCCAGGGCCGCCACTGCGCCGGCGTCAGTCGCCCGTGTCGCTCCAGAAACGCGGCCAGCGACTCGCCCTCCACGTACTCCATGACGATGTAGGCGGTGTTGTTGGCCTCGAAACAGCGACGCACTCGCACGACGTTGGGGTGGTCCAGCCGGGCGAGGAGGCGCGCCTCGTCGAGGAACCGGTCGCGGCCCCAGTCGAATCCGGCCGCGTTGCTCGCGGACCCGGGCGCGACCGTGCCGTCGCTGTCGCGGGCCGCCAGGCCGGCGTAGAAGTACTCCTTGATGGCGACCGGTCCGTTCAGGTGGTGGTCGAACGCCAAGTAGGTGATGCCGAATCCACCGGCGCCGAGCACGCGAACGATCTCGTACTCCCCGATGCGATGGCCTGCCGGGAGCGCATGGGCGTGCGTCTCGGACACGGTTCGGAGTCTACATCCGCGCCCCGCGCGCCGGATCCTCCGGCGCCTCCAGCAGTGCGACGGTCGCGTTGTCCTGCGTTGCCGAGCCGTGCGCGTCCACGGCGGCCAGCAGCGCGTCCTTGACTGCCTCCAGGCCGTCGCTCCGGCGTGCCGCAATGATCGCCGCCGCCTCCTCGTCGTCCAGGGTGTCGAGGCCGTCGCTGGCCAGCAGCACCAGATCGCCGGGCTGCAGTCGCTCCGGCGTCGCCGACGTGTCGATCTTGGCGATGGTGCGTCCGACCAGCGCCGAGCGGAGCTCGTGCGCCTTCATTCCGTCCGCCGCCTCGGGATCCATCTCGCGCATGGCAGCGATGACCGGCGCCATCGAGTGGTCCGCGTTGAGCCGCTTGAGCCGCCCGGCGCGATAGAGGCACAGCCGGGAGTCTCCGACGCTGATCCACTCCAGCCCGTCTGTGGTGAGCGCGGCGGCCACCAGCGTCGTGCCCATGCCGTCGAGCGCCTGATCGCTGCCGATTGCATGCCCGATCGCCTCGTTGGCGCAGCCGAGCGCGGCGCGCAGCCGATCCGCCACCCGGCCTTCCGGCGCGTACGCTTCCACGAACGCGCGCACGGCGACCCGGCTGGCCACTTCGCCGCCGGCATGTCCTCCCATCCCGTCCGCCACGATCGCCACGGGATGCGGACCGCCGGGATCGAGCACCGGGCTGTCGATGAAGCCGATCTCGTCCTCCTGCATCTCCCGCGCCCCGACGATCTGCCCGCCAGCGCGGCGCACGGGCGCAACCGAGCATCCGCTCGGACGGGATGACGGCCAGCGCCGCCACCAGCCGACCAGCATCACGACCGGGAGCTGCAGCGTCACCGCTAGCAGCAGTGCACCGAACGCCGCCGTGGTCGCCAGGAGAACGATTTCCTGCGGGGAGAGATCAGTCGGCGGCATCGGACCAGTGGAAGCGGTCGCCGCAGAACGCCACGAAGCGCAGGGTGGTCCGCCCGATGGTGATCGTGGCGCCGTCCTCGAGCGGCTGGCGCGTGTCGATGGCGACGCCGTTCAGATGCGCCAGGTTGGTGCTCTGCTCGCCGGGCGCGACCGAGAAGGTCCGGCGCAGGGGGTCATAGGTGACCCAGAGATGGCCCCTACGGGATATCCGCGTGTCGCCGAACGGCAGGGCGATGCGGTTGTCCGACGTCCGCCCCAGGTCGTTGCGGCCGGCTCCGATCCGGACGTCCCGCCCCTTGCCGGGACCTTCGATCACGACGAACCAGCCCGAGACCGGATCGATCTCGTCCGCCTCCGGTGCGTCGCTCGCCGGTATCGCTCCGACGAGGCGCGTCCGGTCGTGGCCGCCGTCCGACGCCCTCGCGTCTCGGGCGCCAGGGCTCGGCCTGCGGACGACTGTCTTCTCGTCGTATCGTCCTGGCGCGCGCCGGCCGGCTCCGGTCCGGTCCGCGGCGGGTTTGCGCGTCGCGGTCGTCTCGTCGACGCCGGATGCGTCGTCGCCGGTGCCGGAACCGGGCAGCGGCACGCTGGTTTTCTCCTCGACGATGCGCCCGTCCGGGGTTCGATACACAGGCATGGCGAGATCCTTCACTTCTCGTAGAGCCGATTGATCAGGTTGTCGAGACAGTACTGGCCGGACCGATTCAAGGCGCCTTCCTCACGTGCCTGGGTCACGTTCTGGGCGAGCACGAGCACGGCCGATTGCATCAGCGCCAGCATCGTGGTGTAGAAGGCTACGCCCAGGCTCCGGGTGAGCTCACCGAGCAGCGCGGGATCCTGATAGTCGTCCGCGGCGCCGGCCTGGTTCAATGCCGCCGCGATGCCGACCACGGTGCCGATGAATCCGATGGTGGGAATCACCCAGACCAGGTATCGGAGCGCGCTGTACCGAGTGTCCACCTCGTGCTGCATCAGATCGAGCGACGACGTCAGCAGCGCATTGGCCCGTTCGGTCGACTTCGAGCTCTGGAACTGCAGGATGCAGCGTGTGATCAACCGCTGCAGGAAGAATTCCTCCTGGCCACGAACGCGGGAGCGGATGGCTCCGAGGTCCCCAAGGCGCAGCATCGTCGCGTCGTCCTCGGGTAGCAGGCGCTTCCGGATCTGTTCCGCTTCGACGCTCGCCCGCCGATAGCGCACCGCCACCTCGCCCAGCGCGCCGAAGAAGACGAGCCACATGAGGTTCTGGATGGTGAACGGATAGTCGAACACGGTCGAGTTGCGGTCGAGCAGGAAGGCGGCGAGGCGGCCGTCGGTCAGGATCAGGCTGGTCGCGGCTATGAAGGCGAGCGCGCCGATGAGGGCGACGGCCCAGGCGGTCAACCGCCGACTCAGGTCGTTCGACCCGGGCATGGCGCCGAGTATATTGCAGGTGCCGTCGGCGGGAGACGGAGTTGTGTGCTAACGGGCCGGCGGCGATGAGGACTGGACGCCATCCGTCATCACATACGCCCTGCCTCGCTCCCCGGCGATCCCCTGTTTTCGTAGCCGGTCGAGATTGAGTCTCGCTTCGACGAGGCCGGCTCTTGCACCCCTCCGGTACCATTCTGCGGCTCGCGCCTCGTCGGCCGGCACGCCGTCCCCTCGGCAGTACAGCACGCCGAGGTTGTTCTGCGCCGCCGCATGCCCTTGCTCGGCCGCCTTTTGGAACCATTCCACGGCCTGCTTGGCATCTTCGTGCACGCCCTGTCCCCGAAAGTGCAGCAGGCCAAGGCAGTTCTGCGCCGCGGTGCTTCCCTGCTCAGCCTCTGTCTGTAGCCGCGCGCGCGCTGGCGCGTCGCCCTGCTTGGCTGCTGCGAACAGCTTCCCTATCGCGGCGGTTGCTGCGGGCCAAGGGGACGGCGGGCGCGCAAGCGTGATGCCGGAATCGCAGCCATCCCCTGCGTTGGGCGCACTTGCCTTTCCCGGCTTCTCGCCTGCCAGTTTCGCGCGCCACACGGCGATGCTCTGAGGCCGGTCGGTGGCGAGCGGCGCCAGCGCGCGATCGATTGCCGCGAGAAAGTGGTCGCCAGGGCGCTGCATCCGCGCCACCAGCGGCCGGTAGTCGTCCTTGACCATCCGGTCCGCGGCGCCGGGCGGCGGCTCGCCAGCCAGTACCCGGTACGAGACGGCAGCGAGCGCATAGATGTCCGTGGCTGGCCCCTGCCGGCTCGACGACGAGTACTGCTCGATCGGCGCATAGCCGGGCGTGTGAACAGCTGTCAGGTGGCGTGTCCTCTCGGCGGCGGCGCGGCGTGCAGAGCCGAAATCGATGAGCACGGGACTTGTCGTGCCGGTCGGCTCCGCGCGAATCACGATGTTCGCTGGTTTGATGTCCCGGTGCAGGTAGGCGAGGCGGTGGACGTGCTCCAAGCCGTCGAGCAGCGCCTCCATCCAGGGCCGCCATTGCGCCGGCGTCAGTCTGCCATGCTCCTCGAGCACGGCCGCCAGCGACGCCCCTTCGACGTAGTCCATGACGATGTAGGCCGTCTTGTTCGCCTCGAAACAGCGCCGAATTCGCACGATGTTGGGATGGTCGAGCCGGGCGAGAAGGCGCGCCTCTTCGAGAAAGCGGGCGCGGCCCCACTCGAACTCGTTTGCCTTGCTCGTCGAGCCGGGTGCGACGGCGCCGCCGCTGTCGCGGGCTGCCAGACCGGCGTAGAAGTACTCCTTGATCGCAACCGGTCCATGCAGGCGGTGGTCGAACGCGAGGTAGGTGATGCCGAAGCCGCCGGCGCCGAGCACGCGGACGATCTCATATTCCTGCAACCGGGTGCCTGCGCGTAGCGCAGTCGAGTCGTGGTCCTGATCACTGCGGACACTCGCCGGGCGCGCCGACCTGCTGGACGGCCGAACTCGCCGCCTGGCGTCCGGGTCCTCGGAGCTCGCCACGCGCACGCTCTCACCGTGCACGAGAGCTTCGACGCCGCTGCGGCCGTCCACCGGCCGCCGGCGCTCAAGCGGCGACCCCGCTGGCTTGCCTGAGGGCCGTGGCGACGATGCCGAGGTTGGCGTAACGGGTGCCGTCGCCGCCAGCCGTCTGCAGACCAGGTAGTGAATCACCAGGACAATGGCGCAGCTCGCATCGATGGGCGCCCACTGCTCGCGCGGCAGACCGACCGGGAACAGCGGATTGAATAGGATGACCATGCCCGTGAGCACGACCGTCCAACCGGAGGCATCGCCGCGAAGGTCGTACTCGTGGAAGACGAGCAGCACGGCTGCTGCGCAGACGACCACCCGCAGGAGCGTGTAGAAGCCGTACGGCAGATCGGCGAGCGCGACGAGCAGCATGGTCGCCGGGGCCAGCCAGACGGCGGCGGGCAGCAGAGTGCGCTCGCGCGATTCAATCGAGCTCATGACTCTGTTTGCTGCAACGCCAACCACAATCCTGCCGCTGTCGTCGACCGTGTCGTGTCAGCATGCGATGCGGCGTGCCGAACAACCGGAGAGCGCCTTGGCCACGCTCTCGATCGGCACGACAACGCAATCGGAAATGTGCTTGCGTTTCCACGTTGTGCCGGCCTCCGCTCGCACGCCGGCTCGCACGCGGTCGGTCAGGTGCATGAGCAGTGCCGGTTGGATGGATAGGCGCTCCGCGCCGATGACGACGACGTACCGCATCGGTTTCTGGTCACGCGCCAGCAGATGCAGGAAGCTGTACGAACTGCGCGCCTTCGGCACGAGCTGTTCGCGTGTCAACTCCGTGGTCTGCATGCTCCGGACGAACGCCTGCCGGTTTGCGACTGGCACCCCTGCTGCCAGCGGGTCCTTGATCTCCAAGAGCACGACCTCGGATTGTCCCTCGGCGATGAAGTCGACCGGAGACATCCCCTTCGGCCACGACGCTCCAGGTTGGTCGAACCGTTCGGCCTGCCAATCATCACCGAAGGTGAACTGAAGGGCTGCGGGCGGTTTCGCACACGAACAGGTCATCCGGCCCTTCGTAGTAGAAGGCATGGAACGGGAGATCGTCGTCGCCGGTCGTGAGGAGATCGAGTTCCTTGAGAACGGAGTAATCGTGCGTTGCAATGAGGACTTGAACGCCCAGTCGCTGGAGCTGTAGCAGGACGCTGACAAGCACGTGGCGCAACTGCGGGCTCAGATTCGTCTCCGGCTCGTCCCAGAAGAGCATGGATCCTCTGCCCAACGTACCGTTCTGCACGAGAAGCCACAGCAGGCCCAGCTTGCGCAGGCGCTCCGCAAGCAACGTGAACTCCAGGTTCCCGCGCCTGCTCGCAAGAAAGAACTCCTCGTTCTTGACTGCTGTCTTCTCTCCAGCGGCCTCCAGCTTTCGCAACACCCGCTTGCGCCGCTTGTCCACCGGTTCGCGCAGGGGCGGCCGGTGGGCGCGGATCAGAGTGTCTGTGTAGATTTCCTCGAAGTGGATTTCCCGCTGCCTGTAGAGAGACAGGAACCCGGGGCCGTTCGACAGCATCTCCTTGACCGGAATGAAGACGCTCTCGATCGGTTCTTCAGACCATCCGCGGCGGCCGGTGACCCTGGCCCCGGAGGGCTTCGCGGAGCGGTTGGAGAAGGAGATGCGCAGCTTCCGATCTCCGCGCCAGAGCTCGATTGACCCGCGCGCGCCGCCTTCCCTGCGTTTGACCAGCCGCCCGATCACTCGCCCCGTGGGCAGGAACACGTTCGTCAGCTTCTCGGCGAAGCTGAACCCTGTCCTGGTGATGTCGCATGCCGCGTACGCGGCCTTCAGGAGGTGGGTTTTGCCAGTACCATTGGCACCGATGAACACGTTGACCCCCGGGCTCAACTCGAGATTGAGCGATTCGAAGGCCGTGAACTGCTCGAACCTGATGCGCGTCAGGCCGAGGGTTTCGGTTTCCGGAGCGTCGCCGCCGGGCGGAATCTCACGTTCCATTCAGTTGTCTCTGCATCAATCGACCCCATCACGATCACGACTTGGCGAGTACTTCCCCTTTCCTCCACCGAGCAGGAGTTGTGCCGCGGCATGACCTTGTTCGGCAGCTTGACGAAGCCATGCTGCGGCTTGGACGGAGTCCTGAAGGACGCCCTCGCCGAAGAGGTGCATTCCGCCAAGGGCGAACTGGGCGTCTGCGTGGCCCTGCTCGGCGGCGCGTCGGAACCAAGCCGCGGCTTCCGACCGATTCGGCGGCACACCCGCCCCGCGGACATACAGGCGGCCGAGAGCAAACTGGGCGGCGGCGTGCCCAGTATCAGCGGCCCGACGGTACCATACCGCGGCCAATGCGGCATCCTGCTGCACTCCCTCTCCCTGGATGTATGTAATCGCGAGCGTGAACTGTGCCTCCGCGAGCCCCTGATCGGCCGCCCGACCATGCCAGAACGCTGCCTGCACGGCATCTTCCGGCACGCCCTCCCCCCGGAGATACATGTTGCCCAAGTTGAACTGGGCCTCCGCATGGCCCTGCTCCGCCGCCCGGCGATACCATGCTGCTGCCTGCACAGCATCTGCCGGCACCCCTTCGCCCAGCGCATACATGATCCCGAGGTTGAATTGTGAAGGTGCGTGGTCCTGGTCTGCGGCCCGGCGATACCATGCTGCGGCTTGCACAGGATCCGCAGAGACGCCTTCTCCCCGATCATACATGTTGCCGAGGTTGTGCTGTGCCGAGGCATTTCCCTGTTCGGCAGCCTTGCGGTACCATGCTGCGGCTTGGACCGGATCCTCAGGCACACCCTTCCCCTGTTCATACATGGTCGCGAGACTAAATTGCGCGTTTTGGTCTCCCTTCTTGGCCGCCTTCCCGTACCATCGAACCGCCACCGCCGCATTCGCCGGTGCGCCTCTTCCCAATTCATACGCTAGGCCGAGGGAGTGCTGAGCCGGCGCGAGGCCTTGGTCGGCCGCCTTGCGAAACCACCTAATCGCTTCCGCGGCGTCCTCCGAGACTCCGTGGCCCGCGACGTACATTACCCCGAGGCAATACTGCGCCGCAGCGTAACCCTGATCAGCCGCTCTACGGTACCATGCCGCTGCCTTCGCGTGGTCTGCGACTACTCCACTACCTTGGTCATACGCCACGCCGACGAGGCATGGCCCCTCTGCATGCCCTTGGTCGGCTGCCTTCCGAAACCAGGCCACCGCCTTGGTGTGGTCGGTCGGCACTCCCCGTCCCGCCGCGTACATCCTTCCCAGGGCTATCTGCGCCGCAGCATGGTCCTGCTCTGCTGCTTGGTGCAACAATGCCACCGCTTGCTTGTCGTCCCGCGGTACACCCCTGCCCTGACTGCGCATGACGCTGAGGCTGTGCTGAGCGCCAGCGTCCCCTTGCTCGGCCGCTTGGTAATACCATGCTGCCGCCTGCCGGTCGTCCCGCGCTACACCTCGCCCTCGCTCATACATAGCGCCGAGGTTGCACTGCGCCGTCACGTCTCCCTGGACAGCTGCTCTGCTGTACCAAGCCGCTGCTTGCGTATCATCCCGCGTCACGCCGAGTCCTGTCTCGTACATGGTGCCGAGGATGTACTGCGAGGCCACGTCTCCCTGGTTCGCCGCCTTGCGATACCATCCCGCCGCTTGCTTTTCGTCTCGCGGCACGCCCTTTCCCTGTGCATACATGAAGCCAAGGTTGAACTGAGCCTCCGCGAAACCCCGGTCGGCGGCCCTGCGATACCAGGCCACTGCCTCTACCCTGCATTATTCGTGAGGCTGTCGAATCGGTCACGGGTGGGGTCTGATTGTCGGACGAGCGCAGCCTGCGGACTGTGTCGGCGGCAGGTTGCGGCGTGGTTGAGCCGCCGTGGCAGGGTGACGGCGTGCCCGCAGCGCGCGGCAACGACAGCGCCGCCGGCTGGGGCGCGTGAGAGCGGCTGTGGGATTTGGCTGGCAGACGGCAGGAGGACAGGCTACCCGGCGCGCGCGCCAAGGGCGAGGGCGATGTGGCGCCAAGCATCGAGGTATGGCGTCGCCCGCGGCAGATGCAGGACGAGGCGGCGGACAGAGCGGCGGACGTCAACGCCGAGTTTGAGCAGCCGGTCGCGCAGCCACGTCACCTGCGTGCGGGCGCAGGCGGTGCGTGCGGCGCGCAAGCGGAGTTCCTGCATGAGCACGTAGGCGGCGGCCGTCAGGAAGACGCGCAACTGGTTCGCCCAGAACTTGCAGCAGCTCGTACGGTCGATCTGCAGGCCGTCGAGCAACTCCTTGATGCGGTTCTCGATATCGCCGCGGGCACAGTAGATCTTCTCGTAGATAAAGCGCGGCGTCTGGCGCAGATTGGTGACGACGAAGCGCGGATTGTCGCGCGGCTCGCGGCCGGCGAGCCGCACGACTTCGGCTTTGATCACGACACGGCGCTCATGGTCCCACGTGCCCGCTCGATAGCAACGGGTGTCGGTGTAGACGTGCGCCGTCTGGTCGTCGTGCGCGCTCTTGGCCCGCGCCTCGACCAGGGCGGACGCGGCGTGCCGCAGCAGGACGGCGTTCTTGGCCATCGCCACGACGTAGTCGAGCCGCGGCTCGGCGTCGAGAAAGTCGAAGATTTCCGGGGTGGCAAAGCCCCCGTCGAGCCGGACGAGCAAGCGCGCCCGCGGAAACGCGCAGCGCAGTAGCGGGAGCAACCGAGACAACACCCCCAGCGTCCCGTCGGCAGCCACCGCCTTGCCCGGCCGCAGCACAGCGGCGCACAGATACTGCTCGACCTCGCGGTCGAAGCGCACGAAGGCCAGCAACGGGAGGTAACACCAGCTGTCGTAGTAGCTGTTGAAAAACGTCAACTGCTGCGCGCCATGCGTCCGGTCGTCGGTCGGGTCCAGATCGATCGTGATGCGTCGCGCCCGCCCGCCCAGTCGGCGCCGATGCCGCTCGATGACGCTCGCCGCCAACTCACGCCCCATCCGATAGAGGGCCGAGCGGCCCGCGTCGTTCTCAAACCGCGAGATCGTCGGTTGCGACGCCAGCCGCCCCCCGGCCACCGGGTCGCGTCCCAGCAGCAGCTTGTGGATCGGATCGTCGGCGAGATGGTCGGCATCATTGCCGTCGGGATGGCCGCAGGCAATCCCGAAGACCCGCTGGCCGACCAGGTCCTCGAGCGTGTGCCGAATCTTCTCCGGCGCGCGTTCATCCACCAGACAGCGGGCGAACGCCTTGACCAAGCCATACACCCGCTCGGCCGCCTTGAGCAACACGGCCCCGCCATCCGAACTCGTCTGCTCGCGGTCGAAGGTGGCCACGAGCGGCTTGTCGAACAGATCCGGGAACCGAACAGTCTGTGGTATCGTGGCGTTCGTCACGCAAGAGCCTCCGTTGTGCCAAAAACGTTTGTGGGCAACAGCGTTTTAGCACACGGAGGCTCTTGTGTCTCTACCGCGGACGGGGCCGTGGTGAATTTTCCAGGCTACGTCGTCTTGCGGCACGCCGTTTCCGTCGGCGTACATCCCGCCGAGGACGACTTGAGCCTCCGCGGACCCGTCTTCGGCTGCCTCTCGTAGCTCTGTCAGGGCCTGCAAGTCGGCCTGTATCGAAGCGGCTACCATGAGTGCCGCTACGGCCGCCCGATCCAAGGGGGCGGGAGCCGAGTGCTGCACATCGCTCGCACGGCGCAGTTCCGTGCGCCACGTGTCCAGCGCTTGTGGCCGCTCCTCCGGTCGCAGTGCCAACCCGTGGTCAAGCGCCGCAAGCCACGCCTGGTTGGCAGAGTCAACTGCCGCAGCGAGAGGCTCGTACTCATCGTTGAGCATTCGGCTTGGAGCCTCGGGCGGCAGGTCGCCGGTCAGCACCCTATATGACACGGCTGCGAGCGAGTAGATGTCGGTCCAGGGGCCTTGCGTCGTCTCGCTCGAATACTGCTCGATTGGCGCATACCCTCGCGTTCCCATCTGCGTCTGTGTCTGTCCTGCGGCCGCGGCTCGGGCTGAGCCGAAGTCGATGAGCACGGGCTCGCCATCGGCCGCACGAATCACGATGTTTCTCGGAGTGATGTCCCGGTGCAGGTACCCCTGTCCATGGACGTGCGCCAGCCCGTCCAGCAACCGATCCAGCCATGGCTGCCATGTGGAGGCCGACAGCGATCCGTGCCGCTCCAAGAAGTCGGCGAGGGGCTCGCCCTCAACGTACTCCATCACGATGTAGGCCGTGCCGTGCGCTTCGAGAAGGCGATTCACGCGGACTACGTTGGGGTGCCTGAGTTTGTGAAGCGCCTGTGCTTCCTCCTTGAATCGAGTGAGGCCCCAACGGTAGAGCTCGCGGCTGGATGAGGGCGCTATCACGCGGAGCGCGTCCCTACGCGTAGCACAGCCGGTCGGCCAGTACTCCTTCAGCGCCACCGGCCCGTCGAGCTCGTGGTCGAACGCGAGGTAGGTGATGCCGAAGCCGCCCGCGCCGAGGACGCGGACGATTTCGTACTCCTCGATGCGGAAGCCTTTCGGCAGCGCGTGCGCGTAGGTCCCGGGCACGGTCGGAACTCTATCCCAGTCTGCGCCGTGTCGGTTTGGAAGGTCCCTGCGGATTGAGGTGACCTGGCGTGCCCGCACTGGCTCACGGCGCCGGGCGGCGCTCCAGCGACGCGGCCAGGTGTGGCACGTCGGCTATCGGGAGGGCCGCGATTCTGTCGTCCAGGTCGTACGCCTCGTCGCCGGGGTAAACGATCCACAGGCGCTCGAGCGCGAGATCATCGAGCGCGACGCGCATCGACCTGGTGGTTCCGGGCGCGTCGGCGTGCTTGCATTCGAAGCCGTAGCGTTTTCCGGACACGGTCACGAGCAGGTCCAGTTCCGCCCCGGCATGCGTGGCCCAGAAATACGCATTGTGTGTCCCGAACGCTGCCAGCAACTGCTCTATCGCAAATCCCTCGAACGATGCGCCGACCTTCGGATGGCCGGCCACTTCGTCTTCCCGAGCCAGGCCCAGCAGGGTGTGCAGGACGCCGGAGTCCCGCACGTAGAGCTTGGGCGACTTGACCTGTCGCTTCTTCAGGTTCTCGAACCAGGGTGGCAGGACGCGCACCATGAACGCGCCGGCCAGGATGTCGAGGTAGCGCCGGGCGGTGGCCTCGCCTGCCCCCAGGGCGCGCGCGAACTCCGCCGCGTTCCAGGTCTGGCCGTGATAGTGGGCGATCATCGTCCAGAAGCGGCGCAGCGTTTCCGCCGGGATGGTGATTCCCAGTTGCGGAACGTCGCGCTCCAGGAACGTGCGCACGAAGCTGTCGCGCCACAGTGCGGACCTCTTCGTGTCCCGCGCGAGATAGGAGCGGGGAAAGCCGCCGCGGAGCCAGAGCGTCTGCCAGCTCTCCGCGCCCACCTCCTGCAGGTCGAATCCGGCCAGATCGACGAGGCCCGCGCGGCCGGCGAGCGATTCCGACACGCCGGTGATGAGGGACGGCGAAGCGCTGCCGAGCAGGAGGAACCGTGCGGCGTTGTCCGGACGATCGACGAGTACCCGCACGGTCTCCAAGAGCGCCGGCGACCGCTGGACCTCGTCGATGACCACGAGCCCCGTGAGGCGCCGCAGCGTCTGCTCCGGCGTCGCAAGCCGGCGGCGGTCGACCGCTGCCTCCAGATCGAAGTACGTGCTCGCGGACGAGTCTGCCGCGATCATGCGTGCGAGCGTCGTCTTCCCGCACTGGCGCGGCCCGGTCAGGGCCGCCGCAGCGTGCACGGAGAACGCGTCATGGACACGCGCGACAGGTCCCGGACGGGCGATGAGCACATGGGCATTATAATTCTCGAAAATCATGAGACTATATTCCGTTTTTCAAGAAACTCCGCGAGCCGGGTTGCCCGCGCTTCGGGGCGGGTAGTAGGCTCTGACCGGATGACTGCGCCAGCCGCGCCGGCGAAGGGCGGCCTCGAGGGCGTCGTCGCGACCTCGTCGGCCATCTGCCATCTCGACGGGGCGCGCGGCGTGCTCGCGTACTGCGGGCACGACATTCACGACCTCGCCGAGCACGCCACGTTCGAGGAGGTGTGCTTCCTCCTGTGGCACCGGCGCCTGCCCACGCGGGCCGAGCTGGGGGACCTGCAGTCGCAGCTCGCGAGCGCGCGTCCGCTGTCCGAGCCGCTGCGGCGGCTGATTCGGTCGCTGCCGCCGGGCAACACGATGGACGCCCTGCGGACGCTGACCTCGGCGCTGGCACATTTCGACCCCGAGGCGGGCGACGCTTCGCCCGCGGCCCGCTATCGCCAGGCGGTGCGCCTGACGGCCCAGCTCGGCAGCGTCGTGGCGGCCTGCGGCCGGGTGGCGGCTGGCGGGAGCCCGATCGAGCCGGATCCCGCGCTCGGCCACGCCGCCAACTTCCTGCTCATGCTCGGCGGCGAGCGTCCGAGCGCGGTGGCGGCGCGCGCGTTCGACGTGGCGCTCATCCTGCACGCCGACCACGAGCTGAACGCCTCCACGTTTGCCGCGCGCGTGACCGCCGCCACGCTGAGCGACGTCCACTCGGCCGTGGTCGCCGGCATCGGTGCGCTCAAGGGGCCGCTGCACGGCGGCGCCAACGCCGCGGTCATGAAGCTGCTGACGGAGATCGGCGAGGATGCCGACGACGAGCGCGTGGAGCGCGTCATCCGGGACATGCTGGCCCGCAAGGTCAAGGTGCCCGGCTTCGGGCACCGGGTGTACCGGACCGCGGATCCGCGCGCCACGCACCTGCGGCGGATGTCGCGCGAGCTGGGGGAGCGCGCCGGACGGACCCGCCTGCACGAGATGTCGCGGTGCATCGAGGCGGTGATGAAGGAGGCGACGCAGATCGATGCGAACGTCGACTTCTACTCGGCGTCGACCTACGCGCTGCTCGGGATCCCGGTCGATCTGTTCACGCCCATCTTCGCCGTCAGCCGCGTCGCGGGCTGGACGGCGCACGTCCTCGAGCAGTACGCCAACAACCGCCTCATCCGGCCCCGCGCCGAGTACGTCGGGCCGGAGCACCCGCAGCCGTTCACGCCGCTGGACGAACGCGGCCGATGACGGGGCCGTCGCAGCGCGCCGTGGCCGCCGGACGGCCGCCGCTGCGCAGCGGTCTGCCGGAGGCTGCCCGCCGTGACATCGGCCGAGCGATCCGGCTGCACGCGGACGGGCAGCTCGACGCGGCCGTCGACGCCTACCGGGCCATCCTGGCGCAGCATCCCGGGGCCGGCGCCTGCTGGTCCAACCTGGGCGTGGCGCTGCGGAAGCTGGGTCGCAGCGACGAGGCCCTGGCGGTGCTGCGCGAGGGGGTGCGCCTGTGCCCGGAGCTCGTCGATCTCAACTACAACCTCGGCAACGCCCTCGCCGACGCGGGCGACGCGGAGGGCGCCCTCGCACGGTACCGCGCGGCCTTCGCTCGCGAGCCGGGCCACCTGCCCGCCGCGATTGCCTGCGGCGCCGCGCTCCTCAGGCTGGAGCGCTTCGAGGAGGCGGTCGATCACTACCGGGCGGCGCTCGACCGGCATCCCGACAACGCCAGGCTCTACCATGCGCTGGGCCGGGCGCTCTGGAACCTGCGGCACGTGCGGGCCGCCGCCGCCGCCTACCGGCGCGCCATCGCGCTCGGCCCGCCGCCGTCGGTCTACCGCGCGGATCTGCACCACGCCCTGTCCGCGCTGGGACAGTACGCGGAGGACGAGCGGCAGTTGCGCGCCGCCGCGGCAGAGGATCGGCGCTCGCCGGCGGTGCTCGCGGCGTTGGGGCAGAGCCTGATCGACCAGGGCCGCCTCGCTGCCGGGCTGGAATGCTGCGACGCGGCCCTGGCGGTCGATCCGGACCATCTCGACGCGCGGCTCGGGCGGGCCCGCGCCAACTTCCTGGCGGGCCGCTACGCCGCGGCCTGGCCGGATTTCCGGTGGCGCCGCCGGCACCGGACGTGGCGGGCGATGGGTGTCGAGGGCCGGGACTGGGAGGGGCAGGATCTCGACGGGCAGTCGATCCTGCTCTACGGCGAGCAGGGGCTGGGCGACGTGATCCAGTTCGTGCGGTTCGCGCCGCTGCTGGCCGAGCGCGGCGCGCAGGTGTCGCTCTACTGTCCGCCGCGACTGGTCCGTCTGCTGCGGCGGCTCCCCGGCGTGCACCGGGTGGTGCCAGGCGACGGCCCCTATCCGCCGACCGACTGGATCTGCTCACTGCTGGATGTGCCCGGCGTCCTGGGAACGGACCTCGACTCGATTCCGGAGGCCTGCCCCTATCTGCCTGCCGGCAAGCGGCCGCGGCCGCTCCTGCCGCCGGCCCGCCGGTTTCGGATCGGCATCGTCTGGGGCGGGAATCCGGCGCACGCAAGGGACAGCGAACGCTCCTGCCGCCTGGCCGACTTCGCGCCGTTGATCGAGCTGCCCGGCACCGAGTTCATCAGCTTCCAGGTGGGGCCGCGCGCCCGGGAGCTGCGCTCCGGCTGGCGCGGGCTGGTCGGCGCCGCCGGGAAGGAGCTGACCGCATTCGAGGCGACCGCGGACGCGCTCATGGAGGTGGATCTCGTAGTCTCCGTGGATACGGCGCTGGCCCACCTGGCCGGCGCCGTCGGCCGGCCCGTCTGGACCCTGCTGGCATTCGCCCCCGACTGGCGCTGGCTGCTCGGGCGCTCCGACACGCCCTGGTACGCGACGATGCGCCTGTTCCGGCAGCCCGAGCCCAACGATTGGGCGGGCGCCTTCCGCGAAGTCCGCACCGAGCTTGCCGCCCGGCTGGCGCAGCCGCATAATTGACCCGCCGCTCGGTCGCCTCGATGCATCACAGTCAGATCCGCAACTTCTCCATCGTCGCCCACATCGACCACGGCAAGTCGACGCTTGCCGACCGGTTTCTCGAGCTCACGGGCGCGCTGCGGCCGCGGGAGATGGAGGCGCAGGTCCTCGACAGCATGGACCTGGAGCGCGAGCGCGGCATCACGATCAAGGCCCACGCCGTCCGGCTGGGTTACGAGGCGGAGGACGGCCAGCGCTACGTGCTGAACCTCATCGATACGCCGGGGCACGTCGACTTCTCGTACGAGGTGACGCGCTCGCTCGCGGCCTGCGAGGGCGCGTTGCTGCTGGTCGACGCCTCGCAGGGGGTCGAGGCGCAGACGGTGGCCAACGCCTACCTCGCCGTCGACAACGACCTCGAGATCATCCCGGTCATCAACAAGATCGATCTGCCCGGCGCGCAGGCGGACGAGACGGCCAGGCAGGTCGAGGATCTGGTGGGGCTCGACGCCGCCGCCTCGATTCGCGCCAGCGCGAAGGAGGGCACCGGCATCCGCGAGATTCTGGAGGCGGTCGTCGCGCGCGTGCCGCCGCCGGCCGGCGCGCCCGATGCCCCGCTGAAGGCGTTGATCTTCGACTCGTGGTACGACGCCTACCGGGGGGTCGTGATTCTCATCCGCGTGCTGGACGGCGTGATCCGGCCGGGTATGAAGACGCGGCTGATGGCCCAGGACCGCGAGTGCGAGATCGAGCAGGTCGGCGTGTTCTCGCCGAAGCTGGTCGAGACCGACGCGCTCGGCGTCGGGGAAGTGGGGTTCGTCATCGCCGGCATCAAGCGTGTCGGCGACGCCCAGATCGGCGACACCCTGACGGACGCCCGGCACCCGACGGCCAGCCCGTTTCCGGGGTTCCGCGAGCTGAAGCCGATGGTCTTCGCCGGGCTGTACCCGGTGGAGGGCCACCAGTATCCGGAGCTCCGCGAGGCGCTCGAGAGGCTGCGGCTCAACGATTCCTCGTTCGTCTTCGAGCCGGAGACGTCCGCGGCGCTGGGGTTCGGATTCCGCTGCGGCTTCCTCGGGCTGCTGCACATGGAGATCGTCCAGGAGCGGCTCGAGCGGGAGTTCGACGTGGACCTCGTGACGACGGCCCCCGGCGTGCTGTACCGGGTGACGACCACCGAGGGCGAGGTGCTGGAGATAGACAGCCCGGCGAAGCTGCCGGACGCGGGTCTGATCGGCAGGCTCGAGGAGCCTATCATCGCGGCGATGATTCTCGCTCCGGCCGACTGCGTGGGTGCCATCCTGCAGCTCTGCCAGGAGAAGCGGGGCGTGCAGACCAATCTGGAGTACCACGCGTCGAACCGGGTCATGATTTCGTACGAGCTGCCCTTCAACGAGGTGGTGCTCGACTTCTACGACCGTTTGAAGACCGTCTCCCGCGGCTACGCGTCGCTCGACTATCATGTGACCGGATACCGGGAGTCACCGCTCGTGCGCCTGGATCTCCTCGTCAACGCCGAGCCGGTCGATGCGCTGTCGGTCATCGTGCACCGGGACATGGCCTACGCCCGCGGGCGGGCGCTGGCGACCAAGATGCGCGAGCTCATTCCGCGCCAGATGTTCGAGGTGGCGATCCAGGCGGCGGTCGGCTCGCGCATCATCGCCCGGGAGACGGTGCGGCCGCTGCGCAAGAACGTCCTCGCCAAGTGCTATGGTGGTGACATCACCCGCAAGCGCAAGCTGCTGGAGAAGCAGAAGGAGGGCAAGCGCCGCATGAAGCGCGTCGGGCGCGTGGAGATCCCCCAGGAGGCGTTTCTCGCGGTGCTCAGGATTGGCGTCGACTCATGACATCAGCCTTTCGGAAATCGACGGCGCGCGAGTACTTCGAATCGATCGTCATCGCGGTGATCCTGGCGCTCTTCATCCGCACGTGGGTCGTGCAGGCGTTCAAGATTCCGACCGGATCCATGGAGCACAACCTGCTGATCGGCGATCACCTGCTGGTCAACAAGTTCGTCTTCGGGCCGACCGCCGGCGCCGCGGAGCAGTGGGTACTTCCGACCGGCGCGGTGGAGCGCGGCGACGTGGTGGTGTTCAAGTTCCCCGAGGAGCCCGAGCGGGACTTCATCAAGCGGGTCATAGGCCTGCCGGGCGAGACCCTGGAGGTGCGCCGGAAGCGCGTCCACATCGACGGCGAGCCGCTCGACGAGCCGTACCTGGTGGGTCAGCAGCTGGTGCTGCGGCCCGGGGCCATCGCCGTCGAGCGGCGCGACACGTTCGGGCCGGTGACGATTCCGGACGGGCACTACTTCATGATGGGGGACAACCGCGACAACTCGCAGGACAGCCGCTTCTGGGGCCCGTTGCCGCACGGCTACCTGAAGGGCCGGGCCATGCTGGTGTACTGGTCGTACGACGCGGCCGAGCCGGTCCTGCGGGAGCCGGGCCCCGGTCCCGGCCTCAGGCGTGTCTCGTCCGTGGTGACGAACTTCTTCACTCGCACCCGCTGGGAGCGGATGTTCCAGCTCATCGGCTGATTCCCCGGCCGCCCGGGACAGAAGGAGCCGCCATGCTCAAGCCGACCGTCCGTCTCGTCCTCTGCATCGTTCTCCTGCTGCCGTTGCCCGCCCGCGGCGCGGAGCATCCGCTCGACCCGCTGAGCTACCAGGAGATGTGGCGCGTGCTGGAGCTCCTGCGGGATGCCGGGCACATGGACAGGGACACCCGCTTCTCGGAGCTGACGCTCCAGGAGCCGGCCAAGCGCGACGTGCTGGCGTGGCGTCCCGGCGCCGAGATCCCGCGCGCGGCCTACGCCGTGGTGCGGCAGGGCGACGCTACGTACGAGGCGACCATCGATCTCGCCGCCGGGCGGGTGGCGTCCTGGAAGCGGCTGACCGGCGCGCAGCCGAGCTGGCTCGGCGAGGAGTTCGAGGCCCTCGTCGACAAGGTGCTCGAGCATCCGGACTTCAGCGCCGGCCTCGCGGCGCGCGGCATCACCGATTTCACGTTCCTCGACTGCGGCACGGGGCCGCCAGGCTACTTCGGGACCGCGGAGGAGCGCGGACGTCGCATCGGCAACGTCAGCTGCTCCGAGTCCCGCGGCGTCCGCAACTCCTGGACGCGCCGCATCGAAGGCCTGAGCGCCGTGGTCGATCTCGTGGCGGGGGAGGTGCTGCGCGTGGTCGACGACGGCCCGGTGCCCATCAGCGGCACCGTCGCCGACTTCGATCGCACGACGCTCGACGCCCCGCGAGAGGTTCCCGGGCCGATCGACACGCGCCAGCCGCTCGGTCCCGGCTTCGAGCTGGACGGCTATCAGGTGCGCTGGCAGAACTGGCGCTTCCACCTGCGGCCCGACCAGCGGATCGGCCTGGTGCTGTCGCTGGTGCGCTACCAGCCGGGAGCCGAGGCGGCCGCCCGCTCGGTGATGTACCAGGGCCATCTGTCCGAGATCTTCGTTCCCTACATGGATCCGTCGTTCGCCTGGTACCGCCGCAACTTCATCGACGCCGGCGAGTTCGTGGCCGGCGGGCTGGCCGGGCCCTTGCTGCGGGGGCGCGACTGTCCCGACCACGCGGTCTATGTGGACACCCTGGTCAGCGGCGGCAACGGCCGTCCCCGCACGGTGCAGGACACGATCTGCCTGTACGAGCGGGAGACCGGCGACCCCGCCTGGCGGCACTACGCCTCCGAGCAGCCGGACAGCCGGCGCAGCCGCGATCTGGTCGTGCGCACCGGCGCGGTGGTCGGCAACTACGACTACCTGCTGGACTGGATCTTCCGCCAGGACGGCTCCATCGAGGCCAGGGTCGGCGCCACCGGCATCCTGGAGGTGAAGGCGACCCACGCCGCGTCCGCGACGGAGTCGGCAGCGCCGGCCAGCCAGACCGCCGCGGGCGAGGCGCCCGCGGCGCCGGACCGTGAGGATGCGTACGGCCGCTTCGTGGATCGCAACATCGTGGCCGTCAACCACGACCACTACTTCAGTTAGGACAGTGATCGATATAAATCTGCCGACTTCGGCAAGGCGCAGCCCGATTTTCGCTCATGGGCACGCCCGCGATGTAGCAAGGTAATTTCCGGCAGCATCCTTACCGTCTCGATCTGGACATCGACGGCGCCGAGAACCGGTTCGTCGCCGACCGTCTGGTTGCACGGCGGCTGCCGCAGGATCATCCCCGACGCAGTCTGTGGGTTCAGGAGCAGCAGGTCGCGGCGAGCGAGCACGACGCGCAGCTCGACATCGACCTGCAGCGGCCGACACTCTGGCGGGTGCTCAGCACCGACCGGCTCAACGCCGTGGGCTACCCGACCAGCTTCCAGGTGCTGCCGGGCCGCAACGCCAACACGCTGCTGTCGGCCGACGACTATCCGCGGCGGCGGGCCGGCTTCATCGATCACCACCTCTGGGTGACGCCGTACCGCGTCGCGGAGCGCTACGCGGCCGGCGACCATCCCACCCTGAGCGAGCCCGGCCTGGGCCTGCCGGACTGGACCGGAGCGGATCGGTCCGTGCTCGACACGGACATCGTCCTCTGGCACACGGTCGGCATGCACCATCTGCCGCGCTCCGAGGACTGGCCGGTGATGCCGACCATGTGGCACGGCTTCGAGCTGCGGCCGTTCGACTTCTTCGACCGCAACCCGGCGCTCGACCTGCCGTAGTTTAGATGGGGCTGCGCCCCGCCCCCGGCGTCCGCTTGCGGGGACCCCTTCGCCCCGCGCCGCTCCCGCCGAGGCGCGCTGTGCGCGCCTTGCGGGCGTCCCGCCGGTCGGTCGGGCCGCCGCCGCCGGCTGAACGAGCGTCCAGGCCCCGGGTCAGCGCGTCTCGGCCGGGGCCTGCGGCGCGGCCCGGCGGCCGAAGATGGCCGTTCCCACCCGCACGATCGTGGCGCCCTCCTCGACGGCGACCTCGAAGTCGTTGCTCATGCCCATCGACAGCTCGCCGAGCCGCCGCCGCGGCACCCCGGCGTCGGCGAGTTGGTCGCGCAGCTCCCGCAGCCTTCGAAAGTACGGCCGGGTACGTTCCGGATCCGGCGACCACGGAGGCAGCACCATGAGTCCCCGTACGCTGACCGCCCGGCACTCCGCGGCCGCCGCCAGGACGCGGCGAACGACGTCGACCGGTGCGCCCGATTTCGCCTGCTCGCCGGCCAGGTCCACCTGTACCAGCGCCTCGGTCGTCGTGCCCTCCTCGCCGGCCGTGCGCTCGAGGCGCCGCAGCAGCTCGACGCTGTCCACCGCATGGATCCACGCCATGGCGACGACCGCGCGCCGCGCCTTGTTCGACTGCAAGTGCCCGATGAGGTGCCAGGTGAGCGGACCGAGGTCGGCCGACTGCGCGACCCTGGCCACGGCCTCCTGCACGCGGTTCTCGCCAAGGTCGGTCAAGCCCGCAGCGACCGCTGCCTCGACGTGGGTGAAGGGGAACGTCTTGGAAACCCCGACCAGACGAACCGCGGCCGGGTCGCGTCCCGCGCGGTCGCAGGCGCGCGCAAGCTGTTCGCGGACCGCGCGCACGTTGCGCGCAATCGTCGCGGCGAGCTCGGCCGGCGCCATCAGGGCCGTTCCAGGCGGGCGAGCTCCTCACGCGCCCTGGCGGCGTGCTCGCCGCTGCCGTCCAGCCGGAGGTACCGCCGGAGCGCGCGCGCGGCGCGGTCTGGATCGTTCGATCGCAGCAGGCTGACGGCCAGCCAGTAGTGGGTGGCGGGGAAGCTGGAATCCTGCCGCAGCAGACTCTCGAAGGCGGCCCGCGCGCCGGCCACATCGCCCGCGTCGAGTCGGGCGATGCCCTGCTCGAGCTCTTCCTGCAGCTCCCGGCGGCGTTCCGCCAACTGGGCGAGCGCGAGCCGGGTGGCCTCGCCCCGCGCCGCCGCCGCGTCGGCCGTCCGGCCCTGCCGCGCGTAGATGCTGGCCAGTCCGTAGTGGGCGGCCGTATAGTCGGGCGCGATCTGCAACACCTGCCTGAAGGCGGCCTCGGCGTCCGCGAACCGCTCCAGGTCCGCGTAGGCGACCGCGAGGTTGTAGCTGCACTCGGTGCAATCCGGCCGCCGTTCGACCGCGCGGGCGAACTGGGCGACCGCAGTGGCGTAGTCGGCCGCGCGGTTCGCGGCCAGACCGGCCGCGAACGCTCTCGAGGCGGCCTCGCGGTCGCCGAGCTCCGCGATCCACGCCCCGTCGCGCCGGCCGGCGGCGAGCGCCAGGTTGACCTCGACGGTGCGGCCGGCGCGGACCCGAATCCTGAACATGTCGCTGTTCAGCTCGTCCTTGCCGGCGGTCACGGTATAGAGCCCCGCCGTGACGTCGCTCCGTGCGTAGGCGCCGTCCGCCGTCGTCTCCAGCGTGCGGTCGTCGCCCCCGCCGCCGAAGCGGCGCACGACGACCTGCGCGCCGGCGACGGGCCGACCGTCCTGGTCGAGCACGCGGCCCCGGACCGTGCCCGCTTCCTGCGCCGCCCCGGCCGCGCCCAGGAGGCACGCGAGCGCCAGTGCACAGCACGCGCCGCTCGAGGGCGTGCGCGAACGAACCGGGCTGGCCGGCAACATGCTCCCGCCAAGTCTACACCCCGCCGGCTCCATTCAGACGGGGCTGCGCCCCGAACCCCCGGCGTTCGCTTGCGGGGACCCCTTCGCCCCGCGCCGCTCCCGCCGAGGCGCGCTGTGCGCGCCTTGCCAGGGACGGCTGCGCGGTCAAGGCGGCCCTTCGAGAAACCGCCGCACGTCGTCGAGCTCGTGCGTGATCGGCGCCGGCGGCAGGCTGGACAGGAACCGCCGTCCATAACTCCGGGTGTGGACCCGCGCATCGAACAGCGCCAGCACGCCGCGGTCGCTGCGGTGCCGGATCAGGCGGCCGAGGCCCTGGAGCAGCGTCAGAATGGCCAGGGGCACCTGATAGTCGGCGAAGGCGCTGCCGCCGCTCGCCTCGACCGCCTCCATCCGGGCCGCCGTGATCGGATCGGAGGGGGACGCGAACGGCAGCTTGTCGATGACCACGCAGCTCAGCGCCTCGCCGGCCACGTCGACTCCCTGCCAGAAGCTGGAGGTCGCCAGGAGCACGGCGTGGGGTGTCGACCGAAATTCCCGCAGTAGCACCGTGCGGGGGGCCGAGCCCTGGGCCAGCAGCGGGTACGGCAGGGTCTCTGCCAGCCGGTCGCGGACATCGCGCAGGTTGGCGTAGCTGGTGAACAGGACGAACGCGCGGCCCTCCGTGGCGCGCAGCAGGCCGGCGAGCTCGTGCGCGACGGCGGCGGTGAACAGCCCGCTGCGGGGATCCGGCATCCGACGCGGCAGGAACAGCACGGTCTGCCGCTCGAAATCGAACTCCGACGGCAGACGGAGCTCGTGCGCGTCGCGGACGCCGAGCCGTCGCCGCAGATAGTCGAACGTGTCGTCCACGGTCATGGTCGCCGAGGTGAGAATCGTCCCGCTCGCGCGCGCGAGTATCTGCTCGCTGACGACCCCCGACACGTCGATGGGAGACGCCCGCAGGAACACGCCTCGCTCGCGGCGCTCGAGGAAGTAGACGAAGTCGTCGTCGCCGGCCGCGAGCAGGAACCGCAGCCGGTCACGGAGCTCGCCCGCGCGCCGCGCCAGCGCCAGCAGATCCTCCGAGGCGTCCTTGATCTGCCGGCAGCTCCGCTCGAGCTCCGCGAGGCTGAGCGCAAGGCTGGCTGCCGGGTCGGCCGCGGGCGCGAGCCGCTCGCCCGTCACCCGGATCCTGTCGCCGGGGGCCGCCATCTGCCGCAGCGTTGCGACGAACATCCGCGCCCGCTCGCGTGTCAGCTCCAGGCAGCGGCGCATGTCGTCGCCGTCGGCCGGCGCGGCCGCCGGGTCCGTGTCCAGCAGCCGGCGTCCGTCCCGCACCAGCTCCTCCAGCCGGTAGTTGCTGACCGCCACGCCGAAGTACTGGGTCGCCACGTCCTCGAGCTGGTGCGCCTCGTCGATCACGGTGCAGGCGCACGACGGAATGACCTCCCCGTACGCGCTCTGGCGCACCGCGGCGTCGGCGCACAGCAGATGGTGATTCACGATGACCAGGTCGGATTCCAGCGCCTGGCGCCGCATGCGCGTGACGAAGCAGTCGTCGTAGCGCGGACACTCCAGGCCGATGCAGTTCTCCGACGTCGCGGAGATCTCGTGCCACAACGGGAAATCGTCCGGGAGGTCCTCGACCTCGGCGCGGTCGCCCGTTTCCGTCTGCCCGGCCCATTCCTGCAGGGTGTCGACATAGGCTAGGTCGGCCGCCGGGCGCGGCTCGCCGCTCTGCCGGAGCGTGTCGAACCGCTGCAGACACAGGTAGTTGCCGCGTCCCTTCATGTAGGTGGCCGTGAACGGGACGTCCAGGGCGCTGCGCAGCGCCGGGAGATCCTTGTGGAAGATCTGGTCCTGCAGATTCTTCGTGCCGGTCGACACCAGGACGCGCCGCCGGGAGAGGATGGCGGGCACGAGATAGGCGAGCGTCTTGCCGGTGCCGGTGCCGGCCTCGACGAGCAACACGCCGTTGCCGGCGAAGATCTCGCCCGCGGCGGCCGCCATCTGGCGCTGGCTCGGACGGGGCTCGAAGGCCGGCAGTGCGCGCGCGAGGGGGCCGCCGTCGGCGAACGCCTCGGCCACGAGCGCGCCGAGGGCGGCCTGGTCCGGGCTCAGCTCGCCGGCTCGGGGTACAGGGGGAACCTCCGGCACAGGGCCTCGACCTCGGCGCGCACGCTGCCTGCCACGCGATCGTCCTCCGGCGCGGCCAGCACGCGGCAGATGAGATCGCCGATCCGGTCCATCTCGGCCTCGGCCATGCCGCGGGTCGTCAGCGCGGGTGTTCCCAGGCGTATCCCGCTCGCCACCATGGGCGGATTCTCGTCGAACGGGATCGTGTTCTTGTTGACGGTGATCCCGGCGCGCCCCAGCGCCGCTTCAGCCAGCTTGCCGGTCAGCCCCCGCGAGACGACGTCGACCAGCACGAGGTGATTGTCGGTCCCGCCGCTCACGAGCCGGAAGCCGCCGGCCTTCAGCGCCGCCGCCAGGCGTGCGGCGTTGGCCACCACCTGCCGCTGGTAGGCCGCGAACGCCGGCTCGAATGCTTCCTTGAGGCAGACGGCCTTGGCCGCGATGATGTGCATGAGCGGCCCGCCCTGGACTCCCGGGAACAATGCCCGGTTCACGTTCCTGGCATGGTCCTGGCGGCAGAGCACCAGGCCGCCGCGCGGTCCCCGCAGCGTCTTGTGCGTGGTGGTCGTGACGATGTCCGAGTGCGGGATCGGACTGGGATGCGCGCCCGTCGCGACCAGCCCGGCGATGTGCGCCATGTCGGTCACCAGGGCGGCGCCCACCTCGTCGGCCGCCGCCCGGATGCGCGCGAAGTCGATGACCCGCGGATACGCGCTCGCGCCGACCATGATCATCTGCGGCCGGTGCTCGCGTGCCAACCCGGCGAGCCGCTCGTAGTCGATCCGCTCGTCGTCCCGCCGCACCCCGTACGGCACGATGTGGTAGAGCTGTCCCGAGAAGTTCAGCGGATGGCCGTGCGTCAGATGGCCGCCGTGCGCCAGATCCATGCCCAGGACGGTGTCTCCCGGTTTCAGCAGCGCGAAGTACGCCGCCATGTTCGCCTGGGCGCCCGAGTGCGGCTGAACGTTGGCGTGCTCGGCGCCGAACAGGGCCTTGGCGCGGTCGATCGCCAGCGACTCCGCCACGTCCACGAACTCGCAGCCGCCGTAGTACCGGCGCCCCGGGTAGCCTTCCGCGTACTTGTTGGTGAGCACCGAGCCCATCGCTTCCAGCACGGCGGCGCTGGCGAAGTTCTCCGAGGCGATCAGCTCGAGGCCCGTGTTCTGGCGATTGATCTCGGCGCGAATCACCTGCGCGATATCGTCGTCGACCTCGGCGACCGCGCGCTGGCGGGCGGCGGCTGCGATGTCCAGCGTCCTCGTCATCGGACTCCTTCGGGATGGTGGGCCGGATCGGTCTCGACGGCGGCGATCTTGTCGACCCGTCGTTGGTGGCGCCCGCCTTCGAACGGCGTGGTCAGAAAGGCATCGACGATGCGGAGCGCGTCGTCGACCGCGAGTGTCCGGGCGCCCAACGCCAGCACGTTGGCGTCGTTGTGCAGGCGGGCCAGCCCCGCCGCGGCCGGCGTCGTCACCGGCGCCGCCCGGATGCCCCGGACCTTGTTCGCGGCAATCGCCATCCCGATCCCGCTGCCGCAGATCAGTATGCCGCGATCGAATGCGCCGGCCGCCACGAGGCGCGCCACGCGAACCGCGTAGTCGGGGTAGTCGACCGCCGCGTCCGTGTCCGGCCCGAGGTCCTCGCAGGCGAGGCGGCGCTCGTCGAGCAGCCGCCGGACGTGCGCCTTCAGACCGAAGCCCGCGTGGTCGGCGCCCAACGCAATGCGCATGATGAAATTCTACCGGAAGCGCTGCGGGCGCGGCGTGCCCCGCCCCCGCCCGGACGATTGCGGGCCGCATGCTATATTTATGCGCATTCTCAAACGAGAAGGAGCGACTCATGGCGAGTCCCGCCGCTTCCACACCCTCTGTCGAATCGCGTTTCGCCGCAGCCTTTCCGAGCTCGCGCAGGGTCTACCTCGAGGGCGAGCGCGTCCGTGTCCCGATGCGCGAGGTCACACTGTCCGGCGGCGAGCCGCCGCTGCGCATCTACGATACGAGCGGTCCTCACGATGCGGACGTCCGGACCGGCCTGCCGCCGCTCCGCCGCCCGTGGATAACGGCGCGCGGCGACGCGGCGCCCGCGGAGGCTCCGCGCCGCCAGCCCGGCGCACCCGCCAGCCCGGTGACGCAGCTGCACTACGCGCGCAAGGGCGAGGTGACGCCCGAGATGGAGTTCGTCGCTCTGCGCGAGGGGTTCGATCCGGAGTTCGTGCGCTCCGAGGTCGCGCGCGGACGGGCGATCATTCCGGCGAACGTCAACCACCCCGAGCTCGAGCCGATGGCGATCGGCCGCCACTTTCTGGTCAAGATCAACGCCAACATCGGGAACTCCGCCGTCAGCTCGTCGATCGACGCGGAGGTCGAGAAGCTCCGCTGGGCGACCCTGTGGGGCGCGGACACCATCATGGACCTGTCGACCGGGCCGGACATCCACGAGACGCGCGAGTGGATACTCCGGAACTCGCCCGTGCCGGTCGGGACCGTGCCGATCTACCAGGCGCTCGAGAAGGTGGGCGGGCGGCCCGAGGACCTGACCTGGGAGGTCTACCGGGACACGCTGATCGAGCAGGCGGAGCAGGGTGTCGACTACTTCACCGTGCACGCGGGGGTGCTGTTGCGCTACGTGCCGCTGACCGCGAAGCGCGTCACCGGGATCGTCTCGCGCGGGGGCTCGATCCACGCCAAGTGGTGCCTGGCGCACCATCAGGAGAACTTCGCCTACACCCACTTCCGCGAGATCTGCGAGATCATGCAGAGCTACGACGTCTCGTTCTCGCTCGGCGACGGACTGCGCCCCGGCTCGATTGCCGACGCCAACGACGAGGCGCAGTTCGCCGAGCTCCGCACGCAGGGCGAGCTGACGCGCATTGCCTGGGCGCACGACGTGCAGGTGATGAACGAGGGCCCCGGGCACGTTCCCATGCATCTCATCAAGGAGAACATGGAGAAGCAGCTCGAGTGGTGCGACGAGGCGCCCTTCTACACGCTGGGACCGCTCACCACCGACGTCGCGCCGGGCTACGACCACATCACGTCGGCCATCGGCGCGGCCATGATCGGCTGGTACGGCACGGCGATGCTGTGCTACGTCACCCCCAAGGAGCATCTCGGGCTCCCCGACCGGGAGGACGTCAAGGCCGGCGTCATCGCCTACAAGATCGCCGCCCACGCGGCGGATCTCGCCAAGGGGCATCCGCGCGCCCAGGCCTGGGACGACGCGCTGTCGAAGGCGCGCTTCGAGTTCCGCTGGGCCGACCAGTTCAACCTGTCTCTCGACCCGGTCACCGCCCGCGCCTACCACGACCAGACGCTGCCGGCGGAGGGCGCCAAGGTCGCCCACTTCTGCTCGATGTGCGGCCCGAAGTTCTGCAGCATGGAGCTGACGCAGCAGCTCCGGGACTTCGCGGCCGAGCGCGGGTTGAGCACGGAGGAAGCGATCGAGGCCGGCATGGACGAGAAGTCGGCCGAGTTCGGGACGCGGCGCGAGCTCTACGTGACGCGCGAGTGAGGCGGCCTACCGCCTGGCTCCCGCCGCCGGCGGTGGCACGATCTGGATGATCGTGCGGTACCGCTCCGGGCCGGCGTCACCCGCATGCAGGTAGCCCTCGGACCCGTTCCAGGTATAGTCCTTGATCGTCACGCCGGGTGGGAACGCCATGGTCGACTCGCGAAAGCGCCCCACCTCGAAGATGTGGGTGAGCGGCTCGTCGAAGACGCGGTCTCCGCGTTCGTCGAGCAGGAGCCGGTAGTAGTTGACCATGTCGTTGAAGCTCGAGTCGGTGCCGAACAGGTAGTAGCGCTGTCCCCGCCCGGCGTCGTACGACGTCAGGAACCGGGCGGTCGGGTAGACGGGGAAACCGAGCGTCGCCTCGGTCGGCGCGCCGTCTTCCGCGGCCTGGACGGCGGCCCCGGGCAGGCCCGGCTGCTGCGCCCGCGACGCGCCCGCCAGCGTCACGGCGCAAACCAGCGAGAGGGCGACAGTCCGCAAGGCCCCGGACACGCGTGCAATTATGCGCAGGCCGGGGGCCCGGTGCAAGCCGGCCGGGGCACGCGGCGTTGAGGGAAGTGATCGATGTTCGCTGACGACATGGCGGAGCTGCTGGCTTTCTGCACGGCGCGCCGCGAGTGGCTGCTCGAGACCACGACGGCGCTGGCCGGTCTCGAGTCGCCCACGCCCGACAAGCCGGCGGTGGATCGCTGCGGCCGGGAGCTCGCGCAGCGCCTGGGGGCGCTGGGCGCCGCCGTCGACAGCGTGGAGTCGACCACGACCGGCGACCACCTCCGCGCCACGTTCGGGGCCGGGGACGGCCAGCTGCTGCTGCTCGGGCACTTCGATACCGTGTGGCCGGTCGGTCAGCTCGAGCGCATGCCCGTGCGCCGGGACGGCGGGCGACTGTACGGGCCCGGCGTCTTCGACATGAAAGCGGGCATCGCGCTCGGCATGCTGGCGGCCTCCGCCGCCGGCGAGCTCGGCTACCGTCTCCGCCGCCGCGTCGTCATGTTGCTGACGGCGGACGAGGAGCGTGGCAGCGGCGCGTCCCGGGCGCTCGTCGAGGAGGAGGCCCGCCGCTCCGCGGCCGTCCTGGTCCTGGAGCCGTCGCTGCCGGGCGGCGGCGCCAAGACGCAGCGGAAGGGGGCCGGCGAGTTCGAGCTGACCATCGGAGGCATTGCCGCGCACGCGGGTCTCGAGCCGGAGAAGGGCGCGAGCGCCATCTCGGAGCTCGCCGCCCAGATTGCCGCTCTCGACCGGCTCGCCGATCCGGCGCGGGGCATCACGGTCAACGTCGGCGTGGTGGAAGGCGGCAGCCGGCCCAACGTCGTGGCGGAGCGAGCGCGCGCCGTCGTCGACGTCCGCGTCGCGACGGCTGCCGACGCAGAGCGCATCCACGCTGCGGTCCACGCGCTGCGGCCGGCCTCGCGCCGCACGTCCGTGACCGTCCGCGGCGGCTTCTCGCGTCCGCCCCTGGAGCGGACGGCGGCGGTGGCCCGTCTCTACGAGCTGGCGCGCGAGGTGGCCCGACAACTCGGACGCGATCTCGACGAGGGGGCGGCCGGCGGCGGATCCGACGGCAACTTCACGGCGGCGCTCGGCGTGCCCACGCTCGACGGCCTGGGGGCCGTGGGCGACGGGGCGCATGCGCTGCACGAGCACGTCGATATCGACGCGCTCGCGTGGCGCGCCGCGCTCGTGGCCGGTTTGGTGCGCCGTGTGGACGCGGCATAGACTGGGAATTGAGGGGTAACCGACGAGGCCCATGGGAAACACCTTCAAGACGGCGTTGCTGTTGACTCTCCTCAGCGGATTGCTGCTGCTCATCGGGGAGCTGCTGGGCGGGCGGAGTGGCCTCATGATCGCGTTCGTGTTCGCGATCGTGATGAACTTCGGCTCGTACTGGTTCTCCGACAAGGTCGTCCTGCGGATGTACAAGGCGGCAGAGGTCGGCCCCGAGCACCGGCTGCACAGGATGACGGCGCGCCTGGCGCAGCAGGCCGGGCTCCCGACGCCACGCGTCTACGTCATTCCCGACGCTTCACCCAACGCGTTCGCGACCGGGCGCAACCCGAGCCACGCCGCGGTCGCGGCCACCGAGGGCATCCTGCGACTGCTCGACGAGCGTGAGCTCGAAGGCGTGATCGCGCACGAGCTGGCGCACGTCAAGCACCGCGACATCCTGATCGGCTCGATCGCCGCGACCGCCGCGGCGACCATCATGATGGTCGCCAGCATGGCCCGCTGGGCCTTCATCTTCGGCGGCATCGGCGGCCGGGACGAACGCGGCGACTCCAATCCGCTCGCCATGCTGGCGATGGCGATCCTGGCGCCGCTGGCCGCGACGCTGATACAGATGGCCATTTCCCGATCGAGGGAGTTCGCCGCGGACCGCGGCGCCGCGCAGATCGTCGGCAGTCCGTACGGGCTGGCCGACGCCCTGCGCAAGATCGACGCCGCCGCGCGCCGCGTGCCGCTCGACGCCAACCCGGCCACGGCCCACATGTTCATCATGAAGCCGTTCGCCGGACGCGGGATGGCGGCGCTCTTCAGCACTCATCCGCCCACCGAGCAGCGCATCGAGAAGCTCCTGCGGCCCGCGTAGAGTGTGCGCCGCAGAACGGCGGGGACTCCTGGCGGGTCGGTCGGGGGGCGAGCGGAGCCTTCAGGCGAGGCTCGCCGGCCCGGGCAGCTCGTCGCTCCAGCCGAGCCGCTGTTGGCGCCACGCGGGCCGATCGGCCGTGCCGGCGCGCGTTTCCGGTGCGCGGCGCGGCCGCATGGGACGGCCCGCCAGCCCGTGGCGTGACCGCAGCGTCCCGAGCACGGCGTGCACCTGCTCCGTGTAGCGCGGGGTCGCGTGCTTGCCGGCGTACAGCCGGCCGTAGCCTGCCACCAGAGCGGGATACTCGCGGGCGAGGAACTCCAGGAAGTGGGCGCGGGCCCCGCCTTCCAGGTGCAGCAGGCCGGCTCCCACGAACCCCGCGCCGTGGTCCGCGACCGCGCGGACCGTGGCTTCCAGCTTGGCCGGCGCGGAGCTGATGCCGGGCACGATCGGGGCCATCAGCACCCCGGCGTCGACGCCCGCGTCGGTCAGGGCACGCACGGCGCGCAGCCTCTGGAGCGGATGCGCGGTGCCGGGCTCCAGACGCCGCCAGGCGTCCTCGTCCACGGTCGGCACGCTGACGCTCACGGTGCATGCGGTGGCGCGGGAGAGCGCGGCGAGCACGTCGATGTCACGCACCACGAGGGGGCCCTTGGTGACGAGGGCGAGCGGCGTCGGGTAGTCGGCGAACGCCTCGAGAGCCCGCCGCGTGAGCCGGTAGTGGCCCTCTATCGGCTGGTACGGGTCGGTGGCCGTGCCGAGCGCCACGAGCTCGCCGCCGTGCGCCGCCCGTCTCAGCTCCCGCTTCAGGACCTCGGGGAAGTTGACCTTGACCAGAATGACGGATGAGAACTCGTCGCCGGGACCCATCTCGAGGTGGGCCTGATACCGCCGGGCGAAACAGTAATGGCACCCGTGCGTGCAGCCGCGGTACGGATTGAGCGTCCACTTGAACGGCATGCCTTGCACCCGGTTGAGCGCGGTCCGGCAGGCGATCTCCTGATAGGTGGCGTCGTCTCCGCGGCGGACCGCGTCGGGCAGCCCGGAGGCCCCGTGCCGTTCCCAGAGCCTGGCGACGTCGCGGGTCGTCGGAAGGCCGGCCGTTCCGAGCAGGTTGGTGGGTGAGCGCATGACATTCGTCTTATATTCGCCTTTGTCTTCTCCCATGTTGTGCCGCGCAGCGCGCGCCTGTCAAGCCTGCGCACCAAGGTCGCGCCGGGCGTCGAGCGGGATCTCGGGGCGCCAGCCGATCTCCCCGTTGATGCGGGCAGGGAACCCCGCGGCCCCGGTGACCAGGACGAGCTCCAATCGAGCCAGGAGTCTGCGCCGTTCTACGGCGCAGACTCCGCAAGGCGCGCACAGCGCGCCTCGGCGGGAGCGGCGCGGGGCGCAGGGGTCCCCGCGAGCGGACGCCGGGGGTTCGGGGCGCAGCCCCGTCTGAATGAAGCTAGCCGATCCCTCCGTATTGCTGCGCGTAGTACGCGCGGAAGGCCGGATCTGCGTCCTTGATGGGACGCCACCACCACTCGTTGTCGCGGTACCACTCGACGACCGCGCGCAGCCCGGAGCCGAACTCGATCTGCGGCGCCCAGCCCAGCGCCCGCAGCTTGGCCGTGTCGAGACGATAGCGGCGGTCGTGCCCGGGGCGGTCCGGGACGTGCCGGACGAGCGACGCGGGCCGGTCGAGCAGATCCAGGATCATGCGCGTGAGCGCCGCGTTCTCCAGCTCGCTGCCGCCGCCGACGTTGTAGGTCTCGCCGGGCCGACCGCGCTCGATGAGGATGTCGAGCGCGCGGCAGTGGTCCGTGACGTGCAGCCAGTCGCGGCTGTGGCGTCCGTCGCCGTAGAGCGGCAGCGGCAGGTTGTCGAGGGCGTTCGAGACGAACAGCGGAATCATCTTCTCGGGGAACTGCCGCGGGCCGTAGTTGTTCGAGGCCCGTGCAATCACGACCGGCACGTCGTGCGTGGCCCAGTAGCTGTAGGCCAGCCGGTCCGCGCCGGCCTTGCTCGCCGCGTACGGGTTCCGCGGGCGCAGCTCGTCGGTCTCGGTCGAGGCCCCGGCGGCCACGCTGCCGTACACCTCGTCGGTCGAGATCTGCAGGAAGCGGCGCAGCCCCCGTGCGCCGCGCGCCGCGGCGAGCAGTACGAACGTGCCGTACACGTCCGTCTGAATGAACGCCCCGGCGTCGTGGATCGCGCGGTCGACATGCGTCTCCGCCGCGAAGTGAACGACGATCTCGGCGGCGGCCACCAGCGGCCCGGCCACCGCCGCGTCGGCGACGTCTCCGCGCACGAAACGATGGCGCGGGTGGTCCATGACCTCGCGGAGGTTGTCCAGGCGGCCCGCGTAGGTGAGCTTGTCCAGCGTCGTGATCCGCCAGTCGGGGTGCGCCGCCAGCGCATACGCAACGAAGTTGCTGCCGATGAAGCCGGCCCCGCCCGTGACGAGGACCTCAACCATCCTTGCGGCTCCAGTCGTACGGCAGCGAGCCGTGCGGCTCGAGGCGGTACTCGTCCGGATCGTCGTAGCGATACACTTCCGTCGGTACGTTGGCGACGATCGCGACCTCGTCGCCGATGCACTTCCAGCCGTGGTAGACCAGATTGGGCACCTGCACCAGCAGCGGGTTGCGCGTGCCCACGAAGAATTCGTTCACGGCGCCCGCCGTGGGCGAGCCCTCGCGGGTATCGACGAGCACGAGCTTCACCATGCCGCTCACGCAGGCGAAGTTGTCGATCTGCCGCTTGTGGTAGTGCCAGGCCTTCACCACGCCGGGATAGGTTGCCGACACGTAGACCTGTCCGAACCTGTCGAAGAACTCCGCGTCGTCGGCCCGCAGGATCTCCATCAGCCAGCCGCGCTCGTCCGGTATGAGCCGCAGCCGCTTCGTCTTCACCCCGGCGATCAGGGGCGCCTTGCCGCCGGTCGCCGCGAAGGGCGCCGGGTGGTCGACCGATCCGGTATCTACCATCGCATGCCAACCTCGGAATTGTCGCCGAGCATGAACCGGTACGCCGACGGCTTGGCCGGCTGCCGGGAGATGCGTACGTTCCTGCCGATCAGGCTGTCGACGATGCGGTTGGCCAGGTCGGCAATCTCGGCGCCTTCGAGCACGATGCTGTGCTCGATCTCCGAGCCCCGCACCAGCACGTCGTTCATCATCGCGGTGTACGGGCCGACGTACGCCTGCTCGATGCGGGTCCCCGCGCCGATGATCGCCGGTCCCCGCACGACCGACTGCCGGATGCGGGCGCCGCGCGCCACCACGACGCCGCCCTCGATGCTGCTCTCCGCGTCGACGTCGCCCTCGACGCACCTGCCGGTCGTCGCCAGGATGAGCCGGTTGGCCTCGAGCAGGTCCTCGAGCCGGCCGGTGTCCTTCCACCACCCGTCGACGACGTGCGGGCGAACGGTCTCCCCGCGGTCGATCAGGTCCTGGATCGCGTCGGTAATCTCCAGCTCGTCCCTGAAGCTCGGCCCGATCCGCTTGACCGCGTCGAAAATGCGGGGCCCGAACAGGTACACGCCCACGAGGGCGAGGTCGCTCCGCGGCTCGCGCGGTTTCTCGACCAGCCTCACCACGGTGTCGCCGTCCAGCTCGGCCACGCCGAAGCGCTGGGGGTTGGGGACGCGCGCCAGGAGGATCTGGGCGGCGGGGGCGGTCGCCAGGAACTCGTCCACGAACGGTGTGATCCCGCGCGCGAGCAGATTGTCGCCGAGATACATGACGAACGGCTCCCGGCGCAGGAACGGCTCGCTGATCAGCACCGCGTGCGCCAGGCCGCGCGGCGCGTCCTGCTCGATGTAGGTGACGCTGGCTCCCCAGGCCGAGCCGTCGCCGACCGCGGCCTCGATTTCCGGCCGGGTGTCGCCGACGACAATCCCGATGTCGCGAATGCCGGCCGCGGCCAGGGCCTCGATGCCGTAGAAGAGCACCGGCTTGTTGGCGACCGGCACGAGTTGCTTGGCGCGCGTGTACGTCAGCGGACGCAGGCGCGTGCCCCGGCCGCCGCTCAGGATGAGTCCCTTCATTGCACTCCCTGGCCCATGCCGAACGCGCCCAGGACGTTGGCGAACGTGCCCAGCCCGGCGAGAGTGAACGACAGGCTGAGGCGCAGGTCGCGCGGCACGCGGGCGCGAGCGCCGAGCCCCTCGAAGTTGAAGGTCTGCAGCTCGCCGCTGATGCCGCAGCACTGCGCGTTGTAGTAGACCAGCACCCGCTGCTGCAGGTAGCGGCCGCGCTCCACGTCGTAGTGAAAGGAGTAGGCGCCGCCCAGCGTATTGTCGCGGGTCCTCAGGCTGGTGAACGCGTTGAGGTAATGGTCGAGCCGGCGCAGGTCGTTGAAGCCGCCGAGGCCGTCCACGAACCGGCGCTGGCTCCATCCCGCGGTCGTCCGCAGCCAGCCGCCCAGCCCGATCGTGCCTTCGGCGCTCACGGTCCTGAGCGCCGTGAACTGCGTATCGTACTCTGCTCGCAGCGATCCCGAGAGGCGCCGGGTCAGCTCCGTGCGCACGTCGAGCTTCACCGGAGACAGGTGGCTGGGCGGGGTGTCGCTGAAGCTGGTCTGAAATCTGGGGTCGAACTGCGCGGCGTAGGCGTCCGAGTAGTAGGCCTGCGACACGATGACGCTGAGGATTTCCCGGGCGACGGACTCCTGGCCGCCTTCGCCGCGCCGGGCGTACAGCCGGTTGTTCACCCCGTAGCGGATCTGGGTGACGTTGCCGGGGATGGCGTCCGTCGCCTCCAGCTGCACGATGCGGTCGAAATCGTCGACCGCGGTCGTCCTCTGCAAGATGACCCACGGCTCGATGAGGTGCTTCATGCGCTCGGCGTACCCGCTGTCGGGCGTATCCCACACCTTGACGAGGCTCGGACCCGTGATCTGCGATTGCAGGTCGAAGAACGCGCGGCCGATGCCCTCGTCGATCTGCGCGGCGGATCCTCTCGAGGCGCCCCTGCCGACGTCGAGGTGCTCGGTCCAGTACGTGCCGCGCCAGGACACGGACGAGTCGATGCTGAGGAAGGGCCAGCGCGTGAACGGTATCTGGAGGACCGGACTGACGTCGAAGCGGTCGAGCCCCGAGTCGAGCGTGATCTCCGTCAGCCCCGGCACGACCTCGTCGGTGAACGGATCGAGATCGAGATCGACCGTGGAGCTGCGCAGCAGGTGCGCGTACTCGGACTGGAACGAGAAGTAGAACGGCGTGGAGAGCACCTGGCGCTGGCTCTGATCGAAGGTCATGCGCGGACCGGCGCCCCACAGCGTCGACTCGCGGTCGCCGAAGAACGTCTCGTTCATCTCGAACGTGCCGCTCAGCTGGTACAGCCCCCACGCGCCGGCGATGTTGGCGCTCATGCTGCGTTCGCGGCTCGACGCTGCGAGGATGTTGGTCTGGTACTGCTGCTGCACCGTCACGTCGGAGAAATAGTCGATCTGACCCCGGAGGGACAGGTTGGACGCGATCCGCTGGCGGGCGTTCCCGCGCAGCTCGTAGCTCTGGCGCGAGGGAAACTCCCGCTCCACGCCGCCCACCGTCAGGCTCGTCTCACGCTCGCTCAGGAAGTAGGCCCGGAGGCGGCCCTGGGAGCCGCCGCCGCGCGTGTAGCGGTACTCCGCGCCGCGCCCCTGGCCCGAGCGCGGAAACCAGTCGTGGTAGAGGGTGGCGTCCTGGCTGCGGCTCGCCGCCCAGAAGAACGCGTTGCTCAGGCTCTGCCCGCGAAACGTCGAGGCGCCGTAGGTCGGCATCAGGAAGCCGGTCGCCCGGTCTTCCTCCGGGATCGGGTAGTACATGAACGGCAGGTACAGCACCGGCACGCCCTTGACCCTGAGGACCGAGTTCCGGAGCAGCGCGTGCGATTCGAGGTCGAGCGTGAGCGTCGAAGCGGTCATCTGCCAGCGCGGCGTCGGCTGGACGCAGCTCGTGAACCCCCCCCGGGTCAGGCGATAGCTGCGCGGTCCGAGCTTCTCGATCACCTCACCGTAGAAGAGCATGTCCGGCTCCTGCGTGCCGAACATGCTGCGCTCGATCAGCTCTTCGCCGAGGGTCACCGAGCCGGACGCGTTGTAGAACGTCGCCGTGCGGTCGCTCAGGTCGAACTCCGCACGGTCGCCGGACACGCGGTCGCCGTCGCCCGCGTACACGACGTTGCCGACCGCCACCAGCCGCGATTCGTCGCTGTACACGTCCACCTGATCGGCGAAGAACTGGTAGTCGTCCTCCGTGATCTCCACCTCGCCCGTCAGGCGCACATGGTTGTCGCCGAGCTGCTCGATGCGGAATTGCCGGGAGTCGAAGGGCAGGGCGGGAAGCAACTGAGCCTGAACGCCTCCGGGCGCGCAGGCGAGCCACAGGCAGACGAGGCAGGCAAGACGGATCATCCGGACCGGATGCTCGAAGAATACCATTCGTCTTTCTGCACCTGCAACGCCGGCTCGGCGAGCAGCTCGCCGACCAGGTAGGTGGACCCGACGGCCCCGATGACGTCGCCGCGACGCCAGGCCGCCGCGAGCGCCGCGCGGGGCGAGGGCGCCGCGATCACGCTCAGGTCCGGGCGCGCTGCCCGGATCCTCGCGATCACCGCGTCCGGCGGCAGGGCGCGCCGGCTCGCCAGCGGCGGGCAGATCGCGGCCGTCACCGCCGACCCGAGCGCGCGCGCCATCCCGCCGACGTCCTTGTCGCGGAGCGCGCCGAACAGCAGCGGCATGCCCTGCGGCCACGTTTCCCCCACGTAGGCCGCGAAGGCCGCCGCGGAGGCGACGTTGTGGGCAGCGTCCAGCACGATGAGGCGGCGCTCGCTGACGCGGACAACCTCGATGCGGCCCCGCCAGCGGCTGCGCGCCAGCCCCTCGCGGACGGCGTCGCGGGAGATGTGCAGCCCGTAGCCGTGCAGCTCCTCGAGCAGCCGCACCGCGACGGCCGCGTTGCCTGCCTGATGGCGGCCGCGCAGCCCCAGCCGCAATGGCCCGTAGCGGCGGCGGGGCGTGGCCAGGGTCAGCTCCGTCCACCCGTCACGCAGCGCCACGCGGGATTCGACGTCGCGCGCCGGCTCGACGAGCCGGCAGCTCCGCTCCCTGCAGGCGCGTCGGAACACCTCGACCGCCTGCGGCTTCGTCTCGCCGACCACGACCAGCGCCCCGGGCTTGATGACGCCGGCCTTCTCGCGCGCGATGTCGGCCAGCGTGGTGCCCAGGAACTGCTGGTGGTCGAGATCGACGGATGGAATCGCCACCGCGATCGGCGAGACGGCATTCGTGGCGTCGAACCGTCCGCCCATCCCGACCTCGAGGACCGCCACCGCCACCCCGCGCCGGCGGAACAGCGACAGGGCGACGGCGGTGGTCGCCTCGAAGAAGGTCGGCGGCGCCGCCAGCCGGCCGGCGTCGAGCAACCGCGCGATCACCGCCCGCAAGCGGCTGGCCTCCGCCTCGAGGCTCTCGCGCGCGACCGGTCGGCCGGCCACGGCGAAACGCTCCTCGAGCGCGACGAGGTGCGGGGAGGTGAAGCGTCCCGTCGCGTAGCCCGCCGCCCCCAGGGCGCTGTCGAGCATGGCGGCCACCGAGCCCTTGCCGTTGGTGCCGGCGACGATGATCGATCGGAAGGACCGGTCCGGATATCCCAGGGCCTCGCGCAGCGTCCGGATGTTGTCGAGGCCGAGCTTGACGCCGAACTGCTCGAGGCTGAAGAGGTAGTCGATCGAGCCGTGCCGGGCACTCGTCATGGCGCGCTGGCAGCCGCGCTCGGCGCCGGTCAGCCTGCCCGTTCGGTCCGCGGGACGTAGTAGCGGGTGCCCCGGCCCATGTCCCGAAACTGCCTGACGAGGTCGTCCATGGTGGCCGCGTCCCAATCGAGCGCGATCTGCGAGGTCTCCACCACGAGCAGCGGCGTGTCGCTGTAGTGGAAGAAGAAGTGGTTGTAGGCGTCGTTGAGCTCGCCGAGATACTCGTCGTCCGGCAGCGGAGCGGTCGCGTCGCGCTGGCGCCGGGGCCGGGCCCGCCGCCGCAGCACGTCGGAAGGAGCCTGGAGATAGACGACGAGGTCGGGAGCGACCACATCCGCAGCCAGGAGGTCGTAGAGCCTCTGGTAGATGAAGAGCTCGTTGTCGTCCAGGTTGAGATACGCGTAGATCTTGTCCTTGTCGAACAGATAGTCCGAGATCGTGACCTGGTTGAACAGATCGGTCTGGCGCAGCTCGGACTGCTGGCGGTGGCGGGCGAGCAGCGAGAACAGCTGAGCCTGGAACGCTGCTCCCGGCCGGCCGCTGTACAGGTCCGCGATGAAGGGGTTGTCCGTCTCGTCCAGGATCGTCGCGGCGTCGAGCTTGAGCCCCAGATGCCGGGCGAGGACGGTCTTGCCCACGCCGATGGGACCCTCTATCGCCAGGTAGCGGAAGTCCAAGATGCAGCGCAGTATAGCAGTCCCCCAGCGCGTGCTACCATGGCGCGTGGTTCGTCGTATGGCGCCCGTTCGCGCGGCGATCCGGCGTTGCCCGAGGGCCCGCTGGGTGGCGCTTGTCGCCCTGCCGCTCGCGCTCGGGACGGTTGCCGGGTGCGGCGGCGCGCCGCAGGTCGCGCCGGTTCAGCCGCCGACGCTCACTGACAAGCTGGCGTGGATTCTGCGCCTCGAGGACCAGCGCCTGCTGCGCGATCCGGCGCCGCCGGTCGACGCCGCGGCGGAGCCGGCCGCACCGGCCGCCGTCCTGCCCCGCCGCGCGCGGCCCGATCTCGTCGGGCTGTTGGCGGACCCCTCGCCCCGCGTGCGCCGCCGGGCGGCGTTGGCAATCGGTCGCGTCGGGCGCCCCGCAGGGATCGCCCCGTTGATCGCGAGCCTCGGCGACGCCGAGCCCGAGGTGCGCCAGATGTCGGCGTTTGCCCTCGGGCTGCTCGGAGACGAGTCGGCTGCCGAGCCGCTGCTGCTGGCGCTCGACGATCCGTCGCCTCTCGTGCAGGGCCGGGCGGCGGAGGCGCTGGGGCGCATCGGAGCGGCTGGCGCCGCCGACGCCATCGGCGGGCTGGTGCGGGGGTACGTCGCCACGGCGTTCGAGCTGGATCCGGAGGACCTCTCGCATCCCCTGGCGCCCGAGGTCGAGGCGTTCCGTCTCGGGCTCTACGCGCTGGCCGACCTCCGCGCGTTCGAGCCGCTGGCCGCTGCAGTGCTGCAGCCCGACGGCCAGCCGATACTCTGGTGGTGGCCCGTGGCGTACGCCCTGGCGCGGGTGGACGATGCCCGCGCGGTCGACGCGCTGGTCACGCTGGCCGGCGTACAGGGCCGCTTTGGCGTGGCGCCGGCGGCCGAGGGCCTGGGTGCGCTCGGTAGCCCCGCGGCAGTCGAGCCGCTCGTCGGCCTGCTCGACCCGCGCCGGCGCGGTACTCATGTGCTGGGCGCCGCGTTGCGGGCGCTGGGCCGCTACGAGACCCGGCCGGCGACCGCGGCGCTGCGGCGCTTCGCGGTGACCCGGGGTCTCGATCCGGTGCTGCGGCGCGACGCGCTCGATACGCTCCGCGGGCGTCCCGCCGTCGTCGACGTGGCAGTCGAGCTGCTGACCGACGCCTGGCCTCCGCTGCGCGCCGCCGCCTTGCGCGCGCTGGCGGAGGCCGATGCGGAGATGTTCCTGCTCGTGCTGTCCGGATTGGACCCGGATCCCGACTGGCGCGCGCGTGCCGCGCTGGCCGACGCGCTGGCGCATGCCGAGCCGAGCGTGGCGCTGCCGCGGCTCGTGCAGATGCTGACCGACGCCGATCAGCGCGTCCTGCCCAGCGTGCTGACGGCGCTGGTCGAGCTGGATGCTCCCGATGTCGGTGCCATTCTCGTCGACCACCTCGCAAGCGACGACGTCGTCGTCCGCAAGACGGCTGCGCGCCTGCTGGGCGCGGTCAGGCCGCCGGAGACGGTCGAGCATCTCCGCTCGGCCTACCTCGCGGCGCGCGACGACCCGCCCTACCTGGCGCGCGCGGCGATCATCGACGCGCTCGCCGAGCTGGGTGGACCGGTCGCCCGCGAGGTCCTGCAGGAAGCGCTTGCCGACCGCGACTGGGCCGTGCGGGTCCGGGCGTCGCGGTGGCTGGATCGGATCGCGCCCGACGGGGATCACGACGCGCGCGTCCGACCGGCGCCGGGTCGCGGCACGGACTACGCGGCACCGCATCTCATCGAGCCTCCGGTGTCGCCGCACGTGTACATCGAGACGGAGCGGGGCACCATCCAGATCGAGCTCGCGGTCCTCGACGCGCCGCTCACGGTGGACAATTTCGTCAGGCTCGCGCGCAGGGGGTTCTACGACGGGCTGACGTTCCACCGCGTCGTGACCAACTACGTCGTCCAGGGCGGCGACCCGCGGGGGGACAGCGAGGGCGGCCCCGGCTACACGCTGCGGGACGAGATCAACCAGCTGCCGTTCCTGCGCGGCACGGTGGGGATGGCGCTCGATTGGGAGGATACCGCCGGCAGCCAGTTCTTCATCACGCGCTCGCCGCAGCCCCAGCTCGACGGGCGGTTCACGGCGTTCGGCCGCGTGCTCGAGGGCATGGACGTCGTCGACGACCTCCGTCCGGGCGATTCGATCGAGCGGGTGCGCGTCTGGGACGGCAGCGAGCCGTAGCCTCGCCGACCAGGCCTGCAGGAGTCCGCGCCGTCAGTCCAGGCTGGTACGCAGGCGCTGCTTCTCCGCGTGCCGTTCCAGTGCCAGCTCGACCAGCCGGTCCAGGAGCCGCGGATAGTCCAGCCCCGAGGCTTGCCAGAGCTTGGCGTACATGCTGATCGTGGTGAAGCCGGGAATGGTGTTCACCTCGTTCAGATAGAGGCGCCCCGTCCCGCGCGCCACGAGAAAGTCGACGCGCGCCATTCCGGCCCCGTCGAGGGCGCGAAACGCCTCGGCGGCCAGCGCGCGAACGTCGCGGGCCTGATCGGCCGTGAGCTCCGCGGGGATGACGTACGTGGAGCGTTCGTCCACGTACTTCGATTCGTAGTCGTAGAACTCGCCGGCGGGCAGGATCTCCCCCGCGACCGAGACCTCGGGCACATCGTTGCCGAGCACGCCGCATTCGATCTCGCGGGCGTCCGGGACGGCTTCCTCGATGACGATCTTGCGGTCGAACCGGCGCGCCTCGCCGATGGCCCGCCGCAGCTCCGAGCGCGTGCCGGCCTTCGAGATGCCGATGCTCGATCCGAGGTTGGCCGGCTTGACGAACAGTGGCCACGCCAGTCGGCCGGCGACTTCGTCGAGCACCGCCGCAGGGTCGGCGTCCCAGCGCCGCGCCGGCACGACCAGATGTCGCACGATGGGCAGCCCGCAGGCCGCGAACAGCGTCTTCGCCACGGCCTTGTCCATGGCCACGGCCGACCCGAGCACGCCCGCCCCGACGTAGGGAACGTTGGCGAGCTCGAGCAGACCCTGCAGCGTGCCGTCCTCGCCGTACGGACCGTGAACGACCGGGAAGATCACGTCGAGCGCGAGCAGGGCGACATCCGCGCCTACGCCCGCGGCGGCCTGCTCGACGCTCGGCTGCAGGGTCAGCAGCTGCGCTTCGGACGGCTGCGCGAGCAGGAGCGCGTCGCGCCGGTCGGCACCGGGTGTGGCCGGGCCGGGGGCCGACCTCGCGGATGTAATCGTCTCCGCCACCGGCCGCGGCGCGGGAGGCTCGTTCGCTAGCGACCAGCGGCCGTCCCTGCCGATGTGGATCGGCACCGGCTCGTACCGTGTGGGGTCGAGATGCGCGATGACGGCCGCGGCCGACGCCAGCGAGACCTCATGCTCACTCGACCGCCCGCCGTAGACGACGCCGACCCGTGCGCGCTTCACTGCTGGAGGATGCCGCTAGTATACCGCAATGCCCGATTCGCTCGAGTTTCGCGTGAGCCACACCGACGGGCTCGCGCGTCGCGGTGAGCTCAGGACACCGCACGGCATCGTGCAGACGCCCGCCTTCATGCCGGTCGGCACCGGCGGCGCGGTCAAGGCGGTCACCCACCGCGACCTCCTGGACCTGGGGGCGGAGATCATCCTGGCCAACACCTACCACCTGTTCCTCCGGCCGGGCGATGCGCTGATTGCCGACGCCGGCGGCCTCCATCGCTTCGTCGGGTGGTCGGGACCGATGCTGACCGACAGCGGCGGCTATCAGGTGTTCAGCCTGGGCCGGCGGCGCACGATCAGCGAGCAGGGCGCCTGCTTCCGGTCCCATGTCGACGGGGCCAGGCATCTGCTGACCCCCGAGAAGGCGACGGAGATTCAGGCCCGCCTGGGATCCGACATCGCCATGGCCTTCGACGAGTGCACCCCGTATCCGGTGACCTGGGACGAGGCCCGGCGCTCGATGGAGCTCACGGCCCGCTGGGGTCGCCGCTCGCGCGAGCGCTTCCTCGGGCTGCGTGCGGGCGGCGACGGCCTGACGAACCGCGGGCAGGCGCAGTTCGGCATCATCCAGGGCGGCGTCTTTCCGGACCTCAGGGAGCGCCATGTCCATGAGACGCTGTCCATCGGCTTCGAAGGCTACGCCATCGGCGGGCTGAGCGTGGGGGAGCCGACGGACGTGATGTACGACGTCGCGGGCGGCACGGCGCGGCTGCTGCCGGCCGATCGCCCGCGCTACCTCATGGGCGTGGGCCTGCCCGACGATCTGGTGGAGATGGTCGGCCGCGGCATCGACCTGTTCGACTGCGTCGTGCCGACGCGCAACGCCCGCAACGGCCAGCTCCTCACGCGCGCCGGGCGCATCAACATCCGCGGCGCGCGGTATGCCGCCGACGAGCGGCCGCCCGATCCGGAGTGCGACTGCTACACCTGCCGCCACTTCTCGCGGGCCTACCTGCGGCACCTGCACCTCGCGAACGAGATCAACGCGGCAACCCTTAACACGCTGCATAACCTGCACTTTTACCTTGACACCATGAGGCGGATTGGTGAGGCTATAGTGCTCGGCTCGTTTGAAACGTTCAGACAGGGTTTCCGCCAGACGTTCTCCCGCCGGCCGCGGTCCGGCGGCGGTGGGACCGCACGACCCCAATGACCATCGATCGCTTCACGGCCATCCTCGCGATGGCGCAGCCTGCGGGGCAGTCGCCCCCGTTGCTGGTCCAGTTTCTGCCGTTCGCGCTGATACTCGCCATCTTCTACTTCATCATCCTGCTGCCGATGCGGCGCCGCCAGCGGAAGGTGCAGAGCTTTCAGGCGAACCTGAAGGTCGGGGACAGGGTCGTGACGACGAGCGGCATCCACGGGGTCATCTCGAAGATGGGGGAGCGCTCGGTCCATGTCCAGGTCGCGGACAAGGTGCGGATCGAGATCTCGCGGGCGGCCATCGGCGGGTACCAGGGCCAGGAGCTCGTGGTGCCGGAATCCGGCGGATCGTAGCCTCCCGCGCCGCGGGTCCGTGGCGGGTGCGTCCGATCTCGCCGAGCGGTTGAGCGATCGTCCCGCACGGCCCGGGCGCAGGTGGATTGCCGCGCGGGTGCAGCGGGACCTCGGCCCGCGGCTGGTAGGGTGTTGCTCATGAACAAGAACGTTCAATGGAAGCTGCTCGCCGTCGTCGTCGTGGCCGCGCTGTCGGCGCTGGCCATCTATCCGCCCGGGGAGCGCATCCGCCTGGGTCTCGATCTCGAGGGCGGGGTGCACATGGTCCTGCGGGTGCAGACGGACGACGCCTTGCGCGTGGAGTCGGAGACCGCGGCCGAGCAGCTCGACGAGCAGCTCGAGCTGCAGGGCATCCTGGCCGCCTCGGTCGTGGCCGTCGAGCCCACGACGATCCGCGTGGAAGGCGTGCCGCCCGAGCGGGACGCGGAGTTCCGCGACATCGCGGAAGAACAGCTGTCGGCGTCGTACGACCGCGAGACGGGCGTCGGCGGCACGTACGCGTACACGATGCGCCCGCCGATCGAGAGCACCCTCCGCGACGAAGCGGTCCGTCAGGCACTCCAGACGATCGAGCGGCGCGTCAACGAGCTCGGCGTGGCCGAGCCCATCGTGGCCCCGTACAGCGTGGGCGGGTATCAGATCCTGGTCCAGCTGCCGGGCGTGTCCGACGTGGCGCGCGCGAAGGAGATCATTCGCAACACCGCGCTGCTCGAGCTGAAGATCGTCGAGGATGGTCCGGCAATCTCCCGGGAGGCGCTGCTCGAGACGCGGAACGGCGTGGTCCCGCCGGAGATGGAGGTCGTCTCCGGCGTGTCGGACGTGCTCGATACCGGCGGGCCGGCGGGCACGGTCTACTACCTGGTGCGGCGGGTCGCGGCGGTCACGGGCCGGGATCTGCGCAACGCGCGGCCGTCGCTGGACGAGTTCAACCAGCCGGCCGTCAGCTTCTCGTTCAACAGCGAGGGCGCGCGCAAGTTCGGCGACGTGACCGGGCAGAACATCGGACGCAACCTCGCGATCATTCTCGACGGGCGTGTGCAGACCGCACCGCAGATTCAGAGCCGGATCAACGCCGAGGGCCGCATCACGGGCACCTTCAGCCAGCAGGAGGCGGCGGACCTGTCGCTGGTGCTGCGTTCCGGCGCGCTGCCCGCGTCGCTCACGTACCTGGAGGAGCGGACGGTCGGTCCGACCCTCGGGGCCGACTCGATTCGGGCGGGCGTCGCCGCGTCGGTGGCGGGCCTCCTCGCCGTGGCCGTGTTCATGCTGTTCTACTACCGGCGCGCCGGGATCAACGCGATCGTCGCCGTGGGCATGAACCTGTTGATCCTGATGGGGTTCATGGCCTACATCGGCGCGGTGCTCACCCTGCCCGGGATCGCCGGGCTCATCCTGACAATCGGTATCGGCGTCGACTCCAACGTCCTGATCTTCGAGCGCATCAAGGAGGAGCTGCGCTCCGAGAAGGGGATCAGGGCGGCGGTCGCGGCCGGATTCGATCGCGTCCTGCTCACGATTCTGGACACGCACGTCGCGTCGCTCATCGCGGCGGCGTTTCTGTTCCAGTTCGGGTCCGGCCCGATCCGCGGATTCGCGACCACGCTCGCGATCGGTCTCGTATCGAACATCTTCACCGCGGTCTTCGTGTCGCGCACCATGTTCGAAGCGTTTCTCGCGCGCCGCCGGGCAGTCGCGCTGAGCATCTGAACCTCGCATCGGGCAGGAGGAGGGGATAGCACGGGTGCAGCTTTTTCGAAAGCAACCGAACTTCGATTTCATCGCCTGGCGCTGGCAGGCGCTCGCGCTCTCGCTGCTCATCATCGCCGGCGGCGCGGTCGTGCTGCTCGTCCGCGGGGGGCTCCCGCTCGGCATCGACTTCTCGGGCGGCACGCTGATCGTGATCGAGTTCGAGGAGCCGATCACCGAGGATGCCGTGCGCGATGCGCTCGCGTCGGTCGAGGGCGAGAAGGTCGTGCAGCAGTACGGCGCGGCGGACGCGAACCAGATCATGGTGCGCCTGCCGCAGACGGGGCCGGAGGTGGGAACGAGCCTCGAAGAGGGGGCCGAGGCGGTGCGGGCGGCCCTCCGGGACAGCGCCGTCGGCGGCTTCGCGGTCGTCGGTCAGGAGCTGGTCGGTCCCGTGATCGGCCAGGAACTGCGCCAGCGCGGGATCCAGGCGTTCGTGTTCGCCATGGCCGGCATCCTCGTGTACATCGGCCTGCGGTTCCGATTCAGCTTCGGCGTCGGCGCCATCGTCGCCGTGGCGCACGACATCATGATCACCGTGTCGCTCCTGATGTTCGTCGGCTACGAGCTGTCGCTGAACGTGGTGGCGGCGATGCTGACCATCACCGGGTATTCGGTGAACGACTCGATTGTCGTGTTCGACCGCGTTCGCGAGAACCTGCGAATCATGCGTCGGGACAAGTTCGACCACCTGGTGAACCGGAGCATCAACCAGACGCTGGCCCGGACGCTCATCACGTCCGGCACGACCGGGTTCGCCGTGCTCGCGCTGTACGTCTTCGGCGGGGAGGTGCTGCGGGGCTTCGCCTTCACGATGCTCGTCGGCGTTGTCAGCGGCACGTACTCGACCGTCTTCATCGCGGCGTCGATCGCGATCCTGATCACCCAGCGGCGCGCGGCGCAGCGGTACCCCCACCCGGCGGCGGCCGCTCAGGCGTCGTCGCGGCAGCGCTCGAAGCGCCAGGGACGCCGGGCGCGCGCCTCCTGACCGACCAGCGTGACCGCGCTGCAGGCCGCGCTGCTGGGCGTCGTGCAGGGGCTGACCGAGTTCCTGCCGATCTCGAGCTCGGCCCATCTGATTCTGGCGCGCACCTTCTTGGGGTGGGAGATCGAGCCGCGCTTCGCGGTGGCGTTCGACGTAGCCTGCCACGTGGGCACGCTGCTGGCGGTGCTCGTCTACTTTCGCCGCGAGGTGACGGGGTTGGCGCAGACGGCAACGGCTCCGCGCGCATGGCTCGGCCGGGGCGGCGACGCCGTCGTGTTGCGGGCTATTGCAATCGGCACCGTGCCGGTTGCGGTCGTCGGCTTGGCGGCGGCCGATGCCGTCACCGGGTCGCTGCGCACAGCCGGGGTTGCCGGCATCACCCTGGCCGCGGGCGCCGCGGTGATGCTCGTGGCCGAGCGCCTGCGGCGCCGCACCCGCGACGAGACCACGCTGGGACCGTGGGAGGCGCTGGGGCTCGGCGTTGCGCAGGCGTCGGCGCTGGTGCCCGGCGTTTCGCGGTCGGGAGCGGTGCTGACGGTGGCCATGCTCCTCGGCCTGCGCCGCGAGCGCGCCGCGCGGTTCGCCTTCCTGCTCGGGATTCCCGCGATCATGGCCGCGGGCGCCAAGGCGACGCTCGATCTCGTGACGGAGGGAGTCCCGCCCGGCGGCATCGTTCTGATGGGAATCGGCGGCGTCTCGTCCGCGGTCGTGGGGTATCTCACGATAAGCTACTTCATTCAGTCCGTCTCGCGGCGGTCGCTGGATCCGTACGCCGTCTACCGGCTCGCGCTGGCGGGCGCGGTTGTCTTTCGGGCGGCCGGGTCGTGAGGGCGCCCCGCAGGAGGAACCGATGCAGTGGCTTCGTCGCAGCCTGATTGCCGGTTTCGTCGTCACGGTACCGCTGATCATCACCGTGGTGGCCTTCTTGTGGCTCTTCCAGTTCATCGACGGCGTCATGAGCCCGGCCTACGCGCGGTGGATCGGCCGCGAGGTACCGGGGCTGGGGCTCGCGACGCTGCTGGTTTCCGTGCTGTTCGTCGGGGTGTTCGCGACCAACGTGCTGGGCAGCCGTCTGCTCACCCGGGGCGAGGCGTACCTCATGCGGCTGCCGGTGTTTCGAGCGGTCTACGTGCCGGTCAAGCAGTTGGTGGCCGCCTTCTCGCCCGACAGCGAGATGGGGTTCAAGCAGGTCGTGCTCATCGACGACCCGCGGCGCGGCCTCGTGCTCGGCTTCCTCACCAAGCGTTTCGCGCTCGATCGCGGCAACGGCGACGAGGACCTCGTGGCGGTGTACGTGCCGACGAACCACATCTATTTCGGCGACATCCACGTCTATCAGTCGTCCGTGGTGTCGTATCCCGAACTGAGCGTCCAGGAGGGCGTGCAGATATTCCTGACCGGCGGCATGGCGCTGTCCCGGCAGATCCGCATCGATCGCGGCGCGTCGGCCGGTGCGGATCCCCCCGCGCCTTGACAGCGGGAAATGCGGGTTGGTACTCTCTCCCGTTTCGTTAACGGCCGTTGAGGCGGCAGCGTCGAGGTTCGAATGGAACAGCAGCTCTTCTTCGTGTTCGGCTGGGGGGCGCCGGTTGCCGCGGCGCTCTTCGCCTACCTTCTGATACGCGCCATCGGGCGCCGGGATCCCGGCACGGACACGATGCAGCGGATCGCCGCGCTCATCCGGGCGGGGGCCATGGCCTTCCTGCGGACGGAGTACACCGTCCTGGCGGGCTTCGTGGCCATCATGTTCATCATCCTGGTGGCGTTCCTGCCCGGGGACTCGTGGCTGACGGGCGTCGCCTTTCTGGTCGGCGCCCTGCTGTCGGCGAGCGCCGGGTGGATCGGGATGCGGACCGCGACGAGCGCGGCGGTGCGGACGACGTACGCCGCGACCACCAGCCTCTCGAGCGCGCTGCGCGTGGCCTTCTCCAGCGGCGCGGTGATGGGCCTGACCGTGGTTGCGCTCGGCACGTTCGGCATCGCCACGCTCTACTACGCGTACGGCGGGTTGCAGGGAGCCGGCGCGAGCGCCGTCGAGTCGCTGTTCGGGTTCTCGCTCGGCGCCTCGTCGATCGCGCTGTTCGCCCGTGTCGGCGGCGGCATCTACACGAAGGCGGCCGATGTGGCGGGGGACCTGTCCGGCAAGGTCGAGGCCGGCATCCCCGAGGACGATCCCCGGAACCCGGCCACCATCGCCGACAACGTCGGGGACAACGTCGGCGACGTCGCGGGCATGGGCGCCGACCTGTTCGAGTCGTACGTCGGCAGCATCATTTCCTCGATCGCGCTCGCGTGGGCGCTGGGCGCGGCCTCGGCGGCCGCGCTGTGGGGTGTCGACGAGGCCGCGTTCGAGGCGCTCCAGTCGCGGCTGGTCATCTTTCCGATCCTGCTGGCCGGCGTCGGCATCGTCGCGTCCATCCTGGGCACGTTCGTCGTCAACACCGACGACGAGACCAAGATCGGCAGCGCGCTGCACCGCGGGCTGCTGGTGGCATCGGCGCTCGTCTTCGTGGGCGCCGGCGCCCTCGTCGTGCTCCTCGACATCCCCGCGGCCATTCTCTGGTGCGTGGTCGCCGGCGTCGCGGCCGGCGTGCTGATCGGCCAGATCACCGAGTACTACACCGGCAAGGACAAGCCGCCCGCACACCGCATCGCCCAGCAGTCGGAGACCGGTCCGGCCACGAACATCATCGCCGGCCTCGGCGTCGGGATGCTGTCGTGCGCGCTGCCCATCGTCGTCATCTGCCTCGCGATCTACTTCAGCTACTCGCAGGCCGAGCTCTACGGGATCGCGATCGCCGCGGTGGGGATGCTCTCGACGCTCGGCATCAGCCTCGGCGTCGATGCCTACGGGCCGGTTGCCGACAACGCCGGCGGGATAGCGGAGATGAGCGGGTGCGACGCGTTCGTCCGCGAGCGGACCGACGCGCTCGACGCGGTCGGCAACACGACGGCGGCCATGGGGAAGGGCTTCGCCATCGGCTCGGCGGCGCTGACGGCCCTCGCTCTGTTCAGCACGTTCCGCGCGACCGCCGACGCGGCGATCGCCGAGGCGGGCGGACCGACCGCGTTCGAGCCGCACCTGCTCGACCTCGCGCTCGACAACCCGCACGTGCTGCTCGGGCTGCTGCTCGGCGGCATGCTGCCCTTCCTGTTCTCGGCGCTCACCATGAACGCCGTCGGCCGGTCGGCGAACGACATGATCGAAGAGGTGCGGCGGCAGTTCAGGGAGATCGACGGACTGCTCGCGGGCGAGGCCGAGCCCGACTCGGCGCGCTGCGTGGAGATCTCGACCCGGTCGGCCATCCGCGAGATGGTCGTGCCGGGGCTGATCGCGGTGCTCGCCCCGGTGGCCGCCGGCTTCCTGCTGGGCATTTCCGGGCTGGGCGGGCTGCTGGTCGGCGCCCTCGTCACCGGCGTCCTGATGGCGTTGATGATGGCCAATGCCGGCGGCGTGTGGGACAACGCCAAGAAGTACATCGAGGAAGGGCACCACGGCGGCAAGGGCTCGGAGCCGCACAAGGCGGCGGTCATCGGCGACACGGTCGGCGACCCGTTCAAGGACACGTCGGGACCCAGCCTGAACATCCTGATCAAGCTGATGAGCGTCGTCGCCGTGATCTTCGCGCCCCTGGTGGTGGCCTGGATGTCGTGACGTTGCCGTGACAGCCGGCGCGGCTTCCGGCCGGCAGCGCCGGGAACCGACGCGCGAGCGCCTGCGAGGCCGCGGCCGGACGCAGCGGGCGGGAAGGTGCAACCTGCTGATTACAGGTATGTTCGCGAAAATCAACCGATGCCGTGCGGTCCGGGGCGAAGGCTGTTGTACTGCGTTGACAGTCGTCTGAACCCGTGCTTATAATCGACGCTCTTTAGAGGCAGCACCCACGCGTCGCGCACGGTAGGGTGAGGAGGGTATCGGTGGCAGCCGGTCAAATGTTCGGTGAGATCGCAAACCCCTCGATCAGAGTGGGGTCGCGGAAGTGGTATACCGTGCCCCTGTCCATCGTGGCGCACGTCGTGACCATCGCTGCTGTCGTCATCGTTCCGCTGATGGCAGTCGATGCGTTGCCGACGCCGGCGACGATGATGGCGTTCGTGGCCGCACCGCCACCGCCGCCGCCGCCGCCCCCGCCGCCGCCGCCGCCCACGCCGGCGGCAGCCGAGCCGCCGCCGGTGGTCGACGTCAATCCGGACGCCGCGCCCGTTGTCGCTCCCGACAGCATCGTGGAGGAATCCGGATTCAATCTGGAGAACGTCGGCGGCGTCGAGGGCGGCATCGCGGGCGGTGTTGTCGGTGGCATCGTCGGGGGCCTCCCCGAGGCGCCGCCGCCGCCGCCGCCGCCGCCCGAGCCGGTGCGCGTGGGCGGGAACATCTCCCCGCCGACGAAGACGAAGGACGTTCCGCCGGTCTATCCGCCTGTTGCCCAGTCGGCCCGCGTGCAGGGGATCGTCATTCTCGAGGCGGTCATCGGCCCGAGCGGCCGGGTCACCGAGGTCAAGGTGCTGCGTTCGGTGCCGCTGCTCGACGAGGCGGCCATCAACGCGGTGAGACAGTGGGAGTACACGCCGACGCTGCTGAACGGCTTGCCGGTGCCCGTCATCATGACGGTGACGGTGAACTTCACGTTGCAATAGGTTGGGCGCCGGAACCGTGGCTGTTCCGGCGTTGCACTTCGCCCTGAAGGCTGGTGTCCGAGGAGGATTCAGATGGACTTGCTTGAGATGTGGGAACAGATGAGTATGTTGGTCAAGCTGTTGATGGGCGTGCTCGCGGTGATGTCGATGATCTCCGTCGGCGTTTTCTTCGAGCGGATCTTCACGTTCTTCCAGGCCCAGAAACAGTCCAAGGCCTTCGCGCCGCAGGTGGCGAAGCACCTCAAGGACAGCAAGCTGAAGGAGGGCATCGCCGTCTCGCAGTCGAAGAACTTCAAGTACAGCCACCTGGCCAAGGTGGTCCTGGCGGGCCTCCAGGAGTACCAGTTCCAGCAGGACACCGGCGTGCAGCTCGACAAGGACGACGTCGTCGACAGCGTCCGCCGCGCCATTCAGCGCGCGTCCGCGCTGACCGCCGCCGACCTGAAGAAGGGGCTCGGATTTCTGGCGACCATCGGTTCGACGGCCGTGTTCGTCGGCCTGCTGGCGACCACGATCGGCGTCATCAACGCGTTCCAGGGCATCGCGCAGACCGGCTCGGGCGGACTCGGCGCGGTCTCGGGCGGCATCTCGGAGGCGCTGGTCGGCACCGCCATCGGGCTGTTCGTGGCCATCCCGGCGGTGTGGTTCTACAACTACCTCACCGGCCGGATCGAGTACTTCAACGTTGAGATGGACAACTCGTCGTCCGAGCTCGTGGACTACTTCATCAAGAAGTCCTAAACGCAACGCAGTCTGCCGCAGGAGGATTCACCCATGGGAATGGATGTTGGCGGGGAAAAGGGTGGACTTAACTCGCAGATCAACGTGACACCGCTGGCCGACGTGATGTTGGTGTTGCTGATCATCGTCATGCTGATTGCGCCCCTCCTGCAAGCCGGCGTCGCCGTGACGCTCCCGGAGGCGGCCAACACGATCGAGAAGCCGGACAACGACGAGCAGACCGTGCTGCACGTGGATGTGTCCGGGCGGTTCTACGTCGACAACGTGCCGACCGAGGAGAGCCAGTTGCTGGCCTCCGTGCAGCGCGCGCTCGACCGCAAGCTGGAGCGGATCGTGCTGATCAAGGCCGATCAGGGCGCCCGCTATGCCGATGTCATGGACGTGCTCGACCGGCTGCAGCGGGCGGGCATCGAGGACATCGGGCTCGTGACCGAGCGGAGGCTGCGTGGAGCCGCAGGAGGCTAGCCGATGGCACACAAGCATCACGGCGCCGAAACCGTTGTTCAGGTCACGAAGGCCGAGGCGAATTCCGAGATCAACATCACGCCGTTCATCGACGTGCTGCTGGTGCTGATCGTCATCTTCCTGGCCGCCCTGCCGTTGAACCAGCGGGGGCTCGACATCAACCTGCCGCTCGAGACGCAGGGTTCCCAGCAGGCCGCGACCGACAGCAGCCAGATCGTGCTGGAATACACGGCCGACCGGAGGATCTCGATCAACAATCAGGATGTCGCCCTGCCGGTGCTCCAGTCCAGGCTCCGCGAGATCTTCGAGACGCGGCGTGACAAGACGATGTTCATCGCCGGCGCCGGCACCCTGACCTACGGCGAGATCATCGACGTGATCGACGCCGCGAAGGGAGCCGGGGTCGACAAGGTCGGGATCGTGACCGAGGGCATGCGCCGGGCGGCCGGCGCGGCGCCGGTCGGTTAGAGGCTCGTTCGGATCCCCCCCGATTGGGGACAGGAATGGCCGGGCGCTCTTGGCGTCCGGCCATTCCTGTGTACGGCGTCAGCTCCTGCATGCCGGTCCGGCGCCTCGGGGGCGCTCCGGACACCGCCCGCCCGGACTCCGCCCGCGGCAACAGTGCCGCCATCCCGTTCCCGGGGGGGCTTGGCGCACCGCGGCGTCGGTGCAGCAGTCAAACCCGGCCGCCCCCCCGCACGGGGACTCCAGGTTGGTCGGTGGGAGGCGTCGGCCTCCGGGTTGTCGGGCCGGGAATAGCGGACGCGGAGAGGGGGCGTCGCGTACAGCATGCGGACGCCCGAAGGCGGTTGGCGACGGCCCGCCGCGGCGGGCCGTCGCCGGGTAACGCGGAGACCTCAGTTGGCGGCCGGCGCCGTGCCGGACTGCTGCTCCTCCTGCAGCTGCTCGGCACGGTCGCGCAACTCGTCGGCTTCCGCGATGAGGCTGTCCACCTCGTCCCGGTCGTCCGTCTCGTTGGCCTTCATGCGGAGCAGAATGTTCTTGTAGACCAGCGCATCGACGTAGCGATCGTTCAGCCCGATCGCGGTGTCGGCCGCCGCGAGCCCGGCCTCGATGTACTCGACCTTCTGGTCCTGCGTGATCCGAAAGTCCCGGAACGCCTTCTCCCAGTAGAACGTCGAGATCGTATAGAAGGCTTCGGGATTGTCGGGCTCGATTTCGGCCCGCTGCTCCAGGGCGTCGATGGTCAGCTCGAACTCGCCCGCGCGATTGTAGAACCCGGCCAACTGCAGATAGACGATCGGGTCGTCCGGGTGCAGATTCCTGGCCTCCAGCATGACCGCTTCGGCGTCCTCGAACAGCCCGGACTGTTCGTAGAGGTTGGCCAGGGCGAAATAGTTGTCCGGATTCTCGGGATCCTGCAGGATCATCTGGCGCAGCACGGGCTCCGACCTTGCCGGATCGTTGGCCTTGTCGGGCCCGAACGCCGCGACCAGGTACTGCATCGACAGGCGCTGCAGGTCCGGATCGGTGATTCGCTCCGAGGCCAGGGTGTAGTACCTGACGGCGTCTTCCAGGTAGCCGTCGTTCTCGGGCTCGCCCCTGCGCACCGGCTTGTACAGGTTGTCGTAGGAGTTGGCCACGTAGAAGTAGGTGGCGGTCAGCTGCTCGTTCAGCAGCGGATCACCCGCGCCCACGTTCTCGAGAATCGCCACGATATCCTCGTAGTGCTCCACGGCACGCTCGTAGTCGCCGCGGCCGTACGCCAGGTTCGCTTCCTTGAACGTCCGCATGGCGCTCACCTGGTCCAGATAACCGCACGAGGCCAATGGGACTATCAGTACGGCCGCCACGACGACTCTTGCGAGGCTGCGTCCAATATGCATCCTGCTTCCCCTTTCGTCCCCGATCCGCGGTCGGCCGGCACGTCGCGGCGAACCGCCGCGCGCTTCCGGCCCGGGCCTGCGCCCGCTCCCTGGATCGGGGTCGGTGACCGAGAAGAGAGAGACCGCCCCCCAGGCGGCGAAAAACCGAGTCAGTATAGTGAAGCGAAAAACGGGAAGTCAAGACTTCCCGCACCCTTCCTTGACCGTCCCGGGCGGCGCCCTTATGATGGGCACGATCCGCTCTGAATCCCCGCATCTTGTTGTTCAGAAGAAGGTTGTCATGATCAGCTTCGAAGACTTGGCTTCGAAGGCGCGTGCCAACATCCCCGATGTCGATACGGATCTCCTCCGTCGCGCCTACGAGTTCTCGGCCACGGAGCACGCGGGTCAGGTGCGGCGCTCGGGCGAGGCGTACATCACCCACCCGCTGGAGGTGGCGGCGCTCGTCGCGGACATGAAGCTGGACGACGTCGCCATCGCGGCCGGGCTGCTGCACGACGTGGTCGAGGACACCTTGACGACCATCGAACGGGTGAGCGAGCTGTTCGGTCCGGAGGTCGCCCACGTCGTCGAGGGCGTGACGAAGATCAGCACCATACCGTTTTCGTCGAGCGAGGAGCGGCAGGCCGAGAACTTCCGCAAGATGCTGCTCGCCATGGTCAACGACGCGCGCGTGATCCTGGTCAAGCTCGCTGACCGGTTGCACAACATGCGCACGCTCGATTCGCTCGGCGAGGAGCGGCGGATCAAGATCTCGCAGGAGACGCTGGACATCTATGCCCCCATCGCGCACCGCCTGGGGATGAGCAAGATCAAGAACGAGCTGGAGGAGCTGGCTTTCCGCCATCTCGAGCCGGAGGCGTACGAGAGCCTGCGGGAGTCGGTCGAGAAGCGGCGCGCGGACACCGAGCAGACGATGTCCGACCTGAAGCGTACGCTCGTCGAGCGGCTGCGCGATGCCGAGGTGCCCATCGCGGTGGTCGAGGGCCGCATCAAGCGTCTCTTCAGCATTCGCCAGAAGATCAAGCGGCAGCAGATCGGTCTCGAGGAGGTGTACGACCTCGTTGCCCTGCGCGTGATCACCCCCTCGGTTCGGGACTGCTACGCGGCGCTCGGCATCATCCACCAGACCTGGGCGCCCGTGCCGGGCCGCTTCAAGGACTTCGTCGCCATGCCCCGGCCGAACGCCTACCAGTCGCTGCATACCTCGGTCGTCAGCGACCGCGGATTTCCGTTCGAGGTGCAGATCCGGTCGGAGCGGATGCACCGCGTGGCCGAGGACGGGATCGCCGCGCACTGGAAGTACAAGGAAGGCCGGACCGGCGCGAACGCCGACGAGCAGTACTTCGTCTGGCTCCGGCAGTTGCTGGAGTGGCAGCAGGAGGTCCGGGATCCGAGAGAGTTCATCCACAGCCTCAAGATCGACCTGTACCCCGAGGAGGTCTATACGTTCACGCCGCGGGGCGAAGTGAAGGCGCTGCCGCGCGGCGCCACGCCGATCGACTTCGCGTACTCCATCCACACGGACGTGGGCCATACCTGTGTGGGGGCACGCATCAACGGCCGGATGGTGCCGCTCCGAACGCAGCTGCAGAGCGGGGACATCGTCGAGATCGTGACGGCGGGCGCGCACAAGCCGAGCCGGGACTGGCTGAACTTCGTCATCACCACGCGTGCGCGCAACAAGATCAAGCACTTCATCACGGCGGAGGAGAAGGTGCGCGCCGTGGAGCTCGGCCGCCGGCTGCTCGAGAAGGAGCTGCGGCGTTTCGACCTCAGCCCGAAGACGGTGCTGGACGCCGAGCAGCTGGACCGCATCGCCAACGACTTCGCCTCGAAGAAGGGCGACGATCTCCTCGCCGCGGTCGGCTACGGCAAGGTGTCGCTGCACCGGGTGCTCGAGCGTCTCGTCCCGCAGGAGCGGCTGCGGCAGCGCAGCGGCCCGACGGCCATCGCGTCGGTGGTCCGCCGCGTGTTCAGGTCGCGCGAGCAGAAGATCAAGATCAAGGGCTTCGACGACTTCATGGCCTTCCGCGCGCGGTGCTGCACGCCGATCCGGGGCGAGAAGATCGTCGGCTACGTGACGCGGGGCAAGGGCGTCTCGGTCCATTCGGTGACGTGCCCCAACGTGCTCAACCTGCTGTACGACCCCGAGCGGCGCATCGACGTCGTGTGGGACAAGGCCGACGACACCAGCGCGTTCACCGTGGCACTGACCATTCAGGTCGAGGATCGCCGCGGCATTCTCGCCGACGTGACCTCCTCCATCGCGGGCGTGAACATCAGCATGAAGAAGGTCGAAGCCTCGGCCAACGACAACCACCACGGCCAGATCAGCGTGACCCTGGACATCGACGATCTGAAGCACCTGCAGCGCGTGATCAAGGTCGTCCGGGCCGTGCCCGGCGTCGTCGACGTGGAGCGGGTGCTGCGGTAGGGGCGTCCCGTGGGGCGGATCAGGCGGCCTTGGTGATGCGGTTGGACCGGATGCAGCGGGTGCAGACGCGGAGACGCTTGACGGCACCGTTGACGACGGCGCGCACCGTCTGGATGTTGGCCTCAAAACGCCGCCGGGTCACGTTGTGCGCGTGACTCACGTTCCGGCCGACCACGGGTCCCTTACCGCATATCTCGCAACGCCGCGCCATTTGCACCTGCCTTGAATTGGGCAGTATAGCACCACCCGCACGGCGCGTGCCGCCGGTCGCATCCAGAGCCCGCCTGGCAAGCTTTTTCGACTTCGCCGGCGCGTCCCCCCGTCGCACGGAGCTACTCATCCGGCGCAGTTTTGAGCGATAATAGGCATCCGTGTGCAGCGCCGGGAAGTCCCGCCGCCGGCTGTTCCGAATCCATCCACCCGGTTGCCTGGCGCGTTTGTCCCTCCAGTCGTCCATTGCAGGCGCGCTTCCGGATTGGAAGAGACACTGACCCGCGGCGCGCGCCTCCGGCGTCTGGCCGTCTCCGCGTTCACCCTGTCCGTGCTGCTGTCGATCGTCGCGGCCCCGCCGGTCCACGCCCAGGAGGAGGACGAAGCCCCGATCTTCTCCTGGGGAGGGACAGTCGAGGTGTCGACGACGACACTGGAGATCCCGGAGGGCGGATCCGCCACCTACAACCTGCGGCTGACGCAGCAGCCGAGCGAGAGCTCGCGTGAGTGCTGCGGATGGTGGGTGTTGCTCCGCGTCGACGACACGGACGACACGGACGACACGGTCTCCTGGACACCCTCCGTCGGATGGGAATTCAAGCACCAGGCCGGCACAGGTCCAACGGTGTGGCGCGGAGTCAGCATCGATACTGCCGAGGACGCTGACACCGAGGACGAGGTCATCATCTTCCGCCACGAGGTCTGGGACGAGAACAGCGAGTGCCCGGACACTCTGCACCCCGACAACCTGCCCGTCGTGAGGGTGAGGATCATCGACAACGACCGCGCGGAAAACCAGCCCAGACTGTCGATCGCGGACACCTCGGTCGTGGAGGGCGAGTCGGCCCGCTTCAACGTGAGCCTGACGTCGGAGAGCACCCAGCCGGTGACGGTGAGCTGGGCGACGGCGGACGGGACCGCGAAGGTGGACACGGACTACGAGGCGAGGACGGGAACGGTGACGTTCCAAGCCAGGGAAACAGTACAGACGATCTCCGTGCCGACGGTGGAGGACGACTTCCACGAGCCGGCCGAGCGTTTCCGGGTGACCCTGAGCGGTGCGACGGGGGCCACGCTGGCCGACGCCACCGGCGAGGCGACGATCTCGGACGACGACCTGCCGGAGCTGTCCATCGGCAACGCGTCGCCGGTGACGGAGGGGGGCACGGCCCGGTTCGTGGTGACGCTGACGCCGCGCAGCGAGAACACGGTCACAGTGGAATACGCGACGCAAGGCGACACGGCAACAGAGGACTCGGACTACCCGAGGAAGACGGGGACGCTGACGTTTTCGGCGCGGCAAACGACGAAGACCATCTCGGTGCCGACCACCGACGACGAGACGGGGGGGAGTCGGACGAGCGCTTCACGGTGACCCTGAGCAATCCGTCGGGGGCCAGGCTCAACGACGACGAGGGGGAAGGGACGATCACGGACAACGACGGCGGCCCCAGCATGCCGGAGCTGTCCATCGGGGACGCGTCGGTGACGGAGGGAGGCACGGCCGAGTTCGTGGTGAGGCTGGCGCCGTCCAGCAACCAGACGGTGACGGTGAGCTACGCAATAGCGGACGTGACGACGACGGCGGGCTCGGACTACACGGGGGCGACGACGGGAACCGTGACCTTCACCCCCGAGGACACGATGGAGACGATTTCGGTGCCGACCGTGGACGACGAGGAGCAGGAGTCGGACGAGCGGTTCACCGTGACCCTGAGCAATGCGCAGCCGATGGAGGTCACGATCAACGACACCACCGGCGAAGGGACGATCGTCGACAACGACGGTGACGGCGGAGGGAACGGCGGCGGAGGGAACGGCGGCGGTGGCGGTGGGGGTACCGGCGGCGGCGGGGGTACTGGCAGTGGCGGTGGCGATGACGATGACGGCCTGCTTCCGGAGCTGTTCATCGCGGACGCGGCCGTCGATGAAGGCGACCAGGCCGGGTTCGTGGTGACCCTGAGCGAGGCCGGCGACGAGGCGGTGACGGTCGCCTACGCGACGGCGGACGGGACTGCGGCGGCGGGCTCGGACTACACGACCACCACGGGGACGCTGCGCTTCGAGGAGGGTGAGACGAAGCAGACGATCTTCGTGCCCACCCTCGACGACGACACGACGGAGGAGACCGAGACGTTCACGGTGGAGCTGAGCGCGCCGGCCGGCGCGACGGTGGCGGACGGGACGGCGACGGGAACGATCACCGACGACGACGAGGCGCCCACGCTCTCGATCGACGACCCGGCGGCGGCGGTCGGCGAGGGCGAGTCGGCGGAGTTCACGGTGCGGCTGAGTGCGCCGAGCGGTGTCGCGGTGGAGGTGTCGTACGCCACGGCCGACGGAACGGCCGCAGCCGGCACGGACTACACGGCCGCCTCGGGGACGCTGCGCTTCGGGCCGGGGGAGACGGAGCGGACGGTCACGGTGACGACCCTCGACGACGGCGCGCCGGAGTCGGAGGAGACGTTCACGGTCGAGCTGAGCGCGCCGTCGGGGGCGACGGTGGCGGACGGGACGGCGACGGCGACGATCACCGACGACGATGCGCTGGAGCTGTCGATCGACGACGCGGCCGCGGTGGACGAGGGCGAGTCGGCGGCGTTCACCGTGCGTCTGAGCGCGCCGAGCAGCGCAGCGGTGGAGGTGTCGTACGCGACGGCGGACGGCACGGCGGTAGCCGGCACGGACTACACGGCCGCCTCGGGCGTGCTGCGCTTCGAGCCGGGGGAGACGGCGCAGACGATCACGGTTCCGACGCTCGACGATGCAGCCCCGGAGTCGGAGGAGACGTTCACGGTCGAGTTGAGCGCGCCGTCGGGGGCGACGGTGGCGGACGGGACGGCGACGGCGACGATCACCGACGACGACGCGCTGCCGACCCTGTCGATCGCCGACGCGGCGGCGGTGAGCGAAGGCGAGACGGCGGCGTTCACCGTGCGTCTGAGCGCGCCGAGCGGCGTTGCGGTGGAGGTGTCGTACGCCACGGTGGACGGCACGGCCGCGGCCGGCTCGGACTACACCGCCGCCTCCGGGACGCTGCGCTTCGCGCCGGGGGAGACGGCGCAGGCGATCAGCGTGACGGTGCTGGACGACGGCGCCCCGGAGTCGGAGGAGACGTTCACGGTCGAGCTGAGCGCGCCGTCGGGCGCGACGCTGATGGACGGGACGGCGACGGGGACGATTACCGACAACGACGCGCTGCCGACCCTGTCGATCGCCGACGCGGCGGCGGTGAGCGAAGGCGAGACGGCGGCGTTCACCGTGCGCCTGAGCATGCCGAGCACCGCGGAGGTCGCGGTCTCGTACCGCACGGTGGACGGGACGGCCGTGGCTGCGCTCGACTACGTGGCGGCGGACGGGACGCTGCGCTACGAGCCCGGGGAGACGGCCCGGACCGTTACCGTGACGACGCTGGCCGACGACCAGGTCGACGGCGCCGAGGAGTTCACGGTGGAGCTCAGTGCGCCGTCGGGCGCCACGATAACGGACGCTTCGGGGACGGGCATCATCACCGACGATGCGGCGCGGCGCATCGGGCTAGTCAACCAGGTCGTTCTGCCGGAGGTGGGCCGCGCGCTGGCCTTCAGCGCGGTCAGGTGCCGCATCGATCAGGTGCTCTCGGGCTCGGCCCCCACCAGCGGGTCCGTGGTGCCGACGCCCCGCCTGTCGCTCTCTCCGGAGCAGCGCCCGGGCACCCGCTGGGACGGGGCGGGCGTGCGCCAGCCGACGCTGGAGCAGGCGTTCGACGACTCGTTGTTCCTGATGCAGTCGCAGGCGGAGGAGGACGGCGGGGGGCGTTTCGCGGCGTGGTGGTGCGCCGACTACCAGAACCTGGGCGGCGGCGGTGGGCCCGGCAGCGTCAACTGGGACGGCGACGTGTCGAGCTGGCACGTGGGCGCCGACGCGCGGATCGGCCCCGGCCTCCTGGCCGGGGTGTCCGTGTCCCGGTCGCGGGGCTCGTTCGACTACCAGGGCGCCGGCGGCAGCCGGGACACCATCGGCGGCGGCTACGAGCTGGGGCTCGCCAGCATCCATCCCTACCTGGCCTGGTCGGTGTTGCCGGACCTGGACGTGTGGGGCACGGCCGGCCACGCCTGGGGGCGTCTGCAGATCGTGGACGAGCAGGCGGGAGCGTTCCTCACGAGCCCGGCCACGCTGGACTCTGGCATGGTGGGCGTGAGCGGCCGGCTGCTCACGCGCGGCGCCACGACGTTGAGGCTGAAGGGCGAGTGGGCGCTGGCGCAACTGGACGTCGCCCGCGCCGGCACGGCCTTCGAGGCGGCGACGATGAACATGCGGCGGCTGCGGCTGGGCACCGAGGTCAGTCGCGAGCACGTGTACGCCTCCGGCGTGTCGCTCACCCCGTGGGGGGAGCTGGGCCTGCGCCACGACGGAGGCGACGGGGAGACCGGCGCAGGGATGGAGCTGGGCGGCGGCGTGCGCTATCTGGATCGCGAGGCGGGCCTCACCGTGGAGGGCCACGGCCGCTGGCTCACCGTGCACAAGGGTACGCTGCGCGAATGGGGCTTCGGCGCGCTCGTCCGCTTCGCGCCCGGGACCGGTGGCCGCGGCCCGTCGGTGAGCCTGATGCCGTCCTGGGGCGAGACCGCCAGCGGCGTGAACCGCCTGTGGGAGCGCGGCGCCACCGACCCGCTCCTCTACGACGCGCGCGGGGCGCGTCTGGAGGCGCAGTTCGGGTACGGCTTCACGCCGTTCGGAGGCGCAGGTGTGCTCACGCCCTACGGCGGCGTGAGCATGGTCCGCGAGGCGGCGCGGGGCTACCGGCTGGGCGGCCGCCTCGCGGTGGGGCCGGCGGCGACCGTCAGCCTGGAGGCGGAGCGCCGGGAACGGCTTGCGGCCGCGAAGGTCCACGCGCTCATGCTGCTCGGCACGGTACAGTTCTAGAGGCCCGCCGCGCCCGGCGGGTTACCATTCCACGGAGATGCCGGCGACGTTCTCGACATTCGCCTCGACCGTGCAGGGTGAGACCGCGTTCACCGTGCTCGCGGTCGCCAAGCGCCTGCTCGCGGCCGGCAAGGAGGTCATCGAGCTCGAGATCGGCGACAGCCCGTTTCCGACGTCCCCCGCCGCGCTCGCCGCCGGGGTCCAGGCGATAGGCGCGGGCCACACGCACTACGGGCCGTCGCTCGGGCTGCCCGACTTCCGGGCGGCCGCGGCACAGTACGTCCGGCGGCAGTACGGCCTGCCGGTGACCGCCGAGCACGTCGTCGTCGGGCCGGGCGCCAAGATCTTCGAGCAGCTCTTCTGCGAGGCGTTCGTCAATCCCGACGATGGGGTGCTCGTCTTCAGCCCGCACTTCCCCACCTATCCGGCGAACATCCAGCGGCGCGGCGCGCGCATGGTGGTGTCGCGGCTGCGCGCGGCGCAGGACTTCCGGCCGAACCTCGCGGACGTCGAGCGCTTCCTGGCCGCGGATCCGAGCCCGAAGGCGATCTTTCTGAACAGTCCCCACAATCCGACCGGCGGCGTCGCGACCCTCGACGACCTCGAAGGGCTCGCCGGGTTGATCCGCGGGCGGGACGTCGCGGTCTTCAGCGACGAGCCGTACGACTCGATGGTGTGGCAAGGCCCGCACCGGACGCTTCTGAGCCAGCCGGGGATGCTCGACCAGTGCGTCGCCGCCTACACGTTCAGCAAGTCGTTCAGCATGAGCGGCTGGCGGCTCGGGTTCGCGGTCAGCAGCCCCGCGACGATCGAGGTGCTCGGCACGCTCACCAACACGGCGCTGTCGTGCGTGCCGCCGTTCACCCAGTTGGCCGGCATGGCGGCGATGGCCGACGACGGGCCGGTGCGGGACGAGCGGATGGCCGACTTCCGCGGCAAGGTCGAGCGTCTGGTCGACGGCCTCAACGCCATCGACGGCGTGTCGTGCCTGATGCCCGGTGGGACGTTCTACGTGTTTCCCTCGGTGGCGCCGATCTGCAACCGGCACGGCATCACGTCGCACGGCTTGGCGTTGTACCTGCTCGAAGCGGCGGACGCCCGGCGCGGCGTCGCCTGCCTGGGCGGCGAGTGCTTCGGCGCGGCCGGTGGGGGCTTCCTGCGGCTGAGCTGCGCGGAGCCCGACGAGCGGCTGTCCGAGGCGGTCGCGTTCATCGGCGCGGCCGTCACCCGCGGCGCGCGTGCGGCAGCGTATCTGCAGTCGCATCCCGAGTACCGCCTGCGGGAGCCGTACGAAAACTACCAGGAGTCTGCGCCGTAGAACGGTGCAGACTCCGCAAGGCGCGCACAGCGCGCCTCGGCGGGAGCGGCGCGGGGCTGTGGGGTCCCCGCAAGCGGACGCCGGGGGTTCGGGGCGCAGCCCCGTCTGATTGAAGGTCCGCCGTCAACCCGGGACAATCAACCCGGAGCCGCCGGTCCCGGAGAGGCTCTCCCCGGCGCCTTCGGGTGTCTGCCCGTCGGCGGGATGCAGCCGGTTCAGCAGGTCCAGGTACGCCGCGTCGCCCCCGGGCAGCGCGTCGCGGGCATCGCGCGCGCCCTGCTCGATGCGCCGCAAGGCGCCGGCAAGGTCCGCGTCGCTGATCCGCAGGCCCTTTTCCTGCAGCGTCTCGATCAGCGTCCTGATTGCCGCACTCAGGCGTTCGGCGCTGGCGACGCCCGCCGCGTGCTCGTAGATGATGCCGCGGCTGGCCGTCTCGTAGGTCTCGGCCAGAGCCCGGACCGCGTGCTCGACGTCGATGTCCCGCAGGCCCGGCGTCGCGGCGCGGTCGCGCTGCAGCAGGCCCTGGATCAGCAGCACCAGCTCCTGCTGGCGGCCGGTCAGCTCGTGGAGCATGGGGAGCACGAACAGCATGTCGCGCTCCTGCCGGCGCTGGATCACGGCGGGCGGGTGCGCCTGCGACGAGACCAGGTAGCGGCAGTCCCGGGGACAGTCGATTTCCGTCAACCGTTTCGTTCCGCAGCAGACGGCGCAGATGCGGTGGCCCAGGGCGGGACACGCGCGGCCGGCCCGGCGCCGCCGGCACAGTGGACACTTCTCGCTCATGGCACCGCCCATCCAGTTTACAGTCTCCGCCTTCGCGGCCGGTGTCCATGGATGTGGACAGCCTCTGCGAAAGCGGGAAACCTGCCACGAGATTCCATCGTCTAACAGTACAGGGAGCCACGGAATGCCAGGACGCCACTGTAGAGGCGGCCGTACAAGACGAGCTTGATGCAGGCGCCACAGCTGCCAGGCCGGAACAGCGGCGGGTTCTGACGAAGGACGGCCGGTCCCGCTCGCACCCCACCCGCTCTTCCAGCTGCCGGTTTCAGTGCACGGCAATGGTCAGGTTGCAGGTGGAGATCGGCCGATTGTAGCAGGCATCGGTTTTGCAAGGTTCTTGCATATAGGTTGCGGAGCGGTCGGACGGATGGAAGCCATGACGGAAGGAGCCGTCATCATGAGAGTCAAGGCGAACAGCGCGATGCGGCAGGATCGTTACCAGGACCTCAAGCGGATGCTCGAGGAGCGCCGGCTCGAGATCATCGGGGAGCTACAGCACAAGATGCGCGACGTGCGCAACGAGCATGCTGCGGCCTCGTTGCAGAACGTGCGGGACGAGGCTGAGACCTCCGAGGCGGAAATTCAGGACGATATCGAGTTCGCGTTGCTGCAGATGAAGGCCGAGACGCTGGAGAAGGTGGGCACGGCGCTGGCTCACCTCGACGAGGGTCGCTACGGCTACTGCTACGAGTGCGGCGAGGAAATTCCCGAGCGTCGGCTCCGCGCGCTGCCCTTCGCGGTGCGTTGCAGGAGCTGTGAGGAGGTCCGCGAGATCGCCCGCCAGCGCGAGCGGATGCTGGCGGGGCGGCGGACGGTGCCGTCGCTGTTCGCGGACGTCGTCGGTTGATTGGACGCGGGCCGGCTGGCCGTGTTTCACTTGTAGCGTGAGCGACGGGCACGAGCATCCGGCGGGCGGCGAGGGGCCGGTCGGCTCCGATGGCCCGGTCTCCGTGCCGCCGCAGCTGCCGATTCTTCCGCTGCGCGACACGGTCCTGTTTCCCAACTCGTTCATGCCGCTGGCCGTCGCCCGCGAGACCTCGATTCGCCTCATCGACCAGGCGCTGGCCGGCGACAAGCTGGTGGGGGTGTTCACCCAGCGCGACGCGGCGCTCGAGGCCCCGGGGCAGGCGGATCTGTTTCCGGTCGGCACGCTGACTCACATCCACAAGATGTTCAAGCTGGCCGACGGCAGCCTGCGGCTGATCGTGCAGGGCCTGGCCCGCGTCCGCCTCGACGCGATCGTCTCCTCCGATCCGTTCATCACGGCCGACGTGAGCCCCGCGGAGGGGGCGGCCCGCGAGGAGGATCGCCTCGAGATCGACGCGCTGCAGCGCAACATCAAGAACAACTTCCAGCAGGTCGTCTCGCTGTCGCCGTTGCTGTCGGACGATCTGCAGTCGCTCGCGGCCAACATCACGGAGCCCGGCAAGCTCGCCGACTTCATCGCATCGAGCCTGACCACCCTGCCCACGACCGCCAAGCAGCAGGTGCTCGAGACGCTCGACATCCGGACCCGGATGGACGATCTCAACCGCCTGCTGATCAAGGAGCTCGAGGTGCTGGAGCTCGGCTCGAAGATTCAATCGCAGGTGCAGTCCGAGGTCGGCAAGAACCAGCGCGAGTATCTGTTGCGAGAGCAGCTGAAGGCCATCCAGAAGGAGCTCGGCGAAGGCGACGATCAGACCAAGGAGATCGCGGAGCTGCGCGAGAAGGTCGACGCGGCCGGCATGCCGGAGGCGGTCAGGAAGGAGGCGTTGCGAGAGCTCGACCGCCTGTCGAAGATGCCGGTGGCGGCGGCGGAGTATACGGTGTCGCGCACCTACCTGGACTGGATGGTCGCCCTGCCCTGGGACAAACGCACGCCGGAGGTCATCGATCTCGAACGTACGAAGGGGGTGCTCGACGCCGATCACTCCGACCTGGTCAAGGCCAAGGACCGCATTCTCGAGTACCTGGCGGTGCGCAAGCTCAATCCGGAAGTCAAGGGGCCCATCCTCTGCTTCGTGGGGCCGCCCGGCGTCGGCAAGACCTCGCTGGCGAAGTCGATCGCGGTGTCGCTGGACCGCAAGTTCGTCCGCGTCTCGCTGGGCGGCATGCGCGACGAAGCCGAGATTCGAGGCCACCGCCGCACGTACATCGGTGCGCTTCCCGGCCAGGTCATCCAGGGCCTGCGCAGGGCGGAGTCCAGGAACCCGGTCTTCATACTCGACGAGATCGACAAGCTCGGCATGGACTTCCGGGGCGATCCGGCCTCGGCCCTGCTCGAGGTGCTCGATCCGGAGCAGAACAACACGTTCCGGGATCACTACCTCGATGTGCCCTTCGACCTGTCGGAGGTGCTCTTCATCACGACGGCCAACGTGCTCGATCCGATTCCGCCCGCGCTGCGCGACCGCATGGAGGTGCTCGAGCTGCCCGGCTACACGGAGGACGAGAAGCTCGTGATTGCCGTCGAGCATCTGGTCGGACGGCAGGTGCCCAATCACGGCCTGACCGCCGAGCAGCTGTCGTTCACGACGCCGGCGCTGCGGGCCATCATTCGCGGGTACACGCGGGAGGCGGGAGTCCGGAACCTGGAGCGCGAAATTGGCGCCATCTGCCGCAAGGTGGCCCGCCGCTGGGCCGAAGGCCGCACCACGCCGGTCGAGGTCACCCCCGAGACCGTCACGGCCATGCTGGGCGCCCCGAAGCACCTCGACGAGGAGGTCGCGGAGCGCACGAAGAACCCCGGTGTGGCCCTGGGGCTCGCGTGGACGCCGGTCGGGGGCGACGTGCTCTTCGTGGAGGCCCGCAGAATGGCGGGGAGCGGCTCGCTGACGCTAACCGGCCACCTGGGCGACGTGATGAAGGAGTCCGCCCGGGCGGCGCTCTCGTGGTTCCGCGCGCACGTGTCGAGATACGACGTCGATCCGGCGTTCTACAAGGACGCGGAAATCCACCTGCACGTGCCCTCGGGCGCGATACCCAAGGACGGTCCGTCCGCCGGCGTCACGATGGTGACCGCTCTGGTCTCGGAGCTGACCGGTCGTCCGGTGCGCGGCGACATGGCGATGACCGGCGAGATCACGCTGTCCGGGCACGTGCTGCCCGTCGGCGGGATCAAGGAGAAGGTGCTGGCGGCCCGCCGGCTCGGGGTGTTCGACGTCATCCTGCCCCGGCAGAACGAGAAGGACGTGAACGAGGATCTGAGCGAGGATCTGCGCAAGGAGATCGCCGTGCACTACGTCTCGGCCATCGACGAGGTCCTCGAGCTCGCGCTGCTGCCCGTGCAGGGCGCGAAGCCGCCGGCCCGCGCCGGCGCTGGCGATGCACCCGTCCACGGGACGGTGCAGTAGCTTCAATCAGACGGGGCTGCGCCCCGCACCCCCGGCGTCCGCTTGCGGGGACCCCTGCGCCCCGCGCCGCTCCCGCCGAGGCGCGCTGTGCGCGCCTTGCGACTTCTACACGAGCGAGAGTCCCACCAAGGTCTTCATGTCCGCGATGTCGGCGGCGGCCGCCAGCTGCCGCGCAGCCTCGAGCGTGAACACCCGCGGCTCGAGCACCTCGTCCTCGTCGCGCGCGGCCGGCGCCTGCAGGGCCCTCAGCCCGGTCAGGCGGAAGAACACCATCAGCTCGTCGCAGTAGCCGGGCGTCGGATAGCCGGCGCCGACGCGCTCGATGCGCCCCGGGTCGTAGCCGGTCTCCTCCCGGCACTCGCGGCGTGCGGCGGTCTCGACATCCTCGCCCGGTTCGAGGGTGCCCGCCGGCAGCTCCCAGATCCAGCGATCGATGCAGTAGCGGTATTGCCGGACGAGCACGACATGCGCAGGGTCGGGCATCGGGACGAGGATGACGGACGGTCTGTGCCGGACCACGTCCAGCGTGGTCTCGCGGCCGTTGGGCAGCCGGACCCGGTCGCTGACGACGGTGAACACGCGGCCCGTGTGCACCGTGCGGCTGTCGATTGCGGTCGCTGAATGCTCCTCCATCCCAACTCCTTCCCGCGGGCTTCAATCAGACGGGGCTTTGCCCCGAACCCCCGGCGTCCGCTTGCGGGGACCCCTTCGCCCCGCGCCGCTCCCGCCGAGGCGCGCCGTGCGCGCCTTGCTCTCAGTGCGCCGCGGAGGGCTCGGCTTGCGACCTGAGCCGGCCGGCGATGGCCAGGAGATCGGGCGGCAGGTCGCTCCGGACGGTCACCCGCCTGCCGTCGCGCGGGTGGCTGAACACCAGCCTGGCGGCGTGCAGAAAGGGCCGCTCGAGCGCGCCCACCGCGCGCAGGTGAGGGGGCACGTGCCGCCGCCTCCCGCCGTAGTCGCCGTCGCCGATCACCGGATGCCCGATGGCGCTCAGATGCACGCGGATCTGGTGCGTGCGGCCGGTGGCAATCGTGACTTGCAGCAGCGAGGCGCCGCGCAGATGCTCGGCCTTCACGACGCGCGTCACGGCCTCCCGCGCCCGCCGCGAGCGCGTCGAGATCTTCTTGCGCTGGTCGGGATCACGGCCGATCGGCAGGTCGATCCGCCGCCCGGCCTGCACCAGCCCCCACACCAGCGCGATGTAGGTCTTCTCCACCTCGCGCTCCCGGAACTGGCGGGCGAGCTCGGCGTGCGCGCGGTCGTGCTTGGCCACCAGGATCAGCCCGGAGGTGCCGCGATCGAGGCGGTGCACGATGCCGGGACGCAGTGTCCCGCCGATGCCGCTGAGGTCGGTGACGTGGTGGAGCAGGGCGTTGACGAGGGTGCCCTGCGCGTGCCCGGCGGCCGGGTGCACGACCATTCCCGCGGGCTTCTCCACGACGACGAGATCGGCGTCGTCGTACACGATCTCGAGCGGGACGGCTTCCGGCTCGGGGGTCGCCGGCCGGGGCGGCGGAATCTCGAGCGTGACGATGTCGCCCGGCCGGACCGCGCTGCTGGCCCGCGCCAGCTTCCGCCCAATCTGGGCGCGACCCTCCTTGATCAGGCGCTGCAGCCGCGATCGGGTCTGGCCGGCGACGCGCGCCGCCAGCAGCTGGTCGAGTCGCCGTGCGCCGTCGTCGGCCGTGACCTCGATGCGGACCAGCTCCGGCTCGGCGGCATGCGGCGGGGCCAAGGGTTACGCCGCCCGCGCGCGCGCCTGCCCGCCGGTCGGCTCGGGGCTCCACGACCGGCGCAGCCTGAGCAGCATGACGATGCTGAGGGGCACCAGCAGGAGCGACACGAACTGCGAGGTCGACAGCACGTCCAGGACCATGCCGCGCGGATCGCCCCGGAAGTACTCGATGCCGAACCGGGCGCAGGGATACAGCAGGAGATAGGCCCAGAACGTCCGGCCGGGAAACGACGGCCCCCGGCGCTCCATGAGCAGCAGCAGTCCCAGAATGACGAGCGCGGCTCCGGACTCGTAGAGCTGCGCCGGATGCAGGCTGACGTCGAGCGGCGTGCCGACGTTCGCGGCTGCCAGCGGGTTGGTGAAGGTGACTCCCCACGGCAACTCGGTCGGGCGGCCGTAGCAGCAGCCGGCCATCAGACAGCCGAGCCGGCCCACCGCCTGGCCCAGCGCGATGCCGGGCGCGAACGCGTCGCAGGTCGTCCAGACCGGCAGCCGGTGCCGGCGCATGTGCCAGAACGCCACGCCCACCGCCAGCAGCAGGCCGCCGTAGAAGACGCCGCCGGAGCGCAGCACGGTCCAGATCTCCGCGGGGTCGCGCCGGAAGTGGTCGAACTCGACGACGACCAGCAGCAGCTTCGCGCCGACGAGCGCGCTGATGATGATGTAGATGCCGAGGTCGGTGACGCGGTTGCCGTCCAGTCCCCGCGCCCGCGCCCGCACGGCCGCGAACCAGAGGCCGACCAGATAGGCGGCCGCCAGCAGGACGCCGTAGGTGTAGATCGAGACGGGACCGAGCTCAAGCAGACGGGGATACATATCGGTTCACCACCGTCATGTCGAGGATCAGCAGGCAGGCGCCGACGGTGATCGCGGAATCCGCGACGTTGAACGCCCAGAAGTGCCAATCGTTCCAGTACATGTCCACGAAGTCGATGACGTAGCCTGCCGTGACGCGGTCGATGAGGTTGCCGGTCGCGCCTCCGAATACCAGCGCCAGGCCGATCCGCGCCAGCGGCTCCGCGGGGCTCGTGCGCACGGCGAAGACGCCGATGGCCACCAGCGCCGCCAGCGCGATGGCCGTCATCAGCAACGGCTTGAACGGAATGTCCACCGCGTTCAGCAACCCGAAGGCGGCGCCGGTGTTGCGGACGTGGACCAAGTCGAGCAACTGCGGCACGACGCTCACGCTCTCGTGCAGCGGCAGCAGCGCCCGCACCAACACCTTCGTGCCCTGATCGAGCACCACGATGGTCGCGGCCCCGGCAACGAGCACCCTCGTCGATATCCGGGCTGTCCGGGCCCCGACCGGTCGCGCGCCGCCGTCATCCGACACTGACGGGCTCCAGCAACGCTTCCGCGCAGCGCTCGCACACGCCCGGCGAGCCGGCCCCCGACGCAAGCCGCCCGACGTACCGCCAGCAGCGGGGGCACTTCTGCCCCGCGGCCGGCGCGACCTCGACGAGCGCGCCGCCGCCGGGCTCCGTCCACCGGCCCGCCGCCGCCTCGTCGTCGTCGATCGGGACGTTCGCGTCAGCCTCGACCGCGACCTCCGAGGTGATGAACAGGGTAGGCAGCAGGCTCTCGCACGCCGCGAGCAGCTCCGCCGTCGTGCCGCGGCAGCGCAACGTCACGCGGGCCTCCAGCGACGTGCCGACCACCTTCTGCTGGCGCAGCCGCTCGATCTCGGCGTTCACCGTGTCGCGCACACCGAGGAGCCGCTGCCAGCGCTGCTGCAGACCCCGGTCGAGCAGGGCCTCCCAGTCTGCCGGAAAATCGGCCAGATGCACGCTCTCGGCGCGCTGGCCGGGCAGGTGCCGCCACAGCTCGTCGGCCGTCACCGGCAGCAGGGGCGCGAGCAGGCGCGCCAGACCGTCGGCCATGACGTACATGGCGGTCTGCACGGAACGCCGCGCTGCGGAGCCTGCTCCCAGCGTGTAGAGCGCGTCCTTCGAGACATCGATGTAGAACGCGCTCAGCTCCACCGTGAGCAGCCGGGCGATCGTGTGCGATATCGCCTGGAACTCGTAGCGCTCGTACGCGTGCAACGTCTTCGACACGGCCTCCGCGTAGCACGCGAGCACGTAGCGGTCCAGCTCCTGCATCCGGTCGGGCGGCACGCGGTCGGTGGCCGGCTCGAAGTCGTAGAGGTTCGCCGCCAGGATGCGCAGCGTGTTCCGGATCTTGCGGTAGGCCTCGACGATGCGGGCCAGGATCTCGGCCCCGATGCGCATCTCCTCGCGGTAGTCGACCATGGCTACCCACAAGCGAAACACCTCGGCGCCGTGCTGCGCGAGGACGGTCTGCAGCTCGACCACGTTGCCGAGCGACTTCGACATCTTGCGCCCGTCCTCGTCGACGACGAAGCCGTTGGTGACGACCTGCCTGAAGGGCGCCGCGCCGCGGGTCCCCAGGGCCACGAGCAGCGAGCTGTGGAACCAGCCGCGGTACTGATCCGAGCCTTCGAGATACAGCGTCAGCGGCCAGCCGAGTTCGGGATGGTCGATCTGCACGCCCTCGTGGCTCGATCCCGAATCGAACCAGACGTCGAGGATGTCCTGCTCGCGCCGGAAGTCGTTGCCGCCGCACGACTGGCATACTACGCCGGCCGGCAGAAAATCCGCCAGCTCGCCTTCGTACCAGGCGTCGGCTCCGTGCTGCTCGAACACGACGGCCGCGCGCTCGACGACTTCCGCGAGCAGCATCGCCTCGCCGCACGACGTGCACTGCAGCGCCGGGATGGGTACTCCCCAGGAACGCTGGCGCGAGATGCACCAGTCCGGCCTCGTCGCCAGCATGCCGCGAATGCGCTCCTCGCCCCACGCCGGAAACCACTCGACCCCGGCGACGGCCTCGAGCGCGCGCTCGCGGAGCGCGCCGGCGTCCATCCGGATGAACCACTGGGCAGTCGCGAGGAAGATGACCGGCTCGTGGCAGCGCCAGCAATGGGGGTAGGCATGCTCGACGGCGTCGCGATGCCACAGCCGCCCGCGCGCGGCGAGCGCTGCCTCGACCTGCGGGTTGGCGTCGAAGACGCGCAGGCCGCCGAACAGCTCCACGTCGGACGTGAAGTGGCCGGCCGGTCCGACCGGCGCATACACGTCCAGGCCATAGCGCATGCCGGTCAGGAAGTCGTCCGCGCCGTGGCCGGGCGCCGTATGGACCGCGCCCGTGCCCTGCTCCAGCGTCACGTAGTCCGCCAGCACCGCGACGGACTCCCGGTCGTACAGCGGGTGGCGAAACCGCAGGCCCTCCAGGTCACGGCCCTTGAACCGGGCCAGGGGGGCGCCGAGGGAGCGGCCGGTCCGCAGCCCGACCTCGGCCGCCAGCGGCTCGGCCACGATGACTACCGCGGCGTCGGTCGCATACGCGGCGTAATCGTAGTCGGGGTGGAAGGCCACCGCGAGATTCGACGGAATCGTCCAGGGCGTCGTCGTCCAGATCAGCACGGACGGAGCCTGGCCGGCCAGCGCGGGCACGCGCTCGCCCAGGGCCCGGGCGCTGGCGCCGTCCAGCGGAAACTCGACGTGAATCGAGGGCGAGGTGTGCGGTTCGTACTCCACCTCCGCCTCGGCGAGCGCCGTCCGGCAATCGATGCACCAGTGCACGGGCTTCTTGCCCTTGTAGACCGCACCCTGCTCGACGAATGCCCCCAGCGCGCGCACGATGGCGGCCTGGTAGCGGTAGTCCATGGTGAGGTACGGCGTGTCCCAGCACCCCAGGATGCCCAGTCGCTTGAAGTCGTCCCGCATCAGGCCGACGTACTTCTCCGCATAGGCGCGGCACGCCCGCCGGAAGTCGGCGACGCTCATCTCGCGCTTGCGGCGCCCCAGCTCACGGTCCACCTTGAGCTCGATCGGCAGCCCGTGGCAGTCGAAGCCCGGCACGTAGGGCGCGTCGAAGCCGGCCATCGTCCGGGCCTTCACCACGAAGTCCTTGAGAACCTTGTTGAGCGCCGTGCCGGTGTGGACACGCCCGTTGGCGTACGGCGGTCCGTCGTGCAGCACGAACCGCGGCGCGCCGGCCCGGCGCGCTCGAATGCGCTCGTACAGGTCGAGCTCCCCCCAGCGCGCCATGGCGCGCGGCTCGGACTCCCGCAGGTTGGCCCTCATCGGAAAGCCGGTCCGGGGCAGGTTCAGGGTGTCTTTCCAGGCGGACATGCCGATCTGTTCATTGTAGTGCAAAGCGCCCGCGCCTCGGCCCGGCCGGACAGGCTTGTATAATCGCCAGCGCGCCGCTTGCGAGGTGGGGCGGGACGCCGCGCCGGCCGCCGCTGGCGGGTTTCCCCGGCGGGCTGGCGGCTCCGACGCGGCCGCAGAAGGGGTCAGTGACCACCACCGCCGTCTTCTTCGACGTCGACTTCACCCTGATCCGTCCCGGGCCGACGTTCGACGGCGAGGGCTACCGGCGGTTCGCGGCCCGGCACGGGTTCGCGGTCGACCCGGACCGGTTCGGCGCCGCGGTCGCCGCCGCTTCCACCACGCTGGCCCCCGCGCGGGACGGCGTCTACCGCCCGGCGCTGTTCATCACGTACGCCCGGCGCGTGCTGCAGGAAATGGGAGGGACCGGCCCCGGTGTCGCCGGCTGCGCCCGCGAGATCCACGAGGAATGGGCCAGGTGCCGGCACTTTGCCCTGTACGACGATGTCCGGCCGGCGGTGCGCCTGCTGCACGCCGCGGGCGTCCGGATCGGGCTCATCTCGAACACCCACCGGTGCCTCGCGTCGTTCCAGAGGCACTTCGACCTGCAGCCCTACATCAGCGGCGCCGTCTCATCGTCCGATCACGGCTACATGAAGCCCCATCCCAGCATCTTCCGCAGGGCGTTGCAGCTCGTGGGCGCCGCCGCGTCCGAGTCGGTCATGGTCGGCGACAGCGTGGTCCATGACGTCGAAGGCGCCCGCCGCGTGGGGATGCGGGGCGTCCTCCTCTCGCGATCCGCCGCGGCGCGGGCCAGACCGCCCCAGGGCATTCCCGTGATTCGGACGCTCGCCGAGCTGCCGCGCCTGCTGGGCGCCCTCTAGCTCGAGCCTGGTTCTAGCCGTGGCCGCGGTCGCGACGTCGCGCGCGCTAACCTGGCGGCCAGGCCAGCGTCCGGCCTCCGAGCAGGTGCAGGTGGATGTGGAACACCGATTGCCCGGCGTCGGCGTTGCAGTTGAAGACCGTCCGGTAGCCGGCCTCGGCAAAGCCCCGGTCCGTGGCGATGAGTGCGGCGCGCCGGACCATCCTGCCGACGACATCGTGGTCGTCCGGCGTCAGGTCGTTCAGCGTCGCGATGTGGCGCCGGGGCACGATCAGGACGTGGGTCGGCGCCCGCGGCTTGATGTCCTCGAAGGCGACGAGATCGTCGTCCTCGTACACCAGCGCTGCGGGAATGTCGCGATCGATGATCTTGCAGAAGAGACAGTCGGCCATGGTTCAGGTGCGCGCAGCGTGGCGTCGTACGACGAGGGTTCGGGCGATGCCCTGGAGGTCGCGGCGGACCTCGACGAGGGCGAGCTGCGGCCGGGCGGCGACCGCCGCGCGGGCCGCGGGGGTCTGGCCGCTGCCGAGCTCCAGCACGAGGTGGCCGCCGGGGGCCAGTTGCCTGGCCGCGACGTCCAGCAGCCTCCGGACGACATCCAGACCGTCGCGTCCGCCCGCCAGCGCCAGGCGGGGCTCGAAGTCACGGACCTCCGGGGGCAGGCCGGCCATGTCGCCGTCCGGTACGTAGGGCGGGTTGGCCACGAGCACGTCCGGCGCCGCGGAGACGCCATCCAGGCAGGACGTGCGGACCCACGCGATCCGCGGGTCCACCTCGTGGCGCCTGGCGTTGCGGCGCGCCACGGCCAGCGCGGCGGCGGAGACGTCCGTGGCGATGATCCGCGCTCCCGGCAGCTCGGTTGCCAGGGCAATCGCCACGCAGCCGGACCCGGTGCCCACGTCGGCGAGCAGGCGCCCGGCGCGCGGGCCGTCGCCCGCGAGACGCAGCGCTTCCTCGACCAGCAGCTCGGTCTCGGGACGCGGCGTGAGCACGCCGGGCCCGACCTCGAGCTCAAGACCCCAGAACTCGCGCCGGCCGACGATCGAGGCCACGGGCTCGCGGCCCGCGCGCCGGTCGAGGGCAGCGTCGTAGGCCCCCCCGAAACCGCGCGGTACAGCGTCGCGCCTGTTGCACAGGTACGCTGCCCGGTCCCAGCCCAGGACGTGGCGGGCGAGGACCTCGGCGTCGAGCGCCGCGGCGTCCGGCGGAAGTCCCGCGGCGACCAGCCGCGACTCTGCGCCCCGGACGCGCTCGACGATGGTCACGACGCCGCGACCTCGGCCTTGAGCTGCTCCGCCTGGTAGTACGTCACGAGCGCGCCGATCATCTCGTCGAGGTCGCCGTTCAGCATCTCCGTCAGCCGGTGGAAGGTGCTGGCGATGCGGTGGTCCGTGATCCGGTTCTGGGGAAAGTTGTAGGTCCGGATCTTCTCCGAGCGCTCGCCGCTCCCGACCTGGCTGCGGCGGTCCTGGGCGATCTCCTGCTGCTGCCGCGCGAGCTCCATCTCGTAGAGCCGCGAGCGCAGGACCTTCATCGCCTTCGCCTTGTTCTTGATCTGCGACTTCTCGTCCTGTTGCGACACGACCAGCCCGGTCGACAGGTGGGTGATGCGAACCGCGGAGTACGTTGTGTTCACGCTCTGGCCGCCGGGCCCGCTCGAGCAGAAGGTGTCGATCCGGAGATCCCTGGGATCGATCTGGACGTCGACCTCCTCGGCCTCGGGCAGCACGGCCACCGTCGCGGTCGACGTGTGGATCCGGCCACTCGCCTCGGTCGCCGGCACCCGCTGCACCCGGTGCACGCCGCTCTCGTACTTCAGCCGGCTGTACACCCGGCGGCCTTCGATGAGGGCCACTATCTCCTTCACGGCGCCGACACCGGTCTCGTTGAGCGACAGCACCTCCACCCGCCAGCCCTGGCCTTCGGCGAAACGCGAGTACATCCGAAACAGGTCCCCGGCGAACAGCCCCGCCTCGTCGCCGCCGGTGCCGGCCCGGATCTCGAGCACGACGTTGCGCTCGTCGTTGGGGTCCTTCGGCAGCAGCAGGACCCTGATCTCCGCGAGCAGCGCTTCGCGGCGTTGGCCCAGCTCGTGCAACTCCTGCTCGGCCAGGATGCGCATCTCCGGGTCGTCGCCCTGGGCGAGCTCGCGCGCCTGCCCGATCTCCTTCTCCACCGCCTTGTAGTCGCGGAACTTGTCGACGAGCGGCTGGATTTCGGCGAGCGCCTTGGTGTGGGTACGGTACTCGACCGGATCCGCCTGCACCGCGGCATCGCTGACGAGGCCCATCAGCGTCTGGTAGCGCTGCTCGACCCTCTCGAGCTTGTCGTACATCGGTATGTCCCGGCCCGCCGCGCGTCAGCCTCCCGACACAGGCGGCAGGAAAGCCACCTCGTCGCCGTCGGCCAGGCGGCAGTTCATCTTCGCGTACTCGGCGTTGACCGCAACCGACACGGTGTCGCGGTAGGCGTCGAGCTCGGCGTACTCGCTGGCCAGCAGGTCCCACAGGACGCGCGGCGTCGCGCCGTCGGGGAGCTCGCGCGTGAGCTCCCCGGCTCCCGTGATGTCCCGCAGTCGGGCGAACAGGCGCACGGTCACGCGCATGCCCGTCGATACGCGTCCTCGCGCGCCGCGCTGTCGTCGGGGTCGGCGAGCGCCCCTTCAATCCAGACGTGCCCGCCCTCGAAGAACTCGTGCTTCCAGATCGGCGCGATCTGCTTGACCCGCTCGATGGCATAGCGGCAGGCGGAGAACGCCTCGGCGCGATGCGGCGACGCGGCCGCTATCGCCACGCTCGCCTCGCCGACCTCCAGCGTGCCGAGCCGATGGTGGACGGCCAGGCGCACCTCCGGCCAGCGCTCCAGCGCTTCCGCCGCGATCCGCTCGAAGGCCTTGACGGCCAGCGGCTCGTAGGATTCGTACTCGAGCCGCAGGACGCGCTTGCCCAGGTTCTCGCGGCGCACCAGGCCGAGGAACGACGTGACCGCGCCAGCCGTCGCTGCCGGCGCGCCGCCGCCGTCGCCCACCGCGCGCACGACGTCGTCGAGGTGCAGCGGCCGACGGGTCACGGCGAACCGGGAACCGGACATTTTCGGAGTATAGCAGGGGTCATTCCCGCCAGAAATGGTCGAGCGGGCCCGGGCCGCGGCCGATCGGCAGGGCATGCCGCAGCGCCTGCTCCACGTAGCGTTTCGCCGCCCGCGCGGCAGCGGGCAGCGGACGGCCGAGCGCGAGCGCGGCGGCCACCGCGGCGCCGAACGTGCACCCGGTGCCATGACCGTGGCCGGTCCCGATGCGCGGGCCGCGCAACTCGAGCAGGTCGCTGCCGTCGAACAGGATGTCGACGGCTTCGGCTCCGGGCAGGTGCCCGCCCTTGACGATGACGGCCTCCGGACCCAGGTCATGGAGGCGGCGCGCGGCGTCCCGCGCCTCGGCGACCGAGGCGATCGAACGGCCGGTCAGCAGCTCGGCCTCGGCCCGGTTCGGCGTCACCACGCGGGCGCGCCGCAGCAGCTCGGCCCTGACCGTCGCGACCGCGTCGGCCGCGAGCAGGCGCTCGCCGCTCGTGGCCGCCAGGACCGGGTCGACGACGAGGTTGGGCAGCCGCAGCTCGTCGACGCAGGCCGCCACGGCCTCGACCGTCGCGGCATCGACGAGCATGCCCGTCTTGGCCGCGCGCACGCCGAAGTCGGACGCCACGGCCCTGATCTGGGCGGCCACGATGTCGGCGGGCACGGCGTGCAGCGCCTGCACGCCGAGACTGTTCTGCGCGGTGACGGCCGTCACCGCGGTGAGACCGAACACGCGGTAGGCCGCGAACGTCTTCAGATCCGCCTGGATGCCGGCGCCGCCGCCGGAGTCGCTCCCGGCGATGGTCAGGACGGTGGTCATGCACCGGCGGCCGGCGCGAAGACGAGCAGGTACTGGTAGCGCAGGAATCGCTCGTGGGCGAGCAGAAGCAGCCCCGCCCGCGCGGCGCTCTCGATGACGAGGCGCGGCTCGATCCGCTCCTCCCGCGGCGGCCCCGGCCCGCCGCCGTCGAGCGTGAAATCGACGATGCCGAGCCGTCCGTTCGACCTGAGCGAGGCCGCGACATTGCTCAGCAGGGTGACGGGATCGGCGATCTCCGGATACGTGCCGACGATGAGCACGGCGTCGAGGTCGGCAGGCAGCTTGGGGTCGTTCGCCGTGCCGAGGATGGTGCGCACGTTGGTGAGGCCCTCGCGGCCGACCCGGCGGGAGATCGACTCGATCATCCGGGGCTGGATGTCCTGGGCGTAGACCAGCCCGCCCGGGCCGACGCGGCGCGCCAGGCGGACCGTGAACCACCCGCCGCCGGCCCCGAGGTCGGCCACCGTGGCGCCGCCCGTGATGCCGAGCGCGTCCATCACCTCGTTCGGCATCTGCCAGGCGTCGCGGTCGGGGCCTTCGAGGATGCCGAGGTCCTCGGGCGGGAAGAGCCTGCTGTGCGGCACGCGGTCCTGGGCGCCAGCCGGGGCGAGCAGCAGCGCCGCAAGGACGAGGCCGGCACCGACGCCTATTCGCATGTGTTGCGATTATATGCGTCCACCTCGCGCATCGGCGGCCGCGCATACCCGCGCTCCGCCGCACCCGCGTCGAGGTCGCTCGACGCCAGATCCTCCACCGGCAGCAGCTCGAACGGCGTCGGGGCCGCCACGGTCAGGCTCTTGAGGTAGCCGCCGCACGTGCGGCACAGCTCGATGCGCCGCACCGCCTGCTGAGCCTCCGTGAGCGACGCCGCCAGGAACGGGCTCCCGTCCTCGTCGCAGTAGATGCAGCGGCGGGTGGGCGGCCGCCAGGCGCCGCCGCAGAACGAGCAGCGCAGGCTCCGCGCGTCGTCTACGACCTCGGACAGCGCCGGCCAGGAGCCGCACGCCGGGCAGCAGCCCTCGTCCCAGGCGTCCAGCGCGGCGCGCAGCGCGGGGTGGCCGCTCGCCGCCCCGGTCAGGCAGCGGGACTGCAGCCGGTGCGCGAGCGGCGCCACGGCCAGCTCCGCCACCAGCCAGAGCAGGTCCGGGGCGACGCCGACGTGCTGGGCTTTCGTCCGGATGGCGTGCTGCCGGCGCAGCAGCGAGGCGACGAGCAGCGAGCCGAGGTCTATCTCGCGCCGCTCGAGCGTGCTCCGCAGGCGCGCCGCCGGCCCGCCGGCGCCGCCCCGGGCGAAATCGTCGCAGAAGGCCAGCACGAACGATTCGAAGCGGATCGGGTCCAGCTCGACGGTGCTGTCCGCCAGCACCGGGCGCTTCGCGTCCAGTCTCGAAACCGCCTCGGCGGGCGCCAGTGCCAGCCGCAGCGGGGGATGCTCGTCGATCGTCGCGCCCAGCTCCAGACTCCGCGCGACCAGCCGGCGTTGGAGGTCGATTGCCGCGGCGAGCTCGGGCCGCGCGCTCGCGAGCGAGGCCCACCGCCGTCCGGCCTGCTCCAGCAGTTGGCTCGAGCGCACCAACAGTAGGGTAGCAAAGTGGCCCGGGTCGCTCGGCCGGGGCGTCCGCCCGGATCCCGCTGCGCGGCACGTGCCGGAGGGGAGCGGGTCCGCTATAATGACCGCAGTAATATATGGAAGGCATGGGTACGATGGAGACAACCGTATCGACCGTTCCTGTCATCGTCACCGAAGCGGCGGCGAGCAAGATCGCGCAGTTGCTGGCCGAGGAAGAGAAGCGGGAGGCAGGCCTGCGGGTGTTCGTTCAGGGTGGGGGCTGCTCCGGATTCCAGTACGGTCTGATGATCGAGGAGGGCGCCGGGGACCCGGACGCCGATCGGGTTTTTCAGTCGAATGGCGTCACGCTCTTCGTCGATCCCATCAGCATTCGGTATCTGACTGGTGCTGAAGTGGACTTCGTCGACAATCTGATGGGCGGCGGCTTCACGATCAAGAACCCGAACGCCAAGTCGACCTGCGGCTGCGGCCAGTCGTTCGGCGCTTAGGATACTGCCGGAAATTACCTTGCCACATCGCGGGCGCGCCCATGAGCGAAAATCGGGCTGCGCCTTGCCGAAGTCGGCAGATCTATATTGATCACTGTCCTTAGCGGAGCCCGGAGCCTGCCGGCCTTTCCGGCCGTCGGTTGAGACGCCGCATGGCATCGGATCAACCGAAGATGGAGCCGCAGTCAGCCTACGTCGAGCGTCTTCGCCCGCCGGGCGGGCGCCGATCCAGCAAGCGCGAGCTGATCGTCAACGTCTTCCTGCGCCAGCAGGGGCATCTGAGCGCTGACGATCTCGTGGCCCTGATGCGATCCGAGGACCAGCGGATCAGCCGGGCCACCGTCTATCGGACGCTGCGGTGGATGGTCGAGGCCGGCATCGCCCGCAAGGTCGATTTCGGCGAGGGCCGCTTCCGTTTCGAGCATTCGTACCGCCACCCGCGCCATTTCCACCTGATCTGCAAGTCCTGCAACCGGTCGTACGAGTTCCTCAGCTCCGACATCGAGAGCCTGCTGGAGGAGATCGCCGACGAACGCGGCTTCAGCGCCGGGAAGAGCGTCGTTCAGATCTACGGCACGTGCGAGGAGTGCCGGGCGGGACGCCGCCCGGCGGAGGGCGGGGTCGCCACCGAGCTGCTGTTTGCCCGGGACGCCCTGCGCATCGCCATCGCAACCGAGCGCAGCGGGCTGGAGTTCTATTCGCGGGCCGCGCGCCTGACCAAGGACTCGCGGGGGCGGCGCGTCTTCGAACGCCTGGCCGGGGAGGAGGGGGAGCACCTGGCCAAGCTCGAGGCCCGCTACCAGGAGCTCCTCGCCCAGGATCCCGATCTGGAGTCACGACCGACCTTTCTGTTCTTCAAGGGAGCTGCCAACGGTCTGTTCGCGGCCGGCGCCGACGAGTTGGCGAAAGGCGTGGACGACCGGCAGGCTCTCAAGATCGGGATCCGCTGCGAGCGCGGGTCGCATCGTTTCTTCAAGCGCTACGGCGAGCGGTTCGAGGACTCGGAAGGGAAGCAGATCTTCCTGGAGTTCGCCGATGAGGAGCGCGAGCACCTCGACCTGCTCATCCGCGAGTACCGGTCGCTGGTGCGCCGCTCGACGGCCACGGCGCAGCCCCGCACGACCCGGCGCGCGCGGCGCGCCAACGCGTAGGAGCCCGTGGCGTGGTCCGGCCGGGCACCGACCGCCGACTGATATGATCCCCGCGTGTCCGCCGCGCTAATCACCGCCGCGTTCGTGGGGATCGCCGCGCTCGGGTACGCCACGGTGCTCGGTTTCACGGCGCTCGGTCCTGCCGATGTCTTCCGTCACACGTCGCTCGGCATCTTCGCGACCCTCGTGACGCTCCTGGCGCACTCGATGACGATGTTCTATCTGATCGGGAAGGGCAGGGCCGTGCGCGAGGCGGTCGAGGAGGGACAGCTGTCGGTGGAGCTGTACCGCGCCGTGGCCCGTGCGCGCCGGCCGGTGTTCTCGATTGCCACGATCGCGATGGCGCTCACGATGGCCACCGCGATCGTCGGTGGCGGCGTCGACACGGACGCGATTCCGGCCGTGGTCCACGCGGTTCTCGCGCTGGCGGCCGTCGCCGCGAATCTCGTTGCGCTCCGCACCGAGATCATCGCCATGCTGTCGAGCGCACGCATCGTTGCCGAGGTCGACCAGCTGCTCGAGGATCGTTAGTGGACAGGCGCGCAGGCCGGGCGGCGAGGCTCATCCTGTTCGACATCGACGGTACGTTGCTGCTCTCCGGCGGGGCCGGGAAACGCGCGTTGAACCTGGCGTTCCAGGAGCTGTTCGGCGTCGCCGGCGGCTTCGACGGGATTCCGGTCGCGGGTCGTACGGACCCGCTGATCTTCGACGATGCACTGGAGCGCGCCGGGGTCACGGCCGGGCCGGCCGTGCGCCACCGCTTCCATGCGCGCTACTGCGAGCTGCTGCGGGAGGAGATTCTCGGTCCCGGCCCGCGCAAGGGCCTGATGCCGGGCGTACGGACGCTGCTCGCCCGGCTGGGCGCCCGGACCGACGTGGCCAGCGCGCTGCTGACCGGCAACGTCGCACGGGCGGCGCGGATCAAGCTGGAGCACTTCGACCTCTGGAGCTACTTCGCCTGCGGCGCCTACGGCGACGACGCGCCGAGCCGGGACGAGCTGGTGCCGATTGCGGTCGACCGGGCCCGGCGGCAGGGAATCGACGTACCGTCGGCCGCGCAGGTCGTGGTCGTCGGCGACACACCGCTCGACATCCGCTGCGCGCGGCGGTCGGGCGCGAGGTCGGTGGCGGTGGCGACCGGCCCGTTCGACGAGGCCGCGCTCAGGCGGCACGGCGCGGACAGCGTGCTGCCGGATCTCGCGGACACGGGCGCGTTCATGGATCTCCTTCAAGAGGGGCGCAGCCCGGTCTGATTCAGCGCCGCGGCAGTGCTTCACCGCGGCGCAAGGCGCGCACCGCGCGCCTCGGCGGGAGCGGCGCGGGGCGCAGGGGACCCCGCAAGCGGACGCCGGGGGTTCGGGGCGCAGCCCCGTCTGATGGAGGATTGGTATCGTGGATCGATTCAGGGCGTATCGGGTATTCCAGGACGGAGACACGGTTCAGGGCCGTCTCGTCGAGGCCGGTCTGCAGGACCTCGCCGACGGGGACGTGGTCGTGCGGGTGGCGTACTCGGGCGTGAACTACAAGGACGCCCTGGCTGCCACGGGCGCGGGCAGGATCATGCGCCGGTTTCCGCTCGTGGGCGGCGTCGATCTGTCCGGCACCGTCGAGACGAGCGGCGATCCGCGCTTCGCGCCCGGCGACGAGGTCCTGGCGACGGGCTTTGGATTGGGCGAGAGCCACGACGGCGGATTCGCGGAGTACGCCCGCGTGCCGGGCGACTGGGTCGTCCGCCTGCCGCGCGGACTCGACCTGCTCGAGGTGATGGCGATCGGGACCGCCGGGTTCACGGCCGCCCTGAGCGTCGTCGAGATGGAACGGAACGGGTTGACCCCCGCCAGCGGCGCGGTCATCGTGACCGGGGCGACCGGCGGCGTGGGAAGCCTGGCGGTGCAGTGCCTCGCCGCTGCCGGCTACCGGGTCACGGCGTCGACCCGCAAGGCGGACGCGCACGAGTTCCTGCGGTCGCTGGGAGCCGCGGATGTCGTCTCGGCCGAGGCGCCGGACGCGGCGGCGGCACGGCCCCTCGAGAAGGCCGCGTGGGCGGGGGCCGTCGACCCGGTCGGCGGCGACACGCTGGCCTGGCTCACGCGGACGATGCAGCGCGGCGGCTGCATCGCCAGCTCGGGGCTGACCGGCGGTATGCAGCTGCGGACGACGGTCATGCCGTTCATCCTGCGGGGGGTCAAGCTCCTCGGCATCGATTCCTCGCTGTGCCCGATGGACCTGCGACAGGAAGCGTGGCGGCGTCTGGCCGCCGACATGAGACCGGCGCACCTCGAGGCCATGACGCACGCGACAACGCTGGAGGAGCTGCCGGCCGCGTTCGACACCCTGCTGCGGGGCGCGGCGCGCGGCCGCTACGTCGTGAAGATCGGCGGCGTCTAGCCCCCCAGCACGCCCTCGTCGTCGACCCGTATCGCCAGCTTGTGCCGGCAGTCGGTGCATACCCAGACGATCGAGTCGACAAGTCCGGCGCGGGACGGAGTCGGCGCGCTGGCGGAAGCGCCTGGGAGTCGAACCCAGCCCCCCCGCGTTGGCGGGGAGCGACCGATTTTGAAGACCGGGAGGGCCACCGGGCCCCGTTCGCTTCCGGACGACAGAGAGCTAGCGCGAACCGGGACAAACCGAGAATGGGAAGGGCGGCTGCTCAATTGTCTACCGCCGGAGGACGAGACGCCGATCTAGCTTTCGATGAGACGAACGTCGCCCGCGCGGGGTCCCTTCTGCGATTCCTCGGGCGTGAAATCCACCCGCTGCCCCTCACGCAGGAGCTCGAACACGGCGCCCCGAACCGCGCTACGGTGGAAGAAGTGCTCGATTCCGCCCTCGTCTCGAATGAACCCGAACCCCTTGTCAATCAGAAGACGCGCGATCGTGCCGGTTGGCATACCGTACCTCCGAAGGCCTGTAACTCGTCGAACACACTCCAGGCCACGGTGCTTTGAGCTGTGGAGCGCACTCTCCAGGCGGCGGCTGCTACCGGCCAAGCCTGCCCAGCACGGCACCATCTGACTGCACCGGATGCGCGGAGCTTTGCCTCCAGTCGGCCCGAAGGTGGCCAGTCTAGTGAGGTCCATGCGAGAAGTCAAGCGCGTAATCGCGGTCGTCAGGCGGGCGGCGAGGCCGGCTTCGGCGGCTTGGGAGGCGGGTAGGTCGTCCAGAAATGCCGCCCGCACGTCGGGCACTCCCAGAACTGCTGGGGAGGCCACGGCGCCCCGGGGCCCGGGTCCTTCAGCTCCATTTGTGCGCCGCACCGCTGGCAGCGAATCTGAATCGCGACATCACTCATGGGCGGGATTCTATCATTGTGGCACGACGCAACGAGGCGCATGGATGGGGACCATCGTTCCAGGTATCGTTCTGGCCGCCGGACGGTCGCGCCGCATGGGCCGCGCGAAGGCGCTGCTGCCGATCGGCACGCGGGGCGAGACGTTCGTCGGCCGCATCATCCGGACGCTGCGCGAGGGCGGCGTCGACGACGTCGTCGTCGTCGTGGGCGAGGGGTCGCGGGCCGCGCGGGCGCTCCTGCGGGAACACCAGCCGCACCGCGTCGCCATCAACCGCTCCCCGGAACAGGGGCAGTTGTCGTCGCTCAAGGCCGGGCTGCAGGCGATAGATCGGCGCGGGGTCGGCGGCATGCTGGTGACGCTCGTCGACGTGCCGCTCGTGTCGGCAGACACGGTGCGGGCGCTGCTGGCCGCCCACGACGCCACGCGGGCTCCGGTCGTCCGTCCCGTGCGCGGCGGGCGCCATGGGCATCCGGTCGTCTTCGACCGGTCGGTCTTCGACGAGCTCAGGCGCGCCACGGTCAGCGCGAAGGAGATCGTGACGGCGCACCTGCGCGCATCGATCGAGATTCCGATCGCGGAGGATGGACCGTTCCGCGACATCGACACCCCGGCAGACTACGAGGAGGTGTTCGGGCGGCCGCCGCCGGACGTCGCGGACTTCGCCGGGGAGGCCGTTGATCGCCCGCCGCGCAAGGCATAGAATGATTCGACACACGCCGTGGGCCAGTGGCGCAGTTGGGAGCGCGCGTGAATGGCATTCACGAGGTCACGGGTTCGACCCCCGTCTGGTCCACCACTCCACCCGCCGTGCTCGGTCTCGGCGTCCTGATAGCGGTGCCGAGCCGCTCGACCGGTGCCCCGCCTCGCCGCGACGAGATCCTCGCCACGAACGCGCTCCTGACGAGGCGTCATTGGACGCCGACATGAGGGGAGGGGAAGGGCTCATGGCGCAAGTTCTCGGTTCGGTGTCGGCGGCCCTGGTCGTGCGCCGGGTGCTGGCGTGCGTGCTCGTGGCCGCGGCGGGGATGGCGCTGCCGCCGGCGACTGCCGCGCAGCAGGAAGAGGTGCAGCACGGCGTTTCGCCGCTCGTCCTGCAGTGGGAGACGGCCGACTGGGGGCCGCCCTCCAACCGCCCGGGCTTCCCGGCCGGCCTGCGCAACGCGCCCATCGCCACGGATCCCGAGACGGGCGGTCCCACCTACCTGGCGCGGTTCCCGGCCGGGTCCGAGTTCGCCATGCACTGGCATACCTACACCGAGACGGTGGTGGTACTCGAGGGCGCGTTGGACATCGTCATGGACGGCGTGCGCTACACGGCCTCCGCGGGCAGCTACGTCATCATCCCGGGCAAGGTGCACCACGCATGGCACACGCACGCGGACGCCGACGCGGTGCTGCTCGGGCGCCGGGACGGCCCGGCCGATTTCCACTTCGCCGATCCGTAGCCCGGCGCGGCGCCCGCGTTCAGTATTCCTGGAACATCCGCTGGATCTCGGCCTGCTCGCGCGTACGCGTGAGCGCGAGCATCAGCAGGATGCGCGCCTTGACGGGCGACAGGTCCTCGCCCATGACCCGCCGGGGCGGGGCGGGCAGGTGTGGCTTGCGCGTCCGCCTGGCGGGCTGCGGGACGACCCGCCCGCCGCCCGTGCGGCTGGCGACCACGACCGTTACGCCGCGCCGCAGCACGAGCCCCGTCGCCTCCAGTTGCGACGGGCTCATCGAGCCGGCGCCGCTGGCCGCCACGACCACCCCGGCCGCCCCACGGGCGGCCGCCGCCAGGATCAGGTCGCCCGGCGCTCCCTGGTAGGCGAGCAGGACGTCGACGCGCGGGAGGAAGCCCATGGCCGAGACGTCGAACTCGCTCCGCCACGTGTGGCGGCGGTCGGTCCGGCCGTAGTAGACGACCCGGTCGTGGCCGACGACGCCGAGGCGCCCGTACTCCCGGCTCCCGAACGCGTCCAGCCCCTGGGCGCTCGCTTTCGTGACGTCGCGCGCCGAGTGGATCTCGGCGTTGAGCACGACCAGCACCCCGCGTCCCAGCGACGCGGGCGCCGCGGCCGCGCGGAACGCGTGCAGCAGGTTGGCGCCGCCGTCGTAGCCGAGCGCGCCGGGCGGGCGCATCGCCCCGACGACGACCACGGGCCGGGTGTGGCGCACCGTCAAATGCAGGAAGTACGCCACCTCCTCCAGCGTGTCGGTGCCGCTGGTCACCACGATGCCCGACAGCGCGGGTCGTTCGTCGAGGAGCCGATTGACCCGCCGCGCCAGCGCCAGCCAGGCGGTCACGGTGAGTTCGCTGCTGGGTAGGTTCGAGAACTGCTCGGTCTCGGCCCGCACGTGCCTGTCGAGCGCAGGCACCAGCGCCACCAGCTCCTCGGCGGTCAGCCGGCCGGCCGGGCGGCTGGAGATCGTGCCGCCCGTTGCGATGAGCCGAACCGCCGGCAGCTCGACGGGCTGGGCCGCCTCGACCGCCAGCGGAAGCAGCACGAGGCAGAGAAGCAGCGCGATCCGCGGCGTTCGCATGGCTCGGAACCGGGAAAAGCCAGCCTACTATACCGCGCGATGTGCGCGGGTGAGCCAGTCGACGAGCTGCTGCGCCGCCTCGTCGGGGGTGCGGCCGTAGAACGGCATGAGCGCGGTCGGTCCGCCGCTCATGAGCACGAGATAGGCACGCCAGCGGTCGGGTCGGACGGCCAGCACCTCGATCTCGTAGTCTTGACCGTTGATGGTTTCTGCGAAGCGGCGTGTCGTCACGGGGTCGTGCGGCGTCCTGGAAACGAGTCTTGCGGTCCGGTCGGCAACCAGGAAATTCTAGCGGCCCGAGATCGGCCGTCAAGCGAAGCAAGGCGCGAAGATCGCGTCAACAGTCGGCAGCGCCGACGATCGCCTCGTGCTACTGGCGCCAAGATGATTGCGGTGCACAGTTCCGCACACGTCATCCACAGTTTTTCAACAACTTTTGCACACGCGGGCGCGCGCTCACCACGTGCTTGACGCCGGTCGGCGGCGCCACTACGCTGGCAATCGGTGCGCGCACGCGCGCGGTTTCACCACGGGCCGCCGGCACTCCATTGATCACACCCCGCCGCACACGCCTGCACCGGACTGCCGGTTTCCAGGGTTTTCAGGAGGCCATCGCCGCCCTGACTCGTACGGGCGATCCGTGGCGGGCGCGGAACACCGCGGTCCTGGTGCCGACGCGGGGCGCCGCCGCCCAACTGCGGCGAACGCTGGAGGAGTTGACGCTCCTGCGCGAGCCGTGCGCGCCGGTGCTGGTGTTCCCGGCGGTGCTGTCGCGGGCCGACTGGTACGCGGCGCTGGCGGAGCGGCTCGTCCGGCCCCCCGCGCTGCTGTCGAAGATCGAGCGGTACGTCTGCATGCTCGCGGCGGCGCGGGAGGCGGGTGCGCGCGGCGCCGCGCCGCCGTTCAATCTGCGGCCGGGTCTCGTGCCCGCCATCGTGGGCTTCTACGACGACCTGCTGCGCCAGCAGGGCACCGTCGACAGCTTCGAGCGCCTCGTCGTCGCCGATCTCGAGCCCAGCGCCGAGCTCGATCGCGGGGCGCGCCGGCTGCTGCGGCAGACGCGCTTTCTCGCCGCCACGTTTCGCGCGTTCCAGGAGCGCATGGCCCGGACCGGTCGGCTGGACGAGCACGGCCTGCGCCGCCGAGCCGTCGACGAGGGTCTCGCCCGGCCGCTGGTCCATGTCGTCGCCGCCGTTGCCGACCACGCGGCCGACCCGGACGGGCTGTGGCCGGCCGACTTCGACCTGCTGGCGCGTCTCCCCGCGCTGGAGCGGATCGACGTCGTGGCCACGGAGGCGGTGCTGGGCGCCGGCTTCCACGAGCGCCTGACCGATTTCCTGCCGGGCATCGACGAGGAGCGGTTCGAGAGTGCCCCCGAGCAGGTACCGGTGCTGGTCGCCCCCGCCGACGCCGCCGAGTCCCATTTCGTCTGGCGCGATCGGGAGGAGGAGCTGCTCGGGGCCGTCCGTCGGCTGAAGTCCCGGAGCGGCCGCACGGGCGCTGCCCGGCCGGAGGGCGCCGCGGTCGACGGCACCGAGGCGGTCGTGTTCCAGCGGCCCCTGCCGTATCTCTACCTGGCGCGTCAGTCGTTCGCCCAGGCCGGCGTTCCGTTCGAGACGCGCGATGCGCTGCCCCTGGCGGCCGAGCCGTGCGCGGCCGCGCTCGATCTGGTCGTCGAGTTCGTGACGTCGGACTACGGCCGGTCCGCCACCGTCGAGCTGCTGCGCTCGCCGCACTTCGCGTTCGAGGACGATGGTCACCCGCTGGCCGCCGCCGCGGTCGACGCGCTGGAGCGCGCCCTGCACGAGGCCCGCTACGCCGGGGGGCTGGCCGCGCTGGAACGGCTGGCGGTAGCGTGGGCCGGCGCGGACGGGGCGCACGCCGCGGGGCATCGCGAGCGGCAGGCCGCCGGCGCCGCGCGCGTGGCGGCGCGGCTGGCCAGGGAGCTGCGGCCGCTCGAGAGGCCCGGCCCGCCCGCGGCGCAGCTCGGGGTCGTGGCGTCGTTCCTCGAGCGCCACCGGTCGAGTGGTGCGGCGCCTGCCGCGGCTCGCGAGCGCGAGTCGCGGGCCCGAGCTGCGATCGGCGGCGGGTTGGCCGCCCTGGAGCGGGCCTACCGCGCCATCGACGACACGCCGACCGCGTTCGCCGAGCTGGTGCACTCCGTGCGGCGCTGGATCGAGACGCAGACGTTCACCCCGGCCGCCGGCGCCGCCGGCGTCCAGCTGATCGACGCGCGCGTCGCCCCGTACGGACGGTTCCGGGAGCTCTTCCTCGTCGGCCTGGTCGACGGCGAGTGGCCCGCGCGGCCGGCGCGGTCCGTCTTCTATCCGGCGTCGGTGCTCGCGGGACTCGGCTGGTGGGCCGAGCGCGACCGCTTCCGGGCCGCGCGGGCGCGGTTCACGGATCTCGTGCGCCTGGCCCGCGAGCGCGTGTCGCTGTCGGCGTTCGCACTCGAGGACGACGCGGTGGTCGCGCCCTCGGTGCTCCTCGAGCAGCTCGCGAGCCTGGAGCTTGCCACGCAGCGGGCGCCTGTGCCGCGGCAGCCGTGCGTGACGCCGGAAGAGGCCCTGCTCCATGGGGCCGTCGCGCCTGCCGAGCTGCCCGATCCGGCCGGATCCTGGCTCGCCCTGCGGCAGCGGCGGCCAGCGCGGGACGAACGCTTTCGCGGCCTGGCCGGGGCGAGCCACGCGGCGACGTACGCCGTCAGCGCCCTCGAGCGGTACCTCGCCTGTCCGTTCCGGTACTTCGCCGGCCACGAGCTCGAGCTGGGGGAGGAGGCGACCGACGAGCCGGTGCTCGCGCCCCGGCAGCGCGGCCGCTTTCTGCATCGTGTGCTGGAGACTTTCTACTCGGGCTGGCAGGCGGCCGGCCGGAGGGCCATCACGCCGGCCAATCTGGACGAGGCGCTCGACCGCTTCGGCGCGCTCGTCGATGCGGCGCTGGGCGACCTGCCGCCGGTCGACCGCGCCGTCGCCCGCACCTGGCTGAACGGATCGGCCGCGGCGCCCGGCCTGGCGGAGCAGCTGTTTCAGCTCGAGATCGGCCGGCCGGTGGACATCGTGGAGCGGCTCGTCGAGGTGCGCCTCGATCGCACCTATCCCGTGCACGATCAGGGTCCCGGCCGGACGGTGCGGGTCCGAGGTACCGCCGACCGCATCGACCTGTTGTCGGACGGCACGTTCCGCATCGTCGACTACAAGACGGATCGGGCGCCGCGCCGGGACCGGGCGCTGCAGCTCCCGGTCTACGCCCGCTGCGCCGAGCAGAGGCTGGACGGATACCGGCACCGCGCCTGGCGCGCCGGGGACGCGGCGTACGTCGCGTTCGGAGAGCCTCGCCTGCACGTGCCGCTGGCGCGGGGCGATCTCGACCGGGCGCTGTCCGCGGGCGAGGCCCGCGCCGTCGGCGCGCTGGAGCTGATCGGGCGCGGAACGTATCCCGCGCGCCCGGCGGAGCGGCAGCTCTGCACCCACTGCCCGTACCCCACGGTCTGCCGGAAGGACTACGTCGGCGAATGACGGATGCACCTGCCGACCGCGCCGCGCGCGAGTTCGCCACGGACCCGGCCCACAACGTGGTCCTGGAGGCCTCGGCCGGCACCGGCAAGACGTCCGTGCTGGTCGAGCGCTATCTCCGGCTGTTGCGGGGCGGGGTCGCCCCGGCCAACATCCTGGCGATCACGTTCACCCGGCAGGCGGCGGCCGAGATGCGCGCCCGGATCATCGGCGCGCTGCGCCGCGATGCCGCCGAGTCGCCGGCGGGCCGCGTGCGCTGGAGCGCGCTGCGCGACCGGCTGGGAGAGGTCACCGTCAGCACCGTCGATGCCTTCTGCCTGGCGTTGCTCAGGGAGTTTCCGCTGGAGGCGGACCTCGACCCCGGCTTCGGGATCGCGGACGAGACCGAGATCCCGCGCCTCGCCGACGAGGCCGTCGACCGTACCCTGGTCGTCGCCGCCCGGCTGGCCGGGCAGGACGCGGCCGTCGCCATGCTCCTCGCCCGACTGGGGCCGCGGCGCACCCGCGCCGCGCTGCGCGGCCTGCTCGAGCGCCGGCTCGTCGTGCCGGGCGCCCTGCAGCGATTCCTCGCCGGAACGCCGTCCGACCTCACGGGCGAGGGTGCCTGCCGGGCCGCGGTGGGCCGGCTCGCCGACCGCCTGTACGGCCTGCGCCGCGAAGTCGAGCTGCTGGTCGAGGCCGGCGGCGCCGAGGATCCCCGCGCGGCGGTCCTGGCCCGGGACCTGCGCCGGCTGTCGGACCTGACCCGGGCCGACGCGCCGGCGATCCGGGCCTGGCTCGAGCGTCTGCGGGACGCCTTCCTGACCCGGCAGGGCGACCCGCGCAAGTCCTTCCCGCTGGACACGCGCGCCACCGCCGTGAAGCGCCGCTACCGGCAGGCCGCCGCGGCCCTGGCCCCGGCCGTGCGCGACGTGCTGCGGACCTTCGAGCGGGACGTCAACGTCGTGCTCGCCCGCGCCGTGCGCGTGCTGTTCGGCGTGGTCGTGACGGAGTACCAGCGCGCGCTGCGGTCGCGCGCCCTGCTCGACTTCTCCGACGTGCTGCAGCGGGCGGTCGATCTCCTGCGGCAGATGGACGAGTTCGCCCAGTCGCGGTACCGCCTCGAGTCGCGCTACCACCATGTCCTGGTCGACGAGTTCCAGGATACGAGCCGCAACCAGTGGGAGCTGGTGTCGCTGCTGGTCCAGTCCTGGGGCGAGGGCAGCGGTCTCGTGGCGGATGCGCCCCTCCCGCCGACCATCTTCGTCGTGGGCGACCACAAGCAGTCGATCTACCGCTTCCGGGATGCCGACGTCGCGACGTTCCGCGAGGCGACGGAAGAGATAGCCGGTCTGCGCGCCGGCGGCGACGTGCGCCGCTCCATCAGCCACAGCTTCCGCGCGGTGCCGGGCCTGCTCGGGTTCGTCAACGATCTGTTCGCCGAGATCGGCGGCGGCGGGCCCGGCCGCGATCGATTCCGGTTCGAGGTTCGGGACCGCTTTCCCGCCGAGCAGCTCACGCGGGACGAGGCCGCGGGCGACGCGCTCGGCGTCGTCGCCGCGCAGGACCTCGAGATGTGCGCCGACGCGGTCGCCGCCGAGATCGCGGAGCTGCTCGGCGACGGCCAGGTGCGGGAGAAGGGAGGCGCCGGTAGCCGCGCCGTCAGGCCGCAGGACGTGGCCATTCTGTTCCGCACGCGCGAGAGCCACCGGGAGTTCGAGGGCGCGCTCGGGCGCCGGGGGATCGCGACGCACGTCTACAAGGGGATGGGCTTCTTCGACGCCGACGAGATCAAGGACGTGCGCGCGCTCGTCAGGTTTCTCGCGAATCCGTCGTCGGAGCTCCGCGCGGCTGCGCTGCTGCGCTCGCGCCTCGTGGGCGTCTCGGACCCCGGACTGCTGGCGCTCGCGGGCGAGCTGTCACCGGCCCTCGTCGGTCCCGATCTCCCCAGCGGGGCCACTTCCCTGGGAGACGAGGATCGGCGCGCGCTCGCGCTGGCCCGCCGCGGTGTGCGCGAGTGGACCGGGCTCGTCGATCGGCTCCCGCCCGCCGCGGTGCTCGATCGCGTGCTGTCCGATGCGGCCTACGCCTTCGAGCTGCGCGGCCCGCAGGCCGCGCAGGCGCAGGCGAACCTGAGCAAGATGCGCGCCCTCGTGCGGCGGATTCAGAACCGCGGGTACGCGACCATGACGCGCGTCGCGAATCAGATCGATCGGCTCTCGGCCGGCATGGCCAACGCGGTCGTCGAGGCGGTCGACGCCGTCGCGTTGATGACCGTGCACGCGGCCAAGGGGCTCGAGTTTCCGATCGTGTTCCTGGTCGACCTCGGCCGCGGCACCCGCACCCATCAGCCGCCGGTGCGCGTGGTTGCGGACCGCGGCGACGGGCAGCCCGCGGTGGCGGTCTGGCCGTATCGGGACGAGGCCGCCGAGGCGGAGCGCGAGCGCGACGTCGAGGAGACCAAACGGCTGCTCTACGTCGCGGCGACGCGGCCCCGCGACCGCCTGTACCTGTCCATGGTCGTGGAGGACGGCGTTCCGAAATGCAGCCAGGGCAGCTTCGGCAGCGTGCTGCCGGCGTCCTTCCTTGCGCTGTTCGGCCAGGCCGCCGCGACGGCCGCCGGCCAGCGCGTGGCGTGGCCGGGCCCGGGCGGGGTACGGCACAGCCTGCGGGTGTGCGGGTCGGCGTCCGCGGCACAGCGCCACCCGGACGTGGAGCCGGCGGGCAGGGACGGGCCACCGCCGGTCCTGCTCGCGCCGCTGGATGCGCGGCCGCTGATCGAGCGGCTGCCCGTGACCGGGTCGGCGTCGATCGGCACCGGCGGCGAGCAGGGCGAGGAGGCGCCGGAAGGCCGGTGGATCGGCCGGCTCTTCCACCGTCTGCTGCGACGCTACGAGGGCGCCCCGGTGGCGCCGGAGGCGCTCGAGCGCGCGAGCCGCGACCTGCTCGTCTCGATCGAGGCCGCCGCGGGGGCGGCGGAGGAGATCGCGCTCGCGGCAACGCGCCTCTACGCGCGATTCGCCGCCAGCGGGGAGAGCGCCGCGCTCCTCGGCCGTGAGCGGCTCTGGGAGGTGCCGTTCGCGCTGCCCGCTGCGGCGGCGCCGCCGCCCGGCGGCGGGCCGGCGGTCGTCCTGCGCGGCACGATCGACTGCCTCGCGCGCGACGCGGACGGCCGGATCACCGTGCTGGAATTCAAGACGGGACGCCCGCGCGCCGCGCACGCGCGGCAGCTCGACGCCTACGTCGCCGCGGCGCGGGCCATGTTCCCGGAGGCCGCGGTCGACGGCCGGCTCGTCTACGCCTGACGGCGCAGCAGGCGGGGGTCGTCGTCGAGGCGCTCCGCCCAGCGCCGGGCGTTCGCCTCGGCTTCTTCCTGCGTCTGGCCGACGAGGATCGCCGAGCCGGCGGGTTGCGTGTCGTCGCCGGCGGTCAGCCAGGCCACCCAGTGGCCTCCGCTCGGCTGGCTGTGCACCTCGTACGGCGCGTCGGATGTGCTCATCTGTTCCATGAGACGGGGCTACGCCCCGAACCCCCGGCGTCCGCTTGCGGGACCCCTGCGCCCCGCGCCGCTCCCGCCGAGGCGCGCTGCGCGCCTGCGGACATCCTATATCAGCGCGTGCGTGCGGCGCCACGTCCGGCGCTCCGCCGCCCGTTTCCCGCCGCCTTGACAACCACCAGGGCTGACCCTATCGTAGCTTCCATGTCTCTCCGGCGCGCGATCCTCGAGCGCGAACGGCGCGATGTCCGCGATTGGCTCGCGGACGAGATCGTGGTCGATTTCCCGTCGATCAACGGCGTCGTGGACCGCATGTTCCGGGCGTTCTGCGGTGGGGATGAAGACTGCCGATCCACCCACAGGGCCGAGGTCGAGCTGACGCCGAAGGAAGCCGGCGAGGGAATTCGCGTGCCTCTCGACCTGCCCGTGCGACTGACGTGTCCGGTGTGCGGGGGGCGGGGCGAGGTGTGGAGCGAAGCCTGCGGCATCTGCGCCGGCACGGGCGGCGAGCTGCTCTCCCACCAGCTCGACCTGCGCGTGCCTCCCGGCGTGCACCACGGGACGCGCCTGCGCTATTGCGTGAACCCGCCGTTCGCTCCCGAGACGCACGTCGAGGTGCGCATCGCAATTCCGTGACGGAGCCCGTGCCTGCAATCACCGAATCGGCCGTTCTGGACGCCTTGAAGGTCGTGACCGATCCCGATCTGGGTCGCGACATCGTCAGCCTCGGTTTCATCAAGAACCTGGGGATTGCCGAGGGGGCGGTCTCGTTCGCCATCGAGCTGACGACGCCCGCCTGCCCGGTCAAGGATCAGATGCAGGATCAGGCCCGGGCCGCCGTGGCGGCGCTCGACGGGGTGACCGACGTCGACGTGCAGATGACCGCCAGCGTCCGCTCGGCCGTATCGCCCGGCGCCGAGCGCGCGCCGATTCCGGGCATCAGGAACGTAATCGCCGTCGGCGCCGGCAAGGGCGGCGTCGGCAAGACGACCGTCGCGGTCAACGTCGCCGTGGCGCTGGCCCGCTACGGGGGACGGGTCGGCATGATCGACGGCGACGTGTACGGCCCGAACCTCCCGATCATGCTCGGCATCGACGCGCAGCTCTCGTCGGAGGGGCGCAAGATCGTGCCGGCCGAGAAGCACGGGCTGCGCGTCGTGTCGATGGGATTCCTCGCCGACGGGAACGCCCCGATCATCTGGCGGGGCCCGATGCTGCACGGCGTGGTGCGGCAGTTCTTTCAGGACGTGCGCTGGGGGGAGCTCGACTACCTGGTCGTCGACATGCCGCCCGGGACCGGCGACGTGGCCCTGAGCCTGACGCAGACCGTGCCGGTGTCGGGTGCGATCGTGGTGACCACGCCGCAGGTGGTCTCGCTGGCCGACAGCCGGCGGGCGGTCGGGATGTACAGGAAGCTCGGTGTCCCCACCCTCGGCCTGATCGAGAACATGTCGTACTTCGCGTGTCCCGGCTGCGGTCACGAGAGCGACATCTTCGGACGGGGCGGCGGCAAGGCGGTCGCCGAGGAGCTCGGCCTGCCGTTCCTGGGACAGATCCCGCTCTACGAGCCGATCCGGATCGGCAGCGACCGCGGCACGCCGATCGTCACGGCGGAGCCCGACTCCCCGGCCGCGCGCGCCTTCGTGCACGTGGCGGAGCGCGCCGCGGCGCAGGTGTCGATCGCCAGCTACGAGAGCGCCGCGCCCGCCGCCTCCCCCAGTTGACCCCCAAGGCGCGCACAGCGCGCCTCGGCGGGAGCGGCGCGGGGCGCAGGGGTCCCCGCCAGCGGACGCCGAGGGTTCGGGGCAGAGCCCCGTCTGATTGAAGCTGCGCACAGCGCGCCTCGGCGGGAGCGGCGCGGGGCGCAGGGGTCCCCGCCAGCGGACGCCGGGGGTGCGGGGCAGAGCCCCGTCTGATTGAGCTCAGCGCCGCTCCGCTTCCCCCGTCATCGGCACGAAGCGCACCGGCAGCGTGGTCTCGACGACCGGCCCGTCCTCGGTCATCGTGACGACCCGCATCTCCTGCGCGAAGCGCCCCACGGGAATGACCAGCCGCGCGCCGACCGCGAGCTGCTCGACCAGCGCGGGCGGCACGTGGTCGGGCGCCGCCGTGACGATGATGCCGTCGAACGGCGCGGCCTCCGGCCACCCGCGGTATCCGTCGCCCAGCCGCAGGTGCACGTTGTCGTAGCCCAGCTCGGCCAGCAGCCGCCCCGAGCGCTCGGCCAGTTCGGGCACGATCTCGATGCTGTAAACCTCCCGGGCGATCTCCGCCAGCACCGCGGCCTGGTAGCCGGACCCGGTCCCGATCTCGAGCACGGTCGCGTCGGGCGGCAACTCGAGCGCCTCGGTCATGTAGGCGACGATGTACGGCTGCGAGATCGTCTGCGAGGATCCGATCGGCAGCGGCGTATCGGCGTACGCCTGATTCTGGAGCTGCGGCGGAACGAAGCGGTGGCGCTGCACCGCGGCCAGGGCGTCGAGCACGCGCGGATCCCGTACCCCGCGTCCGCGGATCTGGCGGTCCACCATGTGTCGCCGCTCGGCCGCCCGCGCGGTGTCCTGCGCCGCCGCCACCGTGCCGCGGCGCAGGCGCTCGGCCGCGCGATCGCCGGCGCAGGCGGCGAGCAGGCACAGGGCCGTCAGCGCCGAGAGCAGCGCGCGGACCGCCCGGTGTCGCCCGGGTCTCCCCCGGTCGGCGTCCCGCCGCCTGCGCCCGGCGCTGCATCCCGCACGGCGAGTGCGCTGGATCCACATGACTTGCCTCCTGTTATGCTGGTGCTGTTTCCGGGGGTTCCGCCCAAGCGATGTTCTTCCTGCTCGTCGCCGCCGGCCTCGGTCTGCTGTCGCTGGCGCATGTCGCGCCCTTCCCGTTCATGCTGGACGCCGCCGCCCCCGCCGACGCGCTGTGGAGCATGCCGCCGAATCCCGCTGCGCCGACGGTCTATCTTACGTTCGATGACGGCCCGAACCCGACCGCGACGCCGGATCTGCTCGACGTGCTGAGCCGGGAGCAGGCGGCGGCCACATTCTTCGTGATCGATCGCCACCTGAACCGGGAAACGGCGTCCATCGTCCGCCGGATGTTCGACGAGGGCCACGCGGTTGGTCTGCACACGCACACCCGGCGGCCGATGGTGATGCCGCCCGACGAGGTGGCGCGGATGCTGACCGCGGCCGCGGAGCGCATCGAGCGCCTGGCCGGCCGGCGCCCGTGCCGCGCGTTCCGGCCCCACGGCGGCGCGCGCAGCGGGAGCATGTACGAAGGGCTGGCGCGGATCGATCACGCGCTCGTCGGGTGGGGCTGGGGACTGTGGGACTTCAACTGGTACCGCCGCCCGGACGCGACGGCGCTGGCCGAGCGACTGGCCGGGCGGGTCTCCGACGGCGACATCATCGTGATGCACGACGGCCACCACGAGAATCCGCAGGCCGACCGCCGCTACGCCGTCGAGGCCGCTGCGCTGCTGGTGCCGGCGCTGCGCGCGCGCGGCTTCCGGTTCGGGACCATCTGCCCGTGAGCGGCGCGCGCGCGTTGGCCGCGTGTCCCAGCCGGGCGAGCGCCGCCAGCAGTCCGCGCATCGGGGTCAGGCGGGAGCTTCCCGCGAGAGCCGCTGCGCGGCCATCGCGGCCCCCAGCAGCGCGCCGTGCGGCTCGAGGATGACCGCAATCGGCATGGCGTCGACCAGTGCCCCCATCGGAGCCTTCGAGCGGAACGCGTCGAGAAAGGTCGGCGCCCGCAGCGCGGGGAGAATCTTCGGCGGAATGCCGCCGCCGAGGTACACGCCCGCCGTCGCGACCGAGCGCAGTCCGAGATTGCCCGCCTCCGCGCCGAGCGCACCGACGAACAGATCGAGCGTTTCCGCGCAGCCTGCGCAGCGCCGCTCGAGTCCGGTACGGGAGATCAGCGCCGGCCGGTCCGCCGCCGGCGTGTCCGGGGGCACGGCGCCGCAGCCGGCGTCGCCGTGCACGAAGCGGTGGATGTTGGCGAGCCCGGGGCCCGAGACGACATGCTCGTACGATGCGCGCCCGAAGCGTGCGGTCAGCGCCCGCGCCAGCTCGGCTTCGCGGCCGGTCCGGGCGGCGAAATCCGCGTGGCCGGCTTCGGACGCCGCCGGCACGAAACGGCCCCCGACCTTGTGCAGCAGCGCCTCGCCGAGGCCCGTCCCGGGCGCGATGAGCGCGGCGTTGCCGTCGGCTTCCGGATCGCCCGGCCGGATGACCGCCAGCTGGTCGCCCGCCAGGGTCGGCACCGCGTGCGCGAGCGCGGCCAGGTCGTTCAGCAGGGAGACGCGCGGGATCGCGAGCTCGGCGCCGACGCGTCCGGCGTCGACGCGCCACGGGACGTTCGTCAGTTGGCAGACCTGGCCGCGCACAGGGCCGGCGACGCCGAAGCAGGCCGCCTCGAGCGATCCGTTCCAGCCGACGCTGCCCAGGAACGCCGTGACGAGCTCGGCCAGCCCGCCGAACTCGAGCGTCGCGAAGCGCTGCACGGCCTGCGGCCGCGGCGCCGGCAGCCCGCCGGCATAGAGCCCGAGCAGCGTCTTCGTTCCCCCGACGTCGCCGGCCAGCAGCATCTTCGTCCGTGCGCGGCAGCTTGACTTTATTATCATTCTCATTCATCTTTCCAGCGCGCGACGGGGCGCAATCTCGCGACATGACGCGGTCCTCCGAGCCGCAGGAGCACTCCCCCCAGGGTACCGAGTTCGCCGGCCACGTCGTCGCGTTCACCGGCAGGCTGTCGTCGATCGGCCGCCGCGAGGCGGGCGAGCTCGTGGAGCGTCTCGGGGGCACGGTGGCGGGCACGGTGACCGGCCGCACCACGATGCTCGTCGTCGGGTCGGAAGGCGTGTCCGCTCCCGAGAAGACCGGCAAGCTGAAGCGGGCCGAGGCGGTGAACGCCAGGTCGCCGGGCTGCGTCCGGATCCTCGGCGAGGACGAGTTCTGCCGGCTGGGTGGGCTGCGGACCGCCGCGGCGCTCGAGGAGCGGTACCACGGCCTCAGACGCGTGCGCGATCTGTACCCGCTGGTGCACGACGCGCGGCTGCGCTATCTGCACACGTGGGGCCTCGTGCGTCCGGCTGCCCGCACGAGCGTCGATACGTACTACACGCTGGCGGACATGGCCGTGATCAAGCAGGTCAACGACGGCCTGCGGCAGGGGCATTCGTTCCGGGGCATCGTGCGCCGGCAGCTCGCGGCGCGCGCCGGGCAGCTGACGTTGAACTTCAACGCGCGCGCCGACGCGCGGCCGGCCAAGGTCGTGGCCCTGCGGCGCCGGACGTCGCGCAAGTTCGCGCCGCGCGACGATCAGCCCCCCTGGTCCGACAGCGACAATCCCCAGACCGTCATCGCGGCCCGCTTCTTCCTCGAAGGGGCCGAGCTCGACGAGGGGAGCGAGGCCGACCAGGAGCGGGCCCGGGCGGCGTACCGCAAGGCGCTGCTGCTGGATCCCACGCTCGTGCCCGCCATCGTCAACCTGGCCAACATCCACTACGCGCACGACGAGCTGGTCGAGGCGCAGGCGCTGTATGCCTGGGCATTGAGCCTCGATGCGGACTGCTTCGAGGCGCACTTCAATCTCGGCAACATCCACCACGACCTGGGACGCCACGAAGAGGCGGTCGGCTACTACACGGACGCGCTGGGCCTGAACCCGGGCTACGCGGACGCGCACTTCTACCTCGCCGTGACCCTCGAGAAGATGGGCCGGTCGGCGGAATCCAAGACGCACTGGCGCGCCTACCGGCAACTGGCGCCGGACGGGGAGTGGGCGGACCTCGCGAAGCAGTTCAGCGAGTAGGGGTCAGTAGTCGTCCAGCAGATAGGCGGGGCGCTTCTTCACGCTGCGGCGCACCTTGAAGAGGTCGCACTCGGGGCACCACGCGTCCGGGCTGAAGCCGTTCACCCCGGCGTACGGCAACACGTCGCGGTGCGAGCAGTAGGGCGAGCCGCCGTTGTCCTGCGTCGAGTGCCAACGGCACGAGGTGAACCGGATCGACGCGGTATCCGCGCCGGCCTCCGGCTCGCCCGCCGCCGGCGGGCCCGATTCGTCGAACATGCCGCTGGCTACCTCGCGCGGAAGGTGATGATGCCGCGGGTCGGGTCGTAGGGCGAGACGCCGACGGTCACGCGATCACCCGGAACGACCTTGATCCGGAATCGCCGCATGCGGCCGCTCAACTGCGCGAGCACCTCGTGACCGGGGTCGCACTGCACACGGTACAGGCCGCCGCTATGCACGGCTGTGACCGTGCCCTGGACATCGATGAGGTCATCCTTTGCCACCCTGGCTCCCTGCCGCCCTAGCTCTCGGCGGGTGATTATAGCGCACAGCGCGCCTCGGCGGGAGCGGCGCGGGGCGCAGGGGTCCCCGCAAGCGGACGCCGGGGGCTCGGGGCGCAGCCCCGCCTGATTGAAGCTAGATCGCCTTGACCGCGTCCTCCACGCGCCGCGCCAGCTCGCGGTACGAGCCGTCCTCCAGCGCGAGGGGCGGGCCGAACGCGACCCGCACCCGGCCGGGCACCGCCATGCGCCAGGACTTGTGGAGCACGCGGTCGAGTCCCTCCAGCCGGACCGGGACGATCGGCACCTGCAGGCGGGCGGCGACCATGCCGATGCCGGGCTGAAACGGGCCGATTTCGCCCGCGTCCGTCCGGCGCCCCTCGGGAAAGATCAGCACGGACGTGCCGTCGCCCAGCAGCTCGCCCAGGTAGCGGATGGCGTCGCGGGTGCCGGTCTCCCGCTGGGGCAGCGGGAACACGTTGAACAGCAGGCAGGCCAGGTAGTAGTTGAGGCTGTTCGTAAGCCGCCTCCGCAGCGGGTGCCGGCCGACGTGGAAGTGCGCGGCAAAGAACTCCTTGCCGGCCGCGGTCGCGACCCGGTAGCGCCGGCGCGGGGGCAGCGCCGCCAGAATGACCGGCGCGTCCAGATGGCTCTGGTGGTTGGCCGCGTAGACGACCGGCCCCGGCGCCGCGTCCAGATGGTGCCGGCCTTCGACGGTGAGCCAGGCGAAGACCCGCGTCAGCGGCAGCAGCCACAATCCCAGGTTGACCCGCCGGGTCAGCCGTGCGGGCCCGCTCCCGGCCCAGGTGGGGAAGTCGAACGCCGCCGCGGCCGGCGGCAACTCCGCGGCGGCAGGGCCCGGGAGGGGCGTGTCGGCCAGGATCGCGCGCAGGTCCCCGACCGTGGCCGCGGCGGCGAACGCGGCCTCGTCGACCGTGCGGTCGAACGCCTGCTCCAGCGCCATGAGCAGCTCGATCCGTTCGATGGAGCTGAGGCCGAGCTCGGCCAGGTTCGTTTCGTCCGTGACCGTGCGATCGGGCGCGAAGCGCTGCACGACGGCGGCGGCCGTGCCGCCGCTGCCGGCCGCGCCGGCGGGGTCGCCGGCCGCGCCGCCGGTCTCGACCCAGCGCTTCAGCTCCCGCCGCTTCAGCTTCCGGGTGCCCTCGGTGCGCGGCAGGGCCTCGCCCGGCCAGATCGACCGCCCCCGGATCCGCTGGTGTTCCTCCAGGCGCCGGTTGGCCTCCCGCAGCACGGCGGACGTCTCGGCGCCGGCTTCCAGCACCAGCACCGCGTGCACCTGCTCGCGGCCCTGCCGCGATACCCCGACGACGCCGGACTCGCGCACGCCGGGCACGGCGGCCAGCGCCTGCTCGACGTCCTGCGGGAACACGTTCAGCCCCTCGGGAGTGACGATCACCTCCTTCTTCCGGCCCTTGACGGTCAGGCTCCCGGCCGCGTCCCAGGAGCCGATGTCCCCGGTCCGGAACCAGCCGTCGTCGAACGCCGCGGCGGTCTCGCCCGCGGCGTTGTAGTAGCCGGCGGTGACGTTGTTCCCGCGCACCAGGATCTCGCCGTCCGGGGCGAGCTTGACGTCGACGCCCCCGATCGGCCTGCCGACCGTGCCCCGCCGCGTGCGGAACGGGTGGTTGAGGGTCACGATCGGCGCCGTCTCCGTGAGCCCGTAGCCCTGGACGACGAGAAAGCCCAGCCGTGACCAGAACGCCTCGAGCTCGGGATCGAGCGGCGCCGCGCCGACGACGAAGGCCCAGAACTTGAAACCGAACAGGCGGTGGACGCGCCGGTAGCGCCACCAGCGCCGGACCACGTTGGCCGGCGGCTGCTCCCGGGCAACCTCCGGAGCGAGGCGCAGGACGTGGTCGCGCAGCACCTCCAGGATCTTGGGCACGCACACGACGACCGACACGCGCCGCTGGCGGACCTGCCGCACGATGTCGGCCGGGTTGTAGCCGCGCATGAAGACCGTGATCCCCGACAGCAGCGGCGGGATGAAGGTGGCCATTGCCTGGCCGAACATGTGGCTCAGAGGCAGCAGGTTTAGGAACCGCAAGGGGGCGAACGGGCGCGCGTAGCGGCGGTACCTGAGCACCTCGTTCTCGACGGGCACCACGTTCGCGAGGATGTTGCGGTGGGTCAGCCGCACCCCCTTCGGGTCGGCGGTCGCGCCCGACGTGAAGATGATCTCGGCCAGATCGTCGGGCGCGCCGCGATCCCGGCGAACGTCCGTCTCGCCGCCGGCTGCGTCAACGGCGCCGTCGTCCCGGCGGGCCGGGACGAGCTGCCGCAGCGGCCAGAGCTCCACGCGGTCGCGGCCGACCGTTGCCTCCAGGCCGTCGCCGACCAGCACGGCGCGCGCGTCGACGATCGCCGCGACGCGTGCCACCAGCTCCCCGGAGGCGCGAAAGTCCACCGGGACCAACACGGCCCGCGCGAGCAGGCAGCCCCACATCGCCGCGATCCAGTCCGGGCAGTTCTCGCCCCAGATCACGACCCGGTCGCCCGGCCCGATGTTCGCGCGGGCCAGACGGCGCGAGAAGGCGAACGCGGCGCGGCGGACGTCGTCGTACGTGTAGCGGTACGAGCGGTAGCCGTCGTCGTGGACGACGAAGTCCGCCGCGGAACGGATACGGTCGTCGAAAAAGTCGAGCAGCGTATCCCGCCTCATGCGAGCATTATGGTCGAATCGGGTAGGGCGGCCGTGGCGGCGCCCCGGCTATTTGAACGACGCGCCGACGCTCAGCACCATGAGCGTCATGCGCGGCGATCCGGGCCCGGTCGCGGTCGACTCGCGCGGGCTGACGGTGTGGAAGCGCAGGTCGAGCGAGAACGCCACGTGCCGATTGACGAACCAGCGCGCCCCGCCGCCGTAGTTCAGGGTGTGCGCCGACCGCTCGGCCGGCTGCTCCCCGTCGCGGGTAAACAGCGCCAGCCGCGACGTGCCGATCCCGCCGCTCAGGTAGCTCCAGCCGTTGCGGCCCCCGAAGTTGAGCGAGAGTTGCGGCGACACGGCCCGGAACGTCTTGCGCAGCGTCGGGCCGTCCGGGTCGACATCGTGCGGCCGCGGCCCGCGGTCGCCGAACGATGCGTGGTAGGCGGCGCCCAGGCCGACGGTGACGAAGCGCCAGCGGAACGGGTAGACGTGCGCGCCCGCGTCGACGCCTATCCCGATCGACGGCGGCGCATGGGGTTGGAAGCCGTGGGCACGGGCCAGGCCGGCCTGCTGGCCGAAGCGCACGAATGAGCCGCGCAGGTCGGCGACGAAGCGCCCGATGGGCTCGTCGTCCTGGGCCATGGCCGGCGGCGCCGCTCCCAGCAGCATGGCCGCCGCTGCCAGCAGCACCCGCGGCATGGCTGCCAGTATAGAAGGTCAGTGACGGTCATCTCAGGCGCCGACATCGACGCGGCGGCCGCGCGCATCCGCGGCACGGTCGTCCGCACGCCGCTCCTCGATGCATCGCGGGCCGCGGGCCGGCCGCTGTCGCTCAAGTGCGAGAACCTGCAGGTCGCCGGCTCCTTCAAGCTGCGCGGCGCGTTCAACATGATCGCCGGGCTGTCGCCGGCGGAGCGGCGCCCGGGGGTGATCACGTACTCCTCGGGGAATCATGCGCAGGCCGTCGCCTGCGCCGCGCGCGCGATGGCGATCCCGGCCGTCGTGGTCATGCCGCGGACGGCGCCGGCGGTCAAGGTCGCCGGCGCCCGCGCGTACGGCGCCGAGGTGCTGTTCGAGGGCACCACGTCGGTCGAGCGCAGAACGCGCGCCGAGCGCGAGGCGCACGAGCGCGGGCTGCTGATGATTCCGCCCTTCGATCACCCCGCCATCATCGCCGGGCAGGCGACCGTCGGCCGCGAGATTGTCGAGGAGGCCCGGCAGGTGGCCCGGGTGTTCGTGCCCGTCGGCGGCGGCGGGCTGCTGGCCGGCGTGGCGGTCGCCGTCAAGCGCGCGCACCCCTCGGCGCAGGTCATCGGCGTGGAGCCGGTGGGCGCGGCCTGCCTGGCGGCGTCGCTGGCGGCCGGCCGCCCGGTGACCCTCGAGCGGACCGCCAGCGTGGCCGACGGCCTGCTGCCGGTGCGGCCCGGCGACCTGACGTTCGCGGCGGCACAGGCGCTCGTCGACGACGTGGTCCAGGTGGAGGACGCGGCGATCGAGCGGGCCGTGGCCTGGCTGTGCCGCCACGCCAAGCTGGTCGCGGAGCCGAGCGGGGCGGCCGCCACCGCCGCGGCCCTGGCGGCGGCGGCCGAGCCGGCCGCCGGCATCAGCGTCGCCGTGGTGAGCGGCGGCAACATCGCCCCGGCGGCGCTCGCCGACCTGCTGCGTGCGCCGGCCGCCGCCCCGCCCCCGTGAGTCACGCTTCCGAGGCCGGCGCGGCGCTGGTGCCGTCCGTGTCCTCCGCGTCGGCGTTGTCGGTCTTCAGCAGCGCCCGGGCGGCGGCCCGCGCCTCCAGCAGCGTCGTGATCTCGCCGTCGAGCTGCCGCTCGTAGATCTGCGCCAGGATGCGCCCGACGCGCGGGCCGGGCGGCAGGCCGAGCTGCAGCAGGTGGCGCCCGAGCAGCAGCGCCGGCGGCGGCGCGTGCTCCACGTCCAGGCCGCGCGCGCGCTCCAGGAACCAGTCCATCGCCGAGCAGTCGAAGTCGCCGGTGCGGCCGCGGCAGTCGGCCTTCGCCAGCCGGGCCAGCAGCTCCAGGTCCACCTTGCGCGCGAGCCGCCGGAACGCCCCTTCGCCGACGCCGTCGCGCGCTGTGCGCCACATGCCCGGCTTCAGGTGGTGGGCCACCAAGCCGAGCACCTGCCGCCGCACGTCGTAGCCGTCGAGCGTGTGGATGCCGAGCCGATCCAGGAACGCCGTGGCGGGCGCGACGCCCATCTCCTCGTGGTTCAGCGACCGGATGCGGCCGTCGACGTACGCGGTCGTGGCCGGTTTGCCGAAGTCGTGGCAAACGGCGCCCAGCATGACCGCGACCCGCTGCGGGCGCGGCAGGTCGTCGATGCGGCGGCGCGCCTCGTCGATGACCAGCAGGGTGTGCACCCAGACGTCGCCCTCCGGATGCCACTCCGGCTCCTGCGGGCAGTTGACCAGCGCGGCCAGCTCGGGGAACAACTGCTCGACCACGCCGATCTCGCGCGCGAGATCGAAGCCGGGCGACGGTCGCCGGGCCTGCAGGAGCAGCTTCTCCAGCTCGCCCCACACGCGCTCGGCGGGCAGATCGTCGAGCGCAATCGAGCGGCAGACGGCGCGGGTCGGGGCGTCGACCTCGAAATCCAGCCGCGCCGCGAGCTGAACCGCGCGCAGCACGCGCAGGCTGTCGTCGCCGAACGTCGCCGGATCGACCATGCGCAGGCAGTGGGCGGCCAGGTCGTCGCGTCCCCCGTGCGGGTCGAGGTGCTCGTCCCGCAGCGGGTCCCAGGCGATGGCGTTGACGGTGAAGTCGCGCCGGCGCGCGGCCTCCGCCAGCGGCAGCGTCGGGTCGCCGGTGACGCTGAATCCGCGGTGGCCGCGGCCGGCCTTCGACTCGGTGCGCGGGAGCGAGACGTCGAGCGGGCCGAGCTTGAACACCGCAAAGCTGGCGCCGACGCTGTTGACCGGACCGAATTGCCCCAGCACGGCCTGCAACCGGTCGGCGGAGAGGCCGTAGACCTCGAGGTCGACGTCCTTCGATTCGCGGTTGCCGGCCTTGCGGCGCAGGAGCTTGTCGCGCACCCAGCCGCCGACGATCAGCGCCCGTCCGCCCGCGTCGCGCACCGCGCGGGCCACGTCGAGCGCGAGATCCAGCTCCTCGGGCATCACTTGTCGGAGATCAAACGTCGCGGGCGACCCGGAAGCCGTAGTCGGTGTAGCGGAACGCCGGATCGAGCTTGCTGCGGGCCGCGCTGCGGCTGATGGTCACCGCGTGCCGCCAGGAGCCGCCCCGCGAGGCGCGCCGGCGTCCGCTCGCCGCCCCGGCGGGACTACGGTCGGGCGAACGGCCGTAGTAGTCGCGCGCGTGCCAGTCGGCGCACCACTCGTGGATGTTGGCGGCGATGCCGCGCACCCCGAAGTCGTTCGGCGGGCCGAGGGCGACCGGCCACGGCCCGTCGAGCGGCCCCCGGCCGCCGCGCGGGACCCACGCCGGTATCGCGTCGCCCCCGGGGTAGGGCTCGCCCTCGCGCCCGCTGCGCGCGGCCCGCTCCCATTCGGCCTCGGTCGGCAGCCGCAGCGGTCCGCCGCCGTCCTCCGACGAGCGCCAGAGGCAGTAGACGACCGCGTCGTTCCAGCTCACGCCCACGACCGGCAGGTCCGCAGCCGCGAAGTGCGGGTTGTCCCACTCCCGCGGCGCGCTGCGGCCGGCCGCCGCCAGGAAGCGCGCGTACTCGCCGCGCGTCACGGGGTCGACGGCCAGCTCGAACGCGTCCACCCAGACCCGGTGCACGGGCCCTTCGTCGGCCTGCCCGTCGGCGCTGCCCATGAGGAACCACCCCGCCGGAACGCGGGCGAAGCCGGTCGTCGGCCGTAGCCCGGGCCGGGCGGCGGCGCTGCGCATTCAGCGATGGTACATGACTCCCCGGCGGGGGCACGCGCCGCCGGCCCGGTGCCCGCCGGCTCGTCGCGGGACGGCCGCGGCGGACTGGTATGATCGAGAGTTGCACCGTTGCGGGCGGCATGAGAGAAACCCTCAGACGATCGGTCCGGCTGGCGGCAGCCGCGCTCCTGGCCGCGGCGCTCGCGGGCTGCTCGCTGCGTTCGATGGCGGTCAACGCCGTGCTGCCGACGCTGGTCAACCCGGCCGTCTATCTCTCCGAGGAAGACCCGGAGGTCGTGCGCGCCGCCCTGCCGTTCCTGCTCAAGACGATCGAGTCGATCCTGGACGCCGACCCCGAGCGGCAGGACGTCTTGCTCTTCGCGAATACCGGCTTCCTGCTCTACGCCAACGCCTTCCTGCAGGCGGACGCGGCGCTTGCCGAGTGGGACGACTACCGCCGGGCCACGGAGCTGAACGCGCGGGCGCGGCGCATGTACCTGCGGGCGCGGGACTACGGGCTGCGCAACGTCGAGCTCGACCACCCCGGCATCACCGCGCGCCTGCGCGCCGAGCCCGAGACGGCGACGGCGGTCTTTGGCGCCGAGGACGTCGAGAGCCTGTACTATCTCGGCGGCGCCTGGCTGCTGAGCATCTCCCTGGGGCTCGACCGGCCGGCCCTGGTGGCCGACCTGCCGGCCGCGCGTGCCCTGCTCGACCGGGCGCTGGAGCTCGACGAGGACTTCGAGCGGGGCGCGCTGCACGCCGCGTTCATCACGCTCGAGTCGGTCGGGGCGGCCATGGGCGGGTCGACCGCGCGGGCTCGCGAGCACTTCGCGCGCGTGGTCGAGCTGTCCGACGGCCGGGACGCGGGCGCGTACGTATCGCTGGCGACCGGCGTGGCGGTCGCGGAGGAGAACCGGGAGGAGTTCCGGGAGCTGCTCGAAGCCGCCATCGCCATCGATCCCGACGAGGAGCCGAGCAACCGGCTGTTGAACCTCATCGCCCAGCGGCGGGCCCGCGTGCTGCTCGACCATATCGACGATCTGTTCTTCGAGCCCTTCGCCGCGCTCGACGAGGATGTGGAGAATCGACCATGAAGACGTTGCGTTTCGCCGTCGCCGTCGCGTTGCTGGCGAGCCCCGCGCTGCTCGTCGCCCAGCGGGCCAACCTCCGGCTCGGCACGATCCTGCCCGCCAACTCGGTCTGGGACCGGGCCCTCAAGCAGATGGCGTCGGAGTGGCAGCAGGCGACCGACGGGCGCGTGCGCCTGCAGGTGCGCGGCACCGCCGGCGACGAGGCCACCATCATCCGGCGGATGCGGCTGAACAATCCCCAGGTAGCCGCCCTCACGCTGCCCGGCCTGACGGAGGTCGACGAGTCGTTCAACGTCTTCGGCATCCCGTTCTTCTTCGCGTCGGACGCGGAGGCGGTGCACGTGCTCGAGGCGCTCACCCCGCTGTATCGCGAGAAGCTCGCGGAGCGGGGCCTCGTCCTGCTCGGCTGGGGGCACGGCGGTTGGGCGCACATCTTCTCGGCGAACCCGATACGCGGCATTCCCGACCTGCAGGCGGCGAAGCTGTACACCTCGGCCGGCGACGACGGCATGGTGCAGTGGTACAAGGAGAACGGCTTCCAGCCGGTGCCGCTCGAGCTGACCGACGTGCTGATGGGGCTGAACACCGGCCTCATCGACGCCTATCCGAGCCCGCCGTACGGCGCGCTGGTGTTCCAGTGGTACCGCCAGACGTCCCACATGCTCGACATCCCGCTCAGTCCGGTCTTCGGCGCCACCGTCATGACCGAGCGCGCCTGGGGCCGCATCGAGGAGGCCGACCGGGAAGCGCTGCTCGCGGCGGCGGCCGAGATGCAGGCGTTCCTCTTCGACGAGGTGCCCCGCCAGGACCAGGAGGCGGTGGCCGAGATGGAGAAGCGGGGGCTGACGCTGTCCACCGTCGGCGAGCCCGAGGTCGCCCTGCTGCGCGCCATCGTGGACACCCTGACGGCCACCTGGCGCGGCGACCGCGTGCCGGCGGACATCTACGACGCGGCGCTGTCCGCCCGCAGCGCGTTCCGGGCCAACTGAGGCTGCTGGGGGCTCGCGCGGTTGGGACACGCATGAACCCAGGCTCCATCGTCCGCTGCCGGAACCGCGACTGGGTACTGCTGCCGAGCGACAATCCCGAAATCCATCACCTGCGGCCACTGACGGGGGTCACGGACGACCTGGTCGCTGTTCACCGACAACTGTCGGACCTGGTAGGTTCCGAACTTCCCGAGGAACGGCTGCGCCCGGCGAGGTTCCCGCTGCCAACCCCGGACGACGTGGCGGACGCCGCCGGGGCGCATCTGCTCTGGCAGGCCGCTCGTCTGACCTTGCGCGAGGGCGCTGCCCCCTTCAGGTCGTTGGGGCGTATCTCGATTCGGCCAAGGTCGTATCAGTTCGTCCCGCTCCTCATGGCGCTCCGGCTCGACCCGTGCGACTGCTGATCGCCGACGAGGTCGGTGTCGGCAAGACGATCGAAGCCCTGCTGATCGCACGAGAACTGCTCGACAGGTGGCGAGCATCGACTTCTTGAAGACCGATCGGAACCGGCATGCGCCGCGGCTCGTCGAGCGACGAGGTGTCCCATTCGCCGAATGCCGGCCGCAGCAGCGCGAGCAGCGAGCGGAACGCCGACGACGAGTTCGCTACTGGGGGGCTCTGGCGCTGCTGGGTTGCGTGATGTCGAGCCCGGCGGCGGCGGTCGCGGCCCTGGCGGCGCGCCGCGGCGCGCAGGCGTTCGACCCGGACGCACTAGATCAAGCGAGGCTCGTCGAGCCATCCGACGACCGGGTCGACGATGATCCGCCGGCCGGTCCCATCTCTTCGGTGATCTCGACGTTCGACGCGGCCGGACAGAAGCAGTTGCGGGACATCGCGCGTCGCGCGGAAGCCCTCCACCATACCCAGGACGACGGGAAACTCAGCGGCTGCGCCGGTTTGGTATCCGGCCTGCTCCGAGCAGGTCACCATCCCATCGTCTGGTGCCGCTACGTCGCGACCGCGGACTACGTGGCGGATGGTCTACGACGAACGTTGCAGCGAGACTACGCGGACCTGCGTGTCGCCTCGATCACCGGTCGGATCGGCGACGAGGAGCGCCGGGCGCGGGTGCGGGAGCTCGCTTGCGAGCCGCGCCGGGTGCTGGTGGCGACCGACTGCCTCAGCGAGGGGATCAACCTGCAGGAGGGGTTCAGCGCTGTCGTGCACTACGACCTGCCCTGGAATCCGAATCGACTCGAGCAGCGCGAGGGGCGCGTCGACCGCTATGGTCAGTCGGCCCGAGTCGTGAGAGCAGTCCGCTACTTCTGCCCGGACAGCCCGGTCGACGGCGTCGTGTTGGACGTCCTGCTGAAGGCCCGTGAGATTCACAAGGTGCGACGTCGAGCGCGAGCGGATCAACCGCACGCGGTTCGCGCAGCGAGCGATCAAGCCCGAGGCGGTGCAGCGGGAGCTGGAGGCGACCGATGACGTTCTCGGTGACCCCGATGCGGTGCGGGGGTTCGTGCTCGACGCCGGGCAACGCCTCGGCCTCGGGATTGTGGCCGACAGACGCACGGACGTGTTTCGGGTTCCCGCGGACACGGCCTCACGGGCAGACATGCCGCCAGCGGTGCGCTTCGCGATGCCGCCAACGGCCGGACCCATGTGGCGGATCAGCTTCACGTCGCCGACCCCCGACGGCGCCGAGCATCTGGGGCGCAACCACCCGTTCGTTGCGGCGCTGGCCCGCTTCCTGATGGAGGAGGCTCTCGTGTGGGTGCGGGGCGCGGCCTGGGGGCCGCGTGGCGCGCAACCGGAGTGGCTGCCGGACGACGAGGCGCTAAACCTGGCCGCGTCGCCCGACGCCAACGTGCCGCCTGCAGAAAAGCGGCAGCTGATTGCGGCGGCCCTGGATTTCTGGCCGGCGCTGCAGGACGGACTCCGCGCGCCGCTTGCGGATCGCGCCGCCGCGCTGCGTGACAGTCACAGTCGCGTGCGCCGGGCGGTGAGCCAGCGCGTGCGGCAACTGGCCGTCGTCCCCCAGCATCCTCCAGACCTCGTCGGCATGCTCCTGCTTCAGCCGGTGGTCTGACGCACGTGGCCGATTGCGAGCGCTCGTGCTCAGCTTCCCTGCTGAGGTCCCGTGCTCCGTGTGCTGCGCGGGTTGTCGTTCGGCAGATCCGAGATCACCGAACGGAGGGCACGGTTCACGGATTCCGATGTGTCGAAGACCGCGGCTACGTCGGGTTCCAGGGTGACGGCGACCACCGTGCTGCTCATCCCGGACGCAAATCGGTTCGGGCGACTCCGCGCATAGTCGAGGTCGTACTCCGCCCGAAGGTCGTCGGCCGACTCAGGGCTCGACGAGGCCTTGTTCATAGTCATGTCGTTCGCGTCTCGTGGCACGGCGGGCGCTGATGATCCGGACGCGGTGGCCGCGCTCCGCGAAACTTACGATCAGGAGCTGTTGTCGCGTAGAGTGTCCGACGATGATCTCCCTTGACTCATCGTCCGAGTGGTCGGGGTCGTCGAAGATCCGCGCCAGCGGATCGGCGAAAACCGTCAGCGCTTCCTCGAACCCGACGCCGTGCTTCCTGAAGTTGGCTCGGCCTTCGAAGCCTGCCACTCGAAGCCTACCCGCACCGTGCAACCCGAGAGTATCACGATGTCGTCCTGCCGCCGATTGATCTGATCCAATGGCGCTCCATCCGTCTATCCGGATCGAACGGGGCCTGCTCGGGCCTGATCTCGTCGACCAGCTTCGCGCTGGCGAGCTGCCGGGCCAGAGGTCAGCCGACTTCGCGGTGCGGCCGCCCGCATCGTCGGCCGAGACGAGCGGAGCTCGCGGCGACCGAGTGCGTGAGCAGCGCGCTGGCTACGGCGGCAAGCCGCGCCCGCGTTGGACCGTCACCGATGAGGTCGCGCGCGCCTTCGCCGATGCCCGCAGCCTCTGGTCGGTCTTTCAGCACCGCCGCGAACCATTCCTGGCGCTGCTCGACTACGAGCTCACCTACAACCGGCGTGCCTACGAGCTGGGTGGCCTGACCTTCGCGATCTCGCACCGCGCCGGTACGCCTGAAGATGCGCCTCCGGTTCACATCGTGGGCGTCGGCCACGAGCTGGGCCGGGGGTCGGCGACGGGTCGGCCGGGCGTGTGGCGAATGGCGGGACCGCGGTGACACCTTCAACTGCCGAGCTGGCGGATGGAGCCGGGAGACCAGATACGCGTGCGCCCGCCGATAGCTGCCTGGACTTCTATCGCCTGTTCCTGGAGTGGATGGATGTTGCTACCGCCTCCAAACCCATCGGCGCCGATGACATCGCCGAGAGTCTCAACTTGAACAAGACTCAGGCGACCGCATGGCTTAAGAGGGACATTGTCGACAAGCGTATCAGGAAGCTCGTGAAGCCCATCCGCTACCAGGCTGTTCGACCCCCAGGCGGCCAAGCGTCGCTGTTGCGGGACGAAGCATGAGCAGGCGCGGTTCGTAGCCAGCGATGGATCGCAGGCCGATCCGAATGAATGTGTCGCTTGCCATCGTGCGCCGCGCACCGCCCGCGCTACAGAGGTGGGGTTCAGGCGCGCCGGTAGATCCCTCTCGCACGCGTGAGGAGGCCGCCAACGATCAGCTCGCGTCGCAGCGTCGCGAAGTCGGGATGGCGCCTGCCGATGATCTCGTTGACCTCCTTCTCGGCGTAGTCCCGGCCGGGCTCGAAGTCCTCCACCAGCCAGCGCAGGATGACCTGCCGCTTCTTCAGGCTGGCGGGGATCTCCTTCAGCCGCTCGCCGTCCAGGAAGTTCGCGAGCACCTTCGTCTCGGCCGCGTCGGCGCCGACACCCGCTGCATCCGCCGTGAGCGAGGCGATGCGCTCGGGTGTCCGGAGCCCCGCGCGCAGCCGCGCGAGCCCCGTGGTGTCAAGCCGGTAGTAGTGCGTGGTCCCGGCCGAGCGCATGCCGACGAGCCGGGCGTCCCGTAGCTTCGCCAGGTGGTGCGAGACGGTGGACGCCTTGACCGCCAGCAGCGAGGCAAGCTCGGAAACGCTCCGCTCCCGCCCGGCGACGAGCCCGAGGATGGTCAGCCGACTCTCGTCGGCGAGGGCCTTCAGTATCTCGAGCTCGGCCCCGGGGGTTGCTTCCTCCGTCGTGTCGACATCCATCAATTTAGATGATTGTCGAAATAGCGGTGTCGCGGCAAGACGGAGCTTCGTGGATTCCTACTTGCTGTGCCGCCGTTCGTCGCGCCACTGCTGGTGCAGCCGCATCGCCTGGAGCGCGGCCGGGGCAAGGAGACGGGCGACGAGAAAGACGACCAACCAGGCAGCCAGGACCCCGTACCACTCACTCGCGAGCGAGAGGTCGCCGCCCCCGAGCCGGCGACCGATCATGATCCCGCTCACCTGTGCGATCGTCATCCCGGACGCAATCAACGCCGCATAGCTCCACGGCGACAGGTTCATGGCCCAGGCGTGCACGCGCCGGGGGGCGGTTCCTGCGGCAGAGACGTTCCTGACCGCCGCCGACGGACCCGGTTCAGGAGTGCGGGTCAATGGAGATCACCGTAGCACCTACCCTGAGGTTATCCCGATCTCGTGGATACTGTCGCAGCGCCGGGCAGAGCCGCCGAACGGGCATGCCTGGTAGTGGTCCGAATCCGAAGCGAGCGGCCGCCGAACAGGCTGTCAACCCCAAAGTGCGCGCCGCATAGAAGAAGGTCGAAGTCGGGTCGTCGAGCGCGCCGGCCAAGCCAGCCGCCGTGCCCTCGCTCGGCGCCCGACGGCGCGCCAGCGAGGCCGATCCACCGCTGGCGCACGCTGCTTGCATGGCGCAGCAGCGCCGAACCGGAATCGCCACAGACCGCCGCGCCGCGGCGACCGAGTCTGGCGTGACCTCGGCCGTGAGCCCGCGAGTACGCGTTCAGCGCCCAGATCGAGGGAGTGCCGGATTGCGAATGGAGCAGCCCGCGCGCAAGCGGGCAAGGCTGGTGCCGGCTTACGAGACCATGAGCCAGAGGCGTCGCACGAATTGCAGATAGACGGACCGACGGTCCTGCGAACGCCCCGCGTCGGTCACCCGTCGGACCGAGGTGTAGGGGGTCTGGCGAAGCGGCGCGGCGGAGAGCCGCAGCCGCGGGTGGGCATTACGGGCGACGGTTCTCCCGTTCGCCTGTCGTCGTGTGGGCATGGTTTCCTCCTGTGTGCCACGGGCAGGGCTGATCGCGACCTGCCCAACTCTCTATCTTAACCCAAGTTTAACAGCGGCATTGCTAAGCTACTGTAGAATCAGCGGTTTACGCTGGCAAGAATGCTCAAGTGGCACTACAAACGTGCGCAAACCGGGAACGGGTCGGTCAGATGGTCGTCTTGCGGACGCCTCCCGGTTGCGGGTCGATGCCGAGCGCGTCGTAGATGGCCCGCTGTTCGGGTTCGGCTTGCGTGGCGGTGCGCACGTGCAGGGTGCGTCGGTCGGGGCGCCGGAAGGTGGCGGTGACGCGCTGCTGGCCTTCGAGGATGCGGCGTAGCGTGGTCCAACTGGCGTGTTCGCCGTGGGCTCGCAGCCGGGTGCGGATGACCTGCACGAGCTGGTAGGCGATGACGGTGATGAACAGGTGGCCGTCGGCCCGCTGCGGCTTGTGGTGGTAGATGGGGCGCAGGCCGAGTTCGGACTTGAGCGCGCGGAAGACGGCCTCGACGTCGGTGAGGGTGGTGTAGGTGCGCCACAAGGCGTCTTCGTCCCAGTCGGTCTCGCTGCTGCGCAGGCAATAGACGCCCGGATGGGTGGCCATCGAGCCATCCTGGGGCCGGCGGGTCCAGGTGACGGCGGCGGCCTTCTCACCGGTCCGGTCGGGGGTGACCTCGATCTGGTAGTGCTTGGCGACGCGGGTATGCCTGGCTCTGAGTCGCCCGATGCGCTGCCAGACCTGTCCGAGGCGCTTGTGGGCGCGGGGGCGCGCCAGCCCGTCGTTGAGCTGGGCGAGGGCGGCCTCGAAGCGGGTGGCGAATCGCTCGACGATGGCCTGCTCCTTTTCGGCCCGCTGCTCCGAGTAGCAGTACAGGCGGACCTCGTCGGGGTCGGTCGAGACCACCTTGTGCAGATGCACGGTCTGTTTGGATTGCGTTTGGATCGCCACGGCGGCATCGGCGTCGACTTGCCGGTGGCGTTCGCGGCTGACGACCAGATAGCGGTAGCCGTTGTCGCGCAGCCACCCGATGGCGGCTTCGGTGGCGACGCCGCGGTCCATGACCACCAGGGCGCCGGCCGGCGCGTCGAGAGCCTCCAGCATGCCGGCCAGCGTGCGGTGCTCGCGGACGTTACCGCTGAAGACCTGCGAGCGGCGCACGAAGCCGCTGGCGTCGAGCATCAGGCCCAGGGTCAGCAGCGGACAGTCGCTGCGCTTCTCCTTCGAGTGTCCGCGCTTGGCCTGCGGCTGCGCGCCCGCCTCGCCTTCGAAATAGGTGTTGGTCAGGTCGTAGAGCGTCACCGTCGGCTGCAGGTCGAACAGCCCCATGGCGCGCTCGAACAGATGTGCCTCGATCGCCTCGCGATGCTTCACCAGCGCGTCCGAGGCGCGGTAGAGCTGCATCGAGCTGACGGTCTCGAAGTCGACGCCGAGCAACTCGCCGAGGCCGCTGCGCGTTTGCAGCCAGCGGTGCGTCGCGCGCTCCGAGGCCGGCCGGGCCAGACGCCCGACGACGGCGCCGGCCGCCGCGGTGCGCAACGCGCCGTTGACGCCCAACTCGGCCAGCAGGGTCGGCAGGCCCAATTGCTCCAGGGCCCACAGGCCGACCTGCTCGACGCCGACGCTGCGGGGGCGGACCAGGCGCAGCGAGTCGACGTCGACCGGCTGCACGTCTGGCGGCCCGGCGGCCGGTCCCTGCGCGGGTGTGCCGCGGGCGATCAACTGTGCGGCTATCCGTTGGGCTTCGTGTTCGACGGCGGTCGGGCAGTCGGCGACCAACGGCGTCTGGCCGGTCAGGATGTCGTCGATGCGGGAGCAGAGCAGCGGCCATTGCGCTTGGGGAATGTCGAAGTGGCGTCCGAGATTGAGCAGGGTGCGCTGGCGGACGGCGTTTGCCGATGCGCTCGGAGTGGACGAGGCGATGCGAGAAGCAGGGCTGTCCGTCTTCGGTCCGCCGGGTTTGTGTGCGCCGAATGAACATGCGCCCACGATAGCGGGTGCACGTTCCCCGAAGCAAGACATTCCTGACGATTATGGCACTACATTCCGCTCCGCCAACCCCCGCTTCTTTAGAATCAACAAGTTACGGGCCTGCGACCCCTGAAATATCGCCCAAATCTACAAAATCGTCGGGAATCCTGTTAAACATGGGCTAGCGTCCAGAAGAGCCGGTTGGCCACGAGCGGCGCCGTGATCTGCAGGACGCCCGCTGCCTTCTCGCGCGGCGTCCAGGCGTTGGCCTGCTCCTCCGCCTCGGCGAACGCGGACGGGTCGAGGAGCGACGCGAGCGCGGGGTTCGCGTCGCCGCCGCGCACCACCACCATGGCGACCATCCAGATCAGCATCAGCGCCGCCGCGCAGGCGAACGGCCCCGCCAGCGCGCGCGTCCGGATCGCCGCGCACAGGAACAGCGCGCCGAGCCCGGCCGCCGACGGCAGGGTCAGGATGAGCAGCGAGTGGCCGATCGCGAAGAACGGCTGCGGCCCGACCGCGTCGGGAGGAAACACGCCGAGCGCGCCGAGGGGGGGGACCAGCATGAACCCGATCCCCGTCGCGAGGGACAGCACGCAGGCGAGGCCCAGCGCGCCGACGTAGCGGCCGGCGAGGAGGGCGGGCAGCGAGACCGGCGCCGACAGCACCACCTCGTGCAGGCCGGCCGTGCGGTCGCGCACCACAACCTGCGCGAAGAGCCAGGCCCAGACGAAGAGGAGCCAGACCGCCTGCCCGCTGACCATCAGGTAGACGAGGTGCGGGCTGTTGCGCGGCACGTCGGTCGCGCCGAGGTCGCGCAGGTAGTCCGCGTTCAGCAGCACCAGCATCAGGTAGGCGATCAGCCCGGGGAACGCGATCGGGATGAGCGGCCCCCGGCAGCCGGCGCGGAACTCGTACCAGGCCTCGGCCGCCGCGAAGCGCAGGGTCGTCATGCCACCGCCTCCTCGTCCCGGACCCCGGCGCGCGCGATCGCCGCGTGATACGCGTCCTCCAGACACGGCGCGCGGGGCGCCCACGCCTCGCCGGGCGTGACCGGGGCTTCGACCACGATGCGCGCGCCGGCCGGCGTCGCCGAGACGTGCAGGGCATCGTCGGGCGTCGGCTCGCCGCGCGGCACCACGCGCGACCAGAGACGGCCTTGGAGCGGCGCGGTCAGGACGGCCGGCATGCCCTCGGCGACGATGCGCCCGGCGGCGAGGATCGAGAGCCGCTCGCAGAGGCTCTCGATGTCGTCGACGATGTGGGTCGACAGGAGGACGATGTTGTCGGCCGCGATGTCGGCCAGCACCCGGTGGAAGCGGCTGCGCTCCGCCGGGTCGAGACCCGCCGTCGGCTCGTCGACGATGAGGAGCCGCGGGGCGCCGGTGAGGGCGAGGGCGATGCCGAACCGTCGCAACATGCCGCCGGAGTAGGTGACGACGGCGCGGTCGGCGTCGGCGCGGAGATTCACCCGCTCGAGGAGCTGCGCGACCTCGCGCCGCCGCTCGGACGCGTCGGTCCTGCCCTTCAGCCAGGCGAACCGCTCCAGGAGCTGCCGTCCGGTGACGGTCGGGTAGGTGCCGATGTGCTGCGGCAGGTACCCCAGCCGCCGGCGCACGTAGTCGGGGTCGGCGAGCGCGTCGACCCCGTCGAGCGTGATCGACCCGCTGTCGGGCTTCTGCAGCGTGGCCAGGGTCCGCATCAGCGTGCTCTTGCCCGCTCCGTTCGGGCCGAGCAGGCCGTAGAGGCCCGGCCCCACCGTCAGGTCGACCGCGTCGAGGGCGCGGATGCCGCCCGGGTAGGTCTTCGTCAGCCGGGTGACCTGTAGGCCTTCGATAGCGTTGGTCATGGCGTGCTCCAGGTGCCGGCTACCAGTCGAAGTCGACGCCGGCCCCGGCGGCGCGCGGGTCGGCCATCCGTCCGTAGACTCCCGGCAGTCCGAACAGCCGCCCGTCGAACAGCGCCAACTCGTACTGGTCGTCGAGCAGGTTGGTGCCCCACAGATAGACGGACCATCTCGATCTTCCGTAGCCGACACGGCCGCTCAGGAGGCTGCGGCTCGAGACCTGGGTGAAGACCGGTGCCGAGATCTCGGTGTAGGCGTCGTCCGTGTAGCTGAACGTCCCGCTGGCGAACCAGCCGCCCGGGTCGCGCCAGCCGAGCCCGAAGGCGCCGTTCCAGGCCGGCGACTGGGGAAAGGCCCGGCCGGCGAGATCGTTGCCGTCGAGAACGAAGTCGATGAACTCCGAGTCGGTGACGCCCAGCGAAGCGAACATGTTCAGCGTGCTGGTGAAGTAGTACTCCGACTCGACCTCGACCCCGCGCAGCGCCGACCGCCCCGCGTTGGTGATGAGCGCGTCGAATCCGGGGAAGCCGCCTTCGGCCGTGTACGGGATCTGCTGCTCGCGCCAATCGATGGTGAAGACGTTCGCGTTCAGCGTCAGGCGGCCGTCGGCCGTCCGATGGCGGAAGAACAGCTCGTAGTTGTCGGTGAACTCCTCTCCGTACGCCTCCGCCACGCCGAGGAAGACCGCGAACGCAAAGCCTCCCGCCTTGTACCCGCGAGCGTACGAGACCCCGAGCGACGTGCTGGAAGTCAAGCTATAGGCGAACGACCCGGAGGGCAGCACCTGGCTGAAGGTCTTCTCGGCGCTCAAGTCGCTCATCAGCCCGTTGTTGTCGGCGAAGTTGTCGTTCCGCCGCGTCTCGCGGTTGAGTCGCACGCCTCCCGTCAGGAGCACGCGGTCGGTCACGGTCCACTCCGCGCGTCCGAACACCCCGAGCTGATCGACCTCTTCCAGCAGGCGGGTCTGCCGGTTGAAGGGCGCGACGCCGCCCATGCCGTCCGGGAAGATCCCCGTGCCGTGGAATCCGAACGAGTAATCGCCCTCGGAATAGAAGAGACCGATCAGGCCGTCCACCCTCTCGCCCCGATACGCCGCGCGGACCTCCTGGCTGAGGATGGCGTCGTGTCCCGCGGCGTCGACGTTGAGGAAGTCGAACTGGGACAGATCCGCATCGAAGTTCTGCGTCAGGTCGAAACGGCTGTAGCCCGTGATGGCGTCGATCGCCCAACGGTCGTCGAGGGCGACGTGGGTCTCGAGATTCAGGAAGTCGAGCGTCGACGGGTACTGGTCCGGCCGGTTCCAGGGTTGCCGGCGGTCCTGCATGGTAATGCCCTCCGCCTCGTTGGCGACGACAAGGGCGAACGGGTTGGAGTCGGAGTCGTTGCGCAGCCAGGTGAAATCGAAGCGTACGCGGTCGTCGGCCCGGGGGCGGAGCGAGAGCTGCCCCCGGAACGTTCGCTCGTCGGTCCGCTGCACGTCGTCGTCCGCGGTGACCAGGTTGGTGGCCGCGCCCCGGGCGTAACGGTCCTCGACCGTCAGGCGGGCGGCGAGAACGTCGTCCACCAGCTCGGTGTTCTGCATGAACTGAACGCGCCGCGTGCCGAGCCCGCCCCCTTCGAGACGAACGCGGCCGCCGTAGCCGTCGAAGGCCGGCTTGTTGTAGTTGATGAGCACCGCGCCGATCAGCGAGTTGGGTCCCTGCAGGGTCGACTGCGGGCCGCGCAGGATCTCCACCGATCCGACGTCGAAGAGGGACGGGTTCAGGTAGTCCCCCGTGCGTGGGCCGACCGCCGTCTGATTCAACAGGATGGAGGCGAGCGCATTGGCGTTGCCGAAGCCGCTGTCCAGGCCGTTGTTGTTGACGCCGCGGATGCTGTAGGCGCCGAACTGCGCGGTGCCGGTGAACGCGTTGGCGGTCCGGTTGAAGGCGAGTCGTTCCTCGCCCAGATACGCGACGCTGGTGCCGAACTCCTGCCGGCCGGTGTCGAGCTTGCTGCCGACGACGGTTACTTCATCCGAGAAACTGGCGAACTGCAGCACGGCGTCCAGTGCGGCGCCGTCCGGCACAGACACGGAGACGTCGTCTCGTTGCAGCGTCTCGAAGCCGGTCAGGGTGAACGAGACCGAGTAGTCGCCGGCCGGCAACCCGTCGAGGACGTAGCGTCCGTCGCCGTCGGTGACCGCCACCCGCGATCCGCCCGCGAGCCCGGGGCCGGCCGCCTCGACGGTCACGCCCGGCAGCACGCCGCCGGTCTGGTCGGCCACCGTGCCGGAGATTGGCCAGGTCCTGCGCGAGGGCGGGCATCGGCAAGGCCAGCAGGCAGGCCGTCAACGAGAGGCCAAGTTTCGTCATGATGTCGTTTCCTTTGTCCCGCGGTCAGGCGAGCGGCAGCGGCAGTCGATCCAGGAGGTCGCGGTCGGCGTCGAGAAACGTCTTCGACGCCGCGAGCCGGAGGCTCGCGCCCCACGACTCGATCTCGCGCGGGTCGTCCGGTGGTGTCGAAGGCGATCCGGGCGCCGGGGAAGCGCTGCGCGATCTCCGCGATGGCGCGTCGGGCCTGCGGCGCATCGAGGTAGATGAGCACCGCCTCGGCCACGAATATCCACGGTCCGCCGGTTGCCGCCACCGCGTCCATCCACGAGCTGTCGAGGACCGACGCGGCGACCATGGTCCGGCGCGGCTCGTCGTCGAAGAAGCGCCGCCGGAGGGCGATCGCGTCTGGCAGGTCGAGGTCGAACCGGCGCACACGACCGTTGTCGACCCGGTCGAAGCGGGTGTCGAGGCCGCAGCCGATCTCGACGACGGTGCCCCGGGGATGCGCGGCCAGGAAGTCCTCCACGTAGCGGTCGAACATCCGTGCGCGGAGCATCGCGCCCTTCAGGCTGCGTCCGCCCTCCCACTTCGCGAAGTCGTAGTCCGGCTTGACGGGCTTCGTCATTGGACGTTCTCTGGGAGCGCGATGCGCGCTGCCGCGTTTGCGCCAGCCATTCCGATCACCGCCCTGTCTCCACGGCCGGGCCGAGGCCTGCTCCGGGTCGGCTCGCGACCGGGGCCGACGAAGAACATGCCGTTGACCGGCGGCGGGCCGTGCCAACAGTCGGAGGTGGTCAGCGAGTTGCCGGTCGGCGCGACCGGATGCGCCGCGTCACCGCGAAGATCGAGCCACTCGTGCGCGCGCGTGTCTGACACCACCGCTGAGACGGAGCGTTGTGACGTGCGTGTGAGTCGCGAACGAGCGGGATAGGGATTACGCGGGTGGGCCGCGCGTGGACTGCATGTCGACGACGGCGCCCTGTTCGCCTCGCGGGTAAGCGGACGGGACGCCGTGCGCGACGAGGTCCGGCGCGGATGGCGCGGGAACTCTGTCCGTTTGAACCGCCGACAGATGCCGGAAGTGACAGGCAGTGCAGTCGGTGTGGCCGGCGGGCTCCGTGTCGGGGCCGTGCCCGTGGCTGGTGGTGCTCGTCGCAACGAGCGCCACCAGCATCAGCAGCGCCGCCGTGACCGCCGCCGCCGGCTTCAATGGCACCACGAACTCCACTAGACCAGAAGCGCCCGACGCAGTCAAGGGCGGGGTGGCCGTCGTTCGCCCGGCGAGGCCGACGTGATGTTCATTCAGGCCACCGCTGGGACATCGGCCGCATCCTGCGTCGCCGTTGCCTCCCGGTCCAGGCGCAGGTTCGCCTCTCGCGTGCCCGAACGCGCACGGAAGGGCTCGGAACAGGGATCGCGATTCAACCCCACGAAAGTGGGGATTCGTCGGCCCTCTACGGACTACTACGGAACGCTATCATGCTACGGCAGCGCGAAGACGAAGATGCTGTTGCCCGTCGGCGGATGGCGCTTTTCGGGCGTCAGGTCCTGCGGCACCAGGTTGTTCCAGCTCGCGCCGCCGGTGCCGACCGGCACCGCCAGGTACTGCTTGCCGTCGACCGCGTAGGAGATGGGGAAGCCCTGCACCGAGGTGGGCAGCCGCGTCTGCCAGAGGATGTCGCCGTTGCGGGCGTCGTGGACGTAGAGGTGCCGGTCCCAGTCGCCCGCCACGGCGAGCCCGCCGTCCGTCGTCAGGGCCGCCGTGTTGATCGGCGTCCGGGTCCGGTGGCGCCACAGGACCTCGCCGGTCCGCAGACTCATGGCCACGAGCTCGCCGATGTGCTCGGGGCTGCGCGGATGGAAGTGGTTGGTCCGGCGCACCGGCCCGACGCCGCCGCCGCCCTCGCGCTTCTCGACCGGACCGAAGACGCCGGTCTCGCAGTTGAGGGTCAGCGGGATGTAGAAGGCCTCGGTGACGGGGCTGTACGACATGGCGCGCCAGCTCTTGAAGCCCGACGTGCTGGGGCACCAGTGGATCTCCTCGCCGATGTCCTGGATCATGCCGTCGCGGTAGACGGCTTCCCCGGTCACGGGGTCGATGTCGACGAGCGTCTGGTAGCCGAGATCGTGCGCGGCGCGGAACTGGCCGGTCTCGCGGTCGAGCTCCCACAGCACGGCGATCTTGCCCATGGTGAAGACCGACTGCCGGTCGTCGTAGTCGACCAGGATGCGTTCGAACACCTCGTCCATGTCGTGCGACTCGCCCGGCAGGTGCTGGAAGTACCACTTCAGCTCGCCGGTCAGCGGATCGAGGGCCAGCGTCGAGTTGGTGTACAGGGCCGAGCCGTCGGTGCCGCGCACGGCGCGCGCCCAGGGCTTGGCCTGCGCCGTGCCGAAGAACAGCGTCTGCGCGCGCGGATCGTAGCTGCCCGGGATCCACGCATCGGAGCCGGCGCGGAACATCACCGGCAGGTCGCCCCAGGAGTCGCCGCCGCGCTCGCCCGGCCGCGCCACCGTCGAGGTGCGCCACAACTCGCGGCCCGTGTCGGCGTCGAGGGCCACGATGTAGCACGTGTCGTCCCGATAGCGCTCGCAGCCGGTGAGGCCGGAGACCACCTTGCCGTCGGCGATGATCGACCCGCTCGTGTACTCGTAGCCCGCGGCGCCCCCGACGTCGGAATCCCAGACCTCGTCGCCGGTGCGCGCGTCCAGAGCCACCACGTGCGCGTCGGAGGTGTTCAGGTAGATCTTGTCCTGGTAGATGGCGAGGTTGCGGTGCTGCAGGTTCGGCGGCGGTCCGCCCGCGTCGGTCGGCGTCCGCGGGCGCCGGTACTCCCACAGCAGCTCGCCGGTGCCGGCGTCGAGGGCCTGCACCCGCTCGCCCGGGTTCGCGATGTACATGACGCCGTCGTAGACCAGCGGCGTCGTCTGCTGCGACCCCTCGGCCAGCGCCCAGCTCCAGGCCAGGCGCAGCTCGTGCGCGTTGTCGGGCGTGATCTGGTCGAGCGGGCTGTGGCCCCAGGCGTCGAGGGTGCGCCGCCAGTGCAGCCAGTCGGCCGGATCGGGGTTCTGCAGAACGGCGTCGGTGACCGGGGCGAAGTCGTCGAACGCCTGCGCCCGCGCCCCCTCCGGCGCGCCGCACGCCGCGACGGCTACGGCAACGCAGAGCACCGCACGCCGGACGCGGCGGAACGGGTGTGAGCGGGTCTGTGCGGCGGGCGGCTGCGGGCTCGTCATCGTCGATCCTCCGTCGGTGCGTTTGCGGAACGGCGCACACTATACCACCTGAGTGCCGGGCGTCCCGGCGCGGCCGCGGCACGGCGGCGCACGTGCGAGGGGCACCCCGTTGACGTATTCTGGTAGGCCGCGTGCCGATTTCGCGGGTCGTCGTGTCTGCGGGTTCCGGGTCGACCGTGCGCGCCGCACCGGTCCGGTTCGTGGCCTGTGTCGTCGTCGCCGCGATCTGCGCTGCGGCGGATGCCCGCGCCCAGCCGCCGCGGGCCGGGCTCGGGCCGGTCGGCGCGCGGGCCGTGGCGGCCGTCGAAGCCCCGGTCGCGCCGATGCTCGACGGCGTGGTGCTGGGCGATCCGGCCTGGGACGGCGCCGTGCCCGGCACGGGGTTCGTGCAGACGCAGCCCGACGAGGGGCAGCCGGCGTCGGAGCGCACGGAGGTCCGCATCGTCTTCACGGGCGACACGCTCTACTTCGGCGTCGTCTGCTACGACCGCGACCCGGCGTCGATCATCGTCACCGACAGCCGCCGAGACTCGTCGCTGGCCGACAGCGACAGCTTCCAGATCATCCTGGACACGTTCTTCGATCGGCAGAACGGGTTCGTCTTCGGCACCAGCCCGTCGGGGCAGGAGTACGACGGGCAGCTCGTCAACGAGGGAGCGGGCGGCAGCGGCATGGGCCGCGGCGGCCAGACCGAGGGCGCCGGGGGCGGCTTCAACCAGAACTGGGACGGCGTCTGGCAGGTGCGCACGACCATCTCCGAGGTCGGCTGGAGCGCGGAGTTCGCCATTCCCTTCCGCACGCTCCGCTTCCCGGCCGGGCGCGAGCAGCGCTGGGGCGTCAACTTTCAGCGCAACATCCGGCGCCGCAACGAGTCGGCGTACTGGGCGCCGCTGCCGCGCCAGTTCGACCTGTTCCGCGTCTCCCTGGCGGGGCAGTTGACGGACGTCCAGGCGCCCGAGGGACTCTGGCGCACGCTGCAGCTCACCCCGTACGTCATCGGCGAGGCAATCGGCCGCGCCGACCGGCCGGCGGCCGGCGTCGAGGCGCTCGGCAATTTCGGCGGCGACCTGAAGTACGGCGTCACCTCCGGGCTCGCGCTGGATCTCACCTACAATACCGACTTCGCGCAGGTCGAGGTGGACGAGCAGCAGATCAACCTCGACCGCTTCAACCTGTTCTTTCCCGAGAAACGCCCCTTCTTCCTGGAGAACGCCGGCGCCTTCACGGTGAGCAACAGCGGCGGCGCGGTGTTCAACGATCCGGGCCAGACGGAGCTCTTCTTCAGCCGGCGCATCGGCATAGACGCGGCCGGGCAGGCCATTCCGATCCTGGCGGGCGCGCGGCTCTCGGGGCGGGTCTCCGAGAACGTCACCGTCGGCTTCCTGAACATGCAGACCGAGACCGTCGATGGACGGACGCCGGCCAACAACTTCACCGTGGCGCGGCTCCGGCGCGACCTGCCGAACCGTTCGAGCATCGGCGGGCTGCTCGTGAGCCGGCAGGCGACGGGGGAGCGGGCCGGCGCCGACGACCACAACCGGACCTACGCCTTCGACGGCCGCTGGGGCTTCGGGCAGAACGGGCTGGTCTCCGGGTTCGCGGCGCGGACCGAGACGCCGGGGCTCGCCGGCCGGGACCACGCGTTCGACGTGGCCGTGGACTACAACACGGAGGCCTGGCGCCTGCGCGGCAGCATCATGGAGATGGGGGAGCACTTCAACCCGGAGGTGGGGTTCGTGCGGCGCACCGGGTTCCGCAAGATCGACGCGGGCGTCTTCAACACGTCGCGGCCGCCCGACAACTTCCTGCAGATCCAGGAGGTCCAGCCCCACGTCACCTTCAACCGGTTCTGGAGCATCGACAGCGGCTTCGTCGAGACCTCGCTGCTGCACATGGACAACTTCTGGGAGTTCGATGACAGCTCGGTGGCCATCACCGCCTGGAACATCCGCAAGGAAGGCGTCACCCGCGAGTTCACGATCTCCGGCGTGCCGGTGCCGCCCGGATCCTACGACTGGCACGAGCTCAGCCTGAACTACAACTCGGACCGGTCGGCCCCGGTCGGCTACGGGTTCCGGTTCCAGCAGAGCGGGTTCTTCGGCGGCCGGCTGCAGGTGGCGGGTCCGTCGGCCCACTTCCGGCGCGGCGAGGCGCTGAACGTGGAGCTGCGGTGGACCCGCAACGACATCGACCTGCCGGCTGGACACGTCGTCACGAACCTGGCGTCGAGCCGCATCGCCTACAACTTCTCGCCGCGCGTGTTCGCCCAGGGGCTGCTGCAGTACAATGACAGCGCCGATCTCTGGTCGGTCAACTTGCGCTTCGGTTGGCTGCAGGACGCCAACACCGGCCTGTTCGTCGTCTACAACCAGACGGACGGCCTCGCCGACTACATCCCGGTGGGCAGCGGCCGGAGCGTGATCCTCAAGTACACCCACCTGTTCGATCTGCTGCGGTAGAGGCTGGCGGCCCGCGGCGAAACCCCGCGTCGAAGGCACCGGGGCCTTTGCCGCGGGCTGCTATACTCGGCATTCCCGGTCGACGGCCGGGGCGAGGTGTGAAGGGGGCGACGATGAAGGCAAGTGGATGGAGCGCGTTGTTCGTGGCGGCGCTGCTGCTGCTGGCTGCCGCTCAGCCGGCTTCCGCGCAGTCCTCGTGGGCCAGCGAAGGCCCGGTCGTGCATGGGCACCACCACCTGAACGTGACGGACCGCGCGGCCCACGAGCGGTTCTGGCGCGACACGCTGGGCGGCGTCCCGACGCCGTGGCGCGACGTCCACGTCTTCAAGTTCCCCGACGCGCTGGTCTTCCTCACGGACCGCGAGCCGACGGGCGGCACCATCGGCTCGGCGCTGAACCACATCGGCATGTGGGTGCCGGACACGCGCGCCATGCTCGACAGGGTGGAGGCCGCCGGCTACCCGGTCATCACCGCGCAGGAGCGGCCGAACGCCGACGTGCAGGACGGCATGATCTGCTCCGAGAGCCAGAACACGTGCATCGCGTACGTCCTGGCGCCGGACGACGTCAAGGTGGAGCTGGTCGAGAGCCGGGGCCAGAGCGAGCCGATCCGCAACCACCACCTCCACTTCTTCACGAGCGACGTCGATGCGATGCGCGACTGGTACGTGCAGACCTTCGGCGCCGTGCCCGGCATGAACGGGCGGTTCAAGGTGGCCGATCTGCCGGGCGTCAACATCCGGTTCTCGGAGGCGGACGGCGAGGCGGCCCCCATCCGTGGCCGGAGCTACGACCACATCGGCTTCGAGGTGGACGGCCTCGGAGCGTTCTGCGAGCGGCTCGAGGCGCAGGGCATCACGCTCGACCGCCCCTATACCCGCATCGACGAGCTGAACATCGCCATCGCGTTCCTCACCGATCCGTGGGGCATCAACATCGAGCTGACGGAAGGTCTGGACAACTACTAGGCGCGCGGCGCCGATCGACTCAGGGGGAACGCGATGGGATGCACCAGAGCAATCGTCGCTGGCGTCGCGTTGCTGAGCCTTGCGGCCGTCCCCGCCGCGGCCCAGCGGCCGATCCCCAACGTCAACGACGGAAACGCCCTGGCCCGCGAGTGCGGCGCGGCGATCAATCAGGCCGACGGCGGCCCCGTCGACCCGGACCGCGACGAGATGGAGCGGGGCAGCGACATGGGCCAGTGCCTCGGCTTGGTCACCGGCGTGTGGCATACCCACATGATCATGGTGGACGACTTCAACAGCCGCGAGGCGTTCTGCGCCACCGAAACGATCAGCGCCGGCGGGATGGCGCGGATAGTCGATGCCTATCTCAAGGACAATCCAGCCGAGCTGACCATGTGGGATACGGTGCTGATCCTGCGCGCGTTCGTCGACGCGTTTCCGTGCCGGTAGCGCCGTAGCGCGCCCATGCCACGCGAGCTGCATCGCTCTCGTTGCGATCAGGGTCTGCGAAAACGCGGCCATGAGCCGAGTTCAACTGGCAGCGGGCGTCAGCCCAGGCAATCGAGGATGCGTACGCGCGAGCGATGGAGCTGTTACCCGGCGAGCAACGCTTCGTGGAGGAGTTGCGCGCGGCCACGCCGGTCCGGTCCTGAACCTCAACTGGCCGGAATCCGCAGGCGCTGCCCGACGCGGATGACCGTGCGGCGGCCCATGTCGTTCGCCGCCTGGATGGCGCGGATGGTCGTGCCGTAGCGCCGCGCCAGCCTGCCCAGCGTATCGCCGCGCGCGACCCGATGCGTGACGTGCGTGGGCCCGGCCGGTGCGGGTGGCGCGGCCGGCGCTGCGCGCGCCACCTGCCCGCCCCGCTGGGCCCGGACCTTCAGCACCGTTCCGGGCTCGAGCCGCTCGTCCTGGAACAGTCCGTTGTCGCGGATGATGCGCCAGGGTGTCGACCGGTAGGCCGCGGCGACCGCTGCCAGGTCCTCTCCCGGCTCGACCCGGTGCTCGTCGTGCCGGTCCTGCCTGCCCAGCGGCACGCGCAGGTGCTGCCCGGCCGGGAGCGTCTGCAGGCGCCACAGCTCGTTGGCCGCCCGGAACTCGTCGAGCTCGACCTCCAGGATGAAGGCGAGGTGCAGGTAGTTGTCGCCGTGCCGGCTGCGGTACGTCAGGTCGTCGCCGGTCCCCGCGAGCAGGTCGGTGCGCGGCAGCGGCGGGTAGGCCATGAGCTGTCCCGCCCGCAAGGGCCGCGTGGCCAGAAACGGGTTGTGCATCCTTAGCTGAAGCACCGGGACGCCGATGCGCTGCGAGATGGCCCACCAGGTGTCGCCCTCGCGCACCTGCTCCAGATCGATCTGCTCGGCGTGGTGGCGGATCGAGCGCCCGTAGAGCTTCAGCGCGTTCCTGAAGTGGCCGACGGCCAGGACATACTGCAGGGTCTCGAGCGGCGGCCGCCCGCGGCGCACGCGGCCCGGACCGGCGTTGTAGGCGGCCAGCGCGTAGTCCTCGCGCCCGAACTGGTCGATCATCTCGGACAGATACTTGATGCCGGCCTCGATGTTGGTCTCGACGCGCAGCGAGCGGAAGGTCGCCGGCATGACCTGGAAGTAGCCCCGGGCGCCCGCGCCCGAGCGGAGATTGGGGTTTCCGCCGGATTCGTGCAGACAGACGGCTCGGGCCAGGTCGAGGGAGACGTCATACTGGTCGGCGAACCTTCGAATCTCGTCCTCGATCTCCATCATCTTCCGGAACATGCCCAGCAGTGCCGGAGAGAAGTCGGTGAGCGGCAGGATGTCTTCCGCGTCGGTCTGAGTTGACAAGACGCCGGCGCTCGCCGCCGGGGGCGCGATAAGCAAGACAAGGGCGATGATCAGGAAGCAACGCAACATGCAACTATTCCTCCTGTATTATCGTTCGCACTTAGTGCACATTATGGCGCATGTCTTCCTGAATTATCAAACCGGGACGCTGTCTTCGCCGTCGCTTCCGCGATGACCCGTCCCGCTCGACGGCTCCTGCCGTACGTGACGCGCTATCGGGCCCGCTTCGCGCTCGGGTTCGTCTTCCTGGTGCTCGCCACCGGCATCCAGCTGGTCGCGCCCTGGGTGCTCAAGCATGCCATCGACGACCTCCGCGACGGGGCGACACACGCCAGGCTGGGCCTGTATGCCGGGCTGCTGACCGGCATCGCGGCGCTCGGCGGCGTCTGCCGCTTCTACATGCGGCGCGTCATCATCGGCGCGTCGCGCGCGATCGAGTACGACCTGCGCAACGACTTCTTCGGGCATCTGCAGCGTCTGTCGCTGTCCTACTTCCAGCGCCACCGGACGGGCGACCTGATGTCGCGCGCCACGAACGATCTCGGCGCGGTGCGGATGATGGTCGGGCCGTCGATCATGTACTCGGCGACCACCGGCATCACCTTCGTCGTCGCGGTCGTCCTGATGCTGTCCATCTCGCCCTGGCTGACCCTGCTGGCGCTCGTGCCGCTGCCCTTCGTCACGGTCGCGGTCAAGGGGTTCGGGACCGCCATCTATCACCGCTCCGAGCAGATACAGGCCCAGCTGGCCCGGATGAGCGCCGTCGCCCAGGAGGCGCTCGCGGGCGTCCGGGTGGTCCGGGCGTACGGGCGCGAGGCGGCGGAGATCGAGCGCTTCCGGTCGGCCAACCGCGAGTATGTGGCGCGCAGCCGGGCGGTCATCCGACTGCAGGGCGTCTTCTATCCCAGCATGACGCTGTTTCTCGGCCTGTCCGCGCTCGTCGTCCTCTGGATGGGCACGCGGCAGGTGGTTGCGGACCGGATGAGCGTCGGCGACTTCGTGGCATTCAACGCCTATCTCGTCATGCTGGCGTGGCCCGTGATCGCCTTCGGCTGGGTGACGAACATGCTGCAGCGCGGGATGGCGGCGTGGAACCGGATGCTGGAGGTGCTCGACGCCGAGCCGACGGTACGCGACCCCGGGCCGGACGGCGTGCACCTCTCGAGCGCGGACATCGAGGGCCGGATCGAGTTCCGCGATCTCACCTTCTCGTACGGCGGCCACCCGGTCCTGGCGCACGTGTCGGCGACGGTGGAGCCGGGGCAGACGCTCGCCGTGGTCGGCCCGACCGGCGCCGGCAAGTCGACGCTGGTCGACCTCCTCCCGCGCCGGTTCGATCCCCCGGCGGGCACCGTCTTCGTGGACGGCGTCGACGTGCGGCGGCTGCCGCTGCCGGTGCTGCGCGGCGCGATCGGCTGCGTGCCCCAGGAGCCGCTGCTGTTCTCCGAGACCATCGCCGGGAACGTGGCGTTCGGTGCGCCGAACGGCGGCCGTGCCGGCCGGGCGGTTGCCGACGCGGTGGCCGCGGCCCGCCTGGACACCGATGTCGAGGGCTTTCGCGACGGCCTGGATACCGAGGTCGGCGAACGGGGCATCAGCCTGTCGGGCGGACAGCGGCAGCGCGTGGCGATCGCGCGGGCACTGCTGCTGAACCCGCGCATCCTGATTCTCGACGACGCCCTCGCGGCCGTCGATACGCGCACGGAGGACGAGATCCTCGCGCGGCTGCGCGACTTCATGCGGCAGCGGACCTCGATTGTCGTCTCCCACCGCATCTCCACGGTGAAGGACGCGGATCTGATTCTCGTGCTCGACCGGGGACGGATCGTCGAGCGCGGGACCCACCGCACGCTGCTGGCGCAGGACGGACTGTACGCCAACCTGCACCGCAGGCAGCTGCTGGAAGCCGAGCTGGAGGCGTCGTAGCCGGTGAGCGAGCAACCCGACGAGGTCCTCGGCAAGGCGTACGACGCGCGGCTGATGCGCCGGCTCCTGCGCTACCTGGGCCCGCACCGCCGGGCGGTGCTGGTGGCGCTGGCGGCCATCGTCGGCCATTCCCTGCTGCAGGTGGCGCAGCCGTACCTCACGAAGCTGGCCATCGACCGGCACATCCTGCCCGGGAACCTGGCCGGCCTGGAGCAGATCGCCGCGGCGTTCCTCCTCATCCTGGTCGGGTCGTTCGTGTTCGAGTATCTCGAGACCTACACCATGGGAATGATCGGACAGCGGATCATGTTCGACCTCCGCATGGAGATCTACCGGCACCTGCAGCGTCTCGACATCGGCTTCTACGACCGCCATCCGGTGGGCCGGCTCATGACGCGCGTGACCACCGACGTCGACGCGCTCAACGATCTGTTCGCCGCGGGCGTCATCTCGGTGTTCCGCGACATCGTGGTGCTGGCCGGCATCATGGTGGTGCTGGTCTGGATGGACTGGCGGCTGGCGCTGGTGGCGTTCGCCGTGCTGCCGCTGATCGCGCTCGTCACGCAGTGGTTCCGCGCGAACGCCCGCGAGTCGTACCGCGAGGTGCGGGGGTGGGTCGCGCGCATCAACGCCTTCCTCCAGGAGCACATCACGGGCATGTCGACCGTGCAGCTCTTCTGCCGGGAGGCCCGCAGCTTCGCCCGGTTCGAGGCGGTCAACCGCCGCCACCGCGACGCCAACCTCGACTCGATCTTCTACTACGCGACGTTCTATCCGGCCGTCGAGTTCCTGGGCGCGCTGGCGACGGCGTCGATCATCTGGTTCGGCGGCGGCTGGTCGCTGCAGGGCACGCTGTCGCTGGGCGCGCTCGTCGCGTTCCTGCAGTACTCGCAGCGGTTCTTCCGGCCGATCAGCGACCTCTCCGAGAAGTTCAACATCCTCCAGGCGGCCATGGCGTCGTCGGAGCGCATCTTCGGACTGCTCGACACGCCCGTCGAGCTCGCGAGCCCGGCCCGGGCGCGGATGCCGTCCGGTCCCGGCCGCATCGCGTTCGAGCACGTCTGGTTCGCCTATCGCGGCGAGGAGCACGTGCTGCGCGACGTCTCGTTCGTCATCGAGCCGGGCGAGCGGGTGGGGATCGTGGGTCACACCGGCGCGGGCAAGACGACGCTGATCAACCTGCTGCTGCGGTTCTACGATCCGCGCCGCGGCCGCGTCGCGATCGACGGCGTCGACGTGCGCGACATGCCGCTCGACGCGCTCAGGCGGCGTTTCGGTCTCGTGCTGCAGGACGTCTTCCTCTTCTCGGGAACGATCCGCGACAACATCGCGTTCGGACGGACCGCGATCGCCGATACCGAGGTCCGGGCCGCGGCGGCCGGCGCGCATGCCGACCGGTTCATCGACCGCTTGCCGGACGGTCTCGACAGCGCAGTCGCCGAGCGGGGAGCCACGCTGTCGGTGGGGCAGCGGCAGCTGCTGGCGTTCGCACGCGCATTGGCGTTTGCGCCCGAGGTCCTGGTTCTCGACGAGGCGACATCGAACATCGATACCGCGACCGAGTCGCTGATCCGGGACGCGCTGCGGCGGTTGATGACCGGCCGCACGACCCTGGCGGTTGCGCACCGCCTGTCCACCGTGCAGGACATGGATCGCATCCTCGTCTTCCACAAGGGGGCGCTCCGCGAGACGGGCACGCACCAGGAGCTGCTCGGCCGGCGCGGTCTCTACTACACGCTCTATCGGCTGCAGTACAGGGACCAGGAGCAACCGCTGGCCGTGGCGGCGTCACTCGGGTTGCGGGCCTGACGCGGGCGGGGGAGCGCCGGCGAACCCGGGCGAGACCGGCGAGCTGTCGTCGAGCGGCAGGCCCACCAGCACGACCCGCGGCGAGCCTGCGCGGGCGACGGCGGCCTGCTTGTGGAAGGCGCCGTCGGCGGCGCGCCGCGCAGCCCGGAAGGCCGCCGCCTGCGGCGTGCCCCCGATGAGCGGCGCCAGCTCTACCGCCCCCGGCAGGCCGGCGGGGGCGGTAGCCGTGCGGCTTGCGCGCGGCGCGGCGTAGAGGGTCTCGCCGGCCCGGGACAGGACACGAACCTCGCCGCGCGCCGACGCGCTCAAGCTGCGCTCCAGCGCGACGGCGACCGCCTCCCCCGACCAGCCCGCCTCCTCGGCGCCGGCGACGAAGTGGTCGACGAGCGTGGCCTGCACGATCATCTGGTGGCCGAGGATCTCCTCGAGCACGATTCCGATCTCGGCCAGCCGGCTCGTGAAGGCGTTGTCGAGCAGCTCCGGCTCGCCGAACGCCGCCAGTACCGCGGTCATGACGGGCGAGGCATAGGCGTTGCTCAGGGTCGCCTGCTCCTCGAAGGCGAGCGCGCTGCCGACCTGCACGATGCGGTGCCGGTCGACGCCATTGACGCCGACGTACTTGTAGACCTCGCGATCGATCTCCCGCACCTGCGCCCGCTGTGCGACGACGTCGTTGACGTCGGGCGCGCGCGCCAGCAGCCTGTAGAACGCGGAGGCTTGCGGCTGCACCGCTGGATCCGGGTCGAACCGGAAGGGCACCGGCGCGCCGGTCTCGTCCCGCACGTTGGTGATGTAGGCGGAGCCCTGCTCGTCGGTGATCCAGACCTCGTCGAGCGCGGTGCTCGCCGCGACCGCGTCGAGGGTGTCCATGACGCGCGCCGCAGCCTGCCCGGACGCCTCGGCCTCGGCCGCGGCCACCAGGTGCGCGACGACGCGCGCCTGGGCCGTCATCTGACCGTCGAGCATCGCATCGAGCCCGCGCGCAATGTCGGCCAGCGAGATCTCGCCCATGGCGGGGTATTGTGGTGGACGCGCACCCGGGATCGCCGCCAGGCGCAACTATACCGCACCGGACCGGGCGGCTCGCGCGGGGTCCCGGGAGCGGCCCACGCGCCGACGGCGCGGCAGGTCAGGCCGGCTCCTAGGCGCGCACAGCGCGCCTAGGAGCCGAAGTGCTCGAAGCCGCCCGGCAGCGGCTCCTCCCTGCCGTCCCGGTGGAGGCGGACCGCGGGCTCCCGGGTGATGACACCGACCGGCGTGACCGGCAGGTCGCCGACCATCCGCCGCACGTGCCGCAGGCGGCCGCGGAACGCCGGCGGAGCGGTGAAGGCGAGCTCGTAGTCCTCGCCCGACTGCAGCGCCGTCGCCACCGGGTCGAGGCCGTCCGCGTCGAGCCACGCCCGCGCCTCCGGATGGATTGGCAGCGCATCGGCCTCGATCCGCGCACCGGTGCCGCTGGCCGCGGCGAGCTGCCGCACGGCATCGCCGAGTCCGTCGCTCAGGTCGATGCACGCGTGCGCCGCGCGGTTGCGGCCGAGCGCCACGCCCAGTCGCACGCGCGGCTCGGGGCGGCGATAGCGCAGCCTGCAGTCGTCCGGCTCGCGCGCCGTGGGGTGCGGTTCGCCGCGCAGGGAGGCGAGCCCGGCCGCAGCCCCCCCGATCCGGCCGCTCACGTACAGGATGTCGCCGGGACGCGCGCCGGCGCGCGTCAGGACGCGTCGGCGTGCGACGCTCCCGATGGCGGTCATCCCGACGACGAGCGGGCCGGGGGACGCGGCGATGTTGCCGCCGATGAGCGCGGTGCGATGGCGTGCTGCCAGCGCGAGCAGCGACTGCAGCATGGCGTCGACGTCGGCCACGGGGCAGGCGGAGGGCAGGGCGAGCGAGAGCAGTGCGTGGCACGGCATCGCCCCCATGGCGGCCAGGTCGCTCAGGTTGACGGCAAGCGCCTTGTGGCCGGCGTCGGCGGCCGAGCAGAACGCCCGATCGAAGTGGATGCCTTCGACCAGCGCATCCGTGGTGGCCACGGTCAGCGTGCCACGCTCCGGCTCGACGACCGCGGCGTCGTCTCCGATGCCGACGACGACGGAAGCCGGGGCCTTGGGAACAGCCGCCTCGATGCGGGCGATCAGCGCGCGTTCACCGAGGTCGGCGACCGTCTGGTTGGAGAGCTCGCTCACTAGGCTTCAATCAGACGGGGCTGCGCCCCGAACCCCCGGCGTTCGCTTGCGGGGACCCCTTCGCCCCGCGCCGCTCCCGCCGAGGCGCGCTGTGCGCGCCTTAGGAGTCTGCGCCGTTCTACGGGGCAGACTCCTAGCGGGCGTAGTCTATGGCGCGCGTCTCGCGGATGACCGTGACCTTGATCTGACCCGGGTACTCCAGCTCGTTCTCGACCCGCTTCGCGATGTCCTTCGACAGCCAGACCGCTTCCTCGTCGGAGATCTCCTCGCTCTCGACCATGATGCGGATCTCGCGGCCGGCCTGGAGCGCGAAGGCCTTGCTGACGCCCTTGAACGAGGCCGCGATGCCTTCGAGCTGCTCCAGGCGCTTGATGTAGGACTCCAGGATGTCCCGGCGCGCCCCGGGCCGGGCGGCCGAGATCGCGTCCGCGGCCTGCACGATCATCGCCTCGAGCGACGGCCAGTCGATGTCCATGTGATGGGCCGCCATGGCGTCGACCACCGCGTCGCTCTCGCCGTGCTGCCGGAGGAACGCGATGCCGATCTCCAGGTGCGTGCCCTCGATCTCGCGATCCATCGCCTTGCCGATGTCGTGCAGGAACGCGGCCCGGATCGAGACGTGCGCGTCCAGACCCACCTCGCGGGCCATCACGCCGGCCAGGTACGCGACTTCCTTGGAGTGCGCCAGCATGTTCTGACCGTAGCTGGTCCGGTACTTGAGGCGCCCCATCTTCTGGTAGATCTCCGGATGCATGTCGTGCAGCCCGAGCTCGAAGCCCGCCGCCTCGCCTTCCTTCAGCGTCGCCTCGTCGACCTCGGCCTTGACCTTCTCGACGACCTCCTCGATCCGCGCCGGGTGGATGCGGCCGTCGGCAACCAGCTGCTCGATCGCCTGCTTGGCGATCGCCCGCCGGTAGGAATCGAAGCTCGACAGGATGATCGCGCCGGGCGTGTCGTCGACGATCAGCTCGACACCCGTTGCAGTCTCGAGCGCGCGGATGTTGCGTCCTTCCCGTCCGATGATCCGCCCCTTGAGATCGTCGCTCGGCAGGTCGACGACCGAGACGGTCGTTTCGATCGTCTGCTCCGCGGCGCTCCGCTGGATCGCCTGGGTGATGATGTGCTTCGCCTTCTTCGCGGCGTTCTCGCGGGCTTCGTGCTCGAGGCGCTTGACCAGGTTCGCGGCGTCGCGCCGCGCGTCGGACTCGATCTGCCGCAGCAGGACATCCTTCGCCTCGTCGGCGGTCATGCCCGACACGCGCTGCAGCTCGCGCTGGTGGTCGGCCGCCAGCTGATCGCAGCGCTCGACCTGGGCGGCGACCGCCTGCTCCTGTTGCCGGATGGTCTGCTCCCGCGCACCAAGATCCTGCTCGTGCTTCGCGACGTCGGCGGTGCGGTCGGCGACCGCACGGGCCTGACCGGCGACCGTGCTCTCGAGGCTGGCGACCTCGTCCTCCCGCTTCCGCGCCTGCTGCTCGGCGTCGCGCAGGAGCCCGTGCGCTTCCTCCTTCGCGGCGAGGACGAGCTCCTTCTGTTGGGCTTCGGCGTCGCGCTGCGCATCGCCCAGGATGCGCGCGGCGTCCTGCCGCGCCCGGCCGACGGTTTCGGCGGCTATGCGCTTGCGGGTCGCGATCCAGACGAAGAAGACCGCAACGCCCGTCAGGAGGGCGAGGACGACAGGAGCGACAGTTGACAGGAGCTGGCCCATGCGCGTCGTCCGGACGGACTCACGGCCAGCCCCGCTCCAGGCATACGGCGTCGTGGCCCGGCATCAGCCGCTGCTCGACATCGCCTGCCGCGGATACTTAAAGAGCCCCGCGTTGCCGTGTGGGGGGGTCGCATGAACCTGCCTGGGCAGGGTGGAGCCGCTACGGAACCGTTGCTTCAGGCTTCCTCACTCGAAGGCGTGCACACCGCACGGCATCGCAGCTCTCTTGGACGCAACGTTGGCTCAAACGAGCCCCCGAACCATCACGCACAAAGCAGGGTAATTCAAATTCAATGGCCACCGGCATCCGCAGCCGACGGCACACTCGCCGTTCTCCGTCTGCAACCCATCTTAGAACGAACGTCGGCGCGAGGCAAGGCGGGCGGCCTCGCGCCTCGAGCGCAGGCGGGCCTGCACTCGAGGCTACGAGGACTGCTCGAGCGCGTCGTCGACCAGTTGCTCGAGCTCGAGCGCCAGCCGCTGCGCGTCCATTTCCCTGTCCTCCTGGGCCGCCAGCGTCTTGAAATGCTCGTCCGCGATGTTCAGCGCCGCCAGCACCGCGACGCGCACGGAATCGCCGCCATGGACCTGCTCGGCGGCCGCCTGCATCTTGCGGTCGAGATACCGCGCGAGCTTCAGCACGTAGACCTGATCCAGCTGGCTCCGGATGGGGTACTGCTGGCCGAAGATCTCCACGTTCACCACGCCGGTCGGCGTTTCGTCCACGACTCGGATTCCTGACGTTCGCTAGGGGTGCGTGGCGCGGCGAGCAAGCATGCCGGGTCTGCTCGACCCCTGCGAGACGATGGTCCAGCGTTGTCCCGCGCGGGATGCATCGCCCGTCGAATGCAGCGGGGCCCTTTGCCACGGGCTCCTAGATGTCGATCGCCTCCAGCTGCTCGAGCAGCTCCTGGACACGGGAGCGAACCTGCTCCCGCTCGGCCAACACCGCGGTGAGCTCTGCCGAGGTCGACTCGGCGGTTGCGAGCCGGGCGCGCAGGTCCTCGTTCTCGAGCCGCAACTGCTCGTTCTCCTCGCCTGCCTGGGCCAGCTCGACCCGGTTCTGTTCCGTGAGTGCGATGAGTCCCCTCACCTTGCCGGCCAGGCGCTCGATCTGGTCGACCTGATCGCCGCCGAGCGCCGGGTCCGCTTCCGGCTCCGGCACCGCCGCCGACTCGTCCAGCTGTTCCTCCATGACCTGCTCTTCCACGACCTGCTCCTCTGGCATCGCTGCAACTCCCTTGATGTCGCCGTACGTGATGAATGCTGGCTAGCGGAGCTGCGCGTCGTGCTCCGCCGCCAGACGCGCCACGATGACACGCATCGCCTGCTCTACCTCGATATCCGTCAACGTTCGGTCGGGTGCTCGAAATGTGAGGCGGAAGGCCAGGCTGACGCGGCCCTTCGGAACGCCCTCGCCGGTGTACCGGTCGAACTCGCGCACCTGCCGCAGCGCCTCCGGCGCAGCCGAACGAATCGTGCCACGAACCGTGGCTGCGGGCAAGGCGACATCGACCGTGACCGCCAGGTCGCGAACGATGGAAGGGTAGCGCGGGAGCGGGGCCGCGGTCATCCGGCGCGGGTCGGTCGCCGCCCGGGCAATCAGGTCGAGGTCCAGCTCCGCCACGTAGACGGCCTCGTCGCCGGCGGGCAGCCCGCGGGCAGCCGCGACCTCGGGCGCGAGCTGGCCGGCGTAGCCCAGCGTCACGGCGGTTGCCGCGTCCGGCACCACCGTCCTGACCACGGCCGTGCGGCCCGCGACGAGCGGGCCGGTCGCCGGCGTCGCGGGGGTCTCGACTGCCGCCGCCACACCCAGCGCCTCGCACACGCGGCCGACGATGCCCGTGACGTCGAAGACGTCGAGCGGGGGCGCCGCCCCTTCGCGCCAGCGCTGGCTGTTGCTCCAGTGCTCGGGGCTGCTCGCGCCCGTGAGCGCGACGGCGAATCCAGGCGTCTCGCCCCGGGCGGCCGTGAAGCGGTGGCCGATCTCGAAGAGGCGGATGTCGCGGTGCTCGCGCCGGCGATTGTAGATGAGCGCATCGACCAGGCCCGGGATCAGCGAGGGTCGGAGTACCGCGGACGTCTCGGCCAGCGGGTTGGCGATGCGGACGAGATCGTCGGGGCCGTCGACGAAGGGCGCCGCGGCGGCCTCCTCGATGAACCCGTAGGTGATCGCCTCGCTGCAGCCGCTCGCGGTGAGCACCTGGCGCAGCAGGCGCCGCCGGGCGAGCGCGTCGCTCGCCGGCGCGGGCGGCCGGACCGCTGCGGGAAACGTCGCCGGCAAGCGGTCGTAGCCGTGGTGGCGAGCCACCTCCTCGATGAGGTCGATCTCGCGGTTGACGTCGACCCGGTGCGCCGGGACGGTGACCCGCCACGCGCTGCCGTCGTCGCCGGCCGGCGCCGGATCGGCGCCGAACCCCAGCCGCTCCAGCGTGGCGGACACGAACGCCGGCTCGACCTCGACGCCGAGCACCCGCCGGATGCGGGTGTGGCGCAGCGTCACGGTCGCCGCCGCCCGCGGGGCGGGGTAGCGGTCGACGATGGCGCCGCGCGGCGTGCCGGCGCCGATCTCGCGCAGCAACACCTGCACGCGCCGCAGTGCCCGCACCGGCGCTTCGATGTCGGCGCCGCGCTCGAACCGGTAGGAGGCGTCGGTCGACAGCGCCAGCCGCTTGCTCGTGCGCCGTACCGAGAGCGGATCGAACCAGGCGCTCTCGAGGGCCACGCGCGTCGTCGATCCGGCCACCTCCGAGTCGGCGCCGCCCATGACGCCGGCCACGGCCTGCGCGCGCGCGGCGTCGGCGATGACGAGGGTGCCGGCGGGAAGCCTGCGCTCGACGCCGTCCAGCGTGCGTGCCGTCTCCTCGGGCCGGGCCAGCCGGATGCGCAGCTCCTGCCCCGTGAGCCGGTCGAGATCGAAGGCGTGCAGCGGGTGACCGAGCTCGAGCATCACGTAGTTCGTTACGTCGACGATGTTGTTGATCGGACGCACGCCGGCGGCCTCGAGCCGGGCGGTCATCCAGCCGGGCGACGCGGCGACGGTCACGTCGGCGACGGCGGCGGCGTAACGCGGGCACAGATCGCGCGCATCGTCCTCGATGATGACCGGCAGCGGCTCGTCGCCCGGGACCACGGCCGCCAGCGTCGGCCAGGTAAGGGGACGCCCGTAGATCGTCGACACCTCCCGGGCGATCCCGACCATGCCCAGGCAGTCCGGGCGGTTGGTCGTGATCTCGAGGTCGAGCACCGCGTCCGCCCCGGCGGCCGGCGGATCGAGCATGGCCGGAGCCGGATCGATCGCCGACACCTCGAAGCCGTGCCGGGTGAGCGCATCGGCGAGCTCCTCGACGCCCGCCTCGACCGGCACGAGCTCGCGCAACCACGAGACGAGGATTCTCACAGGGGGAACTGCTCCAGCAGCCGCAGGTCGTTGTCGTAGAACGCGCGGATGTCCTCGACGCGGTACTTCAGAATCGCGATGCGGTCGATGCCCACGCCGAACGCCCAGCCGGTCAGCCGCTCCGCATCGTAGCCGACGGCTTCGAGCACGGCCGGATGCACCATGCCGCTGCCCAGGATCTCCAGCCATCCGGTCCGCTTGCAGACCGCGCAGCCGGCGCCGCGGCAGAAGACGCAGCTGATGAACACCTCCGCGCTCGGCTCCGTGTACGGAAAGAAGCTCGGGCGGAACATGACCCGCGTGTCCGGCTCGAACAGCTGGCGCAGGAAGCACTCGAGCGTGCCCTTCAGATCGGCCATCGTCACGTCCTCGCCCACCAGCAGCCCCTCGACCTGCTGGAACATCGGCGAGTGGGTCAGGTCGGGAGTGTCGCGCCGGTAGACGAGGCCGGGCGCGATGATCCGCACCGGCGGCTCGTGCGTCTCCATGTAGCGGATCTGCATGCCCGAGGTGTGCGTGCGCAGCAGGGTGCCGGGCGGGCCGGCCGGCGTCCGCAGCGGCGACTCGAGGTACAGGGTGTCCTGCATGTCGCGCGCCGGATGCTCCGGCGGCATGTTGAGGGCCTCGAAGTTGTGGTAGTCGTCCTCCACCTCCGGGCCCTCGACGATCTCGAAGCCGAGCCCGGTGAAGATTGCTTCGATCTCATCGCGGACGACGGTCAGCGGGTGGCGGTTGCCGATGCGGGCTTTGCGCCCGGGCAGCGTGACGTCGATCGGCTCGCCGCGCCCGGCCGGATCACCGGAGCTCACGGCTCCGCCGGGCGGTAGGCCGCCGGCTTGCCGCCGTCCGCCAGGCGCCGCGGCCGGGGCCGCTGACTCGCTCCGCTCGGCCAGCGCCCGCTCGATCTCCCGCTTGAGCGCGTTGGCCTGCTGTCCGAGATCCCGACGAGCCTCGGGCGGCGCCTGGGCCACCGACTTGAGCAGCGCCGTGACGGCGCCGCGCTTGCGGCCCAGGTACCGGTTCCGAACCTCCTGGAGCTGTGCGGGAGAGGCCGCCTGCCCTAGCTCGGCCAGGAACGCGGCCCGAACCTCGCCGACGGCAGGAGCGTCGGGCACTAGGAGTCCGTTGCCACGGGCTCCTAGCCCGCGGGGGCGGCCGCTGCGGCGCGCGCGTCCCGGGCGCGCCGCGCCAGGTGCGTGAAGGCCTCGGCGTCCTGCACGGCCAAGTCGGCCAGGGCCTTCCGATCGAGGATGACGCCGGCGAGCTTCAGGCCGTTCATGAACTGGCTGTAGCTCAGCTCGTGCATGCGCGCGGCGGCGTTGATCCGGATCACCCAGAGGCGGCGGAAATCACGCTTCTTGCGGCGGCGGCCGACGAAGGCATAGCCCAGCGACGTGTCGACCGCTTCCTTGGCGGCGCGATACAGCTTGCTCTTGGTCTGATAGAAGCCCTTGGCTCTGGCCAGCAGGCGCCGCCGCTTGGCGCGCCGCAGGCTCCCGCGTTTCACTCGGGGCATGTCTCGCTTCCCTTACCGTACGGGGTCCCGTCTCACTTGTATGGAATCATCCGCTTCAGCCGCGGCGTGTCCGCGTCGGCCACCGTCGTCGTGCCGCGCAGGCCGCGCCGCCGCTTGGCGGTCTTGCTGGTCAGGATGTGCTGCTTGAACGCCTTGCTGCGGCGGAGCTTGCCGGTCCCGGTCGCGCCGAACCGCTTCGCAGCTCCCCGGTGCGTCTTCAATTTCGGCATCTGGCTACCTTCATACCTTCCGCGCGTCCGGCTAGTGCCGTTTCCTCGTGACGGTCTTGCTGGCCAGAATGGTGTGCATCTGGTTGCCTTCCATGCGCGGCATGGTTTCCTGCGTGGCCACCTCCACGAGCTCTTCCACCAGCCGGTCGAGAATGTGCCGCCCGAACTCCGGATGAGCCATTTCCCGGCCGCGAAAGAAGATGGTGGCCTTGACCTTGTCGCCGTGGGCGAGGAAGCGCTCCACGTGCTTCTTCTTGAACTGGTAGTCGTGCTCGTCGACCTTCGGCCGGAACTTGATCTCCTTGATCTCGATCGTCTTCTGATGCTTCTTCGCCTGCCGGGTCCGCTTCTGCTCCTGATACTGGTAGCGGCCGTAGTCGGTGATGCGGCAGACGGGAGGCTGGGCCGTGGGCGAAACCTCCACGAGGTCGAGCCCCTTGCCGCGGGCAATCGCCAGCGCCTGCTGCGGGGCCATCACGCCGAGCTGCTGGCCCTCGTCGTCAATCACCCGGATCTCCCTCACGCGAATGCGTTCGTTGATGCGCGTGCGGTTCGCGCGAAAGTCCCGGCGCGGTCCTCTTCCGAAAGCTATAGCGAGCTCCCTTCTGGCTGATTCTACTCCGGCGCCAATCGCTTCCGCCGCACTGCCTCGAGTGCCGCGCGGGCGAACGCAGAGACATCCTGCGCGCCCTGGTCCCCGCCGCTGCGAGTCCTTACCGCCACGCTGCCGTCCGCCACCTCGCGGTCGCCGACGACCAGCATGTAGGGCACCTTCTGCAACTGCGCCTCGCGAATCTTATACCCGATCTTCTCCTGGCGGGCGTCGAGCTCCACGCGCAGCCCGGCTTCGATCAGTTGCCGCTGCACCCCGGCCGCATGCTCGGCATGCCGATCCGCAATCGGGATCACCGTGGCCTGCACCGGTGCGAGCCACAGCGGAAACGCGCCGGCATAGTGCTCGATCAGCAACGCGATGAAGCGCTCGAAGCTGCCGTAGATGGCGCGGTGAATCAGGACGGGCATGTGCTCGGTGTTGTCCGCGCCGATGTACTTCAGGCCGAAGCGTTGCGGCATCTGGTAGTCGAGCTGGATCGTGGCGCACTGCCACCGCCGCCCCAGCGCATCGGTCACGTGCGCGTCGATCTTCGGCCCGTAGAAGCTCCCGTCGCCCGCGGAGACGGCATACGGCGTGCCGGTCGCCTCGATGGCGCCCTCGAGCTGGGACTCCGCGTGGTCCCACGTCTCGACGCTGCCCAGATGGTCGTCCGGACGCGTCGAGAGCTCGATGCCGTAGTCGAGCCCGAAGTCCCGGTAGACGCGATCGACGAGCCGCAGCAGACGCTCGACCTCGGCGCCGATCTGATCCTCGGTGATGAAGCAGTGCGCGTCGTCCTGGGAGAACTGGCGGACCCGCGTCAGGCCGGACAGCACCCCCGAGGCCTCGTTGCGGTGCAGCACGCCCTGATCGGCATAGCGCAGCGGCAGGTCGCGGTAGCTCCGCACCTCGCTCGCGAAGAGGAGCATGTGGCCGGGGCAGTTCATGGCCTTGAGGCCGGAGGCCTCGCCGTCCGACTCGACCAGGAACATGTTCTCGCGGTAGTGCTCCCAATGGCCCGACGTCTCCCACAGCGTCTTGTTGAAGACGAGCGGCGTTCTGACCTCCTGGTAGCCCTCGCCCGCGATCGCGTCGCGCATGTAGTCGGCCAGCAGACGGTAGAGCGTGGCGCCCTTCGCCTGCCAGAACGGAGCGCCCGGCGCGACGGGGTGGAACATGAACAGGCCCAGCTCCCGGCCGAGCTTGCGGTGGTCGCGCTTCCTGGCTTCCGCGAGCTGCGTCAGGTGCGCGCTCAGCTCGGACGCCTTGAAGAAGGCCGTGCCGTAGATCCGCTGCATCGGCTGGTTGCGCGCATCGCCCTTCCAGTACGCGTTCGAGCTGCTGAGCACCTTGAACGCCTTGAGCCGGCCCGTGGACGGCACGTGCGGCCCCGTGCAGAAGTCGATGAAGGCATCCTCGATGGTGTAGCACGAGACGACCGGTCCGCCCTTCTCCTCGATGAGCTGGACCTTGAGCGGCTCGCCCCGGCCGTGGAAGTACGCCTTGGCGTCCTCCTTGGGCATCATCTTCCGCTCGTAGCGCAGGTCCTGCGCGGCGATCTCGGCCATCTTCCGCTCGATGGCCTCGAGGTCCTCCGGTACGAACGGGCGCTCGACGACGAAGTCGTAGAAGAACCCGTCGTCGATCGGCGGCCCGATGCCGCACTGGGCCTCCGGAAAGAGCGCCGTCACGGCCGCGGCGAGCAGATGCGCGGTGCTGTGGCGGTAGAGCTCGAGCGCCTCGGCCGCGTCGGGGGTCACGAACCGCACCGTCGCGTCGCCCTCGAGGCGGTGCGACAGGTCGACCATCCGCCCGTCGACGAGCGCGGCCAGGGCCTGCTTCGCCAGGCGCGGCGAGATGTCGGTCGCCACGGTGGACACGACCGTGCCGGCCGGCACGTGTCGCGTGGACCCATCCGGCAACGTGACGATGACTTGGCTCATGCGGTGGTTCAGCTTGGGGGAGGCGTGGTAGGCACGGGCGGACTTGAACCGCCGACCTCCTGCATGTCAAGCAGGCGCTCTAACCAACTGAGCTACGCGCCTATTCGCTGGAGTCAATTTGCCCCGCCTGTCGATCCGAATCATGATCGCCCATACCGGCGAATCGCGTCAACCGATCGCGGCTGGCGGCGGGCAATCCGCTGCGCTCCGGGCAACTGCCCTGCAGGTTGGCGTCACCAGGGGCCGGTACGGACTCACCGGTATGCGGCGCGTTCGAGAATTGGTGCTGGTTGGTGCGCTGGTGGTTGCGGCCGCGTGCGCAGCCAGATTCGCTCAGGAGCCGCCCGCCCCGCCGGCGCCGGCGGTCGCGCCCGAGGAGCCCGTTGCCCGGCGCCCTCCTCCCGGTCCGGCCCGTGCGCAGGCCCGGCCAGCGTCGGCGGCCGGCGCCGCGCAGACGCAGCCGGCCGAGACAGCCGCTGCGCCGCAGCAACCGGGCGCAACGCAGATCGCGGCGCTGCTGGCTGCGAAGGCGGCGCGCACGCCGGCCCAGCGCAAGATCAGCTCGGACCTCCTGACGCAGGCCGCGTCCGCCGCCGGCGGGGCGCCGCCGGCGGCTGCCGTGGCCGCCCCCGCCGAGCCGTCCGCCCCGGGGGTGCTGGTGGACATCCGGGCGGACGTGACGCCGGCGGTTCTCGCGCGCATTCGCGACCTCGGCGGCACCATCGTCAACAGCGTGCCGCGCTACCGCTCCATCCGGGCCCGGCTGCCGCTGGCGGGCCTCGAGCCGGTCGCCGAGCTCGCCGGCGTGCAGTGGATCCGGGCGGCGGACCAGCCGCGCATCCGGACGCAGCGCCGGCCCCCGGCCGCCGCCCGCGGGTCCGACCCCGGGGCGCCCGCCGCGAGCCACAAGGTCGACACGAGCGAGGGTGACACGGCCCACCGGGCGAACGCGGCGCGCAGCACGCACGGCGTGGACGGCACGGGCATCGGCGTCGGCGTGGTCTCGGACGGCGTCGAGACGCTCGCCGCACAGCAGGCGACGCGCGACGTGCCGCCCCACGTCACGATCCTGCCCGGGCAGGAGGGCGGCGCGTTCGACGTGTCCTGCGGCGGCCGGAGCAACGGTAGCGAGGGGACCGCCATGATGGAGATCGTCCACGATCTCGCGCCGGGCGCGGACCTGCTCTTCGCGGACGGCGGCGGCGGGTCGGCGCAGATGGCCCAGAACATCGAGGATCTCTGCACGGCCGGCGCCGACGTCATCGTGGACGATATCGCCTACCTGCTGGCGCCGGTCTTCCAGGACGGCGTCATCGCCAGCGCGGTCAGCGCGGTGACCGCCAGGGGCTGCTACTACTTCTCGTCGGCCGGCAACGGCGGCAACCTCCACCACCGCACGTCCGCCATTTGGGAGGGCGACTTCGCGGCCGGGACATCGCTGGAGCTGGACGGGGTCGATTCCGCGGCCGCGTACCACGACTTCGGCGACGGCGTGACCGGGAACGGGATCGTGGGGAGCGGCAGGTACTACATCAGCCTGCAGTGGTCCGATCCGCTCGGCGCGTCGGACAACGACTACGACCTGTTCCTGATCGACACGAACGACAACGTCCTCGCCAGCTCGACCAACACGCAGGATGGCACGCAGGATCCGTTCGAGTACTCCCCGGCGCATGCGCCGGGGAGTACTCGCTGGCCCGCCTCGTGATCGTCAGGAACGCCGGTGCGGCGGACCGCTATCTGCGCCTGGACGCGGGCAGCGCGCTGGGGATTGCGACCGTCGGCAACACCTTCGGCCATGCGGCGTCGCAGCATGCGGTGGGCGTGGCCGCGGTCCCCGTCCCGACGGGGGGCGCCGCGTTCGCCGCGACGGCGACGGTCGAGACGTTCAGCTCCGACGGTCCGCGGCGCATCTTCTTCGAGGCCGACGGCACGGCAATTACGCCGGGCAACTTCTCGTCCACCGGCGGCCGGCTGCTGAACAAGCCGGACGTGGCGGCCGCCGATGCGGTTGCGACCTCGACCCCGGGCTTCTCGCCGTTCTACGGCACCTCGGCGGCGGCGCCCCACGCGGCCGCGATCGGGGCGTTGATGGTGGAGGCCGCCGGCGGCCCCGCCCATCTCGCGCCGGCCGCCCTCCGCGAAGCGCTGACCGACAGCGCGCGCGACATCATGGAGGTTGGCGTCGACGCCGCGTCGGGCGCCGGCATCGCGATGGCGCCGGACGCGGTCGATGCGGTGGACGTCGTCCTGGCGGACCGCAACCGGGCGCCGACCGTGACGAGCCCGCTGCGCGACCGGACGTTCGAGCCGGGCGCCCGGGCGGTGACGATCGACTTGTCGGACGTCTTCGACGATCCGGACGACGATGCGCTGACCTACTCGATGCAACCCGTTCCCGGCGGCCTGGCCACGCGGAACGGGTCCGTCCTGACCTTGACACCGGGCGCGCCGGACACCTCGTTCACGGTGACGGTGAGCGCGAGCGACCCGGGGGGCCTGACCGCTACGCGGACCTTCACGGTGACGGTCCACCAGGCGTCGCCGACGGCGTTCACGGACCATCCCCTCGAGCGGGGGGCGACGCCGATCAGGGCGATTCACTTCCTGGAGCTGCGGGCGCGGATCGACGCGCTGCGGACGGCGGCGGGCCGGCCGGCGTTCCGCTGGACGGACCCGGTGCTGACACCCGGGGTGACGCCGATCCGGCGCGTGCACCTGACGGAGCTGCGGGCCGCGCTGGCCGAGGCGTACGCTGCGGCGGGGCGTGCGGCGCCGGTCTACACCGACCCGCTGGTCACGGCCGCCGCGACCGCGATCAGGGCGGTGCACCTGATGGAGCTGCGGGCGGCGGTCGCGGCGCTGGAATAGAGCCGCGCGGCGTCCCTACTGATACACGGCGACGATGTTGCCTTCGACCCGGCCGCTCAGCACGGTCGTCGTGTGCACGCCCTCGGTGCCGATGCGGATGACGCCCGATTCGCCGTCCGCACCCGCGTTGGCGACGTAGACGTTCCGATTGCCTGCCAGATTGTTGTTCCCGGCCTGAAACCCGATCGCGATGTTGTCCGAGCCGTTCACGTTCTGGCGGAGGGCGTTGCCCCCGATGGCGATGTTGCCGCTGCCCAGATTCTGCATGAGCGCCGCCGAGCCGATGGCGACACTATTGCGACCGGAAATGTTTTCGCGCAAGGCGCTGCCCCCGATCGCTACGTTGAACGACGCGGTTGTTGCCCGAAACATGGCCCCGGTGCCGAAGGCAAAGTTGCTACGCCCCGTCGTCAGGCTCTCCAGGCTCGTGCTGCCGTACCCATTATTGAAGCGACCCGTGGTGAGATCGCGGAGCGCATTGTCGCCGAACGCGTTGTTGTAGTTGCCAATCGTGAGGTTACGAAGTGCGTTTGTTGCCGAACGCCGTGTTTCCCGTGCCCGACGTCACGGAAGCCAGCGCGTCGCTGCCCACGTGCGTGTTGCTCGAGCCGGCGTGGTCCTGGGTGATCCGCTGACCTGCACCGGGATCGCCCGGGCCGGGCGTCGTAGCCGCTGTGTAGGCCGAGACCGAGGGCAGAGCGGGCCCCGGCGGCCCTTCCGGTTCCTGCGGTCCGACGGCGCCGACAGTCAGATAGAAGACTGCGCCCTCGCCGTCCCCGCTACGGGTCAGCGCCTGCAGGTAGGTGCCGGGATCGAGCAGCGGGAGATTGGTGACGACGGACGTCGCCGTCGCGGGCATCACGGTCAGCGGCGTCATGGCGAGCGTGACCGTCGGGGTCCCCTCGTCCGCCAGGTTGACGCCGTTGATCGTGAGCGTCATCGCGGTGTTGTCGACGCGGACGTCCGTGATGATCGGCGCGGGCGCCGTCTGCGAGTTGGCCTGCACGGCGAGCAGTGCCCCGACGAGCAGTGTGATACTGGCGAACCCGGAAACGCGTGCCATCTTCATCGTCCATCTCCCTGCGAAACGAATCGGTCGACTTGTTCCTGTCCCGGGCTACCGGGACGGCGCCGCGGGAAACACCGTGAACGGGTCGTACGCCCGCGGCGAGCCTCGATAGCGGCGCCCCGGCTCCTCTGCCGCCTGCGGTTGTTCGGGATCGACGATCATGCCGGGCCGCGGCGTCGTGAGCGGGACTTGCGCGCCGGGCCGCGTCTCCGCCGCCGTGTCGCCGGACCCGTCGCCGCTCCCGCGCGGATGGAGGAGCCGCTGCAGCCGCTCGATCTGCGCCTCCTCGGACAGCTCGGCAGGTGGGGCCCGGTCGCCAGGGTCGTCCTCGGGCCGCTCGTCGCCGGCCTGCGCCGGTTTCACCGGGCAGGGCGTCGAGCCGCACGTCGAACCCACTGGGAGTATCGGCCGGTCGACCGCTATGCGTGAGGGACGGGTCTCTGCCGGCTGGACGTGCGTCTAGCCGCCTTCTACGGCGCAGCCTCCCGGGAACCCGTGGTGATGTCCCGCGTCGCACCGGGACGCGGTCGTGACAGTGCCGCCCAAGGCTCGAGCAAGGCGCGGCGGGGGAGCATGTCGGCCGGATTCGACCCCGCTGGGAAATGGTCCAGCGGGGCCTCCGGCCGCGGGCTGCTACGCGCCCGCAGCCTGCTGCGACTCCCCTCCGATGTGCTCGAGCGCCCGCTCGAGGATGGGGTCGCCGGCCGGCGCCGGCTCTCCGAGCTCCACGCGCGGCACGTTCACGGCAATCGTCGGCTCCACTCCCCGGCGGTGCAGGGAGTCGCCCGAGGCGTGCTGGTAGCGGGCCCACGACAGCCAGAGCCCGCTGCCGTCGGGCAGCCTGACCAGCTTCTGCAGGCTCACGCGCCCGGCGGTGCGCTGGCCCACCGACTCGGCCCGCTCGCCGCCGGTCGTCAACCCGGCCACGAACAGCTCGGCCGCGTGCGCCGTCCCGTAGTTCGTCAGCAGGACGAGCGGGGTGTCGATGGCGCCGTCGCCGGCGGTCGCCTCGATCCGTGCCTCGCGGCCGCCGGTCTCCGCGCGGAGCAACAGCGTCCCCGACGCGACGAACAACCGCGCCGCGGCGATTCCTTCGTCGAATACGCCGCCGGCACAGTTCCGCACGTCGACCAGGAGCTGGATCGCGCCGTCAGCGACCAGTTGCCGCGCCGCGTGCTCGATCTCGGCTGACACGCCGGCGGGGAACTGGGCCACGCGCAGATACCCGATGCCGTCGGGCAGTATCCGCGTCGTCACGCTCGGGCCGTGCGGCGCTTCCCGCACGAGCTCGATGTCGTAGGGCTCGGAGGTGTTGCCCCGCAGCAGCGACAGGCGGACCGTGGAGCCGGGTGCGCCTCTCAGCCGCTCCGCGCTCTCGAGGCTCGACAGGCGCCGCGTGGGCTCGTCGTCGATGGCCCGAATGTAGTCGCCCGGCCGCAGGCCGGCGCGGGAGGCCGGCGATCGATCGCGCACGGCCACGATCTGCGTGTAGTACTGGCTGGTCGTCTCGACGCCGACCCCGGCCCCCGTAACGCGCGCGGCGCTCTCGAGACGCGCTACCTGCTCCGGTGAGAGGTACGTGCTGTCGGTATCGAGTCCGTTCGTCAATCCCCGGAGCGCCCCGCTCATCACTTCCTCGAGGTCGGCGTCCTCGACGTAGTTCTCCGTGATGAGCGAGACGACGTCCTCGAAGATACGCAGGTGGCGGTAGGTGTCTTCGCGGGCGACGGCCTGACCCAGGTAGCCGCCCACGAGCGTGAAGGCGACCACCGGCAGGGTCAGGAGCAGAAAGGCGAGGCGCGTGCGCGTAGACATGATAGCCACGCATTCTAGCTGATCGGTGGACACGGCCGCTACCCGCCCGTACCCTGATTCCGTGCGCACGCTGGGCATCGACGTGGGCGAGCGCCGCATCGGGCTGGCGCTCAGCGATCCGACGGGCGCGCTGGCCACCCCGCTGCGCACGCTGCAGGCGTCCGGACGGCTCGCCGCGCGCGTGGCGCAAGTCGCCGACGAGATCGACCGGCTGGCCGCCGAGGAGCCCGGGCTCGGCGGGATTGTCGTCGGCCTGCCGCTGGACCTCGAGGGTCGCCCCGGCGCACAGACCGCGCGGGTGACGGCGTTCGTCGCAGCGCTGCGCCGCTGCACCGCGCTGCCGATCGCGCTGCAGGACGAGCGGCTCACCAGCCGCGAGGCGGAGGGCCGGCTCGCGCTCCGCGAGCCGGACTGGCGCCGCCGGAAGCGGCGGCTGGACGCCGCCGCGGCCGCCATCATTCTGCAGGACTATCTGGACGTCGCCCCGCGCACGAACGGCGGGGGTGGGACGGGGTGATGCTGCGGAGACTCCTGGTGATCTCGCTCCTGCTCGGCGGCATCGCCGCGGCCGGGGCCGTGGCGCTGGTAGACGAGTGGACCCGGCGCCTGGAGGCGCCGTACCAGGGGTACGATGCGGAGGAGGTCTTCGTCGACGTCGAGCCGGGCGACTCGACGCGGACGATCGCGGCGCGTCTGGCCGCGGCCGGCGTCGTGCGCGACGAGCTCACCTTCCGTCTGGCGGCGTGGCGCACCGGGCGCGACCGGGAGCTCAAGGCCGGCGAGTACCGCTTCGACCGGCCGCTGTCGCTGCTGGACGTGGTGGACAAGGTCGCCCGCGGCCAGGTGCACCTGCGCTCGATCACCTTCCCCGAAGGGCTGACCATCGGGCAGATGGCGGAGGTCTTCGAAGCGGCGGGGTTCGGCGCCGCCGACGCGTTCGAGGCCGCGGCGGCGCAGGCGGCCCTGGTCGCCGACCTCGACCCCGACGCGGCGAACCTCGAGGGCTACCTGTTTCCGGAGACGTACGCGCTGCCGCGCGAGGCCACCGCGCGCGATCTGATTGCCGCGATGGTGGCCCAGTTCCGGGCCGAGTTCGACGACGAGCTGCGCGCGCGGGCCGCGCAGCGGCGGCTGAGCGTGCGAGCCGTGGTGACGCTCGCCTCCGTCATCCAGAAGGAGGCGGGCGCGGCGGCGGAGCATGCGCTCGTCTCGGCCGTGTTCAACAACCGCCTGCGCATCGGGATGCCGCTCCAGAGCGACCCGACGGTCATCTACGCGCTCGAGCGCGCGGCGCTGTACGACGGCAACCTGACGCGCGCCAACCTGCAGTTCGACTCGCCCTACAACACCTACCGCTATGGGGGACTGCCGCCCGGCCCGATTGCGGCGCCGGGCCGCGCCGTGCTGCGGGCCGCGCTGGCGCCGGCCGATGTGAGCTACCTGTACTTCGTCAGCCGCAACGACGGTACCCACGCCTTCGCCGAGACGCTGCGCGAGCACAACCGGAACGTCCGCGAGTTCCAGGTGGAATACTTCCGCCGCCGCCGGGCGGGTCAGTAGCCGGGCCGGCGGGGCGGCTCCGCGTGGCGCTCGCCGCGCAGACCGTCGCGCCAGCCGTCGACCTCCGTGTAGAAGAGCGGCGTGGCGTCCCGGCCGGTCGCGAGGTTGTGCTCGATCACCGTCCGCGCGCGCGCCTCGGCCCCGGCGTCCGTATCGGTGCGCGGCACCCGCTCGAACAGGATCCCCCCGAAAGCAAGGTACGCCGCGGCCAGCGTCAGCAGGACGTTGAATGCCTGGCCGGTGACGTAGAGCTGAATGGGCCGGCCCCCCGCGGTGTGGCGGGCGAGATCGCGGAAGCTGGACTCGAGGCCGATGCTGACGAACGCCAGGCAGAAGAGCCAGCCGCGCACGTCGGACGTCAGGTCCAGCACCGCGTCGACGCGCGCCTCCCCGAGGGTGGGCGTGAGCACGAACGAGAAGAGCAGCGACGCGCCGAGGAAGCCGATGATGAACTTCGGCAGGCGGTGCCAGATCTCAATCGCGGCCGGCTTGCGCGCCCCACCGGCTTCGATCCGGGTCACCCAGAAGACCGCCACGAGGAAGGCGACCACGCCGATCAGCGTGTTCTGGATCATCTTCACCACGGCGGCGATCTGCTCGGCCTGCTCGCCGAGCAGGGCGCCCGCGGCGACGACCGCCCCGGTGGCGTCGATCGTGCCGCCGATCCAGGCGGCGCCGACCACCGGATCCATGCCGGCGGCCCGGATTCCCAGCGGCATGACGATCATCATCACCACCGTGAAGATGAGCGACATGCCCACCGCCAGCGTCAGCTCCTGCTTGTGCGCCCGCGCGGCCGCAGCGACCGCGATGGCGGCCGAGACGCCGCAGACCGACGTGGCCGCGGCGATGACCATCACCAGCGACCGGCTCCCGATTTTCAGGAAGCGGACGCCGAAGCGGTACATGAAGACGATGACCAGCGGCGTGACCAGCCAGGCGACGAAGAGGCCGGGCAGGCCGAGACTCAGGATGTTGCCGAACAGGATCTCCGCGCCCAGCAGCACGAGCCCGGTCTTGATGTACAGCTCGCCGCGCAGGGCGGGCCGCAGCCACGCCGGTGTCCCGCGCGTGTTGGCGATGACGAGGCCGATGAGCAGCGCCCAGAACGCGTAGCCGAAGCCTGCCGCGCGCACGCCCACCTGGTTGGCCAGCGTGTACGCGGCGACGGCGAGGAGAAACAGCGGAACGAAGGCGGCGGCCTGGCGCCGGCCCTCGCGCGACATGACCTGGACGGCGGCCGCGGTCAGGCCCAGCAGGCCGAGCCCCAGCCCCAGGAGGCCCGGCACGCGGCCGGCGAACGCCTCGGTCGGCAGCGTGGTCCAGCGCCCGACGCCCGGCACGGCGCCCACGAGGCCGGCCGCCGCGGCGGCCATGACCAGCCCGCCCAGCCAGACGGCCCACCAGTCTTCCGCGGCGACCAGCGGGTTCCTGGCGTCCTTCGCGGTGTCGCTCATCCCACCGCGAGTTGCGTGGCGCCGAGGATGCGGCGGCCTTTCGGCTCCTGGAGGAACACCACGAGACGGAGATGCTCGCTCCGCCACGTCGACCGCAGGCGCACCCGGCCTTCGACGGAATAGCTGGCGCGCGTCGGATGCGTCAGGGAACCGAGCCAGGTCAGGCTCCGGACGACGCCGGTGTGGGTCAGCGTCCGGGAGGCGTTCTCGCCCCGGGTGACCTCGGTGGTGATCGGGCTCTGCGTCACCGCGACCCAGACATCCGGCGCCTCGGTCGTGGGCGGCAGGTGCTCGACGACGCCGTTGATCCGGATGGTCCCCTCGGCCACGCCCGTCGCCTCGATCGTCAGCTTCGCCTTGGGCGCCTTGCGCGCCGCGACGATTGCCTCGCGGGCGGTGATGGGGCGGCTGCCCACGAACGCCGTCCGGCCGTCGACCACCATCATCGGCGTGTACAGGTGCTCGCCGCCGAAGGCCTCGACGTAGACCCGCTGGCGCGAGTTGAACTGTCCGGACGAGAACGGATCCTTCCAGCCGAGGCGGTTCCAGTAGTCGACGTGCTCGCTGAGGGCGATGACCCGCGCGCCGCCGACCGGCTGATTGCGCTCCAGCGAACGGAGCAGATCGTCGGCCGGCGGGCAGCTCGAGCAGCCCTGCGACGTGAACAGTTCGACGATGACGGGGGTCAACGCGTCGTCGCCCGCGGCGGGCACGGCCCGCTGCGAGACCGCCAGGACGGCCGCGACCGCGAGGAGCACTGACGTCGCCGCAAGAAAAGTTGTGCGCATGGTATTGGGTCCGATCCTATACTAGTGCCCTCGAAATGCCAGTCGAAAAAGGGATAGTGAGGAACTACATGTCCAGACACTCGATCGCAGCCGCGTTGCTGGCCGCCGCCGTCCTGACGCTCGTCGGCGCGGGCGCCGCGCAGGCCCAGCTGAGCGCCACCGGTTCGTTTCTCGCCACGCTCGACAACGCCTACCGGGTGATTCCCAACGTAACCTACCACGAGGCGAGCGGCGTGGAGAACAAGCTCGACCTCTACGTGCGGCGCAACCCGGACGGCGCGGCGCCGGTGCTGCTGATGATCCACGGCGGCGGCTGGGTGGGCGGCCAGAAGGAGACCTACGCGATGCGCGTGCTGCCCTATCTCGAGATGGGGTTCGCGGTCGTCAACGTGGGGTACCGCCTGGCCAACGTCGCGCTCGCGCCCGCCGCGGTCGAGGACTGCCTGTGCGCGCTGCGCTGGATCGCGCGGAACGCCGAGCAGTACGGCCTGGATGCGTCGCGCGTGGTCGTGACCGGCATGTCCGCCGGCGGCCATCTGTCGCTGACCACCGGCATGATCCCGTCCTCGGCCGGTCTCGACCGGCAGTGCGCGGCGCGCGCCTTCTCCGGGCCTCGCCCCGCCGACCCGGCAACCGTGGTCGCCATCGTCAACTGGTACGGCATCACGGACGTCGTCGACATGCTCGACGGTCCGAACGTCAAGGGCTACGCCGTCGAGTGGCTCGGCAGCCTGCCGAACCGCGTGGAGGTCGCCTCCCGCGTGTCGCCCGTCAACTACGTGCGGGAGGGGCTGCCCCCGATCCTGACCATTCACGGCGACGACGATCCGATCGTGCCGTACGAGCACGCCGTGCGGCTCAAGGACAAGCTCGATGCCGTGGGCGCGGCCAACGAGCTGCACACGGTGCCCGGCGGCGGCCACGGCGGGTTCAACGACGAGGAGACGATCGCGATCTACGAGAAGATCGTGAGCTTCCTCGCCCAGCACGGGCTGGCCGCACGCAGCGCAACGAACCAGCAGAACTGACGCCGCGTGATGACCAGCTTGTTCCGGCGGCGCACGCGTTGGCGGTTGCTCGCGTGCGCCGCGCTGGTGGCGGCCGCCGTGGCCGCCGGCCAGGCGTTGCAGGGGGGCAGCGCCGGCGATCCGGTGCTCGACGCCGCGTTCGCCGCGTTCTGGGCGGCCGACACCGAGCAGGCCGTGGCGCGCGCCGTCGAAGCCATCCTCGCGCAGGAGCCGGCGCCCGCCGCGGTCCGCTCGCGGCTGCGGGCCGGCCGCGAGTACGCCGCCGACGTGCCGACTGGCCGCCAGCTGCGCAGCCGGCGAAACCGGGACGGGTTGGAGCACGAGTACGTGCTGCAGGTGCCCGCCGCGTACGATCCCCGCACGCCGTATCCGCTGCGCGTCTATCTGCACGGCGGCGTGGCGCGCCCGCGCCCGGCCGAGGGCGCGTGGTGGCGCAGCGAGGAGCGGTGGGTGCGCGATGATGCCATCGTCGTGGCGCCCGCTTCCTGGAACGAGTCGGTCTGGTGGCAGCGGAGCCAGATCGAGAACCTCGCCGGGCTGCTGAACGATCTCAAGCGGATCTACAACATCGACGAGAACCGGGCGTACCTCATGGGCGTGTCGGACGGGGCGACCGGCGCCTACTACCACGCCTTCAAGGCCACGACGCCCTGGGCGGGCTTCCTGACCTTCATCGGCCATCCGGCCGTGCTCGCCAATCCGAGCACGGGCGTCGACGGCGAGATGCACGTGGCGAACCTGCGTGGCAAGCCGTTCTTCATCGTCAACGGGGCGCGTGACCGCCTGTACCCGGCCGCCGTCGTCGAGCCGTACGTCCGGCTGTTCGCCGAGGCCGGCATCAAGGTGGAGTTTCGCCCGCAGCCCGACGCCGGTCACGACCTGAGTTGGTGGGACGCGGAGGTCGAGCAGGTGGAGGCCTTCATCGCGGCCACGCGCCGCGAGCCGCTGCCCGACGAGCTGACGTGGGAGACCGAGGCCCGGGAGTTCAACCGCGCTCACTGGCTCGTCGTCGACGAGCTCGGCGCGGTGGAGGGCGAGAGCGCACTCGATGCGTTCGACCGCGTGACGGTTCCCGGACCGCGCCGGCCGCTCGGCATCAACACCGTCGGCGAGCTGCCGGACGGGGCCGGGCTCCAGGTGATCGAGGTGGGGACCGGCTCGCTGGCGGAGGCCGCCGGCATCGAGCGGGGCGACGTCCTGCTCGACATAGGCGGAGCTCCGACGCGCACGGCCGAGGCGGCGCGGGACGCCATTCTCCGTATCCGTCCCGGCCAGGACCTGCCGGTGACCGTCGAGCGCGCCGGCGCGCTCGTGCGGCTCACGCTGCGCTTTCCGGCGACGCAGCCGGGCGAGTCGCGGCGCGCCTTCTCCCACAGCCACCTGTCCGGCCGGGTCGAGCTCCGGCGCGACGGCAACACGGTCAGCGCGGCGACGCGCGGCGTGCGCCGCTTCACCCTGCTGCTCTCGGCGGACCAGTTCGACCTCTCGCGGCCGGTCCGGGTCACGACGAACGGCGTCGTCGCCCACGACGCGGTGGTCAGGCCCGATGCGGCCACCCTGCTGCGGTGGGCCGCCGTCGATTGGGACCGGACGGCGCTGTTCAGCGCCGAGCTGGAAATCGAGGTCGTCCCCAGGTAGGAGCTCCGCCTTCGATGGCCGACCCCGCAAGGCGCGCACGGCGCGCCTCGGCGGGAGCGGCGCGGGGCGCAGGGGTCCCCGCAAGCGGACGCCGGGGGTGCGGGGCGATGCCCCGTCTGATGGAAGCTGCGCACGGCGCGCCTCGGCGGGAGCGGCGCGGGGCTGTGGGGTCCCCGCAAGCGGACGCCGGGGGTTCGGGGCAAAGCCCCGTCTGATGGAAGCTGCGCACGGCGCGCCTCGGCGGGAGCGGCGCGGGGCTGTGGGGTCCCCGCAAGCGGACGCCGGGGGTTCGGGGCGATGCCCCGTCTGATCGAAGAAGCTGACTCACGGCATGGAGAACGCTCTCGCCGCCCGGGTGCGCGCGCGCTTGGCGGACCTGGACGCGCAGGGGTTGCTCCGGACGCTGCGCGCCCCGGCCGGCATCGACCTCTCCTCCAACGACTACCTGGGCCTGGCGGTCCATCCGCGTCTGGCGGCCCGTCTGGCCGAGGCGGTCGAGCGCGACGGTTGCGGCAGCACCGGCTCGCGGCTGCTGCGCGGTCACCGGGAGCGGTTCGCGGCCATCGAGCACCGCTTCGCGGCGTTCAAGGGCACCGAGCGCAGCCTGTTTTTCTCGAGCGGCTATCTCGCCAACCTCGCGGTGCTCGCGACGTTGCCGGAAGCCGGGGACGTCATCTACTCGGACGAGCGCAACCACGCGAGCATCATCGACGGGATCCGGTTGTCGCGGGCGGCGCGGGTCGTGGTGCCCCACGGCGACGTCGAGGCGCTGGAGCGGCGGCTGGCCGGGCACGACGCGGCCGGCCAGCGGTTCGTGGTGATCGAATCGCTGTTCAGCATGGACGGGGACATGGCGCCGCTCGCCGACTACGCGGCCGTCTGCCGGCGCTTCGGCGCGGCGCTGCTGGTGGACGAGGCGCACGCCGTGGGAATCTACGGACCGGGCGGCAGCGGGCTCGTCCGGGACTGCGGCGTCGACGACGACGTGCTCGTGTCGATCAACACGGCCGGCAAGGCGCTGGGCGTGGCCGGCGCGTTCGTGGCGGGGCCGGCCTGGACCGTCGACTACCTGCAGCAGCGGGCGCGGCCGTTCGTGTTCTCGACCGCGCCGCCGCCCGCCCTCGCTGCGGCCCTCGACGCGGCGCTGGACGTGCTGGCGGCCGAGCCCGAGCGTCGCGGGACGCTCCGCGCCCGCGTCCGCTTCCTCCGTGCGCGGCTCGCGCGGGCGGGCCACGCGCGCGCCGGCGACACGTCGCAGATCGTGCCGATCGTCGTGGGCGCGAACGACGCGGCGGTCGCGTTGGCGGCAGGTTTGCAGCAGCGCGGCTTCGACGTGCGCGCCATCCGGCCGCCGGCCGTGCCGCACGGCACGGCGCGCCTGCGGGTCGCGGTGAACGCGCAGCTTTCCGAGGACGACCTCGAGCGGTTCGTCGCCGCCCTCGGGCAGGGTCTGAAGGAGATCGAGCCGTGCTCCGCGGCCTGTTCGTGACCGGCACCGACACGGGTGTCGGCAAGACCGTCGTCTCCGCCGCCCTGCTGCACCGCTACGCTGGCGGGCCGGCGCCGCCCCGCTACTGGAAGCCGATCCAGACCGGCACGCGGCTGGACGACGACACGGCGGAGGTCCGGCGGCTGACCGCGGGCATCGGGGTCGAGGTCGTCCACGAGGGCGTCCGGCTTGCCGAGCCGGTGTCGCCGCACCTGGCCGCCGCGCTGGCCGGCACCGAGATCGACCTGGCCCCGCTGGTCGCTCGCCGCACCGGCGGCCCGGCCGCCGGCGCCTGGATCGTCGAAGGCGCCGGCGGCGTTCTCGTCCCGATCAACCGATCGAGCCTGATGATCGACCTGATCGGCGGGCTGGGGCTGGCCGCGCTGGTCGTCGCGCGCAGCGCGCTGGGGACGATCAACCACACCCTGCTCACGCTGGCCTGCCTGCGCGACCGCTCCGTGCCGGTGGCGGGCGTGGTGCTGGTCGGGGAGCCGGATCGGCACAACCGGGCCGCCATCGAGGACTACGGACGAGTTGCCGTCCTGGGCGAGATGCCGCGCTTCGAGCGCGTTTCGGAGGTTGCCCTGGCGGGCTGGGCTCCGCGCGGCCTCGATCCGCGCGCGCGGCTCGGGGAGTGGCTCGAATGACATCGCACGAGAATCTCGCGGCGCGCGACCAGGCGTGCCTGTGGCATCCGTACACCCAGATGCTGAACGAGCCGCCGCCCCTGGAGGTGGTGCGCGGCGCGGGCGTGTATCTCCATACCGCCGACGGGCGGCGGGTCCTCGACGGCGTCTCGTCGTGGTGGGTCAACATTCACGGGCACGCCCATCCGACGCTGAACGCGGCACTGGCCCGGCAGGCGGGCGAGCTCGAGCACGTCATCTTCGCCGGCTGCACGCACCCGCCGGCGGTGGAGCTGGCCGAGCGGCTGGTGGCGCTGCTGCCCGCCGGTCTCACGCGCGTCTTCTACTCGGACAACGGCTCGACGGCGGTCGAGGTGGCGCTGAAGCTGGCCTGGCAGTACTGGCAGAACCGGGGCGAGGCGGAGCGACGGACGTTCGTTGCGCTCGATCACGCCTATCACGGCGACACGGTCGGCGCGATGTCGGTGAGCGCGGCTTCCAGCTTCACCGCGCCGTTCGAGCCGCTGCTGTTTCCGGTGGTGCGGGTCGACGACCCCTATTGCTACCGCTGCCCGGTGGGGCTCGACCGGACCCGCTGCCGGATCGACTGCCTGGCGGGCCTGGAGGCACGGCTCGCGGAGCTCGGGCCGCGGGTGGCCGGCGTGCTCGTGGAGCCGATGCTGCAGGGCGTGGGCGGCATGATCGTCTGGCCGCAGGAGTTCCTGGCCGGCGTGCGCTCGCTCTGCGATCGGTACGGCACGCTCATGATCGCCGACGAGGTGCTGACGGGCTTCGGGCGGACCGGCCGGATGTTCGCCTGCGAGCACGCGGGGGTGGCGCCCGACATCATCTGCCTGTCCAAGGGGCTCACCGCGGGCTACCTGCCGCTCGCGGCAACCGCCGCCAGCGAGGCGATCTACGAGGCGTTCCTGAGCGAGGACCGCCGCCTGGCGTTCTTCCACGGCCATTCCTACACGGCCAACCCGCTGGCCTGCGCCGTCGGCGTGGCGAGCCTCGACCTGTTCCGGGACGAGGGCGTGCTCGAGCGGATCGGGAGGCTCGAAGCGCAACTGCGATCCGGGCTCGAGCCGCTGCGGAGCCTCCCGCACGTGGGCGACGTCCGCGTCATCGGGGGCGTCGGCGCCGTGGAGCTGGTGGTCGCTGGCGGGCCCGGAGAGAACGACGCGGACGGCGGCTACTTCGATCGCATCGGGCCGCGGCTGGCCGACGCGTTCCTGCGTCAGGGGCTGCTGCTGCGGCCGCTCGGCAACGTGCTGTACTTCATGCCGCCCTACGTCATCTCCGACGCCGAGGCGGCGTGGGCCCTCGACACCATCGGCACGGTGCTCGGCAACCTCGACGAGCTCTGACGGGCGTAGCCGCCCGCCGTGCACGGCCGTGGCGAGGCGGGCCGTGGACCGGCTCGGCGGCTGGACGGCGCCGCCGGCCGGTGCGGGGGGAGGCTACAGCTCCGGCGGCTCGGTTTCCCAGGCCAGATACGTCTCCTCCGGCAGGAAGTACATGTGCACCGTGTAGCGCCCCGTCAACGACATCGTGCGTCCGAAGTGCAGGACGTGGGCGTTGTCGATGGGCGGGATGGGCAGGTAGTGCAGCGGCATCGCCGGCCAGGAGACGCCGTTCGCGAGATCCTCCTGTCCCAGGACGTACTCGATGAAGATGAGCTTGCCGGCCGCCTCGCCGTAGATGACGCCGTCGTCTCCGGGCGAGTTGGGCAGCCGTCCGCCCGGCTTGGACAGGTCGGTGTAGTGGCGTCCCATGCCGGGGCAGAAGTCGTCCGGATACTGCTCGCACGCGTAGACCGTGAAGCGGTCCGGGAGCGTCTCGACGGGCGGCAGCGCGCCGGACGGCAGCCCGCGCTCGGCGGCCGGCAGGAAGTGCCAGAGCAGCAGGAACTGGTGGTCGCCCGACGTCTCGTTGGGGACGAAGTCGGTCGTGAAGGCGTGCGGCGCCGGAAAGTCCAGCTCGCGCAGCGTCAACCCGTGGAAGCTCCGGCCGGCGGTCAGGTCCGCCTGGCGCAGGAGGTAGCCCGCGGATACCACATGGCCGCCCTCGACGCCGTACACGACACCGTCCGTCCGTGTCTCGATGGGCTCGCTGGCCCATACGCCGGGGCCGGCGTAGCCGTGATAGTGACTGCCGTCGTCCTTGCGGGAGGTCGGTTGGCCGCCGGCGGCATGGAACGGGCCGCGGCCGGCGATCTCGCCGACCGGCTGGTAGTCCGACGGCAGGTCCGTCACGCGCGGGAGCGCGGCCTTCGCGGCCGCGCGGTCGGCGTCGGGCGCCTGCGCGGCTACGGAGCCGGGCGCGGCGGTGACGCACAGCAGGGCGCCGGCGGCAACGGCGAGCGCCGCCGCCCGGCGGCAGGAAAGATGCAGGTGAACCGTGTTCACGACGTGACCTCCTTGTCCTGGTACAACGAGTACGAGAACGCCGTCCCGGCTCCGCGCGGCTGCACCGCGTGCAACCCCAGCCGCGCCAGCAACGCGAAGTCGTCGCCGGCGTCGGCGTTGGGGGTCGTCAGGAGACGGTCGCCCAGAAAGATCGAGTTCGCGCCCGCCAGGAAGCAGAGCGCCTGCAGGGTGTCGCTCATCTGCAGCCGGCCGGCGCTGAGCCTGATCCTGGCCTGCGGCATGAGAATGCGGGCCGTGGCGACGACCCGCACGAGGTCGTCCCAGGGCACCGGCGGCCGGTCCGCGAGCGGGGTGCCCTCGACGGCCACGAGCGCATTGATCGGCACGCTCTCGGGCGGGGGCGCCTGGCGCGCCAGCTCGCAGAGCAGGTCGATGCGGTCGTCGTGGCTCTCGCCCATGCCCAGGATGCCGCCGCAGCAGACCTTCAGGCCGGCCTCCCGGACGGACTCCAACGTGCGCAGGCGGTCGTCGTAGCAGCGCGTGGTCACGATGCTCGAGTAGAACGCCCGCCCGGTGTCGAGATTGTGGTTGTAGTAGTCGAGCCCGGCCTCGCGCAGCCGGACGGCCTGCGGACCGGTGAGCATGCCGAGCGTGACGCAGGTCTCGAGCCCGGCGTCCTTGACCGCGCGGACCATGGTCAGAATGCGATCGAACTCGGGCCCGTCATGCACCTCGCGCCAGGCCGCGCCGAGGCAGAAGCGATCGGCCCCGCCCGCCCGGGCCGACCGGGCGGCCTCCACGACGGCCTCGACCGTCATGAGCGGCGCGGCCTCCACGCCGGTGGGATAGTGCGCCGACTGCGGGCAGTACGAGCAGTTCTCCGGGCAGCCCCCCGTCTTCACGCTCAGCAGCGACGCGCACTGCACCTCGGCCGGGTCGTGGACCCGGCGGTGGACCCCGGCGGCCTCGAACACCAGCTCGAGCAGGCCGCGGTGGTAGAGCGCCTCGACCGCGTTCCGGTTCAGAGCGGCCGGTGGGCTGGGGCAGGGCGCTTGTGACACGGGTGACTAGCGTAGCACGGGCGCCGAGGACGCCGGTCTGACGGCAGTCCGTGGTGAAATCCCGCGTTGCACCGAGAGTCGGTCGTGACAATGCTGCGCACGGCCAGACAAGGCGGACGAGGGAGCATATTGGGTATATTCGACCGGGGAGCAACGCAGGCAGGCGGCATGCATCGCCGCTCGAATGCAGCGGGGCATCTTGCCACGGACTGCCAGGCTCGCTCGGACCGATGACCGATCTCAGGAAGGTGTACGTCGCACGCGGTCCCGGCGACGCGCATCTGCTGCGGGGGCTGCTCGAGTCGGAGGGCATCCGTGTCGCGGGTCCGGGGCGACGATTTCGTGCCGCTCCAGGGTGGGGGACTTTTTCACGTGGAGACCCGGCCCTCCGTCTGGGTGCTCGACGACGAACACCTTCCCAGGGCCTTGGCGATCGTGAACGACTATCGGGCCGGAACGGGCCCCGGCGGCGAGCAACCGGAAGCCGGGGACGGCGACTGGACCTGTCCGTCCTGCGGCGAGCGCCTCGAGGCTCAGTTCAGCGACTGCTGGCAGTGCGGCACCGCCCGCAAGTAGGAGTCCGCGCCGGAAGCGGCGCGGACTCCTGGAGGGCGGGTCGGGCGGCAGGCTACTGCGGCTCGAGGCGCGCCTCGTAGGTCACCTTGCTGCGGGCGACGATGAGCACCTCGAGCTCGAGCGACCGGAAGCCGGGGTGCCGAATCTCCACCTGGTGCGGTCCTTCCACCAGCCGCAGGCGCTGGAAGACGCCGTCGAAGTGATCGACGAGGCCGACGTAGTAGCCGTCCACGTACACCTCCGCCTCCCGCGGCTTGACCTTGAGGCGCAGATAGCCCGTGTAGGGATCCTCGTAGTCCAGATAGTACGGCGGGTTGTAGGGCCAGTACGAGTAGCCGCCCCAGCGCGGGCCCCAGTAGTACGGATAGCCGAAGTGCAGGTCGAACGCGTAGCCCGGAAAGTAGAAGTGCGAGCCGTACACGCGGGGGTAGAAGAATCGCGGCCGATGCACGTGGCGGTGGTAGCCCGAGCGGCGGCCGTCCCGGTACCGGGGCCGTGCCTGGCGGTACGGCCCCGGCCGGTACCGGTCGCGGCCGACCCGCGGGTCGTTGCCGCCGCGACCGGGTGCGCCTGCCCTGGGCCGCGCCGGTCGAGGAACCGCCCGGCCGAAGACCCCGATGTCGTCCGGCGGCCGGCGCGCCGCGCCGGTCCGCACGCGCCCGGCGGGCCGGCCGGGCGCGCGCCCGCCGGCCACCCCCGCGCGCGGGCTCTCGGGGCGCCGGCCGTCACGCGGACGCACGCCGGCGGTGCGGGGCGGCACCCGGCCGCCCGCGCCCGCGGCGGCCGGCGAGCGCCGCGGCACGGCCCGCGCCGCGGGTCGCGCCGGCGTCGGACGGCCCGCGCGAGCCGCTGGCTTGCGCTGTGGCGCGGCTCGCACCGCCGGCCGTGAGGGCGCCGGACGGCCCGCACGGGCAGCCGGCGCGCGCCGCGCCGGCGCGCGCGCCGCACGCGGCGCGGAGCGGGGGGCGCTCGCCACCCTGCCGCCGCCGTCGCCGCCGCGCGCGCGGGCGCGCTGGGGCTCGCCGGCTGCCAGCTCGGGCGCAGCCCACGTCGTCATCGCTATCATCACCGCCGCCGGAAGGGTCAGTCGGTACATAATCAACTCCTTCGCGTCGCCACGATGTCCATATAGCATGGGTCGTGCCAACGTCGCGCGGGCCGTTGCGGCCGCGGATGCCGGCAGGACGGCGATGGTGGACAGACCGAGTGTCGCGTTTTCAGGTCGCCCGTGTCCAGTTCAGGCGACGCGGGGTCCGGCGCGGTTCGAGAGGCGGGCGCCGCCGGATGAACGGGCGCCGGCCGGAGGGTGCGTCATGAGCAGAGGTGTCGTGTGGATGGCGCTCGTCGTTGCGCTCGGCGCGTGCGGCGGGCAGGGGTCGGACGATGTCTTTCCATTCCCGGCTTCCGTCTTCGAGCTGGACAACGGGCTCAGGGTGGTCAGCGTCGAGTACGACAGCCCGGGCATCGTGGCGTACTACACGGTGGTGCGCGCCGGATCGCGTAACGAGGTGGAGCCGGGATTCTCCGGGTACGCGCACTTCTTCGAGCACATGATGTTCCGCGGCACGGAGCGCTATCCGACCGAGGCCTACAACGCCGTCATCAAGCGGATGGGGGCGGACTCGAACGCGTTCACCACCGACGACTGGACGGCCTACCACATCGTGGCGAGCGCCGACGCGCTCGAGACGATCATCGAGATCGAGTCGGACCGCTTCCTCAACCTGCAGTACTCGGAAGCCGACTTCCGGACGGAGGCCGGCGCGATTCTCGGCGAGTACAACCTCAACTTCTCGAACCCGGTCGCGCTGCTTCGCGAACGCCTGCATGACCGCGCGTTCCTGTTCCATCCCTACAAGCACACCACCATCGGGCTGCTGCCGGACATCCAGGCCATGCCGGACAACTACGACTACAGCCTGGAGTTCTACGACCGCTACTACCGGCCCGACAACAGCTTCATCGTGGTCGTGGGCGACGTCGACAGCGGCGAGCTCGAGCGGCTGGTCGAGCAGTACTACGGCGGCTGGCAGCCGGGAGACTTCGAGCCGCAGATTCCCGTCGAGCCGCCGCAGACCCGCGAGCGCGGCGACGGCGTGACCTGGCCCAATCCGACGCTGCCGTTTCTCATGCTGGGATATCACGCGCCGGCGTTCTCGGACCAGACCATCGACATGCCGGCGCTCGACGTCCTGTCGCAGCTGCTGTTCGCGGAGACCTCGCCGCTCTTCCGGAAGCTGTACCTGGAGGAGCAGGTCGTCGACGTGCTGGCGGGCGGCGCGGTCGACCATCGCGACCCGCCGCTGTTCACGATCATCGCCCGCGTGACCGACCCCGCGCGGGTCGACTACGTGCGTGACGCCATCATCGCGGAGATCGAGCGCCTGAAGGTCGAGACCGTCGACGAGAGCGTGCTGGCCGCCACGAAGTCCCACATGCGGTACCGGTTCGCCATGGGCCTGGACAACCCGGGCGACGTGGCCGAAACCCTCGCCCACTACCTGCAACTGACCGGTGACCCGGAAACGGTCAACCGGGTGTACCGGCTCTACGACGCGGTGTCGCCGGACGACATCCAGCACGTGGCCACCACGTACTTTCCCGAGACGAACCGGACCGTGGTCACGCTGCAGCAGGAGGACGCCGATGAATAGATTGTTGTGCGCCGCGGCCCTCGCCGCGCTCTGTGCGGCCGGCACGGGTTGCGCGGAGACGCCGTCCGAGGAGTCGTCGGCGACGAGCGTCGGACTCCGGATGCCGGACTCTCCGCTCGTCACCCTGCGGATCGCCTTTCGGGCGGGATCGATCGACGATCCCCCGGGCAGGAACGGGCTCAACGCGCTGACGGCGCTGATGATCGGCCAGGGCGGTACCGGCGCGCTGAGCTACGAGGAGCTGACCCGGACGCTGTATCCCTGGTCGGCTGCCGTCGCCGCCCAGTACGACAAGGAGACGACGACGATCGTCGCCAGCGTGCACCGCGACTATCTGGAGCCGTTCTACGGCATCGTGCGCGACCTCATCGTCTCGCCGCGCTTCGACGAGGCGGACTTCGAGCGGAACCGGGAGCAGCTCAGGAACGGCGTGGTGGCCACGCTGCGCGGCAACAACGACGAGGAGCTCGGGAAGCAGGCGCTCAACGCGCTGCTGTATCGGGGCCATCCGTACGAATCGCCCGAGCTCGGGACCGAGCTGGGCCTGGGCGCGATCACGCTGGAGGACGTCCGCGACTTCCACGCCCGCCGCTACACCCGGGACAACTTTCTCGTCGGCGCCGCCGGGGGCTACCCGCCCGGCTTCGTGCAGCAGGTGGAGGCCGACCTCGCCGCGGGCCTGCCGGCGGGCGGCCCGGAGCCTGCGGCGCTGCCGGCGCCGCGCGAGCTCTCCGGCGTCGAGGTGCTCGTGGTCGAGAAGCGGGCGATCGCGACCGCTATCTCCATTGGCTTTCCGCTCGACCTGACGCGGGCCGACGACGACTTCTACGCTCTGCTCGTGGCCAACTCGTACTTCGGCGAGCACCGCACGTTCAACGGCCTGCTGATGAACAAGATGCGCGGCCAGCGCGGCCTGAACTACGGCGACTACTCGTACATCGAGAACTTCATCCAGGCCGGGGGCTCGCGGTTTCCGGTGCCGAACATCCCGCGGCAGCAGCAGTTCTTCAGCATCTGGATCCGCCCGGTTCCGCACCACAACGCGCACTTCGCGCTGCGCCAGGCGTTGCGCGAGCTGCAGGTGCTGGTCGACGACGGCTTGAGCGCGGCGGACTTCGAGGCGACGCGGGAGTTCCTGATCAACTACTCGAGGCTCTACGTGCAAACCGCGAGCCGCCGTCTGGGGTACGTGATGGACGCGCGCTTCTACGGGACCGGCTATCTGATCGACGAGATCCAGCAGCGGCTGCCGCAACTGACCCTGGATGACGTGAACGGAGCGATCCGCCGCCACCTGCAGTACGACAACCTGGCCGCGGCAATCGTGACGACGGATGCGGAAGACCTGCTGGAGCGGCTCCTGGCGAACGAGCCGTCGCCGCCCACGTACAACACCACCGTGAGCGACGACGTGCTGGCCGAGGACGAGGGCATCGTCTCCCAGCAGGTGCCGTTCAACCCGGAGCGGGTGCGAATCGTGCCGGTCGAGGAGATGTTCCGCGAGGTGTCGGCCGGCTAGCCCGCCGGCGTGGTCGCGTTCAGGGCGCCCCGGCGGTAGCCGTCGGGATCGACGTCGACCTCGTCGAACCCGGCGGCCCGGAAGCGCGCGGTCACGTCGGCCAGGAGCACCGGGTCGCGCAGCCTGGCGACCTCCTCCGGCGCCACCTCGATGCGCGCCCGCGGCCCGAAGTGGCGCACGCGGCAGACGGAGAAGCCGTGCGCGCGCAGCACCCGCTCGCAGCGAGCCACCCGGGTCAGCCCCTCGGGCGTCACGGGCGTCCCGTAGGGGAAGCGGCTCGACAGGCAGGCCAGCGCCGGCTTGTTCCAGACCGGCAGATCCAGCCGCCGGGCCGCCTGCCGGATGTCGGCTTTGGTGAAGCCGGTCTCGTCGAGCGGCGACCGCACGCCGAGCTCGCGCGCGGCCTGGCGCCCCGGCCGCCAGTCGGCCCGGTCGTCGCGGTTGAACCCGTCGAGGACGTGCGCCGCGTCCAGCTTCCGTGCCTCGGCCACGGCCCGGCCGTACACCTCGGTCTTGCAGAAGTAGCAGCGGTTCACGGGATTCGCCGCGTAGCGGGGATCATCGAGCTCGAAGGTCTCGACGAGCAGATGCCGCGCGCCGAGGGCGCGGGCCATCCGCCGCGCGGCGGCGCCTTCCTCGGGTGCGAGGCTGGGTGAGACGGCCGTGAGCGCGACGGCCCGCTCGCCGAGCACGCCGACCGCTTCGGCGAGCAGGTACGTGGAGTCGACGCCGCCGGAAAAGCAGACGACCACGCCCTCGAGATTGGCGAGCAGCGCGCGCAGGCGGGTGACCTTCGCGTCCAGAGGCGTCATAATGGTCGGTCGCCCGGACGTCCGGAGAACGACTTGACGATAGTGTAACGTGCGGCCCCGCGCCGCACGCGCTGCGTGCCGCCGATGCCCGATCCGTTCCACGCCACGACGCTGCTCCTGGGGACGACCGCCTCGCTGGCGGTCGTCCATGCGCTCCTCGGACTGGACCATTCGCTGCCGTTCGTGGCGCTCGGTCGCGCCCGCGGCTGGACGCTCGCCCGCACGCTGCTGGTGACGGCGGTCTGCGGCGCCGGGCACGTGGCGTCGTCCGTCGCGATCGGTGCGCTCGGCGTCGGGCTGGGCATCGCGACCGACGCGCTGCTGTGGCTCGAGTCGGCGCGCGGCGAGCTGGCCGCGGCGCTGCTGATCGGCTTCGGCCTGGCGTACGCCGCCTGGGCGGTCTGGCGGCGTCTCCGCCGGCGGGACCGCGCACACCCGGCCGCCGGAGACGCGGGGCGGCCGGACGTCACGCCGTGGGCGCTGTTCGTCGTCTTCGTGCTCGGCCCGTGCGAGCCGCTCATCCCGCTCATGGTCGTGCCCGGCGTGGCCGGCGACTGGCTGGTCGTCGCGGCCGTCGTCGGTGTCTTCGGGCTGCTGACGGTCGCGGTGATGCTGGCCGCGGTCGCCGCCGCTCACCGCGGGGTCGGCCTGATCGGTGCCCGCCGCATCGGCCGCCACGCCGACGTCGCCGCGGGTCTGGTCGTCGCCGCGAGCGGCGCGGCCGTGCTGTGGCTCGGGTTGTAGGGGGAGGAACGGTAACGAATCGTGCTCACCGACATCCTGCTGATCGCCCTCGGGTTCGCCTTCGTGGCGAAGGGGGGCGATCTGTTCGTCGACTCCAGCATCCAGATCGGGCGCGCGCTCCGGATCCCGCGCTTCGTCATCGGGGGCACGCTGGTGAGCCTGGCGACCACGGCGCCCGAGCTCGTGGTGTCGGCCACCGCCGCGTGGATGGGCGATTCGGGCATCGCGCTGGGCAACGCGGTGGGCTCCTGCATCTGCAACATCGGCCTCATCGTCGGCACCGTGGCGCTCATCATGCCGGTGCAGGTCGACCGGGCCGACTTCATCCGGCGCGCCGCGTGGATGGTCGCCGGCGGCGTGCTCGTCGTGGCATTCTCCTGGGACCGGTCGATGGAGCGGGTCTACGGCATCCTGCTGCTGGCCGGGGCGGCGGCGTATCTCGCCTGGGATCTCGTCGGCATCCTCCGGGCGCGGCGGCAATCCGGACCGGAGACGGCGGACGACCGGGCTGCCGGCGGGCTGGGCGGGCCGATCGGCTGGTTCGCCCTCGGCGGCGTCTGCGTCCTGCTCGGCAGCCGCCTGCTGGTCACCTCGGGCCAGGACCTGGCCGTGGCGCTCGGCGTGCCCTCGGCAATCATCGGCTTCTCGATCATCGCCATCGGGACCTCCGTGCCGGAGCTCGTGACGGGCGTTACCGCGGCGCGCAAGGGCGTGCCCGACCTGTCGCTCGGGAACATCGTCGGCGCGAACGTGCTGAACCTGTTCCTCATCGTCGGCCTCTCGGGGACGATCCAGCCGCTCGCGCTCGATCCCTTCAGCCAGCGCTACGGGTTTCCGTGGCTCGGCATCTTCTTTCTGGCGATCGTCGGCGCGGTGCTGAGGTTCGGGCTCATCCGCCGCGGCGCGGGGATTGCGCTGCTGATGCTGTACGGCCTCTACACCGTCGGTCTCGTCTCGTTGCCGGCCCTCTTCTGAGGAGCCGCCCGCGCTTTCGCTAACATGGTGCCGAGAGAGTCGTGACCCGCCGATGAGCCCGTCGCTGCCGCCCGGCTACCGCCCGTACGAGTACGAAGATCCATTCGAGGACCTCGTCGGCCCGTTCGGTTACAGGGTCGAGGATGGCAGGATTTTCTTCGCCTTCCAGGCCGACGAGCGCCACCGCAACACGGGCGGGACGCTGCATGGCGGCATGCTGATGACCTTCGCGGACTTCGCGCTGTGCCTCACCGCCGTGTGGGACCAGCCGGGGGAGCGCTGCGTCACGGTCTCGTTCCACAACGAGTTCGTCGCGGCCGGCATGCCGGGCGACCTGATCGAGGCGTCCGGGGAGGTGGTGCGCCGCACGCGGTCGCTCGCCTTCGTGCGGGGACAGCTCGTCGCCGGCGGTCGCGTGCTGCTCACCTACAGCGGGATCGTGAAGCGGATTCCCGGCGCTGCGGGGACGCCGCTGCAGGCCTGAGATCTCTTATCATCACCCTGACGGGAGGAACTGAGATGCGCCATGGCAAGATCCGCGTCGGGTCGGTCATCACCGGGCTCGCCGTCCTCGCTGCGCTGACCGCTCCGCCGGCGGGCGCCCAGCAGGGCGCCGCGGACGGCGAGTGGAAGCACTACGCCGGCGATATCGGGGCGACCAAGTACGCGCCGCTCGATCAGATCAACACCGACAACGTCGGCAGCCTGCGGATCGCGTGGACCCGGCCGGCGGTGGACCAGAGCATCCTCGAGCGGGTGCCCAACCTCACCTATACGAACAACCTGACGAACACGCCGCTGATGGTCGACGGCATCCTCTACGGGTCCAACGCGGTCGGCCTGGCCGAGGCCTTCGACCCGGCGACGGGGGAGACCATCTGGATCCAGGAGCCGATGGATCCGGCGCCCCAGGGCTACCGGGGGGCGGAGACCCGCGGCGTCGGCTACTGGACCGACGGCAGCGACGCGCGCATCCTCGTGCAGCGCGGCCAGTACCTCATCGCCCTCAACGCGAAGACCGGCGCGCCGTACCCGGATTTCGGCGACGGTGGCCGTGTGCTCATGACCATCGGGCTCGACCCGGAGGCGCGCTACCGCTGGACCGGGGCGCCGCTGGTCGTCGGCGACATCGTCGTGATGGGCCAGTCGATGACCGACACGTTCATCACCAGGGAAGCGGTGCGCGCGCCGGTCAGGGCGTTCGACGTGCGGACGGGCGAGCTGCGCTGGATGTTCCACACCGTCCCGCGGGCGGGCGAATTCGGCACCGACACCTGGGAGGACGACTCGTGGGAGTACTCGGGGCACGCCCCGGTCTGGTCGCTGATGAGCGCCGACCCCGAGCTCGGGTACGTGTACCTGCCGGTCACGTCGCCGACGAGCGACATGTACGGCGGCCACCGGGTGGGCGACAACCTGTACGGCCAGAGCATCGTCTGCGTCGACGCGGCGACCGGCGAGCGCGTGTGGCACTTCCAGACCATCCACCACGGCCTGTGGGACTACGACCTGCCGACGGCGCCGATTCTCATGGACCTGGAGGTCGAGGGGCGGCCGGGCATCACGAAGGCGGTGGTCCAGTTGACCAAGCAGGCCTTCGCGTTCGCCTTCGACCGCGCCACCGGCGAGCCGCTGTGGCCGATCGAGGAGCGCCCGGTGCCGCAGTCGGACACGCCCGGCGAGGTCACCTCGCCGACGCAGCCGTTCCCCACGAAGCCGCCGGCGTTCGACCGCCAGGGGGCAACCGTCGAGAACCTGATCGACTTCACGCCCGAGCTGCACCAGGAGGCGCTGGAGATCGTCAGCCGCTACACCATGGGGCCGATGTTCATGCCGCCGACCGTGCGGAACGACTCGAACCTCGGGACCATCCAGCTACCCGGTTCGCAGGGCGGCTCGGACGTGCAGGGCGGAGCGTACGACCCGGAGACCGGCTACCTGTACGTGCCGTCGATCACCGCGCCCTTCGTGGCGGACATCCTGCAAGGGAATCCGGACCGCACCAACCTGAGCTACGTCAAGGGCACCCGCCTGTGGATCGGCGGTCCGCGGGGTCTGCCGCTCTTCAAGCCGCCGTACGGGCGCATCACCGCGATCGACATGAAGCGCGGCGAGATCGTCTGGATGGTGCCGAACGGGCACGGCCCGCGCAACCACCCGGCCATCGCGCACCTGAACCTGGGCCGCCTCGGCTGGCCGGGCCGGCCGTCGCCGCTGCTCACCCGATCGCTGCTCTTCATCGGCGAGGGCAACCGGGCACGCGCCGAGCGGGGCCGGGACCGCATCCCGGACGGCATGCCGCTCGAGATCGTGACCAACTACGGCGAGCCGTGGTTCCGGGCGTACGACAAGGTGACCGGCGACGTGCTGTGGGAGATGGAGCTGCCGGGCGGCACCACCGGCGCGCCGATGACCTACATGCACGAGGGGCAGCAGTACGTCGTCGTCTCGATCGAGGGTATCGACGAGCCGGCGCAGTGGGTGGCCTTCAGCCTCCCGTAGACGGCTCGATGAACGCCCGGATCTTCTCGCCCTGGGCCGCCGCGTCGGCCTCTCCGAGGTCGATGAGCGTGCTCAGGTAGCCGGGGTCGAACGCGAGCAGGCTGAGGAGGTCGGGGCTCGACGTCTCGCGCGACCCGAGGCTGCGGGTCAGGTAGCGGAAGACGGGCGGCAGCCTGGGCTCGAAGCGCGCGACCAGGTGGCCGAGGTCCCGCGAGGGACGGGCGACCAGCAGTTGAATCGGCCGCAGCCCGCGGCGCCTGGCCGGCGGCAGGTCGCGCAGCAGCCGGTTCAGCCGGTCGAGCTCGCGTGCATCGTTGTCGAGGTCGTCGAGGAAGATGGCGTTCAGCAGCTGGCCCGCGATCTGCAGCGGCGGCGGGTAGCCGTATACGGTCGGCTCGTCCCTTTCGTCGAGGCTTGCCCGGTAGCGCGTCGACAGTGCCAGGATGCGGTCGGCGCCCAGGTGGATGGCGGGGGAGCAGGGCGCCATGAGCCGGATCCCGCCGTCGCCGTGCCACCCCCCTTCGAGATCGACCGCCGGGAAGAACAGCGGCAGCGCCGCTGACGCCAGCACGTGGTCGAGGGTGATGCGAGTCACCCGGCTCCGCCGGTCGGGCCGTTCCCACGCCGGGAGGTCGCGCCCCTGCATCCAGACGACCGACTGGCCCGTCCCGTAGTTGCTGGTGACGATGGCGAGCGCCGCCAGGCGGCCGGCGTCCAGGCGCTCGGCGATGCCGCCGATCTCCCGCGTGCCGGGCCGGATGTCGAAGACGGACGCGAGGGTCTTCTCGAGCGGGGCCGTGTCGACCAGCCCGCGCACCTGCGGGGCGATCGCCGCGCCGCCGGATACCAGCCGCAGGCCCCACCGGCCGACGAGGCCGAGCAGGGCGGCATCCACCCGGAAGACCTGGTCGACCGTCAGCGTCCGCCACAGGGCGGCCAACCGTTCGATGGCGTCGGCCTGCGTGCCGGTGGCGGAGGCCAGGAGCGCGGCGTTGATGGCGCCGGCGGAGATTCCGGTCAGGATCGGGAAGTCGACATCGGGGACGTTGCGCGCGATCCAGCGCAGGTAGCCGACCTGATACGCCGCGCGGGCGCCGCCCCCTTCGAGGAGCACGGCGAGCTTGCCGGGCGCATCGGTCGGCGCGGGTTCGGCGGCGGCGGCGGGGGGCACGGTCACGGTCCGGCTCCGTCGGGATGGTACAGTGTAGCGGTTGGTACCGCGCCCGGAGGCTGATCCGTTCACGTGATTGCCGATCGGTTACCGCCGCTCGAGCTCCGCCGGGCCGTCGACGAAGCCATCCGGGGAGTCAGCCTCAACGCGTTGCGCGTGGCCGCCGACCGTCTGTCGGCCGCGTATCGCGGCTGCGGGCCCCACGCCCCGCGGCCCGCCGGTGCCCGCAGCGAGATCGATCGACTCGCCTATGCGGCCGCGCGCATGCCGGCGACCTACCGCGCCGCGTCGGCGGTGCTGCGGGAGCTCCGTAGCCGCTGTCCCGCGTTGCGCGTCGAGAGCGTGCTCGACGTCGGGTCCGGCCCGGCGACCTGTTTGTGGGCGGCGTGGTCGGAGCTCGACGAGCTGGCCCGTGCAACGTTGATCGAGCCGGATCCGGCCATGGTCGCGCTGGGCGACCGCCTGCTGCGGGGCGCGCAACTGGCGGCGCGGGTCGACACCGTCTGGTGGACCGGCGATACCGGTCGCCTCGCGGCCGCGCCGCAGCACGACCTGGTGGTTGCCGGCTATCTGCTCGGCGAGCTGGACGCTGCGCGCCGCCGACAGGTGGTGGACGACGGCTGGGCCGCGTCGCGCGGCGCGTTCGCGATCATCGAGCCGGGCTCGGCCGCCGGGTTCCGCCGCGTCCTGGAGGCGCGCGACCGACTGATTGCCCGGGGCGCCCGCATCGTCGCGCCCTGCCCGCACGCCGCCGCCTGTCCGTTGCCGCCGGACGACTGGTGCCACTTTGCCGCGCGGCTCAACCGCACCGCCCTGCAGCGCGGACTGAAGCGGGGCGCGCTGGCCTACGAGGACGAGAAGTATGCCTACGTCGTGGTGGTGCGCGGCGCCGCCGTGCCCGCGCCGGCCCGTGTGATCCGGCGGCCCCGGCTGGCGCCCGGGCGAGTGACCCTGCGGCTGTGCCGGACGGATGGCCTGTGGGACGAGACGGTGGAGCGGACCGGGCGCAGCGACTATCGTGCGGCCCGCAAGACCCGCTGGGGCGACGCCTGGGTGCCCGCGGAGCGGGACGGGATCGCGTGATCCCGCGCCGCCCGTCCGCCGCCGGCCCTGCCCGCTGGATCGGGATCTGCACCGCGCTCGTCCTCCTGGGGACCGTGCGGGCGACGCCGGCCGCGGGGCAGGTAGCGGTCCGCGGCTTCGTGCAGGCCGGCCTGCTCCGGTTCGCGGCGGACGAGAGCTTCGCGGCACTCACCGGCCGCCCCGGCGGCGCCGTCTACGGTGGCGGTGGGCAGATCGGAGTCGCCCGCCTGTTCGTCCAGGGGAGCCTGGAGCGCTACGCGGTCGCCGGCCGGCGGGTATTCGTCTTCGAGGACCGGGTGTTCGATCTGGGCATCCCCAACCGGATCGCGATCATGCCGGTGCAGGTCACGGCCGGCTACCGGATGGGCCCGCGCGGCCGCTGGCGCCTGGCCGGTTACGGCGGCGGCGGCATGGGACTGTACCGGTTCAGCGAGGTGGCCCCGTTCGGACCCCACGCCGGCCGGCCGTCGGAGGCCCCCGCGGAGGCCGTCGTGCCGCCGCTCGGCCCGCCCTACGGCGACGAGGTGCGGGAGACCCACCGCAGCTACCATGTCCTGGGGGGCGTCGAGACGCCGCTGCTGCCCTGGCTGCGGCTCGGCGGCGAGGGGCAGTGGACCTGGGTTCCGAACGCCCTCGGGGAGGCCGGCGCCGCCGCCGCGTTCGGCGAGACCGACCTGGGAGGCTTGACGTTGCGGGTCAAGCTGTCGGTGGGATACTGACGTGGCCGGCGCGCGACGAGCCCCTGATGCGCGCGTGGCGGCGCTGGCCGTGCTGGCCGGCGTTCTGTTGCTCGGGTCCCGGCAGGCCGGTCTGGGCCAGACGGCGGTGGTCGGGTCCGGTTCCCGCGTCGTCGCGGCTGCCGCCGTCAGGGCCGTCGACGGCGGCTACGAACCTGCGGCGCGGCGCCCTGACCCGGGGCTCGCAATCACGCCGGAGCCCGGCGGCTCGCCCGCACACCCGCGGTACGTGCCCGGGGAGGTCGTCGTCAAGTTCGTCCCGCCTGCCGTGCCCGAAGCGGCGGCGCCCTACTTGCGGGCGCTCGGCGTGCGCGGGCTGACGCGCCCCCGCCTCGCCGGCGCCGACGTCCTGGAGCTCGAGCCGGGCGCCGACCCCGAGGCGGTGGCGCGGGCGCTGGCCGCGCGGCCGGACATCGAGTACGCGCAGGCGTCGTACCTGCGGCAGCCGCTGTTCGTGCCGAACGATCCCTACTTCGCCCAGCAATGGAACCTGGCCATCCTGAACATGGCGCGGGCGTGGGACATCAACGGCGGCGCCAGCGACGCGGTCGTCGTCGCGGTGATCGACACCGGAGTCGCGTTCGAGGATCGCAACGTGGACTTCAACGCCCGGGCGTTTCGCATCGGCGAGACCCGCTATCCGGCGCTCGGAGCCGTGACGGTCCCGTTCGCCGCGGCTCCGGATCTGAGCGGTACAGGCCGCTTCGTGGCCCCGTTCGACTTCGTCTGGGGCGACGAGCATCCCCTGGACTTCGACGGTCACGGCACGCACGTCGCCGGCACGGTGGGCCAGCTCACGGACAACGGCGTGGGCGTGGCCGGCGTGGCGTTCAACGTGCGGATCATGCCGCTCAAGGTGATCAGCGGTCCGTGGGACTTAATCTTCGGAGCGGTCGACGAATGCTGCGGCGCCACCGACGTGGACGTGGCCCAGGCGGTCCTCCATGCCGTGCGGCACGGCGCGCGGGTGATCAACCTGAGCCTCGGGGGGGCGTCCCCGTCCCCGTTGATCGTGGACGCGCTCCGCCATGCGGTCGACCGCGGCGCATTCGTCGCCATCGCTGCCGGCAACGAGTTCGGATTCGGCAACGTCCCGATCTATCCGGCGGCGTCGGGCGGCGGGATTGATGGCGTCATGGCGGTCGCCGCGGTCAACCACCGGCTCGCGCGAGCCTCCTACTCGAGCGTGGGCCGCTACGTGGAGATCGCCGCTCCCGGCGGCGACCTCGATCCGCCGGGCCCCCACAGCCGCAGCGCCGTCCTGCAGCAGACGCTCGACTACCGGGCCATCCGGACGTTCCGGTTGCCGCCGGAGCAGTACGGCCCGCCCCGCTTCGATGTCCTGCGCATCGTCGGCGTGCAGGGCACGTCGATGGCCGCGCCCCACGTCGCGGGCATGGCGGCTCTGCTGATGACGCAGGGCATCACGGACCCGGCCGCCATCGAGGCTGCCATCAAGTACTTCGCCGTCGATCTCGGGCCGCCCGGGCGCGACGCCGAGTTCGGCTACGGCTTGCTCAACCCCCCCGCGACGCTGCGCGGCTTCGGCCTCACGCGGTAGCTTCAATCAGACGGGGCTGCGCCCCGGACCCCCGGCGTCCGCTTGCGGGGACCCCGGCGCCCCGCGCCGCTCCCGCCGGGGCGCGCCGTGCGGGCTTCAATCAGACGGGGCTGCGCCCCGGACCCCCGGCGTCCGCTTGCGGGGACCCCGGCGCCCCGCGCCGCTCCCGCCGAGGCGCGCCGTGCGCGCCTGGCGGAGTTCTTCACCGGCGGACGGCGCAGACTCGCGGGGCGACTTCGTGCTATAAGGGGCGCGTGAGAAAGCGCTGGTCGTTCCGTCTGCTCGCGGCGGCGGTTTCAGTGGCCGCCGGCCTGTCGGTCGCGCACGCGCAGTGGCGTTTCATGGAGGGCAATTTCCCGGCGCGATTCCCCCCGCCGAGCCTGCCCGACCGCGACTTCGCGTTCTGCAAGATCATGTTCAACAGCGTGCGCTACGAGCATCTGGGCATGGGGTGGGCCACCGACTACCCGTATGCGGGCATCAACCTCATGATCCGGTTCTCCGAGCTGACCACCGCGCGTGTGAGCGTCGACGACCGCGGGGAGCCGAACCACTGGGTCGTCCGCTTCACGGACGACGCGCTGTTCAACTGTCCGTTCACGATGGCCGCCGACGTCGGCACGATCGGCTTCAGCAACGAGGAAGTGGTCCGGCTGCGGGAGTACCTGCTCAAGGGCGGGTTCCTCTGGGTCGACGACTTCTGGGGCTCCCGCGCGTGGGTGCACTGGGAGCGCGAGATCGGGCGCGTGCTCCCGCCGTCGCAGTATCCGGTCAGGGACGTGCCCCTGAGCCACCCGCTGTTCCGCACGCAGATGCACGTGCTCGAGGTGCCGCAGATCACGGCCATCCAGTTCTGGTACGGCGTCGGTGGGCGCACCACGTCGGAGCGCGGCTACGACAGCCGGGAAGCGCACTTTCGCGCGATTGCGGACGAGCACGGCCGATTGCTCGTGGTCATGTCGCACAACACGGACGTCGCCGACGCCTGGGAGCGGGAAGCCGAGGATCCCAGGTTCTTCGAGCGCTTCTCGCCCGACGGGTACGGGCTGGGAATCAACGTCCTGCTCTACTCCATGATGCACTAGCAGTCCGTGGTGCTAGCCGCCCGGCGCGGCCGGGTCGCCGGCGGCGTCGGGCGCCGCGAGCTGCTCCGCCTGTCGCAGGAGCATGGCGGCGCCCGCGACGGCCGATTGCAGATCGGCGGCGCTCAGGTGCTCGCGCGCCATCGTGACGGCCGCGTGGCCCACGGCGCCGGCGGTGAGCAGCAGCGCGTGAGCCGCCTCGAGCGTCGGCGGCGGGTCGCCGGTGGTCAGGTAGTCCTGCAACGCACTCCATTCGAACACCATCCGCTCGTCGTCACGGGGATCCCCGGCCGCACTCGGACGCGCGTTGGTCGTCTGCTCGATCAGACGCGCCAGCGTGCGGACCGCGCCGCTGAACCAGGCCGAGTAGGAAGTCGTCGCCGGGTTGAGCGGACCGCCGCAGGCGCCTCCCGGCAGGCGGCCGCCCCGGCAGCCCGGCCGGGCCGCGGCGCCGCGTGCCGGAACCGGACGGTGAGCCTCGCCGGGCGCGCCTGGCGCGGGCCGTGCGCTGCCCCGGTACGACCCGCTCGCGCCGGCACCGCGCAGGGGTTCCGCGCGCGTTGCCGGCAGCGGCCGGTCGGGCTCGACGGTGATCCGGATCTCGTGCGGCGTCGGCCCCTGCTCCAGCCGGTACCGGGCCGTTTCTTCCAGGTCGAGCACCACGCGCGTGACCGGCGGTCGTGCCCGGTTGAGCGCTACCCGCACGCGCCGCACCGCCCCGAGGTTGACGTCGGTGACGTCCGGGACCTCCGGCACGATGTCGGGCAGGTCGACGAACAGCCGCGTCGGCGGCGTCCCGACGGTCTGCAGCCGGCCGGCGATGGCGAGGTCGCTCGCGATCTCGATGACCACCCGGTCAGCGGTCCCGCCCACCGTCAGGCGGTGCAGCGCCCCCCGCGGGGACGGCTCCTGGGCGCGCGACACCTCGGTCGCTGCACTCCAGGCGCTGGCGCAGAACAGAATCGATCCGGCGCAGACGGCGAGACGGGAAAGGCTGGTCGGCATGGCGAAGTCCTCCGCCCGTTGTATCGGCCGTTGTCCGGCCGCGCGTCAGCCGCCTCCGTGGGGGCCGGCGCCCCGGCTGCGCGGACACGGTGTACGATCCAGCGCCATGGGCGGGTCGCTGGGACGCGCGCGTGCGGCGTGCGGGGTGTTCGTGATGCTGGGCACGCTGCCGCTGGGGGCCGGGGCCTGCCGGAACGCCCCGGCCGATGCGCCGCAGCCGGTCCCGGAACAGGCGCCTCCGGCGGCGCCTGGAACCAGCGAGGTTGCCGGCCGTCTCGAGCGGCGGCCCGGCGCAGCCACGCCAATCGTCACGCTCGAGCCGCATGCGCCGCTCGAGATTCCGCTGCCCGCCGCGCCGGCGGAGATGGATCAGTACGGCCGTACGTTCATCCCGCGGCTGCTGGTGGTGCGCGAGGGGCAGGTGGTGCGGTTCAAGAACAGCGAGAACGAGCTGCACAACGTGAACGTCACCGACGAGCGCGGCGTGACCATCTTCAACGTGGGCATGCCGATTCTCGGCGGGACCTTCGATCACCGGTTCGACCGCGCCGGCGACTACGCGGTCCGCTGCAACGTGCATCAGGAGATGGCCGCCATGGTCAGCGTCACGTCGAGCCCGTTCGCCGCCGTCGCCGACCGGGAGGGGCGGTTCACCCTCTCCGGCGTGCCGTACGGCGCCTACGATCTCGTGGTGCGGCGCGGCACCGAGCGGGACGCGCGCGTCGTCGAGGTCGCGGCTCCGCGGACCGAGATCGTCGAATAGCCGGGCTATAATCGTCGGCCTGCGGAGAGACCAGCCATGAAGACGGTTCTCAACAAGACCGGGCGGCCGCTGAAGATCGCGCTGTCGCGCGGTAGGGTGTTGCGCCTCGGTCCGCGCAAGGAAGGGCAGATCGCCACGCAGGACGCGGAGCGGGAGACCGTGCGGCGCCGCGTGGCGGACGGCGACATCGAGATCTTCGACGACGCCGCCCGCTCCGGGGCGGCGAGCTTGTCCGCGGCCGGCGGCAGCACGCGCTTGCAGGGATCGCAAGCACGGTTTTCCGTCGCCAAGCGCGGCGATCGGTAGCCGGTACCCCCCGTCCCTGCGCGCCGCCGGCGCGCCGCTGCGGGACGCTATAATTCGTGGCGGAGGTTCCGCCGCGGGTTGCCGGACCGGGAGGTTCGAGATGTCGCACCGCGGTGTACTGCTCACCGCGCTTGCCGTCGCCAGCTGCCGGGCGACTCGCGCGGGCACTGGGAGGGTGACACGCTGGTGGTGACGACCACGAACTTCACCGCCAAGACGAGCATGCGCGGCTCGAGCGAGCATGCGCGGCTCGTGGAGCGGTTCACCCGCGTCGGACCGGAGCTGATGCACTACGAGTTCACCGTCGACGACGCGACCCGGTTCGAGAGCCCCTGGACCGCCATGATTCCGATGCAGAAGATCGAGGGACCGATCTTCGAGTACGCCTGCCACGAGGGGAACTACGGCCTGATCGGCATCCTGGCCGGGGCGCGCGCGGACGACGCGAAGGCCGCCGCGGTACGCTAGGAGCCAGCAGGGGGACGGACGATGCCGATCTACGAATACAAGTGCCGGGGCTGCGGGCACGAGTTCGAGCGCCTCGTGCTGGGCGACGACCCGGGCGCCTGCCCGGCGTGCCAGCGGCGCGAGCTCGACCGCCAGTGGTCGCTGTTTGCCGTCGACTCGGATGGGACGCGGCAGCTCCACCTGCAGAAGGCGCGGGTCGCGGCGCGCAAGGTGCAGCGCGACAAGGCGCACGCCGAGCACGAAGCCATCCACCATCACCACCACTGATCCGCCGGACCGCGGCGAAGCCGGAGCGCCGCCGGGGGAGACCGGGGTCCCGCCCCCAGGTGGGGGACGTACGGGTTGACGCGGACGGTATCGTAGAGGCAATGACCGGCGGGACGTTGCCGAAGCGATTCCGATCGTCATGGGCCGCCGCGGCGCTCGTCGCGGGCGTGGTCGGGCAGGGGGTCGTCGCCGCGGCGACTCAGGAGTATGCCCGGGAGTACGAGCGCGCCGACATCGAGCGAGGGGCGCAGCTCTACGACGAGTTCTGCTCCAACTGCCACGGTTCGGAAGGCGACGGGGTCGGCGGCGTCAACCTCATGAGCGGCCGGTTCCGCCACGCCTCGACCGACCAGAACTTCCGCCGCATCCTGACGAACGGCATCCCCGCGGCCGGGATGCCGCCGGGCAACTATGCCGACGCCGATTTGGTGGCCCTCATCGCGTACGTGCGCAACATGCGCGACTACGATGGAGGCATCGTCACCCTGGGGGACGCCGGCCGCGGGCAGGCCATCTTCGAGGGCACGGGCGATTGCGCGAGCTGTCACCGGGTAGCGGGACGGGGCTCCCGCCTGGGGCCCGACCTCACGGCGATCGGCGCCGTGCGCGGCGCGGGGTCGCTGCGCGAGACGCTGCTCGATCCGACGGATTCCATGCTGCCGCTCAATCGACCCCTGCGGGCCGTCACGCGCGACGGCGAGGTGATTACCGGACGGCGCCTCAACGAGGATACCTACACCGTCCAGATCTTCGACGAGGGGGAGCGTCTCGTCTCCCTGGACAAGGCCGACCTGCAGGAGCTGACCGTGCTGGCGGCGTCGCCGATGCCGTCGTACGCCGAGACGCTGAGCGAAGCGGAGCTGGCCGACCTGCTGGCTTATCTCGTGACGTTGAAGGGACTGGTGCCGCAATGAGACGACCGATTGCCGCATTGGCCGCGTTCGTTCTTCTGCTGCCCGCGGCGGCCGGCGCGCAGGTCACGGCGGAGCGCCTAGTAAAAGCCGCGGACGAGCCGCGCAACTGGCTGACCTACTCCGGCACGTACGCCAGCCAGCGGCACAGCACGCTCGACCGGATCGCGCCCGACAACGTGGGCGACCTCGAGATGAAGTGGGTGTTCCAGTCCCGCACGTCGCACCACTTCCAGGCGACCCCGCTGGTGGTCGACGGCATCATGTATCTCACCCAGCCGCCCAACGACGTCGTGGCGCTCGACGCCCGCACCGGACGCGTGTTCTGGGTCTACGAGCACGTCCCGTCGCCCGACGCGCGGCCGTGCTGCGGATTCAGCAACCGCGGCCTCGCCATTGCCGGCGACACGCTGCTGATGGGCACCGTCGATGCCATGGTCGTGGCGGTCGACGCGAAGAGCGGCGGGCCGCTCTGGAAGACGCAGGTGGCCGATCCCACCTACAGCTACGCGATCACCCATGCCCCGCTCGTGGTCAACGACAAGGTGATCGTCGGCACGTCGGGCGGCGACATGGGCATTCGGGGCTTCATCGCGGCCTACGACGTGGAGACGGGCGAGGAAGCCTGGCGCTTCCACACCATTCCGGGGCCGGGCGAGCCGGGGCACGAGACCTGGGAGCGCTGCACGCCCGAGATGGAGCACTGCGACCCCGAGGCGTGGAAGACCGGCGGGGCCGCCGTGTGGCTGACCGGCTCGTACGATCCGGAGACGAACCTGACGTTCTGGGGCGTCGGCAATCCGGGGCCTGACTACGCCTGGTACCAACGGCCGGGCGACAACCTGTACGCCAGCTCGGTGGTGGCGCTCGACGCCGACAGCGGGGAGCTGGCGTGGTACTTCCAGTTCACCCCGGGCGACCGCTACGACTACGACGCCGTGCAGATCCCGGTCCTCGTTGACCTCGACGTGAACGGAACGACCGTCAAGGCGATGCTGTGGGCCAACCGCAACGGCTTCTTCTACATCCTCGACCGGGTGACCGGCCGGTTCCTCACGGGCAACCCGTTCACGCGGATCAACTGGGCGGAAGGGCTCGACGACAGCGGCACGCCGATCCAGACCCCCCAGGGCCCGGACCGCCCCACGTACCCTGGCAAGCAGGGCGGGACGAACTGGTACTCGCCCTCGTACAGCCCGCGGACCGGGCTGATGTACTTCTCCACGTGGGAGGACTACGCCACCGTGTTCGACTCCGCGCCGGTGGAGTACGTGCCGGGTCAGCTCTACACCGGCAGCCGCAACCGCAGCCCCGTCCGGGGCGTGCCGGAGCCGCCGGCCGTCGGCCGCGGGCACGTCAACACCTGGACCTCGGCGGTCGGTTCCGGCTCCGTGCTCGCCTTCGACCCGCTCACCGGCGAGAGGGTGTGGCAGTGGGAGACGTACGACGTCATGAACAGCGGCGTCCTGACCACGGCCACGGACCTGCTGTTCGTGGGCGGCCGGGAAGGCTACTTCCAGGCGCTCGACGCCCGCACCGGCGACCTGCTGTGGCGCGCCGTCACCGGCGGCAACACGCTCGCCGCGCCGATCACCTACGAGGTCGCCGGCCGCCAGTACGTCGCCATCGCCGCGGGCCACTCGCTGTTCGTCTTCGGCCTGCGGGACTGACACGCAACCTCTAGCCAGTCGTCAGCGCCGCGGGAGCGCAAAGGTCACGAGCATGTTGCTCGTCCCGCTGGGCGCTTCGAGATCCGGCGCGAAGTTCGACAGCCTGGACATCCCGAGACCGCCGCCGACCGGGACGGTGAGATACTGCCGGCCGCCAGCGGCGTAGGTGACCGGATACCCGGTAATCTGGCTGCCGAGGATCGTTTCCCACAACACCTCTCCGGTCTCCGCATCGAAGGCGTGGAAGCGGCGATGGAGGTCACCGAAGAAGACGACGTTGCCGCCGGTCGCGAGCGTCGACCCGGCGTTTGGCGCGCGCTGCGTGTAGCGCCAGGCTTCGCGTCCCGTCGAGATGTCGATGGCCCGAATCTCGGTCAGGTGGCCGTCTTCCTCGAAGCCTGGCTCCGGGATCGTGAAGCGCGGACCTGTCCCCGAAACTGTCCGCTCGTTGGCGGTCTGGTTCAAGCACGCCCGATTGATCGGAATGTAGAGCAGCCTGGTCAGCGGGCTGTACGACCACGACCACCACCCCTTCACGTTGTGCCCGCAGATGATGAACTGCTGCCCCAGCTCCCTCGCGACCAGGTCCATGTTGATGAAGACCTGGCCTGTGTCGGGATCGATGTCACTGATGACGAACCGCTCCGTGCTGGTATAGGGGAACGGTGTGGCCCACAGGAACTCGCCGGTCTCGCGGTCGAGCACGAACAGGCCGCCGGGCTCGCCCATGGTCACCACGACCTTCCGCTCTTCGGCCGTGCCGGCGATCTTCGGGTTGATCCACATCACCGCGTCCGGGTCCGGGTTCACCACGGTGTCGATCAGGGTGCGTTCCTGCACGAAGTCCATGTCCCAGTCGTCGCAAGGCAGGTGCTGGTAGTACCACTCGAGCTCGCCGGTGTTCACATCCAGGGCCACGGTCGAGTTGGAGTAGAGCTCACACGGCGTGCCGTCTCCGACATCCCACGTGCCGCGACGCATGATCCGCGTAAACGGCAAGGGCACCGCGATGCCCCAGTAGGCGAGGCCGAGGGCCGGATCGTAGCTTCCGGGGACTCCCCAGGGGGATACGTGCCCGCGCCGGGAGGTCGGCACGTTCCCCCAGGTCTGGCCTCCGGGCTCGTCCGCGCCGGCCGCCGTGTACATGCGCCACAGCTCGGTGCCGTTGTTCGAATCGTGCGCGGCGATGAAGCAGCGCGACGTGAGGTTGGCCGAGCTGCAGGCACGACCGCTCAGCACCTTGCCCTCGAGAACCGTCGGCCCCGAGGAGTGCGTGATGCCATCACGGTAGTCGGCCAACTGGCTCTCCCAGGCCAGCTCGCCGGTCTGCGCATCCAGCGCAATGAGATGGGAGTCCGCGGTCAGGTGCAAGATGTGGCTGCCATAGATGGAGATGCTCCGCGTCCGATTTCCCACCGTCGCGTACTGACGCAGATCTTCGGGAGCCTGGCGCGTGAAGTCCCAGATCAAGTCGCCGGTCGTCGCATCCAGAGCCTGAAGATGGTCACTGCCGGCATGGGCGACGTACATCACGCCGTCGCGGACGAGGGGGCGGATCTCCTGTGGACCCGCATCCATTGCCCGTATCCAGACCAGTTGTAGCTGATCGACGTTCTCCCGCGTGATCTGGTCCAGAGGGCTGTACGCCTGAAAGTCGTACGTGCGATGGATCATCAGCCAATCGTCGGGATCCGGATTGCGCAGCACCGCGTCCGTGACGGGCGTGAACGGTCTGACTTCACGGGTCGTGGTTCGATTCCGGGGAACCGTTTCGTCCTGCTGGGCGCCCATGTCCGCCGGGGAAGCAAGAGACATCACCACCACGACCGCGCTCGAGACGACCACGTGCAGCTTCGCCATCTTCGTTCCTCCTGCGTTTCGGGCGGACCGGCCGGCAGTACCAACCCAGCCATGCACCCACCATGCCCAGATTTGATTAGAGCCAGCGTGGTGCGAAGATATTCCGCTCCACGCTGATCTCAACGTTGATGACGCGCGCCGGCCCGCCGCCGCCAGCGGCGGCGGGCCACTCTACGAACTCTTCGCGAAGACACCGGACGGGTGGCTCATCGAGGACCGGTCTCACCTCCGCGCGGGGATGACCATGGTGTAGTTGCGCTTCGGCACCTGCCCGACCGCGATCCTGGCTACTTCCTTCATCGACGGGATGTCAACCACCAGCGTGTCGTTCCCCACGGGGTCGGCCACGTACGCGCTCTTGCCGTCGGGCGTGACCGTCACCCAGGCACAGCCCTTGCCGCTGAGATAGGCAGCTCCCGACAGCTTCAGATCAGGGAGCGAGTAGGAGTAGAGAGCATTGTTCAACCGGCTGCAGACCACAAGCGTCTCTTGGTCCTCGGTGACAGCTATGCCGTGAGATTCACCGGAGCCTGCCAGGATCGGAGTTCTTCCGGGAGGCAACTTCGGAAGGCTGATTCGAGTCGTTTCCTTGCGCGTCTTGAAATCCACGACCGCAAACCCGTTGTGGTTACCAACCTGGATGAAGAGCGAACGGGTCGAGCCATCGGGGTTCTTCGAGATTGCCATCGGCCGAATGCCCTGGTCCATCTTGATCGCCCACGCGGGTGCCTCAGTCCGCGTATCGAGGACGCTCACCCAACCATTTCTGGGGTCGCCGGCCACCACGTGCTTGCCGTCGGGGGTGACATACAGGTTGTGGACGGGCCCTTCCGTCCGGATGCTCTTGACATTGGTGAGAGACGCAGTGTCAATGACATCCGCCACGCCCGGGTTGTGCCCGACCGCCTCCATGATCCCCACATAGACTCGCCGCCCATCGGGACTGATAGCGAGGTTGTTGGGACGACCCGACAGCGGGATCTTCTTGATCACCTTCAACGTCTCGAAATCGGCCACGTCCAACGTGTCGTCGGCCTCGTTGGCGGCGTAGATCCGTCTTCCGTCGGGTGACGCGGTGACGCCATGGGCCCTCTCGATGTCTGGAATCTCTCCCACGACCTTGTTCGTGACAGGGTCAATGATGTGCACCCTGTCCCCGGCCGCGTTGCTTTGGAGGATCCGAACCTGGTCTTGCGCCGCCGCCAACGGCACCGCGAACAACAGGATCGCCAAAGGCGTCAGACAGCGCTGAACCACATGAACAGTTGTCATCGTCAGCTCCTCGCAATAAGAACGGGTTGACATTACCCTGGCATAGCGACGCGACAGGTCGGGTCGACCCTCGCGAGCCACATCGATGCACAATCGCGTGCAAGCTGCTCCGATCCGCCGCACCAATGTCGCGGTCATCGAACACCCCACAGCTACTCTCCGCACCCACCGGTCAACTCAACCATCTCCTCGTTGGGTCTCCGCCCGCACACCCAATTGGCAATCGTCTGCCACTCCTCGTTGAGAAACGAGGTCCAGTGCTTGCCCCCACTGTGGTAGAAAGTGCCGCCCCCTTCGGACGCAAGCGGATGCACGAGTAGTCTACTCTGAGTGAGGTTGCGGGGAACCACCTGCAGCTCGACAACCTGGAAGTTTCTTCGCGATTGCTCCTCGTTCCAGGTGGTAGTCCCAGGCAAGAGCTCCTGCAGGCGCATGGGCGTACCCTTGCTGTGGCAAGAGACGCAGCGGGTGTTTCCGTTGCGCCTGGCCAAGAAGATGGGCTCCACCCTGGTCCTGTAGTACTCGAAATCCAGAGCCGACGTCCCTGGAGCGCCGCTCTCCTGGGCTTGCAGCGCAGCAGTCGCCGGGTGTTGGGTCGGTAATACAGTCACGAGCAATAGAAAGAAGACGACTGGCATAAACGCTCCTCCTCAATATCCCGGAGTCTGGGAACTCAGCGCAACCAGGCGCTTTTGCGAAAATCCATTATCGACGAATCGGGCCTGGAAAGCGACACCGGAATTTTGCGTGCCACTACCGTTGCCGTCGAGCACCACCATCCCGTCCGGCGTATTCTCGAGCGGAATGTCGTACTGCGTGAACACCACCCGCGCGCCCCTGGCGGCCGCCCCGGCGTCACAGGCGGAACAGCCGGTTGATCTTGACTACGAAGCCGCGGCTCCGCAGGTAGGTCGAGCGGTCGGGCCGCAGCCCCAGGGTGTCGCGGTCTTCGGTGTAGACGATGAACAGCTCGCTGCCGGGGCTGTACTCCCAGCGGAACCTGAGGTTCGCTCCGACCGCTTCATTGCTCGAGTTGTACTGCAGCAGCCCCGCGAAGAACATGCGCGGCGTGAACGTGTAGTTGATGCGCGCCAGCGCCAGGTCGGTGCGGAAGGAGCCCTGGGGGAGATCGATCCAGTTGAACGAGACGGTCGGCTCGATGGACAGATGCCGGGTGAGCTCCACGTACCCGCCCGAGAAGTCGACCGACGTGATGTCGCCGTTGAAATAGCCGCCCCTGCGCACCGCGACCTGCCCGTTGGCCCGGTGCTGCTGGCCGAGCAGGTAGGTCAGCGAGTACTCGGTGAAGTCGTAGCCGCCGATCGGCAGCGTCACGTCCTTGCCCGGCGAGAACGGCTCGCGCAGCAGCTCGTAGTTGTCCATCCTGGTGAAGGTCAGCCGGTCGCCGTTCTCGAACTCCGCCTCGCCGCCGAGGATGAACCGGCGTGTCTCGAGCTGCGACGTATCGGCCGTCAAGGTGTAGTCCAGGTTGCCGCCGGACCGGAACTGGCGGATGAAGTCGATGTCGGGGCGCGGACTGATCCGCCACTGGAGAGTGGACTGGCGGAAGTTGTCGCGCCGGACGAACCCCACGTCGGGGATGAAGTTGTCCTCGACCAGCAGCTGGTTGACCATGACGCCGATCAGGTCGCCCGTGTAGTCGAACTTCCCCTGGTAGCTCATGTTCCGGTCGCGGTATCCCGGCGTGTCCGTGCGGGCCGCGTACCCCAGGAAATGGATGTTGTCGTGGAAGCCGAACGTGCCGTCGACACCGTAGGTGCGCGCGGCGCCGGCGCCGTGCGTGGAGACCGAGCGGTTGGTGAAGAGAGCGCCGACGCTGCTCCGGCGCAGGATGTCGCGCTTGATCCGCGCCACGGTGAAGTTGGTCTCCGCGGCGCCCGAGACGGCGTCCCTGTCGGTCTGGATGCTCAGCGCGCCGACATCGAACGGCCCGACCTTGCCGGTCAGCCGCCCGCCGCCGACGATCGGCACGACGTGGTTGTCCTGGAGGCCGATGCGGCGGCTGTAGAACAGGATGGGGGCGTTGGGATCGCGGAACCCCCCGCCGCCGGAGACTGCCGCGCCGGTGGCGAACTCGAAGATGCCCCGTCCCTCGAGGAAGAACTCGCGCTTCTCGGGGAAGAACAGGTTGAACCGCGTGAGGTTCACCTGTTGCTCGTCGACCTCGACCTGCGCGAAGTCGGTCCGGTAGGTGAAGTCGGCCGTCAGGTTCTGCGTGAGGCCGACCTTCACGTCCAGGCCGCCGTTCCCCGAGCCGGCGTTCTTCCGGGCCGGGCTGGCCTCGAGATCGGTGACGACGCCGCCGATGGCGTACGGCTTGATCTCGATCGTGCGGCCGCCCTGCGGCGCCTCGAGGCCGACCAGCGTGGCCGCGTCCGACACGCGGAAGATGCCGGCGATCGCCCCGCCGCGCACGACGGCCGAGATGGGAAGCTGCGTCAGGTAGGAGCCCTCGTTCTTGCGCCGCACGACCCGCCGGATCTGGAACCCCCACACCTGCGCGGCGCCGGGGCGGTAGCGGAGCGACTTGAACGGGATCTCCATCTCGGCGGTCCAGCCGCCCTCGAACCGGCCGGTGCGGACGTCCCACACCGGATTCCAGTCGCTGTTCGGGTTGCCCTCGTTGGTGATGGCGAAGTCGGCCCGCGCGCCGAGCGGGTTCGTGTAGAAGGCCACGCCGTTGCGCCGGTCGTAGTAGGTGTCGAAGATCACGGCCACCGTGTCGTTCTGCCGCAGTTGCGGCGTGTCGCGGCGCATGTCATTGGCGACCCATGCGCCGGGCGGCGCCGAGTCGTGGGCCCGGACGCCGACGTAGATGTTCTCGTCGTCGAACAGGAGCCAGGCCTCGGTCTGCTCGGTGGCCGGCGCGCCCTCGTCCGGAACCTGCTGGATGAAGTTGGTTAGCGGCGTGACGGCTTCGTAAACGCGCTCGTCCAGCCGGCCGTCCAGGCGGAGGGGCTCCGCCACCCGGACGGCGCGGACGGTGGCCCGTCCCCGCTCGTCGCGCGCCATGACCGCGGGGGGCACCGGCGGGGGCGGACCGTCGAGCACCGGAGAGCCGGCCAGGCTGAATCCGGCGCCGGCGCCCCCGCCGGCCGGCGGGAGCGCGGCAGTGGGCAGCGGCTGCCCGGGACGAGCCGGCGGTCCAGCGCGGCGCGGAGGCGGCGCGGCAGGTCGGGTCGCGGCCGGCGCGCCGTCCGGGACCAGCTCCGACGCGAGCCGGTCCTGCAGCGCGAACAGCTCCCCGAGTGGTCCCTCGACGCGCGAGCCGCGCGTCACGTCGCCGGTGGCGACCTCGATGAGCCGGCCCGTGATGGCGACGCGCCCGCCGAGCCGCTCGTGGCTGCCGGAGACCACCCAGCGCGCCCCGAGGCTGCGGCCGATCTCCTGGACGCGGGGCACCGCGACCGGGACCTCGCCGCCGGCGAGCGCCGCGCCGACCCGTTGCCGCGGGAGCACGTCCAGGCGCGGCGCGAGGCGGCGCCCGAAGTCGTTGATCAGGGACGCCGCGATGCCGTCGCCGATCCAGTCGTGGGTCGGATCGCCGCTGAGGTTGGCGAACGGCAGCACGGCGACCGTGCCACGCAACACGCCTGGCGGCGAGGGTGCGGCGGGGTTCTGCTGGGCTCGTGCCGGGGCGGCGGCCAGCAGGGCGACCAGCGCGAGCGATCCGTACCGGAACCGAGTCACGACCCTGCCGCAGTTCCGTATCGCGGCGGCCCGTGCTGTACGCGTCCCCCCGGTGCGCCCATGCCGCCCAGATTGTAGCGTGTCCCTGGCGCGTGACGGTTCGGCCGTATAATCGCAGGCACAGCGGGCAGTGAGCCAAGGCGCGCACAGCGCGCCACGGCGGGAGCGGCGCGGGGCGCAGGGGTCCCCGCGAGCGGACGCCGGGGGGTTCGGGGCGCAGCCCCGTCTGATCGAAGCCAGGGGGCATCGAATGGCGGTCTACGTGGTCGCGCAGGGACGGATCGAGAATCCGGAAGCGCTGGCGCAGTACGTCGAGAAGGCGATTCCGACCATCGTCGCCCATGGAGGCCGGATCGTGGCGTTCGACGAGACGCCGGAAGTCGTCGAGGGCGCCGTGGACTTTCCCCGCACCGTGATCGTCGAGTTTCCGACGCGCGAGGCGTTCCGCGCCTGGTACGACTCGCCGGAGTACCAGGCCATCCTGCCGGTGCGCCTCGACGCGGCGCCGGGCACCCTGATCGTGGCGAACGGACTGGAGACGAGATGAGATCCCATCCCGCGTGGAACTGCCCGTTGGCGGGGCGCCGGCTGGTCGCGTGCGTGGCCGCCGCGTTGCTCGTGGTGTGGCTGGGCGCGGCTCCGGCCGTCGCCGACGCCCAGGAGGCCCGCTGGATGGGAACCTGGGCGACCGGTCCCGTGTCGCTGCCCGCGCCGGAGCAGGGCTCGGCGGAGCAGGGCAGCGCGCCGCCGCGCATCGCCGGCCAGACCGTGCGGCAGGTCGTGCATGCGAGCATCGGCGGCTCGCAGGTGCGCGTGCTGTTCAGCAACCAGTACGGCACCGAGCCGTTGGCGATCGGCGCCGCGCACATCGCGCTGCGCTCCGCCGGCGCCGCCATCGTGCCGGACTCCGCCCACCGGCTGACGTTCGACGGCGAGCCGACGGCGGCCATCGAGCGTGGCGCGACGCTGCTGAGCGATCCGGTCGACCTGGCGGTGCCGCCGCTCAGCGACCTCGCCGTCGATCTCTACCTGCCGGGCGACACCTGGGAGACGACGTCGCCCGCGACCACGCACGGAACCGCTCTGTCGACCACCTATCTGTCCACGCCGGGCGACCACAGCGGCGCGGCCGAGCCGCCGGTCGACTCGACCGTGCTGTCGTGGTTCTTCCTGTCGCGCGTCGAGGTCGCGACCCGCACCGCCCGCGGCGCCGTCGTGACCATTGGCGACTCGATCACCGACGGCACGGCGTCGACGCCCGACACGAACAGCCGCTGGCCCGACTTCCTCGCCGCACGGCTGGTCGCGGCGCACGGCGAGACGGCGCCGGGCGTGCTCAACGTCGGCATCGGCGGCAACCGCGTCCTGAGCCACAACGGGGGGATGGAGACCATCCTGCGGCGCGGCGCCCCGTTCGGTCCGGACGAGCCGCGACCCGACCCGGACGCGTTCTTCGGCCCATCGGCGCTCTCGCGCTTCGACCGCGACGTCCTGCTGCAGCCCGGCGTCACCCACGTCATCGTCCTCGAGTCGATCAACGACATCGGGTTCGCGTTCGACAACGCGTGGCCGGCGGTCGAGGACCTCATCGCGGGGCACACCGCGCTGGTGCAGCGGGCGCACGCGCGGGGCCTGCGGATCTACGGCGGCACGCTGACGCCGTTCGAGGGCGCGATCACGTTTTCGGAGACCGGGGAGACGAAGCGGCAGGCGTTCAACGCGTGGCTGCGCACGCAGAGTCCGTACGACGCGGTGATCGACTTCGACGCCGCCATTCGCGATCCGGACCATCCGCGGCGCATCCTGCCGGCGTACGATCCGGGCGACGCGATTCACGGCAACGACGCCGGCTACCGCGCCATGGCCGAGGCAGTCGACCTCGCGCTGTTCGACGCGCAGCCGGCGGCCGCCGCGGCCGCGCGCTGAGCCCCGGCGACGCCGCCGCCCTCGACGCGGGGCGGCAACGCGGGTGAACAGGACAGGACTCTGTCGGGAACCGGTTGATGCAGGGACAAGGAGGTATCCGGTGACGAAACGACGGCTCGCCTCGTACGGTCCGATCGCGTTGACGCTTGCGGTCGTCGTGTCGGTCGCGGCGCCCGCCGCTGCCCAGGAACCGGGCGACTCGGCCTGGACCCCGCCCCGCACCGCGGACGGTCATCCGGATCTGCAGGGCGTGTGGGCGAACAACAACGCGACGCCGCTGGAGCGGCCGCCGGAGTGGGCCGGCAGGGCGCGCCTGAGCGACGAGGAGCTGGCGGCGCTCGAGGCGGCCGCCGCCGTGGCGACGGACCCGGGTCAGGACGCGCTCTTCGGCGACCAGCTGGTGCTGGCCGCCATCGCCGGCGAGCAGGCCACGTCGTACGATCCGACGACCGGCAACTACAACCAGTTCTGGGTGGTCGAGCGCGATTTCAACGACCGGACGTCGCTGGTGGTCGATCCGCCGGACGGCCGCATCCCGGCCCTCACGCCGGCCGCCGAGCGGCTACTGGCCGAGCGGGCGGCGTACCGCGCCGCGCATCCGGCCGATACGTGGGAGGACGTGCCGCTCCAGGAGCGCTGCATCACGTACGGCGTGCCGCGGCTCGGCGCCGGCTACAACAGCTACTACCAGATCTTCCAGACCGCCGGCCACGTGGTCTTCCTGATGGAGATGAACCACGACGCGCGGATCATCCCGCTCGACGCGCGGCCGCAGCTAGACGCCGGGATCCGGCAGTGGCACGGCGACTCGCGCGGCCGCTGGGAGGGCGACACGCTGGTGGTCGAAACGACCAACTATTCGCCGCAGAGCGACTTCCGGGGGGCCTCGGACAACCTGCGCGTCGTCGAGCGGTTCACGCGGACGGGACCCGACACGCTGGAGTACGCGGTCACGATCGACGACCCGACGACCTGGACCCGGCCGTGGACCGCGTCGGTCCCGCTGCTGCGCAGCGAGGACGCACTCTACGAGTACGCCTGCCACGAGGGCAACTACGGGATGGAAGGGATCCTCGCCGGCCACCGCGCCCAGGAGCGGGCGGCGGCGGCCGGCGAGCGCTAGCGTCTGCCGGCGCGGCTACTCGCCGCTGCCTTCGAGCTCGTCGACGATCACCTGGATGTTGCGCCGGACGCCCGCCGCGTTGGGCGCATCGTAGTGCGCATAGGCGGCCGGCAGCGACCAGGCGGCCGCGATCTCGTCGACCGAGCTGCCCGCGGCCCGGCCGTCCCGCACCACCTGCAGGAAGTCGCGGTTGAAGGCGGCCCACTCGTTCAGGTCGGCCCACGCCATCTGCGAGCTGTGGCCGGTGATGATGGTGTCGATGCCCTGGATGGCGTCGTGCGCCCCCTGCAGCGTGTCGGGGATGTCCACGCCGCTGCCGCCGTTGGCGGCATCGAGGAACGGCACCCGCTGTCCCAGGAAGACGTCGCCGGCATGCAGCGTCCGCAACGCCGGGAACGCGACCCAGGCATCGCCGCCGGTGTGGCCGCGGCCGAAGTAGTAGAGGTCGACCTGGTCGTCGCCGCTGCCCAGCGACATCCTCTCCGAGAAGGTGGTCGTCGGCAGTCCGTGCCCGTTCGAATCCCGGAACACGTTCGCGGGCGGCTCCGTCCGGCCGGTGTACGGCCGCATCACCTCCATGTTGGCCTTCGAGTTCTCGTGGGTCACGATCTGCACCGTCTCCGCGAAGGCCACGTTGCCGCTCACGTGGTCGTGGTGGCTGTGCGTGTTGACGAGCGTTGTCACCGGCTTGTCCGTCAGCTCGCGGATCTGCGCCAGGATCGGGTCGCCCCAGCCCGGGTTCTTCGTGTCGACGACGACCACGCCGTCCGTCCTGATGAAGACGGCCGTGTTGCCGCCGCCGCCCTGACCCCTGAGCACGTACAGGTTGTCCTGGAGCTGCTCGACCTCGATCTCCATGGCGTCCTGGGCGGCCACCACCGCGAGCGAGACCGTGCCGATCCCGATCAGCAAGGCGAGAGCGATGCTGCGCTTCATGTCATGCCTCCTGCAGGGTGTCACCCCGCCGCCGCCCGCGGCCGTCACCCGACCGGGTCGTCGCATCCGGACTCTGTCATTTCCTGGGATTTCGGCGCAGTATAACAGTCCACAAGCGCAGCCAGACGCGAACGATGCCGATCGGCAAGCTGGAGGCGATCTTCGAACGCTCGGAGCGGGCGCTGGCGCACGGCGTGCCGATCCGCAAGACGAGCGTGGGCATCTGGGTGCCGTCCCCGATCTCCATGATCGTGGACGTCGTGTCGTCGCTGAGAGAGATCGGACTGCTCGGCCCCGCGGCGGCGGGTGGGGCGGTGGTGGACGCCGGCATGGGTGACGGCCGGGTGGCGGCCGTCGTTGCCCTGCTCGAGCCGTCGCAAGCCGTGTACGGGATCGAGCAGGATCCGGTGCTCTTCTCCCAGGCCGAGCAGAATCTGCGCCGTGCCCTGCGGAGCGCCCGCGGCCGCCCGCGGGTGCATCCGGTCGAAGGCGACTACTGCGACGTCGCCACCTACGCATCCTGCGGGCTCGACCTGCAGGATGTCGGCGTGGTGGTCAACTATCCGGACGGCAACCAGGAGCGGCTGGCACATTTCATCGCGGCGCATGCCGGGCCCGGCGCCAGCCTGTGCCTGTTCACCCACGACCGCGCCCTCGAGATTCACGAGCTGGTCCTGCGCACCGAACGGGACTTGCCTGCGGAGTACGGCCCGGACTGGCGGCTCGCCGTCTACCGCGGGCCCGCCGGCGCCGCGCGCCGGTGATTTGCCGGGTTTCAGCCCCCGGCGTCCGGCAGCGGAACTTGCTTCCGACCGACGTGGTGGGGGACTATTGCGCTTTGCCGAGAAATCGATTGGGAGGATCGGATATGGACCGCCGATGCCACGCTGCGCTGGTGACCGCGCTCGCGCTCGCCTGCCTCGTTCCCGGAGTCGCCGTCGCACAGATCGAAACCGAGCCGCGCAGCGGCTGGACGGCGCCGCGGACGCCGGAAGGCGTCCCGGACCTGCGGGGCGTCTTCACGTTCCGGACCATCACGCCGATGCAGCGCCCCGCCCGGCTCGAGGGCAGGGTGACGCTCTCGGCGGAGGAGGCCGCAGCGTTCGAGGCGGCGGAGAACACGCGGCTCAATCGGGATCTGTTCGACCCGATCGAGGGCGCGCGGAGCGCCGGGTACGCGCCGCGGGCCGAGGGCGGGGTCCTGTCGTACAACGAGTTCTGGTACGAGCGCGGCGTCGAGCTGACGCGCGACAAGCGCACGTCCCTGATCGTCGATCCCCCCGACGGGAGGATTCCGTACACGGACGCGGCGCGCGAGAAGAACCGCGTCGCACGCGCCAATCTGAGTGCCGGCTTCGCCGATTCGTATACCGATCGGAGCCTCGCCGACCGCTGCCTCATGGGCTTCAACTCGGGGCCCCCGATGGTGCCGAGCGCCTACAACAACAACGTGATGATCCTCCAGACGCCGGGCCGGGTGGTCATCTACAACGAGATGATCCACAACGCCCGGATCATTCCGACCGACGGCAGCGCACACGGTGACCTGCGGCAGTGGGTGGGCGATTCGCGCGCGCGCTGGGAAGGGGACGTGCTCGTGATCGAGACGCGGAACTTCCTGCGCGAGACCGCCTTCCGCGGATCGACGGCCGCTACCCGGCTGGTCGAGCGGCTGTGGCGGGTCGATCCGGACACCGTGCTGTACGAGTTCACGGTCGAGGACCCGAACTCGTTCACGCGTCCGTGGACGGCGCTGTTCCCCTTGCGGCGGACCGACGGGCCGTTGTTCGAGTACGCCTGCCACGAGGGCAACTACGGCCTGGAAGGCATTCTGGCCGGGGCGCGGAACAAGAACACCCAGGCCGTCGAGGGATCACGATAGGACCCTTCCGAGCGTCCGGCGTGCGCGCCCGGGGTGCGGTCGCACTGGCTTGCGGCGTCGTGGCCGTTGCGGCCGCCGCCGGCACGCCGCAGCCTGGTGCCGTACCCGGCGTCGTGGCCTACGAAGGCGCGCGCCTCATCACGGGTCTCCCGGCGCCGCCCGTCGAGGACGCGGTGCTGCTGGTCGCGGACGGCGCCGTCACGGCCGTCGGCGCGCGGGGCGAGCTGGCGCCGCCGCCCGCCGCGCGGCGCGTCGACCTGTCGGGCAAGACGGTCATGCCGGCCCTGGTCAGCCTGCACGGGCATGTCGGCTTCCAGGACGGTCTGAGCTACGCCGCCGGCAACTACACGCGCGCCAACATCATCGACCATCTCCAGCGCTACGCCTACTACGGCGTCGGCACGATCGTCTCGCTCGGGACGGACGCGGGCGACACCGCGTTCGACATTCGCGCCGAGCAGGCAACGGCTCTGGCCGCGACGGCGCGGCTGCGCACGGCCGGACGGGGGCTGGCGGCCCCGGACGCCGGCCCGGGGGCGCTCGCGCTGCGCGGTTCGGCCTACGGCGTGACGAGCGCGGAGGAGGGGCGCCGCTACGTCGCCGAGCTCGCGGAGCGCGCCGTGGACGTGGTCAAGATCTGGGTGGACGACCGCGGCGGCACGGTGCAGAAGCTCGATCCGACGTTCTACCGCGCGATCATCGACGAGGCCCACGCCCGGGGCCTGCGCGTGGTGGCGCACGTCTTCTACGACGACGACGCGCGGGAGCTGGTGCGCTCGGGGGTCGATGGTTTCGCCCACCTGGTGCGAGACCGGGAGATGGACGACGCGCTGGTAGCGGCCATCGTCGAACGGGACGTGTTCGTGATGCCGAATCTGGGCGTGTCCGGGCGCCGGCTGCTGGCGGACGGCCCCGGCTGGCTCGACGATCCTTTCCTGGCCGAGAGCGTGCCGGCCGCCGTCCGGCGCCGCGCGGCGGATGCGCTCCGCGCGCCGGAAGGCGACGCGGCGCGCGCGAGGCAGCGCTACGGCGCGCTGGAGCGTAGCCTGCAGCGGCTCGCAGCCGCGGGCGCGCAAGTGGTCCTGGGCGCGGATTCCGGCGTGCGGGATCACTTCTTCGGCTACGCGGAGCATCGCGAGCTGGAGCTGATGGTGGCGGCCGGTCTGACGCCGGCCCAGGCGATCGTGGCATCGACCAGCCGCGCGGCGGAGGTCCTGGGTCTCGGCAACGCCGGCAGCCTCGCGGCCGGCAGGTCGGCCGACTTCATCGTGCTGGACGCCGACCCGCTCGACGACATCACGAACACGCGGCGCATCTCGGCCGTGTACCTGCGCGGCGCGCGCGTGGACCGGGCGGCGTTGCGGGCCGGATGGGCCGAGTGACGACCGCCGCCCACGGTCCGACCGGGATGCAACGCTCGTCGAATGCAGCGGGGCTTTCGCCGCGGGCTGCTAGAATCGCTCCTGGCGGAGGCCACGGACCACGATGCTGATCGAATGGACCGAGTTCGTCGACTTTCTGCGGACGCGCGTCCAGGAGCTCGCCGCCACCGAGCTGGACCAGGTGCGTTACGGGAGCGTGGACCTGGCCTTCCTGCTCACCCTGGTCGTCGCGGCGGCCACCGTCCTCACCCTGTTCCGCCTGGTGATTCGCCGCCGCAGCCACTCGCGGCAGCACTCCGGCCATCTCATCGACCACAAGCTGCAGCGCGGCCCGGTGGTGCGGGCGCTCTACCACCTGCCGAAGCTGATCCTGATCCTGGCGGTCGTGGTGCTGCTCGTGGCCGTCTCCGACCCCTTCCTGACCGCGACCGAGGAGGTCGTGGGCGACGTGGAGTCGAGAGTGCGGGTCGACCTCGTCGACACGTCGCTGTCGATGGCCTGGGAGTTCCCCGACACCGGCAGGTCGCGGGCCGAGGTCGCGCGCGAGGCGCACCTGCAGTTCCTGGAAATGCGCCGCGAGAAGAACGATCGGGTGTCGCTGTGGATGTTCTCGTCCTACCCCTACATGGTGGACGACTTCATCCTCGACGACGAGATCTACTACTTCCAGGTGTTCGAGGCCCCGTACGTGACGGTCAGGCTGCTCGCCCCGCAATTCCGGAGCACCCGCGACCAGATCTACGTCCCGCCCGACAAGGTGCGGATCATCCCGACCGAGGGTACGACCAACCTCGTCCGGGCGCTGCAGTCGATCGTGAGGCACTTCGACAGCGACGAGGCGAGCGCCGGCGGCGCGGCCAACCAGCACCGCGCCGTGCTCATCATCACGGACGCGGACGTGGACGAGGTGCCGTTCGCCGAGCTCGCGGCGCTGAGCCGGCGCAACATCGTGCCGTACATGATCTACATCAACGTCGGCGACACGGACCGCAGCAGCGTTTCCGCGCCCGAGTCGCCCCCGCTGGTCGACACGATTCGCGAGTACGGCGGCGACTACTTTGACGTCACCGACCAGGACAGCCTGGTCCGCGCCTACGAGGCGATCGACGAGCTCGAGGCGGTGCGCGTCGACCTGACGCACCGCGCCGTCAAGACGCCGATCTACTCCCGCTTCCTGCTCGTCAGCCTGGCGCTGCTCGTGGTCGGGATTCCGGCCGGCTTCCTGGCCGAGCTGCTGTGGGGCACGCATCCCTGACGGCGCGGCGGGTTGCGCGCGCACGGCGTCGTGGTAAATGATGAGGGGGCTGGAGTGCGTCGGTCAGGCGTGGAGGTGGCAGATGAGGAGCACGGGCATCCGGGTAGCGTGCGGAACGCTGGCCGTGGTCGCCGGGCTGGCGCTCGGGGGCGCCGGCGTGGTGGCGCACCATATCGAGGTCAACGAGTTCGATCGGTCCAAGGCGGTCACGCTCACCGGCGAGGTCGTCAGGGTCGAGTGGATCAACCCGCACCCCTGGATCCACATCCGCGTCGCCGGCGACGACGGCCAGGCGGAACGCTGGATGGTCGAGGCCGCCGCACCCATGAATCTGCTCCGGCGCGGGTTCTCACCTGACTCGATCCGGCCGGGCACGCGCATCACGGTCGAGGGCTACCGGTCGAAGCACGGAACCCCGCTCGCGAGCGGCCACACCCTGACCTACGCGGACGGCAGCCGGTTCTACATCGGCTACCTGGGGCTCACCGGGACGGCGGAAGCGGGCAACTGACGCCGTTCCTGGCGTAAGGTTGTTTTTGTCGACAGAGCTGCTTGCGAAACTCCTGGGGCTTGCCGCTTGGCGCAGTCCTCAATTCTCCAGGTGAACACCACTTGCCCTGGATCGGCGACTGGATGCTGGCTCTGGAGGACCGGCAGCACGCCGAAAGGTGGAAGTAGAGCTGTTCCGACGTGTTGCCGACCGAGCGCCGGGACACCGGTGGGTAACTGACGCCCGGCGGGCGCCGAGGGACGTTGCCGGCGGTGCGCTGGCTATGTCACCAGGCGTACGAGCTGGTCGGCGGTCAGTGCGAGCACGCCGAACATGCAATGGCACATCACTTTCGCGGCGCCACGGACCCGAACATGGCGACCGCCGAACTCGTCCTTGAGACGGCCATTGACGCGCTCACCCGCCGTACGCTCGTTGTAGCGAACCTGCTCGGCAAGCTGGAAGCCGAGATTCTTCAGGCGCCGGGCTTCGGTTCGCAGTTCCTCGGCCAGCGCCTTGTCGCGGCGGGGGTTGGTATCAATCAACGGGACGTGGCCGAGTGAGCGGCTGTGCTCACGGATCGGTTCTGCGTCGTAGGCGGCGTCCATCACGTCGTACAGATTCGTCGTCCGCTCGGCCGACAAGGTCGCCAGTGGAATGGCGGCCTGGCTGTCGTGCAGCGAGGCGGACGTGAGCAGGCAACTGATCGGAATCTGGCCGTCGGCCACGTCGATGTGCAGCTTGTAGCCGACCCAGGTGGACTTGTAGCCCTTACTGTCCTTCTTCATGCCCACGGCACACTCGGTCGACAGCTCGTTGAGCATCGCCGGCAGGGTCATGGCCGCTTGCCGGTCGAGGCGTTTGAGGACCTTCGGCCGTTGCTCGCCCTTCTTCGGCCGTCCCCGCTTGCGCTTGGGCGGCGGGGGCGTCTTTTCCTTCGCGGCCGGCTTCTCGCGCGCCTCGATGGCCGTCGAGTCGCGGGAGAGGTGGCCCACCAACCGGTCGTGGTGGGTGTTCCGGATCAGCGCTTCGTGCACGCGCTGGGGCAACTGCGTGTCGGAGAACTCGGCGAAGGCGCGCGAGAAGACCGACTCGCTCGGCACCTCGCTCTTCCGCTCCCAGCCGCAGATGCGCCGCAGCGCCACGTCGGTGTCCAAGCGGTCGAGCAGCACGCGCGTCGTCGGCATGTCATAGACCGCCTTGGCCACGAAGGCCCGCGCCATCGCCGCGCGGTCCTTGGGCGGACGCCCCGCTACTCGCAAGTGCCGGGGAATCCTCTGCTCGATGCGGATGACCTCGAGCGTCTGCACCAACTGCTGCTGTTTCCCGGTCAGTGGACCCAGCACGTGCTCCAAGTGGGGGAACAGCGCACGCTGGATCGACTGCCAGTAGGGGGCGAAGGCGCGCAGGGAATTCATCGCTTGTGGACCGCTCCTTGTTTACTACGGTAGAATAGCTGATAGACGAGGATGGCAAGCCGCGAATCGATGGACTACAGCGCAGCGCTGCGCCGCCACGAGGAGCAGTACGACGCGCTCAAGGCACAACTGCAAACGGTCGGGTTCATCGGCCAGGGCAGCATTCTGACGCGTCACCTGACGTGTGGCAGGCCCGCCTGTCGCTGCCACGACGACCCGGACGCGCGTCACGGCCCCTACCACTACTGGACGCGCAAGGTCCGCGGAAAGACCGTCGGCTTGAACCTCACCGAAGACGAACTTGTTTTCTACAAGGAGTGGATCGACAACAACCGTGAGCTGGAACGGCTCGTGAAGGAGATGCGCCACATCTCGTCGCGCGTGCTTGCCCTCATAACCGGCAGGAAGGCCCCATGAATCCTCGCGACTCCGGCTCCCCGGCAGTGACGGCCACTACCATCCTGCGAACGCTGCATCCCGCCCGCTGACCATCCCTCGCCCCGTCGCCTCCGGCAAAAACTCGGCCGAACACGCTTTTCGCAAGAGGCTCGACAGATAGAAAGTTTATGATCTCCGTGTGCCTGCGGTGCTACTCGCCTGGATCGGTCAGACCGACCTCGACTGCGCGGCGGGTACCCGGCAGGGCACAGGCCCCATCGCCAGCGTCGTAGCAGCGCGCACCTTCGACGCGCTGGTGCTCCTCTCGAACTACGCAGCCGAACGCAACCGGCTGTTCATTGACTGGCTGGCGAAGTCGGGTGCGCCTCCCGTCCACCTCCGCCTTGAGCCGCTGGATGACCCGACCGACTACGGAGCCATTCATGGGGCGGCGGTGCGGGCGCTGGAGTTCGCCCGCGACACTTTCAGTGCCGGCGTGGACCTCGCGGTTCACATCAGTCCCGGCACGCCCGCCATGCAGGCAGTCTGGGTCCTGCTCGCCAAGACCCGCTATCCCGCCGAGCTGATCCAGTCCCACGAGCAGACCGGCGTTCGGACGGTATCCGTGCCGTTCGACATCGCTGCCGAGTACGTACCGGCGCTGCTGCGGGCAACCGATGAGAAGCTCGCCCGCCTGAGCGCAGGCCTGTCGCCAGCCTCGCCCGAACTCGAACGGATCGTCGGCAGGAGCCCCCTGATGGTCCGGGCCAGGACGCGCGCGCAGCGGGTCGCGCCGCACGACGTCACCGTTCTGATCGAGGGACCTCGGTCGACGGTCAAAACCGGCCATTAGTGGACAGTTGAAAACCGGCCATTTCCGATAGCGCCCCGAGACGTTGACGCCGACCGGGAACTGCACGTTCCTGCGCGGCATGAGCAACGTCTTGACCGAAGAGAAACGACAGCAGGTTCTGGCGCTGGGGCGCCTCGGCTGGTCGCTGCGGCGCATCGAACGGGAGACCGGGGTGCGGCGCGAGACGGCCAGCGGCTACCTGAAGGCCGCCGGGCTGGTGGTGCCGCGCCGCGGCCGCCCTCGCACCCGGCCGTCAAATCCGGCCATTTCCGCGCCGGTGTCCACCGACCCCTCGTCGGCGCAACCCGCCGTCGGCACCGTCACGGGGACCGCCACTCCCGCGGTCGGAGACCGCCCCACTCGTGCGCCGCGGGCGAGCGCCTGCGAGCCCTACCGCGAGCTGATCGTCGAGGCGCTCGGCCGGGGCCGCAACGCCATGGCCATCTGGCAGGACCTGGTCGATGACCATGGCTTCCCGGCGGCCTATGCGAGCGTGCGGCGCTTCGTCGCGACCCTTCGGCAGCAGCCCGCCGTCGAGGCCCGGGTGGTCATCACCACAGGCCCAGGTGAAGAAGGTCAAGTTGATTACGGGGACGGACCGATGGTCCGCGACCCGGCGACCGGCAAGTACCGGCGGACACGACTCTTCGTCTTGACCCTGGGCTACTCGCGCAAATCGGTGCGGCTGCTGGTCCACCGCTCCAGCACGCAGGTCTGGGCCGAGCTCCACGAGCGGGCGTTTCGGCGGCTGGGCGGCACCGTACGGGTCGTCGTCCTCGACAACCTCAAGGAGGGCGTGCTCACCCCGGACATCTACGACCCGACGCTCAATCCGCTCTACCGCGACGTGCTGGCTCACTACGGCGTCGTCGCCCTGCCGTGCCGCGTCGGCGACCCCGACCGAAAGGGCAAGGTCGAGGCCGGCGTCGGCCACGCGAAGAAGACCCCGCTGCGCGGCCTCCGCTTCGAGCAACTCGACCAGGCCCAGGCCTACCTCGACCGCTGGGAGCGGCGCTGGGCCGACACGCGCATCCACGGCACGACCAAGCGCCAGGTCGCCGCCATGTTTGCCGAAGAGCGTCCGGCGCTCGGCCCGCTGCCGCTCGAGCCGTTCCGCTATTACCAGTACGGCCAGCGTACCGTGCATCTCGACGGCTGCGTCGAAGTCGCCTCGGCCTACTACAGCGCGCCGCCGGGCTGGATCGGCCGGCGCGTCCACGTCCAGTGGAACGACATCCACGTCCGCCTGCTCGACCCCCGCACCGGCCAGCTCCTCGGCGAGCACCTGCGCGCGCCGCGGGGCTGGCATCGCATCGCCGACCCAGACCGGCCCGCCCGCACCCCGCCGAAGACCCTCGCCCTGCTCGCGGCCGCCAAGCGGGCCGGCCCGGGGATCGCCGCCATCTGCGACCACATCCACCGCCACGACGGGGCCGCCGGCGTCCGCCGCATCCTCGGCGTCCTCGCCCTCGCCAAGAAGCACGGCCCCGTCGTCGTCGAACAGGCCGCCTCGGCCGCACTCGAACTTGGCATGCCCACCTACCGCTTCGTCAAGCGCTACCTCGACCGCCGGCCCGTCGCGCCGCTGTCACTGCGTCAGGTCGACCCGCTCATCCGGCAACTGACCCTCTACCGCGATCTGATCGACCGCAGAACAGGAGACTCGTCATGAATCTCGTCGAACTCGACCAGGCCCTGCGCAAGCTCCGCCTCTCCGGCATGGCCGACGTCCTCGACACGCGCCTGCTCCAAGCCCAGACCGACCAGATGGCCCCGATCGACCTGCTCGCGGCCCTCGTCAACGACGAGCTCCAACGGCGCCAGGACCGGCTGCTCGCCCGGCGACACAAGCAGGCCCGGTTCCGCGACCCCGACCGCGCGCTCGATGGCTTCGACTTCGCCTTCAACAAGAAGATCAACCGCGCCCTCGTCTTCGAACTCGCCACCGCGCGCTTCATCGACCAGCGCGAAGACGTCCTGCTGATCGGCCCGCCCGGTACGGGCAAGAGCCACATCGCCCAGGCCATCGGACGCGCCGCCATCCAGCAGGGCTACCGCGTCATCTACCGCGAGGCACACACCTTCCTCGAAGAGCTCGCCGAGGCCACCCTCGCTGACACCCGCAAGGCCTACCTGGCCGAGCTGACCCGCGTGCCCCTGCTCATCATCGACGACCTCGGCATGCGCAAGCTGCCCCACACCGCCGCCGAGGACCTGCTTGAACTCATCATGCGCCGCTACGAGCGGGCCTCCACGCTGCTCACCTCGAACCGCCCGGTCGACGACTGGGGAAAGCTGCTCGGCGACACCGCCGCCGTCACCGCGCTGCTCGACCGCCTGCTCCATCACGCGCATGTGCTCAAGTGCGGGCCGCGCAGCTGGCGCACCAAGGTCCAGACAGCCGCGGGTGGGAGGTCGACCGATGGGCTCCGTCACGAGTAGCTACGCGACGGGCGGCGTGTCAACGCGCTGCGCGCGTCCTCCGCGTGCGCTCCGGCCCTGTCGGGTGACACGCCGCCCGTCGCTCCGCTCAGAGAGCCGCTATGGGCCTTGCGGCCCAACTTTCAGGAGACCCAGATCCTTGCGCCTACGCGAGCCTATGAAGTAGAACTCACGTGCCGTCTCGGGACGCCGGAAATGGCCGGATTTGCGGTGTCCACTAATGGCCGGTTTTGACCCGTCCACCGAGGTCGAGGGAGAATCCGGGACCGGCAAAGAGCTGTTCGCGCGTGCGATTCATGCCGAGAGCCGTCGCTTCCGAGGTCCATTCGAGGAGGTGAACTGCGGGGCGCTGCCGGAAGGGCTCGTCGAGTCGCTCCTCTTCGGCCACGAGCGGGGTGCGTTCTCGGGCGCGGACCGCGCCCGCGCAGGCCACTTCGAGGCCGCGTCGCGCGGCACGCTCTTCCTGGACGAGATCGGGGAGCTCCCGCTGGCCGCACAGGTGAAGCTGTTGCGCGTGTTGCAGGAGAAGACCGTTCGCAGGCTGGGGTCGGACCGCGACATCGCCGTCGACGTCCGGATCATCGCCGCGACGAACCGCGACCTGCGCGCGGAGGTGTCCGCCGGCCGGTTCCGGGAAGATCTCTTCTACCGGCTCGCCACGGGCGTCATCCGGCTCCCGCCCCTTCGCGAGCGGCCGGGGGACCTGACGCCGCTCATCGATCACTTCCTGGCGGCGGCGAACCGCAAGTTCGCCGACCAGCCGGGTGTCGAGCAGAAGACCCTTTCTCCTCAAGCAAGGAACCTTCTGCTGCGACACGTGTGGCCCGGCAACGTCCGCGAGCTCCAGGCGACCATCGATCGACTCGTGCTGTGGGCACCCAATCCAGCTGTCACCGCGGACGATGTGCAGGAGGAGTTGTTGGCGACCGTCCGGGATGCCCCGGCCGATCTGCTGGGTCGGCCCCTCGGGAACGGCCTCGAGCTCCCCAGCCTCATGGCCGAGCTGGCCCGCCACTACGTCGAGCGGGCCCTCACCGAGGCGGACGGGAACAAGACCCGCGCAGCCGAGCTGGTAGGTCTGCCGAGCTACCAGACGTTGACGAACTGGGTGAACCGCTACGGCGTGACGCTGCCCGCCGGCGCACCCCGGCGATGATGGCACGGACGTTGCTCCGCAGGTATGACGATGCCGGATGAACAGCAGGACCGCACCACCAAGGCGCCGCTGATTACCGCGTTCGAGATCGAGAACTTCAAGGGGATCGGTCGGCCCGCCCGGGTCGATTTGCGGCCCATCACGCTGCTCTTCGGGAGCAACAGTGCGGGCAAGAGCACGATCCTCCATGCGTTGTGCTATGCACACGAGATCTTGAGCCACCGCAACGTGGATGCGCACACGACGGAGTTGGGCGGGGACCAGATCGACTTGGGAGGCTTTCGCAACTTTGTTCACGGGCACGACTCGGCGCGCAAAGTGCGGCTTCGCTTCGAGCTGGACCTGTGCAGTCGAGATCTGCCTGAGCTTGCCGGGCGGTATTCCGCTTCCGCGTGGGAGTTCGACGAACCTCCGCTCGTTGGTGAGTCAGCCTGGGTGGAGTTGGGAGCCGAGTGGAAGGGGGGAGCGGCGCTCATCGGAAGCTATGCGGTGGGGATTGACGGAGAGACCGTCGGATGCATCAGCGCGGGGGACGGTATCGGGGCCGAACTGGTGGTCAACCTGTCGCATCCGTTGTTGCAGCGCGAGAAACGGGACGTGTCGAGCGCCCCGTCCGCGACAACCAGGCAGGTTGGCGAGGGGCCCGCGTCGGAGCCCTATGGCGACGAGTTGCAACGCGTAGACGTGGTCCTGGGATCCGCCCTGCCGATCTTCGATCGCCATCTCGAGATCACCATCGACGATGTCGAGAGCCTGGACGATGCAGCGTTCGAGCACTACGAGAGACTCGGCTTTCGTGTATCGACACTGCTAGTGGGCGTGGGCCGGCTCCTCCGGCAGGAGGTGGCCGCTCTGCGATACGTCGGTCCATTGCGTGACTTGCAGACGCGCAATGATTCGGGTCGGGCGCGTCGTGGACCGTTGGCCGACGAATTCGTCCAGGAACTGTTCTATGAGACCGTCCCGCCTCCCCGGCGTTGGGCCGATGGCACCGCGGCCTGGGATCTCCTGAACCAATGTGTCCAGCACAATACGGGGGTAGTTCAGGACACGAGCCGCTGGTTGTCGCGCGCGGCTCGGCTCGACACGGGCTACGAGTTGCGCGTGCGGTCCGTCGTGGAGCTGCCCGGAGACGAGCCGCTGGTCGCCGAGGTTCTGAGCTCGAAGGTACCGCAGCAAGTCAGCTCCGTCTCGAATCGGCCGGAGCCTGAAGCGAGTCCGTCGCCGGGCGATGTGCTGAGAGCCGCGGATCCGTCGGCGGTCGATTCGCTTGCCGAGCGGATCAGGAATGGTGTCCGTAAGAGTGTCGAGCTCGTGTCGACGCGGCTCGGTCGGCCGGTGCGGACGTTCGACGTCGGCGTCGGCATCTCTCAGCTCCTGCCGGTCGTCGTCGCCGCGCTCGATCCGAACCGCCCGACAATCACGGCCATCGAGCAGCCGGAGCTCCACGTCCATCCCAGACTGCAGGTGGAGCTCGGCGATCTGTTTGCGCAGCGGGTTGTCAAGGGCGGGGTTTTTCTGATCGAGACCCACAGCGAGCACCTCTTGCTGCGGCTCATGCGGCGCATGCGGCAAACGAGCGACAACACGTTGCCCGAAGGCGCCCCCGGACTGAGTCCCCAGGACGTCGCAGTGCTCTTCGTCGAGCCGGACGGCAGCGAGACCTTGGTCCGACAAATGCCGCTCAACGAACGTGGCGAACTGGTGAAGGCGTGGCCCGGCGGGTTCTTCGAGGAAGACCTGGGCGAGATCTTCTGATGCCGCTGCTTGCCGACTACGCAATCACGCCCGACGTGTTCGATGTAGCCTCGTACTCGACCCCGGGCGAATGTGAGGCCCGCCTGGACAGCATCCGCCAAGTCATGCTCACCGAGGGGGTCGTTCGCGACCTCCGCGATGGGAAGTGGCATGGCACCTTCAAACCCGCCGCGCGTCAATGGCACCGTCGAGGCCTGGAGCTCGTCAAGAAGCTGGCCGCGCAGGGACGCCTCGTTCCGTATCTGCCGGCGCTGCCCGATCCGCCCCTGGATGATCGAGGCTGGTGCGCGGAGGCCCTGGCGACGCACGATCGGCGACCGTTCACCGGCGGCGTGATCGTGACGGAGTCGGTCAAGGACTGCTACCCGAGTAAGGAGGCGATCACCCGCATCGACCGGCTGCCGAGCGCACCGTGGTGGGCTGCGAGAAGCTCGTCAGTCCGGCTGACGCGGACTCTTGCCGACTACGAGACGCATCTCGATCCGATCCTGCGTTGCTCGAATTCGGTCATGTTCATCGATCCGCATCTGGATCCCGCCAAGCCGAGGTACGGAGGATTCGGCAGGCTCCTGCAGCGCGCCGGACTGAGAACGCCCGGCCCGCAGATCGAGATCCACCGCGTCTGCTACGAGGGCGCGGGCCGAGACCGCTGGTTCCCGGATTTTGCACGCATCTTTCGTGTTGGACTGACCGAATCGTTGCGCGTCGCCGATCTCACCGCCACCGTTCACATATGGGACGATTTCCACGACCGCTACCTGATCAGCAACCTCATCGGAGTCTCGCTGCCGAACGGCTTCGATACCTGCCTCGCCCCCGGCGCCGTCACGACATGGACTCGACTCGGAAAGAGAGACCGTGACGACATCCAGCGGGAGTTCGATCCGGCGGCCGGACGACATGTTCTGCGAGACCGCTTCGAGGTTCCGTAGGCAGGAACGAACCGTTACCATGTGACGCTCGGCGAAGGGGTTCGCAAGATGATGGTACGCCCTTTGCTTGAAGAACTCGACGATGCTGGATGAGCACGATCACCGCGCGGAACCCGAACTGTCGAGGCCGCGTGCAAGAGCCTCGGGCGGTGGGGCAGGGATCATCGCGGCCGTCGAGATCGAGAATTTCAAGGGGATCGGCCGGCCGATCCGCGTCGATCTGCGGCCGATTACCCTGCTCTTCGGACGCAACAGCGCCGGCAAGAGCACGATTCTCCACGCGCTGTGCTACGCGCACGAGATCCTCAGCCATCGTTCCGTCGATGCACGCAAGACCACCCTGGGCGGCGACCAGATCGACCTGGGCGGCTTCCACAACTTCGTCCACGGGCATGATGGGGAACGGGCCGTACGGCTGCGCCTCGAGTTGGACCTGGAGGAGTGGAGCGTACCGGACCCGCTGCGGGACAAGGTCGATTCTCCCATCGAATTCGAGGGGATGGGTGACAGCGGACTTGCGGAACTGTCGGCAACGGTCAGGACCGGATGGGTGGAGCTGAAGGTCGACAGCCGACATGGGCAGCCTGAGTTGGGCAGTTGCGAGGTGGGCGTCAATGGCGCGCTCGTCGGCCGCTTTCTCGCGACCGACGGAGCACGAATAGTGTTGGAATTCAACCCGGCACATCCCTTGCTGCACGGTGCGTTTCGGCCGCCTCGCCCGTTTGCATCGACCTTGGGCGCGCCGAAGCGAGAAACGTCGGCGGGGCATCAGGGATCCAACGCAGACGGGGTGCGTGAAGCAGCCGGCCCGAAGACCGACGACTCGCAGCCGCGTCGTGTGACCGTGCACGAGCTAGCCGCTCCCCTGCCGTATTGGCAGGAGCTCTTGCGCTTCGATGAGCGTGAGCTGGAACGTGGTGTCGACTACGTCGATGTGCTGCACTTCAGCGTGCTGGCGTCGGCCCTGCTCGTCGGAATCGGGCATGACCTGCAGAGCGAGTTGGCTGCGTTGCGATACATCGGCCCGATCCGCAATCTGCATCCACACCGCGACGTCGAGTCCCGGATACCCGACACTTCGCAATGGGTCGACGGGTCGGCCGCCTGGACGCACCTTCTCGGTAGTTCCGGTTTCGAACTGATCGATGAGGTAAGCGCCTGGCTTGCGCGCGCCGACCGGCTCGACACAGGCTATGCGCTGCGTGCCCGGTCCATCCTGAGAATCGTCGAAGGAGAAGCGAAACTGGCCTCCGCGATGCGAGAGTACCATCAGCTCAAGAGAAGGTTTGGAAGTGCGCGCGGAGCGGTCGACCTTGACGCCTGGGTGCGTCAGCAGGCAGAGGACCTCGTCGGCAGCGTGGAGGGTGCGATACGCGTCGCCACCGCCAAGTGCCGCCAGATGCGGGCGCGATTCGCCGACGTCACGAGAGTTGATCAGACCGACTACCTCGATGTCGAGGTGCAGGAGGCCGTGCAGGGGACGGAATTGGTCGACCGGTACCGGCAGTACCTGTGCCATCGGGGATCTGTCGACGCGATCGAGGCGCGGATCAAGGCGCGCGGCAACGACGAGCTCCAGATTCCTGCAGCATGGTCACCCGAGGACCACCGCCGTCTGGCTGAGATCATCGCCAAGCTGGATGGACGCGACAAGCACCGCAAGGAGATACGGCGGCTCAAAGCCGAGGATGATGACTCTGCGGAACTGCTCGCGGAGTGTGATCGCAAGCTGTCCGAGTTCTCTGGCGGCGATCAGTCTGAACGCGAAGTGCTCGAAGAGACGAAGGTACCGCTCGAGAAGCTGAGGGCCACCATTAGGAAGTTAGCCGCCGTCTTTGCCGCTGGCGGGAAGCTCGAGTTGAGCAAGACGCAACTCGAGGTGTCGGGCATCGACGAGCTGGAGGCACGCGTGGAACTGACGCAGAAGGACTATTGCCGGGTGGCCGGACTCGTCGCCAAGATGGAACGACGCGACTTCACGTCGGCGGAGCTCGATGAGCTTGCCGCGGCCGTTGCAGCCGGAACGCCTCAACGAGAGCTTCAACTTGCCGCCGACACAACGGGGTTGCCCGTTCGGACATCCGACATCGGAGTCGGTGTGTCGCAGATTCTGCCCGTGGTCGTCGCCGTACTCGATCCCGACCGTCCGGCGATTACCGCCATCGAGCAGCCGGAGCTGCACATCCATCCCAGGATGCAGGTGGAACTCGGCGACCTCTTCGCGCAACGCCTCGGCGAGGGCGGCGTTTTCCTGATCGAGACCCACAGCGAGCACCTGATGCTGCGCCTGTTGCGTCGTGTCGAGGAGACGCACAGCGGCGAGCTGCCCGAGGGCAAGCCGTCCTTGAAGCCGGATCAGATATCCGTCGTGTTCGTGGAACAGATCGACGGCGAGGTCAAGGCGACGCCGCTGCGGATCGACGAAAGCGGCGAGTTTAAGGACCGCTGGCCGCACGGGTTTTTCAGGGAGCGGGCCGCCGAACTTTTCTGATGCTCCACCCGTACGCCATCGAGCCTGACGTGCTTGTGACTTGGGACAAGTGCCGCCACACGCTGAGTCTGATGGGCTTTCAGCATGGGAGGGCGATTGCCGCCTATCCGTCGTGGAGCAAGTGGAAGCAAATGACCCTGCGGGCTTGCAACGCAAGCGCGAATTGCGGCGAGAGGGAATTCCAACGAATTCACGAGAAACTTCGCGACTCGGAGCGGAAGGTCGTGCGAGTTGACGGGTCGGACGACTACGATGGATCGATCTCGCCAAGCGAGGAATGCTGGATTCGGAACGCGACCGCCCGCCAGGATGCGAAGGGGACGTTCCGTGCCATCCTGTCCACGCGCAACCCGATGAGGCACCGGGATGTGGTATTGGAAGAAGACATAGACGAAAACGATTCCAGGCTTGAAGTGCCGCGCGAGGTATCGGTGCTGCGAGAACCTGAGCCGCTGGCCGCGCATGTGCGGACTCTTGTTCGGAACAGCCGCAAGCTATTCCTCGTTGACCCGCACTTCGATCCGTACTATCCGAAGTGGCGGTCGGTAGTGGGCTCATGCATCGCGTTGGCGGCGGAGACCGTGCACGAGGAGTCCAAGATCGAAATCCATACCCTGGATACGGACCAGAAGCGGAGTTTCCCCGAGTTTGAGAACCATTGCCGGAGGCACGTCGTACCCGTGATCGGCGGCAAGATCGCGTCGGTCCGGGTGTACCGGTGGACGAGACGTGAAAACACGGCACATGACTTCCACGCCCGGTATGTGCTGACGGATCGCGGTGGCTACAAGCTCGACAAGGGACTCGACGAGGAACAGGGCGTCGAGCAACTGGTCTCTCTTCTTGACGACAGTGCGTGGCAGGATCTCTACGCCATGTACAGCAGTCCTGAAGGGTACTTCGACAAGGACAACGAGTTCACAGTGCTCTGACGCACCCGTCCGTCGCTGCCCCCTCCTCAGAACCGGAAGCCGAGCGACATCAGGAACGTCCGGCCGCCGTCCAGGGCGGCCCGCCATGGCGGATAGTCGCCCGCCGAGGTTCCTTCGCCGAACCGCGGGCCCTCTTCATAGGTCAGCGGCAGGCCCAGATCGTCCACCGGTCCGTCATACACCGGGTTGACCGTGGTGTCCCAGCCGATGAGCGCGTCGTTGTTGAACACGTTGTACAGCTCGAACTTGAAGTACGGCCGCGCCGTCCGCCAGACGGGGATCTGGTATTGCACGGACACGTCGAGCAGGCCGTACCCCTTGAAGCTCTCGGTGCCGCGTGCGTCGAAGTACAGGCTTTGCCCCGTGGGGCCGCTGGCGTAGCCCAGGTCGTCGAGGATCGCCTGCTGCCGCTCCGTCAGCTCGACGCCGCCCGCCACGAGACTGTAGACCTGCCCCGAGTTGTAGCGCCAGATGCCGCCCAGGTCGACGTCGCCGGCCCAGCCGAGGCCGAGGTTGTAGATGCCCCAGAGGCGGATCTTGTGCCGCTGGAAGTCGTTGAGCCGGCCGAAGGGATAGTTGCGCTCGGGCGTGAAGATCTCCGGGTAGTTGAACGCGACGGACGCGACGCCCGGCTGGTTCGCGGCTTCACCTTCGAAGTTGCCCTCGTTGCGGAGCTGCACGGTGTAGCTGCCGTCGAGCTGGAAGCGGCTCGTCACGGTGTAGCGGCCATCGAACTGCAACGCGTCGTAGTTGCGCGCCAGCTCGTCCGTGTTGCGGAACACCTCGTTCACGAACATGCCGTAGGTGCGGCCCTCGTGCATGATCTCCGTCGCGCCGGTCGACAGGTCGAGAAAGTCCTCGATGAAGTTGCCCGCCCGGCGCCGGATGTAGGTGGCCTTCAGATGGCCGCGGTTGCCAAGCGTACCTCCTGCCGATACGGTGAACTCCTTCGTGAGCGGCGACTTCAGATCGGGATCGAGCATGACGTTCTGCGCCGCGAACGAGCCGTCGACGATGAGATAGTTGTTCACGTCGAAGCCCGGCGCGAAGTCGCGGCCCTCTCCCGGAGGCCCGGTGTAGATGCCGATCAGCAGGTCCGGGTTGCCGACGTTCGTGGTCTCGGAGAACTGCGCCTCGCTGTACTTGCCGGCGTAGTGGCTGTAGGTGCTCTGGATGGTGAAGCGTCCGTCGCCGAGCGGGTCGTACGCCACCCCGAGCCGCGGCACCAGCGAGCTGGTGTCGACCGTCGTGATCCCCCCGGTCGCCTCGCTGTCGATCGTCTCGCCGCGCACGCCCAGGTTGAACGAGAAATGCTCGTTCAGCGCCCACTCGTCGTTCGCGAAGAAGGACGTGGTGTTGATGTCGATCCTGGCGCCGCGTGTCGCGAGCCAGTTGAGGCCCAGCGTCGCCGCGCCCGGCGTGAATACCGGCGCCAGATGCCGGTCGGCATCCACCAGCGGGCTGCCGTCCGGACCGACCGCGTAGTCGGTCCGGAACACCCAGCCGGTCGAGCTCTGCGAGTTGCCGCCGGTGTTGGTCGTCGTGAAGCGCTCGAACCCGGCCTTGAGACTGTGCGAGCCGGCCGACCGGCTCGAGAGGAACCAGGTGACGTTGCCCGTGATCTGCCGGTTGTTGCGGTCTTCCGGGTCGGTCGCGTCGAAGTAGGGCGCGTTGTAGTGGCCCAGTGCCTGTGTGCGTGTGATGATCGGCGACTCGAAGATGTCGGTCGACGTGCCGCCGCCGCCGCGAAACCCGTGCCGCTTCTGCGAGTACTGCACCTCGGCGAAGACGTCGTTGGCGAGCGCTCCGCGGTAGGTGGCCACGAACAGGTCCTGCGGCCGCTGGCGGTCGATGATCGTGCTCGGCACGACGCTGAAGCCGAAGGTCGAGCCGCTGTCGGTGTACGCGCGTCGCAGGTAGTTGCCCGACAGCGTGTGACCGGGCGCGAGCGTCGCGGTCAGCTTGATCTGGTTGCGGTCCTCGGCCGTGGAGGTGTCGTAGCGGAGGCCCGTCTCGTTGAACGTGTCGGTCCCCTCCTGCCGCGTGATCAGGCCCGAGTAGAAGAACCACAGGCGGTCCCTGAGAACCGGGCCGCCGAACGTGATCTCGTGGTCCAGGTTGTCGCCGAGGTCGCCCTCGCGCGGCTCGTCCTCGAACGGCGTCAGCGAGGTCCAGGACGACGGGTTGTACATGTTGAGGCGGTAGCTGCCCGAGAAGTCGTTGCCGCCGCTCCTGGTGATCACGTTGATGACGCCGCCGGAGAACCGCCCGTACTCCGCGGAGATTCCGGATGTGAGCACCTGCGTCTCCTGGATGGCGTCCTCGACGAAGAGCGCGTTCGCCACGCCGAACAGGTTGTCGTTGATGTCGACGCCGTCCACCAGGAAGATGTTGTCGTAGGCGAACGCGCCATTGATCGTCACCTGACCGGCGTTCGGCGTGTTGTCCGTCAGGCCCGGCATCAGCTCCGCGATGCGCCACGGCTGCCGGCTGGTCGGCAGGGCGTACACCTCCTCCGCCGTGATGTTGGAGCTGGTAATGGTGGTCTCGATCGGCGTCGGGACGACGCCCACCACCTCCACCGTCTCGACGACGCCGGCGGGCGCCATCGCCGCGTTGACCCCCACGTCGCCGCCCAGCGACACGGTCGCCGTCTCGACGATCTCGGCGAACCCGGAGAGTTGGAAGAAGACGTGGTACTCACCGGGCGGCAGCGCCAGGATCTGGTAGTTGCCGTTGATGTCGGTCACGGTCGTGCGCAGGCCCTGCAGCGCGTCGGAGCGGACGGTCACCGTCACGCCGGGCAGGAGGAGACCCTGGGCGTCGAGCACGGTGCCGCGGATGGTGCCGGTCTGGCGACCCTGGGCCGTCGCGCCGGTCGCCGTCGCGGCCAGCAGGGCGGCGGTCAGCAGCAGGACCTGCGTGGCTCGGCCGCGCCGCGCGGCCGGCCGGTATTTCAGGGGTGCGGCTGGAAGAATGCGAGACATCGTCAACCTCGATGGTGGGGTTGGCACGGTGATGGCGCGGCACGACCAGTGCAGATTCTGCTCTGTATCATGCAGATTACTGACACGTTATTACTCCACAATTCAGCATACACGGAACGGTCTCCGGTGCCCGTACGGACAGGCGAGCCGCGGCGGTGGCGCCGCGGGCCGGGACACGTTAACCTGCGCTACACGGGCGGAGCAGCCCGGACTGGAGGTTGGCGGTGGGTGGCTTCTTCAAGCGGCGGAGATTTCTCTCGGCATTCGGGCTCGGCGTGCTCGCGGCGCCGCTCGCGGCGCGGGGCGCCGGCGCGTCCCGGGCCGGCACGCATCCGGGCGGGGCCGGATCGGAGGCAGCGGTTCTGGAGCCTGGCGAGCTGCGCGACCGGTTCGAGATCCGCGAGCTCCTCGAGCGCTACTCGCACACGGTCGACTTCATGGACTGGGAGCGGCTCGACACCGTGTTCACTGCCGACGCGACGGTCGACTACTCCGCGCTGAAGGACTCCTTCGGCGACTGGCCGTACTTCGCCCGCGGCATGGAGGAGATCCGCCGGTTGTACGAGATCGTCATCCCGCCCAACTACGGCACGCTGCACCACATGTCGAACCACCTGATCGCCCTGCACGGCGACGAGGCCCGGGTTCGAGCCGGGCGTCATCGACGGCGTCGCGCCGGACGATCCGCCGTCGGGGCGGCGCCGGCTGCAGCGGCGCCGCCCCGACGCACCTACTGGGCGGGACCGCGTGCCGCGGTCCGACCCTCCACGGTGTAGGTGAAGAAGCCGATCATCATCTCCTCCCACGTCTGGTCCCCCCAGCGGACCGTCGCGGTCGGGTCGGGATTGTCGCGGTTGGCCGCCGAGTTGTCGAAGTGTGCGCTGACGTGCATCTTCGACCCCTTGGGCAGCAGGAGGGGCTCGGCCAGCCAGTAGTCCGTCTGCCACCCGAAGTCGAAGCGCGGGACGCGCAGAACGATCTCGCTGCGGCCGTCGGGGTAGGTGACCGTGTACGTCATGTCCTTGCCGCGCAGGTGCATGTGCGGATGCATCGTCCAGACCATGACGTCCGCGCTGAAGGTTGCTTCGGCCGCGACCTCGTGGTTCGCCGCGCCCGGCGGCAGCTCGAACAGCGGGTTGAGGATCATGCCGGTGCGAATCTCCCGCGCGGGCGGCTCCTTCGCCAAGATGAGGCCGAGCTTCGAGCGGTCGACGCCCGGCTCACCGTCGGTCGTGTAGTGCACCTGGAACACCAGGGTCGAGCCGGCCGGTATGCGCTTGGCCGTGTCCGGCAGGTAGACGGGCGCATCTTCCCCGACCGCCCAGTTGACCAGCATCGCGTCGCCGCCGCCGACCGCGCGCTGGCCGGCGCGTGCGGCCAGCGCGCGCAGGGCCTGCGGCGACGGCCGCTGTCCATCCCGCGGGATCGGCCGCACGGATACCACCCTGGGCCGCGTATTGGGCTCCGGCTCCCGCACGTACACGACGATGTGGTGGACGTGCGCGCGGTCGCCGGGGCGCGCCTCGCCGGCCTGCATCCAGCGGTCCTCGGTGAAGTGGGTGGGCACGTCGAAATACTGGTACTCGACCGTGCCGGTAGCCGGCACCTCGTAGTCGACGGGCATCTCGAACACCATGTCCGGGCTGCCGATCTGCCAGCCCTCGGTGAGCTCGGGCAACGGCGGGAGATCCGCCGCGTCGCCCGCGCGGACGCCGCCGGTCACCCAGGCGGCTATGGTGTCGATCTCCGGCTGCGTGAGGCTCAGGTCGTTGCGGAAGACGCCGTAGCGCCGGTCGGCGTGCCACGGCGGCATCTCGCGCGTCGTCACCTTCTCGTGAATCGCGCGCGCCCAGGGCCGTGCCGCGCGGAACGTGACGAGCGACATCGGCGCCACCTCGCCCGCCCGGTGGCAGCTGATGCACTTCTCGTAGAAGATGGGCGCGACGTCGCGGCTGAAGGTGGGAACGCTCTGGTCGCCGGCGGGCGCTTCCTGCGCGCTCAGGTGTCCGCCGAGCGGAGTCCCGCTCAGCCATATGCCGACGGCAGCAACGCAGGCGCCGGCTCGAATCACGTTGCAGATCATGCTCTCCTCCCGTCCACCGCGTACCCCGCAACGATACCACGCGCTCGCTCGCACCCCGGCGGGCGGGCGCGGTCCGGACGGGTGTGCGGCGGGTATACAATCGGCCTGTTCGCGTTCCACAGGACAAGGAGGATGCATGATGGCCCGCAACATGGTCTTGGCCGGCTTGCTGGTGCTGCTGCCCGCGGGCGTCCTCGCCCAGCCCGACGCCGCGACGTTCCGCACGCCATGGGGCGACCCGGACCTGCAGCACGTCTGGACCAGCGCCACGCTGACGCCGCTGGAGCGGCCGGACGAGCTGGCGGGGAGGGCGGCGCTGACGGATGAGGAAGCCGCGGCGTCGACACAGCTCGAGCTGCAGCGCATCGACGGCGATCAGCGGGCGGGCGCGGGCCGGGGGGACCGGCAGGCGGGCACGCCGGACGGGCGGACCGACGTCGGCCGCGCGTACAACGAGTTCTGGCGCGAGCGGGGCCGGATGCTCCGGCAGACGTCGCTCATCGTCGATCCGCCGGATGGACGGATCCCGTACAGGTCCGGTGCGCGGCCCGCCGAGTCCCCCTATCACGGCGGCGTGGGCGAGTACCCGGCCGGCCCGGAGACCCGCGGTCTGGCCGAGCGGTGCATCCTGTGGGGCAGCGCCGGGCCGCCGATGCAGCCGACCACCTACAACAGCAACTTCCAGTTGCTGCAGACTCGCGACCACGTGGCGATCGTCAACGAGATGATCCACGACGTGCGCATCGTGCCGCTGGACGGCCGCCCGCATATCGCGTCGGGCGTCCGCCAGTGGCTGGGCGACTCCCGGGGCCGCTGGGAGGGCGAGACGCTGGTGGTCGTCACGGCGAACTTCACCGACAAGACCCGGTTCGGCGGATCGAGCCCCGACCTGCACCTGGTCGAGCGGTTCACCCGGGTCGCTGAAGACACGCTGCTGTACGAGTACTCCGTCGAGGACGAGTCCGCCTGGACGCGGCCCTGGACCGCCGCCTGGCCGCTCGCCAGCCTGCGGTCGCAGCTCGGCGCGGAGCCGGGCAGCGTCGGCGCGCACCTGTTCGAGTATGCCTGCCACGAGGGCAACTACGGCATGACGAACCTGCTGGCCGGCGCCCGCGCCCTGGAGCCGTCGCGCGACTGATCCCCGCAAGGCGCGCACAGCGCGCCTCGGCGGGAGCGGCGCGGGGCGCAGGGGTCCCCGCAAGCGGACGCCGGGGGTTCGGGGCGCAGCCCCGTCTGCTCGATGCGCCCCGCGCCTACCAGCGGAACGCGCCCGTGGCCAGCGCGCCGGCCGCCATCAGGAGGGTCACGCCGAACGCGTAGGGGATGGTCCGCCGCTGGTGGTCGCCGAGATCGACGCCGCTCAGCCCGATCAGCAGGAACGTCGCCGGCGTCAGCGGGCTGACGGGAAAACCCGTCGTCATCTGGCCCAGCAGGGCCGCTCGCGCCACCTCCACCCCCGGCACGCCGGCCGCGCTGGAGGCTTCGGCAATCACCGGCAGCACGCCGAAATAGAACGAGTCGGGATCGAACAGCAGGCTGAGCGGCATCGCGGTCGCCGCCATCATCGGCGGCAGATGGGTCGCCGCGCCGGACGGCAGCGCGGCGACCAGGCTCTGCCCCATGGCGGCGAGCATGCCCGACTCGCGCAGGACGCCGGCGAAGACCCCGGCCGCCAGGATGAGCGCCACCATCGACATGGCATGACTGCCGTGGCGCAGCAGTTGCTCGCTCTGGGCCCTGGGATGCGGGTGGTTGACCAGCAACGCCACCGCGAACGCGCAGATGAAGACCACGGGCGGCGGCAGCGGCTCGAACACCAGGGCCGCGAGCGTCGCCCCGGTCAGCAGGGCGTTGAAGGCAAGTCGCCGCGGCCGGCTCCCCGGCGGGCCCGTGTTCGGCGCGCCTGCCGGCTCTCCCGCGGGCTGGACCGAAACGCCGACGGCGAGCCGCCGCCGCTCGCAGCGGCCCATCCAGGCCGCCGCCGCAAGCACGCCCAGCAGGCCGAGCGCGAGCGACGGCAGCAGGGGGCGGAAGAGGAGACCGACCTCGACCTGGAGGGCCGCGGCGGCCCGCAGCACGGGGCCGCCCCAGGGCATGATGTTCATCGTCCCGGCGCCGAGCGCCACCGTGCACGCCAGCACGCGCGGGTCGAGGCCCAGCCGGTCGTAGACGGGCAGCAGGGCCGGAATCACGATCAGGAACGTCGACGCGCCCGAGCCGTCGAGGTGGGAGAGCATGGTGACGACGGCTGTGCCGGCGACGAGGCGCACCGGATCGCCGCGGCAGCCGCGCACGACGGCGCGGATCACCGGCGAGAACAGGCCGGCATCGTTCATGACGCCGAAGTAGAGCACCGCGAAGCCCAGCATCGCGGCCGTGCCGGACACGCCCTGGACGCCCGCCAGGGCGTAGGTCCCGATCTCGCGGCCGAACCCGGCGGCCAGCCCCACGGCCAGGGGCACGACGACCAGGGCCACCAGCACCGACGTCAGCCGGAACAGGATCAGGACGAGCAGGATGGCGACGGTGGCGGCGCCGAACGCGGTCAGCATCGGGGCGCCGCCACCGGGGAAGCGATCAGTCGCGTAGCGCGAAGGTCGAGAGGGAGTGCCCGGAGATGATGGCCACGTACTGCCTGCCGTCAACCTCGTAGGTCACGGGGCCGTTGATGATCTGGCTGCCGAGGCTCGCCTTCCACAGCAGCGCCCCGGTGCGCGCGTCCAGCGCCTGGAAGTAGCCGGATCGGGCGCCCGTGAACAGCAGGTCCGACGCCGTCGTGAGGATGCCGCTGCGGATGACGTCCGTCATCTCGAACCGCCACTGCTCCTCGCCGGTCAGCGCATCCAGCGCGAGCACCGCTCCGCGGCCCGCCACCCCGGTCCAGTTGTTGATCGGGCCGCGGCTGAGCGTGGGCGGCACGGGCGCATCCGGCACGGGCTGCCAGGTTCTCGGAAAGTCCTGGTAGCGGCCCGTGAACGACCGTCCTTCGACGTAGACCTGCGGCGCGGCGTCGAAGACCGTGGCGTAGTCCTCCCAGGCCGGAATGTAGAACAGCTCCGTCCGCGGGCTGTAGGACGGCGAGTACCAGTTCGTTGCGCCCGATATGCCCGGATACGTCGGCGCCCCGGCGGGCTGCGGGGTCTCGACCGGACGCCCGCTGTCGTCCAGCGCCTCCGCCCAGTTGACCGACACGAACGGGCGGCCGGTCAGAAAGCGGCCCGTGGCCCGGTCCAGCACGTAGTAGAACCCGTTGCGGTTGGCCCACAGCACCACCTTGAACAGCGTGTTGTTGCGGGTGATGTCGGCCAGGATCGGAATCTGCACCGCGTCGTAGTCGTACGGGTCGTCGGGCGTGAACTGGAAGTGCCAGCGGATCTCACCGGTGTCGGCGTCGAGCGCCACTATCGAGCAGGAGTAGAGATTGTCGCCCGGCCGCTGCGCCCGGTTGTAATCGGGACCCGGGTTGCCGGTACCCCAGTAGATGAGGTTCAGCTCCGGATCGTACGAGCCCGTGAGCCAGGCCGCGGCGCCGCCGTGCCTCCAGGCCTCCGGGTCGCAGTAGGTGGTCGGATCGGGCGGGCACGGCTCCCAGGTCTCGTGACCCGGCTCGCCGGGGCCCGGAATGGTGTAGAAGCGCCACGCCTCCTCGCCCGTCTCGGCGTCGAGCGCCGCGATGAACCCGCGGATGCCCTGATCGCCACCCGTGGAGCCGACGATTACCTTGCCCTCGACGGCCAGCGGCGCCAGGGTGAAGGCATAGGCCAACGCCATGTCGGCCACGCGCGTGTTCCAGATCTCGACGCCGGTCGTGGCGTCGATCGCCACGACGTGCGCATCCAGCGTGGCCATGAACACCTTGTCGCCCAGCACCGCCACGCCGCGGTTGTTCGCCCCGCAGCAGGCGAGGTGGTTGGGCGACGTCGGATAGCGGTAGATCCAGAACACGCGTCCGGTGCGGGCGTCGAGCGCGACGACGTCGTTGGGCCGCTGCGTCAGGTACATCACCCCGTCGACCACGATCGGCGTCGTCTGCCACGGCCCGGCGACGGCAGTCTGGTACACCCACTGCAGCGCGAGGTCCCCGACGTTGTCGGGAGCGATCTGGTCGAGCTCGGTGTAGCGCTGGCTGAAGTAGCCGCCCGAGTAGGTCAACCAGTTCCGCGGCTCGTCGGCCGCCCCGCGCAGCCGGTCGAACGTTACCTGCGCAGCCAGGGGAGCCGACAGCAGGCCGAACAGGATCGTCGCCGACAGGGTGCGCCGGGCCATCGCTCCTGATGTCATCGTCGTCAGCCTTTCGGGTGCACGAATGCGCCGCGCCTACCTGGAGCCCTGAGCCGCCGCCTCGGCCGCCATCCGCTCGAGGTTGCGGTTGATTTCGAGAATGTGGCGGATGTCGTGGTTGCCCTCGTGGCAGCCGTACTCGTACATCGGCCCCTCGATCCTGACCAGCGGCAGCTCCACGGTCCACGGGGTCATCCACGTCGTCGGGTCGCTGACCGTGAACTCGTAGTGAATCTGGTCGGGGCTGGTGCTGGGCGTGAAGCGCTCCACCACGTGCAGGGCGCCGGTGGCGCCGCGGAAGCGCCGCCGCTCGGCGTAGTTGCGTGTCTCGACCACCAGCGTGTCGCCTTCCCAGCGCCCGCGCGAGTCGCCGGGGAACTGGCGGATCCGATCCGGGATGTGCGGGCGTCCGTCGAGCGGGACGATGCGCGGCGGGTTGTTGGCCATCTCGGTGAACACCACGACGTGATCCGGGGTCTGGAAGATCTGGTGGATGTCGTTGTAGGACGGCGGCATCATGGGTGGTCCCTCGTGCCCCCAGGTGATGCAGCGCTCGCTGTGCGGCCGGGTCTCGTGGCTGTCGAACGCGCTCGGGAGCGCGCGCGCCGCGGCCTCGGCGGCCAGGCGCGACGCGGCCGTGGGCGTCAGCGGCGGCATCCGGCCGTTGCGCGGGTAGGTGATCAACGAGGTCCGCCGGCTCGACAGGCCCTTCGGCACCGGCGTGCGCAGCCAGATCTCGTTGTCGTAGTGGATGTGGTGGCGTTCCTCCCGCGTACGGTTGCCCTGGAACTTGTAGCGCTCGAGCTCCTCGCGGTCCTCGATCTCGATGAGGGTGAGGATCTCGCGCGCGGACGGATCGACGCCATCGGCCGTGAGCGAGCCCTGCAGCCAGGCCCACTCCTCCTCGGTGAAGAACTCCTTGTCGGCCAGATGATCGGGCCGCTCGAGCGGCGTGAAGGTCTGGGTCGTCCAGTACCCCTGCAGATCCGGACGGCCGTCGGGCGTGCGCGGGAAAGCCCGCTCCGCTGCCCCGTCCGGGGCAGGCTGCGCCTGATTCTGCGCGGATGCCGGGACCGGCGCCAGAAGCCCGACTGCGACAACTGCTGCCAGCGCGATGCGAGCGGCGTGGCTCATCTGATCCTCCCTCGACTACGGCCCCCCTGCCGTGTGGATACGGAGTATGACGCCCGCCGATAGCCGGCGCAAGCGGAAGCCGCGCGGCCCCGGGTCCGGGTCGGGTCGGGGTATAGAATCGAGCCTTCCCTGGCAGCACGTCTACGTCGTGGACGGCGAGATCGCGGAGTGGAGCGACTTCACGATCCTGTAGGCGGGAGCGGGAGCGGCGCGCCGGATGGCCCGGCGCGCCGCTCCCGAAGCAGAGACCTGTTACTTGCCCGCGGCGGCCGCCTCGGCGGCCATCCGCTCGAGGTTGCGGTTGATCTCCTGGATGTGGCGGATGTCGTGGTTGCCCTCGTGGCAGCCGTACTCGTACATCGGCCCCTCGGTCTTGATCATCGGCACCTCGGCGCTCCACGAGCTCGTCCACGTCGTCGGATCGTCGATCGTGAACTCGTAGTGGATCTGGTCCTCGGCAACGCGCGTGAAGCGCTCCACCACGTGCCGGAACTGGTTCGAGCCGCGGTAGTTCCTGCGGGCGACGAAGTTCTTCGACTCGACCACCAGCGTGTCGCCCTCCCACCAGCCGCGCGAGTCGCCGTTGTACTGGCGAATGTCGTCCGCGATGTGCGGGCGCCCGTCGAGCGGGATGATGCGCGGGAGGCCGGTGCCCAGCTCGGTGAACACCACCACGTGATCCCGCGTCTGGAAGATCTGATGGATGTCGTTGTAGGACGGCGGCAGGATCGGCGGTCCTTCGTGCCGCCAAGCGATGCAGCGCTCGGGCAGGGGCCGGGTCTCGTAGCTGTCGAACACGTTGCGCATCGCGGCCTCGTGGGCGATGCGCGCGGCGCCCGCGGGCGTCAGGGGCGGAATCCGGCCGTTGGGCGGATCCGTGATCAGGGACGTCCGGCGGCTCGACAGGCCCTTGGGCACCGGCGTGCGCAGCCAGACCTGGTTGTCGTAGTGGACGTACGACGCCTCGCGGTTTTCCTGATACAGCGCCTCTTCGCGCGCCGCGTCGTCCGCGATGTCGAGGGCGTCGCGCCGCAACGGATCGACACCCTCGGCCGTGAGCTGCCGCTGCAGCTCCGCGACCTCCTCGTCCGTGAAGAACGCCTTGTTGCCGAGGTGCTCCGGCCGCTCGACCGGCGTGAAGGTCTGCGTCGTCCAGTAGCCTTGCATGTCCGGGTGGCCGTCCGGGGTGCGCGGCATGGTCCACGCCGCGGACGCGTCAGTCTCGCCCTCGACCTGCGCCGCCGCGGAGACAGGCGCCAGCAGCGCGATGGCGACGAGCGCTGCCGATGCAGCAAGAGTGGAGTACTTCATCTGATCCTCCCCTACCCACCGATGGATACGCGAGCATGATGCCTGCGCCGGGCCGGTGCAAGCGCGAACCGCACCGGCCCGGATCCGGATTCCGCGGCGTCGCGAGACGCTACTTCGAGGCTGCGGCTGCCGCCGCCTCGGCCGCCTGGCGCTCGAGGTTGCGGTTGATCTCGAGGATGTGCCGGATGTCGTGGTTGCCCTCGTGGCAGCCGTACTCGAACATCGGCCCCTCGGTCTTGATCATCGGGACCTCGGCGCTCCACGGGCTGGTCCACGTGGTCGGGTCGTCGACGGTGACCTCGTACCGGATCGTATCCTCCGCGACGCGCGTGAAGCGCTCCACGACGTGCCGGAACTGGTTCGAGCCGCGGTAGTTCCGGCGCGCGACGAAGTTCTTCGACTCGACGACGAGCGTGTCGCCTTCCCAGCTCGCGCGCGAGCTGCCGCCGAACTGGCGCACGGTCGCGGGCAGGTGCGGGCGGTCGTCGAGCGGGATGATGCGCGGCAGGCCGGTCCCTATCTCGGTGAACAACACGACGTGGTCCGGGGTCTGGAAGATCTGGTGGATGTCGTTGTAGGCCGGGGGCAGCATCGGCGGCCCCTCGTGGGCCCAGATGATGCACCGCTCCATCAGGGGGCGCGTCTCGTAGCCGTCGAACACGTTGCGCATCGCGCGCTCGTGCGCCACCCGGGCGGCGCCCTGCGGCGTCATGGGCGGGAACCGGCCGTTGCGCGGATAGGTGATCAGCGAGGTCCGCCGGCTCGACAGGCCCTTCGGCACCGGCGTGCGCAGCCAGACCTGGTTGTCGTAGTGGACGTACGACGCCTCGCGGTTCTCCTGGTAGAGCGCCTCTTCGCGGACTTCCGGATCCTCGATCTCGACGGCGTCGCGCCGCAGGGGATCGACGCCGTCCGCGGTGAGCTGCCTTTGGAGCAGGGCCAACTCCTCGTCCGAGAAGAACTCCTGGTCGGCCAGCCGTTCCGGCCGCTCGACCGGCGTGAAGGTCTGCGTCGTCCAGTAGCCCTGCAGGTCGGGCCGTCCGTCCGGCGTTCGCGGCAGCGTCCACTCCGCCCCGTCCGCGGCCTCCTGGGCCTGAGCCGCCCCGACGGCGGCGACCGACGTCAACGCTGCGACGACGACTACGGTGACAAGCGCGGCAAGGCTGCGGTGCATCTGACCCTCCCTGATCGCGTCCAAGATGGTTTGAACAGTATACCGCCGCGCGGCTCCTGCGGCCGCGCCGGCGCGAACGCCTCCCCGGCGACGGACGCTACCCCTGCGGCAGCGCGAACGCGACGAGGGAGGCATCCGGTCCCGCGCCGGTCGCAATGACGACGAACTGGCCGCCGGAGCGGGTGACGTACGTCATCGGGTTCCCGCTCGTCCGGAACTCCGTGGGCGCACGATGGATCTCGCGGCCGGTGGCGGCGTCGAACGCATAGAGGTAGCGCTCGCCGCCGCCGATGAAGACGAGCCCGGCGGCGGTCGACAGCGGCCCGTTGTTGCCCGGCGTCCCGAGGCGCGCGGGGAGCTCCGCGTCGCGCAGCAGCGGGTGCGCCCGAATGATCGGGCTGCCTTCCCCGAACGGCACCTTCCACGCGATCTCGCCCCGGTTGAGATCGATGGCCACGAGGTTGGCGTACGGCGGCTTGATCATCGGGATGGGCCCGAGACGGCTGCGTGCGGCCGGCACCTCGCCGGCCAGACCCCGGAAAATCCCGCCGGACGCGCCCCAGGCGCAGTTGTTCGTGTAGGCGACGTCCACGCCGGGCAGATCGGGATCCGTCGGGCAGACCTGATTGGGCGACACGCCCTCGGACGACCGGACGACCAGCAGGCCGAGCTCCTCGATGAACGTCGCGCCGCCCCAGTTCGCGCCGCCCGACTCGCGCGGCCGCATCAGCGTGCCCCGCAGGCTCGGCGGTGTGAACAGCGGCCCGAGGCGGAACTGCTGCATCTGCTCGATGGCCAGCGCGTGCACCTCGGGTGTGAGGTCGTTGGCGTCGTCGAGCGAAGTGCCCTGGCCGCCGAAGGGCGGCGGCTTGGTCGGAAAGGGCTGGGTCGGCCACGGCACCTCGCCCGGCACGTCGGTCTCGGTGTCCACCGGACGCTCCTCGATGGGCCACACCGGCTCCCCCGTGACCCGGTCGAAGACGTAGGTGAAGCCCTGCTTCGACACCTCGGCCACGGCGTCGATCGTCCGCCCGTCGACCGTGATCGTCACCACGTTCGGCGGCGAGGTGAAGTCGTAGTCCCACAGCCCGTGGTGGACCCCCTGGAAGTGCCATTGCCGCTCCCCGGTCCGCGCGTCGAGGCACAGGAGCGACTCGGCGAACAGGTTGGCGCCCAGCCGCCGCCCGCCCCAGTAGTCGCCGCTGGGCGTGCTCGTGGGCACGTACAGAAGCCCGCGCTCCGCGTCCAGCGACAACAAGCCCCAGGCATTGGCGTGGCCGGTGAAGCGCCACGACTGGTCCTCCCAGGTGTCGGCCCCGAACGCGTCGTTCGATTGCGGCACCGTGTAGAACACCCACCGGCGCTCGCCCGTGTGGACGTCGAACGCCTGCACGGACCCCGGGGTATCGAACCGGTGCTGGAAGCGATCCGGCACGCGGCTGCCGACGATGACCAGGTCCTCGAAGACGACCGGCGGCGACGTCTGGTCGAACTCGTCGTGGCTGACCTCGTTCGGGAAACCCTCGGTCAGCGCGACCTCGCCCGCGTCGCCGAAGCTCGTGATGAGCTCGCCGGTCCGCGCGTCGAGCGCGTACAGGCTCACGCGACTGTTGATGAAGATGCGCATGTCGTCGCCCGCGCCGTGCACGGCGACGCCGCGGTGCTTGTAGCCGCCGGGGCTGGCGCCCGTGGCGCCGGTCTCGTAGGCGCGCGGGTCGAAGGCCCACAGCTCCGCCCCCGTCTCGGCGTCCAGCGCCACCACTCGGGTGTACATGGTGGAGAGGTACAGGACGTTGTCGATCATCAGCGGCGTCGTCTCGAAGCTGCCCGGCCGGGTGCCGTACTCGGGCAGCGGCAGCTCATTCGGCTCCCACTCCCAGACGATCTCCAGCTGGTCGACGTTGGCCGCCGTGATCCGAGCCGCCGGCGAGAACTTCGTGTGCGCCTGGTCGCCGCCGACGTACGGCCACTCGATCACCGAATCGGGACCCTGCGCCGCGGGGACCGCGGCGGCGGCCGCCACGAGCACCGTCACGAGGACTCTGGTCATCTGGTTGCGCCTCCTCCTGATCGCGGCTCGCATGCTTGCCGTTACCCCACACCGGATAGTGTGAATAGTGTGCAAGCGGCAAACCGCTGTCAAGGCGGATCGGGTAGAATGCAGGCTGATCAGATGGCGCTCCACGACATGCTGCGGGTAGTCGTTGTCGGTGCCGCTGGCGTCATCACGCCAGCGGGCGCCGGGTGATGACCCTGCGGGAGCGAGCGGGCATCCAGGGGCCATCATCCGCAGCCGGATGATGGCTATTTTTTTTGAAGATTCCGGGCCATGAGTGACAACGGGCATCCGAAGCGCAGCGACGCCATCACCGCGGGTCCGAGCCGCGCGCCGGCGCGCGCCATGCTCAAGGCGGTGGGCTTCACCGACGAGGACCTGCGCCGGCCGATCATCGGCGTGGCGAACACGTGGATCGAGATCGGTCCGTGCAACTACCACCTGCGCGACCTCGGCGAGCAGGTCAAGGCGGGGATTCGCGCCGCCGGCGGCACGCCGATGGAGTTCAACACGGTGTCGATCTCCGACGGCATCACGATGGGCAGCGAGGGGATGAAGGCCTCGCTCGTGAGCCGCGAGGTGGTGGCCGACTCCATCGAGCTCGTCGCCCGCGGCAACCTGTTCGACGGCCTCGTGATCCTGGTCGGTTGCGACAAGACGGTGCCGGGCGGCGTCATGGCGCTGGTACGGTTGGACACGCCGGGCCTGGTGCTCTACGGCGGGTCGATCGCCCCGGGCCGCTGGGAGGGCCGGGACGTCACGATCCAGGACGTGTTCGAGGCGGTCGGCGCGCACGCCGCCGGCAAGCTGACGGATGCGCAGCTCGGCGCGCTCGAGAACAGCGCCTGTCCGGGGCCGGGCGCGTGCGGAGGACAGTTCACGGCGAACACCATGTCCATGGTCTGCGAGCTGCTGGGCGTCTCGCCGCTGAGCGCGAACGGTGTGCCGGCGATGGTCGCCGAGAAGAGCGACGTGGCGCGGAGCGTCGGCGAGGTCGTCATGGATCTCGTCCGCAACGACCTGCGGCCACGCCGGATCGTGACGCGGGCGGCGCTCGACAACGCCATCGCCGCGGTGGCCGCGACCGGCGGCTCGACGAACGCCGTGCTGCATCTGCTGGCGATCGCGCACGAGGCGGGAGTCGATCTGAACATCGACGACTTCGATCGCATCAGCGAGCGGACGCCGCTGCTGGCCGACCTCAAGCCGGGCGGACGTTTCGTCGCGGCGGATCTCTACCGCGCCGGCGGGATCGGGCTGGTGGCCAGGCGGCTGCAGGAGGCCGGCCTGCTCCACGGCGACGCCCTCACGGTGACCGGCCGGACCATTGGCGACGCGGCGCGCGCCGTGGCCGAAACCGCCGGACAGGTGGTGGTGCGGCCGGTGGCCGAGCCGATAACCCCCACAGGGGGCCTCGTGATCCTGAAAGGCAACCTGGCGCCCCACGGCTGCGTGGTGAAGGTCGCCGGTCACGAGCCCGCGACGCACCGCGGCCCCGCGCGCGTGTTCGACAGCGAGGAGGCGGCGTTCGAAGCGGTGGGGCAGGGGCGGATTCGGGCCGGCGACGTCGTGGTCATCCGCTACGAGGGACCCAGCGGCGGTCCCGGCATGCGCGAGATGCTCGCCGTGACGGCGGCCATCGTCGGGGCCGGGCTCGGTGAGTCGGTGGCGCTGCTCACCGACGGCCGCTTCTCGGGCGCCACCCGCGGCATGATGGCGGGACACGTGGCGCCCGAGGCTGCCAAGGGCGGGCCGATCGCCGTCGTGCGCGACGGCGACACCATCCTGTTCGACGAGCGGAACCGGAAGCTGCAGCTCGAGGTGAGCGACACGGAGATCGACTCCCGGCTGGCGGCCTGGCGGCCGCCCGAGCCGCGCTTCGCCAGCGGCGTCATGGCCAAGTACGCACGCCTGGTCTCGTCGGCGGCGACCGGGGCGGTGACGAGCTAACGGTTACGAGGGAGCCAGTCATGTCTTCGATGCGGACCGGTGCGCAGATCGTGTGGGAGGCGCTCGTCCGGGAGGGTGTCACGACCGTCTTCGGCTATCCCGGCGGCGCGATTCTGCCGGCGTACGACGCGATGCTCGAGTACCCGATCCGGCACGTGCTCGTGCGCCACGAGCAGGGGGCCACGCACATGGCCGACGGCTATGCGCGCGCCAGCGGCCAGGTCGGCGTCGCCATCGCCACGTCCGGACCCGGCGCGACGAACATGGTGACCGGCATCGCCACCGCCATGCTGGACTCGTCGCCCATCCTCTGCATCACCGGCCAGGTCGGCAGCAAGGTGATCGGCACCGACGCGTTCCAGGAGACCGACGTCACCGGCGTCACGCTGCCCATCACCAAGCACAACTACCTGGTCTCGCACGTCGACGACGTCGCGCCCACGATCCACGAGGCGCTGTACGTGGCCCGCTCGGGACGGCCGGGCCCGGTGCTCGTCGACATCACGAAGGACGCGCAGCAGGCATCGACCGAGATGCAGTGGGACCCCGGCGCCGTGAAGCTGCCGGGCTATCGACCCGACCTGCGCGCGTCGGATGCCGAGTACCGCCGCGCCGCCGAGCTGATCAACGGGTCGAAGCGCCCCCTCATCTTCGCCGGCCACGGCGTGCAGCTCTCGGGCGCGTCGCGGGAGGTCAGGCAGCTCGCCGAGCGCGCCGACATTCCGGTGGCGATGACCCTGCTGGGCATCGGCGGTTTTCCGGCCCTGCATCCGCTCAACCTCGGGATGATGGGGATGCACGGCGAGGCCTGGGTGAACCAGGCCGTGCAGGAGGCCGACCTGCTGCTGGCACTGGGCATGCGCTTCGACGACCGGGTGACCGGCAACGTGAAGACGTACGCGCCGAACGCCCGCAAGGTGCACATCGACATCGACCCGTCCGAGTTCAACAAGAACGTGCAGGTGGACGTGGCGCTGGCCGGCGACCTGCGGACGGTGCTCGAGGAGCTGTCGCCGTCAATCGTTGCCGGCGACCGCAAGAGCTGGCTCGCCGCCATTCGGGAGATGAAGGGCGAGGTGGCGGTCCGCGACATACAGAACCTGCCGGACAGCGGCCACCTCTACGCGGCGCACGTGATCCACGACATCTGGCGGCTGACGAAGGGCAAGGCCGTGGTGGTGACCGACGTCGGCCAGCACCAGATGTGGGAGGCGCAGTACTACCACCACGAGCAGCCGCGCTCGCTCATCACCTCGGGCGGCCTCGGCACGATGGGGTTCGCCCTGCCCGCCGCCATCGGCGCCAAGCTGGCGCAGCCCGACGCGGAGGTCTGGGTGGTGGCCGGCGACGGCGGCTTCCAGATGACGATGGCCGAGCTGGCGACGATCGCCCAGGAGAAGATCAAGATCAACGTGGCCATCATCAACAACGGCTACCTCGGGATGGTGCGCCAGTGGCAGGAGTTCTTCTACGAGCGGCGCTACGCGGCCACGCCGCTGCTGAGCCCCGATTTCGCGAAGCTCGCCGAGTGCTTCGGCCTGACCGGGATGCGGGTCGACAAGCGCCAGGACGTGGTGCCCGGCGTCGAGCGGGCGCGCGCCGACGAGCGGACGGTCGTCATCGACTTCCGCGTCGAGCAGGAGGACACCGTCTATCCGATGGTGCCGGCCGGCGCGGATCTCCACAACATGATCCGCCGACCGAGCCCGGCCCCGATCGTCGAGACGGCCGACGACGAGTAGCACCCATGACGAAGCGGCATACGTTCTCCGTCTACGTCGAGGACAAGCCCGGAGTCCTCAACCGCATCGCCTCGCTCTTCCGGCGGCGCGCCTTCAACATCGAGTCGCTGACGGTCGGTCACACCGAGACACCCGGCGTCTCGCGGATGACCATTCTCGTCAACAGCGACACCCAGGGGGCGCGGCGGCTGGAGGCCAACCTGTACAAGTTGGTCAACGTCCTGCGCGTGCACGACATCACTTCCGAGCCCGCGGTGTACCGCGAGCTGGTGATGATCAAGGTGGCCACCAGGACGCTCGAGAACCGGATTCACGTGCTCCAGCTCGCCGAGGTGTTTCGGGCGCGCGTGGTCGACGTCGCGCCCGATTCGGTCATCGTCGAGACGACCGGCACGGAAGACAAGATCGAAGGCCTGCTCGAGGTGTTGCGCCCGCACGGCGTGCTGGAGCTGGTGAGGACGGGCCGGGTCGGGATGGTGCGCGGCCCGCAGAGCGTCATGGTCGAGCCGGCGCCCCAGCGGCCGCGGTCCGATCGGCCGTCGGCGGCCGCCGACGGGTCCATCTCCTATTCGGTATAGAGTATCCCCCGCGCTCGACGGTGAGCGCCACGATCACGAGCGAGGACTGCCGGTATGGCGACGATTTACTATGACGATGCGGCCGACCTCTCGCTGATTAGCGGGAAGAAGGTGGCGGTGTTCGGATACGGTTCGCAGGGACACGCGCATGCCCTGAACCTCAAGGACAGCGGGGTGGAGGTGCGGGTCGTGCTCCAGGCCGGCAGCCGGTCGAGGGCCAGGGCCGAGGCGGAGGGGCTGACGGTGGTGCCCGGCGGCGAGGCGTCGGCCTGGGCCGACGTCATCATGCTGCTCACGCCCGACACGACGCAGGCCGGGATCTACGCCGAGCAGGTCGCGCCGCATCTGAGCGCCGGCAAGATGCTGATGTTCGCGCACGGGTTCAACATCCGCTTCAAGACGATCACGCCGCCGGCGGACGTGGACGTGGCGCTGATCGCACCGAAGGCGCCGGGGCACCGCGTGCGCGAGGTCTTCCTCGAAGGCGGCGGCACGCCGGCCCTGATCGCCGTCGAGCAGGACGCCACCGGCAGCGCCAAGGCGCTGGCCCTGTCCTACGCGAAGGCGCTGGGGCTGACGCGCGCCGGCGTCATCGAGACGACGTTCGCGGAGGAGACCGAGACCGACCTGTTCGGCGAGCAGACCGTGCTGTGCGGCGGCGTGAGCGCCCTGGTGAAGGCCGGTTTCGAGACGCTGGTCAAGGCGGGCTACCAGCCGGAGGTGGCCTACTTCGAGTGCATGCACGAGCTCAAGCTCATCGTCGACCTGTTCTATCGGGGCGGCCTGAACTACATGCGCTACTCGGTGAGCGACACGGCCGAGCACGGCGACTACACCGGCGGCCCGCGGATCGTCACCGACGAGACCCGCAAGGCGATGCAGCAGATCCTGGCGGAGATTCAGGACGGCACGTATGCCGACCGGTGGATCGCCGAGGATCGCGCCGGCCGGCCCTGGTTCATGGCGCAGCGCAGGCAGGAGCAGGCCCACCAGCTCGAGCAGGTGGGGGCCGAGCTGCGCAAGATGATGCCGTTCCTCGACGCGGTGACGCTGAAGGAGGACGTGTAGGCGGGAACTTGGCGCGTTCCACCGCAGGCTGGACGCCTGCGGTGGAACGAACCGGGACGCGGGCGAGCGTTTCGGACCGAAAAAACGGAGTGACTCCCCCGCCTTCCGGCGGGGGAGTCGACGCAGGTCTGCGCTACTTCGCGTCGGCCTTCGGCGCCGCAGGCCTCCTGGACGCCGCGGCGGCGCGCGCCTCGGCCGCCTTGGCCGCGCGCTCGGAGGAATCCCGAATGCCCAGGCGCGTGAAGATGCGGTAGACCATGTCGCTGCCGCCCGCGATGAGCAGGGCGCTCAGCAGCTGGCCCGAGACGGTGGCACCGTGGTCGCCGTCGCCGACGACGTTGAGTATCCGGCTGACGAGGTCGATCTCGAAGGAATTGACGACGATCAACGCCAGCACGACGGTCAGGGGCGTCTTCACGCCCCTGCCTTCGAAGCGCTTGGCGAACCATCGCCAGTTGAAGACCGTCGTCATCGCGGCCTCGAAGACAACAGACAGCAACAGGAACAACACCAGAATCTGCACCAACTCGAGCCAAGCTGACTGGGTCATTTGCTTTCTCCTGGTAACGCGTTCGGTAACGACAGTGGTCCTAGTACGCCGTGCCGCTGCTGCTCCTAGGAATCGCTGCCATTATACCCCTTGCCCCGGCCAATTCAAGACGCGCGACGGGCGGCGCGGACCCGCGGCGAAGCCGGCCGTCACGGGGCGCGCAGCGCGCCGGACGTGCGCGTGGGCCTGCCCTGTATGCTAGAGGCCAGGGCGAGGGAGCAGGGGGGACGAGAATGCCACGCATTGCTTTCGACGAGTTGCCCGGGGACGCCCGGGTCTGGATCTTTGCGGCGGCCCGGCCGCTCCGGCGGACCGAGCAGGACAGGCTGCTGGCCGAGGTCGACCGCTTCATCGAGCGGTGGGGGGCGCACGACGCCCCGCTGACGGCCGGCCGGGAGCTGCGCTACGAGCGGTTCCTGTTCGTGGCTGTCGACCAGCGGCGGGTGGGGCCGTCGGGCTGCTCGGTCGACGCGCTGGTGCGGGAGATGAAGCGGCTCGGGCGGGAGCTCGACGTGGAGCTGGTCGACCACGCGCCGGTCGTCTTTCGGGAGGGGGACGAGATCAGGCGCGTGGCGCGCGACGAGTTCGCGGCGCTCGCCGCGGCGGGCGCGGTCGGACCGGAGACGACCGTCTTCGACAATACGCTCACCCGGCTCGGCGACGTGCGGGCGGGGCGGTGGGAGACCCCCGTCGCCAACTCCTGGCACGCCCGCGCGTTCTTGTGAGTAGAATGGGGCCATGTTCCCAGGACGCAGGCTGATGCTGGCCCTGGCGGGCACGGCGCTCGCGCTCGCGGCGCTGCCGGGAGTGGCCGGTGCGCACCCCATGGACGAGCGGAACGCCGCGTTCGTCCAGAGCATCGACGGCTTCGCTTTCTGGCCGTTCCTGTACCTGGGCGCCAAGCACATGGTGACCGGCTACGACCACATCCTGTTCCTGGTCGGGGTCATATTCTTCCTCTACCGGCTGCGGGACGTGGTGCTGTACGTCACCCTGTTCACGGTGGGCCACAGCATCACGCTGCTGCTGGGCGTGCTCGCCGGCCTGAACGTCAACGCGTACGTCATCGACGCCATCATCGGCCTGTCGGTCGCCTACAAGGCGTTCGAGAACATGGGCGGGTTCGAGCGCCTGGTCGGCTACCGGCCGAACACGCGCTGGGCCGTGCTCGTGTTCGGCCTGTTCCATGGTTTGGGGCTCGCCACCAAGCTGCAGGAGTTCACGGTCAGCGAGAACGGGCTCGTCGCCAACATCCTGAGCTTCAACGCCGGCGTGGAGGTGGGACAGATCCTCGCGTTGTCCGCGGTGCTCCTCGCCTTCCTGTACTGGCGCACGCGCGCGAGCTTCGAGCGCCACGCCTTCCTGACCAACTCCGCGCTGATGACCGGCGGATTCCTGCTGGCCGGCTATCAACTGGTCGGATACGTGCTGTTCTCCTGAAGACAGCCGACTGTCGGAGATACCAATGGCCCGGGCAGTCGAGCCGGCATCAACCCGCAAGGTTGCCATTGCCACGATCGCGGCGCTGCTCGTGGCGGCGCTGCTACTCGTGACCGTCGTCCTGCCGGCGGAGTACGGCATCGACATGCTGGGCGTGGGTGCGGCGCTCGGTTTGCTCGGGTTGGCCCAGGAGCAGCCGGTCGCGCTGCGGGACGACGAGTACCGGCTCGACGAGGCGGTGCTGCGGGTCGGGCCGGGCGCGTGGCTCGAGTACACCTACCGCATGGAAGCCGGCGCCACGATGCTGTTCTCGTGGCAGGCCGACGGCCCGCTGGTCTACAACTTCCACAGCGCGCCCGACGGCGCGCCCCCGGGCTACGCCGAGAGCTTCGATGCCCAGGAGAACGACCTGGCGCACGGCGCGTATACCGCGCCGTTCACCGGCGTCCACGGCTGGTACTGGGAGAACGAGACGCCCGGCGAGGTGACCATCTCGTTCTGGACGGCCGGCTTCTACAGCGAGGCCCACGAGGCGCGCGACCGCGCCGACGGTTATCACGCGCTGACCGATCTGCGGGGCAACGAGGTCCGCGATCGCTGAACGGTTGCGGTCGAGGAGGAGAGGCCATGCCTGTGGAGACGACGCGGCGGCGCCTGCGCCGGCCGGCGGCGCTGCTGGCGGCGGTCGCACTCGCGTGCTCCGCGGCGGCGGTAGGCGGGGTGCGGGCAGCGGGGGAGGATCCGGCGCTGGCGCCGGCCGCGTCGGTGGGCATGTCGAGCGAGCGTCTGCGGCGCATTCACACCTACTTCCGGCGCTACGTCGCCGCCAATCAGATAGCGGCCGCCGTGTCGCTTGTGGCGCGCGAAGGAGGAGTCTGATGAGCGGCTTGAGACGCCCCGGCGGGCGGGCAGGGCTGGCGGTGCTGGCCGGTGGGATCGGCTTCGTGCTGCTCGCGCCCGGTCTGGCCGACGCGCAGCAGATCGGCGGCACCGTCACGGACGCGACCGGCGGCGTGCTGCCCGGCGTGACGGTCGAGGCGCGCAGCCCCGACATCATCGAGCGGGTCCGTACCGCCGTCACCGACGGCAACGGGCAGTACCTCATCGTCGCGCTCGAGCCCGGCAGCTACTCGATCACCTACACGCTGCCCGGCTTCGGCACGCTGATCCGGGAGGGTATCGAGCTCAACACCGGGTTCACGGCGACGGTCGACGTGCGGTTGTCGGTCGGCGACATCGAGGAGACGGTGACCGTCTCGGGGGCGAGCCCGGTCGTCGACATCCAGAACGTCGAGCAGAGGCAGGTGATGGACCGCGAGGTCATCGACAGCATCCCGACCGGCAAGTCGCTCACCAGCTACGGGCTGCTCGTGCCCGGCATGGTCGGCGCGGAGTCGTACGGCACGACGCTGTCGCAGGACTCCGGCGGACTGACGTCGCAGACCTCGCAGCGGATGTCGATCCACGGCGGCGAGCGCGAGGACCAGGTGATCACCATCAACGGGATGGACGTGTCCGACCCGTTCACCCAGGGCGCCAACCTGGCCTACTTCCCGGACACGAACTTCGAGGAGATCGCCTTCAGCTACTCGGCGAACTCGGCCGAGATCGAGACCGGCGGCGTCTCCATCAACATGATTCCCCGCGAGGGCGGCAACAGCTTCAGCGGGGCCGTGTTCTCCACCTTCGGCTTTCCGGGCCTGCACGCCGACAACCTCGACCAGGACCTGATGGACCGCGGGCTGGAATCGGCCACGAAGCTGCAGCGGAACTTCACCATCGCGCCCTCCTTCGGCGGCCCGATCGTCCGCGACCGGCTCTGGTTCTTCGTCAACCACACGACGAACTTCGCCGACCTGCAGGCGCCCGGCGTGTTCCATCCGCTCGACCCGGCCGCCTTCGTCTTCACGCCGGACCCGAGCCGGCCCGGCATCGACGAATCGACCGCGCGCGAGCAGTCGATCAACCTCACCTGGCAGGCGACGGAGAAGGACAAGTTCAAGATCTACTGGACCAATAGCGCCGTGCGGAAGCCGCACTTCCTGCAGGGGCGCACGCTGGTCTCGATCTTCATCACGCCGGAGGCGGCCTTCAGCTCGGTCATCGACGTCAACAACTACCAGATCGCCTGGACGCGGCCCCAGACGAACCGGCTGCTGTTCGAGGCGGGCGTCTCACACGAGCCGTTCCGCTTCGACCTGCTGCCGGCGCCCGGGGCGGTGACCGACATCCCCGGCATTCTGGAGTTCTCGCCCGTCCGGGCGTCCCGGAACATGTCCGGGTGGCTGTCCGGGCCGACGGTGCGCCACAGTCCCAAGACCGTCAACTACTACCGCGGGTCGATGTCGTACGTCACGGGCAGCCACAACCTGAAGGTCGGCATCAACCTGAACACGCAGCAGACCAGCGTGAGTCAGGACAACGACGGCGACTGGACGTCGCTGATCACGTTCCGCGGTTCTCCGATCCGGGCGCGCTTTTGGGGGAGTGCCAGCTCGACCGACGAGGCGAAGCCGAGCCTCGGGATCTACGCGCAGGAGCAGTGGACGGTCGATCGGTTGACCGTGAACGCAGGCCTGCGCTGGGACTACGTCAGCGCAGGCTATCCCGACCAGCTCCGGCCGACCAACGTCTGGGTGCGCGAGCCGTTCCTCGTCCCCGCGGCGACCGTGGTGACCTGGAAGGACTTCCAGCCGCGGCTGGGCGTGGCCTACGACCTGCGCGGCGACGGCCGGACCGCCCTGAAGTTCTCGGCCCACCGCTACGGCCGCCGAGACTCCACCGACTGGTCGCAGCGCGTCAACCCCGCACTGAGCAACCGCCGCATGGAACGGTCCTGGAACGACGGGCTCACGGGGTGCCGGGGGGAGGTCGCCTGCATTCCCGGCGACGGTCTGGTGCAGGGCGATCCGCTCAACCCGGAGCCCAACGGCGAGATTCTGAGCCCGAACGTCACGCCGTCGTTCGGGGTGCCGGGCATCACCACGTTCTACGACGACAACTGGGCGTTCGGCTGGGGCAACCGCTTCTCGAACTGGGAGATGTCCGCCAGCGTCCAGCAGGAGCTGGTGAGCGGCGTCTCGCTCGACATCGGCTACTTCCGCCGCACGTGGATCAACCACAGCGTCCTGGACAACCGCGCGGTCGGCGCGGACGACTTCGTGCAAGGCACGGTGACGGTGCCCGAGGACCAGCGGCTGCCCGGCGGCGGCGGCAACACGCTGAGCTTCTACGATCTGCTGCCGACCTCGGTTCGTCCGGCCGACGAGACCAGGGTGGACGCCGGCAACTTCGCCGACCAGAGCGAGGTCTGGCACGGGCTCGACTTCACCGTCGACGCCCGGATGCGGGACCTGCTGCTGCAGGGCGGCGTGAGCACCGGGAGCGCGTCGTACGACTACTGCGGCCTGCAGACGGCGCTGCCGGAGTCGGTCGGCAACCTCTCGCTGAGCGGCGCCGCGGCGATCCCGCAGCGCTCCGACTTCGGCGACACATCCCCGCTCGAGCACTGCAACCGCAGCGAAAACTGGCTGACGCAGATCAAGTTCCTCGGCTCGTACACCTTCCCGGGCGACGTCCAGGTGGCGGCGACGCTGCAGAACCAGCCGGGGCCGGAGCGGGTGGCGGAAGTCCTCTTTCCCGACACCTCGCTGGCACGGGCCGCGACCCTGTATCCGAGCGGCGTGACGCTGAACGTCATTCCGCCGGGATCGATGTACGGGGACCGGTTCAATCAGCTGGACCTGCGCCTGACCAAGATCTTCCGGTTCGCCGGCAGCATGCAGGTCCGGGCGATGTTCGACATCTTCAACCTGTTCAACGCGAACGCCGTGACGCTGGAGCAGCCCGGCTTCGGGGCGCAGTGGCTGGCGCCGCAGGCGATCATGCCGGGCCGGCTGGCCAAGTTCGCGTTCCAGCTCGATTTCTAGTCGTCGTTCGCACGGGTGAGTTGCAGGGGGATGGCGCCCGGGCGCCATCCCCTTTTCGTGTACGGATGCGTATTCGGATCGGATACACTTTCGGCGCCACGCACGTTGAACGTCAGCACGCTTTGTCTGACGCCGGGTCGCCTGCTGAATGCAATACCCCCAACACCGGGGGAAACAGGCGGGACCCTGCAAGCAAAGCGTGCAGACGTGTGTGGCAACCGGCCCGGCGACCCTCTTCGCCGGGTGAAGGGCGCGCGGGCAGGCAACAGCGGCGCCCGGCTCTACCACCTCGCGCCAGCCTTCTGACTGCCAGGGTTCCAGCGGCCGGTGCCGCAGTCGACGGTGCCGGGCGAGCGCACGTTCCGGTCGGCGATGGCCGGCGGCCGGCAGTACATCGTGGTGACGGTCGGCGGGGCGGGGACCCCCAGCGAATACGTGGCGCTTGCGCTTCCCTGACGGGTAGCTCCCTCACTCGTGCCGGAACCCCGGTGTCCATTCCGCGAACGGCGGTGGGACGTAGCCGTCGCGGTTCGGCATCTCGACCTGCGGCAGCGTCGTGGCGTTCATGACGTCGTCCTCGGCAATGACACCGTTGCGGAACAGCAGATAGGCGGTCAGGCTGTACACCTCGTCCGGGGTGAGACAGCACGCGGGCGCGGGTCCGGCGGTACCCAGGCGGGGCGTCACGGTGAGCGCGACGCGTTGCTCCTGCAGGTCGCGTGGCATCATCGTGTTGATGTAGCTCCAGACGAGCGGTGCGAACGCGTGAGCGGCGATGCCGACCTTCGCACCGGGCGGGCCGACGAGTCGGGACGAAGGGCCTTCCGCGCCGGTGGCCCCATGGCAGCGGGCGCATCCGCGCGCGGAATAGACCCGTGCGCCTTCGACGGCCGTTCCCTCGCCAGCGGGCAGGCCGGTACCGTCCGGCGCAACGGCGGTGTAGCGCGGCGGCAGCTCGTCCGCGGGCACGGGGCGTCCCAGCCCGTAGGTCGGTCCCTGCGCCGCGAGCGCACTGCCGCAGGCGAGCAGTAGCAGCACCACGAGTTGGCTACAACGCATTGAGGACGCTCCCGTCTTGGGTCACCCTCCAGGGTTGGATGGCGTTGCCGTGGGGGGCACCCGATTGCCCCCATACCGCGGGAAACTCCGCCATGGTGGGCTGCACCTGGCCCCGCTCGTCCGTGCACCGTGACTGCAGCACCGTCTCCTCGCCGGTCCAGCTCCATGGAGCCGTGAAGCGCGTCAGCGCGATCCGCTGGACCGGCCCCTCGATTGCGGCGTCGGTCCAGTGCCGCCCCCCGTCGGTGGAGACTTCGACGCGGCGAACCGCGCCGCACCCGGACCAGGCCAGGCCGTTGATCGTGTAGTAGCCAGGCCGCTGGAGCCTCTGGCCGCCGGCCGGAAACGTGATGACCGACTTCGGTCCCTGCTCCAGGGTGTAGGCGCCCTCCTTGCCGAACACGTGGTCGAGGGCCGGGATCGACGGGTTGCCGGGGTTCCGCATATACGATTGTTTTTCCCAGAACGAGATGTAGGGCCGGTCGACCACCTTGAGGCGTTTCAGCCACTTGACGTGATACTTGCCCTGAAAGCCGGGCACCACGAGTCGCAGCGGGTAGCCCTGCTGCGGTCGCACAGGCTCGGCGTTCTGCGCATAGGCGACCAGCACGTCGTCCATTGCCTTGCCCAACGGCAGCGTGGCGCCGAGCTTGGTGGCTTCCGCCCCTTCCGCGTACACCCAACTCGCGCCGGGCTGCACGCCGGCTTCGTCCAGCAGGATCGACAGCGGAACGCCGGTCCACTCGCTGCAGGCAAGCATGCCGTGCAGTTGCTCCAGCGTCCTCCCCGCTTTCGACGGCGCGTTGACGACGCACTCGATGTAGTGCTGCCGCGATACCGAGGGGAGGCGCAGCAAGTCTTCCATGCTGAACTCGAGGGGGCGGTCCACCATGCCCCAGACCAGGAGCTGGTGATGGCTCGGGTCGATGTCCGGCGGGGCGTTTCCATGGGAGGAAACGTAGTGCAGCGCGGACGGCGTGATGGTCCCCTTCAACGCACCCAGGGGAGTCAATGCGTCCAGTCCCTCGGGGTTGCCGTGCAACGGAGCGCTTCCGACCTGCGTCATCGGCGTGCGCAGGATACGGGCGAAGCGCGCCGGCTCCCCATAGGCCACAGGGTGCGTCGCCGGCGTGTCCGCGCCGGCCGACCAGATCGACTCGAGCGTTTGACCGCTCGCTGTCCGCGCGCCAGCAACGGCCAGACCGGCCAGGGCGGCACCGCCCTTCAACAGACGCCGTCTCGCAGCCTGCTTGGTGTTCATCTCGTTTCCCTCGCCTCCCCGAGCGGGTATACCGCAAGGCCCGGTCCAGGTAAGGAGCCAACTCCTGGATGCAGCCGCTCGAGGTGACGCCTGCGGGTGGTTCGGCGCGCCGCGCGACCGGCGCGTGCGTGGCGTGGTGCGAGGGCTGAAGCGGATCGACGGTGGCGCTCCTGCGGGGATCGACTCATAATCGGCCGAGCAAGCCTCGGGCAACAGCGTGGCCCCGGGGGGCACCTGCGGACGTGAGCTCGACAGAAGCGGAGGAGCGACTGATGACTACCGGGCAACGAAGTCGCCGGATACGTTTCCGGAGCGGCGGGCCGCTCGCCCTGGGGCTGCTCGCGTGTGCGCTGGGGTGGCTGGCGCCGGCCGCGTGGACCGCGCCGCCGGTGCTCGCGCAGACCGCCGAGCAGGTCGCCGAGCGGATCGCGGAGACCGCCGCGGCCAACCTGCGCGGGCCGGAGCCGGCGCCGGAATTCGAGCTGGACAACTCCTGGCCGAAGCCGCTGCCGAACAACTGGGGGCTGGGGCAGGTGTGGGGGGTCGCCGTCGACTCGCGCGATCACATCTGGGCGGTGCACCAGACCGCCTCGCCGCGCTACATGCGGCCGATCGAGGAAGCCGGCAAGGACCCGGCGCCGGCCGTCCTCGAGTTCGATCAGGAGGGCAACCTCCTGCAGGCGTGGGGAGTCCCCGGCCAGGGCGGCTGGACCGCGGGCGCGGGCCGGCCGTTTCCGGCGCAGGCCATCAACGTCGACTGGGAAGGCAACGTCTGGGTCAGCGAGGAGACGCGCGGCAACGCGGTCGTGAAGTTTTCGCCCGACGGGCAGTTCCTGCTGCAGATCGGCCACGTCACCCGGACCAACGGCAGCGGCGACACGACGCTGCTCGGCGGGCCGTCGGGCATCGACTTCCACGCGCCGGCCAACGAGGTGTTCATCGCCGATGGCTACCGCAACCAGCGGGTCATCGTCTTCGATGCGCACACGGGCGAGTACAAGCGCCACTGGGGCCGCTTCGGCATTCCGCCCAACGACAACTTCGAGCCGGGCGACCAGCCGACCTGGCTCCCCTCGCCGTTCCTGGTCGGTCGGCCGCCCAACATGAGCCCCAACCTGCCCCGTTACGTGCACGGCGTGAACGTCTCGCGCGACGGCCTGGTATACGTCGCCGACCGCTCGCACAGCATGCTCTACGTCCACCGGACGGACGGGACGTTCGTCGCCGAGGCGAAGCTCCCGGGACCGTTCAACTCGGTCACTTTTTCGCCGGACGCGGAGCAGCACTACCTGTATGCCGGGGGGATGAACGCGACCGCGCGCATCTTCATTCTGCGCCGCAGCGACCTGCGGATGCTCGGCTCGTTCCGTAGCTCGGGCCAGCACTACATGGACACCGATTCGCAGGGCAACCTGTATACGTGCGGCCAGCGCATGCCCCAGAAGTGGCTGCTGAAGGAGTCGCCGGAGAGGACGGGCAACGATGGGCACTGACGTGCTGACGACGCGAACGGCGTGCCGGGCCGTGCTGGGCTGCGCCGCGCTGCTGCTCGCGAGCATTCCCGCAGCGGCGCAATCGGACGCGCGCGAGTACGAGCCGGTAACCGCGGAGATGTTGCGCAACCCGCCGCCGGGCGACTGGCTGATGTGGCGGCGGACCTACAACCACTGGGGATACAGCCCGCTCGATCGGATCGACGCCTCGAACGTGGGCAGCCTGCGCCTGGCATGGGCCTGGACCATGGAGCAGGGGCGCCAGGAGACGACGCCGCTCGTCCACGACGGCATGATGTTCCTGGTGCAGGCGTGCGACTTCGTCGAGGCGCTCGACGTCCACGACGGGTCGCGCATCTGGGAGTATCGCCGGGAGCAGGTCGAGCACGGCGCCAGCCTCGCCTGCGTCAGCCGCAACGGCGCGCTCTACGAGGACCGCCTGTTCATCGGCACCCACGATGCGCACCTGGTGGCCCTGAACGCCCGGACGGGCGAGGTGGAGTGGGACGTGCAGGTCGGCGACTGGACGGTGGGCCACCACTATTCCGGCGGGCCGATGGTGATCAAGGGGCGCGTCGTCGCCGGCATGTCGGGCTGCTATCACCAGAATACGCGCTGCTGGGTCTCGGCCCACGACGCGGAGACCGGCGCGGAGGTGTGGCGCACGTACACCATCCCCCGCAAGGGCGAGTTCGGCTACGACAGCTGGGGCGACATCCCGGACGAGGACCGACGGGGCGGCTCGCCCTGGAACTCGCCCAGCTACGACCCGGAGCTGAACCTGATCTACACGGGAGTCGGGGTGCCGATCCCCTGGGGCTCGGTGCAGCGCCGCACGGGCGACGGCGACGTGCTGTACACCAACTCCACGCTGGCCCTGGACGCCGATACCGGTGCGATCGCCTGGTACTTCCAGCACATTCCCAACGGCGAGTGGGACCTCGATCATCCGTTCGCACGGCTGATCGTGGAGACCGAGGTCTCGCCGGGCGCCGTCGAGTGGCGGAACAACGCGCTCACAGCGGGCCGGCGGCGCAAGATCGTGACCGGCATCCCCGGCAAGACCGGCATCGTGTGGGCGCTGGACGCGGCGACGGGCGCGTTTCTCTGGGCCCAGCCCACCACCCCGCAGAACGTCGTGGTCGACATCGACGCGGAGAGCCGCCGGGTCATCCTGAACGAGTCGCTCAAGTTCCCGCAGGTCGGCGAGCCGGTCTTCGTGTGCCCCAGCTACTACGGCGGCATCAACTGGCAGGCCACGGCGTACCACCCCGGGACGAACCTGCTGTACGCGCCGGTCAACAACGCCTGCATGACCCTGACGCTCAACGAGTTCCGCGACCGGCCCGGCGCCCACCACGGCTCGGCGCGGGTCGCCCTGGAGGCCGCACCGGACATCGACGGCCAGATCGGGCAGTTCACGGCGCTGGACCTGACGACGGGCGAGCCCGCCTGGGTGTATCGTCAACGCGCCGGCGTTGCCGGGTCGGTGCTGGCCACCGGCGGCGGCCTGGTGTTCGTGAGCGACGACGCGCGCCGCTTCCGCGCCTTCGACGCGCGGACCGGGAACGTCCTGTGGGAGCAGATCCTCAACTCGAGCGCCGGCGGGTTTCCGGTCACCTACATGCACGACGGCGAGCAGTACATCGCCATCGCCGCCGGCGGGGGCATCAACTTCCGGGGGCTCACCCCGGAGATCCGGCAGCCGGGCCGCGGCAACACGCTGTTCGTCTTCCGGCTCCCGTAACGCCCGGCGCGCGCGGGGCGGCCAGGAGATGGTTTGGGGGGGAGAAGAGTCCGGGGGACTCTGCGCCGTAGAACGATACAGGCTCCCGCAAGGCGCGCACAGCGCGCCTCGGCGGGAGCGGCGCGGGGCGAAGGGACCCCGCAAGCGGACGCCGGGGGTTCGGGGCGCAGCCCCGTCTGATTGAAGCTAGCCCGTGACCTCGACGGTGACGTCCTCGTAGCTCGCGAGGCCGCCGTCGTGGGCGATGCAGCGCAGCACGTAGGTGCCGGGCTCGGCGAACCTGGCCTGCACCACCCACTTGTTGTCGTTGGGCTGCTGCGGCGTCTCCCAGCCGGCGCCCCACGGCGAGTTCGAGTTCGCCCGCGTGTCCTCCCACACCTTGATCTGCGCAGGGTCGAAGGCCACGTGATTCTCACCCCGGTAGACGAACCAGGACAGCCGCAGGCCCGTCGCAGCGGTGGGCGTCAGGCTCGACGGCCGCGCCGGGTCGGTGGGCCGCATCGGGCGCACCTCCGGGAGCCCGTCGTCCTGCGCGACGGCCGTCAGGACGATGGGCTCGTTCACCTTCGCGGTCCGGCGCCGCGGGCCGTCGAGCGTCAGGTCCGGGGGCGCGTTCTTGTAGAGGTCCCCCCTGACGCCCGCCCCGTTGTTGGCCATGCGGACGTTGTTGTCCATGTAGTAGTCGGGCTTGAGCGTCCCGTAGGCGTGCTTGGTCTCGCCGTTCGGACTCGTCAGCGTCCAGACCACCTCGTTGTCGCCGAAGTCGGCCGGCACCCGGATCCGGAACAGGAACCGGTTGCGCCGCGGCAGGAAGTACGTCGGCTGCCCCCGGTCCGGACCGCCCGGCTCGATGTGGTTGTGCGGGCCGATCGGGATGTGGAGATCCTCCTCCCAGTTGCGGTTCATGGTGCCGAAGACCAGGTTGAACGACCCGTCGTCGTTCTGCTCCCAGCCCTCGTAGGCCGGCACCACCTCCTGGCCGGTGGCATACGAGCGCCGGCCGGCGTTGCGCTGCGCGGCGATCTCCTGGACGCCGAGCACCACCGCGACGGCCGCGGCGACGACGATCACCGCGGCTCTCACTGCTGGTCTCCCGCGTCGTCGTCAGCCGCCACGTCCGGCGCCGCGACGGAGATGCCGCACAGCGGACAGCCGGTGACGGTCTCGCCCTCGGCCAACTCGAGCACCTGCCGCCGCTCCTCGACCTCGGCCTGGAACTCCTCCTCGGTCAGGTAGACGCCGCGCATCAGGTTGATGAACATCTGGTCCACCGACCGATGGCCGCCGCCCGACCAGTTGCGCGGGTCGGGCACGTTCGGGTTCGACGGCGAGTTGTTGAAGTAGCCGGTGATGCGCAGGATGGTGCCCTTGGGCAGCAGCGGCGCGGCAGCGTCGTCGTAGGTGTAGACCCGCACCCAGCTGTGGTCGTAGCCCACGCAGTTGAGCGTCTCGACGGTGATGCCCCAGATGGCCTCGAGGCACATCCGGTAGCCGGGAGCGTGCATGTGCGGCTCGAAGATGCTGAGCTTCGCGTGCTCCGGCAGCGTGAAGTACGCCTCCATCTCCTGGTTCGGGTCCATCGCCTCGATGTCGAGGTCGACGCCGTTGCCGAAGAACATGTGCTGGGTCTTCACGGTCGGCTCGTAGCCCCGCGGATGGAACTTGAAGCCGACGTTGAGATGGGCGCGCGTGTCGGCGCCGTTCGCGTGCAGGTGCATCGAGTTGAAGGCCAGCTTCGAGCCGGCCCTCAACAGCTTGCCGCCGTCCGGATTGAAGAAGTCGGCGTTGCGTCCGACCTCATGCACCGGCCACGAGCTGCGCTCCGAGGGATCGGCCCCTTCGCCGTCCGGCGAGACGACGTTGAGCGTGGCGTGGTGCACCACGTAGAGCGCGCCGACGGTGTCACGGCCAGGGCCTTCGCGCGACTCGGTGACTTCCTTGTACTCGAGCGCGGCGATGTAGCGGTCCTCGGTCAGCCCGCTGGGCACCTCGCCGATGGCGCCCCACCAGTCGGGCGCGTCGGACGGCACGTGCACGCTCGGCGACGAGACGATCAGGTCGGGCTCGCCGATCTCCCACTCGTCGACGTCGATGAAGGCGAGCGGCGGCGGCAGGTTGGCCGGGTCGCCCTCCGGGGCGCCGTTGTCGACCCAGGTCGCAATCAGGCGGATCTCCGCGTCCGACAGCGAGGGGTCGTCCTTGAACGCCTGGATGCCGATGTTCTTCTCGACGAACCAGGGCGGCATGACGCCCGGCTTGTCGCGCAGCCCGGTGCGGTTCTTGATGGCCCGGGCCCAGGGGCGCACCTCGTCGTAGTCGATCAACGACATCGGCGCGATCGCATTCGGCCGGTGGCACTTCTGGCAGCTGCGCTGCAGAATCGGGGCGATGTCCTTGCTGAAGGTGACCTCGTGCTCGGCGCCCGCCTGGGCGAGGGCCGGCGCGGGAGCCGCAACCAACGCCAGGAGCATGGCGCTGAGCAATGCGAATGGTGCCCGTCGGGAGTACCGCATCGTCATCTATGATCTCCTCGGTGCCTGGGAGTACACGAACCTGTTCTTGAGAATCCCAATATTCTAGTTGGCTCCTGGGGGGTATTTCAACACCGGGGAACGGCGCGGCGCGCCGCGGGCCAGCCGTCTGGCCGACCCGCGGCGTCCGGATCGCGGCAGGATGCCGCTGCTAGCCGGTGACCTCGACGGTGATGTCCTCGTAGCTCGCGAGGCCGCCGTCGTGGGCGATGCAGCGCAGCACGTAGGTGCCGGGCTCGGCGAACTTGGCCCGCACCATCCACTTGTTGTCCTTGGGCGGCGGCGGCGTCTCCCAGCCGGCTCCCCACGGCGAGTTCGAGTTTGCCCGCGTGTCCTCCCACACCTTGATCTGCGGCGGGTCGAAGGCCACGTTGGTCTCGCCCCGGAAGACGAACCAGGACAGCCGCAGCCCCGTCGCAGCGGTGGGCGCGAGGCTCGACGGCCGCGCCGGGTCGGTGGGCCGCATCGGGCGCACCTCCGGCTGCCCGTCGTCATGTGCAACCGCCGTCAGGACGATGGGCTCGTTGACCTTCGCGGTCCGGCGCCGCGGGCCGTCGAGCGCCAGGTCCGGGGGCGCGTTCTTGTAGAGGTCCCCCCTGACGCCCGCCCCGTTGTTGGCCATGCGGACGTTGTTGTCCATGTAGTAGTCGGGCTTGAGCGTCCCGTAGGCGTGCTTGGTCTCGCCGTTCGGACTCGTCAGCGTCCAGACCACCTCGTTGTCGCCGAAGTCGGCCGGCACGCGAATCCGGAACAGGAACCGGTTGCGCCGCGGGAGGAAGTACGTCGGCTGCCCCCGGTCCGGGCCGCCCGGCTCGATGTGGTTGTGCGGACCGATCGGGATGCGGAGCTCCTCCTCCCAGTTGCGGTTCATCGTGCCGAAGACCAGGTTGAACGACCCGTCGTCGTTCTGCTCCCAGCCCTCGTAGGCCGGCACCACCTCCTGGCCGGTGGCGTACGAGCGCCGGCCGGCGTTGCGCTGCGCGGCGATCTCCTGGACGCCGAGCACCACCGCGACGGCCGCGGCGACGACGACGATCCCTGCGGCCCTCATTGCTGGTCTCCCGCGTCGTCGGCCGCCGCGTTCGGCGCCGCGACGGAGATGCCGCACAGCGGACAGCCGGTGACGGTCTCGCCCTCGGCCAACTCGAGCACCTGCCGCCGCTCCTCGACCTCGGCCTGGAACTCCTCCTCGGTCAGGTAGACGCCGCGCATCAGGTTGATGAACATCTGGTCCACCGACCGATGGCCGCCGCCCGACCAGTTGCGCGGGTCGGGCACGTTCGGGTTCGACGGCGAGTTGTTGAAGTAGCCGGTGATGCGCAGGATGGTGCCCTTGGGCAGCAGCGGCGCGGCAGCGTCGTCGTAGGTGTAGACCCGCACCCAGCTGTGGTCGTAGCCCACGCAGTTGAGCGTCTCGACGGTGATGCCCCAGATGGCCTCGAGGCACATCCGGTAGCCGGGAGCGTGCATGTGCGGCTCGAAGATGCTGAGCTTCGCGTGCTCCGGCAGCGTGAAGTACGCCTCCATCTCCTGGTTCGGGTCCATCGCCTCGATGTCGAGGTCGACGCCGTTGCCGAAGAACATGTGCTGGGTCTTCACGGTCGGCTCGTAGCCCCGCGGATGGAACTTGAAGCCGACGTTGAGATGGGCGCGCGTGTCGGCGCCGTTCGCGTGCAGGTGCATCGAGTTGAAGGCCAGCTTCGAGCCGGCCTTCAACAGCTTGCCGCCGTCCGGATTGAAGAAGTCGGCGTTGCGTCCGACCTCGTGCACCGGCCACGAGCTGCGCTCCGAGGGATCGGCCCCTTCGCCGTCCGGCGAGACGACGTTGAGCGTGGCGTGGTGCACCACGTAGAGCGCACCGACGGTGTCACGGCCCGGCCCCTCGCGCGACTCGGTGACTTCCTTGTACTCGAGCGCGGCGATGTAGCGGTCCTCGGTCAACCCGCTGGGCACCTCGCCGATGGCGCCCCACCAGTCGGGCGCGTCGGACGGCACGTGCACGCTGGGCGACGAGACGATCAGGTCGGGCTCGCCGATCTCCCACTCGTCGACGTCGATGAAGGCGAGCGGCGGCGGCAGGTTGGCCGGGTCGCCCTCCGGGGCGCCGTTGTCGACCCAGGTCGCGATGAGGCGGATCTCCGCGTCCGACAGCGAGGGGTCGTCCTTGAACGCCTGGATGCCGATGTTCTTCTCGACGAACCAGGGCGGCATGACGCCCGGCTTGTCGCGCAGCCCGGTGCGGTTCTTGATGGCCCGGGCCCAGGGGCGCACCTCGTCGTAGTCGATCAGCGACATCGGCGCGATCGCGTTCGGCCGGTGGCACTTCTGGCAGCTGCGCTGCAGAATCGGGGCGATGTCCTTGCTGAAGGTGACCTCGTGCTCGGCGCCCGCCTGGGCGAGGGCCGGCGCGGGGGCCGCGATTGCCGCCAGCAGCGCCGCGGTGAACAGTGCGAGCGACGTCCGCCGGGAGTACCGCATCGTCATCATGTGATCTCCTGGGATGCCTGGGAGTGCCCGGACCTACTCTTGCCGAATTTAACCATATTCTAGCCCCCTCCCCGGGGCATTTCAATACGGGACTGGCCCGCCGCCGCGGGCTGCTAGACTGTGGCCAGCGACATCAGCGAGGAGTCCATGACACAGCGCAGACCGGTCGTTCGGCTCGTCGTCATCTCCGTCGCGGCCCTGGCCGCCGGACTCTCCGCCTTGCAGCTCCCGGAGGGCGCCGGCGACCTGCGCGGCACGGTGCGCAGCTCGGCCGGCGTCGAGGCCGGGGTGTGGGTCATCGCCGAAACCGATGACCTCGACACGCGCTTCCGCAAGATCGTGGTCACGGGAGACGACGGGCGCTTCCTGGTGCCCGATCTGCCCGCGGCTGCGTATCGCGTCTGGGTCCGCGGCTACGGCCTGGCCGACTCCGAGCCGGTGACGGCCGAGCCGGGCCAGACCCTGGCGCTCCAGGCGTCGCCGGCTGCCTCGCCGCGGGAAGCGGCCAGGGTCTATCCAGCCAACTACTGGTACTCCCTGCTCGAGCCGCCAGCCGCGGATGAGTTCCCCGGCACCGGGCCGAACGGCAACGGCATCTCCCCGGCCCTGCGCAGCCAGGCCGCGTGGGTCGACATCACGAAGCAGGGCTGCCAGCTGTGCCACCAGATGGGCAACCGGTTCACGTTCGACACCACGCACCTGGACGACTTCGACTCGGCGCTCGAGGCGTGGGACCACCGCGTCGGGTTCGGGCAGCGCGGCGCGCAGATGAGCGCGGTCATGAACCGGTTCGGCCGCGACCGCGGCCTCGCGATGTACGCCGATTGGAGCGAGCGCATCGCCGCCGGCGAGGTGCCGCCCGCGCCGCCCCGGCCGCAGGGCGTCGAGCGCAACCTGGTGCTCACCATGTGGGAGTGGGCGAACGAGACCTCGTACGTCCACGACGAGATCACGACCGACAAGCGGCGGCCCACCGTCAACCCGAACGGCCTCGTCTACGGCGTCTCGATCACGCAGGACACGCTGGTGATCACCGACACCGCGCGGCACCGGTCGACGGCGCTCGACATCCCGTTGCGGGCGCCGGTGGAGACGGTCCCCTCGTTCTTCCCGACGCAACCGGGCTTCGAGCCGTCGCCGTACTGGGGCGACGAGATCATCTTCGACGGGCCGGCCAACCCGCACAACCCGATGATGGATGCGCGCGGGCGGGTCTGGATGACCTCGACGATCCGCGGGCGCGACAATCCCGACTGGTGCCGGGCCGGCTCGGCGCACCCCGCCGCGCGGTACTTCCCCGTGCCGAGCAGCCGCCGCCAGATCTCGTACTACGATCCGGCGACCGGGTCGTTCACCCTGATCGACAGCTGTTACGGCACGCACCACCTGCAGTTCGCCGAGGACGCGAGCGACACGCTCTGGTTCAGCGGCGACCCGCACGTCGTCGGCTGGCTCGACACGCAGCGGTTCGACGCGACCGGCGACGAGCAGGCCGCGCAGGGCTGGTGTCCGACCGTCCTCGACACCAACGGCGACGGGCGCATCACGCGGCCGTGGAACGAGCCGGGCGAGACGGCCGACCCGGGGCGGGACACGCGTATCGCGGGGCATGCCTACGGCGTCATCCCCAACCCCGTGGACGGCAGTGCGTGGGTCGTGCGGACGGGGCCGTTTCCCGGGCGCCTCGTGCGTCTCGAGCGGGGCGACAATCCGCCCGCGACCTGCAGGGCCGAGGTGTACGAGCCGCCGTCGGGCGAGAATCCCGGGTTCGAGTCGGCGCACAACGGGTATGGCCCGCGCGGCATCGACGTCGATCGGAACGGCCTGATCTGGACGGCGCTCTCCGGCAGCGGGCACCTGGCCAGCTTCGACCGCAGCAGGTGCCGGGTCCTGAACGGACCGGAGGCCACCGGACAGCACTGCCCCGAGGGCTGGACGCTCCATCCGACGCCAGGACCGCAGATGAAGGGCGTGAGCGGCGCGGGCAGCGCCGACTACCACTACTACAACTGGGTGGACCAGTTCGATACGCTCGGGCTCGGCGCCAACGTCCCGATTGCGACCGGCTCGGGGTCGGACTCGCTGCTGGCGCTGCAGCCGGACAGCGGTGAATGGGTCGTCCTGCGCGTGCCGTATCCGCTCGGCTTCTTCGCCCGCGGCCTCGACGGGCGGATCGACGATCCGGAGGCGGGCTGGAGGGGGCGCGGCCTGTGGGCCAACTACGGCTCGAACCTGAACTGGCACATCGAGGGCGGCAAGGGGCGGCGCAGCTCGGTGATTCACTTCCAGCTGCGGCCGCATCCGCTGGCGGAATGAGGTCCGGAGGCCCGCCAACCTGCCTCGGTATCCGGAGGGCTCGATGAGGGAAATCACCATCAGGACGTACGGCACCGCGGTGACCTCCGGCGTCGTCGCCGGGCTGGCGGCGGTCGGAATCCTGGCCGCGTCCGGTCTCGCGGCCGCGCAAGCCGGGCCGGAGGACGGTGCGACGTTCACCCGGGACATCGCGCCGATCCTGCAGCGTTCCTGCGAGAGGTGCCACCGGCCCGGCGGCGGAGCGCCGATGTCGCTGATCAGCTACGCGGAGGTCCGGCCCTGGGCGCGCGCCGTCCAGGCGCGCACGCTGGCCCGCGAGATGCCGCCGTGGTTCGTCGACAAGAACATCGGGATCCAGCGGTTCATCGACGATCCCTCGCTGTCGAACGCCGAGATCCGCCTGATCGACGAGTGGTCGGACGCGGGCGCCCCGCGCGGCGACCCGGCCGACATGCCGCCGCCGCTCGAATGGCCTCCCGGCGGGCAGTGGAGCATCGGTACCCCGGATCTGGTCGTGTCGTCTCCCGTCACGACGGTCGAGGCCCTGGCTCCCGACTGGTACGGCATCGTCAACCCGCCCTCGCCGACCGGCCTCGGCGAGGACCGGTGGATCAAGGCGGTCGAGATCAGGGAAGTGGTTCTCGGCGACGACGGGCTCGACGCCGCGCCGCGGGCCGCGGCTGCGGGCGGGCCGCCAGCCGAGGCCGACCGGGCCGACCTGGATCTGTTCGTCGTGCACCACTCGGTCATCACCGCCGAGGTGCTCGCCGATGAGGCGGATGAGGCCGACTCCGACGCCGGCGCCACTGGCGGCGTCGGCAACCCGGGGCTGTTCGGCATCGTCCACGAGCTGGGTCAGAACGCCACCGTCTTCCCGGACCACGTGGGCGTGAAGCTGCCCGCAAGCTCCGTCCTGACGTACAGGAACACGCACCTGCACTCGATCGGGAGAAGGGTGCGGGCGCGCCTCGACACCGCCTTCACGTTCCACCCGCAGGGTCACGAGCCCAAGTACCGGCAGACGACGGGCGCGCAGGCCGGCGGGTTCGAGCTGGAGCTGGACATCCCGGCCGGCGAGAGCAACGTGATGCGCGACGGGTTCTTCCGGGTCACGCGGCCGACCATGCTGATGACGTTCGAGCCGCATCTCCATTCGAGCGGCAAGCGGATGTGCATCGAGGCGCTCTACCCGAACAACGCCCGCGAGATGCTCAACTGCGCGGACTACAACCACAACTGGGTGCGGGTCTACGTGTACGAGCAGGATGCGGCGCCGCTGCTCCCGGCGGGCACGGTCCTGCACCTGCTGGCGTGGTACGACAACTCGCCCACCAACCCGCGCGTCGTCGATCCGCGGAACTGGAAGGGCTGGGGCAACCGGTCGATCGACGACATGTTCTACCACCTCCCGCGCATGATCTTCCTGACCGAGGAGGAGTTCGAGGCGGAGGCCGCGGCGCGCGGGACGCGGCAGATGTTCGCCACCTCGCAGGACCAGCAGTAGTGGCAGCGGGTCGAGGGGGGCGCGGCGGCGACGGAGGCATTGCGATGAGGAGACGTCGCAGCAGGCAGGCGGCCCGTGGGGGGGCGGTCGCCGTCTGCACGATCGTCCTGGCTCTGGCCTGGGCGGCAGTGACGGCCGGCCAGACGATCATCTACTCGCGCGGCCAGAACGTCGCGCCGTCGTTCGAGGGTTGGGAGCGCAAGACCGACGGGACGTTCAGCCTGTGGTTCGGGTACATGAACCGCAACATGGACGAGAAGCTGCACATTCCCGTCGGGCCCCACAACCGGCTGGAGCCCGGTCCCGCGGACGCGGGGCAGCCGACCTGGTTTCAGCCCAGGCGCAACCGGTACGTCTTCCAGGTCACGGTGCCCGCCGACTTCGGGGCTGGGGAGGTCGTGTGGACCGTGACGGCGCACGGCCGGACTGAGAGCGCCTACGGCAGTCTCCGGGTCAACTACGTGGTCGACGACCTGATGAAGATGATGGACATCGGCGGGCTCGGCGTGACCGATGTCGAGCGCAGCAACCAGGCGCCGGTCGTCCGCGTCGAGGGCCCGGCGCGACGCAACGTGAGGCCGGGCGAGCCGCTCCGCCTGACCGCGCTGGCCAGCGACGACGGCATCCCGGAGCCGAAGGCCGCCAGATCACTCTGGCCGGGGCTCGCAACGCCGATCAAGGACAACTCGTGGGGGCTGCGCGTGGCGTGGCTCGTCTATCGCGGTCCCGGACACGAGGTTGCCTTCGATCCCCCGCAGTTCAAGACCTATCCGGACTATCGGGGCGACTCGCCCTGGACCCCGGGCTGGGGACCGCCGCCCCTGCCGCCCGACGGGCGGTTTCCGGTGACGGCCACCTTCGCCGCGCCGGGCACGTACGTCCTGCGCGTGATGGCCCACGACGGCGGCTTCATCACCACCGACGACGTGACGGTGACGGTGACCGCGGAGTAGCCCGCGGGCGGCGCCACCGCCTCTGCGGACCCGACAACTCGGTCCTGTCGTTCCGCCGTCAGAATCCTACCGCTACGGCCAGGCCGCGGCGGTCGCGCGCCAGTAGCGGCGCCACGGTCACACGCCGCGCCGTGCCAGCCGATCGATAAACGACCTGCCGGCTCGGCACCAGGGCATCGAGTCCAACGCCGATGCCTGCGCCTGCTGCCGCGTACAGGCCCAGGAACATCGCCGCGTATCGGCCGGCAATGTCAGCGAGCTTGCCGGTGGCAAGGCAGCAAGATCCGTTGTTCCGAGGTACCGCTGGAGACCTGGCCCGACCGGCGGACTTCGCCCGATGTCGGCGGCTGGCGCGCGGTTATACTCCGGGTATGAAAACTGCCGTATCGATCCCGGACGATGTCTTCGACAGGGTCGAGCGCCTTGCGCGGGGCGCCGGTCGATCCCGAAGCGAGGTATACAGCGCCGCTCTCATCGAATACATCGCTCGGCATGCCCCCGACGAGATCACGGACGCGATGGATCGCGTGTGCGAGCAGGTCGGTGCCGAGGCGGAGGGAGATGCGTTCGTCACCGCGGCCGGACGGCGCGTCCTGGAGCGCACGGAGTGGTGATCGGTCAGGGTGAAGTGTGGTGGGCTGACCTGGCTCCACCCACGGGATCCGGTCCCGGTTTCCGGCGGCCAGTGGTAATCGTCCAGGGGGATGCGTTCAATCGAAGCCGGATCGCCACCATAGTGTGCGTCCCGCTGACCAGCAGCCTGCGGTGGGCTGGTGCACCCGGCAACGCACTTCTGACGTCCCGTGTGACCGGGCTTCCGAAGGACTCGGCAGCCAACGTCTCGCAGGTAGTCGCCCTCGACAGAGGGGTGCTCGAGCAGCGCGTGGGAAGGCTCCCGCGTGCAAAGGTCGAGCTTCTGCTCTCCGGCCTCGACGTCGTGCTCGGCAGGTAGTGTCAGAAGATCGCCGCGGGGGCCACGGTTGACCCGGTGGCGCCCTGCAGCTTCAGCGGCTGCACGACGAAGGCGAACTCGTACACGCCCGCCGCGGCCAGCTCGTCGAGCTTCATCCGCTCGACGAGGTGAATGCCGTTGATCACGAGCATGATCTGGTGCACGGGAGTGGAAAGCGCCGGGTCCGGGTTGGGGGCGACCTCCACCGGGACGTTGTCGGCGCCCACCAGCAGCGGATCGTGCTCCACGAGCCACTCCCCGGCCGCGAGCCCGATGCCCGGTCCGTTGGTCGAGAACCGAGCGGGGTCGGTGTCCCAGTACGTGCCCCAGCCGGTGTGGATGAGCACCGCGTCGCCGGGCTCGAGCGCGACCTGCTGGCGGTCGAGCGCCTGCTGCAGGTCGTCGACCGTGATCTCGTAGCTCTCGGGCAGTACCGCCACGCCCTTCAGGGCCGCCACGTCGATGAGCACGCCGCGCGTCATCAGGGTGCCGACGTTCTCGATGCCGAGCCGCGTGAATCCGGAACGCGTCATCACCTCGTTCTGATCGATGCAGTTGTACAGGTCGTCGCCGATGGTCTGGTGCGTGAAGCCGTCGAACTGGGTGCCTACCTGACCCATCTCGGCGACGACGATCTCCTCGTTCGAGCCGCGGGCGTTCGACTCCGGGCTCATCCGCGTCGGCTTCATGTACAGGTCGAAGTGCCGCGTGCCGCCCAGCGGCATGTCGCTCGAGAGCACCTGGCCGAGCTCGATGACGCGGCCCTCCCGGATCAGTCGCGCGGCCCGCAGCACCGTCTCGGGACCCATGTGGTTCACGGCGCCGAGCTCATCATCGGCGCCCCACCGGCTCGGGCAGCGCTCGTCGCGCGGCGGCGGCGACCACGACTGCGCGTGCGCGGCGGGAGCCGTAGCGGCGAGGTTCACGAGGATCAGACACGAGATGCCGATGATGGTCGCGGTAGGTCGCATGCTTCCTCCTGATGGGATAGATCGAGCCATAAATACGGTATCCTGTAGAGCTGTATGAAGACGACCGTCGAGCTTCCGGACCATCTGCTCATCGCGGCCAAGATCCGTGCCGCCGAAACACGGTCGACGCTTCGTGAGCTGATCGAGCGTGGTCTGCGCCGCGAACTACAGCTGCCCCGCCGAGACGAGTCGGCGGCGGGTCGCGGCATACAGTGGGTGACCGTCGATGGCGGGGTACCTCCCGGGTTGGATCTACGTGATCGCGCATCGATGAGCGACTGGCTTCGACGCAATCGATGATTGCCCTCGACACCAATCTGCTGGTCTACGTTCATCGATCGGCGGTTCCAGAGTCGCAGGCGGCCCGCAGAGCCATCAGCCACGCGAGCACTTCCGCGGCCGGCTGGGGTCTCAGCCTGCCGGTCGTGGGTGAGTTCTGGGGCGTCGTAACGCATCCAGGAGCACCTGGCCGCCCGTCGACGGGCGATGAGGCGCGTCGATTCATCGCGGCCTTGCAGGCAGCCGGGGCCGAGATCTGGGTGCCCGGCGCCGGATTTGCCTTGCGTTTGACCCGGCTGGCGGATGATCTGTCCGTCAGTGGACCGAGGATCTTCGATCTGCAAATCGCCCTGACGGCGTTCGAGGCGGGCGCCACCGAGCTGTGGACCGCCGACCGCGGCTTCACGTCCGTCCCCGGACTGCCGGTCGTATACCCCTTCGAAGAGTAGCTGCTGTCACTCCGGCAGCGCGAGGACCACCAGCTCGACCTCGGCGTTCGCGCCGGTCGCGATGGCGATGTACTGCTTCCCCTCGTGCAGATAGGTCATCGGCGCGGCGGCCGTGTGGCCGTCCAGCTCGATCTCGCGCAGCAGCTCGCCGGTCTGCTTGTCGAACACGTAGACGAGCTTCCGCCCCGCGTCGGGATCGCCCCAGGGATCCCACATCGGCACAATCGGCGTCTCGCCGGCGCTGCGGTCGCGCCGCCAGACGGTGGCGAAGACCAGCGTCTTCGTCACCAGCACGCTCTGGCCGTCGATGTGGTCGCCCAGCGGCGGCAGGTCCATGTCCCGCAGCAGCGGGTGGTTGCGCGGTCCGTTGCCGAGCGGGCTCATCCACAGGTGCTCGCCGCGGTTCATGTCGATGGCCGTGAGGCGGGCGTAGGGCGGCTTGAAGAGCGGCAGGCCCTCCTTCGTCACGACCGAGCGGCAGCAGCGCATCCGGGCGCGCTGCGCCGGCGCCGGCGAGCGGCTCGCGCCGACGCGCAGGAAGGCGGGCGCCGTGCGCGACGGGACGTACAGGACGCCGGTCTCGGGGTCGAAGCCGGCGCCGCCCCAGTTCGAGCCGCCGCGCGTGCCGGGCAGCGCCAGCGTGCCCCTTTGCGACGGCGGCGTATAGACCGGGCCGTGGTCGAACAGGTTCAGCGCCTCGACGGCGCTGGCCCGCAACGCCGGCGTGAAGTCCATCAGGTTCTCGACGGTGGAGCCCTGCAGGTCGAACGGCGGCGGCTTCGTCGGGAACGGCTGGGTCGGCGACGCCTGCTCGCCGGGCACCGTAGAGGCCGGGACCGGACGCTCCTCCATGGGCCAGACTGGCTCGCCCGTCGCGCGGTCGAAGACGTAGGTGAACGCCTGCTTGCTGGCGACCATGACCGCGTCAATCCGCCTGCCGTCGACCGTGATCTCGCCCAGGACGGGCATCGACGCGAAGTCGTAGTCCCACAGGCCGTGGTGGATTGCCTGGAAATGCCAGACGCGCTCGCCGGTGCGCGCCTCCAGGCACACGATGCTCTCGGCGTACAGGTTGTCGCCGAGGCGGTCGCCGCCGTACGTGTCGTTGGTGGGCGTCGACGTCGCCATGTAGACGTAGTCGAGCTCCGCATCGTACGCCATGCCGGCCCAGACGTTGGCATTGCCCGTGTGCTCGGCCGAGGCGTTGAGCCAGGTCTCGTAGCCGGCCTCGTACTCCTTCGGCACGGTGTGGAAGCTCCACAGCTTGCGCCCCGTGCGCACGTCGTACGCCTGGACGTCGCCGGGCGGCAGCAGCCGGGTCCGCTCGTTGCCGATCGTGCCGCGTCCGGAGTCGGCAATCGAGTTGCCTACGATCACGACGTCGCCCGCCACCAGAGGGCGTTTCGCCGAGAAGTTCGTGCTGCGCCGCACGTTGCGGATGCCGAGGGTCAGGTCGACCCGCCCGCCCTGCCCGAACGCCTCGTCGGGCCGGCCGGTCCGGGCGTCGAGCGAGATCAGATAGGCGTCGTGGGTGCCGATCAGGAGCCGCTCGGCGCTGCCGTCGGTCCAGTACCCCACGCCGCGCGACAGGAAGCCGCCGTTGTTCGGCCGGCCGATGCGGTAGCTCTCGGGGTCGTGGACCCAGCGCTGCGCGCCGCTGGCCGGGTCGAGCGCCATGACGATCCCCAGCCCGGTCACGGTGTACACGGTGCCGTTCACCATGAGCGGTGTGTCCTGGTAGCGGACGCGGCTCAGGATCGGGTCGTCCCGGAACGCCAGGTCGGGCAACGGCGCGCGCCAGGCGACGCTCAGCTCGCCGACGTTGTCCCTATCGATCTGAGCCAAGGGCGAGTACTTCATGCCGTGCGTGCTGCCCGCGTAGTGGCCCCACTCGCCGTCCTCCAGGCTGGGCTGCGCGGTGGCCGCCGCGGGCAGGCAGAACGAGATCGCCGCCAACGCCGCGGGTGCGAGCAGCGCGGTCAAACGCATGAGCCGCCGTTCCATGGCCGTCTCCTTCGTGGATCCCGACACCGGTCCGGGAGGCATGATAACAGTCCGCCGGCTGGAGCTTGTCCAGTAGAATGTCGTCACGCATGGCCAGGAGTCTGCGCCGCGCCGTAGCCAAGCGCAGACTCCGCGAGGCGAGCACAACGTGCCTCGGCGGTAGCGGCGCGGGGCGCCGGGGTCCCCGCAAGCGGACGCCGGGGGTTCGGGGCGCAGCCCCGTCTGATTGAAGCAAGGAGGAGCATCATGAAGGTTCCGAGCATCCGACCAACTGTCGCAGCCGTCGTGTGTCTGTCCGCCGCATTCGTCGTGGGAGCCGCGTGCGGCTCGGGCGACGCCCCGCCCCCGGCGGAGGAAACTGCCGTCCAGGAGGTCGGCGATCGCGAGCGCATCGTCGGCACCTACGCGCGCGTCACGAGCGAGGTGAGGGACGAGAACGGCGTATGGAGTCCGACGCCGGGCGAGGACCGCCACGGCTACATCACCTACAGCGACCGTGGGTACATGGCCGTCAGCTCGAGGGACAACGGCCGGACGAAGTTCGCCGGCGACGATCCCACCCCGGAGGAGGCGCAGGCGGCGATCGCCAGCTACAGCGCGTACTACGGGCCCTACACCGTGAACGAGGCGGAAGGGTTCGTCGTGCACCATCGGGTGGGCCAGATCGACCCCGGCGGCGAGGTGGACGCCAAGCGCTTCTACGACTTCGTCGGAGACCGGCTGCTCCTCACGCCGGCGCCCGCCATGGGCGGCAAGGAGGACGCCGCCCGCCGCATCGTCTGGGAGCGGCTGCCGGACGCCGAGCTCTCGGAGGAGGCCAGGCGGTTCCTGGGCCATCGCGAGCTGGTGTACACGGAGCGCTACACCGCGCGGGACGGCGAGATAGTGGAGCGCAGCGAGCGGAACGAGAGCCGCGCGGGCTCGGTCATCATCTACACGCCCACCGGCCACATGCTGGTGCAGTTGCCGGACCGGGAGGGGCGCATGCCCTACGCGGGCGAGGACCCGACGCCCGACGAGGCGCTGGCGGCGTTCGACAGCTACGGGGGCTACTTCGGCCGCTTCACCGTCCACGAGGACGAAGATCCCCGCTACGTGATCCACCACCAGGAGGGGCGGCTCAGTCCCGAGACGGAGATGGACGCCCAGCGCTTCTACGAGCTCGACGGCGACATCCTGAGGCTGGGCGGACCGCCGCAGACGACCAACGGCGAGAGCACCGGCGGCCACCTGTACTGGGAGCTCATGCCCCCGCGCTGACAGGCGGAACGGGAGAAGGGAGACGGCGCGGATGCGCATCGACGGAACACCGCCGCCGGCGTCCGCCCTGCGCCGGCGCCGCGCCGCGCGCTGGGTCGCCGTCGGGCTGCTGCTGGCGGCGTGGGCGCCGTCCGCGGCCGGGCAGCGCCAGCGCCAGTCCGAGCGGCGCGTGGCCGGTCCCGGCGAGACGCAGTTCAACCTGCAGCTCCTGCGGCCGTCGGGCGGACCGGTCATCCCCATCTTCGAGGGCTGGTACCGGCACCCCGACGGCCGCTACGAGTTGTCGTTCGGCTACTTCAACGTGAACACGGAGGAGGTGCTGGAGATCCCGCTGGGGCCGGACAACTTCATCGAGCCGAGCCGCTACGACGGGCTGCAGCCGACGCACTTCCTGCCGGTGCCGGAGGGGGACCGCCGCCACTGGGGCGCGTTCACGGTGACGGTGCCGGCCGACTTCGGCGAGCAGGACGTGGTCTGGACGCTGCGCGTCGACGGGCGCGAATTCTCCGTGCCGGGCCGCGTGACGCGGCCGCCGTACCAGCTCCACGGCTGGATCTTCCCGGGCGACACGACCGCGTCGCCCCTGATGACGCTCGAGCCGCAGGGGCCGCAGGGCCGGGGCCCCTGGGGCGTGCGGAGCGGTCCGCACGAAGCCGCGGTCGGCCGACCGCTGCCGCTGACGCTCTGGACGACCCGCGCCGGGCCGTTCCGCCGCGACGGCCGGCCGATCAACGTGCGCTGGTTCAAGCACCAGGGCCCGGGCGACGTGACGTTCAGCCGCCCGCGGGCCGCCGTCCGGGCGCGGGCGTGGCGGGCGGGCGGCGCCGGCGCGCGGGTGACGACCGAGGCGACGTTCAGCGCGCCGGGCGACTACGTGCTCCGTGCGTTGGCGTACAATACGATTCGCGAGTTCGAGTTCCAGTGCTGCTGGACGAACGGCTACGTGCACGTCACGGTGACCGACTGACGGACGATCCCAAGGAGAGCGCGATGCAACGCGTGATCACCGCCTGCGCGGTGCTGGCCATGGCCGCGCCGCTCGTTACGGCGCCCCCGGCGTTCGCCTCCCAGCCGACGTTCAGCGCCGACGTCGCTCCCATCTTTCAGCGCGGGTGCCAGCGCTGCCACCAGGAGACCGGCATCGGGCCGATGTCGCTCGTGACCTACGAAGAGGTCCGTCCGTGGGTGCGCCAGATCAGGGATCGGGTGGAGCGGCGGATCATGCCGCCCTGGCATGTCGACCGGACGGTCGGGATCCAGGCGTTCAAGAACGACTTCTCGCTGACCGACGACGAGATCGACACGATCGTCCGCTGGGTGGACGCGGGCGCGCCGGAGGGCGACCCGGCCGACCTGCCGCCTGCGATCGAGTGGCCGCCGGCGTCCGAGTGGGAGCTGGCCGGCATGCTCGGCCAGCCCGACATGGTCGTGAGCTCCACGCCCTACACGGTCACGGCCAACGGTCAGGACCAGTGGTGGAATCCCAGCATCGAGTTCGAGGGCATCGACGAGCCGCGCTGGATCAAGGCGGCCGAGTTCAAGCCGTCCTACCCCCTCGGCGTGCGGGTGGTCCATCACGGCCACGCGCGGCTGCAGCAGATGCGGGACGACTTCGTCGTGCGGCTGGCCGGCATGGGCGTCGGGAAGCGCTGGGAGGTGCTCCCCGACGGGGTCGGCAAGCTCGTCCGGCCGGGACCGGCGCAGGTCCGCTTCAGCCTGCACTATTTTCCGGTGGGCGAGACGGTCGAGGACGACGTCGTCGAGGTGGGCGTCTGGTTCCACCCGCCGGGGTACGAGCCGGAGCGGGTCACCGAGGGCGAGGTCCGGCTGCTGATCGACGGCACGTTCACCAGCGGCCCGCGCGCGCGCGATCTCCTGATCCCGCCGCACGGCTACCTCACGCTGGAGCACGCCTACGTGATGGAGCGGCCGGTCATGCTGCACAGCTTCCGGCCGCACATGCACATGCGCGGCTCCGCGATGTCGATGGAAGCGCTCCTCCCCGACGGGACCCGGGAGCTGCTCAGCACCGTCAACCGCTACAACCACAACTGGCAGATCCAGTACCTCTACGAGGATCACGTCCAGCCGCTGCTGCCCGAGGGCACGGTGCTGATGTTCCACTCCCACTACGACAACACGTCGGACAATCCGATCAACCCCGATCCGGACCAGTGGGTGGTGTTCGGCGCGCGCGGCGTCGACGAGATGTCGCACGCCTGGGTCGGCATGACCTACCTGGACGAGGAGAGCTACGCGCGGATGGCGGCGGAGCGGGCGCAGCAGGCCGGGCAGGCGCTGGCCGGCGGCTCGAAGTAGCCGCCCGGTCTGCGCCCCGAGCGCTCGAGGACGCGAACCTCGGGCGCCGGGGTGCAGAGCGGCGAATCTGCGAGCTGCTTGCCTCGGTTCGTGCGCGACAACCGGTCGGCGGCTATCTCGACCCACCCTCCCCGGCGGCCTTCTCGGCTGCCTGGCGCTCGAGGTTCCGCGCGATGCTCAGGATGTTCGCCATGTCGCGGTTGCCCTCGTGGCAGGCGTACTCGAACATGAGCTCGTCGGTCCTGATCATCGGGATCTCCGCGCTCCAGGCACTCGTCCACGACGTCGGATCCTCCACCGTGAACTCGTAGCGCATCGTCTCGGCATCCACCGGCGTGAAGCGCTCGACCACGCGCACGGCCGCGCTGGAGCCGCGGAAGCGGAAGTTCCGGTGGTAGCGGGCCTTGGCCGAGAAGTTCGTCGTCTCGACCACGAGCGTGCCGCCCTCCCAGCGGCCGCGCGAGTCCCCGGGCCAGAGGCGGATCGTGGCGGGCAGATGCGGACGGCCGTCCATGGGGATGATGCGCGGGTTGTTGTTGCTCATCTCCTGGAAGATCACGACGTGGTCGGGCGTCTGGAAGATCTGCAGCACGTCGTTGTAGACGGGTGGCAGCATGGGCGGGCCCTCGTGGGGCCACACGATGCAGCGCTCCGAGAGGGTGCGGACCTCGTAGCTGGCGTAGGTCGGGTCGGGCAGATCGCTGGGCGAAAAGCGCCTGGCGGCCAGGCGCGCGTCCTCCCGCTCCTGCGCCGTCGGTGTCAGCGCCGGCAGCGTGCCGTCCGGCGGATCCACCAGCAGCGACGTGCGCCGGCTCGACAGACCCTTGGGCTGCTCCTCGGTCAGCCAGATGGCGTTGTCGTAGTGGATGTTCTCCTGCGTCTGGACGGCTCTCTCGCGCCGCCGCTCGGGGTCCGCTTCGCCGAAGATGCCGAACGCCAGCGGATCGGTCCCCTCGGCGGTGAGCAGGCCGCGCAGTTCCGCTGCCTGCTCCTCGGTGAGGAACTCCTGGTCCGCGTAGGCGGCCGGCCGCTCGAAGGGCGTGAAGGTCGCCATCGTCCAGCGGCCCTGGAGGTCGGGCCGGCCGTCCGGCGTCCGTGGGGGAGTCCACTCGCCCGCGGCGCCGGTCTGGGCCTGGACCGGCGCGGGCAGTGCGGCTGCACAGAGGGCAACCGCGATGGCGGACAACACCGGGAGACATCGACGGGTCATGGCTGAACTCCTTCCCGCGGCGGCGCCGGCCCGCCCGCGGACGGGCCGGCATGAGACGGTTACTTCGCGTGCTCCTTGCGCATGCCCCGCTTCCACTTCTCGAACGGCGGGGGCACGTAGGAATCCCGATTCGGCATGCGGACCTGCGGCAGCGTCGTCTGGTCCATCACCTCGTCCTCGGCGATGATGCCGGAGCGGTGCAGGAGGTAGGCGGTCAGGCTGTACACCTCGTCGGGCGTGAGACAGCAGGGCGCCGCGGCCTCGGTCCAGACCGAGCTGCTGAAGCGCCGCATCTCCACGTGTTCGTGCTGCAGGTCGAGCGGCATCATCTGGTTGATGTAGCTCCAGATCAGCGGCGCGAACGGATGCTGCGCGTCCACGATGCGCGGGTAGCGCCCCCCGGCCGTGCGCTGGAGCAGCCGCGGGCCCGGGCCCTCCAGCCCCGTCGACCCGTGGCACGAGGCGCAGCCCCGCGCGAGCCAGACGATCTCGCCTTCCTTGGCCGTGCCGCGCCCCCGCGGGAGTCCCTCGCCCTCCGGTCCGACCGCGGCGTCGGGCGGGTTCAGCTCCTCCTCGGTCGGCGTCCGGCCCAGGTTGTAGACGGGGCCCTGTGCGGCCACAACCGCGCCGCCGGCCAGAATGAGCGTTGCGACGACCAGCGCCGCCAGCCTACACGGCGTTGTGGACGGTCCCGTCATTGGCCACCCTCCAGGGTTGAATCTGGTTTCCGTGCGGCGCGCCGGAGGTGCCCCAGAAAGTGGCGAACTCCGCCGTGGTCGGCTGCACCTGACCCTGGTCGTCGGTGCAGCGGGACATCAGCAACGCCTCGCCGCCGTTCCAGGTCCAGGGCAGCGTGAAGCGGGTGAGTGCGATGCGCAGCAGCGGCTCCTGGAGCCTGGCGTCGGTCCAGGTCCGGCCGCCGTCGGTCGACACCTCGACCCGCCGGACCGTGCCGCTGCCGGACCACGCCAGCCCGGAGATCGTGTAGTAGCCGCGGTCGGGCAGGCGCTGCTCACCGGACGGGAAGGTGATGACGGACTTCGGTCCCTGCTCCATGAAGTAGGCGCCCTGGCCGGCGACGTGGCTGTTCGACATGCGGTTGGGGCCGGTCCGCATGGAGCCCCGCCGCGTCGAGTACGAATGCTTCTCCCAGTAGGTCATGTAGGGTCGCTCGACCACCTTGATCCGCCGCAGCCACTTCACGTGGTACTTGCCCTGGAAGCCCGGGACGACCAGGCGCAGGGGGAAGCCGTTGTGGGGGCGCAGGGGCTCGCCGTTCTGACCGTAGGCCACGAGCGCGTCGTCCATGGCCTTGCCCAGCGGCATGCTGGCCCCCATCTTGGTGGCCTCGGCCCCTTCCGACAACACCCAGCGCGCCCCGTCCCTGACGCCGACCTCGTTGAGGAGTACGGAGAGCGGCACGCCGGTCCACTCGCTGCAGCCGACCATGCCGTGCATCTGGTCGAGCGTCTTCTCCTCGGGCCGCGGCGAGTTGGCGATGCACTCGATGAAGTGCACCCGGGAGACGGACGGCAGGCGCATCAGCTCCTGGAGGGTGAACACCAGGGGCCGGTCCACCTTGCCGTAGACCATGAGCCGGTGCTCGCGCGGGTCGACGTCCGGCGGCTGGTTGCCGTGCGAGGAGACGTAGTGCAGCGCCGACGGCGTGATGGTGCCCGTCAGCTCCGAGAGCGGCGTCCGCGCATCGAGGCCGTCGGGGTCGCCGTGCAGGTCGATGTGGCCGATCATGGTCATCGGCGTGCGTATGGTCTGCACGAAACGGGAACGCTCGCCGTAGGCCATGGCGTGGGCTGCGACGCCGCCCGGCCGGGGCGCTCCCAGCCCCTGACCGCTCACGGCCTTCGCGCCCACGGCCAAGCCGCCGGCGAATACGGCGCCCTCCTTCAGGAACCGCCTGCGGCTTGCGTGCTTGGCACTCATCGAGATCCTCCCGCGCTGGGTTGGTAGACGAAACAGGAACAGCTAGGCTTTACCCCACGAGCCGCGCGGCTGTCAAGGCCGATGTCGCGGGCCCGCCGCTCAGGACTCGGTGTCGAGCGCGTCCCAGCGGTGGCCGAGGCGCTCGAGCACGGCGGCGAAGCTCGATTTGAGCGGACTGCCGGCGATCACCAGGCGTTCGCCGCCGCAGCGGACGACGAGGTCGTCGGCCATGAAGCGCTTTCTGCGCATGAAGCGCAGCGTCGCTCTCGGATGGCTCTCGGTATCGCCGTCGTCGATGGCGAGATCGTCCTGCGGCACCTGCCCGACGACGGCGCGGTCGGCGAACAGGAGCAGCCACCGCCTGCGGGACGCGGGGCTCCTGGCTTCGAACACCGCCACGGGCAGGCGGCCGGCGGCCGGCTGCGGCGCGACGTGCCGGCCGGGCGGCGGCGGAGTGCCGTCTCGCAGGCCGATGCGGCGCAGGACCGCCGGCGCCGAGACCGGCGGCCACGTGGACGGCTCGGGACATGCCAGCAACCCGCGCAGCCGCGCCGAGGCGGCTTCCAGGTGCCCCCGCCAGGCTGCGGCCAACTGCTTGCGCTCCGGCAGCAGCACCGACGCGTTGAGCAGCACCATGTGATCGTGTTCGATTGGCCACCCCGCCGGCGCCCGCCGCGCCAGCAGGTCGACGAGCGTCGCCACCAGCGGCCTGGCCAGCGGATCGCCCACCAGGTCGCGCGGCGGCTCCACCAGACGCGGCGCGTCGACGGCAGACCCGGCGCTGCCGCAGGCGGCGGTCACCGCCCGCTCCAGAACGCCCCGAACCGTGGCGGGGTCGCCGATGATCTTGCGCGCTTCCGCGGCGAACTCGCTCCCCGCGAGCACGTCCAGCGTAGCGTCGCGGTCGAGTCCGCACCAGTCGTGGGCGGCCACCGCGAGCTGCGCGAAGCCCTCCCCGGCACGCACCTGCGCCCGGCTGCCGGAGGCGACCAGATCGACCTGCAGGCCGAGCTGCAGCCGGTGCTCGAGATCCTCGATCGCCTGGCTGGCCGCCGGCTCGTTCAGGCCCCGCAGGCCGGGCAGCAGCTCGGTGAGGCGCTCGGCAATCGTGCGGCGCTGGCCGGGGTGGAGCGACGCGAGGTCGATTGGCGGACCGGTCTCGGCCTCCGGATCTCCGTCGGCCGCGAGCGCGCGCAGCAGCGTCATCTTGGCGAACTCGTCCGGGATCTGCGCACGCAGGATGCGCTCGAGCAGCAGCCGGCGGTTGTGATCGATGCCGGGAATCTGCTTGTGGATGCGAAGCGCCTCGGCGAGCGCCGCCCAATCGGCGCTGCGATAGGTGCGTTGCGGGTCGTACGTGCGCGCCACCTGCAGGTACACGAGGGCGACCGAGCTCTCCAGCAGCTCCTTGAGCCACGCTTCGCCGTAGATCCGGAGGGCCTTGCCGGCAACCCGCACGGCCGCCTCGCTGCCGAGATACCAGGCCGCGAGCGTAATGGGGTTGGCGCCCAGCGCGAGGCGCGCGGCCATGCTCACGCCGCTGACGTAGTGCTGATAGGGGGTGAGCTTCCGGTAGAGCTCGCGGACCCGCTGCACCTGCTCGAGGCGCGTGACCACCTCGCGCACGGACCAGCTGGCGGGGTCGACGAACGGCACCTGGCGCGCCACCTGCAGGAGCTCGCCGACGACCGAGCGGACCGCCAGCGCGATGTCGCCCGTGCGTGCGTCGAGCACGGCGTTCGTCGACTCGGGCTTGTACAGCGCGGCGACCTCCTGCAGGATGTCGCGGAACTCCGCGAAGAGGGCGCCGCCGTCGAGACCGCTGATCTGGTCGTCCTGCCGCTTGACGTAGCGCCGGTCGCGGATGCCGTCCCAGACGCGGTCGCAGCGGGCCTGGATCAGCTCCCCGAGGCGCCGCTCGGCGGCGTTCAGGGAGTCCGGCCGTGCCGGCTCGCCCTCGGCGGCAGGCCGCAGGAGTGCGTGGTAGGCTTGTTCGGTCGGCGACACGCCGCCGGCGAGCCAGCGTGCCTCGACCTCCCTGCGCTCGGCCTCCCGCCGCGCCGCCATGCGCCGCTCGATGTCGGCGATGATCGCGAGGTCGGCGGCGGGCGACGCCCGCGCGAGCGCCGCGGCCGCGCCCAGGCTGGCGGCGCCGAGCAGACCGAACACCACCCCGGCCTCGACCGACACGAGGAGGCCGGCGGCCGCGCCGGCCGTGGCGCAGCCGAGCCCTGCGACGAGCCAGACGATAGGCGACTTCGTCACGGGGAAGCTGGCGGCCGCACGCCGTGGGTGGCGGGCAGTGTCCGGTTCAGTTCAGCCGGTAGGCGAGCAGCTCGCCGGTGTAGTTGCTGCCGCTGACGGCCAGCACGATGTGCTGCCTGCCCTCGTGCATGTAGGTCAGCGGCGAGCCGCTCTGCGGCGCCGGCATGTAGACGGCGCCGACCTCCTCGCCGCTGGCCTTGTCGTAGGCGCGCAGCATGGCGCCGCGGGCGCCCGACGCCGTGCGGGTGACGCGGCCCTCGCCGGCGATGAGCAGCGTGCCGGTCACCAGCGTGCCCACGCTGCCGGGCTGTCCGGTGCGGGGGATGTCGAGTCCGGTCAGCGCCGGGTGGTTCCGGATGTGGTCCGGCGTCCGGCCGTGCGGGATCTGCCAGAGGATCTCGCCGCGGTTCATATCTATCGCGCTGATGGTGCCGTAGGGCGGCTTGAGCAGCGGCAGGCCCTGCACGGTCAGGTTCAGGTCGCCACGGCGCGGGCCACCGGGAATCTCCTGCGCGGCGGATGACGACCGGGGACTGACCACCCGCTGGCCGCCGCCTGCCTGGGATCCGGCGCCGCCGGTGCGCCGCGGGCCGGTGATCGCGTCGCCTTGGATGTACTCGAGGTCCGATTGGCCGGGGTCCGGCGGCACGATCCCGAGGCGGCCGAGCGAGCTGTTCGACGAGACGTAGAGGGTTTGCGTCGTCGGGTCGTACGACCCGCCCGGCCAGTTTGTGCCGCCGCCCATGGCCGGCGCCAGCAGCGTACCGAGCGGACCTTCGATGCGGCTGATCACCGGTGGTGTGAAGATCGGTCCCAGCTTGTAGTGGGACGCCACCGCGAGCGCCCGAGCCCGCAGCTCCGGGGTGAAGTCGATCAGGTCGTCCACCGTGACGCCTTGGCGGTCGTAGGCCGGCGGCTTCGTCGGAAACGGCTGAGTCGGCGAATACCACTCGCCGGGCACGTCGCCGGCCGGCACCGGCCGCTCCTCGATCGGCCAGACGGGCTCGCCCGTCTGGCGGTCGAAGACGTACAGGAACACCTGCTTGGTCGGCTGCGCCACGGCCTTGATCGGCCGTCCGTCGACGGTGATGTCGAGGAGAATCGGCGCGCAGGGGATGTCGTGGTCCCAGATGCCGTGGTGCACGAGCTGAAAGTGCCACTTCCGCTCGCCGGTGTACAGGTCGACCGCCACGAGGCTCTCGGCGAACAGGTTGGCGCCGGGGCGGTTGCCGCCGTAGTAGTCCCCGGTGGCGGCTTCCACCGGCAGGTAGACCGTCTCGAGCTCCTCGTCCACGGAGATCTGCGCCCAGACCCCGGTGTTGCCGGTGTAGACGGCCGAGTCGTTGAGCCAGGTTTCGCGCCCGAACTCGCCCGGCGCCGGAATGGTGTGGAAGATCCACAGGCGCCGGCCCGTGCGCACGTCGTAGCCGCGCACGTAGCCCTTCACGTTGCGGCGGCTGCGCGGGTTGCCGCCCGTCCGGTGCGCGGCGCCCACAATCACCACGTCCTTGGCGACGACCGGCGCGGCGTGCAGCCCGACCTCACCGGTCACCAGGTCGATGTTCTGGTCGTTCTCGCGCTTGAGGTCGACCATGCCGCCCTGGCCGAAGCCCGGGACGGGACGTCCGGTCCGCGCGTCGAGGGCGACCAGGCGGTAGCCGGGCGTCACGTAGACGATCCGCTCCTCGTCGCCGTCGGACCAGTACGCCAGTCCGCGGCCGGAGAGCTGCCGCGGCGCCGCCGCGCCGCGCGCGCCCTCGTCGAGCCGGTACACCCACAGCAGTTCGCCCGTGCCGGCGTCCAGCGCGACGACCATGCGCCGCGCGCCGGCGGTCGAGTAGACGACGCCGTTGGCCATCAGCGGCGTCGATTCGAAGCGGAATTCGGGCCTGGGCCCCAGGAAGTCGGTCTTGAACCGCCAGGCGATCTCCAGATCGGAGAAGTTGTCGGCGTCGATCTGGTCCAGCGCGGAATAGCGGGTGTTGCCGAGGTCGCCCCCGTACGTGCGCCACTCGCCGTCCGGTGCGCCGTTCTGGGCCGCCGCGGGTGCGGCAGCCCAGAACGGAACGGTTGCTGCAACGACGACGCCGGCGACCATGCGGAATGTGCGTCTCATCGCTCCTCCTCCCACGGCCGCCGGCGTGCGGCTCGAGCCCCGGCTACTGCTGCTGGTTGTCGTTCGCCAGCTCGCTCTGCGACGGGAACTCGACCTGGCACAGCGGGCACCCGATGACGTAGTCGTTCTTCGTCAACTGGAGCCGCTCGCGCCGCTCGGCCATCTCCTGCTCGAACTGTTCGTCGGTCAGGGCCACCGCCTTGCCGAGGTTGATGAACATGTTGGCCACGGAGCGCCGCCCGCCGCCCGACCAGTTGCGCGTGTCGGCCACGTTGCGGTTGGCGATCGTCGTGTCGTGCCAGCCGATCAGGTGCAGGATGGTGCCCTTCGGCAGCAGCGGCGCGTGGTCGTCCTCGTAGACGTACTGCTTGACCCAGTTGTGGTCGTAGCCGGTGCAGTTCAGCGTCTGGATGTTGTGGCCCCAGATCGCCTCCAGGCACATCCGGATACCGGGCGCATGCTGGTGCGGCTCGAAGACCAGCAGCTTCGTGTGCTCCTCGAGCACCGTGTAGGCGTGCAGCTCCTGGTCGGCCTCATTCGGCTTCATGTCGATGTCGACGCCGTTGCCCACGGTGTTGCGCACGTACTTCAGGCTGGGCTGGTAACCCTCGGGGTGCAGCTTGAAGGCGAACTTGAGGTGCGAGCGCGTCTCGCGGCCGTTCGAGTGGAGGTGCGCGTTGCGCAGGTGGATCAGCGAGCCGGCCGGCAGCAGTTGCCCCGCCTCGGGCGGGAAGATGTCGGCGTTGCGGCCCACCTCGTGGGTCGGCCAGCGGGTGGTGGTCTCGCTGCCGGTCGCATCGGGATCCACCGAGTCGTACGACATGTGGTGGAACACGTAGCGCCCGCCCACCGTGTTGCTGTTGCCTTCCTTCGGCACGTCGTTGAACTCGCGGACCTCGACCGCCGCCACGTAGCGGTCTTCGGGCAGGCCCGTCTCGAGCGTCCCGAGCGACGTCCACTTGTCGGGCGCCGAGGCCGGGACGACGATCTCCGGCGACTCCAGGATCAGATCGGGCTCGCCGATCGACCACTCGTCCTCGTTCCCGAAGTCGAGCGGCGGCGGCAGGTCGGCGGAGTTGCCGAGCGGCGCTCCGCTGTCGGCCCAGGTCGCGATCTTCTCGATCTCGTCGTCGCTCAGCGAGATGTCGTCCTTGAACTGCTGGATGCCGATGTCCTTCTCGATGAACCACGGCGGCATGGCGCCGCGCTGGCTGCGCAGGGCCGTGCGGGCCTTGATGGCCCGCGCCCAGGGCCGCACCTGCTCGTAGGTCAGGAGCGACATCGGCGCCACCGAGGCCGGCCGATGGCACTGCTGGCAACTGCGCTGCAGGATCGGCGCGATGTCTTTCGCGAAGGTCACCTGGTCCGAGGCGGACGCGCCGGCGCCGTTGGACTGGGCGCCGAGGGCGACGGGCGCCAGGAGGATGACGGCCAGGACGCCGAGAAGGTGCCTGCTGTTCATCGATGATCTCCTCATGTGTTCCGGAGTCTGGTTAGCAATGGCACAGTGTATCGCCGTTGTGGCGATTTGCGAAGTGCTGCCCGGCAAAAAAGCGCCGCCGCAGACGCGCCGTGCGTCCTACTGCTGGTCCTCCGTCAACGGCAGCGGCTCGGACTCGAGAAACTCGACGAAGGGCGGGAAGAACAGCTCCGGGGCTTCCATGAACGGGTTGTGCCCCACGTTGTCGAACAGGTGCAGCTCCGCGTTCGGGATCGAATCGACGATCCATTGCGCCAGCTCCCGGAACCGCGGGCCGTCTTCCGCTCCGCTCAGGAACAGCGTCTTCGACTTGATGTGCGGCCGGTCGTAGACCACCGGATCGGAGTACAGCAGCATCGTGTGCAGCGCGCGCACCCGGGCCAGCCGCGGCCACTCGCCGCTCAGCGTCCAGGCGTACATCACGTCGACGTAGCGGTCGTACTTCGAGTCCCAGGTCACGAAGTAGCGCTCGACCGTCCGCCGCACCGCCTCGTAGTCGCGGGCGAGGCTCCGCTCGTAGGCCTCGTCGAAGGTCCGGTAGGGCCGCTCGAGGCGTGCGTCGGTGAGCGCGATCTGGTTGACGATGACGAGATGCGTGGTCGTCTCCGGGTAGAGGCGCGCGAAGCGCGTCGCCAGCGCGCCCCCCATCGAGTGCCCGGCAACGGCGGCCCCGCCGATGCCGAGCTCGTCGAGCAGCGCCTTGCTGTTGGCGGCATGCAGGTTGAAGTCGTACGGAATGAACGGCTTCGACGACCGCCCGAAGCCGACCTGGTCGGGCACGACGACCCGGAAGCCCGCGTCCGCAAGCACCTCGATCGTGTCGCGGAAGTACTCGCCGAACCAGTTCATGCCGTGGAACAGCATCACGGTCCGGCCGTTGGGCGCGCCGCTCGGCTGCACGTCCATGTAGGCCATCCGCACGTCCTCGCCGTACAGCGTGAGGTCGAGGTAGTGGACGGGATGCGGGTACGGAATGTCCTCCGCGTTGATGCTCATCGGCTGGAGGCCCGGCGGCGGCTGACGCTGCGCCGCGACCTCGGCGGCCCCGAGCGTCACGACGGCGAGGGCCGCGGCAACCATGACCGCCGGCCGCAGCAACTGGCGCACTGTGCTCTTCGACATGCTCTCCCTCCAAATGTGCTCCGCAGCCGTTTCTAGGCCCGCGAGAGATCCTGGTTCCTGATCGGCAGATCGCGTACCCGGATGCCGGTCGCCGCGAAGATGGCGTTGGCGACGGCCGCCGCGACCGGGGGTACGCCCGGCTCGCCCAGCCCGCCCAGCCAGGCATCGGATCGGATGAACTCGACGCTGACGTCCGGCGCGTCCGCCAGGCGGATCATCTGGTGGTCCCGGAAGTTGCTCTCGACCACCCGGCCGCCCGCGATCGATATCTCGCCCACTAGCGCGGCGGACAACCCGAAGATGATCCCGCCCTCGATCTGCGCCGCCGCGGTGTCGGTGTTGACGACGTCCCCGCAGTCCACGGCCGCGAACACGTGGCGGACTCGCAGCCTGCCGTCCGGCGATACCGCGACGTGGGCGACCTGGGCGACGATGGAGCCGAAGCTCTCGCAGATGGCGATGCCGCGCCCCTCGCCCGCGGGCAGCGGGCTGTCCCAGTCGGCCATGGCGGCCGCCCGCTCGAGCGCCGCGCGGAACCGGGGCTGATCGCCCAGCAGGTCCCGCCGGAACCGGTACGGGTCCTGGCCCGCCGCGTGCGCCAGCTCGTCGATGAACGATTCCTTGAAGAACCCGTGCTGCGAGTTGAGGACCGAGCGCCACTCGCCGAGACGGATGTGGTGGGGCGCGTCCCGCCCGTCGTTGCGCTTGTCCGCGATGGCGTACGGCATGAACACGGCCTCGCCGTTGCCGCCGCCCGCGTAGTGCGACGCCACGGCGCGCGGCCGGCCCTCGGCATCCAGAGCGCCGGCGAAACGCGACATCGCCGCCGGCCGGTAGTAGTCGTGCTGGATGTCGTTCTCGCGGCTCCACACCATCTTGACCGGCGCCGGCGACACCGCCCGTGCGATGCGTACGCCCAGGTCGACGTAGTCGAACGTGAAGGGCAGCCGCCGCCCGTAGCCGCCGCCGAGCGGCAGGTTGGTCAGGTGCACCTGCGCGGCGTCCAGGTCCAGCGCCCCGGCGGCCGTCGAGCGCGCATTGAGCGGATCCTGCGTGCCGGCCCACACCTCCGCACGGCCGTCCTCCACGCGGGCGGTGCACACCATGGGCTCCAACGTGGCGTGGGCGAGAAACGGCACGCGGTAGTCGGCGGTCACGACCAGCGCCGCCCCCGCCGGCATCTCCGGCGCGGCGCCGAGCGCCGCGTCGAACGCCGCGAAGATCGATTCGCTCGACACGTCGCCGTGGCCCGCGTCGTCGTATACGGGCCGGAGCGCGCCGAGCGCCCGGCGTGCATGCCAGTAGCTGTCGGCGACGACGGCGACCGCCTCCTCGAGCTGCACCACCTGCTTCACGCCGGGCATCGCCTCGGCCGGCCCGGGGTCGACCGAGACGAGCCGGCCGCCCTGGACCGGCGCGATGTCGACGGCCGCGTGCAGCATGCCCGGCAGCGTGAAGTCGATGCCGTAGCCGGTGCTGCCGTCGACCTTCGGCGGGATGTCGAAGCGTGCACGGGCGGTGCGCCGGATCGTGTAGGTGTCGGGATCCTTCAGGGCCGGGTTCGAGGGGACCCGGATTGCTGCGGCAGCCCTGGCCAGTTCGCCGAAGCTGGCTCTCTGCCCGGACGCCGCGTGGCTGACGTACGAGAGCTCGGCCCGGCATTCCGCGGCGGCCGCGCCGAACCGCTCCGCGGCGGCCGCGAGGAGCATCTCTCTGGCGGCGGCGCCGGCAATGCACATGCCGAAGCCGGTGCCGCGGACGGCCATCGAGCCGCCGGTGACCTGGAGCCCGGCCCAGCGCGCGAGACGGTACGCCCCGTAGTCGATGGCGCGGCCCAGCGGCGGCGGGATCGAATCGCCCGTGAAGGCGCGCAGCAGGTAGCCGTTCGCGTACTCGTCGAGCGCCGGCGCCTCCTCGATCCGCACGAGCTTCCACGCGGCTTCCATCTCCTCGGCCGCCATCATGGCCAGCGCGGTCTGCGAGCCCTGTCCCATCTCGCAGTGCGGCACGAGGATCTGCACGAAGTTGTCGGGCGTCACGGTGATCCAGGTCGTCAGCTGGCCCCTGGCGGCCGCGTCGCCGGAGACGAGGCTGTGGCGCCCCGGCGCCAACGTGACGCCCGCGACGCCCAGGACGAATCCGCCGCCGACGAGGCTCCCGGCCCCGATGAAGGCGCGTCGCGTCCACTTACCCATGGCGCGCCTCCTCGTCCCTGGCAACCGCTTCTTCCGCAACCGCGTGGATCGCCCGGCGCACGCGGACGAACGTGCCGCAACGGCAGATGTTGGTTATCGCGGCGTCGATCTGTTCGTCGGTGGGGTCGGGCCGCTGCTCGAGCAGCGCCGAGACGGCCATGATCATCCCCGACTGGCAGTAGCCGCACTGCGGCACCTGGTGCTCTATCCAGGCCTGCTGCACCGGGCTCAGCTTGCCGTCCTGCGCCAGGCCCTCGATCGTGGTGATCGTCGTCCCCTCGGCCGCCGAGACCGGCAGCGTGCACGTGCGGACGGCCCGGCCGTCGAGGTGCACCGTGCAGGCGCCGCAGGCCGCGATGCCGCAGCCGAACTTCGTGCCCGTCAGCCCGAGGGTGTCGCGCAGGACCCACAGCAGCGGCGTGTCCGGCTCGACGTCCACCGTGCGGGTCCGACCGTTCACTGTCAACGTAATCGCCATGCGGTCTCCGTCTTCCTCTTCAGACGGGGCTGCGCCCCGAACCCCCGGCGTCCGCTTGCGGGGACCCCTACGCCCCGCGCCGCTCCCGCCGAGGCGCGCCGTGCGCGCCTTGCGGAGTTCTGCACCATACCTACGGCGCAGACGCCTGGCGCAGCTCGTCGCGAACCGCCTCGACATACGGTCTCGCGTGCTGCAGATCGTAGCCGCTGTACCGCTCCGGCACCTCGAGGTTGGCGACGACGTCGTCGACGCTGCTGCCGTCGCGGAGCTGGTCCCGGACCGTCTCCAGCAGATAGCGGCAGAACGCGGCGTACTCGCGCACGTCGTCCACCGTGAGCCACGCCAGGATCGTCTGCCGGGTCGGGGGAGCGGCGCGTCCGGGCAGGACGAACGTCACGCCCGCCCGCTCGAGCGTCGCGACGACCTCGTCGAGCGTATCGGGCAGGGCCGCGGCGCTCCCCCCCAGGGCGGTGTCGATCAGCGGAACGCCCTTCGCCGGGAACACGTCGCCGAGGTAGGCCATGTTGAAGCGCGGCACCACCACCACCGAGTCGCCGCCGGTCGCACCGGCCCCGAAGTGGTAGAGGACGACCTGGCTGCGGCCGTCGAAGAGCGACAGCTCGTCCTCGTACGTGCGGTTCGGCGCGAACCGGGCGCGCTCGCCCGTGAACGCGTCCATGCCCCGCAGGGCGGCCGCTGCGTTGTCCTGGGCCACCACCTGCGTCAGCTCCGGGTAGCCGGTCAGGCGCCCGGCATCGGCCGCATGCGCGCGCGTGCTGACGATGGTGGTGATCGGCGCCACCGTGATCCGGTTGACTTCCGTCCGCACCTCGTCGTACGAGCCCGAGCGGGCGGGGTCGATGGCCACGATGCCGTAGTCGGTAACGAACACCGGCGTGTTGATGCCCCGCCCGGACAGCACGTAGAACTCGCCGTACTCGAACGTCGTCGAGTCGCCGGTGACGGTCCCGCTGGCCGCGAACTGGAAGTTGAGCGGCGGCCGTCCCGTGTCGGCTGCCGCGGGCGCGGCCGGCCGGGTCAGCGCCGCGCGGACGGGCGCGGACGAGGCCGGCAGGTCGGGGTAGTCGGCCGCCGCCAGCGATGCGCTCAGCACCTCCTCGTCGTTGCGGACGAGGACGTGGCGGTTGGCGTAGGCGGCCGCCACCCAGCTGACGCCGCCGAGCCGCCGCCGGTTGCTCGAGTTGGACGTCGGCGCGATGAGCTGCGTCCGGCTGATCTCCTCGTAGCCGGCGGGGGAGAACCGCGCGATGATGAGGTCGCCGCGGTCGTTGTTGATGAAGAAGCGATCCTCGTGCGCCACGATGAAGGCGCTGGCCCAGCGCGCCCGCTCCCCGGTCAGCTCCTGCGTCTCCCACAGGCGCTCGCCCGTGGCCGCGTTCAGCGCGCGGAACTGGCCGAAGCTGCCCACGCCGTAGATGTGCTCGCCGCGGATCACCGGCGTCGTCAGGACGGAGTGCAGCCCGTCGGTCGCGATCTCGTTGTTGCTCCCGCCGCGCCAGACGAGCTCGGCGTCCGGCCGGTCATCGTCGAGCGCCAGCATCATCGAGCCGTTGTAGAAGCTGCTGACCAGCAGGCGCGACCCGCTGTGCACCGGCGGCGTGATGTTCATGTTGAAGTCGGTGCGCGTCGGCTCCTCCCAGTACAGCTCGCCGGTGGTCGGGTCGAGCGAGACGACCTTTTCCGGAAACCAGATGACGAGCTGCGGCCGTCCGGCCGCCTCGATGATGATCGGCAGCGGCACGCCGATGTCGGCGTCCGAAGGCAGCGCGCGCCAGATCTCCTCGCCGGTGACCTTGTCGAACGCCACGACGCGGGCGTTGTTCTCGCCGCCGACGATCGTGATGAGTCGGGGGCCGTCGACCAGCGGCGCGCTGCTGAACCCCCACGACGGGGGCGCCGCGCCGTAGTCGTTCAAGAGATCCTTGGTCCACCGTTCTGCGCCGCTCTCGACGTCGAGGGCGAACAGCAGCCCGGTGGCGCCGATGAAGTAGACCAGGTCGCCGTCCACGGTCGGCGTGACGCGGGGACCCTCCCACGTGGCGCCGACGATGCGATAGTCGGCCTCCCAGGCCCGCGTCCACAGGATGGCCCCCGTCTCCTCGTCCAGGCAGATCGCGCGCTCGACGACGTCCGTGCTGAAATCGGCGCGGGTGAAGTCGGTCAGGAAGACCCGCCCGTCGGACACCACCGGACTGCTCCATCCAGGGTCGACGGGCGTCCGCCAGCGCACCTTCAGGCCGTCGGCGGGCAACGTCTCGACGATGCCGGTTTCCGTCCAGACGCCGCGCCGCCCCTTGCCCCGGTACTCGGGCCAGTCGTCCGCGTACGCGGCAGGCGCGGCCATCGCCAGCGCAACCGCCGCGCCGAGCAGCGTCGTCAGGACCCGCGCGGGAAGGGTGGAACCATGCGGAAGAGGTGTCAGCATCCCCGCATTGTATTCAGAACAGGCGCCCGGGGTGGGTACCGGGCCGCGGAAAAACGGGTGACAGACTGAGCAGCGGCGGTACAGGGGTCCGTCGTGCTCGGAACGCGAGCCGGCGAACCGGCTATCATGCCGACATGCTCGAGAGGCGCTTCAGGGATCTCTGGGAGCGGATGCAGGGCAAGAAGCCCCACCTGCCGCACTTTCTGGCAGAGATCCACCTCGAGGGCATCCGCGGCATCGACGATGTCCGAATCAAATTCGACTACCCGGTCAGCGTCATTGCCGGCGGCAATGCGAGCGGCAAATCGACGGTGCTCTTCGCTGCGGCTTGTGCCTACAAGGTGCCGGGCGCAGGCGTGAAGGACTTCGTGCCGTCGACGCTCTTTCCCGACTACCGGCCCAAGGTGGGCCCGCGCGAGGACCCGAAGCAGGAGATCGTCATCGAGTTCGACTATTCGACGCCCAATGGACGCCGATCCATGCGCTGGCGTCGCTCGAAGGGCTGGAATCGCAGCTTCCTCGGTCGCAAGAATGCCACCCAACCGGAAAGGCCGGTCTATCTCAGGACGCTCAGCAACCTGAGCAATCCATCCGAGGTGCGCGGCGTCCTGAGCATGTCGCGCCTGAACTCGGCACCCCGAGAGACCCCGTTGACAGCGTCACAGATCGCGTTCGCGCAGCAGATGCTTCCCTTTCGGTACGCCGAGGTCGTCAACCTGTCCAGCGACAGCGGTACCAAGAACCTTCTCTTCGCCGCGCAGGAACGGGGCGTGATGTACTCCGAACTGCACATGGCGGCCGGCGAACGGTCCATCCTGCGGCTCTCGCGGGAGATTGCCCATCTCGAGGGCGCCCTGGTGCTGATCGACGAAGTCGAAGCCGGTCTGCACCCGTGGGTGCAGCAACTCCTCATGCTGCAACTGCAGCAGCTCGCGTTGCGCAACGACCTGCAGGTCGTAGTCACTACGCACAGCCCCGTCGTCCTCGATTCGGTACCCGCCCACGGGCGCATTTTCCTCGAGCGAGATGAGACGGGCCGGGTTGCCGTGCGCCCCCCCTACCGTGACGTCGTCCAGAATGCGCTCTACGGGCGATCTGGCGATGCGCTCAACCTTCTCTGCGAGGACTCGGCCGCGGAGGGCATCCTGCAGGGTGTGTTCGACGTTCTCCTGCCGCGTGAAGGGATCAGAAGGGAGTCCGTGCGCGTCGGCCGCGACACCGGGGCGAACGAGTTTCCGATGCACGCGACCGCATTCCGAAAGTTCGGGCAGATCCAGAACTTCGTCTTCGTGCTCGACGGCGACAAGCGCGGCACCGACCTTGAACAGAGAATACGCGACAGAGCCGGAAGCGACGTCCCGGTGTTCTTCCTTCCCGGCGACGAGGCTCCGGAGATCTGGATCTGGAACACATTGCGTAGCAACGTCGGGGAAGGCGCCACCGAACTCGGGCTCGACCCCGACGATCTCGCTGAGCGAATGCACCGTTTGGATGCGATCTACGACACCGCGGCCGACCGGCCCGGTGAGATTGCGAAGACCAAGCTTCATGAACTTGCCGAGCCTCACGGCTGGACAGCCCCCGACGTCGGCCGAGCGGTCGCCCGACGTGAGGCCACCTGCAGGGAAAGTGACATCCAGCCGCTGATGGAAGGACTCAAGGCAACCCTCCTGCAATGGCGAGCGGACTAGACGAGCGACCGTAACGGCGTGATACTCCGGGTCGCGAGTGTTCTTGCGGGTGTCATAATGCGGTCATGCGCAGCACCCTGCGAATCGACGACGACCTGATGATCGAGCTCAAGGCCCGGGCTCACGCGGAGTCGGTCTCGTTGACACACGTGGTCAATCGCACGCTCCGCGCCGGCTTGGCGCGACCCAAGCTCGTTGATCTCGACAAGGCAGCGGCTCTCGCCGCACGCCTGGAAGACGCAGCTAACGGGGAGCCTGCCTGGACCAGCCAGCCGATGTGCGCGCGCGTCGACCTTGATGACAAGGAGGTGGTTTACGCGCTGGTCGACGATGACGGCGCATGAGCTAAACGGTCGACGTCAACGGCGTTACGGCGTCACCAGGCGAACCGCGGCCGCCGGCACGTCGAGGATCTCCACACCCCAATTGAACGTCGAAGACATCGCCGGGCCTGGCCCCGGCGATGACTACGCGTCGTTTGGAATCCGCACGCGCTACCGCCATGGCGGGATTGTCCCACCCGCCGCGCGACACCGTCAACCCGCGACTCGCCCGTTGCCGGTCGGCGAGAGAGAGGACAGCGCGATACCGTCGTTGTTGGCGACGGCTCCGAGGCTGATAAGCTTGGCGCCGCGTTGACGAGCAGCTCCACTGGCGCGCCGCACGATCGCAACGGCCGCCCGCGCTGGCAGACACCGGCGCTGGTCTTGGCGGCGGCGTGCGCCATCGCGATGATCGGCTTCGGTGCGCGCTCGATCTTCGGGCTGTTTCTGGAGCCGATGACCACGGGGCGTGACTGGGACCGCGAGACGTTCGCGCTGGCCCTGGCGGTCCAGAACCTGATGTGGGGCATCGCCCTGCCGTTCGCCGGGGCGCTGAGCGACCGGTTCGGGTCGCCGCGCGTGCTGGCACTGGGGGCGCTGATCTATGCCGCCGGCATCTGGGGCATGACCAGCGCCGAGAGCGCCGGCATGCTGCATCTGACGGCCGGACTCCTCGTGGGGATCGGGGTGGCGTTCACCGCGTTCTCCATCGCGCTCGCCGCCATGGCGAAGGTGGTGGGCCCCGAGCGGCGCTCGCTGGCCCTGGGATTGGGGACGGCGGCGGGGTCCGCCGGGCAGGTGGTCTTCTCGCCGCTCGGCCAGGCGTTCATCTCCGCCTACGGATGGCAGGCCGCCCTGCTGTTCCTGGCCGGATCGGCGCTCCTGATCGTGCCCCTGGCCTACCTGCTGCCCGGCTCGCCGGCGGTTCGCGGCGAGGCGTCGGCGGCCGAGCTGTCGCTGCCGGCTGCCCTGCGCGAGGCGTTCGGCCACCGCGGGTACGCACTGCTGACCACGGGCTTCTTCGTCTGCGGCTTCCACGTCGCCTTCATCACGGTCCATTTCCCGGCCTATGTCCGCGACCTCGGGCTCTCCGCCGCGGTGGGAGCGGGGGCCATTGCGGTCATCGGCCTGTTCAACATCGTCGGCTCGTTCGCGTCCGGCGCCGCCGGCCAGCGCTGGAGCAAGAAGTGCGGGCTGAGCACCATCTACGCAGCGCGCGCGATCGCCATCACGGCGCTGATGCTGCTGCCGAAGACGGCCGCCGTCATCTACCTGTTCGCGGCCGTGATGGGTGTGCTGTGGCTCTCGACGGTGCCTCTCACCACCGGCATCGTCGGCCAGATCTTCGGCGTGCGCTACCTGGCCACGCTGTTCGGCATGGTGTTCCTGAGCCACCAGCTCGGCAGCTTCCTCGGGGTGTGGCTGGGGGGGCGGCTCTTCGACGCCACCGGATCGTACGACGGCGTCTGGTGGGCCGGGGTCGCCCTGGGACTCGCGGCCGCGCTGATTCACCTGCCGATCGACGAGCGGCCGATCGTGCGCCACCCGACGACCGCGCCGGCCTCTGGAACCTACTGATACCATAGCCTCATTGCGGCGCCATCGTGCCCGCCAAAGGGGGGCGATTCCGCGCAGACAGCGGGTGCTCCGACAGCATCGTCGCGGCCGGCAACCCGCAGCCCGCGGCGAGGCGCCGCAGGAGGCCACTCATGAAGAACGCCTGGATGCTCCCGATCGTGCTGATCCTGCCGGTCGCGACGGCAATGGCGCAGACCGCCGACGAGCTCGTCGGCGACCCGCAGACCCCCGCGGACGTCATCACGCACAGCATGGGCTACGACCGCAAGAGCTACAGCCCGCTGGCGCAGATAGACCGGTCCAACATTCAGCGCCTGGTGCCCGTCTGGCGCACGAGCCTGATGAACGATTTCGGCGAGCTGGCCACGCCGGTGGTGTACGACGGCGTCATATACGCGATCAACGGGCGCTGGACGTTCGCCATCGACGTCGACACCGGGCGGCAGATCTGGCGCACGCCCGTCGTCCTCGAAGAGGGAACGCGCCGCAGCTCGTTCAACCGGGGCGCGCCGGTCCTCTACGAGGGCAGGCTGTTCCGCGTCACGCTGGACAACCACGTGATCGCGCTCGACATGCAGACGGGCGAAGAGGTGTGGAAGCAGAAGTTCGCCGAGGGGAGCGAGGGGTACTACGCGACGGGCGCGCCGGTCGTGGCGGGCGGCGTGCTGATCTCGGGGATGTCGGGCGGCGAGTCCACGACACGGGGATTTCTCGACGGCTGGGATCCGGAGACCGGGACGAAGCTGTGGCGGCGCCACACCATTCCCGCGCCGGGCGAGCCCGGGTCGGAGACGTGGCCGGCGGACACCGACGCGTGGCGCTTCGGCGGGGCGCCCACGTGGCGGACCGGCTCGTATGACCCGGAGCTGGACCTGGTCTACTGGGGCACCGGGAACGCCGCCCCCTGGGACCCCCGGGCGCGCGGAGAGCTGGACAGCCTGTACGCATCCAGCGTGATCGCGGTGCGGCCCCGCACCGGCGAGATCGTCTGTCACTACCAGTACACGCCCAACGACGCCTACGACGTGGACGGCGCCGACGAGCACGTGCTGGCCGATATCGAGGTCGACGGACGGCTCCGCCAGGTGATGATCCAGGCCAACAAGAACGGCTTCCTGTATGTGCTCGATCGCACCGACTGCAGCCTGATAGCCGCGCATCCCTACGTCAGGGTCAACTGGGCCACGCACATCGACCTCGCCACCGGCCGGCCCGTGCTCACCGACCTCTACGAGCGCATCCTGTCCGGCGCGCAGGTCGCCATCTGGCCGTCGCGTGGCTCGAACGCGGTGCCGATCGCGTTCAATCCGGATACCGGCCTCGTCTACACGAGTGCGTGGCACGTGCCGCGCATCGTGCAGCTCGAGCCGCCGCGCGAGCGGGTCATCGGCGGGCGCGCGATCGGCATGTCCAGCCGGTTCCCGGACTTCGAGCCGGGCGAGCTGCTCGGCCACCTGGTGGCGATCGATCCGCTGACCGGCGAGAAGCAGTGGGAAGTCCCGATGATCGATTTCCCGAACTCCGCGGGCATGCTGGCGACGGGCGGCGGGCTGGTGTTCACCGGCAATCTGACCGGCGAGTTCATTGCGCTCGACGCGGCGACCGGCGAGACGCTGTGGCAGTTCCAGACCGGCTCGAGCATCAATTCGACGGCGATCACCTACACCCGCAACGGGCGGCAGTACGTGAGCGTGGCCTCGGGGCTCGGCGGCGGCCTCGCCAACCGCTACGTGCGGGGCAGGATGCCGACCGGCGGCTCGCTGTTTACCTTCGCGCTGATGCCGGAATAGCCGCCGGGGTCGCGCAGCCGCCGCTACTGCTCGAACTGCGCGTCCTTGAGGCGGAAGCCGGCGGCCAGTTCGGGGTCGTCCTCCACGCCGAGGACGCGGCGGGCGATGTACTCGCCGAGCACGGGGCCGAACTTGAACGCCTCGGCCGAGCCGCCTCCGAGCAGCCAGACGTTGTCGAAGTCGGGGTGGCGGTCGACGATGAAGTTCTGGTCGACGCTCATCTCGTAGTGGCAGGCGCGCGTCTCGTTGAGCGGGGCGCCGACGAGATCCGGGAAGTGCCGGTCCAGGATCTCGCGCGGGCGAGCATGCGCCTCCGGCGGTATCCAGCGGTCGCTCGTGTCGGGATCCTCGGGAGGACGACTGCCGGCGCGGACGCGGAAGCCGCGGTGGTCGGGCGGGAGCGCCGGCCAGCCGGTGCAGCCGGGCACGCCGAAACTCGGCATGTGCGGGTGTGAGAAGCGCGAGTCCCCGGGCGGCACCGCGAAGTAGAACACGTGTCCGACGGGGTTGCGCAGGCGCCGTCCCATCAGCGCCGGAAACAGCTTGGGGAACCAGGGTCCGCAGGCGAAGAGGACGATGCCCGCGGACACGGCGTCGCCGTCGTCGAGTGCCAGCGCGTCGAGCGTCGCGCCGGCCCAGGGGCCAGGGGCTGCACGGGCGATGCGGATGCTGCCGCCTTCCTCCTTGAACACCCGGGCCACCGACTCCATCGCGCGTCGCGCGCGGACGACGCCGGCCGCCGGCTCGTGCAGCGCGAGCCCGAGGTTGTCGAAGCGGATCCACGGCCAGCGGTAGGCCACCTCGTCCGGCGTCAACACCTCGTAGGGTACGGCCAGCGCGTCCCAGTGGCTGCGCGTGGTCTCGATGTAGGGGCCGGCCTGCTCGCGGAGAATGAGGTCGCCCGTCTGGAAGAACAGTCGGGGGAGGAGACGGTCGCGGCCGCTCTCGTCCCACTCGATCCACTTGCGGATCGCGTCGTTGGCCCACCGCGTCCACAGGCGCCCGTGCGGCCGGTCGCCGTAGGCCGAGCGCACGCCGCGCGTCTCGCCGCCGGAGGTCTGGCGCGAGTTGCCGGGGCCGTAGGCGTCCACCACGGTCACGCGGGCACCGAGCCGCTGCAGGTGGAGAGCCGTCCAGAGACCGAACGTGCCGGCGCCGACCACGACAACATCGGGCGATCGGCCGGCCCGGCGTGCCGCCTGGATCGAGCGGGAGCGGGGGCGCGACACGGCGCCGGTCGGCCCCGCGCCGACGCTGGCGACGCTGGCCAGACCCGCGGCGGTGGTGGTGGTGATGAACCGGCGTCTGTCGACTGCCATGGCGCGACTGGAACGCACCACGCAATCTGGGGGGCGGAGCGGGACGAATCCCGCACCGCCCGATCGGGACGTGGTGCGAGCGCTACCGCGCTTCCGGCTCCCGCAGGATGTCGGGCGGGCTCGGCGCCGCGCCGAGCTGCCGCAGCAGAGCGGCCGTCGTGTCCGACTTGATGTAGTTGCCGCCCGTATGGATGCCCTCGGCGATGACCAGCGGCGTCCAGTCACGGTGGTTCGTGGCGTCCATCTCGGCTCCCCGCTCGACCAGGAACTGCACGATCGAATTCGCGCGCTCCCGCCACGCGGCGCCGTGCAGCGCGGTGTCGCCCGCGTCGTTCACCGCGTTCACGTCGGCGCCGAGCTCGATGCAGAGGGTGATCGCCTGCAGGGCATCGCCCTCGGCCGAGCGTGTGATGCCGGGGGCATGTCCCACGCCCGCGGCCACCATCAGCGGTGTCGTGCCGTTATCGGTGGCGGCGAAGGGATCGGCCCGATGCGCGATCAGCTCGCGCATCACGTCGACGTCGTTCGCCTTCGCGGCGATCAGGAACGGCGTCGCGCCCTTCAGGTTCCCCAGGTGGCCCTTCACTTGAATTCCGAACCCGGGCGTCCGCTGCGTGCGGATGTTGGGATCCGCGCCATGGGCGAACAGCAGCTTCACGGCGCGCAGCCGGTCCGGATCGCGCAACCCGGCGAACACGCTCCACTGGTTGCCCTCGGCCACGCCGTTGGAGAGGTCGTTCAGCTCGGTGTCCCACTTGCCGGCGGCCCAGTGCAGCGGCGTGAAGCCCGGCCCCAGATTCGGGTCGGCGCCCTGGTCGAGCAGCAACTCGGCGTAATCCAGGTGGCGCCGGATGATGGCGATCAGGAGCGCCGTGGTGCCGTCCGCCGCGGCCGCGTTGACGTCCGCACCGGCCGCCAGCAGCGCCTCCGTCGTCTCCCGGTACGCCTCGCGGGACGCCAGCAGCAGTGCCGTGTAGCCGGTCGTCGTCCGGGCATCCACGTCGGCGCCGTGCGCCAGCAACGCCCGCACCACCGCGGTGTGGCCCTCCCAGGCGGCCCACATCAACGCGGTCTGGCCGTGGGCGGCTTCTGCCGCGTTCACGTCCGCACCGCGGTCCAGCAGCGTTGTCACCGCGGCCGGCGCACCCGTCCGTGCGCAGGTCATGAGCGCGGTCTCGCCGTTCACCTGCGCGCCGCGCGCGTCGGCGCCGGCCTGCAGGAGCCGATCGACCATGCCGGCGCTGGCATTGATGCACGCCAGCGTGAGCGGCGTCACGCCGTAGCGGTCGGCCGCGTTCGCGTCCGCGCCGGCGGCAATCAGCAGATCGGCGATCTCCGCGTGGTTCCACTGCGCGGCCCAGTGCAACGGCGTGAGGCCGTCAGCGCCGGTCTCGTTCACCGGAGCGCCTTCCGCGAGCAGTGCCCGTACCGCCGCGCTGTCCTGGTGCCTGACGGCTTCCGTCAGCCGCGCGTCGACCGCGGCGCCCGCCAGACTCGCGCCGGCCAGCAGCAGAACGATTGCCCCAAGCGTGCGTCGGATGTCGATGCGCATCGTGGTTCCACCTTTACACATTGGAAACGACTGGCAGTTCGCCCGTGCTGTCGCCGAGATTCTCGGCCGGGACGCCCATCTTCTCGAGCAGGGTGAGATGCAGGTTCGCCAGCGGCGTGCCCTCCGGCGCCTTCATGTGCCGGCCGCCCTTGATGGTGCCGCCGCCGCCGCCGGCCACCACGATCGGGAGCTCCAGCGGGTCGTGGGCGTTGCTGTTGCCCATGCCGGCGCCGTAGACGATCATCACCTGGTCCAGCAGCGAGGCGTCGCCGTCGGGCGTCGCCCGCAGCTTGTCGAGGAAGCGCCCGAAGATCCCCATGTGGAGGGTGTTGATCCGGGCCAGCTTCTCGATCTGCTCGGGACGGTGGCGGTGGTGCGACACGGGGTGGTGCGGCTCGGCGACCCCCACCTCCGGGTAGGTGCGCACGCTCTTCTCGCGGCCGTACAGGAATGTGGAAACGCGGGTCAGGTCGGCCTGGAACGCCACCAGCATCAGGTCGAACATCAGGCTCGCGTACTCCTCGAAGCTGGCCGGGATGCCGGCCGGCTGCGCCACCTCCGGCAGCCCGCGGTCGCTCTGCGACTCGGCGATCTGGATGCGCCGCTCGATGTCGCGCACCGACTCGAGATAGCCGGACAGCTTGGAACGGTCGTCGCGTCCGAGCTTGCGCACCAGGTCCGTGAGCTCGTCGTTCACCGAGTCGAGAATGCTGCGGTCCATCCGCAGCGCACGCAGTCGCGCCTCGCGGCCCGTGCTGCCCACGGCGCCGAACAGATTCTCGAATACGGCGCGCGGGTTGGTTTCCATCGGCATCGGCGTGTTGGCGTCGCGCCACGCGAGCGTGGCGCTGTAGGCGCAGCCGTAGCCGTCCTCGCACTGGCCCACCAGCTCGTTGGCTTCCAGCGACAGCTCGAGCGAGGGGAGCTGCGTGTCCTCGCGCAGGGCGCGGGCGGCGAGCTGGTCCATCGACACGCCGACCTCGAGGGTCGTGTTCGTGCCGGAGGCCTTGACGGCGTGCGCGCCGGTCAGGTACGCCGCCTGGCAGCGCGAGTGGTCGCCGTCCCCCTCGTTCAGCCGCTGCTTGGCTTCCTGGTTGGCGGTGCCGCTGACGACGAGCACCCGGTCCTGCACGGGCGCCAGCGGCGTCAGGATCGGCGTGAGCTCCAGGCTGCCCTCGGCGGCCGGCGTCCAGTTGGGCATGCTCATGCCGTTGGGCACGTACACCGCGCCGAGCCGCTTGATGGGGCGCGCCGCGCTGTTCCGCACCGCGGCGAACGCCGGCACCATGCTGTCGAGCAACGGCAGCGCGATGGTCGCGCCGAGACCCCGGAGCGCCGTGCGGCGCGACAGGTACTTCTTCGTAATCACCATCTGGAACCCCTCTTCCGCAATGCCGATCGGGATGACAGCACGGCTGCCGCTACTGCTGCGCGACGGTCACGACCTCGCGCGCCTTCCGCATCTGAAACGGCTGACTCCGGGCGATGCCCAGGATGAGCGACGACCAGCGGTAGTCGTCGGCCGCGGCGTCGCGCATGATGACGCGCACCGCCGGCATGTCGTAGTGCTGGACCGCGCGCCCGAGGGCGTAGGTCAGCAGGCGCTCGGTGAAGTTGTGGACGAACTCCTCGCGGTGCGCCAGCAACGCCTGCCGGAACTCGCCCGGACCGCCGAACGCCGTGCCGTCCGGGAGCGCCCCCGAGGCGTCGATGGGCGACGTGCCGTCGGTGGTCCGCCACTGCCCGATGCCGTCGAAGTTCTCGAGCGCGAACCCGAGCGGGTCGATCCGCGCGTGGCAGGCCGCGCAGGCGGGGCTGCGGCGGTGTGCCGCCATCCGCTCGCGCATCGACGCCGGCGCGTGACCCGGCGCGTCCGACTCCTCGAGCGCGGGCACGTCCGCGGGCGGCGCCGGCGGGGGCGCGCCGAGGATGTTGTCCAGCAGGTACTTGCCGCGCACCACCGGCGACGTACGCGTGGCGTACGACGTGACGGTCAGCACGCTCCCGTGGCCCAGCAGGCCCGCGCGGTTGGGGTCGCTCAGCGGAACGCGCCGGAAATGCGCCCCGTACACGTTCGGGACGCCGTAGAAGCGGGCCAGCCGCTCGTTCAGGAACGTGTAGTCGGCCGTCAGCAGCTCCTCGAGCGGCCGATCGTCGCGCATCTGGCTCTCGAGGAACAGCTCCGTCTCGCGCTGGAAGAACTGGCGCAGGTTGTCGTCGAACTCGGGATACGTGCTCGCGTCCGGATCCACGGCCTGCAGATTCCGCACGAGCAGCCACTGGCCGCCGAAGTTCCGCGTCAGGGCGGCGGTCCGGGGATCGGCCAGCATGCGCTGCACCTGCGCTTCCAAAACGTCCGGATCCTGCAGCTCTCCGCGCGCCGCGACGTCGAGCAACTCAGCGTCCGGGATGGTGCTCCACAGGAAGAACGACAGGCGGGAGGCCAGCTCCACGTCGCTGATCGCGTAGACGGCGTCCGCCGCCACGTGCGCCGGATCGCGCTCGATGCGGAACAGGAACTCCGGCGAGATCAGCAGCCGCGTGAGCGCTTCCTGGATGCCCCGCTCGAAGCCGCCCTCGGCGCGCCCGCCATAGTAGAAGCGCAGCAGCGTCGCGATGTCCGCGTCGGTCACCGGGCGCCGGTAGGCCTGCCGCCCGAGCGCCTCCAGGATCCGCCGCGCGCACGGTTCGCCGTCCGTCCCCGCGGCGGGGCGGCAGATGAAGATCCGGCGCCGGCTCGGCGTGTCGCCCGGGCCGGTGGGATCGAACGGACCTTCCAGCCGCACATAGTCGATGTCCATGCGCGGCGCCTCGTAGGTGGAGCTCGTATGCCGCGGCGGAAGTAGCGTGGGGGCCGGCCCTTCCGTCAGGACGCTCTTCCTGACGAAAGCGACCCCCAGCGTGTGCATCCCGGCCGTCACGGGGAAGCGCACGTTGAGCGCCTCGTCCGCCGTCAGGTCGTAGCGGGAGGTGCGGTAGTAGCGGTCGGTCCGCTCGCACTCCGCCGCATCCGAGTCGGCGCAGCCGCCGCCGATGCGGAAGCGCGTGACGGGCACGCCGTCGAGCAGCACGTCGATCTCCTCGCGGGTGGCGATGGCGCGAATCTTCGAGTTGGTGTAGTTCTTGCCCAGCCGGACCTTGACGACGTAGTCGCCGTCGAGCGGAAAGTAGTGGCGGATGGCGGTGCCGCCGCGCGTGCCGTACGGCAGGTCCTCGTTCATGCGCTCGTCCTGCCGCAGGCCGCGCGACAGGTCGAAGGTCTCGATGCCGGGACCGGTCGTCGGATCGCCGACGGCGAGCCGGCTGATCTTGCGCGCCGCGACCAGGTACCGCTGCAGGAGGGTCGGCGACATCGAGAGGACCTCGGCGATGTTGTCGAGGCCGTGGTCCGACTCGTCGGGCGGCAGCAGCGTCTCCGGATCGATCTCCAGCGCGAGCAGATCGCGGATCGCGTTGCCGTACTCGAACCGGTTCAGCCGGTGATCAGCCGGCCGGCCCGGATTCGGGCGGGTCGCGGCCTCGCGGTCGAGCTCGCTCTCGAGCCAGGCGACGAACGCGTGGAGCACCTGCTCGTCGGGGCGGCTGCGCCCCACGGGCGGCATCGCACCGCTCCGCAGCTTGCGCACCACCTTCTCCCAGGTCGCGCCGTCCGCCCCGATGTGCCCGACGTCCGCGCGGTCGAGCAGCAGGCCGGCGGTCTGCAACCTGTCGTTGTGGCAGGTGACGCAGTACTGGTCGAGGAGGGCGCGGGCATCCGGCGGCGCCTCCGGTGGACCGGCCGCGTGCAGGGCTGCCGGCAGGTGGCAGGCCAGCGCCAGCACCACGGCGCAACCGCACGACACGACGCGTGACAGTGTAGGCATCCCGCTCTCCTCATGGGCGCCGCGCTGAGCCGCAATTCGCCTTCATGCGCGATGCTAGCACGCCGGCTGCACCTGTCAAGTCCGCGTGTGCGACTCACGATTGCGCCGGCAGCCTGAACGCGAGCAGCTCGCCCGAATAGTTCCCGCCGCTGATCGCCACGACGATGTACTGCCGGCCGTCGTGCATGTACGTCAGCGGCGAGCCGCTCTGCGGCGCCGGCATGTAGACCGCGCCGACCTCCGCGCCGGTGGCCTTGTCGTACGCTCGCAGCATGGCCCCGCGCCGCCCCGACGGCGTCCGGAAGTAGCCCATCTCGCCGGAGATGACGAGGGTCCTCGTGACCAGGACGCCCGGCGCGCCCGTGCGGCCGGTGCGCGGGATGTCGAGGCCGGCGAGTGCCGGGTGGTTCCGCACGAAGTCCGGGGTCTCGCCGTGCGGGCTCTGCCACAGAATCTCGCCCAGGTCCATGTCGATGGCGCTGATCCGGCCCCATGGGGGCTTCAGCAGCGGCAGGCCGCGCACGGTCGTGCGGGCGTTGCCGCTCTGGCCGCCGCCCCGGCCGCTGACCACGCGCTGCCCGCCGCCCACCTGCGAGCCGGCGCCGGCGGTGCGGCGGGGCCCGGTGATGGCGTTGCCCTGGATGTACTGCAGGTCCGATTGGCCCGGATCGGGCGGCACCAGCCCGAGCGCGCTGAACGCGGCGCTCGACGGTACATAGAGGATGTGGGTCTCCGGATCGTACGCCCCGCCCGGCCAGTTCGTCCGGGACGGGCGGATGAACGTCCCGAGCGGGCCCTCCCGCCGGCTGACGACAGGGGGTGTGAAGAGCGGGCCCATCTTGTAGCGCGACGCCACCTCGAGCGCCTCGGCCCGCAACTCCGGCGTGAAGTCGAGCAGGTCGTCGACGGTGACGCCCTGGCGGTCGTAGGCGGGCGGCCGGGTCGGGAACGGCTGCGTGGGCGAGTACCACTCGCCGGGCACGTCGCCCGCCGGCACGGGCCGCTCCTCGATCGGCCAGATCGGCTCGCCCGTCTCGCGGTCGAAGACGTACAGGAACACCTGCTTGGTCGGCTGCGCCACGGCCTTGATCGGCCGCCCGTCGACGGTGATGTCGATCAGGATCGGCGCGCAGGGGATGTCGTGGTCCCAGATGCCGTGGTGCACGAGCTGGAAGTGCCACTTGCGCTCGCCGGTGTGCAGGTCGACCGCTACCAGGCTCTCGCTGAACAGGTTGTCGCCGGGCCGGTTGCCGCCGTAGTAGTCGGACGTGGGGGTCTCGACCGGCAGGTAGGCGATCCCGAGCTCCTCGTCCACCGAGATCTGCGCCCAGACCCCCGTGTTGCCGGTGTAGACGGCCGAGTCGTTCAGCCAGGTCTCGCGCCCGAACTCGCCCGACAGCGGGATCGTGTGGAAGATCCACAACCGCTCGCCCGTCCGCGCGTCGAAGCCGCGGATGTACCCCTTCACGTTGCCCCGGCTGCGGGGGTTGCCGCCCGTTCTGAAGGCGGCGCCCACGATGACCACGTCCCTCGCAACGATGGGCGTCGCGTGCAATCCGACCTCGCCCGTCACCGGATCGATGTCCTGGTCGTTGTTCTGCTTGAGATCGACGATGCCGTCCTGCCCGAAACCGGCGACCGGCCGCCCCGTCCGCGCCGCCAGGGCGATCAGCCGGTAGCCGGGGGTCACGTACAGGATGCGCTCGTCGCTACCGTCGCTCCAATACGCCAGCCCGCGGCCCGACAGCCGCCGCGGCGCCGCCTCGCCGCGCGCTCCCTCGTGGAGGCCATAGGTCCACAGCAGCTCGCCCGTGCCCGCGTCCAGCGCCACGACCGCGCGCCGCGAGCCGGCCGTCGAGTAGACGACGCCGTTCACCATCAGCGGCGTGGACTCGAACTGGTACTCCGGGACCGGGCCCAGGTTGTCGGTCTTGAACCGCCAGGCGATCTCGAGCTCGTCGAAGTTCTCCGCGTCGATCTGGTCGAGCCCGGCGTAGCGGGTGTGGCCGAGGTCGCCCCCGTACGTCGGCCACTCGCCGCCGGGAGCGCCGGTCTGGGCCCCCAGCGGGGCGCCGGCCGCCAGCAGAACCAGAGCTGCCGGCAGGCAGCAGGCAGGTAGACGAACCGCTGGTGTCATGTTCGGCCTCCGTCGTGACGGGTCGGGGTGGATCGCGATCGGGCGAACGTGGTCGGGGCGCCGAGATTCGAACTCGGGACCTCCTGCGCCCAAGGCAGGCGCGCTACCGGGCTGCGCTACGCCCCGACGGCACGATCTTCTCACACCTTGGGGCGTGGATGCGGTCCACTGGCCGATTCGGGTCCCCGCGAGAATCGTCGAGAAAGGGCAAATAGGTGTTCGCTTTGAATTAACCTGTTGTTAACATCCGCGAAACATTGCGGCGGCCCCGCGAGTGGCTGCCGTCTCCGAAAGGGGGGTGATCATGCGACTGACTGGTTTTCTGCTCTGCGCGCCCTGCGCGATTCTGCTTGCGACTGCGCCCTTGTTGCCTGCGGCGCCACCTGCCAACCAACAGGCCACGCTGGCCGCCGACGACCGCGCCACGGAGGCGCAGGAGGCCGAGGGGGCGCTGATCCTGAGCGAGCCGGGCGACGTCGAGATCAGCATCTGGATAACGCCGACCGCGAAGAGCCAGGAGCTGCACGTCCAGGCCGACTCCGGAGCGATCCAGCGCGCCATCACGATCGGCCTGAACGGACTCGACTCGCCGCAGCAGCACAGCTTCACCTGGTGGGCGCTGCCCGCGGGCGAGTACGAGGTCGTCGGCAAGCTGGTGGACACCGATGGCGCCAGCGAGATCGTCGTCCGCAGCGAGCTCAAGGTCCTGGGGCAGTAGACGCGGCGGGGGGAAAACGGTTGCCAGGGCGTCGTTCCTGGGCGAACATGAGTACGGCCGGCCGTGGCGCCGGCCGTACTCGAGGAGGCCCATGCACCGACGACCGTTCCTGCTCTCGCCGCTGGCGGCGGCCACGCTGTGGGTGATGCCGCTCCCGCCGCCCGCGGCGGCCCAGACGGCGCCCACCGGCTGGACGGCCCCGCGCACCGCCGCCGGCCAGCCCGATCTGCAGGGCGTCTGGGTCAGCCGGAGCGCGACGCCGCTGGAGCGGCCCGCGGCGCTGGCGGACAGGGAGTTGCTGACCGCAGCCGAGGTCGCCGAGTTGCGGCAGCGAGCCGACCGCCTCTTCGCGAGCGGGAACAGCGATTTCGCCGCCGGCGACAATCTGTTCCTGGCCGTCCTCGCCGACGTCGAGCGCTACGTCAACCCGCGCGCGACCTGCACGTCCCTCGCGATGCTGGAGCGCGCGTTCGACAATCGCACCTCGCTCATCGTCGATCCGCCCGACGGGAGAATCCCGGCGCTGACCGCCGCGGCGGAGGCCCGCCAGAACGCCGCCGCCGCCGCGGAGGAGCGCCCGGCCGGGCCGGAGGACCTCTCCACCTGGGTGCGCTGCCTGACCCGCGGCCTGCCCCGGCTGGGCGGCACCTCGGGCGCGGGGATCTACGGCTACTACCAGATCTTCCAGACGCCCGGATACGTCGCCCTCGCCATGGAGACTATCCACGACGCGCGCATCATTCCGCTCGACGGGCGCCCGCACCTGCCGGGCCGCATCCGGCAGTGGCTCGGCGATTCGCGCGGCCGTTGGGAGGGCGACACGCTGGTCGTCGACACCACGAACTTCTCCTCCCGGGCGAGCGTGCTCGGCTCCGACCGCAACCTCCATCTCGTGGAGCGCCTCACGCGCGTCGCCCCCGACACGCTCAGCTACGAGGTCACCCTGACCGATCCGACGGCCTGGACCACGTCGTGGACAGTGCGCATGCCGCTGACGCGCACGGACTCGCCCATCTACGAGTTTGCGTGTCACGAGGGCAACCACTACGGGATGATCGGCATACTGGCGGGCGAGCGCGCACAGGAGGCGGCGGCTGCCGCCCGGGGCGCGCGCTGACGGCGCGTCAGTCCTCCAGCAGCCCGCGGTGGAACCCGGCGACGGCCAGCTGGTCGCGGCAGAACTCCGCCTGGCTGTCGGCCACGTAGAACGCCGCGCCGTTGCGCGGTCCGAACAGGATGCTCGCGCGGTACGGCTCGACCTGGACGACGTAGTCGACGCCGTTGCCCGTCAGCAGCTCTTCCACCGCCCTGGCCTCGGCCAGCGTGCCGGCGATGTAGACGCGGGTGAGCTCGTGGTGGGCGAGTGCTTCGGGGTCGACGTGCGCCACGGTGCGGTCCATCCTTCGCTGTGCGGTGGCCGGCGGGCCGATTATAACGATTGTGTGTCGGACCCGCGTCGATCGTGGCACAATGGGCAGGGCCGTTCCGCGAGGCGTGGAGGGAGCGCGTGGCGCGTGGTTCAGCAACACGGATCGTGATCGTCGTGCTCGCGGCAACCACCGTGGCCTCGGCTGCCCTGGGGCAGTGGGGCGGGTGGAGCCGCTACCCGCCGCGATTTCGACCTGCCGATCACGTCGACGAGGGGTTCTCCTTCTGCCGCCTGATGTACACCAGCAACCGGCGCGAGCGCTCGGGGCGCGGCTGGTCGACCGACTATCCCTACGCCGACATCAACTTCATGATCCGGCTGTCGGAGATGACGTCCACCCACGTGGATCTCGACCGCGTCGGCGAGCCGAACCACTGGGTCGTGACCATCGCCGACGACTCGCTCTACAGCTGCCCCTTCCTCATGACGTCCGACGTGGGGACCATGAGCCTGAGGCCGGTCGAGATCGTCCGGCTCCGGGACTACCTGCTGAAGGGGGGCTTCCTCTGGGTGGACGACTTCTGGGGCACGCGGTCCTGGCAGCAATGGTCGGGCGAGATCGGCAAGGTCCTGCCGCCGTCCGAGTACCCCATCAGGGACCTGCCGCTCGATCACCAGCTGTTCCGGACGATGTTCCACATCCTCGAGGTGCCGCAGATCACCAACATCCACTTCTGGCGCTGGTCCGGCGGCGCGACGACGTCCGAGCGCGGAAATGACAGCGCCGTCCCGCACTTCAGGGGGATCATGGACGAGGGCGGGCGGCTGATGGTCGCCATGACCCACAACACCGACATCCAGGACGCCTGGGAGCGCGAGGGCGAGGACCCCCGGTTCTTCGAGCGTTTCGCGCCCGACGGCTATCAGTTGGGAATCAACGTCCTGCTCTACACGATGACCCACTGACGCCGGCCGCCCGGGATCGGCGGACCCACGGCTACTTCGAGGACAGCGGCGGTACCGCCGCCGCCAGCGCGGCAAGCGAGAAGATCCGGGGGTACTGCGTTTCGGAGTACCAGAGCCTGGCGAAGTAGAGCCCGATCGGAGTTGTCGCGGTGCGCCGGCCGCCGCCCGTGGCGTCCACCAGCCACCGCACGCCGCGCGTGACGGCCGCGTCGACACCCGGGTGCGACCGGGTTCGCGGGAGCCGCCGGCATACGGCCAGCGCCGAGACCGCCAGGGCGGTTTCCTCGAGGGACGGCGCGACGCCGGGCGCGCCGCCCCAGCCGCCGTCGTTCCCCTGCGCGTCGACGAGCCAGCGGATTGCCCGCTGCTCGCTCGTCGGGATCGTCTCGGCGTCGGACAGCGCGGCGAGCCCTTCGACCACCCGCGCCGTGCCGTAGACCGGGTTGGCCTCGTCCGGGGCGGCCTGGTTCCCGAACCAGAGTGGAATCCACGATCCGTCGGGTTGCTGCGCCCGCGCCAGGAACCTGACCGCGCGCTTTGCCGCGCGCTCGGTACGACTCCGCATCCCGCCGGGCAGCACCGGCCGCCACGCGGTCCACGCCCGCAGGGTGTGGGCGGTCAGGTCCGGGCTGCTGCGGTCGAACGGCAGCGCCCCCCAGCCGCGGCAGAACGTCGGTATGCCGCCGTCGGCGTTCTGCAGGTCGAGCAGCCAGCCGCTGCCGGCGGCGGCGGCTTCCCGGTGCTCGGTGTCAGCGGGGTCCAGGGCGTGGAGGGCGAGCAGCGCCCCGGGGGTGTCGTCGGCGTCGGGGACCCCCCCGGGCAGGTCGGTCCACGCCCAGCCGCCGGGGGCGGCGTCCGTGTAGACGTGCCGCTCGCGGTACTGCTGATCGAGCAGCCAGCGGTGCAGGGCCGCCCGTTCGCGGGGGGCGAGTCGATCGCGCCAGTCGGGCAGGCGCGCCAGCGCGTTGACGCTCAACGTCGTTACCCAGGTGGCGAGGTTCGTGTCGATGGGCCAGCTCCCGTCGGCCCGCACGGAACGCTCCAGAAACGCCACGCCCCGGTCCACCACCGGATGCGCCGCTTCGCCGGCGGCGACGAGACTCATGACGACGAAGCTCGTCAACGGCGCCGCTTCCAGGAAGCCGCCGCCGCGCGGCTGAATCGCTTCCAGCCGGCGCAGCGTGCGGCGGCGTGCCGCCAGGCGCACGAGGCGCGTCAGGGGATTGCGCGTGGGCCGCTGCCGGTGGCGGGCCTGTCCGATGGCGATGAGCGCCGGCAGCGCGTAGCTGACGACCGGCAGCCGCAGCCAGCGGTACCACGCGGGCGGGACGGCGGCCAGCTCGAACGGGAGCTGCGGTACGTGGCGCCAGCCGCTGCCGATGACGCCGCTGGCGCCGTCGGCCGACCCGCCCGCGCCGCTCGCGTGGGCGGGTGCGTTCGGTGCGCCGCTCCGCTCCGCCGCATCCAGGAGCCCGGCCAGGGCCAGCACGGTGAGGATCGGGACGGAGAACGTGCGGTCCTTGCCGTAGCGCCGGCTGATCGTGTGCGCGAGGGGCCGCGGAGCCAGGCTGCCGGCGGCGCGCAGCATCCAGTCGCGCCCCCCGTCGATCGCCGCGACGCAGGGCGGGTCGGAGGTGCCGCCGACGGTGAGGGCCGCCCAGCAGAGGGCAGTGGTGCTGGCGTTGCTGGGGCTGTCGGTGGTGTCGCCCCAGCCGCCGTCCGCGTTTCGGGTCCGCACCAGCCACCCGACGCCGCCGCGGACGCGCGCGCCGAGCCCCGGTCGCGGCCGCTGGCGGTCGACGAGCGCGAGCGCGATGACCGCGGTGGCGGTCGAGAGCGCGGACGACGACAGCTCGCCCTCCCAGTGACCCGCCGCGTTGCGCGTCGCCAGCAGGCCCGCGGCCAGCCGGTCGAGCGCCTCCCGCCCTGCCTCGCGTGCGAGCGGCGCCGCCGCGCTCGACGGCGCGGGAGGCGGTTGCGGCGGATCGGGGCGAACCGGGTGCGCGCTCACAGGCTCAGGTGTCCCAGCGCGAGGAGGGCGTAGAAGGTGTACTCGCAGTCCTGCACGTCGTCGCCCCAGCTTCCGTAGAAGCCGCCGGAGTTGGTCCAGAGGCTGTCGACGAAGTCGAGGCACGGCTCCCTGATTGGCTCGAGCGGAGCGTGGGCGCCGGCGAGCGCGTGCAGGGCGGTGGCGGTCGAGAGGAGATCGGGCAGCGGCGTCGACGGCGACGCGCAGAACCCGCCGGCGGGCGCGTGACGCGCCCGCAGCCACTCGCCTGCCTCCCGATCGGCCGGCCGGGACAGGCGCCGCTGAACGGTGATTGCCGCCGCGGTCGGCGGCGTCAGGCCCGTCGGCACGCCCGGCTGGTTGCCGTACCCGCCGTCGGCGGCGCGCAGGGTGCCCAGGCAGGCCAGGAGACGGTCGGGGTCGTCGAGCGTGGCGCCGAGGTCCTCGTAGGCTCCCAGGGCCAGGAAGCAGCCGTACGCGGTGCCGTGGCCGGCACCGTCCGTCGGGCTGTAGCCGCCGTCCGGCGTGCGGTAGGTCTCGATCCGGGCCAGCAGCGCCGCGGTCGGCGCCTCGCTGGCGGCGCCGATGTCGGCCCAGCAGCGGGCCAGGCAGGCGGTGTGCACGAAGTCCAGCCCCGCCGGGTCCTCGTGGTGCTCGAGGTATTGCCGCACCGCGGCGGCCGGGAGGTCGCGACGGAGGGCGATGAGCGCTTCGAGGCCGAAGACGGTGTAGTAGAGGTCGCTCGCGCCGTCCCGATCCTGGAAGCCGCCGTCCGGATTCAGCCTGGTGGTGAGGAAACCCGCCGTCAGGTCCGCCGCGTCACCGAGCAGCGTCGGCGACAGCCTGGCTACCTGCAGCATTTCGAGCCTCAAACTCACTGCACCAGCCCTGAATCTCGACGCTGAAGATCTTCCCGATGACCCGCCGGAGCAACCCCTTGAGGCTGGGATTGGTCAGGCCGGGCAGGCAGCGGATCGCCTCTTCCTTGTAGCCCTCCATCAGGCGGTGGCTGCGGTCCGCCGCGTCGAAGCGGTCGAGCAGCTCGCGAACTTCGTCGGAGCGGCCGTCGACGGCCTGCTCGCGGCGCCACGCCGCCTCGAGGGTGGCCCGCGCGTCCGGTTCGGACTTGGCCTGCTCGTAGCCGACGGCCAGCGGCAGCGACGGGCGCAACGCGGCGACGTCGTCCGGCGCGTCGGCGGACGGCTCGAGATCGTCCAGGTCGTCACGGATCTGGTACGCGATGCCCAGCGCGTCGCTGTAGGCCCGCAGCCTGTCGAAGACCTCCTTGTCGGCGCCGGCGCAGGCCGCCCCGAGCTCGAGCGCCACGCCGAACGCCGGCGCGGTCTTCTGCCGGAAGATCTGCAGCACCTGCTGCGAGCTGAGCGGCTGCGGGCTGCGCGCCCAGGCCAGCTCCTCGCCCTGCCCGAGGCAGAGGGTCCGATGGCCGCGGGCGGCTATCGCCGTCATCTCGGCCCGGATCGCGGGCGCGAAGTCGCTCTCCGCCAGCAGCCGGTAGCCTTCCCCGACGAGGAAGTCTCCCACGTTGAGCGCCGCCGGCACACCGTGCGTGGCGTGCAGCGTGGGCTCGCCGTAGCGGCGCGCGTCGCCGTCCTCGATGTCGTCGTGAACCAGTGAGGCCTTGTGGAAGCACTCCACCGCCACGGCCACCTTGCGGAGCGCGTCGGGCGGCGGCGCGTGCGGGTCGTCCTGCAGCGCGTGGTGCACGCAGACCGTGAGGAACGGCCGCCAGCGCTTGCCGGCGCGGGTCAGCTCGCCGCGGGCCAGCGTCTCGGTCTCGCCCTGCGGCGGGCCGCCGAACAGCTCGTCGAGCGCCGCGGGCACGAACCAGCTCTCGACGTCCTTGCGCAGCGCGTCGAGATCGAGCCGGCGGGTCCGGTCGTCGCTCGTCGCGTGGATGAAGTCCCAGATCCATTCGACGTCGACCCCGGTGTCCTTGCAGTCGTCCTGCAGCAGCGGGATCGCGACGCCCGGGATAGCCGCCGCCTCCATGTACGGGTGGGCCCGCTCCAGCACCGAGAGGCAGCTCACGCCGACGATCGCCTCGATCTTGCCGGTCTGGATGAGCGCCATCACCAGCGCCGAGCCCTCGGCGACGAGCACCGCGTAGCCGAGCTTCTCCGCTTCCTCCTGCAGGTCCTGAATCGTGCAGAGGCCGCACTGCTTGCACAGCAGGCCGAACTCGTCGAATGGGGCGGGGCAGCGATCCTCCACGCGCAGGCACTTGGGCAGCAGCAGCAGGCGCCGGTTGTAGGGCACGGCGGCCAGGTGGTCGCGCCACGTCTCGTTGGCGAGCAGCACCCCGACGTAGTCGAGGTACTTGGGATCGATGCCGTGCGCACGGACGATCTCCTCGGAGCGCACGCGCAGCTCGTCGAGGACGAGCGGCGGCGTGATCTCGCTCTGCCGGGCGGCGACATAGGCCTGGACCTGCCGCAGCATCGCCTCGCGCTCCGTCCGGGTCTGCGGAATGGTCTCCTGCGGCGGGCGCATGATCGTCGACGGCACCGCGCGCGGGAGCGAAACGACCGGCAGTTGGTAGCTCATGGAAGTCGTCCGTTGCTAGCTGTATGCGCCGAACCCGAAGAACCAGTGCTTCTTGGCGAAGGCGTACGCCCAGTGCTCCTCCGGGATCTCGTTCCCCGGGTCGTACTGGCTGCTCCGCGGCGTCAGCTCCGCCAGCTCCGCGGACGCCGTCTGCCGCTGGGTCGTGTCCCGTGCCCCGTGGCGCTCGACGAGCTCGCGGACAAGATCCGGCCGTTCCAGCACGATGCAGCCGCGCGTGGTCCGCGCCGCCGTCTCGCGGAAGTCCTTGAGGAACGACGAGGTCGTCATGGTCTCGTAGACGCTCGGCCGATCATAGACGGTCTCGGTCGCGAACTGGATGATCGGGCACGGCTCGATGTCCCCGTACGGACTGATGTGGTGGCTCACCCCGGTCGCCATGGGGCAGAGCGCCTGGCCCTCGTCGTCCCAGTACGCGTCGACGATGGCGATGGGCAGCTTCGCGCGCATGCGGACGATGAACCGGCGCACGCGGAGCACCTCCTCGGGGGTCAGCGCGATCTCCGCCGTCGGCTTCGGGCCGACGACGCGGTAGGTGTGGAACCAGGCGTAGTGCACGCCGAGGTCGATGAGCCGCCGCAGCCACGACTCCTGCACGAGGTCGTCGATGTTCGTCTTGCAGACGCTGGTGGCCACTCCCGTGACCAGGCGGTTCCGGGTGCAGGCTTCGAGCCCCGCCAGCGACTTGTCGAGCACGTCCGGCCGGCCGCGGCGCTCGTCGCTCACCACCGACGTGCCCTCGATGCTGACGAGCGGGGTCACGTTCCCGAGGCGGCGCAACTCGGCCGCCCGCGCATCGTCGATGAGCTGGCCGTTCGTGAAGAGCTGGAAGTAGCAGTCCGGGTGCGCCGCGAACAGGTCGAACAGGTCGGGGTGCAGCAACGGCTCGCCGCCCAGGATGCCGAAGTAGCTGTTGCCGTGCCGCTTGGCGTCGCCCACGATTCGGTCCAGCTCGCCGATCTCGATCTTGCGGCTCGGCGCCTCGACGTCGACCCAGCAACCCTGGCAGCGCAGCTGGCAGCCCGAGATGACCGAGATGAACAGGAACGGCGGGAAGTGCTCGCCCCGCTTCAGCCGCCGCTTGTAGAGCTGCACCGAGCGGACGCCCTTGACGCCCATGTTCCAGACCAGCTTGCGCAGGGCGCGCGGGTCGGGCTCGGTGAGCATCCGTCTGGCCAGTCCGAGCACCATCTGGTCAGCCCTCCTGCCGCGCCGCGGCGGCGTCGATGGCGGCCTGCGCCCGGGCCTTGGCCGACTCGGCCTTGGCCTGGATCTCGTCGAGGGTCGGCAGGCTCGCCAGTACCTCCGCCGGGATGTCGAGGTTCTCCTGCAGCTTGACGAGGCACTTCTGGCGCTCCTTGAGCGCCCGCTCCTCGTCGCGTTCCTTCGAGAAGCGTGACTTCGCCTTCTCGCTCCGGTCGCGCAGCGCCGCGTAGATGTCGCCGCCGAGCAGGGCCGAGATGTCGACCTTCATCGCCTCGCGGCGTACGTCGTCCGCCTGGATCTCGCCGCCGTGGATCGGCCCGTGGCGGTACTTGGGGAAGAGAATTGCCACCTCGGGGCAGACGCGCGAGCAGGCCGGGCAGTCGGTCTTGCAGTTGTCGTGGTTCTGGACCTGGATCTGGCCGCCCTTGGAGACCCCGTAGACGTCGAAGAGGCAGAAGCTCAGGCACTGCATGCAGTTGGTGCAGCGGTCGAAGTCGATGACCGGAAACCAGGGCTTCCAGGCCCCCGGTGCGTGGACCTCGCACTCGGCCCGGATGGCGTCGACCAGCGCCGCCACGGCGTCCGGGGTCTCGTCGCCGATATCGCGGAACCAGACCCGCCCGCCCGCATCGCCGACGGCCTCGGCCGGCTGGCGCTCCGCGAAGCGGCCCAGCACCGCCAGCGCGTTGCCGTCGTCGGCGCGGGCGCTCGCGTCCCCCGACCCGACGCGCGTCACGCGGTAGCCCTTGTCGAGCAGCGTCTGCATCACGGCGAAGCGGTGCGCGCCGTCCAGCGGTCGGGCCCCCCGCCCTTCGTACAGCGCCACCCGCAGCACGGGCAGCGACAAACCGCCGGCACCACTCATCGCTTGCCTCCGTCCTTCCGGTTCAGCATCGCGGCCGTTACCGCCTCGGCCGTCTCTTCGCGCATGTTGAGAATCGTGACCCGGTCGCTGTCGAGCGGCGCCCCGGCCGAGGAGAACAGCCAGCGCACGGCCCGCGGATAGCAGGCCGCGATGGTCACGTCCCCGCCGCCGGCGATCTCCGCCAGCCGCGGGTCCTTGCGGGCCGACATCTCGCACAGGTCCGGCACCGCGTCGAAGTCGACGCCGGAGTCCGCCAGCGCCTCGAGCACGCCGTCCTTCACCCGGCGCGGCACCACCCGCGCGTAGGTGCAGCGGCAGTAGACCAAGTTCGGAGCCGTCGTGGATGTCTCGCTCATCACGCGGTCGCCATCCGGTAGGTCGGGGTCGGCTTGGCCGGCCGGAAATGCTCGATGTGGTCAATCGCCGCCCGGCGGCCGGAACCGCCGGTCTCCCACGCCGCGAGCGCGGCGCGGGCGGCGTCGTTCAGGCGCTTCGGATTGTCCTCGGCCCGCAGGTTGACGATCAGCTCGCCCGCCTCGATGGGCGCCTTGAGCGTATGCGCCATCTCCGCACTCCGGTCGCCCGCGACGAGGTTGAGAACCGCGATGTCCGACGGCAGCTCCTCCGCCGTGAGCGTCATCTTGAGGTGCGCGATCTCCCGGGCGCCGATGGTGCCGGCCATGTGCCCGGCGAGGTCGTGCAGCAGCGCGTTGCCGTCGAACGGCGCATCGCCGGCGACGCGCACCGTCGCGTTCAACCAGCCGAGCAGAGCCTCGCCCTCGGCGTACACCTCGTAGTCTACGTCGGGGGACGCGCCGAGGCCCATCGCGCCGCGGGTGGCCCGCTCGAACCAGGCCGCCGTCCCGCTTCCGTCGCGCGCGGACATCGCGAGCACGGCGGCCTGCGGATACCGCGCCGCCAGCGCCGCGCGCAACCGCTCCAGGCCCGCCGCGTCGAGCAGGTCGGTCTTGTTCACCACGATGGCGTCGGCCTCGGCCAGTTGCCGGTCGTAGACGTACAGCACCTTCTGCGAGAACGACCGGCCGGCCTCCAGGCCCAGCACGCGCGCCGCGCGCAGCGGATCGACGAGCACGCTCAACGGCGCGATCTCGAAGGCGTCCCCGTACATGCGGCGCAACGGATAGCTGACCGCGGCCCGCAGGTCCGTGCAGCTGCCCACCGGCTCGGCAATGAAGACCTCCGGCCGCGCCTCCGCGCTCAGCCGGTCGGCCGCTTCCATCAAGGTGTTGAACCGGCAGCAGAAGCAGCCGCCGGTGATCTCCTCTACCGGAAATCCCTCCGCGCGGGCGATGGTGGTGTCGACCAGGCCGACGCTCTGGTCGTTGGTAATCAGTCCGACCCGCTGGCCCTGCTCGGTCAGAAAGCGCGCGAGTCGGATGATCGCCGTCGTCTTGCCGGCGCCGAGAAAGCCGCCGACCATGATGTAGCGGGCTCGTGCGCTAGACATCCTTCTCACCCTCGCGGCGGCTGGCCAGCATCCGGTCGATCGTCGCGTCGAGCACATGCACGTACTCGTCGACGTCGAGACTCTCCGGATCCGCCGTGCCGTCGACCGCGTAGAGCCAACCGTTCCCGTACGGAGCCGATTCGACCAGCGTGATGTCGGTATCCAGGGCCGCGTTGGTCTCCACGAAGCGGCCGGCCGCGACCGCGTAGACGTCGGACACCGCCTTGAACCCCTCGATCGACCCGATCGCCTGGCCGAGCCCGACCGACTCGCCCGGTGCCACGGCGAACGTGCATTCTACTAGATCGCCCAGCATGCGGATGGCGAAGGTGGTCAACCCGATCCGCCAGCGACCCTCGTCGTCGCGGTCCAGCCAGTAGTGCGACCGCGTGTAGCGGTGGCCGACCGGCAGGCGCGCGGCGAACCGGGAGCGCTTGTAGCGGATGAAGCGGCCTGCGGGTGGCGTCATGCTGACCGCGGCGCTCCGGAAGCGGCGCCCGCGACCAGCGCACCCGTCATCGCCTCCAGGTCGGGCAGCTCCGAGAGATGGCACCACGAGAAGCGTACCGCTCCCGCTTCATCCGCCGGAGACAGGCCCATCGCGGCGAGCACGTGGCTGCAGGTGTAGGACTGGGAGGTGCAGGCGGCGCCGTCCGAGATGGCGGCCAGTCCGGCCCAGGCCTCGATGAGGGTCTCCCTGTCCCAGCCCGGGATCGAGAGGTTGAGGATGTACGGCAGCCGGCGGTCGGGGTCGCCGTGCGCCCGCGGGGCCAGCGGCGCCAGGCCCGCGAGCAGGCGGTCCTCGAATGCCCTGGCCGCCGCCAGGCGGGAATCGTGCTCGTCGAGGGCCAGCTCGGCCGCCCTGCCGAACGCCGCGATGAGCGCGACCGGGAGCGTCCCTGGCCGCAGTCCCAGCTCTTGGCCGCCACCGTGGAGCAGCGGCGTCAGCGGGGGGCGTTGGCCGCCGCGACGGCGGGCGATGAGGGCGCCGGCGCCCTTGGGACCACAGATCTTGTGGCCGCTGACGCTGATCAGATCGACCCGCGGATGCCGGAGTGCAGCGAGCGCCTTGCCGAATCCCTGCGCCGCGTCGACGTGCAGGAACGCTTCCGACCCGGCGAGCCGGTCGGCAATCTCCGCGATCGGCTGCTGGATGCCGGTCTCGTTGTTGACTTGCATCACCGAGACGAGCAGCGTGTCGGGCCGCACCGCGGCGGCCACGCGGTCGGCGTCGACCCAGCCGCCGGGCTCCGGCTCGACCAGCGCCAGGTCGAAGCCGCGCGCGGCGAGCACCCGCAGCGGCTCCAGCACCGCGTGGTGCTCGATCGTCGTGCTGACCAGATGCCGGCGCCGTTCGGCGCGACCGTGGGACTCGAGGCCGAGGATGGCCAGGTTGTTCGACTCGGTGGCCCCGCTCGTGAAGACCACCTCGTTGCGCCGGACGCCCGCCACCCGCGCCACGCGGGCCCGGGCCCGCTCCACCGCCTGGCGCGCGGTCTGGCCGTAGGCGTGCGTGCGGCTGCCCGCGTTGCCGAAGTCGACCTCCGTGAAGCGGCGCAGCTCCGCCTGCACCCGCGGATCGATGGGACACGTCGCCGCGCAGTCCAGATAGACTGGCCCGGAGGGTGCAGGTGCAGGCACGGTAGCTTCAGATTGTACCCGGACGGCGGCCGCCGTCCGGGGCGGCCGCCGTCGCGAGCCGCTTCGCGCGAACCCCTTGCCCATACAGGTCGAGGATCACGGATCGCTCCCGCCGGGGCGCGGCCTCGCGCTCGAGATGGAGGCGCTGCGGCGCCTGGAAGAGGCCGCCGCGCGAGGCACGGTCGCCCGAGCGCCCGGGCACGGCGGCGCGCCGGTGGTGACGGGTGGTACGACGTCGCCGGCGGCCGCGCGCGAGGGACTGCTCGTCTGGGAATCGGCGCGGCCGGCCGTGGTGGTCCCCCGGCGGGGCGATCCCGCGGCCTGGGTGTACCTCGCGGCCTGCGCGGCTCGGGGCATCCCGTTGCTGCGCCGGGAATCCGGCGGCGGTGCGGTCGTCGTCGGACCCGGATGTCTGAACGTGGCCCTCGTCCTGTGGCTCGACAGACGTCCCTGGCTGGCCGACGTCGGAGGCAGCTACGACTGGCTGCTCGAGCGGGTGGCCGGCGTCCTGGCCATCGACGGCACCGCGATCCGCGCGACCGACCTGGCGCTCCGCGGGCGGAAGATCGCCGGGCACGCCCAGCGGCGGGTGCGCGGCGCACTGCTGCACCACGGGGTGCTGCTGTACGACTTCGACCTCGACCTGGTCGACACGCTGCTGCCCGAGCCCCCGCGCCGCCCGGCGTGGCGCGGCGATCGGACCCACCGCGAGTTCCTGACCAACGCACCGCTCGCGCGTGACGAGATCGTTCGCCGTCTCCGGCGTCTCCCGGAGGCGCTGGCGCGCTGACTGGCAGCACCGGCGACCTGGTGCGCGCCAGACCTCCGCGCGGCCGTGCGGAAGCGTGACCGCCTGCGCGGCCGCTCCGCTTGCCGCCGGACACGGGGCAGGGTATAAAGGGGGCAACCAAGGAGGGTTCCCATGTCTCGGACTATCAACATCAGCCTGGCGCTCGCGCTGGCCGCCGCCGTCGTCGTCGCCTGGGCGCCCGCGGCCGTCGCGCAGAACGCCGCCCACAATCACATCGGTCACGTCACGGACCAGTGGCGCGACACCCCCGAGATGGTCGGTCTGCTGCCGGCCGCGATCGGCGAGGCGGAGATTGCTGCCCGACATGCGTCGCTCGCAGCCAAGGACCCGAGCAACCTCGACGCCATCAAGCTGCATGCGGCGCACGTGCTGCACGCGGTCGATCCCACCCAGATCGACGGCGGTCCGGGGCAGGGCTACGGCGTGAAGCAGGGCGCGGAAGGAGCCGCCAAGCACATCATGGCGGCAGCGAACTCGGACGGGGCCTCGGATGCGGTCAAGGCCCACGCCGAGCACGTCGCGGCCTCGGCCCAGAACACCGTCACACGGGCGGACGAGATCGTCATGCTGGCCAAGAAGATCGAGATGGCCGACTCGGCGGCCGACGCCTCGAGCCTCGTGGCCGAGCTGAACACGCTCGCGCAGGCGCTGCTCGGCGGCGTCGACGCGAACGGCGACGGCCGGGTCGGCTGGCAGACGGGCGAGGGCGGCCTCGAGGTGGCCCAGACGCACGCCAACCTGATGAAGCAGGCCGAGGGGCTGCAGTAGGCGGCAGCAAGCAGTTCTCACTCGCGGCCCCGCGTTCGGCGACAGCCGGCGCGGGGCCGTTCGTTTGTACGCCCGCGAATCCGCGACGAGCCGCGCGCGCGGCGGCGCTCACGCGCCGAGCACGTTCCGGCAGTAGTCGAGGCAGCGGCGGAGCTCGGTCAGCGTATCGCCGCCCGGGTACTCGTACTCGATGTTCGCCGGGATGTTCCAGCCTTCGTCGCGCAGCAGGAGGAGCGTCTCGCGGATCGGGGTGTCGCCCTCGCCCCACGGCACGTTGGGGCCCTGGTTGCGCTTGCGGTCCTTGAGATGCAGCGTCACGACGCGCGCGTGGTTGGCCGCGAGGTAGGCGAGCGGATCGGGGCCGGCCGCCACCATGTGGCCGATGTCCAGGTTGACCGAGATCGGGGCCGAGCCGCCCAGGCGGATGGCCCGGTCGAAGTCCGCGGGCGTGGCGAACTCGTTGGGATCGATGCGCGAATGGTTGTGCATGGCCGCCGGCATCCCGTGCCGCTCGGCGACGCGGGCAATGCGCGGCACGGTGCTCATCTGCGCCGAGGCCGTGATGGCGGGCGCGCCCAGCGCCCGGGCCATCTCGAAGCCGCGATCGATCTCCGCATCGGAGAAATCGTCCCTGAAGCTCAGGTTGTAGGCGTTCAGCCCGATGCCCGCGTCCTCGAACCGGGCGGCGATGTCGCGGAAGTAGTCGAGCGAGACCGTCAGGCGCCAGCGCCGCAGCAGCTCGCGGTTCTCCGGGCGGTACAGCTCGCGCGGCTCGACGTGCAGCGACCAGAGCTCGCAACTGCTGATGCCGAGCTGCTGCATGGCGGCGAGCCCCTCGTCGAGGCTCATGTCGCGGAGGCTGTAGCTCTGCATCCCGATCAGCACGCCGGCGAAGCGCGACTCGGCGGCGGCCGGGGGTTGGGTCCCGGGCAGAATCCGGGCGGCCGCGGCCGCAATCCCGCCGAACGCCAGCCTGTGCCATGCGCGCCGTGTGAGCTGCGTCATTCAATCAGACGGTGCGCGCCCTGCGGAGTCTGTGCCATTCTACGGCGCAGACTTCTAGCGCGACAGCATGTACGTCATCTTGATCGCGAGCTGCCGGTTCCTCACCCACAGCGGCCGGCGGATGTGCGGATTGAGCATCAGCGGATCGCCGTCGAGCCGCAACTCGTCGTAGGCGATGTAGATGTCGCTGCCCGGGCTGTAGATCCAGTTGAAGCGGATGCTGTTGCTCAGCTCGCCGGTCGTGGAGTTCCACTGCGACAGCGACCGGAACGTCATGCGCGGCGACAGCGTCAGGTCGAGCCGTACCGACGCGAGGTCGGCCATGAACTCGCCCCACGGCAGCGTGATGTCGCTGCGGTTGAAGATGGCCTCGGCGGAGATCCGGCTCGTCGCGCGCACGCCGAGCGTTGCCTGCACGTCGGTGCGCGTCCCATCGAAGAACGTCTGCGGCGAGTAGCGCGCCTGATAGTACAGCCGCTGCGACGGATCGGACTGGTAATCGAACATCCATTCGTCGAAGCGGTAGGTGCCGGTCGGGATGGTGACGTCGGGACGGATGTGGAACGGTACGTCGAGCTGCTCGAAGTAGTCGTTGTACCACCACATGAAGCGGGAGCCATCCTCGAAGTAGACGCCGATCATGTTGTGGATGCGCCGGGTCACCAGCCGGTTGCGCTGATCCGTGGTGTAGGTGAGGCTCCACATCGGGTCCAGCATGCGGATGTTGAAGCGGTCGGGCCGCGGGTTCCACTCGGCGTGGGCCGAGGACGTCCGGATGCCGAGGCGGGGGGCGAAGCCCACCTCCGGGTTGAAGTGCTCCTGCAGGTCGACGTACTCGGTGTAGAAGTGCCACGACGGGCTGAGCCACGTGGTCCGCACGTAGCCCGCCATGTCGCGCGCCGCGGCGCCCGGCTCGAGCGGCTCGTAGCGGCCCCCGAACGACTCGTTCGGCGTCTGCGTCTTGGCCAGGAAGGCGGTCATCGAGAAGTTGGGGTGCAGGGCCAGCGTCGTGTCCGCCGCGAACGTGCGGTTGTAGTGGCCGCCGCCCACCGCGTCCTTGTTGATGACGATGGCGCCGACCTTCGAGCGGTCCAGGATGTCGCGGCTGTAGCGCCCCACGAAGAAGTTGTCGCCCGGGTTGCCGAACCCCTCCTGCGTGCTGATGTTCATGGCGGCGATGTTGTGCCGGCCGGTCTTGCCGGTCAGCCGCGCGCCGCCGATGATCGGGATCGGCGCGCCGCCCTCCGACAGGCCGATCCGCCGCGTGAAGAAGAGGTCGACCGAGCGCCCGAACCCGCCCCCGCCGCCGACGTTGAACATGCCGGCGTTCTCGAGGAAGAAGTCGCGCTTCTCGGGGAAGAAGAGCGGGAAGCGCGTCAGGTTCACCTGCTCCTCGTCCACTTCCACCTGGGCGAAGTCGGTGTTCAGCGTCAGATCCAGGTTGAGCCCCGACGCGACGCCGTACTTCACGTCGATGCCGTACTGGTTGAAGCCGGACGGGTCGAGACGCCCGCCGACCCGGTCCTGCCGCCCGCCGGCCAGCACGTACGGCGTCAGCCGCAGATCCAGGCCGCGGTTGACCGCGCCGATGCCGGACAGGACCCCGGCCTGGCTGAGGCGGGTCAGCGTGTACTCCTTCGAGATCGGCGCCCAGAAGATCTGCTCGTTCTTGCGCCGGATGTTGCGCATGAAGTTGGCGCCCCAGATCTGCGGGTCGGCGGCGGGGAAGCGGAGGGTGACCATCGGGATCGCGATCTCCGCGACCCAGCCTTCGGCCGTGCGGCGGGCCACGGCATCCCACACGCCGTCCCAGTTCACGTTGATGTTCGGGCTGTTGTTGCCGCGGAAGCCGCCCTCGCCCTCCTCCGCCACCTGCTGCTCCAGCTTGGCGCCCAGCGGGCTGATGACGAACATGTAGCCCGAGCGGCGGTCGTGGAACGTATCGAGGATGATCTGGAAGTTGTCCTCGTCGAACAGGCGCGGCGAGTCGCGGCGCATCTCGGTGGCGATCACGCCCGCGGGCTGCGAGTCGTACGCCTCGACCCCGATGTATAGCGCGCGCGAGTCGTAGAGCAGGCGCACCATCGTCTGCTCGCTCGCGGGGGCGCCCTCGTTGGGCTCCTGCTGCGTGAAGTTGTCGATGACCGCCGCGTCCTGCCACGCCGCTTCGTCGAGGCGCCCGTCGATGTCGGGGCCCTCCTCCACGCGCAGCGGCTCGACGCGGTACAGCTCGCTGGGCGGGCGGAAGCCGGACTGGGCAAGCGCCGGCGCGGCCAAACCCAATGTCAAGCAACTCGCGACGACCACCGCGGCGTAGCGCACCTGCCGATTATAGCCCCCGCGTGTGGTATGAGTGTGTGCATGGTGCGCCGAGTCACGCTGTTCACGGGGCAGTGGGCCGATCTGCCGCTGGCCGAGGTTGCCGCCAAGGCCGCCGGCTTCGGGTACGACGGGCTGGAGCTCGCCTGCTGGGGCGATCACCTCGACGCCGGGCGGGCGGCGGCGGACCCGGCCTACTGCGCGGCGCGGCGCGCGTTGCTGGAGGCGCGGGGACTCGGCTGCTGGGCGATCTCGAACCACCTGGCCGGGCAGCTCGTCTGCGATCCGAACGACCAGCGCTCCGACGCCTTCGCACCCGCGGCGCTCGCCGGCGACCCGGAGGGCAAACGGGCCTGGGCCGTCGAGGCGATGCAGAACACTGCGCGCGCCGCCCGGAACCTGGACGTGCCGGTCGTCTGCGGCTTCACCGGCTCGCCGATCTGGCACCTGCTGTACTCGTTCCCGCCGGTCAGCCCGGCCACCATCGACGCCGGCTTCGCCCGCTTCGCCGAGCTGTGGCATCCCATCCTGGACGTGTTCGAGGAGCGCGGCGTGCGGTTCGCGCTGGAGGTGCACCCGACGGAGATCGCCTTCGACATCGTGACCGCCGCGCGCGCCCTCGACGCTGTCGGGCGGCGCGCGGCCTTCGGCTTCAACTTCGACCCCAGCCACCTGCAGTGGCAGGGCATCGATCCGGTCCGCTTCATCGACGAGTTCCCCGACCGCATCTACCACGTGCACATGAAGGACGCCGCCGTCACCCTGGACGGCCGCAGCGGCCTGCTCGGCTCGCATCTCGACTTCGGCGCGCCCGGCCGCGGCTGGGACTTCCGCTCGGTCGGCCGCGGCGACGTCGACTTCGAGGCGATCATCCGGGCCCTGAACCGCAGCGGCTACCAGGGCCCGCTGTCGGTCGAGTGGGAGGACTCCGGCATGGACCGCGAGCACGGGGCGCGCGAGTCGTGCGAGTTCGTCAGGCAGATCGACTTCGCGCCGTCGGGCTGCGCCTTCGACGCGGCGTTCGAGCAGGCCTGATCCGCACACGATGGCGACGCCGGGCCGGACGCTGCAGATGGGCATGGCCGGGGGCGGCCCCGGCGCGTTCATCGGTGACGTGCACCGGCGCGCCGCGCTGCTGGACGGCGGCGTGGAGCTGGTCGCCGGCGCCTTCTCGTCCAGCCTGCGCAAGTCGCGGGCGAAGGGACACGAGCTGTGCCTGGATCCGGCCCGTGTCCACGACTCGCTCGACGGGTTGCTCGCCCACGAGCTCACGCTGCCCCCGGGCGAGCGGGTCGACTTCGTGTCGATCGTCACGCCCAACCACCTGCACTACCCGCTGGCCGAGGCGCTGCTGGCCGCCGGCATCCACGTCGTCTGCGAGAAGCCGATGACGTTCGACGCCGCCGAGGCGCGCCGCCTCCGGAAGCTGGTGGCGCGGTCCGGCTGCGTGTTCGCCCTCACCCACAACTACACCGGCTACCCCGTGGTCAAGCTGGCCCGCGACCTCGTGCGGGGCGGCGAGCTGGGCCGCGTGCGCAAGGTGGTGGTGGAGTACGCGCAGGACTGGCTCGCGACGCCGCTGGAGCGGACGGGCATGAAGCAGGCGCGCTGGCGGACCGACCCGCGGCAGAGCGGGGCGGCGGGCGCCATCGGCGACATCGGCACGCACGCCGCGAATTTGGCGGAGTACGTCACCGGCCGGCGGATCGCGGCGGTCGCGGCCGACCTCACGACGTTCGTCGCGCGCCGGAAGCTCGACGACGACGCCAGCCTGCTGTTGCGCTTCGACGGCGGCGCCCGCGGCGCGCTGCTGGCCAGCCAGGTCGCGGTCGGCGAGGACAACGGCCTGTCGATCCGCGTGTACGGCGACCGGCGCGGGCTCCGCTGGCGGCAGGAGGCGCCCGACGCGCTGCTCCTGACCTCGCTGGATGGCCCCGCGGAGACGTGGAGCCGCGGCCACGGCTACGTGGCGGCGCGCAGCCCGGCCGCCGCGCGCGCCACGCGGCTCCCGCCCGGCCACCCCGAGGGCTTCATCGAGGCGTTCGCCAACGTCTACGTCAACGCCTGCGACACCATCCGCGCCCGCCTGCAGGGCGCCGAGCCGGACCCGCTCGCGCTCGACTTCCCGACGGTCGACGACGGCCTGCGCGGCATGCTCTTCATCGAGGCGGCGGTCGAGAGCGCCCGCGCCGGCGGCAGATGGACGCGGCTGCCGCGGTCGTAGCGCTCGGCCCGCCCGTGCCGGCCAGCGGGGAAGGCGGGACGGACCGATTCCACGGACGTGCGCGAAGGCGCCGTTCAGTCGGTCTTCGCGATCCGCCAGAGCGACGAGACGGTGCGGACGATCAGGCTGCCGCGCAGGACGGCCGGCGTGGCGTTGACCATCTCCTCCAGCGAGTTGACGCCCAGCAGCTCGTAGTCCGGGCCGGCCCGGATGACGTAGGTGTCGCCGTCCTCGCTCAGCGCGAACACCCTGCCGTTGTACGCCCAGGGCGACGAGGTGAAGCCGCCGGTGCCGCGCGCGATCCGCACGCGCCCGTAGACCTCGTCGCCGGTGCGGGCATCGTGGGCGGTCATGAACCCCTGCGTGTACAGCCCGTAGAACAGGCCGTCGTAGACCAGCCCCGAGGGCATGTAGGTGCCGGCCCCGTCGCGGAACCAGACCACGTGCTCGTTGCTCGTCGCGCCCGCCTCGAGCGAGATGTCGCCGCTGGCCCCCGGCCGGATGGCGTAGACCGGACGGAACAGCATGGACGGGAAGCCGGAGCTGACATACAGCAGCCCGCCGGCGGCCAGCGGCGTGGGCGTGGTGCTCACCGACAGGCCCTCGATCTCCCACAGCCGGGTGCCGTCCAGGCCGAACGAGCGCACGCGGTTGTTGCCCAGGATGACGACCTCGGTGCGCAGGTCGTTCTCCCAGACGAAGGGCGACGACCAGCCGTACGCCTCCTCCGTCTTGGCTTCGTGGACGTGCCACAGCTCCTCGCCGGTCTGCGTGCTGTAGGCGGCGAAGAACCACGAGCGCGCCTCGTGGTCGGCGGCGATGAAGATGCGGCCGTCGTGCAGGGCGGGCGAGGCGGCCTGCCCGATGCCGGCGAAGTAGTCGGCGTCGAGCGTGCGCCCCGGCTCGATGCGCGTCTCCGTCGGCACGTCGGGCGGCGCGCCGGGCACGGTCACCTCGCGCGACCACGCGATCTCGCCGTCGAAGTCGACCGCGAACAGGCCTGCGTTCGCGTGGAACACGTAGACGAACCGGCCGTCGGTCACCGGCGTCTCGGACGCGTAGGTGTTCTTGGGATGCTTCGGATTCGCCGGCACGCCCGTGCGCAGCACGCACTGCCACCGCGTCTCGCCGCTGGCGAAGTCGATGGCGTGGAGCATCCAGATGTACGGCGTCGCCAGCGGAGGCGCGCTGGCGACGCCGTCGACGGAGGTGACCGGGGCGCCTTCCTGCCCCGGCTCCGGGATGAGGTCGCGGCCGGGCTCCTGCCGCGGCTCGTCGCTGAGGACCGACGTGACGAAGATCAGGTCGTCCCAGACGATGGGCGAGCTCCAGCCCTGGCCCGGAATCTCGACGTTCCAGACGACGTTCTCGGTCCGGCTCCACGTCTCGGGCAGCGCCGGGTCGTCCGCGATGGCGCCAGCGTTCGCGCCTCTGAACCGTGGCCAGTGGTCGCCGGCGCCTACCGTCTGGCCGGACGCGGCCGTAGCGGCCAGCAGGACGAGGCAGGCGCAGGCGGCGGCGAGTCGACACGCCTTCCGGTGGCCTGTTGAATGCAATGGCACGAACGCCTCCTGCAGGGGGAACGGAGTGTTGGTGTCGTAGAATAGGCGCCGGTCGGATCCGCGTCAAGCGTCGCGGAAGACCATCCGGATCCTGTAGCGAGGAGGCGATCGTGTCACGATTCAGAGCGACCAGCCGTGTTCTGGCCATCACCATCGGAGCCGTCGTCGTCGCCAGCGCCGCGGCGGGCGCCCAGGAGTCCGGGGGCGGGCGCAGTCTCGAGGTGGCGGCGACCATCGCGTTCACCGAAGGGCCCACCGTTCACGAAGACGGGTCGGTCTACTTCACCGACATCACCAACAACCGGATCCTCCGCATGGCGCCGGACGGCGAGGTGACGACCTTCCGGGAGCCGAGCAACCGGGCGAACGGTCTGATCTTCGACGACCAGTGGCGGCTGCTCGCGTGCGAGGGGAACGACGGCTCGACCGCGGACGCGCGCATCACCCGCACCGACGTCGAGACCGGCGAGGTCGAGGTGGTCGCCGACCGGTACGAGGGCAAGCTGTTCCACCGGCCCAACGACCTCACGATCGACGGCAGCGGCCGGATCTACTTTACCGACCGGCCCGAGCCGGAGCACGGCGACGAGTACACGGGGGTCAACGGCGTGTACCGCATCGATCCGGACGGCTCGATCGAGCGCATCCTGACCGAGCCGGAGGTCGTGCGGCCGAACGGGATCGTCATCTCGCCCGACGACGCCACCCTCTACGTCATCGAGACGCAGCAGAACGAGGGCGGCGCGCGGATGATTCGTGCGTTCGATCTGGCCGCGGACGGCACCGCCAGCAACATGCGCGTCTTCCACGACTTCTATCCGGGGCGCAGCGGCGACGGGATGACGATCGACAGCGAGGGCAACCTGTACGTGGCGGCTGGCCTCAACCGGCTGCGCGGCACGAGCGAGACGCTGGACACCCGCGCCGGCGTCCACGTGTTCGCGCCGGACGGCGAGTTGCTGGAGCTGATTCCGGTGCCGGAGGACTCGATAACGAACGTCGCGTTCGGCGGCCCGGATCTCAGGACGCTCTACATCACCGCCGGCAAGACGCTGTTCCGGGTCAGGACCGACGTCGAGGGCACGCGGCGGTAGGACGGCGATGGGACGGGAAAGCTGCTGCTACGGCCTGGGCCGCAGGAATACGGTGAAACGCTGCAGACCCCGCCGAGGCGCGCACAGCGCGCCTCGGCGGGAGCGGCGCGGGGCTATGGGGTCCCCGCAAGCGGACGCCGGGGGGTTCGGGGCGCAGCCCCGTCTGATGAAGCTAGCCGGCGACGTTGACCGTGATCTCGCGGGTGGTCTTGAGCCCGCCGTCATGCGCCATCGCGCGCAGCACGTAGGTGCCCGGCTCGCCGAAGGTGGCGGTCACGGTGACCTTCCCGTCCTCGGGGATCGCGTTCCGGGCCGACTCGGGCGTCGGGGGGAACTTCGGGCACATGGTGATGCCCCGGGCGCGCCCGCGGAAGTCGGGGTTGAACTGCTCGGGATCGAAGCTGACGTGCGCGGCCTCGCCGCGATAGACCAGCCAGCCGAACATCAGGCCGGCGGCGTCCGAGCTCTCCTGGCCGCGCCGCGGCTGCGGGAGGCCGTCGTCGCTCGTGAATACCGTCAGCTGCAGCGGCTCGCCCACGTTGACGGTTCTCTCGCTGCCGCCCTCCACCCGCAGCTCGGGGTGCAGGCTCTCCGCCTCGCCGGCCCGCTGGCCGAACCCGGCCTCGTTCATCATCGTGATCCGCCTGTCGATGATGTACTCGGGGTGCAGCGTGGCGTACGCCTTCTCCGTCTTGCCGTAGGCGGTCAGACTCCAGACGAGCTCGTTGTCGCCGAAGTCTGCCGGCACGGGCACCCGGAAGATGAACTTGCCGCGGCGCGGGAAGAAACGGGTCGGCTGTCCGCGATCGGGGCCCCCGGGCTCGATGCTGTTGGCCGGCCCGACCGGAACATGGAGCACTTCCTGGCAGTTGCGGTTGAAGAACCCGAACACCATGTTGAACGAGCCGTCCGGAGTCTGCTCCCACCCCTCGAACACCGGAGCGATGTTCTGCCCGTGCGTGAATGCCTGCTGTGCGCCGGCGGCGGTGGGAGACAGAAACGCCAGCACCGCGGCCGCGAAAACTGCCGTTCTTGCCATGCTGCCTCGCTCCGTGTCCTGGAGACTCTACCTGCGGAATAGCGGACTCGCAGCCCGGGCGGCGATGCGCGCCCGGGCCGCGGAAGCCGCTCCGTACCGCTAGTTCTGCTGGTTGGTGGCCTGACCCGCGCGCATCGCCTCGCGCTCGGCCACGACCTCCGCGTACTGCTCCTCGTCGAGGAAGGTCACCTTCGGCAGCAGCAGGAACATGTCGTCAATCGAGCGGTTGCCCCAGCCCTTCCAGTTGCGCGGATCGATCACGTTGCGGTTCTTGGGCGTGTTGTCGTACCAGCCGACGATGTGCAGCACCGTGCCCTGCGGCAGGATCGGTGCGTGGTCGTCCTCGTAGACGTAGACCCGCGCCCAACTGTGGTCGTACTTCGAGCAGTTGAGCATCTCGCGCGTCTGGTCCGGGTAGACGGCCTCGACGCACATCCGCTTGCCGCTCGAGTGCATGTGCGGCTCGTAGGTGGTCAGGATGCCGTGCTGCGGCATCGTGTAGAAGCCGTCGAAGCGGACGTTGTCCTCCCCGGCCGGGATGTCGAGCCCGTCGCCGATGTTGCCCATGGCGAGGAAGCCCGACTGCTTGTACTTCGGCTCGAACCCCTTCGGATGGAACTTGAAGCCGACGTCGGCGCGCACCGGAATCTCCACGCCCGAGGAGTAGAGGTGCACCGTGAACCGCAGCTCCGAGTCCGCCGCCAGCGCGACGCCCGTGTCATCCGGGTAGATGGTGGCGTTCTGGCCCAGGCTGTAGACCATGCGGAACCGGCTGCGGTCCTCGAGCGAGAGGTCGGTCTGCTCGGTGAACACCTGGCTGCTGTGCACGCCGATGTGATGAATGGTGAAGTTTCCGAAGCCGGTGCGCGACTTCGCGCGCGCCTCGGCCCGCTGATCGTCGTCTAGCAGCCGGACCTCCTTGACCTCGACCGCCTTGACGTAGCGGTCCTCGGTCAGCCCCGTCGGCACGGGTCCCAGCTCGTCGTGGTAGTCGGCCGACACCGCCGGCGCCACCATCCTGGGGGACGACACAATCAGATCGGGCTCGCCGATGGTCCACTCGTCCGCATCCGCCCACTCCACGGGAAGCGGCATGTCGGCCGGATTGCCGCGCGGCGCGCCGGCATCTGCCCAGGCGCCGATGGTCGCGATTTCCTCGTCGGTCAGCGAGAGGTCGTCCTTGAACTGCTGGACGCCGATGTTCTTCTCGATGAACCAGGGCGGCATCTCGCGGAGCGCCGTCTTCTCCTTCATCGCCCGCGCCCAGGGACGCGCCTCCTCGTACGTGACGAACGATATGGGGGCCAGGGCACCGGGGCGGTGGCAGGTCTGGCAGGAGCGCTGCAGGATCGGCGCGACATCGCGGGTGAACGTCACATCGGCCGCCGCCTCCGCGGCGCCGGCGGCGAACGCCGGCGCGCTGCCCAACAGCAGCGCGAATCCGGCGGTGATCAGGCTGGCCTGCTTGAGCGTGGATTGCATCGTGAACAGTCTCCTCTCGGGGACGCCGAAACGTCCGCGTGGCCATCTCATTCGGTCACGGTCACCGTCACGTTTTCGTTCGTGATCAGGCCCCCGTCATGGGCCATCACGCGCAGCACGTACGTGCCGGGCGCGGCGAACGTGGCCGTGACCGGAAAACTGCCATCCGCCGGGACCGGCGGCGGTGCCCAGCCGGGCGACCAGGGCGAGTTGCCGCGATAGTCGGTGTACACCTTGAACTGCTCGGGCTCGAACGACACCTGATCGCCGGCGCCCCGATAGACGAACCACGCCACGCGCAGCCCCCACGCGTTGTAGTTCACCGGCGTGCGCGGGGCGGCCGGCTTCGGCTCGGGGATGCCGTCGTCGCTGGCGACGGCGGTCAGCGCCAGCGGCTGCCCGACGCGCACCGTGCGCACGGCGGCGCCTTCCACGCGCACCATCGGCGCGCGGTTCCGCCGCTCGATCGCCCGCACGCCGAGCCCGCCGATGTCCTTCATCCGGAGCAGGTCGTCGATGACATAGTCGGGCTTGAGGCTGGCGTACGCCTTCTCGGTCTTCCCGTGCGCGGTCAGGGTCCACACGACCTCCCGCTCGCCAAAGTCGTGCGGCACCTGGACGCGGAACACGTAGCGGTTGCGCCGCGGCAGGAAGTACGTCGGCTGCCCCCGGTCCGCCGGGCCCGGCTCCAGCCGGTTGCCCGGACCGGCCGGAATGTGGAGCATCTCGTCCATGTTGCGGTTCATGTACCCGAACACCAGGTTGAACGTGCCGTCCGGGTTCTGCTCCCAGCCCTCGAACGCCGGCGCGACGTTCTGGCCGCGCGAGTAGATGATCGTCTGGCCGCTGGCGGCGGTCAGGCCGGCCAGGCACACGACCGCCGCGAAAGCCGCGACCCGGGTCCACCGCCGCTTGCCGCGCATCGTCCGCATGGCGCCTACTGCTGGTCCTGCGAGGTCGCGAACGCCTGCCTCACGCCGCGCGCCGCCACCTCGGACTCGAACTGCTCCTCGGTCAGGTAGACCATGCGCGGCAGGTGGTACAGCATGTCGTCGATCGACCGGTTGCCCCAGCCCTTCCAGTTGCGCGGGTCGAGCACGCGGGGGTTGCCGGGGGAGTTGTCGTACCACGCCAGCAGATGCAGGACGGTGCCGGCCGGCAGCAGCGGCGCCGCGTCGTCCTCGTAGACGTAGACCTTCACCCAGTTGTGGTTGTAGTCGGCGCAGTTGAGCATCTCGCGCGCGTTGTTCGGATAGATCGCCTCGAGGCACATTCGCTTCCCGCTCGAGTGCAGGTGCGGCTCGAACGTCATCATGAGCGCGGGCCGGTCGAGCCGGTAGAAGCCGTCGCGCAGGATGTTGTCCTCGCCGGCCGGGATGTCGAGCTCCAGGTCGAAGGCGCCCGACTGGGCGCCGAATCCCTGCAGGTACTTCGGCTCGTACTCCCTGGGGTGCAGCTTGAACGCCGTGTCCACCCGCACCCGTACCTCGCGGCCCACCGAGTGGTAGTGCATCCGGTCGTAGGTCAGGACCGAGTCGGCCGGCAGGCGGATGCCGACCCAGTCGGGAAAGTACGTCGCGTTCTGGCCCAGCTCGTGCGTGATGTTGAAGTTGCCCATCTGGCCGATGCTGCCGGGCCGGTCTTCCTGGCGATCCGTCACGGCGGCGATCACCGCGTGATGGACGACGAACAGGTTCAGCTCGGCGCGGCCGGCGTCCCCGGTGCCGTCACCCGCCGTCGCGGCGGCCGGCTGGATCTCCAACCCGTCATCGTCCAGGAGCACCTCCTTGACCTCCACTGCCTGCACGTAGCGGTCCTCCGTCAGCCCGGTGGGAGAGGGCGGGTTGATGCCCCCGAACCAGTCGGCCGCCACCGCCGCGACCTGGGCCACCGGAGACTCGACGATCAGATCGGGCTCGCCGATGGTCCACTTGCCGGCCGGCCACTGGCGGGCCGCCGGCAGGTCGGCCGGGTTGCCCCGCGGGGCGCCCGCGTCGACCCAGCTTCCGATCAGCGCAATCTCGTCGGCGGTCAACGACGGGTCGTCCTTGAACGCCTGGATCCCGATGTTCTGGTCGACGAACCAGGGCGGCATCTCGCGCGCCAGCGTGCGTTGCCGGATCGAGCGCGCCCAGGGGCGTACCTCCTGGTAGCTGATCAGCGACATCGGCGCCCCGCCGCCCGGGCGGTGGCAGCTCTCGCACGACCGCTGCAGGATCGGCGCGATGTCCGTCGTGAACGTCACCTCGTGCTCCGGCTGCGCCGCCGCACCGGCCGGCGCGGCGGCCAGCAGTGCGGCCCAACCCGCCAGAAACAGCACGCTCCGCCAGCGACCGACTTCAGACCCCGTGGTCATCGTTGCCACCCCCTGCCTCTGCCTGCACATGGCGCGCGCGACGCGTGCCTCTCCTGCCATTGTACCGCGCCGCGCCGAACCAGGGCGGCAGGCCGCCGTATCGAGGCCATCGCATTGAGCCTGTCGCGGAGGCGGTGATACGCTGGGCACCTAGTCCAACCGCAGGGGGAAACCCGATGCCAAGCGACAAGTGGGACGAGGAAGGGAAGTTCTGGGACGAGGATCACGGCCTGCTCGACGAGGCGCAGATTGCAAAGCTGGCGCGGGCGGACGAATCCGAGCCGCTGCGGTCGCCGATACCGACCCGCATGATCTCCAACGGCGAGTACATGCCGGTCCCGCAGACCGATGAGCAGAAGCGGGTCGAGGCGCGCATCGGCGAGTTGGCCGAGTCGGCCAGCCGCAAGCTCGACGTCGACCGGCGGACGTTCCTGGCGTCGACCGGCGGCATGGCCGCCGCGCTCATCGCGATGAACGAGGTGTTCGGCCGCTTCTTCGACGTCGACCCGGTGGAGATGTTCGAGCCGGCCGCGTACGCTCAGGCCGGGGCGCCGCGCGACCTGTTCGTCTTCGACGACCAGCTGCACCTGGTGCGCGGATCGAATACGAGCAGCGGCCACGCCCTCCGTGCGGCGGCCCAGGGCCCGACTGCCGGCGCAACTTCGTCAACGAGATCTCGGGCTCGCGCCGGATGATGGCGCACGGGATGCTGTACGTGGGGCGGGGCAACCTGGAGTGGATCCGGCAGCAGATCGACGAGAACCGGCCCGATTCCTGGAAGGGCTACAACATCTCCAACGCCGCCAAGGTGGACGAGGACCCGAACAGCCTGATGCAGCGCTGGCGGCACGACGACGAGGACGTCGCGTATCCGACCTTCGAGCTGATCCAGGACGTCTACAACCGCATCCGGGACGAGTATCCGGGGTTCAACAACATCTGCGTGCACAAGGGGTTGGCGCCCGGACCGCCGGACCCGGTGTTGGGGCATCCGGCAGACCTGCCGAAAGCGGCGCAGGACTGGCCGGGCCTCAATTTCGTCACCTATCACGCGTGCATCCAGCAGACGATGTGGCACGCCGACTCGCTGCAGACCATTCGCTCGCGCACCCTGCGCGACGGGGTGCCGGACATCAAGTGGACCACCGAGTACGCGCAGCTCGTGGCGCCCTACTCGAACTGCTACGCGGAGATCGGGACCACCTGGGCCTCGTCGGTCGTGACCTTTCCCACGGTGGCGGCGCACATCATGGGGCAGCTCATGCGATATCTGGGCGAGGACCGCATCGTGTTCGGCTCCGACTGCGTGTGGTCCGGGTCCCCGCAGTGGCAGATCGATGCGCTGTGGCGGTTCCGGATCCCGGAGCAGATGCGCGAGGAGTTCGGTTATCCGGAGCTGACCGAGACGGCGAAGCGGAAGATCCTGGGCCTCAATTCGGCCCGGTTGTACGGCGTCGAGGCGGCCGCGGGCGCGGAGAAGGACCGCATCTACCGGCCGGTGCCCGCGGACTACGAGGACCGGATCTCCGACGAGCTGAAGACCCTGATGGAGTTCCCGGGCTACACGGCGGACAACATGACCAGGTTCAAGGACAAGTACGCGGCGCTCGGGCCGGCACCCAGTCACAGGCGCTACGGTTGGATGCGGACCAAGGCATGACCCGTAGCGGGGTGGGCTGACCCGATGCCTGCGGCGTGGTCCGCCGTTGGTGCCGGGCTCTTCTGTCCGGTCGCCGTGTCGCCCGGGAGCGGCCGCGTCGTGCTGCTCGCACGCGCGGGCGGCGGAGATCTGGTCCGGGTGGACAAGGAGGCCGCCGGCTGGCGGCCGCCCCGGTCGCTGGGCGTCCCCGTGGCGCGCAGCCGGGGCGGCAGCGTCGCCGTGCCGGTCGACTGGCAACTGGCGGCCTGCAGCGGCGGCCCGGACGCGATCGAGCTGGCCGCGCGCAGTCCCGACGGCGACCTGCTGCACCTGCGCCTGCCCCTGCTGCCGGACGGGTCGGCCGAGTTCGAGTGCCTCGGCGCGCCGGCGGCCGCCCCCGCCGGGCGGGCCATCCCGGTCGGGCTCGCCGGGCCGCCGGCCATCTGCCGCGCCGGCCCGGGACGGCTGGACGTCTTCGCCATGGCGCCCGGCGGCGAGGTGCTGCACGCGATTCGCAGCGGGGACGAATGGGGTCCCTTCGATTCGCTGGGCGCGCCGCCCGCGCCGTCCCGCGGCCGCTGCGCGGGACGGCAGGCGACGGTCGAGGCGGTCGCCGCGTGCCGCTGCGGGCCGTCGGGCATCGCGCTGTTCCACCGCGGTGCGCAGGGCGAGTTGCTGCTGAAGTGGTGGAACGGCGCGGACTGGAGCGACTACGCCTCGCTCGGCTCGCCGGACGTGCCCGACGAGTCGTATCCGGCGGTGGCGGCGGCGGCCCCGCTGACCGGCCCGCCCGCCGCCTGCAGCCGGGCAGCGGACCGGCTCGATGTGTTCGCGCGCGGCCCATGCGGGGACCTGGTGCACACGGGGTGGGACGGCGCGGACTGGAGCCGCTTCGAGTCGCTGGGGATGCCGGCCGACGGGGAGCAGCCCATCCCGCTGACGGGCACGGTGACCGCCTGCAGCACGAGCGGACGCTCGTGCTGCGTGGTGGCCGGGGCGGTCGACGGACGTTTGTACTGCTTGAGATGGAGTGACGATGCGGACGATGCATAGGATGCGTTGCACGACTTCATTCGGCCTGGTGCGTCTCGCGGTCGCGGCGGTCGCGGTGGCGGCGGCGGCCCTGGCCGCTTCGCACCCGGCCGCGCAGGAGGCGCCCGCGTACAGCCCGGTCACCGACGCCGAGCTCCGCGACCCGCCCGCCGGCGACTGGCTGATGTACCGGCGCACCTACGACGGCTGGGGGTACAGCCCGCTCGACCAGATCACGACGGAGAACGTGTCCGAGCTCCGCCCGGTTTGGGCGTTCGCCACCGGGTTGACCGAGGGCCACGAATCGCCCCCGATCGTCAACGACGGCGCGATGTTCCTCACGACGCCGCAGAACAACGTGATTGCGCTCGACGCGCGCACCGGCGACATGCGCTGGCGCTACGTGCGGCAACTGCCGGAGGAGCTGCGTCAGATCCACCCGACCAACCGCGGCGTGGCGCTCCGCGACGACAAGGTCTACCTGGCGACGGTGGATGCGTTCGTGGTCGCCCTGGACGCCGCGAACGGGAGCGTGGCGTGGGAGACGTCGGTCGGCGACTGGCGGACCGGGTACTACATGACGATGGCGCCGCTCGCGGTCAACGGCAAGGTGCTCATCGGCGTGTCCGGCGGCGAGATGGGCATCCGCGGCTTCGTCGCCGCCCTCGACGCGGCGACCGGCGTCGAGGTCTGGCGGACCCATACCATTCCCTCGCCGGACGAGCCGGGCGGTGACACCTGGCCGGGGGACACCTGGCGCACCGGCGGCGTGCCGGTCTGGGTGACGGGCACGTACGACGCCGAGACGAACCTCACGTACTGGGGGACGGGCAACGGCGGTCCCTGGATGGGCGACCTGCGGCCGGGCGACAACCTGTACGCGAACTCCGTCATCGCCCTCGATGCCGACACGGGCGAGCTGAAGGGGTATCACCAGTACCACTGGAACGGGTCATGGGACTGGGACGAGGTGGCGCCGCCGCTGCTCGTCGACTTCGATCGCGGCGGGCGCACGGTCAAGGGGCTGGTGCATCCGGGCCGCAACGGGTACCTCTGGCTGCTCGAGCGCAGCGCCGATCGGATCGGGTTCGTCGACGCGACGGCGTACGTCCACCAGAACGCGTTCACGGGCATCGATCCGGAGACGGGCCGGCCGGAGTACGACCCCCAGCACACCCCGCGGACCGGGGAGCGCGTGATGTTCTGCCCGTCGGTGTGGGGCGGCAAGAACTGGCCGCCGGCCGCGTACAACCCGGTCACCGGCTACCTGTACTTCTCCGCCAACGACAACCTGTGCGCCTACATGACCACGCGGGACGTCGAGTACACGCCCGGGGATGTGTTCACGGGCGCGTCTTCGCAGATGTTCGTGCGCGAGGGCGCGGGCCACATCGGCGAGCTGCAGGCCTGGGACCTGAGCAGCGGCGACGAAGTCTGGACCCGCGAGTTCGAGTCGCACAACTGGGGTCCGATACTGACGACCGCGGGCGGCCTCGTGTTCGCCGGCGGCACGAACGACCGCTACTTCCGGGCCTTCGATGCGAGGACGGGCGAGACGCTCTGGGAGCAGCGCACGAACTCCGGCGTCATCGGCGTGCCTGTGTCGTACCTGGTCGACGGGGTGCAGTACGTCGCGGTGCAGGCGGGCTGGGGACTGGACCCGGCGCGGATGCAGAACGCCCTCGACCGCAGCCGCGGCACCACCACGCTCCTGCCCCAGGGCGGCGTGCTGTGGGTGTTCGCCCTGGCAGAGTAGCAGCTTGGAGCTGGAGGCAGGGGTCGCGCGCGCGGGCCTCGCCGGGGACGGGTGGACGCCTAGTCGCCCGGTGCCGGCGCGGGTAGCACCACGCGCTCGATGGTCAGCAGACGCTGGTCGACTTTCCCGAAGGCGATCTCGACGTTGCGCAGCCGATCGTCGAGCCCGTCGAGGCGCAAGTCGATACGGTCGATGCGGGCGTTCACGTTATCGATCCGGGTGTTCACGTCATTGATGCGCGCGTTCACGCCGGCGATCTGGGTCAACAGCAGGCCGGCGAGCGCTGCGCCGGTACCGAGGATCGTCGTGATGATCGCGACGCCGGTCCCGATGATCCACTTCGTATCAGTGGTCACAGCCGTAGCGTAGCGCACCCTCCGGCACGGTCCGATGCCGCGTCCGGAGGCACAGTTGTCGCGGGTGCTATCGCGGTCCGCCCGCCTGTAGCCACTGCCGCGCCAGCCGCTCGGCGGCGGCGACCTCGGCCGGGCTCATGCGCTGCTCGAGGGCCGCGCGCGAGTCGACGGCCCGCGCACGGGCGGCCGCCGCGGCCTCCCGTTGGTCGCCCGCCAGCTGCACGGCCGCCAGGCTGAACCACATGTGGGCGGCGACGTCGTCCTGCTCGACGCCGTCGCCCGAACGGTACATCAGCGCGAGGTTGAACTGCGCGAACGGATGGCCCTGGTCGGCGGCCCGCCGGTACCAGCGCACCGCCTCCGCGTCGTCCCGGGGCACGCCGCGGCCGTCGCGGTACAGCCTGCCGAGATTGACCTGGGCGCCGGCGTGGCCGCGCTCCGCGGCCTGGCGGTAGAGCCGCACGGCCTCGGCCGCGTCTGCTGCCACGCCGCGGCCGCCGTCGTAGAGCTGCGCGAGGTTGAAGCTGGCCTCCGGGTACTCCGGCTGCAGCTCGAGCGCCCGCCGGAACGCGGCGACTGCGGCGTCCCAGCGCTGGCCCTGGACATAAGCCACGCCGAGGCTGTTGTGCGTCTGCGCCACGTCCGGAGCGAGCGCCGCCGCGGCTTCGAGCGGCGGCAGCGCCTCCGCCGCCCGCCCGGCCCGCAGCAGGACGTAGCCGAGCTCGTTCTGGAGCTCCGCCCGGTCGGGTTGCGCTTGCACGAGGTCGCGGTAGTGGGCGATCGTCTCCGCGACGCGGCCCTGCGACAGCAGCGAGACGCCGCGGGCCAGCGCCACCTCGGTGCCGGTCTGGAGCTGCATCACCACGAAGACGGCGGCCCACACCCCGACGTAGGCCAGGTTGCGGCGCAGCGGCGTCAGCGCGCGCCCGAGCGCCGCCGGATCGAGGCGCCGGAAGACGTCCGACCGCGCCGCGCCGTCGATCGCCCTGATCAGCAGGTTGAGCACCGGCACGGCCAGCAGCTTGTCGTAGTGCGTCGGGATGCCGGCGCGCTCCAGCACGCCGAACAGCACGATGATGCTGGCGCCGTAGAGGATGCCGAAGACGATGCGTCCCAGCTCCGTGCGCGGAGACGTGGAGGGATCGTTGAACAGCAGGTGCATGCCCAGGAACGCGGCGATCGGGACGGCCCCGCCGCCGAGCGAGGCGGGGCTGAAGAAGTGGCTGCCGGTGAGCGCGAAGTGGACGAGGATGAAGGCGTACGTCGTGACCACTGCCGACAGCGTCATCGACACGACGCCGAAGAGGAGCTGTGCCGGCAGGCTCGCCGCGAAGATCAGCAGGTAGATGTACGGCGGGAAGATCTGCGTGACGGCGATCTCGGGGCCCCAGGTGAGGTCCGTCGTGCCGGTCGCGATCAGCAGCACGGCGAACAGGCCGAGCGGGAACGACGACGGGTTGAAGATGTGCGTCCGGCGCCCGTCCCTGTGCCAGCGGATCAGCTCCTTCACGGCGAAGCCGACCGCCACCATCAGGAACTGCAGCGCGAACCAGTCCGGCTTGAACCACATGAAGAGGTTGATGCTGAAGATGATGGGGAACGGGCCGAAGCCGAGCGTGTAGCGGTCGCGCCGCGACCAGGTGAGCAGCATGTCGAACGCGTAGGCGAAGACGAGCTGCGCGGCGATCAGGTGCGCGGAGTCGTACACCTCGCGCCAGTACCAGCCCCAGTAGAGGTAGACGGAGAGCTGCGCGCAGGCCTGCACGTAGTGCTGCTTGCGCAACACCATGTCTACGGCCAGCCGGCGCCCCGACCGCACCGCCGCGGCGAGCAGCGCGCCGTTCCACGCCAGCAGCACCGCGGCAGCGCCCAGCACCGCCCACAGCAGCGGCGGCCGTTGGTGGACCGCGCCGACGGCCGCGAAGGCCGCCAGCGCCAGCGTGAACGCCAGGGGCCACGCCAGCGCCCGCGCCGGCGGCAGGCTCGTGGGTCGCGCCGACGCGGCGTGCGGCGCCGTGGCCTGCGAACCTGCTTGTCGGGCCTTCCGCGCCGCTCGCTGCCGTCGTGGGGACATGCGCGCCGTGGATTCTAGCAGTCGCCGCGTCGCGGGCCGCGGCGCGCTGGGCTATGGGGCGCTGGCATGTTTCCTGCTGCTGTCATCTCACGGGAGCCGGCGTTGTCGGGGCTGGCGCGCCGGCCTATACTGCGGAGGTCGCGGTGGCTGCGAAGACGGTCGAAGAACGATTGACTCTGGTGGAGCATCAGGTGGCAGAAAACGCACGCGGCATCGAGGGGCTGCGTGAAGCAGTCGTGGAACTCGGTCGCCGCCTGGACCGCGGTTTCGAGGCCGTCGACCGGCGATTCGAGGCCATCGATCACCGATTCGAGGTCATCGACCGGCGGTTCGAGACTATGGACCGGCGCTTCGAAGCCATGGATCGGCGCTTCGAAGCGATGGAGCAGCGTTTCGATCAGCGACTCGAAACGATCGACCAGAAGCTGTCGCGGCAGTTCTTCTGGGTGGTCGGCATCCAGATCACCACCGTGCTCGCGATGACAGGCGCCATAGCCGCCATCGCCGCCGCCGCGCTCGGGCGCTGACGAGCGCCGGCGTCCGTCTCGCCGCGCTGCCGCGCGGCCAACCCTCCTCCTTCCAGAATCCCCGATTTCGCCAGGGAAACCCGAGCAAAGAAAAAGGGGATGACCCTGAAGGATCATCCCCTGAAGATTGCGCCGCGGCTCCGGGACCGACGGGCCCCGGAGCGTGGGCCGAGCTAGAAGTCGAACTGGAAGGCGAACTTGGCCAGCCGGCCCGCCATGGTGACCTGGGGCACCAGATAGCCGGCGCCGGCGCCGGTGGCGGAGCCCCAACCCGGCGCCTCGCGCGTGATCGCGTTCGCGTTGAACAGGTTGAACAGGTCGAACATCGCCCGGACCTGGGTGCCGCCGGGCATCCGGAAGATCTTCGTCAGCCGCAGGTCGAACTGGTTGAAGCGGTCGCCGTACCAGGAGCCGGGCGGGATGACGTTCGCCTCAATCGAGCCCTGCGTATGCGGCCGCCCGTTCACGAGGGTGGCGCCGCTGAAGACCATCTCGGCGATGCGAGCAGGCCCCGGCTGGTTCTGCAGCGTCGCCGCAATCTGGACGTCACCGGGCAGGGTGTACGACCCGAGGAACTTGACCTGCGTCAGCCAGTTGTGGTTTGCCTCGCAGTACGACTGCGGTGTCACCGGAGTCGTGGCGCGCCGCTCGTTGAACTGGATCTCCGGCTGGGCCGAGACCAGATCGCAGTCGTTCGTGCTGGTGGCGCCGGTGCTCAGGCCGCCCTGGATCAGCAGGTTCTCGAGCCGGCCGTCGATTGTGACGTCGAACCCGTGCCAGTTCTGGCTCTGGTCACCGAAGTTGCTGGCCGCAGTGAAGATGTTGTCCGGCCGCCCAATGGTTTCGGGCCTCTGGTCGTACAGCATGATCGACTGCGGCAGGTCCGGATTCAGGTCCCGGAGTCCTTGCGGAATGTCCACGCTGAAGGCTTCGAAGTCCGCCGCGCCGAGAGTCCGGTCGTCCTCCACGTAGAAGTTGATCCACGAGCGACGGAAGTAGCCGACGTCGAGCGACAGGCCGGGCGTCAGCTCCTGCTGGATGCTTGCGGTGATCTCCCAGTTCGATTGCCGGTTGCCCCAGCCGTAGCGCCACGCCTCGTCGAAGAACGTCGTGGCGATCGGGTTGCCGAAGAACGGGGTCGGATTGGCCGACGTCAACTCCCCGTTCGGCTCGTTGATGAGCGGATTGCCCTGTACGAGGCCGTCGCCGGCGATGCATTCCCCCGGCCACAGGCTGTTCTGCCAGGCGGTACCCGTGTTGCCCAACCCCGCGTGCGGGATGCAGCCGGAGTCAGACCAGGACCGGTTCATCGCGCGGTTGTTCAGGCCGGGGTTGAGGAGGTTGGCGACGTCCGTCGAGTTGCGCTTGCCGTAGCGGTGGGCGCTGAACTTGACCGCCGTCCGCCCGTCGCCGCGGACGTCCCACGCCACGCCGAGCCGGGGCTGGAGATCGCGCCAGCCGTTCGCCTGCTCACCCGCGATGAACAGATCCCGCCCGCCCTGCAGCCAGGTGTTCATGCCGGGGGTGGCCTGGTCGGGGTAGCTCGACTCCTCGTAGTCGTAGCGCACGCCGGCGTTGATCGTCAGCCGGTCGAGCGTCCATTGCTCCTGGGCGTAGATGCCCATGTTGCGCGCGCGGTTGATCTGCCAGGCCGGCGTGCGGAACGTGGCCCGGATCGGCCCGGGGCCGACCGCCAGGACGTGGTACCACTGGTGGTGGTTGTAGTTGATGGCGTTCTCGCCCAGCCACAAGCCGGTCATTCCGAACTTCAGGTTGTGGCTGCCGGTAACGTACGACACCGACCCGCGGATCATGTTGGTGTGCTTGGGACTGTTCCGTTCCTGCGCGCCCGAAAACCAGCCCGACATGTTGCGCGTGGCCCACGGTCCGGGCACGAACACCACGCCCGGCACGTTGAGGTTGGCCGACTCCGTCGGGTGCAGGTAGTAGCGGACCGGCAGCATCGACGCGCCCGCCTCGAACAGCAGGCGGTTGGTGTGCGGCCGGGTCCAGGTGGCCTGGTACGTGTTGGTGCGGATCTCGCCCCCCAACGCGGCCGCCGGCGAGATGGCAATCGACGACAGCGTGCGCCCCTGCAGCAGGTGCGGCTGGTCAGTGCTGCTGTTGGTCCAGTACAGCTTGAACTTGTCCCGCTGCGTCGCCTGGATGGTGAAGTTGATCGACTGCTCGCGGATCGTCGTGGCGTCGATCGCCGGGGTGTTGAAGTCCTGGACTATGCCCCATTCGCTTGGGTTCGCCAGACTCTCCGGCGTCTCGTGGAAAACGCCGCCGGCGATCGTGTCGGCCGCCTGCGAGGTGTGCGTCGCGAAGAACCAGACCCGATCGCGGACGATCGGGCCGCCGACCACCGGGTTGATCGTCCAGATCTCGTCGATCAGCGTCGCCGTGAGGTCGGGGTTCGCCGCCAGCAGCGCGTCGTCACCCATGACGTTGTCGGCGTTGAGCCCCTGGAAGGCGAAGGTCGTGAAGAAGTGGCCGCTGAAGTCGTTGCGGCCCTCGCGCGGGATCATGTTGATCCGCACGCCGCCCGACTCGATCTCGGCCGGGCTGGCCGAGTAGTTGTACGCCAGCTCTTCGAAGTTCGAGTCGGGGAAGACCGAGTAGTTGGCCCCCTGCGTCAGCGAGTCGCCGACGTCCATGCCGTTGATCTCGAGCTGCTGGTCCTCCTGGTTGCCGCCGTGGATGGCGAGCCGCTGCAGCGTCTGGCCGCTGATGCCGCCCTGGTCCTGCGACAGGCTCGTCAGGTAGCTGTCGAAGCCGCCCATGCCTGGAACCAGCAGGGCATAGGACTGGAACGACTTGCCGGTCGGGATGCTGTCGATGACCTCCCGGTCCATTATCTGCCGCTGCTCGACGTTCTGGATGTCGACCACCGGCGTGGCGCCCGAGACGGTGATGGTCTCCTCGATGTCGCCGACGCTGAGCTGGATGTCGATGTTGGCCGTGAAGCCGCTGCTGAGCTCGACGCCCTCGCGCAACACCGTGCCGAACCCGGGCAGGGAGTACGTGACGTCGTAGGTGCCCACCTCGAGGGCGACGATCAGGTACTGTCCGTTGCCGTCGGTGATGGCCGTGCGCACCTGCTCGATCAGAGCGGGACTGCGCGCTTCAACGGTGACGCCCGGCAGCACGCCGCCCGTGGTGTCGGTGACTGTGCCGCCAATCTGCTGCGCGACCGCCGGCAGAGGCGCCAGCAGCAGGCCGGCCAGCGCTCCGAGTAGAGCGATGGTTGTGTTACAACTACGCTGGTTCATCCACATCTCCTTGACACAAGCCGATCCACGATGGACAAGCAGTTAATTGTCCCTTCCTGATCCCGCAGGTGTCAAATCCGTCACGACACGATGACGCCCGTGTTTGCGTGTATGATGCTGCCCGTCAGCGAGAGGAGGACAACCGTGGCGATTCACGATGATCGTTCCGTGCGCCCGGGCCGCCGGGAGGCGTTGCGCATGCTGGGCATCGGCGCCGCCGGCGCCGGATTGGGACTGGCCGGAGGCGTCCGCGCTGCCGCCGCTGCCGCACGGGCCCTGCCGCCTGCGGCTGGTGCGTCCCAGGTGACGTTCCCGCAGGGCGCCGTCGTCCGCACCCTGCTGGAGGACCTGTCGCCGGACGCGCTGGCGGACGGGGCGACGCTGTTTCACGAGCACCTGGCCTTCGACTACGCCAGCCCGCCGGCCGCGCCGCGGGCGCCCGGCACGCCCGAGCCGCCGCCGCCCACCAACGACGAGATGGTGGACCTGCTGGTCGAGGAGCTGCAGATGGCGAAGTTCGACGGCGTGAGCTGCATCGTCGACTCGTCGGTCGGGCCGCGCACGCCGCAACAGCTCGAGAACCTGCGGGCCATGGCCACGCGTTCCGACGTGCACGTCGTCCTCGGGGGCAGCTACTTCCTGCAGGCGCGCTACCCGGAAGAGATCATCGCGATGCCGCAGGAGGAGATCACGGCGCACATGGTCGCGCAGGCCGCGCGCGAGCGCTGGGGCGCGCTGGGCGAGGTCGGCAGCTCGTTTCCGGCCATGCACGACGACGAGCGCAAGGTGATTGCCGCGACCGCCCAGGTGCACGGGCAGACCGGGCTGCCCATCTTCACGCACGTCCCGCACGAGAGCTGTCCGACCTGCGCGATCGATCAGCTCGACATCTACGAGGCGCAGGGCGTCGACATGGCCCACCTCTGCATCGGCCACCAGTCGACCGTCAAGCGCTCGGACGATCCGACCTGGGAGACCCACAAGGAGATCGCCCGCCGCGGCGCGTTCGTCGGCTTCGACACGGTGGGGCACCGGATGTCGTCCTCGTTCATTCCGGAGCGGCAGAAGGTGGACATGGTCCTGAACATGATCGAGGCCGGCTACGAGGACCACGTCCTGCTGTCGGCCGACTTCGCCAACACGGCGCAGATCAAGGCCAACTGGGGCAACGGCTTCTCCACGGTGCTCATCCAGTTCGTGCCGAAGCTGCGCTACTTCGGCGTGCCCGACGAGACGATTCACAAGATCCTGGTCGACAACTCGCGGCGCTGGCTGGCGTACACGCCGGTCTGAGGAGAATCGCGATGCGACACCGCTGGCTCCCGTCGCCGTGCGTGCCGGCCGCCGGCATCGCGCTGCTGCTGCTGGCGCCGGTCCCGGCCGAGGCGCAGGACACGTTCCGCACCCCGTGGGGCGATCCCGACCTGCAGGGCAGCTGGACCAATACCACCACCACGCCGCTGGAGCGGCCCGACGAGCTGGCCGGCAGGGCGCGGCTCACCGACGAGGAGCGCGCGGAGCTCGACGCGGAGGCGATCCGCAACGCCGACCGTCCGCCGCCGCCCGGCAGCACCGGCGCGTACAACAACTTCTGGTTCGAGCGCGGCGTGCGCACCGACCAGACGTCCTGGATCGTCGATCCGCCCAGCGGCAGGCTGCCGGCGATTACCACCAGGGAGCGGGCGCGAATGGGCGCCCTGGCGGCCGTACGCGATGCCGCGTCGTACCCCACCACCTGGGAGGACGTGAACATCTACGAGCGGTGCATCACGCGCGGGATGCCCGGGACGATGATGCCGGGCTTCTACAACCACAACTACCTGATTCTGCAGACGCCCGGCCACGTGGTGCTGCGGGCGGAGATGATCCACGACACGCGGGTCATTCCGCTCGACGGGCGCCCGCACATCGACCCGTCGATCCACCTGTGGCTGGGCGACTCGCGCGGCTACTGGGAGGGGGACACGCTCGTCGTCGAGACGACCAACCTGACCGACAAGGTGTTCGAGCGGCGCTCCTCCAACACCGTCTATGGAACCGGCCGGCACATGCGCCTGATCGAGCGCTTCACGCGCGTCGACACCGACACGATCGACTACCGGTTCACGGTGATCGACCCGACCACGTTCGAGCGGCCCTGGACGGCGGCGACGCCGATGGTGGCGCTCGACGGGCCGCTGTTCGAGTACGCCTGCCACGAGGGCAACTACGCGATCGTGAACATGCTGAGCGGAGCGCGCGCCCGCGAGCAGTAGGGGGGTCCTCAGCGGCGGTGCTCGAATGCGTGCTCGACCTGGATCGTCTTCATGCCGCGCAGCTCCGCCACGTGCTCGCCGCCCAGGCGCTCGCCGAACTCGCCGTAACGCGCGACGACGTCGGGAGGCTGGGGCGGCAGCGGGAACTGGACGACCACGCGCACCGCGCCGGGCGGCCAGTTGAACGTGCTGATGCGGGCCCAGTAGGTGCCGTCCTGCACGGCGCTGCGTCCCGACTCGATGAGGTTCGTCGCCGGCCAGTCCGCGACCTCGATGGTGTGGGCCGCCTCGTGCGTCACGCGGTAGTTGACGTACGCCCCGTCCGGCAGGTTCGTCTCGCCCTCCAGCCAGAGCTGGCGCCACTCGGAGCGGTGCGCGACGGTCAGCTCCACCGTCTCGGCTCCGGCTCCGCCGATCCCCTCCGCGCCGCAAGCCGGTAGCGCCAGGAGGAGCGCGACCAGCGGTATCCGCCACGCCATGACTCCCCGCATTATACGTCCCGGCCGCCGCCCCGTCGTGGGGGTGATGGGCTCGCACGCGAACGCGCACGCCGAGCGCGCGCGGCGGGTCGGGGTGTGGGTCGCACGGCAGGGTTATCACCTGCTGACCGGCGGCGGCGGAGGCGTGATGGCGGCGGTGACCGAGGCGTTCGTCGCGGTGCCGGACCGAGCGGGCCTGGCGCTCGGCGTCGTGCCGTCGGTGCCGGGCCGGCCCGGCACGCCCCTGCCCGGGTATCCCAACCGCTGGGTCGAGATTCCGATCCGCGCGCACCTCGACAGCGGCGGGCCGGCCGGCGACGAGCCGACCTCGCGCAACCACGTCAACGTCCTGACGTCGACGGTCGTCATCCTGCTGCCCGGCGGGACGGGCACGGCGAGCGAGGCCCGGCTGGCGGTGCGCTACGGCCGGCCGTGCGTGGCGCACCTGCGGTCGGCCGCCGAGATCCCGGGGCTTCCGGGCGGCATCCCGATCGAGGCCGACTTCGCCCGGGTTGCGGACTACGTGACGGAGCACGCCGGGCCGCCGCCGGTGCCTACGCTAGCCGCCGGCGGACGTCGGCCAGCCTGACCGCGGTGACGAACACGGGCATGGCCTGCTCGATCTCGTCGAGGCCGGGATAGGTGGGCGCCAGCCGGATGTTCGCGTCGTCCGCGTCGCGCCCGTACGGAAACGTCGCCCCGGCCGGGGTCAGCTTCACGCCGGCTTCACCCGCCAACCGGACCACCTCGCGGGCCGTGCCGCGCGGCACGTCGACCGACACGAAGTAGCCCCCCCGCGGCCGCGTCCAGGTGGCGATCCCCGTCAGGCCCTCGTCGAGGTGCCGCAGCACCCTCTCGAACTTGGGCCGCATGATGGCGGCATGCCGGCGCATCAGCGCGCCGATCGCGCGGCGGTCGGGCAGGAAGCGGACGTGCCGGAGCTGGTTCAGCTTGTCGGGTCCTATCGTCTGCACCGCGAGATGCTTCCTGAGCTGCGCGAGGTTGCCGGGCGAGGCCGCCAGGAAGGCCACGCCGCCGCCGGCGCGCGTGATCTTCGACGTGGAGCCGAAGATGACGACGCTGTTCTCCGTGCCCGCCTCGCGGCAGCACGCCAGGATGTCGAGCAGCACCGGCGGGTCGTCGTAGAGGTCGTGCACGGCGTAGGCGTTGTCCCACATGATGCGGAAGTTCGGCCCGGCCATCGTGCCGAGGCGGGCCAGGCGCCCGACGGCGGCGTCCGAGTAGGTATGGCCCGTCGGATTCTGATACTTCGGGACGCACCAGATGCCCTTGATCAGCGGATCGCTTGCCACCAGCCGCTCGACCTCGTCCATGTCCGGGCCGTCGGCGAGCATCCGCACGTTGATCAGCTCGAAGCCGAGCGATTCCGTGATGGTGAAATGCCGGTCGTAGCCCGGCACCACGCACAGGAACTTGAGCCCCTCGCCCTCGCGCCGCCAGGCGGTCTCGGGGCCCAGCGACCCCTGCAGCCAGGCGTTCAGCAGGTACTGGTACATGAACGTGAGGCTCGCGTTGCCGCCCGCGATGACGTCGCCCTCCGGCACGCCGAGCAGCATGGCGCCCAGCCGCCGCGCCGCGGGCAGGCCGTCGAGCCCGCCGTAGTTTCGGACATCGACGCCGTCCGGCCCGAGGTAGTCGCCGTCGAGCGCGCCGTCGAGCGCGTCGGCCAGGGCAAGCTGCTCGGGACTCGGCTTGCCGCGGGTCAGATCGAGCCGGAGGCCCTGCGCTTGCAGCGCCGCGTAGCGCGCGGCGAGCTCGCGCTCGTGCGCGACCTCTTCTCTGTCTTCTCCGGAGAGCGGCTGTGTCGACACGCGGGGATTATAGTGGTCGGCCGGCGGGCTGGCTCAGCCCAGCACCGCCTCGATGGCCTCGGCCAGGATCGCGACGGAGCGGTCGAGCTGCTCGTGCGTGATGACGATGGGGGGCGCGAGCACGTAGCTGTCGCCCTTCACGCGGCTGAGGAGGCCGCGTTCGAGAGCCGCGCGGAGCACGCGCGGGCCGACCTTCGCGCCGGCCGGGAATGACTGCTTCGTGGCCTTGTCCTCGACGAGCTCGACGGCGCACATCAACCCCTTGCCACGGATGTCGCCGACGTGCGGGTGGCCGGCCAGGGCGGCCCGCAAGGCATCCAGGAGATAGCGGCCCTTGGCGGCCGCCTGCTCGGGGAAGCGCTCGCTCTCGATGATCTGCAGCGTCCGCAGCGCGACGGCGCAGCCGACCGGGTGGGCGCTGTACGTGAACGCGTGCATCCAGGGCCCGCCGGCGTCCTGCAGGACTTCCATGACCGCGTCGCCGATGCCGATGCCCCCGAAGGGAAAGTACCCGGAGGTAACGGCCTTGGCGAATTGGACGAGGTCGGGCTGCACGCCCCAGTGATCCAGGGCGAAGAGGAGGCCCGTGCGGCCGAAGCCGGTGATCACCTCGTCGGCGACGAACAGCACGTCGTACTCGTCGCAGATGGCGCGGATCCGCGGGAAGTAGTCGTCCTGCGGCACGATCACTCCGCCGGCGCCCTGCACGGGCTCGGCGATGAACATCGCGACGGTCTCCGGGCCTTCCCGCAGGATCGCCTGCTCCAGCTCGTCGGCCGCCGCCAGACCCTGGCTGGCGCCCGCCGGCGCCTCGTAGCGGTACGGGTACGGCGAGGGGATGTGCACGAACCCCGGCACGCGCGGCTCGAACAGCGGCCAGTAGGGCGAGATGCCGGTCGCGCTCATCGCGGCCAGCGTCACGCCGTGGTAGGCGTCGGTGCGGGAGATGACCTTCGTCTTCTCCGGGCGCCCCCTGAGCTTCCAGTAGGCGCGGGCCGCCTTGATGCTGCTCTCGGTGGCCTCGCCGCCGCCGCTGGTGAAGAAGAAGTGGTTGATCGAGGGGTAGCACAGCGCGGCCAGCCGCTCGGCCAGCTCGATGGCGCGGGGATTCGAGTTGCCGCTGTACGCCGAGCAGTAGGCCAGCGTCTCGGCCTGCGCCCGCATCGCCTCCGCCAGCTCGCGCCGGCCGTGCCCCGCCGTGACGTTCCACAGCCCCGCCAGCCCGTCTATGCATTCCCGGCCGTCCGCGTCGGTCAGGACGGCGCCCTCGCCCTTGGCCCAGACCCGCCCCTGCGCGTGCAGCGCCGGCTCGTGGAGCGGATGGACCAGATGCGCCTGATCCCGCGCGAGCAGCGCGGTGTTCGTCTCTTGCGTCGCGTTCATGCTTCCGACCATACCATCGGGCCGCTCGGGGGGTAGTGCCTCAGTTTGAAAAGATGATATCCTGATCCGGCACGGTACGTGCAAACGCCCCGGTTGGCGCCGGGGCGTTTGCTGAACTCGTTTCCCGCCGGCCCCCCTCCCCAGGGTTCAAGGCCGGCCGATGGAGTGAAGCTGTGGCTGAGAATACCGCACGGCCCCGCCCCCGGTCCATCCGATTCGACCCGCTCACCGGCTACCCGATTCTGCCCAGGCGCTCGTCGCGCTGGTGCATCTTCTGCGGCGAGCAGCCTTGCGCCGGCACTCAGCCGCGCTGCCGCAGGTCGAGCTCGTCGGCCGAGAAGGCGTCGCACAGCGCGTTGAACACGCTGGTCGGCTCCCCGAGGACGAACGGCAGGTCCTCGAGCTCGCCCGTCCCCGCGACGTAGAGTCGGACGCACGTCTTGCACCAGCGCGCGCGCGGTGGCGAGTTGGCCTCCTCGTAGCCGTGCCAGGGCCACGCGGGGCAGTTGACGCAGAAGTGCCAGCAGTCGCGCTTGGTGAGGGAGCGGAACACCCCGCTACTCCCCATGCCGGCTGACCCCGACGACTAGGCGGTAGAGCCGGACATGGCCGCTCCACCGGAGGGCGAGCTCGAAGCACGCGACCTCGGCGAGCACCTTGAACGAGTCCCAGGTGCGCCCGCGGCCCTCGAACACGGCCGCCAGCGCGACCGCGGGCCGTTCAGGACCGGGGGCTTGGGCGTAGCGGTAGATGGACGCCGTGGCAACCTCCTCGGCGCTCAGGGTCAGCACGTACGTTCCGCGTTCCAGGCAGAAGTTCCGTTCGATGGTCGAGAACAGATCCTCGTCCTTGAACGGGACGTTTACCTCCGCCTCCTCGATGTTCGACAATCCTACGAAGATGCCCTCAGAGATTCCCCAGGGGCCTTCTTGTTGGGCGGCGGCAGTGGCGAGTGTGGACAGAGCGACGACGACAGCGAGCCGCCTGCGCATGGGGGCCTTCCCTGCCGGCCGACCAGAATTGGTCACCGGGCCGGATGCCACTCGATACGCACGTGGCGCGTGCGGGCTCCCGCCTTCTTCCCCGCTGGCGTGGGTGTTGTATCCGACGGCGACCCGATGTCGGGTCGACACGCCGTATCGAGTGGCAGGCCCACTGTAGCACTGGGAGACTGTTTTCGATACGATTCGATACGATTACAGTCGAATGCGGAGAGGGAGGACAGATGCCGAAAGGACCCCAGGGCCAGTGGCGCCCGGCCGACCCGGTGGCGGCCGGCGTCCACATTGGGAAGCTCGCCACCCATGAGATCGAGGAGACGTTCGAGCCGCCGGCCCGCCCGGACCCGGTTGCCGACAGCCGCCGCGCGAGCAAGGCGGCGAAGGCGCGGGCCGCCAAGCTGACACCCGACGAGCGCCGCGCCAGCGCGAAGCGCGCATCCGACGCACGCTGGCAGCGGGGGGATGAGGAGAACAGCCACCCATGAAGACGAAGCTGACGATGACCCTGCTCGCCCTGCTGGTGGCAGGCATGATGACCGCGGCCCAGGGGCAGGAACCGACCACGCCGCAGCAATGGCTGGCGCGGTGCGACGCGAACGGAAACGGCCGCGTCACCTGCGCTGAGGCTCGGGCCTCGAGCTGTGGCGCGCCGATCCCCGTGACGCGCGACCACCCGCTTTACCAGTTCATGCGGGACGGCGACGGCGACGGCCAAGTCTGCGAGTAGAGTGCCATGACGGTGCCCGAACCTACGTTGCGCGATGTCTACGACCGTCTCTCGGACCAGCAGGCGGCCTTAGCGTCCATCCCGGCGGCCTTGGACGCGATCGCTACGCGACTCGACCGCATCGACGGCAGGCTGGAAAGCATGGACAGGAAGCTCGACAAGCTCGACAGCATCGAGCGCGTACTGATTGAAATACGAGATAAACTTTAACATTGTACCGTGCATCCTGTATCATTATGAACATGAACAGGCTGCAACGGACCGACCGCGCGCGCATCCTGCACCTGTTGGTCGAGGGCGCCTCGATCCGGTCGATCAGCCGACTGACGGGCGCCTCGATCAACACGGTCTCGAAGCTCCTGGTCGACGCGGGCAACGCCTGCGCCGCGCACCACGACGCGGCCGTGCGGAACGTCGCGGCGAAACGCGTCCAGGTCGACGAGATCTGGAGCTTCGTCTACGCCAAGCAGAAGAACGTGGAGCGGGCGAGGAAGGCGCCGTCTGGCGCTGGCGATTGCTGGACGTGGACGGCAATCGAGGCCGACTCGAAGCTGGTCATCTCGTGGCTCGTGGGACCTCGGGACTCCGGGAGCGCCTACACCCTCATGGATGACCTGCACGGCCGTCTGGCGAGCCGTGTGCAGCTCACAACGGACGGTCTGAACGTCTACCCGAACGCCGTGGAGGATGCCTTCGGCGCGGATGTCGACTTCAGCCAGCTCATCAAGCTCTACGGCCGCGAGCCTGCCGGCGAGCAGCGCTACAGCCCGCCCGCGTGCCTGGGCGCGGTTCCCCGGCCGGTGCAGGGCGACCCGGACCCGAAGCACATCTCGACGAGCTACGTAGAGCGCCAGAACCTAAACATCCGCATGGGCATCCGCCGGTTCACGCGGCTGACCAACGCCTTCTCGAAGAAGCTGGAGAACCAGATCCATTCGTTCGCGCTCTACCTGACGTATGCGAACTGGTGCCGCATCCACAAGACGATCAGGACGTCGCCGGCGCAGGCGGCCGGGCTGACGGAAACGCTGAGGGACATGGAGTGGATCGTCGGGCTCATCGAGGAGCGGACGCCGCCGGCCGGGCCGCGGGGGCCGTACAAGAAAAAGGACCCAAACTGAGGCACTACCGCTCGGGGCGGCCACTCGACGCGCGCACGGGCCGGGTGCTATATTGCAGGGCTTCGGTTCAACGGGTTCAACGAAGGGGGAGATATGCGCGTAACCAGCCTGTTCGTGGCGGCGCTGCTGCTGGCGGGAACGACCGGCGCGCTCGCGCAGGGCGTGACCAAGTACGTCCGGTACGAGCACGAGGACAGCGTGTCGTACGGCGTCCTCGACGGCGAGACCATTCACGAGCTGCGCGGGGACGTGTTCGCCTCGCCCGAGCGCAGCGGCAACACGGTGGCGCTGGACCAGGTCCGGCTGCTCGCGCCGACCGCCCCGAGCAAGGTGATCGCGGTCGGCTTCAACTACCGGAGCCACCTCGGCGACACGCCCGAGGCCGAGTATCCCGGCATCTTCTCGAAGTATCCCACGTCGGTCATCCCCCACGAGGGCGTCATCACGTACTACGAGGACGCCACCGACCTGCACTACGAAGGGGAGATGGTGCTCATCATCGGCAAGACGACGCACGACGTGGCGGCCGCCGATGCCGATGACCACATCTTCGCGGTGGCGCCGGGCAACGACGTGAGCGAGCGTGTCTGGCAGCGCAACGACCTGCAGTGGTTCCGGGCGAAGGGGGCCGACACGTTCGGACCGGTCGGCCCGGTGATGGCCGCCGGCGTCGACTACGACGACGTGCTGCTCCAGACGCGCGTCAACGGCGAGGTGATGCAGTCGCAGCGGACGAAGGATCTCATCTTCGATTCCGCCGCCATCGTCAGCTACGTGAGCCGGTACATCACGCTCGAGCCGGGTGACATGATCTTCACCGGGACCCCCGGCACGACGAGCGCCATTCAGCCGGGCGACGTCGTCGAGATCGAGCTGGAGGGCGTCGGCGTGCTGCGCAACACCGTGGGGCAGCGCGGCCGGACGACCGACCAGCAGTAGGCGGATCTGCAGCCGGCCCGCGGCTCCGCGGGCCGGCGCCGCGCAGCCCGATGGAAACTCCGCTAACGCCGCTCGAGTTCATGCGCCGCGCCCGTGCGCTGTACCCGGAGCGCGAGGCGGTGGTCGACGGCGAGGTGCGCCGCACCTACGCGCAGTTCTTCGAGCGCTGCGATCGGTTGTCCGCGGCGCTGCAGCGGCTCGGCGTCGGGCAGGGCGACCGGGTGGCGTACCTCTCGCCGAACACCGCCTCCAACCTGGAGTCGTTCTACGGCGTGCCGCAGGTCGGCGCCGTGCTGGTGCCCATCAACTACCGGCTCAACGCCGCGGAGGTGCAGTACATCCTGCGGCACAGCGGCGCCAGGGTGGTCTGCGCGCACGCCGACTACCTGGCGCTCGTCGACGGCATCCGCGGCGAATGTCCCGGCCTCGAGCATGCCGTCGCCCTGGAGGGCGCTCGCGAGGGGTGGCAAGACTACGAGGAGCTGCTGGCCGCCGCGGCGCCGCACGACGTCGAGCGGCCGGCGATCGACGAGCGCGACCTGCTGACCATCAACTACACCAGCGGCACGACCTCACGGCCGAAGGGCGTGATGATCACCCACCGCAACGCGTACATGAACGTGGTCGGGACGCTGATTCACGATCCGCTCGACTGCCGGGACCGGTACCTCTGGACGCTCCCGATGTTCCATGCCAACGGCTGGACGTTCCCCTGGGTCGTGACCGCGGTCGGCGGCGCCCACGTCTGCCTCCGGCAGGTCGATCCGGCCCGCGCGTTCGGGCTGATCCGGGACGAGGCGATCACGATGCTGTGCGCGGCGCCGACCGTGCTCATCACGCTGGCGAACGCGCCCGCCGCGGTGCGCGGCGCGGTGCCGCGCGGCGTGCGGGTGATGACCGCGGGGGCGCCGCCGGCCGCCGCCACCATCCAGCGCGTGGAGGGGGAGTTCGGCTGGGAGCTCTTGCACGTCTACGGCCTGACCGAGACGGCCCCGTTCATCACGGTGTGCGAGCCGCGGCCGGAGCACGATGCGTGCACGCTCGAGGAGCGCGCCGCGCTCAAGGCGCGCCAGGGGGTGGAGCTGGTCACGTCGGGCGAGCTGCGCGTCGTCGACGACGACGGCAACGAGGTGCCGCGCGACGGCGAGACCCTGGGCGAGATCGTCGTGCGCGGGAACGTGGTGATGGCGGGCTACTACGACGATCCGGCAGCCACCGCCGAGGCCATGCGCGGCGGGTGGTTCCACAGCGGCGATGCCGCCGTCGTGCACCCGGACGGCTACGTGCAGATCCGGGATCGGTTCAAGGACGTCATCATCAGCGGCGGCGAGAACATCTCGTCGATCGAGGTCGAGGGCATCATGATGCGGCACCCGGCCGTGCAGGAGATCGCCGTGGTCGGGATGCCCGACGAGAAGTGGGGGGAGAGCCCCCACGCGTTCGTCGTGCTGGCGGACGGGGCGGCGGCCACGGCGGCGGAGCTGACCGCGTTCGCCCGCGAGCAGATGGCCCACTTCAAGGTACCGCGCGCGTTCGAGTTCGTCGCAGCGCTGCCCAAGACGGCAACGGGAAAGATTCAGAAGTACGTGCTGCGCGGCGGCCGGAGCGCCATCTCGACGCAGTAGGCTGTGCGGCCGGATTGCGCCCGCGGCGCTCAGAGGATCTCGTACACGCGGTACGAGGCGCGTTCAGGCTCGTCCCGACCCACCCCCACGGCGACGAGCCGGTTCAGCCAGCCGTAACGCGCCGAGGCGGTCTCGAACACCGGCGTCGTGCGCACGTACGGCTCCCCGCCGGCGGCCCTGTGGGCGATGCCGCGCGACCAGAGGTAGATCAGCTCGCCGTCGTCGGTCTCGAGCGTGGCGCGCAGGTTCAACTCCCCGGCGCCGTCCGGGCGGTCGATGCGCCAGCCGCCCCCGCCGCTCAGCACGTGCCCGCGCAGCCGCGGCCCCCGAAACGTGCCGCCCGTCACGGGGATGATCCGCCGCGGCCCGGCAGCGTGGGTGCCGGCGACATCGAGCGCCAGCTCCATCAGCAGCGCCGAGCGCAGCGCCGGGACCACCCCCGCCGGGTCGGCCCCCACCACCGTGCCGAGCGACAGACCCGCCGCGCCCAGGGCACCGACACGGGCGAACCGCCGGCGGGTGACGGGGTGACCCGACGCCACGTTCTTCCTCCGTTACTGGATGGCGATCAGCTCGACGTCGAAGACGAGCATCCCGCGCGGGTCGCGGCGGCCGCCGTAGGCCAGCTCCTCGGGAATCCAGAAGCGCCGCTTCTCGCCGACGACCATCAGCTGCACGCCCTCGGTCCAGCCGCGGATGACGCGGTTGAGCGGGAACATCGAAGGCTGTCCGCGCGCGACCGAGCTGTCGAACATGCGGCCGTCGGTGGTCCATCCCGTATAGTGGACCGTCACGTTGCTGGTCCCGGTCGGGTGCACGGACCCCGAGCCGGCCTCGATCACCTTGCTGGCCAGCCCGGATGCCGAGGTCTCGGCGTCGGCGGGCGCGGCGGCGACGTCGTCCGGCGCGGGAATCTGCGCGGCCAGCGCGGCACCGGCGGCAACCACGAGGATGGGAAGCAGGAAAGCGTTGCGGATCAGTTTCATCATCCGGCTATGGTATCACCACGGAAGTAGGGTAAATTAGGCATTCACTCGACATGCGGATCACCTACATTACGGCCGGCGCCGGCGGGATGTACTGCGGCAGCTGCATCCGGGACAACGCGCTGGCCAAGGCCTTGACGGCGGCGGGGCACGACGTGCTGCTGCTGCCCCTGTACACCCCCCTGTTGACCGACGAGGACAACGTCAGCGCCGACCGGGTGTTCTACGGGGGCATCAGCGTCTACCTGGAGCAGCACCTGTCGCTCTTCCGGCACACCCCGTGGCTGGTCGACCGCCTGTGGGAGGCGCCCTGGCTGATCCGCGCGCTGGCCGACCGGGCCGTGCAGACGAGCCCCGAGCATCTGGGGGACCTGACGGTGTCGGTGCTGGAAGGCCGGGACGGGCGGCAATCGAAGGAGATCGAGAAGCTGCTCCACTGGTTGGTGGAGCAGCCGGCGCCGGACGTCATCGACATCTCCAACTCGATGCTGATTGCCCTGGCGCGGCCGCTCAGGGAGGCGCTGGGAGCGCCGGTCTGCTGCACGCTGCAGGGCGAGGACATCTTCCTCGGCCAGCTCCCGGAGCCGCATCACAGCCGCGCGCTGGCCCTGATTGCCGAGCATTCGCAGTACGTCGACCGCTTCGTCGCCGTCAGCGACTACTGCGCCGAGCGGATGAGCCGTCTGGCCGGCATCCCGGGCGCCAAGATCGATGTCGTGCCGCTGGGGATCAACCTGGACGGCTACGAACCCCGGACGCCGGCGCGCAACAACGGCCTGACCATCGGCCACTTCGGGCGGGTGGCGCCGGAGAAGGGCCTGCACGTGCTGTGCGAGGCGTATCGCCGGCTGCGAGAGGCGGGCAAGATCGAGCGCGGCTCCGTCGAGGTCGCCGGCTACCTGTCGCCCGCGCACCAGACGTACCTCGACTCCATCCTGGACCAGGCGCGCGACTGGGGGCTGGAGGGGGAGATCACGTACCACGGCAAGCTGGACCGGGCCGGGAAGCTCGAGTTCCTCGGCCGGCTCGACATGCTCGCCGTGCCGGCGGCCTACGACGACCCGAAGGGCCTGGCGCTGCTCGAGGCAATGGCGTGCGGCGTGCCCACCGTCGTCCCGCGGCGCGGCACGTACACGGAGTTCGTCGAGCGCACCGGCGGCGGCATGCTCGTGCCGCCGGACGACGTCGAGGCCCTCGGCGCGGCGCTCGAACGCCTGGCGGCGGACCCCGCGCACCGCGAGGAGTTGGGACGACAGGGCGCGGCCGGGGTCCGGGAGCATTACACCGCCGAAGCGATGGCCGCGCGCGCCGTAGACGTCTACCGCAAGGTCAACCCGGCCCGCCAGAGCTAGATTCCAACGGGTCGCGCTGCGCGGTGCGGGAGCAGTCCCCATGAAGTCCACACCCGGCGCCATCCTGCTGCTGGCCGTGCTGGCCGCCTGCGCGGTCACCGAGGGAACCGCCCAGCTCGGCGAGCACGGGCTTGCCGCCACGCTCCCCGGCGCCGAGCCGTTCGACGCGGCGCTGGACCGCGCGCTCGGCGCCGCGTGGGAGGCGCGCCCGGCCGACTACGTGCCGCGCACGCAGCACCTGCGCGGCGACGGGACCCCGCTGTTCGTCAACCGGCTGCTGCTGGAGTCGAGCCCCTATCTGCGGCAGCACGCCCACAACCCGGTCAACTGGTTTCCCTGGGGCGACGAGGCGTTCGCGCTGGCCCGCGCGCTCGGGCGGCCGGTCCTGCTCTCCATCGGCTACTCCACCTGCCACTGGTGCCACGTGATGGAGGAGGAGTCGTTCGACGACCTGGAGATCGCGCGCTACCTCAACGCGCACTACGTCGCCGTCAAGGTCGATCGGGAGCTGCGTCCCGACCTCGACGCGATCTACATGAGCGCGGTCCAGCTCTTCACACGGGGGAACGGCGGCTGGCCCATGACGCTATGGCTGACGCCGGACCGGCAGCCGTACAGCGGCGGCAGCTACTTTCCCGCCCGCGACGGGGACCGCGGCGTCGCCATCGGGCTGCTGACGCTCCTCGAGCGGTTGAAGGAGGCGTACGACCGCCAGCCCGAGCGGGTGACCGATGTCGCCGGCCAGGTGGTCGACGAGATCCGGGCGCACCTGACGCCGCCCGCCGCCGGCGCCGCGGTAGCCGACGACGGACCGCTCCGCCGGGCCGCGGCCATCTACCGCGCCGAGTTCGACTCGGAGTTCGGCGGCATCCGGGGACCGCAGAAGTTCCCGGCCAGCCTGCCGCTCCGGTTCCTGTTGCGCGAGCACCGGCGGACGGGCGACCTCGAGCTGCTCGGCATGGTGACGACCACGCTCGAGCGGATGGCGGCCGGCGGCATGCACGATCAGATTGGCGGCGGGTTCCACCGCTACGCCACCGATCCGCAATGGCTGGTGCCGCACTTCGAGAAGATGCTGTACGACAACGCGCTGCTGGCGCTGGCCTACCTGGAGGCGTACCAGGTCACCGGCCGCGAGGACTTCGCCGCGGTCGTCCGTTCGATTCTGCGCTACGTCGAGCGCGAGATGACCGCGCCCGGCGGCGGCTTCTACTCGGCGACGGATGCCGACAGCCTGGCACCCGGCGGGGAGCGCGAGGAAGGCTGGTTCTTCACCTGGACGCCCGCGGAGATCGAGGCGGCCATCGGCGCGGACGCCGCACGCCTGGTCGAGCCGTACTTCGGCGTGACGGCCGCCGGCAACTTCGACGGCCGCACGGTGTTGCACCGGCCCCGCGGCGAGGTCGAGCTGGCGCGCGAGCTCGGCGTGGCGCCGGCCGCTCTGCAGCGGCGCATCGACGCGGCGCGCGATCGCCTGTACGGCGCCCGCGCCCGGCGCCCGGCGCCGTTGCGCGACGAGAAGATCCTCACGGCCTGGAACGGCCTGATGATCTCGGCCTTCGCGCGGGCCGCCATGGTGCTGCACGTCCCGGCCTACGCCGACCGCGCCGCCGGTGCCGCGGATTTCCTTCTCGCCCGGGCGCGGGACGGCGACCGGCTGGTCCGCAGCGTCGTCGGGAACGCCGGCGGCCAGCCCGGGTACCTGGACGACTACGCGTTCCTGATCGGCGGCCTGCTCGACCTGTTCGAGGCCAGCGGCGGCACCCGCTGGCTGCGGGCGGCGCTCGCGCTCGACGCGGTCCTCGAGGCGGACTTCGAGGATCGGACCGCCGGCGGTTTCTACAGGACGCCTTCCGGCGCCGATCCGCTGCTGGCGCGGGAGAAGCCGCACTACGACAGCGCCGAGCCGTCCGGCAACGCCGCGCAGCTTCTCAATCTGGTGCGCCTGCACGACTTCACCGGCGACGACCGGTTCCGCACGCGCGCGGAGCGCGCGCTGGGAGCCTTTGCCTCCACGCTGAACCGGGCGCCCACGGCGGCGGCCGAGATGCTGCTCGCCCTCGACTATCGGCTCGACACGCCGAAGGAAGTGATCATCGTCACGCCCACGGCCCGCCGCGAAGCCGATCCGTTCCTGGCTCGACTCGGCGCGACGTTCCTTCCGAACCGCATCCTGGCGGTGGCTGTCGAGGGTCCCGATCTCGAGGAGCAGGCGCGCGTCGTCCCGTTGCTCGCGGGCAAGTACGCCAGGGGCGGGCAGGCCACGGCCTACGTCTGCGAGAATCGCGTCTGCGACCTGCCGACAACCGATCCCGCGCAGTTCGTGGAGCAGATCCGCCGCAGCGCCCGCTGATCCGTTCCGGCGGTTGCGATACACTCGGCACCGCCCGGCGCTACGCAGCCCCGTCTGAAGCGGGGGGCACCGGGCGGGTGGAGTGGCCCCCGGCCGCGCACGGCGCGCCTCGGCGGGAGCGGCGCGGGGCGTCGGGGTCCCCGCAAGCGGACGCCGGGGGTTCGGGGCGCAGCCCCGTCCAAGAAGGAGAAGACGATGAACAGATGGCTGCAGGGCGTGCTGGTACTGGGCTGGATTCCGACGCTGCTGGTCGCCGGGGGCGTGCGCTGGTTCGCACCGGAGCCGGCGGCGGCGCAGGAGCGGACGCCGATCAAGGTCACGCGGATCTACACCGGCGAGGACGGCCAGACCCACGCCGAGGAGCTCGATGTGCCGCTGATGCAGGCGCGGGCCACGACCGAGCTGTCGGAGCCGGTGCCGGTCACCAGCGTGCAGTTCCGCCGCAACTCGCCCGACTACTTCATCGACTGGCATACCGCGCCGCGCCGCCAGTACGTGATCACCCTGGCGGGGGAGAGCGAGGTCGAGATCGGGGACGGCACGAAGATCCGCCTGTATCCCGGACACATCCTGCTGGCCGAGGACACGACCGGCCAGGGCCACATCTCGCGCGCCGTGGGAACGGACGACCGGATCTCGATCTTCCTGCCGCTCGTCGAGCAGTAGCGCTGGGGGCGGATCGACGGGCTGGCGTGCGGGTGGTCAGCCGATACGGAAGATCAGGAGCGCATCGCCGTCGCCGACGGCGATGATGTCGCCGCTGATGGCCGCTCCTTGCGCATTGCCCGGGGTGTCCTGGGATGCGGCCAGGGTGGGCGCGGCCGGGTCGGAGACGTCGACCACCTCGATGCCGTCCTCGCCGACCGGCACCACGAGGGTGAAGCGTTCGACGGCCACCCGCTGGAACCGGCCGCTGGAGCGGGCCGGTTGATACGAGCCGGCGAGGCGCGGCGCGGCGGGGTCCGCCACGTCGAGAATCTCCAGGCGTCCGCTGCGCGCGTAGACGACGTAGGCGCGGTCGCCGTCGCCGAGCACGACCGACTGGGCGGGCTGCTCGGTGACGTAGACCCCCTGCTCCACGGGCGCTACGGGGTCCGACAGATCGAACAGGTGCACGCCCGAGGGCTGGTCGACGACGAGCGCGCGGGAGCCCCCGCCGGCGATGCCCCACTGGTAGCCGGGCGTCTCCTGGGTCTGCAGCAGCGCCGGCGCCGCCTCGTCCGACAGGTCCACGACCTCGAGCCCGGTCATCAGGTTGACGACCAGCGCCACGGTGCCGGAGGCCGTGACGCCCAGCGCCTGGCCGGCGGTCTGATGCGTGCCCGCCAGGACGGGGGCCCGCGGGTCCGAGACGTCGATGATGTACAGCCCTTCGAGCCCGGCGGTCAGATAGACGTGGGGCGGGGCGACGTGGAATGCCCAGATCGGCCCGGGCGCCGTGAACGTCCCCAGCGCGGCCGGCCGCGCTGGATCGGAGACGTCCACGACCTGGAACGTCTCGCCGCCCGCGACGTAGGCGTAGCCGCCCGCGAGCTCGACGAGCGTGGCCGGCGCGTCGAGACTGGCGGCGAGCTGGAGCGTCGTGGTCTGGGCCGCGGCCGGGCGCGGGCCGGGCGGTGCGGCGAGCGCGGCGACAAGTCCGGCGAGGCACGCGGTGCGGAAGCGGATGGAAAGCATCGGGCGTCCTCGTGTCAGTTGCCGGCCGCCGCGCGCTCGCGCGCGATCAGCTCGCGCCGCAGGATCTTGCCCGACGGCACCTTCGGAATGGCGTCGATGAACTCGACGCGCCGCACCTTCTTGTGAGGCGCGACGCGCTCGGCGACGTGCGCCATGATCTCGTCGGGCGTGACGGCGGCGTCCGGCTTCAGGACGACGAAGGCCTTGGGCACCTCGCCGGCCTCCTCGTCGGGACTCGGAACGACGGCCGCGTCGGCGACTCCGGGATGCGCCTGCACGACCGCCTCGAGTTCGGCCGGCGCCACCTGCAGGCCCTTGTACTTGATCAGCTCCTTCACCCGGTCGACGACGTACATGTAGCCGTCCTCGTCGGCGCGGCCGATGTCGCCGGTGCGCAGCCAGCCCTCGTCGTCGATCATGGCCCGGGTGGCCTCCGGGTTGTGCAGGTAACCCTTCATGACCTGCGGCCCGCGCACCCAGATCTCGCCCAGCTCGCCCGTCGGCGCGTCCTGGCCGGTCGTCAGGTCGACGACGCGGAAGGCGGTGCTCGGCGCCGCGGGGCCGACGGACGTGATCTTGATCTCGTGATCGCGCGGGGTGAAGTGGGTGACCGGACTGGTCTCGGTCAGACCGTATCCCTGCCGCACGGAGATGTTGTTGCGCGCGGCGCAGGCGCGGGCCACCGGCTCCGGCAGCGGCGCGGCGCCCGACAGGATGTCGGTCAGCGAGGACAGGTCGTAGTTGTCGACCGCCGGATGCTTGGCGAGCGCGAGCACGATGGGCGGGACGAGGTAGCCCTTCGTCACCCGATGCTTCTGCACCAGCCCGAGGAACTGTTCCAGGTCGAAGCGGGGCATCGTGATCACGGTGGCCCCCACGCGGAGCACGCCGCTCATGATCACGACCATGCCGTAGATGTGATAGAAGGGCAGGATGCCGATGAAGACTTCCTTCTCGGTGAGCCGCTCCACGGTATCCGTCTGGACGACGTTGGCCACCAGGTTGGAGTGGGTGAGCATGACGCCCTTCGGCATGCCGGTGGTGCCGCTGGAGTAGGGCAGCGCCACCAGGTCCTCGCGGGCGTCGATGGACACGGCCGGCGGCGGGTCGGACGAGAGCAGCGCGGCGAACGGCGTGGCGCCCTCGGCCTCGCCGAACACGAACACCTCCTCGACGGCGGTTCCCTGCGCTCCCTCGCGCGCCCTGTCCAGGAACGGCGGAATCGTCACCAGGAACCTGGCCCCCGAGTCGACGAGCTGCCGCTGCAGCTCCGCCGGCGTGTAGAGCGGGTTGATCGTCGTGACGACGCCGCCGGCGGTGGCGACGCCGAAGAAGGCGACCGCGTACTCGGGAAGATTGGGGCTGTAGATGGCGAAGACGTCGCCCTTGCCGAACCCGCGCGCCGCCAGTCCCGCCGCCACCGCGCGCGTCGCCGCGCGGAGCTGCCCGTACGTGATGGTCCGGTCCGTGGGCCCGTCGATCAGCGCCGGCTTGTCGGGCCACCGGCCCGCGAGCTCGAACACGTGGTCCTGCAGCGGGACCTCCGGAATCTCCACGTCCGGAAACGGGCTGCGGTAGATCATGGCGTCAGTTGCCCCGCGGAAAGATGGGCTTGGTCTCGATGACGTCGTAGGTATCGAACAGCCCGTGCACGACGTACGGGTCCTCGGCGTACGTGCTCCGCGCGGCGTCGAGGTCGTCCGCCTCCACGATGATGAGGCTGCCCCCCATCTCTCCCTGCTCGTTCAGCAGCGGCCCGCCGTATCGCAGCCGGCCCGCCGCGTCCAGCCGGGCCATGTGCTCGAGGTGCGCGGGGCGGTGCTGCTTGCGGTGTTCGAGCCCGTCGGGGCGGTCGCGCGCGATCAAGGCAAACCAGGGCATCGCGATAATTCTCCTGCGTTCTCAGGCGTGTTGCGGTACGCGTGTCGGGTGCCGACGGTTCCGGCATTCTATGTCAGGACCGGGCGATCTTGACAAGCGCCGCGGGGCGAAGCCCGCGGCTACGCCGCCGGCAGCACGCCGTTTGCCAGGATGTCGCGGAGCGCCTCCGCGAGCCGATCGACCTGCGCCTCCGTGTTGTAGTGGTGCGTCGACACGCGCACCGTGTTCAGACCGAGGTCGGTGTGCCGCACCCAGATGTGGTGCCGGCGCCACAGCGTATCCACGACCTCGCGCCGGTCGAACCCCTCGAGGGCGAAACCCGTGAGGCCGCACCCGAGCAGCGGATGGGCCGAGGTGTGCACTTGCACCTGGGGAATCTCCGCCAGCCGCTCGCGCAGCCGCCCGGCGAGGGCGCGGACGCGCCTCTCGATCCGCTCCCGGCCGATGGCGTTCTGGAAGTCCAGGGCGGCGGAGGTCGCCATCAGCAGCGGACCGGCGCGCTGGCCGAGCCGTTCGTAGCGCGCGGCGCCGCGATCCGGATCGTCCCACCCCGTGTTAGCGACGGTCGGCCAGACCTGCTCCTGCGACTCGCCCCGCAGGTAGAGGAACCCGGTGCCGACCGGCGCGCCCATCCACTTGTAGGGGCTCGAGGCGTAGAAGTCGACGCCGAGGTCGTGCATGTCGAGGGCCAGCATCCCGATGCCGTGGGCGCCGTCGACCACGGTGAGGATCCCGCGCGGCCTGGCCAGCGCGGCCAGCGCCCTCACCGGCAGCATGCAGCCGGTGGGAAACGTCACGTGGCTGACGCTGATCACCTTCGTGCGCGGCGTGATCGCGTCCTCGAAGCGACCGACGATGTCCGCCGGGTCCGGGGTGGGAATCGGGAACGGCAGCTCGCGGACGACGATGCCCCTGCGCTGCGCCTGCAGCCTCCACGGCTCCAGCCCCCCGGGATGCTCGTGGAAGGAGCACAGCACCTCGTCGCCTGCCTTCAGATCGAGGCCATTGGCGATGAAGCTCATTCCTTCGGTGGTATTGCGGGTCAGCGCGATCTCGCCGGGATCCGCATGGACGAACGCTGCCAGCTTCGCCCGCAGGTCCGCCTGTGCGGCAACGTGGCGTGCGTTCTCCCGCCCGGGATCGCTCGCGAGCCCCCGATAGCCGTCGACGAGCGCGTAGTACACCGGCTTCGGTAGCGGACCGAGGCTGCCGCTGTTCATGTAGGCGAGCTCGTCCGAGGTCAGGAACTCGCTGCGCACCCGCGCCCAGAAATCGGCCTCCGACGCCTCGTCGTCCTGGGCAGCCTCGATGGCGGCGATGCCGGCCCGGGCCGCGCCCGGCGCGACGGGCCACGCGGCGGCGGCGCCGGCCGAGCCGGCCGCGACCGCGCGGAGAAAGAGGCGGCGGGAGACGCCGGTCGGGGTCCCCGGTTCGTGGCCGTCACCCACCTCGTCGATCGGCATGGCAGTTCCTTCCTTGAACGGTCGCCCTGCCCACTATGCGCCGAGCGGTCCCCCCGGTCAATCCCGCATCCTCAATCAGACGGGGCTGCGCCCCGCACCCCCGGCGTCCGCTGGCGGGGGCGCAGGCTCCTGGCCGCCGCTTCAGGCTATGATGGCGCCTTGTCCGACCGTCACAGCAGCGCGAGGCCGATCGCCGCCTGGTGCCTGTACGACTGGGCCAACTCCGCGTTCACCACGCTGGTCGTCAGCTTCATCTACTCCGCGTACTTCAGCAACGCGTTCGCCGACGACCCCGGCCACGGCACGGCCCTCTGGTCCCGCGGCATCACGGTGAGCGCGCTCGCCATCGCCGCGCTGGCGCCCATCGCCGGCGCGCTGGCCGACCGGGGCGGCCGGCGCAGGTATCTGGTGCTCTGCTCGCTGCTCTGCGTGGCGGCCACGGGGGCGCTCACCTTCGTGACGCCCAGCCAGCCGCATGCCGTCGTGACCGCGCTCGCCCTGTTCGTCGTTGCCAACGTGGCCTTCGAGCTCGGCCTGGTGTTCTACAACGCGTTCCTGCCGAGCATCGCCGAGCCGGAGCGGATCGGGCGCATCTCGGGCTACGGGTGGGCGCTCGGCTACTGCGGGGGGCTGGCGGCGCTCGTGGCGGCGCTGGTGGTCTTCGTGCCCGAGACGCCGCTGTTCGGCATCAGCACGGCCGAAGGGTTCAACCTGCGCGCCACGAACCTGCTCGTGGCCGGCTGGTTCCTCATCTTCGCCCTGCCCGCGTTCTTCCGGTTGAAGGACGAGTCCGTCGCGAGCGAGCGGCTCAGCGTCCGGCGCGCCTTCACCGATCTGGCGGCCACGGTGCGTCAGCTGCGGCGGTACCGGCAGGTCGGGCTGTTCCTGCTGGCGCGGCTGTTCTACAACGACGGCCTCGTGACGATCTTCGCCTTCGGCGGCATCTACGCGGTCGGCACGTTCGGGTTCAGCTTCGCGGAGCTCGTCACGTTCGGCATCGTCATCAACGTCGGGGCCGGACTGGGGGCGCTGGCCTTCGGGTTCGTCGACGACCGCATCGGCGGCAAGGCGACCGTGGGCCTCAGCGTGGCGGCGCTCGCGGTGGCCACCGTGCTGGGCGCGCTGGCGCCCACAGCCGCCTGGTTCTGGGTGGCGGCCATCCTGGTCGGCATCTTCGCCGGCCCGAACCAGTCCGCCAGCCGCTCGCTGATGGCCCGCTTCGTGCCGCGCAGCCACGAGTCGGAGTTCTTCGGCTTCTTCGCGTTCTCGGGCAAGGTGACGTCGTTTCTGGGGCCGGCGCTGCTGGGCGTGCTGAGCGACATCTACAGCCAGCGCGTCGGCATCGCCAGCCTGCTGATCTTCTTCCTGCTCGGCGGCCTGTGCCTGTGGCGCGTGGACGAGCGGCAGGCCATCGCCGCCGCCCGCGCCGGATAGGAATCTGAGCCGTAAAACGGTGCAAACTCCGCAAGGCGCGCACAGCGCGCCTCGGCGGGAGCGGCGCGGGGCTGTGGGGTCCCCGCAAGCGGACGCCGGGGGTGCGGGGCGCAGCCCCGTCTGATTCAAGACACAGGAGACATGGACTACCGGACGCTGTTCGACCTGACGGAGAAGGTGGCGCTGGTGACCGGGTCCACGCGCGGGATCGGCCGGGCGATCGCCGAGGCGCTGGCCCGCTTCGGGGCCCGGGTCGTGATCTCCAGCCGCAAGGCCGACGCCTGCCGCGACGTGGCCGGCGCCATCGTGCGCGCCGGCGGGGAGGCGCTGGCGGTTCCGTGCAACGTGTCGCGCGGGGATCAGCTCGACGTCCTGGTCGCCCGCTGCCTGGACCACTGGGGGCGCGTGGACGTGCTCGTCTGCAACGCCGCGGCCAACCCCTACATGGGGCCGATGGCGGGCGCCTCGGAGGCGGTCTACGACAAGATCATGGACACGAACGTCAGGCACGTGCTGGGGCTCTGCCACCGGGTCATCCCGCAGATGGCCGAGCGCCGGGACGGCGCCGTCATCATCGTCTCGAGCATCGGGGGGCTCAAGGGGCATCGCAGCCTGGGGCTGTACGCCCTGTCGAAGGCGGCCGAGATGCAGCTGGCGCGCAACCTGGCGGTCGAGTGGGGACACCGCAACGTGCGCGTCAACTGCATTGCGCCGGGCCTGGTGCGCACCGACTTCGCGCGGCCGCTCTGGGAGAATTCCGAGGCGTTGCGAGAGGCGCTCGACGGGTATCCGCTCGGGCGCATCGGCGAGCCGGAGGACATCGCGGGCGCGGCGGTGCTGCTGGCTTCGCGAGGCGGCGCGTTCGTCACCGGGCAGGTGCTGGTGGTTGACGGGGGCGCGACGATTGCCATGGGGAGCCAGCGCGAGCGGTGATAGAGTTAGGCGGCGGGCGGCGCGCGCCCTCTGTGCAAGGGAGGAGATCATGAAAGCCGTCAACAGGCAGTCGTTCCGCATGGTCCTGGTCCTGGTCCTCAGCCTGGGTCTCGTGCCCGCGGCGCACGCCCAGGACACCGAGTGGATGCAGGTCGACATCGTGAACGTCGTGCCCAATCGACTCGACGACTACGTCGAGCTGCAGCTCGAGGAGGTGAATCCGACGCTGCAGCGAGCGGGCGTGCCGTGGCGCTCGGTGTGGCGCGTGGCCGAGTTCGGCAACAGCTACGAGCTGCAGCTCGTGACGCCCATGACCAGCCTGGCGCAGTACGACACGGGCGGTCCCCTCGCCCGGGTCCTCGAGCCCGACCGGCGCCAGCGGCTGATCGACCGGCTGCGGCGGATGACCGTGTCGCGGAAGCGCTACGCCATACGCTACCGGCCCGACGTCAGCGTCGAGGCGGACGAGGTGGGCGGACTGTCGCTGGCGCGCGTAACCACCGTCGAGATCGCGCCCGGACGCGGCGTCGAGTGGGAGCGTTTCATGGGCTCCAGTCTCCCGACGTTTTCCGGTGCGAGCCTCGTCTTCGGCGTGTACGAGCGGGTGTTCGGCCCTGGCCCGGCGTCGTGGCTGATCGTCGAGAACTACTCGAGCTTCGCCCAGCTGGAGCAGCCGTCGCTCCTGGTCAGGGCGTTCGGGGAGGAGGCCGACGTGGCCAGTGCGCGCGTGGCCGGCGTCGTGACGTCGATCGAGCGGACGGTGCTGCGCTACGACGCCGAGCTCAGCTACTCGGCCATCCCGGTGAGCCGGCGGTAGGCGCGAAGGTTTCTCGATGCCGTACTGGTTCTATCAGATCGCCCACCTGTTCTCCGTGATTCTGCTGGCCGGAATCACGTTCGCCGCGCTGGCCGCTCCCCGGCCCGAGAATCGCCGTGTCGCGCTGACTTGGTCCGGCGTCGTCGCCGTGGTCGCGCTGGTGAGCGGATTCGGCATGCTCGGGATCGGCCGGTTCGGCTTTCCCGGGTGGGTGGTCGTCAAGATCGCGGCCTGGATCGTGCTGGCCGCGCTCACCGGGCTCGCCTTCCGCCGTCCCGAGCAGGGGCGGGCCCTGGCCGCCGTCGCCGTCCTGGCCGTGCTGCTCTCGGTCGTGGTGGTCGTGCTGAAGCCGTTCTGACGGTAGGCCGTCGGGCCGGCCGGCGCGACCACCACGAACGCCGGCTACAACAGCGCCAGCCCCTTCGCGGCCAGTCCCTCCACACGTTCGCCGAGCGTGGCGAAACGTGCATCGCGCGTCTGCCCGCGCCGGAAGCGGACGTGGATCTGCTCCAGCACCACGGCGAGCTTGAAGACCCCGAATACGTGATACCAGTGCGCGCGCTCGACATCGAAGCGCGTGGAGCGGGCGTAGCGCTCGACGAGCTCGCGGCGCGTAGGCAGGCCCGGCGCGCTACCGGGCGTCGGACTCAGGCCGCGCCAGGACGGGTCGTCGCCCGGGTCTGTCCAGCAGTTGAGCAGATACCCCAGGTCCATCAGCGGGTCGCCCCGCGTGCACATGTCCCAGTCGAGCACGGCCACGCCGGTTGCCGGATCGGCCGCATCCACCAGGATGTTCTCGATCTGGTAGTCGTTGTGCACCAGCGCGGCCGCGTGCTGCGGCGGCAGGCCGGCGCGCAGCCAGGCGGCGATGCGGTCCACGGCCGGCAACTCGCGGCCGGTCGCCGCCCAGCGCGCGGTCCAACCCGCGAGCTGCCGCGTCACGTAGCCGTCCGGCCGGCCGAGGCCGTCGAGGCCCACCGCCCGCGGCTCGACGCGGTGCAGCGCCGCCAGGCTGTCGACCAGCATCTCGCCGAGGCGCCGGGCCAGGACCGGATCGCCGGTGACGTCCGGGGGCAGTTGCCGGCGGATCACGAAGCCGCGCCGGCGTTCCATCACGTGGAAGTCCGCGCCGATCACCGCCGGGTCGTCACACAGGGCGTAGCTGGTTGGGGCCAGGGGATAGCAGGCGCCGAGCCGCGCCAGCACCCGGTGCTCGCGCCGCATATCGTGCGCGGTCGGCGCGACGGGTCCCAGCGGCGGCCGCCGCAGCACGTACTCGCGGTGGCCGAACCGCACCAGGTACGTCAGATTGGCATGTCCGCCGCCGAACTGGCTGATCGTCAGGGCCTCCGGGGCGGCCGGCAGGTGCGCGCGCAGCCAGGGCTCGAGCCGGCCCGGATCCAGCCGCTCGTCGGGGCGGACGTCGATCAGCTCCGAGGCGCGCGGAGGATGTGCGGCCACGGCCTATAATAGGCGCCTTCCACGGCCGGCGGCAGAGGTGCCCTATGCGAACGGTGCAAGGTCTGAGCGAGCTCGAAGGACTGGTTGGCAGCGAGCTGGGTACCAGCGGCTGGCTGCGCATCACGCAGGAGATGGTCACGACGTTCTCGAACCTGACCGGCGACCATCAATGGATTCATCTCGACGCGGAGCGCGCCGCGCGGGAGCTGCCGGGAGGCCGGCCGATCGCGCAGGGGTTCTTCACCCTGTCGCTCGTCGTGCGTTTCCGCGACGAGATCCTGGACCTGCGGGGCGTGAAGCGCACCATCAACTACGGCCTGAACCGGGTCCGCTTCATCAGTCCGGTGGCGGTCGGGACGCGCGTGCGCGGCACCGAGACGCTCGTCGCGGCCGAACGCGTGCAGCCTGACGCGCTGCGTCTGACCACCTCGTGCGTCGTCGCGGCGGAGGGCTCGGACAAGCCGGCCTGCGTCGCGGAGTTCGTCACGCTCGTCTATGCTTAGACGGGGCTGCGCCCCGAACCCCCGGCGTCCGCTCGCGGGGGCCCCTTCGCCCCGCGCCGCTCCCGCCGAGGCGCGCTGTGCGCGCCTTGGGATCACTTGCCGCCGTTGTCGTGAGTGGGCGCTGGGCGCCCCGCCGTTCTCCGTGCACCGCGTGGTCCTACCGGGGGGCGCTGTCGCGCTGCTTGCGCAGCTCGGTCCGCGCCACCGTCCGGCGGTGCACCGCGTCCGGTCCGTCCAGTACTCGCAGCGTCCGGCAGTGGGCCCAGGCGCGGGCGAGGCCGAAGTCCTCGCACATGCCGGCGCCGCCGTGCACCTGGATGGCCCGGTCGATGACGCGCAGCGCCATCGCCGGCGCCACCACCTTGATCATCGCGATCTCGGCGCGGGCGACCTTGTTGCCCACCGTGTCCATCATGTGGGCCGCCTTGAGCGTCAGGAGCCGCGCCTGCTCGATCTCCATCCGCGAGTCCGCGACCGCTTCCATCACGACGCCCTGATCCGCCAGCGGCGCGCCGAACGCCACGCGCGACTGCGCCCGCGCGCACAGCGCTGCGAGCGAGCGTTCCGCCAGGCCGATGACGCGCATGCAATGATGGATGCGGCCGGGGCCGAGCCGGCCCTGGGCAATCTCGAACCCGCGCCCTTCGCCGAGCAGGATGTTGTCGCAAGGCACCCGGACGTCCTCGAAGCGGAGCTCCCAGTGGCCGACCGGCGCGTCGTCGTACCCGAAGACGGTGAGAGGCCGCACGACGGCGAGGCCCGGCGTGTCCTTCGGCACGAGGATCATCGACTGCTGGCGGTGCCGCTCCGCGTGCGGATCGGTCCTACCCATGACGATCAGGATCTCGCAGTGGGCGCTGCCGGCCCCGGTGATCCACCACTTGCGGCCGTTGATGACGTACTCGTCGCCGTCGCGTTCAATCCGGGCGCGGATGTTCGTCGCGTCCGACGACGCCACGTCCGGCTCGGTCATCGCGTAGGCCGAGCGGATGGCGCCGTCGAGCAGCGGCCCCAGCCAGCGGCGCTTCTGGGCGTCGGTGCCGTAGCGCACCAGCACCTCCGTGTTGCCGGTGTCTGGCGCTGCGCAGTTGAACACCTCCGGCGCGATCGGCGAGCGCCCCATGATCTCGCACAGCGGCGCGTACTCGAGGTTCGTGAGGCCGCCGCCGAGCTCGCTCTCGGGGAGGAAGAGGTTCCAGAGACCGGCCGCGCGGGCCTGGCGCTTCATCTCGTGCATGACCGGCGGGGACTCCCAGCGGTTCGCCGCGGCCGCGTGCTGCTCGGCGTACGTCCGCTCGTGCGGATAGACGACCTCGTCCATGAACTCGAGCAGCCGTTCCCGGAGCTCGCTCACCCGTGGGCCGAAGGCGAAGTCCATGGCCTCAGGCGGCCCCGAGATACGGGATCGTCTGGGGTCCCTCGGGCAGGACGCACAGGCGCGCCTGGGGCCCGACCCGGTCGAGCTGCTCGCGGGCCGTCGACTCGACATCCTCGATGGGGGTGAGATGCGCCGCGCGCACCGCGTCGGGCGAGAGGCCGTCGGCCTTGAGGAATACCTGCGCGCGCTGCTGTATCTGCGCCTGGATCTGCACCTCCCACTGGTCGTGCCGGTTGTGGCCCGGCGCGCAGATCATCTCCAGCAGCGCCTGGGGCGAATCGCGCGCCGCGAGGATGGCGCCGTACTCGCCGTGCGAGGGCAGACCGTCCGCGCACTCCGCCGCACAGACGATGGACCCGCCCGGCCTGACCACCTGCGCCGCCGCCGACAGCCCCTTGATGGTCTGGTACAGGTTCTGGTCGAGCGGATAGCCGCTGTTGGTGGTCACCACCACGTCGAACGGCGCCGCGAACGCCTGCATGGCGCTGCCCTTCACGCGTTCGGTCATCGACCGGTGGACCGCGAAGATCTCGCCCGCTGCCACGCTGGTGATCTGCCGGTCCCGGTTGATGGCCACGTCGACGCTGAAGTGGACGCCGACGTGCGCGGCGATGCGGCGGATGGCCTCGTGGATCGGGTTGCCCTCGAGCACGCCCCAGGTGGCGTGCGGGCTGGCGATCATCTCCGCATCGTGGAGCCGCATGGTCGTCTCGAAGCCGGCCAGCCCAGGGGCCACCAGCTTGGGGCCGCCGCTGAAGCCGGCGAAGAAGTGCGGCTCGACGAAGCCGGTGGTGATCCGCACGTCGGCTTCCGCCCAGAGCCGGTTGAGCCAGACCGGCACGCGCGGCTCGATCTCTCCCAGGTAGGCGAGTCCCGCCTCGTCGAAGGCACTGTGGTTGACCACGCGGTAGCGGTCGACGATCGGCTCGCCGAGCATCTCGACCAGCTCGTCGCGACCGTTGGGGCGGTGCGTGCCGGTGGCAATCAGGATGACGATCCGCTCGTCGGGCACGTGCCCCAGCTCGCCGAGCAGCACCGGCAACAGCGTGCGGCTGGGCATCGGCCGGGTGATGTCGCAGACCGAGATGGCGACGGTCTGATCGCTTCCGACGAGCGCTGCCAGCGGCGGCGAACCCAGCGGCGCCCGCAGCGCCCGCAGGATGGCGGCGGCCGCGTCCGGCAGGCCGGCGATGTACGAGGGCTCGAGGACCGTGGTGCGGTCGTCGGGAAAGTCGACCGGCAGCCGGCCCCGGCCGTAGGCGAGCTGAACGTTCACGCCGGGATCATAACCTCGCGGGACGGCTCATCCCGAGCCGCTCGTCAGGGTTTGCCTGACGCCGGCGGCCGCCTCGACGGCCCGGGCGGCAATCTGGTCGGCGGTCAACGTGCTGAGCGGGTGCGTGATGACGACCGGGTCGAGGCTCTCCGCACCGAGCGCCTCCCGTTGCACGTGGGCTTCACGCAGGAACGCGTCGGTGACGATCACCGCCGTCGGCACGCCCCGTCCCTCCAGCCCGACCGCGTCGTGCAGACTGCACGACGTGCAGGAGCCTCAATCGCCGATCGCGGTGATCACGACGTCCGTCTCGGATGCGATCCGGTCGAGCAGGTCCGGTGGCGCCGGGCGCGAGAAGCTCGACTTCGCGTAGACGCTTACGGTGCCGAACGCCAGACCCGCCTCGAGCTGGGCAACCACCTGGCGCAGTAGCTTCGACGCGTTCCACTTCGTGTTGTCGAGGACGCCGAGGCGCAGGCCGTCCAGCGTCGCCGGCCGCGGCGCCAGCGGGCGCGGCTCGGCGCTGACCGTTCCTCGCGGGTCGTACACGATCCGCCCGTCCGGCAGGCGCCGTTCGTTCGTTCCCGGCATGGTCGAATCTAGTTTTCCAGTCTGACGCAAGGCGGTGGCAGATCGCAATGCCTGCGTGGGGCGTTGGCCGTGGTCGGCATGTACCGCGCCGCGTACGGGTTCCTTCCATGGGTTCCATGGGTTCCGTGGGAGCATCGCCCCAAGGTCAACCCCAAGACTCGGAAGTGTTTGGAGAATGTCTTCGACTGGCTGGGGCGGGAGTATCCCGCAATAGACTGGCTGCTGATGACGAACGACGACTTCGCGGACCGGTTCCTGCGGCCACTGCGGGAGAAGACGCGCCAGGTAAAGGACACTTCCGAGCTGTTCGTGAGGTCGTTGCAACTGCTGGAACTCATCGGTTCGGTAAAGTTGGGCAGAGAGAAATGAGCCGACGCGTAGCGGATTCAGGCGCCGCGTTCTCCCGATGTCCGCTCGAGGAGCTGCTGCAGCCGCGGCAGCGCCCGTCGGTCCTTCTCGCGGTCTGCGGCGCTCTTCGACCGGATCACGTCGGCCAGAGACGCGACGAGAATGGACACGCCCTCGGCGGCATACATGGCGATGGCGTCCCGTTTCAGATCGTCGTATCCCCCGGTGCCGGCGGGGGTAAAGGTGATGTCCAGAGCGCCGGTATTGCGGACCCGATCGCGCTTGTCTGGTCCGCCCAGCGCGTGGCGGGTCTCGGGGAATCGCTCATGTCGCCGCTGGGCGCGCCGGCCGGCCGCCGGCACGCCGTAGCACGATACGACGAGGCGGCGGCATGGCCGCTCGGGCGCGGGCGCGCCTCACAGCTCGCACGTACCGTCGGTGCAGGTCGCGGCGCCTGCGAGCGGCGGGCGGCCGTCGATCGACCGCAGCACCGGCGACGTCATGTGGCCCCAGCCGGGCAGGAACGCCGAGAAGCGGCCGGCCTCGCCGCCGGCGACGAACAGGTGGATGTCGTCGGGCGCGGGGACGACCGGGATGCGCGCGCCCGGTTCGCGGCGGTACCAGCGCGGCAGGTTGCGGTTGTACACCTTGCCGTAGCGGTCGCCGAAGCTCACCGCGTCCCAGGTGTTGCCGGCGGCCGACCACAGGTAGCGCCGCACGTCCTGCCGCGTCCAGTCCTTGCCGGCGATGGTGGCCGCGTGCTCCGGTCCGATGACGACGGCGCACGAGCCGCTGCTCACGGCGTTGTTGTGGGCGATGGTGCTCATGGCCGAGGCGATGCTGTCGAGGATGCCCTGCGGATCGTTGGCTACGTGGTTGGTGACGCTGTGCGGTCCCTCGGCCGCGATGCAGAACACGGTGCTGTCGTCCGGGCGGTAGCCGTGCTCGACGTGGTACGGCGCCCAGGGGCTCGCCTCCTCGTTCTCGGCGATGCAGAAGGTGTACTTGCCGGGGTGGCCCAGCGTGCTCTTGTCGAGGTCACCCGGCCAGGCGCCCCCGACGTTCAGCAGGACGAGACGGATCGCGCGGCCGATCGTGGCGTTGGCCCGGCAGCCGGAGCCGAAGACGTTGGCGCCGGCGTTGAGCCCGATGGCGCGCCGGATCGGGCCGTTCACCACCACGAGCGGGGCCGCCATGTGGGTGGTGGCCTGCACGCCGTGCAGGTTGAAGTGGCTGGTGGTGAGCGCCAGCAGCGCGGCGCGCACCACCGGCGCGTACTCCGGCCGGCAGCCGGCGAGCACCAGGTTGACCGCCAGCACCTCGCGGGTGAGGTTGCCCCAGCGGGGCGGGACGCGCGCTTCGAGATGATCCGGCTGGCCGCCGAGCGCGGCGACCATCGCCGCGACCGACTCCGGCGTCGGCGGCACGACGGGCAGGCCGTCCGTCCAGCCCTGCTCGAAGTAGTGCTCGATCAAGTCAGACGGATGTTCCACGCGCGAGGCCCTAGCCGTGTCCAAGCGTCTTCACCACCGCTGACGGGATATTGGGACTCTCGGGGTTGACGGTCACCTGCTGCTTGCGCGGGTTGATGACCAGATCCATGTCCTCCAGGGGGATGGACCCCAACAGGACAGCGTCGCCGAGGACGAGCGCGCCGGTGAAGCAGGAGCGATTCGCGAACCGCACCTGCACCGGGCCGACGTACGGAACGGAGACGTGCCTTCCCTCGACCGTGGTCACTTCCCGCTTTTCTAGCTCCGACAGATCGAGCTGCACAGCCACATGCTCGGGGATGCACAGCGTTATCGCCCCCGTGTCGACGAGTGCCGCTACACTGAGCGGGGCCAGCGCCGCGTTCCGTGGATTCGACAGCGTTATGGTCGTGCGTATCAGGCCCACACCCGGCGCCGCTCACGACGCGACATCCCCGAACCCCTTACCCTGCTCGGCGAGCCGCTTGAGGAGCGGGGCGGGCTCGAGGCGCTCGCCGTGCTCGTCGTACAGGCGGCTCAGCGTGTCGTAGACGGTCCGGAGGCCCACCAGGTCGGCCCAGAACATCGGCCCGCCGCGATAGCGGGGGAAGCCGTAGCCGTGCATCCAGACCACGTCGATGTCGCTGGCGCGCAGGGCGATGCCCTCGTTGAGGATCTGCGCGCCCTCGTTGACGAGCGGATACAGGCAGCGCGGCACGATCTCGTCGTCGCTGACCGCGCGGCGCTCGATGCCCGCCTCCGCCGCCGCGCCGGCGATCAGCTCCTCGACGAGCGGGTCTGGCACGGGCGTGCGGCTGCCCGGCTCGTAGCGGTACCACCCGGCGCCGGTCTTCTGGCCGAAGCGGCCCCGCTCGCAGATGCGATCCGCGACTGGCGAGTAGCGCAGGTGGGCCGGCCGGGTGGCCGCCTGGCGCTGGCGGATGAACCAGCTGACGTCGTTGCCCGCGAGGTCCGACATCTGGAACGGTCCCATCGGCAGGCCGAACTCGTACAGGACCCGATCGACCTGCTGGGGCAGCGCCCCCTCCTCGAGCAGGAACTCCGCCTCCCGCAGATACGGCGCGAGCAGCCGGTTGCCCACGAACCCGTCGCAGACGCCGACGAGGACGCCCACCTTGCCGAGCCGCTTGGCGAGCTGCATGACCGTGGCGATGGTGCGAGCGGAGCTGCGCTTGCCGCGCACGTTCTCCATGAGCCGCATGACGTTGGCCGGGCTGAAGAAGTGGGTGCCGATCACCGACCCGGGCCGGGCGGTGATCGCCGCGATCTGGTCGACGTCCAGCGTCGACGTGTTCGTGGCCAGGATGGCGTCGGGCTTGCACACGGCGTCGAGCCGCCCGAACACCTCCTGCTTCAGCTCCATCCGCTCGAAGACTGCCTCGACCACGATGTCGGCTTCGCCGATGTCCTCGTAGCGCACGCTGCGCGCGATGCGCGCCAGCCGCTCGTCCATCTCTGCCTGGGAGAGCCGGCGCTTCGACACCGTGGCCGCGTAGTTCTGCGCGACGACCGCGAGCCCCTTGTCGAGCGCCTCCTCCGAGACGTCGACCACGGTCACCGGGATGCCGGCGTTCGCGAAGGTCATGGCGATGCCGCCGCCCATCGTCCCGCAGCCGATGATCGCGGCGCGCTCGATCGGCAGCGCCGGCGTCTCGCGCGGGACGTCCGGAATCTTCGTCGCCTCGCGCTCGGCGAAGAAGGCGTGCCGCTGCGCCCGGGACTGGTCCGAGGCGCGCAGCCGCTCGAAGATTCGGCGTTCCGCGGCCATGCCCTCCGCGAACGGGAGCGACACGGCGTTCTCAACCGATTCGACACAGGCGTACGGGGCGTCGAAGCCGCGGGCGCGCCTGGCCATCTTCTTGCGGAACGCGGCGAAGATCTCGGGCCTTGAACGGGCCTCGGCAACCCGATCTTCGATCAGCGAGGCTCGGCGCAGCGGAGCACCCTCGGCCGCGAGCCGTCGTGCCCGCGCGATTGCCGCTTCCGTCAGGTCGCCGTCCACGACCTGGTCGACGATGCCCAGCGCCAGCGCGCGCTCGGCGGGCAGGAGCTGGCCGCCGACGATGACGTCGAGCGCCGCTTCCACGCCGATCAGCCGCGGCAGGCGCTGGGTGCCGCCGGCGCCCGGCACGATGCCCAGGGTCACCTCCGGCAGGCCGAGCCGGGTGCCCGGGGCGGCGACGCGGACGTGGCAGGCGAGCGCCACCTCGAGCCCGCCGCCCGCGGCGACGCCGTGAATCGCGGCGACCACCGGCTTGCGCGACGCCTCCATCTCGGCGAGCACCGCGGGCAGGGACGCCGCCCCGGGCGGGGGCGGGGCGTCGAACTCGCGGATGTCGGCGCCGCCGCAGAACATGCGGCCGGCGCCCGCGACGACGATGGCGGCGACCCCGTCATCGGCCAGCACCTCCATGACCCGGTCGCCCAGCGCGGCGCGCATGCCGAAGCTCAGGCCGTTGACCGGCGGGTTCGTCAGGCGCAGCAGCGCGACGTCGCCATGGCGTTCCAACTCGACGGAGCCTGGCATGCGAGCTCGTTGCCTCCGGTAAAGGGGGCGGGCGGCGGCGCTGCCGACACGCCGCCGGCCCGGTTCAATGCGTGACCGCGTCCAGGATCGCGTCGAGCGCCGCGCGCGCCTTCGCGCGCATCTCGTCGTCGGTGGCGTCCTGGATCGGGTGGGGAACGTAGACGGCGCGGCTGGCCACGCCCGGCATCCCGAGCGCCGCGGACTGCCGCTCGGCCGCGCCGACGAATTCCGATGACGCCACCATCACGGTCGGGATGCCCTGCGCCTCGTAGTCGACCAGGTCGTGCACACTGCACGACGTGCACGACCCTCAATCGGCGAGCGCCTGGATCACGACCCGGCAGCGCTCCGCCACCTCCGCGCGCAGGTCGGGCGGGGCGGGCTTGGTGAAGGTCGGCTTGCGCAGGCGCACGATCTCGACGCCGGGCAGCCGGCCGGCCATCAGGCGCTCGAGCTCGTCGCAGAAGACGTCGCCGCGCGGCTTCGAGATGTCGACGATCCCCAGCGGGCCGGCGAGCGCCGCCTGGCGCGCGGCAAGGGGCCTCTGGATCGGCTCGCGCTCGTCCGTCGGGTCGAGGATGACCGTGGAATCGTTCATATCGTCCTCCACCTACTGGAAGTCCGTGCCGGTCATCAGCCTGAGATTGCGCCCGTTGCCCTCGTGGCAGGCGTACTCGTACAGGATGTGGTCCTCCGGCGCACGCTTCAGGCCCTCGTACCTGAGCGTCCAGGGCTGCGTGAAGACGTTCGGGTCCTCGATGGTCGCCTGGTAGTTGATCGTGTTCGCGTCCACCGGGATGAAGCGCTCGACCACGCGCAGGGCGCCGCTGTGGAAGACGCCGTGCCCGCTGCTGATCGAGCTGGCCGGCGCGCCCTCCGGCGGCGCCCCGTGACCCACGGGCCACGTGTTGTCCGTGAAGTTCGTCACCTCCACGACCAGCGTGTTGCCCTCCCAGCGGCCCCGCGAGTCGCCCATCCCGAGCCGGATGGCCGACGGCAGATGCGGGCGCCCGTCGAGCGGAATGTACCGCGAGTGGTGGTTCCACTCGTAGAGGATGATGACCGCGCCGGGAAGCTGCAGGATCTGGTAGGTGTTGTAGCCGACCGGCAGGTGCGCGCGCGGCAGCGCGGCGGGCAGGCACTTGACGCGCGGATCGAGGAACGCCAGCTCTTCCTGCCGCTCCATGATCTCGTCGCGTTTCTCGGCGGCCCACTCCTGCAGCGGAACGCGGCCGTCGGGCGGGTCGATGATCATCGGGGCCCGCACGCGCTCGCGCGGCCGGGCCGGGGCATCGCCCTCGGGACGGAAGAACCGGGTGAACGTGTAGTTGTGACCCGTGTACTGGGTATCGCCCCACGGCTCGAGGCGGGGCGTCTCCAGCGGCTGCGACGTCCCCGGCAGATAGTGTCCGCGCAGGTCGGGGTCGCCCCACGGCGTGCGCGGCGGCGCGTAGTCGCTCTCCTGGCCCGCGAGCGGGGCCGGCGAGACGACGGTGACGCACAGGGCCAGCACGGCAATCGAGACGAGCGGCTGTCTGCTCACGGTTGGCCTCCTGGTGAACGGCAGAGTCATCGTGGAGAATATGCCGCGCGCCGATCGACGTCAAACTCGCCCCCGCCGCCGCGTGATACGCTGAATGCACGTATTCACGGGCAGGGTTGAGCGACATGGCTACCTCCATTCGACTTGCTCCCGAGACCGAACGACGACTCGACCTTCTGGCGTCGCGGACCGGTCGCACCAAGGCCTTCTACCTGCGCGAGATCATCGAGCGTGGCCTCGAGGACATGGAGGACTACTACTTGGCCGCCGAGGTGCTCGAGCGCGTCCGGCAAGGCCGCGAAGAGGTGCGCTCCGCCGCGGACGTGAGAAGGGATCTTGGCCTGGACGATTGAGTACACTGACACGGTCAGGGCCCAGCTTCGCAAGCTCGACGAGCAAGTGGCTCGTCGCCTACTCGACTACATGGACGAGCGTGTCGCGCCGTCGGAGGATCCGCGCCGCACCGGCAAGCTGCTGACAGGTCCGCTCGGCGGCCTGTGGCGTTATCGAGTCGGGGACTGCCGCGTGGTCTGCGACATGCAGGGGGCGGCCGTGCGCGTCCTGGTGGTCCGGAACGGCAACCGCCGCGACGTGTACCGCCGGTAACCATGGCCGCGGTCGAGGCGCCGCAGACGGTCGGACGGACGCCGCGGGTCGACGCCGCGCGTCTCGCGGTTGTCGTCCTGGTCGGCGCCGCGATCTGGCTCGTCCCCGAGCCGGCCGGCGTGCAGCCCCGGGCGTGGCAACTGCTCGCCGTCTTCGTCGCCATGATGGTCGGGATCGTGCTGCGGCCGCTGCCGATGGGCGCCGTCGCGTTCGTGGCGACCGCGTTCGCGGTGCTCTCCGGCACCCTGACGATCGCCGAGGCTACAGCCGGCTTCGGCAACACCGTCGTGTGGCTGGTGGTGGCCGCCTTCTTCATCGCCACCGCCTTCGTCAAGACGGGGCTCGGCACGCGCATCGCGTACCACTTCATGCGGCTCCTGGGGAAGCGCAGCCTGGGGCTGGCGTACGGGTTCATCGCGGCGGACCTGGTACTGGCGCCGGCCATTCCCAGCAACACGGCGCGCGCCGGCGGCGTCCTCTACCCGGTTCTCCGGTCGCTCTGCGTCTCCCTGGGCAGCGACGTCGAGCTGGGCACCGAGCGCCGCATCGCCGCCTTCCTGACGTTCAACGCCTACCAGGGCGTGGTGGTGACCAGCGCCATGTTCCTCACGGCGATGGCGGCGAACCCGCTCGTGGCCGAGCTGGCGGGACAGCAGGGGGTGGAGCTCTCCTGGGGGCTCTGGGCCCTGGCGGCGTCCGTGCCGGGCGTCCTGAGTCTGCTGCTCGTGCCGCTGCTGATCTACCGCCTGTATCCGCCGCAGATCACCCGGACCCCGACCGCCCCCGAGCTGGCGCGGCAGCGGCTCGCGGAGCTGGGTGCGATGAAGCGGGACGAATGGATCCTGCTGGCGGTGTTCGTCTGCCTGCTGAGCCTCTGGATTCTCGGCGGCACGCTCGGCATCAGCGCCACGACGACGGCGCTGGCCGGCGTGGCGGCGATGCTGGCCACCGGGGCTCTGGCCTGGAGCGACCTCCTGGAGGAACGCAACGGCTGGGACACGCTCATCTGGTTCGCGGTGCTCGTCATGATGGCCAGCCAGCTCGGCGAGCTGGGCCTGCTCGAGTGGTTCACCGACCGGGTGTCGGGCGTGCTGGCGACGGGACACTGGCTCCCGGCGTTCCTGAGCCTGAGCCTGATCTACTTCTACGTGCACTACTTCTTCGCCTCGAACACCGCCCACGTCAGCGCCATGTACGCGCCGTTCCTGGCACTGGCCCTGGCGGTCGGGACGCCGCCCGTCCTCGCGGCCCTCGTGCTCGGCTTCTTCAGCAATCTCTTCGCCTCGCTGACGCACTACGGCACGGCGGCGGCGCCCATCCTCTTCGGGTCCGGGAACGTCGACATCGGCACCTGGTGGCGGCTCGGAGCGCTGATCAGCCTCCTGCACATCGCGATCTGGCTGGGCGCCGGGAGCCTCTGGTGGCGGCTGCTGGGGCTGTGGTGATTGGTCGCAGCGGGCGTCGCTATCCCGCAGGCCGTACCGCGCTCGCGGTGACGGGCCGGAAGGCTGCGGGAGGGTGGGTTCAGTATCATGGGGATGTGGGGCGCTCCGGCGCCGTGCTGCGTCTGGACAGAACAGGAAGCGGACATGAGCAATCCATGGGCGGGACAGGGGAGGATTCGTGCCGGCGATACCTTCGAGACGCTGCATGGCGGGTTGACGGTCGCGCTGATTTCGACATCCCGCGATGAACTGAAGACGTGCGGCCTCGATGATTCCCTTTCCGATGTCGTCCGAGGCAACACGGAGCAATACGACTACCTCCCGGTGACCGCTGGGAAGGCGGGTAGAATGGTCGGCCTTCTTCGCGCTGCCGATTTCGTAGACGGGCCTCCCCCCGCGGGGCGCGTCAGGGAGCATTGCCGCCCGCAGTCGGAAGAGCATTTGATCGGAGCGGATGCAAGCATCCTGGACTTCATCAGGGAAGCGGATTGTCGCCCGTGTCGCCTTGTCGTTTCAGGGACAGGAATCGTCGGGCTCGTAACGCTGTCCGACCTCCAGAAACTCCCCGTCCGCGCAGCCCTGTTTGCGCTGGTCACCGGGCTGGAGATCTCGATGTCTGAAGCGATCAAAAGGAACTTTCCGACTCCTGAAGATTGGCTGCCGTTACTCAGTAAAGGTCGACGGGATAAGGTCCAGCGGGAGATCGACGACAGCAAGAACCAGGACGGCTTCGTGGACGACCTGCTGTTTACCGGATTCTGTGACAAGCGGGACATACTGACAAGGTTGTCCTATTTTTCGCCCGGGAAAAAGGATCTGCGCAATCGGCTGGAGGAGATCGAAGACCTCAGAAACAAGCTTGCCCACGCTAACGATTACGCGGCGACACCGGACGCGCAGCGCAAGGTTTGTGTCGTTCTCCGAAACCTGCTTGAGTTCAGGGAAGAGATCGAGAACGTCAAGACTATCGGCGCCTCTCCTGCGCTGGACTCCGAGAGACTGGATCGGCTGAGGCAGGCCGTTCACGACCCGCTGTTTCTTGCCGACCTGAAGAATACCATGTAGACGTTCGCCCCGGCGGATTCCGAGTGGTGGGAGTCAATACCGTCCCCCTGACGTCTCGCAAACTCGGGCGTCGAATCTACCCCAATGAGGCGCTGGTTCCGAGTGGAACAGCGGGCCTGCGGGTGGATTCCATCGCGTTGTGCTACCAGGTCCGCACTATCGACAAAGGGCGCCTGGAACGACAACTCGGAGAAGTGGCGGATATACGGATCCGACGGGATATTGTGGAGGCTCTTCGGTTTCAACTGGAGATCTGATTCGTCTTTCACCCACGGGCTGGTAGGCGTGGCGTTGCGATGACGGGCCTCGGCGCTCAGGCGCCGGACCGCGGCGCGTCGAAAACGCCAGTCACCTCGGCGGCGAATCCAGCGAGTAGCACCGATGACGCGGACTCGCCGGCGGCGTATACGCCGTGCTCAACGTACGTATCCCCGTCGAGTGCGAGCACGGTGATGGTCTCATTGCGGGGATCGACGATCCAGTACTCCGGTATGCCCGCCTCGGCGTAGTCGGCGCGTTTCTCGACGAGATCCCGCTCAGGATCGTCCGGGCTGACGACCTCCGCAACGAGGTCGGCGCCCAGCCAGTAGCGGTCCTCGCAACGCGCATCCGAGCGATCGCGGAGCAGCAGCAGATCCGGCTCGCGGAACTTGCCTTCACGGATGCGCATGCGCAACGCTGCGACCATCACGACGCCGCCGCGCGGAACGAGAAAGTCATGAAGCAGCCGGTAGAGTGCCAGGAGCGCGGCCTGGTGGGTGAACGTGGGCATAGGCAGTTCCTGCACGTGGCCGTCGGTGAACTCGACCAGGCGGTTGCACCGGTCCGTGAGCCAGAGGTACTCCTCGTCGCTCCACGCGCCCTGCGGCGGGAGCACTTCGCGTAGGAGCGCGTGCAGGGCTTGCTGGGACGTGACTGCTGCGGCCGTCCCGGAATTGATCGTCGTCATGCCTTGATCCTGCCACAGGTGACGGCGATTTCCGGTCAACGGCTCGTCCCGCCCGGCCACCGCGACGAGCCTGGCGGCGACCGTCGAGAGCCCCAGCCGGTGATCGTCGGGGTCGATCCAGCGGCCGGGGCGCTCGCGAACCTGCGCCGGGCGCGCCTTGAGGCGCACGTAGACCGGCTCGACGTCGAGGTCGTAGTGGGTGAAGCCGTGGCGAAAGCTGCCCGCGGCTCGCACCTGATCGACGAGGCCGGCATCGATGCCGGCCTCGTCGAGAAAACCTGCCAACGTCTGGTCGGCGCCGCGCTCGGGCGGCGACCAGAGGCCGCCCCAGATGCCGCGGGGCGGCCGGCGCTCGACCAGGCAGGCGCCGTCGGGATCGACGAGCACGAAGAAGCGGCTCCGCTCGAGGCGGCGCTTGCGGCGCGGCGCCCTTTCCGGGTACCGCTCCGGGTCGCCCCTGGCGAAGGCCAGGCAGTCCGCGCGGACCGGGCAGTCGCCGCAACGCGGACGCGTCCGGCGGCAGACCGTCGCGCCCAGGTCCATGACTGCCTGCGTGTAGTCCACCGCCCGGTCCGTGGGGGTGTGGGATTCCGCCAGGCGCCACAGCTCGCCGAGTGTCGCCGACGACGACACGGGCCCGGCGACCCGGTGCCTGCGGGCCAGCACGCGCTTGACGTTGCCGTCCAGAATCGCTGCGCGCGTGCCGTAGGCCTGGGCGACGATCGCCCCGGCCGTGGAGCAGCCGATGCCGGGCAGCGCCCCGACTCCCTCCACGGTGTCCGGTACGACGCCGCCGTGATCCCGCGCGACGATGTCCGCGGCTCGGTGCAGGTTGCGCGCTCGGGCGTAGTAGCCTAGGCCGCTCCACAGGTGCAGCACCTCGTCGACGTCGGCGCCCGCCAGGGCGTCCACGTCGGGAAACCGCGCAATGAACCGCTCGAAGTAGGGGACGACGGTGGCCACCTGGGTCTGCTGGAGCATGATCTCCGCCACCCACACGCGGTAGGGCGTGCGCTCGCGCTGCCAGGGCAGATCCTTGCGGCCGTGGGCCTCCCACCAGGCGAGCACGCGGTGGGCGAAGGGGTCTCGCGCGTCCGGGTCCCGGGACGCGTCGCGGCGAGCGTCTGCAGGCACGCGGCAACCCCGCCTAGTCGCCGCGGACCTGCTGGCCCAGGCGCTCCTCGTAGACCTTGATCATCGCGCTCTTCGGCTCGTCGCCGAATCCCATCTCGAGCGCAGCGCGGTAGGTCGACGCCATGGCCTCCACCAGCGGCAACGAGGCATCGAGGGCCTCCGCCGCCTCCTGGATGTTCACGATGTCCTTGTAGGCGGCGCGCAGCGGGAAGTCGCCCTCGAACCGGCGTTCGAGAATGCGCGGCACGAAGTGCTCGCTCGCGAAGCTCCGCGCGTTGCCCGTGGTGAGGACCGCGGCGAGTTGCGCCGGCTGCAGGCCGGCCTTGACGGCGAGCGGCAGGACTTCGCACAGCGCGGCGATGTTGATGTCGTAGACGATGTTGTTGACGGCCTTCATGAGCTGTCCCGAGCCAACCTCTCCGCAGTGGACGACGAACTCGCCCATGATGTCGAGACGCGGCCGCGCCAGCGTGAACAGCTCGCCGCTGCCCCCGAACATCATGGTCAGCGTGCCGCGGTCGGCGCGCAGCGGCATCCCCGAGACCGGGCAGTCGCCGTAGGCCAGCCCGGCGTCCTGCGACTGCCGGGCCAGCCGCAGCGCGGCGCCGCGGTTCATCGTCGTGGTGTCGACGACGGCCGGCCGCTGCCCGCTCCGGACCACGCCGCGGTCGCCGAAGAGCACGTCCTCGGCTTCGGTCTCCGACGGCAGGCAGAGGAAGATCAACCCGGCGCGTGCGGCCACGCCGACGGGCTCGGTGGCCACGTCGGCCCCGTGGCCGGCGAGCACCTCCGCCGGTTGCCGGTGCACGTCGTGCACCACCAGCGGTACGCCGGCCTGCACCAGGTTGCGGGCCATGCCGAGCCCCATGCGGCCGAGCCCGATGAACCCGACGGTTCGTTCTTCCAAGGGCGCCTCCAACGGTGCGCCGCGGTGGTCCGCGGCCACGCTCCGCGCTCGCTCGCGTCGCCAGCATAGCGCGAACTCCGGTGCGCGGGTGCGGGGCTGTCCGGCGTGTATGATGGGGCTGTTCCGGCAGGAGCTATCGGCGCGCGCGGCGCGCGACCACGAGGAGGACGCGATGCGAAAGTCGAGCGTTGCATGGATTGTGCTGCTGGCGGCGGCCGGTCTCGCAGCCGGCGCGGAGTTGCAGGCGCAACAGGAACAGGAGAGGGACGGGGCCAATGCGGTGCTGCCGTGGGCCTACGTGCTCAACGAGCCCGTCGAGGATGCCAAGACCCCCGATCCCCACGAGGTGGTTACGGTGCCCGACTCCCGCGTGTTGATGCGGCGCTCGGCGATCGCCATCGCCAACGGCCCGCCCGACTGGCACCCCGACGGCCACCCGCCGATGCCGGAGGTCGTGGCGCGCGGGGGCGGCGCCGGCGTTGCCGCGTGCGGCTATTGCCACCTGCCCAACGGCCAGGGCAAGCCGGAGAACGCCGGCGTCGCCGGCCAGCCGTACGAATACATCGTGCAGCAGATGACCGACTGGCGGAACGGCCTGCGCAGGCCCGGCGAGCCGCGCATGGGGCCGCCGGCCTTCATGGAGCGGATCGGACTGGCCGCCACCGACGAGGAGTCGCGCATCGCGGCCGAGTACTTCTCGTCGATCGACTTCAAGCCATGGGTGCGCGTCGTGGAGACCGACACCGTGCCCGTCACGCGTTTCTCGGGGTGGATCCACGAGGTGGTCGAGGGCGGCGGCATGGAGCCCATCGGCACGCGCGTGGTCGAGACGCCCGAGAACCTGACGCTGACCAAGCTGCGCGACGACGCCTCCGGCTTCATCGCCTATGTGCCGACGGGCGCGGTGGCGCGCGGTCGCGAGATCGTGACGACGGGCGGTGCCAACTCGGTATCGTGCACGGTCTGCCACGGGGACGACCTGCGCGGCATCGGTCCGGTGCCGGCGCTGGCCGGCCGCTCGCCGACCTACATCGCGCGCCAGCTCCACGACCTGCAGACCGGCGCGCGCAACGGCGCGTGGTCCGACCTGATGGATGCCGCCGTGGCCAACCTCACGGTGGGGGACATCGTGAACATCGTGGCCTACACGGCGAGCCTGGACCCGTAGGGGGACGGCGCCCTCAGAACTGGTACTTCAGGCTGAGGCTCACGCCCCAGAAGCGGGTGTCGTCCGTCGTCACCCGGTACAGAATCGGCTCGCCGCGGCCGATATCCGACTCGTGGCTGCGGAGCTGGTTCCAGGGGCGCGGCTCGCTGGCGAACGCCCCGAAGTCCGCCCACCGGAACTTCACGCCCAGCGTGACGGGCTCGGCGAGCCGATAGTCCACGCCGGCGAGCAGTTGATATCCGGGCATGGAGTCGGTCAGCCGCGCCTCGGCCACGCTCGTCGTGCCGGCGAGCGTGGCGCGCAGCAGCGGATCGACGAACGTCGCTATCCGATCCGGGTCGTGGTTCCGCTTCCAGAGCGAGAAGTAGTCGAGCGTCGCCCGCTCCAGCCCGACGCCGGCGCCGACATAGGGCGTCCAGGACGACGTCTCCGGTCCGAAGTCGTAGTACACGTTCGCGAAGAAGTCGTGCGACCGCAGGTCGTCGACGCCGCCCACCGCCTGCGAGATCTCCTGCTCCCGCTTGGCCAGGATCACGGCCGTCTCGGTGCCGGTATCCGTGCGCTCGTTGTAGGCCGCGAGGCGGTGGAAGTACTCGGCTTCGAGCCTGACGGCGCCCCAGTCGTACCCGACGGCGAACCCCGTGCGGATGCCGGAGGCTCCACCCAGCTCGTTCAGCCACGCCGCTCTGGGCGGCGCGGCGTCGCACGCGCTGCCGACCTCCAGGCCGCGCGGATTGAGGAGCAGGTCACACCTCGTGCCCCAGTCGTTGTTCGAGCCATGGACGGCGAGCGGCGGCGCGACGGCCAGCCCCAGGTCCATCTGAATGTACGGTCCCGTCTGGGCCGCGGCCGGGCCGGAAACGCCGAGCACGGCCGCCACGATCATCCAACACGTCAGCCTCGTGCGCATGCACCCTCCTTGCGCGAATGAGGATAGACGACAGATCATTGGATTGGGGAGATGAAACGCCACGAGAGCCTGGTTCCGTTGTCGCGCGACCATCACTTCGGCCTCATCATGGCGCAGCGGCTGATCCTGGGCCGCGCCACCAACCCGCGCGCCGACTGGCCTGCCGATCGCGCGCAGCAGGTGCCGCGGCTCATCGAGTTCTTCGAGACCGACCTGCGCGCGCACTTCGAGATCGAGGAGGCGCACGTCTTTCCGGCTGCCGGCCAACGGCTCGCCGGCGGCGACCGTGAGGTTGCCGCGCTGCTCGCGGACCACGAGGCCATGCGCGCCATGATTCGCGGCTTCGAGGCCGATCCCGCCGCCGGCCTCGAGGAGCGCCTGCCCGCGTTCGGCTACCTGCTCAAGGCGCACATCCACCGGGAGGAGCGCGGGCTCTTCGAGCGCATGCAGGCCGCGTGCCCGCCGGCGGAGCTGGAAGCTCTGGGCGACCGGGTTGCGAAGGCCCACGCCGCCGCCGGCCCTGCGTGCGGCTTGTAGACAGCGACCTCGTTTCTTCAGGCCGCCGTCGCTTGCTGCCCCAGGATCCAGCCTTCGATTCGCGTCATCTCGTCCTCGGGCTCGCCGGACCGGCGATTGCCGAGCACGACGTCGAGCATGCCGAACAGGCCGGCCAAGGCATCGAAGCAGTCCTCGCCGTCCGCGCCCGCGCCGAAGCCATTATCGATGGAGGCTTGCAGTCGATCGGCCAGCCGTACGTGGTTCGTGCGGGCCCAGTGGCGCAATGCACGACTGTCGCCCGCGCGATCCGCTTGGCGGCGCTTGGAGTGGCCGGGCCTGCGGATTTCGAGGTCCAGATGCCCATAGGCCTCGCCGGGATAGGTTTCCGCGATTACGAGGCCGGACCGTGCCAGAAGGGTCGCCAGCTGCCCATCGAACGGCCACAGGGACAGCGACGGGTCGCGTGCGATGGCCGGCGCGATCAACTCGCGCCAGCCCGCGATGGCGGCCTTGCCGACCTGGTTGCCGCCGACCAGCCAGAACATGGCCGCGGCCGCCCTGCGTCCCGGGGCCCGGTCGCAACGCCGCAGAAGGTCCCCGAATTCCTGCAGTTCCAACTTCTCGACGAGGTCGGTAGTGGTCAAGTTTGCCGTCTGTTCGCCGTTGCGCGGCTGACCTGGCGCGCGGTAGAGTCGGCTGCATGAGCGATCAACCATCCGGCCGGCGGGACTTCAACCAAGCGGCGCACGGGACGATCCAGACGATCATTGACCGCACGGAACCACCGGCCCCGGTCAAGAACCTGGCAGCCGTGGCGCTCGGGAAGCTCGGCGGGCTCAAGGGCGGGAAGGCGCGGGCGGCGAAGCTCACACCGGAACAGCGCCGTGAGATCGCGCTGAAGGGCGCCCGCGCACGCTGGGCGAATCGCGCGCGGGCAGAAGAATGATGGCCGCGCCGAACTGGGTAAACCGGACCATGTGGACGGGCGACAACTTGCCGGTCCTGCGCGGGCTCAACTCCGAGAGCATCGATCTCGTCTACCTCGACCCACCGTTTAACTCGAATCAGAACTACGCCGCGCCCATCGGCTCGAAGGCGGCCGGGGCCGCGTTCAAGGACACCTGGGCGCTCAGCGACGTTGATGAGGCGTGGCACGGGGAGATCGCGGAGCGGGAGCCGAGCGTCTACGCGGCCATTGACGCGGCCGGGATCGTCCACGGCCCCGGCATGAAGTCCTACCTGATCATGATGGCCGTCCGGCTACTGGAACTGCGGCGCGTCCTGAAGCCAACAGGCTCGATCTACCTGCACTGCGACCCGACCGCCAACAGCTACCTTCGCCTGCTCTGCGATGCCGTGTTCGGCCCGACGTGCCTCAATAACGAGATCGTCTGGTGCTATCGCGGCGGGGGTGTTCCGAAGGGGGCGTTCTCGAGAAAACACGACACGATCTACTGGTACGGAAAGACGAAGGACGTGTTGTTCAACGTGGATGACGTTCGTATCGATTACTCAGCCGATTCAACCGAACGTCTCAAGTACACGGCGAGATCATTCCGGCAGAGCGGGACATACGACAACTACGTGCCTAATCCGAAGGGGAAGCATCCAGAGGACTGGTGGCCGATGCAGCCCATCATGCCATCCTCGAAGGAGCGTACCGGCTACCCCACACAGAAGCCGCTCGCGCTCCTGGACCGCATCATCCAGGCGAGCACCGCTCAGGGAGACTTTGTGCTCGACCCGTTCGCCGGATGCGCCACGGCGTGCGTCTCCGCCGAGAGCCTGCACCGGCAGTGGCTCGGTATCGACCTGTCGCCGCTGGCCGCGCGGTTGGTGGAGTCCAGGCTACGGGAGCAATTCGGCGTGTTCGCGGAGATCCACCACCGGACGGACGTACCGCGCCGGACGGACCTCGGGACGCTGCCGAACTACCGGACGCACCGGCACACGCTCTACGGCCGGCAGGAGGGGCACTGTGGTGGCTGCCGGGTACTGTTCCCGTTCCGCAACTTGACCGTGGATCACGTCGTGCCCCAGTCGAAGGGCGGGACGGACGCGCTCGACAACCTGCAACTGCTGTGCGGGGCCTGCAACTCGACGAAGGGGGCCGGAACACAGGCCGCGCTGGTCGCCGTGCTCTGGAAACGGGGAATTATTTCAACCTGACAGCGCACTACCGGAATCGTATCATGCTTGACCGCTCGCCGTGCTCAAGCATAGGATCTGATCACCCTGAAAGGAGGGACTTGTGACGAAGACGGCAGCGTGGCACTCGGTGTTGGAGACTGACCGACAGGTCCACCACGATGAGACGCAATGCACCGAAGGGAACAATATCGAGGCAAAGAACCGACGAGCAGGCACCGGCGGACGACCGAAGTGTAAGCGTTGCCAGGAGATAAGCGGCTAGCGTCGCTTCACGCCTGGACTGAACGTGATCTCCCAATGAGGCCCAGAGGGCTCTCCGTCGACAATCTCCCAGATGCGACGGAGAGCCTTTACCGGAAGCCCGTGTTGCATCGCCACAGCGAGCGCATGGTAGCCAGCCGCCGGTGGGCCGTGAAATCGCACTGTTGGTTCGGGAAACGAATGACCAGATCCACTCTCACAGGATTCGTAGGTTTCAACTCCACCGTCACGCAGAATTTGAACGGCCTCTGCAATTCCAGGGTCAAGACCTGGAACATGTGCTTGAGCGGTCATGCTATAATAGCGGCATGAACAAGCTGTCAACGGATAAGCGTTGCGCGGTCATCGCCGCTCTGGTTGAAGGCAACAGCATCCGTGCGACGGCACGCATGACGGACGTGTCTAAGCCTACCATCCTCAAGCTGATCGCGGACCTCGGCCCGGTCTGTGCAGACTACCAGGACGCCGCGTTGACCGACCTCGGCTGCCGGCGCCTGGAATGCGACGAGATCTGGCAGTTCGTCTACGCGAAGCAGAAGAACGTCGAGAAGGCCACCAGCGCCCCGCAGGAAGCCGGCGACGTGTGGACGTGGGTTGCCATCGACGCTGACTCGAAGCTGATCCCAACCTGGCAGATCGGCCCGCGCGACGCCATCACCGCCCACACCTTCATGACGGACCTCGCTGGCCGCCTCAAGCATCGGGTTCAGCTTACCACCGACGGGCTCCAGGCCTATATCGAAGCCGTCGAGGATGCATTCGGCATGGATATCGACTACGCGCAGCTCGTCAAGATCTACGGGGCCGACGCCGAGAGTGAGCGGCGCTACAGCCCGGTCGTGTGCCAGAGCTGCACTGTGCGGGAAATCCAAGGTGATCCGAACCCGAAGCGGATCTCGACCAGCTACATCGAGCGGCAGAACCTGACGATGCGGATGTCAATGCGGCGCTACACGCGGCTGACAAACGGGTTCTCGAAGAAGCTGGAGAACCACGCCGCAGCGACCGCGATCCACTTCATGTACTACAACTTCGCGCGTATCCACCGGACGATCCGCATGTCGCCGGCAATGGCCGCGGGCGTCACCGAGACGCTGTGGAGCATCCGCGACATCGTCGGGCTTCTGGAAGAGCACGAAGCACGCGCAGCGGCGTGATTCAAACTTGACCACTACCACGAGGTCTGCACGCTTGGTTCCGCCTGGCCTCCGGGGGTAGAATGGCCTGGTAATCGCGATCGCCGCCTTCGTCTCGGCCGGTTCATTAGAAGTCGCGCCAGCGGCCGCGACCGAATTCGGCGAGCGCCGACCGAAAGTCGCTCAATCCGGCGTTGGCGGCGTAGCGCCTCGGCAATCCAATCGGAAAATCGAAGCCGGCCAGGACGCTGCCTCCGCCGACGCGTTGGCGGAGCCGGTCGAAATACGTTCTCAAGTCGCCGACCGGCTGAGCCGATTCTGCTCGATAGCGTCCGTTGGGGTCCCGGACGGCCGTCGCGCACCAGCGCTTGCGCGGGTCCTTGCTCCAGTCGGCGTGCGCGACCAGCGATGGTAAAGGGTGTTGCCCTTCGCGCGTGTCAGGCACCGGTTGCGCCGTCTCTGCCGCGTGGCCCCACGGTGACCTGCCGCGTAACCTCAACCGCGAAGCTGTCGGCCGCACGGAGCCACGCGCGCAGTTCGAGGGCGGTCGGGTTCAGCTCGTATGGCTGGGCTGAGGCCGACTCGACTCCGAGAGTGCGGGCTAATCGCTCGAACTGAGCGAAGGTGAAGCTCCGCTTCATGGGATTCTCCGCATGAAAAACGTGGCCAGATTCAGTGCGGCAACGGATGAATGAGAGCAGCAAAGACCTCGTGGAAGCGGGTCAGGGTCTTCGCCATCCAGTCGATCTGGTCCGGCCAGTCGTCTTCACGAGTCGGGTCGGCGTCCTTCAAGTACAAGCGAAGACTGCTGCTCTTGCGGTTGGGCAATTCACGCCAATCGAGGGATTCGTCCAACTCCTTCTCGATGGTTTCTTGGTGATCACACAGGAATTGGAAATGCGTCGCCGCATGGGTGCCACTCATGAACAGATCGACACTGAGCCACTTCTGCGAAGCGTTTAGCCTGGAAAATTCACCACGGCCCCGTCCGCGGTAGAGACACAAGAGCCTCCGTGTGCTAAAACGCTGTTGCCCACAAACGTTTTTGGCACAACGGAGGCTCTTGCGTGACGAACGCCACGATACCACAGACTGTTCGGTTCCCGGATCTGTTCGACAAGCCGCTCGTGGCCACCTTCGACCGCGAGCAGGCGAGTTCGGATGGCGGGGCCGTGTTGCTCAAGGCGGCCGAGCGGGTGTATGGCTTGGTCAAGGCGTTCGCCCGCTGTCTGGTGGATGAACGCGCGCCGGAGAAGATTCGGCACACGCTCGAGGACCTGGTCGGCCAGCGGGTCTTCGGGATTGCCTGCGGCCATCCCGACGGCAATGATGCCGACCATCTCGCCGACGATCCGATCCACAAGCTGCTGCTGGGACGCGACCCGGTGGCCGGGCGGCGGCTGGCGTCGCAACCGACGATCTCGCGGTTTGAGAACGACGCGGGCCGCTCGGCCCTCTATCGGATGGGGCGTGAGTTGGCGGCGAGCGTCATCGAGCGGCATCGGCGCCGACTGGGCGGGCGGGCGCGACGCATCACGATCGATCTGGACCCGACCGACGACCGGACGCATGGCGCGCAGCAGTTGACGTTTTTCAACAGCTACTACGACAGCTGGTGTTACCTCCCGTTGCTGGCCTTCGTGCGCTTCGACCGCGAGGTCGAGCAGTATCTGTGCGCCGCTGTGCTGCGGCCGGGCAAGGCGGTGGCTGCCGACGGGACGCTGGGGGTGTTGTCTCGGTTGCTCCCGCTACTGCGCTGCGCGTTTCCGCGGGCGCGCTTGCTCGTCCGGCTCGACGGGGGCTTTGCCACCCCGGAAATCTTCGACTTTCTCGACGCCGAGCCGCGGCTCGACTACGTCGTGGCGATGGCCAAGAACGCCGTCCTGCTGCGGCACGCCGCGTCCGCCCTGGTCGAGGCGCGGGCCAAGAGCGCGCACGACGACCAGACGGCGCACGTCTACACCGACACCCGTTGCTATCGAGCGGGCACGTGGGACCATGAGCGCCGTGTCGTGATCAAAGCCGAAGTCGTGCGGCTCGCCGGCCGCGAGCCGCGCGACAATCCGCGCTTCGTCGTCACCAATCTGCGCCAGACGCCGCGCTTTATCTACGAGAAGATCTACTGTGCCCGCGGCGATATCGAGAACCGCATCAAGGAGTTGCTCGACGGCCTGCAGATCGACCGTACGAGCTGCTGCAAGTTCTGGGCGAACCAGTTGCGCGTCTTCCTGACGGCCGCCGCCTACGTGCTCATGCAGGAACTCCGCTTGCGCGCCGCACGCACCGCCTGCGCCCGCACGCAGGTGACGTGGCTGCGCGACCGGCTGCTCAAACTCGGCGTTGACGTCCGCCGCTCTGTCCGCCGCCTCGTCCTGCATCTGCCGCGGGCGACGCCATACCTCGATGCTTGGCGCCACATCGCCCTCGCCCTTGGCGCGCGCGCCAGGTAGCCTGTTCTCCTGCCGTCTGCCAGCCAAATCCCACAGCCGCTCTCACGCGCCCCAGCCGGCGGCGCTGTCGTTGCCGCGCGCTTCGGGCACGCCGTCACCCTGCCACGGCGGCTCAACCACGCCGCAACCTGCCGCCGACACAGTCCGCAGGCTGCGCTCGTCCGACAATCAGACCCCACCCGTGACCGATTCGACAGCCTCAGGAATAATGCAGGTTAGTGTGGCTTCCAGCCAAAAGTCGGAGCGGCCAATGGCGAATTGCATCCAGCCGGCGGCTTGGGGCTTCTTTGGCCGAACGGGACCCGCGTCGGCTTCGAGACGTTTCATCAACTGAGTCCAGAAGGCGTACTGCTGGCGCTTCAGCGGGCTGACTTCCCCACCACCGCGGCGGGCCATCTCGGTAACAGATCGGCTCCAATCATTGGGCTTCGAGACCACGTTGAATTTCGGTGCAGGGTCAGAACTACCGATGCGCCAGAGCTCGACTTCAAGACCGAAGAACTGAAATCGTTCGTCGGTGATCTCGTTCAACCAGTCGAGCGTCGCCCGGTGTTCCTCGGTGAAGCTGGCGGCGATCCAGCAGATCGTGACCGCGTTCAAGCCGGCGGCGTAGGTGAGCAGCTGGCCCAGGTGAACATGGTCGGTGCGTTCGAGCTGATTCTCAATCAGCACCCAGGTGCCGCCGTCGGCGTTCCGGCAGAGAATATCGGCCCGGAAGGGGCCGACGCTCTTTTCCTGCGCCTCCGGCTCGAGCTCGACTTGCAGGGTCTCGCCGAGGATCGCGAGGTTCTCTTCGCGGGCGAGCCAAGGGGTGAAATCCTGAGCCTCGGTAGACCAGATGTCACGAAGGTCAACTCGCTGAAGACGACCTAGGTTTGCCATCAAGTTCGACTCCTGGCGTTGGTGAAGGTCAGCCGATGCCGCGCCGCCTCTCCTGTGACAGCTCGGGATCGACGGCGAGCGGGTGAACCAGCCAGCGCGTAGCAGGGCGCTACCGTTCGATGGCCCGCGTGACGGCCTTCGAGCCTGACCCCCCGGTGGCCCAGCCGCCGACGGCGGCCGAGAACTTTCCGGCGGTGCCGCCGGCCACCATGATCAGGATGTGGTCGGGGCTGGCGAACTTGGGGAACGGCCGGTCGAGGGCCGCCGGGGTCGGGCGGCCGGTCTCGTCGAGCCAGTCCTTCGGCAGCGCCCGCGGCGCGGTGCCCTTCTGGCACTCGTCGTTCGGGAGCACCTCCCGCAGCGGCCGGGCGGTGACCTCCTGGATGCGGGCGCGCAGGTCTTCCTTGCTGTAGCCGTCCTGCTCGAACGTGCGCGCATGCTCCGGGGAGACCACCAGCAGCGCCTGGTCCATCCCGTGCAGCTTGACGTGCGCGATCGATTCCAGCGAGAGACCCATCGTCGCGCCGAGCGACCGCGCGCTGCGCGAGAGCTGATCGCGGATGGCGCGCGGCGCCTCCGCGGCGAAGACGGTCACCGTGCTCTGCTCGGGGGCGAAGCCGCGCTCGACGTGCAGCGGCTCCCAGCAGCTCAGCTCCTCCAGCTCGCCGATGCAGGCGCCGAGCTTGCCGGGCTGCCCGAGCGTCGACATGTCGACCTCGCCGGGCCGGCCGCCGCCGACGTTGCGCACCAGCAGTTGCAGCGCGCGTCCGATGGTCGCGTTGGCGCGCGAGCCCTGGCCGAACACGTTGCCCCCGCAGTTGAGTCCGATCTCGTTGCGGATGGGGCCGTTGACGATGATGAGCGGCCCGACGAAGTAGGTGGTCGCCAGCACGCCGTGCAGGTTGAACTCGTCGGTGCAGGCGGCCTCGACGGCCGCGATGACGACTGGCAGATACTCCGGCTTGCAGCCGGCCATCACGGCGTTGATGGCGACCTTCTCCACGGTGGCCGGGGCCAGGTTGGGCGGGACCTGCGCGACCACGTCGGTGGCGGGCCGCGACGTGCCTTCGAGCATGCGGAGCACGCGCGCGGCGGTCGGCGGCACGACCGGCAGGCCGTCGGTCAACCCGCGTTCGGCGAGAAACTCGAACTCGTCCAGATCTGGGCCGGCCGGCACGCGCATGCGCCGCGAGGCCAGCCGCTCGGCGCCCCGCCGCACCGCGAGCCGCTGGGCGACATCCGGATCGTGGACGCGCGATCCGCAGCCCGGGCGCTGCTCCGGCAGGGACTCGCCGGCGAGCTCGACGGTCGGCGCCGCCGCACCGCAGCGGCCGGCCGCGTGCGCCACCAGCTCGAGGAAATCGGCCTTCGACCAGCCCTCCATGCTCGCGAGCACCACGCCGTCCGGGGCGGTCAGCACCAGGGCCGGGACGGCGTCGAAGCCGTAGGCGTCGGAGACGAGCAGCTCGGCGTCGAGCGCGCGCGGCAACGAAAGTCCGTGGCGCTCCGCGAACGCCGCGGTCAGCGCCGCGTCGTCCTGCGACACGCCCTGCACGCGCAGGCCGGCGCCGGACAGCGCGCGGTGCACCCGCTCGACGAGCGGCGCGGTCAGCTCGCAGGTCGCGCAGTCGTGCTTGAAGAAGAACAGCAGCGTCGCGGGCGGACCCGATCTCTCGGGTCCGAACTCGCACGGGTTGCTCGCGGCGTCGCGGAGGGCGAACGCGGGGGCCTTCGATCCGGCAGTGGGCAGCGTCGACATGGCGACGCCCAGTATAGGCCGGGAGTCAGCAGAACGCCCGGACCAGGTCGGCCAGCACGTCGCGGCAGACCTGCACCGAGTCGATCCACACGTACTCCTCCGGACCGTGGAGACCCGCGCCGGCCGGGCCGAAGAGCGCCGCGGGCGTGCCGGCGCGGCCAAGGACGGCGGCGTCGGTCCAGAACGACACGCCGGTCGGGGCGGCGTCGAGGTCTCGACCGCGCAGCAGCTGCATCAGGGTCCGGCAGACCGGGTGCTCGTCCGCAATCTCGTGCGGCGGACGGGTCATGAGCTGGCGGGCGGAGGCCTCGAACTCCGCGTCGTCCCGGGCGAGCGCCGCGAGGGCGGTCCGAACCTCCGTCAGGCCGACGTCTGCCGGCTCGCCGATCAGCGTGCGCCGCTCGAAGCGGAGGACGCAGCGGTCGGGATAGATGCTGTGGGCCTGCCCGCCGTGGATGGTCGAGGCGTGCAGCGAGGCGCTCCCCAGCAGCCGGTGCTGCCGGCCGGCCTGCAGCGCGGCGTCGAGTGCCTCCAGGCGGCCGAGGACGCGACCCATGTGGACGATGGCGTCCCGGCCGTCCGCGGGGCGGCTGCCGTGCGCGGCGCGTCCGCGGGTCTCGACCTCGACCCACTCGAATCCCTTGTGCGCGGTGGCCGCGCGCAGGTCCGTCGGCTCGGTGACCACGGCGCCGTCGGCCCGGTGCCCGGCGACGAGGAGATCGGCGCCGGCGCTGGCATGCTCCTCGTCGGCCACCGCCGCCACGATCAGCCGCCCCGCCGGCAGCCCGCCGCGGCGCGCGATCGCGGCGGCCGCGTCGACCATGGCCGCCACGCCGCTCTTCATGTCCTGGCTGCCGCGCCCGTAGAGGCGGCCGTCGCGCTCGCGCGGGTCGAACGGCGCCGCCATGCCCTCGACACCGACCGTGTCCGTGTGGCCGCAGAGCATCAGCGTGCGCCCGGGGGTCCGGCCCGCGACGACCCCGACGACGTTCGGGCGACCGGGCGCCGCGTCGGCCACCTCGACGTCGATTCCGGCTGCCCGCAGCTCGGCGGCGATGCGCTCGGCCATCCCGGCTTCGCCGGCGCCGCCGGGCGCCAGGGACGGATTGACCGAGTCGATGGCGATCAGGTCACGCAGCAGTCGGATGACGGAGTCCAAGGTGTTGATCCGCGCCGCCGGGTGACCGTCGCTAGTCGGGCAACCCCAGCGCGATGAGCTCCGGGACGCGGCTGCCGCCGACCGTCAGCGCGATGTACTGCCTGCCGTCCAGCAGATAGGTCATCGGCGTGCCGATGGCGCCGCCCGGCAGGTCGGTCGACGCGAGCTCGACGCCGGTCGCCTTCTCGTAGGCCACCAGCCGCGGTCCGTCGTCGGCGCCGCCCGTGGTCAGGGCGTAGATCAGCAGCGTCCTGGTTACCAGCGGTCCGCTGCGGCTCGAGTCGCCGCCCAGCGGCGGGAGGTTCAGGTGGCGCAGCAGCGGGTGGTTGCGGATCCGGTCGCCGCTGCCGGTCGGCGTCATCCACGTGTGCTCCCCGGTGTCGAGATCGATGGCGGTCATGCGCGAGTAGGGCGGCTTGAAGAGCGGCAGGCCCCGCGGCATCCCGGGCCGCGAGCTGCCCGGGCCGCGCACCTCGATGTAGCGCAGCGTGGCTCCTGCGTCCGGCGCGGGAACCCGGTACTGCTTGACGGCGAACGCATTGCGCGACGGCACGTACAGCAGCCCGGTCTCGGGGTCGTACCCGGCGCCGCCCCAGTTGGCGCCGCCGCCCGTGCTCGGCCGGAAGACGGTGCCCCGCAGGCTCTGCGGCGTGTAGAGCGGACCGATCCGGAAGGGCTCGACGGCGGCAATAGCCATCTCGCGGATCTCCGGGGTGAAGTCCGCCAGGTCGTCGATCGTCACGCCCTGGTACTCGAAGGGCGCGGGCCGGGTGGGGAACGGCTGCGTCGGCCAGGGTACCTCCCCCTCGAGATCCGTGGCAGTGTCGACCGGGCGTTCCTCGATCGGCCAGATCGGCTCGCCCGTCACCCGGTCGAAGGCGAAGACGAAGCCCTGCTTGGTGATCTGGGCGACCGCCTTGACCGGCCGGCCGTCGACGACGACGTCGACCAGGTTGGGGGCGGCCGGCAGGTCGTAGTCCCAGAGGCCGTGGTGAACGAACTGGAAGTGCCAGACCCGCTCGCCCGTCTCCAGGTCGAGCGCCACCAGGCTCTCGGCGTACAGGTTGCTGCCCGGCCGGTGCCCGCCGTAGTAGTCGGGCGCCGCCGTGTTCAGGGGCAGGTAGAGGTAGCCGAGCTCCGGGTCGGCGCTCATGATCGACCAGACGCCCACCTTTCCGGTGTGGCGCCACGAGTCGCCCTGCCAGGTGTCGTTGCCGAACTCGTCGCCCTGCGGGATGGTGTGGAAGGTCCAGTTGGTCTTGCCGGTCCGGGCGTCGAACCCGCGCATCCAGCCGGGCGGCCGTTCCTTCGTGTCGTTCAGCGAGGAGATCGACATCGGCGTGACCACGGTGTCGCCGACCACAATCGGCGGCGACTGCACCGAGTAGAGCAGGGCGTTCAGCCAGTCCCGCTGGCCGCGGGTGGCCCGCGGGATGTCCTCCATCAGATCGACGCGTCCGCCCTCGCCGAAGTCGGCGCAGGGCTGGCCCGTCCTGGCGTGGACACAGATGAGGTAGCCGTTGCCGGTGCCCCAGAAGATCCGCTCGTCGCCGCGCTCCGGGCCGTCCGACCAGTACGCCACGCCGCGCTGGTTCCAGCGGGCGGTCATCGTGGTCGTCCCCTCCTCGTAGCTCTTGGGGTTGTAGACCCAGAGGGTCTCGCCGGTCCGCGCGTCGATCGCCGCGCCGACCGAGGTGGGCATGTTGACGAACAGGCGCCCGCCGACCATCAGCGGCGTGGCCTTGAAGTTGGTGATCGTGGGCGGCAGGGCGTCGCGCCACCGGTGCGGGTCGCGCCGGTTCAGCTCGGCGAAGATGAGGTGCGAGTCGGCCCGCCATGCGCCGCCGCCGGGCATGTCGAGGCTGAGGACGGCGTCAGCCGATTGCCAGCGCCACGCCACCTCGAGCCGGCCAAAGTTGTCCGCGTCGATCTGATCGAGCGGCGAGTACTTCGTGCCGCCGAGATCGCCGCTGTAGGTCGGCCACTCCCCGTTGGCCGGCGCGCCGTGCTGGGCGGACAGGCCGGCCGTGGCCAGGAAGGCCAGGGCGAGCAGGCTTGCGCTCCAACGGCCGTATCGTGCTGTCATGTCGATACCTCGTCCCGCCGGGCAATCTTAGCAGCCGCCGCGTCGCACGGCGCGAAGCGGTTGCTAGAATGGCAGCGGCGCACTTTCGCGTCGTCCGCAAGACTCGAAGCGAGGATTACCATGACACGTCTGCTGTTCCTGCTCGCCATGGCCGGACTGCTCGCCGGCCTCCCATGGCTCGTCGATCCGTCGGTCTCGGCCCGCGGCCAATCGACGTCGGTTCCGGACGGTCCCGCCTATCGATTCGAAGAGCTCGCCGACGGCGTCCACTTCGCCATCGGCACGGGCGCGATGACCGTCTTCAGCAACTCGCTGGTCATCGTCAACGACGACCACGTGATGCTGGTGGACACCAGCGTCACCCCGGCCGCGGCCCGCGAGCTGGCGGCGCAGATCCAGGCCGAGCTGACGGCCAAGCCGATCCGCTACGTCTTCAACTCGCACTACCACTTCGACCACGCGCACGGCAACCAGATCTTCGGGGACGACGTCGAGGTGATCGGCCACGACTACGTCCGCCGGATGCACCTCAGCAACGTGCTGGAGCAGCGCACCAACCGATCGTTCGACGCGGCCGTGCCGGTGCAGATCGAGCGTCTCGAGCAGCGGATTGCCGCGGCCGACGGCGCGGCGAGGGCGGGGCTGGAGACCGACCTGCGCATTGCCCGCGCCCACCAGACCGCGCTGCGGGAGACCGTCGTCTCGCCTCCGAACGTCACCTACAGCGACACGATGACGATTCACAAGGGCGGCCGCGAGGTTCAACTCCACTTCGTCGGGCGCGGCCACACCGGCGGCGACACCATCGTCCTGCTGCCGGCCGAGCGGATCGCGTTCACGGGCGATTTCCTGGTCGGGGCCCCGGGGGGCCCCCGGCTCTCGTACATGGGCGATGCGTTCATCGACGAGTGGCCCGCCAGCCTCGGCCGCCTCGACGAGCTGGACTTCGACATCATCGTTCCGGGCCACGGCGAACCGTTCCGCGAGCGCGAGCAGATTGACCTGTACCAGCGGTATCTCCGGGATCTGTGGGCGCAGGTCGCGGACCTGCGCGCCGAGGGCCTGTCCGCCGAGGACGCCGGCGGCCGCGTGGACATGAGCGCGTACGAGGCGGAGTACGGCAGCCGCGTCCGCAATGTCGATCCCCGCGCCGTGGTGCGCATCTACGAGCTGCTCCAGATTCAGTTGCCGATCTAGCAGCCTGGCAAGAGGCCCCGCTGCATTCGACGGGCGATGCATCCCGTAAGGGACGGTGCTGGACCATTTCTCAGCGGGGTCGAATATGCCCAATATGCTCCCTCGTCACGCCTTGTCAGCAGCGCTCGCGGTCGTCGGCCTGTGCGGTTGCTCGGAGCCGCCCGTGCGCGAGGCCGCGCCTGCCATCGATCCGGCGCCGCCGTTGGCGCCGGTCAACATCGCGCACCGGGGGGCCTCGGCCTACGCCCCGGAGCACACCCTGCCCGCGTACCGGCTCGCGCTGGAGATGGGGGCGGACTACGTGGAGCAGGATCTGCAGCTCACCAGGGACGGCCAACTGGTCTGCCTGCACGATACGACCCTCGAGCGGACGACCGACGTCGAGGAGGTCTTTCCGGATCGCGCCGTGACCGTCGAGACGGATGGCGGCCGGCAGCGGGTCTGGCCGGTGGCGGCGTTCACGCTCGACGAGGTGAAGCAGCTCGATGCCGGGTCGTGGTTCGGCGGGGAGTTCGCCGGGGTCCGCGTCCCCACGCTGCAGGAGGCGATCGACCTGGTGCAGGGCGAGGCGGGTCTCTACATGGAGACGAAGGATCCCGACACCTACGGTGCGCTGGGGCTCGCCATGGAGGCGGAGCTGGTGCGCGTGCTCGCGGCCAACGGGTTGGACACGGCGGCGACCCGCACCGCCACGCCGATCTTCGTGCAGTCGTTCAGTCCCGCGAGCCTGCGGCGCATCCGTGACCTGGCGGGCGACGCCTACCCGCTGGTGCAGCTCGTCGGCGGGCCGGGGACGGAAGGCCTGCTGACCGACGATGGCCTGGCAGAGGTGGCCGAGTATGCGGACGGCGTGGGTCCGGCGTTCCCGATGCTGCTGGCGGATCCGTCGCGGGCGCGGGCGGTCCGCGAGGCCCAGCTGGAGCTGCACCCGTACACGGTGCGCGCCGGCCGCGTGCCCGAGCCGTTCGGCGACGCCACCGACCTGATGGCCCATCTGTTCGACGAGCTCGGTGCGACCGGTGTGTTCACCGACAATCCGGACCTGTTCCCGCCGGGGCGCTGACCGCCGCGGTCGGGCGCGGCCCGCTTGCAGGAGTTTGCGATGAGGCATGAGAGGGTGCTGCTGGCCGGAATGCTGGTGGCCGCGTCGTTCTGCGGAGGGGCGTTGGCCACACTGCTGCTCGGCGGGCAGGTCGAGGCCCAGAGTCCGCGGGCGGTCACGACTCCGCAGGTGAACCTGGTCGACGCCGGAGGCACGCTGCGCGGCGTCCTGAGCGCCGCCGACGAGCGCGGCGGTCCGTCGCTGGCGTTCCACGACGCCGCGGGCCAGGTGCGCGGCGTGTTCGGCGTCGCGCCGAACGGGGCGCCGGCCTTCGATCTGCTGAACGCGGCCGGCGCGCCGCGCTTCTCCGCGCGCCTGACAGGCGACGACACGCTGGTCGTCGTCGGCGACGACCAGAGCAGGCACAGCGTCCTGGGGTCGGCGTCGGGGACGCCGGTCCTGAGCTTCGCCGACGGCCGGCGCGGCCGGCTGCAGATGCAGCTCGGGACGAGCGGCGCCCCCAGCGTCGTGCTCTTCGGCGGCGACGGACAGCGGAGCGCCGCGCTGACGGTGGACGACAGCGACACGCCGCTGCTGACGCTCTACGCGGCCGGCCGGCCGCGGGTCACCCTGGGGGTGGTGCAGCAGGCGGCGGTCATCAACATGACCGGCGCCTCCGAGTCGCGGCTGGTGATCGGCGTGGCGGGCGAAGGCCGCGCGAGCCTCACGTTCGTCGACCCGCAGGGGCGGATCGTGGCGGAGCTGCCGTGACGGCCGGCCGCGGCTGGCGGTGTGCTATCGTCGTGGTTCCGGCGGAGGGCGCAGTATGGGTACGATGGTTGAGTTTCCGATGAACGGGGCCGGTGGCGGCGGCTACCTCGCGACCCCGTCGTCGGGCTCCGGCCCCGGCGTGGTCGTGATACAGGAGTGGTGGGGGCTGGTCGACCACATCAAGGCGGTGGCGGACCGGCTGGCGGGCGCAGGCTTCGCCGCGCTCGCGCCGGACTTCTACGACGGCCGGACGACGACGAGCCCCGACGAGGCCGGCAAGCTGATGATGGCCCTCGACATCGACGCCGCCGAGAAGAAGCTGCGGGGCGCAATCGACTACCTGCTGTCCCGCGACGAGGTCGGCGGCGACCGTGTCGGCACGGTGGGATTCTGCATGGGCGGACAGCTGTCGCTGTACGCCGCGTGCGCCAATCCGCGCGTCGGCGCCTGCGTCGACTTCTACGGCATCCACCCCCACGTGAAGCCCGATCTGGCCGCGCTGCAGGCGCCCGTTCTCGGCTTCTTCGCCGAGCAGGACGGCTTCGTCCCGCCCGCGGCGGCGCGGCAGCTCGAGGGCGACCTGCGGGCCGCCGGCAAGCAGGTCGAGATCACGGTGTGCGAGGGTGCGGATCACGCCTTCTTCAACGACACCCGGGCGGAGGTCTACCACGCGGCGTACGCGCAGCAGTGCTGGGAGCGCCTGGTCGCCTTCTACCGTGAACATCTGTAGCGGTGCCGATGCCGCAAGGCGCGCACGGCGCGCCTCGGCGGGAGCGGCGCGGGGCGCCGGGGTCCCCGCAAGCGGACGCCGGGGGCTCGGGGCGTAGCCCCGTCTGATTGAAGGATGGCGGGCAACAGCTTCGGGGAGGCCTTCCGGATCACGACCGCCGGCGAGGCGCACGGGCCCGGGAACCTCGTCATCATCGACGGCTGTCCGGCCGGGCTCGAGCTGAGCGCGGCGGATCTGGCCCCCGACCTGGCCCGCCGCCGCCCCGGCCAGAGCCGGATCGTCACGCAGCGCGACGAGCCGGACACCCCCGAGATTCTCTCCGGCGTGTTCGAGGGCCGCACCACCGGCACCAGCATCGCCGTCCTGATTGCGAACCGGGATCAGCGCAGCCGCGACTACGCGCCGATCAGGGACAAGTATCGGCCCGGCCACGCCGACTACAGCTTCGACGCCAAGTACGGCTTTCGCGACTACCGGGGCGGAGGCCGCTCGAGCGCGCGCGAGACGACCGTGCGGGTGGCGGCCGGCGCGGTCGCCAAGAAGCTGATCGCGGGCGCCTTCGGAGGGCGGGTCATCGGCTACGTCCGCCAGGTGGGGGACGTGGTCGCGCCGGTGGCGGACCCGGCCGTGCTCACGCTGGATCAGGTCGAGCGCCTCCCGGACGGCGAGCCCAACATCGTGCGCTGCCCGGACCCGACCAGGGCGGCCGAGATGATCGCGCTCATCGAGCGGGCGCGGAGCGCAGGCAACTCGATCGGCGGCGTGGCCGAGTTCGTGGCCACCGGGGTGCCCGCGGGCCTGGGCGAGCCGGTCTTCGACAAGCTGAAGGCCGACCTGGCCAAGGGGCTGTTCAGCCTGCCGGCTGTCCTCGGCGTCGAGTACGGCGTCGGATTCGGCTGCGCCACGCTGAGCGGCACCGAGAACAACGACGTCTTCTACGCCGAGCGGTCGTCGGACCGGACACGGGTGGCGACCCGCACGAACCGCCACGGCGGGATGCTCGGCGGGATCTCGACCGGCATGCCGATCGTGCTGCGGGCCGCCGTCAAGCCGACCAGCAGCCTGCCGCGCGAACAGGAGACCATCACCCGTGGGGGCGAACCGACGACCATCAGCACGCGGGGCCGGCATGACCCGTGCCTGCTGCCGAGGTTCGTGCCGATGGGCGAGGCGATGATCGCGCTCGTGCTGGCCGACCACTGGCTGCGGTGGCAGGGGGCGGGGCGGTCAGCCCGAGGCTGAGGCGTCCACCTCCAGCGGCGCGACGCACTGCTCCTCGGCCGCGGCGCCCGCCACCGGCCAGGCCCGGAAGCCCCCGTCGGTCGCAGCCAGGTACAGGGCCGGCGCCGGGCCGGCCCGATCGAACGCCGCCGCATCGCCCCCGCGCTCCGCGAGCAGTTGGGCGACCCGCTCGCGAAATGCACGCAGCGCGGGCAGCTCGAAGAGGACGAAGTACGTGCCGCGCGGCTCGGCGGCCGTGCGTCCGCGCCGCACGGCCAGGCAGCGCGGCTCGACCGCCGCGTTGGCCAGACCGACCTCGTGCGCGAGCGCTTCCAGCTCCGCCGCCGCGATGAACGGCGCCAGATCGCGCTGGTACTCGCTGCGCAGGAGGAGCGTCACGCCGTACGACGGCGGCGCGTTCATCGACTCCATGGTGCGGTCGAAGACCTGCTGGAACAGCTCCATGGGCAGCTCGCGGGGCGGCGTGAGCAGCAGCAGCGGCCCGCCCGGACCCAGCGGGGGATCCAGCACGACCTGCCAGCCCGTCAAATGCTCCGGACGCATCAGGTACGGCGCCGTGACCGTGTCGCGCAGCGTGCGCAGGAACAGTACCGACAGGAGCCCGAGGACGACCAGTCCGAAGAGGGTCTTTGTGACGACGGAACGGGATGTGGCCATGGCCGGTCATATTAGAATGAGACCGCATCCCGGCGGCAACCGAGGTCATGACTATGCGATGGATTGGTGTGGTAGCGGCGGTGGTCGCGGCGTCGGCAGGTCTGGCCGCAGGCCCGGCGGAGGCGCAGTACGGGGCGCCGGCGAGCGGTGAGTGGCGCACCTACGCGGGGGACACCGGCGGCACGAAGTACTCGCCGCTCGATCAGATCACGGCGGAGAACTTCGGCGATCTCGAGGTGCTGTGGCACTGGAAGTCGGTCGACTCCCACCTCGTCCATTCGACCCCGGCCGGCGATTCCCTCATCGCCGCGGACAAGCTGTTCGACATCCTGCAGGAGCAGGAGCCGGACCGCTGGACCGCCTGGGACGGACAGACGCAGACCCGCTCCCGTCCGTCGATCAGCGCGCTGGTGGCGACGCCGCTCATGGTCGACGGCGTCCTGTACCTGAGCACGCCGCTCTACCGGGCGGTGGCCATCGACGCGCGCAGCGGCGAGACGTTGTGGGTGCACGATCCGCGCGCGTACGAGTCGGGGACGCCCGCCATCGCGGGCTGGCGCCATCGCGGCGTGGCGTACTGGGAGAACGACGGCGAGGCGCGCATCGTGTGGGGCACCGGCGACGGCTATCTGGTGGCGGTGGACGCGAAGACCGGCCTGCCGGATCCCGGCTTCGGCGACAACGGGCGCGTGGATCTCACGGTCGGGGTGCCGCGCTCCGAACGCGGCCGGCGCGACATCCTGAATCTGCTGACGCTGACGTCGCAGTCGCCGCCGATTGTCGTCCGCGACACCATCATCGTCGGCTCCACCATCAACGACCGGACGATCACGAGGGAGGCGACACCGGGCTGGGCCCGCGCCTACGACGTGCGGACGGGCCGGCACAGGTGGGACTTCCACACCGTGCCGCAGAGTGCCGACGAGTACGGCTCGGACACCTGGCTGAACGAGTCGTGGCGCTACAGCGGCAACACCAACATCTGGTCGATGATGAGCGGCGACGAGGAGCTCGGCTGGGTGTTCCTTCCCATCGGGACGCCGACGAACGACTACTACGGCGGGCACCGGCTCGGCGACAACCTGTTCGCCGAGAGCCTGGTGGCGGTCGACGTGGAGACCGGCCAGCGCCAGTGGCACTTCCAGATGATTCACCACGGCCTCTGGGACTACGATCTGCCGGCCGCGCCCAACCTGCTCGACATCACCGTCGACGGACGCGAGATCAAGGCGGTGGCGCAGGTCAGCAAGCAGGGGTTCGTGTACGTCTTCGATCGCGTCACCGGCGAGCCGGTGTGGCCGATCGAGGAGCGGCCGGTCGCTACCGACACCGACCTGGAGGGCGAGGTCATGTCGCCGACCCAGCCGTTCCCGACGAAGCCGGCCGCGTTCGAGTACCAGGGCACGTCGATCGACGATCTGGTCGACTTCACGCCGGAGATCCGACAGATGGCCGTCGAGGCCGTCGATGGCTTCCGGCTGGGGCCGCTCTACACCCCGCAGGTGCTGCGCGGCACGATCATGCGGCCGGCCGTCGCGGGCGGCGCGAGCTGGTCCGGTGCGGCCGTCGACCCCGAGACCGGCTATCTGTACGTGCCGTCGACCAACGGCCACTCGACGATTCAGCTCACCGAGCCGGAGCCTCACGAGCCGGCGACGCTGCGGTACATCCGGCGTTCCACCACGGCGGGTCCGGTGATGCCGCGCGGGCTGCCGCTCTGGAAGCCGCCCTACACGCGGATGACGGCGATCGACATGAACACCGGCGAGCATGAGTGGATGATTCCGACAGGGCGCGGCGACCGGATCCGCAACCATCCGATGCTGCGCGACCTCGACCTGCCGCCGGTGGGCGGCGACGCCAGCCGCAGCGGCCCGTTGCTCACGAAGACGCTGTTGCTGCACGCCCTGACAGCGGGCGGCAGCAACAACGGGCCCCGGCTCGCGGCGTACGACAAGCTGAGCGGCGCCGAGCTCGCCTCGCTCGACCTGCCGGCCGGCGCGCTCGGCGCCCCGATCACCTACCTGCTCGACGGCAGGCAGCACATCGCGGTGACCGTCGGGGGAGAGGTGCCGGGCCTGATGGTGTTCCGGCTCCCGGACTGACCGGATTCATGTGAATTCAGTCGGTTGTCAAGGCTGAATTCGTGCACCGATGGTGCGAGCCCCACTCGACGGGCTGCTGCCGGTGGTCGACGACACCCTGGCTGGAGCCCCGGCGACTGCAATCGACGCTCCGGTGTGCCGCCTCGAGCGGCGGGCCGAGACTTGACAACGGGCGCCGGCTCGTCCATTCTCCGTTTGCGAATGCTGAACATGGCGCCCCTCACGGGGTGCCGAACGCGCGGATATCTCGCGCATGGTTGTAGTCGGCGTTACGGCAGGACCGGACTCCGACGATTCAATCCGCAGGAGTACGGTCATGGCAGTTACCGGCACGGTCAAGTGGTTCAACGACAGCAAGGGCTTCGGTTTCCTCACCCGTGACGACGGCGAGAAAGACGTCTTCGTCCACTATTCCGCCATTCAGGGCGACGGCTTCAAGAGCCTGACCGAGGGTCAGCGGGTAGAGTTCGAGGTCGTCGAAGGCGGGAAGGGTCCCGCCGCCGAGAACGTGATGAGGCTGTAGCGCGCAGCGTCGTCAGCGCAACCGGAAGTCACCGCAAAGGGACGTCCGGAAATCCCTCGTCGCCCGCTTCCAACTGCACGCCGTACGTATTGAGCGACATCGACGTCGCGCGGTACGAGCTCGGTGTGTACACCGCGCTCATCGCTTCGACGGTGTCGTACTGGGCGGTCAGGGCGCTCCAGGTTTCGTCCGAGACGACGGCGTTCTGGTACAGCTCGTCGACTACGCGCAGGAGCGTGGCGTCGAACGCCTCCGCCTCGGGGTCGTCGGGCCCCTTCGCCACGGCTGCCGGATCGACCCCGTGGTCGCGGGCGCGCCCGACGGTGCCGACGTGCTTGGCCCACTCGTAGACGGCCTGGCAATCCCACCCGATGCGGAGGATGAGAATCTCCCGGTCGTGCGGCGTCAGCGGCGACACGCGGTTGATGTAGTTGGCGCGCCGGCCGCGCGGCTGGGCCAGGGCGGGGTGCCGCGCGAACGTGCGCGACACCGCGATGCCCGGTCCGTCGAGGGGCGCGAACCGCGCGACCGCCAGGCGCGGCTCGCGCTCGGGCACCGAGATGCGGTACGGCACGTCCGCGGGCAGCCGGTCGGGCGTGTCGTCGTCGGGCTGGATGCCGAACGAGTTGTAGATCATCGACAGCACGGTGAAGTGGTTCACCGTCTCGACGGCGTCGATCAGGTTGGCTTCCTCGTACTGCGCGGAGAGGGCGCTCCAGGTGGCGTCGGTCACCGACGAGTTCAGGTAGAGCTGGTCGGCCATCTGCAGGAGCGTCCGCTCGAACGGGTCCCACCCGTCCGCGTCCGGACCCTCTGCGACGCGGCGGATCTCGTCGTCCGTCACGCCGCCGTCGCGGGCGCGCGCCGCATGCGTGGCCCACAGCGGCTGGTTGCCGCACAGCCAGGCCGCGCGCAGGATCAGGAGCGAACGGTGCCGCGCCGGGATCGACGACTCCTCGCTCAGGTAGACGGTGACGGGCATCAGCCCTTCCACGATGGCCGGCACGTTGAGCAGCGTGTGGAGCTGGTTGTCCGCCCTCCCGTCGCCGGCGTACTGCTCCGCCAGCCGGCGGTGCTCGTCGGTCCACTCCGCCGCGGGCAGCGCCGCGACGCGCGGCGCCGCGAGGCCCATCGGCTGCCGGTCGGCCCGCGGCGGATCCGGCAGCGCCTGCTGCGCCCCGGCGGCCGGGGCGAACGCACCGATGAGCACGACGACCGGCAGCGCGACCATCCGATCTCTCAGCGACATGACTAGGCCTCCTGCGGCACGAATGCCAGAAAGCGCCGGGGGTTGTCGACGGTGATCTTGTGCAGCGTGGCGTCGTCCACGCCCGCGTGGCGCAGCTTCGGCACGAACTGCACGATGGCGGTGGCGAAGCCGTTGCCCCAGTTGGACTTGAGATCGCGCGAGGCGGCGAAGTCGGACGCCAGCAGCACCTGATCCTCGTAGCCTGCCTCGAGCACGTTCAGCACCATCCGCGCCTTGTCGGCCTCCGGGATGTCCGGGGAGGTCTCCAGGCCCAGCGCCCGGCCGACCGTGTCGTACCCGAGGTAGGCGCCGCGCCGGCCGATTTCCAGGTGCGAGGTCCAGCCCGGGTCCTGTTCCGCGGTGACGTCCGACAGATGCCCCACGCAGACGCGCCCGAGATCGATACTCTCCGCCTCGAGCACGTCGAGCTGCTCGAGGCCGCACGGCCGGCACCCCTCGTGCTCGGTGTGCGTGAAGATCGGCAGGTTGGTGGCGTGGTGGGCCCGGCTGACGGCCTGCAGGAAGGTCCGCTCGACGTCCAGCATCTCCAGCGAGGTCCCGACCTCGCCGAACGCCCCCCAGTTCTGCGCCCGCGCATCGGCAATGAAGTGTTCGGTCAGCTCCTCGACGCTCATCGCGGCCACGTCGTCCGGGAAGGGCGCCCGCCAGTAGACGCCGGCCGCGACCACCGGCACGCCAGAGCGCAGCGACATCTGCCGCAGGAGCTCGAGCTCCCGCTCCGACCGCCGGAGAATGCCGGCATCGACGATGCAGCTCATCCCGTCGGCCGCGGCCATGCGCAGCTCCTCGGCGACCAGCGCGACGAACGTCTCGGCCTCCTCGTCGGTCAGCGGCCCCGCTCCGGGGTCGCGCTCCACGGGCGGGCTGCTGTAGTTCTGGAACAGATCCAGGTGCTCGTGGAACAGCGTGGCGCCGCCCGCCAGCGCCTCCGGCGCGAGGTCGTGGAGGATGGCGCGGATGACGGCGCCCTCGGGGAAGGCAATGTCCGGCGGGGCGGCCGGGGTGTCGCCCGCGGCCTGCTGCGCCGCGGCCGCGCGGCCGGGTCGGGCGGCCAGCGCGAAGCCGGCGCCCGCGGCGAGCATGCCGAGCGCTTCGCGGCGGCTGAGGTGAGAGAGAGAGCCTGACCGCCTGCCCATGCTTCCTCCTGCTCCTGTGCCTGCGCCCGCAGCGGCGAGCGTCAAGTGTAGCACCGTGGTCAGCGCGACCCGGGTCAGGACTCGCGCCGCGGCCTGCGGTTGGCGGCAAGGATGTGTTTTCGCAGGCGGATGTTGGCGGGGGTAATCTCCACGAGTTCGTCGTCGTTGATGAACTCGATCGACTGCTCCAGGTTCAGCAGCCTGGGCGGAACCAGCCGCAGCGCCTCGTCGGCGGTGGACGCGCGCATGTTGGTGAGCTTCTTCTCCTTGGTCGCGTTCACGTCCATGTCGGACGGCCGGGCGTTCTCGCCGATGATCATCCCCTCGTAGACCGTCGCGCCGGGCTCGATGAAGATCTCGCCGCGCTCCTGCAGGTTGTAGATGGCATAGGCCGTCGTCGTCCCGGCCCGGTCAGCCACCAATGCGCCGGTCGGCCGGCCGGCGATGGGCCCGTGCCACGGCTCCCACCCGTTGAACAGGTGATTCATGATGCCCGTGCCGCGCGTATCGGTGAGCAGTTGCGACCGGAATCCGATGATGCCCTGCGTCGGGATCCGGAATTCGAGACGGACCCGGCCGCTGCCGTGATTCACCATGCGGGTCAGCGCCGCGCGCCGGGTGCCGAGCTGCGCGATGACGATGCCCTGGTAGTCCTCGGCCACGTCGATGACCAGCTCTTCGACCGGTTCCTCGGTGCGTCCGTTCCGCTTCCGGGTGACAACCTCGGGCCGCGAGACCTGCAGCTCGTAACCCTCACGCCGCATCATCTCGATGAGAATCGACAGTTGCAGCTCGCCGCGGCCGATCACCTGCAGCCGCTCCGGGGAGTCGGTGTCCTCGACCCGAATCGAGACGTTGCCGATCAGCTCGCGGGCGAGCCGCTCGCGCAGATTGCGGGACGTGACGTAGCGGCCGTCGCGCCCGGCCAACGGTGAGGTGTTCACGCCGAAGACCATCGAAACCGTTGGCTCGTCCACGTGCATCGGCGCGATCGGCTGCGGGTCGTTCAGGGTGGTGATGGTCTCCCCGATGGTGATGTGGTCGATCCCGGCGAGGCAGATGATGTCGCCGGCGGCGGCCTGCTCCACCTCCACCCGCTCCAGGCCGTCGAAGACGTACAGCTTCGTGACCCGGGTCTGCGCGATATCGCCGTCGAGTTTCGAGACCGCGATATCGTCGCCGGTCGCGACGCGGCCGTTGACGATCCGACCGATCGCGATCCGGCCGAGGTAGTCGCTCGAATCGAGGTTGGCGACCCGCACCTGCAACGCGGCATCGGCGTCGCCCCGCGGCGGCGGCATCCGCTCGACGATGGCGTCGAGCAGCGGCCGCAGGCTGAGCCCCCGCTCGGCAGGATCCAGACTGGCGGTTCCGGCCTTGGCGTTTGCATACACCACCGGGAACTCGATCTGGCCCTCGGTCGCGTCGAGGTCGATGAACAGGTCGTAGATCTCGTCGAGCACCTGCGCCGGCCGCGCGTCATGCCGGTCGATCTTGTTGATGACGACGATGGGCGGCAGCCCCTCCTCGAGCGCCTTGCGCAGCACGAAGCGGGTCTGGGGCAGGGGTCCCTCCGAGGCGTCGACGAGCAGCAGCACCCCGTCGACCATGGTCAGGGTGCGCTCTACCTCGCCGCCGAAATCGGCGTGCCCCGGCGTGTCGACGATGTTGATGATCAGATCGCGATAGCGGATGGCCGTGTTCTTGGCCATGATGGTGATGCCGCGCTCGCGCTCGAGATCGATGTTGTCGAGCGCGCGCTCCGCGACGCGCTCGTTCGCGCGGAACACCCCGCTCTGATGCAACATGGCGTCCACCAGCGTGGTCTTGCCATGGTCGACGTGCGCAATGATGGCGACGTTGCGTCGCAGGGAGTTGGCGACGCCGGCAGCGACGGTCGCCCTCATCGGGCGGCAGGCTCGGGGGAGGCAATCACATTTACATTGTAGGCGCGAACTCGCGTTGCCGTTGCGGCGAAGCCCGGGCTGCGTGGCAGGTTCCTGATCCTGCAAGACGCAGCCCGGGATTGCCGCGCCAAGGCGCGTTGTACAATCGCCCGTTCCGCGCATGGCAGACAGTTCTTCAAGGCGTCGACCCGGACGCTTGGGCGACCCTCCACAGCGACATCTCGCGCCCGCTCGACCGCCCGGAGTCCGGCCGCATCGCCGCCAAGGTCATCAACCACCTCGGGACGAGGTGATGAAGGTGTTCCGGGTGTGAACCGGCGCGTGCGAACGCTGGAGGATGCCTCATGGCCAGCGGTGAACAGCTCAAGGCGTTGCTCAAGTCGCACGTTGACGGCGACGACGACCGCTTCTTCTCCGTCGCCATGCAGGTGGCCGCCCACGAGGCGAGGCTTGGGCATGGTAGGTTGGCGCAGGATCTGCGCGCCCTGATCGATGCGGCCAAGGGCGGGCTGGCGGCAAGAGGGCCAGTTCCGATCGGGCGACCGCGCGGCGAGCTGGCGAGCCTGCTCGAAGCGTCGTACCCGAAGGCCCGGCTCGGAGAGATGGTCCTTGGAGCGGATCTTGCGGATCAGATTCGGCGCGTCATGCGGGAGCAGCGTCATGCCGGCCGCATCGTAGAGCGGGGGCTCGCGCCGCGCCGCAAGTTGTTGCTGACCGGTCCGCCTGGCACCGGGAAGACGCTGACCGCGTCCGTCCTGGCCGGAGAGTTGGGCCTGCCGCTCTTTGAGGTTCGACTCGACGCACTCATCACGAAGTATATGGGCGAGACGGCCGCGAAGCTGCGGCAGATCTTCGAGGCGACGCGGCGGACGCGGGGGGTGTACTTCTTCGACGAGTTCGACGCCATCGGCTCGCGGCGCGGGCTCGCAAACGATGTGGGCGAGATTCGGCGCGTGCTCAACAGCTTTCTGCAGATGATCGAGCAGGACCGCTCCCACAGTCTCGTCATTGCCGCGACGAACCATCCCGATATCCTCGACTCGGCCCTCTTTCGGCGTTTCGACGACGTCCTGCACTACGACCTTCCCGCCAGGGGGCAGATAGCCGTGCTCCTGAAGGCCCGCCTGCATGTGGTTGCGGTCAAGCGGGTCCGCTGGCAAACCCTGGCGGCTGCGGCCGCGGGATTGAGCTACGCGGAGGTGACCCGTGCGGCTGACGAGGTTCTGAAGGATGCGTTGATTCGAGAGCGGAACCTGGTGCATGAGCAGGATATCCGCTCGATGTTGAAGGAGCGCCAGGACATCGCCAAGAAGCTGGCGGCGAGTAGGGCGTAGCGAAGAGGCGCGGTCGGGACATGGCGAACGGGGCCGACCGGCGGAGTCGGCATTTCATCATTCAGGGCTCTACGGAAACCGAAGCGTATCGCTCGCCGCAGCGAGGCGGAGGCAGCCCGCTTGTGCTTGAGCGCGATCGCGCCCGCCACGGCGGAGCCCTGCAGGGTCAGGTTGAAGCGCTACGGGTACAGGCAGCCGCGGCTCGGGATGCCCAACGAGCTGCGGGCATGGACGAGGGGCTGGGACTGCAGGTCGAGTTCCAAAGCTTTCCCGGAATCGAGCTGGCCTTCGAGAGCTTGGCGCGCGAACGGTCCGGAATCGAGCTGCGGAACGTCCGTCATGTAGACGATCGGATTCACGCGACGGTGTTCGTGCCAGACGGGAAGCTCGACCACTTCGAGCGTCTCATCCGCGACTACCTGGAGGAGAAGCGGGATCGCGCCGGACGCGCTCGCGACAACAGGAGGCTCGTCGACGCGATTGAACAGATTCGAGCGGCGAGTCTTCGAGCACTCTGGACCGACGCCGATACCGAGTTCCCCACCGAGGACGAGGGCCCGCTCTGGTGGGAAGTGTGGCTGCCGGTCCGGAGGGATCGGCAGGCGCTGATCGCTTCCTTTCGGGAGCGAGCCGCAGCCCGGGCGATGCGGGTAGCGCCGGGCGAGCTGGTCTTTCCCGAGCGCACCGTGCTCTTGGTGTCCTCGTCCCTGGAGCAGATGCAGGGCTCGATCCTCACGCTCAACAGCATCGCGGAGCTGCGGCGGGCCAAGGAGACCGCCGAGTTCTTCAGTTCCCTGCGGCCGCAGGGGCAGCAGGAGTGGCTCGATGAACTGCTGGCACGAACACAGTTCCGTACCGGCGATAACGGGGTTCCCCACGTCTGCCTACTCGACACGGGCGTCAATCGCGGTCATCCGCTTCTGAGTCCAGCCCTCGATACCGGTGACCTGCACACGGTCGAGCCCGGCTGGGGTGTCGACGACGCGCACGGCCACGGGACACAGATGGCCGGCGTGGCGCTCGCCGGGGATCTGACGTCGCTTCTGGGAGTTACTGATCCCGTGACGCTCGAGCATCGTCTGGAATCGGTCAAGCTGTTGCCAGGGCCCGGTGCCGGCGGCGAGCCGTGGCACCACGGATACGTGATGGTGGAGGCCGTCGCGCGCCCGGAGGTCGCGGTTCCCAGGAGGCTGCGGGTATTCGGCATGGCGGTTACGGCGCCAGACGACCGCGACCGGGGCCGCCCGTCGGCGTGGTCGGCGGCCGTGGATTCGCTGGCGGCGGATGTCGAAGGAGCAGGCGAACGTCCGCGTCTGCTCGTTCTGTCGGCCGGGAACATTCAGGATTCCAATGCGTGGTTCAACTACCCGCATTCCAACGATACCGACGGTGTGCACGATCCCGCCCAGGCATGGAATGCACTGACCGTCGGTGCTTTCACCGATCGCGTGCTGATCACCGAGCCCGACGCCAAGGACTATGCTCCCATTGCGCCGCAGGGAGGTCTCAGTCCGTTCAGCACGACCTCGCTGACCTGGGAAAAGCACTGGCCGCTGAAGCCGGACGTGGTGCTCGAAGGGGGCAACGCTGCCAAGGACCTGCTGTCTGCTGTGACGACGGACAGCCTCAGCCTGCTGACGACCCATCACCGCCCCGCCGAGCGGATCCTCACGACGACCACCGCGACCAGCGCGGCGATGGCGCTGGCTGCACGGCTGGCGGCGCGAATCATGGTCGTCTATCCGGAGTTGTGGCCGGAGACTGTCCGTGCGCTGATCGTGCATGCGGCGGAATGGACCGAGGCCATGAGGCGTGCCGCGTTGCCCGTGACCGGCGCGCCTACGAAGGCGGACTACCAACGCTTGCTGCAACGTTGCGGGTTCGGGGTACCTGCTCTCGATCGCGCGCTCTGGAGCGTCCAAAACTCGCTGACGATGGTGGTCGAGGAACGCCTGCATCCGTTCGAGCGCGAGGCATCGAAGCAGCCCAAGTTGCGAGACATGCATCTCCACCGCCTGCCTTGGCCGCGCGAGTCGCTGGAAGCCCTGGGAGAAGCGCAAGTGGAGATGCGGGTCACGCTCTCCTACTTCATTGAGCCGAACCCGTCGCGGCGCGGCGTTCGTTCACGGTACCGGTACGAGTCTCACGGTCTCCGTTTCAACGTCAAGCGACCGCACGAATCGGTCGATGATTTTCGGAAGCGGGTCAACGCGGCCGCGAGAGACGAGGAGGAGGGGACCCGTCGCGGCCGCGACAGCGATCCCTCGTGGTTGATTGGCAAGCAGGTTCGCCACAGGGGTTCCCTGCATGGGGACATCTGGCGCGGCAGCGCGGCCGATCTCGCGAGTCGCGGATGCCTCGCCGTCTACCCGGCGGTTGGCTGGTGGAAGACCCGTCAAGCCCTCGAGCGATACAACCAACCCGCGCGGTACGCGCTGGTGGTCAGCATCAGGGCGCCGGAAGTCGACGTGGATCTGCGGACGGAAGTCGCGAACCAGATCGGTGTTCCGGTAGAGGTTGAGATCTGAAGCAGTTCCGCATCGCCGACACCTTCACCACGAGCCTCGCGAGGCTGACCGGGGAGGAGCAGAAAGCCGTCAAGACGACGGCGTTCGACCTGCAGATGAACCCGGCGCATCCGGGCCTGAAGCTGCATCAGGTCGACCGGACCAAGGACAAGAACTTCTGGTCCGCCCGCGTCAGCCGCGATATCCGGCTCATCGTCCATCGGACCGCGACGAGCTTCCTGCTGTGCTATGTCGATCATCACGATGCGGCGTATCAGTGGGCCGAACGACGGCGTCTCGAGCGGCATCCAACGACCGGGGCAGCGCAGCTCGTCGAGATCCGCGAGACGGTCCGGGCGATCCAGGCGCCACGCTACGTCGAAGCCGATGCGTTGGTTGCCGTCCCCGCTTCGGCTGCGTTTTCTGATTCGTCCGGGCAGCCAACGTTCGCCGACAAGTCGGATGAAGAGCTGCTGGGGTACGGCGTGCCGCTCGATAGGCTGGTAGATGTGAAAGGAGCCGCGGAGGACACGCTACTCGTCGTCGCCGACTACCTACTGGATGAAGCTGGCGGAGGCGTTGTTGCAGCTCGCAACCGGTGGCGTACCGGTGCAGCCCAGCTCGACTGATGTCGACCGTTTTTCTGCACCCGTCGCAGCGGGCGATCATCGACATTCGGCTTGCCGAAGCTGGCTCTGTAGAGGCGCCGGCCGATGCCGCTCATCGAGATTCGTCAGGTCGACCGCGCAGATGGAGAGAGCGACTGCAGCGGTCCGGGAGGCCGGTCTCACGCCGGTCGAGCTCGGCACCCGCGTGGGCGGCGCGTCCGGATCAGTGGCCGTCGGCACCATGCACCTCGCCAAGGGGCTCGCGTTTCGTGCGGTCGTGGTGGCCGCCTGCGACGACGACGTGATTCCGCTGCAGTTCCGGATCGAGACCGTCGCCGACGAAGTCGACCTCGAGGACGTCATACGTCAGAACCGCTGGAGCTCGACGAAGTTCGCGTTCTCCATGTCCAGGTCCGAGTGCACGCGGGCGATCACCACGGCGTCGCCGGCACGCACGATGCCGCGGCGGGCCAGCTCCGGCTTGAGCCGTCCCACCGCGAGCCGATCGGCCGGCACTACCAGGGGTGCCACGCTCCGGTAGAGCGCCAGTTGACGGGCCACGGCGGCGCCCGCGGTGACGCCGTAGACCGGGATGGGTGGCCGTAGCGCCGCGATCTGGCGCGCCGTCGTGCCGCTCCCGGTGACGGCCACGATGGCCGTGGCGTCCGCGGCGGCGGCCAACGTCACCGCCGCATCGCACAGCGCGCGGTCGTGCCGGTCGCCGATGTCGCCCGGAACCACGCGATCCGGCGCCGCCGATTCGGCATCGCGCAGCACCGCGTCGAGCGTCTGCACCGCGAGCACCGGATACTCGCCGGCCGCGGTCTCCCCGGCCAGCATGACGGCGTCGACGCCATCGTCCACTGCGTTGGCCGCATCGCTCACTTCCGCCCGCGTGGGTCGCGGCGCATGTCGCATGGTCTCGAGTACCTGGGTCGCCACGATCACCGGCACGCCCGCGTCCCGGGCGCGGCGGGTCAGATCCTTCTGGACGCGCGGCACGCGCTCGAGAGGAATCTCCAGGCCGAGATCGCCGCGCGCCACCATCACCGCGTCGGAGGCGGCGAGGATGTCGTCGAAACGATCCAGCGCCTGCGGCCGCTCGATCTTCGCCACCAGGCCGACCCGGTCCGCGCCGTGCCCGTACGCCACCGCCCGCGCCTTCCGCAGGTCGTCGCCGTTCTGGACGAAGCTGACCCCGAGGAAGTCGACCCCCAGCGCCGCGGCCGCCGCGATCTCTTCCATGTCGGCGGCGGTCACGGCCGAGAGCGGCAGGTCGACGCCGGGCACGTTGATTCCCTTGCGGGGCGCGAGCAGACCGCCGTGCTCCACCTCGGCGACGATTTCGGCGCCGTCGCTCGCGACGACCCGCAGGACGATCTGCCCGTCGTCGAGCAGCAGCGGCTCGCCGCCGCGGACCGCCGCTGCGAGCGGCGCACAGGTGGTCGACACCCGCTCCGCGTCACCCGGGAACTCGCCCACCGCGATCCGCAGCCGCGCGCCCGCCTCGAGCTGCACCCCGTCCGGATCGGCCAGCGGCCCGATGCGGATCTTGGGACCGGCGAGGTCCTGCAGCACCGCCACGATGCGGCCGGCCCGGGTGGCGCGGCTCCGCACCCGCTCGACCATGCGACGCCGGTCGTCGCGCACGCCGTGCGACGAGTTGACCCGGAACACGTCGACCCCGGCCGCCAGCAGGGCGTCCACCGCGGCGTCGGATGAGCAGGCCGGTCCGAGGGTGGCGACGATCTTGGTGTGGCGCAGGGTGCGGCTCCGGAGACCCGCTACATCATTGCACGATCGCACGCCCGCCCAGACCCTGGGCCTCCGGGTTGGAGCCGCACCGGCGGCTTCAGTAACGGACGCGCAACCCCCCGATGGCCCAGGCGCCGGGCGTCAGGAAACCGTCCTCGTAGTAGTCGTGATCGAACAGGTTCTCGACCTTCGCGTAGAGATCCAGTCCCAGATCCGGCCGGGCGAGCAGGTCGTAGCGGACGACGAGGTCGCCCTTCACCGGGCCGCCGAAGACCAGGCGGCGTCCCAACGCGCCGTACGGCGACAGCAGGTAGTCGCTGGCGGCGAACAGGTCGAAGGTGACGTTGAGGCGTCGCGCAATCCACTGCGTGGCGGTCAGCGCGAACAGGTGCCTGGACAGGCCCGGCACGCCGAAGAAGTCGGCGCCGATGGTCGGCGTGTCCGACTCCGAGTCGGTGTAGGTGTACGAAACCCGCAGGCTGGTCGAGAGCGAGGGGGCGGCCTGCGCGCTCACCTCGACGCCGCGCGCCCGGCCCCCGCCCGAGTTGCGGTAGCCGAAGAAGCGGCCGTAGGCGTCGGTCGCGGCCGGGAAGTTCGCGAAGTCGAAGATGATGGTGTTCTGCAGGTCGGTATGGAAGGCGGTGGCGCCGATTTGCAGCCGCGAGTCGAAGAGCTGCTGGTCGATGCCGCCGTCGACCGCCACGGCGCGCTCCGGCTCCAGCCGGGGATCGCCGTAGAAGCTGAACGCGCGGAAGAACGAGGAGAACGTGCCGCCGAAGCGCTCGAACGGCGAGGGCGCCCGGTAGCTGTTGCCGACGTGCAGGCGGAGCTTGGTCTCGCTGCCGGGGACGAACCAGGCCACGGCCGCGTCGCCGGTATAGGCCGTGGGGGCGTCGATCTGGGCGGCGCCGTACGGGTGGCTGCCGCCGGCGAACGTCGGATCGGACAGGTCGAAGGTCTGCACGCGGCCGCCGAAGCTCACCTGCAGCCGGCCGCCGAGCAGCTCGATGCGATCCTGCGCGTACAGCGCGTGGCTGTAAGAATCGATGGTGATGGTCGCGGTGTTGCCCGACGCCTCCGTGAAGAGCTGCTCGCGCTCGAACTCGTACCCCGCGCTGAAGAAGTTGGACGTGCCGAACGCCGCGTCGAGCCGCGCCTGCACCGTGTCGGTCCGGCCGTCGTAGAAGCTGCTGTTCTCGTCGAACGGCTGGAAGCCGACGCCGCGCGGGCCGTTGGCGTGCTCCCGCTCGGTGGCCACCGCCTGGTAGCCGACGCGGTAGGTGGTGCCGGGGGCGACGCTGTGCCGCAGCACGGCGCTGGCGTTGAGGAACGAGGATCTGCGCGCGGCGTCCGGATCGTTGGCGCTGGGGACGAACGTTGCCGTGCCGCCATCGAACGGCAGGCCCTGCTCGAAGCGCTCGAGCTGGTCCGTCGGCAGAGCCACCGCGCGCACGCTGCCCGCCGCCGGAAAGTTGGCGAGCACGTCGGCAGGAAAGTCCGGGCTGTTCCGGGTCCGCGCTTCGTCGCTGCCGTACCAGACACGCCCCGTTGCCGACAGCGTGGGGCTGAGCTGGTAGCGCAGCATTCCCTGCGGCGAGACGCTGCGGTAGGGGTTGGCGCCCCGGACGCCTTCCGTCACGTCGATGTACGACAAGGCGCCGCTGTAGGTCAGCCGGTCGCCGGCCAGCCCGCCGCGGAGGCTGGGCACGGTGCGGACCAGGCCGAGTCCGCCGCCCTCGAGGAGGACGTCGCCCGCGGTCGGGCCGCCTCCCGTGCGCGACGTGACGTTGATGACGCCCGCCATCGCGTTCGATCCGTAGAGCGACGATCCGGAGCCGCGCAGCACCTCGATCCGCTCGATGTCGACGGTCGCCAGGTTCGAGAGAAAGCCGGTGGCGTCGTTCTGCGGACTCGCCGCGTCCCGGAAGCGCAATCCGTCGATCAGCACGGCGGTGTCGTAGCTCCGCATGCCGCGCGTCTGGACGGTCGTGAAGCTGCCCGGTCCCCCCAGCGACTGCACGCGGACGCCCGGCAGCGTCCGGATCGCTTCGGCCACCGACAGCTCGTTGCGCGCGGCGAGCTCGGTCGCGTCGATGACGTCGAGCGCCTTGGCCACCTCCCGGGCCAGCAGCGGCCTGCTCGAGGCGGTGACCACGACCTCCGCGGTCACACCCGAGACGGCCAGCGCCAGATCGCGGTTGCTGCTGCCGGCGACGTGCACCACGGCGGCGCCGGACAGCGCCCCGGCTGACCCCTGCGCCTCGACCACGTAGTCGCCGGGCGGGATGTCGTCGAACAGGTAGGTGCCATCGGGCAGGCTGACGGCCTCGCGCACCTGGCCGCTCGCGCGGTCGAAGAGCCGAACTTCTGCCCGCGGGACGACCCGGTCCTGCGGGTCGAGGATGCGCCCGCCGAGGCTGTCGGCCGCGGCGGGTTGGGGCGATACGGCCGCCAGGGCCACCGCGCTGAAGATCGCGCTGCACAATGTCCACACCGAGCTCACCTGCTGCGTTGCTTGCATGCCTCTCCTTGCGCCGTGCGGTTGGGAGGGCGCGCTGATCGGCCATGGCGGCCGGGCGGGTGGCGGTCCGGTTGCCGGAATCGAATGCGCGCCGCTCATGGTCCCTCGACCACGACCTGGAGGTTTACCGAAGGGGACAGAGGGAGGAAGGCCGGCCGGCCAAGCGCCCTCGCCTCCCCTCGGAGGCCCAGGTCAGTTGATATGGCGCCGGCAGGTCTTCGGGCTTACGGGCGTTCAGCTCTCGCTGACCTACTGGCCGTCGCTTCCCAGCTCGCTAGAGCCAGTGCTATGACGGCGGTCGTTCCCGTTTACCGCTGCGGGGCAGCCCCGGATTCGCACCGGGTTCCCTCTCGCCGCTCCAGCCATCTGGAGCACCGACGCGGGTGCGAGCGTAGCCGATGGGGCACGGCGGGTCAAGCGGGCCGGCGGGGAAGCGGCCTGCTACACTGGCGACGAAGATCGAGAGATTCCGGGTGAAGGGAGATGTCATGAGGATGTTGTGCCGGCTGCTGATCGTCGTTGTCGTTCTCGCGCCCGCGGCGGCGCTCGCCAACGTGACCGTCAACGACTGGCGGGGGACGGCGGTCACGGCCACGGAGGGCCGAGTCGACTCCGACGGCGTCGAGATCGTCTACCACACCGCCGGCGAGGGGCCCCTCGTCGTCTTCGTCCACAGCATCAGCGGTCCGTGGTTCGACTGGCGCCACCAGTTCGTCGCCCTGTCGGAGCACTACCGGGTGGCGGTGATGTCGACCCGCGGTACCAACAAGAGCGGCAAGCCGCAAGGCGTCGAGCACTACACGATGGCGAAGATCTCCGGCGACATTGCCGCGATCATCCGGCATCTCGGCGAGGAGAAGGCGATCATCGTCGGCCAGGACAGCGGCGGCTTCTACGCCTGGCACTTCGCCATGACCCATCCGGAGCAGACCGAGCGCCTGGTCTCGCTCGGCACGATCCACCCCGCCGGCCTGATCCGCGAGCTGGCCTCGAATCCGGAGCAGCAGCAGGCGAGCATGTTCCAGCGCGGGATGCAGGAGAACCCGGAGGCCCCCGCCGCGTATGGGGAGCGGGTGCGCAACCGGCCGGCCCCGCCGGGCGATACGCCCGAGCTGGCCGAGCTGCGAGCGGCCGCGTACGACCGTCTGGACGTCGAGTCGGTCGCGAACTTCTACAAGGCCAACTGGCCGCGGCCGCCGTTCACGCTCGAGACCGAGGGCTTCGGTTTCCGCATCGGGGAGTTCCCGCCGGTCCAGGCGCCGACGCTGCTCATCTACGGCAGGGACAGCCAGCCGTTCCTGTCGGGCACCGTCAACGACACGTGGCGCTGGGTCGACGCGCCGCTGACGCTCATGGTGCTGCCCGGCATCGGCCACGGCCCGCACACGCAGGCGCCCGAGATCGTCACGCCGGCGATTCTGGAGTGGCTCGGCGCGGAGTAGCCGCAAGGACGGGACGCGGCGGGCGTCAGGGCCGGTCGACGCCGGCCGCGAGGCCCGCCGCCACCGCGGCGGTCCAGCGGCTGTCGAACCGCACCCAGTGGCGCTCCTCCGGGTTGTCGGTGTGGCTCACCGGCAGCTCCATGACCTCCGGGCGGGGCACCATGTGGTTGGCGATGGCGTAGACCGTGGCGGGCGGCACCACCTCGTCGTGCAGGCCCACGCCGACCAGCGCGCGGCAGCGGACGCGATCGGCGAAGTTGACGGTGTCGAAGTAGGCGAGCGTCCGCAGCACCGCGGCCTCGTCCGAGGGATGCCGGGCGAGGTGGTCGTTGATCTCCTGCCCTGATCCGCCCCGGGCCAGCCGCCGCCGGCCGGCCGTCCAGCCGAACGTGGGAACGGCCACCGCGAGATAGTCGGCCGCGCCGGACACCACCTGCGCCATGAACGCCAGCGAGCCGCCGAAGCTGCGCCCGTGGAACGCGGTGCCGCCGCCGCCCGCCTGCAGCAACGTTCCGACCTGGGCGGCGCGCACGAAGTCGCTCACCGCGCCCCGGAGGATCGACGTGCGCGGGTCGGCGAGGCCGGTGAGCACGTACCCGCCGGGATCGATCGGGCAGCCGCCGCGGGACAGACCGAACCCGCGGACGTCGAAGCAGAGCAGGTCGGCCCCGCAGGCCGTCGCGTGGCGCGCCTCGAGCACCGGATTGCACTGCGAGTTGTAGCCGTGCGTGGTGACGATCAGCGGCCGCCGGCCCGCCGGCGCCCAGTCGCGGCCGGCAGCGTCGGGCGTGACGAGAAAGCCCTGGATGTCGCAGCCGTCCAGCGATGCGAAGCGGACCGGCAGGACGCGGGCGCCCTCGGGCGATGAGACCGCGATGCCGAAGCGCGGATTGGCGGGCGTGCGCGCGAGCGCATCCAGCGTCTCGGACCAGAACGTGAAGAAGTCGTCGGGCCGGGTGAGGGGTGGGCGGGTGGCGCGGACCGTTGTAGAGTCGGACTCACGCATGGATGTCACGCGGGAAGAGTTTATCGCTCACGCCTCCGCCGCCGCCGCGCGGGCGGGAGAGGGCGGGGCGCTGGCGTGGGACCGGCTGGCCGAGCTCGCCGAGGAGCAGCGGTTCGCGGCCGGACACGTCCTGGCGCGCCAGTTCGCCCCGGCGTCCCACGTGTTTCTCGTGGCCGAGGGCGCGGTGCAGTTCCGGAACCGCATCGAGGAGGGCAACGAGGACATCGACGTCGGCCAGAGCAAGATCGCGTGGACGCCGGTGGGCTGGTCGGGATTCCTCGAGCCGCGGCGGTACTCCACGACCGTGGTCTGCAAGACCGACTGCCGCACGCTGCGGCTCAGCCACCAGGCGCTGGCGACGCTCTTCACCGCCGATCCGGCACTCGGCGCGGGCTTCCTCGAGCTGATTCTCCGCCGCTGTCTGGAGGTGCTCGCCGAGCGGCGCTCGCGTATCGTGCGCCACTCGCAGACGCCGGTGAACTTCGGGCAGTCGCTCGACGCGAAGGGAGAGGAGGAGACCTACAACCGCGCGCCGCCGCCCGTCATGGAGCTGTTCCGCAGCTCGGCGTTCTTCGAGGTGTTCGAGGAGTCGCAGTTGCGCCTCTTCGCCGAGGCGGTCGAGAGCCGCTACTTCTGCCGGGGCGAGCCGATCGTCCAGCAGGGGAGCCGCGACCCGGGACTGTGGGTGCTGGCCACGGGCCGCGTGGCGCTCAACTACCGCCCCGCCGGCACGAAGGAGGCGTTCGCGCTGCGGACGCTCTCGAACCCCGGGTCCGTCGTGGCGCTGGCCGGCATCACGTGCATCGAGTCGAGCCAGACGTCGGTGCAGGCCATGCGCGACTGCACGCTGTACCGCATCGACCCGGAGCGGATGCAGGCCGCCCTGGAGCGCGACCCCCGGCTGGCGCTGGCTCTCGTCCGCCGCCTGCTGTGGCTGGTCGCCAGCCACCTGCGGGCCGCGCGCGCGGTCTTCATCTCCCGGCGCTTCGCGCAGGAGCGGCTGGCGATCCGCAACCTGCTCGAACAGAGCTGCACGCAGCTCAGCGTCAACTCCCTCATCCATCGACTGCCGCACCTGCTCGACAGCCATCTGACGCTCGGCGACGCGTTCGCGCTGCTCGATCGGATGGTGGACAGCCGCGATGCGCTCGAGCGCTCGCTGGCGCAGCTCTGCCAGGACCTGCTCGGGGAGGTCAAGCGCGAGCACGAGTTCTTCGAGGCCCTACGGCAGGTCTATCACGCGGTGGTCACGGCGCCGCCGGAGATGCCGCCGCGCGACGTGCGCAAGCTCTGCGCGCGCGGGTTTCGCGAGGCGTTCGGCCGGATGCGCTACGTCATCGAGGGCGAGCGCCATCTGCCCGCCACGCCGGGACACATCTTCATCTTCAACCACCTCAAGAACCACGAGTACAACACGCTGCCCAACAACTTCCAGCTCACGCTCGACTCCCACTTCGTCAGCGCCATGATCCTGGACCGGCGCTACGGTGACAGCGGCATCCGCGTCGTGCGGCACAGCCGCGGCACCGAGTACGGGCATCAGGCGTACTACGATCGGTTGGGCCACATCGCCGTCTACACGCAAGAGTCCGACCGGATGGGGGAGACGGAGGAGCAGCGGGAGAGCCGCCGCAGCGAGTTCTTCGAGACCGCGGGCCGGTATCTGACGGATGGCACGAACCTGATTCTCAGCCCCGAGGGGACCAGCTACTGGACCGAGGACTCGCCCGGACCGTTCAAGCCGGGCGCATTCCGCCTCGCCGCGAGCGTGCAGCCCGAGCCGTGGATCGTGCCGATTGCCGTCGCCAACTTCGACCGCCGCGTCCACTCGACCATCTGCACCGCCATCATCAAGCCGCCCTTCAAGGTGTCCGAGGTCCTGCCCGACCCGGACGATCGGGAGAAGCTGAAGCGCTTCCTGTCGCGGGTGCGCGAGACGTTCGCGTACTACGTCGAGGATGCGCGCCGGCTGGCCCGTACCCGGCGGCCGGCCTGATCCGGCGGCCAGGAACTTCTGCGACCGGCGCCGGATGGTTGCTACAATCGTTGCCCTTATGCGATTCCTGACTGGCACGGCGTTCGTCGCGTGGCTCCTGCTCGGCTCCACGCCGCTGTCGGCGCAACCGTCGGACCGGATTGCAGCCGAGGGCGGCGACATCATCATCACGCCGATCCTGCATTCGAGCGTGCAGATCGAGCATGCCGGCACGGTCGTGCACATCGATCCGTGGAGCGCCGGCGATCTCTCCGCGGCCAAGCCGGCCGACCTCATCCTGGTGACCGACGATCCCGGGCATCACCTCGATCCGGAGGCGATCGCGCAACTGCGCAAGCCGGACGCGCCGGTCGTGCTGACCGCAACGGCCCACACGCGGTTCGGCGACGGCGAGGTGCTCGCGAACGGCGCGCAGGGCGTCTTCGCGGGCGTTCCCGTCGAGGCGGTCCCCGCGTACGACATGACCCCCGGCCAACCGTGGCACCCACCCGGCGAGGCGAACGGCTACGTCATCACGCTGGGCGGGCGGCGGCTGTTCTTCTCGGGGGTGGGCGAGTGCGTCCCCGAGATCCAGGCGCTGGAAGGCATCGACGTGGCGTTCATGCCGATGAACCTGCCGCTCGACCGCATGCGCCCCCGGCCGGTGGCCGAGTGCGTCAAGACGTTCGGCCCGGAGGTCGTCTACCTCATCCACTACGACAACGCCACGGCGCGCTGGTTCGGCAATCGCGACCAGCCCCGGCCCGACAACGTCGGGGAGATCGCCGCCACGATCGCGGCGTTGCGGGACGCGCTCGAGGGCGAGCCGATCGAGGTCCGCGACGGCGCCTGGTATCCGCGGTAAACCCGCGGGCGCCCGGGCCAACCGTGGGTATCGGTCACGCCGTCCGGTTCCCGGTGGAAAGGACCTGACCGTGGCTGAGATCGCCCGGCTGAGGATCGCGCTGGAAGGCCTGGACGACCCTGTATTCCGCCGCATCGAGGTGGCGACAGCCACGCGCCTCGACAAGCTGCACGACGTCTTTCAGGTGGCCATGGGCTGGGAGAACTATCATCTCTACGAATTCGAGGTCGGGCGGATCAGGTACGGCCTGCCGGATTCCGGATGGCCTGACCCGGATCTCCGCTCCGCCAAGCAGGCGACCCTGTCGCAGTTGCTCGACCATGCCGAGCCGGACGGGGTTTTCCACTACACCTACGATTTCGGCGACGACTGGCTGCACACGGTGACTCTGGAACTGGTGAACGACGCCAGCCCCGATGTGACGTGTCCGCGGCTGCTAGCGGCCGAAGGCCGCTGCCCGCCGGAGGACTGCGGCGGTGCCGGCGGGTATGCCCGCTACCTGGAGGCCATTTCCGACCCCCGCCACGAAGACCATGAGGAGATGGTGGAGTGGCGCGGGCCGGGCTTCGATCCCATGGTGGTAGACGAAGACGCCATCCGGCGCGCCCTCGCGGCGCTTGCCACACCGCGGCGCAGGATCGCCGGGCGCAAGAAGACGACGAGCGGGAGGAAGACGGTGGGAGCGCGCAAGCGGGGTTCGTAGGCGCCGGGCCGGTCAGGACCCGCCACAGATTCGAGAGCCCGGCCGGCTCGCCGTCCGGCGCTTCAGCGCCAGCCCTCGTGCTCGATCAGCCGCTCGATGTGCGCGAGGTGATGCTGGCCGTGCCAGGCGTAGGTGCCGACGGTGACCGCCAGCGAGGCGGGGCCCGACTCCGGGTGTACGAACTCGCGCTGCAGTTGCGCCCAGCTCAGGCTCCGCAGCAAGTCGGCCCAGCGCGCGTGCAGGGCAGCCAGCAGATCGAGCGAACGCGCGATCGGGTCCCGGCTGTCGGGCAGTACCGCCCAGCCCTTCTCGTCGTAGGCCTTGATCAGCGGCCTGTCCTCGGTGAGCGCCCACTTGAACCGGATGAGGCTGTTCATGTGGCTGTCGGGCAGGTGGTGAACGACCTGCCGGACTGTCCAGCCGCCGGGGCGATAGGGCGTGTCGAGCTGCCCGTCGGTCAGCGGCTCGAGGGTGCGCCGCAGGTCGGCCGGCAGCGCGGCGATGTCGGCGATCCAGGCTTGCACCTGCGCCGGCGTGACGGTCTCCGGGGGCACGAACTGCCCGATGGGATATCGCAGGTCGCGCGTTTGCGGCGAGATCTCGTTCATCGTCTCAGTAAAGGTCGGGCGAGCCGCGATTGACGCTATCATGACGCTTTGGCCGGGAGTGGTGTGTGGCGGACGGAGCACCCAAGAGCGCCTTCGAGCTGGCGATGGAAAAGCTCAGGCGGCAGGACGAGGCGACCGGCGTCGAGACGGTGGCGCTGAACGATGTGCAGCGCGAGGCGATTGCCGAGGTCCGGCGCGCCTACGAGGCGCAGGTCGCCGAGTGCAGAATCCTTCACGAGTCCGCGCTGGCCACCACGGTGGAGCCCGCGGCGCGCCAGGAGCTCGAAGCCAACCACCGCCGCGACCTCGGCCGCTTCGCCACGGACCGCGACCGGAAGATCGCGCGGATTCGGGAGGGCGGCGACTGACGCCGCCGTCGCGCTGCTACTGGCTGCCCGGCGTCCAGATCCGTGACTTCGGCGCCCCCGCCAGTGCCAGCATCAGCTCGTTCAGTCGCTTCACGAAGCCGGCTGGGTCCTCCAGCTGACCGCCCTCGGCGAGCATCGCCTGATCGAACAGGATGTGGCTCCAGTCCTTGAAGCGGGCCTCGTCCGGCTCGTCCTTGAGGCGCGTCACGATCGGGTGGGTCGGGTTGAGCTCGAGCACGAGCGGCACGTCCGGCACCGCCTGGCCGGTGGCCCGCAGGACGCGCTGCAGGTTGGCGCTCATCCCGTCTTCGGCGGATACCAGGCAAGCGGGCGACTCGGTGAGCCGGTGGGTCAGCCGCACGTCGCTGGCCTTCGAGCCGAGCGCCTTGCGCACCCGCTCGACGACCGGCCCGAACTCGTCCTCGGCTTCCTGCTGCTGCCTGGCGTCGGCTTCGCTGCCGGCGAGCTGGCCCAGGTCGAGATCGCCCTGCGCCACGGACTGCAGCTGCTTGCCGTCGAACGCGTCGAGGTGGGCAACCACCCATTCGTCGACCCGGTCGTGGAGGAGCAGGACCTCGATGCCCTTCTTGCGGAAGACCTCCAGATGGGGGCTGTGCTGCGCCGCGGCGAAGCTGTCGGCGGTGACGTAGTAGATCTTCTCCTGCCCGTCCGTCATGCGCGCGACGTAATCGGCGAGCGAGACGTTCTGGTCGCCCGTGTCGCGGTGCGTCGACGCGAAGCGGAGCAACCCCCCAATCCGCTCCCGGTTGGCGTCGTCCTCGCCGACGCCTTCCTTGATGACGCGGCCGAACTCGCGCCAGAAGTCCGCATACTTGTCCGGCTGCTTCTCCGCCAATTCCTCGAGCAGCCCCAGGACGCGCTTGACGGCCGCGTTGCGAATGGCCTCGACGTCGCGCGACTCCTGGAGGATCTCGCGCGAGATGTTGAGCGGCAGGTCGTTCGAGTCGATCAGGCCCCGCACGAACCGCAGGTAGCCCGGCATCAGCTCCTTCGCGCCGTCCATGATGAACACGCGGCGGACGTAGAGCTTGACGCCGTGGCGCCGCTCGCGATCCCAGATGTCGAAGGGCGCCCGGCGCGGCACGTAGAGCAGCACCGTGTACTCCTGGCGCCCCTCGACCCGGGCGTGCGCATGCGCGAGCGGCGGCTCGAAGTCGTGCGCGACGTGCTTGTAGAACTCGTCGTACTGCTCGCTGGTGATGTCCGCCTTCGGCCGGGCCCAGAGGGCGGACGCCTGGTTCACCTGCTCGGTGGTCTCGACGTCGCCGGTATCCATCTGCTTGCCCGGAACCTCCTCCTTCCGCATCCGGATGGGGAGCGTGATGTGGTCGGAGTACTTGCGCAGGACGGCGCGCAGCCGAGAGCCGGACAGCAGCTCGTCCTCGCCCGCGCGGAGGTGGAGCGTGACCTCGGTGCCGCGCGCCGGCTTCGAGACCGGCTCGATGGTGTACTCGCCCTCGCCGCCGCTCTCCCAGCGGACGGCGTCGTCCGCCGCCAGTCCGGCCCGCCGGGTGGTCAGCGCGACGCGGTCGGCCACGATGAACGACGAGTAGAAGCCGACGCCGAATTGGCCGATGAGCCGGGCGTCCTGCGCCTGGTCGCCGGTCAGCTGCTCGACGAACTCGCGCGTGCCCGACTTGGCGATGGTCCCGATGTTGGCGACCACCTCCTCGTGCGACATCCCGACGCCGTTGTCGGCGACCGTGATGGTGCGGGCCTCGGCGTCGAAGTCGATCCGGATCGTCAGCTCCGGGTCTGCCTCGAACAGGGCGGCGTCGGTCAGCGCCTCGAAGCGCAGCTTGTCGCAGGCGTCCGAGGCGTTCGAGATCAGCTCGCGCAGGAAGATCTCCTTGTTCGAGTACAGGGAGTGGATCATGAGGTCCAGCAGTTGCCGGGCCTCGGTCTGGAACGGGTGCGTGGTTCTGGTCGGCGTCTCTGACACGGTGCACTCCCCGAATGTGAAACGATCAACCAAACAAGATAGCATGGCGCCCGGTACGTTCCGGGCCGCGAGGCGCTCGTCGAGCCGGCCGCCAGAAGTTGCCAAGGAGCCTGAACGAATGGACGGACTGCGTTTTCTCGTCACCGGCGGCAGCCAGGGGATCGGCGCCGCGCTCGTCGATCTCGCACGCGACCGGGGGCACGAGGTCGTCTTCACCGGGCGCGACGCGGAGCGCATCGAGGAGGTCGCCGCCCGGAGCGGCGCCCATGGCCTGCAGGCCGACGTGTCCCTGCCCGCGGACAACCAGCGCACCGTCGACGCCTGCGTCGAGCGGATCGGCGGCATCGACGTGCTCGTCAACAACGCCGCGTTCGGCTATCCGGCGGAGATCGGCGACATCGACATGGCCAGGATGCGGGCGCTGTTCGACACGAACGTCTTCGGGCTGGTCGACCTGACCAACCGTGTCGCGCCGCTGCTCAAGGCCCAGCAGCGCGGCTACATCTTCAACGTCGCGTCGACATCCGGCATGAAGGGGGCGAAGTCGGGCACCGTCTACGCCGGCAGCAAGTGGGCGGTGCGCGGCATCAGCCAGTGCTGGCAGGCCGAGCTGCGCCCGCACGGCGTGCACGTCACCTGCGTCTGTCCCTCGGAGGTGCAGACCGACTGGATGGGGCGGACCGGCCGCAACAACCCGAACAAGCTGTACGCCGTCGACATCGCCGAGGCCATCATGGCGGTGCTCGGCATGCACCCGCGCGCGCTGTGGCCGGAGTTCGCCATCTTCGCCAACAACCCCTGGAAGGAAGACTGAGAATGATGCGTGGTATGAATGTCGGACGATTGTTCCTCCTGGCGGCGGCTCTGCCGTTCTGCCTGCTCATGACCGGCTACGCGCAGGAGGACGAGCCCATCGGCGTGCCGGTTCCGCCGCTCGGCGACGGTCCCTGGGTGTTCGACACGGCCGAGCAGCACAAGATCCGGGTCAGCGTCGTGGTCGGAGGGTTGTCGCACCCGTGGGCGATCGCGTTCATGCCGGACGGCGGCATGCTCGTCACGGAGCGGGACGGCCATCTGCGCGTCGTTCGCGACGGCCAGCTCGACCCGCGCCCCATCGCCGGGGTGCCGGAAGTGCGGACGGACGGCAACGGTGGCCTGATGGACGTGGCCGTCCACCCCGAGTTCGCCGACAACGGGCTGGTCTATCTCACCTACACCAAGCGGCACGACGACGGCCGCGGCTCGCCGGCACTCGCGCGGGGGCGGCTGGAAGGGCACGCGCTCCGCGACGTCGAGGACCTGGTGGTGACCGAGCCGTTCCATACCAACTCGGGGCTCAACGGACGCGTCGCCTTCGGCCGCGACGGCAAGGTCTACATGTCCACCGGCGGCCGCATCCGAGGCCTGGACGGCGGGCTGCTCGACGCCCCGCAGGACCCGGCCAGCCTGCGCGGCAAGGTCCTGCGCCTCGACGACGACGGGTCGGTGCCCGACGACAACCCGTTCGTGGACCGGCCGGACCATCGGCCGGAGATCTACACCATCGGACACCGCAACACCCTCGGGCTCATGCTGCACCCCGGGACCGGGGACATCTGGCAGCACGAGAACGGTCCCAACGGCGGCGACGAGCTGAACGTCCTCCTGGCAGGGCGGAACTACGGCTGGCCGCTGATGAGCTTCGGGCGCCTCTATCCCGGCGCGCGGGTCTCGCAGCATCCGACGCGCGACGGATACGAGTCGCCGGTCGTGGTGTGGCTGCCCGCCATCGCGGCCGCCGGACTGGCCGTCTACACCGGCGACCGGTTCCCGGCGTGGAAGGGCAGCGTCTTCGTGGGCTCGCTGCAGGAGGGCGGCATACCCGGCACTGGTCACCTGCAGCGCATCGTGTTCAACGACCTCATGGAGGAGCTGCGGCGCGAATCGATGCTGAGGGAGCTCCGCCAGCGCATCCGGGAGGTGCGCGAGGGACCCGACGGGTTCATCTACCTGCTGACGGACCACGCCGACCACGGCGCGCTGCTGCGCATCGAGCCGTCGGAGTGAGGACCGGAGTCGCCGCGGTTTCGCGGGTAGCAGCACCCGGCGACTACGCGACACAACGAGTTGACCTCCGACTACCGCGCCCTCCCGCCCCCGCTGGATCACGGTCCGCCCTGTTCATCTCCGGCGTCAACCGGAGCGACGCGTCGACTCGGGATTCGAGGCCCGGACGGCAGTCTACTTCACCCGAGCATCGGTCACCTTCACGCCGGTGTGACGTACCGGACGTTCTCGCTGGCGCCGTTTTGACGTCCTGACAGGATTGTGCCATGTTGCTGCCAGCCGGGCGGCGGTCGCGTCGGTGAGGAGGTGTGTCAACAGCCATGTCCAAAACGCTTTCTGGTCGGCGCCCGGTGATCCGCTGCGCGGCGGCTGCGGCCGTCGCGTGCCTGGCAACCGTTGGCGTGAGCGCTCAGAACGGCGCCGCCGGCGGGGAGTGGGGTGTGTTCGGGGCGGACGCCGGCGCCACCCGCTATTCGCCGCTCGACGAGATTCGTTCCGGCAACGTCGGAGACCTGGAGGTGGCCTGGCGCTGGAGCGCACGAGACCAGGGCACGCCCCCTCCGTCCGGCCGGACGCAGATCAGTCCCATCGTGGTCAACGGGGTCCTCTATACGACCGTCGGCAACCAGCGCAGCGTGATTGCCCTCGATGCCGCTACCGGTGAGCCCCTCTGGAACTGGCACCCGGGCGACAACGAGCGCAGGTGGGGCGACATCATCGAGCCCGTTGCGCGGAGCGCGGGGCGCGGCGTGACCTACTGGACGGATGGCGCAGGGGACGAGCGCATCTTCGTGGTGACGCCGAGCTATCAGTTGGTGGCCCTGGACGCCCGGACGGGGAATCTCGTGGAGGACTTCGGTGCGGCCGGCGCCATCGACATGATGGACGACCTGCGCTGGAGCGAGCGGCCGGCCGCGGAGAGAGCGGGTCGAGTGGCGAATACGTCACCGCCGGCGATTCTCGGAAACGCGCTCGTGGCCTCGATCTCGATGCACACCGGGAGCATTCCCACGCGGGCATCTCCCAACGAGGTGTGGCCCATGAACATGCCCGGCGACGTGGTGGCGTACGACACCCGCTCCGGTCGGATGCTCTGGCGCTTCAACACGGTCCCGAAGGAGGGAGAATTCGGCGTCGAGACCTGGCTGAAGGCGGACGAGGCCCTCTGGAACGTACCCACCGGCACCCACGATTGGGTGCAGGAGCATCCGGAGCTCCTCGACGCTTCCTGGAAATACACGGGGAACGTCGGGCATTGGGCGCCCGTGACGGCGGACGCGGAGCTCGGCCTGTTCTACGTGGCTACCGAGACTCCCACGAACGACTATTACGGCGGCTATCGGCCGGGAGACAACCTCTTCGGCAACTCGGTGCTGGCGCTGGACGCGAAGAGCGGCGAGCGGGTGTGGCATTTTCAGCTCACCCATCACGAGCTCTGGGACTACGACATCCCTACCGCCCCCATCCTCGTGGACATCGAGGTCGATGGTGTACCGATCAAGGCGCTGGTGCAGCTTTCGAAGCAGGGGTTTGCGTACGTACTCGACCGCGAGACGGGCGAACCCGTGTGGCCGATCGAGGAGCGAGCCGTCCCGCCGTCGGACGTTCCGGGCGAGCGGGCGTCTCCCACCCAGCCCTTTCCCACCAGGCCGCCTGCGTTCGAACGGCAGGGCGCCAGCGAGGACGACCTGATCGACTTCACGCCCGAGCTCCGGGCCGAGGCGCTACGGATCGTGGAGCAAATCCGGCTGGGGCCTCTCTATACCCCGCCGTCCCTGATTGAACCGGGCGTCAATCTCGGGACCCTCGGGGTTCCCGGCGCGGGTGGCGGCGTCAATTGGCCGGCCGGTGCGGTGGATGTCGAGGCAGGTCTCCTGTTCGTGCCGTCGCAGACGCGGCCGACGCTGTTCGGATTGACGGACGGCACGGAAGGGACCGGAGTGCGTTACCACATCTCATTCTCCCGAGGCGTTCCGACCGTCCGCGACCTGCCCCTTCTGAAGCCTCCCTACGGCCGGATCACCGCGATCGACCTGACGGTGGGAGAGATTCTGTGGCAGATCCCGCACGGCGACACGCCCGCCTATGTCCGGCAGCATCCGGACCTCCAGGGCGTGAACGTGCCTGCGACCGGGATCCTCACGCAAGGCTCCGGACTGCTCGCGACATCCACGCTGCTGTTCGGGGGCGAGGGACAACGGGGCGCTCCGGTCCTCCGTGCGTACAACAAGCGGACGGGCGAGGTCGTCCATGAGATCCCGCTTCCGGGTGGACCAACCATCGGTTTCCCGATCACGTACATCGCGGGCGGTCGGCAGTTCATTGTCGTAGCGGCCCTGGATGAGGAGAGAATCGCGGAGCTGGTCGCCTTCTCCTTGCAGTAACCGCGACCCTCGCAGGCGTCGCACGATTCATCCCACCCCCATATCTCGGCGCCGACGGAGCCGTACCCGTCACACCGGTTGCACTTGACCTTGACCGCCGGGATCTCGCGGTGGTCAACCGTGCCGGTGCCGCTCAATAGGGTGTGGCGACCCCGCCGCCGCAATCCTGAGCGCCGTCAACACGACCAGTATGCGCGTGCCCCGTCGGGCACGTTGACAATGTCAAGGCCAGCGGAACCCACGCGATCCGATCGCCATCAGGCAGCAGCAACCTGTCGACGTCCGCGACACGTCTTCCATAGGCCCCGGGATCGTCATGGCACGGGCTCCGGCAGGCGGGCAAGGACGCAGTTACGTCCGTCCGATCGGCGTCGCATCACAAGTAGCTCGACCGACGAGCCGTCCCGAAACTTGATCAAGTCGGTGTCACGAGTGCAGGTTGGGTCGACTCGCCGCGCCGCGGCGGGAAGGGAAGAGCCCGCCACGACGGCCTCCCCGTAGGTCGGCGCGTCGACCAGCAGCCACTCGCACCATGCGGCCTCCGCGAGCGTGAGCCCGCGCCCCGGCAGCTTCGTGCGGGCAAGGTCCAGCTCGGCCGCAGCGACGGGCACGAGGCGGCGCGGGCGGTCCGGCGCCGGACCGCCCACTCGGTGCTTGGCATCCGCGCCCGCGGCGTGCATCCCGGGGCCGGCGCCGATCAGCCGTTCGCCTTCAAGCACGATCCAACCGCCGGACTGCCGGAAGGTCGAACGGCGGCGCGCAGGATCGAAAGGCATAAGGGCGACGGGCAGTTCCGCGACATGCCCAGGTCTTGCCGACCGGACTGCGTCGCTTCGCCCGCGCAGGTGATCGGTTTCCGACGGAACAGGTGATCGGTTTCACCGACATGCGCATCTGTCGGAGTCCGCCTGGCCGACACCGACCGCTTACCGACCGTCGTTCGGTCGGAGCAGACCCTCCCGTTCCCGCTTCGCGAACAAGGCGCGGCATCGTCGAATGTCGTCTCTGGTCCGCATTTCCATCCCCCAGTCAGACACGGCACCAGACCAGCCGATTGTCCGGAACGGCGCGTGCCCGAGGACCTTGGGAAAACTGATGTCGACAATATCGACATCAGCATTTCTGCCCTGGTCACGCCAGCGCCGCCGTTCCGGGTATCTCCTTGCATCCTCCAAGATCCTCAATCGCACATCCTGTCTTAGCAGCCGGTGCATCCACGGCATCGTGAAGACATACCAATAGGACAAGGCCTTCCCACCGGGAGACGCATGACCCTTCAAGAATACCTTGCCCTCTCTTACGAAGTCGTACTGCGCCAAGGCGTTTGCAGCCGTCTTCGCCGTGTCCAGGTCCAGCGTTCCGGCCACACAATCCACGGTCGTCGGCGTGACCTCACCTAACATCCGTTCTACGACACGCAGGCGAAAGCCGAGCTTGTTCCCGGCCGTTTGGACGACAATACCTCCGCCCACCGCCGCGTCGGCCCGGGCGACCATTCGCCGATGCAAGAGCCACGCGGCCGCGCCCATCGGCCATCGCGGTGCGTCGCTGCCGTGCGACCGCACCGGCGAACGATATCTCTCCGGAATCCAAAGGACTCTGGATCGATGGTGACCGAAATAGCCGTGATCCTCCAGATAGTTCCTGATCGCATGCCGCCAACGACCCGCCGCCAGTCCAATGGACGCTCCTATCGGCACGGCACGCAAGTGATACTCTAGTGTTGTGTGGCCGCGATCATCCAACCGGAACAGCACCTTCGGAACATGTGGTTTCGCGCCGATCGAGAAACGTGTACCCCACCCGCCACATCCGATGACGTAGAAAACATGGTTCCAGTTCACCCGCGGCATAGGACCTCGCACGGCTGCGACCTCACGGGACGAGCGTTCTCGCAGACTTCACTTCCAGTCTGCGAGGAGACCGACCTTGACTGGTTCCAACGGGAAGTTAGAGCCGTCTCCCTCCCACAGCTCACCGCCAAGACTGCGCCACGTTGCCAGCAACTCGGTCATCGACGGCACGTCCGCGAGATTCTCAGCCGCGACAATCGCGAGATCGAGAAATATATCGCACCTCTCCTTTCCGTATCTCCGAGCATATGTCTGCGGCATGACCCTGCTGTACCAGACCCGTCGACATAGCTCTCGTACGCTGCGACACAAGAGGGTCGACCACCCGCAATGGTCGATAGCTCCCAAGTCCGGCAGAACGCGAGTTGCGCACGAGCCGCCTGTCGATCTGAGATTTGACGCCAAGCCCGTAGTGGACCACAGTACATGCCACACGTCATCCCAAGGAGTAACTAACCACAGGCCCGTCTCAAAGTCGATATCCCACGTCGCCCCACGCAGCCGGTCTTCCCATGATTCGGACCGCGTGCGGGCCACGACGTTGGAGAATGTCTGGCAGCCACCGGTCTCGATTTCGCCGAGATCAATGAGTCGATTCTTCAAATGTGCGTCTCTAAACGGTTCAGTCTGCATTGGCTTCAGGCAACGCCCGATTTCCTCGACTTCCCCGCAAGCAGCGCGCAGGATATGATCGTCGATGCGCGCGAGGTCGCGTACTTCCAGCAGGGCGCGACGCAGCTGTACCGCCCATGGGTAGGGCGTCATTCTCCAACCGTCGCCGACCGGAATGGCTCGGCCAACGGACCGGAATTCTCGTAACGCCTTCAAAGCCTGTGACACGACGATGCTCGAGAAGACCTCTAGCTTGGGGATCAATGCGGAGTGTGCACGTCCCACGCATTGGACGCGCCACAAGAGTTCTGCTGCGGTCACGCCATTCACGCGACACATTCGCACGGCGGCGCGAGACCGCGGTGGTCTTTCTTCGGCCAGAGATTCCACTGGTCGAAAGTACCGACAGGATCGCCGGGCGAGCGGCGCCAGTGACATCCATTTGGTTTCCGCTTGTCGAGCCCTCGGAGACTCGCAGACCTTCACGACCGCAGCGTCGGCCGTTCGGAGGAAGTTCCCCTTGTACAGCGTCGACCCCCGGTCGAGCCCGAATCGGAAGCCCGAACGCGGCCGCCGGCGGTGCGGCTCCGCTTTCTCGTGCACGGGAGTGCCGCTCGACGAGATCATGCTTCCTGGCTGGGTCGCCAAGGGCGCGGCGGATACGATGACCTCGATCTGGCCAGCCGGAGAAGTCTGACGCCGTCGTCGGAGGTCGCCGAGCTTCTCGATGAACGCCCATACCTGTTCGCTGACATCGTAGATCGCCTCGCTCGATAACCCTCCGATGTCCAGGGCACGATAGAAGGCCCGAGATGCCGGACGCAAGAACGTGAAGCTTGCCGCCGACGATGTCTGAAGCAGATGAAGCAAGCGTTCAGAATACGCTTTCCACGTGACGAACTCGGGCATGGACAGCGCGGTGGAATCCGTGATGACTATCAAGCTGCCGTCGCGCGACCCCACTATCGTCAGACACACGGGATCGCCATGTCCGGGAAGACTCAAATGGCCAACGCCCACACAGGGCGGAAGGCTTCCGGCCATGTCATGGGTCTCCGCGACCTTCACGCGAAGGCTGAGCGTCTTGAGCTTGGTGACCGCTGGACTCAAAAGACGGGGAACACGCGCACGGCGCCAGCCTTGACGCCGGCGAGAGTCTCGTTGGACAGGCGGCTGCCGTCGCGGTCACTTGCGCGACCGCCGGCCGGCCTGAGAACGGGAGGGCGCTCGATAGGAGACCGATCGGCGTTGCGAGAACCCCGTGACGGACTTGCTGGATCAACATATTCACCTCACGAGCACGTGTGGGGGTCGAGAACGGCTCGCGGTGTGTCCGGCGGTCGTATAGTCTCGATCGCCTCCGGTGTCCGCAGGCTCGGGACGCTCAGCTCGTCCGAAGAATGAAACAAGTATACTCACCGAATGTGACATTTAGGCGATGTGTCGCATCATGGTGGTGATATTGCGGTGACGTAGGAAGTTCCTGGACAAGTAGAATTCGGGCTGAGCGGGCACACGCCGCTCGGTCTTGAGTGCCTGCTCTGCGGGCCGTCCCGATAGCGGCTGCGACGACGGGTCACCGGCCGGCTACCCTTCCTGGAAGGGTAGCCGGCCCGATCTGTGTGCAGAAGCGCTTGAGTGAAGCGAGCGGTCATGGCAAGGGGTTGATTGACCCGTCAACCCACTTACCGAGGAGTAGAGGCCACGACCACCCGAGCCAAACCGTGGCGCGAAGTCCAACGGAATCGAGGCCGTCGCCGGTCCCGACCGCGACGTGCTGAAGCAGCTGATGGCGGAAGCGCTGCAGGAGATCCTCGAGGCGGAGTCGTAGGGCTTCGTCGTCATCAGATGCGTCGTGACCTCAGTCACCGGAAGCTGGGACCGTCGCCTATCTGCGCGTCTCGACTCCCCAGCAGGACGTTCGCAGCCAGGGCCTCGCCATCCTCGATTACGCGCGGACGCACGACATCCGCATCGACGACTTCATCGAGGCGACCGCCTCCGAACAGGCCTCCGAGAAGCGCCGGCGGTCCGACGAGCTGACAAGCGTCCTGCAGCGCGGCGACCGCCCGGTGTCCCGTCCCCATGGTTCGTGACATATGTGTTCAGGGGCCGTTCTCGCGGTGAACGCGGAACATCTGGGCCCATGACGTATGCCGCTTTCTTCGTTGACAGCACACTAGTTGTCAGCGAGCTCTCGCGCCTCGGCCGGTCGCTGGGTCAGATCACCGGCGTATCCCGGACCACCCTCTACCCTGGAAAATTCGCCACAGCCCCGTCCGCGGTAGAGACACAAAAGCCTCCGTGTGCTAAAACGCTGTTGCCCACAAACGTTTTTGGCACAACGGAGGCTCTTGCGTGACGAACGCCACGATACCACAGACTGTTCGGTTCCCGGATCTGTTCGACAAGCCGCTCGTGGCCACCTTCGACCGCGAGCAGGCGAGTTCGGATGGCGGGGCCGTGTTGCTCAAGGCGGCCGAGCGGGTGTATGGCCTGGTCAAGGCGTTCGCCCGCTGTCTGGTGGATGAACGCGCGCCGGAGAAGATTCGGCACACGCTCGAGGACCTGGTCGGCCAGCGGGTCTTCGGTATCGCCTGCGGCCATCCCGATGGCAACGATGCCGACCATCTCGCCGACGATCCGATCCACAAGCTGCTGCTGGGACGCGACCCGGTGGCCGGGGGGCGGCTGGCGTCGCAACCGACGATCTCGCGGTTTGAGAACGACGCGGGCCGCTCGGCCCTCTATCGGATGGGGCGTGAGTTGGCGGCGAGCGTCATCGAGCGGCATCGGCGCCGACTGGGCGGGCGGGCGCGACGCATCACGATCGATCTGGACCCGACCGACGACCGGACGCATGGCGCGCAGCAGTTGACGTTTTTCAACAGCTACTACGACAGCTGGTGTTACCTCCCGTTGCTGGCCTTCGTGCGCTTCGACCGCGAGGTCGAGCAGTATCTGTGCGCCGCTGTGCTGCGGCCGGGCAAGGCGGTGGCTGCCGACGGGACGCTGGGGGTGTTGTCTCGGTTGCTCCCGCTGCTGCGCTGCGCGTTTCCGCGGGCGCGCTTGCTCGTCCGGCTCGACGGGGGCTTTGCCACCCCGGAAATCTTCGACTTTCTCGACGCCGAGCCGCGGCTCGACTACGTCGTGGCGATGGCCAAGAACGCCGTCCTGCTGCGGCACGCCGCGTCCGCCCTGGTCGAGGCGCGGGCCAAGAGCGCGCACGACGACCAGACGGCGCACGTCTACACCGACACCCGTTGCTATCGAGCGGGCACGTGGGACCATGAGCGCCGTGTCGTGATCAAAGCCGAAGTCGTGCGGCTCGCCGGCCGCGAGCCGCGCGACAATCCGCGCTTCGTCGTCACCAATCTGCGCCAGACGCCGCGCTTTATCTACGAGAAGATCTACTGTGCCCGCGGCGATATCGAGAACCGCATCAAGGAGTTGCTCGACGGCCTGCAGATCGACCGTACGAGCTGCTGCAAGTTCTGGGCGAACCAGTTGCGCGTCTTCCTGACGGCCGCCGCCTACGTGCTCATGCAGGAACTCCGCTTGCGCGCCGCACGCACCGCCTGCGCCCGCACGCAGGTGACGTGGCTGCGCGACCGGCTGCTCAAACTCGGCGTTGACGTCCGCCGCTCTGTCCGCCGCCTCGTCCTGCATCTGCCGCGGGCGACGCCATACCTCGATGCTTGGCGCCACATCGCCCTCGCCCTTGGCGCGCGCGCCGGGTAGCCTGTCCTCCTGCCGTCTGCCAGCCAAATCCCACAGCCGCTCTCACGCGCCCCAGCCGGCGGCGCTGTCGTTGCCGCGCGCTGCGGGCACGCCGTCACCCTGCCACGGCGGCTCAACCACGCCGCAACCTGCCGCCGACACAGTCCGCAGGCTGCGCTCGTCCGACAATCAGACCCCACCCGTGACCGATTCGACAGCCTCACGAATAATGCAGGCTACAGCGTCATGAGCACCCGAGGCCTCCGGCCGACGCGTTAGCGTGTATTTCCGCACGGATCTGGTCGGTACCCTCAGCCACCCCACGGTTTGAAGCCACGCAGAATGCGTACGTACGCGTCTGAGCGGCAATCCTGTGCACTCGGGTGGAGCCGCTCGTGCTCCAGGCGTTTAGAATCACCTCGACACACCCGACAGACTTGGCGCTCGAAGTCGGTTCCCGGAGACTGGAGGGAATGTATGAAGCTGCTTCTCGCGGTGCTCACGTTGTTTGCGGGCACGATGCCCGCGGCCGCCCAATGGCTGGATCGTCCCTGGCCGGGCATCCCGCGCACGGCTGACGGGAAGCCGAACCTCACCGCGCCGGCGCCGCGTGGGCCCGACGGTCGGCCGGATTTGACTGGCGTGTGGAACGGGCCGCCTCCCGTCGCCCGTCCCGATCCCGCCACCTTGCAGCCGTGGGTCACCGACCTCGCCCGTCGGCGTCAGCAGGAGTACTACAAGATGCGCCCCTTTTTCCAGTGTCTGCCGAGCGGGCCCGAGACCGAGCGGTCTGGCGGCTGGAAACGCTTCCTCCAGACGCCGACCGCCGTCGCGATCCTGAACGATGACCTCACCTATCGCGTGATCCACATGGACGGCCGCGAGCTGGAAGCCGACCCTTTGCCAAGCTGGACGGGTTACTCGGTGGGGCGCTGGGACGGCGACACGCTGGTCGTCGACAGTGCCGGGTTCAACGACAAGACGTGGGTGAGTCGCTACGGGGTCTCGCACACGGAGGCGCTGCGGATCACAGAGCGCTACCGGCGTCCCGACTTCGGCCACCTGCAGGTGGAGGTCACCTTCACCGATCTCGGTGCGTTCGCGAAGCCGTGGGGCTTTACGGTGAACATGGTACTGGCGGCCGATACGGACATGCTCGAGGCGGTCTGCGAACGGAGCAGCGAAGACTGGCCGCGCAGCCTCTCGGACGCCGCCAATCGGGCAGTATCCGTGCCGCCCGGCGTGCTGGCGCGATACGTCGGCGTCTACACCGGAATATACGCGGGAAACGAGCGGACGTACGAGGTGTCGCTCTCCGGCGGCCACCTGATCGCCACCATTGTCGGCCCCTACGACGCGATCGGCCTCGGTGCCGCGGGCCTCGACCAGGGCGTGCCGCGGCCGCTGGTGCCGCAATCCCGGACGCTGTTCGAAGGCCTGGGACTCGGTTACCGGTTCATTGTCAACGACGAGGGCGTGGCGACAGACCTCATGGTGATTCACGTCTCTGGCGACTATAGATACTCGCGGCAGCGGTGACCCCTGTCGCGCCGCCGATCTCTTGCGGTCTCTTGGTGGGCGGCCGAAGGACCACTCTTCAAGTACGCCTGTCACGAAGGGAACTACAGCATGACGAATCTCCTCAGTGCCTCTCGCGCGGACGAGGCGGGACGTTGACACGTGCGGGACGAGCGCATCGAGAGCGGATCACGACCGGCAGCATGTCCCGTGGGCGTACTGCTTTGTATCCTCGGCTCGGCGTGTGCGAGAACAATGTGAGCGAGGTGACCTTCGCCGCCGCTAGCGCCGTGGTTCCGAACAGACTCTACTGGAGCGTGGACCCCGAGCGAGGCGATGGCGTAGCTGCCACAGCCGAGACCCACTTGCGCCGGATGCTGTTCCACACACACGACGCACGCGGAACAGAAGGAGCACGTCTCCAATGTGCAAGCAGGAGAGAACGGTGGCCATTTCGCGGCCATCAACTGTGCCGACGGCGCGACGAGCGCCGTCATGCTCGATGACGAGCCGGTCACGGCCAATATGGTGTCGGCCTCGGCCGAGCTCCTGGATGTGGTCGCAGCGAGGCCGGCCGACGCTGATACCCGGTTGCCGCTGGTTCCGGCATTCACTCGCGACCCCGAAGCGACCCTGGACAGCCCGTGGACCCGGCAGTTTCACATCGTGGGCCGACTCGCGCCGGCCAGCGGGCTTGGCGTCTTCCTCCCAGGTCTCGTAGACTGGTTGGACTTGCAACGCCAGGGGAGCGTGGGGCTTCGCGGCATCGCGGCCGAGGCCCTGAGCGCGGAGGAGCCGCAACGCCTGCAGCGGCCCGGCTACATCAGATGAGCATGCGCCGCGTCTGCGCCTCGCGGCGCCTGACCTGCGGTCTCGTCTTCGCGGTGCTCGCGACGATCCCGGTCGCGCCGGCCGCGGGCCAGTCCCAGGGGTCTTCCGCCGCGTCGGAGGCCGACGAGACGTCGTTCGGGCCAGTGACCGCCGAGTCAACCGACGACGGCCAATCGTCGGCCCCGCCGCGCGCGGCCGGTCTCGGGCTCGGCGCCGCGCTCTCGATCAAGCAGGTCACCGCCAGCGCCGTCGAGGACGCCCCCGTCCTCGACGGCAACGTGCTGGGCGACGCCGCGTGGCGCGTCGCGAGCCCGGCGACCGGCTTTCGCCAGACCGCGCCCGACGAAGGCGAGCCGGCGTCCGAGCGGACCGAGGTCCGCATCGTCTACACCCGCGACGTCATCTATTTCGGTGTCGTCTGCTACGACAGGGACCCGTCGTCGATCATCGTCGCCGACAGCCGGCGCGACTCGGCGCTCACCGACAGCGACAGCTTCATGGTGGTCCTGGATACGTTCAGTGACCGGCAGAACGGATTCGTCTTCGGAACCAGCCCGGCAGGTCAGGAGTACGACGGGCAAGTGATCAACGAGGGCGGCCGCCGGGGCGGGTTCGGATCGAGCGGCAGGGGCGAATTCTCGCGCGGCGACGCGGGAGGGTTCAATCTCAACTGGGACGGGGCGTGGCAGGTCCGGACCCGGGTCTCCCGCGTCGGATGGAGCGCCGAGTTCGCCATTCCGTTGCGGACCATCCGCTACCCGGCGCGGGAGCGCCAGTCGTGGGGGGTGAACTTCCAGCGCAACATCCGGCGGCGGAACGAGACAGCCTACTGGTCGCCGTTGCCGCGCCAGTACAACCTCTACCGCGTCTCGCTGGCCGGGCAGCTGAGCGGGCTGCGGGTGCCGGCCAACCGCCCCAGCAACCTGCAACTGACCCCCTACCTGGTCGGCGAAATGATCACGCGTGACGCCGCCCGCGGCCAGGCGCCGTTGGCGCTCGGCGAGGCGGGGGGGGATCTCAAGTACAGCGTCACGTCAGGCCTCACGCTCGACGCCACCTACAACACCGACTTCGCGCAGGTCGAGGTGGACGACCAGCAGATCAACCTGGACCGCTTCAACCTGTTCTTTCCCGAGAAACGGCCGTTCTTCCTGGAGAACGCCGGGGCGTTCACCGTGAACGCGGCTTCGGCCAGCGGGCGCAGCCTGGGACAGACGGAGCTCTTCTTCAGTCGCCGGATCGGGATCAGCGAGGCCGGCGCCCCGATCTCCATCCGCGCTGGCGCCCGCCTCTCCGGGAAGGTCTCCGACACCCTCACGGTCGGCTTTCTCAACATGCAGACCGAGGCTCCGGACGCGGGCGGCGCGGCCAACAACTTCACGGTCAGCCGCCTACGCCGGGACCTCCCGAACCGATCGAGCATCGGCGGGCTCTTCATCAACCGGCAAGCCACCGGTCCGCAAGCCCTGGCGAACGACTACAACCGCACCTACGCCCTCGACGGCCGGTGGGGCATCGGCCAGGCCGGTCTCGTGCAGGGGTTCGTCGGCCGAACCGAGACACCGGGCCGCGATGGTCATGATCACGCCCTGAGCCTCTCGGGAACCTACGAGTCCCAGATGTGGCGCATCAGCTCCGGCTATCAGGACAACGGCGAGGACTTCAATCCCGAGGTCGGCTACCTGCACCGGCCCGGCGGGTTTCGGAAGTACGACTTCGCAATCAACAACAGGTCACGGCCGGAGGGCTTTCTCAAGTTTCAGGAGCTGCGGCCGCACGTGACCTTCACCCGGTTCTGGAACCGCGACGGGGTCATGGAGACGACCCTTGTCCACAACCACTTCATGGGGGAGTTCGAGGACAGCTCGTCGGTCGGCCTCGCCTACGACATGCGCAGCGAGACGGTCTTCGACGCGTTCTCGGTGTCCGGCCTGGCAATTCCTCCCGGACGCTACGACTGGAGCGAGATCATCCCCTCCTTCTTCTACAATCGCTCGGCACCGGTCAGCGCCGGCGTGCGCGCGACGTTCGGCGGGTTCTTCGGCGGCCGGATCGTGACCCTGCGCCCGACGATTCGCGCCCGCCACGGCGAGACGCTCAACCTGGAGCTGAGCTACAGCCGGAACGACATCGACCTGCCGTCGGGCAAGACGACCACCAACCTGACCGGCGTGCGCGCCGGCTACAACTTCTCGCCGCGGCTGTTCGTCCAGACGCTGCTGCAGCACAACGACAGCGCCGAGCTCTGGTCCGTGAACTTCCGGTTCGGCTGGCTCCAGGACGCCAACACCGGGCTGTTTCTCGTCTACAACGAGACGGAAGGCATCCTCGACTACGTGCCGATCGGCGCGGGGCGCAGCCTGATCCTGAAGTACAGCTACCTCTTCGACGTCCTCGACTAGCGCGTCGACCTTCCACCGAGGCGTTCGAATACCGGGACCCGCTCGGGAATTCCGTGCCAAATCCCGGGTCTTCAACTCCGTCGAGGCGCAACCCGCGTCACGGCGGCCGATGGTGCTCACTGCGACGATGACGAGGAAGACGGCAGCGTCAGCACGACCATCTCCGTAAGTGAATGAATTTACATACATTTATGGGACCGACTTCAGTGAGCATCCCACAGCGTACCCCACAACGTCGGGAAGGCGCTACCGTCGTCTGCGGCTCGCTGTTCACGCAGGCCATGATACGCCCAGTCCCACGGGCGCAAATCGAAGATCTGCCGCTTCCCTCGTTCGTCGCGCCTGCAGCATGATTCGTAATCAGCAGGTCAGCGGTTCGAGTCCGCTCGCCGGCTCCAATAGAATCAACAACTTACAGGATTTGGCAGGATAGGCAATTGCGGTTGTGTCGGCACTATGCAGGCAATTTCTCACTCAGGCCCGCGACCGTGCGTTCCCGCCCGACCTCACCCTGCACGTCATCCTCGACAACTACGGGACCCACAAACATGAAGCGGTTCGCAACTGGCTGGCCGTCCACCCGCGCTTTCAACTGCACTTCACGCCCACCGGGGCCCCGTGGCTCAACCTCGTCGAAAGCTGGTTCAGCAGGTTGACGAAACAACGTCTTCGCCGCGGCGTCCTTGGCAGCGTGCACGAGCTGGTCGCGGCCATCGCAGACTACCTGACCCACCACAACGCGGACCCGAAGCCGTTCATGTGGACCACCACCGTCGAAGCCATTCTCGACAAAGTCAGAAAGTGTAAAGTCATTCCTGGGACATACCACTAGATCACGATGCGCTCGATCTCGTCGACGCTGATCGTGTCGGCCGTGCGGTCGTAAGAGCTTCGTCGTCTTCGGCGACGCGTGCCCGGCGACCCGCTGCGCGTGCTCGAGCGTCCCCCGTTCGACAGATACGCCGTGATGCCCGTTGCCCGAAACGTGTGGCAGCAGGTCGAGGCCGGGGGTCCCGCGGCCGCCGCCCGGCGCTTGATCATGGCCAGGACGAGACGCCGCGACAGCGCCCGCCCCGTCAGCCAGCGCCCCGCCGGGTCAACGCCGCCCAGAACAAGGCCGTCATCTACGGACTGCTCTTCCGAACCGTCGCCGAGACGTTGCGCACGATCGCCGCCGACCCCCGCCACCCCGGTGCCGAGATCGGCTTCTTCGCCGTCCTGCACACCTGGGGGCCAGACGCTCGTTCATCATCCCCATCTGCACCGCGTTATCCCCGGCGAGGGGCTCACGAGCGGCTGACAACGCCCGGAATCATTGACCGGATCGGCATCGGACTGCAGCCGCGGCACCGTTCGCAACGGCCTCCGTGCGGCGCGCCTAGTACACCACTCTATGCGGGCGACGGCGCGCCAGCGAGCTGATCAACCGCCTCGATGCCGCAGGGCGTCGATGATGAGCTTGACGAAGTCCTCGACCGTCGCCTGCCGGCTTACCTCCCCCGTCCCCGCCATGATTGCATCGAGCCGCCGGCGTGAAAAACGCCAGAACCAAACTGGCTTGCGCTAGAATTGGTTTCACAGGACGGGGCCATTCGGTCCCGACCGGTGTTCCTGGCCATCGGCTCGTTCCGAATGCACATGCCTACAAGACGACACAACATCCGCTTTCCGGCGTCCGACACGAACGGTCTCTCGCAAGACGAGACCTACTTCACGCTCGTCGACGCGGGCGATGTAGAAACCGAGATCCGCTTCCACAATTACGACGCGATCTACGCACACCAGGGCTTGTACGAACAGCTTTTCTACGATCGCTTGAAATGCCGTTCACCCGAGAAGGTCGTGGCTATCCTGCGCCATGCAATGGCCGAGGAACCGTGGCTCTTCAACGAATTGCGCGTCCTCGACCTCGGCGCGGGCAACGGCATGGTCGGTTCGGAGTTGCAGAAGTTGGGCGTCGCGCGCCTCGTCGGCGTGGATATTTCAGCCCCGGCTGCCATGGCGGTGGGGCGTGATCGACCCGGCGTCTACGACGACTTCCACGTGATGGACATGTCGATGATGAGCACTGCTCAGCATGAGCACTTGGCCAACTGGCGGTTCAATTGTCTGATCTCGGTGGCGGCGCTCGGTTTCGGCGACATTCCCGTACGCGTGTTCGCCGAAGCGTTCAACCTCGTTGACAATGGCGGCTGGGTCGCGTTCAACATCAAGGAGACGTTCCTTGACGACCGCGACACGAGCGGATTCTCCGTATTCATCAAGACGTTGATCCTGAGCGAATACCTCGACATCTATCACATGGAACGGTACCGGCACCGGCTGTCGATCGACGGCCAACCGCTCTACTACTTCGGCGTTGCCTGTCGTAAATCGTGTCCGATTCCGCTGGAAATGCTCGAAGCGATGTAAGACCGCCGCTTACGCGGTGGGCCGCTCCGGCCAGTTCCTGGCCCGCAGACTGCGAGCCGGTGCCGGGGGGATGCGCGCCCCTACCAGCCCGTGGAAGAAGTCTGATCGCTGAGCCCTGCTGTTCAGGCAGCTTGGCGATGAGCAATTGAGCCGACGAGGGCCGTCGGTGTCCATTTGAACCCCCAGGCGCGCGTCAGACGCCCCCAGCGGTCGATCAGACGGTCGATCAGGCGGCAAATCGCCGAAAGAGCCCGCCCCTGCAGGCTCCGGGGCGTACCGATGCCGGTCTGGTGGCGCAGGAGCAGCCCGATGTTGCAGGCGGCCGCCTGGATCAGCACCCGCTTGCGGACATTCTCGTGACCGCGCACCCACACCCGACGCATTCCCCCTGTCTCATACATGTGTGCGAAAGAACGCTCCACCACCTCGCCCCGGCAGCGTTGCAGGCGACGACCCCGCCGCCCGCCCACACGCCGGCGGTTCGCATACAGCGCCTTCTGCGCAGCGCGCTTCTCCGGCGGCGTCTCTCCCGTCCTCTTGTCCTGCCAGCAGCGCCGGCCGCGCTCCGGCTCCGATACGTGACTCCGAACCCCCACCTCGCCGAGGGCCACCAGCGTCGCGTCGCTGTGGTACCCCTTGTCGGCGACCACCTCTTCGACCCCCGGACCGTCCGGCGCCACCAACTCCACCTGCTCGGCCGCCGTGATCAGCGTCTCCGGCAGCGTGGCCGTATCGCCGTCGGATGCATCCTGCACCGTCACCGACACGATGGCCCCCGTGTCCATGTCGACCCCGTGCTCGGCCTTGTGAGCCAAGTGCGTCCGGCCGTCCTTCATCTTCGCGACCTTCGCGTCCGGGTCCTGCGGCGATTTCCACTCCTTGTTCGACGTCTTCTTGTTCTTCCGCGACCGGTCGAACCGAGCCAGATCCGCCTGTGTCGGTGTCTCCACCCCCGACGCTTCCGCCAACCGCCGAATGAACGCCTCGTAGGATTCGCCCGTGTCCCGACGCTCGATGCTCCGCATCGCCGCGTTCGCTTCCAGCGTCGTCGCATCGATGCCGACCGTCTTCCCCCGCAACAGGCCTGCAGCGGAGAGCCGCTCCAACACCCACGTGAAGTTGCGGTAGAAAATCCGGTTGCCCGGATCCCCCCGCTCAGATCCGTACGTGCGCGTTAGCGCATACGGCTCTCACCTCGGGTGGTTGACGGCAAACCGCGCGTTGGGCCAAGGGTGCCGAACCCTCACGGGGGGCCAATATAACGCCGTGAGGCGCGTCACATGGGCTATCGTCGTCTTCGTCTTCTGAGACCGCCGGTGCAAGGTCGCGAGCCAAATCCACTCAAGACGCCGTACGAACCCGTCGAGGGTCCGGGAGCTGGTCGGCACGGCGTAGTAATTCAGCCAGCCGTTGACCACTTGCCCCAACCATTGCGCCGTTTCGTGGACGTCGTCGTGCATCCGGGCGCGGAGTCGCTCCTTGAGCCGTTTCAGGGTTCGTGTAACCCGCTTCGCAATCGGTTTGCGCCCCAGACCAAAGCCGCCGTTCCGCGTCTTCCGGCAGTAGTGCGTGAAGCCGAGGAAATCGAAGGTCTCCGGTCGACGTTCCCCGCGCGCCCGGCGGTTTGCCAGAGCGAACCGGCCGAATTCGATGAGGCGCGTCTTGTCGGGGTGCAGCTCAAGCGCGAACTGGCTCATCCTCTCTGTGAGGTCGTGGAGAAACCGCCCCGCATCCGCCTTGTATTGGCAGCCAACGACGAAATCATCGCAGTAGCGCACGATGATGGTGTCCCCCGTGGCCTTTCGGGCGCGCCACTTCTTCTGGAACCAGAGGTCGAGGACATAGTGCAGGTAGACGTTGGCGAGGATGGGCGAAACCACCGCGCCTTGCGGGGTCCCCCGCAGGTCGTCCTTCCACTCGGTACCTTCCATGACGCCGGCGTTCAGCCACTTGGTAATCAGCCGGAGGACCCGTTTGTCTCCGATTCGGTGCTCGAGAAACCTCAACAGGTGGTCTCGTGAGAGCCGGTCGAAGAACGCTCGGATGTCGGCATCGACTATCCAGTTGACCTTGCGCCGTTCTATCCCGAAAGCCAGGGCGTCGAGCGCATCATGCGCGCCGCGCCCTGGTCGGAACCCGTAGCTGAACCCGAGAAATTCCGGCTCGTAAATCGGCGTCAGGATGACGTCCACTACCGCCTTCTGGACAATCTTGTCCTCGATGGCCGCAATGCCGAGCGGTCGCATCCCGCCGTCCGGTTTGGGTATTTCAACCCGTCGTGACGGCAGCGCCCGATACGCTCCCGAATGTACGCGTCCGTGCAGGTCGAGCAGCCGCTCTTCCAGTCCGTCCTCGTACTCCTTCCACACCAGACCATCTACGCCAGCCGATGCGGTCGGCTTCAAGCCATAGAAGGCCCACCGCAGCGCATCCGTCGTGATGTGGTGCAGGAGCGCAGTCAGTTTCTCCCGCGGATTCCTCGTTGCAGCTTGCCGTATCCGCTCGACCGCCTGGGACACGCCGTCCCGACTCTGCGTCCGGAGCGTGCTTTGGTCTCGCAGATTCCCCTTGGTTGAGGCCCTTCCCTCCGGCGACTCCGCAGGCATTTGCGCGCCCTTGTTCGCCCCCTTCATCGGTGTCGGGTCGGAGGAGGCGCACCCCGCGGGCGCTGGCCTCCGTCCGCCGCTCAAACGGTACGTGCGGTTTTCCCGCATACCGCTTTCACGAAGACGCTCGCGCATGGTAGGGACCGATGGAAGGAATCAGACCGACAAGGTTGACCAAGCCCAGCTCACCGTAGAGCGTGGCGCTGGGCAGGGATTGCCATCCCCGACACCGCCATCGCTTGTGCCGATGCGCCCACAGGCGACGCACCACCCAACCGTCAAGCTGGTGGAAGAGCTTCCGGACGTGGGCACGTTTGTAGTAGTGCCCCCATCCCCGCAGGACCGGATTGAGCTGTTCAATCAGCACCTCGGTGGTTACCGGCGCCTTGCGCGACGTCCGACTGCGCACCTGGTCCTTGAAGTGACGAAGAGACTTCTGAGTCGGGTACGCGTACAGGCCGCCCGGACGAAGGCGCGTACGGATCTTGTGCGGCGGGAGCCGCAGCCCCTTGCCGCGCTTGATCTTGTACCCGAGAAACTCGAAGCCGTATTGGACGCGAACGATCCGAGTCTTCGTCGGATTGATGCGCACGCCCAGTCGCTCCAGGACCGCCGTCGCCGTGGCCAAGGCGGTTCGCGCTTCAGCCGCCGACGTACAGGTGATGACCCAATCGTCCGCGTACCGTGTCAGCCGGTACCCCCGGCGTCGCATTTCCTTGTCGAACGGCGTCAACAAGACATTGCTCAGCAAGGGTGACGCGACGCCGCCCTGCGGCGTCCCGCGCTCCGTCGGGAAGAGGCGTCCGTCGCCGTAGCTCCCTGCTTTCAGCATCGAGCGAATCAGGCGAAGGACGCGGCCATCGGAGACCCGCTGGGCCACGAGCGTAAGCAGCTTGTCATGGTCGACCGTCCCGAAAAAGTCGCTCAGGTCGCCGTCAACAACCCACTCGCACTCCGACTCCAGTTCCTTCCAGACCTTGCGTAGGGCGTCGTGCTGAGACCGCCCTCGTCGGTATCCGAAGCTGGCATCATCGAACACCGGCTCGAAGATGGGCTCCAGCCGATTCAGCAGCGCCTGCTGGCACACCCGGTCATAGACCGTGGGAATGCCGAGCTCGCGATGCGCCCCCGGCTTGCCCACCTTCGGGATGCGCTTCTGGCGCACCGGCTGCGGGCGGTAGGCGTCGTCGCGCAGGTCCTCGTGCAACCGGTCGAGCTGCTCTTCACGCACCTCGGCAAAGTCGTCGATGGACTGCCCGTCGACACCCCCGGCGCCCCGGTTCGCTTTCACACGCTCCCAGGCCATCTCGAGGTTCTTCCGCTTGTACACCTTGTCGATAAGAGAGTGGACCTTCCTCTCGCCCGTCGGGTCCAGCCAGTCGGCAAGTCTCCTCGGTCGCTGATGTTCGGGTCTTTCGCTCATGGAACTGTCCACCTCAGCGCCCTTGCTCATCTCGCCGTCCTGTCCGGTCCCGACCGTCTTCGCCGGCCGCCTTCCCCAACCCACTCGGTTGCCGCTCCTGCGGTCACGTCGCTTTCGCCACGCCTCAGGTACTACTCGGCCGTCCGACTCCTCGACGAGCGTCCCTTCCCACTTCGCTTTCGCTTATAGGGTCGGTTGCCGCGGTGCCACCCGCGGACCCGCCGAGGTCTCCCAGGGTCACGCACTGGTCTTCCGTACCGTGCCGTCCGCATACACCTTGGTGCGGTGGGTGGATGAGAGCGCCTTCGCCTCCATAATGCAGGCTCGACCTTGCCCCACCTTTGGCCGACCGGTTCGTCATGGGGTCGCCCCCTCGACTACGGCCCGGTACTGCTCCGCAAACCCTTCGGACCCCACCTCGCGATGGGCGCCCTGTCCTCCGCAGTTCCGTCGTGGCGGCTCCAGGTCCACCTTGGCTGTGTCCGGCTTTCGCCTGCGTGCCCGTCTAGGCGTCTCCATACCTGCCACCTGCGGCCGGCGAGGCATTACCCCCGTCTTTGGATACGGCCCCCCTCACCCGGGGGCCGGAGGGACTTCAACCCTCCTGACCAGCGCGCTGCCTGGCGCACAGTACGGCCTCATCCGACTTCTTCATTCCGTGCATCGTCGGTTACGGAAACCTTCCTCTCCTCTGCGGTCCCGGTTCGACTGCCGGGACGGAATGAAGACCTCCCAGGTCCCGCCGGAGGACGTACGAACGTGCCTGGGTTCTCTGACACCGTGGAGCCCTCCATCCCCTCACCCGTCGCGGTGATGTCGGTGTGGCCTTCGACCGCGGTTATAGTCTCGGCGCTCCAGACCTCCACGCTTTCGATGCTCAGTAGCCCTGCCCGTCCGCGCCCCTGTCAACGCTTCACCTGCCGCCTCGCAGCGACCGGCGCATGACTCGGGGTGAAGGTGGGTCGTTAGTCCTTCCTTCCGCCGGACTTTCACCGGCCATCCTCCGCCAGTTAGCCTGGCGCACAACCGCCACGTGCGTCTCCACGTCGATCAGCCGCCGCGTGCGCGACAACGTCGAGTGGTCCGGTGCCGCCTCGGTCACGTCCAGGTCCAGAAACGACCGCAGACTCAGCGAATCGGCCACCCGCCACGCGATCCCCCGCTCGGAGGACAACCCTTCGAAATAGCCGATGAACAGCAGACGGAAATACCGGCCCGGCCGTAGACTCGGCCGGCCCATCCGCGCAGCGTAGAACGCCCCGCACAGTCCCTCGACGAAGGCGTCGAAGCCTGCCTCCTCCAGGACCCGGTTCAGACGCTCGAAGAAGGGATGCCCGGCGTTCGTCGGAAGGTCCGCCGTGGTCACCCACATCGGCGACGGCTGTCGAGCCGCCGGTTTCTTGCCCATCGCCATGCCGTCCAGTGTACGGAACTCGATCGAGCCGGTCGAGTGCGGATCCCCTGACTTTCGCCACGGGCTGTTAGGGCCGGAGCAAAAACAACTTCCGTTTTTCGTTACATGGGTTCGATGGTGTAGTTCCATTTGGGGAGGAAGCTGTTCGGTGTGATGCGTAGCTCCCTCATCTGCGCGTCGGTGACCTTGACGCCGGTCTTGTAGGTCTTGCGCACCAAGTGCGCGCGCACGCGCAGTCCGGTGGCGGTGCGTGTGGTGCGCAGGTACTTCAGGATGGTCTCGTAGCTGTCGAGCGGGCGGCCCGCCCAGTTCTTGCTGACCTCACAGAAGAGGCGGTGTTCGATGGGATTCCACTTTGACGTGGCCGGCGGATAATGGGCCACGGTCACGTGCAAGCCGTGCCGGTTGCAGAGGCGATGCTGCAGGTTGAACTTCCAGGCGCGCGCGGTGCAACTGTTGCTGCCGCCCCCGTCGGCCAGGATCTGCAGGGCTTCGGCCTGGGGATAGTGCTTGTGGCCTTCGGTGCGCCACCACTTCTCGATGCAGTCGACGGCGAACGCCGGGGTGTCTGAGGTTTGGCCGACGAAGACGGTGCCGGCATTGGCGCGCGGGTCGTAGATGCCGTAGGGGATGGCGCGGCCCTCGGCCGCGGATGGAAAGTCGTGGTCGTTGACCAGTTCGGGTCTGTGGTCCCACTTGGCGCCGGGATTGCGGAACGCGCCGACGAGTTCCTTCTTCTTGGTGTCGACGCTGATGACCGGAGTGTTCTCGCCGGCGCAGCGCTCGCGCAGTTCGGCGATGTGCTGGAACTGCTCGTCGCGGTTCGGATGCGAGGCGCCCGCCCGCTTCTTGTGGTTGACCCGCAGCGAGAATCCCATCTTCTTGAGAAGCCGGGCGACGGTGCGCGCGCAGATGCCGGTGCCGAGCTTGCACAATTCGGCGGCGACCTTGGCGGTGGTGCGGCGTGTCCACTTCAGGCCGCTGAGCGGGTCGCCGGCCGTCTCGTGGTCCATCAGCGCTTCGATGTGGGCGATGACTTCCGGCGTTTTTTTTCCGCACGCGGACGCCCGCCGCCCGCGCGCCGCACCCGGTCGATCTCAATGTCGCGTTCGACGAGTTGGCGCCGGCCGGCGGCGACCGTCGACGGGTCGATGCCGAGCAGTTGGGCGATGCGCCGGTCGCCGCCCCACCCGCACTTGAGCGCTTCGAGTCCGGCGAACAGACGTCGCTGCCGCTCGTCGAGCAGGCTGGCGAACAACACGATCGCGGCGCGCAGCTCCTCCGGCATCAGGTCGGCCGCCGGCAGGGGTCGCACGAGTCCGGGCGTGGCCATCAACAAGCGCCGCGCGCGCAGTTGGTGGGTCTGGTGCGCGCGGTCGGCCGCGCAGTAGAGGAACTGGCCGGCGAGCTTGTGCCGCGTCAGCCGCCCGTCGCGGACGAGCTTACGCAGCGGGTCCTGGGTGCCGACCGCGAGCAGGTTGTCCAACTCGTCGACGAAGTGTCCCGCCGGGGCGTGGTTGACGAACGACTCGGCGGTTGCGACCAGGGTGCCGGCGCGGGAGAAACGGACGCCGGCGAAGGACCACAGGCCGTGCTCGTCGAAGTCGGCGATTGCGTCGAGGGTGTAGTAGCCGCCGCGATGCGAGTAGCTGGTCCGAGCGTCGAGGTCCTTGAGCTTGCGAAAAGCGGTGCGCCTGCTGGCCCGGGGACCGAGAGCCGCCGTCACCTCGGGCAGCGTGGCGATGGTCTGCTTGCGGAGCAAGGCGATGATCGTGTCGGCGGAGAATTCGGTTGGTCTCATTGTGGCACCATTGCGGGTAACGGTTTCCGCAATTATGCCAGAAATCTGAACAGACGCTGGCCCCCGGAATCCAGAAAGCATCCGCCTTGGTGGGGCTGGTCGCCGACACGACCGTTGCGAGACCGGTGTGATCTATAGCGAGACTACAGGCACTTCTAGGAAGTTATATTTGCGCGGGCCCTTACCGGCACGAACAACCTCGGCGGCGAGAGCGAGATGTGGCACGGCCTGGACGTCAGCGCCACTGCCCGGGTCGAGAACTTTCTCATGCAGGGCGGCGTGGCCACCGGGCGGCGGATCAGCGACTACTGCGGCTACATGGAGCAGCAGCCGGAGGTCATCTGGAATGACTTTTCCGCCTACCCGGCGTCCCGCGTCGGCCGGGGTACCACCGGGCAGCTCGCCGGCATCGCCGGCAGCCGTGGCAACCTGATCGCGACGGATTTCTGCCGGGCCGAGGACAACTGGCTGACGAACGTGTCGCTGTCGGGCTCGTACACGTTCCCTTACGACATCGACGTCTCGGCCGCGTTCTTCTCCCGGCCCGGGCCGCGGCGCGAGGCGATCTATACGGTTCCGCCTGCCGAGGCCGCGGCGGCGCTCGGGCGCGCGACGAGCGTTCGAGGTCCGCGCCTCAACATCCTCCCGCCGGGGACGGTGTTCGGCGACCGGCTCAACCAACTCGACCTGCGGTTCGCCAAGCTGCTCGACTTCGGCATGGGCGCCAACCTGCGGGCGAGCTTCGACATCTACAACGTGTTCAACGCGAACGCCGTGTCGCGCGAGCAGGCCGGCTTCGGCGCCGCGTACCTGACGCCGATCGGCATCCAGCCCGGCCGTCTGGCGAAGGTCAGCTTCCAGTTCAACTTCTAGACCGGCGGTGCACGTGGGGCTTCCCCGCCCCACGTGCACCGCCGGGTCGGAAACGAGCCGCGCGTCAACTCCCGGTGCCACTGCGGTGATAGAGTCACGCCATGGTGTCCACACGTGCAGTCCGTGTCGCCGCGGTGCTCGCGGCAGTGCTCATCGCCTGCGCGGCTAGCGCACTGGCGCAGGCCGCCGGCCACCGGGAGCCGGTTCGCGCGCGCGGTCTGACCGCTCCGATCGAGATCGTGACCGACCGCTGGGGCATTTCCCACATCTACGCCGACAACGAGCACGACCTGTTCTTCGCGCAGGGCTACGCCGCGGCCCGCGACCGGCTGTTCCAGTTCGAGATCTGGCGGCGGCGCGCGACCGGCACGGTGGCCGAGATCCTGGGTCCGCGCGAGCTCGAGCGGGACATCAGCGCGCGGCTGTTCCGCTTCCGGGGCGACATGCCAACTGAGATGCGCCATTACCACGAGCGGGGCGACGCGATCATCGGCGCCTTCGTCGACGGCATCAACGCCTACATCGACCGGACGGCCCGCGAGCCCGACCTCCTCCCCCTCGAGTTCGAGCTGCTGGGCATCCGGCCGGGTCATTGGACGCCGGAGGTGGTCGTCTCGCGCCATCAGGGGCTGGTCTCCAATGTGACGCAGGAGATCGACAACGCGCGCGCCGTGGCCGCGCTCGGCCCGGACGCCGTCGAGGAGCTCAACTACTACATCGGCGATCCCGACCTGACGCTCGATCCGGCCATCGACGCGGCGCGCCTGACCCCCGCCATCCTCGACAGGTACAGCGCGCACCGGCGGGCGCTCGTCTTCGAACCCGACGACGTCGCCGCCGCCTACCGCGGCGTCCGCGCGGCGGTCGAGCGGCTGGCGGCCGCGATGCCGTCCGAGATCGACCTGGCGCGGGACGAACAGGACGCGATCGGCAGCAACAACTGGGTGGTGCACGGCAGCCGCACGCTGAGCGGCTATCCGATGATGGCGAACGACCCGCACCGCACGCAATCGGCGCCGTCGCTGCGCTACTGGGTGCACCTGGTGGCGCCGGGCTGGAACGTCATCGGCGGCGGCGAGCCGGTGCTGCCGGGCGTGTCGATCGGCCACAACGAGCACGGGGCGTGGGGCCTGACGGTGTTCGGCCAGGACAACGAAGACCTGTACGTCTACGAGACCGACCCGGCCGACCCGAACCGGTACCGGTACCTGGGCGGCTGGGAGGCGATGACCGTGGTCCGGGAGACCGTTCCGGTGCAGGGACGGGCCGACGTCGAGGTCGAGCTGAAGTACACCCGCCACGGACCGGTCGTCTACGAGGACCCCGCCAACCGGACGGCCTATGCCGTGGCGGCGGCGTGGCTCGACTACGGCTCGGCGCCCTACCTGGCGAGCCTGCGGATGGATCAGGCGACCAGCTGGGAGGAGTTCGTCGAAGCGTGCAGCTACAGCCGGATCCCCTCGGAGAACATGGTCTGGGCCGACCGCGCGGGCAACATCGGCTACCAGGCGGTGGGCGTGTCGCCGATCCGGCCGCACCACAGCGGCCTCCTGCCGGTGCCGGGCGACGGGCGCTACGAATGGGACGGGCTGCTGCCGATCGAGGCGCTGCCCAGCGTCGTCAACCCGCCGAAGGGCTACTTCGCCACGGCGAACAACTACACCCTCCTCGACGTGCCCGACCGCTATCCGCACTGGGAGGCGCTGCACTATACCTGGGGCGATCAGATGCGCGCGGCGCGCGTCGAGGAGGTGCTGGCCAACGCGCGCCACATGACCGTCGTCGACAACATGCGGCTGCAGCTGGACGAGCTGTCGGTCGCGGCGCTCAACCTGGTGCCGCTGCTACGAGGGGTGGACGGTCTGAATGAACCCGCCGACCGCGCGCGCCAGCGGATGATCGACTGGGACGCCGTGCTCGACAAGGACTCCGTGGAGGCAGCCATCTACGTGAGCTGGGAGCGGGAGCTGCGGCGCGCCGTGCACCGCACCGTCGTGCCCCCGGGCGCTCGCGACTACATCCGCGCCGTGAACACCAAGCGCATGATCGACTGGCTGGTCGCACCCGACGGCCGCTTCGGCGACGACCCCATCGCGGGTCGCGACGCCCTGCTGCGCGACACGCTCACGGCGGCGGTCGCCGGTCTCGAACGGCGGTTCGGCACCGACGACGAGAACGCCTGGCGCTACGGGGACGCACGCTTCAAGCACGCCCTCATCCGCCATGCGCTGAGCCCCGCGGTCGACGCGGAGTTGCGCGGCCGGCTCGACGTCGGGCCGGTCCGGCGCGGCGGCTACGCGGGCACGGTCCACAACACCGGGGCCGGCGACAACCAGACCTCCGGCGCGTCGTTCATGATCGTGGCCGACACGGCGAACTGGGACAACTCGGTCGGGCTGAACTCGCCCGGCCAGGCGGGCGATCCCGACAGCCCGCACTACCGCGACCTGTTCGAGCTGTGGGCGCGCGACCGCTACTTCCCCATCTTCTTCTCGCGGACCAAGGTCGACTCGGTGGCGGAGTCGACCACCGTGCTACGGCCGGCCGGGACGTCAGGGAGCGCCCGGCCGTAGCGCCCGCCGGGCTCGCCGACCCGGCGGGCCGCCACGGCTCCGGCGCCGATTGACAGGTGGATCCTTCCGGCTACAATGCTGTACTGGCCGGCCCGGAGGGCCGGAGCGACTTCTCGAAAGGAGCGGCGAGAACCAGGGGTTGCGCGGCATTGACCCGCTCTCGGCGGCAAGGCGCGCACGGCGCGCCTCGGCGGGAGCGGCGCGGGGCGAAGGGGTCCCCGCAAGCGAACGCCGGGGGTTCGGGGCGCAGCCCCGTCTGACGGAAGCACGGACGGCGCAATCGGAACGGCGAACCACGTGGAAGGAGGCGTTGACCATGAGTCGCTCTCGGACACCCTCGACACCACACGGATCGTGGCATCTGGTCCGATTGGCGGTTGCCGGCAGCCTGTGCCTGCTGCTGCTGCCCGCTGTCGCTCACGCTCAGGCCATCGGCGGCACGGTCACCGACACGACGGGCGCCGTCCTGCCCGGCGTCACCGTCGAGGCGCGCAGCCCGGCCCTCATCGAGCAGGTCCGCACCGTCGTCACCGACGGCAGCGGCCAGTACCTCATCATTGCCCTCGAAACGGGCGCCTACTCGGTCACCTTCACGCTCCCCGGCTTCAGCACGCTCATCCGCGAAGGGGTCGAGCTCGGCAGCGGCTTCACCGCCAACATCGATGCCCAGATGGCGGTCGGCGGGCTCGAGGAGACGGTCATCGTCACGGAGTCCACCCCGACCATCGACGTCCAGAGCGTCCGGCAGAGCGAGACGATCGACCGGGAGATCTTCGAGGTGCTCCCGACGACCAGAGGCTACGACTCGCTGGCGCTGCTCATCCCCGCCATGAACATCCAGGGCGGTCCCTCGACGGCCGTGCCCATCGACACCGGCGGCGTCAGCGGGCGATCGAGCAACCGGCTGACCATCCACGGCTCCGACGAGTACGACGCCGAGGTGCACATCGACGGCTTCGACGCCGGCAACGTGGCGTTCGAGGGCGCGCCCAGCTTCCAGCCCTTCGACACGGCCATCGCGGAGTACGTCTACGACTACTCGTCGAACGCAGCCGAGGTCGAGACCGGCGGCGTGCGCATGAACATGATCCCCAAGGAGGGGAGCAACCGGTTCAGCGGCGGCTTCTACGCCAACTACGGTCACCCGACCTGGCTCGCCAACAACATCGACCAGGACCTGATCGACCGGGGCATCGAGGGGGGCAGGGACGGGGCCTTCAGGTCGGACCAGTCGTGGCAGCTCGGCCCGTCGATCGGCGGCCCGATCGTCCGCGACCGGCTGTGGTTCTACCTGAGCTACTCCTACCGCCGCGCGTCGTTCTTCCCGACCGCCCTCTTCAACAGCGTGGACACCAGCGGCTTCTCCTACGTCCCCGACCTCGGCAACCCGACGCTGGAGGTGTCGAACACCCAGGAAGCCACCGGTCGGCTGACCTGGCAGGCCACCGCGCGCGACAAGGTGGAAGCGTTCTTCACCAAGAACAACACGTTCCAGTACCCGGCGCTCACCGGGTCGCAGCTCTTCCCGATCTACATCGCGCCCGAGGCGGGCAGCGAGGCGAACACCACGTTCCACGCGTACCAGATCAGTTGGACCCGGCCGCAGACCAACCGCATCCTGTTCGAGGCCGGCTACGCGCAGATGCCGAACGTGAGCGACCTGTTCGCGCTGAACAACTCGTACGGCGCCTCGGGGGCCGGCGCGCACTTCGACGCCCGCACCGACCTGCCCGGCCTGTTCGAGGCCGTCGGGCTGACGATGGCGCGCAACATGGGCTTCATCTTCCGCGGCAGCACCGTCCACTTCTCGCGCATGACCCACAGCGCCCGCGCGTCGATGTCGTACGTCACGGGCAGCCACAACCTCAAGGTCGGCTTCACCTCCAACATGAAGCGGCAGCTCGAGGCCTACCGCAGCGAGAGCGACTGGACGAACCTCATGACCCTGTTCGGCAATCCGTTCCGGGCGCTCTACGAGGCGCGGGGTCCCGAGACCAACGAGTTCACGAACATCGGCGTCTACGCCCAGGACCAGTGGACCATCGACCGGCTGACGGTCAACGCCGGGGTGCGCTTCGACTACTTCGCCGGCCGCTACCCCGATCACCATTCGCTCCCGGGCGCCGAGACGCATCCCATCTGGGCGGGGCCGATCTTCTTCGAAGGGACGCAGGTCACGGGCTGGAAGGACCTCCAGCCGCGGCTGGGCGTGGTGTACGACCTCACGGGCGACGGCCGGACGGCCATCAAGGCGTCCGTCTCGCGCTTCGGGAACCGCGACGCCATCTCCCTGGCCGGCGACATCAATCCGATCGCCCGGAACATCCGCCAGACCCGCACCTGGGACGACTCGACCTGTCTCGATCCCGCCGTGTGCATCGCGGGCGACGGCCTGCCGCAGGGCGACCCCCTGAACCCGGAGCCCAACGGCGAACTGCTGACGCCCACCAACAACCCGGCGTGGCCCGCGGGCGAAGGGATCGTCACCGACTACTTCGACCCCAACTGGGCCTTCGGCTGGGGGCTGAAGAAGGCCAACTGGGAGCTCTCCGGGAGCATCCAGCACGAGCTGCTCGACAACGTGTCGCTGGACTTCGGGTACTTCCGGCGCACCTACTTGAACTTCGACGCCTGGGACAACCGGAACGTCGGTAGCGACGACTTCGTGAAGTACACCATCACGGTCCCGGAGGACCCGCGGCTGCCCGACGGCGGCGGCTATCCGCTCACCCTCGCGGACATCACGCCGGAGGCGTTCGGCCGCATCCAGGACAACCTGCGGACCGACACCGGGGAGCTGGGCGGCGAGAGCGAGATGTGGCACGGCATCGACCTCAGTCTGACCGCCCGGCTGGAGAACGTGCTGCTGCAGGGCGGCATCGCCACGGGTCGGCGGATCAGCGACTACTGCGGCTTGGTGGCCCAGCAGCCAGAGGTCCTGTGGGGGAACTTCTCGGACTATCCGGCGTCGCGCGCCGGACGCGGCACCACCGGCCAGTTGGCGGGGATCGCCGGCAGCCGCGGTTACCTGCTGGCCGAGGAGTTCTGCCGCGCCGAGGACAAGTGGCTGACCAACGTCTCGCTGTCGGGCTCGTACACGTTCCCGTACCAGATCGACGTCGCGGCCGCGTTCTTCTCGCGGCCCGGACCCCGGCGCGAGGCGATCTACCGGGTGCCGGCGGCGGACGTCACCGCCGCGCTGGGGCGCCCGGCGCTCGTGCCCGGCGGCGTGTCCATGAACATCCTCCCGCCCGGGACAGTCTTCGGCGACCGTCTCAATCAGCTCGATCTGCGCATAGCCAAGGTCCTCGACTTCGGCATCGGCGGGAACGTGCGGGCCAGCTTCGACATCTACAACCTGTTCAACGCGAACGCCGTCTCGCGCGAGCAGCAGGCCTTCGTGCCGGGTGCCGCCGGCGTGTACCTGACGCCGATCGGCCTGCAGCCCGGCCGCCTCGCGAAGATCTCCTTCCAGTACAACTTCTAGGAGGATCTACGGGCCCGTAGGAGAGGTCTGCGGACCCGGGCACGCGGACAAAACGAAAGGCGGCTGATCAGGACACCCGATCAGCCGCCTTTCGGTGTACGTCGACGCCCCGCAAGCCGCCCGCGGTCAGACGGTCGGCGAGCGCGTGACGCCGGACAGCTCACCGAGCTGCTCCCCGGTGCTGTCGCCGAACTTCTCGGCCGGCACCCCCAGCGTGTTGAGGAGCGTGAGCTGCAGGTTCGTCAGCCGCTGCGTGCCGGCCGCATACCGGAGATGGCGGCCGCCCTCGATGCGTCCGCCCGCCCCGCCGGCCAGCAGCAACGGCAGGTTCCGGGAATCGTGCCGGTTCCCGTCGCTGATGGCGCTGCCGTACAGGACGACGGCGTTGTCGAGCACCGAACCCTCGCCGTCGGCGGTTGCCGCCAGCTTGTCGAGGAAGTAGCCGAGCAGCGTCACGTGGTAGGTGTTGATGCGCTGCAGGGCCGCGATCTTGTTCCTGTCGCCGCCGTGGTGCGAGATCGGGTGGTGCGAGTCGGACACCCCGATTTGCGGGTACGTCGCCCCGCTCTGCTCGCGGCCGATCTGGAACGTGATGACGCGCGTCGTGTCGGTCTGGAACGCGAGCGCCTGCATGTCGAACATCAGCCGCGCGTGCTCGTCGTAGCTGACCGGGATGCCGGCCGGCGAGTCGACCAGCGGCAACTCGCGGCCGCCCGCCTCGGCGTTCTGGATGCGTCGTTCGATCTCGCGCACCGAGTCGACGTACTCGCCGAGCTTGCGCTGGTCGCGGCGCCCGAGCTCGCCGTGCAGGCGGTGGACCTTGTCGAGCACCGAGTCGATGATGCTGCTCTGCCGGCGCAACAGCTTGCTCCGCACGGCCGGATCCGTGCTGTCGATGGTGCCGAACAGACGCTCGAAGACCACGCGCGGGTTCGCTTCCACGGGTAGCGGCGTCGACGGACTGGCCCACGCCAGGCTGTTCTGGTAGGCGCAACTGAAGCCGACGCCGCAGGTGCCGACACCGTTGACGGTGTCGGTGCCCTCCAGGCCCAGCTCCAGCGACGGGAGCGGCGTGTCCTGGCCGATCGTCTTGGCCGCGATCTGATCCATGGAGACGCCCAGCTCCAGACTGGCGTTGCTGGTCGTCTGGAGCGGCTCGACCCCGGTCAGGAACGCGCCGGCCGGCTTGGCGTGCGAGCCGGGGTTCCCGGTGCGCGAGCTGGCGCCGGTGTTGTCGAGCCCGCTCAGCACCAGCAGTTGCCCGCGGTGGGCCTCCAGCGGCTTCAACGTCGGCGTGAGCTCGAAGGCGCCGCCCTCGGCCGCCGGCGTCCAGTGCTCCATGATGATGCCGTTCGGCACGTACACCGTGCAGAAGCGGGGCACCCGCCGCGCCGGGGTCTTCGCGAGCGCGGTGAGCGCCGGCACCATCCCGTCCAGCAGCGGCAACGCCAGCGTGGCGCCCACGCCGCGGAGCACGGTTCGCCGGGGAATGGCTTTCCTGGTAATCATCATGATTCTGACCTCCGCATTACGAACGGACTGCCCGCCATCATAGCCCCGCGCGGAGTGCGATCCAACCACTTTCCCGCCCCGAACGACAATTGTCGAGGCGCTGGCGTGCTCGGTGCCGCGGCGATCCGCCGGGCTGCCGCGGGGTCCCGCCCGTCCCATGCGGGATGCCTCGCCGCTCGAGTGCAGCCGGGCCCTTTGCCACGGGCTGCTAGAATGCCGAATTGGATGTTCGGACCGCGGGGGTCGGTCCGGCCCGATCGAAGGGAGCAGCGGCAGCAACCACAGCGACGAATTCGGTCACTCGGACGGCGGCGTAGACGGCGCACTGCGTGGAAAGGGGAATCGATGATGCGTAGGTCTCGGAAGTCCTCGACGCCACAAGGATCCCGGCACCTGATCCGACTGGTGGCTGCCAGCAGCCTGTGCCTGCTGCTGATGCCCGCTCTCGCTCACGCTCAGGCCATCGGCGGCACGGTCACCGACAGCACAGGCGGCGTCCTGCCCGGCGTCACCGTCGAGGCGCGCAGCCCGGCCCTCATCGAGCAGGTCCGTACCGCCGTCACCGACGGCAACGGCCAGTACCTGATCATCGGTCTCGAGACGGGCGCCTACTCCGTCACCTTCACGCTCCCCGGCTTCAGCACACTCATCCGCGAGGGGGTCGATCTCGGCACCGGATTCACCGCGAACGTCGATGCCCAGATGGCGGTCGGCGGACTCGAGGAGACGATTACCGTCACGGAGGCGACCCCGATCATCGACGTCCAGAGCGTGCAGCAGAGCGAGACGATCGACCGGGAGCTCTTCGAGGTGCTGCCGACGACGCGGGGCTACGACTCGCTGGCGCTGCTCATCCCCGCCATGAACGTCCAGGGCGGGCCCACGACGGCGGTTCCCATCGACACCGGCGGCATCAGCGGCCGCTCCAACAACCGGCTGACGATCCACGGCTCCGACGAGTACGACGCCGAGATACACATCGACGGCTTCGACGCCAGCAACGTCGCGTTCGAGGGCGGCCCGAGCTTCCAGCCGTTCGACACGTCCATCGCCGAGTACGTCTACGACTACTCGTCGAACGCGGCCGAGGTGGAGACGGGCGGCGTGCGCATGAACATGATCCCCAAGGAGGGGAGCAACACGTTCAGCGGCGGATTCTACGGCAACTTCGGGCACTCGAGCTGGCTGGCCAACAACGTCGACCAGGACCTGATCGACCGGGGGATCACGGGCGGCAAAAACGGTGCCTTCGCGGCGGACCAGTCGTGGCAGATCGGCCCGGCGCTCGGCGGCCCGATCGTGCAGGACCGGCTGTGGTTCTACCTGAGCTACACCTACCGCCGCGCCTCGTTCTTCCCGAGCGCCCTGTTCAACAGCGAGGACACCGGCGCTTTCACCTACGTCCCCAACATCGACGATCCGACGCTGGAGACGTCGAACACCTCGGAAGCCACGGGGCGGCTGACCTGGCAGGCCACCGCGCGCGACAAGGTGCAGGCGTACTTCACCAAGAACCACACGTTCCAGTACCCGCTGCTCACCGGGTCGCAGCTCTTCCCGCTCTACATCGCGCCCGAGGCGGGCAGCGAGACGCCCAACCAGTTCCACGCGTACCAGCTCAGTTGGGCCCGGCCGCACACCAACCGCATCCTGTTCGAGGCCGGCTACGCCCACATGCCGAACGTGAGCGACCTATTCGCCCTGAACAACTCCTACGGCGCCTCGGGGGTCGGCGCGCACTTCGGCGCCCGCACCGACCTGCCCGGCCTGTTCGAGGCCAGCGACCTGACCATGTCGCGCAACATGGGGTTCCTCTTCCGCGGCAGCACGGTCCACTTCTCGCGCATGACCCGCAGCGCCCGCGCGTCGATGTCGTACGTCACGGGCAGCCACAACTTCAAGGTCGGCTTCACCTCCACCACGAAGCGGCAGGTCGAGGCGTACCAGAGCGAGAGCAACTGGACGAACCTCGTGACCTTTTCTGGAAACCCGGTCGTGGCGTACTTCGACTCGAGGCCCCCCGAAACCAACAGGCTGGCGAACGTCGGTGTCTACGCCCAGGACCAGTGGACGCTGGATCGGCTGACGGTCAACGCCGGGCTGCGCTTCGACTACTTCGCCGGCAGCTACCCCGATCACGCTTCGACGCCCGGGCACGCGACGCATCCGGTCTGGGCGGGACCGATCTTCTTCGATGGGGCGCAGGTCACGGGCTGGAAGGACCTCCAGCCGCGGCTGGGCGTAGTGTACGATCTCGCTGGCGACGGCCGGACGGCCATCAAGGCGTCCGTGTCGCGCTTCGGAAACCGCGATGCCATCTCCCTGGCCGGCGACATCAATCCGATCGCGAACAACGTCCGGCAGGCCCGGCGCTGGTTCGATGGAGCGACCGGCTGCCTCGGCCCGGTGGCATGCATCCCCGGCGACGGCCTCCCGCAGGGCGACCCCCACAATCCGGAGCCCAACGGCGAGCTGCTGACCTCGAACCCCAATCCGGCCTGGCCTTCGGGCACGGGGATCATCACCCAGCACTTCGATCGCGACTGGGCCTTCGGCTGGGGGCTGAAGAAGGCCAACTGGGAGTTCTCGGGGAGCATCCAGCACGAGCTGATTGAGAACGTATCGCTGGACTTCGGGTACTTCCGGCGCACCTACATCAACTTCGACGCCTGGGACAACCGGAACCTGGGTGCGGCGGACTTCGACGAGTACACCATCACAGTCCCAGAGGACCCGCGGCTGCCCAACGGAGGCGGCTACGATCTCACCCTCGTCGACATGAAGCCGGAGGCGTTCGGCCGCATCCAGAACAACCTCAAGACCAACACCGACGTGCTCGGCGGCGAGAGCGAGATGTGGCACGGCATCGACCTCAGCGTGACGGCCCGGCTGGAGAAGCTGCTGCTGCAGGGCGGCGTCGCCACGGGCCGCCGGATCATCGACTACTGCGGCCTGCAGGCCCAGCAGCCGGAGATCCTCTGGGGGTCCTTCGGGGACTATCCGGCGTCGCGCGCCGGCCGCGGCACCACGGGCCAGTTGAACGGGATTGCCGGCAGCCGCGGCTACCTGCTGGCCAAGGAGCACTGCCGGGCCGAGGATGCCTGGTTGACCAACGTCTCGCTGTCGGGCTCGTACACGTTCCCGTACGAGATCGACGTCTCGGCGGCGTTCTTCTCGCGCCCCGGACCCCGGCAGGAGGCGATCTACCGGGTGCCGGCGGCGGACATCGAGGCGGCGCTGGGGCGCCCAGCGGAATTGCCCTACGTGACGTCCCTTAACATCCTCGAGCCGGGAAAGGTTTTCGGCGACCGCCTCAACCAGCTCGACCTCCGCATTGCCAGGGTGGTCGACTTCGGCATCGGCGGGAACGTGCGGGCCAGCTTCGACATCTACAACCTGTTCAACGCGAACGCCGTTTCGCGCGAGCAGGCCGGTTTCGGCGATACGTACCTGACGCCGATCGGCCTCCAGCCCGGCCGGCTGGCCAAGGTCTCCTTCCAGTACAACTTCTAGCGCGCTGGCGGAGACCCGCCTCGGCGCCGCGCCCGTGGAGCATGCGCTGCTCCACGGGCGCGGTCCGGTTTCCTATTCCTTCTTGAAGCGGGCGCCGCTGAGGGCGTTGGGCACCGAGTAGTTGCCCTCGTGGCAGGCGTACTCGAAGATGTCGTACTCGTTGTCGCGCTCGAGGGGGAACGCCGCGGTCCACGGCGCGTTGTACGTCTCCCGATCGTCGACGTGCAGCGAGTACTCCAGCGTGTCCGGACCGGTGATCGTGAAGCGCTCGACGAGCCGCTGCTGCTCGGTCTGGCGCGAGCGCGTGCTGGCCGTCGCGCCGCGCATGCTCTGCACCTCGCGGAAGTTGGTCGACTCGACGACGAGCGTGTTGCCTTCCCAGCGGCCGCGCGGGTCGCCCTCCCACTGGCGGATCCCGTCGTCGATGTGCGGGCGCCCGTCGACCGGAATGATGCGCGCGCGGTGGATCATCTCGGCCAGGATGACGACATGGCCGGGCGGCTGCAGGATCTGGGCGCCGTTGTTGTACACCCCGGGCATCATGATGCCGATCACACCGCGCGTGATGCAGCGGTCGGCCGATTCCATGTAGTCCCACGAATCGTGCAGGTGCTCGCGGTTGTCGCGCAGCACCTCGTGCGCCTCCGGCGTCCAGTCGGGGATCCGGCCGCTGAGCGGCTCGACGATCAGGGCCGGCGCGGGGCTCTTGTCCGCGTCGTTCCAGAACGAGTCGAACCAGTGCGCCCCGTAGGCGCCCACGCTCTTCGGGCGCGGCAGCGCCGCGCGCCGCGCGGCCTCCTCGGCGCGGGCCGCGGCGATGGCCCGCAGATCCTGCAGGGAGAAATCGGGACCCGAGAACCCGTCGGGCAGCTCGAGCGGCGTGCTCAGGGCGTCGATGTTGTTCCACATGCCCTGGATGTCCGGCTGCCCGTCGGCGAGTATCGCGGGCGCCCACGCCGTGTCGCCGGCCTCCTGCGCCCACGCGGGTACCGACAGGCCCAGCCCGACCGCGAGTGCGATCGTTGCGGCGATGATCGAACGAGTTGACATGCTGCCTCCTGTTTCCTGTTCTTACTGTTGTTCTGTTCTTTCGAATGGAACGCGTGTTCCGGCTTCAGTCGCGCAGCGCGAACGTCGAGAGCGAGTGCCCGGAGATGACGGCCACGTACTGCCTGCCGTCCACCTCGTAGGTCACCGGGCCGTTGGAGATCTGGCCTCCGAGGCTGGCCTTCCACAGCAGGTCCCCCGTCCCGGCATCGTGCGCCTGGAAGTAGCCGGACCGCAGGCCCGTGAACAGCAGGTCCGAGGCGGTCGTCAGGATGCCGCTCGTGATGACGTCCGTCAGCTCGAACTTCCAGCGCTGCTCGCCCGTCAGCGCATCCATGGCGAGGATGGCGCCCTGCCCGGACACGTCGGTCCAGTCGTTGATCGGGCCCCGCGTGAAGGGCAGAACCGGCGCGTCCGGCACCGGACTGAAGGTGCGCGGGAAGCCCTCCACGGTCCGGCCCGTGAAGGAGCGGCCTTCCACGTACTCCTGCGGCACCGCCGCGAACACCGACGCATAGCCCTCCCAGGCCGGGATGTAGAACAGCTCGGTCCGCGGGCTGTAGGCGGGCGAGTACCAGTTCGTCGCGCCCAGGAGCCCCGGATAGGTCGGCTCGCCGGGCGGCTGCGGCGTCTCGACAGGGCGCCCGCTGTCGTCCAGCCCCTCGGCCCAGTTCAGCGACACGAACGGCAGGCCCGTGAGGAAGCGGCCCGTCGCACGGTCCAGCACGTAGTAGAACCCGTTGCGGTTGGCCCACAGCATCACCTTGAACTCGACGTCGTTGCGGGTGATGTCCGCCAGCACCGGGACCTGCACCGAGTCGTAGTCGTAGAGGTCCGCCGGCGTGAACTGGAAGTGCCAGCGCAGCTCCCCGGTGTCGGCGTCGAGCGCGACCACCGAGCAGGAGTAGAGGTTGTCGCCCGGCCGCTGCGCGCGGTTGTAGTCGGGTCCCGGGTTGCCGGTGCCCCAGTAGATCAGGTTCAGGTCCGGGTCGTACGAGCCCGTGAGCCAGGCCGCGGCGCCCCCGTGCTTCCAGGCCTCCGGGTCGCAGTACGTGGTCGGATTGGGCGGGCACGGCTCCCACGTCTCGTGGCCCGGCTCGCCCGGTCCCGGAATCGTGTGGAAGCGCCAGACCTCCTCGCCGGTCTCGGCGTCGAGCGCCGCGATGAACCCGCGGATGCCCTGATCGCCGCCGGTGGAGCCGACGATTACCTTGCCGTCGACGGCCAGCGGCGCCAGGGTGAAGGCGTACGCCACCCGCATGTCCGCCACCTCGACGTCCCACAGCTCGGTGCCGGTCGTGGCATCGATCGCCACGACGTGCGCGTCCAGCGTGGCCATGAACACCTTGTCGCCCAGCACCGCCACGCCGCGGTTGTTCGCTCCGCAGCAGGCCAGGTGATCGGGCGACGTCGGGTGCCGGTAGATCCAATAGACCCGGCCGGTGCGGGCGTCCAGCGCGACGATGTCGTTGGGCCGCTGCGTCAGGTACATCACCCCGTCGACCACGATCGGCGTCGCCTGCCACGGCCCCATGACCGGCGTCTGGTACACCCACTGCAGCTCGAGGTCTCCGACGTTGTCGGGCGCGACCTGGTCGAGCTCGCTGTGGCGCTGGCTGAAGTAGCCGCCCGAATAGGTCAGCCAGTTGTGCGGCTCCTCCGCCGCCCCGCGCAGTCGCTCGAACGGCACCTGTGCGGACGCAGCGGCCAGCGCCGACCCGGACAGGGTCAGCGCCAGCACGGCGGTGCGCACCATCGCTGTGCGTGACATGGTAGTCATCCTGCCACCTCCTCGTCGGCGGGTTGCCGCGGCTTGCTAGGGAGCGGGGAAATAGGCGATCCGTTCGCCGCGGTGCGTCCCCAGCCACATCTCGTCGCCGATCCGAATCGCCGTCGTCGAGGCCACGAACCCGTCGATGGCGGGATGCTGGAAGATCCGCTGCACCGCGAGCGTATCCGGGTCGATGGTGGCGACGTTCGAGAGCTCCTCGAGCGGCCGGCGCGGGTTCTGGATGCCGGAGTGCCCCGCGGCATAGATGACCGACCCGTCGAGCGACATCCGCAGGTTGTCGGGCCGGAAACCCAGCTCGATGACCTCCTTCACGACCGGCGTCTCGCCGCGCGACAGGCGCGTCAGCTTCTCCTCGGCCCAGCCGGCGACATACAGCCAGCGCCCGTCCGCGGACACCTCCACGCCGTTCGGCGCCGTGTCGTCGCTGCCCGGCACCTGCGTCCAGCCCGCGTCGGTTTGCCACTCCCAGACGTCGCCCGTGCCGGGACTCGTGGCAACGAACCCACCGTCGGGGAGCGCCACCACGCCGTTGAAGCGCATCGACTCGAGGCCGACGGCGCATCCGATCCAGGTCAGCGTCGGACGCGCGCGCGCGTCGACCTCGAACACCTCGATCGACTCCCGGCGGCCGTGATGCACGACGTACAGGGTGTGCACGGCGTCCGGCCCCGGCTTCAGATAGAGCCCGTGCGCGGTGAACTCGTCGCCCTCGTCGGGATCGATCGGGCCCGGACACGTCGGGTACGTCGCGGCATCGAGCCGCTCGCTGCGCATCGCGCCGGGAAAGAGCTCGGTCGCGGTCTTGTCGCTGACGCTGACCAGGTGGATGCGGCCGCCGGGGCGGTTCCCCGACGCGATGACCCACTCCGAGCCGGGCACGACCGCCAGGTCCTCGGGGCTGATGAGATCGCAGATGAACCGAATCTCTCCGACCGCCTCGCACGGCAGGCCCTCCGGTGCGACGGTGGGGGCCTGGCCGGCCAGCGCCACGACGCCCAGCGGCAGGAAGACGGCGAACGACAACGCGAGACGCTTCATTGGATGCATGGTGCTCCTGGCTTCAATCAAACGGGGCTGCGCCCCGAACCCACGGCGTCCGCTTGCGGGGACCCCTGCGCCCCGCGCCGCTCCCGCGGCGGCGCGCTGTGCGCGCCTTGCGGAGTCTGCACCATTCTACGGCGCAGACTCCTAGCTTAGCTCAAGGAGCCCGCGACGCTACCGCTGCAGACTCACGGGCCGGCTGCTGCCGCCGTCCGTGGAGGCCGGGTCCGGGCGTGCGTGCCGCACCTTGATCCGCCACCCGTCGTCCGTCTTCACGTAGGTGTCGTGGTAGATGCCGGTGTCCGCGACCACGATCGGCTCGGCGCTCGGGTCGAAGCCCATCCAGTACACCTTGCCCGTGGCGCCTCCGTTCCCGTCCGGGGTTATCACCCAGCTGCTGTTCCAGTGGCGGTAGGTGTACCCGTCGGGCCGCGGCGCGAACGTCTCGCGCCGATAGCGGGCGATCTCCTCGCGCCCGACCCACTCGCCGTAGTCGGCGATGCGGAAGATGCCGTCCTCCGCGAAGACGTTGACCCACATCTCGGCGTTGCCCAGATCGCTGCCCTGGCTGTACTGCGAAGCCAGCTGCTGAATCTCCGCGAGGTCCGCGCCGGTCAGCTTGCCGGACGCATCATCCCCCTGGGCGTTGACGTAGCCGAGGGCCGCCACCCAACCGAGCAGTGCACCGATCAACAGCATTCGCAGTCCGCGCATGGTTCCTCCCTTGTTTCGAGTAGGTCTTTGCAGATCTTCCTGGCCAGTTCCCCGTTGATGTCATTGTGACGGGGAACGGTCGACATTTTCTTGGCCGTCCGGTTGACGTACGTCGCGCCGCGTGAAGACCTAGCGCCCGCCCGCCGCCGCTGCCCGCTCCTCGGCCCGCGCGCCGGCCAGCAGGTTGAACATGCCGTAGTTCCCTTCGTGGCAGGCGTATTCGTAGAGATGGCTGTCGGACCGGCGCATCGGGATCTGCGCGGTCCAGGCGCGGGCGTAGGTGGTCGGATCCGACGCCGTGAACTCGTACAGCAGCGTGTCGTCGCCGAGGCGCGTGAAGCGTTCCACGAGGTGCAGATTGGCGCTGGAGCCGTTGAAGTGCGTCTCGCGCAGGAAGTTGGCGCCCTGTCCTCTGGGCCGGCCGTCACCATGCCGGAGAACGCCTCATCGAACGTGCCGGGACGCTCGCGCCCCTCGGGCGTCCAGGGGATCTTCCCGTCGGGGGGATCGACGATCAGCGACGTTCGCCGATCCTCGGTGAGGTCGTTGCCGAAGTCCATCCAGAAGTTGTTGTAGGCCCGCTCGATATCGCTGCCGAACCCGAACGCCTGGTCGGCGCCGTCCCGGCGGTCCGCATCGAGGGCATGGACGGTTGCCGCCGCAAACGCGGCCGCCGCCTCTTCCGACGCGAAGACCTGCTGCTCGGACAGCTCGTCCGGTCGCTCCAGCGGCGTGAGCGTCCGAAAGTCCCAGACGCCCTGCAGGTCCGGATCGCCCCACGCGGTCCGGGGCATGGTCTGCTCGCCCTGATCTTGGGCGGCCGTCGATGCGGTCAGCGGCAACAGAAGAGCGAGCGCGATCACGCAACGGGAAACCGAGGTTCGATGGCGCATGTGGTACCTCCTCGAAACGTCCGGCCAAATTGCTCACGCCCATTCTGGCACACCGTGAGCAAGGAAATTCCTTACAATGCCTTGAGCGGTGCGCAGAACCCGATCGAGGCAGGTTCCCATGATCACCAGCAAGCTGACTTCCAAGGCTCAGACCACCATTCCGCAGCCGGTCCGCGCGGCACTCGAGCTCCAGCCTGGAGACGAGCTCCTGTACGAGATCGTCGACGGCCGCGTGATGCTCGCCAAGGCGCAGCGACCGACCACGACGGAAGACCCGTTCCGCACGTTCGAAGAATGGCGCTCGGAAGCGGACACCAAAGCCTATGCCGACCTTTGAGCAAGGCGACGTGATCAAGGTGCCGTTCCCGTACACGGACCGCGCGACGCGCCAGTCGCGACCCGCGCTGGTAGTATCGACGGCTCGGCTCGAGGAACTGCACGGATTGCTGTGGGTCGTCATGGTCACGAGCGCCGAGAATCGAGGCTGGCCCGACGATGTTCCGGTCGCCGACCTGACGAAGGCGGGCCTGCCGGTCCCATCCCTCATCCGCTGCGCCAAGATTGCGACAATCGATGCATCACACGCCTCCATCCTGGGACGCGTGTCGGAGGATCAGGTCGAACTGGTAATACGCAAGCTCATGAGGGCGCTGGCGACCGCGTGAGCAGTGCTGCGGAATCCGTGCCTGACCACGCGGCGCGACTGCAACGCTCCCCGCGGCTGCTGTTGCGCGCCGCGTTTGGTATCCTCGCGGGGCTCATGGCAGCGCGGAGGGAAGCGATGCAAGCACGTCCTGGATTCGACCGACTCGGCACTTGCGTTCTGATCGCCGCCACGCTCTTGAGCGCCACGCTGGCGACTGCCCAGCCCGACGGCCGGGGCGCCGGGGAGTCGCCCCGCACGCCTTGGGGCGATCCCGACCTGCAGGGTGTCTGGGACTTCTCGTCCAACACCCCGCTCAACCGGGCGGAGGGGTTCGGCGATCGCTTGTTCCTCACCGAAGAGGAAGCGGCGCAGCGGCAGCAAGGAAGAATCGCGGCGCGCGACCGGCAGGACAACAACCCGGCGCGGGCCGGCTCCACGGGCACCTACAACCGCTTCTGGACCGACAGCCCGCGCGAGACGCGGCAGACGTCGCTCGTCGTCGATCCGCCCGACGGCCGGGTGCCGCCGCTGACCGCCGCGGCGCAGCGACGCTTCGACGAGCTGGCGGCGGCGCGGGTCGGCGTGGACGACGACGCGCCGACGCCGGGCGGCTTCGTGGACGACCTCGGCCCCCGCGGCCTGTTCGTCCGCTGCCTCATGGGATTCAACTCGGGTCCGCCGATGAAGCCGCAGTCGTACAACCAGAACGTCCAGATCTTCCAGACGCCGCAGCACGTGGTCCTGCTCAACGAGATGGTGCACAGCGCCAGGGTCGTGCCGCTGGGAGATCGCCCGGATCTGCCGGATGGCATTCGCCAGTGGCTGGGCAGCTCGCGCGGCCGCTGGGAGGGCGACAGCCTGGTGGTCACGACCACCAACTTCCGCGATACGGTGTTCGATCCGGATCGGGTTGGCGGCGGCCACCGCCCGGGCGGCTCGGCGCTCGTGCTGGAGGAGCGGTTCACGCGGACTGCGGACGACACACTCGAGCCGCTTGCAAAACTCCGGGGGATTGGGGCTGGACGCCAGTTCTGAGCTCGCTTGATGAACACCATTTCCACTGGATCGCCGGCTGGATATCTTGTCGGGAGAACCGGCGGCACATCGAGAGGTGGAAATCGGATGTTGCGATGTGTTCTTGACCGCGCGTTGGGACACCGGTGGGTGACTGCCGCCCGTCGGGCCCCGAGGGGCGTTGCCGGCGGTGCACCGGTTATGTCACCAGGCGTACGAGCTGGTCGGCGGTGAGTGCGAGCACGGCGAACATGCAGTGGCACATCACTTTCGCGGTGCCACGGACCCGGACATGGCGACCACCGAACTCGTCCTTGAGACGGCCATTGACGCGCTCACCCGCCGTACGCTCGTTGTAGCGAACCTGCTCGGCAAGCTGGAAGCCGAGATTCTTCAGGCGCCGGGCTTCGGTTCGCAGTTCCTCCGCCAGCGTCTTGTCGCGGCGGGGGTTGGTGTCAATCAACGGGACGTGGCCGAGTGAGCGGCTGTGCTGACGGATCGGTTCCGCGTCGTAGGCGGCGTCCATCAGATCGTACAGATTGGTCGTCCGCTCGGCCGACAAGGTCGCCAGCGGAATGGCGGCTTGGCTGTCGTGCAGGGAGGCGGACGTCAGCAGGCAACTGATCGGAATCTGGCCGTCGGCCACGTCGAGGTGCAGCTTGTATCCGACCCAGGTGGACTTGTAGCCCTTGCTGTCCTTCTTCATGCCCACGTCACAGTCGGTCGGCAGGTCGTCGAGCATCTCTGGCAGGGTCATGGCCGCCTGCCGGTCGAGGCGCTTGAGGACCTTCGGTTGTTCCTCACCCTTCTTCGGCCGTCCCCGTTTGCGCTTGGGCGGCAAAGGTGCCTTCTGCTTCGCGGCCGGCTTCTCGCGGGCCTCGATGGCCGTCGAGTCGCGGGAGAGGTGGCCCACCAGCCGGTCGCGGTGGGTATTCAAGATCAGCGCTTCGTGCACGCGCTGGGCCAACTGCGTGTCCGAGAACTCGGCGAAGGCGCGCGAGAAGACCGACTCGCTCGGCACCTCGCTCTTCCGCTCCCAGCCGCAGATGCGCCGCAGCGCCACGTCGGTGACCAAGCGGTCCAGCAGCACGCGCGTCGTCGGCATGTCGTAGACCGCCTTGGCCACGAAGGCCCGCGCCATCGCCGCGCGGTCCTTGGGCGGACGCCCCGGCACTCGGAAGCGCCGGGGAATCATCTGCTCGATACGGATGACCTCGAGGGTCTGCACCAACTGCTGTTGTTTCTCGGTCAGCGGACCCAGCACGCACTCCAACTGGGGAAACAGGGCATGCTGGATTGACTGCCAGTAGGGCGCGAAGGCGACGCACAGGCGATTCATGGCTGGTTGACCGCTCCTTCCAACTACTGTATGGTACCGGTCAACGCGGATGTCAAGCACCGAATCGATGGCCTACGATGCGGCGATGCGCCGGTACGAGAAGCAATACGACGGGCTCAAGGCGGAACTGCAAACGCTCGGATTCATAGGACAGGGCTCCGTCTCCACCCGCCGGATAACGTGTGGGAGGCCCGCCTGTCGCTGCCACTACGAGCCGGAGGCCCGTCACGGCCCCTACCACTACTGGACGCGCAAGGCGCGCGGAAAGACTGTCGGCTTGAAGCTCACCGAAGACGAACTCGTCCTGTATCGGGAGTGGATCGCGAACAACCGGGAGCTGGAACGGATCGTGAGGGAAATGCGCCGCATCTCTTCGCGCGCGCTTGCCCTCACAACCGGCAGACAGGCTCCATGAACCCCCGTGTCGCCGGCTTCCCGGGCGCGGTGGCGGTCACTGCCATCCAGCGGACGCTGCATCCCGCCCGCTGACCGTCCCCCGCCCTGCCGCCTCGGGCAAGGGAAAACTCGGCCGATCACGCGTTTCGCAAGAGGCTCACTCGTATACGAGTTCACGCTGCGCGATCCGGCCTGGTACACGGCGCCGTGGACGGCCCGGCTGCCGATGTCCAGGTCCGACCAGCCGCTTTACGAGTTCGCCTGCCATGAGGGCAACTACGGTCTGGAGAACATCCTCGCCGGGGCAAGGCGGGCCGAGCGGTTGCCCGCGGACTCGCACAGATGAGTCGCGCGCCGATTGTCACTACCCGGAGCGGCCGACGGTGATAGTGTGTCCGGGGACCGCCGTGAAGCCCGCATACGGCCGCCGGCGGCACTCCGCGACATTCGAGGGGGACGAACATGAAGGCATGGTGGTACGGCACGATCGTTGTTGCCTTGGCGGTGGGACTGGCGGCGACGCCAACGCCCCGGGTCGCTGCTCAGCAGGGGGACGAGCTGCCGCTCGTGAGCCAGGCGCAGTTCGACCAGTGGATGGACGAGCTCTCCAACTGGGGCCGCTGGGGGCCGGACGACGAGGTAGGCGCCTTCAACCTGATCACGCCGGCCAGGCGCGCCGCGGCGGCGGCGCTCGTCACCGACGGGTTCACGGTGTCGCTGGCCTCGAACGCGCAGAACTACGAGAGCGTCGACGTGCCGTGCCCGGTCGAGTGGGAGATGACGCGCGCCTCGCGCCGGGGCGCCAGCGACAGCATCGCCTACCCGTGCATCCACGGGCCCGGCACGACGCACCTCGATGCGTTTGCCCACGTCTTCTTCGACGGCAAGATGTGGAACGGGTACGACATCGACGGCCTCGTCACGATGGAGGAAGGCGCGCACAAGAACTCCATCATGACCATGAAGGACGGCATCGTGACGCGCGGCGTGCTCTACGACATGCCGCGGCTCAAGGGCGTGCCCTGGCTGGAGCCGGGCACGCGCATCACGGTCGAGGATCTCGAGGCCTGGGAGGAGATGGCCGGGGTCAAGGTGGGTCCGGGCGACGCCTTCCTCATCCGCTGGGGTCGTTGGGCCCGCCAGGACGCACTCGGACCGTTCGACACCGGCCAGGAGGCGGCCGGCCTCGACAACCACGTGATCCCCTGGCTGCGCGAGCGCGACGTCGCGGTGGCCGGCTGGGAGACGCCCGGCTACGTGCCGCAGCCGGAAGGCGACCTGGGGCGCGCGGCACTCCACAACTTCGCGTTGACGATACTCGGGATCCAGGTGCTCGACCGCGCGGACTTCCAGGCGCTCGCGGCCGCGGCGGCCGAGCGCAACCGCTGGGAGTTCATGGTGACCATCGCGCCGCTGCCGATCCCGAACGGCACGGGCTCGCCGGTCAATCCGATCGCGATGTTCTGAGCGGTCGGCTGCCTCGCACACGAAACGGCGGCTGATCGAGCTCTCGATCAGCCGCCGTTCGGCGTACGTCGACGCCCGCAGGCCGCTGCGGTCAGACGGTCGCGGCCCGCGCCACCCCGGACAGCTCGGCGAGCTGCTCGCCGGTGCTGTCGCCGAACTTCTCCGCCGGCACCCCCAGCGCGTTGAGGAGCGTGAGCTGCAGATTCGTCAGCCGCTGCGTGCCGGCTGCATACCGGAGGTGGCGGCCGCCCGCGATGCGTCCGCCCGCCCCGCCCGCGAGCAGCAGCGGCAGGTTGTGAATATCGTGCCGGTTCCCGTCGCTGATGGCGCTGCCGTAGAGGATGGCGGCGTTGTCGAGCACCGAACCCTCGCCGTCGGCGGTCGCCGCCAGCCTGTCGAGGAAGTAGCCGAGCAGCGTCACGTGGTACGTGTTGATGCGCTGCAGGGCGGCGATCTTGTTCTTGTCGCCGCCGTGGTGCGAGATCGGGTGGTGCGAGTCCGAGACGCCGACCTGCGGGTACGTCGCGCCGCTCTGCTCGCGCCCGATCTGGAACGTGATGACGCGCGTCGTGTCGGTCTGGAACGCGAGCGCCTGCATGTCGAACATCAGCCGCGCGTGCTCGTCGTAGCTGACCGGGATGCCGGCCGGCGAGTCGACTGACGGCAGCTCGCGGCCGCTCGCCTCGGCGTTCTGGATGCGCCGCTCGATCTCGCGTACCGAGTCGACGTACTCGCCGAGCTTGCGCTGGTCGCGGCGCCCGAGCTCGCCGTGCAGGCGGTGGACCTTGTCGAGCACCGAGTCGATGATGCTGCGCTGCCGGCGCAGACGCGCGCTCCGCACGGCCGGATCCGTGCTGTCGACGGCGCCGAACAACCGCTCGAAGACCACGCGCGGGTTGGCCTCCACGGGCAGCGGCGTCGACGGGCTGGCCCACGCCAGACGGTTCTGATAGGCGCAGCTGAAGCCCACGTCGCACGTCCCGACGCCGTTGACGGTGTCCGTGCCCTCCAGGCCCAGCTCCAGCGACGGCAGCAGCGTGTCCTGGCCGATCGCCTTCGCCGCGATCTGATCCATCGAGACGCCCAGCTGCAGGCTGGCATTGCTGGTCGTCTGCAGCGGCTCCACCCCGGTCAGGAAGGCACCCGCCGGCTTGGCGTGCGCGCCGGAGGCGCCGGTGCGCGAGCTGGCGCCGGTGTTGTCGAGCCCGCTCAGCACCAGCAGTTGCCCGTGGTGGGACTCCAGCGGCCGCAACGTCGGCGTGAGCTCGAAGGCGCCGCCCTCGGCCGCCGGCGTCCAGTGCTCCATGATGATCCCGTTCGGCACGTACACCGTGCAGAAGCGGGGCACCCGCCGCGCCGGGGTCTTCGCGAGCGCGGTGAGCGCCGGCACCATCCCGTCCAGCAGCGGCAGGGCCAGCGCGGCGCCCACGCCGCGGAGCACGGTCCGCCGGGGAATGGCTTTCTTGGCAATCATCATGATTCCGACCTCCGCATCAGGAAGGGAGTGCTCTTGGCGACGGCGGCAATCAGGGACGACCAGGTGAGATCGCCGGCCGCCGATTGCCGGCTGATCTGGCGCACCACCGGCATGTCGGCGTGCTCCAGCGTCCGGCCCAGGGCGTACGTCAGCAGCTTCTCGGTTACCGTCTCGATGAACTGATCCTCGCGGCCCAGGATCACGTTCCGCAGTCCGGCCAGCCCGTGCACCTCGGTCCCGTCGATGAGCGTGCCCGACGCGTCGATCGGGATGCCCGTGTCGAACGGCGTGCCGCCACCGGCGGTGGCGCGCCAGCGGCCGATGGCGTCGTACTCCTCCAGGGCGAACCCGAGGGGATCGATCGCGTTGTGGCAGCTCGCGCACACGGCATTGGAGCGGTGCACCTCGAGCCGTTCCCGCACCGACAGGGGCACGCCGCCGTCGCCGGCAGCGGGCAGGCTCGGCACGTCCGGGGGCGGCGGCGACGGGGGCGTGCCGAGGAAGTTCTCGAGCAGCCACACGCCGCGCACCACCGGCGAGGTGCGGTTCGCGTACGAGGTGATCGTCAGCAGGCTGGCATGGCCGAGCAGCCCGCCGCGGGTGCTGTCGGGATAGTCCACGCGCCGGAAGTGCACGCCGTGGACGTTCGGGATCCCGTAGTGCCGCGCGAGGCGCTCGTTGATGAACGTGTAGTCCGCGCTCAGCGCGTTGACGACGGGGCGATCCATGCGCAGCTCGTGCTCCAGGAACAGCTGCGTCTCCTGCCACATCGCCTCGCGCAGGTTCTCGTCGAAGGCCGTGTAGGTGGCCGTATCCGGCACGGCGTTGCGGAGCTTGCGGAGCTGCAGCCACTGGCCCGCGAAGTTCTCGACCAGCGCGCCCGAGCGGGGGTCGGCGAGCATGCGCCGAATCTGGCGGTCCAGAACCGCCGGATCGCTGAGCTGGCCGCGGGCCGCGACGTCGACCAGTTCGTCATCCGGGATGCTGCTCCAGATGAAGAACGACAGGCGCGACGCCAGCTCCAGATCGCTGACGCGGTAGACCGCCCCGGCCTGCACGCCCGGCGGATCCGTCTCGATGCGGAACAGGAACTCGGGATCCACGAGCAGGCGCTCGATCGCCGCGCGCAACCCGGCGTCGACGCTCCCCTCCGCACGTCCGTCACGGTAGAACGCCAGCAGCGTGTCCACGTCGGCGTCGGTCGCGGGCCGGCGGTACGCCCGCCGCGCGAGCGCGGTGAGCACGGTCCGGACGCAGGCTTCCTCGGCAGCCGCTGCCCCGGCCGGACGGCAGCCGAGCAGCTTCGCGCGGCCCGGCAGATCGGCGGTCCCGCTCGGGTTGTAGGGACCGATGATCTGCACGCCGGAAACCGCCGGGTTACCTTCCTGCAGCTCGTCCTGCGCGTAGGAGTAGGTCGAGCGGTCGAGCGGCAGCGGCAGGATGCCCTCGGGCAGCGCCGACAGACGATCGAACGAGACGCCGACCAGGCGGCGTCCGCCCTTGACCGTCGTGCGGACCTCCAGCCCCTTGTCCGCGGTCAGCGCGTACGCCTCCCACTCCGGGAAGGAGTGCGTGCCGTACACCTGGTCGAACTTGCCCGCGTACCCCATCGGCGGCAGCTGCTCCGGCTCCCACTCGCGACCGACCGTGAAGGTGCCGACGAGCGCGCCGTCGACGCGCACGTCCATCCGATGCGCCTGGCCCAGGCCGCGCACGTAGCCGTACTCCTGCTTCCGCAGCCCGAGCCGGATGATGTACTCGCCGTCGACCGGGAAGTTGTGGTGAATGGCGACGCCGCCCCGCGAACCGAAGGGCAGGTCGTCGCTGACCGTTCCGTCCTGGTCCAGCGCGCCGTGCACGGGATAGGTCGCGCCGGCCGGCCGCTGGCCGAGGTCGCCGACCGCGAGCTGGCTGATGCGCCTGGCGGCCGCCAGGTAGCGCTCGATCAGGGTCGGCGAAACGGAGAGCACCTCGGCGATGTTGTCGAATCCGTGCTGCTCGTCGTCGGCCGGCAGCAGGGCGTTGACGTCGATCTCGAGGCCGAACAGGTCGCGAACGGCGTTGGCGTACTCGGCGCGGTTGAGCCGGTGGATGGTCGGGCGCCCCGGATCGGGATTGGCCAGCGCCGCGCCGTCGAGCTCCGCCTCGAGCCACGACACGAACGCATGCGACGCGGCGGCCGCGGGGCGCGGGCGGCCGGCGGGGGGCATGGCGCCGGCGCGCAGGCGCCGCACGACGTGCTCCCAGGTGGCCGCGGCGTCCCGCACGTCCGACAGGCTCAACGTGTCGAGCGTCAGACCGCCCGTGCGCAGCCGCTCGTTGTGGCACGCCACGCAGTAGCGGTCCAGCAGCGCGCGACCCGCGGCAGACGAGCCGATCATCCCGGCCGCGGACTCCCCGTGCGCCGCCCCGGCCGGCGACTGCTGCGCCTGCAGATGAGGCTGGCCGGCGCCGGACAGCGCCGCCACCGTCACGCCAACGAATATCCAACGTGACATCGCTATGCCTCCGTCAAGAGATTTCGCGAAGCGCTGCCTGCAGCGCTCTAGTTGCCGCCTGCCGCAGCGGCGCTCCGTGCCTCGATCAACGCGCGCGGCGTCTCGCCTCTCCCGTTCTCGCGGTCGAGGTCGGCGCCGTGCGCCACCAGCAGATCCGCAACCGCCAGAAACCCGCGCTGCACCGCGCCGTGGAGTGCCGTGTCGCCCCTGTCGTTGGCCGCGCCGATCGCCGCCGCGGCGCCCGCGTCGACGGCGGCCTCGACGGTGGCCAGCACGCGGTCCTCCGCCGCCCACTCGGCCCGGACGAGCTCGGGCGCGATCAGTCGGCTGCGGCGCGTCGTGGCACGGCTCAGGCGCAGGCCCACGGCCGCCATCAACGCGGTCGTGCCGTCGTCGAACGCCAGCAGCGGGTCGGCGCCAGCCTCGGTCAGCAAGCGCATGAGCTCCGGCTCCAGGTACTTGGCGGCCAGCAGGAACGGCGTGCCGCCCTTTTCCCGGAGGGTGAATACGTACTGGTACGTCCAGCGGGGAACCGGCGTGCTCTTGGTCAGCGTCGCGTTCGGGTCGGCGCCGGCCGCCAGCAGCGCCTGCAGGAGGGCCGGATCCGCGCGCAGCACCGCCGCGTGCAGGGCGTTGTAGCCGGCGCCGGCCGCATGCGGGTCGGCGCCGCGCTCGAGCAGGAACTCGGCGAGCCGCCCCTGGCCGCTCACGGCGGCCAGGACCAGCGGGCCGTTGCCGTCCGCGGCCGGCTCGTTCACGTCGGCGCCGGCGTCCAGCAGCAGGCGGGCCGATTCGATGTCGCCGTGGCGCGCGGCGAACAGCAGGGCCGTGAAGCCGCCAGCATCGAAGAACGTGGCGCCGGCGGGGCTGGTGGTGCTGCGCAGGCCCACGCCGCGCAACTGGCGCACCGTCCGGGTGCGCGCGCCGACCGCGGCGTCGTGCTCCAGCAGCACGCGCGTGACCGCCGGGTGCCGGTTCGCCGCCGCCCACATCAAGGCCGTCTGCCCGCTCGACGGCTCGCTCGCGTCGACGTCGGCCCCGTGCGCGAGCAACGCCCGCACGGCCACGGGATCGCCCGTGGAGGCACAGCGCATCAGCAGCGTCTCGCCCGAGCGCAGCGCCCGGTCGGCATCGGCACCGGCCGCGAGCAGGCGCTCGACGACCGCGGTGTTGCGGTCCGCGCAGGCCACCCACAGCGGCGTGGCGCGCAACGCGTTCGCCGCGTTCACGTTCGCCCCGGCCCGCAGCAGGCGATCCAGCGCCTCGAGGTCGTTCCAGTGCGCCGCCCAGTGGAGGGCCGTGGCGCCGTCGGCTTGCGGGACGTTGGCGTCCGCGCCCTGGCGCAGCAGGGCGGCCACCGTGTCCCAGTCCCGGCTCTTGGCCGCCTGCACGAGCTGCACGTCGGATTCGCCCGCGGCGGGGGCGGCAAGCGCCAGCAGACCGCACAGCAAGCCCCCGGCGACGAGCCGCGTCAACGGGCGGTCACACTTCATGAGCATCCGCCATCATAGCCCCGCGCGGCGCCCAAACCAACCACTTTTCCCTGCCCGCGCGGCGACCTGCAGGCTGCGGCGGCTACCACATCCGCCGGAGCAGCGCGAGCAGCGCCTCTTCCCCGCCCTGGCGGTCGTGCCACGCGGCACTCTCCGCGTTGGCTTCCCGGGCAACGATGTGGAGCTCGTCGTCCCGCGCCCCGACGTCGCGCAGCCGCGTCGGCACGTCGAGCGACCGGATGAACGCGGCCACGGCGTCCGCGGCGTCCGCAGCCGCCGCCGCCGGCTCGCGGCCGTCCGTGCGGATGCCCAGGGCCGCGGCAATCAGCACCTGCTGCGGGAGCGTCTCCGGCGCCAGGAAGCGCATGCAGTGCGGGATGGTGATGCAGGACGTGACGCCGTGCGGGACGTCCCAGCGCGCGCCGATCTGGTGCCCGAGAATATGGCTCAGGCGCACGCCCACGCTGGTGATGCCGAATATGGACATCCAGGCCGCCAGCTGGCATTCGCCCCGGGCTTCGAGGTTGCCGGGCTCCGCGAGCGATACCGGTAGATGCCGGTGCAGCCGGCGGATCGCCTCCGCCGCCAGCACGTCGCTCACCGGCTGCGGGTTGACCGACCAGATGGCCTCGATGGCGTGATCGAGGGCCTTGACGCCGGTCGCGGCCCACAGCTGGCGGGGCGTCGGAAGCGTGACCTCCGGATCGAGGACGACCGTCCGCGGGCAGATTCGCGGGTCGTTGCGCAGGCCCTTGACCCGGGTATCTTCATCGGTGATGCCCGCGAACGGCGTGAACTCCCCGGCGGACAGGGTGGTAGAGACGGCGATCTGCGGCATCGCCGCCTGCGGCCGGCCTTCCTCGAGCAGCTCCAGCGCCACGATCTTCGCCGCGTCGATCGGGCTGCCGCCGCCGAAGGCCACGAGGGCGTCGGCGCGCACCTCCCGCGCGTGCCGGACCGCGGCCGCCACCGTGCGGCTGGGGACGTGCTGGCGAATGCCGTCGTGCGTCCCGGCCCAGCGCGCGCCCAGCAGGCGTTCCAGCCGCCTGACGAGGTCGGTCCCGTTCGCAAGGCTCCTGCCGGTCAGGACGAGGGCTCGCCGCCGGCCGAGGCGGTCCAGCTCGCCCGCCACCCGGTCGAGCGCTCCGGTCCCGAAGATCACCTTCTCCAGCAACGGGAATCTGTATTCGCGAATCATGGGATCCTCCCGGCGGCTCCGCCCCTGGGCCGGCGCGCGTGGCGCCGCCTGCCCCCAAGGCTAGCAGGGGGCGCACCCTTCGCGATTGCACCGCCACCGGCGCCGGTGTAACCTGCACGTGGAATCCGATCGTCCTCAACAAGAACCGCAGGAGGTCCGACGATGAGAACGTTGCTGGCAGGGGCCGTCGGTCTGGGTGTGTTGCTCGCCGCGGCGTCCGGAGCGGCGCATCACTCCTTCTCGGCGGAGTTCGACATCGAGCAGCCGATTACGCTGCAGGGCACGCTGACAGAGCTCGAGTGGGTGAATCCGCACGGGTGGCTGCACATGGATGTGGTGGGCCCGGACGGCGAGGTCGTGAACTGGGCGGTGGAGATGGGCAACCCGACGTCGCTGTTGCGGCGCGGCCTCCGCAAGGGCGACTTTCCGCCCGGCATCGAGTTCGTCGTCGACGGCTATCTGGCCAAGGACGGCACGTCGACCGCCAACGGCATCACGATTACCTTGCCCGACGGGCGCAACTTCTTCGCCGGCTCGTCCGGCACCGGCGGCCCGGAGCCGCAACGCTAGGAGTCGGCATGTCGACGAGATCGGGAGTCGCGGCACTGGCCGCGGCCAGCCTCTGCGTGCTGGCGACGCTGCCGGCCGCCGGACAGACGCAGGGCGCCGCCGGGGAGGCGTACGTGCCCCCCCGCACGGCCGACGGCCAGCCGGACCTGCAGGGCGTCTGGCAGGCGCTGAACACGGCCGCCTGGGACATCCAGGACCACTCGGCCAGCGCCGGCGTCCCCGCCGGCCAGGGGGTGGTGGTCGGGAACGAGATTCCCTACCAGCCGTGGGCGCTGGAGCAGAAGCAGGAAAACTTCGAGAACCGGCACACGGCCGACCCCGAGACGCAGTGCAACATGCCCGGCGTGCCGCGGATCACCTACATGCCGTATCCGTTCCAGATTCTCCAGTTCGAGGACCGGATACTCATCCTGTACGAGTACATCCACGTCACGCGCACCCTCTACATGGACGGAAGCCCGCATCCCGACGGGCACATCGACTTCTGGATGGGCGACTCGCGCGGGCGCTGGGACGGCGACACGCTGGTGGTCGACGTGATCCACTTCGACGATCGGACGTGGTTCGACCGCGCGGGCAACTTCCACAGCGAGGCCCTGCACGTGGTCGAACGCTACACGCCCACCGGCCCGGATCACCTGCTGTACGAGGCCACCATCGAGGACCCGCAGGTGTTCACGCGCCCCTGGACGATGCGCATGCCGCTCTACCGGCGCCAGGAAGCGGACATCCAGTTACTGGAATACGAGTGCTACGCCTACTCCGAGAGCGAGCTGGCGGCCGACAAGTGAGGGAGAATCCGATGAGTCATCGCATTGCCGGTCTCGCGGTCGCGATCCTGGCCGTGCTGGCGGCCGCGCCGCTGGCGGCCCAGGAAGCCGCGCTGCCGCGCACCGCCGACGGTCACCCCGATCTGCAGGGCTACTGGGACGGCGGCCCGACGAACGCCTCGCACAGCATCGAGGACGGCTGCTGCGACGCCGAGCATGCCAGGATGCAGAGCCGCGGCCCGGAGCGGCTCGGCCTGCCGGTGCCCGTGATCATCGACCCGCCGGACGGGCGCATCCCCTACCAGCCGTGGGCGGCCGAGCGGCGCACGGAGTTCCTGTACGACATGGAGACCCCGACGGAGCTGGCGCACATCGATCCGGAGGATCGCTGCCTGCTGGTCGGGGTGCCGCGCAGCAACTACCGCGGTGACCTGCAGATCCGCCAGAACGGCGGCCACGTGGTGTTCCTCTACGAATGGACGCACGCGTACCGCGTTGTGCCGACCGCCGGGAGCGACCACGTGGGCGCCGACATTCGCCTGTTCAACGGGGACTCGCGCGGCCGCTGGGAGGGCGATACGCTCGTCGTCGACGTGACGAACTTCAACGATCTCCCCTGGCTCGACTCGCACGGCAGCTTCTACAGCGAGGCGTTGCACGTGGTGGAGCGCTGGAACCTCGTCGACGCCGACACGCTCCGCTACGAGGCGACCGTCACCGACCCGAACGTGCTCACGCGGCCCATGACGCTGGCATTCACGATGGGGCGCATCGGCGGCGGCGGGTACGAGTTCTACGAAGAAGGCTGCTGGGAAGGCGTCACCAACAAGCACCGGCTGGCGGCCGGCCGCCTCGCCGTGGCCGCCGGCGAGCGGCGCCTGCACACGCACGAGGAAGAGCCCCGGTAGCCCGATGCCGCCTGCCGGTCGCGTGAGATCGACGCTGGCGGGGGTCGTTGCGGCCTGCGTTGCGGTGGCCGCCGCTGCCCAGGCCCAGCCCGGCCCGGGCAGCGGGCAACTCGAGCTCCCCAACCCGTACCGGCTGGTCGAGGACTGGCCGACCCTGCCGCCGTCGATGAACGGCGGTCGCTGGGGCGAGCTGATCCGCGTGCAGCTCGATCCCGACGGCAACATCTGGATCTTCCACCGCTGCTTCAACACCGTGCCGCCCGGCGCCGCCACCTGCGTCGGCCGCACCGACCCGCCGATCCTGCAGTTCGATCCGGCCGGGCGGCTGCTGGCGAGCCTGGGCGCGGGGATGTTCGCGTTCCCGCACGGCTTCACCGTCGACGCGGAGGGGAACCTCTGGACGACCGACGCGAACGGGGACACGACGGTGCTCGGGATGGCCGCCCGGGCCGCGGCCGGCCCGTTCGCGGGCGCTACGCTCGGTCAGCAGGTCTTCAAGCTGAGCCCCGGCGGCGAGATGCTGCTGACGCTCGGCCAGGCCGGCGTGGCCGGTAACGGTCCGGACACCTTCGACCGGCCGACCGGCGTGGCCGTCGCGCCCAACGGCGACATCTTCGTCACCGACGGGCACGGCACCAACGACCGCGTGCTGAAGTTCTCGCCGGACGGCCGGTTCATCAAGACCTGGGGCCGCACCGGCGCCGGGCCCGGCGAGTTCGACCAGCCCCACGACATCTCCATCGGCGGCTCGCTCGGACGCGTGTTCGTCGCCGACCGCAGCAACAACCGCGTGCAGATCTTCGACCAGGACGGCAACTTCATCGCCGCCTGGAGGCAGTTCGGCCGCCCCAGCGCGCTCCACGCGGCGGCCGACGACACGCTCTACGTGAGCGACTCGCAGTCCAACTCCGCGGTGAACCCCGGCTACGCGCGAGGCATCACGATCGGCAGCGCCATCGACGGCTCGCTGCGCGCCTTCATTCCCGACCCCGACCTCGCCGCCGCAGACGCGACCCGCATCTCCGGCGCGTCCGGCATCACGGCCGACGCCGAGGGCAGCATATTCGCCGCGGACGTCGGTCCGCACACGCTGCGGAAGTACGTCAGGGCGAGCCCCTGACGCCCCCGGCGGCCAGCCGCCGTCAGGCGTCCGCCTGCCGACCCGCGCCCGACTCCCCCCGGTACACTGTGAGGTGATGGCCAAGAAGGTCGCCCGGCCGCCGGTCTCCATCGCCGGCGTGCGCCTGGACCTGGGCGGCGGGCGGCGCGGGACCGACATGGGTCCGTCGGCGGTCCGCCTGGCCGGCCTCCACGAGGCACTGCGCCGGGCGGGCTTCGAGGACGTGGCCGACCTCGGCGACATCGAGTGCCCGGGAGCCGAGACCGCGGACGCCGGCTCGACGCAGGCGCACTTCCTGGAACCCATCGCGGCCACGTGCCGCCAGGTGGCGCGCACGGTGCGCGGCATCCTCGACGCCGGCCGCACCCCCATCCTGCTCGGCGGCGATCACAGCCTGGCAGCGGGCAGCGTCGCCGGCCTGGCGGCGCACCATCGCCGCGCCGGCCGGCAGGTGGGGGCCATCTGGGTCGACGCCCACGGCGACATGAACACGCCGGAGACGAGCGAGTCGGGCAACGTCCACGGCATGCCCCTGGCCGCCCTGCTCGGGCTGGGGCTCCCGGAGCTGACGAAGATTGGCGGGAGCGCGCCCGCGCTCGTCCCCGACCGCGTGGCGCTCGTGGGCATCCGGGATCTGGACCCCGCGGAGCGCGAGCTCGTGAAGCGATCCGGGGTGAGCGTGTTCACGATGTCGGACATCGATCAGGAAGGCATAGCCGCCGTGATGCGCGAGGCCATCCGGCGCGCGCAGGGCGCCAACGGCCTGTTCCACGTGAGCTTCGACCTGGACGCCGTCGACCCGCAGTACGCGCCCGGCGTCGGCACCGTCGTGGACGGCGGCCTGACCTACCGCGAGGCCCACATGGCCATGGAGCTGTGCGCCGCGGCCGGCGGGCCGACCTCCCTGGAGATGGTGGAGATCAACCCCATCCTCGACGTGCAGAACCGCACCGGCAAGCTGGCGATGAGCCTCATCCTGTCGGCGCTCGGCAAGTTCATCTACCGCGACTGACGGGCGCCTCCGGCGGGGTTCAATCCGGCAGGGTTAGCTGCTCAAACTCCCATAATTGCTCACAAAGCGGAGTTCGCTGTCTTTGGCCTGTCCCTGCTCTCCTCGTTCATTACTACTTGAAGTCGGACTCCGCCAGCCCTTGACTCGTCAAACGACACTCGATTTGACCGTCGCGCAGCTCGCGCTTGTTCCGACGACCACCAGAAGAGATTTCGCTCGGCTCATACCCACGTAGAGTAATTCCTCGCTTCGCTCCCAGTCGATCCTGTCAACACCCCACAGGATGACCACGGGAGCTTCCAGGCCCTTGAAGCGCCTGACCGTGTCCATCAGGACCGTGCGCTCGTTTCGAACGCCTTCCTCAAGCCATGTCGCTGGTCTCGGTAATGGCAGACGGCGGAGGGCTGCATAGCAGTCGCCCTTGGTTACGGCATCCACGATGAGAACAGCGATGTCGCCGGGGGAAACACCGTGCCGAGCGACGAGGTCGACGATCCGAGCATTGATCTTTCCGGCTTGCGCCGCCCTGCAGGGTGCCTGATCGAATTGGACCTCCGCACCCTCGTTATCGGGTGGGGAAACCGGCACGCCCCGGTAGCGCGTGTACGCAGCCGCATGAATCGGTGTGGTGTTTCGACAGTTTGTGGTTAGCGAAAACGGCTCTCCGTGAATTGGGAACGTGCTAGCACGCGCATAGATGTTCTGATTATCGTCGTAAAAAATGTAAAACGGACTTTGGTCGTAGTCGGCCAGAAGAAGCTCCAACACAACCCAGAAATCCTCGCGGAAGTCTTGCCCTTCGTCGCAGATGATCGCTTCGTACCTTTCTGGGAGAACATCGAGAGAGTAGGCGAGCGCGTTCGGCAACTGCACATCGTACAAGTCCGCGCCCGGGTAGGTGAGCTTGGCCTCCGCTACCAGATCGCGGCCCGACTCGCGGCTCGCTTTTTCGACCCGCCGATGGCAGAGCTGATGGAAGCCCATCACGTCGAGATTGGCGGTGCCGGCGGACAGGCTCGCCAAGTGATCGGCCAGCTGCCGATTGTAGCAGGTGAGCAGCGTCCGGAATCCCTCGTCGGCAAGGCGCCTAGCCTTCTCGAGTGCCAGCACCGTCTTTCCGGTTCCGGCTCCCCCGCGTACGGCCACGCGCCGGTGGGAGCGCACAAAGTCGAGTACCCGTATCTGGTCCTGCGTCAAGGCAAGCCTGCGCGCTTCCTGGTCCGCCAGCCGCGTCGCGACCAACGGGGCCACCTCAAATGATCGCGCAAATGCCTGTCGGATCACCTCGCTCCCCCGGCGGCCCAACGCAACGACGTTCCGCAAGTTGCTTCCCCAGTACGCAAAGACCGAATCGATCCACCCTCGGGGATCCCCAAGATCCGTGGCGGTGCCAACCAGTGTGGCCGGCAGATCCGCCCTGCTCAGCGCCGCGGCGCTGCCGATGTCCGGGAAAAAAACCGCGTGCCCGAGCAGCACTTTGTCCGGCGACAGCGCCCGCCAGCGAGGATGCTCGTTGAGCTTGGATCGAACGGAGTATTTCGCCTTCAAGGCTTGGTTTATCGGGCTCTTGATCTTGTGCCTGCGGCGCTGCCGGTCTATTGAGAACCACTCGCCGGTGGCCGCGTCGAAACCCACGCCGCCGCCCTTGACCTCCACGCACAGACAGCCTTTGTCCGGATGGCAGATCAGAAAGTCGGTTTCCCCGTCCTGCGCGCGCTCCCCTTCCTGGCGAAGGATCCACCCAACCCGAAACAGAACCACGTAGTCGTCGGGCAGCTTCTTCCTCAGCGACCGGTAGACCCTCGCCTCTCCTCGCGACGGGAGCGCCTTCAGCTGAGCATCGGTGAGGTCAGGGATTGTCGTCGCCATCGCCGTCTTCCAAGATGCGCATCTGTTGCACGTTCAACGTCACGTTCCGCCAAGGTTGTTTCCGCCCCTCGAACTGGATCGTCAGCAGCGTCGTCCTGCCGCGCACGACCACGTCAAGTATCTCGCCGATCCCGACGTTCTCGTAGTGGATGCGCGCGCCCGGGACGAATAGCTCCGCCGGACTGGGGCTCTCGTCCGTCGCCGCCTCGCGCCAGTTGCCGTCGAACATGAACGAAGAGACCTGGCTCGCGGGGTTTGGGATGGCGTGGATGCGAGCATGATCGGGATCCAGAGCGAACTCGACCACGTACAGCCAGTAGCAGTCCCCGTAGTCCTGGGCATTGCTGAACTGCGTTTTGGTCAGCCCAACGCCCCTCTGGTTCCATTCGCCGTCCACACCCTTGACTTCTATCAGCCTCTGCTGGCCGCTGAGCGGATCGTGGCTGACGATGTCGTGCCCCGGATGCGTCTGGGGCATCTGCTGGGCGTTGCGTCCCCGCGCCTTCTCGTAGGAGCACACCGCGGTGCGAGCGAGGGATTCGACAGCTTGGTTGTGCTCGGTCGAAGCCGACCGGCCTTCTGTCTGCTCCGAGGCTTCCTCCTGCTTCCGTCGAACGTACGACAGAAGCCGTCGGTCCCATTGCTCCTTGTAGTTCGGCCGCGCCTTCCTTTGCGGACGTGCCCCGCCGGAACCCGGGCCGTGGCCCCTCGGACGAGTTTCCTTCCCGCCCCGTTCGCTGCGATCCTCCTCTCCTGAGGGTTCTCCGCCATTGTCCCGAGGTAATTGGTTACCGGGTGTGGACTCTACGGTGCGGGGCCTTGCAGGTCAGGTGCGACGGTGGGGGCAGGCGTTCGCAGCAGGTCGGTGACCACGGCGTGGGGGTCAAGCTGGCGCTGGGTGGCGGTGCGGATGAGGGAGGTGAGGATTTGCTGTGTGTGCGCGCCCCGCCAGGAGCGATTGCCGCCGCAGACTTTGCGGGTGACGACGGCGGGACGGATGGCCTGCTCGGCGCGCCAGTTGGTGGCGTCGATGGCGGGGTTGCGCAGGAAGTTGAACAGCGCGGTCCATTCGGTGATGAGGTGATTGGCGAAGCGTTGGACGTCGGCGAGCGGCCCCGGGTGGGCGATGCGTTCGGCGAGGCGAGTGGCCAACGCGTCGAGGGCGTGGTCCATGCTGGCGGGCGAGCGGGTTGCGGCGCGGGCCTCGTCGCGCAGGCGGAGAGCCTGTTGCAAGGCGGTCTGGATCTGGACGACGACCCGGCTGTACGGATGATCGGTTCGCAGCGTCTTTGCCCGGCGTAAGAGGTGCGCGAGACAGCTCTGATGGGTAGCCGCGGTGAACCGGCGATACGGGGCCCAGCCGTCGCGGACGAGCACGCCGGCGAAGTCGGCCCCGAGCAGCTTGGCGGCCTCCGCATAGCCGCGGCCGGGCTGGATCTGGTAGACGGTCGTCTGGGGGGTTGCCGCCACCCACAGCCAGTTGAGCCGGCCGGCGACCTTCCAGCCGGTTTCGTCGGGCGTGACGACGCGACTGCGGCGGAGCTGCTGCTGCAGGGCCGCATAGGTCGGCTGTGCCCGGCGGCCGGCCCGGTCGACGGCGCGGACCAGTCCGCTACGGCTGACCGTCACGCCGTAGTGCTGTCGCAGCAAGGTCGCCACCTTGCCGAACGACAACCCCAATTGCTTGTTGAGGATGACCGCCCAGGCCACCAGCTGCGGGCCGAGTTGCACCCCGGCCGCCCCGAGCGCATCGGAGCTCTGCAACCGATGCCGGCCTTGCACCCGGCGCCCGCACGCCCGGCAGGCGCCAATCGCCACCTCGAACTGACGGACGACCACGCGCGGGACCGGCAACTCTTCCTGCACCTGGGTGGCCACACCCTTCGGTTGCAGCACCCCGCCGCAGTCCGGGCAGGCCGGCGGCAGGGGAACGCGATGCCGTTCATCGACCCGTGCCGGCGCCCGGCGGCGCGCCGCCACGCCATACGCGGCGCCGGCTCGGCGGCCCGGCCGCTTCGGCGCACCGCTGAGCGGTTTCGCGAACGGCGCCGCTTGGCGACAACCCGCCCGACGGGCCGCGTCGAGCTCCCGCTTGAGCCGCGCATTGTCGTCTTCCAGCCGTTTGTTGCGCTTGTGCAGCCGCGTGACCTCGCGCTCGAGCCGCTGCCGTTCGCCCTCGGAGCGCTCAAGGTCGCGGCGCAGGTGCTCGGTCCGGTCGGGCCGCGGGGCCTTGGCTGCCTCCTGCCCGTCAGCATGTCGTCGCACACACTACTTATGCCATATCTTCGCTAAAAGTACAATCCAAATAAATGGATCCGAGGCCGCAACCCGGTAACCAATTACCGATGCGGAAGAGATCCTGCATATGGCCATAGCGGATTTCCGTCACTTGGCCATGCAGGGCGAGGCAGTCGTGCAGATAGCCCTGCGGTCCCGCCTGCGTTCTCGGTGGCGACGTTCCCGATCGCGTTCCGGGCATGCTGGAGCGTTACCACGGTCGGGCAGGTGGGCGATCCGACCGCGGGTCGCGCCATAGACGACCTCGACGGCGGTGCGGAGAAGGCCCCGCGCAGGTCGGCGGCTCGTAGCCCGACACCGCTGCGCCGTGTACGTCGCCGCAGCGCAGACCGGGAAGGAGCCGTCAGCGTGGCCCTAGCGCCGGGATGCACCGCGTGTGCGGAGAGTCGGTGGGCGCCGAGCGGAGCCGCGAGGCGACGATTGGCGAGCGTCCGGCCCCGCGGCGCGGCAAGTCAAGTACAATTAGATCAGGGCAAATCAACCGCCCGAGCTCACAGAAGGATACCGATGGGAGAACACACGCAGACTCTGAGTGACAACAACTTCGACGAGTCCGTGCTCAAATCGCAGGTGCCCGTGCTCGTGGACTTCTGGGCCGAGTGGTGCGGGCCGTGCCGCATGATCGCTCCCACGGTGGAGGCACTGGCCGAGGACTACGCAGGCCGGGTGACCGTCGGCAAACTCAACGTCGACGACAATCCGAACACCGCGATGCAGTTCGGCATCCGGTCGATCCCGACGCTACTGCTGTTCAAGGACGGCGAGGTGGTCGAGTCGATCGTCGGGCTCGCCGACAAGACCCGGCTGCAGGCGGCGATCGACAAGACGCTTCCCGCGACCGAGTCGGCGTAGCTTCAATCAGACGGGGCTACGCCCCGAACCCCCGGCGTCCGCTTGCGGGGACCCCATAGCCCCGCGCCGCTCCCGCCGAGGCGCGCTGTGCGCGCCTTGCCGAGGCTGCGCCGGGCTTCAATCAGACGGGGCTGCGCCCCGAACCCCCGGCGTCCGCTCGCGGGGACCCCGGAGCCCCGCGCCGCTCCCGCCGAGGCGCGCTGTGCGCGCCTTGCCGAGGCTGCCCTGGTGCTCAGCCCTGCAGGTGCGCCAGCAGGGCGTCGATGCCGGCTTGCGCCACGATCTCGTCCTGGTCCGGATGGCCCGAGCTGCAGCCGACCCCGCCGACGATCTGGTCGTCGGCGAACAGGGGCAGGCCGCCGGCGACCACCATGAAGCGGCCCTGATTGCTGACCTGGATCCCGAACGCCGGTCCACCCGGCTGGCTGACGTCGCCGTACGCGCGCGTGGAGCGCCGCGCCGCGGCCGCCGTGAACGCCTTGCTGATCGCGACGTCGATGCTGGTGATGCGCGCGTTGTCCATGCGGTGAAACATCAACAGGCTGCCGCTGTCATCGGTGATCGCGATATCCATATCGACACCGATCTCGCGTGACTTCTCCTCGGCCGCGGCCATGATGATGCGGGCGTCGTCGAGCGTAAGCTTCGGAACTGTTCTCACGTATCGCGTCTCCGGGTCAGGGCTGAATCGCCTCGAGCAGGAACTGCTCCAGCATGGCGGCGCGGTTGGGCAACTCCCGCTCGCCGGCCGGAAACTCGTTCACGCGCAGCATGAAAGCCAGGATGTCGGCCTTCTGGGAGCGGGTGACGCTGGCCGGGTCTTCCTGCGGCATCGAGATCCGCAACCGCTCGAAGAGCTGACCTACCGTCAGGCCGCTCCAGTTCCAGACGAACTCGCCGCCGACCAGCCCGGGGGCCACGTCGCCGCCCGATAGATCCGACGCGTGGCAGCTGGCGCACCACTCCTCGTACAGGACGGCGCCGCGCTCAGCCTGCTCCTCCGTATAGATGCCGTCCCAGACCGTCCGCTCCTGGCGCTCGGCCAGCGGTTCCCGTGCGCCGGGCGCGGCGCTCAGCAGGGCAACGGCAACGCCGACACCGACGACAACCTGCGCGCGCATCTCCCGCATCGCCCAGCCCCCAATCGCCGCCCGGCGCCTCCGCCGGCGCCCAACCAATCCTGCGGGAGTCCGCGCCGTTCTACGGCGCGGACTCCCGCAGTCCCTCGTCGAAGACACCGAGATCTATCGAGCCGCCCATCGCCGCGTACCCGAACGCGTTGGGATGGATGCCGTCGCAGTCGTAGACGGGATTGATGAGATTGGGATCGCCGGCATCCTTCATCACGGCGTCGAAGTCGAGTACCGCGTGCAGATTGTCGTTGTCGCGGATCCACTCGTTGACGGCGTGCCGCCGGTCGTTCTGCGCCGGCCCGAACCCCAGCTCCGGCGGCAGACCGCCGCGCGGCGTCGGATTGCGCGCGATGATGGTGGCCGCCGCGACTCTCAGGCCCCGCGCCCGGGCCCGCCCGACGACCTCGTCGAGACCGGCGATCACCTGCTCCGCCGTCGCCTGCCGGCGCAGATCGTTGGTGCCCAGGAACACCACGACGTGCGTGACGCCAGCCAGCGCCAGCACGTCCCGGTCCATTCGCTCCACGCCGGGCGTGCTCGTGACCGGCGGCACCCGCACCACGGTGTTGCCGCCGATGCCGGCATTGACCACCCCGAGGCGCGCCGTGCCGGCGGCGTGCAGGAGCCGCGTGTACAGGATGTCCGGCCACGTGTCGTGACCGTCCGTGGTGGCGCAGGAACCGTCCGTGATGGAGTCGCCGAAGGCGACGATCGCACCACGGGCCGAGGAGGAGAACACCTCGACGGCCGACAGCCAGTGCATCCAGGGGGTCGTCTCCGTGTACGGCTCGCCGTCGACGTTGCCGGTCCAGTCCCCGGCGCCCACCTCCGTCAGGTACGACGTGGTGAGCGCGGTGCGGTGCATGCTGCTGCGCAGGTTGGCGCCGGGTACGTGCAGGCTGACCGCCAACCCCTGCCCGGCCGCGACCGCCAGGTCGACCGGGTCGCTGACGACGTACTCGCCGGCCGGGATCGCGACCGAGCCCGAGCCGCCGAAGCGCAGCTCGCGGCTCGATCCCGCGACCAGCGACGGCCCGTTGTTCCGCAGACCGACGGCAGCCGCGCCGATGGCCAGCGGCTCGCTGCCGTACGTATTCTCCAGGCGCACCCGCACGCGGTCCCCGGCGACGGTGGACCGCGCCATGAGCCGGATGGTGGCATTCGTGACCGTCGCGTCCTCCGGCGACAGTCCCTGCAGGGACGAGCCCCACGAGGCCACCCACTGCTGCGCGCCGGCGTTCGGCGCCAAGCCGACCGCGAGCGCCACCTGGACGATCACCCCGACCAGCAGATGTGCCCTGCCGTGCGTCTCGCTGCTCTCCATACCCGAGATGCCTCCGCTCAAGGAACCGTAATGGACAACGGCACGATGGTCGTGCCCCAGTGCAGCCGCAGCTCGGCGTCCTTCTTCTCCACGGCGGGGAAGTAGAACGCCAGCGTCTCCATGTGGTCGCCGCTGACCGGGACTACGTTCAGGCGCAGCGCGTCGTGCTCCTCGCCCGGATACGGCTGGTGATACACATCGGCCGCGCGGCTGAAGATCAGCGTCCACTCGGCAGGATCCGGGATGGCCCAGATGCTGTACTTCCCGGCCTCCAGCGGTTGGCCGTTGATGGTGACCGGGCGGCTGAACGCGACCGCCGTCGCGTCGTTGGCTCCCGGGTTCCAGATCTGGCCATACGCGACGATGCCGCCGTACAGCTCCCGCCCGCGTGCCACGGGCCGATCGTACGTGACCGTGATCTCCGTGTTCGCCACGGTTTGGGACACCGACCCGCTCTGGCTCGCCTGCACCTGGCCCAGCGACAGGATCGGGAGCTCCTGCGCTTCCGGAGCCATGCCCCCCTGGCTTGCGACCACGGACACCAGCACCGCCGACAGCAACGCGAGCAGCTTGCGCATCTGACACCTCCTCCGCAACCCCACGACGGTATCGCGAAGACTCGCTTCGCGCAAGGACCGGCGGCGGGCTACTGCCCCCGCGCCGGCGGCGCCTTGCGCGGCAGCCGATCGTCGAGCATGGCCGTGTTGTAGGCGAAGACCGCCGCCACCACCGCCATCTGCATCAGGTCGGCGCGCTGCAGCCGGTCGAAGAAATCCATGTTCGAATGGTGCGTCCGCGAGTTGTACTCGAGCCGGTCCTGCATGAACTGAAAGCCTGGGAGGCCGACCTCGTCGAACGCCACGTGGTCCGTGCCGCGCGTCGCGCGCGGACCGAGCGCGGCGACCCCCAGGTCCGCCAGCGGCGCCAGCCAGGGCTCGAAGATCGCGCCGACCCCGGGATTGTCCTGCAGCCACACGCCCCGGACGCGTCCCGCCCCGTTGTCGAGATTGTAGTAGGCCGACAGCTTGTGGTAGTCGGGCTTGCGCTCCAGCGTCCGCCGATCGGCGAAATGCCTCCGCACGTACTCCCGCGAGCCGAGCAGGCCCTGCTCCTCGGCGCCCCACAGCGCGATCCGGATGGTGCGGCGGGGCGCGGCGCCGACGGCCCGCAGGATGCGCAGCGCCTCCATCATGGCAGCCGTACCGCTCGCATTGTCGGTGGCCCCGGTTGCCGCGTGCGTCGAATCGAAGTGGGCCCCGAGCATGACCACCTCATCCCGCAGATCCGCGCCGGGGATCTCGCCGATGATGTTGAAGCCGTTGAGCCGTTCGCCTTCCGGGTGAAAGCGCGTGCGGATGTTGATCTGCACCCGCACGGGCAGACCCCGCTCCAGGACCCGCACCATGCGGTTGTAGTGCTCGACCGCGATGGTCGCCGCCGGCACGACGCTGCCGGCGTCCTCGTCCCACGGCCCGCCGCGACCGACGAATACCGTGCCGCCGTCCACGCGCTGGGTCGGCCACCGGAGGCGGCTGCCGCTGGGTGCGCCTCCCACCATGAAGTAGTCGCTGCCGCGGTCCAGCACCGCGACCACTCCCTCGTCGAGGTAGAACTGCTCGACCACGCGGGCGGGCAGCCGTGCCCGTCGCGGGCTGCCCGGTGGCGCCGGCTGCGGCGGCGGCCGCGGCCGGCGCGCCTCGGCCAGCAGTGCGCGGTCCATCCGCAGCACCAGGTCGCCCTCGAGCATGCGCACCTCGCGCGCGGGTTGCGGGAGGACGACCGCGCCGCGGAGCGTGCCGCGGTAACGGTCGAGATCCCCATGCGACCGGATGTCGACACGGACGACGTCGGCGGTAACCGTGCCGTCCGTGCTGCTGGTCCACGACTTCGGATAGCCGATGATCGGCATGACCTGCGGCTCGACCATCTGCGCGTGGAACTGCTCGAGCGACCATCCCTGGCCGAATGCGAAACGCTCCTCGTGCACGTCGGCGACGCCCCATGCGCGGAGTTGCCGCATGGCCCAGTCCCCGGCGGCCTCGATGGCCGGCGAGCCCGTCACGCGCGGCCCGTACACGTCGCTGAGCCAGCCGGCCAGCTCCATGACCTGCGACCGCTGCAGGCCTTCCTCGCGGATGGCCGCCACCATCTCCTGGTCCGGCTCCTGCGCCGCGGCGGGGAACGCCGGAACGACGGCCAGGCTCAGGAGCGGGAGGAGCAGGCCCTTCATGTCCGGTTCATTCGGTGACCGTCCCGTCCGGCGCGACGACGAGCACGAGGGCGTTGTTGCCGACCACTGTCGTCAGCGGCGCGCCGTTGGCGAACACGCCCGTGGTCACGCGCCCGTCGGCGAGCTGGCCGCCCGGCGTGGCGGGGGTCACCGGCATGCGCCGGCACTGGTTCACGTCGTGGACGGTCAATGTGAGCTGCGTGTTGGCCGGCGCGTCGCGGAACAACGCTGCGAGGGTGTTGGGAGACGTCTCGACGAGCGGCACGCGCTCTGGATCGAACACGGCGGTGAAGGGGTTGTCCCGCCAGCTGGGGCGGACGTGGGTGCCGACGGTGCCCAGCCGCGTCAGGCAAGCCTCAACCGCCTGCCGGTTGGGGTGCGGAGTGGCCGGCCTGCTCTGCAGCACGATCTCGACCGTCGCGATGCCCGTGGGCACGGCACCCCGCGGAGTCTGCTGGCAGTCCGTGGCGAGCGAAGCCAGGACCGGGAACACGAACCAGTAGCGCCGCAGCGCGTTGCGTAAGCCTCGCATCGTCCGACGACGACTAAGCTTATCAGTCGGCGCCCGCTAGCCGGCCGGAGCCACGGCGTGAATCATCTTCACGACGTCGAGATACACGGGCTCCACCGCCCGGACCTCGAATCCGGCGCCGGCGACGTTGCTGACGGTGTCCCGGTTCAATTCCGGGCCGAACCGGCGGGACAGCGGGGTCATCAGATGCAGCATCAGGCTGAACGGGAGGTAACGGCTGCCGGTGTGCTCGAACATGTGCAGTTGGCCGCCCGGCTTCAGCACCCGCCTGAGCTCGCGGAGCCCGGCGACTGGCTGCGGCACCGAGCAGAAGGTGCACGAGGTGAAGGCCTGGTCGAAGGTGCCGTCGGGGTAGTCGAGGTGGCGCACGTCCATCTGCCGCAGGGCGAGGGTGCCCGGGTACGCCGCGGCGCGCGGCCGCGCGACCTCCAGCATGCGGCCGCTGATGTCGATCCCGGTTATCTGCTTGCCCGGCGGGAGGAACTGGATATCCTGACCGGTCCCGATGGCCGCGAAAACCACGTTGCCTCGCATCAGCGCGAAGAGACGCCGCTTGAACGGTGCCCAGCGGCGCTCCGGCCCGTACCCGTTCACCAGATCGTAGGCGCGGGCGGCGCGGTCCCACTTCTGCCGCGTCAGGACGTCCACCGCGTCCCCCTGGCCCGCAGGTGCGCGTTCAGGATGTAGGTGGCCGCCAGCACGGCGACACCGGTTGCCGCGCCGGTCGCCGCATGGGCCGGCGCGGAGCCGGCCGCGGCGCGCATGCCCACCAGCATCCCGGCCGCCATGCCGGTGGTCATGACCGGCAGCATGATCTCGAGCGCACCGAACAGCAGCGACGCCGCCGCCGACAGGATGGTCGCGACGAGACCCCCGAGCACCATGCCGGCGAGCATGCCCGCCGGAACCGGCCAGCCGTCGCCCACCACCAGCGCGATCGTCGCGCCGACGACCGCGCCGGCGCCGGCGTTCGACACCAGATCGCCGATGACGAAATAGGGGCGTTTCTCGAACATTGCTCGCTTAGTTGGGGCCGCAATCGCGCACTGCGGATCGTTGATCGGCCGCCTCGGCCAGGTCAACGGCGCCCAAACCCAACTGTGGTATGCTGCAGCCGGTTATTCGCTACGACTCGCTCGCTTCACCCGCGTTCGAGAGCGACAAGCACAGCCTCGCCCTCCTCCCTCAGGTGATAACGCAGCGACGGAAGTGCCCGGCACTCCGGCTAGCGATGCCAAGACAAGGAGTCATCTCATGGGTCGGAGGTTGTACGTCGGGAATATTCCGTATTCGGCGAGCGAAGACGACCTGCGTGCCCTCTTCGGCAAGATTGGCGCGGTCGAGTCGATCAGCATCCCCATGGACATGGCGACAGGCCGGCCGCGGGGGTTCGCGTTCGTGGAGATGTCTGCGGAAGACGACGCGGCCCGGGCCATCACCGAGCTCAACCAGATGGATTTCCAGGGGCGCCGCCTGACCGTCAACGAGGCGCGCCCGAAGACACCCCGCGCCGGGCCCGACCCCGGCTTCGATGGGGGACGCCGCGAGCCGCGCTGGTAGGGTCTCCGCGGCGTGCGGTTTGTTACCATGAACGCCGGCGGTGCGAGCCGCCCGCGCCGCCCGACGGGCCGTCCAAACGTTAGCAGTGGAGGTGCGCGAAGTTGGCAAATCGGGGACGACCGACACAGACCAAACGGCAGCGGGAACGTGCACGGCTCGAGCGCTCGAAGATGAAGGATATGCGACGCTCCGAGACCAGACTCCGGCGGGCCGGCGCCCCGCCGCGACCTACCGACCACGATCCGGACATTGCCGGGATGGTTGCCGGACCGCAGGAGCCGCCCGATTGGCAGCGCGAGTTCTTCGAGGAAGAGCGGAAGGCCAAGGAGGCCGCCGAGCTCGAGCAGCAGAAGAACCAGTAGCCGTCCCCGGCTCCTGTGCCGTCACGGGGCGGCGGGGCGCGCCGCCTGCGCCGAAGGCACATCATCCCGACCCGCCCGCCCGATGTATGCTGGGGTCCCGAGCCCTATGCGGCACCCCGCTGCCGACGACCTGATCGCTCGCGCGAGTCATGACCAGCAGGCGCTCGCGGAGCTGATGCCGCTCGTCTACGACGAGTTGCGCCGGGTGGCGCGCGGCTATCTGGGGCGCGAGCGGCCAGGCCGGACGCTGCAGCCCACGGCACTCGTCAACGAAGCGTATCTGCGCCTCGTCAAGGACAAGAAGCAGGACTGGCGAACGCGGGCGCACGTCATCGGTATCGCGGCCGCCTCGATGCGGCAGATCCTTCGACTCAGCCTGCCCGGACGACACGGGACTGCGGGACGAGGTGCGGTCACTGCTGCGCGCGCACGCGGCGGCCAGCATCCTCGACCAGCCGGCCGTGGTAGCCGACCCCGGGCTGCTTCCGAGCGAGGCGGACGATCCGCTGATCGGGGGCTGGCTCGGCCCGTATGAGGTCGTGAGCCTCCTCGGGCGCGGCGGCATGGGCATCGTCTACCTGGGACTGGATACCCGGCTGCAGCGTCCGGTGGCCATCAAGGCGCTGCCGCCGGCCTATACCCAGGACACGCGACTCCGCGCCCGGCTGCGCCGCGAAGCGCGGGCGGCCGCCGCACTCTCGCATCCCGGAATTGCGACCGTGTTCGCGCTCGAGGAATTCGACGATCGCCTGTACCTCGTGTGCGAGTACGTGGCCGGCCGCACGCTCGGCGTCGTGATCGAGGTGCGCGCGGGCGCAATCTCCATCGCGGAGGTGCTCTCGATCGCGGTGGACATCGCCCAGGCGCTGGGCGCGGCGCACGCGCACGGCGTGATTCACCGCGACCTCAAGCCGGAAAACGTGATGCAGACGGCCGACGGCGGCATCAAGGTGGTCGATTTCGGACTGGCCCGGTTGGAGCAGGGCGACGAGCCTGCCGGCGGCGAGCGCCTGACCAGACCCGGGGGTGCGCCCGGGACACCCGGGTACATGGCCCCGGAGGTTCTGCGCGGCGACCGGGCCGATGCACGGGCCGACCAGTTCTCGTTCGGCGTGCTCCTCTACGAGCTGGTGACCGGACGGCATCCGTTCCGGGGCACGGACGGCGCCGCGACCATCACGCGCATCCTCGAGACCGAGCCGCCGGCCATCGAGCCGGCCCGCCCGGACTGTCCCCAGGCGCTCGCCCGCATCATCATGACGTGCCTCGCGAAGGAGCCGCGCGACCGGTATCCCGTCACCGGCACGCTGGCGGCCGACCTGGAGGCGGCCCGGGACGCCGGCTCGTCAGCGGCCGCGTCGATTGCAGTGCGGGCGTCCACGAGCCGCCCGGCGAAGGGGCCCGCGGCCCCGCGCTGGTGGTGGCAGTTCCATCAGGTGGCCGTCAGCGTCGTGTACGGCCTGACGCTGTACCCGCTGTGGCTGGCGCGCGAAACGATACCGGGCGACTGGGGCCTGGCGGCCTTCGTCGCCGCGGTCGGCATCGTGGGCGTTGCCGCCAACCTGCGGCTGCACCTGTGGTTCACGTCGCGGGTGTATCCGGCCGAGCTCGCCGAGCAGCGCCGCCGGTCGTCCGCCTGGAAGCGGCTCGCGGACGCGGCCTTCGCGGTCCTGCTGCTCGCCGTCGGCGCGGCGCTCGCGACCGTGCACGGGCTATGGGCGGCGTTCTTCATCACGATGGCGATCTCGAGCGCCGTCATCGCACGGGTGATGGAACCGGCCACGACACGCGCGGCCTTTCCGCACGGCTGACGGCGGGGCCGGCGCGGGAGCCTCCCTCACTCCTTGTCTGCCGGCGGGCCCGGGTCGAGCTGCTCCCGCATCGATTGCAGCACGTCCGCGAGTGCGGCGCGCGCTTCGCGAGTCACGATGGGCGCGACCATCCAGCGCATCAGGAGCGGTATCGACCGGCTCAGCGTGACGACCTCGCATTCCATCAGCACGCCGCCGGCAACCTCCTCGTAGCGCCAGTACACGTTCAGCCGCCACAGAAAACCGCGGTCGTTGCCGACGGGCTTCTCACGCTCCTCCGGCGATCCGAACTTGTCGAGCTCGGCAATCCGCGTCGACTCGCTCCGGCTCCAGGCGCGGCCGCCGCCCGGGCGCACGTACTCCACCGCATGCTCGGTGTTGTAGTGCATGGTTAGCACGGCCTTCCGGCTCACCTTGAGGAACGTCCCCAGCCTGTCGCCGTCGCGCCAGAGGACGCGCGACTCGAGGACGTCGTGCTGCAACTCGTGCGGCGGAATCGAGTACTGCAGACCGTCGACCACGTGGTCCACATCGGCGTTCGGAATCAGGATGGCGCCCAGCCAGTGGTGGATCCTGCCTTTCGGCACCTTGATCGATTCGCCGCGATCATCGCGCGTCTCCGCCCGCCAGATGACCGGTTGGTCGGCCAGCGCCTCCCGGCGCAGCCGTTCCGCATCGTCGTGGAAGTCCAGCACGAGGAACCGGCCACCGTCCCCGATCTCCCGGGCCATGCGGCGCTCGGTGGTCTCGACGTACCGCTTCCACGCCGCGAGCGTCTCTTGCTTCAGCTCCGCGGCGTGGAGAGCTGCTGCACTACCGACCGCAAGGCCGAGAGCCAACGCCACGTGCACCGCCCGCCGCTCGGCGGCGGGGCCGTGCGCGCGAGCCTTCATCGTCCGGTTCTCCTTCCAGCGTACGCACCCCGCGAGCGCTGAGGCGGGACGATCGTTCCTTGCACGAAACACGAGGTGGTCGTTCGCGAGGAAGTTCGCGAGTGAGCACGACGCGATCGCCATCATATTCGCGAACAGGTAGTGGATGCCAAACATCGTCGCATACAGCGCGGTGAACACGACATTCGCCGTGATCGACACGGTGCCCGAGACGGCGTTGAAGCGCACCAGCCGCGTCCACCGCCCGGGGCGCCGGCCGCTGCGGTCCCGCCACGTCCAACGCTCGTGCCAGACGAAGTTGTGGAGAATGGCGGCCTCGACCGCCAGTGCGGCGGCCACCCGGTAGTCGAGACGCAGGAGCTCGGCGCCGGCGACCAGGGCCAGCAACTGCACGCCGACCCCGGCGATCCCGACCACGTTGAAGACGACCCAGCGCCGCAGTCCGCGCGGTTGGCGCATGGTCATCCGCCAATCGGCTCGGCGCGGTAGAGGGCGCGGCCGTTCCGGGCCACGGACAGCGCCAGCGCACCCAGCATGCCGGCCGCCGCCGCCGCGCCGCCGATATCGAACAGCAGCCAGCTCCGGCCGAACAGCTCGACCACGGGGCCGCGGGCGTGCACGGAGAGCGTGCCCAGCGCGAGCAGAATCCTCAGCTCCGTCGGCCCTATTCCGAGGAACGACACGCGGAAGACGCCGCAGGCGTGCGTCGCGAGATAGGTCTCGGCGGAGATCATCAGGTACGCGGCCAGCAGCAGCATCGCCGCCACCGGCGTCATGCAGGGCGACAGCGCCAACCCGGCGCACAGCAGGAACATGCTCGTGATGTCGACGACGTGATCGACGTAGAACCCGTAGCGCGGGCGCTGCTGATGCCGGACCCGCGCCAACGTGCCGTCGAGGCTGTCGCCGAACCAGTGCACGGCCAGTCCGGCGATCGCCGCCAGGAGCGTCCCCCTGTTCCAGCTCGAGGCCCAGTACGCCGCCCCGACCCCGGCCATGGCGAGCAGTCCCAGGCTCGTCAGGTGGTCGGCGTTTACCCAGGCCGGCAGCCGGCGGGCCATCCAGATCAGCACACGCTTCTCCAGGTGCGCCAGGACGCTGCCATGCTCCCGTACGTGGCCGGCCGTCACCATCGCTTCCATTCGTGCCTCCCTTCGGGCGACCCCGTGCCGCCCCGCTGGAAGGAAGTGCGCAGAACGGAAGGAAACCGGCTCATGGGCGGCGGGACGACGGAGGTGGACACGGGTGCCCGCGTCGGTTGGCGCCGGCGGGTCGCGGTATCCTAGCGGGACCCGATGCCGTTCGAGGTGACGTTGCGTCCCCTGGCTTCCCGCGACGACTACGCCGCCTGCGTGCGGCTGCAGCGCGAGATCTGGGGCCGGGACTTCGCGGACGTCGTCCCGGCGACCATTCTGATGGTGAGCCAGCGCGTGGGAGGCGTCGCCGCGGGGGCGTTCGACGCCGCCGGGCGGCTGCTCGGCTTCGTGTTCGGCATCAGCGGCGTCCGCGACCGAACGCTTGCCCACTGGTCGAACATGCTGGCCGTGCATCCGGACGCCCGGCGGCGGGGACTGGGCATCCGCCTGAAGCGGTATCAACGCCAGCGGCTGCTCGCCGACGGCATCGAGATCGCGAGCTGGAGCTTCGATCCGCTCGTGGCCGCCAATGCCAACCTCAACGTGAACGGGCTCGGCGCACTGCCCGCGGAGTACGTCGTCGACATGTACGGCGACACTGGCAGCACGCTGCACCGGGGTCTCGCCACGGACCGTTTCGTCGTCGAATGGAATCTGACCGCCGCGTGCGTCGAGCGCCTGCTGGCCGGCCATGGCGACCCACTGCCCGGTGCGGCGGACGCGGCGGCGGCGGTCGGCCTCGATTGCCGTGCGCCCGGCGCGGAGCTCCCCGTCGACCCCTGGGTCCGGGTTGCCGTGCCCGCCCCTATCGACGTGCTCAAGGCGAACGAGCCGGCGCTCGCCGGCGCGTGGCAGCACATGCACCGCCGCGTGCTGCCCTGGTACCTTGCCCGGGGCTACCGCGTGGCCGGCTTCCGCCATCTGCCGCCGCCGGACGACTCCGGGTATCTGCTCACGAACGAGCCGCCCGGCGCGCGAACCGCCGATCGATGAGCCTCCGTCTGGCGCGCGTCGTGTTGCGGGAGATCCGGATGGCGCTGCGCGAGCCGTTCGAGATCTCCTCGGGCCGCACGACGGCCCGCCGAATCCTCCTGCTGGAGCTCGTGGACGCGGACGGGATCACGACCTGGAGCGAGTGCGTGGCCGGCGAGGAGCCGAGCTACTCGGCCGAGACGGTGGATACGGCCTGGCTGGCCCTCACCGAGTGGATCGTCCCGCGGGTGCTCGGCCGGGGCATCACCCACCCACGGGTGCTCGACGGCATGTTCCGGCGCGCGATTCGCGGCCACCCGATGGCGAAGGCCGCGGTCGAGATGGGGGCCTGGACGCTGCTGGCCGAGCGGGACGGGGTCAGCCTGTCGCGCCTGCTGGGCGGCACGCGCGACGCGATTGCGACCGGCATCTCCATCGGCATTCAGGAGAGTCCCGCCGTGCTGGCCGACAAGGCGCGCGCGGCCCTCGCCGAAGGCTATCGACGCATCAAGCTCAAGATCCGGCCCGGCGCGGACATCGAGCACATCCATGCCGCCCGCGGGGCGCTCGGCCCACGGGCCCCGCTGATGGCAGACGCCAACAGCGCCTACACGCCGAGCGACGCCGACCACCTCGCCGATCTGGACGCCTACCGGCTGCTGATGCTCGAGCAGCCGCTGGGGCAGGACGACCTGCGCCGCCACGCCCAGCTCCAGGACCGGCTGGCCACGCCCATCTGCCTCGACGAGTCGATTCGCCACGTCGAGGCCGCCGAGGACATGCTGGCCCTCGGCGCCGGGCGCATCGTGAACATCAAGCCGGGCCGGGTGGGCGGGTTCACGCAGGCGAAGGCGATCCACGACCTCTGCGGCCGCCACGCCATGCCGGTCTGGTGCGGCGGCATGCTGGAAAGCGGCATCGGCCGCGCCTGCAACGTGGCGCTCGCCTCGCTCCCCAACTTCACGCTGCCGGGCGACATCAGCCCGAGTGCCCGCTACTGGGAGCGCGACATCGTGACGCCGCAGTGGACGATGGACGCGAACGGGATGGTCGCCGTTCCGGTCGACCGGCCGGGCCTGGGCGTGGCCATCGACGTCGACCGCGTCGACAACCTCACGGTGCGCACCCGGACGCTGGCAGCGCCGTGAGTCGCACGGTGGGGCGGCGTATAATCGCCCGACGCGCTATCGACACTGGAGGACAATCGCATGGGTCACCCCCGCTTCCGCAGCCCGGCTGCGGCCACGCTCGCGGCGACGCTGGTCGCGCTGTTCACGGCAATCACGCCCGTCTCGGCCGAGTCGGAGAACTGGCCCGCCTTCCGCGGCGCGGACGCCGCGTCGGTGGCGGCCGACGATCCGCGGCTGCCCACCACCTGGAGCACCACCGAGAACGTCGTCTGGAAGACGCCGATCGGGGGGCTGGGCTGGTCGTCGCCGGTGGTCTGGGAGGACCGCATCTTCCTCACCGCCGCCGTCAGCGAGGGCGCGGAGGAAGAGCCGCGGATGGGGCTGTACTTTCCGTACGGCTCGCCGGAGCCGATGCCCTCCGGCGGCCGCTTCCGCGACCCCGAGCCGGGCGATCTCCTGGAACGCTCCGAGGCGGTCCATCACTGGCTGGTCACCGCCATCGACTTCGACACCGGTGCGGTGCTCTGGACGACGGAAGTGCACGCCGGCGTGCCGGACTTCGATCGGCACCTCAAGAACACGTACGCCTCCGCCACGACGGTGACCGACGGCGAGCGCGTCTACGCCTACTTCGGCAACATCGGCGTCTATGCCCTCGACATGGACGGCAACCTGATTTGGGAGAAGCGTTTCGCGCCCGCCCACACACGTCTGGGATGGGGTCCCGCGGCCTCGCCGGCGCTGCACGAGGACACGCTCTTCGTCAACGACAACGACCAGGACTCCTTCGTGGTGGCGCTCGACACGGCGACCGGGGTGGAGCGCTGGCGCGTCGACCGGGACGAGGGAACGAACTGGTCGACCCCGTTCGTGTGGGAGCACGGGGAGCGGACCGAGCTCGTGACGGCCGGCAGCGACCGGGTGCGCTCCTACGACCTCGCGGGCAACGAGCTGTGGCACTTCAGCGGCCTGAACTCGATCTCGATTCCGCAGCCCTTCAGCGCCCACGGCCTGCTCTACGTCACGTCGGGCTACGTCGGCGACCAGGTCAAGCCCGTGTACGCCATCCGACCCGGGGCCGGCGGCGACATCACCCTGCCGAAGGGGGCGACGAGCAGCGAGCACGTGGTGTGGTATACCGACGACGCCGGACCGTACCATCCGACGCCGCTGGTCTACGGCGACTACTACTTCACATTGCACGACCGCGGGTTCTTCACCGTGCATGACGCGCACACCGGCGAGGAGCTGTACCTCACCGAGGAACAGATTCAGAGCCAGGAGGTGCGCCGCCGCGTGGCGCGCGGGGCCAACGGCTTCACGGCATCCCCCTGGGCGTACAACGGCAAGGTGTTCGTGCTCAGCGAGGACGGCGACACCTACGTGCTCGACGCCGAGAACCGGTTCCGGGTCGTGGCCACCAATTCGCTGGACGAGGTGGCCATGTCGAGCCCCGCGATCGCCCGCGGGAACCTGTTCATCCGGACCCGCTCGCACCTGTGGCGGATCACGGACACGTCGGTGCCGCAGTAGGGCCGCCGGTGGGTCGCAGTCTACCCCGCCTTGGCGCTGGATCGTTTGGAAGTCCAGCGCCAAGAGCGTGTCCGCTGCCGCTGCCAGTTCGGAAAGTGGATCTTCACGGCGGTTCGACCGGTCCCGCACAACCGTGTGGCCCCGCGGCGAGTCGCGTGATGCACGTGTCGTTGCCGGTCGGCTCGAGCGTCCTGATGGGCAGCGACAAGCCCACCACATCGCGGCCGCCGCTGGTAACCGGCAACAACTTCTCCATTACCATCGAAGGGCGGAGCCGGGAGCATTGCGACGAGGTGTTCGCCAGGCTGTCCGCGGGCGGCTCGGTGCAGATGCCGTTGCAGGAGACGTTCTGGGGCGCGTACTACGGCTTGTGGACCGACCGGTTCGGCATCAGTTGGATGGTCAACTACACCCTGCCGCGAGAGTGAGCGCGCCGCGCGCGGCCGCGGCGAATCAGCGAGGACGGACCGCTTGGGCACCACGCGCTTCGTCGACCTGTCACATAGCATCGAGCACGGCATGGTGACCTATCCGGGCCTACCGGGGCCGGTCATCGGCGACCATCTCTCGCGGGCGGACTCCGCCGCCCGCTACACCGCCGGCACGACCTTTCAGATTGGCCGCGTCGAGCTGGTGTCGAACACCGGCACCTACGTCGACGCCCCGTTCCACCGCTACGAGGACGGAGGCGACCTCGCCGACCTGGATCTCGCGTCGCTCGCGCACCTGCCCGCGGCGGTCTGTCGTGTGCCGGCCGGCGTGCGAGCGATTGGCCCGGACCGGTTCGCCGGGCGCGACGTGACGGGGCGCGCCGTGCTCGTGCACACCGGCTGGGATCGCCATTGGCGGACGCCCGCCTACCAGGCGGGCCATCCCTTCCTGACGCGGGCCGCGGCGGAGGCCCTGCGGGACCGGGGCGCGGCGCTGGTCGGAATCGATTCGCTGAACATCGACGACACCGCGGACGGTGCGCGGCCGGTCCACACAATCCTGCTGGGCGCCGGGATTCCAGTGGTGGAACACCTCCGGGGTCTCGACGCCGTTCCGGACGAGGGCTTCCGCTTCTACGCGGTGCCGGTGAAGCTGCGGGGCGTCGGGTCGTTCCCGGTGCGGGCGTTCGGCCTGTTGACCAAGTGACGTGCGGCGTTCCCGGCCATCGCTACGGCTCACCGTCGTCGTAGACGCGGCGGATCTCGCGCTCGTCCCCACGACGCAGGCGGCCGCCTCGAACGTGCGTTGTCACAATCAGTTGCCGGCTGCTGCCATCTCCGGCGGCGCGCACGTCGTAGGTCTGGCGCAGCGAGAGCGCACGCCCTGCCTGCAACTCGATATCGGTCTCCAGCGTCTCGCCACGCCACCGCGTCGTCCGCGTGACTCGCGCACGTGTCCCGGCCAGGCCGGCGTGCTCGCGGCCGTCAGGAATCAACCGCACGACGCGGCCATCGTTGTAGGCCAGCACGACTTCTTGCGTATTGCCCGTGATGGTCATGCGACGGGCGGCCGTCATGAGATCCCGCACAGCCTCGCGCAGGCGGGCCGCCTGTTCCGGGTCGGGCCGATCCCCGCCGCGTCCGCCGGAGCGCCCTCCCCGTCCGCCGAATCCCCCCGGGGCCCGGCCGAACCCGCCTGGACCCCCGCCGAATCCCGGCCTGCCGCCCCGCCGCCGCGCGTCGTCGTCAGCGCGCCCGTCGTCAACGCGCTCGCCGCGACCGGCGCGCGGGTCGTCGCTCAGCTCGTCGTTCAGCACCCAGGTGCCGGCGAGGAGCAGCCCCGCTTTCTGCACCGGCTGCGAAGGCCCCGAAGACGCCGCCGTCCAGCCTGGGCCGACGCTCAGCAGGACGCCGACAACCGCTACCGTCGTGAGATTCTGCATGCGCCTCCTCCGTGTGACAGCCTTCCGATACCGGTAAGGACTCGGGTCCGCAGCGGACTATTCCCGCGCGGCGCGAGAAGCCCGCTTCCTGACGATCAGCCGCAGCCGTTGACCGGACGCCGCTCGATCTCCGACTCGCAGCGGACCCAGTCGTAGAGTCGCCCGGCGATCAGCGCGCCCGCGATCGGCCCGAGCCAGTACACCCAGTGGGTTGCGAAGTAGCCGCCGACCAATGCGGGACCGAACGACCGGGCCGGGTTCATGGACGCCCCGGAGATGGGACCGGCGAACAGCGCCTCCAGCGTCACGGTCCCGCCGACGGCGATGGCAGCCAGTTGGCCGTTGGCGCGCGCGTCCGTCGCCACGGCCATGACCACGAACATCAGAAAGAAGGTGAGCAGGACCTCCAGGCCCAGCGATTGACCCGCCGACCCGGCCGGCAGCGTCGCCCCAAGTCGGCCGTGGTCGCCGATCAGGACCAGGATGACCAGACTCGCGGCGCTGGCGCCCAGCAACTGCGCGGCGACGTACCACGGCACCTCCCGTGCCGGGAAGCGCCCCGTGCTCCAGAAACCCAAGGTCACTGCAGGGTTGATGTGGGCGCCGGAGATGTGGCCCGCAGCCAGGATCATGGCCGCGACGACCAGGCCGAAGGTCAGGCCGATTCCCACGTGCGTCACCGTGCCGCCGCTGACCTCGTTCACCACGATGGCGCCCGTTCCGGCGAAGACGAGCCCGAACGTAGCGATCAACTCCGCGGTAGCCCGTTTCAGTAGTGACTGTTGCATTTGCAATCCGCCCTCTCACCGCGCCGGCGCGCGCGCCTCGCCCGCCGGGAGGATCTATCCCGGGCTCCGACCGCGGTCAGCCGAGCCGCTCCGTAACGAGTCCTGGAAACCGATCGAAGTCCCGGTCCTCGGTGAGCAGCGTCCGTACGCCGGCTTCGCGGCAGAGCGCCACGACCTGCGCGTCGAATACGAGATTGCCTATCGCGCCGGCCTCGCGGACCGCCTCGAGCAGCAGCTTCGGGAACCCCCGACCCGGCAGGAGGAGCTCCACGCTCGGGGAAGCCAGCAGGCGCTGCAGCGCGTCGCCTGCCCGGTCCGCGCTGTGCGGATCGAGGAGCCTGGGATGGGTGACGACCCGCAGGAATTCACCGAGACAGAACACCGGGATGCCCCAGCGCTCCGTTCCCTCGGCCAGCGTGACAATGCGTCGCCGAGCCACCGCGTGCTTGGGCGAACCCCGCCTGTGCGCATGCACCAGGACGTTGGTGTCGACGGCGATCACCCGCGTCCCTCCAGCCATTCATGGAGGGCATCCCGGTCGTCGAAGTTGACGCCCGGGGTCGGACGTCCCTCGGTGGTCAGCAGCTCGAGCCGGTAGGGCGCGCTCGGCCGGCGGCGGTCCTGGAGGTAGCGGCGCAACGCCCGTTCGATCAGCCGGGTCAGCGTCTCACCCTCTTGCGCCGCGCACTCCTTCGCCTCGCGGAACAGATGGTCGTCGAAGTTCAGGGTGGTTCGCATGCATACATCTGATCACCAAAGTCAGATATCTGTCAAGCCCGCGCTCAGGGCAGTCGATCGCTCAGCGGCCAGCCGCAGCCTGCTCGGCGCGCGTGCCGCTCAGACCGTTCGTCATGGCGTAGTTGCCCTCGTGGCACGCGTACTCGAACAACGGAGAACCGGTCCGGGTCATCGGGATCGCCGCGGTCCAGGGCCGGGTGTCCACGGTCGGATCGGTCACGGTGAACCGGTAGTCGATGGTGTCGGGGCCAACGCGGGTGAACCGTTCGACGAAGCGCAGGTGCTCCCCCGTGGAGAACACGGGGAAGTAGATGCCGAAGAAGTTCGGCCGCTGCTCGGTCTTGGGGGAGAAGTTGGTCGACTCGACCACCAGCGTGTCGCCCTCCCACCGGCCGCGCGGGTCGCCCAGCCACTGGCGAATCCGATCCGGCAGATGCGACCGGCCGTCCAGCGGGATGATGCGCGCGTCGTGGACCATCTCGATTTGCACCACGACGTGGTCGGGCGTCTGCAGAATCAGGTAGTTGTGGTTGTAGAAACCGGGGATCATGGCGCCCGGCAGGCCGCGCGTGATGCAGCGGTCCAGAATGTTCAGGTCCTCCCAGGTGGTGGGCGCTGCCGTCCAGCGGGCCATGAACGCAGCGTGCCGGCGCTGCGCCGCCGCCGTCATGGCAGGCAGCCTTCCGTCCGGCGGATCGACGATGAGCGACGTCTGGGCCAGGAGGCGGCCGCGCTCCACCCAGAACTCGTTGTAGCCGCCCCGGCCGCGCCCGTCGGGCCCGTCGAAGCTGACGGCCGCGGCCACCTGGGGATCCCGCAGGGCCAGGTCCTCCGCGGTCAGCGCCGTCTGGCCGGCGAGATCGTCGGGTCGTTGCAACGGGGTCGTGGTGGTGTTCGTCCAGAGCCCCTGCAGGTCCGGGTCGCCCCACGGCGTGCGCGGTGCGTCGGCGGCGGATTGCGCGAGGCCGGTTGCCGGCACCATCACGAGCACACCGACGGCGATCGCATGCTTGCTGGACATGGGCTCCTCTCCTTTCGCGCTGCCGCAGCCGTTGACAGCGTCCGGAACCGTTACATACCATGCCGGAGCGGCTCGAGGCGAGCACTCCCATGCTCCGGACGCCCGTCCTGATCGCGTGCTGGCTCGCGGCATCGGCCGCATTCGGCCCCGTGCAAGCGGCCGGCCCGGCTCAGGCCCCGGAAGCAGCCGCGGCCGTCGCCGCCGCGCCGCGCGCGCTCCTCGATCGCTACTGCGTCACCTGCCACAACGACGCCGGGCAACGCCGCGGCAGCGTGCCGGTCTCGCTGCAGGCGATCGATACCGCGAACCTGGGCCCCGCCGCGGCGCTCTGGGAAAGCGTGCTGCGCAAGCTGCGCGCAGGCATGATGCCACCCGCGGGCCGGCCGCGTCCGGATCAGGCGGCGCACGACGGCCTGGTTGCGTGGCTCGAAGGCGAGCTCGATCGGGCCGCCGCCGCGGGGCCCAACCCGGGCCGCACGGAAACGTTTCACCGCCTGAATCGCACGGAGTACGCGAACGTCATCCGCGACCTGCTAGCGCTCGACATCGACGCCGCCGCCCTGCTCCCGGCCGACGACGCCAGCTACGGCTTCGACAACATCGCCGGGGTGCTCAGGCTGAACCAGTCGCTCATGGAGCGCTATCTGGCGGCGGCCGCGAAGATCAGCCGGGCGGCGGTGGGTCGGCCGCTCGCCGCGCCGACGGCGCACGAGTTTCGCGTCTCCGAGGAGATGAGGCAGTACGAGCGAGTCGCCGGACTGCCGTTCGGCACCCGCGGCGGGACGCTGCTGCGGCACACGTTCCCCCAGGCCGGCGACTACGTCATCGAGGTCGACCTGCTGTGCCGAATTGCCGGCGAGTGCGACGGGTCGGCCGGGTTCGCCGATCGCCACGAGCTGGAGGTGACGGTCGACGGCGAGCGGGTCGAGCTGTTCACGCTGGATCCGCACGACGGGGCCGGCGTCGAGCCGCGGGACCTGCGGGTCCGGCTCGCGGTCGAAGCCGGGCCGCACGAGATCGGCGTCGCCTTCCTCAAGCTGCCGTCCACGGTGGAGGTCGAGTCGCTGCGCCAGCGGTTCTTCCGCCCCTACTACCTCAACGGCAACTCGATGCAGCAGCGCTGGGCAATCTACCAGCCCTTCGTCGACCGCGTCACCATCACGGGTCCGTTCACGCCCGGCACACCGGGCGAGACGCCCAGCCGCGCCCGCATCTTCACGTGCCGGCCCGCTGCCGGGGCCGACGAGAGCCCGTGCGCGCGGACGATCCTCGCGGGGCTGGCGCGCCGCGCGTACCGCCGGCCCGTCGCCGACGACGATGTCGACCGGCTGCTGGCGTTCTTCACGGCCGGGCGGGCCGCGGGGAGCTTCGACGCCGGCATCGAGCTCGCTCTCGGCCGGCTCCTGACGAGCCCGGAGCTTCTCTTCCGGATCGAGCGGGATCCGCCGGACGCCGCGCCCAGCACGAACTACGCCGTCAGCAACCTGGAGCTGGCCTCCCGCCTGTCGTTCTTCCTGTGGAGCAGCATCCCGGACGACGAGCTGCTCGCGGTCGCCGAACACGGTGAGCTGCGCGAGCCGCCGGTGCTGGTGCGGCAGGTGCGCCGACTGCTCGCGGACCCGCGGTCGCGGGCGCTCGTGGACAACTTCGCCGGGCAGTGGCTGCAGCTTCGCAATCTCGACGCCGCGCATCCCGCCGTCCCGCTGTTCCCGGACTTCGACGACAGCCTGCGCCAGGCGTTCCGCCGCGAGACGGAGCTGTTCGTCGAGAGCGTCCTGCGCGAGGACCGGAGCGTGCTGGAGCTCCTGACCGCCGACTACACCTTCGTCAACGAACGGCTGGCGCTGCACTACGGCCTCGCCGGCGTGCGGGGAAGCCGCTTCCGGCGCGTTGCGCTGCGCGGCACCGCCCGGCGGGGGCTCCTGGGGCACGGCAGCATCCTGACGGTAACGTCGCGTCCCAACCGGACGTCGCCGGTGCTGCGGGGGAAGTGGATCCTCGAGAACATCCTGGGCGCGCCGCCGCCGGCGCCGCCGCCGAACGTCCCGGCGCTGCCCGGCGACGAGGGTGGTGGTGCGGCCGCGCCGCAGACGATGCGCGAGCGCATGGCCGCGCACCGGGCGAATCCCGCCTGCGCGGGTTGCCACGCCATGATCGACCCGCCCGGCTTCGCGCTCGAGAACTTCGACGCGGTGGGCCGCTGGCGCGAGGTCGACGAGTCCTTCAGGCCCCTCGACGCCTCCGGCCGGCTGCCGGACGGCTCGGCGTTCGCGGACCTGGCCGAGTTCCGGGCGCTGCTGCTCGCGCGGCCTGCGCAGTTCGTGACGACGGTCGTCGAGAAGCTGCTGACCTACGCGCTCGGGCGCGGGCTCGAAGCCCACGACCTGCCGGGCGTGCGCCGCATCGTGCGCGAGGCCGCGGCAGTGAACTACCGGCTCCCGGCCCTGATCGAGGGTATCATCCGGCACGAGGCGTTTCTCATGCGGCGCGCGGCGCCGGCGGCGGTGGAGGCTGAATGATCATCACGAAGCGGTCGTTGCCACGACGCACCTTCCTGCGCGGCGCGGGCGCCACGCTGGCCCTGCCGCTGCTCGACGCCATGGTGCCCGCGCTGTCGGCGCTGGCGCGCACGCCAGCCCGGCCCCGGATGCGGATGGGCTTCCTGTACGTGCCGAACGGCGTCCAGATGGAGAACTTCCGGCCGCGCAGCGCAGGCGCCGGATTCGAGATCACGCCGATCCTGCGTCCGCTCGAGCCGCACCGCGAGCGGACGATCGTCTTCGGCGGCCTGGCCAACGCGCAGGCCAATCCGCTCGACGTGGGCAGCGGCACGCACGCGCGCGCGAGCGCGGTCTGGCTGAACGGCATGCGCCCGAAGCGGACCGAGGGCGCCGACATCCGCGCGGGGACCACCATCGACCAGTTCGCGGCCCGTGCGCTCGGCGTGGACACGCCGCTGCGGTCGCTCGAGCTCGCGCTCGAGCCCAACTTCACGGTCGGCAACTGCGAGGGCGGCTACAGCTGCGTCTACGTGAACACGTTCTCCTGGCGCACCCCTACCATGCCGCTCCCGATGGAGACCAATCCGCACGCCGTCTTCGAGCGCCTGTTCGGGGCGGGCGGCGACCCCGCGGCGCGGCTCGCGCAGCTGCGCCGGGACCGCAGCCTGCTCGACGCGGTGACCGAGGACATGGTCCGCCTGCAACGGACGCTGGGCCCGCGGGACCGCGCGACGGTGGACGGCTACCTCGACGCCGTCCGCGACGTCGAGCGCCGCCTGCGGAATACCCTGGCGCGCGCCGACGCGTCGCCGGCCCCGGCCATGGAGGCGCCGCTGGGCATCCCGGACTCGTTCGCCGAGCATGCGCGGCTGATGTTCGACCTGCAGCTGCTGGCGTACCAGGCCGACATCACGCGCGTCGTCACGTTCCAGATCGGGCGCGAGCTGAGCACGCGGTCGTACGCCGAGCTCGGCGTGCTCGAGTCGCATCACGACATCTCGCACCACCAGAGCGACCCGCTGCGTATGGCGAAGAACACGAAGATCAACCTGTTCCACATGAGCCTGTTCGCGGAGTTCGTGGAGAAGCTGCGCACGACGCCCGACGGCGACGGAACGCTGCTCGACCACGCCATGCTGCTCTACGGGGGCGGACTCGGCGACGGCGACCGGCACCTGCCGCACGACCTGCCGCTCGTGCTCGTGGGCGGCGGTTGCGGCCAGCTCCGGGGCGGCCGCCATCTGGTCTGCGAGACCGACACGCCGCTGATGAATCTCGGCCTGACCCTGCTGGACAAGGTCGGCGTGGAGCTCGACAGCGTCGGCGACAGCACGGGCCGGTTGACCGGCGTCTAGCGAACCATGCGTGCCTGGCCCCGGCGGTTGCTCGTGCCGCTCGTCGTGCTCGGCGTCGCCGCGCCGGCGGTTGCCGCCGCGGGCACCGGAACTCCGCTCGTGGAGGCGGTCAAGGCCGGTGACGCCGGCGCCATGCGCGCGCTGCTGCGGGGCGGCGGCGACGCGAACGCGCCGACCGCCGACGGCACGACCGCGCTGCACTGGGCGGCCCACCTCGACGCCGCGGAAGCCGTGGATGTGCTGCTCGCCGCCGGCGCCGACGCGGCGGCGGCCAATCGCTACGGGGTGCGGCCGCTGAGTCTGGCCTGCACCAACGGCAGCGTCCGCATCATCGCGCGCCTGCTCGCGGCCGGAGCGGATCCCGACGCCGCGCTGCCGGGCGGCGAGACGGCGCTCATGACCGCGGCGCGCACCGGGCGCGCAGACGCCGTCGCGCTGCTGCTCGCGCACGGGGCCGACGTGACCGCGCGCGAGCAGACCCGGCAGCAGACCGCCCTGATGTGGGCCGCCGCGCACGGGCATCCGACCGTCGTCGCGGCGCTGCTCGACGCGGGCGCGGATATCCATGCGCGCTCCAGCGGCCCGGCGTCGGCCGCTGCCGGGGCCGGGGCGCAGGCCGCCGTGTTCCGCGACTACTCCCGCCGCGGGCGGATCGACGCCTTCACACCGCTGCTGTTCGCGGTGCGGGGCGGCCACAGCGACACGGTGCGCACGCTGCTCGACCGGGGAGCGAGCGTGAACGACACCGCACCGAACGGGGCCAGCGCCCTGGTCGTGGCGGCCGTCAACGCCCACTGGGAGCTGGGGGCCCTGCTTCTCGACGCCGACGCCGATCCCAACCTTGCCGGCCAGGGTTGGACCGCGCTGCACCAGGTGGTGCGCACGCGGACCCTCAACATCGGCCAGTTCCCGCATCCTGTCCCGACCGGGCAGCTCAGCGGCCTGGACTTCGCCCGCAAGCTGATCGCGGCCGGGGCCGACCTCGACGCGCGCGTGACGAAGCCGATCGACGACGGGTACCGCGGGCCCCGCTTCAGCCAGATCGACGCGACCGCCTACGTGCTGGCGGGCAAGGGCGCCGACTACGAGATGCTGCGGCTGCTCGCCGACGCCGGCGCCGATCCGACGTTGACGAACGAGACCGGAACGACGGCGCTCATGGCCGCCGCGGGCGTCGGCATGTTCTACGTGAACGAGGACAGCGGGACGAACGAGGACGCGCTGGAGGCCGTCAAGGTCGCGCTCGAGCACGGCGCCGACATCAACGGCGCCGACAACAAGGGGGATACGGCGCTGCACGGCGGGGCCTGGCGCGGCTCGAACGCGATCGTGCGGCTGCTGGTCGACCGCGGCGCCCGGCTCGACGCCGTCAACCGGAACGGCTTCACGCCCCTGCGCGTGGCGAACGGCGAGGAGTTCACCCGCGCCGGTCTGCAGCGGCGGCCCGAGACGGTGGCGCTGCTGCAGGAGCTGATGACGGCGCGCGGACTGCCGGCCGTGCTCGGGTCCGACGCGGCTGCGAATGCCGCGCGCTAGGACCGCCGGCCGAAGAATGTCAGGAGCTTGAGACGATGGCACCGAGCAGGCGTGACTTTCTGAAGGGCGCGGGCGTCGTGGGCGCGGCGGCGGTGACCGCCAACGCCGCGCGGGGCGGCAGCACCGGAGCGCAGGCGGCCGCGGCGCAAGCAGGCGTCCGGACGGTCCGCACCTCCGTGCTCGAGATCGGCTACGAGGAGAGCGGCGACAGCGCCGGCTTCCCCATCATCCTCCTGCACGGCTTTCCGTACGACATCCGCGCGTGGGACGGCGTCGTGCCCGCGCTGGCCGAGGCCGGCTACCGGGTGCTGGCGCCGTACCTGCGCGGCTACGGCCCGACGCGGTTCCTGGACCCCGACGCGCCGCGCATGGCCGAGCAGGCGGCGATTGCCCAGGACGTCGTCGACTTCGCCGACGCACTGGGGATCGAGCAGGCGGCGCTGGCCGGTTTCGACTGGGGCAACCGCGCCGCGTGCATCACGTCCATCCTGAACCCGGAGCGCGTGCGCGCCCAGGTCGCCATCGGCGGCTACTCGGTTCAGGACACCGTGTCGCCGTCGCTGCCGTCCCCCTCGGCCCTCGCCGAGGCGCGCCTCTGGTACCAGTGGTACTTCAACACGGAGCGCGGCCGCGCCGGCCTCGAGGCGAACCGCCACGCCATCTGCCGCCACCTGTGGGAGACGTGGTCGCCGACCTGGGAGTACACCGACGAGGTCTACGAACGCTCGGCGCCCTCGTTCGACAACCCCGACTTCGTCGACATCGTGATCCACTCCTACCGCCACCGGCACGGCTATGCCCCCGGCGAGGAGCGGTTCCTCGCCGTCGAGCGGCAGCTGGCGGAGCGGCCGCCGATCGGCGTGCCTGCCATCGTGCTGCGCGGAGCCGACAGCGGCTTCGGCCCGCCTTCGCCCGACCCGTCCGGAGACCAGGCCCGGTTCACCAACCTGGTTGCACGGCGGATCGTCGAGGGGGCGGGGCACGACCTGGCGCCGCAGCGGCCGGACGCCGTCGCGGCGGCGCTCCTCGAGCTGCTGGGCTGACCAGCCGGCGGGGGCCGCTCGCATGTCGGGACACGGCCTCTGGCGCACCTCGGCGGCGCTGATCCTGCTTGCCGCGGCCGCCTGCCGTCCCGGGGCGGGCAGTTCCGGCGCGCCACCCGGCGAACTGCGCGGGGTCGGCGCGACCGGCATCGCCTACGTCGAGGACGCCACCTGCGCCGGGTGCCACGAGGCGGAGCGGCGGGCGTGGACCGGGTCCCACCACGATCTCGCCATGCAGCCGGCCACGCCGGAGACGGTCCTCGGCGACTTCGGCAATGCGACCTTCAGCCGCTTCGGCGTCACGTCCCGGTTCTTCACGCGCGGGGGGCGCTTCTTCGTCAACACGGAGGGCGCGGACGGGGCGCCGGCCGACTTCGAGCTGACGCACACCTTCGGCGCCGACCCGCTCCAGCAGTACCTCGCGCCGTTTCCCGGCGGCCGCCTCCAGAGTCTGCCGATTGCGTGGGACACCCGGCGGGGCGAGTGGTTCCATCTCTATCCGGAGGAGCGGATCGCGCCGGGCGACCCGCTGCACTGGACGGGGCGGCACCAGACCTGGAACGCGATGTGCGCGGAGTGCCACTCGACCAACGTGCGGAAGAACTACGATGCCGCCGGCGATACGTACCGCACGGTCTGGGACGCCATCGACGTCGGCTGCCAGGCCTGTCACGGGCCGGGCGAGCGCCACGTCGAGTGGGCGAGCGCGGAGCGGCTCGAGCCCGGGAGCGGTAGCGCGGCGGCAGGACTGGTCGTGGATCTGGACGACTCGGACCCGCAGCGGGAGATCGAGGCGTGCGCCGGCTGCCATGCGCACCGGCAGCGGCTCAACCGCGTCGACCGCCATGCGCGGCCGTTCCTCGACGACTTCCTCCCGAGCACGCTCCGCGCGGGTCTGTACTACCCCGACGGGCAGATCCGCGACGAGGTGTACGTGTGGGGGTCGTTCGCGCAGAGCCGGATGTACCGCGCGGGGGTGCGTTGCTCGAACTGTCACGATCCGCACGGGCTCGGCTTGCGTGTCGAGGGGAACGCCCTCTGCCTGCAGTGTCATCGCGACACACCGGACGCACGGTTCCCGACGCTGCAGCCCGCGCGCTACGACACGCCGGCGCATCACTTCCACGAGCCGGAATCGACGGGCGCGCGGTGCGTGAGCTGCCACATGCCGGCGCGCACGTACCTGGTCGTCGACCCGCGGCGCGACCACAGCTTCCGCGTGCCCCGCCCCGACCTCTCCGCCACGCTGGGAACGCCGAACGCCTGCACGCTGTGCCACACGGAAGAGACGGACGCCTGGGCGGCGGCCCGCGCGGCCGAATGGTGGGGAGCGCCGCGATCGCCGCACTTTGCGGAACGCCTGGCAGCCGCGAGGCGCGGCGACCCGACGGCGGCAACCGGGTTGCAGGCGCTCGCGCGCGATGGCAGCCAGCCGGCGATCGTGCGCGCCACGGCGCTCGAGCACCTCCGGGAGTACGGTCCCCGCGCACTGCAAGCCGCCGCGGCGGCGGCGGCCGACCCCGACCCGCTGGTGCGGGCGTCGGCGGCGGGAGTCCTGGAGCATGCCGATCCCCCGCGTCGGACGGCGGCGCTGGTGCCCCTGCTCGACGATCCGATCCGGGCCGTCCGCATCGCGGCGGCCAGGGCGCTGGCGTCGGTTCCGCGCGCCGCTCTCGACCCGCGTCAGGCGCCGCGCTTCGAGGCGGCGCGGGCGGAGCTCGTCGATGCGCAGGCGGCGTCCGCCGACCTGCCGGGGGCGCACCTGAATCTCGGCGTCCTCCACTCGCGGGAGGGCAATCCGGCGGAGGCGGAACGCGCCTACCGCCGGGCGCTGCAGCTCGATCCGGCCTTCGCCGCGGCCGCACTCAATCTGGCCAACCTGCTCAACCGCCAGGGGCGAAACGACGAGGCGGAGGCCGCGCTTCGAGAGGGCGTCGAACGGACCCCCGAGGAAGGCGAGCTGCACTACTCGCTGGGCCTGCTGCTGGCCGAAGAGGAGCGTCACGAGCGGGCCGCCGCGAGCCTGGGGCGGGCGGCCGGGCTGCTGCCGGCGCGCGCCCGGGTGCGCTACAACCAGGGGCTGGTCCTCTGGCGCCTCGGCCGGATGGACGAAGCCGAGGCCGCTCTGGCCGCGGCGAACGCGGTCGCCCCCCGCGACCCCGACGTGCTGGCCGCGCTGGTGCAGCTGCTGCTCGCCAGCGGCGATCTCGCACGCGCCGAGGCCCATGCGGAGGCCCTGCAGCAACTGGATCCCGCCGCCGCCGGGCCGCGACGACTGCTGGACGAAGTCCGGCGACGCGCGGGTCGGCCTTGATTCGCCGCCACCCCGGCCGTACGATTCACAGCGCACGACCAGGGGGTGCCTCGTGTCCGAACGTCGGTTGAGATTCCTGCTGCTGGCCGTCCTCGCGCTCGGCCAGTTGCCGCACGCCGCCGGGCAGCCGGGTGGGCGGACTCCCGACCGCCCGAACATACTGCTCATTCTCGCGGACGACATGGGCTGGCACGACGTGTCGTTCCACGGGAGCTCCATACCCACGCCCTGCATCGACCGGCTGGCGGCGGAGGGCGTCGAGCTGGACCGCTTCTACACCAACCCCAAGTGCACGCCGACGCGGGCCGCGTTATTGACCGGGCGGGATCCGCTGAAGCTCGGCCTGACCTACGCGACCGTCTACCCGTGGAGCCCGTTCGGCGTCGCGGTCAGCGAGCACTTCATGGCCGAGTCGTTCAGGAGTCAGGGCTACGACACCGCGGCGATCGGCAAGTGGCACCTGGGCCATACGGTGCCGGCGCACCACCCCAACAGCCGGGGGTTCGACTACTTCATGGGCTCGCTCAACACCGGCGGGGACTACTTCACGCATCGGAACCAGGGCGGCTACGACCTGCAGCGCAACGGCGAGAGCACCCCGGCGCTGGAGGGGCAGTACAACACCGACGTCTACACGCGCGAAGCCGTCGACTGGATACGGAACCGGCGCGACCGGCACAAGCCGTTCTTCCTCTATCTGGCCTACAAGGCGCCGCACTCGCCGTTTCAGGCTCCCCCGGAGCTGATCGACGAAGCGGGCGGCATCTATCCCGCGATGATGGTCTCGATGGACATGGGCATCGGCCGGATCCTCGACGCGCTGGAAGCGGAGGGGATCGCCGACGACACCATCGTCATGTTCCTGAGCGACAACGGCGCCACCGTCGGCAACGGCAGCAACGCGCCCCTGCGCGGCTACAAGCTGGAGACCTACGAGGGCGGCATCCGCGTGGTGTCCGTCATCCGCTGGCCCGGCGTGCTCCCGCCCGGCACCGTCAGCACGCAGGTGATGACGTCCATGGACGTATTTCCGACGCTCGCGGCGGCCGCCGGAGTCCAAGTGCAGGCGGAGCGTGCGCTGGACGGGGTGGCCCTCTGGGGGGAGATCAGCGGCGGGCGGGCCACGTCGCGCGCGGACGACATCTTCTATGCCTCCGAGACCGCGCTGGGCAGGCAGTTCTCGTGGAGCGTGCTGCGCGGCAACATGAAGCTGGTGCAGAGGGTGGATCAGACGTTCGAAAGCATCGCCATCGTCAACGAGCTGTACGACGTCTTTGCCGATCCGGGCGAGACCAACGACCTTGCCGGCGCCCGTCCGGACCTGGTGGACGAGCTCGCGGATGCCCTGATCGCCTGGCGGCGGCAGCATCCCTACGCCGGCAGCCACGCGCGCGTCGTGCCCCACCCCGGGTGGCGCGCGCCGCTGGACTGGGCCCGGGCCATGCACCTCAACGGCCTCAACGTCAACCCGCATCCGGGCGACAACATCTACGGCTTCGGCCTGCGGCCGCGGCCGGGCGAGGTGACCGAGCCGCAGCGCAGACTGGACAGCGCCTACGGCAACCGCGGCCGCCTGATATATCCCTGACGCGGCCCCCGGCCACGATTGTCGCGCGCGGGCCGTCTGCGGCGCACGCGCTCCTGGAGGATTCATGTTTCGAAATTCGGGATGGCTGATGTCGTGCCTGCTGCTGGCCGCCGGCCTGCTGTTCGCAAACGCGTCGTCGGGGATCGGGGCGCCGCAGGCTCAGGAGGCGGCCGCATCCGAGTCGCAGTTCTCCGTACGCACGGCCGCCGATCTCATCGACTACGGCGCCGATCTCGACGCCGCCGTCGAGATCGCGCCGAACGTGTACCAGGCGCGGGGGACCGGCAACACCCACATGGTCACGACCGCGGAGGGGAACGTGATCATCGATACGGGCACCTCCAGGCATGCCGAGCGGCACCGCGAGCTGCTCGGAACCGTATCGAGCGGCCCCATCCGCTACGTCGTCGTTACGCACGCACACAACGACCACGCGGGCGGCGTCCCCACGTGGACCGACGAGGGCACCGAGGTCGTGGCGCACGCGCGCTTCCCGGAGGCGCAGCGCTATCTGAACGAGCTGATGCCGTATCAGACGAATCGCAACCTCGTCCTCTTCTTCGGCCGGAATCCAGCGCCCCCGGGCAACGTCGCCGAGCGGGCCGCCCAGGCCCGGACGCGCGTCGAGCCGACCATCCTCGTCAACGACCTCTTCGAGTTCGAGCTCGGCGGCACGCGCTTCGAGGTGATCTCGACGCCGGGGGCCGAGGGCGACGACTCCGTCTCCGTGTGGCTGCCGGAGAGCAGGATCCTGTTCGCGGGCGACTTCCTCGGGCCGATCTTTCCGATGTGGCCCAACCTCTACACGCTGCGCGGCGAGAAGATGCGCTTTGCCGCCGAGTACATCGAGTCGCTCGATCGCGTCATCGAGCTCGAGCCGGAGTTGCTGGTGCCGAGCCACTTCGAGCCGATCGAAGGAGCCGCGGAGATTCGGTCGGGAACCGGCGCGCGGTCGCTTCGGAGCGTGGCTCACCGCGCCGACTGCAGCCTCTCCAGCGCCGCTTCGGCCTTGCCGATCTCCGCTTGCAGGTAGTTCTGCTCGTAGGCGTTGCTGAGGGTCCGCGACTCCGCCATCAGCCGTTCGTGTGCTTCGAGATAGAGCCGCAGCGCCTCGACATGCTCCGGTGCGCCGCCGAGTGCGATCTCGATGAAATGGAGCGCTTGCAACGGGCGGCCGGCGGCGAGGTGCCCCCGGGCCCGCGCCAGCAGCGCGTCCGTCCCGACGAGCTCGGCCAGCTCCCCATAGACCTCTCGCGCCGGCACCGGATAGAGCTCCGTGGTGCTGTCGAAGTGGAACCAGGTCGCGTAGTACTCCCAGATGCTCTTCACGGCCCATGACACCTTGCCGTGCCCCTGCGGCAGGTCCAGCTCGGGCGGCAGCGTCACCTCGGCCATCACCTGCTGGACCGTCCGGCCGTCGTTCATGCCGGCCACGACCGCGTCGTGCACATGCCGCACGGCGTCGCGCACCCTGCGCAGGCCGGCCAGCACGTTCTCACGGCCGATCACGGGATCATGGTGGCTGGGTACCAGCATGTCCGGCTCCAGCGCGATGAGCCGCTCCAGCGTCCGGATGTACTCCATCGGCTTCCGGATCTTCTCGCCGCGCATCGTGAAGATGTTGGGAAATCCCGGCCAGATGAAGCCGAGGGTATCGCCCGTGAACACGATCCGCTGGCGGGGCAGCCAGAGCGAAACGTTGTCGGCCCCTTCGGCTCCAGGTGTGTTCAGCACCTCGAACCTCACCCCGCCGAGCTCGAACACATGGTCCTGATCGCCGACCCGGATGTCGGGCACGATCGGGGCCGGGGGCGGTCGCTGCTCCGAACGTCGGGGACGGGCAGCCAGGTCCGGGCGCAGGTGCTGCAGGCGCCGTCGCTGGAGCGGCGCCAACTCCCTCACGTACCGCAGCTCCTCCTCGAACTCGCGGTGGGCGATGATCTCGGGGCCTTCCTCCACCCAGTACGGATGGCCGCCGATGTGGTCGGCGTGGGAGTGGCTGTAGATGACGTACCGGATCGGCCCCGGCGCGGCGTCCCGCAGCAGCCGGTAGTGGTCGTCGGCCTGCCCGGCCGGCGCATTGCCGGTGTCGAACACCACGTTCCCCTGCGGCGTGTGGACCAGATGGCTGTTTCCGTTCCCGGTTGCCTGATACACGTTGTCGGCCAGCGTGCGCAGCGCGACCGGCATGGGGACGAATACGCGGCGCTCGTCGCCCGCCGGCGCGGACGCCTGCTGCGCGAGGGGTGCGCGGGAGCCTGCGGCGACGAGCACCGCGGCGACCAGCGCGAAGATGCGCCCTCGCCAGCGCGACCGCGGGCAGCGGGTTGGCGAGCTCATGGTCCCGGCCTCTACCACACGTGCCCGAAGATGCCGTCGCGCAGCGACCGGTCGATCGTGAGCACCCGCTCCTTGAAGCGCCAGCCGTCCGGCGTCCGGACCAGCACGTCGTCGTAGTGCCCCGAGAGCGCCGGCTTGGGCGGCGAGTAGGACACCTCGAACGACACCCAGTACACGCGGGCGGTGGCGCCGTCCGGCGTGGGGGTGACGACGAGGTTGTTCTGCCAGTGGCGCCGCTCGTGCTCCGGCGGTCGGTCGGCCCAGCGCCCCGCCGTCCGCTGGACGATCGCGTCGCGGCCCTCCACCGGCTGACCCATGGACTCGATCCGGTACACCGCGTCCTCCGTCCAGATCGACTCCAACAGGGCGCGGTCCTCGAAGTCGAGCGCCTGGTAGTAGCGCGCCATCAGCTGCTCGATCTCCGCGTAGTCCTGCCCCGTCAGCGCCGGTCCGTGCGTCCCCTGCGCGCCGACCCAGCCGGCTGCGAACGCGCCCATCACCGTTGCCGCAAAGACGATCGATACACGCCTCATGTCCTGTCCTCCCTCGTGCCAGCTTCGGCTTGGCTGTCAGGCCTCCTGGAAATCCGCCGTCAGGACGGGAGCGCGAACGCCAGGATGGTGTTGCTCGCGACCACGACGATGTACTGCCGCCCGCCCACCTGATAGGTCAGCGGACTCGCCCGCACCGGCCGATCGGCGACGTACTCGAACAACTGCTCGCCCGTTCGCGCGTCGAAGGCGTAGAGCTGGCCGGTATCGGTCCCCTGCACCAGGAGGTCGCCCGCGGTGACCAGGTTGCCGCTCACGCCGATGGGCGACACGGTCGGCGCGCGCGCCTGCCACACCTGCTCGCCGCTGATCGGTTCGTACGCGCTGATGGTGAGCTCCGGCGGCATCTGGTTCCGCCGCGAGGCTACCTGCGACGTCAGGCCGCCGCGCCCCTGGCCGATCGCGATGGAATCGCCCACCGGCTTCACGATCAGCGCGATGGATCCGTCCTTGGCCGTCACGTACACCAGGCCGGTGCGCGGCGAGAACGACGGCGGACCCCAGCTCGAACCGCCGTGCGCCACGATGTAGCCGCGGGTCATCGAATAGGGCGTGTAGAGCTGCCGGGTCAGGGGACGGTCGGCAGGATCGGTGACGATCGGGAACGTGTTGCAGAACGGCGCCATGAGCACGCCGCGCGCGTTGTAGGGGAACGGCTGGGTGGGCCAGATCTGCTCGCCCGGCACGTCGGTCTCGGTCGGCACGACCATCTCCACCATCGGGTTGATCGGCTCGCCGGTCGCCCGTTCCCACATGTACAGCAGGCAGTTCTTCCCCCCCGCGGCCACCCCTCGCACGGTCCGTCCGCCACGGCTGGCGTCGAAGAGAAGCGGCCCGGTCACGTGGTCGATGTCCCATACCTCATGGTGAATCGCCTGGTAGTACCAGGCAATCTCGCCGGTCTCCATGCGCAGCGCGATGGTCGCGTTGGTGAACAGGTTCATGCCCGGCCGGCCGGACCCGTCGTAGTCGGCTGACGGATTGCCGGCGTTCACGTAGACGAGGCCCAGCGCCGGATCCAGCGCCGGCACCGTCCACACGCCGCCGCCGGCCCGCAGGCCGTCGCCCCAGGTCGGGCGCGCGATGTCGTACCCCTCGTCGGCCGGCCGCTGCGGAATGGTGTTGAAGACCCAGCGGACGGCAGCCGTGCTCGCGTCGAACGCGATGACCAGGCCGCCCGGGATGTGCTGGTCGGACAGCCCGACCCCGGCGTACAGCACGCCGTCGTGGTAGGCCGGCGGCGCCATCATCTGGTGACCCAGCGTGGCCGGGTCGAGGTCGGGCGGGTAGTCGTCGGGATACTTGTGGTGCAGCGCGGCCGCCACGATGTCGATCCGGCCGCCGTCGCCGAACGCCGGGTCCGGCTCGCCGGTCGCCGGGTCGACGGAGAAGACGGTGGTGCCGTAGAACGGGTAGAGCCGGCCGCCGCCATATCCGGGCCCGCGCGGGCGGGCGACGCGCTTCGAGATCGTGTCGGGACCGAAGTCGCTCGTCCACAGCCGCTCGCCGGTCGCCGCGTCGAGCGCGAAGGCGGCGCCGGCCGCGTCGTTCAAGTACAGGACGCCGTCGACGACGAGGGGCGTGACCTGCGTGATGACGTGGTCGCGTTCCATCGCGACCGACCAGGCCAGCTCGAGCTGCCCGGCGTTCGACGTGTCGATCTGGTCGAGCGGGGCGTAGCGGCCGCCGTACAGGTCGAGGTTGTGCGACGGCCAGTCGAACCGACCGGCCGCGCCGGCGTTCTGGGCGCTGGCCGAGCCAGGCGCGGCCGTCACGACGGCCGCCGCGGCGGCGAGCACGATGGTGGTCGTCGCGACCCGCATGGTCGGCGTCTTCAATCAGACGGGGCTTTGCCCGAACCCCCGGCGTCCGCTTGCGGGGACCCCATCGCCCCGCGCCGCTCCCGCCGAGGCGCGCTCTGCGGCGCGCGTTCCGGCGAGACATCCGACCCGAAGTCGAACCGGAACTCGTCGTACGTGCCCGTGCGCGTGTCGCTCGACCCGGTCCCGTTCTCGGAGAGGAACTGCGTGAACTGCGCGGAGCGGGCCACGATGTTCGCGACGTCCTCCTCGGTCAGCGTGGCCCTGTCGGCGAACTCCGGGGGGCGCTCCATGGGCGTGAGCGTCGCGAAGTCCCAGGCGCCCTGCAGGTCGGGCTCGTCCCACGCCGTGCGGGGCACGTCGGACGACTGGGCGAAGCCGGGCAGCGGCGCCAGCGCAACGGCGGCCGCGGTAAGCAGCAGTGCGAAGTATCCTCGTCTCACGCGCCCCTCCTATGGCCCGCGGAATGCCGAGCTGGGCAGTCTAGCATCGCGGGCCGTCAGCGTGCTGAACAGGGTCATGTGCCGGCCGCGGCCATCAATGACCCAAACCGGGTACGGGCCGGCCGTCGCGTATGATGGAGTGACTGGGGACTGCCTCCCCGCGGCGAGGGCCGAGCAATCAGAGAACAGAGGGACTTCCGGGTCGAGGGCCTGGACTGTACGGAGGAAGCGTCCCTGATCCGGCGCGCGCTGTCCGGGCGCGAAGGGGTCCACGGGATCAGCTTCCACGTCATCGACGGCCGGATGACGGTGGACGCCGACACCGACACGTTCGGCCCGGACCAGGTGGCCGACGCGGTCGCCCGCCTCGGGATGCACGCCGAGCCGTGGACGGAATCGGGCGCGCCGGCCGAATCGTGGTGGGACCGGCACGGACGCCGCGCGCTGGGGGCGGCGAGCGGCCTCGCGCTGGCCGGCGGGCTGGCGCTGCACGTTGCCGTCGCGGGCGGCGGACTGCTGGAGACCGTGCTGTCGCACAGCCACGGCGAGCACGGGGTGGACTACCCGGTGGTCGCGCTGCTCGGGCTGGCCATCGTCGCCGGCCTCCTGCCCTCCTTCCCGCAGGCCGTCGCGTCGCTGCGGCGCCTGCGGCCGGACATGAACGCGCTGGTGCTGGTGTCGGTGATCGGCGCCGTCGTCCTGGAGGAGTGGGCGGAGGCGGCCACGCTGGCGTTCCTGTACGGGCTGTCGGGGCTGCTCGAGAACTGGAGCGCCCGGCGCGCCCGCAATGCCATCGGCTCGCTGCTGCGCATCTCGCCCGCCACGGCCGCGGTAGTGCACGGCGACCACGAGCACCGGATGCCGGTGGACCGCGTGACGGTCGGCGCCCGCGTGCGCGTGCGGCCCGGCGAGCGGATTCCCTGCGACGGCGAGGTGACGGACGGCAACTCCTACATCGACCAGGCGCTCGTCACCGGCGAGTCCGTGCCGGCCTGGAAGACCGCCGGCGATCCGGTGTTCGCGGGGACGGTGAACGGCCACGGGGTGATCGAGCTGCGGACGACGCGGCCCGCCTCGGACACCACGCTGGCCCGCATCATCCGCATGGTCGGGGAAAGCCATCACCACCGCGCGCAGACCGAGCGCTTCATCGACCGCTTTGCGCTGTACTACACGCCCTTGATGTTCGCGGTGGCCGCGGCCGTCGTCGTCGGACCGCCGCTGCTGTTCGGCGCCGATCTGGAACACTGGTTCTACCAGGGGATGCTCATCCTGCTCATCTCCTGCCCGTGCGCGCTGGTGATCTCGACCCCGGCGACAATCGCGGCCGCCATCGCCTCGGCGACGCGGCACGGCGCACTGATCAAGGGCGGCGCCCACCTGGAGGGGCTCGCGCGCCTGCGAACCGTGGCGTTCGACAAGACCGGCGTCGTCACCCGCGGCGAGCCCGACGTGCGCGAGCTGCGCCCGACCGGCCGCTGGACCGAGCCCGAGATCCTGGCCCGGCTGCTGGCCATCGAGATGCGCAGCGAGCATCCGCTGTCGCGCGCCATCGTCCGCTACGCCCGGGCGCGCGGCACCGAGCCCGCGGCACTGACCGACTTCCAGGCCGTCGAGGGACGCGGCGCCGAGGCGCTCGTCGACGGCCGGCCGTTCTGGGTCGGCAGCACACGCTTCGCGCGCGAGAAGACGGGCAGCAGCGACGTCGACCGGGCACTCGCGGAGATGCAGCGGCCCGACGGCACCGTCGTCGCCTGCGGCGCGGGGGACGACGTCTGGGCGCTGATTGCCGTGGCCGACCCGGTGCGGGCCGAGGCGTCCGACAGCGTGTCGCAGCTCCACGCCCAGGGCCTGCGGTCGGTGCTGCTCACCGGTGACAACGCCGTCACGGCCAACCGCGTCGGAGAGCGGGTGGGCGTGGCGGACGTCCGCGCCGAGCTGCTGCCCGACGGCAAGGCTCGGGCCGTCCGCGAGCTGTCCGCCAGCCACGGACCGATCGCGATGGTCGGCGACGGCATCAACGACAGCCAGGCGCTGCTGGCCGCCTCGGTCGGCATCGCCCTCGGCGGCAACGCCACCGACGTGGCCGTCGAATCGGCGGACGTCGTCCTGCTGCAGCCCGATCTGCGGACGCTGCCGTTCCTCGTCGGTCACGCCCGGCGGGCCCGCTCCGTGATCATCGAGAACGTCACCCTGGCGCTCGGCTCCAAGGCGCTCTTCCTCGCCTTCATGACGTTCGGCGCCGCGACGCTCTGGATGGCCGTGGCCGCCGACATGGGCGCGACTCTGCTGGTGACCTTCAACGGCCTGCGGATGCTGCGCCGGGCGGGAGTTGCACCCGGATCCGCACCGGACCTGGCGCTGGCCGCGGCCGGGCGCGACGCCTGAAGGCTGTCCTCGCCGCCGCGCCCCTGGCACGCGTCCTCCGGACTCGAGCCCTGACTAGTCTGGCGAGCGGATCAGCATCGCCCCGCTTCCGTAGGCAGCGAGGAACTCAGCGACGCCCCCGCTTCGCTTTCGAAATTCCAGTTCGAGTATCTCCACAGCCGGGTCGAGTCGATGTACCGCCCACTGAATAATCGGGATGAGGAGCCGGTCGGTTCCTCCGTCCGCCACCACGGCATACGCCAATTGTCGGTTCACCTGACGAGCATCAGCAGACAGGCTCAGAGGCGCGGCCGGATCGGCCGGCACACCAGAGTCATGGTAGCCGCTGCGGGCGGCGCCACGCCTCACGAGCAGCCCGAGCACCCGCACGGCAATCCGAAAACGGATCCTGCCGGCGACGCGACGCCGGGTATGATCGCCGGTGATGGAGTCGAACCCGCGCAGGCAGCCGCGGCTCGCTGGAGGATCGCCATGAAGAAAGCCTGGACGAATGCGGCAACGACGGACGGGATGCGGCGCCGGGCGGCAGCGCGGCGCGCGTCGATCGCGGCCCTGGCAGCCGCGCTGGTGGCGGTCTGTGCGGCCGGCCCGCTGGGCGCGCGGCCAGCGGCCCAGGCCGGCTCGCCGATCGACGGCAGGGCGGCCCTCTCGGGGATGGTGGCGGCGACGGCGCCGTTCACGGTCGCCCGGGTCTACATCCGGAACGTGGACCGGCGCATCCTGCACATGGTGTACACGCAGGCCGGGCGGTATCGCGCTGTGGCGCTCTTTCCCGGCGCCTACGAGGTCTCGGTCCGAGCGCCCGGGCTCGAATCCGACGTGCAGCGCCTGGTGCTGAACGCGGGTGACAGCGCCAGCCTGGACCTGTCGTTGCGGGCCGCGACCGGCGACCGGACGCCGACCGCGCCGGGCGGCGGCGGGGAGATGCCGGCGGCGCGCGCCGCCACGGAGCAGCAGCCCTACGACGAGCTGTATCCGCCGGGGCCGGGCCGCGACATCGCGGAGCGGACCTGCATGCCCTGTCACGGCGGGAACTTCCTGTCGTCGCGGCCGACCCGCCGCGCGGCGTGGGAGGCAGCCATCGACAAGATGTTCGGCAAGGCGATCCCCAACCGCCCGTCCCTCTCCTACGGCGACGGCATCATCTCGTACCGCGACGCGCAGCGCCGCTTCTCGGTGGCGGATCGCGAGATTCTGCTCGCCTATCTCGTCGAGCACTTCGGGCCCGACGCTCCGCCGCGCCGCATCCGCATCGAGCAGCAGATGCCGGTGGACGAGGAGGCCCTCGGCAAGGCGATGTACGTCGAGTACTACCTGCCCGAGGATGCCCCCGGCGAGGGCGTGAACGCCCCGGAGTTCGCCGGCCTGTCCGGCAACTTCGTCGGACGCCGGGTGGGTCAGGACGTACGGTTCGACCGGCACGGCAACGTGTGGCTGACAGACCGCGGCTACCCGCACCGGGTGGTGAAGCTGGATCCCCGGACCGGCGCCTTCACCGACCATGTCCTGCCGGACCCCAAGAACGGCATCCACGAGGTCAACGTCGACCGGGAAGGCATCATCTGGGTGCCCGAGCACCGCGGCGTGCAGTCCTCGGAAGTCAAGCGGCTGCTGGGCCTCGACCCGGAAACCGGGCAGTGGAAGCACCAGATCCCGATGGATCCGGACAACGTCGTCCGGAACGCGCACAAGTGGATGCAGTCGCTCGCCATCGACTCCAGGGGCAACATCTACGTCGGCTGGATCATGGGCGGCGCCCTGAGCAAGTGGGAGCGCGCAACCGGGAAGGTCTCCGTGTTTCCCATCCCCATGCCCGGGGCCGTGCCGTACGGCGTGGTGCCCGACCGCAACGACAACATCTGGGTCGGCCTGTGGAACGCCGGCAAGGTGGCGAAGTTCGACACCACGACCAACCAGTGGACCGAGTTCACGCCGCCGACCTACCCCGGCCACGTGCGGCGCCCGAACGTCGACTCGCAGAACAACGTCTGGTTCGGCATCTATCAGGCGGGCCCGCGCCCCGGCAAGCTGGTGAAGCTGGAGCAGTCGACGGGACGGATGACCGAGCACACCATCCCGCAGCAGGACGCCGCGCCCTACGACGTGGCGGTGGACGCCGACGACAACATCTGGGCCGCCGACGTCGGGCAGGGCAACGACGGCGACCACGGGGCGTCGATCTGGCGCTTCGACCCCCGCGAGGAGACGTTCACGTTCTATCCGAAGCCCCAGCCGGGCGCCGACTCGCCGAAGATCCAGGTGACGCGGGAGGGCGCCGTCTGGTACTCTCCGCGCGGCAGCCGGGACGCGCCGGCGATCGGCGTACTGTATCCGGACATGGACCGCATCGCGACGCTCGGCGCGTACTACCAGTACGGACCGCCCGGAAACGTGTTCCCGAGCGGGCAACAGTGAAGACGCCTTCCCGAGACCACAAGATGCGGACCGACCGAAAGGACCAGCCATCATGACGCAGCGTTTCTCGACCCGCAGCGGACGCCTCCTCCTGACCACGGCCCTGGCGGGCCTCCTGCTGGCCGGCATGCCCGCTGCAAGCGCTGCGCAGGATTTGACGCCCGAGGCAGCGGTCAAGGCAGCCTTTCTCGCCGACATCGAGGTGATGCGCGAGAAGTTCCTCGGGCTCGCCGAGGCCTTCCCCGCAGAGACCTACACGTGGCGGCCGATGGAGGGCGTCCGCTCGGTTTCGGAAGTGCTCATGCTCATCGCCGGCGAGGGCTACGCGTTCGCGCCGATGGCGCTCGGCGCCGAGACGGCGATGACCTTCCCGGAGATGCAGGCGCTCGCCGAGATCACGGACAAGGCGCAGGTCATCGACCACCTCACCAAGGGCTTCGCCCATACCCAGGAGGCGCTCGAAGCGATCGACCCGGCGACGCTGGTCGGCTCGCGGGAGCTGTTCGGCCAGGAGCGCACGACGCCGGAGCTGGTGCTGTTCGTGGCCGGCGACATGCACGAGCATCTCGGCCAGCTCATCGCGTACGCCCGGACCAACCAGATCGTGCCGCCCTGGAGCCGGTAGGCAGAGCGTGGAACTCGTGGGAGCGCTGGTGCTACGCCTACGTGGGCTTCATCAGGAGATAGCCCCTTGCCGGTAGCGTCCGGTCCCGAATGACGGGCATCACGGCAGCGTTAGTCTCGCTCAGCCACGATGGGAGCTGGTCTTATGAAGAGCCTTGCGTCACGAGCGTCACTCCCTGTATGGCGCATGCGGATTATGGGTCTCACGATCATTGGGTACGTGGGGTGTCTTGCGCTAATCACGGGAGTCGCCCACATCCAAGCTGCAGGGCAGCAGCCGCAATCGTCAACAACGCCCGCCGCCGTTCCCGCTCAGCGGGCCTTCATCACGCAGTATTGCGTGACCTGCCACAACCAAGGGTTGCAAACGGGCGGGCTCGTTCTTGAGACTGCGGACCTCGGCGACGTCAGCGCGGATGCCGAGACCTGGGAGAAAGTCGTGCGGAAGCTTCACGGCGGTCTCATGCCTCCACCGGGAGCGCCCCGCCCTGACCGAACGACGTCCGCGGCCTTTGTGTCGTGGCTCGAGACGCAGCTTGACCGCGCGGCCGCCGCTCAACCCAATCCGGGCAGAACGGAAACGTTCCACCGTCTGAACCGGGCTGAGTACCGAAACGCGGTTCGCGACCTTCTCGGCCTTGACGTCGACGTGGCCTCGCTGCTTCCGGCTGATGGCTCGAGCTATGGCTTCGACAACATAGCTGGCGTTCTCCAAGTCCCGCCGACGTTGATGGAGCGATACCTTACCGCGGCAAAGAACATCAGCCGCGCCGCCGTCGGAACTCCTCCGTCAGCGCCGAACTACGATGTCTTCCGGGTGGCAGCTGATTTGCCTCAGGACGACCGAGTCGACGGTCTGCCGTTCGGCACCCGCGGTGGGACGCTGATCCGTTACAACTTTCCCGGCGACGGAGAGTACACCATCCGCGTGCGTCTGGCGCGCGAAGCCGTGGGGGCGGGCGGAGTTGATGTCCCTCGGTATGATGTGCCGCAGCAGCTTGAGGTCGCGTTGGATGGCGAGCCGCTTCAGGTGTTTACGTTGCCTGCGACGGATCGGGCAGATCTGGCGCCTCGGGTCCGCAACCCACGACCGAGTCGAGACCAGGCGCGTGACGAGCAGCCCCCACAACCAGAGCCTCGACGCTACCGACAAGCGGATCGAAGCTTGGTAGACGCAGATTGGCAAGTTCGCTTTTTTGCAGAGGCTGGCCCGCGCAACGTGTCAGTGACATTTATCAACAGGGTGCCCGCGTTGCTCGAGTCTTTGAACGAACCGTACTTGCACCCCTATCCGGCGGGGGGAGAGACCCTTTGGGGTTCACGGAAGGGCGCGTACCTCAGTCGGGTCGACATCAGTGGCCCGTTTCAGGTCCGAGGCCGGGGTGACACGCCGAGTCGTCAGCAGATCTTTCAATGCTATCCGGCGGATCCTTCTGAAGAGTTGGCGTGCGCAGAGACCATCCTCTCGACACTGACTCGGCGCGCCTATCGGAGGCCCGTGACTGCTGCGGATCTGGAAGGACCGCTCCGGTTTTACGAGCAAGGTCACGCGACCGGGGGGTTCGAGGCAGGTATCGAATTGGCGATCCGACGACTGCTTGTAAGCCCGGAATTTCTCTTCCGTACGGAAGCTGATCCGCCCAACGTCGCGTCTGGCACACGCTCCCCGGCGGTCGTCGCGGTCGTCCAGGCGAGTCACCCAGAGAACATCGACTTGGAGGTCTATGACGTGAGCGATGTCGAGCTCGCGTCTCGTCTGTCGTTCTTCCTGTGGAGCAGCATTCCCGACGACGAACTGCTCGACCTCGCGACGCAGGGCAGGCTCAAGGACCCGGTCGTGCTCGAGACACAGGTTCGGCGGATGTTGGCCGACAGCCGCTCGCAGGCGCTGGTCGACAACTTCGTCGGCCAGTGGTTGTACTTGCGCAACGTGCCCGCCTTGACGCCAGACTTGTACACGTATCCCGATTTCAACGAGGCCTTGCGCAGAGCCATGAAGCGGGAGACGGAGCTCTTCTTCGAACACATCATGCGGGAAGATCGGAGCGTTCTGGATCTTCTGACGGCAGACTATACCTTCTTGAACGAAAGCCTGGCAAAACACTATGGCATTCCGAACGTGTACGGGGACACCTTCAGGCGCGTCACCCTCCCGGAGGGCAGCGTGCGTGGCGGGCTGCTGGGGCAGGCGAGCATCCTCGCGGTGACGTCGCTGGCGAATCGTACGTCTCCCGTCGTTCGTGGCAAATGGATTCTCGAGAACATCCTCGGCTCGCCCCCACCAGAGCCTCCCGCTGACGTACCTCCGCTCCCGGAGGAGACCGGCGATGGCCCGGTGGCGAGGACGATGCGCCAGCGGATCGCCGAACACCGTGAGAATCCGGTGTGTGCGAGTTGTCACTCACAAATGGATCCGCTGGGCTTGGGGCTCGAGAACTTCGATTCCGCCGGACGCTGGCGGGAGGTCGAGGTCACGGGCGACGCGCGGGCAGCCTCCTTCGCCCCGATCGATAGTTCTGGGGCGTTTCCGGATGGCACAGAGTTCAACACCGTACCCGAATTGAAGCAGGCCTTGATGGCACGGTCGGATCGCTTCGTTGCCACCATGACGGAAAAGCTGCTCACCTACGCCCTGGGCCGCGGCCTCGAGTACTACGACGCGCCCGCCGTGCGGGCGATTACGGGCGAAGTTGCCCGCAGCGATTACCGTCTGTCTGCGCTTGTTCTCGGTGTCACGGAGAGCGTGCCGTTTCAGATGAGAAGGAGATCAGGGTCATGAGGTTCGTTACCAGGAAGGCGTTGCCACGACGGACGTTCCTCCGTGGTATGGGTGCCACGGTCGGGTTACCGCTGCTGGAGGCGATGATCCCGGGGGTCTCCGCCCAAACGCTGACCGCTTCCATTCGTCGGCTCGGGTTCCTGTATGTGCCAAACGGCGTGTCGATGAACCACCTCGGCGTCAATTATTGGAAACCGAAGGCTGTAGGTAGCGACTTCGAGCTGTCGCCGATTCTGACTCCGTTGGCGCCGTTTCGCGACCAGTTGACGGTGGTGAGCGGGATGAGTCTGCCGATGGCCGAATCCCTGGGAGATGGCTCCGGCGATCACACGCGCGCCTGCTCAGCGTGGCTGAACGGTACGCATCCGTTGAAGACGGAAGGGGCTGATGTGCGAGCCGGCACGACGGCCGACCAGATGGCCGCCGCAGTACTCGGCAAGGAGACAGCCTTGCCCTCGCTGGAGCTCGGCATCGACCTGGAGTACCTCGTCGGCATCGGCGAGAACGGCTATAGCCAGCTTTACCAGAACACCATCTCATGGCGAACTCCCACGACCCCTGCACCTATTGAAAACATGCCGCGCATCGTATTTGAGCGGTTGTTCGGTGACGGCAGCACTGCGACAGAGCGGCTGAGTGGGATACAAACGGACCGAAGCATCCTCGATGACGTAGGCGAGGAGATGAGCCGGCTTCTGGGAAGGCTCGGGGTGCGCGACCAAGCGCGGTCAAACGAGTACTTTGAGGCGATTCGGGAGGTCGAGAAGCGCATCCAAAAGCTGGAGAGCAATTTTGAGCTCACGCAACCGCCACCGGAATTGATGCAGCCGCCGGGTGGCGTACCTGAAAACTACGCAGATCATGTCAAACTGATGTTCGACTTGCAGTGGATCGCGTACCAAGCCGATCTCACGCGCGTCTTCACGTTCATGTTTGGCAGGGAGTTGGGCGGTCGACCGTACCCGGAAATCGGCATTCCCGAAGGCCACCATTCGGCATCGCACCACGGCAATCGCCCCGAGGACATGGAGCGACTCGCGAAGTTGAACGCTTACCACATGGAGTTGTTCGCCCATTTTCTGAAGCGGCTGCAGTCAACGCCCGAGGGCGACGGCACATTGCTGGACCACACGCTAATGTTGTATGGCGGCGGTCTGAGCGATTCGCAGCTACATTCGCACGTCGACGTTCCGCTGGCCGTTGTCGGTGGTGGTTCCGGTAAGGTCAAGGGAGGCCGTCACATGGCGGTCGCCGGGAACCCGCCGATGTCGAATCTTCTCGTGAGTATGCTCGACAAGGTCGGTGTTCATCCGGGTCGGCTCGGCGACAGCACCGGCAAGGTTGACTTCAGCGACCCCGACTTCAGCGACCCGTTGGGCTGAAGGGGGGCCATCGCTCGTCGCAGGACTGATCGCTGAATGAGAAGCGACAGATCGTCCGGGTGCCGAGGCATGAGCCGACGAAGGGCGGGATTCAGGGAGATGAACGACCAGGAGATGAGTTGATATGTCGAGAAAATGCCTGAAGTGTTGTCTGGTCGTGGCACTACTCGCCATGTCGGGCGTGGGTGCGGCTGGGCAGGACATTCCGTTGATTGAAGCCGTCAAAGACGGCGACGCTGCGGCCGTGCGCGCGTTGCTCGACAAGGGCGGCGACGTGAATGCTTCGGAGGTTGACGGAACGACTGTTCTGCACTGGGCCGTGAACCGCGATCGCGTGGACGTGACGGATCTCCTGATTCGCGCAGGCGCCAACGTGCGCGCTATGAATCGGTACGGCGTCGCTCCGCTTTCGCTCGCGTGTCTCAATGGAAGCGAGGCAATGGTTGCGAAGCTGCTGCACGCCGGCGCGGATCCTGAGACTACTCAGCCGGGTGGAGAGACCGCCCTCATGACAGCCGCGCGCACCGGGAACGCTGATGTCGTACGGCAGTTGCTTGCCCGCGGAGCCGATGTGAACGCGACGGAAGAGTGGAAAGGACAGACGGCGCTGATGTGGGCCGCGGCGGAAAACAATGCAGCAGCCGTGAAGGCTCTCATCGCAGGTGGCGCAGACATCGCGGCTCGCTCTCAGGTAAGTCCCGGTGTCGCGGAGTTGGGCAACAGGGGGTTTACGGCGTTCACGTTCGCCGCTCGCGCGGGGGCGATTGACGCTGCTGAAGTGCTCCTTGAGGCTGGGACAAGTGTGAACGAGACGTTGGCGGATGGCACGAGCGCCTTGGTTCTCGCGGTCATGAGTGCCCGGTACGAGATGGCTGCATTTCTGCTCGACCACGGTGCCGACCCGAACGCTGCCGCACAAGGGTGGACCGCCCTGCATCAGATCGTGTGGACGCGCAGACCGAATCGAGGATTCAACACCGTCTTCCAAGCACCAAAGGGCCGCGTCGACAGTCTCAGCCTCGTCGAGAAGCTTCTAGCACGTGGCGCTGACATCAACGCGCGTGTTACAACACAGCGGGCACCGCGTACCGTTACTGGCCGCAACCTCTTGAGAGTTACTGGTACGACACCTTTGTTCTTAGCCGCTCATCGGGTTGATGTTGACCTGATCCGCCTCCTCCTGCAGAGCGGTGCCGATCCTCTGTTGCCGAATGAGGACGGAACGACGCCGCTGATGGCTGCTGCTGGAGTCGGCTTGTACAACCCTGGTGAAAATCCGGGAACGGCGGAGGAGTCCGCCGAAGCGGTACGGCTCTGCTTGGAGGCCGGCGGGGATCCAACGACCATTGACGCGAACGGAGACACTGCACTACATGGTGCGGCATACTGGGATTCGCCTGGCGCGGTGGAGCTACTGCTCGCCGCGAACCCTCAGCTGGATCTGGATGTTGTGAACAACAACGGCTGGACCCCCCTGCGGGTCGCGGACGGTGTGATGGTGGAAGCTGGTACTGCCCTGCACTTCGGTCCGGCTGTAGCTGCCCAACTTCGTGCGCTGCTGAAAGCACGTGGCTTGCCGGTTCCTGACCCGGTTCCCTTTGATGCCGCGCAGATACCGCCCTATTCCGACCGATGAGAGTCGATCAGGTAGGCGGCCGTTGGGCAATCGAGCCGCGGAATGTAGCGGGCAGAGAGGTGAGGGGATAGTCCGACGGATTAGCAGTCCATAGCCCGCGTAGGAGTCTCGTCTCGTTGCGCCGGTGCTCGGGCGCGAGATGCTCGAGAACCTCGGTTGCCGGAGCCTTACGGCACCACCAGTAGAGTTTGAAGACAACGTCGGCGATGGTAGTCGATGTTGACGCGCAGTTTATGGCCCTTACCGAATCTCCTCAAATTCGTGTGGGTAGCGGTGGCGCCAGCTCGATGCCTCCACAGCAGAGATACAGCATGGAGATGAGCGGTCCGTGCGAGTGGAAGCCGTAGGCGCGCCGCGCGATGACCCGCAGCTTGTTGTTGATCCCCTCCACCCGCCCGTTGGTCATCTTCGTGTCGAGGTAGGCGAGGATCCCCGCCGCGTGCTTCCGGACCGTCCGCGCCAGCTTGACGAACGGCGCCAGACGTGACCGCGCCGCCCAGTCCAACCACTGGTCGAGCAGTTGGTCGGCCTCGTCGGGCTTGGCCTGCTCGAGGATCGTCGCCAGGTACTCCTTCAACTCGTAGGCGCGGTCCAGGACCCGGTTCTGCCGGCGCAATCGTGCCAGGCGTCGCGCTTCACCCGGCTTCAGGCGCGCCGGGTGCTTCAGCAGCGCATAGCGCGTCCTCTTGAGCACCTTGCCCGACGTCTTCCCCAGGCGGTGTTGCTCCGTGCGGCGGACCTCGTCGACCGCGTCGGCGGCCAGCCGCTCGACGTGAAATCGGTCGTAGACCACCCGCGCCTGCGGCACCCGCGCCGCCACCGCCTTGCGGTAGCTCGCCGCCAGGTCGGCCGTCACCAGTTCGATCCGGGCACAGCCGGCCGCTCCCAACAGGTCGAAGAATGTCCCCAGCGTTTCGGCGCTGCGCCCCGGCCCGGCCCAGACCACGCACCGGCGGTCATGGTCGACCACCACCGTCAGATAGTGGTGCCGCTTCCGATAGCTGAACTCGTCAATGCCGATCCGCCGCAGCCCGGCCAGCCGCGTCGAGTCCAGCCGGCGAGCCACCACCCGCTCGACGATGCCGCCGACCGCCGGCCACGAAATCCCCACCAGGCGACTCGCCGTCGTCCGGTCCGTCACCTGCGCCAGATAGGCCGCCAACTCCTCGAGCGGCGCCGTGAACGCGCTGCCGTGCGCCGCCCACGACACCTGCTCGACCCGAACCCCGCAGCGACCGCACGATACCCGCCACGGCGCATACCGCAGCCACACCGTGACCCGACCCCACGGCACATGGCGCCACAACCGAGCTGGCTGCCGGTCGTAGCGCACCGCCCGGCGACCGCACGCCCCGCACCGGGACCGACGCCACGACGGCCGCGCCGACACGCTCAACATCCCAGTCGTCCCGATGCGCACCTGCTCGACGCACAACTGCGTGACTCCCAGCAGTCGGCGTAGTAGTGTGGTCACACGCATGGGGCTGTCCTCCTCCTCATTGGTTGTCCTATTGCAACACCAATGAGAACAGGAAGCCCCTGCGTTTTCAATGACTTCCGTCGGCCGACGGGAGGCCGGCCAGCCCATCCCGCCGTAGACGCCCGCTGTCGGCGACACAACCTCTCGACCGCCCGGACGCTTCGGTCCAGCCCGGGCCGCAAGGCCCATAACTGCACCCTCAGCGGAGCGACGGTCGGCCTGTCACCCGACAGGCTCGCAGCGAAGCGGAGAACGCGCGCAGCGCGTTGACAGGCGGGCCGTCTCGTAGCTACTCCCGGTCGCGCCCATCGACCTCAACCCACCCACACCTGTTTGAGGAGAGCCCCCTTACCGCACGCGGCTGGACACTATCGGAACAGCATTGGTTGTCAAGGCAGAGCGAACACGAACAGGTTGTTGCCGAAGCTGGGGCGCAGCTCCGGTGTCAGCTCGAGGAAGCGGCCGGTGCCGGTGCTGACCGCCACGTACTGCCGGCCGGCGACCGCGTAGGTGATCGGGAAGCCGGAGACGGGCGAGCCGAGGTTGATCTCCCAGAGAATCTCGCCCGTCTCGTGGTCGAAGGCCCGGAACCGGCCGTTGACGTCGCCGCCGAACACGAGCCCGCCGCCGGTCGCGGCCAGCGCCATGGTGGCCGCCCGCTGCTCGTACTTCCAGACCACCTCGCCTGTCTCGGCGGAGACCGCGTGCACCGCGCCCACCTGGTCGGTGCCCGGCGCGAGCTGGCTGCGCCAGGCGATGGCGTACAGCCGGTTGGACTCGTCGCCGTCCTCGACGGTGGTGGCCTGCATCCGCGCGCAGACGTTGCGCAGCGGCATGTACATCGTGTTCGTCAGCGGGCTGTAGGCGCCCGCCTCCCAGTCCTTGCCGCCGCTGGCATGGGGGCAGGCCAGCACGGTCTGGCCGCTGGCGGTGAACACCAACTCCGCGTTCTCTGTCACCGTTCCGGTCGCCCCGTCGATGCCGCTGATCACGTTCTGCGTGATCGTCGGCGTCGCCCACAGAAACTCCCCCGTCGCCCGGTCCAGCGTGTAGACGACCCCCGTCTTGCCCGGGATGCCCGTCACCACGCGGCGCTCCTCGCCCGGGCTCAGCCGCGGGTTGATCCAGCTCACCGCCGCCGGGTCCGGACGCACCGGCGTGTCGACCAGCAACCGTTCGAACGGGTGGTCGAGATCCCAACTGTCGTTCAGGTGCTGGTAGTACCAGACGATCTCCCCCGTGTCCGCGTCCAGCGCCAGCGTCGAGTTGTGGTACAGGTGGGTCAGGTCGACGCCGCCGAGCATGAACTTCGGCGCGGGCGACGTGACCGACGTGCCCACGTAGACCAGGTTCAGCGCCGGGTCGACGCTCGGCACCATCCACGAGCCCACGTGCCGGCGCTCCTCGAACGGCACGTCGCCCCACGTCTCGTCGCCCGGCTCGCCCGGACCCGGAATGAGCCGCCGCCGCCACAGCTCCGCGCCGGTCGCCGGGTCGTGCGCCGTGATGATGCAGCCGTTCGGACCGCCGCGCGGGTCGCAGCTCCGCCCCGAGAACACCTTCCCCAGCGCCACGATCGGACCCGACGTCTGGTTGGCCGGGTTCACCCGGTAGTCGAGGATTTCCGTGTCCCAGACCACCTCGCCCGTCTCCGCGTGCAGCGCGAAGATGTGGTCATCCATGCTCGTGTCGATGATCAGCTCGCCGTGGATGGCCAGGTTCCGGTTGGTCTCGGTCAGGGTCCCGCCGATCATGTACTCGCCCAGGTCGTCCGGGCGGGGGCGGGTGTGCTGCCAGAGCAGGTCGCCCGTCACCGCGTCGAGCGCCTGGATGATGTCGCGCGGGTTCGGCATGAACATCACCCCGTCGCGCACGAGCGGCGTCCCCTGCTGGCGCCCCGATGCGAGCGCGCGCGTCCACACCAGCCGGAGCTGGTCGACGTTGTCGCGGTCGATCTGGTCGAGCGGGCTGTAGCCCCAGCCGTCGAGCGTCCGGCGCCACATCAGCCACTCGTCGGGACTCGGATTCTCCAGCTCCGCGTCGGTGACCGGCCGGATGCGGTCCTCCTGCGCCAGAACGGGAGCCACCGTCACGACCGCCAGCGCGGCGGCGACGCAGCACGCGACAAGCTCCAACCGAACCCGGAACGACGGCCAAGCGAATGCGGGCATGAGCCCTCCTCTGTTCCTGGAATCATAGCCAATGGCGCGCCGCCGCATGCAGGGCTGCTCCGCATTCCCCCCTGCGCGTTGGCGCGACCCTTTCGGCCGCGGCGCGAACGCTCGACGCCACGCTGCCCTCTCAGAACCGATAGCTCACCCGCGAGGCCACCTGGGCTGTGTCGAGGGCGTCGAAGCTGCGGAGGATTCGCAGCCAGCGGACGTCGACGCCGAGCCCGAGCCCGCGCCACAGCCTGACGTCGATGCCGCCACCGAGGACGAGGCTCAGGCCGATCTCGGCGTGCTCGGTCGGCGACGCAAGGAGGGAACGGCCGAAGAAATGTGCCCCGTTGATGCCGTCGGGTGCGTGCTCGACCGATGGCACACTTGGCGGGCCGAACGGGAACCAGGGAATCGGATCGACGACGACGTTGAAGCGTTCCGTCACGCGACCCACCCCGCCGCCGCCCGTGAGATAGGGGAAGAGCCGGCCGTTCGCGACCGGAAACTCGACGGTGAATCGCGTCAGGAACGCCGTCACGTCCCGTCGCGCATCCTCGATGCGAATGAACGGAAACAGCGGGTCGAAGCCACCCGGAAACGACGGGAAGCCATCGCTGAGCGCGCCCGTGAGAAAGGCCGCGGGCGACGCGGAGGCCCCGCCGAACCATGCAGGCATTCCCGAGGCCTCGGCACCCGGCAGGTGTATCAGGTCCACGTCCAGGCCGAGATGCCGCGTCAGGCGGAGACCGGCGCCCGCTCCGGTCGCTACGAACGTGCCGTCGCCGAACCCGCCGCCGACCAGCCCGTAGACGCGCCCGCCCACATCGCTGACACGGTGCTGCGCCGCCACCGGCGCCGCGATCAGTGCCAGCAGGGCTACGACGGGCAACACGGAACGCAGCACCGCTGGCATTCCTCGCCACATGAAACCGATTGTCGCCGATCCACGCCGGAGCATGGCCCCTCCTCTGTTCCTGCAATCAGAAGAACCGCAGCGAGTAGCCCACGCGCACCCCGCGGCCCATCTCGGGTGCCAGATCCTTGGTGAACGACGTGTGGTTCCGATAGAGCGCGTTCGTGAGATTGTACCCGGTGAACGACACGACGTGCGCCACGTGCTGGCGCGGCCAGACGTAGGAGCAGCGTGTCGCCGTAGCTCTCGGGCGGTGTGAGCAGGTTGATGAGGCCGACGATGTTCGACCCGTAGAGCAGCGTGGCGGGTCCGCGCGTGATCTCGATCCGCTCGGCGCTGTGCGGGTCGATCGTGACGCCGTGGTGATCCGACGTGCTGGAGAGGTCGCCCGTCGGGATCCCGTCCTCGATGATGTGCACCCGGTCCCCGCCGAACCCGCGGACGATCGGCCGGCTCGACCCGGGTCCGAAGCTGCGGTTCGCCATGCCCGGCTCGTCCTCGAGCGCCTCCCCGATGGTGCTGCCGCGATCAGTGCGCCGGCCAGCATGCCGAGCCGTAGTCCTGAGTGAGACACGGGCCAATCATAGTCAATGGCGCGCGAGTGTAGCATGGCGCCGTGCTCGACACCCGCGCGACCGTCGACCGGAGCCGTTGATGCTGATTGCCCTCGGTGGCCTGCCGGGCGTGGGCAAGTCGACTCTGGCCACGTCGCTGGCCCGGCGGATCGGGGCAGTGCATCTGCGCATCGACACGATCGAGCAGGCGATGCGGAACGCGGGCCTCACGGTGTCGGGACCGGAGGGATACCTCGCAGCGCGCGATCTCGCCGAGGACAATCTGCGCATCGGCCACGTGGTCATCGTCGACTCGGTCAATCCGATCGCGATTACTCGCGACTACTGGCACGCGACCGCAGCGCGCCTGACGGTTGAGCTCGTGGAGATCGAGGTGGTCTGCAGCGACGAGCGCCGGCATCGCCAGCGGGTCGAGTCGCGCGTCACCGATATTTCCGGCCTCGTGCTCCCGACCTGGCAGCAGGTGCTGGACCGACACTACGAGCCGTGGACGACCGCGCATGTCGTCGACACCGCCGGGCGCACGCTGGAGGACACCCTGTCGCAGGTCGAGGCCATCGTCCGCCCGCGCCGGTCGTGACCCTTCCGATTCGCCGCCGCTGGAGGAAGCAGGCCGGTTTACCAGCGGCAAGCTCAGGTGTAGAGTGGGGCCTGGAGGGCGTATGTCTGCTATCCGTTGGGCGCTCGTGGTGTGTCTTGTGCTGTCGGCGAGCCAGGCGCTCGCTCAGTCGAGTAGTAGCATCGTCCCGGTGACGGACGCGGTGCTGCAGGATCCCGATCCGGCCGACTGGCTCATGTGGCGGCGGACGCTCGACGGATGGGGCTACAGTCCGCTCGATCAGATCGATCGCGACAACGTGCGCGATCTGCGGATGGTCTGGTCGCGAGGCCTCGGACCAGGGCTCCAACAGGGCACGCCGCTCGTCCATGACGGCGTCATGTACATGCCCAACCCGCGCGACGTCATTCAGGCCATCGACGGCGCGACCGGCGATCTCATCTGGGAATACCGGCGCTCGCTCCCAGCCGATGTGGACGAGTACTTCATCGCCGTCCTCGCCGAGATCAACCGGAATCTCGCCATCTACGATGGCCTCATCATCGATACCAGCGTCGACGACTACGTCTTCGCCCTCGACGCCGCAACGGGCCGGTTGGCCTGGGAGACCCAGATTCTCGACTACCGGACGCATCCCGCCAACCAGACGTCCGGACCCATCATCGCCGGCGGCAAGATCATCTCGGGCCGGAGCTGCGCCCCGAGTGGCGGTCCGGACGCGTGCGTCATCACGGCCCACGACGCCAGGACCGGCGAGGAGCTGTGGCGGACGCGCACGATTCCCGCGCCCGGCGAGCCGGGGGACGAAACCTGGGGCGATGTGCCGTTCGAGGAGCGCAAGCACGTGGGCGCCTGGATGGTGCCCAGCTACGACCCGGCGCTGAACCTCATTTACATCGGTACGTCGGTGACATCGCCCGCCCCGAAGTTCATGCTCGGCGGGGCCGACAAGAAGCACCTGTACCACAACTCGACGCTGGCGCTCGACGCCGACACGGGCGAGATCGTGTGGTACTACCAGCACCTCAACGACCACTGGGACCTCGATCACCCGTTCGAGCGCCTGCTGCTAGACACGGCCGTCGCGCCGGATCCGGCGGCGGTGCGCTGGATCAATCCCCGGCTGCAGCACGGCGAGGTCCGCAAGGTCGTGACCGGCATTCCCGGCAAGACCGGCGTCGTCTATACCCTCGACCGTGAAACGGGCGAGTTCCTGTGGGCGACGCCGACGGTCACGCAGAACGTGATCAGCAACATCGACGGCGCCACCGGCGCCGTCACGGAGAATGCGGAGGTCGTCTTCACGAGCGCCGGCCAGACGGTGCTGGCCTGCCCGACGCTGGTGGGCGGCAAGGATTGGGAGGCAGGCGCCTACAGCCCCGCGACGGGGCTGATGTACTTCCCGTTGCGCAACGCCTGCGCGCGGATGATGGCCATGGCGGGGAGCGACAGCGTCGCCTCTTCGCTCTATGCGCTGGCCGTGCGGAGCGAGCTCGCGCCCGGCACCGACCAGCTCGGCACCGTCCAGGCGATCTCCCCGGAGACCGGCGAGCTCGTCTGGAAATACGAGCAGCGGGCCGCCACCACATCGCTCGTCGCAACTGCCGGCGGACTCGTGTTCGGCGGCGATCTCAACGGCCGGTTCCGCGCCCTGGACGCGGAGACCGGAGACTCGCTGTGGGAGGTCAACCTGGGCTCACCGATCACCGGGTTTCCGATCACGTTCGCAGTCGACGGCCGGCAGTACGTCGCGGTCAGCACCGGCAGCTCGCGCACCGTCGTGTACTTCGCGCCGCTGACGCCCGAGCTGCGCCCGAGCTTCGGGAACAACCTGTTCGTCTTTGCCTTGCCGGACTGAGCGCCGCACCCGCAGAGCGAGGGGGCCGAGGTGCTCGGCGGCGCGCTGGTCGTGGCCACGTCTGAAGAGGTGTGCGTGAACATCGTTCTGCTGGGCGCCAACGGGAGAACCGGGCGAGAAGTCCTTGGCCGCGCGCTGAGCGCTGGCGACACGGTCACCGCGTTAGTGCGCGCCGAAGGCAAGCTCGGCGATCTCAGCCACGAGCGACTGGAAATCCGCGTCGGGAACGCTTGCGACCCAAGGGTCCTGGACGCGATTCTGCCTGGGCATGACGTGGTGATTTCCACTGTGGGACCATTATGGACGACGCCGTCCGACGGATCCACGTTGCTGCCGGTTCCGTGGCGCCTCAGCCTGCGCGGCACGTCGCTCGTTCCGCCAGCACTCTCACTCCCGATAGGCTGCCCAGTCGTCGATCAGCCGCCGGCGCCGCTCGAACAGGTCCGACCGCGCATAGGCCGCCTCGACCTTGCTCGACACGACGTGCGCCAGCACCGCCTCGATGACCTCCCGCGGATGGTCGGTCCGCTCCGCCGCCCAGTCCCGGAAGCTTGACCGGAACCCATTGGCCACCGCCGTGATCCCGTGCAGTTGGAGCATTCTCGGCAGCGTCGACGCCGCGATCGGCCGGCCGCCCCGCATCGGGAACACGAGATCGCCGTCGCCGAGCCCCCGCGCGGCGTCGAGGATCTCAACCGCCTGCCCGCAGAGCGGGACCCGGTGCTTTCGCTACGCCTGCATCCGTTCCGCCGATATCGTCCACACCGCCCGGCCACGTCCATCTCGCTAGCCGAACCTCGGCGGACCGCCCCGCCGTGAGCACCAGAGACTCGAACGCCAGCCTGACCGCCGGCGCCGCCGAGTCCGACGTCCGCGCCGCCTCCGACCGCCGCGGCCACCTCCCGTGAGGCAGCGCCCGTGTGTGCCGCCGATGTCGCCCTGCGGTCGGAGCACCGGCCCGATCCGGTCGCACGGGGTTGTGTCGCTGCACAGGTCCATCGCGATCGCCCACTGCAGCACGGACCGGATGCGCTGGCGCACCGCCCTGGCTTTCTCGGCCCTGACGTGCCAGATGGAGCGAGACGAGCCTGTCGGCGCTCGAGTCCGAGCTCACGTCCTCGTCCGACGAAGCCGAAGCCTGGATCCGGCGGCCTGTCGCGCCGCCGACGACCTCCGGGACCGTTGACCCCAGTGGCTCGTCGAAACGCGCTCCACGGCGACGCCAGCCCGCCTCAGCGCCAATCCCAGCCGCCACACCGCAACCCGGACCCGCGACCTGGTGGACGTGAAGCTCGACAGCCGGGCGGGCGACCGGATCGACTCGGCCATCCGTGACGCCCGCAGGCTGAATCCCAGACCGATCCGCCGATATCGCCCACACCCGGCCCGCCGTGTCCATCTTGTCGCCCACGTCGCCAGCCGGACCTCGGCGGAGCGCGCGGCCGTGAGCACCAGAAACTCGAACGCCGGCCGACCGCCGAGCCCGACATCCGCACCCGTCTCGACCGCCGCGGCCACGACGTGGGTGGGGCAGCGCCCGCATGTGTGCTGCACGATGTTGGTTTGTACGCCGAGCACCGGCAGGACCCGGTCGCACGGCTTCCGCTCGTCGTTCCGGGACTGGGCGAGGTCGTCGGAGGCGGCACTGGCGCACGTCGTGGGCGACCGGACCGAGGCGGCCTGTCTCGCGGCAACCCGTCGTCCACGCTGAACGACCTCCGGAAAACGGCCCTGAGGAGCACAGGGGGGGATACGGTGCCCGCCTCTGCCCAGCGGGGCGGCGGGAGAAATCGTGCGCGCTGTGCGCGGCAACGGAGACGAGGGGCCCAGACCGGCAAGGGCACACACCACGAGGAAGGACGCTGGTGGGCGCGTGGTCGGCGCTGGCGCCCTGGGGCGTTCCTCAAGGACCACCGAAACCGCGCCGGCGAACGACGCCGCCCGCCGCACCGTCCGCACGACGCCGCCATCACCGACCGCGAGCCCGAGCCCGAACGTCGCCGTGTGCAACACGCCGCCCTCGGCGCGCTATGTCGAACGGCTTGCCCTGGTCAACCGGCTACTCGCGGACGTGCGTCGCCAGCTCGAGCGGGTGGTGCATCAGCTCGTCGAGGCGGCGTCGGCGGACGAGACCGACTCGCCCGCCGACGCCGACCCCGGACCCGTCGGATGCGGCCATCCTGTTGTCGATGCCCGGCATCGGCATCGGCGTGCTCGCCACGCTGCTGGCCGGAGGCAGGGATGCGGTGCGGCGACGGGACTACGCTGCCTGTGCGGGGTAGCTCCGGTCACGAAGCGCTTCGGGCAAGAGCCTGGTCGTGACAGCGCGTCTGGCGGCGCACGGCCAGCTGCGCGAGGCGCCTGCCACTGGGCTCGTGTGGCCACTAAACGGGATCTGGTCGGCCAGCGCCGGTATCAAGGCGAGACGACCAGGATCCTCGGCACCTACGACCCTGCCGGCCCCGGGGGCCGACCCCGAGACAGGAACACCCCGAAAATCGAGGCCCGCCGGATCTCGGACCTCCAAACCCTCGGGAGCCACGAGACATAAGTCCCATTCCGACAGGCACATACCGCGAAACTCGAAAGTCTTGGGGGCCGACCCCGAGAGTGGTCTGAATTACCCTGAGCGACCCCCGCCCGGGTCGTAAGACTCCCGGCCCCCAGAGAACCGGGGGCCGCGCGTCTCACTCCCGAGCCGACGGGGTCGCTCAGGGTCCATTTTTCCCTGCGGGAAGGCTTCGGGCTCGCGGTCGTGTGCGACCACGAAGGCGGCGCGATGCAGGCAGTCGGCGACGAGTCGAACGACAGCGCCCGCAGCACGCGCAGGACGCGGCCGGCCTCAAGACTCGAAGTCGGCGCAGCTGCCGCCAGGCTGGCGTTCGAGTGCCCTGGTGTTGACGGCGGCGCGGTCCCGCGAGGTCCCCGGCTGGCGTCGTGGGACGAGATCGATCTGGCCGAGCGGGTGTGGACCGTGCCGGCCAAGCGGATCAAGGCGAAGCGCGGCGCCGGGTCCCGCTCCGCGGCCGGGCGGTCGAGGTCCTCGACGAGGCGCACACGCTCGGCGGCGGCAACCGGCTCGTGTTCCCGATGCGGAGCGGCGGGCCTGACACGATCGCCACGTCGACGCTGCCGAAGATGCTCAGCACCATCGAATCGCGGCCGTGGCGCATGGGTTTGTTCTCGTTGCGCAGGTCCATCGCGATGGCCCACTCGAGCACGGACCGGATGCGCTGGCGCACCGCCCTGGCTGTCTCGGCCTTGGCGTGCCGGATGTAGCGAGACGAGCCCGTCGGCGCCGAGTCCGAGCTCATGTCCTCGTCCGCCGATGACAAGTTGTCGCTGAATCCGGCTTCGGTTTCGTCGGGGCGGGCCTTGGGCTCGCGCTCCCGGCGCCTTCCCGCAGGGAAGAATGGACCGTGAGCGACCCCGGTCGGCTCGGGCGTCAGACGGCGCTGCCCCCGTTTCTGTGGGGCAGGGAGTTTTACGGCCCGGGCCGGGGTCGCTCAGGGTACTCAACCCGGTTTCGGGGTAGGGTACGAGGCTGTCTGACATTCGCTCCAAGATGCTGTGATGATTGGACTCGACGTCTCTCGGTCGGTCCGCTCCGCCGCCCAGTCCCGGAACGACGAGCGGAAGCCGTGCGCAACAGCGGGGATCCCGTGGAGCCGGAGCATCTTCGGCAGCGTCGACGCTGCAATCGGCCGGCCGCTCCGCATCGGGAACACGAAGCCGTCGCCGCCGTCGAGCGGCCGCGCGGCGTCGAGGATCTCCACCGCCCGGCCGCAGAGCGGGACCCGGTGCTCCCGCTTCGCTTTCATCCGTTCTGCCGATAGCGTCCAAACCCGCCCCGCCTCGTCCATCTCATCCCACGCCGCCAGCCGCACCTCGGCGGACCGCCCCGCCGTGAGCACGAAGAACTCGAACGCCAGCCTCACGGCCGGCGCCGCCGAGTCCGACGTCCGCACCGTCTCGATGGCTGCGGCCACCTCCCCATGAGGCAGCGCCCGCATGTGGCGCACGATGTCGCCCTGCGGCCCGAGCACCGGCCCGATGCGGTCGCACGGATTATCGCTCCGCCACTCCATCGCCACGGCCCACTCCAGCACCGTCCGCAGACGCTGCCGGACGGCCCGCGCCGTCTCCGCCTTGACGTGCCAGATGGGCACGAGGATCTCCAGCACGTCCGCGCTGTTGACCTCCGACACCGGCCGCTTGCCGATGCGCGGGAACGCGTACCGTTCCAGGCTCCGCAGCCAGTTGTGGGCGTGGTACTTGCCGCGCCAGCCGCCCTGCTTCTTCTCGACGACGCGCCGGGCCGCTTCGGCGAACGTGGGAACGCCCTGGACGCGCCGCTTGTCAGCGAGAGGGTCGCCCCCCGACCGCGCCAGCTCGCGGTTGGCGAGGGCAACGTCGCGGGCTTCGGCGAGGGAGACGAGCGAGACGGCGCCGAGTCCCAGCTCACGGCGCCGTCCGCGGATGACCAGCCGCTGGATCCAGCTTCGGGTGCGCTCCGGCTTGACGTAGAGGAACAACCCGTTGCCGTCAGCGTGCCTTCCAGGCGGCGCGGACCGAATGAAGGCGGCCGAGAGGGCCTTGTCGGGGTGCCGGCCTCGCGGCTTGGTTCTGCGGGGTGTAGCGCCGATCGTCGTTACAGTAGCCATTCCCACATCATATACAGGAATGGACCGCATTTCACAGCGCCCGTCCAGCTGGCTCCGGATTCGATCTCGTGCGATAAGCCCCTATTAGTCAGTCTGTTATGAACACCACGGAATCACTATGGACGTTCGCCATGAACCATCTGCTATTCAGGCAGGGCGAAGACGAACAGGTTGTTGCCGAAGCTCGGGCTCAACTCGGGCGTCAGCTCCAGGAAGCGGCCGTAGCCGGTGCTGATGGCCACGTACTGCCGGCCGTCGACCGCGTAGATGATTGGGAAGCCGGAGACGGGCGAGCCGAGGTTGATCTCCCAGAGAATCTCGCCCGTCTCGTGGTCGAAGGCCCGGAACCGACCGTTGACGTCGCCGCCGAACACGAGCCCGCCGCCGGTCGCGGCGAGCGCCATGGTCGCGGCCCGCTGCTCGTACTTCCAGACGACCTCACCCGTCTCCGCGGAGATCGCGTGCACCGCGCCGACCTGCTCGGTGCCCGGCGCGATCTCGGGACGCCAGGCGATCGCGTACAGCCGGCGCGCCTCGTCCTCCTCGTCGGGCTCGACCATCGCCCGCATCTGGGAGCAGACGTTGCGCAGCGGCATGTACATCGTGTTCGTCAGCGGGCTGTAGGCGCCCGCCTCCCAGTCCTTGCCGCCGCTCGCGTGCGGACAGGCCAGCACGGTCTGGCCCCGGGCGCTGAAGACGAGCTCCGCGTTCTCCGTCACCGCCCCCGTCGCCCCGTCGATGCCGCTGATCACGTTCTGCGTGATCGTCGGCGTGGCCCACAGGAACTCCCCCGTTGCCCGGTCCAGCGTGTAGACGACCCCCGTCTTGCCCGGGATGCCCGTCACCACGCGGCGCTCCTCGCCCGGGCTCAGCCGCGGGTTGATCCAGCTCACCGCCGCCGGGTCCGGACGCACCGGCGTGTCGACCAGCAGCCGCTCGAACGGGTGGTCGAGATCCCAACTGTCGTTCAGGTGCTGGTAGTACCAGACGATCTCGCCTGTATCCGCGTCCAGCGCCAGCGTCGAGTTGTGGTACAGGTGGGTCAGGTCGGCCCCGCCGAGCATGAACTTCGGTGCGGGCGACGTGACCGACGTGCCCACGTAGACCAGGTTCAGCGCCGGGTCGACGCTCGGCACCATCCACGCCCCGACGTGCCGGCGCTCCTCGAACGGCACGTCGCCCCACGTCTCGTCGCCCGGCTCGCCCGGACCCGGAATGAGCCGCCGCCGCCACAGCTCCGCGCCGGTCGCCGGGTCGTGCGCCGTGATGATGCAGCCGTTCGGACCGCCGCGCGGGTCGCAGCTCCGCCCCGAGAACACCTTCCCCAGCGCCACGATCGGACCCGACGTCTGGTTGGCCGGGTTGACCGTGTAGTCGAGGATTTCCGTGTCCCAGACCACCTCGCCCGTCTCCGCGTGCAGCGCGAAGATGTGGTCGTCCATGCTCGTATCGATGATCAGCTCGCCGTGGATGGCCAGGTTCCGGTTGGTGTCGATGAGGGTCCCGATCATGTACTCGCTCAGATCGTCCGGACGGACGCGGGTGTGCTGCCAGAGCAGGTCGCCGGTCACCGCGTCGAGCGCCTGGATGATGTCGCGCGGGTTCGGCATGAACATCACCCCGCCGCGCACGAGCGGCGTCCCCTGCTGGCGCCCGGGTCCGAGCGCGCGCGTCCAGACCAGCCGGAGCTGATCGACGTTGTCGCGGTCGATCTGGTCGAGCGGGCTGTAGCCCCAGCCGTCCAGCGTCCGGCGCCACATCAGCCACTCGTCGGGACTCGGATTCTCCAGCTCCGCATCGGTGACCGGATCGATGTCCCGGGATTGCGCCAGGGCGGGACCCGGCGGGGCGATGGTGACGGCGGCGCACGCAAGCGCCACCAGCCATGTCCAGAACGACGGCGAGCCGGATGCGGGCATGATTCCTCCTGTACGGTCGGGATTCCGGCCGATTATCTCACCGGCCTGCAGCCGCGGGTCGGGAAATCGACGCGTCCGCGCCGTGCTACGGCGCAGACTCGTGCCGCGGGCGCTGCGCCTCGCGCACGGCCCGGAACTCGCTCGTCTCGCTCCACTCCGGCCATTCGTCGCTGCCGGCGAGCCGGGCGCCCATGTGGTACAGGAAGGTGAGGTCCTCGAGCGCGCCCGACAGGTCCCAGTCCGGCTTCACCTCGTCGGAGACCTTGTGGTAGTCGTTCGCGGTGTACTCCGCGCGCTTCTCGATGCCGTAGCCGGGTGGCTTGTCGAGGTACTCCACGCCGGGGTCGGCGTAGAAGGCCGGGATGCCCGCCTTGGCGAACGAGAAGTGGTCCGACCGGTAGTAGAACCCCTTCTCCGGCTCCGGGTCGGCGGCCAGGGTGCGGCCCAGGCGCGCCGCGACCTCCGCGGCGACGGCGTCGAGCGCGGATTGCCCCATGCCGACGATGGTCAGGTCGCGCGTCCGGCCCCATTGATTGAGAACGTCCATGTTGAGCGCCGCGACGGTCTGCCCCGCCGGATAGAGCGGGTTCTCCCCGTAGTGCCGCGATCCGAGCAGTCCCTGCTCCTCGGCCGTGACGGCGAGGAACAGGACCGACCGGCGCGGCGGCTCCGGCGCCGCGCTGAACGCCCGCGCGATCTCGATGAGCCCGGCGGTGCCGGTGGCGTTGTCGGCCGCCCCGTTGAAGATCTGATCGCCGTCGAGCCCGGCGTCGCGGCCCAGGTGGTCCCAGTGGGCAACGTACATCACCACCTCGTCCGGCACCTCGCTGCCCTCGATCTTCGCCGCGAAGTTCTGCGACTCGATGCGGCGCAGCGCGTTCTCGATGCGCAGCGACCCGGTCACGCCCAGCGGGATCGGCTCGAACCCGCGCTCGGCCGCCTGCCGCTTGGCCGCCTCGAAGTCGAGCCCGGCCATCTCGAAGAGCGCCTCGGCCGTGGCCCGCTGCACCCACCCCTCGATCGTTGCGCGGCTCAGGTTGTCGTCGGCGGCCACGAGATCGAACGACTCGGCGTACGGCGTGCTGCCGACCACCTCCCAGGGGTAGCCGGCCGGCCCGTCCTCGTGAATCACGAACGAGCCGGCGGCGCCCAGCTCGGCCGCAATCTCGTGCTTGTACGTCCAGCGGCCGTAGTAGGTCATCGCCGGCCCGCCGAAGATGTCGTCGAGCGGCGGGTCGTTGACCAGGAAGAGCAAAATCTTGCCGGCCAGATCAGCCGCGCCGAAGTCGTCCCATCCGTACTCCGGCGCTCGCGCGCCGTAGCCGACGAAGACGATCTCGGCAGCCTGCACCTCGACCTCCTCGACGACGTGCTTCGTCCAGGCGACGTAGTCGGCGGCCGGCTCCAGGGTCCGGACGTCCCCGCCGGCGGCCACGGCGAGGCCGTCGCCCGCCAGCGGCGTGATGCCCACCAGCGGCACGTCCTGCACCCACGTGCCGTCGGGGTTCCCGGGCGCCAACCCCAGCGCCGAGAACTGCTCCATCAGGAAGGCGAGGGTCCGCGTCTCGCCCTCCGACCCGGGCGCCCGCCCCTCGAACGCGTCCGAGGCGAGCGTCTCGGTTGCGGCCAGCAGCGTGTCCGCGCCGATGCCCGCCGCGATCTCCGCCGGCGGCGCGGCATCGCCGGCGCCGGCCGTCATCTCGTCACTGGCGCCCCCGCACGCCGCGGTCAGGAGCAGCACCACCGCCGCCGTCGTCATCAGGCTTCTATCCATCGCCATCACCATCTGAAGCTGCCGCCGGGCCGCCGCCGGCCACCTGCCAGAGCAGGAAGCTGACCGTGTCGACGAGCTGATCGATTTGCTGGCTGACCGGCTGGCCGCCCGAGTGGCCCGCCTGCGTGTGGTAGCGCAGCAGGACGGGGTTGTCCGAGCCGTTGGTCCCCTGCATGAGGGCCGCCATCTTGCGGGCATGGAGCGGCGCCACGCGCGTGTCGCCGTCGCCCGAGATGTACAGCGTCGCCGGGTAGTCGCCGCCGTCGGTCACGTTGTGGTACGGCGAGTAGGCGTGCAGCCAGCCGAACTGCTCCGGATCCTCGCTCGAGCCGTATTCCGGCACCCAGAAGCTGGCCACCAGGAACTGGTGATACCGCACCATGTCGAGCAGCGGGTAGGTGCAGACGACCGCGCCGAACAGCTCGGGCCGCTGGTTCGACACCGCGCCGACGAGCAGCCCGCCGTTGCTTCCGCCGCCGATGGCCAGTCGCGCGCGGCTCGTGTAGCCAGCCGCGACCAGGTGCTCCGCCGCAGCGATGAAGTCGTCGAACACGTTCTGCTTGTTAGCCAGCATGCCCGCCTGGTGCCACGCCTCGCCGAACTCGCCTCCGCCGCGCATGTTCGCGAGAGCGAACACGCCGCCGGCCTCCAGCCAGGTGGTGGCCAGCGCCGAGAATGCCGGCGTCAGGCTCAGGTTGAAGCCGCCGTACCCGGTCAGATAGGTCGGGTTGCTGCCGTCGAGCGCCACGTCGGGCCGGTGGACGATGAAGATCGGCACGCGCGTCCCGTCCTTCGACCGGAACCACTCCTGCGTGACCTGGTACGCGCCGGCGGCCACGGGCATGGCCCCCGCGGCCCACACCGTCGGCGCGCCAGTCTCCAGGTCGTAGCGGTAGATGGTGCTCGGGACGTGAAAGGTCTCGAACGTGAAGAACGCCTCGCTGCTCTCCCAGCGTCCCGCCCCGCCGCCGACCGAGCCGATTGCGTCGAACGCGATGTCGCGGACGTGCGTCCCGTCCAGATCGTGGATGGCGACGCGGGGCCGGACGTCCTCAAGGTACGCGACGGCGAGCCGGCCTCCGAGCCCGCTGGCGGACTGCACGACAACCTCGTCGCGCTCCGGGATCACCTCGCGCCAGGCGTCGGCCGCCGGGTTGGCGGGATCCGCCAGCACCACGCGCTTGTTCGGCGCATCGAGATTCGTCGTGATGACGAGCTGGCCGCCCGCGAAGTCGGCCCACGACTCCGACACGCCGTCGGCGATGGCGGTCACGAACGGTCCGTCGCCGGGGAGATCCTTCACGTGGATCTCCGTCGGTCCGGACGACCCCTCGATGACGTGGACGACCAGCCAGCGTCCGTCGTCGGACAGCAGCGTGACCGGAATGTGGTGGCGCTCGTAGCCCTCGCCGAAGACTTGCCGATCGGTCGCCGGGTCGCTCCCGAGCGCGTGATACATGACCCGCGGGGTCACGTCGCCGTAGCGCTCGTAGTAGAAGCCGTCGCCGTCCGGCGTCAGCGACACCCCCCCGTAGCGCGCCGGCGGGAGCACGTCGGGCAGGTCCTCGCCCGTGTCCACGTCGCGGAGCCGGATCGCGACCTCGTCGACGCCGCCCTCGCGGACCGCGTAGGCCACCAGCCGGCCGTCGTGCGAGATGTCGCGCAGCGCGACGCTCGTCGTATGGTCGGGGCTCAGCGGATGCGGGTCGATGAGCACGCGGTCGGCCCCGTCGAGGCCCTCGCGGACGTAGATCACCGCGAGGTTCTGATCCGCACGCCGTCTGCTGAAGAAGTACCGCCCGCCCCGCTCGTTGGGCAGGCCCCAGACGTCGCGCTCGAGCACCGCGGCGGCCATGTCCCGCAGCCGCTCCTGGCCGGGCAACATGCCCAGCACCGTATCCGTGTACTCGTTCTGGGCGTCGATCCAGGCGCGCGTCTCCGGCGCTTCCTGATCCTCGAGCCAGCGGTACGGATCGCGCACGTCTACGCCATGCAGCGTTTCGACGATCTCCCGGGCTTCCGTCGGCGGCGGCGGCGGCACGCTGATTCCCTGTTCCTCGGAGGCGCAGGCCGCCAGCAGCACCGCACCGGCGAACCCTGCGACTCGTCGCGATCCGGCCATGGCGTCCTCCCGAACCCACACGCGTCCGGCCCGGCGACCGCCGCGGACGACGGCGCGGGGCCCCCCGGCGGCGCTCAGCCGCTGCCCGGCGCGAGCACGCCGGCCAGCCAGCGGCCGATGTCCCGCAGCTCCTCGGCGGTTATCTGATGCGCCATCGGATACTCGCGCCAATCGACCTGGTAGCCGGCCTCGACGAGCAGGTCCCGGCTCGCGACGGCGCGCTGCAGCGGCACCATGGGGTCGGCCGTCCCATGCGCCGCAAAGACTGGCGTGGACCGATTGGCCTCGGTCCCTTCCGCGGCCAGCGTCGCGGCCAGGACCAGGTAGGCCGAGAGGCACATGACACCGGCCAGTGCCTCCGGATACCGCAGACCGGCGAAGAGCGCCATGGCGCCGCCCTGGGAAAAGCCCCCGAGGACGACCCGGCCGGCCGGAACCCCGCGCTCGGCCTCGCGCCCGATCAGCTCGTCGATCCATCCGGCCGACTCGCGGATCCGGCGCTCGTCCTCCTCCGCCGAGCCGAACCCGGCCACGTCGTACCAGGCCGGCATGATCAACCCCATGTTGATCGTCACCGGAATCCGCGGTGCGTTGGGCAGGACGTAGCGCACCGCCAGATCGGCCGGCAGGTCGAGCAACGGCGCAACGTCGTGGAAATCGTATGCGCTGGCGCCGAGGCCATGCATCAGGATGATGGAGGCGGACGCCGGCCCGGCCGGCTCGATTTCCAGTGTCTCGAGATGCGGCGTCTTCGTCAGCGGTATCCGTCCGGCTCGAATGCTACTGGTCCTGCTGCGACAGCGACCGGTAGTACTCCTCGATGAGATCGCGGAACCCGGGCGGCACGTCGTCGGACAGCGCGAGGAAGAGCTCCTCGTTCTCGGTATCCACCTCACGCCGCAGCCGGTACTCGAAGCGCTTCAGGTTCTCGAGCAGGAGCGACTGCAGCCCGGCGAGCACGGCCGCATCCTGATAGACGCGCGGGTCGTCGAACTCGCGCATGCGCTGGATAATGTCGTCCAGCTCGTCCGCCGGGAAGTTCTCCGGCTCGAGCAGCCGCTGAATGTCCTGCGCGTCGGCCAGCCGCTCCTGGAGCTCCCGCTGCCACTGCCGGATGTCCTGCGGATCGAAGGCGTAGCTGCCGGGGCGCCGATCGCCCCAGCCACCGGGGCCGAACGGACTGCCGAACGTGTCGCCGATGCCGGGCTGGCCGTCGGCGAGACCGTCGGCCGACGGCTCGCCGGCTTCCTCGCCCGGCTGGCCCGCCTGACCGCCCTGCTGCTCCTGCCCGTCGGACGGCTGCCCCGCCGACGGCTCGGCCTCCTGCCACATCCGATGCTCGAGCGATTCGAGGCCGCGCATCAGGTCGCGCGTCTGGTCGAGCGCCTGCGCCATCGCGTCGCCCGCGGTCTCCCCGACGGCGTCCGCCGCCGCCCGTAGCTTCTCGCGCAACTCCTCGATGTCGTTTCCGATCTCCTCCTCGAAGGCCTGGGCGGTCTCGGGCGCCCGGCTGCGGACCAACCCTCTGGAGTAGCGGATCTTCTCCTTGAGCTTGTTGTCCCGGATGCTGTTGGCGGCGTCCGCCATACGCTGCGACGCGTTGCGCTGCTCACGGCGGAACTCGGCCGACGTGGAGTCGATCTCGCGCTCCAGGTCCGCCACCTCGTCCTCCATGGCGGCCTTCTTGTCCATCAGCCCCTGCAGCCGCCGCATGCGCTGATCGTCGGTGAGGCCGACCAGCCCCGCCACGTCCTGGGCGACCTCGCGCTCCTCGTCGGCGAGCCGGTTCGCCCGCCGTAACGCGTCCTCGATGTCGCGCTCCAGACGTCCGGCCTGCTCGCTCTGCAGACGGTCCTGGACGTCACGCAGGCGATCGAGCGCGGTCCCGGCCTCGGCGAAGCCCAGATTGTCGCTGTTGGCGGCGGCCCGGCGCATCGCGTCCGCGGCCTCCTGCAACCGGCGCGCCGCGTCCATCATCTGCGGCGAGCTCATCTCGCGCGCCAGCCGCTCCAGGCGCCGCGCTGCCTCCTCGGCCTCTTCGGCCAACGCCCGCTGGCCCGCGCCGCCACCCTGGGCCGACTGCTGCCCGCGAGCCAGCCTGCGCTGCCTCTCCGCTTCACGCTGCTGCCGCTGCGCCAGCTCGCGGAGCCGCTCCATCATCTCGTCGAGCGTCTCGTCGGCCTGCTGCTGCTGGCCACGCTGCAGCGTCTCGTACTGGTTCTGCAGCTTGTCCAGCTCGAGCTCGAAGAGATCCGCCAGGTCTTCCGCGGCCTGGCTGCGGCCGCCGCCGCCACCACCACCGCCGCCCATCGAGACCAGCACTTCCTCGTAGGCTTCCTCGGCGCGCTGCAGGAACTGCAGCGCACGCTGCTCGGGCGGCAACGCGCCGGGCGCGTCCTGCCCCTGCAGCTCCGCCTCGGCCTCGCGCATGGCTTCCACCGCCTGCGGCAGCATCTCGCCGATGCTGCGGAACTCCGGATCGGCCGGCATCACGCGGCTGTTCATGCGGCGCAGCAACGTCTCGACCTGCTCGCGCAGACCGCCCTGGGCCAGCGTCAGGAACACGAGATTCTCGCGGTACTCCTCGTCGGTGTAGTCGCCGCGGTCGCGGACCACGTTGAACGTGCCGGCGACAATCTCCCGCTGCGCCTCCGACAGCGCGCGCGGGTCGGTGCCTACCCCGCCGGCCCCGCCCATGCCGCCCTGCGACGTGCTGCTGCGATAGTCGCGGCTGAAGGCACGGATCTGCAGGAAGTACAGGTCGCTCTTGACGTCCTGGTCCTCCTGCGCGAGGTTGCGGTCGGTCGCCCGCGCGTAGTACGAGACGAAGTCGCCGGGCTCGAGATCGAGCTCCTCGAGGAAGAAGGTGTGTCCGGCCGATATCTCCCTGAGCGCGCTGTCCTGTCCGTCGAACAGCCCCACGGTCTCCTCGGGACCGCCGTTGACCGAATAGACCAGATCCAGCGAGAGAAGCCCGAAGTCGTCGTCTGCCCGCGCCTCGACGAACACCTCCTCGATGGCGCTCGCCGTGGTGTCGCGGCCCGGCTCGATGAACATCACCGCGGGCGGCTGGTCGGTCAGGACGTCGATGGTGTACTGCGGCGACGCGGTGATGAGCTGGCCATCGGGCCCCTGCAGATCGATGCGGTAGAAGCCGTCCTGCTCGACCACGAAGCTCGCCGTCAGGGTGCCGGCCGCCTCGACGCGGAGCGGCGCCCGCCGGTCCTCGTCGAGCACGAGATCGCCGCCGGCCGTCGCCATCGTCGAGACGGCCCGCAGCCTGACCTCCGTCTCCCTGAGCACGGCGATGTCGCCGCCGTTCTCGATGACGCGCGGCTCGAGCCCCGTGTAGGCCGGGAAGACGTACTCGAGCTCGAGCTGCGAGACGTAGGGCAGGTCGATGACGTTGAGCGTGAACCTGGACGACTGCACGCCGGCCGCCTCGACGAAGTAGTCCGTGCTGGTCCGCAAATCGAACAGGAGGACCTCGACGAGGTCGGAGTCCTCCACCGGCACGAGCGGCAGGGGCTCGAACGGCGTGCTCGTGCTGCCGCGCATGAACAGGTTGACGTTGTCGGAGTCGAACCCGAGCAGTCGCGCGGTGACGGCCTGGTCGGCCCCGCGCGCCACGGTGGCGTCGCCCGGCAGCACCTCGATCTGGTACGGGCTCGCCGCCTCGACGTTGCCGATTGGGGTCAACAGCGCGGTGACGCCGTGCCGCAGATAGTCGGGACCGAAGACGAACAGCAGCACTGCCGCGGCCGCGGCCGCGCCGAGCAGACCGGACGACCGCGTCAGCCGCCGGCGCTCGACGGCGCGTCCCATGTCGATGTCGCGCACCCGCGCCACGGCCGACTCGATCAGGCGCCCCACGATCAGCGGCGAATGGTCGCGCCGCGCGGCGCGCTCGCCCTTCCGGCTCTCCTCGACGGCGCTCACCACGACGGCCTCGAGCGACGGCTCGTGCTCCTCGAGATAGAGCGCGACCCGCTCGTCCGATACGCGCCGCGCCACCGGCCGCACGAACAGCCACCAGCCGGCGCCGATCAGCACGAGGTAGGTCACGATGCGAAAACCCACGATCGAGGCCGGACTGAACCGGAAGATCTCGAGGCCGTACGACGAGGCGAGGAACGTGCCGAGCGCGGCGGCGAGCAGAACCGACACGCCCCTGACGGCGACCCGGAGGCGCCAGCGGTTCCGCACGTGCCGGATGACCCGGAGCATCTCGGCCGGGCTGCCGGTGAACCGGGGTTGGTTGTCTGTCATCCCCATGGTCCTTTCATCTTACTGCCACAGGCCGCGCCTGGCCCGGAAATCCTACTCGACGTCGAGAACGCGCCGCGACAGGCGATTCGACACCACCGTCTCGCTGACGAACAGCAGGAACGCGGCCACCAGGAGATACCACCAGACGTCCTGGCGCTGCTCGAGGTCCTGCGGGCTGAACGTGCGGACCGGTCCGGCCGTCGCCGCGCGGTCTCCGCCCGCCCGTCCGGTGACGGCGCCGGCCAGCTCATCCGGGTCGACCGGCGTCAGATCCGACTCTGCCAGATCGACGTTGACCGCCAGCGTCAAGGGCCGGCCCCCGGGAGTCGTCGCATCGCGAATCTCGTAGACGCCCTGCTCTTCGAGGGCGAGGAAGCCGGCCCGCGCGCCCGCGCTGACCGGGACGCGGCGCCCGGACGGCGACACGGCCACCAGCTCCGCCGCGGCGAGCCCGGCCGCCGCCAGCAGGCTCCGCTGCTCGGCCAGGTTGAGCACCTGCCCCGCGTAGTGCCAGGGCGTCGGGGGCGTGTAACTCGCCAGGTACTGCGCGAGCCGGTGCACGAACGGCAGGTAGACCGGCTTGACCGCCAGGTCGTTCCAGAAGCTGTCGAGCGTCGACGACCACAACAGCACCGTGCCGTCGCCGACCCGGCGCTCGGTGAGCGCCGGGCCGCCGTCGTCGTAGCGGGCCAGAACGGCCGCCGACGCGTGCGGCTCGACAGGGCGATAGCGGAAGAATCGCGCGGTGGTCATGTCGCCGCTGCGCGGCGCGCTGAACAGCTCGAAGGCCGGATGGCTGTAGTCGATGAATCCGATGGCCGCGCCGCGACCCGCGCGGTCGCTCGGACTCCCCAGCGTGCCGGGCAGCAGCGCGTCGTCCGGCGGCCAGCTGCTCCGCTCGCCCGCCACGACGAGCAGTCCCCCGCCGTCGCGCACGAAGCGCCGCAGCGCCTCCCCGGCATCCCCGGCGGGCGGCGGCGTGTCGTTGAGGATCACCACGTGCCGCTCGCTCAGGTCGGACGCCTCGAAATCGGCCAGCGTCGTCGCGGTCAAGTCGAACGACGGCGTCGAGCCGATGCCGAGGGCGCGCCTCAGATACAGGCCGGCCTCCGGATCCGCGCGGTCGTGCCCGACGAGCAGCACTCGCACGACCTGCCCGGGCGCGACGACGAAGTGGAACACGTCGTCGGTCGGCAAGGCGTCGCCCCGGATGCGCACGCTGCCGGTCATCGGGGCGTCGTCCAGGGTCACGGCCGCGTAGTCGACGGTGGCGGAGCCGCGCGGCGGCAGGTCGGTGGCGAGGCGCTCGATGTCGCGCCCCTCGAGCTCGAGCGTCACCTCGAGATCCGCCACCGGCTGGTCGCCGCGGTTCGCCAGACGCGCCGCGACGGCGACTCGCTCGCGGCCCGAGAAGTACTCGCGCTGGAACAGCACCCCCGCGACGCTCACGTTCTCCTGCCGCTCGTCGCCCACCCTGATCGGGGTCAGGACCGTTCCGCGCGGGAAGCGTATGCCGGTGGCGCTGTCGAGTCCCGAGCGCTGGAAATCGCTGATGAGGACCGCCTCCAGCCGCGGCAGGCTGGAATCCTCGAAGATGCCTTCGGCCAGCTTGAGCGCCGGTCCGTAGCGCGTCGTGCCGGCGCCCAGCTCCGCCGCCTCGACGAGCGCCCGCAACCCCTCGAGGTCGGTCATCGAGCGCGGCCCGACCCGGGCCCCGCTGTCGAACAAGACCACCGTCGCGCGGTCGTCGAGGGCCAGTCCGGCGATCACGTCGACCGCGGCCGCCTGCGCCTGCTCCCAGCGGTCGCCGTACGCCATGCTGTACGACCGGTCGACCAGGATGACCACCTCGCGCGCCCCGGACGTCACGGCCGCGATCGCCGGCGCCCGGAAGAACGGCCGCGCGAACCCGGCAATCAGCAGCGCGAGGGCGGCGCACCGGAGCAGCAGCAGGAACCAGTGCCGGATCCGCTGGCGGCGGAACGAGTGGAACGGGATCCGGCGCACGAACATCAGCGAGGGAAACTCGATGACCTCCTTCCGCTCGCGCTGGATCATGTGGATGATCACGGGCACGGCGAGCGCCCCGAGCCCGAGCAGGAACAACGGCGCCAGAAATGCCATCAGCGCACCCTGCTCAGTTTCTCCCGCGTCGCCAGGAACTTGAACAGCGCGTGATCCAGCGGCGTCGCGGTGTTGAACAGCGCGTAGTCGATCCGGTTCTCACCGCACGACTTCGACAGCGCGTCGATGTGCTCCTGAACCAGCAGGCGATACTGCTCGCGCAGCTTCTCCGGCACGACCGGCAGCTTCCGCCCCGTCTCCAGATCCTGGAAGCTCGTGGCGTCGTCGTAGGGAAACTCGATCTCGGCCGGGTCGAGCAGGTGGAATACGATCAGGTCGGTGCCGCCGTAGCGCAGCGGCTTGATCGCCTCCACGATGGCCTGCGGGTCCTCGTAGAAGTCCGAGATCAGCACGACGATGCCGCGCCGCTTGAAGAACTCGGTGGCCCGGAACATCGGATGCGCCAGCGATCCCGGCCGCCCGGCGTGGATCCGATCGAGCTCGTGGAGGACCACATCGAGATGCTTCGCGGAGGGCGGGATGCGGGTGACGATGTCCTCGTCGAAGGTGACCAGCCCGACGCGGTCGCGCTGCTTCGTGCAGAAGTAGGTCAGGCAGGCCGCCAGATACCGGCCGTAGTCGAGCTTGGTGATGCCCTTGCTCCCGAAGCTCATCGACCGCGAGATGTCGAACAGCACCGAGAAGTTCGCGTTGGTGTCGGCCTCGAACTGCTTGACGTAGAAGCGGTCGGTGCGGGCGAAGACCCGCCAGTCGATGAAGCGGATGTCGTCCCCCGGCATGTAGCCGCGGTGCTCGGCGAAATCGATGGACACCCCCAGATAGGGCGCCTTGTGCAGTCCGTTGATGAAGCCGTCGACCACCGTGCGCGCCAGCAGGTTGAGGCTGCCGATGCGCGCGAGCACCTTCGGGTCGACGAAGCGGGCGCCGGGTGTGGTGGTGGGTGCGTCCACGGCAGTCCGTCACATCTGCGAGGTCGGAGTCGGCACCGCCTCGAGGAGCTGGTCGACCACCTGGTCCGACGTGATCCCCTCCGACTCGGCGTGGAAGTTGAGCAGCACGCGATGCCGCAGCACCGGGTGCGCCAGCGCGCGAATGTCCTCGAAGCTGACGTGGTAGCGCCCCTGCGTCACGGCACGGGCCTTGCCGCCGAGGATCAGGTACTGGGCGGCGCGCACGCTCGCGCCGTACGCCACCCACTTCTTGACGAACTCCGGGGCGTTGTCGGCCCCGGTGCGGCTCGTGCGCACGAGATTGAGCGCATACCGCAGCACGGCCTCCGAGACCGGCACCTTGCGGATCAGCTCCTGAAAGGCCACGAGGTCGGCGCCGGTCACCGCGTGCTGGAACTCGTGCTGCTGCACGATGGTGGTGGTCCGCACGACGTCCAGCTCCTCGTCTTCCGGCGGGTGCTCGATGACGATGTGGAACATGAAGCGGTCGAGCTGCGCCTCCGGCAACGGGTAGGTGCCCTCGAGCTCGATCGGGTTCTGCGTCGCGAAGACGAAGAACGGCTCCTGGAGGTCGTAGGTGCGGCCCTGCACCGTCACCCGGTGCTCCTGCATCGCCTCGAGCAGCGCCGACTGCGTCTTCGGCGGCGTCCGGTTGATCTCGTCCGCCAGCAGGATGTTGGTGAAGACCGGGCCGGGCGCGAAGACCATCTTCCGGCCGCCGGTCTCGGCGTCCTCCTGGATGATGTCGGTGCCGGTGATGTCCGAGGGCATCAGGTCGGGCGTGAACTGGATCCGGGCGAACTTGAGATCGAGCACCTGGGCCATCGTCTGAATGAGCAGCGTCTTGGCCAGTCCCGGGACGCCGACGATGATGCTGTTGCCGCCGACGAAGAGCGTGAGCAGCGCTTGCTCGATGACCTCCTGCTGGCCGACGATCAGCTTGTGCAGCTCGGTCAGCATCTGCTCCCGGCCGGCCTTGAGCTTGTCGGCGAGCGCGATGTCGTCGGGCGACTCGAGATCGGTGGATTCCTCGACGGGCTCCTCGGCAACAGCTTCTCCGGCAGCTTCCTTGGCGGGCTCCTCGACGCGAGTATCGTCTTCCAAATGAACGCTCCTTCGACCGGTCCGCGGGACCGTCAGTGGGTCATTGCATACATCACGTAGTTCACGCCGAACTGGTACGAGTCGTTCGTCAGGTCGATCGGATACCAGCCGGTGTCCGAGAACTCCCAGTACTCACCGATGTCGTTGTTGTAGTTGGCCACGATCATGAGCCGCCGGCGCGGATCGTTGTCCTCGTACACGCCGTAGAATCGCACGGGGAGACCGTACATCTCAAACATCTCCAGCGTGTCGATGTCGAAGAACGAGTGGAACACCGGATTGGAGATGTCGAGCTCGACGAGCTCCGCGTCGGGCAGCACGCGCCGCAGCTGCTGCTCGAAGTTGAACCAGTGGTCGCCTCGGAAATCGTCGAAGAGGAGGAAGCCGCCCTTCTGCAGCCACGTCCGCAGGCCGCGCGCCTCCTCGTCGTTCAGGGTCCAGTAGCCCGGCTCGGACATGTAGGCGAACGGAAACTTGTGCAGCTCCGGATCGTCGAGCGTCAGCACGTTGCCGCCGTTCGGTCCCAGGAACGGATTCAGGCTCGTCACCTCGCCCAGGATCCTCGAGAGGTTGCGCTCGGCCCGCGGATAGTCGTGGGCCCAGGGCAGATCCCCGCGGAAGAACCGCCCGCCGCGCAACCCCATCTCGTAGCGCAGCCGGACGAAGACGAAACGGCCGTCATACGCCGTGTTGCCGGCGTCGAAGTAGTCGTCCGGCGCGGCCGGCGCGGCCGCGGCACGCCCGGCCGCCGGGACCGCGTATCCAGCCACGGCCGACAGCACGAGCGCCGACGCCGATAGCAGCAGCCGCGACTTCCGCGTCATGGCTGCCTCGCGGCCTCCAGCTGCCGAATCTCGCGGCTCTTGAGCGCCAGCTCGATGAGCAGCCGCTCGAGCTCCTGCTCGTACTGCTCCTGGGATGCCGCGCCGCGGAGCCGCCGCAGCTCGTCCACCCGCGCCTCGAGCGCCTGGCGCTGCTCGTACAGCGCGCGCAGCTCGGGATCGTCCGGAAACGCCATCTCCGCCCGCAGGCCGGCGCCGCTCGTGAAGAACAGGGTGCGGGCGACGGTGCCGTCGCCGCCGAGGGCGTCCGGCTCGCCCGTACCCTCTCCGTCGCCGTTGTCGTCGAGCAGCGCATGCTCGGTGGCCAGCCGGCCGTCGGCCTCGTAGGTCTGCTCGACCTTCAGGCGGGCGTAGGTGAATGCCTCGAGCATCGACACGCGCTCGTCCTTGTTCTGATCGGCGTCGCCCTGCCCGTCCGCGAACGCCTCGACGAAGTAGCCGCCGAAGACGGCCGCGTTCCGCTCGCCGCCGCTGCGCGTGGCCGTCATGACGACCCGGCCCTCACCGGAGAGCTTCTCGACAAACGGTCCGCTCGCGCTGGCGGTGTTCACGAAGGTCACGTGCCCGACGTCCAGCCGCTCGAGCAGCCCGGCGAAGTCGGCCGCCGACAGGTCGCGTCCGGGCAGGTTGATGCGCGCCTCGTTCGCGTAGCTGCCGTGGCCGAACAGCACGATGACCACGTGGTCGCCCGGCTGGGCGCGCGACGCGATGGCGTCGATGGCGGCCTCGACGTTCTCGCGCGACGAACGGTCGGCGATCGCCTCCGGCGCAAGGTCGGGCTTCTCGCCCAGATAGGTGAGGTTGGCGGCGGGAACCTCGTAGCGCGCGGCCGCCGCGTCGATCAGGATCGTCGCCCATTCGTGAAACTGCGTCGTGTAGTCGGCGTCGCCGCCCAGGCCCGTCACGACCAGCACGTGCGTCTGCTGCGCCGCCGCCGGCGCCGCCGGCAGACACGCCAGCGAGACCGCCAGCAGGCCCAACGTCAGTCTCATGCCAGCCCCCGGAAGCGGCGATAACCCCACTCGCCGAGAACCAGCGTCGCCAGCAGGAGCAGCAGGGCCGGCATGTCCCAGAGGTCGCGTTCCTCCACGACCGTGACGCCGCTCCCCACGTACCGGATGTCGTCGGCCAGCGCCGCCGCCGTGTCGGCCGTGTAGAACCGCCCCCCGGTTTCCTCCGCAACCCGCCGCAGCAGCGGCGCGCGCATCGTCGAATCGTAGAACTCGCTGTCGCTGGGCGCCACCTGCACGTAGGCGGCATCCTCGCCCAGCAGCTCGCCGTCGGTCGACGCCTCGACCCTGACCTCGTAGAACCCTTCGCCCGCGGCCCCGAACGTCGTCCGGTACTCGCCATCCTTCTCGGCGGTCCATTCCATCCGACGTTCGGTGATGTTGCCGGCCGGGTCGGTCACGATGGCGACGACCGTGCTGTTGTTCAGCTCCTCGAAGCCGGGGTCGACCACGTCCGCCAGCACGGTGACGGTCTCGTCCGGCTCCACCCGATCCTGGGGCACGTGGGCAACGACCTGGTCCGGCACCCCGTCGACCACCCAGCGCAGGAGGCGGCGCCAGAACGTCTCGTGCGTCATGTCCTCGACCGGGATGTCGGCATGCATCTGCCACATCCACGAGTCCTGGATCGGCAGGGCCAGCGACTTGCCCGCGCCGTAGCGCTGGAACGCCAGGACGACGAGGTCGTCGGGCTGCGCGGTCAGCAGCACCGTCGCTCCGGGCTTCGCCTCGGTGATCGGGTTGACCACCGTCACCGGGGGCAGCGTGTCCCAGCGCTCGACAGAGTTCTCCTCGGTCTCGGCAATCTGCGTGGCGGCGTGGCTCGCACCGGCGCGGGTGGTCGCCACCCGCACCTCGGCGAAGAAGCTCTCCTCGGCGTCGGGAGCCAGCGGATCGAGCACGACGGGCAGCACGTCGGCGACCGGGGTGCCCGCGTACCCGCCCTGGGCGAACGACCGGTGGCTGCCCAGCATCAGCAGGCCTCCGCCGCGCCGGTTGACGAAGTCGGCGATCATCCGGAGCTGATCGGGCGTGAAGTAGTTCGCCTCGATGCTGCCGAGGACCAGGCCGCTGTACTTGAAGAGGTCGGCGCGCGTCGTCGGGAAGCCGCCGGGCAGCTCGTCCGGCCCCTCGACGCCGAGGCGGAAGAACTTGTTCTCGGCCGTGCGCTGCAGCAGCGTGACGTGGAGGTTCTCGTCGTCCGCCACCCCGCGCAGGAGGAACTTGACCTCCCAGCGGGGCTCGCCCTCGAAGTACAGGATCCGCTTGCTCCGGTCCTCGACGACGATCAGCGCCTGCCGGAGATTGTTCTGGGTGACCATCTCGCCCAGCTGCGGCGCCACCCGGAAGCTGAAGAGCCGGGGCCCGGCCTCGGCGGCGGTGAAGCGCATCCGCACCGTCCGGGGCTCGCCGTCGGCGGGCAGCACCACGTCCTCCGTGCCGACGATGCGACCCTCGTCCTCGACCTGGACGGCCACCGTCTCGCCGCGGTAGCCGCGGTGGGTAACCACCAGCTCGACGGCCAGCGACGCGCCGCGCAGCACGCGGCGCGGCGTGGCGACGCGGCTGAGCTGGATGTCGCGCTCGAACTCCTCGCGGCCCAGGCCGACGGTGAAGACCGGAACGCCCGCCGCCTGCAGCGGAAGCAGCGACTCGCCCAGCCCGCCGTCCAGGTTGTCCGCGCCGTCGCTCACCACGACCAGACCGGACAACGGCACGCCCGACAGCTCGTCGTGCGCCCGCTCGAGCGCCCGCCCGAGGTGCGTCCGCGTACCGCCGAACGTCAGCTCGTCCAGCGCCGCGATGCGATCGGTCTCCCCCGAGAACCGGAAGAACCGCAGCGCGAACCGGTCGGCGAGGGCGGCCCGCAACTCGCTCTCGGGCGCGCCGAGCTGCTGCCGCACGAACTCGTATCGCGGCGTCTCGTCGCGATCGGCGATCTGCATGCTGCGCGAGTCGTCGATCAAGACGCCGAGGAAGTTCTCCTGGGGCACCACCGACGACAGCACGAGCACCGGCCGGAGCAGGCAGAACGCCAGCACGCCCAGCGCGGCGATGCGGATGGCGGTCAGGACGACGCGGTCCAGCGGGCGGCTGTTCCCGCGCACCGCGAGATAGGTGCGCAACGTGAGGTAGGCCGCGCCGGCCGCTGCCGCCAGCGCCAGAAAGCCGGCCCACGAACCCCGCAGCGCGAGCTCGCCCTGGTCGAAGATCAGCGGGCGGTACTTGAACAGGAACTCGAAGAGTGACTCGAACACGATTCCTCTGCCGTCCCGGTCTCGACGGTCAATGACTCATCGCGTAGACGATGAAGTTGATTCCCATCCTGACGGCGAAGCTGGAGTAGTTCAACGGGTACTCCGGCCGTTCGAACCACTCCCAGGCGTCTCCGAGATCGGTGTTCCAGTTGATGATCACCATCAACCGGCCGTCGTGATCGAAGATGCCGCGGGCGTGCGCCATGTACCCGTCCTGCTCCCAGGTCCGCCCGTACCAGTGGTTGCCGATGGCCGGCACCTGCAGGATCTCGTCGATGCGGTAGACGGCGTTGAAGATCGGGTGATCGAGCGGCATCTCCTGAATCGAGAACTCGGGCAGCACGCGCCGGATCTCCCGCTCGAAGTTGGCCCACTCCCACGAGCCCCAGAAGTCGTCGATCACCAGAAAGCCGCCGGCCAGCAGGTAGTCGCGCAGTCCCTTTACCTCGGATGCCGTCAGCGCCATGCTGCCGACCTCGAGCGCATACAGGAAGGGGAAGCGCCGAAGGTTGGGGTCGTTCAGGCGTACGACGTTCTCGTGCTCCGCGGCGTTGATGTCGATGAAGCTGTTGACCGCCAGCATGAACTGGCGGTCCGCCTTCGGATAGTCGGTCGCCCAGGAGCTCCAGCGCCACCCGGACGAGTAGGCGCCGCGCGTGAAGTAGAACTCGCGGGGGCCGCCGGGGTGCTTGAGGGACGGGCGCTGCCGATCGAGCAGTCTGCGGAAGTCGGATTCCGGCTGCTGCGGCGCCGCGCGCAACGCGGCGTAGGCGCCGCCGGCCAGCGACGCAACGAGCAGGGCGATCAGTCCGATGCCGGATGGCCGCACGTGCTGTCCCGGGGAAAACGCCCGACGGAATGGCCGCAGCATAGCATATGCCCGACGCCCGACCGCTCTGCGCGCCCGAGCTGTCGCCCGCGGCCCATCGGACCTGCCCGATCAAGATTAGAGGCGCCCCGGCCCGCCGGGAATCGGCGGCGCTGCCCCGCGGGGCATACGCCACGGACGCCCGGCGGACCGGAGCGCACGATGGTCTGCGTCGGCGGCGTTGGGTTACCCCGCTTACGGGGCCCCGTCGACACCGCCAGGGCGCCGAAGGCCCCTATGAGGACGCCACCTCCGCAGAGCCGGTACTATGGTCTTCCACAGGATCACCTCCTTCGCAGGGCGTACATCGCAAGCGGCGGGCCCCAACCCGCCCGGCCGCCGACCCGCCCGGAGTCAAACGGCGACCGCCGCGTCGTGCGCGGAACCCCTGTGCCATCGTTCGTCATCCGGCGCCGGATGTCAACCTGCGCGGCGTCCGCGCCCTGTCGGCCGGGCCCTCGCCCCTCCCGTTGTGACGCGGGGTTCGCCACGGACTGTTCGGGATCCGTTGCGACCGGCCGCCATGAGCGGGTACGATCGCTCTCATGCGCATGGACGCGGGCGGCGCGGCGCAGCGGTGGACGCGGCTGGCGCTGCTGGTCGCGGGCACGCTCGCGGGCGGCGGGTCGGCAGCGGCCTCCGGAGCGGAGAACGCGGCCCTGCAGGAGGCCGACGGGCGCGACCCCGGCTTCCTGTTCGGCCGGCCGGGCAACTCGGTCGCCATCCACTGGCTGTGGCACCGGGCGCGCGCCGAGAGCGACGTCCATGCCTTCATGATCGAGCACCTGACGCTCGAGCCGCGCGACTTCGACGCGGCGGGCGTCGGCATCGACGTCGGATTCACCCTCACGCCGCGCGTCGAGGTGCACGCCGGCTTCGACTACGTGCGCACGTCCGCGCCGTCCGAGTCGAGGCACTTCATCGGCGAGGACGGGCGGCCGTTCGAGCAGGAGACCGCGCTCAGCCAGGCTGGGCTCACCGCCAGCCTGTCGTTCGCCCTTGCGCCGCGCGGGCGCGCCATTGGGCAGTACGTCTGGATCCCCGCGGCGGTCGTGCCCTACGTCGGCGCGGGCGGCGGCTTCCTGCGTTACGCGCTGGACCAGTCGGGCGACTTCGTCGACGAGATCACCCTGTTCTCCTTCTACATCCCGCCGGAGGCGAGCCTGCAGTCCAACGGGTGGACGCCGAGCGCGCACCTGTTCGGCGGTTTCGACATCCGGCTGACGCAGCGCCTCTTCCTGACCGCCGAGGCGCGCTACGTTCTGGCGGTCGCCAAGCCGAGCCTGGACTTTGCGGACTTCGAGTCCATCGATCTGGGCGGGCTCCGGGTGGCGACCGGCGTGCGGTTCACGTTCTGAGGCGCGGAACACGCGCAGGGGAGCGAGATCATGATCGGAATCATTTCGGGCCTGGTCACCGGGCTGGTCGTCTGGGCGGCGTCTCCCTCCGGCCACACCCCGCCGAACGTGCGGTCGGCGCGGGCCGCCGCGCCGGCCGCGGCGCAGGCGGACGACGCCGCGGGCGCGCTCGACGCGCGCTGGCGCCCGTGGCTGGGGTGCTGGCAGCTCTGGGAGGAACAGCTCGACCCGTCGGGCGCCGACGACGTCAGCGAGTCCGCCGCCCTGCTGGACCGCACGGTGATCTGCGTGCGTCCGGCCCGCGGCGGGCGCGGCGTCAACCTGACCGCCGTGGCCGGCGAGGAGGTGCTCGTCGACCGGACGCTCGTGGCCGACGGCGTCGAGCGCGAGGTGCGCGAGCCCGACTGCACCGGCCGCGAGCGGAACACGTGGTCGGCGGACGGGCGGCGCCTGTTCACCCGCGCGGAGATCCAGTGCGGCGACCAGCCCGTGCGCCGGGCCGCCGGCGTCAGCCTGCTGTCGACGCCCGCGACCTGGGTCGACATCCAGGTGGTCGAGGTCGGCGGGCGGCAACTGGTCGAAGTGCGCCGCTACGCGCCGGTGCCCGACGCCGAGCAGGCGGCGCGCCTGGGACCGTCGGGCGAGCTCCGAGCCGCGCCGGCCGCCATCCAGCGCGCGCGGCGCGCGAGCGCGGCGCAGCCGGATCTGTCCGACGTGCTGGACGCCAGCGGGAAGACGTCGCCGCGGGTCGTCGAGGCGCTGCTCGTGGAGACCGAGCCCCGCCTGCCGCTCGACCGCGACGCGCTCGTCGCGCTGGACGACGCCGGCATCAACGGGGGCGTGATCGACCTGCTCGTGGCGCTGGCGTACCCCGACCGGTTCGTCGTCGAGCGGCGCGACGAGGGCGGCGCCTGGTCGTCCGGCGGCTGGGGCGGATTCAGCGGGTTCCACGACCCGATCTGGTACAGCGGCCACTACTACCCGTACTACGTCACCCCGCTCGGCTACTACTTCTGGAGCCGCGGCTACGACCCCTACCTGTTCGGGGGCCTGGGCTCGCCGTTCGTGGTGGTGTCGGACGGCGGCCGCACCGAAGAGCGCGGGCGGGCCGTGCCGGGCGTCGGCTACACGCGAGTCTCGCGGCGCGGCTGGACCGACGCCGGCGGGTCGGGGCCCCTGATCGGCTCCACGTCGTCCGGCGGTTCGTCGGGCGGCCGGGCGGCCGGCGGCGGCTCGTCGGGGGGTGCGGTGTCGCGCGGAGGCTACTCGGGTGGCTCGTCGGGCGGCTCCTCGGGCACGCCCACGCGGTCGGGCGGAAGCAGCACCGGCCGCCGCGCCGTGCCGCGGCGGTAGCAGCCCGCGCCGTGCCGCGGCGCGGGCTTCCGGCGCGCCTACTCGACGAAGCGGACCTCGAACATCTTCGGCCACCACTTGCCGGTGATGTAGAAGGTGCCGGCAACCGGGTCGTACGCCACCCCGTTGAGGACGTCGACTCCGCGCGCCTCGTCGCGCGACAAGAGGCCGGCGGCATCGATCTGGTGGGTCACCCGCCCGCTGTCCGTATCGATCCGCACGATGTAGTCGTACTGCCACACGTTGGCGTACACGGCGCCGTCGACGCACTCCAGCTCGTTCAGGTCCGCCTGCGGCCGGCCGCGAAGCGTGACGACCACCGCGCCGAGCGGCTCGAAGGTCTCCGGGTCGCGAAACGTGAGCGTGTCCGAGCCGTTGCTCATGACGAGCCGGCGGCCGTCGTGACACAGCCCCCACCCCTCGCCGCGGTAGCGGAACGTGCGCAGGGCCTCGAACGTGTGCAGGTCGAACACGAACGCGCGCTCGGCCATCCACGTGAGCATGATCAGCCGATCGCCGGTCCGCGCCAGTCCCTCGCCGAAGAAGGCCGGCGGCACGTCGGTCCGCTGCTCGACCGCCCCGGTCTCCGGGTTCAGCCGGCGCAGCGTCGACTCCCCGTAGCGGCCCGTGCTCTCGTACAGACCGCCGTTCCACCAGAGCAGCCCCTGCGTGTAGGCCGTGGTGTCGTGCGGCAGCTCGCGGAGGACGTCTACCCGCAGGGTCCGGACGACGGAGGCGGAGGGCGCCGACGGCTGACCCGGCGCGCCGGCCGAGTAGAGCCCCCAACCGGTCGCGACTAGCGCCGCCGCGGCCAGCAGGAGCGGCAGCCGGCGCCCGCGGGGCTGCAACGCGCGGGGCTGCCGCGCCGGCGACTGCCGCCGTGCGTCTCGAGATCTGCTCGCCATGGCTACATGTTAGATCCGCATGAGCACCGCCGTCGCCTGCTCGCCGGTCGCGCGCGCGACGAGGGCCGCGTACAGGGCGACCTGCCGCCGGTAGACGTCGAGCGCCTCGTCGAGCTCCCGGTCCGTCTTGAAGTCGACCACGATCCACTGCCCGGACTCGCGGAATGCCAGGTCGACGACGCCCTCGATGAGCGTGCCGTCGTCGAGCGCCGCGACCGGCGCCTCCCGGCGGCACTCGCCGCGTGCCAGCGCCGCGCGGGCGCGATCGAGAAGCGGATGGCGCAGGGCCGCCGTCACCGCCGCGGCGGCGGCCGCGACCTCCTCGTCCGTCGCGCCCAGGAGGCGGCCGTGCAGCACGGCCGTCTCCTCCGCAACGGCCGGCTCGTCGAGCGGCACCGTCGCCAGCACCGCGTGGACGAGCGATCCGAACCGCGCCCCCGACGGACGGACCGCGGCGCGCGCGAGCTCGACCACCGCCACGTCCGGTTCGTCGCGACGACCGCTGCCGGCGGCGGCCGCCGCCCGGCCCGTCGCCGTCTCCACGACGAGGCTGGGCGCCGCGGCGTGCTCCAACGCCCTGGCCCGCCCCTGCCGCCACGCCCGATAGCGGTGCAGATCCTCCTCGACGGTTGCCTCCGGCACCTCCTTGGACAGCAACTGCTCCTGGCGGATCCCGAAGTGCGCCTCGACGCCGAGCCGGAGGGCATGGGGGTCCCACCAGACGACGTCGTAGTGGGGAACGCCCTCCCGCTCGCCCGCGAACCGGTGCAGCCCCGGCGCGACGGTCGCGATCAGCGCCGGATCGCCCTCCGGCCGCTCGAGCACGGAGTCGCGACCGAACGGCGGGCAGCCCGGCGCCGCTGCGGCCGTGCGGCGCTGCTCCACGGGCGGATAGAGCGCCGCGTGCAGCGGGCTGAGCCAACCGCCCTCGTGCGGCCCGTCGCCCACGGCCGGCACGACCAGCAGATCGCGGGCGCGGGTGGCCGCGACATACGCCAGGCGGACCCCCTCGGCCCGGTTCCGCTCCACCTCGTCGCGCTCGTGGTCGAGCAGATCCAGAGGCTGCCAGCCCGCCAGCCGCAGGGCGCACAGGCCGCTCTCGCCGTCGATGTAGCGGTCGGCCGTCCGGCGGTGCAGCTTGCAGGTCGGGTCGGCGAGGACGACGACCGGGAACTCGAGGCCCTTCGCCCGGTGGACGGTCATGATCCGCACGCCGTCGCTTCCCTCCTCGAAGATCGGCGCCTCGCCGGCCTGCCGGCGGTCGGCCTCGTCCAGCAGGTGCTCGACGAAGCTCCGGAACGACAGGCCGCCGGCGGCGTCGTGACGGCGAGCCATCTCGGCCATCTGGAGCACGTTGGCCAGCGCCTGCTCGCCGGCCGGCCGCAGGGCGAAGCCGGCGTGCGCGCGCGTGGCGTCGAGCAGGTGGCTGATGGTGGCATCCACCGGCACGCGGTTGCGGCCGCGATGCAGCTCCTTGAGCAGCTCGAGCGCGTCGGTGACCGGCAGGAAGCGGTCGAGCTCGGCCGGCTGCTCCCCGCCTGGCGCCAGCTCCGCCGGAATCCGGTACGGGTGGGGCGCGCCGAACCGGTGCCGGTAGGCGAAGAGCGTCTCGTCATCGATGGCGAACAACGACCCGCGCAGGGTCGCGAAGACCGACAGCTCGTCATCCGGCCACTCGACGGCCGCCAGCGCCGAGCGCATCGTCGCGACCTCCTCCCGCTCGTGAAACGCCCGGCCGCCGACCAGCAGGTGCGGGATCTCGCGGGCCTCCAGCGCCTCGACGTATGGCCGGGTCATGTCGCGCCGGAAGCTCTCGAAGCGCCGGAACAGAAGGCACACGTGGCGGGCGGCCATCGGAACCGGACCGCTGCCGCCGCCGTCCGCGGACCCGGCGGCGGCGGTGACCGTCCAACCGCTCTCGTCGATGAGCCAGCTCACGAACGCGCCCACGGCATCCGGCAGCGAGCGCTCGATGGCCGACGCCGCCAGGCGCCGGTAGCCGTAGGGACGCGGCACCGGCAGCACGACGACGCCCGGCTGCCCGGCCGGCGCCGGGCGGGTCGGCGACAGCGGCACGTAGCCCGACGCGCCTGCGGCCCCCGCCGCCGGCGCCATCAGGGGTGCGAACGCGCGATTGACCAGGTGCTGGATCGGCGGCGCGCTCCGAAAGCTGCTCGTCAACCGCAGCAACGACATGCCGCGCTCCTCGAGGCGGGCCTTCACCTCGTAGTAGACGTCGACGTCCGCGCGGCGAAAGCGGTAGATCGACTGCTTGGGGTCGCCGACGACGAACAGCTTGCCGGCGCTCGGCGCGACGCGTCGCCAGTCCCGCTCCGCCGGGTCGGCGGCGGCCAGCAGCAGCAGCACCTCGGCCTGCAGCGGATCGGTATCCTGAAACTCGTCGACGAAGATGTGCGTGTAGCGCCGCTGGAACTCCTGCCGCACCGCGTCCTCGCCGCGCAGCAGGTCGCGCGCCAGGAGCAGCAGGTCCACGAAGTCGAGCCGCCCCGTGCTCGACTTCAAATCGTGGTATTGGGCGACCGGCTCCTGCAGCTCCCGCTGCAGCAGTGCCGCCAGATCGGCGTCCGCCGCGCGCCGGAACTCGCGCAGGCGGTCGACCAGGGCGCGCTGTTCCTCGAGCAGATCGGCGCGCGCGATAGCGGGCCCGTAGCGCGATCCGGCGCCGCGGCGCGGATCCACGAACCCCCGGTTGAGCGCGAGCTCGACCAGTTGCGACTCGATGCCGTCGTAGTCGCGCCGCGGCCGCATCGCCTCGCCCGTGCGGATCGCCTGGGCCGCCAGGCGCGCGGGTCGGGTGTCCAGGTACAGCCGGTCGCGGCGATTGGCCGCCTGCTCCGTCCGATCGGCGAAGCGGCACAGGTCCTCGACGATCCCGTCCACCTGCGCCTCGCGCTCGAAGGCCTCCCGGCGGTAGGGCGCGTCGAAGTCGCGCCACTCGGCCAGCTGCCAGGCCGCGGCCCGGAGGCGATCGGTGGGGCCGTCCTCCGCCGCGTCCGCGTCGAAGCCGGCGGCCGAGGGCCGGCGGCGCAGCGCGCGGCGGACGCCGGCGGGCGGGTCGGCGAGCATCCGCTCCATCCAGAGGTCGAAGGCGCGGGCGAACAGCCCGCGCGCCTCCGGATCGGACAGGACCTCGAAGCGCGGGTCGACGCCGGCTTCCACCGGGCGCTCGCGCAGGAGGTCGACGCAGAAGCCGTGGATGGTGTTGACCTGGGCTTCCTCGAGGCGCGCGATGGCATCCTCGAGCGTCCCGCTCGCGCCGCGGTCCCGGCGCACGCGCTCCAGCTCCGCGCGCAGGCGCAGCTTGAGCTCCCCCGCCGCCTTCTCGGTGAACGTCACCGCCAGGATGCGGTCGACCCGGGCCTTGCCCTGCGCCAGGACGTTGACGATGCGGTCGACGAGGACCGTCGTCTTGCCCGTGCCAGCGGCCGCCTCGACGAACAGGCTCTCGTCCAGCGACTCGCGGATGCGCCGGCGCGCCTCCGTATCGACGAGCGGGGACGGAGCATCCATCGTTTCGCGAGCCGCTACGGCAGGCGCCGCAGGGCCTCCAGGTCGGCCAGCCGGGACGCATCCTTGCGCCCCACCCGCGTCTCCTCCCACGGTCCGCACACCGGCCTGTAGTCGCACCAGCGGCAGGCGCCCTCCCGCGGGGCCGGCAGCAGGGCGCCGGTCTCGAGCGCCCGGTCGATGACCTCGATCACCTCCAGGCCCTGGCGGCGCTGGCTCTCGCCGAGCTGCACCGGCCGGGTCGTGAACATCCCGTCGACCGTGCAGAAGAACAGCCGCGAGGTCTCCACCGGCCGCCCCAGGGCCTGCTCGACGGCCAGGCCGTAGAGCACGGGCTGGAGCACCTCGCCGCGGCCGACGACCAGCTCCGCGCGGTGTCGGTTCTTCCCCGTCTTGTGGTCGGTCACCCGCAGCGGGGCGCCGGACGCCGGCCCGGCCCCGGCCTCGATCAGGTCGACGACCCCGCGCAGGAGCCACTTCCCGTCGAGCCTGACGGGCTCCTGCACGCTCGCCGGATCGCGTCCGTCTCCCGCCGGCAGGCCGAACCCGAACTCGGCGAACAGCGGCGTCCATTCCCCGCCCTCGTCCGCGACGTGATGCAGCCACCCCTTGAGGTCGGTCCGCATCGACTCGACCTCGTCGACCCACACGCGGTCGATGGCGGGAGCCAGCTCCTCGCGGTACCTGGCGGCGACCTCGTCGAGCGTCGCGTCGAGCACGGCCTCGGCCTCCGGCAGACGCGGCGGGGTGACGGGCAGCGCGTCCCGCGCGCCGAGCGCACGCACGAGCTCGGCCTGCACCTCGTGGAACAGCCGGCCGCGCGTCAGCGGGTCCATCCGCTCCAGCGGGTGGCTCGCCTCGCGGGGCTGCAGCCGGAGCAGGGCCGACAGCAAGAACTGATAGGGGCAGGCGGCGAACCGCTGCAGCGCGGAGACGGAATACGGCCTCCGCCCGGGCCGGTAGGCTGCCAGCGCGGCAACCGAGTCCGGCTGCAGGCCGTACAGACCGTCGTACCGTGACCAGGGCCGCTTCCAGCGCGCCCAACGCGTGACGAGCGACCGGTGCAGCCCCCGGTTGAGCTTCAGCAGGTAGCGCGCGCGGCCCTTCGCCTTGCCCGGGGCGCCGTGGAGGAGCGGCCCGAGCACCGCCAGGTCGTGCTCGGTGTCGTCGACGGCCTCGGCCGGGTCCGCCGGCGCCGGCCAGGCCAGGCGGGCGCCGGCGCTGGCATAGGCGGCCCGCTCGAGGCCTTCGAAGTCCGGGACCTGGCCGACCCGGGCGCGCTCGATGTCGAGCGCGTAGAACGAGGGCACACGGGGGCGTGACTCGCTCGCGTGCAGCCGCGGGTACGAGAGGCACAGCCGCCGGCGTGCGGCGCCGACGGCGAGCCGCAGCAGGAGACGCTCCCCGCCGGCGCGGTCGTCCTGCGTCTGCAGTCCCAGCGTGTCGTCGCCCGTACTCGCGTTCAGCGCGCGCCGCGCAGCGTCGAGCAGCAGCGGGTCCTGCCGCTGCTTGTGCGGAAAGATGCGCTCGGCCAGGCCGGGGACGAAGATCACGTCGAAGACCCGGCCGCGTACCTGTTCGGGCCGGCTGACGAACACCTGCCCGTAGCGCCGGGGGGGCGGGTCGTCCCGCAGCTCGGTCAGCCGCTCGGACAGCACGTCCCGGACCTCGCCGAGCGTCACCGGTCCCACCTCCGCCATCGGCCGCAGCTCGCCCAGCACGGCCAGCACCCGTTCGGGACGGGCCAGCACGCTGGGCGCCAGCGCCTCCAGCGCCTCGAGCCAGGCGGCCCACGGCGCCTGGTCGGGCAGCCGCGCCAGGCGCTCGATCACGGGCAGCGCGAAGTGCATCAGGTGGCGCAGATTCCGCCGGTCGCGATCGATCGCGCGCAGACGCGGGGACTCCGGATCCTCGCGGGCGCATTCCTCGCGGCGCAGCGCCAGCTCCCGCGCGAGCCCGTCGAGACGGCGCCGCCAGCGCGGGAGCCCGCCGATCACCGCCGACTCCACGAGCAGGCGGTCCCATTTCCACGGCGCGCGCAGCGAGCCCTCGACCACGGGCCGTTCGTCGGAATCCGGAGGCTCTTCGGGCTCGGGCCGCGGACCGTCGAACAGCGAAGGCTGCGCCGGCAGCGCGGGCGCGGGGAGCACCTCGGCGGCGTTCGCCGGTGGCGTCCAGCTCCCCCGGCCCGCCGGCGGGGCTCCGCTCGCCTCGGGCGCCGGCACCTGGGCCAGCGAGAGGTACTCGGAGAAACGGCGGGCCGACAACCGCTCGGCGGCGCAGGCGAGCAGGGCCAGCAGCGCCCGGCCGGACGGATCGGGCAGGCGCGTGCCGCGGGCGAACCAGGCCGGCACGTTCGCGCGGCTCAACGCGGTCTCGAGGTGGCCGGCGTAGACGTCCGGGGCCCGCACGAGGATGGCCATGCGGTCCAACCGCACGCCCCGCGCAGACTCCTGCAGGATGCGGCGCGCGATCTCGACGCACTCGCGTCCCTCGCCGGGCGCCGAAAAGAACGCGACGCCGGCCGTCTCGCCGGGCGGGGGGGCAGCGGGCGGCGAGGGTGCGTCAGCGGTGAACAGATAGCGGCGCACGCGGTCCAGCGACCCGCTGGGATCCGACGCCCCGGGCTCCTCGACCCGGGCGCCGGGCAGCCGCTCCAGGGCGGCGCGCGTGCGCCGGTCGCCGGCCGGAACGGTGGCGAGCACGCTCGGGGCGCGCGCGGCCAGCGCCGCCACGAGCGCACGCACGGCGTCATCGTGGATTGCCACGTCGAGCAGCAGCAGCGGAATGCCGCACGGCGGGCCGGCGCCGCCCGCGGCTACCGCGGCGGCCGTCTTCAGCAGACCGGCGGCGTCGACGAGCCGGGCCTGCGCGAGCTGCGCATCGTAGCGGCCGGCGAGCGCCGCGAGCTCGCCGCCCACGCCCCCCGCCACCGGGACGGGATCGACGGCCGAGCAGCGGAGATCCTGCAGCGTGGCGGCCAGCGTCCGCGCGAAGCTGCGGAGCCGGGCCACCTCGCCGAGGTAGGCGAGCGTGCCGTCCTCGCGCTCCTCGAACGCTGCCCGCGCGGCAATCGCCTCGATGTTGAGCCCGGTGGCCGGGGCCCATCCCCGGCGGGCGAGTGCGGGTCCGGCGAGCTGCGCCGCGAGCTGCCGCAGGCTGAAGCGGTGCAGCCCGAACACCGCTCCCGCACCGGCCGCGACCTCGCGGGCGAGGTCGTCCACCGCGCCCCGGCTCTCGCCCACGGCCAGGCACTCGGCGGCCGGACCGCAGCCGGCCAGGAACCGCTGCGCCGCGGCGAGCCTGTCCGCGGCCGCGGGCGACCAGACGATGGTTATCGGGTTCAATCCGTGCGCCGGGCTTGCTGTCACGGCGGCGTCACGCGGCCGTCTTCGGGAGCGTCATGGTAGCACGGCCACCAACGGACCCCGCCGGGCGTCCGCACCGCTCTAGCGCGCAGACTCCCGGCCCGGCTTCCCGGGCTCGCCCTCGAGCTCGCGGAAGGCGCGCTTGAGGCGATACTCCTCGGTGGTCACGGCGCGCTCCATTCTCCCGATGCGCTCCTCGAGGCCGCGGAACGTGTGCTTCAGTCGCGAGAAGGTCTCGCTGGGGCGGGTCGACACGTCGCGCCAGAACTGATCGTCCGCAGCCGTCCGACCGGCCCCGCGCGTATCGATTGGTGCGCGCTTCATCACGAAACACCCCACGATGTAGGCGACGATCGTCGCCGGATGGAACAGGATCAGGCCGAGAACTGCCAGGAGGCGGACGTGCAGCGCCTTCCACCCGAAGTACTCCGCGAGGCCGCCGCAGACCCCGCACAGGATGCGATTCGTCCGGCTGCGGGCCAGCCGGTGCGGGTTCGGCGAAGGGCGATCGGCGCGCCCGACGTCCTGGTGATAGTGATGGTAGTGATGATGATGGTGATGGTCAGTACCCATGTCGCTCCCGCCAGTCCGGCGCATCCTTGTCGAGGATCGTCTCGAGCGCCTCCACGCGCCTCTCGAGCGTTCGAGCCGTCTTCCAGAGATCGTCCAGCAGCCGCTCGTCGTCCGTGGACAGCGTCTTCATCTTGCGCCACACCGTGACGTAGTGCATGACGATCGCAATCGGCGCCACGACCGTGAGGGCGACTACCGCTAGGACGAACGCTCCTGCCTCGGGCATCGTGGCCTTCCTTCCTCAGCCGGAGATTCTCTTCTTGAGCTCTGCCAGCTCGGCGTCGAGGGCTTCTCCGGATTCGAGCTCGGCGAACTCCTCGGACAGCGTCTTGCGGTGCCCGACGGCGTAGGATTCCGCCTCGGCCTCGAGCTCGTCGATCCGGCGCTCGAACCGATCGTAGCGGGCGAGCGCGTCGTCGATGCGCCCATCGTGGATTTGGCGGTTGACGCGCACGCGCTCCGAGGCGGTCTGCCGCCGCAGCTCCAGGGACTTCTGCTTGGCCTTGGCCTCCTTCAGCTTGGCCTGCAGCTGCTCGAGGTCGGCGTTCGCCTTCGCGACGCTCTCCTCGACGAGGGCGACCTCCCGCGTGAGGAGCTCGACCATCTCGCCCGCCTTGCGCCGCGCCGCGAGCGCGCCCTTGGCCAGGTCGTCCCGACCCTTCTGGACGGCGAGCTCGGCCTTGGCGGCCCACTCGTCCCGCCGCGCCTCGAAGCCGCGGAGCTTGCGCGTGATCTCCTTCTTGTCGGCGATGGCGCGTGCAGCGCTGGTGCGGACCTCGACCAGCGTGTCCTCCATCTCCTGAATGATCAGGCGCATGATCTTCTCCGGATCCTCCGCCCGATCGAGGAGCGCACTGATGTTGGAATTGATGATGTCGGAAAGTCGTGAAAATACGCCCATGCTGATTCTCCTTTGGTGACGTTCAACAGCAATGGACGTGCCATATCCACCGTGACGAGCACCAAGTCGTTGACACACAACGAGATCCGTTGCGTCCGGCACGTCCTGCCGGCAGCGGGCTGTGGTGCAGGGAGCCACTCTGTTAGTGATTCTGACCACAACAAGGTGGTATATTCAACCGCACATGCCCGCGCCCGAATCGGTTGCTCCGCCCCTGATCGGCGAAGCGCCCGCGCTGCTCGATACGCTTGCTCACGTGTCGGCGGCGGCCCCGCTCGACCGGCCGCTGCTCATCGTCGGCGAGCGCGGGGTGGGCAAGGAGCTGATCGCGGCGCGCGTCCACTTTCTCTCCCGCCGCTGGGACCGCGCCTTCCTGAAGCTGAACTGCGCCGCGCTGTCCGACGACCTGCTCGAGAGCGAGCTGTTCGGCCATGAGCCCGGCGCGTTCACCGGGGCGGCGAAGCGTCACGTCGGCCGGTTCGAGCGCGCCGACGGCGGCACGCTGTTTCTGGACGAGATCGCCGCAGCGTCGACGCGGACCCAGGAGAAGATCCTGCGCGTCATCGAGTATGGCGAATACGAACGGCTCGGCGGCGACGAGACGTTGACCTGCGACGTGCGGGTCGTCAGCGCGACCAACGTCGACCTGCCGTCGCTCACCGCCGCGGGGCGGTTCCGGGCCGACCTGCTCGACCGCCTGGCGTTCGACGTGGTGACCGTGCCGCCGCTCCGTGCACGCAGCCCCGACATCCCCCGCCTCGCCTTGCACTTCGGGCAGGCGATCGCGCGGGAGCTGGGGGCCGGCTTTCGCGGGTTCGCGCCGGAGGCGCTGGCGCGGCTCGCGGCCTGGGACTGGCCGGGCAACGTGCGCGAGCTGAAGAACGCGGTCGAACGTTCGGTCTATCGCCACCTCGCAACCGGCTCCGGCGTGGGGCCCGTGGCTGAGGTATGTCTCGACCCGTTCGAATCACGCTACCGGCCGTCGTCCCGGCCGGTTCCCGTCTCCGCGCCGGCCGCTTCCGGCGTCCCGGGGGCGCCGCCGCCGGTCGCCGGCGCCCGGCAGGGCGGATACGACTTCGCCGCGCACGTGGCCGAAATCGAGAAGACCCTGCTGCGCTCGGCCCTCGCCGCCAACGGCGGCAACCAGCGCCGGACGGCGCGCCATCTGCGCCTCAGCTACGACCAGTGCCGCGGCCTGCTCCGCAAGCACGGTCTCGCGGGCCGCTCGAACGCGGCAGCGCCGGACCGTCACGATGCGAGCGCCCGGCTGCCGGCGCCAGCGGTGTTGACCGGTCCCACGTAGCGGTCGCTCGCCAGCCCGGCCGCCTCGAACGCCGTCTGCATGGCCGCCGCCGCGGCCTCTGCCCGCGCATCCGATGCGGCGAAGGCGAAGACCGACGGACCCGATCCGGAGATCGAGCAGCCGAGGGCGCCGGCGTCGAGCGCGGCCTGCTTGACCGCGGCGAAGCCCGGCACGAGCGGCGCCCGGATCGGCTCGACGAGCGCATCGTCGATGCTGCGGCCGAGCAGCTCGAGGTCGCCGGTGTGGAGCGCATGGACGAAGGCGGCGATGTTGCCGAGGTTGGCGACGGCCTGACCGATGGTGAAGCGGCGCTCGGCGACCAGACGCCGCGCCGCCGCCGTGAGCACCTCGACGTGCGGGTGGACGACCACCACGCGCAGCGGCTCGGGCACCGGCAGCCGGATCAGATCGAGGGGGTCGCGGCCGCGCATCAGGACGATGCCGCCGAGGACGCACGGCGCCACGTTGTCCGGGTGCGGGGCGCCCGACGCCGCCGCCTCGCCGCGCAGGCCGCAGCCGACCAGCGCTTCGTCGGACAGTGCGCCGTCGAACAGCGCATTCACCGCCGCCGCGCCGGCCACGCTGCTGGCCGCCGAGCTGCCGAGGCCGCTGCCGAGCGGCATCCGCTTGTGCAGCCAGAGCCGGACGCCGCGGTCCGTCACGTGCAGGTGCTCGAGTGCCGCGCGCGCCGCGATGCCCACCACGTTCTCGCGCGGGTCCGTGCTCAGGGAGGCGGCGCCCGTCACCTCCACGATCTCGACACCGGGCCGGTCCCGCACCTCGGCTTCGACCCGATCGCCGGGGCGCTCGAGCGCCAGGCCCAGCACGTCGAATCCCGGCCCCAGATTCGAGGCGGTGGCCGGGGCGAAGACCCGGACGCGACGGCTCATGCGCACGATTATCGCAGGCGGTGGGCTGGCTCCGCCCGCGGGCGGCGAAAAGATAGTCCGGCATGGCCGGCGGGCCGCGATAGACTGTCAGGCAGAAAGCAGACGGCCCGCAGCGGGCCGGGGAGTATTAGGAAGATGCCTGCACGTCATGCCGCCCTGTGGATACTGGCCGCCTCCCTCGCCGCGTCGGCGGCCTGCGGGACGTCGTCGGCCGACGCCGACCTGCCCGACATCGTGGCGCGAGCCATCGAGCACCATGGCGGCGACCTGTACGAGCAGTCGCAGATCTCGATGACCATCACGTCGCTCTCGGGCAGCTTCCGCATCGACGCGACCCGCGACGGCGGCCGTTTCGAGCACGTGGTGACGGATCCGCCACGCGACGGCCGCCCGGAGCGGAGAGTCGAGCTGACCAACGAAGGCGTGCAGGAGTGGCGCGGCGGCGACGAGGTCGCCCTCGACGCCGAGGGTGAGCGGCGCGCCCGGGCGTTCGCCGACGCCCGCGTCTTTTTTCCGCTGCTGCCGTATACGCTGAAGGGCGGCGACATCCACTTCGAGGACAGGGGTCTCGAGACCTGGGAAGGCCGCGAACTGCAGCGCGTCAAGGTGTCCTTCACGCCGGGGACCAGCAACGACGCCGACGACGCCTACACGTTCTGGTTCGATCCGGAGACCGGCCGCGTCGAGCAGTTCGGCTACGACTTCGACAACGGCCTCCGCTTCCGCAAGGTCACCTCGTTCCAGCGGGTCGGCGGGGTGCTCTTCTCCGACCAGGAGAACTACGCCGTCGACGGCGGCAAGGTGCCGGTCGACACGCTGACCCCGGAGTACGTCGCGGGCAGCATGCGCCTGCTCTCGCGGGTGGTGATCAGCGACGTGACGGTCGATCCGCTCTGACGGGCGCGTTCCGCGGCGCGCTCGGCACCTCAAGGACGCACGGCCGACGGATCGAGCACGGGCACGTCTGCAGCCTCGAAATGCCGGACGTTGCGCGTCACCACCGTCAAGCCGCGCTCCAGCGCCGTGGCAGCGATCAGCAAGTCCGCTCCGTCATGACCGATGGCGCCCGAGAGACGGCCCCAGCGCCGTGCCGCTGGCAGGTCGAACGGGAGGATCCGCTCGCCGTACAGCGCGAGCAGGGTATCCAGCCACGCCGCGAGCGCGCCGGCGAATGTCGGATCCCGACGTCGTTGCCTGGCGATTCCGCGCTCGATCTCCCCGACGGACACCACGCTCAGGAAGAGATCCGTCGTTCTCTGCCGCGCCACCCAGCGCACGATGCCGGGACTCCGCTCCGGCCTGCGAAGTGCCGACAGCACGTCGGTATCAATCAGGAACATCAGAAATCGACCGGGCGAGCGGGCAGCCGGGCGCGCCCGAGCTCCCCGCCGTCCTGCGGAATCGCAAGCAGCAACTCGGCGAACGTCGGCGCATTCGTCTTCTCCAGGCGACGCAGCCGCTCGTACTCGTCGACTGCCAACACGACGACCGCCGGCCTGCCGCGTCGGGTCACGTGTTGCGGATCGCCGGCCAGCGCGGCATCGACAACGGCACTGAATCGGTTCTTGGCATCCTGCAACGACCACTCGGCGAGGCGAGCCTTGATCTGTCCAGCCATTCTGTCTAGATTCTTGTGCTGGCCAGTTGGGCTGTCAAGGATGGAGTAGAACAGCGTCATGACCATGCCTCTCTCGCGTCGCGACTTTCTGCAGGCGGCCGGCACCGGCGCCGGGGCCGGCGCCGCCGTCTGGATCCCCTGGAACGTCCACGGCTACACGGGGCCGGAGATGACCCGCCGCGCCGAGCAGGCCGGGGGCGAGCTAGCCCCGCTGGGCGTGTCCCTGTGGGACCTCGACACCCCCGCGCTCGTGGTCGACCTCGACGCCCTCGAAGCCAACATCGCCACGATGCAGCGCACCGTGGCGCGCAACGGCATCGCGAGCCGGCCGCACGCCAAGACCCACAAGTGTCCGGCGATCGCCCGGCTGCAGCTCGAGACCGGATCGGTCGGGATCTGCGTGGCCAAGGTGAGCGAGGCGCAGGTGCTCTTCGACCACGGCATCGAGCAGCTGCTGCTGACGACGAGCAACGTCACGCCGCTCAAGATCCGCCGGGCGATGAACCTGCGGAAGTGGTGCGACGACTTCATCCAGACAACCGACACGGCCGACAACGCCCGAGATCTGTCCGCGGCGGCCCAGGCGGCCGGCGTGGTGGCCGACGTCGTCGTCGACGTCGATCCGGGCGGTCACCGGACCGGCGTCACGCCGGGCGCGCCGGCCCTCGAGCTGGCCCAGCTCGTCGACCGGCTGCCCGGCCTGCGGCTGCGTGGCATGCTCTGCTACGACGGCGGGTCGCAGCACGTCAAGGGCTTCGAAGCGCGGCAGGCGCAGACGCTGGAGCGGCTGGCGGCGGCGGCGGAGACCCGCGAGCGGATGCAGCGGTCCGGCCTGAGCACGGAGATCTTCAGCGGCGGCGGGACCGGCACCTACAACATCGACCACCAGACGCCCGGCCTCACCGACGTGCAGGTCGGGAGCTACGTCTTCATGGACGCCCAGTACATCGAAATCGGCGGAGCGGACGACCCGGACGTCTACACCGACTTCCAGCCGGCCCTGACGATCCTGACCACCGTGCTGAACGCGCAGTACGCGGGCCGCGCGACGACCGACGCGGGCGCCAAGGCCTGCACCATCAATCGTCCCTGGTCACGGGTCAAGGGCGAGACCGGCATGAGCTACACGTCCGGCTCGGACGAGTTCGGCACGATCCGCTACGAGGACGACGCCAGCCGCACCTACGCCGTCGGCGACAAGCTGGAGCTGATCGTGTCGCACTGCGACCCGGTGGTGAACCTCTACGACCAGATGTATGCCGTCCGCAACGGCATCGTCGAGGCGGTCTGGGCCATCGCCGCGCGGGGCCGGTCGACGTAGGGCGGCCCCCGGCCGAACTCACGGCTCCAGGTAGTCGGCGGTGGTCGGCTGACGGCGGTGTCTCCGCTACCCCGTCGCAGACAACCGGCTGAAGTGGCCGGGCCACTCGAGTATCCGCCGGTCGGCGGTCACCAGGCGGTGCCCCTCCAGCGCGGTGGCCACGATGAGGCGGTCGGCGGGGTCGCCGTGCATGTCGGCCAGCAGCCCCGCCCGGGCCGCGATTCCCCCGTCGACGGGTACCTCGATCAACCCCTGGTCGAGCAGGTCGCGGCGCCAGGCGTCCAGGTCGAAGCGCAGAGCGAGCTGTCCCTTCCGGACTCGCATGCCGACTTCCCAGAAGGAAATCGCGGAGACGGCGACATCGTTCTCCTGTTGCGCGCGTTCGAGCTCGACGCGAGCCCGTGGTCCCAATCTCGGATCGCCGAACCGCAGCCAGATGAGAACGTGGGTGTCCAGGAGTATCAGAACAGCTCCTCGCCGGAATCGCCGCCATCATCGAACCACTCCGCGGGCATGGGCGAGACGATGTCGCCGAGGATCCTGATGCGTCCTCTGTCGATGCCGAAGAGGCTCTTTGGCGCCGTACGGTACGGCAGGAGCCGCGAGACCGGCCGGCCGTTCTTGGTGATGACGATCTCCCTGCCGCTCTCCGCCACCTCGTCCATGAGCCTGAGGCACTTCGCCTTGAACTCCGAGGCCTTGATGGTGCGGGCTCCTGCCGCTGCATTGCGGTCGACCGGCCTGGCGGTCCCCCAGTCAGCGTTTCTCATGACCACTATCCTAGCATGGTCATGACCATGGTCATATTCCCGGGCCAGCCGCACCTACGCCGTCGGCGACAAGTGTGGGAGATCGCCGCACGGGGGCGTTCGACGTAGGCGCTGCTCACCCGGGCTCGGCCGCCGCCACCGCCTCGCGCAGCCGCGCGAGGTCCGTTGCGCTACGAGCGGCCTGTTCGCCAGCGGGCGCCGAGCGGATCAGCCGGCGCATGCACGAGACGTCCTCGGCATACTCGGCCAGTCGCCGCCCGTAGCTCGCGCGGGTCTTGGTGCATACGAGGGTATACGGCCGGCCGCGGCGTTCCGTCGCGTGCTCGATGTCGAGTCCGTGGTCGTCGATGACCCGGTGCAGATGGGCGCGCAGGTCCTGGCGCAACGGAAAGCGCGCCACCTGGGCGGCAGGGTCCTTGCAAAAGGCGCTGAGCCGCCGGCAATGCTCGCAGCGGCAGCCCACATCGGCCGCGATGGTCCAGTCGCGCGGCTCTTCGGGGTGCTGCGCGCTGCGCGCCAGCAGGAAGTCCGCGGCGTGGCGCCACAGCAGCGCGAATGCCGTGCCGCCCGCCGCACCCTCCTCGGCGCACAGCCGGCCCAGCGCCGCGGGTAGCGTCCGGTCCGGCGTGACGACCGCCGGCTGAGCGGCCACGGCGCCGGCAGCCGTCGCGGCCTCGGCCGCCAACCCGAGGCGCCACGCGAGCGTGAAGAGGTCGTCGACGGCCTCGTCGCCGAACCGTACCGGCCGCTGGACGATCGGCACGAAGATGCTCGGCTCCGGCTCGGGCGGCAACGCCGCGGGCAAGGCCAGCAGGGCCGCGCGAACGGTGTCCCGCAGCGCGCCGGCCCAGGCGGAGCCCGCGGCTTCGTCACGCGTCTCGGCGAGGCACCGGAGGAGTGCGAGCGAGTCCGTCGGCCGGCGGCGGAACTGCGCGCCGACCAGGTCGAGCAGGAATCGCCGGGCGTCAGAGGGTCCGATCATGTCCGCGGCGACCGCCAGGGCCTCGTTCTCGCTGCCGTCGTAGCGCGCCAGGACGACCTCTCGTAGAAAGCGCGCGGCCTGGTTCTCGTCCCCGGTCGTGCACAGCAGGCGCAGCATTGCGGAGCGGCCCTGCCCGTCCTTGTCGTCGCGGCCGGTGGGCCAGAAGTCGATCAACCGGCCCGTGAGCTTCCGAATCCGTTCATCTGATTCATCCGGGGCATCTGCGTCTCCCTCGTTCCGGTCGAGCTGGGACGCGACCCAAGCGACGGCCCCGGCGATGTCCGAGCGCCCCAGGATCGTCACGGTCCGGGACCGCGGCCACACCGCGAGAGCCGTGCGCCGATAGGCGCGCTCGATGCTCACCCCCGCGTTGCCGGACGCCTCGTGCACCCACTGGTCGTCCGGCGGCACGTCGTCGAGCGCGCCGCGCGGAAGCAGCTCCTCCGGCTGCAGCTCGACCTTGCCGAACGGCGGCTGATCGCCGTCGGGCTGTACCCAGCCGTCCAGCCACTGCTGGCAGTCGTCCACGTCGCCCATCTCCCAGTCGGCGTCGTCCTCCCCGTCCCAACCCCACCCGTCGGGAGAGCCGGCATACTCCGCGGTGCCGTATTCCTCGATGTGAACGAGGGCCGCGTACAGCTCGCACTCGGCGCGTTCGGCGGCCAGCGCCAGGACGCGCGCCACCGCGGCATCGCCGTTCTTCAGCACGTCGAAGGACAAACCCGCCTCGCTGTACCCGTGATCGAGCAGCCAGACCAGCTTGTCGGTCGCGTCCCGGGCGCCGCCCCACTCGGCCAGCCGGCCCGCGAGCCGATCGACCGTGGCGGTGTAGTCCGGGGCGGCGCAGGGCGTGTCGTCGGCACCGGGGCGCAGGCACAGATTGAACACGAGCGACAGGCGATGACCCTCGGTCACCGGCCTGACCTCGTGGGTGCAGTCGGCATAGAACGCCGCGAACGCCAGCTCGGACGGTTCGCCCGCGGTCATGTCGACGACGCGCTCGCGAGCGCCGTGGCGGACGACCAGCTCGCCGCCGGTGCCCTCGGTCGGCAGCGAGATCGACAGGGTGGCAATCATGCCGTCGGCCTTCTCGGCGTCGCGGTGGGCCGCGAAGAAGCCGCCCGGCTCGTAGATCAGCAGCTTGTGAAGCTGCGCGTCCAGCCGGTCCGGCGGGCAACCGAGGCCGGCCGCAGCCGAGCCGAGGATGTCGGCGAACGTCTTCGGCCAGGCGGCGCCCGCCAGCCGCACCCGGTCCGGTTCGATCTGCCAGCAGTCGCGAACCGACCTGTCGACCAGGGTCTCGGTTCCCTTGCCGTACGGCGCCCGTTCCGCGGCCGCGATCAAGGCCCGGACCTGCGCCTCGAGAACCGGAAAGGACAGGGCGCCCGCGCCCTCCACCTCCAGCCGCGGCATGGGCGCCAGCAACCTGCCGTGCGCGCAGAAGTCACCCGGCCGTTCGACCGACAGCAGGAGCTTCTCGACTGCGTTCTCGATGCTGTCTTGCGCCACGCTGTCTTGCCTCCACCCCGCCGTCACGCCGCCGACGTCTCGTAGTACGGGGATGGCAACGCCGGGTAGACACGGAGCACGTGCCGGAAGATCTCGTCAGTCCGGACCGTCACCTCGTCGTCCGAGTAGGAGCCGGTGGGCAGGCCGGTGTCCTCACTGTAGAGGAAATCGTGGATCGCGACCTTGACGGCATCCCGCGTGGCCTCCTTCTCGCGCCACTGGTCGACGCGGAGCCTCTCCGCCTTCAACGTGCGCAGGAGGTCGACGGCGACCGCCTTGATCCGCTCGATGTCCGGTCCGCTCAGGTCCGCCTTGCGCAGGAGGTCGAAGATCGCAAGTGATTCTTCGTCCAGCCCCTCCCGCACGGCGCGGCTTTCCTCCTGGTCCAGCCCCTGGACGAACTCGAGCAACTCCTCGAAGGTCCGCTCGATGGTCACGCGGTCCTTTTCGCGGTTGTACTCCTCGACGATTCTCTCGTAGTGCTCCTGGAAATCCGTGCGCAACGGATTCCGGGCCAGGAGCCGCTGGAGTCGCTGCTCCACGGCGTGCTTGAGGGCCTGGACCGTGGTCCGGGGCGAGCGGCTGCGCGCGAACTCTCGCTTGAGCCGGTCGAAGTCGATCGCACTGATGTCGTACACGGCCGGATCTCTGCTGACACTCGCCCCCCGCAAGTCGATCGCCAGATCCACCACTTCGTGCAGCTTGCGGATGATGTCGCTGATATCGGCCTGCTCGCGGTCGGCCTGCAGGCTCCGGTAGATGACGTCGATGGCGTCACGGTCCGCGCGGTGGGCGTTCACGCCGCGCACATTGATGCACGCCTTGAACTTCTTGAACACCTCGCGGCACAGCACCTCGAAGCGTTTGCGCGTCTCGTCGTTCTCGTTCGCCACCTCCTTGCAGGCCACGATGGCTGCGTTGCGCTCGAAGGCCTCCTTCCGGATGATGTCGTCGAGCGGCGCCCCACCGTCGCTGAGAAAGCCCCGCGCCATGGCGATCGCCTCGGCCAGGTCGGCAAGGAGCTCTTCGTCCGGTCGCGCCGGATCGATCACTCGGCCGCCGCCGCCCGGCTGCGAGCCGGCAAACGTCGCCAGCGCCCTGCGCAGGTGCTTGAGGATGCCGCAGTAGTCGACGATCAGGCCGTTGTTCTTGCCTTCGTTGACCCGGTTCGCGCGGGCGATGGCCTGCATCAGCGTGTGGGCCTTGAGCGGCTTGTCGAGGTAGAGGGTGGCGAGGCTGGGCACGTCGAAGCCGGTCAGCCACATGGCGCACACGATGGCGATGCGGAACGGGTGCTCCTGCTCCTTGAACGCGTCGTCGACGGCCATCCGCTGCATGTTCCGGAACCGCGGCCTGGCGCGCATCTCCGCGGGCAAGTCCATGCCCTCCTTGACGATCCGCCTGTGCGGGACGATGTCCAGGTCCCAGCGGCGAAACTTCTCCACCTCGCCCTGCTCCTCGCTCACGACGACGGCGGCCCGCGTCTCGCGCATCCACTGGACTTGCCGCCGCAGATAGATTTCCTCCTGCTCGCCCGGCGCCTCCGCGTGCTCCGCCTCCAACTCGTCGATGCGCTCGGCCCAGTAGCGCTCGATCAGCGCGTGCATCCGGACGCAGGTGACCTTGTCGATGCACACCAGCATCGCCTTGCCGGTCTCCCACGCCGCCGAGTAGTGGCGCACGAAGTCGCGCGCCACATGATCGAGCCGCCGGCCGGCGGTGATCACGTGGTACTCGCGCTTCAGCTCCTGCTCCAGACGCTGCGCGACGTCGATGTCGTCGGTTCTCAACTCCTCCAGCTTGTCGGCGATACGCTCGTTCAGGTCGCCGATGGCCACGCCCAGCTCGTCCCCGCGGGCGTCGTAGTAGAGCGGCACGGTGGCCCCGTCCTCCACCGCGCGCTGGAAGTCGTAGGTCGAGACGTAGTCGCCGAACACCTTGCGGGTGATTTCGTCGTCGGTGAACAGCGGCGTGCCGGTGAAGCCGATGTAGCTGGCGTTCGGCAGGGCGTTGCGCATGTTCAGGGCGAGCGTGCCGTACTGCGTCCGGTGCGCCTCGTCGCTGATGACGACGACGTCGTCACGCTGTGTGTAGCCCGCCGCCGGGTCGACATCCTGGTGGAACTTCTGGATCAGCGAAAAGACGTGCGACTTGTGCTCCCCCAGCAGCCGGCTCAGGTGCTCTCCGCTGCCCGCCCGGCACGGGTCGCGATCGTGGTCCACGACGCCGCAGCCGGCGAAGGTCTTGTAGATCTGGGTGTCGAGATCGTCGCGGTCGGTCAGCACCAGGAAGGTGAAGTTGCCGCCCAGCTTGCGGCGCACCTTGCGGGTGAACATCACCATCGAGTAGCTCTTGCCGGCCCCCTGGGTGTGCCAGAAGACCCCGAGCTTCCCCTCCCGCGCCTGCCGCTCGCGCACCGCCTCGACGGCGCGGTTCACGCCCAGGAACTGGTGGTTGCGGGCGAGGATCTTCCGCGTCTCGCCGGACGACTCGTCGAAGAGGATGAAGTTCTCCACCAGGTCCAGGAAGTTGCGCCTGTCGCAGACGCCCTTGAGGAGCGTCTCCATGTCGACCGCGCCCGGCTCCTCCTCGGCCAGCCGCTTCCATTCGTGGAAGTGCCCCCAGCGGCTGGTGATCGAGCCGATCCTCGCCTGCTCGCCGTTGCCGAACAGCACCACCGCGTTGTGGTGGAAGACGTGAGGGATGGTGTCGCGGTAGTCCGCGTAGTTCTTCTCGAAAGCCGTCTTGAGGTTGCGGTGGATGTTCTTGCACTCGATGAACAGCAGCGGCAGGCCGTTGACGAAGCCCACGATGTCCAAGCGGCGCCGGTACAGGCCGCCGCGTACCCACAGCTCGCGCACGCACAGGAACGTGGTTGTTTTCGGGTTCGTCGAAGTCGATCACGCGCAGGCGCCGCCGGGCGGGCTTGCCCTTCTCGTCGCGGTAGGTGACCTGCACGCCGTCGCGCAGCAGGTCGTACTTCTCGCGGTTGGCCGCGACGATGGACTGCAAGGCGGCGACGGCGGCGACCTGCCGCACCGCGTCGTCGTACGCCGCGCCGGGCAGACCCGGATTCAGCGCCGCCAGCCGCTCCCGCAGCGGGCGCTCCAGCACGACCTCGCGGTCCGACGCACGGCCGAGCAGGCTGTCCGGCCCGAAGTCCTCCTGGTTGTAGGCGTAGACCGATTCCCAGCCGAGCTGCTGCTCCAGGTAGTCCGCCGTGGTCTGCTGGACGAGGGTGTCCTCGGTGTAGGGAGTGGGAGTCATCGACTACGCCACCAGGATCGCCACGGCGTACCGCCGGATGTAGCGGTCCCGGGTCACCACCGTCAGCCCTTCGGCCTGGGCCTGGGCAATCAGGAAGCGATCGAATGGATCCCGATGGTGCAGTGGAAGGTTGCCCGCCTGCTCCGCGTGGTGGAAGTTCAGGGGTAGATGCGTGAACCCTTTTTCCTCGATGACGGCAGAGAGGTTGTCCGGGCCGGCCATGCGCCCCTTTGCACGCTTGACAGAGATCTCCCAGGCGGTGACAGCGCTCACGAAAACGTCGTTGTCGGTAGCCTCCAGCGCGTCGCGGGCGCTGCCGCTCAACTTGCTCGGTTCGGTCAGCGACCACAGCAGCACGGGGGTATCCAGCAGCAGGCGCGCCACCGCTACTTGTCGTCCGGAAAGATGCTCGACCGCTCGATCAGATCCATCAACTCTTCGTCCGGCTCGTCGAAGTCCGGGGCAATCCAGATCTGGCCTTCCAGCCCGCCGAGCTTGCGCTTGGCCTTCCGTTCGCGGTACGGCACCAGCCGCAGATACGGTTCGCCCGCCCTGGCGATCACGACGTCCTCGCCCTCCCAGGCCGCCTTCCCGAGCCGCGAGAGCTGCGACTTCGCCTCGTGCATGTTCACCTTCATGGCGCCGACTCCCCTGGTTAGCTAAGCTCGCTTAAGCATGGCGCCGCGCTCCGGCCCTGTCAACGGGAGAGGACGGCGCACGTTTTCTATCCATCTGTCGTACTTCGGCGGCAATCCGTTCTGTCTTTTCGGCCTCAACACTACTTCACGCCTGCGAGGCCGGTCAGAATCCGCCGGCCGGCGGCAGTCAGGCGGTACCGCTGCTTGCCGCTGCGCGGCTTGTCGGGAATCGTGAGTTCCAGAAGGTTCATCGCAAGGTGCCTCTCGATGGCTCTCTTGAAGTTGCCGGTCCTGGTGGAGTAGCCGCTCGCCATGAGCAGCTCGCGTCCCGTGGCTGGCCGTTCCGCGCAAGCCTTTAGCACGGCGATTTCCCACCCGTGAAACCTTCTTCCATCGGACTCGACGGTGCTTCTTCCGGCGCCATCTTGGGCCTCGGCGACAACATCTTGGGCTACTTGGCCGCTCGCATGGGCCTCATGATCGGTATCTTGGGCCTCTTGGCCGCCATCCGGCGCCAACTGTCGCGCGACGGCGGCTGCCTCGCTACGCTGCGCCGCCGGTCTCGGAAACGTCACCGTCACCCAGTGCTCGGACACGTCGATGATCGGCGCGGCCACGCCGTGCCCGCGGCAGAGATCGCGGATGCGCCTGATGCCGGAACCGACCTGCTCGACGACGTCCATGCGGTACAACATGCCGAACAGCAGCGGGTTGCGCGGCAGGCTCTTCGTGCCCAGGTCCGCCTCGGTCATCCCCGCAGGGAGCCCGCCGGGGCTGACGATCTCGATGCGGTCCTTGAAGACGTAGATCTGGACGTTCGCCGTCGAGCGGTAGTCGCGGTGCGCCACGGCGTTGGCGACGGCCTCCCGCAACGCCTCCTCGGGCAACTCCGGCCGCTCTTCCCGGCGCACGTGCCTGATGATGAACTCCACGTTGATCTTGGAGAGCATCCACGCGACCGCCTCGTCGACCCTCGTCGGTACGTCGCCGTAGAAGTCACGCCGATCGAGGATCCGCACCTTCCCGGTACCCATGAACAGCGCGCAGGACACGTGCGCGCTGTTCGTGAACCGGCGCACGTCACGGGCCATGAGCCACGCGCCCGCGTGGGTCATGCGGTCTTCGCCGTCGACCAACCCGAGGTTCCGCAGGGCCGCCATGCGATCCATGGTCTCGGGAATCTTGGCGCGGCGGCCGAACCGCGCCCAGGTCTCGTCGTCGAGGTCGTCCTCGATCGAGAAGTCGGGACAGGGCTTTCTGTCGAAATGCAGGCGGCCTGCTGCGTAGAACAGGTCTTCGACCTCGGCGCTCGACAGTTGCCAGCTGCTCGCGCCGTCGCGCATGAAGAACCGTCCACCGAACGAGTACGGCTTCCGTTTCTGTGGCGGCACGGCGACACGCAGGACCTCGCCAGCGCTCTCGACTTCGACCTCGATCGGCGGGTCCGCCGAACGGGCCGTGCTGAGCACCCGCGCCTTCGACCGGTTGTGATCCGCCACGCCGACGACGTTCCCGGCATCGGTGACACCGAGCAGGACCGTACCACCGCCCGCGTTGGCGAACGCGCACAACTCCCGGCCGACATCACCGGCGAGGGAGCGCTTGAACTCCACGGTCACACCTTCCCCGCCGGCGATGAGATCGGAAATCGCGTCGCCGGTCATACGGCGATCTCCCCGTTCATCAGACGTGGGAGGAGCAAGTCACGGGCCTGCGAAAGTTTGCGAGTCTCGATAGTCAAAGATGCGATGTAATTGGTTACCGGGTGTGGACTCTACGGTGCGGGGCCTTGCAGGTCAGGTGCGACGGTGGGGGCAGGCGTTCGCAGCAGGTCGGTGACCACGGCGTGGGGGTCAAGCTGGCGCTGGGTGGCGGTGCGGATGAGGGAGGTGAGGATTTGCTGTGTGTGCGCGCCCCGCCAGGAGCGATTGCCGCCGCAGACTTTGCGGGTGACGACGGCGGGACGGATGGCCTGCTCGGCGCGCCAGTTGGTGGCGTCGATGGCGGGGTTGCGCAGGAAGTTGAACAGCGCGGTCCATTCGGTGATGAGGTGATTGGCGAAGCGTTGGACGTCGGCGAGCGGCCCCGGGTGGGCGATGCGTTCGGCGAGGCGAGTGGCCAACGCGTCGAGGGCGTGGTCCATGCTGGCGGGCGAGCGGGTTGCGGCGCGGGCCTCGTCGCGCAGGCGGAGAGCCTGTTGCAAGGCGGTCTGGATCTGGACGACGACCCGGCTGTACGGATGATCGGTTCGCAGCGTCTTTGCCCGGCGTAAGAGGTGCGCGAGACAGCTCTGATGGGTAGCCGCGGTGAACCGGCGATACGGGGCCCAGCCGTCGCGGACGAGCACGCCGGCGAAGTCGGCCCCGAGCAGCTTGGCGGCCTCCGCATAGCCGCGGCCGGGCTGGATCTGGTAGACGGTCGTCTGGGGGGTTGCCGCCACCCACAGCCAGTTGAGCCGGCCGGCGACCTTCCAGCCGGTTTCGTCGGGCGTGACGACGCGACTGCGGCGGAGCTGCTGCTGCAGGGCCGCATAGGTCGGCTGTGCCCGGCGGCCGGCCCGGTCGACGGCGCGGACCAGTCCGCTACGGCTGACCGTCACGCCGTAGTGCTGTCGCAGCAAGGTCGCCACCTTGCCGAACGACAACCCCAATTGCTTGTTGAGGATGACCGCCCAGGCCACCAGCTGCGGGCCGAGTTGCACCCCGGCCGCCCCGAGCGCATCGGAGCTCTGCAACCGATGCCGGCCTTGCACCCGGCGCCCGCACGCCCGGCAGGCGCCAATCGCCACCTCGAACTGACGGACGACCACGCGCGGGACCGGCAACTCTTCCTGCACCTGGGTGGCCACACCCTTCGGTTGCAGCACCCCGCCGCAGTCCGGGCAGGCCGGCGGCAGGGGAACGCGATGCCGTTCATCGACCCGTGCCGGCGCCCGGCGGCGCGCCGCCACGCCATACGCGGCGCCGGCTCGGCGGCCCGGCCGCTTCGGCGCACCGCTGAGCGGTTTCGCGAACGGCGCCGCTTGGCGACAACCCGCCCGACGGGCCGCGTCGAGCTCCCGCTTGAGCCGCGCATTGTCGTCTTCCAGCCGTTTGTTGCGCTTGTGCAGCCGCGTGACCTCGCGCTCGAGCCGCTGCCGTTCGCCCTCGGAGCGCTCAAGGTCGCGGCGCAGGTGCTCGGTCCGGTCGGGCCGCGGGGCCTTGGCTGCCTCCTGCCCGTCAGCATGTCGTCGCACACACTACTTATGCCATATCTTCGCTAAAAGTACAATCCAAATAAATGGATCCGAGGCCGCAACCCGGTAACCAATTACGGCCGAACGAGCTCGACTTTTCCCGCTGGCTGACCGGGAACATCGACATTCTGAGCGACCAACTCGGGTGGGATCTCGACCAGACCTCAGTGCAGCAGGAGGTGCAGAGGGAACGCCTGCGCGTCGACTTGCTCGTCGACGCAGTCGCTCCCGAGACAGGTGAGCGCTTTCCGGTCGTGATCGAAAACCAGCTTGGCATGACCGACGGCAGCCACCTCGCGGGCGTGATGACCTACATGGTGACATTCGGAGCCAAGGGCGCGATCTGGATCGCCGGCGGCGTCAGCCACGAGTACGTCGAGGTGATGCAGTGGCTGAACGACAAGACCGAGATTGATGCGTACCTGTTTACGGTCGAGACCATCCGCGTTGACGAGTCGCGTCCCGTCCCCATCCTGAGAAAGATCGTCGGACCCTCCCGCCTCTCCCGCACCGGACGCTCGGGAGGCGACCCCAAGCTCAATCAACAGGTGCGAGACTGGTGGGGACGCGTACTTCCCCACCTCGCGGCCGTCCACCCAGCTTGGCAATCCGTCAGGCCGACGGCGCACCGCTACCCTGGCGTGCTGATTCCTGGCGCACCACAACCTCTCTCCTGGTACGTCAACGTGAACCCTCATACATCTACGGTCGGCGTCAAGATCAGTGGCAGCACTAGCCTGGAAAATTCACCACGGCCCCGTCCGCGGTAGAGACACAAGAGCCTCCGTGTGCTAAAACGCTGTTGCCCACAAACGTTTTTGGCACAACGGAGGCTCTTGCGTGACGAACGCCACGATACCACAGACTGTTCGGTTCCCGGATCTGTTCGACAAGCCGCTCGTGGCCACCTTCGACCGCGAGCAGGCGAGTTCGGATGGCGGGGCCGTGTTGCTCAAGGCGGCCGAGCGGGTGTATGGCTTGGTCAAGGCGTTCGCCCGCTGTCTGGTGGATGAACGCGCGCCGGAGAAGATTCGGCACACGCTCGAGGACCTGGTCGGCCAGCGGGTCTTCGGGATTGCCTGCGGCCATCCCGACGGCAATGATGCCGACCATCTCGCCGACGATCCGATCCACAAGCTGCTGCTGGGACGCGACCCGGTGGCCGGGCGGCGGCTGGCGTCGCAACCGACGATCTCGCGGTTTGAGAACGACGCGGGCCGCTCGGCCCTCTATCGGATGGGGCGTGAGTTGGCGGCGAGCGTCATCGAGCGGCATCGGCGCCGACTGGGCGGGCGGGCGCGACGCATCACGATCGATCTGGACCCGACCGACGACCGGACGCATGGCGCGCAGCAGTTGACGTTTTTCAACAGCTACTACGACAGCTGGTGTTACCTCCCGTTGCTGGCCTTCGTGCGCTTCGACCGCGAGGTCGAGCAGTATCTGTGCGCCGCTGTGCTGCGGCCGGGCAAGGCGGTGGCTGCCGACGGGACGCTGGGGGTGTTGTCTCGGTTGCTCCCGCTACTGCGCTGCGCGTTTCCGCGGGCGCGCTTGCTCGTCCGGCTCGACGGGGGCTTTGCCACCCCGGAAATCTTCGACTTTCTCGACGCCGAGCCGCGGCTCGACTACGTCGTGGCGATGGCCAAGAACGCCGTCCTGCTGCGGCACGCCGCGTCCGCCCTGGTCGAGGCGCGGGCCAAGAGCGCGCACGACGACCAGACGGCGCACGTCTACACCGACACCCGTTGCTATCGAGCGGGCACGTGGGACCATGAGCGCCGTGTCGTGATCAAAGCCGAAGTCGTGCGGCTCGCCGGCCGCGAGCCGCGCGACAATCCGCGCTTCGTCGTCACCAATCTGCGCCAGACGCCGCGCTTTATCTACGAGAAGATCTACTGTGCCCGCGGCGATATCGAGAACCGCATCAAGGAGTTGCTCGACGGCCTGCAGATCGACCGTACGAGCTGCTGCAAGTTCTGGGCGAACCAGTTGCGCGTCTTCCTGACGGCCGCCGCCTACGTGCTCATGCAGGAACTCCGCTTGCGCGCCGCACGCACCGCCTGCGCCCGCACGCAGGTGACGTGGCTGCGCGACCGGCTGCTCAAACTCGGCGTTGACGTCCGCCGCTCTGTCCGCCGCCTCGTCCTGCATCTGCCGCGGGCGACGCCATACCTCGATGCTTGGCGCCACATCGCCCTCGCCCTTGGCGCGCGCGCCGGGTAGCCTGTCCTCCTGCCGTCTGCCAGCCAAATCCCACAGCCGCTCTCACGCGCCCCAGCCGGCGGCGCTGTCGTTGCCGCGCGCTGCGGGCACGCCGTCACCCTGCCACGGCGGCTCAACCACGCCGCAACCTGCCGCCGACACAGTCCGCAGGCTGCGCTCGTCCGACAATCAGACCCCACCCGTGACCGATTCGACAGCCTCACGAATAATGCAGGCTAGAGACGAAGGGGACTTCTACTTCCGGCAACTCGCCAACGGCGAGGATGCGATACACGAAGCGTTCGGCGAGCGGCTTGAGTGGGATCCAAGAACGTACTCTCGGGGCACTCGCTGGATATTCGCCAAGGTGTCAGGCGGCTTCGCCGACGACCCGCCCACCCATGAGAAGACAGCGATAGCCGTCGCGCGAACCATGAAGAAGGTAGTCACTGCCACGGCGCAAGCCGCTTGTGAGTTACCGAGATACCAGCCCCCGGCCGCAGACGCCACGGGTCCCTGGGACGAGGACTGAACCGGCGACAACTCCGCGCATGCCACGCTTGAGAGCTGTCCGCGCGCGGCCCGCTACCGGCGGTGTCGGGGGCGTCGGGTCTCGATGTTCATCAGCGCGCGACCGTTCCAGGCATCTGATGCCAAATCCGCCCATCGAGCATGCGACCCGTACGTTTCTTGAATACGCCGCCCCACTGCTTGAAGAAGAACGGGACGCCGCTCCGTGTGCAGGCATCCCGGATTTCCCTGACCCAAGCCGTCTGCATCGGCCTGGCGCCGGGCCCTGATTCACCCCCAGCGATCACCCAGTCGATACCCGCGAGATCGAGACCGGGCAAGGGGCCCAGCAACGGTTCCAGTGACAGAAACTTCGTCGCGGCACCCGTGCATACCAGCCGATCCCGTCGGCCGAGCCACTGCGCGGATTCGATGCTCACGCCCAGCCAGATGTTCGGTGTCCAACGCACGCGATTGTCGAGTCGCGTCACCCCGTCCGGCCGCTTGGTCAGCACCTGAAAGGTGTGGTGGGCGGCCCGATTCATGACCGCGAACACGGCCTCAATGAACGAAACCGGCACCGATGGATGGAACAGATCGGACATCGAGTTGACGAAAACCAGCCGCGGTTGCCGCCACCGCAATGGCTCGTCGAGCGCCGCGTCGTGTACCACGACGTCGAATCCGCGCCGGTACTTGCTCACACCCATGGCCTGCAGTCTAGCCGCCATCCGCTCCGCGTAGCAGCGGGCACAACCCTGGCTGATCTTTGAGCAGCCCGTGACCGGGTTCCACGTCGTCTCGGTCCATTCGATGGTCGAACGCGTAGACATGGCTACATGCGATCCAAAATGTGACTCGCTATGCGGCGCGCGGGCCGTATGCCTTTGGGGTGACCGACGCAAAACATCAATTCGAACAGCGGCGATCCCGTGGAGGTCCTCAAGCACCTTGATCGAGACAAGAAGCGGTCACCGAACAGATTCCTCAGATTTCTCTTGTAGATGTTGACAAGCCCGTCGACTCCCCTCTCACGCACCGATCCGAGATCCCCGAACAAACCTCCCTGTGGATTCTGCCGATACAACTCGCGCCAGCCCTGATCGCCAAACACCTTCGTCAGGCGATTTGCCCACGTGGGCGAGACCTTCTCGGGTTCTCGCGATGTCGGGAGTAGCCGAGCAATTGCGGAAACAGGGAACAGAATCCATGTATCCAGCGCGTTGAATTCAGCTATCGCCCTCATCGTCGACCAATGGACCTCGGTTGCGAACGGATCGAGAAACAGCACGCCGCGCCACGCACGCCAGTCCATATGCAGGTTCAACAGAAAGTCGTTTGCTTCAGCCTTTTCGATTCTGATGTTTCTGTGGCGGTGCTCCTCCCGAAGCGTCTCCAGCTCCGCACATCGCGCTGCATTCTTCTCAACAAAGATCAATTCGTCGAACGGTCGATCCCGGACCTCCACGGCTCGCGCCGTAGAACCCTTGAGGTAATTGGTTACCGGGTTGCGGCCTCGGATCCATTTATTTGGATTGTACTTTTAGCGAAGATATGGCATAAGTAGTGTGTGCGACGACATGCTGACGGGCAGGAGGCAGCCAAGGCCCCGCGGCCCGACCGGACCGAGCACCTGCGCCGCGACCTTGAGCGCTCCGAGGGCGAACGGCAGCGGCTCGAGCGCGAGGTCACGCGGCTGCACAAGCGCAACAAACGGCTGGAAGACGACAATGCGCGGCTCAAGCGGGAGCTCGACGCGGCCCGTCGGGCGGGTTGTCGCCAAGCGGCGCCGTTCGCGAAACCGCTCAGCGGTGCGCCGAAGCGGCCGGGCCGCCGAGCCGGCGCCGCGTATGGCGTGGCGGCGCGCCGCCGGGCGCCGGCACGGGTCGATGAACGGCATCGCGTTCCCCTGCCGCCGGCCTGCCCGGACTGCGGCGGGGTGCTGCAACCGAAGGGTGTGGCCACCCAGGTGCAGGAAGAGTTGCCGGTCCCGCGCGTGGTCGTCCGTCAGTTCGAGGTGGCGATTGGCGCCTGCCGGGCGTGCGGGCGCCGGGTGCAAGGCCGGCATCGGTTGCAGAGCTCCGATGCGCTCGGGGCGGCCGGGGTGCAACTCGGCCCGCAGCTGGTGGCCTGGGCGGTCATCCTCAACAAGCAATTGGGGTTGTCGTTCGGCAAGGTGGCGACCTTGCTGCGACAGCACTACGGCGTGACGGTCAGCCGTAGCGGACTGGTCCGCGCCGTCGACCGGGCCGGCCGCCGGGCACAGCCGACCTATGCGGCCCTGCAGCAGCAGCTCCGCCGCAGTCGCGTCGTCACGCCCGACGAAACCGGCTGGAAGGTCGCCGGCCGGCTCAACTGGCTGTGGGTGGCGGCAACCCCCCAGACGACCGTCTACCAGATCCAGCCCGGCCGCGGCTATGCGGAGGCCGCCAAGCTGCTCGGGGCCGACTTCGCCGGCGTGCTCGTCCGCGACGGCTGGGCCCCGTATCGCCGGTTCACCGCGGCTACCCATCAGAGCTGTCTCGCGCACCTCTTACGCCGGGCAAAGACGCTGCGAACCGATCATCCGTACAGCCGGGTCGTCGTCCAGATCCAGACCGCCTTGCAACAGGCTCTCCGCCTGCGCGACGAGGCCCGCGCCGCAACCCGCTCGCCCGCCAGCATGGACCACGCCCTCGACGCGTTGGCCACTCGCCTCGCCGAACGCATCGCCCACCCGGGGCCGCTCGCCGACGTCCAACGCTTCGCCAATCACCTCATCACCGAATGGACCGCGCTGTTCAACTTCCTGCGCAACCCCGCCATCGACGCCACCAACTGGCGCGCCGAGCAGGCCATCCGTCCCGCCGTCGTCACCCGCAAAGTCTGCGGCGGCAATCGCTCCTGGCGGGGCGCGCACACACAGCAAATCCTCACCTCCCTCATCCGCACCGCCACCCAGCGCCAGCTTGACCCCCACGCCGTGGTCACCGACCTGCTGCGAACGCCTGCCCCCACCGTCGCACCTGACCTGCAAGGCCCCGCACCGTAGAGTCCACACCCGGTAACCAATTACCCCTTGAGAAAGCCCATGGCATCACGATCTTGCGTCCTGATCAAACCACTGCCGGCAAACGCGTCGATGTAGACCAGCCTGAATCGCTGATTCTTCAGAGCCGTCGTGTAGGCGTTGAGATAAAGCCCCAGTATCCTCAGCTTCTTCTGCGTCCACGGGCCGCCGAATTCCATAATCCTTCCGGACACCGCTCTTGCCAGCATAGCACACATGTTCGCTTTATGATCGCTCTTGGGCCGGTACCGGCCCAGCGTGTCAACCAACGTGGAGCGGCGATGCCCCGGGTCAAGCGGGGAAAGATTGCCGCGCGCGGATCAGCACTCGGTGACGTTGACCGGGACGTGGACCACGTGCGTGGCCAGTCCGCCGCGGGAGGTTTCCTTGTACTTCTCCTGACATGTCGCGGCCCGTGTCGCGCATCGTCCGGATCACCCGGTCCAGGGAGACGAAGTGCCGGCCGCTGCCGCGCAGCGCCAGGTGCGAGGCATTGATCGCCTTCACCGCGGCGATGGCGTTGCGCTCGATGCAGGGGATCTGCACCAGCCCGCCGATCGGGTCGCAGGTGAGCCCCAGGTTGTGCTCCATGCCGATCTCCGCGGCGTTTTCGACCTGGGCCGGCGTGCCTCCCCGCACCTCGGTCAGCCCCGCGGCCGCCATCGAGCAGGCCGACCCCACCTCGCCCTGGCAGCCGCCCTCGGCGCCGCTGATCGACGCGTTGGTCTTGAACAGGAGGCCGACGGCGCCGGCCGTGAGCAGGAACCGGATGACGCCGTCTTCGTCCCCGCCGCAGAACCTGACGTAGTAGTGCAGCACGGCCGGGATGATGCCTGCCGCCCCGTTCGTCGGCGCCGTCACGACGCGGCCGCCGATCGCGTTCTCCTCGTTCACCGCCAAGGCATAGAGGTTCACCCAGTCCATGGCGGCCAGCGGATCGCCCGACGCTGTCGGCTGGTCGACGAGCTGCCGGTGGAGCTTCGCGGCCCGGCGGTCGACATGCAGCCCCGGCAGCTTCCCGTCCCGCTCGCATCCCCGCCGGACGCACTCCTGCATCGCCTCCCAGATCGCCAGCAGACCCGCGCGCACCTCGGCCTCCGGGCGCCACGCCAGCTCGTTGTGCTGCATCACGCCGCTGATCGCCGGCCCGTGACGCTCGCACAGCGCCAGCAGCGCCTGCGCGCTCGCGAACGGCAGCGGCAGCGGCGTGTCGCGCTCGTGCTGCACGGGCCGGCCCGCGTCGTCGGCGGTCGCCACGAAGCCGCCGCCCACGGAGTAGTAGATCCGCTCGTCCATCACGTCGCCGCCCGCCAGAGCGATAAACCGCAGGCCGTTCGGGTGGCCGGGCAGGCGCCCGCGCCGCTCGAAGACGAGGTCCGCGTCGGGGTCGAAGCGGATCGTGTGCTCGCCGAACAGGTTCAGCCGGCCGCTTCGGGTGATGGCGGCGATGCGCGCCGGCAGGCGGTCGATGTCGGCGGCCTCGGGTGTCTCGCCCTCGAGCCCCAGCATCAGCGCCTTGTGGCTTCCGTGGCCGCGGCCGGTCGCGGCCAGCGAGCCGTACAGCCGGACACGGACCCCCGTGACGCGCGCGAGGTTTCCCGAAGCCTGGAGCGCGAGCACGAACTGCCGCGCCGCCCGCATCGGACCGACGGTGTGGGAGCTCGAGGGTCCGATCCCGATCGTGAAGAGGTCGAAAACGCTGACGGCCATCGCCGCAGGTCCTCTTTCCGTTATAGCACTGCGGCGCCCCCGCGGCCTTGACGCCCTCCTCTCCGAGCCCGCGAGGGAAGGCGTTACGATCGGTGGGCCATGGAGCAGATAGCGATATCGAAATTCAAGGCGACCTGTCTGGCAGTGCTGGAACAGGTTACGCAAGACAAGCGTACCCGTGCGCGTGACGCGCCGCGGCGTGCCGGTCGCGGACGTGGTGCCGCCGGGGCCGCCGGGGCCGCCGGGGCCGCCGGAGAAGACGGCACGCGACTGGCTGGGCGCGATGGCCGGCACGGCGGAGATTGCCGGCGACATCACCACGCCGAGCGGTGAGCTGGCCGCCTGGGACGCGGAGACGAAGTGAGGCTGCTCCTCGATACGCACATCTGGGTGTGGAGCGTGCTCGATCCGGCGCGGCTCTCGCCGCGCGTGAAGCGGGCGCTCCGCTCGCGCACGGCGGAGTTGTGGTTGTCATCGATCTCGCTGTGGGAGGTCACGCTCCTGGTCGACAAGGGCAGAATCGTGCCACGCGGCGACTTCGCGACGTGGCTCGACGAGGCGCTGGGCGTCGCACCGATCAAAGAGGCCCCGCTCACCCACGCGATCGTGCGCGGCGTGCCGTCGATCGAGATCCCCACAGGGATCCCGCCGACCGGCTGCTGGCCGCAACGGCCGCGGCGCTCGATCTGCGGCTCGTGATCGCCGACGAACGGCTGCTCGGCGGCAAGGGCTACCAGGTCCTGGCGAATCGGTAGCACCAGCGGGAAGGCCCGCATCCGGCCCGCGCCGCCGGCGTGCGCTTCCGCACAGGCCGGCCCTGCTCTGCTACGCTGAGTAGATACGTGGAGACATCCTCGGACCCGCAGGAGCGCGCTCAGCTTGTTCGCATCCTCGCCGGCGTCGTCGCGCTGGTGGCTCTCGTGGCGCTCGGGCGCCAGTTCGGCGTCGTTCTCGACCGCTTCGTGATGTGGGTCGACGGCCTCGGCGCGCTCGCGCCGCTGGCCTTCATCGGCGGCTACGCCGTGGCCACCGTGGCGTTCATTCCGGGAGCGGTCATGACGATAGCCGCCGGGGCGACGTTCGGGCTCGTCCAGGGGGTCGTCTACGTCATGACGGGCGCCACGATCGGTGCGTCGCTCGCCTTCCTGCTGGCCCGCTACGTGGCCCGCGACGCCATCGAGCAGCGCATCGCGGGCAACGCCCGGTTCGCGGCGGTGGACCGGGCAATCGGGCGCGAGGGGTGGAAGATCGTCGTGCTGCTGCGGCTGTCGCCGGTGTTCCCCTTCAACCTGCTGAACTACTCCCTGGGCCTGACCAAGGTGCGGTTCGCCGACTACGTGCTCGCCTCCATCGGCATGCTGCCCGGCTCGCTCCTCTACACTTGGTCCGGCGTGGTCGTGGGCGACGTCATCCGGCTGGCCGGCGGGGGCGGGCCGGAGCGCGGGCCGGCCTACTACACGGTGGTCGTGCTCGGCCTGGCCGCCACCATCGCGGTAACGGCGCTGGTCACCCGCACCGCCCGCCGGGCGCTGCGCGAGGCCACGGCGGCGTGACGCGGCGGGCGGTTGCGCACCGCACTGCCGCCGGATAGAATTTCCCCGGCCGGAGCGGCCCGACGCGGAATCGCGCGTGCGGCCCCGCTCCGGCGGTTCGAGTTCCACCTGAATTCTGCTGTGCCTGAGAAAGGGGTCACGAGTTGGCTGACGTGACGACGACGGAACAGGCTGCCCACGCCGAGCACGGGCATGCGCACGCCCATGAGGAGCAGGGGTTCCTGCGAACCTATGTCTTCTCGGTGGACCACAAGGTCATCGGCATCCAGTACGCCGTCACCGGGCTGCTGTTCCTGCTGTTCGGCTTCGGCCTGATGATGGTGATGCGCTGGCAGCTCGCCTATCCGTTCCAGCCGATCCCGATCATCGGCGGCCTGCTGGGCGATACGCGCGCGCCGGGCGGCATCATGCTGCCGGAGTTCTACAACCAGCTCGGGGCGATGCACGGGACCATCATGGTCTTCCTAGGCGTCGTGCCGCTGGCGGTCGGCGGCTTCGGCAACTTCGTGCTGCCGCTGCAGATCGGCGCGCCGGACATGGCGTTCCCCAAGCTCAACATGGCGAGCTACTGGTCGTTCTTCGTCGGCGGCGTGGTGATGCTCGCCAGCTTCTTCGTGCCGGGCGGCGCGGCCAACTCCGGCTGGACGTCGTACGCGCCGCTGTCGGTGATCGCCACGACCGGACAGACGATGTGGCTGGTCGGGATGATCTTCCTGATCACGTCGTCGCTGCTCGGCTCGGTCAACTTCATCGTCACGACCGTGCAGCTGCGGGCGCCGGGCCTGAGCTTCTTCCGCCTGCCGTTCTTCGTGTGGGCGCAGCTCGTCACCTCGTTCCTGCTGCTGCTCGCGTTCCCGCCGCTCGAGGCGGCGGGCGTCCTGCAGCTCATGGACCGCGTGGCCGGCACCAGCTTCTTCATGCCCAGCGGCCTGGTGGTCGGGGACGCCCCGCTCGAGGTGAGCGGCGGCGGCAGCCCGCTGCTGTGGCAGCACCTGTTCTGGTTCCTGGCGCACCCGGAGGTGTACGTCCTGATCCTGCCGGCCATGGGCATCGTGGCGGAGATTCTCGCCAACAACACGCGCAAGCCGATCTGGGGCTACCGCGTGCTGGTGGCGTCGCTCGTCTTCCTCGGGTTCATGTCGTTCGTCGTCTGGGCGCACCACATGTTCATGACCGGCATGGGCACCACGATGAGCTCGTTCTTCCAGACGACGACCATGATCATCTCGATCCCGTCGGTCGTCATCCTGTCCGCGTTCCTGCTGTCGCTGTACGGTGGGTCGATCCGCTACACGGTGCCGATGCTGTTCGCGCTGGCGTTCCTGCCGATGTTCGCCATCGGCGGCCTGACCGGCCTGCCGCTCGGCCTGGCGGCGCCCGACATCCACCTGCACGACACCTACTACGTCATCGGGCACTTCCACTACGTGGTGGCGCCCGGCACGGTGCTCGCGCTGCTCGGCGGCATCTACTACTGGTTCCCGAAGGCGACCGGCCGCAAGATGAACGACCTGCTCGGGCAGATCCACTTCTGGGGCTCGTTCATCACGATCAACATCGTCTTCTTCCCGATGCTGATCCAGGGGCTCTCCGGGATGAACCGCCGCATGGCGGACGGCGGTCTCGAGTACACGATGAACCAGGACGTGCTCGTCTGGAACGAGGTGATCTCGTGGGGCGCCTGGGGCCTTGCGCTGTTCCAGCTCCCCTTCATCTTCAACTTCTTCCGGAGCATCAAGAAGGGCGAGAAGGTGGGCGCCAACCCGTGGGCGGCGACGACGCTCGAATGGGCGGCGCCGTCACCCCCGCCGCACGGCAACTTCGTGACGCCCCCGCGCGTGCACCGGGGGCCGTACGAGTACAGCGTGCCGGGCGCGGCTACCGACTTCATGATGCAGGGCGACCCCGGCGGAACGCAGGCCGCGCCTGCCAAGGTGTGAGAGGCGATGGAAATACCGTACGTAGTGCAAGAACGGCCTGATACCGGGCTGACCAACGTCAAGCTGGGAATCTGGCTGTTCCTGGCGTCCGAAGTGATGCTGTTCGGCGGGCTGTTCTCCACCTACATCCTGCTGCGCATCAACGCCGTCGACTGGCCGTTCGGCGCCGACATCCTCAGCGTCCCCATCGGGGCGTTCAACACCGTCGTGCTCATCCTGTCGAGCGTCACGATGGTGCGGTGCTACGCCGCGCTCAAGCTCGGCGATCTCGACGGCTACAAGCGCTACATGGGGATGACGGTCGGCCTGGCGCTGCTGTTCCTCGTCGTGAAGTCGTACGAGTACTACGACAAGTTCTCGCACGGCGACCTGCCGGCGGTGAGCACGTACCTCGCCATCTACTTCACCATGACCGGGCTGCACGCCCTGCACATCGTGGGCGGCGTCATCGTCAACGGCTACTTCCTCGGCCCTGGGATCGCGCTGTGGAAGACCAACCGCGAGCAGTTCATCAACCGCATCGAGGCGGCCGGCCTGTACTGGCACTTCGTCGACCTGGTATGGATATTCCTGTTCCCGGTGCTGTACCTGCTGTAACGTCCCGAGCATTCAGGAGACGCGCACGATGAGCGAGAGCCCAGAGCACGTCAGAGAACACATCAAGCTGTACTGGAAGATCGGCGCCGCCCTGCTGGTGCTCACCGTGGTCACGGTGCTGGTGTCGTTCATCGAGTTCGCCGTGCCGCTCGCGATCCTCGTGGCGCTGGTCATCGCCGTCACGAAGGGCTCGCTGGTGGCCAGCTACTTCATGCACCTGATCGGCGAGCGCCGGCCCATCTACTGGGCGCTGCTGCTGACGGCCTTCTTCTTCGTCGTCCTGATCTTCATTCCCCTTCTGGGACACACGAACACCTACGGGGTGTACAAGACGATGCCGAACGCCAACGCCCCGGCCGCGGAGGCGCATCACTGATGACGTCGCTGCGCGGCATCCACCTCGTCTTCATCGCGGCGTCGATCGCCCTGACCGTGATGGTGGCGCTGTGGGGCCTCGCCATGTACTCGTCCGACCGGGGCACGGCGGGGCATCTCGCGTTCGCCGTGGGATCGCTGGCCGCGGGGCTGGGCATGAGCGCGTACCTGGTCGCGTTCGTCCGCAAGACCCGCAGAATCGGCATGGAGTAGGACGGCCATGACAGACAGAATCGCGCGTTTGGCGCTGCTGGTTCCCGCCGGCCTCGTCCTGGCGGCCGGCGATGCGCTCGCCTGCCCGATTTGCTTCGGCGGCGATCCGGACTCGCAACTGGCGCAGGGGATGAACTGGGCCGTGTTCATGCTGCTGGGCGTCACCGGCGGCGTGCTGACCGGCTTCGTGGGCTTCATTTTTCACTTGATAAAGCGTTCGCGGCAGGCGTTGGGTCAGCCGGAGGGAGAGCGGTTCGATGGGTGAGTTCCTGGGACTGCCGGTGCAGGCATCGGCGCACGCCGGCGAAATCGACGACATGATCATCTTGATCCACTACCTGATGTTCATCCTGTTCATCGGGTGGGGGATCTACTTCGTCTGGGTGCTGATCCGATTCCGCGCCGCGGCGAACCCCAGGGCGCACTACACCGGCGTCACCAGCCACACCTCCAGCTACCTCGAGATCGCGGTGGCCGTCATCGAGGCGGTCCTGCTGATCGGCTTCGCCATTCCCGCCTGGGCGAACCGGGTCAACGAGTTCCCGCCGGAATCCGACTCGACCGTGGTGAACATGATCGCGCGGCAGTTCGAGTGGCACGCCCACTATCCGGGACCGGACGGCCGCTTCGGGCGGCGCGACATCAGCTTCATCACGCCGACGAACGTGGTCGGACTCGACCGCGACGATCCGAACGCCGCCGACGACGTCGTCTCCATCAACCGCATGAACCTGCCGGTCGACAAGCCGGCCCTCCTCTACCTGTCGACGCAGGACGTCATCCACAGCCTCGGGATTGCCGAGATGCGGGTCAAGCAGGATGCCATTCCGGGCATGGAGATGCCCATGTGGTTCATCCCGACCCGCAGCGGCGATTATCAGATCAACTGCTCGCAGCTGTGCGGACTCGGCCACTACCGGATGCGGGCCGAGGTCACGGTCCAGTCGCAGGCGGAGTTCGACGCCTGGCTCGCCGAGGAGCTCGCCCTGTCGCAGTAGGCACTCCCGTGGATCCCGGCCGCGAGCGGCAGCCAGGAATCTGCGCCGTAGGAACGGTGCAGACTCCGCAAGGCGCGCACCGCGCGCCTCGGCGGGAGCGGCGCGGGGCGAAGGGGTCCCCGCAAGCGGACGCCGGGGGCTCGGGGCGCAGCCCCGTCTGATGGAAGCCCGGTGCAGACTCCGCGAGGCGCGCACCGCGCGCCTCGGCGGGAGCGGCGCGGGGCGAAGGGGTCCCCGCAAGCGGACGCCGGGGGTGCGGGGCGCAGCCCCGTCTGATGGAAGCCCGCTGCCTGACCTGACGGGGAGCGGTTGTGACGACAGCGGCCTACGCAGGTTTCTGGAAACGATTCGCGGCTGCCTTCATCGACGGCATCGTCACGGCGATCGCGAGCGTCCTGTTCGGCGGTCCGGTCCTCGTCCTCATGATGCTGGTGGTCGTCGCCGAGGGTGAGGCTCCCGATCCGGTGGCCCTCACCGCCGTCTTCGAGGGCGCCGCCCAACTGCTCGCACTCTTCGTCAGCTGGATGTACTTCGCGCTGCTGGAGTCGTCGCCGCTGCAGGCGACGCTGGGGAAGCTGGCCCTGCGAATGAAGGTCACCGACCTGGCAGGCAACCGGGTCGGCTTCGAGAGGGCGACCTGGCGCTACTTCGGCAAGTTCGTCTCCGCGCTGCCGCTGCTCGGCGGCTTCATCATGGCCGCGTTCACCGCCAGAAGGCAGGCCCTGCACGACCGGATGGCCGGCTGCCTGGTCGTGACCCGGCACGAGCCGCCGCCTTCGAACGGGTCCGGCGACGAAGCGTGAACCGCCGCGCAACGCCGACGCTGCGGCCCGTGCACGCCCACGCTCAGGCGCCGGGCAACGCCGGGAACACGACGCCGGGCGCGAGCTTGCCCTCCGGATCCAGGGCGGCCTTGACGCGCCGCATCTGCTCGACCCCGGCCGCGCCGTACAGCTCGCGCAGGAGCGCCTGCTTGACCAGGTTGCGCCCCACGCCGTGCTCCGCCAGGGGGCAGCCGCCCAGGCGGATGACCTCGCGCCCGCATTCCAGGATGGCTTCCCGGCCGGCTTCCACGTCCTGCAGGCCGCGCGGGATCACGTTGGGGTGCACGTTCGCGTCCGAGACGTGTCCCCAGATGGCGTAGTCGAGGCCCCGCCGCTCGAAGGCGTCCCGAAAGATCCGGAGGCTGTCGGCGAAGCGCGGGAACGGCACGATCATGTCGGCCGCGGTCTTGCCGATGCCGGCATCGACGGTGCGCTGCGCCGCGCCCACGCGCCGGTTCACCGCCTCGGGCACAGCCTCGCGCACGGCGAAGAGCTGCGCCTGCCGGCGCCGGTCGCCGGGCAGCGCGATCTCCGCGCGGTCGAGCGCGCCGGCGCGCGCCAGCAGCCGGCACAGACGCACCAGCGGCGTATCGGGCGCGGCCGCCTCGAGCGCCGCGCCGATCTGCTCGTACGCCGCGCCCGGCGCGGCCAGGGTCCCCGGCGGGAGCTCGACCTGCACCAGCAGCGCGACCGCCGCCTCGGGCGGCAGCGGGACGCCGTGCGTCCGGTCCGCGCCGTCCTCGCGCAGCAGCTCCAGGCTGCGCCGGTCGAGCATCTCGGCAGCCGCGACGTCGAGGCCCCGGGGGTCCGCGGAGCGCCACGCAGCCTCGGCCTCGCGCCGGAGCGCCGCCACGAGCGATAGCGCGGCCCGCTCGTCGGGCAGCGGCAGCCAGACCAGGCAGAGCTCCGGCCGCGGAGACACCAGGCCGCAGGTGACCTCCGTGATGATGCCCAGCGTGCCCTCCGAGCCGACGAAGAGGTCGACGAGGTCCATCTCCGGCGCGGCGAAGTACCCAGCCGAGACCTTCGGCACGTCGGGCATCCGATAGCGGGGGATCGGAATGCGCCGCACCCCGTCCGGGGCGTGGATCTCGAAGAAGCCGTCGGGGTGGGCGCGGTAGTCGCCGCGCCGGATTTCCAGGAGGCAGCCGTCGGCCAGCACGACCCTCAGCCCGCGGATCCAGCGCCGCGTCGTGCCGTACTTGAACGTGGCGGCGCCGGCTGCGTTGGTCGCGGCCACACCCCCGGCGCAGGCGCCCTCGAACGTGGGCGCCGGCGGGTAGTACGCGTTCCGCTCCGCAAGCGCGGCGCGCAGCGCGGTCAACGGCACGCCGGCCTGCAGGGTGACCTCGCCGGCGCCCACGCGGAGAATCCGGTCGAGGCGCCGGGTGCTGACGACGACCTCCCCCATCGGGGTCGCGCCGCCGGTCAGCGACGACTGCGCCCCGACCGGCAGCACCCGCCGCGCCTGCCGCACGAGCGCCGCGAGCTCGAGGTCGGAGCGGGGATGCGCGACACCGGCGGCGTGGCCGCCGGGATAGTGCGCCGCGTCTTCCAGGAACCCGGCCAGGGTCTCGGCATCGCGCGCCACCGCAACGGGGCCCCCGCAGTCGGCGGGGCGGACCGGCCGGACCCGGTGCGACGGCATGGCGGCCTTATGGTACAGTGACGGCCGGGAGGTCCCATGGCAGCACTGCTCCGAACGTTGTGTGTCGTCGGGCTGTTCGCCGCCTCGGTCGCGGGCTGCGTCGCGATGTCTCAGGCGCAGGATCAGGGCGAGGTGGCCGCCCGCGTGGGCGACACCGTCGTCACGGTGGCGGACCTCGAGGACGCCTGGAACGAGGCCGACCCGCGCGGGCGCCTGGAGCAGCTGCAGGACCTGTACGAGGCGCGCAGGCGGGTGCTGGACGACGTCGTCGGCGACCGCCTGATCGAGCGCGAGGCGGAGGCGCGCGGCATCGGGCGCGAGGAGCTGCTGGCGGCAGAGCTCCCGGCGCGGACCGAGGCAGTCACCGACGCCGAGGTCGACCGCATCTACGAGGTGAACCGGGACCGGCTCGGCGGTCGCACGCTCGAGGAGATGCGCCCCGAGATCCGCTCCCTGCTCGAGCGGCAGCGGCCGGCCCGGGCGCGGCTGCTCTACATTGCCCACCTGCGGCGGGCGGCCGACGATGTCGTCATCACGCTCGAGCCGCCGCGGCAGCAGATCGAGCTGTCCGCCGCCGACCGTTCCAAGGGGCCGGCCGACGCCCCGGTGGTGATCGTGGAGTTCTCGGACTTCGAGTGCCCGTACTGCCAGCAGGCGACCGCCACGATGGACGCCCTGCTCGAGCGCTACCCGGATGAGATTCGATTCGTCTACAAGGACTTCCCCCTGCCCAACCACCCGCACGCGTTCAAGGCGGCCGAGGCTGGCCACTGCGCGCACGAGCAGGGGGAGTTCTGGCCGTTTCACGACAAGCTGTTCGCCGCGCAGGACGCGCTGGACGTCGAGTCGCTGAAGGCCTACGCGGACGAGCTCGGCCTCGAAGCGGAAGCCTTCGCCGCCTGCCTGGACGACGCCCGCCACGCGGAGTCGGTCAACGCGGAGATGGCCGCGGGAAGGCGCCTCGGCGCGTCGTCGACGCCCACGCTGTTCATCAACGGGCGCCCGGTCCTCGGGGCGCTGCCCCTGGAGGTCTTCGACGAGATGGTTCGCGAGGAGCTGGCCGCGGCGGCGGCCCAATGAGCCGTTTCATCGCCCACTGGATCATTACGGCCGTGGCGCTCGGCGCGACGGCCTGGGTGCTGCCCGGCGTCAACGTCAGCTCCCTGCCCGCGCTGCTGGTCGCGGCGCTCGCGCTGGGGTTCGCGAACGCGGTCGTCAGACCGCTGCTGCTGCTGCTCACGCTGCCGATCACCGTGCTGACGCTCGGGCTGTTCTACCTCGTGGTCAACGGCCTCTCGTTCGCGTTCGCCGCCCTGCTGGTCCCCGGCTTCAGCGTCCGGTCGTTCGGCTGGGCGATGCTCGGCGCCATCCTCGTAGGGGCCGTCTCCTGGTTCATCGGCGGCTTTCTTCAGCCGCCGCAGGCCACGCGCGGGTACGTCGAGGTCCGGCGCGTGAAGTACTAGACATCTATCAACATGGGGCTGCGCCCCAAGCCCCCGGCAAGCCCTGGCGGGGACCCCATGGCCCCGCCAGGGCTTGCCGAGCCGCGCTGTGCGCGGCTTGGGGACGGCCGCGTCGGTGCCTGCCGTCCCCTCCATAGGGCTGCCTCTTCAAACCGCCGGCAGTTTGCTCAGAGCGCCGCGCGCCGGAGGCGCAGCGCGTTGCCGATGACCGACAGCGAGCTCAGCGTCATCGCCGCGCTGGCCCAGATCGGGCTGACCAGCAGGCCGGCGACCGGGTACAGCACGCCGGCCGCCACCGGCACGCCGATCGTGTTGTAGGCGAAGGCGAGGAAGAGGTTCTGGCGGATGTTCCGCATCGTCGCGCGGCTGAGGCGGCGGGCGCGGACGATGGCGCGCAGATCGCCCTTGATCAGCGTCACGCCGGCGCTCTCCATCGCGACGTCCGTGCCGGTCCCCATGGCGATGCCGACGGTGGCCTCGGCCAAGGCCGGCGCGTCGTTGATCCCGTCGCCCGCCATCGCCACGACGCGCCCGGCGGCCTGCTGCTCGGCGACGACCCGCCGCTTGTCGGCCGGGAGCACCTCGGCGTGCACGTCCTCCGGCGCCAGCCCGACCTCCGCCGCCACCGCGGTGGCGGTCGACCGGTTGTCGCCGGTCACCATCAGGATGCGCAGCCCGTCCGCCCGGAGCTGACGAATCGCCTCGGGCGTCGTCGGCTTGACGGGGTCGGAGATGCCGATGAGCCCGACCGGCGCGCCGTCCAGGCCGACGTGCACGACGGTCTCGCCGCGAGCCGTCAGCCCGGCGGCCTGCCCGGCCAGCGCTCCCGCATCCGCGCCCTCCGCCGCGAGGAACGCGGCCGTTCCGACGGCGACCCGCCGGCCGTCGATCGTCCCGCTCACCCCGCGGCCCGTCACGGATCGGAAGTCGGCGGCCGGAACGATCGGCAGGCCGCGCCGCATGGCCTCGGCCACGATCGCCGCCGCCAGGGGGTGCTCGCTGGCGCGCTCCAGGCCGGCGGCGAGCCGGACTACCTCGTCGGCGTCGCGGCCGTCAGCCGGCGCGACCGTGCGCACCGCCGGCCGGCCGGCGGTCAGTGTCCCGGTCTTGTCGACGATCAGCGTGTCCACCCGCTCGAGCGCCTCCAGCGCCTCGGCGTTGCGGATGAGGACGCCGGCCGTCGCGCCGCGCCCGGTCCCCACCATGATCGCCATCGGCGTAGCCAGGCCGAGCGCGCAGGGACAGGCGATGATCAGCACGGCGACGGCGCTGAGCAGCGCGAAGGCGAGCCGGGGCTCGGGGCCCGCCAGGCTCCAGCCGGCGAACGCCGCGACGGCCACCGCGACGACGGCCGGCACGAAGTACGCCGCGAGGCGATCGGCGGACCGCTGGATCGGCGCCCGGCTGCGCTGCGCCTCGCTCACCATCCGCACGATCTGGGCCAGCAACGTCTCCTGGCCCACCCGCTCGGCGCGCATGATCAGGCCGCCGGTGCCGTTGATGGTGGCGCCGACCACCGCCGCGCCGGCGGTCTTCTCGACCGGTATCGGCTCGCCGCTGATCATCGACTCGTCGACCGCGCTGCGTCCGCTCACCACGACCCCGTCGACCGGGATCCGCTCGCCGGGGCGCACCCGCAGCATGTCGCCGGCCCGGACCTGCGCCAGGGGCACGTCCTCCTCCTGGTCGCCCGCGACGCGGTGCGCGACGGGCGGGGCGAGACCGAGCAGCGAGCGCAGCGCAGCGCCGGTGCGTTGGCGGGCCCGCAGCTCGAGGACCTGCCCGAGCAGCACGAGCACGATGATGACGACCGCGGTGTCGAAGTACGGCTCGACGCCGCTCGCCATGCGGAAGCCCGCCGGGAACAGTGCCGGCGTAACGGTGGCGGCCACGCTGTAGAGGAAGGCCGCGCCGACGCCGAGGGCGATCAGGGTGAACATGTTGGGGCTGCGGTTGACGATCGACGCCCAGCCGCGCTCGAAGAACGGCCGGCCGGCCCAGAGGACGACCGGCGCGGCGCACAGCAGCTGCAGCCAGTTCGAGGCCGTCCGGCTCAGCGGCAGCGCGGCGGCCCCGGCGATCATCTCGGTCATCGCGATGCCGAACACCGGCAAGCCGAACGCCGCGGCAATCCGGAAGCGCCGCGTCATGTCGGCCAGCTCGGGGTTGGCCGGCTCCTCGGACGTTGCCGCCCGCGGCTCGAGCGCCATGCCGCACGCCGGACAGGCCCCCGGGGCCTCCTGAACGACCTCCGGGTGCATCGGGCAGGTGTACTGCACCGCCGCGGGGACCGCCGCGACGACTTCCGGCTCGAGCGCCATGCCGCAGCTCGGGCAGGGGATCGGCTCGCTCTCGCGGACCTCCGGGCACATCGGACAGACGTACGCGGCAGCGGAGGTCTGTGGCGCGCCCGTGCTGGACGCCGGCTCCCGAACGGCCGCGGCGGCGTGCCCCCGCCGGGCGCCGTCGTCTCCGTCGGCCCCGTCGCGCGCACGGAGGAACGCCTCGGGGTCGCTGCGGAACGCCGCCTGGCATCCCCCGCAGCAGAACAGGTAGGTCGTCCCGGCGTACTCGTGCGTGAACCGGGTCTTGTCCGGGTCCACCGTCATGCCGCAGACCGGATCGAGGGTTTCGACCGTCATGGCCTCTTCCTTCCTGGACGGGATTCGTGTCCGGCGCTCCGGCAGCGGCAAGGGACCCGGGGCATCTATCCGGCGGCCGGTACGCACGTACCGGGCTCCGCGCATCGCTCGTGCTCGAGCTGCACCGTGGCGTGCCGCAGCCCGAACCGCTCGCGCAGGCAGGCGCGGACGCGTTCCAACGCGCGGTCATGACCGGCGGCGCCGTCGACGCACGCGTGGAGGGTCACGATCGGGCGGCCCGGACTCAGCGACCAGATGTGCACGTGGTGCACGCTCCCGACCCCGGGCACCGTCGCCGCGATGGTGCGCGCGACATCCGCCGCGTCCAGGTCCTCGGGACCGCCCTCCATGAGCACATGACCCGAGCGGCGCAGCAGCGACACCGCGCTCTTCAGTACCAGCAGGGCCACGAGCAGCGACAGGAGCGGGTCGATGAGCGTCCACCCGGTCGCCAGGATCACCAGCGCCGCGACGATTGCCGCAGCCGATCCGAGCAGATCGCCGAGTACGTGCAGCAACGCGCCGCGCACGTTGAGGCTGTCCGTCCGCCCGCCGTGCAGGAGCCGGAAGGCAGCCAGGTTGACCAGGAGGCCAACGACCGCGACCGCCAGCATCGGTCCCGCCAGGATCTCGACCGGCTGGCGGATCCGTCCTACCGCCTCGGCGGCGATCCAGACGACGATCAGCAGCAGCGTCAAGGCGTTGACGTAGGCCGCGAGCACCGGAAACCGGTGATAGCCGTACGACCGCTGCGCATCGCCGGGCCGGCGCGCCACCAGCACGGCGACGGACGCCAATCCCAGGGCGGCCGTGTCGGTCAGCATGTGACCGGCATCCGCGAGCAGCGCCAGCGAGCCGGCGATCAGGCCGCCGACCACCTCCACCAGCATGAATCCGCCCGTCAGGTACAGGGCGCCCAGCAGTCGCCGGCGATCATCCGCATGGTGTCTTCCGTGCTGTCGGCTCATGTCGATCAACATCTTAACATATGTTCACATGTTGTATAATGCCGCCCGAATGGAGCAGGCGACACGGCGGGCGGCCCGACTCGCGTCCCTCAACGACGACACGGTGAGCCAGTTGGCCGAGATGTTCCGGCTGATGGGCGACCCGACGCGCCTCCGCGTGATCCTGGGCTGCTTGCCCGGACCCAGCTCGGTCGGCGACTTGGCGCGGCGCCTCGGATTGTCCTCGTCGCTGGTCAGCCACCATCTGCGCCTGCTCCGTGCCGCCCGCGTGATGCGCGGCCAGCGCCACGGCAAGCAGGTCTACTACGGCGTGGCCGACGAGCACATCAGCCGCGTGCTGCTCGACATGCTGGATCACGTCGTGGAGCCGGCGGGCCACGACGTGCCGTGACCGCCCGCCAGGAGTCTGCGCCGTAGAACGGTGCAGACTCCGCAAGGCGCGCACAGCGCGCCTCGGCGGGAGCGGCGCGGGGCGACGGGGTCCCCGCAAGCGGACGCCGGGGGTGCGGGGCGCAGCCCCGTCTGATTGAAGCTAGCCGGCGGCGGCGGCGGGTGGCGTGCCCGAATCGACCTGTAGCGCCGCCCGCACGAAGGCGTCCTCCGGCTGCGAGCCCAGCATCTCGATGCGATCGTCGATGACGGTCTTCGGTACGCCGGAGATGCGGTAGCGCTGAATGAGCTCGGGGAATTCCGTGGCCTCTATCACCGACGCGGTGACCCAGGGACTTGCCGCGGCCAGCCGATAGGCCAGACCGACCGTCTGGGGGCAGAGGGCGCACGCCGCGGTGACGAATACCTTGATGTCCAGCGGCCGGTCGAGGGCGGCGAGCGCCGCCAGGCTCTCCGGCGCCAGCCCGCCGCCATCGCCGGCAGCCCCGCCCGCCAGGGCGACCGCATCGGCAATCGACCGCAGCTCGTGCCCGGCCGGGGTCCCGTAGTAGCGCAGTCCCAGGTCGCGCGAGCCCACGATGGCAATCCCCGGCGCGCGGTCTATTCCGAACTCCGCCGCCTGCTCCCTGTCGAGCACGAGGTTGTACTCCTCGACCGTGACCTGGTCGGAACGGCTCGCGAGATCGTCGACCACCTGGCGCGCCTGGAGGCACGTCTCGCAGCCGAACGTCTGCGTGAAGAAGGCCAACCGCACGGGGGAGGCCGGCGCGTCGGGCAGGGCGGCGCTCACGCGGCCTCACTTGAACAGGTCGTCGAACGCCTGGCGGGCCGTCCGGGGACCTGTGGAATGCGTTTCCCGTTCGACGGTGACGCGGCCCTCGAAGAAAGTGCAGGTGTTGCGGCCCTGCTTCGGCGAGATGCGGGCCGGGATCGGCCGGCCGCACTCGAACCGGCTGGCCGTATCGAACCAGGTGCACTGCGCGCAGCTGTGCAGGTCGCTCCGGCATTGGGCGCACGTGCTGTCGAAGGCGATCGGCGTGGTGACCTGATTGCCGCACCGCGCGCACTTGAGCACGTCGCGGAAGCCCGGCATGTTGATCACCCGCGGCTCCCGCGGGCCGTACCCGCGGCGCGGACCGCGCTCGCGTTTGTCGTCACGCGGCGCGTCACGCGGCGCGTCGCGCGGGCGATCGTCGTCCTGATATCCCCGCTGGCGATACTTTCTGTTCATGATGGCCCCGGGCAGCGCACTGCCTGATCTACAGCACCCGCCGGTGCTTTGTCCACCCGGCCCGGCGTCGGCGGCAGGTTGACAGCTTCTCGGAGGATGCACGATCCTGTGGGGTCGCGGCCGGCGCCCGACGGGCGACGGCGACAGGCAGGCGCCGGCCGGCGCCCCGTACCCCCTGCGAAAGGACTCTGAATGGCAGGACGCAAGGTCGGCACGGTCACCTACAAGCAGGATCTCTCTTCCATCTTGACAATCTTCCGGCTGACGCCGGAGGCAGGCAGTGCGTTTCCACCGTCGAAGGCCGGCCAGTATATCGCGCTCCGGCGGAACGACTGCAAGCTGACGAAGAAAACGGGCGTCGGCGACGACGGCGCCGCCAGCTACGGACCCGACCTCGACGAGGCGGGCCAGCGGCGGATCGGCCAGGTCACGCACTCCTATTCGATCGCGTCGGCCCCCTGGGAACAGGAAGAGCACGGCTACCTCGAGTTCTACGTCGTCCTCGAGGTGATCAAGAAGGGCGAGTTCGGGCGCCTGAGCTCGGTCTTCATGAACATGGACCCCGAGACGGACAACAAGATCACCTACTTCGACCGGATCACGGGGCACTTCACGCTCGACCACCGGGCGGCCGGTTTCGACAGCGTGCTCATGGTGGGCACCGGCACGGGCCTGGCGCCGTTCATCGCCATGGCCAAGCAGCTCCACCACGAGGCCTCGAACGGCCGGGGCGACCAGCGCAAGTACACGATCCTCCACACGAACCGGACCTACGAGGAGCTGGCGTACCACCAGGAGCTGCTCGACATGGAACGGGCGGGCAGGTTCGACTTCGTGTACGTGCCGACCGTGAGCCGGCCCACGCAGCGCGACCTCGACGACGACGGCATGGGCGTGGGCCGGGCAAACAACGTGCTGCGGCACATCTTCGACCTGCCGATGAAGGAGGAGGAGGTGCTCGCGGCGGCCCGCGCGGGCCAGGGCGATCTCGCCCGCGCCGAGGCCGGCATGCAGCGCACCCCCCGGCCGGAGCTGGCCGGGCATCTGTCGCCCCAGCGGCTCCGCGACCGTTTCGACCCCTCCACCTCGCTCATCATGACGTGCGGCAACCCCTGGTCGATGGCCGACATCGAGGAAACCGCGAACCGCAGCGACATCAAGTTCGAGATGGAGGAGTGGTGAGCCGGCCCCGGCGGCGCGCCACCGACGGGCAGGCTAGCGTGGCGGGCACTGGCAGCACGGCCGGGGCGGACCTATACTCTTCGAAGAACAAGGGGGAAGCGAGACGCCCATGCCAATGAGGATCGTGCTCACCGTTGCCGCCCTGCTGCTGCTGGTCACGTTGCCGTCGTTCGCCCATCTGTACACCGAGTGGTTGTGGTTCGGCGAGGTCGGCTACCAGTCGGTGTTCCTCAAGAGCCTGACGACGAAGGGCTTGCTGGGCGTCGTGGTCTTCGCGGCCACGTTCCTGGTCCTGTTCGCCAATCTGCGGCTGGCTGCGCGCGGCCAGCGCCGCCCCTACGTGGTGTTCCCCGGCGGCGGCGACATTCAGCCGATCGTTCTCGAGCCGCGTCACCTGCGCTGGCTGGCGACCGGAATCTCGGGGCTGATGGCGCTGTTCCTCTCGGGTGCGGCGTCCGGGCAGTGGCTCATGCTGCTGCAATTCCTCGACGCAACACCGTTCGGGGAGGCCGACCCGTTGTTCGGGTGGGATGCCGGCTTCTACATCTTCACCCTGCCGGTGCTCGACACGCTCCGTTATCTCCTGCTCGCGATGGTGGGCCTGTCGCTGGTCGGCGCGGGTGCCCTCTACGTGATCGGCGGACAGCTCGAGCTGACCCCGCAGGGACTCGAGGTGGGCCGGCGCCCGCGGCAGCACCTCGCCGCGCTGATCGCCTGCGGCTTCCTGCTGCTGGCGGCCGGCGCCTATCTCGACATGCCCCGGATGCTGATCTCGCCGGCGGGCATCATCCACGGCGCGTCGTACGTCGACGCGGTGGTGCAGTTGCCGGCGCTGCAGGCGCTGATGATCGTCGCGGGCCTCGCGGCGGCGGCGACCGCCTACGCGGCCGTCTCCTCGTCGCTATGGCCCGTGGCCGCGGCCACCGCCGGCTATCTGGTCGTGTGGGTCGGGGGCGGCGGGCTGGCCGTGGCGGTGCAGCAGTTGATCGTCACCCCGGACGAGCAGCAGAAGGAGGCGCCGTACATCGCGCGGAACATCGCGGCGACGCGGGCCGCCTTCGACCTCGACCGGGTCGAGGAACGCCAGGTGTCCGGCGACGCCTCCCTCACGCTGGCCGACATCGCGAACAACGCGGAGACGATCAACAACGTGCGGTTGTGGGATCACCAGCCGCTGCTCGACACCTTCAGCCAGATCCAGGAGATCCGCACGTACTACGAGTTTGCGTCGGTCGATAACGACCGCTACGTCGTCGACGGCCAGTACCGGCAGACGATGGTCTCGAGCCGCGAGCTCAACTCCGGCAATCTGCCGAACCGCTCGTGGATCAACGAGCGCCTGCAGTACACGCACGGATTCGGCGTCGCGCTCGGGCCGGTGAACCAGGTGACCCAGGAAGGGTTGCCGGTCCTGTTCATCCGGGACCTGCCCCCCCGGTCGGACACCAACCTCACCGTAACCCAGCCGAGCATCTACTTCGGCGAGCTGTCCAACGACTACGTCCTGGTCAACACGCGGACCGACGAGTTCCATTACCCGGAGGGCGACGACAACGTCTCGGTCCGGTACGACGGACGCGGCGGGGTCGCGCTCGGGAACCTCTTCCGGCGCCTGCTGTTCAGCCTGCGCTTCCGTTCGTACGAGATTATGGTCAGCGGCCAGCTCAGCGCCGAGAGCCGGCTGATCTTTCATCGCAACATCGCCGACCGGGTCGCGACCATCGCGCCCTTCCTGCGCTACGACTCCGACCCGTACCTCGTCATCGCCGACGGCCGGCTGTTCTGGATCCGCGACGCCTACACCGTCACCGGCAACTACCCCTACGCCACGCCCGTGGTCGACCGCATCAACTACATCCGGAACTCGGTCAAGGTGGTGATCGACGCCTACAACGGGACGACCACGTTCTATCTCGCGCAGCCGGACGATCCGTTGGCCGCCACGCTCGGCAAGGTGTTCCCCGACCTCCTGCAGCCGCTCGACGCCATGCCCGAGGCGCTCAAGGGCCACATCCGCTACCCGGAAGGCATCTTCGCCCTGCAGACCGCCGTGTACTCGACCTACCACATGACCAACCCGGCGGTCTTCTACAACCGCGAGGACGAATGGGAGGTGCCGGTCATCGACAGCGAGCAGATGGAGCCGTACTACACCATCATGAGGCTGCCGGGCGAGCAGCGGGCGGAGTTCATCCAGATGTTGCCGTTCACGCCGCGAGGCAAGAACAACCTGGCGGCCTGGATGGTCGCGCGCAGCGACGGCGAGCACTACGGCAAGATGCTCGTGTTCCAGTTCCCCAAGCAGAAGGTGGTGTTCGGGCCGTCGCAGATCGTGGCGCGGATCAATCAGGACCAGGAAATCTCGCCGCAGATCACCCTGTGGAACCAGCAGGGGTCCGAGGTCATCCAGGGCACGCTGCTGGTGATCCCGATCGAGGAGGCGCTGCTCTACATCCGGCCGCTCTACCTGCGGGCTTCCGGCGGCCGCATCCCGGAGCTCAAGCGGGTCGTCGTGGCCTATCAGAACCAGATTGTGATGGAGGAGACGCTGGACCGGGCCCTGGCCCGCCTCTTCGGGCAGGCGCCCGAATCACCCGCGGCGAACCCGCCGGTGACGCTCGTCGCGAGCGCTGGCGAGGCGGCGAGGCGGGGCGCCCCGCCGCCGCCGGCCGGCGGCGGGGCGCGGACCCTCGCGCAGCAGGCGAGCGATCACTACTCGCGCGCCATGCAGGCACAGCGCCAGGGCGACTGGGCCTCGTACGGCGCGGAGATCGAGCTGCTCGGCGACGTGCTCGCACAGCTCGATGGCGCGCCGGGCCAGAACTAGGAGTACCCCAGATGCATGTGACCACCCGCGCCGCCAGCGTCGTCCTGCTCTGCACCGCTCTCGCCCAGTGCTCCGCGCCGGAGCCGGCACCGGTCGAGCCGACTCCGGGTCTGCTGGCCTTTACCGGCGCCCGGCTGGTCACGGGTGACGGCACGGTCATCGAGGACGGCACGCTGGTGGTCCGCGACGGCCGGATCGAGGCGGTCGGGGCGAGCGACGCGGTTGCCGTGCCGCCCGACGCGGCGGCGGTGGACCTCGCCGGGAAGACGGTCACGCCGGGGCTGATCAATGCACACGGGCACGTCAACGACGTGCGCGGCCTGGAAGCCGACCCGGCGTTCTACACGGAAGAGCACGTGACGAACCAGCTCGCCCTGTACGCCCGCTACGGGGTGACCACCGTGGTCAGCCTCGGCGGGGGCGGTCCGGCGGGCGTGGCCGTGCGGGATCGCGAGGGGCCCGGCCTGACGCGCGCGCGCCTGCGGCTGGCGGGACCGGTCATCACCGCCGACTCGCCGCAGGAAGCCGCCGCGCGCGTGAACGAAGTCGCCGATCTGAACGTCGACTTCATCAAGATCCGCGTGGACGACAATCTCGGCGCCACGCCGAAGATGCCGCCGGCCGTGTACACGGCGGTGATCGACGCGGCGCACGCGCGCGGCCTGAAGCTGACCGCCCACCTCTACTACCTTGCGGACGCCAAGGGGCTGGTCGGCGCAGGCGCCGACTTCATCGCGCACAGCGTCCGGGACCAGCCTGTCGACGACGAGCTGGTCGCGCTGCTCGAGGAGCACGACATCTGCTACTGCCCGACCCTCATGCGCGAGGTCTCCACGTTCGTGTACGAGGAGCGCCCGGACTGGTTCGACGATCCGTTCTTTCTGAGGGATGTGGACCCGGCGATCGTGCAGGCGCTCGAGGCGCCGGCCTATCAGCAGCGCATCCGGGACAGTCGGAGTGCCCAGACCTACAAGGTCGCGCTCGAGCAGGCGCAGGAGAACCTCAAGGCGCTCGCCGCCGCCGGCATCCGCATCGCGATGGGGACCGACACCGGACCCGCGGCCCGTTTTCAGGGGTACTTCGAGCATGGCGAGCTCGAGCTGATGGTCGAGTCCGGCCTGACGCCGATGCAGGCGATCGTGGCAGCCACCGGGGACGCGGCCGCGTGCCTCGATCTGGACGGGGTGGGCACGCTGGAAGCCGGCAAATGGGCCGACTTCGTCGTCTACGCGGCGAATCCGCTCGCGGACATACGCAACACGCGGACGGTCGAGTCGGTCCGCGTGGCCGGCGCCGAGGTACCCGGCGTCAGCGGGACCTGACGGCCCCGCCCGCCGCCCGCCTCCGGCGGCGCAGCTCGCCGATGCTCGCCGGCGCACGCGCCGCCAGCATGGCGAGGGCTACCCCCGCGGCGCCGGCGGCGGCGTCCGTCACGCTCATCACGCGCAACGGCGACACGGTCTGCACGAGCTCGAGCGCGAGGCCGAGCACGACCAGGCCCGCCACGATGCGCCGCTCGCCGGCCCGCGTTCCGTACGCCGGGTAGCTCGCCGCCATGAGGACGAAATAGGCGGCGAGGTGCAGCAGCTTGTCCGACACTCCCGGCCGCGGCAGCACCTGCTGCGGCAGCAACGACATCGTGCACACCGCCGCGACGCCGCTCCAGAACACGAGCTTCCAGAGCCGGGGCGCCAGCAGGATCGCGAATCGACGTTCTGACGACTGCATGCTGCAACGGCCCGCTGCCGACTCCCGGGCTGCTCAGGCGCGCGCCGCGCGCCGCTTCCGCCAGTAGCGCGCCAGCCCGAGCCAGCCGAGCGTGAGCGGCGACGCGAAATCGTAGAGGTCGACCTCCTCCGGGGGCAGATGGCGCTGCAGGTAGAGCCGCGCCTCGGCGGTGAACGCCTGCAGCCGGTCGTCGTCGCTGCCCTCGCCGTCGAGCACCCGGCGGGCGGTGCGCGACAGCGCGTCGAGATGCTCGACGAACGCGTCGAGATGCCCGGTCACGTCCTCGTGCGGCCCGAAGTGGGTGACGAACAGCGTCGACGGCCGCCACGCCCGTATCACCTCGACGCTCTCCAGCCAGGCTTCGATGTCGATGTCCGGCGGCGGGGTGGGCGGCATCACGAACAGCGACGCGCCGGTCCGGACTCCCGCCGTGTCGCCGACCAGCGCGAGCCCGCTCGAACGGTCGAGATAGCCCACGTGATGCGATGCGTGCCCCGGCAGGTAGGCGACCTCGAACCGGCGGCCGGCGACGTCGAGCTGCTCCCCGCCCCGCAGCTCCCGGATGTTCGCTGCCGGCACCGGCAGGAACTCGCCCCACAGGCGGTCCATGTCAGCGCCGTAGAGTCGGGCCGCGCTCGCCAGCAGCCGGGCCGGGTCGACCATGTGAGGGGCCCCGCGCTCGTGAACGTGGACCTCCAGCCGCGGGTTCTCCCTGACCAGCGACCCGACCGCGCCGGCGTGGTCGAGATGAATGTGCGTCAACAGCACGGCGCGGACGTCCCGCACCCCGATGCCCTGTCCGGCAAGCTCGCGGCGGAGCGTCTCCAGACAGGTCGACGGGCCCGGGTCGACGAGCGCCACGCCGGCTGCGCTCTGGATCACCGCCGTCGCGATCACCCGCGGGCTTCCCAGGAAATCGAGATCGATGTACGTCAGCCCGCCGGCGATCGTGCGCATGAACCGACAGTCTACACGGTGTCCGGACACGCCGGCTTGACCTGCCGAAACCGCTGTCGGTACGCTGGTGAGCGAGGGTGATGGTCGAGACTCCCGTGCGGCCGGGCGGCGCGGTCCGCGAGCAACACGAGCAGAGGACCCTGACGCCGAAGATGTATCGGGTCCTCCTGCTGAACGACGACTACACGACCATGGAGTTCGTCGTGAGCGTGCTCGAACAGGTGTTCCAGAAGGGCCCGGCCGAGGCCTTCCGCCTGATGATGCAGGTCCACACGCGCGGGCGCGCGGTGTGCGGCACCTACACGTACGAAGTGGCCGAGACGAAGGTCGGGGCCGTTCGAGAGCTGGCCAAGGAGGAGGGTGTCCCCCTGCAGGCCAGCCTGGAAGAAGGGTGACATGTTCAGCGCGTCGCTCGAGCTCGTTCTCAACGTGGCGTACCGCGAGGCCGCGTCGCGCCGGCACACCCACCTGACCCTGGAGCACCTGCTGTACGCCCTCGCGCACGATCCCGAGGGTGAGCGCATCCTGGCTGCGTGCGGCGCCGACCTCGGCGTGCTGCGCCGCACGCTCGACGAGTTCATGGCGACGCTCGAGACGTTCGCCAGGGGCGAGCGCGCGCGCGAGCCGAGCCAGACGCTCGGCTTCCGGCGCGTGCTCCAGACGGCCGTCCTGCACGTCCAGAGCGCGGGGCGCGACGAGGTCCGCTCGGGCGACGTGCTGGCCGCCATCCTCCAGCAGCCGCGGGCCTATGCCGCCCAGCTGCTGGAGGCGCAGGACGTGGCGCGCCTCGACGTGCTCAACTACATCTCGCACGGCATCTCGAAGGTGCCGCAGGCCGCCGGCAAGAGCGAGCCGTCGACCGCCGGCGCGGCCGCCGGTGCCGGCAAGGAGGAGCCGGCCGCCGCGCGCGACCCGCTCGCCGCCTATGCCGTGAACCTGACCGCGGAGGCGCGCGCCGGGCGTCTCGATCCGTTGATCGGGCGCCTGGCCGAGCTACGCCGCACCATGGAGATCCTGTGCCGGCGGCGCAAGAACAACCCGGTCTTCGTCGGGGATGCCGGCGTCGGCAAGACCGCGCTCGCCGAGGGCCTGGCGTCGCGGCTGATCGAGGACGACACGCCCAAGCGGCTCGCGGGGGCGGAGGTATTCGCACTCGACACGGCGGCGCTGCTGGCCGGCACCCGTTTCCGCGGTGATTTCGAAGAGCGGTTCAAGGCCGTCATCGCGGGGCTCGGCGAGCATGCGATGCCGATCCTGTTCATCGACGAGGTGCACGCCAGCCTGGGCGCGGGCGCGACGACCGGCGGCACGATGGACCTGGCCACGCTGATCAAGCCGGTCCTCGCCACCGGCGCGCTGCGCGTGATCGGCTCGACGACCTTCGACGAGTTCAAGCAGATCGAGAAGGATCGGGCGCTGGCGCGGCGCCTGCAGAAGGTGGTCGTCGAGGAGCCGACCGTCGACGAGACGACCCGGATTCTCGAGGGGCTGCGCCCGCGGTACGAAGCCCATCACAACGTCCGCTACAGCGACGACGCCATCGGCGGCGCGGCGAAGCTGGCCAGCCGGCACCTGCGGGACTCCCGCCTCCCCGACAGCGCCATCGACGTGGTGGACGAGGCCGGCGCCGCGCTGGCGCTGCGGCAGGCCGAGTCCGCGGAGGAGGATCAACCCGTCGAGCCGCCCGTCGTCACGATCGGCGCGCTGGAGCAGGTCGTCGCCCGCATGGCCCGGATTCCGGAGAAGCAGGCGTCGTCGTCGGACAAGGAGCGGCTGCGCACGCTGGAGGAGTCGCTGCAGCGCGTCGTCTTCGGCCAGCCCGCGGCCGTGCAGGCCGTGGTCACGGCCATCAAGCGGGCCCGGGCCGGCCTGGGACAGCCCGACCGGCCCGCCGGCTCGTTTCTCTTCACCGGACCGACCGGCGTCGGGAAGACGGAGCTGGCGAGGCAGCTGGCCCTGCATCTCGGCAACGAGTTCATTCGCTACGACATGAGCGAGTACATGGAGAAGCACGCCGTGGCCCGGCTCATCGGCGCGCCGCCCGGATACGTGGGATTCGAGCAGGGCGGCCTGCTGGTCGACGCCGTCCGCACGCATCCGTACAGCGTCGTGCTGCTCGACGAGATCGAGAAGGCCCACCCGGACGTCTACAACATCCTGCTGCAGGTCATGGACCACGCCACGCTGACCGACAACAGCGGGCGGCGGGCCGACTTCCGGCACGCCGTCGTGATCATGACGTCGAACGCGGGGTCCCGGGAGGCGGGTGCGCCGGTGATCGGTTTCGGCGACGACCGCCCCGCCTCGGCCCAGGGACGGATGCTGTCGGCGATCGAGCGCGTTTTCAGCCCCGAGTTCCGGAACCGGCTCGACGCGATTGTGTCGTTCGACCCGCTGACGTCCTCGGTCATGGAGATGATCGTCGAGAAATTCATCCTCCAGCTCGAGGCCCAGCTCGCCGAGCGCCAGGTGGCAATCAGCCTGCTGCCCGAAGCCCGCGCCTGGCTGGCTGTCAAGGGCTACGACGAGGTGTACGGCGCCCGCCCGCTCGCACGGGTGGTGCAGACGGAGGTCCGGAATCCGCTCACCGACGAGCTCCTGTTCGGGCAGCTCGAGGGTGGCGGCACGGTGCGCATCGGGCTGCGCGGCGACGCGTTGACCTTCGAGTACGAGCGGGCCGCACCGGCGCCGCAGCCCGCGCCCGACGCCGTCGAGGAAGCGACCGGTGACTGACGAGCCGTCGCGCTCCCGTGCCGCGGCTCCCGCGCCCGGCGGCGACGAGCAGCGGCGCGAGCACGCCGACATCCGGGTCGTCGACAAGCGCTGGTGGGCGCGGGAGAACGGCGGCGCGGGCGACGCGCCATCCGGCAAGCCGTCCTACGTCGAGGACCTCGAGCGACAACTGGCGGACCAGGACGGCCTGCTGAAGAGCTGCACCGCCCGCCACCAGGAGGCGGTCGCCGAGTTCGAGCGGACTCGCGAACGGCTGCGCCGGGAGGCCGCGAAGGACATCCGCCGCGAGGTGCGGCGCGTGCTGGCGAGCTTCCTCGACGTGGTCGACAACCTCGACCGGGCGGTTGCCGTACAAGCGGCGGACCCGGCCGGATGGGAAGGCTCGGTGCTCGAGGGCGTAGGCCTGGTGCGCGAGCAGTTCCTGGCGGCGCTCGAACGCCACCGGGTGACGCGGTTCGACGCGGCGGCGGAGCCCTTCGACCCGACCCGGCACGACGCGTTGTCCACCGCACCGGTCGCAGACGCGGCGCAGGACAACATCGTGATCGAGGTGGTCAAGCCGGGCTACCTGATCGACGGCGAGGTGCTGCGGCCGGCCAGCGTGACGGTGGGCAGATGCGCCTCTACGTAGAGCCGATGGATGCGGTGCTGGTGGAGTTCGACGAGCGGGGGCGCGTGCGGTTCGACAACGAGGACTGGACCACCCCGTCGCTGCAGGAAGCACGCGCCATCCTGTACGCGGCCGAGCAGGACGTGGCGGAGCTCAAGGAGCTGATCGACGCCCTCGAAGCCTCCGGTCCAACCCGCTAGGAGTCAGCCCCGCAGAACCGTGCAGACTCCGCGAGGCGCGCACAGCGCGCCGCGGCGGGAACGGCCGTCTGATTCTTGATTGAAGCTCACAGGCCGGTGGCCATCGCGGCCCGCTGCGCGTCCTCGACCCCGGCAACGATCGCGGCCGTCGGGTCGTCCTCGACCGCCGACGCATACAGGTAGTCGACGTTGACACCGGCGCCCGCAAGCACTCCCGCCGTCTTCTCGAGCGCCCCGGGATCGTTCGGCACCTGAATGAACAGGACGTCGCGCCGGTCGACGGTGTACTGCCTGTCCTCGAGCGTCCCGGCGGCATGCAGCGGATTGTCGACGACCAGGCGCAGCGTGCCTCCCGACTCGAGGCTCAGCGCGTGGATGTTGACACGTTCGTCCACCAGATGGCGGCACACCTCTCCCAGCGCGCCGGGGCTGTTCTGCAGTCTCAGCGAGATCTCCGTTCGAATCGCCATGGCCGGAGCTTATCCCAATTGCCGCGGCGGCTACCAGCCGCCGTGACGACGCCCCGGCGGCGGCCGACCTGCCAGGCAGATCCGATAGAATCAGGTGAATGACGACCGACACGGTATCGCCGATCGAGGTGGCCAGCCGCCTGGACGGGTTCGACTACGCCATCCGCAGCATCGTCGCCGAGGCCCAGGCGGTGGAGAAGAGCGGGCGGACCGTCCACTACCTCAACATCGGGGATCCGGTGCTGTTCGGGTTCCGGACGCCGCCCCATCTCGTCGAGGCGGTCGTGCGTGCGATGCGGGACGGACACAACGGGTACACGCACGCGTCCGGCATCATGCCGGCGCGCGAGGCGGTCGCGGCCGAGTACACCTCCCGCGGCATCCCGTTGTCGCCGGACCGCGTCGTCCTGACGTCAGGCACGTCCGAAGGCATCGAGCTGGCCATCAGCGTCCTCGCCGATCGCGATGACGAGGTGCTGGTGCCGCTGCCGACGTACCCCTTCTACACGGCCGTCCTCGGCAAGCTGGGCGCCCGCGCCGTCTACTATCGCACCGACCCGGCGCGGGGGTGGGAGCCGGACCTGGACCACCTCGAGAGCCTGATCGGCGCCCGCACGCGTGCGCTCGTGGTCATCGACCCGAACAACCCGACCGGTGCCGTCTACGGGGAGCGGACGCGGCTGGCGCTCCTGGAGATCGCCGACCGGCACAACATCGTGCTGCTGTCCGACGAGGCGTACACGGACCTCGTCTACCGCGGGCCGGTGTCACCGATCGGGTCGCTCAACCCCGACGCGCCGGTCATCTCCTTCTCGTCGGCATCGAAGGCGTACGTCGCGCCGGGCTGGCGGACTGGGTGGATGGCCGTGGGTGCGGGCGAGCGACTCGACAGGGTCCTGACGGCGGTCAAGCGGCTGGCGGACGGTCGCCTCTGCACCAACGGTCCCATGCAGCACGCGGTTGCCGCGGCACTGACCGGCGACCGCAGCTACCAGGACGACTTCCGCCGGCAGCTCAAGCAGCGGGCCGAGCTGGCGACGCGGCGGCTGAACGCCATCGACGGGATCTCCTGCGTGGCGCCGTCCGCGGCCTTCTACGTACTGCCGCGGGTCGAGCTACCGCCCGGCCGCACCGACCACGACTTCGTGCGGGAGCTGCTGCACCGGACCGGCGTTCTCTGCGTGCACGGATCCGGCTTCGGCACGGATCCGGCCGATGGCTTCTTCCGCATCGTGTTCCTGGCGTCCCCGCCGCAGCTGAACGCCTACTTCGATGCGATAGAGACTTTCACGGCCGCCTTTCGCGCGGCGTGAGCGAGCCGTCTCCGCAGGTTTGGACCTTGCATCGGGGAACCGCGCGCAGCACACTATCGTTGTGAAGCGGGCCGCGATCGTTCTGGCGTCACTGTACCTCCTCCCCGTGCCGTCAGCGGCGCAGCCGCCGGTGACGCTGGCCGCTTTCGACCCGCTGGTCGCCGAGCTGCAGGTCGCGGTCGAAACGGCGGACGCACGAGGCTTTCTGGAGCTGCTGGCCCCGGAGGCGGACGTCGCGGCGGCCCGGGAGTTCGCCGACGACGCGTTGCGCCCCGGGATCTCCAGAGCCGTCGTCGCCGCGCGCTTCGTCGCACCGGTGGAGGACGCCCCCGCCGGCGACCGCCACCGCCTCACCGTCGAGGTGTTCGCCGAGAGCGGCAACCGGGCGCGGCTGCAGACGTGGCAGCTCGACGTCGCCCGCGAGACGGAACCCGGCGGCACGGCCGGCCCCTGGCGCATCGCGGCGCATGACGGACCCGACACCATCGACGGGCTCCATCACCTCTCAGTGCGCACGGATCGACAGTTCGACGCCGCCGGGCTGGAGATTGCGGCCGAGGACATGCGGCTGCGCATGGCGCGCGGCGCGGCGTTCGTAGCGGAGATCGACGCCGGGGTCACCGGGCTGGTGCTCGTGGGCCAGGGCGTGCTGACGTTCTCGCCGCAGCCCGCGGCCGAGCGGCGGCAGATAGAGATCTTCACCGGGCGCGAGACCCTTGAGGCCGAGTTCACACAGGCGTTCGTCAGGATCCATCCGTTGATGCTCGACGCGCGGGTGCGGACCGCCCTCGAGCAGACCCGGGTCGACGAAGGCTTCGCCGAGGAGGCGCGGGAGGTGTTCGACGAGCTGGCGGGCCTGACGTTCGTCGTGGACTTCAGCGAGTTCAGCGACCGCAGGTGGTGGCTCACCCCGCGACCCGGCAACTTCGTCGCCGAGGTCGTCACCCGCGAGCACGGCAACCTCACGTACACGCTTGCGGATCGGCGGCCGGAGGACATCTCCCTGTACAAGCGCGACCCGGCCCGGGTCATCGCGCTGTATCCGTCCGCGCACAAGCGCGCGACCCGCGGCCGGTATTACGACCGGCAGGATGACGCGCCGTTCGACGTGCTCGACTACGACATCGAGGCCTCGTTCGAGCCGCGCGGCGTGGGCCGGGAATCGCTCGGTGCGCGGCCGACCCTGCTCGGGTGCCTGATAGACGCCACGGTGCGCCTGGCGCTGCGCGTGAACGACGCGCCCCTCAGGTCGCTCACCCTGCAGCTGGCCCGGGCGCTGCGAGTGCACTCGGTGACCTCGCGCGAGCTGGGATCTTTGCTGTTCTTCCGCATGAGCGGCCGCAACGACATGATCGTCAACCTGCCGGCGGAGGCGCCGCCTGGCACGGAGTTCACTCTTCTGGTGCGCTACTCGGGCCTGCTCGAAGCCGACGAGCTCGAGGAGAACTGGATCGGCCGCATGCGGCTCCTGGAGCGCGGCAGGACCGTCACCTACGCCATCCCCGAGCGACGCTACCTGTACACGAACGCGAGCCGGTGGTACCCGCAGCCTGCCGCGGCGGACTACGCCACGGCCACGATGACGCTGACGATTCCGGCGGACTACGGGATCGTCGCCAGCGGCGACCCCGACGACGGCAACCCGCCGCTCGAGGCGCCCGCCGACGCCCGCGGGACACGCACCTTCTCGTTCGTCACCGTGCAGCCGGCCCGCTACCTGTCGTGCGTCATCACGCGATTCGCCGGCCACGAGACGCCGACGCAGGAGATCGTGCTGGACCGCGCCGGACGCGAGCCCCGCCGGGGCGTCTCGTACGACAGCCTGTCGGTGGCGGTGGAAGCCAACGACTTCGGTCGCGAGCGCATTCCCGAGTTCGCCGAGACGGCGGCGAAGATCCTGCGCTTCTACGCCTCGCTCCTGGGGGACCTGCCCTACCCGACGTTCACGCTGACCCTCGCGGACAGCCGCCTGCCGGGCGGTCACAGCCCGCCGTACTTCGTCGTGCTCAACCAGCCGCTGCCGGTCCACGGGCGCTTGATGCGAACGTGGCGCACCGACCCGGTCGCGTTCAGCGGCTACCCGGCGTTCTTCGTGGCGCACGAGCTGGCGCACCAATGGTGGGGCCAGGCCGTGGGCTGGAAGAACTACCACGAGCAGTGGCTCAGCGAAGGCCTCGCGCAGTACTTCGCCGCCCTGTACGCGCGCGAGGCGCACGGCGAGGAAGCCTTCGTCGACGTGCTCTCGCAACTGCGCCGCTGGAGCCTGCGCCACGCCGACCAGGGACCGGTCTACCTGGGCTACCGACTCGGGCACCTGCAGGAGGAGCCGCGGGTGTTCCGCGCCCTCGTCTACAACAAGAGCGCCCTCGTGCTGCACATGCTGCGCAGGCTGGTCGGCGATGACGCCTTCTTCCGGGGACTCCGGCGGTTCTACACCGAGATGCGGTTCCGCACCGCCGGCACGGACGACCTGATACGCGCCTTCGAGGTCGAGTCGGGGCGGTCGCTGGACGATTTCTTCCGGCGCTGGATTCATGAGTTCGACGTGCCGGCCCTGCGCTTCGACTACCGGACCGAGCCGCGGACCGGCGATCCGGACGCGACCGACGTGGTGCTCCGCTTCCGGCAGGAGGGCGAGGTCTTCGAGGTGCCGGTGACCGTCACGCTCACCTATCGGTCCGGGGCCGAGGAATCCGTCGTCGTGGCCGTGACCGAACCGACCACCGAGGTGCGCGTCCCGCTGAGCGGGCCGCTCCGTGACCTCGACGTGAACCGCGACCACGCGGCCCTCGCCGAGATCCGCCGCTAGGAGTCCGCGGCTCCGGGGCCCGCGCGGGCCGAATTCTGGCATACTCAAGTCGATGAGCCTGCAGGCACGCAACCTCGCCGCCGGCGCGCTGACCGTCGCCCTGTGGGCGTCGATCGCCGCGGCGCAGCCCGGCCGGATCCCGATCGAGCTGGCCACGGTGGCCGCGGCCGACGCCGCCCATGCGGGGACGACGTTCCACGTCGCGGTGCGGGCGCAGCTCGAACCCGGGTTCCACGTGAACTCGCACGAGCCGCTGGAGACGTTCCTCATCCCCACCGTCCTGACGCTGGATCCGCCGCCGGGCGTCGAGCTCGCGGGCTTGGCGTGGCCCCCGGCGATCCTGTTGAGCCAGACCGGCGCCGACCAGCCGCTGGCCGTGTTCGAGGAGGCGTTCGCCATCGGCGCCGCGCTCGCACTCGATGCCGCGCTGGCGACCGGCACCTACGCCGTGCCGGGCGTCCTGCGCTATCAGGCGTGCGACGAGACGATGTGCTACCTGCCGGCCACGGCCCCGCTCGATTTCTCCGTCACGGTCGTGCCGGGGACGCAGGCGATCGTGCCCCGGCACGCCGAGATCTTCGCCGGCCTGACCTTCGATGCCGTGGCCGGCGGCAGGCCGGCCGCCGACGTGGGTGCGCCCGGTCCGCGGCCGCCCGCCGAGGAGGCCGACGCGCTGGCGCAGCTCGCCGGCTTCACCGTGCTCGGGGCGACTGGCGGCTATCTGGATGCCGGCGAGTTCCTCGATTTCGTGGACCGGGCGGAGTCGGGTCGCGCGGAGACAGGGTGGTTCGAGGGGCGGGGACCGCTCGCGATTCTGGCCCTGGTGCTCATCGGTGGACTGGCGCTCAACCTCACGCCCTGCGTCCTGCCCCTGATTCCGATCAACCTGGCCATCATCGGGGCGGGGACCCGCGCCGGGTCGCGCGGGCGAGGCTTCGCACTGGGCAGCGCCTACGGGCTCGCAATGGCGCTGGTATACGGCGGCCTCGGGCTCGTCGTCATCCTGACGGCGGGCACGTTCGGGACGATCAACGCGTCGCCGTGGTTCAACCTGGCGATCGCGGCGCTGTTCGTCGTCCTCGGCCTGGCCATGTTCGATATCGTCACGATCGACTTCTCACGCTTCCAGAGCGCCGTCAACCTCGGCGGGCCTGGGGGCAACGGGTCGTTCCTCGTCGCCTTCGGGCTGGGCGGAGTGGCCGCGCTGCTGGCGGGCGCCTGCGTCGCGCCGGTCGTCATTCAGGTCATCGTCTTCTCCAGCAGCCTGTACGGGGCGGGCGTGACCGCCGCGCTCGCGTTGCCCTTCCTGCTCGGGGTGGGCATGGCCCTCCCGTGGCCGGTCGCGGGCGCCGGCCTGTCGGTGATCCCGCGACCCGGACCCTGGATGGTGCGCGTCAAGCAGGCGTTCGGCGTCTTCATCCTGGGCACGGCGGTCTACTACGGCGCGCTCGCCTACGGCCTGTTCAGCCAGCGCTGGGTCGATCCCGCCGCAGTGGCCGACAGCGTGGCGGAGATGCTGGAGGAGGGGTGGCACGCGTCGCTGAGCCAGGGGCTGCAGGCGGCCCGGCTGGAGCAGAAGCCGGTGCTGGTCGACGTCTGGGCGACGTGGTGCAAGAATTGCCTGACGATGGACCGGACGACGCTCAAGGACCCCGCCGTGCTGGAGGCGCTCGACGGCTACGTGAAGATCAAGTTCCAGGCCGAGGATCCCAGCCTGTCGCCGGCGAGTGAGGTCATGGCGCGGTTCGAAGGCATCGGCTTGCCGACCTACGCCATTCTGCGCCCCGGCGCCACCTCTCCCTAGCCCGGCACGCGGACCGCAAGGGCACGCTCGCGGACACCGACCGCCAGCGAGCGTGATCCGGAGACCACCTCTCCGTCCACGTGAAAGGCCAGGGGGGCGGCGGCCGTGATTGCGCCCGCCCTGACCGAGTACGTCCGCACCCCTGTCAGCCGCTGCAGCGTCCCGGTGAAGAGACGGTGCGCCCGCCACAGGATCGCCGGCGCGGACAGCGCCGGGACGACGACCAGCTCCAGCAGACCGTCGTCGGGCCGGGCGCGCGGCGCAATCACGGCGTGGCTGCCGTACTGGCGGGTGTTGGCAACGGCGACGAACAGGGCTTCGCCGTCGCTCGCGACGTCGCCCGCCGTCACCTGGTAGCGCGCCGGCTCGTACGTCGCGACCTCGCGCAGCACCGCTTTCACGTACCCGCCAAGGCCGCGGCGAGGACCGGCGTTGAAGGCCGCGGCGAGATGGGCGTCGAAGCCGACCCCGGCGACGTTGAAGAAGAGCCGCCCGCCGAGCTCCCCCGCGTCGATCCGCCGTACCGCGCCGCCCAGGGCCACCTCGAGCGCGCGGCGCGGATCACGGTCGAGCCCGAGCTCGCGCGCCAGGCCGTTGCCCGAGCCGGACGGCACGATGCCCAGCGTCACGTCGCGCGACACGAGCTGGGAGGCGACCTCGTTGATCGTCCCGTCGCCGCCCCAGACCACCACGGTGTGGACGCCCTGCGCCACCAGCGATCGCGCGGCCTCCCGGCCGCGGCCGCGCCCGTCCGCGACGAGCACCTGCCCGTCGACGCCGCGTGCGCGCAGCACGTCGTGCGCCAGCGCCGTTCGGGCGCTGACCGCACGCCGGCCCCGTACACCCGCGCGCGGGTTGATGAGGACGGCGACCCTCCCCGACTGTCCCGCCGGCTGCATGCCGGTCGGATTCTACGTTGAAACCTCCGGGGCAGTCCCCTGCAGAGGGCAACCGGCGCGGACCGCGTCACCCGCGCAGGACAGCGGACGGGATCGGAACGGCGAGAACGCGGCGCATTTCCGGACACCGTGGGTCGGCATGAATCTTGATAGTCCTGTGGCTGGCCGCGCGGATCGGCGGGATGCGTCAACTGGAGGCAGGCGCTGGCATCGCGGCATCCCGTTTCGTCGTGCACTCGCGCGATTCGCGCGGCCGACTTCGATATACTGGCGCCGTGGTCGTCGCGCTGGACCTGCCGCTCGACAATGCCGCCATCGAGCGGATCCTGCCCCACCGGTACCCGTTCCTGCTGGTCGACCGCATCACCGAGTTCGAGTCCGACAAGCGGATCGTGGGGATCAAGAACGTCTCCCTCAATGAACGCTTCCTCGCGCGCCCGCCCGGCGAGAAGCCCGTTCTGCCACCGACGATCCTCACGGAGGCGGTGGCCCAGGTCGGCGCGATCCTCATTCTCGCGAAGCCGGAGAACCGCGGCCGGCTGCCTTACTTCATGGGCATCGAGCGCGTGCGCTACCGCCGGCCCGTGCATCCCGGCGACGTGGTCGTGATCGAGGCGACCGTGGATCGCCTCCGCAGCCGCATGGGGCGGCTCAAGGGCTTTGCGCGAGTCAACGACGAGGTCGCGGTGGAAGGCACGATGGCGTTCGCCCTCGGACCGGGTCCAGGCGGAAAGGACGGGCAGGCGGGATGACGTCCCACCGGCCGGTAAGCTGCGCGGGATGCGACCGCGCGCTTTTGATATAGAATGCCGCCATGGGCTCGAAAAAGCGCAGTGACCAGGTGTCGGAACCGCAGGCCCCCGAGCAGCCGGCCGGGCCGCCGTGGGTGTTGATCGGCGGCGTTCTGGGAGTGGCGGCGCTGGCCGTGTTCGTCTTGTATCCGGGCTGGGTCTCCGAGACGCGGGAAACGGTTACCGTCGCCGACCACGCCGACCACGGCGCAACGGCGCCGGAGCAGCCGGCCGCCCCGGCGACCCCCGTTGCGGAGCCGGTGCCGGCCGCGGCCGTCGAGGTCACGAAACCGGATCCCGATGCGCCCATGCCGCCGTTGCCCTTCATTCCCAACATGGTGCCGCGCCCGGCCGAAACCATAGCGGAAGTGTACGAGTTCGCCGGCCGGAATCCAGACATCCTGGAGTTCGTCCCCTGCTTCTGCGGCTGCGAGACCGCCGGGCACCGGGCGAACTCGCACTGCTTCGTGCAGTCGCGGCACGCGGACGGCAGCGTCGAGGCCTGGGAGCCGCATGGCATGGGTTGCGCCGTGTGCATCGACGTCGCGCGCGACTCGATGCAGATGCACGCGTCGGGAGCAACCGTGCGCGACATACGAGCCGCGATCGAGTCGAAGTACGGCTCGCGCTTCCCGCGCATGACCCCGACGCCCTCGCCGCCGCAGGCGGAGGCGCAGTAGGCGCAGGGAGCGGCGCGCGGCCCGGAACGCGAGCGTTCCGCTTGCTATAATCGGGCGTGTCGCCCCGCGCCGAGCTTCCTCCGCGCGCCGTCGCGACTTCCCTCTCCGCTGCGCTCGGCCGGCTGTTCGAGTCGGTCCCCCTGGGCATCTACATCGGCGCTTTCGACGGCGAGAACGACGCGACCGTCGCGGCCAATCCGCACCTCAAGCTGATGTTCGGACACCCGCCGGAGGCCGCCGCCGTCGCGGTGCGGCCGTTCGAACCGGAACGCTTCGTCGATCCGCTGGTGCGGGCGGCGTTCTTCGCACGCCTGGAACGCGACGGCGCGGTCACGGACTACCTGCTGCGCCTGCGGCGCGCCGACGACACCCCGTTCTGGGCGGAAGTGACGGCGGCTGTCGACGACGCGCCGGACGGGGCGGCGCGACGACTGTCGGCGCTCGTCCGCGACGTCAGCGAGCGCCGGCGGATGGAGGACCAGAATCGGGACGTCTCCCACCAGGTGCTGCAGGCCGAGAAGCTCGCGGCGCTGGGGCAGACGGTTTCCGGCGTGGCCCACGAGCTGAACAATCCGCTGGCTACCATTCTCACCTGGTCCGAGCGCCTGATCGCGCGGCGGCTCGACAGCGTCACGAAGCGCGGCGTCGAGACTATCCTGAGCGAGTCGGAGCGCGCCGCCAAGATCGTCCGCAACCTGCTGACCTTCTCGCGGAAGCGCCACACCACACGGGCGATGGTCGACCTGAACCAGGTGGTGCGGGAGACCCTCGCGCTGCGCGCCTACGAGCAGCGCGTGTCCAACATCACGACGATTGACGGGCTCGCCACCGGGCTGCCGCAGGTCTTCGCCGACCCGCACCATCTCAAGCAGGTGCTGCTCAACCTGGTCATCAATGCCGAGCAGGCGATGCTGTCGGCGCACGGACGGGGCACCCTGGTGACGCGCTCCTGGCTCGAGGCCGAGCGCGACGTGGTCGTCCTCGAGCTGAACGACGACGGCCCCGGTGTGCCGGACGAGGTGCAGCCGAAGATCTTCGATCCGTTCTTCACGACGAAGGCGGTCGGTAAGGGAACCGGCCTCGGACTGACAGTCGCGTACGCCATCGTGCAGGACCACGGCGGTCAGCTGCGCGTGGAGTCGGCCGCAGGGGGGGGAACTTCATTCTTCGTCGAGCTGCCGGCCGGCGGCGACGGCCAGCCGGCCGCGGAACGGGCGCCCGATCAGCCCGTCGACGATGGAGGCGGGGCGGCAGTCCTGGTCGTGGAAGACGAACCGGCGCTGGCGACGGCCGTTGCGGAAGCGCTGATCGACGCCGGGTATCGGGTCGACCGCGCCGGAGACGGACGCGCCGCGCTCGACCGGGTGCACGCAGCGGTGTACGACCTCGTCATCTGCGACCTCAAGATGCCCAGAATGGACGGCCGCGCCTTCTATCACGAGATCGCGAGGTCCACGCCGCGACTGGCGCGGCGGATCCTGTTCGTGACGGGCGACGTCGCGGGCACCGACGCGGAGCGCTTCCTGGCCGAGAGCGGATGCCGCTGGCTCGCGAAACCGTTCCGCCTCGGCGAGCTGCTCCGCGTCGCCCGGGAGCTGACCGGGTAGCGGTCTCCGCAAGGCGCGCACGGCGCCCCGTCTGATCAGCGCTACGCCGCCTCGCGGAGCGGCGCCGGGAACGCCGAGTCCAGATCGTGCGGCGCCAGATCGGGTCCGAGCAGTTCGCGCAGGCGGCGAATGGCGCGCGCGTGGAGCTGGGAGACGCGCGACTCGTTCACCCCGATCGTCGACCCGATCTCCTTCATCGTGGCGTCGCCGTAGTAGTACATCCCGACCACCTTGCGCTCCCTTGGCGGCAGCGCGGCCACGGCGGCGCGGACCCGGTCCTGCACCTCGTGAAGCTCGCACGCCTTGTCCGGCGCGGCCGGCTCGGAAGGCACCATCACCGGGGGCAGATTGGCCTCGTCCACCGAGTCGGCCGTCGCGAGAGGCGATGTCGACTCGATGGTGCTGATCCGCACGATCGTCCGCCCGAGACGGGCCTCGTCGGCACCCATGTGGCTCGCGAGATCGGCCAGCGACGGCTCGCGCCCCAGCTGATGCCGCAGCTTCTCGCGCGCCGCCTCCAGCTCGCGCCGCGCCCGGCGGACCCCCCGCGGCCAGGCATCGCGCCGCAACGCGTCGATCATCGCGCCCCGCACGCGACGCTCCGCGAACGTCTCGAACTTGATGCCGCGCGATCCGTCGAACCGGTGCGCCGCATCGATCAACCCGATCATGCCGTCCTGCACCAGATCCGAGACGTCGACCGAATTCGGCATGGACGCGGCCACCCGGCGGGCCAGCGCCTGCACGAACGGCCGGCTGTTGTCGATGTGTTCCTGGTCGACCGCGGCTGCTTGCTTCGTCATCTTGACCTCCCTCGCTCACCCCCCTGTAGAGGCAAGGTCGATGCCAACCGCGCGGCGCCGCTGCCGGACCGCCCGGGCAACCGTGAGAAGATCTGGTAAGTGGCTTTGTTTCAGTCACCTACAGGCATCGATAGGGCGTGCAGCGGAGTGCAACCGGCGGCCGTGGCGCGCACCGGAGGCGTCATTGTCTTGACGATCCGAGCGCACGTGTCAACCGGTTGACGGTGCTGAAGAGGGTGGAAGAGAGAGAAAGGGGCCGCGAGCGGCGGCCACCTATTTCGTCGCCGAGTCGAGGAGGGCCCGGATGTCCTGCGCGGTGCTGATGGCGTCGATGGCGCCGACGACGATCTGCGCTGCCCGCGCCCGGTTGCCCTCCTGCTCCCGCAGGCGGCTCTCGAGCAGCTCGGCGTTGGCGAGGATGATGCCCAGCTGGTTGTTCAGACGATGGAACAGCTCAACGTGCTCGGCCGGCTCGGACCCGGGGGCCTCCTGGGTCCGGGAGAAGGGCAGCGGCGTCTTGCCGGGCATCAGCTGCTCCGCCGCTGCTGCGAGCCGCGCGGCCGGGCCGGACGCCGGCCGCCCGTGTCCTCCGGCTTGCGCCACAGCGTGTCGACGAAGATGCGGATGGAGCCGCCCGCCGTGCGCACATAGTCGACCTTCCCGCTGGCGATCCAGTTGTAGATCGTCCGGCGACTCACGCCGACGAGCTCGCACGCCTTCATGATCGAGATGGTCTTCCTGTCCACCACCAGTGCCTCGCCTGCCATATGCTTGTCTCGCATGTCTCGTTCAGCGCGCGTCGGGCCAGGATGGGCCGACCGGCTGAACCGCCTCGTGCTGACGTATCGGCCCCGGCTGCCCGCCTCTATAGTCCGGCGCTCGCCTTGACCACGGCTTCAGTCGCAGTCAAAATAATGGCGCCACTCTAAATGACTGAAAAACAAATACATCTGCTCCTCGTCGAAGACGAGGACACGCTGCGGGAGGTGACCGCCGAACGCCTCGGCGAGCACGGCTATCGCGTGACGGAGGCCGCCTCGGGTGAGGCCGCGCTCGAAGCACTCGCCGATTTCGCCTTCGACCTCGTGCTCACGGACCTCCGCCTGCCCGGAATCGACGGGACGACGCTCATCGAGGCCGCCGTGGAGCGGTATCCGAACATCGTGGGCCTGGTCGTGACCGGCTACGGCACCGTCAAGGACGCGGTCGAGGCGATCAAGCGCGGTGCGAGCGACTTCATCACCAAGCCGTTCCAGTTCGATCACCTGCTGCATCTCCTTTCGTCGGCTCTGAAGCAGCGGCGCCTGCAGTCCGAGAACGCGTACCTGCGGTCGCAACTCGAGGAGCGCTACCGCTTCGAGGGCATCGTCGGCAGGAGCAGGTCGATGCGGAGGCTGTTCGACGTGCTGGAGACGGTCGCCGCCACGACCAGCACCATCCTGGTCACCGGGGAGACCGGAACGGGCAAGGAGCTGGTCGCCCGCGCGATCCACCACAACAGCCCCCGCCGCCGGCACCGCTTCGTGGCCCTCAACTGCGGCGCCGTGCCGGAGACCCTTCTGGAAGCCGAGCTGTTCGGTCACGTCCGCGGCGCGTTCACCGGCGCCGTCAACAACCGCCAGGGCCGTCTCGAGCAGGCGCACCGGGGCACGTTCTTTCTCGACGAGGTGGGCACGATGGCCGCGAGCCTGCAGGCCAAGCTGCTGCGCGTCATCCAGGAACGCGAGTTCGAGCGGCTGGGCGACGCGCAGCCGGTGCGGGTCGATGTGCGTGTCATCGCCGCCACCAACTCCGATCTGGCGCAGCTGGTGCGTGACGGCGACTTTCGCGAGGATCTCTACTATCGGTTGAACGTGATCCCCATCCACCTGCCGCCGCTGCGCGAACGCCGCGAGGACGTTCCGCTGCTGATTCAGAGCTTCCTGCAGAAGATCGGCCGCGACCTCGTGCCGCCGCGAACCGACGTCGTCTTCTCGCAGGATGCCATGCGGCGGATGATGGCGTTCGATTGGCCGGGGAACATCCGCCAACTCGAGAACGTGGTGGAGCGCTCCCTGGCGCTCACGCCCGGCCGGACGCGGATCGACGTCGGCGACCTGCCGCCGGAGATCCGCGAGAGCGGCGAGCCGGAGGATGCGGACGCGGCGCTGCCGGAGGACGGCATCGACCTGCAGGGCCGCCTCGGGGAGATCGAGCGCGGACTCATCGCGCGCGCACTCGAGCGCACGGGCGGCAACCGGCACCAGGCCGCGCGCCTGCTGAACGTCAAGCGCACCACGCTGGTGGAAAAGATCAAGCGGCTGGACCTGTAGCTCCTACAGCACGTCCAGCCGGTAGTCCAGCATCCGGTCCCCGTCGAAGATCCAGTAGCCCGAGAAGCGCCGCCCCTCGACGACCAGCGGCAGCCAGAGCCGATCGTCCTCCCACATCTCGTCGAACGGGATGGCGTCCAGATCGACCCATAGCGGGACCGCCTCGTCGGTCTCGATCGGCGTGCCGCGCAGGTCCGCCGCGCGGTAGACGTGGACGTAGGTCGAATAGCCGTCCACGAACTGGAACCGGTGGTCGCCGAGGCGCACCAGGTCGACCGGCCGGATGCCGAGCTCCTCCTGCAGCTCCCGCGCGGCGCCCGCGGCGGGGGTCTCCCCGGGTTCGATCCGTCCCCCCGGCCCGTTGACCTTGCCGGCGCCGAGCCCGCGCTTCTTGCGGATGAGGAGTATGCGACCGGCGCGGATCACGAACGCGAGGGTGGCCGGATCCACGGCCGACCACGTTGACCAATCGATGTCCGCCACCCGCCGCGCCTGCGCGGGCGGCGTCCCCCGGATCGTGTGCATGACAGCCTCGACCTCCGGTTGACTGACTCCATCATAGCGGGTGATCCCCGCCACATCGTGGCCGCGCGGCGAGTCGCCGTGCCACCGCATGCGTCCTCGGCGGCAGCCCTGCCTCAGCGCAGGACGCCGAGAACCTGGCGCGCGTCCACCACGTACGGATCGGCCGGCCCGGCCTGGTCGGACGTCATCCGCGGCACGAACGCGACAGGCACGATCTCGAGGCCGCTGGCGCCGGGAACGGCTGGGGCGGCCCGCCGCGCCCGCAGCGCCGCTGCCGGCATCGGTCGCGCGGACCACTTCGCCTCGCCGATGAGCAGGCGGCGGCGGTCGACCGAGCGCGCCACCACGTCGCACTCGGGCTCACCGCGGCGCCAGTAGCGTTGTGCCGGCTCCCAGGGTCCGAGCCTGGCGAGGGCCGTATCCGACCGGTGGAGCAGCGGCACCGCCATGCGACACAGCTCCTCCCAGGCCAGGGCTTCGAGCCCACGGCGGTGGCGGCGCCAGTACTCGAGCCGGGTTTCGCGCGGCGCTGCCGCGAGGGCGGTCCGGTCGGGCGCGACGACGCGAAACCAGAGCCGCAGGAACGGATCGTCGATCCGATACAGGCTCCGCTTGCCGGACCGCGGATCGCTCCCGAACGGCATCTCCCGGCGCACGAGCCCCATCTCGCCCAGCGCGCCCAGCGGCCGCGCCAGGCTGGAAGCCGGGCGGCCGAGGCGACCCGCGATCTCGCTCACCCGATGGGCCCCACTGCCGATCACGTCCAGCAGCGGACGCAGCGCCATCGCCGGCGGGACCTCCTCCATGAGCAGCCGCTCCGGCTCGATGTGCAGGGGCCCGGCCGGATCGAGCACCAGGGTGTCCACGGCGCGGTCGGCGTCCAGGCCGAACGGTTCGGCGAGCTCCCAGTAGCGCGGCATTCCTCCCCACAACGCATGGAAGGCAACCAGATCCCGCGCATCGGCGCCGGGGAGCAGGTCGGTGAGGTATCCCGGTCTGAGGGGGCGTACGGCGAACGCTTCCCGCGCCCGGCCGTAGAGCGGTGCGCCGGCGTCGAGTATCGCGCCGTGCATCATCCGCTGACTCGACCCGCTCAGAACGACGCTGGGCCGTCCCGGCGCGCCGTCGACCCATGCCTGGAGGACGCCGGTCAGCGTCGGGTCAGCAGCGATCAGGTACGGCAACTCGTCGAGCACGAATGGCCCGGGCCAGCCGCTCCTGCCCGCCTCGTCGGCGAGCCGCGACAGGAACGAACGCCAGTCGGGATACTCGACAGCGGCGAAACCGGGAAACTGCCGGTCGACGGCGGCGGCCAGGTAGCGGCGCTGGACAGGCGGGACGGACTGGTCCGCGACTGCGTACAATCCGCGCCGCCGGTGCGACCATTCGAGGAGGAGGCGGGTCTTGCCTACCCGGCGCCGGCCCCAGAGCACGGCCAGGGCGCCTGGATGGGCCAGCGCGGCATCGAGGCGGCGCAACTCCTCGTCGCGGTCAATGAATTCCACGCGATCATTATTCTCTCAGACATTATGTCTGGCAACATAAACAGTGCGCCGGCCAGCCGGTGCGGCGATGGACCGTGTGACGTTGCTGCCCGCACGAACGTCGATTCCGCTGGAAACCGTTGAGCGTCAAGGCAGCGTCAGCACGATTGCAGCTTTAACATGTTGAATCGGTGTTGTTTATCTGGATCCAGGTTGAGTGCATCCCACGGTGTACCCCACAATGTCGGGAAGCGCTCTGCTACCGTCCGCGCGTTGCTGCTCGGTAAGCGTTCGGTCGTCCCGGTATTTGGCGTCTGATCCTACCGGTGGTTGAGGGTGCGCTTCCAGTCCTTGCGGAGGGGCCTCAGCCAGATGTCCTTCCTGGGCTTGTCGGAGCGGTTGTTCGTGTTGTAGCGTCCGCGCCCCTGGGTGGTGCCGACGCGGATCCAGCCGGAGGCCCGATAGACGGCGCCGGTGTAGCGGGGGGTCTCGACGAAGGTCTCGATGAGCACGGGGGTCGTCTTGTAGCGCGCGGTCCAGTCCGCCGGCAGCTGGCGGCGGACGAGGGCGAGGATGTGCGAGCCGAGGTTGAGGATGCGGATCCAGGGCAGGATCAGGAAGCGCGGATTGTCGACGACGAGCGGCAGGTTCTTCTCGCGCCGCCGACGCGACCAGCCGATGAAGCGGTCGCGCGGGGCGAGCGTCCAGGCGGCGGTGGAGAAGCCGAGCATGGCGAGCGGCGTGCCGTCGCTCGCGTGCACGGCGTAGCGCATCTGGGCGCCGACCAGCGTCTTGTAGCCGAGGTAGTGGTAGCGGGCGACGTACTCGTTCCACCGCTTCCCCCCGCGGTCGCCGCGCACGACGGTGCGCATCTCGAGCGGGCGGACCGCGTCGAGCGTGGTCGGCGGCGGCAAGCGGGGCGGTTCGGTGTCGGGCCCGAAGGTGATCGGCGCGGGCCGGTTCTGGCGCCACTTCGGCGGGGGCAGCTCGATCCGGCCGTCCCGGTGCATGGCCAGCATGACGACGCGGGCCATCATGTCCTTGACCCCGCCGTCGGCCTTGTACCAGCCGATGCGGCGGCAGAACTCCTTCGACAGGGCGTGGCGGTTGAGCGCCGGCGGCCCAGCGATCAGCGTGCGCAGCAGCGCCATCTCCGCGGTCGTGAAGTCGCGGCCGTAGTAGCGGCACTCGACCGGAGCGGTCATGTCGGCGCCGTCAGTGCGCGCCGGCGCGCCGCGTCCATCGACCAGGGCAGCCACGCCGAGGTGTCGTCCGGCGGCCGGCCGCCGTTCTGAGCGCAGGCCGCCAGCCACGCTTCGAGCCAGCCCAGGACGTCGATCCGGTTCAGCATCAGGGTGCCGACCACGGAGTACATCAGCGCCGTGAACCGCGCGCCGATCCCGCTGTCGGAGCCGAACGACAGGCGCCGTCCGATGGCCGGCCCCCGGAGCAGCCGCTCGGCGAGATTGTTGTCGAGCGGAACCCGGGGACGGCCGGCGAACACGCTGAGCCCCTCGCGGTGGTTGACGAGCGAGCGCAGCGGCTTGCCCTCGCGCGCGTGTTCCGGCAGGCCTGGTAGCGGCAAGATGAATAGGGACCCCGTGGCCACTTGAAAAAGGACCCCCTGAGCACTCGGAAACGGCGGCTTTCTGGCGATGATCGACGGGCCGAGACACGGTCGTCTCGTCGACGTGACCAGGAGGACGCGGAGGTGATCAGGATGAGCCAGTGGGCCGAGGTCCGCCACCTGCATCTGGTGGAGGGTGTACCGAAGAAGGAGATTGCGCGGCGGCTGCGGTTGGACGTCAAGACCGTGCGCCGTGCCGTAGGCCGGCCGACACCGCCGGCGCGGGAGTCGGTGCCGCGGGCGAGCAGCCTGGACCCGTGGCGGGAGCAGATCAAGCAGTGGCTGCGCGAGGACCGGCGGTTGACGGCGAAGCGGGTGCGCCGGTTGCTGTTGCCGTTGGCCGGCGCGGTCTCGCCGCGCACGGTGCGCCGCTACGTCGCGGCGCTGCGGCGGGCCGTTGCACCGAAGGAGGCCTTCGTGCACCGTAGCACGCTGCCCGGCACGACGATGGAGGTGGACTTCGGCGAGTCGTGGGTCGACATCGCGGGGGCGCCTTACAAGGTCAAGTATCTGGTGGCGACGCTGCCGTACTCGAATGCGTATTTCGCCAAGGCGTATCCGGTCGAGCGGCTCGAGTCGCTGCTCGACGGCATCGAATCGGCCTTCCGTTATTTCGGGGGCCTTGTGGATCGCGTCGTCCTCGATAACACCTCGCTGGCGGTCAAGGAGGTGCTGGCGGGCCGCGACCGGGTTCAGACCGAAGCGTTCGAGGCGTTTTGGGGCGCGTATCCGTTCCGGGCCGAGTTCTGCGCGCCGGCCAAGGGCTGGGAGAAGGGTTCGGTGGAGACGGGCGTCAAGTACGTCCGCAACCTGGTGTTGCGGCCGCGGCTGGCGGTCGAGAGCTGGACGGCGCTCAACGCGGCGATCGGGGCCGAGCTCGAGGCGGACCTGCCGGCGCGCCACCTCGACGACGGGCGCTCGGTCGACGCCGCGTTGACGCTCGAGCGGCAGCATCTGCGGGCGCTGCCGGCGCACCGGCCCGCCACCTGCCGGGTCGTCGCGCGGGTGGCCGACAAGTTCGGACACGTGCGGGTGGACCACGTCACCTACTCGGTGCCGATCCGCCACGCCTACCGGCCGGTGTGGGTGAAGCTGTATCACGACCGCGTGGCGATCGCGGTGGGCGCCGAAGTGGTGGCGCAGCACGCCCGGGCGTTCTCGAGAGGCACGAAGGTCCTCGATGCGTTTCACGTGCTGCCGCTTCTCGAGCGCAAGCACCGGGCGGTGGCCGAGGCGACGGCGCTCGTCGACTGGCGGCTGGCACCGGTGTGGCAAAAGGTGCGGGCCGAGCTGGCCAGGCACACGCGCAAGCCCGACCAGGAGTGGGTCCGGATACTACGGCTGATGGAGACGCACCCGGCCGCTGCCGTCGAGCGCGCGGCGGCGACCGCGCTCGAGCGTCATTCGCCGCGCCTCGAGACCGTGCGGCTGCTTCTCCGCCAGCAGCAGAGCGGCCCGCCGCCGGTGTGCCGGCCGGTGACCGGGGTGCGTCCGGAGCTGGCCGAGATCGTGGTGCCCGTCCCGACGCTGTCGGCGTACGACGCGCTGGTGGAGGGCCGTTGCTGATGGCGACCACGACTGTCGAGCCCGCCCATCTGGCGGCGGACCTCAAGACGCTGTGCCTGTCGACGGTCGCCACCCAGTGGCGACCGCTGGCCGAGCAGGCCACCCGCCAGCGGCAGGCGCCGGCCGACTACCTGGCCCAGTTGGTCCACCTGGAGGTGACCGGCCGCCGGGAGCGGCGCATCCAACGCCGCATTCAGGATGCCCGCTTCCCGATGCTCAAGACCCTCGACGCCTTCGCGTTCGACGCGCAGCCCGGTCTCGACCGCGACGCGGTCCTGCAGGTCTTCGACTGCCGCTTCGTCGCCGACGCCGCCAACGTCGTCTTCGTCGGCGGCGTCGGTACGGGAAAGACCCATTTGTCGATCGCCTTGGGGATGGCCTGCTGCCAGCACGACTACCGGGTGCGGTTCGTGACCGCCGCCGAGCTGGTCACGCTGCTCGTCGAAGCGCAGCAGCAGGGCCGCCTGCAACGCAAGCTCGACCAGCTCGCCCGCTTCGACGTCGTCATCGTCGACGAGCTGGGATATGTCCCGCTCGACAAGGCCGGCGCCGACCTGTTGTTCGGCTTCATCAGCCAACGCTACGAGCGCCGCAGCCTGGTGGTGACGACGAATCTGCCGTTCGCGCGCTGGTCCGAAGTCTTCCTCGACCCGACCGCCGCCGCCGCGGTCATCGACCGGGTCGTCCACCACGCCACCGTGTTGACGACCGCCGGCGACAGCTACCGGCTCAAGGCCGCCACACGCAACCAGGCGCCCCGCGCGCGACAGGAGGTGCCACGGCAATAGCGCTCATCGCGACGTGGCCTCCCGTCGCTACGCTCCGTCCGGCCACGTCGCGATGACCACCACAACCCAACAATGGGGGGGTCCCTTTCAAGTGGCCACACGGGTCCCTTTTTCAGTTGCCATTTCCACGGCAGGCCGGCCAGTTCCCGTTCCGCCGCCGCGAACAGGCCGTCGAGCGCCGCCGCGAGCGCGTCCTGCGCCGCGTAGAACGCAACACTCTGGCGCTCGATGCCGGGGTCGTAGCAGGCCAGCCGCGCCTCGTTCAGGCGGTAAATCGCGGCGATCCGCGCAAGCCAGGCCTCGCACCAGCCGGCCAGCCGGATCTGGGCAGCGGCGCAATGGATGAAGTCCCGGCGCAGGTGCGCCCAGCAGAACGCCAGCACGACCGTGCCGCCGAGCAGCCGAGCCAGCCGCTTGTAGGCGCTGTAGCGGTCGCAGACGATCACCGTCTCCGGCGCCAGGTCGCCGAACAGCTTCGCCGCCGCCTCGGCGCTGCGGCTCGCGTCGATGTGGAAGCGCACCGCGTCGTTGCCCACCGAGGTCCACAGCCAAGCGCGGCCCGACCGGCCCTCCCCCCGTAGCGCCTGCACGCGCCACGTGGTCTCGTCGGCGTGGCGCAGCGCCGCCGCGCGCTGGCGCGCGAGGATCGCTCCGGCGAGCGGCTCGAACAGCAGCACGAAGCGGGGCACGCTGTCGGCCAGCGTCCCCGAGGAGACCGCCAGCCCCTGGTCGCCCAGCCAGGCGCCGACGCGCTGAAGCGGACGCAGGCACGCGTAGCGCTCATACAGCACCCGCGACCAGACGCTGGCGCCGTAGGGCGTGTTGGCGAACAGCCGCGGCGCCGGCGGCGCCGAGACCGCCGCCGGCGACGAGGCGCACCCGCAGGTCCGGCGCCATCGCCGGCGGCGGATCACCCGCCGGTAGGCCCGGACCTCGATCTCGACCAGGGCCGACTCGTCCACGCCGACCGCCGCGTAGGGCTTCCCGCAACAGGAACATCTGCGCGCGGCGGCCGGCAGACCGCGCTCCTCGAGGCGTTCCTCGAGTCCGGGTCGCAACGTGCGGCCGTGGCCGGGAGCGCCGCAACGCTGGCCGCGCGGGCGGCCGGTGCGCGGCCTCGCCCGCTTCTCGCTCTTGCGGCCGTGCAACGCCTTCGACAGCACCGCCCGGGTCGCGCGCAGCTTCGCAAGCTCCGCCTCCTGCGTCCCGATCCGGCGCCGAGACGCCTGCACCGTCCGCCGCAGCCGGGCGTTCTCCTTCGTCAGCCGGCCGATCGCCGCCTTCCGGCGACGCGACCGGCCCAGGGCCTTGCGCAGAGCAACGTCCGCCGCCGCCGGCGACATCGCCCGCGCCGCCTCGGCCGTGCGAAGCAGCCGGACCTTCAGCCGGTCCTTCATCGCCTCGGACCGCTGCAACGCATACCGTAGCCGCCCAACGTCGTCCGACAGCGACAGAACCCGGTCCTGCTGGTCGCGAAGCCTCATCGTCCCGGCGTAGAGCCGGACGGTCTCGTCCAGCAGCCGGCGCAGGGCGGCCTTGTCGACGCGCTCCTTCCACAGAACCTTGTGCAGCCGGCGAATCTCGGCCGCCTGGACCTCCGCCCCCGGCGCCGCCTTGCGCAACCGGGACACCTCCCGGCGCAGGGACGTCTCGCTGTACCGGCCCGACGCGACGCCGGCCTCCGCAAGCAGCTTGTCGAGACGGGCTACCTCCGCCCGCAGCGCCAGCGCGTCCTTCGCCGCGCGGCGGGCTTCCTTCGACTGCTCGACCGCCGCCAGCCGCTTGCGCCGCGACGCCTCGAACTGCCACTTCCAGAAACCCGCTTTGCAGCGGGCCGACAACTCCGCCCGCTTCAGCGCTTCCGCCCGCGCTTCCGCCGCCTCGGCACTAGCTCGCGCCCGCTCATACAGCCGCCGCCAGTCCGGCCGCCCGGCCAGCGAAGCCGCATCGGCAACCGGTCGGCCCCCACCGGCTGCCGTGTCCCGACACGCCATGGCCGAGACCATAGCGAATATCGAATCGCGTTACCAGTACAAATACCGGGACGACCGAACGCTTACCTGCTCGCTGCTCACGCAGCCCATGATACGCCGAGTCCCACGGACGTGATGCCCCGGGGTCGAACCCGAGCGGGGTTTGTGGCAGTTAGGCGCGGCCGGCGGAGCCAGCCGCCGCAGCGACGTCATGCAGGGCGCGACGGTTGACCGCGCCGGAGGCAGGTCGGTGGCTGTCGATGAACTCTCCGCTGACACCGGCGACGGACATGTGCGCGAGATGACCGAACATCTGTCATGTCGTCCCCGCCAGAGCTACCGCCGTCGACGAACGCAGTCTCGACGACCCGCCCAGCCGCAGTTCAGCCTGGATAGAGCGTCGGCCTCCGGAACCGATCACGCAAGACCCGAAACCCCAAGAAACCCCGTATTCATTGGGGAAACTGCTAGTCGGAAGAGGTCCGAAACGGTCAGAAAACGGCTGGCAGAACCCGAAACGGCTGGCAGAGCGGCTGGCAGTGTTGAGAGCCTCACGACCCGCCCGCTACGCTGGCCGCGGGTCTGCCGGGACACCGCGTGCAGCCCGGGCGCAGCTCATCCCGACGGTCTCGTCGTCGGCCGGACCCTGCCGCTTCCCGAGTCGAGAACAGAGCGTTGCGCCAACCCTCGTATGCTATGGTGACGGCGACCGTGCAGCCCATCACCGAGCAGCGGACCGGCACTCCTCAGCTCCCCCTCGGATCGGGCTTCGCAGCCCGCGCCGTCTCCCCGTACCGGGAAATGGGAGCCTACGAGGCCCTCTGGTCCGATCCTCAGACGACGTTCAAGTCGCTGTCGAAGCGGTTCGCTCAGCACCCTGGCGCCGTTCCGTCGGATTTCGTCCCGCGAGAGGACGCGATCGCGTGTGCCGCGTTCGTCAAGGAGCGGTTCACCGCTGCGGAGATCTCCCGGTTCGGGGTCTGCGTGCACGGCGCCGGCGAGTACCCGGCCAGATTGCGGGATGCGACCCACCCGATCCAGCTCCTCTACTACCAGGGATGGTGGGACCTGGTCGCGTCCCGCTGCGTCGCCGTGGTCGGAACCCGCAACCCGTCCCGAGACGGAGTCTCCCGCACGCGGCGTCTGGTGCGCGAGCTGGTCAACGACGGCTTCACCGTCGTCTCGGGACTGGCCGCCGGCATCGATCGGGCGGCCCACGAGACGGCCATCGAGCACGACGGCCGGACGATCGCAGTCATCGGAACGCCCCTGTCACACGTCTACCCGAAGGTGCACGCCGCGCTGCAGCACCAGATCGCCGAGCGTTTCTTGGTCGTCAGCCCGGTGCCCGTGAAGCGGTACGAGTCGCAGGACTACCGTCGCAACCGGCTGTTCTTTCCTGAGCGCAACGTCGTGATGTCCGCCCTCACAGAAGCCACCATCATCGTCGAAGCGGGACAGACGTCCGGCACGCTGATCCAGGCCCGCGCCGCGCTCCAGCAGGGCCGCAGGCTGTTCGTCCTCGACAGCTGCTTCCGCAATCCGCACCTGACGTGGCCGGCGCGCCTGGCGTCGAAGGGCGCCGTTCGGGTTGCGGAGTACGATGACATCCACCGTGGCCTTTCCGGATCGCTTCACTGAAATCGACGAGTTGACCCGGCCGGATCACTTCTGGCTGACCGAGGACGACCGCTGCTACTTTCTCGGCGAGTATACGGCGCGCCAAGGCTACGCGTACAGCCCCACGAACCATCTGATCCTGAACTTCAAGAAGCCGCCCGACCGCCGCGGCAGGCCGGAATGGCGGTACAAGGAGCAGGCGATTCAACGGGCGGCGACGGCGTTTCGTCGGGCATTCGGCGCGGAGCCGCCGCGGATGCCGTTCGTATCGATGCCACCATCGAAGGCGCGTGACGACCCGCGCCACGACGACCGGGTTGCGAGGATGCTCCGGTCCATCTGGCCCGACAGAGCGGTCGACGTGCGCGAGATCATCATTCAGTCGGAGAGCACCGACGCCGTGCACGACAGTCCGGCTCGGCCCACGCCGCAGCAGATCGAGGCGGCGTACCGAATCGACGAGCACCTGACCACTCCGCGACCCGCGTTCATCGCGGTCGTAGACGATGTACTGACGACCGGAGCACATTTCCGGGCGGCGCAGTCCGTGCTCGCGGCATGCTTTCCGGCCGTGCAAATCGCCGGACTCTTCATCGCACGCCGAGTGCCGGACGCCGACCCGGCGTTGTGACCGACCAGAACGTCTATCAGTGCCCTACTGATCCCCGCTATCGGCCTCCGCGGCCGCCAGCGCGTCGAGCATCTCATCCGGCTCGGCGTCCGCGTCGACGACATCGCCGGCCAGTGCCTCTGGAGCCTCGAGCCAGTGCAGCAGCACACCGAGTATCCGAACGTCGTACGACACGAACCCCTCCGGGCGTGCTCGCACACCGTCACGCTGGAACAGAAAGCCGTCCGCCGCAGCTTCCGCGGACACGAGCTTGTCGAGCCGGACCCGGAACCGCTCCTTGTCCTCGCCCTGGAAGTAGATGTGCTTGCTGGTCAGCACGACCGTTCCCGCATCGACCTGCTCCAGGTACTCGTTCTCTACGCGGTGTCCCCGTGATCCACCCGTCCTGATGGTCACGCCCTTCGCGACTCTGAACGACGCCCCCGACGACCGGCCGTGGTAGGTCACTTCCTTCTTCGTCTTCAGGTAGGCGCAGTCCGGCACGACCCATACGGCCTGCTCGGACTTCTGGAATCGCAGAGACGGCGGTGGTCGGTGATCGCACAGCGCCAGAACCGCGGCCGGGCTGTCGGCCGCGGCGATCCGAGAGACGAGCGCAGACTCCCGCTCCGCTGCCTCCTCCCGTGCGGCGGCCTCCGCGGCTGCGTTCTCCGCAGCTCGCTTCCTCGCGCCTCGCACGGCCAACACGATGAGCGCCACCACGACGGCACCAACGATGAACTCCATAGGCGGGTCTCCAGGTCGCTCCCTACTCCGTCCCAGGGGCCAGGGCCAAGATCCTAGCGCATGCGGTGCCGGATCCAGCGCACTACCCCCGCGGGACGCGGGACGCGAGCGTGCGCCGTCGTGCCTGGTCGTTGCCGAGCCTCATTCCGTCGGCAAGTGCATCCTCGCCCAACCGCTTGCCGGACGTACCCAGAAACCCCGAGATCGCGACCGCCGTCGTGTATCATTCCGCCCCGGAGGTAACCATTGATGCGCGCACGAATCCTGCTCGCGGCAGCACTCCTGGTCGCCGTGGCCGTCCCCACGGAAGCCCAGTGGAACGTCGAGAGGCGCTCCGGGAACGCAGTCGCGATGACCACCGGCATCGACGGGCAGATCCACATCGGCGTGAGCTGCCAAGGGAGCGACCAGGTTGTGGAGCTGGCACTGCCCGGCAACGCCACTTTCGGCAACGGAGACGTTGAGGCGCGGTGGGATGACGGCTCGACCGAGAGCTACGCCTTCCGCGACCAGAACGAGACCTTGCTGGGGTCGTCCACGTCGCAGCAGGTGAGCGGCCTCATTGCGAAGCTCCGCCAGCGCAACTCCGTGCAGCTCCGCGTGACCACTGGCCGCGACGAACAGCTCGCGGACCGCATCAGCCTGACCGGGTCGTCCCGCGCTATTCGCTCCTTGCCCTGCAACTCGTCGGCGCGGACGTCGTCCGGTAGCCGATCCGGACGCACCGACGACGAGATTCGGCAGATCCTCATCAATCAGTCGATTGCCAGGTACTCCGGCAGTTGCCCCTGTCCGTACAACACCGACAGGGGCGGCAGACGCTGCGGAGGTCGAAGCGCCTACAGCAGACCAGGAGGTGCTTCCCCGCTCTGCTATCCGAGAGACGTTAGTGACGGAGCCATTGACGCGTACCGGGCAAGAACGGAGAGATAGCCGACTCGCGTCCAACGCCCGCGGCCGGGCGCAGCCAGGGCTAACGTATTCGCAAGACGTTTGGCCCCGCCGCCGCCCGCCGCCCCAGGCTCGCTCGCTGTCCCGCGCGGGACGTTCCCTGGCGCCCGTGACGCGAACATAGGAGACGTCGTCGAAGCCGCGATGCGGTGAGCGTATCGAGAACTTCGCAAAACGGCGACCTTCGGCGCAACCAGCACCGACGGCCGAGCGATACCAGTGCTTGTGCGGCGCTCGCCAGATGGTCAGAGCGGGCGGCCAGTAACACATCGGCTACTAGCCCCGGAACGGCACACACCCGTTCTCTTGCGCGTCACTGCATTGTGCCGCAGCCGTCTGAACCAAGTCCCTTCAAACACCATACCGAGAAGACACCTGTGTCTACGATAAACCAGCAGTGACCATTTCGAATAGTTCCTCTGGATTGTTCGTAAGACCCTGTCCCCCGTGCTCCCGAGTCTCTCGCTTGTGTTCCGCCGCATTAGACGACGTATAGAAGAACAGCGGAGTCCGGTCTCCCTGTTCCCGAAGTCCGTCCAAAAGCACGTATCCTTCCCTCTGTCCTTCGCGGCGCTCCATATCGGAAATAATTGCGTCGTATCGATTCTGCCGCAACTTCTCACGACCTTCATCGGTCGTCTCCGCTAGCGTAACGCCCACGCCCACGGCCTCGAATGCGAGTCGTTCGTATTGATTGTTATCGGGCCTGTCGTCCACCCAAAGAATGCGCCTTTTCCATTTCCCATCCGGTCTTGCTCCCGCCCTGCCCGTCCCTCGCACCACGTTGGCAATCTTCTCTATATCCGGATCTCTTGTCGGATTCGGTCTATTGGTCGACGCCGCGCCGAGCGATACAGCCGCCTTTAGCTGCTTCACGTGGGCGTCCTTGTCGAACACCAGGTTTTCGGGTTTCTTCCAGACAAGCGTAGTAACTACCGCCACGACCAGGACAAACATGCCTACACCCAAGTACACCAACATGATTCTGTCCTCCCCGGGAAACTCGCTTCCGAGAAGCACCGTACCAAGAAAGGTTTCAACAATCAAAAGCGCAAGAACGAAGAACCCGAGCGGCGCCGTCGTCGCCTCCACAAGCCTAACTACCATCGACTGCCTCGACATCGCTAGCTCCCTTGAACGGACCGCGGCCTTGCAGACTGCGTTCCGTTGTTGATTCCACGGAAATCCTATCATGGTTCACGGCACCGACCGCCCCACCGCGTAGCCGTGCGGTCGACCGTTTTGTCACGACCGCCGCATCGCAAGCGTCCGACATCGGAGCACCAGCGCGCTCGCCCTTAGAGGCGGCAGGCCATTGACCACTGCGGGCGCGATCGTCATCCCGGCACCAGCGTCGCGGAGACTCTCCGACTGCCGCTGTCTCGCAACCCCGTGCCCGATTGCATCGGCGTGCCAATCTCCCCAACCGAGCGTCGCCCGGCCCATCAGCCCGTTGCTGGCCCCGCCTTCCATCGGGCTCTCCCGCCGCTGCGCGTCGACCCCCAGTTCCAGGTTCACCTGCCCCTGCTCCAGCATCCCGAGGCCGTAGCCGAGCCGGTAGTTGTCCCCGGCACGAAGCTACAGGCCGCCCATCCCGCATCCTCCATCCGCCTCCTGCAAGACTCCAGGCGAGCGAAACGGCCACCGTATCGCCGCCGCCCCAGCTAGTATCAGCTCGCCGGCGCCCCCTCCGGAGCTCCAACCCCACACGCCCGACCGCGCTTCGCCAAGTTGCGCACGTGGCCACGCGCAGCTCACCCCGCCACGTGCTCGGCGGCGCGCCCAGCTCGGCCGACTCCGCCCCACTGGCCCCACTGGCCCCCACCGGGTGCATCGGCCCCAATTGTGCTAGGCTTGGTCCCAATTGACAGATCCCATGTCGGCGGGCGTCGAGCGACCTCAGATCGGCCGATGCGCGAACCTCGAGCGTCGGCCGCGCGTGGCCGTTCCGTCGCATCTGCCCAAGGTGGTTTGGATGAACGTGACACTCAACCTGACCCAGGAACTCAGCCACCGCTTGCGACTAGCTGCTGACCACCACCGCATGTCCGCCGACGCGTACACGCTGCGACTCCTCGATCAGCACCCGCCGCGGCACGCTCACGCTTCGGATCTGGTATCGCTCCTTCAGTCCTGGATGGACGAAGAAGATGCCGGCGGCGAGCAACGCGAAACGGGCGCGCACCTCGTTCGCGCGCTCGACGAGCATCGCCTATCCCATCGTCAGCTCTTCCCCGCAGAGCAGAAGGGCGTCACATGGTGAGCCGAGTCGTCGCACTCGACGCCGGACCGCTTGGCTTGGTAACGAACCCGAAGCGCTCACCGGAGAGCTTCGCGCCCGCTCAATGCCTCCAGCGGCTCGTTGCAGCCGGTTCTCGCGTCGTTCTCCCAGAAATCTCGGACTACGAAGTGCGCCGGGAGCTGCTGCGCGGCCGGCGGGTGCACGGCCTCCGCCGCCTCGACGCCCTTGCCAGCTTGGTCGAGTACCTCCCCATTACCACCGCAGTTATGCGCCAAGCGGCGGTCTTTTGGGCAGACGCCCGTCAACGGGGAAAGCCGACAGCCGACGATCGGGCCTTGGACGGCGACGTCATCCTGGCTGCACAGGTCGCCACCTTGGACTCATCCGACGGCATCGTCGCCACGACCAACGTCGGTCATCTTTCGCGCTACGTTCAAGCTGCGCTCTGGCGTGATATCCCTCAGAGCATGTCTTCCGGAAGACGAGGAAAATGATCAAATCGGCCAGGTTTGCAGTTTCGACTCTTCTCGCCGCCGGCTTGGCGCCGCTTCCGGCCGCCGCCGACGACGATTCGAAGGTGTGCCCCCACCCCGACGATTCCGTGCTCGATCGGATAAAGAGCCTTGTGATGAGCATCGACGACTCGCACACCTACACCCTGGCACAGCATCGGTCCCATTCCTCCCACCGATCCCACAGGTCTCACTCCAGCCACCGGTCCGGTGGCATTCAACTAGCGCCCGGCCCGCTTTCAACAGGCGCTACCACGCGCAACGACACCAGCACTCCCCCCAACTCCATTCTACCGAGTAGCCCTGCCATCGCGAGGAAGCTCACCATACTACCCGGCAACTCACAGAAGTTCCGTGAGCTAGTCTTACGCACTCAGATTGCACTCCATTCCAAGGGGTATCACGTCGGAGAGGTCAACGGAGAATTGCATGCCCGCACCGTGGCTGCGCTCTATCAGTACCAAGACGATGCCGGCGAGGTTCCCTCCGGACGTCTGACCGCTGCCTCCTTGTCTCTACTTGGGATCGTCGCACAGTGACACGTCCTCTAGTCCTCGCCAACGTCGTGGCAATATGCCTAGTTGCGTCCTACGGCATTGTGGAATACGGGGCGCCAGTCGTCGCCTCCCATCTGTGGCGCGACACGTACAAGGAGCTTATGTTTAAGTGCGACCACGTAATGCGGGAGCACTACATCGCCAAGCGTGCGGTAGAACTGAGTCCAAGTGCCGTAACTGTGCGGAACCTGGAGGCAACAGAAGTCGGGCTGCTCGATTGTCACGAATACGATAAGCTCCGAAAGCGAATGCTGGTGTGGGGCATTAGTGAGGACTTGCTTGCGCTAATCGGCCTTGAAGCGCTGGAAGAGAAACAGTATGAGCTTCAGGAGTTCGTCACGGTTCACGAGATTCGTTACTAGAGCGGGGTGCATCGTAGCTCTCTCCGTCGCCTGCCAGGCGGTAGGCGTTTCCCCGTTTGAGGACATCGTTCGCGAAGCCGCACGGACCAACGGTTTCGTGCCCTCCAACGAGACGTATGTTCCTGTTGATTCCGAGCTCGCCGCGGCAGGTAGGTTGCTGTTCGAGTCGAAATCGCTGAGCTTGAACGGCAATATTTCGTGCGAGAACTGCCACCTTGATGATTTCAGCTCAGCTGATGGCATTCCCAATGCCATCGCCATTGGCGGAGAAGGACAGGGCAGTGACCGCATTATGTCCGGTGGCGCTGTCATACCGCGCAACACTCTACCGCTGTGGGGTCGAGGAGGTGCAGGATTCTCGACGTTCTTCTGGGACGGGAAGGTTGATTTCACCGGCGACCGTAGAGTCAGCCAGTTCGGTGATGCCTACCCGTCCGAAGATCCGTTGGTCACGGCCGTCCATTTGCCGGCCGCCGAGATTCGCGAGATGCTTGAGGAGGACGAAACCGTCCTTTCGAGCAAGACGGAGAGCATCGAGGCGGCCCAGACCGTGTACCGGGCACTAGTCGAGCAATTGACGGATAGCGAGCCTGACGCCATTACTACCATCGCTCGCGCCTTGGATATTCCCTCAACAGACGTATCGTTCTTGCACATTGCCACTGCTGTTGCCAACTTCATCCGCGACGAGTTTCGGATCCGAAGGACGCGTTTTCATCGTTTTGTGTTCGACGGCGGAACCCTGAATGCTGAGGAACTGCGTGGCGCCCGACTCTTCTACGGAAAGGGGAAGTGTTCGAATTGCCATTCCGGCGCCTACTTCACGGACTTCCAGTTTCACGCAGTACCATTTCCCCAGATCGGCTTCGGAAAAAACGGTTTCGGGGTCGACTACGGCCGCTTCAACGTGACTCATGATCCTGCCGACCTATACACGTTTCGCACGCCCCCTCTGGTCAATGTCGAACACACGGCGCCCTATGGGCATAGCGGATCGGTTGCGAGCCTGCGATCAGCCATCGTCTTCCACTTCGATCCATTGCGTGGGATCAATCCCGCTCGCATGACCGCCCTCGACCGGCATGAGTACTTCAAGCGATTGGCCGCATCGTCGCAGAGTACGCTCCTCAGTGGGTACCTAGACGACGACGAAGTGGAGTCACTAGTCGCCTTTCTCGGAACTCTAACTTTCTTGCCTCAACCCTGACACGGAAGGACCCACTCGGTCTCCGTCTATCAACCAAGGGGCACCCTCGGCCGCAGCATTTGTCGCTAACGTGCCCGAACGCAAGACCACACCATTGCCACAGTAGCCGGCACTCGCTGCGCCGTACCGCACCCCTTTCCTGGCCGCACCGTGCAACCTCATCGCCAATCGTCCGCGACATCGCTTCTCGTCGGCAGTCCCATGCTCCGCCACCCCCCCAATGGAACGGCGACTTGAAGCGGAGGCCCAGCCGGCCCAGCCCTTCTCGGTCAGGGCGCCGGTCAGATTTCGGCGAGTATCTGTCTCGGCCGGTTCGCCTACCATACGAAACCAATATGCGCCATGCAGGCGACACGCCGCCACGCGCTCATGCATCTGGCGCCTACCTAGGGCCCGCGCAAATATAACTTCCTAGAAGTGCCTGTAGTCTCGCTATAGATCACACCGGTCTCGCAACGGTCGTGTCGGCGACCAGCCCCACCAAGGCGGATGCTTTCTGGATTCCGGGGGCCAGCGTCTGTTCAGATTTCTGGCATAATTGCGGAAACCGTTACCCGCAATGGTGCCACAATGAGACCAACCGAATTCTCCGCCGACACGATCATCGCCTTGCTCCGCAAGCAGACCATCGCCACGCTGCCCGAGGTGACGGCGGCTCTCGGTCCCCGGGCCAGCAGGCGCACCGCTTTTCGCAAGCTCAAGGACCTCGACGCTCGGACCAGCTACTCGCATCGCGGCGGCTACTACACCCTCGACGCAATCGCCGACTTCGACGAGCACGGCCTGTGGTCCTTCGCCGGCGTCCGTTTCTCCCGCGCCGGCACCCTGGTCGCAACCGCCGAGTCGTTCGTCAACCACGCCCCGGCGGGACACTTCGTCGACGAGTTGGACAACCTGCTCGCGGTCGGCACCCAGGACCCGCTGCGTAAGCTCGTCCGCGACGGGCGGCTGACGCGGCACAAGCTCGCCGGCCAGTTCCTCTACTGCGCGGCCGACCGCGCGCACCAGACCCACCAACTGCGCGCGCGGCGCTTGTTGATGGCCACGCCCGGACTCGTGCGACCCCTGCCGGCGGCCGACCTGATGCCGGAGGAGCTGCGCGCCGCGATCGTGTTGTTCGCCAGCCTGCTCGACGAGCGGCAGCGACGTCTGTTCGCCGGACTCGAAGCGCTCAAGTGCGGGTGGGGCGGCGACCGGCGCATCGCCCAACTGCTCGGCATCGACCCGTCGACGGTCGCCGCCGGCCGGCGCCAACTCGTCGAACGCGACATTGAGATCGACCGGGTGCGGCGCGCGGGCGGCGGGCGTCCGCGTGCGGAAAAAAAACGCCGGAAGTCATCGCCCACATCGAAGCGCTGATGGACCACGAGACGGCCGGCGACCCGCTCAGCGGCCTGAAGTGGACACGCCGCACCACCGCCAAGGTCGCCGCCGAATTGTGCAAGCTCGGCACCGGCATCTGCGCGCGCACCGTCGCCCGGCTTCTCAAGAAGATGGGATTCTCGCTGCGGGTCAACCACAAGAAGCGGGCGGGCGCCTCGCATCCGAACCGCGACGAGCAGTTCCAGCACATCGCCGAACTGCGCGAGCGCTGCGCCGGCGAGAACACTCCGGTCATCAGCGTCGACACCAAGAAGAAGGAACTCGTCGGCGCGTTCCGCAATCCCGGCGCCAAGTGGGACCACAGACCCGAACTGGTCAACGACCACGACTTTCCATCCGCGGCCGAGGGCCGCGCCATCCCCTACGGCATCTACGACCCGCGCGCCAATGCCGGCACCGTCTTCGTCGGCCAAACCTCAGACACCCCGGCGTTCGCCGTCGACTGCATCGAGAAGTGGTGGCGCACCGAAGGCCACAAGCACTATCCCCAGGCCGAAGCCCTGCAGATCCTGGCCGACGGGGGCGGCAGCAACAGTTGCACCGCGCGCGCCTGGAAGTTCAACCTGCAGCATCGCCTCTGCAACCGGCACGGCTTGCACGTGACCGTGGCCCATTATCCGCCGGCCACGTCAAAGTGGAATCCCATCGAACACCGCCTCTTCTGTGAGGTCAGCAAGAACTGGGCGGGCCGCCCGCTCGACAGCTACGAGACCATCCTGAAGTACCTGCGCACCACACGCACCGCCACCGGACTGCGCGTGCGCGCGCACTTGGTGCGCAAGACCTACAAGACCGGCGTCAAGGTCACCGACGCGCAGATGAGGGAGCTACGCATCACACCGAACAGCTTCCTCCCCAAATGGAACTACACCATCGAACCCATGTAACGAAAAACGGAAGTTGTTTTTGCTCCGGCCCCTAACAGCCCGTGGCGAAAGTCAGGGGATCCGCACTCGACCGGCTCGATCGAGTTCCGTACACTGGACGGCATGGCGATGGGCAAGAAACCGGCGGCTCGACAGCCGTCGCCGATGTGGGTGACCACGGCGGACCTTCCGACGAACGCCGGGCATCCCTTCTTCGAGCGTCTGAACCGGGTCCTGGAGGAGGCAGGCTTCGACGCCTTCGTCGAGGGACTGTGCGGGGCGTTCTACGCTGCGCGGATGGGCCGGCCGAGTCTACGGCCGGGCCGGTATTTCCGTCTGCTGTTCATCGGCTATTTCGAAGGGTTGTCCTCCGAGCGGGGGATCGCGTGGCGGGTGGCCGATTCGCTGAGTCTGCGGTCGTTTCTGGACCTGGACGTGACCGAGGCGGCACCGGACCACTCGACGTTGTCGCGCACGCGGCGGCTGATCGACGTGGAGACGCACGTGGCGGTTTTCACGTGGGTGTTGGAGCGGCTCTCCGCTGCAGGCCTGTTGCGGGGGAAGACGGTCGGCATCGATGCGACGACGCTGGAAGCGAACGCGGCGATGCGGAGCATCGAGCGTCGGGACACGGGCGAATCCTACGAGGCGTTCATTCGGCGGTTGGCGGAAGCGTCGGGGGTGGAGACACCGACACAGGCGGATCTGGCTCGGTTCGACCGGTCGCGGAAGAACAAGAAGACGTCGAACAAGGAGTGGAAATCGCCGCAGGACCCGGACGCGAAGGTCGCGAAGATGAAGGACGGCCGGACGCACTTGGCTCACAAGGCCGAGCACGGGGTCGACATGGACACGGGGGCCATCGTGTCGGTGACGGTGCAGGATGCATCCGACGGCGATACGGCCACGCTGCCGGAGACGCTGATCACGGCGGCCGAGCAGGTGGAGTTGGTGGCGCCGGACGGTCCGGGGGTCGAAGAGGTGGTCGCCGACAAGGGGTACCACAGCGACGCGACGCTGGTGGCCCTCGGCGAGGTGGGGGTTCGGAGTCACGTATCGGAGCCGGAGCGCGGCCGGCGCTGCTGGCAGGACAAGAGGACGGGAGAGACGCCGCCGGAGAAGCGCGCTGCGCAGAAGGCGCTGTATGCGAACCGCCGGCGTGTGGGCGGGCGGCGGGGTCGTCGCCTGCAACGCTGCCGGGGCGAGGTGGTGGAGCGTTCTTTCGCACACATGTATGAGACAGGGGGAATGCGTCGGGTGTGGGTGCGCGGTCACGAGAATGTCCGCAAGCGGGTGCTGATCCAGGCGGCCGCCTGCAACATCGGGCTGCTCCTGCGCCACCAGACCGGCATCGGTACGCCCCGGAGCCTGCAGGGGCGGGCTCTTTCGGCGATTTGCCGCCTGATCGACCGTCTGATCGACCGCTGGGGGCGTCTGACGCGCGCCTGGGGGTTCAAATGGACACCGACGGCCCTCGTCGGCTCAATTGCTCATCGCCAAGCTGCCTGAACAGCAGGGCTCAGCGATCAGACTTCTTCCACGGGCTGCTAACCCCGTCCACCGCCTGAGGGTATTGGCGTAATTTGAGACCACTCAAACTTAGGACCATACCATTCAAAGAAGCCGCAACAGAGATTCTTCTCACTACAACTTCCACACTCTGGCAGGTACTTCTTCTTCCAGTCAGAAATACTGTCAACGCAGTGGCTTCGGTACCTTTCCGGAATCGTACACCTCGGAACATTATAGAGATGGCATCGAAGTCCCCTCAGATCGGCTATTTCAAGAGCGTTCGTGATGGGACGTGCGAACGCCGAATGATCGAAGAATAGTCGATCCCAGTTGCGAAGTGCGTAGCCCATTGGCTCCATACCCATAACAGCCCAGTCCGACACAAACGGGATGTGCTTCGCGACAAAGCCCGCGAGCCCGGGTAGATCAAACACGTTGAGGGACGTAATGACAGTTCGCAACTCGATTCGCGCGTTGGCACTTCCCAAGAGGTATAGGTTATCAAGCACCTGTCCAAAGGCACCTGCCTTGTCAACGATCCGGTCATGTGTGCCCTCGTGCTGACTATATAGTGGAATACCCCACACAATCGACGCACGTCTGTGCAGGCGTTTGAGGCGTTCGTGATCATCTACGGCGAAATGCTGCCCATTTGTGAGGACGTGATAGCTCAGATCCGTGCGCCGGTCTGCAAGGCGGTCGATCATTCCGAGCAGTTCTTCCTTGTATAGGGTAGGTTCACCTCCGGAAATCCCGACCAGCGTGCCGGGGTCACTGAGCGCGATAGCCTCCTCGTATAGGGGTAATCGCCAGGCGTCCGCAATGTCCCTCGGCGGTTGGCTGCACATCACGCACAGCTGATCGCACCGTTCCGTTAGGAGCAGCGAGTTGTGGTGACTGCCGCGTCGAAACAGTCGTTCGACGACGTTACTGGACGGAATGCACATCAGCACATCGCCATCAATTGTCTCGCCAGCCGTAGTGTGGAGAACAAAAGCCCCGTGTCTGGAGCGACAATCCCAAGTCCCCGGGTGTCCCCTCCGTGGCGTCGCCACTGCGTGATGGTCACGGAGCGTGCTAGTAGTGTGCCCGGAAGGCCCCACTTCTAGCTTCGCAATAAACGGGTCCGTACTCGTCTCGAATTCAGCCTTGAAGCGTAGGAGAATCATGGAACAGCTCGAATGTTGGGGGAGGATCTTCCCTTCGGTAAAGCCACTTCAGGAAGACCGTGAGATAGCGACGATCTTGAGAAGCCACCTTTTCGAAAACGAGGTCGAACAGATTCATTTGCCGTCGACAGAACCATGTGTCGAGTTTCGGAACATCAATGCGTCCGCTTCGAGAGATGTCGTCGACGATGTCTATCCCGCAATACGGCATATAGGCACAGTGGGTGCAGTCTGGGTGGGACTGGTTGATTGCATGCCAGTTCAGCACCTGGACCTTGTCGGCGTCGAATCCGCTCGCCATGCTGCCTATCGAGAGGTCGGCAGAGCGGGTCCGCGAAAGCATACGCGCCTCGTCACTTGGATACAGGGTGCCATCGAAATCGATCACGCAGTAGTCCGACGCAAACCGGCTTGGCGAACGGAGGTCAACGTACCCGTGCCGCAAGCCGCCGAAAATGGACCGTACCAGCAAGGACAGATAGTACTCCTCGAAGTAACCACCATCGTCGTTGATACCCACGATGTGTTCTAGAGCGCGCCCATAGAATCGATTCCAGGCTGCGGCATCCTGGCTCAAAGTCCGGTAAGTCTTACGTGCAAATCCCATGTAATTCACGGGGCGAAGAAAGATGCTCCGGAAACCGAGTGAGACGTAGAAATCGACCAGAACGTCTGGCGTCTCCAGAAGCTGGTCGGTGACCGTCGGTAGTGCGGAGACCTTGTCGGGTCCGTACCTGCGGACGACGTACTCTAGATTCCTGAACACGGCTCGCGACAGCTCGGTTGCCTGAGTGCGATTGGATGTCATAACACCCGGTGGCCCGTCGATGGACGTGCTTATCACAACATCGTCGCGGGACAAGAGAGCCTCCACCTCGTTGGTAAGCCGAGTCAGGTTTGTACAGATGACAAATTCCGTTGTCTTGAACCGACTCGAACAGATGCCGATGATGCGGCTCAGAAGGTCGGTGCGAAGCGTCGGCTCACCGCCCTGAAACTCAAGCTTGAGATGATCAGTGTCGATTCCATTGACGAAGCGCTCGAACTCGAGAACACGATCTTCCGTCCAATCAACCCCTTTCGCATCCACAGGCGCTCGCGAAACCTGGCAGTAGCTGCATGCCAAATCGCACCGGAGGGTCGGGATGACGATCAGGTAGGAAAGCTGGCGAGGGTGCCGAGTATGGGTCTCGCGTATTCGGCGCATCAAGGACGACAGCCGCCAATCCTCGCGGTCGTCGTGGATGAGAACCGATAGGTTGCGAAATGCCTGACGCTCCTCGCCGGAGAGAGTCCCTGCGAAGAACCGCTCCATGACATCCGGCGCGAAGAAGTCGTAATCACCCGCCTCATTGGTGATAAGCATGCGATCGGATACCCGTCGGAAGCGGAAGGGCGTGATGGTCGTCGCCATCATATCGCCTCGTAGATTCTGCGACGAATATGGATCGTGTCTTCGTGGAGCTTTTCGCGGTAGAGTTGGAAACTGGCCTCCTGTATAAGCACGTGATCGGAATGGGTTTCCGGTTCGTACTCTGCGCACAGATTCCCAGTTCCCGGGTCAAGAGACCAATTGACTTCGGGGTAGAGGTACCGCAGGCGCACAAGTGCAGCTTCAGAGTAGGCGGCGAATCTCCTCGGAACGGGAACGGCGACTGAACGCTTCATTGGGAGAGACTAGCAGTAGCCGTACAAGAGCGCAACAGGAGGTCGTGGGGCGCGGCCACAGATTTCTCCGGTCGCGCGTTCGGGAGGGGGTCTTTGGTACATCGCCAGTTCATCGATTCGCGGTGCTGTGCGGCTCACGGTTGCCGAGGCCTTGCGTTGTCCCGTTGGGATCATCGTGCCGCAACAGGGTGGTCGGGGACCCGGCGACCCGCGTGCTGGATCATCGGGATCTGGTGTCAGCCGACTTCGCCGGTGTGCTCGTGCGCGACGGGAGCGGACTGCTCCAATCGGTTTGTGCTCGATCTGGGTCTCGCCTGGAGGCGCGGTCGGGTTCGCGGGCCATCATCCGATTGGGGATTCGTTGCGGGTAGACGGCGGCGTCGGGATCTTTGAGGTCTCCAGGGTCTTGGTCCGGGTCCACATCGCAGGAAGCCTGCTCCGTTCGAGCGAACCTGATGTATCGGCTGGCCGAGCTCGACCGGTCCCCTGCTTCAGGAACGCGAGCAGCCGCAGATACGTCCTCGGAACAGTAGGCGGGGTCAGGGGAGAGAGCGCCCCCACCCTTGGCGGGTCTAACAGGGTCGAAGGGCGTGTGTGTTCAAAGCGCCCGCCGCCCCCGCTGGTTGGGTCGCTCCCAGCGAAACTGTGCTCTCAAGGGAGGGGGCGAGTCGTCAACCCCGGTCCTCGGCAGTCTGGGCGCGCACCCCCGCTTCCGCCAGCCGGCCCGCCAACACCTGCTCGAACCCCCGAACGTCGGGCGCAGCCGACGCGAGATCGCCGTCAGCGGTGCTCACCTTGCACGCGCACGTGCCGTCCGGCCCGTCCGCGATCGTCACGTCGATCACGTCGTCACCGGGAACCTCGGCCCTGAGCACGATGAAGCTGTCCTCGTTCACGCGCACCCCGGTGGAAATGGCAACTGAAAAAGGGACCCGTGTGGCCACTTGAAAAAGGACCCCCCATTGTTGGGTTGTGGTGGTCATCGCGACGTGGCCGGACGGAGCGTAGCGACGGGAGGCCACGTCGCGATGAGCGCTATTGCCGTGGCACCTCCTGTCGCGCGCGGGGCGCCTGGTTGCGTGTGGCGGCCTTGAGCCGGTAGCTGTCGCCGGCGGTCGTCAACACGGTGGCGTGGTGGACGACCCGGTCGATGACCGCGGCGGCGGCGGTCGGGTCGAGGAAGACTTCGGACCAGCGCGCGAACGGCAGATTCGTCGTCACCACCAGGCTGCGGCGCTCGTAGCGTTGGCTGATGAAGCCGAACAACAGGTCGGCGCCGGCCTTGTCGAGCGGGACATATCCCAGCTCGTCGACGATGACGACGTCGAAGCGGGCGAGCTGGTCGAGCTTGCGTTGCAGGCGGCCCTGCTGCTGCGCTTCGACGAGCAGCGTGACCAGCTCGGCGGCGGTCACGAACCGCACCCGGTAGTCGTGCTGGCAGCAGGCCATCCCCAAGGCGATCGACAAATGGGTCTTTCCCGTACCGACGCCGCCGACGAAGACGACGTTGGCGGCGTCGGCGACGAAGCGGCAGTCGAAGACCTGCAGGACCGCGTCGCGGTCGAGACCGGGCTGCGCGTCGAACGCGAAGGCGTCGAGGGTCTTGAGCATCGGGAAGCGGGCATCCTGAATGCGGCGTTGGATGCGCCGCTCCCGGCGGCCGGTCACCTCCAGGTGGACCAACTGGGCCAGGTAGTCGGCCGGCGCCTGCCGCTGGCGGGTGGCCTGCTCGGCCAGCGGTCGCCACTGGGTGGCGACCGTCGACAGGCACAGCGTCTTGAGGTCCGCCGCCAGATGGGCGGGCTCGACAGTCGTGGTTGCCATCAGCAACGGCCCTCCACCAGCGCGTCGTACGCCGACAGCGTCGGGACGGGCACCACGATCTCGGCCAGCTCCGGACGCACCCCGGTCACCGGCCGGCACACCGGCGGCGGGCCGCTCTGCTGCTGGCGGAGAAGCAGCCGCACGGTCTCGAGGCGCGGCGAATGACGCTCGAGCGCGGTCGCCGCCGCGCGCTCGACGGCAGCGGCCGGGTGCGTCTCCATCAGCCGTAGTATCCGGACCCACTCCTGGTCGGGCTTGCGCGTGTGCCTGGCCAGCTCGGCCCGCACCTTTTGCCACACCGGTGCCAGCCGCCAGTCGACGAGCGCCGTCGCCTCGGCCACCGCCCGGTGCTTGCGCTCGAGAAGCGGCAGCACGTGAAACGCATCGAGGACCTTCGTGCCTCTCGAGAACGCCCGGGCGTGCTGCGCCACCACTTCGGCGCCCACCGCGATCGCCACGCGGTCGTGATACAGCTTCACCCACACCGGCCGGTAGGCGTGGCGGATCGGCACCGAGTAGGTGACGTGGTCCACCCGCACGTGTCCGAACTTGTCGGCCACCCGCGCGACGACCCGGCAGGTGGCGGGCAGGTGCGCGGGCAGCGCCCGCAGATGCTGCCGCTCGAGCGTCAACGCGGCGTCGACCGAGCGCCCGTCGTCGAGGTGGCGCGCCGGCAGGTCAGCCTCGAGCTCGGCCCCGATCGCCGCGTTGAGCGCCGTCCAGCTCTCGACCGCCAGCCGCGGCCGCAACACCAGGTTGCGGACGTACTTGACGCCCGTCTCCACCGAACCCTTCTCCCAGCCCTTGGCCGGCGCGCAGAACTCGGCCCGGAACGGATACGCGCCCCAAAACGCCTCGAACGCTTCGGTCTGAACCCGGTCGCGGCCCGCCAGCACCTCCTTGACCGCCAGCGAGGTGTTATCGAGGACGACGCGATCCACAAGGCCCCCGAAATAACGGAAGGCCGATTCGATGCCGTCGAGCAGCGACTCGAGCCGCTCGACCGGATACGCCTTGGCGAAATACGCATTCGAGTACGGCAGCGTCGCCACCAGATACTTGACCTTGTAAGGCGCCCCCGCGATGTCGACCCACGACTCGCCGAAGTCCACCTCCATCGTCGTGCCGGGCAGCGTGCTACGGTGCACGAAGGCCTCCTTCGGTGCAACGGCCCGCCGCAGCGCCGCGACGTAGCGGCGCACCGTGCGCGGCGAGACCGCGCCGGCCAACGGCAACAGCAACCGGCGCACCCGCTTCGCCGTCAACCGCCGGTCCTCGCGCAGCCACTGCTTGATCTGCTCCCGCCACGGGTCCAGGCTGCTCGCCCGCGGCACCGACTCCCGCGCCGGCGGTGTCGGCCGGCCTACGGCACGGCGCACGGTCTTGACGTCCAACCGCAGCCGCCGCGCAATCTCCTTCTTCGGTACACCCTCCACCAGATGCAGGTGGCGGACCTCGGCCCACTGGCTCATCCTGATCACCTCCGCGTCCTCCTGGTCACGTCGACGAGACGACCGTGTCTCGGCCCGTCGATCATGACCAGGGAGCCGCCGTTTCCGAGTGCTCAGGGGGTCCTTTTTCAAGTGGCCACGGGGTCCCTATTCATCTTGCCGCTACCACCCCGGTGACGGCGCCGCCGTAGGTCGAGCAGAACAGCCGCACGACCGACGCCGCGTGCCAGGCCGCCGCCTCGGCGTCGCGTCCCGGTTCCCCGTCCAACAGGTCGACCGCCGCCCGCAGCGCCTCGACCGCGGCATGAACCGCGGCCGTCTCGCGCACTTCGGCCGGCAGGCCCTCGACCCCGTAGCGCGGCAGCGTGATCGCCGGACCGTGGGTGTCCGGAGTCTCGCCTGACATTCACCAACCGAGCGTCGCCCGGCCCATCAGCCCGTTGCTGGCCCCGCCTTCCATCGGGCTCTCCCGCCGCTGCGCGTCGACCCGCAGTTCCAGGTTCACCTGCCCCTGCTCCAGCACCCCGAGGCCGTAGCCGAGCCGGTAGTCCCGGCCGTACGGCGAGGTCGTCAACCCGACGCGCGGCGTCCCCACGAACCGGGCGCCCACCGGCAGCCCGTAGCCCACCTCCGCGGCGAGCTGGCCGCCGGACCCCTGCATCCGGTGCGAGCCCATGCCGTAGGCCATCTGGTTGCCCCACAGCGCGTCGGCCCCGCCCTGCGCCGACCCGCCCCACGACGGGGCGACTCTCGCCGTGAGGCCCAGCGGGCTCGACCGCGTCGGGTCCCACCCGAGCGACAGCGACATCCCGCGGTCGGTGAACCCGTCGGCCTAGTGGACCACCAGCGTCCGCACCCGCACGTCCAGCGACAGCCCCGTGACCGCATCGGTGAACGCGAGCCCGCCGCCGACGTCCATGCCCGCGCCCGTCTCGGCGTCGCCGCCGTCGCGCCGCAGGCCCACCTCGACGCTCGGCGTCAGCGACAGCCGGCCGCCGCCGAGCGTGATGCTCCGCGAGCCCTCCAGCGCCGTGCGCACCCGCGTCACTCCCGCCTCTGACGCGTTCAGCCGGCCCGTCGGACCGTCGAGCAGGTCGCTGGCCGCGCCCACCCACAGCGCGTCGGCCTTGAACGCCAGGGAGAAGCCGCCCGTGGCCCGCGAGCCGATCAGCTCGCCCCGCGTCCCCGCCGCCGACATCATCATCGACACGCCCGTCTCGAGCGCCGACTGGCCGTCCGGCGTCAGGCTCAGCGACCCCGTGCCGTAGCCGGTCGTCGCCCACACTGAGACCCGGTCGTTGACCTTGGTAGCCCACCCACGGGTAGAACCCGGTCATCGACGTCGTCATCTGCCCGCCGGTCGGGCCGCTGTAGCCGCCCAGCCCGAGGGTCCGGCCGACCGACAGGCCGAGCGTCAGCGGGCCGCGCGCCCAGTCGGCCCCCAGCATCGTCGTGCGCACGTCGCCAGGAGCGACAGCGCCTCCTCGACGCCGCTGAAGTGCGACCGCGAGCTGCGGCTCCACACCGAGAGGATGCCGCCGCGGCTCTCCCGGTTCAGCTCGAACTCGGAGCTCGACATCAGATCCCCGCCGATGCCCATCGAGCAGAGAAAACCGCCGCCGTACCCGCCGCCCGCCGGCGCGTAGCCGCCCATCGGCGCATGCCGGCCCGCCATGCCCATCGCGCCCGCCGTGCCGCCCATGCCCATCGAACCGCCCGTGCCAGGCTTACCCGCGCCGGGCATACCGGCCCCGCCCAGGCCCGCACCTGGAGCGTGCACACCCATCCCCGCCGGGGCCGCGCCGCCCATCCCGGCGCCGCCCAGCGGGGCCGCGCCCGGGCCGCCCGCGCCCATCGGCTGCGCGAACTGCGACAACGAGCCCAGCGCCTGCGACACGAAGCCGCGCACGAACTCCCGCTCCTGCCCCGACTGCAGCTCCCGGCCCGCGAACCGCGCCCGGAAGCTCCGCCGCCGAGACGCCTCCATCCGCTCCTCGATGGTCGTGACCACCTGCTCGGCCGTCGCGCGCCCGATGCGGGCCAGCAGCGCCGCCGGCATCAGGTCCGCGTTCTCGAGCGTGCCGGTCGCCTCGCCGTCCGTCAGCCACGCCCCCGACGCGCCCGACAGCGTCAGCGTCAGCGTCTCCTCCCCCTCGTCGTGCGCGTCGTCGAGCACCGCCACCTCGATCGTCGCCGGCCCCGAGTCGCCCGCCTGGAACGAGAGCGTCCCGTTGGCCGCCGTGTAGTCGGCCCCCGCCTGCGCCGTGCCGTCCGAGGTGGCGTAGTCCACCGTGAACGCGCTCGTCGCCAGCCCGGCTCAGCGTGACCGCGAAGGCCAGCACCGCGCCGGCGCCCTCCTTCACCCGCGCATCCGCAACCGAGATGCCCACCGCGCCGGTCACAGTCGCCGAGACCGTGTTCGACAGCGGCCGGCCGGATTCGGTGGACACCGCCCCGGCCGCCAGCGTGATCGACACGTCGTCGTTCGACGACGGGCGCACCGTGATCTTCCAGCGCCGGTTCTCGCCCTTCACCGTGAACGCACTGTCCCGGAGCGTCCTGTAGTCGAGGCGACCCGGGAAGTTCTCGCTGAACACCAGCTCGAACGAGAACAGGCGCCGGCCGTCGTGCTCGGCCCGGCATCCCCTCGAACTCGGCCGTCAGCGGCCGAGGCTGCACCGTCGCCGTCGGGGCGCTGGTCAACTCCTCGCCGTTGCCGGCGTCGTCGGTGAAGCTCGCCCGAACCGTGATCGTCGCGCCCACGTCCGCGTTGTCGAGCGTGTAGCTCGAATCCGTCGCGCCCGCGATGTCCGTGTCCGACCCGTCCGCGCTCCTCGCCCACTGGAACGCGAACGTCGCGCCGCTCAGACCGTCCGCGTCCGCGACGGCGTCCGTCGTCGCCGTCAGCGTCTCGCCGACGCGCGCATCGCCCGTGATGGCTGGGGCGCCCGTCGCCGCCGCGTTGCCCGGCCCGGACACCGTCGCCGAGACCGCGCCGGAGAGCTTCCGACCGTCGCGGGTGCAGATCGCGTCCGCCGCCGCGCAGTCGGTCGTCGCCGCCAGCGTCAGCGTCATCTCCTCGTCCGACGACGGACGCACCCGGACCGCCACCCGCCGGTTCTCGCCCCGCGTGACCCGCTTCGCGTCCACCAGCCGGCCGTTCGCCACCTCGAGCGCTCCCGCCTCGAACGCCGTCAGCTTCAGGCCCCGGAACTCCTCGCTGAACACGATCTCGAAGCCGAATAGCTTCTTGCCGTCGTGCGCGGCCGGCACGCCCTCGAAGCTCGCCGTCAGCGCCGGCTCGCCGTCGTCCTCGATGGTGCCCGTCGCCGCGCCGCCGTCGAGCGTGGCGCCCGACGGGTTCGACAGCGTCAGCGTGAAGGTCTCGTCGTCCTCGTCCGCCGTCTCCACCCGCACCGTCTCCGAGGTGGCGCCGGCCGCGAAGGTCAGCGTCCCGGACGCGGCCGTGTAGTCCGTCCCGTCCTCGGCCGTCCCGTCCGACGTGGCGTAGTCCGCCGTCACCTCGCTGGCGCTCGCCGGCGACAGCGACACCGTGAACTCCACGGCCTCCCCTCGGCCGCAGTCCCGTCTGACACGCTCAACACCGGGAGGTCCGCCGCCGGCGCGTTATCGTTCTTCACCGTCACCCCGGTGAAGCTGTCGAACTGGTTGCCGGCCGTGTCCCACCGGCCCTCGCCCGAGCGGGGCCAGGTGTAGCTCACCGTGGCCGTCTCGCCGGCCGCGAGCGCGCGGTCCAGCGCGAGCTCCACGCCCTTGCCGTCGGCGGTGAACGAGGCGACCTCGACCGCGGGGGGCGACCCTCCGGGCGCCCCGGACGCGCCCGGAACCTCCACCGCGAAGTCCGCCGCCACGAGCTTCTTCCCCCCGGTCGAGCGTCCGGTCGAAGTCCAGCGTCACGCTCCTCGGCCGCCCGCGCTCGAGCGCGGCGTCTCCCGCGCCGACCACCGGCCCGCCGCGCAGTTCCCCTCCAGCTCGTTGGTCACCGTCGGAGGCGGCAGATCCTGATTGGGGATGGTGTTCGGCCAGGTAAGTCCGGCCCACCCGCCGAGGGCCTGCAGCGCCGGCCCGCTCTCGGGCTTCGTGTAGAGCACCGTGAACGGCTCGGCGCCCGCGCAGGGGGTCACCAGGTACGCCAGCAGCAGCTCCACCCAGTGCCGCGGCGCGTCCGGGTGCCGCATGGGCGTGACGACCGCGACCCTGTTGGGGTAGGGCTCCCGGTCCTGCCCGGCGACATCCGGGTAGTCGGCAAAAGTAATTGACGCCGAACAATCGTCGTCCGAACGTCCCTTGTGCGCAACCGGCTCACCTCCACCTCGGTCGCCTTCCGGCGGCCCCACCGGGGCCACCGATGGATCGTCGTGCAAGGCATCGGCCTTGAGCGCCAGCCCGAAGTCTCCGGAGCCGATCTAGTTCTTGCCGAAAACCCAGACAAGCCCGCATTTCCGGGGGATACTGCTGGTCCGACGAGGTCCCCGAAGGTCAGAAAACGGCTGGCAGAACGGCTGGCAGTCTTGGAACGCCCGACGACCCGTCCGCTACCCCGGCCGGAACCCTGCCGGAACCCCCTTCAATCCCCGCAACGCTCCTCCCGACCGTCCCGTCCCCGATCCGCCCCTGCCGCTTCCCGGCTCGCTGCAGAGCGTGGAGCCAAGCCTCCTGTGCTATGGTGCCGGTGACCGTGCAACCCGTCACTGAGCCCCGATCGTACCGGCCGCCGGCGAGCAGGCGACCGTACGGGGTTTCACGTACCGGAGCACCGCTCCGCACGTCGCCGCTCCGCGCTCTGAGGAACGTCGGCGGCAAATCCCCCGCAGCCCTTCTTAGCTGGAGAGCACACGATGAGTGACGAAGTGTCCGTCAACAAGGAAAAGGCCAGCGAGCGAACTGCCGTCACCGTGCGGTGGATGCTGGCCGGTGCTGGCTTCCTGATGATCGTGTTCGCAATCGGAGCAGCGTGCATGCTCACGGCGGACACCAAAGACAACTCCGCCGTCCTGCAGTGGTACATCGCCAGCACGGCAACGATCGTCGGCATCGTTGTGATCGGCGGCACGCTCGCAAAGATGAACCGAGGCATTCGGCAGCAGAACCTCAAGGCCATCGGGATCACGCTCATCGCCGTTCTCGTCGTCGTCTTGGCTCTCTACCGTGAATCCGCCGTCGAGGCCGCGATTGGTCTCCTCAGCGCTATCGCCGGCTACCTGTTCGGCAAGGACTCCTCGTCGGATGACGAAGACACAAAGACCGAAACCAACGGCTGAACCACTCACCCGTTAGCGCCTCGAGATCCTCGCGATTTCCCTGACCGGATGCTGGCGAGCACTACCAACTGACGCCACGGCTCCTGCACCCTGCTCAGCACAAATAGAAGAAGACGCCGGCCTTGCCACCCTTGGTTTGCACCTTAAAGTCGTCATCTTGCAGTGCCTTCCTGATTAGAGATTTCCTGTTCGGCACGTGAATCGTCGGAACATCCGCCATCGAGTCCCTAAACTTCGGCACCTTGTCCCATAGGTCCTTGATCTGCTTTCTAAGCGTCTTCGACTCGCACCCGATGACGTCCGATTTCTCGCTGAAATCGAGATACACGACTATGACCGGCAGCCCCATGTCGTTGATGCCGTAGTCCACTTCCTCTCGTAGCGCCCGCGAGTTCTTCGTGATCGAACTCAGAAAAAGAAAGAGATTCTTGGAGTTCCGGAGGCGCTCACGAATCCGTGGCTTCAAAGTGCCTTCCCAGTCACTACCGTCCCTAACATTGTAGTTCTTCTCATGTACGTCCACGAACGGAAAGGAAGAGTCATTACCCTTCCATGCTCTGAGAAGATTGTAGTACACAAAATCCCTTGTCGCGTTCGCGCCAAGGTTTCCCTCGCTGAAGGGCTCGGCGACGTAGAACGCCGAGTAGTTTCCGTTTCGGTACGCCACTAGGTCCAACTCTTCTCGATACTGTTCAGGTCGAGGCTCCTCGCCACGTGGGGCGGGAGCACCAACGCCACCCTGTCTGCCACTTTCCTCTCCTTCGTGGAGCAGAGAAAGGATGTTACCATGACCTCAATCAGATTCCCCGGTGGCAACCCGGTACCTGAGAGACCCCCGCCAATAAGCGGCACCCTCACTGGCCGCCCATTCGAGTACTCGCGGATTCCCTTCCAGATGCCCGCCAAGCAAGTCCAGAGGTCCTGCACCGTAGCAGACGCCTTCAGCGTCACCAGATCCGTGCGCGATAGGACCACCCAAAGGTAGCGTTGCTCGTTCAGGTCCACACGCGCAACGGTGCCGATCGTGTACCTGTCTCGCCTGCCGCTCGGCCTTGTCACGTTTCGCTCTTCCGGCATGACACCGCTCAGGGCTCCACTTGTCAAGTCCGCAAAAGTCTTCGCTTGCCCAGCCAGTACATCCTTGATGAACCGACCGTGCAGGCTTCTTTCCGAAACATGATCTCCAAGCTCTCCATCGAAGTATTCGTTGACAGGAATAACAATAACCCCTGCACCCTCGAAAACATCGCCGCACCGGATCTCAAACGACGAGTCGGACCCCGGCATCGGAAACTCAATCCGCTGGATCGGCCAAGCACGCCACACTCCCCCAACGACAGCCAAGACCACAAGAGCGCCATACCAAACCAATCCCTCCGGCCTCAGAGATTGGAAGAAAGCGCCGATTGATTCCACGCCCACCCACAGCGCTCCGTACGTCGCAAATCCTCCGACAATGAACTCCTGAGCGTGGCGCCCGCTCACGTACTTGCCCATATCCCGACTCGATTCACAGATCGCCGCCACCCGTAGCGACCTTCCCAGACCAACCCCTTTGATCCAGGGCGGCCGCTGCCCCGGTTTTGGAGCCCCCCAGTACGGCTTCCCGCCCCCACGACCCCAGGGCAACTACCACCGCCACATCGCGCGGCGCGACCCATCTCCACGCTCACCCCCAACCGGACATCTTCGCCCGCCGCCGCCCCGCCCGCACTCGACCCCCGGTGAGCCTCGCGGACCGCCCCTCATCCGCTCCAACCCGCGGCAAACTCAGAACCAACCCCTCCCAAGAACGTCCCCCTCGTCCTGGTCTCCCTCGGTCAGCAACCGTTCCACATACCCCAGGAACCGCCGGAACGCATCCGATGCAAATGGATGGCCGTTCAGATGATCCCGGAACACCTGTCGATTCTCGGCCCGCCCGGCCGCGGTAGCGAAATTCCGTCGCACGTCCGCCGGCAGTCGTCGTGCCTTCCGGAGCACGATCACCTCTTCGATCGACGTCACTGCGGTACTAATCGGTGTCATATCTAGCCATTCACACAGTAAGAAGTACCGCGAACTCGGCAACGCAAGCTTCAGGTCATATGCCGTCGCGCTTGCCTCTTGGAACATCGTCTTGTCCAAGTTGGTCTTGATCTCCGCCGCCACGTAGGCAAGGTGTGTTCGTGCTGTGCTAGAGTCTCTAAAGTCCTCCCTATGTGACGCCCGAAGAAAGAGCGGCCGGGCCATCGCAAAGTCGTGGTCCTTCGACCGCACCGCCATCCCTCCGCCGCGCTTGTTGTTTAGCACATCCGATTCAAAACGAAGCTGCGAGAAGGCGGTCGTCGGCCCAAGGACTACTCCCCGTCCCTCCAGTGGATCTGCGAAGACACGGCCGACCAGCCACGGGAGAAACTCCTCTAGGACCGTGTTATCGAGCTTGAGCTGTCCCTTTTGGCGATACAGAAAGTCGTCGGCGTTGTCAAATATCAGCTCGAAGTCGATCACTGACTTATAGCGATTCAATGAAGCGATCAACGGCTCGACGAGCTGATCACCAGTACCTTCAAGTCCCGTCATCTCCGCAATCCACTCCCGGTAGCTCTCGATGCAAGTCTCCACCATTGGACGACTTCCCGCAGGTAACTTCTCATTTTCAAGAAGCGCACCGAGCTTATCGCCGTGTGGTGTCGGATAGGGCATGGTCAGGCCAGTGAATGCGAGAGTTTCGCAGACGTTGGAACCGGAGAGGGAGACACTGCGTCCAGCCGCTCCAGCGCGTCGTCGATTCCTGGACGCTCCTTGCCCCGAACAAGAGGACGGGTGGCAGAAAGCACTTGTCTCGCAACCTGCCTCGCCGCCCCCAGTGCAAAGTGTTCATCCGACACTTCGCTGGTAGTCCGAAAGTGCAGAATGTCTTCGTAAATGTCCGCGCCGTACCGATTCCGAAACACCCGTTCTTGGCGCCGCTCGATCCTCAGACCGACGCCTCGTACGGCGACCTCTGCCGCCAATTCACCGTTAAAGAAACGGGCACCTCGCACAAGTGACTCGCGTCCGAGAACCAGGATCAATCTAGCTCCGGGTTTCGCAACCCGCGCAACTTCCCGTAGCGCGAGCGCCATATCCAGAGAATACTGGATGACCGTGAGGAAGCGATTCCCTCTATTCTGACGATTCGATCCGATTTCGGAGCGAGCGAGGGACAGAACGTCCCAATCTAGAGCCTCCACAGAGCGCCGGAACTTCTGGTGATAATTGTGAACGTTGATGTATGGTGGTGACGTAATGATGAAATCGATCGAGCCAGACTCGACGGGTAAGGCTCTCGCGTCCGCATGGTGAACGATGATAGGTGGCGACGATTCAGGAAGCGCGCGGACTGTTTGGACGAGACGCATCCAATTCTTATGGATTGTTCCGACGTCTAGGCGACGGCTATGAAAGTCACACAACACGACGAGCGCAGCCGCGAGATCTCGCGCGGCATCAGGGGAAGCCTCACGCCACAAACTGATAAGTACAGACTCAAGAGCCGCGTTGGATAGCGTTCCGCTAGGTCGCTCGCAAAAGAGCGGGCCGTGCAACGAGCCTACCGAGTCGGCAAGGCGGTCGTCGAGTTCCCTGAGTACCGCCGCACGTCGGGCCGCATCCAGGTTGGCCATCCTGTACACTCGCGCCAGTATGACCGCCGCCGGATTGATCTCGCCACCGCAGGCCGAAAGGCCCAACCGGGCCGATTCCACAAGGGACGTGCCGCTACCTACGAACGGGTCCAGGACAACGCCGGAGCGGGGGGCGTACGCCGCTAACAGCTCCTCAACTAGCTGAGGCGAAAACTGTCCTTGCCATGGGAAGGGATTCGTCCTGACCCGGTCGATGATATCAAGGCTACTTTGGGGAAGCGATTCCCGGTCTAGAGCAACCTTGGCTAGAGTCTCGCGCAAAAGCATGGGATCGGTCTAATGTGAAACACCTACACGGAGCAGCCTCAGCGCGATCTCTCGAAATGCTCGTGCCGTGGTGTCTGGCGGAGCGGCAGGTTGCAGAGAACCGATTATGGCGGTGAGGTGACCCCTGCATTGTCGGACCGTCGCCGTACGACGCCGCTTGATTTGGTAGCGGGCCTGGCGGACAGCTCGAGGACAAAGACATGGTTGGGCGGTTCTGATTCCACGAACGGTACAATCCCCCGTGCGAGGCCGTCGCCGGAGGACTTGCAGCGTCGCGACGTGCTGGCCAGGTTCCGGAACGGTCCACGTAGGTACGGCGTCGTCGATCGCAAATCCGCCGTCCTGCTTGCCCAGAGCGCGACCTCGACCTTCTCTGCCGGTGTCGCGATCGTCGCTGTTGCGGTGGGGCCGACAAGCAGTTGCGCCCTGGGTGGTCACGCGTCGCAGCCTACCATAGCATGCTCGCCGAAGCGACCCGGGCTCAACGCGCCGCCTAGCGCTGCCAGGGGCTCTGCCACCGGCCTGATGCCAAGCCTGCGGCCCGCCTTATCGGGCGCCGCCGGCCAGCCGGCCAGCCGTGGATCGGAGGGTTAGCGGGGCCGTCACCCCCGACCGTCGCCGGTCTGGGCGTGCACCCTCGCTTCCGCCAGCCGGCCCGCCAGGACCTGCTCGAACGCGCGAGCGTCGGGCGCAGCCGACGCGAGATGGCCGTCAGCGGTGCCCACCTTGCACGCGCACGTGCCGTCCGGCCCGACCGCAATCGTCACGTCGATCACGTCGTCGCCGGAAACTGTGGCCGTGGCCACGATGAAGCTGTCCTCGTTCACGCGCACCCCGGTGACGGCGCCGCCGTAGGTCGAGCAGAAGAACCGCACGACCGACGCCGCGTGCCAAGCCGCCGCCGCGGCGTCCCGGCCCGGTTCCGCGTCCAACTGGTCGACCGCCGCCCGCAACGCCTCGACCGCGGCATGAACCGCGGCCGTCTCGCGCAGTTCGGCCGGCAGGCCCTCCGTCCGGTGGCGCGGGGGCCTGATCGTCGGACGGTGGATGGCCGGAGTCTCGCCTGACATTCACCAGCCGAGCGTCGCCCGGCCCAGGAACCCGTTGCTGGCCCCGCCTTCCGCCGGGCTCTCCCGCCGCTGCGCGTCGACGCCCAGCTCGAAGTTGAGGCTGCCGCGCTCGAGCACCCGCAGGCCGTAGCCGGCCCGGTAGTCCCGGCCGTACTGCGACGTCGTCAGGCCCACGCGCGGCGTCCCCACGAAACGGACGCCCACCGGCAGCCCGTAGCCCACCTCCGCGTTGACTTGCCCGCCGGACCCGTACATCTCGTGCGAGCCCATGCCGTAGGCCATCTGGTTGCTCCACAGCGCCTCGGCCCCGCCCTGCGCCTGCCCGCCCCACGACGGAGCCACCCGCGCCGTCAGCCCCAGCGGGCTCGACGGGGTCGGGTCCCACCCGAACGACAGCGACATCCCGCGCTCGGAGAACCCTTCGGCCTGGTGCACCACCAGCGTCCGCACACGCACGTCCAGCGACAGCCCCGTGACCGTATCGGTGAAGGCGACGCCGACGACGACGTCCATGCCCGCGCCCGTCTCGGCGTCGCCGCCGTCGCGGCGCAGCCCCACCTCGACACTCGGCGTCAGCGACAGCCGGCCGCCGCCGAGCGTGAAGCCCCGCGAGCCCTCCAGCGCCCCGCGCACGCGCGTCACCCCCGCCTCGGAGGCGTTCAGCCGCCCGGTCGGGCCGTCGAGCAGATCGCTGGCCGCGCCGACCCACAGCGCCTCGGCCCTTGAACGCCAACGCGAACCCTCCGGCGGCCCGCGAGCCGATCAATTCGCCGCGCGTCCCCCCGCCGACATCGCCACTGACACGCCCGTCTCCAGCGCCGACGCGCCGTCCGGCGTCAGGCTCAGCGCGCCGGTGCCGTAGCCGGTCACCCCCCACACCGAGACCTTGTCGGTGATCTGGTAGCCCACCCACGGGTAGAACCCGCTCATCGACGTGCTCATCTGCCCGCCGCTCGGGCCGCTGTAGCCGCCCAGCCCGAGCGTGCGGCCCACCGACAGGCCGAGCGTGAGCGCGCCGCGCGAGTAGTCGCCCCCGACCATCGTCGTCCGGACGTCCCTTGAGCGACAACGCGTCCTCCAGGCCCGTGCGCAAGCGGCTCACCACCACCTCGGTCGCCTTCCGGCGGCCCCACCGGGCCATCGAGGATCGTCGTGCAAGGCATCGGCCTTGAGCGCCAGCCCGAAGTCTCCAGAGCCGAAGGCCACAGGTTCGAATCCTGTCGGGCGCGCCAACTCTTCAGGCCCTTTTCCCCCAAGAAAAGGGCCTTTTTTCTTGGGTTTTTCGTCCATGCTCGTCACCGCTGGCCGTTGCCCGGATCGGGTCCGCAACGGTCAGAAACCCGCCCAAAAGGCCCCTTTCGGGCACCAAAAGTTAGCAGAAAAGTTAGCGTTAGCAGGCCCGCGCGGCCGTCGCTCGCTCTGGAGTAGAGGGCAGGAATCACGCGGGTGTCGGCGTGTGCCCACGGGTCATTGCCGGGAACCCGGCACGCCGACCTCCGCCAGGCGCTCCTTGAGCACCCGCTCGAAGGACCGCACGTCCGGTGCCGTGGACGCGAGATGCGTGTCGCCGGCGCTGACCGTGCACGCGCAGGTCCCCTCCGGTCCCACGGCGATGCTCGCCTCGACCGCGCCGGCGGCAGACAGTTCGGCCGTGACGACGATGAAGCCGTCCTCGTTCACACGCATGCCGGCGATCCCGCAACCGAACGCCGTGCACAAGAATCGCAGTACCGGCGCGGCGTGCCACGCCGCGGCTGCGGCGTCCTTCCTGCATCCCGCGTCCGCCGTGCCGACCGTTTCGTGCAGCGCCTCGACCGCGGCGCGCACCGCCGCCGTCTCGCGCAGATCGTCCGGCAGCGTCTCGGCATCGTGGGGCCGCGGCACCACGGTCGGGTTGCCGGCACCCAGGAAGGCCGGCACCGTCTCGACCCGCGCCCGTGCTCGTGAAGAACCGTCGCCGTCCGGCTCCTCAACGGCCGAGTACTCCGCCGCGCCGGGCCGCACGAAGCCGCTGCCTTCCCGCTCCGGCCGCGGCCTCCGCATGGCGTCGACCAGCGCCGGCGAGACATCGAGGTCCAGTACAGCTTCCGCCGGGTCGTCCTCCGCCCACACGGCGAACCGGTACTCGCGCTGGGGGCGGCGGGCGGCGTCCTTCAGGAAGACGAGGAGCAGCGAAAGCTCCAGCTCCGACGACGCTCCCTCCAGACGCCGGACCGGGTTGTCCAGGTAGACGACCGGGCCGTGGTAGACCGTCTGGCTCTTGTGGGCCGTGCAGAACGACCGGCCCTCGACCGAGTTCCGCAGCACGACGATCCGCCCGCGGGGTCCGGCCTGTTCGGCCGCCATCGCGCCGAGCGCCCGCGCGAACGCCCGCGGCCGGCGGATGGGAGAGACGGCGTCACGGCCCGTCGGCATCACCGCCCGCCATGCGTCCTGCTCTTCGACCGTCTCCGGCGCGACGGACGCGCAGTAGATCCAGCCGTTCGCGCCGTGGTGCACCTCGCCGCCGCTGGCAAGTCCTTCGCCGCAGGTGAGGAAGCAGCCCGGCTTCGAGATCCGGATCGTCTCGCAGCCCGGAATCGCGTGCCGCTTCGACGACGCCTTCTGCAGGGCGCCAATCGGAAACCGATTGGCCGGGTCGCGGAAGTCGACGTATGCGCAGGCGATCAGGTTCCCCGCGTCATCGACGTGGTGCCCGTCCGCCAGGTACTCGAAATCGCCCATGCAGGCTTGCGCACAGCGCCCCGGCTCGCCCTTGAAGCCACGTCTGCCACCCGAGGGTGGCGCATCCAGGGAAACCGTTGCTGGCCCCCGCCGCGGTGTCCGCGTACGACCGATCTTCCTGGCGGCACGCCGCCGGGACGGCGCCGCGCCGCCGCCTACCACCCGAGCGAGGCTTGCCCGAGAGCCGCGTTGCTGGCCTCGCCCTGCATCGCGTTCTCGCGCCGCTGCGCCTCGACGCCCAGCTCGAACGTGACGCTCCGCGTCTCGAGCGCCTCGAGGCTGTAGCGCAGCCGGTACTCGCGCCCGTGCGCCGAGTTCGAGACGCCCAGCAGCGGCGTCCCCACGAAGCGGCTCCCCAGCGGCAGCCCGTAGCCGAGCTCCGCGTCGAGGCGATTGCCGGCCGCGTAGCCGGCCTGCGCCATCCCCGCCATCGTCTCGCGGCCCCACAGCGCCTCGGCCCCGCCCATCGCCTGGCCGCCCCACGACGGCGCCACCTTCGCCGTCAGCCCCAGCGGCGTCTGCGGCGTCGGGTTCCAGCTCAGCGACACCGACGCGCCCCGCTCGGAGAACCCCTCGGCCTCGTGCACCAGCAGCGTCCGCACCCGCACGTCCACCGTCAGGCCGGTCTTCGCGTCCGACAGCGCGAGGCCCCCGCCGAGGTCCATGCCCGCGCCCTGCTCGGCGTCCCCCGCGTCGTGCCGCAGCCCAACCTCGACGCTCGGCGTCAGCGACAGCCGGCCCCGCACGGTGAACCCCCGCGAGCCCTCCAGCGCGGTCCGCAAGCGGCTCACCGCCGCCGATGTCGCGGCCAGCCGCCCGTCCGGACCGTCGACCTCGTCGCTGGCCGTGACGACCCGCAGCGCGTCGGCCTTGAACGCCAGCGTGAACCCGGCCGCGCCGCCCGCGACCAGCTCGCCCCGCGTGCCCGCCGCCATCATCTTCATCGACAGCCCGCTCTCGATCCTCGTTGCGCCCTGCGGCGTCAGCAGCATCCCGCCCCGGCCGTAGCCGCCCACGCCCCACACCGAGAGGCGCTCGGTGAGCCGGTAGCCGAGCCACGGGTAGAGGCCCGTCACCGACGAGGCCACCTCGCCGGATGCCGGCCCGTCGTAGGCGCCCAGGCCCCAACTGCGGGCCAGAGACAGCCCGACGGTCATGGGCCCGCTGGCGTAGTCGGCCCCGAGCATGGTGGTGCGCACGTCGCCGCGGAGGCCCAGCTCGCCCTCCTGGCCGAAGAACGACGAGTGCGCCCCCCGGCTCCACAGCGAGAGGATGCCGCCGCGCCGCGTCTCGCGGTTGAGCGCGAACGACGAGCCGGTCAGCAGGTCGCCGCCCAGCCCCATCGACAGCAGCCCGCCGTGGCGGGAACCCCCGGCCGGATCGGCCATGCCGCCCATCGGCGGCGTCCCCATGCCGTCGGCCATGCCCAGCCCGCCACCGGCCATGCCCATCCCGCCGCCCATGCCCGGCATCCCGGATGCGGGATGGCCCATCCCGCGGCTCATGCCCAGCCCGCCGGACATGCCCATCCCGCCGCCGCCCACGCCCCGCGCCCCGGACGCGGGATGGCCCGTTCCGCCGGACATGCCCATCCCGCAAGCCATGCCCATCCCGCCGGACCCGCGGCGGCCCATGCCGCCGCCCATGCCCCGCGCCCCGGAGGCGGGTTGGCCCGTCCCGCCGGCCATGCCCATCCCGCCGGACGCGCCCATCCCCGCGAGCCCCGGCGCGCCGTAGCCGGCCCCCGGCATGCCGCAGCCGGCTGCGGCCCCGAGCTGCTGCAGGAAGCCCAGCGCCATCTCGCGCTCCATGCCCGGACGCACCTGACGGCCCGCCACCCGGCCCTCGAAGCCCGGCGTCCGCGCCGCCGTCATCCGCTCCTCGACCGTGTCGACGATATGCACCGCCGCCGCCCGGCCGAAGCGCGCCAGGAGCGCCCGCGGCAGCGGGTCTGTGTTCCTGATCGTCCCCGTCGCCTCGCCGTCGGCGATGTGCGCGCCGGCGGCGTTCGACAGCAGCAGCCGGAACGTTTCGCCGTCGTCGTCTATGACGTCGTCGAGCAGCACCACCGACACCGTCCCGGACGTCTCGCCCGCCGCGAACGCGAGCGTGCCCGAGCCCGCCTCGTAGTCCTCGCCGGCCTTCGCCGTGCCGTCCGCCGTCGCCCAATCCACCGACACCGCGGACCGCGGCGCCCGGTCCAGCGTCACCGCGAACTCCATCCTCGCCCCCGCGCCCTCGTCGGCTTCCGCGTCCGCCACGGAGAGTCCCGGCGGACCCGCCACCGTCGCGGAGGGGGTGTTCGCGAACGGGCGGCCCCGCTCCGTCTCCACCGACCCCGCCGGCAGCGACACCGTCACCGCCTCGTGCGACCACGGCCGCACCGTGATCGTCCAGCGCTGGTTCTGGCCCTGCGCCGCGCGCTTCGCGCCGACCGTGCGGCCGTTCTCGACGACAAACGCCTCCTTCAGCGCGTTGTAGTCGAAGCGCCCCGGGAAGTCCTCGCTGAAGACGAGGCCGAAGGAGAACTCGGCGTGCTTGCCGTCGTGCTCCTCCGGCACGTCCTCGAACGCCGCCGTCAGCGGCCGCGCCGCCACCGGCGCCGTGGGTTCGCTCCCGAGCGCCTCCGGGAACCCGGCGTCGTCGGTGAACGACACGCGCACGCGCACCGTGCGGCCCTCGTCGGCCTCGACCAGCTCGTAGGTCGATGCCGTCGCGCCGGCGATGTCCTCGTCCGCGCCGCCGCCGTTCGACATCCACTGCCAGGCCAGCACCGCGCTGTCCATGCCGTCCTCGTCGGCGACGGCGTCCGCCGACGCGGCCAGGGTCTGCCCGACCTCCGCGAGGCCCGTTATCGTCGGCGCGCCCGTCGCCGGCCGGTTGGACCTCGGCGTCAGGTTCTCCGCCGGCAGCTCCAGCAACGCCGGCGCCGCGTTGCCGGCCAGGTCCCGCGCCGGGTCGACGCCGTCCGGGTCGTAGTACGCCCGCAGCGTCTCGCCCCAGCGCGCCTCCGACGCCAGCGCCACCGTCGCCGCCGCGCCGTCCACCGCCGCCGTGCCGGTGCCGTCGATGCGGCGCGGCGGCACGCCGTCCACGATCATCACCGTGAACGCGCTCCCCGCGGGCGGGGCGCCCGGGTCGAGGTCCTCGTCGAACACGACCGTCAGCACGCCGCCGTCCACGGTCGCGCTCTCGACGAACGGCAGGACGCTGTCGATCCGGTGCCCCGCGTCGTGGTCCAGCCCCGGATGCGGCAGCGCCGCCTCCTGCAGGCTGTCCACGGAACGGATCGCACCGCCGTACAGCGCCAGCGTGTCCGCCAGCAGCGCCACGCCGTGCGAGGAGTGGTTCGGCGGCGCCACCGGCCCGAACGCGAACACCAGCGTGTCGCTTCCGCTGCCGCTCTCGTAGCGCGTCTCCTTCTTCGGGTACGTCGGGTCGCGGTCGAACTTGAGCAGCACCGACGGCGTGCCGCCGGCCGTGTCCACGTCCACCGCCTCGGAGAACGTCAGCGCCACGCGGATCGCGTCGCCGCGCCCGTACACGCCGTGCGCGCCCGGGTCGGAGACCAGCGCCGCCGACACGACCCCCGGTTGCGGCGCGGAGGCGTCCCGCGCGCCGTCCACCTTGTGGTTCGCGTCCGCCGCCAGCGCCGCGTGGGCGCGCGCCGCATCGCCGCCCTCCGCATCCTTCAGCGTCGCGCCGCCGCGCACCACCACCAGGCTGCCGTCCGCGGCCGGCGTCGGGAACACGCCGTCCGGCGCCGCGTCCGTGCGCTGCGTTTCGTAGCGGAACGCCAGCGTCCGCGCCGTCCCCGTCGCCTGGCCGTCCGTGACGAGGTCCGCCCCCTTCTCGGCGCCCCCGACGTCCAGGCGCACGCGCATCTTCGCGCCCGCCGCCGACAGGTCCCAGGTCACGTCCGCGTCCCAGGTCACGGTGACCTCGACCGTCTCGCCGCGGCCGTAGGTGTCCGGCTCGCCGTCGCCGTCCGCGTCCACCGCCGGCGTCGAGGTCAGCGCCACCGACGCCACCGCGGCCGCCTGCGCCGCCTCCGGCTCCCGGCCGCCGTCCACCTTGTGCAGCGGGTCCGCCGCCAGCGCCGCGTGCGCGCGGCGCGCGTGCCGGCCGCCGGCGCCCTTCAGCGTCGCGCCGCCGGCCAGCACCACCATCGCGCCGTCCGCCGCCGGGACCGGGAACAGCCCGTCCGGCGCCGCGTCCGTGCGGTACACGTCGTAGCGGAATCTGAGCGAACGCGCCGTGCCTTCCGCCGCGCCGTCCGTCGCCAGCTCGGCCGGCCGCGTCTCGCCGCTTCCCACGTCCAGTCGCACGCGCATCTTCGAGCCCGGCGCCGACAGGTCCCAGGTCACCTCGGCGTTCCAGGTCACGGTCACCTCGACCGTCTCGCCGCGCCCGTAGGTATCCGGCGTTCCGTCGCCGTCCGCGTCGATGGCGGGGGTCGAGGTGAGCGCCACCGACGCCACCGCCGGCCGGCCGGCCGCCGCGGTCGCGTTCTCCGCCGCGACGCCGCCGAAGTCCGCCACGGCGTTGCCGTCCGGATCCTGCAGCGGGCTGTCCTCCGGCGCCGCGTACGCCACCGTCAGCGTCTCGCCGTCCGCGACCGCCGACGCCAGCGTCACCGCCACCTCGCCGTCCGCCCCGCCGAAGGCGGCCGTCCCGGTACCCGCGATCGTCCGGGAGCTGTCCTCCGCGTCCGTCGCGGTCACCGCGAACGCGCTGCCCGCCGGCGCGGACGCCGTGTCCAGAGCCCCGTCGAACACCAGCGCGAGCGCGCCGCCGTCCACCGTCGCCGATGTCACCTCCGGCGCGTCCGCCGCCGCCGTCCCGTTCGCCGCCGCCTCGCCGGAGAAGTCCGCCGCCGGGTTGCCCGCCAGGTCCCGCAGCGGGGCGTCGCCGGGCGCCGCGTAGGAGACCGTCGCCGTCTCGCCCCGCACCACCGCCGAGGCCAGCGTCACCGCGACCTCGACGCCGTCCTCCCCGACGACGGCCGTCCCCGTCCCCGCGATCTCCCGGCTCTCGCCGCCCGCCGGCGTCGCCGCGACCGTGAACGCGCTGCCCGCCGGCGCGGAGTCCGGGTCCAGCGCCTCGTCGAAGGTCAGCGTCAGCGCGGTCCCGTCCACCGCCGCCTCGGCCAGCGCCGGCGCGCCGCTGTCCACCCGGTGGCCCGCGTCGTGGTCGAGCCCCGCGTGGCCGAGCTCGGCCGCCGCCCCCGTCGCCGCCGACCGGATCGCCCCGCCGGCGAGCTCGAGCGTGTCCGCCAGCACCGCCACGCCCCGCGGCGAGTGGTCCGGCGGCGCCACCGGGCCGAACGCGAACGCCAGCTCCGCCGTCCCGCTCCCGCTCTCGTACACCGCCCACTTCTCGCCGTGCTCCGGGTCCAGCTTGATCCGAAGCCGCGGCGTCCCGCCGGCGGTGTCCACCTCCATCGCCTCGCCGAACGTGAGACCGACCCGGATCGTGTCGCCGGCCCCGTACACGCCGTGCGGTCCCGGGTCCGAGACCAGCGCCACCGCCGGCGCCCCCTCGCCCCGCGCATCCGTGATCGTACCGGTCGCCTCGGCCCCACCCTCGGCCAGCTTCAGCCCGACGGGGTTCGACAGCCGCATCCGCAGCGTCTCCCCGCCCTCGGCGTCGCGGTCCGGCAGCGTCCGCACCCGCACCGTCTTCACCGTCTCGCCCGCCGCGAACGACAGCGTCCCCGACGCCGCCTCGTAGTCCCGGCCGGCCTCCGCCGTGCCGTCCTCGGTCTCGTAGTCCACCGTCGCCGGCGAGGTCGGCGGCTCCACCAACTCCACCTGGAACTCCAGCGCCGCCCCCTCGACCGCCTGCGCCTGCTGCGCCATCACCGGCGGGCTGTTGTCGCGCACCCCCCACCTGCCGTCGGGGCGCCCATTCTCCGGCACCCAGTTGCCCGCCAGATCCCGCAGCCCCGAGCCGCCCGCCGCCCCGACGTCGTAGTACACCGTCAGGTGGCCACGCTCGTACACGACCGGCCCGGCCAGTGTCACCCGCACCTCGCTGTCGGCCACCTCGGCCGTCCCCGTGCCCCGCCACTCGCGGCGGATGCCCCCGGTCTTCACGACCGCGAACGCGCTCCCCGGCGGCGTGTGGTCCGGGTCCAGCGACTCGTCGAACTCGATCGTCAGCAGCGTCCCGTCCAGCCACGCGTCCACCCACTGCGGCCACGCCGTGTCCCCCGTCAGGTCCGGGTCGCCCACCGTCAGCAGGTGGTTCGCGTCGTGCGGCAGGCCCCGGTGCTCCAGCCGCGCCCAGCCGCCCGACACCGCCGACTCGATCCACCCGCAGTTGAGCTCCAGCGTGTTCGCCGCCACCCCGATGCCGCCCGCCGCGTTGCCGCCCGTCGGCACCATGTCCCACGCCTTCAGCGTGTAGGCGAACACCAGCCGGTCCGTGCCGCTGCCGCTCTCGTACACCGCGCGCCGCGTGCCCATCGACGGGTCCAACTCGATCTTCAGCCGCGGCTTGCCCTCCGAATCGTTCGGGCCGTACCCGGACCCCACGTTCACCGCCTCGGAGAACGTCAGCGCCACCCGCACCGTGTCGCCCGGCGCATAGGTCCGGTCGGAGCCCGGGTCCGACACCAGCGCCACCCCGATCACCTCCGCCACCCCCGCCGTGGGAACGTAGTCGGCGATCGTCAGCGAGGCCGACCCCGCCGTCGCGCTCAGGGTCGCGTTCGAGGGGTTGCTCAGGCTCACCGTGACCGTCTCGTCGGACTCTTCGAGATCGTCCGCCGCGGCCGTCACCGTGATCCGCTGCAGCGTCTGACCGGGCGGGAAGGTGAGCGTGCCGGTCGCCACCGCCGGAAGCGTCGCGTAGTCCGTGCCGTGCGTCGCCGTGCCGCCGAGCGCATACGCCGCCGTCACCGTCCCGTTCACCGCCGCGCTCAGGCGCGCCTCGAACGACGCCGCCCCGGTCTCCGCGATGCGCGGCGCCGACGCCCGGACCGAGATCTCGGGCAGCGTGTCGTTCCGTACGGTCTCGCCCGACAGGTCCGGCGCCGGGTTGCCGGCCTCGTCCTTGATCGGGTTCGCGCCCGCGCTGGCCGCCGTGTACGTCACCGTCACCGCCTGGCCCGGCGTCACCGCCGAGGCCAGCGTCAGCACCACCGCCGCGCCGTTCACCTCGACGCCGCTCACGCCGCGCGCCCCGCCCGCCACGGTCACCGCGAACGCGGCCGCCAGCGGCGCCGCCGTCTGCAGCGGCTCGTCCCAGGTCAGCGTCAGCGCCGCGCCGTCCACCGTCGCGGTCGAGAGCGCCGGCGGCGTCTCGTCGGCGTCCCCCGAGGGGACGTCCTCCTTCTCCAGGCGCAGGCTGTTGCCCGCCCCGGCGTAGAACACCAGCCGCAGGTCGTAGCCGGTGCCCGCCTTCGGGCGCTCGAACGTGAGACTGTCCACGTCCGGCATGAGGTTCTGGCCCACCTGCGCGTACGCGGCGCCCGACCCGTGCTCCCGGGACCAGAGGTCCCAGCCGGTCACCGCCGGCTCATCCTCCGCCTCCCACTCGACCGTGATCTGCCGCCAGCGGGGTCCCGAGGTCGCCGTCGCCGTCACGTTCGGCGGCGTGCCCGTCGTCTGGCCGGGCTCCAGGTCCGTCGCATCCGTCTTGTTGGTCGCCTTCCGGCTGGTCAGGCTCGCGGCGGGGTTGCCGACCGCGTCCCGGATCGGGTTGGCACCAGCCTTCGCCGCGGCGTAGCTCACGGTCACCGTCTCGCCCGCCGCCACGGCGGACGCCAGCGTCAGCGTCACCGCCATGCCCTCCAGCGCGACGCCGTCCACGCCGCGGTCCTCGCCGGCCACGGTCACCGCGAACGCCGCCGCCGGGGGCGCCGCCCCGGCCAGCGCCTCGCCGTAGGTCAGCGTCAGCGCCGCGCCGTCCACCGCTGCCGCCGAGAGCAGCGGCCCCGTCGCGTCGAGCGCCACGACGTTGTCGGCCTGCAGCAGTATGTGGCTCGAGCCGCTGCCGAGCTGCAGTTGCACATCGTAGGCGGCCCCGGGCACGAGCCCGGTCGCGGTGCAGCTGCCCTGTGGCCCCTGCGGCTGGCTGGCGCAGCCCGCCGAGACCGCGAACGGATCGCCCCTGCCGTGCGGCCTGTGCTTGACGTGCCAGCCCTGCACCCTCGGAGGGGTGGGCCCTTGCGTCCAGCTCACGGTGATCTGCCCGTCGCCGGGCCCCGGCACCGCCGAGGCGCTTGCCGGCGTGTTCGGCGGGGTCGGGCCCTGCGTCGTGATCACCCGGAACTGCGACGCCGTCTGGTTGGTCACGCCCCGCCCGACGAGGTCCGCCGCCGGGTTGCCGGCCGCGTCCCGGATCGGCTGCGCGCCCGCGTTGGCCGCCGTGTACGTGACCGTGACCGCCTCGCCCGCCGTCACCGCCGAGGCCAGCGTCAGGGTCACCGTCGAACCGGACAGCGAAACCGTGTTCACGGTCCGGGACTCGCCCGCCACCGCGACCGAGAACGCCCCCGCCGGGGGCGCCGTCCCGGCCAGAGCCTCGTCGTAGGTCAGCACCAGGCTGTCGCCGTCGACGGCCGCGGTCGAGAGTTCCGGCGGCGTCGTGTCCACGTGCGTCACCGCCTGATTCACCAGGTCCGCCGCGTTGTTGCCCTGCGCGTCGCGGATCGGCTCGTCGCCCGCGTCCGCCGCCGTGTAGCTGACCGTCACCGTCTCGCCCGGCGCGACCGGCGAGGCCAGCGTCAGCGTCACCGCCGTGCCGCCCAGCTCGACGCCGCTGACGCCCCGGCTCGCGCCGGCCACGGTCACCGCGAACGCCCCGGCCGGCGGCGCCGACCCGCCCAGCGCCCGGGCGTAGGTCAACACCAGCCTCGTCCCCTCCACCGTCGCGCTCGACAGCGTCAGCACCCCGTCCCCGGCCAACACGTTCCTCGCCTGGAGAACCCGGCGCGACGTCCCGTTGAAGAGACTCAGCCGCACGGTGTACGCGGTCCCCGGGGTCAGGCCCGTCGCCGTGCAGACCCGGGCGGTCGTTTCCGAGCACTTCGCCGTGAGCACCCCGTCGCCGATCCCCGTCTCGACCCCCCAGGCCATGACCCGGGGGCCCGTGTTCACGTCCCGCCACCGCACCGTGATCTCGCCCGAGCCGGGACCCGGCACGGCGACGGCGCTGAGCGGAGCGTCCGGCGGCTCCGACCCCACCCTGCTGAAGTGCGCGAACTGCGCCCCGCCCGGCGGCAACGTGTTGTTTGCCACCGCCCGGCTGGTCAGGTCCGCCGACAGGTAGCCGTCGGCGTCCCGGAGCGGCTGGCCGCCCGCGTCGGCCGCGGTGTAGCTGACCGTCACGGCCTCGCCCGCCGCCACCGGCGAGGCCAGCGTCAGCGTCACCGCCGTGCCGCTCAACGACACGCGGTCCACGCCCCGGGCCGCCCCGTCCACCGTCACCGCGAACGCCGCCGGCGGCGGCGCCGACCCGCCCAGCGCCTCGTCGTAGGTCAGCGTCAGCGCCGCGCCGTCCGCCGCCGCCGTCGAGAGGGTCGGCGCGTCCGCCGCCACCACGCCGGTCGCCTCGAGCGCCCGTGACGACAGGTTAGTGCCCACGTCATGGTGCAAGATCAGCTGCACCAAGTACGCGGCCCCCGGGGTCAGGCCCGCCGCCGTGCAGCTCCGCGCACTGGTCGCCGATTGGCACGCATACGCGATCTCTTCCCCGCGCTGCGTTATGACGTCCCACGAGGTGACCGCCGGGCCGGCGGCCGCGTCCGTCCACTTCACCGTGATCTGCCCCTCGGCGGGACCCGACACGGCGATGGCCGTGGCCGGCACGTCCGGCGGGTCCGTGCCGTTCTCCCGCACGCTGGTGAACTGCCCCGAGCCCGTCGGCAGCCGGGCGTGCGTCACCGGGTAGTCCACGAGGTCCGCCGCCTTGTTGCCCTGCGCGTCGCGGATCGGCTGGTCGCCCGCGTCGGCCGCCGTGTAGCTGACCGAGCTGACCGCCACCGCCTCGCGCGTCGCCGCTGCCGCCGGGGCCAGCGTCAGCGTCACCCGCGCCCCGTTCAGATCGACGCTGTCGACGCCCCGGTCCGCGCCCGCCACCGTCACCGCGAACGCCGCCGCGGGCGGCGCCGTCCCCGCAAGCGCCTCGTCGTAGGTCAGCACCAGGCTCGTCCCGTCCACCTGCGCGCTGGACAGCGCCGGCGCCGTGAACTCGCTCCGCACCGCCTGGTTCTGGAACCCCCTCGCCGGATTGCCGGCGTGGTCCTGGATCTTGTTGTGGGCGGCGGGGACACTGTCCGGGTCGTAGCCGACCGTCACCGTCTCGCCCTCGCTCACCGCCCTGCTGAGTTGCAGGAAGATCGAGTTGCGGCGCAAGAACTTGTAGGCGGTGTTCGAGACGCTCACGCTCACGCCGTTCGCGCCGACCGTGAACGCCACCGCATCCGGGGACGGCGCCGGCGGCGGGTCGGTCGCCCAGGTTCCCTTCAACACCTCGTCGAAGACCAGCTCCAGCTCCGAGCCCCGAACCTCCGCACGCACCAAGGTCGGCGCGGTGAAGTCGCCGTGCGTCACCGCCTGGTTCGTCAGGTCCGCCGCCCGGTTGCCCTGCGCGTCCCGCAGCGGCTCATCGCCCGCGTCCGCCGCCGTGTAGCTCACCGTCACCGTCTCGCCCGACGCCACCGCCGAGGACAGCGTCAGCGTCACCGCCGTGCCGCTCAAGGACACGCTGTCCACGCCCCGGTCCGTCCCCGCCACCGTCACCGCGAACGCCGCCGGCGGCGGCGCCGTCCCGCCCAGCGCCTCGCCGTAGGTCAGCACCAGCAACGTCCCCTCCACCACCGCGCTCGACAGCGCCGGCGCCGTGAACTCGCTCCGCACCGCCTGGTTCTGGAACCCCCTCGCCGGATTGCCGGCGTGGTCCTGGATCTTGTTGTGGGCGGCGGGGACACTGTCCGGGTCGTAGCCGACCGTCACCGTCTCGCCCTCGCTCACCGCCCTGCTGAGTTGCAGGAAGATCGAGTTGCGGCGCGAGAACTTGTAGGCGGTGTTCGAGACGCTCACGCTCACGCCGTTCGCGCCGACCGTGAACGCCGCCGCATCCGGGGACGGCGCCGGCGGCGGGTCGGTCGCCCAGGTTCCCTTCAACACCTCGTCGAAGACCAGCTCCAGCTCCGAGCCCCGAACCTCCGCACGCACCAAGGTCGGCGCGGTGAAGTCGCCGTGCGTCACCGCCTGGTTCGTCAGGTCCGCCGCCCGGTTGCCCTGCGCGTCCCGCAGCGGCTCATCGCCCGCGTCCGCCGCCGTGTAGCTCACCGTCACCGTCTCGCCCGACGCCACCGCCGAGGACAGCGTCAGCGTCACCGCCGTGCCGCTCAAGGACACGCTGTCCACGCCCCGGTCCGCGCCCGCCACCGTCACCGCGAACGCCGCCGGCGGCGGCGCCGTCCCGCCCAGCGCCTCGCCGTAGGTCAGCACCAGCGACGTCCCCTCCACCACCGCGCTCGACAGCGCCGGCGCCGTGAACTCGCTCCGCACCGCCTGGTTCTGGAACCCCCTCGCCGGATTGCCGGCGTGGTCCTGGATCTTGTTGTGGGCGGCGGGGACACTGTCCGGGTCGTAGCCGACCGTCACCGTCTCGCCCTCGCTCACCGCCCTGCTGAGTTGCAGGAAGATCGAGTTGCGGCGCAAGAACTTGTAGGCGGTGTTCGAGACGCTCACGCTCACGCCGTTCGCGCCGACCGTGAACGCCACCGCATCCGGGGACGGCGCCGGCGGCGGGTCGGTCGCCCAGGTTCCCTTCAACACCTCGTCGAAGACCAGCTCCAGCTCCGAGCCCCGAACCTCCGCACGCACCAAGGTCGGCGCGGTGAAGTCGCCGTGCGTCACCGCCTGGTTCGTCAGGTCCGCCGCCCGGTTGCCCTGCGCGTCCCGCAGCGGCTCATCGCCCGCGTCCGCCGCCGTGTAGCTCACCGTCACCGTCTCGCCCGACGCCACCGCCGAGGACAGCGTCAGCGTCACCGCCGTGCCGCTCAAGGACACGCTGTCCACGCCCCGGTCCGTCCCCGCCACCGTCACCGCGAACGCCGCCGGCGGCGGCGCCGTCCCGCCCAGCGCCTCGCCGTAGGTCAGCACCAGCGACGTCCCCTCCACCACCGCGCTCGACAGCGCCGGCGCCGTGAACTCGCTCCGCACCGCCTGGTTCTGGAACCCCCTCGCCGGATTGCCGGCGTGGTCCTGGATCTTGTTGTGGGCGGCGGGGACACTGTCCGGGTCGTAGCCGACCGTCACCGTCTCGCCCTCGCTCACCGCCCTGCTGAGTTGCAGGAAGATCGAGTTGCGGCGCAAGAACTTGTAGGCGGTGTTCGAGACGCTCACGCTCACGCCGTTCGCGCCGACCGTGAACGCCACCGCATCCGGGGACGGCGCCGGCGGCGGGTCGGTCGCCCAGGTTCCCTTCAACACCTCGTCGAAGACCAGCTCCAGCTCCGAGCCCCGAACCTCCGCACGCACCAAGGTCGGCGCGGTGAAGTCGCCGTGCGTCACCGCCTGGTTCGTCAGGTCCGCCGCCCGGTTGCCCTGCGCGTCCCGCAGCGGCTCATCGCCCGCGTCCGCCGCCGTGTAGCTCACCGTCACCGTCTCGCCCGACGCCACCGCCGAGGACAGCGTCAGCGTCACCGCCGTGCCGCTCAAGGACACGCTGTCCACGCCCCGGTCCGTCCCCGCCACCGTCACCGCGAACGCCGCCGGCGGCGGCGCCGTCCCGCCCAGCGCCTCGCCGTAGGTCAGCACCAGCGACGTCCCCTCCACCACCGCGCTCGACAGCGCCGGCGCCGTGAACTCGCTCCGCACCGCCTGGTTCTGGAACCCCCTCGCCGGATTGCCGGCGTGGTCCTGGATCTTGTTGTGGGCGGCGGGGACACTGTCCGGGTCGTAGCCGACCGTCACCGTCTCGCCCTCGCTCACCGCCCTGCTGAGTTGCAGGAAGATCGAGTTGCGGCGCGAGAACTTGTAGGCGGTGTTCGAGACGCTCACGCTCACGCCGTTCGCGCCGACCGTGAACGCCACCGCATCCGGGGACGGCGCCGGCGGCGGGTCGGTCGCCCAGGTTCCCTTCAACACCTCGTCGAAGACCAGCTCCAGCTCCGAGCCCCGAACCTCCGCACGCACCAAGGTCGGCGCGGTGAAGTCGCCGTGCGTCACCGCCTGGTTCGTCAGGTCCGCCGCCCGGTTGCCCTGCGCGTCCCGCAGCGGCTCGTCGCCCGCGTCCGCCGCCGTGTAGCTGACCGCCACGCTCTGGCCCGGACTCACCGGCGAGGCCAGCGTCAGCACCACGCTGGCGCCGTCAAGCTGGACGCCGTTCACGCCCCGGCTCGACCCGCCCACCGTCACCACGAACGCCCGCGCCGGCGGCGGCAGGCCGCTCAGCACCTTGTCGTAGGCCAGCACCAGCCGCGCGCCCTCCACCGTCGCCGTCCGGAGCATCGGCGGGCCGGTCCCCGCCGCGACGTTCGTCGCCCGCAATTTGCGGAAGTTCGGCCCCCCCGCACCTATCGTGAGCTCCAGGTCGTAGGCGGCGCCCGCCGTCAAGCCGCTGCCGACGCAGCTGCGAGACGACGTCTCGGAATGGCAACCCGCCACCAGTGTGAACATGCCGTGGGTGCCGTGAAGCCTCGCCCCGACCGACCAGAGCGTGACCGCCGGGGGGAAGGGCGGGTCCGTCCAGGCGACGGTGACCTCGCCCGCACCCGGACCCGTCGTCGCCGTGGCCGTCTCCGGCACGCCCGGAGGGACCCCGTTCGAACTGGATGCCACGAACTGCGACGCCGCCGCCGTGCTGTTGGTCACCGCCCGACTCACCAGGTCCGCCGCGTTGTTGCTCCCCGCGTCCCGGATCGGCTGCGCGCCCGCGTTGGCCGCCGTGTAGCTGACCGCCACGAACTGCCCCGCCGCCACCGGCGAGGCCAGCGTCAGCGTCACCGCCGAGCCGGACAGCGAAACCATGTTCACGGTCCGGTTGGCCCCCGCCACCGTGACCGTGAACGCCCCGGCCGGCGGCGCCGACCCGGCCAGGTCCTCGTCGTAGGCCAGCACCAGGCTCGCGCCGTCCACCGTCGCGGCCTGAAGCACGGGCGCCGCGTCGTCGGACACCTCCAGCGCGAAGCTCCGGCTGGCCTTGTCCGCGTCCGTCAGCGTGCCGTCGGCGTCCTCCGCCGTGTACGTCACGCTGAAGCTGCCGGCCGCCGTCGGCGTGCCGCTGATCGTCCGCGTCGCCGCGTCGAAGGCGAGCCCCGCCGGCAGCCCGCTCACCTCGTAGTCGTAGTCGTAGAACACCGTCCGCATGCCCTCGGTGCCCCCGGTGACCAGCTCCACGTCGTCGCCCGTCGCCGTCTCCACCATCACGTCGCCGCCCGTCGCCGCCGGCAACTGGATCGACGCGCGCTCGTCCACCTCGACCCTTTGCGTCGCCACCTCGGGGAGGCTCGGCGCGGAGGAGCCGTCCCCGACGTAGGGGACGCTGAACAGCACGTGCGTGCTCGCCGACGCCCCGAACGGGTCCCTGGCGGTCAGGTCGATCCGCACGTTCGTCAGTTCCCGCGCGGCGGACCCTGAGAAGAACACTCCCCCGTCCTTCTTCAACTTGCCCGCGTCGTTCGGGTCGTCGGGCGCGCTCGGCTGCACCAGGAGCGGCGCGTGCCGCACGAACACGTTGTCCGGGATCGTGTAGCGCATCGTGACCGTCAGCCGGTCGGCGTCCCGGTCGTCGAAAATCGGCACAGCGGTGTTGCCCGTGCGAGTGCAGCTCGCCGGAAACTCGCCGGTGTCGGTGCTCACCCGCGTCGTGAACGGCCCGTGTTCCGCAACAACCTCCGCGCGGACCACCGATCCCTGCGGGCCCGAGTCGGTCTTCACCCGGCAGGAGTTGCCCCCTACCGCGGGGTCCCGCACCTCAAGCACGCGCGGCGGGTTGTTCGGGGTCCGGTTCGTCACCCGCCGGTTCGAGAAGGCGAGCACCTCGTTCCCGGACGCGTCCTGCAGCCGCTTCGACGCGTCCGTCCGGTGCGGCGTGTAGGCCAGCGTGAGACCGGTCTCGCCGTACTCCACCTTCCGGCCCAGGGTCAGCTCCACCTTCGACGGGTCGTCGGACTTGAAGGCGAACCCCGTGACCGTCGGCGGCGAGTCCCCGCCCGAGACGGTGAAGCGCGCCGCGGCCGGCACGTGGTCCGTCGCCAGCGCCTCGTCGAAGCTGACCGTGAGCGTCGAACCGTTCACCTCCGCGCTGCTGTACCCCGGAACCGTCGCGTCCGACGCCGTCGAGACAACGCCCCTGTAGCGACTCCACGATGAACTGTCTGAGGCAAGAAGAAGCACCCAAATGATGTAACTCGTATCGCTGACCAGCTGTGCGCGCGAGTTGTCCGTGGTCCTCGAGAACGTTACGCTGGTGTCGCTACTGGATTGGATGCTCCAGTAGAGGAAATTGTCAGTGGCGATGGACACCTGCCAGATATCAACGGCATCGCCGCCCGTGTGGTTCCACGTCACCGTGAACGTGTCCAGACCCGGCCGCACCTTGACATTCACCACCGGGTTCGAGCCGCTGCCGTCATTATTCAACGTTAGAGCGACATCGTCCGGGTGCGCCGCGGCCGGAGCGGCGAGGGCGAGAGCGGCGCACGCCACTACCAGCGCCGCCGCGAGGGCGAATCGGCGGGAGGCGGAACCAGGAGAGCCGGGTTCCCGGAACGGGCTGGATGACCGGTGGGGCCGCGCGGCGCCGGCCGCGCGCGCGTTCATGCCCCCATTCCCCCGGCGAGGCCGGCGGCGGTCGCGCGCTCGAGGGCAAGGCCGGGAAGGCTGCGGGGAGGGCCGGCGCCGAAGCCGGAGACACCTAGTCGGCTCGGTCGGCTCGGCTCGGCTCGGCTCGGCTCGGCTCGGCTCGGCTCGGCTCGGCTCGGCTCGGCTCGGCTCGGCTCGGCTCGGCTCGGCTCGGCTCGGCTCGGCTCGGCTCGGCTCGGCTGCGATTATGGAACGCGCCTTCGCGCCGTTGTCAACCCCTTCAACGGCCGAAGCACCGATTTCTTCCCGTCCGACGGCAAGGCGACGCGGCGCCGCGGCCTCCATCGCCCTGTGGCGCCTCGCCCGCCGCTCCGCCGGAGCCCACGCGCAGAGAACGCCGCTCTCGCCGGGGCGAACAGGTTGTCGGGCAGCCTGTAGCCCACCGTGACGGCGAGCGGCATCGCCGTCCCGGTCGTCGAAGACCGGCACATGGACGCGGAACGCGCGACGGCAGCTCGCCATCATCGGTGCTCTCCCACATCGTCACCGGAGTCGCAGGGTCCGCGAGCACTCCCTCCGGGTGCGGAGTTGACGACCCTTTCCGCACTGCGCCGTAGCTCATGCGGGTAAGAATGCAGTGGCTAACGTAGCTGAATTGCCGCGCTTTGCGCGCCTTGCGATTGGATTAGCGCGAATGACTAGGATGGCGATGGCGCCCGGCGGGCACCGGCCGAAGAAGACCGGTCGCCGTCCCTAGCAGCCCGTGGAAGAAGTCTGATCGCTGAGCCCTGCTGTTCAGGCAGCTTGGCGATGAGCAATTGAGCCGACGAGGGCCGTCGGTGTCCATTTGAACCCCCAGGCGCGCGTCAGACGCCCCCAGCGGTCGATCAGACGGTCGATCAGGCGGCAAATCGCCGAAAGAGCCCGCCCCTGCAGGCTCCGGGGCGTACCGATGCCGGTCTGGTGGCGCAGGAGCAGCCCGATGTTGCAGGCGGCCGCCTGGATCAGCACCCGCTTGCGGACATTCTCGTGACCGCGCACCCACACCCGACGCATTCCCCCTGTCTCATACATGTGTGCGAAAGAACGCTCCACCACCTCGCCCCGGCAGCGTTGCAGGCGACGACCCCGCCGCCCGCCCACACGCCGGCGGTTCGCATACAGCGCCTTCTGCGCAGCGCGCTTCTCCGGCGGCGTCTCTCCCGTCCTCTTGTCCTGCCAGCAGCGCCGGCCGCGCTCCGGCTCCGATACGTGACTCCGAACCCCCACCTCGCCGAGGGCCACCAGCGTCGCGTCGCTGTGGTACCCCTTGTCGGCGACCACCTCTTCGACCCCCGGACCGTCCGGCGCCACCAACTCCACCTGCTCGGCCGCCGTGATCAGCGTCTCCGGCAGCGTGGCCGTATCGCCGTCGGATGCATCCTGCACCGTCACCGACACGATGGCCCCCGTGTCCATGTCGACCCCGTGCTCGGCCTTGTGAGCCAAGTGCGTCCGGCCGTCCTTCATCTTCGCGACCTTCGCGTCCGGGTCCTGCGGCGATTTCCACTCCTTGTTCGACGTCTTCTTGTTCTTCCGCGACCGGTCGAACCGAGCCAGATCCGCCTGTGTCGGTGTCTCCACCCCCGACGCTTCCGCCAACCGCCGAATGAACGCCTCGTAGGATTCGCCCGTGTCCCGACGCTCGATGCTCCGCATCGCCGCGTTCGCTTCCAGCGTCGTCGCATCGATGCCGACCGTCTTCCCCCGCAACAGGCCTGCAGCGGAGAGCCGCTCCAACACCCACGTGAAAACCGCCACGTGCGTCTCCACGTCGATCAGCCGCCGCGTGCGCGACAACGTCGAGTGGTCCGGTGCCGCCTCGGTCACGTCCAGGTCCAGAAACGACCGCAGACTCAGCGAATCGGCCACCCGCCACGCGATCCCCCGCTCGGAGGACAACCCTTCGAAATAGCCGATGAACAGCAGACGGAAATACCGGCCCGGCCGTAGACTCGGCCGGCCCATCCGCGCAGCGTAGAACGCCCCGCACAGTCCCTCGACGAAGGCGTCGAAGCCTGCCTCCTCCAGGACCCGGTTCAGACGCTCGAAGAAGGGATGCCCGGCGTTCGTCGGAAGGTCCGCCGTGGTCACCCACATCGGCGACGGCTGTCGAGCCGCCGGTTTCTTGCCCATCGCCATGCCGTCCAGTGTACGGAACTCGATCGAGCCGGTCGAGTGCGGATCCCCTGACTTTCGCCACGGGCTGCTAGTCGCGGGATTTCGGCAGGCTCGACAGCGACAGGACGGCCTGCGCCAGCTCGAATTGGCGCGAGACCCCGAACTTCGCGAACATCTGCTGAAGGTGCGCCCGCACCGTGTTGTATTCGCGGCCGGTGGCCGCCGCGATCTCGCGCGGCGTCCGGCCCTCGGCGAGCAGCACCGCGATCTCGGTCTGCGTCGGCGTCAGACCCAGCGCCGCCTCCACCAGGGCCGGCTCGACTCGCCGCGCGCGGCTCACCGGATCGACGATCAGCACGAGCGCCGCCACGTACCGGGTGCGATGGTCCACCTCCCGGTGCGCCACCGGCTTGACGTGCAGCGCGAACCGCGGCAGCGACGACCTGCGCCTCAGCAGCATCGAGCCGCTCGCGCCCCGGCCGACGAGGCGCGGCAACGCCCGCGCCAGAAGCGCCTGGAGCCTCGCGTCGTCCTCCGGCCAGGCGGCGCGCAACGCGCCGTCTTCATCCGACAGCCCGTCGTCCCCGCGAAGCAGCTCCCGCGCGCTGTCGTTCGCCTCCACGATGCGCCCGCCCCGGTCGAGCTGGATGACGCCGGCGTGGGTGTTGTCGAGCAGCTCGGCCAGCGACGCGCCGAGAGCCCCCGCGTCGGCGAGCGCGGAGCGCACCCGGACGTAGCGGCGAAGGTGGGGCAGGATGCGCGCGATCATGTCGACCCGGGACGACGACCAGCCGCCCGCGTCCACGGGGTCCGCGATCCCCCACACGATGTGCGAGCCGCAGGGTCCGTCCAGCCGTGTGATCAGGCCGTTCTGCTCTCCGTAACGCCGGGATCCCTCGTTGTAGGCGGGCGACGTCTTCAGCTCGTCTTCGCTGAAGAGGTCGGCAGTGCCGACGATCCGGCTGTCCGGAAGCCTCACCAGTCGCGGGAGGGATTCGTCCGTCGCGAAGTAGAGGCGAAAGTACTCTCGTTGCCATTCCGAGCGGTCTTCCCCGCGGTGGAAGCGTTTCGCGAAGTGGATTTCGGCGTTCTCCGTCGCGGACCCGCCCCCGACCGCAAGAATGCTGCCGCTGGCCCCGCACGCCTCGTCGATCAGCGCGGAGGTCTCCGGCCAGCGGGCGTCGTCGAGCATCGCCTCGTCGAGCAGGTCCACGATGCGCTCGAATGCATCCCGTCGCGTCATCTCACGCGCATGCTATCCCCTTTGTCGAGACCTCGCCGGCCGGGGGCGTGCTCCTCCAGGCTCGTTCCGCCGGGCCGACGGCCGCGAGGTGTCGCTCGGCCACATCCCCGTCGCGTAGCGGCTCCGCACCGGCGAGACGGTGCGCGCCGAGGAGGCGGTGCTCCCGATCCCCGGCGGGCGCAGCGTCAGGGCGCTGATCAACGCCGCGCCGATCCGTACCGAAGGCGGCGCGAATCGACGCCCGGCGCGAACGACGCGGGCCATCGCCGAACCCGCCCCGAGGACCAGTCTGCCGCACCACCCCCGCCGTCAAGCGACGCTCGAACTGGCCCCCTGGCGACAGTCCCCGCACGACCCGCGGAGAGCGTCTCCGGCGACGCTTGCGGCCACCCGAAAACGCGCCTGGGTTCCTGCCCCCGGAGCGCCTCGGTTCCTGCCCCCAGGCCGGAAACGCCCGAGGGTCGACGTACGCCGTACCCCGGACCCCGAGTCGCTAGGGAGCGAGAGACATCAAGTCCAATCCCTACAGTAGCTTGGAGCGATACCCAGGCGGCCCGGGGGCTAACCCCGGGACTGGGTTGAAGTACCCTGAGCGACCCCGGCCCGGGCCGTAAGACTCCCTGCCCCCACACAAACGGGGGCAGCGCGTCTGACGCCCGAACCGGCCGGAGTCGCTCAGGGTGCATTTTTCCCTCCGGGAAGGGTCCACGAACGCGGGCCCCAGGGCCGCCCCACACCCGGCGCGGCCGGCCTCAAAACCCCCGACGCGTCGACCGCCCGCGACCGCTCCATCCCCCCATTCGCGGCAACCGGTTCAACGCCGCGCCACCCGGGTGACCCGCGCGACCACGGCCCGCAGGCCGTCTCCCCGACCTCCGGAGACCCGGCCCATAGGGGGGCACTGGGGGGGGCTGGGGGCAGGGGTACGATCGATCCATCATGTGACCCCGACCCCTTGCCCCTCGCCCCCGGTCCACCCGGCCGCCTGCCGAAGACAGGCGGCCGGAACGGGAGAAATTCGCGCGCGCCATGCGCGCTTTTTTTTGCCCCGCTGAGCGGGGCAACGACGAGGAGCACGGCCGGCAAGGGGCCGCCACGAACCTCCCCCAGGGAAAGGAGAACGCGATGGACGAGGTGACACTCGACCCGCAGCAGGTGCCGGCGCGCGCCGAGCTGCTGCTGGCCGCCGGCTTCGGGCAGGAGGCCCGGGGCCGTCCGATCCACGGCCGGCTCGAGAGCGACTGCGACGGCGACGGCGAGCCCGGGCCGCGGGTGAAGATCGGCGCGGTCCGGACGCGGCGGCTCGCGGTGAGCGAAGGAACCGACAGGCTCTCGGGCAGCGCCTACGGCAACCCGCTCCGCGGCACGCGGGACGTCGCCCCGGCCGTCCCCGTCGGGGCGCCCGTCGTCGCGAGGGTCGACGTCCCCGACGCCCGCGGGTGGCGCCTCTACCGGGCGGCGCCGAACGGGGCCGTCATCTACGACGGGTGGATCGAGCACGACCCGGCGAACGCGGAGCGGGTCGTCGCCGAGCTGCACGCGGCCGCGGCGGCGAGCCCCGAGGCGGCGCTGCGCCGCGCCGTCGAGCGGCAGCCCGGCCACGCGAGCGCGGAAGCGATCGCGCGGTGGCTCGCCGGCCGGGAGGTCGAGCGGCCCGCCGCCCCGCCCAGGCCCCGGTCGCGGGCGGCCCGGCGGCGGTGGCGGCGCGCCCTCGCGCGGAGAGGCGGCCGCCCGTGACTTCCCCCGCCGGAACCAACCTGCGCCCCGCCGGGCTCGTAGCCCGCGAGCGCCTCGAGCGGCACGGGGTCGGCACGCTGAGCGACGTCGAGCTGCTGACGATCCTCGCCGGCCCCAGCGGCAGCCGGGCCGCCGACGCGGTGCTCGGCGAGTGCGGGGCGGTGCAGACTCTGCCGCAGGAGAGCGCCGGCGACCTCGCCCGCATCGACGGCGTGACGCCCAGGGCCGCCGCCGTCATCGCCGCGGCGGTCGAGCTCGGCCGCCGGACCCTCACGCGCCCCGCGCCGCAGGGGACGCGCCTCAAGTCGCCGCGCGAGGTGGCCGCCTACCTCCTGCCGGAGCACGGGACGCACCCCGTCGAGCGCTTCGGCATCATCAGCCTGAGCACGAAGCACCACATCCTGCGGACCGTCCTCATCTCGATCGGGACCCTCGACGCCAGCCTGGTGCACCCGCGCGAGGTCTTCCGGACCGCGGCGATGCACCGGGCGGCCGCCATCGTCCTGTTCCACAACCACCCGTCGGGTGACCCGTCGCCCAGCGTGGACGACGTCGCGCTCACCTCGCGGCTCGTCGAGGCCGGCGCCCTGATGGGGATCGAGGTCGTCGACCACATCGTCCTCGCCGGCAGCCGCTACTGCAGCTTCAAGGAGATGGGACGCCTGTGACCGGCACGCGGACACGGCCGCCCGCCGACGCCATCCGCTGAAGCTCCCGCCTCCACCGGCCTCTCTCGCACAACCCGAACCCCGGCAAGACCCGCGTGAGCAACGCTCGCAACCACTACCGGTGCGCCCGGGAGGGTGTCGGAGCGGTGGGTCGAGCAGGAACGATGTCGCCCGTCGCGCGGGTCATCCACAAATCCCGAGCTGACGCGCCTTGTGGCCGCGCTGCACCTGCGAGGACCTGCACGTGAAGAAGATGATGCCCCTCGACGAGGTCGAGCGGGACCGCGACGCGAACGAGAGCGTCTCGCGCCCGTGTGGAGACTGATAGCATGACCGAACACCGTCGGCCGCCCATGACAACCTGGTTCGAGCCGTCCCCGCAGCCGCCCTTCCACGCCGCGCGGGGCCGTCCCCCCGCGGGCCGCAGCCTCGAGATCTCGAGCCGCCGCCGCGACCCGCTCGGCCGCGAGCTGAGCGCGATGAACCTGCCCGCCGCCGGCGACATCCGGGGGCGGCCGGTCGAGGCCGTGTACCAGGCCGCCAAGTGCTACGGCGGCGGCGGACCCGACGCGCCCGGGTGCGACTCCGGCTACGCCGCGAAACGCCGCGACCGGGAGCGGCGGCGGGACGGGCCGCTGGCCGCCTTCGAGCACGAGGGGCGCCGCTGGCCGACGGAGAGCGACTCGGCGTTCTACGACTGGCTCTGGACCCGGAGCGCGATCGCGCGGTGGGGGATCGGCATCGTCGACCGCCTCCGCGAGTACGCCGCCTTCAGCGACCAGTTCCACCGCGCCGGGGCGCTGGCGTGCCAAGCGAAGACCGCCGCGATGGTCGCCGGCATGGGGCGGGCGAGGGCGCAGGCCGCGATAGAGAGCCCCGAGGCCTGGCTGCGCGAGACGCGGGGACTGGCCGAACGCCGGGAGCCGGCCGCGGCCGAGACCGCGGCGCCCGGCCGCATCTACGCCGGCGTCGGGTCGAGGAGCACGCCCCCGGACATCCTCGAGAGGATGGAGCGGATCGCCGAGGCGCTGGCCCGCCGCGGGTGGACGCTGCGCTCGGGTGCCGCGGCCGGCGCCGACAGCGCGTTCGAGCGCGGCGCCCGGCGCGCGGGAGGACCGCGGGAGATCTGGCTCCCCTGGGACGGGTTCAACGGCCGGACCGCCGGCGGCGCGACGCGCATCGGCCGCAACAGCGCCCGCAACCGCGACCGGGCCCGGCAGTGCCACCCGGCGTGGCACACGCTCTCGGACGGCGCGCAGAAGCTCATGCTGAGGAACGTCCACCAGGTCCTCGGCGCCGAGCCCGGGTCGTCCCCGCCCGCCGACGTCGTGCTCTGCTGGACGCGCAGCGGCGCCGCGGGCGGCGGCACCGGCCTCGCCGTCCGCCTCGCCCGGCGCCACGGCGTCCCCGTCGTCGACCTCGGGACGGAGGACCGGCGGGAGCTCCGCGCCGCGGTCGACGCCGCCCTCGAGCGGGGGCTTCCCCCGGACGTCGCCGAGCTGCTCGACGCGAGGCCTCGGCAGGCGGCGCCCGACGCGTACCGGATTCTCGTGACCGGCGCCCTGCGCGGCGACGAGGCGGCCGCGCTGGAGCGCCGGCTCGACAAGCTGGCCGCCGGCAGGGCCGACGTCGCCGTGATCGCGGGAGGGGACCCGGCGACGGGAGCCGCCCTCGCGTGGGCTGCCGGGCGGGGGCACGCGGGGATCGACCCCGGCCCCCGCCGGGACGAGCGGCCGGGACCCGAGCCGCCCGCCTGCCGCGCGGCGAGGCTCCTGGCCGCGAAGCCGCACATCGTTCTCGAATGCGGCGGCGACTGGAGCGCCCACACCCAGGCGGTGCGCGACCTCGCCGAGCTCCACGGGATCGATATCGAGCGCTGCGAGGGCGTGGCGAGGCGGCCCACCGGGATCGAGCACCACCTGGCGCAGGCCGAAGCCGAGCGCCGGGCGCCCGACCCGGCGCCGCGGGCGGCCGGGAAGACGCGCCGGCGCCGGCCGGGCCGCTACGACGCGGTCGACCGGTTCGTCACCAACGAGGTCCGGCTCGCGGAGCCGGCCGCCCGCATCGTCCGGGCGGCCGCGCGCCGGCAGCGCGTCACCGACCCCGAGACGGTGCGGCGGGCCCTCTTCGTCACGAACAGCCCCGCCCGGGCGACGCTCCTCGGGGCCGACGCCTGGACCACCCGCGACCGCCTCGAGCACGACCCGCTCGGCGTCCTCACCCGGGGGATCGGCCCCGCCGAGCTGCAGGCGGCCCTCAAGCTCGCCCGGTCCGTGACCCGCGCCCTCGATCGGGCGGGACTGTCGACAGCCGCCTCCCGCAGCCCCGAAGCACCCGCGGAAGGAATGCGGCCGCGCGCCCTCGAAGCCCCGCGGTCCCGGCGAGAGCACCAGCCCACCCGCTGAACGTCCCGCAACCGGCGGCGCACCCGCGGCGGCGATCGACCTCCGCCGCAGGGACCCGTGCGCCCGCCACGACCCACGGACACGACCAAACGGAAAGGAGCATCGACCATGTTCGGACTGTATCCAGCCGTGCCGACCCGCCCGGGCGACTACGTGGTCCACCGGGCCGGACGGTCCCTGCGCAACGCCCGCGTCCGGCCCAGGGGCTTGACGCCGAGACGCCTGGCGCAGCTCGCCTGCGGCGAACGCCGCCACGGCGCCCTGCGGTGGGCGACGCCCCGGCCGTGGATCGACGAGCCGGCCATCGTCGTCAGCGACGTGATCGCCGGCCCCGAGCCGTGGACGGGGACGCTCCTCGACCCCGCCGTCCCGCAGCGCGTGCCGGTCGGCGCGCTCCTCCGCGCCACCTCCGCCGAGGCCCGCCACTGGCTCGTCTGGCCGGACGGCGGCCTCCGCCCGCCGGCGGGGCTCGGCGGCGGCGACCCGCAGTCGGTGGCCGCCTACATCGACGAGCCGGCGATGGCGCACTTCGGCCGCGAGCTCGACGCCGCCCGGCTGGCGGCGGCGGCCAACGGCGGGGACCCTGGGGACGGCGGCGCGCTGGCGGACGCGGTGACCGCCTGGATCGCCGACATCCTCCGCCGCAACACCGCGTCAGACCGCCGGCCGCGCGCCCGCGAACGCCGGCCGGCGCCGGCCCCCGGAAGGAGCCTGGTGTGCCGATGGCTCTGACGCGCGGCACCCGAACGACCGTGATCACCCGGCGCGGGCATACGCGGGTGGGGCTCGCGCTGTCGAGCGGCGAGGCCCGCCAGTGGCTGGCCGACGCCACGGACTACCGCGGGGGCTGCCCCACAGGCCGCGCCATCGTCGCGATCAGCCGCGCCGACGACGACCAGCGGCCGCGCATCCGCGTGCGCCGCGGCACGCCGTACGAGCGCATCGGCGGCTGGCTTGGTCCCCCGCCATCACCGAACGACCCTCGCCACCCCCGCCGCGCCGCGCTGCTGCGCAGGCTCCCGCCGGAGAGCGCCGCCCGGACGCTGATCGCGCTGCGGAGCGGCGCGGTGACGACGCTGACCGGGCCGGCGAGCGAGGCGGGCCAGCCGCTCGACGCGTACCTGCGCCTGCAAGCGGCGGCGCAGGACGCCTCGGCCGCCGACATCGCCCTCGTGATCCACGTCGCGGACCGGCTCGCGCCCTGGATCGCCGTGAGCGCGGGCGACGTCCGCGTCGAACGCTTCTGACCGCTCGCGGCCCGCGAGCACAACGCCGGTCGCCGGCCGCAGCCTTCCCGACAAGCGGGGCGTACAGCCCCGCGGACGAGTCCGCACCGAGAAACCGGCCAGGTCTCTGCGACTCCCCCGCGGCAACCCCGAGCGATGCCCGGAGCGCTTGGCGCACCGGCCGAGCCGTGCTCGAAAGGATGCATGAATGGACCCCGAAACAGCCGGCGGCGGCGCCCCGGCGGCCCCGAGGAATCGCTCCGCGCCGGCGACGGCGCCCCGCACCGAGACCCGCATCGTCTGGCTCCCCGACGAGTGGGCCGTCTACATCGCCAACGGTGACGACCCGGAGAGCCCCGACTGGCCCGTCGCGCTGTGCGACGAGGAGCTGCGCCGGCTCCGCCTCGAGGGCTTCGACACGGTGACCTGCACCGGCGAGACGAGAGAGCTGCGGGAGTACCGCGGCGTCGCCGGAACGCTCCGGGCGTACGAGGCGCTCCGCACGGGCGGCGACGACCCCGTCACCCGCACCGTCACCCTCGTCCGCGAACGGACCCAGCTGCCGGCCGGCGACGTGACGCGCGAGATCGCGCTCGACGCCAAGCTGACGCTGACGCGGAGCCAGAGCCAGCCCGCCGAACGCCTCGCGGCGCGGGCCATGCTCGAGGCGACCGGGATCGAGCGCCGCGTCGCCCGGGCGTGGGGGAACGCCGCCGGCGCCCCCGTCGAGCCCGTCTGGCTGCACATCGACATCGACGGCGACGCCGACCCCCTGCCCCCCGACGCCTGGTCCGACCGCGCCGCAATCGCCGCCCGCCTCGACAACCGCAACCGCATCGACCGGATCGTCCTGAAGGCCCCCCGGGCACCCGCCGGCCGGCGAACGGCAACGCCGCCGTGGTGCCGCCAAGCGCCGTTCTACGACCACGAGGGCCGGGTGCGCTGCTTCGCGTGCGACGAGATCAAGCACTCGCCAGTCCACGACGACCGGCGGCCGCCGCGGATGCCCGCCCTCGTGTACTGCCCGAGCTGCGACCGAAAGCGGTAGTTCGACCGGCGCTCGATCGCGTCGTTGAGACGGTCCAGCGCGAGCAGCCCCTCCACGCCCCGACCGCCCGACGCCGCCCGCGCCCGGCGCGGACACCGCCCCCGTCACCGAAGGAGAACGCGACATGCCAAGCCTGTCGAGGGCGAACTGCGCCCTCGCATCGAACCTTCCCGCCGGCAGGCCCACCGAGCCGCCGGCGATGATCCTGAACCGCCGCACCGACCGGCCCAGGCCGCACCAGGTCTACATCGGCCGCCCCTCGCGGTGGGGTAACCCCTTCAAGCTGACGGCTGGCGACCGGCTCCGCGTCATCGCCCTGTACCGCGCGGACCTCGTCCACAGGCTGCGCACCGGCAGGCTGACGCGCGCCGAGCTCGCGGAGCTCGACGGCCGTCCGCTGGTGTGCTGGTGCGCCCCGCTGGCCTGCCACGGCCAGGTGCTGCTGGCGGCCGCCGCCTGGGCCGCGGCCCAGGCCGGTGTCGGCCTGGAAGCCGCCAGGTGGACGCGGGAGCCCATCGAGCGCCTTGTCCGGCGCATGAGACGCCCCGGAGCACGGGCAGCATGACCGCGCTCGACCTGATCACCAGGCGCCAGTACCTCGAGGACGAGCTGGCCCTGGCCGCCGCCACCCACCAGTACGTCCTCGACGGCCCCTCCCCGACAAGCCCCGCCGCCCGCGACGCCCGCGACGCCCGCCTCGACCGCCTGCGGACCCGCTGGACCACCGCGCTCGACTGCCTGACCAGACACACCGACCCCGCCCGCGGCGGCGACCCCGAATGGCAGGGCGCCGTCAAGGAGCGGGCCAGGCACGCCGCAGGACGCTTCGCCGGACCCGCCGACGCGGGTGCGGCGCGAGCCGCGGCCGCGGCCGGCGCCGAGGCCGCGCTGCGGGCCGCCGTCGAAAGAGCGCAGCGGACGCTCTCCGACGAGGAAGGCTGCTACTCGGTCTCGAGGACGCACGACGCCGCCCTCGACCTGACCGAAGCGGCAACCGCCCTGCTGAACGAACTCGAAACGAGGCACACGAAGTGATGAAACTCACGAACCGGAACATCCCCCTGGAACACCTGACGCTGTCGGCCGCCAACGTCCGCAAGGCGAGCGCCGACCCCGAGGACGACAAGGAGCTGCAGGCGAGCATCCTCTCCCTTGGCGTCCTCGAGAGCCTCCTCGTCGTCCCCGGCGGCGACGACACCTTCGCCGTGGTCGCCGGCGGCCGGCGGCTGACGGCCCTGCAGCGGCTCGCCGAGGCCGGCGAGATCCGCCCCGGGTACGTCGCGCCGTGCCGCGTCTACACCGGCGACGCCGACCCCGCCGAGATGTCGCTCCACGAGAACGAGAAGCGCGCCCCGATGCACCCGGCCGACCAGTACGAGGCGTACGCGCGGCTGCGCGCCAAGGGCATGACGGCGGCCGAGATCGCGGCGCGGGCCGGCGTCAGCGAGCGGCAGGTCACGAAGCTGATGCGGCTGGGGACGGTGGCCCCGGAGCTGCTGGCCGCGTACCGCAACGACGACATGGACCTCCAGACGCTGATGGCCTTCACCGTCACCGACGACCGCCAGGCGCAGCTCGACGTCTGGGCGAAGGCCCGCGGCGGCGGGGGCGCGTGGCCCGAGCACATCCGCCAGCAGCTCACCGAGGGCGCGGTCATCGGGAGCAGCGGACTCGCGTCGTTCGTCGGCCTGGAGGCTTACGAGAAGGCGGGCGGCCGCGTGCAGCGCGACCTGTTCAGCCAGTACGACGACGAGGCGGTGTACCTGCTTGACCGCGACCTCCTCGTGAAGCTGGCCGAGGCCGAGCTGAAGAAGACCGCCGACCGACTCGCGAAGCGGTGGAAGTGGGTCGAGATCCAGATCGACCCCGACTGGGACCGCATCCACACGCTGCACAGGCTCCGCGGCGCGGCTGGGACAGCGACCGACGCCGAGCGGAAGCGGCTCGACAAGCTCGCCGACGAGATGCAGGACCTCGCCGACAGCCCGCCGACGGACCCGGCCGAGCAGGGCAAGGCGTACGCCCGGAGCCAGGAGCTCAACGCCAAGTACGAGAAGCTCGAGGCGCGCATCGCCGCCCGCATCAAGTACCGGCCCGAGGACATGCGTATCGCCGGCTGCATCGTCACCCTCAAGGGCGCGCGGGCGGACGTGATCACGGGCTTCGTGCTCCCCGAGGACGTGCCGGCGAAGCCGAAGAAGATCGCGAAGAAGAAGGCGGCCAACGCTCCGACCGATGCTCCGGCGGACACCCCCGACGCGGACGGCGCGAAGGCCGCGGACGACGTGAAGCCTGCGGACGGCGCGAAGCCCGCGGACGGCGGCGGAGAGCCCGCCGCGCCGGAGCCGGCCTTCGACGAGCGGTTCGAGGAGCCGTGGACGACCCGCACGACGCGCAACCACCAGAGCCCCGAGGCCAAGCACGCCAAGGTTGCCGGCCTGAGCACCGCCGTCATCGACGACCTCGCCGCGATCCGCACGGGCATCGTCCGCAGCGCGTTGGCCAGGCACTTCGACCTGGCGTTCGACCTCGCGGCGTACCTCCTGGTGATGGACACCTCGACGCGCGGCACCGAGCGCCCGGCCGACATCCGCCTCGTCCGCACGAGCCTGCGCCCGATCGGCCGCACCAGCGAGAACGACTTCGCCGCCGCGAACCCCGGCGAGAGGCTCGAGAGCCCGCCGGCCGGCCAGTGGATGAAGCTCGGCGACGACCTCAAGCGCTTCGACGCGTTCCGCGCCCTCCCCGACGCCGAGAAGCAGGACCTGTTCGCCCGGGCGGTATCGGCCGCCCTCTACAACCAGGCCGCCAACCAGCACCGCCCGATGCCGATCGGGGAACGCGTGGTCGAGCTCCTCGACATCGACTTCGCCACAGCGGTCCGGCCCACCGAGAAGTACTTCTGGAAGCGCCTGACCCGCGCCCGGATGCTCGAGATCGCGGAGGCCGTCGTCGGCAAGGAGTGGGCGAAGGCCCGCCGCAGCCACAAGAAGGGGCAGCTCGCCGCCGACATGGCCGCCGTCTTCGGCGAGGACCCGCAGGGCCGGGCCGCGCTCGACGCCGAGGCGCGGGAGCGCGTCGAACAGTGGACGATGCCGGGCCTGCGGGCCTGGGACGGCCCCGCCGCGAAGAAGGGGCGCTCCTGACCCCGCGGGCGGGCGCCGGAATGCGCTCGCACGCCCATCTCCCGCTCACCGACGCGCTTGCCGCCGTTCGCGACCCGACCGCCTGACGGCAGGGACCGATGTCGCACGCGACCCAACTGGTTCGGCGCAACGCCAGCGCCGAGCACCAGGGCGCCGGCGCCCCCGCCCGCAGGGATGATCCCTGCCTTGTTGAGAATCTGGCGCCATGCTAGCGTATTGGTGAAGAAGCATAGCTGTTCCGGATGGAAGTGTGGCCAGACTGACCATCGGCAACATCGACGACCACGTGCTCGATCGGCTTCAAGAGCGAGCCCGAGCGAATCAGCGTTCGCTTGAGGGCGAGATCCGGCACGTGCTGGCGGAGCGCGTGAATCCTCGTTCCCGCATCCTTCAATTCCGCGAGCGTGTTCAGCAGATCGCATCGTTGACCGCCGGTACGCCCCAGACCGACAGCGTCGCCTTGCTCCGCGAAGATCGGGATCGGTGAACCTGACGGTCGATGCGAACATCGTCGCCAAGTGGTTCTTGACGGAGCCGCAGTCCGGCGAAGCACGTCAACTACTTGCCCCGCGGATTCGTCTGCACGCTCCCGACGTCCTGCCTGTCGAGTACGCGAACACCATCTGGAAGAAGGTTCACCGGCGCGAGATCCCCGGACGCGCAACCGTACCTGGAGGGGTTGGCGAGCCTTCCGGACGCCGTCACGCTTCACCACAGCGGCGACCTCCTGGACAAGGCCCTGCGAATCGCCGTGGAGATGGACCATCCGGTCTACGATTGCCTCTACCTGGCGTACGCTGACGCGACAAGCTCGGTCCTGATCACCGCCGATCAGCGGTTCGCGAAGAAGGCTGCCGGGACAGGCGTGGACGTCTGGGCGATCGGGTCGCCCGGGGTGGCGAACCGGATCGAGATGGCGGCCACGTCCCCAGTCATCGGTGGAGACAAGGTCGAGGAGCTGATCAAGGCGTACGAGTTCTTCGAGAGAGTGGAGCGGCGGGTCGTCGACGACGTGGATGGACGGTCGGAGGGTCCGGCCATCCTCTCGCCAGGCGACGTCGGCCTTTTCCTGGATTCTCCGGCCTACAAGCGCCTGGTCAGCTTGGTGAGCGACCTCGCGGACGAGGAGCGCATCGACCTGCTTGCGCTCGGCTGGCTCGGAGCCGGGCATTTCAAGGCTGACTGGCACCGCAACCTGGAACACGCCTACGAAATGGCCGGAAGCGTCGACAACGGCTACGTGGTGAGCAAGGGTCACCACTGGCAGGCTGGCTACGAGCGCCTGAAACGCTTGATGCAGGACCGGGGATGGCCCGCGCTCGACACCGGATCATGACGCCCCGCGGCGCGCACTGTGGTACGGTGATGGAGTACACTTCGGGTCCGCCTCTGCCTTCGGGTACGCGCCCGGGGTCCAGCCTCCCACCGAGCCCGCCGCGGCGGCGCAGGCGTCACGAGCGTGAGCACCGCGAGAGATCCTGACTGCCGTGCGGCAACTACCGGAGCGCCACGGGCCGCGTGCCAGGATCGGGCCGCCGCCGGGAAGGTTCGCGCATGGCCAAGAACATCGTCGTATGCTGTGACGGCACCGGCAACGAGTACGGTCCGCACAACACCAACGTCGTCAAGCTGTACGAGGCAGCCGCCCGCGATCTGGAGCAGATCGCCTTCTACGACCCCGGCGTCGGCACCTTCAGCATCTTCGGCCGCACGCTCGGTCGCCATCTCGGCATCCTGCTGGGACAGATGTTCGGCGCCGGGCTCCAGCAGAACGTCGAGGACGCCTACCGCTACCTCATGGACCGCTACGAGCCGGGCGACCGGCTGTTCCTGTTCGGCTTCAGCAGGGGCGCCTACACCGTGCGCGCGCTCGCGGGCATGCTGCACCGGGTCGGCCTCCTCCAGAAGGGCAGCGTCAACCTGATACCGTACGCGTCCAGGATCTACAACGACCGCGCCCGGCACCCGCTCGCACCCGATTTCAAGCGGGCCTATTGCCACGAGTGCCGTCCGCACCTCATAGGTGTGTGGGACACCGTCGGCTCGATGGGCTGGTTCTGGGGCCGGAAGTTCTTCGACACCACGCTGCACCCCGACATCCCATACGGTTACCACGCTATCTCCATCGACGAGCGGCGCCGGAAGTTTCCCGTCAGCCTGTGGCAAGCGGCGCGAGAGAACCAAACGATAGAGCAGGTCTGGTTCCCCGGGGTCCACTCCGATGTCGGGGGTTCGTACGCCGAGTCGGGCGTCTCCGACGTGGCCCTGGCGTGGATGCTGGAGAAGGCGGAGGCCCAGCGCCTGCGCCTGAAGGCCGACTGGCGCAAGCGGATCAAGCCCGATCCCCTGGGACCCATCCACAATTCCAGAAAGGGCTTCTGGCGCCTGTGGCGGCCGGCGCCGAGGGTCATTCCGCCGGGCGCCCTGGTCCACGAGAGCGTAGGGGCGCGCATGAGCGACGAGGCGCTGCAGTACAACCCCGCCAACCTCCCGCCAAAGCATACGGTCGTGCCTGGCCGCTAGCCGCCGCCGGGCGGCGCGTACCGGCCTCAGAGCAGTTGCGTCGTCAGCGCCGCCAGGAGAGGCGCGAGAGCGGAAACGACGACCTCGGCCTTCCTCGCCAAGCCCGAGTACATCGCGCTGCTCTCGGCGCCCTTCTGCAGGAGCTCGCCGAGCGGCACCGGCGCATGCGACCGCAGCGCCAGTGCATGCGGCGCGTACACGGCAACCAGCGTCAGGGTCATGACAGTGCCCCAGAAGATGCTGACGGCGTTGGCGAAGTTCAGGTACTCGACGCCGGCCGGCGCGGCTGCCTCAGCCGCCCCGTAGAGGGCTTGCGGCAGACGGAAGTACAGCGTCAGCAGCAGCGTGCTCCCGACGAGCAGGACGCTCATGGCGATCAGGGAATGGACCAACCTGTCCGCCGCATCGCGCGCGGCCTGACCGCCATCGTCCCGGTCCTTTCCGCTTGCGCCCTCGACGATCGCGGCCGCGTGGCAGGAGCCGGCGCACACCGCCGCGACACCGAACGCGACCGGCAGGAGAATGGAGATGAGGTGACGGGAAACGCCGGGCAGGCCGGCATCGCCCGTCATGGCCGTCGCCACGGGGCCGCCGGCTTCCTGGTAGATCCGCACGATCGAATCGTAGGCGATGGAATAGAGCTGCAGGTCGGCGACGGCCAAGCCTGCGAGAACGCCGTGGAACCCGATCCACGCGACGATGCCCGCAGCCGCCAGCCGCCGCTTTCGGTCCGCGGGCAGGACGCTGGCCGCGACGCCGCTGCAATAGTAGGCAAGTAGCGCCAGACAGAGCGCGACGTAGCAGACGGTGAGCGCGGCCATCATGATCATGCCGCGCGCGAACCGCGGCTCGGCGTCCACGCCCTCGACGAGCCCGCCCACAAGCAGCTCGACGATCTCGGGACCGACAAGCAACTCGACCGTCACCACCGCGAGCAGCGCAGGCACCACGCCGACGACGAGCCTCCACTCCGAATACCCGGCCAGCCAACGCATGTCTGGGCTCCAGGAATCGCCCGGTTGCGGCGCCGGGCGAACCCGCAAGGCGGTGGTGCAAACGAGCCGAGAGAATAGCACGCCGTCAGCGTGAGCCACCCCGGCGCCGCCGCGACTCGCACAACGAACGGGCGACGTTGAAGAGCGACCGGACACCGGCGGCCGGGGCCGGCGAGGGCTGACCCGTCGTTCGGCGGTTCGAGCGCTCCCCACCGTCCTCGACCCCAGCCGGATCCTGCCCGCCGTTCGGTCCTTCCTCGTCCACGAACACCGGTCCGCAACCGCCCGGCGCGCGCCCGGATGGCCGACCGCGACACCGAACCCGACCTCACCGACGGCCCCCGTCCAGCTCGAGGCCATCGCCTCCGCGTCACCACGAGACCTGCCACGCCACGCTGATCGCCGCCTTCGAGACGGCAATCGACGCCAGCCGTAGCCTGACCCGGCCGAAGCGCACCGACCCGCCTGCCAGCCTGACGGCGCGGTCCCCCGCTGCCCCCGCAAGAGCAAGGAGCAACGAACGCATGACGACCACACGAACGGTGGACGACCACCTGACCGCCTGGCTCGCCGACGCCATCGCCCGCGGCGCCGAGCCGCTCAGCCACGTCTGCCGGCAGCTCGCCCACGAGCTCGAAACCGGCGACGCCAGCCCCGCCGAGGCCGCGCGGCTGTTGACCGCGGCGGCGGCCGCGGCGCCGCCGGCGGCCGCCGCCAGCGTGCCCGCCAACCTCGCGGCGCTGGCCGAACAGGTGCGCGCGGCCGAGCGGGCCTTCAGCAAGACGAGCGTTCCGGGAGACCTGGTGATGATGACCGCCACGGTCCACGCCCACCGCTGCCTGGACATCGGGATCCGCCGCGCCCAGGCGCACGGAGGAAGCTGACATGCCACAGAACGACGAAATCCGGTGGATACCCCTCCGGAACCTGGAGCCGTCCGACCGCAACGCGCGCAAGACGGCAGCCCCGGCGGAAGCCATGCCCGAGCTCGAAGCGTCCCTGGAGGCGCACGGGCTCATCGAGAACCTCGTGGTGCGTGCGCACGATGACGGGAAGACCTTCCACGTCGTCGGCGGCGGCCGGCGGCTGCGGGCCCTCCGGACCCTGGCGAAGAAGCGCAAGAGCAGGTTCCGTACCGCGACGCCGATACCGTGCCGGGTGATGGCGGACGACGCGATCGACGAGGAGATCAGCGCGGCCGAGAACCTGGTGCGGGTGAACATGCACCCGGTGGACGAGTTCACCGCGTTCCACACGCTGCTCGAGCGCGGCCTCAGCGCCCGCGAGATCGCCAACCGCTTCGGCCTGACCGCCCGGACGGTGCAGCGGCGGCTGCGCCTCGGCGGCATCGCCCCGGAGATCCTCGGGCACGCGCGCGACGGCGACCTGACGCTCGACCAGCTCGAGGCGTTCGCGGCCACGCCGGACCGCACCCGCCAGCTCGACGTCTTGGGCAAGGTGCGCAGCCACGAGGGGTACACGGCGACGGCCGGGTGGATCCGCAACGAGCTGCAGCGCGGCCTCGTGTCCGCGGCATCCGCCCGCGCGCGGTTCGTGGGCCTGAAGGCGTACAAGGCCGCCGGCGGGACCGTGGAAGAGGACCTGTTCGCCGCCGAGGACGACCGGAGCGTGCTGATCCGCGACGCGGAGCTCCTCGATGATCTCGCCTCCAGGAAGCTGGACGGCGCGCGGCGCAAGCTCGGCGGCGGCTGGCGCTGGATCGACACGATCCTCGAGGCGGCGTGGGACGTGACCCGGCAGTTCGGGCGCGTCAAGGGCAAGCCCGAGCCCCCGACCGACGCCGAATGCTCGCGCTTCGCGGAGCTGACGGCCGAGATCGACCGGCTCAAGCAGGCCGCCTACGCCGACGGCGACGACGCCGGCAACACGGCCGAGCGCGACCGCCTCACCGCCGAGATCGAGAAGCTGGAGGCCGAAGCCGAGGCCCTCGACGACGAGATGCACTCCCGCGAGTCGTACGGCCCCGAGCTGATGGCCTGCTCCGGGTGCATCGTGACGATCGGCAGCCAGGGCGAGCTGGTCATCCACCGGGGCCTGGTGCGCCGGCAGGACGAACACCTCGTGCCCGCACCCCCGACGCCGGGCCCGGCCCCGGACACCCCCGGCGCCGCCCCCGAGGCCGCGGTCCCCGCCGCCGGCGCGGCCGGCGCAGAGGCGGACCCGGCCCCGCCGCCGACGCCCGCCGAACCCACGGCCGCGGCCGCACCCGACGACGGCCCGCCGCCCCCGACGCCCGCCCCCGAGCGCGGTGGGCCGCCCGCGCCCCCTCCCGCCGCCGGCTACCGCCCGCCGCAGTACGAGCACAGCGAGCCCGACGAGCGCACCGCGGCGACCCAGGACGCCGGCCTGCGGCTGGGCCTGGCCGACGACCTGCGCCTGATCCGCACCGCCATCGTCAAGGCCTGCCTCCAGTGCGACCTCGAGCTCGCCTTCGACCTCGCCGCGTACCAGTTGGCCTCGGCCGTCTTCGGCGGCAGGCCGGACGGCCCCCTGGCGATCGAGATCACCACCACGCGGGACGTGCCCGACGGCGTCGACCCCGACGAGGGGAAATCCGTCGCGCAGCGAATTCCCGGGGCGCGCATGCTGGCCGCGGAGGCCGCCGACCTGAAGCTCGACTGGCTGCAGGCACCCACGCCGCGGGAGCGGCTGCTCCAGTTCCGCGCGCTCAAGCCCAGGGAGCGGCGCAGGCAGTTCGCGGCGGCCATCGCCCGGGCGCTCAAGCCCCAGCTCGCCTTCGACCCCGACGCCCGCGCCGAGACCGAGGCCGTTGTCGAGGCGCTCGACATCCCGTTCCACGAGCTCTACCGCCCCGACCTCGAGCACTTCTGGCGCCGCATGGGGCGCCGGGAAATGCTCGCCGTCGCTGCCGAGACGCTGGGTGAGCAGTGGGCCGAGGCCCACGAGAACTACCGGAAGGAGACCCTCGCGCAGGCCATGGCCGCCGCCTTCGGCAGCAGCCCGCCGCCCGACTCGCTCAAGCTCGCCGACGACCCCCGCCAGCGGGCGCTCCGCTGGGCGCCGCCCGGATTCGAGCCCGCCCGCGCCCCCGCCGCCGAGTCCGATCCCGCCGACATCGCCCCCGCCGCCGAGCTCCCCGCCTGGATGAACGGCTGACGGACAACCGACCCCACCGACTGCCCGGGGGGCCGGCCACAGCGCCGGGCAGTGCCGCGGTTCGGCTGCGGCACTGCCCGGCGCCGGCCCTCGGGCGAACCCGATCCGGAGGAACAACGTGCACGGACCGCTACGACCACCCCGCGCCACGGCGTCCGAAACCGCGCAGCGCATCTTCAGCGCCGGCGCCTCGCTTCTGCGCTACCTGGAGGAAGGCCGCGCCATCGACGCCCGGGCGCTGCGGGACGCCATGACCGCCGCGTTCGGCGGCACGGACGCCGAGGGCGCCTGGCTCTGGAAGCAGGCGTACGAAGCGGGCGAGGTGGCGACCACGCTGCTGCTGCGCCGCTTCGGGCCGGCCATGATCGCCAAGGCCGCGCACCCGGCCGAGGCCCTGGCCCTCATCGCGCGAATCGCACTCTTGGAGCCGCCCCAGACGCGCCGCGACGACGTGCAGCAGCGCTTCCAGCAGTTCTCGACGCCTCTGGAGCTCGCCTGGTGCGTCGCCGCCTGCGCCGGCGTGACCGCCCGCGACGTCGTGCTCGAACCGTCAGCCGGCACCGGCACGCTCGCCGCCGCGGCCGCGCTCGGCCTGGACGCCGCCAACGGCGGACGCCTGGCGCTCAACGAGCTGACGAGCACGCGGGCGGGCCTGCTGCAACTGGCGTTCCCCGGCGCGGAGGTGAGCCGCCACGACGCCGAGCACATCGCCGACCTGCTGCCGGGGCTGCGGCCGAGCGTCGTCGTCATGAACCCGCCGTTCTCCCGGTCGGCCGGCTCCTCGAAGGTCGCGAGCGGAACCGACCTGCGCCACGTGGCGGCCGCGTACCGGGCGCTCCGGCCCGGCGGGCGCCTCGTCGCGATCACCGCGGCCAGCCGCGACCCCGGCACGAACGGCTGGGGAGACGCGTTCCCGGGCCGCCAGCCCGCGCCGGACGTGCTCTTCACCAGCCCCATCGCGGGGCGGCTGTACCGCAGTCGGGGCACCACGTACGAGACCCGCCTCACCGTCCTCGAGAAGCCGGGCGAGAAGGCCCGGGGGACCGTCGCCATCACGGAGACCGCCGCGAGCGCGGCGGAGCTGCTCACCGTTGCGCTCGACGCCCTGCCGCCGCGCCTGCCGCTCGGCGACGCCGAGGCCCCGCGGCCAACGGCTCACGGGGCCGCCCCGCGGCGGCGGCGGAAACCCCGCAAGGCCCCGCCCAGCCCCGCCGCCGGCGATCCCGCCGCTTGGCGGGACGCCCAGCCGCTCGCCTACACCAGCCGCAGGACGAGCGACGCCGCCGTCATCGACGACGACCGGCCGTACCACCCCTGGACGCCCTCGGTGGCGATCATCGGCAGCGCTAGGCGCCACCCGACGACGCTGGTGCAGTCGGCAGCGATGAGCGCCGTGGACCACCGCCGCCCCGCGGCGCGGCCGGTCCTGCCGGCCCACCTCGTCACCGACGGCACGCTGTCCGACGCCCAGCTCGAGTCCGTCGTGCTCGCGGCCGAGGCGCACTCGGCCGACCTGCCCGGGCGGTACTCGATCGACAGCGACTACGACAACGTGCGCTACCTCGGCCCCGACGGCCCGCAGGCGACCGACGTCTCGCGCCGAGACCCGGCCGCCGAGAGCAACATCACGTGGAGCAAGCCCACCGCGCTCCGCCGCGGCTGGATGCTGGGCGACGGGACCGGCTGCGGGAAGGGGCGCCAGGTCACCGGCATCATCCTCGACCGCTGGCTGCAGGGGAGCCGCAGGGCGCTCTGGCTGTCGGCCTCCGACAAGCTGATCGAGGACGCCCAGCGCGACTGGACGGCCCTGGGAGGACGCGCGAGCGACATCGCGCACGTCAACAAGTGGCGGCAGAAGGACCCCATCGACCGCGCCACGGGCATCCTGTTCTCGACCTACGCGACGCTGCGGTCCGCCGGCCGCGACGGCAACCCGTCGAGGCTCGAGCAGATCGTCGCGTGGCTCGCCGGCAGTCTCGACGAGCAGGCGCGGCACGCCTGGAACGGCGTGATCGTGTTCGACGAGTCGCACGCGCTGTCGGGGGCCGCCGGCGGGAAGGGCGCGCGCGGCGCCATCGCGCCCAGCCAGCAGGGACGGGCCGGCGTGCGGCTGCAGAACGCCCTGCCGCAGGCGCGCATCGTGTACTCGTCGGCCACCGGGGCCAGCACGATCGACGGCCTCTGCTATGCGAGCAGGCTCGGCCTCTGGGGCACGCCGGAGACGCCCTTCCCGGCCCGGACCGACTTCGTGCAGGCGATGGACGCCGGCGGCGTCGCCGCGCTCGAAGTCGTCGCCAGGGACCTCAAGGCCCTCGGCCGCTACCAGGCGCGGGCGCTGTCCTACACCGGCGTCGAGGTCGACATCCTCGAGCACGTGCTCACCGCCGAGCAGACGGCCATCTACAACGAGTACGCGAGGGCCTTCAAGATCATCCACCACAACTTGGCCGCCGCGCTCGAGGCGACCGGCATCGACACCGGCGACGTCTGCAACGCCCGCGCCAAGGCCGCGGCGCGCTCCGCGTTCGAGCTCGCCAAGCAGCGCTTCTTCTCGCACCTGCTCACCTCGATGAAGTGCCCGACGCTGATCGCGTCGATCGAGGACGACCTCAATAGCGGCTTCGCGCCCGTGGTGCAGATCGTCTCGACCGGGGAAGCGCTCACCGAGCGCCGGATCTCCCAGATCCCGACCAGCGAGTGGGACGACCTCTCCGTCGACCTCACGCCGAGGGAGTACGTGCTCGACTACCTGATGCACGCATTTCCCGTGAACCTCCACGAGGAGTACGAAGACGACGAAGGCAACGTCCACACCCGCGCGGCCCGCGACAGCAACGGCAACCCCGTGCTGTCCCAGGAAGCCGTCGACCTGCGGGACGCCCTCGTCGAGAAGCTCGCCAGCATGCCCCCGATCGGCGCCGCCCTCGACCAGCTCCTCCACCACTTCGGGCACGACGACGTCGCCGAGGTCACGGGACGCTCCCGCCGCGTGCTGCGGATCTCAGGCGACGGCCGCGGCGACCGGCTCGCCGTGAAGAGCCGCCCCGCCAGCGCGAACCTCCACGAGACCCAGGCGTTCATGGACGGGAAGAAGCGCACGCTCGTCTTCTCGGGGGCGGGCAACACGGGCCGCTCCTACCACGCCGACCTGGCGTGCGCCAACACGAGGCGCCGGCGCCACTACCTGCTCGAGGCCGGCTGGCAGGCGAACCAGGCCATCCAGGGCCTCGGCCGCACGCACCGCACCCGCCAGAAGAGCGCGCCGCTGTTCTCGCCCGTCACCACCAACGTCAAGGGAGAGCGGCGGTTCACCTCCACCATCGCGCGGCGCATCCACAGCCTCGGGGCGATCACGCGGGGGCAGAAGGACTCGCAGAGCGGGATGGGCGACGACAACGCGGCGCTCTTCCGTGAAGCCGACAACTTCGAGTCCGAGTACGCCAAGGCAGCCCTGCGCGCCTTCTACCGCGACCTGTACGCCGGCCGCATCGAGAACTGGTCGGCCGACTCGTTCGAGGAGGAGACCGGACTGTCGATCACCGACGGCGAGGGCCAGCTCCTCACCGACCTCCCGCCCATGCACACCTTCCTCAACCGCCTGCTGGCGCTCGAGATCGACGAGCAGAACCACCTGTTCGCGCACCTCGAGCAGCTCGTCGACGCCAACATTGAAGGAGCAATACAGGCCGGCACCTACAACCGCGGCGTCGAACGTATCACCGCGGCCGGCCTGGAGCTGGTCGCCACCGAGACGGCCGAGGCGCCCGGCGGGGCCTCCGTCCACCTCGTCGAGATCCTCCGCCGCGACCGGCTGCGGCCGACCACGGTCGGTGCGGCGCTGGAGATCTACGCGGCGGCGAACGCCAACGGAGGGGTCGGCGCCGTCCTGCTGCGGAACACGCGGTCCGGCAACATCGCGCTCGTCACGGGGGCGCCCTCGCAGACCCTCGAGGACGGCACGATCCAGAAGCGCCGGCGCATCATCCAGCCCGCCAGCCGGCGGACCGAGCCTCTGGAGGACCTCAAGACCGGCTGGAAGCCGATCGAGATGGACGACTGGCGGACGGCGTGGGCCGCGCAGTGCGCGGCGCTCCCGGAGTTCCGCGAGTCCCGCTTCTGGCTCGTCACGGGCGTGCTGCTGCCGATCTGGCAGAAGCTGCCGGGCACCGACGTCCGCGTCTACCGCCTCACGACCGACTGCGGGACGAGCCTGATCGGCAGGGTCCTGACGGCCGGCCAGATGGACGCCGTCCGCATGAAGCTCGGCCTCGGGACATCCGGCGCCGGGAAGCTGACCCCCGGCGAGCGGATGGAGGAGCTCATCTCCCGCCGCTCGAAGTACCTGCTCGACGGCGACCTGGTGCTTGCCGGCCGCCGCCACATGGGCGCCGTGCGCGCCGAGATCGAGCACCGCAATCCCGAGATCGTGCCGCGACTGAAGGCGCTCGGGTGCCTGACGGAGATCGTCCAGTACCGGGCGCGCGTGTTCGTCCCCGACGCGGCCACGCTCGGCCGGGTCATCGACGCCTACCCCGTCCTCGCACGCCACGAGACCCAATGACCGGAGACCGCCACGAAATGCCCCAAGCCATCGGAATCAACCGCCGCCACTGGCGGAATGCGCAGCGCGCGGCCGAGCGCGCCCAGCGGCGGCGCGACGAGCTGGAGGTCGAGACCCTGCTGGACGAGGCAGGTGTCGACGACGAGGACGAGCGCGCGGCCATCAGCGGCGAGCGATGCGTCGAGTGCGGGACGATCGTGCTCGTGGAAACCGGCTACGTCCCCTACTCCCCTGCGGGCGTCCTCGTCTGCGCCGGCTGCATCGAGGACGCCGGCGGCGAGCCGGACGGGCCCGGCGCAATAGTGCGCGACTGGACGGGCCGATGAACGACGCCACCAGCGGTTACGAGCTGCGCCTACGCCGCCCCGCACCCCCTCCCGAGACCATCCCCCTCCTCAGGCGCGCCTGGGACGCCCGCCGGACCGAAGACTGGCTGCTCAACGGCACGTGGCCGGAAGGCTGCAGCGCCCCCGGCGAGCACCTGACCGCGGCCGGGACGGACAGCGCCGGACGCTGGGCCGTCCACGACGGCGAACGCCTGCGCGCGGCCGACTGCGAGTGGCTGCGGCACATCACCGAGGTCCGAACGATCCGGCGGACCTGGTGGCGCACGCGCTGGCAGAGCTGGCCGCCGCGGGCCGGGCAGACGCGGGAGCCGAGGGAGGTGCGGATCGCGCTCGACTGCGACCCGGGCAGCCCGGTGCAGTTGTTCCAGCTCTACGTGGCGCTCGCCGACGACCAGATGCCCATCGGCGCCCCCGAGCTGCGCACGTTCCACCCGGACGCCGACACGGAGATGCCGACCGAGGCCGCCGTCGTCATCGAGACCAGCCCCGCCGCGGCCGACCTGCTCGACTGGATCGCGTGGCTCCTGTTCGACGGCCGCCGCAGCGCGGCGCGCTGACGCCGCGGCCACAAAGCGACTACCGCAAGCGCCGGGACCCCGCGCACGCGGCTACGATTCACGAAAGGAGGACGCGATGCCCGGAGAAGGAAGCCCGCCAACCGGCACGGACGCCATACCGCGCCACTTCGCGCCCAACGCGCAGCTCTCGGCCTACGGGCGGCTGACGCGGGACCCGGAGGCGATGACCTCCCAGCAGGGACACCCGTACACCCGCGCGCGCATCGCCTGTAACGTGACGCCGGCAAGCCGCGCGGGCCGCGAGCAGACCTGGTTCGTGGACGTGGTCGCGTTCCGCCACCAGGCGGCGGCCCTCGTCAAGTGCAGGAAGGGCCACGCCGTGCACGTCATGGGAACCCTCAGCATGGAGGAGAAGACGAAGAACGGGCGCACCTACCAGAACTTCACCGTGACGGCCGACGCCCTGATGGGCGCGGCCACGACGAGACGCACCGAATGACCGAGCCCCGTCAGCCCGAGGTCGCCTCGACGACCATGATCTGCGTGATACCGGCTACCCCGGCCTCCACCGACAACCTGTCGCTGCAGCAGGTCTACGACCACCAGGCGCAGTACCTCGCCACCGTGCGCCACCGGCCCACCCACACCGAGCTCGCCCAGATGGCCACGCTCCACGGCTTCCGCCCCGCGCTGCCGGTGTCCGCGATCCAGTGGACCAACCGGTACGCGCAACGCGTCATCCTGCTCGTCGCGAGCCGCGCCGAGCCCCAGTTCCACAACTGCGACCACGGCCGGAGCTCGGTCCTCGGGCGCCGGCCGTTTCGAGGCCCCCTCAGGGCGCCCGCCGTCGCGGCGGCGCACCGGCACTACACCGAGCTGCGGCGCTGCCGCCACTGCAACGGCGTGCAGATGGTCAACGTCGGCGCCACGGGAGCCCAAGAAGCGTCTCCCTGGTTCGAGCCCGACGGCGACTGCGTCACCTGGAGCAGCCTCTACGCGGCCGCCCTGGCCGCGGGCGCGCCCGACACGCTCGCCGGCGCCTGACGGGCGCCCACCCCAGCCAACCCAACCCGCCGACCGCGGCGGCCTGACCGAGTCGGAACGCCGTCACGGACGGCGCCGAGCGTCCGGACGCAGACCCGCGCACGTCGCCGTCAACGGAGGGCACCTGCGCCCGGCCCGCTACGGAGAGACCGTGCCCGGACTGCACACCTGCCACCGACACGCCCTCATCGACGACAACCCTCTCGGCCCGTTGACCTTCCACGCCGAGTAACCGCAAAGGACAACCTGCCCGAATGGGGACCGGCCGGCGACCGCCCGGAAGCGCCGCCACGCCCGGCGATCCGCGACGTCCCTGCACATCGTCCGCAAGGCGCCCAGCGCAGGACTGCCGGCCGTCCGCAGCGCGAAACCCGCTGAACGCGAAGGCCGGCGGTGCAACCGATGACGAAGACGACCACAGCGTGCAACGACATCCACGACCGGTACGCGATCGACTGGGAGCTGTGCTCGCCCGTCGGCACGACCCAGTGGGCACAGATCGACACCGAGGCCGACGCCGCCTGGTTCGGGCAATGGGTGAACCCCTTCCGCCGAATCGTGCTGGCCTACATCGAGGGCGATCTCCAGGTCACGCGGTGCGACGACGACCGGGAGCTCGCCGCTGAGCTCGAGCGAATCGCCGACTGGCACCGCGAGCACGACCGCTGGAGGGGGATCGATCCCTGGAACGACGAGCTCGCCCGGCGCCTCGAGGACGCCGGCGCCGGACGCCTGATGCACGCCGGCCGGAGACCGAGGCGGCAACCCCGTCCATGAAGGCAAGACATCGACCACGGACACAGGGGGTCCCGCGCACCGCACCCGCAGCGAGCCTCGGGATCCCGAACGCGATGCGCATCGACCCGGGCGGCGGGAAACAGCGCCCGATCAACCGGCCGAGGCGAAACCCCAACGAGGAGGCACCGAGTGAGACTGACACGACCGCAAGCGATCATCCGCCGGATGGACGCCGCCGGGCACGGACTCCGCGGCGCGATGAGAAACCTCGCCCGGATGCTGGCGATCGTCGACTACGAGCGCGAGGAGGACATGCGCGTGTTCGGCTACAGCCGCGACCCGGCGCCGCGCTACGTCAACCTCCGCGAGGCGGCGAGAGGCGCCCTGGAGGAGGCGGGCGCGCCGGTGGCGACGACCGGCGACGACCGGCCGGAGACCTCGACCGGAACACCCTTGGCCGACAGGTGGCCCGCGGCCGGAACCCCCGCCGCCACGATCATCGCGTTCAAGAGCTTCGGCGGCGAACCGACGGCGACCTTCCCGAACCGGGCCTGCGCCGGCCGCGTCCCCTGCTTCTCGACCCGGGACGGACACTTCGACGCCCCGGTGGCCGACATCGATCGGTGGCCGAACACCGAACCCACCCGCCAGCTCCTGACCGAGCTGGCCAACAACTTCTGGCCCGACTGAGAATGCCGCCGGTGCCCAAGTCGCTCGGCGTGGCCACCGGATTCGGCACTACCTTCGCGTGACCACCCGCTACCCACGCGCCGCCGCGATCCTCGACGCACCCCGCCACGCACCACGCACCGGACGCCCCGCGAGCCCGAGCCGTCGCCCCGGACGCTCGCGGCACTGGCCGGACGGCGGCAGATCCTCGCCGGCGACGCCGCCGAGGCCGAAACACTGCTGACCCGGAGCCCGACGACATGACGAGCATCCACACGAGCCCCTGGGGCGATGTGCAAAGCGCCACCGTCCTCGCCCCCGGCGTGACCCTGATCGAGACCGCCTCCCACGGCGGGCTGCACCTCGCCGAAGGAGCCCTCGAGGCGATTCCCCGCGCCGTCGGCGCGACCTTCATCAACGGACCGAGCTGGGCCGAGGAAGACTGCGAGCTGGCCATCGCGCTGGCGATCCTGCACGCAGCCGGACTCGTCCCCTCCGACCAGCTCCTCGGGTTGACCCCGGCCCGGATGGCCGACATCGCCCGCCGCACCGCCCGACAGTTCGACACCTACGCCTGCGCACTGGAATACCTGCCCGCCGGCTGAGCCGCCGGCGAACGCCGGGCCGCAGCCCCCCGTCCCGAACGACCCGGATCGAATCACCCGCGCCCGGCCCTCCACCGCGCGCACGAGGAGAACAGCGCGCATGACCGTCACCATCAAGCCGCTCGCGCGCGGCCAGCGCCGCCGCGAGGTCCGAATCGGCCGCACCGGCAAGGGCTACCTCGCCAGGACCCGCGGGGCGCACGTGCTCGAGGGCCTCAACCGCTGGCGCGCCTACAACGGCATGCGGTTCCCGACCGTCGCCGCCGCGCGGGCGTGGCTCAACGAGCAGTTCGCCGACGTCGACGAGGAGCGTCCCCCGGCGGCCAGGCCCCGTGCCTGAGCGATGCGGCTCGAGCGCCGGACGCCGCTCTTCGCGCGCGAGCTCGAGCGAGAGGCCCTCGCCGCCCGACCCGAGTACTACTACGGGACTCCAACCACATGACGACACGACAACCGGCAATCACGAGCCGCTTCGCCGGTCAGCGCTTCCCGGTAGGCAGCATCGTGGCGTTCCGCGACCGCCGCGGCCGGACCATCCGCGGCAAGGTGGCCGAACTCCGCCCACAAGACGCCGTCGTTGCCGCCAGCGACGACGGCCGCTACCGCTTCCCCTACATGGCCCTGCGCCTGATCGCGCCCGGCCCCCGAGGCGGTGCGACCCTCCCAGAGATCGAAGCGCTGGCCGCCGACCTGCTGCGAACCCACGAGCTCACCAGCGGCCTGGGCCCCGGGTGGCGCTTCCACTTCGAGACGACGGCCAACCGCGCCGGCGTCTGCCGCCACGGGGCGAAGACCATCGGGATGGCCGTCAGCTACGCGCTGCGCGCCGGCTGGCGGGACATCCGGGACACCCTCCTCCACGAAATCGCCCACGCCATCGTGGGATCGACCCACCACCACGACAGCGTCTGGAAAGCGAAGGCCCGCGAGATCGGCTGCTCGGCCGAGCGCTGCACCACGCTCACGCACAGCGCCGGCCGATGGATCGCCCGCTGCGCGAGCTGCGGCCGCACGTGGGTCCGGCACCGCCTGACGGCGAGACTCCGCCGCGGCGTGAGGTGCGGGCGCTGCGACACCCGTCTCGCCTGGAAGCCCAACACCGACGGCGTCACCGGCTAGTGTCCCGTAACTGTGGTTCGTGGAACAATCCTGAGCGGAATTACCTCAGCTCTTACAGGCATTTGCAGAGATTCCAACCGTTCGCGAACTTCACGGCCGGGACACTAGATGATTCCACCGCGGCCCGGTACCCGCCGCACCGACCTGCTCGATGGCTGTCCGCGGGTCGGCGCTGGCTGGCTACCTCGTCCGGCGGGTCGTGCGTGCACTCCTCGCCGTCGAGTCGGCAAGGCGGAACATGGACATGTTCGCCTCGCCGAGCGACGACGGGACCGTCTCCCCACGATTGTCGTATTCGAGGGACTGGAGGAACAGTCCGTTGAGAAACGCTCCCTCGATGTCAGGGAGCGATTGGTCGAGGATGCGCCGCGAGAGCTGGTTGGCGAAGTACTTGGCCAGCGAGTCACGGTGTCCGGTATCCCTGCCGCCGACCGGCTTGCCGATGTGATCGACCGCCTGCGGATAGCGCTGCGCGAAGGCAATGGCAATCTGGTAGGCGCCGAGAAAGGGGCGGCCGAAGTGATGTTCACCGCGAGGTACGGAAGCGAGGATCTCGCGAATGCGGACCTCTATGGAGTGGCGTTGCCAGATGGACATGTGGAACTCCTGGGGAGGTTTCAGGCGGGAGCGGAGCGGCGCGTTCAACGACCGACAGGCGCTTCTCCAGCAGGTGGCCGCGCGCGCACGCCTGCACGGTCGTGGAGCCTTCGACATGCGCCAGACGCAGCCAGTCGTGAACCATGCCCCAGTGTCCGCTTCACATGCGGACCTATCAACATGATTTGCGAGCTCGAGCCGTAGAAACCGGCTCAAGCGCGCCGCATTCGACCGCCATGCGTCCCGAACACCTCAAGCAGTACCACCTCTACGACGGCGACCGCGTCATCGCAACCGGCCAGGCCGCCCTCGACTACCCGTGGCGCCCCGGACTCATCCTCCGGTGGCTCATGCCGCCTGAACCCGAGAGACGCCGGATCTCCCCCGAGGCGCGATACCGCGGCCGACGCCGCCGGCTCCAGAGGCGCCTCCAGCGCCAGGCGCCCCTCTTCGCCGCACAGCTCGAACAGCAGATCCTCGCCGACCGGCCGGAGTACTACGGGCTCCCCAAGCCCTGACCGGTTCACCCCGTAGCCGCAACCTCGCCCCAGTCACCACCGCCCTGCCCGGGCGGCCGAAAGGAGTGCATCCAATGCAGATCCACGGCGCGTACACACGCGGCATCCAGGGACACCTGTTCACGGTGTCCGCCGCCCCCAACCGGGCCGAACGACTCCACGTCGCCGGCGTCCGCGACACCGTCGCCCAGCACACGGCGATCACCGTCACCCACGCCCTCAAGCGGCTCGGCATCGCCGAGGTCGGCGCCGACGTGCGCCTCGAGGCCGCCGGCGCCGGAGACCCACCCCTGGCCACCGGCCGGTACTCGGGCACGCTCGATCTGCCGATCGCGCTGGCCCTGCTCGCCGTGGCCGGCAGGCTCCCCGAGGACCGACTCGCCGGCATCGTGGCCGTCGGCGGCCTCGACCCCTACGCCGCGATCGAGAGCGCCGGCGTGCGGTGCATCGGCGCCGGCGGCACGACCGCCATCGCCCACGCCGCGGCGGCGCGCGGCCTGCGGTTGATCGTCGCCGAGGACCAGGCCGCGGCCGCCCGCGCCGAGTGCCGCGAGACGACAGGCGCCATGACGCTCGAGGAGCTCGTGGCCGTGCTCTCCGGCGACCGGGACGGCGAGCCGCTCCCGCACCGGACGGTAGCGATGAAGCGGCGCGATCCCGGAACGTGGCGCCTCAGCGAGGGCGACCTGCGCGCGCTCGAGATCGCGTGCGCCGGCTGGCACAACATCCACGTCATCGGCCCCGACGGGCACTCGCTCCCGCAGTACGGCCGCATCGCGCAGGCCCTCCTGCCCGACCTCGCCGGCGAACCGGCGCGCGAGACGACCAGCATCCACAGCGTCGCGGGCCTCATGGCGCCGTGGACCGCGCGAATCACGGAGCCCCCGCTCCGGGTCCCGCACCACACCGCCTCGCGCGGCGCCGTCGCCGGCAACCGGGGCCGGCCCGGCGAAGTCAACCTCGCGCACAACGGCGTCCTCGTCATCGACCAGCCGACCGAGTTCGACCGCGACGCGGCCGACGCCCTCGTCGCCATCGCCGAGGACGGCCAGACCGTCATCTATCGCTACACCCCGGTCGAGCACACGATCCGGATGCCGGCCCGCTTCCGCCTCATGGTGACGACCCGCCCCGACGAGCTCGACGCCCGGCGCCACCCCGCCGTGAGCCTGCTCGACCTCTGCGACATCGAGATCACCGGCGGCATGCCGACCGACACCGCGATGCCCCCCGAACGGCTGCAGGCCGGCCGGGAGCGCGTCGCCCGGGCAGCGGCGATCCTCGAGGGCGCGCCCCCGCGCCTCCTCGGCGGCCGGGCGGCGTACGACACGCCGAATCGCCGCATCCGCGCCGTCGCCCAGACCGTCGCGGCGCTCGACGGGCGCCGACAGATCGAGAGCGAGGACCTCGCCGAAGCCGGACGCCTCCTCCACCGCGGCGATCGCACATGACGCCGTCCCCGAACCGCCGACGCCTGCGTGACCCGCCAACCACCCCTCACTCGACAGCGACCACCGCAGACGGACGGCCGTGAGCCGGCGCCGCCAGGACCGGGCCTCGACGGCCGTCAGCAAGGAGACTCGATGGAGCTCGGACGTACCAACGAACTGACGATCCTGACGCCCGACGAGCGCGCGTGGATCGAGCGGGCGCTCGGACCGGCGGGCCGGAACGTGATGGCCGACGCGGCACTGAAGGCCGGCCTGGGCCGGCGCCTGGACTGCGAGACGCCGGCCGGAGACCACCGCTGCGGCCGGCCCGCCACGCACTTCTACGTGGACAACGACGACCGGCTGCACACCCACTGCGAGCGCCACTGGCGGGAGATGGACCCGAGCGACACGCTGCGGCTGCTGGACCCGCAAGGCGCCTCCGACACCCCCGCAGCGCAGAACGACTGACCTGCAGCACGACCTGCCTTCGAGAAGGTGAAGGAACACCCGTGACGACCACACGAACCCAGCCGCCCGCCGGCCGCCACGTGCGGCGGCGCCAGCGCCTCCAAGAGCTCGTCGCGGCACTGCCGGCCTACGCGGGCGAACTCGGGGCCGACGTCCGGCACCTGCCGGAGGAGCGACTCCTCGAGCAGACCCCGACTCGACCGGCCCCGCGCATCGACGCCCTCAACATGGCGACCCTCTACGGCGAACGCACGGACGGCTGCGGCGCGGTCGGCTGTCTGGCCGGTCTCACGATCCTCGCGTACCCGGAGGAGGCCGCCGAGGTCCGCTCGCGAATCGCACGCGAGCGGACCGTGCCGGAACGCATCATCAGCATGTTCGAGGTCGCCACGCGCGTCCTCGGCCTCGACGAGGAGACCCGCGACGCCCTGTTCTTCGGACTCGGCAGCGACTTGACGGAGGACTTCGTCAAGATCCCGAAACGCGCGGTGCTCGCGGCGCTGGACCAAGCGATCGCCGGGACAAGCGGTACCGCCATCTGGCGCGGGACCGGGACGACGGCCCGGAGATGACCGCCGACCAGCACATGCGCCTCCGGACAAGCGGGGCGTCCGCATCGCGTGAGGTGACGGCCGGGAGCCAGGACGTCGCCGAACCGGAACGGCTCCTCCACTGCGGCGATCGCCGATGACCGCCCGCCACGAAACGCTGCCTCCGATACGCCACGACCTCCAGCACCACCCCGCCAGCCACGACAGGCTCACCCGCGAGCGCGACGCCGCCGAGCGCCACGCCTGGGACGCCCTCGCCCGCTACAAGTTCGTGATGTTCGGCTACTGGTGCGGGATCTGGGTCCACCTCAACCGGCTCTGCGCAACCCCGAAACCCAACCCCTGGAAGACCTCGTGGCCGCCGCCCGGCGGCACCAGAGAAGACATGACGAGGATTGCACGACCCAGCCCGGCCGACCTTGAACGGTGGGCGCGAGCAGCAGCGCGCCAGCGGCGACGCGACGAGACGGTCGCCGCCGGCGCTCTCCGCCGGGCGCGCGGATCCGCGACGGCCGCGGCCGCCGCGCTCCGCGCCGAAGCCGGCGCGTACCGAGCGGAGGCCCAATGGCTCTCCTCGAAGGGCGTCGACGGCGGCCTCGGGGTCTGGCGTGCGGCCCAGCGCCGCGACCGGGCCGCGGACCTGCTCGATCCCGGAGCCGGCTCATGAAGGTCAAGCGCGGCGCCCGCGCCGTCGAGGCGGCCGCCCTCAAGGCGATCGAACGCGCGCAGCAGAGCGGCCCGCCACGCGACGAGTACAACGAGCTGGAGGGCGCGCTCAAGCGAGGGCGCGCGGCAGCTTCCCGCCTCGGCCACACCCTCACCCGCTGGAAGCGGAGGGCCTACGCCCCCCACACCGCCGCGACCGCGTTCTGCAGGCAGTGTCGCGCCACCGCCCTCGTCAATCTCGAGCACGCCTCCGACGCCTACGGCCCCGCCATCACGAACCCCTGCGGCGCCCCCAAGACCGATCCGCCTGCCTGAAGGCCCACGCGCGCACCACCAGGCCGCACGTACCGGCCAATCGCAAGTCACCCGAACCGGAGAACGAACCGCAGAGACCAACCTCGCAAGCCATGACCAGCATGAGACGACAGGAGGACCGGACCCCGGCGCCCGGGATCCCGGCCTTCCGGATCACCGTGGAGCTGCCCGCCGCGTGGCAGAGCTACATCGCGAACAACGCGGCCGACGTCTTCGACGACATGGATCCCGACGATCCGTGGAACCGGGCCGCCGCCGACCGGGAGGCCGCCAGGCTCGAGGAGGAGGGCTACGCCATCCTCGGCCCGGTGATCGGGGCGGAGGCCGAGTTCGGCCGGCACGAGGGGACGCTCGGCGCCATCACGACCTACGAGGCCGTCAACCACGACGTCCTCGCCGGCGACGAGGCCGCCGGCATGTGGCGCTTCAGACCACCTGGGAGCGAGACCGAGTACCTCATCCTCGACCGCACCGAAGGCGTCGTCTGGCTGCCCGAGCACTGGCGACGCAAGCTGGCCGACCCCGCCCGCGAGATCGACGAGGGCGACATCGAGTGGCCCGACCCCGCCGGCGACGACCCCGCGCAGCCGCCCCTTACGGATCTCGGCGAGATGAACGAAGGCTGGGACCCGCGCGACCGCACGCCGCCGCCCCAGGACCTCGCGGTCTGGGACGACGACGCCTACGAGAGAACGGCCCGGGCGCTCGCGGCGCGCGGGTGGACCCTGGACCAGGCCCTCGACGGCCTCCGCCTCGGCTGGTTCCACGGCCAGTGGGGACCGCTCCGCCCGTACGTCCTGACGAGCGGCCGCGACCAGGAAGCAGACACCGGAACCCGGCCCTGGGTCCAGACCGGCGGGAGGCGCTTGTGACCGCGGCCCGGCGGCCGGCCGACAGCCGGCGCGTGCTCCGCCAGGCCCGGCGCGCCGCGGCAATCCTCCGGTGGCGTCAGGCAGGCGCCTCCACCGCCGTGATCGCCCGCGGCCTCGGCATCGACATCCGGACCATCCACCGAATTCTCGCCGACCTGTGCAGGCGGGCCGGCAGCAAGGAGAGACCACGACGACCAGGAAGCAGCAGACCATCCGCGCCAGGATCGCCGAGGAAGCGATCGCCAAGGTGATGCAGTTCTTCGACGGCACCTTGGCGCAGACGCTCCACGAGGTCCTGCAGAACGCCCGCCGATCGGGCGCGACGTCGGTCGCCATCACGCACGATCGGGCCGGCGAACGGATCACCGTGAGCGACGACGGCCAAGGCATCGGCGACCCGGCAGCGCTGCTCGCGTTCGGCAGGAGCGGCTGGCCGCAGGACCTCCGCGGCACCGAGCACCCCGCCGGCATGGGCATCTTCTCGCTCGCTCGGCGGTCGCCACGGATACGGTCGCGGGTCGCTGGACGCGCAGCTTGGTGCGTGCAGCTCGACGAGGACCACTTCGTCGGGCGCGAGCCAGCGACCGTCGCGGCGGACCCCGAGTGGGACCGCGACCACGGCACCGACGTGACGCTGTCCGTCCTGCCGACCGACACGGACTGGATCCCGAGCGTGATCGCGGACGTCGTGCGCCACTACCCGATCCCGGTGACCGTCAACGGCCGGAAGCCGGATCAGTCCGACTTCCTGCAGGACGCGGTCCGGACGGAGACCTGGCGCGGACTGCGGGTGGGCGTCTTCCACTCGGCCAGCCCCACCTGGGCGACCCCCGCCGTCAACTTCCACGGACTGCACGTGACCTTCCCGGACCTGCCCCAGGTCCACGCCCTGCCCGGCGCCGACGCCGACGCGCCCCGCACCTGGTGGACTCTCGCCGACGTCGCCGACTGCCCCGACCTCGAGCTGACCCTGCCGGCCCGCACCGCCATCGTGCAGACGCCCTTCACGGTCGAGCTCGTCGACGAGGCCACGCGGATCATCTACCGCGCGATCGCCGCCGAGGGCGCGACCCCGCGGCTCGGCTACGAGATCCGGACGAAAGCGGCCGCGGCGGGCATCGCGCTCCCGGCCGATCCCCGCCACCTCACGCCGTGGGGACCCAAGAACGCACACGACTCGAAGCTGCTCGCGCGCCCGCGTCATCCCGACCTCCAGCACGCGATCCTGGTGGACGACGACGAGCTCGACGCCGCCGAGTCCCAGACGCTCGCCTGGGCGGCGAAGGAGTCTGACACGCTCGGCCGGTACTGGGAGATGGAGGGCGCGCTTCGGGGCTACCGCTGGTACGACGATCTCCCGTGCATCATCGGCGTCAACGTGCACGTGAGGAGCGGGACCGAGACGCATACGAGTACGCGCAAGACCCGCCGGGACGGAGAGAGCCCCTTCCGCGGGACCGTCGACGAGATCGAGCTCGAGCTCCTGGTGAAGCGAGCAGGTTGCGAGGCGCCCGGCAAGGTGCGCATACCGGCGAGCGCCGCGCTGCTCAGCCTGGAGGGGGGCGGGACCAGCGAGATCGAACCGATCTTCGTCGCCCACCGCGGCGCGCCGATCGACAGGAGCGCCCTCTGCGGCGCGCTGGCGGAGGCGTACTTCCGGCCGTCGTTCGACTCCGACGCCGACAGCGTCGACACGCAGATGCGCGAGTACCGGCGGCGGATCGCCTACCTCGTGACCGAGCTCCTCGAGTCGCGCGAGGCCGCGGCCGACGCCGACCTCCGCGAGCTCGTGACGACCTGCATCCTGCCGTCGATGAGCGGCGACTCGAACGTCGACATCGAGATCCGCAACGGCGCCCTCACCACGATCCACCGGATCTGACCGCATCCTCACCGGCCGCGAGCAGCCCGGCGCTCAGCCGAGCTGCTCCGGCCCGCCCCTGCCCGCGACTGAGCCGACCACCATGAGAATCGAGATCCACCGCTGCCGCATGGCCGGCAGCCCCCGTGACGACGGCCTCGTGGCCGTCGCCTACGACGTCCTCGTGCCGCTCGAGGACTGCGCGCCCAACAACTCCTCCAACATCCAGGTTCTCCTCGACGGTCGCGTGTACAAGGAGTACCCGGACGCGACCTGGTCCACCGACCTCGCGCCCGGCTGGGACCGCTACGAGGCCTGGCTCGCCCACGAGCGCGCCGCCAAGCGGCGCATGCTCGACTTCCTCCGCCAGCACTGCCCGGAGACCCGCACGCTCAACGAGTGGCCGACCCTCTGGGCCTGCATCCCGCCCCGGCTCGCCGAAGACCTCCGCACCATTCACTTCACGATCCCGCCACCCGGGAACGCGAACCACGGCCACAGGCAGCATCCGGCGCCGCCGCCCGCCGGCGCCGCTGCATGACCTCCTGACCGACAGCACGGGAGAGCACGCATGTCCGACACACCGCCCACCACCCCCGAACCCCGGACCGAGTGGCGCGTCATCCACGCCTACACCCGCGCCGAGGCCATCGCCGACGGCGTCCTGGTCGACGTCACCGCCACCGCCCGCGAGGCCGGCTTCAAGGTGCCGACCGCGGTCACGGCCGCCGTCTTCGACCAGTGCATCGAATGGACCGAGGCCGACGCCGAGCAGAGCAGCGCCTACCAGGACCAGGAGGGCCGTCTCTGGGACGTGGTGTACCTCGCCGCGTTCAAGGCGCGGACCCTCGCCCAGCGCGGCGTGCGCCGGAATCAGGTCATCTTCGAGCTCAATGTCGTGCCGCGGCCCGGGCACACCCATCCCCGCCGCCGGACCCTCAAGCTCGTCATCGGCCCCGGCGACAACCACGAGCCCGTCGCCACCATCATGCTTCCCAACGAAGACTGATCCAATGAGCCAGAACCAGCCGATGCTGACGCTGATCGAACTGCTGTGCCGCGGCCGCGAACGAATCCTCCGCGGATGGGCGCAACACGCGCCGGCAAGGACCACCAAAGGAACGATGTGCGGCGCGAGCGACCCCGCCGCCGTCGCCTGGTGCGCCGCCGGCGCCGCCTGGTACGCCGACGACAGCATCCCCGACTGCGTCAACGACCCCTGCTACCGCCTGTACCTCGAGGCCCTGGCCGAGCTTCGCCGATCCGTCGGTGAAGTGTCCCCGGACGAAGACTACGGGGGCCACCTGGGCTGCTGGAACGACGCGGGTCACCGGACCCAGGCCGACGCCGTGCGGCTTTACGATGTCACTATCGAGCGCGTGGCCGCCGCCTGACCTCCGGCGAACCCCACGGGACAGCCAACATGCCGACCACCTACAGAGTCCTCCTCGAGACCGAGACCCGGCCGCGCGAAGCCGCGGTCGCCCTCGACCACCTGCCCGCCATCCAGGTCGACGCGCCGAGCGTCGATATCGCCGCCCGCCTCGCCCTGTCGCATCACATCGACAGCCGGCCGACCCCGCCTCCCGCCGGGACCTCGTTCGGGCTCGTCGTGATCACGCCGCCGCCCTACGACCCCAAGGTGCCTCACCACGACCTCGACGCCGAGGCCGAGATGCACCACCTCAACGTCGAGTACTGGCCCACCGCACCCGCCGTGCACTGACCGCCCGTTGCGGTCGGAGCGAGCAGCCCCGCCGCCAGGCGGTCCGCGTCAACGGCCGCTTGGTGGCGCGCCTTCCGACCACGATGCCCGAACAACCGATCGACACCCCCTCCCCGGGCAACGGTTCCCCGTAGGGAGCGTCGTCACGTTCCTCGACCGCAACCGGCGCACCGTCTTCCCGCCGTGACCGAGCTCAACGCGTGACCGCGAAAGTGCGCCAACGCTCGATCTGCGTATGCTGCCGCTCACGTATCGCGTGGAGAATCAACACCCACCGGGAAGGCCGCTCACCGCGGCCACCCGCGACCCGGCTTGCCACGGCAGCTCGCACGATCCGATCATCGACCTGTGGCCACCGGCACCGTCAAACGAGGGTACACGGACCTACGCCGCCCCCGCGGGCGAACAGCTCTTTCGCCCCACCCACCCGCCCCTGTTGACGACACGACCACGACAAGCCTCGAACGACGGGCGGCGACCACCACCCCGGCGCCGACGGGCGCCCGCAACCGGGCCGGTCGACCCCATAATTCGCGAGGGCCTTCGCCAGCCCGCAGCCGAGGAACACACACGCCGCGGACGAGCCGGCAGCAGTCAAGTTCTCTCACATGAGGATGGCTGAGATCCAAGGACGACGCGAACGCGGCTCGGCTGGCAAGCCCCTGGCGCGCGACTGGCGCCCGCCAATCCGGTCGCTTCAGCCCTGATTGGCGAAAGGGTGCGGCTCTCTAGCGTGCCCCGGACCGCCGCCGGGGAGCCGAGCCCACTGCTCCCCGGCGCCTTGCGCGACATCGGACCGCTTCAGTTCGACCGGGTGCGCGACCCCGCCGAGCCCCGGCTGTTCCGGAGGGCTGGTGAGCCGCTGCCACTACCCTCGGGCCCGCGCTTCCCGTCGGCGCTCACCTGTGCTGTCTGGTGTTCGCGTCGAAACCTCCCCACGCAGTGGTCGGCTACCAGTCTGTTCTCCAGCACGGAATCCCGCACAGTGGTCCGGGAGCACTGGGCCTCCTGCGACGACACCACTCCGCCGCAAAATCTGCAGCACCCGGTCAACAACAGCCGCCGCCTCTTCCTGGCGGCCCTCACAGTGAGGACCTCGCCAGCGCCGTGTTGGCGGGTGGCCACCGGGAGTTGGTGATGGTCTGCCGTCGCACCACGGGGGCTCGTACCCACGCGGCCAACTGCGACAGCTTCCGTGCGCGAGTGCTCGCGGACGCACCGACCGGCACCGCCGCCCTGCTGGCCAGGCGCCCAAGGCCGTCCTCGTGTATCCTGTGGCGCGCGATGCAAAGCCGCGGCTGCGAAGAGTTCAACCATGGGAGCCGTCGCCAAGCCCTGCAAATGCCTGAGAGCCACCTCGCACGGGAGCTGGACCGGCGCCGTCCGGCGTTTATGTGCAAGCTCCTCCACGGGCACCTCCCATGCCAAATCACCCGCGTCCTACTGCACGGCCCCTCTGCAAACCGCCTGCAATCGCCGTCCAATCACTCTGGACGCGGGTAATTCAACGACTCCTCCATACCCTGCCCTCGGCCCGCAGGCCATCGGGTTCCAGATAACAGGACCAACGCCATGAGCATTACATCCGGGCCCGTCGGCCTACTCGCAAAGGTCACTGCAACTAGCCAAGCCGGTCACCGCGTCCACTTCGACCTCCGCGATGGAAAGACAGGGTCCTTTTCTGATCCGCATTCCACGTATTCGGTCGGGGATGTCGTACTCATTTCCGGAGACCTTGACGACGCTGACGGGGACCCTGTGAAAATTGCCAAAGCGCCCTCTTCCGCCTGGCCCGACGCCCTGTGGGTCGGCGTCGTTAAACTGAAGCTGCCGGACATCACCATAATTGATTCCGGCGGCAGGTTTCGAACGGTACCTACGATGACCACGCCCAACTACGAGATCGGCAACACCGTTCAAGCCGGAGACACGCAAGGCGTCACCCGGCTCCTCGCTGATGAACCGATCAAGTACATCGACCTACCACGCGTCGACGAATCCGTAATCGGACGTTTCCTCGTACGGCCGGATGACTCCGGTCCCGGCTTCGACGACTTTGGTGGTTTGCCGGCGGTGGTCGCCAGAGCCCGGGAACTAATCGAGGTTCCGCTAAAGAACAGAAAGCGTCTAGCCGCCATTGGAGCACGGCCGATTAAGGGCGTCCTGTTCACCGGCCCGCCAGGTACGGGCAAGACGATGTTGGCGCGCATTATCGCCGTCACCTGCAATGCCGCCTTTTACGAAATCTCTGGCCCGGCAATATTTAGCAAATGGTTCGGTCAGAGCGAGGAGGTGCTCCGGAAGCTATTTGGCGCAGCGGCGAAACATGACAAGGCCATCATTTTTTTTGACGAAATCGACGCCGTAGCTGGACAGCGCAAGGACCAATCCCACGAAGCGTCGAAGCGCGTTGTCGCTCAATTGCTCACGCTAATGGATGGGTTCACGTCCGACGCGAATGTTGTCGTCATTGCGGCAACGAACCGGCCTCAAGACCTCGATGTTGCGTTACGAAGACCGGGGCGGTTCGACTGGGAAATCGACTTTCCGTACCCAGGTCTAGATGACCGAAAAGACATCTTGACAAGAACTGCACGTGGGTTGCGTACAAAGACACCACTTCCTCACTCCACGATTGCGTCCCGTTCATCCGGATGGTCGGCTGCCGAACTCGCCCAGATCTGGAGCGAGGCCGCACTACTGGCTGTTGCGGATAATCGTCGCGAGATCTGGGCCGAGGATTACATCGGTGGGTTTGAGCGGGTCGCCCGGTACCGCCATTTGACAAAAGATGACACTACTGCGGGGGGTGATCGATGAGTTTTTGGTCTCGAATGCGCCACTGGCTAGCTCGCGTGAAACCCAAAGGCGGTACGAACGGTACGATGGGGCCGCTACGAGAGTTCGTATACCTCGATGAAGTTTCTGTTTATAGTATACTGGCCTCCCGAATGGGTGGAATCGCCGCAGAATTTACCGAGCGGAAAACGGCAACTCTAAACAGTGAGATCCGAGGCTCCCTCAGTGCTGCGATGGTTGGGATCGGAACCAAATTGGACTCCAAGCTCGGAGCGAATCACGTTGAGGGCTCTCAGGTGTTGCGCAAAGCTGTCATACAGACTAGCTTCAAAGAGCTGTACGACATTGAATCCGAATCGCTCGTGTTGGCGTCGCATGAATCGGAATCCCCACCGACAATCCGAGGGATGGCGGATATAGAAGGCAGGCTTCGGCGAGCCGCGCCGAATGATGGATGGCTTGTTGAACGCGGCGCAATCCGCCGCGGCGGAGTCATGGAAGTGTCGGTTGAACTAGATGCGGATACGATTTTCCGTATGGTTTCAATTATCTCGACATTCAAAGAACTTATGGAGAATAATGAAAGTCTATTCGGGAACGTCGACGTGGCGCAGATTGCAGAAATGGGTTCCATAGCACGGGTACTGGAGGGACTTCTTGTTGGTCTAGTGCCAATTCGAGGACGGGTGGTGGATTACCAAGCGGCAACAGTTGCTGGGCGCGAAGTATTGATCCACCGATCGCTTTTGGAACAGGTGCCGCACGGAGAACGGCCGGAAACATGTCCGATTTTCGTGGTGGGTGTTACTGAACGCGAGTTGTTTTGGAAGGACATCAGACGTTTGCTATTTGCCGGGGCACGGTACACGATTTTTGGCCGGATTGGCAAGGATGGCTTGGCTGACGCGTGGCATCCGATCAAGATTGCGGATGTGCTTTCTGGTCTCACTCCGGGATTCGATGAAATGGTCGGGCAATTTAGCGCGAAGGCGGAACAGGCTTTCAACGCGGGGTATAAATCGGCAGCCGTACCAAGTAGGTCCCGGGACGAGTTGGGGAACGTCGCTGTGCGGGCGTACGCGAACATGTTGATGCAGCATCACGGCTGTACGGTCAATTCGGAGGTGATGGAGGATTCGACGCGAGGTATCACGCTACAAGAGGGTTGGTCGGACAGTGTCGATGGGCGGCGGACCGTGTTCGGTGAAGTGACGCGACGTATTGAAGGTGCTTTGGGAGTCGAAACACCAGGGGAGACTGTGTATCAGTTGCGGCAAGCTGCTATGAATAGGGCGCGCACAGCGAGAGAGGGCGCTAGCGAGGGTTCACTTGAGCAGGAGTGGCCTTCTGCGACGAAACCGGCAGCGTCGGAGAGATTTGTAGACACGGAAGTCATCGCCATCTATTGGTAAGTCCCGGTGGTGGGCGGCGCTCCACGGCCGTGGTGAAGTCGGTGGAGCGAGGTAATGAACTGTCCTTGAAGAAGTGCCCCCATGAGTGAGGCGCGACCCGGGTTTTGACGGCGGGTGCGGCGCTTTTCGTAGATTGCCATCTCGCTCGTTTATAGAAGTCTATGTCCGAGCACACTCCCTCTTCGGTGCGTTTGAAGGGTGAAACGTCCGGCAAGCGCCTCAATCGCCTGCTTTCGAGGCGTCGCCCGAACCGATTGCGACGTCGGCACGCGCCGGCCCGCCGCTGAAGAAGAACCAGCATGTCGCGACGCCAGCATGGCTGGGCGGTCAGGCGGGCCGGCGGTCAACCCACAACCTCCGTCCATCCCACCCGATCCGTGGCTGTCTCCGCTGCAGGGGGATCGCGGTCAACCATGGCTCGGAGATGCGTCGGTCGCCGGCAAGATGGCCGAATCAGAGAGCGCGCCACGGACCGTCGTCCCAAGCCCAATACATGCACTCGTGAGGCGATCCCGCGAAGACGGCGGCCAGCTCCGCATCGGCAACGGCCGCGGCCAACAACACCAGGCCAACCGACCGGCGGACCCGGCTCACCGAGCCGACGGCAAGACAGCCGAGACCCGCCAGAACGACCGCGAGACTCGACAGCGGCGGACCCAGATGCGCAGCGCCGAGGTAGACCGAGAGCGCCCCAACAACGACTGCCACGGCCTCCGCGGGCCACCGGCGCTCGGACGTCCACCAACCGCCGACGCCCGCGCCGAGAACCACAACGAGCACCGTCACGGCGACCACGCGCACGTCGTCGGACACGGCCGCCGCTCCGCAGTCGATGACGTCCAGCACCCCGCTGGTCACGCGCGCCCCCGGACCGCCGAACCGTACGGGCGGCGACAACGGCGCATCGCGCGCGACATGGCCCGCTACCGCCCCGGCTCCACCACCGCAGCGCGGCCGGGACCCCGATGGCGATCCTGGCCGGGATCCGGCGCACTGGCCCTCCACGCACGCTCGGCCTGAAGGTCCGCCCACGAATTCGCCGCACGGGAATGCTCGACATCGCGAACACGATCCGACCGCCGGGCGCGCGTCGGATCCAGGATGAAGTCGACGACGGCGTCCGCGCGCTCGATGACCACATCGAGAACCCTGGCGTCGTCCCGATCACCCCCGACGACGTGGCCCGCCGCGACGCGAGCGAGAACCGCATCGGGACGCTCGCGGCCCGCCTCCAGCCGATCCAGGACCGCCCGGGCGCGAGGGGTCGGCGAGTCCCCGAACTCCATGCGCGGCTCGCCGCCACCGATCGACGCCAGGATCCGATCCGCGGCCACGTCCGCCACCGCACGCGCCACCACCCCGGAGACGGGCGGTCCCGCCGCCCACCTGCCGCCGGCCGGGTGCTCCAGCACGCGGTCGCAGCTCCTCACCGCGGCAGGGAGACTCGAAGACTCAGCGCGCAGCACCCGCGCCAGCATCGCGTGATCGCTCTCCGGACTGACGATGGCCTCGTCCGCGAACGCGCGCGGAACCCGCTCGCGTTCGCACGCGTCCCCCAACGCAGTCCAGAACGTGCGGCGAGCGACCTCGAAACGCGGCGCCGGAACGCCGCTCCGATCCTCGACGTCGTCGAGCGACATGACGCCGCCGCGTTGTCCGGCAGCCGGCGCCTCGAACGCCCTGGCCCGCGCCACGACGTCGCGGTGATCCAGCCGGTACCTGCGCGACACCGCGCGGGCGGCCTGCTCGAACATCCGTGCGCCCTCCTCCGGCCGCCTGCCGAAGAGCGCGTCCAGACGGGCATGGTTGTACAGCCGCGGGTGAGTCGCGACGGCGAGCGCCACGGCCGACAGCAGAGATCGGCCCCAGTCCTCGGTGCTCCCGAACCGTTCGGGGATCGGGTGGGCCACCTGCGCGGGCGGACGCGACCCGCCGGCTGCTGCGCCGCCGCGGCCCGGCGCATGGAACAGACGGACCTCATCGGCATCGTGCAGGCGAACGGCGACGCCCGAACCCGCGCAGACGCCCAGGACCCGGTCCTCCAGCACGACCGCGTCCTCCTGGCGACGGGAATCGAGCTCCCGGAAGCCGACCGGCTCCACGCCGTCCACGGGCGTGAGCTCCGCGCGCGGACGATTGAGCGGATGCCGGTTCCAGCCCATCGCCTGATGACTGGCGATCAACCCGTAGGCAGCCGGATCGTCCGGGGGAACCGGCAGCGCCTCGAGAGCGCCACGGACGGCCTCTGACGAGAGCGTCGCCCTCACGCCGTCCACCGCGCCCCGAAGGCCAGCCTCCTGAAGAAGGTCCTCGGCCGCGCGCGCACTGAGCCACTCGTCGCAATCCGCCGCGAGCCGGGCCGGGTCGAACTCCCGGAACCGCGCCTGCGTCTCCACGAGATGCCAGGCGAACCAGCCGCCGACCGTGTCCCCGTACCGATCCGGCGGCGCCGGCTCCAACCGCCGCGTGTTCTCCAGGAGCGGCGAGCCGACCTTGTCGGTATGCGCACGCGTCATGACCCGCGCACACGCGTAGGGCGACATCGACGACCCCCACAGCTCCCCGCCCGCCCGCACGTGCTCGACGAGCGCCGCCTGCAGCCCGCGGCAATCGTCCTTGGCGACACCCTCCGGCAGCCACGCCTCGCCGCGCCCCCGCGCCGGCATCCGCAGCTGATCGCGGACGTAGCCGAGGCCCTGCGCGAGCGCGCCGGCGTAGTCCGCACGCGTGCTGCGAGTGAGCCCGTAGAGCATCAGGCACTCCACGGCCCGCGGACCCTCGTGGGGGTCCTCGACGAAGTGCCGCGCCACCCGCTTCATCAGATCGCCCGCCCACTCGCCATTGGAGCGAAACTCCCGCGGCGGCGGCTGATGCACCACGACCGCGCCGGCGCCAACCTGCGAGGGAGCCTCGGCCGGCGGAACCACGACATGCACTCCCATCCGGGCCGCGAAACCGAGGGCCGAACGGACTACCCGCTGCCGTCCCTCCCCGGTCCGCTCGCTCAGGCCGAACCGCTCGAGATGCTCGTGATCGACGGGAACCGAGCCGCGCCCGACCCGCGGCGCGGGCGGCGGCGGATCCACGACGCGGGTCGTCCAGCCGCCGCCGGCATTGGGCTCCGAAACCCGTCTCGGCCTTCCCACGTCCATCAACCCGCCCGCCGGCGGCGGCCGCGACGGCGGCGGCCGCGTCGACCGGCCTCATCCAGCACGACCAGCGCCAACGACAAGAGGAGCAGCGCCAGCAACAGCAGCACGAACACGGCCACGACATCCGCATCGGCCATCGCCAACAGGCCCATGGACAACAGCAGCGAGCACGGTGACACAGCCAACCCCTTTCCCCCCCCGGAACCGTCGAACCGGCCCACCGGCCAGGCGCGCGCCGCGTGAGCCGTCAGTCGGCGCCGGCGCCGCAGGCGGCATCGAGCGCGCGGACCACGCCGCGCACCCGGAACGCGTCGAACGCCACGAGCGCCTGGAACCTGGAGCCGCGGGTCACGGCAAAAGCCACCACGGGGTCGACGCGGAGGGCGGCCATCGCCACCTCGCCCGACAGCGGCACGGGCCTCAGCACCGCCTCGACGAAAGCCGCCGGATCGGGGTGCGAGAGGAAACCGCCGGCCGCCGACCACTCGCGCGCCTCCGGCGGGGACGCGATCGCGAGAGACTCCCAGCCCACCGCGTACCAGCCCGACGGGAGAGGCTCCGGGAACGCGATCCCCACGTCCCAGACCGCGCCGACGCAGGACACGAGAAGGTCGGCCGAATGCGAATCGCCCTGCGCCTCCCGCGCCGGAAACGCCGCATGGCGGGTGCGCCCCGACGGCGTCGAACGGCACGCGACCTCATCGAGAGCGCACGCGTCGAGAACCGGCGGCGTCTGGAGCTCGGACCGGTAGCGCGCCAGAACCGCCCACCCGACGACCGCGACGAGACACGCGACGATCACCACGCTTCCCACGGCAGACTTCATCGGGAGAACCTCAACGTCGCGAGCACGATCCGGCCGCAGGACGGCCCCACGGCGCCGCCGACGCGAAACCACGCGATCAGGTCGAGCCCGACGAGGGCGACCAGCATCCGCCAAACCTCAGAACCGTCCCACCAGCTCCGTTGCCCCCCGGCGCTTGCCGGCGACGCGGAGGCGACGAGCGCCGCCACCCGCCGGGGCCACCACGCTGCGCACTGACACCTCCCCCGCGCGCTACGCCGACGCGCTCTCCACCTGAGCGAGCAGCCGGCGGTGGAACGCATCGAGCACCGCCGTCCACTCGCGTGAACCCGCGGCGATCTCGTCGAGCTGCCGCTCCAGATCCGCCGTGAACGAGTAGTCGAGCAAGTCCGGGAAATGGCGCATCAGCCATGTGGCCGCGCGGTCGCCGAGCGGCGTCGCGGCGAGATCGCGCCGCCGCGCCTCGACGTAGCCGCGTTCGAGCAGCACCTCGATCGTCTGCGCATAGGTCGACGGCCGGCCGATGCCCCGCTTCTCGAGCTCGCGCACGAGCGTCGCCTGCGTGAACCGCTTCGGCGCCTTCGTGCGCTTCGCAGCCAGGGCGACGTCGCCCACGCGAAGCGACGCGCCCTCCTCGAGGTGCGGCACCGAGACGTCCTCCCGCTCGGGAGGCCAGAGGGCCTCGAAGCCCGGGAACAGCACCACGACCCCGGCGAGCGCGAAACGCCACGGGCCGGCGACCGCCTCCACGCGGTCCGTCCGTATCCGGGCCGGGGCCATCTGGCTCTGCGTCGCGCGCCGGCAGATCAGCTCGTAGAGCCGCGCCGCGTCGCCTTCGAGAGACGGCCCGCGACGCGGATCGAACGCCGTCGGCCGAATCGCCTCGTGGGCCTCCTGGGCGTTGCCTGCGGCCTTGAAGCGGTTCGGCGGGTCGGCGACGTACTCGTCCCCGTGGACCTCGGCGATCTGCTTCCGGAGCGCCGCGGCGGCCTCGGCCGACACGTTGACCGAGTCCGTCCGCATGTAGGTGATCGCGCCGCTCTCGTAGAGCGACTGCGCGATCTCCATCGTGCGGCCGACCGTCAGCTTGAGCCGCGCGCTCGCCGCCTGCTGCAGCGACGACGTCGTGAACGGCGGGCGCGCCCGGCGCACGGCGGGCGTCGAACTCACCGAGACGACCCGCACGGCGCCCGCCTCGCGGACGGCTTCGGCCGCGGCCCGGGCCTCCGCCTCCGACGGGAAACGACGGGGCTCCGAGGAGTTCGGATCCCCGCCATCGACGATCGGCAAGGACACCGGCCCGCCCGGCGCGTCCACGCTCGCCGCCACCTCCCAGTAGGGCCGCGGCGCGAACGCCCCGATCTCTCGCTCCCGCTCGACCACGAGCCGCAGCGCCACCGACTGCACGCGCCCGGCCGAGCGCGCGTCGCTCACCGACCGGACCAGGGCCGGCGACACCCGCCAACCGACGAGGCGGTCCACGAAGCGCCGCGTGAGCTGCGCGCGCACGAGCGCCATGTCGAGACGCCGCGGCTCACGAAATGCGCCGCGAATCGCGGGCTCGGTGATCTCGTTGAACGTGACTCGGGCGAAACGCGCCGCCGGGCCGCCGAGCAGCTTCTGGAGGTGCCAGGCGATCGCCTCGCCCTCCCGGTCGCAGTCGGTCGCCAGCACCACGGCCTCCTTCCGCCCGGCGAGACGGCGCAGACCCCTGACCACGTCCCGCTTGCCGGCCGGGACCTCCCAGGTCGCCTTCCAGCCGTCCTCCGGGTCGATCCCGAGCGCGGTCGCCCGCTTGCGGCGCCCGCCCGCCGCCGGCAGGTCGCGGAGATGGCCGAGGCTCGCCCGCACGAGGTAGCCGCGGCCCAGGCAGCGCTGGATCGTCCTGCACTTCGCCGGCGACTCCACGACCACGAGCGTCGGCATCACGACCCCCGATGCGCGCGCGCGGCGTACTCATCCGCCGCCGGGACGCGGTACAGGTAGATTGGCCAGGTCCGGCCGCCGGCGTCCTCGACGAGAACCACCCGCGACGGGCGCCAGCCCGGCACCGGCCAGGTATGCGACACGACCCGGGTGCCGCGGCGGAGAACGCCCTCGAGCCACGCCGCGAGCACGTCGAGCCCGTCCGGGGTGAGAAACACCGTGACCACCGTGGCTTGCGAGACCACCGACGGTAACGTGAGCGCGTCGGCGTGCAGGAACGTCGCCCGCGACGCGACGCCCGCCATCCTGGCGTTGTCCCTCGCCTGAACGACCAGCGGCTCCTGCCGCTCGATCCCCACGGCCGACGCCCCCGCCCGCGCGGCGGCCACCACGAAGCGCCCATCGCCCGAACCGATGTCGACGAGCACGTCCCGGCGGCCGAGGCCGAGCATGCCGATGACCCCGTCGACGACCTCCATCCGGCTCGGCTCGTAGACCGACAGCGAGCGCCCCACGCCGCGCCGGGCATCGATCACCGGATCGAGCGAGCGGATCGCGCGCGCGCCCCACGGCGAGGCGACGGCGAAGACGGCCGCGGCGACGAGGAGCATCGGCAGGAGCGCCCGACCGAATCGCGCCGCCCCGGCGACCACCAACCCCCTGCGGATGAACCTGGACACCATCACCACCTAACAGGCCGGCACGCTCACCGCAGCGTCCCGCCCGGCCTCGAAACGCACGCCTTGGACCACCACCGGGCCGCACCCCGCGCGCTCGACGCGCAAGGTGTGGGCCGCGCCCACCTGGGCCATGAAGAGGAAGAACCGGCCGTCGCTGGCCGTCCACGCCGTCACGGGCAACCACGCCTCCGGCTCGACCACCTCGACGAGATGGGGACGGCCGCCCGGCGGCGCCGGCACGACGCGTCCGGTCGCCCGGCGCCACTCGGGCCGCGTGCCGACCACCAGCACGATCAGCACGCCGCCCAGGACCAGCGCCGCGAGCCGACTCAGACCTCCACGCACACGCATCACCGGACGCTCCTCCCCGCCTACCACCCGATGCGGCGGACGGCAGGGACCCTGGACCAGCGCGTGAACCCCTGGACGCCCGCGGTCACGCCGATCCCGGAGGGAGCGGCCACCGCGGCCGCACCGACCCAGCCGTTGCCGTCGAGTCCCGAGCGCAGGCCGACGTAGACCCCGAACGCCGACACCGCCATCAGCACGATCGACGCCACCGATCGCTCGAACGACCGCCGCTCGTACGCCACGGTCCCGAAGCCCACCGGCTCGATCTCGAGCATCGGGTTCGCGTAGAGCTCGGCCCAGTCGATCAACCCCGGCGAGAAACGGGCATCGGCCGGCACGTAGATCTCCGGAGATCCCTGCGCGTCCGCCGCCGCCTCCGCTTGACCCGCCGCCGGCGCCGACCCCGCCGCCAAAACCAACGCCGCGAACACCACCGTGCGCCCCATCGCCATCTCCTCCTCCTTGAGCCCGGGCGCTCACGCGCGCCCGGACGAATCCTCCCAGTCGCGACCCGGCCGGTGCTGCTCGACAACGGCCGGCAGCCCCTCCTCGATCGCCCTGCGCAACACGTCCGAACGCGACATCCGCAGCTCCGCGGCGACCCGGCCGACCTGCTCGCAGAGCCAGCCGGACACGCGGACGTGAACCGCCTCGGTCAACCGCCGCTCGCCGCGCTCCATGTCGACCGCCCCTTCCGATTCAGGGACCGGGGGGCGACACCCGATCGCCTATCCCGCACACCCGCGACGGATTCGCGCTACGGTCGGCATGCAGCCGCCGGGCCGCCCGCTCGATCGCCAGGTGCCGGGCAAGGAATGCGCCCGGCTCCGGCCGGCAGTCGCCCCCGGCGCTGCACGACACCGCGGTGCGGGGGTCGAAGCCCTCGGCCAGCCCGAGCAAGCCGGCCGACCCGGCCGCGTCCCGCGCCGCCCGCGGCCGCGCCTGCGCCACCCACGCGCCCCACAGCGAATCCGCCCCCGCGCCCATGAGGAAGTCGCGCCGGCCGCAGTCCGCCCACGACGCCTCGGGCGGGCCCAGCCGCCGGGCCTCGGCCGCGACGCCGGACCCGACGTCCGCCCCGCCGTCCCAGGGCGTATCGAGCTCGAACCGGCCGCTCAAGCCGGACGCGCGCCGGACGTCCCACGAGTGCGCCATCATCGCCGCCGGGTCATCCACGAACAGCGACGTGATGCGCCCCGTGCCCGCCGACGTCCGAATCCACCGGCCGAAGGAATCGAGACGCCGTTGCCGCGCCGGAGAAGACTCGGCAGCCGCCTCCTCATGGACCAGCGGCGCGAAGTCCAGCGACACGAGAACGTCGAACCCCGGGCCGTGGGCGCCCGCGGGCGCGGAGGTGAAGCCGGCCGAGCCGTCCTCCTTGGGGCACCGAACCGGCACCGTGCCGGCGGCGTAGTCGGCCCACCTGCCGGCGAGGCGGCCGGCGACCGGCGGAACCACGCCGGGCAGCGCCGGGTTGCGGACGAAGCCCTGCTCCACGAGACAGGCCCCGGTGCCGTCGTCACCGACGATCACGCCCCCCGACTCCAGCCCCGGCCGGCCGCCGCCGTCCTGCCAGAAGACGCGGGCCCACGGGTAGTGGGCATCCGTCCGGGCCGGATTCGCCTCCCACACGTACTCCCACCACGTCTCCCAGTAGCCGGACTGCACCAGCCGGTTGCCCCCGAGGTCGAAGCCCTCCGAGCCGCAATGGGCGGACTGCACGCCGGACGCGCTCAGATCGCACGCGGGGTCGTACTCCGCGTAGCTGTCGTCGACCCACCGTTGCCGCCGGTAGCGCCGGAGAACGAGGCTCTCGCGCTCGACGCACGCCATCCCGGAGCTGAACGCCGCGACCACCGGGGCGTCCGCGAGGCGACGACCGCCGCCCGGCACACCGTCCCCTGACTGCCGGGGCGGCTGGGCGTTCCGGTTGCCGCCCGGCTGCCGGCCGGCGGAGCCGCGGCCGTTCCCGCCGCCGGCGCCGTTGCAGACGGCGTTGTTCTCGCCCCCGCAGTCCTGGCCGTCCGGAACGCCGCCCGCTCCCGCACCGCGGGGATCGGAGCTCCGCTGGAGATTGGCCCACCGGGCCCCGCCCCAGCCGCCGTCGCCCCCGAAGCGGCCGAGCGCCGGCAGGTACTCGGCCTCGACGTTCAGCTCGTCTCCGTTGAAGATCGCACCCGCTCCGTCCTGCGGGTCGAGGCACCGGGCCGGCACGCCCGGACCGCCGAGCGGCTCGTCGATCCCCCCGCCCAGCCGGCGCGCCAGCAGGCCGAAGTCCGGGCACGTGTACCCGGAGCGGGACGGCCGCCGGGCCGCCTCCCCGCCGCCGACGGGCTCCGCACGCCGGGCCGCCGGCTGCATGAACGCCGGCGTCGCCGGCGCCGGGCGCGAGCGATCCACCTCCCAGGAGCGCGAGACCCAGCGCCCGGCGGCCGCGTCGTAGCGCGAGCCGCGGTCCCACTCGACCCGCTCGTCGCGGCCGCCGAAGAAGGACGACACCAGGCGATCGCCTCCGGGGACGCTCGCCGCCCGGATCCCGTAGGAGGCGCGCTCCATCGTGCTGCCGCCCCGGACCGCCGCGGCGACGAACCAGCGGTCGTAGTCCGGCCCCCTCCCGCTGTCGGCCGAGCAGTAGAGGCGAACCGCGCCGTCTCCGGTCCAGCGCTGGCTGTACACCGTCACCACGGAGCCCTCCGCGAACGAGTCCGGCGGGGGCCACGCCGCCGCGCCCTGCCCGCCCGACTCCGGCAGCCAGCAGTCGTGATTCGAGGCCGCGAGGGCGCGGCTCCCGGCCGGGAAGGACACGTCGCACGTCAGCGACGGCCCCTGCGCCGAGACCGGGGCCGACGGGGACCCCGCCCCGACCAGAACGCCCGCGAGAACGACAGCCACCAGCACCCTGCACCCCATCTCCCTACCCCCTTCCCCGCACCACCTCGACAGCCCGCCCCGCCGCGTCCCCAACCGATCTGGCGGCATCACGGCCTTCCGCCGCCGGCGCACGTTGCGGCCGATCCGCAAAGCTGTGCCTCGCCACGAAATCGACCTGGTGGTCCAGCTCCTTCTCCCGTTCGAGAACTTCCTTGCCGAGCGTGGCCTCCATCCGCTGACGCACCTGAGCGCCGACCTCCTGCACCAGGGCGTTCCCGCGCCGCAGCAGGTCGTCGCCGACCCGCGCGCAGTCGACCTTCCGCGCCTCGCCGGGCGGGTCGTACGTGGCATCGAGCCGCTGCGCCATCGCCGACGCGAGCATCCCGGAGAGCACGACCGTCTCGCGGTTGCCGGGCGCCAAGGTGGGGTTGCGCGCGACCACGATGGTCTTGGCCGCCCCGTAGATGAGCGCCGACTGGCGCTGCTCGTCGCCCAGGCCCTCGGGAACCTCCACGGCGAGGTCCTTTCCGACCGTCAGCCGCGCGTTCGCGCCGTGGCGGACCCGCCCCCCCGAGATCGCCAGCATCGCCTTGACCCCGTCGGCCGCGCTGCCCGGCGCCGGCACCCCGTCGGGATGCGTGCGCCGGCCGTCGAACCGCCAGTCGCGGCCGTCGAACGACTCGGTGCCCCGGCCCCGCCAGGCCTCGGCCCACACCCGGACCCCGCCTTCGCGCACGCGCTCGCGGAGCAGATCGAAGTCCCGATCGCCCGACCTCCTCGCCTCGAGCGCCCGGTCCTTCTCGCGGGACACCCGCTCGGTGATCGCCTGATGCCGGTCGGCATGGAGCTCCCGCAGCATCTTGGCCGCCGCGCCCCGCCGGCCGCGGTAGTCCGCCCAGTACTCCAGGCGGGCCGTCCGCGCGGACCCCGCCCCCCCGGACGTCAGCTCGGCGCCGGTCTGCCGCCGATCGAGCTCCTCGGCCACCTGCACGAGCCGGCGGTGATCCGCGGGGCGGGCGCCGTCGGCGAGCGGCCGGGAAGCGCCGGTCGCGATCGCGCGGGCCGCACCCGGCGACGAAGCGGCGGCGACGGCCACCGGATCGACGTCCGCGCGGACGAGGCCCGCCATCAGGTGCTTGCTGCTCCCCAGCACCAGCCCGACGGCCCTGAGCCGGCGGGCGCCGCTCGACGTGCCCCACCGAAGCAGCCGCGACGACACCGCCGCCGACACGCGCCCGCGGCGGGTCCCGGCGAGCTGCACCACCCGCTCGAAGCCCTGGGCGCGGCGGCCGAGAAGGCTGCGGACGGCGCCGCGCGGCGCTCCGGCGACGACGGCCCGATCGGGACCCGACGCCTCGGGCACGACCGCCCGCTCGCGCATGCGCTCGAGCCACGCTCGCCCCTCGAGACTCAAGGTCCGGCCGGCCAGGTCACCCTCCGCCGGCACCTTCGACGGCACGCGGCCGACACGCGCGTCGATCTCCACGCGGCATGCCGGCGCGAAGCCGCGCTCGACTTCCGCCGCGCGGGCCGCGCACGCCCCGGACCTGAGAGCGGCCCTGCCGCGGGCGAACGCCGCCTCGTCCCGCTGGGCCGCCTCGGGCTCCTCGCGGCAGCGCGCCAGATGGCGGTCGCCGAGATCCGCCGCGAGAGTCCGCAGCGCCGACGCGCCCGAGCGCTCCCGCCCGGAATCCCGGACGTCCGCGCAGAGCTTCACGAGGACCGGATCGCAGCCCACCGTCTCCAGGCCCGCCTGGCGGAGCGGGGACTTCTCGATCAGGTCCCCCATCCTGGCGAGCGATTCCGGACCCCGCGCGGCCGCGACCATCAGGGACGCCTGCGTGAGGTGCCCCACCGCGACCGCCCTCGGGCTCCCGACGAACTCGGCCCGCGCCTCGCGCGCGACCACGCCGGCGAGGTCCGGCGCCGCCTCCGGCGCATCCGGGACCGGCGGGACCACGTCCTGACGGCCGGCGACGAACCGCGCCTGGCCGCCCAGCGCGCCGTGCACCGCCTGGACCGTCTCGCGGCGCGCCGAATCGACTTCCTCCCGGAACTCCGCGCGCGCCCGATCGACGGCGCCCGCGGCCGACTCCGCACCGGGCACGGGCGCATGGACGGAGCTCGAATCCGCGCCCAGCCGGTACTCCGGCCCCAGGGTCTCCCGCACGTCGTCCACCACGCGGGCTCGGGCCGACTCCACCTCGCGCCGCAACGCCTCCCGCCCCGCCTCGAGCTCCTTCTCGATGGCCTGGGCGAGAGCGGCCGGATCCTTCTCGCCGGTCAGCCGGGAGAGCTGCCGATCGAAATGCGCAACCACCTTCTGCACCGCATCGTCGAAGCAATCGACGATGTACTTGCAGACCACCCGGTCGGCCTGATCGCCCGACCCCGCGAGGCGCTTCGCCAGACTGTCGGACGGGTCGCCGTCACCGCCGCCCCGAAACTCCTCCCAGCTCGGAGCATCGGCACCCCGCGCCGCACCGCCACGGGATGCCCGCCGGACCCGCGGATCGGGAGCGCGTGCCGCGGGCGCGCGAGCCTCCACCGCCGCCGGCGTCGCAACAGCGTCCGCCCCATCCGCGGCCGGCTCCACGCGGCCCGCGCCGCGGTGCGCCGAGCCGGGCACGTCGGCGACGCCCCTATCCGCGCGCTCCCGCGCCGCCCGCTCCCGCGCCGCGCCGGCCTCCTCCGTCGCCATCAGCGCCTCACCCTCCCAGCACAAGCCACAAGGACACGAACACGCCGACCACCGCCCCGGCAAAGCCGCCCACGAGCGCCCACCACCACAGGCCCCGGCCGACCGTCTCGGCGTACTTCACCCACTTGCCCGCCGACTCCTCGGCCGCGATGACCGCGGCCTGCGCGCCGCCCACCGTGTTGAGGAACTCGTCCGCCGCGCAGACGATGTCCTGCAGCCGCTGCCCGATGCGCCCTCCCGACCGCTCGGCGTGGTCCAGGGTCGCCTGCGCCGCGAGCGCCGTCTGGATCAGCACGTAGGCGAGCGACTCCATCTCCTTGAGCCGGACCTCGACCGCCGCCCCCGACGCGCCGGCCGTCCGCTGCACCTGCTCGATCACGTCCCGCAGCTGCCCGGCGAGGGCCTCGGCCGCCACCGACACGCGGTCGCGGTCCTGGGCGGCCTCGATGTCGCGGATCAGCTTGTCGACGTCGACCCCCGCGGTAGCGAGCTGCGCGACGACGATGTCGGCCACGGCCTTGTCGCCGACGCCCCGGAGCGCGAGCAGCTCCGCGATCACCGCGGCCGCCCGCCCCGCTCCCGGCGGCGGCGGACGGCGGCCGCCGCGGCCCCGCTCCGCCGCGAGCGCCGCGATGGCCGCGCCGGGACCCTCGGGCCGAGGCTCCCCGGCGCCGGGCTTCGGCTCCGCCGCCGGCGGCCCGCCCGCCGAACCGCCGCCGGCGGCATCGTGCTCGCGCCTGCGCCGGGCGGCCTCCTCGGCCTCGGCGAGCGCCGTTGCCGTGTCGACGGGACGAGCGGGTTCGCTCTCCACCAAGCTCATGACTGCTCCTTCGCCGCCGGGCGGCGCCCAGACCCGCGCCTGCGCCACAGCCGGCGGGTGGCCGGACTCCGCCGCGTGTCGCCGAGCGAAACGAGCAGGTCGGCGACCGTCACCGGCTCGGACGGGCCCACCAGCAGGCCGCGCACGCCCGCGACCCGCTTCCACCGCGCCTCCACGCCCGCGGCCGGTTCCGCATCCCCGTCCCGAGCCGGCTCCTCCCAGAGGGTCCGCGTCAGCCAGCCCCCGGTCCGCGGCTCGTAACCGAGGACGGCGACGGCCTCGCGGACGGCGCGGCGGCCGTCCACGCGGGCCTGCCGGACGACGAGCCGGAAGGCGGCGGCGACCGAGTGGCAGACGACGTCCCACGGCAGCCCGTCGCCGGCCTGCAGCGCGCACGTCGCGAGCCGACCCAGGGCGCCCGCGCAGGTCGACGCGTGAATCGTGCTGAGCGAGCCGCCGTGCCCCGTCACGAGCGCCTGGATGACGTCGGCCGCCTCCGGCCCGCGGACCTCGCCCAGCACGATGTGGTCGGGGCGGTGCCGCAGGGTATGCCGCACGAGATCGCGGATGCGGACGCCGCCCTTCTGCCCCTCCTGCCGGCCGAGCGCGCGGCCCTCGAGCCGCAAGGCGTTGGGGTGGGTCAGCCGAATCTCGATGGTGTCCTCGATCACGACGATGCGGTCGGACTCGGGCAGTAGGCCCACGCAGGCGTTGAGGAGCGTCGTCTTGCCCGACCCCGTGCCGCCGGCGATCAGGACGTTCCCGTCGCCGAGGAGCGTGTCCCGGACGACCTGCAGGACCTCGCGGGGCAGCGAGCCCATCGCGACCAGGTCCGCGGCCGACAGCAGGCACTTGCTGAAACGCCGGATGGTGATGGCGAGCTCGGTCGACGCCGGCGGGGCCGCGATCGCGACGCGCGACCCGTCGCTCAGCCGCACGTCGACGATCGGCTCGCGGCGCAGGTCGAAGCCCGACCCGCGGGTGATCATCGCGGCGGCCGCCTCGAGGTCCCTCTGGCCGAGGCGCCCGTCGGCCACCGGCACCCGTTCGAGGCGCCCGTCCCGCTCGATGAACAGGCGCGCGGGACCGTTGACGATGATCTCCGAGACCGAGTCGTCGTCGACGAACTGCCGCAGGTCCGGCAGGTGCTCGCCCACCTCGGCCAGGCTCGCCTGCGTCTCCACCATCAGAAGTGCCCCTGCTCCTTCGCGCGCCACCAGGGAATGCGCCCCTTCAGCTTCTTGACCAGGTAGTCGGGAAACAGGTAGCAGCGCACCGCGTCGGCCACCGACTTGCCGTCGAAGAGCTGCACGATGGCCTGGTAGTTGCCCATGACGAGGAAGTCGCGCGGCGTGAACAGCGCCTCCCTCCGCTCCTGGAAGCTCTTCGACAACCCCGCCGACGAGCCGCCCCCGCCGGCCCGCCCGGACAGGAAGCTCACGCCCGCGCGGGCCGTGTTCTCCGACACCGAGTAGGACGCCACCATCCGCGACACCTGCCCGCACAGCTCCGACGCGGTCTTCGCCGACCCGTCGTCGCCGAGCGGCAGGAAGATGCGCGTCCTGAGCGTCTGGAGCAGCGCCCGCCACCCTTCGCCCGCCCCGAGGGCCGACCGCAGCGACGAGAGCGACTGGGTCGCCAGCAGCGGCACGCACTTGCTCTGCCGGGTGAGCGCGAACGCCTTCTCGTCGCCGCTCGGGTCGCTCTCCCCCACGGTGGCGAACTGCTGGTACTCGTCACAGACGAACAGCACCGGCCGCCAGTAGCGGCCCTCGTTCCACGCCTCCTGCATCCGCTTCGGCCGCAGGAGCAGGGTGGACAGCCAGGACTGCTTGAGCATCACGCCGAGCGTGCGCGAGAGGTTCGGGTTGGCGCCGGCGGGCATGTTGAGCGCGAGGACTTTTCCCGACTCCATCAGGTCGTACAAGGGCGGCAGGCAGGGCGGCAGCCCCACCGGGACGCCGTCGTCGCCCTCCGGGCACGGCGGCGCGAACTTCCGGCCGACCTCCGGCAGGTCGAACACCGCGAGGAAGACCGCGATCCCCGTGACGACGTTGGTCCGGGTCTGCTCGGCGAGGCACAGCCACTCCTGGCGGTACCAGCGCTTCACGGACTGGAGGACCGCGAACTGATCCACCTTGAGGTGCTTCTGCCCCTGCCGGTCCAATCCCCAGGGGATCCCCGCGTAGCTCTCCTCCACGCGGAACTCGGCGCCGACCTCGCGCAGCGCCGCCACCAGTCCCTCGATGTCCGCCCGCGTGTCCTGGCGCGTGCACATCCACCCCCCGCCGACCTCGCGCCAGGCCCAGAAGGTGAGCTTGCCGGCGTGCTCGCGGTAGTCCCGCCACCCGACGACGACCTCCCACACGTCCGGGCAGTTCCAGCGCGCATCGAGCGTGGCCTTCATGGCGTCGATGTCCGCGCCCAGGGCCTCCCGGTCGACGGCGTAGCGGTAGATGTCGCGGAGCGTGACCCAGGGCGGCTGCTCGAGACGCCTGAAGACGATGATCCAGCGCGCGAGATTGCTGTACGCCTGCTGCCAGAACGGCTCTTTCGACCGGCCGTAGAGCTGGTTGAGAAGCGACGCGATGGTGTATGCGAGGCTGGACGAGTCCAGCCACGGCGCGTCGAGCGGGTTCCACGCGTAGCCCTCCCGCTCGAGGTTGAGCTCCATGTAGTCGCCGCCGCGGCCGCAATCCTCGAGCATCGCCTTGACGTCCGCGCAGAAGTCGCCCTTGACCTCGAGGCAGAGGCCGGCGGCGCGCCGCTCCTCGTCCTGCGCGCGCCAGCTCAGGAGCTGCTCGGTGAACGGCCTCATGCACGCGCTGGTCTTTCCGGTCCCCACCGCGCCGAAGACGATCGTCCCGGTGTAGAGGGCCTTGTCCCGCATCACCAGCCACCTGGGGTCGCGAACCTCGCGCAGCTTGTTGGGGTGGTGCACTTCGCCGATGACGATCCCCGGCTCCGGGTCGTCGGGGGACAGCGGCCACGGCGGCAGGCGCGTGTCGCCCTCCCCCCGCGGCCGCAGACGCTCGAACCACACGCGCCAGACCGACTGCGCGACGAACCCCAACACGAAGACCAGGACCCCCGGCGAGACCGCCGACCACAGTGCGAGCGGCCAGTACCACGCCGGCGTCTGCTGCGCGATGAAGACGAGGAAGCGGTCGTCGAGCGGAAGGGGATGGAGCCACATCCACCACGCCGTCACCGAGCCGGCCGCCGCGAGCCTCGCTACCATGTCTCCGGCAGCCCCTCGGCCTGCCAGACCTCGGCGTCGGCCGCGCCGGGCGCCAGATGGGAGCGCCGCTCCGTGAGGCGGCCGGCGACCGCGCGGTGCCGGGCCGCGACCTTCTCGGCGCCGCCGTAGGCTGACACCACGGGCGGATGCCCGCTCTCCAGGCGCCGCAGCTCCTGGCGCGAGAACCAGATGTCGCGGACCGCCTCGACCGCGGCGGGGTCCGCCTTCCACGAGGCGACGAGCCCGTCGACGGCCGGGTCGCCCGGGCGCGCCCCCGAGCGCACGATGCGCACCGACACCGACACGCCGGCGCCGGCCAGCGCCTTGGCGAACGGGCCGTAGTGGCGCCACCACGTCCGCAGCGACGCCGCGGGGTCCGCCAGGTCGTCGTCCGCGTGCGGCCGGACGAGCACGAGACGGTCGCCCGCATACGCCATGAGCGGCCGATCCGGGAACAGGACCTCCTGCTTGCCGCTCCCCATGCCGTAGGCCCGCCGCGGCATCGCGGAGCGCGGGACCCCGAGCGACTCGGCCAGCGCCACCTGCGCGTCGATGGAGAACAGCCACGGCCACGACGGCGAGGCCAGCGCCGCCCACACCTTGAGCACCCGCTCGAGAATCCGCGGCCAGTCCGACGGGTCGAGCGGGCGCCGGTAGCGGCTGTTCTCGGCGCCGAGGGCGCGGTAGAGCGCCTTGCCGCTGCAGTGGTGGATCGCGCCGGAGCGCATGCGCTGGGTGACGAGCCCCTTGTCGCGGGCGAACGCCCGGCGCCAGGCCGCCGAGACGTCGACGTCGACGAAGCGCTGCGTGCGCGCGCGGCGGCCGTCGTCGTCGCCGACCCAGCGCGCCGCGAACTCGCGGACGAACACGCCGCCGGCGAGCACGACGATCGCCAGGAAGCGCGCGGCCTGCGCGCCGAACCCCGCCTCCACGAGCGCCTTCTCCGCGCGGTCAAGCTCCACCGGGCTACTCCTCCGCCGTCGTCCTCACGACGGTGTCCTCGAGGAACGTGATCACGAGGCCGATGGGGTTCGCGAAGACGAGGTCCTCGGTGACCTCGGTGAACGCGAACTGCAGGTTCACCGACCACGGCTCGGACTCCAGCACCCGCCCGGCCGCCGCGCGCACCCGGTCGAAGGCGATCTCGGCGTCGTGGGGCGGCGCGGGATTCGGCAGGACGCGGATGCGCACGTTCTCGACCAGGACGTCCCCCTCGCCCCGCGCGCCCGCGATGAACGCCGCCACCTCGTCGCCGTACTCGGCCGAGAGCTGCGCGCTCACCTCCGCGCTCGTGAACCAGAAGCTGTCCTCCCAGCGGCGCTCGACGACCGCGCGCCGGCGGCCGTACTGCCCGACGACGAACTCGTTGAGGAAGTAGGACACCTCCGGCCCCGCCGGCTCGATCGCCTCCGGGACGTAGTCGACGACCTGGGCGCGGCCGACCTCGTCCACCCGCACGACGACCGGCGCCGGGAACGGCCGCCGGGCCACGCCCCACAGCGCAAGCAGCGCCAGCAGGAGGCACCCTCCCATCACGAGCACCACCATGCGGTAGTGCCGCGCCCGGGTGACGTGCTCCGCCCACACCTCGATCAGCTCCTCGCTCTCGATCTCCACGATTAGTCGTCCTCCCGGCGCCTCGCCTTCGCGCCGCGCGCGTGCGAAGAGACCCACTGGGCCGCGTCAGCTCCCCGCGAGAGCACCGCGGCCGTCCCCTTCATCCCGCGCGCGGCCGCGCCCCGCGCCAGGCCCGAGAGGCCCGCCGACGCGAGTCCGCCGCCGACCGCCGCGCCGCCCGTCGCGAGCGTCGCCGCCGCCCCGGCCGCCACCGCCGTCAGGCCCGAGCTGAGGTTCTGCGAGCCGCCGAGCATCACCTGGGTGACCTCGCCCACCTTGAAGCTGAGGAGAAGCGCCGCGAGGATCACCGGCAGCCACGTGCCCATGCGGCGGATCACCTCCTGGTAGGAGTGCATGAACGCATCGGTGCCGCCTTCGGGATTGAACTGGGCGATGCTCTCGACGAATGCGGCGATGCCCTCGAGCGGATACCCGGCCAGGACCGCGATCATCCGCAGCATGAGCGCGGCGACCACGACCTGGAATGAGTACTGGATGAGCCCCTTGAGCCAGGACCAGAAGAGAAACGACAACTGCTCGACGAGCAGGAACGGCACGAAGATGGGACCGAGCAGCGTCAGGATGCCGATCGCCACGTTGGCCCACACGACCTGCGTGTAGACCAGCAGGGCCGCGATCAGCAGAATGAGCACGCTGACGATCACCACCAGCGCCGCCTGGCTGATGGCCCAGATGGTGCCGACCGCCGTCGCGAAGCCGCGCACGATCCCGCCCAGCGACGTCATGTTGTTGAACGCGATGCCGAGCTGCCGGAAGATCTCGCCCAGCAGCCCGTACACGTCGTCGTGCATCTGGGAGAACGCGCCGCCGGCCCCGTTCAGCGCCGCCGCGAGCGACTGCCCCTGCCCGACCACCATCTGGATGAACGTCTGGCTGCCGAACAGCGCGTACGGCGTGTAGAACCCCTCCAGCACCATGTAGGGAAAGCCGATCCAGAGCAGGAAGGTGACCATGCCCCACAGGTCGAGGCGGCCGCCCATCGCCACCTTGAGGCCCTGAATGACGGTCATGATCAGCGCGATCGCGGCCCAGAGCCGCAGCCCGAGGTCGTAGAAGTACTGCCGGACGGTCACGCCCCCGTACGCCGCGGGCAGGGGATCGGTCACCAGGTCCTCGACCGCCGCCTGCACGTAGTCGAACGACCACCGCGTGGCGGAGCCGTCCGGATCGACCGGCGGCTGCGCCAGCGCGACGCCGGCGAGCGGGCCGGCGAGGGCCGCCGCCGCCACGACGAAGACTGCGGGCAGAGCCCGCGCGGCGCGGACCATCACCGCACCCAGGCGTCCATGAAGCCGCCCGACGCGAGAGACGCCATCGGCGCGTCGCCGACCTCGTCCTGCATGGTCGGCGGCGCCGCCGACGCCAGGTCCGCGAGCCGATCGAACGTGCGCCGGGCGTCCGCCGCCGCCCGATGCGCGTCGAGGCGGGTATTGCGCGCGTCGGCGGCGAGCTGGGACGCGCGGAGCCCCAGCGCTCCCGCGGAATGGGTGGCCCGGAGCGACGCGAGCTGGGTCGACGCGCCGTCGAACTCCGCCTGGCTCAGCGCCGGATCGGGATCCGACGGCCCGCCCGTGAGCCGGCGCACCCCTTGGAGGATGTGCGCGCTGTCGTCGAGCATGCCGCGGCCCGTGTACTCGCCCGCCACGTGGTCGCCGAGAACGGCCGCGGCGGCGAGGCGCGTCTCGACGGTGGCCGCGTAGCGGAGGTCCACGACCCGGCGGCGGAGCCGCTCGGCCTCCCGGATCTCGTCCCGCAGGTCCGCCGGGACCCCGAGGTCGTCGACGAGCGCCTGCCACGCCGACTCCCGGCCCGCCGACCAGCCGATAGGCTGCGAGTCGAGGAAGTCCAGGAACCCCCCCACCGTGCCGAAGTCGTAGCTCCCGATGCCGCGCACCGCCTGGTAGTTGAGGACCGCGTCGCCGACCAGCGCCCGCGACTCGGTGAACGGCTCCCACAGCGGCCCGAGGTCGGTCAGCTCGGAGAACAGGCTCCGCCAGTCCGCCAGGGACCCGGCCGACGAGACGAGCCCGCCGGGGTCGAGGAGCCCGCGCATCTCGGCCTGCGCTTGCGCCACGTGCGCCTCGACCGTGGACACCTGCGCCCGGATCTGCGAGAGCATCGCCGACACCTGCACGAGCATGCCGGCCCACCCCGCATCGACCCCCGCCGGGCGCCCGAAGAGCAGCGCCGCCGCCAACGCCGCCGCCACCAGTCGCTTGGTCCGCATGGTCCGCCCCCCTTCAGTGGCCGACGAACAGGTTGTTCCCGAAGGGCCGCGCCGCCGCGTTCCGCGCATGGAGCGCCGGCGTCAGCACGTTCGCCCGCCCCGCCGCCGTGTCGAGCGCCAGGTCGAGCGCGGCGAGGCCCTGGAGCTGCGCGAGACGAAACTCCTCCTCGCGCGCCTGCTCCATCAGGTCCCGCTCGAGCTCCCGGCGCGCGCGGTCCGCGTCCTCCGCATCGAGCTTGAGCAGCAGCGCGTCGATGTTGGCCTGCGCCTGCGTCGCCGCGATCAGCAGCGAGCGGTGCTGCGCGCGCGACGCGCACACCCCCTGCCCCGCGCCGCCCGCGCCCCGCGCCGGGCAGTCCGCCGTGCTGAGCGCGGCGACCGAGTCGGCCAGCCGCTGCCGCAACCCCTCCCGCTCCGCCGCGGTCCAGGTGCGCGAGGCCGGGCACAGCACCACGCCGCGGCGATCGGCGTCCGCCCGCGTCGTCTCGCACCCCAGGTACAGGGCGATCGCCACCGTCGCCTCCTCCGCCAGCAGGTCGCGGTGGTCGGCCTCGGCGAGCTGGACGTCGAACTCGGCCGCCCGCACGGCGTGCGACGCCTCCAGCGAGGCGGCGACGTCCGGATCGATATCGGGAAGGTTCGAATACGCGGTGCCGGGCGCCGGAAGCGCATCGGGAACGCACGGCGTCGAGGCCAGGTTCTCCGGCGCCACGAGCGCGCAGCGGTCCAGCGCCAGCGTGCGCGGGTCCGTCCCGCCGAAGGCGCTGAAATCGATCGACGCGCCCTCGCCCAGGGCGTGGCGCATCTGCCCCGCGAAATCGTCGATGGGATCGACCAGTCCCCGGTACGAGCTGAGCGCCTCGTCGCGGAGTCGCATCATCGTGTCGCGCAGCGCCATGAGGTTGCTGACGACCGACGCCATCTGGCCCACCACGATCCAGGCTGCCGGGTCGAGCCCGAAGAACGCCCGCGAGCGGCGCACCGCCGGCCCGGACGCCAACACCACGAAGACCACCGCCAACGCCACCCACACCCGAGTCCGGCGACTCATCACCGTTCTCCTTTCCCCTGCACACCGTCCGCTACACCCGCGGCACCAGCAGGTCCTGCGTGAGGTAGATCCGCACGGGATGCCCCGCGCGCACGCGCACCTCCGGCAGCCGGTTCACGAACCTGTCCAGGAACCTGATCGCCGCCACCGAGAACTGCTGGCGCGCCGGATCGAAGTAGCCCTGGCTGCCGCCGCCCCCGGCCGAGAGCCCCGCGAGCAGCCCCACCGCGCCGACCGCCCCGAGCGTGCTCCGGTAGTGCCGGTTGACCTCGTCGGTCAGCCCCGTCTCCCCGATCGACGACAGCCCCTCGAAGCCCATGCGGACCGACCGGCCGTCGGGAAACCGGAGCCGCGAGAACCGAACGGCGAGCCGCGTCTGGAAGCCGCTGTCGACCGCCTGCACGTCGCCGAGCGCCACCGTCCCCCTCGGGATCACCACGCGCCTCCGGTCCGCCGTCCTCACCGGAAGCGTCAGCCGCGCCCGCGCCGGCCCCGTGAAATCGCCCGTGAGCGCCGTCTCCAGGACGGCCTGCATCATCCGGCCCTCGTAGACGAGGTCGAGGCCCTCGGGAACCGCGGGCCACCGCGCGACCGCGACCGAACCCCGCCCGCTCGACTCCGGCACCTCGAGGTCCGGCCCGACCTCGTAGAACTCCGTCGGCGACGCCGCGGCGCGGCCGACCACGCCCGCGGTCGTCGGCGGACGGACCGGCACGACCTCCGGCGCGCCCACGCGCTCGGCCGACAGCGGCGGCGGAGAAGGGGCTTGCCCGCCGGCGCCTGCCGCGGCCTCCTGCCGCATGAGCGCCAGGAGTTGCTCGTCCAGGAGGGGATCGCCGGTGATGACGGGCTCCGCCGGAGCCGCACGCTGCGCCGCGGCGGCCGCGTCCCGATCGCCCACGACCGACGGCGCGCGGAGCGACAAGGCAAATCGCTCCAGCTCCTGCAGCCGGATCGCCTCCCGCAGCTCCCGCTCCTGGACCGTCTGGAGCGCCGCCTGGATGTCGCCCGACACCGTCCCGGGCGGGAGCCCGCTGCGCTCGGCCGCGTCCCGAATGCGCTGCGCCTCGAGCAGCGCGGCCCGGGCGCCTTCGAGCTCGACGCGGGCGTCCGCGAGGTCCTCGTCCCGCGCCGCATCCTCCTGCCGGCGCCTCTCCTCCGCGTCCGCCTCGCGCTGGGCCTCAAGCCGCGCGAGGTCCTCCCGCAGCCGCTCGCCCTCGCGCAGCACCGGCTCGACCACGTTCCTCACGTCCGCCACCGCCGCCTCGATGGCCTGCTCGCCGCCCGCGGCGGACTCGTCCGTCGGGGCGCCCGAGCCGGTGAGGAACATCACGAGCAGCAGGACCGCCACGACGCCCAGCGCGACGTAGACCGGGAGGTTCTTGGGGACGACGCCGCCGGGGACCTTCAGATGCCACTCCGCCACGGCTCGGCCTCCCCCCTGATGCGCCACGGCGCGCCCGCTTCGGGATCCCCCACACCGAGAATCCCGGCCTCCACGACCCCGTCGATCCGGATCACCAGACCGGCGCCCATCACCTCGTGCGGCAGCACCCGGGCCGTCCCGTCCGGGAGCAGCCCCGCCACGACGATCTCCCCGCCAACCGCCCGCTGGAAGCGAATGAACGTCGACTGGGTGTCGTGCCACATCCCCTCCACCCGGTAGGGCTCGGCGGTCACGTCCACCTCGGGGCGAAACTCGAAGACGAAGTGCAGCCGCCGCGGGTAGTCCGCGACGAAGTCCTCGACCGCCTCCTCGCTGGCGGCGGCCGCGTCGTCCACGCGCGCGCGCACGTCCTCCTCGGCCGCCCGGAGGGCGTCGAGCGCGTGCCGCTCCTCCTCCCGGATGGCCTCGACGTCAAAGGCGGACAGCAGCACCGGCGACTCGGCGCCCGTCCCGGCAACCACGTCCTCCGACGCGCCCTCGCCCTCGGCGGGCGCCCCCTCCTCGGCGGGCTCGCCGTCCCTGGCGACCGTCCCGTCCTCGGCGGCCTCGGCCAGATGGACGACGGTATGGACCGCGGACAGGTCGCTCTCGCGCAGCCCGATGGACACCACCGACCCGTCCGACAGGACCAGCGCGAGATTCGTGGCCGCGCCGCGGACCAGCGGACGCACCATCGTCAGGTGCCCGCCCCCGGTCACCACCCAGCGATTGGGGTCCCCGAGGCGGCGCTCGACCACGTTCCACGCGCGCGGCAGCACCACCGTCGTCTCGAAGCCGACCCGCGTGACGACCTCCGCGAGGGCGACGCCCCCGCGAACGCCGGCGCGGAGCGACCCCTGCGCGACCTGGCCCTCCCCGGCCGACGGCGACGCCGCGAGCAACGCAAGCACCAGTCCAACCCGCATCCCGACCCGCATGGCGTCACCTCCCCGCGACGAGCAGCGCCACCGCCGCGCCGATCGCCGGCCAGACCCCGTACATCCGCGGCGGCGTCGCGAAGTTGCGCTCGAAGAACCCCGGCCGCCGCTGCGGCATCGCGCCGCCCTCGGCCGCCAGCCCGAACCACGCCTCGCGCCCCCCGAGACTGAGCGTGCCGTGCCGGATCACTTGCTCGACGACCAGCAGCCCCCCCGGCTCGACGTCCGTGTGCACGACCTCCGCGGCGTCTCCGCGCCACACGTACACCGCGGGAATCTCCTGGCCCTCGGTCCGCAGGTAGGTGAACGTCCCGTCCGTCCACAGGTCCCGCAGCAGGAACGGCGCAGAGAAAGCCTCCTCGGTGACCTGGTAGGGCAGGCGCACCCGGCCCGCGAAGCCCCGCGCGAACTCCTCCTGCCGCCGGGAGGCGTCGGCCCACAAGCTGTCGACCTGCCGCCGCCCCTCGAGCAGCACGCGCTCGCGCCGGCCGCGGTAGGCGGCCAACCGCTCGCGGAACCCCGCGACCGCGAAGGCCGGCGTGAACCCCGCCTCCACGGCCTCCGCCGACCCGGGGGCGGCGTCCTGCTCGCCGGCCTCCACCGTCACCACGTAGTCGGTCACCGCGCCGGCGTCCTCGATCACCGTGAACGTGAACACCGCGCCCGAGGCGCACGAGACCGTGACGTTCGAGACGAGCCCCGCGGCGTACGGCTTGACGGCCAGCTCGCGGCCCCGGGCCGTCAGGTCCCAGTTCTCCGCGTCGCCGGCCACCGTGCGCACGATCTCCTCGCCCGCCGGCAGGCGGATGGTCGTGACCGTCCGCACCCGCGTGAACACCTCGATCGGCTCCTCCGGCGAGGCCGCGACCGTGCGTATCGGCGTCCTCTCCGCCTCCTGACCCGCCGCCGGAACGGCGAGCGCCAACGCCACCACACCAAACAGAGCTGCACGCATCCTCACCTCCTCGAAGGCCATGACCCTCACCGAGCGACCTCGCTGCGGCCCGCCGCCTCGCCCACGTCCCGGTCCACCCCGGCCGCCAGCCGCATCAACGCCCCGGGCAGACCCCAACGCTCGACCGCCGCCCGGCGCCTCACAGCGTCCGTGGGGTCGGACGTGTACAGCCAGTAGCTCTCCGGATCGACCTCCAGCCGCACGACGGCCGAGTGCCCCGGGCGGTGGATGTAGAGCTCGCGCTTGGGCTCGAGCTCCTTGACGGTCGCGAGCTCGGACGGCGTCAGGCCCAGAATGCGGGCGGCCTCGTCGGGGAACGACGAGTTGCCGAGCAGGAGCCGCGTCGGCATCGACTCGAGAAGCTCGGGGGCGGCGACGAGGACGTCGCCGGCCGACTGCGTGGCGAGGATGAGGACGCCGTTCATCTTCCGCCACGTCTTGGCCGCCTCGACCAGTTTGCTGACGACCAGCCGGTCCTTCAGGTAGCGCCACGCCTCGTCGACGACGACAATCTTGAGCTGCCCCCGGAGCGACTCGTCGTCCATGACCAGGCGCATGCGCTCGAGGAAGAACCACAGGGCCGCCTCGCACCAGTCCGGGTACTCCGACGCCCCGGCGAGGTCGACCACCTGCCACGCCCCGAACTCCTCGAGCTCGGCCGGCGGCCCGTCGAACCACGGGGCCCAGGTCCCCTCGTCCACCCACCGGCTCATGGCCGGCCACATCGCCTTCGGCAGCAGGTGCGCCAGCGCGCTCAGCGTCCGCTTCGACGGCGCGCGCCGGAACACCTCGTCCACCCGCCTGTCCAGATCGGTCAGGTCGTCGGCCTCGCACTCGTACGCGCCGATGGCCAGCAGCCGCTGGATCCACGCGACGAGGAACTGCCGCGTGCGGACCGACGGCGGAAGAGCGAACGGCTGCAGCCCCATGCCGGCCGCCGAGGCCGGGTCGAGGTCGTCGCCTTCGAGCAGCGCCAAGTACTTCCCCCCGACGAACTCCGTCAAGTAGCGGTAGCTGCGGCCGAGATCGAGGACGAGGACGCGGGGGTCGTATTGGAGGGCCTGCACGAGCAGGAAGTTCAGGAGGAAGGACTTGCCGCTCCCGGTGGCGCCCAGCACGAGGGTGTGGCCCACGTCCCCGCCCCCGAACAGGTCGTAGCCGTAGCGCGTCCCCCAGGCCGTCTCGAAGGTGGTCAGCGGCTCCGCGTCGAGGTGTCGGCAGCGGTCGTGCCCGCGGGGCGGCCCGATGATGGGCGCGAGCGCCGACGCCAGCTTCGAGTTGACGAAGAACCGCCGCGGCGGGTCGACGCCCGTCTGCCCGGGCAGCCGCCCGAACCAGACCGGCGGCAAACCGTGGGTCTCCTCGACGATCTTGCCGTCCACCCCCCCGACGATGCGCTGCAGAGCGGTGCCGACGTCCGCGAACTCCAGCTCGCCGGACGCCCGGACGGCCACCGACAGGTGCATCTCGCCGAAGCACACGTCGCCGGACTGCAGGTCGACGAGCGCCTGCCCGATCGCCATCACCTCGGACGCCGCCCCGAAGTCCTCGAGCCCGGTCGCCTCCCCGCCCTCGCCCATCGCGGACATGAGCGAGTGCCGGGCCTGGTGGTAGTGATGCTGCGCGCTCGCGATGCGCCGCCGCGCCCCCTGGCGCTCCGCGGCGCGCCACCCCAGCACCACGGAGAAATCGGCGTTGAGCCCGTACAGCCCGTCGAGACAGTTGCCGACCACCTGGCCCGGCACCGACGCCAACGACCAGACCCGCACCAATCGCCCGCCCACCGTGACCCCGGCCCGCGTGATCGTCAGGTCGCGCGAGGCCATGCGCCAGTTCAACCCGAAGCGCGTCTCGAGCCCGTCGACCCACTCGCCCTGGCCCGCGTTCGACAGGCGATGGAGCACCCGCGCGGCCTCGGCCGCCCGCATCGGAGAGACCACCGTCCCGGCCGACAGGCGCGCCTCGTAGCCGGCGAGCTGGTTCCGCACGTCGCGCGCCACGTCGCCGAGCACGGACCGGAGGACCGTCGTGACATGCGGATTGCGCCGCGACTGCCACCAGCTCTTGAGATGACCGGCGAGCCACCGCATTCCCGTCTCGCCGGCGCCCACGCGTCGCGCGAGCCCCCGGTCGAACTCCCAGACCAGGTACACCGAGTACTCGCGGACGCGCTCGGCGACGTGCGCGCGGCGCTTGCCGGCGGCCATCGCGCCGACGCCCTCGACCTCCCCCGCATCGGGAGCCGGCGCGCGCCAGCGATCCACGACCCACCACAGCCGCACGTCGGGGCCGAGAGCCATCAGCACCCGCGACCACATCGTCATGAGCTGGTCGACGGCTGCGCCCGACAGGCCGTCGGCAGCAAGCGGCCGCAGGCGGGAGAACCCCAGCAGCCGGCCGGAACGCGTGATGCAGAGCCGATCGTCGACGAACCCCCACCACGGAAGCTGACTGGAGAGCGAACGGCCGACGGACCGCGACACCCGCGCCATCAGTCCCCCTCCCCCGCGCCGCCGGGGTCCGTCTCGGCCACGACCACGAACCAGGGCGGAGACCCGTAGTCGGCCGCGTCGTACCAACCTCCCGGGTTCCGGAGCGTCTGCCGCAGCACCTCCACGAACCGGTCGTCGTATGCGGTCGTCACGCGCGCCAGCGCCCAGAAGATCGCGAAACCGACCAGCGCCAGCAGCAGGGCGTCCAGCGCCACGAAGATGACGAGCGCGAACATGAGGCAGAGAAAGAACAGGCTCCGCTCCACGCCGAGAATCTCCAGGGGATCGTTGAGAGCCCCGTACTCGTTGCAAATGCCTTCGCCGCGAACAAGACGCACGGACAACCTCCCGGCAGTGCGGCGAGGATCAACAGGTGATCGCGGTCCCGCCGAAGAAATAGACCAACATCTGAGGCGCAAGCAGAACCATGCCGACGCCGAAGATGATTGCGGCGAGCGCGGACTTGGATCCCCCCTCGCCGAACGCATACGTCAGGCCGCCATAGATCACCGCGACCACCGCCAGCCCCTTCCCCACGATCCCCGTGAACAAGGTGCAGAGCTGGCTCGCCGCCATCGACCACGGATCCGCCGCCGTCCCGGCCTCCAGCGTCTGCTCCGCCAACGCGAGCAGCACGCACACGAACAGCAGGTGCGACACCGCCCGGCCGTACCGCTCCAACCACCGACCCGCGCGCTCCGCCACAGCCATCACTCCCCTCCTCGACTCCTCAACTCGCATACCGGCCCGTCTCCTCCCGGTCGAGCGCCCGCCGCAATTCGGGATCGCCTCCCCGCCCGCGGCGCATGGCGCGCTCCAGCAAGCCCACGCGTTGACCGACCTCTCCGAGCACCAGTACGCGCGCGAGCTGGTAGGTGCCCGCCACGACGCACCCCGCCCACGCCGCCCCCATCAACACCAACCGCACCGCGTGATCCGCCCAGAGCACGATCCAGAACTCCCCGAGATAGTCGAGCTGGCTCGCCAGAAGCACGCACGACAACGCCAGCACCACGACACTCATGCCCACGCAGAAACGGCCGGGATCCATAGGGCCCAATCACCTCATGACGTCGAACAAGCGCTCCTCGAGCTCCGTGCCCGGCCGCCAGGCCCGCCGCACGCGGCCGCCGACGTCGCGGGACAGAATCGACCGCGCGAACGACGCGAGCCGGCGGCCGCTCGACGCGAGGACCATGCCCATCTGCATCTTCCGCTCGACCTGGCGCCGCGAGTAGCTGCCCGTCACGAGCTCGAGCGCGAGCGTCGACTCCGCGCCCTCGGCGTCGGTCACCTCGACGAGCGCGTCCGGGAAGTGGCACACCCCGTCCTCGTCCACCGGAACGCCGGCCGCGCGGGCGGCACGCACCCGCGCACCCGCCGGATCGAGGCCCTTTCTCCCCGCCCGCGCCACCGCCGCCTTGAGCTCCGCCTCCAGGCGGACCGAGCGCACGCGCCCGCCGAGCGACCGGACCCGGTCCACGGTCTCGAGGATCAGCTCCGACACGCCGGCGTCGTGCTCGATCTCGCGGCGCTTGACGAACCCGTGCCAGACGCGCCCGTTGGACCCGCGCGCCCGGCGGCGCGCCTCGACGCGCCCGGCGCCGGCCGCGGTCAGCGCCAGGACCTTGAAGCCCCGCCCCTCCGGCCCGGGCCGAGACCGCCGCGGCTGAACCGTGCGCACCTCGACGAGCCCCTCCGAGAGCAGGTGGCGGATGCCGCGGCCCGCCGCGTAGCCGTGCCCGTCGAAGCACTCCTCCTGGAGGTTCCGGTAGGACACCACCCGCAGGTCCGCCAGCAGCTCGAGCGCGTCCCACAGCCGGTCCGCCTGCAGCCGCCGCGGCCCCCGGGCACGCTCCCGGTCCCGGCGTCCCGAATGGACCCGCGCGCGCTGACGGCGCAGATCGGCGACGTCGAGGTAACGCCCGACCCAGCGGGCCGGCTCCCGGCGCTCCCCGGGCTCGCGGGCGACCTCCACGACCTCCCGCCCGAGACGATCGGTAGAGCGCGCCAGCGCCGGCATTCGGTCCATCACCTGACCCGCTCCTGGCTACGACCCAGCTCCGGCCACCGGCACCACCAGCCCGGCCCCTTCAGCCACGCCGAGCGGAGCTTCTCCACCTCGTCGACCCCGGCCCGGACCGCCCGGTCGAGACGCTCGCTCACGAGCGCCGGGGGCAGCCCGCCGCCGGGATCGGCGAGCACCTCGGTGCCGTCCGGCAACCCCGCCGGCACCGGCGAGCCCGCGTGAACCACCGGCGCCGGGGGCGGCGGCTCGTCTCGCTCCCGCCGGCCGGAATCCTGCGACGTCGCATCGCCGACGTCGGGCGCCACGGACTGCTCGGCCGCACCCTCCACCGCCGCACCGTCCGAGGCCGCGCCGTCCGAGCCACCCAGGGCCTCGAGCCCCGCCTCGAATCCGCCGCCGCCCGACACCGCCACCAAAGGAGCAAGTTCCACGAGACCCTCCCGGAAGAACCGGCTCGTCACCGAATCGAGCACGCGCGCGGGCCTCACGCCGGCCATCCCCCGCCAGCGCGCCTGCAGAACCACCCACTCGCGCCTGACGCGGCGGTACTCCGCGGGAAACCACCGGCCCCAGAACGCGTAGAAGCCCTCCAGCGCCCGCAGCACCTCCTCGGACCGCCGAGGGGGAACGACCCGCGCGCCGAGAGCCGGGTCCAGCCGCCGCTCGATCGCCCCCCGCAGCCACGAGTCGATCCCCTTCTCCTCGAAATCCGCATGCACGATCCCGATCTCCTTCTCGCCGCCCTCGGCGGCCTGGAGCAGCGTCTCGAGCGACAGCACCGCCTACTCCAATGCCGCCGGCCAGAACGCCAGGCCGCGGACGCCGTCGACGAGCCAGCCGGCCAGGTTACCCGCCTCGACGGCGACCGACCGCCAGCCCTCCGCCTCCAGCACCCGCAGGGCGCCGGCCGTCAGCTCGTCCGACAGCGGGCCCGCCAGATACGGGAGGTTCAGCCGCTCCGCCGCGCGCTTGGCCGCCCACGCCGCGACCAGCACCGCCCGCACGTCCCAATCCGCCAGGGCGGCCCGCTCGGGATGGGACACCGGCCCCCCCACGCCCGACGCCCGGAGCAGCGCGACCAGATCCCGGCGCCCGGCCGCCGCCTCGACCGCGCGGTCGCCGGACGCTTCCGCCACGCGCAGCAGCGCCTCAATGGAGCGCCTCACGCCAGCACCGTCGCCCGCCACGACGAGCGTGCACGTCGAGTGCTCGTACAGCAGGCGGTCGCCGCACCCCGGCACGAGGGTGACGGCGTGCGCGCGGCCCAGGCTCTCGGCAACCGCCCAGTACGCCTGCCCGACGGCAGCGGCGCGACCGCCCCCCACGGCGCGCGCCACGAAACGCTCGAACGCGAAGAGCTGGACGACCTGCCCGACGAGGCGCGACCGCGCCAACGTCTCCGCCACGGCCCTGAGCGCCGTCGCGGCCCACCATGGACCCTCCGAGGCTCGAAACCGGCGGTGCGGCACCACGCACGCCAGTCCCCGATCCGCGACCAACGGCGCGACCGCGACCACGCCGCCCTCCGCCAGGCGGACGCCGGCCGCGGCGGCGACGGACCGCACGATGCGGGCGGCCCGCGAAGGGTCCTCCACCTGCGGAGGCCGCGGCGCCGGCGCCGCTCCGGCGCAGCTCACGTGCCACACGCGCCGGTAGGCCGACTCGCCGAGACAGCCCCCGAGCGCCTGCACCGCCGAGTGCCGGGGCACATCGACGCCGTCGCCGGCGGCGCCGCGATCGGCGCGGGTGACGAACTGCGGCTCCGTCCAGCCCTCGTCGGCCATCGACTGCCGCAGGACGAGGTCCTGATCGCACGACAGCGCGGCCGGCGGGCGGCGGTCGACCAGGCATGCCGCGCCCCAACCGTCCGAATCCCGCTGGAACGGCGCCGCCCCCCGGCGAATGTCCGCCATCAGCCGCGCGCCCACCAGCGACTCGAGCGCCGTCGCCGGACGCGAGCCCCGGGCGGGACGGCTGCCGCCCTCGACCGCCACGACTCGCGGCTGCGCGCTCACCACGACAACTCCTGCTGCGGGCCGGGCCAAGCCGCTGCCGGCGACTCGACCTCCACCGCCCGCGCCGGCGCGCCCTCCGCCGGCGCAAGGCGGTCGATCGCGCGGTCCCTGCCCAGCGCCCACGCGCCGATGTTCGACGCGTCGGTGCAGACGCTGCGGAGACCCTCCCGGCGCAACACCGCCGCCTCCCGCGAGGCGCATTCCCCGTCGCGCGCCGCGGGGACATACCGAAGCCCCGCCGCCTCGACCACCGACCGCGCCGCGAGTCCGCCGACGAGGCTCGATCGCGCCCGGCGCTCGTCGTCCGACAGCGCGGGCCTGCGGTCGAGCCCCGGCAACGGACCCGCCACGGCCTCGACAACCGCGAGGCCCCCCAGGCGGCCCAGGCCAGACGCCGCGCCGGCGGCGGACCGCTCGCCCTCGGTCCCGACCGCGCGGCACAGGCCCACGAGCGCCGCCTGGCGGAAGGCCTCCCACCGGCGCACGCCGTGCCCCTTGAACAGCCGCGGCGCCTTCGGCCGGTACGCACGCCGCTCCGCATCGAACAGAGGCCCGCCGGCCGGACGCTCCCACTCGATCGACACGTTCTCGCGCCGCGCCAGCAGTCCGCACGCACGCGAATAGAGCGACGCGAACGCCTGCGCCGACGCCGCCTCCCCGCCGGGCGTCCCCGCCGCGACGGCGACGCCCAACTTCGCGCGCCGCGCGCGCGCGTTGTGCTCCTTGATCGCCGCGGCATCCAGCCGCGCCAGGCGCACCGCGCCGTGGGCCTCGAGGTCGTCGGACACCGCCGCGGTCGCGGCCGCCACGACCGACGAGGCCCAGGCCGCCGGCGACGGATACGCGCCCAGGCCGGGATGGCAGACGACGAGGCCGTCGCCGTCCCGCCCGTACTCCACCCGGTCGGCCGGCTCCAGGCGGGCGCCGGCGCCGGCCAGCACCTGCGAGACCGTGTCCCGCGCGGCCGCCTCGCACGCGCGGCTTCCGCGCAGCCTCCTCTCGCCGCCCGGGTCCAACGTCGTCTGGGTCTCCGAGTGCAGGACGCGGTACGCGCCGGGCCGCAGGACCACCCCGGGCGAGCCGGCGATCCCCACCGCGATGCCGCGCCGGTCGCCGCTCTCGAGAACGAACCTGTCCTCCGGGCGCACGGCCGCCTCCAGCACCTCGCCGCCCAGCTTCCCGCACTGATGCTCGGTCACGAACTCACCCGAACCGCCCGCAAGCCCCCGCTCGACGAGCTGTGCGTGAAGGACCACCGCGTTGAAGGGCTGGTAGCCGCGCACCGTCTCGACGCCGCTGCCCCGCGAGATCGACCGCGCGCGCAGCTGTTCCCCCGCGGACTGGTGCCAAGACGCACCCGCGGCGACATCCTCCGCGACGCGATCGACAACCGACGCGAGCTCTCGCACTGTTTCACCCCATCTCCAGACGCCGCGCGGGTCGGGCCGCACCGAGCACCCCGACGCCCGCCGGAACACCGCCCGCCGCTACAGGGCCGGCTCGACCGGCCGCTCGCCGCCGCCAGCCGGCTGCTCGCCGCCCGCTTCCGGACCCGCCTGGTCCCTGGCCGGCTGCTCGGGGCCCGCCTGCCTCCGGGTCGGTGCCGCAGGCTCGAACGTCGAGCGGGCCGAGTGATCGAGCATCTCGGGCGTCCGCTCGTGCGCCCAGTCGCGCGACACCAGGTGCGCACGGACCGACGCGGCCTCCCGCCACGCCTGATCGAGCGCCTCCGGGGCCTCGGCGTACGCCGCCTGGTCCTTCCGCGCCTGCTCGGTCGGCGGCGACGGCGAGTACTGGATCCCCAGCCGCTCGAGCGTCGTCCGCGCCGCGAGGTCCCCGACCATCGACGTCCGCGCCTTCTCCTGCGCCGGGCTCAGGCCGGCCGGCACGGGGTTCCGGCCCGGCACCTGCACGCCCGCCAACTGCGCGACATCGAGGGCGTTTCCGGCCCTGGCCGCCTTCTTCTCCTCGCGGTTGCCCACCGCCGCCGCCAGGTCGAGGACCATCCGCTCGTTGAAGCGCTGTTCCCTCGTGTCCGGCCCGGCAACGCGCGCTGGCCTCCGCTCCGGGTAGAACGTGCGCGTCTCCTTGTCGAAGTGCGCCTCGTCGCGAGGCTGGTCCGTGGCCAGGTACACCTGCTCGCGCGCGGCCAGCGCCTTGACCCCGCGGCTGGCCACCTGGGCAACGGCCTGGCTCTGGATCTCCGCGTAGCGCGTCCCGCCGGCGGGAATATGCCGCCGCTCCTTGCGGCGCGCCTGTGCCACCGCGCGCCGGCCGAGCTCCTCGTCCTGCACGTGCCCGCTGAGACCCTCGCTGCGCGCCACCGCCGTCGACACGGCCCGCATCACCGACGTCGCGTACTCCGCCGGGCTCCCGAACTTCTCCCGCGCCGGATGCGCCACCTGGGGCCCCTTCGAGCCCGACGTGATCGCGATCCGGTCGCCGGCATGCGTCTTGAGCTGCACGCCCGACCTCGACACGAGCTCCGAGAGCGTGCCGTGGATCGCCGACCGCTCGTCCGGCGCGCGCCCGTCCATCAGCCGCTTCGGAACCGCCCGCAGGCTCGTCTGCGACTCGACGTGCAGCAGGTCGTACGACGAGGACGGCCTCACGACCACACCCGAGACGACGTCCGGATCGGTCGTCAGCCCGAGGGCGCCGGCGCGCACCGCGACCAGCGGCGCCTCCAGGCGCTTGTCCTCCAGCTTGTGGTGGCTCATCGCGCTGAGCTCGACGGGGTGGACCAGCTCCGCGCCCTCCATCCCGCGCGCGACCATCTGCGAGTGCAGGATCGTCGCGACCCGGGGGCCGAACGCGTTCCCGTCGTTGTTCCAGAGCGGGCCCTCGCTCACGGGCGACTTCGAGCTGCGGGTCCGTATCGGACCGCTCTCGAGCGACGCGACCTGGTGATACGACTCGCCCGCCGCGATGTCGCCGGGTATCTGCTGCAGCGTCTCCGCCAGCCGCGCATCCGACCGCTCCTGCCGCTGCTCCTGGAACCTCTGGTTGCTGCCAGGCATCTGCTCTCCTCCTCACGGATCCCCTTGGGGTCCAAACCGAGATCCCGCGACCGCGCGGGACCGAGTCCGCCGAGCCGCTACCCCCTCGGCAGCGGCACCTCCCTCGCCCGCTCGCGCGGAGCTGCCGGCCGGGGGCCGTCCTCGGCGGGCAGCGTCTCCCAGCCCGCCCGGTACCCGTCCGCCAGCTCCACGCCCTTCGCCCGGGCCAGGACGAACGACGCCATCCGATCCGCGTCGCGGCACAGGTCCGCGCCGTGCCGGACGAAGACCTCGCGCGCCTCCGCCGGCAGCGGCAACTCCGGCGGCGGCCCGTAGACCAGCCCGAGCGCGCCGACCACCTTCGCCGCGGCGAGGTCGCAGCGAAGCTGCTCGCGCACCCACCCGACGGACCCGCGGGGCGCACCGGCGTCGCGGCGCCCCTCCCGCGTCGCGTGTCCCGTCGCGGCGGCGGCAGCAAGCGCGACCACCGACGCGTACGACCCGCCGGAGCAGTCCGCCGGCAGCACCACGCGGTCCCCGTCGCGCCGGTATCCGCCGGCCGCGGCGCCTTCCACGGCGACCGAGACCCCCAGCCCCGCGACGAGCTGGTCGACCGAGCCCACGCCGGAATCCGCGGGCCGGACGTCGGCGAGCCCCACGCCATCGGCCGGGAACAGCGGACGGTCCGGCGCTCCCCGGCCGCCGGGCACGATCACCCCAAGGGCGCCGGGCCCGACCCGGCCCCCGCGGTGGACCGCCTCGGCCTCGTCCAGCATCACGTCGCCGCGAACGCCCTCCGCCGCCGCGGCCGCCCGCCACGCCTGGACCGCCAGCGCCTCAGCCGCCGGGAGCGGCCTGCAGTCCGCGCCGCCCACCGGCCACAGCGCCCCCGCGAACGGCCGCCCGGACAGGTAGAGATCCGCGACCGGCGGCGGCGCCGCGGCCACCGGCCCGGACGGCCGCACCGCGTCGCCGGCCGGATCCAGCCTCCAGCGGCCGACCACCCGTGCCCGATCCGGCGGCGGCCACGACAACCCCGCCCGCTCCAGGACCGGCCCCATCACGCCGGCCAAGGCCGCCTCGTCCGCCACCATCCATCCGTCCAGCCGGCGCACCACCCCGCACGCCGCCTGAACGGCGCGTGCGACCTCGTGGCACCTCTCGCCCCGCCCGCCGACCGCCTGCACGCCGGCCTCGAGCGCGCCGCCCGCCGCCAGCACCGCCTCGACCGCCTCGGTCGATAGCGGCTCCCGGACCGGGTCCAGGCCGACCGCGTAGTGGACCTGGGCCACCGACCGCGTCCTCGCGAACCACGCCTCGAAGTTGGCGCCGGCCGGGTCGAGCTCCGCCAGATCGAGCCCGTCGCGGGCCGCCTCCCAGCGCCGCTCCGCGGTGCCGGCGCGATACGGGTCGCGGACACAGCGGTCGACGTGCTCCAACGCGACCGCCTGCGCCGCCCGGTCGAGCTGGTCGGCCAGCTTCGGAGTCCCCGAGCAGCGGCGCGACACCGCCGCGACCGCGCTCAACAGAACCGGGTCGGTCCCCGACGCGGAGAACACGACGTGGAGCGGCGGACCGTAGCGGACGCGGCCGACCGACTCCGCCTGGGCCACCGTCAGGCCCCCGATGTCCCGAAGGTCGCGCCGGTCGCAGGCGCTCGCCAACGCGGCGGCGAACACTCCTCCACCCGACACCGGCAACTCCCGCAGCGCGTCCTGGAGCTGATGCGTGCGCAGCGCGCCGTCGGTCTCCAGGGCGCGCCGGCGGCGATCCGGCAGCGGGTCCCTGAACCCGAACAGCCGGCTGTCCGCCACCCAGACCGACGGATGCGACCGCCGCAGCAGCCCGGCGCGGCCCTCGAGCTTCCGCGCGATCTCGACCGACAGCGCGACCTCGTAGACCAGGTCGCCGTGCGTCCGAAGGCGCCGGCGCTGCGGCAGCGCCTCGTCGTCCTCGTGAATCGCGGCGTCGGCCTGGTCGCACGAGTCCAGCCAGTCCGACTGCGACTCGCGCCGCGCCTCCAGCCGGTCCGTGGTCTCGCCGCGGTCCTCGGGCGCGGAGGCCGGATACCGCTGCGTGCGGTAGCCGCCCGGGCGCACGAGGCTGCGGCCGCCGGAACGTCGAGTCATCTCGCCCCTGCTCCCCGGCGCGGCCTATCCGGCCGAAGCCTCCTGCCGCGCCCCGGCGGAACCCGCCGGCGCATGCTCCGGGTCCAGCTCCAGCTCGCTCTCCGGCGGGCTCTCGCCCGCTTCCTCCTCGAGGACGAGCTCGTAGAACTCCTGGTCCGTGCCGAAGATCGCCGCCACCGCGCTCTCCTCCGACATCGGGACCGCCTCGACGGCCAGGTTCCACTCGCGGATCTGCTCCATCGTCAGGCACACCGTCCGGGCCCTCGACTGCATCGCCGCCTCGTACTCCTCCCGCGTCTCCGGAATCAGTGCGATCTCCTCCACGCCGCTGCGCCGCAACTTCTTCTGCCTCATGGCATCTGCCCTCCCATCTGGCCCGGCCCTAGCGCCCGGGGGCGCTCACCTCGACCGGATGCCGCCGTCCGTAATCCGTCTCCGGCTCCTGAACGCCCAGGGACCGGCACGCCCGCACCACCGTCCGCTCCGCGTAGTCCCTGGGATTCGCCTTGTCCTCCCGGAACTCCGCCAGCTCCTGAATCAACATCCCCGGCGACTCCCCGCGCCGCAGCGCATCGACCACCGCCTGCCAGTCGGCCTCGGACTGCGACGCCGGCACGCGACGGCCGCCGAGATAGCGCCCGGGGGCCCCCGGCCGCGCGCCGGGCTCCCGCGGCGCGGCCGCGACGGCGACCGATCGCCGCGGCGGAATCACCTGCCGGAACGCCCTCGGCTCCCACCACTGCGAGCCGACGCCGCGCGGGTCGTAGCGCGAGCGCGGAACCAGCGCGACCTGCGCGTCCCCGCGGCCCGGCTTCCGGTTCACGAACCCCGGCACCCGCATCACCCGCGTGACGTCGACCACCGCGGGGTCTCCCCCGTACACCGAGGCGAGACGCCGATTGGCTTCCTCCGCGCCGGCGCGCGTCCAGGCCGCCGGATCGACATGCCACAGCACCTGCCACCGGCCCACCGACGAGCGGACCACTACCGCGGGCATCGGGACCCGCCCCGACTTCGCGTCCGCCATCAGCTTCCGGATGCGCTCGTTGCCGTCCGTGTCCAGGTCCACCTGGAGACGGCGCACTTCCGAGACCGAGCGGCTGGTTCCCCTCACCGTCGGGTTGACCGAGCAGTAGACGTCGCTCCCGGCGTCGTTGGCCGCCCTGAGCAGGCGCTGCCCCGACGGATGGCGCCAGTGGCCGGCCGCGCGGGCGAGCTGGCGGTTGCCCGGGCCGCGCCGGTCGCGAAGCACGACCGTCGCCAGCTCCTGCTCGCCGAACAGCTCCGAGAACCACTCGACCGAAGAGCGGTGCCAGGACGCACGCCCCGACAGGGGCCGGGAAACACCCACGGCCATCCCCCAATCGACCCGCCGGCCGCCCGGCGGCCTCCGACCGCAGCCGCGACGGGCGCGACGACGCCGGAGAGCCAGCCGAGGCGGCCGGGACGAGCGATGGACGCTCCGGGCGCCGCGCACGTCCCGCTCCGCGCAGGCCGGCCGCCCCGTCGCCGAGTCCGTGCCGTCCCGGCGCCCTCTCCGGCCTCCGCCCCGTCATCTCGCTCCCTCCAGAGCCGGCGCCGGCCGCCCGGCCGCAACCGGCTCGCGCCCCGCCGCCCGCTGCGCGCCGCGTCCCGCCAGCCGCCAGTCCCGCCCGTCGAGCCCGACCACGCGGCAGCGGCCGGCGATGCGGCTCGAGAGCCGGTCGTCCCCCATGAACGCGCCGATCTCGCCCGGCGTCTTGTTCGACGTCCACACCGTCCGCTGCCCGGCGTCGTGCCGCGCCTCGTAGAGCATCAGGAGCGTCCGCCGCGTGTAGTCGGTCGCCGCCTCCCGCTCCGCCCCGAGGTCGTCGAGCACCAGCAGCCTCGCCGCCGCCAGCCGGTCGAACGTCTCGGTCGTGTCCGCCGCCGCGCCGTGCGGCTGCAGCCGGTAGAGCAGCATCGGGACGCGCTCGAACGCCAGCGACCGCTCGCCCGACTTCCACGCCTCGTTGAGCGCCGTGCACGCCAGCCGCGTCTTGCCGGTCCCGACCGGACCGCACAGCAGCAGGTCCCGGCCGCCGTCGCCCGCCCGCAGGAACGCCCGAGCCTCCTCGAACGCGTGCCGGTTGTCGGCCGTCTTGCGCCACGTCGACCACCGTGCGTCGTGGAACTCCCGCGGCACCGAGGGCGCGGCGGCGTGCGCCGCCGTCCAGCAGCCGCAGCGCCGCAGGCGGGTCACGCCTTCGACCTCGACCGGCTCCCAGCCCGGCGTCCGCTCGCACCGCCCGCAGCTCTCGCTCATCACTTCGCCCGCCTGATGCCCGCGTCGTACGCCTCGCGCCGCTCCGTCGACCGCGCCCCGCCGCCGCGGCCCCGCAGCGACGCCTTCGCCTGCCGCCTCCGCCCCTCTCCCCCCGCACCCCCCTCTTCCCCAGGCCATAAGCCGTTAGCCGTTTCGTACGCGCCTGCGTGAGACGGAAGTTCTGCGGAAGTAGTGCGGGAGTTGTTCGGAACAACTTCAGAAGTAGTGCCGAAGTTGTCATCCGGCCCCGTTTCACGGGGCTTTGACGCTGGTGCCGCACTACTTCCGAAGTTGTGCGGAAGTGAAGCCGCGGCACCTTCCGCCTCGTGCGCGGGCTCTCCCGAAGTTCTGCGGAACAACTTCCGCAGTTGTGCCGAAGTAGTGCCGGACTCCTTCGGAAGCCCCGGCACCCGCGCGCCGCCGGGATGGACGGACCACAGGTGGTGCGTCCTCGCGCTCACCTCGGCCGAGTCCGGGAGCGGATGCAGCGTCCGAGCCGGGAACCGCACGCGCTGGAAGTCCTGCCAGTCCCACTGGTACAGGTAGCGCGCCCCCTGGTGCTCGAACGCCGCCACCAGGCCCGTCTCGACGAGCCGCACGACGCACTTCGCGATCTCCTCCGCCGGCCGCCTGCTCAGCGCGTCGTGCGCCGCCTGGAACGCCACCGCGTCGGCCCGCATCACCCCGAAGTCGTCGGTCGCCAGCACGTAGGTCGTCCACACGCGGTACTCCAGGTCCGACAGGCTCGACACCCGCGCCGAGTGCCCGAGCCGGGCGTGCAGCAGTCGATCGGCGGGCATCGCTACGTCGCTTTCGATTCGCCGTTCCAACATGCGCCCCCGTCCCCCGGAGCCGTTCCCTTCCCGACAGTCCCCGCCCCGCTCTTCTCGACTACCCGCATCAGCACACCCGCTCCGGATTGCAGATCCCACAGCGCGCCCACTCCGGCCGCCGGCCCACCACGCGCACCGCCGCGTCCGGCCGCGCCTGCCAGAACGCCGCCACCGCCGGCCAGCAGTCCGGACAGATGAAAACCGGATCCCCGGCCTCGGGCTCGGCCACGCGCCACCCGCCGGCCTTCGGCCCGCTCGTCGCCCGCCCGCCGTGTGCCGTGGCCGCGTTCACCACGTCCGCCTCGCGCGGCCCCGCACGGCCCGGCCCGAGCCCCCGGCCGCGAGCCACTCGAGCAGCGCCGCCTTGCTCCAGCGGGGCCGCTTGTCGATCCCCGGCAGCGGCGCCACCGGGAAGACGCGCGCCCGCAGGCGCCGCTTGATGGTCGACGGCGAGCAGCGCAGCAGCGCCGCCACGTCGTCCAGGAACAGCACCTCCGGCAAGGCGTCGGCCGCGGCGCCCCTCTCGCGCCGCCCGCTCACGCCGCACCTCCCAGCACCCTGGCCCGCGCCCGGGCGGCCGCCCGCTCGGCCCGCTCCAGCCGGTCGAGCGCCGCCGTCGCCTCGGCCTCGAACCCCGCCGGCGGCCTCCGGTGCTCGTTGAGGATGAGATTCAGCTTCGTCTGGCTGATGCCCAGCATCGCGGCCAGGGTGTGCTGCGGCAGCTTCAGCCCGCCGAGCCGGCTCCGGATCTGTCGCGTCATCGGATCTCGCTCCACGGCGTAATGCTCATTGCCGGATCGCGAGCATAGGTTAAGCATTGTTTACGTGTCAATGGGGTAATTATCTGTTATTCTGTTGGGGTGACTACAGTCGGAAAGCGCCTCCTGAAGGCCCGGAAACTGCGGGGGTTCTCGCAGCAGCAGCTCGCCACCGGCACCAGCAACACGCGTCCGCTCATCTCGATGGTCGAAAGCGGACGGGCCAACATGTCGGTCGCCAACCTGACCTCCGCCGCCAAGGCCCTCGGCGTCTCGGTGGACTTCCTCTGCGGGTTGACGACCGACCCGACGCCGTCCCGGGAGCTCGCCAAGGAGCTGGCCGACACGGCGACGCGGGTCCGCGACCTCGAGGCGCTACGGGCGTACGCCGCCGGCGAGGACGACGGCGGCGACTACGTCGGCGTCTCGGAGCTGGCCGGAGCGGCCGGCGGGGGCGCCGTCGTCGACGACGAGCGGATCACCGGGCGGGTGAAGTTCCGCCGGGAGTGGCTTGACCGCCACGGCCTCGCCGCGGGCGACTGCCGCGTCATCCAGGTGCTCGGCGAGTCGATGGAGCCGACCCTCGTCGACGGCTGCTCGATCCTGGTGAATCAGGCCAGCCGGCGGAGGCGGGCCGGCCGCATCTTCGTCGTGCGGACCGAGGACGGGCTCGTCGTCAAGCGCGCCGGCAAGGACCGTGCCGACCGCTGGCAGCTCGTCAGCGACAACCCGAACAAGCAGGCGTGGCCGACCCTGCCGTGGCCCGACGAGGCGCCGGTGATCGGCGAGGTCAGGTGGGCCGCGCGGACGTTCGTGTGAAGGAGCCAACCATGAACCACACCGTCACCCAGGCCGATGCCGCGGCGCCGAAGCGCCGAACCCGCAAGGCGGACGCCGCCAAGCCGGCCGGCCGCCGCCGCGTCCGCGTCGCCGAGGGCGTCTACCGCGACCGCCACGGGCTCGCCGCCACCGTCAAGGTCAACGGCTTCCAGCGCGAGATCCGCTTTCCCCCCGGCACACCGCTCAAGACCATCCGCGCGAAGCGCGACGAGCTGCGCGCCAGCCTGCGGACCGTACCGGCCGGCGAGCGGCACACCCTGGCTCACGATGCCGCGCGGTATCTCCACCAAGTGAGCGCCGAACTGGTGAGCATTGCGGACCGGCGGCACCACATCGATCTCTGGACCGCGCGCTTCGGCCACGTCCGAACCCTGGAACTGCCCCAGCACACCGCCGCGCTCAACGACCAGCTGCGCCAGTGGCGCGAGACGCACTCCGCCTCGGCCTGCAACCACCGGCGGGACGCGCTCACGAATCTGGTAAAGGTCCTCTACGGACGCCGTGCCGCCGCGGACTTCGTCGATCTCGTCCGGTTCGCCCCGCCGCCGCCGCGGCCGCGGTGGCTCGAGCGCAGCCACATCGCCGAGGTGCTGGCGCATTTGACGCCCGGGTCCAAAACCGTAGTACGCTTACGGCTTATGCATTGGACCGGCATGCGGCCGTCGCAGATGGCCCGCCTGCAGCCGGACGACTTCCGCCTTGACGAGCCGACGCCGTTCGTCGTCGTTCCCCGTGGCAAGGGAGGGCGGCTGGCGGCGATACCGCTTGTCGGTGAAGGGTTGGACGCGGCCCGCGACTTCATGGCGATCCGCGCGTACGGGCGCTGGTCCTGTCCGAGCGCCAACAAGGCGCTGGAGCGGGCGGCCGGAAAGGCCGGACGGCCAGTGTTCACCGTGTACCAGATTCGGCACTCGTTCGCGACCGGGCTTCGGCGAACGGGATCGGACGTGGCGGACATTCAGGATCTGTACGGGCACACGGATCCCGAAACGACGATGATCTACGCACCGCCGCAGTTGCAGAAGCACGCCGCCGCGATCGCGCGTCTGGAGCGTGCGGACCGGGAGCCGGCACCGGTTCCGCAGGGGATTCGGCTGGCAGAGCCGGCTGGCAGTTTTCGGGAGAGTTCTGTAAACTACTGATTCCAAAGGACGCGCCCGTAGCTCAGCTGGATAGAGCGTCGGCCTCCGGAGCCGATCTTGCCAAGGCAAGAATCCAAGACAACCCTGCATTTGGTAGCGGCAAGATGAATAGGGACCCCGTGGCCACTTGAAAAAGGACCCCCTGAGCACTCGGAAACGGCGGCTCCCTGGTCATGATCGACGGGCCGAGACACGGTCGTCTCGTCGACGTGACCAGGAGGACGCGGAGGTGATCAGGATGAGCCAGTGGGCCGAGGTCCGCCACCTGCATCTGGTGGAGGGTGTACCGAAGAAGGAGATTGCGCGGCGGCTGCGGTTGGACGTCAAGACCGTGCGCCGTGCCGTAGGCCGGCCGACACCGCCGGCGCGGGAGTCGGTGCCGCGGGCGAGCAGCCTGGACCCGTGGCGGGAGCAGATCAAGCAGTGGCTGCGCGAGGACCGGCGGTTGACGGCGAAGCGGGTGCGCCGGTTGCTGTTGCCGTTGGCCGGCGCGGTCTCGCCGCGCACGGTGCGCCGCTACGTCGCGGCGCTGCGGCGGGCCGTTGCACCGAAGGAGGCCTTCGTGCACCGTAGCACGCTGCCCGGCACGACGATGGAGGTGGACTTCGGCGAGTCGTGGGTCGACATCGCGGGGGCGCCTTACAAGGTCAAGTATCTGGTGGCGACGCTGCCGTACTCGAATGCGTATTTCGCCAAGGCGTATCCGGTCGAGCGGCTCGAGTCGCTGCTCGACGGCATCGAATCGGCCTTCCGTTATTTCGGGGGCCTTGTGGATCGCGTCGTCCTCGATAACACCTCGCTGGCGGTCAAGGAGGTGCTGGCGGGCCGCGACCGGGTTCAGACCGAAGCGTTCGAGGCGTTTTGGGGCGCGTATCCGTTCCGGGCCGAGTTCTGCGCGCCGGCCAAGGGCTGGGAGAAGGGTTCGGTGGAGACGGGCGTCAAGTACGTCCGCAACCTGGTGTTGCGGCCGCGGCTGGCGGTCGAGAGCTGGACGGCGCTCAACGCGGCGATCGGGGCCGAGCTCGAGGCTGACCTGCCGGCGCGCCACCTCGACGACGGGCGCTCGGTCGACGCCGCGTTGACGCTCGAGCGGCAGCATCTGCGGGCGCTGCCCGCGCACCAGCCCGCCACCTGCCGGGTCGTCGCGCGGGTGGCCGACAAGTTCGGACACGTGCGGGTGGACCACGTCACCTACTTGGTGCCGATCCGCCACGCCTACCGGCCGGTGTGGGTGAAGCTGTATCACGACCGCGTGGCGATCGCGGTGGGCGCCGAGGTGGTGGCGCAGCACGCCCGGGCGTTCTCGAGAGGCACGAAGGTCCTCGATGCGTTTCACGTGCTGCCGCTTCTCGAGCGCAAGCACCGGGCGGTGGCCGAGGCGACGGCGCTCGTCGACTGGCGGCTGGCGCCGGTGTGGCAAAAGGTGCGGGCCGAGCTGGCCAGGCACACGCGCAAGCCCGACCAGGAGTGGGTCCGGATACTACGGCTGATGGAGACGCACCCGGCCGCTGCCGTCGAGCGCGCGGCGGCGACCGCGCTCGAGCGTCATTCGCCGCGCCTCGAGACCGTGCGGCTGCTTCTCCGCCAGCAGCAGAGCGGCCCGCCGCCGGTGTGCCGGCCGGTGACCGGGGTGCGTCCGGAGCTGGCCGAGATCGTGGTGCCCGTCCCGACGCTGTCGGCGTACGACGCGCTGGTGGAGGGCCGTTGCTGATGGCGACCACGACTGTCGAGCCCGCCCATCTGGCGGCGGACCTCAAGACGCTGTGCCTGTCGACGGTCGCCACCCAGTGGCGACCGCTGGCCGAGCAGGCCACCCGCCAGCGGCAGGCGCCGGCCGACTACCTGGCCCAGTTGGTCCACCTGGAGGTGACCGGCCGCCGGGAGCGGCGCATCCAACGCCGCATTCAGGATGCCCGCTTCCCGATGCTCAAGACCCTCGACGCCTTCGCGTTCGACGCGCAGCCCGGTCTCGACCGCGACGCGGTCCTGCAGGTCTTCGACTGCCGCTTCGTCGCCGACGCCGCCAACGTCGTCTTCGTCGGCGGCGTCGGTACGGGAAAGACCCATTTGTCGATCGCCTTGGGGATGGCCTGCTGCCAGCACGACTACCGGGTGCGGTTCGTGACCGCCGCCGAGCTGGTCACGCTGCTCGTCGAAGCGCAGCAGCAGGGCCGCCTGCAACGCAAGCTCGACCAGCTCGCCCGCTTCGACGTCGTCATCGTCGACGAGCTGGGATATGTCCCGCTCGACAAGGCCGGCGCCGACCTGTTGTTCGGCTTCATCAGCCAACGCTACGAGCGCCGCAGCCTGGTGGTGACGACGAATCTGCCGTTCGCGCGCTGGTCCGAAGTCTTCCTCGACCCGACCGCCGCCGCCGCGGTCATCGACCGGGTCGTCCACCACGCCACCGTGTTGACTACCGTTGGAACGCAAGTGAAAACGTGTTGACACCGAGGGGTTGGTGGTGTTCGGCGGCGGGTCCGGCATAGGGATTGCGAAGTGGATGTCGACGCGGCCGTCCTCGACCATCACCCGCTCGAGCACGGTGCGAACGAGTTGTTGCCGGGCGTCGAAGTCGAGCGTGGCGAGCGGACCGCGGATGGTATCGACAAAGGTCTCCAGGTCGGTCTGGAGTTGTGCCTGCTGCTGTGCTGTCTTCCGCTCGGCGTGCAGCACCTCGATACTGCCGGTGACGTGGGCCCGCCGCTGCCGCAGCCGTTCCTGACGTTGCCGGAGTTGATCGAGGTCGACGAGTCCGGCCTGATAGGCGTCGAGCAGTCGGTGTTCCTCGCGATCCAGTTCGGTGAGCTGCTTCTGTAGTGCGCGCAGGTCGTCGGCCGAGCCGTCGTCCAGCGGCGACGCCGCTTGTGCCTGCAGGCGCGTGTACCCCTCACGGATCAGGGCCGGGTGCTCGAGGTGATGGCGGACCTCGCCCCAGACGAGATCATCCAGCTCGTCCGCCCGCAGATTCCGTTGCGGGCAGCGGCCGACGGTGCTGCGCGCGTACAGCACGTCGTGACCCGCGCAGTAATAGTAGTGGTGGAACGTGCCGTTGCGTCCGCGCATGCGGTGACAGGACATCGCGAGGTCACAGACGCGACAGCGGACTACCCGGCGGAGCAAGTAGTGGCCGGACTTGAGATGGCGGGGGCTGAAGCGGCTGTTGTCGTGATGGATGGTCTGGGAACGACGAAACAGATCCGGGTCGATGATCGGGGGCACCGGGAGAGGAATCCACTCGGCCGTCGGGCGCTCTTGCAGGCGGGTGGGCCGACGCCGCGACGTCGACCGCGGGTCGCAGCTGACCGATTCGTGGCGGTTGTAGTACATCGTGCCGATGTAGGCCTCGTTGTGCAGCATCCGGGTCACGGTGCTTGTCCCCCAGCGCGGGAGCCCCGTGGCGGTTACGTGCGCTGACTCGGTCAAGCGCAGTGCGATCTGCCGCACGCTGAGACGCTCGTCGACGTGCCAGCGGAAGATCTGGCGCACGACCTGCGCCTCGGGCTCCGACACCTCGACATGGGCCGGAACCCCGTCACGGCGTGGAGTCCGCCGGTAGCCATAGGGGACCTTCCACCAACACACCTCGCCTTGTCGCGCGCGAAAGAGCTTGCCGCGGCGGTATCGTTCCGCGATCTTGATGCGCTCGTATTCGGCGACCGCGCCTTGGATCTGCGTGAGCAGGCGCGCCTGCGGATCATCGGACAGGGGTTGGTCGAGAAAGATCACCTGGACGTCGAAGCGCTCGAGCTCTTCGAGAATCAGGATCTGATAGGCGTACTTGCGCGCGAGGCGATCCGGACACAGCACCAGCGCCGCCTCGAACGCGCCGGCCTCGGCGCCGTCGCGCAGCCGGTCGAGACCTGGCCGGTCCAGGCGCGCGCCGCTGTATCCGTCATCCACGCACACGTAGGCATCCACTACGTCGTGGTGCTGCTCGCGCGCCCAGCGCGTGAGCGCATCCAGTTGCGACGCCACCGTGCCCTGCTGCCCCTGGCGTTCGGTCGATACGCGGGCGTACAGCGCGACTTGCATGACCAGCCTCCTTCGTTTCCTGTGTCGTAACGTCCCGGTGGGGCGCCGCGCGCAGGATGAGCCGGTAGGCTTCGCCCAACGTGGTCATCCGCGCATCCACCGCTCCGGTCCAGCGCGACGGACGCGCGGCCACACAGTGCACCGTCCACTCAGTCGCCGGGCATGTGAGGAGCCCGGCCAGGCCCGCGAGGCCGAGCCCGGCCGGCCGCGCCGCTGCTTCGCGGCTGTCCCAGCCCAGGAAAGCAGCCCGCCGCAGCTCGTATTCGCCTTGGGCCGGACCTCCCGCCACACGGAACCGCCCTGCGGCAAGGCCTGGGGCCGCACCGGCAACGAGTTCACCGCCCCGCGGCGTTTTTTTTTCGTGGACCACCGCCCACGATCCGCTCCACGGTCCGCCGATGCAGACGGACCCCGTGCGTGCGCTCGAGGCGGTCCAGCAACGCGGGGATCGACAGCGCCGCGTCGTCGGCGCGCTGGGCGCGGAGAAAGTCGACCACCGCCGGCGTGCAGGTGCGCGGGCCGACCGGACCGGGGCGTGCATCGCGCAGACCGGCGAGGCCACGGCGTGCCAGCCGATCGCGGAGCAGGTAGAAGGTCTGGCGACTGTAGCCGAACGCCGCGCAGACCGGCGTCACCGGCTCGCCGTCGAGGAAGTGGGCGCGCAGCATCTCGTACTTGACCTGGAGTTCGTCGTAGGCATCGAAGAACGCCGCGTGCTCCACGAACACCGCGGCGCGGACCCGCTCCGGGGCCGGATGCAGCGTCCGTTCCTGCCCGAGTGCCTGACGCTTCTCGGGGTCGCTTCGTGGCATAGGCTGCCTCCCGCGGGACAGCCTCGCATGGAGCTACCGAGGGTGTCAATAGGTCTATACCGTATACGCCTTCGCATCCGTCGACTCCGGTCCTCTGCCCGCTCTCCGGGCTGCTGGGTCGCGAATCGGAAACCACGGCGCGACTTGCGTTTATTTTGTTCTCTCCACTGGCCTGGCGGCTCGGAAGTCCGGTCTCCAGATCGGCGGCCATTCGTCTCTCCCGGCCTGTATAACGGCCTAGATTCATTGACAAGCGGTCTGAATCACTTGACACACTCGTTTTCTCCAGATTCAGTGCCCATCCAGCGCCGGCGGCCCCGTCGGTGCTTCGGATGCAGGAATAGCAGCCCGTGGCGAAAGTCAGGGGATCCGCACTCGACCGGCTCGATCGAGTTCCGTACACTGGACGGCATGGCGATGGGCAAGAAACCGGCGGCTCGACAGCCGTCGCCGATGTGGGTGACCACGGCGGACCTTCCGACGAACGCCGGGCATCCCTTCTTCGAGCGTCTGAACCGGGTCCTGGAGGAGGCAGGCTTCGACGCCTTCGTCGAGGGACTGTGCGGGGCGTTCTACGCTGCGCGGATGGGCCGGCCGAGTCTACGGCCGGGCCGGTATTTCCGTCTGCTGTTCATCGGCTATTTCGAAGGGTTGTCCTCCGAGCGGGGGATCGCGTGGCGGGTGGCCGATTCGCTGAGTCTGCGGTCGTTTCTGGACCTGGACGTGACCGAGGCGGCACCGGACCACTCGACGTTGTCGCGCACGCGGCGGCTGATCGACGTGGAGACGCACGTGGCGGTTTTCACGTGGGTGTTGGAGCGGCTCTCCGCTGCAGGCCTGTTGCGGGGGAAGACGGTCGGCATCGATGCGACGACGCTGGAAGCGAACGCGGCGATGCGGAGCATCGAGCGTCGGGACACGGGCGAATCCTACGAGGCGTTCATTCGGCGGTTGGCGGAAGCGTCGGGGGTGGAGACACCGACACAGGCGGATCTGGCTCGGTTCGACCGGTCGCGGAAGAACAAGAAGACGTCGAACAAGGAGTGGAAATCGCCGCAGGACCCGGACGCGAAGGTCGCGAAGATGAAGGACGGCCGGACGCACTTGGCTCACAAGGCCGAGCACGGGGTCGACATGGACACGGGGGCCATCGTGTCGGTGACGGTGCAGGATGCATCCGACGGCGATACGGCCACGCTGCCGGAGACGCTGATCACGGCGGCCGAGCAGGTGGAGTTGGTGGCGCCGGACGGTCCGGGGGTCGAAGAGGTGGTCGCCGACAAGGGGTACCACAGCGACGCGACGCTGGTGGCCCTCGGCGAGGTGGGGGTTCGGAGTCACGTATCGGAGCCGGAGCGCGGCCGGCGCTGCTGGCAGGACAAGAGGACGGGAGAGACGCCGCCGGAGAAGCGCGCTGCGCAGAAGGCGCTGTATGCGAACCGCCGGCGTGTGGGCGGGCGGCGGGGTCGTCGCCTGCAACGCTGCCGGGGCGAGGTGGTGGAGCGTTCTTTCGCACACATGTATGAGACAGGGGGAATGCGTCGGGTGTGGGTGCGCGGTCACGAGAATGTCCGCAAGCGGGTGCTGATCCAGGCGGCCGCCTGCAACATCGGGCTGCTCCTGCGCCACCAGACCGGCATCGGTACGCCCCGGAGCCTGCAGGGGCGGGCTCTTTCGGCGATTTGCCGCCTGATCGACCGTCTGATCGACCGCTGGGGGCGTCTGACGCGCGCCTGGGGGTTCAAATGGACACCGACGGCCCTCGTCGGCTCAATTGCTCATCGCCAAGCTGCCTGAACAGCAGGGCTCAGCGATCAGACTTCTTCCACGGGCTGATAGGCCCGCTGCGACCGGGTCGACGCGAATCGTCAGGATCCAGCGCAACCGCGCATTTGCGTTCCTACCATCACGACCGCCGGCGACAGCTACCGGCTCAAGGCCGCCACACGCAACCAGGCGCCCCGCGCGCGACAGGAGGTGCCACGGCAATAGCGCTCATCGCGACGTGGCCTCCCGTCGCTACGCTCCGTCCGGCCACGTCGCGATGACCACCACAACCCAACAAGGGGGGGGTCCCTTTCAAGTGGCCACACGGGTCCCTTTTTCAGTTGCCATTTCCACCCTGCATTTGTTGGGACAAACCAAGGTCGGAACCCGTCCCACGGGGTCAGAAATCGGCTGGCAGAACCAGAAACGGCTGGCAGTCCGGCTGGCAGCGATTATGCCGTTGCGTCCGCCGAACCCGCCGGGCGACGGCTCCGCGTCCCGTGGTACTGCCGGCTGACCAGCGTCTTCACTTGGGAGCGACCGCCAGGGTGCCGCTGGTGTCCGAAGTAGTACAGGGCTTGATGCCGAAGCCTCGCGCACGACCAACACCCCGCCGCCGTCGCCGTCCCGTATCGCGAGTCCCAACATGCCGGGCAGTTGCTCGACTATCGCCCGACCGTGGCGATCGTGGAGATCAATCAGTATCTCGATATCGGCGTCGCCAGTGAATCGCCATTCGGCCGTCCCGCTCGCGCCGCGCAGCTCTCCGAGGCTGTAGATTTCCCCGTTGACGTGATCTCGAGCCGGTCCGGGCCGACGACCATCGGCCGCGCTCCGCCAACCCACGTATCGATGACCGACAGGCGTCGGTCCGCCAACCCGAACACGGTGCTCGAGATCGACCCGTACGCCCCTCCCCTTCGGCCCTCGCCGAGCGATGCGCGCACTCGTGGCCATCCCCACCGAAGACGGCGACCGGACCCGCAGCCACCCCATGCGGCGGGATCCCGACCTCCCCTGCTCCGCGCCGATGTGAGCCGCAACGGCCCGCTGACCGGGCGCCACCGACGGTGGCTCGCCGCGGGTGGCCTACGACGAAGGAGCGGTGCCCCGATCCCGCCGATATCCTCTCGCTGGAGCTGCCGCTACACTCCGAGCGCCGACGCGCCACCACCACATCGCGGACAGTTCCTCGGTCCCGCAATTGGCATCGACTGCCATCCGTACCGCGCACTTCAATGCCGTGCGCGAGAACTTCGGCCCGCGTCCAGTCGGCAGGATCTGGTCATCAGGATTCCCGACAGTGCCCAGTTGCGCTAAACTAGCGTTCCGATTCTTGGGGCCACACTTACGCTGACCACACTCACCAGCAGCTAGCCTCGACTGACCCGCGCCACATACCGCGCATACTGGGAGTTCGCTGTGATTCTGAGACGCTCGTCCCGCGTTCCCACAGAAAGACGCCGGTCGACGCCGTTCCGGTCTTGGCAGGAAGCAACGACTGCTCTCACAGAAGCGTCGGCACCAGCCACCCGCGAGCAACTGGCACTAGCTGACAAGATCGGTATACAGATAAGTCCAACCATTCCGCGGGTAGTTGCCGCAGCAACCCTGCGAGTAGCGCTGGAGCCCGTGACTCGAAACCACATTACGAGTGCGCCTGTAGAGCGCTTTGAAGAACATCTGGCATCGCTACGTCACGATTCCGACCCTGCAGTAGATGCGGCGCACGGCGAGGAAGCCTCCGCTTGGATCGAATACCTGCACTTGGTTCGGCGAAGAGAGGCACTTGCTCGCCTACGGCTATGCGAGGGTGACATTGTGACGACGCCACACCATGAAGTAGCGCAGGTGTCTTCCATTGGCGCGGACGGCCGCGTCTACTTCAGGGGTGGCCTTGGCCAATCCTCTTGGCCCGATCTCGTTGAGGTACTGGCACGTGCTGACGATCACTCTACGGCCGCAGACTCTTTGCGAGAGCGTGCAGCCAACATGGCTGCTCATCGGAGACAGCGCGCACCGTTCTCAGCAGTAAAGGCGGCGGCGCTGTCCGATTACGCAGTGACTGGCATACCGACCATCGCCGAGATCGACGAATTCGAACGGCTGGTTGACGGCGCGGAGGATGAGCGACCGATCCAGAGATTCTTGTCGGATCATCAGCACATGCTGGCATGCCTATTAGGCGATCGCCTCAGGTACAGCGTGGCCTTGCCTAGGCTCGGCTCTCAATACGTACCGGATTTCGTCATTGCGGGTGTGGATTCTCTCGGCATACGCTGGGTTCTAGTGGAACTCGAAACACCGAACACCGCAATGTACCTTACGGACGGGAAACAGTTCAGCGGCAAAACAAGGAATGCCCTTTCGCAAGTCGTCGATTGGAGACATTGGCTGTCAGAGAATCTAAGCTATGCCCGATCTCCAAAAGATCGTGACGGCTTGGGCCTCATAGATATTGCCCCCAAACCGCCGGCGGTGGTGGTCATCGGACGCCGTTCTGGACTTTCTGCAGCGCGTGAGGCCGCGCGGCACGACTCCGTCGACCGGAACATAGAAATACAAACATACGATCGCTTGTTTGAACGGCTCAGGCACCTAACAGCCCGTGGAAGAAGTCTGATCGCTGAGCCCTGCTGTTCAGGCAGCTTGGCGATGAGCAATTGAGCCGACGAGGGCCGTCGGTGTCCATTTGAACCCCCAGGCGCGCGTCAGACGCCCCCAGCGGTCGATCAGACGGTCGATCAGGCGGCAAATCGCCGAAAGAGCCCGCCCCTGCAGGCTCCGGGGCGTACCGATGCCGGTCTGGTGGCGCAGGAGCAGCCCGATGTTGCAGGCGGCCGCCTGGATCAGCACCCGCTTGCGGACATTCTCGTGACCGCGCACCCACACCCGACGCATTCCCCCTGTCTCATACATGTGTGCGAAAGAACGCTCCACCACCTCGCCCCGGCAGCGTTGCAGGCGACGACCCCGCCGCCCGCCCACACGCCGGCGGTTCGCATACAGCGCCTTCTGCGCAGCGCGCTTCTCCGGCGGCGTCTCTCCCGTCCTCTTGTCCTGCCAGCAGCGCCGGCCGCGCTCCGGCTCCGATACGTGACTCCGAACCCCCACCTCGCCGAGGGCCACCAGCGTCGCGTCGCTGTGGTACCCCTTGTCGGCGACCACCTCTTCGACCCCCGGACCGTCCGGCGCCACCAACTCCACCTGCTCGGCCGCCGTGATCAGCGTCTCCGGCAGCGTGGCCGTATCGCCGTCGGATGCATCCTGCACCGTCACCGACACGATGGCCCCCGTGTCCATGTCGACCCCGTGCTCGGCCTTGTGAGCCAAGTGCGTCCGGCCGTCCTTCATCTTCGCGACCTTCGCGTCCGGGTCCTGCGGCGATTTCCACTCCTTGTTCGACGTCTTCTTGTTCTTCCGCGACCGGTCGAACCGAGCCAGATCCGCCTGTGTCGGTGTCTCCACCCCCGACGCTTCCGCCAACCGCCGAATGAACGCCTCGTAGGATTCGCCCGTGTCCCGACGCTCGATGCTCCGCATCGCCGCGTTCGCTTCCAGCGTCGTCGCATCGATGCCGACCGTCTTCCCCCGCAACAGGCCTGCAGCGGAGAGCCGCTCCAACACCCACGTGAAGTTGCGGTAGAAAATCCGGTTGCCCGGATCCCCCCGCTCAGATCCGTACGTGCGCGTTAGCGCATACGGCTCTCACCTCGGGTGGTTGACGGCAAACCGCGCGTTGGGCCAAGGGTGCCGAACCCTCACGGGGGGCCAATATAACGCCGTGAGGCGCGTCACATGGGCTATCGTCGTCTTCGTCTTCTGAGACCGCCGGTGCAAGGTCGCGAGCCAAATCCACTCAAGACGCCGTACGAACCCGTCGAGGGTCCGGGAGCTGGTCGGCACGGCGTAGTAATTCAGCCAGCCGTTGACCACTTGCCCCAACCATTGCGCCGTTTCGTGGACGTCGTCGTGCATCCGGGCGCGGAGTCGCTCCTTGAGCCGTTTCAGGGTTCGTGTAACCCGCTTCGCAATCGGTTTGCGCCCCAGACCAAAGCCGCCGTTCCGCGTCTTCCGGCAGTAGTGCGTGAAGCCGAGGAAATCGAAGGTCTCCGGTCGACGTTCCCCGCGCGCCCGGCGGTTTGCCAGAGCGAACCGGCCGAATTCGATGAGGCGCGTCTTGTCGGGGTGCAGCTCAAGCGCGAACTGGCTCATCCTCTCTGTGAGGTCGTGGAGAAACCGCCCCGCATCCGCCTTGTATTGGCAGCCAACGACGAAATCATCGCAGTAGCGCACGATGATGGTGTCCCCCGTGGCCTTTCGGGCGCGCCACTTCTTCTGGAACCAGAGGTCGAGGACATAGTGCAGGTAGACGTTGGCGAGGATGGGCGAAACCACCGCGCCTTGCGGGGTCCCCCGCAGGTCGTCCTTCCACTCGGTACCTTCCATGACGCCGGCGTTCAGCCACTTGGTAATCAGCCGGAGGACCCGTTTGTCTCCGATTCGGTGCTCGAGAAACCTCAACAGGTGGTCTCGTGAGAGCCGGTCGAAGAACGCTCGGATGTCGGCATCGACTATCCAGTTGACCTTGCGCCGTTCTATCCCGAAAGCCAGGGCGTCGAGCGCATCATGCGCGCCGCGCCCTGGTCGGAACCCGTAGCTGAACCCGAGAAATTCCGGCTCGTAAATCGGCGTCAGGATGACGTCCACTACCGCCTTCTGGACAATCTTGTCCTCGATGGCCGCAATGCCGAGCGGTCGCATCCCGCCGTCCGGTTTGGGTATTTCAACCCGTCGTGACGGCAGCGCCCGATACGCTCCCGAATGTACGCGTCCGTGCAGGTCGAGCAGCCGCTCTTCCAGTCCGTCCTCGTACTCCTTCCACACCAGACCATCTACGCCAGCCGATGCGGTCGGCTTCAAGCCATAGAAGGCCCACCGCAGCGCATCCGTCGTGATGTGGTGCAGGAGCGCAGTCAGTTTCTCCCGCGGATTCCTCGTTGCAGCTTGCCGTATCCGCTCGACCGCCTGGGACACGCCGTCCCGACTCTGCGTCCGGAGCGTGCTTTGGTCTCGCAGATTCCCCTTGGTTGAGGCCCTTCCCTCCGGCGACTCCGCAGGCATTTGCGCGCCCTTGTTCGCCCCCTTCATCGGTGTCGGGTCGGAGGAGGCGCACCCCGCGGGCGCTGGCCTCCGTCCGCCGCTCAAACGGTACGTGCGGTTTTCCCGCATACCGCTTTCACGAAGACGCTCGCGCATGGTAGGGACCGATGGAAGGAATCAGACCGACAAGGTTGACCAAGCCCAGCTCACCGTAGAGCGTGGCGCTGGGCAGGGATTGCCATCCCCGACACCGCCATCGCTTGTGCCGATGCGCCCACAGGCGACGCACCACCCAACCGTCAAGCTGGTGGAAGAGCTTCCGGACGTGGGCACGTTTGTAGTAGTGCCCCCATCCCCGCAGGACCGGATTGAGCTGTTCAATCAGCACCTCGGTGGTTACCGGCGCCTTGCGCGACGTCCGACTGCGCACCTGGTCCTTGAAGTGACGAAGAGACTTCTGAGTCGGGTACGCGTACAGGCCGCCCGGACGAAGGCGCGTACGGATCTTGTGCGGCGGGAGCCGCAGCCCCTTGCCGCGCTTGATCTTGTACCCGAGAAACTCGAAGCCGTATTGGACGCGAACGATCCGAGTCTTCGTCGGATTGATGCGCACGCCCAGTCGCTCCAGGACCGCCGTCGCCGTGGCCAAGGCGGTTCGCGCTTCAGCCGCCGACGTACAGGTGATGACCCAATCGTCCGCGTACCGTGTCAGCCGGTACCCCCGGCGTCGCATTTCCTTGTCGAACGGCGTCAACAAGACATTGCTCAGCAAGGGTGACGCGACGCCGCCCTGCGGCGTCCCGCGCTCCGTCGGGAAGAGGCGTCCGTCGCCGTAGCTCCCTGCTTTCAGCATCGAGCGAATCAGGCGAAGGACGCGGCCATCGGAGACCCGCTGGGCCACGAGCGTAAGCAGCTTGTCATGGTCGACCGTCCCGAAAAAGTCGCTCAGGTCGCCGTCAACAACCCACTCGCACTCCGACTCCAGTTCCTTCCAGACCTTGCGTAGGGCGTCGTGCTGAGACCGCCCTCGTCGGTATCCGAAGCTGGCATCATCGAACACCGGCTCGAAGATGGGCTCCAGCCGATTCAGCAGCGCCTGCTGGCACACCCGGTCATAGACCGTGGGAATGCCGAGCTCGCGATGCGCCCCCGGCTTGCCCACCTTCGGGATGCGCTTCTGGCGCACCGGCTGCGGGCGGTAGGCGTCGTCGCGCAGGTCCTCGTGCAACCGGTCGAGCTGCTCTTCACGCACCTCGGCAAAGTCGTCGATGGACTGCCCGTCGACACCCCCGGCGCCCCGGTTCGCTTTCACACGCTCCCAGGCCATCTCGAGGTTCTTCCGCTTGTACACCTTGTCGATAAGAGAGTGGACCTTCCTCTCGCCCGTCGGGTCCAGCCAGTCGGCAAGTCTCCTCGGTCGCTGATGTTCGGGTCTTTCGCTCATGGAACTGTCCACCTCAGCGCCCTTGCTCATCTCGCCGTCCTGTCCGGTCCCGACCGTCTTCGCCGGCCGCCTTCCCCAACCCACTCGGTTGCCGCTCCTGCGGTCACGTCGCTTTCGCCACGCCTCAGGTACTACTCGGCCGTCCGACTCCTCGACGAGCGTCCCTTCCCACTTCGCTTTCGCTTATAGGGTCGGTTGCCGCGGTGCCACCCGCGGACCCGCCGAGGTCTCCCAGGGTCACGCACTGGTCTTCCGTACCGTGCCGTCCGCATACACCTTGGTGCGGTGGGTGGATGAGAGCGCCTTCGCCTCCATAATGCAGGCTCGACCTTGCCCCACCTTTGGCCGACCGGTTCGTCATGGGGTCGCCCCCTCGACTACGGCCCGGTACTGCTCCGCAAACCCTTCGGACCCCACCTCGCGATGGGCGCCCTGTCCTCCGCAGTTCCGTCGTGGCGGCTCCAGGTCCACCTTGGCTGTGTCCGGCTTTCGCCTGCGTGCCCGTCTAGGCGTCTCCATACCTGCCACCTGCGGCCGGCGAGGCATTACCCCCGTCTTTGGATACGGCCCCCCTCACCCGGGGGCCGGAGGGACTTCAACCCTCCTGACCAGCGCGCTGCCTGGCGCACAGTACGGCCTCATCCGACTTCTTCATTCCGTGCATCGTCGGTTACGGAAACCTTCCTCTCCTCTGCGGTCCCGGTTCGACTGCCGGGACGGAATGAAGACCTCCCAGGTCCCGCCGGAGGACGTACGAACGTGCCTGGGTTCTCTGACACCGTGGAGCCCTCCATCCCCTCACCCGTCGCGGTGATGTCGGTGTGGCCTTCGACCGCGGTTATAGTCTCGGCGCTCCAGACCTCCACGCTTTCGATGCTCAGTAGCCCTGCCCGTCCGCGCCCCTGTCAACGCTTCACCTGCCGCCTCGCAGCGACCGGCGCATGACTCGGGGTGAAGGTGGGTCGTTAGTCCTTCCTTCCGCCGGACTTTCACCGGCCATCCTCCGCCAGTTAGCCTGGCGCACAACCGCCACGTGCGTCTCCACGTCGATCAGCCGCCGCGTGCGCGACAACGTCGAGTGGTCCGGTGCCGCCTCGGTCACGTCCAGGTCCAGAAACGACCGCAGACTCAGCGAATCGGCCACCCGCCACGCGATCCCCCGCTCGGAGGACAACCCTTCGAAATAGCCGATGAACAGCAGACGGAAATACCGGCCCGGCCGTAGACTCGGCCGGCCCATCCGCGCAGCGTAGAACGCCCCGCACAGTCCCTCGACGAAGGCGTCGAAGCCTGCCTCCTCCAGGACCCGGTTCAGACGCTCGAAGAAGGGATGCCCGGCGTTCGTCGGAAGGTCCGCCGTGGTCACCCACATCGGCGACGGCTGTCGAGCCGCCGGTTTCTTGCCCATCGCCATGCCGTCCAGTGTACGGAACTCGATCGAGCCGGTCGAGTGCGGATCCCCTGACTTTCGCCACGGGCTGCTAGCATCAGTGACATGCTGTAGTTGCCTTCGTGACAGGCGAACTCGTAGATCGGACCTCGATCCGAGGTCAAGGGGAAGGCGGCGGTCCACGGTTCGGCGAAGGACTCTGAATCGTGGACGGTGAACTGGTACTCGAGCCTATCGGCAGAAACCCTGGTGAATCGCTCGACGAGGCGCATGTTCGGCCCGGTCCCGTGGAATGTCCATTTCCCGTTGAAGTGGCTGGTCTCTATCACCAGCGTGTCACCCTCCCATCTCCCGCGCGAGTCCCCCGTCCACTGTCGGATGGAGCGAGGCAATGGCGCCCGGCGAATGAGGGGAATCAGGCGCAACTCGCCGGTCTCATCGTGCAGGCCGACATGTTCCGGCGTCTGGAAGATCTGGAGTCGCTCATCCCACGAAGGCGCGATGAAGGGGACCGACCGCCCGATGACGCACCGTTCGAAGTACTCCCGGTCCTCGGGGCCATCAGCACCCCGGGCACGCAGGGCGCGTCCAAGGGTCTCCGCCCGACGTTGTCCCGCCGGCGTTCGTGCCGGCAGACGTCCATTCGGAGGGCTGATGATCAACGATGTGCGGCGGTCCGTCAGGCCGCCGAGCGACGGCCAATCGGCATTGAGGTCGAGTGCCAGATACTGGTTGATTGCAGCGTGACGCTCCGCCAGAAACGCCGCCGCTTCCGCCGGCGTCAGTACCGCCTTGTCGGCGACCGCGGCTTCACGCTCCAGCGGCGTGCTGCTCTGTCGAAGCCAGACGCCCTGAAGGTCCGGAACTCCCCATGGCAGGCGCGGGACGGTGTCGTCGACCCGCTCGACCTGTCCGCTAGCGGGGGGTGACAGCATGAGCAGGCCCACCAACGCGATTCGCCACGGGATTGACAGCATTCATCGCCTCCCACGTTGATGTCACCGGCGCAAGACCGACCGCTGGCTGCCAGCTACCCCGCCGAGCAGATCGGCGAACGCACGTGCGGTCTTAGCTAGTGTTCGGAAGAAAACCTGCAAATCATTGATTCCACGGGGGGTTCCGCTGATTTAGCAGCTTGGCGATGAGCAATTGAGCCGACGAGGGCCGTCGGTGTCCATTTGAACCCCCAGGCGCGCGTCAGACGCCCCCAGCGGTCGATCAGACGGTCGATCAGGCGGCAAATCGCCGAAAGAGCCCGCCCCTGCAGGCTCCGGGGCGTACCGATGCCGGTCTGGTGGCGCAGGAGCAGCCCGATGTTGCAGGCGGCCGCCTGGATCAGCACCCGCTTGCGGACATTCTCGTGACCGCGCACCCACACCCGACGCATTCCCCCTGTCTCATACATGTGTGCGAAAGAACGCTCCACCACCTCGCCCCGGCAGCGTTGCAGGCGACGACCCCGCCGCCCGCCCACACGCCGGCGGTTCGCATACAGCGCCTTCTGCGCAGCGCGCTTCTCCGGCGGCGTCTCTCCCGTCCTCTTGTCCTGCCAGCAGCGCCGGCCGCGCTCCGGCTCCGATACGTGACTCCGAACCCCCACCTCGCCGAGGGCCACCAGCGTCGCGTCGCTGTGGTACCCCTTGTCGGCGACCACCTCTTCGACCCCCGGACCGTCCGGCGCCACCAACTCCACCTGCTCGGCCGCCGTGATCAGCGTCTCCGGCAGCGTGGCCGTATCGCCGTCGGATGCATCCTGCACCGTCACCGACACGATGGCCCCCGTGTCCATGTCGACCCCGTGCTCGGCCTTGTGAGCCAAGTGCGTCCGGCCGTCCTTCATCTTCGCGACCTTCGCGTCCGGGTCCTGCGGCGATTTCCACTCCTTGTTCGACGTCTTCTTGTTCTTCCGCGACCGGTCGAACCGAGCCAGATCCGCCTGTGTCGGTGTCTCCACCCCCGACGCTTCCGCCAACCGCCGAATGAACGCCTCGTAGGATTCGCCCGTGTCCCGACGCTCGATGCTCCGCATCGCCGCGTTCGCTTCCAGCGTCGTCGCATCGATGCCGACCGTCTTCCCCCGCAACAGGCCTGCAGCGGAGAGCCGCTCCAACACCCACGTGAAAACCGCCACGTGCGTCTCCACGTCGATCAGCCGCCGCGTGCGCGACAACGTCGAGTGGTCCGGTGCCGCCTCGGTCACGTCCAGGTCCAGAAACGACCGCAGACTCAGCGAATCGGCCACCCGCCACGCGATCCCCCGCTCGGAGGACAACCCTTCGAAATAGCCGATGAACAGCAGACGGAAATACCGGCCCGGCCGTAGACTCGGCCGGCCCATCCGCGCAGCGTAGAACGCCCCGCACAGTCCCTCGACGAAGGCGTCGAAGCCTGCCTCCTCCAGGACCCGGTTCAGACGCTCGAAGAAGGGATGCCCGGCGTTCGTCGGAAGGTCCGCCGTGGTCACCCACATCGGCGACGGCTGTCGAGCCGCCGGTTTCTTGCCCATCGCCATGCCGTCCAGTGTACGGAACTCGATCGAGCCGGTCGAGTGCGGATCCCCTGACTTTCGCCACGGGCTGTTAGAGTGGCGAAGATCGTCCAGATTTCGTATTCTTGCGGGTGGTCTCCCCAGGATCGACCCATTTCGGGGCTATCTTCGCGACGTTGACATCATGAGAGAAGTTCACAGGTCGCAGTTCCAGCTCGGTCAGGTGGCTATCGAGGAGATCTGGATCAACCCGAAGTCGCGTGACGACATCCCGGCGGTGTTGAAGGGGCTTCAGCACATCTGGTGTGATGAGGAGTTGCGCGAGCGGCTGTTTGCGCTGCTGGACGAACATATTCTTTCGGAGGCCGACCGCACGGTCGGGCGTCCGGGGATGGACCTGTGGCAGATTCTGGTGCTTGGGGTTTTGAAGCAGGGGCTGGGTTGCGACTTCGACCGTCTTCATGAATTGACGAACCACCACGATACGCTACGCGCGTTCCTGGGCCACAGCGACTTCGGTGACAAGACGCATTACGAGTACCAGACGGTGGTCGACAACGTGTCGCTGTTGACGCCGGAGCTGTTGTCGGCGGTGGGGCGCCTGGTGGTGGAGAGTGGGCACAAGGTAGCAAAAAAAAAGCCTGGCGAGCCATTGCGCGGGCGGTGCGATTCGTTTGTGGTCGAAACCGACGTGCATTATCCGACCGACGTCAACCTGTTGTGGGACGCGGTGCGGTGCCTGTTGCGGGAGACGGGGCGGGCGGCTGAGAAACAGGCGGTGGGCGGCTGGCGTCAGTGGCGGTATCTGTGCCGTGAGGTCAAGAAACTGTTCAACAAGGTGCGCTCGACGCGGCGGGCGCAGCGGCATCCGGAGCGGGTGGAGGCGTATGTGGAGCGCTGCCGGGTGCTGGTTGAGCGAGCAGAGGCAACGCTCGACGCGTTGCGGAACCAGGGCGTGGCGGAATTCACCTGTCGCTCCATCGCAGGCTTTGCCGCTCATGCGCGGCGGCAGATTGACCAGGTGGAGCGGCGTCTTCTGCGTGGTGAGACGATTCCTCACGAGGAGAAGGTCTTTTCGATCTTCGAGGGACACACGCGCTGGATTTCCAAAGGCAAGGCGGGCACGCCGGTTGAACTCGGAGTTCCTGTCGCCCTTATCGAAGACCAGTATGGATTCATCCTTTACCACGAGGTCCTGTGGGAGGGCGAAGATGTGGACGTGGTGGTGCCGATGGTGAAGCAAGTGCAGGTACTGTATCCGGAGTTGCGGGCGTGCAGCTTCGATCGGGGCTTTCACAGTCCCGCCAACCGGGTCCACCTTGATGCGCTACTCGACGTCAACGCGTTGCCGGGCAAGGGTTATCTTTCGAAGGCCAACCGCGAGCGGGAGGCGGAGGAGTCGTTTGTGGCCGCGCGGCGAGCGCATCCGGCGATTGAGTCTGCCATCAATGGATTGGAGCATCGGGGACTCGACCGCGTTCGCAGCCATGGTGCGGAGGGCTTCGCCCGTACGGTTGCCTTGTCAGTGCTGGCGGCCAACCTGCACCGCATCGGATTGATGCTGCAGAAGCGGGAGCGCAAACGACGACGACGCGTGGCCTGACCAACCGGCCTTCGGAATCAGACCGGATTCCGAGCCGTCGAGAGACGGCACGGGTCTACTGTCCTTTGAAACAGGACATCCGGCGACATACTGTCCTTCGCTTGCCCACAGCCCGTCAGGCGCCTTCGTCGCGACCGGATTTGCGCCAACATCACGCCCAGAATGCCACAAATTGGCACAGATCTCCGCCCGAAACGGGGGTTTTCTGGCTGACACTAGCTAGCTCCGAAGCGGATCCTCGAAGGATCTCGCTGCTCCTACCGATGGTACGGGCATTCTGGTCAAGCGCGATGCGGATCTCTACGGGATCCCGGCCCGATCCCCATCATCACCAGCCCGCCGGCGGCGACCTGGATCTGGTCGGACCTTGCACCTGTCGGACCCGGGGCCGATCAAGGCCTTCGGGCGGCCGTTCGCCGACGGCCGGGCGATGAAAACGCGCACCTGCTCGAGGAGTGGCGGCGCCGCGTCGGCGCCGACGAGACGATCATCAACCTGGGCAACGTCGCCCATTCAGACGCCTGGCGCGACGAGGACCTGGTCACGGTCATCCGCCAGTGCAGCTCTTCGTCGTCTGCTCGGTGCTCTGCCGGATGGCTCAGCTGCCCGAAGAGCGTCGCGACCGGCTGGGACAAGGTCGCTGCTGCGGGCGGCGTGGCTGCTGTTGTGGTGGGCCAGCGTCCCGGCCAGATCGAGCAGATCGGGGCCTGACGACGGTGGAATCGACGAAGTCGACCGCCAGATTCGCCGCGTACGGCCCAAACTCGCCCTCTCCCGACTCTCAGCTGTGCTTCCACAGGAATCCTGGCCTCGAGGACACCGAGATCGTGGCCGTACGGCAGCCACCGAACGGTCGCTGAGCACCCGCAAAGCGGAAGAAGTGCGGCCGAATCCACGCGGGGCCGCACGGTGCCGGTTCCGGGCTACGATAGAGGCCCCGTCATGAGGTCCATGTGTCCGACATGTCGATCTGCCACTACCGCCTGAGCCGCGTCGAGTACGACCGTGCCGTAGATGCCGGCGTGTTCGAGGCGGACGCCAAGCTGGAACTTATCGACGGAGATCTGCACGCCATGACACCGGAGGGAAGCCGCCATGCGGCCGTCATAGAACTCGTCGCGGACTGCCTGCGGCGAGTGTTCGATTCCGGATTCCACGTGCGGATACAGCACCCGGTGGCGGCCGACGACTACTCGGAGCCCGAACCGGACGTCGCCGTGGTGACGGGTGCGATCCGCGACTACATGGAGGCCCATCCAACATCCGCGGTGCTGGTCGTCGAGGTATCGAACGAGTCGCTGCACCACGACCGGACCGTCAAGCAGCGCCTGTACGCGGGGTGCGGGATTCCCGAGTACTGGATCCTCGCCCTCCCCGATGCCCGTCTCGAGGTCTACCGCGACCCGGCTGAAGACGGCTACCGCAGCGTCACCAAGCATGGAGGCGGCGACAGCGTCGCGCCACTCGCTCGCCCCGACGCACAGATCGTCGTCGACGATCTGCTTCCCTGACTCCGAGAGGTAGCGCAGCTCGCGCCCGTGCCCGGCGCCGGCGTTGCTGGCCCGACGCGAGAACACACGAACGCTGGCCAAGCGGCCAGGATTCGTGTGGATGCACACTCAGCACCCAGGGGATCGCCGCAGCGCTCTGAGCAGGCGGGTGAACGACGTGCGCGCCGCCCCGGCTCGCCGGCGGCGCGCCTACAGGTAGCGTGCGACGGGGCGGACGGCGACGAGCAGGCTGGGTCGAGCTCGAGCGCCTAGTCAACCAGCTGCTCGACATTTTCGGGTGCGCCATGTGCCTTGCGCGCCGCCGCGGAGCGAGCGCCGGCGGTCCGCTCGGCTCGGTCATGACCCAGGTGCATCGCTGGCACAGCGCGGCGAGATTCAGCAGGCTGCACGCCATCGGGTTCCGGGCGTAGATGTGCGCCGTGGTCAGCACGACGCGGCTGCCGGTTGCCGGGTGCGGCTCACCGTCCTTTGCCCCGCACCACTCGCACCGGCTGCGTGCCCGGACGAACCGGATGAACCGGGATCGCAGTTCCCGGTCTGGCGGGTAGTCGTCACGGCGTCTTGGCATCTAACCCCCGGCGCTTGGACCTGAACAGCGCCATTCCCACGCCACGCTCGCCGCGGCGCTTGACGGCCCGCAGCGGCCGCGTCCACCTCGGCCGCGGTGGCCGCGCGGAACCCGCCGCCGTCGTCCACCTCGATCGCGAACACGCCGCGGCCGCGCGCCCCGTCACGCGCCAGCGACGTTCAAGCATCATCCTGCCGGGCGGGCAATCGTGGTCCCCGGCGCACCCCACCAGCTCGGCGTCGCGTTCGAACAGCTCGAGCGGCTCGCCCAAGGATGCGGGCGACGATGACCGTGCCGTTGTCGTCCCGGTCCGTCATCAGACCGGCAGCGTAGCACGACCCCCAGGCTCGCTCGACGTCGTCGCAGATAGCGCGCCCGCCGGTTGCTACCCGCCTTCGCGACGTCACCGAGCCAGGTTCCGGCCGTGGTGACCCATGACGCGCTGGACCTAAGTTCGCGTTCGCCGGCGAGGACGCCGAGCCGCCGAGAGGGCGGCTCCGGCCGGCTCGGCCCCGAGATGGCCTCCGCGCCGGTACACAACTCGACCCGCCGCCCCTCACCCCGGTGCCGCGGGATGGAGCTCGGTCACCACCACGGCCGCCGGCCGCCCGCCGGGCAGGCGGCGGCGGAACTGCGCGAGAACCAGACCGACCCGCTTCGAGCGGCCGGCCGAGTCGGCCCGGCTGCCCGCCGGTGAGGTGCTGCCGTCTCCGGACGGCAGGGGCAACCACCACGAGAACACCAGCGCAGGGGAAACACGAGAAGGAAGACGGAAGACGACGGGATGAATGAGAGGCATGCCATGCCGCGGCCGGTGGGCGCGGCACGAGCATGGCCCAGTGCGTGTGTGGACGCCTCCGAGAATGCAAGCCTTTTCTGCGTCTCCTCCTTGGTCCGCGACAACGGAGCGGCACCGCAAGCGCCGCGATGGCTCCGGTGGAACGAGGGCCAGCTTCCCAGCTGGCCCGCAACGAGCTTCCCGCACAGTCGGCCGCGGCAGTCACCCTGAAAGGGCCGGAGCGGAGCGGAGGACCCGCGCCAGCGGGTTGACTGTCGTGGTCGACCGTGCCCGTGTTGGACGCGCTCCGAGCGAAGGTCTCCGTGGTTCGGTGCACACGGTCAGGTGCTGTCGTGTGTCCGGCCTCATTGATTGCGGCACATCAACCGCCGCGGGCCCGTATGGAGATACGCGGGTCGAGTCCAAATCGTCCGAGTGTGCTTGAAGGCACGTCGCACTTGGCTGGTTTTCTCGACCCCGTCTCATGACCGTTTGCCCTTACCCTCGTCCGACCCGCTCGTGTGTCCAACGCCGCGCCGGTTGCTGCCTTCTCAGGCGGCAGGGACCAGTACGCGGTAGGAGTCGTTCTTCGTCATCAGCGCCCAGGCGATGCGCGCCATCCGGTTGGCCAGCGCCACGGCAACCAGCATGCGCGGCTTGCGCGTCAACATCCGGGCCAGCCACGGGTCCTTCGTACCACGTCGCGCTGCCCAGCTGATGGTCGCCATCGCGCCGGTGATCAACAACCGGCGGAGGTCACGCTGCCCCATCTTCGAGATCCTGCCGAGCTTCGGCTTCCCCCCGGTCGAGCTCTGCCGCGGAACCAAGCCCAGCCAGGCCGAGAAGTCCCGGCCGTGCCGGAAGCTCTCGAGCGGCGGCGCGAAGGCCTGGATCGCCATCGCGCACAGCGGCCCGATTCCGGGGACACTCATCAACCGCACCGTCTGCTCGTCTTCACGCGCCCGCTCACGCAGTTCCTGCTCGAGCTCCGCGATCTTCTCGTCGAGTGCGGCGATCTGAACGAACAGCAGCGCGCCCAGCTCCCGAACCGGGCCCGGCAGTCCCGAATCGGCATCTTCGATCGCCTCCGCCAGCCGCTCCACATGGGCCGGCCCTTGCGGCGCGACGACGCCGAACTCCGCAAAATGTCCCCGCAGTGCGTTGATCGTCTGCGTGCGCTGGCGGACCAGCAGATCGCGCGTGCGGAACAGCATGCCTTGGGCCTGCTGCTCCCGCGTCTTCACCGCCACAAAGCGCATCATCGGACGCGAGGCCGCCTCGCAGATCGCCTCCGCGTCGGCCGCGTCGTTCTTCTGCCGTTTGACGAACGGCTTCACGTAGATCGGCGGGACCAGCTTCACCTCGTGGCCGAGCTTCCCGAGCTCGCGGCCCCAGTGGTGCGAACTCGCGCACGCCTCCATCGCGACGATGCACCGAGGATGCGACGCGACAAACTCCTGCAACCTGTCCCGGCTCAGCTTCTTGCGGAAGGCAACCGACCCGTCCGCCCGGGCGCCGTGAAGTTGAAAACTCCGCTTCGCCAGATCGATGCCGATGATGGTAGCGTGTTCCATTGGATGCCTCCTCCTCCAGGTGGTGCGTCACGACAGCTCCACCTTGGCACATTGCGATGCCGTTGAGAGGAGGCGTCCACCCCATCATCCGAGCGGCCCAACGGATTTCACGGCAACGGAATGCATTTATCGTGGCTGAAGACGATCCCCCGGCCGCGGCGGTAGCCGGCCAACTCGCCGTCGAGCTCACCAGCCCGCGGGGGCTGCAGGTCGTCCCGCCTATGGAAGTTGCTTCTCGGATTCAACCAGGAACACGACACCCGCGGCGGTCAAGATGCAGCACGTATCCAGTGAGATGCGCTGGGACCTGGCGTGGTGTCGCACCCGCGCCGTGACCGCCCGAGCGGTTCCTGACCGTGGGGACGCCGCTCTCCAACACGCTCCTTAGAGGTGTGAATGAGATTCGCGGTCCCGGTTCCGCGGCTTCTCCGGCGGGGCCGAACGGCGCACCAGGGGGCAGGCCGGGACCGCGATTGCTCGCTGTGAGGGATGCCTGAGGCTCGCCGGCCAGCCGCCTCAGTGCACCACGTCGTTTTCGCCCGCCGCGATGCGCACCACATTGAGAGCACGGGCGGCAAGGTCCACGTCCTCGAACACGCAGAAGTAGAGAAACTCTACGTACTCCACCGGGCCCGCGCCGGGCTGTGGTTTCTTGGGAAGCACAGGCGGTGGATCTGAGGCGCCGCCGATGACGTTGCGCACCAGTGCAGCCTCGCCACGCAACGCCGCCCCGTACTCGTCGTCACCCGCGCGCACCGCGCAGGCCTCCAGCAGGTTGGCGACACGCCGCAGCGCAGACCGAAACGCGGCCGCCGCCGGGTCTTCTTCCGGCCACTCGGATTGCTTGGTCATGACGTCGCCTCCGTGAACTCAGCGAGCCGAGCCTGCCACTTCAGTACCTTGATCGACCAGGGCACCGCCAGCGGCAGCGCAGTGCAGACCGCCTGACCATCCCATGACCGCTGATTCCTCGCTAGATCACGATGCGCTCGATCTCGTCGAGCGTGATCGTGTCCGCCGTGCGATCGTACAGCTTCGTCGTCTTCGGCGAGGCGTGCCCGGCGATCTGCTGCGCGTGCTCGAGCGTCCCCCCGTTCGACAGATACGCCGTGGTCCCCGTCGCCCGGAACGTGTGGCAGCACGTCGACGCCGGCAGATCCGCTGCCGCGGCGCGCCGCTTGATCATGGCCAGGACGAGACGCCGCGACAGCGCCCGACCCGTCAGCTGCCACCCCGACGGGTCGACGCTCTGCAGGAGCGGCGCCTTCGCCTCGTCGAGCCCGGCCGCCTCGAGGTGGTCGTCAAGCGCCTCGGCCGCGCGATGGTGGGCCAGGACGTCGTGCCGCTTGCCGCCCTTCTCGTGCAGCCTGAGCCACCCCCGGCTCCCCTGGCGGAAGTAGTCCTGCCGCCGCATCGCGGCTTCGCGGAGGACCTGGGCGTCGACATCGCCGGCATGACGGTCGTCAGCGCCGGGATGGCCATCGAAGGCCGCGGTGCGGTGCAGGACCCTGGCCCGATCGGCACCGCGCCTGCCCGCCACGGCCGGGATCGCCGAGCGCCGGCGGGCCGAGGCCGTCCGATACGCCAGCTCGCGGGTCCGGAACCTGCCCCCGTTGCCGCACCCCTCGACCGCGGCCGCGTTCCACCCTGCACCAGCTGCGGCTGGCGGAAGCCCCCGGCGTGCTCGTGCACCGTCGCGGCCGCGGCGGACGTCGAGGTGGGCTAGGTCCCTGCCCTCGATGTCCTGAGCGGCGGCGGCCGTTCGTCGGCGTTCCGGCCGCGCCAAGGGGTTGTGTCGCATGCCGGCAAAACCTGCCGGACTGTCGCCAGCGGGTCCGGCCCCAAAACGGCCGTCCAGCCCATCCGCGAGCGGCGACGCCGAGGCGCTGCCGCTGGAGAGGTCCGACATCGAGACGGTGCTGGCTGACACATGAGGAGGAACATCGCGTAGTCGCGGGGGCGCGGCGAACGGCGGAGGCCACGAGCGCGGTGGTGGCCCGCGCGCGGCCAGCCCTCTGCAGAGTCCTGAGATGCGCCGCCAGGTTCCGGTCGTCGAGCGGGCGGCCGTCGAGCCAGGCGCCGAGCCGTTGAAACCCGCCGGCGTAGGCGGCGCGGGTATGCGGGGAGGAGGCCCGCCCGCGGTCGCGAACCCCATGATCAACGACAATTATTCTTGCCGGTTGCCGAGGACGCGATCGGTCGGCTCGTGGACGGACCCCGAGTTGTGTGAGACTGCCCGTTTTCCTCGTGGAGGGCGGGTTGGTCACGGATGGGCAGGTGCGGCGATTGCGCGAGCAACGGATGTCCGGGAAGACGTTGGCGTCGGCCGCGGCGGCGGCGGGCATGAGCGAGCGGACGGCGCGAGACTGGCAGCGCGGCGCGTTGCCGTCGACGTCGAAGGCGCCGCGGACGTGGCGGACGCGGGAAGACCCGTTCGTCGGCGTGTGGGAGTCGGAGGTGGTGCCGCAGTTGGTGGCCGACAGGGAGGGACGGCTGCAGGTACTGAAGCTGTTCACGTGGCTGTCGCGGCGGCATCCGGGTCGCTTTCAGGCCGGCCAGCTACGGACATTGCAGCGGCGGGTCCGCGAATGGCGGGCGCAGTACGGTCCTGACCGCGAGGTTTACTTCGAGCAGGTGGCGGTCCCGGGCCGGGAAGCGGCGTTCGACTTCACCGACGCGAGCGACCTGGGCGTGACGCTACGGGGCGTGGCGTTCCCGCACCTGCTGTTCGAGTGGGTGCTGAGCTACAGCAAGTGGACGTATGTGACGTTGGCCGTGAGCGAGACGTTCGAGGCGCTGGTGGCGGGCCTGCAGGGCGCGCTGTGGACGCTGGGGGCGGTGCCGGCGGTGCTTCGTCACGACAATCTGTCGGCGGCGACGCATGAGTTGAAGCGGAGCGGTGGGCGCCAGCTGACGGCGCGATTCCAGCAGGTGCTGGACCACTACGGGCTGGGCTCGTCACGGATCCAGCCGGGCAAGCCGCATGAGAACGGGGTGGCCGAGCAGTCGCACTTCCGGACGAAGACGGCCATCGAGCAGGCGCTTTTGTTGCGAGGGGCGAGAGACTTCGACGACGAGTCGGCGTATCTGCGCTTGGTACGGGCGGTCGTCGACGAGGAGCGGAATGCGCCGGCGTCGGCTCGCTTCGCGGAGGAACGGGCATTTCTGCAGCCGTTGCCGCCGGCGCGGGTACCGGAGCACACGACGTTTCAGTGCCGGGTGCGCAAGTGGAGCACGATCCGCGTCGGGGGGCGAATCTATTCGGTGCCGTCGCGGTTGATCGGTCACACGGTCGAGGCGCGCCAGCATCCGTCGATGGTCGAGGTTCTCTACGGCGGCCGGGCGCTGTGCACGATGCCGCGGCTGCGGGGAGAGGCGGACCACCGGATCGACTATCGCCACATCATCGCGAGCCTGGTCCGCAAGCCGGGCGCCTTTGCCCGGTATCGCTTCCGCGAGGAGCTGTTTCCGTCGCTGACGTTCCGGGCCGCGTATGACGCGCTGGGTCGGACGCACGGCGAGCGGGCCGACGTCGAGTATGTGCGGCTGCTGCACCTGGCGGCGACGACCAGCGAGCGGCGGGTCGAGGCGACGCTTCGGGCCCGACTCGACGCCGGCGCTACGTGCGACTATGCCGGTGTTCAGGCCCAGGTGCGCCCGCCGGTCCCGACCCTCCCCGTGGTGCACATCCCCCGGCCGGACTTGGCGCACTACGACGCGCTGTTGACCGGCGGTCTGCACGGATGACGCCGGCGAGCACGGCGTCGACGACGCTGCTCAAGCAGTTCGGCCTGACGACGGCGGCCGACGAGCTGGTGCCGCGGCTGACGCAGGCCGGCCACCACGACGCGCTGGTGGTGCTGGTGGAAGTGTTCGAGGCCGAAGCCGAGGCGCGTCGCCAGCGCCGGATTACCCGGCTGCGACGGGCCTCGCGCCTGCCGCCCGGCAAGACGTTCGAGACGCTCGACACGGGTCGGTTGCCGGGCCCGGTCGTGCAGCAGCTGCAGACGCTGGCCACCGGGGCGTTCCTCGAGACGGCGACCAATGTGCTGGCCTTCGGTCTACCGGGCGTCGGCAAGAGCCACGCGCTGTGCGCCGTCGGGCACGCGCTGGTCGAGGCCGGCCACAGCGTGTTGTACGTGCCGGCCTACGCCCTGGTCCAGGAATTGCTCGGGGCCAAACGCGACCTCGACCTGCCGCGAGGGCTGCGCAAGCTCGACCTCTTCGAGGTGATCCTGCTCGACGATCTCGGCTACGTGCAGCAGAGTCCCGACGAGGCCGAGGTGCTCTTCACGCTGCTCGCCGAACGCTACGAGCGCCGCTCGGTGATGGTGACCAGCAACTTGGTCTTCAGCCAGTGGGACCGGATCTTCCGCGACCAGATGGCCACCGCCGCGGCGATCGACCGGCTGGTGCACCACTCGGTGGTGCTCGAGTTCGACGTGCCGAGCTTTCGAACGGACCCGTCGCGCCCGACGTCGCCGTCACCACCGCCCGCGCCTCGTGGACGGCCACCGGGCCCGCTGTTGCCGCGCCGCCCCCGAGCCGCGACCTCCTGAGCGTTCCGTTCGAAAACCGAGCATGGCTTCGGCGGCGACGTTCCGATCATGCTTTCGGGCCGTGGTCGAGCTCGTCGAGCGCCTGCCCGCGGGTCGGTTCGACTCCCGACGGCCTGTGCATCCTGCCAGCGGCGTGGAAAACGCGCGCGGACCATCCGGAGAGCTTGGGACCGTCGACGAAGCGCGTCTCCCACCCCGCTTTGGACGACGCGAGCGCCGCCCACAGGCTGCACAAGCATCATCCTCCTCGACACCAATTCACGGCTTCTCGACCGGCAAGAATTCTTGACGCCCAGCGGCAAAAGTAATTGACGCCGAACACCCCAGCGTCGCCACTCGTTGCTACCATAGCTGAATGGCCCTTGACGAACGCGACCTGTTCACGGAGAAACCGGAAACCCGACCCGGACGGTATCAGTGCATCAGGTGTCGCCGGACTGCCGAATACGGCATTCGGTGGATACGGCGATCGAAGAAAGACAGGCTGCCGGCTGGAGCGAGCGAGGAGGACCGGACCAAGTTCGCAAGAGCACGCAACTATCTGCTCCGTCTCGATGACCACGTCACGTGCAAGGCCTGCGGGAAGAGATTCGAGATCCCGTCGCAACACTCCCTGATGATCGCGGACCAGTTCGCAGGTTTGCCCAACGAAGCGGAGCTCGAACGGGAGATCAGCGCCGCGTCTGGAGAGCCGGAACCGGAACCTGCGCCTGACGTCAAGCCGGCGCTGCCCGCGCGGTTCACGCGCAAATCGACTGGCTGGAAGTAGTGGATGTCGGCGGTGTGCCGCTGCTGACGGCTCGCACCTCACGTCAGGGAGAACGCATGAGCGAAGACGCACACGCCCGGCCGTCAGGCGACGCGCCGGAGCCGCTGTACGACGTAAATATTCCGACACCCACGCACGCTGAGCGCGCGCGCACGCTGGTCGCGGGGATCTCGACCGGGACTCTGTGTACCCTTGCGCTGGAGCCGGCCGGCTACCCCTAACAGCCCGTGGAAGAAGTCTGATCGCTGAGCCCTGCTGTTCAGGCAGCTTGGCGATGAGCAATTGAGCCGACGAGGGCCGTCGGTGTCCATTTGAACCCCCAGGCGCGCGTCAGACGCCCCCAGCGGTCGATCAGACGGTCGATCAGGCGGCAAATCGCCGAAAGAGCCCGCCCCTGCAGGCTCCGGGGCGTACCGATGCCGGTCTGGTGGCGCAGGAGCAGCCCGATGTTGCAGGCGGCCGCCTGGATCAGCACCCGCTTGCGGACATTCTCGTGACCGCGCACCCACACCCGACGCATTCCCCCTGTCTCATACATGTGTGCGAAAGAACGCTCCACCACCTCGCCCCGGCAGCGTTGCAGGCGACGACCCCGCCGCCCGCCCACACGCCGGCGGTTCGCATACAGCGCCTTCTGCGCAGCGCGCTTCTCCGGCGGCGTCTCTCCCGTCCTCTTGTCCTGCCAGCAGCGCCGGCCGCGCTCCGGCTCCGATACGTGACTCCGAACCCCCACCTCGCCGAGGGCCACCAGCGTCGCGTCGCTGTGGTACCCCTTGTCGGCGACCACCTCTTCGACCCCCGGACCGTCCGGCGCCACCAACTCCACCTGCTCGGCCGCCGTGATCAGCGTCTCCGGCAGCGTGGCCGTATCGCCGTCGGATGCATCCTGCACCGTCACCGACACGATGGCCCCCGTGTCCATGTCGACCCCGTGCTCGGCCTTGTGAGCCAAGTGCGTCCGGCCGTCCTTCATCTTCGCGACCTTCGCGTCCGGGTCCTGCGGCGATTTCCACTCCTTGTTCGACGTCTTCTTGTTCTTCCGCGACCGGTCGAACCGAGCCAGATCCGCCTGTGTCGGTGTCTCCACCCCCGACGCTTCCGCCAACCGCCGAATGAACGCCTCGTAGGATTCGCCCGTGTCCCGACGCTCGATGCTCCGCATCGCCGCGTTCGCTTCCAGCGTCGTCGCATCGATGCCGACCGTCTTCCCCCGCAACAGGCCTGCAGCGGAGAGCCGCTCCAACACCCACGTGAAGTTGCGGTAGAAAATCCGGTTGCCCGGATCCCCCCGCTCAGATCCGTACGTGCGCGTTAGCGCATACGGCTCTCACCTCGGGTGGTTGACGGCAAACCGCGCGTTGGGCCAAGGGTGCCGAACCCTCACGGGGGGCCAATATAACGCCGTGAGGCGCGTCACATGGGCTATCGTCGTCTTCGTCTTCTGAGACCGCCGGTGCAAGGTCGCGAGCCAAATCCACTCAAGACGCCGTACGAACCCGTCGAGGGTCCGGGAGCTGGTCGGCACGGCGTAGTAATTCAGCCAGCCGTTGACCACTTGCCCCAACCATTGCGCCGTTTCGTGGACGTCGTCGTGCATCCGGGCGCGGAGTCGCTCCTTGAGCCGTTTCAGGGTTCGTGTAACCCGCTTCGCAATCGGTTTGCGCCCCAGACCAAAGCCGCCGTTCCGCGTCTTCCGGCAGTAGTGCGTGAAGCCGAGGAAATCGAAGGTCTCCGGTCGACGTTCCCCGCGCGCCCGGCGGTTTGCCAGAGCGAACCGGCCGAATTCGATGAGGCGCGTCTTGTCGGGGTGCAGCTCAAGCGCGAACTGGCTCATCCTCTCTGTGAGGTCGTGGAGAAACCGCCCCGCATCCGCCTTGTATTGGCAGCCAACGACGAAATCATCGCAGTAGCGCACGATGATGGTGTCCCCCGTGGCCTTTCGGGCGCGCCACTTCTTCTGGAACCAGAGGTCGAGGACATAGTGCAGGTAGACGTTGGCGAGGATGGGCGAAACCACCGCGCCTTGCGGGGTCCCCCGCAGGTCGTCCTTCCACTCGGTACCTTCCATGACGCCGGCGTTCAGCCACTTGGTAATCAGCCGGAGGACCCGTTTGTCTCCGATTCGGTGCTCGAGAAACCTCAACAGGTGGTCTCGTGAGAGCCGGTCGAAGAACGCTCGGATGTCGGCATCGACTATCCAGTTGACCTTGCGCCGTTCTATCCCGAAAGCCAGGGCGTCGAGCGCATCATGCGCGCCGCGCCCTGGTCGGAACCCGTAGCTGAACCCGAGAAATTCCGGCTCGTAAATCGGCGTCAGGATGACGTCCACTACCGCCTTCTGGACAATCTTGTCCTCGATGGCCGCAATGCCGAGCGGTCGCATCCCGCCGTCCGGTTTGGGTATTTCAACCCGTCGTGACGGCAGCGCCCGATACGCTCCCGAATGTACGCGTCCGTGCAGGTCGAGCAGCCGCTCTTCCAGTCCGTCCTCGTACTCCTTCCACACCAGACCATCTACGCCAGCCGATGCGGTCGGCTTCAAGCCATAGAAGGCCCACCGCAGCGCATCCGTCGTGATGTGGTGCAGGAGCGCAGTCAGTTTCTCCCGCGGATTCCTCGTTGCAGCTTGCCGTATCCGCTCGACCGCCTGGGACACGCCGTCCCGACTCTGCGTCCGGAGCGTGCTTTGGTCTCGCAGATTCCCCTTGGTTGAGGCCCTTCCCTCCGGCGACTCCGCAGGCATTTGCGCGCCCTTGTTCGCCCCCTTCATCGGTGTCGGGTCGGAGGAGGCGCACCCCGCGGGCGCTGGCCTCCGTCCGCCGCTCAAACGGTACGTGCGGTTTTCCCGCATACCGCTTTCACGAAGACGCTCGCGCATGGTAGGGACCGATGGAAGGAATCAGACCGACAAGGTTGACCAAGCCCAGCTCACCGTAGAGCGTGGCGCTGGGCAGGGATTGCCATCCCCGACACCGCCATCGCTTGTGCCGATGCGCCCACAGGCGACGCACCACCCAACCGTCAAGCTGGTGGAAGAGCTTCCGGACGTGGGCACGTTTGTAGTAGTGCCCCCATCCCCGCAGGACCGGATTGAGCTGTTCAATCAGCACCTCGGTGGTTACCGGCGCCTTGCGCGACGTCCGACTGCGCACCTGGTCCTTGAAGTGACGAAGAGACTTCTGAGTCGGGTACGCGTACAGGCCGCCCGGACGAAGGCGCGTACGGATCTTGTGCGGCGGGAGCCGCAGCCCCTTGCCGCGCTTGATCTTGTACCCGAGAAACTCGAAGCCGTATTGGACGCGAACGATCCGAGTCTTCGTCGGATTGATGCGCACGCCCAGTCGCTCCAGGACCGCCGTCGCCGTGGCCAAGGCGGTTCGCGCTTCAGCCGCCGACGTACAGGTGATGACCCAATCGTCCGCGTACCGTGTCAGCCGGTACCCCCGGCGTCGCATTTCCTTGTCGAACGGCGTCAACAAGACATTGCTCAGCAAGGGTGACGCGACGCCGCCCTGCGGCGTCCCGCGCTCCGTCGGGAAGAGGCGTCCGTCGCCGTAGCTCCCTGCTTTCAGCATCGAGCGAATCAGGCGAAGGACGCGGCCATCGGAGACCCGCTGGGCCACGAGCGTAAGCAGCTTGTCATGGTCGACCGTCCCGAAAAAGTCGCTCAGGTCGCCGTCAACAACCCACTCGCACTCCGACTCCAGTTCCTTCCAGACCTTGCGTAGGGCGTCGTGCTGAGACCGCCCTCGTCGGTATCCGAAGCTGGCATCATCGAACACCGGCTCGAAGATGGGCTCCAGCCGATTCAGCAGCGCCTGCTGGCACACCCGGTCATAGACCGTGGGAATGCCGAGCTCGCGATGCGCCCCCGGCTTGCCCACCTTCGGGATGCGCTTCTGGCGCACCGGCTGCGGGCGGTAGGCGTCGTCGCGCAGGTCCTCGTGCAACCGGTCGAGCTGCTCTTCACGCACCTCGGCAAAGTCGTCGATGGACTGCCCGTCGACACCCCCGGCGCCCCGGTTCGCTTTCACACGCTCCCAGGCCATCTCGAGGTTCTTCCGCTTGTACACCTTGTCGATAAGAGAGTGGACCTTCCTCTCGCCCGTCGGGTCCAGCCAGTCGGCAAGTCTCCTCGGTCGCTGATGTTCGGGTCTTTCGCTCATGGAACTGTCCACCTCAGCGCCCTTGCTCATCTCGCCGTCCTGTCCGGTCCCGACCGTCTTCGCCGGCCGCCTTCCCCAACCCACTCGGTTGCCGCTCCTGCGGTCACGTCGCTTTCGCCACGCCTCAGGTACTACTCGGCCGTCCGACTCCTCGACGAGCGTCCCTTCCCACTTCGCTTTCGCTTATAGGGTCGGTTGCCGCGGTGCCACCCGCGGACCCGCCGAGGTCTCCCAGGGTCACGCACTGGTCTTCCGTACCGTGCCGTCCGCATACACCTTGGTGCGGTGGGTGGATGAGAGCGCCTTCGCCTCCATAATGCAGGCTCGACCTTGCCCCACCTTTGGCCGACCGGTTCGTCATGGGGTCGCCCCCTCGACTACGGCCCGGTACTGCTCCGCAAACCCTTCGGACCCCACCTCGCGATGGGCGCCCTGTCCTCCGCAGTTCCGTCGTGGCGGCTCCAGGTCCACCTTGGCTGTGTCCGGCTTTCGCCTGCGTGCCCGTCTAGGCGTCTCCATACCTGCCACCTGCGGCCGGCGAGGCATTACCCCCGTCTTTGGATACGGCCCCCCTCACCCGGGGGCCGGAGGGACTTCAACCCTCCTGACCAGCGCGCTGCCTGGCGCACAGTACGGCCTCATCCGACTTCTTCATTCCGTGCATCGTCGGTTACGGAAACCTTCCTCTCCTCTGCGGTCCCGGTTCGACTGCCGGGACGGAATGAAGACCTCCCAGGTCCCGCCGGAGGACGTACGAACGTGCCTGGGTTCTCTGACACCGTGGAGCCCTCCATCCCCTCACCCGTCGCGGTGATGTCGGTGTGGCCTTCGACCGCGGTTATAGTCTCGGCGCTCCAGACCTCCACGCTTTCGATGCTCAGTAGCCCTGCCCGTCCGCGCCCCTGTCAACGCTTCACCTGCCGCCTCGCAGCGACCGGCGCATGACTCGGGGTGAAGGTGGGTCGTTAGTCCTTCCTTCCGCCGGACTTTCACCGGCCATCCTCCGCCAGTTAGCCTGGCGCACAACCGCCTCGTGAGTCTCCACGTCGATCAGACGACGCGTCCGTGACAGCGTCGAGTGGTCCGGAGACGCCTCGGTCACGTCCAGGTCCAGGAACGACCGCAGGCTCAGCGAATCGGACACCCGCCACGCAATCCCGCGCTCCGAAGACAGACCCTCGAAGTAGCCGATGAACAGCATCCGGAAATACCGCCCAGGACGCAGACTCGGCCGGCCCATCCGCGCCGCGTAGAACACCGAGCACAGCCCCTCGACGAACGCGTCGAACCCGGCCTCTTCCAGGACCCGGTTCAGACGCTCGAAGAACGGATGCCCCGCGTTCGTCGGCAAATCCGCCGTCGTCACCCACAGCGGCGACCCCGGTCGCGCTGCAGGTCTCTTGCCCATCGCCATGGGACTTCAGCGTACTGGTTCCACTGCGCCGGAACCAGGCCGGATCCGCGACTTTCGCCACGGGCTGCTACGTCCGCTTCGACCGCAATCTCTACTCGATCCCCCACACCCACGTCCGCAAGCCGCTGACCCTGCTCGCCTCGGCCACCCGCATCCGCATCCTCGACGGACAGACCGAGCTGGCCAACCATCACCGCACCTACAACACCGGACTGACCGTCGAGGACCCCGCCCATCTGGAAGGCCTGCTGGCAGCCACCCGCCAGGCCAACGTCCACACCACCCGCGACCGGCTCCGCGCCGCCGTCCCCGCCACCGCCACGCTCTTCGAGCGACTCGCACAGCGCCAAGAGGCCCTGCGACCGCACGCCACCCGGCTGCTCGCCCTGCTCGACGACTACGGACCCGAGGAGCTGGCCAAGGCCATTCACATCGCCCTCGAACGCGACGCCCTCGGCGCCGGCTCGATCACCCACATCCTCGAAACCCGACGCCGGCAGCGCGGACTCAAGCCCCCGCTCCGACTCACGCTGCCCGACCGGCCCGGACTGCGTGACCTCGACGTCCGCTCACATGACCTGGAGACCTACGATGCCCTCGGCCGACACGACCACGACGACGCTGGCGACTGACCTCCGGCGCCTCGGTTTCAGTCACACCGCCGACCAGCTCAATGACCTCATCGCCGGGGCCACGCGCAAGCGCTGGAGCCCCACCGTCCTGCTCGAACGCATCGTCGCCGACGAACTCGAAGACAAGCACCGCCGCAGCGTCGAGAGCCGGCTGGGGCGCGCCCGACTCGGTCGCTTCAAGCCGCTCGCCGACTGGAACTGGGATTGGCCAACCGCACTGGACCGCACCGCCCTCGAGCGCATCCTCACCCTTGACTTCCTCGACCGCGGCGACAATGTCGTCCTCGTCGGTGCGCACGGCTTGGGAAAGACAATGTTGGCGAAGAACATCGCCCATCAGGCCGTCCTCGCCGGACACTCCGCACTCTTCACCACCGCCGCCGACCTGCTGCTCGACCTCAACGGCCAGGAGACCGCCCGCGCACTCGAACGCCGGCTGCGCCACTACACACGCCCGACGCTCCTGGTCTGCGACGAGGTAGGCTACCTCGGCTACGATGCACGCGCCGCCGACCTGATCTTTCAGCTCGTCAGCCGACGCTACGAGCACCGCTCCCTGCTCATCACCACCAACCTGCCCTTCAAACGCTGGGACACCGTCTTCCCCAACGCCTCGTGCGCCGTCGCCCTGATCGACCGCTTGACCCACCACGCCGAAATCCTTCTCCTCGAAGGCGACAGCTATCGCAGGCGAGAGGCCGAACTCAGTCAGCAGGAGCGAAACCGCCAGCGCCCGCGCCGGGGTAACGCAGCCAAATGACCACGCCCCCCACCGCGTCAATCAGACCGGTCGATTCCCGTCCAGAAACCTTCAGTTTCCGAAGAGCGACAACATGAATCCGCGGCGCGCCGTACGTGCCCCGGCTGCGAGCGTGAATCTCCCGCACGCGGGTGGTCAGCTCGGCATCGGCCCGGGCGCGAGCCGACGGGGGGCGTCGACGCCACGCGTAGTACCCGCTCGGGGAGACACCGAGCACGCGGGCCATCGTGGCGACGCGGAACCGAGCCTGATTCGCATTCATGAACCGGTAGTCCTCCCGGGTCCGATCTCCCGTGCGAACCAGGCAGTTGCTTTTGCCAATATCTCCCGTTCTTCGCGCAGCCGACGCACCTCACGGCGAAGCCGGCGAATCTCTTCACGCTCCTCGGTGTTCAGGCCGTCGCTGCGCGCTCCCGCGTCGCGATCCGCCTGCGCGACCCACTTGCGTATGGCCTCGGCCGACGGCTCGAACTCCCGAGCCAGCTCTCCCGGTTTACGTCCAGACCGAACCAGCTCGACCATCTGCTGCCGGAATGCCGCCGGGTACGGCGGTCTCGACTTCGGCATCGTGGACTCCTCCTCACCAACAGGTTAGGTGTCCACGAAATCGGGTCAACTCCAGGGATTCCACTTTGACGTGGCCGGCGGATAATGGGCCACGGTCACGTGCAAGCCGTGCCGGTTGCAGAGGCGATGCTGCAGGTTGAACTTCCAGGCGCGCGCGGTGCAACTGTTGCTGCCGCCCCCGTCGGCCAGGATCTGCAGGGCTTCGGCCTGGGGATAGTGCTTGTGGCCTTCGGTGCGCCACCACTTCTCGATGCAGTCGACGGCGAACGCCGGGGTGTCTGAGGTTTGGCCGACGAAGACGGTGCCGGCATTGGCGCGCGGGTCGTAGATGCCGTAGGGGATGGCGCGGCCCTCGGCCGCGGATGGAAAGTCGTGGTCGTTGACCAGTTCGGGTCTGTGGTCCCACTTGGCGCCGGGATTGCGGAACGCGCCGACGAGTTCCTTCTTCTTGGTGTCGACGCTGATGACCGGAGTGTTCTCGCCGGCGCAGCGCTCGCGCAGTTCGGCGATGTGCTGGAACTGCTCGTCGCGGTTCGGATGCGAGGCGCCCGCCCGCTTCTTGTGGTTGACCCGCAGCGAGAATCCCATCTTCTTGAGAAGCCGGGCGACGGTGCGCGCGCAGATGCCGGTGCCGAGCTTGCACAATTCGGCGGCGACCTTGGCGGTGGTGCGGCGTGTCCACTTCAGGCCGCTGAGCGGGTCGCCGGCCGTCTCGTGGTCCATCAGCGCTTCGATGTGGGCGATGACTTCCGGCGTTTTTTTTCCGCACGCGGACGCCCGCCGCCCGCGCGCCGCACCCGGTCGATCTCAATGTCGCGTTCGACGAGTTGGCGCCGGCCGGCGGCGACCGTCGACGGGTCGATGCCGAGCAGTTGGGCGATGCGCCGGTCGCCGCCCCACCCGCACTTGAGCGCTTCGAGTCCGGCGAACAGACGTCGCTGCCGCTCGTCGAGCAGGCTGGCGAACAACACGATCGCGGCGCGCAGCTCCTCCGGCATCAGGTCGGCCGCCGGCAGGGGTCGCACGAGTCCGGGCGTGGCCATCAACAAGCGCCGCGCGCGCAGTTGGTGGGTCTGGTGCGCGCGGTCGGCCGCGCAGTAGAGGAACTGGCCGGCGAGCTTGTGCCGCGTCAGCCGCCCGTCGCGGACGAGCTTACGCAGCGGGTCCTGGGTGCCGACCGCGAGCAGGTTGTCCAACTCGTCGACGAAGTGTCCCGCCGGGGCGTGGTTGACGAACGACTCGGCGGTTGCGACCAGGGTGCCGGCGCGGGAGAAACGGACGCCGGCGAAGGACCACAGGCCGTGCTCGTCGAAGTCGGCGATTGCGTCGAGGGTGTAGTAGCCGCCGCGATGCGAGTAGCTGGTCCGAGCGTCGAGGTCCTTGAGCTTGCGAAAAGCGGTGCGCCTGCTGGCCCGGGGACCGAGAGCCGCCGTCACCTCGGGCAGCGTGGCGATGGTCTGCTTGCGGAGCAAGGCGATGATCGTGTCGGCGGAGAACTCGGTTGGTCTCATTGTGGCACCATTGCGGGTAACGGTTTCCGCAATTATGCCAGAAATCTGAACAGACGCTGGCCCCCGGAATCCAGAAAGCATCCGCCTTGGTGGGGCTGGTCGCCGACACGACCGTTGCGAGACCGGTGTGATCTATAGCGAGACTACAGGCACTTCTAGGAAGTTATATTTGCGCGGGCCCGAAGGCGACCACGCCCCAGGATCGCTTGCTACACTTTTCTGCAGCATGCCGTCGAACAACCGCCTCGCCAAGCGCTGTCGTCGCCCGCTGACAGGGGCTGGGCAAGCTCCGGCGTGATGTCGCGGAGATCAGCGACAACGACAGGTCTGACGCGCGGTCGACGGCTGCATTTTCCGTGAAGGCATTCCGGATGCGTTGGTTGATCACCGAGCTGTCGCGTGTTGAAATACACGCTAACGGCTCGGCCTGAGCCCTCTGGTGGTCATGAAGCTGTAAAGGGTGGTGCGGGAGACGCCGGTGATCTTGGCGATGGCGGTCTTGGACACGCCGAGCTCGACGAAGTGACGGATTTCATCCTCCTTGCCGTCGAGCCGTGAGACGCCCAGCGAGCCCTTCGGGCGCCCGAGCTTCCGGCCCGAGGCCTTGGCCTTTGGCGAGGCCCTCGCGGGTGCGCTCGGAGATCAGGTCGCGCTCGACCTCGGCGAACAGCGCGAAGAGGGGGCGCTCCGCGCCGCGCGCGTTGCGGGAGAAACGGAATCGCCGTGAGCGACCGAGACACGTTCCAGCGCATCCTGGACGCATTGTACGACGCCATGCTCGACGACACCCGCTGGCAGGGCGTCTCGGCCGTGATCGACGAGGCCTGCGGCCTGACGGGAAACGGGCTGCTGGTCCGCGAAGCCCCGATGGACGACGGCCGAGTGCTCTTCGTCGGGACGTACTGCCGGGGGCAGCACCGCAAAGACGAGGAGCGCGATTACCTCGAGAACTACCATCCGACCGACGAACGCGTACCGCGCGTCCGGAAGTTGCCCGACAGTCGCCTGACGCACACCCGGGATCTGTACACGCCCGAGGAGTTGAAGACGTCGCCCACCTACAACGAGATACTGCTCCGGATCGGCGGCCAGAACGGCTTGAACGTACGTCTCGATGGGCCGGACGGCTCCTCCATCGTCTGGTTCCTCCACGATCCGGTCGACTCGGGTGGCTGGGGGTCGTCGCGGATCACGATGGTCACGAGGCTGCTGCCCCATATCCGGCAGTTCGTCCGCGTCCGGCAGGCGCTGGTCCGCGCCGAGGCGCATATCACGACCGTGACCGCCCTGCTCGACAACCCTCGGATGGGCTTCATCCACCTGGACCGGCGTGGGCACATACTGGAGACCAACGACCGCGCCCGCAGCATCCTGCGGCACGGCGATGGGTTGTCGGACCGGCACGGGATGCTGCGCGCCCGCGCGCCGGCCGACCAGGTCCGTCTCGAGCGACTGGTGGGCGACGCGCTGCCGGCCCCCGGCTCGGCCGCCGTCAGTGGGTCGATGCTGCTTCGCCGCTCGTCCGTGTTGCCGCCCTTCCTGGTGCACGTCAAGCCCGTGAGCGTCCCTCAACCGGACGGCGAAGCGCGGCACGTCGCCGCGCTGATGCTGATTGTCGAGCCGGGGCGCCATCGTCGTGTCACTCCCGACCTGGTGGCCAAGACCCTGGAGCTGACGCCCGCGGAAAGTCGGGTAGCGGTCTGGTTGGCCGAAGGCAAGAGCGTGCGGGAGATGGCCGAGGCGACGGGAAACACCGAAGGTGCCATCTACTGGCACCTGAAGCGGATCTACCGGAAGCAGTCTCTCTCGGGCCAAGCGGACCTGGTGCGGTTGGTGCTGTCGCTCGCCGAGTTCGGGTGAGGGCGGTGCCGCCGACAGTGTTCAGGTCACGGGCGGACCATGATGCGGCGCTGCGCGAGCTGTCGCGGTCGGGCCAGGCGATCAACCCTGCGGCGGTCGGTGGCCAGCGCGGCGAGGTGGAGCTAGTGTCCTGTAACAGTGGTTCACGAAAGAATTATCCCGCGTGGGCGGCGAGCGTTCGCTGTGCGAACCGAGCGATGCTGGCCAGGATCTCGTCGGCCGACTTCGTCCACACGAACGGCCGCCCGGTGGCGTTGTGCGCCGCGAGAAACTCGCGAATCGCCCGCTCGAGCGCGACCACGCTGCGATAGATGCCGCGGCGCAACTGCGAGGTGGTCAGCGCCGCGAACCACCGCTCGACCAGGTTCAACCAGGAAGCGTAGGTCGGGGTGAAATGCAGGTAGAACCGAGAGTGCGCAGCCAGCCAGCGGACCACCGCGGGGGTCTTGTGGGTGCTGTAGTTGTCCAGCACGATATGGATGTCCAGGTCGGCAGGGACCGCGGCGTCAATCCGCTTGAGGAACTGCAAGAACTCGATCGCCCGATGCCGGCGATGCAGGGCACCGATGACCTTGCCGGTCTTCACGTCCAAGGCTGCAAACAGCGTCGTGGTGCCGTGGCGCCGGTAGTCGTGTGTGCGCCGCTCCGTGCGACCCGGCAGCATCGGCAACAGCGGCGCCGTGCGGTCGAGCGCCTGAATCTGCGGCTTCTCGTCGACGCACAGCACGACGGCGTGCGCCGGCGGGTCGACATACAGGCCCACGATGTCGCGCACCTTGTCGACCAGCCACGGGTCGGGCGACAGCTTGAACGTCTTGGTGCGGTGGGGCTGTAATCCGAACGCACGCCACATTCGGCTGACCGTCGTGTGGCTGAGCCCTACGGCGCGCGCCATCGTCCGGGTGCTCCAGTGCGTCGCGCCCGGCGGTGTGGTCTCGAGGGTGCGCACCACGACCTGTTCGACCTGCTCATCGGTGATGCGGCGCGGCGTCCCGGGGCGGGCTTCGTCGGCCAAGCCGTCGATACGGTCCCGCATAAAGCGCGTGCGCCATTTGCAGACGGTGGTGGCCGACACGTGCAGGCGGCGGGCCATGCCGGTCGTCGGCTGGCCGTCAGCACACGCCAGAATGATACGTGCGCGGCGGGCAAGTTGGGGCGCCGAACGCGACCGCCGAGCGAGCGTGTTCAGGCGCTGTCGCTCGTTGTCGGTCAGGGTGACGGTGGTCGGGAGGCGGCCTCTCGGCAAGGGGGACCTCCGGTGGCCTGCTACAAGGCAACTACCCCTATATCATACACTTATTTCTGTTCCAGGACACTAGAAGGCAGGAGGCGTGCGACGAGTCCGATTGATTTCTCCTCCACCGCCGCCCACCGCCGTCGCGTCCTTTCGTTGAGCAACGGTTCAATCGCGGCGAACTTCTCCTGTATCACCTGTGTCACTACGTTGTCCACGGGATTCGAGGATAGCACCAATCCCTAGCACTGACTACTTTATTGTGGCGATAGCCCTTACTGTGAGACGACGCCGTCCGTTGAACGCCGGTGCGCCCTACCGGCCCCAGGCGTAGCGGATGCGGGCGTAGTAGTACGCACCGTTGAAGCCCCAGGGGGTGTACTCGCTGTACTTCTCCCCGACCGACATCGCGCGTGCACTCTCGTGGGGATAGGTGTCGAACAGGTTCTGCGCGCCGATGGCCAGCGTCGTGCCGTCGTACAGATCGATACTGCCTTCCACGTCGACGATGGGCCGGCCGTCGAAGAAGCCCTGGCCGAACCCGCTTGCGGGAATGAAAATCTGGCCGAACCCGCTGTCCCAGTCGTACCAGCCGCCGTAGTAGTTCACGCGCCCGAGCAGTTGCACGCGTCCTACGCGCTGGTTGACGCCGGCGTTCCAGCGCACGCGCGGCAGCGCGTAGGCGTACTCGGCCAGGCGCCGGTCGTTGAGCAATCCCTTCCCGTTCTCGGTCACCTCCGTGTCGGTGAAGCTGAAGACGGCGCTGAAGACGGTGTTGCCGCGTAGCGCGATCGGCGTGTAGGTCGACACCACGTCGATCCCCTGCGACGCCGTGTCGAAGGCGTTGGTGAAGAACCGGAAGTTCTTCAGGTCGCGCGCACTGTCCACCCCCTGCGCCAGCAGGCCGGCGATCTCGTCGTCCCGCAGGCTGAAGTTGCTCGTGATGCCGATGCGGTCGGAGACCTCGATGCGGAAGTAGTCGGCCGAGAAGTTGAACGGCCCGGTGTCGAAGACGACGCCGGCGGTGTAGTTGAGCGAGCGCTCCGGCTCGAGCGGCACGCCGCCGCGCAGCGCTGCCACGGGCGAGATCGACGGGATGACGCCGTTGTTGACCAGATCGCCGAGCGCCGGGTCGAAGATGGTCGAGATGTTGAAGCCATTCTGCTGGCCCGGCGTCGGCGCGCGGAACCCGCTGCTCACGCTGGCGCGCACGAAGGCGAAGCGCGCGGAGATCTTGCCGTTCGTCGTCGCGCCGAAATCCTCGAAGTGCTCGAAGCGCAGCGCGCCGCCTATTGTCCACAGGTCGTCCACGTCGCTGATCTCGACGTCGCCGTAGACCGCGACGTTGCTCCGGTTCCAGGTGCCGGCGGCGAGCGGACCGTAGCCGAAGAAACCGTTCGAGCCGGCCGAGAACCCCTGCCCGCGGCCGTAGGGGCCCACCGTCCACGAGTCGGGCTCGCCCTCGGACGTCTGGTACTGCTCGTCGCGCCATTCCGCACCGGCCGCGATGTTGACCATGTCGGTGGCCGCGTAGGAGACGTCGAAGTTGATCCCCAGCTCCCGTTGGCGGTTGCTGCCCAGGTCGAAGGCGGTCGGCGTGTCGTAGCCGAGCGAGGCGTTGACCGTGTCGCGGATGAACAGGTCGGTCTCGTGGGCGCCCACGGTGAAGCTCGCATCCCAGTTGAAGCCGGCGTCGGTCAGGCCGCGGATGCCGCCCACCAGCGACGTATCCTGCGCCTCGCCGCCGAAGCTGGGCGTGAAGCCGCCAGGAAAGCGGTCGTAGAGCGTGAAGCAGTTGGGGTTGGCGCCCACGGCGGCCAAGCCGGCGGCGTCGGGGACGTCGTCGACGATCGGCACCGTCGGGCAGCTGCCGGCGCCCGCCATCCCAGTGGCGGCCCACAGCCGGTCGCCCACGAGCAGCGTCTGTCCGCCGTCCGGGCTGAAGACGCCGCCGCGCGTATTCGGGTTGCGGAAGAAGAAGCCGCCGGTCACCTCCTTGCGTGCGTAGTTCGTGTGGGCGTAGAGCTGGATCCCGGTGGCGAACGCGTAGCCGAAATTGCCGAACAGCTTGAGGTCGTCGTCGACCGCGGGCGAGCCCCAGATCTGCGGCGTATCCGAGGCGACATGCGTGTTCCCGGCGGCGACGAGCGCGATGGCGTCGCTGCGGGAGGCGCTCCGGTTGGTCGGGTTCGAGCTGCCGTACTCCAGGCTGAGGTTGGCGAAGCCGGTGGCGCCGAGCGGCAGGCCGACGTTGCCGGCCACGTTGAACGCCTCGCCGTCTCCTTCCTGGAAGGTGCCGGTGTCGAACTCGAGGGTTCCGCCGGAGTTGGCGTCCTTGAGCTGGAAGTTCATGACACCGGCGATGGCGTCCGAGCCGTACTGGGCGGCCGCGCCGTCGCGCAACACCTCGACCTGCCGCAGGGCGATGGCGGGAATGGCCGAGATGTCGGGACCCTGCGAGCCGTACGCCACCCCATTGCCGCCGTGCCAGTCGATGATCGACGAACGGTGGCGGCGCTTGCCGTTCACCAGCACCAGCGTGTGGTCGGGCGCCAGGTTCCGCAGCATCGCGGGCCGCACGACCGTCGACGCGTCGCTGATCGGCTGCGTATTGACGGCGAACGACGGAATCACGGTCCGGAGCTGCTCGGGCAGGCTGACGACGCCCTGGTTGCTGATGTCGGCTGCCGAGAGGACGTCCACGGGCACGGGCGAGGCGGCGACCGTCCGCGGACGGGCCCGGGTGCCGACGACGACGGTCTCCTCCGTGAACCCGTCGAGCAGGACCTGCAGCCCCTCCGGCGACAGCCCGAGCGCCCGGATCTCGTCGACTGACATGTCGAGGGCGTGGCTGAGCGCCTCGTATTCCTCCTCCGTCAGGTCTTCCTGGACGAATGCCGTGGCCGGCCGCACGGGGGTGAGAAAAATGATGAGCGCGCTGACCGCGAGCGTGGCAATCAACGATGCACGTGACATCGGCATTTCTGTTCCTTTCCGTGCCAGCCGGGCAGTCCGGCGCAGGCATCCCGTGCCGGTCCGACAACCCATGTCTTTGCAGCGGGGCTTCCCGGACCAGCAGCCCGTTTCCCGTCAGGCCGCAGGCCTCGTCAGATTCATGGCCGAGACGCCCTGCCCAGCGGGTGTCGTCGAGCATGGCGTCGTACAACGCGTCCAGGATGCGCTGGAGCGTGGCTCGGTCGCTCACGGCGATTCCGTGTCCTCCCTTGCCGCAACGCGCGCGGCGTGGAGCGCCCCTCTTGTTTTTGAAACTACCATTACTGGTAGTGTCCAAAACGCCTATGCAGTTTGTAGCCGCACCCCACCATATGCGTGAGTTGTATAACTACCACATTGGTAGGCACCATTCCCAAGAAGCCCCGTCGGCAACTTTGGCGCACATACCCTTTTAGCATAGTTTTATTCAGACTCAACTCAGCCTACCGGTAGAGAGACGGAAGATGAACGAGTCCGCGCGCGCCCAAACCACACAGCAGGACCGGCGACCGGCCACAGATCGAAGAGGCAGAGAATGCGAGCAGCGTACATCACAGCATGGACTCTCGCTGCCAGAACCCGGTCGACGGCCCGGCTCGCCCGGCCCACGGCGACGTCGCCGAGACAGATGACCGGGTCGGTTTCGTCGACCGTCTGCCGCCAAGCGTCGACGAGCGCGCGACGCGTTCCCTCGCGGCTGAGAAACAGGCGGCTGCCCACCGGGCTCGTCGAGCAACGGCACCCAGCGCGAACGACCACTTCCGTGCGGGCGCCGATGAGGTACGGCGCCCGTGCCCGGTCAACATCGACAGCACGATCGTCTCCTGCTCGTCGGCTGCAAAACTCGAAAGGCTCCGGTACAACCTGAGCTCGTCACGCCCAACGTCGAACACCGTTCTGCACGTTGCTCAGCGTCAGCCTGAACGTCTCCGCCTCCGCCTCGTCGTCGCCGTCGTCGAGAACCGGCACGCGGATCGACTGAGACGACGTCGAGCCCTGCGCGAACGTCAGCGTCCCCGATGTCGACGTGTAGTCCGAACCCGCCCGCGCCGTGCCGTCCGATGTCGCGTAGTCCACCGTCACGTCCGCTGTGCCGGCCACGCTGATCGTCACCTCGAACGCGACCTCGCCGCCGCTCTCCGGCGCCGAACCGTCCACGGCCGACAGCGCCGACGTGTCGTTCTCGAGGATCGTCACCACGACCGAATCCGCACGCACCGAGCCGTAGTCGCCCCCGCTCACCGCGTGACGGATCGTCACCGGCGCGTCCGACGGCCCCGTCGGTGTCCTCGGCCGCCTCGACCGTCACCGGCTGGCGAACGTCCCAGTCCGCGGCCGTGAACGTCAGCGACGACGGACTCACCGACACGTCCGTGCCCGACGGCGCCGACGGCGTCACCGACACCGAACCCGTCGGCTCCGAGGTGAGCGCCACGCGGTAGTCGGCGCTGCCTCCCTCCGTCACCGGCAGAGTCGAGTCCGACACCGACAACCCCCGGGTGTCGTCGTCCACCAGGCGCAACGCAATCACTGCCACGGGCCTCGAGATGCCGGGCCGCTCCAGGACAGGTTGGCGTCGCCGTGGCGCGCAGCGATCTCAATCGTCTCGTCTCCCTCGTCCACAAAGTCGTCCAGCAGCGTGATCACGGCGGTTGCCGAACTCGCGCCCGCGCTCACCGTCAGGCGCTCCGCGCTGATCGCGTAGTCCGTACCGCGAGTCGCCGTTCCACCAAGCACCAACTCCACGATCTCGTCCGACTGCAGCGTCGGGCCGCCCGTGTCGATCCGAACCGTCAACGTCCCCGCACTCTCCACGACCGTGATCCTATCGACGGCCGCCGTCAGGGCCCCGATTGCGACGCCGTCAGTTTCAACCAGCACCTCTTCGTTGCCCGCGTCGTCGGTGAACGCCACGTTGACCTTGAGCGTCGATCCCCGATCCCGAGGCTGGGCCACGTACGTGGAACCGGTCGCGTTCGCCATGTCGCTGTCCGTACCGCCGGACGTGCGCACCCACTGGTACCTGAACGAGACTTCGCCCAAGCCGTCCGGGTCGGCGATGCCCGTGGTCACGGCCGTCCGTGTCGAACCCACGAGCGGCTGCCCCTCGATCGTCGGCGCGCCGGTCGCCGGCCTGTTCTCGGGCTGCCCGGTCGAAGAATCCGACCGGACGCCGCCGCCCACACCGTTCACCGCCCGCACCTGCACGTCCAGCCGCCGGTTCGAGTACTTGTCGCTCAGCACCAGCTCCAAGGCCGTCCCGGCGTCGTCGACCTCCCAGCCGAAGTCGCGGTCGGACCGCTTGTACCGGACCCGATAGCCCGTGATGGCCGACCCGTTCGCCGCCGGCGCCGTCCAGCCGACCGTGAGCTGGCCCGGAGCCGAGGCAAGACTGGGCGCCGCCGGCCGTGACGGAGGTACCTCGTCGACGAACAGGAAAACCGCGCTGACAGGACCCCAGTTGTCGTCCGCCTCCTTGCCCCGCACGAACAACGTGTGGCGGGCCGCGCTCCAGCCGGTCGTGTCGACCCTGCCTGTCACCGCCTCGGACTTGGCGTCGAACGTCCCGTCGGACGCCGACATCGCCACGGCGGTCGCGCCCGTCGCCCAGGGCGGCGTGTCGGCGTAGTACTCGCCCGCCGCGATGTTCTGCGTCGCTTCGGAGCCGTTCCGGTTCCCGTAGCGCGTGTCGTCGAGAGTCGCCGAGAGCGTGACCTCCGTGCCCGCGCTGACGCCGGTCGTCGACGGCGTGCCGCTCAGGCTGACGTCGATCGCGTCCCGGCCCTTCGGGAGAACGCACGGCGCCCGCGCCACCTTGAAGCCGTAGAGCACCGAGCGACGGTTCTGTTCAGGGCTGCGGGACCTGAAGGACCCGCAGCCCTGAAAAAAGGTCGTGCCCAGTTCGTAGGTGAACCCGGCGCGGCCCAACTCTCCGTACGCGTAGTCGTCGGTGCTCCCGTTGACTGGATAGAGCCCATGGCTCGGGTGCGGCACGTAGTCGTTGTCGTACGCGAGCTTGCGGCCCAACGTCTGAAGGGCCGTCCCGTTGGGCGCCGTCTCGGACGTGTGCCCCCAGGGCCAGAAAACGAGCCGGCTGTAGCTGTGGATGTCCAGATACAGGCCGCTCGTGTCGGCAGCCGCCGCGTCGTCGTCGTCCGGCCCCCGCGCATCGGTCCACGGCTCTCTCATGTACCCGGCGACCGCCTTCGTCTCCGGCTCGGACTCGGCCTCGGAACCGCGATAGGTCTGATCGCACTCGGAACCGCTGGAGCCGGGGAAGCCCGGGCCCCACTTGAAGTTGAAGTTGCGGTTCAGATCGCCGCCCGGCCAGCTTCCCCGAACTGCAGTGGCTCGTGTTGTGGTTCTTCCCCACAGCAGCCCAGCTTCCGCAACTGCCCGGGCGAGCATCCACCTTTCCGCGCAGGAACTCGCCTAACAGGACCTCGCCCAACACTCGATTATCCACGGCCGCCTCCCGCCATCGCGGCCGCCATCGCCGTACCGATGGCCCGCCGCGCGTCCGCGACAGGCGAGCCCGGCAGCGTCACGCGCCCGCTCTCGAAGTCGACGTGCTCCCACCGGATCGCGCATACCTCGGAGATTCGTAGCCCGGTTAGCGCGTCGACGCGGATCGCGCCGACGCTCGCGGGGAACCGCTCCTCGAGCGCCCCGAGCCCCGCCGACAGCGCCGCCAACTCCCCGGAGTCGAGCACGCGGTCCCTCGCCTCTTCCCTCGCCCGCTCGACGCCCCGTGCCGGGTTCGTGTGCTGCGGCCTCCACTCCCACGTCTCGAACAGATTGAACAGCCGCGAGACGAGCGCGAGCACGCGGTTCCGCGTCGCGTTCGGCAGCCGCCGGACGGCCCGCTCAACGTCCCGCCGTGTCACGTCGGCCACGCCCCGCGCGCGCGGGGCCGAGTCGAGCAGCGCCTGGGGCAGCTGGTGGGTCTCCGGATCATCCCCGCTCCTGCGGGGTCTCTCCGCCGCGCCGCCGGCCCCGTCTGACGGCGGTTCATCCCTGCGTGGCCGGGGGTCCATGGTCCCAGGGAGGATCACATGCTGTCCTGGATGGTGTTTTCCCGGCCTCGGCGGGGCGGCGTGTCAGGTATCTGGCGCTTGTTCAGCTCGCGAAGACATCGCCGACCTCGAGCTGCAGTCCCTCGAGCAGCGAGTGCTGGAACTGCCGCGAGCGTCAAGAGGACGACGACGACGCCGGAACCGACTAGACCGGGCGCGGAGAGCCACAGCCCGGCAAACCTCCCAGACCAGCGGGCAGGGCGGACTGATACCCGTCGGCGCAGCGCCGACGGGCTGTCGCACCGCGGGCTGCCTCGCCGGCGTCCGAGGCCTCGCCGGCGGCGGCGCCGTGTCTCGCCGGGTAGTGCTCGACGAACAGCCGCATCGCCTCGCCCAGGTCGCGGCAGCGGCCACCGGCCGGCCCGCCGCCCGCAGCGCGTCGATGCGCGCCCGCAGCTCCAGGAAGTGAATCGCCCTGACCGTGAACACCGTCGCCGACGCCTGGTACACCGTTAACCGTTGACCCGCCACCAACAGCGCGCCCGTGCGCGGGCCGCCCGCGTTGGCCGCCACGGTGTAGCGCACCGTGCCCGGACCGGCGCCCGCCAGTCCGGCCGTCACCGCCAGGAACGCCGACTCGCTCGCCGCCGTCCACGCGCAGCCCGGCCCGGTCGTCACCGCCGCCTGCCCCGTGCCGGCTGTCCACAGCACGTCGCGGTGCAAGGGCGTGACCACGTACGCGCACGGCACCGCGGCCGTCACCAGCCCGCTGCGCGCCGCCTCGCCCCCGTCGACCACCGCCGCGACTTCGTACGTGTAGGCGCTACCGGGCTGCACGCCAGCGTCGACGTAGCGCGCGCCGCAGCCTCCCGCCGCGACCCTCTCCACCGTCGCGCCCGCCTCCCGCGTCACCGTGTAGGTGACCTCGGGCGGCGGCGTCCACGCGCTCGTGTCCGCCGCCGTCCACGTCAGCACCACCTTGGCTGCGTCCTCTGCCAGCGCCACCGTCAGCGCGGGGCCGGCCCGGAGCTGGCGGTCCAGCTCCGGCCAGCTGGCCCGCCCGTCGCCGTCCGCGTCCAGCGACAGCGCCGGATACTGCGCAGCCGTCCCGAGATCCCACGGGCCGTCGAGCACCCCGTCGCCGTCCACGTCCACGTTCCACGCCGCATACAGCCCGCCATAGGCCGTCGGCCGCTGCAGCCCCGAGGTCCTCAGCGGCCCGACGCGCTCGACGCCACGCCTGACGTCTCCGTGTCCCACCCCGGCATCCACCGGCACACCGTCGCCGTCCAGGTCGTACCGCATGGCATCGAGTTGCGCCAGCGTCCGCACCTCGATCAGGCCGTCCGCGTCGGCGTCGTAGTCGACCACGACCGTCACCTCGAACGTTTGCGTCGCCGGCGCGTTCTCCTCTTCGCCGTCGGCCGCCGTCACCGTAACGACCGCGGTCCCGGCCCCCACCGGCGTCACCGTCACCACGCTGCCCTCCACCGCCGCCGCCGCCACGTCCCCTGCCGACGAGCTCGCCGCATACGTGAGCTCGTCCCGGTCCGGGTCCCGGAACGCAGACGCCACGTCCACGGACACCGGGTCCGCCCCAACCGTCAGCGCCCGGTCCGCCAGTATCCCCACCCCCCGGCGGCCGGTTGGGCTGTCTGGGGCGGCCACCGCCGCCACCGCGACCGAGCGGAGGCGGCGGCGGAGGCGGCGGGACGACTTTGACATCCAGGCTCCAGCTTGCCTCGACGGGAGCCATGCGCGAGTCGTTCTCACGCGCTCGGACGAACGGCGTCTCGTCGACCACCTCGACAGCGACGGTATGCGGGCCAATCTCCAAGGTACAGGGCCGCACGTCCAGAATCCGTCCTCGGCCGACATCCACATCGTCGATGCGCCATCTCGTGACTATCGTGTCGACCGCCGGCGCCTCGATCTCGAACCGTGTCGGAGAGCAGGAGTCGGGCACTACAATCGATCGCTCGGGCAGCACCCGATCCACCGGCCTGACGAAGGCGTGGAACCCCTTGACCATCTGCTCCCGACCCACCGGGTCGAATTGCTGCCCCGCACTGCCCCGACCCTCGTTCCTCCAATGGGCGAGAGTCGAGGGGCGGCCAAGCAGGAGCAACGCCGGATCGCCAGCCGAGTAAATTTTGTCGTCATCGAACATCCTTTTGCCTGCGGGTGTCTGTCCGAAGGCAGTATGCCCACCTCGGTGCCGCGCAACTTCCCGCTGGCAATCTCGCGTGATCAGTCGCGAGCGCCCTCACCGGCCATCGCGGCGGCCATCGCCGACCCTACCGCCTCACGGGCGTCCGCGACCGGCGAGCCTACCGAGCGCACGTACCTATCCGCCATCGCCGTCGACTTGTGACCGAGCAGGTCGCGAAGCACGTGCGTCCCGACCCCCGCCGCCGCCGCGTTCGTCATGAACGTGCGCCGCAGGTCGTGCAGCCGCACGTCCGACAATCCCGCCAGCTTCACCGCGTCGCCGAAATGATGGCGCACCGTGCGATACGTCAACGCCCCCCGGGCGTCCACCGCGAACACGTGATGGCCCTTGTTGATTCGCGGGACCGCCCGCACGATGTCGAGCGCCGCCGCGGGAAGATGATGCGAACGTCGGCCCGTCTTCGTCTGCGGCAGAGTCACCCGCCGGCTCGCAAAGTCGACATGTTCCCAACAAATCGCGAGCACCTCGGAGATTCTCAGCCCCGTCAGCGCTGCCACCCGGATCGCCGCGACGCTCGCCGGGAACCGCTCGTCGAGTCGGTCGAGCGCGGTTGCCAGCGCCCCCAGCTCCGCGGCGTCAAGTACCCGGTCTCGGGGTTCCTCGCGGGCTCGTTCGATGCTGCGCACGGGGTTCGTCTGCTGCGGTCTCCACTCCCACGTCTCGAACAGAGTGAACAGCCGCGAGACGAACGCGAGCGCGCGGTTGCGGGTCGCGCTCGGCAACTGCCCAACGGCCAACTCCACGTCCCGACGTCTCACGTCAGCAACGCGGCGCCCGCCGAGAGCCGGCCGGATGTAGAGCGTCGCCTGACTGCGGTAGATCTGTACGGTGCGCGGCGCCATGCGACCGATGGCCAGCCGCGTTGGTACGTACTCGTCGAAGAACCGATCCAACCCATCCGCCACGGTCGGCGCCTCCCTCCCCCGGCGCCGCCGTTCCAGCGGGTGTGCTTCGCCGGCGCGAATCGCGGCCAACTGCCGCCCCGCTCTGTCCCGGGCATCCCGCAGCGACAGCTCCGCCACCCGCGCCAGCGTCGCAAGGTGCTTCCGCCCGGCTGACCGGTAGAACACTACGTACGACTTGACGCCCTTCGGCGTGATGCGGACGCCCAGGTTCTTGACCTGACCATCCCACAGAATCCGGGTCTTCGACTCCGCTTTCGCGTCGCGGATCCGACGTTCCGTCAGCACGTGGCCTCCCAGGTTGCGGACTCTTGGCTACATGGTGCCGACACGCCCCGGAACGCGCGAGTCAGCACGCATCATGGCAGTCTCATGTGGGCACTATGTGGGCAATTAGACAGAATAACGCCCCAATACGCCGCACGCAAGCGCACAACAGATAGGGTGCAAGCGCCTTTATATGAGCAATTTACGGACAGCTCACGCACGAGCATGCAAGGGCACGAATACGTGGCGCAGGCAATTCGTAATCAGCAGGTCAGCGGTTCGAGTCCGCTCGCCGGCTCCATCCCCCCTTCTTTCGCGCTCCTATAGCTTCTCGGAATTCTCCGCAAGCCACTGCGAATCCCGAGGTTATACGCTTGACACTACTCAGGACTTCCCGTAAGGTCGAATTGATCGCGTGGGGGTGCCTGTGGGGAAGCCGATCGCTGCGTGGATGGTCGAAGCGCTCACCTGTCCGGGTCGCTATCGGTGCGATCCGACGCTCTACCTAGACATCTCGCCGTCCGGCACGAAGAGCTGGATACAGCGGGTGTCCATCCGCGGTCGACGGCACGACATCGGCTTGGGCTCGTGTACCGTCGTGACGCTCGCCAAGGCTCGGAAGCGGGCCTTCGCCAACCGCGTCGCCATCGCTGACGGGCGCGACCCGCTGGCGGAGAAGCGCCGCGACCACGTGCCCACCTTTCGGGAGGCCGCCGAGCGCACGCACGAGGCCAACCGCCCGCGGTGGCATTCCAGCAAGACGGCGAAGAGCTGGATGCAGCAACTCGAGCGTCGTGCCTTCCCGGTTGTCGGCAAGATGCCAGTGAATGAGATCGGGCGCGAGCACGTCCTGCGGATCCTGACGCCGCTATGGACCAAGCACCCGGAGGTGGCTCGCAAGCTGCGCAGACGCATTCGACAGACCCTCGCATGGTGTCAGGCGTGCGGCCACATCGAGCACAACGTGGCGGGCGAGGTCATCAACGCCGCGCTACCCACTCTACCGGCGGTGAAGGAGCACTACCGGGCGCTGCCGTACAAGGAGGTCCCAGCGGCTCTCGAAGTCATCGCCGCCTCCCGGGCGTCGCTGTCGGCGAAGGCGTGCCTCCGCTTCGTGGTGCTCACCGCCTGCCGGTCGGGTGAGGCGCGCGGCGCAACCTGGGACGAGGTCGACCTCGAGGCTCGCGAGTGGCGCATCCCGGCGGAAAGGATGAAGACCGAGGAGGAACACCGCGTTCCGCTCTCTGACGCGGCGCTGGCCGTGCTCGAGTCGGTCCAGCCCCTGCGCGGCGACGCCGGGTTGGTGTTCCCATCGCCGCTGAGGTCGAGCAAGCCGCTGTCCGACATGACGCTGACGAAGGTGCTGCGCGACACCGGGCTGGCCGATCGCGGGACCGTGCACGGGTTCAGGAGCTCGTTCCGCGACTGGGCGAGCGAGCGGACCAGCGCGCCGCACGCGGTCTGTGAGATGGCGCTGGCGCACAAGGTCGGGTCGGACGTCGAGCGCAGCTACGCACGGTCGGATCTCTATGAGAAGAGGGCGGGCCTCATGCAGGCCTGGGCGGCGTACGTGACCGGCGCCAGCGGGAAGGTGATCCGCTTCAGTGGCTGAGCTCGCGTTCGATGAGGCCGTGGAGGTCGTACGACTGATCCAAGAGGGGTCCGAGCATTGGACTTCCGCGACGATGACCGACTACAGCGTTACTTGGTACCGCGACGATGCGCGCACATGGAAAGAGCGCGCGTTGTGGCAGCTCTGGGCGCTGCAGCGCTCGGAGGAGGACCGTGGAACCTGGGATGCCCTCTACATCATCGCGCGATGGCATCTCCGCTCCGGCGTTCCGATGATGCCTGAGCTGGCGGAATGGATTGCCGACCGGCTCGAAGGGCAACGACTACGGCCGGCGAAACGAGGCCCGAGTCCGAAGACCGTGCGGGACAAGGTGATCGCGTCGACGGTTCAAGCGCTGGTAGACCGCGGATTCGATCCCACGCGAAACAACGCGAGCGAGGCCCGCTCCGCGTGCGATGCGGTCGCAGAGGCGCTCGGCTACATAGGGCACAAGGCTATCGAGAAGGTCTGGAACGAGACCACGCCATCCGATCGGGTACTCCTTCGCCCGGCAATCGACCAGTACTTCGCGGCCTACGAGAATGCACAGAAATAAGTAGGACGACACCTTGTGGAACCTCTGTAACGCTCGTGGGTATGCAAGAGCAATCGCAACTCCTGACACGACAGGCCGTCGAACGGCGCTGCGTTATCAGCCGCGCAACGCTCTACCGTTGGGTGGCCGAAGGGCTGTTTCCTGCGCCGATCCAGATCGGGCCGCGCGCCGTCCGCTGGCTGGCGGCCGACGTCGACGAGTGGTTGGCGAGCCGGCCGCGGGCCAGCAGGCGGGCGGGCGCGTGATCACGAACGACGAGCTCGAAGATCTCGGCGCGGACGTGTTCGGCGCGTCGGCCGTGGACCCGCTCACGGATCTGAACGACGCGATCGCGACGTTGCGGAAGATCGGGGTCACGTATGTGCCCGACTTCCTGGGTGACGTGCGGCTGATCGGTCGCCGTGTGGCGCCGGAAGACGTCGAGCTGGTGGCGACGTGCCGGGCGCTTGTCGCACACGCGCTCTCGCCCTTCCTGGGCCAGCGTGACGCTCGCCAGCGCGCCGAGTCTCTGCTCGATGAGGCTGCAGCGAAGGCCGCGGAGCCCGTGTTCGTTCAGGGCGTCGGGCAGGTGTTCGAGGATGTTCCGTGGCTCTGGCGTTCGCACCTGGTCAAGGCCCGCGCTGCGCTGCTGCACGGCGGACCGGACGAGGGAAAGGGGCTGGTGGCCGCTTCGATCTGCGGGACGGTCACGACCGGCGGGCGCTGGCCGGACGGGTCTGGGGTTGCTGAACCGGGCGTCTGCGTCTGGCTCGGCCACTTCGGAGAGGACGATTCGGCGTCCGTCATCGCCCCGCGGCTGCAGGCTGCCGGAGTCGACTGGGACCGGATGCTCGTGCTCGATACTCGGGCGTCCGCGAACGCGGACCTGTCACTGCGGGAGGTGTGCGAGGCCACGGCTGAACGGAAACCTGCGCTCGCGGTGATCGACTCGTGGGGCGCCTGGTTCGGAGCGGACGGCGACAACCCGAACCTGGAAGGCGACACGCGGCGGCGGTATCAGGCCGTCGAACCGCTGCTGAGGGTCGGCGCGGCCGTGGTCATCATCTGCCACGACAACAAGGACCGCGAGGCTCAGGGGCAGGATCGGGTGTCCGGCTCTCGTCAGCTGACCGCCGGCGCCCGGGTGGCGTTGCACGTGGCAGAACGGACGGTCACGGTCACGAAGGGCAACTTGGGTCCGAAGCCGCGCCCGCTGGCGTTCGATATCGCGGCCGTCGAGGTCGCGGGCCTGTCCGAACCCGTGGGCGTGGTGTCGTGGCTCGGGGAGCTTCAGCCGGACGCGCGTGTACCGGGCGACGGTGGCGGAGACGTGACCGGAGAGGCGGCCACGGCCGTGCTCGACCACCTGCAGGGTGCGGACGAACCGGCGACCAGGAACCAGATACGGAAGGCGCTCGGGTACGGCTCACAGAAGGCGCTCACGCGGCTCGACCGGGTGCTCACGCGGCTGCTCGCGGCCGGGCGGATCGAGGTCGTGAAGGTGGTCCGCCGGGGCGTCGAGAGGGACGGCTACAGCCTCACGAACGGAACACAGTTCGACTCAGTTCTACACGGTTCGGACCGCGTAGAACCGTGTTCGGGGGCTCACGGTTCGGAACACGGTTCACGTATATATGACGTGAACCGCGTAGAACCGAGTGCACCGGGTGGCGAACGAAGTGCTGATTCAGAACGGGGAGGGGGGACCGTGAGATCTGAGCGTGTCGACCTGAACAACGCGCCGGAAGATGAGCTGCGGGCGATCGCGCAGCAGAAGCTCCGATTGGACCTGCCGGCGTGGCTCGCGGTCTGGCAGGCCGAGGGGCGCGCCGTTACCAGTCCGAGGAACGCTGTCGAGATGATGATGGCCGAACTCGGACTGGGGCGGGTGTGGCACCACACGGACTCTCCGGTGTCGGAGGTCGAGGCCGGGGTCATCACCCAGCAGGAGTGGCAGGCGGGGCTCGCGGGCGCGGAACGGTTGGTGAAGCAAGGCGAGATTCACTGAGGGTAGGGACACGTGAACGACGACGAAGGGAGGTGAGACGATGAGCGAGACGCAGAGGCGACCCGCCGGCGAAGGCGCGCCACCACCATCAACGCGGCCGGCCGCCGGCGGCGCTACGCGGCCTGCTGGTGGAGGCGAGCCGAAGCCGCAAACTCGACCGGCACCGGAGTAGCACCTCATGGCCGGGGGTGCGACCCGCCCCCGGCCTTCTCCCCACTACCTGAGAGGAGAGACGATGACAGACGACGAACGGCAGTTGATCGAAGCGGCGCACGAGCTACAGAACGACGTCGCGGTCCGTGTGCTGCGGGCGTTGGAGCACGGCGCTCGCGAGTCTGGCAATCAACGGCTGCTGGAGGCGCTCGCCCTGGCGACCACGATCCTTGACCGCGAAGGCGCGGCATGAGCCGCTAGGGAACCCACCAACGAACGGCTGAACGCCCGTAGACCGTGGTGTTAGCCTTCCCTTCCGGGCTAGGCGAGCGTCAGAACACGCAGCGGAACCGGCTTCGGCCACCTGGCCAGCGCCGACACGGCGAGAACGGCGGCCTGGGATACGTCGTCACGACGGCGCCGGTGCGTCTTGAGCAGCTTCGCGTTCCCGCTGCTGTCCCGCTCGATGCGGGTAGCGGCCAGCGAGATGGTCGACAGCAGCCGGTGTCCGCCCTCGGGCACGGCCAGCGGCCCGTCGAGGACCGAGGCCCGGAACGCGGCGATATCCTCGCTGGCGGTCGACCACTGGTTCACCCGCCATTCCGGCTCAGGCAGGCCGCGCGCCGCGAGCTCGTCAGCCAGCGCGCCCGACGCGAACCTGTCCGCCACGACGCCCGCGATCTCGACGTCGAGCAGCAGGTCGAGCACGCGCCCGGGCGCCGCCACGTGCAGGCCCTCGGCGACCGCCACCACGCCCTGGTCAACGAGGCGGTCGAGCGTCCCTCGCGCCAGCCCGTCGCGCCGCTCCTGGTCGCGGATGGACGGCAGGCCCGGGATGGATGCGTAGACCTCCAACCGGCCGGACGGCCACGCCAGCGCGCACGCCGACCATGAACGGCTCGCGCCCAGGTCGACGCCGAGCACGGCCGCGCCCTCGCGGGCCGGCGCCTCGCGCCTCAGCACCGCCTCCCACTCGTCAGGGGTCACGAGGTCGTTTCGCTCCGCGGAGCGGTGCCGGTTCAGCCGGAACGCCTCGTACGACGCCTGCAGCTCCGGGTCACGCCGGGCCTTCGCCCGTTCGCCCTTGACGACGGCCCGGAGCGTCCGGTTCGCCCTGAGCAACGGGTTCGCCCGCTCCGCGGCCTGCAGGCTGTCCCAGGGGTCATCCTTGCCGGCCCGATGGACCTGGACGTACGTCGAGGCGTCCGACCCGGCGGCGACCAGCCGCGGCCACCAGGAATCGGCTTCGGCCGGGCTGAGCGTGCCGATGACGAGGACGCGCTGGTCCTCGAGCTTCCCCAAGCTCTGAGTGACGGCGGACCACAGCAGGTCGCCGTCGCGGACGTTCCAGCTCGCGGGTTCGTCGCAGATCAGGAGGTGCTCGTTCGCGCCCAGGCCGAGGGCGCGCTTTCCGGACGACGGGAAGACGTTCAACTTGGTCCCGTCCGGGCCGATCAGGCACGTCTCCTGATTGCTGTCGCGCTTGCGCACCTTCACGCCGGCGGGCACGGCGCGGCGGGCTGCCTTGTAGACGGCCTTCGCCTGGCGCATCGACCCGGCGAACACGACCGCCTCATGCTCCGGGCGGAACAGCGGCGACCCGGGGATGACGACCTGGGCGCCGATACGGCCGATCAGCTCGGTCTTGCCGGACCCTCGAGCCGCGCAGAGCGCGCCGACGGTGACACCTGGCGCGAAGGCGCCGCGCAGGAATCGGCGTTGGAAGGGCTGCAGGTCGAGGCCGCCGCGGGTGAGGGCGGCCGCAATCGCGTTCACCCCTTCAGACTACACGGACGAGCACGAATATTGCGTGTAATAGCACCAATGCGCAATAATCGAATACATAACCGACACGCAGCGACTCACCATCAAGGCCAGCGAACAGCGCAGCCGGCTCGCCGAGCTGGCCGCTGTGGACGAGCTCAGCGACGAGCAGCGCGGCGAGCTCGACACGCTCACCGGCGCACACCAGGACACCGAACGGCAGTTGCGCGCGGCGATCGCGGCCGATGCAGGCTGAGGCGCCGCCGCCCGGCGCCGAGGTCGACCCCGAGGTCCGCGAACGGCTCCAGCTGCGCGGGCGGGCATCGCTCGGCGCGTTCCTGGCCGCGGCGCTGGTGGGCCGCGAGCCGTCGGGCGCGGAGGCCGAGTACCGGGAGGCGTGCAAGGTGGCCGGCATCCCGCTCGACATTTTCGAGGTCGACCGGCCACGTGAGATTCGCGTCGACGCGGCGACCCCGGCGCCCGGCACCGGCTCCGGAGTGACCGTGGCGCCGATCCAGCCGTTCGTGTTCGCGCCGTCGATCGCCCCGCGTCTCGGTATCGAGATGCCCAGCGTGGGCAGCGGGGCCTACTCGGAGATGACCATCAGCACGGCGCTGTCCGCCGCGGCGGTGGCGAAGGGCACGTCGCGCGACAGCACGGCCGCGGCGCTCACGGCCGTTACCGCGAACCCGCGGAGCATCCGGGCGCGGCTCACGCTGAACCTGGAAGACATCGCGGCGATCGGACAGGCCAACTTCGAGGCGGCGCTACGCCAGAACGTGAGCATGGCGCTGTCGGACGCGCTCGACACGCAGATCATCAACGGCAACGGCTCGAGCCCGAACATCAACGGGCTGATCGCGCAGTTGACCGACCCGACCACACCGACCGATACCGTGACGTTCGACGCGTATGTCCGTGCGTTCTCGGATGCGATCGACGGCCTGTGGGCGTCGGAGCTTGGCCACGTGCAGATGGTGGCGAACGTCGACGCGTACAAGCTGGCGGCCCGTACGTTCCGGGGCACCGCGGCGAACGGCGGCCCGGTGACGACCGCCGCCGACTATCTCAAGCTCGTGACCGCCGGCTTCTGGACCAACAAGCGGATGCCCGCGACTGCGTCGAACATCGCCCGCGGAATCCTCTACCGCACCGGCCGGATGGGGCTGAGGACCGCGTGCCTGCCGACCTGGGGCAGCATCGCGGTGGACGACATCTACACGGACGCGGCGAGCGCGCAGCGCCACTTCACGATGAACGTGCTCGTGGGTGACAAGGTGCTGGTGGTGCAGCCGGCCGCGTACGCGCTCGCCGAGTTCAAGGTCGTGTAGGGCGGCCGATGCCGATCACTCCTGTAGCCGGCCCGGCCGGTGGTGGGAAATCTCAGTGGGTCGCCCGGAACCGACAGCCGGGCGACCTGCTGATAGACCATACGGCGCTGTGGGCGGCGCTCACGGGCGCCCAGCGCGGCCCGGACGGTCGCTACCCCCCGAGGCCAGACGATGACCCCACCACGGGGCTCGTGCAGTACATCATGGCCGTGGCTGTGCGCCGCGCGACGGCCGCCGGCCTGTCCGGGTTCGTGACGACTTCGCGGCGGTCGAAGGTGGGCGAGCTCGAGGCCGAGACGGGCGAGGGCGCCATCATCATCGACCCCGGCATCGAGGTCGCCCGCGACCGTCTGCGCGACCCCGAGACGGGCGAGCTTTCCGCAGCGTGCAGCACTGCGCTCGCAAGGTGGTACGACGATGCTTGAGATCCGATGCAGGGTCGAGGTCGAGGACCGCGGCGCGGGCGCCGGGCGAATCCGCGGAGTGATCCTCCCGCTCGGTCGCGTGGCGGGCGACCGCCGCGAGGTATTCACCCCTGGCAGCGTGTCGTGGCCGTCGAACGGCGTCCGTCTGCTGGCTGAGCATCGAGGCCGGCAGGTGATGCGGTTCCAGCCCATCGAGCGGCGCGGCAACCTGGAGATTGACGAACAGCTGCCCGATACGGACCTGGCGCGCGAGGTCGCAGCGGAGATCCGCAGCGGCAAGCGTGCCGGGCTGAGCGTCGAGTTCCGCGCTCTCAAGGATGCGGTCGTGCAGGGCGTCCGTGAGATTCGCGCGGCGCTCGTGGACGGCGCGGCCGTCGTGCAGTCCGGGGCGTACGACCAAGCGCGGGCCGAGGTCCGCAGTCGGCGCCACCATCGCCGCGTGCTGGGGTATCTGTGATGCGCTGGCCGTGGCGCCGCGAGGTCCGGCAGGGCGGCGGCGACTACACCGACCAGCTGCTCGGCGCCTACTTCGCCGGGGCGACCGGCGCCGGGGTGCAGGCCGCCTCAACTGCGGGCGTGCAGATCGCCGCCTCGACCGTCGGCCGCGCGCTGGCGACGGCGACCGTCGAGGGCGACGGGGGCGCCGTCGATCCGCATCTGCTGGAGGGCGTCGGCGTCGACCTGGTGCGGGCTGGCCGGTTCCTGGGGCTGCTGCGCGTCGACCGGGCCGGCCGCGCTCGGGTGCTGCGCGCGGGTGCCGTGGCGTCGGTCGTGACCGGGGCGGCGGACCCTGACACCTGGCGCTACTCCCTGCACCTGGGCGGGCCGTCCGAGGCGCTGACCGTCCCGGCCGTCGCTGCCGAGGTCGTCAACGTCCGGCTCAACGCCGACAGCTATCGCCCGTGGGAGGGAATCGCGCCCGTCCTGCGCGCCGCGGAGAGTGGCGCCCTGTACGGGCGGCTGTCGCGCCAGTTGGGCGACGAGGCCGCGGTGCTCGTGGCGCGCGTCTTCCCGCAGCCGCAAGGCATGGGCCAGAGCGTCAAGGAAGGGCTGCGCGCCGCGCTCACGGGGCAACTGCCCGGGCGTGTGGCGCTGCCGGAGACGACGGCGGCCGGGGGCGGCGCGGGGCGCGTGTCGGCGCCTACTCGTGACTGGCGGGCCGAGCGGATCGGGTTCGATGCGACCGACAGCGCCGTCAAGCTGTACGCGCACATGATGGCCGAGGTCGCGGAGTGCTGCGGCGTGCCGGCGCAACTCGTGAACCCTGCCAGCGCCGGGCCGGCCGCCCGCGAGGCGTGGCGCCGGTTCACGGTCGGGACCGTCGAGCCGATCGCCCGCATGCTCGAGGCGGAGCTGTCGCGCGTGCTCGAGGTCGAGGTGTCCATCAAGCTCCGGCGCATGGGCGGTATCGACGCGGCCGGCCGGGCCCGGGCGCTGCACGTGCTGACCGAGGCCGGCTACACGAACGAGCAGGCCGCCGACCTGCTCGGATGGGACTGACACGGCCGTGAGCATCGGGGGCTGGATCAAGCACGCGGCGCACAAGGTGGCCCAGGGCGCGAAGAAGGCCGGCAAGGTGGCCGGCGACGTGCTTGGGGGCGCCGTCGGCACGGCGGTTGACGGAGCCGAGAACAAGCTGCCGGGCGAGGATGACGGCGCGGGCAGCGACAAGGGGCACACCGCGTGAGGCTGGCTGACCGACCTGCTCGGATGGGACTGATGACGCCGATTCAGAGAGTGACGTTCGGGGCGGCGGCCTGGCAGCCGCGCCGGAACCCGCGCCGGGCCGTCATGCCGATCGTGGTCACGGTCGAGAGCTTCCCTGCCGACTGGCTCACGGTCGACCTGGCCCGCGAGCTGGCGCGGCGCGTGTCCTGGGCGACCGTCGGCGAGAACGTCGTGCCGGCCGACGCGCTGCCGCACGGCGTCCTGAATGCGGAGTCGGCGAAGCGCGTCATGGGCGGGTTCGTCCTCGAGCTCGACAGCAACCAGCCGGCGCCCGAGTACGTCGAGAGCAACGCGCTGCCCGATACGGCCGCGGTGCGGGTGAACCTGATCCAGCCGCTGTCGTCCGACCTGGACGACCTGCCGGTGCTCCTGGCGCGGCGGCGAGACGTGCGTGACGCGCTGGCCGTCATGACCGGCGAGATCGGCGCCTGACCGAGACTCGGACGCGGGTGCCAGCATCACCCGCTGTTCGACAGGCCCGGCCGTGAGGGTGTTCCTCGTCACCCGTTGACCGGCCGGGCCGCCATCTTCTGGGGGCGTTCGGGTAGGATCGGGAGCATGAGTGAGGCGCACTACGTGACCCGTGACGAGCTGCGGGCCGAGCTGGCCGAGATGAAGGTCGATCTGATCAAGTGGATGGTCGGCACCGGGCTCGGCATCGCGGCCGTCACCGCGACGCTGGCCGGTATCATCCTGCGGTCGCTCCAGTAACCCCTGATCGTCGGGGAGCTGCGGCGCGACCTGACCGCGCAGATCGCGGCGGTGAACACCCGCATCGACAACATCCCGCTCACAGATCCGCAGCCCTGTCAATAGCCCAGAGCCCTCCATCGATCTCAGTGGGTGTGGACGTGGGGAAGGTCGACTAGTGGAGTCGCTAAGCCCCTGTACAACAGCAACTTAACACGCTTCATTCGAGTCCGCTCGCCGGCTCCAGATCTTCCCCTTATTTTTCAGTCAGTTACGGGCGAATACAAGCGTGGCCACCCGCGGCGCGTACTCGCGTAGGGTGCATATAGGGTGCAGATCCCGATCCTGTGGCGTTCCAGCATCGGCCGGCTTTCCACTCCCGAGCGCACGGGCAGTTGTCTCTAGCAGCCCGTGGCGAAAGTCAGGGGATCCGCACTCGACCGGCTCGATCGAGTTCCGTACACTGGACGGCATGGCGATGGGCAAGAAACCGGCGGCTCGACAGCCGTCGCCGATGTGGGTGACCACGGCGGACCTTCCGACGAACGCCGGGCATCCCTTCTTCGAGCGTCTGAACCGGGTCCTGGAGGAGGCAGGCTTCGACGCCTTCGTCGAGGGACTGTGCGGGGCGTTCTACGCTGCGCGGATGGGCCGGCCGAGTCTACGGCCGGGCCGGTATTTCCGTCTGCTGTTCATCGGCTATTTCGAAGGGTTGTCCTCCGAGCGGGGGATCGCGTGGCGGGTGGCCGATTCGCTGAGTCTGCGGTCGTTTCTGGACCTGGACGTGACCGAGGCGGCACCGGACCACTCGACGTTGTCGCGCACGCGGCGGCTGATCGACGTGGAGACGCACGTGGCGGTTTTCACGTGGGTGTTGGAGCGGCTCTCCGCTGCAGGCCTGTTGCGGGGGAAGACGGTCGGCATCGATGCGACGACGCTGGAAGCGAACGCGGCGATGCGGAGCATCGAGCGTCGGGACACGGGCGAATCCTACGAGGCGTTCATTCGGCGGTTGGCGGAAGCGTCGGGGGTGGAGACACCGACACAGGCGGATCTGGCTCGGTTCGACCGGTCGCGGAAGAACAAGAAGACGTCGAACAAGGAGTGGAAATCGCCGCAGGACCCGGACGCGAAGGTCGCGAAGATGAAGGACGGCCGGACGCACTTGGCTCACAAGGCCGAGCACGGGGTCGACATGGACACGGGGGCCATCGTGTCGGTGACGGTGCAGGATGCATCCGACGGCGATACGGCCACGCTGCCGGAGACGCTGATCACGGCGGCCGAGCAGGTGGAGTTGGTGGCGCCGGACGGTCCGGGGGTCGAAGAGGTGGTCGCCGACAAGGGGTACCACAGCGACGCGACGCTGGTGGCCCTCGGCGAGGTGGGGGTTCGGAGTCACGTATCGGAGCCGGAGCGCGGCCGGCGCTGCTGGCAGGACAAGAGGACGGGAGAGACGCCGCCGGAGAAGCGCGCTGCGCAGAAGGCGCTGTATGCGAACCGCCGGCGTGTGGGCGGGCGGCGGGGTCGTCGCCTGCAACGCTGCCGGGGCGAGGTGGTGGAGCGTTCTTTCGCACACATGTATGAGACAGGGGGAATGCGTCGGGTGTGGGTGCGCGGTCACGAGAATGTCCGCAAGCGGGTGCTGATCCAGGCGGCCGCCTGCAACATCGGGCTGCTCCTGCGCCACCAGACCGGCATCGGTACGCCCCGGAGCCTGCAGGGGCGGGCTCTTTCGGCGATTTGCCGCCTGATCGACCGTCTGATCGACCGCTGGGGGCGTCTGACGCGCGCCTGGGGGTTCAAATGGACACCGACGGCCCTCGTCGGCTCAATTGCTCATCGCCAAGCTGCCTGAACAGCAGGGCTCAGCGATCAGACTTCTTCCACGGGCTGCTAGCCGACTGAAGACGCGAACGACCGCGCCCGCGGTCATGGCCGGCATCGCGGCCGGCGATCTCCGCGCATCGTCCAGGAGGGTTGGTCGAGGCGGCAGATCGCCGCAACCTCCCCGGATGGCGTCCGGCAGATCGCGGCGGCGGCCAAATGCCCGAACGACGACCTCGCCCCGACGATCGTCTTGTCGAGGCAGCGGAGCAGGGACCGCTCGACTCGGACGAGCTGGGAGGCCCCATCCTCAGGCGAGACGAACGGCCTCGGCGCAGGTAGCCGGCCACCTACCGACTACTGACCGATAGACACTCGGAACTGGAGCGCCAGGAACGCCGTGCTTGACGCGAGAAACAGCTGCCCAATACCGTTCGCTCACACGGCATCGCAGACGGCTCGTCCACCCTCTCACGCCTGATCGCTAGAGCTAGAGCCGTCGACCGCGGTCTTCGTTCCACCGCCGTGCTGCGTCAGGCGCGGTCGGCAGCGAATCTTGACCGCCCCGCGGGTGAACGCGTCGTCCGTGGCCCGACTGCTCCAGACGTAGGCTTCGCCCGGGTCGAGAGTGGCGAGCTTCCCGGGCGTCAATGCATTGAGAGCGGCGTTTGCCTTTTGGACGTGCTTCAGCCAAGCCGGCGAGTTGAACTTGTGCAGGATGATCTGGGTAGATAGCTCGATGAGTGATGTCGGGACAGATGGGGGATCCTGGGATGCCACCATGACGCTCGTTCCCTTGTGGCGCATCTCGCGCACCACTTCGACCAATCCTGCCACGAGATCCGGGTTGTCGATGTACTTGTGGGCTTCGTCGAAGACGACGAGTTTGTTGAATCGGCGGCCCTGATAGGTGGTCTCGGCGAACAACTGCAGGAGCACAACGAAGAGCCCCAGCGCTTCGTCCTTCTCGATGAATTCGTCCCGGAGGTCCACGATCACGAGGCGTCCCGGCCGCAGGATGTCGGTTAGCCGATGGGTGTCGTCGACGTAATCCTCTGCAAAGCGTAGCCGCAGCAGCGCGAGATCCTTCAAGTAATCTGACAACCCCGACTCCTCGACGCCTTGGCGCAGGGCGTCGAGGGTGAGATCGCCCCGCAGCTTTTTCATGATGAGCGCGAGCTGCCGGATGTACATGCTCTGGCTGCCGACGGCGCCCATCAGGAACTTCCAGTGCGACGCCTTCAACTCCGACGCGGCGAATGCGATGGGCAGGACTTCGATTCCAGGGTACTCCGCGCGGCGCGCCTCGACCTTGGCGGCCGGGGTCAGGATCGCGAGGTCCTTGAGTGCGTGCGGCACTGCGCCGTAGTCCGCGCGCAGTCGGCTCACTTCCGTGTCGACGGCATTGGGTGCCGCCATCGAGGTGAACTCCGGCTGGTAGTCGAGCGTGGCGCTGTAGTGAAAGATGACGCCGGCGAGCGGATGCGGAAGGCGGTTCACACCCTCCACCTGCATGCAGGCCATCTCGATGACGCTGCCAAGGGTGTAGCTCTTGCCCCCGCCCTGGACGCCGAAGAGGCTGACGGTGTGAGTCTGGTTCAGATCCAGCGCAATCGTGCGGCCGGACACCCGGCCGAGCAAACCGTATTGGGGTGACGCGGTGGTCTCGCCGAGGACGGCGTCATACGCTGGTCCGGACCCGCCCGCAGGCGGCTCCTCCGACTGAATCGGAAGCCATGGTAGCGGCACCGCTCCTGACGAGGACACGGGAGACAACGCCTCGGGATCGACCGGACCGTCCGTCTGTCGCGCGACTTCCTTCGCGGGAGTCAGTGGCTCTGCTGTTCTACTGGCTGGTTCGTCTTCGGCAGTAGGTCTGTCAGAGCTCGCACGGCTTCCACGACGTGGCTCGGTCTGTGCAGCCTTGACTGGATCTTCCTCGTCAAGAGCGCTGGGTGCCTTCGAAGCAACCGACTCGGTTGGCTCCTCGGCCTGCGCGATTTCGGCATCCGCACCGGCCAAGGCCGCATCTTCGGGCTCGGTGGTAGAACGCGAACGTTCCGACACCAGGAACGCCGCGGAATCGAGACGGCGCATGGGTGGTTCCATCGGGCTGGCGGCGGAGCGAGCCTCGCCGGTAGCCGCGTCACCATCATCACCTTCGTCACCGCTCGACCGCGACACGGCGTGGTCCACGAGGCGTCCAATCATATCGACGCCCACTCGGTGGAACTCGACACCCGCTTCGTGCTCTGCCGGTTCGGTTCCGGACTTGTCGAAGTCGAACACCAGACCGCTCCGGGAGAACCGTAGCGAGTAGCCCTCTTCCAGCAGGTCCAAGAACGTCCGGGCCTCCGCGCCGGCAGCGTGCTCCATCAGGCCGTACCGCAGCCCGCGGTCCAGATAGAACTCGATCAGGGTGCTCAGTTCCCGCGTCTTGAGAAGCCGATCCGGCCGGTCGGGAGCAGCGCGCCGCGGGTCGAAGTGCATCTGAATCACGTGCTCGCTCTGGTTGAGCTGATCGATCATCTGCTCCTTGAGATGGCCGTAACCTCCCAGGCCGAGCTGCTGGGCGTAACACTTGACCTCGACCAGATTGCACGCGATCGTCCGGTTCGCGAGGTTGAGATCGAACAGCGCGAGGTCTGTCCGACGCACCGTCACCTCGTCGCCGATGGCCTCCGCCTGCGACTTGGCGGCGTGGAACAGGTCGATGTGCGCATCGAGCGGCACGACGATCTGGTTGCGCAGGGCGCCCTGATACTCCAGGAACATCCTCGCCAGCGCGAGCCCGAGGGCCTCGGCTCTGGCTGTCGTCGACGAGACGAGCTTGAGCGCCAGGCGGCCCGAGAGCGAACGCAGTTGGTCGAGGACGACCACGGCCTGCCGCTCTTCAGCTCGGAAACCGTACTCCCGCAGCACGGGTCCGAGAATCGCTCGCAGTTCATCGAGGGACCGGGAGCTGATAACGAGGCGGTGGCCATGATCCGGCGCCGCCGATGGCGTGTAGTCGATCAGATAGTCGGGTCGGTCACGCCGGCCGCCGTGGTCGAAGAACTCGATGCCCATGTTGCGGTCGACAGTGAACACCCAGTCGCTCGCGTCGTGGACTTCGCTGACGAGCGCACGGCGGTCGGGACCCAGCACCAGGCGGATGATCGGCCGGGCGGAAAAATCCGGCATCGAGCGTGCCACCGTGGCGGTCGCCGCCGAAATCCGCGCCGGAAGCTCCCGCAGAAGCATCGAAGTCTCGTCCGCTCCCTCGATGGCGGTTGGCGAACCGTGGCGCGGCTGGCGTTGCCACCGAGCACCGCTATCGTCGTCGTCGTACCGAATCGTGAAGGCCTGGACGAGCCCGTGAAGGGGAACGGCGCCCTCCGGCCGCAACGGACGGTCCGCCGCCACCTGCTCGGGTGGAAAAACATCGAAGAGGAAACTGACGTGCGCCCGGTAGCGCGTCGGGTCGCGTCGAAAATCGGCCGTCGCGAGCACCGCGAGCGTGAGCTTCGGGAAGACGCGGCTCTGCGAGGGGACGGAGAACGCTTCGGCGGTCGATGCGCCGTCCCCCGCCAGGAGCGCTCCGATGGACTCCCCGACGCCGGGAGCGTTTGCGTCGGGCACGAACAGACGCACGTCATACCTAAGGTTCTTGAACGCATCCTGCTGCTGCAGGACTACCAGCGCATCGGCAAGAATGGCGGCACGCCCCGGGTTGAACGCGTTGATGGTGAGCGCCCGCACGTAGGGATGCTGGACGAGATAGCGCTCCAGGCGCGACGCCAGGACCTGGCCCGTGATCGCGGCTCCGCCGATGGACGGCTCCGGCAGCCCCAGTGCCGCGCACACTTCTCCGAGCAGGCCGCGAGGATCATGCTCGGTCGCCGGCGCGTACAGCGGCCACAACGCGTGGATGTTGTCGACGCTGGTAAAGATGCGGCCATCGCTCACCGGGATCATCGGCGGGATGTTGATCGAGGAGATCCCGCGGAGCAGTGCTTCCCGCGCCGGCGTCACGTGTTCCTGCGGCCCCGCGGTGGCCCCCTTCACCCACTCGGCGCCAAGTTGCGCCCACCCCAGTTGCCAGAGGACCCGCAACGGATGCGTCGGCGCAATCAACGCTGCCTCGCGAACATGTCCACGATAGTCATCGAGGACGAGCCTCACCGTATCCACCGTCAACGCCGACCGCAGCGATACGATCGCCTTGAGCTGGTGGCTGCCGGCTTCCCGTTCGACCTTCGTCGCGAGATCCCCGAGCAGATCGTTATAGGCCGCCGCGTAAGCCAGAATAGCCGGTGCGTTGCTCAGGCAATCGAAGCCCTGGGACACGAGAACCTGGGTCCCCTGGATGACTCGGTCAAAGTAGGTCGCGCGGGCGTCTAGGAAACTCCGCACCGCCGCCGACGTCGGCCACTCACCGAAGTTACCGGTCGGCGTCCGCGGCTGGCCCATGTGGATTTGCATTCGCCAGTTCACGGGACGTTCCGGCGACTCGAGGATGCGCTGCTCCACGTCCTTCAGCCACCGCGCGACCGCGATCTGGAATGTGCCATCCTTGCCGAATCCGGCTTCCAGGGTCTCCTGCGCGGCGGCACGTCGCGAAGTGCTGCGTTGCATCCACCCGACGCGGACCAGCGCCACCTCGTCCGGTTCGCGCTGCTGCAGGATCGCCCCGAACTGCCGGTCGAGCCGCGCGTGCTCGACGCTGTCGGCCCTGGGAACCGACCGCTGCGGCGGTTCCTCCTCCAGGTCGGCATCCGGCAGGACGTAGAAGGGCTCGCTCTCGTTCGACCGTCTTCCGGCCTGATCCGAGGCTTCGTCAATCGGAATCGGATCACCGTCCGCGGTCCAGGGCAGCACGCGCACGTGATGCCAGCCTTCGTCGAAGTCGATCCGATTGAGCTTCAGCACCGAAACGGTGGCATGGGTCCTTGCCGGCTTCCAGACCTTGACCCTTCGTGACGCACCGACCGGTCCGGCCTCCTTCGCGATGATCTGCACCGTGAAGTAGTCCAGCCCCTGTACCTGGCGCGGATGCGGATCGACTTCCAGGACAACGCTGAGCTTTCTACGCTCCTTCGGCGCGAGGACCTGCTGGCCGACCAGATCGACGAGCCGGTCATCCTCAGTGTCGCCCTCGGTCACGACAGGAAGATCGGTCTCGACGCGGACGAACGTGATTCTGTCCGGCGCGATCTCCGATCCGAATTCCCACTTGTCGAACGACAGGTCCCAGTTGCGACGATCGAGAACGATATCGCCGGTCCACGCGACAGGATCTTCAAGCCCGGCTTCCGCGAGGTACTCGGCCAGCCGTCGCCGGAGTCCCCTGTTGACGAGGTCGAGATCCAGCACGCGCCCCAGCACCGTTGCATCGGCGTCGGTCAGTCGCCGGACGCAATCGAGATTCTTGCGCAGGCGCCCGTACGCGGTCGTGGGATCGTCGAACAGCTTGAAGTCCGGAACCAGCCCCAGTTCGTACAGGGCGCCGCCGAACGCCTCGCCATCGTTGCCGTTCGCTCGGGCGCACAGCAGGTAGCGAACCTGGGCCGCCGCACCCGCCCAGCCCCAGCGCTGGTCCCGCGGATGCTGCAACAGTTCCCGCACATGCCCCTGGAGCGAGGCCGAAACCCGCTCCAGCAACTGTCGTCGAAGGGATTCGTAGGCGTTGCCGACATCGAATTCCTCGAACGTTGCGCTGCCGAAGGAATCTTCGGCGCTCGTCTGCAGGTTCGGCGGCAGGAAGACGCACAACGGTGGGCGCAACGAGTCGTCCGGCAGTGGGTTCCGGAGCTCGACCAGTTTCGTCGACGAGACGCACAGATCGTCCTCGAGCGGTGCCGCGCCCTCTGCGAGCACGAACACGTTGGCCTCAGGAACCTGACGGCGCAATCCCATGGCGAGCGCGATCATCAGTTCCGGTCCCAGGTCCGATACGCGCATGCAGTGTCCGCGCTCCCGGCCGCGCAACGCCTCCGTGAGAGACGGCAGGAGCAGATCCTCGACCGCATGGATAAGGTCGGCGGCGGGGAGAGCCTGGAACCCGCCGCTCATGTTTGGCCTCCGTTCGACGCCGCCATCGCGTAGCGGGGCGTGATCGTCTGGGTGACGAAGGCGTCGGAGAGATCGCGGAAGAAACCGACCTCGCGCAGCCGGTCCTTGAAATGCGCCACGTTCCCGCGGAGCGCCGCGAGGTCGTCGATTCCCGGCGCACCGAAGCCGTCGCCTGGGGGCAGGCGATCCACGTGGATCCCGTAGCGTTCGCGGAGGAAGGTCAGAAGCTCGTCGATCCGGAGTGCACGCGTCGAGAATCCGGACCCCGAGGATTGGAGCACGGCGATCTGAAGCAGCACCTCCAGCAGGCGACTGCCCACAACGAAACGACGCGGGCTGCTCTTCGACTGGTGCATCGTCCCGGCGTCCCCCCGCTTAACAGCCCGTGGCGAAAGTCAGGGGATCCGCACTCGACCGGCTCGATCGAGTTCCGTACACTGGACGGCATGGCGATGGGCAAGAAACCGGCGGCTCGACAGCCGTCGCCGATGTGGGTGACCACGGCGGACCTTCCGACGAACGCCGGGCATCCCTTCTTCGAGCGTCTGAACCGGGTCCTGGAGGAGGCAGGCTTCGACGCCTTCGTCGAGGGACTGTGCGGGGCGTTCTACGCTGCGCGGATGGGCCGGCCGAGTCTACGGCCGGGCCGGTATTTCCGTCTGCTGTTCATCGGCTATTTCGAAGGGTTGTCCTCCGAGCGGGGGATCGCGTGGCGGGTGGCCGATTCGCTGAGTCTGCGGTCGTTTCTGGACCTGGACGTGACCGAGGCGGCACCGGACCACTCGACGTTGTCGCGCACGCGGCGGCTGATCGACGTGGAGACGCACGTGGCGGTTGTGCGCCAGGCTAACTGGCGGAGGATGGCCGGTGAAAGTCCGGCGGAAGGAAGGACTAACGACCCACCTTCACCCCGAGTCATGCGCCGGTCGCTGCGAGGCGGCAGGTGAAGCGTTGACAGGGGCGCGGACGGGCAGGGCTACTGAGCATCGAAAGCGTGGAGGTCTGGAGCGCCGAGACTATAACCGCGGTCGAAGGCCACACCGACATCACCGCGACGGGTGAGGGGATGGAGGGCTCCACGGTGTCAGAGAACCCAGGCACGTTCGTACGTCCTCCGGCGGGACCTGGGAGGTCTTCATTCCGTCCCGGCAGTCGAACCGGGACCGCAGAGGAGAGGAAGGTTTCCGTAACCGACGATGCACGGAATGAAGAAGTCGGATGAGGCCGTACTGTGCGCCAGGCAGCGCGCTGGTCAGGAGGGTTGAAGTCCCTCCGGCCCCCGGGTGAGGGGGGCCGTATCCAAAGACGGGGGTAATGCCTCGCCGGCCGCAGGTGGCAGGTATGGAGACGCCTAGACGGGCACGCAGGCGAAAGCCGGACACAGCCAAGGTGGACCTGGAGCCGCCACGACGGAACTGCGGAGGACAGGGCGCCCATCGCGAGGTGGGGTCCGAAGGGTTTGCGGAGCAGTACCGGGCCGTAGTCGAGGGGGCGACCCCATGACGAACCGGTCGGCCAAAGGTGGGGCAAGGTCGAGCCTGCATTATGGAGGCGAAGGCGCTCTCATCCACCCACCGCACCAAGGTGTATGCGGACGGCACGGTACGGAAGACCAGTGCGTGACCCTGGGAGACCTCGGCGGGTCCGCGGGTGGCACCGCGGCAACCGACCCTATAAGCGAAAGCGAAGTGGGAAGGGACGCTCGTCGAGGAGTCGGACGGCCGAGTAGTACCTGAGGCGTGGCGAAAGCGACGTGACCGCAGGAGCGGCAACCGAGTGGGTTGGGGAAGGCGGCCGGCGAAGACGGTCGGGACCGGACAGGACGGCGAGATGAGCAAGGGCGCTGAGGTGGACAGTTCCATGAGCGAAAGACCCGAACATCAGCGACCGAGGAGACTTGCCGACTGGCTGGACCCGACGGGCGAGAGGAAGGTCCACTCTCTTATCGACAAGGTGTACAAGCGGAAGAACCTCGAGATGGCCTGGGAGCGTGTGAAAGCGAACCGGGGCGCCGGGGGTGTCGACGGGCAGTCCATCGACGACTTTGCCGAGGTGCGTGAAGAGCAGCTCGACCGGTTGCACGAGGACCTGCGCGACGACGCCTACCGCCCGCAGCCGGTGCGCCAGAAGCGCATCCCGAAGGTGGGCAAGCCGGGGGCGCATCGCGAGCTCGGCATTCCCACGGTCTATGACCGGGTGTGCCAGCAGGCGCTGCTGAATCGGCTGGAGCCCATCTTCGAGCCGGTGTTCGATGATGCCAGCTTCGGATACCGACGAGGGCGGTCTCAGCACGACGCCCTACGCAAGGTCTGGAAGGAACTGGAGTCGGAGTGCGAGTGGGTTGTTGACGGCGACCTGAGCGACTTTTTCGGGACGGTCGACCATGACAAGCTGCTTACGCTCGTGGCCCAGCGGGTCTCCGATGGCCGCGTCCTTCGCCTGATTCGCTCGATGCTGAAAGCAGGGAGCTACGGCGACGGACGCCTCTTCCCGACGGAGCGCGGGACGCCGCAGGGCGGCGTCGCGTCACCCTTGCTGAGCAATGTCTTGTTGACGCCGTTCGACAAGGAAATGCGACGCCGGGGGTACCGGCTGACACGGTACGCGGACGATTGGGTCATCACCTGTACGTCGGCGGCTGAAGCGCGAACCGCCTTGGCCACGGCGACGGCGGTCCTGGAGCGACTGGGCGTGCGCATCAATCCGACGAAGACTCGGATCGTTCGCGTCCAATACGGCTTCGAGTTTCTCGGGTACAAGATCAAGCGCGGCAAGGGGCTGCGGCTCCCGCCGCACAAGATCCGTACGCGCCTTCGTCCGGGCGGCCTGTACGCGTACCCGACTCAGAAGTCTCTTCGTCACTTCAAGGACCAGGTGCGCAGTCGGACGTCGCGCAAGGCGCCGGTAACCACCGAGGTGCTGATTGAACAGCTCAATCCGGTCCTGCGGGGATGGGGGCACTACTACAAACGTGCCCACGTCCGGAAGCTCTTCCACCAGCTTGACGGTTGGGTGGTGCGTCGCCTGTGGGCGCATCGGCACAAGCGATGGCGGTGTCGGGGATGGCAATCCCTGCCCAGCGCCACGCTCTACGGTGAGCTGGGCTTGGTCAACCTTGTCGGTCTGATTCCTTCCATCGGTCCCTACCATGCGCGAGCGTCTTCGTGAAAGCGGTATGCGGGAAAACCGCACGTACCGTTTGAGCGGCGGACGGAGGCCAGCGCCCGCGGGGTGCGCCTCCTCCGACCCGACACCGATGAAGGGGGCGAACAAGGGCGCGCAAATGCCTGCGGAGTCGCCGGAGGGAAGGGCCTCAACCAAGTTCGCCACCCGGCGGAGCCGGACCCGCGCATGGATGAAACAGGGGTACTGTGTAGCGCGTGACGCTGGCACAGAGGTCGGTTCTTCTTTGGTGCCAAAGAGCCCGTAACCAAGTTTGGCCCGGAGTCCCGCGAGCACCCCGTATTGCGATACCGGCTCGTCCGGTGAGCGCGTCTTGTAGATTCCGTACCGGCGGACTCCATGCCAGCGCCCTGCGACACAGGAGGTGACGCATGGAAGTCATGTATCCGCGGTGCGCCGGGTTGGATGTCCACTCTCGGTGCGTGAGCGCCTGCGTGCGCATCGCGGAGGGTCGGAAGGCCACGACCGAGCATCGGGAGTTTTCGACCACGACGGCGGGGCTGCTCGCACTGGCGTCCTGGTTGACCGAGGCCGGCTGCACGCACGTGGCGATGGAGGCGACCGGCGTGTACTGGAAGCCGGTGTGGCACGTCCTCGAAGACGAATCGTCGTTGACGCTGGTACTCGCCAACGCGCAGCACATCCGGAACGTTCCGGGCCGCAAGAGCGACCGGAAGGACGCGGCGTGGATCGCCGACCTGTTGGCGCACGGCCTGATTCGGGGCAGCTTCGTGCCACCGGCCCCGATCCAGGAACTGCGCGACCTGACGCGGACCCGCAAGCAGCTGATCCGCGAGGTCGGCCGGCACACGCAGCGGCTGCAGAAAACGCTCGAAGACGCGAACGTGAAGCTGACGCGCGTGGTCACCGACATCCTGGGCGGCAGCGGCCGGGCGGTTCTGACGGCGCTCATCGCCGGGGAGACCGATCCCGAGCGGCTGGCCGATTTCACCACCGGACGCCTGAAGGCCAGCCGTGCGGACATCGTCGCCGCGGTGCACGGTCGGGTGACGGCGCACCACCGTTTCCTGCTGAAGCTGCACCTGTCGCAGGTCGACGCGCTCACCGCCGCCGTGCAGCAAGTCGAGCATCAAGCCGACGAGGTCCTGCGCCCTTTTCGGGAGGCCGCCGACCGGCTGCAGACGATACCGGGGGTCGGTGAGACCGTCGCCCGAGTACTTGTCGCCGAGGTCGGCGTCGACATGGCGCAGTTTCCCACTGCGGGCCATCTGGTGTCGTGGGCGGGTCTGTGCCCGCGCCTCGACGAGAGTGCGGGCAAGCGCCGCTCGACCCGGCTCCGTCATGCGACGCCCTGGTTGAAGACGACACTCGTCCAGGCCGCGTGGGCGGCGACCCGGAACAACGGGAGTTACCTGCAGGCGCAGTTTCGCCGCCTCAAGGGTCGCCGTGGCCCGAAGAAGGCGATTGTGGCGGTCGCTGCCTCCATGCTGACCGCCGCCTACTTCATGCTCCGCGACGAGAAGGACTACCACGACCTCGGCGGCCGATACCTGTCCGACCGCGACAAGCACCGCGTCACCCAGCGCCTCCTCCGGCGTCTGCACAACCTCGGAGTGGTCGTGGAAGTGAAGGCCGCATGAGCCGGTGCCCAACGCAGGTTTCCTTGTAGGGGAATCTGCGAGACCAAAGCACGCTCCGGACGCAGAGTCGGGACGGCGTGTCCCAGGCGGTCGAGCGGATACGGCAAGCTGCAACGAGGAATCCGCGGGAGAAACTGACTGCGCTCCTGCACCACATCACGACGGATGCGCTGCGGTGGGCCTTCTATGGCTTGAAGCCGACCGCATCGGCTGGCGTAGATGGTCTGGTGTGGAAGGAGTACGAGGACGGACTGGAAGAGCGGCTGCTCGACCTGCACGGACGCGTACATTCGGGAGCGTATCGGGCGCTGCCGTCACGACGGGTTGAAATACCCAAACCGGACGGCGGGATGCGACCGCTCGGCATTGCGGCCATCGAGGACAAGATTGTCCAGAAGGCGGTAGTGGACGTCATCCTGACGCCGATTTACGAGCCGGAATTTCTCGGGTTCAGCTACGGGTTCCGACCAGGGCGCGGCGCGCATGATGCGCTCGACGCCCTGGCTTTCGGGATAGAACGGCGCAAGGTCAACTGGATAGTCGATGCCGACATCCGAGCGTTCTTCGACCGGCTCTCACGAGACCACCTGTTGAGGTTTCTCGAGCACCGAATCGGAGACAAACGGGTCCTCCGGCTGATTACCAAGTGGCTGAACGCCGGCGTCATGGAAGGTACCGAGTGGAAGGACGACCTGCGGGGGACCCCGCAAGGCGCGGTGGTTTCGCCCATCCTCGCCAACGTCTATGGAAATGGCAACTGAAAAAGGGACCCGTGTGGCCACTTGAAAAAGGACCCCCCATTGTTGGGTTGTGGTGGTCATCGCGACGTGGCCGGACGGAGCGTAGCGACGGGAGGCCACGTCGCGATGAGCGCTATTGCCGTGGCACCTCCTGTCGCGCGCGGGGCGCCTGGTTGCGTGTGGCGGCCTTGAGCCGGTAGCTGTCGCCGGCGGTCGTCAACACGGTGGCGTGGTGGACGACCCGGTCGATGACCGCGGCGGCGGCGGTCGGGTCGAGGAAGACTTCGGACCAGCGCGCGAACGGCAGATTCGTCGTCACCACCAGGCTGCGGCGCTCGTAGCGTTGGCTGATGAAGCCGAACAACAGGTCGGCGCCGGCCTTGTCGAGCGGGACATATCCCAGCTCGTCGACGATGACGACGTCGAAGCGGGCGAGCTGGTCGAGCTTGCGTTGCAGGCGGCCCTGCTGCTGCGCTTCGACGAGCAGCGTGACCAGCTCGGCGGCGGTCACGAACCGCACCCGGTAGTCGTGCTGGCAGCAGGCCATCCCCAAGGCGATCGACAAATGGGTCTTTCCCGTACCGACGCCGCCGACGAAGACGACGTTGGCGGCGTCGGCGACGAAGCGGCAGTCGAAGACCTGCAGGACCGCGTCGCGGTCGAGACCGGGCTGCGCGTCGAACGCGAAGGCGTCGAGGGTCTTGAGCATCGGGAAGCGGGCATCCTGAATGCGGCGTTGGATGCGCCGCTCCCGGCGGCCGGTCACCTCCAGGTGGACCAACTGGGCCAGGTAGTCGGCCGGCGCCTGCCGCTGGCGGGTGGCCTGCTCGGCCAGCGGTCGCCACTGGGTGGCGACCGTCGACAGGCACAGCGTCTTGAGGTCCGCCGCCAGATGGGCGGGCTCGACAGTCGTGGTTGCCATCAGCAACGGCCCTCCACCAGCGCGTCGTACGCCGACAGCGTCGGGACGGGCACCACGATCTCGGCCAGCTCCGGACGCACCCCGGTCACCGGCCGGCACACCGGCGGCGGGCCGCTCTGCTGCTGGCGGAGAAGCAGCCGCACGGTCTCGAGGCGCGGCGAATGACGCTCGAGCGCGGTCGCCGCCGCGCGCTCGACGGCAGCGGCCGGGTGCGTCTCCATCAGCCGTAGTATCCGGACCCACTCCTGGTCGGGCTTGCGCGTGTGCCTGGCCAGCTCGGCCCGCACCTTTTGCCACACCGGTGCCAGCCGCCAGTCGACGAGCGCCGTCGCCTCGGCCACCGCCCGGTGCTTGCGCTCGAGAAGCGGCAGCACGTGAAACGCATCGAGGACCTTCGTGCCTCTCGAGAACGCCCGGGCGTGCTGCGCCACCACTTCGGCGCCCACCGCGATCGCCACGCGGTCGTGATACAGCTTCACCCACACCGGCCGGTAGGCGTGGCGGATCGGCACCGAGTAGGTGACGTGGTCCACCCGCACGTGTCCGAACTTGTCGGCCACCCGCGCGACGACCCGGCAGGTGGCGGGCAGGTGCGCGGGCAGCGCCCGCAGATGCTGCCGCTCGAGCGTCAACGCGGCGTCGACCGAGCGCCCGTCGTCGAGGTGGCGCGCCGGCAGGTCAGCCTCGAGCTCGGCCCCGATCGCCGCGTTGAGCGCCGTCCAGCTCTCGACCGCCAGCCGCGGCCGCAACACCAGGTTGCGGACGTACTTGACGCCCGTCTCCACCGAACCCTTCTCCCAGCCCTTGGCCGGCGCGCAGAACTCGGCCCGGAACGGATACGCGCCCCAAAACGCCTCGAACGCTTCGGTCTGAACCCGGTCGCGGCCCGCCAGCACCTCCTTGACCGCCAGCGAGGTGTTATCGAGGACGACGCGATCCACAAGGCCCCCGAAATAACGGAAGGCCGATTCGATGCCGTCGAGCAGCGACTCGAGCCGCTCGACCGGATACGCCTTGGCGAAATACGCATTCGAGTACGGCAGCGTCGCCACCAGATACTTGACCTTGTAAGGCGCCCCCGCGATGTCGACCCACGACTCGCCGAAGTCCACCTCCATCGTCGTGCCGGGCAGCGTGCTACGGTGCACGAAGGCCTCCTTCGGTGCAACGGCCCGCCGCAGCGCCGCGACGTAGCGGCGCACCGTGCGCGGCGAGACCGCGCCGGCCAACGGCAACAGCAACCGGCGCACCCGCTTCGCCGTCAACCGCCGGTCCTCGCGCAGCCACTGCTTGATCTGCTCCCGCCACGGGTCCAGGCTGCTCGCCCGCGGCACCGACTCCCGCGCCGGCGGTGTCGGCCGGCCTACGGCACGGCGCACGGTCTTGACGTCCAACCGCAGCCGCCGCGCAATCTCCTTCTTCGGTACACCCTCCACCAGATGCAGGTGGCGGACCTCGGCCCACTGGCTCATCCTGATCACCTCCGCGTCCTCCTGGTCACGTCGACGAGACGACCGTGTCTCGGCCCGTCGATCATGACCAGGGAGCCGCCGTTTCCGAGTGCTCAGGGGGTCCTTTTTCAAGTGGCCACGGGGTCCCTATTCATCTTGCCGCTACCACAACGTCTACCTGCACTATGTCCTCGACCTCTGGTTCCAGAAGAAGTGGCGCGCCCGAAAGGCCACGGGGGACACCATCATCGTGCGCTACTGCGATGATTTCGTCGTTGGCTGCCAATACAAGGCGGATGCGGGGCGGTTTCTCCACGACCTCACAGAGAGGATGAGCCAGTTCGCGCTTGAGCTGCACCCCGACAAGACGCGCCTCATCGAATTCGGCCGGTTCGCTCTGGCAAACCGCCGGGCGCGCGGGGAACGTCGACCGGAGACCTTCGATTTCCTCGGCTTCACGCACTACTGCCGGAAGACGCGGAACGGCGGCTTTGGTCTGGGGCGCAAACCGATTGCGAAGCGGGTTACACGAACCCTGAAACGGCTCAAGGAGCGACTCCGCGCCCGGATGCACGACGACGTCCACGAAACGGCGCAATGGTTGGGGCAAGTGGTCAACGGCTGGCTGAATTACTACGCCGTGCCGACCAGCTCCCGGACCCTCGACGGGTTCGTACGGCGTCTTGAGTGGATTTGGCTCGCGACCTTGCACCGGCGGTCTCAGAAGACGAAGACGACGATAGCCCATGTGACGCGCCTCACGGCGTTATATTGGCCCCCCGTGAGGGTTCGGCACCCTTGGCCCAACGCGCGGTTTGCCGTCAACCACCCGAGGTGAGAGCCGTATGCGCTAACGCGCACGTACGGATCTGAGCGGGGGGATCCGGGCAACCGGATTTTCTACCGCAACTTCACGTGGGTGTTGGAGCGGCTCTCCGCTGCAGGCCTGTTGCGGGGGAAGACGGTCGGCATCGATGCGACGACGCTGGAAGCGAACGCGGCGATGCGGAGCATCGAGCGTCGGGACACGGGCGAATCCTACGAGGCGTTCATTCGGCGGTTGGCGGAAGCGTCGGGGGTGGAGACACCGACACAGGCGGATCTGGCTCGGTTCGACCGGTCGCGGAAGAACAAGAAGACGTCGAACAAGGAGTGGAAATCGCCGCAGGACCCGGACGCGAAGGTCGCGAAGATGAAGGACGGCCGGACGCACTTGGCTCACAAGGCCGAGCACGGGGTCGACATGGACACGGGGGCCATCGTGTCGGTGACGGTGCAGGATGCATCCGACGGCGATACGGCCACGCTGCCGGAGACGCTGATCACGGCGGCCGAGCAGGTGGAGTTGGTGGCGCCGGACGGTCCGGGGGTCGAAGAGGTGGTCGCCGACAAGGGGTACCACAGCGACGCGACGCTGGTGGCCCTCGGCGAGGTGGGGGTTCGGAGTCACGTATCGGAGCCGGAGCGCGGCCGGCGCTGCTGGCAGGACAAGAGGACGGGAGAGACGCCGCCGGAGAAGCGCGCTGCGCAGAAGGCGCTGTATGCGAACCGCCGGCGTGTGGGCGGGCGGCGGGGTCGTCGCCTGCAACGCTGCCGGGGCGAGGTGGTGGAGCGTTCTTTCGCACACATGTATGAGACAGGGGGAATGCGTCGGGTGTGGGTGCGCGGTCACGAGAATGTCCGCAAGCGGGTGCTGATCCAGGCGGCCGCCTGCAACATCGGGCTGCTCCTGCGCCACCAGACCGGCATCGGTACGCCCCGGAGCCTGCAGGGGCGGGCTCTTTCGGCGATTTGCCGCCTGATCGACCGTCTGATCGACCGCTGGGGGCGTCTGACGCGCGCCTGGGGGTTCAAATGGACACCGACGGCCCTCGTCGGCTCAATTGCTCATCGCCAAGCTGCCTGAACAGCAGGGCTCAGCGATCAGACTTCTTCCACGGGCTGTTAAACACGGAGTCCAGGAACTCGGTGATGTACCGTCGGTGATACGGGCCGCGCAACGCCATCAGCATCTCGATGAACAGGTCGAGATCGCTCAACCCCATCCCGCTCACCCGGGCCAGCTCTGGGTCGATCTCCTCGCGGGAGCGACCGCCCGTATCCTCGACCAACCCGGCTAGCCGCATCTTGAAGTAGCCCTCCCGCTCAGCGGCATGGGGCGGCTCGAGATGGGGCGCCCCCAGTTTTCTTGGACACGGATTAAGGGAGAATCCGATGTCACCAGGAGGTGGGGGTATGGTTCGGTCGAGTCAGGTGAACGGAGCTGGGTCGGCGCCGCCGGAGGGAGCCCGGAGGGCGACCGGAGTCGGCGCCGACGCGGCGGCGATGGGGTCGGGGGCCTTGGCGCCGGGGCAACGGTGGAGCGCGAGCCGGAAACGGGACGTGGTGTTGCGGCTGCTGCGTGGCGAGTCGCTCGATGCGGTCTCGCGTGAAGTCGGCGTGGAGGTCTATCGGCTGGAGAGGTGGAAGGCCCGGGCGCTGGACGGTTTCGAGCTGAGTCTGAAGGAGCAGGCCGGTGAGCCGCTGGCCGTGGAGTTGGATGCGGCCAAGCGGCACATCGGGGAGCTGTCGATGGAGAACGAGCTGTTGCGGTCGCGTGCCCGCGCAGCGGAGCGTCGCCTCCCTTTGGCGACGCGGAGGTCGCGACGATGAGCCAAGCGACCTCCGCGATGACAGGGCGACGCTACGGTCTCGAGCGGGTGTGCCGAACGTGGGAGCGGTCACGCTCAGCGCTCTACGCCAGGCGGGCTCGCCTGCAGCGCCCAGCGCGGGCTGATGGCCCACGCCGCCGCGGGCCGACGCCCGCGCTGTCGGATGCGCAGCTGCTGGCGGCCATTCGCAGCGACCTGGCCCGCTCGCCGTTCCACGGTGAGGGCCATCGCAAGGTCCACGCGCGGCTGCGGATCCTCGACGGGGTCCGGGTCTCGCGGACGCGGGTGTTGCGCGTGATGCGCGCCCAGGGCCTGCTCTCGCCGCATCGCGGGCGGCAGGGTGAGCCGAAGAGGCACGACGGCACGATTGTCACCTCGGCGCCCGACGTCATGTGGGGTACCGACGGCGCGCGGGTGTTCACCGTCGACGACGGCTGGGTCTGGACCTTCGCGGCCGTCGACCACTGGAACGCCGAGTGCGTGGGCTGGCACGTGTGCAAGGTGGGGAACCGTTTCGCGGCCCTCGAGCCGGTCGCGCAAGGGCTCCGGCGACGCTGCGGCTCGGTCGAGGCCGACGCGGCCCGCGGGCTGGCGCTCCGAATGGACCACGGCAGCCAGTATCTGTCGGACCACTTCCTCAACCAGGTCCGCTACTGGGGCATCCGCCCCAGCTTCGGCTTGCTCCAAGAGCCGGAGACCAACGGCGTCGTCGAGCGCTGGAATCGCACGCTCAAGGAGCAAGCCGTCTATGGCCGGGTGTTTCGAAATCTCGCCGACGTGCGCGCCGCCGTCGCCAAGTTCGTCGAGCGCTACAACCGGTGCTGGCGCCTCGAGAAGCTGGCCTATCGCACGCCACTCGAGGCCCGCGAGGAGTACGAGCTGCGCCAAGCCGCGTAGCCCAAACTTGTGTCCAAGAAACCGGGTGCGGTACAGGGGCGGCTCGAGAAGCTGCAGGAGATCGCCGACGCCGAAGTACCCCGCGGACGGCAAGGACAGCCGGCCGACCTTCCGGCTCAGGTACTCCGCAAACTCGTCGAGCTTTCTCACCAGATACTGCGACCTCACGTACAGCGGTATGCGCCGATAGTGCGCGTCAGCGCTGCGACGGGCGAGGTGGGCCATCCGGGTGTCGAACCCATGGCCGAGATCGACGAGTACGTGGACCCGATAGGGGCAGCTTCCGTGGGCGTGCAGCCCGCTCGGCTCCACTGGGCAGTTGGCCGGCGCGCACGTTGGATCGGCGCTCCGCCGGCGCACCAGTACGGGAAGCAGCTTGATGATCCGCAGGTAGTAGAGGCCGAGGTGGAAGGCGAACAGGGTCTTCAGGTACTCGACCAGAACGGAACGCGGCACGTGGCGCTCGTAAGCCAGCAGCCGCAGCACGTCGTCGGCCAGCAGATCGACCTGCCCGACGCACAGCGGCGGAAAGCGCTCCGGTTCCTGCGAGTCCTTCATATCCACCGTCACCTGACGGTCGAAGTGCAGCAGCGCCTGTGTCTCCACGTCGATCTGAGCAGACGTGTCGTACCGGTCGGTATGCAGGTCCACACCCGCGAAGAAGAAGCGCCGGAGCGCATCGCGGGCGGCCTGGCCGCGGCCGCCGCGGGCCGCGTAGAGCATCCAATAGAGTTGCTCCGCCGCGCCGTAGTCACGGGCGTGGCGAGCGTTCCGGAACTTGTAGGTGTTCCCGTGGAGAGGCCGGGGCGCCGCCAACGCCTGATTCGGCCTGCCGCGGTTCACCATGTCCATCAGATCTGTCTCGATCCAGCGCTCGACGACGTCCAGGTGATCGCCGAAGCCCGCGAACATTCGCGGGTCCTTCGTGTACTCGCGGGCGAAGTCTCCGACCGTGAGATCGTGCTTCCGGGGCGGCCGGCGCGTACCGTACCCGTCAAATCGGAGCCGCGGGAACAGCATGGTCAGCACCCGATCCATGTTGAGCGGCTTGAAGTCGACGTACGAGAGCTTCTTGGCCCGAAACTCGCGGTCACGGCCCTTGATTGCCATCAGCCCGCCTCCCCGGTGAGGGCCTCGACGGTGAGGACGCCCTCCTTCCCGCGCTCGATGCGGCAGTAGTCGTGACCGGTCCGGGTGAGAAGGGAGCCCTGAGGAGGTGGCCGATTTGATCGCGGGCCTGTGGGCGACGCGTGAGCGCAGCGGAGTACTGCCGGGTTCGCTTATTGGGCGGCTGTTGGCGTGCGGGACGCTCCTCGAGAACGCGGAGCCGGGTAAGGTGGAGGGAGCATCATATGACCTGCGGCTGGGCGATGAGTATTTCTACGGCGGGCAGATCCATAGGCTTTCGGACGAAGAACCGATTTTGACGCTAGAGCCGTACGATTACGCAATTGTGACGTCACATGAGATTGCGGACTTACCGAGAGAGATATCAGGAAGGTTCGACCTGACCGTTGGACTGTTCTGTCAGGGAGTTATTTTGTCGAATGGACCACAGGTGGACCCAGGCTTTCGGGGGCCGTTGTTTTGTTTGCTTTTTAATACGTCTAGCAGCCCGATTTTGCTTAAACGGCGACATCACTATGCCACTATCGAGTTTCACAAGGTGTTGTGGCCGACGGCGGGTTATAGGGGCCACTATCAGGCGAAGACGCTGATAGACTACTTGCCGACGAATGCTGCGCGCGGTGCCATCAACGAGTTGAAGCGGGAACTCGAGGAGGTACGTAAGGAGTCGAAGGGGCTTCAGGGGACGACTTGGGCGATCCTGTCGCTGGTATTGGCGATGATTGCGGTGTTTGTGTCGTTCCGTTGAATGTGCTGGGAGGTCCGTACGTGCGGCGGAGAGTGGTTCGCGGTGGAAGGAGTCGATTGAGGTGCGGCCGTTGGGTGCTTGAGCACCGTGAGCGATGCCGCTAGCGGTAGAGCGGCCCGAGCACCGAGAGCACGGCCGCGCGGTCGATCTGGTCGACGGGTCGGCCCATCAGACGCGCGGCGTACCGCGCCAGGGTCCGCCGCCGCGTCTCTAGTGGCCGGCCGCGCCACTGGCCCCCTCGCTCGACCTTGGCGGACACGTCCCCGAACGTCGGCACGGTCGACGCACGTCCGGACGGGTCGCCGCCCGGCTTCGTCGTCAGGCGGTTGTCGTGCGCCCGCTCCCGAGCCTCGGACAGCGTGACGGCCGGGTACGTACCGATGCTGATATCGCGCCGCTTCCCTTGCACGTGGAGCCGTTGAACCCATCGCTTGTTAACTCTGCCCATCCGGCCCTTGGCCACGACCAGGTACACCGTGTCGCCCGCCTGATACCGGCCCGGCTTCCGGAGCGTTTCGGTCCGCTTGGCTGTCAGCCTTTCCATTGCATCGGTCCGCGTGCGACCGAAACAGTACACCCACGGTAACACCCACAATCAGGCCCCGGATTGATGCGGAGCGGCCCGGACTGACACGGATTACAAAGACGGCAGTACCCCGGCAATTTACGTTTGCAAATCCGCTTGGTTTGGACCGATGCGGACCACCACGGACCAGTGCCAGCGTTACGGCACACCGAACACGAACAGGTTGTTCCTCGGGCTCGGGCTGATCTCCGGGGTCAGGCGTATGAACCCCCGACGCGGTGCCCGCGGCGTCGGTGCCCGACCGCTCCAGCACGGATTCCCAACAGCGCGTACGGCGCGTAGAATGGCGAAGAGATGGCCACGACAGCACCACCCGACGTCCCGGTGCGGAGCTTGCAGGACATCCTGACCGCACTCGAGCGGCACCCGGAATGGCGTACCGCGCTGCGGCAACAGCTCCTCGGAGAGGAGCTGCTCGAACTGCCCGCCCTGTTCGCGAAATTCGCCGCCGAGACGACCAGGCGACTCGATCTGCTGACGCAGGAGCTGGGAACGCTGAAGAGCGACGTGAGCACGCTGAAGAGCGACGTGAGCACGCTGAAGAACGACTTGGGGATCCTGAAAGGGGCCCACGCCGAAACGAAAGCCCGCGCCGACATCGCGGTCATCGCCGACGAACTCGATCTCGAGTACCGACGGATCGTTCCGAGAGTCGAACTCAGGCGCGTCGCCAGAGAGAACGGAGCCGACCTGCGGGACGATGAGATCAAGAGCTTCGTTGCCAGCGACATCATCGCCGAGACCATAGACGCACAGGGAGAGAGGACCTACCTCGCGGTCGAAGCGTCGTTCACCGGCGACCTCCACGACGCCGACCGGGCGCGAAGGCACGCGGCACTGATGCAACGCCTCACAAACAAACGCTGCCGCGCAGTCATCGCCAGCGCCCGCAACAACGACCGCCTGCTCGAACTGATCGAGAGGGGCGAGGTCGCGTGGCACCAGCTGCAGATCCGGATCCAGCCAGCCAACTGAAGACAACACCGGCCCGGTACGCATCCGAGGCCGCACCACCGAACGACCCGAGAAACCGGCTCGAGAGCCCATGTGCGTCGCCCACGGGCACGACGAGAGCGGCGACACCAACGCGGCGCGCAACGTGCGCTGCAGAGGCGTGGCCTCAATCCGGGCGTGAATGGAGGCGTCCCGGGAAGATGGTTCCCATCTGCCCGGAGAGGCCGATGCAGGCCGGAAGAACGGACGGCAGGAGCAGTCTCGCCGTGACGTGAAGCCGCAGCGGCCCGAGAGGGCAGCCGAGAGGCGGCGATCGAGGCTTCAGCGCTCCGTAGCGAGCGGGACGTCACACGAATCCTGGCAACAGCAGGAAACACAGGAATGGTGGCCGGACGGTCAGTATTCGTGAGGATCCACACAGGTGAACATGGAAGCAGAGAGCGTCGGCAATACGAGTGAGGCTCGACGATGATGATGCGTTCGATCTCGTCGACGGTGATCGCGCCGCCGTTCGGTCGTAGAGCCTCGTCGTCATTGGCGACGCGTGCCCCGCGACCTTGTGCGCTCGTGCGAGCGTCGTCCCGTTCCGTTCTGGAAAACGTCATGACCCGAGTCGCCGAAAACTGGGCATAACCGTGTCGTCGACGGTTGCCACGAGACGACGAACCGTCTGCAGTCGTGCAGCAACGGCTGCGGCGCTCCTGTGGAATCCAAGACGAAATGGTGGGCACAATGGGGGAACACGTCTTCGTGGAAAGTCACAAGTCATGGGTTGTCAGGACTTTGTGCATTCCGCGTGGTGGAGGGACAGGGACCAGAAGGCCAGAGTCTTGAGGTTGTGTTGACTGTTCGGGGGGTCGGTGCTGAAACGGTCGGGGTGAGAGACCGGCACGCGATGCGGTCAGCGTCAGGCCGCGATGCGGTGCAGGGCCGGGTCGGTGGCATGGTGCGAGGGACCTCCAGGGTGGTCGGCGCAGGCACCGTGGGAATGGCGATATGCTATTCCACTCAGGGGAGTTGATGGCGGACTGGCGAAAGCGAGAGTGGCGATGAAGGATGTCATAGTACTGCTCGAGACCGAACGGGCCGAGTTGCTGGACCGTGTCGCTAGAGTCGATGCGGCGATTGCGGCGCTCGGCGGAAAGCCGGGGCGCTCGAGGATGTCGGCACAGCCAACGAAGCCGGCGCGCAAGCGGCGCAGCATGTCGGACGAGGCGAAGAAGGCGACATCGGAGCGGATGAAGAAGTACTGGGCGGAGCGTCGGGAGCAGTCTGCGGCGGCCGACGGTGGCAAGGCCGCAGGCGGGGAGAGTGGGGCCGGCGGTGGCGCGTAGTCGGGTCGTCAGCGAGCCTTGGGCACCACTGCCGTCGGGATGCCGGCGGTGATGCCGAGGAGATGGCTCTGCAGGCATGCACCTGGCGCCCCTATCCTGCCGGATGGAACTCCTGGGCGACTTGCCGTCAAACGAAGCGTGCAGACGTGCGTGGCGCCGCAAGTGTATGCGATCCGGACGCAGCTTGAGTGCGCCATCAGGGACGTCAACTCCCTTTCTGTACGGAGGCCGCGTCGCTGACGGTAGGGTCCGTGCTTCTCAAGATGCTCGACAAAGCATTCCACATCCTGTCGGTTTCCGTGTCGCGACTGGCGTGGTGCCGGGGTAACGTGCCACCCTCCCAGCTGATGGACACCCCTGCCTGGACGGTCATCGGCGTCGGGGCTGCGCTTCTCGCCGCGGTCGGCACTTCGTTTCGGAGCGTGCCCGACGAGCCCCGTGCCCAGGGCCGCCGGATCGACGTCCCAGGCGAGGGTCTCCGCGAACGGATGACGCACCTCGAGGGGTTTCGCGACGCGGTCGCCGGCACGCGGGTGGTGTAGTCGATGCCGCGGCGCTGGACCCCGACCGAGGATACGGCCGTGCGGCTGGCCGACGCGCTCGACTACGAGCACGGCGGCCGTCGCCTCGTCGAGCTCGCCGATCGGCTCGGCCGGACCGAGGCGGCGGTGCGTCAGCGGGCCTCGAAGCTGCGGCTCGACCGGCTCGAGGGCGACGGCCACCGCCCGGCGGTCGGATGACCAGCGACGAGCTGCAAGCGTTCTACGCGCGGGATCTTGAAGCCGCGCTGCGCGCGGGCGACCGCCGCCGGCTCCCCCCGAAGAGCGCGCGCTGGATGCTTGCCGAGACCAGGCGGGGTCGCGCAGCGGAGCTCGCCGACGCCGATGGCGCCTGGATTTGGTCTGACCTGCATCTCCATCACCGCAACATCATCCGCTATGCTGCCCGCCCGCATGCGAGCGTCGTTGAGATGGACGCCGCACTGCTCGAGACCTGGCGCTCGGCGGTGGCCGCGGACGACGTGATCATCTGCGCCGGCGACGTCGCCCTCGCTGGGGCCCTTGGCCACAAGCGGATTGAGGTCCCTGGCCGGTTGCCCGGGGCGCAAGCTGCTCGTGCGCGGGAACCACGACTTCAGCCGCGGCGGCCTGCCCGCTGCGGCGGGTGCCGATCAGGCCACGATGACCCTGCTGTTGCCGGGCGATCCGCCGCTCCTCGTCACGCACGTGCCGCTGGTCCGCGTCCCGGCGGGCGCTGTGAACGTTCACGGGCATACGCATCAGCGCCCGGCCGCCGGCCCGCAGCACATCAACGTGTGCGTCGAGCAGCTCGGCTACGCGCCGGTGCGGGTTGGCGCCATCCGCCGCCTCGCTGCCGGACGGCTGCGCAGCGGCTGTGTGGCGGCGGCAACGACGCTTGAGGAGCTGCGGATCGACGCGATCAGCGACAAGAGGGTCGAGCCTGGCGGCGCCAAGGCGCGACGGTGACCACTTTGAGTAGGAACGAGGGCGACGGCCGTCGGCTACACAGACGAACGCCGGGAGGGGCGGGTAGTCGGAGGGGCGGTCAGGATCGAGACCAGAACTCGCCACCCAAACCGACTGCATCGTCGGAGCGCCGGGAAAGAGATCGAGGCTACCCTGCCGCCGTGCTGGTGCAACGAGAATCTACCAGCGTGGTTGGGCTACGGAAGCGAGCGCTGAGCAACGTGGGGGCCCGCGGGGAAGGAGAGGCACGGTGTTCCGGGCTCGAGAGAGCTCCGGGACACCATCCTCCCGTTGGCCGACCTGGAGGCGCGCGAGCATCAGCCGCATCCCGAGCAGAACCACGGCCGCGAAGCTGCCGCCGCCCAGCTACGACTGCTACACTGCTGTCCGTGGACGTTCCCGCCGTTCCGGCAGCCCGCGCCGGCACATCGCGCGCACGACCCTCGGTGGGTCTCCATCCAGTCGCGCGGCAGGACCTCGTCGCCCGCGCCGCAGCAGCCGGCACAGCGCGTGCCGCCGCGGCCGCCGGCCGGCCACACCGGATCGCCGGGTCCGCCGCACGCGTCGCAGATCTCCCGGCTCAGCGCCCGCGCCGCGCCCACGGTGCCTCGCACGCGCTGCGGATCGAGCCCGCGGCTGTCGACCGGCGTCAGCACGAGGCTCCCGCTGTCGAGCGACCGTAGCCATTCGACGGGGCCCGCCTTTTCGGCCGCTGCTCGGATCAGCTGCTCCCACCCGCTCATGGCTTCTATTGCAACGCCAGCCGCCGGCGCACCTCGGCCAGCACGGCGCTGAGCCTGATCGGCTCGTAGCCGGTCTGCTCGAGCGCGATGTTGATATGCCGCGCGGTCGGCTCGGTTCCTTCGTGAAGGTGGCCGTGCACACTGACCGCGCCCGCCGGCAGCAGGCCGAACGGCTCGTGGCTCAGCGCCAGCGGCGGGTCCGTTGCGCACAACGCCAAGCGATACTGGTTCGTGAACCCCGCCTTGCGTAGTGCCTCGAGGTCGAGGTCGTGGTTGCCGAGCACGAGCAGCCGCCTGCCCGGGCAGCTGCGGATGTCGGCGACCAGGCGCCGGTCGCGCCAGGCGTCCGGATGCGCGACGTCGCCCAGGCAGATGATCGTCTCGTCGGCGCGCACGTGCTGGCGCCAGGTCCGGAGCAGGTGTGCGTTCATCGCGGCGACGTCGGCGAACGGCCGGTCGAAGGCCTCAAGGGCGCTGCGGTCGCCGAAGTGCGGGTCGCTCCAGATCCACGTTTTCTCGGCCGGGCTGTCGATGATCGGGATCGGTCCGTCGTGCCAGCCGCCCTGCGCGAGCGCTGTCTGCCAGCGGTCGCGCACGGTCTCGACCGGCTCGCGCGCAATGTCGTTCATGGCCCGCCCTTGCCGCGGCGAGGAACTGACTTCCGCTCGCCGATGGCCCGGAACCACCTGCCGGATCTCTGGAGCCTGTGGTGCATACGCCTCCGCAGTCGTTGCTGCATCCCGACGCCGCCACGCCGGCAGCCCCTGCCTGACTCAGCGCTCGCCGGCGTGGGGTCGACCTGATCGAAGCGGCGTTCCTGACCGCGACGATCTGCTGTTGGAACCCGATGGAGAAATGAAATGGAGCTCAGGGGATCGTCCTTCTTCAACGAGCTCATCTGTTGGGCCGGATGGGGGTCCGCTCCGCCAAGGCTGGAAGAACTCCTCGACCTGTTCGCCGACGCGGCGTTCTGGGACACGCTCGAGGTCATGCCCCCTCTCGGCGACCTCGGCGATTGGCCGATGCGTGTGTCGGCCCTGCCAACCTTCGAGCTTCCAGATACGGTCCTGTTCCCCGACCAGACGGTGACGCTGACGGTGAGCCAGACGGACCCGCTCTTCCAGCTCGTCGAGCAGGGCCGCGCCACGGTGCGGCTGGGAAACGAGCCCGCGACCCTCATCAAGTTCCGCTCCCGGTTCAGCCAGCCGCGCGAGGACGATGGCGTACCCGCCGCAGTCTGCACGCTGGGCACGGTCCTTGTCACCGCGCGGCACGGTTCCAAGGAAGCGAGCCTGTACGTGCAGACGTACGCCCGCGTCAGCGACCAGGGCCATCGGCCCGGCCGCAATCCCGTGTACCCCATCTTCGGCGCCTGCGCCGACTTCCCGGAACTCCGGGAGAATTTCGTGAAGCTGATCCGCCAGTCTCCGGGACTCGATGCCGTGTCGGGAAGCAATCTGCTGGACACGCTGGCAGCGATCGAGCAGGTCGGGCGCGCGTACGACGAGCACGTCGGCCGCGAGTACGACAAGCAGTCCCGGCTCGACGACGAGTTCCCGGACCAAGCGGAAGGCCGGGAGGACGGCGGGAACGAAGCGCCGGAGCGGCCCGTGCGATTTCTCGACGTGGCCGCCGACTTCATCGCGGTCAGCCTGATCCAGAAGATTCCGGATCTGGAGGTCACGGTACGTCTCCAGCAGGAGTGGCTCGACATGCTCGATCCGTGCACACGCGTGCGCACGCTGAACGCGTTCGTGGTCGAGGCGCTCGACGACATGATGACGCCGGACAGGATCTACACACGCGCCCTGCAGGCCAGGATCGAGCGCTACGAGCGCGTGCTGGTGCACCGCGGGGACGACCCCCTGAAGGAAGAGCTGAGATCGGAAGGCGACAGGTTTCTGCAGCAGAAGCTCAAGGATGCCCGGAAGCAGTTGAAGGATCCGGTCGCCAGACTCCGCGGCAAGCTCGACACGTGCGGCATGCCAAGGGAGGTGCGGGCGCGGCTGCAGCCCGAGATCGACCGCCTCTCGGCCAAGACCGACCCGAAGACGATGGAGTACCTTCGGTGTCTGGCCGACCTGCCGTGGCCCGGCGGCGAGGCGGACACGCTCGATCTCGAACGCGCCCGCAGGGTCCTCGACGAACGGCACTTCGGACTCCGGGAGCCGAAAGAGCGCATCCTCGAATACCTTGCCGTGCGCCGCCGGAAGCGCGACGTGCGGGGAAGCGTCCTCTGCTTTGCCGGGCCGCCCGGCGTGGGCAAGTCGTCATTGGCGGCGAGCACCGCCGAGGCGCTCGGCCGCCGGTTCGCGGACATGTCGTGCAACGGCATGCGGCAAGCCTCCGACGTGCGCGGCGATCACAGCCTGTTCGCGGGGGCGCAGCCGGGGCAGATCATCCAGCAGTTGCGAAGCGTCGGGGCGAGGAACCCCGTGTTCATGCTCGACGAGATCGACAAGATAGGCGAGGTTGCGGGCGTAACGCTGCTCGACGCGCTCGATCCGACGCGCAACGCCGCATTTCACGACCACTACGTCGAAGTGCCGTTCGACCTGTCCGAGGTGCTGTTCATCGCCACGGCGAACGTGCTCGGCCGGATCCCGACGGCGCTGCGCAACCGCCTGGAGGTGATCGAGATCGCCGGCTACTCGGAGGTCGACAAGCTGGAGATCGCCAAGCGGATGCTCGTGCCGGCGCGGATCCTGGACCACGGGCTGACGAGCGATCTGATCGAGTTCGAAGACGGGGCGCTGCGGGCGATTATCCACGACCACGCGCACGAGATGGGCCTGCGCGCCCTCGACCGCGCGGTCTCCGCGTTCTGCAGGAGGGCGGCGCTCCGGCTGGAGACGCCGGGCGACCGGCCCCCGGCGAAGGTCACGGTGACCGAGAAGATGGTCGGCGAGGTGCTCGGCACGCGGACAGGCCGCGGCGAAGGCCTGCCCGACGTCGAACGGCTTCGGGCGGTGATCGAGCTCGGCGACCTGCCGCCGGAAGTGCGGCGCCAGGGGAAACGGGAGCTGGAACTGCTGTTGACGAGTTCGCCGGGCGATTCGGACTACAACAGCCGCTTCGACTATCTCCGGTGGCTGATCGGCTTGCCGTGGAACGCGCGCGACGAGGCGCGGATCGACCTGCCGCGCACCAGGAAGCTGCTCGACGAGCGGCACAGCGGGCTGGCGACGGCGAAGGAGCGGATTCTGGAGTACCTGGCCACGCGAGAGCTCGGTGGTGGCGCGAAGGGATCGATCCTCTGCTTCATCGGTCCACCCGGCGTCGGCAAGACGTCGCTCGCTCGCAGCATCGCCGACGCGCTGGGCAGAAAGCTCGCCGCGATCACGTGCGGCGGCCTCAGCGACGAAACGGAATTGCGCGGACACAACCGCACCTGGAGGGGCGCGCAGCCGGGCCGGATCGTGCGCGAGCTCGTCCGCATCGGGGTGAAGAACCCGGTGCTGGTCCTGGCCTCGGTGGACGGGTCAAAACCGGCCATTAGTGGACACCGCAAATCCGGCCATTTCCGGCGTCCCGAGACGGCACGTGAGTTCTACTTCATAGGCTCGCGTAGGCGCAAGGATCTGGGTCTCCTGAAAGTTGGGCCGCAAGGCCCATAGCGGCTCTCTGAGCGGAGCGACGGGCGGCGTGTCACCCGACAGGGCCGGAGCGCACGCGGAGGACGCGCGCAGCGCGTTGACACGCCGCCCGTCGCGTAGCTACTCGTGACGGAGCCCATCGGTCGACCTCCCACCCGCGGCTGTCTGGACCTTGGTGCGCCAGCTGCGCGGCCCGCACTTGAGCACATGCGCGTGATGGAGCAGGCGGTCGAGCAGCGCGGTGACGGCGGCGGTGTCGCCGAGCAGCTTTCCCCAGTCGTCGACCGGGCGGTTCGAGGTGAGCAGCGTGGAGGCCCGCTCGTAGCGGCGCATGATGAGTTCAAGCAGGTCCTCGGCGGCGGTGTGGGGCAGCTTGCGCATGCCGAGGTCGTCGATGATGAGCAGGGGCACGCGGGTCAGCTCGGCCAGGTAGGCCTTGCGGGTGTCAGCGAGGGTGGCCTCGGCGAGCTCTTCGAGGAAGGTGTGTGCCTCGCGGTAGATGACGCGGTAGCCCTGCTGGATGGCGGCGCGTCCGATGGCCTGGGCGATGTGGCTCTTGCCCGTACCGGGCGGGCCGATCAGCAGGACGTCTTCGCGCTGGTCGATGAAGCGCGCGGTGGCGAGTTCGAAGACGAGGGCGCGGTTGATCTTCTTGTTGAAGGCGAAGTCGAAGCCATCGAGCGCGCGGTCGGGGTCGCGGAACCGGGCCTGCTTGTGTCGCCGGGCGAGCAGCCGGTCCTGGCGCCGTTGGAGCTCGTCGTTGACGAGGGCCGCGAGCAGGTCGATCGGGGCCATCTGGTCGGTCTGGGCTTGGAGCAGGCGCGTGTCGAGGACGTCGGCCATGCCGGAGAGGCGGAGCTTGCGCAGGGCCTGGTCGAGTTCGACGAGATTCATGACGAGTCTCCTGTTCTGCGGTCGATCAGATCGCGGTAGAGGGTCAGTTGCCGGATGAGCGGGTCGACCTGACGCAGTGACAGCGGCGCGACGGGCCGGCGGTCGAGGTAGCGCTTGACGAAGCGGTAGGTGGGCATGCCAAGTTCGAGTGCGGCCGAGGCGGCCTGTTCGACGACGACGGGGCCGTGCTTCTTGGCGAGGGCGAGGACGCCGAGGATGCGGCGGACGCCGGCGGCCCCGTCGTGGCGGTGGATGTGGTCGCAGATGGCGGCGATCCCCGGGCCGGCCCGCTTGGCGGCCGCGAGCAGGGCGAGGGTCTTCGGCGGGGTGCGGGCGGGCCGGTCTGGGTCGGCGATGCGATGCCAGCCCCGCGGCGCGCGCAGGTGCTCGCCGAGGAGCTGGCCGGTGCGGGGGTCGAGCAGGCGGACGTGGATGTCGTTCCACTGGACGTGGACGCGCCGGCCGATCCAGCCCGGCGGCGCGCTGTAGTAGGCCGAGGCGACTTCGACGCAGCCGTCGAGATGCACGGTACGCTGGCCGTACTGGTAATAGCGGAACGGCTCGAGCGGCAGCGGGCCGAGCGCCGGACGCTCTTCGGCAAACATGGCGGCGACCTGGCGCTTGGTCGTGCCGTGGATGCGCGTGTCGGCCCAGCGCCGCTCCCAGCGGTCGAGGTAGGCCTGGGCCTGGTCGAGTTGCTCGAAGCGGAGGCCGCGCAGCGGGGTCTTCTTCGCGTGGCCGACGCCGGCCTCGACCTTGCCCTTTCGGTCGGGGTCGCCGACGCGGCACGGCAGGGCGACGACGCCGTAGTGAGCCAGCACGTCGCGGTAGAGCGGATTGAGCGTCGGGTCGTAGATGTCCGGGGTGAGCACGCCCTCCTTGAGGTTGTCGAGGACGACGACCCGTACGGTGCCGCCCAGCCGCCGAAACGCCCGCTCGTGGAGCTCGGCCCAGACCTGCGTGCTGGAGCGGTGGACCAGCAGCCGCACCGATTTGCGCGAGTAGCCCAGGGTCAAGACGAAGAGTCGTGTCCGCCGGTACTTGCCGGTCGCCGGGTCGCGGACCATCGGTCCGTCCCCGTAATCAACTTGACCTTCTTCACCTGGGCCTGTGGTGATGACCACCCGGGCCTCGACGGCGGGCTGCTGCCGAAGGGTCGCGACGAAGCGCCGCACGCTCGCATAGGCCGCCGGGAAGCCATGGTCATCGACCAGGTCCTGCCAGATGGCCATGGCGTTGCGGCCCCGGCCGAGCGCCTCGACGATCAGCTCGCGGTAGGGCTCGCAGGCGCTCGCCCGCGGCGCACGAGTGGGGCGGTCTCCGACCGCGGGAGTGGCGGTCCCCGTGACGGTGCCGACGGCGGGTTGCGCCGACGAGGGGTCGGTGGACACCGGCGCGGAAATGGCCGGATTTGACGGCCGGGTGCGAGGGCGGCCGCGGCGCGGCACCACCAGCCCGGCGGCCTTCAGGTAGCCGCTGGCCGTCTCGCGCCGCACCCCGGTCTCCCGTTCGATGCGCCGCAGCGACCAGCCGAGGCGCCCCAGCGCCAGAACCTGCTGTCGTTTCTCTTCGGAGCCTCTTGCGAAACGCGTGATCGGCCGAGTTTTCCCTTGCCCGAGGCGGCAGGGCGGGGGACGGTCAGCGGGCGGGATGCAGCGTCCGCTGGATGGCAGTGACCGCCACCGCGCCCGGGAAGCCGGCGACACGGGGGTTCATGGAGCCTGTCTGCCGGTTGTGAGGGCAAGCGCGCGCGAAGAGATGCGGCGCATTTCCCTCACGATCCGTTCCAGCTCCCGGTTGTTCGCGATCCACTCCCGATACAGGACGAGTTCGTCTTCGGTGAGCTTCAAGCCGACAGTCTTTCCGCGCGCCTTGCGCGTCCAGTAGTGGTAGGGGCCGTGACGGGCCTCCGGCTCGTAGTGGCAGCGACAGGCGGGCCTCCCACACGTTATCCGGCGGGTGGAGACGGAGCCCTGTCCTATGAATCCGAGCGTTTGCAGTTCCGCCTTGAGCCCGTCGTATTGCTTCTCGTACCGGCGCATCGCCGCATCGTAGGCCATCGATTCGGTGCTTGACATCCGCGTTGACCGGTACCATACAGTAGTTGGAAGGAGCGGTCAACCAGCCATGAATCGCCTGTGCGTCGCCTTCGCGCCCTACTGGCAGTCAATCCAGCATGCCCTGTTTCCCCAGTTGGAGTGCGTGCTGGGTCCGCTGACCGAGAAACAACAGCAGTTGGTGCAGACCCTCGAGGTCATCCGTATCGAGCAGATGATTCCCCGGCGCTTCCGAGTGCCGGGGCGTCCGCCCAAGGACCGCGCGGCGATGGCGCGGGCCTTCGTGGCCAAGGCGGTCTACGACATGCCGACGACGCGCGTGCTGCTGGACCGCTTGGTCACCGACGTGGCGCTGCGGCGCATCTGCGGCTGGGAGCGGAAGAGCGAGGTGCCGAGCGAGTCGGTCTTCTCGCGCGCCTTCGCCGAGTTCTCGGACACGCAGTTGGCCCAGCGCGTGCACGAAGCGCTGATCTTGAATACCCACCGCGACCGGCTGGTGGGCCACCTCTCCCGCGACTCGACGGCCATCGAGGCCCGCGAGAAGCCGGCCGCGAAGCAGAAGGCACCTTTGCCGCCCAAGCGCAAACGGGGACGGCCGAAGAAGGGTGAGGAACAACCGAAGGTCCTCAAGCGCCTCGACCGGCAGGCGGCCATGACCCTGCCAGAGATGCTCGACGACCTGCCGACCGACTGTGACGTGGGCATGAAGAAGGACAGCAAGGGCTACAAGTCCACCTGGGTCGGATACAAGCTGCACCTCGACGTGGCCGACGGCCAGATTCCGATCAGTTGCCTGCTGACGTCCGCCTCCCTGCACGACAGCCAAGCCGCCATTCCGCTGGCGACCTTGTCGGCCGAGCGGACGACCAATCTGTACGATCTGATGGACGCCGCCTACGACGCGGAACCGATCCGTCAGCACAGCCGCTCACTCGGCCACGTCCCGTTGATTGACACCAACCCCCGCCGCGACAAGACGCTGGCGGAGGAACTGCGAACCGAAGCCCGGCGCCTGAAGAATCTCGGCTTCCAGCTTGCCGAGCAGGTTCGCTACAACGAGCGTACGGCGGGTGAGCGCGTCAATGGCCGTCTCAAGGACGAGTTCGGTGGTCGCCATGTCCGGGTCCGTGGCACCGCGAAAGTGATGTGCCACTGCATGTTCGCCGTGCTCGCACTCACCGCCGACCAGCTCGTACGCCTGGTGACATAACCGGTGCACCGCCGGCAACGCCCCTCGGGGCCCGACGGGCGGCAGTCACCCACCGGTGTCCCAACGCGCGGTCAAGAACACATCGCAACATCCGATTTCCACCTCTCGATGTGCCGCCGGTTCTCCCGACAAGATATCCAGCCGGCGATCCAGTGGAAATGGTGTTCATCAAGCGAGCTCAGAACTGGCGTCCAGCCCCAATCCCCCGGAGTTTTGCAAGCGGCTCTTCGGTCAAGACGTTGCTCATGCCGCGCAGGAACGTGCAGTTCCCGGTCGGCGTCAACGTCTCGGGGCGCTATCGGAAATGGCCGGTTTTCAACTGTCCACTAATGGCCGGTTTTGACCGTCGACCGAGGGTCCTGGACGAGATCGACAAGATGGAACGGACCGGGCGCAGCGCCGGCGACCCGGAGTCGGCGTTGCTCGAGATACTCGACCCGGTGCAGAACGACAGCTTCGCCGACCACTACGTCGAAGTGCCGTTCGACCTGTCGGAAGTGTTCTTCGTCGCCACGGCGAACGTGCGGGACCTGATCGCGGTCCCGCTGCAAGACCGCCTCGAGGTGATCGAGCTGCCGGGCTACTCCGCCGACGAGAAGCTCCGGATCGCCGGGTCGCACCTGGTCGGGCGGCAGCTTGCCGACAACGGCCTGACGGCCGCGCGGGTCCGTTTCACAGGCGGGGCGCTTCGCGCGCTGATTCACGGCTACACGCGCGAGGCGGGGGTCCGCGAGCTCGAACGCCGGATCGGCGCCGTGTGCCGCAAGGTGGCGCTCCGGCGGGCCGAGGGGGACGAGTCGCCGGCCGAGATCACGGAACGGACCGTCGCGGACATGCTCGGCGCGCCGCGGCGCGTCGACGCGGTATTGTCCGAGCGCATGGGTCACCCCGGCGTGGCGATGGGGTTGTCGTGGACGCCGGCAGGCGGCGAGGTGCTCTTCGTAGAAGCGCGCCGGATGCCTGGCGCCGGCGCGTTGACCCTGACCGGACACCTGGGCGACGTGATGAAGGAGTCGGCGCAGGCGGCGCTGTCCTGGGTGCGCGCCAATGCCGCCCGTTACGGCATCGACCCGGGGTTCTACGCGAAGACCGACGTGCACCTGCACGTGCCGGAAGGCGCCGTTCCGAAGGACGGACCGTCGGCCGGCGTGACGATGGTCGCCGCGCTGGTCTCCGAACTGACCGGCCGCCCCGTACGCACCGACGTCGTCATGAGCGGCGAGATCACGCTTTCGGGAAACGTGCTCCCCGTCGGCGGCATCAAGGAGAAGGTGCTGGCCGCCCGCCGGGTCGGGATAGTGCAGGTGATCCTCTCGAAACAGAATGAGAGCGAGATCAACGAGGACCTCGACGCAGACCTGCGACGCGGGATCCGCGTGCACTACGTCTCGATGATCGACGAGGCTCTGGATCTGGCGCTGACGGCGCCGGCGCAAGAGAAGAGCGGGTAGGTCAGCGTTCTCGGCTGACGTCGGTGCGCTCTCGATCGGTGGCGTCCGGCTCTTCAGGCATGCGCGAGGGCTCGAGGGGCCGCGGAGGCGCCGCCACCTCGGGCGTGTCCATCAGGTCCGTCGACACGCCGGCCTTCGCCAGTTCGTTCCGTACCAGCTCGTGGACCGTTTCTCGGATCTGATCGAGCACGGATGCGGTGATCCGCTCGATGATGCGCTCGCGGTGCGTCTGAAGGATCAGCCGCTGTTCCGGCGTCATGAGCAACTCGGCGACATCAACGTCGAGGACGCGCGCGAGACGGCGTAGCGTGCGGGTGTCGGTTTCTCCCCCGTGCCGGATTATCGCCGTCAACGTGTTCGGCCGCAGCTGCGCCGCGCTCGCCAACTCCTTCTGCGTCCACCCGCGTTCCTGAAGAAGGGCGGCGAGGGCGGCTCCCCATCTGGTTGATGGCACGACACGATTGTACGCGGGACGATTCTCCGTAAGTGCATGGCCGGCAAGCAGTTGGAGGATATAACGCTATACCGATATTATCTCTTGATGAACTACACCTTGCAGAGATACTATCACCTTCACATGAGGATCGCACCGCCCACGCTTCTGTCAGCGGACCACGTGGAGAGGAAGAGGCATCCGGGACGGGCGACAGGCGGAGTCCCGCAAACGCGACTCAGATCCAGGTCGTGTGGCAACCGGCCCGGCGACCCTGATTCCCCGGTTGGGGTCCAGAGGTCGGGCACGCGGACGCCGGTTGCGCTCCTCGGGCCGCCCGCGGGCATGTTGCGCGACCGTGAGCGGATTGGGGAACAACCCGCGGTCCGTGGATTGCCGAGGTTTCTGGCCGAGTGGATCAGCACATCTATCGCGCGGAGGTCGAGAAGCTGGGAGCGGAGCTCGAGAAGTTCGCGGTCCAGGACGAGTCAGCGGACAACGCGAATCGCTGTCCCGATCGTCCCTTCCCCACCGTTGGGAGGGATGACCAAGCGCGAAGCGTACGACGCGGCCAGAACCCCCGGTCGACGCCTGTCGGATGTCGCAGAGCCCTCACGGGGGCTCGTCGGAACTTGGAGTCAGCGACCTCGGCTGACCGGTTCACACGCGAGCGTGAGGAGCTGGCTGCGCTGACCGAAGCGGCGTTGAGCGGGATGGCGCCACTGATACGGGAGGAGGCGAGCCGCCTCCCGTCGATCTATGCGGAAGTGTTTCGGCGGAGCGGTGGGAATCGTTCCTCGAGGTCCTGGGAGGACGGTGAACAATGAGCTTTCACGAACGGGTCAATCGGTTTCTGGCCGATTGGTTGAGCGCGATCAACGCGCTCGTGGCGTTTGGACTGCCAGCGGCGGTCGCCCTGGCGGTCGGCGGCCTCGCCGGCAACTCGATGTTCGGAGGCTTTTCGCTGATTGGATTCCTGGGCGGCTTGGTCGCGGGGGGCGTGGCCGGTGTCCTTGTAGCCGGTCCGCTCTGCGGCGTGCTGGCGCTCCTGATCGACATTCGCAACTCACTGGCCTCGCAAGACGGAAACCGATAAGGGGCGACACCGGAGCCCGAGCGCAGGGTTGCCGGCCGTAGAACCGGCACTGCGGCCGGTGCCGAGGTCGACGGCGTCTCCTCGAACAGGCTTCGTCTTCCGCCCGAGGCACTCGCTGCGTGAGGTGACACGGCCGCCGACCCGCCGGCATCTCGGCTAGCAGCCCGTGGAAGAAGTCTGATCGCTGAGCCCTGCTGTTCAGGCAGCTTGGCGATGAGCAATTGAGCCGACGAGGGCCGTCGGTGTCCATTTGAACCCCCAGGCGCGCGTCAGACGCCCCCAGCGGTCGATCAGACGGTCGATCAGGCGGCAAATCGCCGAAAGAGCCCGCCCCTGCAGGCTCCGGGGCGTACCGATGCCGGTCTGGTGGCGCAGGAGCAGCCCGATGTTGCAGGCGGCCGCCTGGATCAGCACCCGCTTGCGGACATTCTCGTGACCGCGCACCCACACCCGACGCATTCCCCCTGTCTCATACATGTGTGCGAAAGAACGCTCCACCACCTCGCCCCGGCAGCGTTGCAGGCGACGACCCCGCCGCCCGCCCACACGCCGGCGGTTCGCATACAGCGCCTTCTGCGCAGCGCGCTTCTCCGGCGGCGTCTCTCCCGTCCTCTTGTCCTGCCAGCAGCGCCGGCCGCGCTCCGGCTCCGATACGTGACTCCGAACCCCCACCTCGCCGAGGGCCACCAGCGTCGCGTCGCTGTGGTACCCCTTGTCGGCGACCACCTCTTCGACCCCCGGACCGTCCGGCGCCACCAACTCCACCTGCTCGGCCGCCGTGATCAGCGTCTCCGGCAGCGTGGCCGTATCGCCGTCGGATGCATCCTGCACCGTCACCGACACGATGGCCCCCGTGTCCATGTCGACCCCGTGCTCGGCCTTGTGAGCCAAGTGCGTCCGGCCGTCCTTCATCTTCGCGACCTTCGCGTCCGGGTCCTGCGGCGATTTCCACTCCTTGTTCGACGTCTTCTTGTTCTTCCGCGACCGGTCGAACCGAGCCAGATCCGCCTGTGTCGGTGTCTCCACCCCCGACGCTTCCGCCAACCGCCGAATGAACGCCTCGTAGGATTCGCCCGTGTCCCGACGCTCGATGCTCCGCATCGCCGCGTTCGCTTCCAGCGTCGTCGCATCGATGCCGACCGTCTTCCCCCGCAACAGGCCTGCAGCGGAGAGCCGCTCCAACACCCACGTGAAAACCGCCACGTGCGTCTCCACGTCGATCAGCCGCCGCGTGCGCGACAACGTCGAGTGGTCCGGTGCCGCCTCGGTCACGTCCAGGTCCAGAAACGACCGCAGACTCAGCGAATCGGCCACCCGCCACGCGATCCCCCGCTCGGAGGACAACCCTTCGAAATAGCCGATGAACAGCAGACGGAAATACCGGCCCGGCCGTAGACTCGGCCGGCCCATCCGCGCAGCGTAGAACGCCCCGCACAGTCCCTCGACGAAGGCGTCGAAGCCTGCCTCCTCCAGGACCCGGTTCAGACGCTCGAAGAAGGGATGCCCGGCGTTCGTCGGAAGGTCCGCCGTGGTCACCCACATCGGCGACGGCTGTCGAGCCGCCGGTTTCTTGCCCATCGCCATGCCGTCCAGTGTACGGAACTCGATCGAGCCGGTCGAGTGCGGATCCCCTGACTTTCGCCACGGGCTGCTAGACGCTGATTGCGATACAACACCAGAGTATGACCATCACTGCACCAGCTTCACACGGGCGCCCGCGAGCGGCCGAAGCTCCGCGAAGCTCGATGTCCAGCAGGTGCTCTACGCCGTGGCCGCCGATCCTTCCGCTCCTTATACTTCCATACCTCTACCATGTCGCGATCTGACTTGGCCACTGAGACAGCACCTGTACCCGTGAGCACGGGCAGACAGAAGGAACGCGGAGCCCGCGGGGGCAAGAACCGACAAAGCCACGACCGGCAAGCGCAGGCAAGACGAGAAGGAGACCGGAAGATGATGAAGGCGAGAGTGACGGTGTGGCCGCTGGTGATTCTCGTGAGCGCACTGGCGATGGCGAGCGACAGTGCCGCGCAACGGCTCGACGTGCGGGGCCTGTCGAGAGTGAGCGTCAGCGGAGCGGCGACGATGGGGGAGCACTCGGTCCTGACGGCGACGGGGGGCTTTTCGAGGTTTACCCACAGCGGGCTGGAGTACGGGGGTGACGTGGTCGCGGCGTACGCCGGCGGAGGAACGACCGGGGCACTGTTCGCCCGGGTGTCGCAGAACTTCATCGGCGAGTCTCTCACGGTGCCGTTCGTGACGGGGGGCGTCGGAACGGGCTTCGGGGGGCTCGGCGGATTCGTCTACGACGCCGGCGGCGGGATCCGCAGATTCACCTCAGACCAGCGGAGCTCGTTCGACTTCATGGCGACTTGGCGGGGGGGGCGGCGCTCGGGAGGCACCGCGGCGCTGCGGGTTGGGCTGTCGTTCTACTTCGGCGGCGCATGAATGAGGCGGGACAGCGAAGCAACGACGAGGAACCCATGGGGGCGCGGCCAGCGGGACCCCTCGCACGGCACATTGCGCGAACATCCCCAGAGGCCCGAGGAACGACCTGCGGAAATGGAGAGTCGTCAGTTCCAAGCCACCAATGACGCCACAAGCGCGGGGACAGCCAGCCGTGCGGAGCTGAGAGGCTGCTGGCGGGGGACGACATTGGCGCGAGGACCTAATGGATTTGCAGCAGCGGTCCGCGGCAAGAGAAAAACCGCCTGCATTTCTCAGCCGCTGCCGATCCCGAAGCAGCAACCGGAGGCTGCCGTTATGGAACAAGAACCGGCCCCGCCGGATGCGGGGATGACGGACCCCGCCACCGGAAGCGATGACACATCGCCTCAGGCAGTCGGGTCCCGAAGCGAGCCTGCAGCACGGCCGGAGTATCTGCAGGAGATAGAGCACTGCCTTTCGGCGTTGCGCGATCTCTTCGAAGGACAGATCGCTCGAAACAAGAGCCACCAGGAGGCATTTGACAAGTTGTACCGCGAGCTGGAGGGATACAAGGGGAGCTTCCTGCTCGAGGCCATCCATAAGCCAATAGTCCACAATCTCATCAGGCTCTACGACAGCTTCCTCCGGCTCGAATCCCAACTTCGGTCCATTCCCAACTCGAAGACGGAACATGGGCTGCTGCAGTTCAGCACGAACATGGAGAATTTTCGTTTCCAACTGAAGGAAGTTCTAGCTCGCATGGATGTCGAGTCGTACGAAGACCACTTGGATGTTTCTGCTCGAGAACGGCTCCACAGGCTCGACAGAAAGCTACACAAACCAATCGACGTGAAGCCAACTCGGGACCCGGAGCAGGACAACCTGGTCACGAGCGTCCACAAGCACGGATTCTATTGGCGCGGGAAGGTCGTCAGGCCGGAGGAAGTCACGATCTTGAGGCACACGCCGCTCGCGAATCGTGGCGGAGGTCAAGTGGATGGGTAAAGTGGTAGGAATCGATCTCGGCACCACCTTTTCGGCGGTCGCGCACGTCAACGAATACGGCAAGCCAGAGATCTTGCCGAACTCGGACTCCGACCGGATTACGCCCTCGGCAATCATGTTTGAGGACGACCTCATGACGGTGGGAAAGACCGCCAAGCGCCTGGCTAAAGCGGTTCCTGACCAAGTTGTAGAGTTCGTCAAGCGGGAAATGGGTCGGTCTTTGGAGGATTACTACCGGGAGTTCAAGGACAAGAAGTACTCGGCGGACGAGTTGTCCGCCGTGATCCTGAAGAAACTCAAGCAGGACGCAGAGGCATCTCTGGGCGAAGAGGTCACCGATGCGGTCATTACCGTGCCGGCCTATTTTCATGACGCGGAGCGCGAAGCAACCCGCAACGCTGGCAGGATTGCCGGACTGAACGTCCTCCAGTTGCTCAACGAACCTACCGCAGCGGCACTCGCGTACGGAGTCGACAAGCTGGGCCAGGACCAACGCGTGTTCGTATTCGACCTTGGCGGCGGGACTTTCGACGTAACGCTGATGGAGATTATAGGCTCGACGATCCGCATGATCCAGACGAACGGTAACCATCGCCTCGGTGGCAAGGACTGGGACGACAAAATCGCGGTGCATGTTGCGACCGCCTTCGAAGCGGAACATGGTTCGGACCCACTGGAGGACGTACACGCAGCCCAGGAACTCCAACTGGAGGCGACCGCGGCAAAGGAGACGCTGTCGAAACGACAGAAGACGACAATCGTGTGCGGATCCGGAGGCAAGACCACCCGCGTCGAATTGACCCGCGAGGGGTTTGAGGATCTGACGAGAGATCTCGTTGATCAATGTAGAGAACTGTGCGATATGGTCCTTACTGACGCCACGATGACGTGGAGGGACATAGACACGGTGTTATTGGTCGGCGGTTCCACGAGGATGCCGATGATTCAGGAGATGGTCAGGGGCATCAGCTGCAAGGATATCAATCCGCAGGAAGTCAATCCTGATGACGCGGTCGCGCTCGGCGCCGCGATTCACGCAGCCCTTCGGGAGATCGAGGACGAACCTGATGAGAACGCGGGTGTGGCCGAGGCCATCAAGGAGCGCTACGGTGCTTCTGCTATCCGAGTCATCGATGGCGCGTCGCACAGTCTGGGCGTGGTCCTGGTGGGAAGCGACGAGCGGACCGAGTACAACCATGTAATGATAGAAAAGATGACAGAGGTCCCCTGTGCTAGAGATCAGAGAGACCTCTGGACAGTAGTTGAAAACCAGAGCAAGGTGGTATTCAGGGTCGTGCAAGGCCTTGACGACCGGCAGGAGGAGACATCGGAAATACGGTTCGCGGACTACCAAATCGCAGAGATGGTTCTTCCGTTGCCACGCGGGTTGCCGAAGCATGCGCCGCTGCACCTTACGTACAAATACAACACGGACCAGACGCTGGAGGTTACAGCGACGGGACCGGACGGAACGGTTAAGAGGGCGCAGATTAATCGGTCGACGCTCGGCGACCGGGAGGTCACACAGGCGACAGTGCACATGCAGCGTATGGAGGTGGAATAGGTAGGAGAGACGACGTCATGGTAGCAGCTGGACGGAGACTCAGCACTGTTGTGGCGGGTTGCGGAAGGGCGTGAGGGTGGCACGGATGTCTGGTAACAACTACTTCGAAGTGCTGGAGCTCAAGGTAGAAGAGATCCGGAGATCGCGTCAGGCACGAATCCGCGATGAGGTCGAGGGGGCTTACAAGAGGCTCCATCGTCTATCCCTGAACGCGGCAGGGAGGGCGCGCAGGGATGGGAGGAGCCAGAGGGAGTGGCAGGACCTGCTGAAAACGGCGCGCGACGTCCTCAGCGATGAAGCTCGACGGGAGCAGCACATCGAGGAGTTGAAAGGGCGGCAGCCGGTCCGGGAACGGATGCCGAGGCCCACACCGGATCCTAGGCCGAGAGGCGAAAAGAGTCGGAGGTATGGAGGTCGGATTCTTGAGGGCGCTTGTGCAGGGATGGCGGCGAGTGTCCTTTATCCTGGAAAATTCACAACGGACCCCGGCCCCGGTGGAGACACAAGAGCCTCCGTGTGCTAAAACGCTGTTGTCTACAAACGTTTTTGGCACAACGGAGGCTCTTTCGTGACGAACCCGACGATACCACAGACTGTTCGGTTCCCGGATCTGTTCGACAAGCCGCTCGTGGCCACCTTCGACCGCGAGCAGGCGAGTTCGGATGGCGGGGCCGTGTTGCTCAAGGCGGCCGAGCGGGTGTATGGCCTGGTCAAGGCGTTCGCCCGCTGTCTGGTGGATGAACGCGCGCCGGAGAAGATTCGGCACACGCTCGAGGACCTGGTCGGCCAGCGGGTCTTCGGGATTGCCTGCGGCCATCCCGATGGCAACGATGCCGACCATCTCGCCGACGATCCGATCCACAAGCTGCTGCTGGGACGCGACCCGGTGACCGGGGGGCGGCTGGCGTCGCAACCGACGATCTCGCGGTTTGAGAACGACGCGGGCCGCTCGGCCCTCTATCGGATGGGGCGCGAGTTGGCGGCGAGCGTCATCGAGCGGCATCGGCGCCGACTGGGCGGGCGGGCGCGACGCATCACGATCGATCTGGACCCGACCGACGACCGGACGCATGGCGCGCAGCAGTTGACGTTTTTCAACAGCTACTACGACAGCTGGTGTTACCTCCCGTTGCTGGCCTTCGTGCGCTTCGACCGCGAGGTCGAGCAGTATCTGTGCGCCGCTGTGCTGCGGCCGGGCAAGGCGGTGGCTGCCGACGGGACGCTGGGGGTGTTGTCTCGGTTGCTCCCGCTGCTGCGCTGCGCGTTTCCGCGGGCGCGCTTGCTCGTCCGGCTCGACGGGGGCTTTGCCACCCCGGAAATCTTCGACTTTCTCGACGCCGAGCCGCGGCTCGACTACGTCGTGGCGATGGCCAAGAACGCCGTCCTGCTGCGGCATGCCGCGTCCGCCATGGTCGAGGCGCGGGCCAAGAGCGCGCACGACGACCAGACGGCGCACGTCTACACCGACACCCGTTGCTATCGAGCGGGCACGTGGGACCATGAGCGCCGGGTCGTGATCAAAGCCGAAGTCGTGCGGCTCGACGGCCGCGAGCCGCGCGACAACCCGCGCTTCGTCGTCACCAATCTGCGCCAGACGCCGCGCTTTATCTACGAGAAGATCTACTGTGCCCGCGGCGATATCGAGAACCGCATCAAGGAGTTGCTCGACGGCCTGCAGATCGACCGTACGAGCTGCTGCAAGTTCTGGGCGAACCAGTTGCGCGTCTTCCTGACGGCCGCCGCCTACGTGCTCATGCAGGAACTCCGCTTGCGCGCCGCACGCACCGCCTGCGCCCGCACACAGGTGACGTGGCTGCGCGACCGGCTGCTCAAACTCGGCGTTGACGTCCGCCGCTCTGTCCGCCGCCTCGTCCTGCATCTGCCGCGGGCGACGCCATACCTCGATGCTTGGCGCCACATCGCCCTCGCCCTTGGCGCGCGCGCCGGGTAGCCACTCCTCCTGCCGTCTGCAGCCAAATTCCACAGCCGCTCTCACGCGCCCCAGCCGGCGGCGCTGTCGTTGCCGTGCGCTTCGGGCACGCCGTCACCCTGCCACGCCGGCTCAACCACGCCGCAACCTGCCGCCGACACAGTCCGCAGGCTGCAATCGTCCGACGATCAGACCCCACCCGTGACCGATTCGACAGCCTCAGGAATAATGCAGGTTATGGGGTCGCCGTCCTGGCGGGGACGAACCCGGCGGCGGTGTTTGTTGCCTTCGCGGTGGGGTGGCTTGCCACGCTAATTCTGTCGACCCGGACAGGCAGTTTCGGGGCCGGAGTCGCCAGGCTGGGGGGTTCGTTTGTGGTCGGCGGGGTGGCTGTCGGATGCCTCCGCACTGCCAACTCGTCCTTCGAGCGTCTGTCGTCATCCGTGCCGGAGCCGGAATGGGTGGCAGCAGCAGTGAGCGGTTCGGCGTTCGCCCTTTGTGGCGCGGCGCTTGGAGGCCTGGTGTGGATCATCGGAAGGGTTGGTTACGCGCTGGGAGGGCACCAGCCGGGGACGCGTGGCCTGGCCTGGGGGCGCCTTGGGGCGATGGTGATGCTGTTGCTGATAGTCGTGCCGAGCGTGCTCGGGACCGATGGCGCCGGTGACTTGCTCGGCGCAGGGGGGGCCGAGGTCGACGAGAACGGTGGGAACGACGCGTCGCTGGTGGAAGAACCGAGCTTCGACCATTCGGCTTGGGAGCGAATTCAACGCGGGTTGAGGGCCGAGGGCTTCTATGACGACGCGATCGACGGGCTGGTGGGACCGGGAACGCGTGGCGGAATTCGCAAGTGGCAAGCAGCGCGAGCGATGAACGTGACGGGGTATCTCGACGAGCCGCAGGCGGAGAAATTGATGGCGCTGGCAGGGCCCGACGCCGGTCCAACGCCGCGGGAGGTCGAAATCGAGAGGGTCGCGGGGAATGCGGAGGAAGGCGAGCGCGGATTCGAGGGCGAGACGCCGGTTGTGCCAACGGGCGAAGGCGGAGACTCGGACATCGCCCTAGAGGCGGCGGAGTCGCTGGAGGCTGCGCGCGATCGATTGGACGCCGGCGACTACGAGGCAACGGTGGATGCGGCGCGGGCATTGTTGCTGGCCCAGGCCGACGACGGTGCGGCGCATCTGCTGCTCGGGCAGGCCTTGTATGCGCTGGGGCACTTCGAGGACAGCATCGAGCCGCTGGGACGCGCGATCGGACTGGGCGAACGGGTGGAGCTCGAGGCGAGACACCGCCACGGTGTCGGGGAGTTCCGGCAGGGGTTCTGTCGAGGTGCGCTGACGTTCGCTGGCGGAGACGTGATGTTTCGCTCTGAGGAGGACGACGCGCACGACTTTCACGTCGCGGCGGATCGACTCACGGATGTCGAGGTTCTCGAAAGGATAGACGGGCAGCCTTTCTGGCTGACCTCGCGAGTGCAGGACCAAGGCTCGCAGAGAAGGCGGGTCGACTTCGTACACCGGAACGTGTCGCAGCAGTTCCGGAGCGGCAACTCGCGGTACTCCGCGATCCTGGGGTGCAGCGACTGTGACGGATCTCTGGGCGTGCAAGCAGCCCTGATGCAGGCTGGCGGCTGATGGGTGTAGGGCGGTGCGAAGTGCATGCTGCCGAACGGGCGGCGGCGCGGACGCGCGAGTGCGGTAGACCGCACAGCGGAGTGCAATGGGGGAGATCATGACGGAGTACTTGAAGCGGATCGTCATCGTCGCTACGGCATTGGTGATCGTGGCAGCTGTCGGGAGCACGCCCATAGACGCGCAAGGGTTCCTGGACCGGCTGAAGCAGGCCGCATCGGGTGAGAGCGAGCGCGGCACGTGGCGCGAGATCGAGAGACACATCGAGGGGTACGACGAGCTGACGGTAAGGCCCACCCTGCGACATCCGGTCATCGACCTGGAGATTCCCAATGCCGGCGGGCCGGTGTATGCGGTGCTTGAAGGGGACTTGTTTCCGGCGGGTCGGCAGTTGCGCGTACGCGTGAAGGATGCCGATCCGGAAGGGGATCACATCGAGATCGACCTCGAGTCTGGGGACGGCGTGGAGGGGCGCGTCAGCTTTTTCGGCGAGGAAGTGCCTGTGGCGGTGTTTCGACTGTGGATGGACGAGATCTTCGAGACCGAGACGCCCGAGGAGCGCTTCGAGGGGTACTGGGCGGATACGTTGACCAGTGTCTTGCACGTAAGGGGTGCGGATCATCTGATTCCGGACGGCGAGCGGTTCCGCTACCGGACGATTGGCGAGGCGACGAGCCACGATCATGAGCTCTGCATGGTGTGCTTCCAGGCACCCCCCGATCTGGTCGATTACGACCAGGAGCTGGAGATGCAGCGGGCGGCTCTTACGCAAGTGCGCTGGGAGTATCCGGAGCTGCCGGATCGCGTCGCGCAGGCCGAGCTGCAGCGGTTCGGTGAGGAGATCCTTGCCGACTGGCCGGCGCCGCTCAAGGGGTACGGCTACCGGTTCGCGCTGGTTCAGAATCCGGGAGTCAACGCGTTCGCACTGCCGGCCGGGCGGATCTTCGTGACGACCGGGTTGCTGGATCTGTTCGAGACCGAGGCGGAACTGAAGGCGGTGCTTGCGCATGAGATTGCACATGTCGAGTCGCGGCACAGCCTGCGCAGGCAGAAGGGGGCCAGCGCCGGGCAGGCGATCAGCGGATTGCTCGGCGCGATCGGGACGGTGCGGGGCGACGAGCGCTTCACGGCCGCTGCGGCGGCGACCGATATCGCCACGGGGTTGGCCTTCATGAACTACGGCCGAGAACGCGAGCGCGAGGCGGACATGTTCGCGAGCATCTTCCTGGCGCGAACGAACGAAACGGACGGACTTGTTGGCACGTTCGACAAGCTGCGAAGAGCGCGCGAGATGAGCCCGCCGACTGCGGATACGAACGCCGTAACGCAGGCTGTCGACAACGTGATGGAGCGTCTTCTGTCGTCTCATCCGAGCCCGCTCGAACGGTTGAGCCGCGCGCAGGGAACGACTACCGTGATCTTTGATGAACCGCCCGTGTTCATCGGCCTGAGCGGGAATGGAGAACAGGTCGCCACCGTCCGCTTCGAGATGGAACAGGCGTACGACAACGATCTGAACGTGCTGGCGAACATCGCGACGAACGAAGCGCTCGGGCGCGCAGACAACGTGAACGACATCGAGCTCCGGACGAGCGGCGGTCGGCGGATTCGGTTGGGCGAGGAGACGGCGGAACGCGTCGAACCGGGAGAGACGGTGTCGGCCCTGTTTTCAAGCGATGACGCGAACAGCTTGCTCGATGACCCGATCACGGAGTTCCGCCTGCGGCTGCGCAATGTGGATCGCTGGGTCCGCGGCCGCGAGTAGCCCCCGGCGCTGGGCTTCGCCGGGTCGAGACGACCGCCCCCGATCCGGCGAAGCCTCTCGAAACCCGGCGCGGCGATGTCCAATCGGGATCTTCAGCAGCTGAGATGTGGACGTACGAACTGCCATCGCGGAACGTCGTCACCGGGTCGCGGTTTGCAGGCCGGTTGGACAGACCTGTGGGGCAACCGGCTGGTCGACCCGCAAGCAGGGTGCTGAAAGAGTCCGCGTGAGGGATCGACACCGCGATCCCGACGTGGGCTGTGGACCGGACGCAGCTCGAGATCTGGGCGGGCCTGAAGAGCTTCCCGACCGCGCGGGGCTCGGAAGAGCCACCACCCGACTACCTCGGGAACCCCACGGTCAACTTCCGCTGCGGCGAACGCCGACGAGAGCGAGACCCACCAGTCGACGGCCGACTCCGGAGTCGCGGTTGTATCGGAAGGGTCCGGGACGTGAGGCGACGTTGGCGTACCTGGGCCCTGCGGTGGCGGTAGACACGCGCCACGGGCGAGCCGTGGCGCGCGGGATCAGGGCGGCGCGGCTGCGGCGGAGCGCGCCGGCGCGACTCGTGCTTGCATCATCCACGATGCGTTGCGCGACGGCCCGGTTCTCTGAAGCGTAGCCGATGCCCCGCCGCTGGACCCCGAGTGAGGACATTGCGGTTCGCTTGGCCGATGCGCTCGACTACGAGCACGGCGGCGGCCGCCTGCGCGAACTCGCCGAGCGGCGCGGGCGCAGCGAGGCGGCGGTGCGGCAGCGCCTGTCATCCAGGCTGCGGGCGGCCCGCCTCAAGGGAGACGTCGACGCCGGCGGCGCCGATGCACGACCGTGACCGACTCCACGTGGAACTGCGGCCACGGCCAGCCGGACCGCCGACACCTCGACGAGGGCACTTGACCGGGTGCTTGAGTGCTGCCGTCCGGTCGAGGTCATCTTGTTCGGCTCCGCGGCCCGGGGCGAACTGCAGGAGATCAGCGACATCGACCTGCTCGTCGTGCGGCCCGACGGCGATCCCGCCGACCCCCGGCGCACGGGCTTCGACATCTGCGCGGCCATGGGCTACGAGCCGCGCTCCGACGTTACCCTCGCGTTCGAGAAGGACGTTCGGCGGGCCGCACGCGACCCTGCCAGCGTGCAGCGCGTCGCGTGCGAGGAGGGGGTCGTGCTGTATCGCTCCCTGGCCCGGCCTCGGCGGCTCCCGGTCGCTGGCACTCAGGACACGCGGCCGGGCGGCGTGACCGCCGGCGCCACGGCGTCCGGCGCGGGGGCGCGCCGTAGCGCCAGCGTCAGCAGCTCGTCGATTCCCGCCACATAGTCGACGGCGACCGCGCGCCGCAGGTCGTCGCCGAGGTCCTCGTCCACCTGCTTGCGGTTGCCGAGCGGGAGGATGACGCGGGCCAGCCCGCGGCGGTGCGCGGCCAGCACCTTCTCCTTGATCCCGGCGACCGGCAGCACCTGCCCGCCGAGCCCGATCTCGCCGGTCATGGCAACGTCGCCCCGCAGCGGGCGCCCGGTCAGCGCCGACATCATCGCGGCCGCCATCGCGACGCCGGCCGACGGTCCCTCGTGTCAAGCGACATCCAAAACTGACCCCCTGGCGACACCGAAAACTGACCCCCGAAGAAACGGCGTATGTCGTGTACGAGAGCCTCAAGGACGATGATGCCTGTGGATTGTGTGGGCGGCGTCTGCGCCGTCCAAGTGGTGTGGTAAACGCGCACTCGACGACGGTTCAGTCGCTGCCGAACGCAGCGTGCGCGTTTTCCATGCCACGGGTGTGCCGGGCATGCTTGACAGCTCGGAGGTGCAAGTCCTCTGCCCAGGTCTGGTGGAGACAAAGGGCTAGCGAGGCGCAAGGGCGGTCGCCGCGAGGCGCCGTCTGAAGGAAGCGTGGAAGCAAAACCGCGACCTGACGGACAGAAACCGAATATGAGGCAGTCTGGGCTGGACGAGCGGGCCCTATTCCGCGAAGTCCCGTATCCACCACAGGTCCAGGCTGTAGATTCGGCAGGTGTGCGGCGAAGGCGGTCAAGCTTACCCCGGGAGATCTGCATCGTGTCCCTCGGGACTGAGGGCCTCGCGAGAGTCCCTGACCGCGGTGCAGAAGTCAGCAGAGGGCGTATTGTGCGCCAGGCAGCGCGCTGGTCAGGAGGGTTGAAGTCCCTCCGGCCCCCGGGTGAGGGGGGCCGTATCCAAAGACGGGGGTAATGCCTCGCCGGCCGCAGGTGGCAGGTATGGAGACGCCTAGACGGGCACGCAGGCGAAAGCCGGACACAGCCAAGGTGGACCTGGAGCCGCCACGACGGAACTGCGGAGGACAGGGCGCCCATCGCGAGGTGGGGTCCGAAGGGTTTGCGGAGCAGTACCGGGCCGTAGTCGAGGGGGCGACCCCATGACGAACCGGTCGGCCAAAGGTGGGGCAAGGTCGAGCCTGCATTATGGAGGCGAAGGCGCTCTCATCCACCCACCGCACCAAGGTGTATGCGGACGGCACGGTACGGAAGACCAGTGCGTGACCCTGGGAGACCTCGGCGGGTCCGCGGGTGGCACCGCGGCAACCGACCCTATAAGCGAAAGCGAAGTGGGAAGGGACGCTCGTCGAGGAGTCGGACGGCCGAGTAGTACCTGAGGCGTGGCGAAAGCGACGTGACCGCAGGAGCGGCAACCGAGTGGGTTGGGGAAGGCGGCCGGCGAAGACGGTCGGGACCGGACAGGACGGCGAGATGAGCAAGGGCGCTGAGGTGGACAGTTCCATGAGCGAAAGACCCGAACATCAGCGACCGAGGAGACTTGCCGACTGGCTGGACCCGACGGGCGAGAGGAAGGTCCACTCTCTTATCGACAAGGTGTACAAGCGGAAGAACCTCGAGATGGCCTGGGAGCGTGTGAAAGCGAACCGGGGCGCCGGGGGTGTCGACGGGCAGTCCATCGACGACTTTGCCGAGGTGCGTGAAGAGCAGCTCGACCGGTTGCACGAGGACCTGCGCGACGACGCCTACCGCCCGCAGCCGGTGCGCCAGAAGCGCATCCCGAAGGTGGGCAAGCCGGGGGCGCATCGCGAGCTCGGCATTCCCACGGTCTATGACCGGGTGTGCCAGCAGGCGCTGCTGAATCGGCTGGAGCCCATCTTCGAGCCGGTGTTCGATGATGCCAGCTTCGGATACCGACGAGGGCGGTCTCAGCACGACGCCCTACGCAAGGTCTGGAAGGAACTGGAGTCGGAGTGCGAGTGGGTTGTTGACGGCGACCTGAGCGACTTTTTCGGGACGGTCGACCATGACAAGCTGCTTACGCTCGTGGCCCAGCGGGTCTCCGATGGCCGCGTCCTTCGCCTGATTCGCTCGATGCTGAAAGCAGGGAGCTACGGCGACGGACGCCTCTTCCCGACGGAGCGCGGGACGCCGCAGGGCGGCGTCGCGTCACCCTTGCTGAGCAATGTCTTGTTGACGCCGTTCGACAAGGAAATGCGACGCCGGGGGTACCGGCTGACACGGTACGCGGACGATTGGGTCATCACCTGTACGTCGGCGGCTGAAGCGCGAACCGCCTTGGCCACGGCGACGGCGGTCCTGGAGCGACTGGGCGTGCGCATCAATCCGACGAAGACTCGGATCGTTCGCGTCCAGTACGGCTTCGAGTTTCTCGGGTACAAGATCAAGCGCGGCAAGGGGCTGCGGCTCCCGCCGCACAAGATCCGTACGCGCCTTCGTCCGGGCGGCCTGTACGCGTACCCGACTCAGAAGTCTCTTCGTCACTTCAAGGACCAGGTGCGCAGTCGGACGTCGCGCAAGGCGCCGGTAACCACCGAGGTGCTGATTGAACAGCTCAATCCGGTCCTGCGGGGATGGGGGCACTACTACAAACGTGCCCACGTCCGGAAGCTCTTCCACCAGCTTGACGGTTGGGTGGTGCGTCGCCTGTGGGCGCATCGGCACAAGCGATGGCGGTGTCGGGGATGGCAATCCCTGCCCAGCGCCACGCTCTACGGTGAGCTGGGCTTGGTCAACCTTGTCGGTCTGATTCCTTCCATCGGTCCCTACCATGCGCGAGCGTCTTCGTGAAAGCGGTATGCGGGAAAACCGCACGTACCGTTTGAGCGGCGGACGGAGGCCAGCGCCCGCGGGGTGCGCCTCCTCCGACCCGACAGGTGGAGGAAACGAGCCGGGATGCCGGAAGGTCTCACCCCACCGAAGGCCCGAACGGTCCCCCGTAGGGGGATAAACGGCGAGGCGCAAGGGACATCGGACTCATGACTGGACTGCGGCTGACCGAACAGCTGACGCTGGCTCTCACCCCGGCGGACGACGAGCCGTCGCCGCCGATGACGAGTGAGGGTGCCGAACCAGTGGTGGCGACGGATGGTCCCGAACGCCCGGTGGTCGACCACTCGTTGATGGAGGCGATTTGTGAGCGAGAAAACCTGAAGCGCGCGTTGCGACGAGTCAAGGCGAACAAGGGTAGTCCGGGCGTGGACGGCATGACCGTCGACCAGCTTCCGGACTACCTGCGGACGCACTGGCCGCGACATCGGGCCGAGCTGATGAGCGATACCTACGCTCCGTCGCCGGTGAAACGCGTCGAGATTCCAAAACCCGGCGGGGGCGTGCGCAAGTTGGGCGTCCCCACGGTCATCGCGAACTGCACATCGCCCCAACGAGCTGTCGGGGTGGACTGAGATCACCCACCCGTTTCATCCACTCCGAGGTCGGCGGTTTCCGATTCTGAAGACGCGCCGCGTCTCCGGCATCGACACGCTCATTTTGCGGGGTACCTCCGGCGGCACGTTCTGCGTGCCCCGCGAGTGGACTGATCGAGAGGTCCCGGCCGCGGCGTCGGATCTCGCGATCGGCCCGCATGTTCTCGATTTCGTGAAGCTCGTCGCGCTGACCGAGCTGTTGGCGGCCTTGGAGCAGGCCGATGACCGAGGGCTTCACAAATGAGGTTGACGTGTGTAGTATCAGACCAGTTTCATGACTGGTCTGAAAGAGCGCTTGGCGAGCTCTTTGCGGAGGCGCAGGACCATGCTGCTGCGGCAGCTCCCGCCCCTGAAGGCCATCCTGCGCGGCTCGCTCATCGAACGCTTCAAGCGCTGCGGACGGCCGGGGTGCAAGTGCGCGCGCGGTATCGGCCATGGCCCGAAGGTCTACCTGTCGGTCAGCATGCCCAAGGCGCGGCCGGTCATGGTCTACGTACCGCAGGAGCGTCGCAGCCAGGTCGAGCAGTTCGTGGCCAACTACCGCCGGACGCGACAACTCCTCGACGAGATCGCCGCGATCAACCTGGAGCTGCTGCGACGCCGGGAGCCAATCGACTGAGTACAGATGGCGGTCGCCGTGCCCGTCGATGTCCAGACCGCCGGCCTGTTGGCCGCGAACATGCTGCAGTGCTGGATCGCGTCCGAGCGCGCGGTCGCTGCGACGAGCGCGCACGAGCTTCCGTCCAGCACCCGTCGGGACATGACCGAGGGTGGTGCTGACGATGTCGAAAGTACAGAGCCACCACCTGCAGAAGCCGGCCTACATCTATGTCCGGCAGTCGACGATGGGGCAGGTGCGTCATCATCAGGAGAGTACCGAGCGGCAGTACGACCTCCGGAACCGGGCCGTCGAGATGATGTGGGCGCCGGAGCGCATCCGGATCCTCGACCAGGACCTCGGGCAGTCGGGGGCGCAGACGACCAACCGCGAGGACTTCAAGACGCTGGTCGCCGATGTGTCACTGGGACGCGTCGGCGCGATCTTCGCCCTGGAAGCCTCGCGGTTGGCCCGCTCGAATCTGGAATGGCATCGGTTGATCGAGATCTGCGCGCTGACCCGGACACTGGTCATCGACGAGGACGGCTGCTACGACCCGGCGGACTTCAACGACGCGCTGCTGTTGGGACTCAAGGCCACCATCGCCCAGGCCGAGCTGCACGTCATTCGCGCGCGCCTCCAGGGCGGCAAGCTCCACAAGGCCCAGAAGGGTGAGCTCCGCTTCCCGTTGCCGATCGGCCTGTGCTACGGCGACGAGGGGCGCATCGTGCTCGATCCGGACCAGGAGGTCCAGGGCGCTGTGCGGCTGGTCTTCGAGGCCTTCCGCCAGCTGGGGAGCGCCTACGCGGTCGTGCACCACTTCGGCCGGCAGCAACTGCGGTTTCCGAAGCGCGCCTACGGCGGGGCGTGGGACGGCCGACTCATCTGGGGCCGGCTGAACCACAACCGCGTGCTCGACATTCTCAAGAACCCCACGTATGCCGGGACGTACGTCTTCGGGCGTCACCAGAGCACGAAGGAGGTTTCCCCCGAAGGCGACGTCAGCATGCGCACTCGCCGCGTCCCGCTGGACGCCTGGCTCGTCCGGATCGAGAATCACCACGACGGCTACGTCTCCTGGCCGGAGTACGAGCGGAACCAGCAGCTGCTCGAAAACAACCGTACCAATGCCGAGCACATGCTCTTGAGCGGCGCCGCGCGGGAAGGGCTCGCACTGCTCCAAGGCCTGCTGCTGTGCGGGCGCTGCGGTCGCCGACTGACCGTCCGGTACCAAGGCAACGGCGGCATCTACCCGACCTACGAGTGCAACGCACGGCGGCGCGAAGGAGTGGCGACCACCAGCTGCATGAGCCTGCGTTGCGACCTGCTGGACACCGCGGTCTCGGAGCGGATGCTGGCGGTGCTCGAACCTGCCGAGCTCGAGGTCGCCGAGGAAGCGTTACGGCAGCTCGAACACCGGGACAAGGCGATGTCCGGCCAATGGCGCATGCGCCTGGAACGAGCCGAGTACGAAGCGCAGCTGGCCCAGCGCCGCTACGAGGAGGTCGATCCGTCGAATCGTCTCGTGGCCGCGACGCTCGAGCAGCGCTGGAACGACGCCCTGGTGCGGCTCGAAGAGGTCAGGACGCAGTTTGCCGACTTTCAGAGCAAGGAAGCGCTCGTGGTCACGCCGGAGCAGCGGGCCCGGGTGGCGGCGCTCGCCCGCGACTTCCCCCGCCTGTGGAACGCGCCCACGACCAAGGCGAAGGACAAGAAGCGCATCCTCCGGCTCGTGATCAAGGACATCACCGTCGAGCGGTTCGGCGAACGCAAGACCGCCATCTTGCATGTCCGGTGGCAGGGCGGGGCCTGCGAAGACCTCGAGGTTACGCTGCCCGCCAACATTGCCGATCGCCTCCGGTATTCCGACGAGGTCGTCGACCGGGTGCGCGAGCTGGCTCGCGAGCGCTCCGACGAGCAGGTCGCAGCAGCGCTGAACCGGGAGGGTCGCCGGAGCGCCAAAGGCGGGGCATTCAACGTCTCGATGGTCCGTTGGATCCGCCACAAGCACCGGATTCCGGCGCCCGACTTCCAGCGCCCCGGCGAGCGCAGCGTCCGTCAGGTCGCCGACGAACTCGGCGTCAGCCGCAATGTGGTCTACTACTGGATCGACCGCAGCGTAGTCACGGCTCGACGACCTAACCACGGCTCGCCGTACTGGATCGCCTTCGACGACGACACAAAGGAGACATTGCGCGCCTGGGTCCGAAACTCCCCGAGAATTTGAACGGTCGCACGAGAATCCCGAAGCCGTGTTGTAAGAGGTGCAATATGAAGCCGGCGTGCCTTGTCTCCGGGACCGCGTCGTACAGACGGCGGCGGTGCTGATGCTGTCGCCCATCTTCGAGGCAGACTTCACCGACGCGATGTATGGATACCGTCCGCGACGCAGCGCGCAGCAAGCGGTGGCTGCGGTGCATGAGGCGCTGGACGCCGGATACACCGAGGTCGTCGACGCGGACCTGTCCGGGTATTTCGACACGATTCCGCAAACGGACCTGCTGAAGTCGGTCGCGAGGCGGGTTAGCGATGGGGCACTGTTGCATCTGCTCCGTCTCTGGCTCGACGTGCCGGTCGAGGAACGGGACGCTGAGGGTCGTGTGACCCGGACAGGAGGCCGTGGACATGGGCGGGGCACGCCGCAGGGCGGCCCGCTTTCTCCCTTGCTGGCCAACGTGTACATGCATCGCTTCTTGCGGACGTGGCAGGAGCGGGGCATGGACCGTCACCTGAAGGCGAAAGTGGTCTCCTACGCGGATGATTTCGTCATCCTGTGTCAGGGACCGGCGGCTGAAGCGCTCGCTGGTAGCGGCAAGATGAATAGGGACCCCGTGGCCACTTGAAAAAGGACCCCCTGAGCACTCGGAAACGGCGGCTTTCTGGCGATGATCGACGGGCCGAGACACGGTCGTCTCGTCGACGTGACCAGGAGGACGCGGAGGTGATCAGGATGAGCCAGTGGGCCGAGGTCCGCCACCTGCATCTGGTGGAGGGTGTACCGAAGAAGGAGATTGCGCGGCGGCTGCGGTTGGACGTCAAGACCGTGCGCCGTGCCGTAGGCCGGCCGACACCGCCGGCGCGGGAGTCGGTGCCGCGGGCGAGCAGCCTGGACCCGTGGCGGGAGCAGATCAAGCAGTGGCTGCGCGAGGACCGGCGGTTGACGGCGAAGCGGGTGCGCCGGTTGCTGTTGCCGTTGGCCGGCGCGGTCTCGCCGCGCACGGTGCGCCGCTACGTCGCGGCGCTGCGGCGGGCCGTTGCACCGAAGGAGGCCTTCGTGCACCGTAGCACGCTGCCCGGCACGACGATGGAGGTGGACTTCGGCGAGTCGTGGGTCGACATCGCGGGGGCGCCTTACAAGGTCAAGTATCTGGTGGCGACGCTGCCGTACTCGAATGCGTATTTCGCCAAGGCGTATCCGGTCGAGCGGCTCGAGTCGCTGCTCGACGGCATCGAATCGGCCTTCCGTTATTTCGGGGGCCTTGTGGATCGCGTCGTCCTCGATAACACCTCGCTGGCGGTCAAGGAGGTGCTGGCGGGCCGCGACCGGGTTCAGACCGAAGCGTTCGAGGCGTTTTGGGGCGCGTATCCGTTCCGGGCCGAGTTCTGCGCGCCGGCCAAGGGCTGGGAGAAGGGTTCGGTGGAGACGGGCGTCAAGTACGTCCGCAACCTGGTGTTGCGGCCGCGGCTGGCGGTCGAGAGCTGGACGGCGCTCAACGCGGCGATCGGGGCCGAGCTCGAGGCGGACCTGCCGGCGCGCCACCTCGACGACGGGCGCTCGGTCGACGCCGCGTTGACGCTCGAGCGGCAGCATCTGCGGGCGCTGCCGGCGCACCGGCCCGCCACCTGCCGGGTCGTCGCGCGGGTGGCCGACAAGTTCGGACACGTGCGGGTGGACCACGTCACCTACTCGGTGCCGATCCGCCACGCCTACCGGCCGGTGTGGGTGAAGCTGTATCACGACCGCGTGGCGATCGCGGTGGGCGCCGAAGTGGTGGCGCAGCACGCCCGGGCGTTCTCGAGAGGCACGAAGGTCCTCGATGCGTTTCACGTGCTGCCGCTTCTCGAGCGCAAGCACCGGGCGGTGGCCGAGGCGACGGCGCTCGTCGACTGGCGGCTGGCACCGGTGTGGCAAAAGGTGCGGGCCGAGCTGGCCAGGCACACGCGCAAGCCCGACCAGGAGTGGGTCCGGATACTACGGCTGATGGAGACGCACCCGGCCGCTGCCGTCGAGCGCGCGGCGGCGACCGCGCTCGAGCGTCATTCGCCGCGCCTCGAGACCGTGCGGCTGCTTCTCCGCCAGCAGCAGAGCGGCCCGCCGCCGGTGTGCCGGCCGGTGACCGGGGTGCGTCCGGAGCTGGCCGAGATCGTGGTGCCCGTCCCGACGCTGTCGGCGTACGACGCGCTGGTGGAGGGCCGTTGCTGATGGCGACCACGACTGTCGAGCCCGCCCATCTGGCGGCGGACCTCAAGACGCTGTGCCTGTCGACGGTCGCCACCCAGTGGCGACCGCTGGCCGAGCAGGCCACCCGCCAGCGGCAGGCGCCGGCCGACTACCTGGCCCAGTTGGTCCACCTGGAGGTGACCGGCCGCCGGGAGCGGCGCATCCAACGCCGCATTCAGGATGCCCGCTTCCCGATGCTCAAGACCCTCGACGCCTTCGCGTTCGACGCGCAGCCCGGTCTCGACCGCGACGCGGTCCTGCAGGTCTTCGACTGCCGCTTCGTCGCCGACGCCGCCAACGTCGTCTTCGTCGGCGGCGTCGGTACGGGAAAGACCCATTTGTCGATCGCCTTGGGGATGGCCTGCTGCCAGCACGACTACCGGGTGCGGTTCGTGACCGCCGCCGAGCTGGTCACGCTGCTCGTCGAAGCGCAGCAGCAGGGCCGCCTGCAACGCAAGCTCGACCAGCTCGCCCGCTTCGACGTCGTCATCGTCGACGAGCTGGGATATGTCCCGCTCGACAAGGCCGGCGCCGACCTGTTGTTCGGCTTCATCAGCCAACGCTACGAGCGCCGCAGCCTGGTGGTGACGACGAATCTGCCGTTCGCGCGCTGGTCCGAAGTCTTCCTCGACCCGACCGCCGCCGCCGCGGTCATCGACCGGGTCGTCCACCACGCCACCGTGTTGACGACCGCCGGCGACAGCTACCGGCTCAAGGCCGCCACACGCAACCAGGCGCCCCGCGCGCGACAGGAGGTGCCACGGCAATAGCGCTCATCGCGACGTGGCCTCCCGTCGCTACGCTCCGTCCGGCCACGTCGCGATGACCACCACAACCCAACAATGGGGGGGTCCCTTTCAAGTGGCCACACGGGTCCCTTTTTCAGTTGCCATTTCCAGCGCTCGCCGTCGTGCGACGATGGATGCAGGCGTTGAAGCTGACGCTGAACGAGACGAAGACGCGCACCTGCGACGCGACGCAGGAGCACTTCGACTTTCTCGGCTACACCTTCGGTCCGATGGTGCATCGGCCGACGGGTCGGACCTACGTGGGGGCGCAGCCGTCACGGCGGGCCATGGCCCGTTTGCGCGAACGGGTACGGGGCATTCTACGCCCTGGCAATCAGGCCCCGTGGCCGGAAGTGGTGAGACAGGTCAACCGCGTAGTCGGCGGCTGGCAACGCTACTTCTCGTACGGGACGGTGAGCCGGGCGTACTGGAACCTGGACAAGTTCCTGCTGTCCCGCGCCCGTGGCTTCCTGATGCGTCGGCACAAGCTCCCTGGGCAAGGGACGCGGCGCTTCACAGCGGAACAGATCTTCGACCACGACGGCCTGTTTCGTTTGGGCGCAGCGCATCGTGCCGCCCGGTCGCATGCCTTGCCGTGAAACCAGTCCGAGAGCCGTGTGCTGGAAAACGGCCCGCACGGTTCGACGAGCGCTCGCAGGAAACCGGGTATGGCCGGTGGGACTGAGGCGTCGCCCGAAAGGATGCGACGGGACCCACCCACGGCCTGTAGCCGCGGCGCCTGCGTTCGACTCTACCGGGGTGATTCGACAAGCGCGGAGGTATTCATTTAGCGGGGTCGCGTTGTTGAGCGAGTAAGAAACTACAATTTTGTACTTGTACAAGTTTTCACAATATGGCATAACTCGTGTGTGCCCGACGAGCGCGCTGGGAATGGCGGTCAGGAACGGAAGCCACACTCGCAGGAGAAACGGCGGCGCCGGGAGCCGACGCGGGGCGAGGGTGGCGGCACGGACCTGCGACAGGAGAACGAACGCCTGCAACGCCGCAACGAGCGCCTGCGGCGTGAGAACGACCGCCTGAAGCGGAAGGTCGACCACCTCGAGAAGCAACTGGCGGCCGCGCGCCGAGCCGGATTCCGGCAAGCGGCTCCCTTCGCCAAGGACCGACCCCAAGGGCGCGGCGAACGTCCCGGCCGGCGGCCCGGCGCGGCCTACGGGCGCCAGGCGTGCCGTCCGCGGCCGGCGCAAGTCGACGAGCACTACTCGGCGTCGGCACCGGCCGCGTGTCCGGACTGCGGCGGCGCGGTCGAGGTGACCCGCGTGGCGACGCAGTACCAGGAAGACCTCCCGGTGGTGCGTCCCCTCGTGCGTCGCTTCGACATCGACGTCGGCCACTGCGCACAGTGTCGGCGGCGGGTTCAGGGCCGCCACCCGCTGCAGACCTCCGATGCCCTGGGGGCCGCCAGCGTGCAGCTCGGTCCCGAGGTCGTCGCGTTGGTCGTCGAGTTGCACACGCACCTGGGCGTCCCGCTGGCGAAGGTCGCCCATCTGCTCCGGACCCGGTTCGGGCTGACCGTCACGCCGGGCGGCTTGGCGCAGGTGCTGCATCGCGCGGCCCGCGACGCCGCGCCGGCCTACACGGCGCTGTGCGAGCAGGTCCACGACGCGCCCGTCGTCACCCCGGACGAGACCGGCTGGCGCGTCGGCGGCGAGCGCCACTGGCTGTGGGTGTTCGCCACCCCGGACACCACCGTCTACGCCATCTGCCCCGGCCGCGGGTTCGACGACGCCCGCACCGTCCTGGGGGCCGACTTCAACGGCGTGCTCATCCGCGACGGGTGGGCGCCCTATCGGTGCTTCGACGACGCGCTGCACCAGACATGTCTGGCGCAGTATCCCGATATCCGGATTATGCCGATGTCCATCCTGATGTCCCCGTCGCGCCCAGCCTCTGCGACGAGACGATCGGCATAATCATCGCGCGCTGACGGACAGAGACTCTTCTCTCACCACCAACGAGAGGAGGCTCTCATGGCTGATCCGTCACGTGTTCGCATCTCCGGCGTGCTCCAGCCGTTCGCGGTGGGCTTTGCGGCGGAGCTTGCGCGGCAAGGCTACACGCCATGCTCCCTGCAGACGCAGTTGCATCTGATGGCGCATGTCAGCCGTTGGTTGCACGCGAAAGACCTCGACATCGCCGATTTGCCGGCACAGACGCAGCCGTTCCTGCAGGCCCGGCAGGAGGCTGGCTACAAGCAGCATCTGACGGGCAAGGCTTTGCGCCCGTTGCTGACGTACCTGCGTGTGGGGCGCCCCCAGTTTTCTTGGACACGGATTAGGGGAGAATCCGATGTCACCAGGAGGTGGGGGTATGGTTCGGTCGAGGCAGGTGAAGGGAGCTGGGTCGGCGCCGACGGAGCGAGCCCGGAGGGCGACCGGAGTCGGCGCCGACGCGGCGGCGATGGGGTCGGGGGCCTTGGCGCCGAGGCAACGGTGGAGCGCGAGCCGGAAACGGGACGTGGTGTTGCGGCTGCTGCGTGGCGAGTCGCTCGATGCGGTCTCGCGTGAAGTCGGCGTGGAGGTCTATCGGCTGGAAGCGTGGAAAGCCCGGGCGCTGGCCGGTTTCGAGCTGGGTTTGAAGGAGCAGGCCGGTGAGCCGCTGGCCGCCGAGCTGGATGCGGCCAAGCGGCACATCGGGGAGCTGTCGATGGAGAACGAGCTGTTGCGGTCGCGTGCCCGCGCAGCGGAGCGCCGCCTCCCTTTGGCGACGCGGAGGTCGCGACGATGAGCCAAACGACCTCCGCGACGACGGGGCGGCGCTACGGTCTCGCGCGGGTGTGCCGAACGTGGGAGCGGTCACGTTCGGCGTTCTACGCGCGGCGGGCTCGCCTGCAGCGCCCAGCGCGGGCTGCTGGCCCGCGCCGCCGCGGACCGACGCCCGCGCTGTCGGATGCGCAGTTGCTGGCGGCCATTCGCAGCGACCTGGCCCGCTCGCCGTTCCAGGGTGAGGGCCATCGCAAGGTCCACGCGCGGCTGCGGATCCTCGACCACATCCGGGTCTCGCGGACGCGGGTGTTGCGCGTGATGCGCGCGCAGGGCCTGCTCTCGCCGCATCGCGGGCGGCAGGGTGAGCCGAAGAGGCACGACGGCACGATTGTCACCTCGGCGCCCGACGTCATGTGGGGGACCGACGGCGCGCGGGTGTTCACCGTCGACGACGGCTGGGTCTGGACCTTCGCGGCCGTCGACCACTGGAACGCCGAGTGCGTGGGCTGGCACGTGTGCAAGGTGGGGAACCGTTTCGCGGCCCTCGAGCCGGTCGCGCAAGGGCTCCGGCGACGCTGCGGCTCGGTCGAGGCTGACGCGGCCCGCGGGCTGGCACTGCGGATGGACCACGGCAGCCAGTATCTCGTCGAGCGCTACAATCGGTGCTGGCGCCTCGAGAAGCTGGCCTATCGCACGCCACTCGAGGCCCGCGAGGAGTACGAGCTGCGCCAAGCCGCGTAGCCCAAACTTGTGTCCAAGAAACCGGGTGCGGTACAGACGTACCTGCGTGATCAGAGCGCGGTCCCAGTCGCGCCGACGCCTGTGCCCGCGGGGCCTCTGGACGAAACCCTGGCGCGCTACCGGCACTACCTCACCGTCGAACGGGGTCTGGGCGAGGCGACCGCGCGTGGCTACGTCGACGCGGTCCGCCCGTTTCTGCGCTGCTACGTCTCGGCCGACGGCCTCGCACTGGACGTCGATCAACTCAGCGAGGCGGGCGTGACCGCGTTCATGGTGACGCGCTGCGCCGAGCAATCCCGTCGGGCCGCGCAATCGACCGCGACCGCGCTGCGCTCGCTGTTGGGCTTTCTCCATGTCACCGGCGTGATCACACATTCACTGGCCGCGGCTGTTCCGTCGGTAGCTGGCCGACGATTGGCCGGGCTGCCGCCGCGCCTCGAGGCCGACCACGTCGAGCGCCTGCTCGCCGTCTGCGATCGCCGGACTCTTGGAGGGCTCCGCGACTTTGCGGTCATCACCACGCTGGTCCGTCTCGGCCTGCGCGCCGCCGAAGTGGCGACCCTATGCCTCGACGACTTGCAGTGGCGTGTTGGAGAGATCATCGTGCGCGGCAAGGGACACCGGGCCGAGCGCATGCCCCTTCCGACAGACGTGGGCGCGGCGATCGCGGCGTACCTTCGCCAGCGCCCGGCCCGCGTGCAGGGTCGCACCGTCTTCGTCCGCCTGTTCGCGCCCCTGGCGCCGCTCGGTCCCACCGGCGTGACGCATATCGTGGCCGCCGCCGCGCAGCGGGCCGGCCTCGGCCGCATCCACGCGCACCGGTTGCGCCATTTCACCGCAACGCAACTGCTCAGCGCGGGCGCCCCGCTGTCCGAGGTCCAGCACTTCCTGCGTCACGCCCGCCAGCAGACCACGGCGATCTACGCGAAGGTCGACCACGACGCCCTGCGTACAATCGCACGCCCGTGGCCGGGAGGTGCAGCATGACGCCCCTGCGCCGCGCCCTTGCCGACTACTTGGCGATGCGCCGGGCACTGGGCTATCGCCTGACGCGCGCCGAGAAGCTCCTCGCGCAATTCCTGGCTTATCTCGAAGACCGCGGGGAGACCCGCCTGCGTACCGAAACCGCCCTCGCCTGGGCGACACTCCCCACCGGGACGGACCCGAGCTGGTGGACAAGCCGACTCACCCTGGTGCGCGGTTTCGCGACCTACCTGCACACGATCGACCCTGCCACACAGGTACCGCCCGCCGACCTGTTGCGGGCGCACCCCCGGCGCGCCACGCCGTACCTTGAGGTTGCCCCGATCCCGCGGACGGGTTAACGCTTTCGGGTTCACATCATGACACGTCGTTGATGAACGTGGTTTCCCTGTCAGTATCGATGATGATGCGCTGTGGAAGTGTGGGAATCTCGCGGCCCCGGCGCAGGCAGGGTCGGCAGCGATCGCCCGCGAGATTTCCAACGGGCTGTGGGCGCCCGCCTCGCCGACCTTCGGATTCAGCACGACGCCGACCGGGCGTCCACAGCCCGGGCACTTCCACAGCGCCCTGTGGGGAGACGCTGCGCAGTCCGGTAATGCGGCGAACGTTTCGGCAACCAGCGGGGCCGAGAGAGGCACGTCGGCCCAGCAGGCCCGCGTTCGTTTCCTCGACGAGCCGGCAGGTCTCGCAGCAGCTATCCAGCTTGCGAAGCCGAAGGCGAGCCGTGTGCCTGTTGGCCATCATTCCCCCCCGTGTGTTTCCAGAAGAACGCCGCTGGCGACGCGAGTCGGCGTCGGCGTTCCGGGTTCCAACAGACCCGTGGGCGCCCGAAAGGCGTCCACAGGCCGGGCACCGTTCACAGGGCCTGCCGCATCGAGATGTTCGAACTCCAGCGGCGACACGTAGCCCAACGCGGAATGGCGGCGCCGCGTGTTGTACCACCCTTCGATGAACTCGAAGAGGGCCGCCCGCGCCTCAGCGTGCGTGGACAAGGTCGTGCGGTCGAGTAGCTCGCACTCGAGCGTCGCGAAGAAGCTCTCGGCCATCGCGTTGTCGTAGCAATCGCCCACCGAACCCATCGACAGCGCCACGTCCCATTCCCGGCAGCGGGCGCCGAAGGCCAGCGACGTGTACTGGCAGCCCTGGTCGGAGTGATGGACGACCGCTTCGGGCCGGCGTTGCTCCACGGCCATCTCCAGTGCCTCGACTACCAGCTCGGTGCGCAGGTGCGCCGCCATCGCCCAGCCGACGGAACACCCGACACACTACCCATCTCGAAGACCTTCCCGACTTCGCGACCATCACTCGTGAGGCGCATCCCTTCCAAGGCCAACGTCTCGCAGTCTTGAGGCGGATGCAGCGGCAAGGCGTGCACCAGTTCCTGTTGCTGTTTCCAGATGGAGGCCGGCGGTTGGTGCCGGTCGCCTGGACCGACGCCGCATCAGACGGCGCGGACGACCGTGTCACCCGCGCCGTACACACTCTGGCCGGCATCGCCGACTTGTTGCGGATGCGAACGATTGTCGACGCTCTTCTCCATCGCCTTGAAGCGGAGGAGGAGCATGCAACTGAACCTCGGCTTTCTGAAGGACCTGCGCCCCCTGACGGACCGGCGCCTCGACCCGAACGTGTGGGCGGTGCTGGAAGACGAGCAGCGCATCGCGGTGCTCGACGTGCTGGAGAGACTCATCGTGCAAGCGGCGCGACCCGAACCGGAAAAGGAGGGCGAGGATGAGTGAGACGAAAGTCCAGCCCACCCACCTGCGCCGCGCCGCCATCGTGTACGTGCGACAGTCCACTGTTGCCCAGGTCGAGCAGAATCGCGAATCGACGCGACGGCAATATGACTTGGCCGAACGGGCGCGCCAGCTCGGGTGGCGTGCCGATCAGATCACGGTGCTCGACGAAGACCTGGGGTTGTCCGGCGCGACCACGCAGGGGCGTGGTGGCTTCGCCCGCATGACCGCGCAGGTCGTCCTCGGACACGTCGGGATTCTCCTCGGCCTGGAGGTCTCGCGGCTGGCCCGCAACAACGCCGACTGGTACCGGTTGCTCGACCTGTGCGGCATCACCGACACTCTGATTGGCGATGCCGACGGCGTGTACGATCCGAACGTCTTCAACGACCGGCTTATCCTCGGGCTGAAGGGGACAATGTCAGAGGCCGAACTGCATGTCCTGCATGCGCGCCTCGACGGCGGGATCCGCAACAAGGCGGCCCGCGGAGAGCTGCGTTGCGGTCTGCCCGTCGGGCTCGTCTGGGACGAGCGCGACGGCGAGATCCGGCTGCATCCCGACGAAGCGGTCACCGGGGCCGTTCGCGCGGTTTTCGAGCGGTTCGCCGAATTCGGGTCGGTGCGCCGCGTCTGGTTGTGGTTCGTCTCCGAGAAGCTCACCTTCCCGCTACGCTTGAACCACGGCGACGCCATCCGCTGGGTTCCTCCGTCGTATCATGCGATTCATCAGGTACTCACCAATCCGGCTTATGCCGGCGCCTACACGTACGGCAAATCGCGGCAGGAACGCGTCGTCGACGAAAACGGTGTGGTGCGCCAGCGTGTGCGTCGAGTGCCTCGCTCGGAGTGGCCGGTGCTGATCACCGACCACCACCCGGGCTATGTCGACTGGCCGACCTACGAGGACAACCTCGCTCGCATCGCGGCCAACACGCGGCCGCGACCGCATGCCGCGGGGAGCGGCGCCGTCAGAGAAGGAAGCGCGCTGCTGCAAGGCATCGCCACGTGCGGCCACTGCGGGCGGCGGCTGTATGTCCACTACCAGGGACGAAACGCCTCGCCGGGCTATCACTGTTCGGGTCAGGACATCGTCCAGAGAAGCGGCGTGTACTGCCTGTACATCGGCGGCGTACAGATCGACCGGGCGGTCTCCGAGGCCGTGCTCGACGCGGCGCAGCCGGCCGGTCTCGAGGCCGCGTTGCGCGCCGCCAAACGGATCGAAGCCGATCACGACGGCGCGCTCGAACAGCGGCGTCTGGCCGTCGAACGGGCGCGCTATGAAGCCGAGCGCGCCGAACGCCGGTACCGCGCCGTCGAGCCCGAGAATCGCCTCGTCGCCCGCGGCCTCGAGACGGAATGGGAACAGCGCCTGAGCGAACTCGAACAAGCGCGGTCCGAACTTGAACGCCACGAGCGGCGCCGACCGCGCGAACTGACGGCCGACGAGCGCAAGGCCGTGCTCGCACTTGGCATGGACCTGCCGCGGGTCTGGGAGGCACCCACCACCACGGCGCGGGACAAGAAGGAGTTGCTGCGCACATTGCTCGATGAAGTCATCGTCGCCGCGCCGCGCGGCGGGCAGACCGCCCACCTGACACTGCGCTGGCGCGGGGGTATGCTGACCGAGCTCGACATCGATCGCCCCCAGACGCGCCATCCGCCGATCCGAACCGACGAGGACACCCTCGAACTCGTGCGCCGCCTGGCCCGCCACTATCCCGATGCCGTGATCGCCGGTATCCTGAGCCGCCAAGGCAAGAAGACCGCCTACGGCCACCCCTTTACCGCCATGCATGTCGGGAACCTGCGCCGCAACTGGAATCTCGGGCGCTTCGACCCGGCGACGCGCTCGACCGACGGTGAAGTGGTCAGCATCCAGGAGGCGGCCAAGCGCCTGGACATGGCGCCGTCTACGCTGCACCGCTGGATCAACGATGGATTCATCGCGGGCGAACAACTCACGCCCGGCGCGCCGTGGCGAATCCGCATCACCCCGGAGCTGCTCGCCCGCTTCGTCGAACAGACGCCAGCGGGATACGTGCCGATGCAGGACGCGACTCGACTCCTCGGCGTGTCGCGCCAGACGGTGTTGCAGCGTGTCAAGCGCGGCGAACTCGACGCCGTGCATGTCCACCACGGGAAGAGAAAAGGCCTGCGAATCAAGGTGATCGACGACCAAGCCACGCTGTTTGGACACTCCTCATAAGTGAGGGAGCAGTATGACGATGGATCCACGACCCGCCGGCTGAACACGTCGAGGACGATAGCCAAGTAGAGGAAGCCGGCCAATGTCGGAATGTAGGTGATGTCGGCGACCCACAGGCGATTCGGCACGTCGGCCTCGAAGCGGCGCTCGACCCGGTCCGGCGCCGGCCGGGCTTGCACATCCCGGTGCGTCGTGCGGGGGCCGCGGCGCCGGCTCACCCCGGCGATGCCCGCGACGCGCATCACCTGCGCGACCCGCTTGCGGCCGACCGCGACGCCGGCTGCGGCCAGTTCGGCGTGGATCCGCGGCGCACCGTACGTTCCCCGGCTATCGGCGTGAATCGCTCGCACGCGGGCCGTCAGGTCCGCATTAGCCTGCGCCCGAGCTGAGGGTGGACGTCGACGCCACGCGTAGTACCCGCTCGGGGAGACACCGAGCACCCGGGCCATCGTGGCGACGCGAAAACGAGCCTGGTTCGCGCTCATGAACCGGTAGACCTCCCGGGTCCGGTCTCCCGCGCGAACCAGGCCGTTGCCTTTGCCAATATGTCCCGTTCTTCGCGCAACTGACGGACCTCACGGCGTAGCCGCCGCACCTCTTCACGCTCTTCGGTGGGCAGGCCGTCGTTACGCGAACCGGCGTCTCGGTCTGCCTGCGCGACCCAGGTTCGGATCGCCTGGGCCGACGGCTCGAACTCCCGAGCCAGCTCGCCCGGCGTACGTCCGGACCGAACCAGCTCGACCATCTGCTGTCGGAACGCCGCCGGGTACGGCGGTCTCGTTTTCGACATCGCGGCTACCTCCTCCTCGCAACAGGATCAGGTGTCCGCGGAACTGGGGCAACTCCAGTCGCTGACTCGCACCGCAACCGTCACGGTCGGCCGGGGTGCGCGCGGCGTGATCGGGGTCGGCCGGGTGAAGACACCGACGCTGGCGATCGCGTGCAAGCGTGAAGTGGAGATCCGCGATTTTGTTCCGGCCCCCTATTTCGAGATCGTGGCCGCCGCGCATGCCCGGGCTGGGGCGTTCCGGATGCGGCATGCGCCGAACGAGCGCATCCTCAAGCGAGCGGACGCCGAGGCGGTCGCGACGTCGGCCCGGGACTTCGAGGGTCCGCTCGGCGTGGGGGTCGAGGACAAGGGGCAACGCCCGCCCAGGCTCCACGACCTGCCCTCGCTGCAGAAGCTTTGCAGCGCCCGGTTCGGCTGGTCGGCTTCCAGGACCCTGGAAATGGCGCAGGAACTTTATGACGGCGCGGGCAAGAAGATCATCACCTATCCGCGCGCCGAGGTGCGCTACTTGCCGGAGAGCGCGCTCCCGGACGTGCCGAAGATCGTTGCCGGGCTGCAAGCCGGGAAATCCTACGGCGCGATACCCGTGCCTTCGCCGCCGCGAATACGTAAGGGGCGGAACGGCAGCTTCCATGACAAGGGGCTCGAGGGCGAGAGCCACCACGCGGTCATCCCCAACGTCAACAGGATCGGCGATCTGGGTGAGATCTGGCGCCGCCTGTCGGGGGACGAGAAGAAGTTGTTCGACACCATCGCTCGGTCCTACCTCGCTTCGGTCATGCCGGATTACCGCTACCGTCAGACGATCGTGACGCTGGATGTGCGCGGATTCGAGTTCCGCGCGACCGGACGCCAGCCGATCGAGCGTGGCTGGCGCGACGCCTTCCCCGAGTGGCGGCCCGCCGAGGAGAAGGGCGAAGCGGCGCAGGTGCTGCCGGCGCTGCGCGACCGGGAGGTTGCGCGGTTGCGCGATCCGAAGATCGAGGACAAGGAGACCCGGCCGCCGCCGCGCTACAAGGAGGGCACGCTGATCGAGGCGATGCAGAATGCGTGGCGCTTCGTCGAAGATGACATCCTGCGGGACCGTCTCAAGGAGGCCAAGGGCATCGGCACGCCGGCGACCCGGGCGGAGATCATTGCCGGACTGAGGAAGCAAGGGTTCCTGAAAGCGCAGAGACAGAACATCGTGCCGACCGAGCGAGGGCTTGCGCTGTTCGGGGTTCTTGAACGCGCCGATCCGGCGTTGGTGGATCCGGGTGTGACGGCGGAGCTCGAATGCCTGCTCGACGATGTGGTACTTGGCAAACAGGAGATGATGGGGGCAATCGACGCGGTGTGCGATGCGGCCCGGCGCATCATTGACAGGCTCGGGAACGGTTCCGTTGCTGGGGAGACGGTTGCGCTGGGAGAAGCTCTCGGCAGCGGAAACGGCGGTGGGGACTGCCCGCCGACGGCAGCGATGAAGCGGTTTGCCGCTTCGATCGCCAAGCGCAAGGGCGTCAAGCCGCCAGCGGGCTATACGAAATCGGGAGCGGTCTGCCGGGCGTTTCTGGATCTGCACGCACCGGCGCGCGCGGCCGGCGATACGGACGAGGAATCCACGGGGGCAGCGGCGTCCAGGTCGCCAAGTGCGGCGCAGGTATCGTTTGCCGAGGCGATCGCGCGAGAGAAGGGCGTTGGGTTACCCGACGAGGCCAGGGCCTGTTCAGCCGCGATGTCGAAGTGGATCGGGAACAAGGAGGTCGCGTTCGAACTCGGCGCCCGCTACGTCGTTGGCGCTTGCGGTGCCCACGCGTGGCGGGAAGGGAGCCACGATGCCGGGACGCGGTCGCGGCGGGTGGTTCAGTATCGGCTGACCCGTCGTCGGTGGTGACACCGTGGTGACACGCGCCCGTTTCGTTCGAATCGCTATCCTTGTAAGTTGTTGATTTTATTGGAGACGGCGAGCGGACTCGAACCGCTGACCTGCTGATTACGAAGCAACCCGTGGGGAGGCTGGCAGGGCGTCCGGATCAGGCAAGTGCAGGATTTCTGCGGGTTTGAGGTCTGGTGACACCATGGAATCAACAGCTTACGGGGAGATCTAGTGCGGCAGGACCAGATGGTTTGTCAACCAACACACCCTCGGGTGGCGCGTCACGAAGGGCCGCAACGCACATGGAGGAGGCCCGCATCGCGTGGCTCAACGCGCCACACGACGGGATGGTTCCGCCAGCGGCGTCGGCATGTCGCTCGTGGCCACGTTGGCAATCCGACCCCATGGGTACGGACCCGGCCGCTGTCGTACGCCGCGAACGCCGAGGGCGGGTGGCTCGTCCTTCGGTGCGCGGATCCTCGGCGCAGCACCGGGGCGAGGGTCAAGCGCGGTGAGGGGGGTGGCACCGTAACCCCTGAAGTCCAGCTCAGAGACGAAGGTGGAAAGAAGCCTCCGTCAGTGCTGACTCAGTGCTGACTCAGCGATTCTGACGATCTTTCGAGATGCCGCTTGATTTTACGCTAAGCCATTTATTTTGTGTGGTTTAAGTTGGTGAGCCGCCGGGGACTCGAACCCCAAACCCGCAGATTAAGAGTCTGCTGCTCTACCAGTTGAGCTAGCGGCCCGTTCCGTTTGGAATCAATAGACGAGGATCCGTTGGAACTCTGCGACCCCCCGCCGTCCAGCCGAGCGGACTGGCGCGGATGGCAGTGCTCTGAAGATCCTAGCATGCCCGCATCGCGTAGAACGCGGGCCGGCCGCGGGCCGCGGGCCGCGCGGCGGAGCCGGATCGGCGACCTTGCCGGAAGATCGGCACTGGACCCGCGGTACAGTCGTCCGCGATGAACGTTGCCAACGCCGTCATCGGGGCCGCCGACCATTACGCGCGGGCGGAGCTGGTCACCCTGGGGTTGAGAGGCGCCGCGCCCGTGTTTCTCGATCGGCGACGCGTCGTGCTGATCGACCAGGGACTTCCGAGCGCGCCCTACCACCACGAGGCCCTCGAGCTGGACATCGGGACGGCGACCGACCTCGTGAACCGGGTGCGACGATCGGTGTCCCAACGTGCGAGCGCGGCGATGTCGACCATGCTGGCGATCTACGGTGCCCGGGTGCTGATCCTGCCCGCGAGTCCGTATGACGGCCTGCCCGACTCGCTGGAGGAGGTCTTGAGCTCACGCTCCCTGACCCTTGCCGCCGACGGCATGCTGTACCGCGAGTCCCTGGCCGCAGCCGCGGCCGAGCTCGGCATGGAGGTCCGCAGGTGCCCTCGCAGGACCGACCCGACGGTCCTGGCGGCCGAAGCAACGGGTGTTGGCGTGGCCGAGGTCGCCTCGCTCATCGCCCGGTTCGGCCGCGAGGCGGGAACGCCGTGGCGCAAGGACCACAAGCTGGCCGCGGCGGCAGCCCTCAGCGTGCTCGGCGTCGTGGATACTAGACCGAGCCCAATACTTGACTGAGTCCAGAATACGTGATTGACTGTACGCAGTGAGTGAGGACGCCGAGCGGCTCCTGAGGCGGCACGGGCTGCAAGTCACGGCCCAGCGGCTGGCAGTGCTGCGGGCCGTGTCGACCCACCCGCATGCCACCGCCGACGAGCTCGCCGACGACGTGCGCGGAACCATCGGATCGGTTTCCCGGCAGGCGGTGTACGACACCCTGGGAACGCTGGTCGAAAGGGGTCTGGCCCGCAGGATTCAGCCTGCGGGTTCGCCGGCGCGCTACGAGGATCGAGTCGGCGACAATCACCATCACCTCGTTTGCCGCACCTGCGGCGTCATGGTCGACATCGACTGCGCTGTCGGCGAGGCACCCTGTCTCACCGCCGCCGCGGATCACGGCTTCGCGATCGAGGAGGCCGAGGTCATCTACTGGGGGTACTGCCCCGGCTGCGGCAATCAGCGCGCCAACACGAACAGAGCGGGCAGGAACAGAAAGGGTTGAAGGACATGCACGACACGGCTGAGGACAAGCAGGGCAAGTGCCCGGTACTGGGCCACCGACACACCGCCGTTGGCGCCGCGGCCAACCAGCACTGGTGGCCGAAACAACTGAACCTGAAGGTGCTCCACCAGAACTCCTCGCTGTCCGATCCCATGGGCGAGGCGTTCAACTACGCCGAGGAGTTCAAGACGCTGGATCTGGCCGCCGTGAAGCGGGACATCGAGGCGGTGATGACGACGTCGCAGGATTGGTGGCCGGCCGACTACGGGCACTATGGGCCGCTGTTCATCCGGATGGCGTGGCACAGCGCGGGCACGTACCGCATCCACGACGGCCGCGGCGGCGGCGCCTCCGGCACGCAGCGCTTCGCGCCCCTCAACAGTTGGCCCGACAACGCGAACCTCGACAAGGCGCGCCGGCTGCTCTGGCCCATCAAGCAGAAGTACGGCCGGAAGCTCTCGTGGGCCGACCTGATGATCCTCGCGGGCAACTGCGCCCTGGAGTCGATGGGGCTTGCGACGTTCGGCTTCGCGGGCGGGCGCGAGGACGTCTGGGAGCCCGAGGAGGACATCTACTGGGGGCCCGAGACCGAGTGGCTTGGCGACGAACGCTACAGCGGCGACAGGGAGCTCGCCAACCCGTTCGGCGCCGTTCAGATGGGCCTGATCTACGTGAATCCCGAGGGGCCCAACGGCGACCCGAATCCGCTTGCCGCCGGCAGGGACATTCGAGAGACGTTCGCGCGGATGGCGATGAACGACGAGGAGACGGTGGCCCTCATCGCCGGGGGGCACACGTTCGGCAAGACGCACGGCGCCGCCGATGCGGACGAGCATGTCGGTCCCGAGCCCGAGGGCGCCGGCGTCGTGGAGCAGGGCCTCGGCTGGCAAAACACTTTCGGCAGCGGCAAGGCCGGCGACGCGATCACGAGCGGGCTGGAGGGCGCCTGGACGGCCACCCCGGTCACCTGGGACAACAGCTTCTTCGAGACGCTGTTCGGCCACGAGTGGGAGCTGACCCGGAGCCCCGCGGGGGCGCATCAATGGGTTCCGACGGACTCCGGGGGCGCGAACACCGTGCCGGATGCCCACGATCCGTCGAAGCGGCACACGCCTGTCATGCTGACGACGGACCTCGCGCTGCGGATGGACCCGATCTACGAGCCGATCTCGAGGCGTTTCCTCGCGAACCCGGACGAGTTCGCGGACGCCTTCGCCAGGGCGTGGTTCAAGCTGACGCACCGTGACATGGGGCCGATCGCGCGGTACGTCGGCCCGGAGGTTCCCGCCGAGCAGCTCCTGTGGCAGGACCCGGTGCCCGCCGTCGATCACGAGCTGATCGATGCGCAGGACGCCGCCGCGCTCAAGAGCCGGATCCTCGAATCGGGACTGTCCATTTCCCAACTGGTCGCGACCGCCTGGGCGTCCGCCTCGACGTTCCGTGGCAGCGACAAGCGCGGCGGAGCGAGCGGGGCGCGCATTCGCCTCGCGCCGCAGAAGGACTGGGAGGTGAACCAGCCGGCCCAACTGGGGACCGCGCTGGGAGTCCTGGAGGACACCCAGAGGAGCTTCAACAGCGCGCAGTCCGGCGGGAAGAGGGTCTCGCTCGCGGACGTGATCGTGCTGGGCGGGTGCGCAGCCGTCGAGTTGGCCGCGAAGAACGCCGGACACGACGTCGAGGTGCCCTTCGCGCCGGGACGCACCGACGCGGTGCAGGAACAGACCGACGTGGAGTCGTTCGCCGTGCTGGAGCCGACCGCGGACGGGTTCCGCAACTACCTCGGGAACGGACACGGCCGCGCCGCCGAGGAGCTGCTGGTGGACCGGGCGCAGCTGTTGACGCTGACCGCTCCCGAGATGACGGTGCTCGTCGGTGGCCTGCGCGTCCTGGACGCGAATGTCGGGCGGTCCGAACGCGGCGTCTTCACGAAGCGGCCCGGGACGTTGACCAACGACTTCTTCGTCAACCTGCTCGACATGAACACGGCGTGGCAGGCGTCGACTGCGTCCGAGCACGTGTTCGAGGGCCGCGACAGCGGGACGGGCGATCTCAAGTGGACGGGCACCGCCGTCGATCTCGTCTTCGGTTCGAACTCCCAGCTCCGCGCCATCGCGGAAGTCTACGGATGCGACGACGCGCAGCCGGCGTTCGTGCGTGACTTCGTGGCTGCGTGGGACAAGGTGATGAACCTCGATCGGTTCGACCTGGCATGATCCCGGCGAGGTGATTGCCCGCGGCGATGCGGATTCTCCACGTCGCGGACCGACTGAGCGACCGAGGAGGCGCCGACCTGGCTCTCCTCGGCCTGCTCGACGCCTTGTCGGCCGGTCACGAGCAGCACCTGGCAGCGGGCCGCGACGACGGCGTCGTGCGCCCGCGCTGTCCGGTCACGGTCGTCCCGCAGCTCGACGCCAGGACGCCCGCCGCCGCCGATCTCGACCCGTTGCTGGGGCGGTTGCGGCCGGATCTGGTGCACGTGCACAACGTGGTCAATCCCGCGGTGCTGGCTTGGGCCGCCGGCGTGGACGCGGTGGTGACGATTCAGGACCACCGCTTTTTCTGTCCGGGACGGGGCAAGTGGACCTCTGACGGTCGGGTCTGCGGCGACGCGATGGGACGCCAGGCGTGCGCCAGCTGCTTCGACGACTCCGGCTACTTCGAGAGCATCCTCGAGCTCACCGCGCAGCGGCTGGAAGCGGTGAGGGGCCTGCGGCTCACCGTGCTGTCGTCGTACATGAAGCGCGAGCTGATCCAGGTGGGGGTCCCGGCGGACCGCATCTCGGTCGTTCCCCCGGTTGCCTACGCCCTCGACGCTGACGCGCCGGCCGACGGTCCGCCCTGCGTCCTGTTCGCGGGCCGCGTGGTCGGGGCCAAGGGCATCCGCGAGGCGATCGACGCCTGGCGGCGCTCGGGATCGGGGCTGCCCCTGGTCGTGGCCGGCACCGGCCCGCTGCGTCGCGAGATCGAAGCCGAGGGCGTCGAGGTGCTGGGCTGGCTCGACCGCAGGCGCCTCTCCGCGGCCTACCGGCGCGCCGCCGTGCTCGTGATGCCCTCGCGCTGGCAGGAGCCGTTCGGCATCGTCGGGCTGGAGGCCCTCACCCTCGGCACACCAGTGGCCGCCTGGGACAGCGGCGGGGTGCGCGAATGGCATCCCGGCGGCGAGCTGCTGGCGCCCTGGGGCGACGTCGACAAGCTGGCCGGGGCCCTTTGCAGCGGGCCCTGGCAAGCAGTCGATCTCCCGCGCGGGTTCGAGCCTGAAGACCTCGTACGCAGGCTGGAAGGCGTGTACGACCGGCGCGCCCCGCCGAGCGGGAGACGTAGGCGATGAACGGATGCGTGCCCGGCCGCCTGGAGCCAGGGGCAGGCGACCGGGGCACGCATCGGCGGGACACCCAAGTCCCTGAATTCAGGCCCCTACTTGTTCGATCCGTCCGCCTGCCGCTCGGCCGCGCGGGCTCCCGCCAGGATGTTCTCCAGCCCGTAGTTCCCCTCGTGGCACGCGTACTCGAATATCTCTCCCCCGAGCGGCACCATCGGAATCTCCGCGGTCCACGGGCTCGCGTACGTCGCGGGGTCGGTGACCGTGAAGCTGTAGTCGATGCGGTCGGCGTCGACCCGCGTGAACCGCTCGACCACGCGCGACTGCTCGCTGCCCGCATGCACCAGGTAGCGCACCCGCTGATCGCCCCGCGGGGTCATGTTGGTGGTCTCGACCACCAGCGTGTCGCCCTCCCAGCGGGCCCGCGAATCGCCCATCCACTGCCCGATCCGCGACGTCAGGTGGGCGCGTCCGTCCAGCGGGATGATCCGCGCGTCGTGAATCATCTCCACCAGGATCACGACGTAGTCGGGCGTCTGCAGGATCTGGTAGTTGTGGTTGTAGAAGCCGGGGATCATGGCGCCGGGCATCCCGCGCGTGATGCACCGGTCGTAGAGGTTCAGGTCGTGCCACGTGTCGAACCGCGTGCCGTCCCGCATGGCCGCGAACGCCGCGTCGCTTTCCCGCACCCGCTCCGTCCGCGCCGGGTACCTTCCGTCGGGCGGGTCGACGATGAGCGACGTCTGGCTGTTCCGCACGCCGCGGTCGAGCCAGAAGCTGTTGTAGCCGCCGGTCTGGCCGGGGGGCGGGGGGCGGTCCCGGGCGGCCTCGGCCTGCGCGTCGATCTCCGCGCGCTCCTCGTCGGTGAGCACCGCCCGCGCCTCGAACTCGCTCGGACGCTCGAGCGGCGTCGTGGTCCGGTTCGTCCAGACCCCCTGCAGGTCTGGGTCGCCCCACGGGGTGCGCTCGGGCGTCTGGGCGGTCGCCAGCGCCGGAAGCAGGACGACGCCCGCCAGAATCGCGATGACGTACCTCATGCTGTACCTCCTCATCTCACGGAGTGCTACGGAATGGTATCCCTTTCCGGAAGCGCGAGCACGACTTCGCATATCTTCCTGCACAGCCTCGATCCGCGAACCGGCGGCTTCAGGCGCGCTGCAGGGGCCGATGGGCTGGGGCCGGCCCGTCGCACGTACGGGCTCGTGATACGCTGTGGCATGGCCTTCGACACGCACGCGGCCGTCAAGACGTTGACCGACCGGCAGACGTGCTACGCTGGTAGGGTGGTGAGCCGGGGGCCGCACGATGCTGGACGCGAACCTGCCTCGACCCCCCGCGCGCGGGGATAGGCTGGGCCAGGGAGTCGCGGGCCTTCCGGGCTCGTGATGCTCGGCCCGCTCGGAATGTTGACGGCCCATTAGACCCAAAGGAACTACGTATGTCATCTACTAGCGGCACGATCAAGCGCCTCACGGACCGTGGCTTCGGCTTCATCGCTGCGCCCGACGGCGTCGAATATTTCTTCCATCAGTCCGCGTGCACGAGCACGCCATTTGACTCATTGCGCGAAGGCGACAGCGTGACGTTCAGCATCGGCCAAGGCCCGAAGGGCCCGCGCGCAGAGAACGTCACACCGGCCTAGCCGCCTAGCCTGCTTCAGGCTCGGTACCAGCGGCCGCAGGGGCTGGCGGGGCGCGAGGTATGCGTGCGGAGCTCGGCGCAACGCCGCCCTTCACGAACCGCATGTCGTTTCGTCGCCGTCGAGCTCCACGGCCCGGTGGACGGAGCCTTGGACGCAGGCTCGGGTGGCGCTGATCCGCGAAGAACCCCAGCCATCGGAGTCGACGGGGTCGCCGATGTTCCGGCCGATGTGCGAGCCGTCGAGCCGCACCACCAAGGCGTCCTGACAACCGCCCCGAGGCAGCGCCTCGTTGTAGGTGGGCGAGGTCTGCAGCTCCTTGGCCGTGTACAGGTCCCTGGTGTGCACCAGGCCCGTCGGGCAGTTGCCGGAAGCGCGGCACGCGTTCATCGATGGGGTGGTACTTCTCGAGGTACTCGTGCTCGAGGTCCTCGCTTCCGTTAGCCCGAGCGACACGCGGGTGTCCATGCGCCATCGTCGGACCGCGTCCAGCGACGTGCCGGGCGGGAACCGCTTGAAGCGCAACTGCCCGTTGGCGCGGACGTAAGCCCGAATCTGCCCATTCGCGTCACGCCGAATGCGGGTTCACGGTGAGTTCGCATGGTCGATGAACATTTGGATGTTGCTCTCGGAGTACCCGGCCTGGGGCAGTGCCGACCGCAGGTAGGTCTCGCTGAGGCTGTCTCGTACCGGGCCGAGGAGCCGGGCGCGTCGCGCGTCACGATCATGCCGCCGCCCAAGGATCGACGACCTCGATGTTGACGTCTTCGAAGTCCCGAACATTGCGCGTCGCAACCGCCATGCGGCGGGAGCGGGCAATTGCCGCAATCTGGCAGTCAGCGGGTGCGACGGGGCGGCCGGTGGAACGGCGCTTTGCGGCGATGTCCGCGTATGCGCGCGCCGCGCCGCTGTCGAACGGCAGCACCCGATTCTCGAAAGCCTCGCCCAGCATCCTCTCGATGTCCGAGACCAGCGTCTCCCGGCGCTGGCCTGTCGGCAAGATGGTGGCCCCGTAGCGCAACTCTGCTTCGCCGACCGCGGAGAAGAACAGGTTCTCCAGGCGGTGGCCGGCTGCCCACACCGCGACCGTCGGGTCAGGCGCCTTGCGCATCAGTTCGGACACGACGTTCGTGTCCAGTAGCACATTCATCGCCGCGGGCTCAGTCGAAGGACGGCGGCTCGCGCCCGGGCTCGCGCGGCGGCAACTCCAGGTCCACGCCGTTGGCCGGGCCGAAGTGCGAGCGGATGATGGTCGTCAGATTCCGGGAACTCGGCCTACGCCCGACGACATCGCGCAGGATCAAGCGCGCTTCCTCTTCCATGGAGCGGCCATTGTCCGCCGCCCGCACACGCAGCCGAGTCTTGACGTCGTCGTCGAGGTTGCGAATCGTGATGCTCGCCATTCGCCATGCCCTCCGTCTGGAAGCTTAGCCCAGAATGACGATTGCGTTGCAAGCACGACGCCACGAGTGCATGCGGGCGCAGCAGTTTCACGAGCGAGGTTGGTGAAGTCGGACGGCAGTAGGCGATGCGTACGGAGCAGAACCACGCTGGGCGACCGGCCACCGGCGAGAGCGAGGATCCGGCTGAAGTCGAAATCGTGGGTCAGCAGCACGAACTCGTCCCGCCGCGCCGTCGCCGACCCTGCTCCAATGGCGGGCTTCGATACCCGCTGCTGCCAGCGCTTCGATCCACTGAGGCGGCAGGTTCATGTCGATCAGGAGCTTCAACTCGAACCGACCGCGACTTCCTGTTTCTCGCTGCGCCACATGCGGCGTAGGCGAGCGCCTGGCTGATGTCGTCGCGCTCAAGATCCTCTCGTTTTGGAGCCGGGGAGCGCAGTCGCACTTCGCCGGCCGCGAGGGGGCGCTGTCGCTCGGCGGCGACGTGCGCACGACGATGCTACAAGGCGAGTGACCGCGTCATCGTGTGGGGCGTGGCCGGCTACGGCGCGGGCGGGATGCTGCTGACGCCGGCCGGCGCGCCGGCGCTCGAGTCGGACCTGTCGATGGCGATGGCGGCGGCGGGGACTCGCGGCGAGCTGATCGCCGGGGGCGCGGACGGCTTCGGGCTGGCGTTCAAGGCCGACGCCCTGTGGGTCGGCACGTCGATCGACGGCGTGGTCGGCGGCGGGCTGGTGGTGTCGGACTCGGGGACAGACCTCTCGGTGGACGTGCGGGTGCGGATGCTGGTGGTGCACCAGGCCGAAGGTTCTCCGAGCGGGGCATGGCGCTGTCGCGCAGCTACAACCCGACGCCGTCGACGCCGCTGGGCTTCATGGCGCGGGTGGCGCCGTCGTGGGGCGCCGAGGCGAGAAGCGGCGCCGAGGCGCTGTGGGGCCGGGACACGATGGCGGGGCTCGGGCACGGCGGCTTCGCGCCGGGCAACCGCCTCGACGGCGAGGTCGGCTACGGGCTGCCGGTCAGGAGCCGCTTCGTGGGAACGCCGCGGGTGGGCTTCTCCGCTTCGGAGTACGGCCGGGACTACCGGCTTGGCGGGAGGCGATGCCGCCCGCCTACGACGGCGTTTCGCCCATCCAACGGCCGCGGGCCTTCGCGCGGGCGCTGGGCGCGATCGCTCGAGGCCATGCAGGCCCTTGGCCGGACCCGGCCGCTGGCCACCCAAGGGCGACGCTGCTCAGCCTGCTAACTCTTCTGCTAACTCTTGGTGCTCGAAACGGGCCTTTTGCGGGTATTCCTGACCGGGCCTGACCCGGTCCGGCACAACGGCGCCGTCAAGCGCGACGAGCGAAAACAGCAATAAGAAAGGCCCTGTTCATTGAAGAAGAGGGCCTGAAGAGTTGGCGCGCCCGACAGGATTCGAACCTGTGGCCTTCGGCTCCGGAGGCCGACGCTCTATCCAGCTGAGCTACGGGCGCGTCCTTTAGATTGAACGATTTACGGAACCCCCCGAATCGCTGCCAGCCGATTCTGCCAGCCGAATCGCCCGCGAAACGGCCGCCGGAGCCCGGTCCGCACGCTCCAAACGCTCGATCGCTGCCGCGTGCTTCTGCAACTGCGGCGGGGCGTAGATCATCGTTGTCTCCGGATCCGTGTGCCCGTACAGATCCTGGATGTCCGCCACGTCCGACCCCGTCTGCCGAAGCCCCGTCGCGAACGAGTGGCGAATCTGGTACACGGTGAATGCCGACCGCCCGGCCTTGCGGGCCGCCCGCTCCAGCGCCTTGTTGGCGCTCGGGCAGGACCAGCTCCCGTATGCGCGAATCGCTGTGAAGTCGCGGGCCGCCTTCAGCCCTTCACCGACGAGCGGTATCGCTGCCAGCCGCCCTCCCTTGCCGCGGGGCACGACGACGAACGGCGTCGGCTCGTCGAGGCGGAAGTCGTCCGGCTGCAAGCGGCCCATCTGCGACGGCCGCATCCCGGTCCAGTGCATGAGCCGTAAGCGTACTACGGTCTTGGACCTCGGCGTCAACTGCGCCAGCACGGCTGCGATGTGGGACCGTTCGAGCCAGCGGGGCTTCGGGGGCGGTTGCGCGAACCGGACCAGATCGATCAGTTCGGCCGCGGCGCGCCGTCCGTAGAGCACCTTCACCAGATTGGTCAGCGCGTTCCGCCGGTGGTTGCAGGCCGACGCCGACAGCGCCTCGCGCCACTGGTGCAGTTGGTCGTTGAGCAGGGCGACGTGCTGCGACAGCGCCAGCGTGCGGAGATGCCCGAAGCGCTGGACCCACAGGCCGATGTGATGCCGGCGATCCGCCATGCTCACGAGTTCGCTGCTGACCTGTTGAAGATAGCGGTCGGCGTCATGGGCCAGCGTGTGACGCTCGCCGGGAGCAATCGTCCGAAGACCGGCCCGAAGCTCGTCCCGGCGCGCCCGGATGGCCTTGAGCGGCGTGCCGGGCGGGAAGCGGAGTTCGCGCTGGATGCCGTTGACCTTGACGGTGGCGGCGAGTCCGTGCCGGTCCTTGTAGATGCCCTCGGCGACGCGCACGCGCCGGCGCGACGGCGGACTGCCGGTCTTGGTCGTCGGTTCCCGTGGGGTGGCGCGCTGAGCAGCGCGCCGCCTCGACCGAGGAGTGGGGGTCGCGATCGTCTCCGCGACAGCGGGCTCGTCGTCGTTGGTCGGTCTCATCGGGTCTCCTACGCGAAGGTGCGCCCGGTCCACGTGACCTCTCCGATCATGGGGGCGTCGGGGGGCCAGGGTCGGGTAGGCCAGGTCCGCTTGTCGGGGTTGTCGCTGACGAGCTGCCAGGTGCCGGCGCGGTCTTTGCCGGCCCGCTTGACGATCAGGCCGTCGTCGGTCCTGACGACGTAGATGCGGCCGGCGCGCCGCCGCTGGCGGGCGAGGTTGACGAGGATCGAGGCGCCGTCGACGAGCGTGGGCTCCATCGACTCGCCCATGACCCGCAGGACGCAGCACTGGCGCGGGTCGAGGCGGTGTTCCCGGAGCCAGTCGCGCCGGAACTTGAGCCCGCCGATGATGCGCTCGTCGTCGACGACGGCCCCGCTGCCGGCAGCGGGCGTGATCGGCGAGACGCCGATGAATTCGCCGTCGTCGGCGATGCCGGCCTGCGCCTGCTGGTCCTCGAGGTCCCGCACGCGGGCGCTGGCGGCGGTCAGTTCGCGGGCGAGCTGGTGCGCGGGGGTCTCTTCGTCAGTGAGGCCGATCAGATAGTCGATCGAGACGCCGAGCGTCTGGGCCGCGAGCGAGAGCCTGGGATTGGTGAGGCCGCAGCGGCCCTGCTCGACCTGGGAGATCAGGTGCGGGGAGTTGCCGAGGCGCATCGCCAGCTGTCCCTGCGACAGCCCCCGGTCGGTCCGGACCTTGCGGAGGCGCTTTGAGAGCATGGTCACGGAGGCATGATAGCAATAATTTATCGCCTAGAGAAATACTGTCTACAACGTTCTTGAAGGCGGGTTCCAGCCCGTTTCACGGGGCCGGAACGACGCCGGCCGCGCGCCGGCGGGGTGACGGATTCTGACGTGTTCTGCTCGAAAGCCGCCGGTGGCTACTGGTGTGGGAGCTGTGGAGCCCGGCCGCGCGTGCGGGGTCCGCAGGATTCGTGGGTGGTCAGTCGGTCGTCCGCAGGCCCGTGAGCCTCCACGCCGAAGGGCTTGCGGCCTCCCGGAAGTCGACCGCGGAGTCGCCGGATTCCCGCCGTGACCGCCCGGCGCCGCGGGGTCGGGATCTCGGCGGGGAGCGCCCTGAATTTTCCGCTTGACGACGTATATAACCTACGCATAGCCTCGGGGCGATGGTGTCTCCCGCGATGCGGGCGATCCGTGGCCGCCTGGCCGCGCTAGGCCTGACGCAACACGACCTCGCCGCGTCGCTCGGCATGGGGCAGAGCACGCTGAACGCCGTCCTCAACGGGCGCTGCCCGGCCCCGGATGGGTTTGAGGCGCGGGCGACGGCGGCGCTCGACCGGCTCGAGCGCATCGAGCTGGCCGCGGCCGAGGCGCGGGCCAAGGCGGTCGAGGAGATGGGCGGCGCCGCGTGCAACGAGTCCGGCGACGAGGCCGTCGACGTGGAGGCGCTGCCGGAGGTGCTGTTCCTGGAGGACCTGGCCGCGCTGCTGCGGTGCTCGCGGTCGACGCTGGAACGCCGATTGAAGGCTCGGACCTTGGCGCTCAAGCCCATTGAAGGCGTCGACAAGCGCCCGCGCTGGAGCAAGGCGGCGGCGCTGCATTGGCTCGCCATGGGCGGCCCGGGCGGCGCGCCGGTCCGGCGGCGGAGGAGGCAAGCGTCATGAGGGACGCGACTGACGGCGGATTGCGGGCGGGGCCGGTTCCGGTCGTCGTGCGGCCGACGCCGAAGCGCTCCGACAGGGCGTGGCGGGAGGTGGTCGACCCGGGCACGGGCGGTGCGGTGTTCATCTGCCCGGCGTGCTGGCCCGACGCGGGAGCGTACTGGCGGTCGCGGCCGAACGCCACGGTGCGGGCGTTTGGCGCGCGGCCGGACTGGGCGCAGTGCGCCGTGTGCGATCCGGACCGGATGTGCTGACGGCGGCGCGAACGCCGGACAACGGGTCTCGGGATGACGCGAGCGAGCGGATGGGCCGGCGAGCGTCGAGGGTCGCGGCCGGCCGGGCCGGCCGCGAGGGTCGGATAGCGATGCCTGCGGACCGACTGCTGCACGCGCGGCTGGGCCACTCGGCGAGGGTGTCGAGGCTGTCGGACTTGGCGTTCCGGGTGTGGACGACCTACGTGCTGGCGGCGGACGACTTCGGGGTGATGCGCGCGGACACCGTGGCGTTCCAGGCGGCTCACGACGCACTGCGCGAGCGTCCGGGCGAGGAGGTCGCTGCGAGCATCGACCGGCTGGTCGAGGTGGGCCTGGTGGCGGCGTTCGAGCACCAGGGGGCGCGTTATCTGTACCAGTGGGACTGGCAGGACTTCCAGCGGGTGCGGTTCCCCGCCCGGACGCTGCATCCGCTCCCGGCGGAGGCCGAGGTGAGCGCGAGGACGCACCACCTGTGGTCGGTCCACCCCGGCGGCGCCCGGGTGCCGGCGCTTCCGCAGGACTTCGGCACAACTTCGGCACAACTTCAGAAGTTGTTCCGGACAACTTCCGGAGAACTCCCGCACAGCTCTGGAAGCGCGTCCGCGGCGCTTCCACGCAGCTCTGGAGGCAGCCGTGCGCAAGCACCAGAGCCCCGTGAAACGGGGTCGGATCCGCTTCCGGAGAACTTCGGCACAACTTCAGAAGTTGTCCCGAACAACTCCCGCACTACTTCCGCAGAACTTCCGTCTCACGCACGCGCGTACGAAACGGCTAACGGCTTATGGCCTGGGGAAGAGGGGGGTGCGGGGGGAGAGGGGCGGAGGCGGCAGGCGAAGGCGTTGCTGCGCGGCCGCGGAGGCGGGGCGCGGTCGACGGAGCCGCGCGAGGCGTACGACGCGGGGATCAAGCGGGCGAAGCGATGAGCGTGGGGTGCGGGCGGTGCGAGGGGACGCCGGGCTGGGAGCCGGTGGAGGTCGAGGGCGTGAGGCGTCTGCGGCGCTGCGGCTGCTGGACGGCGGCGCACGCCGCGCCGCCCTCGGTGCCGCGGGAGTTCCGGGACGCGCGGTGGTCGACGTGGCGCAAGACGGCGGAGAACCGGCACGCGCTGGACGAGGCCCGGGGCTTCGTGCGGGCAGGCGCCGAGGGGCCGGACCTGTTCTTGTGCGGCCCGGTCGGCACCGGCAAGACGCTGCTGGCGTGCACGGTGCTCAACGAGCTGTGGCGCTCGGGGGAGCGGTCGATAGCGTTCGAGCGGGTACCGATGCTGCTCTACCGGCTCCAACCTCACGGCGTGGCGGCGGACACCTCGGAGACGTTCGAGCGGCTGGCGGCGGCGAAGCTGCTGGTGCTCGACGACCTGGGGGCCGAGCGGGACGCCGCGACGGACTACACGCGGCGGACGCTGCTGATGCTCTACGAGGCGCGGCACGACGCGGGCCGGCGGACGGTGTGGACGTCGAACAAGACGCCGAGCGAGGTGGGCGCGTTCATGGCGGACGACCGGCTGTCGAGCCGGATCGCGGGCCGCTGCCGGGTGGTCGGGCTGGAGGGGCGCGACTGGCGGCTGATGGGCCGCGGCGCGCAGCCCGCGGCGGAACGGGAGCCTGCCGGGGCGGGACGCGCCGCGCCGGGGGTGGAGCGGACGAGATGACGGGCCGCAAGTTGGAGAGGCCGCAGCTCGGGGACCGCTGGCGGGCACGCCGTCTGGCGCGCGGCGGGCACGGCCACGCTACGACCGGCGGCGGGAGCGGCGGACGTTCGAGGCGCGGGCGGCGCTGTGGGAGCAGGACGAGCGGCGGTTCGACGGGCAGGCGTGCGCGGCGCGGTATGCCGTCGGCCCGCCGGAGCGGTGCGGATGGATGAGGCGGCGGAAGGCGCTCGGCCCGTAGGGTGGGGAGCTGACGGTGGTCGCGGCCACGCGAGGCGATCGCTTCCGGGAGGTGTGTGATGGTCAGCGACGAGGGCCGCGTCACGATCGCCGGCCGCGACTTCGAGGTCCATCCCGTCGCGGCCATGTTTCCCGAGTTCCCCCCGGAGGAGTACGCGAATCTCCGGGCCGACATCGAGGCGAACGGTGTTCGGTTTCCGGTGGTCGTGTGCGGCGGGTGGCTGGTGGACGGCCGTACGAGGCTTCGCGCCTGCCGCGATCTCGACCTCGAGCCCCCCGTCCAGGAGCTCGACGAAGGGACGGACGTCGTCGAGTGGATCGTTTCGGCCAACGTGCGGCGGCGGCATCTGTCCACGTCGCAGCGGGCGGTGCTCGCCGCGCAGTTGGCGGACGGGGAGGGGGTGACGCTCGACGATGCGGCGTCGTCGTTGAGCGTGAGCCGCATGTCGGTGGCGCGGGCCCGGGCCGCTCGGGACATCGAGTCGGGCAAGGTCCACGCCGCGCTTCGGGACGGCACGGTGACGGTGGGGGACGCGTACAAGGTAAGGGACGTCGATCCCATGCGGCTCGATGCCGCGGTGGACGCAGTTCGCGGCGGGGACGCCGGCTCGCTCGTGCAGGCCCTGGGCCTGGCGGACGGATCCTCGGAGCCGGGCTCGTCCGGCGGCTCGGACGGCGGCGTGCCGCCGTTGCCGCCGGTCGGGGACTCGGCGGCGGAGCCGGCGTCGCCGCGCAGCTCCGGGGGCGGGGACGAGGCGGGACCGGCTCGTCAATCGGGAGGGACCGCACATCCTCAGGCCGACTGGGAGACGACCGGCGAGCTTCGCGATCGGGCGTCTGCCGCGTGCGGCGGCGCGGCGCCGGTCGACGGCCGTCGTCTGGGCCCGCCCGGGCAGTGGCGGGGGCACGTGCTCTGGTGTGCGCCGTCCGGGGAGGCGTGGGGCGTCTCGTTGGCGGCGGCGCTCGAGGGGCAGCAGCTCGAGAGCGCCATCGTCCTCACGCGCTGCGTTCCGGACGAGGAGTGGGCGCAGCGGTTGCTGGGCGCCGGCCGGTTGTCGGTTGTCGCGTTCGGCGTGGGCGGGAATGGCGCTTGCCGCTGGCTGCAAGGGGATGCGGCGGTCGGCCCGCTGATGCTCTGGGGGTTCGGGGTCGACCGCTCGCTGTTCGCCCGGGCGTTCCGGGATTTCGGCGCCGTGGTCGCCGTGAACGGGCGCTAGGCGCCCGGCTCGGACTCGTGGAGGCTTCTGGCGCAGGCTCCGTGGGCGGCGGCTCTGAGCGGCTGCATGAAGGCTCTGGGAGCGGCGACGGTCCTGATCTCCGTGGAGTCGATCCGATCGGCGTCGAGGTGTTCCTGCAGGTAGCGACGTTCCTCGCCCCAGTGAAACAGTCGGCCGTCGGTCGTTTGCATGATTCCGACGTATCCCGGCTCGCCTTCCCTGCGGAAGCAGATCAGCTCGAGCCGCTCGATCCCCGGCAACGGCCACTCGTAGGCGGCCGGCAAGCGGGCGTAGAGCGGGACTGTCGTCGGCGTGAGGTTGTACCGCTCCGCGTCGATGACGGTCCACGGGGCCGGGCGGGACGGAGGGCTCGACGCGGGGCGCTCGGCGGCGGGCACTGCCGGCTCGGGTTCGGCGGGCGGCTCCGGGCTCGATACTGCCGGGCGCGGAGGCACGAGCGTCTCGGGGTCGGCGGGCAGCGCCCGCGCCGTTGTCACGGGCGCCGCGGCATCGGGTGGCAACGGCGGGGGCGGGGCCGGACGTTCGGGTTCCACCTCGTGACCGGCTATCCAGACGAGAGCCCCGGCGGTGAGGGTGACGAGGGCCAGGATGACGGCGTCCCGGCCGAGCTTCGGCGTCGGCGGCTTCCAGCGTCGCATGGTTTCAGCTCTCCTTCGATCGGGCGTACTCGGTCAGGGCTTCGGTGACGAGCTCCTGCAGGCTCACGTCCTTGTCGATGCAGATCTTCCGGAGCGTCTTGTGGACGTCGGTGGGGAGCCGGGTGTTCACGTACCTGTACCGGCCGCTCGGTTTGGCCGCCGGCGGCTTCGCCGCGGCGACCGCCGGTCCGGCCGGCTTCGGCCGGGGCGTCACGAGTTCGGGAGAGGTTCCGCCGGGGGGCGCCGGGCGGCCTGTGCCGACGATGCGCTGGTGGGTCTTCGCGAAGGCGTCGGCGAGACCGGCGTTCCTGCTGGTCATGCCGCCTGCCCCTTTCTGGAGCGGGGGACGATGCCGGCGGCCTGGAGCCACGCGAACAGGGCGCGCAGCTCGCCGGCGGCCTTGCCGCGGGGTTCGTACTCGGCGGCGCATTGTCCGTTGTTGAAGCTGTTGACGTGAGCGACCCGCCGGTGGAGCACGACCGGGGCGGCGGGCACGTTGGTGGTCGCGATGACGCGTCGGGCCTCGCCGGCGCTCGGGTGGTTCGACAGGGCAAGGTTCAGCACGATCGTCGCCGGGGTCCTCGCGACCTCGGCGATCTCGACGGTCCGGGTGATGGCCGCCAGGTCGGGAAGGCTCGGCTGCACGGGGACCAGGATGTGGTGGCTCAGCCTGGCGACGGTGACGGCGTCGGCCCCGGAGTGCGGCGCCGTGTCGTTGACGATGAGCTCGGCCCCGTCGTTCCCCAGGCCTTCGATGAGGGCGTGCATGCGCGAGCTCGGCGTCGCGTACACCGGGGGTTCGCCGGCGCCGTTGGCCTTCCGGAGGTCGTGCCACTTGGCGGCCGACGCCTGAGGGTCGAGGTCGAGTACGGCGGTGGCCATGCCGTCGCCGGCAGCCAGGGCGGCGAGGGCGCAGGAGAGCGTGGTCTTGCCGGTGCCGCCCTTCTGGGAGAGGACGCTTATCACGCGCGGTCCCGCGGGCCCCGGACGACGGTGTTCGGCGACGTGGCGAATATGTGTCATGGGTCGGGCTCCAGCGCGGGTTCCGCGCGTTGGCGCAACGCGGTGGTTTCCTCCGGTCGATGGAGTTCGATGGGTTGCGCGTCCTGAGTCAATCCTATTATGGCTTCTGTTTGTATGGACTCAAACAACCATCCTGGTCGTGGACCATGGTTGGACGGGATGAGTCCATACGGTTCATCGAATCCGATGGAAACGATGGCTTCAATGAGTCGAGCGGGTTCAATGAGTCGTTACGATTGGATGGGCCGTACCGCCCCCGGCGAACCTCGAAGCCTTCCCGCAGGGAAGAATGCCCCCTGAGCGACCCCGGTTCGACCGGGAGTGAGACTCGCTGGCCCGCGCTGTTTGCGGGCAGGGAGTCTTACGGCCCGGACGGGGGTCGCTCAGGGTAACTCAGACCGGTCACGGGACTGGCCACCAGGGACTTCGTGTTTCGGGCCAAGCGCTTGTTGGAATGGTACTTGGACTGGCACGCTCCCAGTGATCACGGGGTCCGGCGTACGCGGTATCTCGAATTTCGGGGTCTTCCGACGTGGTGGCCGGCCATTGGGCGCGTATCTCGCTTCGGCCCTGGAGGGTCGCGGAGCGCATCGAGGCGGAAGGGGTTCGGGGGTTGGGGAAGCGTTCCACCGGGCAGCCGCGGCGGGAATGCGCGGGCGCGCGTTTCTTTTGGTACGGCCCGTGTTTTCAGCGGGATATGCGGAATCCGGCGACGTGGATGGAGGCGTGATGAGCGAGGAGCAGGACGGGACGGTTGCGGCGCCGTTGCGTCGGCGGGCCGTGGCCGCAGCCGCGGATTTCCTCATGGTAGTCGGACTCGGCCTGATGCTCGAGGAAGCGTTGCGCGTGGTCATCGTCGAGGCCGTGGGGTTCGGCGTTCCCCCGGGGCTGCGTCAAGCGTCGACGTTCGTGTGCGGCTGGGTGTACTTCGTGCTGTTCGAGCTGCGGTGCGGCGGCCGAACCATTGGAAAGATGGGCGCGGGGCTCCGCGTAGTCGGGGCCGAGGACGGACTGTGGCTGTCCGTGCGATACGTCGCGAAGGTCCTCCAGTTGCTTTTCGGGCGCGGGCTGCTGTTCGGCGTCGTGGTGCTGGATGAGCGCCGTCGCGCGCTGCACGATTACGCGGCCGGCACGGCCGTCGTGGTTGATTCGGAGCCTTTCAGTTGGAAATACCCACCTGCCTGATTTGCGCCGTGTGTTTCACGGTGGTTGGTAGCCCCCAAAGAAAGTGATTACCGCTTGGGGTACAAATTCCATGTTCTGGATTGATTGGCGGTATAAGCGGTGTGTGTGCCGGGAGTGGACCGCTTCCTTGTATCCGCTTGTTATGTCCATAAGGGTTGCCCCTCGCGGCTCGGGTGCGCTCGGAGGGGAAGGTGAGCGCTTCCGCGCGCCTGACGGGACAGGCGGCCTGGCACCGCGCCGCGGTGGAGTGGTTCTCGGAGCTGTTCGCTCCGGACGACCACGCGACGGTCGTTCTGCGGAATCGCGGCGCCGGAGGCGGCGTCCTGCAGCGCACGCGGGCGGCCGGTTACTGGTGCCAGCCGGCGGGTCAGCGGATGTTGCGGCAGGCGAACGACGCCGGGAGCGACGTGTTCTGTTCGGTGAACCCGATGGAGCCGGGCAGCAGCCGCTCCGTTGCGGAGGTCCGGCGCCTGCAGTTGGACCTCGACGCCGAGGGCGATCGGCGCGTCGGGACGCTGATGCGCGACGTGCGGGCGGAGCGGGTGCCGATGCCGGCCGTCGTGGTTCGCTCGTCGGTCGGGCGCTGGCAGGTCCTCTGGCACGTGGACCCCGCGGTGTGGACGCGGGCCGGCGCCGAGGAGGTCAACCGGCGCCTGGCCGCCGCGTATCAGGGCGACCCCGCGGTGGTGGACGTGACGCGCGTCATGCGGGTGCCGGGCTTCGTGAATCGAAAGCCGGGGCGCGGCGGCGTTCGGGTCGCGTTGGTGGGGCGGCACGTGTACGACCGTTCGGGCGCGGGGAGTCAGTGGTGGGAGCCCAGGGCGTTCCGGTCGGTGATGCCCGCGGGGCGGGTGAGCGTGTCGGCGCCCGCGCAGCGTTCGGCTCCCGCCGGGGCCGCCCCTGCCCAGCGGTATCTCTACGGCCGGATCGTGCCGGCGTCGCAGTCGGAAGCGGATTGGGCCCGGGTTGTCGATGCGCTCCGCGCGGGCGAGTCGCCCGGCGTGCTGATTCAGGAGTTGGCGGAGTTTCGGGAGGACAAGAGCAATCCGCGCGACTACGCCGAGCGCACGGTCGTGCGCGCTTGCCGGTCGCTCGGATTGGAGGAGCCTCCGACGGAGTACGGACGGCGGCACCCGTCGCCGGCGATGGACGTCGCGCGCTAGTGCGCGTCTCTTGGAGGACAGCTTCATGAAGCAGCGGAGGTTGCGGCGGCGCGACGTGGTGGAGACGGCGCTGGTGCCCGAGACGCGGGAGGAGTTCGACGCGGCGATGCAGTCGCGCGCGCGCACGGTGGTTCTGACGATGGAGCAGATCCGGGAGTGGAACCTCCAGGTCGACGTGGTCGCGATGTCGGAGGCGTCGGCGGCGGACGCGATCTTCGGGACCGACAGCGAGTTCTACGAGACCGTGCTCGAGGAGGACGCCGGCGAGAGCCCGCCGGAGCACGAGCTCGAGATCGATCCCGGCGATCTGCCGGCGTCGGCCGCCGGGTCGGCCGGCGGGCCTGGGGCCAGCGTTGCCGGGGCGGTGGGGGCGTAGCCGGTCGTGGCCAGACGCCCGCGCGGCCGTACGTTCGTGCGCCCCGCCGGGATGCGCACCCAGCGGCAGCTGGAGTCGCCCCGCGAGGACCGCGGCGAGCTGATGGACCGTGTCGAGGCGCGCCGGGAGGCCGAGTCGGACTGGCTCGACTCGTGCGACCAGACGGATGCGGCGACTTACGAGGACGACGAGGCGTTGCCGCGCCGCCGCCGCCTCCGGACGCACGGCGACCTGGTGTACGAGGTGGCGCTCTCGGTGGAGATCGGCCGGCGGCTGGAGGGGAAGGTGGCGTTGCCCCGGCGGTCGCATCCCTCGATCTGGGTCTCGGACAGCCGGCTGTTCGGCTTCCGGGACCCGCTGCCGGAGAGGCGCGCGAGGGCGCTGGAGGTGGACGGAGCGCTTCGCGCCCATCGGCTGCAGGATGCGTTCCGGGAGCTTCCGCGGTCGGGTTTCGCTGCGTTCTCCGCGGCCGTGGTGGAGGCCTGCGATCGGCGGGACCTTCGCGACGTCGGCGGCTTGTCGGTCGCGGCGGCGGAGGCGCTGGGCCGCGTGCGCTACGGGCCGCCGCTCGATGCGGCGTTCTCGGCGTCGGGGACCGACCCGGTGCTGCTGTCGGCCGCGGCGGCGGTGCTCGGCCGGGTATCGGATGAGCGGTCCGTGGCGGCTGGGTTGGACCGGGCGGCGCAGTCGGCGGCGTTGCGGCACGTCGATGCGTGCGTGCGCGATCCATACGGCGCGGCGGTGGTCGAGCGCGCCTGGGCGCGCGAGCGGGAGGGCCTGGGCCTCGAGGAGTTGGATCCGGGCGGCGCGAACTTCGAGGCGTGGTTCGAGCAGACGCGGGCGGTTGCCCAGGTGCACTACGCGGTGGGTCTCGATCCGCTGCGGGATCCGTTGCCGACGTCCGCGGTGGAGGCGGTGCTCGCGTCCGGCGGGTCGCTCGCGGATGGCGTCCGCGCGGTGGGCGGCGCCGGCGAGGGTTGCCATCGGACCGCCCGGGCGGTGCACGGGGGCTTTGCGGTGGTGCGGCGTCTGGAGTCGTGGATGGTGGCCGACGAGGCGGCCCTGGCGCGCGTGATGGCGCCCGTGCTGGAGCACGCGGGGGCGAGGTGGCCTCCGGCGGACCGGGCCCTGGTCGTCGAGCACTGCGGGCTGGGGCCCGGGGCGCCGGCGGTTCGCCCCGCGGGGCCGGTCGCCGAGACGGCTCCCGCGGCGGCGGACCTGTTCGATGGCGGCCGGCCGTTCGCCGGGGCCGTGTGGCCGGCGGGGGGCGTGCGGCGGCTGGCCATGCCCGCGGTCCAGGCGCTGGCGGTCCACGGCTGGCGCCGCCGCGCCGGCGTGCGGGCCGACGTGTTCTGGGACGAGGCGGAGGCGGTGCAGCAAGGCGGCCGGGTCGGTCCGGGCGTGGTCGGTGTCGTGGTTCCCGGTCTGCGCGGAGACGACGCGGGACCGGTGTTCCCGGTCGAGGCGCTCGGTGTTGCGGTTCCGGCCCGGGCGGATGCGGGCATCGCGTCGGTCGACCAGCTGGTTCACGGGCTGGGCGTTCGCGTGGCGCTCGACGGGCCGGGCGCGGCGGCGTACCGGCTGCGCGACGACCGTGTCGTTGTGCCGCGGGAGTGGTCGCCGGGTCCCGCGTATGCATCGGCTGTCGCGTTGGCGGCGGCGGCCGCCACGGGCCATCGGTCGCGGGAGGGCCGTCGTGACACGGGGGCCTGCCGGGACTCGATCGGATGGGTGCGCGAGCAGATCCGTTGCGATCTCGCGGCGGCGAAGTTGGTCGGCGCCCTGGGACTGCGCTACGAGCCCCCGGCGGGCGTCCCGTTGCCGGCCGAGGCGCGGCAGGTGTTCGTCCGGCACGCCGCGGACCTGTGCCGGGACGCGGACCGGATGGCGTCGTTCGTGATCGCGCGCGGGCGTGCGGCCGAGTTGCCCGCCGGCTATCGCGCGGCGTGGGAGCCGGCGGCGGTGGAGCCGCCGCTCCGGTCGGCGGCGGTGCGGGAACCCGCGCGCGATCGCTGACGGCGGGGCACGTGTCGGCGGGGGAGAAGGTCCGTTCGCCGGTTCGGCGCGGGGCCGGGACCTCGCTCGGGGAACCCAACAGGGATCGTGACGGAAGGAGTCGAGCATGCCGGGGGCAGGAGTCGGGAACCAGCGGTTTCAGGAGCAGCGGCAGGCGAGGTCGGAGGCCCGGCTCGCCGAGTCGCTGCAGCAGATTCCGGACGACATCGCCGCGGGGCGGTCGTACCACCAGGTGGCGTCGCTCGGCAGCGGTCCCATCCGCACGCGGAGCTCGAAGGCGCCGGTGAGCGAGGGGCCGTTGTGGAACAACGACGGCAACGCGTTCGGCCCGAAGGTCGCCACCATTCTCCACTCGCAGATGCTGGCGCGGGGGATGGAGAGCGCGGAGGTGGTGCATCCCGTCGAGCTGAGCAGGATGGGGCATCAGAAGCTCGACGAGAAGCGGATGGATGCGCCGCTGGTGGCCGTGCGCGCGGGCTCGCTCGGGTTGACCACGGATCCCGACGTCGTGTCGGGCGTCGTCGTCCGGCCGTCGTCCTCGTACGACCTGCTGCACGTGGATACGCAGACCAGCTTGCGGCCGGTCCCCAAGCGTCTGATGGACGGGCGGCGTGCCGACGAGCGGGACGCCATCCACCACACGGTGGAGGAGCTCGTGGGTCGGTCGGGCGTGCAGCTCAAGACGCACCGCGGCGAGCGCATCTCGGTGACTTCGGGGCCGGGCGGCCCGCAGGTGGCGCATCCCGGCCGGGAGAAGTTCGGGAACGCGGCCGAGTATGCGACGTCGGTCCTGAGGACCGTGTCCACCGCGATCGCGCGGTCGGACGAGCTCAGCCGGCACGTGCAGGACGAGGAGCTCGGCCGCCGCGCGGCCGCGTCCGCGCGGAGGAAGGAGCGCCGGCAGATTCCGGCCGGCGGCACGCGCTACGCCGAGGTCCGTAGCGACGCGCTGGCGCAGGTCTCGAACCGCGCCGTCAAGGCGCTGGCCGCCCGCGAGAACGTGTATCTGGCGACCGATCAGCCTCGGGACGCGGGCGAGTTCGACAAGGAGACCCGGACGTTCCATCCCGAGCGGAAGCCGGCGCGGGCGCCGGGTCCGGCGCCGGATGCCCGCGAGCAGGTCTTCAACGAAACGATGCTGCTCGATCTGGCGGCCGAGGTCGGCACGGCGGAGGAGCGCAAGGCGGCCAAGGCGGGCCACAGCCTGGAGGTCGCGAGGCTGGCCGGCGTCCAGGTGCCGGGCATGAACCCTCGGCCCGACGGCCTGAGTGCCGGGCAGGAGAAGGCGCGCACGTCGATGGTCGCGGATCTGGCGGCGAGGACGACGCTCGAGCGGCTGGGGATCGAGTACGCGCCGGCGCCGCCGACCGAGCAGATACGGAAGGACCAGTCGGCGTACGCGCGGACTCCGGGCGCCCTCGACCAGGCGTGGCGCGAGGCCGCGTCGGTGCGCGCGCATCTCGTTTCGCGGGACTGGGCGCACGAGCGCAAGCCGGAGATGCTCGAGCACTCGGCGCGCTCCACGTTCGAGGCGCCGGCCCGCGCGCGGGACGCGAAGGCGCAGGACCGGGCGGCTCTGGATCGCGCGGCTCAAGGGGGCGACGGGCCGGGGGCCGGCGAGCGTCCGGCCGAGCCGCCCCGGTAGCCATTTGCGGCGTGCGGTCCGGCTGCACGCCGTCCCTGAAGGAACGCAGTGCATCGCGAGTTTCTGGAAGTGCTCGATCGTGTGCCGGGGGAGGTGGCCGCGGGCGTGTCGTACCACCAGTCGGGCGGGGAGTCGTTACGCTCGCGTTCCATCGCGCGGGCCACGGGCGTGGAGACGGTGCGTCCGTACCAGCCCTTCAACGCGGCGCTGCTGCATTCCCAGCTGACGGAGCGGGGGCTGGCGGACGGGTCGGGCGAGTTCGTCACCGAGCGGCAGTGCGGGCTGCTCGGCGGCGAGGTCCGGGATGCCGCCGCGGCCGAGGAGGCCCGGTTCGTGCTGGAGACCGGCGACCGGCGCGGGATAGGCGTGGGGATCGCGGGCTCGCCGGCGGTCGTGCTGCGGCCCGGCGTGTACCGGGTGCTGCACTCGGGGTCGCAGACGACGTTGTCGCCCGGCCGCGATCCGCGGCTCGTGGAGGGCCGCGCCGGCGAGGCGGCGGCGCGGGACGTGGTGTCGCGCGCGCTCGCGGGGGCCGCCGTCAGGCTGGAGCCGGCGGACCGGGTCGAGTACGGCCGCGACGGCGAGGGCCTCGTCCTCTGTCATCCGGGCGTCGCGGGCTTCCCGTCGCCCGCGGCGTGGGCGTCGTCGGCGGTCGGCGCCGTCGTGGCGGCGGTGTCCGACGACTTCAGGGCGCATGCCCACGTGCGCGTGGCCAGGCTCGAGACCGACGCCTTGCGGGATCACCAGCGGCGGGCTCGGCGCGGCAAGGGCGGGGCGGCCGCCGAATCGGCCGGCGACGCGGACCGCGCGGTCTGCCAGGCGTTCGCCGCGCTCTATGCCCGGGCGTCGGGCGTGGTGGCGCGTCGCGAGAGCGTCCGCATCGACTGGGACAGGCCGGCCGGCGCGCCGCTGTTCGATGCCGCGGGGCGGGTGTTTCGTCCCAGGGCGCCGCGGCTCTTCAAGGAGCACGGGGTGCGGCAGTGGGAGGCGTTCCAGCGAGCCGCGCTCGCGGGCCTGTGCCGCCGTGTGGGCAGCGAGGTCGAGCGCCGGGCGGCGGGAGCGTCGGGGGCGGTCGACCGCGCGGGCGGCCTGGCCCTCGTGGAGGCCGTCGCCGGCCCTCTCCCCGGGCTCGACTGCCGGCGGCAGGCGGGCGCGGACGACCGGGCGGCGCGGGCGGCGATGGTCGGGGCCCTGGGCGCCCGGAGCGTCGTCGAGGCGGTCGGGCTGGCGTACGTGCCGCCGGGCCAGGGCGAGGAGACGGCGGGGAGGCAGGCGCGGATAGTGAGGGACGAGGGGCTGCGAAGCCTTTGCGCCGACGCGTCGAACATCGGCGCGTGGGCGCTCTCGGTCGATCGCCAGCGGGAGCTGCCGGTCGAGAGAGCGGACGCCCGCGGTTACGACGAGCCTGCCCATGTGTCTCAACCGGCCGCTCGGCCGGTTTCCCAGCAGGAGTTGTCGTGGTGACGCTTGGCGCGGCTGAGTCGCAGGCGCAGAGCGGTTCGGTGCTGCCGCAGCCTCGGGCACGCGCGTTCGAGGCGGCCGTCGGCGAGCGCTTCGCGGACGAGATCGCGCGCGGGGCGGCGTGGTTCCAGCAGGACGCGGACGGCTGGGGGGTGACGGCGCTCGTCGACAGGCCGCGGCCGGCGGCGTTCTCGTGCGATCAGGACCTCGTTCTCCGCCAGTCGATGGCCGATCGAGGTTGGGCGGCGCCGCAGTTCGTGGCGCGGACGGACACGCCTGTTCCCGCCGTCGAGTTGCCGCGGCATTCGACCGTCGAGGCCCTGGGCGGCGCGGCGCAGGAGCCGGAGCGGCGGCGCGTGTGGCACGTCAGCTCGGTGGGTCTCGCCCCGGTGGCGCCCAGGGCGGTGTTGACCGACGCCGGGGCCGTCGAGCACGTCGTCCGGTCCGTCGCGCGGGCGGCCGGCGTGCGGCTGGCCTCTGGCGGCTCGGTGGACGTCTCGCCCTCGGGCGCGGGCCGCGGGATCACCTGCGTCGTGTCCCATCCCGCGCGCGGCTGGGGGGAAGGGATCCGCTGGGCGTCGAGCCTGCTTCGGGCCGTCGTGTCGGCGTTGGCGGCGTCGCGGCTGGTGAGCCGGGTGGTGCAGCTCTGGGCGTTCGAGCGCTTCGTGCTTCGCGCGGTGCGGCGGGACGGGGGGCCGGGCGGCGCTCTCGGCGAGGCGTACCGGCGGGTCGCGGCGGCCTTGGCCCGCCGGTACTCGGTGGCGCTGGCGCCGGGGTCGGGAGACCGGCTCCTCTACGAGCGGCGCACGCGCACGCTCGTCTTGGAAGCCGGCACTCCCGGGGTGCGGCGATCGCTCGAGGCGCTGCTGCGCGTGGCGGAGGTGTCCGGCGACCGCGCGCTCGAGGCGGCGGCCGCGCGGCGGGACCCGGCGGCGCTGCTGCGCGCGGCCGGCGTGGGCGGCCCCGTGTCGCATCCGGAGCGGTCCGGGGACGGGTGGTATCAGCGGGCGGACCTGGTGGCGGCGGTGGCCGCGAAGCGGGTCGCCGAGCGCCTCGGGCTGCCGTACGTGGCCGGGTCGTTCTCGCCGGAGTTCGCGGCGGGCGCGGTGCGGGTCCTCGAGTCGGAAGGTTGGCGCTCGGTGTTGATCGAGGCCGGGAATCTGGCCGGCTGGCTCGTGGACGGCGTCCGGGGACGCCCGATGTGGCCGGCCGCACTGGAGTAGCCGGCGTGGTCCCGCTCGAGACGCTGCTGAAGGCGGCGGAGGGAGCTGAGGCGGAAACGGAGGCCGTTCGTGCCGATTTCGAGCAGCGGGGACTGGAACGGTGGTTGCGGTTGGCGATCGAGCGTCGGCTCGATCCGGCGCTGGGCGCCCGGGTCGTTCCCCAGGCGCGGTCGGCGGAGGTGCTGGGGGCGCTCGAGGGCTTCTACGCGCTGTGGGGCCGGTGGTTCCCCGCGGAGTACAGGCGGGTGCGGCGCGAGTGGGTGGTGCTGCAGGCGCGCTGGCGCGGAGCCGGGGAGGTCGATCCGTCGTCCATCGTCGGGCGCTTCTTCCGGGAGGGCCTGACCGAGGCGGGCCCGCTTCTGGTGCCGGCTCCGGGCGGCGGCTTCGAGGCCGGGTTGGAGGAGATGAACGTGTCTGGCGTGGACCCCACGGCGGGAGGACAACGCGCCCCGGGCGCGGCCGACGGTTCGGAGCGCGGGCGGGCGGCGCGGCCGCGGGAGCCCGCGCCGGTGGTTCGCGCAGGGGACGCGGTGGGGGGGCGGTTGCCGGACGGCACGGAGGTTCTCGGCGACGCCCTGGGCAGCCTCTTGCCCGCCGCGGCCTGCGATCGGCTCGATCGCGCGGTTCGCGGAGGGGTGAACGAGGTGGAGGAGGTTCGGGCGGCGTGGTTGTCGGGCCGGGGCTTCTGGTGCGCGTGGCCGGAGCCGGGCCGGGGGCAGGAGCGTTCGCGGTGATGGATCGAGCCGAGGCGTTGGCGCGGTCCGAGGATCGGGACGGCCGCCGGGTGGTCGAGCTCGCGCGGTCGCCCGCCGATCGGGACGACTGTGCGCGTTGGGTCGGGCGGTTCCTGGACGTCGGCGAGCTCCGCGGCGAGCGGGCGCGGGGGCACTCGGGCCGGCGGGACAGGGATCGGGATCGGTCGGCTCACAGGTCGCAGGCCCAGCGGTTGTGGGACGCGCTGGAGCTGCTCGGCGACCTGCGGGTCGTGTCGTACCGGAACGTCCAGGAGGAGTGCTTCGACGGGCATGGCTTCACGGCGGGCCGGGGCGTCCGGCACCTGCTGTCGGAGGGCTTGATCGAGGTCCGCGCGGTGCAGCCGCGGCGCGCGCGCGCCGGGTCGCGCGGCCCGGGGTTCAAGGTGCTGTCGCTCAGCGCGTCCGGCGCCGAGCGGGTCCGCGGCCGGCGCCTGGCGCGCGGGTCGGACCGCCGCGTCTGGCAGGGCTTCGTCAAGCCGCGGGAGATCGAGCACGACGCCGGCGTCTCGGAGCTCGTGCTCGAGACCGTCGACCGGGTGAAGGCGCTGGGCGGGACGGTCCGGTCGGTGCGCCTGGAAGCGGAGCTGAAGGGCGAGGTCGCGCGTGCGGTCTCGGCGGCGGGGAGGAAGGGGATCGATCGGGCGGTCGCGCGGCGGCGGAGCGCGGCGGCCGTTGGGGTGCCTGTCGACGAGGGCGGGACGTGCCACTTCCCGGACGCGCTGGTGGAGGTGACCGACGCCGGGGGCAGCGAGTCGACGCTCGCGCTCGAGCTCGTGACGGGCAGCTATTCGAGGCGGCAGGTCGAGCGGAAGATGCGGATGGGGATGGTCCTGGCGTCGCGCGGCGGGAGGCTCGCGCGGTTGGCGAGGTCGATCCTGTCGGGTGACTTCGGCGCCAGGGTGCGGCGCGCGTGGCGGCCGGGCACCGAGTTCGAGGAGCGCCTGTTCGACATCTTGAGATGAGCGCATGGACCCCGGGCGTTTCTGTGTCGGGATGACGCTGGCGGTTGTGACGCTCACCGGGGTCTGGGTGGCGGCGCGGTTCGACTACCTCGGGGAGTTCTGGATCGTGCTGTGGGCCGATCACGCGCTTCGTCTCGTGGCGATGGCTACGGCGTGGATGCTCTCGGTCGTGGCCGGCACGTATCAGTTGGCGCGCGTTCTGGTGCTGGGCGAGGTCGGGCAGAGAGTGGACCTTCTCGAGCGGGCCATGCGGCGGGGACAGGGCGGGGATCCGGAGCTCCGGGAAGCGCTGGATCGCGAGGAGAGCGGTGAGTACTTGCGCTGATTGGCGGAGGGAGGACGCGATGCGGGAGGCGAGGAAGCGAGCGCGGTGGTCGAGCTGCGCGGAGGTGGCGCTGAGGGCGGCGTTGGTCCTGGTGTTGGTCGGGCTCGCGGACCAGGCCCTGCACGCGGCCGCGGCGGACCCGTGGTCGATGGCGGCGAGCCAGCTCTGCGCGCTGTTCACCGGCGTCGTGGGCAGGGGTCTCGCGGTCGTCGCGGTCGTCGTCGGCGGGCTGATGTATGCGTTTGGCGAGGGCGGCTCGAAGAGCGCCATGGCCGGCCTCGTGTTCGGCGTCGGCATGGTCTTGTTGGCTCCCCAATTCCTGGTCTTCTTCTTCGGCGGGACGGCGATCACGTGCTGATCGCGTTCGAGGAGGCTGGCGTGCGCATCGTTCGTGGAGACGGCGTGTGCAACGAGTACGGCGCGCTCAACGATCCGCTGAAGATCCTCGGCGTCGAGCGGACGTTGTTCTTTCTCAGCCTGCTGTTCGCCCTGGTGCTGTTCGTCGCGATGAACGCGCTGCTGCTGGCGGTCGTGGGGTTCGGGCTGTTCTGGCTGCTCGCGCGCGTCACGACCGCGTACGACGACCGCTTCTCGGAGGTGTTGCGCGAGACGATGCGCAATCCCGGCGGGTGGTACGACGCGGCGGACTACGGCGCCCGGGCCTGGTATCTCGTGGTGGCGGATGGCGGCGGGGACCGGGCCGGGGAGCCGGCGGAGGAGGAGTGATGCCGCGCGTTTCCCGGGCCGGCCGCTCGCTCTCGAACCAGCTCCCGTGGTGGGGCTTCATCGACGAGCGCCTGTGCATCACGAGGGCGGGCCGGCTGCTCGGTTTCTCCCGTCTCGCCCCGTTGCCGGCGGACGGCTTGTCGGGAGCGGACATCGATCGGCTCATGACCGTCTGGTCGCGGGTCCTGCAGGCGCTCGGGCCGGACGTTCGGCTCTGGTGGGTGGTGGAACGGTGGCGACCGCCGCTCGGCGGCGTGGGGTCGGTAGACGGCGTCGGGCGGATGGCCGCAAGCAGGCGCCGGGCCCACGTGGCGGAGCGGGTCCGCGAGTACGCGGTGCATCTGGTGTGGGAGTTCGACCGGGGCCTCGCCCGCCGCGTCGCGGGCGGCGAGAGCGGGCTGAGGTGGCTCGTCGGCCATGCGCGGCACTGGTGGCGCGCGCGCCGGACGCCGCACGTCACGACGGTGATTCGCTCGGTTCTCGACGACGTCGCCAGGGACGTGCGGAACCAGCTTGCCGGCTACGAGGCCCGGTTGTCGACGGGGACCCGGGTCACGCCGATCGGGAAGGCCGAGGCCGTGCGGGTGCTGCATCGGCTCTGCAACGGCGGCCAGGGCGAGTGGGTGGACGGTCTCGAGACGCGCTGCGGACTCAACTGGCGCCTCGCCTCCCGGGACCTGACGATCACCCGGGCCGGGGTGACGGTGGGCGATCGGCTCGTGCGGGTCTGGTCGCTCGCGTCGGTGCCGGGGCAGGTCGTGGGCAACTGCCTGGACGGCCTGTACGGCATGGGCGCGGACTTCTCGGTCGTGCTGGGCTGGCGCGGCCGGGAGCGGGAGGGCGCCCGGCGCGTGATCGCGAGCGCCCAGCATCACTACCACCAGGCCCGGCACTCGCTGGTGGGCGCGATGGGCGAGGGCGGCGAGGCGGCGAGCCTCGAGGACTTCGGGGCGGCGAGCGAGGTCGCGTCGATCGGGCAGGCGCTCGTCGATCTGCAGTCCGGCGAGGTCTGCTTCGGCGAGATCCACCTGTCGGTCGCGGTCCGCGCCGCCAGCGAGCGGGAGTTCGCCGACGCGGGCACGACGCTGCAGCGCGTCGTCGGCGGGATCGACGGGAAGATCGTCGAGGAGACGCACGGGCTGCCGCCGGTGTGGTTCGGCCGGCTCCCCGGCCAGACCGGCGTCAGTCCCCCGCGCCGGTTCTTCGTCAACTCGAAGCTGGCGTCGGCGCTGGCGCCGATCGTCGGGCCGCCGCGCGGCCACGACCGCTGCAAGCACCTGGGCGCCGAGCCGCTGACGACGTTCGAGACGTCGTGGGGCACGCCCTACGGGTACGACCTGTTCGGCGGCTCGGACGTCGGCCACACGCTGGTGCTGGGCGCGACGGGCAGCGGTAAGTCGTTCCTGATCAACTTCCTCTTGATTCAGGTCCTGAAGTACGACCCGCAGGTCCTCGTTCTGGACCTCGGGCGGAGCTACCGCTACCTCACGAGGTTCGTGGGCGGGAAGTATCTCGCGCTGGTCGAAGGGAATGAGCTCGATCCGGCGTCGGCGGCCACCATGGGCCTGCAGCCGTTCGGCCTGCCGCCGTCGGTTCGCACGCGGCAGTTCCTGGTGGCGTGGATCGAGCGCCTGCTCGCGATCGGCAACTACGAGTGCCGGGCCGACGACCTCTCGGATCTGGACAGGCGCGTCGACGAGGTGTTCCGGCGCGCCCCGGCCAGCCGGACGCTCAGCGCGCTCGCGCACCTGCTGCCGAAGGACATGTGGCCGGCGATGTCCCGGTGGGTCGACGACGGCACGTGGGCGCCCTGGTTCGACGGGCCTCCGGGCGAGCTCGAGGCGTTCGCCCGGTGGCAGGTCGTCGACCTGGCGGGCGCGTCGGAGTATCCCGACTGGTGCGAGGCGGCGCTCTGGTTCTTCCTCGAGCGGATGCGGCTGGTGATGGACGACGAATCGCAGCGGGGCAGGTTGAAGATCCTCGTCGTGGACGAAGCGTGGCGCTATCTGAAGGACCGTGTCGTCGCGGCGAAGCTCGTGGAGGCCGCCAGGACGTGGCGGAAGATGAACGGCGTCCTCATCGTCGCGACGCAGTCGGCCGGCGACGTGCTGGGGACGGTCCCCGAGCTGCTCGAGTCGATGCCGACGCGTCTCCTGCTCGGCAACCCGGCGTTTCCCGACGAGGCGGCGCGCGCGTTGGGCCTCACGCCGTCGGAGGCGGACACGGTGCGCGAGCTCGAGCCGAAGCGGGAGCTCTACGTGCACCGCGCGGGCCACTCGGCGGTCGTGACGCTGAACGTCGATCCGGAGAGCTACTGGCTCTACACGTCGGACGCGAGCGATGCGGTCCGCCGCGAGGCGGCCGTCGAGCGGTGGGGGCTTCCCGGCGCGCTGATGCGGCTGGCGTCGGGGGTGGACGGGGACGTGGGCGACGCGTTGGGCCGCAGCGAGAGCGCGTCGTGAATCGCGATTGACTGGGGGTGCGGTGATGAGGGTTTGTGTGCTGTGCGCGGCGGTGTTGTTGGGCCTGGCCGGGCCGGTCTGGGGCCAGGACGGGGAGCGGGCGCCCATACGGTCGGTGGTGGCGTCGCCGTCGCAGCCGATCGTCGTCTTCACGCGGGTGCGCACGGTCACGACGGTGCGCCTCCCGGCGGGCGAGGAGATCGTTCGCACGGTGGCGGGCGACGCCGAGAACTGGGACCTGACGGCCCGCGGCCGGGAGCTCAGCGTCAAGCCGTACGTCGCCGGGCTCGTCTCGAACGTGACGGTGTCGTGCGCGTCCGGCGCGGTCTTCACGTTCACGGTGGTGGAGGACGCCGACGCGGTGACGGACTACGTCGTGACGGTGGAGGCCCCCGAGACCGAGCCGGCGCTCACGGCGCTGGCCGCGTCGGCGGTCGACGTTCGGTACCGGCCGGCGTCGGCCGTCGCGGGCTTTCGCGAGCGGCTGGAGAGCCACCGCGCCGAGCGCGAGCGCGTTCTCGCGGAGGCGCGCGCCGAGGTCGATCGGTTGTGGGCGGACGCCCGGAGGCGCCAGGAGGACTTCGTCCGCGATTTCGCGGGGCGGGTCCGGTTGCCCTATCAGGTCACGGCCGAGGCGTACGGGACGCCGTTCCTCTTGCGGGATCTGTGGACGGACGGCGAGTTCACGTACCTGCGCACGGAGGGGCAGGAGATCCCGGCCGTCTTCGCGTGGCGCGGGGACTCGCTCGAGGTGGTGCATACCGACGTCGAGCCCGAGGGGCTGCTCGTGGTCGAGCAGGTCATCCGGCACGGCACGCTGCGGCTGGGCGGTCGCGAGGCGTGGTTCGGGCTGGCGTCCGAGGGCGGGGCGATGCCGCAGCGGCGCCCGGGCCTGTTCGAGCGGACGTTCGCCACGCCGCCGCGCATGTACGGGGTGTGGTCGGCGATCGGCGCGGCGGTGGTCGTCGCGTTGGCGGCGGGGAGGTGACGTGGTGGTTGCGCGGCTGGGGCTGGCGTCGCTCCTGCTCTTGACCTGGTCGTCGCCGGGCGCGGGGCAGGTGCCGCAGGGGTCGCTGCGGGCCGGCGTCCGGGCCGGGGTGGCGCAGGCGGAGGTGGTCACCCGGGTCGGGTTCGAGACGACCGTGGTCTTGCCGCCCGGCTGGAACGTGGTCGAGAGGCGCCTGGGCGACCCGGACCGGTGGGTGGTCACGGGCGGGGGCCATCTGACGATGGTCCGGCCGTTGGCCCGCGGCGCCGCGACCAACCTGGCGCTCGTCCTGGCGGACGGGTCGGTGGTGTCGGTGGGACTGCGGGAGAGCGGCCTCCTGCCGGTGCATACGGTGGTGCATCTGGCGGGCGGCGGTCCGGCCGGCGCGTCCGGGGACGCGGCGCCGGGCGTGGCGGCGGAGGACGTCGCCGCGGGGACCGGGGCGGAGCCGGCGGTGTTCCTCTCGGCGGTGGACGTCGAGGCGATCCGCGAGGAGGAGCGGCGCGCGCTCGAGGCGCTCAGGGTCGCGGAAGGCGAGGCGCGCGCGCGCGTTGACGATGCGCTCTCCGCCGCCGGCGACGCGGTCGAGGCGTTCATCGCGGACTATCCGCGCCGGCTGCACTTCGTCTTCGAGTTCAACCCGGAGGTGGACGTGACCGCGGAGCCCTATTGGGTCGAGGGGATGTGGCACGACACGCAGTCGACGTTCATCCGGTTCCGCCGGGTCCTGACGGACGAGATCGTCGTGGCGGGGTTCCTGCCGGACGGCACCGCGCGGGTGCTGCCGCACGAGGTGCTCGGCGCGGGTCTGGTGATCCGCGTCGACGGCGTGGTGCCGGCGGGGATTCTCGGGGTCGGCGCTCTCGGCGGCGGGGCGCCCTGGCGGATGCGGGGGGAGGCTGAGCCGTGGCAGGCCAATGGGGTCTGAAGGTGCCCACGGGGGTCGTCCCGAAGAACCTGCCGGTCTACGCGGCGCTGGGGATCGCGGCCGTGCTGATCCTCGTGATGCTGCTGACCGGGTCCGGGGTCCCGCCCGACGAGTCGGGGGGCGCGGGCGGGGAAGAGGCGATGGAGGCGGTCGTCGCCGACGTGCGCGGCGTGGTCGCGCCGGTCCTCCGCGAGGGGGAGCGGCTCCGCGAGGACCTGGCCCGGCTGGAAGAGCAGCGCCAGGCGGAGCAGGCGTCCCGCGAGCAGGAGGAGGAACGCGCCCGCGAGGAGAGCATGCGCGATGCGCGGCGCGAGCTCGAGGCGGCGCGGTCGGCGCTTCTCGAGACGCAGCGCATTCGGGAGCGGGGCGACGCAGCGGGGTTGCCGCCCGCCGACGTGGCGGGCGACATCCGGGACACGCTCGAGACGGTGGAGGAGCGCGAGCTCCGCGAGGTGATGCGTCTCGACGAGCTGCAGCGGTTCGCGGCCTCGTTGCGCGCGCCGGCGGTGGTCGGGGATTCGGGGCCGGCGCCGCTACCGAGGCCGCGGGACCCGCCGCCGGCGGCCGTTACCGGCGACCCCGTGCTGGACGAGCAGCTCCGGGCGCTTCTTCGGTCGGAAGCAAACGGGCCGGGGCCGCGATCGCGCGCGCCGGCGGAGCGGCCGGGCGCGCCGGGTATGGTGGAGCCTGCCGCCCCCGCAGGCGCGCCGGGCTCGGCCGGGGAAGTGGGGAAGACGGTCTCGCTCACGGAGTTCTACGCGCCGGGACCGGACCTCGGCGTCTCGGACTCGAGCGGCCGGGGCTCGGCGGCGGTGGTCCGTTGGCCGGACGTTCCCGAAGGGCTCGACCTCGTCTACGAGGGCCGCATGATGCAGGCGGTCCTCGAGACCCGGCTCGCGGGGGACTTCACGGGGCCGGCGCGGGCGCGGCTGACCGTCGCGGTGCGGACGCCCGATCGGACGCGGGTGGTGATTCCCAGGGGGACGTTGGCGCTCGGGCGGGCGCAGGCGGTCGACAGCGGCTTTCAGAGCCGGCTCGCGGTGACGTTCAACCGGTTGCGGCTGCCCGACGGGCGGTCGGTGCGCATGGGGTTCGAGGGGCTGTCGGCGCTCGGCGAGACCGGGCTGACCGACGAGGTCAACCGCCACTACCTGAGCACGATCGGCGCGGTCGGCGCGGTGGGGCTTCTCGCCGGGCTGTCCGCCGGCGGCGGGTCCGAGGGGTACTTCGATCCGGCCAGGCAACAGTTCAGCGTCGCCGCCATCCGGTTTCTGGACAGGTTCATGAACCGGCTCCCGGAGGTCCGCGTGCGGGCGGGGCATCCCGTCCGCATCTACCTGACGCAGGACCTGCTCGTGCCGCGGGGCTGAGTCGAGAGGGAGGGTGCGATGAGCCGACGAGGGAGGGTGCGATGAGTCGACCGGCGCGTGCGTACGTCGTGGTGGTGATGGTGATCCTGCTGGTCGGGGCGGCGGTGCGCCCGTCGCGGGCGTTCTTCGGGTTGGACCCGGCGAGCTGGATCGTGGTCGGGCAGATGGCCTCGGTGGTCAGCAACCTGATCGCCATGCGCGACACGATGATGCGGATCAGGGACGAGGCGCTGAGCTCGTACCGCGGGCTGGTCGATCCGATCGACGACTTCGCGGGGCAGATGCGCCGCGCGCTCGGGCAGGGCGCTTCCATCGACTTCAGCGGCCTCGGCGGGACGGATCCGCGGTCCCTGGAGCTTGCCGATTGCTCGTCGCTGTCGGCTGACGAGTTGGGCGCGGCGGTGTGCGTGCCGGACGCGTTGCCCGCGGCGGGCACGGTCTACACCGATCTCCCCGGGATCGACTCCGTCGCGGCCGAGGCGCTCGAGGAGCGGCATGCGATCCGCGCGGCCGACTTCGAGCTCGAGCTCGCGGAGGCGGATCACCGTGACCAGCTGGCCGAGGAGGCGCTGGTGGCCATCGCGCTCTACCTCGGGTGCGGGCGGACGCAGGCCGACGCGGACAGCCGGGGCGTCGTCGTGTGCCCGGCGTCGCGCACGTGGACCGCGGACGAGCGCGAGGGGCTCCGGCGGAAGCTGGCGGAGTCGGTCGAGGCGCTCGGCACGGCGGACTGTCCGGCGAGAGGAGACGGGGGCGCGGGTCAGGGGGTGTGCGCGTCCCGCGCGCAGCACCGCTCGCTGCTGATCGCGGCGGGGCAGGCGCAGGCCAACATCGACGCGCTCCTGCTGAAGCTCGACGCGGAGGAAGCCGACCGGGTGCGGCGCGCGGAGGAGCGCGCGCTGGTCGAGGCGGGCCGCCAGGAGCAGCTGCGCCTCGATCGGCTCGAGGCGCTGGCGTCGCTCGACGTTTCGCTCGACACGCCGGAGGGCCGCGCGTACGCGCTGACGCCGGAGCTGCATGCGCGCAGCGCCGACGCCGTGCCCTTCGGGCGGGGGCTCTTCGTGGGGCGAGGGGGTGGGTCGTGAGAATGAGGCGGCTCGCGGTGACGGTTCTGGTCGTGGCGCTGCTGCTGGGACGGCCGGCGGGCGTCGATGCCGGCTGGGCCGGGATGCTCGTGCAGGTCACGGCGATGCTCGCGCAGATCAGGTCCATGGTCTCGACGGCGGAGGCGTACGTCGCGCAGGCGCAGGCGGAGGTGCGCGGGCTTCTCGATCCCGGGGGGCTGGTGTCGTCGGCGCGCTCGCTTGCGGACTGGCGGGGGATCTTCTCGGACCTGGCCGACCTCGGGCCTCTTTGGGAACCGGTCACCGAGTCGAGGGCTCTCGTCGATGACGCGGCGGCCAACTACCAGGCGGCGCGCGGGATCGCGGGCCACGACTTCGGGTCGGTCGGGGGCCTGCTCGACTTCCTCGATTCACAGCCGCTGGGGTGGACGGCCGGCAAGGCGTCGGTCTGGCAGGCGCTCGTCGACGACGCCGGCCTGCCGGCGGAGCTGCGGGACGAGGTGCGGGGGATTGAGCAGCTTCGGCGCCGCGCGCTCGACCTGCGCCATGCGGGCACCGTGGAGACGCGCCTCGCGGCGGCGGCGATCCTCGGCGATCACGTCGCCGGCGAGTACGCGGGCCGCGGCATGCTCGACGACAGCCGCCGCGTCCTCGACTCGACGCGGCGGCTGCTGGGAGGGCCGTCGGATGCGGCGCCGGCGTTGAGCCGGGCGGAGGCGGACGGCGTCGCCACCGAGCTCGCGTCGCTGCGCGCGGGGCAGTCGGCGGGCGCGCTCGCGCTGCGGGCCGCCGAGCTGCGGGCGGAGGCGCGCGGCGCGCGTCTCGACGCGTACGAGGACGCCGAGGAGACCCGGCGCACGTTGGACCGTCTGGCGCGACTTGCGTCGATCGAGTTCGACGCGGTGGAGGACGACATCGGCAACGACCCGATGTCCGCTCTCGGGTCGGGCGGCTTCCTGGGGGCATGGGTGGATTGATGAGGGGCCGGCTCCGCGGGCGCCGGGTGGCGCTCGCCGCGGTCGTGGCGGCGCTGGGCGCCGGCGTGTTCGCGCCGGCCGCCCGCGCGCAACCTCCCGTCGACCCCGACGGCTCGGCGACGAGGTGGTCGTTCGACTACGTGCAGGCGGCGGTCGAGTCGCTGGTCAGCGAGCCGCTTCCCGCAGCCTTCGGGGGCGTCACGATCCGCGACTACTTCTACAACCTGGGGCTCCGCTTGTGGGGGGCGATCGCGCTGATCATGGTCGTCGTGCAGGGGCTCAAGGTGGCCATGGGCGGCCGCCTCGACATGTGGGGCCTGGTGACGTTCCTGCTCTGGATCGCGTTTCCGCTGATGGTGCTCGAGGGCTTCTACACGCCCTACGCGCTGTTCGGCAACCTGACGTTCATCGAGCTGGTGGTCGGGCAGGGGCAGGCGCTGGCGGCGGCGATGAACGGCGCCGGCGGGGCGTTCGCCCGTATGCACGACCTGGTCTACTCGACCCTCGCCAACGTCTACCGGCAGCTGGGGATCGCGTTCGCGGCGATGCCGGGCGGGATGCTGGCCGCCGGCAAGCTCGTCGCCGCGGTGTTCGCGATCGGCCAGGCGGCGGTGGTGGTGCTCGTCAGCGTGCTGATACTGCTCATCGCGACGCTGCTGGTCTACACGCAGGTGGTCTGGGCCAATGTCGCGATCGGCATCCTCACGCTGCTCGGGCCGGTCTTCGTGCCGCTGCTGCTCGTCGAGCAGCTGTCGTTCCTGTTCTGGTCGTGGGTCAAGGCCCTGATCCAGTACAGCTTCCAGGTGGTCGTGGCGGCGCTCATCCTGCGGATGATCGCGGAGCTTGCCGCCTATCCGCTGGCGGGCATCAACGAGTTCGTCGGCAGCCTCGCGACGGTGGGCGTCGAGGGCGGCGAGGAGGCGTTCACGCACTCGTTCGTCGAGGTGATCAAGCGGACCGGCACCTGGGTGCCGGTGATCCTCGCCGCGCTCCTGATCAGCTTCAAGGTCGGCGAGGTCACGCAGGTGATGATCGGCGGCTCGCAGAACCTCAGCTCCGGGTTGACGGCGGTCGCGGCGGGCGCGGCGGCCACGGTGGCGAAGGGCGCCGCGGCGGTCGGCGGGGGCCTCGCCTCGGCGGGGCTTGCGATGGCGGCGCGGGGCGCGGCCTCGGCCGGCATGAAGGGCGCCGCGGGCGCGTTGGCCAGCGGGGCGCAGGCGGCGGGCCGGATGTCGCGGACGGGAGACGGCGGCGAGAAGTAGGCGGGAGGGCCGACAGGCGTGGAGATCGAGAGCGAGGAGCTGATCGAGGTCTGGGCGGAGCACGTCACCCGGGCGCGGCACTACCGGGCCGTCGTGCTGGTGATGGGCGTGTGCCTGATGCTGGCGCTGCTGGCGCTCTGGGGCGTCTCCCGGCGCCCGTTTCCGCCGCCCGTGGTCGTGCGGGTGAACGAGGTGGGACGGGCCCAGGCCGTCGACTACGTCCCGGAGGCGATCGAGCCCGCGGGCGCCGAGGTCTCGTACTTCCTCCGCGAGTTCGTGGTCGGGCAGTACAGCCGCCAGCGGGCCGTCGTCGAGGCGCGCTGGGAGGACAGCTTCTGGTTCACGAGCGACGAGGTCGGCGCGCAGCTCTCGGCGGAGTACGGGGCCGGGGTCGCGGCGTTCATCGCGGGCGCCGGCGGCGGCGGGGACGTCGTGGTCGACCGCGTGCGCATCCGCGTGCTGCCGAACCCGTCGCCGCCCCACGACGCCGAGATCGCGTTCGACCGGGTGCGGATGGCGGCGGGCCGCGCCGTGGAGACCGAGCCCTGGTCGGTCAACCTCCAGTTCGCGTTCGCCGAAGTCACCGAGGACCTGGTGTTCGCGAACCCGATCGGCCTGGTGATCACGTTCCTGGAGGACACGGTGGTCAGGACGGCGGCGCGGGAGGAGAGGTAGGCCCATGGAGTTGGACCGGGCGGAGAAGGCGTTGGCCGAGGCGGGCTTCACCCCGCGCGCGGCGCGGTTCGTGGCGCTGGTGGTTCTCGCCGGCGGCGTGTTCGTGCGGGAGTTCGCGGCGCACTGGATCGGGGACGACGACGAGCGCCGGGGGCGCACGCAGCGCTTCCTCGAGGTCGAGGTGTCCGGGGCCTGGGGCCGGGCGTTCGGCCGCGACAAGGGGCTGGTCAGTCACCGCCTGCGGTCCGCGGTCGTCTACCACTGCAGCGGCAAGGGCCTCTACCGGGCCGTGGGAGTGGAGAACAGCCGCTACCGGCGCCCGCTCGATCCGTCGGAGTGGCCGCGCATCGTCGAGCGCGTGCTCAAGGTGTGGGCGGCGCTCGAGTCCCCGTCGTGGCCGTGGGTCTTCTCGGTCGACGCGCAGGTCGCCCTCGCGGAGTCTCTCGGCGCGCCCCGCTCGGCTCTTCCCCTGCGGTCGTACGGCGTGGCCAGCAGTCAGGACGTCTACTTTCCGGACCGGCCCCTGATGGCCTGCGCGGCCGACCGGCTGGTCCTCGTCCGGCCGCACGCCGACGGCGACCCGGTGGACGAAACGGCTTCCCTGCGGACGTGGTGGCGGCACTACGCGCCGCTGCTGCAGGCCCTGGGGGCGGCGGGCGTCTCGGTCTCGGTCCGCCTGGTCCGCTGCGGGGCGCGGGCCGCGGACCCGGCCGTCGATCGGCTGCTGGCGTCGTGGAAGGCCGACCGCGCGGCCGTCGAGGCGGTCCGCGACATCTGGTTCAGCCGGCAGGAGGCGCGGCGCCTCGAGGGCGGCCACCCGCCCGTGGTGGCCGCCTACGGCGGCGCGGAGCAGGTCGCCCGCCGTCTCGGCGCGCTCGGCAGGCGCATCGAGCAGCGCCGCGCGGGTCTCGCGGTCGGCGCCGCCGACACCGAGGCGTGGGAGGCGGAGGGGTTGCCGGAGCAATGGTAGCCAGGCTGCTCGCGGCGGGCGCGGTCACGCTGTGGTGGATGTGGCTTTATCCGTTGCCGCTCGACGACCGCTTCCTGTTGTTCATCGCGGAGCAGTCGCCGCTCTGGTACTGGCCGGTGGTGGCGTGGTCGGCGGTCTCCCCCGGGGTGATCGTGTTCGTGATCGGGTCCGTCGCGCAGTCGGTGTGGCGGGTCTGGTTCGAGCGGGTCGGACCGCGGGGCGCCGGTGCGACGAGGCTTCCCCCGTGGCCGCTGTCTCCCGACGACGAGGAGCCCGGGATCGTCATCGGCGAGGTCCATCACCCCAACCGGGTGCGGGAGGTCCGCGAGCCGAAGTGGCTCGTGCTCAGGGACAAGGCCCTGTACACGGGCACCCTCATTCTCGGCGCGGTGGGCACGGGCAAGACGACCTCGTGCATGAAGCCGTTCACGCGGCAGCTGTTGAGCTGGCGGCCGCGCGACGAGGAGCGCCGCGCGGCGGGGCTCATTCTGGAGGTGAAGGGCGACTTCTGCCACGAGGCGAAGGAGGTCCTCGAGGACTGCGGGCGCGGCGAGGACTACCGCGAGCTGAACCTGGAGCGGGAAGGGTTCGCGTGGAATCCGCTCGATGCGCCGTGGCTTCCCTCGTCCGATCTGGCGCACACGATCGCCTCGCTGCTGAACCAGATCTACGGCCGATCGAAGGAGCCTTTCTGGCAGCAGAGCTACTCGAACCTGGCGCGTTGGATCATCGAGCTCAAGCGGCTGCAGGACCCCCCCTGGGTCACGCTCCGCGACATCTACCGGTACTCCCTCGACCAGGAGGCGCTCGGCGACGCCGTCGACGCCTTGAAGGCGGTGCTCGACGCGCGGTGGAACTGTCCGGACGTGTGGGAGGTCGTGGTCGGCTGGCGGGAGTACCGCGAGCACGCCAAGAAGCTGGGGCTGTGGACGTGGCGCGACGTCGGCAAGGGCCGGATGTGCACGCGCCAGGACGCGCGGGAGGACATCGAGCCGGCGGCTGCGGCGCTTCGGGAGGCGGGCGTCGGCTTCCGGATGGAGGAGAGCTATCGAGGGGTTCCGTGGGGGCTGGATCGGGAGGCGCAGAAGCACCTCAAGGTGGATCAGTACGCGGTTCGCGAGGGGCTCGTGCGGTGGTACCGGCAGGACTGGATGGGGATCCCCGAGCAGACGAGGACCAACATCGTCACGGGCCTGGCCGTCTTCCTCGCGGTGTTCGACCTGCCCGAGGTCGGGCGGAAGTTCGCGCCGCCGTGTCCGCACGACGAGACCGGGTTCGCCATGGGGCAGCCGCCGGCCCTGCCGCCGCTGTACGACCTGATGGAGTCGGGAAAGGTCCTGGCCCTCAACATGCCGGCGGGCTCGTCGCCGAACCTCTCCCGGATCCTGGGCGTGATGTTGAAGCAGGCGTGGCTCTCGACGCTCCTGCTGCGCCCGTCCCGCATGAAGGAGGAGTGGAACGAGGGCAAGTACTGGCGGCCCGTGCTGTTTGTCGTCGATGAGTACCAGCGCTTCGTCACCGGCGCCGAGGGCGACTCGGGGGGTGACGCGGACGCCTTCGCCCTGACGCGGCAGAGCAAGTGCATTCCGCTCCTGGCGACGCAGTCGCTCTCGTCGCTGCGCTCGGCGCTGGGGGCGGGAGAGGGCTGGCGGACGTTGATCCAGACGCTCAGGACGAGGGTGTTCCTGCCGCTGGCCGACGACGGGTCGGCGAAGACGGCGTCGGACCTGTGCGGCCAGGTCTCGCGGATGGTCGCCTCCTACAGCGTGAGCGAGAACACGGCGCGCGCGGGGGTCAGCTTCCTCTCGGGCCGGGCGGGCGGCGGCGGCTCGTCGGCGGGGCTGTCGAAGAGCTATCAGGAGCGGCGCGAGGCGCTGTTCACGCCGCGCGATTTCGTGGTGATGGGGAACTTCCAGGCGATCGTGCAGGCGTTCAACGGCCGGGAGGTGGCCGACGCCGTGCGCTGCTACCTGTTCCCCGACTTTCTGGCCAAGAAGCTCGGCAGGCGCATTCCCTGGTGGCGGGCCAAGGAGCAGGGGCACCTGTAATGGTCGAGACGCAGGCCAGCTTGATGGAGGTCGGCGAGCACCTGCCGGACCTCCGGCAGTTCGTGGATGACGATTCGGTCTCCGAGATCATGGTCAACGGACCGGGCCGGTTGTTCGTCGAGCGGGACGGGCGGCTGGAGAGGGTCCGCGTCGGCGAGGGGCGGCTCACCGGGCGGGACCTCGAGGCGGCGACGGCGCTGATGACGCGCGGCTGCGGGCTCGATCTGCGGCGGAACCCGATCGCCGATCTCCGGCTGCGCGACGGCTCGAGGGTCGCCATCGCGGCCCCGCCCGCGTCGACGGCGCTGGCCATCAGCATCCGGCGGTTCAGCAAGTGCCTGCTGTCGGCGGCGGATCTCGTCGGGATGGGCTCGCTTCCGCGCCCGGTGCTCGCCGCGGTGCGCGACACGCTCCACCGGGACGGGAACGTCCTCATCGCGGGCGGCACCGGGTCGGGGAAGACCACGCTCCTCAACGCGTGCGTGGGCCTGCTTCCCGACGAGGACCGCATCGTGGTGATCGAGGACACCATCGAGATCCGGTTGACGCACGGGAACGCGCTGCGGCTCGAGGGGCGGGCGTTCGGCGAGGGCGAGGGGGGCGTCACCATCCGCGAGCTCGTCAGGCACACGCTGCGCCACCGCCCGGACCATGTCGTGCTCGGGGAGGTGCGGGGCGCCGAGGCCGCGGACGTGATTCAGGCGCTCGTGACCGGCCACGGCGGGTCGCTGAGCACGATTCACGCGTCGACGTGCACGGGCGCTCTCAGCCGCCTCGCGACGTGCGCGCTCCAGGCGGGCGACGGGCTGCCCTGGGACGCCGTCTGCCATTCGGTGGCCGCCGCGTTCCAGCTCGTCGTCCGCCAGGCGCGGGAGGACGGCAGGCGGGCGGTTCGGGAGGCCGTCGCGGTGCTGGGCTACGAGCCGCGGACCGGCGGCTGGCTGACCCGCACGGTGTGGGAGGAGTCGCGGGCCGCCGCCGTGGCCGGGGAGGCTGCCGGTGGCCGGCCCGCGTGGAAGCGGGTGGCCGGCGTGCCGGGCCTGTTCGTGAGCCCGTCCGAGCCCGTGACGGTCGCGGACCTGCTGCGGTCGTTGGGGGACACCCGGCGGAGCCCGGCGACGCGCCGCCTGTGGCGCACCCGTGGCTCGCGGCGGCGCAGTTCGGTGCCTTTGGAGGCGGTATGAGTCTGGTGCAGAGCGAGCCCGCGAAGGACGTGGATGCGGCGACCGCGCTGGCGGAGGCCGAGGCGGTCGCGCGGCGCCGCCGCGAGGAGGAGGCGCGCGGCAGCAAGCCGCCGCCCGCGGAGTCGCCGCCGCCCGGCGAGTCCCGGGAGGGCGTCGGGGCGGCGGTCGCGGCGCTCGCCCAGCGGCGCGGTCGCGGCGCGGCGCCGAGCCCGGACGCGGGCCGCGCGGCGGCAACCGTCGCGGAGCTGCTCTCGCTGCGCGGCGTCGGCGACAAGGCCGTGGCCGATCTCGTGGTGGCCCAGCTGGCGCACGCCGGCGTGGACGTCGGGCGGCTGTTGCGCGACATCGAGGCGGCACAGGACCGCGACCGCGTGTCGGTCGCGGCCGAGGCGCTCGCGGGGCAGTTGCGCGGCGTGGTCGAGCAGGTCCAGCGGACCGCGGGGGCGTCGGGGGCCGCGGTGGAGGTGCGGCTCAGGCAGATGGAGTCCCTCGCCTACGTGCTCATCCAGACGGCCTTGTCGGCGCAGGCCAGCCTGGAGCTCGCCGAGAGGTCGGGAGGGCGGATCGGGTCGAGGCTCCAGGACATCGTTCGGGCCGCGGAGGAGTTCCTCAGCGCGGTGGGCCGCGCCCATGCGGCAGTGCTCGCGGCCGAGAGGGCCGCCGAGAAGTGGGTCGAGTACGCGTCGACGGTGGGCCGCGGCCTCTGGTGGTGGTCCCTCGCCGGGGCGTTCGCGGGGGCGGTGGTGGGCGTGTTCGTCTCGCTCGTCTTCGTGTGGGGAGGGTAGGACGCCGTGGCGCTGCCGGAGGCCGACGCGGCTCGCGAGCGGGAGCACCGGCTCCGGGCGGACAGGCGCGTTCGGGCGTTCCTGGGCTCGGCGGAGGAGCGCGCCGCGCGGGTGGAGCCGGGCCCCCGGTCCGAGGCACTGGCCGACGCGTTCGAGGTGCCGGGGCCCGGCGCCTCGCGGACGCTGCAGGACGTGGTCGACGAGTACGTGGCGGCGAGGTGGCAGGACCGGCTCGGGCTCACGCGCGGCTTCGAGCATGTCCGGGAGGTGGCGTCGGACGGGTCGTGGGGAGAGCAGGTGGCGTGCGTCCGGGCGTTGTACCGCGAGGTGGACCGCGCGATTGCCGGGGACCGGGACTTCGGCGCCGACATCGCCGACGAGCTGCGGGCGTTGTGCCGGAAGGCCGGCGCCACCGAGTTCGACATGGCGCTGGTCCGCGTGAAGCCGATGGCGGCGGCCTGGGACGTTCTGCACCGCCACGCCGACGGGTCGCCCTGCGAGCTGCCGCGCTTTCCGCCGCTTCCGCCCGGGCAGGGCGCGTTCGACGAGGAGACCTGGGATTCGCACCTCGCGAAATCGTCGCGGGCGTGGGAGGAGCGGCAACGGGAGGCGTTCGGGCCGGACCGCGCCACCGCCGATCGGGCGGTGCGCGACGGCTGTCTCGCGTTGCGCGGCGCGGCCTTCTTCGCCGGCGGTTCCCACTATTCGTCCGCGGCGGACCGAGAGCCGGACCGCGGGCCGCCAAGCGGTCCGGGTGACGCCGGAGATGCAGGTCCCGCCGCCGCCGGGCCGGCGCGGCCGGTCGCGGGCGATGGGCCGGCGCCGGGCGGCGCCGCCGGGTCGCAGCCTCTCGCGGAAAGCGCACCGGCTGGCGAATCCGACGGCGCTGGGGGCCGGCGCGCTCGGCGCGGCGGAGACGAGGAGGGCCTGGCGAGCCGGCTCGCGCGTGCGGCGGACCACCCCGACCGGGTGGTCTGCGAGTACGTCGTCGAGTGTTTCGACGGCGTGGTCCGCAAGGCGGTGGCCGAGTTCGACAAGCGTCTCGACCTGTTGAGGGGCGTCGGCGATCCCGCGGCCGTCGCCCGCGGCGTCGAGGAGCAGCTCGCCGCGGGGAGGGCGGAGCTGGGGGAGGAGCTCGAGGCGGTTCGCGAGCAGGTCGTCGGGGAGGTCGAGGAGGCGCTCGGCGACGGGTACCGTCTGGGCTCGGCGTCGCGGTCGGTGCATTCGAGGACGGAGGGCGTCGGGGCTGCCGGGGACGCGATCGACGCGGCCCGGCGGCAGTTCAGGGAGGACGTCGATTCGGCGAGGCGGGAGAGCGTCCGGTCGCTTCACGGGGCCCTCGGCGGGAGGGGCGATTTCGGCCCGCCGCGCGGGGCCGTGCCGCCGGCTGCGCCGCCGGGCGGCGACGCCGCGGCGCGCGAGGCGCGGGCGGATTTCGTCGGAACGCCTCGCTCTCTGGTCCTTGGCCACCTCACCCGGGCGTCGGCGATGGTCGCGGCCGCGCGCGGTCCGGAGCCGTTGGCGAAGCTGGCCGAGTCGATCGACACCTCGCCGCTGCGGCAGGGGGCGCTCGAGGCCGTGGGGTGCGACCCGGTGCTGGTGGAGCTGTGCGCGGATGTCCGGGATGCGGAGTGCCGGGCGCGCGGGGCGGAGCCGCCTTCGTCGTCGCCGCTGCGGAACCTGGCGTCGGATCTCCGGGACCGCCATCTCGCCCGCTGCCGGGAGGAGCCCGCGGCGGCGGACCGCGACGAGGCGCGCTGGGCCGCCGGGCGGGCGGCGCTTCGGTCGGGGGCCTGCGCCAGCCGGGCGGCCGCGCTGGAGCGTCCCTACGCGGCCGCCTGCCGGGTCGAGATCGATGCGCGACTCGACCGCGTGCCGTCGAAGCTGCCCGCGGATGCGGATCTCGGCGGACTGCCGCTCAGTCTCGGCGGGCGGGCCTGGCTCGAGCGGATGCGCGGCCACGCTGTCGTCCCCGAGGCGAGGGGGCCGCACCGCGCGGTGGTGGAGGGCGCCCGGCGGGGTCCGCTGCGGAGCCTGCTCGGCCGGCGCGCCCAGGGCTTCGACCGGGTCCTGCAGCTCGCCGATACGCGGCGGGGGCGGGTGGCGGCGGCGGTGTCGTCGCGCCTGCTGAGCTGGGGGACGTTGGCCGGACCGGCGCGCTTGAGGGCGGTGGGCCGCCTGCTCGGGAGCAGCTGGCACCTGCTGGCGGGGCTGGTCCGCTCAAGCGCCGATCCGCTGGCGGTGGCCGCCGCTTCGTCTCCCGGCGCGGCGCGCGCGGTCGCGACCGGGAGCGCGGCGTCGGTGGCTGACGGCGCCCGCTCGTCGGACCACCGCCGCCTCGTCCAGGTCGCCGAGGAGCTCGACCGGCGCCAGCGCGGCGCGGAGCTCTCGTCCGGCGTCTCCGGGCGCGAGCGCGCGGTGCGGCTGGAGCGCTGGGCGGCCTGCCGCGGGCGGAGCGGCGCGGTGCCGGAGCTGCTCGGGGAGCTTCATGCGGACCGCCACCAGGCGATTACGCGGCAGGCGGCGCGCGAGAGGGACCGGGCGCTCGAGGCGCGGCGGTCCGGGGACCGGGACTTCGACCTCGTTCGGGAGCGGGTTCGGGACCGCGGCGTGCAGGTGTGGGCGCTGGCTTGGCGCGGTCGCGGGGGCCAGGCCTTCGACGGCCGCGACTGGAAGTTCGACGGCACGAGGACCCATCCCGACGGCGTCCCCCAGCCGGGCAGCGTCGCGGACGGCGTCAAGGCGATGCTCTCGGTCTCGGGAGGGCAGGTGCGCCACGGGCGCGACGGGGCGCTCCGCGTCGGGAAGGACGGCTTGGTCGAGGTGCCGCAGGGCCTGGGCGACGAGCAGAGGCAGTCGGCGCTCATCTACGGGGCGGCGAAGGCCATCGTCGTCAGCCGCAGCCCCAGCCTGGTGCCGGGAAACCGCGAGACGGTCGTGTTGTCGGGAATGCTGGCCTCGGCGGTGGCGCGGGAGCTCGACGCGACGTACGAGCCGCCCGGCGAGGCGCGGGGCGTGGACTGCCCCCCGGTGAGCGACGAGGTTCTGCGGCGCGGTAACGCGCTGGTGCAAGAGGTGGGCGCTCAGGTGCGGCGGCGCATGGGGGCGGCGTTGGACACCGGGTCGCTCGAGCACGACAAGGAGGTCAACCGCCAGGTCGATTTCGTCGCGAAGCACAGTTTCGGCGAGGAGCCCCGGCGCGCCGCGAAGGAGGAGAGTCGCGAGCGGGCGGGGTTCGAGTTGCCCGTCGGGGCGCGGGCTGTCGAGCTCGGTCGAGGGAGGGGGTAGTCGGATGTGGATCAGGTTGTTGGGATCGGCCGTTGGCGCCGCCGCTCTGGTTGTCGCGGCATCGCCGCGGGCGCCGGTGGGGGCGCAGTCGCCGTCGCTCATCTGCGACGTGCCGTTTCCGGCCGGGGGCCGTGCTCCCGGTGCGTCGCGCCACAACTGCTGGATGCCGGAGTCGGGCGGGCAGTCGGCGGTTCCGTGGCCGGCGAGCGGGTCGTTCGCGGAGGGGTCGGTGGTGACGGTTTACAGCCTCCGGTGGGACGCGGGCGCGCCGCGGTTGTTCTGCTCGGCGCAAAGCTCGCAGGGGGCGGACTACGACCGGTGGTTCACCGCGGCGGCCGTGCGCGGCGGGAGCACCATGGAGCGCGCGGCGCTGGGGGTCCGGGCGGGGAGCGTTCCGGCGAGAGACAGGGTCGTGTCGGCCTTCGTCGGGGGGCGGCCGTCTCGAGTGCTCTGGCATCGCGGGTCGCGGTATGACGCCCGGAGCAGGCGCTGGGTGTCGAGCGCCTGGCGGCCCCAGGGCCCGGCGGCGCCGGCCGGTACGGCGGCGTTCATGCGGGCGCGGGCGGCGGTCGAGGAGCGGGAGGGGAGCGCCGTGCGCCGGCCGCCGCCCCGGCCCGGATACACGTGTCCGGAGTTCGGGCTGCTGCCGCGGCAGCTCGCGGATCGGGTCGGCGGCGAGGTCGCCGGGGCGTACGGTCCGGCGCGCTGTCCGGGGTCGCCGGTGGCCGGCGGCGAACTCTTCACCCTCGGGGGCGGCCGGCGGATCGGAGACGCTCCCCTCGTCGCCGCGTTCAGCTCGGGCCTCGCCTGCCTGGAGCGCGAGAGCGTGGTGCTCGCCCGCTACCGGCGCGAGAGGTGGGTGGACGAGAGCTACGCGGTGTACGACCCCGGCTGCGATCTGAGCGGGGCGGGCCTCGAGCCGGGGCAGGGCGCTCTTGGCCTGCGCCCGCCCCGCTGCGACGGCGGGGGCTTCGATCTCGGGGGCGGCCGTCTGGTGCAGTCGGGCTACTGGGAGCAGTGGTGGGACCACCGCTGGGAGGCGAACCCCGCGGAGACGGACGCGCACCTCCCCTGGGCGCGCGTCTTCTGGCACGACGGAGGCGGCCGCGCGGCGTTCGAGTCGGGCGGGGTGCTCGTCGGCGACGACGGCACGGCCGCCTGCCTCCTCGCCCGGGGCTTCGTGCGCAGTCCCGCCTTGCCGGGCGTGGTGCCCTCGGTGGCGACGCGTCTCGAGGGCGGGTGGACCGACTACGCCTCCGGCACGGCCTCTGTCCGTTGTCCGAAGGAGGATGGCTCCGCGGGGTTCACGTCGCTGCCGGCGGGCAGTCCCGCGCATGGGTTCGACGCGGTCGTGTCGGTCGACTTCCCGCCGGCGATCCACGAGGCGGCGGCGGCGGAGTCCTACGCGCTCGCCCGGTACGAGTCGATGCGGCCGTGTTCCCACTGGCCGGCCGACGCCGGCCGGGCGCCGGTCTCCGGGGTGGACTGCGGCGTCGAGCTCGGCGTGTCGGAGGCGCGGCGCGCGAGGTTGAGCTCGTTCGAGCGGCAGGTCGCGACCTCGGCGGGGACGGGCCGCATCTCTTCGCTGTTCATCGACGACGCGGGGCGGATGATGGCCCACTCGTGGGACCTGCGCCGCGCGGCGCGCCTCGCCGGGCGCCTCGAGCTCGATACGCCGTGGGACGGGGGAGCCGACGTCGGGTCCGGGGTCGCCGCCGAGGCGAGACGGTTCGGGCCTCCGGTGTCGCCGTGGGCGGACTGCGGCCGGCGGGACCATCTCATGGGGTCCGGCGCCGATTCGCTGTGGGGCGCGTGGGTCGCGCGGGCCCGGACTCATGTGGCGTCGGAGGTGGCGGGGTCCGCGGGGCTGCTCGGGCTCGCGGCGGGCTTCGATGGGCGGACGTCGGTGTCGTGCGCCGCGGGAGGCGACTGCCGCCCGGTTCCGGAGGCGTTTGTCGCTCACCACGCGGCGATCGAGGTGGAGGCGCGCCGGTTGCACGACGACCGCGAGGCGAATCCCGCGCGCGCGTGCGGGATAGGCGACCGGGTGTCTCCGCCCGGCCCGTACGGGAATGGCCCGTGAGGGAGCAGGCAGAGGATCGGCTCGAGCATCGGTTCGACAAGGCGTTGCGCATTCGTGTCTCGCGGGCCATGTGCGAGCGCGTCGACGAGCTTGCCACGGACCTGAACGAGCCCCGCTCGGAGGTGCTGCGCGAGGCGATCCGGCGCGGGTTGTTGTCGATGCTGGGGCGGCGTTCGCCGAAGTAGGCGGCGTGGCGCGCCAGTCGGGGTTGCGTTTGAGGGAGGGAGGTGTCCATGACTCGGAAGCTGCTGGTGTCGTTGGCGTGCGTGCTCGTGGTTGCTCCGGCTGCGGCGGCTCAGGAGGAGGAGCCCGACGCGGCGGAGGCGTACGTCCCGGCGGAGGCGCACTTCCCGCCCGGGTTGATCGACTGGGCGGAGTTGTACGCCAATCCGGCGGTTGAGCTCGAGCCGGTGGGATTCGGGACGGTGGCGGTGGAGCGGCGCTCGTTCGAGCGGTCGGTGGCGTCGCTCGTGCTGATGGCCGTGGCGGCGTACGGCGTGTACGCCGGTCTGACGTCGGGCGCGGGCGGGAGCGGCTGGGGCGGCGCGTTGGCCGTCGCCGCGCCGTCCGGGATCGGCGTGGCGGCCGGCGTGCAGGGCTTCACGCGCTGGTCGAAGGTGCCCGCCGTCCGGCGGGTCGGGTGGTAGCCGCCAAGGACGGCGCGCGTGGCCGGGCGGCGCCGGCGCGAGGTGCTCCCATGATGCGGCTCTGTGGAGGTTTCCGGAGGCTCGCGGCCCTCGTGGTCGGCGGGCTGCTCATCCTGGCGGTCGTCGCCACGCGGCCGCAGTGGCGCTGGGCGACGGGGCGCGTCTCGCCGGCGCCGGCGGGAGGCCGCCCGCATCTCGTGGAGGTCCTCGAGCCGCGGGCCTGGCTGAAGGTCACGGGGTGGACGGACGGGCGGGGCCGGTTCGTGCTCTTCATGGCGGCGGCCGGCGAGGATCACACGCTGCGCGTCGAGCGGGCGGGGTGCGGTCCGGCCGTCGTGCGCGGCGTCCGTTTCGAGCCGGGGCGGGACGCCGTCGTGCATGTCCCGGTCTGCTAAAGGGGGTGGAAGGTGTCCGCGCGCATCCGGACGTGGCTGATTGTGACCAGGGCGGCCCGGTTCGGGCGGGCCCTGCTCCCGATGGCGCTGGTCGCGGGCGTCGTGCTGTTTCTGTCGTCCCCGCCGGGCGCCCGGGCCGTTCGGTCGCTCGACCCGGTGTTCGACTCGTGGCGCGGCGTGGGCCGCTCTCTCTCCGTGTACGAGCCGAGCAGGATGGAGGTGGTTGGCGCGGTCATGGAGCTGCTCGCCCTCGGAGAGGGCGACGTCCTGGTCGACATCGGTTCGGGCGACGGGCGGTTCGTGGTGTCGGCGGCGCGGGCCGGCGCGACCGCGATCGGCGTCGAGCGCCAGGGGCGGCTCGTGGCGCGGGCGCGCGACAACGCCGCCATGGCCGGCGTCGGCGGGAGGGCGGCGTTCCTGCACGCCGACGTCATGACGCTTCCGTCGGTGGTGTCCCGGGCGACGGTCGTCACGATGTTTCTCACGCCGGCCGGGTTCGAGGTCCTCGTCCCGTGGCTGGAGCCCGTCGTGCGCCCCGGGACGCGCATCGTCTCGCATACGTGGCCGGTGCCCGGCTGGCGTCCGCACCGGGTCGTGCTCGTGGACGACGCCTCGGGCCGGCCGTGGCCCGTCTACCTGTATCGGGCTCCCGCGGCCGACGAGTACGTCCGCGCGGCGCACCGGGGGCCGTGAGGGAGGTTTGAGCGTGCGCTTGGCAGTTGTCTCGGCCGTGCTGGCGGCGGCCGGTTCGGTGGCCGCGGGGCCGCGGCCGGGCGGCGGGGGGCCGCGAAGCTGGTGGAACGCCGGTCCCGGTCCTCTCGCCGAGAACGACTTCGTGCTCGGGATCACGTATTCGCCGGTGTGCGTGAGCCTGGCCCGGGTGGAGGAGCGGCCGGCGACCCAGGGCCGTGCATGCGATGTGGCGCGAGGCGCTCCCGAGCGCCGGTTCTCCTCTTCCGTGGCGGCGCGCCGTGCTCGTACGGGGTCGGCGTCCGTCTAGATCCAGAGGGCGTGCATTGGCTCGCGCCGCTCCGGCGCGTTCTGGGCCGCCGTTGAGGGTGCCTGGAACTGGGACCTCGCGGAGTTCCGGCGCCGGCGCGCACGTGGCGCTTCGGCGCTACGGGGTCGACCTCGGCGTCCGGTTCGGTCGCGCGCTAGGCCCCGTCCGTCCGTCGGCGGATGTCGGGCTCGTGTTGGGTGCGGTCTCGCGCTTCGTCGAGCGGCCCGCGCTCGTCGCGAGGGAGGCGCCGGTCTTCGATCCGGGCTATCCGGCGGTGGTCGAGCTGCTCACCCTCACTCGCGGGCGGTTCGGGGCCGCGGCCGTGGTGGCCGCCGGCGTCGACATCGGCGGTCCGCCCTGCGGCGTCCGGTTCGCCGTGCGCCAGGCCCGCGCCGTCCTCGGTCCGGGTTTCGGCAGCGAGTACCTGGAGGGGGCGGGCTTCGCCTGGGAGGTCGGGCCGGTGATCCGGTTCTGACGCTCGGAGCTCGGGGGTTTTGCGCCATGAAGGCCCCTGTCGGGAGCGTGGTGATCGCCGCTTGCGTGTTCGGCGTGGCCGGCTGGTTCTTTCTGGTGCGGTGCTGCTCGGGGCCGGAGCCGGCGCGCGCGCCGGCTCCGTGCGGGCTCGAGGAGGTCGCGTGCACCGCGACGGCGGCTGGCCGCGTCGTGCATGCGACGTTCCCGTTCCCGTCCACGAAGGCGTCGGGCGATTCGCGGGCGGCGGAGCTGTCGGTTTCGTGCGTTGGGTCGCTGTGAGACGTCGGGATTCTGTTCTCGGAGCCTCTGCCGCCGGGCTGGTACGTCGTGCGGTGGAAGTCGCTTGCGGTTGCGTCGGCGCCGGACCCGGGGGACTGGTCGGCGTCGCGCGGGTTCCTGTCGGGCCTCAGAGCGCTTCGTGGACGTGGTCCTCGGCCGCGTTCCGTTGTCCGGCGGACTTCTCATGATGGCCTTCGAGGCGCCTCCGGTGCTCGTGTTCAGCGTCAGCCGGCTCGCGTGGTTCGAGGCGAGGGTCGCTTTCGATGCGCTTCGCGTCCGCGCGGTGGTGCGTGCGATGGCGGTCGGCTGCGGCCGGGCGGAGGCCGCGGATGGATGAGCGGGCGCTCGAGCTCGCGGGCGCGTTGCTGCTGTGGCTCGTCGTCTCGGCGCTGCTGCTCTCCCTGTATCTCGTGGCGGTCGCCGCCGCTCCGCGCCCCCGGCGCCGCTGCCAGCGCCGCCGGTGATTGAGGAGGGTCCGAGACGCGTGTCCGAGCCGCATGCCGGCGGGGGATGGACGACGCGCGTTGCGGATCCGCCTCCGCCCGAGGTGCGCGTGGGCCGGGCGTGCGTGCCTGTCGATCACGAGAACCTCGATCGTTTCGGCTGGTCGGAACGGACCGACGAGGGCCGGCGCCGCGTGGTGAGGTCGGCGCTGCGCTTCGCGGCGGAGATAGGCGTCCAGGTCGTGGTCCCACCGGCCGAGACCCCTTCCAGCCTGCCGGAGGGTGCCGTCGTGGTCAGCCAGCCGCCGCCCGAGGCGTTCCGGGCGAACGGCGAGTGGGCGGCGGACCTGATGAAACGGGTGGCCCGTCACTACCTCGCCGACGCCCGGGAGGGCCCGGGCCGCAGTCCGACCCCATCACCGTGGACCCGCGGGCGCTGGAGCGGACGTTCACGATCCCGGAGCGCAACCGCCCCATCGTGCGGGAGTTCCGCGACGCCCACGAGAAGGGCTTCATGGGTAAGGACGGCGTCCGGCGCTGGCCTACGTGGGGCAAGACCATCGTCTTCGCGGTGACGAAGCGCCACGCCGAGACGCTGGCGGCGATGCTCGACGAGCGCTTCGCCGACCTGAAACCGAACCCTGCCACGCGGTACGCGGACTTCGTGGTCAGCGATGTCGGCGGCGGGCCGGCCCCCGACGCAAGCGCCATCATCAAGCGGTTCAAGGAGGAGGAGTTCCCGAAGATCCTGGTCAGCGTCAACATGCTCGATACGGGCTTCGACTGCCCGGAGGTGGTCAGTCTGGTCATGGCGCGGTTCACGAGGAGCGCCATCCTCTACCGGCAGATGCGCGGCCGCGGCACGCGGAAGGCGCCGCACATCGGCAAGACCGACTTCACGATCTTCGACTTTGTGGGCGTGACGGACTTCCACGGTGACGACGATGGAGACATCGGCGGCGGCGAAGCGCCGGGACCGAGGCCGCCGGACCCGGCGAACCGCGCATGCTGGGAAATCGTCGGGGTCGTCGGGGGCGATGATCGGCACGCGGCCAACGGCCGGATGCTGACGGGAGCGGGCGCGCGCCACGTGGTATCGTGGGGACCAGATGACCGAGACAATGGCGATCGTTGTGTCCATCGTCGGGACCGGGATCGGCATCATCGGGGTGATGGGCCTGATGCTGCGCATCTTGACGACGAACATCAGCAAGCAATTCGAGACGAACGCCGCACAGATGCGGGAGATGAAGGCTGATCTGGCCGCCCGTATCGACGACACGAACCGCCGGTTGGACAGCTTGACGAGCGAGATGCACCAGCGGTTCGACCGCGTGCACCAGGAGCTCGCCGAGAACCGCGAGCGCATGGCGAAGCTCGAGGGCTCCCTCGACGGGTTCCTCGCCGGGCGTCGCGACCGCGACGCGGCGTGAACGCCACCCGGCGGAAAACGCCCTCCGGAACCCCGCACCCGACGCCGAATACACTCACGCGCCACACGCCCGCATGCGACTGCGGCCCCTCGACTGGCGGCGCCGGCCTGGCTCCGCTCCCGCCGGCGGCCATCCCGAAACCTCGTCTGTTGTCGGCTCCCGGCCGGCGGGACGCCCCGACGGCGCGCCCATCGCGGAGTGGATCCCGTCCCTCGACGCAAGGGTGCCGGTCACGCCCACAACACACTGTGCGCGAACTCGGGGGAACTGGAGTGAGGCGTTGAGCTTGCTCCTGCATGGCGACATCGGGTTCGTGGGGCTTACGACGAGATCCGCACGCGGATGAGGGCTCGCCGCCGAGCGTCGGCCGACGCCACCGCAGCGTCGCCCGCGCCGCTGGCGAGCTGGGCGTCACCCGCCTGGGCCTCTCCAAGCTGACGGCCCGCCTCGATATCGACCGGTTCAATGCACTCGACGGCGGAGGCTCGACGTTTCGTGTGTGCTGGCCGGTGGCGGAATGGCGGCTATCGTCTGCGGCGGCGGTCGTGTTGGGCGAGTTCCGCCTCCCTGACGAGCGGTAGTCCCGCGTTGAGCGCCTTGCGCATGATGACGCCGTCCTTCATGCGGTTGATCGCGGCGATCTCCTTGACCTGCTTGAGCATGTACTCGGACATCGCGACGGATCGGCGGATGCTGTAGCGCTTCCGGCGCGCGGCGGCCGGGTCGGGGTCGAGCAGTTCATCTTCGTGTTGCATCGGTGGTGTCTCGGTTGACGGTGCCCCAGGCGCGGTTGGCGGTCCGTCCGTCCGGCGGTCGCTTGCGGCGTGCCGCGCCTGGCGGAGCGACGGCGCCGTCAGCCGCGGCCGCGCTACCCGGCGGCGAGGGCCGCGTCGTGTAAGCTGCCGCAGGTGACGAAGTTCCCGCCGGGCGCCTCGAACCAGGGTGATGCTTCGCGCGCTCCGGCTGTTCCGACGTTGACCATCTGCAGCCCCAGGCAGCACCGGCACCGTCTGAGCTCAGCTCGGTGTAGTGCCGGTGGGCGGCCGGGGCCGCGGGGGTTCGCGGCGGGCCTCGAAAGAGCCGGTGCCCGAGGACCGAGCTCCGGCCGTGATCGCAGGTTTGGAATAGAGGCTCCGCGTGGCTCGCGGCGATCATGATGACGCGCTGAGCGTACTGGTTCGTTCACGACGTGGCCGACAGCGGCATCGCTGGCCGGAAGCCGTGGAGCAGCGCCATTTGGACGAGCTCGTCGTGGGTGGGCTCGTGGCGCAAGGTGTTGAGGGTACTGCGCCTGGTTGTCGTAGATCTGCTGCCGCGACAGGTTGTCGGTGGTGGCCGGGGTCTTCGGTATCATGCAGATCATGGTCGCTGGGGCGACCTCGGGTTCGAGCGGCTCGGTCATTCGGCCCGTTTCGTGGCCGCCGCGGCCAGCAGGCCGTCGGCGACGAGGCTGAAGTTCTGGTACTCGCGACCGTCGTCGGCCTTGCGCTGCTCCATAGTCAGCGTGCCCATCACGTGGACGCGGTCGCCCCGCCGGCACTTCGCGAGCGCTGCGGCCTGGTGGCGGAACGCGGTGACGTCGAAGAACAGCGTGTGCTGTTGTCCCTCCAGTCTGGGCGGCGTCAGGTTGCAGGCGACGCGCACCCGGGTGTAGGGGTGCCCCCTGTCGGACGTCCTCTCCTCGGGGTCCCTGGTGAGTCGGCCGAACGCCGCCAAGAGCGCGTTCGGGGTGGACTGGCGCGCCCTGGTCTCGAAGCCTCGCTCCTGCGGCGCTGTCTCGTCGGACATGTGTCCTCCTTTCGCGTCGGATTGTAACCTTCGCTCGTCCGTCGCAAAGGGATCGGGGCGGGGCGGTCTCCGCTACGGTCCGCGCGTCGAAATCCGGGGGTGGAGAGGGCTCTTGGGCGCGAGGTCGCCGCTCTTTGACCGATCGGTTGTGATCGGGGCGGTGGTAGTCGCAGCAGGTGTCGTGCTGCTCGACGATCTCAGAGATGAGGTGGCGAGCGTGAGGTTGCCAGCTGGGGTGATGCTGGCGTGCGTGGGCGATCCAGCCGCGATGCCGAAGGGCTGGCCGCAGTGCCCCGAACATTGCCGGTCGTCTCTTACTCGCCTCACCAGCGCAGGCAGGGGTCGGCGACGTCGTCGAGGAGCGGGACGGTCTGCGGGACGCCGCAGGGAGCGTCGCCGTCAGCCGCGTGCTCTTCAAGCATCGCGGTGAGGGCAACCTCGGCGGCGTTCAGCGCATGCTTGATCAGCCACCAGCGGCGCCTCGTGCAGTGGATGCAGCGCAGATAGCCGGCGTTCACGAAGCGCCCGCAGGTACCGGCGTCGATGGGCAGGTCGACGCCGACACAGAGCAGCTTGCGCTCCTCGCGGACGCGGCGCATGTAGTGGCGTTTGGCGATGCGTTTGCGCAGCCGCCGCAGTTGTCGCCGTTGCTCCGGGGGGAGCAGGTCGATAAGCGTCATGGTTCGTCCTCCGGTAGTGAACGCGGCGCTGTCGGCGGCGCATGCGCCGATGGCCGTTCCGGTCCGCGGACGTGCGTGACCGTGGCCTTGTGCGCGGCGTTGCTGGTGCTCCGCCCGGGCCGCGTTCATGGCTGGCGGCCGGGCGTGCGGTTGCGTTCGGTCGGCGGGAGCGTCAGCCGTTCATTCAGGCGGGCAGCTCGGCGGCGGGGGCGATGTCGGCGTGGCCGGACTCGGCGTCGGGGGCGCGGGCGGGCACGAAGCCGAGCCGCGCCTCGCGGAGCGCCCGCAGGCGGGTGTCGTCGGCGAGCTCGAGCGACTCGGGCGGCGGGCCATGGCCTTCGCGAGGGTCTCCTTGCGGTCGGTCTCGTGGGCCTCGGCCCACAGCCCGCCCAGCGTCTCGCCGGCGACGGGGAGCATCTCGCGGTGGCCCGTGCGGAGCCAGAAGTGCTCGAGGTCGGGGTAGGTGGAACTCGGTAAGCGGGATGTCGAGGGCATGGGCGGCGGCCTCGGTTGTCGGGCGCGAGTCGGGAACGAAGGCGAGTTGCGGCGCGAGCGCCCGCGCGATGGCCGCCGCGAACTGTCTGCGCCGTTCCTCAGGCTTGGGGGCGCGGAACTGGATTCAAGTCGGTGGCGTCCGCGCTCAGCATCCGCACCCCGGGGCTCCTCTGCGCAGCGGCCTCCCGGTCGTCGGGGTCGATGCGTTGAACGTCCTACGTGGCGGTGATCTCGATCGCCATGGGGCCGTCGGGCTTGCCGCCGACGACGGCCGAGGCCATTCGGTACGCCGTGAGGTGGAAGGCGAGCTCCAGGTCTCACTGCAGCAGCGCCTTGACCATGGCGGTGCGGATCAGCATGACGAGCACGACGTCGCTGAGGGAGGCGTTCGACCGGGCGGCCTGGGTCACCCCGTCAGAGCCATCGGCACACCAGTCGGCGCTGCGCGTGCCGGCTCCGGACGCGTCGGTCGGGCGCGCACGGGGTGCCTGCGCGCCGTTCGTCCTTCGGGCTCCCCCGGCGGATCGTCTCGGCGATCCACGCCGTCACGGCGTCCGCCGCCGCGGCGTCGCCGTAGCCTCCCGCGACGGCGCATTCGATGACGTGAACGTCGAACGGGCCGTCGCCTTGCTCGGCCATGGCCGTCCTCACGGCCGCCTCGTCGAGCTCGCGGGCGAAGTGGGCCATCGCGGGCTCGTCGAGGTAGGCGGCCACGGACCGCGGGTCCGTCCCCGCGAGCCGCTTCGCCGGGCGCAGCCGCGCGTCGGGCCACACCAGCCAGTGGCACGCCGGCGCCGGCCCCGCGCTGCGGACCAGGCTGCCGATGGGCACGGGCCGCGGCCGGGCCGGGTCTAGGAACGTTCCCGTCCAGGGCTCCGGGCCGGCGACCACGTCGCTCAGCACGAGGGCGGGCTCGGACACCCACGGGTCCGGCGTCACGTGCCGCACCTCGCGGGGGTCGGCGCCGGCCAGCTGCGCGAGCCGCCTGGGCGTGAGCCCGCGGGGTCTGACCCGGGTGTTCCTGAGCGGCCGTCGGGCGCGGCCTGGCGCGTAGTCTTCGGGGCGTGTGGGCGCACACGGATGCAGTCCGAACATGGTTCGATACTCCTTCGGGGCGGATGTGCCGGCGGTGCCGGCGTTTTCGTTACCTGGGAAGCAGCGCCCGGGGCCGGTCGCTGCGTCTCCTGACGTTGCTACAGGCGTTCCATCTCCTTGAAGCTGCAGACCTCGATTCCCATCAAGGCTCCGGTCTGCTGCAACCGCTCGGTCAGGGCGACGTCAATGCTCGGAGTGGGATCCCCCGAAAGGGTGGTCGTGGCAGAGCACGATGGCGGCGGCGCGGCGTGTCGCGGCCGTCCGGAAGACTTCCTCGGGGATGGACGAGGCTCGCGTCCAGCGTCCCGGTCGACACGATCCCGGTGCGGAGCACGCGGTGATCCGCGCGAGATCGCCCGTGCTCTCGTGCGCCAGCTGCTGCACCGTCCCGCACGCGTCGAGGAGGGTGCGGGCCGCCTGCACGCTGTTCGCGCCCACAAGGATGGCCAGCAGCTCGTCGTCAGCCAGCGCGCCCGCGCCGTGGAGTTCGAGCCGTCGCGCGCCACCAGGCCACCCGCTCGCAGTACGTTCGTCCTGCGCCCGGTCATGCGCGGCTCCGCCGGCGCGCGAGGTTCCGGCGCCACCGGCGCCGTGCCGCCCGCGAGCGGGGCCTCTTGAGCCGAGGCGCCCGGTCGGCTCGTTGGCGAGCCACTCGGCGACGTCGCGTGTCGCGGTGTGACCGACGCGGCCGGCAACCGCGCGGCGCAGAGCGGCCTCCGGGCTTCGTCCCGCCGCAGCCCGCAGCTGCGTCACCGCGAGCCCGCCGTTCGCCGGGTCGTGGTCGATCCACTCGTCGTACATCACGGTCCCCGTGGGCGTCACGCGGTAGACGCGCCAGCCGTGCGCGTCCGCCGCGTCGGTCCGGGCGAGGAGGGCGGACCCGACCGGCCCGCTCGGCGCCCGCTCGGGCCGGCCCCGCAGCGGGTTGCCGTAGGCCGCCCCGGCGGGCGTCTCGGCCGCCTCGGCGGCGTGGAGGCGGCGCGTCAGCACCGCGCCGACCTTGATGCGGGCCGTCGGCTCGCCGCAGCCCTGGCCGTCGGGCTCCGGCTTGGCGTAGATGGGCCGGCCCGGGGCGTCTTCGCCGAGCTCGGCCGCGAGTAGCAGCTCTGCCCGGGCCGGGACCTGCTGGGGGTCCAGCCGCACGTCGTTCATCGTTCCGCTCCTTCCTGGGTTGTGGGGCCTCTGCCCGATCGTGCCGTTCGTCCCTTGCCGCGCACAGCGCGGCGAAAAAAAGGCGCGCATAGCGCGCGCGATTTTCTCTTGCCGGCCACCTGGGCGAAGGCGGCCGGGAGGGGCGGACGGGGCGAGGGGCAAGGGTCGGGGTCACATGATGGATCGATGGTACCAGCCCGCCAGCTCCCCCACTGTGCTCCCCACCGGGCCGGGTCTCCGAAGGTCGGGAGTGCGCCCCCGGTGGGTCCGTGGCACCGTCCACAGCGATCCCAGCCGTCGGCCGGCGGCGCGGACCGGGATCGGCGGCCACCGGGCAAGAACCGCCCGAGTCGTCGCGGGGATCGATCAGAGGCCGGGTTCATGTCCCCGGTCTCGCGGAGCCCGGGGCCGGGGCGGCGACGCCGCCGGCGCCGGTTCGGGCCGTGTGTCCGGGGTGCGGACCGGGACTTGGCGCTGCCTCTCGGCAGGACGCTCGACCTGGCCATCGCCCTGGAGAACGACCCGAAGGAGATCCGCGCCGCGGCCGTCGATGCGCAGAGGATGTCGGATTGGCTCCTCGCAAGGGAACGAGATCGCACCCAAGAGGAAGAGCGGGCGGAGAGTGGGCGTGGTGACGGCGGCGAGCCGCATCCGGTACAACCGCAGCGCAAGGCCGAAGCCGTTGCGGCGCGGGAGGCGGGCTTGGCCGAGCGTGATGCCCCCCGACCGGAGGTGGGGCTGAGTCGATGATGGGAGATCGGAGGCCAGTACGGCTAAGCCAGTCAGCGGGGAATCCCGCGCGGTTCGTATCCACGCGGGCATGCAACATCAGCGGCGGGCCGGTCGATGGTCGCGCAAGTCTCTGCTCCCGGCGTGTTCGCCCACCCAACACCCGTCGCCGAGCCGTGCTGGCCGACCCGATCCTGGTGAATGCCAAGAACCCGCAAGCTACCTGCTCGCCAGTTCAGTGTCGGCATCCGGCGTTCGAACAGGTGGGTGTCGGGCAGTCGTGGACTATCTCCGTGCGTCGCCGCCAGCTCGCCGCACCCCGATCGCCGCGATTCCGCGTTAAGCTGTGATGTCTCCCTGCGTTTGATCTCGCCCGAGGGGCAACGGCCTGGGCGCGGCAGATAGGCTGCAGAGCCGACACGGCGCGTAGCGACCTCGTTACGCTCGCCAGGGCCGGATCGAGCGGCGACGCGGCGCAGGCGCGTTCCGTGGCCGAGGCGGTCGTCGCCGAAGCGCGGGTGAACCTGCGCGACGGCTTGGCGGTCCGGCTGAACTGGACTATCGTACCGCATCATAAATGTTCGGGCGTTGGACAGCAGGGAACAACCACAGCAGGTGATGACGGCAGAATTGACGACCTGGAGTATCGAGCGGGCATGGTCCGCCACCACCGAGGGCAAGACAGAACAGGTCCGCACCGTCGAGCTGTCTCGCTTTCGTGCAGTCGTCATGCTCGGGGCCGCGGGCGCCGGCAAGACTACGGAAGCGGCGCGACTTGCCGATCAAGAACGCGCTTCAGGCATGTCTGTGTACGAGTGCAGATTGGCGGAGTTTGCAGAAACGTCCACACAACTTGCTGACCACCTCGCACGACTGGCGAAGAACGCCAGCGAGAGAACTGCCTTTTACTTGGATGCGTTGGACGAGGCGATGATACCCGCGCGCCGGTGCTGGATTGCGATTATGCATTGGATCACTGGCCAGCTACGAGGCACCGGAGCGTCACTCAGAATCACCTGTCGCTCAGCCGTCTGGCCTTCGGCGCTGACGCAGGTCATCCGCGAGGTCGCTGGGGACCAATCGCTCGCCATATCGCTGCTCCATCCCCTCGGCGATGAAGACATCCTGGCGGCAGCCGAGGCTCATGGGATCGATCCCGTTACTTTTCTAGAGCAGATTCACACTTCGGGCGCTCGAAATCTCGCAGCACGACCCCTTTCACTTCGAATGCTGATCCGATTGCATCAATCCAGCAACGGGCTACCCGCTTCCCTCAAGGACCTGTTCGACAAGGGCCTCGAACTGCTCGTGTCCGACCCGCAGGAACGCCGAGAAATCGACACCCAGAATCCGATCCCGCCTCGCGCTTTGCTTGAGTCCGCAGAGCGTCTGGCCTGCTACATGATCCTTTCAGGCCGGGAGACCGTGCACCTCGGTGACGAGCCACCGCCGAATCAACTAGGTCTCCTCGACCTACCAGACCTCACACCCGAAGAGCTCCGTGCCATAGGATTGTCCGGAATCTCCGACTCCACCTCCCCCGCATCGTTCCGTTTCGGCCACCGGCAGTTCGCGGAATACCTTGCCGGCCGCCGACTTGCGCGGCTGCCGAGCCATCAGGCCAGGGCTCTCCTCGCGGGTTCGGGCGGCTGGCACGATGGCGTTGCCGGGCCGCTTCGAGAAACTACCGCGTTCACGGCCATGTTCAACGCCGACGTGGCAGATTGGATCGCTACTCGCGACCCCGAGGTGATAGGGCTGTCTGACGTCGCAGATTCCAGCCTTCGACGAACAGCAACTCTCGCGCTGCTGGACCGATTTCGGCGCGGAGAGATGACGGACGCCCAGTTGCGGCCCGGCGTCCTTGATTTTAAGGGGCTTCGATACGACGATGCGGACCGGGACCTCCGCCCATTGCTCACCGGCAGAGGGGATGGTTGCGACGACGTGCTCGAGTGCGCCATCGACTTGGCCCGTAGCTGGAAGCTCCCCTCATTGAGCGACGAGCTGGCCGAACTCTGCCTTGACCCGGCCGTGCCGCTTCCAATGCGGGTCGCCGCCGGCTACGCGCTCCGGGAGTGCGGCGACGCGACAGTGCGGGCACGTCTCAAGCCACTGATTGCCGGTTTGCCCGAAGACGACGCAGATGAGCTGAAGGGCATCGCCTTGACCTGCATCTGGCCAGATCAACTGTCCACGCCTGACCTGCTGACGGCCATGACGGCGCGACGTCGATCGTCGCTCTATGGAGCGTACGCGAGTTTCCTCTGGAAACTGGATGAAGAGGAGTTCGCCGCGCCTGGGCATCTGGCGTCCGCGCTGCGTTGGGCGAAGAAGGAAGTATCGGAACTAAGGGATACCGATGTACTACATCGCATCGGAATGCGGATCGCGCAGGCCGCTTTACAGGAGCTCGACGATCCCGTAGTTGCACGAGAGTTGACAACGGTGCTGAGACATTGGGCCAAACACCACACGAGCCCACTTGCTTGGTTACCGGAGAATCGACTCGAACCCCGGTCGAGGACTGAACTCGAAGAGAACGCACCGCTGGGGAGGAACCCCAACACCCGGCGGCGGTTGATCGACGTGCTCGCGAGGGCCATCAAGACCCGGAACGAGCTCCTGAAGTTGGAGCATGTGACACCGGGGCTGCGGAACGCCGGAGATTTCTTATGGCTTTTGGGTAGAGCGTGCGACAGGCGGCGAAGAATGACTGCCCGGCAAAACTACCTGCATTTGGCGTGGCTACTCCGTTGGTGGGACAGTCCGGAGCACCTCAGTGCGTGGCTTCGCGTATGCGATGACGAACCGGTGAGATCGATTCTGGGTAACCAAAGATCTGTGAACCTAACCTCCGAAGAGGCAACGCACCTTCGTAACCGCTGGGAATTGGTCGCCGGCAATCCACCGAAGGAGGAGGAGGAGGCAGCGTTGCTCGATCCACCACCGCGCGACCGTGTCTTGCATGTTCTCGGTTTTGCTGAAACGAAGGACATTCGTTTCTTCAAGAAACTGTGCCGAGAACTCACGCTTGAGCCGACCAGCACGCACTATGGAGGCGGCGAGCGGATTCTGACCCGGACACCTGGTTGGGGCGATGCGGACGAGGAGACACGGGCACGAATCGTCGAAGTTGCGAAGACGTACTTGTCCGCCGAGGGCATTGCATCAGAGGCTTCGAGGGACGTGTCCTCCAATTCATTTCACGTGGACGTGCTCGGGGCAATGTGGCTGCTCCAGGAGTGCGAACCGGGCTGGTTGGAGTCGCGCCCTGAGTCGTGGTGGAGGGACTGGTGTTGGTACATTCTTCGTGAACTGGTGCCGGATCTGGTTGACGAGCCCAATGAACCGAAGCAACAGATCGTGAGATTCCTCAATAGGGGTAGTCCGACCTCGGTGTGTCGGGAGGTACTCGCTCTTGCATCCGGACAAGACGCGGAGCATGGGTACATCTTGCGGAGCCTGTTGAGTTTGTTACGGGCCCAACCTAATCGGGAGATGGACGAAAGGCTGTGCGACGCGATGCGGACCGGCTTGGTTGTCGAAGACCATGCCGGCGCCGTGGGCGAGTTTGTATTGACGCGGGCGCCCGACGTCTCGGTTCCTGTTTGTCTGGATATCGTGCACGGCTCAGTGGAGGGAATGAGCGAGACGGCGGTTGAACGGGTTGCCGTATCGCTATTGAGCGTGCGAGCGGGAGAAAGTTGGCGTGGGTTGAAGACGTTCTTGCGTTCGGGGAAGGCACGAGCGCGCAAAGTCTTGAAGAGATTCGCTCATGGCGGGGAATCGACTCTATTCGATTCGGTCTCAATCCGCCAGCTGGGCGAACTGACAGGGATCTTGATCGAACTGTATCCGCCGGATGCCGACCCGGAGTTGGAGGGCGTCCACACGGTCACGGCGGATGAATCCGCACGCACGTTGAGGAGTCGTTTGATTTCTTACCTTGCCAATCTGGAGGATACCGAGGCGGTCGAGGCGTTGCGGCACCTCGAAAGACGCTTCGGCGGACGCCATCCCTGGCTGAGACGGCCAAGATCCGAGGCCGAGCGAGCCTTGCGGCTTTCGCGGTGGGCTACGATTCCGGTGGACGTGGTTGCTGGCGTTCTTCGTGCCGATGCGGGTCGATTGGTGCGTTCGGAGGATGATGCTGCGGATGGAATAGAGTACGCATTGGAGAAGTACTCGGCGGCATTGAGCGGCGATGCGGGAGACAGCGTCGAGGACCTGTGGAATACCGCGAAGGGTGAAACGCCAACGCCGAAAGCGGAGGAGCACATATCGAGCAAGCTGTGCGCCGGTGTTCGGGCGTATTTTCGGGAGTACGCGGTCACGGCAGATCGAGAAGTCGAGATTCACAGGCGTAGCGTTGTACACGATGCCGGTGGCGAGTCAGGATCCGAGGTGGATATCCTGGCGCAGGTCGGGGCGCGCGGCACGGTCTCCGGCGACGCGATTCGCGTGCCGGTCGAGGTCAAGCTGTCGTGCAACGATCAGGCGAAGACGGGGATGCAGGAGCAGCTTGCCGATCGATACATGCGCCAGCTCGGCGCGAGTCACGGAGTCTACGTCGTCGTGTGGATGAGTCTTCCTCAAGCTGAATCACTTCAGGCGCACCATCGCCCGAAGTGGCAGTCCATAGAGACAGCGCGGGAAGATCTGCGACAGGAAGCGGAGCGTTTGTCGCGGGAGAGGGGCATTTGCGTTCGCGCGGTCGTGGTGGACGGCTCGTTGCGTTGATTCTGGGTGCGGTCGCGCTCGGAGGTCTGTGACCGAGGTGGCCGGATTCTGGAATCGGGACTAATGAAAAGGCATGTGGACGACGACGCTTGGTGCCATCGGCTCAGGCGGTGGCGTCAATTGCGTTCGTCGTGAGACGTTGTTAATCTACAGCGAGGTGGGTAATGTCTGATCGCACGCTGATTCACTTCGCTTACGGTTCGAATATGTCCGTTCGCAGACTGCAAGACCGAGTGTCTTCCGCCAGGCTACTAGGCATGGGCTGGCTCCCTGACCATCGGTTGGCGTTCCACAAGCGGAGCAAGGACGGTTCCGGGAAGTGCGACGTCGTTCCGTCGGATACATGCACGGTGTACGGCGTACTGTTCCAGATCGACTCCACACAAGAGACGACACTGGACCATTGCGAAGGACTGAACAGCGGCTATCGTAAGAAGGAAGTCAGAGTTCGGGTATCCGAAGAGCGCTGCATGCTTGCCTCTCTGTACTACGCCGACAATGCCTCGGTGGACCCCACGTTGAAGCCGTACTCATGGTACCTGAAACACGTAAGTACCGGCGCGGAGGAAGCGAGCCTTCCCGAGACGTACATCGAACGAATTCGCACTACCGAGAGCATCGAGGATCAAGACGAAGACCGGAAAAGGCGTGAGTTGAGTCTGTACGAGACACTGGCATCACCGTGGCGCCAACCGAGGCAGCCACTGGAGGATCCACGTGTGGTGGATTGCGACACGGCCGAAGCACAATCGGGATAGGGAGGGGCTCGCGGCTTCTCGCTCCCACCCCACCGTGCGTACGGGTCGGTACACGGCGCTTCGACGGAGCGAAGCGGCATGGCGAGCCATTTCGGAACGGGCGGCTGTCTGGAGCACCCCTGCGACGCAGCGTGGGCTCGACCAGGCATCCTGGCGCTGGCGATGTTCGGCGTGCTGCTCGGTTAGAATTCCGGAACGCGGTGGGCGCCATTCCCCGGCGACACGCCGTTTCTTCCGCTGCGACTGACGTGGCGACAGGTCCCGCCCGTTACCGGATGTCGAGAAGAGGACCGATGTTCCCTGAGGTGCTCAGAAGCCGCTAGGAGTCTGCGCCGTAGAAAGTCGGTGCGACAATCATCGGCGAGCACTCGACGCTGGAGGAACTTGATGTCGACGACGTTTCGCCCTTACGCGCCGGACCAATCGCTGCTGTTGCCGCCGGACGTGCGGGAGTGGCTGCCGGCAGGCCACTTGGCGCCACGTCGGCGATCTGGTGGACGGTCTGGATCTGACGGCGTTCTACGCCCCGTACGAGGGAGACGGTCGGCGCAACGCGCCGTATGACCCTACTGAGAAACTCACCGGTTGCTCACTGATTCAAGCGGCCTTCACTTCGACAACGACGCCGAGATCGTGCAGCCGCTGCAGGAGCCGCTGCTTGGCGCGCTCCTTGTCGCGGCCGGCCAGGTAGCGACCGCCGAGGTCGTGGTAGACCTTCTCGTCGCGGAGCATGAAATAGACCGCAGTCAGCATGGAGGCGGCGACCGCGATGATCGCCTTCTTCGGGCCGCGCCGGCCTTTGATGCGCCGAAACTGCGATTGCAGGTAGCTGTCCTTCTTCCGTGTCGCCGCCCACGCGGCCTGGACCAGCGCGGTCTTCAGCCACGGGGTCACATGACGGATGCGGGTCGAGCGACGCTTGCCCGCACTCTCGTCCAAGCGTGGACACAGGCCCGCCCACGAGACCAGATGGCCCGCGCTGGGAAACTGCGTCATGTCGGTGCCGACCTCGGCGATGATCACCCGCGCGACCGTCTCACTGACCCCGGGTATCGTCGTCAGCCGGTCGGCCGCCTCGCGAAAAGGGCGCAGCACCTCGTCGGCCTGCCGCTCGACCTTCTGCACGGTGGCGCTCAGCGCGTCGATCTGCGCCAAGTGCAGTTCCAGCAAGAAGCGATGATGTGCCGTCACCCGGCCGTGCACCGCGGCGACGATGTCCGCGCGGCCCGCCTTCAGGCGGCCGGTGGTGCAATCGGCCAGCCGCTCGGGGTCGGTCTCCCCGGCGATGAGCGCCGCGAGGATCGCCCGACCGCTGGCGCCCAGGATGTCGGTGACCACGCGCGTCAGCTTCACGTTCGCGTCTTCGAGTGTCTTCTGCAGCCGCTGCGTGTGCCGCGCGATCTCAGCGACGAGTTGCTTGCGCGTCCGCGTCAGGTCGCGCAGTTCCTGAATCGGAGCCGGCGGCACGAAGCTGCCCTCAATCAGCCCGTGCGCCAGCAGGTCGGCGATCCAGGCCGCGTCCTTCTGGTCGCTCTTGCGGCCCGGAACATTCCGGATATGCCGCGCGTTGGCAAGCACCAGCGTCAACGACTCTTCGTCTCCGAGGATGTGCCACACCGGCTTCCAGTACACGCCGGTGGCCTCCATCGCCACGTGTGTGCAACCGGCCTCGGTCAGCCACGCCGACAGGTCGAGCAGGCCCGCCGTCGTCGTCGCAAACTCGCGATGTTCGGTCATGACCCTACTACCCGCCGCCACGCGCACGCACGCGGTCACTTGCCGCGAGTGCACATCCAACCCGGCGCATCGGCGATGCAAAACCTCCATCCGTCACCTCCTGATCGCAAGGCGCTGGCGTGGAGTCCGCAGATACGCAATCTACTGGGCGCGCTCACCGGACAAGCCTGGTCTCGCAATACGGGGTGCTCGCGGGACTCCCGGTCCAACTCGGATTCGAGCTCTCGGCACCAAGGAAAAATCGACCTCTGGGCCAGCGCCAAGCCCCTACACGATACCTGTTTCATCCATACGTGGGTCCGGCTCTGCCGGGTGGAAAACTCGGATGATGGTGAAGGTGCTGCTCTACGCCTACGCGACGGGAGTGTTCTCGTCGCGTGGGATCGCCCGGGCGCTGGAAGAGGACGTGGCGTTCCGGGTGTTGGCGGCGGGCAACTTTCCGCAGCACCGGACGCTGTGCGAGTTTCGACGACGGCACCTGGAGGACTTTCGGGCGCTGTTCGTGGAGGTGGTGCGTCTGGCGCAGGCGTTGGGTCTTGCTCGCCTCGGCAAGCTGTCGATCGACGGGACGAAGGTGCGTGCGCACGCGAGCAAGCGCAAGGCGATGAGCTACGACCGGATGCAGGAGGAGGAACGGCGCTTGGCAGGCGAGATCGAGGCGCTGTTACGCCAGGCGGATGCGACCGACGAGACCGAGGACGCGTGCTTTGGCGCGGAGGTTCGGGGCGATGAGTTGCCGGCGGAGTTGCGTCGGCGGGAGGAGCGTCTGGCGGCGATCCGGGCGGCGAAGGCGCGGTTGGAAGCGGCGGCTCGGGCGGCCGACGACGCGCGGGGTCGGCAGCCGGGGCAGGACCGCAACCCGAAGGGCGGGCCGCCGTACAAGCGGGCGTATGGCGAGCCGGACGAGAAGGCGCAGAGCAACTTCACGGACCCGGAAAGCTCGATCATGAAGACGAGCAACGAGGGATTCCAGCAGTGCTACAACGCGCAGGTGGCGGTGGACGCCGAGCACCAGTTGGTGGTGGCGACGGGTCTGACGGCGAACGCGAGTGACCAGGGCGAGTTGCCGGTGTTGCTCGACACGGTCAAGGAGACGTTCGACGCGCAGCCGGCGACGGTGCTGGCCGACGCGGGGTACTGCAACGAGCGGGACTTGACGGACCTGGAACAGCGGGGCGTTGACGGGTATGTGGCGGCGGGCCGGGAGGGCAAGCAGGCGGTTACCTGCGATCTGGAGGAACATCCGGCGACGGGTCGGATGGTGGAGAAGCTCGCGACGCCGGCGGGCCGGGCGGTGTACGCGCAGCGCAAGTGGTTGTCGGAGGCTCCCTACGGCTGGATCAAGCACGTGCTGGGCTTCCGGCGCTTCAGCCTGCGCGGACTGGCGAAGGCGCGGTGCGAGTGGGACTTGGTGTGCCTGGCCCTCAACGTCAAGCGCCTGCACATGCTGACGGCAGCGTAGGAGGCGCGGCATGAAGCTCGCGACGGCGACAAATCGACGCGGATTGCGGTTTCTGGCGGGCCCTGCGGCCCGCGAGGACCGAATGCCGCCCTCGGCTCGCCAATTGCCGAAAACCCACCGCGCGCCGCCGACCGGCGAAGTCGCCCCGGCACGTGACTCAGGCCGTGGACGGACGCCTCATTTCGCGCCGCAAATCTCCTGCGGCGCAGACTCCTAGGAGTCTGCGCCGTAGAAAATCGGTGCGACAATCATCGGCGAGCACTCGACGCTGGAGGAACTTGATGTCGACGACGTTTCGCCCTTACGTGCCGGACCAATCGCTGCTGTTGCCGCCGGACGTGCGGGAGTGGCTGCCGGCAGGCCACTTGGCGCACCACGTCGGCGATCTGGTGGACGGTCTGGATCTGACGGCGTTCTACGCCCCGTATGAGGGAGACGGTCGGCGCAACGCGCCGTATGACCCTCGGATGATGGTGAAGGTGCTGCTCTACGCCTACGCGACGGGAGTGTTCTCGTCGCGTGGGATCGCCCGGGCGCTGGAAGAGGACGTGGCGTTCCGGGTGTTGGCGGCGGGCAACTTTCCGCAGCACCGGACGCTGTGCGAGTTTCGACGCCGGCACCTGGAGGACTTTCGGGCGCTGTTCGTGGAGGTGGTGCGTCTGGCGCAGGCGTTGGGTCTTGCTCGCCTGGGCAAGCTGTCGCTCGACGGGACGAAGGTGCGTGCGAACGCGAGCAAGCGCAAGGCGATGAGCTACGACCGGATGCAGGAGGCGGAACGGCGGCTGGCAGGCGAGATCGCGGCGCTGTTGCGCCAGGCGGAGACGACCGACGAGACCGAGGACGCGTGCTTTGGCGCGGAGGTTCGGGGCGATGAGTTGCCGGCGGAGTTGCGTCGGCGGGAGGAGCGTCTGGCGGCGATCCGGGCGGCGAAGGCGCGGTTGGAAGCGGCGGCACGGGCGGCCGACGACGCGCGGGGTCGGCAGCCGGGGCAGGACCGCAACCCGAAGGGCGGGCCGCCGTACAAGCGGGCGTATGGCGAGCCGGACGAGAAGGCGCAAAGCAACTTCACGGACCCGGAAAGCTCGATCATGAAGACGAGCAACGAGGGGTTCCAGCAGTGCTACAACGCGCAGGTGGCGGTGGACGCCGAGCACCAGTTGGTGGTGGCGACGGGTCTGACGGCGAACGCGAGTGACCAGGGCGAGTTGCCGGTGTTGCTCGACACGGTCAAGGAGACGTTCGACGCGCAGCCGGCGACGGTGCTGGCCGACGCGGGGTACTGCAACGAGCGGGACTTGACGGACCTGGAACAGCGGGGCGTTGACGGGTATGTGGCGGCGGGCCGGGAGGGCAAGCAGGCGGTTACCTGCGATCTGGAGGAACATCCGGCGACGGGTCGGATGGTGGACAAGCTGGCGACGCCGGCGGGCCGGGCGGTGTACGCGCAGCGCAAGTGGTTGTCGGAGGCTCCCTACGGCTGGATCAAGCACGTGCTGGGCTTCCGGCGCTTCAGCCTGCGCGGACTGGCGAAGGCGCGGTGCGAGTGGGACTTGGTGTGCCTGGCCCTCAACGTCAAGCGCCTGCACATGCTGACGGCAGCGTAGGAGGCGCGGCATGAAGCTCGCGACGGCGACAAATCGACGCGGATTGCGGCCTCTGGCGGGCCCTGCGGCCCGCGAGGACCGAATTCCGCCCTCGGCTCGCCAATTGCCGAAAACCCACCGCGCGCCGCCGACCGGCGAAGTCGCCCCGGCACGTGACTCAGGCCGTGGACGGACGCCTCATTTCGCGCCGCAAATCTCCTGCGGCGCAGACTCCTAGGCCCGGAATCGACGGCATGTCCGGCCACCATCGACCAGCGGTACCCCACCACCTCGATGCGGCGAGCGCGGACCGGACCGCCGTCCATCCGCGTACAGGCACCGGGGCCTCACGCCGTGGAGTACAATAGTCCCACGGGCATCTCCGACACCAGGCACCGCAAGCATGGTTACTCAACCCGAATGTCCACGGAAGGAGCTACACCACTATGTATCCGAGTGGATCCAGAAGGGCTTCTGTGACCCGAGCGGCGATCTTTATGCGTTTCATCTGGACAATGGAAAGCGGTTCAGAACTGGACCCGGGCGCCTGTATGCGCGCAAGAACCAGAACACCGTGTGGTCGGGCGATTCCGGTACGCTACTAGCGTATTCAGAGAACTCTTACCGCTATCTTGACGGCGGTGCTGCAGCACGACTCAAGGCCATCCGAGATGCGGCCCGGCAAGCTGCTTGGAGTGTGAGTGCGACCGGCGTGAGCGGACTCACGGCAGAGATCACATCATGGATCCGAGCGGCAGTACTAATGCAGTATACACGAACGGCAACAGTTCTTCGGGACTGGTCGGCGGTAACTGAAGAGCACGGTCTCAATACGGTTGAGCGGCGAGTAGTAGAAGTTGCGGCAGCCGTAAGAAAGCCTGAGAGAATGGAAGCCGCGCTCCGCAAATGGTCGCCAATAGTCTACAGATCTGCACCCCAGAGCCCATTCATTGTCGGCGACGACATCGTTCTCTTCGGCCTGCCGACGTCACTACCCGCAGAACAAGACCGATCCCAGGAAATACCGTTCGTCGGGATTCCTGTGGACCAACATACTCTCATCGGATTCACGGAGCCCAGCTGTCAACGGTTCAGCGATGACTCCGAGAACGCAGAAGTTGTTCAGTTGTCCCACGTAGCAGTTGACGAAGTGTGTACGCGGATAGCGACCAAGGCAACAACGATAGCCGCCTCGTCGGCCGTGCGGACCGAACACTTTGGCAATCCGGAGTACCAGCGTCGACGGGACGGGAACCGGACGATGGACTGTGCAAGACGGTGAGCCGGGAACCCAGAGACGTGGACGCGACCGATGGGCTGGAAGCGAGAGCAGTTTAAACGTCGGATCCGAGAACTTGCGGCTGCGACTGACAGTTCAGACCGCGCGTACGTTCCCCTGCAGGACGCGGAGAACGATATTGCATACAGCTTCGACTACGTTTGGCACTGCCTTACCAAGGCGTGGGCGGCCGGCCGCGCCATGGGGAAGTCGCCACTAACCCTTCAGGATGAAGCGGAAGCATGGCTGGCGGACATGGGAGTACGCCAGCCCCGAGTCATAAGTCAGGCTTTTCTCGATACAAGAGTTGGGCACCGGGTGTGGAACAGCAAGTGTGAAATGTCCCGTTTTGAAATCGCTAATGCAGTGCTCAGCAGGTCTGAGCTGGGGGTCGAACGCAAGAGCGACGAACTTCAAGCGTGGTATTCCGACATCGTCGCGGAATGGGCGGATCTCTACAAGACGACGTCGATACCGGATGCCAATCACGCCATAGTAGATTGGGCAGACACTGCGGCGCTACTACCGAGGCTATGGTCGCTCTACGAAAGAGGGCCAAGGACTATACAGGATAGGACCACGCTAAAGGCACTGGTGGTTGAGGTGGCCAACGTGAGCGACCAACAGGCCGAAGCATGGATTAGCGCGGAAGAGGTCCGGACGGAAGAAGCCGGGAAGAGGGGCTTTTCTGAGGGGAGGCAGAGAGCGAAGAGTAAGTAGATGTAGCCCGACCCGTCGCCGTTCATTCTCGTCACCGAGAAGGTAGTGGCGACCACCTACAAGGAACTGAGTCTCTACCGCGATTCGGCGCAGCGGCTCTTGTGGTGGTCGACGCAGGCGCATAGGATGCCGTACAAGTCCATCATCGCTTCGTCGATTCTGGTCCTTGCTTTCTTCTCCGTTAGATTCATCTCTCCAACGGTCACGTATCTCCAGTCTTCAAAATCGTTCTGATGAGCTCCTACGACTTGATCGACGGTTCTCGGCGCACCGGTGATTCCAAGTGCCCGTCGCTGCGCCTTTTCCTCACTGCCCCGCGCTCGGTCTTCCACTCGTTTTCGTATGTCTATCCGTTCTGCCTCGCCCAGGTCGTTCCACAACAGCTGGAGGTTGTGTGTCCAGAGAAACTCGCCTGCGCCAAGCGATCTGAGTCCCTTCAAGCACAGTTCAACGGCAAACGGTAACTCGTAAATCAGTATGTGTGTTCCTGCCGTCTTGCATAGCTCCTCGTCCATCCCTTCCTGAGTCACCATCCAGGCGATGTACTCCTTGCCTGCGTCGGTGCGCCGCAGCCCCAACAGCAGTCTTGCGGTCGTTGCGATTGCCATTGCAGAGCCGATGTGTTTTCTCTGCTCCTCCGGTGTCCAGTGCCCCTTCTTCATCCGTCCGGTCCCCGACTCTGCCGGTAGGCTGACGTGTCGGGACGTAAAGGTGCTCTGCTGTACTCCGACGGTTGCTGGTCGCCCAACAAGCGAGGTAGCAAGGAGGCAGATAGATGCTGAGACGCTCGGGCGCTCGTGTCAGCGGCGTGCAGCGCGGCCCGTGTGCGGGCAATGATCCTGGAGAACCTCCGTTGAAGGCCGACAGGTGGAAGCAACACGGCGCAGCCCTTCACATCGGATGTTGTGATGGTGTTCAGGCCGGATGTGGTCTTGGCACGTCGTAGCAAGTGCTGGCGACCAGACGACGAATTGAGGTAAGCGGCGGCGAATCCAGGCTCAAGCAGTGAACGGTCGGGGCGTGCCCGGATGAGGTGGTTCTGGTGCACACAGGTCCGGATCTGACCATCCCATACGGCAACCCTGCCGATTTCGGCAGCGTTTCCATGTCCTTCTACGATCAGCAGGTCGCCCTGCTGCAATCGGGTCCGCCTGATTTCGGCTTCGGTGAGACGGATCAGCTTGATCTCGTCAAGAACGAGCCGATCTCGGAGCACGTTCGCCACTCTGAGGTATGGCGCTTCAATCGGACGGCCGCCTCGCTTCTTCGTGACCTGTAAGCCCCCTTGCACGTCGCATACATCGTCCATCCTGCGTTGCGGCCAGCGCATGGGGTTCTGGGCCGGATCGCCGAACATCCTGACGAACAGCGCCGGCACGAACTCCCGCAAACGCTCGGCGGCTCGCCTTCGCAGGGCCTCGATCCGCGCGGCCCGGTTCAGAACGTCCACGATCCGCCGCTGCTCTTCGAGCGGCGGCAACGGGACTCGCATGGACATGAGAGCGTTCATGTCGGCACGGGGCATCCGGGATCCGGTGACGGAGGACATGACGAACGCAACGGTCTCCCGGCGGCGAAGCAAGTACGCCAGAAAGTCGCGATCGACGCCGCGCCGCGGGCGTAGCGGGATCAACTCGGTCGAGCACCTGCCGGCGAAGTCCGGCGTGGCCACCTTGTTCAAGTAGGGCCGGAGCTTCGCGTAGAGCACGTGACGCTCGTCGAAGCGGAACGACGTGCTCTTGCCATTGCCGACGCGGGAACCGGCATCAAGGTTCAGGGCGCCCGTATCGGAAGCGACATTCTCGACGCCCAGCAACGGGAGCCGTGCTGCCCCTGGGTCGTCGGGGCGAAGTCCTCGGCGGTCCACGTCGCATAGCTCGCCCAGCGGCACGACTGGCGGGGTCATCCTTCGGTCGTCTCCCGCACGGCCGCAGCCAAGTCGTCGATCTCCCCAAGGATCTCGTGCTCGATGGCCTTCAGTTCGTCAAGGATCTCCAGCGGGTCACGATGTTCCACCGTCGTGCGACTCTGCGGGCGGTACCGGCCGGCGCTCAGGTTGAAGTCGGCCTCACGGATGGCGTCCGCCTCGGCGAACCACCAGTTCTCGATCCAGTCCGTCTTCCGGTTCCGGGTGCTCCAGGCTGCCCATCGCGCTTCGCGGTCTCGGAACGCAGAGACAAGACCGGGCAGGTCGTCATCGTCGATCGGGGTGTCGTGGTTGGCGTCGAGCTTGAAGCCGTCGTTGTCGGCGTGGAGAAACATCACCCGGTCGGTCGCCCCGCCCTTGCGGAAGACCAGCAGGGACGTCTTGACACCCGAATACGGGTTGAATACCCCGCCCGGGAGCGACAGTACGGCGTCTACGCGGTTGTTCTCTACGAGCTTCCGGCGCAACTCCCGGTGCGCGCCGGTCGAACCGAACAGCACGCCCTCCGGCACGACGACGCCGCAACGCCCGCCGTCCTTCAGGTGATTCAGCATGTATTGCAGGAACAGCAGTTCCGTCTGCCGCGTCGTGCCGATCTTCACGTCTTCGACGATTCGGTCCGAGTCCAGCCCCCCAGAGAAGGGCGGATTCGCGAGTACGACATCAAACCCCTGCACCGGCAGGCCGAGGTCCGCCTTCGCGGACCGGTTCAGTGAGCGGGTCAGCGCGTTTCGTCGAAGGATGCGCACCCTGTCCAGTCCGCGCAAGGACAGGTTCATAGTGGCGAGCCGGACCATCCGCGGGTCCACGTCGTTTCCGAAGAGCGTGGCTTCGTGCAACTGGCGCACTGCGCCGCGACTCAACATGTCGCCGAGTCCGCGCCGAACGGTCTTGCCGTCCGCCTCGATCTCCTCGATGCCCGCGGCCGAGGAGTTCGCAAGCCGAATGTGGTCGTACGCGCCGACCAGGAACCCCGCCGTGCCGGCGGCCGGGTCGTGGATCGTCTCGCCCAGACGGGGATCGACGAGCTGGACCATGGAGCGGATGACGTGGCGCGGCGTGCGGAACTGTCCCAGCTCGCCCGCCTGCCGGATCTGGCGCAGCACGTGCTCGAACAGGTCGCCCTTGGTGTCAGCGTCCACCTGTTCGAGGTGCAGGTCGTTCACGTGGCTGACGACCTGCGAGAGCACCGTCGGCTCGTCGATCACCAGCCGCGCATCCGCCATGAAGTCGGTGACACCCTCGGCAGCGATCTCGGCATGGAAGGGGAAGACTTCCTCTCGCACCCACGACACGAGTCGCTGGCCGTTCAGTGCGTTCGCCCAGTCGGACCAACGCAGCGTCTCGCGCGGGACCGTCTCGGAACCCGGTTCACGCGCGTTGCGCGGATTCCGCAGCGTCCATTCGCCCACGAACGCGCCGGCGTACGGCTTCGCGCCGGGCCGGCGTCCAGCGCGGACCCGCGCCGCGTCCGCCGCCTCGAACATGTAGAAGTAGATCAGGAAGCTCAGCTGCTCGGCGTTCTGGGCCGGATCCGGGTAGCCCCCGGCGAACAGGTAGTCGCGGATCCGGTCGATGGCGCGGCGGAGTTCCGGTGTCAGAGGCATGGCGGAAGCGTTACAGCGCGGTCCGGTCGTCGCCGCTCTCAGCGTCAGACCGGCCGGCCGGCCCGAACACGGCAGCGTTGAACCCCGCGATCAGGCGGTCGAGGGCGGTCTGCCCCCCGAACACCCGACGCGCCTGCTCAAAGCCGCCCAGTCCCGCGAAGGGGTGCTCGTCGAAGTCGTAGTCGCCGAAGGTGTCCATGTGCATCGCATCGGCCCGGATCCGGCTGCCGATCAGATTCGCCCAACGAGCCTGCTCCGCGTTGAACGGCTGGCCGCCGCGCCATTCCTCGAAGCGCAGGCCGACCTCGGCCGCGCGTGTCTCGTGCTCCGGGGTCCGCACGATCCGGCCGTGCTCGTCCAGGGCCAGCCAGTCGCGGCTCGCGGGGTCGATCTGGTCGTCCACGTCGAGCGTCAGCAACATGCGCGGCTCGCCGGGTCCGGGCGGCTTCGGCCCCGGAGCCTCTCCGCCGCCCCCGATGTCGTCATCGTCGTCGCCGTGGAACTCCGTCACGCCCACGAAGTCGAAGATCGTGAAGTCGGTCTTGCCGATGTGGGGGGCCTTGCGCGTGCCGCGCCCGCGCATCTGGCGGTAGAGGATCGCGCTTGTCGTGAACCGCGCCATGACCAGACTGACCACCTCCGGACAGTCGAATCCGGTATCGAGCATGTTGACGCTGACCAGGATCTTCGGGAACTCCTCCTCCTTGAACCGTTTGATGATGGCGCTCGCATCCGGGGCCGGTCCGCCACCGACATCGCTGACCACGAAGTCCGCGTAGCGCGTCGCGGGATGCGGCTTCAGGTCGGCGAAGTGCTCGTCGAGCATCGCCGCCAGCGTCTCGGCGTGGCGCTTCGTCACGGCGAACACGATGGTCTTGCCCCACGTCGGCCAGCGCCGGATGCCGTCCTTGCCCATGAACCCCTTCTCATGGGCGTCGCGGAACTCCCGGACGATGGCGCGGTTGCGCTCCGGGATCGTGAACGTCCGCTCCAGCGCCCGCGGGTCCACGGTGAGGGGGTCGGACTGCTCGAACAGCTTGTCGAGTTCGGCCCGCGCCGCCGGGTCCATCACGGTCCAGTCGAGATCCTTACGCGCCACCTCGAACCCGTCCTCGGCGGCCGTCTTGACCGTCATCGCCTTGTAGATGCGGTACGGGACCAGGTGTCCGTCGCCGATGGCCCCGCGAAGCGTGTAGCGGAAGGTCGGCTCCTTGAGTTCGAAGAACCGCAGGGTGTCGCGCACGAAATGGCCGTCCTCGGGCTCGGGCAGCATGTCGGCCTCGGCCGTGCATGGCGTCGCGGTCAGGCCGAGCTGGATGCAATCGAAGTGCCGGAGCACGCCGCTCCACTTGCCGTAGATCGAGCGGTGGCACTCGTCAGTGATCACCAGATCGAAATAGCCCGACGACAGGTCGTGGTACTCGGTGATCATCGTCTGCAAGGTAGCGATCGTGATCCGCTTCGACGTGTCGAAGTTCCGGCCCGGCCGGAGCACGTGGCAGGGGTAGTCGCGCAGATGGTCGTTGAAGGCGTCCTCGGCCTGCCCGGCCAGCGCGATGCGGTCCACCAGGAACAGGACGCGGGTCACGATGCGTGCCTCGAACAGGCGCTTGACGAACGCCGCCGCCGTGCGGGTCTTGCCGGTTCCGGTCGCCATCTCGACGAGCAGCTTGCGCCGTCTGTGCGAGACCTCGGCGGACAGGGCCTCGATGCAGGCGATTTGGTAGTCGCGATCCACAATCCGCCGGTCGATCTCAACGCTCGACAGGTCCAGCCGGTTCCTGCGGGCGGCGATCCGCCGTTCCAGGTCGTCCTGGGAGTAGAAGGTGGCGATCTTCCGCGCGTGGGCATCCGTCTCGCGGTCCAGGAACCAGACTTCCTCGCCGTTCGACAGGAACACGAACGGCACGCCGAGTTGCTCGGCGTAGTGGCGGCCCTGGTCCTGCGCCGCGATGGGATTGACGCTGGCGCGCTTGGCCTCGACCGCCGCTACGGGCCGTCCTGAGCGGTCGCAAAGCGCGTAGTCGGCCCGCGAGCCGTCCGGCAAGGCGTGCTCGAACAGGACGCTCACGCCGTGAGTGAGGTTCCAGCCGGCGTCCTTGAGCAGAGCGTCGATCTTGACGCGGGAGAAGGCCTCCGTGGTTTGGCTCATGCGCGCGCTGCCGGTTCGCCCACCGGCTGGGACGAGCGGACGCGCGAACCGCAACGTCCGAAGGTGTCAGCCGAGTAGCCGCAGGGCGCCGACGACGATTCCAGCGATGCCGACCAGCGCGCCGACGATGGCTCCAGCCTGAACGAGCATTGCTCGGTAGATCCTCGACTCCAGCGCGGTGATCTCAGTCCGCAGTTCGGCGATGCCGGCGTCGAACCTCTCCGGCGTGACGTGCTCGCCGTGCTCGGCGGCCTGACGGATGGCGTCGGCCAGTGCGTCGGCCTGACCACGGTCGATCCCGGCGTCGGTCAACTGCCGAGCGATGGTGAGCGAATCGAACATTAGACCTGCCTGACCGTCTGTCAACGTCGTCTCGACCAAGGACAGTATACCGTGCGGCGGGCAGCGGCCAACGCTGGCCACCGTGGAGCCTTCCCGCAGGGACACCCTTTGGGGGAGCGACCCGCCACGGCAGACTGTGACGGAGGAACACCTGCCGGGACCGGAAAACGTCAGTTTTCCGGTGGGTCGCTCCCGTCTTTACCCCGACCCCACATATGGATCCGGTTGGGGACCGGGGTTTGCGGTTTGGCCAGTGAATACGGGGCTTTTCTGGTACGGCAGGTGTGACGGGGGCTGTGACACCCCCTGTGACACCGAACCCAGGACCAGTCACAGGCTGTCACGGCATTCTTCGCATGACCAGGACTCCCCCTACCGGCCATCTGCTCCCGCGACCATCCCCGCCCGTGTTTCGGCTCTGGTTCCCGTTTCACCCTCTGGATCACGTTCGCGCTGTTCTCGATGTCAGGTCTCGATCCCCGCGATCACGGATTTCTTGGTGGCCCGAGATCGTCGTTTCGTGCCTTGGGATCTCGCACGCTCGTTCGCTGTGGGGGCGGGGGCGCGTTGTCAGGGGTGCTGGTTGATGGCGTGTACCGACGCTGATTCGAGCAGTTCATGCGCTACGGATGTCCCGCCAGAGAGCCGCTTGAACGTAACGCGAAAGGTGACCGACGTTCGTCGTGGCGACGACTCCGTCAGTCGACCCGATGGTCGCGACCTGGGCTGCGAGAATGACGTCGGCATCGAGCGCCCTGTCGTCGGCAGTCGGTTGGCCCCGTTGACGAGCGTCTGCCCAGAAAACGGCGGCTTGCCGCATCGCCGCGGTCGTGAGCGGCAGATACTCGACCAGCTCGACAAGCCCATCGAGCCGTCGGAGTCCTTGGTGACGGCGACCCCGCACCAGTTCGCGGCGTACTTCGTAATCAGCGATCTCCGGCAGAACGACACGCGCACCGGCTGCGACGAGTGCCTGAAGCCACCGGGCGCAAGCCAAGCTCTCCGGCGATCGTTTCGGGTTCGTCACCAAGCCCAGCGGGCCGGCGTCGAGTGCGACCACCAGATTCACCAGGTGTCGCCCTTGTGCTCTGTCGGGAACATCTGACGGCCAGACAGACGATCTTCGTCCAACGTGCGAACGAGGTACTCGCCGGTCTCTCGTTGTTCGCCCGCGTCATCCTCCTCGTCAATCCAGGACTGAAGAAGAGAAGCAAGAGCCGCAGCCTGGCCATCGCCGGGTACGTGCCGATCGAGCAGCCGTAGCGTGTACTCATCGGCGGACACGCCGTGCTTTCGAGCTGCGCGTTGCAGGCGGTGTCCGAGTTCCGGGGTCAAGGTGAGCGTCACGTCCATCCCAGCCACCTCTCGGCTACGGTCGTGCGAGCCATCGTTCGTCGAACGCGGCTACACGAGGCGGATCTTGCCCGCCAGCAGCGCACCGAGGATCCGCTGCCCGCGACCCGTACTACTGTAGCCGTGCACGGCGTCACAGTCGAGCAGGAGTGGATGGGCCTCGGTCGCGGACAGAGCCACCCAAGGGGTTCGAGCTGCGTCATCCCTCCTGCGACAACAACGTCTCTGCCAGCCGGACTGCCAGCCGTTTCTGCTGCTGCCAGCCGTTTTCTGACGTGTTCTGACGTGTTCTGATCACGAAAACCCCAATAAAACCGGGATTCATTGGGGTTTTGGCTTTTTCGTGATCGGTTCCGGAGGCCGACGCTCTATCCAGCTGAGCTACGGGCGCACGGTACAGAAGAGCGATTCTAGCATGCCCGTCGGCGTGCCCGCGGCCCGCCCCTCTGGCGACTCCGGGGAACCCGGCGGTCCGTCTCGACGTATCACTACGTAACACGGATGGGTCCGCTTGCAACGGCGTGCGGCCAGGAGGAGAAGCATGCTTCGTGCATCGATGATCGCGGTCTTCGCAGTCCTGTCCGCCGGCTTGGTCGCCCTCGCGCAGGCCGACGTCGGCGGGAGCTGGACGCTCACCATCTCCGATCCCCTGGGGATGAACAACGAAGTGCCGCTGACGCTCGAGCAGGATGGCGAGGCGCTCACCGGCCATGCCGGCGAGTCGCCCCTGGAGGGGAGCGTCGACGGCGACCGCATCACCATGTCCTACGAGGTCGACAGCGCGCAGGTGGGCATGCTCACGCTGGCCTTCAGCGGCCGGGTCGACGGCTCCAGCATGAGCGGCTCGGTGGCGTTCGGCAGGTACGCCAGCGGGAGCTGGACAGCCGTCAGGAACCAGTGACGGCGGCGGTGAGGTGGCGCGCCCGGAGGGATTTGAACCCCCGACCTACGGGTTCGAAGCCCGGCGCTCTATCCAGCTGAGCTACGGGCGCGCATCGTCGTTTCCCATCTTAGGCCGAACCTTCCGCGCCGGGCAACGGGCGGTTGCCGCGCGCCGGGCGCAGCGGCTGGCTGCCTTCGCCCGACGGTCACAGCCCTGCCTGCTCCTTCACGTAGCGCGCCACCTGCTCGTGCGTCGCGAACCAGACGTCGCCGCGCGCCTGGATGTGCTCGATCAGCTCCTCGAGGATGACCATGCGCGAGCGGTGGCCGATGATGTGAGGATGGGTGGTCAGGAGGAACATGGTGCCTTCCTCGTACGCCCTGTCGAACTCGTCGATGTAGACCTGCAGCAGCTCGCGCGGCGGCGTGTAGCTGGTGCCGCGCGGGTTCAGCAGGGGGGCGTCGTCGAGGATCCACTCCACCGGGAGCTCGACGATGCCGGTCGGCTCGCCGTGCTGCAGCAGCTCGTAGGGCCGGTCGTCGGCCATCAGCGAGCTGTCGTACAGGAATCCGAGCCCCTTGATGATGTCGAGCGTGTTGGGGCTGAAGTCCCACGACGGGGCGCGGTAGCCGACCGGGCGGCGTCCGGTCGCCTCCTCCAGGTAGTCGGTCGCCCGGCGGACGAACTCGCGCTCGGTCTCCGCGTCGAGGGCGCTGTTCAGCTCGTGGATCCAGCCGTGCACGCCGAACTCGTGGCGGCCCGAGGCCTCAATGACGTCGACCATCTCCGGGCGCAGCACGAGGCTGACCGCCGGAATGAAGAACGACGCCGGGATCTCGTGCCGGTCCATGAGGTCGACGACGCGCTGCAGGCCGACGCGGGCCCCGTACTCGCCCTGCGACAGCGCGCCGATGGACGGCTCGGCGTTGCGCACGATGGTGGTGGTGTCGTTGTCGACGTCGAAGGAGATCATGACGGCGACGCGGGCGCCGTTCGGCCAGGCGGTGGGCTGCAGGCTCCGGCCGGCGCGCACGCGGCCGGCGATGGCCCGGACCTCGTCGACGTCCAGGTGGAGGCCGGGCTGGCGCTCCTGGGCGCCCGCCCCGCCGCCCAGCAGGCCGGTGGCCAGAAGTCCGACGGCGCCGCTAGCGGCTGTTCTCGCGATACGCGTCCAGGTCATGGTCGTTGCTCCTCGCCATCAGGCTGGTGGTACAGGCCCACGTCGTCGAACCAGAGCGTGCCCGCCGCCCCGGCCGGCACGGAATCGACGTCCACGATGAAGATGACGGCCTCGACCTCGTCGAGGTCGAGGCGGCCGTCGGTCGCCGGGTCCCGCGACCGCAGGCGGCTGAACGGGACGGTCAGCCGTCGCCACGCGGGGGTCGCCTTCAGCGAGGCCGACCACCACTCGGTGCGCTCCGACGACCGGGGATTGCGGTCGCGGACCTGGATCCACAGGCGGTACATGCCGTCGGCCCGCAGGGCCAGCGTGAGCCCCTCGTAGCTCGACAGATCCCGCGGCGCGAAGCTCGTGAGCGCCACGTACGGCGCCGGCGTCGCGCGCGTTCGCGCGCCGAGGCGGTACGCGACCCGCGCGGCCACACCGTCAGTGCCGTCGCCGCGGGGCGCCGTTGCCACGGCGATCGACGACGTGGGATCGGAGGCGGGCGCGAAGATCGATCCGTTCTCGAACCTGTCCAGGTACGCGGCCGGGGGGGCGGCCGGCGGGGGCGGCGCCAGCGCGGCACCATCCCGCCGCCGGCGACGCTCGGCGTCCTCGAACACGTAGATCGGGTTCGAGAGAATCCAGGGGACGTCCCACCCGGGCAGGGCGACCTCCACCCGGTAGACGCCGCTGCCCGCCGCCGCCGCCTCGAGGTCGCCGTTCCCGGTCGCCAGCACGGTGCCGTCCTTCAGCAGGCTGAACCGTGCACGCGCGCCGCCCGCGCCGCCGGCGCGCAGCGTGAGGGCCGGATGCGGCGCCGCGGTGTCGCCCATCGTCCAGGTGCGGTCGCCGCGCTCGGCGACGAAGAAGAAGCCGCTGGTGGCGGCAATCGCGTCGATGCCGACGAACAGGCGGCCGCGGGCGAGCGCAGCCACGATCGAGCCGCTGTCGCGGGCCGCGTCGCCGGTCAGGGGGGCGTCCAGGACCACGTGGTTCCTGACCACGCCGAGAACGGATTCGTAGGACGGCAGGCGCGTGTGCGCGTCGGCGCCGGCGATGCCCGCGGCGTGCCGCCGCCTCAGGAGCTCGTCCCAGAGCTGCAGGGCGGCCGGCCTCGTCAGCAGTCGCGCCAGCGCGTGCCCGCTGCGCAGCGGATAGACGAACAGGCTGGAGAGGAGATCCAGGCGCGGCGCCGAGCGCCACTGCGTGTCGCCGTTGAGCACCTCGAGGCCCCATCCGCCGGGCAGCGTCCCCGCCTTCCACCGGAGGTCTTCCCGCGGGCTGGTCGGGTGCGCGACAATCGCCGTCCCGCCGAGCTCCGCGACATCCCGCAGCACGTCGGCCGCGGTGGGCGGGAATCGATAGCCCGGCTCGTCGATGCCGAGCCCGAGCAGGTGTCCGGCGTGCGTGGATATCTCGGTGCCCACGATCAGCAGCAGGTCGCCCGCGTACCCCTCCGCCGGCTTGGCGCCGAACGTGTTGTGATCGGTCACGACCACGAAGTCCAGCCCGGCGCGCCTCGCCGCGGCCGCGACGTGCTCCACGCTGCCCGCGCCGTCGGAGTGCGTGGTGTGCACGTGGACCGCCCCGACGACCTCGGTCCAGCGGCCCCGGGGCGGCGGCGTGTCGCCGGCAGCGGTGTCGAGGGGCCGGGCCGCCAGCGCCCAGGCGCCGAGGCCGGCGGCGGCCGCCACGGCGGCGAGCAGGGGCAGCCGGGCCGGGAGGCGTTTCCTGCGCATGCTCGGCCCCATCGTACAACGGGCCGGCGCGCTCACCGGCTGCGCCGGTCGTAGGCGAGCGCCGCCTCGAGCCGCGCCGGCTCCGAGCTGCGGAGCGCGGCCCACAGGTCGCCGACCTGTCCGAGGCGGGTGAAGATGGACCGCACCGTGAAGTCGCCCGGATCGAGGCCGCTCCGCGCGCCGTTGCGCACCTCGTGCCAGGTGAGGGGCGTGGACACGCCGGCGAACGCGCTCGCCCGGGCGCTGTAGGCGGCTGCCAGCGTCTTGCCGTAGATGTTCTGGAGATAGTCGATGTAGACCGCGCCCGCCCGGCGGCGCCGAACGCTGCGCTCGACGGTGGCGGCGGCCGGGTGCCTGCCGGCCACGACGGTGGCCACGATCTGGCAGAAGATCAGGCCGGCCTCGTAGGGCGTATCGGGCGGCAGCGGGATGTGGATGTGAAGGCCGCTCGAGCCCGACGTCTTCGGGAAGCTGGGCGTGCCCAGCGTCTCGAGCTCGTCGTGCAGCCAGCAGGCGACGTCGAGCACCCGCGCGAACGGGGTTCCGGACGGCGGATCGAGGTCGAGGGCGACATGGTCCGCCGCGGTGAGCGAGGGCAGGCGGGAGAACCAGGGATCCTGGGAGATGACGGCCAACTGGGTCATGTAGACCAGGGTCTGGAGCTGGCCGCCAACCAGGTACGGGACCTCCGAGCCGGCGGTTTCCGGGTGCTCGCGCACGCTCGCCGCCCGCACGCCGTCGGGCAGCGCATCCGGGGCCCGGTGCTGGTAGAACGACTTGCCCTGGACGCCGTTCGGGAAGCGCTTCATGACGAGCGGCCGGTCGGCGACGACCGGCCGCAGATACGGCGCGATGCGCAGCGTGAAGCGCAGCAGCTCCCCCTTGGTGATGCCCGGCTCGGGCCAGAACACCTTGTCGAGATTGCCGACCGCCACGCGCACCCCGTCCGGCAGCACGAGCGTGCCCCGCGCCCGCCGCTGCTCCAGGTCGGCAATCGTGTCGAGCAGCGCCGGGAGGGCGGGGTCGGGCGGGGGCGGCGTCGGGCCGCGTTGCGCGGCGCTGGCTGCCGGCGCCTGGCGGCCGCGGGGCTGCCGCAGCCGGACGCCCGCGGCCGGCTTGTCGTCCCGCAGGCGGAGGTAGACGGGGTTGCGCAGCAGGCCGTCGAACGTCCACTCCGTGAACCTGACCTCCGCGACCAGCACGGGCCGGACCCAGTGGTGCCGCCCACCCGCGCGGGGGGCGTCCCCGAACGGCGACCGGTCCGCGGCGAGCTCGGCCAGACGGGCGGCGACGCGCTCCAGCTCGGCCTGCGTGAAGCCCGAGCCGACCTGACCCGCGAAGACGAGCGGAGGCGGCGGGGTTGCTGCCGACCGGCGGCTTGTCCCGCCGGCCGGGACGGCGTCGGGGTGGTAGCCCAGCAGGAGCGCTCCGAATCCCGAGCGCGCGGCCGCGGGATCGGTCCAGCCGCCGACGACGAACTCCTCGGTGCGCGTGAACTTGAGCTTGCGCCACGCGGCATGGCGCCGGCCGGCCGCGTAGCGCGACTGCGGCTCCTTCGCGACGATCCCCTCCCAGCCGAGGCGCTCGGCGCGGCGGCGCAGCCGGCCGCCGCTGCCGGTCGTGCTGGCGGTCACGCGCAGGGTGCGCGACCCCGTGCGCCGCAGGCGTGCCTCCAGCCGCCGGCGCCGCTCCGTGAAGGGACACGCGCGCAGGTCGTCCGCGCCGTCGCGGAGCAGGTCGAAGGCGATGAACGCCACCGGGGCGGTCTGCGAGGAGCGGTGCGCCGTCGCACCCCGCCGCTGCAGGCGCCCCTGCAGGTGCTGGAAGCCGAGCGGCGTGCCGCGCGCGTCCACCGCGACGATCTCGCCGTCGATCAGCAGCGGCTGGTCGAGGCGTCGGGCGAACCGCGCGAGGGGTTCGGCCACGTCCGGGAACTCGCCGGTCTTGTCGTTGCCCTGGCGCGAGAAGATGCGCACGAGCGGCCCTTCCGGGGCGGCGGGCTCCACCTGGACGAGCGCCCGGATGCCATCGTACTTCGGCTCGAAGATCAGGTCGGGTCGGGCGAGAATGCGGTCGTGAGACGCCGCGCCGGCGAGCTCGGCGAGCATCGGACGCACGTCGCCGGGCGACTCGCGCCACGCCGTGGCGCACGCCGCCCCGCGCCGGGATGGCGGCCGTCCAGGCAAGTCGTCCCAGAATACACGGGGCCGGGGGGTGGGGAAGACGCGGCTGATGCCGATACACTCATTTGAGTCATGGCTGCACGCCCCACCTGGAAGGGTTTCCTGAAAGTGAGCCTCGTCACGGTGCCGGTGCGGGTCTTTCCGGCTACCAACACCGCGGCGTCGATCCACTTCAATCAGTTGCACGCGGAGTGCCAGTCGCGGATCCAGCAGCGGAAGTGGTGCCCGGTGTGCGACCGGCAGGTCGACAAGACCGAGATCGCGAAGGGCTACGAGTTCGAGAAGGGACGCTACGTCGTGATGGAGGACGAGGACATCGCCAAGGCGCGGCCCGAGTCCACCCGCATCATCAACCTCCTGCGCTTCGCGGAGATGGAGTCGATCGACCCCATCTACGTCGAGCGGCCCTACTATCTGGCGCCCGACGGCAAGCTGGCCGCCGAGGCGTTCGGCGTGTTGCGGGAGGCGCTGCGCGGCAAGGCCGGCATCGGCAAGCTGGCCTTCTCGGGGCGGGAGAACATCGTGGCGGTGCAGCCGCGCGAGCGCGGTCTGGCGATGTTCACCCTGCGGCCGGCGGAGGAGGTGCGCCGGATGTCGGCCATCGAGGAGCTCGACCAGATTCCCGAGGAGGCGAGCGCGGCGGAGGTGCAGCTCGCGCGGCAGGTCATCGCGAACTTCGAGGGCGGCCTCGACCTCACCGAGTTCACGGACGAGTACCAGGCGGAGTTGCGGCGGATCATCGACGCCAAGGTGGCCGGCGAGCAGGTCGTGGTGGCCGAGGACGAGGCGCCGGCCAAGGTAATCGATCTCATGGAGGCGTTGCGCAAGAGCCTCGACTCAGTCGGCAAGGCGAAGAAGAAGCCCGCGAAGGCGACGGCCGGCGCGAAGCGCGGCGGCCGGGCGGCCCCGCGGCGCAGCCGGCGCGCGTGAGCGCCGGCCCGCGCGGGCTCAGCACGGGCTGCTCAGGGTCGGCGCAGGTCGAAGGCGGCCATCTCCCGGGCGTTGCGCACCAGCAGCCGCCCCTCCGCGAGCGCCGGCACGTTCCACGTCTTGCCCGTGATGGCGGCCGAGCGCGCCACCTCCTCGTGACCTGCAGGCGTTGCCCGCACGAGCACGAGCTCGCCCCGCTCGGTGAGGACGACCAGGTGGCCGTCGGCCAGCAGCAGCTGGCCGTAGCCGTAGCGCCCGCCCTTCCACTGCAGCTCCCCGGTCGCCGCGTCGACGCAGGCCAGGATGGACTCGTCGAGCCCGTAGATGTAGCCCTCGTGCAGGACAGCGCTGCTGAAGCGGTTCTTCATGCGCTGGTTGCGCCAGATCTCGCGCGCGGCCAGCCGGCCGCCGGCGCGCGTCACCTCGATGACGGCGCCGCCGTGGCCGTAGCCGGCGGAGAGAAAGACGCGGTCGTCGCCGATCACGATCGGCTGCGACATGCTCGGTACGGTCGGCGTCACCCACGCGTGGTCCCACAGCAGCGACCCGTCGTCGACGCGCAGGCCGACCGCGCGTTCCGCGGTCACCGTCAGGATCTGCCGCACGCCGGCCAGCGTCACGGTCATCGGGGAGGTATAGGCCTGGACGTCGTCGAGCGCGTGCCACACGACGTCGCCCGTGGCCCGGTCGTACGCCGCCACCGACCAGCCGCGCGTGCCGCCGGGCTGCACCACCACGAGGTCGTCGACGACGAGCGGCGAGGCGGACATCGCCCAGGTCAGGTTGTCGGCCTCCGCGTCGCGCAGAATGTCCCGCTGCCAGAGCACGTCGCCGGTGGCGGCGTCGAGCACCCACAGGCGGCCGGTCGCACCCAGCGCGTAGACGCGGCCCGCGTGCCAGGTCGGCGTCGCCCGCGGTCCGGGGCCGCCCATGGACTCGACGAAGCGCGCGTCCCAGCCGCGGGTCCAGAGCTCGCGCCCGGTGGCGACGTCGTACGCGGCGACCACCTCACGCTCCCGGCGCTGCTCGATGGTGAACGCGCGTCCCTGCGCGACGACGAACGAGGCGTAGCCCCCGCCGATCGGCTGCGACCAGAGAGGTTCGAGCCCGCCCGCGGGCCAGCTCGTCAGAACGGGCGTCTGCGTGTACCGCCCGTCCCGGTGGGGACCCCGGAAGTCGGTCCAGTAGACGTCGCCGGGGGCCGCCGGATAGGCGGTGCCGGCAGCGGCCGCCGCCGGGGGCAGCGGGCCGGCCGGCAGCAACCGCGAATAGTGCTGGGAGCGGTTGAGCTCGAGCGTCTCGAAGTGCTCGTCCACGTCGCCGAACGACACGATGGGCAGCAGCCCGCTGCCCGCCAGCTCGATGCGGAGATCGGCGACCACCACGAGGAGACCGGCCACGAAAACGGCCAGCGCGACCGCCGCGGCGAGCAGGGTCAGGATCAGTCTCACGTGGCCACACTACCACGCGCCTTCGCGTTGAGGCACGCGAAGAAGCGGTCCATCATCAGCTTCGAGACGCTGCCCAGCAGCCGCTGGCCGACCCGGGCGATCGTGCCGCCGACGTTCGCCTTCCCGGCCACCGCGACGCTCGTCCGATCGCCGCCGTCGGTCTCCGCCAGCGTGACCGAGGCCGACCCGCTGACGAAGCCGGGCTTGCCCTTGCCCTCGACCACGAGGGTGTAGCGCGCCGGCTCCTGCTTCTCCGCTATCCGCACGGTCCCCTGATAACGGCCGGTGATGGCCGCGACCCCGATCATCAGGGTCGCCTGATAGGTGTCCGGGCCGGTCGGCTCCATCGATTCGCAGCCGGGCAGGCAGCCGGCAATGACGTCGGGGTCGATCAGCAGATCCCAGACCCGCTGGCGGGGGGCGTCGAACAGGTACGTCGCTGAGACTTCCATCGGGGAAAGGATACAGAGATCCGGCGGCCCGGCAACCCCAGGTCAACCGGCGGCGTCCGTTTGTGGCGGCGGGACCGCCCGGCGTCGCGGCGGCCTGTGCACGGGCAGGCTGTTCAGGTGCCGGGCGAGCGCCGCCAGGCTGGCCAGGTTGTGGACGGGGAGAAAGTCGTCGATCGCCGGCAGCGCGGCCTGCATGCCGCGCGTCAGCGGCAGGTAGTCGGGCGATCCGAGCAGTGGATTGAGCCAGATGAGCCGCTGGCACGAGCGCTGCAGGCGTGCCATCTCGGCCCGCAGCACGTCCGGCTCGCCACGGTCCCAGCCGTCGGAGATCAACAGCACGATCGGGCCCTGGCCGCGCATGCGGCGCGCCCACTCGACGTTGAAGGTCCGCAGCGCGGCGCCTATGCGGGTGCCGCCGCCGAAGTCGTCGATCTTCCGCGGCAGGGTGGGCACCACGGCGTCCGCGGCGCGCGCCGCGAGCTCGTGGGTGATGCGGGTCAGGCGCGTCGCGAAGGCGAACGACTCGACCCGGCCCGGCCGTCCGCCGCCGGTGAGCGCGTGGACGAAGTGGAGCAGCATCCGGCTGTAGCGCTCCATCGAGCCGCTGACGTCGCACAGCAGAATCAGCGGCCGCCGCCGCGTCTTCCGCCGCCGCGCCGGCAGGTCGATCAGCTCGCCGCCGTAGCGCATGTTGGCGCGCACCGCCCGCCGCAGGTCGAGCGCGGGACCCCGCCCGGCGGTCCAGCGCTTCGAGCGCCGCTCGCCGAGCTCCCAGTCGAGCTCGGCCATCATCTGCTCGGCGGCGGACACCTCCTCGGCTGTGAAGTGCTCGAAGTCCTTCGCGTAGAGCGCCTCGCGGTCGCTGTAGCTCAGGACCGCCATCCGTTCCACGCGGTAGCCGGGCTGGCCGCCGTTGTCGCCGCCCTCGGTGTCGGAGCCCGGGGGCGCCTCCGATTCGTACTCCGGCGCTCCGGAGCGGCGCGTCTCGCCCATCGCGCTGAGGTCCGTCGCCGTCCATTCGCCGTGCGGCCGCCGCCAGAAGACGCGGAACGCCTCGTCGAACAGCGCCAGGTCGTCGACGCGGTGCACCAGCAGGCTCCGCAGCGTGTGGTAGAAATCCGGCCGCTGCCCCACGTCGACGTGCGCCAGCGCCTCCGCGACCTCCCGCGTGCGCCCCGCTTGCACGTCGAGACCCAGCCGGTGGAGCAGCCGCGTGAAGTGGACCAGGTTGTGGAGCAGGTACGACATCGAGCTTCAATCAGACGGGGCTGTGCCCCGAACCCCCGGCGTCCGCTTGCGGGGCCCCTTTGCCCCGCGCCGCTCCCGGCTTCCATCAGACGGGGCTGTGCCCCGAACCCCCGGCGTCCGCTTGCGGGGCCCCCTTCGCCCCGCGCCGCTCCCGCCGAGGCGCGCCGTGCGCGCCTTGTGGAGTCTGCACGGTGCTACGGCGCAGACTCCCGGGCAACGGTTGACGGCGCCGAACGCGCGTGCCGGTGATCAGTCGCGCGTGGCGGGGTCAGGCCGGGACGTGCGCGCTCCGGGCGTCTTGGCCCGGTTCAGCATGTCCTGGATGCGGTCGCCGCGCATGCTCTGCATGTCCTCCTGCGTCTTGAGGACGATGCCGAGCGTCCGCTCGATGGTCGCGGCGTCGAGCTCCCGCCTGTCGAGCGCGACGAGGGCCGCCACCCAGTCGAGCGTTTCGGACACGCCGGTCACCTTGTACAGCTCGGCCCGGCGCAGCTCCTGCACGAAGCCGGTGACCTGCGCGGCGAGGGTTGCCGGCGCGTCGGGCACCCGGGTCGTGATGATCTGCAGCTCCTTCTCGAAGCTCGGGTAGTCGATCCAGGCGTAGAGGCAGCGCCGCTTGAGGGCGTCGTGCAGTTCGCGGGTCCGGTTCGAGGTGATCACGACGACCGGCGGCGACGACGCCCTGATGGTGCCGAGCTCCGGAATCGTGATCTGGAAGTCGGAGAGCAGCTCCAGCAGGTAGCCCTCGAACTCCTCGTCCGCCCGATCGAGTTCGTCGATGAGCAGCACCGGCGGTCGCGGGCGACCGTCCCGCAAGGCTTGCAGCAGCGGCCTCTCGATGAGGAAGTCGGGACCGAACAGCTCCCCGGCGCGCGCGTGCCGGTCGCCCGCCGGGGCGCCCTCGGCCTCGGCGAGGCGGATCTCGATCAGCTGCCGCGCGTAGTTCCACTCGTACACGGCGTGGTTGACATCGAGGCCCTCGTAGCACTGCAGGCGGATCAGGTCGGCGCCGAGCGCCGCCGACAGCACCTTGGCCACCTCGGTCTTGCCGACCCCCGCCTCGCCCTCCAGCAGCAGCGGGCGCGCGAGCTTCAGCGCGAGGTAGACGGCCGTGGCCAGGCCGTCGTCGGCGATGTACCGCTGCTCGGCGAGCAGGCGCCTGAGGTCGTCGATGGAGGCCGGTGTCGATGGAGGGGCCATCGTCACGTCACCCGGTCCGCGGCGTCGACCCTGAATGGATTGACGACGCGAAGCCGTGCAAACGTCTGACCATGCCGCAGGTCTTCTGTCAGAAGCACGGCCGCACCAGCGTCGAGCGCGCTCTCGACGATCAGGGCGTCCCAGTAGGACAAGTGCGAGGATTCGCTTCTGTCAACCGCGGATCGCACGAGTTCCGCGTGGAGGGACCGGACCGGGAACTCACAGAGGTCGTCGAGCGCCTCGACGGCGCGTTCCGCAGGGAGCCGCTTCCCCAGCTTGCGAGTCACGGTGACGTAGAATTCCCCCAGCACCTGCGTGCTCAGGATGATGCGATGGGCGTGCTCGTCGAGGAGCCGTCGAGCCTGCGCCTGCTTGCCTGGAGAATCGGCGTCGAACACGTAGACGAGCACGTTCGTGTCGACGAACCAGGGTTCAACGGTCATGAAGCTCGTCGCGCGTCCACGCCGCGGAGCCTCGTCCGCTCGTCGCCGTCTTCGACAGGGACAACAGGTGTTCGATAGCCTGCCTGCGGCGCGCCGCCCCGCCGGCATAGGACTCCAGGAATTCCCGGAGAACTGCATTGACGGAGGTGTCCTCCATGATCGCGCGCATCCGGGCGCGCTTGAGGACTTCGTTGTCGACCGCAATGGTCAGGTTCACAGGGCCGCCTCTCGCCAACGGAACACGGGACAAGTGTAGCGCGGATTCATGTCCGAACGTGGAGAGGTGGCGCCGCCATGCGTAAAAACCAGCGTGGACATCGACGAGGCCCTGATCGAAGAGGCACGCAGCCTGCTCGACACCTCCTCGACAAAGGAGACCATCGACCGGGCGTTGCGCGAGGTCGCTGGCGGACATGGAAGGACTGGACCTTGCGGACGCCCGGGTCATGGCCGGGGCATGGCGGTCCGAACCGCGCGCCGACTCTTGACGCATGCCGTACCTGATCGACAAGAGCGCACTGGCCCGCAGTCGCAGAATTGCCAGGAGCTACGGCATTCGACAGACGCGGCTGCATCCCGCCTCACACAGGCGGGAATCGCGGCAGTCAGATTGCCCGCACGTGCTGGTGCCGCGGATCATCCGAGGTCATTCGCCACACGCGACGGCTGTGCAACCAACGCCGGAACACAGGCACATCCATCAGCGCCGCGACGACGTTCCGACGACGCCCTTCCGGCAACGCGTGCTGATGCGGGCCAACGGCCAATACGCGCTCCAGGTCCGCGAAACGGTCGTCCACCACCTGACGCAGCCTGCTCTCGGAGACATCGAGCCGAGTCGACGACAACGCGCTGCCGGAATCGACTCGCACCGCCAATCCGGACAGCGCCCCGATCGGTCGCACTTCCTGAACGAGTTCGCACAGAGCGATTTCGTACTCGGCCCCGCCGAAGTGGAACCAGGTCAACCCTGACAACAGATCGACCAGCGGCGCGTCCCCTTCTCCCAAGCCCAGGCCGCGCCTGACGTGCACCGCGTACTCACGTCTGACCGGCGCGCGCCTGGCCACATACCGGAAGCCATCCCGAGCCGCACGGGCACCGCGAGGCCTCAGCAGGATCTCGCCGCTCACCGTCTCCAGGTCCCAACTCTGTCCGCCAAGCGCCAACCCCTTGCGTTCCGAGGGCGGGCCCGCAACGTACGCGATGACCTCTCCGGTGCTCGCGTCGACGGCCGGAACGCCCGTGCCCGGTGAATCGAAGTTCGCGTGCATCCCGCGACCACCGGCATCGAACAGGTCGGCCCACGGCTCGCCGAGCCAGAGCCGCCCTCGGTCCTCGATGAGGCAATCTTCGTCGAGCAGGTGCTCCACGATCGCGTCGACGGTCGCCGGTTCGTCATCCGGCCATACGTCCTGGGCCAGATCGACCAGGTGGCTGCGCTTCCGGCCCCGCGGTCTGCCCTGCGCGACGAAGCTGGCCGCCTGCTGCACGAAGACCGACCAGCGGCGCGCATAGCCCTCTGGCTCCAGTCGTCCGTCTCGCGCCGCGATCAGCATGCTCGCCAGCGCCGCCTGCTCGACCTCCGTCCGGGGCAGGGCCAGTACTCTGGTGCAGCCGATTCTCCGCCCCGCCCGCCCGATGCGCTGCAGAAGGGAACGCGTTCCCGGAGGCGCGCCGACCAGCACGACGAAATCGACGTCGCCGATGTCGACGCCGACTTCGAGCGTGGTCGTCGCCACGAGCACCGCATCCCCGGCTACCGCAAATTCGCCTTCAGCGCGTTCGCGGACCGTGCGTTCCAGACTTCCGTGGTGGGCCAGAACGCGGATGGCGCGTCGGCGCGGCAACATCGCGGCCAGTTCCGTAGACAGCGTGTCCACGAGCCTGCGTGTCGGCGCGAACACGAGGGCCTTCCGCAACGGTGTGTCACCCTCGCCCGAAAGCGCCCGCCAGATACGACGCTCCGCCGCCTTCGCGAACTTCTCCGCGGGCGCAAGTTCGAGGCGGTCACGCAGTCCAACTGCGTCCAGGGACGGTTCGACCGGAAACCAGAGAGCAGCGCCGGATGGCCCGAAGACCTCGATCTCCCGTGTGCCCGGCACCTGGACCGCCACGGCCGACGGCCCAAGCAGCCGCCTGGCAAGACCCTGGGAGTCGCTGATCGTGGCGCTTCCGGCGCAGACCTGGAGGCCGGCCCGACCGCTCGTCCCCGAGTCGTCGGCGAGGTGCCGAACGCGTCGAAGACGACCCATCAGCCAGGACAGTTGGTCGCCTCGGGCGGTGCCGTCGAACAGGTGCGCCTCGTCGACAAATACGACCGACACCGTGGCAAGCAGGTGGTCGGTGATCTGCCCGCCCTCCACCCGCCCGTCCCGCACGAGTATGGAATCGAAGGACTCCGGGGTCGTGACGAGTACGAACGGGCGTCCGTGCTTGTCCTTGTGATCGCTGGTCTGACGGCCGCAAGTCAATCCCAGCCGCCCGAGGGGTCCATCAACGCGCGCCGCAAGGTCGTTGACGAGCGCGCGTGTCGGGGCGATCAGCAGCATGCGGATTCCGGATCCATGAGCGGGCAAACGGTCCAAGGTCCTGGTAACCAGCGGAGCCACGACCGCCTCCGTCTTGCCGGACGCGGTGGCCGACGCCACGAGAACGTCCCGCCCCTCCAGTATCCGGGGAATCGCGGCTCGCTGCACGTCGCGCAGGGTTCTGAAACTGCCGAAGAAGGCGCCCCCGACCGGCCCCAGGGCGCGGACGAGTTCGCGGTCACTCACCTGCCCGTTCATCTTCGTCACGCCTCATCGGTGTCCACGGGACCTCGATCCGACGCCACGTCCAGCCACTCGAACAGCTCGCGCACGAACCTGCGCGGCGCAGGGTCGTCAGGTTCTCCGTATCCCTCGGCGTACCTCTCGGCATGCTCGTCTATCGCGCGTTCGATGGACCCTTCATCGACGCTGGAGATCCAAACCGGATAGGCCCTTGTGTACAATCCGCACAACCGCCTGCCAAGTTCCCGCATTTGTGCTGCGTCAGGCCGCGGCGCGGCGACCTGCTGAATCCGCGACATGCGCTCCGTGAGGTCCCGCGCCGCGTCGTTCGCTGCTTCCTGGTCCGTGGCGGGCGCGCTCCCGAACGCCAGCACGAGCGGAACCGACTGGCCGAGCAGATTGTTCAAAGCGTGGAGCAGAAGTTGCCGGCGTGTGCGGCGTTCGACGTTCCAGAGCGTGGCGGCATACTCGACATCCACCTCGTCGAAGACGACTACAAGCCCCCTTGCTCCGGCCGCCTCGCAGAACTCCGCCCAGTCCCGCAGCAGTTCGCAGAACCGCTCGGCCCGATCGGTGATCCGCTGCGCCCTCATGGAAGGAAGCTGGAGCGGCCGCCGTACGAGTCTTCGCAACCTCCGGTTCGCGTGCGAAACAGGCAGACTCGTGGTGAGGTAGTCTTCCAAGGCCTCCAGGACATCGGGATCGTCGAACGCTGCCGCCGGCATCTGGAACACGGCTTCGGCGATTCGCGACCACCGGCGCCGACCGTGGTCCCAACGGCTGCTGCGCCTGCGCAGCTCGGCTAGCCACCGGCCTACGCCGGAAGGCGTAGACTCACCCGGCAAGCAGAGCGAGCGCAGGACGGGCTCCAGAATCGTCATCGGATCCGCCAGCGTCACGCCCTCGCCGTCCAGTAGCGCCGACGCCGTGGCGAGCCCTTCTCGGGCCGCCAGGGACCCCAGCATGGTCAGCAGATGCGTCTTCCCGGCGCCGTACGGCCCGCTGACGAGGATGGCAGCCGGCTTCCGTCGAGCTGCGCCAGCAACGGCTCTTCTCAGCAGCGCTTCGGCGGTCTCCGTGCCCACGCTCAAGTCCAGGACATTCTCAGGGAGCACTTGGCCAAGCTTGAGCGCCAGCACCGCCCGGCGCGCGTCCACTACGTTCTCCGTCAGCGTGCCCAGGGGCTTCCAGTGCTCCGGCTCATTCCGAGATGCTTCGTCTTTCGAGCCCCGTGAGCGCAAATCGCCGGCCGGCGCCAGCTCCTTCTGCGGCACCCAATCGACCATGTATCCGAAATCCACCCGGGCGCCGGCGACCCGCCCCCGCGCGAGCAGCGCCAAGACGACGCCCGCCCCGAGCACCGGATGCGTGACTCGAACCCCCGGGATCATGGTTCGTGGCTCTCGGCGTGCACTTCGTCGCTCTTGAATCTGTTGAACACGCCTTCGTACCGATCGACCAGTTCATCCCGTCCGATCGGCCTCTCGCCGGCCTGCGCCTGCAACTCGAGCAGGTTCACCCACGTCTTGACGAAAAGCCGGCGGGCGTCCACGTCGAGGTTCCGTTCGCAGGCGACCTCCGCCAGGCGCCGGGCGTTCTGTGTCTGCAACCCCGGATCGAACGCATGGCCGGTGGCACGCGTGCCGAGGTCGATCAGCTTCCCTCCGACCTCCTCCAGCAGCTCCTCTTGCGGTGCGACCTCGCCGAGCGGCAACTGCACCGCGAGGTCGTTGCCCTCCGCGAACGAAGCGCCCGTGACCGCGAGGCGCTGTTTCAGGGCCGAGTACTGGCCTATCTCGTCGAGCACCTCGGGTGTCGCCGCGAAGACGCCGCACAGTGGGACGCCGCCGGGAATGCCCGCCGGCGAATCGAGAAACACGCGCATCGCAGCGAGTATCCGCAGCAGCGCCTTGCCCCGGACCTGGGTGAGGTTTCCACTTCGTCCAACAACAGGACGAGTCCGTGCACACCGGCTTGCGGGAGGAACTTGACCAGGGACAGCAGGAGATTCCTGCCGAACGTCTTTCGATCTGCCTTCGGCAGCTTCGCGAGTTGCAACTCCTGGAGGTCGCCCTTGTTGAGAACTTCCGGCTCGCCCCGCAGCCAGTGGAACGCGGCCTCTCCGACTGTCGTGTCCTCGCCCTCGACGGCTTCAAGCGCCGCCGCCATCACCCGACCGAAGGCGTTCTCCGGAAAGTCGTATCTACGCAGACTCAAGCGCCAGCGTCGAAGGGCGCCATCCACGTCGGGCGCCCCGGCACGGTCGATCTCGTCCCGCTTCGTCCTGACCACCGCCTCGAGCAGCGCCTGCAAGCCCCGAGGGCTCTCTCCCGGCTGCTGCAGGTTCTTGACAAGTTCCTTGTACACGTCCAAGGGTTGGTCCAGGCTCAATCCGGCGCTGCACGGGACGTAGGAAACGGCGAAGCCTTCCGCCAGCGCGCGCCCTCCAAGCGAGAACAGAAAGTGTGTCTTTCCGCCGCCGTACGGTGCCAGGACCAGCTTGTAGTGCGCGTCTTCCCGGCACAGCCCGCGAAGGTAGCGCTTCGCCAGACGGTCGATCCAGGGCTGGATGCCGACCGTATAGTCCGGAAGTACTCGGGCCGCCCGCGCGAGTTCCGTCGGCGCCTTGCCTTCCGCGCCCAGTTGCGCCCAGATCTGCCGCGCCTCACGCTCGTTCACGTCCATCCCTCATGGCACTCAGCTCCTGGGCCACGCTTGCGGCCGCCTCCTTGACGTACTCGCGCACGGCGCCCTCGTTGATGTTCTCCACGTAGCTGACGGCGAGCGACCCAAGCCCGCGCTGGATTCGGTCTGCGTCGGCTGCCGGGAGCCCCGCCTCCCGGCCGATCCCGACGATTCGCTCGGCCAGCTCCTTGAAGAACGCAGGGTCCTGCGGGCCGGGCACGGTCAGCTCGTCGAGATCCACCCACACCGCCCGCGGGTTGCGCTCGGGCCGGCGAGTCCTCTCGATGCGCTGGCTCAAGGCCTGCAGATGCGCTTTCGCGTCGACGATGAACTCTTCCGTGACCGCGTAGTACACCCCGCAACCCCGAAACGCCCCGATGGCCATGTGGTCGATGAACGTCCTGACGTGCGCCAGGTGCCTCAGCCGCTGGCGGAGGCGCCCCCGCTGCAGGGCCGTCTCCGTCTCGTCGAAGAGCACCAGGAGGCCGGCGTATCCGAGGACGCGCGGGAGCGATAGCAGCGCGCGCAGCCAGATCGCGGCATTGCGCCGGCTCAGCTTGCCTAGCGGTCTCGGCAGGTCACGGTGCATCCGATACAGCTCGCCCAGCGTCACGCGGTAGGTCGAGGTCGCCGCCAGTAGCGCCTCCAGACGTTCGGACAGATCCTCGTCACCGCCCCCCATGACAGCTTCCATACAGTAGGCCAGAACCAGATTGCGGAAGTCCGGCGCCAGCGCCCTGTCCTCCCGGATGCGCTCGACCACTTCCCGCCGTCCGGCGTGGTCACGGCCGATGAACGACGCCTCGACCACCTTCGCGACTCCGGACACCCCGAAGAACGGCCGCGTCTCGGATCTGCTCGGCGGCGTCATGCGGCCGGCGATCGCGCGGTATGTCTGGTCCAACTCCCTGAACGGACTCTGGTTGTCCTGGCCGTCGACGTAGGCGGTGACGAATCCATGTTCCCGCCCCCACTGCGCGAGAGCCTTGAGGTAGTGTGTCTTCCCGCGGCCGTAGGGACCGAAGACGAACTGCAGATCGCCACCACCGGCGGCGACAAGGGGCAGCGTTTCCCGCGCGATCCGTTCCAGCGTCTGCCGCAGGCCGGCCGACACCTTGATCACGTCGGCGCCGCCGCCGGGCGGCGTGCCCACCTCCGCCAGATGGGCCAGTATCTCCAGCGGATTCACGCGGAGCGGCTCCGTTCGATCCAGATGGAGCCAAGCTGCACGCCGTCGGCGTCTCGTCCGCCGAGCACGGGCAGTGTCACGCTTCCACCCTTAGCGACGGTAGCCATGTTGGGGGGCTGGTTGGAGACCCGTTCACCGCGCTCCGTCTTCCAACCCTCGCGTCCGAACCGCGCGAAGTCGTAGACGAACTGCGTCATCGGATAGTCGGCGTACGTCTTCGAATCCGGCTTCTTGAGGAAACGTTCGTTCCGGAGCTGCCGGGCCAGCACGACCATGGGATACAGCTTCCGAATCGGCACTCTGCCGTTACGATCCTGCTTCAGCGTCTCCGCCAAGCCGATGGCGTCCTTCAGCGCCTGAAGGAATCCGAGCCTGTCGAACGGAAACCGGTCGAGTGCTTCCCGGGCGGTACTTAAACGGGCGAAGAGCCGCCTCCCGTCCGCTTCATCGAACGCATCCATCTTCTCGCTTCCGAGTCGGACGGTCACACGGTCCTTGGCATAGTCCACTCGAAAGCAGTCCACGATGTCGTAATCCCGTCGTCGCAGCACCGTCCAGTCGGCCTCCATCGCCGATCTTGACAAGTCATCCCGGCGTCGATCCAGGGCCGCCTCCCGCTGCCGAGCGTGCGCAGCCTGCTCGGCGTCGAGATCGCGGATCCAGCCGTCGAGCCTCGTGTCGAGATCCCGCAACGCGACGACAGCCTTGTTCCGAGCGGAGAACGCCTGGCCCGGATCCACCTTCCTCGCCTTCGCCAGCGCGGTGAGGGCTCGGGTGACCTTGCCGAGCACTTTTTTCATGGCGTCTGGCGACGCCTCGTGCGTGTTTTTTCTCAAGAGTGACACTTGTCTCACTGCCATCGTTCGACTCAATCGGTGCCGAGTATACGTGATGCGGGTCACGCCGGCGACGACCTGCACCTGAACGAGAAGGGGCACGCGCATCCCGGCACCATGAGCTTGCCGAGCGCCACGAACCGGTAGTCTCCCGAATAGACGAGCAATCTCGTCGCCGATCTCAAGATCGTAGTATCGGGCACCAGCATCCCCTTGGCCACCCGTTGCGAGGAAGAACAAGGTTGACGATTCGGGCTCGAAGCCGTCCGCAATTGCGGCGCAAACCCGCGAAGCGGTCGGCAATCTCCGGCACGTCACTGAGCAGTTCGTTGCTGCCGTCGGCGCCGGTGCGAAGCGTGGGGTTGCCCCGCGAGTCGTGTCCCGCACCACTTGGCTTCGCCCACGAAGAGCGCCGCCGTCGCGGGTCGATCGGACAGAGTACCGATCGCCGGCACGATGTACTGCTTGCCGTCGATCAGGTAGGTCATGGGAATGGGAATGCCGCTCTGGCGATTGTTGGCCCGTCACGGCGCGGGCGGTTCGCGTCGCGGCGAAACTGGTTTCGGGTGGCGGCGCGAAGTCAGCCGAGCCGGCGCAGAGCCCCGAGGACCAAGCCAAGCGGGCCAGCGGCAACCGCTGTTTGCATCAGAGTTGCGCGGTAGAGGCGTGCCTCAAGAGACGAAACCTCGGCGCGCAGATCCGATTTTGTCGCCAGAGCCTCGACATCAATTCTCGCGGTATCGTGCTCTGCTACTTCCCGCAGGGCATCCGGAGTGCATCCGCCTGCTTTTCCGAGAGCCCGGCGTCGGTCAGGCGACCGGCGATGGCATGGGTATCGAACACACGGCCATGCTACCACTCACTCTGATGGGTCGGAGGGATCTCTGAGGGCTCCGCCCCGAACCCCGGCGTCCGTTCGCGGGAACCTCTTCGCCCCGCGCCGCTCCCGCCGAGGCGCGCTGTGCGGAGTCCGCACCGTTGTACGGGGCAGAATCCTAACTAGCCGACCCGGCCGGCCGCGGCTTCGATCGCGCGCCGGACGTACACCGGGGCGACCGCCTTGCGGTACTCGCCCGACGCGAAGACGTCGCCCAGCAGGTCGTCGCCGAGATCCCCGCCGACCGCGGCGGCCGCCGCCGCGAACGCCTCGTCGGACAGCGGCTTGCCGGCCAGCGCCTGCTCGACCGCAGCGCAGCGCACCGGCGCGGGCACCAGCCCGCCGATGGCGACGGACACGCTGGAGCAGACGGTCTCGCGATTCGCGCCCGGCGTGAGAACGGCGCGCCAGCCGCCGCCGGTGCCGGTGGTCAGCGCGGCGGCCACGCCGATGACCGCGTAGCGCGAAGCGGGGTGGGGGAACTTGACGTAGGCCGTGCCCTGGGACTTGCCGGCGGTCGGGATCTGGATTGCCGTCAGCAGGTCGTCCTCCGCGAGCGTCGTCGTCATCACGCCCTGGAAGAACCCGTCGATGCCGACCGACCGTTCACTCCGTGGGCCGGCGACCGCCAGGGTCGCGCCGAGCGCCTGCAGTACCGTGGGGAGGTCGGATGCCGGGTCGGCATGCGCGATGTTGCCGCCGATGGTGCCGCGGTTGCGCACGGCGGGATCGCCGATCTGACCGGCCGCCTCGGCCAGCGCGTGGGCGTGCCGCCGCACGTCGGCGGAGGCGGCGATCTCGGCATGGGTGGTCAGCGCACCGATCCGCAGCGTGTTGCCGTCTACCGTGATGCCGCGCAACTCGGCGATGCGGCCGATGTCGATGACGGCCGCCGGCGCGGCGAGTCGGAGCTTGAGCAGCGGGATCAGGCTGTGCCCGCCGGCGAGCAGCTTCGCGCCCGGATGCTCTGCGAGCAGCCGGCCGGCGGCGGCCACCGAGTCCGCCCGGTAGTAGTCAAAGTCGGCAGCAAACATGACTCAGCTTCCCTTCGCTTCCTGGATGGCGCGCCAGACCCGCTCGGGCGTGAACGGCATGTCGACCCGGGTGACGCCCAGCGGCTTGAGCGCGTCCATGACGGCGTTGTAGACGGCGGCGGTCGAGGCAATGGTGCCCGCCTCGCCGATCCCCTTCACGCCGAGCGGGTGGTGCGGCGACGGGGTTACCGTCGAGATGACGTCGATCGGCGGCAACCGGTCGGCGCGCGGCAGGGCATAGTCGAGCAGCGATCCCGTGACCAGCTGCCCGCTCTCGTCATAGGCCGCGCCTTCCCAGAGCGCCTGGCCGATGCCCTGCACGACGCCGCCGTGCACCTGGCCTTCCACGATGACCGGGTTGATCTGCGGCCCGCAGTCGTCGAGCGCCGTGTAGCCGGTCAGCTCGACCTGACCGGTGGCGACCTCCACCTCGACGACCGCGAGGTGCGCGCCGTAGGGGAAGACGAAGTTCGGCGGATCGTAGAAGGTCGACGCCTCCAGGCCGGCTTCCATGCCCTCGGGCAGGTCCCACGCGACGTTCGCCATCAGGGCGACGTCCTGGATCGTCTTCGCCTTGTCGGGCGACCCCTTGACGAAGAATCTGCCGTCCTCGTACTCCATGTCCTCGACCGACGCTTCGAGCAGGTGCGCCGCCAGCACCTTCGCCTTGTCGCGGATCTTGCGCACCGCCACCGCCAGCGCCGCCCCGCCGACCGCGGTGGTCCGGCTGCCGTAGGTACCCCAGCCCATCGGGGTCGCGTCGGTGTCGCCGTGGACGATCTTCACGTCGCCGGCGTCGACGCCGATCTCGCTGGCGACGATCTGGGCGAAGGTCGTCTCCTCGCCCTGGCCGTGCGGCGACGCGCCGATGAAGACGTGGACCTTGCCGGTCGGGTGGACGCGCACGATGGCACTCTCCCACAGCCCGCCCTGGAAGCCGATCGCGCCGGCCACCTGCGACGGTCCGAGGCCGCAGATCTCGACGTAGGACGAGAGGCCCAGGCCGAGGTACTTGCCGTTCGCGGGACCCGCCTTCTGCTTCTCGCGCAACGCCTGGTAGCCGGTGTGTTCGAGCAGCTTCTCGAGCGCGCCGGGGTAGTCGCCGCTGTCGTAGTTGAGCGTCGTGACGACTTCGTGGCCGTTGTCGAACTTCGGGATGAAGTTCTTGCGGCGGACGTCGGCCGGGTCCATCTCCAGCTCGCGCGCGAGCATGTCGATGAGCCGCTCGAGCATGAACGTCGCTTCCGGCCGGCCGGCGCCACGGTACGCCTCCACGGGCACGCCGTTGGTGTAGATCCCGTAGACGTCCTCCTTGAGGGCCGGGATCGTGTAGCAGCCCGACAGCATCAGCCCGTGCAGGATGGTCGGAATGCCGGGGGCGGCGGTCGACAGGTAGGCGCCCATCCCGGCGTGTACCCTGCACCGCAGCCCGGTGATCCTGCCGTCCCTGGTGGCCGCCAGCTCGACGTCCTGGACGTGGTCGCGGCCGTGCGTCGTGGCCTGATAGTTCTCGCTGCGGGTCTCGGTCCACTTGACCGGGCGCCCCAGCTTCTGCGAGCAGAAGACCGTGACGAAGTCGGCGGGGTAGGCGGCAATCTTGCTTCCGAAGCCGCCGCCCACCTCGGGGGCGATGACGCGCAGCTTGTCCTCCGACACGCCGGTGACGACGGAGCACAGGAAGCGGACGATGTGCGGGTTCTGGGTCGTGTTCCAGAGCGTCAGCTCGCCCGTCGCCCGGTTGTACTGGGCCACCGCCCCGCGGGTCTCCATCGCGTTCGGAATGAGCCGCTGCTGGAGGATGCGTTCCTTGAGGATCACGCCGTCGGCTTCGGCCGCGGCGAACGCCGCGTCGACGTCGCCGCCGGCCACCGTCCAGTGGAACGCCTGGTTCCCCTCGATGGCGTCGCCGTTGAGGTCCTTGGCGTGGACGCGCGGCGCGTCCGCCGCGGCCGCCTGCTCGGGGTCGGTAACGGCGGGGAGCGGCTCGTAGTCGACCTCGATCAGCTCCAGGGCATCGTGCGCCTGGTACAGACGCTCGGCCACCACCACCGCCACGATGTCGCCCGTGTAGCGGACGACGTCCTTGGCGATGCACGGATACGGAGCGATCTTCAGGCCGGCATCCGGCAGCAGCCAGGCGCACGGCACCGGCTGCAGGGCGCCTTCGGTGTCGGTGCCGGTGTAGACGGCCACCACGCCGGGCGCCGCCGCGGCGGCGCTGGTCTCGATGCGGGTGATGCGGGCGTGCGCGTGGCTGCTCCGAAGCATCACGGCATGCACCATGTTGGGCAGCTTGAGGTCGTCGGTGTAGGTGGCGCTGCCCGTGATCAGGCGCGGATCCTCGCGGCGGCGGATTCCGGAGCCGAAGATTCTGCTGCTCATCGCTGTGTCTCCGTTACTTGCGGTCCGCCGCCGCGCCCGCGGCGTCCTGCACGGCGCGCACGATGTTCTGGTAGCCGGTGCAGCGGCACAGGTTGCCCTCGAGCCCGTGACGAATCTCCGCCTCGCTCGGCGACGCGTTCGTCCGCAGCAGCTCGTGCGCCGCCAGGATCATCCCGGGCGTGCAGAAGCCGCACTGCAGGCCGTGCTTGTTCCAGAAGCTCTCCTGGAGCGGATGCAACTGCTCGCCGTCGGCCAGCCCTTCGATCGTCGTCACGTCGGCGCCGTCGGCCTGCACCGTCAACGCCGTGCACGACTTGACCGCCACGCCGTCGATGAGCACGGTGCACGCGCCGCACTGGCTCGTGTCGCATCCGACCTTCGTGCCGGTCAGCTCGGCGAAGACCCGGATGAAGTGGACCAGCAGCAGTCGGGGCTCGACCTCGAGTTCATGCCGGCGGCCGTTGACCGTGATGCTGACGGGGACTTTCACACGTCACCTCCCAGGGGACCGGCATTATATCGCCCGGCGGGGAATGCTCGCCACTCCGGAATCGAGGCCGCTCGTCCGCGCAACGCCGCGCAGCGCTCCGTGGCCTCGTGTCTACGATCCGCCGCCGTAGCGATCGGCCAGGTCCTGCTTGGCGTCGGCAGCGAGCAGGTCGTTGAACCGTTCGAACTCGAACAGCGCGTCCTGGTACCCGGCGCTGCCGCCCTCGCCCTGCAGCCGGCCGTACGCCGTCTCGAGCGCGCGGGCGGCGGCCAGTAGGCCGGTCAGGGGGTAGAGGATCAACTGGAAGCCGAGCGCCGCCAGCTCCTCCCGCGACCGCAGTGGCGTCCGGCCCCGCTCGACCATGTTGGCCACGGTCGGGTGCGGGGCCCGCCGGCCGACAGCCGCCAGCTCTTCCGGCGACCGCGGCGCCTCGACGAACGTGGCGTCCGCGCCGGCGGCCCGCGCCGCCTCCGCCCGGGCCAGCGCCTCGTCGAGGCCGCCGTCGGCGATGGCGTCCGTGCGGGCCACGATGAAGAAGTCGCGATCGCCTCTGGCATCGACGGCGGCGCGTATCCTGGCGAGGTGCTCGGCGCGCGCGACCACCCGTTTCCCGCGCATGTGCCCGCACCGCTTCGGCCACTGCTGGTCCTCGAGGAAGCAGCCGGCGGCCCCCGCCAGGATCAGCTCGTCGACCGTCCGCACCACGTTCAACGGATTGCCGTAGCCGGTATCGGCATCGACGATGATCGGGATGTCGACGCCGCGGCAGATGCAGCGGGCGCGGTCGACGACCTCCGTCTGCGTCAGCAGCCCCAGGTCCGGCTCGCCGATGTGCGTCGCCGACACGGCGTAGCCCGAGACGAACGCGAGCTCGAACCCGGCGCGCTCCGCCATCTTCGCCGACAGCGCGTCGTAGACGCCGGGAAAGACGGCCGTTCCGGCCCGTTCGAGAACGGCATGCACCCGTGTGGGCATGTCCTACTCCGCCTCCGCCAGGGCCCTCGCGAACGGCGCCAGGTCGCCGGCGACGTCGGGGTGCGGCGTCAGGCCGAGCAGGTGGGCGACGAGCGGATACACGTCGACCGCTGCGACAAGCGGGAGCGTGACGCCGGCCTCGATTCCCGGCCCGGCCGCCAGGAAGATGCCGTGCATCGCGGGGAGATGCGGGTCCCAGCCGTGCATGCCGGGGCGCAGCAGCACCCGCACCCGCTCGACGGCGCGCCGGAAGCCCACCAGCCCGAGCCCTTCCGGAATCACCAGGATGTCGCCGATGCGCGGGCTGCCGCGGACGTGCAGCCGCGCCGGGATTTCTTCGCGCAGGTAGGCGCGGGCGTGCGTCAGTCCCGCGTTCAGCTCGTCGCGCAGCGCCCGGCTCCGCGCCGGCTCGCCGACGTGCACGCTCATCGCCGGGCCGGCGGCCACGAGCCGCACGCCGCCGAGGTCGGCAACGTCCGGCAGCACGGTCAGTCGACCCGCATCGGGCGCGGCCATCCCGTGATCGGACACGACGACCAGCGCGACGCGTGCGGCGTGCGGCAGCGCGTCGACGCCGTCCAGCAGGCGGCCCAGCAGCCGGTCGGCCGCCTCGACGCTCCGGCGCATGCCCGGCGCGTCGGGGCCGAGGTCGTGGCCCGCGCGGTCGACCAGCGAGAAGTAGAGCGTGACCAGGTGCGGGCGCGCGCCGGCCGGCAGGGCGAGCCAGGCGAGCACCTGCGCTATCCGCGCGGCGTTCGGAACACTGCCGTCGTAGGGGCGCCAGTGGCTCGGCCGGACGCCGCCGATGTCCGCTTCCGTCCCGGGAAAGAAGAACGCCGCGGTCACCATGCCCTGCAGCTCGGCGGTGACCCAGATGGGCTCGCCGCCCCACCATGAGCCGTCCCCGGCGTCGTCGTCGCGGTAGTCGAACTCGTCGTCGCGCCGCGGATCGTAGAAGCGGTTGCCGACGATGCCGTGCGCCTCCGGATAGAGGCCGGTCGCGATGGAGTAGTGCCCCGGAAAGGTCGCCGAGGGAAAGACCGTGACGAGCCCGTCCGCGCGCGCGCCGCGTGCCGCCAGACGCGCGAAGTGCGGCGTGTCGAAGCGCGCGAGGTAGTCGGGGCGAAAGCCGTCGAACGACACGAGCACGACGTACGGGCGGTCGCGGACGGCCGGGTCGTTGATGCCGCCGGAGCCGCCGCCGCCGATGACCTCCGCCGGTGCCGGCGGTGGCGTCGAGGATGCGGTGCTGCAGCCGGCGAGCAGCACCGCCAGGACCCCGGCCGCGAGCGCGGGAGCGCGCGGCGCCAGCTCTCGTCCCGCGTCACGACGGCATCCACGCGAAGCGTCCATCATGGCGGCTGCGCACTCCGGTCAACGCGTCAGCGGGACCCGGCGGCCGGCGGCGACGGGTCGGGCGGGGCGGTCCGGCCGCGCAGGTCGAGGGCGAGGATGTTCCGCCGATCGCGGAGGTACAGGACGTTGCCCACCAGCGTCGGCGGGGTCCACGCGTTCGCCGTCAGCACGGCCGCGCGCGCGTGCACGTCCAGCCCCTCGCCGGTGACCGACGCCACGGCAATCTCCCCGTCCTCGTCGACGATGACGAGCCTGCCGCCGGCCTGCAGCAGCTGGGCGCGGGCGAAGCTCCGCTCCCGCCACACCTCCCTGCCGGTCGCGACGTCGAGTGCGGCCACCGAAGGCCGGTCCGAGGTCGCCCGTGCTCCCGACCACCAGCTGGCCGATGCGCAGCGCGCTGCCGAAGTGCACCCGCATCCGGTTGTTGAACCACACCTCTTCGGGGGTCGTCCGGCCGTCGACCCGCGACAGGCGGAGCAGCCGGCTGCCGCCGCCGTAGCCGGACGACAGGAACAGGGCGTTGTCGCTGCCCCAGACCGGCATGCTGATGTTGAGGCCGAGCTCGTTCGGGTGCGGATGACTCCACAGGCGGCGCCCGTCCCGCGGATCGAGGCCCACCAGCTCCTGCTGGCCGAGCACCGCGAGCTGTTCCTGGCCGTCCACGTCGATCAGCACCGGGGAGCCGGGCGCCAGGTCGAAGGCCGGGCTGCGCCAGACCGTCGCCCCGGTCTCCCGCTCGAGCGCCACCACGCCGCTTCCGCTGCCGCCCAGCGGCAGAATGACGGTCCGGCCGTACGCGATCGGGCTCGACGCGAAGGCGTTGTACTCGCCCACGTCGAACGCCGCGACGAGGTCGTGCGCCCAGCGCAGTTCGCCCGTCCGCTTGTCGAGCGCGTGGAAGCGGCCGTCGACGCCGACGGCGAAGACGGTGTCGCCCGCGATCAGCGGGGTGGAGTAGGGTCCCGGCCCGGCGGAGTTGAGCCAGACGTCGAAGTACCCGTCGTGCAGCAGGGGCGTGTGGTAGGCATACTGCCAGCGCGTGGCCCCGGTGGCCGCGTCGAGCGCGACGACCACCTCCTCGTCGTCCTCGCGGTACATCGTGACGAGGAGCTCGCCGTCGGCGAGGATCGACGAGTACCCCTCGCCGAGCGGCCGGCTCCAGAGGCGGGCCGGTCCGCCTGCGCCCCACGCGGTTGCGACCCCGGCGGAGTCGACCCGGAAGTTGCGGTGGGGGCCGCCCAGTTGGCGCCAGGCATCCGGCTGCTGCTGGACTCGAGCCGTGCCGGCCGGCCAGGCCAGGATCAGGAACGCAACGGCGAGCGGCAGCACGCGCCGCGGCGTCATCCGCGACGTGTTCGGCATCGGTTCCATGGGGAGCGGAGCGTCAGGACTCGCCGGGAGCCCGTGGTGAAGCTCCTCGTTGGGGTGAGTGAGGGGACTCGAACCCCCAGCCTCCGGAGCCACAGTCCGGCGCTCCACCATTGAGCTACACTCACCGTCGAATACAACCACCAAGTCTAGCACGCAGCCGGCGTCCCGGCCGGCGCTCCCCAGGCGCTAGAATAGAGTGGATGCCGACCGACACGGGGTCTCCAGCGCCCGCGCCGCAGCAGCCTGTCGGGATCAGCACGGATGCGGTGCAGGCCGCCCGCGTCATGGTCGACGCGTTTCGTCTCCCGTCACTGCGCAAGCCCGAGGATATCCTCGAAGGCATCCTCGACGGGCTCGCGACGCTCGTCAATCCGGACGCGGCGGGCGTGTACGTCGTCGACGGCCACGGCCGGAAGCTGCGCTACACCCTGGTGCGCGGCTGCGACTTTCCGGTCGCCCAGATGGAAGCGCCGTTCGACGGTCAGGGCGTCATCGGGAAGGTGCTCGCCACCGGCCAGCCGATCCAGATCACGGCGGATTCGGCGCCGGAGGCGCTGGAGGGGCGCCCGTGCGCCCGCTCGCGGCTCCTGGTGCCCATCCTGAGCGCGACCAACCGGGTGCTGGGCGTACTGGACGTGTGGTCGGACGATCCCGACGGCTACGGCGCCGAGGCGGCGGAGCTGCTCGCCACCTACGGGCTCGCGGTCGCCGGCACGATCGAGAGCGCCCGGCTGCAGCTGGCCATGGTGGCCAAGCGCCGGCTCGACGGCGAACTGGCCCTGGCGCGCCAGGTCATGGAAGGCCTGCTGCCGCGCACCACGCCCGACCTGGCGGGCTTCGACATCGCGGGTGCGCACGAGACGGCGCTGGTGGTCGGAGGCGACTACTACGAGTTCATCCCGATCGGCGACGACCGCTGGGGTGTGGTCATCGCCGACGTGGTGGGGAAGGGCATCGCGGCGGCGTTGCTGGCGGCGGCCATTCGCGCGTCGATCGCCTCGCTGGTCGGCTACGAGCTGGCGGTGCGCGCCATCATGCGGCGGGCCAACCGCTTCTTTCACAACTCGGTCGAGGACGGCAAGTACGTGACGCTCTTCTTCGCGTTCGCCGACGTCCTCGACCGCCGCCTGCTGTACTCGAACGCGGGCCACCTGCCGCCGATCCTGCTGCGCGCCGGCGGCGGCGTGGAGCTGCTCGACGAAGGGGGCGTGCCGCTCGGGCTCTTCGATGCGCCCCGCTACGTCGAGGGGCACGTGGCCCTGGCCGACGGGGACCTGCTCGCGCTCTACACGGACGGCATCGTCGAGACCGCGGACGCCGACGACACGCCGTACGGCGTCGATCGTTTCGTGGCCGTGCTGCAACAGTCGCGCGAGTCGAGCGCCAGGGAGATCTGCAACGCGGTGATGCGGGACGTGCGGCGCCACGGGTCGGTGGCGCGCCAGGACGACCGCACGCTCGTTGTCATCAAGGCGACCTGACATGGTTCCACCAAACGCTCGCGGGCCGCTCGCAACGGCGCTGCTGGTGGCCGGGCTGCTGCTCGCCGCGCCGTCCCATCCGGTGGCGCACGACATTCCCGGCGACGTCACGGTGCAGGTCGTCGTCGCGCCGGAGGGGGAGCGGCTGCGCCTGCTCATCCGGGTACCGCTCGGCGCCATGCGGGACTTCATCTTTCCGCAGCGCGGGCCGGGCTACCTCGACATTCCCGCCGCCCGCAGCATGCTGCGCGACGCGATGATGGTCTGGGTCGGCGACGAGCTGGAAGTGCACGAGGACGGCCGGCCGCTCACGGGCCAGCAGCTGCGGGCGGTGCGCGTCTCGCTGCCGTCCGACCGGTCGTTCGCCAGCTACGAGGACGCGCTCGCCCACGTGACCGGCCCCCCGCTGCCCCCCGAGACCGAAATCTTCTGGCAGCAGGCGATGCTCGACGCGCTCTTCGAGTACCCGATCCGTTCGGACGAGGCTCAATTCTCCATCGATCCGACGCTCGGGCGCCTCGGGATTCGCACCATCACGGTCCTGCGGTTCGTCCTCCCGGACGGCACCGTGCGCGCCTTCGAGTACTCGGGCAACCCCGGCCTGGTCCGGCTCGACCCGCGCTGGCATCAGGCCGCCCTGCGCTTCGTGGCCCTCGGCTTCGAGCACATCCTGGACGGCATAGACCACCTGCTGTTTCTCGCCTGTCTGGTGATCCCGTTCCGGCGACTGCTGCCGCTGGCGGCCATCGTGACGGCGTTCACCGTGGCCCACTCGGTGACGCTCATCGCCTCGGCGTTCGAGCTGGCGCCCGACGCCCTGTGGTTCCCGCCCTTCGTCGAGACGATGATCGCCATGTCGATCGTCTACATGGCGTTCGAGAACATCGTGGGCGTCCGGCTGCAGCGCCGCTGGCTCCTCACGTTCGGGTTCGGCCTCATCCACGGCTTCGGCTTCTCGTTCGCGCTGCGCGAGACGCTGCAGTTCGCCGGCTCGCACCTGCTCACGTCGCTGCTCGCGTTCAATGTCGGCGTCGAGCTCGGCCAGTTGCTGGTGCTCGTGCTGCTCGTGCCGGCCCTGAGCCTGCTGTTCCGCTTCGTCGTCGCGGAGAAGCTCGGCACGGTCCTGCTGTCGGCGCTCGTGGCGCACACCAGCTGGCACTGGATGAGCGAGCGCGCCGCGCAGCTCAGCCAGTTTCCCTTCCAGTTCGCGTTGCCGGCGCTGGACCTCGCGTTGCTCGCGAGCACCATGCGCTGGGCGATGCTGCTGCTGATCATCGCCGGGCTGCTGTGGCTGATGTTCGCCGTGTTCCCGCAGCCCGGCGGCGAGGCCCGCGAGGCCGGCGCCGAGGCGCCGGCTGAGAAGGCCGGCCCGTCTTAATCCAGGTGGGGCTGCGCCCCAAGCTCCCGGCGTCCGCTTGCGGGGATCCCTTCGCTTCGCGCCGCTTCCGCCGAGGCGCGCTGTGCGCGCCTTGCGGAGTCTGCACCGGGCTTCAATCAGGCTGTTAGCCGTTACTTTCCGCGTTCGGTTTCCGGGAGCGCCAGGGCGATCAGCTCCGGCACGCGCCCGCCGCCCACCGTCAGCGCGATGTACTGCCGCCCCCGGGACTGGTAGGTCATCGGCGTGCCGATGGCGCCGCCCGGCAGGTCGACCGACGCGAGCTCCGCGCCGGTGGCCTTGTCGAAGGCGACCAGGCGCGGGCCGCCGCCGGAGCCGCCCGCGGTCAGCGCATGGATCAGCAGGGTCTTCGTGAGCACGGGGCCGACGCGGCCGCTGTCGCCGCCGAGAGGCGGCAGGTCCAGGTCGCGCAGCATGGGCAGGTTGCGGATCCGGTCGCCGTCGCCCAGCGGCCGCATCCACACGTGCTCGCCCGTGTTCATGTCGATGGCGGTCATGCGCGAGTAGGGCGGCTTGAAGAGCGGCAGCCCCTGCGGGAGCTGCGGGCGGTGGGTCAGCGCGCCGCGCGCCTCCAGCAGCGCCAGGCTGGTGTCCTCGCCCGCCTCGGGATCACGGAAGTGCTTGACGGTGTAGCGGATGGCGGACGGCACGTACAGCCTGCCGGTCTCGGGGTCGACGGCCGCGCCGCCCCAGCTTCCGGCGCTGAACCCGGGCCGCACCACGGTGCCCCGCCGGCTGTGCGGCGTGTAGAGCGGGCCGATGCGGTACGGCGCGATCGCCTCGATGGCCAGCTGGCGTATCTCGGGCGTGAAGTCGACGAGATCGTCGACGGCCACTCCCTGGTAGTCGAACGGCGCCGGGCGCGTGGGAAACGGCTGGGTCGGCCACGGCACCTCGCCCTCGATGTCCGTGTCGGTCGGGACCGGCCGCTCCTCGATCGGCCAGACCGGCTCGCCGGTCGCCCGGTCGAAGACGAACGTGAAGCCCTGCTTGGTGATCTGCGCCACGGCCTTGATCGGCCGGCCGTCCACCGTGACGTCGAGCAGGTTCGGGGCGGCGGGCAGGTCGTAGTCCCACAGCCCGTGGTGGACGATCTGGAAGTGCCAGACGCGCTCGCCGGTCGCCAGGTCCAGGGCCACGAGGCTCTCGGCGAACAGGTTGGCGCCGGGGCGGTGCCCGCCGTAGTAGTCGGGCGCCGCGGTGTTGAGCGGCAGGTAGATGTAGCCCAGCTCGGGGTCGATGCTCATCATCGTCCACACGCCCACCTTGCCGGTCTCGCGCCACGAATCGCCGCCCCAGGTCTCGTTGCCGAACTCGTCGCCCTGGGGGACGGTGTGGAACGTCCAGCGCGTGCGGCCGCTGCGTGCGTCGAACCCGCGCATCCAGCCGGGCGGCATCTCCCGGCGGTTGTTGTAGCTGGAGATCGACATCGGCGTGACGACGGTGTCTCCGAACACGATGGGCGGGGACTGCACGGAGTAGAGCAGCGCGTTCAGCCAGTCCCGCTCGCCGCGCGTGGCGCGCGGGATGTCCTCCATGAGGTCCAGTCGGCCGCCGTCGCCGAAGTCGGCGCACGGCCGCCCGGTCTTGGCGTCCACGCAGACGAGATAGCCGTTGCCGGTCCCGAAGAAGATTCGTTCGTCGGTCCGCTCCGGGCCGTTCGACCAGTACGCCACGCCGCGCTGGTTCCAGCGCGCCGTCATCGTGGTGGTGCCCTCCTCGTAGCTCTTCGGGTTGAACACCCACAGTGTCTCGCCGGTGCGGGCGTCGACGGCGGCGGTAGCGGACGTGGGCATGTTGATGAAGATCCGGTCGCCGACCATCAGCGGCGTGGCCTTGAAATTCGTGACGGTCGGCGGCTGGGCGTCACGCCAGCGGTCCGGGTCGCGCCGGTTCAGCTCGGCGAAGATCTGCTGCGAGTCGGCACGCAGCTCGGAGCCGCCGGGCAGCGTCACGCTCAGCACGGCGTCGGCCGACCGCCAGCGCCAGGCAATCTCGAGGTCGGCGAAGTTCTCCCCATCGATCTGATCGAGGGGCGAGTATTTGGTGCTGCCGAGGTCGCCGCCGTAGGTCGGCCACTCGCCGTTCGCCGGCGCGCCGTACTGCGCCGCCGCCGGGCTGGCTGCCGCCAGGGCGACCACCAGGCTCGGCGCGAGCCAGCTTCTTCCGATGGGGCTGCGCCCCAACCCCCCGGCAGGCCCTTGCGAGGACCCCTTCGCCCCGCGCCGCCCCTGCCGGGCCGCGCCGTGCGCGGCTGGGACGGCCGCGTGATCGGCTGCCGTCCTTCTTGACGTTGACGTTCGGGGCATGGGTCCTCCTCCGGCCAGGCGTGCAGCGTGGCGCGTGCAGCGCCCGTCGCGCCGGGCTGTCGGGTAGGATAGCAGCGATGGCCGCTGCCGCGAGCCGGAGCATACGGTTCGGCCGGCCGCTGTCGATTGACCGGAGGTTGCCATGCGAAGACGGAGTCTCCCCGGGCGCCCGGCATGGAGGCGCCGTTCACCCACACTGGCGCGCGCGACCGCGGTGACCGCCGCGGCGCGCGGCTGGCGCGGCGGCATCGCGCTCGGCGCGCTGGCGCTGGCGGCGGCCGGCATCGCCACGGTCCACGGACAGCCGTCGAACGCGTTCCGCGCATCGCGCGACCACCCGGCCATCGCCTATTCCACCGGCCCGGTCGACAACGCCGTCGTCGATCTGAACCGCCGGGTCCGGGCGGGAGCCGTCGAGCTGACGTTCGACGGCGAGTCCGGCTACCTGCGCTCGGTGCTCGCGGCGCTCGACGTCCCGGTCGAGTCGCAGGTCACGGTGTTCTCACCGACCAGCAACCGCGCGCCGCTGATCACGTCGAGCAACCCGCGCGCCATCTTCTTCCGGGACGACGTGGCGGTCGCCTGGGTGCGCGGCTCCGACGAGCTGGAGCTCGCGGTGCAGGATCGACGACAGGGCAGCGTCTTCTACACGCTGGCCCAGTCACCCGCCGCGACGCCGCAGTTCAAGCGCGACGACCAGTGCCTGGCCTGCCACCTGACCTGGGACACGCTCGGCGTGCCGGGACTGCAGGTGCTGAGCACGTTTCCGCTCACGTCCGACCCGAACGCGTACGCCACGGGCTTCACGTCCGATCACCGGGCTCGCATCGAGGACCGCTGGGGCGGCTGGTACGTGACCGGCCGGCACGCGCCGTTCGCCCACATGGGCAACGTCGAGGTCACCGACGTGGAGGATCCGCAGGCCACGATCGGGGTGCCGCGGCCCGAGCTGCCGTCGCTCGAGGGGCTGTTCGATGCGACCGGGTATCTCGCGCCGCACAGCGACATGGCGGCGCTGATGGTTCTCGAGCACCAGGCGCACATGACGAACCTGATCACGCAGGTCGGCTGGGAGGCCCGGCGCATCCTGTACCGCGAGGCGGGCGGCGGTGCGCCCGCGGGCGACGGCGCCGCGGAGCTGCTGCGGGAGTCGATCACCTATCTGGTCGACTACCTGCTCTTCGTGGACGAGGCGCCGCTGGCCCGTCCGATCGCGGGCTCGGCGGGCTTCGCCGCGGCGTTCGCGGCGCGCGGTCCGCACGACAGCCGCGGGCGGTCGCTGCGGGACCTCGACCTCGACCGGCGCCTGATGCGCTACCCGTGCAGCTACATGATCTACACGCGGGCGTTCGACGCGCTGCCGGCGCCGGCGAAGGCGGCCATCTACCAGCGCCTGTGGGACATTCTCTCGGGCCGCGTGACGGACGCCGTCTACGAGCGGCTGTCGCCCGCCGACCGCGCCGCCATCGTCGAGATCCTCATCGACACGAAGCCCGACCTGCCCGACTACTTTCGGCCGCTGCGACCGTAGGGGCCGTCGAGGCCGACGCTGCGGCGGCCTCGACAGCGGTCACTGCCGGCCGCCGACGATGCCGAGAAGGCCGAGCAGCGCGCGGGCTGCCCGTGAATGGGGACGACCGTCCGCGCAGACGGTAAGATGGATGGCAGCGGGAGGGTGCCGATGAGACTGCTGCGTTCCAGGTCCGATCTGATCTACTCCGTCGCGCGCGCCGTGGCGGGTTTCCTGTTTCTGGCGCACGGCGTGCAGAAGCTGTTCGGCGCGCTCGGGGCCGAGCAGTCCGTCGCGCCGCTCTCCATGCCGGGCACCGCCGGACTGATCGAGCTGGTGGGCGGCACGCTGATCATGCTCGGCCTCTACACGCCGCTGGCCGCGTTCGTGTGCAGCGGGGAGATGGCGGCGGCCTACTTCATCGCCCACGCGCCGCAGGGGTTCTGGCCGATCGTGAACCAGGGCGAGCTGGCCGCGCTGTACTGCTTCGTGTTCCTGTACTTCGCGTCGCGCGGCTCCGGGCCGTTCAGCCTCGACCGGCTGCTCGGGCGCGCCTGAACGATCAGCGCGGCTCGACGCCCAGCACGTCGCCCGTGCGCGCATCGACCGTGACGGTCGCTTCCTCGAACGCGAAGAGCGAGCCGCCGGGCCGCCGCCCGCGCAACGTCACGCGCCAGACGGGAGGCTGCTCGTCGGCCGCCAGCTCGGCCAGCACGTTCTCCGGCTCGAAGAGGACCTGCCGCCGGGCGACGTCGACGGCCTGATCCCGGCCGAGGGCCGGCGCTTCGGCGGCCTGCGGCTCCGCGTCGACCGGCGGCGCAGCATCGGGGGCCTGCCGCTCGTCGGCGGGCGGGACCTCGCCCGCGGCCTGCCCGCCGCCGCCCTGCGGCGCCGGGCCGCCGCCGCGGCAGCCCAGCACCAGGACGGCCGCCGCGATCAGACAGAGCTGGATGAGCCGCGACATCGCGCCGCCCGGCACTATTCCGATCCGCCTGCAGGCTCCCGCTCGCGGGCGCGCGCGCCCGCGAGGACGCCCGTCAGGCCGTAGTTGCCTTCGTGGCAGGCCGACTCGAAGATCTGGTTGTCCGCCTCCGCCGCCTGGACCCACGGCATCTCGATGGTCGAGCAGCGCCGCGGCGCCTGCGAGCACCACGCAGAGCCAGGTCCAGGTTCGATAGCTCATCACAACCTGCTGCCGCCGCCACGACGCGCCCGAAACGTGCGCTTAACGCTCCTAACTTCCATTTAACGGCGCATTCATGCCGAATTTACGGTTCATTCATACGCCAGACATACGTCCTGGCTATCTTCGGATCGGCTTCGGCGGGCGGTGTCCCGAAGCCGGCAACGGCATTATCCCAGATGTCCGGAGGGGAAGGAACACAGATGCGGAGGATGATTTGCAGCTGGGCCCTGCCGGTGCTGCTCGTGGCGGCGCCCGCGCAGGGTCAGGAGCTTGGCACCATCGCGGGCCAGGTCATAGACGAGGCGAACGCGATTGCGCTGCCCGGCATCGCGGTCGAGCTGACCGGTCCGGTCGACCAGATCGAGTACACGGATCTGGACGGCAACTATCGCTTCCGGGTCCCGCCCGGTTCCTACGATCTCAAGGTGGCGTTTCCCGGTTACGCCGAGCAGAGGGTGACGCTCGACGTGGAGGCCGGCGAGTTGACGCGCGTGCAGGTGTCGCTGGCGTCCAACGTCTTCGCCGAGCAGGTCACGGTGACGGCGGCCAACCTCGAGGCCGAATCGTCCACGGCGGCCGCGCAGCTGATGCTGCGGATGCGGGCACCGGTCGTCCAGGACAACATCGGCGCCATCGAGATGAGCGCCAACGACGACTCGAATGCGGCCGACGCGATGGAGCGCGTCACCGGCGTATCGGTGGTCGGCGGCGGATCGGTCTTCGTCCGCGGTCTCGGCGAGCGCTACAGCAACACCACGCTGAACGGCGCCATGCTGCCGACGACCGAGCCCGACCGGCGCGTCGTTCCGCTCGATCTCTTTCCGGCCGCGCTGATCGACAGCGTCCAGGTGAGCAAGACGTACACGCCGGACAAGCCGTCGCAGTTCGCGGGCGGCCTGGTCGAGATCATCCCGCTCAAGCTGCCCGTGGAGACGTCCTGGGAGGTCGGCGCCAACGGCGGCTGGAACAGCGCCACCACCGGCGCCCGCGGGCTCTCGTACCCGAGCGGCGGGCGCGAATGGACCGGCTTCGACGACGGCGCGCGGTCGCTGCCGGGCATCATCCCGGACCGCAAGGTCATCCGCGGCGGACGGTTCACCAACGATGAGGTCGGCTTCCTGCAGACCGAGCTCGAGGAGTTCGGCCGCGCGTTCGACAACGTGTGGGATCCGGTCGACCAGGACCATCCGGTGGACCAGAGCTACTCGGGCCTGTTCGGCGGCCGGTTCGACAAACTGGGGGTCGTCGCGACCGTGCGGCATGCCCAGTCGTCGTCGTTCGTCGACGAGCGGCAGACCTTCTTCAACGTGGAGGAGGCCGGCGCGATCGACGTCTTCAACGGCCCGTACGACTTCGACATCTCGACCTACGAGCGCACGCTCGGCGCGGTGGGCAACGTGGCCTACCAGTTCACGCCGAACCACCGGCTCTCCTTCGACAACTTCTACACGCATCTCGGCACGGACCAGACGCGCCGCTTCGAGGGCTTCAACAGCGACGCCGACACCGACCTCCGCAACCGGCGCCTCTACTTCATCGACGAGCAGATTCGCGCCCACCACATCGGCGGCGACCACCTGTTCCCGGGTGCGTCGAACAGCCGGTTCGAATGGAAGGCGGCCTTCTCGTTCGCGGACCGGGCCGAGCCCGACCTGCGCGAGACGCTCTACGAGTTCGACCCGGCGCGCGAGGCGTTCGTCCTCGCCGACGAGTCGCAGAGCGGCCTGCGGCAGTTCAACGACCAGCGTGACGACAGCATCGAGGTGTCGGCGAACTGGAGCACGCTGTTCGAGCAGTGGGGCGGCCTCGGGACCCAGGTCAAGTTCGGCGGCGGCTACCTCGAGCGCGACCGGGCGTTCGAGTCGCGGCGCCTGCGGTTCACGCCGCGCAACGTCTCCGGCCTCGACCTGTCGCGGCCGGCCGAGGACCTGTTCACGTCGGCCAACATCGGGAGCGCGTGGCAGCTCAAGGAGGAGACGCGGCCGACCGACGCCTACGACGGCACGCAGGAGATCACGTCGTTCTACGGCATGCTCGACCTGCCGCTGACGGCCCGCTGGCGCCTGGTGGGCGGCGCCCGGGTCGAGTCGTACAAGCAGACGGTCGACACCTTCGACCCGTTCAGCCGCAACGTCGGCGGGAGCACGGACATCGTCAGCTCCGCGCTCGACAGCACGAACGTGTTCCCGGCGGCCAACCTGGTCTATGCCCTCACCTACGACCAGAACCTGCGGCTCAGCTACAGCCAGACGGTGAACCGCCCGGAGTTCCGCGAGGTGGCGCCGTTCGAGTTCACCGACGTCGTCGGCGGCCGGGCCGTGGTCGGCAACCCCAACCTCGACCAGTCGCTCATCCAGAACGTCGATGCCCGCTGGGAATGGTTCCCGGGCGCTGAAGAGGTCGTCTCGGCCAGCTTCTTCTTCAAGCAGTTCGACACGCCCATCGAGCGCGTCGTCGAGCCGACCGCGCAGTTGCGGACGTCGTTCGCCAACGCCGATTCCGCGCGCAACCTCGGCCTCGAGCTCGAGGGCCGGAAGCTGCTGCACGAGTACTTCCTGGTCGGCGTGAACTACACGTTCGTCGACTCCGAGGTCACCATCGGCCGGCAGGCCGGCCAGGTGCAGACCTCGCTGCTGCGCCCGCTCGCCGGGACGTCCAAGAACCTGTTCAACGCGATGGCCGAGTTCCGGATGCAGGACTTCGCGGCCCGGTTGCTCTGGAACTACTTCGGAGACCGGATCAGCGACGTGGGGTCGCTCGGCCTGCCCGACATCATCGAGGAGGGCCGGAGCTCCGTGGACGTCGTCCTGTCGCACCGCTGGGACGCGATGAGCCTCAAGGTCGCTTTCGAGAACCTACTGGACGATCCGTTCCTGTTCTCCCAGGCCGGGCGGGAGCAGCGCGTGTTCACGCTCGGGCGCGCGGTGTCGTTCGGCATCGACCTGCACCCGTAGCCTCCCGAGACGACACGAGAGGAAAGGAATGTCAGTAATGCACCGGAAGAGGACGATATACCGACTGGGGCGGCGTGCCATGGCATCCGTCCCGCTCGTTCTGGGCGCCGTGCTGTGGGCCGGCGGCGCCGTTTCGTCGCAGGCCACGATCAACTGCCGGACCAAGTCGGGCATCGACAAGGAAGTGTGCGTGGTCAGCGGCCGCCTCAACAGCGACACGACGTTCGACACGAACAGCTACTGGGTGTTGCGCGGCGCGGTCTTCGTGGAGTCGGGCGCGACGTTGACGCTGGACGCGGGGGCGGAGGTGTTCGGGGAGTTCGCGACCAACGGGACGCTGATCATCGACACGGGTGCCCAGATCCACTCCAACGGCACGGCGGCGGCGCCGGTCGTGTTCAGCAGCGATCAGCCGATCGGCGAGCGCGCACGGGCGGACTGGGGCGGCTTGATCATCAACGGCAACGCCCCGCTCAACGTGCCGGGCGGCACGTCGGTCGGCGAAGGGGACACCGGCACCTACGGAGGCAGCGACCCGGACGACGACAGCGGTCACCTGTACTACACCCGCGTCGAGTTTGCCGGCACCGAGTTCAGCCCGGACAACGAGCTGAACGGCATCGCCTTCCAGGGCGTCGGCCGCGGCACCGAGGTGGACCACGTGATGGTGTCGTTCAACAAGGACGACGGCATGGAGTTCTTCGGCGGGACCGTGGAGGTCAAGCACGTCATCTGCTTCGGGATTGCCGACGACAGCTTCGACTGGACGGACGGCTGGACCGGCAAGGGCCAGTTCATGGTCGCCTTGCAGAGCGGCGACGACGCCGACCAGGGCATCGAGGCGGACAACAACGGCGACAACAACACCCTGCTGCCGCGCTCGAACCCGACGTTGTACAACCTCACGCTGCTGGGCGATCCGGACACCGATCAGGGCAGCGAGAGCGACACCGGCATCCTGCTGCGGGAGGGGACGTCGGGCACGATTCGCAACTTCATCGTGCATGGCTTCAAGGAGGCGTCGGTCGACGTCGACGGCACCGAGACGTTCACGCAAATCACCAGCACGACGACGGATACGCCGCTGACGATGGAGAGCGGCATCGTCTACGGCAACTGCATCGTCCGCGGGTGCGACGGCGAGTTCCGCCCGGACAGCGACGACGCCACCGCGTCGATCACCACGAAGAACTGGGTGACCGGCAGCACGGGCGTCACGACGGGTCTGGACCCGCTGCTCGTCGATCCGTTCAACCTGTCGGCGCCGGACATCAGCCCGGCCGCGGGCTCGCCGGCGATCACCGGCACGGTGACGCCGGCGCCGCTGCCGACGGACGACGACTTTTTCGACTCGGCGCCGTTCATCGGCGCGGTGGGACCCGCAGGCTCGGGACAGGACACGTGGTGGACGGGGTGGACCAGCTTCGCGCTGAACTAGGAATCGGCCGCGCGGGCCTGGCCGCGCTCTGCCTGCTGTTGGCAGGTGGCTGCGGCGGGCCCGCGGCCGGCGACGCGCTGTCGCCGCTCGGTCATACCTTCGAGTCGCCGGAGGCGGTGGCCGAGGCAGTGCTCGGCGCGCTTGCCGGGGAGGACGGCAGGACGCTGCTGGCGCTGGCCCTGAGCGAGATCGAGTTCCGGACGGTCGTCTGGCCCGAGCTGCCGTCGAGCCGCCCCGAGCGGGGGCTGCCGTTCGAGTACGCCTGGGGCGACCTCCACCAGAAGAGCACCAACGAGCTGCGCCGCCTGCTCGCGCGGGCGGGCGGCAGGCGGTACGAGCTGCTGGAGATGACCTTCGACGGCGAGTCCACGCCGTACGAGACGTTCACCGTGCACCGCGACAGCCGCCTGCGGGTCCGGGATCCGGAGGGAGCCGAGCGGGACGTGCGCCTGTTCGGCTCCGTTCTGCAACGGGGCGGCGAGTACAAGCTCTTCAGCTATGTCGTGGACTAGGAGTCGGCCGCGTGGAACGGCGCGGTCTCTTGCCGGGTCGGTTGGGCGCCGGGCGGAGCCGCGGGGCGACGAGTGGGGGGCCGGCCCGCGGCACGTGCGGCCTGCCGGGGCCGGCGCATCGGCGGCCGCGCGCCGCGTGCTCGTCGTCGAGGAGGGCTTCGCCGTGGTGGGGCTCGTACGCTACGCCCTCGTGCAGAACGGCGGCGCGGACGTGGAGGTCGTCGGCACGTCCGAGGCCGCGCTCGAGTGGGTGCGGGACGAGTCTCCCGACCTGATCGTCATCGACGTGTCGCTGCCGAACGAGGAGGGCCTCGATCTGTGCCGCCGCCTGCGGGCCGGCCGGTACAGCGCGGACGTGCCGATCATCGTCACGTCACCCCGCCTCACGGAGGCCGACCGCGTGTTGGCCCTCGACCTCGGCGCCGACGACTGCTTCGCGCGGAGCCGCCCGATGTGGACGTCGACCGTGCGCTGCCTGACGACGTGGTCGCCGGCTACCGCTTCGTCGACTAGATGGGGCTGCGCCCCGCGTCGTTCCCCTTTCCGCCTACCGGGCGCCGGCCGCTTCGGCCTCCTCGGCGCGCGCACCCCGCAGCATGTTCGCGATGGCGTAGTTGCCCTCGTGGCACGCGTACTCGTACAGCTCGCCCCCCAGCGCGGTCATCGGCAGCGAGGCCGTCCACGGCTCGGTAAAGGTGCTCGCATCGTGCACCGTGAACTGGTAGTCGATGGTGTCCTCGTCGATCCGCGTGAAGCGCTCGACCAGCCGCAGGTCGCTGCCGGTCGCGAAGACCGTGGCGCCCCAGTCCTCGAGGTCGCCCAGATTCGTGGTCTCGACGACCAGCGTGTCGCCCTCCCAGTGCCCCCGCGAGTCGCCCAGCCACTGCTGGATGGGCTCGTCCACGTGGGCGCGCCCGTCAATCGGGATGATGCGCGTGTCGTGGATCATCTCGACGCGGATGGCCACGTGGTCGGGGGTCTGCAGGATGTGGTAGTTGTGGTTGTAGAAGCCCGGCATCATGGAGCCCGGCATGCCGCGCGTGATGCAGCGGTCGTACGCATTCAGGTCCGTCCAGGTGCCGGGCGATCCGGGCGGGTTGTCGATGCGGTACTGGGCCCGCGCCGCCATCCGCTCTTCCTCCTCCGGCGTGCGCGGCGGCAGCTTGCCGCTCGGCGGGTCGACGATCAGCGACGTGCGCTCGTGCAGCTGTCCCTGCTCCAGCCAGTAGTCGTTGTAGAAGCCCACCGTGTCGAACGGCCGGTCGTCGCTCAGGCCGGAGACGGCGTTGCGCTGAGCCCACTCCTCGCCCGTCAGCACCTCCGTGTCCGCGAGGTCGTCGGGCCGCTCGAGCGGCGTCGTGGTGGTGTTCGTCCACTGCCCCTGCAGGTCGGGGTCGCCCCAGGCGGTGCGAGGCAGGCTGTCCTGCGCGGCGGACGGGACGGGAAGGAGCAGCGCGAACGCCACCAGCACGAACGACGCAACGGGCACTCTCTGATTCATCGCAGCCTCCTGCAGTCCACCCTGCGTAACAAGGAACCGGAACCGCCTACGGATAGATTGCCGCGCCGGCCGTGAACTCCCCGCGGGTGAGCCGCCCGAGGAATCCGGTCCGCAGCGCCTCGAGCGCGGCCGCGTCGCGGGTGGCCATGCGGTGGGCCTCCATGGCCGCCGTCGTCGAGAAATAGAACGCCACCGTGAGGCCCTCGGCGTCGCCGATCTCGCGCGCGAGGCGCTCGAGATCGGCGTCGGCGCGCGCGAGAGCCGGGACGAGCACCTGCCCGACGGTGCCCAGGTCGGGCACCTGCTCGCGCGCCTCCACCGTGTAGTCGGGCGCGTCCGTCCGGTCGGGAGCGCTACGCGGCGCAGCAATGAACCAGGCCAGCAGCCCGGTCAGCACGATCAGGCCGGCCAGTGCGCCGTAGCGGACAGATGCCGTCATGCCGCCCCCGCGACCGATCAGCGTGCCGGTACCGGAAACAGCTTGAAGCCCTGGGCGCCGCGCGCCGCGACGTCGGAGCTGGTGTAGATGCCGCACAGCGCGTCGTGCCGCATGCAGGCCTGTCCGACCGTCTCGATGGCTTCCTCGACCTCCGGCGCGCGCGGGTTCGCGGCCGGCGTGCCGACGCCGAGCGACAGGCTGAGGTCCGACGGTCCGATCAGCACGCCGCCGAGCCCCGGGACCTGGAGGATCTCGTCGATGTTCTCCACGGACTCGCGGGTCTCGATCATGACGATCGCCAGCAGCTCGCCGTCCGGGTTGAGCGGCCACACGTCGGCGCGGCGGGCGTACTCGTCGTTGTCCAGGCTCCAGACCCGCCGCGCGCCGGTCGGGCCCCAGCCGCGCCGCCCGCGCGGCTCCGGATGCTCGGCGCCGGCCTGCGGGGGATACCGCATGGCTCGCACGAGCGCGTCGATCTCCGCCGCGGTCCGCACCTGCGGCAGCACGATCCCCATCGCGCCCGCGTCGAGAATCTGCTTGACCACGTGGTGGTAGGCCTGATCCGCCTCGTGCGGAATGCGCACGATCGGCGTCAGCCGCGGGCGCGCGCCGCCCTGGTCCACGAGCTCGCCGAGGAACGCCTCGAGGTCGTCGACCAGGAACGGGTTGTGCTCCAGCGAGACGATCCGCCAGTGCTCGTTGGCGAGCGCTGCCTGGCCCGCCTCGAACTGCTCGATGATGCGATTCAGCCGGCCGCCCGATTCCTGCGCGGCCGGCGCCCCCGCCAGGCCGGCGCCCAGCGCCACCGCCAGCCCGATGGCCCATGCCGTTCGCCGTATCGACGTTCCTGTCGTGCGTGCTCTGTAGGTCATGCGTCTTACCTCGTTTCGTGGCCGTCAGGTGGGTGCGGTGCGGTTTCTACATCGGATGCGCCGGCCTCGTCAAGCCGAGCCCGGCTCGCCAGTGCGGTGACCCGGATTCTAGACGAGACGCAGACCCTCGTCGGCGATTGCCTCGAACAGGGGATGCCGCTCCCGGCGCCGCCGCTCGAACGCGGCGGGCGTGACGACGATCGGCTCAATCGGGAGCGTCGTGCGCCGCAGCACCTCGCCGACCCGATCGAAGACGCGGCCCGGCAGCTCGCCCACGACGAGCAGGTCGATGTCGCTGCCCTCGTGCTCCGCACCGCGGGCGAACGATCCGAAGACGTACACGGACTCCACGGCGAAGTCACGCCGCAGGCCGGCGGCGAGCCGTCTCAGCTCGCCAAGGACGCGCTGACGCGCTCGAGGATCGAGCGAGCAGACCGCAGACATCGGTCGGAGTCCTTCGCTTCGTAGTAGGCCGCAGGCGTCGTTTCGGCGTCGAGACCGTTCGGGTAGCGCGTGGGGATGTAGTGCTGGTCGAGCCAGCGCGCATCGTCGTCGAGCGCGGCCAGCGAGGCGTCGGCCTCCGCCCCTTCTCGGACGAGCCGCCGCAGGCTGTGCGTGACGATGCTGGTCCGCCCGCGCGCGTACAGCAGGGCCTTCAGGGCCTTCTCCCCGGCCTGCTGCGCCTGGAAGCAGGCCCACTCGTGGTGCCCGGTGGCGGCGCTGTCCCCGGCTGCCGCCAGGTCGGCGCGCGCCTGATCGAGCCAGGTACGCGCCAGCATGTCCCGACCGGCCATCGCGCAACGATGACACGGGCACGCGGCCGCGGGCAACGCAGCCGGTCGTCGACAGGGGCCAAGATGCTCTTGTCGATCGTGGCTTGACGGAAGGGGAAATTAGCTGCAGGCACCGCGAGGTGTACGATCGCCATGGTTGAATCGTTCCCGGTCGGCGGGTGACGATCGTTTTCTCGTGCGTTGGCGTGCCTCTCCGATACTACCGTGCAGGCAAGCCGTTGCGCGCCTACCGCCGCATGTTGAAGAAGGGCAAACGGCGATGACTTCAACGAGGAAGTCGCATTTCCCAGGCGGGTGGGATCAACGACGGGTGACTGCCGTTCTCGATCAGTACGAGGGGCAGTCCGAGGATGAGGCCGTCGCCGAGGATGAGGCCGCCCGCTGCGTGGGCCAATGCAGAACCGGCATCCCCATGCCGCGGCATTCGGGCGGTCGATGTCGAGCGCGCGGTGTTCACGCTTGCGGAATCACCGGACCGAGCCGATCCGTGGAGGCTGTTGCGCGGTCCCGAGTGTTGAACGTCGCGTGAGCTGAATCCCGATTGGGGCGTCGTCGGCAGCCGCCCACCAGCTCGACTCACCGCAGCAGGTCGAACAGGTAGCTGTACTTTAGCGTCAGCGTGCGTCCGAGCGCGGCGTCGTCGATGTCGAGGTGCGGGTCGAACCGCGAGTCGAGGCTGGCCAGGCCCTGGATGTCGTTGTAGACGATGAAGAGCCCCGTGTTGGCGTCCGACAGCAGGCCGAAGCGCACGTTCGACGACCAGAGGTGGGCCCGGTCGTTGTACTGCACCAGGGCCTGGAGGAACAGCCGCGTGGTGAACGAGTACGACACCCGCAGGCTGGCCAGATTGGTGACGAAGTCGCCGCTCGGCAGCGTGATGTCGTTCCGGTCCCAGCGGAACTGGGCGTTGAGCGTTTCGCCGAGGCGCACCGTAAGCTCCGGGATCAGCCGGACCCGGTCGCCGCCGAAGAACCCGCCTATCGTGCTCCTGATGGAGGCGCTGACCGCAGCGCCCCGGTTGGAGTTGAAGGTGAGCTGGGTCTCGTTGTGATCGTACACGCCGGGCGGGACGACGACGCCGGGGAAGATCTCGAACGGCACGAACAGGCCCTCGCGCGTGCGGTTGATCCCCGTATGCGCCTCGTGGCCGCCCTCCCACTCCCAGTGGTTGTCCATGTGGGTGTACTGCGTTTCGTGGAGGCCGGTGTAGAAGTTCCAGACCGTGTTGTGCGCCACGTGCGGGCGCAGCTCGTGGATGCCGATGAAGTTGTCCGGGCGGAAGAACGTGAAGACCGTGGCATCCATGCGGCGATAGCCGCGCCGCTGGTAGAACCCGACCTCCGGATTGAAGTTCGGGCCCACCTCGGTGTAGCGGAGGTTGAGCCGCGTATTTTCGCTTTCGTACTCGCCCGTGAACCCGAGCGCATGCGTGTCCCCGGCGATGCCTCCCGGCGTTTCGGTCTCGCTCGCGAAACCGGACAGCGTACCGGACTGGCCGATGCCGAAGCGTCCGTCGACGGCGAAGGTGCGGTTGTAGTCGCCCGTGCCGGCCAGGCTGCCGGTGGCCTGCCGGTTCACCACCATGGCGCCGATGTTCGACCGGCTGGCCAGGTCCTGTCGCACGCGCGCGACCGTGAAGTTCTGCGACGCGCCGCCGCCCGCGAACGCGGCGGTCTGCATGTTGAGGAAGCCGACGTTCGTGTCGCTGCCCACCTTGCCAGACAGGCGGGCGCCCCCGATGATCGGCACCTGCTCGCCGCCGTCGCTGATGCCGATGCGGCGGCTGAAGAAGAGCTCGATCTGCCCCGGCCGCCCGATCGAGAACAGTCCGGCGTTCTCGAGGAAGAACGGCCGCTTCTCGGGGAAGAACAGGTTGAAGCGATCCAGGTTGATCTGCTGCTCGTCGACCTCCACCTGCGCGAAGTCGGTGTTGTAGGTCAGGTCCAGCGTCATGCTGGGGGTGATGCTGTACTTCAGGTCGGCGCCGACGTCGCCGCTGCCGATGGTCCGGCGCCGCGCCGTGGACCGCACTGCCTCGCCCAGGATGTACGGCGTCAGCTTCAGGTTGCGCTGGGCCGGCACCTCGATGCCCTGGAGCTGGCCGGCCAGCGACAGCCGATTCAGGTTGAACTGGCGCGGCAGGGGGGCCCAGAACGCGCGCTCGTTGCGGTGGCGGATGTTGCGCTGAACGTTGATGCCCCACGTCTGCCGCTCGCCGCCGGGGTAGCGCAGCGTGCGGAAGGGGATGGCGAACTCGGCCGTCCAGCCGATCTCCGAGACGCGGGCCCGTACCTGCCAGGCGCCGTCCCAGTTGAGGTTGAAGCCGCCGCCCGATCCCCGTTGCTGCTGGCTGCCCCCGCCGCCGCCGCCGCCCCCGCCGCCCCCGCCCATGCGGCCGCTGCCCTCGCCCTCGTTGGTCACCTGCCCGTCGTACTCGACGCCGGCCGGGTTGGTGCCGAAGAGGAAGCCGTTCTGGTGGTCGAGGTACGTATCCAGAATGATCTGGATGCTGTCGGTGTCGTCCAGCGACGAGTCGCGGCGGCTGTCGGCCACGATGATCGTCCGCGGGTCGCCGGCATAGCAGACGATGCCGAAGTACAGCGTGTCGCCCGTGTAGACGATGCGCACCTCCGTGCGCTCGGACGAGCGGCGTCCCTCGTCCGGCCTGTTCTGGCGGAACCCGCTGGCCACCTCCGCATCCGTGTAGGCCGGATCGCCGAGGACGTCGCCGTCGAGCATCGGAGGCGCTTCGACGTGGCGCGCATGCGCCCGCGGGAAGCCGGCGGCCACCGCGAACCCGGCCGTGCCGCCGCCGGGGTCCTGGGCCGACGGTTGGGCTGCGGCCGCGGCGGCGCCCGCGAGGCACGCAGGGACCGTGAGGACTGCAAGTATACGGATCGTGCTCGGCATGGCGCAGCGAACGCCTCAGTCTATCTGAACTATACGAGAACTCGCGGGTTGCCACCGGCAGGCGCCGGGCGTTTGCATCGCGCGGGCCGCGACGGAGCAGGTGCGCGGGGTGACGCCGTTGCGGCTACACTGGTAGCGGGGAGGTTGACCATGGCGCTCAGTGACATGCTGCTGCCGGAGTTCGATCAGGAGATTGCCAGCACCCGGGCGACGCTGGAGCGGGTGCCCGACGACCGCCTGGACTGGTCGCCCCACCACAAGTCGGGAACCATGCGCTGGCTCGCCGGCCACGTCGCCAACATTCCCTCCTGGGCGACGCTCACCATTGCGCAGGACGAGCTCGATCTGGCTCCCGGCGGCAAGCCGCTCGATCCGCCCCCGCCCCCGGCCAGCAGCGCCGAGCTCGTCGCGACGCTCGACCGGCTGGCCGCCGAGGCCCGCGCCGCCATCGCCGGGGCGGCCGACGACGAGCTGCTGAAGCCCTGGACGATGCTGCAGAACGGCCAGCAGATCATGACGTTGCCGAAGCTCGGAGTCCTGCGCCGCTGGGTTCTCAACCACCTGATTCACCACCGGGCCCAGCTGGGCGTCTACCTGCGTCTGAACGACGTGGCGGTGCCGTCGATCTACGGGCCATCCGCCGACGAGAATCCCGCGGGCATGTGACGCGCGCACAGAGGAGGATTGAGATGGGCCGTGCATGTCTCGCGGCGGCGTTGACCGTGCTCGCCTGCGCATCGTTGCCGGCCGTCGCCGCCGCCGGCCAGGCGCCGGCCGGTCCCGCCGGGTCGTCTGCCGTGCCGCCGACCGCGTGGGGCGATCCGGACCTGCAGGGCACGTGGACGAATACCACGACGACGCCGCTCCAGCGGCCGCTGGAGCTGGCCGGCCGGGAGCGCTTCACGCTCGAGGAGCGGGCCGAGCTGGACGAGGCGCGCGCCCGCACCGAGGCGCGCGCCTGCGCCACCGAGCTGGTGGTGCTGCAGCGTCCGCCGCCGGCGACCAGCACGGGCTCGTACAACAGCTTCTGGCTCGAGCAGGGCACGCGGACGCTGCAGACGTCGCTGATCGTGGATCCGCCGGACGGGCGGCTGCCGGCCGTGACGCCGCGCGCGCAGCGGCGCGCGGACGCGCTCGCGGCGGCCCGGGCGGCGGCGTCCTATCCGGCCACCTGGGAGGAGCCGAGCGTCTTCGAGCGGTGCATCACGCGCGGCCTGCCGGCGACGATGATGCCCGGCTTCTACAACCACAACTACCAGATCCTGCAGACGCCGGACTACGTCGTCATCCACGCCGAGATGCTGCACGACGCGCGCATCGTCCCGCTCGACGGGCGGCCGCACCTGCCGGCCGGCGTGCGGCAGTGGCTCGGCGATTCGCGCGGGCGCTGGGAGGGAGACACGCTGGTGGTCGAGACCAGCAACTTCACGGACAAGGTGTACGAGCGGCGCGTATCGAACACCGTCTTCGGGGCCAGCCGGGCGATGCGCCTCGTGGAGCGGTTCACCCGCGTCGACGCCGACACGCTCGACTACCGCTTCACCGTCAGCGATCCGACGACGTTCGAGGGGCCCTGGACCGCCGCGATCCCCATGACGGCGCTCGACGCGCCGATCCTCGAGTACGCCTGCCACGAGGGCAACTACTCGATGGAGAACATGCTGCGCGGCGCCCGTGCCCAGGAACGCTAGAAGACGTCGTTCACTTCGAGCTCGAAGCCGGTGAGCAGCGGCGAGCGCAGTGTCTGCTGCAGGCCGAACGTGTGCGTGACCGCGAGCAAGCCGCCACGCTGACCATGAATCCAGATGGTCTTGGCCGCCGGATCCACCAGCCAGTCCTCCGCCACGCCGTGGCTGGCGTAGAGCGCGCGCTTGTAGCCCCGGTCCCGGTCGGCGGTGGCGGGAGACAGGATCTCGATCACCAGATCGGGCGCGCCCCGGATGTTGTCGCCGCCGCTCAGCAGATGCTCGCGTTCCCGCGAGACGAACAGCAGGTCCGGCTGCACGACATCGGTGTCTGACAGCACCACATCGCAGGGGGCGATGAACAGCTCCCCGAGCGCCTGTTCCTCGATGAACTGGGCCAGTCGCCTTCCCAGCCGCAACTGCACCCGCTGGTGCTCCAGGTCCGGCGCCGGGGTCATGACCAGGTCTCCGTTCAACAGCTCGTAGTGCTTGTCCGGCGGTGCGGTTCGATAATCTTCGTAAGTGAACTTGAAGGCGGGTTGCACCGTGGCCACTTAGTTTCCCCTCTGCCGACCCGATCATAGAGTATGTGGAGCCTGCCGGGCAGACTGCTCGTATATCCTCGCCGCCGCGTGTGCTTCCACACGAATTCTGGCCATCGGGACACCGAAATCCTGGCCGGCAACCACCGAGCGTTTGCCGACCACCAACAGAGCGAGACAGGTCTGGCCGAATCCACTGTTGGCGGGGGCGCAGGGTGACGGTTTCCGGGCTACGATAGCGGCGCCGTCTGGAGGTCCATTTGTCCGACGTGGCCATCTGCCACTACCGTCTGAGCCGCGCCGAGTACGACCGTGCCGTAGACGCCGGCGTGTTCGAGCCGGCGGCGAGGCTGGAGCTCATCAACGGAGATCTGCACGCGATGACGCCACAGGGAAGCCGGCATGCGACCGGCGTCGAGCTCGTCACGGATGCCCTGCGGCGTGCGTTCGGGTCCGGTTTCCGCGTACGGATGCAGCTCCCGCTGGCGGCCGACGACTACTCGGAGCCCGAGCCGGACGTAGCGGTCGTGACCGGCACGATCCGTGACTACCGGGACGCCCATCCAACTTCGGCAGTGCTGATCGTCGAAGTGTCGGACGATTCGCTGCACCACGATCGGACCGTCAAGCGGCGGCTGTACGCGCGGTGTGGCATTCCGGAATACTGGATCCTCGCCCTCCCGGATGCCCGTCTCGAGGTCTACCGCGATCCGGGCGAAGATGGGTACCGCAGCGTCAGCATCCATGAGACCGGCGACAGCGTCGCGCCGCGGGGTTGCCCCGAGGTGCAGATCGTCGTTGACGATCTGCTTCCCTGACTCTGAGAGCTGGGACGGCTCGCGCCCGTGACTCCGCGGCTGCCGCTCAGCGGGCGGCGCTGTTGGAGTGCAGCTCGCGGGGCGGCTCCGGTTGCATCGTTCGCGCTTCCATCTGGCCTGCCACTCGGCAGCCAGCGACGGCTCGTGCCTGTCCGCCAGCCAGTCCATGTGGTCGAGCAGCACGAAGCGTGAGAGCCCCCCCGCGAACCGCCTGAGGAACCCGGCGATCGACATCGTGTGGATGCTGACCCGATCCGCGAGGCCGTCCTCCAGCCGCACGAAGTTGGCCGGCTTCAGATGCTCGGGGCAGCACTCGCGCGTGTAGTGACCCGGAGAGGTGCACGCGCCAGAAGTAGTTGTCCCGGAGCGGCGCGGTGGACCGGAACGGGGGCGCCCGGTCGGCGTCGCAGCTTGCCGCCTGGCTGGTCGTGGGGGCGATGGTCTACCTGCTCCTGGTGGCGGTCAGCACCGTGAGCGGCGGCTTCGCCCGGGCGGCCGGCGGCGCGGACTCCTGCCCGCCGCCGATTGCTGCTGCCGATTGCTGCTAAGGTGGTTCCCGTGGCCCGCTCGTCGCGACGCGGCCGGCGCCCGAGGCGCAAGGGCAGGTGGAGGCGGAGGCTGCGCACGGCCTGCCTCGTCCTGGTCCTGCTCGTCCTCGGTCTGCCGCCCCTGATCCTGCTCGCGCTCCGCAGCGTGCCGCCGCCGACGAGCGCGTTCATGGTGCGCTACCAGCTCGACGGCGCGCAGCGGTCACCGCTCGACGCGCACTGGGTCGACTGGGAACGGATTGCGCCGGAGGCCGCGCTGGCGGTGATCGCGGCCGAGGACCAGAAGTTTCTCGATCACCGCGGCTTCGACCTGGACGCCCTGCGGGACGCCGTGGAGACGGCCTGGCGCGGCGGGCCGTTGCGGGGGGCCAGCACCATCTCGCAGCAGGTGTCCAAGAACCTGTTCCTGTGGCCGGGGCGGAGCCTGATCCGCAAGGCGCTGGAGGCGGGCCTAACCACCGAGCTGGAGCTGCTGTGGAGCAAGCGCCGCATCCTCGAGGTGTACCTCAACGTGGCGGAGTTCGGCGAGGGGGTATTCGGGGTCGGCGCGGCCAGCGAACGCTTCTTCGCGAAGGAGCCCGCGACGCTCACGGAGGCGGAGGCCGCGCTGCTCGCGGCGGTCCTCCCCAACCCGTCCGTCCTGCGCGTCGACCAGCCGTCCGCCTACGTGCGGGGGCGCCAGTCCTGGATACGCAGCCAGATGGTCAGCCTGCGCGCGGCCGGCGTGCTCCGCAGGCTGGAGGCGGGGGCGTCGTGAGCGGCCCCGGCGGGCGGCCCACGACCGGTGGCAGGAGTCTGCGCCGCAGCACGGCGCAGACTCCTTCAGGGTTGGCGGGCTAGTGCTTCTCTGAACCCTCCACCGGCAGGGCCAGGGCCGCCAGCGAGCCCGGGAAGACGCCGCCCGCGCCGATCTGCACGATGACGAACTGCCGGCCTTCGTGCAGGTAGGTCATCATGCCGTACTGGCCGGGCGCCGGCAGCTCTACGGTCCCGAGCTTCCGCCCGGTCGTCTTGTCGTGCGCGTTGAGCACCGGCCGCTCGTTGGCGCCCTCGGTGGAAAGGAGCAGACTGCCGGTCGCCATCATCACGGCCCGACCCCGTCCGCCGAGGGCCTCGGGATCGAGATCGACCCCGGCGAGGGCCGGATGGTCGATGACGCGGTCCGCGGCCCGTCCGACCGGGATCTCCCACACGTGCTCGCCCGTGTTCATGTCGATCGCGGTGATCTTGCTGTAGGGCGGCTTGTGGATCGACAGGCCCTGGGGGCCGGCCCAGCCGACGCCGCCGCCGCTGACCCAGTCGGAGAGGGTCTCGCCGGTCGTCGTGCAGCGCCCCGAGTCCGAGGTGCAGCCGTGGTCGGGTGCGTCGACGTCCGCGCCCGGCTGCACCGTGCGGCCCGAGCAGCCGGGCCCCGACGACTGGTACAGCACGCCGATCTCCGGATCGAGCACGGCCGGGTGGGTGATGTTGATCCCGCCCGAGCAGCCCACCCAGCCCTTGACGGGCTCGCTGTGGTTGTTGGGCAGCGGCGGCATGTAGGGGCCGCCGATCCGGTACTGGGCCATGATCTCGAGCGCTTCCTGCTTCAGCTCCGGCGTGAAGTCGATGATGTTGTCCTCGCTGAGCCCGAGCGGATTGAGCGGCGCGGGGTGCGTCGGGAACGGCTGGGTCGGCGCCAGCTTCTCGCCCGGGACGATCGACTGCGGGACCGGGCGCTCCTCGATCGGCCACACCGGCTCGCCGGTGACGCGGTTGAACGCGAAGGTGAAGCCCTGCTTGGTGGTCTGGACCAGCATCGGAATCTGCTGGCCGTCCACGGTGGCGTCCACCAGGATCGGCACGTTGGCGATCTCGTAGTTCCAGATCGGGTGGTGGTTCACCTGGAAGTGCCAGAGCCGCTGGCCGGTGTCGGCGTCGAGCGCGATCACGCTGTCGCCGAAGAGGTTGTCGCCGGGCCTGAACCCGCCGTAGTAGTCGATGGTCGGCGCGTTGGTTGGAATGTAGACGATGCCGCGCTCGAGGTCGGCCGAGAGCGGGGCCCACGACGAGACGTCGCCCGTCCACTGCCAAGCGTCGTTCTCCCAGCTATCGAAGCCGAACTCGCTCTCCGACTGCGGGATCACGTTGAACTTCCACTTGTGCTCGCCGGTGCGGGCATCGTAGGCCAGGATGTGGCCCGGCACGTTCTCGATCCGCGACTGGTTGTATCCCTGCTCGTGCGCGTTGCCCACCACGACCGTGCCATTGACGACGATCGGCGGCGACGAGCTCGTGATGTAGCCGATCTCCATCGGAATCCCGTTCTCGGGGTCGTACGGGTAGCCGAGGTCGGCCAGCAGGTCGACCACGCCCGTCGTCGGGAAGCCGGGGATGTCGACCGGCCCGCCGAATCCCTCCAGGTGCTCGCCGGTCTTGGCGTCGAGCGCGTGCAGGAAGAACGCGGGCGTGATCACGTAGATGACGCCGCGCCCGTCGATCTCGGTGTAGGCCACGCCCTTGCCGTAGCTGGCGCGCATCGACTCCTCCCAGCGCTTCGTGCTGGGCTCGCGATACGTCCACAGCGTCTCGCCGGTAGCCGGATCCATGGCCACGATCGTGCGCCGGTAGCCGGCCACCGTGTACAGCACGCCGTCGATGTAGCTCGGCGTCGAGCGCGACAGGTAGTACGGGTGCGGGCTGAAGTTGTCGCCGCGCCACACCCAGGCCACCTCGAGCTGGTCGAAGTTGTCGGCGTCGATCTGCGTGAGCGGCGAATAGCGGGTGCCCCAGGCGTCGCCGCTCTGATACCGCCACTCGCCCTCCGGCGTCCCGCGTTCCTGGGCGACGGCCGCGAGCGGCAGGAGCAGCAGGGCAGCCAGCGTGAGCGCGAGACGCGGCGTGATGGCCGGTCGAGGTGTTCTCCGGTCGGCTTTCATCGTCTTCCTCCAGACAGAGCTCGCTCGTACGACGTGAATCTCATGCGCTGCGCCGCGAGCGGTCAGCGCGCGAGGTACTTCGTCAGCCCGCCGCCGGCCTGGCGGCGGGAGTTGGGTCCCTCCGCGGCGTAGACGTTGCCGTCGGCGTCCACTGCCACGCCCTCGCCGGCCGTACCCAGCAAACGGGCGTCGGAGAAGTGCGGCGGAATGAACGCGATGACCTTGTCTTCGGTGGCCCTCCCGATCCGCACGCCGTTGCGCCAGTTGGGGTGGCGGATCCGGTCCGATTCCGAGTCGATGGCATACAGCGTGTCGTCGTCGGTGATGAACAGCCCGCTGATGCGGCCGAACTGGTAGTACGAATCGATGTAGTTGCCGTCCTGGTCGAAGATCTGGATGCGGTGGTTCCCGCGATCCGCGACGAACAGGCGTCCCTGCGAGTCGAACTCCATGGCGTGGGGCGTCCGGAACTCGCCGGGCGCCGAGCCGATCCGTCCCCACTCCTTGACGAACTGGCCGTCGCTCGTGAACTTCATGATCCGGCCCGTGGAGCCGGCGGACGGATCGGGGTTCTGGCCGCTGTGGCCGTCCGACACGAAGATGTCGCCGTTCGGCGCGGTGATCACGTCGCAGGGCTGGTTGAAGGTGTCGGGCCCGCTGCCGGCGACGCCCGCCGTGCCGAGCCGCATCAGGACCTCGCCCTCCGGGCTGAACTTGATCACCTGGTGGCCCTTCGTGCCTTCCTCGTTGCCCTGCCAATCGGTCACCCAGACGTTGCCATCGGCGTCCACGTGAAAGCCGTGCGGCACGACGAACAGCCCCGAGCCGAACGATGTCAGCAGCTCGCCGGTGTGTCGATCGAACTTCAGGACCGGGTCGACGTCCGAGTTGACGCAGCCGCCCTGCAGGCCGAAGTCGCCGCAGCGGTCGTAGGCCCAGACGTGCCCGTCGGGGCCGATGTCGATGCCGGCCGTCGAGCCCCACTCGCGCCCGTCGGGCAGCTCGGCCCATTCCTTGAGGATGCCGGGCGTGGGATTCGGCAGCGGCTCCGCGGCGGGGTCGACGACCACCGGGGCGAAGAACTGCGGGAAGCCCGACTCGGACTGCGCGCGGAGCCCTCCCGCGCACAGCACAGCTATCGCGAGGCCGACGACGAACGTGACGGTCAACCGGTTCAGCAGCGGCATGGCAATTACCTTCCTTGTAACTCTGTAACGCCCCCGGTTCGTTCGCACCAGTAGCCGGAGGGTGGCCCGATCATAGCGCGGATGCGGCCGGCGGCAAGCCGGAATCGGGGCGGCCGGCGGAGCGGCGCCCGTGGCCGCGTCTCAGAAGCGGTACTTCAAGCCGAGCGTCACGGCCCAGTACTGGAAGCTGCCGAAGGTCACCTCGCCGGAGAAGGGCGTCGTGCCGTCCGCGCGCACCGGCTCGTGGCTGCGGACGACGGACCACACGACGTCCTCCGTCAGCTCCCCGAAACGGGCCCAGTGCGCGCCGAGCCCGATCGACGTGCGCTCCCCGACCGCGTAGTCCACGCCGCCTACTACCTGGAAGCCGGGCAGCGTGCCGCTGACGTCCGGCTCCAGCAGGCTCAGCGTGCCGGCGGCAGCGGCGGGCCGGTCGGCGACGGTGAGCGGCGGGTCCACGTCCTGGTACCCCTGCGCGAGCGTCTTGCGCACGAGGCGCCGGCTGTAGCGCAGGTCGGTGCGGGCCATGCCGACGCCGGCGCCCGCGAACGGGGTCCAGCGCGAGCCGTTCGTGAAGTCGTAGTACACGTTCGCGAAGATGCTGGTGCGCGCGGTAGTTGGAGATGGTCTCGGTCGGCGGATACACCGGACTCCATTCGAGGGCCTTGCTGACCACGGCCTGATTGGTAGTCGACTCGATCAGCGGCGATACGTCGCCCGCGTGAGTCCGGACCCGGTACTGCACCTCGACGCGGAGCCCGTCGAACGCGTAGCCGGCGCTGAGGCCGCCCGTGAAGCCCACGCCGGGCGAGAAGCCGTTGGAGGAGAGCGCGCGCGGCGTCGAGTCCACGCATGCGGGGGCGCCGCTCGGCGCCAGGGCCGGATCGGCATAGAGCAACCGGTCGCACTTCGTCGGATTCGTAACGGCGGCTACGGCGGAGTCCAGCCGTCCGGAAGCGGCGAGACCGACGTCGAGGCCGACGTAGGCGCCTCTGCGGCTTTCCTGGGCGTGGACCGCCCCTGCCGCGAGCAGACAGGCGATCAGCGCTATGGTGCTCCCCGCGGCGTGTGCGTCGCGATTTTCCATGTGCCTGTTTCCATGCGGCGCCGGAGGGGTGGGCGGCAGGATCAGAATCGCACGCTGAGTCCCACCTGCGCGCGCCGCGCGTCGCCGAGCCCGCTGCGGAGCGTGCCGTCGAAGTTGAAGAGGAGCGAGCCGATGGCCGGGTCGACGAAGTTGTCGGCGTTCGTCAGGTTGAACACCTCGAAGATCGGCTCGATGACAGTGCCGCCGCCCAGCGCGAAGCGCCGCGACACCCGCAGGTCCCAGGTGCAGAATTCGTTCTCCCGCCGCAGCGTGTTGCGCGTGAGGATCGAGCCATCCGCGCAGATCCGGTCCGCGGGCTGGGCCGCCCGGACGCCGCGGTTGGCGCACTGCGCGGAAGCCGGCGATGCCGACAGGTAGCGGACGACGTTGCTGAGCTCCACCGCCGCCGGGAGGGAGACCAGGAGGTACCCGCTCACCTGGTGGCGCCGGTCGCGGTCCGACCAGCCGTACTCCTGCGCCAGGTTGCCGGCGTGAGCGTAGCGAAAGGTGAACGGATCGCGCTCGTTGTCGTCGTCCGACCGATCGAAGGCGAGCGTGTAGTGCGCCTCGAACGCGAGCGGGCGGCCACGGAGCCCGCCGCGCCCGCGCAGCCCGGCGGTGAGCGCGTGGTACCGGGAGCGGGCGCTGCTCTCGGTCACGGTCAGCGTGTTGATGCCGCCCCCGGCCGGGTGGGTCCCGATCCCGAACGGCGCCCCGAGGACCGCGGCGTTGCGGTTGACGAACCGGAAGAGGTTGTCCGTGCGCGCGTGGATGTAGCCGATGCTGGCGGCGACCCCGCTCCCCAGGTCGTGGTCGACGCCGGTGCTGAGCGACCAGGTGCGCGGCAGCTCCAGATCGCGGTCGGCGACCTGGATGTCGGGCAGGAACGGCGGCGACGCCGAGGTGTCGATCTGCTGGTCGATGGCGGGGACCGGCCCGAGCCCCGGCGCGCTGCTGCTGCGGAAGAGTATCTGCTGGAACGCCCCGTTGGTCGTCAGGTGCTGGGCGAAGACGAGCATCGGGATGCGGGCGACGTACGATCCGGCGTTGGCGCGCAGCACGGTGCGGCCGTTGCCGGCCAGGTCCCACGCCAGCCCGAGGCGGGGCTGCAGGTTGTCCAGGTCGTCCGGAATCCGGCCGTTGGCGGGGAACCGCGGATCGCCCAGGTACGGCGCGAAGAACGTCTCGGCCGGCTCGATGAAGACGTTCGGGTGCCACGCGCCGTCCCAGCGTAACCCGAGGTCCAGCGTCACCCGCTCGTGCGGATGCCACGTATCCTGCACGAACACGCCGAGCTCGTGCGTCTGGAGCTGCTGGCGCCCGAGCTGCTCCGGGGGGACGCCCGGGACGGTCGCCGACTGCAGGTAGAGCAGGACCGGGCCGGTGATCGCGGAGCCCGGGGGACAGGTCCCGAACGCACCGGCCGATCCGTCCGAGCACGTGACGTAGCGGTCGCCGTGCGAGACGAAGCCGATGAAGCCCCCGACCGAATCGAAGATGTAGCGGCTGTTCGCCAGCCCGATGAACTGCTGCTCGGCGCGGGTCCGGTTGTACTCCGCCCCGGCCTTGATCAGGTGGTTGCCCGTGGCGAACGAGACGTTGTCGACCACCTGCAGCCGCGTGTCGAACGCCGGATCGATCGGGAGAAAGAAGGGCAGGCCGAGGCGGAAGCCGTCGGCGAAGTCCATGGTGACGTCGGGGAACGGCCGCCCGCCGAGTTCGGCGAACTGCGGCGGCCCGGGCAGGCGCGCCCCGGGCAGCAGTGGTCCGCGATACCAGCGCGGCCGATCCTCGCGCGCCACCTGCACCCGGAGTTCGTTGGAGAGGGCGTTGGTCAGCAGCGAGCGGAGGCTGCCGTTGATCGCGTGCGAGCGGTCGCCCTCGATCCCGTTGGCCGACGCGCCCCACGAGTCGACATCGAAGGTGCCGTTCACCTGTTCCGACCAAGTGTAGTTGTACTTGAGCGAGGCCTGGTGCCGGCCGTCGAGGTTCAGGTCGAGCTTGGCGAGCAGCGAGCGTGCGTCGTCCGTGCGCCTGATCGGCCCGAACTCGTCGTCGAACAGGCCCGGCCAGCGCGCCTGCAGGAAGCGCTCGAGACGCTGCAGGTTTGCCGGATCGCGGACGCGGCGGGTCGCCTGCTTGGTCTCGGCGGCCGCCTGCTGGTCGTAGGCCAGGAAGAAGAACGCCCGGTCGCGCACGAGCGGGCCGCCCAGCGTCGCGCCCCCCTGGTTCCGATCGAAGTCGGGCCGCCCGCCGCCGCGCGCCGCCGGGAACGGGGCGGCGATCTCGTCCCACTGCCCGAAGTAGTGGGCGGAGCCGGTGAGCTCGTTGGTCCCCGACTTGGTGATCACGTTGACGAAGCCGCCGGCCGAGCGGCCGAACTCCGCGGTGGCGCCCTGATTGACCACCACCAGTTCCTCGATGGCGTCCTGGTTGAAGGTGAAGGCCGGCCGCTGGCCGCCGCGCTGCTCGCCGAAGAACGGGTTGTTGAAGTCCGCGCCGTCGACGATGAAGTTGTTGAAGATCCCACGCTGGCCGCTGATGTTCAGCTCGTCGCCGTCCGGTCCCTGCGAGATCGACGCGCCGGGGGTGAGCAGCGCCAGGCTCGTGAAGTTGCGGCCGTCGCTGGGCAGCCCGTCGACAACGTCCTCGAGCACGCGCTGCGAGCTCGTCACGTCCGCCGTGTCGAGCGTTGACGGCAACTCGCTGACGACCGTGACGGTCTCGGCGGTCACGACCCTGAGCGCGACGGCCAAGTCGAGCATTTCCCCGACGCGCAGCGTCGCGCGCTCGATGCGTTCGGTGCCGAACCCGGCGGTCGCCGCCGCCACGGTGAGGTCGTACGTCCCCGGCGGCAGCAGGGCGCGCGCGAACGTCCCGGACGCAGAGGTCTCCACGGTGGTCAGCAGGTCGGTCTCCCGGTGCTGCACGACGACGACCGCCCCCGCCACGGGGTCGCCGAGTGGATCGCGGACCGTGCCGCGGATGACACCGGTGGTCGTCCCGGCCTGGGCCGCAAGCCCCGCCCCCTGGAACTGGATGAGTGCCGCCGCCAACAGCACGGCGGCCAGGGCAGGAACGGGGCGGCGCGGGAGAACAGGGGTGCAAGCGTTCGGCATGGCTCGGCGCAGCGCGCGGGGCCCACTTGTCGCTTCGTCGCCGGACGGACGGCGAACGAAGTGCGACAGATTGACAGTATACTGGGCCGTCGCATACCGGCCGGCTTCGTCGCATGCGGCGCGTGTTTCGTCGCACACAGGGCGCGATTCTGGAGGGCGGTGCTCGCAGATGCACACCCACGCATGGCGTTCTGGAGGTGTCCTCGTGGCTGCGGCAGCCGTGCTGCTCTCGCTGGCCACCGCGACGACGAACGGCAAGCTCTCGGCCCGCTACGGACTGAGCGACGCCGTTTCGATTCGCGGCGGCATCAGTACCGGATTCCGCGCGCCGACGCCCGGCCAGCAGAACACGCTCAACGTGCAGACGACCATCGACCCGGAGACGCTGCAGCTCGTCGACAGCGCCAACGTGCCGTCCACCTTCCGGGCCGCGCAGTTGCGCGGCGGCCAGCCTCGGGAGCCCGAGACGTCCATCAACACGACCGCGGGGCTGGTCGTCGACACCGGTCCCTTCACCTTCACCGCCGACTACTTCCGCGTCGAGCTCGACAACAATCAACGACTTCTCGAGCCGGACGCAGGGGGTGGATTCACGCCGTGGGGTCTGAGCGGAGGCTATTACTACGCGCGCCTCAACTATGGCTGGGGAGGCTAGCACCCTGTCCCGGACGGCTTGACCGGGGTGCGGCAGGAACTGTGGCGGCCTGTGTCCTTGCGCGGCGGGCGCTCGCACTGAGCCTGGGGCTGTGCGCAGCGTGGTGCGTGCCGGCGCGCGCCGAACCGCTGTCGCCGCGCCCGGCGGCAGGTCAGGCCCGACCGGGCGCGGCGGACTCGCGGGCCGACCCGGACCGGCCGGCCGCGCAGGCCGCTCAGGACGGGCAGGCCGCAGAAGACGAGCAGGCGGAGCCCGCACCGCCCCAGTTCGACGACGAGGTGGTGGTCGTCGGCAGCCGGGCGCGCCCGCGCTCGGTCACCGAGTCGACGGTGCCGATCGACGCCATCCCCGCCGAGGAGATCGTCAGCCAGGGGAATACCGACGTCGCCGATCGGTTGCGGACCATCGTGCCGTCGTACAACGTCAACCCCCAGCCGGTCGGCGACGCGGCCCGGCTCATTCGACCCGCGAACCTGCGCGGCCTCGCGCCCGACCACACGCTCGTGCTCGTCAACGGCCGGCGCCGGCACCGGGGCGCGGTCATCACCTGGATCGGCAACGGCGTGGCCGATGGCGCGCAGGGTCCCGACATCTCGACCATCCCGGCCATCGCGCTGCGGCGCATCGAGGTGCTGCGCGACGGCGCCGCGGCCCAGTACGGCTCGGACGCCATCGCCGGCGTGCTGAACTTCCTGCTCAAGGACGACCGGTCGGGCGGCAGCGTCGAGCTGCACACCGGCGGCTACGGCGCGGGCGACGGCGGCGCGTACACCGTAGCCGCCAACGCCGGCCTGCCGCTCGGCCAGACCGGCTTCGCCAACCTCAGTCTCGAGTACGGCAACGCCGGAGCGACCAGCCGCAGCGTGCAGCGCGACGACGCCGCGCTGCTGATCGCCGCGGGCAACGACGCCGTGGCCGATCCCGCGCAGATCTGGGGCTCGCCGCGGATCGACGACGACATCAAGCTGTGGGGCAACTTCGGCCACCTCTTCGCCGCCGGCGTGCAGGCCTACGGCCACGCCAACTACGCCAGCCGGCGGGTGGCCAGCGGCTTCTTCTTCCGGAATCCGAATACGCGGGCCGCCGTCTTCAGCGCGGACGGCGGGCGCAGCCTGCTCGTCGGCGACGTGCTCGACGTGCAGGACGGCGTGGCCGACGGGTCGGCCAACTGCCCCGCCGTGCCGGTCGCCGCCGGCCGGCCCGAGCCGGCCGCCCTGGCGCGGGTCTTCGCCGATCCGTCCTGCTTCTCCTTCCAGGAGCGCTTTCCGGGCGGCTTCACGCCCCAGTTCGGGGGCGACGTGCGCGACGCGTCGCTGGTGGCCGGCGCGCGCGGACAGCTCGGCGGCGGCGTGCTCTGGGACGCGAGCGCCAGCGCCGGGTCCAGCGCGGCCGACTTCTTCATCCACGATACCGTCAACGCGTCGCTCGGTCCGGCCACGCCCACGGCGTTCGACCCGGGCCTCTACCGGCAGACGGAGGTCGGGTTGAACGTCGATTTCCGCTATCCCCTCAACGAACGGATCGATCTGGCCGGGGGCGCCGAGTGGCGCAGGGAGCGGTTCGAGATCGGGCTGGGCGAAGAGGCGTCGTGGCGGATCGGTCCGTACGCCGTGCAGGGCTTCAGCGCGGGGTCGAACGGCTTTCCCGGCTTCAGCCCGATCGCCGCCGGGGCCTGGAGCCGCGCCAACGCGGCGCTCTACGGCGAGGTCGAGGTGCGCGGCGAGGACGAGACCTGGACCGTGGGCGGCGCGCTCCGGCTGGAGGACTTCGAGGACTTCGGCACCACGACCAACGGCAAGCTGTCCGGACGCTACCGGCTGACCGCCGCGGTCGCGCTGCGGGCGAGCGCAGGCAGCGGCTTCCGCGCGCCGACCCCCGGCCAGCAGAATGCGTTCAACGTCTCGACGGAGTACGACCACGAGCTGATGGACCTGGTCAACAACGGCACCATTCCGTCCACGTCGCGCGTGGCCCAGCTCCGCGGCGGCGAGCCGCTGCAGCCGGAGCGCTCCGTCAACTATGCCTTCGGCGCGGTCCTCGACGCCGGGCCGCTCAGCGTCACGGCCGACTACTTCCGGATTCGCCTCTCCGATCGGCTCGCGCTGACGCAGCTCTTCGCCCTCGCCCCGGCGGAGGTCGACGGCCTGCTTGCGGAGGGCGTGACGAGCGCGCGCAACCTGCAGAACTTCCGGTTCTTCACCAACCACTTCGAGACCCGGACGCAGGGCCTCGACCTGATCGCCACGTACGCGCCGCCCCGCCTCGGCGGCCGGACGACGCTGAGCTTCCTCTTCAACCACACCGCCACGGCCGTGACGCGCTTCGATCCCCAGGTGCTCGACGCCCTGCGGGTCCGCGAGCTCCAGGAGGCGATTCCGGGCACACGCTGGAACGCCGCCGTCCGCCAGGCGCTCGGCCGCTGGCGATTGCTCGCGCGGCTGAGCTACTACGACGAGTGGTTCGACTCCCGCGACCTCTACGTCTACCACGGTGACGCGGTCGTGGATGTGGAGGCCTCGCATCCGCTCGGCGAGGCCGTCACGCTCACCGTCGGCGGCCAGAACGTGTTCGGCAACGACCCGGAAGAGAATCCCGTCGCGCGCGCCAAGGGGAATCGATACAGCGCGCACACCCCGTTCGGGATCAACGGCGGGTACTACTACGCGCGCCTCAACTACCGCTGGGGATCCTGATCGCAAGCCGGGGCAGGACTCGCTCGGCTTCCACGGCGGGCCCCGAGCCACGCGTGCTAGACTGCCATTTTGGAGCATGTCTATTGTACATATCCGCTCTTTGGTCCGTTCCGCGGTCGCCTCGGCGCTCTTGCTGGCGACGCCCGCCGCGGCCTCGGCCCAGATGGAGTTCCACTACCAGTACGGCAAGCTCGTCAATCCGTTCTCGGGCGACGGGGTGGCCAGCTCCATCCTCACCATTCAACAGGCCGCAACCTGGTCGCTCGGCGAGAGCTTCTTCTTCATCGATTTTCTCGACGACAACCGTCCGGACGGCTTCAACGACGTCGAGTTCTACGGCGAGTGGTATCCGACGCTGAGCCTGAGCAGGATCTCCCGGCGGCAGGTCGGCGCCGGACCGTTGCGGGACGTCCACGTCATCGGTGGCATCAACTTCGACGGCGACGCCGACGTCTTCAAGTACCTGCCGGGCGCGCGGCTCTCCTGGAACGTCCCCGGCTTCGTGTTCTTCAACACCGACGTGACCGCCTTCATCGACGCCAGCAACGGCGTGGCGGAGGGCGGCGCGCCCCGGACGAGCGACAGCTTCATGGTCGACGTCAACTGGGGAGCGGCCTTCCAGATCGGCACCCAGTCGTTCTGGTTCACCGGCCACGCCGAGTACATCGGCGCCACCACCAACGAGCTGGGCGGGGTCGTGGAGGACTGGATCCTGGCTCAGCCGCAGCTCGGCTGGGACATCGGCGAGGCGCTGACGGGCAGCGCGAACCAGCTGTTCATCGGCGTCGAGTACCAGTACTGGCGGAACAAGCTCGGCGTGAACGTCGACGAGAACCTGGCGCAGCTGTGGATCATGTGGCGGCTCTGAGCGCCGCCCCCGCGCAGGGCAGGTAGAGATGAGTCGATCCTCTGTGGCTACCGTGGCGCTTCCACTTCCAGGCATTCGGTCGCGGCAGGTACGGCTGGCCGTGCGCGGATTCCTCGCGCTGGCGGTGCTGCTGGCGGTGACGATTACCGCCACGTCGGCCACCCTGCTGTTCAACGCGGCGACGGCGCTCCGCGACGAGGCGGAGGGTGCGGCGATCCACCTGGTGGAGTTGCTGTCGGCCAGCTTCGCCGAGATGGGGGAGATCTCGCTGGCGAACGTGGCGCGCACGCTGGACGCCACGCTCGACGGTCAGATGGCGGCCCAGGCGCGGATCGCGGCGCATCTGGTGGCGGCGGCCGAGGCGGCGGGGCAGTCGCCCGACGAGGTCATCGCAACGCTCGAGGCGATCACCGCCGCGACGGTCCTCGACGAGTTCTGGATCACCGACGCGCAGGGGTTCGCCTATCTGACGAACGTGCGCGACGAGAGCGGCGCGCTGGTGCCGTTCCGTTTCGACCCCGACCCGGCCGTGCAGCCGCAGGCGTCGAAGTTCTACGTGCTGCTGGCGGCGCCGCTCACCGGCGACGAGTTCATCACGCAGCCGGCGCAGGTGCGCGAGATCGACCAGGAGGTCTACAAGTACGTCGGCGTGGGCGGAGTCGACCAGCCGCGGATCGTGCAGGTGGGCAACGCGCTGGCATTCGGCGAGCAGGAGATCCTGACCAACGTCTACGCGACGCAGCGGCCGGACGTCTCCGCCGTCATCGAGGGCATCCTGGGCCAGCACATGGCGGTGCAGGCGACGCTGGTCGATTACTTCGTGGCGGCCGCAGCGGAGGCCGCATGGACGACCGAGGAGGTCAGCGACAGGCTGCGGCGGATCGTGGACACGACGGCCATCGGAGAGATCCGGATCGTGGACCGCGCGGGTGCCGTGGTCCATACCAGCGAGCCGTCGCCGCTGGCCGGCGGGGCGCCGTCGGGGTTGCTGCACGCCGCTGCGCTGGAGCCGTTGCTGGCCGGAACGGGGCGGGTGGTGGACCATCCGACGGCGCCGCGGCCGGCGGACGACGCGCTGTACAAGTACGTGACGGTGGCCGGCTCGGCCACGGCCCCGTACCTGGTGCAGGTGGGGCTGCCGATCGAGGGCGGTGCGGGCAACCTGCTGTACTCGGTCTACCAGCGCGAGGCGGACCTGCTGGTGCAATCGCGCAACCTCGAGGCCCTCTGGGTGGTCAATCTCGACCGCGACCTGGCCGCGGCGGCGCCGCGCGCCGGCCAGACGGGCGGGGGCAGCGGCGACGCGGCGCGCATCTTCGGCCGCCGGGCCGCCGGGCTCGTGCAGCAGTCGATGGCCGAGGGACGCGTGGTCAGTACCGCGCAGCTCAGCCTGCTGTCGCCGGCCGACCGGGGCATCTGGGTCGCGTCGCCGATCATCAACACCGGCGGGATTCCGATCGGTGGGCTGGCGCTGGCCGTCAGCCTGGACGAGATTGCGGAGACGGTGCGCCTCGAGGCCGTGAACACGACAGTGATCGCGTTCGCGCTGCTCGGGCTGACGGCGGTGGCGGCCCTGTGGGGCACGCGCTGGGTGACGCGTCCCATCGAAGTCATCGCGGCGGCGGCCAGGGAGGTGGAGACCGGCCGTCCGCCGGACGAGGTCCCGTTGCAGGCGGTGCAGCGCCGCACGGATGAGCTCGGCAGCCTGGCGCGGGTGTTCTCGGACATGACCGCGCAGGTCTTCATGCGGCAGGAGCAGCTCGAGACGCTGGTCTCGGAGCGGACCGCGGAGCTGCAGACGACGAACCGGAGCCTGCGGCTCGCGCAGGAGGCCCTCGAACAGGACCTGGAGATGGCCAAGTCCGTCCAGGCCGCGCTGGTGCGCGAGGGGAACGCGGAGCTCGGCCCGTATGGCGCGTACGCGCGGATGACGCCGGCGCAACAGGTGGGCGGCGATTTCGTGGATCTGCTCGAGCCGGCGGGCGGCCGGCTGTTCGTCACGGTCGGCGACGTGTCGGGCAAGGGGGTCGCGGCCGCACTGTTCATGGCGGCAGCCCAGGGCGCCATCACGTCGGCGGCGACGGGCAGCGGCGACGTCGCGGCGATTGCGCGGACGGCGAACCAGCGGCTGTGCAGCGAGAACCCGATGGGCTTGTTCGTGACGTGCGTGCTGGCGATCGTCGACCTGCAGGACGGGGTCATCGACTATGTCTGCGCCGGGCACGAGCCGGCGCTGCTGGTGCAGGCGGACGACACCCGGCGGCTGCTGCCGGCGACGGGCGGGGTGGCGATGGGCGTCATCGACGACTTCCCGTACACCGCGGGCCGCGAGCGGCTGGGCTCGGGCGAGACGCTGTTCGTGTACACAGACGGGTTGACCGACGCGGTGAACCACGAGGGTGAGCTGTTCGGCAAGGAGCGGCTCGAGGCAACGCTCGACGGCGCGGCGGAGCGCTCGCCGGCCCAGATCGTCGACCACGCCTGGAAGTCGATCTACGCGTTCTCGGCGGGCGCACCGGCCGCGGACGACATGACGTGCCTGGTGCTGCGCCGCCACTGAGCTGCCCGGTCCGGGGCCCGGCGGCGATGGGAGTCGGTACCGTGGCGGCGTGGAGGCGCACGGTGGGGTTGGATGGCTGACGAACTGCAATTGTCGATCCCGGCGCGATTGTCGGAGGTGCAGGAGCTGGCGGGCCGGGTGGAGGAGTTCGGGGACACCCACGGTTTGCCGGATCCGAAGGTGTACATCATCAATCTCGCGCTGGACGAGCTCATCACCAACGTCGTGATGCACGGCTTCGGCGGCGTGCGTGAGCCGGAGATCCGGATCACGCTGCGCCTGGGGACCGCCGCGCTGGTGCTGATCGTGGAGGACAACGGGCACCCCTTCGATCCCACGCGCGACTCGCAGCCGGACGTGACGTCGTCGCTGGCGAGACGCCCGATTGGCGGCCTGGGGCTGCACCTGGTGAAGAGCTTCGCCGACCGCCTGTCCTACGAGTTCGCGGGGGGCTGGAACCGAGTGACCCTGGAGCACGACCTCGCGCCGTCGCCGGCCTGACAGCTGCGCTCAGCCCGACGCCGACAGCCTCCGAGCCCCGCTGGACTACAGGTTGTGAATGGCGATCGGGATACCGTTCCGGGTCAACTCCTTCGCCAGCTCCGTGCCGGCCTCGGTGACGCTGTCGCGAAAGCCGATGTAGATCAGCCCCTCGATGGCGGAGGGCCGCTCCATGCCATCCTGCAGCAGGATGGCGACGCGCCCGCGGCCCAGGCCGGGGCTGGCCAGGAGCATGCCGAGCTCCAGCACGACGTTCTGCCCGACGCGCAGGCGCTTCTCGTCCGGTCGTCCGCTGCGACGTCCTTCGTCGTCGGGCGTTGCCAGCACGACGCCGAACGCGACCTCCTGCCGATAGTGCTCCAGCTCTTCGATCACCGTCTGCCCCTCGAAGGGGAGCTGGCCCAGAATCAGGGGTTCGATTTCCCAGCGTCGCAGCATCGCCTCGAGCTCCGCGCGCGCGTGCTCGTCCCGGCCGTACACGACGAGGACCCTTCGCTCCCGGGCGCCGCCTTCGCTACCGGGAATCGCCGGGGCCTCATCGCGCGGCATGTCTGCCCCATTCTCCCCCGGGCGGGATGTTCGTCACCAGATACTCCAGCACCGCGCCGCGTTTCGCCGCGTCGGAGTTGATGGCCCGCCTGGCGGGTACCTTGTGGGCCCGGAGGCCCGCGGACACGGCTGCGGGATTGCCGTCGTACAGGCGGGCGATGGCCGGCGCCGTCGAGTTGCTGAGCAGCACCCGGCAGCCGCGGGCTGCGAGCTGGAGCACCACCCCCTGCAGGCGTTCCTGGTCGGCCAGCGAGAACCCGCCCGCGGTGTACGCCGTGAACAGCGCGGTACGGGTCAGCGGCGCATAGGGGGGATCGATGTACACGAAGTCGCCGGGTTCGGCGCGGGCGAGAACGCGCTCGAAGTTGTCCCGCACGAGCTCGACGCTCGCCGCCAGCGCCGTCGCCACCGCCTCGAGATTCGCCTCGTCGCAGATCCGCGGGTTCGCGTAGCGCCCGATCGGCACGTTGAAGCCGCCGCGAGAGTTCAGGCGGAACAGCCCGTTGAACCCTGTCCGGTTGAGGTAGATGAGCATCGCGGCCAGCTCGGGCGTGTAGCGGTCGGCGCCGGGGGCGCCGGCGTTGAAGATCCGGAGGCGGGCCGGGTTGAACCGCTCGTCGCGCACGGTGTAGTAGTGCTCGCGGGAATTCGCCGCGTGGCCCGCGGCCAGACGGGACAGGTGCCGGATTACCTCGGCCGTGTGGTCCCGCACGGCCGCGTAGCAGCCGATCAGATCGGCGTTGTGATCGATCAGGACGGAGCGCCGGCCCGCCAGCCAGCCGTGGTTGTACAGGTCGAAGAACACGGCACCGCTGCCGACGAACGGCTCGATGTAGTGCTCGAAGCGCGCCGGATAGAACCGGCGGATCTGCGGCAGGAGCTGCCGTTTCCCGCCGGCCCACTTGAGCAGGGGACGCGCCGGCCCCGGTGGCGCGGAAGCGGCCGGCTCTCCTCCGTGGGGCGCGAGGTCGCCTCGCATCAGCTACAGGGCGAACCGATACACGACCGCCAGCCGCACGAGGCCGAGCTCGTGCCTGATGCTGTACGGGCAGGGTCTGCGCGGTCCTCCCGGGCCGCAGCGGTTGTCGCCGGAGCGGTTCACCTCGTAGGTGCGGCGCCCGAAATCCAGGTACGAAGCGTCGAGCCGCAGCGCCCAGGCCCAGGTCAGGGACGCTTCGACCCCGGTCCTGACCAGCCACCCGATGTCGGTCGAGACGTCGTGAAAGGAATCGTCCGGGTCGATCCGCGGCGGCCGGGTGCGGCTGTAGTCGATGTCGGTGACCGAGTCGGCGATTCCGGCGATCGCCAGCCCGCCGGTGGCGAACACGGCCACGCGGCCGAGGGCCCGTTCGATCCCGCCGCCGGCCGTGGCGATCCAGCGGAACTCCGACTCCGCCGTCTCGTCCAGGCCGACCGGATCGAGCCGGTTCGTCGCCGCCGCCATGTCGCCGGCCGCGGCATCGACTTCGATCCGGAGCAGCGCGCCGCCGACGTCGAAGCGCCTGCCCACCAGACCGCCGCCGACGAGCTCGACGTCGTCGTAGTCGAGGCCCGACCCGGGCTGGCCCCAGTTCGCGAAGCCGTCGATGTCGACGATCCGCGTGTACATGCGGCCGGAGCCGACGAGCGCGCCCGCGTAGCCGCGGGGCTGATCGTCAGAGCCGCCGTCGCCGCCCGCGCTCGCGGCGCGACCGGTCGCCAGCACGAGCAGGGCCAACAGGATCACGATAACATTCCCCTTCGCTTCCATGGAGCTGCCACGCTTCGCGCGCGCACGTGCCCGGCGGCTCGTCGCGTCGCCCCGGGAGCTGCTGCGGGTCAGCGAGCAGGCATGGCGCAAGCTGGCGGCGGCCGGGGGGGCGCGCAGCCTCGAGCCCGTGATCGAGGAGCTGAGGACGATGCTCGACCTGCTGCGGGCCTGGGCCGGCGGCACGTACTCGGGCGTCGCGAATGCCAACCTGCTGCTCATCGTCGGCGCCGTCGTGTACTTCCTCATGCCGGCCGATCTCGTGCCGGACTTCATTCTGGGCGTGGGTTTCGTGGACGACGTGGCCGTGATCACCCGCGTGGTCGGCGCCGTGCGGGAAGAGCTGGCGAAGTTCAGGGCCTCGCAGGGCGGATGACGCAGCCGGCGCGACGACCTGTCTACGGCGCCGCGAAGCGCGCGATGCGGTCGCTGCCGCCGATGCCGCCCACCCAGATCTCGTCGCCGACCTGCAGGGCGACCGTCCCGAGGATGACGTTGTCGTTCGAGGGGTAGCGGACGATCTCCCGCGCCGTCAGCGCCTCCGGGTCCACCGTGGCCACCCGCGACGTCACGCCGTCGCACGCACGCTCGCCGAGGCAGGCGAAGATCCCCTCCGGGCCGTCGCCGAGGTGTCCCGCCGCCAGCAGCGAGCCGTCGGGGGCCCAGCGCACGTTGTCGATCTGGAACCCGACGTCGACGGCGTCGACGCTGGGCGGCGTCTGCCCGCGCGAGACGCGGATGAGCGACCGCGTGCCCCAGCCGCCGATGTAGAACCAGCGCCCGTCCGGCGAGGCCTCGAGGCCGTTCGGACCCACCGTCTCGCTGCCGGGGACCGCGGTCCAGCCGGCCGCGGGCTGCCATTCCCAGACCTGCCCCTGCTCCAGGTTGAAGTTCGTAGCGCCGAACCCGCCGTCCGGCAGCGCCGCCACCGAGTTCAGGCTGACCGACTCGGGCGCCACGACGCAGCCGATCCAGGTGAGCGCCGGGGTCTCCGCCGTGGCGTCGAGCTCGAACACCTCCACCGCTTCCCGCGCGCCATGGCGGACGACGTACAGGGTGTGCACGCCGCCGTCCCCCCGGCGCAGGTTCAGACCGTGCGGCCGGAACGCGCTCATGTCCGGTCCCGGACACGCGCCGTAGGTCGCCGTGTCGTGGCGCGGCTCGGACGTCTCCAGCGGGTAGGCCAGCGCGGACGTGTGGTCGCGGCTGTCGGTCAGGCTGAGATAGCCCTCGTCTTCCATGCTCGACACGACGATCCAGGGCGTGTCCGGCACGGCGACCAGGTCCTCCGGGCTCACCGGCCCGCAGACGAACGCGACGTCGCCTTCGGGCTCGCACTGTGCCGCGCCAGGCGCGGGCAGCCCCAGGAGACACGCGCCGACGACGACGAACAGCGGTACGAGCCGATGCATGGGAACCTCCCTTAGCGCGCCGCTTCCGCCGCGCGCGCGCCCGACAGCGCGTTGATTGAGGATGACGACGTGGTCCGCGCTCTGGAAGAGCTGCATGTTGTTGTAGGCCGATCTGCTCGAACGCGGGGTCGCGGCACCGCCCTGGCACAGGTCCGGACGATTATACGCGCGTATACGCGCGAGCCCCAACCGGGTGCGGGCTGGGCTATGCTGTCCACGTTTCGTGTCTGACGGCAGGGTGTCGTCCGGGGAGGAATCATGTCGATGAACAGCTGGAAGCGTGCAAGGGGTCTCGTCGTGATGGTTCTCGGGACGGTCCTGGCCGGCGCGCTGGCGCTGCCGCCGACGGCGGCGGGCCAGTCGGAGTCCGCGGAGGTCCCCGAGTTTCGGGTCGATCCGTTCTGGCCGCCGCCGCTGCCGAACAACTGGATCCTGGGCCAGGCGGCGGGCGTGGCGGTCGACGCGGACGACCACGTGTGGCTGGTCCATCGGCCGCGGTCGCTCGACGCCCGCCAGAGCGGCGAGCACGGGATGTGCTGCGTGCCGGCGCCGCCGGTGATCGAGTTCGCGCCGGACGGCACGGTGCTGCGCTCCTGGGGCGGCCCCGGCGACGGATACGAATGGCCGGAGAACGAGCACGGGATTCACATCGATCACGAGGGGCACGTCTGGGTCGGGGGCAACGCGGCCACCGACGCGCACATCCTCAAGTTCACCGCCGACGGCGAGTTCCTGCTGCAGATCGGCCGCGCCGGGCAGAGCGGCGGGAGCAACGACACCGAGAACCTCGGCCGACCGGCGGGCATCAGGGTGGATGCCGAAACGAACGAGGTCTACGTCGCCGACGGCTACGGCAACCGCCGCGTCATCGTGTTCGACGCCGAGACCGGCGCCTACCGCCGGCACTGGGGCGCCTACGGGGAGCGGCCCGACGACGCGGAGCTGCCGGCCTACGATCCCGACGCCGAGCCGATCCGCCACTATCGCAGCCCGGTGCACGACGTCGCCGTCTCGAACGACGGCCTGGTCTACGTGGCGGACCGCACGAACGATCGCCTGCAGGTCTTTCAGAAGGACGGGACGTTCCTGCGCGAGGCGTTCGTGCGTCCGGCCACGCTCGGCAGCGGCTCGGTCTCGGGCGTGACCCTCTCGGTCGATCCGGCCCAGCAGTGGCTGTTCATCCCCGACGGCACGAACAACGTCGTCTGGATCCTCGATCGCGCGACGCTGACCGTCCGCGACCACTTCGGCCGGATGGGCATGTACGCCGGCCAGTTCCACCGGCTGCACAACCTGGCCGTCGACTCGCGCGGCAACCTGTACACCACGGAGGTCAACTCCGGCCAGCGAATCCAGAAGTTCGTGCGCCTCGGCGGACCCGACGACGCGCACCCGTAGCTCTGACGGCAGAAGGGAGGATCCGGATGACAGAGTCGTTCGACACGTTGTTGAAGCAGTACGAGGATGGCCGGTTGACGCGGCGGCAACTGCTGGGCGCGCTCACCGCCCTGGCCGTGCCGGCGGCGGCGGGCGCGCAGGGCAGCCCGCTGCGGGCGCGCTCGCTGCAGCACGTCAACGTCGGCGTCGCGAGCCTCGATCGGTCGGAGCGGTTCTACCGCAACCTGCTGGGCCTGCCGCCGCGCCGCTACATCGTCGGCGACGCCTACGCGCTCGACTTCCCGGACGGCGGATTGATCAGCCTCTGTCCGGTGGAGGGTGGCAACTGCAGCCTGACCGCGGGCAGCGCGGTGGCCGGCGAGATCGACCACTTCGGCGTCGGTATCGAGAACTTCGACGCCGAGCGGGTGGCCGGTGCGCTCGAGGAGGCCGGCTTCGAGGGCGTGCGGCAGGCCGGACCGACCAGCGTCCTCGTGCCGGACCCGGATGGCCTGATCGTCCAGCTCTCGGCCGTGACCGAGCGTTTCGAAGGCACCCCGCCCGAGCGGGGCTGCTAGGCTGTCGCTACCGTCACCGGTGTCCGAGCTTCCACCGCGGAAATTGGCGCACCGCGTGCGTTGAGCCGTGCGCCCTCTGGCGTTTGCGGCTGACCTGCCGAAGACGGTGAGCAGCGGCCCGCCGACGAGCGGAGCGGCGCTGGCCAGCGCTGGTATACTTCAAGGCGTCACGAAAGTCTGGAGGTGCGCCATGTTGCGAGTGCTCCTGCTCCTCGCGTCGGTGTTGGGTCTTGTCAGCGGGCACCCTCTTGGTGCCCAGACCTGCGATCCCGCCGGAGATGTGAAGTTCGTCTGCGGCACAACCAATCCGGAAGATCTCTACCCGGTTCCGGGCGCCCCTTGGGTAATCGCATCGGGACGATACTCCGCCACGGAAGGTCCCCTCTACGCGGTGAGCCTTCGTGATCACCGCGCCCAGGAGATCTTTCCCGCGGGAGCGTTGCCGCCAGAGCACGACCGCGATACCTATCGCGCCTGCCCCGGTCCGAACAACGTGTTCCAGCCACACGGACTGACCCTGCGGGAGGGCCGCGACGATGTGCATACACTCTACGTGGTTGGTCATGGCGCACGCGAGGCCATCGAAGTCTTTGCGCTGGACGTCGGCGGCACCGTGCCCACGATGAAGTGGATCGGATGCATCCCGGCACCGGAGGGCACCAGCCGCATCAACTCCATTACGGCGCTGCCGGACGGCTATCTTGGCGCGACGAACTTCGACCGCGAAGGTGGGGAGCTCTGGGAATGGCATCCCACGACGGGCTGGGTCGAAGTGCCCGGTAGCCAGATGCCCGGTCCCAACGGTCTCGTGTCCTCGGATGATGGGCAGTGGTTCTTCATTGGGGGCTGGAGCGATCGGGCGCTGGTGCGGCTGTCACGCGGCCAGAGTCCGGTGCGCGTCGACCGGATTGCGGTTGGCTTCAACGTCGACAACGTGCGCTGGGGAACCGCTGGCAGAGTCATCGTCGCCGGCCACCTGACCCAGTGTGAAGACGTTGATCCTTGTGAGCCGTCGGCCGCTCGCGTGGCCGAGGTCGATCCGACGACGTTTGAAGTCCGGCAGTTGGTGGACTACAAGGGAAACGAGTTCTTCAAGCTCGGCACCGTGGCCATCGAGGCGAATGATGAGATCTGGATTGGCGGGATCAGGGGCAGTTATGGGATCGCCCGATTCCCACGCTAGACGGAAACGTCAGCGCTGAGAAGGTGCCTATCCCCAACTCCAACCGCTGGGATGGGGGCGTGGCGCGCCCGGCAGGATTCGAACCTGCGACCCTCGGCTTAGAAGGCCGCTTGTCTGGACGGCAAACCCCTATGTATCAACGACTTGCGAAGTCTGCTAACTCCCGCCGCTAACTTTTGCACCGCCCGCCGCACGCTTCCCGGCGGCCGGGGCGGCGGGCCGGGCCCCGAGGTGCTCCTCGAAACGGGATGTCGCCAGGCGCATCGCCTCCGGCACATGGCCCAGCGTGTAGCGTTCCGTCATCCGCGCGTCCGAGTGGCCGAGCACGTCCTTGACCAGCCGCGTGTCGCCGCCGACGCGGTACAGGGCCGTTCCGTAGCTGTGGCGCAGATCGTAGGGGCGGACCCCGTGAATCCCGATCCGCGCCGCGGCCCGCACGAACGCGCGGTGGACGGTGGACGTCGAGAACGGTCCGACCGCGCCCAGGGCTTCGAGATCCGCCAGCGCCTCGGCGGCGGGGCCGCTGAGCGGGATCGTGCGCGAGCGGCCGCCCTTGCCCGTGCAGACGACGAGCGTCTGCGCGGTCCGGTTCCAGTGCTCGGGCCGGTAGCGCATCAGCTCGCCGGCCCGCAGCCCGGTGAACGCCAGGACGCGGCAGCGGGCCTTCGCGGCGGACGCGGCCGCCCGCGGCTGCCCCTTGACCACCCCGCCGCCCTGGTCCGACATCGCGGCCAGGATGCGCTGGACCACGTCGTAGGAGAGGCCGCGCACTTCCGGCGGCGGGCTCGTGAACGGCTTGACGTCCCGCACCGGATTCGGCGCATCGCGACCATCGAGCGCGCGGTACAGCGAGACGAGGGCTTGGCGGTAGTGGTTGCAGGTCGACGCCGCATGCGTCTGCCGCAGCTCGGCGAGCGCAGCCCGCACGTCAGCCGGCGTGATAGCGTCGCGGCGGAGGTGGCCGAGGCGCGCCGCCCACCACTCGAGCTGCTGTCGCCGCTCCGCCACGAGCCGCGGTCGATCGGCGATCTGGCGCAGGAACGGGCCGATGTCGGCGCCCAGCGTGCCCGCGGGTCGCTGCGTCGACCGCAACGCGGCCTGCGTGTCCAGGCGCCATCGCCGAACCGTTGCCAGCGACGTGCCGACCGGAAAGCGCTTGAATCGCAACCGCCCGCCAGCGCGGACATAGGCCTGGATCCGGCCGCTCGCGTCGCGCCGAATGCCGGGTTCACGGTGAGGTCGCATGATCTTCCAGGAACGCCCGGATCTCGTCGGCGGAGCATCCGGCTTGGAGAAGCGCAGAGCGCACGTACGTCTCGGTGAGCTGGTCTCGCATCGGCACGGACATGTAGCGGGTCCCGCCGGCCTTGCGATAGAGGTACGTGCGCTTCTGCGTCGACTTGTACGCGTACCCCAAGGACCGGACCTTAGGACAGTGATCGATATAAATCTGCCGACTTCGGCAAGGCGCAGCCCGATTTTCGCTCATGGGCACGCCCTCGATGTAGCAAGGTAATTTCCGGCAGCATCCTTAGCGATGAACCGCTGCCGTCGAATCATCCGGCTGAACCAGCGCGGGGATGAACGGGACGTCGAATCGGACGGCCTCGGCGTCGTCGGTGGGGCCGTGGGCTGTCCACCCGCGATCCCGCAGGAACGGGTCCAGCTCATTGTTGGAAAGTAGGTCGCGGAGCATCGCATCGAGGGTCAGCCCGATGTCCTCCATCAGCTCCGCCCATGTCTCGGACTCGACGGTGAGGTCGAGCGGATCGCATATGCCAACCCAGTGCTCACCGTCGGCGCGGCCGATCCGCCACGGGATCTCCGCCTCAATGTGCACGACAGCCATGCGATCCTCCCTACTGCGATCCTATCCTGTTCCGCGCCTTTCGGGGCGTTCGGCGTGGCGACCGCGGCCAGCCTCGATTCCCTACCGGCTATGCAGCAGGATCACCTGACGCTGATCGAGCTGTCCGGGTACACCGACGCCGAGAAGCGCGTCATCACGGCCGACCACCTGCTGCCCCTCGAGCTCGCGCGCCACCGGTGACGGCCGACGAGGTGCCCTTCACTGACGAAGCGATCGTTCGCGGCTACACGCGGAGGGCGGGGGTGTGAAGACTGGCCGGCGCGCTCGGCGCGGTGTGCGGCAGGGCTGTGCGCCGCCGGGCCGAGGGGGACGAGGTGCCGGTAGAAGTCAGGTCGGCGATGGTCGGCGGCATGCTCGGGGCGGCCGGGCCGCCTGGCGCCCAGGTTGCTAGCCGCAAAAGAGCGCCTGGGCGTGGCGCTCGGGCTGTGTCGCACTACGGTCGGGAGCGGCGAGGTGATGTTCATCGAAGCGAGCCGGTGGGGACGTTGCCGAATCGGACGCTGACCTTCGGAGCGAGCCCGGTTGTCGTGGACGTGGTTTCGGCGTTCGAGGATCCCGACGATGAGGAGTTGATGTATGCGGCCGAGTCGTCGGCAGACGACGTGGCAACGGTGGCGGTGGAAGGCGGCTTGGTGATGGTGACGCCGGTGGGGGCGGGAACGGAGGTCGTCACGGTGACGGCGACGGACGGCGAGGAGGGGAACGCGTCGGCGGAGCAGGCGTTCACGGTGACGGTTGTGGTCGACTACGACGCCACCGACGCGGACGGGCTGATCGAGGTGCGCACGCTGGTGCAGCTCGACGCCGTGCCGCCCGTCGTGAGGAGTGCTGTGTGAGCGACCCCGCTGTCCTCGAGTTCGTGGCCCGCTTGCTGGGCGCCGTCTTTCTCGTCATGTTCGCGGCGCTCTGGCTGCGGATGCGCAGCTTGTAGTCCTGGCCGGCCTGCTTTCTCGGTGCATCTGCGCCCCATCCGCGGTGGGGCCATTCTGCTGGTCAGCAGGTGCGGCTTCCGCCCTCCCGGCACCTCCGCGCTCGTGCGGGGCGTCCGCCATTGAGAAAACTGCGAAGTTGACTTCCGGACATCCCCGCGTGCGCGGGGTCCCCTATTGCGCCACGGTAGCTACGGTGCATCCCCGCGCGTGCGGGGCATTGGCTGCCATCGCCGGGCGGTGGTGACGCCTTCGGTCTATCCCCCGCGAAGGCGGGGCACCCGGATGCGAGTCTACCACTGACCTCCAGCGACGAGACCAGGCAGCAGCCGGTGGTAGGATTGCCGAAACTGAAGAACGAGTCAGCAGGACGATGACCGAGAACTAGCATCAGGCATACGAGACGGGCAGTCCCCTCTCATGGGGCTCGGCGTAGGATCGGCGGACTGACTGGTGGTGTTCGGTGCTCTACTGCGGCTTGGGCTGTTGTGACAGCACCGCTGTCGTCAGTGCCCGGACGTCGGCCCGGATTTCGGCGCGTTCGGCGCGCATGTCCGCGCGCATGTCCGCGCGCACGTCCGCGATCAGACGCGATACGACCGAGATCACGGCGATTCGCGGCGCCCGCAACCGACAGGATCACCGTAACAGCCCGTGGAAGAAGTCTGATCGCTGAGCCCTGCTGTTCAGGCAGCTTGGCGATGAGCAATTGAGCCGACGAGGGCCGTCGGTGTCCATTTGAACCCCCAGGCGCGCGTCAGACGCCCCCAGCGGTCGATCAGACGGTCGATCAGGCGGCAAATCGCCGAAAGAGCCCGCCCCTGCAGGCTCCGGGGCGTACCGATGCCGGTCTGGTGGCGCAGGAGCAGCCCGATGTTGCAGGCGGCCGCCTGGATCAGCACCCGCTTGCGGACATTCTCGTGACCGCGCACCCACACCCGACGCATTCCCCCTGTCTCATACATGTGTGCGAAAGAACGCTCCACCACCTCGCCCCGGCAGCGTTGCAGGCGACGACCCCGCCGCCCGCCCACACGCCGGCGGTTCGCATACAGCGCCTTCTGCGCAGCGCGCTTCTCCGGCGGCGTCTCTCCCGTCCTCTTGTCCTGCCAGCAGCGCCGGCCGCGCTCCGGCTCCGATACGTGACTCCGAACCCCCACCTCGCCGAGGGCCACCAGCGTCGCGTCGCTGTGGTACCCCTTGTCGGCGACCACCTCTTCGACCCCCGGACCGTCCGGCGCCACCAACTCCACCTGCTCGGCCGCCGTGATCAGCGTCTCCGGCAGCGTGGCCGTATCGCCGTCGGATGCATCCTGCACCGTCACCGACACGATGGCCCCCGTGTCCATGTCGACCCCGTGCTCGGCCTTGTGAGCCAAGTGCGTCCGGCCGTCCTTCATCTTCGCGACCTTCGCGTCCGGGTCCTGCGGCGATTTCCACTCCTTGTTCGACGTCTTCTTGTTCTTCCGCGACCGGTCGAACCGAGCCAGATCCGCCTGTGTCGGTGTCTCCACCCCCGACGCTTCCGCCAACCGCCGAATGAACGCCTCGTAGGATTCGCCCGTGTCCCGACGCTCGATGCTCCGCATCGCCGCGTTCGCTTCCAGCGTCGTCGCATCGATGCCGACCGTCTTCCCCCGCAACAGGCCTGCAGCGGAGAGCCGCTCCAACACCCACGTGAAAACCGCCACGTGCGTCTCCACGTCGATCAGCCGCCGCGTGCGCGACAACGTCGAGTGGTCCGGTGCCGCCTCGGTCACGTCCAGGTCCAGAAACGACCGCAGACTCAGCGAATCGGCCACCCGCCACGCGATCCCCCGCTCGGAGGACAACCCTTCGAAATAGCCGATGAACAGCAGACGGAAATACCGGCCCGGCCGTAGACTCGGCCGGCCCATCCGCGCAGCGTAGAACGCCCCGCACAGTCCCTCGACGAAGGCGTCGAAGCCTGCCTCCTCCAGGACCCGGTTCAGACGCTCGAAGAAGGGATGCCCGGCGTTCGTCGGAAGGTCCGCCGTGGTCACCCACATCGGCGACGGCTGTCGAGCCGCCGGTTTCTTGCCCATCGCCATGCCGTCCAGTGTACGGAACTCGATCGAGCCGGTCGAGTGCGGATCCCCTGACTTTCGCCACGGGCTGGTAACCCCGGTTCCGATCGTCCACAGCGTGTTGCTGTCCGTCGTGATTGCGCCAGTTTAGCCCGACTCGCGTTTTCGCGTCCGATCTCCCGATGCGGTCGGCGGCAACGCTTCTCTCTTGGCCGGCCTGCGCCCCCGTGGCCCGGCGTCTCCCCCTGGCGTTGTCCCGGTGCCACGTGGCCGGTCGTTTGCGGCGGCTTTCGGCCGGAATTCGTGTGCCTTCACCGATCCGGCCAGGATTCGTGTGGCGTCGGAAGGCTTCGTCGTCCCGTCTCTGCTCTCCGCGGTCGGGATTCAGTGCATTCCTGGCCACTGTTCGTGGGGGGTGGTAACAGTTTGCAGTAATCTTCACTTATATTCCATAATCTGGTCATATGGAGCCCCGGCTTGTGAAGATCGGGGAGGCGGCCCGCCTCATCGGTTCCACTCCGGAGACGCTGCGCAAATGGGAGGCGAGCGGTGAGCTGTTGCCAGCTCGCAAGACGCGCGGCGGGACTCGCTACTACTCGCTGGCCGACCTGTTGGGACTGACCAACGAGGAGGCGCCGACCATCGCTTACGCCCGTGTATCGAGTCACGACCAGAGGGCGGATCTTGGACGCCAGCAGGCGGCGCTGGAAGCGTACTGCGCTGCAAAGGGCTGGCGATTCGAGGTGATCTGCGACCTGGGCTCCGGATTGAACTACCGCAAAAAGGGACTGCGGCGTCTGCTTGGACTGATTCTCCGGAGGCGGATGCGGCGGCTCGTTCTGATGCACAAGGACCGCTTGCTGCGGTTCGGCGCCGATCTGATCTTTGCGTTGTGCGAGGAGCAGGGCATCGAGATCGTCATCGTCAACCACGGGGAACAGCCCTCGTTCGAGCAGGAGCTGGCCCAGGATGTACTGGAGATCAGCACTGTCTTCTCGGCCCGACTCTATGGCGCGCGGTCGCACAAGACGCAGAAGCTGCTCGATGCCGTCCGGCAGAACTCCGCGGAGCTGAGCCGGTTGTGATCATCACGCACCGGATTGCCCTTGACCCGACAGATCGACAGGAGACGCTGCTGCGCCAGCACGCAGGTTGGGCGCGGTTCGCCTGGAACTGGGGCGTCGGCGAGACCAGGCGAGCGCTCGATGCCGGTGAGAAGTCAGCGACTTCTCACTACCGGTTGCGGCGGGCGTTGAACTGCATCAAGGCCGGCATTGCGCCATGGTCGACGGTGCTGAGCCAGAACGCGGCCAAGTACGCGTTGATCGACCTCGCTGCAGCCTGGGAGCGCTTCTGGCGCGAGCGTCGCGAGGCCAAGAAAGCTGGCCGAGCGTTCCACCGACGCTGCCGGCCGCCCCGGTTTCACACGCGCAAACACGGCATGGCGTTCCGGGCGGACAACGGACCGGATACCGTCCGGTGCGACGGACGCACGGTCCAGCTGCCCGTGATTGGCGCTGTCCGCACTCGCGAGAGGTGCCGTTTTGCCGGACCAGTGCGGGAGTGCACGGTCAAGCATGACGGCGTTCGCTGGCACGCGGCTGTGGTCTGTGAACTCCCGGACCCGCCGGCGAAAGCGGTCGGCGCGGTTGTCGGCGTCGACGTGGGATTGCGCCGGCTGGCGACCGTGCACAATGGCGTGGCGGCGGTGACGATCGAGAACCCCCGGCCATTGAAGGGAGCGCTGACCAAGCTGCGCCGCGTCAACCGGCGGATTGCGCGGTCGCGCGCCACTCATGGCGAAAACCAACACAGCAACCGGCGGAACGGGCGGTATGCCGAGCGTCGGCGCCTCTATCGGCGGGTGAGTGACCTCCGTCTGGACGCGGCGCACAAGGCCACGACGGCGATAGCCAAGCAGTCGAGGCTGGTGTGTGTCGAGTCGCTGCACGTGGCCGGGTGGATGCAGAACCGGAGCCTGGCGCGTGCGACGGCCGATGCGGCGCCCGGTCGCTTCCTCAAGCTTCTCACGTGGAAGTGTCAGCGCGAAGGCCTGCGACTCGTCGAGGCCGACCGGTTCTATCCGTCGAGTAAGACATGCTCGGCGTGCGGGACGGTGAACGCCGCCCTGGGCATGGAAGAGACGTGGTGTTGTCCGACCTGCGGGGTGGTCCATGACCGCGACGACAACGCTGCGTTGAACCTGCGCCGCAAAGGTCTGGCGGCTGACGTGGAGGGTGTGTCAGACGGCCACGTGGCCGCAGTACCCAACGAAACGTCGACCAGGCAGATTATCTCGGGTTAGTTGAGATGATCATAGGTCCTGGAGACCGGGACACGGTCTGTACTGGCGCACCCGCGATGCCGGAAACCTGTAGATGGAGCCGACCATCGCCGTGCTGAAGTCGTTTCTGCCGCAGCACGAGGAGGGGCTCGACGACGAGCTCGCGGCGGTAGTGATCGACGGGCCGGCGAACGTCGTCGAACCCGCCGGTCGCATGACGGCGCTCGCCACGCTGACCCTGAAGCCAGAGGCCTTGGCGCCGGCCGCCGTCCAGATCCCCCGTGCCCGCTCGGCCTGGAAGTAACGACGACGGTCGTCATTCGACGTCCGTCTGGCTGACGGTTCGCGCGTGGCCCTCTGCGGTCAGCCGGCCCCGCCGGGCGTCGCGATCACCAGCCGCCGCTTCGGCAGCCGGGCGCTCACCGTCGGCCAACTGATCGCGCGAGGCTGCCCGGGGTGGTCGAGCAGATGCCTGGTGTCCCGGGCGCGCGCAACGTCCTGATCTGCGCAGCGCGGAATCGGGCAAGGCGACGCTGCGTAACGCCTTGGTCTCGCTGCTGACGGTCGAGAGTCGCATCATCCTATATATCGGGGACACGCTGGAGCTGCGAGCGGGGGCGATGGCGGCGACCTTGGGCCGGCGATGTGGTGGGCATGCCGGTGACCTCGATTGCGGCCGTCCACATCAAGCAGGTTCTTCACTGGATCGATGAGCCGCGGCGGACAAGGGGACGCAGGCCAGCCGGCAGTGGGCGGTGCTATCCCATCTGGGGGGCCGAGAGCCGCTCGCTGAAGAAGCGGCTGCTGAGGCGCCGTATCGGGGCGCGCGTCAGCTACGGCACTCGCCACACACCGTGATCGTCCACGCGCTGCGCGACGTCTCGCTGCGCCTGCGGCGGGGCGACCGGGTGGGCCGACGGGCCCCAACGGCGCCGGGGTCCATCGCGGGCGTCCACGAGCCGGTTCGGGGGCGCGTCCGCGTCGCGGGCCGTGTCACCACGCTCTTCAGCCTGAGGCTCGCCATGGAGGGCGACGCCACCAGCTTGGAGAAACGTCCGCATCCCCCGCTTGGCTGCCAGCCTGACGGCCAGGACATCGAGCGCCGCACGCCCGATATCGCCGAGTTCACCGAGCTGGGCGACTACCTCGACCTGTACTCGGCGGGCATGCAGGCGCGCCTGGCGTTCGCCATCTCCACCGCCGTGCAGCCTGGGATCCTGCTGATGGACGAGTGGATCGCGCGGGCAACGCCACCTTCCTCGACAAGGTCAACATCCGGCTGCACGCGGTGCTCGACGACGCGGGCATCCTCTTGCGGGCCACGCACAACGAGCGGCTCATCGAGCGCGTCTGCAACCGCGTGGTGCGGCTCGAGAGCGGCTCGGTGACCGCCGACCGCGCGACGCACGACCGGACGACCGCGGTCCGCGCGACCGCCGACCGCCCCGCCGGCCGCGACGTGGCGGCCGCTTCCGGAGAGCGCGCATGGAAGCCAGACAGCCCGGTCCCCTGCAGCAGCTCATGGCCGCGTGCTGGTGCGCATGGGGCTTGGCCCTGTTCAGCGCCTTCGAGTAGGAGCCGGCGCCGGATGGCTCGCAACCTCGAACTCGACTCGTCCCTCGGAGGGACGGCACGGCTGCCAGGGCCCGCATTCAGTACAATAGTTATTTCCCCATGAGCGAAGAGATCACGATCCGGCCAACCCGCACCGTGCTCGTCCCCAAGCCCGCGCCGGAGCCCCCGCCGGGGCGCCGCCATGACATGGGCATCCGCTCCAGCATGACCGCCGGGCTGGTCGTGGTGGCGGTGTTCGTGGGCGGCTTCGGCACCTGGGCGGCGGTGGCCCCGCTGGAGAGCGCCGCCATCGCGCCGGGCATCATCGGCGTGAGCACCGAGCGCCGCACCGTGCAGCACCTGGAGGGGGGCATCGTCGCCGAGATCCTGGTGGCCGACGGCGACCAGGTGGCCGCCGGGCAGACGCTCATCGTCCTCGACGACACCACGCCGCGCGCCGCGCTCGACCTGCTGGAGGGGCAGCACCGCTCGGCGGCAGCGCTCAACGCGCGGCTGGAGGCCGAGCGCGACAACCGGCGGGCCATCCGCTGGCCGGAGTGGCTGGAAGGCGCGGCCCTGAACGATGCCGACGCCGACGCGGCCGAGGTCATGTCCACCCAGGAGCGCATCTTCCGCGCGCGCGCCGTCTCGCTGGCCAACCAGCGCGCCATCCACCAGCGGCGCATCGAGCAGCTCCGCGAGGAGTCGGCCGGGCTCGAGGGCGAGCTGGCGGCGCAGGACCGCCGCCGCGCCCTGCTGGCCGAGGAGCTCGAGGGGGTGCGCGAGCTGGTCGAGCGCGGGCTCGAGCCCAAGCCCCGGCTGCTGGAGATGGAGCGCGCCGACACGGAGATTGTCGGCGACCGCGTCCGCAACCAGGCGCGCATCGCGAGCATCGCGCAGACCATCGACGAAACGCGCCTAATCATCGACGAACTGGGAAATGTGCGGCTGGCCGAGGTGGTGGCCGAGCTGCGCGAGGTGGAGACGCGGCTGTCCGACCTGCGCGAGCGGCTGGCCGCGGCGCGCGACGTGGCGGAGCGCACGCGCGTCACCGCCCCGGTGGCCGGCACCGTCATGGATCTGCAGGTGTTCACGCAGGGCGGCGTGGTCGCCGCCGGCCAGCGGCTGATGGACGTGGTCCCGGCCAACGACCGGCTGATCATCGAGGCGCGCGTGGCGCCCAACGACATCGAGACCATCGCCCTGGGGCTGGCGGCGCAGGTGCGGCTGACGGCCTACTCGCAGCTCGGCGCGCCGCGCCTCACCGGCCGCGTCATCCGCATCTCGGCCGACCGCTTGGCCGACCCGCGGACCGGCGCGTCCTGGTACGAGGCGCGCATCGCCCTCGACCCGGACCAGCCCGGCCTGTCGCGCCTGGCGCTGGTGCCCGGCATGCCCGCCGAGGTGATGATCGTCACCGGCGCGCGCACGCCCATCGACTATCTGCTCAAGCCGATAGTGGACAGCCTGGGACGCGCGCTGCGCGAGGAATGACAGGTACCGGGCTTCGTGTACAAGCTGGCGCCGTGCACCTCGTGTGGCCCGCGCCCCCGCGACAAATCGAAGACGGTTGCCTTTGCCGCAGAAGCGCAAGGGCCGCCGGCCTGACGCGCCAGGAGATCGAGCGCCGCGGGGCCGATTTCGCTCGGTTCACCGGGCTGGGCGACTACTTCGACCTGCCGCTGTTCTGCTACTCGGCCGGTATGAGTTCGGGCTTTGGCGTTCGCCATTCCACCACGTGCTGGCCACGCACAACGAGCGACTCATCGAGCGCGTCTGCAGCGCGTGGCGCGGCTCGTGGGCGGCCGCATGACAGCCTACCGCCCCGCCGGCGCCTGCCGGGAGGTGCCGGCGGCCTTCTGAGAGCGTACGAGGAGACTGGAGAGTTGCGCGCGAGCGGCTGACCAGGGTGGAGGACCGCTTGGCGAAGCTGGAGGCCGGCCAAGCCCGGCCGCGGGAAGGGCAGGTGCGGCTGGGAGCCGGGCAGATGCAGCTCCGCGAGCGGCTGGCGAAGCTGGAGGGGTTGCGCGCGGCGGTGACGAACCGACGCGTGTCGGGTGACGCCGCGTGAGCAGCGACGTGTAGGCCGTGTCCAGTCCCCGTGCCAGCGTCAACGGCGGCGGCGGTCCCGGTCCTGGCTCCCGGGTTGGGTGACCAGGAGCCGGCCTCTCGTCAGGTACTGGCCTCCGGGTCCGGCCCGGGCCCGACAGCGGTCTCCGGCCAGGTACGTGCCTCCGGCCCCGCCCCGGCCGCAGCCCCCGGCCCGGGTGGTCTCGCTGCCCCCCGCCGCGGTGCCCCCCGCCGCGCCGCCGTCCCGTTCGGCCCTGGCGGCCGCCGACCTCCTCGCCGGCCTGCGCTGCTGGGAGCTGTGGGCCGCCATGGGGCTGCAGGGCTTGCGCCGCGGCTACCGCCGGTCCATCCTCGGCCCCCTGTGGCTGACCATCTCGCTGGCCGTTCTCGTCACGGCGCTGGGGCTGCTCTACGGGCGGCTGTTCAACATGCCGCTCGAGCGTTACCTGCCGCACGTGGCCCTGGGGTTCATCGCCTGGCAGTTCGTGCAGGCCGCCGTCAACCGGAGCTGCACCGTGTTCGTCCGGCACAAGGTGTGGATCACGAGCGCGAAGCGCCCGCTGGCGATGTTCGTCTTCAAGGACGTGTGGGAGAACCTCCTGACGATGGCCCACAGCGGGCTGGTGCACGTGGGGGTCGCCGTCATCTTCGGGGTGGCCGCCGGCCTGCACGCGCTGCTGCTCGTGCCGGGGCTGGCGCTGGTGGTGGCCAACGCGGTCTGGGTGGGCCTGCTGCTGGGCACCGTCTGCGCCCGCTTCCGCGACGTGGGGCAGATTGTCGGCAGCGTCATGCGGGTGGTGTTCTTCGTGACGCCGGTCATCTGGATTCCCGACCAGCTCGGCGCCCGCTCGCACCTGGCGCTGTACAATCCCTTCACCTACTTCATCGAGCTCGTCCGCGCGCCGCTGCTGGGCCAGGGGCTGCCCGCGGTAACCTGGATGCTGGTGCTGGCGGTCACGGCCGCCGGCTGGACGCTGACCTGGCTGGTCTTCGCGCGCTATCGAAGCCGCGTGCCCTACCGGGTGTAATCGCGCTATTTTGGCCGTCGATCTCGAGAACGTCGCCGTCGACTTTCCCATCTACGGGGCCGAGAGCCGCTCGCTGAAGAAGCGGCTGCTGGGACGCCGCATCGGGGCGCGCGTCAGCTACGGCACCCGCCACTCCGTCATCGTCCACGCGCTGCGCGACGTCTCGCTGCGCCTGCGGCGGGGCGACCGGGTGGGCCTGGTGGGCCCCAACGGCGCCGGCAAGTCGACCCTGCTGCGCACCATCGCGGGCGTCTACGAGCCGGTCGGCGGGCGGGTCCGCGTCCAGGGCCGCGTGACCACGCTCTTCAGCCTCAAGCTCGGCATGGAGGGCGACGCCACCGGCCTGGAGAACATCCGCATCTGCGGCCTGGCCGCCGGCCTCACGCGCCAGGAGATCGAGCGCCGCACGGCCGACATCGCCGAGTTCACCGAGCTGGGCGACTACCTCGACCTGCCGCTGTTCTGCTACTCGGCCGGCATGAAGGCGCGCCTGGCGTTCGCCATCTCCACCGCCGTGCAGCCGGAGATCCTGCTGATGGACGAGTGGATCGGCGCGGGCGACGCCGCCTTCCTCGAGAAGGTCAACGCCCGGCTGCACGCCCTGCTCGACGACGTGGGCATCCTCGTGCTGGCCTCGCACAACGAGCGGCTCATCGAGCGCGTCTGCAACCGCGTGGTGCGCCTCGAGCGCGGCGCCGTGACGGCCGACCGCCCCGCCGGGCGCGAGGTGCCGGCGGCCTCCTGAGAGCGCACATGGAAGCCCGCCCGCCCGGCCCCCTGCAGCAGGCCATGGCCGCGTGCCGGCGCGCCTGGGTGGGCGTGGCCCTGTTCAGCGCCTGCGTCAACCTGCTCATGCTGACCGTACCCATGTACATGATGCAGGTCTACGACCGGGTGCTGACCACCAGCAACATCGACACGCTGCTGGCGCTCAGCGCCATGGTGGCCGTGGGGCTGGCCACCTTCGGCCTGCTCGACGCCGTGCGCAACCGCATCCTGGCGCGCGTGGGGGCCTGGTTCGAGCGCGAGCTGGGCAGCCCCATCCTGGGCGGCGCCATCGCCGAGGCGCGCCGCGCCGGCGGCGGCGTCTCGGCGCAGGGGCTGCGCGACCTCGGCACCGTGCGCGGCTACTTCGCCGGCCAGGGCATCACGCCGCTGTTCGACGCGCCGTGGGCGCCCGTCTTCCTCGCCATCGTCTTCGTCATCCACCCGGTGCTGGGCTGGATCGGCCTGGGCGGCGCCGTGGCGCTGTTCGGCTGCGCCGCGCTCAACGACCTGGCCACCCGCAAGCGGCTGACCGAGTCCAACAGCGCGTCGGTGCGCGCGCTGAACGACGCCGACGCCGCCATCCGCAACGCCGACGCCATCACCGCCATGGGCATGCTGCCCGACCTGGCGCGCCGCTGGCGGGACACCACCGCGGGCAGCCTCGACAAGCAGACCGCGGCCACCGACGCCTCGGGCGGCATCTCGGCTGCCGCCAAGGCGCTGCGCTTCGGCCTGCAGGCCGCCATGCTGGGCGTCGGCGGCTACCTGGTCATCGGCAACCAGATGTCGGCTGGCAGCATCGTCGCCTCGGCCGTGATCGCCGCGCGCGGCTTGGCCCCACTGGAGCAGCTCATCAGCTCCTGGCGCCTCTTCGTCAGCGCCCGCGCAGCGTATCAGCGGCTGGCCGAGCTGCTCGCGCGCGCCCCGGCCGAGGAGGGCGGCACGGTGCTGCCGCGGCCCGCCGGCAACGTCACCTTCGACAAGGTGAACTACGTCCCGCCGGGCGTCCGCCTGCCCATCATCCGCCAGATCTCGCTGCGCATCGCGGCCGGCGAGGTGCTGGGCGTCGTGGGGCCCTCGGGCGCCGGCAAGACCACCCTGGTGCGCCTGCTGGTGGGCTCGCTCGAGCCCTCCACCGGCCACGTGCGGCTCGACGGGGCCGACGTCACCGCCTGGCCCGACGCCGACCGCGGGCGCCACGTGGGCTACGTGCCGCAGAGCGTCGAGCTGTTCCGCGGCACCGTGCGCGACAACATCGCCCGCCTGGGCGCGGCCAGCGACGAGGACGTCGTGGCGGCCGCGCAGCTCGCCGGCGCGCACGACATCATCCTGAGCCTGCCGCGCGGCTACGACACGCCGATCGGGGTGGGCGGCGTGCCCATCTCCGGCGGCCAGCGCCAGCGGGTGGCGCTGGCGCGCGCCGTGTTCGGCAACCCGGCGCTGCTCGTCCTCGACGAGCCGAACGCGCACCTCGACGGCGACGGCGAGCTGGCGCTGGCCGACACCGTGCGGCGGGTGCGCGAGCGCGGCGCCACCGTGGTGCTGATCGCCCAGCGCGCCGGCATCATGGCGCTGGCCGACAAGGTGCTGGTCCTCAAGGCCGGCGGGGTGGAGGCCTTCGGCCCGCGCGACGAGATCCTTTGCACCCTGCGCCGCGCCAACCTGGCGCCGGTGAAGCCGGGCAGGGCCGTGAAGGCGGGGGCCTGAGGCAAGGAGCGGTGCTGCGGGTCGCCCACCGCTGGCTATGCGCGCGGCACACCAGCCGGTGGACTGGCCGTACGGTCGGGGCAGCCGCGCGCACGCAGAGGGCAGCGGGAGGGCTGAGGTGCGTACATCGAGCCGGTCTCTCCCGAGCGTCTCCTCGTGCACCGCCGCAGGGCCGCCGCCGTCACGGACCGACGCCGTCAACTCGGCCGCCATCTACGGCGATCGGACCGACGGCGGCGGGACCGTGGGCCGCCTCGCGGCGCTGACGATCCTCGACTCGCCGTCGTAGAGGTGGTACTGCTCGAGGTGTTCGGGGCGCATGGCTGCGGGTACGGCGGCGCGGCGGCCTTGGGGGTGCGGCTGGTTCGGGTCTCCGGTGAGGATGCGGCAGGGCTGAGCTGCGGGTTCTACGGGGCTAGAGCGCATTTTGATCGTCGCTGACGGTGGGAGCATAAAGCTTATGGCCAGCACCGATGACGAGCGCGTTCGCCCCATGCCGAATCCGCGCTGCTGCGGGGTGGTCTGCGCGGTCAAGCGGATCGGGAAGACTGAGGCTCCCCTGAGGTGGTTCAGTTCGCTATGGACGGGTAGCTGCGCTGGCCTCAAGACGAGAAGATATCGTCCAGGCGGAGTTCCAGGCCAGCGAGTAGCGGCGAGCGCAGCGTTTCTTCCCGACCGAAGGTCCGGGTCATGGTCAGCGCCCCCGCCCGTTGGCGGTGGATTGAGACCGTCTCGGCTGTCGGGTCGACCAGCCAGTACTCCGTCACGCCGTGTCTGCCGTAGAGCGCACGCTTGTAGCCGCGGTCCCGGTCGGCGGTGGCCGGGGACAGTATCTCGACCACGAGATCCGGCGCACCCCCCACGTTGTCGCCTCCGCTCAGCAGATGCTCGCGTTCCCCGGAGACGAACAACAGGTCCGGTTGCACGACGTCGGTGTCGGACAGAACCACGTCGCAAGGGGCGAAGAAGAACTCCCCCAGGTCGCGTTCCTCGATGAACTGGCTCAGCCTTTGGCCTAGGTGGCGCTGTACCTTCTGGTGCTTCAGATTCGGGGCGGGCACCATGATCAGATCACCGTCCAGCAACTCGTAGCGCCTGTCCGGCGGAGCGGTGCGGTAGTCCTCGTAGGTGAACTTGACGACAGGTTGCGTGGTGGGCACGTCGGCGTTCTCCCCCTGCCCCGATGATCGCGCGAATCATCATAGCGCGTCTCGACGCGCCCGTGATCGGCCTCCAGGCAGCGACGTGCGGACGGCGGCCTGCTCTCGGCAGGCCGTCCAGGATCGGGTGCTGACCCGGGGTTCCGCCGGTGGAGCTTGGCGGTGACGCGTTGCTTCCTTGCGAGGATGTGTCGTGGTCGCCTTGCTCCCTCGCGGTTCACCACCCCAGCGTGGCTCGGCCGAGCAACTCGTTGCTGGCGCCGCCGAGCGTCGGACTCTCGCGGCGGTGCGCATCGACGCCGAGCTGGAGGTCGAGGCTCTCGCGGTCGCCCAGGGCCGCGGTGGGGCCGCCTCACGTTTGTGGTTCCGTCCGGCATCGCCTGTCCTCCGAAGGTGGCGCGTCGGGTGCTGGGGTTGGCCCCGCGCCGCCTTCGGCCGGAACGCACGAGGTCGCCGGCACTGGCGTCGTCGAGGCGTCGAGCGAGGGCGTCGTTCCACGGATCGATTCCCTTCCAGCGGTCATGCTCGCCGTGCCGGCCGGCGATTCGGTGGAGTTCCGCGGCCAGCTCCTGGTCGTCGTCGCACCGCGTCACTTGGAGTTCGCCGTCGCAGTGGGCCAGCACGATTCGCCTGAAGGGATTCACCCATTGCCCGAACCAGGCGGCGTCGGCCTCGGTGTCGAGCTGTGCCCACTTGGTCGCGGCTGCCGGCGAGCACAGCTCCCAGTCGATCGCGTATCGGTCGTGGATGTCGTCTCACGTCGTGATGGTCGTCGTCATCGGTTGCGCCGCCGCCTCTCGCGTTCAGGGAGTTCCGCCCCTGCGGACGGCCGGCGGTCTTCATGCGGCTGATCGCCGCGATGTCGCTGACTCGGTCGAGCATGTGCTGGGAACATCGTCATCGATCGCCGGACGTTGTGGCGGCTGCCGGCGGCCACCGGCCGGACCGGATCCCGGCCGGTTGTGGTTGCGCATCGCTATCTCGGCGCGAAGTGTCAACGGGCCGGGAGGGTGTCGTTGATGAAGGCCTGTCGATGGCAGGTGTGGCCTCCGGGGTCGGTCGCTCTGCGGCGGGCCGGGCGTAGGTATCCTCCGTTGACGGCGGCTTGTGCGGGTTTGTACCCGGACACTCGACGCCATCCGTGATGTCCGACACGGTTCAGACCGCGGCGGTCCGCGGTCGGCTGGCGCGGGCGCCGGTCAGGTGCCGGCCGGGGGCGTCGGGCGCGCCGGGGGCCAGGGCGGCCGCGTGGAGGCTGCTCCAGCGGGTCCCCGGCGCTTGCGGGAGTCGTTTTCTTGGCCGTGGCGTCAGCGCGGCGCGCTGACGCCACGGCCGTCGAACAGGAGCCACGCGATCCACCCGAGCAGGTCCGCCGCGATCTGGTTGGTCTCGATGACCACGGCCGCCTCGGTCGGCGTGTCCGTGTCGGCAACGTGCGGAGCTCCGGTGAGCCGATCGGCTTCTCGTCGTCGCCGAGCGCGGCGTAGAACTGGAACATCTGCACGGGGCTCTCCCAGGTCGCAGTCGAGCGCGATCCGCAGCTCTCCCGGTTCCCGCGGCTGCGCGGCGCGCGCGGGCCAGCTCTGCGAGTGCGTGCGCCACCAGGTCCGCCGGATGGTCCGGACCTCGGTGATGTGTCGCAGGCACTCCCAGTCGTGCCCGCGAGGCGCTGTCCGGCGTGGACGGCCCAGCGTCCGGCGCCGTCGGTCCCGGCCGCGGTCAGGTGTTCGCCCGGGCCTTCCGGCCACTTCCGTTGAGCAGCCAGTCTTCGGTCCGGTAGGCGTCCCATGCGCACGTCAGGAGGGGGATGGTTTCGGGCGGGGGCGCTCCAGGAGCAGGGCTACCACGTCCTCATCCGTGTAGAGGTACGGCGTGGCGCGCCGGGCGGGCGCCCGCAACAAGTCGGCAGGCGGTTTCTCCGTCGCGGAGTCGACCGTGTGCAGGTAGGTCGCGAAGCCACGGACCACGGTGAGTCGGCTTGCCCACCAGCTCGGATCCGTTCCGGCGGGAAGTGTTGACCAGGCAAGGGCGGTCTCGGTCCGCAGGCGGGTTTCCCCACGGTCTTCGAGACAGGTCAGCAGCTGCCCGAGGAGCTTCTCGGCGCGCGCCAAGCGGTAGCCCAGCGCCCGGCGCATCGCCAGATAGTCGGCCAAGGCTTGGCGCACGCACATCATGCTGCACCTCCCGGCCACGCACGTGCGATCGTACGCAGGGCGTCGTGTCGACCTTCGCGTAGATCGCCGTCGTCTGCAGGCGGGCGTGGCGCAGGAAGTGCTGGATCTCGGACAGGGAAGCGCCCGCGTTGAGCAGTTGCGTTGCCGCGAAATGGCGCAAGCGATGAGCGTGTATGCAGCCGAGGCCGGCCCGCTGCGCGGCGGCGGACACGATCTGCGTCACACCGGTCGGGCTCAGCGGTCCCATGGGAGCGAGCAGGCGGACGAAAACGGCGCGTCCCTGCGCGCGGGCCGGACGCTGGCGTAGGTAGGCGGCGATCGCGTCGCCCACATCTGTAGGCAGGGGCATGCGCTCGACCCGATGTCCCTTGCCGTGCACAACGATCTCGCCGGCACGCCACTGCAGGTCGTCGAGACGCAGCGCCGCCACTTCGGCGGCGCGCAGGCCGAGACGGGCCAGCGTGGTGATGACCGCGAAGTCGCGGCGCCCGCCGAGAGTCCGGCGATCGCAAGCGGCGAGCAGGCGCCGGACGTGGTGGGGCTCGAGGCGGGACGGTAGCCCCGCCAATCGTCGGCCGGGCACCGACGGGACAGCCTCCACCAGGGAACGCGCGATCGCCCCCGTGACGTGGAGGAAGGCCAGCAGCGAGCGCAGCGCGGTTGCCGTCAGTTGCGCGGCTCGTCCGGATTGCTCAGCGCAACGCGTCACCATGAACGCGGTTACGTCGGCCTCGTCGAGGTGATCGATGTCTAGTGCGAGGCCGTCGGCCGAGACGTAGCGGCGCACAAAGGGGCGGACGGCATCGACGTAACCATGCGCGGTGGCTTCGCCCACCCCCCGTTCGACGGCAAGGTAGTCCCGGTAGCGTGCCAGGGTCTCGTCCACCGGCCCCGTCGGGGTAGACGTTGGCGCAGGCGGGATCGCGCCACACGCCTGGAGGTGCGTCAGCAACGGGCGTAGCGCCCTGTCCGTCAGATGCCGCTTGTACCCGGCGTCCCGCCGGGCTCGCAGAAACTCCTGCGTTCGCTCCGGGAGATCGCCGACGTCGAGCTCCTTGGCATGCAGCCAACGGCCGACGTGAGACACCAGATGCAACTGCGTTCGCATCGAGCGCGGTGCGTAGCCTTGCCGCGCGAGCTCGGTCGCAAAACCCGCTGCGAACCTCTCAAGCGCGCCGGAGACGGGGATGCGCGACAGATCTGGCATGAAGGCCTCCTCTCTCGTCCGCTGTGAGAGAAGAGTCTCTGTCCCGTCAGCGCGTGGTGATTATGCCGATGACCTCGATGCAGACGCCGCTTGCCGCAGCGGTGTCTGCATCGGTATCGGCATAATCCGGACATCGGCATACTGCGCAACGCGTCGGTGAAGTGGCGATACGGCGCCCACCCGTCGCGTACGAGCACGCCGGCGAAGTCGGCCCCGAGGATGGTTGCCGCGTCGTCGAAGCCGCGGCCGGCTCGAATCGCGTAGACCGTCGTCTTGGGCGTGAAGACCCACAGCCAGTGGCGAACGGCACCGACGCGCCAGCCGGTTTCATCCGGCGTGACCACGGGACTCTCGCGCACCTGCTGGCACGAGGCCGTGTAGGTCGGCGCGGCCTGCCGCGCCGCGCGGTGCAGCACGTGGGCGAGACCGCCCGGCGTGACGGTGACGCCGAACTGCGTCCGCAGCAGGTCGGCGACCTTCGCCAGCGGCACGCCCAGCTGCGTGTGCATCCGCACGACCAGCGCCACGGTTTGTGGACCGAGCTGTACGCTGGCCGCCCCCATCATCATCCGAGGTCTGCAGCCGGTGTCGCCCCTGAACACGCCGACGACACGCCGAGCAGTGGCCGACTTCGATGTCAAAGCGGCGCACCCGCGCGCGCACTACTGGGAGGTCTTCCTGGTATTGCGTCGCCACGCGGGTCAACACCACCGGGCCACCACAGCCCGGACAGCTCGCACCCACAGGCGCCCGGTAGACCTCACCGACGTCGGCCGGCTGCCGACGGCATCCCTGCCGACCGTAGTGCGCACCGGCACGCTGGCCCGGTCGTCGGCCGCCACCTTGCGGCCGGTCCTTCGCGAACGGTGCTGCCTGTCGGAAGCCTGCCCGCCGCGCCGCGTCGAGCTGTTCCTCGAGGCGTTCGCTGCGGCGCTTCCACTGGTCCCGGTCGCGCTCAACGCGCGTCAGTTTCTCGCGCAGTCGGGCGATCTCGCGTTCCTGTTCCTCAATGCGCGAATCGCGGGGGTCCTGCTCGGTCGGAGGCCGTCGCCGGGGCACCGCTCAGTTATGCCGTATCCCCGAAAATAGTACAAGTCCAAAACCTTGGATCCTGGCCCGGCCGATGAGCTACCCCGCTAACTCAATACCCCTTGGCCTCAAGGTAGTCCCGAAGAGCTGCGGTCGGATTTCTGCTCGGTCACGGGTGGTTTCCTTTCTCCGAGTGATATACTCCCCAGACGCGCGTGAAGCCAACCCCCGACCCCCAAGGTGTGGGTCGGCCAGTGGAGTGGGCTGCCGGGCCGCGTTCCTGCAGGCTGCGGAGTCGAACGAACGCTACTCGGGCTGAGCGAGGCGCGGGCGCCCGGTGCCGATCCGACCCTTGCATCGATTGGGTGTATAGGGTATCTTTGGGTCCGCTCGGGAAGACCCATGGTTTTTTGGCAGGCCGCTGGGACTGTCGTCCAGGTGGCGGATTGAGACCAATCAGGAGGGGTGACAGATGGCAGTCTACGAGGGGACCAACTGGCAATGACGTGTTGTGGAGCGGGATGGACGGCGGAGATCCGATGTACGGCGGCACGCTCTTGGGAGGAAAAGGCGACGATCGGCTGATCGGCGGTCCCGGCGCGGACACGATGAACGGCGGCCCCGGCATGGACATCGCCAGCTACACGGATTCGCCGGGGGGCGTTCACGTCGACATGCGCACCGACTTTGTCGACAGGGAAGACGACAAGGACCCGATCCGCGGGGGCGACGCCGAGGGCGACATGCTGGCCAGCATCGAGGTCCTCTGGGGCTCGGACTTCGGGGACGTGCTCTACGGCACGCACGCTCACAACCAGCTGTTCGGCAACGGCGGCAGCGACAGGATTTACGGCGAGCGCGGCAACGACTTGCTGCGCGGCGGCGACGACGACGATCAGCTGTGGGGCGGCGACGGGATGGACATGCTCTACGGCGACATGGGCGTTGACGCTCTGAATGGCGACGACGGCGACGACATGCTGTACGGCGGCATGGATGAGGACATTCTTAGCGGCGGCATGGGCGACGATGTGCTGGAGGGTGGTCCTGACGGCGACGATCTGGACGGCGGCGCGAACGACAGGGGCGGCGATACCGCAAGCTACACGATGTCGTCCGAGGCCGTGACGGTCGATCTGCGACACCAGACCCAATCCTTCAGGCCGGCGCCGATGGGCGGCGACGCCACTGGCGACACGATCGCGGGCCTCGAGAACGTGCGCGGGTCCATGCACGACGACATGCTCACCGGCGACGACATGGGCGCGGCCGTTGCCGACGACCTTGACACCCCGGCCGATGAGACCATGGCGAGCAGCACGGGCAACAAGCTCTACGGCAACCAGGGTGACGACATGCTCAAGGGCATGAGGGGCAACGACACCCTGCACGGCGGGAAGGGCAACGACACCCTGTACGGGGGCGACGGCAACGACAACCTCAATGGCGAGATAGGTGACGACGCCCTGAAGGGTGAGAACGGCAGAGACACCCTGACCGGCGGTCCTGGCGCTGACAAGCTGTTCGGCGGGGAGTTCGACGCCGAAACGATGACGCCGGGCGAAGATGACCAGATGGACGGCTCGATGAACGTCGCCCTCGGAATCATTACCGGTGGCGACACCGCCAGCTACAGCAAGTCCGATGCCGGCATCACGATCGATCTGGGCAAGCCGCCGGTGATGGGCATGGGCGGCGATGCCGAGGGCGACTCGCTCGTGGGCATCGAGAACATCGTAGGGTCGATGCACGACGACGTGCTGAAAGGAGCCGACGCGCCGGCCTCCGGCGCGTCCATGGGCAATAACGTCCTCATGGGCTTGGGCGGCGACGACGAGTTGTCCGGCAGGGGTGGCAATGACGCCCTCGCCGGCGGCAAGGGCGACGACATGCTCAGGGGCGGCGACGGCAACGACTCGCTCCTGGGCGGCGACGGCGACGACATGATCAACGGCGGCGATGGCGCCGACTCGATGTGGGGCAACCCCGGCGACGATACGTTCGTCTACCAGGGGGTGATGCTCAACGACAGCCCGATAGCCGCGACAGACGTCGCAGCCACCACGACGCTTACGGAGAACCTGACCCGAGCTACCGCCACCGGCGCAGGCCAGGACATGAAGGTCGACGGCGGCGGCGGGATGGACACCATCGACGCTTCCGAAGCAACTCCTGTGACGGCAGGTACCCTCGGCGTCTATGTGAATCTCAACGCGAGAAACGTCCAGGTGGTGACGACGGATGATCAGGGTACAACCGACACGGGTGATGATGTAGTCACCACCTCGGACGGTGCGGGAGTCTACACCAGCATCGAGAAGGTGATCGGCGGCGACGAGGACGACACGCTGATCGGAAACGCGAGGGCCTCCACGACCCTGATGGGCGGCGGCGGCGGCGACACGATGATGGGTGGTTCCCGCAGTGACATGTTGGCGGGTGGAACCGGCGCAAACACGTTGACCGGTGGTGCCGGTGCGGATACCTTCGTCGTGGTCGGGGGCACGGACACGATCACGGACTTGGAGATCTCCCTCCGTGGTGGGACCAGCGACAAGATCGACGTCACGGCGCTGGACCTTAGGGCCGGAGCAAAAACAACTTCCGTTTTTCGTTACATGGGTTCGATGGTGTAGTTCCATTTGGGGAGGAAGCTGTTCGGTGTGATGCGTAGCTCCCTCATCTGCGCGTCGGTGACCTTGACGCCGGTCTTGTAGGTCTTGCGCACCAAGTGCGCGCGCACGCGCAGTCCGGTGGCGGTGCGTGTGGTGCGCAGGTACTTCAGGATGGTCTCGTAGCTGTCGAGCGGGCGGCCCGCCCAGTTCTTGCTGACCTCACAGAAGAGGCGGTGTTCGATGGGATTCCACTTTGACGTGGCCGGCGGATAATGGGCCACGGTCACGTGCAAGCCGTGCCGGTTGCAGAGGCGATGCTGCAGGTTGAACTTCCAGGCGCGCGCGGTGCAACTGTTGCTGCCGCCCCCGTCGGCCAGGATCTGCAGGGCTTCGGCCTGGGGATAGTGCTTGTGGCCTTCGGTGCGCCACCACTTCTCGATGCAGTCGACGGCGAACGCCGGGGTGTCTGAGGTTTGGCCGACGAAGACGGTGCCGGCATTGGCGCGCGGGTCGTAGATGCCGTAGGGGATGGCGCGGCCCTCGGCCGCGGATGGAAAGTCGTGGTCGTTGACCAGTTCGGGTCTGTGGTCCCACTTGGCGCCGGGATTGCGGAACGCGCCGACGAGTTCCTTCTTCTTGGTGTCGACGCTGATGACCGGAGTGTTCTCGCCGGCGCAGCGCTCGCGCAGTTCGGCGATGTGCTGGAACTGCTCGTCGCGGTTCGGATGCGAGGCGCCCGCCCGCTTCTTGTGGTTGACCCGCAGCGAGAATCCCATCTTCTTGAGAAGCCGGGCGACGGTGCGCGCGCAGATGCCGGTGCCGAGCTTGCACAATTCGGCGGCGACCTTGGCGGTGGTGCGGCGTGTCCACTTCAGGCCGCTGAGCGGGTCGCCGGCCGTCTCGTGGTCCATCAGCGCTTCGATGTGGGCGATGACTTCCGGCGTTTTTTTTCCGCACGCGGACGCCCGCCGCCCGCGCGCCGCACCCGGTCGATCTCAATGTCGCGTTCGACGAGTTGGCGCCGGCCGGCGGCGACCGTCGACGGGTCGATGCCGAGCAGTTGGGCGATGCGCCGGTCGCCGCCCCACCCGCACTTGAGCGCTTCGAGTCCGGCGAACAGACGTCGCTGCCGCTCGTCGAGCAGGCTGGCGAACAACACGATCGCGGCGCGCAGCTCCTCCGGCATCAGGTCGGCCGCCGGCAGGGGTCGCACGAGTCCGGGCGTGGCCATCAACAAGCGCCGCGCGCGCAGTTGGTGGGTCTGGTGCGCGCGGTCGGCCGCGCAGTAGAGGAACTGGCCGGCGAGCTTGTGCCGCGTCAGCCGCCCGTCGCGGACGAGCTTACGCAGCGGGTCCTGGGTGCCGACCGCGAGCAGGTTGTCCAACTCGTCGACGAAGTGTCCCGCCGGGGCGTGGTTGACGAACGACTCGGCGGTTGCGACCAGGGTGCCGGCGCGGGAGAAACGGACGCCGGCGAAGGACCACAGGCCGTGCTCGTCGAAGTCGGCGATTGCGTCGAGGGTGTAGTAGCCGCCGCGATGCGAGTAGCTGGTCCGAGCGTCGAGGTCCTTGAGCTTGCGAAAAGCGGTGCGCCTGCTGGCCCGGGGACCGAGAGCCGCCGTCACCTCGGGCAGCGTGGCGATGGTCTGCTTGCGGAGCAAGGCGATGATCGTGTCGGCGGAGAACTCGGTTGGTCTCATTGTGGCACCATTGCGGGTAACGGTTTCCGCAATTATGCCAGAAATCTGAACAGACGCTGGCCCCCGGAATCCAGAAAGCATCCGCCTTGGTGGGGCTGGTCGCCGACACGACCGTTGCGAGACCGGTGTGATCTATAGCGAGACTACAGGCACTTCTAGGAAGTTATATTTGCGCGGGCCCTTACCGAAAGCGAACTCAGGACCATTCTTGCCGCCGCGAAAGCAGGATCGTCCGGCGACGCGAATCTCTCAATCGATTTCGATGGAGATGGCACCGCGGATCTCATACTGAACACATACGGTGGTACTGGTACCAACTCGGCCGTATCCTTGGAGGTTTCCGACTTCATCGTTTAGCGGAACCACTCCGCGACGCGGCAGAGATCTCTTTGCCTGTTTGCGGAAAGTGACGCTAGGGCCGACCAGCGTGTGGCTGGTCGGCCTTTTTTGTGTCTTCGTCATGAACGTGCGTCTTGCTGTCCAGCGCGCGATTCAGCTCCATTCCGACGGCCGACTCGCTGCCGCGGTGGACGCCTACCGGGCCATCCTGCAGCAGCATCCCGAGACATGCGCGTGCTGGTCCAACCTCGGGATGGCGTTGCGGACCCTGGGCCGCAAGGACGAAGGCCTCGAGGCGCTGCGCGAGGGCGTAGGTGTCTGCCCGCAGGTCCCGGAGTTGAACTACAACCTGGGCAACGCGCTCAAGGAAGCGGGCGACCACGAGGGTGCGCTGGGGCGCTATCGCGCCGGCTGGACTCTCGAGCCGGGCAACCTGGAAGCGGCGCGGGCCTGCGGCGCCATGCTCATGCGGCTGGAGCGGTTCGATGAGGCCGTCGAGCACTACGGGGCGGCGCTGGGCCGCCATCCGGACGACAGCAAGCTCTGCGCCGGGTTGGGGTTGGCGCTCTGGCGGCTGCTCCGGCCGGCTGCCGCCGCTGCCCTGCGGCGCGCGGTCGCGCTCGATCCGGCGTCATCCGACTTGCGCCGGCATCTACACGAGGTGCTGCGCTGGCTGGGCAATGACGAAGAAGACGAGGAGCAACTGCGCGCTGGACTGGCGCGGGAGGCTGACTCGCCGTTGCTGCTCGCGGCGCTGGCACAGAGCCTGATCGGACAAGGCCGCCTCGACGACGGGCTGGCCTGCAGCCGAGCCGTGCTGAAGGTCGATCCCAACCACCAGGAAGCACGGCTCGCGCGTGGCCGCGCCAACTTCTTGGCGGGGCGCTACGCCATTGCCTGGCCGGATCGGTATCGTCAGGTGAAGGAGCTCGACAGGCGCCCGAAGGGCACATCCGGGCGCGAGTGGGAGGGCCAGGACCTCGCCGGGCAGTCGATCCTGCTCTACGGCGAGCAGGGGCTGGGCGACGTGATCCAGAACGCGCGCTACGCGCCGCTGGTAGCCGCAGGCGGGGCGCGGGTCGTCGCGGCGTCCAGGCCGCGGCTGGTCGGCCTGCTGCGGCGCATCCGCGGCATCGACAAGGTGGTGCCGGACGACCAGCCGCCGCCACCGACCGACTGGCACTGTTCGCTGCTGGACGTGCCTGCCGTCTGGGGGCACGACGTCGATTCGATTCCAGCGCCGTGTCCCTATCTGCCTCCGCGCGTGCGGCAGGCACCCGTTCTGCCCCCGGCGCGCCAGTTCCGAGTTGGCATCGTGTGGGCGGGCAACCCGACGCAGAAGCAGAACCGCCGGCGCTCCTGCCGACTCGAGGACTTCGCGCCGCTGTTCGAGCTGCCGGGCACGGAGTTCGTCAGCTTTCAGATTGGGCCACCCGCCCGGGAGCTGAGCGGGGGCTGGCGCGGGCTGGTCCACGATCCGCGCGACGCGCTGGACGGTCTGGAGGCGACGGCCGACGCGCTGATGGAGGTGGACCTGGTCATCACGGTCGATACGATGCTGGCCCATCTGGCCGGCGCGCTCGGCCGGCCCGTCTGGAACCTGCTGGCGTTCGCCCCCGACATGCGCTGGATGCTCGACCGCGCCGACACGCCCTGGTATCCGACGATGCGCCTGTTCCGGCAGCCGGCGCCCAACGATTGGACCGGCGTCTTCCGCGAGGTGCGCCGCGAGTTGGAGGCGCATCTGGCGCGAGCGGACCGGCCGGCCGGCATGCGCGACCAGCAGCGCGACGGCTCGCCGCCCGCAGGTCGTCGCGTGTTGGCCCGCTGAACGCGCTGGCAACTGCCCTCAACTCCAATGTCTGGCTTTGACCCGCGAAAGTATCACGGCCGGCGCGTGGACGAGGTCGTCCGGAGCGTGAACGGAGACATTCGAAGCGTCCTGAAAGAAGCCCAGGCGGTGTACCAGCTCTGTCTGCAGCAGAGGAACCTGCCTGCTCACAGGAAAGGGGACCTCCGGATGCGGCTGTGGCAGGTGGAGAAGCAGTTGGGCCTGCACTCGCGGTATTTCTCGCAGGCGGGTCAGGACCGCTATCTCAACGAGCGCATCTTCAGGAACAAGCGCGACGGCACGTTCGTCGAGATCGGCGGCTACGACGGCTGGACCGGGAGCAACTGCGTCTTCTTCGAGAAGGTGCTGGGATGGACCGGCCTCATGGTCGAGCCATCGCCGCAGCTTGTGGGGCGGATCGGCGAGACGCGGAGCGCCAGGATCATCCAGGCTGCCGTTTCGGACCGGGACGGGGCCGCCGAGTTCCTCGAGGTGACGTCCGGGCTGACCCAGATGGGCGGGTTGATCGATCACTATCACGCTGAGACGTTGCAGAGAGTACGTCGCGATGAGAGACACTCGGAACTGTCCTCACGGTGCGCTCGACGCGCCTGGATGCGCTGCTCCGCGCCCACGGGCTTAGTTAGGCAGATCGACTATTGTTCGATCGACGTCGAAGGCGCCGAGCGAGCCGTCCTCCGTTCCATGGACTTCGATGAGTTCGACATTAGCGTGCTGTCGATCGAGAACAATCGCCCTGGCCGTGAATCGTACGAGGACATCATGGCCCCGGCCGGCTATCGACAGGTTGCCGTGTTGGGCGTGGACGAGATCTGGGTCAGGCGGTCCGCGTCGGTGCTCTCTCACGATGGTTGAACGCGCTGGTAGGTTCGCCGGCGATGCGAGAGCCTCGAACCGTGCCGCCGAGCGTGCCGGCTCCGCCGCCGGTCGCACATCGATCTCATTGGCCGACTCCTGACTTGGCAGGGACTGGCCCCATTGTCTTCGCCGCTGCGATGACGTGAACACGCAGCTCGACTGTGCGCGGTCAAGGGCCGCCATCCACTGTGAGGCCCCTAACCGTGGGGTCCGCCGTCCCGAGAACCGTCGGTCACCGGTGCGCCTACTTGTGCCCATGCGGGCAGCGGTTGCGGCTGCCGCTCATTCGGCTGCGGCGACGGGCGTGGCCGCCTCGGCTCGTTCCCGCGTCCAGTAGGAGGTGCACGGGATCTTCGTGCGGTCGCACCGGTGGGCGTACTTGCGGGCGACGTCGGTGACCTCCGCCATGAGGCCCTCCCCGAGGCTGATCGGCTCCCAGCCGAGCGCGCGCAGCGCGTCGTTGCTCACCAGCAGGTCGTTCTCGGCCCGCTCGTTGCGCGGGTTCGGCAGGTAGGCGATCTCGCAGCCCGTCATGCGCTGGACCAGCGCGGCCAGGTCGCGCAGGCGGTGGGCCTCCGCCATCTGGTTCATGATGCGCGGCCGCGCGCCGCGCGCCGGCGCGCTGGCCACGGCCCGCTCGATGCAGCGGCAGGTGTCCTGGACGTGGATGAAGGCGCGCGTCTGGCCGCCCGTGCCGTGCACCGTCAGCGGGTAGCCGACCGCCGCCTGCATCAGGAACCGGTTGAGCACCGTGCCGTAGTCGCCGTCGTAGTCGAAGCGGTTGATCAGCCGCTCGTCGCGGCGGGTCTGCCCGGTCTGCGTACCCCAGACGATGCCCTGGTGCAGGTCGGTGATGCGCAGGCGGTCGTTCCTGGCGTAGTACTGGAACATCTGGGCGTCCAGCACCTTGGTCAGGTGGTAGACGGAGCCCGGGTTGGGCGGGTAGACGACGCTGTCGGTGACCTCGCGCCCGTCGGCCGTGTCGAAGCGCACGTCGAGGTAGCCGTCCGGCAGCACCACCGGCTCGTCGTGGCCGTAGCCGTACACCCCCATGGTTCCGAGGTGGACGAGGTGCGTCTCGCCGCCGGTCTCGACGAGGGCGTTCAGCAGGTTGTGGGTGGCGGTGACGTTGTTGTGGACCGTGTAGTTCTTGTGCGCCGGCGACTTCATCGAGTACGGCGCGGCGCGCTGCTCGGCAAAGTGCACCACGGCGTCCGGCCGCTCCGCGCGGAGCAGCTCGAGCAGGATGTCGTGGTGGCGGACGTCGATGTTGACGAAGCGCAGAGCGCGGCCCGACAGCGAACGCCAGACCTCCAGGCGCTCCTCGATGGGGCGGATGGGCGTGAGGCTGGCCGCGCCCAGCTCGGCATCTATCCGGCGACGCGACAGGTTGTCGGCGATGAGCACGTCATGGGCCAGATCCGAGAGGTGCAGGGCAGTGGGCCAACCGCAGAAACCGTCTCCACCGAGCACGACGATCTTCATTGTCGGAGTGTCAAATCCTAACATGCGCAGGCCGCGCCACGCTGGGGCCGGTCCGGTCCGCAGCGTCGTCGGGCCCTTGATGCCGCGTGCTCGGCGTCGGATTCATTGCGAGCGGCTGCGCACGTTGACAGACCTCGAAACCGTCCATCTACAGTTCACACTCTCAATGCGCGATAACCTAACCAATAGAGGTCCTGCCGCGCCCACCCGCTACGGAGCCCGGCCTGGAGAGGAAAAACGCGATGGAGTTTCTGGCGTTCCTGTTCGGCGTGGCGGTCGGGCTTGCGATCATGTACGCGCTCTGCGATCTGTGTTTGGCCAACGCGGAACGAGAAGAGTTGCACCAGCTGCTTCGATGGCGCTGAGCGCGGTCATGCAAGCCGGCGCCGGCCGACTACCTGGCCCAGTTGGTCCATGATGGTGACGACGAATCTGCCGTTCGGGCGCTGGTCCGAGGTGTTCCTCGAACACCATGGCCGCCGCCGCGGTCATCGACGGGATCGTCCACCACGCCACGCAGGGCAAGCCAGCCGCCAAGGCCTCGACGGGCGCGAGGCCGAAGCTCCTGGACGTTGTCGGAGAGCGACACGAAGATGTCGGCCGCGCGCATGACGGAACCTTCCGAGCCGTCGATGTACGACCGCAGCGGGGAACGATGAAGGGCGCAGGCGCAGGGTCGGTCGTGCGACTTCCTACTCGCCGGCCGGTTCCCGCGGCGGCAGCAGGACGCGCTCGAGAGTGAGGAGCCTCTGGTCGACCTTGCCGAAGGCAATCTCGACGTTGCGCAGCCGTTCGTCGAACCCGTCGAGGCGTGTCTCGATGCGGTCCATGCGGGCGCCCATGTCGTCGACGCGGGTGCTCAGGCCGTCGATCTGCACCGTCAGGCTGATCCGCACGTCGTCGATGCGCCCGTTGACGTCATCGATGCGGTTGTTCACGCCGGCTATGAGCGCGTACATGACGCCGGCCAGCATCCCGGCGACCACCAAGCCGGTTCCTACAACGGTGCCGATGATCGCCTTCGTGTCGCTGCTCACCGAGAATCCAGGGTAGCACGCGGCCTCACTGCGGCCAACTCGGATCTCTTTTCCGAGCGGCCTGGCGGCGGACTCCGGCGGTGTGCGGGATGGCTGCCTGCTACTCGCCGGCCGGTTCCCGCGGCGGCAGCAGGATGCGCTCGAGGGTGAGCAGCCTCTGGTCGACCTTGCCGAAGGCGATCTCGACGTTTCGCAGGCGGGTGTCGAACCCGTCGAGGCGCGTCTCGATGCGGTCCATGCGGGCGGCCATGTCGTCGATGCGGTCGTTCACATCGTCGATGCGGTCGTTGACGGCGTCGATGCGGGCGTTCACGGCACCGATCTGCCCGGCCATCTGCGCTGACAACAGTCCGGCCAGCACGACGACGGTCCCGATGATCCACCTGGTATCGCTGCTCACCGAAAATCCAGCGTAGCATGCGGCCACAGCGCGGCCAACCCGCCGCACAGCAGGGCCGCTGCATCTAGCTGTCGTTGCGGATCGTCGGCGAGCCGGCGCTGCGGTCCTGCCAGCCCGTGATGCGGCCTTCGAGATGCGCTAGGCGCTCACCCAGGGCGCGGATCTCTCGCACGATCCACAGCGCGGCGGCGAGGATCGTCGCCGGCGTGACCCAGGGCGGCCATTCCATAGGAGCTACCCGCCGGCCGGCTCCCGCGGCGGCAGCAGGATGCGCTCGAGGGTGAGGAGCCTCTGGTCGACCTTGCCGAAGGCGATCTCGACGTTGCGCAGCCGCTCGTCGAACCCGTCGAGGCGCGTCTCGATGCGGTCCATGCGGGCGGCCACGTCGTCGATGCGGGCGTTGACGGCGGCGATCTGTCCGGCCATCTGTGCAGACAGCAGTCCGGCCAGCACGACGACCGTCGCGATGATCCACTTGGTGTCGCTGCTCACCGAAAATCCAGCGTAGCACACGGCCACGCGGCGGCCAATCCCGAATGTGTTATTTTAAGCACGCCGTGATCGAGGCGCCCTACTATCCGATCGTCTACCTGCGCGGCTACGCGGGCAGCCAGGGGGAAATCGAGGCGACCGTCTCGACGCCGTACACGGGGTTCAACCTGGGCTCGACCCGGGTTCGGCAGCTCCACACCGGCGAGGTGCTGCCCTACGTCTTCGAGTCGCCCGTCATTCGGCTGATGAAGGACCATGGCTACGTGGACGCCTACAGCGACGGCCAGGTCCTGCCGCAGGGGCCGACCCCCGGCCGTTCGATCTGGATCTTCCGCTACTACGACGTCGCCGACGAGGAGCTGGGCGACGGCAGGCGGCGCGAGATAGAGTTCCACGCCCGCGAGCTGCAGCGCTTCCTGCGGCACGTGCGCGGCGCCGTGCTCGGCGAGGGCGAGGATGCGGGCCGCTTCCGCGCCTACCTCGTCGCCCACTCCATGGGCGGCCTCATCTGCCGTTGCTACCTGCAGCATCGGGACATTCCGGACCTCGACGGCGAGCGGTCCGACGACTGGCGCCGGAAGGGCGTGGACAAGGTCTTCACGTACGGCACGCCCCACGGCGGCATCGAGTTCCGCCGCGGACTGGGATGGCTCGAAGGGCTGCGGGACTTCCTCGATCCGAACAACGCGGGGAACTTCGGCCCCCGGAGGATGCGCGAGTTCCTCGACCTGCCCGGCGACGAGCCGCTCGACTCGCTGCACGGGCGCTACCCGGCCGAGCGGGTCTTCTGCCTGGTCGGCACCGACTGGCGCGACTACGGCGCCGCGCTGGGACTGTCGAAGCGCGCGGCCGGGCCCCTGAGCGACGGGCTCGTCCAGATCAGGAACGCGGCGGTGCGCGGTGCGCCGCGGGCGTTCGTGCACCGCAGCCACTCGGGCCACTACGGGCTCGTCAACTCCGAGTCGGGCTACCAGAACCTGTCGCGCTTTCTCTTCGGCGACACGCGCGTGCTGGTCGAGCTGGCGGACGTGGAGATTGCCCTGCCGCGTCGCGTGGAGCGGGCGGCGGCCGGGAAGGCGGAGGTGGGCGTCTCGTACCACATCGACACCGTGTTCAGCGTCCGCGGCCTGCCCGTCGAGCTCAACCGGCGCACGTACAGCGAAGGGTCCGCCATCTTCCGGACCTACGAGCAGCTCACCGGGGGGCGGACGAAGCTGTTCACCGCCTTCCTGATGCGCGGCGCGCGGGTCGTGCGCAGGCGGAGGTCGTCGGGCTTCGCCCTGCGGGTCGAGATTCGCGTGCCCGACTACGTCGCGGGCGGCCGCCGGACGGGAGACTACTACGAAGGCGGGCTCCTGTTCGTCGACAAGCTCAACGTCGAGGTCGCGCACGCCGCCGATGGCCGGGAGCGGGTGAGGTACGGCTGGGACAGCCGCACGCCGAACGCCTCCACTCGCGCCCTGTCGCTGGAGCGGGACGGCGAAGCGCTGGTCGGCCGGATACCCTTCGGACGGGCGCCGCGCATCCGGGGACACATCCGCGTCGCCGTGACGGGCTGGAACGCGGCGCCGGACGGCGCCGGTTGAGCTCGGCTACTCGCCGGCCGGTTCCCGCGGGGGCAGCAGGATGCGCTCGAGGGTGAGGAGCCTCTGGTCGACCTTGCCGAAGGCGATCTCGACGTTTCGCAGGCGGGTGTCGAACCCGTCCAGTCGCGTCTCGATGCGATCCATCCGGGCAGCCATGTCGTCGATGCGGTTGTTCACGTCGTCGATGCGGTTGTTCACGTCGTCGATGCGCGTATTCACGGCGTCGATGCGCGTCGTCAGGTCGGCCCGCAAGTCGTCGATGCGGGCGTTCACGGCGGCGAGCTGCCCGGCCATCTGCGCCGACAGCAGCCCCGCCAGCACGACGACGGTCCCGATGATCCACCTGGTGTCGCTGCTCACCGAGAGTCCAGCGTAGCACACGGCCGCACCGGCGCCCGGCCCTGCGCGTCGGGTTCAGCGGGCCTGCCCCGGCCATCCGCCGCGGGGCTCCGTTCCGCCTGCCCCGACGGGGATGGCCGGGCGCCGACTCCTAGAAGAAGCGCAGCGAGTAGCCGACCCTGATCCCGCGTCCCATTTCCGGCGCGAGGTCCTTGATGAAGGACGTGTGGTTGCGGTACAGCGTGTTGGTCAGGTTGTACCCGGTGAACGTCAGCACGTGCGCCGCGTGCCGGCGCGGCCAGGTGTAGGACGCGATCACGTTCAGCACCGAGTAGCCGTCCGTTTCGGTCTCGCCGCGGAAGATGGCGTCCTGCCGGGCCGCGTACATCAGTTGCGGGCTGACGGTGAAGTCGCCGTACGGGATGTCGAGCTGCAGCGTTCCCCGTAGCGGCGGGATGCGGGGCAGCGGCTGGTTCGTCGCCGTCAGCCGGGCGTCGACGTAGCCGAGGCCGAGCGTCGCCCAGGCCCGTCCTCCCAGCCGCACGCTGCCGCGCGCGTCCATGCCCCGGAAGCGGCTGTCGCCCTGCACGAAGTTGAACACCGGGAGGCCGTCCAGGGCCTGGTCGGTCCGGTCGCCGAAGATGAACCCGTCGATGTCGTAGACGTAGGCGTTCAGCTCGCCTCGCACCCGGTCGGCGCGGGTCCGCAGGCTGACGTCGAGGCCCAGCGTCTCCTCGGCGCGCAGGTCCGGGTTGCCCACCTCGAACGCGAGATTCCCCACGTGCGGGCCGTAGTTGTAGAGCTCCTCCAGCGCGGGCGCGCGGTGCGTGCTCGTGAAGTTGGCCACGAACGCGCTCCGCTCGCCGAGGTCCACGTGCACGCCGATTGACGCCGAGGCCCCGAGGAACACCCGGTCGCGCGGGTCGGGCACGGGCAGGAGGACCTCGTCCTCGTGGTCGTCGTCGTGGTCGTCCTCGCCGTGGTCGTCCTCGCCGTGGTCGTCCTCGCCATGGTCGTCGCTATCGAGGCCGATCATGCGGTCGCCGGCCCGGTACGAGTTCCGCTCGATGCGGCCGCCGAACTGCAGGCGGACGGGCCCGAAGTCCACCTCCTCGTAAGCGAACGCCGCCATGGAGGTCAGGTCGGTGCGGGGCGCGAGCGCCTCGAAGCCGGTGGCCTCGAAGTCGCGCACCTGCGTCCAGGCGCCGAAGCGTCCGGAGAGCCGCTCGGTCTGCTGCTGGTCGAACTCCGCCCGCACGATGTAGCTGCGGTTGGCGAAGGTGGTGCCGATGTTCTCGAAGCCGTCCTCCACCTCCAGCTCGTCGTGGCCCCAGTCGATGACGTTCATCGTCACGCGCAGTCCTTCGATGAGGCGGTTGCTCAGGTTCCGCAGGCCGAGGTCGAAGCGGCCCACCTGGCGCCGCGAGGCGAGATCGATCTCGATGCCCTCCTCCTCGCCCTCGTGCTCGTCCCCGTGCTCGTCCCCGTGGCCAACGTCGTGCTCGTCGTGCGCGCCGTGGAACTCGTCGGCGAACGGCACGCCGTAGCGGCCCTGCTCGAAGGTGAAGCCGCCGCTGGCGAAGAAGGTGCCGTCGTCGTAGCCCACGCCGGCGCGCGCGTTCGAGAGCTCGGTGGCGGAGTTGGCGATGGTCCCCTCCGGGGTGTCGTAGTCGCCGCTGCGCCGCGTGCTGCCGCCGGCCCACGCGCGGAGGCTGCCTTCCGCGTGCTGCAGGTTCACGTTGACCCCGGCCTGCGCGTTGGCGCTCCCGAAGTCGGTGGAGAGCTGGGCGCGCGTGCCCTGGAACATCGACTCGTGCATGGCCTCCTGCGGCGAGATGACGTTGACGAGGCCGCCCACGGCGTTCGACCCGTAGAGCAGGGTGGCCGGACCGCGGACGATCTCGATGCGCTCGGCGCCGTTGGGGTCGATGGTCACGCCGTGGTCGCCGGACTGGCTGGAGAGGTCGCCCGTGCGTATGCCGTCGTCGAGGATGAGCACGCGGTCGCCGTCGAAGCCGCGGATGATCGGCCGGCTCGAGCCGGGGCCGAAGCTCCGGACCGCGATGCCCGGCTCGTTCTGCAGCGCGTCGCCGAGGCTGTTCTGGCCCGCCTGGATGAGGTCGAACGAGTCCAGCGTCGTCACGGCGTTGAACGCCTCGAACGTCGTCGCCGTGCCCCCCGCGGCGGCGGTGACCGTCACCTGCTCGTGAATCGGCGACGGGGCCAGCTCGAAGTCGACCGTCACGACCTCGCCGCCGGCGACGGTAATCATCTGCCGGCCGGCGGTCAGGTGCTCGCGTTGCGCGAGCACCTCGTAGGAGCCCGGCAGCACGCCCTCGAACAGGTAGGTCCCGTCGTCCTCGGTCAGCGCCGTCGCGCCCGTGCCGACCACCAGCACCACCGCGCCGTGCACCGGGCCGGCGCCGCCGACCAGCGCCACCGTGCCCTGCACCGTGCCCGTCTCCTGCGCACCGGCGGGCGCCGCCGTCAGGGCGACCGCCGCCGCGGCCGCCGCGAACCACTTCCGACTCGACATTCCTCGTTGCATTGCTTCCCCTTCCGCTCGCTTTCGCGCGGATCTCCACCTGCTGCACGGCACCCGCCGCCCCGCGGGGCGGGCGCGCAGCCGCCGTGCTCACGCACATTCAACCGCTTGGGAGGACCTGCGCAGCCGCACCGGCGTCAGCGTGGGCGCGGCCGGCCGTCCCGACACGACGGACGATTCAGAGAGAGAGACGGAAGCTAGGCGGGCGGTGCGCGAGCGGGGAGCAGCCGGGCGTGGCCGGAGGCGACCTCGCCGGCAAGGGGCTTCCGAGCCGGGGGCTCGGGAATGTCGGCCGGCTCGAACTGGAACGAGCCGGGCAGGGTCTCGGCGGGCTGGTGCCGGAGCTGGCAGACGGCGCAGTCGGTGTCGCCCGCGTGCTCCTCGTGCCAGGCATCCGCCGCGGATGCCGCGCCAACCAGCGCAATCGCCAGAACGGCGACCCAGATGCGCCAGCCGCGACCCCGTTGCAGGGGCTTTCGCATGGCTCCTCCCGTGATTATAGGCCTTGCCAGCCTAGCAGGGAATCAGGGGGGCGGCAAGTGGGCGGCCGGCTCAAGGTACACTGCAGCAGAGACGCACCATTCGGACAGTCTGAACACCGTCGCGCCGATGGCCCACTACGTGATCGTCCGCCAGACGCTCAACTGGGAGCGGGCCACAGCCGACGATCTGTTCGACGACTTCGCCAGGGAGACCGCCCGCACCTGGGAGCGGACGTTCAACCAGAGCTACTCGACCTGCCGAGCTCGCATCAAGGCGATCGCCCGCGAGAGCCTGGAGCGGCTTGCCGGTACCGTCCAGGTGCATGACGCGGCGACGTTCCCGTTCTTTGCCTTGCAGGATGACGACGTGGTGCTCCCGTGCGACGACGACGACTGGTATCACCCGCACGTCATCGAGCAGGTCGCTGCTGCGAGCCCCTTGCGCAACGGGCTGCTGATGTGGCCGGACGCCGTGTACGGCTATCACTCGGGGCGCGTCCACCTGGAGCGGCCGCGCCTGCGGCCGCTCGACGAGGAGGCGGTCAGCGGCCCGGTGAAGACCAACAACTACGCTTTCTCCGGCCGGCTCGCCCGGGAGCGTCGTGCGGTATGGGGTCACGGGAGCATCGTGCGGTACGTGCGGGAGAATCGGCCGGTATTCGACCGGATAGACCGGCCGCTCTCACTCGTGAACCGGCACCCATGCAGCTACACCGTCTGGAAACACGCGCTGCGTGGCACCCGCCCGGCGGACCGGGCAGACGTGTTGCGGCGTTTGGTTGCAGGCTACATGTCGCGCGCGGCTGGCGACATCCAGCCCGAGTTCCGGTGGGCGCTGCCGTACATCGAACGGATGCAGGAGCTGTTCAGGAGTGTATCGAGCCCGGAAATCGTCGCCGGCGGCTCCGGGCTCGGGCGTCAGCGCGAGCCGAACAGGTAGTTCACCGTGACGCTGAAGGTCTGCAGGCCCGGAAAGTTGAGGCCGCCCTTGATGCGCACCTTCACGCCGGGCGCGGCAACTATCGCCGCGGCGAGCTCCGCCCGGGCGAGCGGCACGATCGGGATGCCGTGCGCCCGCAGGGCGTCGGTGACATCCCGGGTCCCGATGTCCGGCCGGTTGGTGGCGATCCCCGCGCCGGCGAGCGTGCCGACGCCGCCGCCGTACTCCATGCCGACCTGCACGCGGCCCGCCACGGTGACGAACGGCGAGAACCTGTGTATCTCGACGCCGGTCAGCGAGACGCCGTCGGTGACGTAGCGTGCGTCGCCCGCCGACGTGAAGTCGAGCACCGAGCCGTCCCGGAACGTCCGCCGGACGAAGGAGATGCCCCAGTCGCCGCCCAGCTCGCTGCCGCGGATGATTCCCACGCGCAGCTCGGAGCCGGACAGATCGATCTCGTCGACGTTGTCCCACAGGATGCCCACCGGCATCGAGGACCCCGTCGCGGTCCAGCGCGGGGTGAGCCCGAACGACACGCCCCAGTGCGAATCGCGGCCCTGGGCGCCCGCGTCGCCCGGCAGGATCACGAGCGCCAGCGCCGACAGGAGCCCCGCGAGCGCCGGGCCGGTGGCCTTGCGATACGGCATCGACTGTCCCTTCCTCAATCCTTCCGCTTGCGCATGATAGCCGGTCAGGTCAACCAGGGCGTCCAGCGGGCGCGCCAGGCCGAGCTTCGCCGCCAGATCCTGAGCAGGAGCCGGGTGAGCAGATGCGCGCCGTGCCGCCCGGGATGCCGGGCGCAGGCCGCGGCATAGGCCCGGTAGGCGCGCTCCTCGTCGGGCAGGCCGTCGACGTACGGGTGGAGGACGCGGCGTTGGGCCGCCTCGGCGGAGCGGTGCCGTTGCTTTATGCCCGGGCCGCCCATGCGGTAGTAGTAGGCGGGGTCGGGCAGCGGCTCGATGCGCCGGCCGTCGCGGATGAGCCGGTTGTAGAGGGCGAGGTCCTCCAGGCCGACGCGGTATTCCTCGGTGAAGCCGCCGGCGGCCTCGAAGACGTCGCGGCGCACCAGGGCGCAGGCGTCGCCCACCACGTTGTCGATGTGGCTCCAGGCGCGGGCGGCGCCGAGGAAGCGGATGGGCGTGCCGAGCGCGGCGCCGTTGGCGCGCGGGTCGCCGTCGCCGAGGAAGCGGATGCCGGCGGCCGGCACGCAGTCGGCGCCCGCGAAGCGTGCGGCGCGCACCAGCCGCGAGACGGCGTCGGGGAACAGGACGTTGTCGTCGTCGAGGAACAGCAGCCACTCGCCGCGGGCCGCGCGACCGCCGGTGTTGCGGGCGGCGCCGGCGTAGCGGTTCTCCTGGCGGACGGCGCGCCAGCCGCGGGCGGCGAAGTCGGCCTCGACCTGCTCGAGCGCGGTCAGGGCCGCGGGGCTCTCGCTGCCGTCGTCGACCAGGACGGCGTCGAGGTTGGGGTAGTCCTGGGCCAGGGCGCTGTCGGCGGCCATGCGCAGCAGGGCCGGGCGCTCGTGGTGGACGAGGCAGACGGTGACCGGCGGCGTCTCGGCGGCGGCGTCCCGGGCGCGGGCGGCGAAGCGCTCGGCGGCGGCGGCGAACGGGGCGGCCTGGGCGTGCCATTGCCGCCAGACGTCGAGCACGCGGTCGAAGCCGCGGCGCGGCCGGACGGCGCGCAGCGGGGCGGCGGCCAGCTCGGCGAGCCGGTCGCCGAGGGCGATGTAGTCGGGCGCGACCAGGGCGCGGGCGTGGTCGGCGGGGTCGATCAGCTCCGGCGTCCCGCCGGCGTCGACGGCCACGAACGGAATGCCGGCCTGCAGGCACTCGAGCACCGCCAGCGAGCAGTTCTCCTGCAGCGAGGGGGTGACCGCGAGCCGCCCCGGACGGGCCAGGTAGGCGACCGCCTCGTCGGCGCCGGCGTCGGTGATGGTGCGCACCGCGACGGGCCACTGCCGCGCCGCGTGCCGGATGAGCCCGGGTCCGTCGATGCGCGGCGAGCGGCTGCCGAGGAAGGTGACGCGGGCCGGCGCCCGGCCCCGGCGCACGAGGCGGTCGACGGCATCGATGAACAGCAGCAGGCCCTTCCGCGGCTCGAGCCGCCCGAAGAAGACCACCTCCTCGAGCGGCGCGCCGTCGCGTGCGGCGCGCGCGGCGGCGGCGGCCGGCGCCGGGTCGGGCGGGGGGAACGCGTTGGGCCAGACGAAGGACCGCGCCGGCAGCGCGTAGCCGGCGTCGCGCATCCACTCGATGAGGTGCACGCTCGTCGCGATGAACGTGTCGGCCAGCTCGACGCTGCGCCGCTCCAGGAAGACCCAGCCGAGCTCGGCCTCCGTGTGGACGAGCTGCCGGCTGCCCTCGGTGGCCCACAGCGAGGGCCCATGCCCGACGACGACGAAGTGCGTCGCGCCGAACGCCAGGCCGAGCGACTTCGCGAGCAGCACGCCGTAGCCCACCCCGTGCCAGTCGGGCACCCAGACGATGTCGAAGGGCCGCTCGCGGGCGCGCAGCCAGTCGAGCAGCGTCCAGCCGGGCGCGGGGACCCGCGCCGGCGCGCTCTCGGCGGCCGGGCGGGGCACGACGGGCTCGAAGGCGACGCCGTGGCGCGCGTAGAGGGCGCGGGCGGTGGCCATCTGCGCGGCGTCGGCCGCGTTGTAGTTGACGTAGGCGATGGTGACCTCGTGGCCCCAGGCCGCGAGCTGCCGCGCCAGATGGTGGAAGGCGGTGCCGATGCCGCCGTTCCTGATCGGGCCGAGGATGTCCGGCGTTGCGAGGCAGATGCGCTTGGGCGGCCCGGCCGGCGCGCCGGGGGCCTGCTCCAGGTCGGTGTCGAGCGTCGGCCAGGTGGCCGCGGCCCGGCGAGGGTCCGTTGCGGCGCGCGCGTCGCTCATGACTCGTCCGCTCCGGCGGCCGTGGCCCGCCCGCCCTCGACGCGCACGGGCGAGCCGCGCAGCGGCCGGCCGGTGTCGGCGTCGAAGACGTCCACCCGCGTCCCCTCGGCCGCGGGCGCGGGGACGGGCCAGGCGAAGCCGTGGCAGCCGTCCGTACCCTTCCAGCGGGCGACGTCGTCCCGCGGCTCCCCGGCCACGATGACGTCCGCGAGCCGGCCGTCGACCTCGATGGCGACGCGCCGCCGCGGCTGCGGGCGGGCCGAATCGAGCAGCCAGCCCCGAACCTCCGGTCGCGGGCGGCTCTCGACCGCGCCCTCTACGGTGCGCGCGTCCCAGAGCGCGGGGGCGGCGCGGCCGGCGAGGACGACGCCGGTCGCGGCGTCGTGGACGCTGTAGAGCGCCTCGGCGGGGCCGCGCTGGGACGGTGCGACCGGGATGCGCAGGGTGTCGCCGGCCTCCGGGACGGCCACGCGCGCCAGCATCCGTCCGTTGCGGCGCAGCTCGAGGGCCGGCCCGGCGCCGCGCTCCCGTGCCTCGGCGAGCCACTCGGGGGTGGGCCGGACGACGACCTCCAGGCAGTCGAACCCGTGTCGCCGCCCGCGCCGGGCCAGCGCCATGAGATGGCGCCGGAGCGCGGCGTCGAGGTCGGACTCCAGCCCGGCGATCCGCATCTCCTGCGCGGCGACGGTTTCCCGGGCGGCCTCGAGCTGCTGCCCTGCGGCGGCGAGCTGCTGCTCACGGTCGGCCACTGTCCGGCGCGTGGCCTCGAGCTGCTGCCAGGTGACGGTGAGCCGCTGGTTGCGCTCGGTCAGCGTGTGCCGGGCGGCCTCGAGCTTCTTCCAGTTCTCGGCGAGCCGCTGGTTCTGCTCGTCGAGCCGCCGGTCCCGTTCCTGGAAGGCCTCCCGGGTGGTCTCGAGGATCTCGGACACGTTCAGCAGCTCGCGTGCCAGGACGCGGCATTCCCGGCCCGCCTCCTGGCCGGACGCCACCGCGCGTCCGAAAGCTGGCGCCGCCGCGTCGAAGGCCGTCCGGATGCGGTCCAGCTCGCCCGCGTGCCCCCTGTCTGCCTCGCCCCGCGTCCACTGCTCGAGGATGCGGAAGCTGCCCCGGATCCATTCCGAGATGCCCGTGTCCGACAGCAACCCGTCATCGCCGCTGTAGTGATGGCGCAGGTCGGGCGAGAGGAACGCGTCGATGTCCGTCTGCGTCGCGGGGCCGTCGCGCCGCGGCAGCGACAGGTCGAGGTCGCCGCAGATCCGGTCGAGCGACCCGGGCGCGTCCGACAGCAACTGGTCGTAGCGCACGTGGGCGCGCGGCAGATCGCGCGAGCCGGCCTCGGCGTCGAGGACGTGGCGCAGCCAGATGAGGTAGGCCACGAACCGGTCGATCCCGTTGCGGGCCTCCAGCGAGCCGGCGACGTCGAGCGGGCTGCGGATGGGCGAGACGACGCACGGCCGCGCGTAGAACCGCGCCAGCGCGTCGGTCCAGAACGGCAGCAGCCGGCAGATGCGCGGGTCCTTGAGGACGAACAACCGGCTCTCGCCGTACTCCTGGCGCAGCACGTCCAGGGCCCGGTCGCGGAACGGGCCGGCGGCGGGCGACTCGTACCAGTCGCGATCGAATGGCCGCCAGTCGTCCCAGCACGAGCCCGCGGACGCAAGCAGCTCGTCGTTGAGGTCCACGATAGGCCGCGACTCCCAGAATCCCGCGGCGTTGTCCGGCTTGGCCTCCACGAGCGTCCCGGGCAGGTCGCAGCCGGCAAGCGCCAGCACACGGGCAACCGCCGAGGTGCCGCTGCGGTGCATGCCGGCCACCAGGATGCCGGTGCGCGTCGCGCCGGAGCCCCCGGGCTTCCGGCCGGTTCGCCGGAGCCGGGGGGTCATGGCCCGCCTCCCGCGCCCGCCACCACCTGTCCGCCCTCGAGGTGCACGGGCGAGCCGCTCAGCGGCCGCCCCGTGTCGGCGTCGAAGACGTCGATGCGCGTCCCGTCCTGCCCAGCCACCGACGGGGGGATGCGCCAGAGGAACCCGTGCCGCCCGCTGGTGCCCTTCCAGCGCGCGATGTCGCCGCGCGGGTCCGCCGCGCTGACGACGGCCTGCAGGCGGCCGTCGAGATGGATGGCGGCCCGCCGGCGCCGGTCGGGCATCGCCTCGTCGAGCAGCCAGCCGCGCACCGCCCGGCGCGTGCCCTTCTCGACGGCGCCCGCCAGTCGCCGACGCCGGCGCCGCGCCGGCATGGCCAGCGCCGCGAGCGCCGCGCCGTCGAAGGCGTCGTGGACGCTGTAGAGCGCGCCGCCGGCGGCGCGCAGGCTGGATCCGGCGGCGAGGCGCACGGCCCGGCCGTTTTCGGGCGCGGCGGCCTGTCCCAGGAGCCGCCCGTTGCGGCGCAGCTCGAGTCGCGGTCGGCCGTCTCGTTCGTGGGCGCGAGCGAGCCACGTCGGGTCGAGCAGGACGCTTGCCTCGAGCGTGGCGCCGAGGCGAGCCGGGCGGCGGGCGAGCGCCATGACGGAGCCGTTCGGCTGCGGGCGCGCCACGGCCGGCGCTACGACCGGCGCCGGGGGTCTCCCCGGGAGACCCGGCGCGGTGGCAGCCCGGCAAGTGTAGGCGGCGTACGCCCGCTCGTCGGCTGGCAGACCGTCGAGATAGGGGGCGAGGACGCGGCGCTGGGCCGCCTCGGCCGAGTGGTGGCGTTGCTTTATGCCCGGGCCACCCATGCGGTAGTAGTAGACCGGGTCGGGCAGCGGCTCGACGCGTTGGCCGTCGCGGATGAGCCGGTTGTAGAGCGCGAGGTCCTCCAGGCCGACGCGGTACTCCTCGGTGAAGCCGCCGGCGGCCTCGAAGACGTCGCGGCGCACCAGGGCGCAGGTGTCGCCCACCACGTTGGCGATGTGGCTCCAGGCGCGGGCAGCGCCGAGGAAGCGGATGGGGGTGCCGTGGGAGGCGGTGTCGGCGCGCGGGTCGCCGTCGCCGGTGAAGCGGATGCTCGCGGCCGGCACGCAGTCGGCGCCCGCGAAGCGGGCGGCGCGCACCAGCCGCGAGACGGCGTCGGGGAACAGGACGTTGTCGTCGTCGAGGAACAGCAGCCACTCGCCGCGGGCCGCGCGGGCGGCGGTGTTGCGGGCGGCGCCGGCGTAGCGGTTCTCTTGGCGGACGACGCGCCAGCCGCGGGCGGCGAAGTCGGCCTCGACCTGCTCAAGGGCGGCCAGGGACGCGGGGCTCTCGCTGCCGTCGTCGACCAGGACGGCGTCGAGGTTGGGGTAGTCCTGGGCCAGGGCGCTGTCGGCGGCCATGCGCAGCAGGGCCGGGCGCTCGTGGTGGACGAGGCAGATGGTGACCGGCGGCGTGTCGGCGGCGGCATCCCGGGCGCGCGCGGCGAAGCGCTCGGCGGCGCCGGCGAGCGGGGCGGCCTGGGCGTGCCATTGCCGCCAGACGTCGAGGACGCGGTCGAAGCCGCGGCGCGGCCGGACGGCGCGCAGCGGCGCGGCGGCCAGCTCGGCCAGCCGGTCGCCGAGGGCGATGTAGTCGGGCGCGACCAGGGCGCGGGCGTGGTCGCGGGGGTCGATCAGCTCGGGCGTCCCGCCCGTGTCGGCGGCGACGAACGGGATGCCGGCCTGCAGGCATTCGAGCACCGCCATCGAGCAGTTCTCCTGCAGCGAGGGGATGACGGCGAGCCGCCCCGGCTGGGCCAGGTAGGCGACCGCCTCGTCGGCGCCGGCGTCGGTGATGGTGCGCGCCGCGACGGCCCACCGCCGCGCGGTGCGTTCGATGAGCTCGGGACCGTCGATGCGCGGCGACCGGCCGCCGAGAAAGGTGACGCGGGCCGGCGCCCGCCCCTGGCGGGCGAGGCGGTCGACGGCGTCGAGCAGCAGCAGCAGGCCCTTGCGCGCCTCGAGCCGCCCGAAGAAGACCACCTCGTCGAGCGGCGCGCCGTCGCGCGCGCCGCGCGCGGCGGCGGCGGCCGGCGCCGGGTCGGGCGGGGGGAATGCGTTGGGCCAGACGAAGGACCGCGGCGGCAGGGCGTAGCCGGCGTCGCGCATCCACTCGATCAGGTGCGTGCTGACGGAGATGAACGTGTCCGCCAGCTCGACGCTGCGCCGCTCCAGGAACACCCAGCCGAGCTCGGCCTCCGTGTGGACGAGCTGCCGGCTGCCCTCGGTGGCCCACAGCGAGGGCGCATGCCCGACGACGACGAAGTACGTGGCGCCGAACGCCAGGCCGAGCGACTTGGCGAGCAGCGCGCCGTAGCCGAGCCCGTGCCAGTCGGGGACGTGCACGATGTCGAAGGGCCGCTCGCGGGCGCGCAGCCAGTCGAGCAGTGTCCAGCCGGGCGCGGGCACCCGCGCGAGTGTGGTCTCCGCGGCCGGGCGGGGCACGATGGGCTCGAAGGCGACGCCGTGGCGCGCGTAGAGGGCGCGGGCGGCGGCCATCTGCGCGGCGTCGGCCGCGTTGTAGTTGACGTAGGCGATGGTGACCTCGTGGCCCCAGGCCGCGAGCTGCCTGGCCAGGTGGTGATAGGCGGTGCCGATGCCGCCGTTCTTGATCGGGCCGAGGATGTCCGGCGTCGCGAGGCAGATGCGCCTGGGCGGCCCGGCCGGCGCGCCGGGGGCCGGCTCCAGGTCCGTGTCGAGGGTCCGCCAGGCGCCCGCGGCCCGGCCGGCGTCCGCCGCGGCAGGTGCGTCGCTCATGTCGCGCGTGCTCCGCTCGCCGCGGCCCTGCCACCCTCGACGCGCACGGGCGAGCCGCGCAGCGGCCGCCCGGTGTCGGCGTCGAAGACGTCCACCCGCGTCCCCTCGGCCGCCGGCGCGGGGACGGGCCAGACGAAGCCGTGCTGCCCGTCCGTGCCCAGCCAGCGCGCGATGTCGTTGCGCGGCTGCCCGGCGACGATCACCTCGTGGAGCCGGCCGTCGACCTCGACCGCGACGCGCCGCCGCCGCCGCGGCCGGTCCGGGTCGAGCAGCCACCCGCGGATCTCCGGCCGCGGCCGGCTCTCGACCGCGCCCTGCACGCGGCGCGCGCGCCAGACCGCCGGCGCGGTGAGCGCGGCGAGCGCGACGCCGGTCGCGGCGTCGTGGACGCTGTAGAGCGCCTCGGCGGCGCCGCGCCGAGCAGGCGGGACCGGCAGGCGCAGCGTGTCCTCGGCCGCGGCGGGGACGGCCGCGCGCGCCAGCACCCGTCCGTTGCGGCGCAGCTCGAGGGCCGGTCCGGCGCCGCGCGCCCGCGCCGCGGCGAGCCATTCGGGGGTGGGCCGGACCACGGCCTCCAGGGCGTCGATCCCGAGCCGCCGCCCGCGCCGTGCCAGCGCCAGCAGGTGGCCGCGCCGCGCGACGTCGAGGTCGGCCGCCAGCGCCTCGATGCGCGCTGCCTGCCCGGCAACGGTTTGCCGGGCGGTGTCGAGTTGCCGCCGGCCGGTGTCTAGCTGCTTCCGGGTAGCGGCGAGCAGCCGCTGCCGGTCGGCCGAGGTCCGCCGGGTGGCCTCGAGCTCGTGCCACCGCGCGGCGAGCCGCTGCGCGCGGTCGGCCAGCCTCCGCCGGACGGCCCCGAGATTCCTGGTCGTGGCGCAGGTGTAGGCGCCGTACGCGCGCTCGTCGGCCGGCAGCCCCTCCAGGTGCGGTCCCAGCGCGCGGGCGCGGCAGGCCTCCGCCCGGTAGCCGTCCTCCATCATGTCGATCATGCTCGCCGCAGCGTGCTTGCGATAGTAGTACACCGGATCGGGCAGCGGCTCGATGCGCCGGCCGGCCAGTATCAGTCGGTTGAACAGCTCCAGGTCCTCGAGCCCGAGACCGTACACGTCGGTGAAGCCGCCGGCGGCCTCGAAGGCGTCGCGCCTCACCAGGGCGCAGGCGTCGCCCACGACGTTGCGAATGCGGTTCCAAGCGCGGGGGGCGCCAAGGAAGCGGATGGTCGTCTCGTGCGAGACGGCATCGGTGCGCGGATCGCCGGTGCCGATGAAGCGGATGCTGGCGGCCGGCACGCAGTCGGCGCCCGCGAAGCGGGCGGCGCGCACCAGCCGGGAGATCGCGTCGGGGAACAGGACGTTGTCGTCGTCGAGGAACAGCAGCCACTCGCCCTCGGCGGCCGCGGCGGCGGCGTTCCGCGCGGCGCCCAGGTAGCGGTTCTCCTGGCGGATAACGCGCCAGCCGCGCGGCGCGAAGTCGGCCTCGACGGCGTCGAGCGCGGCGCGGGCCGCGGGGCTCTCGCTGCCGTCGTCGACCAGGACGGCGTGGAGATTGGGGTAGTCCTGCGCGAGCACGCTGTCGGCGGCCATGCGCAGCAGCGCCGGGCGCTCGTGGTGGACGAGGCAGACGGTGACCCGCGGCGCTTCAGCGGCGGCGGCCCGGGCGCGCGCGGCGAAGCGGTCGGCGGCGGCGGCAAACGGGGCGCTCTGGGCGTGCCAGCGCTGCCAGACGTCGAGGGCGGCGGCGAAGTCGCGGCGTGGCCGGACGGCGCGGAGCGGCACGGCGGCCAGTTCGGCGAGCCGGTCGCCGAGGGCGATCCGGTCGGGCGGGACCAGCGCCCGGGCGTGGTCGGCGGGATCGATCAGCTCGGGGGTCCCCCCGGTGGCGGCGGCGACGAACGGAATGCCGGCCTGCAGGCACTCGGTGACGGCGATCGAGGCGTTCTCGAGCAGCGAGGGGATGACGGCCAGCCGTCCCGGCTCCGCCGCCAGGTAGGCGACCGCCTCGGCCGCCCCATGTTCGGTCAGCGTGCGCACCTCGCCCGGCCACCCGCGCGCGGCGCGCTCGATGAAAGCGAGAGCGTCGAAGCTGTCGACCGGCTTGCCGAGGAACGTGACGCGCGCCGGCGCGCGGCCCTGGCGCGCCAGCCGCGAGACGGCGTCGGCGAACAGCACGAGTCCCTTGCGCGGCTCCAGCCGGCCGAAGAAGACGACCTCGCGGAGGGGCGCGCCGTCGCGGGCCGCGCGGGCGGCCGCGGCGGCGGGGTCCGGGCCGGGCGCGGGGAAGATGTTGGGCCAGACGAACGCGCGCGCCGGCAGGTCGTAGCCGGCGTCACGCATCCAGCCGAGCAGGTGGGCGCTGCCGCAGATGACCGTGTCGGCCAGCTCGACGCTGCGGCGCTCCATGAAGACCCAGCCGAGCTGGGCCTCCGTGGAGACGAGCTGGCGGCTGCCCTCCAGCGACCAGAGCGTGGGCGACGAGCCCTTGACCACGAAGTGCGTCGTCCCGAAATCGAGGCCGAGCGCCTTGGCCAGCAGCGGGCCGTAGCCGAGCCCCCGCCACTCGGAGACGTGCACGATGTCGAACGGCCGCTCGCGGGCGCGCAGCCACTCGAGCAGGGCCCAGGTGGGCGCCGCCACGTGCCTGAGCGGGCTGTCGCCGCCGGGGCAGGGCGCGATGGGCGCGAAGGCGACGCCGAAGCCGGCGTAGAGGTCGCGGGCCGCGGCCATCTGCTCCGCGTCGGCGGCGTTGGCGTTGACGTAGGCGATGACCAGCTCGTGGCCCCAGGCGGCCAGCATGCGCGCCACGTGGTGGTAGGCGGTGCCGATGCCGCCGTTCTTGATCGGGCCGAGGATGTCGGGCGTCGCGATGCAGATGCGCTTCGGCGGCCCGAGCGGCGCGCCGCCCAGGTCCGCGTCGAGCGCCGGAAACGCCGCGCCGGCGTCGGCCTGACTCATGAGGATGCCCGCCCGGCGCTCACGCCGGCGCGCCGAGGCCGCCGCCGCTCATTCGGCTGCAGCGACGGGCGTGGCCGCCTCGGCTCGTTCCCGCGTCCAGTAGGAGGTGCACGGGATCTTCGTGCGGTCGCACCGGTGGGCGTACTTGCGGGCAACCTCGGTGACTTCCGCCATGAGGCCCTCCCCGAGGCTGATCGGCTCCCAGCCGAGCGCGCGCAGCGCGTCGTTGCTCGCCAGCAGGTCGTTCTCGGCCCGCTCGTTGCGCGGGTTCGGCAGGTAGGCGATCTCGCAGCCCGTCATGCCCTGGACCAGCGCGGCCAGGTCGCGCAGGCGGTGGGCCTCGGCCATCTGGTTCATGATGCGCGGCCGCGCGCCGCGCGCGGGCGCGCTGGCCACGGCCCGCTCGATGCAGCGGCAGGTGTCCTGGACGTGGATGAAGGCGCGCGTCTGGCCGCCCGTGCCGTGCACCGTCAGCGGGTAGCCGACCGCCGCCTGCATCAGGAACCGGTTGAGCACCGTGCCGTAGTCGCCGTCGTAGTCGAAGCGGTTGATCAGCCGCTCGTCGCGGCGGGTCTGCCCGGTCTGCGTGCCCCAGACGATCCCCTGGTGGAGGTCGGTGATCCGCAGGCGGTCGTTCCTGGCGTAGTACTGGAACATCTGGGCGTCGAGCACCTTGGTCAGGTGGTACACGGAGCCGGGGTTGGGCGGGTAGACGACGCTGTCGGCGACCTCGCGCCCGTCCGCCGTGTCGAAGCGCACGTCGAGGTAGCCGTCCGGCAGCACCAGCGGCTCGTCGTGGCCGTAGCCGTACACCCCCATGGTGCCGAGATGGACGAGATGGGTTTCGCCGCCGGTCTCGACGAGGGCGTTCAGCAGGTTGTGGGTGGCGGTGACGTTGTTGTGGACCGTGTAATTCTTGTGCGCCGGCGACTTCATCGAGTACGGCGCGGCGCGCTGCTCGGCGAAATGCACGACGGCGTCCGGCCGCTCCGCGCGGAGCAACTCGAGGAGTACATCGAAGCGGCAGGCGTCGGCGTTGACGAAGCGCAGGGTGCGCCCCGCAACCGACTGCCAGACCTCGATGCGCTCCTCGATGGGGCGGATGGGCGTGAGGCTGCCCGTGCCCAGCTCGGCATCTATCCGGCGCCGCGACAGGTTGTCGGCGATGAGCACGTCATGGGCCAGATCCGAGAGGTGCAGGGCAGTGGGCCAACCGCAGAAACCGTCCCCACCGAGCACGACGATCTTCATTGTTCCAGCGTCTCGACTGACCCGGTTGACCTCCTGGAAGCGCGCATTGCCGCCATGTCGTCGCCAGTGCCAGGGTGTCACATCTTAACATGAGCAGTCCGCGCCGCGCCGGGGCCGGGGCCGGGTGCGGGCCCTGTTGTCAGGCCCGGATGCCGGGTGCGATGATGGCGGCAGCCGGCTTGCAAATCGAGCCTGCGGCGGCCGGCGGGCGCCGGCGCGCGGGAGGGACGATGACCATGGATGTCACGGGCGTGGTGCAGGCGGCGGGCGTGGCGGCGGCCGTGCTGCTCGGCGTGTGGCGCATGTTCGTGCACTACGAGCAGCGCCACGACGCGGCGCATGCCGATCTCGGCCGGCGCATCGACGGCGTCAACGCGCGGATCGACAACCTGTACCAGCGCATCGACAACCTGTACCAGTGGCTGGTGGATCGGGAGCGCACGTAGGCGCGTTTCAGCCCAGGAACCGGAGGATCGCACCGATCGCGGCGACTGCCCCGACAATTCGCCATGTCAAGCGCGTTTCCATCGCCGACATCCGGGCATCGAGGCCAGCGACGGCTGCGGCGAGATCGGCGCGGGTGACAACGTCATCCTCGCCGTGAGCGTTGTGCGCGACGGCCACGACAGCTTCCGCAAGCTCGGGCTGGGCGCCAGCCGCAGTCAGCGTCTTCACGGCTGCATGCGTGTCGAAGGCCATGCAGCGACCGTATCACAGTCGGGGCTTCGCGGACCCCTCGGCGTGCGGATCGTCGTGCTGCGCGAACCGGTCTGGTCACGCGCTGCCCGCCAGGGCCCGCCAGCGGCGGCGCTCGGCCAGGTAGGAGAGGCGGAGCAGCCAGGACGCGGCGCGGTGGCGGCGGCCGCCGCGATCGGTCCGGTAGACGATCTCTGGCGCTATCCGCACGTCGTCGGCCACGCCGAGGAAGGCGAAGACCTGCCGCAGGACCGCGTCGTGGCGCCGCAGCAGATCCTCCGCGCGCAGGACGAGCACCCGCCGCGGGTCGAAATGGCGGTACAGGTTGCGGAGCTGCAGGCTGTAGAGGCCGCGCCGGCGGTACGAGTGCCGGCGCAGGGCCGCGTCGTGCCGGTCCGGGTCGCGCCGCGGGCGCAGCCTGAAGGGCTCGGCGAGCAGCGCCAGCCACAGCGGCCGCCGCTCGCGGTCGCGGTTGCGCTCCATGTAGTAGTGGGAGATGGCCCGCTCGACCGGGTCGCGCACGAGGACGATGACCTTCAGGTCGGGGTTGTAGCGCCGGAGCTCGCGCGCGATGCCGGGCAGGAAGAGGTAGATGGGGGTGGCCTCGCCGCGGAGGGCCGCGCCCCCCGCGTGCGCGAAGAACGGGCCGTAGCGGGCGTCGATCTCGGCCGGCGTCCAGTTGCGCGAGTAGTCCTGCGCGTCGAACAGGTGCGCCTCCTTGGGCGCCGCCATGGTGATGGCGGGGTGCTGCGCGAGGAAGTGGGCCAGGGCGGTGGTGCCGCACTTCTGGGCGCCGACGATCATGAAGCCGAGCGCGGGCCGGTGGGGAGCGGGCATGGCAGCCGCCGACTCCGGTTCGGGCGCGCCAGCGGCGGGCGGCAGGCGGGCTACTCCAGCTCGAGCCGCGCGGTGGCCTCCGCGCGCACGTCGCCGCCCGGACCGGAGACCACGAAGCGGGCCCGGTAGGCGCCCGGCGCCCAGGGGCCGCCGCGGCGGGGCGTGCCCGCGAAGTTGAAGTACTCGGCGAAGTCGCGCTCGACGACGGCGCGGCGCTCGAAGATCCGCTCGCCGCCCGGCGCGTTGATGATGGTGTCGATCGTCGTGCCCCCGGCCGCGCCGAGCAGGATGACGTAGCCCACCAGCGCCGGCGCCGTCACGTCCGCCGCGCCCGGATACCCCTCGTGCCTGGCCCGCGTCCGGTCCGGCGGGCCGGTGGTCAGGCCGGCGCGGAAGACGACCGTGGGCCGGTAGGCGGTGAACCGCTCCGCGCGCGGCGGCTGCCACAGCGCGCCGGCCAGCGCGCCCGCGGCGTCGCAGCGCGGCCGGCCGGACGCCTCGGCGCCGCTGAACGGATCGACGGGCACCCCGTCGCGCTCGAGCTGGAAGTGCACGTGGGGCGTGTCCGACTCGCCGGAGCTGCCGATGGCGCCCAGCGCGTCGCCCGGCTCGACCGCGTCGCCGCGGCCGACCGTCACGCTGCCCCGGCGCAGGTGGCAGTACTGGGACGACCAGCCGCCGCCGTGGTCGATCCGCACGCCGTTGCCGCACTCGCGGCCCCGCCGGCTGTCGTCGTCGCCCCGCAGCGGGCGGTCGTCCATGCCGTCGCGGGCGCCGACGACCGTGCCCGCCGCGGCCGCCAGCACGGCGATGGGCGCCCCGTCGGGTTCGGTCGGCGCGATGTCCGTGCCCGCGTGGCCCTCGGAGGCACGGACGCCGCAGCGGTGGTCGCGGTAGGCGGGCCCCGCGTCCAGGTCCATGTACTGCCGGTACCAGCAGTCGCCGCCGATGTCGCAGCGCGCCGGGAAGCGCAGGCGCAACCCGGCGGCGTCCTGCGCCGCGGCGCCCGGCGCGCCCGCGAGGAGCACGGCGGCGGCCAGGGCGACCGCGAGCGTCGGCGGCGGCATGTGCGGCATGGCGTCCCTCCCGGCCCGTGCAGGGCGGCGGCCCCGCGCGGCTCGGGCCAAGTCTATCGCAGCGCCGCAGCGCCCCCGCGCCGCGCCTGCTCGCAGAACCAGGCCCAGGTGCGCGCCAGCCCCTCGGGCAGCGCGGTGCGCGGCGTCCACCCCAGCCCCTCGCGCGCCTTCGTCACGTCGGCCCAGGTGTGGCGGATCTCGCCCGCCCGGAACGGCTCGTGGCGCACGCGCGGTTGGCGTCCGGGGCCCACCACCGCGGCGATCTGCTCGATCAGCGCGGTCAGGGTGGTGCCGGCGCCGCTGCCGAGCTGGAACGTGCCGGAGGCGCCCGCCGTCATCGCCGCCACGATGCCGTCGCACAGGTCCTCGACGAAGACGTAGTCGCGCGTCTGGCTGCCGTCGCCGTAGACGATCAGGGGCGCGTCGTCGAGGATGCGCCGCATGAACGCCGCCACCACGCTGCCCTTGTGGAACGACAGCGGGCCGTAGACGTTCGAGAAGCGCAGCGAGACGGCGTGCAGGCCGTAGCTCTGGGCGAAGGCCGAGCAGTACGCCTCGGCGCTGGCCTTCGCCGCCCCGTAGGGCGAGGCCGGCCGCGGCGGCATGTCCTCGTGGACGGGCGGCGGCGCCTCGCCGAGGATCGCCCCGCCGGTGGAGGCGTTCACGAGGCGCGGCACGCCCGCCTCGCGCATCAGGTCGAGGAGGCGGAACGTGCCGGCGACGTTGACGTCGAAGTTGCGGGCCGGGTCCGCGATCGAGTCGATGACGCGCGTGTCGGCGGCGAGGTGCACCACGGCGTCGATGCCCCGCAGGGCGCGGCGCAGCAGGTCGGCGTCGCGGATGTCGCCCCGCACGAACTCGGCGCCGGCCCCGGCGATGGCGGTGCGCGAGCCGAGCGACTCGTCGTCGACGACGCGGACCGTCCGGGCGAGGCCGCGCTCCGCGACGCGCCGCACGAGGCTTGCGCCGATGAACCCGCAGCCGCCCGTGACGAGGAGGTGGCCGAGCAAGACCCGCAAGTTTAGCAGCCCTAACGTGTCATACTCGCCGGCGGGATGAAGCCGGAGATCTCGGTGGTGGTCGTCAACTGGAACAGCGGCGCGCACCTCCGGGCGAACCTCGATGCTCTCTTCGCCAACATGCCCGGCGCCTGGGATGTGGCGGTAATCGACAACCAGTCGTCGGACGGCAGCGAGGGGTTCACGCGCAAGCGGGGGCCGAACTGCCGCCTCATCCGCAACCGGCGGAACCGCGGCTTCGGCGCGGCGGTGAACCAGGGCCTGTCGAAGACGCGCGGGCCGCTCGTCTTCATCGTGAACCCGCACTGCCTCATCGAGTCGGGCACCGTGGAGTCGCTCGCGAAGACGATCGGGGATCACGACGATTGCGCGGTCGCCGGCCCGCGCGTCTTCGGCGATACGCGCCTGGGGCCGGGCGCCTTCGGCCGCTCGTCGCTGCTGGGACGGCTGTTTCCCCCTCCCGGGATGACCTCGGGGCCCCTCTCCGACGAGGAGCTGGAGACGGCGGGCATGACCGTCGAGGTCGACTGGGTTTCGGGCGCGTGCATGCTGGCGCGGCGCGACGCCCTGCGCGCGGTCGGCGGGTTCGACGAGCGCTACTTCCTGTACTGGGAGGACGCGGACCTCTGCTGCCGGCTGCGGCAGGTCGGCTGGACGGTGCGCTACGTGCCGGAGGCCCGCATCCAGCACGTCGCCGGCGGGCCGCGCCGGAAGCCGGCGCCGTCGGCCGTGCGGGTGTTCCACGACAGCGCCTTCCTCTACTACGCCACCCACGTCGCGCCCGGGCGCTGGAACCCGAAGCGCTCGGTGGCGCGGGTGCTGCTCCGGGCGCGCTGCCGCTGGGAGCTCGGCCTGCGGGGCGGGGAGGACGCCGAGGAGTCCGAATCGTGAGGTCCCGCGGCGGGGCTACGGCCCGCCGCGGCGCTCGCTGCAGCCCGCGCAGCGCACCGGCCGCCGCTCCCCGACGGTGAACCCGAGCTGGTAGTACTCCCAGCCGGCCGCGACGTGCGGCGCCAGGAGCAGGATCTCGAAGCTCCGCCGATCGCCGCTCGGCAGGGCCCTGGCCATGTAGTCGTAGTCCTCGAACAGCAGCGATCCGTCGGGACCGTGGAAGCGGGCCCAGACGCGCGGGTAGACTCCGTCGAGCACCCGCGCCCCGCTGTTCCTGACGGTGCCCCGCACCCAGTAGGATCCGGTGGCCGCCCGTTCCAGCCGCACGTCCGAGACCGTGACGTGCCGGGCGGCGGCGCTGTCGGGCTGGGGCCCGAGGCCCTGCTCCGCGCCCGGCCGGCCCGCCGCGACGATCAGCAACCCGGTGACCAGCAGCGTTCGCATCGCATCGCTCCTTTGCTGCGATTGACGACGGCGGCCGGCGCTCTCCCGGCCGGCCCGTCCGGGTTATCGGACGCTGGGCCGCGGTCCTGCACCGCCTGTTAAGCTTGTAGCGGGCCGATGGCTGAAGCGAAGAAGCGGCTGACCGCCAGCGCGTGGCACGAGGCGCACGCGCTGATCTGGCGCTACCGGTACCGCCTGGCCCTGGGGCTGGCGCTGATGCTGGTGAGCCGCGGGGCGGGGTTCGTGCTGCCGGCGATGACGCGCTACGTCATCGACGACGTGATCCCGAACGGCCGCGCCGACGAGCTGCTGCTGCTGGCCGGCATCGCGGTCGGGGCGACGATCGTGCAGGCCGGCACGTCGTTCAGCCTCTCGCAGCTCCTGGGCGTCGCCGCCCAGCGCGCCATCACCGAGGTGCGCAAGCAGGTGATGGCGCACGTCACGCGCCTGCCGATCCGCTACTTCGACGCGACCCGGACCGGCGTGCTGATCTCGCGCATCATGACCGACGCCGAGGGCATCCGGAACCTGGTGGGGACCGGGCTGGTGCAGCTCTGCGGCGGCGTGGTCACGAGCGTGCTGGCGCTCGGCTGGCTCTTCTACCTCAACTGGCGGATCACCAGCCTGACGCTGGTGATCCTGATCGTCTTCGGCATCTGCATGTCGTTCACCTTCTCACGGCTGCGGCCGATCTTCCGGGCGCGCGGCAAGATCAACGCCGACGTCACGGGGCGGCTCGGCGAGACGCTGGGCGGCATCCGCGTGGTCAAGGCCTACACCGTCGAGAAGCGCGAGCAGATCGTCTTCGCCCGCGGGGCGCACCGGCTGTTCCGCAACGTGGCGAAGTCGGTGACCGGCGTGTCGGCGGTCTCCTCGGTCGCCACCCTGGTCATGGGGACGATCGGGGCGCTGATGATATTGCTCGGCGGGCAGGCGCTGATGGCCGGCTACTGGACGGTCGGAGCGCTGGTCCAGTACCTCGTCTTCACCGGCCTGGTGATCGCGCCCATCGTGCAGATCTCGTCCATCGGCACGCAGATCACCGAGGCGTTCGCCGGGCTCGACCGCATCCGCGAGATCCAGGCGACACCGACCGAGGACGAGGAGGACCGGGTGCGCGACGCGATGGGCGCGATGGACGGGGAGGTGCGCCTCGAGCACGTCTGGTTCGAGTACGAGCAGGGCGTGCCGGTGCTCCGCGACGTGTCGCTGAGCGCCCCGCCGGGCACCACCACCGCGCTGGTCGGATCGAGCGGGTCCGGCAAGAGCACGCTGATCAGCCTGGTGCTGGCGTTCAACCAGCCCGCGTCGGGACGCGTGCTGGTCGACGGCCGCGACGTCGGGTCGATCCGCCTGCGGGACTACCGCTCCTACCTCGGCGTCGTCCTGCAGGACAACTTCCTGTTCGACGGCACGGTCGCGGCCAACATCAGCTTCTCGAAGCCGGACGCCACGCCCGACGAGATCCGCGCGGTGAGCCGCATCGCGCACTGCGACGAGTTCATCGAGCAGTTTCCGGACGGCTACGAGACCATCGTGGGCGAGCGCGGCGTCAAGCTGTCGGGCGGCCAGCGGCAGCGGGTCGCCATCGCGCGCGCCATCCTGGCCGATCCGCGGATCCTCATCCTCGACGAGGCGACCTCGAGCCTCGACAGCGAGAGCGAGGTGATGATTCAGGACGGGCTGCAGGCGCTGCGCGCCGGGCGCACGACGTTCGTCATCGCGCACCGGCTCTCGACCATCCAGACGGCCGACCAGATTCTCGTCCTGGAGGCGGGGGAGATCGTCGAGCGCGGCACCCACCAGGAGCTGCTGGCGGCCGGCGGGCGCTACCGGCAGCTCCACGACACGCAGTACCGGCTCGAGCGGAACCGGTTCATCAACCCGGGCGAGGACTTCACGCCCGACCTGCCGGCCGTGGTGCCGGCCGGGTGACGGGGCACGGGGCGCTCTGAGGTGGCGTGGAGGGTAGTGAGCCTCTATTCTAGCTGACTCAACTATCTATGCTAGACACTACTGGGTGACCATGCGATCAGCATCCGCTGGTGCGGGTCGACCTGGTACGTCACACTGCTACCGCACGATCACCAGAGAGCGGTAACCTTGAACAGGCTTCGGAGCCCTTGTCGAGCATGGACTGGTCACGGCTTCTCAGTATCGAGCGCAGACGGCAAACAACGAGGCCACAGGATCACCGCCGCGAGTTCGAACGCGACTTCGATCGGGCCGTGTTCTCCACACCGGTGAAGCGGCTACAGGGAAAAGCTCAGGTCTTCCCGCTGGATCCCAATGACACGATCCGGACGCGTCTGACGCACTCCCTTGAGGTCTCGAGCGTTGCTCGCGGCTTGGCGGGACGCATCGCAGAGTGGCTCCACCGGACCGGGCAAATCGAGCCGCAGATGATCCGCTCAATAGAAGCCATTGCCGCCACTTGCGGACTTGTCCATGACCTTGGGAACCCGCCGTTCGGCCACGCCGGCGAGAAAGCGATTCGATCGTGGTTCCAGCAAGAACGCGGCAAGGAACTTGTTGCTCCACTGCGCGACAAGAAAGAACAGTTCGGTCAAGACTTTCTCAAGTTCGAGGGCAACGCCCAGTCTCTGAGACTCGTTGCCACTTTACACGTACTCGCCGATTACAAGGGATTGAACTTCACGTTCGGAACGCTGTCTGCGCTTATGAAATACGTCGCGTCGTCTGACCGAGCGAAGGGAAAGGACGCAGACGATCCCGCTTTCGAAAAACCCGGTTACTTTGCATCCGAGAGTGGCATCGTGGACGCTATCCGTGACGCAACCGGAACCGGGGAAGCGCGACATCCGATCTGCTTTCTTGTTGAGGCGGCAGACGACATCGTGTACCTTCCGGCGGACGTTGAGGACGGGATCAGGAAGGGTGTGATGTCGTGGCCCACGCTCGAACAACTTCTCCGCTCCGAGAATACGCAATCTGTCGAGGAATCGCTAGAAGGTAAGGAACGCATCTTGCAGGACGGCTCCACGGTTTCTCAAGGTAATTTTGAAGACGACATTCACGCGGCGGCGTTTCGAACTTCTGCAATCGGAATCATGGTTGAGAAAGCAGCGAAGACCTTCGAGGACAACTATGAGAGTATAATGAATGGGACTTATCACGGCGCCCTCCTGGACAACAGCGACGCGCACGACTTGGAGAGAGTTCTTCGTCGGATTGGAAGAGAATACGTATATCGGACTCCCAGCACTCTCAAGCTCGAGCTTACCGGGCGCCATGTGATTTGCGACTTGATGGACTTGCTTTGGGAAGGAGCTAGCCTGGAAAATTCACCACGGCCCCGTCCGCGGTAGAGACACAAGAGCCTCCGTGTGCTAAAACGCTGTTGCCCACAAACGTTTTTGGCACAACGGAGGCTCTTGCGTGACGAACGCCACGATACCACAGACTGTTCGGTTCCCGGATCTGTTCGACAAGCCGCTCGTGGCCACCTTCGACCGCGAGCAGGCGAGTTCGGATGGCGGGGCCGTGTTGCTCAAGGCGGCCGAGCGGGTGTATGGCTTGGTCAAGGCGTTCGCCCGCTGTCTGGTGGATGAACGCGCGCCGGAGAAGATTCGGCACACGCTCGAGGACCTGGTCGGCCAGCGGGTCTTCGGGATTGCCTGCGGCCATCCCGACGGCAATGATGCCGACCATCTCGCCGACGATCCGATCCACAAGCTGCTGCTGGGACGCGACCCGGTGGCCGGGGGGCGGCTGGCGTCGCAACCGACGATCTCGCGGTTTGAGAACGACGCGGGCCGCTCGGCCCTCTATCGGATGGGGCGTGAGTTGGCGGCGAGCGTCATCGAGCGGCATCGGCGCCGACTGGGCGGGCGGGCGCGACGCATCACGATCGATCTGGACCCGACCGACGACCGGACGCATGGCGCGCAGCAGTTGACGTTTTTCAACAGCTACTACGACAGCTGGTGTTACCTCCCGTTGCTGGCCTTCGTGCGCTTCGACCGCGAGGTCGAGCAGTATCTGTGCGCCGCTGTGCTGCGGCCGGGCAAGGCGGTGGCTGCCGACGGGACGCTGGGGGTGTTGTCTCGGTTGCTCCCGCTGCTGCGCTGCGCGTTTCCGCGGGCGCGCTTGCTCGTCCGGCTCGACGGGGGCTTTGCCACCCCGGAAATCTTCGACTTTCTCGACGCCGAGCCGCGGCTCGACTACGTCGTGGCGATGGCCAAGAACGCCGTCCTGCTGCGGCACGCCGCGTCCGCCCTGGTCGAGGCGCGGGCCAAGAGCGCGCACGACGACCAGACGGCGCACGTCTACACCGACACCCGTTGCTATCGAGCGGGCACGTGGGACCATGAGCGCCGTGTCGTGATCAAAGCCGAAGTCGTGCGGCTCGCCGGCCGCGAGCCGCGCGACAATCCGCGCTTCGTCGTCACCAATCTGCGCCAGACGCCGCGCTTTATCTACGAGAAGATCTACTGTGCCCGCGGCGATATCGAGAACCGCATCAAGGAGTTGCTCGACGGCCTGCAGATCGACCGTACGAGCTGCTGCAAGTTCTGGGCGAACCAGTTGCGCGTCTTCCTGACGGCCGCCGCCTACGTGCTCATGCAGGAACTCCGCTTGCGCGCCGCACGCACCGCCTGCGCCCGCACGCAGGTGACGTGGCTGCGCGACCGGCTGCTCAAACTCGGCGTTGACGTCCGCCGCTCTGTCCGCCGCCTCGTCCTGCATCTGCCGCGGGCGACGCCATACCTCGATGCTTGGCGCCACATCGCCCTCGCCCTTGGCGCGCGCGCCGGGTAGCCTGTCCTCCTGCCGTCTGCCAGCCAAATCCCACAGCCGCTCTCACGCGCCCCAGCCGGCGGCGCTGTCGTTGCCGCGCGCTGCGGGCACGCCGTCACCCTGCCACGGCGGCTCAACCACGCCGCAACCTGCCGCCGACACAGTCCGCAGGCTGCGCTCGTCCGACAATCAGACCCCACCCGTGACCGATTCGACAGCCTCACGAATAATGCAGGCTAGGGAGATACCTTTGCAGGGAACGCCTGGTACGTTCTCTTTTGCTGGCAAGGCTGCTGCGCTGTTTTCTGATAACTACAGGCGTGTATTTCAGCACTTCGCGACCGCCGACCAGCGGCTTCCGGACAGGTACCACCGTTTGCAGTTGCTCACAGATTACGTGTGCGGGATGACGGATTCTTTCGCTACGAGGTTGCACAGAGAGTTGTTCAATGGCAGCTAGGATGACCGTTCCAGAGCTGAAGCAGCTGCTGCGGGCGGAGGTCTGCAGGCTGTTCAAGCAAGATGATCGACTTTGGAAGCGGCCGATTGTTGAGATGTTGCGAGAACTCAGGGAGTCGGGATTGCAGGCCGTCGTCTTTGGTGGCACCCTGCGCTCGCTCTTGTACTCGCGCTTGTATGAATCTCGGCAGGGCCGTCCAAGGGATGTGGATCTTGTCGTGCGGGGCGCGTCCTTACGGGATGTAGAGGAGCGATTCGGCGAATACGTAGCTAGGCGCACACGCTACGGTGGTCTCTGTTTGAAACGGGAAGGATGGCAATTCGATGTATGGCCGGTGGGCAACACGTGGGCATTCCGGAACGAGACCTATCGTAACGCCGGTTTCGCGGAGCTTCCCTTCACAACGCCATTCAACCTTGAGGCGATCGCCGTGGAGGCGTGGCCTTGCGTCGGCCGTCCTCGGCAGGTGTTTTCCGGCGATGATCAGTTTTTTGAGGGTATCCTTTCAAGGATCGTGGAACTCAATTGCACCGACAACCCGTATCCGGCGCTGACGGTGGTACGCGGACTCGTGCTGGCGACAGACCTCGGTTGCCATGTGGGGCCACGACTTGCGGACTATATCGTCGCATACGGTTCTTCCATGACAGAGTCTCAATTCGATGAACAGCAACTGGGACACTATGGGTGTATTCGGCTTGACTCGCGGGTGTTGCGTTCAATTGTTGAATCGATTGTGAAACAACGCGACAAAGTGTCGGTGATTCCGCTGCCGAGAGTCCGTCAGCTGTCGCTGCAGTATGATCAGGATGTGCGCCCGCGCGTCCGATTGCACTGTATGGACTACGATTCTCAGCGGAAGCCCAGTGCGCGGCGGGCAGTGGACTGAAGTGAGCGGATTCAGTATTTGTATCGTCCGTGGCTGTCGGACCCGGCGTAGAACCGCAGCGCTGATCGTCGGTTGACGGTGCCGGACCCGTGCTCGGCCGACCTTGCGGGAGTCGGCGCCGTTCTACGATGCGGACTCGTGGCCCGCGACCTCGCGCTGGAGGGAAGCGCGGCCGGTTCGTTACAATGCATGGCCTGGCCGGCGGGCGCCGGCCGGGATGACGGGGGACACGCGATGAGACGACCGTTGGTGGCGGGGATGACGGGGTGCCTGGCGCTGGCCGGGCTGACGGCGCTGCTGCACGGGGAACAGCAGGGCGGCACGCTGGCCGGCCGCGTCACGGTCGACGCCGTGCCCGAGAGGGTCATGGTCGAGGTGGACACCGACCAGGCCGTCTGCGGCGACGAGATCGAGGACCAGGCGACGCTCGTGGACCCGTCCGGCGGCGTGGCCAACGCGGTGGTGCTCGTCCCGGGGCTGGCCTGGAGCGCGGACCCGCCCGCGCCGTCGATCGACAACGCCGGCTGCTTCTTCGTGCCGCGCGTGCAGGTGGCCCGCACGCGCAGCCAGCTCGCCATCACGAGCGCGGACGACACGCTGCACTCCACGCACGCCTACGACGACCGGCAGCGCACGCTGTTCAACATCGCCCTGCCGTTTCCCGGGTTGAACATCATGCGCCCGCTGCCGCGGCCGGGCGTGATGCGCATCGAGTGCGACTCGCACGGCTGGATGCGCGGCTGGATCTACGTCACCAACGACGTGGCGGCGGTGACGGGCGCCGACGGCCGCTTCGAGATTGCCGGCGTCCCGCCCGGGAGCTACGAGCTGGCCATCTGGCACGAGCGCTACGAGGGCGACGCGCAGACGGTCACGGTGACCGCGGGGGGCCTCACCGAGGCCGACTTCCTCCTGCGCTGACCGTCCACCCTCGGGCCGCCGCATGGAGCCGCGCTTCGTCTACACGCTCAAGGGCCTCGGCAAGGTCCTGCCGGGCGGCCAGCACGTGCTGCGCGACCTCTGGCTGTCGTTCCTGCCCGGCGCCAAGATCGGCGTCCTCGGCCTCAACGGGGCCGGCAAGTCCACGCTGCTGCGGATCATGGCCGGCGAGATTGCCGAGTTCGAGGGCGAGGCGTTCCCGGCTCCCGGCATCACGATCGGCTACCTGCCGCAGGAGCCGCGGCTCGACGGCTCGCAGACGGTGGCCGGCATCGTCGACGAGGGCGTCGCGCACGCCCGCGGCCTGCTCAAGCAGTACGACGCGGTGACCGCCTCGCTCTCGTCGGGGCTGACCGACTACGGGCCGGCGATGGAGGAGCAGGGCCGGCTGCAGGACGCGATCGACGCGGCCGGGGCGTGGGACCTCGACGCGCGCGTCACGATGGCGATGGACGCGCTCGGGCTGCCGCCCGGGAAGACGCCGGTGACGACCCTCTCGGGCGGCGAGCGCCGCCGCGTGGCGCTCTGCCGGCTGCTGCTGCAGGCCCCCGACCTGCTGCTGCTCGACGAGCCGACGAACCACCTCGACGCGCAGGCGGTGGCTTGGCTGGAGCGCTTCCTGGCGCAGTACCCGGGCACGGTCGTGGCGGTCACCCACGACCGCTACTTCCTCGACAAGGTGGCCGGCTGGATCCTCGAGCTCGACCGCGGCGCGGGCATCCCGTGGGAGGGCAACTACTCGTCCTGGCTGGAGCAGAAGCAGCGCCGGCTGGCGCTCGAGGTCCGCCACGAGGCCCGCCGCCGGCGCACGCTCGAGCGCGAGCTCGAGTGGATCCGCATGGCGCCGCGCGCGCGGCAGGCGAAGGGCAAGGCGCGGCTGAGCGCCTACGAGCGCCTGCTCGCCGAGGACCCGGCGCAGCGCATGGAGACGGCCGAGATCACCATCCCGCCCGGCCCGCGGCTGGGCGACGTCGTCGTCGAGGCGGCGGGTCTGCGCAAGGCCTACGGCCGGCGCCTGCTGTTCGACGACCTGTCGTTCACGCTGCCGCCGGCCGGCATCGCCGGCGTCATCGGCCCCAACGGCGCCGGCAAGACGACGCTGCTGCGGCTCATCGCGGGCGAGCTGGCGCCCGACGCCGGCACGCTGCGGCTGGGCGAGACCGTGCGGGCGGGCTACGTCGACCAGACGCGCGACGCGCTCGATCCGGAGCGGACGGTCTGGGAGGAGATCTCCGGCGGCAGCGACGAGCTGACCCTGGGCCGCCGGACGGTGGCCTCGCGGGCCTACGCCTCGTGGTTCAACTTCCGCGGCGCCGATCAGCAGCGCGGGGTGGGCGAGCTGTCGGGCGGCGAGCGCAACCGGGTGCACCTGGCGAAGCTGCTGCGCGGCGGCGCGAACCTGCTGCTGCTCGACGAGCCGACGAACGATCTGGACGTCGACACGCTGCGCGCCCTCGAGGACGCGCTGGTCGCCTTCGCCGGCTGCGCCGTCGTCGTCAGCCACGACCGCTGGTTCCTGGACCGCATCGCGACCCACATCCTGGCGTTCGAGGCGGACGGCCGGGCGGTCTGGTTCGCGGGCAACCACGCCGACTACGAGGCCGACCGCCGCCGCCGCCTGGGCGCCGCGGCCGACCGCACCGGGCGCGGGAAATTCCGCAAGCTCACCCGCCGCTGAGGGCCGGCCCGGCCTGCGGGTCGCCAGGTCAGTAGGCCAGCGCGTAGCAGTCGCGGCGCGGGTCGCCGGCCGCCAGGCGGTTGCCGGTCTCGGGATCGATCAGGACGGCGGTCGCGCACCCCGAGATGCCGAACGCCGGCACGTCGTTGACGTGGTGTCCGCGGCGCCGCAGCTCGCGCACCACCTCCGGCGAGACCCGCGACTCGACGTCGAGCTGGTTGAAGCCGGCGGCGTGCGGCCAGAACGATCCGTGCAGGTGCTGCGTGCGCACCCGCGGCCACGCCAGCGCATCGTGCAGGTTGGGGTACCAGTCGGGCCAGAACTCGACGATGTTCAGGAACGTCTGCAGGATGGTCTGGTCCTGGTTGTCGCCGCCCGGCGTCCCGATCGCCAGCAGCGGCTCGCCGTCCTTGAACACGATGCTCGGCGTCAGCGTGTAGCGCGGGCGGGCGCGGGGGCGGATCTGGTTGGCGCGCTCGGGGTCCAGCCAGAACTGCTCGCCGCGCGTGCTGAGCCCGATGCCGGTCGCGCCCAGGATGACCCCGCCGCCGGTCCAGCCGCCGCTCGGCGTGGCGTCGAAGACGTTGCCCTCCGCGTCGACGACCGCGACGTGCGTCGTGTCCTTCGTCCCGCCGGCCGACGGCACGAACGAGCCGTCGGCGTCGCTGGCCGCCACGCCGTCCTCGATGCGGGCCACCCAGAACGGCCAATCCCCGACGTCGGGGTCGTGCGGCAGCGGGTCGCCGGCCCGGAACGCGACCGAGGCCCGCGCCGGGTCGATCTCGGCCGCGCGCGCCCGGGCGTACGGGGTCGAGAGGAGGCCCGCGGCCGGCACGTCCACGAACTCGGGATCGGCGTAGTAGGTGTCGCGATCCGCGTAGGCCAGCTTCATCGCCTCGACGACGGTGTGGACGTAGTCGGGGCTGTTGTGCCCCATCGCCTGCAGGTCGAACTCCTCCAGGATGTTCAGCGCCTGGAGCAGCACCGGGCCCTGGCTGTTGAAGCCGTGCTTGTAGATGGTGTAGCCGCGGTAGTCGGTCGCCGTCGGCGCCTCGACGCGCGAGTGGAACTCGGCGAAGTCGGCGAGCTCGAAGGGCGCGCCATGTGCCTGCAGGAAGGCCACCATCTCCGCGGCGATGTCGCCCCGGTAGAACCGGTCGCGGGCGGCGGCGATGCCCTGCTCGCGGCCGAGGTGCGCGCTCGCGCGCTCGGCCTCCACCATCTTCGTCAGCGTGGCGGCCAGGGTGGGGAACCTGATCGTCTCGCCTGCCCCGTAGAGCGAGCCGTCCGGCTTCAGCCAGAAGCGGCGGTTCTCCGGCCACGACTCCATGAACTCGAGGCTCGCCTCGATGGCGCGCGCCGTGAGCGGCCGCAGCGGAAAGCCGTGCTCCGCGTAGGCGATGGCGCGCGCCGAGACCGCCTCGAAGCTCAGCGTGCCCCAGCGTTCGAGCACTGTCAGCGCGCCGTGGAGCGCGCCCGGGACGACGGCCGGGTCGAGCCCCTCGCCGAACAGGTCCCGGCCGCGCGACCGGTACCACTCGATGCTGGCCCCCCGCGGCGCCCAGCCCTGGCCGACGACGGCGGTGACCTCGCCCTCCGCGGCCGGGTAGACGAGCACCAGCGACTCGCCGCCGAGCCCGTAGAGGTCCTGCTCGACGACGCCGCCGACGAGCAGCGCCGTCACCCCGGCGTCGAACGCGTTGCCGCCGCGGATCAGGATCTCGAACGCGGCGGCGGTCGTCAGCGGATGGCCCGTCGACACGGCGGCGCTCGGCCCCGACACCGGCGGCCGCTGGGCGGCGAGCGGCTGGGCGAGGCCGAGCAGGAGCAGGAGGAGCAGTCCGGCCAGGGCCGCGGGCGGCACGGCGCGGGCGCCGGCGTGGTGCCCGGCGGTACGGTCGAGACGTCGTGGTGGTTGCGGCAGCATGGCTCGACGGCCTCCCCGGTTGCGCGGTTGTTTCCGATCTGCGGCGGCCGGTCGCGGAGAATGCGCTCGGGCCTCGTCTAGGCCCGCGACGAGCGCTGCGCCGGTCACGGCTCCTCCGTCTTCCCGACCGTCACCCAGTGTAGCGCGACGGCCGCCGCGACGAGCGCCGCGCCGGCGAGGCGCGTGGCGGTCTGCGGGTAGAAGAGCAGCAGCCCGGCGGCGACGGCCAGCACGCGGTCGCGCCGCGCGAGCTCCGCGCGGAGCCAGCCGCCGCAGCCCATGGCGAGGGCTGCCACCCCGAGCGCCGCGGCGGCCAGGGTCTGGGCCGTGGCGGCCAGGGGCGCCTGCAGCAGCACGCCGAGGCCCTCGGGGCCGAGCGTGAACGTGAACGGCACGAGGAACGCCGGCAGCGTGTACTTCCAGGTCAGCATCATCGTGCGGAACGGGTTGCCCCCGGTGATGGCGGCCGCCGCGAACGGCGACAGCGCGGTCGGCGGACTCACCTCCGACAGCACGGCGTAGTAGAAGATGAACATGTGGGCGGCGACGTCCGGCACGCCGACCAGCGTCAGCGCCGGCGCGATCATGACGGCGGCGATGATGTAGGAGGCGGTGACCGGGACGGCGAGCCCCAGCATCCACACCGCGATGGCCGCGTAGACCACGGTCAGCGGGACGCTGCCCCCGGCGAGCTCGACGAGGATGCCGGCGATCTTGAGGCCGAGGCCGGTCAGCGTGACCACGCCGACGATGATGCCGGCCGTCGCCGTGGTGGCCGCGACCGACAGGACGCCCCGGCCGCCGTCCTCGAGCGCGCCGAGCAGGCGCCGCGGCGACAGCGCGGTCGCCCGGCGGATGAAGCTCAGGCCGATGGCGCAGAGCGTGGCGTAGAAGACCGCGCGGAACGGCGTCATCCCGGTGACGAGGAAGACGACGATGGCGACGAGCGGCAGGAACTGGTAGCCGGAGCGGCGCATCAGCGTCCCCACCGGCGGCAGGTCGACGGCCACGGCGCGCGTGTGCAGCCGGCGCGCGTCGGCCTCGATCATCAGGACGATCGAGAGGTAGTAGAGCACGGCGGGGACGATGGCCATGGCGATGACCTGCAGGTAGGAGATCTGCAGGAACTCGGCGATCAGGAACGCCGCGGCGCCCATGGTGGGCGGCGCCAGGATGGCGCCGATGCCGCTGGCCGAGAGGATGCCGCCGCCGACCTCGGGGGAGAACCCGGCGCGCCGCAGCAGCGGCCAGGCGACCGCGCCCAGCGTGACGGTCGTCGCCACGCCGCTGCCCGAGACGGTCCCCAGCAGGAAGCCGGAGATGGTGACCGTGCGGCCCGGCCCGGCGCCGCTGCCCGAGCGCCCGAAGGCGGCCATCGTCCAGTTGATGAAGAACTGGCCGGCGCCCGAGTGCGCCAGGACCGCGCCGAAGATGGTGAACAGGACGATGTAGGTGGCGGCGACGTCGAGCGGGACGCCGAAGATGCCCTCGAGCGTCATGTACAGCGTGCCCACCAGGCGCGCGACGTCGTATCCGCGGTGGGCGAACAGGTCGAGCCCGACCAGCTCGAACAGCGGGCCGTAGTAGCCGTAGACGACGAAGGCGACGGCGGTCACGGGCAGGATCGGGCCGACGGTGCGGCGCGTCGCCTCGAGGACGAGCAGCATGGTGACCGCGCCCAGCACGAGGTCGATGCCCGCCGGCGTCGCGGCGCGGTAGACGAAGCGGTCGAAGTCGACGATCGGCCAGGCGAGGGCCGCCACCGCGACGGCGGCCAGGCACCAGTCGCCGGCGGTGATCCGCGCCCGCCCCCGCGCGCGGGCGGGGTAGAGCAGGAAGGTGGCCACCAACACGAGCAGCAGGAAGCTCATGCGGTAGATCTGCGGCTGGACGATGCCGACCACCCAGTACAGGGCGTAGAGCGACAGGCCCGCGGTGAGCAGCGTCGCGAGGCCCCGCGGCGCGCCGGTCAGCGTCCGGATCCGGATGGCCGACTCGCTCCGGTCGGCGGCGCCGCGCGGCGGATCGGGTGTGGAGTCCAGTGGAATGGACCTTGGATCAGGGCTGCGCCGGGTCCCAGGCGCCGCGCTCGCGGTAGTAGCTGACCGCGCCGTCGTGGAACGGCACCGGCGAGCCGGCGACGGCGGTCTCGAGCGCCAGCACGCCCGCCATGGGATGGACGGCCGACAGCTCGTCGTGGGAATCGAACAGCGCGGCGGTGATCCCGCGCGCCAGCTCCGCGTCCATCGCCTCGCTGGCCACCAGCACGTTCGAGACGGCAATCGTCGCGACGTCCGCGTCCATGCCCGGGTAGGTCCGCAGCGGGATGACCGACTCGTGGTAGACGGCCGCGCCGTAGCGCGCCTGCAGGAGCGGCAGCAGGCCGCCGTTCGGAACCACGCGGATGGTGCGGCCGGGCGTGGAGGCCAGGTCGAGCACCGAGCCGGTCGGGATGCCGCCGCTCCAGAAGAAGGCGTCGATCTTGCCGTCGCGCAGCGCGCCCACCGACTGCGAGGCGCCCAGGCTCTGGCGCCGGATGTCCTGCTCGGGGTCGACGCCCGCCGCCTCGAGGATGCGGAACGCGCTGATCTCGGTGCCGCTGCCGGGGGCGCCGGTGGAGACGATGCGGCCCACCAGGTCGGGCACCGCGCGGATGCCCGTGCGCGTCAGCGTCACGACGTGGTTGTGGTTGTCGTAGAGGACCGCGATGGCCCGTGCCGGGACGGCGCCGAACTCGCTGAACGCCCCCCGCCCGTGGAAGGCGTCGTCGAGCGAGTCGGCCAGGGCGAACCCGAGATCGGCCGAGTGGCTGGCGATGAACTTGAGGTTGTCGACGGTGCCGGCCGTGACCTCGGCAGTCGCCTCGACGCCCTCGAGGTTGTCGCTGATGACCTTGGCGATGCCGCCGCCGTACGGGTAGTAGACGCCGCCCGTGCCGCCGGTGGCGATCGAGAGGCGTTGGGTGAGCTCGCCGGGCTGCGTGCAGCCGATCAGGAGCGCCGCCGCCAGCGCGCCGCCCAGCGCCGAACCTGCGAGCCGGAAGGTATTGGTCACGTGCCGATCTTACTCCCGGTTCGCGCGCATGCAACCGCGGGCTTATGATGGAGCCGCGGCGATTGGAGGGCGGTGGGGTGACGACTCGACTTGGCGCCGCCCGGCTGCGGGCGGCGGCGGCGCTGGCGGCCGCGCTGGTGCTCGCGCCGGCGGCCGCCGGCGCGCAGGTCGTCGAGGCGCGGCGCGGCATGGTGTCGGCGCAGGAGCCGCACGCGGCGCGGGCCGGCCTGGAGGTGCTCGCGGCCGGCGGGTCGGCGGTGGACGCCGCGGTCGCGACGGCCTTCGCGCTGGCGGTGACCCATCCGCAGGCGGGCAACATCGGCGGCGGCGGCTTCATGGTCGTCCGCCCGCCGTCCGGCCCGCCCGCGGCCTACGACTTCCGCGAGGCCGCCCCGGCGGCGGCGAGCGCGGAGATGTTCCTGGTCGGCGGGGAGTACGACCCGGCGCGGCACCACGACAGCCACGTCGCCGTCGGGGTGCCGGGCACGGTGGGCGGCCTGCATCTCGCCTGGTCGGAGCGCGGGCGGCTGCCCTGGCGGCGCCTGCTCGAGCCGGCGATCGCGCTGGCCCGCGACGGGTTCGCCGTGCCGGAGCACCTGGCCCGGTCGCTGGCCGGCGCGCTCCCCGCGCTGCGGCGCTACCCGGCGTCGCTGGCACAGTTCTCGCGCGGCGGCCGGCCCTACGCCGCGGGCGAGACGCTGCGGCAGCCGGACCTCGCGCGGACGCTGGAGCGGATTGCCGCCGCGGGGCCCGACGGGTTCTACCGCGGGCCGACGGCCGAGCTCATCGCGCGCGAGATGCGGGCCAACGGCGGCCTGATCACGACGGCCGACCTCGCGGCCTACCGCGCCGTCCGGCGCGAGCCCGTGCGGGGCACCTACCGCGGCCACGACATCATCTCGATGCCGCCGCCGAGCTCGGGCGGGACCGTGCTGGTCGAGATGCTCAACGTGCTCGAGGGGTTCGACCTCGCGGCCGCGGGGCACGGCACGGCGCGGACGGTGCACCTGATGGCCGAGACCATGCGGCGGGCGTACGCCGACCGGGCGCTGCACCTCGGCGACCCCGACTTCAACCCGGCGCTGCCGCTGGCGCGGCTGCTCTCGAAGGCGTACGCGGCGCGGCTGCGGCGGTCGATCGATCCGCAGCGGGCGTCGCGCTCGTCGCCCGCGTCGTTCGCCTGGCCGGCGGCGGGCGGGGAGACGACCCACCTCTCGGTGGTGGACGCCGAGCGCCTGGCCGTCGCGCTGACCTACACCCTGGAGCAGCGCTACGGGTCGAAGATCGTCGTGCCGGGCGCCGGGTTCCTGCTCAACAACGAGATGGGCGACTTCAACCCGGCGCCCGGGCTGACGACGGCGGCGGGGCTGATCGGCACGCCGCCGAACCTGGCCGCGCCGGGCAAGCGGATGCTCTCGAGCATGACGCCCACCATCGTGGCCCGCGACGGCCGGCTGCGCATGCTGACCGGCAGCCCGGGCGGGCGGACGATCATCAACACCGTGCTGCACACGATCGTCAACGTGATCGACTTCGGGATGGACGCCGACGCCGCGGTCAACGCGCCGCGCTTCCATCACCAGTGGCTGCCGGACCGGCTCGTCCACGAGCGCGGCGGCCTCGAGCCCGCGACGCGGGCGCGGCTGGCGGCGCAGGGCCACGCGCTGGCGGAGCGCCCCCGCCAGGGCGTGGTGCAGGCGATCCTGTACGACGCGGCGGCCGATCGGCTGGCGGGCGCGCCCGACCGGCGCGTGCCCGGCAGCACCGCGCTGGGGTACTGACGGCCGCGCGCCGAGCCGGATTCCGGCAAGCGGCCCCCTTCGCCAAGGACCTCGAGGCCGGCCGGAGCGGCGCGGCCGCCGAACGAAACGTAGACGGGAGGCGACATAAGAAATGGGTGAGATTCGGGCCCGCGTGACGCTGGAGAACAGGGACGACCGGGCAGTCGTGGACCGCGGACACGGCGTCGAGGCCGACGTCCGACGCACGAGTGTCGAGGGGATCGTCGACACCGGCGCGGTGAGCCTCGTGGTCCCGGAGGAAATCGCGAGCGAGCTGGGGCTGCGCCCGTGGGGAACGAGAACCGTCGTCTACGCGGACGAGCGGCGAGAGCAGCGGCCGGTGACCGACCTGACGATCGAGATCGGCAACCTGGCGACGCGCACCGAGGCCATCGTGGGGCCGGCCGGGAGCCAGGTGCTGATCGGGCAGCTCGTGCTCGAAGCGCTCGACCTCATCGCCGACTGCAGAAGGGGAACGCTGGCGCCGCGCCATCCGGAAGGGCCGGTCCTGGCCCTGCGCTAGACCTTGATTCCACAGCTTCAATCCGGTTTTCTGCAGCGCCTTGGACACCCGGGCTGCCAGCAACGAGTCGGAGTCGGAGTGGCTAATGAAGACCTGCATGGACTGGACCCCTCGCTGGTCGTCCCGTTCTACTCTCCGAACGTGCTCGACGAGGCTGCGGTGCGTCAACGGCGCCGGTTCGGCGCGACGGGCTACAATGGAGGTTTTCTCGGAGCAGGGAGCAGACGCGCAATGACACCAGGGAAGCTGGCCGGGATGAAGGCGGTGTCGACCGCCGCGGGGACGATCGGCGCGGCGGCGATGGACCAGCGGGGGTCGCTCAAGAAGGCGCTGTCGAAGGCCAGCGGGGGCGAGGTCTCCGACGCCATGATGGAGGAGTTCAAGGCCGCGGTCACGGAGGTGCTGACGCCGCACGCCTCGGCGATTCTCCTCGACCCGCAGTGGGGCATCGCGCCCTCGCGCAAGCGCAGCGCCAACGCCGGCCTGCTGCTAGCCTACGAGCAGAGCGGCTACGACAACACCCGGCCCGGACGGCTCCCCGACCTGCTGAGCCACTGGTCCGTGCGGCGCCTGAAGGAGGCCGGGGCCGACTGCGTCAAGGTGCTCCTCTACTACACGCCGTTCGACACCGCCGCCGTCAACGAGGAGAAGCACGCCTGGGTCGAGCGCATCGGCGACGAGTGCCGCACCAACGACATCCCGTTCTTCCTCGAGTTCGTCGGCTACGACCCGGCGGGCGGCGACGAGAAGGGCGCCGAGTTCGCGCGCGTCAAGCCGCGCGTGGTGGCGGCCAGCATGGCGGAGTTCACGAAGGACCGCTACGGGGTCGACGTGATGAAGGTGGAGGTGCCGGTCAACATGAAGTTCGTCGAGGGGACGAGCAGCTTCACCGGCGCGGCGGCGTACACGCGCGCGGAGGCGCTCGACCACTTCCGCGCCGCGGCGGCCGTGGCCACCAGGCCGTTCATCTACCTGTCGGCCGGGGTGAGCAACGCCGAGTTCACCGAGTCGCTCGAGCTGGCGGCCGAGTCGGGCGTCTCGTGGGCCGGCGTGCTCTGCGGGCGCGCGACCTGGAAGGACGGCATCCCGGTCTACGCGCGGGAGGGGGTCGGCGCGTTCCGCCGCTGGCTCGAGAGCGAGGGGGTCGCGAACATCGGCAACGTCAACGAGCGGTTGACGCGGGCCCGCCCCTGGTTCGACGCGTTCGGGGCGGGCTCGGCCGAGGCGCTGCTGACGACCGCGTGACGTTCCGCTACCGCCCGCAGGTGCTCGACGAGCTCGCGACCTACGGCGTGCGCCCGACGCCGCGGACGCGCCCCGAGCTGGTGCACGAGTACGTCAACGACCTCTACCGGTTCGAGCTGCGGCGCCTGCGCGCGCGCCACGTGGGGGGCGAGATTCCCCGGCCCGCGTATTCGGCGCACGTGGTCGAGCTGCGCAAGAAGTACATCCTGGTCTCGGTGCCGCTGCGGCTGTGGACCTTCCCGGCCCACCCGGCGGTCTCGGGCGAGACCCCGCCGGGCGCCGAGGCGCCCGGCTGACAGCCCTGCCTCAGCGTCCGAGCCAGGCGAGCATGTTGCCGGTCGTCACGGCCGGCGTGCCGTTGCGGAAGCGGTGGCGGGACGGGGTCGTCAGCGCGCGCATCTCGGCGTGCGCGGGCGAGCCGTAGCGCGGCGGGGCGTTGCGCAGGTCGAACCCGTCGAACACCTCGAGCACCGGGGCCTCCGGCGCCAGCGCGTTGACCCGCACGTAGAAGCGCAGCCGCAGGATGTCCCCGGCGTTGTCGACGGCGGGCAGCCGGTCGAGCTGGCGCCTGATGCGGTCGAGCGAGACCGGGAGCGCCGCGGCGTCGAACGAGGCGTCGTCCTCCGCGGCCTGCCCGGCGCCCGCCAGCGCGGGGGACGCCGGCAGCAGGACGAGCGCGATCGCCAGCGCGATGACGGCCCGCATCCCCTTCAAGCTACGAGCCCGGCCGCGACTTGTCAATACCCGCGGCCCGCCGGCCCGCCTCGGCGGGAGCGGCGCGGGGCGCAGGGGTCCCCGCAAGCGGACGCCGGGGGTTCGGGGCGCAGCCCCGTCTGATTGAAGCGCAGACTCCCCAAGGCGCGCACAGCGCGCCTCGGCGGGAGCGGCGCGGGGCGCAGGGGTCCCCGCAAGCGGACGCCGGGGGTTCGGGGCGCAGCCCCGTCTGATTGAAGCTACGATCGCTTCCCATGTGGCTCTTCTGGGCGCCGGGGGTGCTCGCGCTGGCGGCGGCGGTGTTCCTGCTGGCGCGCCGGCTGCACGCTGCCCGCGATCACGAGGCGCGCCTCCGGGCGCGCCTCGCGGCCGTGCTCGCCGCCCGCGCGGCCGGGCTCGCGGTCTGGAGCCCGGACGGCCGGCTGGTGGCGTGCAATCCGCGCTTCCGCGAGTTCTATCCGGACGTGCCGATCCGGCCGGGCCTGGAGCTCGAGGATCTCGTGCGCTTCACCGTCACCCGCGGGCTGGTCCAGGTGCCGGAGGCGGAGGTCGAGGCCTGGGTGCAGGCGCGGCTGGCGGGCGCCCGCGCCGCGGCGTGCGACGTGGTGCGCACCGCCGACGGCCGCTGGCTCGAGATGCGGGTCGGTCCGTCGGACGGCGGCGAGACGCTGCTGCTGTACACCGACGTCACCGCCGCGCACGAGGCCGCCGCGGCGCTGGCCGAGCGCGACGCGCAGCTCGACGGCCGGGCGGCGGATCTCGAGCTGCTGCAGGCCGCGCTGGCGGCCGCGGGCGAGGCCGGCTCGTTCGAGGCGGCCGCGCGGCGGATCAACGAGCAGGTCTGCCGCTGGGCCGGCTGGCCGGTCGGCCACGCCTGGCGCGCGGCGGACGGCGGCGCCGCGCTGGCGCCGTGCCCCGCGGCGCTCGTGATCGACGGCGACGGCTTCGAGCCGCTGCGGGCGGCGCTGGCGACCGAGCGGCCGGCGCGGGGCGAGGGCCTCGCCGGGCGCGTGCTGCAGGCGGGGCGCGTCGTCTGGGTCGCCAACACCGAGAGCGATCCGACGTTCCCGGCCGCGCGCCGGGCGAGCATGCCCGGCATTCGCGGCGCGTGCGGGGTGCCGGTCAAGCGGGGGGAGCAGGTGGTCGCCGTGCTCGAGTTCCTCGCGCGCGAGCAGCTCGCGCCGGTGGAGGCGACGACGCGCCTCCTCGAGAGCGTGGGCCGGGCGCTGGGGTCCGTTGACTATTACTAGTCCCCGGACCCGCGGACAGCGTCTGCGTGCCGCCGGATGATGTCGCACACATCCTTCACGATGTTCCCCGAGCTGCGGACGTTGTCCCGGTCGCCCACCAGGTGCCCGCTGCTGTCCCAGACCAGGGCGTAGTGCCGCTCTTCGAACTCGAACCACACGGTGTAGTCCGCCAGCTCCTCGCGCGCCACCGGAACCACCGTCTCGCACTCGCTGCGGCTCCCCAGGTTCATGATGTACTCGTAGCGCGTCGGGCCGTCATCTCCCAGCGCGAAGTCTGCAATCGGGGCCACGAACAGCGTCTGCGCGGACAGGTGGGGCACGAACGCCGCAACGAACACCGCGGTCAACATCATCTTCTTCGTCATGGCTACCTCCCTCGACGCGCTCATTCTATCCGCGCTTGCCGGGCCCGGCTCAGCCGCAGTCGGTGAGGATCAGACCTCAGTCGAGCCGCCGCAGCACGGCGGCGGCCAGCGCCGCGAGGGGCCGGGCGCCGTCGACGACGAGGTCGGCGTGGCGCCGCGTAGGCTCGACGTAGCGCACGAACATCGGCTGCACGGTGGCGCGCCACTGCGCCCGCACGGCCGCGGCCGTCCGTCCGCGCTCGCGCGTGTCGCGCGCCACGCGCCGGCCGAGGCAGATCTCCGCGTCGGTGGCGACGTAGACGCGGGTCGCCAGCAGCGCCCGCACCGCCGCGTCGTACAGCGCCAGCCGCCCCTCCACGACGACCACGCGGCCGGGGACCAGGCGCTCGGTCCGGGGGCTCCGGACGTGGTGGCGGAAGTCGTAGACGGGCCGCTCGACGGACCGACCCGCGGCCAGGCGGCGGAGGTGGTCCCGCAGCAGGTCCCAATCGAGCGCCGCCGGTCCGTCGTAGTCGAGACGGCCGCGGGCGCCGGGCTCCACGCCGCCGCGGTCGACGTAGTACGCGTCCAGCGACAGCACGTCGCCGGGCGCGCCGAGGAGCGTGGCGGCCAGTTCGCGGGCCAGCGCGGTCTTGCCGGCGCCGGAGTGGCCGGCGATGCCGATCAGGTGCGGGGGAGGGGCCACCGGCAGCCCCGGGCGCGGCGGCGCGGCGGGCACGGTCATGGCAGCACAACGAGCTGCTCGGGACTTGCCGCCCGTACGGCGGTCACGCCAATCGTCCGGTCGAAGGTGACGAAGCGCCCGCGGCGCGGTGATGCTGGACGTGATCGCGATCGAGCAGGGCCAGGATGACGTTGACATCCAGCAGAGCGCGCACGTCCGCTCCGGCAGTCAGGCGAGATCGTCGTCCCGCAACCGGTTGATCAGCTCGTTGGTCACCGGCCGGCCGCGCGCGGGAAGCGGGTGGAAGCCGTAGAATCCATCGCCCGCGGCGGCGCTGTCGGGCGCCCCCGCGGAGAGCCCCTTGCGCGCCAGCTCGGAGAGCACCGACCCGGCGCTCCTGCCGTCCCGGCGCGCGAGCTCCTTGACGGTCAACAGGATGTCGTCGTCCACATTGAGCGTGGTGCGCAAGCATCGGATGCTAGCACGTCACAGCGATCCATAGCGGGGGAGCAGTCCCGATGCTCAGACTTCTCGAGCGCCTCGCTTCGTGGCAACTCGCCGCGCTGGCGGCGGCGTTGTTCGTGGTCGACCTCGCGATTCCGGACCCGCTGCCGTTTGTCGACGAGACCCTCCTGGCGGTGCTCACCTACCTGCTGGCGCGCCGCAAGCGCCGGCCGCCGCCGACGTGATCGGGGGCCCGCCGGCCTGCCGGGGGGTGCGCGGTCAGCCGGCGGTCGCCGTCGCACGGACCCGCGCGTCCAGGTCGGGCGGCGCCAGGAAGGCGTGCAGCTTGCGGCCGCGCCGCCGCCTGTCGAGCAGCCCGATCTCCGCCAGGTGGAACAGGTCGGCCCGGGCCGTGGCGTACGCGACGTTGTGGCTGGTCATGTGCGATCGCGTCGTGTATTCCTCGCTCGGGTAGCGGGCGGCGTGGGCGAGCAGCGCCAGTTGGCGGTGGTTGAGGTCGGTGCGGTGCCGGAGCAGCTGCTCAACGCGTTGCACCTGCGCCACCTTCCTGTCGATGTAGCGGTCGAGCTCGTCGATCGCCTGCAGAATCACGTCGACCTGATGCACGAGGAAGTACGTCACGTCGTTCGCGTCGGTCTCCGTGTGGAGGAACGCCCGGGCGTACTGCGCTGGCGCCGCCTTCAGGAACGGGCTGATCGACACGAACTCGAACATCCAGTAGCTGCGGTGCAGCAGCGCCCAGTAGAAGAGCGCGCGCGCGGTGCGCCCGTTGCCGTCCGCGAACGGGTGGTCGTACGCGAGCCAGAAATGGAGTACGATGGCGCGGATGACCGGGTGCAGGAAGTGCGCGCCGGTCGCCCGCGGACCGTCATCCGCGCTGGCGAACTGCACCATCTCGCGCAGCCGCTCCGGTAACTGCTCCGCCGCCGGCGGGCGGTGGAGCACGAGCTCGTGGCGGGCATCGCACACCTCGACACGGTCGTCGGCCGGGTTCTGCAGCCGGCCGCCGGCGTCCGGATCGTCGAGCGTGCCATAAGTAACCGTGCGATGCAGCGCGAGCACCGTCTCGCACGTCAGCGGGCGTTCGCTGATCTCGCGAATCTCTCGCATGGCGAGGTAGTTGTTCAGGATCATCCGCTCGCTGCGATTCCGCGGGCGCCGGTTCGCCCGGATCATGCGGGTGGCCGCTGCGCGCGTCGTCGAGGCGCCCTCGAGCTGGCTCGATGTGATCGCTTCCTGAATCAGGGAGTTGACGATGAACCGGTCGCGGGTCACCTTGTTCGTCACCGCCTTGGCCACGCCGATCCGACCGCTGGCGCGGCTGTCGATCAGGTGCAGCGCCTCCTGCACGCGGTCCGGGAGCATGTACGTGAACGGCCGCCCCCGCGCATCGCGGAGCGGGAGCGGCCGGGACTGCTGAGTCCGTGCCAACCGAATGCCGGTCCACCATTCGCTGGCGGACAAGTCGTGCGGTCGGGGGCGCTGTCGCCGCAGCGTGTCCCAGTGGAAGTAGCGGCCGTCCACGGTCGGCTGCATGGCCTGCGAGAGGATCGCCGACAGACGCTCCTGGTGCAGGTCGATCAGCTTCGTCAGCGGCGCCGGGGCGAGCGGTCTCTTCATGGCCGTCTGATGTCGACAGCTACGCTGTTCATCAATCTTAGGATAATTGATGAACGGCGATGAAAGTACATCACCGCCACTCGGTATAGAATCGACACGACCTTGACGCAACCGGATCACGCCGACGCCTCATCCGTTCCGGACCTCCTGGAGCACGGGGCGCCCGTGCGCGGGCAGCCGCAGACGCTGGATACGCGGCTGTTCGTGCAGTTCCTGGCGTTCACCGAATGCCTCGACACCGCCCCGGTGGTGGCGGCGTTCGAGCGGAGCGGCCTCGCCGGGGCCGTCTACGCGAACGTGAACGACCCGCGCGGCATCGCCGTGGTGACCATGGACGAGGATCCGGCGCTCTTCGCCGGCCCGGTGCGCGCCCTGCTCACCGCGCCCCCCTTCAGCACGCTGACGCCGCTGCCGGCCTTCACGATGTTCGGGCGGACCTACGCGCAGGGCCGCGAGGCCGACCTCGAGGACTTTCTGCTCTACAAGGTCCGCCGCAGCGTGCTGAATCCGCGCAGGCCCTGGGCGGTCTGGTACCCGCTGCGCCGCATCGGCGCGTACAACCGGCTGCCGCGCCCGGAGCAGGGGAGGATCATGATGGAGCACGGGATGCTCGGGCGCCGCTACGGCGAGGCCGGGTACGCCAGCGACGTGCGGCTCGAATGCCACGGCATCGATCGCGACGACAACGAGTTCGTCATCGGCCTGATCGGCGCCGAGCTGTACCCGCTGTCGAAGCTGGTCAAGGACATGCGGGCGACGCGGCAGACCGCCGAGTTCATCGCCTCGATGGGGCCCTTCTTCGTCGGCAGGACGCTGTTCCAGGCGCCGGTTCCGGAGCGGGCGCGGGCGCGGGCGGGCGGAGCATGACGCGCGGCCGCGAAGCCCTCGACCGGCTGCCGCTCCCCGAGATGAACCCGCGCGGGTTGATGCGCCACTTCGGGCCCGGCCTGATCCTGATGATGACCGGCGTCGGCACCAGCCACATGGTGACCGCCCCGGTGGCCGGCGGGCGGTTCGAGTACGCCCTGCTCTGGTGCATTCCGGTCGCGTACATCTTCAAGTACTACGGCTTCGAGATGGCGTTCCGGTTCACCAACGCCACCGGCCGCAGCATGCTCGACGCGTACACCACGGCGCCCGGCAAGTGGCCGGTCTGGTACGTGCTGATCACCACCGTCGTCCAGTGCGCCCTGGGGCAGGCCGGGCGGCTGGCGGCGGCGGCGGCCGTGCTCTACTTCGTCGTCTCGCAGTACCTGGGCCTGGGCCTTCCGGCCTGGGTGTACGGACTGGGGCTCGGCCTGCTCTCGGTCAGCATCATCCTGTACGGACGCTACGCGGCGGTGGAGCTGGCCACCAAGGTGCTGGCCGGCATGCTGTTCGTCTCGACGGTCGGCGTGTACCTGTTCCAGCCGGCCCCGCTGTCGGCGATGGGCCACTTCTTCACCGTCGAGACGCCGATCGGTTCCTGGCTGACCATCGCGGCCTTCCTCGGCCTGTTGCCGACCGGCATCGACGTGTCGCTGCAGGCCTCGGAGTGGGGCAAGGCGAAGCGGGTGGGGATGGGGCGCATCCGCGAGCAGATGGAGGCGGACGGGTTGGCCCGGCGCTTCGACGCGTTCGGACCGCGGCTGGAGGACCTGACGGTGGACGTCTCGAAGCTGCCGGCGCACGCGCAGGAGTACTGCCGGCGCTGGTTCCGCATCGGGATCTGGGACTTCTCGCTGGGCCACGTGGTGTCGTTCATCCTGGCCTCGATCTTCCTGCTGCTGGCCGCCGTCTGGCTCTATCCGAGCGAGGTGGCCGGCAACGCGGTGATCGGCGAGATCGCCCGCATCTTCACGGACAGCATCGGCCCCGGGATGATGCTGGTCTTCCTGCTGGGCGCCTTCGCGGCCACCTTCTCGACCGCGTTCAACTACTTCGACGGCTGGCCCCGCGTGGTCGCGGCCTGCTGCCGCAACCTGTTCCGGAGCACGGCGGCGTTGCCGGGCATTGCCGCCGACGAGCTGACCGACGGCAAACGCGGGACGCCGGTCTCCGAGTACAACATCTACCGCATCACGATGCTCTACTCGCTCGTGGCTTCCGTCCTCATCATGGTGGGGTTGCCGCGCCCGGTGTTCCTCGTGCTGGTCTCGTCGGCGCTCGCGCTGTTCATCGCGCCGGTCATATACTTCCTGAACCTGTACTACTGCGTGACGGTGATTCCGAAGACCGACACGGTGTTCTATCCGTCGCTGGCCGTCCGCGCCTTCGCGTGGTTCAGCCTGGCCGTCTTCACCGCCCTGACCGCGATCGTCATCCTGGCACGCGTGTTCAACGTCACGTTGTTCGGAGCATGACGAGGTCGGCCGCTTGAAGGTCTGCGTCGTCGGAGCGGGCGCCATCGGCGGCTACATGGCCGTGCGCCTCGCGCACGCGGGGCACGAGGTGGCGGTCGTCGCGCGCGGGGCCCACCTGGCGGCGATTCGCGAGCGGGGGCTGACGCTGGTCGAGGCCGACGAGGAGCTGACGGCGGCGCCCGCGGCGGCGACCGACCGGATCGGCGACCTCGGCCCCCAGGACCTCGTGCTGCTCGCGCTCAAGGCCCACCAGATCGTGGCGGTCGTCGACGAGCTGCCGGCCCTGCTCGGTCCCGGGACGGTCCTCGTGACCCTGCAGAACGGCGTCCCCTGGTGGTACTTCCAGAAGCTGGACGGCGAGTTCGCGGGCCGCGTGGTGACCGCGGTCGACCCGCGCGGCGTCCTGTTCGACCGCATCGATCCGGACCGCCTGATCGGCTGCATCGCCTATCCGGCGGCCGTCGTCGCCCGGCCGGGCGTCATCCGCCACATCGAGGGCAACCGGTTTCCGGTCGGCGAGCTCGACGGGCGCGAGACCGAGCGCGTGCGGCGGGTCTCGGCGGTGTTCACGGAGGCCGGCTTCAAGGCGCGCATCCTCGACGACATCCGGTCGGAGATCTGGCTGAAGCTGTGGGGCAACCTGACGTTCAACCCGATCAGCGCGCTGACGCACGCCACGCTGGTCGATATCTGCCGCTTCCCGCTGTCGCGGGAGTTGGCGGCGGCGATGATGACCGAGGCGCAGGCGGTGGGCGAGCGCCTGGGCGCCGGGTTCCGGGTGCCGCTGGAGCGGCGCATCGACGGGGCGGAGGCGGTCGGGCGGCACAAGACGTCGATGCTGCAGGACGTGGAGGCGGGCAAGCCGCTCGAGATCGACGGCATGCTGGGTGCGGTCGTCGAGCTCGCCGAGCTCACCGGCATCGCGGTGCCGACCCTGCGGGCGCTCTACGCGTGCGTGAGCCTCCTGGACCGGACGATCCGCGACGAGGGGATGCGGATAGCCGGTGCTCCCCGCTAGCACGGCGCGCACGGCGCGCCTCGGCGGGAGCGGCGCGGGGCTGTGGGGTCCCCGCAAGCGGACGCCGGGGGTTCGGGGCGCAGCCCCGTCTGACTGACGCTAGCGGAGAGGTAGATGAAGGCGCTCGAGGGAGTTCGGGTTCTCGACATGACGCACGTGCAGTCCGGTCCGAGCTGCACGCAGTTGCTGGCCTGGTTCGGGGCCGATGTCATCAAGGTGGAGCGGCCGGGCACCGGCGACGCCACGCGCCACCAGCTGCGCGACGTTCCCGACGTCGACAGCCTCTACTTCACGATGCTCAACCACAACAAGCGCAGCCTCACGCTCGATACCAAGCGCGAGCGGGGCAAGGCGCTGTTCGCGCGGCTGCTCGAGATTTCCGACGTGCTGACGGAGAACTTCGCGCCCGGCGCGCTCGACCGGATGGGCTTCTCCTGGGAGCGCATCCAGGCGATCAACCCGCGCCTCATCTACGCCTCCGTCAAGGGGTTCGGGCGGGGGCCGTACGAGCGCTACAAGGTCTACGAGAACATCGCGCAGTGCGCGGGCGGGGGCGCCAGCACGACCGGCTTCGACGACGGGCCCCCGACGGTGAGCGGCGCCCAGATCGGCGACTCCGGCACGGGGCTGCACCTGGCGCTCGGCATCGTGACGGCGCTCTTCCAGCGCGAGCGGACCGGCCGCGGCCAGCGCATCGTGTGCGCGATGCAGGACGCGGTGCTGAACCTGTGCCGTGTCAAGCTGCGCGACCAGCAGCGTCTGGCGCACGGGCCGCTGACGGAGTACCCGCAGTACCCCTACGGGACGTTCGGCGACGCCGCCCCGCGGGCCGGCAACGCGTCCGGGGGAGGGCAGCCCGGCTCGGTGCTCAAGTGCAAGGGCTGGGAGGACGACCCCGACGCGTACGTCTACGTCATCGCGCAGGCGTCGGCGTTCGACGGGCTGGCGCGCGTGGTCGGGCGGGCGGACTGGCTGGAGGATCCGGAGTGGAACACGCCCGGAGCGCGGCTGGCCAAGCTCGACCAGGTCTTCGACGCCATCGAGCAGTGGACCCTGACGAAGACCAAGTTCGAGGTCATGGAGATTCTCACGCCGCTCAAGGTGCCGTGCGGGCCGGTGCTGTCGATGCGGGAGCTGGCCGAGGACCCGGCGCTGCGCGCCACGGCGACCATCGTCGAGGTCGACCACCCGGCCCGCGGGCGGCACCTGTCCGTGGGGTGTCCCATCAAGCTGTCGGATTCGCCGGTGGAGGTCACGCGCTCGCCGCTGCTCGGCGAGCATACGGAGGAGATCCTGACGGGTCTGCTCGGCCTGGACGAGGCGGCCCTGGCCGCCACCAAGGCCGACGGCGCGGTATAGGAGGCGGTACAGGAGCTGGACCATGAAACACGCCAACGCTCTCGCGCGGGTCCCCGTCACGCTGGCGCTGGCGGCCGGCGCCGTCGTTCCGGCCGCGTCGTCCTCGGGCCTGGAGGTGTCGCATCGCGCGCGCGCCCTGCACCCCGGCGAGGTGGTCGTGATCGAGGTGCGGCCGTCGCTGACGCCGCTGTCGGTGGAGGCCACCGCCTTCGGCCACGAGGTGCGCTTCTTCGAGGGGGAGTCGGACGGGGTCTGGCGCGGCCTCGTCGGCATCGACCTGACGGTGGAGCCGGGCGCCTACGACGTCGCGGTGCGGGCCGCGATCGGCACCGGTGCGGCGGTGCACGCCACCTACACGCTCGAGGTCGAGCCCAAGGAGTTTCCGACGCGCCACCTGCGCGTCAATCCGAGCTTCGTGGACCCGCCGCAGGAGGTGATCGACCGCATCCTGCGCGAGGCGGACGAGGTGGCGGCGATCTTCCGCGGCGCCAGCCCCGAGCGGCTGTGGCAGGGCGGGTTCGCGGCGCCCGTGCCGGGCCGGCCGACCAGCAGCTTCGGCCGCCGCAGCGTCTACAACGGCCAGCCGCGGAGCCCGCACAGCGGGACCGATTTCCGGGCCGGCACGGGCGTGCCGATCAAGGCGCCGAACGCGGCGACCGTCGTCCTGACGGGCGATCTCTACTTCTCCGGCCAGGTGGTGATCCTCGACCACGGCTGGGGGCTGTACTCGTACTTCGCCCACCTCTCGGCGGTCGACGTCGCCGCGGGCGACGTGGTGACCCGCGGCCAGGTCGTCGGGCGGGTCGGCGCGACGGGGCGCGTCACCGGGGCGCACCTGCACTGGACCGTACGCCTGAACGACGCCCGCGTCGACCCGCTGTCGCTGATGGAGCTGCTCGCAGACTGACCTCGCGCGCGCACGTCCAGCGCTGACGGCACCCCGGCAGGTCGAGCCGCCTACCTGAGCGGCGGGCTTGCGACAGACGTCAGGAAGGGCACCACCGCAGGCGTTAGCTCGGGTCGCCCACCGGCGGCAGAAAGCTCAGCATCCGCTCGCTCCGCGGCCGGTACGTACCCCCGCTCAACTCGATGAGACCCTCCTGCAGAAGCCAGTTGATGTCGCGCGTGAGCGTCTTGTCGGTCTTGCCTGCGTAGAGGGCGGCCACCGTTGGATTGAGACCACGGAGATCCGCTCTTGGGGGCGGCACCTGCTGATTGCTCAGCGCCAAGACCAGTTCGAGACGGCGGTGGAGCGCCGGCGACCGCCGCTTCGCCCGGAAAATGCCGAAAACGAAATGCTGCCACGCGATGGACAATTGGATGACGTTGACGTATTCACACTGCTCCACTAGGCCATCGACGAAGCCTTGCAACGCATACAGAACGAATTCGATGGGGTCACCCTGACCGCTGTTCGCTCGGCTCGCCCGATCGAGCTGCCGGTAGTAGTCGGTACGCGTTCGATTGTAGTGATTACTCAGCACGTGTGCCGACGTCAGCGGAACCCCGGCATTGGCCAACAGCATGAGTTCGACCAGACGCGCCGTACGGCCGTTGCCGTCGCCGAAGGGGTGAATCCATGCGATGTACAGGTGAGCGACGATCGCCTTGAAGATGGCCACCGCCACCCGGTTCTCACGCGGTTGGCCGAACACCGGCGGCAGCTGTTCTCCGTTCAGCCACTCGCAGAGCCGATCCAAGAGAAACGCACAGTCCGCACGAGGAGCCCCCCGATAGTGACCGACGCCCACGACGCTTGTTGGAATCTCGCCGGGAACGACCCCGTCTTCCAGGTGTTCATCGAGACCTTGCAGCACTCGTCGATTGCAGTCCGCAATCCATTCCGGAGTCAGCTGGATCTGGCCCCCGCTGACAATGGTGGCCTCGATGTCGTTGCAGGCTTGCACGACGTTGTCTACCTCCTGACCCAGGTATTCCTGCGATGGTGGCAGTCGACGCCGGCCTTCGAGACGGTCACGGATTTGCTCCTCGCTGAGCGTGTTGCCCTCGATCGCCGTTGTCGCCTGCGCCCCCTTGATCAGGTATAGGCTCTGCATCGTCTGCGCGTTGCCGGGCGGTAGTGCGGCGGCGGCGATCTGTCCGCAGCGGGCCACCGCTTGGCCAAGCAACACCCAGAGACGGTGTCCTGCGGGACGGAGATCCAGCTCGAACGTGATCCACGGGTGGCTGCGCTCGTAGGCGCGGACGTTCATTGAGGCCATCCTTGGTGCTCCAAGTTCAGAATATCGGCACCGCCTGTTGATTATAGTGCGTAAATTGTCCCATAGAGTGTCTCGTAGGATGTCCCATGTCGTCAGGGGGCACCGCGCCGAGACGGCTTGGCTCGACGGCAAGGCTGAAAGAACGTCGGGCTGATGTAGGGATACTCGAGTGCGTGCCTGCACCTGGTGCGTAGGGATTGCGAAGCGGATCCACGAGGGGCAGCTTGCGTCAACGATGCCCGTGAAATCATGCTCGACGTCCGGCGTCTCTCATCACGACGTCTCGTATCGCAGAACAGCGTTGCGCCCGCCGGGTCGGTTAGACTGGGCTCCGGCTTGGTGACGGAACGTTCCACCCTGGCGCTGCCATCGGCGCTCGACCCCGGCCAGGCGGGCCGCTGGCGGCGCGTCCGCGGCGGCGGCGGCGTCGTCTGTCTGGACTACGACGGCACGCTGACGCCGATCGTCGCGCGTCCCGAGCTGGCGGCGCTGCCCGCGGCGATGCGCGCGACGCTGCGGCGGCTGGCGGCGGCGCTGCCCGTGGCCATCGTGTCCGGGCGGGACGTCGCGGTCGTGGCCGGGTTCGTCCGGCTCGACGGCCTGGCCTACGTGGGCAGCCACGGGCTCGACATCGTCGGGTTCCCCGGCAGCGGCCTCCGCAGGGAGCTGGCGCTCGACTTCGTGCCGGAGCTCGACCGCGCGGAGCGCCGGCTGCGGGCGGAGACGGCGCCGGTCGCCGGCGCCATCGTGGAGCGCAAGCGGTTCAGCGTCTCGACGCACGTCCGCCTCGTCGCGCCGGCGGAGCGCGCGCGCGTCGACGCGCTCGTGGGCCGCGTGCAGCAGGCGCATCCGTCGCTCCGCCGGGAGGGCGGCAAGCTCGTGCACGAGCTGCGGCCGGACATCGAGTGGGACAAGGGGCGGGCGGTGTGCTGGCTGGTCGAGGCCCTCGGGCGCGATCTCTCGTCCGCCCTCTTCATCGGCGACGATCTCACTGACGAGACGGTCTTCCGCGTCCTGGCCGGGCGGGGCGCCGGCGTCGTCGTCGCCGAGACCGACCGCCCGACCGCCGCGGAGCTGCGCCTCGGCCACCCGGGCGAGGTGCGCACGCTGCTGGAGCGGCTGGCCGGGAGCGGCTGATGTAGCCTAGTCTCCCAGCCGGGCGCCCCGGACGTGCTTGTGGCACTGGACGCAGTTGAGCGTCATCTCCATGTAGGCCAGCGACACGCCGTCGATGTTGCGTGCCGCCGCCGCCTCCATCAGCGCGTGGGCGGATCCCCGGAAGTCGGCCGCGTAGCGCAGGTACTGGGCCGTCTGGAGCGGGCTCCAGGTCGACACCTCGCTCAGGGCCACCAGCTCGTTGGCGATGCGCTCCACCCGGCCGTGATCGCCGAGCACCACCGCCGCCAGCAGCTCCTGGGCGTGGTCGAGCTTGTCGCGCATCAGTTGGCTCAGGCTGGGCACCTGCGCCGAACCGGTTGTCGTCAGCGCCAGGATCAGCAGGAGGGCCGCCGTCAGGGTGGCTCGTGTCCGTTGCCTCATGATCCGTCCTTTCGCATGCATGTACGCATGATCGCATCCACGCTTGATCCGCCACAAGCTTCTGGCGGATCATTTTGCGTCACGGGAAGGAGAACGCGATGAACAGGGCAGTCAGTTTCTGGGCGGTCGTGCTGGTGGTGGGGGCGCTGGGCGCGGCGGGCGCCGGCCAGGGCGCCGGCGGCAGCCTGACGGCGGCCGACTACATCGAGATTCAGCAGCTCTACGCGCGCTACGCCCGCGCCCTCGATCTGGGCGATCCCGAGGCCTGGGCCGACACGTTCACGCCGGACGGGGTGTTCCGGGACGCTGCCGGCCGCGAGCAGTTGGTGGCCTACGCCGAGAACTCGTACGGCGGCCGGCAGGGCACCGGCCGGCACTGGAACAGCCAGCTCGTCGTCACGCCGACGGCGGAGGGCGCCGACGGCAGCGCCTACCTGCTGCTGCTGAACGTCGGCACGCAGCCGCCCGGCGTCGGCCTCGCGGGCCTCTACAGCGACAAGCTGGTGAAGACGCCCGCCGGGTGGCGCTTCGAGTCGCGCCACGTCGAGATCGAGGGGCCGGCGGAGAGCGAGCAGTAGGCCAGGAGCCCGCGCCCGAAACGGCGCGGACTCCGCAAGGCGCGCACAGCGCGCCTCGGCGGGAGCGGCGCGGGGCGTAGGGGTCCCCGCAAGCGAACGCCGGGGGTTCGGGGCGCAGCCCCGTCCAATTGAAGCTACCGCGCGCCGCCCGCCGCTTCCCGCTCGAGGGCCCGCGCGCCGCTCAGCGTGTGGATGACGCCGTAGTTGCCTTCGTGGCAGGCGTACTCCAGGTACGGCTGATCCAGCCGGCTGAGCGGCACCTCCACCGTCCAGGCCTCCGTGAACTTGGCCGGATCCTCGACGGTCAGCTCGTACATGAGCGTCCTGGCGTCCACCCGGGTGAAGCGCTCGACCAGGCGCATCGTCTCGGTCGGGACCCGCCAGGTGGCCAGCCACCGCTCGCTGGTCTTGTCGAGGAAGTTGGTCGTCTCGACGACGAGCGTCTCGCCCTCCCAGCGGCCCACGCCCTCGCCGAGCCAGTGGCGCACGTTGCCGTGCGCGCGTCCGTCCGTGGGGACGATGCGCCGGTCGCGGAACTGCTCGCCCTCGATGACCACCCAGCCGGGGCTCTGCGAGATCCGCTGCGGCCCGCCGGCCGTGCCGGTCCAGACCGATCCGGGCAGCCCGTCCGTCTGGCAGCGCTCCCCGGTGTCGATGTCGTGCCACGTGTTGAACGGACCCTTGCCGTAGCTGTCGGCGTTGCGGTCGCTCTCGCGCTGCATCTCCGGCGTGAACGGGATCCGCCCGGTGGGGCCGGCGATCATCGACGTGCGCGTGAAGACGCGCTCTGGCTCGCCGGTATCCTGCCAGAAGCGGTTGTAGGTGCCGGTCGGCTGGCTCTCGGTCTCGGGGCTCGGCGCCTCGGGCGCCTGCCGGCCGTCCGTGCAGGCCCGGTAGCGCGAGGTGCCGCAACGCCCCTCGACGAGCGCCGTCGCCTCCTCGAGCGTGTAGAACTCCTTGCCGGCCAGCTCCGCCGGGCGCTCGAAGGGCGTCTCGGTCTCGTTCCGCCACACGCCCTGCAGGTCCGGCTCGCCCCCCGGCGTGCGCAGGGCCGCCGTCTCCGACTGCGGCTGGGCCGCGGCAATGCCCGCGCCCGCCGCCAGCACCGCCAACGCGCCGAGCACCGCGAGATTTGGATGGTTCATCGCATGCCTCACTGTCATCGTCAGCGCTCGGTCGGATCGCGCCCGTCGAGCGGCGCGCCAGTCCCGGACGAGCCCAGGAACAGATGCGTCCCGTCGGGGAACGTCAGATCCCTGCCGTTAGCGCGATTGCTGCCGTCGATCGCCTGGTAGCCGTCCACGACGATCTGCTGCCCGGGCTGCAGCGAGTCCTTCCTGAAGCCGCGCCGCACGAGCGAGTTCGGGGGGCCGCCCTCGACCATCCACTGCTCCACCGTGCCGTCGGGCCGCGTCACGTCGAGATGGATCCAGGCGTGCGGGTTGATCCATTCCATCCGCGTCACCGTGCCCTCGAGCTGGATGGGCTTGTTGGCGTCGAACTCCGCCCCGAACGCGTGGTGCGCCAGGGCCGGCCCCGCCGGCAGGCTCAGCATGAGCCCGGCGCAGGCCGCCGCAACGATTCGCTCCGTTCGCATCGGATGCACCTCCACCTGTTGTCGCGTCCGAATCAGGGCGCCGGATTGCTCAGCGAGCCCAGCAGCAGCGGCTCGACGAACTCGAGGCACCGGAAGTCCATCACCTGCGCCCTCGCGTCCATGCGCCGGTACAGCGGCATCCGCATCGTCCAGGGCCGCTCGAACACGTTCGGATCCTCGATGGTGACCTCGTAGTCGAGATGGTACGGCGTCAGCGGCGTGTAGCGCTCGACCACGTGCAGCGCGTCGCTGTGGAAGTTGCCGGCCCGGTCGAACCAGGTGAGGCCGTTGAAGCCGGTGACGTCGACCACCAGCGTGTCGCCGTCCCAGCGCCCGTTGGACCACCCCATCCAGCTGTCGATGGCCGGCTCCTCGTGGTTGGCGAGGTGGACGATGCGCGTGGCGCTCGAGAACTCGTACGCGATGGTGATCTCGTCGGCGCCCTGCACGATCTGGAACGGGAACGGGAGGTACGTCGCGCGCGGCACGCCCGGCAGGTAGCACTTCACCTCCGGGTCGCCGATCTCCCGGTTCCAGGGATCGACCACCATCCGCTGCTCGAAGTTCTCGCGCTTCCGCGCGGCGGCCCAGGGTTGGTACGGGATGGCGCCGTCGACCACCCCGTGGCCGGCCGGAACCGCGCCGATCGCGCCCATGGCGAGCACCGCCGGGGGCTGCGCGACGTGATCCTCGACGTCCCAGTGGGCCGTGCCGAGCGCCTGCCAGATGCCGTTGAGGTCGGGGCGGTCCGTCCCGGGCAGCCTGGCCGCCCGGTAGTCCTCCGTCTGCGCCGCCGGCCACGCCGCGGCGACAGCCACCAACGCCGCCGCGACCGCGCCCCGCGTCATGCCTGGGATCCGTATCGACATCGCTCGGGCACCCCCTGGATGGATTCTGAGCGTGCCGCCCGGCACTGTCAAGCAGCAGGCCGCGCCGCGCGCCGGCCTGCCCGGAGCCCGCGCCGCGGAGCAAGGCGCGCACGGCGCGCCTCGGCGGGAGCGGCGCGGGGCTGTGGGGTCCCCGCAAGCGGACGCCGGGGGTTCGGGGCACAGCCCCGTCAAAATCTAGAAGAACCAGCTGAAGGAGAGATACCCGGTCAGGCCGAGCAGGCCGTACACGGACGGAATCGGCAGCTCGTCGGTGATCTCGTCCGGGCCGATCCCGAAGAATGCGCCGCCGGCGACCGCCGCGTCGTTGCCGGCCGAGTACGCGACGCTCGGTCCGAAGATCGCGCTGCGGTCGTTGAGGTTCGAGAGCCACAGCCCGGCGACGCTCCAGAGCGGATGCAACCGGTACGACGCCTGGACGACCGCCTCGTCCCGGCCGAGCACCTGCTGCTCCCCGCGGAGGTAGGTGTCGGATTGCAGCAGGTCGAGGTACTCGCCGGGATCGGCGGTTCCGAGCCCGTCGCGCTGGTACTCGACGAGGAGCATGAGATCGTTGCCGCCCACCTGCAGCAGGCGATCGAATCCCAGCGTGCCGCGAAACACCAGCGCGTGGTCGAGGCGGCGGAGCGTCCCCTCGCCCCGCACGGCCCAGCCCCCGAGCGCGCCGGCGGCGCCGAGGGCGCCGGCCGCGTCCCCGTAGAGGGCGCCGCCCCAGCCCGAGATCTCCCAGTTGCGCACGGTGGTGAGGCCACGGGCGAGCGCCGTCCATTCCTCGCCGGCCGGCGAGTGGGTGGGGCGCACGACGACGTCGATCTCGCTGAACGGGCCCGGGTAGTAGCGGGCGCGGACGGCGTCGACCCCGGCCCGGAACTCCCGGAACGGATCGACGGGGCTGAACGGCGTGAACGGGTCGCTCGGCGTGAGGAAGAGGGCCGTGCCCCACGACACCGCCTGCCGGCCGGCGGTGATCTCGAGCCGCTCGGAGGGCTCCCAGCCGACGTTCAGGCGGTCGAAGCGGTGCTGCCAGGCGACGTGCTCGCGCTCGACGAGCGTCCACTGCAGGTCCAGCCATTCGCCGCCGCCGGGCACGGCGCCGAGGCTGAAGCCCGGCAGCGTGGCGACCCGCCGCAGGGTCAGCACATGCTCGTAGGCAGCCTCGAGCCGGAACGGTCCCGCCGCCGGCTCGGTGGACAACCGAAACCGGTTGAAGTCGCTCAGCCCGCCGCCCGCCGCGCCGCCGAGCGGGACGTTCTGCACGTAGCCCGACAGCGGCAGCGGCTGTCCGAAGGACGTGCCGGAGAGAGCGGCGAGCGCCGCGACCGTACAGGCTGCACGGACGCGGCTGGTCATTGCTTCACGGCTTCACGAGCGCCGCTCGTCGGAATCGATGGCGCCGTCCACCATCCGGATCAGGCGCCGCGCGCGCTCCATGACGCGGCCGTCGTGGGTGGCGAAGACGAACGTCACGCCCAGGTCGCGGTTCAGCTCGGCCATGACGTCGAGCAGCGCCTCGCTGGCCGCCGAGTCGAGGTTGGCCGTCGGCTCGTCGGCCAGCACCAGCGCCGGCCGGCTGGCCACCGCGCGCACCACGGCGACCCGCTGCTGCTGCCCGCCCGACAGCTTGCCCGGACGCCGGTCCTCCAGCCCGTCCATGTCCGTCCGCGCGAACAGCTCGCGGACGCGCGCGTGACGCTCCGCGGCGTCGACGCCCTGGAGGAGCATCGGAAACTCCGCGTTCTCGAGGGCCGTGAGCACCGGCAGCAGGTTGTAGGCCTGGAAGACGAAGCCGACCTGCCCGAGCCGCAGCCGCGCCAGCTCCTGGCTCGTCATGCCGCTCACCTCGTGCCCCGCCACCCAGACGCGGCCCCGCGTGGGGCGTGTCAGGCCGCCGATCAGGTTGAGGAGGGTGGTCTTGCCGGACCCCGACGGCCCGGCGAGCGCCGTGAGCTCGCCGGGCGCCACGGTCAGGTCCACGCCGCGGACCGCCTGCACCTCCTCGGCTTCCTGCTTGAAGATCTTCCAGACGCCTTCGGTCCGGACAGCCTCGTTGTTTGCCATGGGATCTCGCGGAGACGAGCGCTAGCGGTCGAACTTCATCGCCTCGGCCACGTCGACCCGGGCCGCGCGCAGGGCGGGATAGATCGACGCAACGACGCCGACCGACAGGATGAACACGACGATCTGCAGCAGGCGCCGCGCCCCGAAGAGCGGGACGATGAGCGGATCGATGACCGCACCCGAGAAGGTCATCTCGCCGATGTCCTCCATGAGCGCCGAGGCGTCCAGGCCGTCGCCGAAGAAGTACCAGGTGCCCAGAAGCCCCAGGGCCACGCCGAGCAGCCCACTGACGGCCGAGAGCGTCAGTCCCTCGACCAGCACGATGGCGCCGGTCTGGCGCGGCGTCAGCCCCAGCGCCTGCAGCACGCCGAACTCGCGGCGGCGGTGCATCACCGACATCAGGACCGTGTTGACGATGCCGAAAGCGATGATGACGAACAGGAAGCCCTGCACCAGGTAGTTGCCCAAGTCGTCGATCGCGACCGCCGCGGCGAGCGCCGGGTCCGCCTCGCGCCAGCCCATGACGCGCACGTCGCCGCGCGTGACCGGGTCCGCCAGCGCGCGTTCGAGGTGGCCCCTGACGAGCGCCGTGGCGGCGCTGCCGTCCAGCACGGCGCCGACGTTCGTGACGTCGCTTTGCGACCCGAGCCAGTCGCCCGCCGTGGCGAGCGGGATGTGGATCGTCATCTGGTCGACGGCCGGCACGCCGCTGCGGAAGATGCCGACCACCCGCAGCAGCTGGCCGGCGATCTCGCGCTCGGTGTCCTGGGCCTGCACCACGAAGCGCGATCCGAGCCGCAGCTCCAGGCTGTCGACCAGCTCGGCGCCGACGTAGGCCGCGAGCCGGTCGTCCGGCTCCAGGTAGCGTCCCTCGACGATCTGATCGTCGATCATGCCGAAGCCCGTTTCGGCCACCGGATCCACCGCCACGATCCGGGCCGGCCGCGCGCCGGCGCTCGAGCTCGCCAGACCGTTGATGCTCAGCTTCGCCGAGAGGGCGACCACGTGCGGCGCGACCTCCGGCGCGGCGAGGGCCTGCTCGGCCGCGCGCCGCACGTCGGCCGGCAGGCGATCGTCGATCCGCCGGCTCACGCGGTACTCGGGACGCTCGACGGTGACGTGGCCGTTGCCCAGGCGGACGCCGGAGTCGATCCACTGCTCGTGGCCGCCGTCGCCGATCGTGAACGAGAAGACCAGCAGCGCGCCGCCGACGATCATCGCCGAGGCGGTCAGGACGGTGCGCCGCAGGTGGCGCCGCAGGTTGCGCATGGCCAGGACGACGAGGACGCGGGCGTGCATCTTCTGCATTCGTCTAGAGTCCCGAGAGGGTGTCGGCGGGCGGCACGCGCGCGGCCCGCAGCGCCGGGTAGAAGGCGGCGACCAGCGCCGTCACGAGCAGCCCGACCGTCGCCCAGCTCCAGGCCGGCACGTTGAGGCCCACGCGCAGGCTGGGCGTCAGCAGCGCGCCCTGCAGGGTGACGTTGCCGTAGAGCCACTCCAGGCTGGGCGGGGCGGCGTAGAACCAGGTCATCAACGGCGCCGTGATGGCCGCGCCGACGGCGAGGCTGACCGCGCCGATCGCCAGCGCCTCGTACAGCACCGTGCCCACGACCGACCAGGGCGACGCCCCCAGCGCCAGCATGACCGCGAACTCGCGCCGGCGCTCGAAGGTGGCCATCAGCATCGTGTTCGCGATGCCGAAGCTGGCGATCGCGAAGATGATGACGATGAAGATCCAGTACATCGAGTCGACGAGCGCGACGTACTCGGTGAGCACGGGGTTGAGCTCCATCCAGGGCGCGACCTCGAGGCCCCGCTCGGCGGCGCCGATCGCCGCGCCGAGGCGCGCGGCGGTCGCGCCCGCGAGCGACGGATCGGCGGTCGCGATCGCGATCTCGTGGATGCGGTCCGGACCGAGCGCCGCGAGCGCCTGGAGGTCGGCCAGCGGCATGACCGCGGTGTTGGCGTCGAACTCGACCAGCCCGGTGCGGTAGATGCCCGCGACGGTGTAGAGGTCGTTGGCCAGCGATCCGTCCGCGGCGGGGGCGACGACGATCAGCTCGTCGCCGACGCCGATCGCGAGCTGGCGCGACATCTCCTCGCCGATGACCACCTCGTACGCGCCGGCGGCCGGCAGCCGGCCCGCCAGCAGCGGATCGAGGAAGCGGGTCAGCGCGATCTCGCGCTCGGGATCGACCCCCTGCAGCAGGCCCGCCGACGTCGCCTCGCCCGAGCTGACCAGCCCCCCGGCGTACACGCGGGGCGCCGCGGCGACCACGTCCGGGTCGGCGTCGATCGCGCGCAGCAACGCCTCGACGTCGGCGCCCTCGCGCCCGCCGATGGTGTCGTACAGGCTGCGCTCGGGCCGGTACTCGGCGTCGTGGATCTCGATCTGCCCGCTGACGAGCGACGTCGCGTTCTCGACGAGCTCGGCCGAGATGCCCTCGGCCCACCCGACCATGAACACCACGGCGAAGTAGCCGACACCGAGCCCGAGCGCGGTGAGCAGGGTGCGCCTGCGGTTGCGGCCGAGGTTGCGCCAGCCGATGCGCCACCACGTCGACGGGTGCATGTGAGGCTAGCGGCTGCGCTGCAGGTTGCGGAGCGAGAAGAAGGAGCGCTCGAGGTCGACGTCGAACTCGAGCTCGTCGTAGCGGACGGTCGTCCGCTCGTCGGGCTTGTCCGCCGGGTACATGTCCATGACGGCGGGCACCAGGCGGCCGCCGAACTCGGTGAACTCGCCGTACTCCATGGTCCGCGCCAGCTCGCCGTCCTCGTCGTAGAACTTCGCCCACAGCGGTATGTCGTCACGCTGCCGGATGCGGTACTCGATGTGCCCCCACACCACGGCGGCCTCCGGCTTCGGCGTGAGGCGGAACTCCCAGACCGCGACGCCGTCGGGATCGTCGCCGTCGAACGTGAGCCCGATGTCGTAGTCCTCGATGAGCCGGGTCTCCTTCACCAGGTCGTCGTTGGTGAAGTGCGAGCCCATCCACGACCCGCCCATCATCGACGCCGGGATCTTGATGGTCCGGTCGACCTTCGGGAGGTAGTTCCAGATGTCGTCCTCGGCCTTGAGCGTGGCCGTCCCGGCCTCGCGCTGCGGCGCGCGCAGGCGGACCAGCGAGTAGTCGGTGCCGAGCGACCAGATCTCCATGGTCATCCGGCGTTCCCAGTGCTCGGTCACCACCTCCATGCTGGCGATGCCCACGCTCGAATCGCCGCGCAGCAGCCGGTCGACGCGATCGATGATCGCCAGCGCGTCCACCTGGGCCGCCGCCGGCGCCGCCGGCGCCAGCGCGGCGGTCGCGGCCGCGATGAGAAGAACGGGCAGACGCATCGGCAATCGCTGCATGAACACCCCCAGCTTCCTCTAGTGTACCCGTTAGCGGTCCGCGCCGTACAGCGGCACCCACTCGGCAAGGCGCGCACGGCGCGCCTCGGCGGGAGCGGCGCGGGGCTGCGGGGTCCCCGCAAGCGGACGCCGGGGGTTCGGGGCGCAACCCCGTCTGATAGAAGCCAGCTGCTATCATGACCCATCCGGTCCCCGTTCTCCGGCTTGCAGCGATGCGACGCGTCACTCGAATCGATCCCGAGCGCGGGATCGCGCGCGTGCTCTTCTCGTGCGCCTGCCTGTCGCTGCTGGTCACTGCCGCGCTGCTGCTGATCCTGCTGCTCGAGACGGCGGAGCTCCTCCGCCGCGTCCCGCCGCTGGAGCTGCTGATCGGCGCCGCCGGGGCGCCCGCCGCCGCCGGCGGGCAGCCCGGGGTGCTGCCCCTCGTCGCGGGCACGCTGCTGGTGGCGCTCGCGGCCCTGGCGGTGGCGCTGCCGGCGGGCCTGCTGAGCGCGGTCTACGTGAGCGAGTACGCCCCGGCGGCCGTGCGCCGCGCGGTCGCGCCGCTGCTCGCGCTGCTGGCCGCCGTGCCGACCGTCGCCTACGGCTACTTCGCGCTGCGTTTCGTCACCCCGCTGCTGCAGGGCTTCGTCCCGGGGCTGGCGGACGCGAACGCGCTCAGCCCGGGCCTCGTCGCGGGCGTGATGATCCTGCCGATGGTGACGGCGCTCACGCTGGATGCGCTGCAGGGCGTGCCGCGCGGCCTGCGCGAGGCGGCCCGGGCCCTCGGCGCGACCCGCGCGCAGGCCGTGCTGCGGGTCGTGCTGCCGGCGGCCGGCGCCGGCATTGCGGCGGCCGTCGTGCTGGCCGCCGCGCGGGCCGTCGGCGAGACGATGATCGTCGCCATCGCCGCGGGCGGGCAGCCGCGTCTCACGGCGAACCCGCTGGCGCCGGTCGAGACCCTGGCCGCGTACATCGTGCACGCGGCCGGCGGCGCGGCGCCGCCCGGCGCCCTCGATCAGCAGGCGATCTTCGCCGTCGGCCTGTTGCTCTTCGCCGGCACGTTCGGGCTGAACCTGATCGGCCACCGGCTGCGCCGGCGGGGCGGGGAGGCGCCCCGGTGAGCCACGGCCGGCCGGGCGCCCGGGCCGTGGACCGGCTGCTGCACGCGGCCGGCCTGGCCGTCACGCTGGGCGGCGTGGCGGTGCTGGGCGCGCTGCTCGCGGCCGTGGCGGCCGACGCCTTCGATGGTCTCTCGCGGCACTGGCCGCCCGGCCTCGCGCGCGCCCTGATCGGGAGCGTGTCGATGGTCGGGCTGGCCGGCTGCCTGGCGGTCCCGATCGGGATCGGCGCGGCGGTCTACCTCGAGGAGTACGCGCCGCGAGACAGGCTGACGCGCCTCATCGAGATCAACATCGCCAGCCTGGCCGGGGTGCCGGCGGTGGTCTACGGCCTGCTCGGCCTGGCCGTGTTCGTCCGCGCGCTGGGGCTCGGCCGCAGCCTCGCCGCGGGCGCGGCGACGCTCGCGCTGATCGTTCTGCCGGCCGTCATCCTGTCGACGCGGGCGGCGCTGCGGGCGGTGCCGCCGTCGCTGCGCGACGCGTCCCACGCCCTCGGCGCCACCCGCTGGCAGACGATCCGGCACCAGGTGCTGCCGGCCGCGCTGCCCGGCACGCTGGCCGGTCTGGTCCTCGCGCTCGCGCGCGCGCTCGGGGAGGCCGCCCCGCTGATCGTGCTCGGCGCGCTGGGGTCGCTGCCCGCGCCCGCGGCCGGCGTCGACGGGGCGATTCCGGCCCTGCCGGTGCGCATCTTCGACTGGCTGTCCCGCCCGGAGTCCGAGTTCCTTCGCAACGCGGCAGCCGCTATTATTGTGCTGCTGGTGCTCGTGCTGCTGCTGAGCGGTCTGGCGGCCTGGATGCGAGACCGCTGGAGGGTTGCGGGATCCTGGTGACCATACCGGCGACACGCGCGCAAGCATCGCCGTCCGCCGTTGCCGCCGACCGGCAGCCGCCGCCGGCGCAGCCCGCCGCGCCGAAGGTCGAGGTGCGGGGCCTCAGCGTCCACTACGGCGCGACCCGGGCGCTCGACGACGTGTCGCTGGACATCCCGCCCGCGCGGGTGACGGCGCTGGTGGGGCCGTCCGGCTGCGGCAAGAGCGCCTTCCTGCGCACGCTGAACCGGATGAACGACATCGTCCCCGGCGCGCGGGTCGAGGGGCGGGTCGCGATCGACGGCCGGGACGTCCATGCCCCGGGCGTGGACGTGGCGGCCGTGCGGCGCCTGGCCGGCATGATCTTCCGGAAGGCGAACCCGTTTCCGAAATCGATCTTCGCGAACGTGGCGTACGGGCTGCGCGTCGGCGGGCTGGCGGCCGGGCGCGGCGAGCTCGAGGCCCGCGTCGAGGCCAGCCTGCAGGCTGCGGGCCTGTGGGACGAGGTGAAGGACCGCCTCGAGGCCTCGGCCCTCACGCTCTCGGGGGGGCAGCAACAGCGGCTGTGCATCGCCCGGGCGCTGGCCGTGCGCCCGGAGATCCTGCTGCTCGACGAGCCGGCCGCCGCGCTCGACCCGATCGGCACCCGGCGGCTGGAGGAGCTGATCCACCGGCTCAAGTCCACGTATACGATCGTGATCGTGACCCACGACATGCAGCAGGCGGCGCGGATCTCGGACCGCACCGCGGTCTTCTGGCTCGGCCGGCTCGTGGAGTACGATCGCACCGACCGCATCTTCACCGCCCCTTCGCAGCGGATCACCGAGGACTACGTCACCGGGCGGTTCGGGTAGGAGTCTGCGCCGTAGAATGATGCAGACTCCGCAAGCGGGCGCAGCCCCGTCTGAAGGAAGCGCGGTTCGGGTAGCCGGGCGGGAGAGCAGCAGCGTGGAGCCGGCGTACAGGATCGTCCCGCACCTGCAGGATGAGCTCGATCAGCTCAAGGCGCGCCTGCTCGTCATGGGCGGCGAGGCGGAGGAGCGCGTGCGGTCGGCGGTCCGCGCCCTCGTGGAGCGCAACCGCGAGCTGGCCGAGCGCGTCCTCGAGGACGACGATCAGATCAACGACCTCGATCTCGAGATCGACGAGCGCTGCTTCAAGCTGCTCGCGTTGCGGCAGCCGGTGGCGACCGATCTGCGCGTCATCGTCGCGGGCGTCAAGATTAACAGCAACCTGGAGCGGGTCGGCGACTTCGCGGTGAACATCGCGGAGGCCGGGCTGCGCTACATGGAGCATCCGCCGGTCAAGCCGCTGATCGACATTCCGCGCATGGCCGACATCGCGCAGGGCATGCTGCGGGACGCGCTCGACGCCTACGTCGTGCTCGACACCGCGCGGGCCCGGGTGGTGCTCGGCCGCGACGACGAGCTCGACGCGCTCAAGGGGCAGGTGTTTCGCGAGTTGCTCAGCTTCATCCTCGAGAACCCGGCCAAGACGGAGCCGGCGCTCGACCTCATCCTGATCTCCCGGCACCTGGAGCGGATCGGCGACCATGCCACGAACATCGCCGAGGAGGTCATCTTCATCGTCTCGGGCCGCGACGTCCGGCATCACGCACAGGAGGGGAGCGCTGACTAGCGGGGCCGCGACGAGGGTGCTCGTGGTCGAGGACGACCACGACATCGCCGAGCTGGTGGCGCACTACCTGCAGCGGGCCGGCTACCTGACGGAGGTGCTCAACTCCGGCAGCGACGTGCTGCCGCACGTGCGGCAGCAGGTGCCCGACCTGGTGCTGCTCGACCTGATGCTGCCCGGCCTGAACGGGCTCGAGATCTGCCGGGCCATGCGGTCCGAGCCGACCCTCGCGGCCATCCCGATCATCATGCTGACGGCCAAGTCGGAGGAAGCCGACCGGATCGTCGGCCTCGAGCTGGGCGGCGACGACTACGTGACCAAGCCGTTCAGCCCGAAGGAGCTGGTGGCGCGGGTCGGGGCGGTGCTGCGCCGGGCCGGCCGGTCGCGGTCCGGCCAGCGCCGGCTGCGCTTCGGCGACGTGCTGATCGACGCGGAGCAGCACGTGGTCACCGTGGACGGCGAGGAGGTGCGGCTCACGGCCAAGGAGTACCTGCTGCTCAAGTACCTCGTGGAGCACCCGGGCCGGGTCCTGTCGCGCGATCTGCTGCTCTCCGACGTGTGGGGGTACCGCTACACGGGCGGCACCCGCACCGTCGACGTGCACATTCGCCGCCTGCGCGAGAAGGTGCCGGTGCTGCGCGACGCCATCGTGACGATCAAGCAGTTCGGATACAAGCTGCTGGAGTCGCCGGCCCCGCCGACCCGCCGGCCATGAAGCTGCGCACGCGGCTGTTCGCCGCGGTCCTGGGCATCGCGACGGTCAGCCTGCTGCTGGCCGGCACGCTCGTCTCGCTGTCGTCGCAGCGCCAGCTGCTCGAGCGCATCGAGCGCGAGCTGGTGGCCCAGACGCGGCTCGTCGCCGAGCTGGTCGCCCGGCGCGAGGCCGCCCCCACGCTGGCGGAGCTCGACGGCGAGGCCGACGCGCTCGGCCGCGAGCTCGGCGCCCGCGTGACGCTCATCGCGCCCGACGGCCGGGTCGTGGGCGATTCGGCCGAGGACGGCGCAGGCCTCGCGGCGATGGAGAATCACGGCACGCGCCCCGAGATTCGCATCGCGCGCGAGCGGGGCGTGGGCGTCACCCGCCGCTTCAGCACGACCGTCGAGCGCGACTTCCTGTACGCGGCCCTGCCGGTGGAGCACGCCGCGGTGGGCTACGCCCGCCTGGCCCTGCCGCTGACCGCGATCGACGAGCAGCTGGCCTCCGTGCGGCGGGCCACCGCCATCGGGATCTTCCTGGCCCTGGTCGGCGCGCTGGTGCTGGCGTGGGTGACCTCGACCGCCATGAGCCGGCGTGTCCGCGCGATTGCCGCCGTGGCGCGCCGCTACGCCGAGGGCGACCTGAGCCGCCCGCTGCGCGGCTACGGCAACGACGAGATCGGCACGGTCGCGCGCGCGCTCGACGCGTCGGTGCACGAGCTGGGCAGCCGGCTCGACGAGCTGTCGCGGCATCGGGTGCTCACCGACGCCATCCTGTCGAGCATGGCCGAGGGCGTGGTCGTCGTCGACGCCGGCGGCCACGTCAGGATGGCGAACGACGCCGTGCGCGCGATGCTGGCGTTCGGCACCTCGCCGGTGGGCCGGCACTACATCGAGCTGATCCGGCATCCGGAGATCGCGGGCCAGATCGCTCGCGCGCTGGACGACGGCGAGTCGATGCGGCGCGAGGTCAGCCTGAACACCGAGCCGCCCAAGGTGCTGCTCGCCAGCACGGCCGCCCTCGTCCCGGCCGAGGACGACGCCGGCCGCCAGGGCGCGGCGATGGTCCTGCACGACATGACCGAGTTCCGGCGCGCGGAACAGGTGCGCCAGGACTTCGTCGCCAACGTCTCGCACGAGCTGCGCACGCCGCTGACCGCCGTCCGCGCCGCGGTCGACGCCCTGCTCGACGGCAGCGCGCCCGCCGGCGACCCGCGCTTCCTGGACATCATCGCCAGGCACACGGTGCGGATGGATCGCCTGGTCGGCGATCTGCTGCGGCTGGCCAGGCTGGACGCCGGCCAGGAGACGCTGAGCCTGATGCCCTGCGCGACCGAGGCGGTGTTCGCGGCGGCCCGGACCGAGCTGGCCCCGCTGCTGCAGGAGAAGGGGATGCGCGTCGACACGCGCATCGAGCCGGCAGCGGCCACGATCACCGCCGATCCGTCCAAGCTGCACGACATCCTGAAGAATCTGCTGGAGAACGCCGCCCGCTACGCCCCCGCCGCCAGCACGGTCACGTTGCGCATCGGCGCGGCGGACGGCGAGGTCGTGCTGACGGTCGAGGACCGTGGTCCGGGCATCCCGGACACCGACCTGACGCGCGTCTTCGAGCGCTTCTACCGCGTCGATCGCTCGCGGGCGCGCGATCCCGGCGGGACGGGGCTCGGGCTGGCCATCGTCAAGCACCTGGCCGGCCTGCACGGCGGCACGGCCGCCGCCGCCAACCGGCCCGGCGGGGGCGCGCTCTTCAGCATCTGCCTGCCGCGGCGGGAGCCGCCGCGGTCGGCACGGCCGGCACGGCCGGCACGGCCAGCCGCCGCGGCCGTGCCGGCGGCGGCCGCGGCGGCTCGCTGAGCGTCAATCAGACGGGGCTGCGCCCCGCACCCCCGGCGTCCGCTTGCGGGGGCCCGTTGTCAGCGCACCCGCAGCGCGGTCTCGAGGAAGCCGCGCAGCGCCCGGAACGCCTGGCCGCGGTGGCTGACCGCGGCCTTCTCGGCCGGCGCCAGCTCGGCCAGCGTGCGCCCGTGCGGCGGGTAGAAGAAGATCGGGTCGTACCCGAACCCGCCGCCGCCGGCCGGCTCGGGCGCGATGCGTCCCTCGACGACCCCGCGGGCCTCGAAGACGATGCGCCCGCCGTCGGCCACGGCCAGCGCGCAGACGAAGCGCGCGGGGCTCCCGCCGCCGCCGCCGCGCGCGCGCAGGAGCTCGTAGATGGCGGCGAACTTCTCCGGGTAGCTCGCGCCGTTGAAGCGGGCCGAGCGCACGCCCGGCGCGCCGTCGAGCGCGTCGATCTCGAGCCCCGAATCGTCGGCCACCGCGCGCAGTCCGCTGCGGCCGGCGTAGTAGGCCGCCTTCAGGCGCGCGTTCGCCGCGAACGTCGTCCCGGTCTCCTCCGGCGCGCCGAGCGCGGGGTGCGCCGCCAGGGTCTCGATGCGGACCGGGAGGCCCGCCAGCAGCGCCCGGATCTCGGCCAGCTTGTGCGGGTTCGTGGTGGCGGCGAGCAGGTTCATCCGCGGCGCGGGCTCAGGACCGCGCCGACGACGTCGCGCTGGTGGCCGACCAGCCGGGCGATGGCGTCGTCCGCGAGGCGCAGGAGCTCGCTGAGCGCGCCGTGTCCGAACGGCGCCCCCTCGGCCGTGCCCTGGACCTCGATGAAGCGGCCGTTGCCGGTCTTGACGACGTTCATGTCGACGTCGGCCGCCGCGTCCTCCGCGTACGCGAGGTCGACCACCGGCATCCCGCCCACGATGCCGACGCTGATGGCCGCGACGTAGTCGTCGACGGGGATCGCCTTGAGCGTGCCGGCCTGCCGCAGCTTGTCGAGGGCCAGCGTGAGCGCGACGAACCCGCCGGTGATCGACGCCGTGCGCGTGCCGCCGTCGGCCTGGATGACGTCGCAGTCGACCCAGATGGTGCGCTCGCCGAGCTCGGCGAGCCGGGTGACCGCGCGCAGCGAGCGGCCGATGAGCCGCTGGATCTCCTGCGTCCGGCCGCCGGGCCGGCCGGCCGCGGCCTCGCGCGTGTTGCGCGTCGACGTGGCGCGCGGCAGCATGCCGTACTCCGCGGTGACCCAGCCCTTGCCGCTGCCGCGCAGGAACGGCGGAACCCGGTCCTCGACGCTGGCCGTGCAGATGATGCGGGTGTTCCCGGCCTCGATGAGCACGGACCCCTCCGCGTGCATCGAGCAGTGGGGGGTCAGCTGCAGCGGCCGCATATCGGTCGGGCCGCGTTGGTCGGTGCGCCCCCGTTCGGGCGAGGCTGGCGAGACGGTCATGACTGTCCGGCGGGCGCTTCCTGGTAGCCGGCGGCGGGCCCGATCCCGCCGACCCACTGCATGCCGAGCCCGAGCGGCCGCCGCAGATCGACGTGGCCGGCCAGCGTGTCGACCTCGCGGCCCTCGATGAGGATCTGGACCGCCGCGATCTCCTGGACGTTGCTGACCAGCGCGTTGACCAGCGCGTAGACGGTGAACAGCTCGTCGAGCGAGCCGCCCGGGTGCGCGGCGGACACGTCCCGCGAGAGGTCGACGAACGCGTTCCCCTCGGCCGTCAGGTAGATGCCGCGCAGCCGGGTCCCGGCGGGAAACGCCGAGATCAACGGCAGGGCCGGCGGGGCCAGCTGGCGCTCGGCGACGATCCGCGCGCGCGTCAGCGCGTCGCCCTCGGACGGGATCTCCACGGTGCGCGTGACGAGCGCGGTGCCGTCCTCCGCGACGTAGAAGAGGACCGCGGTGTTCGGTGTCGCGCCCGCCGGCGCGGTGCCGCCGCCGGCCCGCGGCGGCTCGTCCGGAGCGCGCGCCGCACGATCGAGCACGACGGTGACGGCGACCGCGAGGCCGATCGCCACGAGCGCCGCCACGATGCCCTTGAGCAGCGGCATGCGTCACCCACCCGGCAGCACGCCGGCCGGTTCCCCGCGCTCGAGCTCGAAGCCGAAGTGCTGGATGCTCGCGAGCAGCGCCTCGGCGACGGCGTTCCGGAACGGCGCGCCGGCGAGCCGGAGCTCGTTGTCCGGATCGGCCAGCGATCCGAGCTCGACGAGCACGGCCGGCATGTTGGCGCCCACGAGCACGCGGAACGGCGCCTGCTGCACGGGACGCGGGCTCATGACGACCCGTTGGCGCAGCTCGGCGTCGACGATGCCGGCCAGCAGCGCCGACCGGTCCACGTACAGGATCTGCGCCATCTCCCACAGCACCGGGTCGATCCGGCGGCTGCCGCCGCCGACCACGGGGATCGGCTGGACGTCGAGGTCCGCGAGCGCCCGCGCCTCGGCGTCGTACTCGTCGATGCCGAGGTAGAACACCTCCGCGCCGGTGGCCGCCGGGCGGGTCGATGCGTTCGCGTGCAGGCTGATGAACAGATCGGCGCCGTTGTTGTTCGCGATGGCGGCGCGCGCATCGAGGCCGACGGTCTCGTCGCGCTCGCGGGTGAGGATGACCCGCAGCCCGAGCCGGCTCTCGATCACGGCCCGCAGCCGCTGCGCCACGCCGAGCGTGATGTCCTTCTCCAGGGCGCCGTCGGGGCCCTGGCTGCCGGCGTCGTCGCCGCCGTGCCCGGGATCGATGGCGACGACGCGCGGGGCCGACCCGGCGGCGAAGTCGGGCAGCGGATCGACCGGCGCCGGCCCCGGCCGGGCGGCCGGGGCGGGGGCGGGTCCGGCATCCGCGGCGGCGCGGGCCGCCCGCAGCTCGATGCGGAGCGTGTCGCCGCCGCCCGGCCCCGGGTCGGTCGAGACGCTGTACGAATCGACGGCGGGGCCCAGATCGACCGCCAGGCTCGGGGCGTTCGCGACCCGGCCGAACCCGGTCGCCAGGGCGCCGTCGAGCCGCGGCCGGCGCACCAGGTCGATGTCGTCGGCCGCGAACGTCACGACCAGACGGCCGGCGCGCTCCTCGATGGTGTGCGGGGTGCTCGGCGTCACGTCCAGGCGCAGTTGGTCGCTGCCGCCGCCGGGCCGGTAGCGGGCCGCGACCTGCGGCACCCGCAGGCCGCCGACGATGAGCAGCCTGGACTGCCGGCGGTACTCCAGCGGCTGGCCGTGGACCGGGGCCAGCGCGCGCGTGAGGAAGTCGGGCGGCACCAGCCAGCGGTCGCGGACGCGGCGGGGCGGCGCGCGCAGCGACACGAGGCGTCCCTCGACGGAGAGGATCTGCTGATCGGGCGTCAGGATGATGACCGCGGCGCCGGCCGTGACCGACAGCGTGCCCGCGCGCGAGTCCTCGTCGAGACCGAGCCCGAACAGCCGGGCGAGGTCGTCGAGGGCGACCATCTCGCGCCCGTCGTGGTCGACGGTGGCGATGCGCCCCCGCCCGCCCGGCGCGATGACGGTGATGCCGTCGGCGGCCGGCTGGAGGGCCGCGGCGCCCGGGAGCGCCGCAACGGCCGCCGCGAGGGCTGCGCTGGATACGAGGAGTGCGGAGAGGGAGCGTGCCATCCTGTCGCGCCGCGCGCGCGGCGCGCCTCACGACGATGATAGCACCGCCGGACCGGGGCGCGCCCGGCCCGGGGGGGCTTGCGCCCGGCGCCGTCCTGGCGTACATCATCCCCGTGCCCGCGCTCGCCGAGACCGGCCTGGAGGGGTTGCTGCAGCCGCTGTGGGACTACCTGGCGCTGTCGGACGCCCCGCGCCCGGCGGACGTGATCTTCGTGTTCGGCTCGGCGGACCGCGCCGTGCCGGCGCGCGCCGCCGCGCTCTACGCCGCGGGATACGCTCCCCGCCTACTGGTGAGCGGGAGCTTCGGCCGGCTGACGCGGGGGCGCTTCGATCGTCCCGAGGCGCACGTGTTCCGGGACCTGCTGGTCGCCGCCGGCGTCCCGCCGCCGGCGGTCGTCACCGAGCCGGTGGCGGCCAACACCCTCGAGAACGTGCGGTTCGGCGTGGCCGCGCTCGCCGCTTGCGGCCACCGCCCGCGGTCCGCGCTGCTGGTGGCGAAGGGCTTCGCGATGCGGCGCTGCGTGGCGACGTTCGCGCAGCAGTTCCCGGCGGTGCGGGTGCACGCGTGTCCGCCGGGGCAGCCGCTGCCGTCCGCGGTCGACCGGAGCCTGCCCGCGTTCGCGGCGCGCCTGGTGGCCGAGCTCGAGCGTCTCGAGCGCTACGCGGCGCAGGGCGACGTCCGGCCGCAGCCGCTGCCGTCCGCGGTCGAGACGGCCGCGCGCCGCGTCACGGCCGCGCTGGCGGCGATGCGGCGCGCGTCGAATGCGCGGTGATATACTCCGCCGGTCTGTCCGGTTCGCCCCTTTCATCCGCCCACATCTTGCAGGAGGTTCTCATGCGTGCGATGCTTCTGAGTCTCGTTCTCGTCCTGGCGGCGGCGCCGGCCGCGCTCGCCGACAGCAGCCCCGTCGACATCACCAGCGCCGACGGCACGGTGCTCAAGGGCAGCTACTACGATCCGGGGCAGCCCGGACCCGGCTTGCTGCTGGTGCACCAGTGCAACATGGACCGCACCTCGTGGGAGAGCCTCGCCGGCAGCCTCTCGGCGGCCGGCGTCCACGTGCTGACGTTCGATCTGCGCGGCTTCGGCGAGACGCCGGGCGAGGGGCTCGTCTCACCCGACTCGTTTCCGCGCCTGATGCAGCAGTCGCCGCCGGACGTCGACGCGGCCTACGCGTACCTGCTGGCGCAGGACGGCGTCGACGCGGCCCGCACCGGCGTGGGCGGCGCGAGCTGCGGCGTGGCGCTGACCTCGGACCTCGCGACGCGGAATCCCGACGTCCAGGCGTTCCTGGCGCTGTCCGGCTTCCCCAGCGAGGCGGCCCGGGAGCATATCGCCATGACGCCCGGGCTGGCGGTGTTCGGCGCGGCCGCCGATGCCGATGACCTGACGCCCGGCGTGCACGAGGTGATCAAGGCCGCGGTCGAGGGCTCGAAGAACGAGCAGTCGATGGCCAAGATCTACGGCGGGACCGAGCACGGGCTGCCGATGTTCGGGAAGAACCCCGATCTCGAGCCGGCCATCGTGTCCTGGCTCAAGGCGCAGCTGCTTCATTAGACGGGGCTGCGCCCCGAACCCCCGGCGTCCGCTTGCGGGGACCCCTCTGCCCCGCGCCGCTCCCGCCGAGGCGCGCTGTGCGCGCCTTGCGGAGTCCGCGCGGGTCTACGGCGCGGGCTCCCGGCGGCGCGGCCTGACGAGGGCGGCGCCGCCGCAGGCGAGGGCGGCGCCGCCGAGGCCGCACATCGCCGGGGTCAGCCCGGCGATGCCGGCCCCGCCGGTCGCCACCTGGACGAGCGTCGCGAGCGCGATGCCGCCCGCCAGCGACGCCAGCGCCTCGGCCGCGGCCACGCGGCGCAGGTACAGCCCCGCCATGACCGGCACGAAGAGGCTGACGGTCAGCAGCGTGTAGAAGAAGCTCAGCACGCCGGCAATCGACTCCGCGGCGACCGCCAGCCCCGTGCCCAGCACGCCGCCGGCGACGGCGGCCAGCCGGGCCACCCTGAGCACCTGGGCGTCGCTGGCCCCCGGCCGCACGAAGCGGCGGTAGAGATCCTGCGACAACGACGTCGCCAGCATGAAGAGAATGACGTCCGCGGAGCTCACCTCCGCCGAGAACAGCGCGGCCAGGCCCAGCGCGCCCACGAGCGGCGGGACGGCCTCCATCAGGAGCGTCGGCAGCGCCAGGTCCTGGTTGGCCAGCCCGGGATAGACCGACCGCGCGATCATCCCGAGCACGACCGGGGCGGCGGCGAACACCAGCAGCACGGCCGCCTGGATCCCGATGCCGGCGCGGACCGCCGCGTCGTCGCGAGCGGCGTAGACCTTCTGCAGCAGGCCCGGCGAGACGATGAACGCCGGTCCGAGCATGGCGAGGTAGAACCACCCCGAGCCGCCGCCGCGCCAGGGGTTCCAATAGCCCTCGATGTCGCGCGTCGTCTCCACGACGTGTCCCCAGCCGCCGACGTCCGCGAGCGCGAGCGGCAGGACGACGGCGAAGCCGACCAGCAGGATCGCGAGCTGCGCGACGTTGACCCAGACGGCGGTCAGCAGGCCGCCCGCGCTGAAGTAGACGGTGGCGACGAGGCCGCCCAGCACGCACCCCACCCAGCGGTCGAGCCCGGTCACCACGTTGAGCACCCAGCCGATCGCCAGCAGTTGGCCCGCGAGAATGGCCAGCGTGCCGATCCACAGCAGCGCGGCGACCACCGCCCGGACGGCCCGACCGTAGCGCTGCTCCAGGAAGTCGCCCACGGTGTTGAGGTCGTGCTGCGCGGCGAGCCGGCGGACCCGGGGCCCGATCCACAGCGCCAGGAAGATCGATCCGAGCCCGGCCGACCCGACCCACCACCACGCGCTGAGGCCGTCCCGATAGCCGAGCGCGGCGGCGTTCACGGTCGATCCCGCGCCGATGTTCGAGGCCAGGATCGTGGCGAACAGGACGAACGGACCCAGCCGGCGTCCGGCGACGAAGAAGTCGCGCGCGAGCCGCACGCGCCGGCCGGCCCAGAGGCCGAAGCCCATCAGCAGGACCGCGTAGACCACGAGCACCGCGAGGTGGAGGTTCATGACTGCTGCGCGGCCGGCGCCGCACCGATCGCCGCGTCGTCCGCCGGCCCGTCGTCGTCGGCCGGTTCGTCGCGGGGCGCGAGGACGGCTCCCAGGAACCGCTCCACCGCGAACGTGGCGACCTGCCCGCACGGCCCGCTGAAGATGTAGTCGCAACCGTGGGTGGCCCAGGGGAGCCGCACCACGGCGTGCGGCACGCCCGCGGCGATCAGCCGCGCGCTGACGAACTCCGCGTGGAACGGCGACACGTGCTCGTCCCGCAGGCCCTGGATGAACAGCGTGGGCGGCGTTGCCGGCGAGACGAAGCGCGCCGGCTCGGCCGCGAGGTACCGGTCGCCGTGCGTGGCGGGCGGTCCGCCGAGATACGTCTCGAGCAGCCCGGACGAGTCGACCACGCCCGGCTTGGCGGGGTTCTCGTAGCCCCACCGCAGGGCGAACGGCCCGTAGAGCGAGACCGCGCCGCGAATGGCCGGGTCGCCCGCCGTGTAGGCGGCCAGGAGCGCGACCTGGGCGCCGGCGGACCGCCCCAGCAGTACGATCCGCTCGGGGTCGAGGCTGTGCGAGTGGGCGAGACCCTGCACGTACCGCATGGCGGCCGCCAGGTCCTCCTGCGCGGCCGGGAACTGCCAGCGGGGCGCGAGCCGGTAGGCGATGCTCGCCACGACGTAGCCCCGCGACGCCAGGTACTCGTTGAGCTCCGGCAGGTCGCGCTTGTCGCCGCTGACCCAACCGCCCCCGTGGACCGCGATGACCACCGGCAGCGTCCCCGCGGCGAACGCCGGGCGGTAGAGGTCGAGCGTGAGGTTCTGGCCGTCCACGACGGTGTAGACGTGCTCGTCGACGATCACGTCGTCCGACGCGACGCCGGCCAGCAGGTCGGTGACGACCAGCGGCGCCGGCCGCAGCTCCCGGCCCGTCGCGGCGTGCGCCGGGGCGGGGCCGAACGCCCGCTCCAGCAGGGGCGGCAGGGTGTCGTTGAGCGGCAGGGCGCGGGCCAGCGGCGACAGGAGCAGGACGATGCCGGCCGCGGCCACGACGGCTCCCGCGGCGTCGGCCCGCGAGCGCCGCCCGCCCGGGAGCAGGAGCAGCGCCAGGGCGGCCAGCCAGTGGCCCCATTCGCTCAGGATGACGCTGGCCTGCCAGACGACGGCGGTCGGCTGCGGCAGCACCGCGATGAGCCCCGCCGCGGCGACCGACAGGCCGCAGATCAGCCGGCCGACCGCTCCCCCACTCAGAGCGTTGCTCCCGGTCGTCATCCAGCGTCCACCCCGAGCTCCCAGGGTAACCACTCGCCCCTTTCTTCGCGGGCGCCGGCCGGCGCGTGCACCGTCACGGCCACGTCGGCCGTGGCGGAGAGCATGCGGTCGGTCGCCGTGGCGCGCAGCACGTACGTGCCCGGGCGCGCGAAGCGCGCCGTGGTGGTGGTCCGGCCGTTCTCCGCCGGGCTGTGCGCCGGCTGGAAGACCGCGCCGGCAGGACCGCGCCACACGATCCACGAGACCGACACCCCCTCGGGACGCGGGTCCGGCAGCCGCCGGGCGGTGGTGCGGTCCGGCGCGGCCGGCAGCTGCGGCAGGTTGACCGGCGACTCCACGGCGTCCGGACCGGGCAGCAGCGTCGGCGGCGTCTCCTGGCCGACGGCCAGCTCGCGCACCTCCCGCGGGCCGCCCGGCAGGCCGTCGTCGGTGACGTCGGCGGTCAGGGCGGCCGCGCCCGGCAGCGCGACGGGCGCCACGGCGGGCACCGCAAGCGACGGCGGCCGGTTGGGCGGATCGGTCTGCAGGAAGGCGATGCCGGCCGCCGGATCGTCGATCTCCCACTCGGGCTGCAGCCAGGCCACGGCCCGATCGGCCCGGCCGTGCGCGGTCACCGACCACGCCAGCTCCCGATCGCCCCAGTCGGCCGGCACGCTCACCCGGAACGCGAAGTTGTGGAAGCGGGGGTAGAACCAGGTCGGCTGCCCCTGATCGACGCCGCCCGACTCGAAGCGGTTGCCGGGCCCCAGCGGCACGTGCAGCGCCTCGACGTAGTTCCGGTTGAGGTAGCCGAAGTGCATGTCGAAGCCCCCGGCGGGGTTGCGCGACCAGCCGTGGAAGATCGGCTGGACGTTCTGGCCGCTGTTGTACTTGAGTATCCAGGGCAGGTGCTCGAGCTGCGCGCGCGCGGCGCCCGCGCCGCCGAGCAGGCAGGCCAGGGCGACCGCCGGGACGAGCGCGCGGCCGGCGCTCCTGAAGGTCCTCACCACGCCCTCCTACTGCTCCCCGGCGGTGGACGCCGCCTGCTCGCGGCGGGCCTTGCGCGCCGCGAGCTCCTGCTCGTACTCCGCGTCGGTCAGGTCGTACCAGCCGATCCAGGCGAACGCCATCTCGTCGATCGTGCGCCCCCGCCCGTTCCCCACCCAGTTGCCGGGGTCGGGGTTCGACCGGTTGGCCTCCGAGTTGTCGTGCCAGCTGATGATGTGCAGGATGGTCCCGGCGGGCACGAGCGGCGCCACCTCGTCCGCGTAGTTGTAGACGAGGTGCCAGTTGTAGTCGAAGTGGGCGCAGCTGACGACCTCGGTCTGCATCGGCGTGCTCGCGGTGGGGTAGATCAGCTCCAGGCACTGGTACCTGCCGAGCGCGTGCATATGCGGCTGGAACGCGGTGATGCGGGCCGCCTTGTTCATGAGGGTGTAGCCGTCGCGCCGCACCACCTGGCCGGCCGGGATGTCGAGGTCGGTGACGTGCTGGCCGAGCTGCTTCGACCAGCGGATGTGCTTCGGCCGCACGCCCTCGGGGTGGAAGACGATGCCCAGCTCCATCACGGCGTCGATCGCCTCGCCGACCGCGTGCAGGTGGTAGTCCAGCTTCATCTTCCTGCCGGCCTGCAGCAGCACGCCGGAGTCGTCCGGATAGACCTCCGCGTTCTTGCCCGAGGCGTACTCCATCAGGAAGTGCCCGCTCACCGACGGCATCTGCGTGAACTCGTCGACGTCGACCGCGAACGACAGGGCGTGGTGGATGACCTGCCGCGAGCCGTCCCCGACCGGCCGGTGCTGGATGGCGCGGATGTAGCGGTCGCCCTCGAGCTCCAGCGGCGAGTACACCGAGCCGAACAGGTCGGGTCCCTCGGCCGGCACCGGCATCGCCGGGTAGCGCACGACGAGGTCGGGCTGGCCGATCTGCCACGCCGCCGCATCCGGGAACTCGCGCGCGGGCGGCATGTCGGCCGGGTCGCCCCGCGGCGCGCCGGCGTCGACCCAGCGGGTCACCAGGGCGATCTCCTCGTCGCTCAGCGACGGATCGTTCTTGAACCGCTGCAGGCCGATGTGCCGGTCGATGTGCCACGGCGGCATCTCGCGCGCCACCACGCGGCTGCGGATGGACCGCGCCCACGGGCGCACCTCCTCGTAGGTGACGAGCGACATCGGCGCCATCTCGCCCGGGCGGTGACAGACCTGGCACGAGCGCTGCAGGATCGGGACGATGTCCCGGGCGAACGTCACCCCGCCGTCGCCGGCCGCGACGGGTTGCGCGCCCGCGCCCGCCGGCGCCAGCGCCGCGGCGGTGAGCAAAGCCGGCACGAGTCGGCCGGCGGGCCGTGTCGGTGTGGGGGTCTTGGTCATCGTCTCGCTCCTGCGCCCGGAACCGGAATCCAGGCGGCAATGTACCACAGCCGCGAGCCCGCGCGCGACGGGCCGCGGCCTCACTCGAGCAGCAGCTCCCGAATGCGGGCCAGCTCCGCGTCGTCGATGTCCAGCTCGGTGCGGATGTAGCCCGGAACCCCGCCGTAGGTCGCGTCCAGGTAGGCGAGCGTGCTGAGAATGTAGGACGGGTCGGAGCGCAGCAGGGGGCGCATCAGGGTGGCCGGCAGCCCGCCCAGGGCCCGCTCCCCGGCCCGCTCCGCGCGGCCCCCTGCGGCGGCCGTCCGATCGGCCTCGTAGTCGACCACCCGCTCGCTGAGCGCGTAGTCCTGCACGACGATCTCGCGCGGCACGCCGAGGGCCGACAGGACGAGCGCGGCCGCGGTGCCCGCCCGGTCCTTGCCGGCGGAGCAGTTGAAGGCCAGCGGCAGCTCGCCGGCGGCCAGGCGGTGGAACAGGTCCCGGTACTTCGCCTTGTGCTCCTCGACGATGTTCGGGTAGAGCCGGGTCATGATGCGGGCGACGCTCTGCGGCGTCAGATGCGGGCGGGAGAGGAGCGAGCCCAGCCCCATGCCGCCGGGGTCGTCGGCGTCCGAGTAGCTCCAGGTGCGGTACTCGATCGTCGGCGCCGCCCGCCAGCGGGTCGGCCGCGCCGCCCGCTCCTCCTCGGAGCGGAAGTCGCAGACGACGCGGATGCCCACGGCGGAGAGGTACTCGTAGTCGGCGTCGGTGAGGTCGGTCATGAAGCCGGAGCGGAAGACCCGGCCCCACTTGACGCGCCGCCCGTCCCGCGTCGGGTAGCCGCCGAGGTCCCGGAAGTTGCGCCCCCCCTCGAGCGGCAGCACCCGGACGGCGACCCGCCGTCCCAGTCCCGCCCCGCCGCGCAGATAGAAGTACGGGCGCGTGCTGCCCCCCAGGTCGCGCACCACGTGGCGCCCGTCCCGGTCGGCGGTGGAGAGGACCGTCATCCGTCCGGGATCGGCCTCGGGGTCGCCGGCCAGCAGCACGTCCACCGGGCCGTCGGCCGTCCAGGTCAGCGTCACCGTCCCGCCGTCCCGGGTGGCCTCGACACGCTCGATGGCGGCGGCGCGCTGGCCGGTCCCGAGCGCCAGCAGGTGCGGCGCCGGGCCCGGCCACGACAGCCAGGCCGCGGCCATCAGGACCGCGGGCGAGACCGTCCGACGAGCGACCCGCACGAACGGATTGCCGGTGGTGGCCATTGCGCCTCCTCGGATCCCGCGCTCCGGCGCGCGTTGCGAGCCGCACGCGCGCAGGGTTATGCAATCATGACACCCATGCAAGCTGCCGCCGCGCCCCGGCCAGGACGAGCCGCTGGCGGCGCGAGGGCGCACGCCGCCCTGTTCTGTCTCGGCCTGTGGGTCATGGGCACGGTCTGGGTGAGCGCCGTCGCGACGCAGAACTTCTTCACGATCGATCGCCTGCTGGCCGGACCGAGCCACGAGGAGTTTACCGCCTTCGTGGAGACCGCCGGCCGCGAGACCGCCAGAAGCGTGTTGCGCTACCTGTCGTCCGAGCTGAACCGGCTGTTCTTCACCTGGTGGAACGTGGCGCAGCTCGGCATCGGCGCCGCGACCCTGTGGCTCGTCTGGCGCCTGCCGGACGCGCGCCGGCTGAAGCTGGCGCTGGCGGCGATGCTGCTGGTCGTGGCCGTGCTCGCGATCGGGCTGACCCCGCCGATCGTCGCCGTGGGCCGCAGCCTCGACTTCGTTCCCCGCGACCCGGCGCCGCCGGCCATGGCGACGTTCGGCCTGCTGCACGCCGCCTACACCACGCTCGAGCTGCTCAAGTGCGGTGCGGCGATGCTCGTGGCGGCCGGGCTGATCCGGCGGGGCCGGCTGCCGGCCGGCGCCGTTCAGCGCTCCGAGTACTGACTCACGTGCTCGACGAGCAACGCGGACAGCGCCTCGGACGCCAGCTCGGGGACCCAGTGGCTCACGCCCTCGAGGACCTCGAAGCGGTACGGCCCGGCGGCGTACTCCGCCGAGAGGACGGCGCCGTCGACGCACAGCGCCGTGTCGCCGTCGCTCCACGTGAACATCGTGGGCACCTCGACGGGGCCGATGGCCGGCTGCTCGATGTTGCGGTTGCGGATGTTCGCGCGGTACCAGTTCAGGGCGGCGCCGAGGGCCGCCTGCGACCCGAGGACGCGCACGTACTCGTCGGCCGCGCCGGCTTCCAGCTCGGCGAAGAGCGCGCGCAGCAGGGCGTGATCGTTGGCGAGGAAGGCGTCCTCCGAGTGCGGCTGGACGAACACGTCGAAGTAGGACGAGGCGGCGACCTGGCACGACGTCGGATCGCGCAGCACGCGGGCGAACGCGTCCGGGTGCGGCACCGACACCGGGTTGGCCGTGATGACGCGCTCGGGCGCGGCGACCGCCACGGCCCAGGCGACCACCGCGCCCCAGTCGTGGCCGGCGACGTGGAAGCGCCCGGCCCCGATGGCGTCGGCCAGGCCCAGCACGTCCTGCACGAGTAGCGGCAGCGCGTAGTCCGCGACGTCGGGCGGGCGGGCGCCGGGCGAGTAGCCGCGCTGGTCGGGCGCGACGGCGCGGAAGCCGGCCTCGCCGAGCGCCTGGAGCTGCTGGCGCCACTCGTAGGACGTCTGCGGAAATCCGTGCAGGAGGATCACGACCTCGCCGTCGTCCGGCCCGGCCAGGCGCACGTCGAACGTCAGGTCGCCGACCGCCACCTGCGCGGTCGTGATCTCGCCGGCGGCGGCGGGCAGGGCGGGCGATGCGAGGAGTGCGGCGCAGGCGCAGGCGGTCAGCGGCAGCGAACGTGTCGGCATGTGGTCTACCCTTTCCCTCGACCGATTATGGCTGATAAACCCCGATCTCGGCAGGCCATCGACTACGCCAACCGCGTCATGAGCAACACGACGATCAACGCGCACCTCGGGTCCTCGACGACGCCCGCAGGGGCTAGACTCGGCCAGCGTGGGCGGATCGGAGGACGCGCTCGTCCGGCCGCGATCGAAGCGCCCTGGTCGGCGAGTGCTGCAGCAGGCGTCTCGGTCGTGGCAATCGTGCTCGTCGCCCTCTCGGCCAGCCTGGCGGCCCAGGCGTCGCCCGCGGGCGCGCGCATCGTGCCGCAGCCGGGTGACCGGGTGGCCGTGGTGCCGTTCACGAACATCAGCGGGTTGCCGGCGGACGACTGGATTGGTGCCGGGTTTGCCGAGACGGTGGCTGTGGACCTGGAGCGGGTCGCCAACCTGGCGACGGTCGATGGCGGCATCGCGGACGGTCTGTCGGCGCGCGAGGTGGGACTCCGTCTCGGCACGCAGTGGGTCGTCGCGGGCGCCTTCCAGCGGGTCGGAGAGCGCGTGCGGATTACCGCGCGTCTGGTGCACGTGGCGACAGGAGCGGTGTCGCGGACGGCCAACGTTGTCGGCCGGCTCGGCGAGCTCTTCGCGCTCCAGGACCGGATCGCCGCCGCGCTCGCCGAGGATCGCCCGGCCGCTGTGGCCGAGCAGGCAGTCACGCCGCCGGCACCCGCACCCCCGCCCGGGATTGCCCTGCCCGAGGGCGCCCGTCCCGCGTCGCCCGCTGCCGCCGCCGCACCGGGGGCCGCAGGCTTTGCGCCGGGCATCGCCGCCGGCGTGATCGACGGGCCACCGGCGCCCGTGCCGCCCGAGGTCCTCAACCGGGACGCGGACGGCCGGGCGACGATGCGCGCGTTCCGCCTCACGAGAGAGCTGGATCTGGACGGCTCGCTCCGCGAGGCCGTCTACGACGAGACAGGCTCGGCGAGCGAATTCGTCCAGCAGTTTCCCATCGAGGGCGCGCCGGCCACGGAGCGGACCGAGGTCTGGGTCTTCTACGACGACGAGAACGTCTACGTGGGGATACGGTGCTGGGACTCGGCCCCGGAGGACCAGTGGATCGCCGACGAGATGCAGCGCGACTCGTTCCAGCTCATCCAGAACGATCGCATCGTCGTGGCGTTCGACACGTTCTACGACCGGCGCAACGGCATGGCGTTCATGGTGAACCCGATCGGGGGCTTCTTCGACTTCGAGATCAGCGACGAGAGCAACCCCAACTCCGACTGGAACCCGGTCTGGGACGTGCGCACGGGCCGCTTCGAGGGCGGGTGGTCGGTCGAGATGCAGGTCCCCTTCAAGTCACTCCGCTTCCAGCAGGGGCGTTCGCAGCTCTGGGGCATCCAGTTCGAGCGTCAGGTGCGGCGCAAGAACGAGGTGTCGCATCTGACGCCGGTCCCGATTGCGGTGGGCCCGGGCATCATGCGTCTGTCGGTCGCCGCCACGCTGGTCGGGCTGGAGGTGGCGTCGGAGAACCGGCGGCTGGAGGTCAAGCCCTACGCCATCGGATCGTCGGCCACGGACCTGACGGCCAGCCCGCCCTTCTCGAACCGCGGCGCCGGCGACGCGGGCATCGACGCCAAGTGGGGGGTGACGCAGAACCTGACGGCCGACTTCACCTACAACACGGACTTCGCGCAGGTGGAGGTGGACGAGCAGCAGGTGAACCTGACGCGCTTCAGCCTGTTCTTTCCGGAGAAGCGCGAGTTCTTCCTCGAGGCGCGGGGCATCTTCGACTTCGGGGCCGGGCCCAACGCGCTCGGGACGGGCTTCGGCGCCAACAACGGCGGGCGCCAGCAGGGTCCGCCCGGCACGCGCGCCGGCAGCGACGTGCCGCTGGTCTTCTTCAGCCGGCGCATCGGCCTGCAGGCGGGGCGCACGGTGCCCATCGTCGGCGGCGGCCGGCTGACGGGCAAGGTCGGCAATTTCAGCATCGGCGCGCTCAACATGCAGACCGACGATGCGCCCGACGCCAACGCCTTGGCCACGAACTTCACGGTGGTGCGCGTGAAGCAGGACATCCTGCGCCGCAGCCGCATCGGCGCCATCTTCACGCGCCGCTCCGTGTCGTTGGACCGCAACGGCGACAACGCCGTCTACGGCGCCGACGCCTCGTTCGCGTTCTACGACAACGTGACGTTCAACGGCTACTACGCCCGCACGCGCACGTACGGCCGCGAGGGCGACGACGCGAGCTACCAGGGGCAGTTCACGTACGACGCCGACCTGTTCGGCCTGCAGGTGGACCACCTGCAGGTCGGCAAGAACTTCAACCCGGAGGTGGGCTTCCTGCGGCGCCTGGACTTCCGGCGCTCGTTCGTGGCGGCTCATTACCGACCGCGGCCCGCGATCGAGGCCATCCGCCAGTTCACGTTCGGCGGCAGCCTCGACTACATCGAGAACGGCGCGCGCGACCTCGAGACGCGCGGGGTCAGGGCGAGGTTCGTCACCGAGTTCGAGAACAGCGACCGAATCACCGCCGACCTCCTGCGCAGCTACGAGTTGCTCGTCGAGCCGTTCCAGATCGCCAGGGACGTGGCGATTCCCATCGGGGGCTACGAGTTCCAGGACGTGTTCCTGTCGTATTACATGGGCCAGCAGCGGCGGGTCTCGGGCACCGCGTTCGTGCAGCAGGGGACGTTCTTCGGCGGCGACATCACGGCGTTCGGGTACCGCCAGGGGCGCATCGGGCTGACGCGGCAGATGTCGCTCGAGCCGACGGTCCAGATCAACCGCATCAATCTGCCGCAGGGGCGGTTCACGGCAACGGTCGTCAGCAGCCGGGCGACCTACACGTTCACGTCGCGGATGTTCCTGTCGGCGCTCGTGCAGTACAACTCCGCCGTCGACCAGATGGGGACCAACGTGCGGTTCCGCTGGGAGTACAGCCCGGGCAGCGAGCTGTTCGTGGTCTACAACGACCAGCGCGACACCACCCTGCGCCCGGGCAGGCTGCCCATGCTCGAGAACCGCGCGTTCATCGTCAAGTTCACGCGGCTGTTCAGATTCTGACGGGCTTCAATCAGACGGGGCTGTGCCCCGAACCCGCGGCGTCCGCTTGCGGGGACCCCTGCGCCCCGCGCCGCTCCCGGCTTCAGTCAGACGGGGCTGGCGCCCCGCACCCCCGGCGTCCGCTTGCGGGGACCCCCTTGCCCCGCGCCGCTCCCGCCGAGGCGCGCCGTGCGCGCCTTGCGGAGTCCGCTGCGTTCTACGGCAGACTTCTAGCTCTACCGGAGGACCCACTGCACGCCGGCCACCAGGGCGACCGCGTTCAGGCCCAGGTTCTCCCCGGCTGTATCGGCGTTCGAGATGTGGTGGTTGCGCAGCTCCACGATCCAGCCCGGCCCGCGCGGCGGGACCCAGCGGATGCCGGCGCCGTACAGGAGCTGGCCGTTGAAGACGCGGTCGATCTCGGGCACGTCGAGCGACGTCCAGAGCAGCCCGGCGCCGCCCGCGACGTAGGGGGTCCAGCTCCGCTCGTGCCAGAGGTGGTAGCGCACGCCCAGGCCGGCGACGCCGCCGGCCACCGCCAGGGTCGGCGCGTGGTAGACGAGCAGCGTGCCCTCCCCGTAGAGCTCGAGGTGGTCGGTCAGGAACCGGCCGAGCTGGGGATGGAAGGCGGCGAAGCCGAGGTCGGACTCGGTCTTGCCGTAGCCCGGCACGCCGTGTTTCCACGTGTGGCCCCAGCCCCAGGCCAGCCCGCGCGTCCAGTAGCCGGTGGCGAGAAGCGGCTCCTCGGCGGCCGCCGCCACCGGCGCGAGGGCGAGCGCCAGGCCGACGGCGGCGGCCCTCCAGGGCCGGCGCGCCGCGCTCCCGCCGGGCGGCACGGCCGGCCGGCTACTGCCGCTCGTCGGCGCGGGCGCCGGCGAGGATGTTGGCGGCCGAGTAGTTGCCCTCGTGACAGGCGTACTCGAAGAGCTCGCCGTCGATGCCGATCAGCGGGAAGGTCGCGGTCCACGGACTCGTCCAGGTGCCGGGATCGTCGATCGTGAACTCGTAGCTCAGCGTCCCGTCGTCCAGCCGCGTGAAGCGCTCGACCAGCCGGGAGGTGGCGACGGCGCCGCGCGGGTCGGTGTAGCGCCAGATGTTGACGCCGCGGGTCATGTCCCGGCTCGACGTGAAGTTCGTCGTCTCGACGACCAGCGTCCGGCCCTCCCAGCGGCCGCGCGAGTCGCCCAGCCACTGGCGGATCCCGTCGTCCAGATGGGGCCGCCCGTCCAGCGGCACGATGCGCGCGTCGTGGATCATCTCGTTGAGGATCACGACGTGGTCGGGCGTCTGCAGCAGCTGCACGGTGTTGTTGTAGGCGCTCGGGACGAACGGGGGGCCGGCGTTGAAGCCCATGATGCAGCGGTCGGTGATCGACAGATCCTCGTGCCCGGCCGGCGGCTGCGGGCCGGCAGCCCGCCGGGCCTCGCTGCGCGCCTGCGCCGCCGGCGCCAGCGGCGGCAGCCTGCCGTCCGGCGGGTCGACGATCAGCGACGTGCGCCGGGAACCGACCACGCGCGTGCCGTAGTCGACCCAGAACCGGTTGTAGGTGCCGGTGTCGCCGGGCCGCGGGGGCCGGTCGACGCGCTCGAGGGCGGTGCGCTCCTCGAAGCCGGCCGCTTCCTCCGCGGTGAGCAGCTCGCGGCCCTCGACGTCGTCCGGGCGTTGCAGCGGCGTGATCGTGGCGAAGGTGTACACGCCCTGCAGATCCGGGTCGCCCCAGGCGGTCCGCGCCGGCGTCTGCGCGGCCGGATGCGCCGCGCCGGCGACCGCGACGATGCCGGCGAAGGCCGCAGCGCGGGTCAGCACGATCAGTCGATGTCTCATCTCGGGAACCTCCCTGTCGACCCGTCATTCTAGTCGTTCGGCGCGGCGCTGCCCAGCGGCCCGCGGCCCCGTGCCAACTCGTGCTAAAGTGGTAACTTAGCGGTGGACGTACAGCCCCGAAGTCGGCTCCGCTCGCTGGCCGCGGTCGTGCTGTGCGGCGCCGCGGCGCTGGCGGAGCCCGCGCCGGTGGCGGCGCAGCGGGGGGGACTGGCTATCGATCGCCTCGCGGCCATCGACGGTCCGCCGCCCCCCGTGCCGCCCGCGGTGCTCGCGCGCGATGCCGCCGGGCGCATCACCGGCCGCGCCGTCCGGCTGGCCACCCCCCTCGACATCGATGGCCGCCTCGCCGAGGAGGTCTACGCCGCCGTTCCCACCATGTCGGGCTTCGTGCAGGTCGAGCCGATCGCCGGGGCGGCGGCGACCGAGCAGCCGGACGTGTGGATCTTCTTCGACGATACGCAGGTCTACCTCGCGGCCCGCTGCTGGGAGAGCGAGCCCGACCGGGTCACGGTCGACGAGATGCGGCGGGACAACACCAACATCGGGCGCAACGACCACCTGGCGTGGATCTTCGACACGCTCTACGACCGGCGCACCGGCGTCGTCTTCGAGGTCAACCCCCTGGGCGGCCGGATGGACGGGCAGGCGACGAACGAGGGGCGGACCAACTTCGACTGGAACCCGATTTGGCACGTCGAGGTCGGCCGCTTCGCGGGCGGCTGGACCGTGGAGGCCGCGCTGCCGTTCAAGTCGCTGCGCTATCGGCCCGGCGAGGCCCAACTGTGGGGCTTCAACGTGCGGCGCCGCAATCGCTGGAAGAACGAGCTGTCGTATCTCGTGCCGGTGCCCGCCGCGGTGGGCGGCCGCGGCCTGCGCGCCTCGCTGGCGGCGCCGCTCGTCGGGCTGGAGGCGCCGCCCGGATCCCGGCACCTGGAGATCAAGCCGTACGCCATCGCCGACGTGACGAGCGACACGGGCGCGGTCCCGGCGGTCGCCAACCGGCCGGGCGGCGACATCGGGCTCGACGTCAAGTACGGCGTGACGCGCAGCCTCACGGCCGACTTCACCTACAACACGGACTTCGCGCAGGTCGAGGCGGACGAGCAGCAGGTCAACCTGACCCGCTTCAGCCTCTTCTTTCCCGAGAAGCGCGAGTTCTTCCTGGAGAACCAGGGCACGTTCGCCTTCGGTGGCGACCGCGGCTGGGGCGGCGACACGCCGATCCTGTTCTACAGCCGGCGCATCGGGCTCCAGGAGGGTCGTCAGGTGCCGGTGGAGGGCGGCGGCCGGCTGACGGGACGGGTCGGCGGCTTCGACCTGGGACTGCTGCACATCCGGACCGGCGCGGAGGGCGGCGCGGGCGCGCGGCCCACGGGCTTCTCGGTCGTGCGCCTGAAGCACGACGTGTTCCGCCAGAGCAGCGTCGGGCTGCTGATGACGCAGCGGTCGGTCGGGCTGACCGGACCCGGGGGGAACGCCGCGTACGGCCTCGACGGGGCGTTCCGGTTTCTGCAGAACCGGCTGGCTATCGACACCTACTGGGCGCAGACGCGCAGCCCGGGTCTGGCCGGGTCGGCCGCGAGCAGCCACCGGGCCTATCTGGACTTCGACGGCGACCGCTACGGGTTGCGCGCGGAGCGGCTCATGGTGGGCGACGCCTTCAACCCGGAGGTGGGGTTCGTGCGGCGCCGCGACATGCGCAAGAGCGCCGGCCGGTTCCGGTTCAGCCCGCGCCTGTGGTCGGTCGAGGCGATCCGCAAGCTGTCGTGGCGGGCGTCGATCGACTACATCGAGAACCTGGCCGGCCGCCCGGAGACGCGCGAGAGCGACGCGGACTTCGGCATCGAGTTCGAGAACAGCGATCGCTTCAGGCTGCGCTACCGTCGCACCTTCGAGTACCTCCCGGAGCCGTTCGAGATTGCGCCGGGCATCGTCCTGCCGGTGCGCGGCTACGACTTCGACAGGATGCAGGTCGGCTACAGCTTCGGCTCGCAGCGGATGGCGACCGCCGACGTGCGGGTGGAGCACGGGGGGTTCTTCAGCGGCCAGCGGACGGCGCTGCTGGTGCGGCGCGGCCGGGTGAAGGTCGCGCCGCAGTTCGCCGTCGAGCCGACGTACTCGGTCAACTGGATAGATCTGGCGCAGGGGGCGTTCACCACGCACCTGGTGGGCTCGCGGGTCGTCTACACGACGACCCCCAAGGCGTTCACCAGCGCGCTGCTGCAGTACAACTCGGCGAGCCGCACCATGGCCGCCAACGTGCGCTTCCGCTGGGAGTACCAACCGGGGAGCGAGCTGTTCGTCGTCTACAACGAGCAGCGCGACACGCTGGCGCGCCGCTTCCCGGAGCTGGAGAGCCGGGCGGTGGTCGTCAAGCTGACGCGCCTGCTCCGCTTCTAGCTTTAGTCAGACGGGGCTGCGCCCCGAGCCCCCGGCGTCCGCTTGCGGGGACCCCTTCGCCCCGCGCCGCTCCCGCGAGGCGCGCCGTGCGCGCCTCGCGGAGTCTGCACCGTTGTACGGCGCAGACTCCTGGCGGTCGGTCGGGTCGCGGCAATACGATCGGGAACGATGGGACGCACGCGACTGCCGGAGTACGCGGAGGCCGTCCGCGCCGGATGGACCGAGGGCGAGCTGCTGCGTCTGCATCTGCACGAGCTGCCGCGGTCCATATTGGATCTGTCGCGGGAACGCCGAATGGAGCTGCTGGGCGAGCGGCCGCCGCTGACCGGAACGCCGTGGGACGCACTACTCGCGGCGATGGTCGAGCACCTGTGCGAAATCCACGACCTGCCGGTGCCGGCATGGAGCCAGGAGCACGAGCGGTTCCGCGAAATCGCCTGGATCGTAGGTAAGACACACGAGGAACGCCTCGTGGCGACCGCCTACGCGCCGGCGGCATTCATCCGACACGGGACGCTACCGGACCCAAGAAGCCTGGACGCGAGGGGAGGAGAACAGCATGTCTGGGTCCCTGGATCGCAGCCGCATCATGGAGCTCTTCGGCGAGCTCTCGGAAGAGCTTGAACGAGAGGGCCTCCGAGGCCACGTCTACATCGTCGGCGGAGCGGCGCTGATCGCCGGCTACGGCCGAAAGCGGTCGACGCGCGACGTCGATGGAAAAATCGTCTACGAAAAACGGGGCGTCACGGAGGCAGCCAGGCGGCTCGCCGAGAAGCACGACCTGCCGGCCAACTGGCTGAACGAGAACGCAACGCTGTTCATGCCGCACAAGGACGACAGCCAAGCCACGACGGTCTTCAACAGCCCGGCCCTGGTTGTCACGGGAGCGTCGGCAAAGCACCTGCTGGCGATGAAGATCGACGCCGGCAGGCCAGAGGACGTCGAGGACATCCAGTGGCTGCTCGAACAACTGCAAATCGAGAACCTCGAAGAAGCAATCGAGGTGCATCGGACAACGTACCCGCACTCGCGACTGCCGACGACGAGCCGCAACCGGCTCGCACAGGCTTTCAGCCGGAGGACGTCGAGTCCCGCGGCGGTGCCACCACCCAGCAAACCCTCGCCTCCGTGATCCGAACCGCCTGCCAGCGCAACCTCAACCCACACGCCGTCCTCGTCTCTCTCCTACGCGCCCCCACACCAATCGTTGCGCCTGATCTCCGCAGTCCACCGGCACCGGATCACACCCGGTAATCAATTGCAGGTTGCATTGCGTCAGTAGGTCCACTCCTCGTGCGCGAGCGGAGCCTGGTTCAGCTCATCGCGATGCACGCGCCAGTGGGGCAGCAGGCGGTCCAGCAGGTCGCGAAACCGATCGTTGTGGCGACGTTCAAGCAGGTGGACCATTTCATGCACCACGATGTACTCGAGGCAGGACGTCGGCTTCCTGGCCAGCTCGAGGTTCAGCCAGATCCGGCGGGCGTCGGGATTGCAGGTTCCCCAGCGGGTCTTCATCCGCCGGATGCGGATCTCGGCGACCGGGACGCCAACTCGCGGCTCCCATGCCGCCAACAGCGCCGGCAACCGTTCACGGAGTCGCCGGCGGTACCAGCGGTACAGCACGGCCTCACGTGCGTCGCGGCCGGTGCCGGGACGCACCTGCAACTCCAGTGTCGTCCGGTTACGGAGGCGCACCGCCGGCGGACCGTCCTGCTCGATCACCGCGAGACGGTAGCGGCGGCCGTCGACGTAATGGCTCTCCCCGCTCACCATTTCCCGCCGGGACTGACGATCCTGCCGGCCGAACTCGGCCTGCCGCCGGCGTATCCATCCGAGGCGCGCAATGACGGCCAGCCTCACGGCGGCGTCGTCCACGTACGACGGGGCCGCTACCCGTACTTGACCTTGCGGCGGATAGACGCCCAAGTGGAGGTGCTTGATGTTCTTGCGGACGACCTCGACCCGCATGCCGCGGACGTCGATGCGGCGTCTGTCCACGTCAGTAGTCACTCTGAGCCTTGACGATCTCGAAGATCCTGGCGACGAGGTCCGCGTCGTTGCCGACCACCGACCCGATGGCGTTGCGCACCTCCCGCTCCTTGATGCGGTTGCCGCGCCAGTCGGCCTTCTTGACGCGGCGGATCGCGCGGTCGATGGCCACGGCAGCGCCGGCTCGGGCGTCGACGACGCCGTCGGGTTGTTCGTCGTAGCGGGGGCGCCTCTCCCGCACCGCGGGCGGTAGCGGCGCCACCAACGCATCCAGGTTGTCGAACAGCGCCCGCAAGGCGCCGCTGTCGATGCCCGGCGGGTAGGACGAGCGCGTCTCGGGATTGCCGATCCGCCTGGTCAAATCGACGATCTTCGCCAGGTACGCCTGGTAGTCCAGCGCCTCCTGCTTGCGCCGGCGGATCAGGGCGTCGAGCAGACCGGACATCTCCTCGTAGTACCTGGGGTTGACCGCCATCTCGTCCAGGATGATCCGGCGAACGTTGTTCTCGATGGTCTCGGCCACCGCATCGCGGTTCCCGCGGAGCCCCTCGGGCAGCGATTCGACGGCGGCTTCGCCCCGCTCGACGATCAGTTGTACCAGGGTCAGGTCGTCCAGCTCCGAGAGCTTCTCGCTCTCCCCGGCCCGGACGTAGGTGTCGAGCAGGTGCCGCATGGCCGGTTCGTACAGCTTCATGTCGATGTAGTCGCCGCTCGCCAGCTTGACCTCCTGGCGCACCTGTTCATAGTGCTCCACCTCGGCCTTGATGCCCTGCGCCTCCGCGTCCGAGTAGCCGGCCTCGCGCATCTCGTTGGCGAGGTTGGAGTAGGCCCGCAGGAACGCCGCGGCCAGCTTGTACAGAGCCACCCGTTTCGACTCGTTCTCGGCGAGTGCATCGGCGTCGCCGCAGAAGTAGCGCAGGTACGCGGCGGTGTCGCGTGGCGGCTCGACCGGCTCGCACAGCGCCGCCACCTTCTCGCGGGCGTCCTCCAACCGCTCGCGGCCCTGGCGCAGGCGGTCCTTCAGCAGGCCCTGCACGTCGGCGGCGTCGTAGCCCTCGAAGGCGCCGCCGGTGTAGTCGTGGATCGACTGCTCCAGCGACCGGAAGAGGTCCTTGTAGTCGATGACGTAGCCGTACTCCTTGTCCTCTCCGTCGAGGCGGTTCACCCGGCATATCGCCTGGAACAGCCCATGGTCCTGCATCGGCTTGTCGATGTAGAGGTACGTCGCCGGCGGGGCGTCGAAGCCGGTGAGCAGCTTGTCGACGACGATCAGCAGCTTCATGCGGCCGGGTTCGTCCACGAAGCGCCGCTTGACCTCGCGCTCGAACTGCTCCGCCTTGTGCATGGCCGTGTCTTCCGGCTCGCCGAAGTGGTCGGCCAGCATCCGGCGGTAGATGGCGTACTGGCGCAGTTTCTCGGTGAGCCCCTCGCCGGTCTCTTCGCCCTTCACGTCGCCGGGCGCCGGACGGTACGACGTAACGATGGCGCACTTGCCCGCGAGGTCCGTCTGCTGGAACATCTCGAACAGGCAACAGGCGGCGTAGATGCTGCCGGAGACGAGCAGCGCGTTGCCGCGGCCGCTCTGCAGCCGGTCGCGCGTTTCCATGTCGAACAGGATGTCGCTGACGATCGCCGCCAGCCGGTCGCGCGCGCTCAGCACGTTCCGCATCGTGCCCCAGCGTTGCTTGAGCTGCGCCTTCGCCACGTCGGTCAGGCCGCGCGTCTTCAGGCCGAACCACTGGTCGACCTTGGCCGGCGACGTGAGGTGCTGGTCGATGTCGCGCGCCTCGTACCGCAGGTGCAGCACCACGCCGTCACTCACCGCCTCGTCGTACTTGTAGGTGTGGATGTAGGGGCCGAAGGTCTCGATGCTGCGCCTCTTGTCGGCCTTCAGCAGCGGCGTGCCCGTGAACCCGATGAGCATGGCGCCGGGCAGCAGGTCGGTCATGGCCTCGTGCAGCTTGCCCGACTGGGTGCGGTGGCACTCGTCCACGAAGACGAAGATATCGCCCTTGGCGTGGAACCCGGGCGGCAGGCTCCGCCTGACCTCGTCGACGTAGGCGTCGACGTCCCTGGCCGTTGTCTCGTCCGAGGCGCCGAACTTGTGGATGAGCGACGCCATCAGCCACTCCGTGCCCTCGTGGAGCACGCGCACCAGGTCGGCGCCGCTAGTCGTGCGATGGATCTGCTCGCTGACCCCCAGGAAGACCTGCTCGATCTGCTCGTCGAGCTCGGTGCGGTCGGTGATGATGAGCACCCGGCCGTCCGGCACGTTCTCGCGGATCCACTTGGCCAGCCACACCATGGTCAGGCTCTTGCCGCTGCCCTGCATGTGCCAGACGATGCCGCCCTCCCGCCGCTTCACGTGCGCCTGCGCCGCCCGCACCCCGAAGTACTGGTTGTGCCGGCACGTCTTGCTTGACGCCGGCGTCGAAGACGACGAAGTCGTGCACGATCTCGAGTAGCCGCTCCTTGCGACAGACCTGCCCGAGCTCCCGCAGCAGCGGGTTGGCGCCGGCGGCGGGGAGCGCGTCGGCCTCCTTCCACCGGAGCCACTGCTTCTCCGGCGTCTCGATCACGCCGTAGCGCAGCCCCTCGGTCTCGTTGCCGGCCAGCAGGAGCTGCACCGTGGCGTAGAACGGGCGGATGAACTCGGGCTTCTGGCTGTCGAGGTTCTGGCGGACGCCTTCCGCCACGGAAACCGTCGAGCGCTTCAGCTCCAGCACCCCCAGCGCGAGGCCGTTGACGTAGAGCACGAGGTCGGGCCGCCGGGGGTTCGGTCCCGCGACCGTCACTTCCTCGGCGACGGCGAAGTCGTTGTCGAGCGGGCGCTCCCAGTCGATCAGCCTGACGGTGACCGTCTGCTCGCCGGCTTCCGGCCGCACCTTCACGCCGTAGCGCAGCAGGCCGTGGCGTCGCGGAAGAACGCCGCGACGCGCCGCTGCGTGCGGACCTCCCGCTCGCCGACCGGGCTCACGACCCGCTCCCGTCGACAACGCTCACTTCAGCACCTCCCAGCGTCCGCCCTTGGTCGCCCCCACGTGCCGGACGACCCCGGCGGCCCGCAGCTTGGTCAAGTGATACTTGACGCCGTCCGGCGTGATGCCGATCCGTTCCGCGATCACGCGCCGGCTGATCGCGGGCTCGGTCGTGAGCAGGTCCAGAATCCGCTCTTGGGTAGCGGCGCGGCGTTCCTGGGCAGTTTCTTGGGTAGTGATCCCGGTTTCCTGGGTAGTACTTCTCTCCCCTGCACGGCTCGCGTGGGCGTCCAGGTCCGTGAACATGGCCGGGTGCCCGGCCACCGTCGCACGTCCTGCGGGCTTCTCTGCCGGCTTCGGTGCCGGTTCAGCCAAATCCGTCCGTTCTCCATCCGTTCTCGGCACTCCGCTGGGGACCGGATAGCCCGGCGGAAAACGGAAGACCGCCCAGAAGCCCGCGCGCTTGAAGCCCAGCTCCGGCGTGGGGACGCCCGCCTGACGGCAATCGGCGAGGATGAGGTCGATGCCACGCCCCCAAGCTTCGACCAGACCCACGCGGAAGAACGTATGCGCCACGTCGGGGTTGAACGGCTTCGACTCGTGCTTCTCCAGCAGGTCTTCGGCCTTCCAGTCCGGCGGAAGCTGGCCCGGGTTCCAGATCATGAGCTTGTCGTCGTAGACGCTGATCTGAATGGTCGCCCCGGACGCGTAGTCCTTGTGGACCACGGCGTTGAGCACCGCCTCGCGGAGCGCGCTTCTCGGTACCGGGAACGACTCCACCCGCCGAATGCCCTCGTACCGGATTCCCGCCCGCAGATACTTGGTCAACAGCAGATCGATCGTCCGGGCGACCTGCGTGAACAGGTCGCCGTGAATCTCGTCGTGATAAAGCAGATCGACGTCGTCGCGAAAGAAGCCGATCTTCACGTACGCGCCCGTGAAGAAGACCTCCGGGTCGGGGTGAAACAACAGCAGCGCGGCCCGCTTCAGGTCCGACCTCTCCCGCAGGTGCAGCCGGTCCACGAGGGCCGGCGTCGGTTCGGCCAGCAGCGCGGCATCCAGACGCCCGCTCCGCCGGGCCTCTTCCCGAAACCGGTCCACCGCCGCCTCCGACAGGTCTTCGATGCGTGCGTGGGGCACCGGAACACCGTCCCAGTGCAATCCCTGCTTGCGCAGGAGAAACCGCGACAGCGCCGCGCCCTTCAGCTCCTGCCGCGTGCTGCCGCTGCGGTAGTGGTACTCGCCCTTGTAGCTGACCGGGTGCGCCTGCGGTGCCACAACGACCTCCAGGTACTCCTTGCCGGCTTCGGTCCTGAGATTGACGTCCACGACGATGCCCAGGACGTCACGAACCTTGTTCGGAATGTCCTCCAGCAGCTTGCGGACCCCGGACAAGCCGACGACCTCACCGTCGTCGTCCCGGCAGATGACCAGCACCCCGCCCTCCGCGTTCGCGAAGCCGCAGATCCAGCGCAGATACTCGTCGCGCCAGCGTCTCTTCCACTCGACGTTCTGGCTCTCGCTCATGCCCGCGGCTGCCTGTTCCGTCACCCCGAGGGGCTCATTCGCCCCGCCCGCGTCGTCTCCGAAGTCGCCAACGCGGCCCTGCCGGTCTCCGTCAGTCGGTACTTCTGCAGTCGGCTGCGGGGCTTGTCCGGCACCGTGTACTCGATCAGCCGGTCGGCCACGAGCAGCCGGACCACCTCGTGGAGCTGGCCGGACGCCTGCTTCTGACCCAACCGGTCGGACAGCTCCGCCTTCGACAAGGGTCCGCCGACCAACGCCCCGAGCACTCTCGTCCTCAGCGACTCTAGCTGTGAAGTTGGCTGGGCCGACTCTAGCCGCTCAGCCGACTCTAGCTGCCCCAACTCTAGCTGCGACTCGGCGTTTCCCCTCGTTCTGCGCCGCACATCGTTCTTGTCGGTGAACACGACCGGCTGCCCGGCCGGCGCCGCACGCCGTATTCTGGTCACGAAGTTCCCGGAAGCCTCGAACTCCGGTTCATGGAGGCCCGCGCCGACGCAGCGCTCGATCATGTCGAGGGTCCCCGTCCCCATCTGTTCGATGTACTTGACCAGGTACATCGCTCGTGCCAGCAACGGGTTGCCCGGCACCGACTCGTGGGGGACCCGCAGCTTGTCGAGGGTCAGCGGCGGCGGGAGCGCGCCGGGGTTCCAGACCTCCAGGCGGTCCGCGAACAGCATGACCTGAACGCTGGCGTCGCTCGTGTAGTCGCGGTGCGCCACGGCGTTGACGATCGCCTCGGTCACCACCTCCTTGGGAATTTCGTAGGCGACGGGCGCCTGGACACTCTCCGCTCGCGTGCCCACCGAGAGCGCGATCTTGCTGAGCACGAAGTCCACCGCGTGGTCGACCAGCTCGAACACCGTACCCTCGTACACTTGGTGGGAGGGGATCGGCTTGCCGACCCGCGTCCCGTGGAAGTGGGCGCACTTGACCGCCGACGAGATTAGGAACCGTTGCGGGCGCTTCCCGAACAGCAGCACCGCTGCATTCGTCAGCCGGCCCCGGTTCAGCAGGTTCAGGTGTTCGAGCAACGTTTCCGGGGGCACGTCGTCGGCCAGCGGGAACTGCCTCGCTTGGCGCGCCGTGCCGATGAACCACGTCATGCGCTCGCGGTCGAGATCGTCGAACGCCGCGTCCGTGCACGGCGCCGCGTCGAACGGTCCCCAGCGCAGCAGCTCCCGGCGTTCGAGGTACTCCACCAGCGCCGCATAGAGCCCGGCCACCAGATCGGCCGGGGTGCTGAACCGCCGCCGCGCCAGGTCGACCTGCGCCCTGTCGATCAACGCCCGCATCCTGGGATGCCGCGTGTCGCCGGCCCCGCCCTTGACGAAGATGAGCCGGTGCTTGCCGAGCGCCTCCGCCCGGTCGAACTCGCGCTCCGTCGGCGATATTCCGTCGTCGTCCTCCGACCCGTACTCGCGGCCGAACAGCCCGACGTAGAGATCGCACCGCTCGACCTCGTCGAGGTAGAGCGCGTCGGGCCGCCGGTCCGTCGCCGGCACGTCCTCGAACAGGAACACCTCGAAGTACCGCCGCATCAGCGGGTCGCCGCGCAGGTAGTCGCGCAACGCCGCCCGCTCCTCCGCGAACTCGCGCTGGACGCTGCTGACGAAAACGCGGAGGGGCGTCATGGCGTCGCCGTGGCAGCCGAATCGACCAGCCGCACCCGGCCGGTCAGGAGTTGCTGCATCATGCCCTGCTTGATGGCGCAGGTCTTGCGGAGACGTTGTTCGAGAGCGGCGATCTCGGCGTCTATGTCGGACAGTACAGTGACGATGGCGTCTTGTTCGTCACAGCGTGGAACGAGCAGTTCCACGGTCTGATACTCCGAAATATAGTACCGTTTGTGATCGCCGACGGGAAACCGGAGCAATCGCATGCGTTCGAACACGAACCTGAGATTGGTGTGGATGCCTCTGGAGCGAAGTAGCTTAATCGCCGACGATTTCACCTTGAACGGGAAGTCCGCATAGTTGCATTCCGTTGTGAGGTCGTCAAAAACGATAGCGGGAATATCGCTGCAGGTATCGGAACGATCGTTGACATGACCAAGGACAAACGACTTGTTGCCGGTTAGAACAGGAACGTCACCGTGATCGCTGTAATCAGAGCTGCCCACGAGATAGCCGTCTGGACGTTCGTACGTGAGCAAGTCACCGATACGTTGCGCGTGCCATTCCTCGTTGAATCCCGGTAGGCGAGTCTTGCCGGTGAGAAGTTGCTGCATGGCAGCCCGCTTGAGGACCCTTTTCTTGGCGATCAGCACCTCCAACGCCTGGATTAGGCCATCTACATCCGATAGCGTCTCAGTGATGGCGCGTTGCTCCGGCAGTGGAGGTACCGGCAAGGGTACGAGTTCGAGTTTCTCCTTTGTCAGATGAGCGATACTTGTCTGCGTGACGTAGTCGTCCAAGTAGCCATTTGATGTCCACAAGTGCAATAGTGACATCATCAGGTAAGGATCATAACTGCCTCTTGGCCGTAGTCTGTGAAGTGCCTTCTGATAGTAACGCTCCGGAATTGGTTCGTTCCAGATGGCCGCGCGTCCTATCTCCCCGCCCTCGCAAACAAGCAGGTCGTTCTTTCTCAGGCGAAAACGCCGCAGATCGGAAGGTGTCATCGGGACTGATCCGATCCCATCGATATCGATCCATCCCCGCTGAACCGCCCGATCGCCGACGTAGCGCTTGTATGCTCCAGTGTGCCGGTCGGCGTCGAGCATCTTGCCGAGCTGGATCCGAAATTCCGCTCCGACAGAGGAAACGCGCCAGTCAGCGGGAAAACCGGTATCGGCACGATGGCGGAGCGGGCCTGCGGTATGCCCGGAAGAGGGAATCGACCTGTGAGTCAAAACGACAACCCCCATGTGGTCGAGATGGCCGCGAACTTTTCGGGAGAAGTCATCTATCCGTAGTTCGATCTCGTGCAACGAAACTGTGTACCGTGCGTCGAGCTCCCTTACGCGTCGCGCAAACTGCTGCATCACCCTCTGAACGTCGTCGTCGACGGCACCACGGACGGTGCCGAACCACTTGTCATCCACCACGAGGGTCTTGATCTCGGCTTCGGTGAGCATGTCGTAGCGGGCGAGCACCTGGGTGTCGAGTGTGCCCTGGGTGGTCTTGACGGCGCGGCCGGCGACGGTTTCGGCGTCCATCAGGGCGAGGCAGCGGAGCAGAGGCTCCAGATCGCCGTGACTCTCCGGAGCGGTTTCCACGTCGAGCAGTCGCGCGGTGACGGCGGCCTTCGTCAACCTGCCCTTGTCGTTGACGGCGGTGGCCAGCGGGCTGTCGTCTCCGTCTCCGGTCGACGTGTGCTTCTCGACGAACGCCTCGAGTTCGCTGGCGGCGGCGTCGTGGGCGGCGCGCAACGCGTCCACCTCCTCGCGCTGGGCGGCGAACCAGCGCGCCACGATCAGCGGCGGCGGAACGAGGTCCATCTTGTAGCGCCGGCGCTGGACGATCAGGTCGGGCGTCTCCTTGATCTGCCGGTGTTTGTCCTCAATGGTCGCGCGCGGTAGGGCGGCGTCGACCCAGCCGTCGGAGACGACGAGGTGCACGTCGTCCTGCATCACCTCGTCCCAGTAGTTCATCAATCGCTGGTACACGTCGTACGGGTCGATCAGCGGGACATCGGCGAAGCAGGTAAGGAGGTTCTCGGACAGCGCGTCGATGACGTCGGCGGGGATGTCGCCGGGGCCGAGATCGCGAAGGATCGGCCGGTGCACGTCGCGCCAGACGTCGAACACCTCCGGGACCTGTTGCCGGTATTCTTCGACCGCGGGATGACCGTCGATGGCGGCGTCGACGTCCGACTGGTGAACGCGCAGCCGGCTGTACCCGGGCCGGCCGGCGCTCTCGAAGAGGGCGGCACGCAGCGACGGGAAGACATCCCACCACTTGCCGAGCGCGTCGAGGTCGCGGTCGGGGATGCCGCCGTGCAGGTGCGCGTCGAGGTCGTGCAGGTCTTCCGGCTCGCTCGCGTCCACGTAGCGGGGGATGTTCAGGTTGTAGTCGTTGGCCGGGTCGGCGATCTCCGACATAGGTACCATGCGCGCGTATCGCGGCGCCTCGGTCTGACTGTTGAACACGTCAACGATGCGGTGGATGTCCTGGGCGCGCAGGCGGTTCTTGTTGCCGTCCTTGCGGAAGCCGCGGCTGGCGTCGACCATGAAGATGCCGGTCCGGGCGTGGGCGTTCTCCTTGTCGATGACGACGATACAGGCAGGGATGCCGGTGACGTAGAACAGGTTCGGGGGCAGGCCGATGATGCCCTTGACGAGGCCGTGGCGGACAAGGTTGCGCCGGATGTCGGCCTCGCGGTTGCCGCGGAAGAGCACGCCGTGGGGCAGGATGATGGCGCCCTTGCCGCGGCGGTTCTTGAGCGACTTGATGAGGTGCAGGAGGAACGCGTAGTCGCCGTTCCTGGCCGGCGGGACGCCGTGCTCGAAGCGCCCGAACTCATCGTGGGCGGGGTCGAGGCCGTTGGACCACGCCTTGGCCGAGAACGGCGGGTTGGCAACGGCGAAGTCGAACGTCTTGAGGCCGCCGTCCGGGCTCTTGAAGTGGGGCGCGGCGAGCGTGTTCCCGCGGTGCAGCTCCGCCGTCTCGTGGCCGTGCAGGATCATGTTCATGCGCGCCAGCGCCCAGGTAACGTTGTCCATCTCCTGACCGTACACGGTGATGCCGCGCGGGGCCTGATCGGCGGCCTTGAGCAGCAGCGAGCCCGAGCCGCACGTAGGGTCGTAGATGGTCTGGTCCTGCCGCGTGCCGGGACCGATGCCGACCACCTGCGCCATGACGCGGGACACCTCGGCGGGCGTGTAAAACTGCCCCTTTGCCTTGCCCGACTCGGTGGCGAAGTGCCGCATCAGGTACTCGTAGGCGTCGCCGAGCAGGTCGTCGCCCCCCGCCCGGTTGGCCCGGAAGTCGAGCCCCTCGAAGATGGCGACCAGCTTCGACAGCCGGTCCTGCATCTCCTTGCCCGAGCCCAGCCTGCTGTCGTCGTCGAAGTCGGCCTGGTCGATGACGCCCTGCAGGTCGTTGGCCTCGGCGAACTTGCGAATGATGATGTTGATCCCCTCGCCGATGTCCTTGGCGCCCTTCAGCGCCGCGATGTCGGCGAAGCCGCCGCCGGCGGGGACGTCGAGGAGGGCGTCGGGGCGGCCGGCGTGCCGGTCCGACACGTACTTCATGAAGAGCAGCGTCAGGACGTAGTCCTTAGTACTGCGAGGCGTCCATGCCGCCGCGCAGCTCGTCGCAGCTCCGCCAGAGCGAGGAGTAGAGTTGGGACTTCTTCAGCGCCATGGCGTTGCGGTTGCCGAACTGCCCCGAATTATCGAATGCTCTCCGCGGGCGATTCAAGGCGGGGGCGCGCCGCCGGGCAGGGACCTGCGGCTGGACCCGCGGCCGGAGGACGGGTGCGGGGCAGCGTCCCGGCCGCCCGCTTCAGTAGTCGTCCGCGGCCAGCGAGGCGCGGATGATCTCGCGGTCATTGCGGTGCACGATTTGCCGGTTCGCGTAGGCTGGGTGGGACCAACGGATCACCCGCACGCCGCACCCGGAGGCGCGGTCTCGAACCGCTGCGCCACCTCCAGACCGGCGCGCGTGGCGAGCGCCACGTACATCGGCATCGTCGCGTAGCCGTCCGACCCCAGTGTCAGCGTGCCGGTAGCCGTTTCCAGTTGGAGACCCTCGAGCGCTGCCTGCACCGGCCCCGCCACCGTGGTACCGGCCTGCTCCATTGCCCGCGCCAGGGCGTGGACGGCCGTATGGTGCGAGAAGGCGACGTGCGTGACCAGGTCGTCCCCTGTGTGCCGGCGGACGCGCGCCACGAAGTCGCGGACGCCGGGCCGGTCCTCGCTCGCGACGAAGGGCACCGACGTCCAGGCCTCGACGCCGTCCGGGAGCTGCGACGCCTGCCACTCGCTGAACTCCAGGAAGTGCCAGGCGAAATCGGACGCGACGCCGAGCGAGTCGGCCTGCGTCACCACGTTCACGGCGTACGGCCGTGGGATGGAGATCCAGAAGTTCTTCGCATCGAGGTCGTGCGCCCACTGCACGAGTCCGGTGTATTCACCCGGGCTGTTGGCGCTGACCGGCGTCGTCACCAGCGCGGCGCCGGTCGAGCCGGCCTGCACGTGCTGGTAGAACTGGTTCGACACGGTCCGTTGCGAGGGCGCCCAGTCGGAGATCTGGAACGTGCGCTGCCGGGCTTCCGGCCCGCGGTGTTCGAGCAGCGTCGTGATCGCCTGGAGCGTCGTCGAGCCGACGTGCGCCACTCGCCCGCAGTAGGTGCCCGGGGTCTGCATCGCATGCACCACCGGGACATTCAGGCCCTCGCGCTCGAGGGTGCGGTCCATGTACGGCGGCATGGCCATGACGAAACCGCTCACGAGCGCCTCGACGCCCTCGCTGCGAATGAGCTCCATCGCCGCCGCGGCGCCCGGCGCAGGGCTGCCCTCGTCATCGGCGACGAGCAGCTCGACCTGCCGCCCGAGAATCCCTCCGGCCGCGTTGAGCTCCGCGATCGCCAGCTCCAGACCGAGCCGCATCTGCTGGTCGTACGGCTGAATCAGCTCGTCCTGTCCTTGCCGGTCCCTGTGGGAGATGAGCGCGCCTATGCGCAGGGGCCGGGACTGGAGGAACGCGGGGAACCCCGGCGCGGCGGCGGCTGCACCCAGTCCGGCGCCCATGGCGCCCACGGCGGCGAACAGCTCTCGACGGCCAATCCTCATCGTGTTCTCCTTCGCGCCCACGATACACCGGCGTGGCAACCGGCCACCGGCAGCGGCAGCCCGAGCCCGGCCCCGGACGCGTCGGCGTCGAAGGGTCGTAGTCGGCATCATGCCCGGTAGCCCGCGTTCGGACTCCGCTTGCGTGCATAGCATATGTGCTATATCGTGATCTGTGGCGCGCTGGTCCGTCGAGACCCTGAACGACACCGTCGACAGAGAGATCGGCGCGCTGCCGGCGTATATGCGCGCCCGGTTCGTGCGCATTGGCGAACTGATCGCGGCGGTTGGACTCGAACGCGTCCGCGAACCGTATGTCAAGCACCTGCAGGGTCCGCTCTGGGAAATGCGCATGACGGGCCGCGACGGAACGTCTCGTGCGCTCTACGTCACTGTCCGTGACAGACGCGTGATCGTCGTGCGGGTGTTCATCAAGAAAACGCGCAAGACGCCCCACAGTGAAGTTCGGCTGGCCCTGCAACGTGCGCGGGAGGTGCTCCAGTGAGCAAGGTGCGCGACCTGCATCGGAAGTGGAGCCGGGACCCTGACTACCGCAGGGCTTATGACGATCTCGATTTCGAGTTTGCGTTGGCGCGTTCGCTGATCGAGGCCCGCGTCGGCGCCGGGCTCACCCAGGCGCAGTTGGCCGAACGCATGGAGACAACCCAGTCCGTCGTCGCTCGACTCGAGAGCGGGCGCGGGCATCCTTCCACCAGGACGCTGGAGACGTTCGCCAGAAGCACCGGCACGCGCCTCCGAATCGCCCTCGAGCCCCTCGTGCGCTTGGATGAGTCCCGCATCGACGAGCTGGTGGATCAGTTGAGGAAGAGGCTTCCGACCGACAGACTCCAGCAACTCGCGAACAGCTTCTCCTATCCCAAGGGCGAAGAGACCCTGATGGAAAGAAGCGCCGACTTTCGGAAGCAGAGGCATCTCACGCGCCAGCAGGCATACGAACTCGTAGCATGGAAGACCGATAGACAAAAGACGAACTTTCTGAACAGGAACACGGACACCAGCGTCAGGCAGGTGACCGAGCGTGCCGCCAAGTGCGCGGATGACAGGCATGAAGCTCCGGAAACAGCCGCGGAGATCCTGAACGAACTGAACGGCGTGAGCTACCCGACTGCATCCGTATTCCTGGCTGCCTGGAACCCGGGCGCGTTCGGTATCATCGATGCACGCACGTGGCGTGCACTGAAGACGCTGACCAGCCTGCCAGCGTTCGACCGGGGCAAGCGTACCCTGTTCAAGCGGGAAGAGTTTCGGCTCTATACACGCCTGCTCAGGCGCTGGAGTGCCAGCGAACAAGGAACCTCGCCTCGACTGATCGACAAGGCCCTCTGGCAATACGACAAGCGGCGTGGGCGGCCGCTCCAGGGGGTCATCACGCAGGAACCGCAGCAGGACGCTCGTGAATAGCGCCGCGTCGCGGCGCGCGCGGCCGCGCGCAGGTCCACGGCCCGGCCCGGCCGCGGCTCAGTAGTCGGCGGCGGCCAGCGAGGCGCGGATGATCTCGCGGTCGTTGCGGTGCACGACGTGGCGGTTGGCGTAGGCCGGGTGCGACCAGTTGACGGTGCGGACCCAGGCCCGCGAGCGGCCGACCTCGCTCGTCGGCTCGATCAGGCGCGTGCGGTCGATCTCCACGTACCCCGTCGGCGTGAAGCGCGCGATGATGAGGTCGCCCTCGCCGTTGTTGACGAAGTAGCGGTCGCCGTGGCGCACCATGAACGCGGTGCCCCAGCGCTCCTGCGGCGTCATGTCGCCCGTGTCCCACAGCCGCGTGCCGGTGGCGGCGTCGAGCCCGCGCAGCTCGCCGTAGCTGCCGACGCCGTAGATGTGGTCGCCGACGATGACCGGCGGGCTCATCACCGCGTGCAGGCCGTCGGTCTGGTGCGGCAGCTCGCTGCGGCTGGCGCCCCGCCACAGCTCGGTCGCCGCCGGGCGGTCGGGGTTGAGCCGCATCATGAGCGAGCCGTTGTAGAACTGGCTGACGAACAGGTAGTTGTCGGCCCGGACCGGCGTTACGATCGACATGCCCATGCCGACTTCCCACGCCTGGTCCCAGTAGACGGAGCCCGTCTCCGGGTCGAGCGACGCCAGCGCCGCGGGGTGCCAGATGATGAGTTGCCGCGCCCCGCCCGCCTCGTAGATGATCGGCTGGGCGTAACCCATCTCGCCGACGACCTCCACCGCGCGCCAGATCTCGCTGCCGGTGTGCTTGTCGAACGCCACGACGAGCGCGTCGGGCTCGCCGCCGACCAGGGCGATCAGCCGCTCGCCGTCGACCAGCGGGGCGCTCGTGATGCCCCAGGTCGGGACGCTCGTGTCGTACTCCGCGACGTAGTCCCTGGCCCAGATGACTGCGCCGGACCCGGCGTCCAGACACCACAGCCGGCCCGTGGCGCCGACGGCGTAGACCCGGTCCCCGTCCACCGTCGGGGTCGCCCGCGGGCCGATCGCGTAGCGCGCCATCAGGCCCTGGTAGGAGGTGGGCCACTCGTGGGTCCAGAGCACAGCCCCCGTCGCCTCGTCGAGCGCCACCACCCGTTCCGTGCCGTCCAGCGTGCGGGAGTCGGGGTCCTGCCGCCAGTCGAGGATGAACACGCGGCCGCCCGCGACGGCCGGACCGGCGTACCCCGACCCGATCGGAGTCCGCCAGGCGACCTGCAGGCCGGTGTCCGGAAACTGCTCGACGATGCCCTCTTCGTGCCAGACGCCCAGGCGCCCGGCGCCGCGCCACTGCGGCCAGTCCTCGGCCGCGGCGGGCCAGGGGCCGCTTGCGGCGGCCAGCACGAGAACGAGCGCGATCGCTTGCAGGCGCGGGGTTGGCATCGTCGCCTCCGGTCCGGGCGGCTCGTCAGTAGTCGGCCGCCGCGAGCGACGCGCGGACGAGCTCCCGGTCGTTGCGCTGGAAGATGTGCCGGTTGGCGTACGCGGGATGCGACCAGTTGACGATCCGCGTCCACCGCGCGCGCGTGTGGCCGCCGGTGGAGGTCGGCTCGATCAGCCTCGTCCGGTCGAGCTCGACGTAGCCCTCCGGCGTGAAGCGGGCGATGATGAGGTCGCCCTCCTCGTTGTTGACGAAGTAGCGGTCGCCGTGCCGCACCATGAACGCGGTGCCCCAGCGGTTCTGCACCGTCATCTCGCCGCTCGTCCAGAGCCGCTCCCCGGTGCGGGCGCTCAGGCCGCGCAGCTCGCCGTAGCTGCCGACCCCGTAGATGTAGTCGCCCTCGACGATGGGGGTGGTGATCAGGGCGTGCAGGCCCTCGGTGTCGTCCGGGAGCTCGCTGCGGCTGGCGCCGGCCCACACCCGGGTCGCGGCGGGGCGGTCGGCGTGCAGGCGCATCATCAGCGAGCCGAGGTAGAACTGGCTGACGAACAGGTAGTTGCCGCCGCGGACCGGCGTCGCGACGCTCAGACCGGACCGGACCTCCCACGGCTCGGTCCAGTAGGCCTCGCCGGTGACCGGATCGAGCGACGTCAGCGCGCCGGTGTGCCAGATGATGAGCTGCCGCACGCCGCCGGCCTCGTAGATGATCGGCTGGCCGTAGCCCATCTCGCCGGCCACCTCGACGGCGCGCCAGATCTCGCTGCCCGTGCGCTTGTCGAAGGCGACCACGAGCGCGTCGGGCTCGCCGCCCACGATGGCGATGAGACGCTCGCCGTCGACCAGCGGCGCGCTGGCGACGCCCCAGGTCGGCACGCTTGTGTCGTACTCGGCGACGTAGTCCCGCTCCCAGATCACGGCGCCCGACGCGGCATCCAGGCACCACAGCCGGCCGGTGGCGCCCACGACGTAGACGCGGTCGCCGTCCACGGTCGGCGTCGCGCGCGGGCCGATGGCGTAGGTCACCATCAGCATGCGGTACGACGTCTGCCACTCGTGCGTCCACAGCACGGCGCCCGTCCGCTCGTCGAGCGCCAGCAACCGCTCCGTGCCGTCCAGCGTGCGCGATTCCGGATCCTCCCGCCAGTCGAGCACGAAGACGCGCCCGTCGGCCACCGCCGGCCCGGCGTAGCCGGCGCCGACCGGGGCGCGCCAGGCGACCTTCAGGCCGCCGGCCGGCAAGCGGTCGACGATGCCCGTCTCGTGCCACACGCCCAGGCGGCCGGCGCCGCGCCACTGCGTCCAGTCTTCCGCCTGCAGGGGGACGGCGGCGCCGACCAGACCGGCGGCCACGAGCGCGACGACCGCGGCCGAGATGCTGTCGACTCGGGGGAAACGCGACATAATAGGCGAGTATACTCGCAACCCGACCGCGGGCTCCGGGGAGTCCGCCGCGGCGCGACTTCCTGACGGAGGCACCGTTCATGAGCTTCTGCGATCACTGCGAAGGCCAACGTTTCGATCGGGCGCAGGTCCTGCGGCTGCTGCGGGCGACGCGGCGCCGCCTGCGGGCGCAGGCCTCGCCGTGCAGCGCCGACGAGGCGGTCGCGCTGGCGATTCAGGCCGTGCGCACGCTGGAGATTCCGCACCTCGAGCCCGTGGAGGACTACCTCGAGACGGACGTCGTGCACTGACGGGCCCCTGGCGGCCGGCCGCGGCTCTCGCGCGCACCGCCCCCCGGCGCTCACGCGGCCGGGTAGCGGAAGCCGGTCAGCGTCTCGCTGAGCTGCCAGAGCCGCGCGGCGGTGGCAGGGTCGGTGGCGTGCGGCGCCGGCTGCCGCTCGCGGCAGGCGGCGAAGTAGCGGCCCGACACGCCCTCGACGGCGGGCGAGGCCGCCAGGTGGATCGGCGTCTCCGCCCCCCGCTCCGGCGACTTCATGAACAGGCTGGCCAGCCGCCGCAGGAAGTCCGTCACGAGCCCCTGTCCCGCGCCCAGGTTGCTGCGGATCCCGCCCGGGTGCAGGCTGTTCGCCGTCACGCCGCTGCCGGCGAGCCGCCGCGCGAGCTCGACGTTCCAGAGGATGTTGGCCGTCTTGGACTGGCCGTACACGCGCAACGCGCGGTAGCGCCGCTCGTTCTGCAGGTCGTCGAGGTCGACGGCGCCCCAGTGGTGGGCGTCCGAGGCCACGTTCACGATGCGGGCCCCGCGCCCTAGCAGCGGCAGCAGCAGGCCGGTCAGCAGGAACGGGCCCAGGTGGTTGACGGCGAAGGTCGTCTCGTAGCCGTCCGCGGTGAGCGTGCGGTGCCTGGCGACCACGGCCGCGTTGTTGATCAGGACGTCGAGCCGCGGTACCTGCCCGCGGATGTCGGCCGCCAGTTGCCGGACGGCGTCCAGGCTGGCGAAGTCGGTCCGGAACATGCGCGCCTCCGCGGCGCCGGCCGCGCGCACGGCCGCCAGCGCCTCGTCGCAGCGCGCCGGCGTCCGGCCGGTCAGCAGCAGGCTCGCGCCGCGCCGCGCCAGTCCGAGGGCGGTGGCGCGGCCGATGCCCGAGCTGGCCCCCGTAATCAGAATCCGCCTGCCGCGCAGCGTGTCCACCGCGGTTCCCTCCCGGCTCCGAAAACTATTGCGTGAACGGTCAGCCCCCGATACCTTAGAGACAAGCTCGGACTCAGCGCAACGTCGGCGCGGTGAAAGTGGGGTACCCATGCAGAATCGTTTCCGAATCGCCGCCGGCCTGCTCGCCGGCGCCGCCGCGCTGACGGCGTGGCTGGCGCCGCCGCCGGCCAGCGCGCAGGACTGGGCCCCGGCACGGCTGGCGGACGGCCAGCCGGACATCCAGGGGATGTGGAACAACGCGGATGCGAACCACACGCCGCTCGAGCTGCCCGACGAGCTGGCGGGCCGCGACAGCTTCACGGCCGAGGAGCTGCGCGAGCTCGCCCAGGCGCGCTTCGACGCCACGATCGAGGCCAACGAGACGCTCCGGGAAGGCGACCCCGGGTTCTACGCGCTGTACTGGTTCGACTGGTTCTGGCAGGATCCCGTCGGCGGCGACTGGCCGGCGCTGCTGACCGAGCCGCGGAGCGGGAAGATGCCGGCGCTGACGGAGCAGGCCGCCGCCAGCGCCGCGTACATCCGCGAGCACCTGCACGATACCTACGCCAACATGGAGGGCGGCGACCGCTGCATCTCGCGCGGCGTGCTCGGCATGATGATGCCGACGGCGTACAACAACGGCACGCTGATTCTCCAGACGCCGGGGTACGTCGTGCTGCACAGCGAGATGATCCACAACGCGCGGATCGTCCCGCTCGACGCCGGCCCGCACGTCGACGGGAACATCGGCCTGTGGGAGGGCGATCCCCGCGGCCGCTGGGAGGGCGACACGCTGGTCGTCGAATCGACCAACTTCAAGGCCGTCGAGAACCTGCGGGCTCCCAAGGGGCGCTCGCCCCAGACGCCGCTGCGGCGCATCGTGGAGCGCTTCACCCCGCTCGGTCCGGACACGCTGCGCTACTCGATCACCGTCGACGATCCGGAGACCTGGACCGCGCCCTGGACCGTCACCTTCCCTTGGCGGCGGGACAGCGGCTACCAGCAGTACGAGTATGCCTGCCACGAGGGCAACTACGCCGTGCCGAACTCGCTGAGCGGCGCGCGCGCCGAGGAACGCGAGGCGGCCGCCGCCCGCGGCTCGAAGTAGGGGGAGCCGCCCGCCGGCCGTCGTCAACACCGAGGAGGTTTGGAAGATGCATCAGCAAGCTCGCGTGTCGTTCAGGATGCTGGCGGCCGCCGCGGCGGTCGCCGTGCTGCTCCCGGCCGCCGCCGCCGCCCAGGACGCGGAGTTGCCCCGCACGCCATGGGGCGCGCCCGATTTGCAGGGGGTCTGGGACTTCCGCACCCTGACGCCCTTCGAGCGGCCGTCCGATCTGGAGGACAAGGCGGTCTACACGGACGAGGAGGTCGCCGAGTTCGAGGCGCGGCGGCTGGCGGAGCTGGCCGCGCTCGACGATGCGGAGCCGGCCGACGTCGTGGGCAACTACAACCAGTTCTGGTTCGATCGGGGCACGACCGTGGTCGAGACCAACCGCACGTCGCTGGTGGTGGATCCGCCGGACGGACGCCTGCCGCCGCTGACCCCGGCCGCCGCGGGGCGGCAGGCGGCGCTCGCGGCGGAGCGGGCCGGCGTGTCGCGCCACGTGCCGACGCCGGGCGGCTTCGTCGATGACCTCGGCGGGGGCATGTTCGCGGTGCGCTGCATCCTCGGCTTCAACTCCGGGCCGCCGATCACGCCCGCCGGCTACAACCAGAACGTCCAGCTGTTTCAGACCGAGGACACCGTGGTGCTGCTCAACGAGATGGTGCACAGCGCGCGGGTCGTGCCGCTGGACGGGCGTGACCACCTCGACGCGGGCATCCGCCAGTGGATGGGCGACTCGCGCGGCTACTGGGACGGCGACACGCTGGTGGTGGAGACCACCAACTTCCTGCGCGAGACGAGCTTCCGCGGCGGGCTGTCGGACGCCAACCTGCATCTGACGGAGCGCTTCACGCGCGTATCGCCGGGCACGATGATGTACGAGGTGACGGTCGACGATCCGACGGCCTGGACGCAGCCGTGGACCTACCAGGTCCCGATGCAGCGCAGCGACCAGCCGCTGTACGAGTACGCCTGCCACGAGGGCAACTACGGCCTGTACAACATCCTCGCCGGCGCCCGCGAGGAGGAGCAGGCGGAGGAGGCGGCGCTGGCCGCCGCCGGCCTGCGCTAGGAACAGGGCCGGGAGGCCGCCCCCCGGGCCGGCCTCCCGGCGCCGATTGACGCCGGCCGACGCGCCCGTCTTTTTCCGTGCCCATGCCGATTTCGCCACCGCCCGTCCCGCGACCGGCCGCGCTGTCGCGCGCGGTCGCCTGCGCCGCGCTGGCCGGGCTGCTCGTCGCGGGCGGCTGCGGCGGTGAGCCCGCGGCGCCCGCCGGGAGCCCGGCGCCGGCCCCCGAACCGGCGGCGTCGGTCAGGCCGCCCGCTGCGGCCGACGCGGTCCACCACCAGCGCTTCCAGCGGCTCGCCACCGAAGCGTTGCGACTGATGATCGCGGCGGCGCAGCGCGAGCTGCCGATCGGCCCGCTGCAGGAGCGGATCGACGCCGCGCGCACGCTCGCGACCCGGGACGTGGCGGCGGCGGCCGACCGGATGGAGGAGGTCGTCGCCGAGCTCGAGGCGCTGCTCGAGGACGGCGCCTGACGCCACGCGCCGCGCCGCCGGCTTCTTGCATGCGCGTGCGTCTTGCGCGATCATGGGCGCTACCTGGATACAGGCTGAAGAAGTGCCAAGGAGGGCAGCATGAGCTATCGATGTGTCGTGGCGGTGTTGGCGGCGGTGGCAGTGGCGGCGCTGGCCCCGGTGCCGGCGGCTGCGCAGGACGAGGCGGTTCCGCGGACGCCGTGGGGCGCGCCGGATCTGCAGGGGGTCTGGGACTTCCGGTCCATCACCCCGATGGAGCGGCCTGACGAGTTGGCGGACAAGGCGTTTCTGACCGCCGAGGAGGCCGCGAATCTCGAGCAGGAGCGCGTCGCCCGCAACGAGGAGCTGGCGAACCGGGCCGCGCGGCGCACGCAGGTCACCGACAGCGTCGACCGCGGCGAGGACGGCGCCCCCGGCTTCTACAACAACTTCTGGCTCGACTACGGCACGTCGCCGGTCGAGACCGGGCGGACCTCGCTGATCGTCGATCCGCCGACCGGCAAGGTGCCGTCGCTGACCGGCGCGGCGGCGCGGCGGCAGGCCGCGGCCGCGGCCCTGCGCGAAGGCGTCGGCGGGCACTCGCCCACGCCCGGCGGCTGGGTGGAGGATCTCGGCGCCAACGGGCTGCAGCTCCGTTGCATCACCGGGTTCAACGCCGGACCGCCGATGACTCCCGGCGCCTACAACAACAACGTGCAGGTGTTCCAGACCGAGAACACCGTGGCGCTGCTCAACGAGATGAACCACAACTTCCGCATCATCCCGCTGGACGGGCGCCCGCGCGTCGGACTCCCGCAGTGGACGGGCGAGTCGCACGGCCACTGGGACGGTGACACGCTCGTCGTCGAGACGACCGACTTCCAGCGGGAGACGAGCTTCCAGCGGGGGTCGAGCGACGCGAACCTGCGGCTCGTGGAGCGCTTCACGCGCGTGGCGTCGGGGATGCTGCTGTACGAGGCCACCATCGACGATCCCACCGTCTGGTCGCAGGTCTGGAGCTACGAGATCCCGATGCAGCTGAACGACCAGCCGCTGTACGAGTACGCCTGTCACGAGGGCAACTACGGGCTGTACAACATCCTGGCCGGCGCCCGCGCGGAGGAAGCCGCGGCGGAAGCGGCCATGAACGCGTCGAAGTAGGCGCCGATCGCGACGGATCGCACGAGCCGACCCCGGTCCGCCGGGGCCGGCTCTTTTTCTTTGGGGGTGGAATCGGAAGCCCGGCCGCTCATCCGTCGGCCGCCTGCGCCGCGCGCGCCCGGCAGTCGGCCAGCACCTGCGGGGGGATCAGCCGCAGGCTGAGCGACAGCGCGAGGGGCAGGATGAGCAGGTCGTCGAGATGGCCCAGCACCGGGATGAAGTCGGGAATCAGGTCGATGGGACTGAGCGCGTACGCCAGCGTGCCGGCCAGCAGCCACTTCGCGCAGCGGGGCGTGCGGGGATCGCGGTACGCGAGCCGCAACGCGCCGAGTTCGCCGCGCAGGCGCCGGGCGAAGGCCGGCCACTTCATCGGCCGGGCCGCCGCCGCGCGCGGCGTGGAGGGCGCATGGCTCACCATAAGTCCTGGACATTGGCGCAGGCAACTCTTAGCATGCGGTTGCACTGCGAGTTGGATCAGGAGGTTCATGATGAGTCATCGATCGATCGTGTCGGTGAGCGCGCTGGCGCTGGTGATCGCCGCCGCGGGCCTGGCGCCCGCGCCGGTCGCGGGCCAGGCCCAGGAGCTGCCCCGGACCCCGTGGGGGGCGCCGGACCTGCAGGGCGTGTGGGACTTTCGCACCCTGACGCCGATGGAGCGGCCCGCCGAGCTGCAGCAGGACGTCTACACGGCAGAGGAGGCCGCGGAGTTCGAGGCGCGGCGCCTCGCCGAGATCGCGGCGCTGGACGAGGAGGAGCCGGCGGACATCGTCGGCAACTACAACCAGTTCTGGTTCGATCGGGGCACGACCGTGGTCGAGACCAACCGCACGTCGCTCGTCACCAATCCGCCCGGCGGCCGGATTCCGGCGCTGACCGCGGCGGCCGAGCGGCGGCAGGCGGCCGAGGCGCGGGCGCGCGAGGGCGTCGGGAGGCACACGCCGACGCCCGGCGGCTTCGTCGAGGACCTCGGCTCGAACGGCCTGCAGGTGCGCTGCCTGATGGGCTTCAACGCGGGCCCGCCGATGGAGCCGCGCGCCTACAACAACAACGTGCAGATTTTCCAGACCGAGGACCAGGTGGCGCTGCTCACCGAGATGGTCCACGACGCCCGCGTCGTGCCGCTGGACGGCCGGCCGCATCTGCCCGCGAGCCTGCGCCAGTGGGCCGGCAGCTCGCGCGCCCACTGGGACGGCGACACGCTGGTGGTGGAGACGATCAATTTCCTGCGCGAGACGAGCTTCGCGCGCGGCGCCTCCACGCGCAACCTCCGTCTCGAGGAGCGCTTCACGCGGGTCGCGCCCGACACGCTCCTGTACGAGGCGACGATCGACGACCCCACGGTCTGGACCCGTTCCTGGACCTACTCGGTGCCGATGACGAGGAACCCGGACCCGCTGTACGAGTACGCCTGCCACGAGGGCAACTACGGGCTGTACAACATCCTGGCCGGCGCCCTCGCGGATGAGCTGGCGGCCGAGGCCGCCTCACGGTAGGGGAGCGAATCATGCGTGCACATCTGCTCGGAACAGTAAGCTTGGCCCTCGTCGCGATGCTGGCGGGCGCGGTCCCGCCGGCCGCCGCCCAGGAGGGCGGCGCCGAGGCCGATCCGCGCGACAAGTTCATCGGCACGTGGAAGCTGCTGGGGGTCGAGCGGCACGACGCGGACGGCAACGCGCTGCCGCCGCCGGAGCCCGGCACGTTCGGGGCCGGCGCGCCCCTCGGCTACATCATGTACGACGGCGAGCACATGGGCGTCATCATCCAGCAGGAGGGGCGCCTGCCGTACGCCGGCGCCGAGCCGGCGCCCGACGAGGCGCTGGCGGCGCTGACCAGCTACACGTCGTACTTCGGGCCGTACACGGTGAACGCGGACGAGGGGTACGTCACCCACCACGTGCTGGGCAGCATCAACCCGCGCGTGACCGGGCAGGACAACCAGCGTTTCTACGAGTTCTCCGGCAACCGGCTCACGCTGCAGCCCCCGCCGGGGCCGTCCGGCGGGCGCGTGCGGATCATCTGGGAGAAGGTGCCCGACAAGGCCGACCTGACCGCCGAGCAGCACCGCTTCCTCGGGTTCTGGCAGATCTCGCGCGTCGAGCAGCGGACGCTGGACGGCGACGAGCCGGTCCCGACCGACCAGTACGCCGAGGGGTACATCATCTACATGCCGTCCGGTCACATGGCGGTGCACCTCATGCGGCAGGCGGGTCGCCAGCCGTACGCCGGGGCGAGCCCGACGGGGGACGAGGCCATCGCCGCCCTGGCCAGCTACGGCGGCTACTTCGGGTCGTTCATCGCCAAGCGGGGCGGCTACGTGCTGCACCGCCGGACTGGCGCGGTCGTGCCCGCGTCGGCCGGCGTCGACGCGCAGCGGTTCTACGACTTCGAGGGCGATCAGCTCATCCTGATGCCGGGCGGGCCGCGCGAGGTCGACGGCGTCGAGGTGCGGCGCTTCATCCACTGGGACCGGATCAGCAACCTGGATCACTAGCCCGTCAACCGTCGCCTGGCGGCTCCGCTTGCCGCCCAACCAGGCCTACAGGTGCCCGCGCCTCTCCGCGGCGCGGGCACCTGACCCGTCAACCGTCGCCTGCGGCTCCGCTGGCCGCCCAACCAACCCTGCAGGAGTCCGTGCCGTTCTACGGCGCGGACTACTCGGCTGCGCCCCGCGCTTGCCGCGCACGGCGGCGCGGGGCCGCCCCGCTTTCTTTCCTAGTTCTGGCTGGCGCGCGCCCGCCGCTCGGCGCTGAGGCGCTCGTAGTCGGCGTCGCCGATGAAGATGAGCTGCGCGTTGGAGTGCGCCATCTCGTCGACGGTGCGCGGCCCGTACCACACCCACTGGCGCGGATCGGGGTTGTTGCGGTTGGCCGCCGTGTTGTCGTGCCACGCGGTGATCTGCAGCACGGTGCCGCGCGGCAGGACCGGCGCGTGGTCCGGGTGGTAGATGTAGTTGATGTGCCAGTCGTTGCTGAACCGGTCGGCGTGGTTCAGCAGCTCGCGCCGGCCGTCCGGATAGAGGGCCTCCAGCGAGAACTCCTTGCCACGGTAGTGCATGTGCGGCTGGAAGTTGTGCAGGATGGCCGGCGCGGGCAGCGTGTAGGAGCCCTGGTGCACCGTCTCGGCGTGGGGCGGAATGTGCAGCGGCTTGACGTTCACGCTGCCCACCGAGAGGAACGACGCGCTGTAGCGCGGCGTGACGCCCCGCGGGTGGAACCACCAGCCGACCTCCAGCCGGTCGGTGATCTCCTCGCCGACGGCGTGGTAGTGGATGGAGAACTCCACGCGCGCGCCCGGCTGCACGAGCTTGCCGACGTCCTCGGGATAGATCTCGCCGCCCTTGCCCTGCGCCCATTCCGTGAACATCTCGCGCGTGTCGATCGGGTCGCCGCCGATGCGGTCGCGGGCGACCTGCAGCACGGCGTCGGCCGCCGCCTGCCCCGCGAGCAGCTCGCGTTCGGCCGCGAGGAACTCGGGGGTCTCGGGCTGGTGCAGGAAGGTCGACGCGTGGTGCGCGATGCGCCGGCCGTCACGGCCCGCGGGCTTGGTCTCGGCCGCCCGTATCCAGCGCGGCTCGGTCAGCGGCACGTCGACGATCGGCCGGAAGAACGTGTCCTGCGCCACCGCCGGCATCGTGAAGGGCTCCGAGCGGACGATCAGATCGGGCGGACCCAGCTCGGCCTCGAGCCGGAACCGGTCGCCGTCGGGCCATGCGCGCGGCGGCGGCAGGTCGGCCGGGTCGCCGGGCGGCGCGCCCGCGTCGACCCAGCGCACGATGGTGTCGATCTCCGCGTCGCTCAGCGAGGCGTCGTTGATGAACTCCTGAACGCCCACCGTCTTGTCGAGGAACCACGGCGGCATCTCGCGGGCGGCGACCCGGGCCCGGATGGCGCGCGCCCAGGGACGCGACTCCGCATACGTGAGCAGCGACATCGGGGCCATGCTGCCGGGCCGGTGGCATTCCTGGCACCTGCGCTGGAAGATCGGCGCCACGTCCTTCGCGAACGTGACCCGGGCCTCGTCGCCGGTCGGCTGGGCGGAGGCTCCGCCCGCGAGGCCGGCGGCCGTGCCCAGCGCCAGGAGGCCGCTCGCCAGCAGTGGCCGCACGCCGGCGCGCGAGTCGGATCGTCTCATCATGTCGTCGCCCTTCCTACCGGCTCGCTGGCCGCACGTCGACCGCGACGAACGCGTTCGTCCAGCAGCAGCCGTCGAACCCCGATCCGTCGGACACCAGCGCCCGCAGCATGTAGCGGCCCGGCGCGTCGAACGTCGCGGTGGTGCGGGCCCGGCCCTGCTCGACCGGCGGCGCCGCAGCGCGGAAGCCTACCGTGCCGGGCCCGCGGTAGCGGGTCCAGGCCACGGTCACGCCCGCCGCGCCGGCGTCGCCGCGGCGGTAGCTCTGCTGCAGCGATCGAATGACCTTGGCGTGGTCCGGCCGCGGCGGCAGGCCGTCGTCCGTGACCCACACGTCCAGCGGCAGCGGCTGCCCCGCGGTGGCGGCGACCACCGCTGCGAGCCCCGCCGGCCCGCGCCCCGCGGGGCCGTCCCGGGCGAAGCGCACGAGTGGGGGCGTGTTGCCGGGAAACGAGCCGCCGTGGTTGACCAGGCCCTCGATCTCGTACAGCGGACCGAGATTCGACGGCATGCTCAGCGTCTGGCCCCGGATGCTCAGCGTCCAGGTGATCTCGGTCGCGGACCCCGGGGGCAGCGGCACGGCGAACACGCCGTGGCGGTGGCCCGGCAGGAACCAGGTGGGCTGGCCCTGATCGGCCGGCCCCGGGGCGATGGCGTTGTCGGGGCCGATCGGGATGTGCAGCGTTTCGTCGGCGTTCAGGTTCAGGTACTCGAAAGCTGCGTAGATCCGGTCGTCGTCGCCCGTGAACCAGCCCCTGTAGAGGGGCACGACGTGCTGGCCGCGCGCATGCCGCTGCTGGCTGCCGATCGACGGCAGTTGCGAAGCCTGCGCGCGCAGGCCCGGGTCGTGCACGAGGAGCCACGCCGCCGCGCCGGCCAGTATCCAGCAGCCGGCGGCCGGCAGGGCAGGCCGGCGTCCTGCGGCCCGCAGCGGCAGCATGGTGGTCACGCTACCAATGTATCACCTGGTATCGCGAGCCAGGAGTCTGCGCCGTACAACGGTGCAGACTCCGAAGGCGCGCACGGCGCGCCTCGGCGGGAGCGGCGCGGGGCGCAGGGGTCCCCGCAAGCGGACGCCGGGGGTTCGGGGCGCAGCCCCGTCTACCAACTAGACGTGGCGGACGAGCCAGCGCACGTCCACGGCGAACGAGTACAGCAGCAGGGCCAGGGCGGACGCCGCCGCCGCCCCGGCAGCGTCCGCCGGCACGATCGGCGCCAGGCAGCTCACGAGCACGGCGCCCTCGACGACGCAGATCACCTTGCGGCGCCGGCGGGGCGGCAGCGCGGCGCGCAGCGCCGGCCACACCCGGCCGGCCGCGACGAACAGGTAGCGCAGCGCCCCGATGAGCAGGACCCAGGGGCCGGTGCGGCCGCCCAGCCAGACCAGGGCGGAAAGCGCCAGCATGAGGAAGGCGTCGAGCTCCATGTCGAAGCGGGCGCCGAAGGCCGTCGCGCTGCCCGTGCGGCGGGCGGCCCAGCCGTCGACGCCATCCAGGATCAGCGCGGCCGTGGACACCACGACGATCCACCAATAGACTGGAGCGCCCAGACGGTCCGCGTGCAGCGCCAGCGCCGCGATCGGCAGCACCAGCGTGGCCCGTCCCAGCGTGACCCGGTTCGCCGCTCCGAGCCCCGCGCCGGGCAGGACGGCGGGCGCGGCGCGGACGACGAGCGCCGCCAGCAGCGCGTACAATGCCAGGGCCTGGAGCGCGTAGGCGGCGGGCAGCCCGCCCAGCCGCCGCGTCGCGACCGCCACCGCCAGCAGCAGCGGAAGTCCGGCTAGCAGGTCGCGGCCGGCCCGGCCGATGCTCAACATGTCGACTACCCGCACCGCGCGCCAGTTCTGGATCCGGTCGCCCGGCCGTGGAGAGATTGTGCAGGCGGACCTGCCGCCCAGGCAAGCGGACCAGGTGCTGGTGCGGGCCCTCTACTCCGGCGTCAGCCGCGGCACCGAGGCACTGGTGTTCAACGGCGAGGTGCCGCGCTCGCAGTACCAGGTCATGCGCGCGCCGTTCCAGGAGGGCGAGTTCCCCGGGCCGGTCAAGTACGGCTACGCGAGCGTGGGCGAGGTCCAGCCGGAGGGCGCGCCGCCGGACTTGGCCGGCCGCACGGTGTTCTGTCTCTACCCGCATCAGGACCTCTACCGGGTGCCCGCGGCCAACGTGACGCGGGTTCCGGACGACGTGCCGCCCGGCCGCGCCGTCCTGGCAGCCAACATGGAGACGGCAATCAACGTCGTCTGGGACGCCCGTCCGGCGGCCGGCGACCGGATTGTGGTGATCGGCGCCGGGGTCGTGGGGCTGCTGGTCGCCTGGCTCTGCCGGCAGGTACCGGGTGCGGCGGTCACCGCCGTCGACGTCAACCCCGAGCGCGGGTCGGCCGCCCGCGCGCTCGGCGTCGCGTTCCGCACGGAGCCGGAGCGGCAGCCGGCCGCCGACCTGGTCGTCCACGCGAGCGGCCAGCCCCGCGGGCTGCACACGGCGCTGGGCGTCGCCGGCGTCGAGGGCACGATCGTGGAGGCGAGCTGGTACGGGTCGCGGTCCGTGCCGCTGCCGCTCGGCGAGGCGTTCCATTCGCGGCGGCTGACGCTCAGGAGCAGCCAGGTGGGCCGGCTGCCGCCCGACCGCGCCCCGCGCTGGAGCCACGCGCGCCGGATGCGCCTGGCGCTCGAGCTGCTGCGCGCCGCGGAGCTCGACGCGCTGATCAGCGGCGAGAGCGAGTTCGCCGAGCTGCCCGCCGTGCTGGCGCGCCTGAGCCGCGATCCGCGCGCCGCCCTGTGCCATCGCATCCGCTACCCGTTGCCCGTGGCGCGAGCGACATGAGACGAAGGAGCCCGAACCCGTGTACAGCGTGAATGTCCGTGACCACTTCATGATCGCCCACAGCTTTCGGGGCGAGATCTTCGGCCCCGCGCAGCGGCTGCACGGCGCCACCTACGTCGTGGACGTGACCTTCCAGCGGCCCGAGCTGGATGCCGACGGCGTCGTCGTCGACATCGGGCTGGCCGGCGACCAGCTCCGGGCGGTGCTGGCTCCGTTCCGCTACCGGAACCTGGACGAGGAGCCGGCGTTCGCCGGCCGGAACACCACGACGGAGGTTCTCGCCCGCGAGATCTTCGATCGCCTCGCCCGCGCGATCCGCGACGGTCTGCTCGGCGAGGCCGCCCGCGGCATCGCGTCGATGCGCGTGACGCTGAAGGAGTCGCACCTGGCCTGGGGCGGCTACGAAGGTCGGGTGTGAGCGCCGCCGACCTCCATTTTCTCGTGCCCGGCCCGTTCGACCAGCGGACCGGCGGCTACATCTACGACGCGCGGATCGTGGAGGGCCTGCGCCGCCGCCGTCGGGAGGTCGCGGTGCACGAGCTCGCCGGCGAGTTTCCGGCCGGCGACGCCCGCGCGCGGAGCAGTCTCGCCGGCACGCTGGCGGGCCTGCCCGCGGGCGCGCGCGTGGTCATCGACGGGCTCGCCATGGGTGCGCTGCCCGAGCTGGTGCGCCCCGAGCGCGCACGGCTCCGGCTGCTCGCCCTGGTGCATCTCCTGCTGGCCGACGAGACCGGGCTCGACGCGGCGCGGCGCGATCGCTTCGTCGCCCTCGAACGGGACGCACTGGCGGCGTGCACCGGCGTGCTGGCGACCAGCGCCTGCACCGCGGGGCGCGTGGCGGAGCTGGGGGTGGCACCCGCCGCGATCCGGGCGGTCCCACCCGGCACCGATCCCGCGCCCCTCGCCGCCGGTCCCGGTCCGGACGCGCCGCCGCAACTGCTGTGCTTGGCGTCGGTGACGCCCCGCAAGGGGCAGGACGTCCTCGTGCGCGCGCTGGCGCGGCTGGCGGACCGGCCGTGGCGCTGCGTCTGCGCCGGGAGTCTGACCCGGGCGCCGGCGTTCGCGCGCGCGGTCGAGCAGCAGGTGCGGGCGGCCGGGCTCGCGGCGCGGATCGCCTTTGCCGGCGAGTGCGACGCGCCGGCCGTCCACGCGCTGTACGACGCCAGCTCGGTGTTCGTGCTCCCGTCGCACGCCGAGGGCTTCGGCATGGTGTTGACCGAGGCCCTGGCACGCGGACTGCCGGTGGTGAGCACGACCGGCGGCGCGATTCCCCACACCGTGCCCCCGGACGCCGGCCTGCTCGTCGCGCCGGGCGACGATGCGGCGCTGGCCGGCGCCCTGGCCCGGCTGCTGCCGGCTGCACCGGGCGGCCCGGCGGGCGAGCTGGCGGCGCGCCTGGCGGCGGCGGCCCGCCGGCACGCGGCGAGCCTGCCCGACTGGGAGGCGGCGACGGACACCTTTGCCGCCGCCGTGGCGGACCTCACCGCCGGGCGCCCGGGCTGAGCGAAACCGCATGGCGAGCACGGGGCGGGACACGTTCAGCCCGGACTGGCTCGCGCTGCGGGAGGCGGCCGACCACCGCTCGCGGGCCGGCGCCCTGGTCGACCGCCTGCGGGCGGAGTGGCGGGCGCGGCGGTGGATCCGGATCGTCGATCTGGGCAGCGGCACCGGGTCGAGCCTGCGCTACCTGGCGCCGCGCCTGCCGGGCCCGCAGCAGTGGACGCTGGTCGACCACGACGCGGACCTGCTGGCCCGCGCCGCGCCCGCCGGCACGGCCGCGGAGCTGCGGCGCGTGCACGGCGACCTGGCGGAGACCGGGCTGCAGGCAGTGGCGCAGGCCGACCTCGTGACCTGCTCGGCGCTGCTCGATCTCGTCCCGGAGGACTGGCTGGAACGGCTCGCCCGCGCCTGCCGGGCCGCCGGCTGCGGGGCGTACCTGGCCCTGACCTACGACGGCGCGATGGAGTGGTCGGCCGCCGGGAGCGGCAGCGACGGGCCCGGCGGGGCCGCCGATCCGGACGATGCGGCGATCAGGGACGCGGTGAATGCCCACCAGCGGCGCGAGCGCGGGCCGGCGACGGCGCTGGGACCGGCCGCCGCGGCGGCGGCCGAGACGCTGTTTCGCACGGTGGGCTACCGGACCTGGCGCCTGCCGAGCCCGTGGCGGCTCGGGCCGGGAGACCGGGCGCTGGCGCTGGCGCTGATCGACGGCTGGGAGGACGCGGTGCTCGACCTGTCGCCGCCCCCCGCCCGGGCGCGCCGGGTTCGCGCCTGGGCCCGGCGCCGGCGGCAGACGGCCGCCCGCGGGCATTTCGGGCTGACCGTGGGCCACCAGGACCTGCTCGCCCTCCCGCCGCCCTGACGAATCCGGTCAGGGTTGCCGGGTCGCGGCCGCGCCGGCCTCCTCGTCGATCAGATACGACAGGGCGGTGAACATCATCTCCTCGTCGGTCTGCTCACCCCAGCGCACCTCGGCGGTCGGATCCGGATTCGACCGGTTGGCGGCCGAGTTGTCGTAGTAGGCCACGGCGCGAATCCGCGACCCCTCGGGCAACGCCAGCGGCTCGTCGAAGACGTAGTCGATCTGCCAGTTGAAGTCGTAGTCGGGCACCGAGAGAATGGTCTCCCGCGTCCCGTCGGGATACACCGCCTCGTAGTCCCAGCGCACCCCCCGCAGATGCGAGTGCGGCAGCAGGCTCAGGAGCCTCACACCCCGGGTGAACGTCAGGTCCGCCTCGACCAGCCGCGCGGTGCCCGGCTGGAATATCGACACCCCGTCGTTGCCGACATCGGTCCCACCTGGCCGGGTCGATGACAGGTCGTGCAGCGCTCGTAGAGAATCGGGGCCACGTGCTCGGCGAACGTGACCGGTTTCTCCGTCGGTTGCGCGGCACCGAGAACAGGCAGGCCGGCCAGGCTGACGGCCACGGCCAACAGGACGCCTCCGGAACGCATCGACACCCCCCTGAACGGCGCGCCGCCGGCATGCACGATCCGGCAGCTCCGCCAACGATCATACCGCCCCCGTCCCGGCGCCGCGGAGATCGAGATCGAAGAGCATGTCGTCGCCGAGGCGCAGGTGCCGGCAGCGCGGGCGCAGCGCCTCGTCGAGCGACTCGATCGGATCCAGCGTGAGCGCGGGTCGGCCGCCGCCGATGAGCAGCGGCGCGACCGTGACGTGCAGCCGGTCGAGCGCGCCGGCCTGCAGGAAGCGGGACACGGTCGTGCCGCCCCCCTCGACCAGGATCCGGCGGTAGCCCAGGCCGCGGAGCGCCTCGAGCACCGTGGCCGGACGGAAGACGCCGCCGCCGGCCGGCATCAGCAGCACGTCGCCCTCGAGGCGGGGCCCGCCCGCGCCGCCGTCCGCCGCGCGGCGCACCTCCACCGTGCGGGCGGCGCCGTCCGTGAAGACGTGCCGGTCCCGGTCGAGTCGGCCGCGCGGATCGAGAATCACCCGCACCGGGTTGTCGCCCTCGACCCCCCGCACCGTCAGCCGCGGGTTGTCGGCGGCCACGGTGCCGGCCCCGACCACCACCGCGTCGACCAGCGCGCGCAGCCGGTGCAGGCGGCGGATGTCGGCCGGGCCGGTCACGTAGTGGGAGTGCCCGCCGGCGGTCGCGATACGCCCGTCGAGACTCTGTCCGATCTGCGCGATCACCAGGTCGGCTCGCAGTTGCAGGGGCAGGAGCAGCTCCAGCAGGTCGCGCGCCGCAGCGGTCGGCGCACCTGCTGCCTGCCATGCGCCGGAGGCGTCGACTTGCAACCAGACATCGGGATTGGGATGATGGTGCACGCGCACGGGCCTTCCAGTTGTCGTCACGCCGGGAGACACGGCACGCAGCAGGTTCCAGGCGGTGCGTTCGTCGATGGGGGAGCTCAAGTAGACTCCTGGCGTCCCGGGAGTCTGCGCCGTGGAACGGCGCGGACCCTTGGTGGGTTGGTCGGGCGGCAACGGGAGCCGCAGGCAACGATTTCCAGGCTAGCATGTACGAAGCGGAACGCGGGCTGTTCGATCTGCAGCGGCGGCGGCCCCTGTACGTCACGCCGTCCGGCGGGCCGGCGTCGTCCCCGGGCGCGCTGCTCGCCGCGGTCGAGGGGCTGGCGCCGCCCACCGTGGACCAGCTCGGACGCATCGCCGGCGGGCCGGTGCGGCTGGCGATTACCCACCACCGGGCGCACGCCATGGGGCTGTCCAACGGCATCCGCCGCGTGCCGCTCAGCCTGCTGCTCAACGGCGCGTCCGGGCCTGACGAGATCGTGCGCCTGTCGACCGCGCCGGGCGCCCCCGCGGCCCGGGTGCGCGATGTGCGCGAGGCGTCGGAGCCCGAGATCGGCGGGCTGAAGCTGGTGCGGCTGGGCCGGCTGATCCCGGCGGTGGTGGGCGCCCCGATCGACGCCGCCGCCGCGCCGGAGCTGCAGCGGAGCATCGAGAGCGGCGCCATCCTCGCGGTGACGACGGAGCAGATCGACACGATGGCCCGCGACACGCGGCTCGAGCTGACGTACGTCAGCGACGGGCCGGTGCCCCTCGAGGCCGCCGGGAATGCCGGGTTCGTCTGCTTTCGGGAGGCGAACGGGCTGCTCGAGCACGTGGCGATCCTCGTCGGCGCCCGCGAGCAGTGGCCGGACCCGGTTCCCGTGCGCATCCACTCGGCCTGCCTGACGGGCGATCTCTTCCGCAGCCTGCGCTGCGACTGCGGCGAGCAGCTGCGCGGCAGCCTGCGCGCGTTCGCCGCGCGCGGCGGCGGCGTGCTGCTGTATCTCGCCCAGGAAGGGCGCGGCATCGGTCTCGGCAACAAGCTGCGGGCGTACACCCTCCAGGGGCAGGGGCTGGATACGGTCGACGCCGATTGCACGCTCGGCTTCGGGGCCGACGAGCGCACCTACGAGGCCGCGGTCGGGATGCTGCGCCACCTGCAGGTCGAGCGCGTCCGGCTGTTCACCAACAACCCGGAGAAGGTGCGGGCCCTGCAGGATGCCGGCATCCACGTGGTGGACCGCGAGCCGCTCTACGGCACGCTGAACCGGTACAACGCCGAGTACGTCAAGGCCAAGGTGGAGCGCGCCGGACACTGGCTGGACGACATGCTGGCCCGCGACGCGCACCTTCGGAAGTAGCCGCGCCGCTCCCGCGGCGGGCTGCGCCGCGGGCGGTCACGCCCCGGACAGGCGCTCGAGCGGGAACCGGCGCGCATCGCGGATGACGTCCGCCAGCGCGGCGCCGTAGCTGGCCACCAGCCGCGCGCCGAGGCCCGCGTCGGCGAGCGCCGCATTGCCGGCCGCGCCGGACGGATTGAGGTCGCCCGCCAGCCAGGCGAACGCCGCCGCGTCCCCGCCGGCGTCCACGCGCCGCAGCGTGCGCTCCAGTTCCTCGCCGATCGAGGGCGCCGGGCGGGCCGCGTCCATCCGCACCAGATCGGGCCGCAGGTGCAGCATCATGGCGGTCTCCACCGCCCCCCCGTGCAGCCCGTGGCGCCACTCCGATGCGGGCAGATCCGCATCGTCCGGACGGGGGAACAGGAAGTAGTGCGCCTTGACCACGAGCAGGCCCAGCTCGTCGCGCAGCCGGAGCGCGGCCGCGTCGAGCACCGCCCGGTTGCCGCCGTGGCTGTTGCTGAGCACCAGCCGCCTGACGCCGGCGCGCGCCAGCGCCGCGCCATGCGCCTCGACGATCGCGCCCAGCAGCGCCGGATCCAGGCTGACCGTGCCGGCGAAGCGGGCGTGCTCGCGGCTCGCCCCGACCGCCAGGGGCGGGAGCACCCAGGCCGGGAAATCGTCCGGCAGATGTTCGAAGGCGCGCTCCAGCAGGCCCATGCCGATATCCAGGTCGGTGGACAGGGGCAGGTGCGGGCCGTGCTGCTCGATGGCCGCCAGCGGCAGCACCACCACCGGGTCGCGCTCCGCCAGCCCCGCGGCGTCCACGGTCGTCAGCGTCTGCCAGTAGCGGGCATTCATTAGACGGGGCTTCGCCCCGGACCCCCGGCGTCCGCTTGCGGGGCCCCTTCGCCCCGCGCCGCTACCGCCGAGGCGCGCTGTGCGCGCCTTGCGGCGTCTGCGCCACTCTAGGGCTCAGACTCGTGGCCAGGCGGGCGTACACGTCGCCCGACGACACGCCGCCGGCGCCGGCGGCCAGCCAGGCCAGCAGGCGGCCGCCCGGCACCCAGGCCGCGAAGACGAAGTGCCGGCCCTCGCCGGGCACGGCGTTGAACTCGTACGGCGCGAGCGCCTCGAGCCGCCGCACGCAGGCGGCGGCGACGTCCAGGCAGCCCGCCACGAACTCGAGCGACAGGCGCGGCAGCGGTCGGCTGAGGCCGGCCAGCACCTCGGCCTCGTAGCCTTCCACGTCGATCTTGCAGAAGCCCGGCAGCCCGTACTGCTCTATCAGGGCGTCCAGCGTGGTGACCGGCACGTCCACGAACCGCTCCCAGCGCACGCGCCGGAAGCTGGCGTTGGCCGCCGGGATTCGCGCCCGCCAGCGGTCGGCCAGCGTCGAGACGGTCGGGGTGCGCTGGCTGATCGCGAGCCGCGCGGTGCCCGCGGCGCGGCCCACGGCCTCGCGCCGCACCGTGATGCGGTCGTTGCGGGCGGCCAGCCGCCGCAGCCACGCTGCGATGCGCGGCTGCGGCTCGAGCGCCACGACGCGTGCGCCGAGCGCCGCGAAGGCCACCGATCGATCGCCGAGATGGGCGCCGATGTCGAAGACCAGGTCTCCCGGATCCACGAGCGGGCGATACAGCCGGCGCAGCCCGCGCTGGCGCCCCGGCCGCCAGTAGACGAGCAGCGAGCGCAGCAGCCCGAGCCACTCACGCACGCGCCCGACCGTTCCTCGGCCGCACGGGCGGCCACATGCGCGACAGCACGTTGTCGCGCTCGAACAGCTGCTGGTGCACGGCCGCGCCCACGTGCACGGCGATGAGGGCGGCCAGCAGGTAGCCCGCGAGGGTGTGAATGATCCGCATGACGTGGGCGATGTCGGGGATGCCCGTGACGAGCGGCGGGATGCCGAGCGCGTCGAGCAGCTCGATGGGGTAGCCGTCGCCCACCGTGCGGATGTACCCGCTCACGGGCAGCACGACCAGCAGTCCGTAGAGCAGCCAGTGCGTCCGCGCGGCGATGCGCCGCTGGAGCGCCGGCAGCCGCGCCGGCAGCGCGGGCACGCGATGCGACAGCTTCCAGACGAGGCGCGCCGCCACGACGAGCAGGAAGATGCATCCGAGACCCTTGTGCAGGATGAACAGCGTGTCGTTGAGGGCAGGGACGGCCTCGATCGTGATCGCGATCCCCGCGGGCAGCTGGACGAGGATCAGCACGACCGTGATCCAGTGGAACAGTCGGGCGCCGGTGCCGTAGTCGGGTGCCGTGTTCTCGGTCATCTGTTGGCCCTCATCTGTTGGCCCTCATCCGCCCGCGGCGGCCGCGGCGCCGGCGCCGTGCACGGGGGCGCTGAACGCCCGCACGAACCAGTCGCGGAAGGTGTCCATGCGGGCCGGCGGCTGCGCCGGATCCGGCCAGGCCCCTGGCGCGTACCCGCGGTCCAGGAAGGGTGCGATCAGCGCCGCGTCGCCGCTGAGGACGTGCACCGGCACGGCGCGGCTCGCGTCCGTGCCGGTGACGAGCGGCGCGGGCTGATGATCGCCGAGCACGATCAGCAGCGTCCGGTCGTCGACGTAGCGCTCCGCGTAGCCGGTCACGACGTTGATGGCGTAGTCGAGCGCCAGCGCGAAATGCTCCCGTACCCGGTCGTGGTCGAGCCAGAGGTCCTCGGGACGCTCGCCGGCGTCGCGCCAGGGCGCGAACACCGCGCCGTCGCCGATGCCCTCCCAGTCGTCGAGCACCGGCAGGATGGGCGTCCAGGGCGCGTGGCTGCTGATCAGGCCGAGCTCGGCGAACAGCGGCCGGGCGTCGCGGGCGGAGGCCCGCACGACGCGTTGCAGGTACGACCACGTGAACTGATCCGGCATCGTGACCCAGTTGAGGGGCGGGCCGCGGTAGTCGATGTCCTTGCGCGCCAGTATCCGGTCGTAGCCGAGCCGCTCGCCTTCGGGCCAGGCCAGGGTGTTGGCGGGCATCAGCGCGACCGAGCGGTGCCCGGCGCGCCGGAAGTCGTCGATCAGCGTCTCGCGGCCGCTGGCCACGAGCAGGTCGTAGCGCAGCTGGTTGTCCACCCACAGGCCGCTGGTCAGCGACAGATGCGAGAACCACGACTGGCCGCCCTGCGTGGGGGCGATCAGCGTGCCGGTGGCGAGATGCAGCCCGGCCGCGGCGGCACGCGCCCCGAGCTGGTCCAGCCGGGGCCGCATGACCGGCGTGTAGCGCGGGTCGTCGAGCGCCGAGACGCCGTACGACTCGACGAAGGCGAGCAGCACGTCCCGGTGACGCAGGCCGGAGAGCAGGTCCGGTACGTCGGCATAGTCGGCGGGGGCGGCCGCGATCGCCGCCTCGAACGCCTCCCGCTCGCCCACCATGCGGCCGAGGTGGCGCGCCTGCGCGGTCGCGACGTCCACGAGCGGCCACGCCGTCCGCTGCGCGAGCGCTGCCGGCGCGTGACCGGCCAGCCCGGCCGCCGCCACGGCGGCAACCACGATGCCGCCCGCCGGGAGACGTCCCGGCGGCGCACCGCCGGCAGGCGCCAGCGCGGCCGCCACCAGCCAGACCGCCGCCGCGACCGCCAGCGCGCCGCCGGCCAGCAGCAGCAGCGCCCGGGCCAGGCCGAAGGCGCCGGTCATCAGGCGGTACACGGAGCCGGCCAGATGCAGGTCGAGGTAGAGGTTGAGGGGGCGGCCCAGGCTCTGCTGCGCCACCGCCTCGGCGCACATGAGCAGGCTGGCGAGCACCAGCGCCGCGGCGGCGCCCGCGGCCAGCGCCACGCTCCAGCGCGTCCTGGGCAGCGCGGCGAACGCGCCGCCGGCGAGGACGGCCTCGAGCGCCAGCCAGGCGCCGCCCGCGCCGCCCGGCAGCAGCCAGTGCGGCGCCAGGAGCACGACGTTGACAACCGGCAGGGCAATCAGCAGACTCAGGATCCTGCCCGCGGCGCCGCTGCGGTTACCCATGAAGCTCGGCTGCCCCATCCCTCTCTCGTCGGTGCTGCGTGCCGCGTTGGCGCTGATCGCCGCGGCCGCCTGCGACGCGCCCGTGCGCCCGGACACCACAGTACCCCAGCGGGACGTGGCCGCCAACCCGTCTCCGGCCCCGCCGCGTGCCCCCGTGTCCGCCGCGACGCTGTTCGAGGATGTGGCGGGGCGCGCGCGCGAGCTGGCGCGGGCCGCGTATCGGCCACGGGGCGGGAACCTGCCGCCGGCGCTGGCGGGCCTGGACTACGACCAGTACCGGTCGATCCGGTTCCGCCCCGAGGCGGCGCTCTGGAGGGGCGCCGCGCGGTTCGAGCTGCAACTCTTCCACCCCGGCTTCATCCACCGTGAGCCGGTTCGCCTGCACCTGGTGGAGGACGGCCGGATCACCCGCGTACCGTTCGACGGGACGCTGTTCCGCTACCAGGGACGCGCGGCGCCGGTCGCGGCCGCGGGCCGCCCGGACCTCGGCTACGCGGGATTCCGGATACACTACCCCCTCAACGACGCCGCCATCAAGGACGAGGTGGTGGTGTTTCTGGGCGCTTCCTACTTCCGGCTGCTCGGCCGCGGTCATGTGTACGGCTTGTCGTCGCGCGGGCTGGCGGTGGACACGGCGCTCGAGAGCGGTGAGGAATTCCCCGTGTTCCGTGAGTTCTGGCTGGTCCGGCCCGCGCCCGAGGCGACGACGGCGACCTTCTACGCCCTGCTCGACAGTCCGTCGGTGAGCGGCGCCTACCGGTTCGATCTCGAGCCCGGCGCGGGCACGACGCTCGGCGTCGACGCGCGGCTGTTCGCCCGCACCGACGTCGCCAAGCTCGGCGTGGCGCCCATGAGCAGCATGTTCCTGTACGGCCGCAACCGGCTGGCGCGCTTCGACGACTTCCGCGCGCAGGTGCACGACTCGGACGGCCTGCTCGTGCATACCGCGGGGGACGAGTGGATCTGGCGGCCGCTGGGCAACGGTCCGGATGTGCAGGTGACCACCCTTGCGGGCGGGACGCCGCGCGGGTTCGGCCTGGTCCAGCGCGACCGGCGCTTCACCGACTACCTCGACGCGGAGGCCGGCTACCACCGGCGGCCGAGCGAGTGGATCGTGCCGCTCGACGGCGACTGGGACGGTGGCCGCGTCGAGCTGCTGGAGTATGCCGTGGGGTCGGAGTTCAACGACAACGTCGCTGCCTACTGGGTGCCCGACGAGCCGTTCGGCGCCGGTGACGAGCGGCGCTACCGGTACCGCATCGTGATGTTCGACGACCGGCTCGCGGCCCAGACGCAGGCCGCGGTCGGGCGCACGCGCATCGGCTGGGACGCGCTGCCGGGCGCGCACGATCCGCCCCCGCGCAGCCGGCGCCGGTTCGTGGTCGACTTCGCCGGCGGCGCCCTGTCCGCCCCGGACGCAGCGCCGCCCATCGGCGTCCTGGAGACGTCGGCCGGCGAGGTCTCCGATCTGGTCGTGCACGCGCTGCCGGAGGACGAGGGCTGGCGCGCCTCGTTCCGGCTGGCGCCGAACGGGCGCGAGCCCGCGGAGCTGCGGCTGTACCTCGTGCGCGACGAGCGGCGCGTGTCAGAGACCTGGAGCTACGTCTGGCATCCCGACCATGTCCAGCAATGACGGCGATCGGGCGGCCGCTCGTGCGGAAGTGATCCGGCCGCCGCTCGTGCGCGCGCGGCGCTGGCTGTTCGCCGGCCTGATCGCCGCCACCGCGCTGATCGGGATCGCGATGATGCTCGACATCATGCGGGCCGGCGGCCTCACCGGCCTCGAGGTCGTGATCCTCGGGCTGTTCGCCGTGACGTTCAGCTGGATCGCCGTTCCCTTCTGGAACGCGGTCGTCGGGTTCGCGCTGACGGTGCTGGGGCGCGACCCGCTGTCGCTCGCGGCGCCGCGCCCCGCGCCCGAGGACGGCCGGCCGCTGGCGAGCCGCACGGCGCTGGTGATGCCCGTCCGCAACGAGGATCCGGCGCGCGTGACGGCCGGCCTGGCCGCCATGCTGCGCTCGCTGGCCCGCACCGGCCACGCCGGCGCGTTCGACCTGTTCCTGCTGAGCGATACGACGGATCCGGCGGCCGCGCGGGCGGAGGAGGCGGCGTGGGCGGTGCTGCGCGAGCAGCGGGATCACGTCACCGGCCTGCACTACCGGCGCCGATCCGCCAACGCGGGCCGCAAGGCCGGCAACATCGCCGACTTCTGCCGGCGCTGGGGCGCGCGCTACGAGTGCATGGTCGTGCTGGACGCCGACAGCGTCATGACGGGACCCGCCCTGGTCCGCCTGGCGCGGGCGATGGAGGCGAACCCGCGGGCGGGCCTGATCCAGACCGTGCCGATCCCGGCGCGGCGGGCGACGCTGTTCGGCCGGCTCATCCAGTTCGCCGGCTGCCTGTACAGCCCGGTGCTGGCGGCCGGCCAGAGTTTCTGGCAGGCCGACGCGGCCAACTACTGGGGGCACAACGCCATCGTCCGGGTCGCGCCGTTCGCGACGCACTGCGGCCTGCCGCTGCTGCCGGGCCGCCCGCCGTTCGGCGGCGCCGTGCTGAGCCACGACTTCGTCGAGGCGGCGCTGATGCGGCGCGCGGGCTGGCACGTCTACCTGCTGCCGTCGATCGCGGGCAGCTACGAGGAGGCGCCCGAGAACGTCGTCGACTACGCGAAGCGCGACCGCCGCTGGAGCCAGGGCAGCCTGCAGCACCTGCGCCTGCTGGCGACCCCCGGTCTGCACCCCGTGAGCCGGCTGCACTTCCTGCTGGGGGCGGCGGGCTACGTGTCGTCGCTCGTCTGGCTGCTGCTGCTGCTGGCCAGCACCCTGTACGTCCTGGCGCCCGCCAGCGGGGGAGCCGCGCTGGTGTCCGTGCCCGGGTCCTGGGCCGGGGGCGGCCCCCCCGTGTCGCTGCTGGCGGTGACCGGCCTGCTGCTGTTCGTCCCGAAGCTGCTGGCGCTGGTGCTGGCGCTGGCCTCCCGGCGCCCGCAGTTCGGCGGCGCGGCGCGGCTGCTGGCCGGCGCGCTGCTCGAGACCCTGTTCGCCGTCACCATCGCGCCGCTCATGATGATGTTCCACACCCGCTTCGTGGCCAGCGTGCTCAGCGGGCATGACGTCCCGTGGGATGCGCAGGTGCGCGAGGGCCGGATGCTCGGCTGGCGGGAGGCCGCCGGCGGCGTGGCGTGGGCCACGGTGGTCGGGGCCGCCTGGGCCGCGCTGACCCTGTACTACGCCCCGGCCTTTTTCCTGTGGCTGACGCCCATCTTCGCCGGCCTGCTGCTGGCCGCCCCGCTGGTGCGCTGGACGAGCAGCCGGCGGCTGGGGGTGTGGAGCCGGCGCCGCGGCCTGTTCCTGGTGCCGTCCGAGATGGCGCCGCCGGCCGAACTGCGGGGTACGCCGGCGCCGGCCGCCGAGCCGGAGGCGCCGGGTGCGCCCGGGCTGCCGGCCGTGCCGGCGCCCGAGGCGGACCTGACCACCTAGACTAGGAGTCCGTGGTGAAACCCCGCGTCGCACCGAGACGGGCGAGGCGCCCGGCTGACAAGGCGTGACGAGGGAGCATATTGGCCATATTCGACCCCGCTGAGCAATGGTCCAGCGCCGTCCGCGACGGGATGCATCGCCCGTCGAATGCAGCGGGGCCTTTTGCCACGGGCTCCCTAGGTCCTAGGGGGCTAGGGGGAGCTCGGCACGTCGTCGGGGCGGTTGCGGCGTGTCGATCGGCGAGTTAGTCCGTCAGCCGCCAACCGTACACCCGAGCGAATCAGATTCCGTCCGACGATGTAGCAGTAGAGACTGGTCGGCTCGGCACGTAGCGACCCGGGCCCGGGCCAGTGCGGCAGCGATCGTGCCACTGTCTTTGTGGTGATGCCCACTTTGGCCTCCGGATGGCGGCTCGCGAACGTGGCGAGGCTCCTCAGCTCTTCCGAGTGTTGTCCGGGTCGATCGGACCACTTGACGTCGATGCACCACAGCGGTGTCAGCATCCCGCCGAGATGGACGATATCCACCTCGCCCTTCGCCCAGCGCGCGTAGTGCAGATCAACATCGGAGTGGAACCACTGGACGAAGACCGCCGTCTCGGCCAGGGCGCCCATCGCCGGGTCGTCCGCTGTCACCGGACCGAACAGCGCAGCGCGTAGGGCCGGCGTGGTGACGTACACCTTGAAGCGGCTGGCGCGCCTGAAGCGGCGGGCGTTCCGGTCGATCCGGTGGACCACCTTGATCAGGAATGCGGCTTCCAGATATTCGACGTAGCGCCTGAGAGTCGGCTTGGTCACGCCCGAGTCCTGCGCCAGCGCTTCCAGCGACACTTCACCGGCCGTGTTGAACGCGAGGGTCGTGAACAGGTCGTTCAGCTCCTGGACGTCCTGGATGCCGTACAGGCTGGGGAGGTCCCGCAGCAGCACCTTCTCGATGATGTCTGCGCCGATGTAGCGGCGCGGGTCGTCGCGCACCGTGTCCGACAGCGCCGCTTCCGGGTAGCCACCGAAGTTGATGTAGTCCAGGAAGTGCCGGTTCAGTTCCGCGATGCCGTCGCGCGCGACCCTGTCGCCCCCGCGGGGCTCTTCCTCGACGAGATCGGTCCTGTTCAGGAAGTCGAGGTACTCGTAGAACGTCAGCGGCGGCAACAGGAAGTCCGTGAACCGTCCGGCGCCGGATTCGATGCTCTTGAGCCGGAGCGCAGCGGCGGCCGAGCCCGACGCCACGCAGCGGACGTCGGGATGCCCGTCGACGAACACCTTGAGATGGCGCTCCCAGTCGCGGAGGTACTGAATCTCGTCCAGGAACAGCATCCGGGGGACATGGGCGCGTCCGCTCGCCTCGCGGAGCTCCTGGGCGAGCTCCTCGATCGACAGACGCGTGTAGAGCGGCTGGTCGAGCGAAACGTAGGCGATGTCGAGGGGCTCGTACCGGCCGTCGTCGAGCAACCTCGCGATGACGTGATGCAGCAGCACCGTCTTGCCCACGCGCCGCGGACCCATGAGGACCACCGCGCGGCGGACGTCGGTCTGCTCCACGAGATGCCGGAAGCGCTCGAAGTACGCACGCCGCTTCATGGCCTCGTAGTCGCTCCGGATGCCGCCACCGTCCCACCAGGGGTTGTCGGCGCGCATGCGGCTGCGGACCTGCTCCTCGGGAATCCGGCGCATGCTTTGAGGCTAGCAGGGCAGGGTCGGGGAGGTCAACTAGAGAAAGTCAACTTTCCTTAGCGGTGTTCATCGAGTCAAAACCAACACGGACAGGGGTTTAGGGAGATCCCGAAGCATCAGCGACGTGGCCGCATCTCCGAGATGGCCGTCACGACCCCGTGTCCCGATCCCGGTCCCCGCGTATCGCGGCGCTGCCTTCCACGGAGGAGCGCAAGGCGGTCGACGCTTCGGCAGCGGGTCGTCGACGGCGTTCATCGCCGCCGACTGCAGGGGCGTCTTGGGGTGGCGTTGCGCGCCGGGGATGATGACCGGGGAGTCCATGGCTGGAAGACGAGATGCAGGAGACGATCCCGAGCGACCGCCACACCTCGCCTGACGGCTCGGGTTGGCGGCCGCCTACTGGGCGGGGTAGCGGGCGATGCGGTCGCCGCGCACGCTGCCGACCCAGATCTCGTCGTCCACCTGCAGCGCCGCGGTTGCGGTGAAGAACTGCTCGTTCGCCGGCGTGTCCACGACGTCCTGCACGGCCAGCGTCTCCGGATCGACGCGCGCGACATGCGACGACATGCCGTCGCACAGCGTCCCGATGCACTCCAGGATGCGCGCCAGCAGATCGGGCGCGTCGTGTCCGGCCGTGAGCAGCGTGCCGTCCGCCTGCCAGCGGATGTTGTCCGGGTGGAACGAGAGCTCGGCGACTTGCGTCTCGACGGGATCGCGGCCGCGCGAGAGCCGCAGCACCTGCCGTCCCGCCCAGAGGTTGACGTACAGCCACTCGCCGTCGGCCGCGGCCTCGATGCCGTTCGGCCCGGCCGACTCGCTGCCGGGGACGATCGACCACCCGCCGGCGGGGCTCCATTCCCAGACGACGCCGTACGACCCGGCGATGTCGATGTCCTCGGGCGCAACCGGCTCCTCGGCGGCGGCCGTCTCGTCGGCGTCCGCCGCCGCCTGGCCGTCTGCCTCGTCGTCGCCGGCCGCGTCGGGCGGGACGTAGCCGGCCGGCACGAAGGGGGCGGTCGCGACGAACCCGCCGCCCGGCAGCGGGCTGACGGAGTTCAGCGTCATCGACGCCGGCGCGATGACGCAGCCGATCCAGGCGAAGCCGGGCGTCGGCGACACGGAGACGGCGCCCTGATAGCGCGAATCGATCTCGAAGATCTCGATCGATTCGCGGAAGCCGTGGTGGACGACGTACAGGTGGTGGAGCCCTTCCTCGACGTTGCGCAGGTTGAGCCCGTGGGCGTTGAACTGATCGCCCTCCGCCGGATCGATCGGGCCGGGGCAGTCCGGGTACGCGTCGGTATCGTGCCGCAGCCGCGGGTTGGGGGTCGGAAACACTTGCAGCCGCGTCTGGTCGCGGTGGCTGATGAAGTGGATGCCGCCGCCGCCGCCGTAGCCCGACGCCACGATGAAGTTCGTGTCCGGAATGGCGAGGACGTCTTCCGGGTTGATCACGCCGCAGATGAAGGCGACGTCGCCGTCCGCCTCGCAATCGGCATTCGGCACCGGGAGGTCGCCGCTCGAGCCTCCGCAGGCCACCAGCACCACGACCGCCGCCAACAGCCACCGCAGCATGGATCCTCCTTGTCTTCCGTCCCAGGGCAAATGTATCACGCGCTGGCTTCAATCAAACGGGGCTGCGCCCCGCACCCCCGGCGTCCGCTTGCGGGGACCCCTGCGCCCCGCGCCGCTCCCGCCGAGGCGCGCTGTGCGCGCCTTGCGGCGTCACAGGAGCTGGGACAGGAAGGTGCGGGCCGGGACGACCCGCGGGCGGCCCGGCGCCGCGAAGCAGTCCGCCTCGACGTACCCGGCGTCGACGACCACGTGGAACGCGAACGGCGCGCCGAGTTGCGTCTGGTAGTAGGCGAGCGCCGCGCTGACCGGCTCCTCCCCGTAGCGCACGTCGGCTAGGAACCAGGGCCGTCCGTCGCGCGCGACCACGAAGTCGACCTTGCGCTTCTCCTTGTCGCGCAGGTAGCCGAGCTCGAAGCGGCCCAGCCCCAGGTCGCTCCAGCCCTCGACGGCCTTGAGCAGGTGGCAGGCGACGAACGTCTCCGCCCGGTCGCCCTCGTCCCGGAGGCCGGCCCAGTCCCGCAGGAACCACCGCGGCTCGCGGCGCAGGGAGCGCGGCACGCCCCGCGACCAGGGCCGGATCAGGAAGCCGAGGTGGAGGTCGCACAGGGCGGCCACCCAGCGGCGGAGGGTGTCGACCGCCACCCCGACCTGCGCGGCGCGGGCGCCGTACACCAGCGGGCACGCCGACGTCCGGGCGAGGCGTTGTGCCAGCAGGTGCATCTGGTCGCGCTGGCGGACCTGCGTCAGGTCGCGGATGTCCTCCCGGACGAGCTGCTCGAGGCGCCGTGCCCGCCAGCGCCGGCTGAACCGGCTGTCGCGCTTGAGGAACGCCTCCGGGTAGCCGCCGTGGCGCCACAGCGCCTCGAAGTCGGTCGAGTCGCCGGCGGCGGGGAGGCGCGTGACCCGTTCCGGATCCGGCAGGTCCCGGCGCACCGTCTCGGCGACCGAGAAGGGATGCATCCGGTAGGCGAGGTGTCTCCCCGTCAGGCGGTCGCGGCCGCGGTCGGCGTCCAGGCGTCCACTGCCGGCGACGATGAAGCGGAGCCGGTCGCCCCGGGCGTCGTCGAGGCGTCGGAGCAGCGGCTTCCAGCGCGGGAACCGGTGCAGCTCGTCGAAGAGCACCACGGGAAACGTCTTGGACAGCCGGTCGGCGCCGAGTCCGGCGGCGAGGCGGGCCGGGCCGGCCAGGACGAGCTCGCGATCGGCCGGGTCGTCCCAGTCGCAGCGGGCGTCGGCGTGGCGCCGGCAGGTCACGGTCTTGCCGACGTGCCGCGGGCCGCTGACGAGCGCCATCGCCCGGCTCGTCAGGAAGTGCTCGAGCAGCACCGCGTCGTAGAGACGGGGCACGGTCTCCATGGCCATCCGTTATCGTGTCAATCGTATTCTGGTCAAGACCATGTTACGCTATATCGTATTATGGTCGGGCCATTCTCGAGACGACGCAGGCCGGATCGCCAAGGGCCGTCGAGCAGCGACCAGCAGGCCCGCGCCGCGGTGGCCGCCCGCGCGACCGCGACGCCGTCGAGGGCCGCGCTCTGCCTGCTGTTACTCGCGCTCGTGCTGCCGGCGCCCGCCGCGGCCGGCACGCGCGCCGAGGCGTTCGGCAGCGGCGGCGCGGCCGGACAGGCCGGCGGCGAGGACGGCGACGGGTGCGCGCCGGCGCTCGCGCTGGGCGGCGTCGGCGTTGCTGCCGGCGCGCAGTTGCGGCTGACGGGCAACCAGGCCAATTTCGGCTTCCACGAGCGGACGATCGGCAGCGACGCGCCGGGGACCGACTTCCTGAACCAGCGGCTGCGGGCGTGGGTCAACGTGCACGACCGCGAATCGTGCCGCTACGGCGCCTACGTCCAGGTGCAGGCGGGCCACGTGGAGCTGGGCAGCGGGCGCGAGCTGCTTCAACGTCGGCGGCGTCACGTTCGAGGCGACGGCGGCCGAGTCGTGGCACTACGCCTGAAGGTCGGCCGCTCGCCGAAGCGGTCCTCCCAGGGCAGCACGCTGGCGTCGCTGCTGGCGCTCGAGGTCGGCGGATCCGTCCTGCTGACGGGGGACTTCTTCAGGGCCGCCCCGGCCGGGCCCGCCCCCGCGGCGCTCTACGAGCTCTACAGCCGCTGGCAGCTCGAGTTCTGACCGGCAGGCGGCCGGTGCCCACCGGCTGTAATAAGATGTTCTGTCCGGCATGCCATGGCGACGACGCGCCTACCATGGCGCAGCCCGCTTGCGAACGACTCCGGGATCGAGACTGCCCGGGTCGTGTCGCTCCCTCGCGCTGGGCATGCTGGCGGTAGCGCTCGCCGGTGAACCCGCGGTCGCGGGCACCCCCTGTGTGACGACGGGCAACCCGACCGCGGGCCAGGCGGCGCCCGCGGCGGCGGACCCGGCGCCCGGCACGCCGGACCCGCGCGAGCTGCCGGGGAGCCCGTTCGCAGCCGATGCGGGCCGCGCCGGCGCGGGGCTGCAGGTCGGCGGTCCGCCGTGGCCGCGCCCGCCGGAGGTGGTCGTCCGTGACGGTCAGGGTCGCGTCACCGTCCGTGCCGTCAAGCTGACGGCGGGCCTGCGGCTCGACGGGCTGCTCGACGAGCCCGTGTACGGCTGCGTGCGGGCCATCACCGACTTCGTTCAGCTCATGCCGGACGAGGGCGCCGCCGCCACCGAGCGGACGGAGGCCTGGATCGCGTTCGACGCGGAGAGCATCTACATCAGCGCGCGCGTGTGGGACTCGGCGCCGCCGGCCGACTGGGTGGCCAACGAGATGCGGCGCGACACGCCCCAGCTCCGTGACAACGACAGTTTCTGGGTGGTCTTCGATACGTTCCACGATCGGCGCAACGGCGTCGGCTTCTACACGAACGCGCTGGGTGCGCTGGGCGACTTCGCCATCACCAACGAGGGGAATCCCAACGGCGACTGGAACCCGGTGTGGGATGTGCGTACGGGACGCTTCGACGGCGGGTGGACGGTCGAGATGGAGATCCCGTTCAAGTCGCTGCGCTACCGGCCCGGGCCGGCGCAGGTCTGGGGCGTCCAGTTGCGGCGCACCATCCGGCGGCGGAACGAGCTGGCCTTTCTGACGCCGCTGCCCATCTCGGCGGGACGGTCCGGCATCTTCCGCATCTCGCAGGCGGCGACGCTGGTCGGGCTGGAGGTGCCGGCCGGCGGCAACAACCTCCTCGAGATCAAGCCGTACGGCATCGGCGGCGTGACCACCGACCTGGCGGCCACGCCGCCGCGGCGGAACGCCGGGGAGGGCGCCGGGGGGGTGGACGTCAAGTACGGCCTGACGCAGAACCTGACCGCGGACCTGACCTACAACACGGACTTCGCGCAGGTGGAGGTGGACGAGCAGCAGGTCAACCTCACGCGTTTCAGCCTGTTCTTCCCCGAGAAGCGCGAGTTCTTCCTCGAAGGCCAGGGCATCTTCAACTTCGCCCGCGGCGCCGCCGACGGCGGGCGGCGCAACACGGGCTTGCGGCAGGAGGGCGGGGGCAATCGCCGCGCCCAGGGCGCCGGCAACGCCCCGACGCTGTTCTACTCGCGGCGCATCGGCCTCGAAGGCGGCACGGTCGTGCCGATTGTCGGCGGAGGACGCGTCACGGGCAAGGTCGGCCCGTTCGACGTCGGGGCGCTCAACATCCAGACCGACCAGGAAGCGACGTCCGGCGCGCTGCCGACGAACTTCACCGTCGTGCGGATCAAGCGCGACATCCTGCGCCGCAGCAGCATCGGCGCGTTGCTCACCAGCCGCTCGGTGTCGGTCACGGGCGACGGCTCCAGCCACGCGTACGGCGCCGACGCCACTTTCTCGTTCCACGACAACGTCAACCTCCTCGGCTACGTCGCGCAGACGCGCACGCCCGGTCGCGACGGCGAGGATCTGAGCTACCAGGGCCAGTTCGTCTACGGCGGAGACCGCTACGGGCTGCAGGCGGAGCACCTGGTCATCGAGGAGAACTTCGTGCCGGAGGTGGGCTTTCTCCGCCGCAGCAACTTCCGGCGCTCGTACGGCACGGCGCGGTTCAGCCCCCGGCCGCGCTCGATCGAGGCGGTGCGGCAGTTCCGTGTGGAAGGCAGCTTCGACTACATCCTGACTGCGGACACGGGGCACGTCGAGACGCGCCAGACCCAACTGGCGTTCCTGACCGAGTTCGAGACCAGCGACCGGCTGGGCGTGTCGGCGGCGGACAACTACGAGCTGCTCGTGGAGCCGTTCGAGGCCGGGGGCGATGTGACGCTGCCGGTGGGCGGCTACGGCTTCCGCGACGTGGAGCTGCTGTATGCGCCCGGCGCCCAACGCCGGCTCAGCGGCGAGCTGAGGGTGCGCCTCGGCGAGTACTTCAACGGCAGCATCCGCTCGGTGGGCTTCAGCCGCGGCCGGCTGGAGCTGACCCCGCAGCTGTCGGTCGAGCCGACGATCTCGGTCAACTGGATCGACACGCCGCACGGCGCGTTCCGCGCGGACCTGCTCGTCTCCCGCGTGACCTACACGTTCACGCCGCGGATGTTCTTCAGCGGCCTGGTGCAGTACAACTCGAGCACCAACACCGTCGGCAACAACCTCAGGCTGCGGTGGGAGTACATCCCCGGCAGCGAGCTGTTCGTCGTCTACACCGACGAGCGGCACGCCGACCCGTTCCGTCCGGACCGCTCCTACGGGCTGCGCAGCCGCGGGCTGGTGGTGAAGGTGAACCGGCTCTTCCGGCTCTGAGCCCCCGCACCGGGAGGCGAGGCTCCCAGGCGCCGCCACAGGGGGACGAGCGCGAGGCCGGCGGCGAGGAGGACGGCGATCCAGATTGACCGCCAGGGGAACCAGCCCGGGGCCGGGGCGCCGGTGAGCCAGGTGCCGGCACCGACCAGCAGGCAGAAGACCGAGGCGGCGCAGGCCGCGGTGGCGGCGGCGCCCTGGGCGAGCCGCCGCCTGCCGGCGGCGGGCGCGTCGCCGGCCGCCGCCGCGATCGGTCCCCAGAAGCCGGGCGGCCTCACGCGCGTATAGAACGCGACCAGGCGCGCGCGGTCCTCCGGCGGCGCGATCAGCGCGGCGGCGAGCGCGCCCGAGGTTGCCAGCGCGGCCATGAGCAGGAGGCGCGCCGCCTGGGCGTCGTCGCCCAGCACCGTCATGAGGATCGGCGCGGCGACCAGGGAGACGAGCGCCGCGGCAATCTCGGCCCAGGCGTTCACCCGCCACCAGAGCCAGCGCAGCACGAGCACGACGCCCATGCCCGCGCCCATCAACAGGCTGGTCTGCCAGGCCTGGTTGATCGACGTGAGCCGCGTCATGATGAGCAGGGCGATGGCGAGAATCGCCACGTTGGCACCCCGTGCCACGCGCACCAGCGCCCGATCGTCCGGGTCGATGCCCCGCCACGCCTGACAGACGAACCGCTTGTAGATGTCGTTCGTCCAGTACGACGCGCCCCAGTTCAGGTGGGTGTCGACCGTCGACGCCAGGGCGGCCAGCATGCCGGTCAGCATGAGTCCCAGCAGTCCCGGCGGCAGCAGCTCGGCCATGCCCCGCACGTACGAGGCCTCGCGATCGGCCTGCAGCAGCTCCGGGGCCAGCGCTGGATCGGGCGGGAACAGGACCAGCAGGCCCAGCCCCAACGGGAGCCACAGCAGGCTGCGGACGAGCACCTGCGTATAGGTGAACACCACCGCGGCGATCCGCGCGTCCCGGTCGCTGCGGCAGGCCATGGTCCGCTGCGCCAGGTAGCCGCTGCCGTCGGCGTTGAGCTGGATCAGCCAGAGCAGGCCGAGCATGCCGAGCCCGGCGGGCGACGCGCTGCGGGCCCGATCGGGAGTGAACGCGAGCATCTCGTCCGCCGTGAGGCCGCCCGCGGCGAGTTGCTCGCGCAGCCGTTCGGCGAGGCCGGCGAGCCCGCCGGCCTCCGCGGTCACAATGACGGCGAAGGCGGCCGTTCCGGCCAGCATGACGGCGATCTGCACGATATCGGTGGCCACGACGCTGCGCAGTCCGCCGCTGGCGGAATACGCGGTCACGACCGCCAGCAGCGCGAGCAGCGAGATCAGGTTGCTGGCGGTCGTCGTCCAGAGGCACGGGTCGGCGGGCGGGCCGGCGGTCAGGGGCACGCCGACCCAGGCCACGAGGTCGACGACCGGCTCGAACAGGCCGGGGGGCAGCCACTGGTCCCAGAGCAGGAACGGCTCGGCGATCCGGACGGCGGCAAACAGCACCCAGGCGAGCACGGTGCAGTTGAGCACCGTGCCGAAATAGACGGCCTTGACGCCGCGCAGCACGGCCGCCGCGCGACGGCCGTAGCGCAGCTCGCTCAGCTCGGCGTCGGTGAGCACGCCGGCCCGCCGCCAGCTCCCCGCCAGCACGAAGCCCATCAGCAGGAAGGCCAGCGCGTAGATCCAGAGCTGCCACAACGCGAAGATGCCGGCCGTGGCGATCAGGCCGGTCACGAGCAGCGGGGTGTCGGCCGCGAACTGCGTCGCGGCCATGCTCAGCCCGGCCTGCCAGCCCGGCAGGCTGCGGCCGGCCAGGAAGTACTCGGCGAGGCTCCGCGACGCGGCGCGGCGGTTGCGGAGCCCGGCACTGACGGCATAGACGATGAAGGCCGCGAGGATCGCGAGGTCAATCGCCGCCATGCCGGCTGGCCGGACGGGTTACGCCAGCGCCAGTCCGGCGTGCGCGGCGAAGTGCCGAAAGTCGCCGTCCCTGGTGATCAGCGCCAGCCGGTGGTCGATGCAGGTCTGGGCGATCAACGTGTCGGCCAGGCGCGCCCGCAGCCGGCGGGCCAGGAGCAGCCCCCGGGTGGCAGCGGCCCGCGTCCAGAAGCCGGCATGGAGGTCGAGGACCGGCAGTTCGTCGAGCAGTCGTGCAACCCGGTGATCCAGACCCGGACTGCTCAACATTTCGGTCAGCACGACGGGCGGGAGCGCCACCTGGTTCATGGCGAGCCCCTGGTCGAGCCAGTCCACGTCGTCGCCCTCGTCTCCGGCGAAGTAGGCGATGAGGGAGCTGGAATCGACGGCAATCAATCGCGGTCCTCCCGCAGCCTGTCGAGATCGACCGGCAGGTGCACGCGTCCGCGGAGTGCGCGCATCTGTCGGTACGCCTCCGCGGCGGCCACGAGCTGCAGACCTTCACGCACCGTCGCCGTGATGCCCCGGCCGGTCGATCGGCGGGCCCTCTCGAGCAGGGCGGCTGGAACATGTACGGTGATTCGCTGCGTCGCGTCCATGCCGGCAGGATACCATAGCGCATAGCATAGCGCCGTATGGTGCCGCCCCGGGCCCCGACAGAGGCGGCGTTCCCAGGGTGCGCATGTGTGTGCTGACGCGCTGGATGCCGTCCGGACGCGCGGCGGGGCGCCGCGCCGGGAACCGCAGCGCGCCGCGGCACGTAGTGAGTGCAAGAGGCGGCTGGTTCCGGGACGCGCCGCCGCGCCCGTCGCAGCGTCCGCGGGCTATACTGAGAAACTGGGAACCGACGCAGAACTCCAAGAGTCGAGAGTGAGGATACCCATGTCGAAGACCTCGAAGCTGGCCGGCCTGCTCGCGCTCGGCGCGGCCATCGCTGTCGCCGCGCCGCAGCCGGCCGCCGCCCAGGCGGTGCCGGACGAGCCGACGTTCAGCAAGGACATCGCGCCGATCCTGCAGCGGAGCTGTCAGAAGTGCCATCGGCCGCAGGCGCTGGCGCCCATGTCGCTCATTTCCTACGAGGAGGTCCGGCCCTGGGCGCGGGCGATCAAGTACCGCACGGAGCTGCGCGACAAGCCGGGCGTGATGCCGCCCTGGTACATCGAGAAGACCATCGGCATCCAGAAGTTCAAGGACGACTGGTCGCTGAGCGACGGCGAGATCGCGACGATCGCCCGCTGGGCCGACAACGGCGCGCCGCAGGGCAATCCGGCCGACATGCCGCCGCCGCCGCCGTTCATCGACGTCGACGAGTGGGAGATCGGCGCGCCGGACCTGGTCGTTTCGTCGCCGCCCTTCGAGGTCGAGGGCAGCGCGCCGGACTGGTGGGGCAGCCTGGGGCAGTCTCCCAGCGGCCTGACCGAGGACCGCTACGTGGCGGCGGTCGAGTACAAGGAGCGCAACGACCTGGACCGCGGCGTGCGGTCCGACACGGTCGGCGGCCTGTTCGTGGTGCACCACTCGGCGCTCTACACCATGGTGGAGGGCGGCGATCCGACGTCGGCCACGATCTGGCCGGTGCACGAGGTGGGCCGCAACGCCGACGTCTTCGACGCGAACGCCGGACGGCTGCTCGCGGCGGGGTCGACGCTGCTGTTCCCGTCCACGCACCTGCACTCGAACGGCACCGACACGCGCGCGCGCATCGACGTCGCCTTCAAGTTCCATCCGCGGGGGTACGAGCCGGAGAAGCAGATGGAGCTGCTCTTCGTGGGGAACGGTCCCGACCTCGACATCCGCCCGATGGAGTCCGACCAGCGCGCCGACGCCTACTTCACGCTGCCGGAGAACGCCAAGATCAGCGTCTTCGAGCCGCACATGCACGCGCCGGGCGTGCGAATGTGCCTCGAGGCGGTCTGGGGCACGTCCGTCCAGACGCTCAACTGCGCCGGCTACGACCACAACTGGGTGCGGGTCTACAAGTACGCCGACGACGCCGCGCCGCTGCTGCCGAAGGGGACGATCCTGCACCTGACCGGCTACTTCGACAACTCGCCGACCAACCCGAACGTGGTCGATCCGCGCAACTGGTCCGGCTCGGGCCACCGCTCGGTCGACAACATGTTCATCAACCTGATGCAGGCGCTCTATCTCGACGACGAGGAGTTCGCCGCCGCGGTGGCCGAGCGCGAGGCCGTCATGGCGGCCGGGGGCGGTCCCGACATCGGTTGCCTGGTCTGCGGCGTCGACGACGCGCCGCCTGCGCCCGCCGGCGGCGACAACTGAGGGGCGCGCCATGAGAGTCACCGCCGTGGGTTTCGGGATGCTGCTGCTGGCATCGCTCGCGATGCCGCCGCTCGGGCTCGCCCAGCCGTCGTACTCGACGGGACAGACCATCGCGCCGGCCTATGAAGGCTGGGAGCAGAACGCCGACGGCTCCTTCAACCTGGTGTTCGGCTACATGAACCGGAACTGGGCGGAAGTGATCGACGTGCCCGTCGGCGCCGGCAACAGCATCGAGCCGGGTGGCCCCGATCGCGGCCAGCCGACCCATTTCTACCCGCGGCGGAACCGCTTCGTGTTCCGCGTCCGCGTCCCCGCCGACTTCGGCGACCAGGAGCTCGTCTGGACGCTGACGACCAACGGCCGGACCGAGCGCGCCTACGCCACGCTCAAGCGCGACTACTTCATCGACGACCTGGTGGTCCAGGCCAACTACGGCGCCGGCGGCGGCGCCGGAACGACCCCGGAGCTGGCCGGCAACATGGCGCCGACCCTCGCGATCGAGGGCGGGGAGGCACGCACGGTGCGCGCCGGCGAGCCGCTGGAGCTGGCTGCGGTCTCGACCGACGACGGCAAGCCGCGCGCCCGGTCGATGCCGGCGTCGAACCCGCGCGACCCGGGCCGCTTCACGACCGACACCGCCACGGGTCACCGCCTGTCGTGGTTCGTGTACCGCGGCGCCGGCGAGGTGGTCTTCGATCCCCCGCAGATCAAGGTCTGGGAAGACACGCGCGACATCGGCCAGTCGCCCTGGTCGCCCGGCTGGCAGACGCCCCCCGCGCCCGAGGGCGGGCGGTGGGTGGCGCAGGCGACGTTCGCCGAGCCGGGCGCCTACGTGCTGCGCGCCATCGCGCACGACGGCGGGCTGGCGACGATGGCGGACGTCACCGTCACCGTCACGCCCTGACCCCCTTCTCTCCCGTTGCCGGCGCCGGCCCCGGGCCCCCCGGGAGCCGGCGCCCGGCCGAGCGTTCCTTTCTCCCAGCCGCGGCCCGGCGTATGATGCTGTGCACCAGCATTGATCCGACGCTCGGAAGGAGCCTTGCAAGATGACGAGAACGCTGACGCTGCTCGTACTGACCGCGGCCTTCGTGCTGCAGGGGGGCGTGGCCGAGCCCCGCGCCCAGGACTGCGAGCCGATGGGCGATGTCGAGTTCATCTGCGGCCAGGTAGGGCCGGAGGACCTCGTGGCCGTGCCCGGCACCCCGTGGGTCCTCGTGTCGAGCTACCCGGAGGGCACCGGCGGGCTGCGGGTGGTCGATACGCGCGATCTGAGCTCGGCCGTGCTGCTGCCGGCCGCGTCGCCGCGCGAGCGGTTCGACAGCGCCACCTACGACTCGTGCCCCGGCCCGGCGCCGATCGACAACACGCACGGGCTCTACGTGGCCCCGGGCGGCGGGGCGGTGCGGACGGTGTACGCCGTTCACCACGGCAACCGCGAGTCGGTGGAGGTCTTCGAGCTCGACGTCGGCGCCGCGCCGCCGGCGCTGACCTGGGTCGGGTGCGCGGTGGCGCCCGAGCCGCTGAACCTGAACTCCGTGGTCGCCCTGCCGGAGGGCGGCTTCGCGGCCACGAGCTTCCGCAACCTCGGCGCGCCGATCGAGCCGTTGATGACGGGGGCGCTCTCGGGCGCCATCTGGGAATGGCATACGGGGACCGGCTGGGAGATGGTGCCCGGCAGCGAGACGTCCGGGCCGAACGGCATCGAGATCTCGCCCGACGGGCGCTGGTTCTACATCGGCGCCTGGGGCACCCAGTCGTTCGTCCGGCTGTCGCGCGGGCAGACGCCCGTCCAGCGCGCCGAGGCGGCTGCCGAGTTCCGGATCGACAACCTCCGGATGCAGCGCGACGGCTCGATCCTCGCCACGGGCCAGGGCAGCAAGGGCATGCCCATGAGCACCTCGAACGTGGCGCGGGTCGATCCGCGGACGCTGGACGTGGAGGAGATCATCCGCCACCCGTACAACGACACGTTCAGCTCGGGGACGACGGCCATCGAGGTCGGCGACGAGATCTGGGTCGGCTCGGTCCAGGCCGACCGCATCGCCCGCTTCACGGTGCGCTAGCCATGACGGGGTCATCATTCGGATACGCCCGGCGCGGCGCGGCCGCGGCCGCCGTCGTCCTGCTGCCCGCCGCCGTCGCGTCCGGCGCCGCGGCGCAGCCCGCGGAGGGCGTGTACACGGCCGCGCAGGCGGCCGCCGGCCGCGCCGTCTACGAGCAGGCGTGCGCCCGCTGCCACCAGTCCAACCTGCAGGGCAGCTTCGAGGCCCCGCCGCTCGCGGGCGAGAGCTTCCTGCGGTTCTGGGGCGAGCTGAGCCCGCGCGATCTCTACGATCGGACCCGCGGCTCGATGCCGCCCGACGAGGACGCGCTGGCGGACGAGGCGTACGTCGATGTCGTGGCGTACCTGCTGCGGGCGAACGGCGCGCCGGCCGGCGACGTGCCGCTGACCCCGACGACGGCGGTCGCCATCGGGACGGTCGCCACTGGCGAGGCGGCCACCGCGGAGGCCGCGGCCGCGCCGCCGGGCGGCGGGCTGTCCCCGGCGGCGTCCGAGGCGGGCGTCACGGTGGCGGGGGAGGTCGAGAACTTCCGGCCCGTCACCGACGCGATGCTGCGGCAGCCGGACGACGGCGACTGGCTGATGATCCGGCGCAACTACGAGGCCTGGAGCTACAGCCCGCTGGGCGCGATCGACCGCGGCAACGTCGGGGAGCTCGAGCTCGCCTGGATCTGGGCGATGAACGAGGGCGGTTGGAACGCCCCCTCACCGATCGCCTACGACGGGGTGTTGTACGTGGCGGGCATCGGCCCGGTCGTGCAGGCGCTGGACGCCGTGACGGGCAACCTCATCTGGGAGTACAGGGTGGCCGTCGAGACGAGCGGCTACTCGGGCACCAGCCGCAACCTCGCGATCTACGGCGACCGGCTGCTGCTGGCCACGCCCGACGCCCGCCTGATCGCCCTCGACGCCCGCACGGGCGAGAAGGTGTGGGACACGGTCATCGCCGATCACGCGGACGGCTTCCGCAACACCAGCGGTCCGATCGTGGTCAACGGGACCATCGTGCAGGGGCTGAGCGGCTGCGACCGGTTCACGCGCGAGCGCTGCTTCATCAGCGGCTACGACGCCGCCTCCGGCGAGCGGCGCTGGCGGTTCCACACCACGGCCGGCTCGGACCAGCCGGGCGGGAACACCTGGGCGGAGGTGCCGGACTACCTGCGCGCCGGCGGCGACACGTGGATCACCGGCAGCTACGACCCCGGGCTCGACCTGGTCTACTTCGGCGTGGCGCAGGCCAAGCCGTGGGCGGCCGTCAGCCGCGGGATGACCATCGCGGACACGGGGCTCTTCACCAACTCGACCGTGGCGCTGCGGCCGGGTGACGGCACGCTCGACTGGTACTTCCAGCACGTGCCGGCCGAAAGCCTCGACCTCGACGAGGTGTACGAACGGGTGCTGGTCGACGTGGGCGGCCGCAAGGCCGTCTTCAGCGCCGGCAAGCACGGCATCCTCTGGAAGCTGGACCGCGAGACCGGCGAGTTCCTCGGCTACAAGGAGGCCGTCCATCAGAACGTGTTCGACCGGATCGATCCCGAGACGGGGGCGGTGACCTACCGGCAGGACATCATCGACGCGCGGTTCGAGCAGCTCGTGCCGGCGTGTCCCAGCACCGCGGGCGGCAAGAACTGGCACCCCATGAGCTACCATCCCGGCTCCGGGCTGCTGATCCTGCCGCTGGCCCAGACCTGCATGGAGATCGCCGTCCGCGAGGTGCCCCTGGAACTGGGCTCGGGCGGCGTCGGCATGAGCTCGCGGCCGTTCCACGAGATGCCCGGCACCGACGGCAACCTCGGCAAGCTGGCGGCCTTCGACGCCGAGACGCTGGAGGAGGTCTGGAGCATCGAGCAGCGCCCGACCTTCCTGACCGGCGTGCTGTCGACCGCCGGCGGGCTGGCGTTCGCCGGCGACCTCGACCGCCGCTTCCGGGCGTTCGACGTCGAGACCGGCGAGGAGCTGTGGCGGGCGCGTCTCGGGACGTCCGTGCAGGGCTTTCCGATCACGTTCCGCGCCGGCGGCCGGCAGTACGTCGCGGTGTCGACCGGTCTGGGCGGCGGCAGCCCGCGTCTGGCGCCCCGCGCGCTGGCGCACGACGTCCATCACCCGCAGAGCGGCAACGCGCTGTACGTCTTCGCGCTGCCCGACGGGGGCTCGGACGGTCCGTGACAGCGCGCCCCCCACGGGCGGCCCGCAACCGGGGGAGTCGGCGCCGCGAGCCTGCTAGCCCCTGCCGCCCTTCAGCCCGTGCGGCTGGGATCCTGCGACGGCGTTGCGAGCTTCGCGATCGTGCCCTGTGCGGTAGCGCACAGGCGACTGGCGCCACTCTCCGAGGAGAAAACGTCGCATCGACAAACGGCCTGGGTGCGTCCGCTGTGCACGACTGCTGCCCGGGCGACCAACGATTCGCCTTGCGCGGGTCTCAGGTAGTTGATCTTGAACTCGGAAGTCACGACGCCGGTTCCCAACGCGCTGCCGCCCGCGAAGGTCAGTGCGTTGTCCGCCGCATAGCTGATGACTCCGCCATGGACGAATCCGTGCTGCTGCTTCAGCTCGTCGCGAATCGGAATTCTGAGTTCGGCGCTTCCGTCCCCAAGTTGGAGCAGTTCGGCGCCCAGGAGCACGCTGAAGGGTTGCGCGGCGAGAATCCGGCGTCCCGGACCGAGCATGTCAGGCATCGGCCCGAGCCTAGCACGCTCACGACCCCTGCTCAGGCGCTCGACTTGCTGGGCGAAGCGGCGGCTCAGCGGCTGCCTGCCTGCTCCTGGGCGCGCGCGCCGGCCAGCATGTTGACCATCCCGTAGTTGCCCTCGTGGCAGGCGTACTCGAAGATGCGCCCGTCGGTGCGCCGCATCGGGATCCGCGCGGTCCAGGGGCTGCTCCACATCTCCGGATCCTCGGCCGTGAACTCGTAGACGAGCCCGTCCGGGCCGACGCGCGTGAAGCGCTCGGTCAGGCGCAGGTTCGCGCTCGAGCCCTCGAAGTGCGTCTCGCGCAGGAAGTTGGTGGTCTCGACCACCAGCGTGTCGCCTTCCCAGCGGCCCCGCGAGTCGCCGATCCACTGGCGGATCCGCTCCGGCAGATGCGGCCGGCTGTCCAGCGCGACGATGCGCGCGCTGTTGATCATCTCGTTGAAGATGACCACCCGGTCGGGCGTCTGGAAGAGCTGCACGCTGTTGTTGTAGGCGCTGGGAACCATCGGCGGGCCGGAGTTGAAGCCCATGAGGCAGCGCTCGGCGAGCGGGCGGTCCTCCGGACCGTCGGGCGGCGTCCCGGAGAAGGCGTCGCCGTACCCGCCGGGGCGATCCGCGCCGGGGATCCAAGGAATCCGCCCGTCGGGCGGATCGACGACCAGCGACGTGCGGTTGTCGGCGGTCAGGCTGGTCCCGAAGTCCATCCAGAACTGGTTGTAGCCGTGCTCGATGTCGCTGTCGAGGCCGAACGCCCCTTCCGGGTTGGAGCGGTCGTCCCAGTTGGTGGCGGCCAGCCCCTGCACGAACACCGCGGCCTCCTCGTCGGTGAGGAACTCCTTGCCGGCGAGCTCGGCGGGCCGCTCCATCGGCGTCAGCGAGCGGAAGTCCCAGACGCCCTGCAGGTTGGGGTCGCCCCACGCGGTGCGCGGGAGCGCCCCGCCCTCGGGCGCGGGCTGAGCGACGGCGGAGACGCCGGCCAGCAGCACGAGCACGACGGCCGACGGCAGCCAGACGGATCGATTGCGCATAACGGCCTCCTTGCAGCCGGTTAGGAGCCTGCGCCGCAGAACCGCGCAGGCTCCGCAAGGCGCGCACGGCGCGCCTTGCGGGAGCGGCGCGGGGCTGTGGGGTCCCCGCAAGCGGACGCCGGGGGTTCGGGGCGCAGCCCCGTGTGAAGCTAGTTGGCCTCGTCCCGGTTCCCCGGCACCTCGAACACCCACAGGGTGGCGGCCCGGTCCGTCGGATTGCGGATCTCGGGCGCCATCACGGAGTAGGCGCCGGTCAGGTAGCCGCCGGCGCCGGATATCGCGGCGACGTACTGCCGCCCGCCCGCCGCGAAGCTGATGGGCGGGGCGTTCGGCACGTCGTTCAGGCGCGTGGCCCACAGGCGCTCGCCAGTGGCGGCGTCGTACGCGCTGAGGCGCCGGTCGAGCGAGCCGGCGAACAGCAGTCCGCCCGCCGTGACGAGGGCGCCGGTGGTCTGCGGCGCGCGCTGGCGGGCGATCCAGACGGTCTCCTGCGTCTCCAGGTTGACGGCCTCCACGCGCCCGTAGTTGCCGTCGCTCTCGGGCCGCGGCCGCACCGTCCAGCGCACGCCCGTCGACAGGCTGCCGCGCTCGCCCTCGGCGACCGGCACCATGTCCATGCAGGCTTCGATGATCGGCACGTAGACGATCTTCGTCTCCGGGTTGTACGCCGTGGGCGCCCAGCTCCGGCCGCCGCCGACGTGCGGGCAGACCATCTTCGTCTCGCCGTCGCCCGGAATGAGCCGCGGGTCGACGATCTTCTCGCCCGTCGTCGGGTTGATCGCCGTGATCCCGTTCTGCAGCCCGAGGTCGATCGACGAGACGTAGCGGCCGGTCTCCGTCTCGACGATGTCGAAGATTGCCTGCTTGCCGGCGGTCACGACCACGCTGGTCGGGACGCCGCGGACCGGCAGCTCGACGACCTGCCGCTCGAACGCCCAGTCCAGATCCCACTGGCCGTTCGCCTGGTGCTGGAAGTGCCACGCCAGCTCGCCGGTGTCCGGGCTGATCGCCAGCGTGGTGTCCAGGTAGAGGGCGTCGTTCGTGATCCCCTCCTGGTGCACCGGGTTGCGGAGCGGAGCGGTGTCGTACGTGTTGCCGGGCCCGAAGAAGGCGAGGTTGTGCACCGGGTCGTAGCTGCCCGGAATCCAGACCGAGCCCCCGTTGCGCTCGTCGTACGGCAGTCCGTTCCAGCTGTTGCCCCCGGGCGCGTCCGGCGGCGGGATGGTATGGAAGCGCCAGCGCTCCGCACCGGTCTCGGCGTCGAGCCCCACGATGTGGTTGCCGCCCTCGGCGCGGCCGGTCGTGCCCACCATGACCGTGCCGCCTGCGACGAGCGTGCCCCCGGTCATCCGCGTCCGCATCCCGGGCTGGCCGACCGCCGTCTCCCAGGCGACCGTGCCGGTCCTCACGTCGAGGGCCACGACGTGCAGGTCCGACGTCGGCAGGTAGAGCCGCTCGCCGTAGATCGACAGGCCGCGCTTGAGGCTCGGCGCGACGTCCCGCGGCAGCCGCCGCGTGTACTCCCACAGCAGATCGCCGCCGGCGGCGTCGAGCGCGTGCACCTTGTCGCCGTAGCCGTGCACGAACAGGACCCCGTCGTGCACGACGGGCGTCGATTCGTTCGGGCCGCCCGGCAGCGCCCACGACCAGGCGAGGCGCAGGTCGTCGACGTTGGTCTTGTCGATCGCGTCGAGCGGGCTGTAGCCGGCCGCATCGTAGGTGCGGCGCCACAGCAGCCAGTCGCCCGCGTCGGGGTTCCGCAGCATGGCGTCGGTCACCGGGCGGATGCCGTCGAGCGGATTGCGCCGCGCCGGCACCGGGGGCAGGGCGACGCCGGCCGAGAGCCCGCCGCCCTGCGAGCGCCAGCCGGGCGCCAGGGTCGCCAGCACGTCGGGATCCGCGGGCAGCGCGTCCGAGCCGGGCTCGACGCCGTTCTCCTGGAGCAGGAACGCCATGAGCGCGACGTAGGTCTCGTCGCCGAGCGACCCGGGGCGGTCCTGCGGCATCGTCGACTCGGTCTCGGTGAACAGCGCCTCGACGGAGCGCACGCGCCACTTCTCGCGGAACACGATGCCCCGCAGCGGCGGCGCGAACGGGCCGTCGTCGAGATGCTCGCCGTGGCAGGACGCGCAGTGCTGGCGGTAGGCGGCGAGCCCGGCATCGGCCTGGTCGACGGTGTACGTGGCCGGCTCCCGCTCCGGCTGCTGGGCCGCGGCCGCGGAGGCCGACAGGTCGAGCGCGCCGAGCCAGAGGGCCGTCCCGGCCAGAGCTCCGACGGCTGCGCGCCAACGTTGAATCGATCGACGACTGGATGTCATGGCTGCCTCTTTTCAGGAAGTACGGCGATTATATGACCAATTCCGGGTGTACGATTCCTCCCGGGAGGTTCGAGATGATCCGTCCATCGCTTCGAGCGCTCGGGATGCCGGGCGCCCTGCTCGCGGCCGTCAGCCTCGCTGCCGGGCAGGCGGATGCCCAGCCGCCCGCAACCCCGCCGGCCGCCGCCGCCGCGGCGCTGCCGCGCACGCCCGACGGCCAGCCGGACATTCAGGGCGTGTGGGTGAACTTCGACCGCACGCCGCTGGAGGTGCCGGCGGCGGAGGATCCCGCCCGCCTGGCCGCCCTGGAGCGCTGGTTCCCCGGGCTGGAGGTGACGCCGCAGGGGCTGCGCGGCATTACCGGGCCGAATCCGGGCGGGCTGGCGAACCTGCTCGGGGAGGGGGACGGCGAGGGGCACTCGTCGAAGCGCAGCGCGCTGCGCCGGTCGCTGGTCGTCGACCCGCCGACCGGGCGCGTGCCGGTGCTGCCGGCAGCCGAGCAGCGGAAGCAGGACAACCTGATCCACCTGACCGACTCCTACACGTACCACACGCCGTGGGAGCGCTGCATCACGCGCGGGGTGCCGGGCGGCATGTTCCCGGCCGGGTACAACAACGCGTACCGCATCCTGCAGACGCCGGACCACGTGGCGATCCTGTACGAGATGATCCACGAGCCCCGCGTCATCCCGCTCGGCGGGCGCCCGCGCCTCGACGACGCCGTCCGGCTGTGGAACGGCGACTCGCGCGGCCGCTGGGAGGGGCACACGCTCGTCGTGGAGGTGGCGAACTACCGGGCCGCGCAAGTCGGCACGATCGCCACCGGCATCTCCACCACCGCCACCCTCAAGGCGATTCCGCAGAGCGCCGGCATGCGCGTGGTCGAGCGCTTCACGCTCGTCGAGCCGGGCCGCATGCGCTACGACGTGACCATCGAGGACCCCGAGGTGTACGCCGCGCCCTGGACGGCCTCCCTGCCCCTGCACCGCGACGACGAGTACGACATGTACGAGTACGCCTGCCACGAGGGCAACTACGGCCTGCCGAACAGCCTGAGCGGCGCGCGGGCGAAGGGCGAGTAGGGCGCGGCCGGGCCCGGCGCTCCGCCAGGTGGTTCAGCCCTCGACGGTCGGTGACGGCTCGTTCAGGATCTCGAGGATGGCCCGCGCGCAATAGACTCGGTTCCGCTTCGCCGCCCAGGCGAGTGAGACGATGCCCGCCGCTTCCAGCCGGGCGATCGCGCGCTGGGCCGTCGTGAACGAGACATCCAGCCTGCTGGCCAGTGTCGATGCGGTCCAGAGCGGGTGCGCGGCGAACAGGTCGAGGGCGCGCGCGGGCAGCGTCGAATGTCCCGTGCCCAGTCGTGCGCGCCAGTCGGTGTACAGATCGTTGATGCGCCCGATCCGATCGAGTGCGTCTTCCGACTGCAGCGCGACGCCGCGCAGGAAGTATGCCAGCCATTGTTCCCACGCGCCCTCCTGCGTCACCGCCAGCAGGCGTGCGTAGTATTCCTGGCGCGTGGCCTCGAACCAGGCGCTCAGGTAGAGCAGCGGCGTCGGGAGTACGTCCCGTTCTACCAGCAGGAGGGTGATGAGCAGGCGGCCGACGCGGCCGTTGCCGTCCAGAAAGGGGTGGATCGCCTCGAATTGCGCGTGCGCCAGCGCGACATGCACCAGGGGCGGAAGCGTCTCGTCGTGCAGAAACCGTTCCCAGGCGTCCAGGCAGGCCATCAGTTCGGATGGCGGCGGCGGCACGTACGTGGCATCGTTCAGGGAGCATCCGGCTGGCCCGATCCAGTTCTGACTGCGCCGGAACTCCCCCGGCGTGGCCGCATCGTCTCGCACGCCCTGCATCAACCGTTGGTGCAGCTCGCGCACCAGGCGCAGCGACAGCGGCAATGTCGGCAGGCGGTTCAGGCCGTAGTCCAGGGCAGAGACGTAGTTGCCCACCTCGCGCAGGTCCGCGCGGTTGCGCTCGACCGTTCCGCCAGCCTCGTCGGCCAGCAGCTCGCCCAGCGTCGTTTCGGTTCCCTCGATGCGGCTGGAGAGCACGGCTTCGCGGCGGAGGAACGGCTGAATGACGAGATGCGGATTGGGCAGGCGCCGTCCTTCGCCCGCCAGCTTGCCGGCTCCCAGGGTCGCCGACGAAAGCTGGGCAACCAGGTTGCTGTTCCACGCGACGGGTGGAGGGAGCGGCTCCGGGACGCACGCCTGATAGCCGCCGGGACAGCGGACCAGACGGCAGCGGCGCTGCGGGCTTCTGCGCTCGGCGGTAGGGAGCATGTTCGACCGTGGCTTTCAAGATTGAAAACAGTCGGGAAGTTTATTTTCAGATAATACACTATCTGAAAATAATGCCGGCGAATGTAAACATAGAATCCGAGAGCTGCTTGCGAAACTCCTGGGGCTTGCCGCTTGGCGCAGTCCTCAATTCTCCAGGTGAACACCACTTGCCCTGGATCGGCGACTGGATGCTGGCTCTGGAGGACCGGCAGCACGCCGAAAGGTGGAAGTAGAGCTGTTCCGACGTGTTGCCGACCGAGCGCCGGGACACCGGTGGGTAACTGACGCCCGGCGGGCGCCGAGGGACGTTGCCGGCGGTGCGCTGGCTATGTCACCAGGCGTACGAGCTGGTCGGCGGTCAGTGCGAGCACGCCGAACATGCAATGGCACATCACTTTCGCGGCGCCACGGACCCGAACATGGCGACCGCCGAACTCGTCCTTGAGACGGCCATTGACGCGCTCACCCGCCGTACGCTCGTTGTAGCGAACCTGCTCGGCAAGCTGGAAGCCGAGATTCTTCAGGCGCCGGGCTTCGGTTCGCAGTTCCTCGGCCAGCGCCTTGTCGCGGCGGGGGTTGGTATCAATCAACGGGACGTGGCCGAGTGAGCGGCTGTGCTCACGGATCGGTTCTGCGTCGTAGGCGGCGTCCATCACGTCGTACAGATTCGTCGTCCGCTCGGCCGACAAGGTCGCCAGTGGAATGGCGGCCTGGCTGTCGTGCAGCGAGGCGGACGTGAGCAGGCAACTGATCGGAATCTGGCCGTCGGCCACGTCGATGTGCAGCTTGTAGCCGACCCAGGTGGACTTGTAGCCCTTACTGTCCTTCTTCATGCCCACGGCACACTCGGTCGACAGCTCGTTGAGCATCGCCGGCAGGGTCATGGCCGCTTGCCGGTCGAGGCGTTTGAGGACCTTCGGCCGTTGCTCGCCCTTCTTCGGCCGTCCCCGCTTGCGCTTGGGCGGCGGGGGCGTCTTTTCCTTCGCGGCCGGCTTCTCGCGCGCCTCGATGGCCGTCGAGTCGCGGGAGAGGTGGCCCACCAACCGGTCGTGGTGGGTGTTCCGGATCAGCGCTTCGTGCACGCGCTGGGGCAACTGCGTGTCGGAGAACTCGGCGAAGGCGCGCGAGAAGACCGACTCGCTCGGCACCTCGCTCTTCCGCTCCCAGCCGCAGATGCGCCGCAGCGCCACGTCGGTGTCCAAGCGGTCGAGCAGCACGCGCGTCGTCGGCATGTCATAGACCGCCTTGGCCACGAAGGCCCGCGCCATCGCCGCGCGGTCCTTGGGCGGACGCCCCGCTACTCGCAAGTGCCGGGGAATCCTCTGCTCGATGCGGATGACCTCGAGCGTCTGCACCAACTGCTGCTGTTTCCCGGTCAGTGGACCCAGCACGTGCTCCAAGTGGGGGAACAGCGCACGCTGGATCGACTGCCAGTAGGGGGCGAAGGCGCGCAGGGAATTCATCGCTTGTGGACCGCTCCTTGTTTACTACGGTAGAATAGCTGATAGACGAGGATGGCAAGCCGCGAATCGATGGACTACAGCGCAGCGCTGCGCCGCCACGAGGAGCAGTACGACGCGCTCAAGGCACAACTGCAAACGGTCGGGTTCATCGGCCAGGGCAGCATTCTGACGCGTCACCTGACGTGTGGCAGGCCCGCCTGTCGCTGCCACGACGACCCGGACGCGCGTCACGGCCCCTACCACTACTGGACGCGCAAGGTCCGCGGAAAGACCGTCGGCTTGAACCTCACCGAAGACGAACTTGTTTTCTACAAGGAGTGGATCGACAACAACCGTGAGCTGGAACGGCTCGTGAAGGAGATGCGCCACATCTCGTCGCGCGTGCTTGCCCTCATAACCGGCAGGAAGGCCCCATGAATCCTCGCGACTCCGGCTCCCCGGCAGTGACGGCCACTACCATCCTGCGAACGCTGCATCCCGCCCGCTGACCATCCCTCGCCCCGTCGCCTCCGGCAAAAACTCGGCCGAACACGCTTTTCGCAAGAGGCTCTCCGAAAAAACGGAAAAAACGAAAAGCCGGACGGTTTCCCACCCAACGGGACGTCGGTACTTTCAGAAATGAAAACAACGGAGATCTTCGTTTTTGAAAAAACGGGATTCTTGAAACAAAAGTGCAACGGGCGAGGCGAATGGTCCCGTCCGACCCGCGGCGCCCTGTATCATTCCGAGCATGGTGGCAGGCTGGTTTGCGACGGGCGCGGCGCTGTGCGGGCTGGGTGTCCTGCTGGGGGCGTTCGGCGCGCACGGGCTGCGGGCGCGGGTGACGCCGGACATGCTCGCGGTATTCGAGACCGGCGTCCGCTACCACCTGATCCACGCGCTCGGGCTGCTGGCCGTGGCCTGGGCGGCATCCCGCTGGCCCGCCGCATGGGTCGGCGCGGCCGGGTGGCTCTTCGTGGCCGGAATCGCCATCTTCTCCGGCAGCCTGTACCTGCTGGTCATGACCGGCACCCGCTGGCTGGGGGCGGTCACCCCCATCGGCGGGTTGTGCCTCATCGCCGGCTGGGCGGTGCTGGCCGTCGGCGCGCTGCGGGCGACTCCCTGACGGCCTTCTGCTGGAGGGGCCACCGACACAATCGCAACGGTGGCCCCAAGGCGCGCACAGCGCGCCTCGGCGGGAGCGGCGCGGGGCGTAGGGGTCCCCGCAAGCGGACGCCGGGGGTTCGGGGCGTAGCCCCGTCCAATTTTCAGTACCACGGGCTGATCATGAAATCGTTGTAGACGACCCGCGCGCGGTGGGCGAGCTTCTCGGCGGTGCCGCCGTCCACCTCCTCCAGGTTCCGCAGGCTGATAACCCCGTCCTCGGCGGAATGCGCGACCTCGACGACCTGCGCGGCCGCGGGAAACTCCCGTCGCAGGGCGCTCTCCACGAGCGCCGCGAGCTGCTCGGGGCGCTTCGAGGGGCTGCGCGGATCGAGCTTGAACTCGACGGTGGGCCGCTGCTCCGCCGGCTCCGTCGTCGCCGGCCGGGAATCGTCGTCCACTGCCCGCGCTACCGTCCGTCCCCGCCGGCCGCCGCGGCGCGCTCCGCGGCGCGGGCGCCGGCCAGGATGCCCGCCATGGAGTAGTTCCCCTCGTGGCAGGCGTACTCGAAGATGGTGCGCCGATCCGTGATGCGCGTCATCGGCCGGGACACCGTCCACGGCCGCGTGAAGGTGTGCGGATCGTCGATGGTGAACCGGTAGTCGAGCGTGTCCGCGTCGACCCGCGTGTAGCGCTCGGTCAGGTGCAGCGTGTCGCGCGAGCCCCAGGAGCTCGTCTTGGGGCTGAAGTTGGTCGTCACCACCACCAGCGTGTCGCCCTCCCAGCGGCCGCGCGAGTCGCCCATCCACAAGCGGACGGAGTCGGGCACGTGGGGGCGTCCGTCGAGGGGGATGATGCGGGCCTCGTGGATGAGCTCCTGGAAGACGATGACGTAGCCGGGCGCCTGGAAGATCTGGTAGTTGCTGCTGTACCAGCTCCCGATGCCGTTCCACCCGCGCGAGATGCAGCGGGTCCACGGCGAGAGGTCCTCGTAGGTGTCGGGCGAGTTGGAGGGGCCGCGCGTGCTGCGCTCCGCGCGCTCGGCCGCGATGCGCGCCTCGCCCTCGGCCGACAGCGGCGGAATCCGCCCGTCGGGCGGATCGACGATCAGCGACGTCCGCGTGAGCGGCGTGCCGATGTCGCGCCAGAACGCGTTGTAGTTGCCCACGCTGCCTGCCCGCGGCGGCAGGTCGAAGCTGGCGCGGTTGGCGGTCTCGATGGTTTCCGCCTCGTCCTCGCTCAGCGACCCGCGCCCGGACAGCGGCCCGTCGAGCGGCCGCTCCAGCGGCGTGGACGTCTGGCTGTTCCATTGGCCCTGCAGATCGGGGTCGCCCCAGGGCGTCCGGGGCGGCGTCCAGTCGGATCCGGCCTGGGCCGCCGCCGGGAGCGGCGCCAGGATTGCCGCCAGCATGACCGCCGCCACTCGACTGCGCATAGCCGACCTCCTCGATCCGCCGCCGGCCCTCGCCGCGGGGCATCCGCGGCGCGGCGGGCAGTACCCCGATTATACGGCCGAACCGGCGGCGGGCGCGCTGCCACCACTGGTCAGGCTGGGCCCGCTGGCGTATCGTTGGGGGCACGATGCCTGTGCTGCGCAAGTGGCTCATCCTCGTTCATCGCTACCTGGGGATTCCGCTGAGCCTGCTGTTCGTGGTCTGGTTCGCCTCCGGCATCGTCATGATGTACACGGGCGACATGCCGCGGCTCACCCCCCAACTGCGGCTCGAGCGCCTGGCGGACCTCGACCTGTCGCGCGTGCGGCTGATGCCCGCCGAGGCGGTGGACCGCGCCGGCGTCTGGCGCTGGCCCGAGCGCGCCGCGCTGCTGATGGTGATGGACCGGCCCGCCTATCGCTTCGACGAGTCGACGGTCTTCGCCGACACCGGCGAGCGCCTCGACGCCGTCGGCCTCGGGGACGCCCGCACCGTCGCCAGTCGCTTCATCGGCCTGCCGGAGGAGCGGATGACGTATGCCGGGACGCTGACCCGGCCAGACCAGTGGACGCTGACCTACGGCCGCTCGATGCCGCTCCACAAGTTCGATGTCGACGACCGCACCGGCACGGAGCTGTACGTCTCGCCCCGCACGGCCGAGGTCGCCATGCTGACGACGCGCCGCAGCCGCGCGCTGGCCTGGATGGGGGCCATCCCGCACTGGTTCTACTTCGCGGCGCTGCGCCTCGATCAACCGCTGTGGTTCCGGATCGTCGTCTGGAGCGCGACGCTGGGCTGCGTGCTGGCCGTCATCGGCCTGCTGCTCGGTGTGACGCAGTTCCGGTGGCGACGGTCCACGGAGGCGCGGCCGGGGGGCGCTGCCGGCGCGCGCATTCCCTACACCGGCTGGATGCGGTGGCACTACGTGACCGGCGTCGTCTTCGGCCTGGTCACGCTGACCTGGGTGTTCAGCGGGCTGCTGTCGATGGAGCCGTACGCCTGGACCAACGCCCGCGGGCTGGAGGTGCCGCGCGACACGTTCACGGGCGGGCCGCTCGACCTGGGCCGGTTCCCGGCGCTCGACGCCGCCGCCTGGGAGCGGCTGACCGCGGGCCGCGGCGTCCGCGAGGTGGAGCTGCGCCGGATTCAGGACGATCCGTACTACCTCGTGCGGCTCGCGCCGGCGCCGGCCGCCGGCGGTACCGGCCGGGCGGAACGCCTGCACCAGCCGTACTACGTGACGGGCCGCGCGGAACGCGACCGGCTGCTCGTAGCAGCCGACACGCTGGCGGTGCGCGAGCGCGGCTTCAGCGTGGAGTCGCTCCTGGCGCGGCTGACCGCTGCGGTGCCCGAGGCGCCGGTGGTCGAGTCGGTGCTGCTGGACGACTACGACTCGTACTACTACTCGCGCGGCCGGCAGACGCCGCTGCCGGTGCTGCGCGTGAAGCTCGCCGACCCGGGCGAGACCTGGTTGTACGTCGATCCCGGGCTGAGCCGGGTGCTGACGAGCGTCCACCGCCTGAACCGCGTCGAGCGCTGGCTGTTCAACGGCCTGCACAGCCTGGACTTCGCCTTCTGGCACGACCGGCGCCCGCTGTGGGACATCGGCGTGATCGCGCTGAGCCTGGGCGGGCTTGCGAGCAGCGGTATCGGGTTGTGGCTGGGGTTGAGGCGGATGCGGCGGGCGCTCGGCCGGATGCGCCCGGCCCGCGGCGCCGCGACGGAAACACGGCGCACCGTCCCCTCGTGAGCACGAGAGGACGGTGCGGCCTCGGAGTGCTTCCCGAGGTTGCTACCTGGAGCCTGCGGGCATCTCGTCGGCCACGGCGCCGGCGAGGATGTTGTAGAGGCCGTAGTTGCCCTCGTGGCAGGCGTACTCGTACAGGGGCTGGTCGTTCAACTGCATGGGGACCGAGAAGGTCCACGCAGTCGTCCACACGGTCGGATCGTCGACGGTCACGTCGTACTGCAAGATATTGTCGTCCACCCGCGTGAGGCGCTCGGTCAGCGTGAGGTGCTCGGTGGTCGCTCCCCGCTGGAAGTTGGTCTCGCGCAGGAAGTTCCGCGTCTCGACCACCAGCGTGTCACCGTCCCAGTAGCCGCGCGAGTCGCCGGTCCACTGCCGGATGCTCGAATCGAGATGCGGCCGCCCGTCGAGCGGCACGAAGCGCGCCTTGTGGTTCATCTCGGCGAAGAGCACCACCATGTCCTCGGTCTGGAGCACCTGGACGTTGTTGTTGTACGCGCTGGGCGCCATCGGGGGCCCCGAGTTGAACCCGAGGATGCACCGCACCTGCAGCCCGCCGGGGCCGAGATCCTCGACGAACCCGCCCGGCGTCGGCTCATGGCCGCCCACCCCGGCGCGCGCCCTGCGCGCCGCCGCCTGCCGCTCCATGGCGGCCGCGGTCAGGGGCGGAATGCGCCCGTTGGGCGGGTCCACGATCAGCGACGTCCGCTCGGTCGTGACCGAGGTGCCCTCGTCGAACCAGAAGTCGTTGTACGGCACCACCCGATCCGAGTCGTCGGCGTCGCGACTCCGCTGGCGAATGGTCTCCTCCGAGAACTCCGCCGCCTGCTCCGCCGTGAAGACCTCGCTCTGATCGGCGGGCCGCTCCATCGGCGTGAGACTGCGGAAATCCCAGACCCCCTGCAGATCCGGCGCGCCCCACGGCGTGCGCGGAACCGACTGGGCGTCCGCCACCATGGGCGCGAGCACCCCGACCGCCAAGACAGCCACCAAGACTGTCAGCAACCGATGATTCATCTAGCCACCTCCTGGATAAGCTGCCCATTGTATACCCGCCGCGGCCCGTTCGCGTAGCGGATCGACCGGTCGCACGGCCGCCGGCTGCTCAGCGCGCGGCCTGTCCGGGCCGCAGCGGCTGCTGCGGCCGGCGCGGCTCGTCGGGGTAGAGGTCCGCCACGTACTGCTCGTAGCCGTTGAAGATCGGCGTCACGAAGCGGTCCTCGGTGTCGAGCCAGTACGACGTGTTCTGGGGCCAGCGCGGGTGGGGGACGTTCGGGTTCACGTTCGACAGGAAGCCGTACTCGTGCGGCTGCTCCGCCTGCCAGAATGTCCCCGGCTGGTCGCGCACGAGCTCGATCTTCACGATGGACTTCGGGCTCTTGTAGCCGTACTTCCAGGGCACGACGAGGCGCACCGGCGCACCGTGCTGTCGGAGCAGCGGCTCGCCGTACACGCCCGTCACCACCAGCACCAGCTCGTTCATGGCCTCGTCGAGGCGCAGCCCCTCGTGATACGGCCAGGGGTACCAACCCGCGGTCCGGACGCCGGGCATCTGATCGCGCGCGACGATCGTCTCGAAGCGGACGTAGCGCGCCGCGCCGGTCGGCTCGACGCGCTCGAGCAGCCGGCTCAGCGGGAAGCCCGACCAGGGGACGTTCATGGCCCACCGCTCGACGCAGCGGAAGTGGTACAGGCGCTCCTCGTGGTCGAAGGCGAACAGATCGTCGAGGTCCAGGGTCTGCGGGCGGCGGCATTCGCCGCTGATCTCCACCCGCCACGGCTCGACCTCGAAGTCGCCGCAGAACTGCCAGACGGGGCCGCCGCGCCCCGCGAGGAACTCGTAGAAGTTGTTGTGCGCCGCGGCGACGTCGCGGGGCGTCGGGGCCCGCGTGTCGGTGAGGCCGCTCGACTGGCCGAGAATGGGGACGGCGTTGGCGACGCGGCGCGGCAGGGCGTAGTCCGCGTTCCGCTCGGCCGGGAATACGTCAGGCCGTCGGAACGGGACGTCCAGCAGCTCCGTCCGGGGCGTCTGGGCCCCGCTCGAGGCGGCGGCCCGCCGGGCCAGCGGCGCGGCCAGGAGGCCGCTGCCGAAGGCCGCGAGGAACCGCCGCCGGTCGAAGAAGACCGCCGGCGGCGTGACGCGCTGCGACGGGACGTTCGCCCGGTATCGCGAGCTCATGGGCCGGAGCACGCGTCAGCGCAGCGGGTCGCGGTTCTCCCCATCGAACGCCGAGCCGCAGCCGGCGGTGCACAGGGTCGCGGGGTCCGGCCCCTCGCCGGCCGCGAACGCCCGCTCCTCGACGCGCGCTCCCGCCAGCAACCCCGGCAGCCCGTAGTTGCCCTCGTGGCAGCGCGGCTCCTTGTAGACCCGGTTCGCTGCGTTGTTCTGCAGGCTGAGCTCGAGCGCCACGGTCCACGGCTGCGTCCACGTGGTCGGATCATCCATCGTGACCAGGTAGTCGAGCGTGTGGGCATCGCGCCGCGTCCAGCGCTCGACCAGGTGCAGGTTCTCGCGGGAGCCCTGGTAGTCGGTCTTCCGGCTGAAGTTGGTGACGTCGACGACCAGGGTGTCGCCTTCCCAGCGGCCGCGCGAATCCCCCCACCACTGGCGGACGCTCGGCGGGAGATGCGGCTCGTCGGTCACGGGAATGACGCGCTGCCACCCCTGCCCCTGCCCCGTGTCGTAGAAGATCGACACCGTGCCCGGCGACTGCACGACCTGCAGGAAGTACCCCGCCGCCCCGCCGAAATCGGGCAGGCGGGCGGACAGGCAGCGCTCTCCCAGGCCCCGGTCTTCCGGATTGTCCGAACGGTTGAAGGCGCTGGTCGGGTACGCCGGCGGCGCCTCGGCCCGCTGCGGCGACGGCGGCCCGTACTGCCCGCCCGCGCAGCCGGGCATGCCGTTCCGGCAGACGTCGGTCGCCTGCAGCAGATCGAGCTGATACTTCCGGAACGCGCCGCGCCGCGCCTGCGCCTCCGGCGTGAAGGCCGGAATGCGCCCGTCCGGCGGATCGATGATCAGCGACGTCCGGCTGCCGGTGTGCTTGTGCGTCAGGAAGATGGTCCGGTTGTAGGCGCCGCCGACGTCCTGCTCGCTGCCCGCTGCCGAGCGCGGGTCGAGGGTCAGCAGCGCCGCCCGCTCCCGATCGAGCGCCGCTCGTTCCTCCTCCGTGAACTCCGCCTGACCGGCGAACCGCGCCGGCCGCTGAAGGGGAATCGCGTAGTCCGTGGTCCAGATGCCCTGCAGATCGGGATCTCCCCACGCCGTCCGAGCCGCCGGGGCAACCTCCGACTGTTCCTGGGCCCCCGGGGCCACCATCAGCAGGCCGGCCACTACCAGGGTCGCCGCCACGACGCCGAACGTCTCGATCACTCGTCGAGTCATGTCATCCTCACGGAGTTGCGGATTCACCGAACCAAGTCTCATGAGCCTTGGTACACCTGTGCTCGCGCAAAGTCAAGGACCAAGCCGCCCCGCGGCGACCGCAGGTGGGATAGCATGGGGCGGCGGCTGCGTCCGGCCGCCGGAGAACTGAAGATGAACAGACCGACCGCGCTTCTCACTGTGACGTTGCTGGCGCTCGTCGCGACGCCCGCGCCCCGCGCGCAGCAGGATGCCTCCGAGCCCGAGCCGTTCGCGGCCGAGGGCATCCCGGCGGTCCCGCTCCCGGACGGCCCGCGCGTCTACGACACGGCCACCGGGCAGCGGATTCGCATGGTCGTCGTCGCCAGGGGACTGACCTACCCCTGGGGTCTCGCGTTCCTGCCGGACGGGAGCGCGCTGGTCACCGAGCGTCTCGGCACGCTGCGCCGGATCCGGAACGGCGCGCTCGACCCGCATCCGATCGCCGGCGTGCCCGAGGTGTACACCGAGGCGCCGCTGGCGGGGCTGATGGACGTCGCGGTCCACCCGGGGTTCACCGCGAACCGGTTCGTCTACCTGACCTACTCGAAGCCGACGGAAAACGGCTCGCGGGTCGCGCTGGCCCGCGGCCGCTTCGAGGGTGCGGCGCTCTCGGCGGTCCGCGACCTGTTCGTGTCGGAGGGCACCACGGCCGGCGGCGCGGCCCGGCTGGCGTTCGCGCCCGACGGGCTGCTCTACATGACGGTCGGCGGCGCGTTCGGCGGGATCCGGTTGCAGGCCCAGGATCCGGCCAGCCACGTCGGCAAGGTGCTGCGGCTGCGCGACGACGGCAGCGCGCCGGACGACAATCCGTTCGCGGGCCGGGACGGGCTGGCGCCCGAGGTTTTCTCGCTCGGCCACCGCAACCCGATGGGTCTCGCCATTCACCCCGAGACCGGCCAGCCCTGGGCGAGCGAGCACGGGGTGATGGGCGGCGACGAGGTCAACGTCATTCTGCCCGGACGCAACTACGGCTGGCCCGACGTCTCCTACTCGCGGGAATACTTCGGCGCCCGCGTGGCCGAGCAGCCGTGGCAGGCGGAGTTCGAGCAGCCGGAGATCGTGTGGGTCCCGTCGATCGCGCCCTCCGGGCTGGTCTTCTACACCGGCGACCGGTTTCCCGACTGGCGCGGCAACCTGTTCGCGGGCTCGCTGATGATCGGCCGTATCGCCCGCACCGGCCACCTGGAGCGGATCGAGTTCAACCGGCAGGGCCTGGAGCAGCGCCGGGAGTGGCTGCTGGCCGACCTCCGGCAGCGGATCCGCGACGTCGAGCAGGGGCCGGACGGCCTGCTGTACGTGCTGACGGGGGGCGCCTTCCTCGGCAGCGACCCGGACGCCGGCGAGGCGGGGCTGCTGCGTCTCGAGCCGGCCGAGTGAGGGCGGCGGCGGTGCGCGCGGGGTACGCGCGCACCCTTCGAATGAACGATTCAGGAGGACTCATGCGTTCGATTCTCATCGTGACGATGGCTACCGCCCTCTGCGGTCCGGCCGGTCTCGCGTCGGCCGCGCAGCAGGCGCCCGACGGCGAGCAGGTCTACCGGCAGCACTGCGCCCGCTGCCACGAGGGCTCGATGCCGCGCATGCCGACGCGCGAGATGCTCCGGCAGCGCACGCCGGAGGACGTCGAGATCGCCCTCAGCACCTTCGGCATGCGCCGCCAGGGCGCGGCGCTGACGGCGCCCGAACGGCGGGCGGTGTCGGAGTACGTCACCGGCCGGCCGCCCGGCTCCTACCGGGACCCGCTAGAGGTCATCCCCGCGAGCGCCTACTGCAGGGCGCCGGCCGGCGGCGCCGATGCCCTCGCCGGCCCGGCCTGGAACGGCTGGGGCGCCGGGCTGCGCAACACCCGCTTCCAGCCGGCCGCCGCGGCCGGCCTGACCGTCGAGGAGGTGCCGCGGCTGGCGCTCAAGTGGGCGTTCGGCTTCCCGGGCGTCACCGCCTCCGGCTCGCAGGCGAGCGTGGTCGGCGGGCGTGTCTTCGTCGGCAGCCGCAATGGCCTCGTCTACGCCCTCGACGCCGGCACGGGCTGCATCGACTGGATCTTCGAGGCCGACGGCGGCGTCCGGTCCGCCCCGTCGGTCGGCCCGCACCCCGGCAGCGGCGAGGCGGTCGTCTACTTCGGCGACTCGTTCGCCAACGTCTACGCAGTGGACGTCGCCACCGGCGATGCGCGCTGGAAGGTGCAGGTGGACGACCACGGCGACGCGATGATCACCGGTGCCCCCGCGCTCCACGAGGGACGACTCTACGTGCCGGTCTCGTCGCTCGAGGAAGGGTCGGGCGCCATGCCGACCTACGAATGCTGCACGTTCATCGGGAGCGTCGTGGCCCTCGACGCCGCTGACGGCGGCCGGATCTGGAAAACGCGCACCATCCAGGAGGAGCCGCGGCCGACGGTGCGCAACAGCATCGGCACGCAGCTCTGGGGCCCGTCCGGCGCCGCCATCTGGTCCGCGCCGACCCTCGACCCGGCCCGCAACCGGCTGTACGTCGCCACCGGCGACAGCTACACCCAGCCGGCCGCGCCGGAGAGCGACGCCATCATGGCGCTGGCCATGGACACCGGGCGCATCCTCTGGACGCAGCAGACGCTGCCCGGCGACGCGTGGAACATCGCCTGCTTCGAGACCACGCCCGAGGGCCGCGCCAACTGCCCCGACGACGCGGGCCCGGACCACGACTTCGGGAGCTCCCCCGTCCTTACCACGGTCGACGACGGGCGCGAGCTGTTGCTGGCGGGACAGAAGTCGGGCGTGCTGTACGGTCTCGACCCCGAGACCGGCGCGATCGCGTGGGAGACGCGCGTCGGCGACGGCGGCATCCTCGGCGGCATCGAGTGGGGCATCGCCACCGACGGCGACCTGACGTTCGCCGCGAGCTCGGAGGCGCTCGAGAAGGGGCCGGGCGACGCCGGCGGCCTCACCGCGGTGCGCAGCGGCGACGGCGCGACGGTCTGGGATGCGCCGCCGTTCCAGGACACGTGCGGCTCGCGCGCCGGTTGCAACACCGGCCAGCCGGCCGCGGTGACCAGCATTCCGGGCGTCGTGTTCTCGGGCAGCCTCGACGGCCACCTGCGCGCCTACGACACGGCCTCCGGCCGCATCATCTGGGACGTCGACACCGTCGGCGAGTTCGAGACCGTCAACGGCGTGCCCGCGCGTGGGGGGGCGCTGAACGGCCCCGGGCCGACGGTGGCGGGCGGGATGGTCTACGTCAACTCGGGGTACAGCACCCTCGGCTTCATGCCGGGGAACGTTCTGCTCGCCTTCTCGGTGGAAGGGAAGTAGGGCCAACCATCCGGCCGCTGTTCGCTGACGGCGGGCGAGCGTGCGGCGCTGAAGCTGGTGCTCGGCAGCCCGGCCGTACGCACCACCCCGGACATCGGCAAGGCGCTCGAGCTGGTCGAGGCCAAGCTCGATTGGCGTGGCGTTCCGCCTCGATCGGATCGCCGACGCCAGGCTGCGCGACGGCCGCTTCGACCGCGCGCGGTTCGATCTCGACGAGCACCTGCAGGGAGCGCGGAGACGATCAGCCCGTCCGTAGCGCACGGGCGGCGAACTGCAGGAAGCGCTCGGCGGCGTCGACGGCGCCGGCGGCCTGCGGCTCGTCGAACGTCTCGAACGGGACGCCGCCGGGCAGGCCGTTGGGGTAGCGCGCGGGGACGTAGTACTGATCCAGGACGCCCGCGTCCCGCCGCAGTTCCGGCAGGCCGGCCACCTGGTCGCCGTAGCGGTCGATCAGCACGACGATGGAGTGGCCGAGGACGGTGCGCTCGCCGAGCCCGTAGGCGATGGCCTTGACCGCCTTCTCAGCGGTCTGCTGCGCCACGAAGCACGCCTGCGCGAAGAACCGCTCGCGCAGGGCGACGCGGGCGAACGCGAGGTCGTTCTCGGCCTGCAGCCACCAGCGGCGCGCTTCAGCCGCGCTGTCCCACATATACCTGGCGGGCCGACTCGAGGGCGGTCGTCAGGAACGGCCGCTCCTCGGCCTGCATCCGGGCGAACTCGTCGGGCGTGTAGACGAACATGTCGACGCCGGCGCCCGCGGCGAGAATGGCGGGCAGATAGTCGCGGAAGCGGTCGACGAACGGGCGCTCGGTGGGGGCCACGATGATCACGTCGATGTCGCTCTCCGGCGCCGCCGTGCCGCGGGCATGCGACCCGAAGATCCAGGCGCCGTGGGCGGCCTGCGCGTCGAGCAGTGGTCGCAACGCGTCGAGGAACGGCTCGATCCGGATAGAGCGGTCCGTCAGAGGCTGACCTCGGAATCGATGTTGAGCGGCCCCGTGCTGTCGCCGAGGCGGTCGACGGGCACCCCCAGCTTGTCCATCAGCGTCAGGCAGAGGTTCGACAGCGGCGGGACGTTGGCCTTCACGCCCCTGCCGTCGGTGTCCCAGTCCGACCGATTCCCCCCACCATAGTCGAGGTGGCGTCCCCCGCGAATCGTGCCCGCCCCACCGCCCACGAGAACGATCGGCAGGTTGTCCTTCACGTGCTCCATGCTGTCGGAGATTCCGGAGCCGTACACGAGCATGACGTGATCCAGCAGCGTGCCGTCCCCATCGGGCGTTGCTCTGAGCTTTTCGACGTAGTCCGCGAACAGTCCGCAGTGGTACGCGTTGATCTTGGCCATCGTCGCAACCCGTGCGGGCTGGTGCGCGTGGTGCGACAGCGGGTGGTGCGAATCCGGCACCCCGATCTCGGAGTACGTGAGACTGCTCTGTTCGCGGGCCATCATGAAGGTGATGACGCGAGTCAGATCGGTCTGATACGCGAGCAGTTGCAGGTCGAACATCAGCCTTGCATGTTGCCCGTAACCGGGCGGGATGCCAGCGGGCCGCTTGACGAGCGGCAGCTCCCTGGTCGCCTGCCGTTCGGCAATCTGCAGGCGTCGCTCCACGTCGCGCACGCTCTCGACGTACTGGTCGACCCTGTCGCGATCTACCGGACCAATCTCGCGCCTCAGCCTGGCGAGGGATTCGAGAACGGCGTCGAGCACGCTGTTGTCCTCCTCGAGGCGCTCGCGCCGCGCCACCGCGCCGGTGCTCGTGCTCTCGCCGAACATCCGCTCGAAGACCAGACGCGGGTTGTTCTCCATCGGCAGCGGCGTCGTCGCGTCGCGCCACGCGATCGTGTTGGAATAGACGCAGCTGTAACCTCCGCTGCATTGACCCGTGTTGCCGACATTCTCGATGGCGAGCTCGAGCGACGCCAGCTGGGTCTCCTGGCCGAATTCCCTCGCCACGATCTGATCCATCGTCACGCCACAGGCGATGTTGTTCTCGCCTGGATTGCCGACGGCGCCGCTCAGGAACGGCGCGGATGGATGCGGCGCGTCCCATGGCAGCTTCAGCCCCGAAATCATGACGAGCCGATTCCTGAAGGGTGCCAGCGACTGGTTGATGGGCATGAACTCGAAGTTCGACCCGACCGCTGTCGGCGTCCAGTACTTCATCGCCATGCCGTTCGGCGTGTAGACGGCCCCGAAGCGCTTGATCGGCCTTGCCGCCGTCTTGACCATGGGAGTCAGCGCCGGCACCATCGCATCGAGCAGCGGCAACGCCAGCGTGGCGCCCACTCCCCGCAGTACGGTCCGCCGTGGCAGCGTCAGCTTCGCGATGCTGTTCATCTCGCGACCTTCTCCTCTGATGCCTTCATCCGAAATGGCGTGCTGTTGACGACGCCGAGAACAATGGACGACCACTTGTAGTCGCCGGGCGCCGAGTCCCGCACGATTTTCCGCACGGCAGGCCGATCGGTGTGCTCCAGCGCCCGGCCCAGGCTGAATGCCAGCAGCTTTTCGGCGACCGTGCTCGCGAACCGTTCCGGCTGGCGCGACAGTACGTGTCGCAGTCCCCGCAGCCCCTCGAACCGGGTGCCGTTCGGCATGACGGCCGATGAATCGATCTCGGTACCTTCGTCCGTCGCCCGCCACATGCCGATGCCGTCGAGATTCTCGAGTGCGAAGCCCAGGGGATCCATGGGCGCATGGCACGTGGCGCACACGGGATTCTCGCGATGCTGCTCGAGCCGCGCGCGGACGGATACCGGCACACTCCCGCCGCCGCGTTCCGGCAGCGCCGGCACGTCGGGGGGTGGTGCAGGCGGACCCATGCCCAGAATGGTCTGCATCAACCACTTGCCGCGGATCACCGGAGACGTGCGGTTGGCGTACGACGTCACGGTCAGGATGCTGCCGTGGCCCAACAGGCCGCCCCGTGGACTGTCAGCCGGCAACTCCACGCGACGGAAACGCTCCCCGTAGACGTTCGGAACGCCGTAATGTCGAGCCAACCGTTCATTGAGGAACGTGTAGTCGGCGCCAAGGAGCTCGAGGACGCTCGTATCCTCGCGCAACGTGTGTTCCACGAAACGCCTGGTTTCCTGCTCGAAGCCGTTGCGCAGATTCTCATCGAACTCGGGAAAGATTTCGGGATCGCGAAACACGTCCGCGAGCATGCGCAACTGCAGCCACTGGGCGGCGAAGTTGTCCACGAGGGACCTGGTCGACCGGCGGTCGCGCAGCAGGCGCCGCACCTGCTGCGCGAGCACCCGTGGCTGCGAGAGCGTTCCGCGAATGGCCAGAGTCAGCAGCTCATCGTCGGGGACGCTGCTCCACAGAAAGAAGGACAGCCGCGAAGCCAGCTCCAAATCGGTCACCGGCTCGAGGCCGCCACGCGCGGTGCTTGTTGGCGCCCGCTCGATACGGAGCAGGAATTTGGGATCTGTGAGAAGGGTCCTGACCGCGTACTGGATGCCCAGATCGAAATTGCCCGCTTGTCGGGCCGTCGCGTAGGCGGCGAGCAACGGCTCGATATCGGCTTCTCCGATCGGACGCCGATAGGCGCGGCGCGCCAGCGTTGACAGAATCTCCCGCGCGCAGGGCTCCTCGTCCGCACTTCTCCGCGGCTCGCACACGAACAGGCGGGCACGACTCGGCGTTGTCCCGCGCCCACCGGGATTCAGCGGACCCGTGATGTCGAAGCGGCTGAGGGACATGTGCCCGAACGGAAATTCATTGGTCGCGAGGGCAAAGCCCCACGGACGCGGCTGAGGAATCCCTTCCGGTTCAATCCGATCCCGCACGAACGAGAGGCCGATCACCTGCGGGCCTCCCTTTGCCGCGAAGGTGACCTCCAGGTTGTCGTCCGCATGGTGGATGTAGCGTTCCCACTCGGTCCCCATCTGGATGTTGCCGCCGTACCCCGATGGCGCCGGGGTGCCATGGTTCTCGCCGCCGATGGTGAACCGCTTGATGAGCACCCCGTTCACGCGCACGTCGAGGTCGTGGGGTCTGCCCATGCCCCGGATATAGTCGTTGTAGTTTCGCTGGAGACGAATCCCGATGCGGTATTCGCCATCGGCCGGAAAGTGATGGCGCACTGCGACACCGCCCTGCGAGCCGAACGGAAGGTCCTCGCTCATCCGCCCATCCTGTATCAGGTTGAGATGGACGTTGTGCCTCTCTACGGTAGGACCCTCCGGGACAGCGCCGACGGCAACGGCGCTGATGCGCCGGGCCGCCGTCAGGTAGCGTTCGATCAGGACCGGCGACACCGAGAGCTGGCTCACGTTGTTGTCGAACCCCTCGTCGGAGGTGTTGTCCATCGGGAGCAGGTCCGACAGATCGGTCTCGAGCGCGAGCAGGTCGCTGACGGCCGCCTCGTATTCGAACCGGTTGAGCCGTCGGACCCCCGCGAAGCGACCCGGGTTCGGGTGGGCCGCCGCAAACTCGTCGAGCTCCGTCTCCAGCCAGGCGATGACGGAGTCCACTGTCGACTGGTCGGGCCGCGGCCTGCCCGCGGGCGGCATGGTGCCGGCGCGAAGCTTTCGAATGACGTTTTCCCAGACCTCCGCGTCGGCACCCACGTGCTCGGCATCCGCCGTGTCGAGCATCAGTCCCGCGGTACGGAGTGTCTGGTTGTGGCAGCCGTGACAGTATTTCTCGAGGACGGGCCGCACGGGCGAGGATGTCGCTGCAGCCGGGTGCGCCGTCGACTGCTGCGCGGGACCTGCGGCCCGCGTGGAGCCGGAGGCGGCCACCAGCCAGCAGCCGGTCGAGAACGCCAGCAGCCCGACGAGCGAACGATTCCTGAACATGGGCCCTCTCCTGCAGTCGCGGCGGAATGCTTCGGTGCCTTCAGTATGTGGCGCCCAGTTTCCGGAGAAGCTCTGCGGCGTCCGCCGCCCTCGGCCCGGCGCCGATGGCCGTCGCCAGGGGCGTCTGCCCGCCGTGATTCACCGCATGGAGATCGGCGCCCCTATCGACCAGGTACTGGACGATCGAGCGGAATCCGAGCGTCGCGTCGGACGCACCGCCTCGCGCACGAACGGCCGCGGTCGCTGCGATGTGCAGCGGCGTGTCGCCACGCTTGTCGTCCGCCGCATCGACGTCGACATGCTGGTCGACGATGAGCTCGACGGCCTCGAGAATCGTACGCTCGTTGGCGCTCGTCGAGCGACGGTCCCCGCGGCCTGTCGGCCTCAGCGCCGCCGCGAGCGCCGTCTTGCCATCCGGGGTGGTCAACCCGGGGTCGGCGCCGCCGGCCAGCAACGCTCTCATGATCTCGAGATCGTTGTAGGATGCCGCCTGCCAGAAGGGGGTCGCCCCGATCAGCGAGAGCGTGAGCGCGTAGTCGCCGGAGCTGCGTCCCACGGGTGTGGCCTTCTCGATGCGCGCATCCGGATCCGCTCCATGCGCCAGGAGCGCCTTCACGAGAGCCGGATCGCTTCGCAGGATCGCCGCATGGAGAGCCGCGTATCCGCCCGCGGCGAGGTTCGGATCGGCGCCGCGGTCCAGCAGAAACGCGCCGAACCCGCCGAAGCCCGCGTGCGCTGCGACCACCAGGGGTGTCGTGCCGCTCCCGGTGGGCTCATCGATGTCGGCTCCTGCGGCGAGCAAGACCCTGGCAGTCTCGACGCCGCCCGAGCGGGCCGCGAACAGCAACGGCGTGTACCCGCCGTTCCGGTGCTGCGGCAACTCGATCTCGCCCCCCAGCACACCAAGCGTCGCGCCGCCGGCGAACTGCACGTATTCCATCCATTCCTTGGTGCGGGCCCGCACGTCCGCCCCGGACGCGACCAGCAGCTGCGCCACACTCGCGTGCTTCTGCGCTGCAGCCCACATGAGAGCCGTCTGCCCCTGCCGCTTCTCCTGCGCGTTCGCATCCGCTCCGGCCGCGATCAGCAGCTCGACGAGCCGTGCGTCGCCGCTGCGTGCCGCGGCCATCAACGGCGTTTCGCCCGAGACGAGCGCGACGTTCGGATTGGCGCCGGCCGTCAACAGGCGTTCCGCCAGGGCTGCGCTGCCGTTCTGGCCGGCGAGCCACAGCGGCGTCGCGCCCAGGTCGTTCGACGCATCGACCGCGGCGCCCGCGCGAATCAGGAGGCTCGCCAGCTCCTGGTCGTCCCAGTGAACCGCCCAGTGGAGAGCGGTTGCGCCGTCGCCGTACCGTGCGTTGACGTCCACCCCCTGCCGAATCAACGCGCGTACCTGCGCCACATCGGCCCTGGCGGCCGCCTCGACGAGACGCGCATCGGGCGGGCCGGCCGCCAGGTTCGGCACCGCGCACAGCATTAGCGTCGCAATCCAGCGCCACGTCAGATGCGTCACGCGCATTGGCACGAGCTCCTCACACTTGGGGCCTGACTAGCCGCCATTCTACGTCCCGGGGCAGGCCGATGGAAGGCTGCGTTCGCGGGAGCGAACCTCAACTAGAATGAACCCGATGACGAGACTGGCCGCCGTCGGCGCGTGGATCCTGGTATGGGTCGCGACCCCCGGGGCGGAACTGCGCTGGATGGACGTCGAGCGGTCCACCGTCACGGTCTACGTGTCCGCCCCGGGTGCGGCCACCGCGGCTCATGTAATCGACGCGCCGCTCGCCGAGGGATCGGTCGAGGACACCGAGACGCCCCACCTGGCGCTCGTGATCAACGTCGGCCAGCTGCGCGTCGTCGATCCCGGGCAGTCGGCGGACGAGCGGGAGAAGGTCCGGACGCAGATGCTGGGGCCCGAGGGGCTCGAGGCGGAGCGGTATGCCCGGGTCACCTACCACTCGCTGACGATTGACCAACGCGAGGCGGGCGTCTGGCTCGTGCAAGGCGAGCTGGGAATGCACGGCCGGTTCCTGCCGCTCGATCTCCGCGCGTTGAGACGCGGGGATCGGTTCACCGGCACGGCGACGGTGGTGCCGGCCGACTTCGGGATCCCGCCGCTGCGCGTCGGGGGTGGCCCGGCGCCCGTCGGACACGAGCTGCGGGTCGAGTTCGATATCGTTCTCGAAGCGCCCTGAATCGCGGCGGGCCCTCTGGCCGCGGCTCCCGGTCGCGTGACGCACGCCCTGCGAACCGCAGGTTCCCGACACCGCAGCAGACCGAGCGCGTGGTCCCCCTGTGCGCGCACCAGATCAACCACCGCGTGCAGGTCCTGGCGGACGAGCTCGGCATCGAGGGTGTCTCGACGCACTCGCGCCGCCGCGGGCTGGCGTTCGAGCTCCGCCGCGGCGGGAGATCGAAGACGGCCGTTCAGGCCGCCGGGAGCCGCGCTGTCCATGTGTGTAGCATCCACAAACGGTCGCGCTGATTGCAAGACTGTTGGCCAGGCGGGATGGACGTGGGGTTCGAAAGGAGGGCGGTGATGCGATACCTCGTGGTCATTCATCAGGACCGGCCGACTGGGCCGTGCGGCGTGACCGTGCTGGAGAGATGGACAGGCGTTTGCCGCCGTGGCTACGTGTGATCGATTCAGGCCGGCGATCTCGCCGTTGAGCATGAGGGATGCTTCGCGCCGGTGCCTTGAGCGCGATCTTCGCGGCGTTGGTCGGGTTTCCTTTCGATCGGTGATTCCGATCAGTCCGGCCATCGTTCCAACGAGGTCGTGCCGTTTACGGCCTTACGCGCACGTACTTCTGCAGGTTCCGCGGCCGCGGCTCTCCGCCGTAGATGTTCCCCTCGGCGTCCACCGCCACGAATTCCGCCCCGTTGCCGGCGACCTCGCGCGGGTCGCCCCACACGAAGGGAATGAACTCGTCGACCCAGCCGCTACGGGCGTCGCCGATGCGGATGCCCAGCTCCCAGCCGGGGTTCTGCACGTCGTCCGACTCCGAGTCGGCCACGTAGATGCGGCCGTGGGCGTCGAAGCTGATGCCGCTCGGGCGGCCGAACTGCGTCCACTGCGCCAGGAAGTTGCCCTCCTGATCGAAGATCTGCACGCGGTTGTTCGAGCGGTCCGCCACGAACACGCGGCCGTCGTTGTCGATGGCGATGCCGTGCAGGGTGCGGAACTCGCCCGGCGCGTAGCCGGTCTTGCCCCACTCCATCAGGTAGTTGCCCTCGGCGTCGAACTTCACCACGCGGTTGTTGGTCTCGTTGGCGTGGCCGTCGGCGACGAAGATGCTGCCGTCGTCCGTCACCACGACATCGGCCGGCGCGTTGAAGTGGTCCGGGCTGCTGCCCGCCTCGCCGGGCGTGCCGAGCACCAGCAGGACCTCGCCGGTCGGGCTGAACTTGACCACCTGGTGTCCGCGGTCGCCGCCTGCCGGCGTGCGCGCCTCGCTCACCGCGTCGGTGACCCATACGTTGCCGTCCGGGTCGACGTCGATGCCGTGCGGCCAGATGAACATGCCGCCGCCGAAGCTCTCGACCGCCGTGCCGTCGGGCGCGAACTTGATGACCGAGTCCAGATCCGAGTCCAGGCACTCCCAACCGAAGCGCTCCGGCCCCGCGTCGCAGCGCAGCACCGCCCAGATGTGCTCGCCGTCGTTGTCCACGGTCGCATCTCCGACCGCTCCGACTATCCGGCCGTCGGGGAACTTCGCCCAGCCGTCCACCAGGCGGTAGGGATTGGGATAGGGCTGGCCGGCCGTAGCGGCCAGCGCGATGCCGAGGACGACGGCGATCGAAATACCGAGGTGAGTCCTTCTCCACATGATTGGCACTCCCGCGTAAAGGCCAAGAACGCTGTCGCGCAGCCCGCTCTCCTCCGCAACTGCGCCTTCTCGTCCGTAGCCTGATTCTCCCTCCCTAATCCTCCCGACTTCCTCTCCTGCGCCCGCTCGACGACGTGGCGCGCCTCGGTCTGGGGCGCCCGCGAGCCGGGGCCGCGCTGGTTGGCGACCGCCTTGAAGTTGCGCGACTCGACGACCGCGTGTTGCCGTCCCAACGCGCCCGCGGATCGCCGTTCCACAACGCGATGCCGTCGTCGATGTGTGCGTCGGCGTCGATCGGGACGCTGCGCGCGTTGTGGATCATCTCGCTCAGGATGACCACGTGATTCGGCGTGTGGAAGAACATCTTCCCTGGCGCCGGCGCCGCGCGCGGCTGCTGGTCGTCAGCGGCCACTCGACCGCAGCTCGTCCGGGGCGCCGGTGCCCGGAGACCCGAGAAACAGGGTGCGCCCGTCGGGCAACGTGACGTCCCGGCCGTTCGCGCGACGCGTGCCGTCCTTGGCCCGATACCCGTCGACGACGATCGCGGTGCCCGGGAGCAGAGAGGCCTTCGTGAACCCCCGCCGGAAGAGCACGTTCGGGGTCCCCGCCTCGATCGCCCACGGCTCGACCGTGCCGTCCGGGTGCTCCACGTCGATGTAGATCCAAACGTGGGGATTCGTCCACTCCATCCTGGTGACGGTCGCCTCGTCGAATCGGACCGGCTGGTTGGCGTCGAACTCGGCCGAGAACGCATGATGGGCCCGGGCCGGCGGGCCGACGAGGCTCCCCAGGAGCAGGGCGAGGGCGCCGGTCACGGCGCGGAGGCGCGTTGGTCCGTGCATGGAGGTCTCTCCTGTGTTCACCGCGGGTCCGGTGGGTTACCCGAGAGGTGACGCTCGTACACCCGCTCGTCGCCGATCTCGAAGCGGCGCGTGATGTCCACCCGCATGGTGTCCCCCTCCCACGTCGTGACCAGCGGCTCCTTGCGCAGGTGGCCGTAGAGGGTCTCCTCGACCATCTCGACGCAGCGGAAGTCCAGGAGCTGCGCGTGCTGCTCCAGCCGTCGATACAGCGGCATGCGGATCGTCCAGGGACGTGTGAACACCTGCTCGTCTTCGATGGTGGCTTCGTACTGGATAGCGTCCGGAGTGAGATAGCTGAACCGCTCCACCACGTGGAGGGCGTCGCTATGGAAGTTGCCCGCCCGGTCGAACCAGGTGTAGGGCGTGAAGCTCGTCGACTCGACCACGAGGGTGTCGCCCTCCCAGTGCGCCACCGAGTGGCCCATCCAGGCCTCGTTGGGATAGGGCTCGACCTCGTCGAGGTGGATGATGCGCTGGGCGTTGGCGAACTCGAAGATCATCATGACCTTGTTCGTGCCCTGGAAGATCTGGAACGGGTAGGGGAGGTACATGGCGCGCGGCACGCCCGGCAGGTAGCAGAAGATCTCCGGGTCGCGATCCAGCCAGTGCTCGGCGTTCTCCCGCTTCCGCTCCGCCGCCCACGGTTGATACGGGATCTCGTCGCCCACGACCACGCCGAGGCCGCCGGGTGCCCAGCCGATCGAGCCGAGGGCGAGCACCGGGGCAGCAGGCACGGGGATGTCGGGGTAGACGCCGGGCTGGCCCACCATGGGGCGCGCGACGTGCGTCTGCAGGTCCCAGTTCGCGGTGTTGTTCGCCTGCCAGATCCCGCTGAAATCCGGCTGGCCGTCCGCCGTCCGTAGCACCCCTGGTGGTGCCGGCGTCTGACCGATGGTGTGCGTGGTGGTCAGCGTGAGCGTGGCGAGCCCGATCGCCGTGACCAGACCGCCCAGCACGTATGTCGAACGAGCGCGCATCATCTTGTCTCCCCCGCGGATCGCAGCGCGTTCCCCGCTCGGCCTCATCGAGGCTCGGGGGGCGTCTCCTCGACGAGGCCCGGCCGCCGCCCCCGCAGTGGATCGTCGCGATCGTCGGTCCCATCGGCCGCGCGCAGGGCGAGGCCGGTCGTGGCCGGGTTCGGACCGCGCCCCTCGGCGAACGCCCGCTCGGCGGCGCGGGTGTTCGCGAGAATGCCGGTCAGGCCGAAGTTCCCCTCGTGACAGGTGGATTCGAAGATCCGGTCGAGTCGGTCGTCCTGTCGCTCGAGTTCCACGAGGACCGTCCAGGGCTGCGTGAACGTCGCGGGGTCGTCGATGGTGACCTCGTAGTGCAACGTCTGGTCGTCCACCCGGGTGAACCGCTCGATCAGATGCAGCTCCTCGCGGGCCCCCCGGTAGTTCGTCTTGCGGGTAAAGTGACGGGTGTCCACCACGAGCGTGGTGCCCTCCCAGCGGCCCCGGGCATCGCCGTACCACAGACGCACGCGGGCGGGGAGATGCGCGCTCCCATCGACGGGGATGATCCGGTTGCCGCCGCCGCCCTGGCCGGCCTCGTAGTAGATGGCGACGTAGCCCGGAGACTGGACGATCCGCGAATAGCCGCCGAGCGCCGGCAGTCGGTTGCCCAGACAGCGCTCGGCGAGGCCGCGGTCCTCGGGCCCATCGGCGCGGTTCATCCGCTCGGTGCCGTAGTCGCCCGCCAGCTCCTCGAACGAGGTACGCCCCCGACGGTCGGCCTCCACACGCCGGCGCCCCGCCGGGGTCAACGGCGGCACCCGTCCGTCGGGCGGGTCCACGATGAGCGACGTGCGACGCCCGGTCCGCTTCACCGATTGGTAGACGGCGTTGTAGGCGCCGGCGACGTCCAGCGGCGTGCCCGCCTCCGACCGGGTGTCGAAGCGGCGCAGCGCCGCCCGTTGCGCATCCAGGGCCGTGCGTTGCTCGTCGGTGAAGCGCTCCTGGTCGGCGAACCGCGCCGGCCGCTCGAGCGGCGTCGCCGTCGGGTCGGTCCAGATGCCTTGCAGGTCCGGCTCGCCCCACGGCGTCCGCAGCGCGGCGTCCCCCTCGTCCGCCGGCGGTTGCGCGGAGCTGAGCCCCTGACAGAGGGCGGTGACGCAGAGCGCGACAGCCGCCCCCCACCGCACGCTCGCCCGCCCTCGGTCTCTCATGTCAACCCCAGTCCGTCCCATCACGGTGCCCTCCGCCCGATCCCCTCAGGGATCGGTCCGCAGATTGGTCTTGCTGGTCCAGAAGATGTCGATCCCGCCGAAGCTGTTGTCCATTCTGGATCTGCCCTGTCTCCGGCCCAGGGCATCTCGGCCTCCATCCCCCCGGATCCTCACTGGTCGATCCGATCCAGCGCCTCCAGGATGTCCGCGTTCTCCGCCCGGATCCGGGCATCGGTGTTCAAGAACTTCCAGGTCACCCGGCCGGCCCGGTCGATCACGAAGACGGCGGGATGGGGCACCCGCCGCCCGTTGAAGCCGGCCGGGTTGTACACGCCGTAGCGATTGATGACGGCGAAGTCCGGATCGGCGAGCAGCGGGAAGTCGGGCGCGCCGCCGGATTCGCGGGCGACGCGGGCCCTCATCTGTCGCCCCCCTTCAGCGTCGTCCGGGCTCAGCGCGAGGATCCGCGTGGTCGCCTTCGCCTCGTCGTCGAGCAGGCGTCTCAGCTGTCCCAGCTGAGCGGCGCAGCTCCCTCACCAGTGTCCCCGATAGATGACGAGCACGACGTTCTTCTGGCCACGATACCGGGACAGCTGATGCACGACCCCCGTGGTGTCGGTCAGCCGAAAGTCGGGCGCTACCATGCCCACCTGCACCCGATCGAGCTCGGTAGGCGGCAGCCCGGCGCCGTCGAGCGGTCCGAGCGGTGGCAGCGCCTGCGCGAACAGGGCCAGCAGCAACGCGGTGGGCATCAGGTCCCCCCTTCTCTACCGCTCTCTACCGCCGAGCGTCGACATCAGCGGGTCGGTAATCGGCCCGGCCGCGCTCTCGGGGTGCTCAGGCGCGGACCCGCCGGCATTGAGGGGCAACGGCGCCGGGAACCCTCGCGTAGAGGCGGTTCGACGAGCGTGTCGGGCCAGTCGTCCTGCCCGGCCTGCGCGGTCCGCGACTCCAAGAAGCCCAGGGAGTAGCCGGCGAGGGAGAGCGCCTTGCGTCGTGAGATCGTCGTGACGGCACCTCGAGGGTCGAACCGCAGCAGTGTGAACCCAAGTTGGACGACTACAGTCTACAGCCTGTGCCAAGCCCTTCTGCAGTGTGAAGAGTCCCACCTGCCCGTGCAGACAGCCCCGGCTGCGGCCGATTAGTGACCGGCCGGATCCGCGTTCCCCTCGGCGCGCTCGGCCGCCGGTGCCGCGTACTGGTGTTGAGCGAGCCGATCGCGTAGGGCTTGATCTCGAACGTGCGGCTGTCCGCCGGCACCTCCAAGCCCACCAGGGTACCGGCGGCCGACAGCCGGAACTGCCCCGGACCGGCCGAGATCGGCACCGCCGTCAGATACGCCTCCTCGAAGTTCGACCGGATGTCCCGGCCCAGCTGGATGCCCCATACCTGGTCGGCCCCGGGCCGGAAGCGGAGCGACTGGGACGGAATCTCGTTGGCGACCCACTCCGACTCCGGCACCGACTCGTAGACGCGGGCCCCCACGTAGATCGACTCGTCGTCGAAGAAGATCCAGTTGTCGGTACGCTCCGTGGCCGGGGCACCCTCGTCGGGGGCCTGCTGGATGAAGCCGCCGACCAGCGGAATGCGACTGCGGAGTAGCCCACTGCCGAGCTTCCTATGAGGAAGACACACGTAACGATGGTGGACACGTAGGCAGTGGTCTGCAGCCAGTTCTTGAGTCTGTCAGTCATAGGGCTTGTCCTCGCAACCGGTAAACCCAGTTTCCGCAGGAGGTCTACCAGAGTGAGAATCACTCCGACCGCGCGGCGCGTTCAACTCCTGCTTTGCCCCGTTGACGGCCGCGGTATGCGAGCCGCGGCCCGCGTTGTCGGTGTGACAAAAGAAGGTGGTCGAGAAGGCGCAGCCGACGCCCCCTCCAGTGACCAATGAAATGCAACTCTGCCTTGCCCTAACCATGGGAAGGACATGGTAATAGTGTTCCCTGTGGTCAGGTAGTAGCTCGGCGAACCGCTGGCTGATGGCCTCACGAGACTCCGGTCGGGGCCTCCAAACCTTTAGTCCACCTTCCACATCGCAAAGATGCCCTGGATACGGAGGCTGCTTGTGTTGTCCTCTTGGTCTTCGAGGAACAGCGCTGTCACGAACGTCCCTGAGATGTAGCGACCATTCAGAACCCCCATATGGGCAGTGGAGAAGCCCGTAAGGACCCAACTTCCACACCCTGGGACGTCTATGGGTTCTGGTGTGTCTGTAAAGTTCATGGCGGTAAAGACAACCGAGTTGGCATGACGGCTGCCTTGGACCCGCGTGTTGCCGCTGGTGCCGTTGATGTAGTTGCCGTTTGTTGTCAAGGTGAAGTCGGCTGTCTCGATGGCTGTGTCGTGGTCATAGCGGCCCCGCTGTGCCCTGGCTATGCAGTGATTTCCGTAGAAGTCCTGAGAGTTCATGTAAACCCTCTGCTTCCAGTTGCCAGCCATTGGGTCTTGTGCGAAGGCACTAGACGAACCCAACACAACCACCAGGACAAACGTAGCTCTCGACATGGCAGTTATCCTTTCAGACAGACAAGAAGACTGCAAACAAAGCAGCGTGCAGGATTAGCCCTGCTACCACGCTCAACCAAGAGGCGGCGACTTCGTCATAGCCCCGTTGTCGGTAGAAGCCATAGCCGATGCACCACCACCCGATAGCCCACCAAACTGCGGGCACATCGAAGGCTATACCTCTTGAGTGGCCGTAGAGAACCGCAGCGGCGACAAGGACTAGCGGGGCGGCGAACACTAGCAGCCTGCGCATGCGGTCAGGGCTGTCGGTCGGCGAGCGAGGCGAGGACGACGGCGAGCACGAGTCGGCGCATGGCATCCCCCGCGCCCGACGAGCATTGGTCGTCGGGCACTTGCTTCGGCCGTCCGTCGCCGGCCTTCTAGCCTCGAGACGGTCGCCCGACGCCGGCGACCGTCGGCAAGTGGCACACGCGCTTCGCCCGGAACCGGGTCGACGGATTGCTCGATGAGCCACGGCCGGGCCACCGCGCACCGTGACCGACGACCAAGTCGTCATCACCACGTTGGAGACGACGCCGCCCGGCGCCACGCACTGGAGCACCCGCTGGCTCGCACGCGCGACCGCGGCGTCAGGCGCGTGACCGTCAGTCGCATCTGGCGCGCCTTCGGGTTGCGCCCGACTAACAGAGTGTATGTCCTGAATAGGCGACGGTGCAAGAGGCCAGGGCAGAGGCGTCACTTTGCTCAGAATCCACGGGCGTGAAGGACGATTAGCATGCCGTATGCATGGCCACTGATGTGCATAGTATGACTTCACTGTGACCAAATAGCCTGCGGCCGCTGGCGGCGAGAGTCCCCGGCGGCGGTTCGGCGCCCCTGCCACGGAGGACGGACGTTGAGCGAACGAGACGAAGCGGAGCGGGGGATCGAGAGTCCGCGGGAACGCGACGCGCCCTCGGCGGCCCTCCCGCGCGTCGGCGGCAGCCTCGACCTCGACACCGTGCTCCGCGAGGTCGTCGACGGCGCCCGCGCTGACCGGCCCCCGCTGCGGCGTCATCACCACCGCCGACGGCGACGGGCAGCCCCGCGACTTCGTCACCTCCGGCTTCACGCCCGAGGAGCGGCGGGCGATGGCCCGATGGGCTGCGGTCTGGCGCTCGGCATCGGGAACACGAGCCGGTTGCCGTCGCCGAGCGTGTGCGTCGCGTGGAGGACCTCGACCGCCCGGCCGCAGAGCGGGACCCGGTGCCACTCGCCCTTCGCCTTCATCCGCACGGCCGGCGCGGTCCACACCCGCCCGGCCGTGTCGACCTCGTCCCACGTCCCCGGCCGGACCTCGCCGGACCGCACGGATGACGCCGGCGAGCACGGCGTCGACGACGCTGCTCAAGCAGTTCGGCCTGACGACGGCGGCCGACGAGCTGGTGCCGCGGCTGACGCAGGCCGGCCACCAAGCCGAGGCGCGTCGCCAGCGCCGGATTACCCGGCTGCGACGGGCCTCGCGCCTGCCGCCCGGCAAGACGTTCGAGACGCTCGACACGGGTCGGTTGCCGGGCCCGGTCGTGCAGCAGCTGCAGACGCTGGCCACCGGGGCGTTCCTCGAGACGGCGACCAATGTGCTGGCCTTCGGTCTACCGGGCGTCGGCAAGAGCCACGCGCTGTGCGCCGTCGGGCACGCGCTGGTCGAGGCCGGCCACAGCGTGTTGTACGTGCCGGCCTACGCCCTGGTCCAGGAATTGCTTGGGGCCAAACGCGACCTCGACCTGCCGCGAGGGCTGCGCAAGCTCGACCTCTTCGAGGTGATCCTGCTCGACGATCTCGGCTACGTGCAGCAGAGTCCCGACGAGGCCGAGGTGCTCTTCACGCTGCTCGCCGAACGCTACGAGCGCCGCTCGGTGATGGTGACCAGCAACTTGGTCTTCAGCCAGTGGGACCGGATCTTCCGCGACCAGATGGCCACCGCCGCGGCGATCGACCGGCTGGTGCACCACTCGGTGGTGCTCGAGTTCGACGTGCCGAGCTTTCGAACGGACCCGTCGCGCCCGACGTCGCCGTCACCACCGCCCGCGCCTCGTGGACGGCCACCGGGCCCGCTGTTGCCGCGCCGCCCCCGAGCCGCGACCTCCTGAGCGTTCCGTTCGAAAACCGAGCATGGCTTCGGCGGCGACGTTCCGATCATGCTTTCGGGCCGTGGTCGAGCTCGTCGAGCGCCTGCCCGCGGGTCGGTTCGACTCCCGACGGCCTGTGCATCCTGCCAGCGGCGTGGAAAACGCGCGCGGACCATCCGGAGAGCTTGGGACCGTCGACGAAGCGCGTCTCCCACCCCGCTTTGGACGACGCGAGCGCCGCCCACAGGCTGCACAAGCATCATCCTCCTCGACACCAATTCACGGCTTCTCGACCGGCAAGAATTCTTGACGCCCAGCGGCAAAAGTAATTGACGCCGAACAGGAGTGTATTTTTCGGTCGGCGGTGCGACAGATGACAGCATGGTAGGTCGCTGCTGGGTGGCCGAAAGACAAGTCGGACGAAACCGCCACGCCGCCGTTCGACATCTATGAGCGTTGCATTGTGGGCGGACGGCGCTGGCGGAGATCTGCTGGGGCGGGCGGGCAGGTCGGTTCGCGGCGACCGGGGCGTGTTACCGACCGCGCACGGGGCCGGTCACGAACGCGGCCCATCGGTCCATCAGACCGCGCCGCTGGTCGAACAGATCGCTTCGCGCGTAACTTCGCTCGACAGCCCCGCCCACCACGTGGGCAAGGGCCATCTCCGCCACGTCCCTTGTCCCCCCGGACCGCTCCGCCGCCCACGTGCGGAAACTCGACCGGAAGCCGTGAATGTCCGCATCCGTCCCGGTCGCTCTTCGCAGTGCCTTGATCAAGGTGTCGCCGTTGAGCGGCCGCCCGCCCACACCAGGGAAGATCAGCGAATCGGCCGCGCCGTCAGAATGCGCCCGCATGCCCTCCAGCACGGCCACAGCCGCATCCGACAACGGCACCCGATGTTCCGCCCCGGCCTTCATCCGCGATGCTGGTACGCGCCACTCCCGTGCCTCGAGGTCGACCTCGCCCCACGTCGCCCCGCGAGCCTCGCCGGACCGTACCGCCGTCAGCGCCGTGAAGCGAATCGCCGCCTTGACGACCGGACCGGCCCCGGACGCCTCGACCGGCGCCAGCGCGGCGGGAACGTCCGCGTACGGCAACGCCCGCCGATGCTCTCGGGTCTTCGGGGTCTTCGGCAATGCCGCGTCGATCACTTCGCCCGCCGCGTTCACGTCGACATGTTCGAGAGCTTGCGCCGCCGCGAGCACGCCCCGGACCCAGCCGCGCAAGAGCTTGCCGGTCGCGGGCTTGTCGCGGTAGACCGGCCCGAGCACCGAGAGCACGGCCGCCCGGTCGATCAGGTCGACGGGTCGACCCATTAGACGCGCCGCGTACCGCGCCAGGGTCCGCCGCCGCGTCTCTCGGGTCCGGCCGCGCCACTGGCCCCCTCGCTCGACCTTGGCGGACACTTCCGCGAACGTCGGCACGGTCGACGGACGCCCGGACGGGTCGCCGCCCCGCTTCGCCGTCAGGCGGTTGTCGTGCGCCCGCTCCCGGGCCTCGGACAGCGTGACGGCCGGGTACGTGCCGATGCTGATGTCGCGCCGCTTCCCCTGGACGTGAAGCCGTTGAACCCATCGCTTGTTGACCCTGCCCGTCCGGCCCTTGGCCACGACCAGGTACACCGTGTCGCCCGCCTGATACCGGCCCGGCTTCCGCAGCGTCTCGGCCCGCTTCGCTGTCAGTCTTTCCACTGGCATCGGCCCGCTTCGGCCGAAATAGTACACCTACGGTACGCCCACAGTCAAGTCCTGGATTGTGGCGAACCGCCCCGGACCGGCACGGACCCTAGAAATCACTATTCCCCGGTGTTTTCACTTGGAAATCCGCACGTTCTAGACCGGCGCGGACTGCCACGGACCAGCGCCAGCGTTAAGGCAGCGCGAACACGAAGAGCCCGTTGGCCCCGACGGGCCGCCGCTTCTCGGGCGTGAGCTGCAGGGGTATCTGGCTCGTCCAGCTGCCGCCCCCGCTGCCGGTCGGCACCGCGAGATACTGCTTCCCGGCCACAGCGTAGGAGATCGGAAAGCCCTGGACGGAGGTGGGCAGCCGCGTTTGCCACAAGATCTCGCCGTCGGCTGCGTCGAACACGTAGAGGTGGCGGTCCCAGTCGCCCGCCACGGCGAGGCCGCCGGCGGTCGTCAAGGCGGCACTGTTGATCGGCGTCCGGAAGCGGTGCCGCCACAGGACCTCGCCGGTCCGCATGCTCATCGCCACGAACTCACCCAGCTGATCCGGGCTCTCGGGATGGAAGTGGTTCGTGCGGCGGACCGGTCCGGCGCCGCCCCCGCCTTCGCGTTTCTCCACGGGTCCGAACACCCCGGTCTCGCAGTTGAGGATGATCGGGATGTAGAACGCTTCCGTGGCCGGGTGATAGGACATCGCGCGCCAGCTCTTGAACCCGGACGTGCTCGGGCACCAGTAGATCGCCTCACCGATCACCGGGTTCGTTCCCTCGCGATACGTGACCTGTCCGCTCGTCGCGTCTATGTCGGCGACGGTCTGGTAGCCGAGGTCCGCTGCGCTCCTGAACTCGCCGGTCTCGAGGGCGAGCTCCCACAACACGCCGATCTTGCCCATGCTGAAGACCGAGCGTTTCCCGTCGTAGTCGACGAGCACGCGCTCGAACACCTCGTCCATGTCCAGCATCTCGCCCGGTAGGTGCTGGAAGTACCACTTCATCTGACCGGTCGCGGGGTCGAGCGCGAGGGTGGAGTTCGTGTACAAGGCATCGCCGTCGGTCCCGCGGACCGTACGCGCCCATGGCTTGGCTTGTGACGTGCCGTGGAACAGCGTCCGGGTCACCGGGTCGTAGCTGCCCGGAATCCACGCATCGCTGCCCGCTCGAAACATGAGCGGCAGGTCACCCCACGTGTCGCCGCCGCGCTCGCCCGGTCGGGCGATCGTCGAGGTGCGCCAGACCTCGCGGCCGGTCTCCGCGTCGAGCCCGACGATGTAGCACGTGTCGTCTCGATATCGCCCGCATCCGGTCAGGCCCGAGACCACCATGCCGTCCGCGACGATCGACCCGCTCGTGTACCGAAACCCCACGCCGCCCCCGACGTCGGTGTCCCATACCTGCGCGCCGGTGCGGGCATCGATCGCGACGACGTGCGCGTCGTTGGTATTGAGGTAGATCTTGTCCTGATAGATGGCGATATTGCGGTGCCTGCCCCCCGCGGGAGGGCCGTCACCGGCCGGCGCCTCGCGTCGGTACTCCCAGAGGAGCTCCCCGCTGGCAGCATCGAGCGCCTGCACGATCGCCCCCGGATTCGCGAGGTACATGACCCCGTCGTGCACGAGGGGGGTCGTTTGCTGGGACCCCTCGGCAAGACCCCAGCTCCACGCGAGCTGCAGCCGGTCCACGTTGTCCGTGGTGATCTGATCGAGTGGGCTGTGCCCCCACCCGTCGAGCGTGCGGCGCCAGTTGAGCCAGTCGGCGGGGTCGGGGTCCTGCAGCATCGCATCGGTCACCGGCACGAACCCGCCGGCGGACTGAGCGCGCACGCCGACTGAACCCAGCGCCACGACGGCAATCGCGACTGCCAGAAGACATCGTCGGTTCGGACAGCATCGGTGTGACATGAGTGGCAGTCCTCCTTCAGCTGATCGACGGGAAGTGGGGCCAGTATAAGCCCGGAGCGCCATATACTGCGACCGACGCATGACGTTCACTCGACACCGGAAGGAGGCTGTCATGCAGGCTGTACTGCGATGGGGCGCCACCGTCGTCGTCGGCGCGGCGCTCGGGCTGGTGCCCACCTTGGGCCAGGAGGCGCTCCAGGTCTACTTCGTCGATGTCGAAGGGGGGCAGGCCACGCTGGTCGTCGCGCCGTCGGGTGAGTCGCTGTTGATCGACAGCGGTTTTCCGGGGGAACGCGATGCGGGCCGGATCGCCGCCGCGGCCGCCGAGGCGGGTCTCGACCTGATCGACTACCACATGGTCACCCACCTCCACGGGGATCACCTGGGCGGCACGCCGGCGCTCGTGACCAGGATGCCGATCCTCAACTACGTCGACGTGGGCGCGCCGATCGATCCGGGTGGGAACGCGTATCGGGCATATGCCGGCGTGCGCGCGAGCGGCCGCCACATCGTGGCCAGGCCGGGCGACCGGATCCCGGTCGACGGTCTCGACGTGCAGATCGTGACCGCGGACGGCACGGCGCTGGCGGAGCCGCTGCCTGGCGCGGGTCAGCCGAACCCGCTCTGCCGCGACTTCACGCCGCTGCCGCCTGACGCAGGCGAGGATGCGCGCTCGGTCGGGGTGGTGATCAGGCATGGGAACTTCAGCATGGTGGATCTCGGCGATCTGACGTGGAACAAGGAGCACGACCTCGCGTGCCCCGACCACATGCTGGGGACGGTGGATCTGTATCTGGCGACTCGTCATGGTCTGAACGGCGCGGGGTTGCCGGCGCTCGTCCAAGGATTGCAGCCGCGTGTCTCGGTGATCAACAACGGTGGGACGAAAGGCGCCTCGCCGGAGCACTTCCTGACAATCAAGACAGCGCCGGGTCTCGAAGACATCTGGCAGTTGCACTACTCGATGCCGAGGGACGGCAACCTCCGGCTCCACGAGACCTCGCGTCCGGGCGGACCGGATCTGAACACGTCGGAGCCGCGCATCGCGAACCTCGACGAGACGACGGCACACTACCTCAAACTGACGGCGCGCGTGGACGGCAGCTTCGTGCTGTCGAATCCAAGGAACGGCTATGTGAAGGAGTATCCGCGGCGCCGGTAGCGCCGGGCTGTCGATCCGCCACGGCGTCCCGGGCGCCCGCGATACGCCGCGCACGACGACATTCGCGGTCCGCGCCGGCCGGTCGTTGGCGCGCCGGCCGGGGTCTCGCATACTAGGCGCATGGCAGACGAGGCACTCGACGAGGTGCTGCGCCGGATGGCGACGATCAAGGATGTCGCCGACTTGCGGCGGGAGATGGCCCGGCTGCGGGCGGACTTCACGGCGGAGCAGGCGCGCACGCGGCGCACCCTGTGGGCGGCCGCGACGGTGGTCGCCGCAGCCGTGCTGCTGGCCGGGTGACGGGGCCATGGCGCCGGCCGCGGACGTGCGGCCGGGTGCCCACCGGTTGGAACGGCGCCTGCCTGCCGGTGGCAACACCCAGCGTGGCGGACTACAATCCGGTCACTGACGAAGTTGCGCATGACTCATCGATCCCGCGCGTCGGGGCTGGTCGATCGCGGCGCTGAGGCGCGGGCCGGGGGCTGTTGAGATGGGAGAGATCCATGGACGTCGCCGGTTTCTCGGTCTCGGGGCGGGCATTCTGATGGCGGCCGGCGCACGGCCCGCGTGGCAGGTGGGCGCCGCCTCCGCCGCGCAGGATCTGCCCGAGCGGGTGCGCGGCGTGCGCGCGCTCACGTTCGACGTCTTCGGCACGGTCGTCGACTGGCGGTCGAGCATCGCGCGCGAGGCGCGCGAGCTCGGCGCCCGCAAGGGGCTCGACGCCGACTGGGTCGCCTTCGCCGAACGCTGGCGGGGCGGCTACGGGCCGGCCATGAACCGGGTGCGGCAGGGCGAGCTGCCGTGGACGAAGATCGACGATCTGCACCGGATGATTCTCGACGAGCTGATTCCGGGGTTCGGTCTCGAGAGCCTCACCGAGGCCGAGCGCGTCGAGCTCAACTACGCGTGGCATCGGCTCACCCCCTGGCCTGACGCCGTCGAGGGCCTGACGCGGCTGCGCGCGCGCTACGTGCTGGCCACGCTGTCGAACGGGAACGTGGCCCTGCTCGTCAACATGGCGAAGGCGGCGGGGCTGCCGTGGGACGCCGTGCTGTCGGCCGAGCTGGCGCGCGCCTACAAGCCGGACGCGATCGTGTACCGGACCGCCGCGGATCTGCTCGGTCTCGCGCCGGAGCAGGTGATGATGGTCGCGGCGCACGCGGGCGACCTGCGCGCCTCGTCCGCGGTCGGGTTCCGCACCGCCTACGTGCCGCGGCCGCTCGAGTACGGCCCGGACAGCGGGCGCGATCTGACGCCCGATCCGGCGTTCGACGTCGTGGCCACCGACTTCGTCGACCTCGCTGAGCGACTCGGGCTGTAGGGGCGGCTACGACGCCCCCGGCGGATCAGGCCGACCCGTACCCGCTCCTCCGCGCGGTGAGCGTGGTAACGACGGGGTGTGGTGCGGGAATTGCATGATCTCCAACGTGAACGAACTTACACCGCAGCGAGCACTCATCTTCAGGGCGACGCACGTGGACAAACTTGCCATGGACTCTGGACCACGGCTTGCACTGCAAGGCGTCCGACGTGCAGGATCCGAACTTCGTCGAGATCGGCAACACTGACCTGATCGGGAAACGGCCTACAAGGACGGTGCCGGTCGCCCCGGGCGGGACGTTGGATCACTATGTCCCATTCTATTTCACGCCGTGTTCACCGATGCTCTACAACATCCGCACCGGTTGGAACAACATCACCCGACGACCGTCCAGAGACCTTGTGTTTCTTGTGTCGTCCCTGCTCTCTCTCGCGAGGCACGGTGTGCGGTTCGTATTCACTGATCGGCATGCGTTCATGCAAATCGCAATGTTTTCGAGTTCGCTCCATGACCTGGACCGCCTCGCGTGGAATTACTGGCAGCGGCAGGACTTCCGTCGTGATCCGGACAATCTCGAGAAGGTGGAGCGTTACCAGGCCGAAGCGCTGATCTATCGTCATCTGCCAGTCGAGCGAATCGCCGCAATCGCCTGCACCAGCGAGCCGGAGCGGGGACGCATTGGGGCGATGGTGCGCAATTCCGGCCAGCAGATCGAGGTCGTCTGTCGGAACCACTGGTTTCTCTGAGGGGCGTTGCTCATGGTTCGTTACGCAACGGGCAACCTGCTTGATGCGCGGGTAGAGGCGCTCGTAAACACCGTCAACGAAGTCGGCGTGATGGGCAAGGGTGTCGCGCTCATGTTTCGCGAGGCGTTTCCGGAAAGCGCGAGAGCCTACCAAGCGGCTGCGAAAGCTGGTGCCGTACGTGTCGGCAGCATTTTCGTCACCGAGCATGAGTCACTGATTGCCCCCAAGTACATCCTGCATTTCCCCACGAAGAAGCACTGGCGCCATCCCTCCAGGATCGAATGGATTCGCGACGGCCTGCGCGACCTCGTACGTGTGATCCGTGAACGGCAGATTCGGTCAGTCGCACTACCGCCGTTAGGATGCGGTAACGGTGGACTCGATTGGGAGGTCGTGCGCCGCGACATCGAGGCGGCACTCGATGCGGTTCCAGATGTCGACGTGTCGCTGTACAGGCCCACACAGGCGTACCCCAACGCGCCCAAGGGCGCGGGTGTCGAGGGGCTGACGGTGCCACGAGCGTTGATAGCGGAACTGATTCGGCGGTACGAAGTCCTCGGCCTCGGGTGCGCGAATCTCGAGGTGCAGAAGCTCGCGTGGTTCGTGAACCGCTGGATCGACGTGTACAAGGTTGACAACGTGCTGGAGCTCGAGTTCGTGGCGCATCGCTACGGGCCCTACGCCGACCGGTTGCGGCACTTGCTGAATGCAGTGGATGGCAGCTATCTCCATTGCGAGCGGCGCCTCGCTGACGCAGGACCCAAGGAGCTGATCTGGTTTGATGACGGCCGGCGTGAGGAAATCGCGAGTTACCTTGCGAACCCCTGGGCGGCGCCGTATCGATTGCCGCTGGACAAGACGTCAGAACTCATCGCCGGTTTCGAATCTCCACTCGGCATGGAGTTGCTTGCAACGCTGGATTGGCTCATCGTGAAGGCCGGCTGCGCAGCGGAAGTGCGGAGCTTGCGCGAAGGGCTTGCGAATTGGCCGACGAGCGCGGCCGCTGCGCGGCGGAAACAGAAGCTTTTCGATGACAGGATGATCGAGGCTGCGGTGGAACGTCTCAGCGCATGCGGCTTGGCACGACTTCCTGCATGGCGTCCGACGCCAACGCCCTAATCGAGCCTGGCCAGCAGCACCGCCTCGGCGAGCGTGAAGTAGAGCGTGCCGTCCGCCCAGCGCGGCGCCATCACGGGCCGCAGCGCGACGGGCAGATCGCGCATCATCGCCAGCAGCCTGTCCTTGTCGGCTCCCGATACGCGCTGGCGGTCGGTCCACTCGTGGAACTCGACCTCCTTGGTCAGCTCGCCGGTCGCGGCGACCCGGAAGCCGGCCGCCGCCAGCAACGCGCGCAAGCCCTGCACGGAATAGACACGGTGGTGGGACGGGTCGCGGATCTTCTCGTACTCGTTGTAGTATGCGGCCGCGGTCGGCTCGTCGACGGTGACGCTGTCGGCCAGCGCCAGGCTGCCCCCGCGCTTGAGCACCCGCCTGAACTCCCGTAGCGCCTGCCCGGGATTCGGAAAGTGATGGAATGCCAGCCGGCAGGCGACGGCATCGAAGCTGCCGCCGGCGAACGGCAGGCGCTCGGCGTCGGCCCGCGCGCCGCGGACGTTGCGCAGCGCCCTGGCGGCGGCCAGCTCGAGGGTCTTGCGCACCATCGCCTCCGTGAGGTCGACCGCGACCGCCCGCGACACGTGCGGCGCCAGGACGAAGGCCGTGTGGCCCGCGCCGGCGGCGACGTCCAGCACCGTCCAGTCCGGCTGCGGCCGCGCCACTTCCAGCAACGCCGCCAGGCTCTCGCCGCGGGCGTGGATGTCGCTCGTGGCGTAGTCGTCGGCGGCGGCGCCGAACTGCGACTGCACCCGGCTCTTGAGATCGTCGCGCATGCGTGCAGGCCCCCGGATCAACCGTACGAGACCCCCGGGTGCAGCAGGTTGACGGCGGCCAGCCACAGCGGCTGGAACACCACGTCGAATACCTGCCAGGCCACCAGGATGCCGATCCACGCGAACGCCGGCTGACCCCAGACGAACGCCTGGTAGCGCCGCGTGGCCTCCGGACTCAGCAGCAGCGGCAGCGCGCCGCTGCCGTCGAGCGGCGGCACCGGAATGAGATTGAAGACGGCGAGGAGCAGGTTCAGGGAGAAGAAGACGCTGAGCAGGAACGCCAGCGCCGGCCATGCCCCGCCGGCCTGGGCCGTCACCACGTGGTCGAAGCCGATCGCGCCGGGTGCGGCCAGCAGGCCGGCACCTGCGGCGGCGCGGATCAGCACCGCCGCGCCCAGCACCAGGAGCATGTTGGCGGCGGGACCGGCCAGCGCCATCCAGGCGGCCCGCCGCGGGTGGCGCTGCGCCCAGTACGGGTCGTAGGGCGCGCTCGCGAAGCCGAACGGCCAGCCCGAGACCGCGACCGAGAGCAGCGGCAGCACCACCATGCCGAACGGCTCGCGCCGGATGTGCGCCCGCGGGTCGAGCGACACCTGGCCGCCGTGATACGCGGTCGGATCGCCCCCGCGCAGCGCCGCCCACGCGTGGGCGGCCTCGTGCAGCGTGGTCGAGAGCAGGAAGACCACGTAGTAGACGAGGCCGCTTCCGATGTCTGGCATGATCCCCCCATGCTTCACGACGCCCACTGCCACTTCTTCTCGAGACGGTTCTTCGAGGCGCTGGCGCGCGACGTGCCGGACCTGGGACCCGGCGATCCCGCGCTGGCGGCGACCGCCGCCCTCGGCTGGGAGGCGCCCGGCCCGCCGGAAGAGCTCGCGGACCGCTGGGTGGCGGAGCTGGACCGGCACGGCGTCTCGCGCGCGGCCCTCATCGCCAGCGTGCCCGGCGACGAGCAGTCGGTCGCGGAGGCGGCCGCGCGGCATCCGCGCCGCTTCGTCGGCTGGTTCATGCTGGACCCCACCCGCGAGGACGCCCCGCGGCGGACCGCGGACGCCCTGGGGCGCCTGCGCCTGCGGTGCGTCTGCCTGTTTCCGGCCATGCACCGCTACCGGCTCGACGACGAGCGGGTGCGGCGTGTCGTCGACGTCGCCGCGGCCCATCCGGGCGCCGCCGTCTTCGTCCACTGCGGCGTGCTGTCGGTCGGCGTGCGGCGGAAGCTCGGGCTGCCCAGCCGCTTCGACGTCCGGCTCGGAGACCCCCTCGCGCTGCCCCCGCTCGCCGCCGCCCATCCGGGCCTGCCGATCATCGTGCCCCACTTCGGCGCCGGTCTCCTGCGCGAGGCGCTGATGGCGGCCGATCTCTGCTCGAACATCCACCTCGACACGTCCAGCTCCAACGGCTGGATCAGGTACCATCCCGGCCTGACGCTGGCGGACGTCTTCCGCCGGGCGCTGGACGTGGTCGGGCCGGAGCGCCTCCTGTTCGGCACCGACTCGTCGTTCTTCCCGCGCGGCTGGCAGCGGCCGGTGTGGGAGGCGCAGGCGGACGCCCTCGAGCAGGCGGGGGCCGACCCGCCTGCCCGGGAGCAGATCTTCGGCGGCAACTTCGAGCGGCTCTTCGACGCCGGCTGAGCGGCTGCTACCTCGATGGGAAACGGCCGATCCGGTCGCCGCCGCCGGCGCCGCCGACCCAGATCTCGTCGCCGACCTCGATCGCGCCCGTGCCGATGATCAGGCCGTCGGTGGACGGATAGCTGACGATCTGCTCGGCAGCGAGCGATTCCGGGTCCACGCGCGCGACCCGGGCCGTGAGCCCGTCGCAGGCGCCGTCCCCGACGCAATCGAAGACCGCGGCGGCGCTGCCCGCGCCCTGGCCGGCCGCCAGCAGCGAGCCGTCGGGCGCCCAGCGCAGGTTGTCCACGTGGAACCCGAGGTTCACCTCGGACTTGTCGACGGGCGTCTGGCCGCGCGACAGGCGGACCACCGACTGCGTGCCCCAGCCGCCGATGTAGTACCAGCGGCCGTCGTCCGACACCAGCAGGCCGTTCGGGCCGGACATCGTGCTGCCGGGCACCTCCGACCAGCCGAGCCCGGGCCGCCACTCCCACACCTCGCCTTCGGGCCGCGCGAAGTTCGTGGCGGCGAAGCCGCCGCCGCGCAACGCCGTCACGGAGTTGAGGCCCACGCCGTCCGGCGCCACGGCGCAGCCGACCCAGGTGATCAGCGGCTGCGCGCCGCCCATGTCGAGCCAGAACACCTCCACCGACTCCCGGTCGCCGTGGCCCACGACGTACACCGTGTGGATGTCGCCGTCGCCCTGGCGCAGACCCAGGCCGTGCGGCTGGAAGCGGGCCGTGGGCGGGCCGGGGCACGCGCCGTACGTCGCCGTATCGTGCCGCGTTCGCGCGCCGGCGGCGGGGAACAGAACCGCCGTCGTGTGGTCCCGGGTGTCGGCCAGGACGAGGTGGCCTTCTTCCACCATGCTCGACACGAGCACCATGGGGGTCCGGGGCACCGTGAGCAGGTCCTCCGGGCTCACCGTTCCGCACAGGAACTGCACATCGCCGTCCGGGCCGCACGCCGCCGCGCCTTGCCCGGCCGCCACCGCGACCAGGGCGCCGGCGACCAGCGCGCCGACCGCCATCGAGAGCCTCGTGAGCTGCATGAGAAGTCCTCCCCGCGCGTCCATCGCGCGCGAGCAATTATAGGTGTAGACTCGCGGGGCGGAGAGAGAGATGCCCATGCGGAAGACACACAGCCCATTCGTTGCCTGGGGGGCCGTCCGGGTGGCGGCGCCGATCTTGTTCCTGACGGTGATGCTGGCGGCCGGCGGGCCGGAGGTGGGGGCGCAGTCGGCCCCGGGGACGGCCGGCGAGGTGCCGCGCCTGGTGGGCGTCTGGGACGGGAGCCCCCGGGCACGCCCCGTCAACGGCCCGAACATGCCGTGGACGCCCGACAACTTTCCGGTGCTGAACGAGCGGGCTCTCGCCTATCAGAAGGTGTTCGACGAGGCGCTGGCGCAGAAGTACGACTGCGTGCCCGCCACGCCGCCCGCCCTGCAGTACGACCCCTACATGATGGAGGTCGTGCAGTGGCCCGAGCGGGTGCTGTTCCGCTACGAAAAGGACGACGTGCTGCGCACCGTCTGGCTCGACGGACGCCAGCCGACCGTCCACGACTACGGCATCCAGGGCTTCTCGGTGGGCCGCTACGAGGACGGCGCGCTGCTGGTCGAGACCACCCACTTCGTGTTCGACATAACCGGGTTCGACGACTACAACGGCATCCCGTCCTCGCAGCTCAAGCGCGTGACCGAACGCTACTGGCGCGAGGGCGAGGCCCTGAAGGTGACCGTCACCGTGGAGGATTCACTCTTCCTGCGGGAGCCGGCGTCGTACACCACGCAGTGGCTGCCGGCGCCCGACGGCTACCGGCTGCAGGCGTACGAGTGCGACCCGGAGGAGGCGCGGCATCCCGTGCGCTTCATGGTCCCGAAGTACCGCTAGCCAAGGAGGGTAGTGAGGTGGCAGTTCCGCGATGGTTCGCGATAGCGTGTCTGACGGCAGGGTGCTTGACAGTGGCGCCGGCGGTGGCGCACCACGCCAGCACGCCGTTCTACGACGGGACCCGCAGCGTGGAGGCCCTGGGCGTCGTGACCCGGTTCGAGTTCAAGAACCCGCACTCGTTCCTGTACCTGGAGGGGGCCGGCGACGACGGCGCCACGATTGCCTGGGAGATCGAGATGGGACCGGCGGTCTCGATGAGCCGCCGGGGATGGACGCCGGACACGATCAACGCGGGCGACGAGATCCGTGCGGTGGGCAACCCCTCGCGGGCGCCGGGCACGTACGGCGTGTGCTGCGCGGAGCTGACCCGGCCGGACGGCAGCCCCATTCAGCCGTAGGCCGTGCGCGCCCTGCGGAGTCCGCTCCGTTCCCACGGCGCAGACTCCTGGTCTGGCGCGGGGCGGGGGTCGGCGCGTCCGTCACTCCGCGCGGTCGACCCGCAGCCGGGTCAGCCGGAGCGTCTTGATCTGCCACCGGCCGTCGATCCGCTCGTACGTCTCGTGGTAGTGGCCCCAGCCATGCACCAGGTTCTCCCCGCCGGGCTCCTGCAGGATGTCCAACATCGCCCAGATGCCGGTCGCGGTGGTGGGGGAGGTGATCTCGATCTCCGGCATGTGCCCGTGGTGGATGGTGACCAGGTGTTCGACGGCGCGCTGGATGAACGCGGCGATGGCGTCGTTGCCGGTCACCGGGTTGTCGGGCGTGGCGAGGTCGCCTGACCCCTCGACGTTGTAGACCGCCGTCGCGTCGGGCGTGAACAGCGTCGCGATGCAGGCCCAGTCCTTGGTGTCCAGGCAGCGGAAGTAGCTCGCCTTGAGCCGCCCTATCTCCTCGATGGCGAGGAGCCGCTCGACGTCGCTCCGCGCCGCCTCGTCGCCCTGGCCGCCGGCGGCCGCATCCGGCCGGCCGGCGCACCCGGCGCCGAACGTCAGCGCCGCGAGCAGCACTGGGGTCAGCGCGGCGAAGCGGACCCCGCCCCCCCCACGATGCTCCCGCGTGAACGCGAGTCCGGACTCGTGCGGCTCGACCTGCATGGCTTGCCTCCGTTGATGGTCCCAAGCGCGCCCAGGCGCGGCGGCGGGGATTCGATTAGGGCGTGACGGTCACCGTCACGTCCTCGGTGTCCTTCAGGCCGCCGTCGTGCGCCTGCACCCGGATCACGTACTCTCCGGGCCGGCTGAACGTCGCGGTCACCGGGAAGCGGCCGTCCGCCGGGAGCGGCGGCGGCTCCCAGCCGGGTGTCCACGGCGAGTTGCTGCGGTAGTCGGGATACGTCTTGAACTGGTACGGGTCGAACCTCACGTGGCTCTCGGGGCCGCGGTAGACGATCCACGCCACGCGCAGCCCCCAGGCGCCGTGCCGGCCCACCAGCCGCAGCGGCGCGGCGTGCACCGGCGGAATGCCGTCGTCGGCCGCCACGGCCGCGAGTGCCAGCGGCCGGCCCACGGCCACGGTGCGCTGCAGGTTGCCCTCCACGCGCACGGTCGGCGCCAGGTTGGCCCGCATCTCCTCGTTGTTGTGGCCGAAGTCGCCGATGTCGAACTGCTGCAGCTCCGCGTCGGTGATGTAGCCGGGGAGCAGCGAGCCGTACGCCCGGCTGGTCTTGCCGTTGACCGTCAGCGTCCAGACGATCTCCCGTTCGCCGAAGTCGGCGGGCACGTTGATCCGGAAGGCGAACCGGTTGCGGCGCGGCTGGAACAGCGTCGGCTGCCCCTGGTCCGGCCCGCCCGGCTCCAGATTGTTGTCCGGGCCGACCGGAACGAACGGCTTCTCGTCCCAGTTGCGATTGAAGTAGCCGAAGGCCAGGTCGAAGGTTCCGTCGGGGCGCTCCTCCCAGCCGTCGAAGGCCGGCGCGATGTCCTGGCCGCTGCGGTAGACGACCTGCCCGCCGCTGTCGCCGGGCGCGCCCGCCAGCAGCAGGGCCGCCGCAACGGCAGCGACGGCCGCCGCCGTCCACGTGAATTGGCTGTGCGCTCTCATCGTTGCAAGCCGCGGCGGCCGGTCAGTCGTTGTTCTGGGTCAGCCGCGCGCGCTCGAGCTCGCGCCGCCGCTCCAGCTCCTCGTCGTACTGCTCCTGGGTGATCGGCACGAACCGGGAGAGGTTCAGGAACATGTCGTCGGTCGAGCGGTTGCCGTACCCCTTCCAGTTGCGCGGATCCACCACGCGCGGGTTGTTCAGCGTGTTGTCGTACCAGGCGGTGACCCGCAGCAGCGTGTTGGCCGGCAGCAGCGGCGCCGAGTCCTCGTCGTAGACGTACACCTTCACCCAGTTGTGGTTGTAGCCGGCGCAGTTGAGCATCTCGCTCAGGCCGCTGGGATACATCGCCTCGATGCACATCCGCTTGCCGCTCGAGTGCAGGTGCGGCTCGAACGTCATCATGAGGCCCGGCTGCGTCACGAGCTGCATGCCCTCCATCCTGGCGTTCGGCTCCTCGGGCGGGATGTCGATGTCGAAGGTCAGGTAGCTGATCATGCCGCCGCGGCCGCTGTACTTCGGCTCCCAGCCCCGCGGGTGGAACTTGAACGCCACGTCGATCCGGAACGGCACCTCGACGCCGATGGAGTGCAGGTGGAGGTCCCAGTTCAGCGCCGCGCCGGCCGGCAGCCGGACACCGAGCACCTCGGGATAGTGGGTGGCGTTCTGGCCCACCTCGTGCACCACCATGAACAGGTCGGTCGGGCCGCGGGCGGTGGTCGGCCGCGACTGCGTCTGGATCTCCTCCGACCGCTCGCGTGCGGAGATCACGGCGTGGTGGACGACGAACAGGTTGAGGTCGCCCGACTTGCGGTCGACCGTCGCCTCGTCGAGCAGCACCTCGCGCACCTCGACCGCCTGCACCCAGCGATCCTCGGTCAGTCCCGTCGGCGACGCGTCGAGCAGGCCGTACCAGTCCGCCGCCACCGCCTCGAGCGTATGCCCGGGCGACGAGACGACCAGGTCCGGCTCGCCGAACGACCAGTCCTTGCCCGCCGGCCACTCGACCGGCGGCGGCAGGTCGGCCGGGTCGCCGCGCCGCGCGCCGCCGTCCGCCCAGGCCGCGATGGTCGCGGTCTCTACCGGACTCAGGGAGATGTCTTCCTTGAAGCTCTGGACGCCGATGTTCTTCTCGATGAACCACGGCGGCATCCGGTCCGGGTCGTTGTCGGGGCGGGAGGTCTTGTCCTTGATGGCCCGCGCCCACGGCCGCACATCTTCGTACGTGACGAGCGACATCGGCGCGATCGAGCCCGGACGATGGCACGCCTGGCACGAGCGCTGGAATATCGGCGCCACGTCCCGCGTGAACGTCACCGGTTGCGAGCCGGTCTGCGCCGCCGCGTCGGGCGGCCACGCCGCCGCGCCCAGGAGCAGCGCAAGCCCTGCGAGGGCAACTGGCGGCAGCGGGAGCTTGCGGCGATTCGTGATGGTCTGCATCGCTTCGACCTCCTCCGTCCGAGTGGTCATTCTAGCTTCAATCAAACGGGGCTGCGCCCCGAGCCCCCGGCGTTCGCTTGCGGGGACCCCTGCGCCCCGCGCCGCTCCCGCCGAGGCGCGCTGTGCGCGCCTGGCGGAGTCTGCACCGTTCTACGGCGCAGACTCCTGGCCCGGAGCCGGCGATCCGCCGGCACCTCAGGAGCGCAGGCGCAAGATGAGCACGCCCGGCTCGCCGGTCCCGCCCGTCTCCGCGCCGCCCACGGCCAGCAGCACCAGCGGGCCCGCGACCGCCACGTCGCGGGTCGGGCCGGACGGCTCGTACTCGGTGACCAGGGTGGGCGCCGCGGGGTCGGACACGTCCACGACCTGCAGCAGGAACGGCGGATAGGCGTCGGCCAGGACGGCGAGCGAGCCCGCGAGCTGGACGTGGACCAGGCCGCCCGTGGCGGCAGCGGCGATGTACCCGCCGGTGCCCGGCCGACCGGCGTCCCGGTAGGTCCCCAGCGGCACGGGCGCGGTGGGGTCCGAGACGTCGACCAGCTCCAGGGTCGACTCCGAGCTCATCAGCGCCGCCAGGGTCGTCTCCGCGCCGTTCCGCCGCAGCGTGCCCACGGCCACGGCGGCCGACATCTCGCGCGTGGCCAGCGTGGCCAGTGCCGCTCGCTCCTCGCCCGTGCCGGTCAGGTCGACGATGGACAGCCCGCCCGGGGTGTCGATCACGTAGGCTCGCGCGCCGGCCGCGGCCACGTCGATGGCGTACCCCTCCGCGAAGTAGGAGCCGCGCGCGGCCGGCCCGGCCGGGTCGGACACGTCGATCAGCTCCAGGCCGGACAACCGGTTGGTCACGGCCGCCGTGGTGCCGGTGACGGCGATGCTGAGCGCCTGCCCCGGCGTCTGGAACGTGGCGAGGAGTCGCGGCGCCGCCGGGTCGGACACGTCCACGGTCGCCAGCCCGCCGAAGTCGATTGCTGCGTACGCCACCGCCCCGGAGACGTCGATGCCGTAGATGTTCTCCGGCAGCGTCACCGACCCTGTCACCGCCGGCGCCGCCGGATCGGCGATGTCGACGATGCGCAGCGTCGGCCCGTCGCCGACGTACGCCCGGTCGCCGTGGACGCTCACGATCGCGGCCGGTCCCGGGATGACCCCGATCAGCTCCAGCTCCTGCCCGTCCAACCGGGCCTGCGGACCGGACGCCCAGGCCGCCGCGCAGCCCAGGAGGAGCGCAACGAGCCGCCGTGGATTGGCCTGCATGGGTACTGTCCTACGGCGCATCGTGCGGGTGCGGGTAGATGGCGTCGCTCGACGCCGGCGGCAGCGCCTCGACCAGCAGGCCGAGCCGCGGCCGGAGATCGAAGTAGGCGTGACCGCCGCCGTCCGCCGCCAGCACGCCGCCGTGCCGCTCCAGCCGCGCGACCTGCGCCGGCATGTCGAGGCTGTCGCCGGCGTTCCGGAAGTGCAGCCCGATGTGGTGGACGCGCTGGCCGTGCAGGTCCAGGAAGTCGGCGTAGGTGCCTGTGCCGTCGCCCACCTGCTGCAGCAGCTCGATGCTGACGTTCTGCAGGTTGAACGCGGTGAACTCGCCCTGGCCCCTCGCCGCCTGGAACTCCCGGATGGGCGTCGGCTCGACGCCGATCACGTCCAGGAGCGCCTGCCGCGCGGCCCGGATGTCGCGAACGGCGACGCCCAGGTGCGTGATGCAGGCCGGGCGGTCGAGGTCCGCTACGGGGCGCCCGTCGGCCGACCCGGCGCCGGCCGGGCCGTGCGGCCGGTCTGCTGCGGCTGGCGGGACCACCTCCACCAGCAGTCCGAGCCGCGCGGTGAGGTCGATGCGCTCCCCGCCGCCGCCGGTGCGAATCGCCAGGTGGTGCACCCCCTGGCCGCGGGTGTCCAGGAAGTCGCGGTACGCGCCGCCCGGCGGGCCCGTCGGCTCGATCAGGTCGACGGCGACGTTGGCGAGCCGCACCAGCGCCACGCGCGCAGGCTCGTCCCCGCGGGCCGCCTCGACCGCGGGCGCGGCGACGCCCGCCAGCGCGGCGTAGGCCGCCGCCGAGGCCGCGGCGTCACGCACCACGATGCCGACATGCGCCACGTTTGCCGCACCCTGCGCCTGCGCGCGGCCCGGCACGCCGCCCCCGCCGCCGGCCAGCACGCCGGCCGCCGCCAGCAGCGCCAGCGCCGGCCGCCGCCCGCGCCTCATCGCGCGCCCTCCAGGATGTTGATCATGCTGTGGTTCCCCTCGTGGCAAGCGTACTCGTAGAGCGGCCCGACCGCGGGCGCCAGCGGGAGCTGCGCCGTCCAGGGCGCCGTGTACCAGGCCGGGTCGTCGACGGTGAACCGGTAGCGCAGCGTGCCGTCCGGGGCCCGCGTGAACCGCTCCACCAGGCGCAGTCCGGCGCCGCGGGGCCGCATGCGGCCGAAGTCGAAGACGTCGTCGGTGAAGTTGGTGGTCGTCACCACCAGCGTTTCGCCCTCCCAGCGCCCGCGCGAGTCGCCCAGCCACTGGCGGATGGGCGCCGGCAGCGGCGGCCGCCCGTCGAGCGGCACGATGCGCGCGCTGTGCACCATCTCGTTGAGCAGCACCACGTGGTCCGGCGTCTGGAAGATCTGCACGTTCTCGTTGTAGCAGCAGGGCGACATCGGCGGCCCCGAGTTGAAGCCGAGGATGCAGCGGGTGAACAGCCCGCGCGGCCCGAGGTCCTCGACGAAGCCGCCCGGCGTCGGGGCGTCCATGGGCACGCCGGCCCGGCGCGCCTCGACCTCGGCGTACCACCGCTCGGCCGCCGCCGTCAGCGGCGGCACCCGCCCGTCGGGCGGATCGACGACCAGCGAGGTCTGCGGCGGCGTGCGCCGCGCGTCGGTCCAGAACCGGTTGTAGTTGCCCCCCGCGCCCTCCAGCCCGGCCGGTCCGGCCTCGGTGGCCGGGAGACGGTTGTCGCGGTCGAACCGGATCCGCGCGGTCTCCGCCGCTCGTGCGGCAGCCTCCTCGTCCGTCAGCACCGCCCGCCCGGCGAGCTCGGCGGGACGATTGAGCGGGGTATCGACGGAGAAGCTCCAGACTCCCTGCAGATTCGGGTCGCCCCACGCTGTCCGCGGCGCCGTCGACGATGCGCCCGGCCGGGCCGCCGAGTCCTGACCGGCGGCCGGCCCGGGCGCGAGCCAGCCGCCCGCGGCGAGGAGCAACGCGGCCGCGAGCGCCGGACGCGCCGTCACCGGCCGGCGCCCCCGGGACCGTTGCGGATGATCGGGGCGGCGCGCGGATCGATGGTCGGCCCCCGGCCCTCGACGTCGGACGGCTCGGGGGCGATGTCGAACGCGACCGCGGCCATCATCCTGTCCCACAGCAGGGCGAACCGGCCGGCCGTGTCGGTCACGTCGAGGAACAGCCAGGTGAGCTGGTCCACCGACCAGGGGAGCTCCGACAGCTCCATCGGCACGCGCACGACGTCCTTGGCGGGGGTGTAGCCGTAGGAGCCCCACAGCTCGGTGCGGTTGTTCGGGTCGTAGCGGCTCTGCGGCTGCCAGTTGGAGATGATGAGCGTCCAGTCGTCGGGCTCGAGGTCGATGAAGAGCGTGTAGCCGCCCGGCTCGATGCGCGTGCCGCCGATGAGCAGCGGCGCTTCGGTCATCAGGTAGGTGGACACGTCCGCGCCGGCGCGCCAGACCGGGGCGCTGCGGTTGAGCCACATGCCGTAGGTCTGCTCGGTGCCCCAGAGCTGCCGGCCGCGCTTGATGGGGCGGCCGTAGCTGATCTCGATCCACCTGCCCTCGATGTAGTAGGGCGTCCGGCCGCCGGCGTACCGCCCGCCGGTCTCGGTGGACGCCAGGCCGTCCGGGCTCGGCGCCCGGAACTGCGCCGCCGCCGTGGAGGCGCCCAGCAGCAGCGTCAGGCCGACGAGCAGGCCGCTGCCGGCTGCATGCATCGCGGTCCATCTCATTTATCCGCTACCTCCTGACATTTAACGCGGGCGCAACGGCGCCGTCGATCAGGCGTCACGTTGCGCCGCTACCCTGGATATGGTCTCGTCCGCCCGGGCGACAGCCACATTCTGGAGCTTGTCCGGGCGGGCAGCGACGGGTGGGCGCGCTTGGCCGTGTCCGCGGGCGTATGTCCCGGGAGCGGCGTTCCGGCGTGTTCCACCTGTCACGTTTACCTCCGCTCCACCGCTCGGAGCCTGCCTCGCACCCCAGCCACCGCGAGACGCTCTCCCCCGGAAAACACGGAATCCGCCGCGGCACAGATCGATTATACGGCCGGCCCGACGGATGGCCGCGATACGGTTGCGTCCCGGGGGGTTTGGAGGGATACTGATCGCCATTGTCGGCTGATTCAAAAGGGGAGTTCTCTACATGCAAGGCACGTATCGTTCCGCGCTTCTGATCGCCGGTCTGCTGGTCCCGGTCGCTGCGGGCGCACAGCCGGGCGGATCGGACGCCTCCGGCCAGCGCGAGGTGACGTTCGCGAAGGACATCGCACCCATCTTCCAGCGGAGCTGCCAGCAGTGCCATCGGCCCGACTCGGTCGCGCCCATGTCGCTCCTGACATACGAGGAGGCGCGGCCGTGGGCCCGGGCCATCAAGGCGCGGACCGCTCTGCGGCACCGGCGCGGCGCCATGCCGCCCTGGTTCGTCGAGAAGGACATCGGGATCCAGCATTTCAAGAGCGATCCCTCGTTGAGCGAGGAGGAGATCGAGGCCATCGCCATCTGGGCCGACAACGGCGCCCCGCTGGGCAATCCGGCCGACCTGCCGCCGCCGCTCGAGTTCGCCGGCGAGAACGAGTGGACGATCGGCGAGCCGGATCTGATCCTCGAGTCGCCCGCGGTCGTCGTGCCGGCCTCGGCGCCGGACAGTTGGACGTCGCTCGGCAGGCTCGAGACCGGGTTGACGGAGGACCGGTACGTCGCGGCCGTCGAGGTCAGGGAGTTCAACGACGTGCCGAAGGCGGAGGCTTCCGGCACGGTGGGCGGGCGCTACGTGTTCCACCACATGAACTACGGGTCGCTGGCGCCCGACGCGGCCGACGGCCAGCGGCCGGACGGCTGGCCCGTCCACGAAGTGGGGCGCAACGCGGACGTGTTCCCGCCGGAGGCGGGGCGGATCCTCGAGGCGGGATCGGTGCTCGACCTGCACAACGCCCACCTGCACGCGAACGGCCGCGAGACCCGGGCGCACCTGAAGTTCGCGTTCAAGCTGCACCCGCGGGGCTACGAGCCGGCGGTGAGGTACGCGCGGACCTTCGTGGGCAACGGCGTCGACATCGACATCAAGCCGAATCAGGCCGGCCAGGAGCTCCATGCGTACCGCGTGCTCGACGCGCACACCAAGCTGCTGTCGTTCGAGCCGCACCAGCACGCCCCCGGCACGCGCATGTGCCTGGAGGCCATCTGGGGCCACAACATCGAGACGCTGTCCTGCGTGGGCTACGACCACAACTGGGTGAAGCAGTACATCTTCGAGGACGACCACGCGCCGCTGCTGCCGAAAGGCACCATCCTGCACATCATCGGCTGGCTGGACACGACGCCCGCCAACCGCAACGTCGCGGACCCGCGGAACTGGTCGGGCGGCGGCCGGCGATCGGTGTCCAACATGTTCATCGACCTGGGGCTGGCCTACGAGCTGACCGACGAGCAGTTCGAGCAGGAGATGGCCGAGCGGCGCGCGCGGCTGCAACTGAGCAAGAACGAGCACCTCATCGGGTGCCCGCTGTGCCAGGCGGAGTTCCCGTCGCAGGCGGCGGCGGCGAACGACCAGCAGGACGATCAGCAGTAGCGAGGCCGGGACGAGCCGGACAAAGCCAATGATAAAGAGAACATGCTGGCTGCTTGTGGTGCTGGCCCTCCTCGCGGCGGGCCTGGGGTTGAGCGCGCAGACCCGGTTCACGTACTCGCGAGGGCAGAGCGTGTCGCCCGCGTTCGAGGGCTGGTGGCAGAACGCGGACGGCACCTACTCGCTCTTCTTCGGGTACATGAACTCGAACTGGGAGGAGGAGCTCGACGTCCCGATCGGTCCGGACAACAAGATCGAGCCCGGGGGGCCCGATCGGGGACAGCCGACACACTTCTACCCGCGCCGCAACCTGTTCCTGTTCACGGTCGACGTGCCGGCGGACTTCGGCGACCAGGAGGTCGTCTGGACGCTCACGACCCACGGGAAGACGGAGCTGGCCTACGGCTCGTTGCGCACGGACTACCTGCTCGACCCGCAGACCATCGGGACCGAGATGGGCGCGAACTTCGGGGGCGTCATCGACGAGTGGCGCGACAACGAGTTCCCGACCCTCGACCTCGCCGTGGACCAGCCCCGCCGCGTGCGCGTCGGTGAGCCGCTGCGGCTCGTGGCGTTCGCGTCCGACGACGGCATCCCGACGGGCACGTACGAGCCGCCCATGGTGGAGCCCGGCAAGCCGCACCCGGCCTACCGGGCGCCGCGGCAGATCGTGCCGGGCAACCCGCCGGGCCTGCGGTTCGCCTGGATCGTGTACCGGGGTGATGCCTCCAAGGTCACGTTCTACCCCGAGCAGTTGAAGATGTGGCAGGACACGCGGGTGTACGCCAATTCTCCCTGGTCGTTCCCCTACCTGATTCCGCCCGTTCCCGAGGACGGCAGGTGGGAGGTCGCCGTGACCTTCGACGAGCCCGGTACCTACGTGCTGCGCGGCCTCGCGGGCGACAGCGCGCTGACGAGCAGCGAGAATCTCATGATCACGGTAACCCGCTGATCCGCTGACACTGCAGGCAAGGAGTCGCCCATGGCCCGGAAGCTGCTGGTGGCCGTCGGTCTCGCCGTTCTCGCGCCCGGCGTCTGCGTCGCGCAGCCGGCGGCGGACGGCGCCGCCGGTGACCGCACGGCCTGGGGCGACCCCGACCTCCAGGGCATCTGGGACTTTCGCACCATCACGCCCCTGGAGCGCCCCGGCGAGCTGGCCGGGACGGCCGTGCTCACCGCCGAGGAGGCGGCCGTGCAGGAGGCCGTCACGGCGGCCGAGCGGGTCGACCGCGTCCCGGAAGCGGGCGACACCGGCTTCTACAACCGGTTCTGGCTCGATCAGGGCAGCGAGGTGGTCCCGACGCGGCGCACCTCGCTCATCATCGACCCGCCCGACGGCCGGCTGCCGCCGTTGACGGCGGCCGAGCGGCGCCGGATGGCGCGGCGCGCCGTGACGTGGGAGCGTCCCATCCGCGAGCGCGTGGCCGGCTACATGCCGAACCGGATCGCGGACGGCCCGGAGGACCTCGGTATCGCCGAGCGCTGCATCCTGGGATTCAACTCGGGCCCGCCCATGATTCCCAGCTTCTACAACAACGCCATGCAGTTGCTGCAGACGCCCGACCACGTGGTCATCCTCAACGAGATGGTCCACGACGCGCGGATCATCCCGCTCGACGGGCGTGTGCACCTGCCGCCCGGGCTGCGGCAGTGGATGGGCGACTCGCGGGCGCGCTGGGACGGCGGTACGCTGGTGGTGGAGACGACGAACTTCACGGACAAGACGTCGAGCTTCAGCCCGGAGATCACCAGCGCCGTCGGGTCGGGCGAGAACCTGCGGCTGGTGGAGCGGTTCACCCGGGTGGACGACGCCACGCTGCTGTACCGCTACACCGTGGACGATCCGGTCACTTTCGTCCGGCCGTTCACGGTCGAGCAGCCGATGGTGGCCACCGACTGGCCGCTGATCGAGTACGCCTGCCACGAGGGGAACTACGCCATGCCGAACACCCTCGCCGGCGCCCGCGCGGAGGACGCCGCGGCGGGCGCGTCGTACCAGAAGTCTGCGCCGTAGAACCGTGCAGACTCCGCAAGGCGGGTACGGCGCGCCACGGCGGTAGCGGCGCGGGGCTGTGGGGTCCCCGCCAGCGGACGCCGGGGGTCCGAGGCGCAGCCCCGTCTGATGGAAGCCCCGCAGGACGGACCGGATGAGACTTCTACGGCACGTCATGCTTGCCGCGGCGCTGTGCGCGACCGCGGCCTGCGGCAGGCCTGCCGATCAATCCTCACCACCGCCGTTCGACGTCCTGGAGCAGACCATCCCGCAGCTGCAGGCGGCGCTGGAGGGGGGCGTGGTCACCTCCCGCCAGATCGTCGCGCAGTACCTCGCGCGCATCGAGGCGTACGACCGCCGGGGCCCCGCGCTGCGGGCGATGATCACCGTCAACGGGGGGGGCGCTCGACGAGGCGGCCGCGCTCGACCGCGAGCGGGTCGAGAGCGGCCCGCGCGGCCCGCTCCACGGCATCCCGGTCGTGGTCAAGGACAACTACGATGTGGCCGGCCTGCCGACCACCGCCGGCGCGAGCGCGCTGGCCGGGTGGTATCCGCCGGACGACGCCTTCCAGGTCGCGAAGCTGAGGGAGGCCGGCGCCGTCATCATCGGCAAGGCCAACATGCACGAGCTGGCGTACGGGTTGACGACCGTCAGCTCGGCGGGCGGGCAGACCCGCAACCCGTACGACCCGACCCGCAACCCCGGCGGCTCGAGCGGCGGCACGGGTGCCGCCGTGGCGGCCGGCTTCGCGGCGGCCGGGATGGGCACCGACACGTGCGGGTCGATCCGCGTTCCGTCGTTCCATCACGCCCTGGCCGGCCTGCGCGGCACGCGTGGCCTGTCGAGCCGCGACGGGATCGTCCCGCTCGGGCTCACGCAGGACATGGGCGGGCCGATGACGAAGACGGTCACCGACCTGGCCCTCATGCTCGATGCCACGGTCGGGGTCGACCCGGCGGACGAGGTGACCGCGCGCGGCCGCGGCCGCGTACCCGACAGCTACGCGGCCTTTCTCACGGAAGGCGCGCTCGAGGGCGCCCGCATCGGCGTCGTCACCTGGCTGGTGGGCGGCGCGCAGGAGGACGAGCCGGTGGCGGCTGTGATCGACGCCGCGCTGGAGGCGATCGAAGCGGCCGGGGCCGAGGTGGTCGAGGTGGAGCTGCCGGGCGTGCCGGAGCTGCTCGAGGGCGGGTCGATCGTCCCGGTGGAGTTCAAGTTCCAGCTCGCCGACTACCTGCGGGCGCCGGGCACGCCGGTGCGGTCGCTGCGGGAGATTCTCGACTCGGGGCTGTATCACGCCGCGGTCGAGGAGCGCTACCGGCAGGCCGACAACGAGCGCGGTCTCGACGACGCCGACTACCTCCAGGCGCTCGCCCGCCGCCAGCCGTTGCGGGAGGCCGTGACGCGGTTCATGGACGACGGGCGGCTCGACGCGCTCGCCTACCCGACGCTGCGCCGCACCGCCGCGCCGATCGGCTTGCCGCAGCACGGCAACAACTGCGCGCTGAGCGCCGTCTCCGGCCTGCCGGCCATCGTCGTCCCGGCGGGGTACGCGGCCGACGGCCTGCCGGTCGGGCTCGAGCTGCTCGGGCGGGCGTGGGCCGAGGGCGAGCTCGTCCGCCTCGCCTACTCGTACGAGCAGTTGACGCACCATCGGCGCCCCCCGGCCTCGACGCCCAGTCTCTTCGCCGTCCCCTCGCGCACGGCGGAGTGGACGGCGGCCGGCGCGGCCCTGGCGCCGCCGGTCGAGAGCGGGGTCACGGCCGGCGTCCGCCTCACCTGGACCCCCGCGACCCGGCAGTTGCGCTACGCGGCGACGGTCTACGGCGCGCCTGCCGGCGAGGTTCTCTTCATGCACCTGCACCGGGGCGCCCCCGGCGAGGTTGGTCCGGTGGTGCTGGAGCTGTCCGGCCCCGGTGCTGCCCGGGCCTCCGGCGCGCTGACGCTCACCGCCGCCGAGCGCGACGGTCTCGAGTCGGGCGGGCTCTACTTCGACGTGCACACGCGGGAGCACCGCAACGGCGCCGCCCGCGTGCGGATCGACTGGCCGGCGGCCACGGGGCAATAGGGCGAGCTCCGCAAGAGTGGTTCACCCCTCGCCGGGTGACGGTTGGTCGCTCTCGACGACTGGTAGAGTAGGCCAGCCATGGCGCCGCCCAATATCGTCGACGCCAGCGTGCCGTGGTGGTCGATAATCCCATGGGCAACGATTCGGGAATCGAGTCAGTTTGCCTTCCTGCTCGTCGCAGCGGTCGTGCTGTTTGGTGTCGGGCGTCGGCAACGGTCAGACGAATGTCCACTTGCCCATGGAGATGTCTGCTTTTGTCAGACAACCCGGGCTCCACGCCACCTTCATCGAGCGCTACAACGCACTCTGGCATCTTCGTCTTGCTCTGGCAGCGTCGTTTCTCGTGGCCGGTATCGTCAATCTGGTCGCCACCTGCGGGCTCGCCGTCAGAGCCTGCCCGCAAAACCAGTGCTTTCCGGTTGTGATTGGCTGTCTCGTCGGATTGGTCTCGATCCTGTTTGTCGTCGCGGGTGCGATCGAGCATGGCCTGCCGCCACGCTACGTCGAGCGGCTGGCGCGGGTCCCGGCCGTGCCTGATCCCAACGCGGCCCGTGCCGCCCGCGCCCGGCGGCTGCTCGACGGTTCTGGAGTGACGCGGGGGCACCACGCGCCGACCTCGGCACTGAACCAGAGACTCTGAACGACACCTCACGGCGGCCAGCACTACGAACTCTGGCGGCTTGTTCCTATCGCACGCCGCCGATGCGCTCCCGCACCACCTCCGCGAACTGCACCAGGTCGCCCAGGCGATGCTTCACGACGTCCTCGACGACCGCCAGGTCCACGGTGTCGTAGCCGTGCACGAGGATGTTCCGGAATCCGGCCATGTTGCCGAGCTTCGCGGCCAGCTCCGTGTCGATCCAGCCGCCGCGGGCCAGCAGGGCGAACAGCTCGCGGTTCGTGCGCGGCTCGCCGAGCCGCGCGTCGGAGGATCGGTCATTCGGCCGGTGTGCCGACCCTGCGGTACTCCCGCAGGATCGGCTGGAGGTCGAACCACTCGTTGCGCGTCCGCACCTCGAACCGGATACGGAGTGAGGGGTCTTTGTCGAGAATCAGCACGCCGTCGCGCAGCACGCGGGCGCGGAGGTCGGCGGGGGCCGTGTTGAGCGTCACGACCTGGGCGGCCCGGCCGAGGAGCCGCTCGATCTCCCCCTCCAGGCGCAACGGCAGCCCGTCCAGTGTCGGCGGCGGGTCGCGCCGGTAGAGGATGCCCATGTCGACGTCGCTGCCGGGCCGAGCTTCGTCGCGCGCAACGCTGCCGAACAGATAGACGGTGGCCACCTCAGCCACCTCGCGCTCGGAGAAGAACCGCGCCAGCTGCCGCACGACAGCCTGCCGCCGCATGGGTGGTCAGTATAGCGGCAGCGGCGGGCTACCCGCGCACGCGGTGCGCGAACCACCAGTGGTGCCCTTCGGGGTCCCGGGCCTGGTAGCTCCTGTCCGCCCAGTAGCCTTCGCCGTAGTCCTGGGTGGCCGGCTCGACGGTGATGGCGGCCCCGGCCGCGCGCGCCCGCTCGCAGTGGGCGTCGGCGTCGTCCACGTGGACGAACAGCGACTGGGTGTTCGCGCCGCCGACAGCCCGGGGCGACCGCAGGTAGGACCGGTCCTCCGACAGGCCGGCCTGGCCCACCATGATGAGGCCGCCGCCGAGGACGAGCTGCGAGTGCGCGATCTGCCCCTGCTCCGTCTCGACCTTCAACTGCACCTCGAATCCGAAGGCGCGGCACAGCCAGTCGATGGCGGCCTTGGCGTCGTCGTAGAACACCGCGGGTGAGATCTGCGGCCAGCCGTCCGGCGGATTCTTCATTGCGATCCTCGCTCTCGTCCTCACGGGCAGACGGGCGGCGCCTCGTAGCCGAGGCCCAGCAGGCGGAAATAGTTCCGGCCGAGCGCGATGTTCCGGAAGGCGTCGTCGTCCAGGGAACGGTTGATGCGGCTCGTGACCTCCAGCTCCGTCCGGTAGACGTCGAGGCCCTTGTCGCGCGACGCCAGGAAGTCGGTCCCCGGGAGAATCCGCTCGGAGTGCGCGTTGAGGAACGGCACGTACGCCGCCTGGCCGTCCGGCGTCGAGAAATACGCGTCCTCGAGCACGCGCCAGGCGATGTCCAGCATGAGGTTCGGGTGGCTCTCCAGCATGGCCGTCATCAGCTCGACGTGCCGGGCGGGCTCCATGCGGGTGAGCTCGCGGGACAGGCCCATGTGGACCCAGACGATCGCGTTGTCCGGATACAGCCGCAGGACCTCTTCCATGAGCGGCAGGTAGCGGGTCGGATCGTCGTCGTCTCCCAGATCCGAGTGCACGGCGAGCGGGATGCCCCGCTCTCGGAGCAGCTCCATGAAAGGGGCCCACTCGCCGACGGCGGCCGGGGAGACCGGCGCATGCCCGTTGTCGAAGAGCGCCTGCTTCACCAGGTTGACCTCGCCCATCCAGCGAAACAGTCCGGGATACTCCGCTTCGAGGAGCTCGATGCCGGGCAGGATCGACTCCGGCGCGGCCAGATCCGGAAAGGTCATCGACAGCGTCAGGTGGATGCCCGCCGGCGCCTTCGCCACGTAGTTGGCGGCGTTGACGAAGTCGTTCTTCAGCGACGGCGTCACCGGCGTGCCGGGGCAGTCCAGGTAGTACGTGCAGGAGGAGCCGACCGGCAGCGTCTGGCCGATGCCGTAGATGTTGGCGAACAGGACGCCGGTCTCCTCGAAGTACTGCAGCACCTCCTCGAACGGAATGGCGGTTCCGCCGAACGGCCGGAAGTGCACGTGGGTGTCGACCACCGACGTCTGGGGCTGCACGGACCGGTCGTAGCAGGGCGCGTCGGCCGCGCGGAACGCGTCGAGCGACGGCGCGGCGGGCGCCTCGGCGGTCGGCGCGGGCTCGGCGGTGCAGCCGGACAGACCGGCGGCGATCAGCGCGGCGATCAGCGCGATTGACGTGATTAACTTGTTGCACATGTTGTACCTGGAACGGTCCGGCGCGTCGGCGGCATTGTATAGTACGAGTCGGATCCGCCTACAAGCGCCCCGCATGCGGGCCGGTCCGGGAGGATTTACGTATGGCTGATGAACCCATCGTCGACTTCAGACGACTGAACGTCACGGGCCTCCCGCGCATTCCGCGCCGGGCGGCCGCCGCGCTGGTCGTGCTGCTGCTCGCGGTCGTCGCGGGCTTCGGCACGCTCTATCAGGTGCAACCCGAGGAGGTGGGCGTCGTGCTGCGCTTCGGCGAGTACGTCCGAACCACCGAGCCGGGGCTGCGCGCCAAGCTGCCGCTGGCCGAGCAGGTGCTGAAGGTGCCGGTCCAGCGGCAGCTCAAGCAGGAGTTCGGGTTCCGCACCGTGGACGCCGCCATCCGCACGCTGTACGCACCGGACCGCCAGTTCGGGGACGAGGCGGTCATGCTGACCGGCGACCTGAACGTGGCCGTCGTCGAATGGATCGTGCAGTACCGCGTGGCGGATCCCTACCTGTTCCTCTTCAAGGTGCGCAACCTCCGAGAGACGTTCCGCGCGATGAACGAGGCCGTGATGCGCGAGGTGGTCGGCGACCGGACCGTCACGGAGGTCCTGACCGTCGGCCGCCAGGAGATCGAGTCGCGCGTGGAGGAGCGGCTCCAGGAGCTCGCCAACCAGTACGAGATGGGGATCACGATCGACCAGGTGGTGCTGCAGGACGTCAATCCGCCGGATCCGGTCAAGCCGTCGTGGGACGAGGTGAACCAGGCCCAGCAGCAGCGGGACCGGATGATCAACGAGGCGCGGGCGGAGTACAACCGCGTCATTCCGCGCGCGCGCGGCGAGGCGCAGCAGACCGTGCTGCAGGCCGAGGGCTACGCGCTCGACCGCGTCAACCGCTCGCGCGGTGACGCCGTGCGCTTCACGGCGATCGTCGAGGAATACGAGCACGCGCCGGAAGTGACGCGCCGCCGCCTCTACCTCGAGACCATGCAGCGCATCCTCCCGCAGGTGGGCCGCAAGCTCTTCGTCGACGAGGACACCACCGGCGTGCTCCCGCTCCTGTCTCTCGACGGGAACGCGACGCGGCCGCTGCCCGCGACCACGCGCGCCACGGGAGGTGGCCAATGATGCGCTTGACCCCGACTCGAACCGCCGTCGTCGTCGCCCTGCTGGTCATTCTGGTCCAGTCCCTGTACACCGTCAACGAGACCGAGCAGGTCATCATCACGCAGTTCGGCGAGCCGGTCGGCGACCCGGTGGTCCAGCCCGGGCTGCACTTCAAGGTGCCGTTCATCCAGCGGCCCAACTACTTCGAGAGGCGGTTCCTCGAGTGGGACGGCAGCCCCAACCAGGTGCCGACGCGCGACAAGCGCTTCATCTGGGTCGATACCTACGCTCGCTGGCGCATCACGGACCCGCTGCTGTTCTTCCAGCGACTGCGCGACGAGCGCGGCGCGCAGTCGCGGCTCGACGACATCCTCGATGGCGAGACGCGCAACGCCGTGGCGCGCCACGACCTGATCGAGCTGGTGCGGAGCACGAACCGCGATCCCGACGACGTGCCGATCGAGTCCGAGGAGGAGGCGGTCATCCTCGAGGCCATCGAACGCGGGCGCCGGGAGATCACGCGCGACATCCTCGCGACGGCCGCGGAGCGGACGGCCGATCTGGGCATCGAGCTGCTCGACCTGCGGCTGAAGCGGATCAACTATGTCGAGGAGGTGCAGAAGGACGTCTTCGCGCGGATGATCGCCGAGCGGCAGCGGATCGCCGAGCAGTTCCGGTCCGAGGGCCAGGGTGAGTCGGCGCGGATTCACGGCGAGCGGGAGCGCGAGCTGGCGCAGATCCAGTCCGAGGCGTACCGCGAGGCCGAGGGGCTGCGCGGGGAGGCCGACGCGGAGGCGACGGGCATCTACGCCGAGGCGTACAACCGCGACGCGGAGTTCTACGCGTTCACGAAGTCGCTCGAGACGTACGAGCAGACGATGGACCCGGAGACGTACTTCATTCTGGGGACGGACAGCGAGCTACTGCGATTCCTCGAACACACGCGGTGAGTCCGCGGGGGGTGGTCGGGGCCAATTGCCGCACGCCGACGCCGATCGGCGAGGCGGTACCGGCCGCCCCGTCTTCATGAGGACTCCTCCCGGCCGTCGGGGCCAGCCTGCCGCATGACGTTCGACGGCTACGACACCGAGGGTTTCTACGACGAGATGTTCCAGGCGGACGGCTCGCCGCGGACCGAGGCGCGCCTGCTCGTCGAGCGCATCGAGTCGCTGCCCGCTGGCGAGCTGATCCGCCGCCACCAGGCGGCGGAGCGGGCGCTGCTCGACACCGGGATCACCTTCACCGTCTACGGCGACGAGCAGGGCACCGAACGCATCCTGCCCTTCGACGTCGTGCCGCGGATCGTGCCCGGGGAGGCCTGGGAACCGATCGAGCGCGGCCTGAAGCAGCGCATCGAGGCGCTGAACCTGTTCATCGACGACGTCTACCACGACCGGAAGATCGTGCGCGACGGCGTGATTCCCGCGTCGGTCGTCGAGTCGTCGCAGGGCTTCCGGCCGCAGTGCGTCGGCCTCGATCCGCCCGGCGGGGTCTGGTGCCATATCACGGGCACCGACCTGGTGCGGGACCGGGACGGGACGGTCTACGTCCTCGAGGACAACCTGCGCTGCCCGTCCGGCGTCTCGTATCTGCTCGAGAACCGGGCCGTGATGCAGGAGACGTTCCCGGCCGTCTTCGAGGGGCTGGGCGTGCGGCCGGTGAACGACTACCCGAGCCGCCTGCTGCAGATGCTCGAGGAAGTGGCGCCGCCGTCGCAGAGCCGGCCGAGCGTCGCCGTTCTCACGCCCGGCGTCTACAACGCGGCGTACTTCGAGCACTCGTTCCTGGCGCAGCAGATGGGGATCGAGCTGGTCGAGGGGCGCGATCTGGCCGTGGTGGACGACCGGCTGCAGATGCGCACGACTCGCGGCTTCGAGCCGGTCGACGTCCTCTATCGGCGCATCGACGACGACTTCCTCGACCCGACCTGCTTCCGGCCGGACTCGCTGCTCGGCGTCCCGGGCCTGATGGAGCTGTATCAGCGCGGGCGCGTCACGCTGGTGAACGCGCCCGGCACCGGCGTGGCCGACGACAAGGTCGTCTACGCCTACGTCCCCGACATGATCCGCTACTACCTCGATCAGGAGACGATACTGCCCAACGTGCCGACCTGGCTCTGCTGGCGGGACGACGACCGGCGCTACGTCCTCGACCAGTTGCCGGAGCTGGTGGTCAAGGCGGCGAACGAGGCGGGGGGCTACGGGATGCTGGTCGGCCCCGCCTCCACCGCAGGCGAGCGGCGCGAGTTCGCGGGGCGTATCGAGGCCGCGCCGCGCAACTACATCGCCCAGCCCACGCTGGCCCTGTCGCGCGTGCCGACTCGTATCGACGAGCAGTTCGAAGGCCGGCACGTCGACCTGCGCCCGTACATCCTGTACGGGCGGGAGATCTACGTGCTGCCCGGCGGACTGACCCGGGTCGCGCTGCGCAAGGGGTCGCTGGTGGTCAACTCCTCGCAGGGGGGCGGGAGCAAGGATACGTGGGTGCTGGCATGCTGAGCCGCGTCGCCGCCTCCATCTACTGGTTGAGCCGCTACATCGAGCGGGCCGAGAACGTGGCGCGCGTCGTCGGCGTGAACAACCAGCTGGTTCTCGACCTCCCCGGGCAGGATGCCGCGCAGTGGGATCCGATGGTGAAGGTGACGGGCGACGCCGCGGACTTCCAGGCGCGCTACGGCGGCCCGACGCGGGCGAACGTCATCGACTTCCTGACGTTCGACGGCCTCAACCCGAACTCGATCGTGGCGTGCGTGACCACGGCCCGCGAGAACGCGCGCTCGGTGCGCGAGATCCTCTCGTCGGAGATGTGGGAGGAGATCAACCGCTTCTATCTCTTCCTGCGGCAGCCGGGGGCCCGCGAGCGGGCGCTGTGGGATGCGCACGCGTTCTTCCGGGAGGTGCGGCGCTCGTCGCACATGATCGAGGGCACGAAGAACGAGACCATGGAGCACGGCGAGGCCTGGCACTTCAGCCAGATGGGCCGGCACATCGAGCGGGCGGACCAGACCACGCGCATCCTCGACCTGAAGTACTTCCTGCTGCTGCCGTCGTCGGCCGACGTGGGCAAGCCGATCGACGACCTGCAATGGGGCGCCCTGCTCCGCTCGGCCAGCGCCCTCGAGGCGTACCGGCGCACGCACGGGCGCGTTGCCGCCCTGACCGTCGCGAGCTTCCTGCTGCTCGATCGCGAGTTCCCGCGCTCCGTGCAGCACTGCGCCGCCCGGGCGCAGGCGTCGCTCCACGCCGTGACCGGCACGCCCGTGCGGCGCTTCGCCAACGTGGCGGAGCGGGAGCTGGGCCGGCTCGTCGCAGACCTCGACTATACTGATATCGCCGACGTGGTCAGCGCCGGGCTGCACGACTTCGTCGACACGCTGCAGGAGAAGCTCAACCACGTCGGCAACGAGATAACGCGCACCTTCTTCGCGCCGTCCAGCGCGCACTGAGCGCGGTGCAAGCCACCGCCCGCACGCCATGACCTACTGCGTCGCGATGAACGTGGAAGAGGGCATCGTCGGGCTGTCCGACACCCTCATCATGTCGGGTTTCGAGAAGGCGAGCCTGCGGAAGGTCAGCGTCTACTCGCCGCCGCACGGGACGTTCTTCGTCATGACGTCGGGCCTGCGGTCGCTGCGGGACAAGACGCTCACCTACCTCGAAGAGGCGCTCGGCGACCGCGACCAGCCGTTCGAGCGGCTGTACGAAGCGGTCAACCTGCTCGCGGAGCAGGTGCGCCGGGTGGCGCGGGAGGATCGCCGGGCCCTGGACGAGAGCGGCATGGCGTTCAACATCCACGCGCTCATCGGCGGGCAGATGGAGCGCGACGCCGGGGCCAAGCTCTATCTGCTCTACCCGGAGGGCAACTGGGTGGACACGGACAGCCCGACGCCGTACCACGTGATCGGATCGACGGGCTACGGCAAGCCGATCCTCGACCGGGCGCTCAAGGCCGAGGACTCGATGCGCCACGCCTTCAAGGTCGCCTGCCTGTCGTTCGACTCGACGCGGATCAGCGCGGCCGACGTCGACTTTCCGATCGACGTGGTGCTGTACCGCCGGAACTCGTTCCGGATCGTCGAGCGGCGCTTCGAGAAGCAGGACTTCGAGCGGCTCTCGCAGTGGTGGGACGCGCGCGTCCGCCGGGCGATCGAGGAAACGCCGGGGGAGTGGTTCGATCGCGCCTACGACGAGCTGGACGCGGCGTCGTCGCCGAGCCCCCCGGTGTCGGCTGCCCCGTGACCATCACCATCCGGCATCGCACGGCCTACCGGTTCGCGGCGCCGGTCTTCCTCGAGCCGCACCTCGTGCGGCTGCGGCCCCGGTCGGACGCGGCGGTCCGCCTGCTCGACTTCGTACTGGAGATCGAACCGCCGCCGGCGGTGCGCGCCGAGAATCTCGACCTCGACGGCAACGTGGTCACCCACGCGTGGTTCGAGGGGCTGACGACGGAGCTGCGGTTGCGCACGCGCGCCCGGGTCGAGACGCTGCGCGCGGATCCGTTCCGCTTCCTGCCGGCCGAGGCGGAGCGGTCGCTGCCGTACGCCTACGCGGCGGATCGTGCGGCCGGGCTGCAGCAGTACCGGTCGGCTCCCGACGCCGCGCACCCGGCGCTGCGCGCGCTGGCGCTCGCCGTCGCGCGGGATGCCGAGCGCGACCACGCGCTCTTCCCGCTCGAGCTGGCCCGGCGCCTGCACCGCGAGTTCACCGTTCAGGCGCGGCCGGAGGGGCCGCCGCAGGCGCCCGAGACGACGCTGGCGACGCGGCAGGGAGCCTGCCGCGACCTCGCCGTGCTGTTCGTAGCAGGCTGCCGAGCCATGGGGCTCGCGGCGCGGTTCGCCAGCGGCTACGCCGCCCGCGCCGCCGGCGCCGGCGACGAGCTCCACGCGTGGGGCGAGGTGTACCTGAGCGGCGGCGGCTGGCGCGGCTACGATCCGAGCCTGGGGCTGGCGGTGGCCGATCGGCACGTGGCGGTGGCGGCCGCCGCCCACCCGCGCGATGCCGCGCCCGTGACCGGGAGCTTCCGCGGCGACGCGGCCGCGCGGCTCGAGGTCGACGTGGACGTCCGGGCATGCTGAGGCGCGACAAGGGAGGTAAATCATGAGTGAAATGGTCGATCGGTTGGTGCGCCGCTACGAGGGCGGGCAGATGACGCGCCGGGAGCTGGTGGTGGCGCTCTCCGCGCTGGTGATGGCGCGGCCTGCGGCCGGCGGCGCGGCGCCGGCGGCCCAGCCGGCCGCGGCGCCCATTCCGGTCACGACGTTGAATCACGTCACGCTCACCGTGGCGGACGTGCAGCGGTCGGCCGACTTCTACCAGCGGGTGCTCGGCCTGCCGCTGGTCACCACCCAGGGCACGGAGCGCGACTGGGACGCGCCGACGGTTCCGGTGCTCGGCATCGGGGGCGGCCCGCAGTTCGTCGCGCTGGCGCGCGGCGACCGGCCGCACATCAATCACTACTGCTTCGGCATGGAGGGATTCGACGCCGCGGACGTCCAGCAGCGGCTGGCCGCGCACGGCGTCGAGGCGCGGGTGCGGATGCGCGCCGATTCCGACCCGCCGGCGGAGGAGCTGACGTTCGCCGATCCGGACGGCCTGCGGGTGCAGATCCAGGACGTCGGCTACTGCGGCGGCTCGGGGAAGCTCGGCGATCTGTGCGACCCGGACGACCGCCCGCGCGACCGCTGAGGCGGCCCGGGAATGGCGGTCAGGCTCTAGTCTAGCCGGGCACCGGCAGCTCGGCCGTGTGGAACGGCTCGAGCGCGTCGATGGCGTCGAGCGGCTCGCGGTCGACGTCCCAGCGGAACTGGCGCAGCACGATCCGCTCGGGCAGGAAGTCGGCCAGGGTGAACCCGTGGTCCTCGATGGGCGCCACCGACTCCTCCAGATCGAGGTGGGCGGGCGGCGTCGCACCGACCCCGCGCACGACCGAGGGGAAGCCTCGCACGGACGTGCCGATCGGGCCGCTCAGCACCGTCGTGACCGGACGGGCGTTGAGGTCCAGGGTCCCGGCGCGGTGCATGCGGCCCATGCCGATGGCGTGCAGGTCGCCGCTCACCACCAGCGGCACCCGCTCGCGCTGGGCCGCTAGCGCCGCCACCAGCCGGTCGTGCTGCCCGAGCCACCCTGACTGCCAGTAGGCCTTCGCGGTGGCGGTCGTCAGCTCGCCCGTGTCGCGATCGAGCACGTCCGGGTACCACTCGCCCCACTTGCCGGCGCTCCAGCCGAACGGGTTGGACGGCGCGTGGACCAGATGCCGCACCGCGGTCGCGCGTGTCCGCTCCAGTAGCCAGCGTTCCACCTGGCGGTCGATGAAGACCGCGTTCGGCCCGGCCAGGCTGACCGTCCGCCGCACGTCGTACAGCAGGACCTCCGCCAGGGCGCCGTAGCGCAGCGTGCCGAAGCTCTCGGACAGGTCGCCGCGGTCGCCCGCCGCCGACCACGGCAGCCCCGCCGGTCGCCGCGCGTCGGGCAGGAACTCGGGATAGTAGAGCTGCTGCGTGGCGCGCGCGAGCTGCAACTGGAACCACGGGATCGGGAAGTTGGCGATCGCGTCGGTGACCGCGTCGTTCTCCCAGTGGTCGTGATCGTCCTGCAGGAAGAAGACCGGCGTCGATCGGAAGTCCGTGCCGTAGACGGGGACGATCTGCGGCCCGGCGGCCGCCTTCAGCGCCGCCTCGTTGCCGGCGGCGAACACGGACGCCGAGAAGTCGAAGTTGGAGCGGCGGCCGGCGGCGCTGAGCCCGCCCGCGCCGTCGCCCTGCCAGACGTGCAGGTCCCAGTAGATGTGGTCGCCGTTGGCGACCGCCGCGTCGGGCTCGAATGCGAGCGCCCGGCGCAGCAGGCGGTTGCGGATCGCCGTCGGGAGGAATCCGCTCCGCTCGCCGACGCCTGCGTACGTCCCGCCCGGACCGCCGGCGCAGGTGAAGAAGAGCAGCCGGAACCGCCGCGGCCGGGCGTCGGGCGCGGGGAACGTCGACAGCGGCCACGGCTCGCACAGCGCGCGGCCTCCGTCCCCCACGAGCGACAGCGTGTAGCGGCGCGCCGGCTCGAGGCCGGCGGAGTAGAACTGCCAGTGCTCGCCGGCCGTGTCGTTCATCCGGCCCGTGACGGCGGTGCCGCCGACGCGCAGCGTGGGCGCGCTCGCCAGCGGCGCGGCGAACGACGCCTTCAGCAGCAGGCGCGAGTCGCTGACCGCCGGCAGCAGGTGCCGCACGGGCCCGGCGTCCCAGCCCTGCGCTGGCGGCGGCGCGGCCTGCCCGGCCAGCAGCTCCAGCGGCAGCCGCCCGAGGACGGCGGCCCCCGCGGCGCCGGCGCTCCCGGCCAGGAATCTCCGGCGATCGACGGACCACGGCTTCGTCATGATCTCCCTCCGCGGCGAGCTGGCGACAGTGTGTCACATCGCCGCCGGGCGCGTGCCGAATCGTGTGCCGCGGAGGACCGAAACGTCTTGCGCGACTCCGGCGGTGCCGGTAGAGTGCGGTTCGTACGGGGGAGGAGAAGCCTATGCCCAAGTCGACACGGCAGGATGCGAACGTCAGTCGGCGATCCTTTCTGAAGCGGGGCGCCACGGCCGGTGTCGGCGCGACCGCGCTGGCCGGACTCGGTGCGCCGGGCGCGGCGGAGGCGCAGGACTTCTGGGACCACGCCGCCGACTTCGTCACCATCGGCGCCGGCACCGCGGGGCTGGCGGCGGCCGTCGCCGCGCTCGACCACGGCGCCTCCGTGATCATGATCGAGGAGAACGTGGACATCGGCGGCCACGGCATGTGCTCCGGGGGGCAGGTCCACCTCGGCGGCGGCACGAGCAACCAGCGCAAGCACGGGGTCGAGGACTCCGCCGACGAGGTGTTCCTGGACTGGATACGCCACGACCACATGCAGAGCCGCTACAGCGACCGCGACCTCGTGCGCGCGTTCGCGGACGAGAACGCGGCGACGTTCGAGTTCCTGATCGAGAACGGCGTGAAGTTCCAGGACCACCTGACCGGTCCGACCCAGGCGTCGCGGGTGCGCAGGCAGCAGCGCACCATCCAGTGGCCGGTGGCCGCCGAGCGGGTGACGCACCACCCGACGCGCGTGGGCTCCGGTCTCGTCCGGGGGCTCGAGAAGAGCGCGCGGGCGAAGGGGGCGGAGGTGCTGCTGCGTCACAAGATGTCGAGCATCGTCAGGGAGAGCCCGGCGGCCGGGCGCGTGCTGGGCATCACCGCCAACCACGACGGCCGCACGGTGCACATCCGGGCGCACAAGGGGGTGCTGGTCGCCACCGGCGGCAGCACGAGCAACGTGACCCTGCGGCGCACGTTCGACCCGCGGCTGACCGAGGAGTACCAGGTGGCGGGCGAGCCGTGGTCCCGGCAGAGCGGCGACGGCGAGCTCGCCGCGATGGCCGTCGGGGCGTCGCTCTGGGGCACGGCCAACCAGACGGTCGAGGAGGGCATCGCGATCTCGAAGACCCGTCACATCGGATGCCAGTGGGGCTACTCGAGCCTGATCTGGCAGCCGGACGCCCGGATCTTCGACCTCGCGCGCGCCTCCGGCCTGAGCGTCGTCGACTGGCACGACGTGATCCTCGTCAACCAGACCGGCCGGCGGTTCTGGAACGAGGTGGACGCCCGCTACGACTTCTTCGCGGCCGCCATGGCCTGGAGCGGGGACGAGAACAAGCTGAACGGGGGCGGGCCGATCTGGGCCGTCTTCGACCAGGACGCCGTGGAGCGGGAGCAGTGGGATCCGCGGCCGCCCAACGTCGACCGCGACGGCTACTTCTTCGCAGCCGACACGCTCGCCGAGCTGGCGGCGGCGATTCGGAACCCGTATCAGGCCGGGCCGCTGCCGGCGGCGGCGCTGGAGGAGACCGTCGCCCGCTACAACACGTTCGTCGACACGGGCGTGGACGACGACTTCGGCAAGCCCGCGCCGCGCTACAAGATCCAGCGGCCGCCCTTCTACGCGGCCTGGTCGACGCCGATCCTGCACGATTCGCTCACCGGGCTGCGCACGAACGCGAGCGCGCAGGTCATCGACACGCGCGGCCAGGTCATCCCGGGGTTGTACTGCGCCGGCGAGTCGCAGGGCGGCTTCGCGCAGCACGGCCTGGGACGCTGCCTGGTGTTCGGGCGCATCGCCGGCCGGGACGCGGCGCGCAACGGCGGGATGGCGTGAGCCGTGAGCGACGCGCCGCCCGCTGCGGCTGCCGGTGATCCGTCGGCCACGGCGCCGCACTCGACGAGCATCGCCGTGTGGGGCGTGCCATCGCCGGTCGTCGTGAGCAGCCGCTTCACCGTGACGGTCGGCGTCAAGTGCCCGGCCGCCTGCTCGCTGACGGGGCGGCGGATCGTCGTCCGCGACGCGGCCGGCGCCGAGGTCGGCCGGGGACGGCTGGGTTCGCGGCCGGCGCCGGGCACCCGCGCGCTGTACGCGGCGCGCGTGGCGCTGGCCGCCCCGGCGGAGGCCGGGGTGCACGCCTGGACGGCCACGTTCCCCGCGGCCGGGCCCGCCGCCCCGCTCGTGGCGGAGGACGGGCCTCCGGCGGCGCCTCCGCCGGAGACGGCCGCCCCGGCGGAGGCGCCGCACGCGGAGGCCCAGGCCACGTTCAGTTTCCGCGCGGCGGCGCGGCCCGAGCACAGCGTGACGGTCACGGTCCACGACCAGGGAACGGAGACGCCGCTGGCGGCGGTCGAGGTGCACCTGGGCCCGTACCGTGCCGCGACGGATGCCGCAGGGCGCACGCGGGTCGATGTGCCGCCGGGTGACTACGACCTGTACGTGCGCAAGGCCGGCTATGCGCCGCACACCGGCAGGGTCGCCGTGACCGGCGACATCGCCCTGCGGGTCGCCGCCACGCCGGCGCCCGACGTGGACCCGGACGACGAGCAGGTCTGGATGTAGCGGAGCCGCCCTGCTCCCCGCGGCTAGCCGTCGAGGTGCACTTCCGCGATCGCGATCCCGCTCTCGCCCGCCACGGCGTACAGCAGGAAGACGCGGCCGCTGGCCGGGTCCTCGAAGATGGCCGGGTCGCGGAGCTGGTTGACGTGCCCGTAGGCCGTGCTGCGCACGGACGGCTCGAGCGGGGCGTCGGCGCCCTCCCAGTCGCGCTCCGGTCGCAGCACCTCGACCCCGGGAGTCTCCTTCCAGGACATCCAGTCGCCCGCGATGCGGATGCGGCTCAGCTTGATGCGCTCGGGCGCCTCGCCAACCTCGGTCCAGAAGACGAGCAGCGTGTCACCCCGCTTCAGGAGCGCGGCGTGCCGCATGTCGGGGTTGAACAGCCGCGGGCCCGCCTCGAAGCCGCCGAGGGGATCCCGCGAGCGGTAGAACTGTCCCGGCATCGACATGGCGTAGGTGTAGCCGTCGTGCCCGAACACCCGCATGTAGGTCCGCCCGAGCCGCTCCGGCCGCGCCTCGAAACGGATGCCGTCGGGCGAGGTCGCCACGCGGGTGAGCTGCGTGCTGACGTCGTCGAGGCCGTGGAAGTACATGACGATGCGCCGGTTGGCATCGTCGACGTGCACGTCGGGGGAGGCAATGTGCGGGGCGGTCGCCTCGTACAGCCCGTCGTGCGCCATCGGAACGCCGCGCCGCAGCCGCGAGCCGCGCAGCCGCGCCGCCTCGTCCGGCGGCACCTCGGGCGGCTCGGTCAGGAAGTGCGAATCGGCGATCTGCAGGCTGCCGGGCGGGTGGATCGTCCACGGTCCGAGCAGATCGTCGGCGTACGCCAGGCGGATGTACGACCCCCTGTGGTCGGCGAAGTAGAGGTAGTAGCTGCCCAACGGGTCCGGCACCCATTCCGGCACCCGGATCAGCGACGGTCCCTGGACGTTCACGCCGATGCTCGGGTGCAGGTCGGGCCGGACGATGGGCGCGTCCAGGAGCCGCTCGACCCGTACGTCGGGCCCGGGCGCCTGGGCCGCCGGCCAGGCGGATCCGCACACGATCCCCAGGATGAGCGCCGCCGTTCCAGTTCGGATCATCGTTCGTACCTCGGTTGACATGTCGCGCGGAGCGAGTCGCGTCCGGGCATCACGGTATGAGCGGCGCCACGGGCAAGACGAAGACGAGCGAGAACGACCAGCGGCTGGCGTCGTCGAGGTAGCGCTCGCCGCCGATCAGGTCGCCGGCCCGCGGGAGGCCCGTGGCGAGGTAGTCGAGCGAGCCTTCGATCTCGACGTGCTTGAGCCAGTTGTCGTCGCTCAGGCGCTGGAACGGCAGGAAGGCGGTGTCGAGCTCGAAGTTGAGCTTGTGCGTGTAGACGCTGCGATCGGTCGGACGCTCTCCGGCGCTGAGCTTGTCGACGATGTCGAAGTGGCTCTCGACCCACCCGCCGGTCTGCTCGCCGGTGAGCCAGTCGAGGTTCAGCTCCAGCTCGAACTCGATGCCGTTGTCGCGGATCGCACCGCCGCCGAGCCCGCCCGCCGTCGCGCCGGTGAACGGATGGACGTCGGTCGTGCCCCACGGCACGAGGATGGTCTCGAGCGTGAAGCCGACGCGGGGTATCTCGGTCGAGATGCCCAGGGCGAGGATGAGCTCGAAGACCGACTCGCGCGGCTGGAGGCCGGTCGACACCGTTCCATCGTCCGCGGTCTCTTCGACGCGCGCGCGGCTGCCGAGGTGCTCGAACGTGACGGTCGGCTCCACCTTGAAGTCGGGCGTGCAGAGGAAGCGGCACGCCGGGCTCTCGTCCGCCCGGGCGGTTGCCGCCGGCGCCGCCAGCACCAGCGCGGCCGCGACGGCCGCCGTGTGCCGCGCGAGCATCATCGCGTCCGGCGGCCGGCCGATCACGGCTCCGCCAGGATCCGGAAGCCGCGCCGCGTGTCCGGCGTCCAGGTGCCGGGCGCCTGGTAGTCGTCGCGCTGGGGCATCCTGACCTCGGGCAGGGTCTCGGCGGTCATGACCTCTTCCTGCTGGATGATGCCGTTCCGGTAGAGGAGATAGGCCGTTACGGCATAGGCCTCGTCGTCGCTGAGGATCCCTGGCCGGTCGTACGGCATGACGCGGCGAATGTAGTCCCAGATGCCCGGCGCGAACGGCCAGTAGCGGATGGGGAAGTAGTTGCTGCGCGTCGTGACGTCGCCGCCGACGAGCGCGATGGACGGCCCCTCCAGGCCGGTCGGACCGTGGCAGGCGGAGCATCCCCGCCGCGCGAACACCAGCTCTCCCTCGGCAGCCGTGCCGCTCCCGGGCGGCAGATCCGCGCCGTCCGGCCCGACAATCCGATCGTGCTGCTCGGCCTCCGTGAGCGGGCGGCCGAGCCCCGAGGGTGACGCCGTCTCCTGCGCCTGCAGCGCCCCGCCCGACACGAGAGCGGCCGCCAGCAGCGCGCACGCACCCCGCAGGCACGTCCGGCGGGTCGTCGCCCTCCTTGCGGCCGCCCGCGCGGCCGCGGACGACGCTGCGATCTCCCACTCGCTCATGGCACCTCTCCCCCCGGGAGTCCGCGCCGTGCTACGGCGCCGACTCCTACGCGTGTACATCGATGACGACGTCGACCGGATCGAGGCCGTTCGTGACCTTGCCGTCCCCAGCGACCTTCCACGGCTGGACCCAGTTGCAGTATCCGAGCTGGCTCTGGACCGTCCCGTACAGCTGCCCGCGCGTGAGATCCCAGTAGCGCGCGTACTCGGCTTCGGTCGGCTGGAGCTGGTCGCGCTCGTCGAGGCAGCGCGACTGCAGCACCGCCTCCTCCCCGTTCCAGCGCCAGGGCAGGTAGAAGCGGGTGTGCGCCTTCGGCAGCACCGGGCCGGCGAGCTCGGCCTCCTGATAGGTCGCCCCGCCGTCGGTCGACACCTCGACCCTGCGCACCAGGCCGCTGCCCGACCACGCGAGGCCGCTGATGACGCAGGCGCCGTGCGCCGGCAGTTGCTGCCCGCCCGACGGCTGCGTGATGACCGAGTTCGGCCCGAAGTCGTACGCGTCGCGCTGCGTCTTCGAATTCGGGGTCAGGAAGCGCGAATGCTCCTGGAACGACAGGTAGGGCTGGTCGACCACCTTGATCCGCTTCAGCCACTTCACGTTGTAGATGCCCTCGAAGCCGGGCACCACCAGCCGCAGCGGGTAGCCGTGGTCGGGCCGCACCGGCTCGCCGTTCTGGCCGTAGGCGACGAGCACGTCGTCGAGCGCCTTGGCGAGCGGAATGCTCTTCGTGTGGCGCCCGCCGTCGGCCGCCTCGGCGACGATCCACGACGCCTTGTCGCGCAGCCCGACCTCGTCGAGCAGGACCGACAGCGGTACGCCGGTCCACTCGCTGCAGCCCATGCGGCCGTGCGTTCCCGTGACGGTCTCGGCCCGCGGATTCGGCCGGTTGCCGACGCATTCGAGGAAGTACACCCGCGAGACGAACGGCAGGCGCCGCAGCTCGTCCATGGAGAACACCAGCGGGCGCTCGACCAGCCCCTCGACCCGCAGCGTGTGCTCGTCCGGATTGATGTCCGGGATGCCGTAGTGGTGCTGCGTCGTGAAGTGCAGCGGCGTCGGCGTGATGGTGCCGATCAGCTCGGCCAGCGGGGTCCGGGCGCTCGGCCGGTGCGGATGGGGCCGGATCAGCGTCTGCTCGCTGTGGCTCCGTCCCTCGACCTCGCGCGTGGTCGTGACGAAGCGCGAGCGCCGGCCGTAGAGCACGCTCTCGAGCGAGTTGGGGTCGACCACCGTCTGTGCCGCCGCCGCGGCCGATCCGCCCGCGAGCTCCAGCGCCTGCGGCGCCGCCACCAGCCCCGCCACCGCCGCGCCCTGCTTCAGAAACCGCCGCCGGTCCCTGTTCGTGCCGTTCATCGTGTCCTCCTCAAGCAACTCGCCAACTAGAATATCGCCAGCGCGTTGATCGGCGAGCCGGTGCCGCCTTCCACGGCCAGCGGCGCGGCGACCAGCGTGAACTCCCACCGGTTCAACGCCGCGGCGGTCTCGGCGAGCGCCTCCAGGTCCTGGTTGTCGAAGATGTCGATGCCCATCGCCACGATGGTCAGCAGGTGCACCGGCAGATTGACGTCCTCGACCAGCGACGGGACGACGTCGAGCGCGGCGTCGCTGCCGATGAACGAGATGTCGCGCGACTTCACCCACGGCATGGTCGAGGCGTGCAGCCCGGCCGCGTTCTCGGAGATCGTCCACGGGCCGACCTCGGCGCGCCGCGCCCAGCGCCCGGTGCGCATGAAGATCGCGTCGCCCGGGCGCACCGTCAGGCCGGCCATCTCCTCCCAGGCGTCCAGATCCTCCATGTAGATCGGCGTTCCCGGCTCGAGATACGGCACGCCCTTGAGGCGCGGGATGTCGAACAGGATGCCGCGCGTCACGATGCCGCCCTGCAGGTTGTCGATCGACGCGTTGCTGCAGCCCGCCTCGGTGATCGTGTCGTGCGAGACGCCGTTGTACATCTTGCCGTTCGACAGGATGTGGCACAGCGAGTCAATGTGGCTGTGGGAGTAGCCGTGATAGCTGACGTTGTAGTTGTCGCTGACGCCGCCGAAGAAGCCCGGCTCGCCGGACGTGTCGGGCACGCCCAGCATGCTGTGCCCGAACGGCAGCGGCACGTCGTCCGCCTCGTCCTTGAGCACCCGGTGCGCGAGCGACACGGTGATGCCCTCGGTGGCGAGCGCCAGCGCCTCCAGGCGCTTCTCCGGCGTGATGGTGTTCGCCGCCCCGAGCTGGTCGTCGGGACCCCAGCGTCCCCAGTTGGAGAGCTCCTCCATCAGCCGCTCGATGTCGGCCCGAACGAGCTCACGCGACTCGGGCGTCACCGGCGGGGGGACGTACTCGGGAGCCGCGTCTTCCGCCATGGGTTCCGAGGCCATCTCGGACCCCCCGCAGTAGGCGAGCAGGAAGGGAAGGAGCAGCAGCCAGACGTGGGTCGGACATCGAAGTCTCATCACCTGCCTCCATGGACGTACGGTGGATCTGTACCGACACCGCACAACATACCAGCCCCGCACGGGCCTCACAACCGCATATCGCGCCCGCGCGCGAGTGCGTGATACGGACAGTTATACACTGGGCGTCGATGTCAGCCGTGCGACACTGCCCGTGCGACGTGCTGCGCCGCGCGGCGGCGCCGCTCCTCGCCGTGCTGGCCGCCGGCTGCACAACGGCGCCCCCGCCGCCCGCCGCCGCGGACTTTCCGGACCGGTTCACCGGCTCCGCCGCCTGCCGCGACTGCCACCAGGACATCTACGAGCGCTGGCAGGAGACGCTCATGGCGAACGTGCTCGTCGATCCGGGCGAGCAGCCCGGCGCCATCCTCGGCGACTTCGCGACGCCGCATCCGCTGGTCACCTTCCGGCCCGAGGACGTGACGTTCACCTACGGCAGCAAGTGGAAGCAGCGCTACTTCACGCGCCGCGGCGACGACCTGTTCGTCTTCCCGGCGCAGTGGGACGTGCGGAACCGGGAGTGGCGGCGCTACGGCGCCCGGCCCGGCACCGAGTGGTGGGTGCGGCACTACCCGGACGACCAGATGCAGCGGCCGACCGGCCCGCTCTGCGACGGCTGCCACTCGGTGAACTACGACGTGCGCGAGAACACGGTGACCGAATGGAACGTCGGCTGCGAGGCGTGCCACGGGGCCGGCCGCGCGCACGTGCTCCATCCGGTGGCCGAGACCATCGTGAACCCGGCCACGCTGGACGCCGTCCGGGCCAACGACGTCTGCATCGGGTGCCACTCGCAGGGCATGCCGCGCGACAACCCGATTGCCGGCCGCTACTTCGACTGGCCGGTGGGCTACGAGCCCGGCGGCCGCCTCGCGGACGTCTGGGAGCTCGAGCAGCCGCATCTCGGCGAGGAGACCTTCACGCACTGGCCGGAAGGCTCGGCCCACAAGAACCGGATGCAGGGGAACGACTATGTCCAGAGCCGCATGTACGTGACCGGCGTCACGTGCTCGGCTTGTCACGACGTGCACGGGACCGAGCACGCGGCGGACCTGGTCGCGCCCGGCAACGCGGTCTGCACGTCGTGCCACCGACCCGAGCTGCAGCCGGGTCCGGCCGGATCGCTCGAGTACCACACGCGCCACCGGGCCGACAGCGAGGGCAGCTCGTGCATCGCCTGCCACATGCCGCAAATCGCGCGCACCGTCGGGAACGTCAACGTGCGCAGCCACACGTTCCGCTTCGTGTCCCCGGCCGACACCGAGCGCTACGGCATCCCCAATCCGTGCACCGCGTGCCACGCCGACGAGACGAACGCGTGGGCGCTCGCCGAGCTGCGGCGCTGGCCGCAGGTCTCGCCGTGGCGGGTGGCGCCGTGAGACTCCACGCCTGGCTGGTGCATTTTCCGCTGGGGCTGATCGCGACCGCCGCGCTGGTGGACCTGGCCGCGCTCGCCGCCGGCCGCAACGGCGCGTTGCGGCGCGTGGCCACGGGGCTGTACGCGGCGGGGGCGGCCACGCTGCTGGCCGCCTACGTCACCGGTCGGGATGACGCGGCGGTGGTGCGGGTGCCCGGCCTCGCGCACCCGCTCGTCGGCGCGCACTGGACGTGGGCGCTGTGGGCAACGATCTACCTGGGTGCCGCGTCGGCGATCCGCCTCGCCCTGGACCTCTCGGGGCGGCTGGCCGCACGGCGCTGCTGGCTGCCCGTCGCCGCCGCGTGCGCCGTCGGCCTGCTGCTGCTGGCGCAGACCGCGGAGCGCGGCGGGCGACTCGTCTACCAGTACGGCGTCGGGGTAGCGGCGCCCCGCCTCCGCAAGGCGCGCACAGCGCGCCTCGGCGGGAGCGGCGCGGGGCGCAGGGGCCCCCGCAAGCGGACGCCGGGGGTTCGGGGCGCAGCCCCGTCTGATTGAAGCTAGCGCGCGCCGGCCTCCGCGGCGCGCGCGCCGGCCAGGATGCCCTCCATCGCGTAGTTGCCCTCGTGGCAGGCGTACTCGAAGAGGGTGTCCTGCGCGTCCGACTTCTTGAGCGGGATCATCAGCGTCCAGGGCCGCTCCCACGTGTCGCGGTCGTCGTACGTGACCGTGTACTCGATCGTCTCCGGACCGACACGCTCGAAGCGCTCGGTCACCTGCGTATTGCGGGATGCACCCCGCAGGCTCGCCTGGTGCGAGTAGTTGCTCGTCTCGATGACGAGGGTGTCGCCCTCCCAGCGGCCGCGTGAGTCGCCGTGCCACTGGCGGATCGTCGCGTCGAGGCCGGCCCGCCCGTCGATCGGAATGACGCGCGCATCGTGAATGAGCTCCTGGAGGATCACCACGTGGTCCGCGGTCTGCAGGATCTGGAAGTAGCTGTTGTAGCCGGCCAGGAGGTTCGGCACCCCGAACGTGATGCAGCGCTCGTTGAGCGGCAGGCTCTCGGGACCGGCCGGTCCGCCGTCCGTCGCTCCGCGCGCCGCGAAACGCTCGCGGGCGGCAGCGGTCAGCGGCGGGATGCGTCCGTCCGGCGGGTCGATGATGAGCGAGGTGCGGGCGTCCAGCTCCCGCTCGACCAGCCAGAACGAGTTGTAGTTGCCGGTTCCGGCATCGAACTCGCGGAAGCCCGGGTCGTTGAGCACCTGCTGGACGAGCAGGTCGCCGAGCAGGTTGCCGGCCTGCTCGCTCTCGCGCAGCTCGGCCAGGCGCGCCTGGAGATCCGCCAGCTCCTCGCCGGTCAGCGTTTCCTTACCGGCCAGCGTCTCCGGCCGTTCCAGCGGCGTCGCGGTGTTGTTCGACCAGAGGCCCTGCAGGTCCGGATGGCCGTACGGCGTGCGGGGCGCCGTCCAGCCCGGCTCCTGCGCGGCGACGACGGCCGGCGCCGCGATCGGCACGGCCAGCCCGAAGACGATTACCAGACAACGCGACGTCACGGCTCTCCACATCATCGACACCTCTTTCCCGTCGTCTCGTCTTCCATAGTCTCGAAGCGTTTCGATGGAGATGCAAGCGGCCGACCCCGCCGGTGCTGCTCCGCGTCATGCGTGAGAACGGTAGGGCGTGTCAGGAGACGGCGTACCCTCGGGTCCGGGCCATCCAGTTGGCAATGGCATCCTGCACCGTCGCGTAGACGTCCTCGATGGCCGGAGCTTCACCGCCGCGCACCTTGAACGAGTGGTCGCCGCCCTCGACGACGACGAGCTCGGCGTCGTCGCAATCGGCGAGCACGCGGCGCTGCTCGTCGGGACGACCGAACGCGTCCCGGCTGCCCTGGACGAAGAGCATCGGCGCCGCGATGGTGGGCAGGTGGGCGGCGCGCAGCTTGTCGGGTCGTCCCGGCGGGTGCAGGGGATAGCCAAGGAAAACCAGGCCCGCCACGCCGGGATCACGTCCGGCTCGGACGTCTGCGGCGACGATCTGCGACGCGATCCGGCCGCCCATCGATTTTCCGCCAATCAGGAGTCGTGAAGGCAGGCGCCCGCGGCGCTCCAGGCGCTCCCGCGTCGCGTGCAGCACCGCGCGATACGATGCCTCGAGCCGCCTGGCCGGATCGGGGACGCGGCGCCTTCGTTCCATGTACGGAAAGTTGAAAGTGACCACATCGATCCCCCGCCCCGCGAGGCCGCGGGCAAAGGCGGTCATGAACGGGTGGGTCTGCGGCGCCCCGGCGCCGTGCGCGAGCACCAGCGTCTGCTCCAGCGGCGCGTCCCCTCGGCCCGGGTAGGCGAGCGCACTGACCGCATCGCCGGAGTCGAGCGCAACCGCAAACGGGGTGGCCGTCAGCACAGCTTTGCGAGAAAGCGTCCCGCCGCGTTGCGGAACGCCGCGGTCCACTCGTGGCCGCCGTCGAACACCAGCGCCTCCGCCGGCGCGCCGGCGCGCTCGAGGGACGCCAGGTCGTCCTCCAGCTTGTCCTGCGTGTACCACGCGTCGGTGCGCCCCCGGCCAATCAGGATGGGGGGCCAAGCACCGGCCGGTTCGGACCGCAGCTCGGGCGGTACGTCGCCGGCGAGGGCGACCACGCCGCGGCACGCGTGCCCGCCGCGCAGGGCCGCGCGGTAGGCCATGGCGACGCCCTGCGAGAAGCCGCAGTAGACGAGCGTGGCGCCGGCGGCGTAGCGTTCCCGGACGGCGTCGACCACACCGCGCACGTAGTGGATGTTGTCGGCGATGGCCAGCTCGCGATCCTGTCGGGTCATCCAGCAGCCGACGACGTGCCGGCGGTCGGTGCTGTAGTGCCGGTGCAGCGACTGCACCGCGACGCGCAGCCAGCGTGCGCTGCCGGGGATCCGCCGCAGTTCGGCGAGGTGCCGCTCGGCGTGCTCGCCGTAGCCGTGAAACCCGACCAGCAGCGGCGCGGCCCCCGGTGCGTCGGGCGGCTCGACCAGGTAGCGGCCGTGCGTGGCCGTCTCGATCGTGTGCACGGCGGGGGTCGTGCCGTACCCCGTCCCGCTCGCTTGGGTGGTCACGCGCGTCTCGCGCTACCGGTACAGCGGATTCGGGTGGTCGAACCGGCAGCCGGCGTCCCACTCGGAGCGCTGGTTGCCGTGCGCCGGAATGCCCCCCGCGTCCTTGATCATGCGCGCCAGGTGGAGCAGGTTCCAGGTCATGAAGGTGGTGTTGCGGTTGGTGAAGTCGTTCTCGGGACCGCCCGAGCCCGCGTCCAGGTAGGACGGACCGGGGCCCGCCTCGCCGACCCAGGCGGCGTCGGCCTGCGGGGGGATGACGTAGCCGAGGTGCTGCAGCGAGTAGAGGAGGTTCATGGCGCAGTGCTTGGCGCCGTCCTCGTTGCCGGTGACCAGGCAGCCCCCCACCCGGCCGTAGTAGCTGTACTGCCCGTGCGCGTTCAGGTGGTGCGACGCGGAGTACAGGCGTTCGACCACCTGCGTGGCGACCGAGGTCTTCTCGCCGAGCCAGATGCTCGTTCCGATCACGAGGATGTCCGCCGCGAGCACCTTCTCCAGAATCCGGGGCCAGTCGTCCCGCTCCCACCCGTGCTCGCGCATGTCCGGGTAGACGCCCGCGGCGATGGTGAAGTCGACGGGCCGCAGCAGCTCGACGTCGACGCCGTTCCGCTCCATGATGGCGCGCGAGATCCGGATCAGTCCTTCCGTGTGCGACAGCTCGGGACTGCGCTTCAGCGTGCAGTTGAGGAACAGGGCCGACAGGTCGGAGAAATCCCAGCGGCTCGCGGTGCAGAGGCGTTCCTGTCGTTCGCTCAGCATCGTCTCTATAATCATCGCATGGCAAGTTCCGACAACGTGCCGGCGGCAGACTGGCAAGCGCTGAACGATCGTCTCGTCGCCACGCTGAAGCCGTTCGCGGCGCCGGTGGCGATTTCCTTCCACGCCCCGCGCGATCCGCTGCCCGCGCCCCGCGTGGAACCCCGTTATCCCGCGCCGAACGAGCACGGGCGCACCGGTCAGGTGCCCGCGGGCTGCGTCTTCTGGATGCACGGCGCGGAGCGCACGTTCGCCACGGCGGCCGGCGATCACGCCAACTGCAGCGTGGGGAGCTACACCCACGGGTTCCTGACGCTCGAGGAGGCGGCCACCAAGGACGACGTGGGGGCGGTCCTCGAGGCCGGCTGGGTCGATCAGGCGGCGGTCATGGCCCTGCCGCACGTTGCGGAGAAGCCCGACGCGGTGGTCTACGGCCCGCTCGCCGAGCGGCGCACGCCCCCCGATGTCGTGCTGCTGCGGATCAACGGGCTCGGCCTGATGACGTTGAAGGACGCCTTTCCGGACATGCCGATCGAGGGCAAGCCGCAATGCCACATCGTGGCCATGGCGCGGGAAGGCAACCTCGTGGCGGCCAGCGTCGGCTGCGCGCTCAGCCGCTCGCGCACCGGGATGCGGTCCGAGGAGATGACGTGCGTCATTCCGGGGCGGCGGCTCGCGGAGGTGGTCGAGACGCTGGAAGCCACGGTCGGCCTCGACCGCGCGATGGCGAGCTACGCGTCGGCCGACGCGAAACGCTTCGGCGCGGCGTGAGAATCTGTGCAATCGTGAGAAGCTGCGCAATTCTGAAAAAATCCGTATAATCACCGCCATGGCCGTGAGCCAGCCTGCCCCCTGCGGGCACTGGGTGACCGGTCGCCGGGCGATGTCCTGGCGGGCGGTGGCGTTCTTGGCGGCGCTCGGCGTGCTCGTCGCGGGTGCGGAGAGGGCGGGCCGCCCGCTTCGCGCCCAGACGGACGAGGAGCCGCCGCCGGTCGGACAACTGGTTCCGGCGGCCGCGCAGCCGGCTCCCGCCTACGCGACCCTCACACGCGCACGCTACGACGCCGACTTGGCGGTGCTGGGGGAGACCAGGCCACACTACTCCTTCTGGCAGTACATCTTCTCCATTCCGGACGGGCACATCGTCTACGGCAGCGGCACGGACGGGCGGCTGCTCGCTACGTTTCCCACGCGGGGCAACTGGGCTCGCGACGGCGAGTGGACGGAGCCCGGGCTGGCCGACATGCTGGCCGGGCGGCGGCTGCCGCGGCGGCTGAGCGATCGCCGCGAGCGGCTCGAGGAGCTGCTCGGGCCACGGGTCGGGCCGGTCGTGCACAACCCGGCGCGCGGCCGGTTCCTCGCGCCCCATGCCCGGCGCTACGGCAACTTCCTGCAGGAGTGGGGCCTCATCTACGAGCGGTTCGGCGTGCCGGCCGAGATCGGCCTGGCGCAGGCCGTCGTCGAGTCGGGCCTGAACGGCCGGGCGCGCTCGTCGGCGCGCGCGCTCGGCCTCTGCCAGTGGCTGCCCCGCAACTGGACCTTCCTCAAGCGCCTCTCGCCGTACGTCATCGAGGGCTACAACCAGACCACGCAGGCGCCGTTCTGCGCCGCCCACCTCAGCATCCTGGCCACGATGTACGGCAGCTTCATTCCGGCGCTCTCCGAGCATCACGCCGGCGGGGTGAACGTGGGCCGCACGGTCATCAACGGCGAGCGGCTCGGGGGCCGGGATACGCGCCGGCAGTACCTGCTGGGCTCCGACTTCGCGCGCTCGCTGCGCGAAATCTCCATTCGCCGCTACCGGGACCTCTTCCGCACGTACGGCCCGCGCTCGGCGCTGTACGCGGAGATGATTTTCGGCAACGTCCAGACCGTCGAGCGCCTGATCGACGAGATGCCGCAGTCGCGGGTCTTCGCCATGCGCGTGCCCCGCAACACGTCGCTCTCGACCGTGGCGCGCGCGAGCGGCCTGTCGCGCGACGAGGCCAAGCGCTACAACCCGGCGCTGGTGCGGCGCGTGCCGGCGCGGGCCAACGTTTACCTGCCGGAGCACGTCGAAGCGCTCGGTCCCGACGTGTCGTTCTGGCACCGGCCGCCGAGCCCCGAGTATGCGGCCGTCCTCGACGAGTTCGTCGGGCTCGACGCCAGCGTGCAGGAGTGGCACGAGGCAGGGTTCGAGGCGACGCTGCAGTCGTTTCGGCGGCGTTTCGCCGACACCGGCACCGAGGAGGGCACGGTGATGGCGACGACGCTGGGCTTCATTCTCGACAGCCTCACCGCCAGCCGCCGGGCCGCCATCCTCGCGGAGTTCCGGGCCAGCAGCCGCGTCCGCCAGCTGTTCGAGCGCGGACGGCGAGAGCTGGCCGACAGCTCCGGCCAGTAGGTCCCCCGCCGCCTACCATCAAAAGCCCGGCGCAGACTCCGCAAGGCGCGCACGGCGCGCCTCGGCGGGAGCGGCGCGGGGCGAAGGGGTCCCCGCAAGCGGACGCCGGGGGTTCGGGGCGTAGCCCCGTCGGATTGAAGCCCGCACGGCGCGCCTCGGCGGGAGCGGCGCGGGGCGCAGGGGTCCCCGCAAGCGGACGCCGCGGGTTCGGGGCGCAGCCCCGTCTGAGTGAAGCTCAGCCGCGGTCCGGTTCCCAGCGCTCCCGCATCTGGAAGAAGGTGAAGGAGGCGGTCCAGCCGATCAGCACGAGGCCGCTGACCGCCTCGGACACCGCCAGGATCTCGCCGTTGGCGACCGGCACGATGTCCCCGAAGCCGAGCGACGTGTAGACCGCGCCGGAGAAGTACACCGCGTCGAGCATCGTCGGCGACTCGATCGAGAGGGCGACCACCCCGGCCTGAATCAGGCCGTACCACCCGACGCCGAAGACGACGACCTCGACGATGTGCGCCAGCAGCGCGAGCACGATCGCCAGCGCGACGCCGAAGCGCGCCGAGCCGGCCGGCAGGCCGCGGACGACTGCCGAGGCGAGCACCAGCGCTTCGTAGTGCAGGCCGACGGCGAGCAGGGAGAGCAGGGTGGCGGCAACGATGGTCGCGGCCATCACCGGCCGGGGGGCGGATGCGCCGTGACGTACGGCACTGTCTTGCCGGCCGCCGCCTCCGCCGCCCGGGCGCCGCGCAGGATGAGCGGCATGCTGTAGTTGCCCTCGTGGCAGGCGAACTCGTAGAGCGGCCCGGCCGCCCGCGCGATCGGGAACCGCACGGTCCAGGGGCGGGCGAACGATGCCGGATCGTGCACGGTGAACTCGTACTGCAGCGTGTCCGGGTCCGCGAAGGAGAGCCGCTCGACGAGCAGCAGCTCCGGACCGGCGCCGTGCAGCGTCCACTTGCCGTTGAAGTTCGTGGTCTCGATGACCAGGGTCTCGCCGTCCCAGCGGCCGCGTCCCTCGCCGCGCCACTGGCGGATCGGGTCCGGAAGACGCGGCGCGCCCGTCAGCGGGATGATGCGGATCTCGAAGTTCTGCTCGTTGAGCAGGACCACGTGCTCCGCGGTCTGGAAGACCTGGAACAGGCGCGGTGCAGGCCTGGCTTCCATCGGGATCGAGCGGCCCATGATGCATCGCTCGTACCGCTCGCGGTCCTCGGGTCCGTCCGCCGACCGGCTTCTGAGGGCCGGCGCGAGCGCCGCCAGCCGGGCCCGCCCGGCGGCCGTCCGCGGGGGGATCCGCCCATCCGGCGGATCGACGATCAACGCCGTGCGGCCGTTCGTCAGACTCCCGGGCACCCACCAGTCCGCGTTGAGCTGCCGGGCCCGCTCGCGGCCGATGCTGGCATAGCGCTCGTCGAGGAACGCGGCCGCCTCCGCCGGGGTCAGCACCTCCTTGCCCGCCAGCTCCGCGGGGCGCTGCAGGGGCGTCGTGGTGTCGTACGTCCAGTACCCCATGAGATCCGGCGTGCCCCAGGGAGTGCGCGGCGCGCCGCCGGCGTCCGCGCCGGTCTGCGCCGCCGCCGGCGGCAGCAGCAGGAAGATGCCGATGAACGTCGACCCGACGCTGGCTCTGCGCAAGAGGCCCTCCTCCGGACTGCTAGAACGTCGCGATCGGGTTGACGGCGGAACCGGTCCCGCCCCGCACCGCCAGCGGCGCGAAGGTGAGCATGAACTCCCAGCGATTGCGCTCCGCCGCCACCTCGCTCAGCGCGGTCAGGTCGACATTGTCGAACAGGTGCATCCCCAGGCGGATGATCAGGAAGTTGTGGAGCGCGTACTGGACTCCCGGTCCCCCGATCATCGGCTCGACGTCCTGCGGCGACTCGCCGCCGAGCAGCGCCACGTCGCGTTCCCGCAGCCACGGCAGGCACGAGACGTGGAGTCCGGCCGCCTGCTCGGCGATCGGCCAGGGGCCCGTCTGCGCCCGGCGGACCCAGCGCCCCGTGCGCACGAACATCGCGTCGCCGGCGGATACCCTGAACCCGGCCTGCCGTTCCCAGGCCTCGAGGTCCTCGGGGTAGATGGCCGTGCCCGGCTCGAGGTACTCCACGCCCTTGAGCCGCGGGATGTCCATCAGCACCCCGCGCGTGACGATGCCGTGCTTGAGGTTGTGGATCGAGCTGCGCGGATGGCCGTTCGCCAGCACCTCCTCGCGGTCCGGCACGTAGCCGTTGTAGGTCGCCCCCTCGTCGAAGACGTGGGCGAGCGCGTCGATGTGCGTCATGCCGTAGCCGTGGTAGCGAATGTGCCACCCGTCGCCGCCCAGGCCGTAGATCTCCTGGACGAACGGGCTGCCGTTGTCGACCGCCGGCTCGGGATCGAGGTCGAGCGACAACGACACGGACACCCCGTCGCGCACCAGCGCGGCAGCCTCGCGGCGCTTGGCGGGCGTGATCAGGTTCAGCGTGCCGATCTCGTCCTCCGCGCCCCAGCGCCCCCAGTTCGACAGCTCGGTCTTCCAGCGGTCGTACTCGGCGCGGGTGACCTCGTGGCTGGACTGCGCGCGGCCGGTGTGGAGCGCCAGACCCGCCAGGAGCACCGCCGTCAGAAAAGCGACTCGGGTTCTCATGCCATTACCTCCCAGGACCTAGTCGGGCAGGCTGAGCGCCACGACAGCCGAGTCCGGCCCGGACCCGGTCGCCACGACGACGTACTGCCGGCCCTCGTGCTCGTACGTCATCGGCGCGGCGGCCGAGAACCCGTCGAGCCGGACGGTGTGCAGCAGCTCGCCCGACAGCTTGTCGAACGCGTACATCAGGTTCAGCTCGTCGTCCGGATCGGCCCATTCCGACCAGGCCGCGCGCTGCGGGACGCCCTGCGAGTGCATCGCCGACATGCTGACGAACAGCAGGCCCTTCGTGACGAGCACGCTGCCCCGGTGATAGTCGCCCCCGAGCGGCGCCAGGTCCAGGTCCCTCAGCAGCGGGTGGTCGAGCGGCCCGTTGCCGAGCGGCGCCATCCAGCGCTGCTCGCCCGCGCTCATGTCGATCGCGGTCACCCGGAAGTACGGCGGCTTGAACAGCGGCAAGCCGTCGACCGTCATCCGGCTCGCCGTGTCGGGCACACCGCCCACGCCGCCCTGCCCGGGCCCTCCGGCCTGCCCGCGATACTGCAGGTTGGAGCGCGCGGGATCGACGGGCGACACCTTGACCAGCGACGGGTTCATGCGCGACGCCACGTAGAACAGGCCCGTCTCGGTGTCGAACGCCCCGCCGGGCCAGTTGGCGCCCCCGACGATGCCGGGCAGTATCAGCGTGCCGCGCAGCGACGGCGGCGTGAAGAGCGGTCCGTGGTCGAACTGCCTCAGCTGCGCCACGGCCCGCTGCCTGAGCGCCGGCGTGAAGTCGATCAGGTTCTCCTCGGTCGCGCCCTGCACGTCGAAGGGCGGCGGCCGCGTGGGGAAGGGCTGGGTCGGCGCCGTCCACTCGCCGGGCACCGTCGATGCCGGCACCGGGCGCTCCTCGATGGGCCAGACCGGCTCGCCGGTCGCGCGGTCGAACACGTAGGCGAAGGCCTGCTTGCTGGCCTGGATGACCGCCTTGATCGGCCGGCCGTCGACGGTGATGTCGGCCAGCACGGGGGTCGACGCGAAGTCGTAGTCCCACAGGCCGTGGTGCACGGCCTGGAAGTGCCAGACCCGTCGCCCGGTCTGCGCCTCCAGGCAGACCAGGCTCTCGGCGAACAGGTTGTCCCCGGGGCGCTGGCCGCCGTAGTAGTCGTTCGTCGGCGTCGACGTGGGCAGGTAGACGTAGTCGAGCTCGGGGTCGTAGGCCATGCCCGCCCACACGTTGGCGTTGCCGGAATACTCGGCGGAGCCGTTGAGCCACGTCTCGTAGCCCGCCTCGAACTCGCGCGGCACCGTGTAGAACGTCCAGAGCCGGCGGCCGGTCCGCACGTCGTAGGCGTGCACCGAGCCCGGCGGCATCTCGCGGTTGGCCGGGCGATCCGAGATCGAGCTGCCGATGACCACCACGTCGCCGGCCACCAGCGGCCGCCGGGCGGCCACGTGCCGCGCGTCGCGGCTCGTGCGCGGCACGCCGACGAGCAGGTCGACTCGCCCGCCATCCCCGAACGCCTCGTCGGGTTGCCCGGTGCGCGCGTCCAGCGAGATGAGATGGGCGTCGATGGTGCCGACCAGCACGCGTTCCGCCGTGCCGTCGGTCCAGTACGCCAGCCCGCGCTGGATGAAGCCCACGGCGCCCCAGCGGCCCTGCTCGTAGCTCCGCGGGTCGTGCACCCAGCGGGTCTCGCCCGTTGCCGGATCGAGCGCCGCGATCAGGCCCAGCCCGGTGACGGTGTACAGCACGCCGTTCGCCATGAGCGGCGTGTCCTCGTTGCGGCCGGCGCGCCACAGCGGATTCGATTGCTGCAGCTCGCGGTCGGCCGTCGCCCAGCGCCAGGCCACTTCCAGCTCCGTGACGTTGTGCGGCGCGATCCGGTCCAGCGGCGAGTAGCGCGTGAACTGCGCGTTGCCCCCCCAGGAGTGCCACTCGCCGTCGTCGGAGCCGCCCTGCGCGCGCACCGGAACCGAACCGGCCACGACGGCCGCGGCGAGGACCAGGAGGGGGAGCAGCGCAGCCTGTCCCGACCGGGAGCTCCGTGTCATCTTTCTTCTCCGCGTTCTTCGAACCGCGCCGAGCGGAGCCCGTTCACGAGACCGTAGTTGCCCTCGTGGCAGGCGTACTCGAACAGCGTGCCGTCGGTTCTCCGCATGGGAATGGCGACGGTGAAGGGGTGCGTGAACTCCGTCGGATCGTCGAGCGTGAACTCGTAGTCGATGACGTCGGCGGCGACACGCGTGAAGCGCTCGACCAGGCGGGCGTGGCGGCTGGCGGAGAAGTCGGTGAAGATCATCGCCGCTCCCGCCCCGCCCCCCGCCGGTCCGCGCTGGTTGGCCTTGTCGTTGAAGCGGGTGGTCTCGACCACGAGCGTCTCGCCGTCCCACCGGCCGCGCGGCACGCCCAGCCATTGCGGAACGTCGTGGGGGGGCTGCCCGCCCGCGTCCAGCGGAATGATGCGGGCGTCGTGCAGCATCTCGTAGACGATGACGACGTAGTCCGGCGTCTGCAGGATGTGGTAGTTGTGGTTGTAGAACCCGGGGAGCACGGCGCCCGGCATCCCCCGCGTGATGCAGCGCTCGAACAGCGACAGGTCTTCCCACGAGTCGAGGCCGCCGCGCCCGCCATACGAGAAGGGGTTCTCCGCAAGCCGCCGGGCCGCGCTTGCGGTCAGGGCCGGCAGCCGCCCGTCGGGCGGGTCCACGATCAGCGCCGTCCGGTTCGTGTCGGCGCCCCACTCGAACCAGAACTCGTTGTAGCTGACGCCTCCGCGGGGCGGCTGGCCGGCGGAATGGTCCTGGGGAAACAGGCCCGACGACGTCCGGTGGAACCGCTCCGCCACTTCCTCGGCGGTCAGTACCTGCTTCCCCGCCAGATCGGGGGGACGTTGCAGGGGCACGACGGTGTTGTTGTTCCAGACGCCCTGCAGGTCCGGGTCGCCCCACGGCGTCCGCGGCGGCGACGCGGTCTGGCCGGACAGGGCCGTGTGCGTCGTGGCCGCGAGCACGATTGCCAGCAGAGCCGGCGTGATGCGTCGACGCCCCATCGGCAGCCTCCCCGGAATACGCCCGAGTTCCCGCAAGCTCGGGCCCGCCGAGCGGCGGGCCGGGTCGCATTGTACTCCCGGCCCGCGCGATCCGGTACGGGTGGAATATCGTGGGGCTGGAGGGCGCGGGCTTGCTACACTGGCTGTCATCCGGAAGGAGCGTATGAGGACCAGCCGTGACTTCTTCGTCGCCGCAGTGCTGTTCGCGCTCGTCGCGGCGCTGGCCGTGGGCCAGGACGCGCTCGAGCGGGCCGCGGCCGCCCAGAACCGCGCCCCCGGGCAGGTGCCCCGGTTCGAGGTCGACCCCGCGTGGCCGGCCATTCCGGACACGGTGAACATGGGCGAGGTCACCTCGGTCGCGGTCGACCGTCAGGATCACGTCTGGATCCTGCACCGTCCCGACAGCGGCCCGGCCGTGCTCGAGTTCGACGCGGCGGGCCACTACCTGCAGGGCTGGGGCGGACCGGCCGACGGCCACGAGTGGCCGGCGATCGCGCACGGCATCTTCGTCGACTACAAGGACAACGTGTGGGTCGGGGGCCGGTCGGGGGAGCCGCCGGCCGACGACATGCTGCTCAAGTTCACCGCCAACGGCGCGCTGCTGCTGCAGATCGGCCGCCGGGGCGCGAGCGCCGGCAACGCGGACACCGCCAACGTCCACCAGCCGGCCGACCAGTTCGTGCACGGCGCGACGAACGAGCTGCTGGTGGCCGACGGCTACGGGAACCGGCGCGTCATCGTCTTCGACGCTGACACCGGCGCCTTCAAGCGGATGTGGGGCGGGTTCGGCAACCGGCCGGACGCACCGCCCGGCGCGGCGGCCGACGAGCCGCTGGACGCGACGGGTCCGGGTCCGGACCACTTCACCAACCCGCCGCTGCAGGTCACCGCCGTTCACTGCGTGACGGTCGCGAACGACGGCCTGGTCTACGTCTGCGATCGGGACAACCGGCGCATCCAGGTGTTCACGCTCGACGGCACGTATCGGACGCAACTGTTCGTCAATCGTGCCGCGCCGTCCCGGCGGTCGGCGTCGCGCGTGGCGTTCTCGCCCGACGCGGAGCAGCGCTTCCTGTACGTCGCCGACTTCAACTCGCGCGTCGTGGTCGTCGAACGCGAGACGCTCGCGATCCTCGATGCGTTCGGCAGCGAGGGCAACGGCCCGGGCCAGTTCCAGGGCATCCACCACCTGGCGACGGACTCGGGCGGCAATCTCTACGCGGCGGAATCGAATCCGGGCAGCCGCGTGCAGAAGTTCGTCTACCGCGGCCTGGGAGCTGCGTCCGGATCCGTGGCAGACTAACGGCATGAGACGAATGCACATGCGGCGGGCAATCGTTCCCGGCCTGCTGCTGGCCGGCGCGCTGACGGCGGCCGTCGCCGGCGGCCAGCCGGAGCAGCAGCGGCGGTCGGTGGCCGTGCAGTCGATGGGCGTCGCGGAGAACCTGTACCTCGTCAGCGGCGGCGGCGGCCATACCGCGATGCTCGTCACCGACGACCACGGCGTCGTGCTCGTCGACACGAAGAACCTGGGCTGGGGCCCGGCGATTCTCGATGCGGTGCGCGCGGTGACCGACGAGCCGATCACCACCATCATCAACACGCACGCGCACGGCGACCATACCGGCAGCAATCCCCATTTTTCGGACGTGGTCCGCATCGCCGCGCACGAGAACGCGCGGGCGGCCATGGCCGGCTCCGAGGTGTTCGCGGGCGACAACGCCCGCTTCCTGCCGGGCGAGACGTATCGCGACACCCTGTCGCTCTTCGAGGGCCGGGACCGGATCGACCTGTACCACTTCGGTCCCGCCCATACGAACGGCGACACGATCGTGGTCTTTCGGGTGCTGGCCACGGCGCACGTCGGCGATCTGTTCCCGCGCAAGGCCGCGCCCTTCATCGATCGGGCGAACGGCGGAAGCGGCGTGGCGTACCCGGACACGCTGGCGAGCGCGCTGGCGGGGATCGCGGACGTAGAGCGCGTGATGCCCGGGCATGCGCCGCCGCCGACCGGCAGTCCCGTGCGCGGCTGGACGACCTGGGAGGATTTCCGGGAGTACGCGGCGTTCACGCGCGATCTGCTCGACGCGGCGCGGGCCGCCTTCGAGGCCGGCCGCAGCGTGGACGAGGCCGTCGCCGGCCTCGATTTGCAGCCGCGGTACCCCGACTACGACCTGTCCGGCGCGGGCCGCGCCGTGCAGGCCATCTACGACGAGTTGGGCCAGTGATCTGGAGGTCCGAGATGAGGAGACGAGTCATCGAGCTGACCGGCGTGCTGGCGGTCCTCGCGGCCGTGATCGTGCTGCTGCAGTTCGCTTCGGTCACAATCGAGGGACAGGCGCCCGGCGCCGGGTTGCGGACCGCGTGGGGCGACCCGGACCTGCAGGGCATCTGGACCACGAACTACGACACGCCGCTCGAGCGGCCCGCGCGCTACGCCGACCGCGAGTTCTTCACGGAGGAGGAACGGGCCGCCATCGACAGCGAGCGCGCGCGGCTGCTCGGCACGCGGCGCTCGGAGCCGGGCAGCGAGCAGGACGTCGGCGGCGCCTACGACGCTTCGATCTTCCTGACCCACAAGCACCTGGGCGAGCGGACCTCGCTCATCATCGACCCGCCGGACGGGCAGTTGCCGGCCGTCACACCCGAGGTGCAGGCGCGGCGGGACGAGATGAACGAGTACCACCGTGCCCTGCTGCAGTCCAGCGACGCGTGCCGGGACGGCCGGCCGGGCTGCCCGCCGTACGCGCCGCGGTCGCCGCGCTGGGAGGAGGCGGCGCCGCACTACCTGACCCGCAACTCGAACCGCGCCTACAGCCCCGAGGACCGCAGCCTGTCGGAGCGCTGCATGGGCGCGCGCCTGCCCGACTTCGGCGGCTCCACCGGTTTCTTCCTGCAGGTGGTGCAGGCCCCCGGCACCGTGTCGATCTTCTACGACACCGGCCAGGGACAGGGCTGGCAGCGCGTCATCCCGGTGAACGACCGCCCGCACCTGCCGCCCAACGTGCGGCAGTGGTGGGGCGACTCGCGCGGCCGCTGGGAGGGTGACACCCTGGTGGTCGACGTCACCAACTTCAGTCCCAAGACCGACTTCTACGGCGCGCGCGAGAACCTGCACGTGGTCGAGCGCTGGCGGCGGATCGACGCCGAGACGATCGAGTACGTCGCCACGATGGAGGACCCGACCGCGTGGGTGCGGCCCTGGACGGTCACCCTCGAGCTGAGCCTGCAGGACAACCAGTCCAACCGCATCTACAAGGAGCCCCGCTGCCACGAGGGCAACTACGGCCTGCCGGGGCTGCTCGCGGGCGGCCGCGCCGGGGAGCGGGCCTTCGCCGCAGGGCGCGGGCCGGATCCGGCCAGCCTGTGCATCGCCGGCGGCACCACCGCCTGCGGCGGCTTCGGCGGCGGCTTCGCCGAGTCGGGGGACGAGGCCGACCCGCTGCAGCGCTAAGGAGTCCGCGGTGAACCCGGCGGCCCGTCAGCGCGTGTGCGCCGGCGGGGCGCCGGCGGCGCGCTCCTCGGCCCGCGCGGCGCTGAGGATGTTCGGCATCGCGTAGTTGCCCTCGTGGCAGGCGTACTCGTAGAGCGGGCCCGCGCTGCGCGTCATCGGCACCTCGAACGCCCACGGCCGGGTCCAGATGGTCGGGTCGTCTACCCGCACCTCGTAGAGCAGCGTGCCGTCGCCGGCGCGCGTGAAGCGTTCCTCGAGGCGCAGCGCCGGGCTCGCCGGCTCCCGGATGAACGTCCGCGCGTGCAGGGTCTCCACGACCAGGGTGTCGCCTTCCCACCGCCCGCGCGAGTCGCCCCGCCACTGCCGCTGCGTGCCGTGCGGGGGCCCGTCGGTCGGAATGATGCGGGCATCGCCCATCTCCGGGAGGAGCGCGACGTAGCCCGGGCTCTGGAACACCTGCAGGTGGTTCAGGTACGGCCCGGGCGTCACGGGCGGCCCGGCGTTGAAGCCGACGATGCAGCGGTCGACCGTGCTGCGGTCCTCGGGGCCGTGGGCGCGCAGGCTCGCCGCGCGCGCCGCGTCCCGCTGCGCCTGCGCCGCGGGCGTCAGCGCGGGGATGCGTCCGTCCGGCGGGTCCACCACCAGCGACGAGCGCCGCGTGCTCACGACCGTCGTGCCGCGATCGAGCCAGATGCGGAACTCGTAGGCGAGCGGGGCCTGGCTGCAGAACGGAAAGTCCTCCGGGCAGTCCTCGTCGAACGTGGCCGGATTGGGCCGGCTGCGAATCTCGGCGTCGCGCTGCTCGTAGGCGGCGGCTTCCTCCTCGGTCAGCACGGCCCGGCCCGCCAGGTCCGCCGGGCGCTGCATCGGCGTCAGGGTGGCGAAGCTCCAGATGCCCTGCAGGTCGGGGGCGCCCCAAGGTGTACGCGGGGGCGGGCCGGCGGTCTGGCCAAGGGCCGGCACGGGCGCCAGCAGCAGCAGGGCGGCAACGATCGAATACACGGCACCAGCGGGAAGGCGACGGTTACGCATCGAACACCTCCTGATCCAGAGAGTCGAGGCCGCTCAACGCGCCGCCGCCGCGGCGTTCTGTTCGGCCAGCCGGGCGCCGCCGAGCATGACCGGCAGCGAGTAGTTGCCCTCGTGGCACCCGTACTCGTAGAGGGGCCCGGCGCTGCTGGTCATCGGCAGCTCGAACGCCCACGGCCGCGTCCAGGTCGTCGGGTCCTCGACCCGCACCTCGTAGAGCAGCTCGTCGTCGTCGGTGCGCGTGAAGCGTTCGACGAGGCGCAGCCACGGGGTCGCCGGCGTGGCGTTCATGAACACCCGCGCGTGGCGGGTCTCCACGACCAGCGCGTCGCCGTCCCAGCGGCCGCGCGGGTGGCCCTGCCACTGCCGGAACGTGCCGTGCGGGCGTCCGTCGGTCGGGATGACCCGCGCATCGCCGATCTCCGGGCGGATCGCCACGAATCCGGGGCTCTGGAACACCTGCACGAGATTCAGGGACGGCCCCGGCGTGAGCGGCGGCCCGGAGTTGTAGCCTACCACGCAGCGATCGTGCAGGAAGAAATCCTCAGGGCCGGCGGCGCGCGCGTACGCCGCCTGCGCCGCTTGCCGTCGCTGCTCGCCCGCGGGCGTCAGCGCGGGGATGCGGCCGTCCGGCGGGTCCACCACCAGCGAGGTGCGGCGCGTGCTGACGACCGTGGTGCCGAGGTCAAGCCAGATACGCCACTCGTACGCGAGCCCCGACCCCTCGCAGGCAAAGAACTCCTCGGGGCACTCTTCCCCGACGCGCGGATTCGGCCGGTCCCGGGCCTCGGCATACCGTTGCTCGAAGGCGGCCGCCTCTTCCTCGGTCAGCACCGCCTGGCCGGCCAGCTCCTGAGGTCGCTCCATGGGCGTGACGGTTCCGAAGTACCAGATCCCCTGCAGATCGGGGTCGCCCCACGGCGTTCGAACCGCCGTCGACGGGCCATCGGCCTGACCGGCGGCCGGCAGGGGCGCGAGCAGGAGCGCGGCGACGATCCAGCACGCCGCGGCGCCGGCGGGAGAGCGACGGTTGTGCATCGTTACCTCCTCATGCATCCACGGTACCGGATGTTCCCTCAGAAGCGGAACAGCCGGTTGAACTTGACGATCAGCGCCCGGTTCTGGAGCACGGGCATGCGGGGCGTCAGCGTGTCGCGCTGCTCGTTGTACACCACGAACAGCTCGCTGCCGGGCTGGTACTCCCAGCGCAGCCGGACGTTGGCGCCCAGCGAGTTGTTGGTGGAGTTGTACTGCAGCAGCGCGCTGACGAACATGAGCGGCGTGACGGTGTAGGTGGTCCGCGTGGTCACGAGCCGCGTGGTGAACTCCCCCCGGGGCAGCGTGATGCGGTTGTACTCGAAGCCCGGCTCCACGGAGACCTGCGGCGACACCTCGAATCGGCCGCTGCGGCGGAATCCGCCCAGTCCGAGCCGCGCGGTCGTCTTCTCCCCGCCGAAGAAGCTGCCGTGCTGGATGCCCAGTCCGCCGCTCAGCCTCCGCTGCAGGCCGAAGTTGTAGAGCAGCTCCACGTCCTGGAAGCGGTAGCCGCCGATCGGGACCGTCACGTCGGACGCGATTGGGAACGGCCGGTCGAGAAACTCGTAGCTGCGCGTGTAGGTGGCGTCGAACCGGTCGCTGCTCTCGAACTCGATGGAGAAGAGCCCCTGCGCGATCCGCGTCTCGACGACGCCCGCCCGGTCGGTGAAGTAGTCGAGCCGCCCCTCGAAGTACAGCTTGCGGATGGCCGCGATGGCGTGCGGGCGCGGGCTGAACCGGAACGCGCCGTAGCTCCGCTCGAAGTCGTCGCGCTGCAGGAACCCCACCTCCGGATTGAAGTGGTCGCCGACCACCAGGTGCTCGAGCTGCACGCCGTAGCGGTCGCCGGCGTAGTCGAGCTGCCCGCGGTAGCTGACGTCGTCCTCCAGGCGCTCGGCGGCGCGGGTCTGCGCCCAGTACGTGTTGATGGCGAGATCGTCGAAGAAGGCGAACGTGCCGTCGAGACCGTAGGCCTCGTTCCACGCGGGCCCCCCGTGCGAGCCGGCGCGCCGGGTGAAGATGCCGCCGATGCTGCTGCGCCGCAGCACGTCCCGCTTGACCCGCACCACGGTGAAGTTCGTGGCCTGCACCCGGTCCGTCGGCGCGGCCCCCAGTTGCGTGTCGCCCGTCTGGATGTTCAGCGCCCCCACGCTGAACCGGCCCATCCGGCCGCTCAGCCGGCCGCCGCCCCGGATGGGGACCTCGCGCCCCTCGTGCAGACCGATCCGGCGGCTGTAGAAGAGCACCGGGGTGCTGCCGTTGCCGCTGAACGCGCCGGAGCCGGCGCCACCGAACGCGAACAGGCCCTGGTTCTCGAGGAAGAACTCGCGCTTCTCGGGGAAGAACAGGCTGAAGCGCGTGAGGTTCACCTGCTGCTCGTCCGCCTCGACCTGGGCGAAATCGGTATTGACGGTGAGGTCGGCCACCAGGTTCTGCGTGACGCCGTACTTGACGTCGAGGCCCGCGTCGCCGCCGAGCACGTTGGAGATGGGCGGGCGCGCGAGGTGGTCGCTGGTCAGGTCCATGATGGCGAACGGCTTGATGTCGAGATTCGTCGTTTGCGTCGGCGCCTCCAGCCCGACCAGGGTCGCCGCCCGCGACATCAGGAAGATCCCCGATCCGCCCATGGAGCTGGGCACGCGGGTGAGGAACGAGTGCTCGTTCTTCCAGATGCTCACCCGGCGCACGTTGAACCCCCAGATCTGGGCCGGCGCTCGTCGATAGCGGATCGACTTGAACGGGATGGCGGTCTCGACCGTCCAGCCGCCGTCGAACTCGCCCACCTCGACGTCCCAGATGGGATTCCAGTCGCCGTTGTACATACTCTCGTTCGTGATCTGCCCGTCCATGCGGCCGCCCATCGGGTTGACGAGGAACTCCAGGGCATTGCGGCGGTCGTAGAACGTGTCCACGACGAAGGCGATGTGATCGTTCTGGTACACGTTGGAGTTGTCGCGCCGCATCTCGTTGGCGATGACGCGCTCGGGCGCGGTCTCCCAGCAGCGGAACGAGAAGTAGACGCGTTCGTCGTCGAAGAACACCCACACGTCGGTCCGCTCCGTGGCCGGCGCCCCCTCCTGCGGCTCCTGCTGGATGAAGTCGGACAGCGGCGGAACGGTGGCGTAGATCTCGTCGTCGAGGCGGCCGTCGAACGCGATGGGCGCCGCGAGCCGGACGGCGCGAATGGTGAGGCGGCCGGCGGCGTCCCGGGCGAGGACGTCGGGCGCCAGGGGCGGCGGCGGGCCGAAGATGGCCAGGGTCGGCGCGGCCAGGCCGCTGGCCGGCGCGCGGACCGGGTTCGCGGCGCTTGCCGGGCGGGGAGCCTCCGGGGGAGGCGGGGCCGCGACGGGCCCGGTCGCTGCCGGCCGCGCCGGCGCGCTCGCGCTCCGCAGGCGGGCGCCGAGCGCTGCCGCGAGACGATCCTGCAGGGCGAACAGCTCGCCCACCGTGCCGTCGACCCGCACGGCGTGCGCGGCGACGCCGGTCCCCGCATCGATCAGCCGCGACGTGATGCGCAAGCGGTCGCCGACCCGCTGGTAGTCTCCGGCCACGAGCCACCGTGCGCCCAGCTCGCGGGTGACTCGCAGCGCGGCTTCCTCGTCGCTGGCGTCGGGCGCCGGCACGGCCGCCAGCTCGCGGCGGTAGTCCGCACGATCGAGAACCTCGAGCCCGTGCTCGCGCCGCAGCTCGGCGGCGAGCGTCTCCGCGATGCCCTGGCCGATCCAGCGGTCCGCCTCTGCCCGGCTCAGATTCGTGAACGGGATGACGCCGACCGCGGCGCGCCGCAGCGGGGACGCAGGGGCAGGCGCCTGGCCGGCACGGGCATCACCCGCCGCCAGCACCATGGCCAGGACACAGCAGCAGGCCGCCCGCACGGCGGCGTTGCCGGCCGGACGGGTCATGACAGCGGTGTCGCTCGTCGGCGCCGACTCACAGGCTCACCGGCTGCTTTTCCATGACCCGGAACGTTTCGTGGGTCACGCACTCCCGGAACCGGGGCACGAGTTCCCGGAACGCCGGGTCGCTCGGCGCCGCGTCCAGGTTCTTCTGGATCGCCTCGACGTTCGGAATCTCCCAGACATCGACAATCGTGGTGCCGCCGCTGCCGGCCTGCAGGTAGCAGGCCTGCAGCTTCCAGCCGCCGTACTTCTCGAACAGCGGCGCGACCTCGCCGAGCGCCTGCGTGAACCTGCCGACGGTACCCGGCCGCAACGTGATGTGGGCGAACAGGTACGTCGATCCCGAGCCCGGCTCGCCCGCGTCCTGCGGGCCGGCTTCCGCCGCCGCCGCGCGGCTCGTGGTCGCCATGCCGGCGGCGCCCAGGCCGAGCGCCGCGACCGAGCCTACGAATGCCCGGCGGCTCAGGAAGTGCCTGATCACGGTTTCCATGCTTCGTCCTTTCTCCGGCGCCGGCCTTCTCGCGGCCGGTCGCACCCGCGTCCGGCTCCCGGCGGAACGGCGCGCCGGCGCGCTGCGGCCGGTCCCGTCAAGGGAGACGGCGGGCTCGACGTGCTGTCAGTCGCGGAGCGCAAAGGTCGTCAGGGCGTGCCCGGAGATGACGGCTACGTACTGCCGGCCGTCCACCTCGTAGGTCATCGGGCCGTTGAGGATCTGCGCGCCGAGGTTCGCCTTCCACAGCAGTTCGCCGGTCTCCGCGTGCAGCGCCTGGAAGTAGCCCGACCGCGCGCCGCTGAACAGCAGGTCCCCGGCGGTCGTCAGGATGCCGCTGCGGATGACGTCGGTCATCTCGAACTTCCAGCGCGGTTCGCCGGTCAGCCCGTCGAGAGCGATCACGGCCCCGCGCCCCACCACGTTCGTCCAGTCGTTGATCGGCCCGCGCGTCAGGCCCGGTCCCTGCCGGCCCTCCGGCGAATCCTCGAATTCCGTCAGGCGGCCGCCGATGAACGACTCGCCCGGTTCGTACACCTGAGGCTCGCCGAGAAAGACCGTGGCGTAGTCCTCCCAGGCCGGGATGTAGAACAGCCCGGTACGCGGGCTGTAGGAGGGCGAGAACCAGTTCGTGCCGCCCTGCACGCCGGGAAACGTCGGCGCGCCGGGCGGCTGCGGCGTCTCCACCGGCCGGCCGCTGTCGTCGAGCCCCTCCGCCCAGTTCACCCGCACGAACGGCAGACCCCTCAGGAAGCGCCCCGTGGCCCGGTCCAGCACGTAGTAGAACCCGTTGCGGTTGGCGAACAGCATCACCTTGAACTCGGTGTTGTTGCGCACGACGTTCGCCAGCACCGGGATCTGCACCGAGTCGTAGTCGTACGGGTCGGCCGGCGTGAACTGGAAGTGCCAGCGCAGCTCGCCCGTGTCGGCGTCGAGCGCCACCACCGAGTCCGAGTACAGGTTGTCGCCCGGGCGCTGCTCGCGATTGAAGTCCGGCCCGGGATTGCCGATGCCCCAGTACACCAGGTTCAGCTCCGGATCGTACGACCCCGTCAACCAGGCGGACGCGCCGCCGTGCTTCCAGGCCTCCGGATCGCAGTAGGTCTCCGGGTCCGGCGGACACGGCTCCCACGTCTCGTGCCCCGGCTCGCCCGGCCCCGGGATGGTGTGGAAGCGCCACGCCTCCTCGCCGGTCGCGGCGTCGAGCGCGGCGATGAAGCCGCGGATGCCCGAGTCCGCGCCGGTCGTCCCGACGATCACCTTGTCGTCGACGGCCAGCGGCGCGAGCGTGAAGGCGTACGCCAGGTCCATGTCCGCGAGCACGACGTCCCAGAGCTCCGCGCCGGTGACGGCGTCGATGGCCACGACGTGCGCGTCGAGCGTCGCCATGAAGAGCCGGTCGCCCAGCACGGCCACGCCGCGGTTGTTCGCCCCGCAGCAGGCCCGGTGGCTGGGCGAGGGCGCGTAGCGGTAGACCCAGAAGACGCGGCCGGTCCGGGCGTCGAGCGCGACGATGTCGTTGGGCCGCTGCGTCACGTACATGATGCCGTCGACCACCAGCGGCGTCGACTGCCACGGGCCGAAGACGTTGCTCTGGTAGACCCACTGCAGCTCCAGGTCGCCGACGTTCTCCGTCGTGACCTGGTCGAGCTCGCTGTAGCGCTGGCTGAAGTAGGTGCCCGAGTAGGTGAGCCAGTTGTGCGGCTCGGCCGCGGCCCCCAGCAGGCGGTCGAACGGCACCTGCGCCGACAGGCCGCCCGCGGCGGCCCCGGCCAGGACGACTGCCAGGAGAGTGCGGGCCAGCGGTGCTCGTGCTCGTTTCATGACAGGCTCCGATCGTGGTTCCGGGGCGGTCAGCGCCCCGCGCGCTCCCTGGCGCGGGCCCCGGTCAGGATGTTGAACAGCCCGTAGTTCCCTTCGTGACAGGCGTACTCGAAGATGGGTCCCGCCGTCCTCTGCATCGGAATCCGCGCGGTCCAGGGCTGCGTCCACGTGCGCGGATCCTCGACCGTGAACTCGTAGACGAGCGCCTCGGGACCGGTGCGCGTGAACCGCTCGACGAGGTGCAGGCGCGAGCTCGAGCCTTCGAAGTTCGTTTCGCGGAGAAAGTTGGTTGTCTCGACCACCAGGGTGTCGCCCTCCCAGCGCCCGCGCGAGTCGCCCATCCACTGTCGCAGCCCGGCGGGCAGATGCGGGCGCCCGTCGAGAGGCACGATGCGCGCGTTGTGAACCATCTCGTTGAAGATGACCACCGTACCGGGGGTCTGCAGCAGCTGGACGTTGTTGTTGTACGCGCTCGGGTTCATCGGCGGTCCGGAGTTCATGCCCAGGATGCAGCGCTCGCCCAGGGGCCGGTCCTCGGGGCCGGCGGCGTTCAGCCCGAGGAAGGCGTCGCCGTAGCCGCCCGGGCGTTCTTCGCCCGCCACCCAGGCGAGCCGCCCGTCGGGCAGGAACGCCGTGCCGGGCACCCAGGGGATGCGTCCGTCGGGCGGATCGACGATGAGCGACGTGCGGCGGTCGGCGTTGACGCTCGTGCCGAAGTCCAGCCAGAACCGGTTGTAGCCGTGCTCGATGTCGCTGTCGAAGCTGAACGCCTGCGTGCGGTCCCAGCGGTCCCGGTCGTCCCAGTTGCTGAACGGCAGGTCCTGCACGTAGAGGGCCGCCTCCTCGGTGGTGAGCACCGCCTTGCCGGCGTGCGCGGCGGGACGCTCCATCGGCGTCAGCGTGCGAAAGTCCCAGATGCCCTGCAGGTCCGGCTCACCCCAGGCCGTGCGGGCGGGGGTCCATTCGGCTTCCGACTGGGCGGCGGCTGGACCGCCGCCCGGCCAGGCACAGAAGACGACCGTCAACGCCGCGAGCGCCAGCCAGTTTCTCATCGTGCCTCCCGCGCAATCTCTGTAAGATGTACCGGCCTCGACAACCCCGGAGGAGATACGCCATGCATCGCCATTTGCTGCTACGAACGGCTGCCGCGTGCGCGCTCGTCGTTTCCGCCTGGGCCGTGACGCTGGGCGGCCAGTACACCATCACCGTCAACCGGGACCGATTGATCAACGCCCAGAACGAGTCGCAGAACTGGCTCCTGATGAACGGGGACTACGGTTCCCAGCGCTATTCTAAGCTCACGCAGATCGATCGCGACAACGTAAAAGATCTGCGGATGGTGTGGGCGCTGGCGCTCGGCGGCATGCAGGACACCGGCCAGAACGGCCCCGAGAACGAGCTCAATCCGCTCATCGACAACGGCTTCATGTACACCAGCGACGGCTGGGGGACCGTCTACAAGATCGACGCACGGCAACCCGACTACGGCCAGTTCGTGTGGATCACCGATCCGGGCGTGGAGCACGAAGGCAACCGGTCGCGCACGCGCGGCATCGCGTTGTGGGAGGAGCGCGTGCTGGCGAACCTGCCGGACGGCCGGGTCATCGCGCTCGACCGCGATACGGGCGAGATCATCTGGGATCACGAGATCGCCGCCACCAACGAGTTCGGCGGCCGCGAGGCGTTCCGCGCGGCGCCGCTGGTGGCCGACGGCACGGTCATCATCCAGAACGGCACCGGCGACGCCGGGACGCGCGGCTGGGTGGCCGGGCTCGACGTCGAGAACGGGGAGGAGCTGTGGCGCTGGTACGTGGTGCCCGAGCCCGGCGAGCCCGGCAGCGAGACCTGGAAGGACGACCACAACGCGTGGAAGACGGGCGGCGGCGGGATCTGGCAGACTGGCTCGTACGATCCGGAGGCCAACCTGTACATCTTCGGCACCGGCAATCCGTATCCCATCTACGACCCGGAGTATCGTCCGGGCGACAACCTCTACACCAACTCGGCCGTCGCCGTCGACGTCGCCACCGGGGAGCGCGCCTGGCACTTCCAGTACACGCCCAACGATTCGTGGGACTACGACGAAGTCGGCGTCCACATGCTCTACGACACCATGATCGACGGCCGGTTGCGCAAGGTCGTGTCCCACTACGCGCGCAACGGATTCTTCTACTCGATCGACCGCACCAATGGCGCCTTCATCAGGGGCGAGCAGTACGTCAACGACCTCAACTGGACCGCCGGCCTCGATCCGGCCACCGGCCGGCCGGTGGACTACGACCCGAATCTCGACGTCCAGATCTACAACCCCGAGGCGCGCGCGCTGCGCGCCGATCGCGACACGATGAAGCGCGCCTGTCCGACGTGGCACGGCGGCATCGCGCACCAGCCGACGGCGTTCAACCCGGAGAAGGGCATCGCCTACGGCGCGGGCACCGAAGGCTGCTTCGCGCAGAGCGGCGCGGCCGTGGTGCCGCTGTCTCCGGAGGGCGGGGTGGACCGCGCGGCGAGCGAGCGGCGCGAGTACACGAGCGACCTGTACTACGGCTCGGTCACCGCGGTGGACGCCGACACGCACCAGATCATCGCCAAGGCGGTGACCGAGATCGAGGTCCGCTCGGGCATGCTCGCCACGGCGGGCGGCCTGGTGTTCACGGCGCTGCAGGACGGCTGGATCGTGGGCTATCACGACGAGACGCTGCAGGAGCTGTGGCGCTTCAACGTCGGCACGCCGCTCAAGGGGGCGCCCGTCACCTACGCGGTCGGCCCGCGGCAGTACATCGCGGTGCAGGCGAGCGGGCGGCACCTGCATCCGGTGCGCTACGACAACCTGGAGAACTCGAGCTACCTGTTCGTGTTCGCGCTGGATTAGCTCCAGCAGGGGGCCAGGAGTCTGCGCCGCTCTGCGGCTCAGACTCCTGAAGGCGCGCACAGCGCGCCTCGGCGGAAGCGGCGCGGGGCGCAGGGGTCCCCGCAAGCGGACGCCGGGGGTTCGGGGCGCAGCCCCGTCTGAAGCTAGTCGGGGAACTCCGTGCGGCAGATCTCGACGTCCTCGCCCCAGTAGTCGATGCAGGCGGCGCGGTCCATCGGGCCGCGCCCCATGACCTTCGCGAACAGGAAGTCGGCGAGCCGATCGATCTCGCGCGGCTGCAGCGTGGCGGCCGGGTCGGGCAGGTCGAGGCCCTGCCGCCGCAGGTCGGCGCGCGTCCGCCCCAGGCAGCGGTCGTCGCGGTAGGCGAAGCGGTCGAAAGCAGGCATGCTGCGGCCCGGAAGGCCGCACTTGATCACGAAGACGAGCTGCTCGCGGCTCAGCCGACTCTCCCGCAGGTTGGCCCCGTCCGGCATCTGGTAGTCCATCTTGCGGCCGTCGCCGGCCCAGCCGTGGCACGCCTGGCAGTCCGCCTTCTGGCGGTAGATCCGCATGCCCGAGGCGATGTTGGCCTCGCTGGGCTGCGCCTGCGCCCGCACGGTAGAGCCCGGCAGACCCGGCCCGCCGCCGCCGAGCGTCATGACGACCGCCCAAGTCAGCCACCACGTCCATGCAGGCATCTTGCGGCCCTCCTGATGTGTCCCGGTGCCGGCGGAGCTACTGCTGGTTGTCCTGCGACGTGGCGAACACCGGCGTGCCGCCGCGCGCGGCGAGCTCCTCCTCGAACTGCTCCTCGGTGAGGTACACCATCCGCGAGATGGCGGAGAACATGTCGTCGATCGAGCGGTTGCCCCAGCCCTTCCAGTTGCGCGGGTCGACCACGTTCTTGTTGGTGACCGAGTTGTCGTACCAGGCCATCACGTGGACGATGGTGCCGGCCGGCAGCAGCGGCGCCGCGTTGTCCGCATAGACGTACACCTTCGCCCAGTTGTGGTCGTAGTCGGCGCAGCTGAGAATCTCCCGCGCGTTGTTCGGATACAGCGCCTCGAAGCACATCCGCTTGCCGCTCGAATGGAGGTGGGGCTCGAACGTCAGCAGCTTCGTCGGGCGGGTCAGCCGGTGGAACCCGTCGCGCATGACGTTGTCCTCGTTCGACGGGATGTCGAACTCGTAGTCGTACTGCGTCACGCTCCCGAAGCTGGTGGCCCCGAGGTGATACTTGGGCTCGTAGCCCTCCGGATGGAACGTGAAGCCGACGTCGAGCCGCGCCCGCACCTCGCGCCCGACGGAGTGGAGATGCATCGAGTTGAAGGTGACGACCGAGTCGGCCGGCAGGGTGACGCCCACCTCGTCGGGATAGATCGTCGCGTTCTGGCCCAGCTCGTGCACCAGCCAGAACTGCCGGTCGTCGTTGGCGCAGGTGGTCTCGTTGCCGCAGTCGAGCGGCTCCAGGGTGTTCTCGAGCCTGTCGGCGCCGATGACCGCATGATGCACGACGAACAGGCCGAGCGCGGCCCGGCCGTCGTCGTCCACCGCCGCACTCGTGTCCTCCCAGGTGCGGACCTCCTTCACCTCGATCGCCTTGAGGTAGCGGTCCACGCCGAGGCCGGTTGGCGTCTCGCCCCACTCGCCGAACCAGTCGGCCGCCTCGGCCTCGATGGTGCCTTCCGGCGACGGCACGACCAGGTCCGGGGCGCCGTACGTCCAGCCGTCCGCCGGCCACTCGATTGGCGGCGGAAGGTCGGCCGGATTGCCCCGCGGCGCGCCGGCATCGACCCAGTCGGCGATCAGGGCAATCTCCCGATCGCTGAGCGACGGGTCGTCCTTGTAGTCCTGGACGCCGATGTTCCTGTCGATGAACCAGGGCGGCATCTCGCGGGACTGGGTGCGATTCCGGATGGAGCGCGCCCAGGGACGGACCTCCTCGTAGGTGGTGAGGGCCATCGGCGCACCGCCCCGGGAGCGGTGGCAGTTCTCGCACGACCGCTGCAGGATCGGCGCGATGTCCTCGCTGAACGTCACCCCGGCTTCCCGCTCCGCGCCGGTGGCCGGCGGCGGCGCGAGCGCCATGCCGATGAACAGGAGCCCGGCCGCCAGCCAGGCGACGGACACGCTCGAGCCACGGACGGTCTTCATCATCGCAATCGATCTCCCGGTGGACGCACCCGCAGCCGGGCACGCCGCATGCAAGTGGTATCGAGCCTACCAGCCGGGCCCGGTCGACGCAAGGCGCGCCGGGAGTGAAGTCGGAAGCTCCGCGCGCCGCGGGCGACCGGCCTGCACCGCCCGTGCGGATGGTTACATACGGACCGCAAGCTGGCGGCGTTTCCTGACGAGCGGATTCGAACAGGTCACGCGTAACGGGGTTGCCATTTTGGATGGTAATCGACTCGCGGTATACTCTCCAGTCTGTCGCCATTCGTGACATAGAGGAGAAAAGGAAAGACGATGAAGGACGTCATAGCGGTCTTGAAGGAACAGCGGGGCGAGCTACTGAACAATGTTGCGCGGATCGATGCGGCGATTGCGGCGTTGGGAGGGGTCAGGCCGGGCCGTGCCGGCGCTTCCGCAACTGCCGAGCGGGCTCCGCGCAAGCGACGCAAGATGTCCGCGGACGCCAAGAAGGCCGTGTCGGAACGGATGAAGAATTACTGGGCGGACCGCAGGAAGCAGGCCGCCACGCCCGAGGACGGAGACAAGGAGTAGGAGCCCCGGCGACGGTCAGCGGTCGTCTGCATCGGTTTCGCCGCGCCAGTAGCGCGACTCGATCTCCTCGATTTCCGCCTCGCTGAGACCGAAGTAGTGGCCGAACTCGTGAATGACGGTTTCGTGGATCGCGCGGACGATTTCTTCGTCGCCGCAGCAGTCTTCGACGATCGGCTGCTGATAGATCGTCACCCTGTCGGGCAGCACGTTGCCGTGAGACCAGTCCCGCTCCGGTAGCGGGGTGCCCTGGTAGAGACCGTACAACGTGTCGGGCGGCTCTATTCCCATTTCCTGCAGCAGCTCGGGCTCCGGGTAGTCCTCGACCACGAGCGCGACGTTCTCCATCGCGTCGCGAAAGCTCTCCGGGATGTCACGGAGAGCCTGGGCGACGAGCCTCTCGAAGTATTTTCGCGTCACCGCGAATCAACTCCAGGCGAGCTTCCTCCGGCCCCGACTGGTGACATGCCGGCTGCTGCCTCCCTGCAATCCGCACGTGGCAGTTTTCGCAACCCCTCACCCCTTCACGCAGACGACCTGCTTCAGGGTGTGGACGACGTCCACCAGGTCGGAGGAATGGGCCATCACCGTATCGATGTCCTTGTAGGCGCCCGGAATTTCGTCTATCACGCCGGCGTCCTTGCGGCATTCGACGCCGGCCGTCTGCCGCGCCAGATCGGCGGCCGTGTAGGCCGCCTTCGCCTGCGAGCGGCTCATCCGCCGGCCCGCCCCGTGGGCGCACGACTCCAGCGATTCCCGCGATCCGCGTCCGCGCACGATGTACGACCGCGCGCCCATGCTGCCGGGGATGATGCCCAGCTCGCCGCGTCCGGCCCGAATCGCCCCCTTGCGGGTCACGTAGACAGGCTCGCCGAAGTGTTCCTCTTCCGCCACGTAGTTGTGATGGCATTCGACGGCGGCTGCTGAGACCCGGAACGGCGGCAGCAGCCCGCGGAGCGCGGCGAGGATGCGCGCCATCATGAGGCGGCGGTTCTCCAGCGCGTAGCGCTGTGCCCAGGTCAGGGCGTCGACGTAGTCGGCAAAGTGCGCCGATCCGTCGTCCAGATAGGCGAGGTCCTTCGCCGGCGGGCGGACGCCCCGGCGCTCCATGCCCCGCCTGGCCAGCTGCGTGAAGTAGCGGCCCAGCACATTGCCCACGCCGCGGCTTCCGGAGTGCAGCATCACCCACACCCGCTCGGACTCGTCGAGGCAGACCTCGATGAAGTGGTTGCCGCCGCCGAGCGTGCCGAGCTGGCGCGGCCACTTCGCGTGCACGTCGCGGATCATCGTCGCGATCCGTTCGTGGCGGGCCAGGATCCGGGCGAGGCCGGGGCGCAACGTGGCCAGCACGCTGCGATCGGCAACGGGTTCCTCGTGGGCGGCGAAGCCGACGGGGACGGCCGCCTCGATCGCCTCGCGCACCGGGCGCAGCGAGTCGGGCAGCCGGGAGGCGTCGAGCGTGAGCCGCGCGGCGCTCATGCCGCACCCGATGTCGACGCCGACCGCGGACGGTATCAGGGCGCGCCGCGTGGCGATCACCGATCCGATCGTCGCGCCGATGCCGAGGTGGACGTCGGGCATCGCCGCCACGTGGCCGACCACGATCGGCAGCCGCGAGACGGCGGCCAGTTGCCGGATCGACGCCTGGTCGATATCGTCCGTGAAGATCTTGACCGGGACGCCGCCCCGGTCGAGCACCTGGCGTACGGGCATCGCCGGCCGTCAGTGGCTCATCACCAGTCGATCCTGTCGGGGTCGCCGGCGTAGACCGAACGGATGAACGCCAGGATCTTCCAGACCTCGTCGTCCTCGAGCACGTTGTAGACGGTCGGCATCGTCTGGTCCGGGATCTCGCCCTTGATGAGCCTGAACAGCACCTCGTCGTCGCTGCCGAACGTCCAGATGTCGTCGATCACGGAGGTAGCCATCCCGCCGCCGCCCCCGCCGCCGTGGCAGCCCTGACACCCGACCTCGAAGTACAGCGTTCTGCCTTCCGCGGCCATGTCCGCGTTGCCCGTGAACGGGTTCAGCTTCGGTGGCGCCGCGGCGGCCCGGGCCGCAGGCGGCGCATCGGCGTTCGGGCTCGCCGCGCCGGACGCGCCGCCGGCGGGGACCAACGGCACGCCGTACTCCGCGAGAATCGCCAGGATCTCGGTCTGCCGCCGGTCGATCGCGGCCTCGAGCCGGCCCTGCAACGCCTCGTTGCCCTTCGCGACGCCCATCGAGATGTCGAACGACAACGGCACGCCCGGCTCGTCCGCCAGTCGCACCAGCTCGAGGGGGGCGTTCGACATCGTGGCGGCGTGGCCGGCCAGGGGACCCCATGCGACGGCGACGTCCAGCGTACCGGCCACGAGGTCGTCGAGCAGCTTCCGGGGCCGGTCCCGATCGCCGCGCGGATCGAAGAACAGCGAGTAGGTCGAGACGTTGTCGAGCAGGCCGCGCCGCGCGAGGCTCTCCTCGGGCGGCGTGTTGACGTGCACGCCGATGCGAAGCTGTCGCAGCTCCGGCGCGTCCAATGACCGGAAGTCGTAGCCCCGGTCGGCGCGGTAGGCCATGACGTAGGACGAGCGGTAGTACGGCTTCGTCCAGAGGACGAAGTCGAGACCCTCGGGAACCCCGAAGATCACGTCGCACGTCCCCGCGTCGATGGTGTTCCGGACGAGACCGCGCTGATGCGGCCACCAGGCGTAGACGGGCGTGGCGCCGAGCTCCGCGGCGACGACCGCGGCAATCCGGTTCTCGAACCCCTCGAGCCGCTCGTTCGAGAACGGCAGGTTGTCCGGGTCGCCGCAGACGCGCAGAGCCGGCGACTGCGCCAGCACCGGGGCAATCGACGGCGCCTCGGCCGCCAGCAGCGCGCAGGCCCCGACCGCAACAGCGCTGCCGGCGGCGACGACTCCCCTGGAAACCAGCGTCACGGCAACCTCAGTTCGCCTGATCGAGCGCGAAGACGTGCAACGTGCCGCCCACGGAGGTCACCCTGTCCAGTCCCGACTCGTAGGCGGCGCCGACCGCGCCGAGCGCCCCGAGCGGGTCCTCGCGCGAGAGGTCCGCTGCGACGGGGAGGCCGAACCAGCCGCCGATCCCGGAGTAGATCGCGACGTACTGCTTGCCGTCCGGCGCCGTGAACGTCATGGGGTTGCCGATCGATCCCGACGGCAGCCTCGACTGCCACAGGAGGTCGCCGCTCCTGGCGTCGACCGCCTTGAACCACCGGTCCATGGTCCCGTAGAAGGCCACGTCCCCCGCCGTGACCAACGTACCGGTCCACACCGGAAACGGCTCGGTGATTCCCCAGACCTTCTCGCCCGCCTCCGGATTCCAGGCCATGAACTCGCCCTGATAGCCGCCCGGCCCCGCGAAGATCCGCACGTTCGCGCCGACGTACGGCGCGCCCGCGATGTAGCGCACCTCGAAGCCCTCGTAGTTCATGCACAGGTTGTTCGTGCCGGCGTAGATCAGGCCGGTGCGGGGCGAGTACGAGACGGGCTGCTGGTTCTTGGCGCCCATGGCGGAGGGGCAGATGTCGGTGACGTTCACGCCCTGTCGGGTGCGCTTCTCCGGTACCTCCACGGGGCGGCCGGTCTCCAGGTCGATGCGCTCGGCCCAGTTGGTCGCCTGCACGAACTTCTCGGCCGACAGGAGCGTGCCGTCCGTGCGGTCCAGCACGTAGGCGAAGCCGTTGCGGTCGAAGTGCACCAGCGCCTTCACGTCGCGACCGCCGATGGTCAGGTCGAGCAGCACGTGCTCGTTGATGCCGTCGTAGTCCCAGGCATCCCACGGGGTCATCTGGTAGGCCCACTTCGCCAGACCCGTGTCGGGATCGCGGGCGAAGATCGTCATCGACCACTTGTTGTCGCCCTCGCGCGGCGTCGGATTCCACGTCCCGGGGTTGCCGGTGGAGTAGTAGACGAGGTCGAGCTCGGGATCGTAGGCGTACCAGCCCCAGGTGGCGCCGCCGCCGTTCTGCCAGCGGTCGCCCGGCCACGTCTCCGTACCCGCCCCGAACCGGCCGTAGTGGGGATTGGCCGCGTTGAAGTCGGGCGCCAGCATGACGTCCTCGTCCGGGCCCATGCTGTAGGCCTTCCAGAGCTGCTCGCCCGATTCGACCGCATAGGCGGCTACCCAGCCGCGGATGCCGAACTCGCCGCCGGAGACGCCCACGATGTACTTGTCCTTGACCACGAGGCCGGCCATCGTCATCGTCTCGCCCCGCAGCGGGTCGGCGTTCCTGACCTTCCACAGTTCCTGGCCGTTCTCGGCGTCCAGCGCGATGACGTGTCCGTCGAGCGTCGTCATCAGGATCCTGCCCTCGACGTAGTTGACGCCGCGATGGACCAGATCGCAGCAGGCGACGGGCACGGCGCGGTCGTCCTGGACCGGCGTGTAGCGCCACTTGATGGGCCAGTCCTCCTGCGCGAGGTCGATGGCGTACACGTGGTTGGGGTACGCGCTGTGCACGTACATCGTCGAGTCCACGACCAGGGGCTGCCCCTCGTGACCGCGCAGCGCGCCCGTCGAGAGCGACCAGACCTGGGTGAGATTCGCGACGTTGTCCGCGGTGATCTCGTCGAGCGAGCTGTAGCGCGTCGCCGAGTAGTTCTTCCCCGGCAACACCCACTGGTTGTCGTCGGTCTGCCGCGACATCAGGTCGTCGTTGGCGGCGATCGCCAGCGGCAATCCCAGCGCCAGAGCCGTGATGGCACAGATGCTTCGCTTCATGGCCTTTCCCCTCTAGAAGTCGCCCGGCGGCGGTGCGTTGTGGCCGTCCCAGTCCTTGACGTTTCCGTCCGGGTCCTTCAGGAACCCGAGCAGACACCCCGGGGAGCCGTCCCTCACGGGGTGGCAGCGCGCCTTCACGGCGTCGCCGGGCTGGATGTAGCCGCGGGTGATGCCGCTCTCTGCCAGGTGGTTGCGGTCGCTGGCCTCCAGGGCCCAGATCTGCGGCTCGCCGTCCGGGCCCTCCACCTCGAGGTAGAGCCAGGAATGGGGCACCAGCAGGTGGAGCTCGGTGACCACCCCCTCGATGTCGGTGAACTCCTCCGAGTAGTTGCCGTGGGAATGGTGCCCCCCGGCTGGCAGGACAAAGGCGACCGCGCAGACGACGGCGAGACCGAGTTTGAACCGCATGACAACCCTCCTTGCTGGCTTTACCACAGCCTCCTAGAACACTGCCGGAGCGCGGGGCGGCGCCGGGAACCCGTTCGAGTAGGGGCCCTGGTAGCGCAGCCCGTTCCCGTTCTCGTCGAGCCAGCCCAGCGACTGCTGAAAGAGCGCCGGCTCCGGGTAGCCCGGCGGCACGGTGCCCTCCAGGACGTAGAGCTTGTTCTCGTGCATGTAGATCGACACGAAGGTCCGCGACTGGTCGGGGTTGGTCAGGTGCAACTGGTGGCCTTCGACGCGATCGAGCTCGTTGTAGCCCAGGTGCGTCGCCTCGGCGTCCCGCTCCAGGAACGTCCAGGTCGCGTAGAGCATCGCGCCCCGCACGTCGTGTCGCCAGTACCCCTCGCCGGTCGACCCGCCGCCGCTGCAGCGCTCCGCGCCCGGCGGGCAGTCGCCGGCACGCTCCGTGAGGATTCGCTCGGCGTGGTTGTAGTCGGCCACCGTCACCGTGTAGCGGCTCGGACCGACCTCGGCGGAATAGACGCGCGCGGGCAGCTCGGCCCCGAACTCGGAGACCCACGTGGTCTCGGTCACCGCTGGCCCGCCGGGAAAGTTGCAGGTGAACCGGTCCTCCTGGCTGGCGAACTCGGTCCAGTCCTGCGCCGCCCCCGGCGCGGCCATGAACACGACTGAAGCCGCCGCGACGACTGTAATCAGGCGCATGGTCGTTCCTCCCGTGAAGATTCTCCGTCAGGGGTCCTGACGGCAGCGGTCCGCGCCCACCCCGCGCCCCTCGGCGCCCACGTCGCGATAGACCTCGTGGCAGTTCGCGCAGGCCTCGTTGAGCTGGTCGGTGACCGCGATGACGGCGTCCCAGTCGCGGGACTGCGACGCCCGGTAGGCGGCCCGCCCCGCCCCGACGACCGCCGCCGTGTACTCCTGCCAGTCGGCCCGCTCCACGGGAACGGGCCGGCCGTTCTCGCACCGCCGGCCGGGCACCAGGAAGAGGGGCGCGGATTCGGCGATGGCCAGCGCCGCGAGGTCGATGGACTCCCATCCCGGATAGACCGTGGCGCCCCACTCGACGAAGTCGAAGGGCCGGGTCCCCGTCGGCGGCGGCGCCCCGGCGCCGGGGTCCTTGATCTGCACGTTGAAGACGATGTTGGAGGCGGGAAAGGCGATGGCCCGCATCAACTGGGCGAGGTTGGCGATTGGCGCCACGGAGAGGTCCCCGCCGCCGGCGGACGCGGAAGCGGTCGCCACCGTGGGTAGGGCGATCCCCGCCAGCGCGCCGTCGGTCAGCTCGGCCGGTCCGGCCGGGAACCCACCGGCCTCGAGGATGTAGGCGGTGAGATCGATCGATTCCTCCCGGGAGAGCGGCGCCGGCGCCTGCAGGGGCATCGTGTTGTGGATCTTGTCGACGAGCTCCACCACCGGCCGGGCGCTCCAGATGGCAAGGAACCCGTCCCCGGCCAGCGGCGGTCCGACGCTGCCCTCCAGCGCGTCGCCGTGACAGCTCACGCACTGATCCTGGTAGATCTGCAGGCCGCGCGCGGCCTGCTCGACGCTGTACACCCCTTCCGTCACGGTGCGCGACGGCTGGGCGTGCCCGGTGAGGACGAACGCTCCCGCGAACGTGGCGGCGCAGATCACGCGCATCATGTAATCCTCCCGAGCCTGCCTAGTAGATGACCACGAACCGTCCATCCTGTACGACCGCGGCCGATATGCTGCCGCTGACGATCGTTCCGGCCCCGCCTCCGGGCTCCCCCCGCGGCCGGCCGGCGGCGTCGAAGACCTGCCAGTGGAGCGAGCCCCCGAAGCTGAAACCGGGCCCGTCGCCCCAGGCGAGCAGCGTGTCACCGCGGGCATCCACGGCGACCACGGGATGCTTGCGCCGGAACCGCGCGGGCCCCGGCGCCGGGCGCGCGGCCTCGAGCCGGTCGACGTCCGCGAAGTAGACCTGTCCTCGCGTTTCCCACGCGGCCGTCGACCCGTGCGGACCGGCGAACAGGTTCGTGGTCGATACGGGGCAGGCCTCCAGCTCCCACGGATGCACCAGCCGGTCGGAGAAGCTGCGACCCCGATCGGTCGACGTCAGCAGCCGTTGCCCGCGGCGCACGTTGTCGCCCGCTCCCCGGTACGACACGTGGACGGCCCCGCCCGGATCGCTCGTCGCGGCCAGGCTGCAGCAGGCGCACGCGCCCTCGGTCCCGCGGCTGACGCGGCGCGCCGGTTCGAAGGTGGTCCCGCCGTCGCGCGACAGGGTCAGGTACACGCTGCGCCGGGCGTCCTCGAGGGCGCCGGCATGCCAGAAGACGAAGACGTTGCCGCCGCGATCGACGGCGACGGCCGCACCCGCTTCGACGTTGCCTTCGTGGCCGGTCGAGAGATCGCGCTGGGGCTCGAAGCCGGATCCGTCCTCGCGGCCCCGCGTGTAGAAGAAGCGCACCGGCTCGGCCTGCAGCCAGACGACGTGGAGCCGATTGTCGGGCCCGAGCGCAAGCTGGGCGCCGTCGACCGGCCCCACGCCGGACACCGAGAGCTCGCGGCTGTTGACCCGTTGGGGCTCGGACCAGCCCGTTGCACCGGACTTGCGGGTCACATGGAACAGGTTCGCGCGGTCGGTCCCGCCCCCGACGTAGGCCAGGTGCACCGTTCCCGCGGCGTCGACGACCGCCCGGGGCATGCGGCCGCCCTCGGGGATCCGCAGCGTCTCCACCGCTGCGCGCGACGAGGGACCCGTCCAGGCGCCACCCGACAGCACGAGGACCGCGATCGCCACACGGCCGAATCGACGCGGCGTGACCATCACGGGCCTACCTTAGCGTCCATCGGGGGTCCCCGCAAGGCCGCGTTGCCGGCGTACTCTGCGACCAGGCGCGCACGGCGCGCCTCGGCGGGAGCGGCGCGGGGCTATGGGGTCCCCGCGAGCGGACGCCGGGGGTTCGGGGCGCAGCCCCGTCGGATAATGGATTGACGGGCGGCGCGCTCCGGGGTCACCATAAGGAGCGCGGTCACTCTGTCCGTGGAGGCTTGACGTGCGGCACTTGGCGGCGTGGTCGGTGACATGGCTGCTGGCTGCGGCGGCCTTGGCCGCGGCCGGCTCGCTCCCGTTGCTGGAGGCGGTCAAGAGCCGCGACGCCGCGGAGGTGCGCCGTCTCCTCGCCGCGGGCGCCGACGTGACCGAGCGCTGGGGCGACGGCGCCACGGCGCTCCACTGGGCGGCAGTGCGGCAGGACATCGAGATGGCGGACCTGCTGCTCGCCGCGGGCGCCGACCCGGGCGCGGCCAACGATCACGGGGTCACGCCGCTGGCCCTGGCCTGCACCAACGGCGACACGGCGCTGGTGCGCCGTCTCCTCGCCGCGGGCGCCGATCCCGACGCCGCCACGTCGATGGGCGAGAGCGCGCTCATGACCTGCGCGCGCGGCGGCGACGCCGAGGCGGTGGCGGTGTTGCTCCGGCACGGAGCGACCGACGTGAACGCGCGCGAGCGCACGCGGGGACAGACCGCGCTCATGTGGGCCGCGGGGCACCGCCATTCCGATGTGGTCCGGGTGCTGCTGGCGCATGGTGCCGACGTTCACGCCCGCTCCATCGTCACGCATCTGCGGGTGCCGACCAATGCCTATGCGAGCCGGATTTCGCGGCGGGACGTGGTCGACATGCCGCTGGGCGGGTTCACTCCCCTGCTGTTCGCGGCCCGGCACGGCGACGTCGAGTCCGCGCGGCTGCTGCTGGAAGCCGGCGCGGACGTGAACGACACGGCGGCCGACGGCATCAGCGTCCTGGTTCTGGCCACGCACAGCGGTCATTCTGAGCTGGCGGCTTTTCTGCTGGAGCGCGGGGCGGACGTGGAGGCTGCCGAGGTGGGGTACACGGCCCTCCACGCGGCCGTGCTGCGCGGCGACCTGGACATGATGGAGGCGCTGCTGGCCCAGGGGGCCGATCCCAACGCGCGCCTGACGAAGGGTACGCGCGTGCCGCGCGATACCAACCACTGGGTGCTGAGCTCGTATCTGGCCGGCGCCACGCCCTTCCTGCTGGCGGCCAAGTACGCCGAGCCGGAGATCATGCGGCTGCTGGTGGCGCACGGCGCCGATCCGCTGCTACCGACCGACGACGGCACGACGCCGTTGATGGTGGCGGCCGGGCTGACCTGGGGCTGGAACATGGAGGACCGCCGCGACCGGGCGGTGCCGAACGAGGTGGTCGACGCGCTGCACGAGAACGAGGCCCGCACGCTGGATGTCGTCGAGCTGGCCTTCGAATTGGGCGCCTCCGCGGCGCGGCGGCTCGATCACGCGTACGTGAACGCCGCCAACGCCGCGGGCGACACGGCGCTCCACGCGGCGACGTTCAAGGGGTTCGGGGCCGTGGTCGACTTTCTCGTCGCGCGCGGCGGCGACATGCGGGCGAAGAACAGGCAGGGCCGCATGCCCGAGCTGTGCCACGAGGGCGAGCGGGTCGTCCGCTGCGTGACCGATTTCGGAGGATGATCCGACGGTGACCATGTCGCTCCTGCGCACAGCCGCCGCCTGGGCCGCGCTCGTGCTGATCGGGATCGGAGGTCCCGCGCCGGCCGCCGCCGGGACGCAGGACGCCGGCGGGTCGTCGGCGCCGCACCGCGCGCTCCTCGAGCGCTACTGCTTCACCTGCCACAACGAGCGGCTGCGCACGGCCGGCCTCGTGCTCAGCGCGATGGACCTGGAGCGCGTGGGCGCAGACGCCGAGCGCTGGGAGCGGGTGGTGCGGAAGCTGCGGGCCGGGGCGATGCCGCCGGCCGGCCGGCCGCGCCCGGACGCGGCGGCGCACGCCGCCCTGACCGCGTGGCTCGAGGCGGCGCTCGACCGCGCCGCGCCGGAGTTGACGCCCGCGCCCCGCCGCTTTGCCGTCCATCGTCTCAACCGGGTCGAGTACGGCAACGCGGTGCGCGACCTGCTCGGCGTGGAGGTCGACACCGAGCTGCTGCTGCCGCCCGACGACGACGACGAGGGCTTCGACAACATCGCGGACGTGCTCTCGGTCTCGCCGACGCTGATGGAGCGGTACCTGTTCGCCGCGCGCCGCATCAGCCAGCTCGCGGTCGGCGACCCGGCCGTCGCAACGGCCTCGGAGATCTACCGCGTGCCCGAGGCGCTGGTGCAGGACGACCGGACGAGCGACGACCTGCCGTTCGGCTCCCGGGGCGGTGTCGCCCTTCGCCACTACTTCCCGCTCGACGGGGAGTACTCGATCCGCATCCGGTTGCAGCGTAGCTTCTACGACGTCATTCGCGGCCTCGGCACGGTGGCGCACCAGCTCGACGTCCGGGTGGACGGCGCGCTCGTCAAGCGCTTCGCAGTGGGTGGCGGGCACGAGGGGCCGAAGCCGCCCGCCAGCCATACCGGCAACACGCGGGGCGATCGGGCTTGGGAAACCTACTCGCACCACGCCGACGACAACCTCGTGGCGCGCGTGCCGGTGACGGCGGGTCTGCGGGTCGTCGGCGTGTCGTTCGTGAAGCGGCCGGCCGTCGCCGAGGGTGTGCTCCAGCCGCCGCGGATGCTGGCCACCTTCGGCGCCAGCACCGACGAGATGATGGACGGAAACCCGGCGGTCCGCAGCGTGGAGATCGACGGTCCGTTCGACGGCGCGGCGCCGCGGGCGACGACGGCGCGGCAGCAGATCTTCGCCTGCCGTCCCGCGGGTGAGGACACGGCCGAGGAAGCCCGCTGCGCCGGACGGATCCTTTCGCGGCTCGCGCGGCGCGCCTACCGCCGTCCGGTGACGGACCGCGACGTGGAGACGCTGCTGGCGTTCTTCGAATCGGGTCGCCAGGCGGGCGGCTTCGACAGCGGCATCCAGGCCGCGCTGGAGCGGATGCTCGTCGATCCCGAGTTCCTGTTCCGCATCGAGCGCAACGCCGGTGACGCCGCGCGGGACCGCGTCGGCGACGTCGAGCTGGCGTCACGTCTCTCGTTCTTCCTGTGGAGCAGCATGCCGGACGACGAGCTGCTCGACCTGGCCGCCGGCGGTCGGCTCGGGGAGCCCGCGGTCCTGGAGCGGCAGGTGCGGCGCATGCTCGCGGATTCGCGGTCGGCAGCCCTCGTGAGCAACTTCGCCGCGCAGTGGCTGCAGCTCCGCCAGTTGCGGAACGCCTCGCCCGACCCGACGATCTTTCCCGAGTTCGACGAGAACCTGCGGCGGGCCATGCAGCGGGAGACGGTGCTCTTCCTGGAGAACCAGTTGCGCGCGGACCGCAGCATCGTCGACCTGCTGCGCGCGGACCACACGTTCCTCAACGAGCGCCTGGCCGGGCACTACGGGATTCCGGGCGTCTACGGCAGCCACTTCCGCCGGGTAGCGGTGCAGGACGGCAGCCGGACCGGGCTGCTGGGGCAGGGGAGCATCCTGACGCTGACCTCGTACCCGAACCGCACCTCGCCGGTGCTGCGCGGGAAGTGGGTGCTCGAGAACATCCTCAGCGCACCGCCGCCGCCGCCGCCGCCCGACGTGCCGGCGCTGGAAGAGCGGGGGGCCGACGGGCAGCCGCGGTCGGTGCGCGAGCAGTTGCGTCTGCACCGCCAGAGCCCCGCCTGCGCCGGCTGCCACAACGCGATGGACCCGATCGGTTTCGCGCTCGAGAACTTCGATGCGATCGGCAGGTGGCGCAGCGTCGACATGACGGGAGTGCTCGAGGAGCCGCCCGCCGGCGCGCCTGCGCCGGGCGCGCGCATCGATCCGAGCGGGGCCCTGCCCGGCGGCGCCGCGTTCACCGGCCCGGCCGGCCTGCAGGCGCTGCTGCTGGAGCGTCAGGACGAATTCGTGGCGACGGTGGCGGAGAGGCTGCTGACGTACGCGCTGGGACGACCCGTGGAGTATTACGATATGCCCACGGTCCGGCGGATCCTCCGCGGGTCCGCCGCGGCCGGCAACCGCTGGTCGTCCCTGATCCTGGGGATCGTCAGGAGTGCGCCGTTCCAGGCGCGGAGACCGGAAGCATGATCATCACCAAGAGAACTCTTCCCCGCCGCACGGTCCTGCGCGGCGTCGGCGCGACGCTGGCGCTGCCGCTGCTCGACGGCATGGTGCCGGCCCTGAGTGCGCTCGGCCGGACGGCCGCCAGGCCGGTTCGCCGCCTGGGCGTGGTCTACGTGCCGAACGGGATCGAGGAGGCGCAGTGGCGGCCGGCCGCAGCCGGCGCCGGGTTCGAGTTCTCCCCGACGCTGAAGCCGCTCGAGCCGTACCGGGACCGCCTGCTGGTGATCAGCGGACTCGAGAACACGGCCGCCCGGCCGGGGCCGGGCGAGCTCGCCGGGCAGCACTCCCGTCCCGCGGCCGCGTTTCTGACCGGCGTGCACGCCAAGCGCACGACCGGGTCGTCGCTCGAGCTCGGCGTGTCCATGGACCAGCTCGTGGCGACGACGCTCGGCCGCGAGACCCAGCTCTCGTCCCTGGAGCTTTCGCTCGAGGGGGTCGACACGGTCAACGGCGTGAGCACGTGCGACACCGGCTACAGTTGCGCCTACCTGAACATCTCGTGGCGCAACACCACGACGCCGATGCCGCGCGAGACCAACCCGCGCGTGGTCTTCGAGCGGCTCTTCGGCGATGTCGGGAGCACCGACCCGGCCGTACGGCTGGCCCGCATCCGGGCGCAGCGGAGCATTCTCGATTCCGTGCTGCAGAAGGTGCGCGACCTGCGGCGGGAGGTCGGTGCCGGGGACAACGTCAAGATCAACGAGTACCTGGAGGCGGTCCGGGACGTCGAGCGGCGCATTCAGACGGCCGAGGCGCAGGCCGACCGGGAGCTGCCGGTCGTCGACTCGCCGTCAGGCATTCCGGTCTCGTTCGAAGAGCACGCGCGCCTGATGTACGATCTGCAGCTGCTCGCTTTCCAGACCGATCTCACGCGGGTGTTCTCGTTCATGGTCGGCCGCGAGCAGAGCGGCATGACCTACCCGCAGATCGGCGTGCCCGATGCGCACCATCCGATCTCGCACCACCGGAACGATCCGGAGCTGCGGGCGAAGATCGCGAGGATCAACCAGTACCACGTGTCGCTGTTCGCCGAGTTCGTCGACCGCTTGCGGTCGACCCCGGACGGCGACGGCTCGCTGCTCGACAACGTGATGATTCTGTACGGCGCGTCGCTGCGGGACGGCAACGCGCACTCGTACGACGACCTGAACCTGCTGCTGGTGGGCGGCGGCGCCGGCCGGCTCGCGGGCGGCCGGCACCTCGTGTTCCCGGCCGAGACGCCGCTCGCGAACCTGCACCTGACCCTGATGGACAAGCTGGGCATGCCCGTCGAGCAATTCGGCGACGGGACGGGTACGCTCGACGGGCTGTTCCTCGCATGATCTATTGCGTGCCGACGCGAATCGATATCAGCGCGGCGTGGTCGTGGCGGAGCGAGAGCACCGGTGGCGCCGCCTGCGGCGGTTCCCCTGGAGCCGTGCGCGGCAGCCGTCCAGGACCGACCTTCCAGCGACACAGAAAGGAGAGCGAACCGTGGTCAGCAACCTGACGGTGAAGTCAACGTCCTACCTGCAGTGCGTACTCGGATGCCTGCCGTTCGTCATGGCCGCGGTTGCCGTTGCCGTTGCCGTGCAGCCGGCCGCCGCCCAGGAGGTTCCCGTTCCGGAGACGTTCACCGCCACGACGGTGAACATCGACCCGGCCGGGGAAGACATCCGCATCAGCGTCCTGCGGTGGTCCACGGAGGCCGGCCGGCAGGCGATCGTGGACGTGCTCACGAGCCCCGCAGCGGAAACCGGAGGCACGGACGGCGAGCTCGCCGATCTGCTCGAGCTGCCCAGTCTGGGGCACCTGTGGCTGGGCAGCAGCAGCGTCGGCTACTCGCTCAAGTACGCGCGCCGGGTGCCCCTGGCGGGTGGGGGCGAGAACCTCACGTTCGTCACGGGCCGGCGCCTCGGGGCGTTCGGCCGCGCGTCGTGGATGCCTGACGGCACCCCCGCGGAGACGCCCACGCGTCCCTTCACCGTGATCGAGCTGCGCATCGACCACATGAACGAGGGCGAGGGCAAGCTGTCCGCGGCGGCGGACGTCGCGTTCGAGACGAACCGCAGCCTGGTCACGCTGCAGGACTACGCCGCCGCCCCGGTCGTGCTCGAGTCCGTGACGCGGCAGCCGCTGCCGTACTGGGCGCGCTGACGGGAACGCGGAGCGGTCGCCGCTTCCCGCCTCGCCCCGCGACGAGCCGCCACCTCGTGGATGGCCAATAGGCCGAGCGGCAAAGGCGCGCACCGCGCGCCTCGGCGGGAGTGGCGCGCGGCGCAGGGGTCCCCGCAAGCGGACGCCGGGGGTTCGGGGCGCAGCCCCGTTTGATTGAGGCCGATTCCGATGCGCCACACGCTCGCAGCGCTCGCTATCGCCGCCCTGGCCGGGCCGGGCGCGGCGGTCGTTCCGGCCGCGAACGCCGCGGAGGAGACGGCGGCTGCCGGCCTGCTGGGGACCGTGCACGGGCCGGACGGCGAGCCGCTAGGCGGCGTCGCCGTGTACGCCAAGGGCGTGGACCGGACCATCACGACCACGGTGTTCACGGACGCCCGGGGCGAATACGTCTTTCCGGTGCTCGAGCCGGGACCGTACCGCCTGTGGGCGCAGGCCGTCGGGTTCGAGGCGTCGCGCGCGGCGGTGACGCTGCGCGGCGCGGAGCGTCACCTGCACGCCTTCGCCCTGCGGGCGATTGCCGACGTCGCCCCCCAGCTCTCGGAGGCCGAGTGGATGGCCGCACTCCCGGTGCGCACCAGGGCCGAGCGGCGGATGAAGGAGATCCTGCGCGTCAACTGCGCCATGTGCCACTCGATCGCCTCCATCCTGCAGCACCGCCACGACGAGCCTGGCTGGCTCGCCCTGGTCGATCAGATGGCCCGCTTCAACCGGGCCAACCGGCGGCCGACCGTCGAGTTCCACAAGGCCGAGCTGGCGCGGTATCTGGCGGCGGTGCGCGGGCCCGACTCGCCGCCCCTGGCGCCCGCGATCCTGCCCCGGCCGGCCGGCGCGGCGGCGCGCGCGGTGTTCACCCAGTACGACATTCCGCTGGCGAACACGCCGGACGGGCTGGTCGTCCTCGACGGGAACGACTGGTCGGAGGGCCGCGCGACCCACCGCGGCTACCTGAACCACGACGTCGCGGTCGCCGCCGACGGCAACGTCTGGCTGACTGCCTTTCCGCCGCCGGACCGGACGCTGTACCGGATCGACATCGCGACCGGGCAGGTCACGTGGTACGCGGTGGCCGGGGCCGACGGGCAGGGCGCCCGCAACTCGCACGGCATCGTCGTCGACGAGGCGGGGCTCATCTACTTCACCGCAGGCAACGCCCTGGGCCGCGTGGACCCCGAGACGGATACGTTCGAGTTCTTCACCCCGCCGCCCGAGATAGCGAGCATCGTCGCGCAGGATCTGGACATCGCGCCGGACGGGGCGGTCTGGGCCACCACGCGCGGCGGCGCCTTCCGCTTCGATCCGGCCGGCCGGGCGTGGCGTCGCTACGGCAGCGTCAATCCGTTCGACGGGGCGACCTACGGCGTCGCGGCCGACGCCGACGGCAACGGCTGGTGGACGCAGTTCAACGCCAACCGCCTCGGCAAGGCCGATCCGCGGAGCGGCGAGATCTTCGAGGTGCTGCTGCGGCCGCCGTGGCTGCGGGAGCGGGAGGATACGCGGGCGCCTGCGGACGCGGCGTTCTACCGCTCCATCGGCGCGCTGGCCGAGGGCGGCGACGGCGGCATCAACATGATCCCCGGCGCGATGGCGCCGCGGCGCATGGGCGCCGACCGGCACGGCGAGTTCGTCTACGTCGCGAACTTCAACGGCGAGAGCATCGCGCGGATCGATACCCGGACCCTGGCGACGAGGTTCTACCGGCTGCCGATCGAGAGCCATGCCTACCGCGTCGCCGTCGACAGGCGCCGGAACGCCTGGGTCTCGATGATGGGCGACGACTGGCTCCTGCAGCTCGACGCCCGGACCGGGGAGTGGTCGCGGTACCAGCTGCCCGTGCTCAACTGCGACAACCGCTACGTCGTCAGCGATCACGCCCGGGACGAGATCTGGATCCCGTGCGCGCGCACGAGCCAGGCGATCCGGATGCAGTTCCGGACCCCGGAGCAGGTGCGCGCGCTCCGGGAGGATCCGCTGCCGCCGCTCCCGCGGGCCGCCTCCTCACCCCCACGGCCGGCCGGCGTGCTGCCCAGGGCGACGCCGGCGGACCCGACCGTCACCCGCGGGGTCTACGACATGCGCACGGTCGTCCAGCCGGCCGGGCTCACCGCTGATCAGGTGGCGGGCCGCAAGCTCTTCTACGGGCGCTGCTCGATGTGCCACACGCGGCCGAGCGGCCCCTGGATCGATCAGACGACCGTCCGTTCGCAGGGCAGGGCGTTCGTCCGCGACAAGATCACGCGCGGGTCGGCCGAGATGCCCGGCCAGCGGTACTCGCTGAGCCCGCGGCAGATCGATCAGGTCGTGGCCTACCTCGAGACGCGCACGCCGGCGGAGCGCCCCACGGGCGAGCCCGGCTGGTGGTGACGCGGCGCGGGGCGGGCGAGGCGGCGCTACGGGTCCCCGGCTTCGCTCTCCGCGCGCTCTCTGGCCCGGGCTCCGCTGAGGATGTGCGCGATGCCGTAGTTCCCCTCGTGGCAGGCGTACTCGAAGACCCACGGCTGCGTGTCGTCCCGGGTCAGGGGCATCGCGAAGGTCCAGGGCCGCTCCCAGTTGGCGGGGTTCTCGATGGTCACGCTCCAGTCGATGATGTTCGGGCCGACCGGCGTGAAGCGCTCGACCAGGCGCAGGTTCTCGTCGGCCCGGTAGGGCGGCTCGCCGTCCGCACCGGCGAGCTCCAGCACCTCCCGGCTGGAGAAGCCGGCCAGATAGTCGGTCTTGTTCGTGAAGTTGGTCGTCTCGACGACCAGGGTGTCCCCCTCCCACCAGCCGCGCGGATCGCCGATCCACTGGCGCACGTGCGCGGGCAGGTGCGGCCGCCCGTCGAGCGGGATGACGCGCGTTTCGTGCATCCACTCGTAGAGGATCGTGACGTACCCGGGGCTCTGCACGATCTGGTAGTTGTTGTTGTACGCCCCCGGGATGTAGACGGCCGGCAGTCCGCGCGTGATGCAGCGCACCAGCGGGCTGAGATCCTCGACCCAGCGGCCGGCCCGGGGCTCGTCGTCGCCGAGGCCCGCCCTGGCCTCGGCCCGCGCCGCCGCCCGCCGCTCGGCCTCCGGCGTCAGCGGCGGGACCCTGCCGTCCGGCGGGTCCACGACGAACCACAGCCGGCTCCGCTCCGGCGCCAGGTTCTCGTACCAGTGCACCGGGCCGGCGCCGGTGCCTGCGCCGCCCGCCGCGTCGATCTGCGTCTCGAACGCCTGCCGCGCCTCCGGATCGTCGATGAGCGCCTGCTGCTCCGCCAGCACCTCGGGATTGCCCGGATCGCTGATGCCGCGCTCCGCGAGGGCGTCCGGGCGCTCGAACGGCGTCTGGGCCTCGCGCATGTTCGTCCACTGCCCCTGCAGGTCCGGATCGCCCCACAGCGTGCGCGGCGGCGTCCAGCCGTCAGCGGTCTGGGCGTGGACCGGTCCCGCCACGAGCATCAGGGCCGGCGTTGCCGCGGCGACGGCAACCCCGATTGCCACAGCGTGCGTCGGTAGTCGATGAAGCATGCGGCACCTCCCCCGTGCGATCACCTGCCCGGGTCGGCGCGCAGGTGTCCGTAGAGCAGCTCTTCGGAAAACTCGACGCACTTGAACTCCAGCAGCTGCGCGTGCGTCTCCTGCCGCCGGTAGAGCGGCAGGCGTATCGTCCAGGGCCGGGTGAACACGTCGGGATCCTCGATGGCGGCCTGGTAGTCGATGCGGTTCGGGCCCGCGGGCGTGTAGCGCTCCACCACGTGCAGCGCGTTGCCGTGGAAAGTGCCCGCCCGGTCGAACCAGGTCTGATCGTTGAAGCTGTTGACGTCGACCACCAGCGTGTCGCCGTCCCAGCGGCCGCGCGAATGCCCCATCCAGGTGTCGATGGGGTAGCTGGCGGGCACCTCGTCCATGTGGATGGTCCGCTGGGCGCTGGCGAACTCGTAGACGATCAGGATCTTGTTCGTGCTCTGCACGACGTGGAACGGAAACGGCATGTAGGTCGCGCGCGGCACGCCGGGCATGTAGCACTTGGCCTCGGGGTCGAGCGTCCAGCGCTGCGCGAAGTTCTCGCGCTTCCTGGCCGCCGCCCAGGGCTGGTACGGGATCGTGCCGCCGTCGACGTAGCTCAGGCCGCCGGGCTCGGCGAACAGGGCCCCGAACTGCGGCGGGCCCGGCCGTGCATGATGGGCCTCCAGGTCCCAGTGGGCCGTGCCCAGGGCCTGCCAGATGCCGTTCAGGTCCGGGTTGCCGTCGACGAAGCGGGGCGCGGTGTAGGCGGGAGCCTGGGCCGCGACGCCGGAGCCCGCCGGCCGGGTCCCGGCCGCGGCCGCGGCGAGGGCGACGGCCGCCACCGTCGTTGCAACGCGTACGGGCAGCAATCGCTCTCTCATGGCAAGAGGTCCGGCGGCTGCCGGGATGGGGCGGACCCGGTCGTGGCCGTCGAGGCAGGCGCCGGCGCCGCTCTACGGCGCCTGCGCCTGGCCCGCCGTGACGTTGACCGTCACCTGCTCGTTGCTGATGGAGCCGCCGTCGTGCGCCATCACGCGCAGGACGTACGTGCCCGGTTCACGAAACGTCGCGGTGACGGGAAACAGGCCGTCCGCCGGCGGCAGCGGCGGCAGCCACCCGGGGGTCCAGGGCGAGTTGCCCCGGTAGTCCGGATAGACCTTGACCTGTTCCGGCTCGAAGGTCACCTGCTCTCCGTCGCCCCGGAAGACGTACCAGGATACGCGCAGCCCCCAGGCGTTGTGCTTGACCGGCGGCCAGCGCATGGACGGCATCCGCGCCGGGATGCCGTCGTCGCTCGCGATCGCCTGCAGGGCGAGCGGCTCGCCCACGCGGACCGTCCGCTCGGTAGCGCCCTCGACCCGCACGACCGGCGCCACGTTGGCCAGCTCGGCCTCTGCGACGCCGACGCCGCCGATGTCCATCATCTTCATCAGCTTGTCGACTACGTAGTCGACCCGCAGGCTGCCGTAGGCGCTGTCGGTCTTGCCGTGGGCGGTCAGGCTCCACACGACTTCCCGATCGCCGAAGTCGGCCGGCACGACCACGCGGAACACGTAGCGGTTGCGCCGGGGCTGGAACCAGGTCGGCTGCCCGCCGTCGAGCGGCCCCGGCTCGAGCCGGTTGTCCGGGCCGACCGGGATGTGCAGCTTCTCGTCCATGTTCCGGTTCATGTAGCCGAACCACAGACTGAACGTCCCGTCGGGGTTGTGCTCCCACCCCTCGAACGCGGGCGCGATGTTCTGGCCCCGCGAGTAGAGGATCGTCTGACTGCCGGCGGCCGCCAGGACGGTCAGGCCCGCTGCCGCGACGCAGAGGACGGCCGTCGACGCCACAATCCGAAGCCGCGCTCGATGCCCTGTCATGGATCCGTGTCGCTCCCTGAGTCTGTGGTGCAGCACCGGCGGCTACTGCTGGTCCTGCGAGGTGGCGAAGGGCTGCGGCGCCTCGCGCGCGGCGACCTCCTCCTCGAACTGCTCCTCGGTCAGGTACACCATCCGCGGCAGATGGAAGAACATGTCGTCGATGGAGCGGTTGCCCCAGCCCTTCCAGTTGCGCGGGTCGGAGACGCGCGAGTTACTGGGGGAGTTGTCGAACCAGGCCAGCATGTGCAGCACGGTGCCGGCCGGCAGCAGCGGTGCCGCCTCGTCCTCGTACACGTAGACCTTCACCCAGTTGTGGTTGTAGTCGGCGCAGTTGAGCATCTGGCGCGCGTTGTTCGGGTAGAGCGCCTCGAGGCACATGCGCGTGCCGCTGGAGTGCAGGTGCGGCTCGAACGTCATCATGATGCCCGGCCGGGTCAACCGGTAGAAGCCGTCGCGCAGGATGTTGCTCTCGCCCGCCGGGATGTCGAGCTCCATCTCGTAGCCCCCGGCCTGGGTGGCCGTGGTCTGCAGGTACTTCGGCTCGTGGCCCTCGGGATGGAGCTTGAAGGCGGTGTCGACGCGCGCCCGCACCTTCGTGCCGATCGAGTGCAGGTGCATGTTCGTGTACGCGAGCACCGACTCGGCCGGCAGCTTCACGCCCACGTAGTCGGGAAAGACGGTGGCGTTCTGCCCGAGCTCGTGGATGATGCCGAACAGGCCGTCCGGCGTGCCGACGCCGGCGTCCGGGTCGGGCTGGCGATTGGGATGCCGGTCCTGCTCGCCGTTGTTTACTGCCGCCATGATGACCGCGTGGTGCACGACGAACAGGTTCAGGTCGGCCCGGCCGGCGTCGGGCCCCCCGCCCGCTTCGGAGGCTGCCGCCAGCTCGAGGCCGTCCTCGTCCAAGAGCACTTCCCTGATCTCGACCGCCTTGACCCAGCGGTCCGTGGTCAACCCCGTCGGCACGGGCGGGTTGATCATGCCGTACCAGTCGGGGGCCACGGCCTCGACGGTCATCAGCGGCGACGAGACCACCAGGTCCGGCTCGCCGATGCTCCACTGGTCGCCGGCGGGCCACTCGCGCGCCGGCGGCATGTCGGCCGGATCGCCCCGCCGGGCGCCGCTGTCCACCCAGGCCGCAATCGTGGCGATCTCCGCGTCGCTCAGCGACGGGTCGTCCTTGAACGCCTGGATCCCGATGTTCTTGTCGATGAACCAGGGCGGCATCTCGCCGGCCTCGGTCCGTCTCCTGATGGCCCGCGCCCAGGGCCGCACGTCCTCGTACGTGACCAGCGACATGGGCGCGCCGCCGCCCGGGCGGTGGCAGTTCTCGCACGAGCGCTGCAGAATCGGCGCCACGTCCTTCGCGAACGTCACCTGCGGCGACTCGGCCTGCGCGCCCGCCGGGGCGGCCACCGCCACCATCCCGGCCAGTGCGAATCCCACGATGACGAACCGGATCATCCTCATCTTGCAAACTCCCCCTCCGGCACTCTACCACGGAACCCCGCCGGGGCCGCTCTCCCCAGGCGGGTCGTTGACATGCCTCCGTGCAGGTGGCAGGAGTCGGCGCCGTAGAACGACGCGGACTCCTGTTAGGATTGGTTGGGCGCCAAGCGGAGCCGCCAGGTGACGATTGGCGGGCCAGGCTGACGCTGACTGGAGCAGGAAATGGCCCATCGAATCCTTGCCGTGCTGCTGGTGCCGGCCGCGCTCGCGGCGCCTCTGGCGGGTCAGACCCCGGGCGGGGAGGCGGACGACCCGCCGCGCACGTCGTGGGGCGACCCGGATCTGCAGGGCGTGTGGAACTACAGTATGAACACCCCGCTGGAGCGTCCCGCGGAGTTCGGCGCGCGCGCCGTTCTGACGGAGGAGGAGGCGGCCGTGCGGGCGCAGGCCGACACGCGGCTGCGCTTCGAGCAGGACAACCGGACGCTCGCCATCGAGGCCGCGCCGGCCGGCGGCGACGTCGGCGGGTACAACCGTTTCTGGACCGACCTCCGCCGGACCCCGCGGCAGGCGTCGCTGGTCGTGGACCCGGCGGACGGCAGGATTCCCCCGCTCACGGCGGCGGCGGAGGAGTGGCACGCGGAGACGCGGAGGATCCGCCGCGGCATCTCCGTGGACGCGCCGACGCCGGGCGGCTTCGTCGAGGATCTGGGCCGCCGGGGGCTCTTCACGCGCTGCATCCTGGGCTTCAACTCCGGACCGCCGATGATCCCGACGCTCTACAACGCGAACGTGCAGATCGTGCAGACGCCGGGGCACGTGGCGCTGCTCAACGAGATGGTGCACAGCACGCGCATCGTGCCGCTGGACGGCCGCCCGCCCGTGTCGCCGGCCATCCGCCAGTGGCTGGGTGCTTCGCGCGGACGGTGGGAGGGCGACACCCTGGTGGTGACCACCACCAACTTCACCGATCAGGTGTTCGACCCCAGCAACGGCCCGCGCGCGCGGGACGGCGACGATCCGGCCGCGCCGCCGTCGGAGCGCATCGAGATGCTCGGCGGCAACATGCGCCCGCTCGGCCGCGGCCTCACGCTGGTGGAGCGGTTCACGCGCACCGGGGAGGACACGCTGCTGTATCGGTTCACCATGCACGACCCGGCCTGGTACACGGCCGCCTGGACGGTGCGGATCCAGATGGCCCGGTCCAACGGGCCGGTGTACGAATACGCCTGCCACGAGGGCAACCACAGCCTGGTGAACATCCTCGCCGGCGCCCGCTGAGCAAGAGGGGGAGCCCGTGTCCATGAAGAACGTCGCTGCCGTGAGCCTGCTCGTCGCCCTGCCCGTAATCGCCGGCGCCCAGTCGCCGCGCGGCGCGTCCCTGCCGCGCACGCCGTGGGGGGATCCGGATCTGCGGGGACAGTGGACGAACGCCACCACGACGCCCCTGGAACGACCGGACGACCTGCGGGACAAGGCGATCCTGACGGAGGAGGAGCGCGCGGCGCGGGATCCGGAGTACTTCGCCCGCGTCCGGTTCAACCACATCTACGAGGTCTACATGGAGCGGGGCGGGTTGATCCGCCAGACGTCGCTCATCGTCGACCCGCCGGACGGGCGGCTACCGCCCCTGACGCCGCGCGCGCAGGCCCGGCACGATGCGTTCGTGGCGCGCTGGCAGGGGCTGCACGCCTCGTGGGAAGACACGAACATGTACGAGCGGTGCATCACCCGCGGCCTGCCCGGCGCCATGATTCCGGGGTTCTACAACCACAACTACCTGATCCTGCAGACCCCCGACCACGTGGTGGTGCAGGTCGAGATGATCCACGACGCCCGCATCGTCCCCCTGGACGGACGGCCCCACGTGCCGTCAGGGATCCGGCAGTGGCTGGGGGACTCGCGCGGCCGCTGGGAGGGTGACACGCTGGTCGTGGAGACGACCAACTTCACGGCCAAGGCCGAGCAGCGGGCGCACATACTGGTCTTCACCGCGTTCTCGACCGGCCGCAACCTGCACCTGGTCGAACGCTTCACCCCGATCGACGCCGACACGATCGACTATCGGTTCACCGTCTCGGATCCGACCGTGTACACGCGCCCGTGGACGGCCTCGATTCCGATGCGGCGCACGGAGAGCCCGCTGTTCGAGTACGCCTGCCACGAGGGCAACTACCCGATGGCGCTCGGCCTCAGCGGCGCGCGCGCCGAGGAACGGGCTCAGGCTTCACCGTGACGGTGACGTCGAGCGGGGTCGTCAGGACGGAGTCGTCGGCGTAGGCGCGGAGCACGTAGGTGCCCGGGCTGCCGAACGACGCCGTCGTGACCGTCTCGCCGCCGCGACCGCCTTCCACCGGGATGCTCATCGGAGCGAACGTCACGGTCCCCGGCCCCCGGTACAGCGTCCACGTCACCGCGAGGCCGGTCCTGGCCGCCACACGCGCGCTCACGACTGCCTGGTTGGTGGGGCTCGGCCTGCGCGCCCGCTCCCGCTGGAACGCCGCCAGCCGCGGGTCGGACGGCGGCTTCCCGCGCGCCCGTGGTCCGGGGACTCCATCGTCGGTGACCACCGCGGTCAGGGTGAGGGTGTCCGGCAGCGTGACCGTCAGGTCGTGCGCGCCCGACAGCGCGACCGCCGGGTGCTGGTTGTCGTAGAGGGCGCCGGCCGGCGTACCCATGCCGCGGTTCTTGCTGAACACGCCGACGTCCAGCTCCCAGACCGGCCACAGCGACGCGTACGCCTTGTCGGTGCGCCCCTGGTGGGTCAACGTCCAGACGAGGTCCTTGTCGCCCCAATCGGCCGGCACCTGCACCTTGAAGACGAACTGCTGGCGCCGGGTGTAGAAGCGGGACGGCTGCCCGCGGTCGGCCGGGCCCGGCTCGAAGGAGTTGTTCTCGCCGACCGGGATGTGCGGCATCTCCTCGTAGTTGCGGTTCATGTAGCCGAAGACCATGTTGAAGGTCCCGTCGGCGTTGCGCTCCCAGCCCTCGAACACGGGGGCGACGTTCTGACCCCGGTCCCAGCGCACCTGGGCGCTCGCCGGGGCGGCGGTCCCGATCGTGACGAGCAGCGCCGCCGCGAGAGACAGCGCCAAGGCGGACGAGCCCGCTCGATTCCTGCTCAGCATCGTGCTTCTCCCTGTCGCGGCGCTACTGATTGTTGTCGGCCGCATGCGCCCTGCGCTCCTCGACCGCCGCGGCGAACTCGTCGTCGCCCAGCTCGTACCAGCTCGTCCAGGTGAAGCTCATGTCGTCGCTCGACCGCGATCCGAAACCGGTCCAGTTGCGCGGATCGGGGTTCCAGCGGTTCGCCCGCGAGTTGTCGTGCCACGTGGTGGTGTGCAGGATGGTGCCCTTGGGCAGCAGCGGCTGCACGTCGTCCGCGTAGTTGTAGACGATGTGCCAGCCGAAGTCCCAGTTGGCGCAGCTCAGCGTCTCGACCAGGCCGTCAGGGTAGATCGCCGCGATGCACTGCCGCTTGCCGCGGTTGTGGAGATGCGGCTGGAATCCCGTCAGCCGCACGTTGGCGTCGAAGCGGTGGTAACCGTCGTGCCGTATGTTGTCCTCGCCCGGTGGTATGTCGAGGTCGTAGTTGTGTCCGAGGCCTCTCGAGTACAGCTCGTGCCTGGGCGTCTCCCCCTTGGGGTAGAACGTCAGGCCGACGCTGGTCCGGTCGGTGGTCTCACGGCCGACCGAGGCGTAGTGCATGTTGAAGCTGATGATCGACCCTGCCCGGATCAGCCGGCCGCTGCCGTCGGGAAACACGTCGCCGTTCTTGCCCTGCGCGTACTCGTTCAGGAAATCGCCCTCGTCATCGTCCTCCGAGAGCAGCAGCCGCGTCACCGCGTGGTGCACCACCGGGAAGCCCTCGGCTGACGGCTTGGTCTCGACCGCCTTGATCCAGCGGTCCTCGGTCAGGCCGGAATCGGCGTAGAAGTCGCCCCACCAATTGGGCGCCTCGGCGGCCACCACGAACGGCTCGGGCAGCGGCACGATCCAGTCCGGCTCGCCGATGTGCCACTGGTCGCGGTCCGCGAACTCGACCGGCGGCGGCATGTCGGCCGGGTTGCCGCGCAACGCGCCGCCGTCCACCCACGCAGCGAGGGTCGCGATCTCCGCGTCGCTCAGCGACCGGTCGTACTTGAAGCCCTGGACGCCCACGTTCTTGTCGATGTACCAGGGCGGCATCTCGCGAGTCTCGACCTTCTCCTTGATGGCGCGCGCCCAGGGCCGCGTCTCCTCGTAGGTGAGCAGCGACATGGGCGCGATGGCGCCCTCCCGGTGGCACGCTTGGCAGGCGCGCTGCAGAATGGGCGCCACGTCCCGGGTGAAGGTGACGTCGGCCGACTGCGCGGCCGCCGTCCCGGACGTCAGCCCTCCGCCGACCGCCGCCAACGCAACGATGCCCAGCGAACGAAAAACCCGGCGTTCCATGAGAACCCCCCTGTGCCCGAGATAGTCGCGCACTTCCGCCTGCAACACTGTTCTACGCCGGCCGGCCGCTGTCAAGTCAAACCCCGCGCCGGCGCGGCCGGATTGCGGCCGGCGGCGGCAGGGGGCTGCCGGCCGGCAGCATCCCGGCGTGTCGCGCGCGGCCGTTTCCATCTACGCTCTCGGTATCCCGGCAATCCGGATCACAGGAGGATCGGCAATGTGGACATGGCGCGCGACGACGATCTCGGTGCTGCTCGGCGGGCTGGCGGCAGGCGGCTGGCTGCACGCCCAGGACGACGGCTGCACGGCATTGACCGGCGCCGACATCGCGGAGATCGAGCAGCTGTACGCCCGCTACAACCAGGGGCTCGACTTCAAGGACGTCGACCTGTACCTGTCGGCCTACGCGGACGACGGCGTCTTCCACGGGCTCGCGCGGCACGCCGGCCAGGAGGCGCTGCGGGCGTACCTGGAGACGGTGTGGGCCAACGACGCGCGCGCGAACCGCACGCACAACAGCACGAGCATCCTGCTCGCACCGACCGCCGAGGGCGCCAAGGGGCGCGGCTACTTCTCGGTGATCGACGTGACGTTGCGGCCGCCCGTCGTCGCGGGGCACGGCTACTTCGACGACACCTTCGTCAGGACGGCGGAAGGCTGGCGGATCAAGACCCGGACGCTGGGCGCCCCCTGGCCGTACCTGGAGCGGCCGCACACCGGTCCCGGCGGCGACTGGGGCGCGGACGCCTGCGGCTGATGCGCCGGGCGCGCAAGGCGGCCTGCGGATGCCGCTTTCGACCTCGAGGCGCTCGCGGAAACCGCCGCGACGGTCGATCGCTGGGAGTTCCTGTTCGTCGTCGCCCCGCTGCCGGTCGACAACGGGGCCGGTTCGGCGGTCAATCCGGTCGCGATCTTCTGACGCGGCGGGGACGGGACGGCGAGGGCTGCGGAAGGAGGATGGAGAGATGCTGAAGTGCCATCGGGCGCGGTTCGTTGCCGCCTGCGTCTGTGCGATCACGCTGCTGGCCGCTGCGACCCTGCCCGGCCGGACGCCCGCCTCCGGCGCGCCGCCGGACCGCTTCGAGCAGGTCACCGCCGTGCTGGACAAGTGGATCCTTGGCTCCCGGAGCTGGCGGACCGCAAGGTGCTGACCGATCCGAACGGGCCGCTCGACCAGGTGTACGACGCGCCGCGCGCCATCACCTCGCGCGACCTGTTGCGTTACACGCTGGGCCTCGGCTTCCCGGAGTGGGCCGGGATTGCCCCCGACGCGCCGATCGCGCGCGCCTTCGCCGACCTGCGCGGTCGGCGGCGGGACAGCCGACGACTACGTGCGGCGGCTCGGCGCCCTGCCGCTGACCTATGCGCCGGGCGAGCGCTTCGTGTACCACACGCCGTCGATGGTTGCGGGCGTGCTGATCGAGCGGTCGTCCGGAATGGGGCTCGAACAGTTCATCTTCCTGCGTTTCAATTCAGCGCAGCGGCGTTCCGCGCGGGTTCGGCGCGGAATACATGCAGGCGCTCTACCGCGCGCTCGTGGATTGAGCGCGCGCGCAGCGGCGCAGGTGGCGCTGCGCGCCAGGAGCCGCCCCTTCAGGCGAGCGTCAGATCGACGTACGGCGGGTCGTCCGGCCGGCACAGCTCGGCGTCGAGGGCAAGCGCGCAGCCCGGGCAGATGTAACGCCGCAGCACCAGGCGCTGGCCGGCCTGCTCGGCCGGGTCCAGGTGGAACTCGGAGAGCGAGGTCATGTCGTCCTCGAGCTCGCGGCAACCCAGCCGGTAGCAGCCGGCGGCCGTGGCCAGCAGCCGGCCGCAGTGGCGGCACGCCTGCGCCCGGCCGGCCGCGGTGTCCGCGAGCACCACGCCGGCGAGCAGGCCGCGCGCGACGCGCCCGGGCTCGACGCGGCCCGCGATCGGCTCGCGGGGCGCCCGGCTCTCGGCGAGCCGGTGCCCCCTGAGCGCCTGCCGCCGCGCGGCGGTGGCGTGTGCATCGACGCTGCCGGCGTCGTCGAGCACGACGCCGTAGAACCGCTCCGCCTGCGCGGGCGGCAGCCGGCCCGCTTGCAGATCCGCCTCCAGCAGCTCCGGGGAGCGGAGCAGCGGATCGCCGAACCCGCCGCCCGGATTGGGGATGATCTCGAAGACGTCGTCCGGCATCAGGCGGATGTCGAGCGACTTCGGCGGCGCCATCCCGCCGTGCGGGGCCATCGCGCGCAGCTCCTCCGGGTCGGCGGGAATGCGGCCGCCGCGCAGCCACGCCTGCACGGCGGTGCCCTGCGCGTACCAGTTGCGGCCGCCCGTGGCCGGCAGCGCCCCGTTCAGGCTCAGGCCCTGGGTCACGCTCTGCAGCAGGCCGCCGTTGGACGCGAACGCGGCGTTCGTCTTGTGGCCGATCCAGGCCGCCACGATCGTCGCCCCGCCGCGCCACTGCCCGTGCGCGCCCGTCTGCGGGAGCTCGCGGCGGTACAGGTACAGCATCGGGATCTTGCGCTCGGAGGTCTCGATGTCGGTGATCGGGACGATGACGCCGCAGATCGGCCCGGCGTGATCCATGCCGTCGCGGTCGGTGAACGCGCCGCCGCCGCCGGCTATCCCGTCCAGCGGGCTGTCGAGGAACGGCTGCCCGTACTGGTCCAGCCCCTTGAGGCCGGCTGTGCTCAGCGTATGGATGGCGCAGGGGGCCAGCGCGCGGCTCGACAGCTCGGGGTCGCCCGCGATCATCTTGGCGCCCAGGTAGTGGGCCTGGTTCAGGACGGCCATGCTGCCGACCGACGTGCTGACCGCCGCCGGGTGCGACGCCGAGGTGATGCTGCCCTGCTCGAACTCCCAGTCGAGCTGGCGCAGCAGGCCGGCCCCGCAGAGGTACTGGTCGTAGGCCAGCAGCGGGAACAGCGCCGCCAGCACCGAGCCGCGCAGCATGCCCGGCGAGACGTTGAACGAGCCGACGGACGGCGCCGTGCCCCGGTTCGAGACGGTGAGGCGGTCGCCGCGCTTGATCAGCGAGAGACAGATGCGGTAGAGACCGAAGTCGCCGGTCTTGGCGCCGCAGAGGTAACGCTCGTCGCGCCACGTCGCGTCCGGCAGCCGAGCCAGGCGCCGGCCCACGGTGCGCGCCGTGTTCTCGGTCATCCGGTGCATCGCGCCCTTGACGCGCGCCGGTCCGTACTCGTCCAGGATCTGCCGCATGCGCTGGCGCGCGAAGTTCAGCCCGGCCAGCTGCGACTTGACCTCCAGCGAGATCAGGTCCGGCAGTCGCGAGCGGCGCGTCCAGGCGTCCAGAATGTCGTCGCGGAGCACGCCCTCGTCGACGAGCCGGATGGGCGGCATGAAGCTCGCCTCCTTGAAGCAGTCGTCGGTGTCGGTGACGAAGCTGCCCGGCTCCGAGCCGCCCAGCTCGCGCTGGTGCACGCAGTTGTAGATCCAGGCGAAGAGCCGGTCCTCCCGGAACACCGGGGCGAAGACGGCCGTGTCCTGCTGGTGGTTCGTGCCCACCCACGGGTCGTCCTGGATGAAGACGTCGCCCTCGCGGATGCCGGGATTCGCCGAGCGGTGCTCCAGGGTCCACTTGATGACCGCGTCGGCGCAGCCCGCGAAGAAGATCGCGTAGGGGCCGAAGACCACGCCGTCGCCCAGCTCGGTGGTGAGGCTGGCGTTGAAGTCGTGGCCCTCGATCACGATGCTCGAGCCCGAGACGTGGCGAATCGTGTCGCCGTGGTCCAGGTTCAGGTTCCAGAGCTTGGAGCGGATGACCTCGTAGGTGATCGGGTCGATCGCGGCGTCGCTCGCGGTATGGAACTCGAGCGACGGATCGACCTCGAGCTGCGCCTCCGGGACGTAGCCGTGGCGGAAGCTGTGCTGCTTGCGCAACGCGGCGCGGGCCGGGGTCGCCCCGGCGCTGGCTTGGGTCATGCGGTTGCCTCCAGATCCAGCACCAGATGGCCGGCCGGGTGCACCGCCAGCGCCTGGCCCGGCCGCACGGCCACGGTCGTGGTCGGGTACTCGACGATCGCCGGACCGGCGACGCGCGCGCCCGCGTCCAGCTCGGGCCCGTCGTAGATCGGCGTCTCGGCCGCGGCGTCGTGCTCCTTCCAGAAGACGGCGCGGGCGCCGGCGGGCGCCGGCGCGGCCTGCGGTGCGGCCGGGGGGCGCCGGAGCGCGGGCGTCCGGCCGGTGGAGCGCACCACCACGCGCAGCGCCGTCAGCGTCACCCCGGCGGCCGCGTAGCCTGTGCCGGGCCCGAAGCGATCGGCGTAGGCGCCCTCGAACGTGGCAATCAGGCGCTCGGCCCACCCGTCATCGATCGAACCGGCCGGCAGCGGCGTCTCCACCTCGAACACCTGCAGCGCGTACTTCAGGTCGCCGGAGCGCTCGAGCTCGAACTCGCCGGCGCCCAGTCCGAGCAGCTCGGCGTAGCCGCGGGCCTGCCGCTCGAGCTGTGCGAGCTGCGTGCGCAGCGCCTCGAGGTCGAAGGGCGTCTTGAGGAACGTCGAGGCCTCGTAGCGGCGCTGCTGGTCGAGCAGCGCGCAGCCGCAGGCCGACCATACGGAGGCCGTCTCGCCCAGCGGGACGAGCACGCGCCTGACCCCGAGCCCGCGCGCGAACAGGCCGACGTGGGCCGCGCTGGCGCCGCCGTAGGCCCACAGCGAGAACCGCCGCGGGTCGCGGCCCGACTGGATCGTGACGCGCCGCAGCAGATCCTCCATGCGGCGGTCGACGATCTCGACGATGCCGGCCGCGCAGCGCAGCGTGTCCAGCCCGACGTGTTGCCCCAGCGCGGCGACCGCCTCCCGCGCGGCCTCGATGTCGAGGCGCAGGCCGCCGGCCAGCGGCCGGTCGGGATTGAGCACCCCCAGTACCAGGTCCGCGTCGGTCACGGTCACCTCCGTCCCGCCGCGCCCGTAGCAGATCGGGCCGGGGTCCGCCCCGGCGCTGTGGGGGCCGACCCGCAGCACCCCGCTCTCGCGGTCGAGCCAGGCGATGCTGCCGCCCCCGGCGCCCACCGACTCGATGTCGACCTTGCGCAGGTGCGTCAGGTGGCGCTCGATGACGCTCTCGTTCCGCCGGCGCAGCACGCCGCCGGAGAACGCGCCCACGTCGAAGGTCGTGCCGCCCATGTCGGCCACGATCACGTCCGGGTCGTCCACGGCGGTGCTCGCCTTGGCGGCGCCGGCGATACCGCCCACCGGTCCCGACTGCAGCGTGCCGATCGGCATCTCGCGCGCCGCGTCGGCCGGCAGCAGGCCGCCGTCGCACTGCGCCATCAGCAGCGGGCCCCGGTAGCCGCGCCGTCGCGCGCCGTCGGCGATGCGGTCGATGTACGCGCGCATCAGCGGGCCGATCTGCGCGTTCATGACGGTGGCGGTGGTGCGCTGGTAGGAGCTGATGCGCGGCGCCACCTCGTGGCTGCACGAAACGTAGAGATCCGGGAAGCGCCGCTGCACGAGGGCGCGCGTCCGGATCTCGTGCGCCGGGTTGGCGAAGCTCCACAGGAACGCGATCGCGACGGCCTCGATCCCGTCCCCGGCGAACCGGTCGAGCGTTGCCTCGACGTCGTCCTCGCGCAGCGCGACCACCACGTCGCCGGCGTAGTCGACCCGCTCCGTAATCTCGAACACCTGCCGCCTGGGAACGATCGGCTCGGGGCGGCTGCTGATCGACCAGTCGAGCTGCTCCTCGATCGACGCGCCGAGCGCCCGCCCCATGTCGTTCATGATGCGTATCGCGTCGGGGTGGCCGCGGGTGGTGAGCAGGGCGACGCGTGCCACGCGGCCGGTGACGAGCGCGTTGGTCCCGGCCGTGGTGCCGTGGGCCAGCTTGGCGGCCGACGCCAGCACGCGCTCCGCATCCAGGCCGAGCGACCCCGCGGCGGCGTCGATCGAGGCGAAGAAGCCGCTCGCCAGGTCGGCCGGCACCGTGGGCACCTTGCCCGTCGTGATCCCGCCCTCGCCGTCTATGATTGCGCAATCCGTGAAGGTGCCGCCGATATCGACGCCGACCAGGTAGCGGCCCTGACCATCCATGGCGGGGCATTCTCGCAGAGTCGGTCGGAACGGTTCAACCCGGGCGCCGGGGGTGGCAAACTGCAGGCGGCTTGCGATGCCTTGCGATACGAGTTCCATGAATCCGGGATTCCGGAAAGGACAAGACGCATGAAAGCGAACGCATCGATCTGCGCGGCCGTCGTCACGGTGCTGTGGGTCGCCGGCGGACCGCCGGCCGGTCCGGGCCGGGCGGGCGCCGCGGAGGCCGGCCAACAAGATGCCGCCGGCGAGACCCGCGGCGTCACGGCGGAGCAGTTCGATCGCTGGATGACGGAGCTTTCGAACTGGGGCCGTTGGGGCGACGACGACGAGCTCGGCACGCTCAACCTCATCACGCCGGCGAAGCGCGTGCAGGCCGCCGCGCTGGTGACGGAGGGCGTCACCGTGTCGCTGTCGCGCAGCCTGGCGCTCGGCGAGCGCGTGACGTTCCAGCGCGGCTTCGAGAACGAGTTCGCCCTCGGCCAGCAGGACTTCGGCGAGCGCATGGCGTGGATCGAGGAGCAGCACCGCATCGGTTATCACGCCAGCCCACTGACGCACCTGGACGCGCTCTGCCACATCGCGTGGGACGGCCTGACCTACAACGGCCGCCGGTTCGACGAGACGGCGACCGCCGCGGGCGGCTGCACCCGGAACGGGGTGGCCCCGCTGAAGGACGGCGTGGTCACGCGCGGCATCCTCATGGACCTGCCGGGCGCCGGCAACGTCGGGATCGACGCCATCGAGGCCTGGGAACGCGCGTCCGGCGTCACGATCGCGCCCGGCGACGCCCTGTTCCTGCGGACCGCCGGCCCGGGCGGCTTCGACAGCTCGCTCATGCCGTTTCTCAGGGAGCGCGACGTGGCGCTGATCGGCGCCGACGCGGGCGTCGACGGCGATCCAATCGAGGGGCGCGCCGCGCTGCCGATCCACGTGTTCACGCTCGTGGCGCTCGGGATGCCGCTGCTCGACGGGGTCGACCTCGACGCCCTGGCCGAGGCGGCGGCGATGGCGAATCGCTGGGAGTTCATGCTCGTCGTCACGCCGCTGCCGGTCGACAACGGAGCGGGCTCGGCGGTCAATCCGGTGGCGGTGTTCTGACGCGACCTCCCGAGATGCGATCCGACGCCCGGGGAGGGCCGCCCGCCCCGGCTGACCGTTCGGTTTCCAACCGGGCTCGCGACGTGCTATAAGCGTCTGCCAGCAGTCGGCGTCGTAGCGGCGCATACTGCCCAAGGCGCGCACCGCGCGCCTCGGCGGGAGCGGTGCGGGGCGCAGGGGTCCCCGCAAGCGGACGCCGGGGGTTCGGGGCAAAGCCCCGTCTGATTGAAGCTCGATGGACACCAGCCCGTACGTCCGACCGTCCCGCGAGGCCGCCCTGGACCTGGTCCGGGCGCCCGACCTGCCCGTGCTGATGCGGCGCGCGGCGGCGCTGCGGGACGCCGGGTTCGGGCGCGCCGTCAGCTACTCGCGGAAGGTGTTCATCCCGCTCACGAAGCTGTGCCGGGACGTGTGCCACTACTGCACGTTCGCGCAGCCGCCGCGGCCCGGCGAGCGGGCCTACATGACGCTCGACGAGGTGGTCGACGTGGCGCGGCGCGGCGCCGCGGCGGGTTGCCGCGAGGCGCTGTTCACGCTGGGCGACAAGCCGGAGCTCCGCTACCCGCAGGCCCGCGCCGAGCTGGCCGCGCTGGGGCATCCCACCACCGTGTCGTACCTGGTGGCCGCGGCCCGCGCCGTCCTCGACGCCACCGGCCTGCTGCCCCACGCCAATCCCGGGGTCGTCACGCGCGCCGAGCTGCTCGCGCTGCGGGAGGTGTGCCCGTCGCAGGGGCTGATGCTGGAGAGCGCGTCCAGCCGCCTGCTCGCGCCCGGCCAGGCTCATCACGGCTCGCCCGACAAGGAGCCGGAGGTGCGCCTGGAGACCATCCGGCAGGCGGGGGAGCTGGCGGTGCCCTTCACGTCCGGCATCCTGATCGGGATCGGGGAGACGCGCGAGGAGCGCATCGCCGCGTTGCTCGCGCTGCGCGATCTGCACGACGCGCACGGGCACCTGCAGGAGATCATCATCCAGAACTTTCGGGCCAAGCCGGGCACGCGGATGGCGCAGGCGCCGGACCCGACGCTCGCCGATCTGCAGTGGACCATCGCGTGCGCCCGGCTCATCTTCGGCCCCGACATGGCGATTCAGGCCCCGCCCAACCTCACGCCGGACACCTTCGGCAGCCTGCTCCGGGCGGGCATCAACGACTGGGGCGGCGTGTCGCCGGTGACGCCCGACCACGTCAACCCCGAGGCCCCCTGGCCCCACCTCGACGGGCTCGCGCGCGAGACCGCGCGCGAGGGCAAGGCGCTCACCGAGCGGCTCACGATCTATCCCGCCTACGTGGAGCGCCTCGACGCCTGGGTGGCGGAGCCGCTCAGGCCCGCGGTCCGGCGCGCGTCCGATGCGGAAGGGTTCGCGCGCGAGAGCGCCTGGTCCCCCGGCGACCGCGACGCGGTGCTGCCGGCGGCGCTGCTGCACCGCCTCGACGACGCGGCCGCGCCGCGCCCGGCCAGACGGATCGAGGAGCTCTGCGCGCGGGCGTCGCGCGGCGACGCGCTCGACGAGACGGAGATCACCGAGCTCTTCACGGCCCGCGGCGACGATCTGGTGGCGGTGGTGCGGGCGGCCGATGCCGTGCGGCGCGAGGTCAACGGCGACGAGGTCACCTACGTCGTCAACCGCAACATCAACTACACCAACGTCTGCTACTTCCGGTGCCAGTTCTGCGCGTTCTCCAAGGGCAAGCTCAGCGAGAACCTGCGGGGGGCGCCCTACGACCTCGATCTGGACGAGATCGCGCGCCGCAGCGTGGAGGCCTGGGAGCGCGGGGCTACCGAGGTGTGCATGCAGGGCGGCATCCACCCGGAGTACACCGGCGCCACGTATCTGGACATCTGCCGCACGGTGAAGGACGCCGTGCCCGAGCTGCACGTGCACGCGTTCTCGCCGCTCGAGGTCTGGCAGGGCGCCGCCACGCTGGGCCTGCCGCTCGAGGCGTTCCTGAGGCGGCTGCAGGCCGCGGGGCTCGGCACGCTGCCGGGAACGGCTGCCGAGGTGCTGCACGACGAGGTCCGCCGGGAGCTGTGTCCCGACAAGTTGACATCCGGCCAGTGGCTGGAGGCGATGGAGACCGCGCATCGCGTCGGGTTCCGGACGACCGCCACCATCATGTACGGCCACGTCGACCGCCCGCGGCACTGGGCCCGGCATCTCGCGAGCATCCGCGCCCTGCAGGCGCGGTCCGGCGGCTTCACCGAGTTCGTGCCGCTGCCGTTCGTGCACATGGAGGCGCCGATCTACCTCAAGGGGCGGGCCCGCCGCGGCCCGACGTTCCGCGAGTCGCTGCTCATGCACGCGGTCGCGCGGCTGGCGCTGCACCCGCTGGTGGCCAACATCCAGGCGTCGTGGGTGAAGATGGGGCCGCGCGGCGTGCGCGCCTGCCTGCAGGCCGGGGTGAACGACCTGGGCGGCACGCTGATGAACGAGAGCATCACGCGGGCCGCGGGCGCGGGTTTCGGCCAGGAGCTGCCGCCGGCCCGCATGGAGGCTCTCATTCGCGGCGCCGGCCGCGTCCCGAGACAGCGCTCGACCCCGTACGGCGAGCCGTCGGAGGGGCAGGTGGCGCGGTCGTTCCACGCTGTCGATCTGAGTCCGATCGTGCAGACGCCGAGTCCCGCCTGGGCGCGCTCCGGCACGCGCGAGGCGCTGGTCAGGCCCGGGCTCGATGCGGCCGCCGGAGGCGGCCCCCGGGCCGGGAACGTGACGACACAGAGGGAGGCGAACCGATGACAGACGGAGCAGCTCGAGGCCAGCACGGGAAGCAGCTTCAACGCGCGCTGCTGAGCGCGGCGGCCGTCGTCCTGGTCGTGCTGGTGGGCGGGTTCCTGGCTTGGTCGGCCACCTGTCCCTGCGACTACACGCCGGGGGGCTGGCTGTTCGGCGACGAGCGCGAGGAGTCGGTGGGCGACTGGACGTTCGCGAACCGGGTGACCCTGTGCCAGATTCAGGTCCGCGCCGGCCTGCTGCCGCACGCCATCAACCTGAACTGCTTCGCCACGCGCGCCGGCGACCTGTACCTGAGCTGCTCGAACTGCGACGGCAAGCGCTGGTCCGGCATCGCGGCAGGCGACGGCTGGGCCCGGCTGCGGCTGGACGGGACCGTGTACCCGGTCATGCTGACGCGGGTACTCGATCCGGGCGAGCTCGACCGGGCCTGGGGCGCCCGGCTCGACAAGCTGCACTCGCTGGAGGCGCCGGCCAACCCGCCCGCGCCGCTCGGCTCGCCGCGGCCCGACCACTGGTGGTCGTTCCGCGTCGTGTCCCGCAGCAGCTAGAATAAGACGGGGCTGCGCCCCGAACCCCCGGCGGCGCTTGCGGGGACCCCATGAGCCCCGCGCCGCGCCGCCGAGGCGCGCCGTGCGCGCCTTGCGGAATCTGCACCGTTATAAGGCGCAGATTCCTGGCTGACCACATGCGATTCGTCACACGCAGAGCGGTGCTGCGCGCCGGCGCGGCTCTCGTCTGGGGGCCTCCGGCCCTCGCGCGTGCGCAGGAGGGCCCGCCGCGCGCCTTCGTCGGCACCTTCACGGACGCCCTGGGCGCGGAGGTGCCGGCGTACTTCGGGGAGCGCCGGGGCGGCGCCCGGAGCCGCGGCCTCTACAGCTTCACCTTCGATCCGGCGACCGGCCGCGCCGGCGACATCTCGCTCGCGGCCGAGGTGAGCAACCCGTTCAATCTGATCGTGCACACCAACCGGCGCGTGCTGTACGCATGCCGCTGGCCGACGCAGGTCGACGGGCAGAACCTCATCACCGCCTTTGCCGTCGACGGCGATCGGCTGCGCGAGATGAACACCGTGCGCAGCGGGGGCGGCGGGCCGACGGTCGGGGTGGTCGATCGCGCGGGTCGGAACCTGCTCACGACCAACTTCGTCACGAGCAGCATCGTGTGCTTCCGGTTGCGGCCGGACGGCTCGCTCGGGGAGCGCACCGCCCTGATCGGCACGGCGCCGGGCGAGGCGACCGCGGGTGGGTCGGCCGGACACGACGCGCCCCGCGGCCCGCACGCCATCGTGCTGTCGGAAACCGAGCGCTACGCCATCGCCACCGAGATCGCGGCGAACCGCTGCCGCGTGCTGCGCTTCGACGCCGGACGGGGCGCGCTCGACACGCATCGGCTGGCCGCGGATCTGCCCGGGGCCGGACCGCGGCACCTCGTCTGGCACCCCGGCCGCCGCTATCTGTACACCTCGGGCGAGGCCGGATCGTCGATCTCCGCCTGGCGCTGGGACGAGCGAACGGGTGAGCTCGAGGCGTTCCAGAGCGTCACCACGCGGCCGGCTGGCTTCACCGGTCGCAACATGCCGGCCGACATCGCGATGCATCCCGGCGGCGACTTCGTCTACGTCACGAACCGCGGCACCGGCACGCTGGCGGGCTTTCGCATCGACCCTGCCGATGGCCGGCTGAGCGCCGTCGCCCCGGCCGAGATCGGCTCGCCATCGTCCTGGAGCATGGTGTTCGATCCGAGCGGCGCCTGGGCCCTGGCCGCGGCGCAGATCGGCGACGAGGTGGTGGTGTACGCGGTCGACCGCGACACCGGTCGGCTGTGGCGGACCGGCCAGACGCTCGCGGTGACGTCACCCTCGTGCGTGCGCTGGGCTCGATGAAGAAAACGTCCCGGCGCGGCTCGAGCCGGGATAGAGTATTCATGTACCCGGTGGCCTCCAGCGGACGCGTCCCGAAGCGGTATCCGGTGCGCGCGACCGGTCCGTGCGGACGCTCCGTCACGCGACCAGAGAAGGACGACGGCCGGCGCGGGCTGCTGCCCGCGCCCGTGCGGTCGGATTGGATCGACCCGTCATGAGATTGCGCGGCGCCTTCTGGAAAGAGGTCATGGGGAGCCTCGCGAAGGCGCGCGGCGGGCTCAGGGGCCGGCGCACGGGAAGACCCGCGCCGGACGAGGACATCCGCGACGTCTGCCGCACGCTGCTCCGCACGCGGGGCGAGGCGTCGGTCGTCACCCTCGCGCGCCGCGCCCTGGATGCGTTCGGCCGGCTCGATGCCGACGGCCGCCGGGCGTTCTTCGAGTTCCTGGCCCACGATCTGGGTCCGGAGCCCTCCGCCCTCGAGTCGGCCATCGACGGCTACCGCGCCGCGCCCGGGCCGGAGACGGTGACGGCGCTCGTCCGCGCGTCGGATCCGCCGCGGCGCGAGCTGCTCGGCCTCTTCAACACCTCGCCGAACGGCATGTCCGATCTGCTCGCCATGCGCGAGGCCCTGCTGGACCTGCTGCCGGAGCATCCCGGGCTCAAGCCGCTCGACGACGACTTCCTCTACCTGCTGCGGGCCTGGTTCAATCGCGGGTTCCTCGATCTGCGCCGCATCGACTGGCGCACGCCGGCTCTCGTCCTGGAGAAGATCGTCGCCTACGAGGCGGTGCACGAGATTCTCGACTGGGAGGACCTGCAGCGCCGTCTCGGGGCGGGCCGGCGCTGCTTCGGCTTCTTCCACCCGTCGCTGCCGGACGAGCCGCTCATCTTCGTCGAGGTGGCCTTCTGCAAGGGGCTCGCGAGCTCGGTACAGGATCTGATCTTCGGTGCGGTGGAGCCCGATCCCGCGGCGGACACCGCGGTCTTCTACTCCATCAGCAACTGCCAGCGGGGCCTCGTCGGCATCTCGTTCGGCAACTTCCTCATCAAGCAGGTGGTCTACGAGCTGGCGGCGGAGATGCCGGGACTGCGCACGTTCGCCACCCTGTCGCCCATCCCCGGCTTCCGCAAGTGGGTGACCGCCGCGATGCGGGAGAATCGGCTCGCCGACGAGGGGGACCTGGGCGACGTCGAGGATCCCGGCTGGCCGGCCGACCACGGGCCCGCCGAGGATGCGGAGCCGCGCCTGCTGCGCCTCTGCGCCCGCTATCTCCTGCACGAGAAGCGTGGGCGCCTGCCGCTCGACCCGGTCGCCCGCTTTCACCTGCGAAATGGGGCGCGCCTCGAGCGGATCAACTGGATGGGGGATCCGTCGCCGTCCGGCCTCGCGCAGTCGGCCGGCATGATGGTGAGCTACGTGTACGACGAGGCGGAGGTGGTGGCCAACCACGAGGCGTTCGTCAATGAGGGCCGCATCGTGCATGCCGCCGCGGTCGGCGAGCTGGTCGGCGAGCCCGGCGACGCGGGGCCGGCCCGCCGCAGGGCCCGCCGCAAGGCTCGGCCGCCCCGCGCGCCGGCAACGCTCCCGGCGCCGGCCGTGAGCGGGGCCCCGGCCCGCCGCTAGCCGGCGGGCGGGCTGTTCGATGACGTCCTCATGAATCTCCCGGCCATGTCCTGGTTTCAGTGGCTGGTCATCCTGCTGGCCCTCGGATTGGCCGGCGTGCTGGCCTACGTCCACCTGATCGGCAATCCGCGGGTCGTTCGGGAGCTCGCGGCGCACCCGCAGGGTGAACGGGCCGGCGTCGTCATGCTGCTGCGGCTGCCCAGCGGCCGCGCGCTGCCGGTGAACTACCGGCGCGAGGGCAAGCAGGTGTTCGTCGGCGCCGACGGCCCGTGGTGGCGCGCCCTGGGCCGGGGCAGCGCACCCGTCACCGTGACGATCCGCGGCGAGACGCTGTCGGGCCGGGCGCGCGTGGTGTTCGACGACCCCGACTACAAGCGAGAGGTGTTCGAGCGCCTGCGGCCCGACGTGCCGCGTTGGCTGCCCGCCTGGCTGGATGCGCACCTGGTGGTCATCGAGCTCGACTAAAATTGGACGGGCTGGGCTTCATTTATGACGGGGCTGCGCCCCGAACCCCCGGCGTCCGCTTGCGGGGGCCCCTGCGCCCCGCGCCGCTTCCGCCGAGCCGCGCCGTGCGCGGCTTGGGGCCACCGCGACGAGCGCTCGGGTGGCCCCTGCGGAATCAGCCGGTCTGCGTCGGCTGGGTCGCGGGTGGCACCGAGCGAGGTCGTAGCTTGCACAGAGTCCGGCGCTTCCGGGCGGCTGGTCGGTCAGGGAACCAGTGGCAAGATGGCTCCGCTGCATTCGACGGGCGATGCATCCCGCGAGGACTGCGTCGTGTGTGTGCCTGGCCCTGCGCACGCCGCGCTTGACAATGACGGCCGGGCGTCCAGAATGGAGAAGCTGGAGGAGGGGACGGTCCCGGCGTCGGGATGTCCCCGGACCGCGGAGGGAAGCAACTGATGAGGATTCGACACCACCGGCAGGCGGCAACGGCCGGCATGGTTCTGGCGCTCTGCATCGCCGGCCACGCCTCGGTGAACGCGCAGGACTGGGCGCCCGGACCGGCCTCCTGGCAGGGGGATCTGACCCCGATCACGGCCGCCGAGTGGAGCTACGACCGCGCCGAGCACCTCCTTGGCCGCGCCGGTTTCAGCGGCGCACCGGAGGATATCGAGAAGCTGGCGGCGATGACGCCCGAGGAGGCGGTCCGCTCGCTCGTCTACTACGACGACATTCCCAACGACCACCTGCAGCCGTTCGAGCACTCGGGCTTCTGGGACGAGACGCTGGCGCACTTTCCGCCCAGCCGCCCGGCGGCCACCGATCTCGCGCTGGCGCGCGGCGCGAGCATGGGCGTCCGCGTGAAGCCCGAGCACATGAACCGCCACATGCAGCCTGTCTCGGACCGCTTCTTCTACTGGCTGCGCGCCACGCAGCTCGAGTCGCGCCGGGTCGCCTACTGGTGGGCGGAGCGGATGCTCGACACGCACCGCCCGCTGGAAGAGAAGATGGCCCTGTTCTGGCACGGGCACTTCGCGACGGCGGAGAACAAGGTCCGCGACTACCGCAAGATGTTGCTCCAGATCGAGACCTTCGAGCGCCACGCCACGGGCAACTTCGGCAACCTGGCGGTGGCCGTCGCGCAGGACCCGGCGATGCTCTACTACCTCGATGCCGGGGTGAACGTGAAGGGCGCGGCCAACGAGAACTTCGCGCGCGAGGTGATGGAGCTGTTCACGATGGGCGTGGGCAACTACTCGGAGCTGGACGTGCGCGAGGCGGCGCGGGCCTTCACCGGGTGGAACTTCGAGAACCTCGACTTCGTGGTGCACCCGGCGCTGCACGACGACGGCGAGAAGACGTTCCTGGGCCGCACGGGCAACTTCGACGGCGTGGACGTGCTCGACATCATCCTCGAGCAGCCGGTGACGGCGGAGTACATCGCGGCGAAGGTCTACCGCTTCTTCGTGCGCGAGGAGGTTTCGCCGGCGCTGCAGGCCGAGCTGGGAACGATCCTTCGGGACAACAACTACGAGCTGCGGCCGCTGCTGGCGGCGATCTTCGGCTCGCGCGACTTCCACAGCGCGGCAAGCTACGGGGCGCACATCAAGGGTCCGGTCGAGCACGTGGTCACGCTGCTCAAGCACCTGGGGGCGGAGGACGTGCCGGGAGTTCCGGACTTCAACCAGACGACGGTCGCGCTGGGGCAGCACCTGTTGAACCCGCCGTCGGTGGCGGGCTGGGCGCAGGGCCGGTCGTGGATCACGCCGGCGCTGATTCAGGAGCGGGGCAACATCGCGTTCCACTACCTGTTTCCCAACGTCATCGACTTCCACGATCCCAACTTCCTCTACCGCAGCGGGGACGGGATCGTGGGCGAGCGCCTGCGCAACGGCTATGCCTTCAGCTCGGCGATCGCGCTCGACGACCCGGGGCGGATGACCGCGTTCGATCTGGCCGCGACGGAGCGGGACGAGCTGTTCAACACCCGCGTCTCGGGCTACCGCGCCTGGGCACAGGCCATGCAGAAGCTGATTCCGACGCCGCGGGGCGCCGCCCGGGTCGACATGACGCGGATGATCCTGGACGCCGGCGCGGAGACGACCGACGAGGCGGTGGACTATCTGCTGGCGCGGTTCCTGCGGATGCCGGTGTCGGCCGACGTGCGCGATGCGCTCGTCACGTTCCTGGACGATGAGCTGGGCACGCCGGACGTCGGCCGCGCCCGTACGTACCTGGAGGATCCCCTGCGCATGGTGGCGCACCTCATCATGAGCACGCCGGAGTATCAGATCGACTGACGTCCGGCGCCTTGCGCCGACCCGGGAGGCCCCGATGCAGCTGAATCGCCGCCAGTTCGTCTACGCCGCCGCCGGCGCGGCGCTGTTCGGCCGCGCGCCGCGCGCGCTCCAGGCACCCTACGACCTGGTCGTCAAGGGCGGGCGCGTCGTCGATCCGTCGCTGCGGATCAACGCGGTCCGCGACGTCGCGATCGCCGCCGGCCGCATCGCCGCGGTCGAGAGCGACATCCCGGCCGCCGGCGCCGACGTGATCGATGCGCGTGGCCGGTTCGTCGTGCCGGGCTTGCTGGACGTCCACGCGCACTACGCCCGGGACGCCGCCGGACCGACGGTCGCGCTCGAGGACGGCGTGACCGCCTGGGTCGATGCGGGGTCGGCAGGCGCGGAGGGCCTCGCCGAGCGGGTCGCCATCGCGCGGGCGGCGCCCCAGCAGGCGCGCGTGCTGATCAACATCGGGCGCGCCGGCATCCTGCGCGACGGCGACACGATGGACCTCGACCTCGCCGACGTGGACGCCGCGAAGAACGCCGTGGCGCGCCACCGCGACTTCGTCGTCGGGGTCAAGGCGCGGCTGTCGCGCAACGTCGCCGCCGACGACGTCGAGGTGCTGCGCCGGGCGCAGGACGTGGCCTCGTCCTTCGGTCTGCCGGTGATGATCCACATGGGCCAGACCGCCTCGCCGCTGTCCAGGCTGCTCGACCTGCTCAAGCCTGGAGACATCGTCACCCACATGTTCGCGCCCCCGCCGAACGCCATCGTCGACGACGACGGACGCATCCTGCCGGACGTGCTCGCGGCACGCCGCCGGGGCGTCTGGTTCGATGTCGCCAACGGGCGGACCGGCCACCTGCGGTGGGACACCTTCGACCACGTCATGCAGGCCGGCTTCTGGCCCGACACGATCTCGACGGACGGCAACGCCGCGAGCCGGACCGTGCCGGGGGTCGTCGACCTGCCCAACGTCATGTCGAAGTTCCTCGACGCCGGGATGACGCTGGATCAGGTGGTCGCCTGCGTGACCGTCAATGCCGCGCGGGTCTTCCCGCACCTCAACGACCGCGGCACGCTGCACGTGGGGGCGCCGGCCGACCTCGCGCTGCTCGAGCTGCGCGTGGGCGCCTTCGACTTCGTCGACAACTACGAGAACCTGCGGGCTGGCAACCAGCGGCTCTTCCCGCGCGGGACCGTGCTCGGCGGCCGGTGGACTCCGCGCGCGTGAGCGGCGGTCAGGGGGCGGTGAGGCGCGCGCCGCACAGACGCGCCGAGGCTGCCAGCGATCCGCGCGCCAGTCGGGCGGCGCCCCGGTAGTAGTCGGTCTCCGCGTGCGCCTCGACGAGCGCGAGGCAGCCCGGCGCCCACGCCAGCAGGTGGTCCTGCAGGAACTCCTGCTGGGCCCGCAGGCACCGCCCGAGCTGCTCGCCGTCACCCCGGGCGGCAGCCTCGCCGGCCCGTTCCGACAGCGTCGCCAGGAAGGCCAGCTCGAGGGCCAGGTGGTCGTCCGGCTCGCGGTGCAGCGCGGGCGCCTGCACGCCGAACGCTTCGTACCGCGCCCGCACCTGCAGGGTCGGCTCCTGGAAGGTGAGCTTCGTCTTGCTGCGGTGAACCGATTCCCAGGGCGGGGCCAGCATCTCGCCGGGTCCCACGAAGAGTCGATTGAAGTCCCACGTCAGCGCGCCGAGCCGGCCCGGGTCCCAGTGCTCGCAATACGCCGCGAGCAGCGCCAGCCCGGCGGTCGTCTCCTCGTCGCCGGCCGGCAGCGGCCAGGCCTCGAACAGGCGGCCTTCGGCCAGCGTGGCCAGCCACTCCGCGCTCGGTGGCGTGTGGAAGCAGCGGCCGAGGAAGTGGTAGGCGACGGCTTGCGGTTCCTGGAGCCGTTCCCACGCTTCGCGGTCGATCGGCTCGTCGCCCGCGGGGGTCGCGGTCAAATGCCGACCCTCACCTGCATGGCATAGAACAGGAAACGGCCGCACAGCTCCGACAGAAGGACCGTCGCGAGCGAGACGTAGGTGAGCGCGGCGGTCAGCGGCCGGCGCGGGGACCGGGGGGAGCTGCGGGCGACCCCTGCCAGGGCCGCCGCGGCCACGCCGAGCAGCGCCAGCCGCAACAGCAGGATGCCGCCGTAGTCGCCCGTCAGGCGCTGCGCGCTCGCCGCGGCTGCCGGCGACCCGTCGGCGGCCAGCGCGGCCAGGTGCAGCGGCAGCACGACGAGCTCGGCCGCGAGCACCACGAGGCCGGCCAGCGCCAGGCCGCGAACGGTCGTCCCGGACGTGCCGCCGCGTCGGACCGCCGGGTCGGCTGCGGGCGGAGGCCCGCCGGCGACGGCACCGGCGGCCACGCCGAGAATGCCCAGGCGCAGCGCCGTGCCGCCGAACGCGGCCGGCGTCGCGAAGCTGTTCCACGCGGGCTGGGCCGGCAGCAGATAGAGCGCCGTCTGGCAGTAGAGAAACGTCAGGGCGGCCAGCGCGGCGAGCCGGCCCAGCCACAAGCTGCCGCGCGGGCTGCCCCCGGCCTGCCGCTCCAGCGCCACCACGGCGCCCAGGAGCGCTGCGAACAGACTCCCGAAAACGATCTCCCGGCTCAGCCAGGAGGACGAGAAGTTCACGACGGCGCGCGCCGCCTGGAGCGGCGTGGAGAGGTGGAAGAGCGCTGCGAACAGCCCCGCCGACAGCACGACCAGCACCGCCAGCAGCGGAACGAACATGGCGCCGTGGCTCGCGGGAGCGCCGCGCCGGGCCGCCAGGCGCCGCAGGACCTGCAGCGTGAGGAATGCGCCCACCGCCGCCTGGGAGAGGAGCGTGAAGACGACGAGCGACCAGTCGCGCGTCTCCATGCCGGACGCGGTCAGGCGCGGACGAGCTTGAGCGGGATGAAGCGGATCGCCGGCTTGGTGATGTCGGCGTCGGGCAGCGGCCCGAACTGGTCCGTGGCCCCCTGCTTCGCGGCCACCTCGTCGAGCGTGCCCCACTGCAGCGCTTTGGTCGGGCAGGCCTCGGCGCAGGCGGGCCCTCCGGTGCCGGCGTCGATGCGGTGCGAGCAGAAGTTGCACTTCTCCATCTTGCCGGTCTCGTCGCTGAACTGCGGCGCGTCGTAGGGGCACGCCCAGGCGCAGAGACGGGCGCCGATGCACTTGCTCTCGTCGACGACGACGATGCCGTCGGGCCGCTTCGTGATGGCGCCGGACGGGCACGCCTCGGCGCAGACCGGCACCTCGCAGTGGTTGCACGACATCGAGACGTGGTACATGTAGGGGCCGCCGTCCTGGTCGCCCTCCACCGTGCGCACCTTGCGCCAGCGCGGACCGAGCTCGACCCCGTTCTCGACCTTGCACGCGACCTCGCACGTACGGCAGCCGGTGCAGCGGTTGGCGTCGAAGAAGAACGCTACCTGTTTCATGCCGCGTCCCCCCCCATGGCGACCTCGACCATCGACGAGTTCAACGTGTGACCCAGCGAGATCGGCTCGTACTTGTCGGGGCTCAGGATGCTGGCGCTCTGCTTCTCGTCCACGGCGCCCCAGCCGGTGGTCACGCTCACCACGCCGCGCAGGATGCCGCGCGTCACCTGGGCCATCGCCTCGATCTCGCCGCGGTCGTTGAAGACGCGGAGACGGGCCCCGTCCTCGATGCCGCGCGGCTGCGCGTCGTCGGGATGGATCTGCAGCACCTGGCTGGCCCAGATCTCCGTCAGGAAGTCGTGGTGGTGGAAGCTCGAGTTGACGTGGTTGTGGTTCTTGCGGTTGATGAGCTGGAGCGGATAGCGCGCGGCCAGCCGCTCGTCCATCCACGGGGCCTCCACCGGATGCAGGTACTCCAGCAGCGGGTCGAAGCCCTTCTCCTGCAGATACAGGGAGAACAACTCGATGCGCCCCGACGGCGTGTCGAACTTCTTGTCGGCGAACGGAATCCAAGGATCCGGCATGGGGTTGACCGGGCCCTGCTCGAGCTGCTCGAGGGTCACCCCGGTCGGCTCGAGGACATGGCGCAGGAGCTCGTCGTCCGGCTTGTCGAAGTCGTCGCCGAAGCCGAGGCGCTTGGCCAGCTCGGTCAGGATCCAGCGGTCGGAGCGCGATTCGAACAGCGGCTCGATCGCCTGCTCCATGAGCTGGATGTAGCGGCTGCGGATGCCCGCCAGCAGGTTGCGGGTCTCGAAGAGCGTGGTCACGGGCAGGACGAAGTCGGCGTAGCGCGCCGTCGTCGTCATGAAGATGTCCTGCACGACCATCAACTCGATGTTGTCGAGCCCGGCGATGATCTTGCGCGTGTTGGGGTACTGTGTCAGCACGCCGGCGCCGGCCACGTGGATGGCCCGGATCGGATGCGGCTTGCGCTCGACCAGGTACTCCCCGAGCTTGGTGGCGGGAATGCCGGCGATGGGCGCGTTCTGCTGGACGGGCACCGGGTAGTTGATGTTTCCGCCCTGCCGCAGGTAGCCGCCGTTGTCGTTGACGCCGCCGCCGAGCACCCCGACGTTGCCGGTGAGCGAGGCCAGGTAGAGGTGGCCTATAACCGTCAGCGTGCCGTGGTCGGTGCGCTGCGCCCCGGCCATGTTCTGGATGATCGCCGCCGGCTTGGCGGCCGCGTACTCCCGCGTCAACGGGGCGATGACCTCGGGCGGGGCGCCGGTGATGCGCTGTACGACCTCCGGCGTGTAGCGCGCGGCGATGGCGTGCAGCCACTCGAAGACCGGCTGATAGCGGACGCCGCCGATCTCGTAGCTGCCGCGCAAGGCGGGCCGCACCCCCGGCGTGTCGGCCGGGACCGGGCGCCCGCCCCGCTCGTCCCAGACGACGAAACGCCCGGGGCCGGCGGCCCCGTTCGTCAGGAGCTGCAGCTCCCGCAGATCGACCGGCAGCGCGTTGCCGCCCGCCGGCCAGCCGCCCGCCGCGGCCGGCAGGTCGTAGCCGCGCTCGCCGTGCCGCACCAGGAACGGGGCGTTGGTGACGGTGCGCACGTACTCTTCGTCGAACAGCTCCTCGTCGAGGAGCACCTTGACCATGCCGAGGGCGAGGGCGGCATCCGTGCCCGGCCGGATCTGGATCCACTGATCGGAGAGGGCGGCGGTCTCGCTCAGCCGGGGATCGATCGTCACCAGCCGGGCGCCGTGGTCCTCCCGGGCCTGGAAGAGGTTCTTCATGTAGCCCTGGTTGGAGACCGCCGGATTGTTGCCCCAGGCCAGGAAGAACCGGCTGTGGACCCACTCGTCGCGGAACTCGGACCGGCCGCCGCCGAAGACGGCGTTGTAGCCCTCGGTGACCGAGGCGCAGCAGAGCTGCGAGATGATCGGCGTCGCGCCGCCGAAGCGGTTCCAGAAGGCCGAGTAGAGCCCGCGGACGCCCGTCGAGAGCGTCGACCAGTTGCCGGTGCCCCCGAAGGAGAGGAACGCCTCGTTCCCGTCCTCCTCGATGATCCGCCGGTAGCGCTCGGCGATCGTATCGAGCGCTTCCTCCCAGCTGACTCGCTCCCAGCGGTCCTCACCTCGCGCGCCGGCCCGGCGCATGGGGTACTTGAGGCGATGCGGGCTGTAGAGCTGGCGAATGCGGGAGATGCCGCGGGCGCAGGCGAGCACGTTGAAGTCTGGGTCGCCCGTCACCTTGACCAGGCGACCGTCCTCGACGTGGGCCAGGAGCGCGCAGTGGAGGCACTCCGGCGTGTTCGCCGTGTGGAAGATCCGGCGGCCGGCGGCCGCGGCTCCGGCCAACGAGGCGCTCGCGGGAGCCCCGTCGAACGGATACCGGGAGAGAAGCAGGCCGCCGCCGCCGAGCGCCGTCGCCCCCCCGAGCAGGGCGGTCCACTTCAGGAAGCTCCGCCGCGACGCGTCGAAGGCATCGTGCGGATCGGCGATATCACGCTTGGGTGGCATCGGCGCGACCTCTGTACCGGGAGTATAGTGCACCGCGCCGGCGGCTACTACCCCGCAGGCGGCCGTCCGAGGTACTCGTCGGCGAACTCGCCGCGCGCCTGCCGAATGGCGGCGACGAGTTCGCGCTCGAAGTCGTCCCGGCTCAAGGCTTCCTCGAGCTCCAGCAGCGCGCCGTCGACCGCGACGCCGAGGGACGCGCCGACGAGCGCCCCGCCGACAAGGGCGCCCACCACGGTTCCCGCGCCGGGTAGGAGCGATCCAATCGCCGCGCCGCCCGCCACGGCGCCCGCCAGCTTGCCGGCGGCCGCCTTGAGCGGCGCCTTCGCGGCCAGCTTGAGGACCTGCTTTCCCAGCACCTTCGCGGTGACCTTCTGGACGATGATGAACGTGATGCCGCCCGCGGCGGCGGAACCGGCCCCTCCGGCCACCCCCGCCGTCGCCAGCCTGTGCGCGGCCGGAATGACGTCCTGATGCAGGGACGGCTGGACGACATCCTTCAGCGCGGCCGTCAGCGTGACGTCGAACGCCGCGTCCTCCGGATCCACCCGGTTCCGATCGAGGATGTCGCGGACCGTCCGTTCGTAGGCCGTCCGTGCCTCCTCGTCGACGGACAACATCCTCTCGAACGCGGCTTCGACGCCCCGATACCATTTCTCCTGCCGGAACGTCTCCCGCGCCTTCTCGGTCAGGTAGTCCTGGAGGCGTCCCTGCAGCATCATGCCGATGCGACCGTACTCGGCGGGCAGGCTGTAGTACCAATCGAGATATTCTCCGACGGCCTCGTCCTCGAGCCGCTCGAACGCGGCGTCCACCTCGCGCCGGAACCTGTCGGCGGCCGCACCCACTGCGCCGAGGGCCGCGGCGCGTGCGCTCGCGAGCTGCGTCAGCGTCCCCGGCCGGTAGTGGCCGTCGTCGATGCGCTCGAACACCTGTCGAACCGCCGTGGACGTCTCCCGCTCCACCTGCCCCCGGACGCGCGCCGGATCCGGCGACCGCGCCACGTACTCGTCCAGACGCGCCAGCAGCGGAAAGTAGACGAAGCCCACCAGGAAGGTGGCGACCGCCGTGGCCGCGAAGACGTGCTCGAACGAGCGCGGCGCCAGGCGGGCCTGCACGAAACCGGTCCGCGGGATCCGGAAACAGGACAGGGCGAGACAGACGCTGTAGAAGATCGCGAGGTTGCCCGCGCCCATCGCCAGCAGCGCCCACAGCGAGTCGACCCTGCCCAGCCGGCCCAGCGCGTACGTCTCGAGGCCGTCGAAGTACGCGCCCCAGTGCAGCGCCTCCCGCACCAGCGCGCTCCCGCTCCAGGCGGCCGCGCTGCTCCGGTGGGCTGCGATGGCCTGGTCGAGCGACGCGTGCCGCGGCACGTCGCCCCAGTACGCCAGCGCGCCGACGTACAGCAGCAGCATGAGCGCCGGGCAGGCTCGGCGCGACCACACCAGCGCCTCGGTGACGGCCGCGTCCGGGCGCAGCTCCTTCACGAGCACGCGGTGAATCGCCGCGAAGACGGCCGCGAACACTGGAATCGTCGCCGCCAGCACGGCCCATTCCACCTGGTTGTAGACGTGAAACCGGAGCAGCAGGAGGAACGAGGTCGCCACCGCCCAGCCGGTCCAGAACAGCGTGACGAGCAGGCGGCGGGACAGCAGGGCGTACAACCAGCCCCGTCGCCGAAAGAGCGCCAGCCAGTACTGCCGGCGCAGCGTGCTGATGCAGATTCCGGCCAAGCCGATCGGCGTGCCCACCAGCAGCATGCTCGCCCCGACGAGCACGATCTCCATGGCCTGTGCGCGCGAGACGGCGTGGATCGCGACGAGCCAGACGGAAGCCGTGGCCAGGAACGGGAGCACCGGGCAGGGCCACGCAGGCGAATCCGCGGCGAGCACCCGATCCGGGGTGCGGTGCTGCGACATGGTCGGTCTCTCGTCTCCGCGAGCCCCGGACGCCGAAGCTCCCCGGGACGTCCCTGGGAGCGTATTCATGATGGGCTCCGGGTGCCTCCCGGGGCAAGGTGGCCCGGCCGTCACGCCCCCCGGGCCGCGGCGTCCGCGAGCAGGGCGCCGTAGCCGTCGCGGAAGCTGCGGTGCTCGAACGCGTAGCCGCTGGAGACCAGGCGCGCGTTGCGGCAGCGCTTGCCGCCGGCCGCCCGCTCGGCGCCCGCGGGAGCAGGGGCGGGCAGCCCGAGGCGCCCCGCAATCCAGCGCATGACCTCGCACTGCGTCGCCGGCTCGTGGTCCGTGCCCAGGTACAACGGGCGCGGGCGTTCGAGGCGCAGCAGGTGGCGCAGGAGCCCGGCGCAGTCGTCACGGTGGATCCGGTTGGTGCAGGCCGGCGAGCACGGCTCGCCCGCGCGCACCCGCTCGACGAGACGCGTGCGGCCCGGTCCGTAGATGCCCGCGAGGCGCACCACGACGGCCGATGCCGCGCTGTCGTGGACGACGGCTTCGCCCTCGAGCAGGAGCCGCGCGTAGTCGTCGCCGCCGGTGGGGGAGTCCTCGTCCACCCACTCGCCCGCGTTCTGCGGATAGACGCGGGTGCTCGACGTGTACAGCACCCGACCGATGGTGCTGGCGCGCGCGACGGCGCGCAGCAGGTTGCGGGGACCGTCGACGTAGGCGGCACGGTAGGCGCCGGGCGAGCGCCCGTCGGCGGCGGCGACGTAGCACACCGCGTCGAGCCCGTCCGGCAGCGCCCGCAGGCTGTCGGCATCCTGCATGTCCGCCGCGATCGGACGCACGCCGGCCGGCAGGAGGTGCACGCGGCGCCGGAGGCCGTACACCTCGTGACCGTCCGCGAGCAGGCGCCGCGCCAGCTCACCGCCGACGTCGCCGCAGCCGGCGATCAGGACCGCTGACATCTGGCGGGAGCTCGATGCGCCCTCGCGCTGCGGCGAAGCAGAAAGCGGCCGCGTCATCTCGAGGCTGAAATCCTACTTATCGCATCGAACAGCCGCGTGTCACTGGAGATTACTTCCGGCTGCATCATCCATTGGCGAACTTGGTGGCATTCACACCCCAGCGCCAAGCGGGTGCCGATCGACTCCCAGGTGACTATTCCTACTACCTCGCGTTCGTTCCTCATCACTGGAAGACGCGAATAGTCGTTCAACTGCATTTTCGTGGTCGCTTCGGTGAGCGGACTCTCTGGCTTGACGCTCGTGGGTCTCCTGTGGGCGGCGCCGAGTATTCCTACCCGAAGCGTGGGGTCTGTCATGCGTGCCACGTGCGGTGCATCCGGCGCACCGGAATCGAGTTCGATCGTGATTTCGGAGTCGACCCAGGCGAACCTGAAATCCTCGTCCGCGTGGAGCTTGAACCTTTCGAGTCCGTTGCGAATATGGTTGTTGATCCAGTCACCCCGCCGCTGATATCAGGCGCCGCGTGGCCGGGCCGCGCGGCCGCCCGGTGCACGGCAGCGTCGTGGTTGCCGTCAGATCGGCTCGCCCGCCGGAGTCGGTTCCAGGCTGATTCGAGATCGCATCTTGAATCAGCCGGATTCCCCACGACGCCATTCTGCAGTATCGTGAGTCGTCATGCGTGGCCTGCTCCTCGCCGGCCTGCTCCTCGCTGCCCCCGCGCCGGTGCTGGCGCAGGCGGCCGACCTGCCGGTCACGCCCTGGGGCGCACCGGATCTGAGCGGCTACTGGGAGTACCGCAGCACGACGCCGCTGGAGCGGCCGGAGGCTCTGGCCGGCAGGGACGTGCTGACCCCCGCCGAGGAGGCGGAGTACCTGGCCGGGCGCCACGCGGCCATCCGCCGCGAGCGCGACCTGCAGCTGAACGCCGACTGGTGGCAGCCCGGCGGGCTGACCGCCGGCAGGACGTCGCTGATCGTCGACCCGCCCGACGGCCGGCTGCCCGCGCGCACGCCGGCGGGCCGGCAGCGGGCGCGCACGCTCGGCATCGCCATCCGGATGCGGTCCGCCGACGGCCCGGAGGACCGCGAGCGCTACGAGCGCTGCATCATGGGACGCACGGTCCCGCTGCTGGCCGTGTCTCCCAACCGGCTCGCCCAGATCTTCCAGACGCCTGACTACGTCGCCATCCTGCACGAGCAGAACTCCGACCTGCGCATCATCCCGCTCGACGGGCGGCCGCCGCTCCCCGCGCGGATCCGCCAGTGGCAGGGCAGCTCCCGCGGCCGCTGGGAGGGCGACACGCTGGTCGTCGAGACCGCGGGCTTCAACGGCGAGTGGACGATCCGGGGCACTGGGCCGAACGCGCGCTACGTCGAGCGCTTCCGGCTCGCCACCGCCGATGCACTGCACTACGAGTTCACGGTGGACGACCCCGGCTCGTTCACCGGTGCCTGGACCGTGATGTTCCCGATCACGCGTGCCGCCGGCCCCGTCTTCGAGAATGCCTGCCACGAGGGGAACTACAGCATGCCGCTCATCCTGAGCGGGGCACGGGCCCAGGAGCGCGGTCGGCAGTGAGGGTTTGCGGCTTCGCAGACCGGCTCGTCGAGGACCCCTTGATCGCGCGCCGTCCCCCGCTGGCAGCGGGTTCGGGTCCGGCCGCGACCGCCGCGCCGCGTCAGCGGTGGACGAGGGGCATCCGCCAGCGTTCCGCGCGGTAGACGTGCCAGCCGGTCGGCGAGTCGTCGTCGATCACCAGCGTGAATACGGTCTCCGCCGGGTCGTCGCGGGTCACCTCCAGGATGCGCGCCCAGCGCCGCACCTCCGGCTCCCCCTCGGCGGTGTCGACCGTCCGCGTCCGCCCGCCGTCGGTGATCAGCACGTTGCCGGTGTCCGGCAGCCAGTCGGCATCGCTCAGGAACGACGAGTAGAAGCGCTCGCCGTCCGACGGCGGATAGGCCCAGCGCTGGCGGACGCTCAGCGCCGCCTCGTCCACCTCGAACTCGACCGCCCGGCTGTACGAGGCCTCGGCCGGCAGCGACTCGTCGAAGGGCGTGGCGCGGTGGTTGCCGTTGTCGAACACGAGGATCGTGCCGTGGGGCGTGACCTCGACGCCGTGGCCGTGGTAGGACCACTCCAGGTCGCCGCGCGGGCTCAGCAGCCGGCCCCGCCACGGGTCCGACCAGCCCGCGTGCGGAGCCAGGATCCAGCGCGCCGCGCCGCTCCGGTCCAGCTTGACGAGCGCATCCTGGTGGCGCGCGGAGACGACGAACGTGTCGTCGCGCCCGTCGTACGCGAGGGCGTTCGCATGCGTCCAGTCGGCGAGCTCGGCGTCGGGGCGACCCAGGGCCCGGTAGGTGTCGCCCCAGAACGACGTGCCGAGCGAGTCGTAGCCGATGCGGTAGGGCTCGAGCGCGTCGAGCAGCGACCATTGCCGCATGACGGTCCCGTCGGGCGCGAACTCCACGATGAGGTCGCCGACGACGTCCCGCGTCGCACGCGGGGCCGCGGGGTCCTCCTCGCTCGTGGGATAGTTGTCGAAAGTGCGCACCTCCGAGCCCAGCGCCGCCAGGTTCCCCGAGGGCAGCACCACCATGTCGTGGTGCAGCGAGTCGGTGTCGACCAGGATGCTGCCGGCGGGCGCGCGTGCGGCCAGGGCCCGTGGGTGCCAGCCGCGAACGACGTTGCCGAGGAGGTCGATCTCGACGAGCAGGGCCCAGATGCCGTCGACGGTCGCCATGTACAGCAGGTTGCCGTTGGCGAGCGGGACCGCGTTCGCGATGACGTGTTCGGCGCGGTAGTACCAGACGACGTCGCCCGCCGCGTCGACGGCGACCAGGAGGCCGAAGCTCGGGTCGCGGCCCTCCTGGCCCCAGCGATAGACGTTGAACAGGGTTGCGCCCGCCTCCATCCGCTCCGGTTGGCTGACGGTGACCTCGAGCGGCGGGAAGTCGTCCGGCAGCGGCGCGGTGTCGATGTTCAGCGCCGCCTCGGCGCGGTTGCCCGCCGCGTCGGTGGCAATGAACGTGACGGCGTGCGTCCGTCCGGGCCGCAAGCCCGCGAGCGGCAGGACGTGCCCGGTTCGGTAGCGTCCGTCCAGCTCCCGCCGCTCGAGCCGCCCGCCGTCGTCGATCTCGATCGCCAGGCGGGCCGGCTCGTCCGTGGAGATCGCGATCCGCGCGCCGAGAGGCGCCTCGGGGCGGGGCGGCTCCACGATGTCGAGCTGCTCGATCGCCGGCGGTCGCCGATCGGGCTGGGCTCCCGCCGCGGCGGCGAGCGCGGCGATCCCGATCGCCAGCACCGCGCGGCGCACGGCCGTGGCGGCCCGGACGTCCCGTCGCATGTCCAGCGGCATTCGCAACCGTCGTCTCCGAACCGAATCGTATACCTCGACGTCGGGGCGGGTCCACAGGCTGCACCCGCCCCCCGCTCCGCGCACGGGATGCCGCAAGGCGCGCACGGCGCGCCTCGGCGGGAGCGGCGCGGGGCGAAGGGGCCCCCGCAAGCGGACGCCGGGGGTTCGGGGCGCAGCCCCGTCTGATTGAAGTCGGGAGCGGCGCGGGGCTGTGGGGTCCCCGCAAGCGGACGCCGGGGGTTCGGGGCCCAGCCCCGTCTGATGGAAGCTACCGGCTGCGCGCCCGGTGCGCCGCGGTGGCGCGGTCGACGATGGAGACGATCGTCGACGCCACCAGCACGTAGCCCGTCGCGCGGGCGAGCAGCGCCAATGCCGCCGTCTGGCCCGCAACCACCTCGATCCGCGCGGCCGCGAGCAGCACCAGCGGGACGAAGTAGCCTATCCCGTTCCAACGGCCGACGGTGCTCATGCGCAGCCGCTTCTCGCGGTGCAGCCAGTAGGAGTCGACGACGTACTGGCTGAAGGCGGCAGCGATCAGCATGGGCAGCGCCGGCGGGACGCCGCCCGCGAGCGCGGCCCCCGTCAGCCCGGCGGTCACGAACACGCAATCGGTGGCGTGATCGAACAGTTGGCCGGCCGGCGATGCGGTGCCCCGCCGGCGGGCGACGACGCCGTCGAGCCAGTCGCTGGCGATGGCCGCCGCCAGCAGCCCGGCGACCAGACCCGCGGCCAGGCAGTCCGGCCGGGCGAAGGCGACCGCCAGCGGCAGCGCCAGCCCGAGCCTGGTGCCCGTGAGCAGGTGGGCCATGCCCGTCGCTGCTTCCTACCCGAACAGCTCGCGCTGCGTCCGCGGCCAGAACGCCACCCCGATGAGCGCGTTGAACAAGATGAAGAAGTTGTGCTGCACGAACCCGAACGCCGCCATCGGGCCTTCGTTCTCGGGAAACAGGATGACCCAGAAGGTGATGGCGGCCGCGCGCATCGGGGTCGGCACGGCGGCGGCGAAGAAGATGACCGGCAGGTAGCCGAGCAGCGCAGGGAAGGACGCCTCGACGCCGAACAGGTTGAGCGCGGTCGTGTACACGGCCACGGCCGCCAGGAGCGCCGGCGAGCGCAGCACCAGAAACAGCGCGTAGTGCTTGACTTCGGCTCTGCGGAACGCATGGAAGATCCGCCGGTCCCGCAGGTTGTTGCCCGGCAGGATCGCGCCCCGGAAGTAGAGCACCCAGAGGGCCAGGACCGGCACCGCGCCGGCCGCGAGCCAGGGCAGGAGCCCGAAGGCGGCGGGCAGCGACGGGGCGCTGAAGACGTAGCCCACCGTGGCCCAGAACAGCAGGTAGAACACCTCGCAGAACATCACGAACAGCATCACCGAGCCGACCTCCCAGCCCGGGACGCGGTCGCGCCGGTGCAGGTAGTAGGCCATCGCGCCCTTGCCGATCTGCTCGTTGAAGATCGAGATGATGTAGGCGCTGGCGCGGATGGGCAGGATGTCCCGGTAGCGGATGGGGGTGATGAACCAGTTGAGCGCCCGCGTCACCACCAGGGTGTCGATGCAGAAGTAGAAGCCCGAGTAGGCGACCATCAGGACGATCCAGGACACCCAGTCGACGTTGGCGAAGACGCCCGCCATGTAGTCGGCCAGCGACAGGCCTTCGCGCGCCGCGGCGCCGTCCAGGCGGTAGTACAGATAGGCGAAGCAGGCGACGCCGAGGGCCAGGAAGGCAGCGCGACCGGCCCTGCTGGGCGCCGGACGGACGCCGGAGGGCGGCTCCTCGGCAACGCGATGCTCGGTCGGTGGCACGTTCATGGTCCTCCCGCAGACTGGAGCAACTTCGCCAGGGTGTCGGGCAACGGCGTGAGGCTGATTCCCAGATCGCCGTCGGCATTCCGCCGCACCGCCTCGTCGGAGGTGATGACGTCGATCACCGCCGGCGTCATGCCGCCGGTGCGAATCAGACCCGCGAGGCGCGCCCCCAGCCGCGCGAGCCAGATGGGCGTGGAGCGGATCGCGAGGTCGCGATCCAGCAGGCGCGCCGTTTGCTGCAAGAGCTCGCGCTGCGTGAGCAGGGTCGGGCCGACCAGCTCGTACGTCCGCACGCCGGCGGACGGCTCCCGGCAGCGGCGCGCAACGGCAGCGCACAGGTCGTCGACGTCGAGCGGACGCAGCCGGTGCGCGCCGCCCCCGAGGACCCGGACCGCCGGGCGGGACGCTGCGCGCACGAGGGCGCGGCCGCCGGCGGTAGCGGGCCCCAGGAGCAGCGGGGTCCGAATGATCGTGGCAGCGACCCCCGCGTCGGCCACGAGACGCTCCGCCTCCCCCTTGGACCGGAAATAGCCGTTCGGCGAATGCGGATCGGCCCCGAGCGAGCTGACGAACACGATGTGGCGCACCGCCGCGGCGCGGGCGGCCTCGACCAGCACCCGCGTCGTGTCGACGTTGGCGCGCCGATAGCCGGACGTCCTGGTCTCGAACAGAATGCCGGCCAGATGCACGACGCAGTCGACGCCGCCCAGCGCCGCGCCCAGGCGGTCGGGCTGGTCGTAGCCGATCACCGCGGCCGCGATGCGCGGCGAGCGCGGCAGGCTGGCGACCGCTGCCTGGCGCCGCACCACGGCCACCACGCGCAACATCTCCGGGCCGGCGAGCCGCGCCAGCAATGCCTTGCCGACGGCGCTGTTGGCGCCGGTGACGGCTACCTGCCCGCTATCCACGCCTGGCGGCTAGCAGCTAGTGGGCCAGCGGGTCGGGCCGCACCTGGAACCGGAAGACCGGCGCGACGTTGTCCGTGCCGCCTTCCGCGTGGAACGGGGCCCGGCTGCCGGAGGTGGTCCAGACGCCGCGCCCCTTCCAGCCGGCGTCGGGATCGTCGATGCGCCCGTCGAGCCCCTTCGCGAAGAAGCTCCCCAGCGGGTACGGCACGCGGAAGGTGCGGAACTCGCCGTCCACCAGCGCGAGCACGCCCTCGGACAGGTTGCCGGTCACCAGCTGGATGTTCTCGCCGACGCCGAGCAGGTTGAACCGGTCGGTGAAGTTGTAGTACGCGGAATCCGCGCTGGCCGAGTCGGTCGCCCCCTGGTAGTTGGGCCCCGGGAACGGATGGAGGGTCCAGCCTTCGTCGCAGTGCCGGCCGGTGGCGGTCGGCCCGTTCAGCGGACCCGCGCACTCGCGGCGGTCGAAGCTGGCCAGGTGGCCGCTCGACAGCACCGTCCACACGACGCCGTCGCTGTCGACGTCCATGCCCCGCGGCGAGTACCCCCGGACCCCGGCATCCGCGTCGTTCCACGGCACCTCGTAGTATTCCGACAGGGCCGTGTGCACCGGGTCGTCACCCGGAACGACCCGCACGATGCCCCCGGGCATGCCCCGGGTCGAGCCCCAGATCGATGCGTCGAGCGGGCTGGGGGCGACCCCGTAGAAGCCGCGCTCGATGCGCATGTCCCGGGACGGATCGAGCGGCTCGCCCGGCTCGACGTACTCGTCCCGCCGGCCGTTGCCGTTGGTGTCGAGCACCTGCACCGTCCAGCCCTGCGCCAGGGCCTCGTCGCCGGTCTCGTCGAACACCTTCGTGTCGAACCAGGCCACCACCGGGCCGCTGCCGCAGAACCACAGCTTGTCGTCCTCCGCGAAGTTCAGGTGGTGCGTCCCGAAGCACGTGTTGACGGTCGTGATCTCCCCGGTCTGCGGGTCCCACATCTGGACCTGGCGGTTGCTCCGCTCGATGGGGAACGCCTGCGCGGCCGGGTGGTCCGACCCCGCCTGGCAGAAGGCGGGCGCCTCGGCGGGACGCACCCGCGCCGCGATCCACACCCGCGCGCGGCTGTCCATGGCGAAGCTGTGGGCGTTGCTCTGGCTGTCCCAGATGACTTCCTCGCCCCAGTACGGCGACGGCATCAGCGGCGGCGTCGACGCCGTGGTGGGCGTGTTCGGGTCGCGGACCTCCAGGTCCACCTTCGTCGCCGTATGCGTCAGCGGATCCAGGACCGGCATGTAGTCGGCGCTGGCCTCCGGGGCGCCGTAGACCGGGCCGTTGGCGTTGACCGTCGGATTGCGCTTGTCGGCCGAGATCAGGTCGTGCATGTACGCCCGGGAGTCGGCCCAGTCCCACAGGCTGACGACCACGTTGCGCTCGACGCCTTGCGGCCGGGGCGGCGCGGTCAACGGGTACTCGCCGGCCTCGATGCGATCGGTCCAGTCGGCGTACATCGCCAGCGCCGGCCGGCGCCCGACCTGGTTGAGCCGGCTGTCCATGTTCACCCCGGCCTGGCCGGACTTGATGCGCCGGTCCCACGCGGCCACGTGCGAGTCGAAGTCGCCGAAGGTGTCCGGGATCTCCCGGGTGGCCTTGTTCCCCAGCGCGTGGCAGCCGATGCAGCCGTCCGTGCTGACCACCCCGCTGATCCAGGCGCCCTGGCTGTCGATGGCCGGCGAGATGCCGTTGCCGGGAGGACCCGTGCCCGGAAACTCGTCCGGCGCCGGCAACTGGAGCAGGGAGAACCAGTACTGTGCCGGATAGTACTCCGCGGCGGCGCGCGCGTCGGGCGCCGCCGCGGCCGTCAGGTCGAGCGTCTGCCCGGGCTCGGCCCGCACCTTTCCGGAGTCCACCAGTCCGTAGCCGCGCACCCACACGTCGTAGGTGGCCGCCGGCAGGTCGGGCACGAGATAGCGTCCCTCGTCGTCGGTCGCGACGATCTTGATGTGCCGCGTGGGGAGCTCCCGGGTCTCGGCGATCACCCACACGCCCGCCTCGGGGCCGCCGGCGCCGGTGACCACGCCGGCGATGTCGTCGCCGTCCATGGGAATTGCCGCGCCGGACGACTGGCCGGCCTGGAGCGCGGCGACCGAGGCCGCCACGACCAGGGCGCCCGCGCAGACGATGCTTCCCGTCGCGAGTACTTTCAGCGCCATTCTCGACCTCCTTGCCACGCCGCGCCGCACGCCGTCGCCGGCGTCGTCCGCGAGGCGCAACCCGCGGGCCGCGCCCGGAGACGCCATCATACGTCGGATCCGATCGTCTCGTGCGGTATGATGGCGGTCGCTCGTGGCGGCGCCGCGGGCTCCCGGGAGGAGAGATGATCAGCAGAGTTCTCGTCGTCGTACCGGTTACCTTCCTGTTCGTCGTGCTTGCGGCTGGCGCGAGCCCGGCTGGCGCGCAGACGGCGTTCGAGCCGCCGCGGCTTCCCGACGGCAGGCCCGACCTCCAGGGCGTCTGGGACTTCCGCACGCTGACGCCGCTCGAGCGGCCCGAGGACATGGCCGAGAAGGCGGTTCTGACCGACGAGGAAGCGAGCGAGATCGAATCGCAGGCGGCGGCGCAGAACATCCAGATCTTCCAGACGACGGACCACGTCGTGATCTTCCACGAGATGGTGCACGACGCGCGCATCGTGCCGCTCGACGGGCGCGACCACCTGCCGGCGGGCATCCGCCAGTGGATGGGCGACTCGCGTGGGCACTGGGACGGCGACACGCTGGTGATCGAGTCGACCAATTTCACGGCCAAGACCGCGAGCTTCAACCCGTCGATCGCACAGGCGGCGGGGGACGGCACCACCTTGCACCTGACGGAGCGGTTTCGCCTCGCGGCGGACGATACGCTGGACTACGAGTACACCGTCGACGACCTGACGACCTTCGCGAGCCCGTTCACCGTCCTGCTGCCGATGCAGCGCGGCGAACTGGTGTTCGAGTACGCCTGCCACGAGGGGAACTACGGCCTCTACAACATGCTGGCGGGCGCGCGGGCCAAGGAAGCGGAGGCGCAGCAGTAGCCGTCGGCGGCCGGAACGGGCGCACCATGCAAGCGGCTTCGCGCGCGCTGATCGTCGTCGGATGCCTGCTGCTGATCCCGGTGGCGGCCGTCGTCACGGCCGCCGCGAAGCAGCGCTTCGCCGACGGCCCGAACCGACTGTTCGCGGGCGGCCCGCTGGTGGCGGGGGAGCTGCACGCCGGCCCGGAACCGGACTGGAGCTTCGTCCGGGACATCGAGACCATCGAGCTGCAGCTGCTCGACCCGCCCACGTCCCGCCGCATCTGGGCTGCCGAGCACGACGGCAAGCTCTACGTCTGGTCCGGCTACATGGGCACCGCGGTCGGGCGGCTGTGGAAGCGCTGGCCGGCCCAGGCGGAGCGGGATGGTCGAGCCGTGCTCCGCATCGACGGCAGGCGCTACGAGCGGCGGCTCGTGCGCATCGAGTCGGGCACGGTCCTCGATGGCATCAGCCGCGCCATCGGGGACAAGTACCCGTCGCAGGTCACGCGGGCGGCAGTGGAAGCCGGCGACGCCTGGATGTTCGAGGCCGCGCCGCGCTAGTTGGCCCCGGGCCCCTGCCGGCGAGGGTTGCCTCATGAAGTACTCCTGTTGGTGCATCGCCGCGGCGCCGGTCGTCACCGCGGCCGCGGTCCTGTTGCTCCTGCTGCCGGGGACCTCCGTCGCGCAGCCCGCGGCAGCCCGTTCCGAGCCGTTCCGTCTCGAGGAAGCGACCATCGAGGGAATTCACCGGGCCATCCGGAACGGCCAGGTGAGTTGTCGAGGGCTGGTGCAGGCCCACGTCGACCGGGCCAGAGCCTACAACGGCGCCTGCACGCGACTGGTCACGCGCGACGGCGCGCCCGTCGCGCGGGCAAGCGGCCCGATTCGCGCCGGTGCGGCGGTCCGCTTTCCCACGTCCACCGTCCCCGCCTCCAGCGTCTTGCCGGGTTTCGACCGGTACGCCGGCATCCCGCTGGACCTGGGCAGGATGGAGCCCACCGTCTCCGACCCGACCGTGCAGGCGCAGTTCGGCATGGTGGTCGGCGTCCCGCACGCGGGTCAGACCAACGCCCTCAGCACGCTCAACCTGCGCGGCGAGCGCTCGGTGAGTTGCCAGGGCGGCTGCGACGCGCATCCGGCGACGGGTGAGCTGCCCGCGGAGTGTCCCGCGGCCTGCGAGGCGTTCCGGCAGCTCCCCGACGCACTCGAGCGGGCAGCGGAGCTGGACGCGCGCTACGGCGACGACCCCGATCTCGCCCGGCTGCCGATGTACTGCATCCCGCTGGCGTTCAAGGACGTCTACGACACCGCGGACATGCGGACCACGACGGCGGCGGACATCGACTTCGCCATGGATGCGCCCCCCGCCGACGCCACCGTCGTCGACCGGCTGCGGACGAAGGGAGCCATCATCTACGCCAAGGCCAACGCGACGGAGTTCAATGGCGGCATCGGGGACCCCGGCGGCCCGGCAGCCGCGACCGCCCGCTATCTGGGATACGCGGAGCGGAGCACATGGGGCGGCCAGGCCTGCAACCCCTACGACACCGAGCGCTCGCCGCGGGGCTCGAGCTCGGGCTCGGGCGTGGCGGTCTCCGCGAATCTCGTCACCTGCGCCTTCTGCGAGCAGACGGGGGGATCGTGCAAGGGGCCGGCGTCCCGCAACGGCGTGGTCAGCCTGCTGACGACCAAGGGGTTGATCCCGTACGGAGGAGCGGTCGGGTCGAACCCGCTCGTGGACCGCGCGGGCGTCAACTGCCGCACCGTCCGGGATGCGGCCCTCGTCCTCGATGCCCTGGCGGACCCCGAGCTCGGCTACTTCGATTCCCGCGACATCTACACGGCGGTGCCGGATGCGCTGGTTGCCGCGGAGCCCTACGCCAACTTCGTCGTCGACGACGTTCCCGCGGACCCGGGTGAGAGGCCGCTGGCCGGCATGCGCATCGGGATCGTCCGCGAGTACATGGTCGAGCACACGCTGAACGACGCGGCGATCCGCGAGCGGATCGACGACGAGATCAAGACCGTCCTCCGGGACCGGCTCGGCGCGAGCCTGGTCGAGTCGGTCGATCCGCTCCATCCCGACGATCCCGCCGTGCCCGACATGGCGTACACGTTCCGGCACGCGCTGGCCGAGATCCTGCCGATCCACATGCCGGAGTACTTCTCCACGAGGACCGCGGCCGGCGACCTGGAGTTCGCCGTCCCGGGCCACGACGTGGCGTCGAAGCGGTATCTGGTCCAGCTCGCGGAAGGCGATGCGCCGCTCTCGCCCAGGGTGAATCTGCGCCGCGTGACGCTCTCGCCCCCGACGCGGAGCTTTGCCTTCCACATCGATCAGTACCTGGCCCGGCGGGGCGACGGGCGGGTCACCGACATGGCGAGCCTGGACGCCAGCGCGAAGTACTTCTCCGCCGCGGCCGAGGCGGGATCGGCGAACTGGGCCGTGCTGGACGACGTTCGCTCGGCGGGCAACACCGAGCGCATGCAGATGCGTGCGGTGCTGCAGCTGGTGCTCGTGAAGGTGATGCGGGAGAACCGGCTCGACGTGCTGGTGAATCCCGAGAACACGCTGCCCCACCAGAAGGTCGGCGGACCCAGCGAGCCCACCGTCAACGGCCGCGGCGCCGCGGGGGCCACCCAGGCCGTCACGGCGCTCATGGGAGCTCCCGAAATCGTCGTGCCCGCCGGCTTCAACCGGATCGTCTACGAACCCAGGTTCGTCCTGAACGCGGCCCGCGACGGATACGACGCCGTCCCCGGCTACGAACGGTCGCTGCTGGATACGCCGCTGCCGATGAGCCTGATGTTCTGGGCCGGCCCGGGCGCCGAGGCCGCCGTGCTGAAGGCGGCGTCCGCCTACGAGGCGGCGACCCGGCACCGGGTGCCGCCGCCCGCCTTCGGCCCGCTTCCAAACGAGCCGTAGCCCGGCAGCTGGCGCGGCAGTGGCCTTCGAGCCTGGCCGGGTAGTCCTGTCCGTCGCGCTGGCCGTTGCGGGTCTCGGTGCCGTCCCCGGCCGCGCCCAGCCGCCGGCGACGACCGGGCAGGCGCGTTCCCTGACGGCGGCCACTGCGCCGGGGCTCCCGGTCGCGCGCGCCCACCGGGTCGAGCGCGGACCGGTGATTGACGGCGCGGTGCTGGGCGAGGCGGTCTGGACGGCCGCGCGTCCCGAGACGGGCTTTCGCCAGAACACGCCGGACGAGGGCGAGCCGGCGTCGGAGCGTACCGAGGTGCGCATCGTCTACACCGACGACGCGCTCTACTTCGGCGTGATCTGCTACGTTCGCGACCCCGCGACGATCATCGTCTCGGACGCGCGCCGGGACTCGTCGCTGGCGGAGACCGACAGTTTCCGGATCGTGCTCGATACCTATCGGGACCAGCAGAACGGGTTCGTGTTCGGGACCAACCCCGCCGGCCTCGAATACGACGGGCAGCTCACCAACGAAGGGGAGGGCAGCGGCGGCATCGGGGGCGGTCTGGTGCAGCGCTCCGGGAGCCAGCAGCAGCGCGGCTCGGGCGGCGGCTTCAACCTGAACTGGGACGGTGTCTGGCAGGTGGCCGCGCAGGTCACCGGCAGCGGCTGGACCGCCGAGTTCGCGATCCCGTTCCGGACGTTGCGCTACGGGTCGGGCGCCGCGCAGACGTGGGGACTCAACTTCCAGCGCAACATCCGGCATCGCAACGAGGAGTCGTACTGGGCGCCGCTGCCGCGCCAGTTCAATCTGAACCGGCTGTCGCTGGCGGGCGAGCTCCGCGGGTTGGAGGTGCCGCCGCCGCGGAACCTCCAGCTGAACCCGTACGTGCTCGGCCAGGCGCTGCGGCGCGACGCCGACGGCCGTGCCACGCGGCGCGGGGACCTGGGCGCGGACCTGAAGTACAGCGTGACCCCGGGCCTCACGCTCGATCTGTCCTACAACACCGATTTCGCGCAGGTCGAGGTGGACGAGCAGCAGGTCAACCTCGACCGCTTCAACCTGTTCTTCCCGGAGAAGCGGCCGTTCTTCCTGGAGAACGCCGGGCTGTTCTCGGTGGGGCAGCCGGGCGAGTTCGAGCTGTTCTTCAGCCGGCGCATCGGGATTGCGGCCGACGGGTCGCGGATCCCGATCCGGGGCGGCGGCCGTCTGACCGGCAAGGTCGGCGCCGGCACCAACATCGGCCTGCTGAGCATGCGGACCGCGCCGGTCGCCGCGAGCGGGACGCCGGCGAACAACTACACGGTGGCCCGTGTCCGGCAGGACCTGCCGAACCGGTCGAACCTGGGGGCGATGGTGGTCGATCGCCGCGCCGGCGGCGAGCTCGCCCGCGCCGGCGACGTCAATCGGACGTACGCCGCGGACGGGCGCTGGGGCATCGGGGAGGCCGTGACGATGTCGGGGTTCGCCGCCGCGACCGAGACCCCCGGGGTGCGCCGGGGCACCCATGCGTACAACCTGGCCGCCAGCTACGAGTCCGAGCGGTACCGCTACGGCGGCGGATTCACCGAGGTCGGTCCCGGGTTCAACCCCGAGGCGGGCTTCTACGTCCGGCGGGGCTATCGCCGGGTGGACGGCGCCTTTCGCACGGCGTTCCGTCCCGACAACGCGATTGGATTCCACGAGTGGACCCCGCACGCGGCCTTCTTTGTCATCCGGGACTTCGACACCGGTCGGACCGAGTCGGAGTGGATTCACCTGGACAACACGATGGAGTGGCGCAACGGGTTCTGGGCGAGCACGGCGCTGAACCTGACGACCGAAGGGGTGCTCGAGCCGTTCGAGATCTACCCCGGCGTGGTGGTCCCGCCCGACCGTTACGACCACGCCGAGGCCCAGCTGCGGTTCCGAACCGACGAGGGCGCTCCCCTCAGCCTGGAGTTCTTCTCGGTGCTCGGCGGGCTGTTCGGCGGCCGGCGGACCACGCTGAGCCCCCGCCTCAGCCTGCGGCTCGGCCAGCGGTTCAACACGCAGGTCGCCTGGGAGCGCAACGATCTCGATCTGCCCGGCGGCGCGTTCGCGACGAACCTGGCGCGGCTCCGGCTCAACTACTCGTTCACGACGCGGGTGTTCGTCCAGGCCCTGGTGCAGTACAACGACCGGGTGCGGCTCTGGTCCTCCAACGTGCGCTTCGCCGTGTTGTCGGATGCCAACACCGGGCTCTTCATCGTGTACGACGATATCGAGGGATTCGACCGGTTCAGCCCGCCGGGCGCCGGGCGCAGCCTGACGGTGAAGTACAGCCATCTGTTCGATCTGCTGAATTGAGGCGGCTCGGTGAGGACGGTCGGTCCCGGAGGAGACGACCAGGGTCGCGCCGCCGCCGTGTTGGTGGTATAAGGGCGGTGCGGGCGGCCGCACGGCAGGCGGGCCCAGCGAGACGGTACCGAGGAGCTGCGGATTATGTCTAAGGGAACTCGCGTCGGAGTCGGCGAATCGCGTTGGCAGGAACCGGATCTCGCGGCACGGATGGTCCGGGCCGCCGCCGCCGTGATCGTGGCGGGCGGCCTGACCACCGGACCGGGAGTCGCGGTCGCGGCGGCCCAGGCCCCCGGGGCCGACGGGGCCTTCACCACGGACCAGGCGGCCAGCGGCTGGTCGGTCTACGGCGTACGGTGCGGCGAGTGCCACGGGCCGAACCTGGAAGGCATGGTGCACGCGCCGCCGCTGTCGGGTGTGGACTTCCTGAACAGCTGGGCGGGGGAGACCACCGATGCCCTGTTCGCCTATCTGCGCGACGAGATGCCCCCGGGGCAGGCGGGCGTGCTCAGCGATCAGTCCTACATCGACCTGGTGGCGTACCTGCTGGAGGCGAACGGCGCCGTGCCGGGCGAGCGGACCCTGATGGTCGATGCGGGGGTGCCGATCGGCGCCGCGGCGGACATCGAGGAGGCCCGCCGCGCAGCCGGGGCGGGCGAGCGGGTGCGGCGGCGGTCGTCGCGGTTCATCAACCAGGTGGTGCCGCACGAGCTGAGCCCCGTGACCGACGCGATGCTCGCGGACCCGCCGCCGGGGGACTGGCTGAGCTGGCGCCGGACGCGGAACAGCCACGGCTACAGCACGCTCGAGCAGGTGACGCGCGACAACGTGGCCGATCTGAAGCTCGAATGGTCGATCTCGGTCCGGCCGGGCAACCACCAGACGACCCCGCTGGTGCACGAGGGCGTGATGTTCCTCGCCCAGCCGGGGAACGTCGTCCAGGCGCTCGACGCAGCGACCGGCGACGTGTTCTGGGTCTACCGCCATCGGCTGCCGGAGGACGCACGCGCGGGCGCCACCCGCACGCTGGCGCTCTACGGCGACAAGCTGTTCCTCGCGACGGCCGACGCGAACCTCGTCGCGCTCGACGCGCGCACCGGCGAGGAGGTGTGGAAGACGGTCAAGACCGACTACACGCAGGGCTTCCGGCAGAACGCCGGCCCGGTCATCGCCAACGGCGTCCTCATCACCGGCACCAACGGCTGCGACCGCTACACGGAGCAGACCTGCTTCATCACCGGCCACGACCCCGACACCGGCGAGGAGCTGTGGCGGACGTCCACGATCGCGCTGCCCGGCGATCCGAACGACGCGTCGTGGGGCGACACGCCGCCGTATCTGCGCGCGGGCGGCGATGCCTGGATCCCCGGGAGCTACGACCCCGAGCTCGGCCTCTTCTACATCGGCACGGCGCAGGCGAAGCCGTGGGTCGCCTCGAGCCGCGGCATGACGACGCGGCAGGATGCGCTCTACACCAACTCGACGCTGGCGCTGGACCCGCGCAGCGGACAGGTGCATTGGTACTTCCAGCACGCGCCGGCGGAGACGCTCGACCTCGACATCGTCTACGAACGGGTGCTCGTGGATGCCGACGGCGAGAAGTGGCTCTTCACGATAGGGAAGGACGGCATCCTCTGGAAGCTCGACCGGCGGACCGGGGCGTTCGTCGACCTGCGCGAGACGGTCCACCAGGACATCTTCGGATCGATTGACAAGACCACCGGCGAGCTGACCTATCGGCAGGACCTGCAGGACATGGCCATCAACGAGCGGGTGTTCGCCTGTCCCAGCCTGCTGGGCGGCCACAACTGGCAGGCCTCGGCCTACCATCCGGGCGCCGGCGCGCTGGTCATCCCGCTCCACCAGGCCTGCATGCACCTGACCGGGCGCGAGGTGGAGTTCACCGAGGGCGGCGGCGGGACGGCCGGCCGCTACGAGCTGCTCGAGATGCCGGGCAGCAACGGCAACGTCGGGAAGCTGGCCGCCTACGACGTGCGGACGATGGAGGAGCTGTGGAGCCACGAGCAGCGCGCCGCCTTCCTGACGTCCACGCTCACGACGGCGGGCGGACTCGTCTTCGCGGGCGACGGCGCCCGCTACTACCGGGCGTTCGACATCGGGACGGGGGAGATTCTCTGGGAGACGCGCCTGAGCGCCGCGGCGCACGGCTATCCCGTCACCTACGAGGCGGGCGGGCGGCAGTTCATCGCCGTCCCGGCGTCGCTGGGCGGCGCGTTCCGGAGCCTCACCGCGCAGCTCAGCCCGGAGATCTACCAGCCGGAGGGAGGGAACGCGCTCTACGTCTTCGCCCTGCCGGAGTGACCGTGCGCGGTCGACGCGCGCCCGCTACCAGGTGAAGGTGAAGAGCCTGACCGTACGTCTGGCCGGGTCGGGTCTGCTCGGGTCCGGGGCCTTGTAGCGCTCGGGCACGGTGGACCAGCCCTCGTAGATGCTGCCGCCGAAGTAGAAGCGCCGCGTCGCGTCGGGCTCCGCGGTCGGTGAGCCCGGCGCGAAGAGCACGTAGGAATGCTGCGGCGGGTGCGGTCCGGCCTGATCGCCGTGGGGCACGTACTCCCGGCGACCGTCGCCGTCGACGTCCGCCTGAATCCAGTCGAGATGCAGCAGGCGATGGTAGCTGCCGTCGGCCATCATGCCCCGCAGCTCGGCGTTGAACCGCGCGATGATCGACTCGGCGGCCGGGTGCGAGCGGCGCACGGCAAAGTGCAGCGAGCGCGTGAGCAGCGGCGTCGAGCCGAACGCCAGCCGCTCGCGAGCTTCCTCGCCGTGGTCGCGGACGAGGTACAGGACGACCAGGTCGTCCATCAGCGTGTAGTCCACCTCGCCGTCGAGGAGCCTTGCGACGCTGTCCTCCTTGCTGGTCGCGCCAACGAAGACGGGCCCGTCCGTCGTCTCGACCGCCTCGCCGTAGGCGTACCCGGCGACCAGGGCGATCCGCTTGCCGGCCAGGTCGGCCAGCGAGGTCGCGGATACGTCGCTGCCCTGCCGCCCGACGAGGATCAACCGGTTCTCCAGATACGGCTCCGAGTAGATGAGCGCGCGTTCGCGCTCCGTGTCCCTCCAGAGGGCCGCGCTTCCGTCGAACTCCCCGCCCAGCAGTGAGGGCGTCAGCCGGGCCTCGTCCACGATGACCGTCTCGGCGTGGACGTCCAGGCGTTCGAGCGCCGCGCCGACCAGATCGAGGGCGAACCGCGGCTGTCCGGGCACGTTCGTGAACGGCGACCACGGCGTCGACACGAGCTGCAACTGCACATCCTGCGCTGCCGCCACGCTCGGCATGGCGAGGCCGGGGAGCAGCAGCGCCGCGGTGGCCCACCCGATCCAACGAAGAGGCCGCACCTGGCGCATCGGTCGTGAAGGCATACCGCAGATCCTAGCAGCAGCCCCGCCGTGGACGACTCGTCCAAGAGGAGCAGCATCGACTCTGCCGCCCCCCGCATGTCCTCCGCCAGGTCCGTATCGAGCAACCGGCGCGGGAGGGCGCGGCTGGCCGTATGATGACGTCGCGGAAGACCTGGCGAGCAGGTTGTGCGGCATCGCAGCGTGGTCTGGCCCGCAGCCTGCTGCGGGACGGTGCTGCGGGTAGTCGACCGCCGCCGGACCGCCGGCGCGGACTGCGGCACGTGGGCTACTTGAACGCGGGTAGACGAAGGTGTGCCGCGAGGCCGACCTGCGGCCTCGCGGCCTGGGGCGCGCTACACGGCGTCGACCGACCTCGACTTCGAGACGAGGGCCGACGACAGCACCGGTCTCCAACTGGACCCCCCGAGGCTTCCTCGACGAGCACGAGCCTCGCAGTGGTCACACCACCTGCGTCAGTCGTTGGTCGTCGCCGCCGGCCAGCCGTCATCGATCGGCTTGGAGGGATCGGCTGTGATCTTCAAGTCGGCGCAGTGATGATAGGAATAGCCGCCGTGCCGGTTGTACACGTGATCGGCCATGAATTGGATGACCTGCAGCGTGCACTTCTCGCAGTTGATGTTCGGGATTGGGATGTCGGCCTCCCAAGGATCCATCGGGCTCTCGGGTCGAAACGAGGCGCGCTGGCCCTCCTCGGGATAGTGCCTGAACAGGCCGTCGGCGAGGATCGGGATCTGCGGCGGGCTCTGAATCACGCCCCAAACCGAGTAGAGGCCCCGTTCCGTGTACTTCTCGACCGCGGTCGGATCCGCCGGCAGCTCGTTGCGTGAGTTCACCGAGAGCGCGACCCGGTAGTGACCCGAGTGGAAGATCGTCTCCTGGATCTTCAGATGCAGCTCGGACCCGCCGGTGACCTCGGTGACGACTCCGCTCAGAATCCCGTCGTTGTCGCCGTCCGGGTTACCGCCGCACGGTCCGACCTTCTGAGGGTCGCCGAGGTCGTTCAATACGATCCAGGGTGCCGGTTCCAGCAGCTGGAAGTGCGCGTTCGTACCAATCGGCAGCGCTACGAGTGCGACGGCCAAGGCGAACAGGACAGGCAGATGGCGCTTCATGTCGTCGTCCCTCCTCGATAGGACTGGCGAGCCGATGGATGGCGGCCTCCGGAAGCGCCGCCACGGAGATGGCACGCCGAGGTGCCTCGTATTGTAGCGGCCCTTGTCAACCTGACGCAGCCCTTGCCGACAGTCGACCCTCGACTCGAGCTCCCGGACGGCGGTCGTCCCGCTCCGCGTCCTGTGCGCCCGCCGTTTCGGCATCGAGCCCGAGGTCGTCACGATTCCTCCCGACCCGCCGACGAGGCTCGAGCGGTGTGACGCGGCGCTGCTGATCGGCGACATCGCACCGTTCGTCCAGCTTCGGGGCGGCTGCCGACCTCGGCATCGTCCCCAAGACGCATCCTCCGCGGTTCCTGGCGCCTCTCGGGAGAGTCGGATCTCGGCCGCGGGTCAGAACACCTTCGGGATGAAGAGGTATGGCACCTCCTCGCTGTAGCGATCCCAATCGGCTCCGTATTTCCTCTTGCAGCGCGCGATGTCGCGGCCCGCGCGATGAAGGATCATGACCACGAAGAAGATCACGTAGAAATAGGGCAGAACGTGATCGAAGCCGCAGATCAGGCCCCATGACAGCGCCATGAGTACATCCGCCGTGTAGTGGGGCTTGCGGGCGTAGCGCCACCAGCCGTCGACGAGCAGCTTGGAGCCGGCCTCGGTGTCGAGGTGGCGGGGGTTCTCCAGGGTGCCCCAGGGCAGCTGCGGGAAAGCCCTTCGCTTCACATACGAGCCGTTGAGCTGCATGCGAAAGCGATTTCGTTGGCTGTTTGCCGTGTCCCAAGCGTAGTGGGCTCCGAAGAGGAGGGCGAAGCAGAACGCCGAGTACGGAAGGGAGTGTTCGTAGGGCGGCCGCGACGCGATGTACATGGAGCTGAAGCAGTAGACAAAGGGCACCCCCGCAAGGTTCCAGAAGATCAGCAGCCACCCCCACTTCTCGCGGAAGAAGTCCCACGTCGTCGGGATGCACTCCTCACCCTTCATGCAGGAGTTGGCATAGAGGAAGTGGGCGACGACCATGAAGATCATGGGACCAGCGACCCGGCCATACACCGCGTACTGGTGCGCAGCTCCGCTGGCCGTCAGCAGAAAGAGCGTGAGCCAGGATACGCGAATCTCCGCCCACATCTTCAGGTCCAGCTCGCCGATGCGCGGGTTGAGCCATGCCCCCATGAAGAAGTCGTAGAGGACGCTCCCCGACGGCCGCTCGGCGTTGCCCGAGAGCCTCGCTCCGACATACACGGCGAGGGCGATCGCGTTCGCGGTGATCATGGCCGCGATCATGAACGAGCCGAACTGTTCGTAGATCGTCTGCAGTGGGAAGATGCCCGAGAAGTGCAGTGCGACGATGCCGACCAAGGTCAGCCACCAGGCGGTGATTCCATTGCAGCGGTAGGCCAATCGCTTGCCTCCGCGCGATGGAATCGGCAAGCCCTTGATCTTCAATCCCGGAATGAAGGCCGCCAGCAATCCTTGCACGACGAGTAACGTCCAGTAGATCGCGAACGTGCGCCACGACGGTGTTGCGTGTGCGACGACTTGCTCCCACACGCGCCCGAAGAACGGGCCCACGTCGGACAACCCAGCCGGATAGAAGACGGAGCCGTCATGGAAGCGCCATGCCAGCCACAGGTAGAGCATCAACGCGTGCGACAGAGTCATGATGATGCCCGCGCCGAGCGTGCCCCCGAACTCGCGCGCCGCGTCGTCGCCCTTGCGCGCCGTCATCGGCTGGTTGCCGTGGCTGCCGGGAGGCCCGGGGCGCATGCCGGCACGCCTGGGACGGTGGATGAGGTACTCACAGGGGGATCATATGGTCCGCACCGCGAGCAGGCCTCCGAAACGCTCGACGCGCGTCAGCTTCTCGCGCGGCCGTGCAATCTCGCGTTCTCGTTCCTGTGCCGATTTTCGGGTTTGCCTTCCCGTGTGTCGAGAGCGCGGAGGTTCGATCGTGACACCGGGTCGAGGTGCTCCGGATGCGCCATAATGAGCTGCACGGAGCGGAAGAGGAGCGTTCGTCACCAACCTGGCGAGCGTCCTCCAAGCGGGTTGGTTCACGATCGTGGGGAACGCAACCATATTCCCCGACTACCTCGCAATTCCAGCACCATTCACGGAAAGGTGGACCAGTAGCGATATGCCCAATCATTCCTGCCCGGCAACCGTAGGCGCAGGGCGATTCAGCCGTATCACCGCTGGCGCCCTGCTGGCGGTCGTGGCCGCCGGAGTGACCCTGTCGGCCGAGGATTGGCCGCAGTGGCAGGGCGCCGAGCGGCTCGGGATCTGGACGGAGACCGGCATCCTCCGCGAGTTCCCGGACGAAGGACTCATCGTGAAGTGGCGCGCGCCGGTCGGCGGCGGCTACGCCGGGCCGGCCGTCGCCGACGGCCGCGTGTTCGTCCTCGACTACGCCGAGACCGAGCCGCGCACGATGGACGGCATCGAGCGCATCCTGGCCCTCGACGAAGGGAGTGGCGAGGTGCTGTGGACCCGGGAGTGGGCCACGACCTACCGGATGCTCATGTTCAGCTACGCCACGGGGCCGCGCGCCACGCCGACCGTAGACGGCGACCGCGTCTACGTGACCGCCGCCGCGGGACGCATCTTCAGCCTGGATGCCGCGACCGGCGCGGTGATCTGGGAAAGGGACACCGTGGCCGAGTACGACGCGTACATCCCGGTTTGGGGTACTTCGGTTGCGCCGCTGGTCGACGGCGACCGCGTCATCTTCGTCGTGGGCGGCGAGCCGGACGCGTTGGTGATGGCCTTCGACAAGCACACGGGCGAGGAACTCTGGAGGGCGCTGGAGCCGCGCACCGAGATGGGCTACAGCCAGTTGGCCATCATCGAGGCGGGCGGCGCCCGGCAGTTGATCGTCTGGCACCCGTGGGGACTCTCCTCGCTCGACCCGGACACCGGCGCGTTGTACTGGGAAGAACCGTTCCCCGGGGGGCAGGCTCCGATTGCCGACCCCGTTCGCAGCGATTCGTACCTGCGGGTGGTCCTCGACACGTTCCACGACCGCCGCAACGGCGTCGGCTTCTACACGAACCCGCTGTTGGGATTCCCTTCGTTGCTGATCTCGAAGTCGTATCGCTGGACGCAGCTGACTACTAGGACACAATCAGGAGAACGGGCGACTGGGTGGCCAACGAGATGCGGCGCGACACGACCCAGCTCAGCGGCGAGCTGAAGGTGCGCCTCGGCGAGTGCTTCAACGGCAGCCCACAGGAAGGCGAACGTCGCGGCGAATTCGCGGTCCAGATGGGCGGCGAAGCGGTCGGCGGCGTCCAGCGTTGGTGATTTGTCGATCAGCCGACCGAGTTGGGCGAGCAGTCGGCCGCGAGCGGTTGCCAGACCATGGTCGCTCAGAAGCCCGGCGTCGCGGCGGTCGCGCAGCGTGAGAGCGGCCTGCAGGACGGCTTGCACCCGGGCGGCCCACGGGCTGCGCGGATGATCGGTTCGGAGTTGCCGCGCTCGCCGGATCAGGTGAGCCAGACAGCTCTGGTGCAGCGCGGCGGTGAAGCGGCGATACGGCGCCCACCCGTCGCGCACGAGCACGCCGGCGAAGTCGGTTCCCAGGACCGTTGCCGCGTCGTTGAACCCGCGACCGGCGCGAATCGCGTAGACCGTCGTCTGGGGTGTGGCGAAGACCCACAGCCAGTGGCGCATGGCGCCGACGCGCCAGCCGGTTTCATCCGGCGTGACCACGGGAGAGACCCGCACCTGCTGGCACAGTGCGGTGTAGGTCGGCGCGGCTCGGCGAGCCGTGCGATGCAGCACCTGCGCGAGGCCCCCCGGTGTGACGGTCAGGCCGAACTGGGTCCCGAGCAGGTGCGCGACCTTCGCCAGCGGTACGCCCAGGTGCGTGTGCAGCCGCACGACCAGCGCGACGACTTCGGGACCCAGTTGCACGCCGGCCGCTCCCAGCGCGTCGGAGGTTTGCAGCCGGTGGCGGCCCTGGACGCGACGCCGACACTGCGAGCAGTGGCCGACCTCGATATCGAAACGCCGCACGAGGGGGCGCACCACCGGGAGATCTTCCTGATATTGCGTCGCCACGCGGGACAGCTCGACGGCGCCGCCGCAGTCCGGACACGCGGCAGGGGCCGGCGCTCGGCAGGTCTCGTCAACCTGCGGCGGACGCGGGCGGCACGCCGGCCGGCCATAGTGCGCACCCGCGCGCCGGCCGGGTCGCCTGCCGCGACCTTGGGGCCGGTCCTTGGCGAAGGGAGCCGCCTGCCGGAATCCTGCCCGCCGCGCCGCGTCGAGTTGCTGCTTGAGGTGTTCACTGCGGCGCTTCCACCGATCCCGGTCGCGCTTCCACTGATCCCGGTCGCCCTTGACCCGCGTCAACTCCTCCCGCAGTCGTGCGATCTCTCGCTCTTGTTCCTCAATGCGGGTATCGCGGGAATCCTGCTCCGTCCGGGGTCGTTGCCGTGGCACCCCACAGTTATGCCAGATCCCCTAGAAAAGTACAAGTCCAAAATATTGGATCTCGCGTGTCAAGAATCCACCCCGCTAAACAAATACCTCGGTTCTTCAGCGGCCTGGTGCAGTACAACTCGAGCACCAACACCGTCGGCAACAACCTCAGGCTGCGGTGGGAGTACACTCCCGGCAGCGAGCTGTTCGTCGTCTACACCGACGAGCGGCATGCCGACCCGTTCCGTCCGGACCGCTCCTACGGGCTGCGCAGCCGCGGGCTGGTGGTGAAGGTGAACCGGCTCTTCCGGCTCTGAGTGCTATGGCGTGCGGGTACCGTCGGTCGGGCCCTCCCCATCCCTGCCGTACTTCCCCTTCCACTCGTCGATATGCGTCCTGTCCGACAGCGGGACATCCATCCGGTACGCCGCGCGCGCGATCGCGTGGGCGGCAACCGGAGCCGTTACCAGCAGGAAGATGACCGTCAGGGCGGCGATTGCGGTCTCGGCCGTATTCCCGAAGTACAGGGCTGCTGCGCCGAACACCAAGCCAACGCCCAGCGTGCCCGCCTTCGTGGACGCGTGCATGCGAATGAGCACGTCCGGCAGGCGCAAGATGCCGAGTCCGGCGACGAACAGGAAGAAGCCCCCGGCCAAAAGGCACGCGGCAACGATCAGGTCCGACCACGGAATGTCACCTGCCATCGGTTTTTCCCACCCTTGCGGTGACCCCTCGGTCGCGATTGAGCAACTCGGTCTTGCGCTCGGCGTACCAGGCGAAGGCGACCGTCGCCAGAAAGGCCACCAGCGCCAGCGCCACGGCGATGTCGAGATAGTCGGGCTCGGTGTGCGTGATTGCCAGGAGGCCTGCGATAGCGACTGCCAGCACGGTGATGAGGTCGACCGATACGACGCGATCCGGCAGGCTCGGTCCCCTTATGAGGCGTACGAACGAGCAGACCAGCCCCAGCACGGTCAGGGCCATGGTGACGTTCACCGCCCACACGACGATCTGCGACTGCTCCTCCGGAGCCGTCACTGCATGGCCTCCCCGACCAGGCGTTCGAAACCCTCCTTGATCCTCCTGCGCGTCTCGTCCGGATCGTCGATGAACATCTCGTGCACGTAGAGCGTCGTTCCGTCAGGGCTGACGTCGAGGCTCAGCGAACCGGGCGTCAACGAGATGAGATTCGCCAGCACGGTGATTTGTATCGGCTCCTCGAGATCCAGCGGCACGGCTATGATGCCCGGGCGCGATCGATGTCCGGGCGTGATCACGTCCCACGCGACCTGCAAGCCCGAGACCGTGAGCTCGTACAGGAAGTAGGCTCCCAGACGGGCCGACAGCAGCACCCGCTTGAGGTAGGCGGTCTGCCCGAACATGGGGCTCGACAGGCTCAAGGCCGCGAACGCCAGGAGGAAGCCCCGCACGAAAGTCCCCAGGTCGAAGGTTCCGAACAACGCGCACCAGCCGCCGGCGAGCAGCAGGTTGATATGGAAGAGTTTCATTCCGCGTTGTCTCCGTAACCGGGCGCGGTGACTGCGAGACTGTCCCCACCGAGCACGGCTTCGACGTAGTTCGAGGGGGCCATCAGTTCGGTGGCGGCGCGTTCCGCCAGCACGTAGAGAGGCCGGGCGTAGAGACCGATTGCCAGCGTGATGATCGCCAGCGTCGCAATGGGAGCCAGCAGCAGCCACTGCCGCTGCGGCGCGAGCGAGGGCGGCGGCCCGGCGTCGCCCGGGCGAGCCTTCCAGAAGGCGTTCAGCCAGATCTTGGTCATCGAATAGGCGGTCAGCAGACCCACGGTCAACGCCACGCCCGCAATGACGAACTCATCGCTCTCGATCGACGCCTGGATCAGCAGCAGCTTCGCCCAGAAGCCGGACAGCGGCGGGAAGCCGGCCAGCGAGAACGCCGGCACGAAGAACAGCGCCGCGAGCAGCGGCTTGTCGCGGTAGAGCCCGCCGAGCCTCTCGAGGTCGGTCGAGCCGGCCAGCCGATGGACGGCGCCGGAAACGAAGAAGAGGTTCGCCTTCACGATGATGTGGTGAATTACGTAGAAGATCGCGCCCAGCAACCCGAGCGTCGTGAAGAGCGCGAGGCCCAGGATCATGTAGCCGATCTGGCTGATGATGTGGAACGACAGGATGCGCCTCAACTCGTTCCGCGATGCGGCGCCGAGAACGCCGGTGACCATCGTCAGGCCCGCCACCCAGAGCAGCAGCTCGTGCGTGTACCCCACGTCGTGCCGGAAGATCAGCGTGAAGAAACGCATCAACGCATAGACGCCGACCTTCGTCAGCAGGCCGGAGAAGACGGCTGAAACCGCGGTCTGCGGCGTGTGGTAGCTGGCCGGAAGCCAGAAGAAGAGCGGGAACACCGCCGCCTTCAGACCGAACGCGATGATGAACACCATGGCGACCAGGGTGAGCAGCCCCTGGTCTTCGACTTCCTGCACCCGCAAGTGCAGGTCCGCCATGTTGAGTGTGCCCGTCAATCCGTACAACAGTCCGATGCCGCTCAGCAGCAGTGTCGTCGCGACCAGGCTGAGGGCGGCGTAGCGCACGGCCCCATCCAGTTGCGCCGGCCTTCCTCCCAGTACCAGCAGGGCCAGCGAGGCGATCAGCATGACCTCGAACCAGACGTAGAGATTGAAGACGTCTCCCGCCAGAAACGCGCCGCACACGCCCGCCAGCAGTGCATGCAACAACGGATGCAGAGCACGGGAGAGCTGGCCGTGCCGTGTGTCTCCGAAGGCGTAGATCACCGTAGCCAGCCCGATCAGGGCCGAGACCGCGACCATCGCCGCGCTCAGGTGATCCGCCACCAGCGTGATTCCGTAGGGTGCCGGCCAGCGGCCGATCTGGACCGACGCGATACCCTCTCGCCACACGGTCGACAGCAGGCCCGCGGCCACGGCCGAGAGGCCGACGGCTCCGACCAGGCTCACGGCTCGTTGCGTCCTCTCGCTGCCGCGGCCCGCAAAGCCGATTACGGCCGCGGCCAACGGAATCACGATCGGACCGACCAGCAGCCAGTTCAATCGATCGCCCTCTGCCCCGCATCTGTCCCTGCGCCCGCCGACGAGGGTTCCGCGGCCCGCATGCGGTCGGTGTCCACGGTTTCCAGTTCCTGATAGGCCCGGAAGGCGAGCACCAGTGCGAACGTGAGCAGGCTGAAGGAGATCACGATCGCGGTCAGCATCAACGCCTGCGGCACGGCGTTCGAGATGTCGGGAAGGGGAAGGGATTCTCCCGGTGCAATCAGCGGCGGCCCGGCGCGCGTCATGCCTCCGCTGGCGAAGATCACCAGATTGGCGGCATGGGAAAGCAGCGCCAGCCCGAAGATGAATCGCACGAAGCTGCGGCTGAGCATCAGATAGACGGTTGCCGCCATCAGCACGCCGACCAACACCGCGATGATTGGTTCCATCAGTGATTGCCCTGCTGCCCGGCTAGCGCTCCTTGATGCCGATGACGAAGCTCAGCACGACGCCGATGACGACGAGGTAGACACCGACGTCGAACATCACCGGCGTGCCGATCTTCAGCCCCGCCAGGGTTCCCCATTGGCCGGTCAGGAACGGGGCGGCATCCCGGATCGATCCGACGAGGCCTGATCCGATTGCCACGGCCAGACCGACGGCGCCGACAGCGCGGGGGTCTGCGCGCAATATCCCCCGTGCCGCCTGCGGGCCGAAGACGAAAGCGTACAGGCTGAACGCGATCGACGCGACCAGGCCGCCGACGAAGCCGCCGCCGGGTTGCTCGTGGCCCCGGAGCAGCAGGAACACGGAGAACACGAGAATCAACGGGACCAGTCGGCGAGTGGTTTCCCGCAGGATCATGGTGTTCATGATGCTGCCGTGCCACGCTTGGGCGCGCGCTACCGCTCCCCCCGTGCCCGGAAGCGGCGCGCCTTCCCGCCGCCGGGGACCCGGCAGCAGGAGGGCGAAGACCGCCGCGCCGGCGATCGCGAGCACCGTAATTTCTCCCAGGGTGTCGAGAGCACGGAAATCGACCAGGATCACGTTGACGATGTTCCTGCCTTGACCGCCCGGCACGGCGGTACGCTCGAAGTACTCTCTGAGATCCGGCTGGGGAGGGGACCCGGTGACGGCGAGCAGGACCAGGGTGACGCTGACCCCGACCGTGACGGCGACGATGCCGTTGCGCAATCGCGCGGGTTTCGAAGGCCAGATCTCGTTTCTGAAGTCCGGAAGCTTGAGCAGCACGATGGCGACGATCACCGTGACGAGCGTCTCGACGATCAATTGCGTCATCGCGACGTCCGGGGCCCCGAAGGTGAGGAAGATCAGCGCCGTGGCAACCCCCACCACGCCGAGCGCGCAAGTCCCGAGCAGACGGGACCTGGAGCGGATGATCACGACCGACGCCGCGGCAACCAGGGCGGCGAGCGACCAATCGAGGAACGTTGCTTCCGGCAACCGCGCGGGCCAGGGGACCACGTTCTTGATCCAGAGAGTCACGGCCAGGCTCAGCCCGAGCGTGGCGAATACGATCAGCAGATAGTGCCGCTGGACGCCGGACTGCAGCCGGCGGGTCTGCCAGGCTGCGACGGCGGCGATGCCGTTCATGGCCGCGTCGTACGCGCGGTCACCGCTGAGCGGAACCAGTTTCTTGCAACCGGCGAGCGCTTGCGTGACCGCTGCCCGCTTCCAGAATCCGAGAACCGCCGCGGCCAGTGTCACGAGGGTCAGCGCAAGGGCCTCGCCCGTGCTGTGCCAGGGAGCGTGGTCGACAGGCAAGGGCTGCCCGGTCACCATCGTTGCGGCGGGCACGAGCAGGCTCATGAACGGGAACTCCGGTGACAGCCCCCAGTAGATTCCGACCGCGCCGAGCACGACCGGCCCGCACCAGAGCGCCCAATGGCCTTCCTGCCCCGGCTGGCGGTAGTCGGGGCGCGGACCGAAGAACGGCCTGATCGCAAGAACCATCGCAACGGTCGCGACCGGCGCGGCGGCGAACAGCACCGCCCACGGCAGCCAGGCGGCGGCGTCGGGCGCGAAGCCGACGGTGTACAGGAGCTCCTTGCCGATGAACCCGACCGAGGGCGGCACGCCGGCCATCGAAACGGACGCGGCCACCGCGGCGGCGAACGTGACGGGCATGGCCTTCCTCAGACCCCCGAGCTGCGTCAGGTCGCGGGTGCCGGTTGCCTTCTCGATTGTCCCGGCGACCATGAACAGGGCCGCCTTGTAGAGGGCGTGCGCGACCAGGAATGCGAGTGCCGCCAGGACTCCCCGGGACGGCCCGCCCTGCCCCGCGACGGGCGGCGATCCGAGGAACATGACACACACGCCGAGCGCCATGACCGTGGTGTAGGCCAGCACCTGTTTCAAGTCGGACTTGCCCAGCGCCACGAACGCCGAGTACACCGCCGTCACCGCTCCCACGGCGGTCAGCGTCTCCATCCAGAGCTCGGTTCCGCCCAGGAGTGGAGTCAGGCGGGCCAGCAGGAACACGCCGGCCTTGACCATCGTCGCCGAGTGCAGGTAGGCCGAGACCGGCGTCGGGGCCGCCATCGCGTTCGGCAGCCAGAAGTGAAACGGGAATTGCGCCGACTTGGTGAAGGCTCCGAGCAACACCAGAACGACGACCGCCGTGTACTGTGGGTGATCGGCGAAGGTCTCCTGGTGGGCCAGCATCTCCCGCAGGCTGAAAGTGCCGACAGCCTGGCCCAGGACGACGAAGCCGGCCAGCATCGCCAGGGCCCCCGCGCCGGTTACGAGCAGTCCTTGAAGAGCGGAGCGCCTGGCCGTGGCGTTCTCATGCGAGTAGCCGATGAGCAGGAACGAGGTGATCGTGGTGAGTTCCCAGAAGACGAACAGCGCGACGAGGTTGTCGGCCAGCACCAGGCCGAGCATCGCCAGCATGAAGCTGACGAGAAAGAGGGTGAACCGGCCGCGTTGCCGATAGCCCTTCATGTACTCGCCGGCGAAAAGGAAAATGAACGCGCCGATCCCCGTGATCAGCAAGGCGAACAGCAGACTCAGGCCGTCGACCACGAAGTCGAGGTCGATGCCCTGTTGCGGCAGCCACGCCATTTCCCAGACGAGGATCTCGCCGCCGGAGACGGCTGGAATCAGCGTGCAGAACCACACGAAGAGCACGACGGGCAGGGCAACTGCCAGACGCACGTAGGGCGGGTTCGTCACACTCGATTCCCCGAGCGGCCGTCTCGTTCACCGTCCTGCGCGGCCAGCACCGTGGCGCGGCGTGACTCGAGCGCGGCGCCGTCGCACCCCATCAGGGCCCGACGCATCCAGCACGGGAGGTAGCCTTGGCCGAGCAACCAGTCGTGGAGGCGCAACCGGGAGAATCCGCCTCCCTCGGCTTCACGATCGACCGCGGTTTCCTTGGCGCTGATGAAGATGGTTCGCTTCTTGGACCCGCTGGAACCAGTTTGGGGCCGGCGGGTTTTCCGCCGTCCGGGGTTCCGGAGTGTTGTCCGCTTGCCCGTACGATGGCGGCGGGATCGACCAGATCGCGGCCGCGAGTACTCCGATCAACGCTTGACGCATCTCTCTCACCGTCCACGTTTCAGCGTCGGCGGTTCGCCGTCCTTCTGCTAGTGACGCCCGCCGGCAGGCTCGCCTCGCCTACGGACGGGCGTCTTCATGTCGTCGTCGGGCTTCGTCGCCTCGTCGGTCCGCGCCGGCTCCGCGACCGGTGCGGAGGCCAGCGGCTAGCGGTGGCCGTCGGCGACTTGGAGTGGTGGAGGCGGCGGGAGTCGAACCCGCGTCCGAAAGTACGTCTCCGCGGAAATCTACATGCTTGTCCGCCCTTGAATTTCTCGCTCCCGGTGTCAAAGGACGGCGGAAACCGCCGGAAGCCAGCGCCGAAAAGTCTCGCCGGCACGTGTCGGCGCCACGCGCGACGGCCAGCCCGCTAAATGACGTTCAGCCCCAACCCACGGGCGAGGACGAGGTGAACGCGCCGCTTGATTAAGCAGCGAGTGGAAGCTGCGTGTCCGCAGTTAGTGTGTTTTCCATCGGATTAGCGAGTCGATGGTGCTCGGCATGCATTCCGCGATTCCATTACCCCCGTCGAAGCCGTGTCGCCCCCATGGCGGCCGTGCGTGAAACCGCTCCTGACATTCTAGCAGCTTGCGGGCGGCGGCCGGGCGGTATAATCGGCGCCGATTCGCGCGCGGCGGACGAGTCCGCGCCGGTTTCCAGGGAAGGATGGGTGAACGATGATCTGGTTGAAGACAAGTGCGGCGGTGCTCGCGGTCGCGGCAGCGCTCGTACTCGCGCCGGCCGCTGCGGCCCAGGAGCACAACATGCTGACGAGCGCCGAGCAGGCGGACGGGTGGGCGCTGCTGTTCGACGGCGCGAGTCTGGACGGCTGGGCGCCGCGCGGCGACGCGCAGTGGGAGGTCGCGGACGGCGTCGTCAGCCCGGTCGAGGGGTCGGGGCGGGGACACCTGGCGACGGCCGCTCACTACGCCAACTTCGAGCTCGCCGTCGACTTCTGGATCGACGAGACGGCGAACAGCGGCATCTTCATCCGCACCCCGGCGGAGGGCCCGATCAACCAGGGCAACTCCTTCGAGGTGAACATCTACGACCCGCACGCGTCGTGGCCGACGGGCAGCATCAACGAGATTGCGAAGATCGAGACGATGCCGGACACGACGGGGCGGTGGAACACGTTCGAGATCACGGCCGACGGCGATCACCTGATGGTGAAGCTGAACGGCGAGACGACGGTCGACGCGCATTCGGATCGCCATGCGCACGGGCCGATCGCGTTGCAGTACAACGCCGCAGGGCAGGTGCGGTTCCGCAACGTCAAGATCCGCACGCTCGACTAGTCCGGGCGGTGCGAGACTCCGGTCGCGCGCCCATGTTGAGACGAACCGTCGCGGTCATCGGCCTCAACCGCGGCGAACACGCGATGACCTGCCTCCACGCGGGCCGCCAGTTCATCGCGCTGACGGTCGGCGGCGAGACGCCGGCGCTGGTCGCGCTGGCGCTGCCGTGAGTGCCGATGGCGGACGATCTCCCCGCGCTGGACGTCCCCGACGGCGACGAGTGGCGGGTGTGGCTCGAGGCGCACCACGCGGCGAGCCGAGGGGTCTGGCTGGTCTTCCACAAGCGCCACACGGGCCGCGAGTCGATCTCCTACGAGGCGGCGGTGAGCCAGGCGCTCTGTTTCGGCTGGATCGACAGTCTGGTCAGGCGTCTCGACGACGATCGCTACGCCCGCAAGTTCACGCCCCGCCAGCCGCGAAGCAACTGGTCCGCCGCCAACCGCGGGCGCTGGCTCGAGCTCAGGAGGGATGGCCTGCTCGCCGCCGCCGGACTGGCCATGGCGCCGACCGACCTGGTCCAGTCGCCGCCGCCGGCAATACCGGAGTTGCCGGCCTACATCGCCGCGGCGTTCCGCGCCGAGCCGAGGGCGTGGCAGTTCTTTCGAGCCCTCGCCCCGACGCACCGGCGCCGGTTCGTGACGTGGATCCACACGGCCAGGCGGCCGGCCACGCGCCAGAAGCGCATCCGCGAGTCGATCGTCCTGCTGGGTGCCGGCCGGAAGCTGGGTTTGAAGTAGGAGCGGGAGAAACCCGGCCGGCTTGCCGCCACACCGTGCGGACGTAGCCATGGCCACATGGCCATGTCAAGACGCCGGATGCATCGTCCGTCCGCCGACCACCGTGCGCACGACCCCGATGTTCTTGATGTCGTCGGGATCCGCGTCGTGCGGGTCGCGTTCGAGGATGACGAAGTCGGCGAGCTTGCCGGCGGCGATCGAGCCCTTGTCCCGTTCCTCGTAGGACGCCCGCGCCCCGTGGAGGGTGCCGATGCGCAGCGCCTCGTCCACGGTCACGCGCTGGCTGGCGCCCCACACCTGGCCGTCGAAGTCCCGGCGCGTCACCATGCTCTGGATCGCCATGAGCGGCTCGAACGGCCCCGGCGTGTAGTCGGACGCCCCCGGCACCGGGATGTCGAAGTCGAGGAAGGCGCGGTGCGCGAACATCCACTCCATCTTCGCGGCGCCGTACTCCCGCCATTTCTCGCCGTGGAAGTGGACGTAGGTCCAGAACGGGGTCGGGATCGAGCCGGTGTCCCGGATCCGCCGCAGCAGATCGGGGTTCACGAGCGAGCAGTGCTCGATGCGGTGCCGCCGGTCGGGATGCGGCCAGCGGGCGAGGACCCGCTCGTAGGCGTTCAGCACCATGTCGATGGTGACGTCCCCGTTGGCGTGGACGCCCACCTGCCAGTTGTGGCGGTGCGCCTCCTCGACGACCTCGTGAATCTCGTCCTGCGACATCGTCAGGATCCCGTAGTCGTCGGGCCGGCCCTCGAACGGCGTGCTCATGCGCATCGTGCGTTCCGAGGCGGACCCGTCGGCGCTGTACTTCACGCCGCCGATGCGCACCCACGCGTCGCCGAAGCCGGTGTAGACGCCGGCGTTGCGCAGGTGCTCGTACGGCCCGCGGACCATGGCGTAGACGCGGTGGCGCAGCTCGCCCGCCTCGCGGGCATCCTGATAGGCGATCAGCCTTCCGCGGCTCGCCCCCGCGTCGTGCACGGTGGTGAGGCCGGCGGCGGTCATCAGCCGCGAGATGTGCGCCATCCCCTCGCTGGCGCGGGCGCGTTGCTCCTCCGCGGTGAGATCCTCGCGCTCGCCGACGTCGTCGAAGACGTCCCGGGCGTGCTCGGCCACCATGCCCGAGAGGCCGCCGTCGGCATCGCGCGCGAACCGCCCGTCGGGCGGGTCCGGCGTGTCGTGGGTGATGCCGGCGAGCTCGAACGCCATGCTGTTGAACCAGTTGGTGTGCCCGCCGCGGTGCGCCACGTTGACGGGATGGTCGGGCACCGCTGCGTCGAGGTGGGTCCGGTGCAGCGGGCCGTCCACGACCTTCGTGTCGTCGAACATGAAGCCCCGCACCCACCGGCCGGGCGGTGCGTCGAGGGCCCTGGTGCGCAGGGCGGCCTGGATCTCCGCGACTGTCCGCAGGTTCGTGTTCACGCCGTAGAGCTCGTTCACGCCGCTGGGATGGGAGTGGGTGTCGATGAACCCCGGCGTGACGGTCATCCCCGCGGCGTCGATCACGGCGGTACCCGGACCGACGAGGTTGCGGACGTCGTCGGTGCTGCCCACTGCGACGAACCGGCCGCCCCGGACCGCGAACGCCTCGGCGCGGGGCAGCGCGTCGTCGACGGTGTAGACGCGGGCGTTGACAACCGCCAGGTCTGGCCGGCCAGCCTGGCCGGCAGGCTCCTGCGCTGCCGCGATCGGCGGCCTGGCCAGGCCGGCCCCGCCGGCCAGCACGGCGCCGAGGCCGAGAAACTCCTTGCGCGTATAGGTTGCCATCGGCTCTCCCCCGGCAGCCCGCGGCAAGCGGCGTCGCGGCTGCCGTGCGCTATTCTAGGAGACTCCACGACCACCGGAACAGGAGCCGACATGCCGAGACTCGCCATCGCCCTTGCGGCAGCCCTCACGTTCTTCCCGCTCGCGGGGTTCGCGCAGGAGTTGGCCACCGACGTCCTGAAGGCCGACATCGAGGCCGTCCTGAACAGCCCCGAGGGCGGCATCGACCGGCAGATCCGGGTGGTCGACATCGGGAAGCTGAACGTCGCCGTCGGCGTGCTGCACCGTGGGCCGACGGGCGACAGCGCGGGTCCGACGCCGGCGATCGAGCACAGCCAGGTCACCGAGGTGTACTACGTGGTGTCGGGCTCGGGCACGCTGGTCACCGGGACGGAGGTCGTCGACCGGCAGCCGATCGCGCCCGATGCGGAGGTCGTCCAGGTCGCGGTCGGTCCCAGCAGCCGCGCCACGTTCGAGGAGGACGGGAACCAGGTGCGCGTGATCTCGGCGGGCGACGTGGTGGTGATCCCCGCCGGGGTCTTCCACGGCTGGCGGGACATCGCGGACCACGTGACGTACCTGAGCATCCGCCCGGACCCCGACCGGGTCCTGCCCGCGGGCTATCTCAATCCGGCGGCGCAGAGATAGGCGCCCGCCCACGAAGAGACTTGCGCCCCCGGCGTGCGTGTGCCAACATTCGGCGGGCGAAACTGACTTGAGCACGGAGCAACGAGGAGAGTTCATGAGAAGCCTGCTACGGAACCGCAAGCTGTGGGTAGGTGTTGCCGGCGTCGTGCTGTTCGTGGCGCTGGCGCTCGGCCAGTCGGCGCTGGAGCGCTCGGCGGTGGCGCAAAGCGAGGGGCTGACCTGGGGGCCGATCTTCGAGGTCGACCCGCTATGGCCGAAGCCGCTGCCCAACAACTGGGTGATCGGGGCGGCGATCGGTGTCTCGGTCGACGAGTGGGACCACGTGTGGATCGTGCATCGCGAGGCGACGCTCAACGCCGGCGAGATCGAGGCCACGGCCGACCCGCCGGTGGCGGTCGACTGCTGCGTGCCGGCGCCGCCGGTGCTCGAGTTCGACCCGGCGGGCAACGTGCTGCGGCACTGGGGCGGCCCGGGCGAGGGCTTCGAGTGGCCGCGGTCGAACCACGGCGTCACGATCGACTACAAGGGCAACGTGTGGATCGGCGGCAACGACCGCGAGGACGCGCACATCCTGAAGTTCACGCGCAACGGCGACTTCCTGCTGCAGGTGGGCCGGGCCGGCCAGAGCATGGGCAGCAACGACATGGCGAACTTCAGCCGAGTGGCGGAGATCTCGGTCGACCCGCTGGCCAACGAGGCGTACGTCTCCGACGGCTACGGCAACAAGCGCGTGGTGGTGATCGACGCGGACACGGGCGAGTTCAAGCGCTACTGGGGCGCGTACGGCAACGTGCCGGACGACACGGACCTGGGACGCTACGACCCGCGGGCGGCGCCGGCCCAGCAGTTCCGCACGCCGGTGCACTGCGCCGAGATGTCGCACGACCGCCTGCTCTACGTCTGCGACCGCGTGAACGACCGGATCCAGGTGTTCAATCCCGACGGCACCTTCGTGAAGGAGCTGTTCATCGAGAAGGAGACCCTGGGCGCGGGCTCGGTGTGGGACATCGCGTTCTCGCACGACGGCGAGCAGAAGTATCTGTACGTGGCCGACGGCGTGAACGAGAAGGTCTACATCGTGGACCGCAAGTCGCTGACGCTGGTTTCGAGCTTCGGCAACGGCGGCCGGCAGCCGGGGCAGTTCTACGGGACGCACAACGTCGCGGTCGACTCGCACGGCAACGTCTACACGACCGAGACGTTCGAGGGGAAGCGCCTGCAGAAATTCGTCTACAAGGGCGAGGGCCCGATCCGGACGCCGCACCAGGGCGTGCTCTGGCCGGCTGGCGACTGACACCTCGGCCTTCCTGCCATTCCCACGCGGGTGCGCGGTGCGGTCACCCTGCCGCGCACCCGCGGCGGCTTCACTTGCCTGGCCGCTGGCCGCCGCGGGTCGCCAGCACCTCGATACCCGGCGGCGAGTCCTTGCCGTGCGCCGCCGAGTTCGCCCGGGTCGCCTGGATCAGCCCCTCGAGCCGGTCGTCCAGCTCCTCGTGCGAGACCGCGTCTTGCGTCATGTGGATCCTCCGTCTCTATCCGCGGGCGACGCACGTGAAGGCGAGCGCCGCCGCAACCGTCGCCGCCACGTAGAGCACCTGCCGGAGCATGGCCAGCAACACCCGCTCGCGCTTCATCTGGGCAACATCGGCGGAGGTACCCCGGCAGGGTCGTACGCCACCGGAGTCTCGACTTCTCCACTGGACATCGCAGCCGCCACGGCGACTATCGTCGCGCGCATGGGAGTCCTCACCTTGGCCGGCGAGTGTAGGGCGCGATCAGATTCGCTGGGCCTACACAACCTGGTACGAGGCAATCGACCTCCTATTCGGATTACCATCGGATCCTAGCAACCCGGTGACGACCGATTGGCGATATACTTGGAAAAATTAGTGGTACTAAAGCGATATTCCTACAGCTGCGCGCGAGCGCGCGGCGAGTGATTTTCCAGGCGAGCACTCCAGGCACAGTTGTATCGCGGCCGGCCCCGTGTCCGGCCAACAAGGAGGCGCCGACTGAGCAGTGCCGGCGTCGAGCGCCAATTTCCAAGCCGCTTGTTGATCGCCGGCCTGCTCGCGGGTCTCGGCGAGTGAGACGAACCCGGCGCGCCGGCGATCAGTCAGGCAGCGTGAGTTGCGGCCGGCCAACCGGCAGCGCAACGCGCGGCTCCCCCGCCGCCAGTCCATCCAGGAACTCCCGAACTATCGGGGCGAGGGCTTCGCCGTGGGTGTAGTGGGGAAAGTGCCCAGAGCCCTGGATGGTCACGACGCTGCTGTTCGGGATCCAAGCGGCATAGTCGTTCGCTACCTCGATCGGCTGGAGATCGTTGCCGCCGTGAACCATCAGGGTCGGCGCCGCAATCGCCCCCAGTGCATCGGAATAGTCGTGGCGGCGGCCCATCGAGAAGTACTGTGCGCGGGCGTGCCAAGCGCCCAGCAGACGCGGCGGAGGCGAGACGGCGACGGGAACGCTCCCGCCGCCCGCCGCAAAGAAGCGGACCAGTTCGGCATCGCTGGCGGCCAGCTCGGCCTCGGTCTTCGCGAAGATCCCGCCAAGGTCGAAGTATTCCTCCACCCATGCGTCGTAGGCCGGCCGATCGGCGGCCGGCAATCGGTCTCGCAAGTTGTCGAACAGGCCGCCACGCGAGGATGGGAAGATCACCAGATTGGCGGGTGCGATGAGCACGAGGCCCCCCACATGCCACGGCATCTCGGCGGCGTAGAGGGCTGCCAAAAGGGCGCCGTACGAGTGGCCGACCAGGAGCAGCTGCTCGTCGCCGAGCAACCGCCGAATCCGTTCGATGTCGGCCAATTGCTGTCCGATGCCGAGCGCGCTCTCGAGCGCTTGAATGTTCTCCCACTGACTGCCAGAGAAGTCGATGGCCGGCCGGAAGGATTCCCCAGCGCCGCGCTGCGCGTAGTAGTGAAACCGATAGGCGTCTCCGAGCGCGTCGAACGCCGGCGCGGATGCAGTTTGCGGGATACCGGGCCCCCCGTGGATCACGAGGACGTTCGCGCCCTCCCCGACCGCGAACCACGACAACTCGACGCCGGGCTCGACTTCCCAATGGGTGGATGCGCGCGGCGGATCCGCGATGCCCATCCTGGCAAGGGCGCCCGGCCGATACATCGGCTGCTGCATGACCCACCACAGACCGAACCCGCCCGCTGCGACCAGCAGAACCACGACCGCCGCCAGCCCTCGGAACATCGTCTTCCGTCTGGTCATCTTCTCGTCCTCCTCACGTCGCGTTCGTAGCAGCTTGCGTCGAGCCCTGCGGGGCCACCGCGCCGGCCGGCACTCGATTCTCGTGAACTGGTGGGGGAGGTCAGCCCGCCACCAGCCGTTCCTTCAGATAGCGCCCTGTGTGGCTGGTGGCGTGGTGGGCGGCGACCGTCTCCGGCGTGCCCTCGGCGACGATGGCGCCGCCGTCCTTCCCCCCTTCCGGTCCCAGGTCGACGACCCAGTCGGCGGCGGCGATGACGTCGAGGTTGTGCTCGATGACGACCACCGTGTTGCCGCCCGCGATGAGGCGCTCGACGATGCCGAGCAGGCGGTCGATGTCGGCCGGGTGGAGGCCGGTCGTCGGCTCATCCATGACGTAGACGTTGCCGGTCCGGGTCAACTCGGAGGCGAGCTTGAGGCGCTGCGCTTCGCCGCCCGAGAGGGTTGAGAGCGACTGGCCGAGGCGCAGATAGCCGACGCCCACGTCAACCAGTAGCTGCAGGCCCAGCGCGATACCGGCGCTTCGTTTCCGCGAATCCTCGACTGACTTGAAGAACCGGAGGGCGTCGGCAACGGTCATCTCCAGCACTTCGTAGATCGAGCGACCGTGGTAGGTCAGTTTCAGGATGTCGTCCCGGTACCGTCTGCCTTCGCAGACCTTGCATTCCAGCCGCACGTCGTCAAGAAACGACAGCTCGACCTCCAGAAAGCCCCGGCCCTTGCATTTCGGACAGGAACCCTTGGAGTTGAAGCTGAAGAGCGCGGGCGACACCTGGTTGCCGGCGGCGAACGCCCGCCGGATGGGATCGAACACGCCGACGTAGGTGGCGGGGTTGGAACGGGACGAACGCCCGACGGGGCGTTGATCGACGACGACCACCTCGCCGCCTCGTCCTGGGCCGGGCAACCGACGCCGGAGGGTATCGATGAACTCCGCCACCAGCGAGCTCTTACCCGACCCCGCGACGCCGGTGACGCACGTCAGCACGCCCTTCGGTATGCGAACGGTGACGTTGCGCAGGTTGTTGGACGTCGCATTCTCGGTGAGGAACGCGTCGTCGAAGGGCCGGCGGGCGCGGCGCGGGGGTGCGGCCTGATCGCTGAGGGCGCGCGCGGTCGCGGTATCCGTGCGCAGCAGGTCGTCGAGTCGGCCGCTGAATACAAGTTCGCCGCCGCCGCCGCCAGCGCCAGGGCCGATGTCGACGACCCAGTCGGCGGCACGGATGACGGCCGGGTCGTGCTCGACGACGAGTACCGAGTTGCCGTGGTCGCGCAGGCGGTAGAGCATGACGATGAGGTGATCGATGTCCCGCGGATGGAGCCCAACGGTCGGCTCGTCGAGGATGTAGATGAGATCGACGAGGTCGCAGTCGAGTTGGCGGGCCATCTTCACCCGCTGGCTCTCGCCGCCGGACAGCGTCGGCACGCCGCGGTTGAGCGTCAGGTAGCGGACCCCGATGTCGATCAGTTGCCGGAGCGTTTCGCGCATCCGCGCGACCAGCGTCGCGACGATGTCGCGGATATGCCCGTACTCGTCGCGTGCGGCGAGTTCCTCCAGTATCCGGTCCAGCTCGCTCAGCTCGCACTCGACGAGCCGGGCGATGGTCCACCCACCCGCCAACTTGACCGCGCGCGCCTCGGCATTGAGCCGGACACCCCCGCAATCGGGACACGCCAGCTCCGTGAACAGCCGCCGATACGCCTCTCTGCCAGTACGCGATATCTGGTCCTCGTCCTTGTCGATGTGCAACTTCTCGAGCTTGCGGGCGACGCCGTAGAACTTCCCCACGTACGTCGCACCCTCGTGTGACTTTTCGATCTTCACGCCTTCCGCCCACAGCAGGCGCTCACGTTCGGAGGCCGTGAACTGGCCTAGAGGCTTGCGGACCGGGACCACCGCACTCTGCATGATCTCCCGCCAGTACCACTTGCCGATGGCGTAGGCGGGATGGCGGATTGCGCCCTCCTCGATGCTCCGGTCGAGATCAAGCAGCTTGTCGATATCGACCGTGATGCGTTTCCCAAGGCCCTTGCAGGCGAGGCACATGCCCTCGGGGTGATTGAAGGAGAAGCGGTGCGACCAGCCGATGAACGGTCGGCCGCAGCGCGAGAAGAGCAACCGCAGGTAGGTGTAGATCTCGGTGGCGGTGCCGACGGTGCTGCGGCTGCTGGCGCCGAGGCGTTTTTGGTCTATCACGATGCAGGGCGAGATGTTCCGGATTGCATCGACCGGGGGCCGGGTCAGCTGGGGCAGCCGGCGACGGGCGTACGTGCTGAACGTGTCGACGAGCTGGCGCTGCGCCTCAGTGCAGATCGTGTCGAACACGAGCGACGACTTACCGCTGCCGCTCACGCCGGTGAACGCTACGAGCCGGTGCTTCGGAACGTCGACGTCAAGGTCCTTGAGGTTGTGAGTACGGGCGCCTCGTACTTCGATGGGTGTCACCTATGACCGTCCTGAAGCATGTCTTGCCGCACAGCGGGACCCGGTGCTCGCGCTTCGCCTTCATCCGAACAGCAGGGCCGGAACGGTCCATACGCGCCCGGCCGCGTCCATCTCGTCCCACGTGGCGAGCCTGTGCCGCTCCATGCTCGGGCACCGTGCGCGCGTGCCACCGGCCGCGCGAGCCGCGCTGCCGCCTTGATCAGCGCCGGCTCTCGGGTCCCCGGGGGAGTTTCCCGAGCGCCCATGCGGCCACGTGACCACACACGGCCCTCTTGCCGCCCCGACAAGACCTGCGGCGCCTCGGACTCGACCGCACCGCCGACGAGCTCAACGACCGCATCGCCGAGGCCACCCGCAAGCGCTGGAGCGCCACCGTCCTGCTCGAACACATCGTCGCCGCCGAGCTCGAAGACAAACAACGCCGCAGCGTCGAGCGCCGACTCGCCCGCGCCCGACTCGGACGCTTCAAACCGCTCGCCGACTGGGATTGGCAATGGCCCACCGCGCTGGACCGCCCCGCCCTCGAACGCCGCGGGCGAGGAAGTCGAGTGAGAGGAAACCTGCCCTTCAAACGCTGGGACACTGTCTTGACGCGATCAGCAGGTCGTCAACAGACCGTCGACGTCACTGCAGAAAACGTCACTTCTTCAAGCTCGCGAACACCGAGACGAGGTCGCGGTGCGCCCCGGGCGACGCGGCATCAGCGGCACGGGTTGACCCAGCGCAGGCCCCGAAAGCGTATGAAGTCCGCATCGGTCGTGTAGAGCACGTAGCCTCGCTGCATCGCAAGCGTCGCCAGGTGGGCATCCGTGGTCAGGTTGCCGGCCGTGCCGATGCCCTCCAGATTGACTCTGAGTCCGCTGAAGTGCCGGCTCGACGGCTGCGGGACGTGCACGTGCGGCAGCCGCAACCAGCTCTCGATACGGTCGAGCACGTCGCCGACGGGCAGCGGCCGAAGGAGCACTCGCGGATGGGTCGCGATGCGGATGAACCCGAGCATCACGATCCAGGCGAGACCGACACCCTCGGTTCCCGCGAGACACCGATCCCACCACTGTCTGGCCGGCTCGTGCACGGCGGAGTCGCTGTTGTGCGCGTGCACGAGCAGGTTGACGTCCGGCAGAATCATCCGCTTCGCTCGAGCGATTCGACGGCCGCCTCGGCCTCGAGCTCATCCGCGAGCTGGTTCAGCTTGTCGAGATCGACGCCCTGACGGAAGCCAAAGGAGTGCGGAATCGTCCTTGGCACCTCGACGTCGCGCGGCGTCATCTCTCTCGCGATCCCCGCGCGCAATGCCTGATTCACCAGCTCCTTGAACGATACGCCGCGCGTCGCCGCCTGCTGCCGGAGCAGCGCCGCCACGTCGTCGTCGAGCGTCAATGTGGTCCGCATGGGGGCGTGTGCATCGTAGATGCGCCGCAGTGTGATGTCAAGACATCACATACGCTCCACGTGCCTCACTCCAGCGCCCGGATCGCATCCCGCAGCTCCACCACGTGCACCGCCGGCGCCGTCCCGGAGACGAGGCGGTCGCTGAACGTCGTCGCTGCCGTCGCCGCCCGTACCGTCACGGTGGGTCGGATCGAGGTCACGGATCTGTCCCAGCGCGAGGTCGATATCGCCGTCGCCGTCAATGTCCCCGGATGTCGCTGACTTGAGATGGAGATCGCCGGGTTCAGAGTAGGCCGGGTTCGGCCGCTGCGCGTGCTCGCGCCTGACCGCGTCCGCCAGCGCTCCCGATGGCCGAAGGCGTCCCTCCGGACTAAAGCACCTCCTGGAGATGCGCGGCATCGAGTGCAGAATCCTGGGTGAGCACCGGGCGGGCGCGGCGGCCGAGCTCGGGCCGGGCGAGGCTTGGCCCGAGCTGTGGGTAATCGATCCTGCGCACGTCGAAGAAGCGCGGCGCGTGGTGGACGAGGCACTCCAGCCGGCCGCGTTGGAGCAGACGCACTGGACGTGCCCGCGCTGCCGCAGCGCTTCGTCTTCGAGAAACCGCGCCAGCCGTTCTCCCGCGGCGGCGTCGAAAGTGCGCAGACGCAGGTACTGGCCGATGCGCTGCTGATGTGCGGAGACCGTCTGCTGCCGGCGGGCGTAGGCGTGGATCGTCTCGGCGTCGGCGCCCAACTGCAGGGCCGCGAACCTCAGGATCTCCCCGTCGATCTCCAGGGGCGCCTGTTGGGGGCCTGGTACGCGAAACCCAAGCGCGTTCTGACCGAACAGTTCAGCAGCATGGAACACGACGCGTTCCATGTTCGACCGTCGCCTATCTGCGGGTCTCGAGCGGGCGCCGGGGAAGATTCGGCACAACTCGCGGATCTGAAGCCTCCGTCAGTCGTTCCCGCCGCCCTGCCAGACGTTGTCGGTCGGCGTCCGCTCGAACGACGGCCAGGCGTCGATCAACGTGAACGGCACCTCCGGGTCGACGGTCGTCGGCAGCGGGCCGATCCGCCGCCGGTCGCTGTCGTCGTCGAAGCGCTGCGTCACGTGGATGGCGTCGGCCACCGGCTCCCAGCCGCCGTCACGCCAGAGCCAGCGCTGGCCCGCTATATCGAGGGTCCGCTCCGCCTGCGCGATCAGGACGTCGGACGACGCCGGCGGTCCGAGGAGCGCCGCGGCGGCGCCCGCCCCGACCGCTTCGGCCAGGGCGTCGGCGAGCGGCGCGCCGCCTCGCACCGCCGCGATCACCGCGGCAACCGCATCGCCGGCGGCGGCCGGACCGACGGACTCCACCCAGCCGACCGTCGCCAGCGGCGTGTATTCCTTCACCCACGGCACGTCGCCGAGCGCCGCGACTCCCACGGCGGGAGCGTCGAGAGAGCCGAGCGCCGCGACGACCTGGTCGCTGGCCCGCGCCTGCAGCGCCAGCCACGCGTCCACCCCGTTTTCCTGCCGTACGCACTCGAGGCCGACCCAGCCGGGAACGCCGACCCGCAGCCAGTCCTCTCCGGGCTCCTTCCTCAGATCGGCCCGGTCGGCCATCTCGCGCGCGCCTAGCGCCGCCGCGATCGTCGCGCGGCGCTGCCACCGGGCGAAGCCCTCGCCGGCGATGTCCCAACCCTCGTGCTCGGGCAGCCACAGCAGGTTGCCGTGGAGGGCGGCCTCGCCGCGCTCGCGCGGCGCCTGCAGCACCGTGCGGACCGCGGGAGCGCGGCCGAGGGTCGCCTCGACGCAGGCGTGCATCGCCGCGACTTCCTCGAGGACGCCGCCGGCGTCGCGCGTGCGCTCCGGCCCGTGCAGCGCGGCAAGGCCGCCGCGGCGCGTCCCGACCGGCGCGTCAGGCCACCACGCGGCGGCGAAGTCCAATGGTCCATCCGTGCGGCCCGTGGCGGCGACCGCGGTGCCGCCGGGGTGGTCCGAATCGCGACCGGCGCCGACGAAGGTCACGGACCAGTGCCATTCACCTGCGGGCGCCACCCCGGCCGCGGGCGCCAGCGCGCCGGCCGCGACATCGGCGGGGAGGGGGCCTAGGCCGTGGGTCCGGCGTTCGCGAGGCGCGCGCACCAGCCGGTCGGGGTCGTGGCCCAGGACCGGCAACAGGTCGGCGGCGCGCAGCCACACGCCGGAGGGGTGCAGCCACGGGCTCTCCCCCGCGGCCGACCATCCTTCGCCGCGGGCGACCACCTCCAGCTCCACGGTGCAGTCGTCCGCCTCGGATCCGGGTCGCTCGTCCCCCGGTGCCCCTGGCTCCCGCATGCGGGCGGCAGACTCCTGATTCGCTACGGCCAAGCCCACGGGGCCGCAGGCGTCGAGCGGCAGCGCGAAGTGATCCAACTCCACGGTCACCGATTCCTCGCGCCCGTCGACGATGGCGCCCGCGATCTCGGCGCCGTGCGGAAGCGAGCCGTGCAGAATCCGGGAGCTCGAGCGCACCCCCTCGAGACGCCAGCGGGCGGTCGCGCGCCGCTCGGCCGGGTCGATCTCGATGGCCACTTCGCCGCCCGTCACCGCGAACGGCGCTGCGGCGGCCCACCAGCGCGCCTCCCACGCGGCGTCGCCCGCGGTTTCTGCCGCCGCCGATTCGTAGCCGCCCACCACCACGAGCCGCTCGTGCAGCACGGTGTGGACCCCGATGGCCAGGGCGACGGCGGCCGCTGCCAGCGCGCCCGCACCGCCCACCAGCCTGCCCAGACCTGTCTGCCAGCGGAGTGGCACCGTGAGCGCGGTGCCGCGGGGCCAGGCGAGCCACGCCAGGGCGACGATGGCGACCGCGACGGCCAGCTTGAAGAGGTCGGCGGTCAGCACGTAGCCCAGCCACGGCGCCCACCCGGAAAACTCCGACAGCGTGATGCTCGGCGGCACGCCGACCTCGGCCGGCGGGTAGGTGGTGACGCCCAGCTCGTGGTTGACCACGACGAAGAACGCACAGATGACGCCTACCGCGTGGGCCGCCCCCGCGTGGCGGATCAGCGCGTGGGCCAGCAGCACCAGCGCGCACAGCTCCAGCAGGGACGGTGCGAGCAACAACCCGAAGTAGAGGGTCGGGTCCAACAGGCTGAACGCGTCGGGGGTCGCGAAGGCCGTCACGATCCACACCGCGAGCACCGGCGTCAGGGCGAACACCACGGTGACGGCGGCAGCGGCGGGGGCGCGGCCCGCCACCCGGCTGCCCAGGGGCGCGGGGGTGGCGTCGGCGATCTCGCCGAAGCCGGCGCGGTCGTCCCGGCGAGCCATGACGCCGACGAACCCGGCCACCATGAACACGATCACGAGGTAGTAGAACTCGACCAACAAGGGCTCGATGAGATCGGGGCGCGGGAGGAGGGGGCCGTCGGCGTGCAGGATGATGTGGACGAACGACCCGCCCACGCCCATGGCGGCCAGGACGAGCAGCGCGAGGGGCGTCCCCCACCCGCGGAAGGAGAGGGCCAGGTGCCAGGCCGCCTCGCTCCACGTGGCCCCGAGCCACGACGGCCGCGCGGGTGCGCCGAGCGGAGGGACGCGGGAACCCGCCGGCTCGGCTCTCGTCTCTCCCGCGGCACGGTCCGCTGCCCGCGCCGCGGGCGCCGGTTCCAGGGCCAGCCGCTCTCGCTCCGTCCGGCGCAAGACGATGCCGAGCAGCAGCAGCGGCGGTAGCCCAAGTTTAACAGCGGCATTGCTAAGCTACTGTAGAATCAGCGGTTTACGCTGGCAAGAATGCTCAAGTGGCACTACAAACGTGCGCAAACCGGGAACGGGTCGGTCAGATGGTCGTCTTGCGGACGCCTCCCGGTTGCGGGTCGATGCCGAGCGCGTCGTAGATGGCCCGCTGTTCGGGTTCGGCTTGCGTGGCGGTGCGCACGTGCAGGGTGCGTCGGTCGGGGCGCCGGAAGGTGGCGGTGACGCGCTGCTGGCCTTCGAGGATGCGGCGTAGCGTGGTCCAACTGGCGTGTTCGCCGTGGGCTCGCAGCCGGGTGCGGATGACCTGCACGAGCTGGTAGGCGATGACGGTGATGAACAGGTGGCCGTCGGCCCGCTGCGGCTTGTGGTGGTAGATGGGGCGCAGGCCGAGTTCGGACTTGAGCGCGCGGAAGACGGCCTCGACGTCGGTGAGGGTGGTGTAGGTGCGCCACAAGGCGTCTTCGTCCCAGTCGGTCTCGCTGCTGCGCAGGCAATAGACGCCCGGATGGGTGGCCATCGAGCCATCCTGGGGCCGGCGGGTCCAGGTGACGGCGGCGGCCTTCTCACCGGTCCGGTCGGGGGTGACCTCGATCTGGTAGTGCTTGGCGACGCGGGTATGCCTGGCTCTGAGTCGCCCGATGCGCTGCCAGACCTGTCCGAGGCGCTTGTGGGCGCGGGGGCGCGCCAGCCCGTCGTTGAGCTGGGCGAGGGCGGCCTCGAAGCGGGTGGCGAATCGCTCGACGATGGCCTGCTCCTTTTCGGCCCGCTGCTCCGAGTAGCAGTACAGGCGGACCTCGTCGGGGTCGGTCGAGACCACCTTGTGCAGATGCACGGTCTGTTTGGATTGCGTTTGGATCGCCACGGCGGCATCGGCGTCGACTTGCCGGTGGCGTTCGCGGCTGACGACCAGATAGCGGTAGCCGTTGTCGCGCAGCCACCCGATGGCGGCTTCGGTGGCGACGCCGCGGTCCATGACCACCAGGGCGCCGGCCGGCGCGTCGAGAGCCTCCAGCATGCCGGCCAGCGTGCGGTGCTCGCGGACGTTACCGCTGAAGACCTGCGAGCGGCGCACGAAGCCGCTGGCGTCGAGCATCAGGCCCAGGGTCAGCAGCGGACAGTCGCTGCGCTTCTCCTTCGAGTGTCCGCGCTTGGCCTGCGGCTGCGCGCCCGCCTCGCCTTCGAAATAGGTGTTGGTCAGGTCGTAGAGCGTCACCGTCGGCTGCAGGTCGAACAGCCCCATGGCGCGCTCGAACAGATGTGCCTCGATCGCCTCGCGATGCTTCACCAGCGCGTCCGAGGCGCGGTAGAGCTGCATCGAGCTGACGGTCTCGAAGTCGACGCCGAGCAACTCGCCGAGGCCGCTGCGCGTTTGCAGCCAGCGGTGCGTCGCGCGCTCCGAGGCCGGCCGGGCCAGACGCCCGACGACGGCGCCGGCCGCCGCGGTGCGCAACGCGCCGTTGACGCCCAACTCGGCCAGCAGGGTCGGCAGGCCCAATTGCTCCAGGGCCCACAGGCCGACCTGCTCGACGCCGACGCTGCGGGGGCGGACCAGGCGCAGCGAGTCGACGTCGACCGGCTGCACGTCTGGCGGCCCGGCGGCCGGTCCCTGCGCGGGTGTGCCGCGGGCGATCAACTGTGCGGCTATCCGTTGGGCTTCGTGTTCGACGGCGGTCGGGCAGTCGGCGACCAACGGCGTCTGGCCGGTCAGGATGTCGTCGATGCGGGAGCAGAGCAGCGGCCATTGCGCTTGGGGAATGTCGAAGTGGCGTCCGAGATTGAGCAGGGTGCGCTGGCGGACGGCGTTTGCCGATGCGCTCGGAGTGGACGAGGCGATGCGAGAAGTAGGGCTGTCCGTCTTCGGTCCGCCGGGTTTGTGTGCGCCGAATGAACATGCGCCCACGATAGCGGGTGCACGTTCCCCGAAGCAAGACATTCCTGACGATTATGGCACTACATTCCGCTCCGCCAACCCCCGCTTCTTTAGAATCGACAAGTTACGGGCCTGCGACCCCTGAAATATCGCCCAAATCTACAAAATCGTCGGGAATCCTGTTGAACATGGGTTAACAGGCCGGGGCGCCGGCCGCCGTCTTGTCGCGGCGTCGACTCGACATTGTCTCCAGCCGTCGCCAGGACGTCGGCCGTTCTACCCGCCGACGTCTTGGTCCCTCGGCGCTGTGCGAAGGCGCATCGATCGATGTCCGCATTCCCGCCGTCGTAATCCGCTACGATCGACCCGTTCGGGCTCGGATCGCCGAACACCGCGACACCTGCGGCCCGCGGTGAGCGCGTCGACTGCCGCACGTCCGAGCGGATGAGCAGACCTCCCAGATGAGCAAGCCTCCCCAAGTCGCCGCTTCCCTGCGGCGTGCGCTCGGCGGTCTGCACCGGACGGAGGAGCTGGGCGCGGCGCTGGCGCTGGCGGCGATGGCGCTGCTGCCGCTGGCGGAGATCATCGTGCGCCCGTTTCTGACGGGCGGGATCCCCGGCTCCATTCCCTTCGTCCAGCACCTCACCCTGTGGGTCGCGTTCCTGGGGGCCGCCATCGCGGCGCGCCAGGACAAGCTGATCGCGCTCGCCACCGCGACCTTCATTCCCGAGGGCGCGGCGCGGCGCGCGGCGCAGGCGTTCGCCGCCACGGTCGGCTGCGTCGTCACGGCGCTGCTGGCGTGGTCGGCCATCGACGTCGTGGCCATCGAGATGGACATCGGGGGCGACATCGCGCTCGGGATTCCCTCGTGGGTGTTCCAGCTCGTGCTGCCGCTCGCTTTCGGCGTCGTCGCCCTGCGGCTGGCGTGGCGCGCCGGGGGCTGGGGCGCCCGCGCGGTCGCGGCGGCCGGCCTCGTCGCGGGCGTGTGGCTGAGCGGGACGGGCGCGGCGTGCGCCGCGGGCGAGGACGGGGCGTGCCTGCTGGCCGGCGGCGCGGGCTGGCCCTGGGTGGTGCTGGTCGTGCTGGCGGCGCTGGCCGGGGCGCCGATCTTCACGGTGCTGGCGGGTGCGGCGGTCTTTCTCTACATGGTCGACGCGTTCGACCCCGCGGCCGTGCCGCTCTACGCCTACGACCTCGCGACCGAGCCGCACCTGCCGTCGATACCGCTGTTCACGCTGACCGGCTTCATCCTGGCGCAGGGGCAGTCGTCCGAGCGGCTGCTGCGGGTGTTCCGCGCGCTGGTCGGCTGGCTGCCGGGCGGGACGGCCATCGTCTGCGCCGTCGTCTGCGCGTTCTTCACCATCTTCACCGGCGGCTCCGGCGTCACGATCCTGGCGCTCGGCGGGCTGCTCCTGCCGGCCCTGCTGAAGGACGGCTACCGCGACCGGTTCTCGGTCGGCCTGCTGACCGCCTCCGGCTCGCTGGGGCTGCTGCTGCCGCCGGCGATGCCGCTCATCCTGTACGCCATCGTCGCGCAGACCGCGCCCGAGAACCTGTTCGTCGGCGGCATCCTGCCCGGGCTGCTGCTCATCGGGCTGGTGGCGGCCTGGGGCATGCGCGAGGGCCTGCTGACCGGCGCGGGCCGCCACGCGTTCGAGGGGGCGGAGGCCGGCCGCGCGCTGTGGGCGGCGAAGTGGGAGCTGGCGCTGCCGCTGGTCGTGCTCGGCGCGCTGCTCAGCGGGCGGGCGACGCTGGTGGAGACCGCCGCACTGTCCGCGCTGTACGCGGCCATCGTCACGGGCGCCGTCCACCGCGACTTCCGGCTCCGCGCCGGCCTGCAGCAGGCGTTCCGGGAGTGCGTGGTGCTGATCGGCGGGGTGCTGATCATCCTGGCGGTCGCCAAGGGCTTCACCGCCTACATGGTCGACGTCGACATTCCGTTCAGGCTGCTCGAGTGGACGCAGGCGCGCATCGAGTCGCCGCTGGTGTTCCTGCTGGCGCTCAACGTCTTCCTGCTCATCGTGGGCTGCCTGATGGACATCTTCTCGGCCATCGTCGTCGTGGTGCCGCTCATCAGCGCCATCGGGGCCGCCTACGGCATCGATCCGGTGCACCTGGGCATCATCTTCATCGCCAACCTGGAGCTCGGGTACCTCACGCCGCCGGTCGGGCTCAACCTGTTCCTGGCCTCCTACCGCTTCGACCGCCCGCTGCTGCAGGTGTACCGCGCGTCCGTGCCCCTGCTGGTGATACTCGGGATCGGCGTGCTCGTCATCACCTACGTGCCCTGGCTCACGCTTGGATTGCTGGAGCTGGTCGGGCGACAATGACACGTCAGGCTCGCACGACAGGGAGGATTGAACCGATGTCGAACCGCCCCCGCGTCCGGAGGACGCTGATCGCGCTGTCGTTGCTGCTCGCGCCGCTGGCCGCCGCCGGCACGGTTGCCCAGGAGGATGCGGCTGGAGGCGAAGTCCACCTCGCCAACGTCCGCCAGCTCACCTTCGGCGGCGAGAACGCCGAGGCCTACTTCTCGTTCGACGGGTCGCAGGTCATCTTCCAGTCGACGCGCGAGGGCGTGCCGTGCGACCAGATCTTCCGCATGGACCTCGACGGCTCGAACCAGCAGATGGTGAGCACCGGCGGTGGCCGCACGACGTGCGGCTACTTCTATCCGGGCGGCGACTCGATCCTCTACGCGTCGACCCACCTCGGCGACGCCGCCTGCCCGCCGCCGCCGAGCTTCCGGATGGGCTACGTCTGGGCCATCTACGACACGTTCGACATTTTCCGCGCCAACCCGGACGGCAGCGGGCTGACGCGGCTGACGGACGAGCCCGGCTACGACGCCGAGGCCACGGTCGGGCCGGACGGCCGCATCGTGTTCACGAGCGTGCGCGACGGCGACATGGAGATCTACTCCATGAACGGCGACGGCTCCGACGTGCGCCGGCTGACGCACCGCCAGGGCCCGGACGGCGGGCCGTTCTTCTCGCCCGACGGCTCGCGGATCATCTTCCGCGGCCGGGAGATCCCGGACGGCCAGGAGTACGACGACTACAAGCGGCTGCTCGACGAGGGCCTCTGGCGCCCGACGTCGACCGAGGTGTTCGTCATGGACGCCGACGGGAGCAACCTGCGGCAGGTGACCGACTTCGGCGGGGCCAGCTTCGCGCCCTACTGGCATCCCGACGGCGAGCGCCTCATCTTCTCGTCGAATCTGCACAACCCGCGCGGCCGGAATTTCGACCTCTTCATGATCAACCTCGACGGCACCGGGCTGGAGCAGATCACGTTCACCGACGTGTTCGACGGCTTCCCGATGTTCTCGCCCGACGGGACGAAGCTGATCTTCGCCTCGAACCGGGATGCGGCGGCCGAGGGCGACACCAACATCTTCATCGCCGACTGGGTGGATTGACGCGGCCGCCGGCTAGTCGGTGCCGTCAGGAGCGTCGCCCGACCGCTCGCGCAGCAGGCTGCGCACGACGAAGGCGACGTTGGCCGGCCGCTCCGCCAGCCGCCGCATGAAGTACGGGAACCACTGGCGTCCGAACGGGACGTAGATGCGCACCGCGTAGCCCCGGTCGCGCAGTTCCGCCTGCAGGTCCCGGCGCACGCCGAACAGCATCTGGAACTCGAACCGGTCGGGTCCGATGCCGCGCTCCTCCGCGCAGCGGCAGGCCGCGTCGATCGCCCGCCGGTCGTGCGTCGCGATCGCGGGCGCGTGGCCCTCGGCGAGCAGCACGGGTATCAGGCGCAGGAACGCGTTGTCGACGTCCGCCCGCTCCTGGTAGGCGACCTTGGAAGGCTCCTTGTACGCGCCCTTGCAGAGGCGCACGCGGGCGCCCAGCGCCACGACCCGCCGCAGGTCCGCCGCGGTGCGGTGGAGATAGGCCTGCAGCACGACGCCGACGTTGCGCAGGCCCTCGTTCCAGACGGCCTCGAAGATCCCGAGCGTCGCGTCGACGGTCGCCGACCCCTCCATGTCGATGCGGACGAACCCGTCCCGCTCCCCGGCCGCGGTCAGGATCCGGCGCAGGTTGTCGGCGCACAGCGCGCGGTCGAGCTCCAGGCCGATCTGCGAGAGCTTCACCGAGATCTTGCAGGGCAGGCCGGCTGCTCCCACGCGCTCGATGATCTCCAGGTAGTCCTCGGTCGCGCCGCGCGCCACCTCGGCCGAGGCCACGTGCTCGCCCAGGTAGTTCAGCGTGTGGGTGAACCCCTGGCGGTCGAGATCCTCGACGACGCGCATCGCCTCGTTGAGGGTCTCGCCGCCGACGAAGCGCCGGGCGAAGCCGCCGCTGCCTCGCATGCCGTAGCGCGAGGCGCCGGCCTTGAGCAGGGTGCTGCGGGCGAGTGCCAGGAAGAAGGCCCGCGACAGCGCGTCCCGCATCGGGCGTCAGCCGCTCAGTGCGTCAGCGCGGAGCGCCCGCGGTCGTGCACCAGGTGGCGGATGGAGCGCGTGTAGTAGCGGAGCACGCCGCGCTGGCGGATGCGGTAGCGGTTGCCCTGCATGACGATGATGCCCCGCGCCGCCAGCGGCTCGGCCGCGGCGTCGAGGGCCTCGCGGCCTGTCCGGACGTCGAGGTTGGCGCCGGCCATGCGCAGGATCTCCAGGAGCTGATCGATCCGCTCCTCGAGCTCGCGCCGGTGCAGGGAGGGGCGCATCGCGGCCGACACCAGCGCCGCCGGCAACACCTTGCCGAGCCGTCCGATCTCGGACCGGAGGCGCCGGGCGAGTTGCACCATCGAGCGCCGGCAGTCCGGATCGTAGGCGCCGAGCAGAATCGGCGCGCCGAAGCTCACGACGGCCCGGCTCTGGTACCCGACGGCGCAGCGGGCCATCTCGGCCACCTCGAGCGCGAACGGCCGCTGGCGGCGCTTGACCCGCTGGCGCGCCAGAATGACGTCCTCCAGGACGAAGTCGTAGGTGACGGCGACGGGCACGACGACGGCGTCCGCGCGGCGCGCCTGCGCGGCCGCGTGCAGCAGGCCGGTCTTGAACGGCTTGAGCTCCCCGCTGTAGCTGCGCCCCCCCTCCGGGTACAGGAACAGGTCGTGCCGCCGCAGCACCTCGGAGACGTACGCCTTGAGGGTGGCCAGGTACGCCGGGTCCTTCATCTCGCGCCGGATCGGGATGGCGCCGGTCACGTGCCGGTGGAGGCAGCCGAGCGCGCCGCCGAACAGGTTGATGCCGGCGGCGATCACCGGCGGGCGCACGCCGTGGTCGTCGAGGACGATCGGCTGGACGAGATAGTCGAGATGACTCTTGTGGTTCGAGGCGTAGATGACGCGGCGTCCCGCGCCGACCGCGGCCTGCGCGCGCTCGACGTGCTCCTGCCGGCGGTCGATCTTGCGGAGGATGGGGTAGAGCGGATGCTGCAGGGCGCGGTACATCCGGTACCGCTGGGTGGTCCGCAGCTCGTGCAGGTAGCCGTGGACCCGCAGCGCCGCCTGATGGGCCGATTCGCCCCCGCCGCCCCGGAGGTAGCGGACCACCTCCTCCCGTGAGAGCACCGCCTCGGTGATCTCATCCTGCCACACGGCCGAACTATAGCACGGGCGATGCGCGGGCCCGGGCCGCCGATCCGGGGCGTTCCGCTCGCATATAATGGGCTTGCTTGCCCACCCCAGCGCGACGACCCGAGGGCCCTACGCCCACGCTGCTCCCCCGCGTTGCCACGGCGCTGCTGCTGCTGTTCGTGTTCCTGATCGGCGTCAAGGGGCTGGGCTCCGGGTTCAGGCTGCTCGGCGAGGACCTGATCGGCAGCTTCTTCGCGGCCACCGAGAATCCGCTCGTCGGTCTCCTGGCCGGCCTGCTGGCCACGACGCTGGTCCAGAGCTCGTCGGTGACCACCTCGATGATCGTGGCGCTGGTGGCGGCGCCCGAGCACCCGCTGCCGCTCGCCAACGCCGTCCCGATGGTGATGGGGGCCAACATCGGGACGACGGTGACGGCCACGGTGGTGTCGCTCGCCCACCTGGGACGCCGGGACGAGTTCGAGCGGGCGTTCCCGGTCGCCATCTGCCACGACGCCTTCAACTACTTCGCCGTGCTCGTCCTCCTGCCGTTCGAGCTGGCGACGGGCTATCTCCGTCAGACCGCGGTATGGCTGGCCGGGTCGCTGGGCGGCGTCGGCGGGGTCGCCTACGAGAGTCCGCTCGATACGGCGCTGAGCGCGGGGTTCGGGCCGTTCGTGGCGTTGGGCGGGGCCGTCTTCGCGGCGCCGCAGGGCCAGGCGGTCTTCCTGATCGCGATCAGCGGGCTCTTCATCTTCTTCGCCCTGTTCCTGCTCGTGAGGGTCCTGCGGACCGCCCTCCACACGCGCGTCGAGAGCACGGTGAACGACGCCCTCGGGCGCAGCGCCGTGCTCGCGATGCTCATCGGCGCGGCGGTGACGGCGATGGTGCAGTCGAGCTCGATCACCACGTCCGTGCTCGTCCCGCTCGGCGGCGCCGGCCTGCTGCGGCTGGAGCAGGCCTTCCCGGTCACCATCGGCGCGAACATCGGGACCACCGTCACGGCGCTGCTCGCGGCGCTGGCCGTCTCCGGGCCGCACGCCGCCGAGGGCCTCCAGATTGCCCTCGTGCATCTGCTCTTCAACCTCAGCGGGCTGGCGATCATCTATCCGGTGCGGGGGATCCGGCGCGTGCCCCTCGACGTGGCCCGGGGCATCACGCGGCTGGCCGTGCGGTCGCGCAAGCTGACGGTCGTCTGGGTGGCGCTGCTGTTCTACGGCCTGCCGAGCCTGTGCATCGCCATCGCGCGCTGGCTGCCATGACGTGACGCCATGGCGCGGACATCGCAGGTGGTCGTCGTCGGCGCAGGGATCATCGGCTGCGCGGTGGCCTACGAGCTGGCGCGCCGCGGCGCCGGCGTGCAGGTGATCGACCGCCGCGAGGTCGGGCAGGGCGCCACGCAGGCGTCGGCCGGCGTGCTGGCGCCGTATCTCGAGGCGCACGCGCGCCCGCTGGTCGAGCTCGGCGCACGCAGCCTGGCGCTCTACGACGAGTTCGTCGCCCGCGTCGTCGAGGACTCGGGCGCCGCGGTGCAGTACGTGCGCAGCGGCACCCTGGAGGTCGCGGACGGCGAGGCGTCGTTCGCCCGGCTGCAGGCCAAGGGGCGTACGTACGGCGCGGGCGGGGTCCCGGTCGAGGTGCTCGCGGGGGCCGCCGTGCGGGAGGCCGAGCCCCGGCTCGCGGGCCACATCGCCGGCGGCCTGCTGGTGCATCCGCACGGGTTCGTCGGCGCGACCGACTTGGCCGGCGCGCTGCAGCGCGCGGCCGGCGCCCACGGCGTGACGTTCGTCACCTCGACCGCGGTCGCGAGGGTCTCGCGGCGGGGCGGCGACCTGAGCGTGGAGACCGGCGGCGAGGTGATCGCCTGCGAGCGGGTGGTGCTGGCGGCCGGGAGCTGGTCGGGCCAGGTGGAGATCGAGGACGCCGAGACGATTCCGGTGCGGCCGGTGCGCGGCCAGTTGCTGCACCTCGGCTGGCCGGCGCGGCCGCTCTCGCGCGTGGTCTGGGCGGCGCACTGCTACCTGGTGCCGTGGACCGACGGCACCGTGCTGGCGGGGGCGACGATCGAGGACGTCGGCTTCGAGGAGCGGGTCACCGTGACCGGGGTGCGGCAGCTCCTGGAGAGGGCGCAGGCAATCATCCCGGGGGTGGGGGAGGCGTGGTTCCGGGAGGCGCGCGTCGGCCTGCGGCCGGCCACGCCCGACGAGCTGCCGGTCGTCGGGCCGTCGGCGCGTCTGCCCGGGCTGGTGTACGCCACCGGGCACTACCGCAACGGCATTCTCCTCGCGCCGCTGACGGCCGCGCTGGTCGCCGATCTGGTGCTCCACGAGAAGGACGATCCCGCGCTCGCGATCATGGTACCGTCCCGTTTCGGCGACTCCTGACCGCCGGCCGCCCCCGCCGGCCGCCGCCTTGCTGTAACCGAGCCGCGTGGATTATCCTGTCGGACTGTTGCGCGCGCGAGCGGGCGCGCCCTACACCAAGTAACGAATGGCTGAGTTCTCTTGCGACCTGTTGATTGTCGGCGGCGGCGGTGCGGGCCTGCGCGCGAGCATCGCCGCGGCCGAGGCCAGACCGGACCTGGACGTCGCCGTCGTGTCGAAAGTCTACCCGATGCGGAGCCACACCGTGGCGGCCGAAGGGGGCGCGGCGGCGGTGATCAAGGCCGAGGACAGCACGGACGCGCACGCCTACGACACCGTGTCCGGGGCGGACTGGCTGTGCGATCAGGACGTCGTCGAGGCCTTCGTCGAGGAAGCGCCGCGGGAGATGGTGCAGCTCGAGCACTGGGGCTGCCCCTGGAGCCGGGAGCCGGACGGCACCGTCGCCGTGCGGCCGTTCGGCGGCATGAGGGCGAAGCGGACCTGGTTCGCCGCCGACAAGACCGGCTTCCACATGCTCCACGCCCTGTTCCAGACGTCGCTCAAGTACAAGAGCGTCAAGCGCTACGACGAGTGGTTCGTCACGAGGCTGCTGGTCGACGACGGGCGCTGCCTGGGCGTGGTCGCCATCGAGATCGCCACCGGGCAGATCCACAGCATCGCCGCCAAGGCGGTGATCCTGTGCACCGGCGGCTGCGGCAAGATCTTCCCGTTCACCACCAACGCCAACATCAAGAACGGCGACGGGATGGCGCTCGCCTACCGCGCGGGCGCGCCGCTCAAGGACATGGAGTTCGTCCAGTACCACCCCACGGGGCTCCCGCAGACGGGGATCCTGATCACCGAGGCCGCGCGGGCCGAGGGCGGGTGGCTGGTGAACAAGGACGGCTACCGGTATCTGCAGGACTACGACCTCGGCAAGCCGGAGCCGCAGCCCGTGCTGCGGTCGATGGAGCTCGGGCCCCGCGATCGCCTGTCGCAGGCGTTCGTCAAGGAGCTCGACAGGGGGCGCACGCTCGAGGGGCCGTACGGCGCCTACGTCAGTCTCGACATCCGGCAGATCGGCGAGCAGGTCATCGACAAGCGGCTGCCGTTCGTGCGGGAGCTGTGCCTGAAGTACGCCAACCTGGACCCGGTCCACGAGCTGATTCCCGTCCGGCCGGTCGTGCACTACATCATGGGCGGCGTGCATACGGACATCAACGGGGCGACGCCCATCGCCGGGCTGTACGCGGCCGGCGAGGTGGCGTGCGTGAGCCTCAACGGCGCCAACCGCCTGGGCTCCAACTCGCTCACCGAGTGCCTGGTGTTCGGCGCCCGCGCGGGCCGCACCGCCGCCGGGTACGCGGATCGGGCGGAGGCCGCCGGCGGGGCGGTCAGCGCGCAGGTGCGCGACGAGGAGCGGCGGCTGCGCGGCCTGCTGGAGCGGTCCAACGGAACGGAGCGGATCGCCAGTCTGCGGGCCGAGATGCAGACGGCCATGGAGGAGAGCGCGGGCATCTACCGCACCGGCGCCAAGCTCACGGAAGGCACCGAGACGATGGGCCGCCTGCGCCACCACGCGCGTAATCTGAAGCTCGACGATCGGAGCGCGACGTTCAACACCGAGCTCATCTCGGCGCTCGAGCTCGAATACATGGTCGACCTCGCGGAGGTCATCCTGCGCTCGGCCCTCGAGCGGACGGAATCGCGCGGCGCCCACCAGCGGTCGGATTTTCCCGAGCGGAACGACGAGCGGTACCTGGCGCATTCACTGGCCTACCGCGAGGCGGACGGCTCGGCGCGCATCGCGTATCTGCCGGTGACCATCACGCGCTGGCCGCCGGGCGCCCGCGTCTACGGAAGGTAGCGACATGGCGGAGACAATCAAGCTGACGGTGGCGCGGTATCGGCCCGAGGAGCAGTCCGAGCCGACGTTCCAGTCGTACGAGGTGCCGTACAACAGGGACTGGGTGCTTCTCGACGCGCTGAACCACGTCAAGAACGAGATCGACGGCTCGCTGACCTTCCGCTGGTCGTGCCGGATGGGCGTCTGCGGGAGCTGCGGCATGATGGTCAACGGCGTGCCGAAGCTGACCTGCGCGGTGCCGCTGACCGACTACGCGCCGTCCGAGCCGGTGCGCATCGAGCCGCTGCAGTTCTTTCCGGTCATCCGGGATCTGGTGGTCGACATCAGCAGCTTCCTGGGCAAGCTGTCGAGCGTCAAGCCGTGGATCATCCGCGACGACGTGGAGGCCACGGAGGTGGCGGAATACCGCCAGTCGCCGGCCGAGCTCGACGACTACAAGCAGTTCAGCATGTGCATCAACTGCATGCTGTGCTACTCCGCCTGCCCCGTGGTCGGCCTCGAGCCGGAGTTCACCGGGCCGGCCGCCATCGCGCTCGCGCAGCGCTACAACCTCGACTCGCGCGACGCGGGCGCGGAGGAGCGGCAGGACATCCTGAACGAGCACGAGGGGCTGTGGGGCTGCACCTTCGTCGGCGAGTGCACGAAGGTGTGTCCCAAGAACGTCGATCCGGCGGGCGCCATCCAGCTCTACAAGATGGCCACCGCGACGGACTGGATGAAGTCCATGCTGCTGCCGTGGGGTGCGAAGTGAGCAACCCGTCCCAGGCGCCGACCGCCGAGCTCAAGCTCTACCGCCGGCCGATGCCGTTCGGGTGGTGGCTGCAGCACGGCGCGTACTTCCGCTTCATCGTGCGCGAGCTGACGTGCCTCTTCGTCGGCGCGTTCGCCGTGCTGACGCTGGAGCTGGTGCAGGCGCTGGGCCAGGGTCCCGAGGCGTACGCCGCGTACGCCGCGCGGGTGGGGACGTCCGCGTACATCGCCTTCAGCCTGGTGGCCTTCGCGGCCGTGCTCTACCACGCCGTGACCTGGTTCGCGCTGGTGCCCACGACGATGCGGGTGCGCCTGGGCGACGAGCGGGTTCCGGACCGCGCCATCGCGGGCGCGCACTACGCGGCGTGGGTGGTTGCGTCGCTGGTCGTCGCCTTCATCGTGCTGAGGGGCTGAGGGGACAGATGGCAAGGAAGGGGATAACGCCGTTCCTGTGGTTCCTGTTCGGGGGCGGGGGGATGGTGTCGGCGCTGCTGTTTCCGGTGCACATCCTCCTCTTCGGCCTGGCGTTTCCGCTCGGGTGGTTCGAGGCGCCCACCTACGAATCGCTGCACGGCCTCGTCACGCATCCGATCACCCGGCTGTATCTGTTCGTGTTCATCTTCCTGCCGCTGTTCCACGTGGCGCACCGCTTCCTGTACACGGTCTGCGACCTCTTCCAGGTGCACGGAGGCGGCCGGACGCCGATTGCCGTGGTGTCCTACGGCGCCGCCCTGCTGGGCACCCTCGTCGCCGGCTATACGCTACTGACGATTTCCTAGTGGATGCGGTAGCGGCGGCGGTGCTCCTCCCAGGCCTGTTCCTCGGCGCGCTCCTCCAGCTCCCACCGCAGCCGGCGCTCGCGCCGGCGCCGCCGGTGGCGCCAGATGGCCGCCAGCGCCAGGAGCGTGATGAGGGACCACTGGACGAACGGCTGGCCGGCGAAGCTGACCCAGGACTTCCAGAGGTCGTGCCGCGCCCAGAAGGCGGCCACGACCGCGTCGAGCGACGCGCCGGTGGCGGCGTAGAGCGCGATCTCGAACGGGGCGCCCCGCGCCATCGTGGACAGGATGCGCGCCGGCGTGTACGGCCCGTAGCGCTCCAGCAGGTCGCGCACCAGCGCGTCGGAGAGCACGTAGGCGCGCGCCACGTCCCGCGGTCCGCGGGCGAACAGGCCCTCGATCTGCGTCGCCGTCAGGCGGCCGCCGGCCACCACCTCCCAGGCGAAGCGTGACCGCGCGCCGAGACCCCAGGTCCGCTCGGCGGCGCTCGCCAGTCCCTCGTTGAACCAGCGCGGGACGCGGCGCCCCCCGGCGGCGCGCGCGGTCAGCACGTGGGCCACCTCGTGATGCAGGACGGTCTCGAGCGAGCCGTAGGGATACGACCCGATCCGCTCCGGGAAGAGCACCACCAGATCGCGCGACGCGTCCGCGAAGCCCGCGACCCACGCGGGGGTGGCGCGTGCGAGCCCGGTCCCCTCCGGCACCAGCCGGACGCGGATGGGCGCGCCGGCGTCCGTCAGGCCGGTCAGGACCATGATGCTGCCCAGGGCCCGGGTGTCGAAGCCCCGCGCGCGCGCCGCCACGGCCGCCAGCGAAGCGGGCGCCTCCACCTCGAGGACCGGCAGATACCCCGCGGCGGCCGTGCCGGCGGACAGGCCGGCCGCGACGAGCACGATCAGCAGCCGCCTGCTGAACGCCGCCGCCCGCGCCGTCCCGACGCCCTGCGTCATGAGGTCGCTCCGTCGTCGCCGCCCGCCAGCCGCGCCACCGTGGCCCCGAGGTGCGACTCGGGCGCGTCCCAGAACGCCTCGACCGCGGGATGGCGCGCGAGGACCGCGTGCACGGTGCGGCGCTGCACGCCGATGCCGCGGCCATGGATGAGGCGGACTTCCGGCAGGCCGGCTTCCACCGCCGCGCGGAGGTACTCCTCCACCACCGACTCGATATCGCGCGGGGCGAAGAAGTGCAGGTCCAGCACCCCGTCGACCGGCACTTCGTGAGGCTCTGCCATCCGCAGGCTGGCGGCTGCTCAGGGCCGCGCGTACGTGGCGGTCACCTGCGTCGTCATCCCGCCCCGCACGGAGAAGTCGCCGGCCACCGTCATGCGCCGGGGCCGGCAGGCGGCCACCAGCGCGTCGAGGATCTCGTTGGTGGCCCGCTCGTAGAAGACCCCCCGGTTGCGGAACCCTATCAGGTACATCTTCAGCGCCTTGAGCTCGAGGCAGCGCTCGTCCGGGACGTACGTGATGCGGATCTCGCCGAAGTCCGGGAGCCCCGTCTGCGGGCAGACCGATGTGAACTCGGGACACCGGATGACGACCTCGTAGTCGCGCTCGGGTGCCGGGTTCGGGAACGTTTCGATGGCGGCATCCGGCATGGCATGATTTTAGCCCCGCCCGCCGCGGGCGCGCGGGGCGGCAGGCTGCGCGGCGCCATTTGACGCGCGCATACCGCCACGTTAACATACGGCGCGTTTTCATTGACCTTTCTCGCCGTCACCACCCGCGCGCGTGGTCGTCCGGCGGGGGCCGTGCGCGCGTACAACACGAGGGGGATGCCGATGGCTGAAGCCCGACGAATGGGCAAGTCCGAGCTCTTTTCGCACTTTGCCGAGCAGCTCGGTATCAAGCGGGCGGATGCCCGCCGGTTCTTCGACGAGCTCCAGCAGTTGTCGGAGAGCGAGCTGAAGCGTTCCGGCGAGTTCGTGCTGCCGGGCATGGTGAAGCTGGTCGTGCAGAGCCGGCAGGCCAGGATGGGACGCAATCCGGCTACCGGCGAGGCCATCGAGATTCCCGCCAAGACGGTCGTCAAGGCCCGCATCGCAAAGCAGCTCAAGGATTCGGTGTTGCCGGATTCGTAGGCGGCGGCGCCGCCGGTGCGAAGAAGGATGATTCGCTGGCGATGGCGACGAATGTCCTGATGCCGCAGCTCGGCGAGTCGATTGCTGAAGGCACCATCGTTCGCTGGAGCAAGGCGGTCGGCGACCCGGTCGACCGCGACGAGCCGCTGTTCGAGATATCGACCGACAAGGTCGACGCGGAGATTCCGTCGCCCGTCGCCGGGGTCCTCACCGAGATCCGGGTGCCGGCGGGCGAGACGGTGCCCGTCGACAGCATCGTCGCGGTGATCGGTCAGACGGCCGGCGAGTCCGACCGCCCGGCCCCACCCTCCCGCGCGGCGGATGCGCCGGCCGAGTTGCACGCGGGCGCCGCCGCCGGCGCGCAGCCGCCGCCCCCCGCCGCGGCGGCCGGCACCGACGCACCGGCCGCGCGCGGTCTGTCGCCGCTCGTGCGCCGGCTCGTCCGGGAGCACGGCGTCGATCTGTCCGCGGTGCGGGGCACCGGCGCGGGCGGCCGCATCACCAGGGACGACGTGCTCCAGCATGTGGAACGCCGGTCGGCCGGCGGCCGTACGGAGCCGCTGACCACCATGCGGCGGCGCATCGCCGAGCACATGGTGCTGAGCCGCCGGACGTCGGCGCACGCGCATACCGTCTTCGACGTCGACTTCACGCACGCCGCGCGCCTGCGCGAGCGGCGCCGGGCCGACTACGAGCGGGCCGGGGCGAAGCTGACCTATCTGTCGTTCATCGCCAGGGCGGTCGTGGATGCGATCGCCGAGGTGCCGGTGGTCAACGCCGCGCTCGACGGCGACGCCGTCGCGTACCCGGCGGATGTCGGTCTGGGCATCGCCGTGGCGCTCGACGACGGGTTGATCGTGCCCGTCATCGAGCGGGCGCAGAAGCTGAGCGTCCTCGATATCAGCCGCGCGATCGCCGACCTGGCGGACCGGGCGCGCACGAAGCGCCTGGCGCCCGACGAGGTCGAGGGCGGCACGTTCACCATCACCAACCACGGGTCGTTCGGCTCGATCCTGGGGATGCCGATCATCAACCAGCCGCAGCTCGCCATTCTGGGCGTGGGCCGGGTCGAGAAGCGGCCGGTGGCCGTCGGCGACGCGGTCGAGGTGCGGTCGCGCGCCTACCTGACGCTGGCCTTCGATCACCGGGTCATCGACGGGGCGGTCGCGGATCGGTTCATGGCCGCGGTCGCGCGCAGGATCGAGCAGTTCGACGAGAGCCTCCTCTAACGGGCCAGGCCAATGACCGCGGACGGCGGGGGGCTCCCGCTCGAGGTGCGGCGGCTCGGGACGGTGCCCTACCGGGAGGGCCTGGCGCTGCAGCAGCGACTGGTGGCCGAGCGCCAGGCCGGCCGCATGCCGGACGTCCTGCTCCTGCTGCAGCATCCCCACGTCGTCAGCCTGGGCGTGGCCGCGCGGCGCAGCCGCGCCAACATCCTCGCGTCCGCCGACGAGCTGGCGCGGCGCGGCGTGGACGTGCACGAGGCGCCGCGCGGCGGCGACGTCACCTACCACGGTCCCGGGCAACTCGTCGGCTACCCGATTCTCGACCTGCGCCCCGACCGCTGCGACGTCCACCGCTACGTCCGCGACCTCGAGGAGGTGCTCATCAGGACCGCGGCCGCCTTCGGCATCACGGCCGGCCGGGTCGCCGGCCTGACGGGCGTCTGGGTGGGGGACGGCAAGCTGGCGGCCATCGGCGTGCGGCTGTCGCGCTGGGTCACCAGCCACGGCTTCGCGCTCAACGTCGACACGGACCTCGACTACTTCAGCCTGATCCGCCCCTGCGGCATTCGCGGCCGCGGCGTCACGTCGCTGGCCGCGCTGACCGGGCGGCGGCTGGCCGTGGGGGACGTCGAGCCGGTGCTGGTGCGGGAGTTCGCCGGCGTGTTCGGCTAGCGTCAATCAGACGGGGCTGCGCCCCGGGGCAGACTCCTGGTCCTGGCCGGCCTGGAGGGCGGTCTCTAGCTGCACCCGCTCCTGAGCGGTGAGCGCCGGCTCGAGGATGCGGGTCACGCCGGTGGAGCCGAGCTCGACGGGGACGGCGGCCACCGTCCGGCGCACGCCCAGCTCGCCGTCCAGGACCGTGAAGCAGGACACCGCCCGCGGTCCCGCGCCGGCCGCCACCGCCTCGCAGGCCCGCGCCGTCACCGAGGCCAGCGCGTACGGTCCCGGCGGCCAGACCAGCCGCGCCCGCTCGCGCAGCCGCGCGAGGCGCGGGGGCGCGAGCAGGTCGCTCAGGGCGCAGCCGCGCGCCGTCGCCGCGCTCCAGGGGACGACGAGCCGGTCGGGCGGCGCGCCCAGCACGCCCAGCGACACGTCGGCGGGCGAGCAGCGCAGCTCCAGCGCCACGATGGCGCGCAGCGCCGACTGCAGCGCCGCCGGCGCCGTGCCGAGCACCTGGCGCCGGGGCATCCCCAGCTCGGCGACCGCGCGGCCGACCAGGCGGCGGTGGGCCACGCCGGCGCAGACGCAGACCGCGTGGCGGGCGACGAGGCGCAGGCGCCGCAGCGCCGCTAGGGCCGCGTCGTCTCCGCCGCCGGCATCCGCACCGCCCGCCGATCCCGCCAGGACGACGACGGCGGCCCCGCCGGCCGCGTCGAGGTCGTCGTGCGCCGTGACCTTGGTGTGGAACCCCTCGACCGCCCCCGCCTGCTGAATGTCGAGCGCCTTGCCGGCCGCGATGCCGCCGGCCGGGTCGATCAGCCGCACCGCCTCGCAGCGGCCGCGCCCCGCGAGCTTGTGGGCGATGGAGCCGCCGAGATCGTCGGCCCCGACGACGGCGACGATAGGCACTCGCGGTATTCTAGTGGACGCCCATGAGCGCTCCATCGGCCCTGGCGGGCCGCGTTGCGATCGTCACCGGCGGGTCCCGCGGCATCGGCGCCGCGATTGCCGCCGCGCTGGTCTCGCGCGGCGTCGACGTCCTCGTCTGCGGGCGCTCCGCGGAGGCGCTGGCGCACAGCCGGGAAGCGGCCGCGCCGCGCGCGGCCGGCGCCGAGGCGGCCGGCCGCCTCGAGACCCTGCAGGCCGACGTGCGCGACGCGGCGCAGGCCCGCACGCTGATCGACCGCGCCGCAAGCGTGTTCGGCGGGCTCGACATCCTGGTCAACAACGCCGGCGTCAGCCGCTTCCAGGAGCTGGCCGCGCTGTCCGACGACGACTGGCGCGAGATCGTGGAGACCAACCTCGGGGGAGTCTTCCACTGCTGCCGGGCCGCGATTCCGGCGCTCCGCCGCCGCGGCGGCGGCTGGATCGTCAACGTCAGCAGCCTGGCGGGCTCGCACCCGTTCGCGGGCGCGGCGGCCTACTGCGCGTCGAAGGCGGGCGTCAACGCGCTCAGCGAGGCGCTGATGCAGGAGGTGCGCCACGAGGGGATCCGGGTCTGCTGCGTGGCGCCCGGCTCGGTCGACACCCGCTTCGCCGGCGACGCACAGGCGGACACGAGCTGGAAGCTGTCGGCCGGCGACGTGGCGCGCGTCGTGGTCGACCTGCTGCAGCACGACCCCCGCAGCCTGCCCAGCCGCGTCGAGATCAGGCCGGCGCGTCCCCGGAAGTAGCGCCCGGCTCGACCGCCACCGTCAGCTCGACGCGGCCGAGCCGCAGGCGGTCCCCGTTCCGCAGCTCCGACTGCCGCACGCGATCGCCATTCACGTACGTGCCGTTGGTGCTCTGCAGGTCCTCGACGGCCAGCCTGGTGTCGCTCGCGGACAGGCGGCAGTGCACGCGCGAGAGGAGCGGGGAGTCGATCACGAAGTCGGCGCGCGGGTTGCGGCCGATGGTGCGGGAGGCGCCGCCCGGCAGCCGCAGGACCACGGGCGGGTCGTCCGAGCGCAGCACCCAGATGGCGTGCGACTCCGCCATGAGGGGTCTAGCGCCGGTCGGCGGGTACGACCCGGTCCATCCAGTCGACCAGCACGGCGACCACTTCCGACGCAACCCGCCGGTCGAGCAGTTGGCTGTAGTCGTCGACGGTCGGCGCCCCGGCCGCGAGCAGGCGGTGATCGACGCCCGGCAGCCGGGCGAGCTCCACCGTGGACTCCCGCCGCCGGCGGGCCTCGGCCAGCGCCAGCAGCCGGTCGGCGTGCTGCACCGGGATCTCCATATCGGCCTCGCCGTGCAGGATGAGCGCGGGCTGGCGCGTCCGCCGCACGACGTCGGCCGGATCGAACTCCAGGAAGGTGCGGAACCAGCGCGTATCGGCGCGCTCCCGCAGGTCCTCGGGGATGTCGTCCCAGGCGCCCTCGTCCAGCACGGCCGCGATGATGCGCGTCTGCAGGGCGACCTGCTCGTCCCGCTCGGTGTTCGGGATCCGGAGCTGGGCGAGGCGGTTGCGCTGGCGCTCGAGCACCAGCTCCGCGCCCGGCACGCCCGGCGCCGCCAGCAGGGCGAACGCGTCGATGGCCCGGTGGCGGCGCGCCGCCTCGAGCGCAATCCAGCTCCCCTCGCCGTGGGCGACCACGACGATGCGGTCGCGGTCGACGTCGTCGCGCCGCTCCAGGTAGCGGACCATCGTGCGGACGTCGTCGGCGTACTCCTCGACGCCCGCCGACTCCGGCCGTCCGCCGCTCTGGCCCATCCCGCGCTTGTCGTAGCGCAGCACCAGGTACCCGGCGTCGGCCAGACCCGCCGCCAGCTCCGCGTAGATGGGGATGCCGCCCAGGTTCTCGTCGCGGTCGACCAGGCCGGTCCCGGGCACCAGCAGCACCGCCGGCCAGCCGTCCGCCGGCGGCTGGCTGCCGGACGGCGTGGTGACGCTGGACGCCAGGCTGAACCCGCGCGCGGGAACGCGCACCTCGCTGTCCCCGGGGTTCCGGATGCCGGTCAGGCGCGTGGACACGAGCGCCAGGTCCTGCCGCGCGACGTCGAGCTGGACGGCCGGCAGGTTCACGCGCAGCAGGCGGTCGTCCTGGTCGATCCAGACGGCGCCTTCGAGCCGCCGCTCGCCGTACTCGAACACCGTGTCGTAGATGCGCGCCGACACCTGGCCCTGCGCGGTCTGGATGACCTGGCGGCCCACGCCCCGCACGGCGGCCGTCACCTCCCGGCGCGGCGCGACGTAGACGGGTATCTGGTCGCCCGGCCCGCTGTCCGCCAGCCGGGCGGCCAGCGCCTCGTACGCCCCGAAGAAGAAGTCGGGCAGCAGCACCGCGTCGGCCGCCACCGGCAGCGTGCTGGTGAGCCGGTCCTCGCCCTGCTGCACGTCGTTGGTGGCGGTGCCGTCCGCGAAGCTCGCCTCGAGCCGGTACGTGGCGCCGTTGCGCACGCTGTCGATGGCCAGCCGCTGCGGCTGCCATGCCGCGTCGTACTCCGCCTCGAACGACCGGATGTCGAGATCGATCGGCGGCCCGATCTGCCCGATGGACTCGATGCGCCAGCCGCCGCTCTCCGTGCGCGAGACCGCGACGCGCTCGACGCCCACCGGCGTGGAGCGGGCGAACACCGTGAAGATGGCCCCGCCGTCGTCCGCTTCGCCCTGCGCCGGATCCTGCGCGGCGGCGGGCGCCGCGAGCGCCAACAGGAGGATGCACAGAATCCACACAGCTTTCAGCATATCATTTGAGGCGCTGCCGCCATGCTGCTGGACCACTACCGCGCCCTGCGCCGCGCCGCCGGCGTGCTCGAGCGCTCCACGCGCGCCTGCATCGCCGTCGGGGGCGCCGACCGCGCGGAGTACCTGCAGGGGCTGCTGAGCAACGACGTGGCGGCGCTCGCGCCCGGGGCCGGCTGCTACGCGGCCTACCTGACGCCGCAGGGCCGGCTGATCGCCGACATGGACGTGTTCAACCTCGGCGACCGGCTGCTCCTCGACGTGCACGCCGGCGTCAGGGCGCTGCTGGTCGAGCGCTTCGACGAGCTGATCTTCGCCGAGGACGCGACCATCGCCGACTGGGGCGGGACCCACGCCAGCTACGGCGTGCACGGCCCCGCGGCCCTGGACGTCGCGGCGGCTGCACTCGACGCGCTGGGCATCGCCTGCGACACGCCGGCCGGCGTGCGCGGCCTCGAGCCCCACGGCTGCTGCCGCGCGGCGGCGGAGGGCGAGCCGGCGGTCGTCCTGCGGACCGACGCGCTCGGCGAGCCGGGCGTCGCCGTGGTCGTCCCGCGCGAGCGCGCTGCGGCGCTGCACGCGGCCCTGGTGGCGGCCGGCGGCGCCGACGTCGACCCCGCGGCGGCCGAGACCGTGCGCGTCGAGTCGGGGCGGCCCCGGTTTCCCGTCGACATGGACGGCGAGACCATCCCCCTGGAGGCCGGCATCGAGGACCGCGCGATCAGCTTCACCAAGGGCTGCTACGTCGGCCAGGAGGTCATCGTCCGCATCCTGCACCGGGGCGCGGGGCGGGTCGCGCGACGGCTCGTCGGCCTCGCCCTCGGCCCCGCGGGCGGCGACGCCGGCGCGGCGGTTCCCGAGCGCGGTGCGGCGGTGCGGCACGGCGGCGAGCAGGTCGGGCGTGTCACCAGCGCGGCGGCCTCGCCCGCCCTGGGGCAGGCCATCGCCCTGGGCTATCTGCCCCGCGAGCTGACCGAGGCGGGCACGCAAGTGGAAGTCGACCTGCCGGGCGGGCGGGGCGGGGGCGTCGTCACCGCGACGCCGTTCGTCGAGCCCGCGTCCGCCGCCGCCCGGGAGGCGTGAGGCGTCTGCCGGGGCCGGGCGGCTTCCATCAGACGGGGCGTTGCCCCGCACCCCCGGCGTCCGCTTGCGGGGACCCCTTCGCCCCGCGCCGCTCCCGCCGAGGCGCGCCGTGCGCGCCTTGCGGAGTCTGCAGCGGTTCTACGGCGCAGATTCCTGGCGATCGTCGCGGTCGCAGGCCGCGATGGCTTGGCTGACCTTCTCGAAGATGCGCCGCGCGAGCTCCTGGGAGACGTGCTCCCGGATGGCGCCGCAGGCCACGACGACCGTGTCGTCCGTCGTCTCGACGGCGACGTCCCAGCGGGCGCGCTCGGGCATGTCCGGCACCCCCGCCGACGGGTCCGGGCCGGCCGCCGCTTGGCCGCCGAACCGCCGCGCCCGGGCCGTCGAGAGCGGCACGTCGCCGAAACGGACCTGGGCGCTCTTGATGTCGCGCTTCGGGATGCGCCGCTCCCCCCAGTAGAACGCGCCCGCGTCCTCCGCGAAGAAGACGAGGCCGTCGGGGGCGGGTACCTCGGCGACGATCGAGCGCCCCTCGCTGTCGAGCCGCTCGCGCCGCTGCTCGTGACCCCGGCGATAGCCCTGGAGCGCCGTCGCCATGCGCAGCGCGACGACGACGAGCAGGACGACGACGGCGATCCCGATGAGATCGCGCATGCGGGGAATTATGCTATACCCCCGGCCGGCGGCGGACTGAGCTATATGGAATCGGTCATCGTCCACTATCAGGAGATCGCCCTCAAGGGCAGGAACCGTCCCTGGTTCGTCGAGCGCCTCGTCGGGAACCTGCGGCAGGTCCTGGCCGACCTCGACGTCGTGCGCGTCCGCGCGCTGACGGGGCGCATCGAGATCGTGCTGGGTCCGGACGCGGACTGGGACGAGGCCCGCGCGCGGCTCGGCCGCGTCTTCGGCGTCGCCAACTTCGCGCGCGCCCGCCGCACCGGCCGCGACCTCGACGAGCTGGCCGCCGCCATCCTGGCCGACCTCGACGGCCGCGCGCCGCGCAGCTTCCGCGTCACCGCGCGGCGCGCCGACAAGACCTACGCGCTCACGTCGCCCGAGATCGAGCGGCAGGTGGGCGGGCTGATCCACGCCGCCTCCGGCTGGCGGGTCGACCTCGGCAATCCGGAGCTCACCGTGCGCATCGAGATCCTCCCGCGCGAGGCCTTCTACGCGCTCGACCGGCACCGCGGAGCCGGCGGCCTGCCGTCCGGCGTGAGCGGCAAGGTGCTGTGCCTGCTGTCGGGCGGCATCGACTCGCCGGTGGCCGCGTACCGCCTGATGAAGCGGGGCTGCCGCGTCCGGTTTCTGCACTTCCACAGCTATCCCATCCTGTCGCACGCGTCGCGCGACAAGGTGCGCGAGATCGCCAGGCTGCTGACGCAGTACCAGCTCGCGTCGCGCCTCTACATGGTGGCGTTCGGCGACATTCAGAAGCAGGTGGTGGTGTCGACCCCGCCGCCGCTGCGCGTGGTGCTCTACCGCCGGCTGATGATGCGCATCGCCGAGCGGCTGGCGCGGGCGGCGGGCGCGGGGGCGCTGGTGACCGGCGAGGCCCTGGGCCAGGTGGCGTCGCAGACGCTCGAGAACCTGGCCGTCATCGACTCGGTGGTGTCGGGTCTGCCGATCCTCCGGCCGCTGATCGGCTCGGACAAGAACGAGATCTCCGACGAGGCGACGGCGCTGAGCACCTACCCCATCTCGATCATCCCGGACCAGGACTGCTGCCAGCTCTTCACGCCGCGCCATCCGGTGACCAAGGCCCGGCGGGGCGAGGTGGAGGCGGCCGAGCGGGGGCTGCCCATCGACGCGCTGGTCGCCCAGGCGGTCGAGGCCGCCGAGCGCGAGGACTTCAGCTTTCCGGCAGATGCGGGTGCAGGATCCCGCTGAGGTAGTCGCGCAGCGCCTCGCGCGTGCTGCGGAAGGCGAGCTCCCCCCAGGGAATGGTGTCCACCGGGAACCAGGCGGCCTCGAGCGACTCGTCGTCGGCCCGCAGCTCGCCCCCGACCGCGGTCGCGGCGTAGACGATGATGATCGGCGTGCGGCCCGCGTAGGAGTAGAGGTTGATCAGGCCGTCCAACCGGATGCGGAGGTTGGCCTCCTCCAGCGCCTCGCGGAGGGCCGCCGCCGCCAGCACCTCGCCGCGGTCCACGTAGCCCCCGGGGTAGACCCACTTGCCGTAGCCGGGCTCGATGGAGCGCCGCACGAGGGCCAGCTCGCCGCCGGCGTTGCGGATGACCGTGCCGACCGCAATCTTCGGGTCGAGGTAGACGACGTGGCCACAGCCGCCGCAGACCGGCCGCTCGGCCTCGCCGGCCTTGACCACTCGCGGCTCCAGCCCGCCCCCGCACAGGGGGCAGAACCGGTAGGGCGCGTCGTGCTGGTGGGCCGGCATCCGCAGACCGACGCTACCGTATAATCGTCGGGGATGTCTATCCTGAAGGTGGCGCGCATGGGGCACCCCGTGCTGCGCACCCCGGCGCGGCCCCTGGAGCCGTCCGAGATCGACACGCCGGCCATCCAGCGCCTCATCGACGACCTGTTCGAGACGATGCGGGAGTACCGCGGCATCGGCCTGGCCGCGCCGCAGGTGCACGAGAGCCTGCGCCTGTTCGTGGCCGGCGTCGACGACCCCGATTCCAGCATGCCGCCCGTGGTGCTGATCAACCCGGTGGTCGAGCCCGTCGGCGCCGCGATCGAAGAGGACTGGGAGGGCTGCCTCAGCATCCCCGACCTGCGCGGCCGCGTCCCGCGCGCGCACGACATCGAGGTGACCGCCTTCGACCGCTTCGGCATCCAGGTCTCGATGACCGCCTCGGGCTTCCCGGCGCGCGTCATCCAGCACGAGACCGACCACCTCGACGGCGTGCTCTTCCTCGACCGCATGGCCTCGTTCGAGAGCCTGACCTTCCTCCAGGAGTACGGCCGCTACTGGGACAAGCAGGACGCCGCGGTGTCCGGGGCGTAGCCTCCAGCATGAACCTCGACGTCGCAGGCCACCTCGGCGCCGTCGAACGCTCCACGGCATCGCTGGAGCGCGATGGCCGCCCCGCCCGCACGCTCACGCTCGCCCGCAGCTACGCCGCGACGGTCGAGGACCTGTGGGACGCCGTGACCAACGGCGAGCGCATCCCACGCTGGTTCCTGCCCATCAGCGGCCAGCTCGAGCCCGGCGGCCGCTATCAACTGGAGGGCAACGCAGGCGGCACGATCATCTCTTGTCGGCCGCCAGCGGCCTTCGCGCTGACGTGGGAGTTCGGCGGGGAGGTGAGCTGGGTGGAAGTGCGCCTCGCGGACGACGGCGCCGGCCGCGCGCGGCTGACGCTCACGCACACCTCGCACCTCGCGCCCCCCTGGGACCAGTACGGGCCGGGCGCGACCGGCGTCGGCTGGGAGCTGGCCCTCGCGGGACTCGCGCTGCATCTCGAGCAGCCGACCGAGCCGAAGCCGGACGAAGCCGCCTTCGCCGCGTCGCCGGAGGGGAAGGCGTTCATCACCGGCAGCAGCCAGGGGTGGGAGCAGGCGGCCGTCGCGGCCGGCGAGGACCCCGACGCCGCGCGAGCCGCGGCACGGCGCACGGCCGCGTTCTACACCGGCGATTTCGGAACGAAGGAGCCGCGAATCGTGTCCACCGTCGAAGATCGCCTGGCCGCACTCGGCCTCGAGCTGCCCCCGGCAGCCAGTCCCGTCGCCAACTACGTGCCTGCGATGCGCACCGGCAACCTGCTGTTCATCGCCGGCCAGATACCCCGCGACGCCGACGGCCGGCTGATCACCGGCCGGGTGGGCGACACGATGGACGTCGACGCCGCCTACCAGGCCGCCCGCTCCTGCGCGCTGCAGGCGCTAGCGGCGGTGAAGGACGCCGTGGGCGACCTCGACCGCGTCGTGCGGGTCGTGCGCGTCATGGGACTGGTCAACGCCACCCCCGACTTCGGCGACCAGCCCGCGGTTATCAACGGGTTCTCGGACCTGATGGTGGAGGCGTTCGGTGACGCGGGGCGGCATGCGCGGGTGGCGTATGGGGCGGGGTCGCTGCCGGGGGGGGTGCCGGTGGAAGTGGAGGTGTTGGTTGAGGTGGCGTAGCGGCGCCACGGGGCCAACGGCGTACGGATCGCGTGCTGCCGTCGCGTGGGTCGCCCAGACGTGCACGGGCTGTTCCTGCGAGGGCCGGGAGCAACCGAGAAGCCTTCGTCGCAGGCCAGCGACTCACGCCGCCTCGAAAGACAGGTGCAGAAGCGCAGGTTCCGTCTCGCGGTGCTCCAACCGTTCCGCAACTGCCCGGAGCGCCAACGCTTGGACGCGGGTAATGGCGTCGGCCCGGGTTGCCCCGTAGCACGTCACGCCTGAGAGGGCCGGTACCTCGGCCAGCCACGGGCCATCGTCCTCGCGATCCAACTCGATCGCGAATGTCATGACCACTCTCGTAGAATGCGCCGGGCATCCGCGTCGCCGCTTGGCACAGCGAGAGGAAGTGACGGCGCGCGCCGTGCCATCGTATACAGACCATCCACTATTGGACTACCCGCGCACGCGGCGCAGCGGCTGTGCGGGTGGGGAATCGGGGTTGGCTCGTGCCGTTGGCGGGGAGAGTTCCCTCTCGTTCCCGGCAAGGGGTAGATGGGCGAGGGCCGGAGATCGTCGCCGTGCTCCGGAGCGGGACCGTGGCGCGCCAGGGGCTCCATCTATTCGCGTCGGCCTTGAGGCGTGCGCAAGGCGCATGCCGCGGCAAATCGTCCAGATCTCCGAAACGGAGATGCCCCTGCACTGCCGGGAGACAATGTACCGGCGCCTCACCGGGCGCCTCTCGACCGGTTCGGTGGGGATGTGAGCTGGATAGAGTTCCGCCTCGCGGACGACAGCGCCGACGGCGCACGGCTCGCGCTCACGAGTACCTCGCGCCCCGCAGGGACGAGTACGGCCTGGGCGCGACCGGCGTCGGCGGGGAGCTGACTCTCATGGGACTCGCGCTCCGCTTCGAGCAGCCGATCGAGCCGCAGCCGGATGAAGCGGCCCTCGCTACCTCGCTGGACGGCAGGCCGTTCAGCACGGGCAACGGCAGGGGTGGGAGCAGGCTGTGGTTGCCGCCGGCACGGACCCCACCCCCGACCTCGGCGACCAGCCGGCCTGGATCAACGGCTTTTCGGACCTGATGGTAGAGGCGTTCGGCGACGCGGGGCGGCATCCGCGCGTCGCGCACGAGGGCCGGGTCGCTGTCGGACGGCGTGCCGCTGGAGGTGGAGGCGCTGTTTGAGGTTAGCAGCCCGTGGCGAAAGTCAGGGGATCCGCACTCGACCGGCTCGATCGAGTTCCGTACACTGGACGGCATGGCGATGGGCAAGAAACCGGCGGCTCGACAGCCGTCGCCGATGTGGGTGACCACGGCGGACCTTCCGACGAACGCCGGGCATCCCTTCTTCGAGCGTCTGAACCGGGTCCTGGAGGAGGCAGGCTTCGACGCCTTCGTCGAGGGACTGTGCGGGGCGTTCTACGCTGCGCGGATGGGCCGGCCGAGTCTACGGCCGGGCCGGTATTTCCGTCTGCTGTTCATCGGCTATTTCGAAGGGTTGTCCTCCGAGCGGGGGATCGCGTGGCGGGTGGCCGATTCGCTGAGTCTGCGGTCGTTTCTGGACCTGGACGTGACCGAGGCGGCACCGGACCACTCGACGTTGTCGCGCACGCGGCGGCTGATCGACGTGGAGACGCACGTGGCGGTTTTCACGTGGGTGTTGGAGCGGCTCTCCGCTGCAGGCCTGTTGCGGGGGAAGACGGTCGGCATCGATGCGACGACGCTGGAAGCGAACGCGGCGATGCGGAGCATCGAGCGTCGGGACACGGGCGAATCCTACGAGGCGTTCATTCGGCGGTTGGCGGAAGCGTCGGGGGTGGAGACACCGACACAGGCGGATCTGGCTCGGTTCGACCGGTCGCGGAAGAACAAGAAGACGTCGAACAAGGAGTGGAAATCGCCGCAGGACCCGGACGCGAAGGTCGCGAAGATGAAGGACGGCCGGACGCACTTGGCTCACAAGGCCGAGCACGGGGTCGACATGGACACGGGGGCCATCGTGTCGGTGACGGTGCAGGATGCATCCGACGGCGATACGGCCACGCTGCCGGAGACGCTGATCACGGCGGCCGAGCAGGTGGAGTTGGTGGCGCCGGACGGTCCGGGGGTCGAAGAGGTGGTCGCCGACAAGGGGTACCACAGCGACGCGACGCTGGTGGCCCTCGGCGAGGTGGGGGTTCGGAGTCACGTATCGGAGCCGGAGCGCGGCCGGCGCTGCTGGCAGGACAAGAGGACGGGAGAGACGCCGCCGGAGAAGCGCGCTGCGCAGAAGGCGCTGTATGCGAACCGCCGGCGTGTGGGCGGGCGGCGGGGTCGTCGCCTGCAACGCTGCCGGGGCGAGGTGGTGGAGCGTTCTTTCGCACACATGTATGAGACAGGGGGAATGCGTCGGGTGTGGGTGCGCGGTCACGAGAATGTCCGCAAGCGGGTGCTGATCCAGGCGGCCGCCTGCAACATCGGGCTGCTCCTGCGCCACCAGACCGGCATCGGTACGCCCCGGAGCCTGCAGGGGCGGGCTCTTTCGGCGATTTGCCGCCTGATCGACCGTCTGATCGACCGCTGGGGGCGTCTGACGCGCGCCTGGGGGTTCAAATGGACACCGACGGCCCTCGTCGGCTCAATTGCTCATCGCCAAGCTGCCTGAACAGCAGGGCTCAGCGATCAGACTTCTTCCACGGGCTGTTAGGGACCGACGCGGCGTGAGCCCAAGTTACCGCAAACCGCGGGCGCTCGGTCGCCGCCGGCCGGGCGCTCGACCTCCGAACTGTCGGCGCCGGCCCGATTGACACGCGATGTAACCGTACGGTACGGTTCCCGACCGGCGTGCCGCTGCACCTGATCCTGGGATATACGCCTTGACCACTACAGTTGATCTCACTAGTGTCCCACAGTTTCAGGCCCAGGCCAGCGCGAGTTGGGGACGAGCGCGGTCTGGTGGCGAATGGGTGGTGAAGAGGTCTTCGAGAGGCCGGCGTTCGAAGACGTTGAGCTGCAGCACCTGCAGCATCTGATGCAGGCTCCATCGCAGTCGCATGGCGAACTTGAGGTACGCCAACAGCAAGTACATGCAGGTCGCCACCCACAGTTGCGTCAGGACAGCGTTGCGCGACCGACCGACGAAGCGTTTCACCTTGAGGTTCTGCTTGATCCACTTAAAGAACAGCTCGATCTGCCACCGGGACTTGTACAGGTTGGCAATCGTCTTGGCGACCCACGTCGTGTTGTTGGTCACGAACACATAGCGGTTGCTGGTCACCGGGTCCCGGTAGACGACCCGTCGCAGCGGGTCGGGATAGGCCTTCCGGCTGCGGGCGCTGGTCAGTTCGATCGCCTGGTCACTGAGCACGCCGGTCCCGGGCCGGACCACACGCTCATGCGTGACCCGGTAGCGCACCCCGCGCTTGAGGCGGGTCACGAAGGTCACCCCACGAGCCTGTAACTGGTGAAACCACGTGAAATCGAGGTACGCGCGGTCCGCCACGACGACGCTGCCCGCCGGAAATGTCCACGTGCGGGCGACGGTCACGTCGCCGGTCTTGCCGTCGGTGACGCTGACGAAACTCGGCAACTGGCCAGCCTGATCCAATCCGACGTGCAGCTTGATGGCCGCCTTCGTGCGCCGAAACGACGCCCACGGGAAGACCGCCAGACACAAATCGATGGTCGACGCATCCACGGCGTACAGCCGGTGCTTGAATCGGAAGCCGTGGTCCGGCGCCCGCTGCCGGCAGCGGCTCAGCAGGCGCCCGAACAGCGCTTCATAGAGGGTGAAGGGCTGCTCGGCATTGACGCGCGCCAGCGATGAGCGACTGACCGCCCCCACCCCCAGGTGATAGAGCTTGCCCGGTTGGGCGCCCAGATTGCTCACGATGTCGCGCAGGCTCTGCCGGCCGGTCAACTGGCCCAGCCCGAGGGCGACGAACTGCGCCCAGCGGCTCATCACACGCAGGCGCTGGCCGCGCTGATGGCCGCGGGCCTCGGCGTCGAATTCATGTCGCGGAAGCAACGAGAGAAGCTGCCCGAAGACTGTGCTATGATGGGCCACGGCTTGGATCTCCTGTGTTTTGAATGATTTGGGGCACAAGTCATTCTACCAGACACAGAAGGTTCAAGCCGCTTTCATTAGAAACTCTGTGGGACAGCAGTGAGTTGATCTGGACTACCCGCACATCCTCAATGTAATCGGGCCATGTCTGCTCGATGGCCGCACAGAATCGCGTTCGTTTTTGGTCTGGTACCTAAAACACTATTTTCGCCTGGATGACACGGAGTCAAGCGATGCGGTCTGCGATGGCCCCGACGACAAGGGAATTGACGGGATCTATGTTGACGAGAACCTTGAGTCAATAGTGATATTTCAGTGCAAGCTCGTCACGAGCCCGGGCAAGACGCTTGGCGATAAAGTACTGCGGGAATTCGTTGGAACTCTGGCCCAGTTTGCGCATCCTTCTCAGATAATCGACATCGCCCGGACAACTACCAACAACGAATTAGCTCGCTTGCTAGCGGCCGCCGACGTCGCAGGCAAGGTTCATAACGGCTACGTTGTGCGAGGAGAATTTGTCACCAACATCCCAATCGACCGGAACGGTGCCAACTATCTCGCTGGCCAAGATCATCTTTCTGTCATCGACAAGTCGGAGCTCACTGCTGCGTACGTGCCCGCAGAACGGACACCTCCCGTGGAGGAACCTGCCTCCTTTGATGTCTTCGGCTACGATTGCGCCGCCTATCAAGTAGCCGATGCCCGAGTCTTGATAGCTCCCCTTAACCTGCATTATTCCTGAGGCTGTCGAATCGGTCACGGGTGGGGTCTGATCGTCGGACGATTGCAGCCTGCGGACTGTGTCGGCGGCAGGTTGCGGCGTGGTTGAGCCGGCGTGGCAGGGTGACGGCGTGCCCGAAGCGCACGGCAACGACAGCGCCGCCGGCTGGGGCGCGTGAGAGCGGCTGTGGAATTTGGCTGCAGACGGCAGGAGGAGTGGCTACCCGGCGCGCGCGCCAAGGGCGAGGGCGATGTGGCGCCAAGCATCGAGGTATGGCGTCGCCCGCGGCAGATGCAGGACGAGGCGGCGGACAGAGCGGCGGACGTCAACGCCGAGTTTGAGCAGCCGGTCGCGCAGCCACGTCACCTGTGTGCGGGCGCAGGCGGTGCGTGCGGCGCGCAAGCGGAGTTCCTGCATGAGCACGTAGGCGGCGGCCGTCAGGAAGACGCGCAACTGGTTCGCCCAGAACTTGCAGCAGCTCGTACGGTCGATCTGCAGGCCGTCGAGCAACTCCTTGATGCGGTTCTCGATATCGCCGCGGGCACAGTAGATCTTCTCGTAGATAAAGCGCGGCGTCTGGCGCAGATTGGTGACGACGAAGCGCGGGTTGTCGCGCGGCTCGCGGCCGTCGAGCCGCACGACTTCGGCTTTGATCACGACCCGGCGCTCATGGTCCCACGTGCCCGCTCGATAGCAACGGGTGTCGGTGTAGACGTGCGCCGTCTGGTCGTCGTGCGCGCTCTTGGCCCGCGCCTCGACCATGGCGGACGCGGCATGCCGCAGCAGGACGGCGTTCTTGGCCATCGCCACGACGTAGTCGAGCCGCGGCTCGGCGTCGAGAAAGTCGAAGATTTCCGGGGTGGCAAAGCCCCCGTCGAGCCGGACGAGCAAGCGCGCCCGCGGAAACGCGCAGCGCAGCAGCGGGAGCAACCGAGACAACACCCCCAGCGTCCCGTCGGCAGCCACCGCCTTGCCCGGCCGCAGCACAGCGGCGCACAGATACTGCTCGACCTCGCGGTCGAAGCGCACGAAGGCCAGCAACGGGAGGTAACACCAGCTGTCGTAGTAGCTGTTGAAAAACGTCAACTGCTGCGCGCCATGCGTCCGGTCGTCGGTCGGGTCCAGATCGATCGTGATGCGTCGCGCCCGCCCGCCCAGTCGGCGCCGATGCCGCTCGATGACGCTCGCCGCCAACTCGCGCCCCATCCGATAGAGGGCCGAGCGGCCCGCGTCGTTCTCAAACCGCGAGATCGTCGGTTGCGACGCCAGCCGCCCCCCGGTCACCGGGTCGCGTCCCAGCAGCAGCTTGTGGATCGGATCGTCGGCGAGATGGTCGGCATCGTTGCCATCGGGATGGCCGCAGGCAATCCCGAAGACCCGCTGGCCGACCAGGTCCTCGAGCGTGTGCCGAATCTTCTCCGGCGCGCGTTCATCCACCAGACAGCGGGCGAACGCCTTGACCAGGCCATACACCCGCTCGGCCGCCTTGAGCAACACGGCCCCGCCATCCGAACTCGCCTGCTCGCGGTCGAAGGTGGCCACGAGCGGCTTGTCGAACAGATCCGGGAACCGAACAGTCTGTGGTATCGTCGGGTTCGTCACGAAAGAGCCTCCGTTGTGCCAAAAACGTTTGTAGACAACAGCGTTTTAGCACACGGAGGCTCTTGTGTCTCCACCGGGGCCGGGGTCCGTTGTGAATTTTCCAGGTTAAGGGCTCGGATCTCATACGCCTTCACGGAATAGCGTCCCAGGAACTCTTTGCGTCCAATGTTCGCGGATCCCTTGGGAGGACAAAGGTTAACAGGGACATAGGTGCGAGTATCGACAGCGCGCGCGAGCACAAGAATTTTCTATTATATCACAATGGCCTCACCATTTTATGCGAGCGCATAGACAAGAACCCAGACAGAATTACGATTGCTGGATATTCCGTGGTAAACGGCTGTCAGAGTCTAACGAGCCTATACGACCATAGAAAGAAAGTTACGGAGGATCTTAGAATCATGGTGCGTCTAATCGAGCTGGCGCCCGACAGTGCGCTCGCGGATCAGATTACCCACCACAGCAACAATCAGAACCCAATTAATGCACGCGATCTGCAATCGAAGTAATTGGTTACCGGGTTGCGGCCTCGGATCCATTTATTTGGATTGTACTTTTAGCGAAGATATGGCATAAGTAGTGTGTGCGACGACATGCTGACGGGCAGGAGGCAGCCAAGGCCCCGCGGCCCGACCGGACCGAGCACCTGCGCCGCGACCTTGAGCGCTCCGAGGGCGAACGGCAGCGGCTCGAGCGCGAGGTCACGCGGCTGCACAAGCGCAACAAACGGCTGGAAGACGACAATGCGCGGCTCAAGCGGGAGCTCGACGCGGCCCGTCGGGCGGGTTGTCGCCAAGCGGCGCCGTTCGCGAAACCGCTCAGCGGTGCGCCGAAGCGGCCGGGCCGCCGAGCCGGCGCCGCGTATGGCGTGGCGGCGCGCCGCCGGGCGCCGGCACGGGTCGATGAACGGCATCGCGTTCCCCTGCCGCCGGCCTGCCCGGACTGCGGCGGGGTGCTGCAACCGAAGGGTGTGGCCACCCAGGTGCAGGAAGAGTTGCCGGTCCCGCGCGTGGTCGTCCGTCAGTTCGAGGTGGCGATTGGCGCCTGCCGGGCGTGCGGGCGCCGGGTGCAAGGCCGGCATCGGTTGCAGAGCTCCGATGCGCTCGGGGCGGCCGGGGTGCAACTCGGCCCGCAGCTGGTGGCCTGGGCGGTCATCCTCAACAAGCAATTGGGGTTGTCGTTCGGCAAGGTGGCGACCTTGCTGCGACAGCACTACGGCGTGACGGTCAGCCGTAGCGGACTGGTCCGCGCCGTCGACCGGGCCGGCCGCCGGGCACAGCCGACCTATGCGGCCCTGCAGCAGCAGCTCCGCCGCAGTCGCGTCGTCACGCCCGACGAAACCGGCTGGAAGGTCGCCGGCCGGCTCAACTGGCTGTGGGTGGCGGCAACCCCCCAGACGACCGTCTACCAGATCCAGCCCGGCCGCGGCTATGCGGAGGCCGCCAAGCTGCTCGGGGCCGACTTCGCCGGCGTGCTCGTCCGCGACGGCTGGGCCCCGTATCGCCGGTTCACCGCGGCTACCCATCAGAGCTGTCTCGCGCACCTCTTACGCCGGGCAAAGACGCTGCGAACCGATCATCCGTACAGCCGGGTCGTCGTCCAGATCCAGACCGCCTTGCAACAGGCTCTCCGCCTGCGCGACGAGGCCCGCGCCGCAACCCGCTCGCCCGCCAGCATGGACCACGCCCTCGACGCGTTGGCCACTCGCCTCGCCGAACGCATCGCCCACCCGGGGCCGCTCGCCGACGTCCAACGCTTCGCCAATCACCTCATCACCGAATGGACCGCGCTGTTCAACTTCCTGCGCAACCCCGCCATCGACGCCACCAACTGGCGCGCCGAGCAGGCCATCCGTCCCGCCGTCGTCACCCGCAAAGTCTGCGGCGGCAATCGCTCCTGGCGGGGCGCGCACACACAGCAAATCCTCACCTCCCTCATCCGCACCGCCACCCAGCGCCAGCTTGACCCCCACGCCGTGGTCACCGACCTGCTGCGAACGCCTGCCCCCACCGTCGCACCTGACCTGCAAGGCCCCGCACCGTAGAGTCCACACCCGGTAACCAATTACCAATCGAATAGTATGATCCAGCGCCGCCTGCAGACTGAGTTCAACGCCAGTTACGGTGGAAGCGTGTTCTATCGCATCAAACGAGGGGAGCGGTCAAATCAGGCGGCCACGGTGATCGAGAATGATGAAGCAGGCCGCCTGTTGCTGGCCTTCGATCTTCGGCAGCCGTGGTCCTGTCATCAGACATACAAGATCCTAGCCTGGAAAATTCACCACGGCCCCGTCCGCGGTAGAGACACAAGAGCCTCCGTGTGCTAAAACGCTGTTGCCCACAAACGTTTTTGGCACAACGGAGGCTCTTGCGTGACGAACGCCACGATACCACAGACTGTTCGGTTCCCGGATCTGTTCGACAAGCCGCTCGTGGCCACCTTCGACCGCGAGCAGGCGAGTTCGGATGGCGGGGCCGTGTTGCTCAAGGCGGCCGAGCGGGTGTATGGCTTGGTCAAGGCGTTCGCCCGCTGTCTGGTGGATGAACGCGCGCCGGAGAAGATTCGGCACACGCTCGAGGACCTGGTCGGCCAGCGGGTCTTCGGGATTGCCTGCGGCCATCCCGACGGCAATGATGCCGACCATCTCGCCGACGATCCGATCCACAAGCTGCTGCTGGGACGCGACCCGGTGGCCGGGCGGCGGCTGGCGTCGCAACCGACGATCTCGCGGTTTGAGAACGACGCGGGCCGCTCGGCCCTCTATCGGATGGGGCGTGAGTTGGCGGCGAGCGTCATCGAGCGGCATCGGCGCCGACTGGGCGGGCGGGCGCGACGCATCACGATCGATCTGGACCCGACCGACGACCGGACGCATGGCGCGCAGCAGTTGACGTTTTTCAACAGCTACTACGACAGCTGGTGTTACCTCCCGTTGCTGGCCTTCGTGCGCTTCGACCGCGAGGTCGAGCAGTATCTGTGCGCCGCTGTGCTGCGGCCGGGCAAGGCGGTGGCTGCCGACGGGACGCTGGGGGTGTTGTCTCGGTTGCTCCCGCTACTGCGCTGCGCGTTTCCGCGGGCGCGCTTGCTCGTCCGGCTCGACGGGGGCTTTGCCACCCCGGAAATCTTCGACTTTCTCGACGCCGAGCCGCGGCTCGACTACGTCGTGGCGATGGCCAAGAACGCCGTCCTGCTGCGGCACGCCGCGTCCGCCCTGGTCGAGGCGCGGGCCAAGAGCGCGCACGACGACCAGACGGCGCACGTCTACACCGACACCCGTTGCTATCGAGCGGGCACGTGGGACCATGAGCGCCGTGTCGTGATCAAAGCCGAAGTCGTGCGGCTCGCCGGCCGCGAGCCGCGCGACAATCCGCGCTTCGTCGTCACCAATCTGCGCCAGACGCCGCGCTTTATCTACGAGAAGATCTACTGTGCCCGCGGCGATATCGAGAACCGCATCAAGGAGTTGCTCGACGGCCTGCAGATCGACCGTACGAGCTGCTGCAAGTTCTGGGCGAACCAGTTGCGCGTCTTCCTGACGGCCGCCGCCTACGTGCTCATGCAGGAACTCCGCTTGCGCGCCGCACGCACCGCCTGCGCCCGCACGCAGGTGACGTGGCTGCGCGACCGGCTGCTCAAACTCGGCGTTGACGTCCGCCGCTCTGTCCGCCGCCTCGTCCTGCATCTGCCGCGGGCGACGCCATACCTCGATGCTTGGCGCCACATCGCCCTCGCCCTTGGCGCGCGCGCCGGGTAGCCTGTCCTCCTGCCGTCTGCCAGCCAAATCCCACAGCCGCTCTCACGCGCCCCAGCCGGCGGCGCTGTCGTTGCCGCGCGCTGCGGGCACGCCGTCACCCTGCCACGGCGGCTCAACCACGCCGCAACCTGCCGCCGACACAGTCCGCAGGCTGCGCTCGTCCGACAATCAGACCCCACCCGTGACCGATTCGACAGCCTCACGAATAATGCAGGCTAGACGAGTTGCATTCTGCAATTTTTGCCAGGCCCGAAGTTAACGCGGACCGCATCTACGCCGTTGCCATAATAAACTGGGTGCTATTGGAAGTGATTGAGAACATAGAAGATCGTTTGTTTGCGTCGTACCGACTCACGCGTTACCTGCTACTATTTCTTGTGAGAGAGGCCCTTTGGTTGGATGCCTACGGCAAGAAATTCTGTCAGAACCCCGGAGGGTTCTTGTCGCAGAAGTCCGGACAGGAGCGAATCCGGACATGTTGTCGTCGGGTCGTCGACGATATTGTTATTGATCTTAACGCCGAGGTTCGCGAGCGCAAGGATTCAGATAATCCTCTGGACTACAAACGAGAGCTCAAGAGCCCTAATGCCGTCCGGTCCCTGGCACGGAATGTTATCACTCAGTACCAAAAGTCGATTTCTCGAACTAGAGTAAATTCCTTCGAGAAAGAGTGGATTGCATCAACTTAACCTGCACTATCCCTGAGCGTGGCTAATGGCAGTGGGGTGATCACGACGCCTATGACGGACTGCGCAATGAAAGGACCACCGTGGAGCGAGTCGGGCGCGTTCCCAGGGCGAGTGCGGAGGCGAGCGGATTGGCGATCCTGCGGCCCGGAGTGCGGGGCCATGTGGCGCGAAGTGTGGAGATTGGAGGTCGCCCGCGACGGAGGCATGGCGTGGTGGCGAACTGGTGGCCCTTGTGGGTTGCAAAAAGGTCTTCCGGCCTGACGATCGATACAGCCATGGTCTACCGGCGTTGGAATACAACTACCGCAGCCGCGACTAGTGCTCAAAACGGCGGTGGAACCTGCTTTTGGGTCGCGCCGGCTCGCTTGGGCGGATTCGCGGGACGTGGCGTCGAAGCTGTAGAGCCGACGTGCGGATGGAGGCGGGCTTGCCAGCTGCGGACGGGCTTGGGGAATCGGGCCGGGAGCGGGGATGGAGGCATAAGCAGCCAGCGGTAGCTCAGCCTGCGAGCACTGGAGTCGGCGCTGGCAGACAGCGACAGATAGTGACGAGGCGCGCTGGACCGGACGAGGCGGTTGCTCACTTGTCGTCGAGACCCGGGAGACGTCGCGGTGCCGGCGGGGTCTCGTTGCTTGATGAGGCAGCCGATTGTGGGCGTCGTGGAGTCAAGAGCCGGCCGGGGCTCCAGGAGATACCCACGAGCACGGGTTGGTGTCTGCGTCGAGTAGCCTCGAGTCTCTCTGCCTCAAGTTGAGAATGATCGACGAACTTCATCGCGGCCGCGATAGCCGGGTGTTTGGCCTCTTCGGCAATCAGATCATGCATCTTCTGGCACACGCGTCGATAGGCTGCATGGCCTTGGGGCGCCGTGCGGAGTTCGATGACATGCATTGCTTCGCGCGCGTTCATTCGCATGTGAAAGCGAACGCGATAAGCCATCGAGACGGCATACTGGGCTACTAGGGTCGAGTACTTTGGCGCCAGTCGTTCATGCAATTCGGCGGCTTCGTCCATCACTCGTTCCCAATCCGAACGTGCTCCGGTGTCTTCGACGGCGTTGGATCTAGTAAAGCCGTGATCGGTTGTTAGTTCCTGCCAGTCGATAGTTAACATCCTATGGCGTTGCAGATCGCGAAACGCACCATAGTCCGAGAGGATGTCGAACGTGTAGGTGCTGTGTTCGAACGCCCGACCGGGCCGATGACGACGATTGCGTCGATCGCTGACCGAGGCGTTGAGGACGCGTGTTCGTTCATCGGTAGTCATGTTGCGGGCGGCGCGGAGAAGCTGCTCGTAGGGGCGTCTCGACCCCGCATACAGTGCAGCGGCAACGACCTTGATTTCTCCGTCGGAATCGTGGTCGACAAGCATCACCTCGTCGCGAGCACTCTGTTCGTAGTCGGTGACCGCCATGGCGGCAACTTGTAGGGCAACATCCGCCGCAAGTGCCCTGGTAGCGGCGTCCCGTGCACGCAAGTACTCACTCCAGCGAACACCACGGTTTTCTTTATCGACCCTCTGTAGGAAAGCCGGGATCACCTTCCTGAGTTCATGCAGCATCATGGCTGCGGTGTTGCGGCTTTCAGCCAGCCGATGTGCTCGCATCCGGAGTAGGAGCGCTTCGTACCCTTGGCCGGATCCGTAGATTCCTACGTTGGAGCGAGTGGCGGCTGGTAGCAGGCCTCGCAGTGTATCAAGGGCTTGGGCACGGATCGCGGCGTCGTAGTCGTGGACGGAATCACCAGTTGTCGTCTTCGTGGCTTTCTTGATGGGGTTGCGACGGCGGTAGTACTCCTGCATCGGGCCCAGCCAACGCGCGTAGGTTTCGAACGCCCGATTGAGGGTGTCGACGTAGAGGGCCTTGTCTGCAGGATCCTCGATCTCGGCGGGAAGTACGTACTTCCATTGGCCGTTAGGTCGGTCCGTGTAAGGCACGTAGCGGGTTGATTGTTCCAAATAGGACATCAGCCGGCCACGTTCGAGCACTTTCGTAAGCACATTAGAGACGCCTTCGCACGCGACATGCGCTCCGCCAAGCTGGGCGACGGAGTCGTCGCCGTACTCGCTGAAGACGCGTTCGTACAACCGATCCGCCCGTTCACTGCCCGGTTGGGCACTTGCCGAGGGGCGATTGCCGTCGGTACTCGCGAGGAACTCGTCGAGAAAAAGCCGTCGCGCGGTCTTCGCGGAGCGGGAGTAGCGCGCGAAGAGGGCGCCCTTTACGACCTCGGGCAGGTTGGTGAGAACGAAGACTGGGCTGTCGGTGTTCCCGAAGTACGGGGCGAGCGCGTCGCGCTCGGCCGGCGTGAACGATTCGACGTTCGGAACCGCGTGAGACACGTCGTATAATTTACAGGCACTGTGCCGGTCCTGACGATGTGAACGTGATCCTCGTTCCCGGCTTCAATCCGGGTCCCTACACCGGCGCCGGCAACAACACCTACCTGCTTCCCGGCCGCGAGCCGACGCTCATCGACGCCGCTATGGGCGACCCGCGCCACGTCGCGGCGCTGGAGCGGGGGCTCGGCGCGTCGCGGCTGGCGCGGGTGCTGGTGACGCATGCGCACGTCGACCACGCGGTGGGGTGCAAGGGGCTGGCCGAGCGCTGGCCGGGGGCCGAGTTCGTCAAGATTCCCTGGCCGAAGCAGGATGGGCGCTATCCGGTCGGCTGGCGCGCCGTCGGGGACGGAGAGGACGTGGCCGCGGGCGACGGGCGCCTGCGGGTGGTGCACACGCCCGGCCATGCACCCGACCACGCCTGCCTCTTCGACGAGGCCGAGGGCGTCCTCTTCTGCGGCGACCTGCTGATACAGGGCGGCACGGTGGTCATCCCGGCCGGCTTCGGCGGCAGCCTGACGGACTACCTGGCCAGCCTGCAGCGGATTCTGGAGCTGGCGCCGGCGCGCGTGCTGCCGGCCCACGGGCCGGAGATCGAGGATGTCGCGGGGTTGGTCGGGCAGTACGTCGACCACCGGCGGCGGCGCGAGGAGCAGGTGGTGGCGGCGCTGCTGGATGGCTGCGCCACGCACGAGGCCATCGCCGGGCGCATCTACGACGAGCTGCCGGCCAACCTGCGCCGGCCGGCGGCCCAGACCGTGCGGGCGCACCTCGTCAAGCTGCGCGACGAGGGGCGGGCGCGGGAAGAGGACGGCCGGTGGGTTCTCGTCTAGTCAGGAGGGAAACGATGACGGCCAACGCCGCTGACGCGAAGGGCTACGAGAATCCGGGCCTGCTCATCTCGCCCGCGGAGCTGGCCACGCGGATTGGCGCGGACGCGGAGACGGACAGGCCGGCCGGCGAGGCGGTGGTCCTCGACCTGCGACCCGCCGAGCAGTTCGCGGCGGGGCAGCTTCCCGGGGCGGTCCACCTGGACCTGTTCGGCGTCAGCCTGGTCGACACGGATCCGGCGCCGCTGGATGCGTTCCTCTGGATCATCGCGCACCTGCTGGCCACGCGCGGCGTCTCGGCGTCGCGGCCGGTGGTGGCTTACGACGAGCAGTCGGGCATCCGCGCGGCGCGCGCGTTCTGGTTCCTCGAGCTGTTCGGCCATCCCGACGTGCGCGTGCTCGACGGCGGGTTCGGGGCCTGGCAGCGGGCGGGACTGCCGGTGGCGCACGACCCGCGGCCGCCCGGCAAGGCCGACTGGGAGGTGGCGCGCAACGACGAGCGCGTGCTGGCCACGTGGAAGGACGTGCGGGGCCGGCTCGGCAGCCCGGACACCGTTGTCCTCGACACGCGCAGCGACGGCGAGTACCTGGGCACGAACGTCCGGGCCAAACGGGGCGGCGCCATCCCGGGCGCGGTGCACGTCGAGTGGACCCGCAACCTGGCCGCCGACGGCACGTTCAAGCCGGCGGCCGAGCTGCAGGCCATGTACGACGCGGCCGGCGTCACGCGCGACAAGGAGGTGGTCTCGTACTGCCAGGGCGGCTACCGCGCCGCGCACAGCTACCTGGCGCTGCGCCTGCTCGGCTACCCGCGCGTGCGCAACTACCTGGGCTCGTGGAAGGAGTGGGGCGACCGGGAGGACCTGCCCATCGAGACGCCCGGCGCCTGAGGCCTCGCGCTCGCTGCCGTGCGAGCCTGCCGGACGGCCCGCGCGACGCGGCGTTTCAACGGCTGCCCGGTCTGTTAATATTTGACAGGCGAAACGTTAATAGCGCGCCGGGCTATTAAGTTTCGCTGAACGAGACCGGCAGCCTTCCATGCAGCGCGGAGAGACGGGCCGCTACGAGGTTACCGTAGCCGGCGGGGAAACGGTACGCGCCTTCGTACCGAATCCGTTGCCGCCCCTGCCGGCCGTCGCGCTCGACGGGCCACTCCAGCAGTCCCTGGAGTCGGCCGGTCTCGCCCTCGGACGCCTGGACGGCGTCTCGACGCTCCTGCCGGCCAAGGAGATCTTTCTCTACACCTACGTGCGCAAGGAGGCCGTGCTCTCCTCGCAGATCGAGGGCACGCAATCGTCGCTGTCGGACCTCCTGCTGTTCGAGCTCGACGAGGCCCCGGGCGTGCCGTTCGACGACGTGGTCGAGGTCTCCAGCTACGTCGTCGCTCTCGAGCACGGCCTCGGTCGCCTGCGTGGCGGCTTTCCCCTGTCGAACCGCCTGATCCGCGAGATCCACGGCGTGCTGCTGTCCCGGGGGCGCGGTTCCAGCAAGCTGCCGGGTGAATTCCGCCGCTCGCAGAACTGGATCGGCGGCTCGCGGCCCGGCAACGCGGTGTTCGTCCCGCCGCCGCACACCGCGGTCCCCGACTGCATGGCAAGGCTGGAGCGCTTCCTTCATGCGCAAGACGACGGATTGCCGACGCTCATCCGCGCGGGCCTCGCCCATGTGCAGTTCGAGACGATACATCCCTTCCTGGACGGCAACGGCCGAGTGGGGCGGCTGCTCATCACCCTGCTTCTCTGCCAGACGGGCGTCTTGCGCGACCCGCTGCTCTACCTGAGCCTGTACCTGAAGCAGCGCCGCGATACCTACTACGAGCTTCTCGAACACGTCCGCCGCACCGGCGACTGGGAGCAGTGGCTGGCCTTCTTCCTCGACGGGGTGCGGTCGACGGCCGAGGGCGCCGTCGCCGCGTCCCGCCGCCTGTCGGACATGTTCGCGTCGGACCGGGCGGCCATCGAGCGGCACGGCCGGCGCGCCGGCTCGGCGCTGCGCGTCCATGACGCGCTCTCCGCGCGCCCGCTGCTGTCGCTGCCCGGGGTTCGCAGGCGAACCGGCTTGTCCTTCCCGGCGTCGTCCGCCGCGATGGATCTGCTCGTGGCGCTCGGAATAGCGCGCGAGATCACCGGCCGCCCGCGCAACCGGCTGTTCGTCTACGACCGCTACCTGTCGATTCTGAACGAGGGCACGGAGGAGGGATGAGGCCGGGTGCGCGAGGGATCGTGCTAGGCTGCCGGGAAATCGAAGATGGAACAGTTGCTACCATGGCTGACGCCGGCACTGATAGTCGGCCTCTTCACGTGGCTCCGATCAGACATCAACCGCCAGTTCGACCAGACGAATAGCCGACTCCAACGGATCGAGAACCGCGTCGACCGGATCGAGAACCGCGTCGACCGAATCGAAAACCAAATCGACCGGATCGAGAGCCGAATCGACACGGTCGGTCGCGACATCGCGGATCTGCGGGATCGTACGGGCTCACTCGAGGGCCGACTGGCCACTTTCATGAGTGAGCGGCGGGATCCGAACGCCGCATGACCGAGCCGCGCGGGGAACGCACCGGGCGTCCCCCGCGCTGACTGGTTCGTGACTTCCTTCGACTCCGTGCCCTACCGCTGGGCGGCGCGGTGCTCGGCCTGGGCGCCGGCCAGGATGTTGTAGAGGCCGTAGTTGCCCTCGTGGCACGCGTACTCGTACAGCCGGTCGTCGGCGCGCGTCATCGTCAGCTCGGCGCTCCACGGCGCGGTGAACGCCGTCGGGTCGTTGACCGTGAGGCGATTCGCGACCTCTGATCCGGGTCAGCTGGAGTAGAGAGCAGACGAGGAGCACAGGATGCGAGAGCGACGCGTCGGGATCCAAGAACTCGAAGCGAACCTGGGTGGGTGCCTGGACGAAGTGCGGAGCGGTACGACGCTCCTGGTCACGGACGGGGGACAGCGGGTTGCACGCCTGATCCCGGAACCGGGACCGAGCGAGTCGAAGGAAGGCCCGGCAATCGCTTGGAGCGGTCGGCGGCTGAAGAAGACCAGGCCCAAGGCACGCCTGCAGGGCGGTGGCAGCATGACGGACATCGTCAGGGAGAACTGCAGGTGAGGCTGCTCTATGTGGACACAAGCGCCCTGTTCAAGCGCTACGTGGAGGAAGACGACTCGGATGCTGTGCTCGAGAGGATGGAAGAGGCGCCAGTGGTCGGAACGGCGCTGATCACACGGGTGGAAGTGGCAGCCGCCTTGGCGCAGGCTGTGCGACACCAGCGAATGGGACGGAACGAGGCGCAGGACGCGCAACGGGAGTTCCTGAACGAGTGGGAGGACTTCGCGAGAATCGGGATGACCGACGCGCTCGCCGCGCGAGCAGGCGACCTGGCCTGGCGGCACGACCTGAGGGCTACGATGCCGCACAACTCGCCGCCGCGCTCGCGTGGCGGGAGACGACAGCAGACCCCGAAGACGAGATCGTATTCGCGTGTTTCGACAACGATCTCCGCGGGGCAGCGAGGGAAGAGGGCCTCGATACCTGGCCGGAGTGACCAAGCCGCGCGCGGGGAACGCACCGGGCGTCCCCCGCGCTGACTGGTTCGCGACTACTGCCTTCGACCTCGCGGCCTACCGCTGGGCGGCGCGGTGCTCGGCTTGGGCGCCCGCCAGGATGTTGTAGAGGCCGTAGTTGCCCTCGTGGCAGGCGTACTCGTACAGCCGGCCTGCGCCGCGGGTCATCGTCAGCTCGGCGCTCCACGGCGCGGTGAACGCCGTCGGATCGGTGACCGTGAACCGGTAGAGCAGCGTGTCGGCGTCGAGGCGCGAGATCCGCTCCTCCAGGTGCATCTGCGGGCCGAGCGCCTCGAGCAGTTGCATGTTCGGCGCCGGGTGCGCGGTGCCGATGTCCTTGAAGTTGGTGGTTTCGATGACGAGGGTGTCGCCCTCCCAGCGGCCGCGGGAGTCGCCCCGCCACTGCTGGATCCCGGCCGACAGCATCGGACGGCCGTCGAGCGGGACGATCCGCGCATCGTTGACCATCTCGTTGAGAATCACCACGTGCTCGGGGCCCTGGAACACCTGCACGAAGTTGTTGTAGGCCCCGGGCAGCATCGGCGGTCCGGAGTTGAAGCCGAGGATGCAGCGCTCGTCCACGTCGCGGTCCTCCGGACCGGCATTGCGGTTGCGCGCCTCCTCACGCAGCGCCATCCGCGCGCGGCCCGTGTCCGTGTACGACGGGAGCCGGCCGTTCGGCGGATCGGTGATGAGCGACGTGCGCCGGGTGCCGGACACGCGCGTGCCGTCTGCGAACCAGAACCGGTTGTAGCTGCCGGGGTTGCCCGCCGGCGGCGCCGTATCGACCCGGCCCGCGGCCCGCGCTTCGAGCACGGCCACGTCCTCGTCCGTCAGGAACTCCTGGTCGGCCATCTCCTCGGGCCGCTGCAGCGGCGTGACGGAGCTGAAATCCCAGACGCCCTGCAGATCCGGCCGCCCGTCGGCCGTGCGCGGAATGGACGTCTCGGCCGGCTGCGCGCCGGCGGACAGCGGCGCCAGTGACCCCAGCGCGAACACAACGGCGAGAACCCGCACGGCAAGCTGAACGCTCATCTTGAACTTCCCCCTTCAGCCGCCACGGCCGCGGCTGTCTTCGTCGCGAGCACGCCCCAGCCGGGCGCGTCAGCGCCCCGTACGCTCGCTGGTCCAACTACGCAGAGTACAAGGGATTGGCCGCCCTTCGCAACACCCCCGGATGCCGAGTAGTGTGGCACTGTGAATCAAGAAGAGTTCCCGGCGGCTCCCCGCCACGGCCCAGCCGAACCGCGCCACCCCATCCCCCGACAAACCTGAGCGCCCGCTCACCCCGAGGCGTCATTCATTCTCCTTGCCCCTGCCGCCCGCGAAGAGCCCGCCCGCAAACCCGATGATGGCAAGCAGGATGGCCGCCGCGTCGGGGTGATCGATCTTGCCCACGACCGCGAGGATCGCCGTCAGGCCGGTGACCACGAGCAGGAGAAACGTACTGGTGTTGTACGGACCAAAGCCGGGCCTCTTCGTACCCCCGAAGACCAGGAGTGCGGCGATGGTAATCGCGGAAATCGCGACCAGTCCCCAGTTCATCATCTGCCGCTAGCAATCACCGGGCGCACCCGCTCAGCCGACACAGAGGATTCCGTTTCAGGTGCTCGAAGTGCGCCGTCACATCCCCGCCGTGCGGCCGAACGGGTGCGCGGCACTCCGGGCACTTGAAGATGCCCTTGGTCGGGTCAAGACCCAGATCGCGCAGGGCCAAGGCCATCGTCACGGTGATCAAACAGGTGGTGCTCTTCGGCGGCATCCGAGTAGGATCGTAACACCCGCCCGCTGTCGGTGGAGCCCCTCGCGGTAGGCCATCGGGAACCACCGACTGGAACGGTCAGCGGGCCGGTTGTCGCACATGTCTGCCCCGTCACGGAATCTGAGGCAAAGATATTTGACTGAAAATGAACTGGTCGAGAAACTGCGAGAGATGCGAGAGAACGGCCCGCCAATAACTCCGATGATGCTGCTCTTCGGGGTCATCTTCTTTCGGGAGATCGAAAAGCTCGGGCCGGGGGCGCCGGGCAGGATCATCGAAGAATACAATCGGCGAGGCTACAAGGGCAGAGCGAATGAGGTCCCGATACGCGACGGCATGAATCTCGCGCAGTACGTTGACCCGCACTTCGATGTGATCCAGAGGTGGCGGGGTGCATCGCAGTAGCGGCAGGCAAGTTACCGAGCCGGCGCCATACTACCAGCCATCAAGGCATACTGGTGGCAAAGCCTGGGTTTCACATTCGTCCGGAACCGCCCGTCGAGAATCAAAGGACTCGCACTCGTAGGACGCCGGGACCCGGCCGCCGTCGTCCTCCGCCCACCGTCAGCGCGATGGGGTCGAGGTCGTCCCAGGCTGGTCAGAGGAGAGCGACGCTCTCCGCCCGCGCCGCGGCGCTGAGGGCGCGGTCGAGCGTCGCCAGCGGTGCATCTAGGCGCACGCTGACTTCGAGATAGGCGGCGTCATAGAACGTCAGACCGTGGCGGCGTGCCAATCCCAGCGCCAGACGTTCGCCAGGATCGTGATCGGTACGGATTGGCAAGAGCTCCAGGTCTTGGAGAAACACTGCTGTGTCAGATGCGGCAAGGCGTCCGCGCCGCTCGTTGACGACCAGGACATTGCGGATTTCGAACCACCAGAGTGACGGAACGACTGCTTCGTCCCGTTTCAGCCGGTCCAGCGCGCGATTCGCCGCGCGCGACTGCTCGTCTCGGAAGCACCACGACGCCGCGGCCGAGGCGTCGAGGACGAACGGCATCAGCCGCGTCGTCCCTGGTCGCGCGCCGAGAGGATTTCGTCGGCGGTGACGAAGGGACGCTCGGCGCGGGCGGCTTCGATGCGGGCGATCACGGCCGCAGTCTCCTCACGTGTGTGCTCCTTGACGGAAACGATGCGGGCGATGGGTGCGCCGCGGCGCGTGATGGTCACCACGTCGCCGCGTTCGACGGCGCGCAGCAACTCGGGCAGCCGGGTCTTCGCTTCGTAGGAGCCGACAGTCAGCATGGCGCGTCCACAAGCAAGTTGGTCTATTGAACCAGTCTATTGAATGGAGTGGGGGTACGCAAGATCGCACCCCGACCCGATGCTGTCGCCCGCAAGGCGCGCACAGCTCGCCTCGGCGGGAGCGGCGCGGCAAGGGGGTCCCCGCAAGCGGACGCCGGGGGTTCGGGGCGAAGCCCCGTCTGATTGAAGCTAGGAGTCTGCGCCGTAGGAGATACTACGGCGTGAACTGGGTTGTCGGTCCACGAGCTGACTCATCGTGGCGGGGCGACCTTGGCGGCGGGTCGACGAGGTAGATTCTCGGCCCGGAGCGATCCGGACGGCGCAGTGGCGTTCCGACGGGCCGTTGGGACCGCCAGAGAGCGGGATGCGCGCCGATCCGTCGCCGTCGTGAGCCTCATTCCCCACGTGTTACGCTGCCATCAGCGTGTGCAGGCGCTTGGCGTTCAACGCCAGGCACACCAAGTCCCACTCGCCGCGCACCTTCGCCAGCCCCCGCAGGCTGAAGCGCCGGAATCCCAGCACGTGCTTGATCCAGCCGTGCGGAGCCTCCGACAGCCACTTGCGTTCGGCGTATGCCGCGCGACCCGCCGGCTTTGACAGCTTCTCGGTCATGCGATTCGTCGCGGGGTACCTGCCCGGGTCGCGGGGCCGCGCCTTCTTCCCCTCACGGCCCAACGACACATACGCGTCGATGCCCCGCGTCTCCAGGTCCGCCAAGTCGCGCTCGTTGCCGTACCCGGCGTCGGCCAGCACCGTCTCCGGCTGCTCGCCGACCGTCTCCGCCACCGCGTCGAGCAGCAGCGGCAGACCACCCTGGTCGCTCGCGTTCGCCGTCACGTCGGTCGCCACCACCAACTGCTGCTCACCATCCACCGCCACCTGCGCGTTGTAGCACTGCTGAAACCCCTCGCTGCTCGTCTTCATGATCCCGCTCTCGGGGTCCGTGAAGTTGCTCTGCGCCTGCTCGTCCGGCTCGCCATACGCCCGCTTGTACGGCCGCCCGCCGTTCGGGTTCCGGTCTTGGTCCGGCTGCCGACCCCGCGCGTCGTCTGCGGCCCGCTGCTGCGCCTCCAACCGCGCCTTCGCCGCCCGAATCGCCGCCAGCCGGTCCTCGCGCCGCCGCAACTCCGACGGCAACTCGTCGCCCCGTGCCTCCGCACCCAAGCGCGCATCCTCCGCCGCGTCGGTCTCGCCAGCCTCCGCCAGCAACCTCTCAATCTCCCCCGTCAGCCGCCGCTCCTCCGCCGCCATCCGCCCGTAGCTCATCGCCTTCCGCTTGCTCGCGTTCGCACGGACCTTCGTCCCGTCAATCGACAGCTTCCGAAGTGCGCCAGACCCAATTCCCGCGCCAGACAAACCACCTCCACAAACAGCTGCTCGAAGTCCTGCAGGTGCCGCCGCCGGAACTCGCTCAACGTCCGATGCTGCGGAAAATTGCCCGCCCCCAGCACCCGAAACGCCACATCCTCTTCCAGCTTCCTCGCGACCCCCCGCGACGAAAACACCCCCGTCGCATACGCATACAGCAACACCTTGACCATCATCCGAGGTTCATACGGCGCGTTGCGCCGACCGTCCCCCTCGTACGGCGCGTAGAACGCCGTCAGATCCAGTCCGTCCACCAGGTCGCTCACGTGATACGCCAAGTGACCCTCCGGCAACCACGCCCGCATGTCCGCAGGCAACAACAGCATCTGATCCGGCGCGTAGGGGCGGAATGTCGTCGACATCAGGTCCTTCCGTCCGTGCCTCGCCCACAATTGTCGCACCGGTTTCTGCGGCGCAGACTCCTAGCTGCCCCAGGCGTAGTTGACGCGCGCGTAGTAGTAGCCGCCGCTCAGGCCCCAGGGCGTGAACTGGCTGTAGGGCAGGCCGAAGCGCGCCGCGAACAGGTCCATGCGGTCCGAGAAGGTGTCGAAGACGTTCTGGCCGCCCACGGCCAGCGTCACGTCGGCGGCCAGCGGGATGCCGGCCTCCAGGTCGAGGATGTAGCGGCCGTCCAGGAGCGGCGCGTCGGCGCGGCGCACCGAGCGCGCGTCGAGGTGGTCGACCCACGCGCCGTAGTAGTGCAGGCGGGCGAGCAGGCCGACCCGTCCGACCCGCTGGTTGACGGCCACGTTCCAGCGCGTCTCCGGCACGCCCCGCTCCAGGGCGAGCACGTCGCCCGGGCCCAGCAGCTCCGAGTCCTTCGTCACCTCCGTGTCGGTGCGGTTCAACGCGAAGCTGAAGACCGTGTCGCCGCGCAGCGCCAGCGGCGTGTAGGTCGCGACGACGTCCACGCCCTGCGTGCGGGTGGAGAAGTCGTTGATGAAGAAGCGGAACGAGGCCAGCGTGCGCGCCGACGTGATGCCCTCCGCGAGCAGCAGCGCGCGCTCGTCGGCCGCGAGGTTGAAGAACTGCGACAGGGCCAGGCGGTTGCTGACGTCGATGTGGAAGTAGTCCGCCGTGAGCGTGAACGATCCGGTGTCGACCACCAGCCCGCCCGTCGCGTTGGTCGACGTCTCGGGGTCGAGCGGCCGGCCGCCCCGCAGCTCCGCGGCCAGGAAGGTGGACGGCACGGTGGCGCTGTCGACCAGGTCCAGCGTCTCCGGGTTGATGGTCGACTGCACGTTGAACGTGTTCTGCTGGCCGGGGGTCGGCGCGCGGAAGCCGGTGCTGACGCCGCCGCGCACCGACACCGCGTCGCTCAGCCCGTAGCGGGCCGACAGCTTGCCGTTGGTCGTGGCGCCGAACACGTCGAAGTGCTCGAAGCGCAGGGCGCCGCCGACCGTCCAGCGGTCGTCCGGCTGCCGCAGCTCCACGTCGCCGTAGAGGGCGACGTTGGCGCGCGTCCAGGTGCCGGCCGTGTAGTCGGGAAACCCCGGGAAGCCGTTGGAGCCGGAGACGAAGCCCTGCGTGGCGTACGGCCCGACCTCCCACGACGGCCGCCCGCCTTCGCGGATCGTGAAGCGCTCGTCGCGCCACTCGGCGCCGCCGGCCAGGTGGATCAGGTCGGTGGCGGCGTAGGAGAGGTCGAAGTTGAGATTGACCTCCGCCTGCCGGTAGAGGCCGGGATCGAAGTCGCGCGGGCTGTCCGGGCCGAGCGAGGCGTTGACGGTGTTGAAGAGGAAGAAGTCCGCCTCGTGGGCGCCGTAGCTGGCGCTGGCGTCCCAGGTCAGGCCGCTCTCCGCCGTGCGGCGCACGCCGGCCACCGCCGACACGTCGGTGATCGCCCCGCTGAAGCTGGGGGTGAAGCCGCCGGGGGCGAGCTCCTGGAAGTTGAAGCAGTTGGGGTCGGCGAACACCTGCGCCAGGGCCGCCTGGTCGGGGCGATTGGCGGCGCTCGGCACGGCGGGGCAGCCGGCCGAGCCGTCGCGCAGGCCGTCGCGCGCGTCGAGCACGTCGCCGACGAGCAGCGTCGCGCCGCCGTCGAGGCTGAAGATGTTGGCGCGCGTGTTGGGGTTGCGGAAGTAGAAGCCCTGGGTGGCCGTCTTCTCGGCGTAGTTGGCGTGGCCGTAGAGCTGCACGCCGTTGGCGTGCAGGTGGCCGAAGTTGCCGAACAGCTTCACCTCGTCGTCGACTCGCGAGTCGCCCCAGATCTGCGCCGGGTCGCCCACGTGGGTGTTGCCGGCGGCGATCAGCGCCGCGGCGTCGGCGCGCTGCACGCTGCGGCTGGTGGGGTCGGCGTTGCCGTACTCGAAGCTGAGGTTGGCGAAGCCGGTCTCGCCCAGCGGCAGGCCGACGTTGCCGGCGAGGTTGTACGCGTCGCCGTCGCCCGCGCGGTAGGTGCCGGTGTTGAACTCCAGGCTGCCGCCCTCGCGGGCGTCCCTGAGCAGGAAGTTCAGCACGCCGGCGATGGCGTCCGAGCCGTACTGCGCCGACGCGCCGTCGCGCAGCACCTCCACCTGCCGCAGGGCGATCGACGGAATGGTCGAGATGTCCGGGCCCTGCGTGCCGTCGGTCACGCCGCCGAACCAGACGAGGATCGCCGAGCGGTGGCGGCGCTTGCCGTTGACCAGCACCAGCGAGTGGTCGTGGGCCAGGTTGCGCAGGCTGGCGGGCCGCACCAGCGAGGCCGCGCCGCTGATCGGGTGCGTCGCCACGTTGAACGACGGGACCAGGGTGCGCAGTTGGTAGTCGAGCGTCGTCACCCCCTGCCGGGCGACGTCCTGGAACGGGATGGCGTCGATGGGGACCGGCGATTCGGTCACCGAGCGCGGCTGGCCGCGGCTCCCGACGACCACGACCTGCTCCGCGAGCTCGACCGCCAGCTCGACGGCGAGCGTGGCGGTCGCCCCGGCCCCGAGCTCCACCGCGCGCACGACCTCGTGGAAGCCGGGCAGCGTGAAGCTCACGTCGTAGCTGCCCGGCGGGAGTCCGGCGACGGCGAACGCGCCGGTGCCGTCGGTCACGGCGACCGCGGTCGGGCCGCCGGCCGCCGTGCTGCGCGCCTCCACGATCACGCCGGGCAGCGCGAGCCCCGTCGCGTCGGTGACGGCGCCCTCGATGGCCGCATCCCGGGCCTGGACGGCGCCCGGCGCCGCGAGCCAGACCAGCCCGCTGAGAAAGACCGCCGCCAGCGTCCTGCGAGAGTAAGGCGTCATGGTCATGGTCATGCGCTTCGCTATCGTTATCGCCCAAAATAGCTCACGATACATGGCGCCCGCGCGTTCGCCAAGCGCGCCGACCACGTCCCCGCGGTCGGCCGCCTATACTTGTTTCGAGGAGCGCCCATGGACACCGTCACGGATTTCATCCACCTCAACCGCGACCGCTACGTCGACGAGCTCAAGCAGTACCTGGCCATACCGAGCATCAGCGCCCTGCCCGCGCACGCGGGCGACGTGCGGCAGTGCGCCGAGTGGACCGCCGCCGAGATGGGGCGTGTCGGCCTCGAGAACGTCCGGCTGATCGACACGCCGGGCAATCCGGTGGTGTACGGGGACTGGCTGCACGCGGCCGACGCGCCGACCATCCTCTTCTACGGCCACTACGACGTGCAGCCGGTCGATCCGCTGGAGCTGTGGGAGTCGCCGCCGTTCGAGGCGACGGTGCGCGAGGGGGAGATCTACGCGCGCGGGGCGGCCGACGACAAGGGGCAGGTGTTCATGCACTTCAAGGCCGTGGAGGCCTGCCTGCGGCAGACAGGGAAGCTGCCGGTCAACATCCGCTTCGTGCTCGAGGGCGAGGAGGAGATCGGCAGCGTGAACCTCGACCCGTTCGTGCGCGACCACAAGGACGAGCTGGCGGCCGACGTCGTGGTCATCTCGGATTCGCCGATGTTCGACCGCGGCGTGCCGTCCATCTGCTACGGCCTGCGCGGCCTGACCTACCTGCAGATCGACCTGCGCGGCTCGCGCAGCGACCTGCACTCCGGATCGTTCGGCGGCGCGGTCGCCAACCCGGCCTTCGTGCTGGCCCAGGTGCTGAACCAGATGAAGGACCGCGGCGGACGCGTGAAGGTGCCCGGCTTCTACGACGACGTGCGGCCGCTGCGCGACGAGGAGCGCGCCGAGTTCGCCCGGCTGCCGTTCAACGAGCGCCGCTACCGGAACGAGCTGGGCGCCCCGAAGCTGTTCGGCGAGCGCGGCTACACCACGCTGGAGCGGCTGTGGGGCCGCCCGACGTTCGACGTCAACGGCCTGCTGTCGGGGTTCACCGGGGACGGCGCCAAGACGGTCATCCCGGCGGTCGCGATGGCCAAGGTGAGCATGCGGCTCGTGCCGGACCAGGATCCGGACAGGATTGCCGACCTGTTCGAGGCCCACCTGCGCAAGGTGACGCCGGGCACGGTCGAGCTGGCCGTCACGCGCATGCACGGCGGCAAGCCCTGGATGACCGACTTCGACAACCCGTTCGTGCAGGCGGCGGGGCGCGCCATCGAGGAGGGCTTCGGCCGCCGGCCGGTGTTCAACCGCGAGGGCGGCTCGATTCCGGTCGTCGCGACGTTCCAGGAGGTGCTCGGCCTGCCGTCGGTGCTGTTCGGCGTCGGGCTGCCCGACGAGAACGCGCACGCGCCGAACGAGAAGCTCGACCTGGGCAACTTCCACAACGGCATCGTCGCCACGGCCGCGCTCTACGGCGAGATCGGCGCCTGCTGACGGCGGCGGCCGTCAGTGCTCTCGGGTGCAGCCCCATCGGATTGAAGCGCCGGCGCAGCCGGCAAGGCGCGCACAGCGCGCCTCGGCGGGAGCGGCGCGGGGCGCAGGGGTCCCCGCAAGCGGACGCCGGGGGTTCGGGGCGCAAGCCCCGTCTGATTGAAGCCCGCACAGCGCGCCTCGGCGGGAGCGGCGCGGGGCGACGGGGTCCCCGCAAGCGGACGCCGGGGGTTCGGGGCGCAGCCCCGTCTAATCTTCAGTTGAGGCTGGCCATCCGCCGCCGCAGCGCCTTGACGTGCTCCCAGATCTGGGCGTGCTCCTCGCCGTCCTCCTGCCGGTCGCGCTCGCCGCGCGAGGTGAAGCGCAGGTACGCCTCGAGGTCCCGCAGCGCCGCGGGGAAGTCGTTGAGGTGGTACGCCAGCAGCCCCCGGTCGCGGAGCTCCGCCATGGCCGCCGGGTCGAGGGCGACCAGCAGCTCGGTCACGGTCCGGCCCTGCGGGAACGACCGCATCCGGACGTACGTCCGCTTCAGGTTGACCAGCATCCGCACGACGATCTGCAGCTTGGTGGCGCGCATGAGCAGGCGGCGGTTGAACGTGGCGTGCTCGCCCACGTGATCGTGCAGCAGCCGGCGGCAGTCGGCCTCGGACAGCACGGCGCCGCCATGGAACGGATCCACGATGAGGTCGGTGTCGACGTGGTCCGCGCGCGCGACCCGGCGCGGCATCCGCATTAGGAAGTGCCCCGGAAAGTTCACGCCGTCGATCCGCACGCCGGCGCGCCGCGCCACCTCCATGTAGACGAGTGCCAGCGTGATGGGGATGCCGGTCCGCCGGTCGAGCACGGAGTTCAGCAGGCTGTCCCGCGGGTCGTCGTACTCGCTGCGGTTGCCCGCGAAGCCCTGCTCGTCGAACAGGTAGCCATTGAGCGTCTCGAGCCGCTGCAGCGGGTCCGCGGACGGGGCGCGGTCCAGGCGCTCCGCCGCCGCGACGCCCATCTCGTCCAGCCGGGCGAGGTAGGGGGAGGCATCGAGGCGGGGGTACTCCAGGCGCGCGATGAGCAGCGCGGTGGTTGCCAGATCCGGGTCCGGGCTCTTGGCGACCTGCGTGAACTTGTGGATGAAATCGGCCGAGACCATCGTCTATTAGACGGGGCTTTGCCCCGAACCCCCGGCGTCCGCTTGCGGGGACCCCTGCGCACCGCGCCGCTCCCGCCGAGGCGCGCCGTGCGCGCCTTGCCGAGTACGGCCCAGCTTCTGCAGCACCACGGCCTGCAGTTCGCCGAGGCTGCCGAGCACCGGATCGGCCGCCGCCAGGACGTCCGCCGGGTAGCTGGTCGTGATGGCGGCGCAGGGCAGCCCCGCGGCCCGGGCGGCGGCGATGCCCCACGCCGAATCCTCGACGGCGAGGTAGGCCGCGGGCTCCAGGCCCGGGCCGCCGCCGTGCAGCAGCTCCACCGCCCGTACGTATGTATCGGGCGCCGGCTTCGAACGCTCCACGTCGTCGGCCGCGACAATCGCGCGGAAGTGCCGCCGGAGGTTCGCGCCGGACAGAATCGCCTCGATCTCGTGATGGAGCGCGCCCGACGCGATAGCGAGCGGCAGCTCCGCGGCCAGCCGCCGGATGCAGGCGGCCGCATCCGGAAACAGGACGCCGCCGCCGCGGACGCGTTCGTCGAAGTGGCGCCCCTTCGCCGCGATGAGCCCGCGGATCTCGTCGTCGCCGAGGGGCCGGCCCTGGTCCCTGCCGAGCGCCGTGAACACCCCGACGTCGTCGTAGCCGAGGTAGCGGCTGTAGTAGGCGTCGGTGTCCAGCGTCAGCGCCGTGCCGGCCAGCACCGCCTGGTAGGCGGCCAGGTGCAGCGGCTCGGTGTCGGCCAGCACGCCGTCGAAGTCGAAGACGACCCCCCGCAACGGGGGCCGCGCGTCACTCGCCGCCACCGCCGGCATCCGGGCTCTCGGGCGCCGGAGGCGGGTCGCCCCCAACGGGGAACCGCTGCTCGTCGTCCGGGGGCAGCCGCTCGCCGGCGCGCACCGGTGTGGCGAGGCGATTCTCGGGGGGGGGGAAGGGGCAGTCGAACTCCTCGTCGTAGTAGCAGGTCGGATGGTAGGCGCGGTTGAAGTCGAGGTCGTAGATGCCGGTCGGCGTGCGGTCGAGGTCGAGGTAGCGCCCGGCCGGATACGTTTCCGTGCCGCTCGTCTCGTCCCGGAACGGGACGAAGAGCCGCGTCACCTGCTGCACCGGCAGCTCGACCAGCGCCGCGAGCGTGCGCGGCTCGCCGTCCAGCATGAACTCGAGCGTGCCCACGCGCTGCATCGCGCGCACCTGGCCCGTCGAGGTCGGGACCTGGAAGACCGGCTGCTCGTCGGGAACGGTGAGCTGGGCCGGCACGCGGTACGTCAGATCCGGCTCGTAGTAGCGGACGGGCAGCATCCACGACCGGCGGTCGAGCGGGACCGGCGAGTCCGGCCCGCTGGCGAAGAACTCGTCCTTGAACGCGCGGTCCTCGAGCAGGCGCTCGACGTAGCCGGCCTCGTCCGGCGGCGGCGGGCTGCAGGCCCCGGCCGCCAGCACGGCGGCTGCCAGCGCCGCGCGGACACATCCCGTTCGTTCCGGAAACAGTCGGTGCATCACGATCTCAGAATATATACCCTGCCCGCTCCACGGTCTGATCGGCCAGCCGCCGGCGAATCGCGACGGTGTTGACCGGGGGGACCTTGAGCAGCCGCCGCAGGGCCGCCAGGTGCGTTCGCAGCGCGTCGCCCTCCGCCATCGCGGCCAGCGCCGCGCGGGCCGCGCCGTCGATGCGTCCGGCGGCGTCGCTGACGAAGGCGCAGGCGGCGTCGGCCTGCAGGGCGGCCGTGCCCGTCCCGTCGTCGTGAGCCTGCCGCGCCCGGTGCACCATGCTCTCGGCCGCGTAGGCGTCGATCAGGATGTCGGCGGTGAACGACAGCAGCTCCTGCTCGTCCGACAGCTTCTCGCCGTAGGTCTGCATGGCGAGGCCCAGCACTGCCAGCCCCGCCTTCTTGAACATCCGCACCGCGCCGGCCTGGGGCGCCAGGTGCCCGTCGCCGCCCGCTTCGAGGGGCGGCGGGCTCAGCAGCTCGTCCTGGAGCTGCCGGGCCGCCTGGATCAGCGGCAGCTGCCCGCGGACCGCGCGCCGCACGAGCATGCCCGGGATCAGCAGCCGGTTGATCTCGTTCGTCCCCTCGAAGATCCGGTTGACGCGCGAGTCGCGGTAGTGCCGCTCGGCCGGGTAGTCCTTGACGTAGCCGTTGCCGCCGTGGATCTGGATGTTCTCGTCGAGCACGTAGTTGAGGATCTCGCTGCCGGCCACCTTCAGGATCGACGACTCGACGGCGTACTCCTCGAGCGCGGCCAGGAGCGCGTCGTCGTCCTCGGCGGCGTGGTCCTCGAGCGCCGCGTCGATCAACCCGGCCGTGCGGAAGACCATCGATTCGATGGCGTAGGCGCGCACGGTCATCTCGCCCAGCTTGTGCTTGATGGCGCCGAAGCTCGCGATCGGCTGGCCGAACTGCCGGCGCTGGGCCGCGTAGCGGGCGGCCTCCCCGATGGCCGCCTGGGCGCTGCCGACCGTGGCCGCCCCCAGCTTGAAGCGGCCGTAGTTGAGCACGTTGAAGGCCACCTTGTGGCCCTTGCCGACCTCGCCCAGCAGGTTCTCCGCCGGCACGCGCGCGTCCTGCAGGATGACCGGGGTGGTCGACGAGCCGGCGAGCCCCATCTTGTGCTCCTCCGCGCCGCTGCTCACCCCCTCGAAGCCGCGTTCGACGAGGAAGGCGGTGAACTGCTCGCCGTCCACCTTCGCGAAGACGACGTACAGATCGGCGAACCCGCCGTTCGAGATCCACATCTTCTCGCCGTTGAGCACGAAGCTGCCGTCCGGCCGCCGCACGGCGCGCGTCTTGGCGCCCAGCGCGTCGGACCCCGAGCCCGATTCGCTCAGGCAGTAGGCGCCGACCCACTCGCCCGTCACCAGCTTCGGCAGATACCGCCGCTTCTGGTCCGCGGTGCCGAACATGCGGATCGGGAGGACGGCGAGACCGGTCTGGGCGCCGAACGTCGTGCTGAACGAGCCCGACTGGCCCAGCCGGCCGGCAATGATTGCCGAGCTGACCTTGTCGAGCGCGATGCCGCCGTACTCCTCCGGGACGTCGGTGCCGAGAATGCCGAGCTCGCCGCAGCGCCGCAGCAGGCGGCGGGCCAGGTCCCAGTCCTTCGTTTCGAGCTGGTCGTTCTGCGCGACCACCTCGTTGACCACGAACTCCCGTGTGGTCTGGTCGATGAGCCGCTGCTCCTCGGTCATCCGCTCCGGCGTGAACGATTCGGCCGGGGCGACGTCCTCGAGCAGCCAGGCGCCGCCGCGTCGTGCCGTCGTGGTTGTTGTGGTCATCTCTCTCACGCTCGCTCGAAGATGCCGGCGGCACCCATGCCGCCGCCGACGCACATCGTGACCAGGCCGTAGCGACCCTGCCGCCGGCGCAGCTCGTGGAGCAGCGTCGTCGTCAGCTTGGCCCCGGTGCATCCGAGCGGATGCCCCAGGGCGATCGCGCCGCCGTTGACGTTCAGCCGGTCCGGGTCGATCGGCAGCTCCCGGAGGCAGGCCAGCGCCTGCGCGGCGAAGGCCTCGTTGAGCTCGACGAGGTCCATGTCGTCGAGCGTCAGGCCGGCCAGCTTCAGGACCTTGCGGATCGCCGGCACGGGGCCGAGGCCGAACAGCTCGGGCGGCACGCCCGCCGTCGTGAACGCCACGAACCGCCCGAGCGGGGCGAGCCCCGCGGCCGCCGCCCGCTCGGCCGAGGTCACCACGACCGCCGCGGCGCCGTCGCTCATCTGCGACGAGTTCCCGGCCGTGACGCTGCCCCGGACGTGGAAGGCGGGCCGCAGCCCGGCCAGCGCCGCGACCGAGGTGTCCCGCCGCGGGCCTTCGTCGGCGCTGAAGGCGTGCTCCTCCACGCGCGGCGCCCGGCCGTTGCCGGCGACCGCCCGCACGGTGATCGGGGTCGTCTCCTCGGCGAAGCGGCCGCCGTCGAGCGCCGCGACCGCGCGCTCGTGGCTGCGCAGGGCGAAGGCGTCCTGCTCCTCGCGCGAGATCCGCGACTGGGCGGCGTGGTTCTCCGCGACCAGGCCGGTGCTGAGGTAGACGTCCGGGTAGCCGCGCATCAGCTCCGGGTTCGGCGCGATCTTGTGCCCGCCCATCGGGATCAGGCTCATCGATTCGGTGCCGCCGGCGACGATGGTGCGCGCCGAGCCGCAGGCGATGCGCTCGGCGGCGAAGGCGATGGCCTGCAGCCCGGACGAGCAGAAGCGGTTGATCGTCACCGCCGCGCTCTCGACCGGAACCCCGGCCCGCAGGCTGGCGATGCGCGCCACGTTCATGCCCTGCTCGGCCTCGGGCATGGCGCACCCCAGGATGACGTCGTCGATCTCGGCCGGATCGAGTCCCGGCGCGCGCTCGAGCGCCGCGGCGATGGCGACCGCCGCCAGCTCGTCCGGGCGCGTGGTGCGCAGCGCGCCGTTCGGCGCCTTGCCGACCGGCGTGCGCACGGCAGAAACGATGACTGCGTCCGTCATGTCTCCAGGTCCTCCCTCAGGCCGGCACCGCCACCGGGGCCGGCGCCGCGGCGGAGCCGGCGGCGGCGAAGCCGCCCACGATGTCGCGGAACCGGTCCGGTTTCGTCATCAGTCCCATGTGCCCCGTGCCGGGGATGCGCGCGTACTCCGCCCCGCCGGCGAGCGCGTCGACGTACACGCGGGTGCTCTCGACCGGCACGACCCGATCGAGCTCCGGGTCGCCCGTCACCACCAGCGCCGGCGCGCCGACGCGGCGGCAGTCGGCGGCGAACTCGGCGTCCGCCAGCAGGCGCACCCGCTGCGCCATGCGCACGGGCGTGCACGGGTAGCGCGTGACGCGCTGCAGGTGCTGCAGCCCGAACCGGCCGCGGCGCAGCAGGTCGGGAAAAGCCGCCACGATTTCAGGATACAGCCGCCGGGGCGACGACAGGGCGAAGACGGGGAACAGCAGCCGCGGCCAGGCCAGGTACCACTCGACGCGGCAGTTCGGTTGCCACGCGGGCGCCGGCGACGACACGATGACGAGCGCCGCGGTGCGCTCCGGGCGCACGGCGGCATAGCGCAGCGCCACCAGCCCGCCGTACGAGACCCCGCAGACCACCGCCCGCCGCAGGCGGGCGCGGTCCAGCAGCGCGTCGACCCAGGCCACGTGCAGATCGAAGCCGCGGTCCGGATCGAGCGCGGCGAGGCTCCCGCGCTCTCCGGGCAGCGAGTCGGTCAGCACGCGGCAGCGCTCGGCCAGGGCCCCGATCGCCGGACGCATCCACTCCCAGCGCCCCTGTACGCCGGGCAGCACGACAACCGGCGGTCCTGATCCGACGTCGAGCATGGGGCTAGTTCCTGAGCGTCTTGCCCGTCTTCAAAGTATGCGCCATCCGCTCCCGCGTGCGGGCCTCGCCGCACAGGCTCAGGAACGCCTCGCGCTCCAGGTCGAGCAGGTACTGCTCGGACACCGCCGCCGGATGGGGCAGCGCGCCGCCCGCCAGGATGTTGGCGAGCTTGCGCCCGATCAGCGCGTCGTGATCGCTGATGCGCCCGCCGCGCCAGGCGAGGTGCACGCCGAGCTCCAGCGACGCGCGGACCCCCTCGCCGCCGACCGGAATGGGCGGTCGGGCGCGCGGCGGCCGGTAGCCGTTGCGCGCGAGCTGCAGCGCGGACGCCTTGGCGTCCGCCAGCAGGCGCTCGCGGTTCATCGTGACGCCGTCGCCCGGACGCAGCAGCCCGAGCTGCATCGCGTCCGCGGCGCTGGTGGATACCCGCGCGAACCCGATCAGCTCGAACGCCTGCTGCACCAGCGGGAGCGGGTCGCGGGTGCCGCGCGGCATGCGCCCCATGGCTCGCGCCAGGAGCGCCTTCGCGCCCCCGCCCGCGGGCACCAGGCCGACGCCGACCTCCACCTGCCCCATGTAGGTCTCGGCCGCCGCCTGCACGTGGTCGCCGTGCAGGGCGATCTCGCACCCGCCGCCGAGCGTCAGGCCGGCGGGCGCCACGACGACCGGCACGTCGGCGTCGAGCAGTCCGACCACCGCGGCCTGGAAGGTCCGGACCATCAGGTCGATCTCGTCCCAGTTCTGCTCCTCGGCCTCCAGCAGGATGAGCATCAGGTTGGCGCCCGCCGAGAACGCCACCGCGTCGTTGCCGACGACCAGGGCCTCGTAGTTCTCCTCCGCCTCCCGCACGCCCAGCCGCAGCATCTCGACCGTGTCGCCGCCGATGGCGTTCAGCTTCGAGTGGAACTCGACGGCGAGCACGCCGTCGCCGAGGTCGACGAGGCTGGCGCCGGCGTTCTGCCGGACGACGGGCCGCTCGGCCTTCGCGCGGCTCAGGATCCACATGTCCGGGCGCGGCTCGCCGCGCGCCGCGCCGAGGTCCCGCACCAGCGGCGGCGGCTCGGCCACCTCGCAGGCCTCGAGCACGGCGTCCGCGCCCAGCGTCTCCCACAGCTCGAACGGCCCCAGCTCCCAGCCGAAGCCCCAGCGCATGGCGCGGTCGACGTCGTCCACCGAGTCGGCAATCGCGGGCGTCACGGCGGCGGCGTAGAGCAGCGTCCGGCCGAGCGCCGCCCGCATGAACTCGCCGACGCGCCCGTCGGCCCGGAACAGCGCGCGCACCCGCTCGCGCACGTCCTCGATGCCAGCCGCCGCGTCGAGCGCGGGCAGCCGGGGCGGCTGGCGCTCGCGGTAGTCGAATGTCGCCGGATCGAGCGTCAGGATGCGGCTGCCCGCCGGCGTGCGCTCCCGGCGGTAGAAGCCCTGTCCGGCCTTCTGGCCGGTCCAGCCGCGCTCCACGAGCTGCTCGACGAGGGCGGGCGGCCGGAACGTCCGGCGCTCGTCCGCGTCCTCGAGGCGCTCGCTCAGGTCGCGGGCGACGTGCGCCAGGATGTCGAGGCCGGCGATGTCCATCGTCCGGAACGTGGCGCTCCGCGGCCGGCCGATCGCCGGTCCGGTCAGGGCGTCGATCTCCTCCACGGTGAAGCGGCCGCTCGTCAGGAGCTCGAGCGTCCGCGCCGCCGCGTACATGCCGATGCGGTTCGCGATGAAGCCCGGCGTGTCCCTGGCGATCACCACGCCCTTGCCCAGGGCGCGATCGGCGAAGCGGCTGACCGCGTCCGTGACGGCCGGGTCGGTGTCGGCGGTCGGAATGACCTCGAGCAGCGCCAGGTAGCGCGGCGGATTGAAGAAGTGCGTGCCGAGCCAGTGGCGGCGGAACGCCGCCGAGCGCCCCTCCGCGATGAGCCCGAGAGGGATGCCGGACGTGTTCGAGCTGACGACGGCGTCCGCCCGGCGGTGCGTCTCGACCTGCGCCAGCAGCTCCCGCTTGGCGTCGAGCCGCTCGACGACCGCTTCCACGATCCAGTCGCATGCGGCCAGCCGCGGTAGATCGGCGTCGAACCCGCCGGTCGCCACCAGCCGCGCGGTGGCGCGTGTGAAGAAGGGGTCGGGTTTCAGCGCCCGGGCGCGCTCGAGGCCGGCGGCCGCGGTCCGCGCGTCGAGATCCAGCAGCAGCACCGGCACACCCGCGTTCGCCAGATGTGCGGCGATCTGCGCTCCCATGGTGCCGGCGCCCAGCACCGCCGCCGACCGGAAATGTGTCATCTTCGATGCCTCGCCGGCCCGCGCCTGCCGCGTCGCGGGCCGTACAAAAAAAGGGCGGGGGAGCCGGCCCCCGCACCTTGCTCGGTCGCTGCGGGGCCCGATCAGGGGAGGGCGGCGAGCGTCGCCGAGGACTGCGTCCCCTCCTCGGAGTTCGGGTCGAGCTCGACGACCCGCCGGAAGTGCTCCTTGGCCCCTTCGAAGTCGCCCTTGTTGAGCGCCACTAGCGCCAGCTTGAAGACCGGCAGGGCCCAGTTGGGGTCGACCATCGCGGCCTTCTCGTACCACCCGGCGGCGGCGTCGACGGCGCCCTGCGCGAACTCGAGCTCGCCCAGGTTGTAGAGGTCCTCGCGCGACGCGTCGAGCCCGGAGGCCGCCGCGGCCAGCTCCTCCTGGGCGCTGAAGTCGCCCATCGCCAGCTTGGTCCGCGCGATGTCCGCGCTCACGTTCTCGTTGTCGGGCTCGGCGGCCAGCCGCATCTCGAAGGCCTCGAGCGCCTGCTGGTAGTCGCCGCGGGCGCGATAGGCCTGGCCGACCTGGGAGTACAGGTTCGTGAGCTGCGGCAGCTTCTCCATGAGCGACGTGTAGCCCGCGACGGCGCCGTCCCAGTCCTCGGCGTTGAACGCCGCGTCGGCCGCCTCCAGCTCGGCCTCGATCTCGTCGGGATCCAGCCCCTCCATCGCATCCTCGCCGAGCGCCTGCACCAGTGCGTGCCGCACCCGCGCGAGCTCGAAGTCCACCGCCGGCGTCGTGGACTGGGTGACGTTCACGTTGCCGAGGTCGTCCTGGTATCCCTCGGCGGTCACGTACACCTGCCACTGCCCGCTCGCGAAACCGATCAGCGAGAAGCGGCCGTCGTCGTCCGTCAACGCTTCACGCGTATCGTCGCCGGGTTTCTGGATCGTGATCTGGGCGCCCACGATGGGATCGCCGGTCTCGCCGTCCACCACCCGGCCGCTCATGCGGCCGCTCTGTGCGAGCGCTGGCGCGGCGAGGCCGAACAGCAGCGCCGCGACGATGAGATGACGAGCTACGTGCTGTAGACGGGGCATGGCATCACTCCTCTTCCTCAATGTGCACACCAGTATATATCCGATCGCCGGCGCACGATACACTCTTGAGCATGCCTCGAACAGCCGCCCGGTACGCCCTCGCGTTCGCCGCGCTCGCCGCCGCCGCCGCGTGCGGTTCCTCGGAGATGACGAGCGATTCGCCGCCCGCCGCCGCTGAAATGGACCACGCGGAGCCCGCGGGCCTGCCGCTCGCCAGCCCCGACGGCGCCGGGATGTCCGCCGACCGGCTGGCCCGCATCGGCCCGGCCATGCAGGCCTACGTCGACGACGGCCGGGCGGCCGGCGTGATGACGCTGGTCGCGCGGGGCGGGCAGGTCGTGCACTGGGACGCTGTCGGCCTGCGCGACCTGGAGGCCGGCGAGCCCCTGGCGCCGGACGACATCTTCCGCATCTACTCGATGACCAAGCCGATCACCAGCGTGGCGACGATGATGCTGGTGGAGGAAGGCGCGGCGGCACTCGACGAGCCGGTCGCGACCTACATTCCGGAGTTCGCCGACGTGACGGTTCTCACGGCCGACGGCGAGCGGGCGGCGCCGGACCGGCCGATCACCATCGAGCACCTGCTGACTCACACGTCCGGCCTGACGTACGGCTTCTTCGGCGACGAGGCGGTCGACCGCCTCTACAACGAGTCGGATTTCTTCAACCACGCCGAGGGGCTGGAGGACTTCGCCCGGCGGGCGGCGGCGCTCCCGCTGCTGGCCAGCCCGGGCGACCGTTGGAACTACAGCATATCGACCGACATCCTGGGGCGCGTGATCGAGGTCGCGTCCGGGCAGCCGCTCGATGCGTTCCTGCAGGCGCGCATCTTCGGTCCGCTGGGCATGGACGACACCGCGTTCGTCGTGCCCGCGGACAGGCGCGGCCGCTTCACGGGTCACTACGCCGTGCAGGACGGCGCGCTCGCGCTGGTCGACTCGCCGGTGGAGGGCGAGTACACGCAGCCGCCGCCCTGGCTGTCGGGCGGCGGCGGCCTGACCTCCACGGCGTCGGACTACATCCGCTTCGCGCAGATGCTGCTGCAGGATGGCCAGCTCGGCGACACGCGGCTCCTGGCGCCGGAGACGGTGCAGATGATGCGCTCGAATCGGCTGCCGGAGGCACTGGTGCCGATTCAGCTCGGGACGTATCTGAGCCCGGGCTACGGCTTCGGGCTGGGGTTCGCGGTGGTCGTCGACGCGGCGGCGTCGCCCGAGCCGGACAACGAGGGCGTCTTCCGCTGGGCCGGAGCCGCCAACACCTTCTTCTGGATCGACCCGCAGGCCGAGCTGATCGGCATGGTCTGGACCCAGATCAACCCGTTCGCGGCGTACGACCTCGAACGCGAGTTCCAGACGCTGGTCTACGAGGCGCTCGAGTGAATCAGCGGTCGGCGTCGACGGCGGCTTCCAGGGAGTCGATGGCCGACGCGGCCTCGGCGGCGGCCGGCGTATCGGCCGGCACGGCGCGGTAGGCGGCCAGCGCGCGCGGGTAGTCGCGCTTCTCCAGGTACGCGTGCCCGATCTGCAGGTGCAGGCTCGTCAGGCGGGGGACCCGCTCGAGGAGCACCTCGTAGGCGTTGATCGCCCCGTCGAAGTCGCGCTGGTCGAAGCGGGCGTGGGCGGCGTCGAGCTGCTCCTGGAGCTCGCCGGCGGCAATGCCCCCCAGCACCCCGGTCTCGGGCACCGGCGGCCGGAGCGGATCGACCTCCATCACGAACCCCATCCGGGTGCGGCCGGAGCGAAAGACGTTGGAGATGCCCGTGGTGGTCTCGTAGCCGAACTTCTCGATCGTGAACAGCCAGGGGCCGCGCGTGAGGCCGATGAAGGCGAAGCGTCCCGCGCCGTTGGTCCGGTCGTCGACGGTCCGCCCGCTGCGCAGGTTCTCCCCGGTGACCCGGGCGTCCTCGATCGGCGTGCCGTCGGGCGCACGCACGCGACCCTGGACGAGGCCCGACTGCGCCAGCGCGGCGGCGGGCGCCAGCCACGCGCAGAACGAGAGGGCCAGGACGGCGGCGAGACGCGGCTGCATGGTCACGTTCGTCGGGCGCGCGAGGACATCGTCAGGCGCACAGTATAATCCAGGCGCACCCGCGGCCAAGCGGTCCTGCCGTTTCGTACCCGGCATCGCGATGCGCGGCCCCCACAGAGGCTCCCCCCACCGGCGCTCCGGACGCCCGCTCCTGGCGGGGCTGGCCGCGATCCTCGTGCTCGCGGCCGCCGCGGCTGCTGCCCACGCGGGGCAGGCGCGGGCCGGCGGCGCCGGAATCGACCGGACCCGGCTGGCCCGCATCGATGACACCGTTGCCGAGGCCGTCGCGGCCGGCGACCTGCCGGGCGCCGTCGTGCTGGTGTGGCACGCGGGCCAGACGGTCTACCGCAAGGCGTTCGGCCGGCGGGCGGTGGTCCCGCAGCCCGAGCCGATGACGGTCGACACGATCTTCGACCTCGCCTCGTTGACCAAGGTGGTGGCGACGACGACGGCCGTCATGCTGCTCGTCGAGGAGGGGCGGGTCAGGCTCGGCCTGCCGGCGGCGCGCTATCTCCCCGGCTTCGGGCGCCACGGCAAGGAGGGGATCACGGTCGAGCAGCTCCTGACCCACGTCTCGGGCCTGCGGGCCGGCTTCGATCTGGAGCGGGAGTTCGAGGGGTACCAGACGGCCATCGAGCAGGCATTCGAGGAGCGCCCGGTCGCCCCGCCCGGCTCCCGCTTCATCTACAGCGACCTCAATTTCGTGCTCCTGGGCGAGCTCGTGGCCCGCGTCAGCGGCGTGCCGCTGGAGACGTTCGCGGCGCGCCGCATCTTCGAGCCGCTGGGCATGGACGACACCGTGTTTCATCCGCCGCCCCGGCTGCGCGCGCGCATCGCACCGACGGAGGCGTGCGCGGGCCTGGAGTGGCCGTGCGCGGGCGGGGGTGCGGCGATGCTGCGCGGCGTCGTGCACGACCCGACGGCGCGGCGGATGGGCGGCGCGGCGGGGCACGCCGGGCTCTTCGGCACCGCGTCGGACCTGGCACGCTTCGGCGCGCTGCTGCTGTCGGACGGCGCGCTCGGCGGCGTGCGGCTCCTGGCGCCGTTGACCGTCGCGCGCATGACGTCGCCGGCCACGCCGTCCGGGCTGCGCGACCGGCGCGGGCTGGGGTGGGACATCGATTCGCGCTACGCGGGCAGCCGCGGCGATCTGTTTCCGATCGGATCGTTCGGCCACACGGGCTTCACCGGCACGTCGATCTGGATCGATCCGGCCAGCGAGACCGTCGTGATCCTGCTGTCGAACCGGGTGCATCCCGCCGGGGAAGGGGACGTGCGGGCGCTGCGCGCGCGGGTCGCGACCCTGGCGGCGGCCGCCGTCGCGGCCCGCCCGGCCGGCACGGACGCGGCGGGGGCGAGCCGCGACGCCGAGGTCCGCACCGGGATCGACGTGCTCCGCGCGGAGGGGTTCGCCCGGCTGCGGGGTGCGCGCGTCGCGCTGCTCACCAACCAGACCGGCCGGGCGCGGGACGGCGCCCGCACCCTGGACCTGCTGTGGGCCTCGCCGGCGGTGGAGGTGCGCGCGCTGCTCGGCCCGGAGCACGGCTTCCGGGGCGACCTCGACGAGGCCGTGGCGGATGCGCGCGAGCCGGAGACGGGGCTGCCGATCCACTCCCTTTACGGCGCGACGCGCCGTCCGACCGCACGGATGCTGGACGGGGTCGACACCATCGTCGTCGATCTGCAGGACGTGGGCGCCCGCTTCTACACCTACGCCACGACGATGGCCTACGCCATGGAGGCGGCGGCCGCCCGCGGCCTGCGCGTCGTCGTGCTCGACCGGCCCAACCCCATCACCGGGGAGGCCGTCGAGGGGCCGCCGCTCGACGCGGGCGAGCAGGGGTTCACGGGCTATCTGTCGCTGCCCGTCCGCCACGGGCTGACCCTCGGCGAGCTGGCCCGGTTGTTCGATGCCGAGCGCGGGCTCGGGGTGGACCTGGAGGTCGTCGAGCTCAGCGGCTGGCGCCGGGAGTTGTGGTTCGACGAGACCGGCCTGACGTGGGTGGACCCCTCGCCGAACATCCGCACCGTCACCCAGGCCGCCCTGTATCCCGGCATCGGGGCCATCGAGGGTGCGAACCTGTCCGTGGGCCGGGGCACCGACACGCCGTTCGAGCGTCTCGGCGCGCCCTGGGTGGACGGGACCGCGCTGGCGCGCCGGCTCAACGCGCGCCGCTTGCCGGGCGTCCGCTTCTATCCCGTCACCTTCACGCCGCGCAGCAGCCGCTACGCCGGCCAGCCGTGCGGCGGCGTGCAGATCATCGTCACCGATCGCGACACGCTCGAGCCGGTTCACCTCGGGCTGGAGATTGCAGCCGCGCTGCACCGGCTCCACGGCGACCGGCTCGAGGTCGACGGGACGGTCCACCTGCTGGGATCGCGGGCCGCGCTCGAGCGCATCCGGGCCGGCGCGGATCCGGCGGCCGTCGCGGCGGCGTGGGCTGCCGGCGAGCGGGCCTGGCGCCGCCGCCGGGCGCCCTACCTCCTGTACTGAGCAACGGTGCGGCCCGCGTCGCCGCGGGGTCACGGTCCGGCGTCGCCCAGCAGCCCGGCGGCGGCCAGCTCCAGCAGTTGGGCGCGCTGCGGCACCAGCCGCGAGGCCGCGTAGCGCTCCACCGCCGTTCGCCGGGCGCTCTCGCGCAGGCCGGAGAACGCGTCCGGGCGCTCCAGCACGTCGCAGATGCGGTCGGCCAGCCCGCCGCTGTCGAAGAAGTCCACGAGCAGCCCGTTGTCGCCGTCGCGCACCACTTCGAGCACCGGGTCGGTGCTCGAGGCAAGCAGGACGCAGCCGGCGCTCAGCGCCTCGATCATCGACCAGGAGAGCACGAAGGGCACGGTCAGGTAGACGTGCACGGACGAGGCCAGCAGGACGTCCCGGTAGTGATCGCGCCGCAACAGCCCGGTGAAGTGGATCCGGTCCCGGTCGAGGTCGAGCTCGCGCAGCATCTTCTGCCGGTAGGTGTCGCCGTCCGGCAGGTCCTTGCCGTACGCCACCCGATCGTCCCCGACGACCACGATGTGGGCGCGGGGTCTGCGCTTCTGCACCTCGGCGAAGGCCGTCATCGCCTGCGGGAAGCCGCGGTACGGCTCCTGGCTCCGCGCCACGTAGGTGACGATCTCGTCCACGTGGGTCAGGTCCAGGCCCGGCAGCGCCAGGCGCCGCTCCTGCGGTGCGATGTACTCGGTGTCGACACCGTCGTGCTGCACGATCAGCCGGGGACGCGCGACGCGCGGAAACTGCGCGGCCTGATACTCGGTGGGCACGATGCCGACGTCGCAGGCGGCGAGGTCCAGCAGGATGGGGGCGTTGCGGGTCCTGACGCGGTGCTGGTTGTCCGACGACACGTCGCCGTCGAGAAAGCCCACGTCCGCGCCGCGCGCCCGGTAGTACCACTCGAAGTAGCCGACGTAGCGCGCCGTCGGCCAGACGTCGCGGACGTACAGGCCCACGCCCGAGCCGGCGTGCGCCACGATGCAGTCGGGCGCGTAGCCGTCGGCCTGCAGCTGCCAGGCGGCGCGCGCGAACGCCTGGCCGAGGAGCACCGCGCCCTCGGTCGAGACTAGGTAGGGGTGCTGTTTGGAGCCCACCTTGCGGTGGGGGCTGAAGCGCACCATGCGCAGCCAGTCGGGCGGCGCGCCCTCCCAGCACGTGGCGAAGGTCACGTCGTGCCCCTGCTCCGACAGGTAGCGGGCGAGCGTGCCGAACTGGGCCGGGAAGTTGCTGTGCAGGAACAGGACGCGCATGGCGTGACATTGTAGAGTGGGCGGGGACGCGGACGCGGCGGGCGGCCGCCCGGGAAGCGGGGGCATCCACTTGGCGGACAGGACGACGGGGCTGTTTCCCGGCGAGGCAGAAGGGAGCCCGAGGCGTGGGGGGGCGTCCGGCCGGGGCGTGCTGCCCTCGCAGGCGATCCGGGCGCTGATCGACGACAAGCGGATACTGGCGTCCGAACCCATTGACGCCGCGCAGATCCAGCCCGCCAGCCTCGACCTGCGGCTGGGGGCCCGCGCGTACCGGCTCCAGGCCAGCTTCCTGCCCGGCAACGCGCCGGTCGCGGCCAAGCTCGGCTACCTCGCGCTGGCGGAGCTCGACCTGACAAGCCGCAGCCCTGCCGTTCTGGAGCGGAGCGTGGTGTACCTGGTCCCGCTGATGGAGAAGCTGGATCTTCGCGAAGAAGGGCTCGTGGCTAAGGCGAACCCGAAGAGCACCACCGGGCGGCTGGATGTTTTCACGCGACTGATCACCGACGGCGGCTCGGAATTCGAGCGCGTTCCGGAGGACTATCGGGGACCGCTCTACGCCGAGATCATGCCCCGGACTTTCCCTGTGGTCGTACGCCCCGGCTTGAGCCTGTCACAGGTACGCTTCGTCCGGGGACGCGCCGAACTATCCGATAGTGAGATGCGCAAGCTGGACAAGGAGGAAAGGCTAATCTACCTCGACGACGAGAATTCCCCTCGAGCGAATATTCGGGACGGTGTCGAGCTGTCCGTCAGTCTGCGAGGGGACGGCGTCCGGGAGGTGGTCGCCTACAGCGGCAAGCAGAACGCGCGGCTCGTCGATCTGAGGATGGTTGGCGAATACGCGATCGACGAGTTCTGGGATCCGATTCGCAGTTGCCCCGGTGACCGGCTGATCCTCAATCCCGGCGACTTCTACATCCTCGTGTCACGCGAAAGGGTCCGCGTGCCCCCCGGCTACGCGGCAGAGATGGTGCCGTTCGATGCGTCCGTCGGCGAGTTCAGGATCCACTACGCGGGCTTCTTCGATCCGGGCTTCGGTTACGGCGTCGAGGGCGACATCAGGGGCACGCGCGCCGTCCTGGAGGTGCGGGCGCACGAGGTGCCTTTCGTGATCGAGCACGGCCAGGTGGTGGGCCGCCTCGTCTACAGCCGCGTGCTCGACGTGCCTGACAAGATCTACGGCAAGTCGATCGGCTCGTCCTACCAGCGCCAGGAGCTTGCGCTCAGCAAGCAGTTCCGCCGCCCTACAGCAGATAGAGCATGACGTAGACGGCCACGCCCGTGACCGAGACGTAGAGCCAGATGGGCAGCGTCCAGCGGGCGATGCGGCGGTGCCGTTCGAACCGCGCGCGCAGCCCGTAGGCGAGGGTCGTCAGCGCCAGCGGCAGGATGAGCGCCGCCAGCACGATGTGGCTGACGAGGACGGCGAAGTAGAACGCCCGGGCGAGGCCCTGGCCGGTGTAGGGCACCGAGCCGACGTTGGCGTGGTAGACGAGGTACGAGATCAGGAACAGCGTCGACGTGCCGCACGCGGCGAGCATGCACGCGCGGTGCGCCTCGATGCGGCGGCGCCGGATCAGGACGTACCCGCACACCAGCAGCGTCGCCGAGAGGCTGTTGAGCACGGCGTTGAGCGTGGGCAGGTCGGCCAGATCCATGACGGGCTACGCGCCGCCCCCGAACGCGCGCTCGGCCACGAGCAGGCCCCACAGCAGCGGCAGGTAGGCCAGCGAGGCGAGGAACAGCGCTCGCGCGCGGGCGGCGGAGCGCCGCAGGGCGAAGCGCACGCCGACCGCGAGGAAGAGGACGCCGAGCAGCGCGGCGCCGGCGACGTACGGCGCGCCGCCCAGGCCGACCGCGGCCGGCGCGAGGCTCACCGGCAGCAGCGCGCACAGGTAGAGGAGGACGTGCGCCGCCGTGCGCCGGCCGCTGGCGTCGAGCACGGCCCGGAACGGCAGGCCGGCGCGCCCGAAGTCGTCCCGGTACAGCCGCGACAGGGCGTGGAAATGGGGCATCTGCCACAGGAACACGATGGCGAACAGCACCCACGACTCGGCGGTCGCCGCGCCCCGGGCGGCCGCCCAGCCGATCACCGGCGGCAGGGCGCCGGGAACGGCGCCGACCTCGGTCGCCCAGGGGGTGCGCCGCTTGAGCGGCGTGTAGACGGCGACGTAGCTGACCAGCGTCGCCAGCGCCACCGCCGCCGCGGTCCAGTGGGCGGCGTAGGCTAGCTCGCCGAGGCCGGCCACGGCCAGCATCAGCGCGAACAGCCGCGCCTCGCCCGGCGAGACGCGGCCGGCGGGCAGCGGCCGCTGGCGGGTGCGCGCCATCAGCGCGTCGAGGTCACGCTCGGCGACCTGGTTCAGCGCGGCCGCGGCGCCGGCCACGAGCCCCGCGCCGACGATCGTGTGCGCGAGCGCAACGAGGTCCAGCGGCGCGCGCGCGCCCAGGTAGTAGCCGATGCCGGCGGTGACGACCACCAGCGAGTTCAGGCGCGGCTTGGTCAGCGCCAGGAAATCGGCCGCGCGCGTCGCCGACGCCGGCAGGGCGGCCGCCGCCGTCTTCATCCCGCCGCCCCCTGCAGGCCCCGCGCGCGGCCGCCCGCGGCGGCCGGCGCCGGCGCTGCGTCGAAGCGGTCGCGCCACGTGCGGAGGGCGAGCACGACGGTGGCGGCAAGCAGCAGCGCCCCCGTTGCGACGTGCGCGGTGTTGACGGCGACGGCCCGCTCGCTGAGCACCGTCCAGCCGCCGAGCCCGACCTGGGCCAGCACCAGCGCCGCCAGCAGCATGGCCGGCCGCACCAGCTCGCCCCGGGCCGCGTGGCGGGCACGCACGTGCCCGGCCGTCGCCAGCACCAGCAGCGTCACGAGCAGGGCGCCGGCCCGGTGCGCGAAGTGGATCGCGATGGCGGGATCCCACGCGGGCGGCACGAGCCGGCCGAAGGCCAGCGGAAAGTCCGGAATGGCCAGCCCCGCTCCCGTGTGACGCATCGTTGCGCCCAGCAGAATCTGCACGTACACGGCGATTGGCGCGACGACCGCGAGCCGCCTCAGGATCCGGTCCCCCGCGAGCGCGCGCTCGCTCGCGGGGTCGCGGCCGTAGCGCGTGAGCCAGCCGCGCGAGGTGCAGATCGCGAGGCCGGTCACCAGCACGAAGAACAGCTGGGCGAGCCCGGCGTGACTGATGGACACGGCCGGGGGCAGGAAGAGCAGCACCGTGATGCCGCCCAGCAGGCCCTGCACGATGACCGCGCCCAGCGCCGTCCAGCCGAGCCGGCGCACCCAGCGCCGGGGGTCGACGGCCGCGAGCCAGACGGCGAGCCCGATCGTGAGCAGCCCCACGACGCTGGCGATGAGCCGGTGGCCGTGCTCGTACAGGATCCCGCCGACCATCTTCGAGAGGGGGAAGGTGAACATGAAGTAGCCGTAGGTGCTTGGCCAATCGGGCACGGCGAGCCCCGAACCGGTGCTGGTGACGAGCCCGCCGGCGGCGATCAGCACCAGCGAGGCGGCAGCCAGGAGCCGACTGTAGCGATGCAGCCAGAGCATGATCTCGCAGGCCGCGGGCCGGCCGTGCCCGCCGCGGAGGAAGGAGGCGGGCGGGGCGTGTACGAAGCCCCGCCCGCGCCGCATGCTGCCGTCAGCCGACGGTGAACGTGAAGTTCGCCGCCACGGTCGCCATCTCACCGACGGTCACGTTCTGGGTCTGCGTCCCGAGCTCCTCGTGCCAGGCTTCGATGACGTAGTCGCCGGGCGGCAGGTTGCTGATGTCGAACTTCCCGTCGACGCCGGTCACCGCGAAGTACGGGTGGTCGACCACACCCACGTACGCGTTCATCCAGCTGTGGACGTCGCACTGGAACGGCACCATGATCTCGGGCGCGTCGAACGTGCGCTCGAAGCGCATGCCCTGGATCGGCTGTCCCATGTTGAACTCGTCGTTGCCGCCCTCGCGGTCGGGCGTGGCGTGGATGTTGTGCAGCGTCATGTCGCTGTTCACGATCTCGAACGTCTGCCCGACCTGCACGCCGAAGACGTGCGGCCGGTAGCGGCAGCCCTGCTGGTCCAGGACGACCGACCCGCTGGCCGCCGGGAACCTGCCGGTGAGCCCTTCCTTGACGTAGACGAACACGTTGCCCAGCCCGCCGCCGTCGCCGACGACGTAGTACTCCGTCTCGGTATCGCTGGCCAGCTCGAGGCAGGCCGGGTCGGAGTTCATGCGGATCGTCTCCGCCTCCGGGGCCGTCCCTTCCAGGGAGATCATGCCCATCAACGTGCCGGCCGTGGCCGGGTCGAAGGCTGGCGCGGCAGGGGCTGCCGGTGCGTCCTCGCCGCCGCCGCCGCAGGCGCCTGCGGCGAGAATGATCACTGAGACGAATGCCCACAATGTTCGGTACCGCATCTGAGCTCTCCTAACGTCAAGTGTGGGATCGAGAGAACCGGCAGGAACAATGCCGGGTACGGTTCTCTCCTGAAACGACTCCAAACCTGCCCAGAATAGCACACCCCCGCGATGGTGTCCCGCGGCCGGCGGCCCGCGGCCCGCGGCCGGTCGCGGCGTCGCCGGCGACGCCGCGACGCTTTTGGCTACGATCGGCTCTCGTGGTGCCTATCGAAGCCGCACCCGGCGCGTTCCATCTGCGGGCATTCCTGTCGCCGCCCGTGCAGCGGCGGCTCGTCGCCGCGGTGGAGGCGCTGGCCGCCGGCCCGGCCGGCTTCTACCGCCCCCGGGTCCGGGGCGGCGGCTACATGCACTGCGACATGCTCTGCCTCGGGCGCCACTGGAACGCGCGAACCTATACGTACGAGCCGCTGCGGTCGGATCACGACGGGCTGCCGGCGCCGGTGCTCCCGCCCGAGCTTGCGCACCTGGCGCTGAGCGCCGCCGCGGCGGTCGGCTTCGAGCTCAGCCCGGACATCTGCCTCATCAACCGCTACGGGCAGGACGGCCGGATGGGGCTGCACCAGGACAAGGACGAGGACGCCTCCACGCTCGAGGCCGGCGTGCCGGTCGTCTCGCTGTCGCTCGGCGACAGCGCGCGCTTCCTGCTCGGCGGGTTCCGGCGCCGTGAGCCGGCGATGGCGATCGAGCTGCGCTCGGGCGATGCCTTCGTGCTCGGTGGACCGGGCCGGCTCCGCTATCACGGCGTGGCGCGCATCCTCCCGGGATCGGGACCGCCGGACATCGGTCTCGCGGGGCGGATCAGCCTGACCTTCCGCCAGTACGCGCTGGCTGCGCACGTGTCGTGAGCGCAGCGGTTGCCCGCGCGGCTGTCGGCCGTTGCCGGGTGTCTCGATGCCGCCTGCTCGGATCAGAGCACCGTCCGGACGCGGCCGGCCCGGTGCGCCGCCAGGGCCACGAGGTCCTCGGCGGGGGCGGTCCCGGCCACCTGCGACGCCACGTACGCGCCAACGGCCGGCCCGAGCTTGAACCCATGGCCGGAGCCGCCGCCGGCGAGCCAGACGTTGGCGTGGTCCGGATGGCGGTCGAGCAGGAGATCGCCGCTCGGCGTGTTCGTGTACTGGCAGACCCGGGCTTCGAGGAGCGGCGCGGCGCGCAGGGCCGGCAGCCGGGAGGCGGCGACCTGCCGCGCGGCGGACAGGCCGGCGGCGGACGGCGTCCGGTCGCCGCTGGCGGGATCGAAGGGCGGGCCGAGCGCGGTCAGGCCGATCTTGACGCCGCGGCCTTCGATGTCGGGGAGGCCGTAGGCGCCGGCGCGAAAGTCGATCCAGGCCGGCATCGCCGGCGGGGCGAAGCGGCGGTCGCCCGCGGGCGGGCCGAAGAAGAACACCTCCTGGCGCGTCACCCGCAGCAGGGGGTCGAGCAGGCCCGGAAACAGCTTCGGCAGCCACGGACCACAGGCGAAGACGAACGTCCCGGCGGACAAGCGGCTGCCGTCGCCGAGCTCGACTGCGTCGACGCGGCGGACCGGGCCGGGCGGGGCGACCGACGCCACGCGGCAGTCGACGCCGCCGCGGCGGGTCCGGTCCACCACCGCGCGCACGGCGCGGCGGGCGAGCAGGACGCCGCCGCCCGGCTCGAGCACGCCCCGCGCCGCGCTGCCGAGGTCGAGCTGGGGGAAGCGGGCCGCGAGGCCCTCGCGGGTGAGCGGCTCGGTCGCCACGCCGAGTTCTGCCAGGATGCGCTCGCTGGCGTCGACGTGGGGATCCTCGTCGTGGCCGAGCCAGAGCACGCCGGTCTCCAGGAAGAGCGCCTGCCCGCTGTCCGCGAGCAGCGCCTTCCACTGCGACAGCGATTCCCGCGCCCAGCGCGAGTACAGGGCGCGGTCGCCGTAGCCCCGGCGGATGATGCGCGACTCGCCGCCGGAGCTCGCGCGCGAATGACCCGCGCCGAAGGCCTCGACGAGTGTCACGGTGTGGCCGGCGGCGCGGAGATGCCACGCGGTCCAGGCGCCGAACGTCCCCGCGCCGATCACCACGACGTCGGGAGCGGCCGCCATCGTCAGCCAGGGTATCGGAATGCGTCGCGTTGCACCGCGCCGGACCCTGCGCGGTCGGGGTTGCCGGCAGGAGCCCGCGCTGTTCCACGGCGCCGATTCCTATTGTTCAGCTGCCGGCGACAGCGCGCGGATCTTGCGCAGGACGCGGTCCTCGATCCAGTGCGGATCCCACCACTCGATCGGCGACACCGGACGGCCCTGCAGCAGCGTGGCGTAGTGCAGGTGGTCGCCGCCGGCGAGGCCGGTCTGGCCGGTCAGGCCGAGCGGGTCGTCCCGCTCGACGAGGTCGCCCACCGCCACGCCGGTCGCCGACAGGTGCGCGTACAGGCTCTGCAGGCCCATCCCGTGGTCGATGATCACGCAGTTGCCGAATATGCCGAGGTAGTCGGCGTAGACCACGCTGCCGCGGTTGGCCGCGAGGACCGGCGCGTTCGCCGTCGAGGCGAGGTCGAATCCCAGGTGCACCTGCTGGTCGATCTCCTCGCCCTCGTGGGTGTAGGTGCGGTGGTCGGCGAACCCCGATTCCACCTGCGAGTTGCTGAGCTGCCGGAACGCACCCTCCCAGAGCATCTGCGGGCTCGTCTCGGCCGCCAACGCGACGAGCGTCGCCCGGTTCAGGCGCCGCAGCTCGCTGTTGATGAAGAGGTACAGCTCGAGCCAGTCGTCGTCGGAGCCGTCGGGCTCCTCGTCCGCCAGCTCCGGGGCGCGGCTGACGATGGGGGGGACCACGCGCCGCAGGAACCTGTCGCCCACCTCGATGCGGGACCGCCTGAACTCGCGGGGGAAGCGGCGGTGATCGAACGCGGCGCTCGCCTCGTTCCCGGCGGCGTCCCGCGCGTACAGCTCGATGGGCGTCCCCAGGTCCTGATCGTGCAGGAGCGCGAAGAAGGCCAGGCGCAGGTCGTCGCCGGCGCCCTCGATCAGCCCGGACGCGGCATAGCCCGGGTAGAAGTTGTCGCCCACTCGCACGCCCGACTCGACGTCGGGCGGCGACACCGTGTAAACGACCAGCTCGGCGCCGCCGTGATTGACGTAATGAAACGTGGAGATGGCGGCCAGACGGGGGGGCTGGAGCCGGACCTCGACGTTGGCGGCCACCGACGCGCTGGCCTCGCGGAGGCCGAACAGGACCGGGCGCGTGGCCGAGACGCGCACCTGCGCGGGGCCCGAGCGTAGGTCCGGGTGCGACTCGCGGTCGAACGAGCGGGTGATCCGCAGCCGGTCGGGCCCGTCCTGGTCGATGTCCGCCTCCTCGGCGCGGGCCAGCGAGAACAGCGGATAGACCACGCCGTTCTGCTGGATGACGGCGTCGAGCGCGGCGAGCTCGCTCCGGGGCGCCTCGACGACGGCCTGCAAGACCGCCGAGCGGCCGACCAGATCGGTGGGCTGGACGATTTCGATGACCGGTCCGGGGGCGCGTCCGGCCCCGACGTAGAAGCCGGCGGCCAAGCCGACGGCCATCACCAGCGCGAGCGCGAGCAGCAGGCGAGACACGCCTGCATATGATATAGAATTAGGAGTCCGATCGCGCGTCCGTGGCGGTATCGTCTAGGGGTTAGGATACGTGGTTCTCAGCCACGGGACCGGGGTTCGAATCCCCGTACCGCTACCAGCTTTCCAGCTCCGGAACCGGGCGTTGCGGCCTGCGCGCCCCCGGCCATCCTGAACAACGAAGGCTCGGAGACTACGGGAGCCCGCCGGCGGAGCCCCGGGCGCCCGGGACGCCGCCTCCGACGCCGCCGAGCAACGCCGGGATGGTCGACCTGCTGGTGGAGGAGATCAACATGGCCGGCTTCGGCGGCGTGAGCTGCATCGTCGACTCGGCGACCGGTCCGCGCACGGCGCAGCAGTTGGAAAACCTCAGCGCCATGGCGACGCGCTGCGGCGTAGCATTTTGCACCGCACAACGGCACAGACGCCGCAAGGCGCGCACAGCGCGCCTCGGCGGGAGCGGCGCGGGGCGAAGGGGTCCCCGCAAGCGAACGCCGGGGGTCCGGGGCGCAGCCCCGTCTGATTGAAGCTCAGCGGGGCGCCGAGCGGATGCGGTAGCCGTTCTGCGCATCGCCCTCGCGATGGACGGCATGGCACGCGTCGCAGGCCTGGTTGACGTCCGCCACGGCCGCGGCGACGGCCGCCGCATCGACCGTGGTCGGCGACAGGGCCACGTCGAGCGCGTCCAGGGCGTCCACTGCCTCCCGGTTCAGCGTCACGGCGTCGGGCCAGCCGAGGGCTTCCAGCTCGGGCCGGGTGGAGGCCAGCACCTGCCGCGCGAGCGCCAGCGGCGTCTTGGCCTCGACGAACGACCCGGATCCGACGGCCTCCTCGACGCCCTCGATGGCCAGGCCGATCGTCTTCATCGCCTCGTCGAACTGCTCGGGCCCGATCACCTTCTGCGCGAGCGCGAAGGTGCCGGCGACGGCGACCGCGACCAACGCGATCACCCACCTTGCCAGACGTTGCGTCATCCGCTCTCTCCGGAAACCGCGCCAGCGCATCCGCGGCGCTCAGCGGGCCGCCACGAGCCCCCGCAGGCGTTCGTGGATGGTGCCCGGGATGCCGAGGCTGGTATCGGCCCCGAGCTCGGCGAGCAGGGCCGCCACCTCCGGCCACTCCTGGTAGTGGAACGACTGCTTGGCGCCCTGCGCCAGGCGGAACGCCGTCCGTCCGCGCCAGTCGCGCGCGTCGACGTCGGCGCCGTGGACCAGGAGCTGCCGCACCACCTCGTTCAGGCCGCTGAAGGCCGCGCAGTGGAGCGCGGTAAAATCCCCCTCGTTGGTGGCGTTCACGTCCACGCCGGCCGCGATGAGAATGTCGACCCCCTTCTCCGCGCTCGGCACGCGCGGCGCACGCGGCACGTTGGTCAGGTGCGCAGCCCGCCCGCAGCCCGCCGCGGCCATGAGCGGGGTCGTGCGGTCGTTGGGCGTCAGGTCGGTACGCGCGCCCGCGGCGAGCAGGCTCTCCAGGACCTCGCCGGTCGAGGTGGGCAGGCGCTTGCGGTTCCGGAAGGAAGCGCTGCCCGGGCCCGGGTTCATGGCGTACGCCGCCACCCACAGCGGCGTCGCCCCGGCCACGTCGCCGGTGCCGGTCGCGAAGGTGTCGTACGCGCCGTTGCGGACGAAGCCCTGCCCCGTCACCTCGGAGGCCGTCATGCGCGCGTTGGGATCGGCCCCCCTGGCGAGCAGGGCGTCGACCAGCGGCAGGCGCTCGCCCAGCGCCAGCCGGCCGGTCCGGGCCCGCCGGCCGCCGTGCTGGCGGTTCCAGTCCTTGAGCCACGTGTCGACGGAGCCGGCGGCGGCATGCAGGGCCGTGACTCCGTCGACCGCGCCGTTCGGGTCCGCGCCGCGCTCGAGCAGGAGATGGGCGAAGGCGCTCTGCCCGACGATGACCGCATACGCCAGCGGATGCGCGCCGTCCGACCCCGTGTCGTCGACGCCGGCGCCCGCCGCCAGTAGCATCCCGGCCGTCTCGACGTCGCCGTTCCCGGCCGCGGCGATCAGCGGCGAGAACGCCTGCCGGCGGTTGGGACGCACGTCGGCGCCGCTGGCGATCAGGGTGCGGACGATGTCGCGGTGGCCCTCGGCCACGGCCCACATCAGCGCGGTCTCGTGGGTGGCGGCCGTCGCGGCGTCGACCTCGGCGCCGTGGGCGAGCAGGGCCTCGACCACGGCGAGGCTGCCCGTGCGCGCGGCGGTCATCAGCGGCGTCAGCCCGTTGGTCTGGGCGACGCTAGGGTCCGCACCGGCGGCGAGCAGCCGGTCGACCATGGCCCGGCTCGCGTTCTCGCAGGCCCGCGCGAGCGGCGTCACGCCGTGGTCGTCGGCCGCGTTGGCGTCGGCGCCGGCCTGCAGCAGCAGGTCGACGGCCTCGCCGTCGTCCCAGTGGGCGGCCCAGAGCAGCGCCGTCGCGCCGTCGGCGCGTGCGGTGTCCGGGTCGAGCCCCGCGTCGAGCAGGGCGCGGATGCGCGCGGTGTCGCGGTCCGCCATCGCGTCCACCAGGCGCAGATCCGGCGGAGCGGCCGCGAGGCTGCCGGCCGCGGCCACGAGGAAGGCAAGACACAGGCCGGTGAGACGCTTCATTCGGAAGTGCATTGGCATAAACTCCTGGCCCGCCAACCGTCGCCTTGCGGCTCCGCTTGGCGCCCAACCCAATCCTATAGGAGTCGGCGCCGTTCCACGGCGCCGACTCCTACCGGGCGGCCACCAGCCCCCGCAGGCGCTCGTGGATGGTGCCCGGGATGCCGAGGCTGGTATCGGCCCCGAGCTCGGCGAGCAGGACCGCGACCTCGGGCCACTCCTGGTAGTGGAACGACTGCTTGGCGCCCTCGGCCAGGCGGAAGGCGGTCCGCCCGCGCCAGTCGCGCGCGTCGATGTCGGCACCGTGCGTCACGAGCTGCCGCACTACCTCGTTCAGGCCGCTGAATGCCGCGCAGTGCAGCGCCGTGAAGTCGCCCTCGTTGGTGGCGTTCACGTTCACGCCGGCCTCGATGAGGACGCCGATGGCCTCCTCCGCCATCGGCTGGCGCGCGGCCCGCGGCGTGTTCGTCCAGTGCGCCGTCCGCCCGCAGCCGCCCGCGGCCATCAGCGGCGTGGTGCCGTCGACCGAGGTGAGGCCGGGACTGGCCCCCGCCGCCAGCAGGCTGCGCAGGATGTCGGCGGTCGAGCGGTGCGTCTGCCAGCCGAACCGCGGCCGTCCCGGACCGGGATTCGTCGCGAACGCCGCCACCCACAGCGGCGTGGCGCCGGCCACGTCCCCGGTGCCGGTCGCGAAAGTGTCGTATGCCCCGTTGCGGACGAAGCCCTGCTCCGTCACGCCGGAGGCGGTCATGCGCACGTTCGGATCGGCGCCGCTGGCGAGCAGCGCATCGACCAGCGGCAGGCGGTCGCCGAGCGCCAGCCGGCTGCTGGGCGCCCGCCCCGAGCCGGCGCGCGCGCGCGGGGGCCCGCCGTGCAGGCGGTTCCAGGCCTTGAGCCACGTGTCGACCGGGCCGGCGGCCGCGTGCAGCGCGGTGACGCCGTCGACCGTCCCGTTCGGGTCCGCGCCTTGCTCGAGCAGGAAGTGGGCGAAGGCGCCCTGCCCGAAGATGACCGCATAGGCCAGCGGATGTGCGCCGTCCCACCCCGTGTCGTCGACGCCGGCGCCCGCCGCCAGCAGCAAGCCGGCCGTCTCGATGTCGCCGTTCCCGGCGGCGGCAATCAGCGGCGAGAACGCCTGGCGCGGGTTGGGACGCACGTCGGCGCCGCTGGCGATCAGGGCGCGGACGATGTCGCGGTGGCCCTCGGCCACGGCCCACATCAGCGCGGTCTCGTGCGTGGCGGCCGTCGCGGCGTCGACCTCGGCGCCGTGGGCGAGCAGGGCCTCGACCACGGCGAGGTTGCCCGTGCGCGCGGCGGTCATCAGCGGCGTCAGCCCGTTGGTCTGGGCGGCGCTAGGGTCCGCGCCGGCGGCGAGGAGCCGGTCCACCATGGCCCGGCTCGCGTTCTCGCAGGCCCGCGCGAGCGGTGTCACGCCGTGGTCGTCGGCGGTGTTGGCGTCGGCGCCGGCGCGCAGGAGCAGGTCGACGGCCTCGCCGTCGTCCCAGTGGGCGGCCCAGAGCAGCGCCGTCGCGCCGTCGGCACGCGCCGTGTCCGGGTCGGCCCCCGCGTCGAGCAGGCCGCGGACGCGTGCGGTGTCCCGGTCCGCCATGGCGTCCACCAGGCGCAGGTCCGGCGGAGCGGCCGCGGCGGCGCCGGCCACCACCAGGAAGAGCGCGAGCCAAAGACCGGCGAAGAGCTTGGTTTCGATATGCATGGGTGGTTCCTTTGGCGCCGTTCTATGGCGCAGACTGCTGCCGGACCGCCACCAGCCCCCGGAGGCGTTCCTGGACGGTGCCCGGAATCCCGAGCCGGGTATCGGCTCCCAGTTCCTCGAGGAGCGCCGCGACCTCGGGCCACGCCTGGTAGTGGAACGACTGCTTGGCGCCCTCGGCCAGGCGGAAGGCGGTCCGCCCCCGCCAGTCGCGCGCGTCGAGGTCGGCGCCGTGCGCCACGAGCAGTCGCACCACCTCGCTCAGCCCGCTGAAGGCCGCGCAGTGCAGCGCCGCGTAGTCGCCCTCGTTGGTGGCGTTCACGTCGACGCCGGCCTCGATCAGGATGCCGGTTGCCTCCTCCGCCATCGGCTGGCGCAGCGCTCGCGGCGTGTTCGTCCAGTACGACACCCGTCCGCAGCCGGCCGCGGCCATCAGCGGCGTGGTGCCGTCGATCGATGTGATGTCCGGCCGCGCGCCCGCCGCGAGCAGGCTGCGCAGGATGTCGCCGGTCGAGCTGTGCGTCTTCCAGCCGTCCCACATCCAGCCCGGACCGGGGTTGGTCGCGAACGCGGCCACCCACAGCGGCGTGGCGCCGGCCACGTCGCCGGTGCCGGTCGTGAACGTGTCGTACGCGCCGTTGCGGACGAAGCCCTGCGAGGTCATGCCGGAGGCGGTCATGCGCACGTCGGGATCGGCGCCGCTGGCGAGCAGGGCGTCGACCAGCGGCAGGCGCTCGCCCAACGCCAGCCGGCCCCTACGCATCCGCGGGCCGCCGTGCCGGCGGTTCCAGGCCTGCAGCCAGGTGTCGACCGGACCGGCGGCGGCATGCAGGGCGGTGACGCCGTCGACCGCGCCGTTCGGATCGGCGCCCTGCTCCAGCAGGAAATGGGCGAAGGCGCTCTGCCCGACGACGACCGCGTACGCCAGCGGATGCGCGCCGTCCGACCCGGTGTCGTCGACGCCGGCGCCCGCGGCCAGCAGCATCCCGGCCGTCTCGATGTCGCCGTTCTCGGCGGCGGCAATGAGCGGCGAGAGCGCCTGCCGCGGGTTGGGACGCACGTCGGCGCCGCTGGCGATGAGGGCGCGGACGATGTCGCGGTGGCCCTCGGCCACGGCCCACATCAGCGCGGTCTCGTGGGTGGCGGCCGTCGCGGCGTCGACCTCGGCGCCGTGGCCCAGCAGGGCCTCGACCACGGCGAGGCCGCCCGTGCGCGCGGCGGTCATCAGCGGCGTCAGCCCGTTGGTCTGGGCGGCGCTGGGGTCCGCGCCGGCGGCGAGGAGCCGGTCCACCATGGCCCGGCTCGCGTTCTCGCAGGCCCGCGCGAGCGGCGTCACGCCGTGGTCGTCGTCGGCGTTGGCGTCGGCGCCGGCGCGCAGCAGCAGGTCGACGGCCTCGCCGTCGTCCCAGTGGGCCGCCCAGAGCAGCGCCGTCGCGCCGTCGGCGCGCGCCGTGTCGGGGTCGAGCCCCGCGTCGAGCAGGGCGCGGACGCGTGCGGTGTCCCGGTCCGCCATCGCGTCCACCAGGCGCAGGTCCGGCGGAGCGGCCGCGAGGCTGCCGGCCGCGGCCACGAGGAAGGCGAGACTCAGACCGGCGAGACGCTTCGTCGGGACGCGCATGGTGTCCTCCCGCGTTCGGGTTCGTTCGGGTTCGCTGCGAGCGGTCGATTCGGCTACCCCGATTCTGGTATTGTCTCAGTTTGAATTAACTACCAGGTCGGGAGCCTGATTATGGCACGGATTGTGCCGAGGGAGGTGTGAAATGAGAGCGTTCTGGTGGCAAGGCGGACTGCACATCGACCCGCAGACCCCCGAGGACGTTGAGGCCCTGCGAGGCTTCGCTGCGACTCTAAACGTCACCGAGGTCGTGCATGGTTTCCCAGACGGCCCGATCGGTGTCATCAAGTCCGACAACGAGCATTCGGACGTCGTCCCGACCGACATGCCGCAGGATGCCGTCAAGTAGCAGCTGCGCCGACTCCCCCGGCCGGCGGACGACCCACTGCGAGAGCAGCACCTGGTGTCCGCCGAGCGCCCTGATGGCGCTCACCATTCTGCGGTGCGTGGTGTTGTAGTCGTCTCCGGTTGCTGTGATGTCGTAGCTGATGATGTACCGCATCAGGATCACTGGCCCCGAGAAAGGATTGTGAGGACCGCGAGCCTCGTCGGGTTGTCCAGTCGCTCGAAGCGCTTCCTTACCTGGGCAGCCTCCCAGCGCCACAGGATCTCGTGGTCTCTGTTGGCGTGGAACCCGCCCTGTGTGGTGGCGGTGATGCCGTAGGCTGCGAGCGGCCCCCGAGCAGTAGTCGCTCCGAGAATCTGTTGTTGTTGCACGTACGGCAACTTGTCGCGCACTTCCCCCACGGTGAAGGTCGCCAGCTCCGCGTCGTAGTCGGGTGCCACATACCACGCGAAGACGTGCGCACGTATCAGGTCGGCTGTGTATTGGAAGTTCGCCATGTCTCGATCCTTGCGCCGGTCGCCTTGTCTAAGGCTCACTCGGGCGCCGGCACTGTATCACGGATTGACTCCTGAGCGTCGGCGGTCTGCGGAGCCCGTTGGTGGGCAGCCTGCGAATGCTCAGAAGGGTATGTCGTCCTCTGTCAGCTCCTTCTTCGGTAGTGGGAGACCGACTGTGTCAGGTGCCGGAACAGCTTTTCGAACTTTATCTGCATATTCCTTCAATACAGTGGTGACTAGGTGTTCCACCACTGTATTGATATCGATACCGTGCAATGTGGCTGCTGCTGTCGCTGCTGCCACCACGTCGGCATCAATATCGATGTAAAACCGAGTCGTCTCATTGTTGGCCATCCCTTGTACCCTCCCGTCTGAAACGTTATTCACTGTGTCCGGCGTCTTCATCGCCTGGTTCAAGATTCTTTTCTATAAGCTCCCATATGCCGTCAAGGCGGGATGCGGGGGCGGTGATGCCCTGGTGCTCCCTCTTGCGGTCAATGTCCTCACACGTCCGACGCGCCGCAACCAGGGTGTTCTCCAACTGCTTCAATGCAGAGTTCGTCTTGCCCAGTTCGGCAAGTACGTCGTCTCTGTTTCCGGGCATGCCCCTGACATCTACCCACAGCCGGCTTATTCTGCGCCGAGCATGCCTGACACTCGACTCGGCTCCGTTCCATTGCGCTTTCTTCGTGCGAGATCGGAAAATGGCGAGACCCAGGCGGATGACTCCGACCAGGATGGCCCCGGCGCCGCCCACGGTCAGCGTAGTTGTCCAATCCCCCATCGGCGCCACATATCCAGTCCGACACGGTCGCAGGCGTTACCAACCCCCGCGTCGGGGCGGCGGCCACTCGGGCACCGGCAGCCGGTCGAAGTCGATCTCAGCCGGCGGCCAGACGACGACGAAGCTGTTGGGCGAGATGATGACCGCGCTGTTGACCGCGCCGACGGCGCGAGTGTTGGCGGGGTTGGGGGTTGCCCCCTTGGGCGAGACTGCGGTACTATTGACGTGCATGGTGGCGCTCCCGCTGTGCCGGCCCTTTCATCCACCAAGACTTCAGGGTCGACCAAAAAGAACCAGCCCCGGCCTCGTGCCGGGGCTTCGCTTGTACGGGGCCGATCTTACCAGACGGGCGCCGTGGTCACTGCGCGCGCTTCTTCCTGCGGCCCGGTCGCGTGTGAGGCCGGTACGGCCCGCGCGGCCCCGGCGGCGGCGTGCGCGCCTCGATCAACTCGACGATCCAGTCCAGGTCGTGCAGCTCCTCGGTGAGCCCGGCCGCCATGGCCGGCGTCATCCGCAAGCTGCTGTGGATCCGGCACCAGTTGTAGTACCACGTGTACAGCGCCACGTGGTGGGCGTGGTTCGCCAGCTTCTTGCTGAAGGCGTTGGTCAGGCGCGTGAACCGGCGCACGCCCATCCGCACGTTCAGGTTCTGGCGCTCGACATAGCTGGTCGAGATGTGCGCCGGGTCCGGCCTTCCCGTCACCGGCCGCTTGACGGCGCCGACGCACTCGACGGGGCTGTAGCGGCGCTCGCCCTCCGCCCCGCCCGCGTACAGCTTCACCAGCTGGGCGAAGTCGACATCGCCGCCGAACACGTGCTCGACGGCGTCTGGATAGGCGCTCAGGCCGTCCGAGGTGAGCTGTGTGTGGTTGGCCAGCCGGCCGCCCAGGTCCTCCATGAACACACGCGCGTTGGGGGTGTCGCGCTCCCCGATGTGGTACGTGATGATCAGCTTCGAGTCGGCGTCCTGCGCCGTCCAGGTCCACACGTCGCCCGCCCCCTCGGGCGCCCGCCGCGCCTGGTCGACGTGGCTGTGCTTCGCGTAGATGAAGGCCCATATCTCGTCCATCTGGACGTGCTCGGAGTGGACGCCCCGGACGTGCTCGTCGTGGTAGGCCAGGGCTGCCTCCCCGGCGTCCTCCAGGAGCTTCGTCACCGTGTTGATGCTGGTTCCGATCCTGCGGCCGGTCTTGGTCTCGCTCTCGACCATGCGGGTGATCGCGCGCATGCTGACGCCCTCGACCAGCATGGCCAGGATCTGTTTGCGTTGGGCGCGGCTCAGGCGGTTCACGGCTCCCCTCGACAGATGGTTAATTCAAACTGACATTATACCATCTGCGGCCGTGTAAGTCTAGGCAGGTCTATGGCTTAGCCGTCCCTCTGGCGTCGCTCGGGGGTCATCAACGCAGAACGGCGCCGGGCGAAGCGCTTGGGGGCGTACTCGGCGCGAGAGCGGTCGGCGGCGCCGTTGTGCAGGTAGATGTCTTCCTTGGGGATGGGCTCCTTCTTCGGCGGCTCCCGGCTCTCTTCGAGCTCCCCCGTCGCGATCTTCATGACATGGACCGCGCACGCGCCAGCGCTGCGCGGCCGCCACTGTCCGTCGGGTCCGTGTGGCATCTCGTCGCTCGCTTCGACTGTATCATGGATTAGGTGCCGCCCCGCATCTTGGCGCCGGCATCCACCAAGAGCTGCCGCAGGACGGAGCGGTGGCACTCCGCCTCGTCGCCGCAGTAGCAGCCGACCGACAGGTTGGTCTTCTGGGACATTGCCACAAGCATGTCGATGAGGTGCTGGCTCGTCTTCGACTTCTTCATCTCCGTGCGGTAGCTGCGCAGGAATCGGGCGAGGGTCACTTCTCCCCGCCTGAGTGACTTGAGCAGCTCTGTGCTGGGGGCCAGCTCGGGCAGCCAGACGTCGTACATGCTGCCGCGGCGCTTGTACATCGGCTGGCGGCGGACGGTGCCGATCCGAAGGCCTTCGCCTCTGCGCCGGGGTTCCCTGACACAGACAACGCGGATGGGCATGGCCTACCCCCTAGCCTGGAAAATTCACCACGGCCCCGTCCGCGGTAGAGACACAAGAGCCTCCGTGTGCTAAAACGCTGTTGCCCACAAACGTTTTTGGCACAACGGAGGCTCTTGCGTGACGAACGCCACGATACCACAGACTGTTCGGTTCCCGGATCTGTTCGACAAGCCGCTCGTGGCCACCTTCGACCGCGAGCAGGCGAGTTCGGATGGCGGGGCCGTGTTGCTCAAGGCGGCCGAGCGGGTGTATGGCTTGGTCAAGGCGTTCGCCCGCTGTCTGGTGGATGAACGCGCGCCGGAGAAGATTCGGCACACGCTCGAGGACCTGGTCGGCCAGCGGGTCTTCGGGATTGCCTGCGGCCATCCCGACGGCAATGATGCCGACCATCTCGCCGACGATCCGATCCACAAGCTGCTGCTGGGACGCGACCCGGTGGCCGGGCGGCGGCTGGCGTCGCAACCGACGATCTCGCGGTTTGAGAACGACGCGGGCCGCTCGGCCCTCTATCGGATGGGGCGTGAGTTGGCGGCGAGCGTCATCGAGCGGCATCGGCGCCGACTGGGCGGGCGGGCGCGACGCATCACGATCGATCTGGACCCGACCGACGACCGGACGCATGGCGCGCAGCAGTTGACGTTTTTCAACAGCTACTACGACAGCTGGTGTTACCTCCCGTTGCTGGCCTTCGTGCGCTTCGACCGCGAGGTCGAGCAGTATCTGTGCGCCGCTGTGCTGCGGCCGGGCAAGGCGGTGGCTGCCGACGGGACGCTGGGGGTGTTGTCTCGGTTGCTCCCGCTACTGCGCTGCGCGTTTCCGCGGGCGCGCTTGCTCGTCCGGCTCGACGGGGGCTTTGCCACCCCGGAAATCTTCGACTTTCTCGACGCCGAGCCGCGGCTCGACTACGTCGTGGCGATGGCCAAGAACGCCGTCCTGCTGCGGCACGCCGCGTCCGCCCTGGTCGAGGCGCGGGCCAAGAGCGCGCACGACGACCAGACGGCGCACGTCTACACCGACACCCGTTGCTATCGAGCGGGCACGTGGGACCATGAGCGCCGTGTCGTGATCAAAGCCGAAGTCGTGCGGCTCGCCGGCCGCGAGCCGCGCGACAATCCGCGCTTCGTCGTCACCAATCTGCGCCAGACGCCGCGCTTTATCTACGAGAAGATCTACTGTGCCCGCGGCGATATCGAGAACCGCATCAAGGAGTTGCTCGACGGCCTGCAGATCGACCGTACGAGCTGCTGCAAGTTCTGGGCGAACCAGTTGCGCGTCTTCCTGACGGCCGCCGCCTACGTGCTCATGCAGGAACTCCGCTTGCGCGCCGCACGCACCGCCTGCGCCCGCACGCAGGTGACGTGGCTGCGCGACCGGCTGCTCAAACTCGGCGTTGACGTCCGCCGCTCTGTCCGCCGCCTCGTCCTGCATCTGCCGCGGGCGACGCCATACCTCGATGCTTGGCGCCACATCGCCCTCGCCCTTGGCGCGCGCGCCGGGTAGCCTGTCCTCCTGCCGTCTGCCAGCCAAATCCCACAGCCGCTCTCACGCGCCCCAGCCGGCGGCGCTGTCGTTGCCGCGCGCTGCGGGCACGCCGTCACCCTGCCACGGCGGCTCAACCACGCCGCAACCTGCCGCCGACACAGTCCGCAGGCTGCGCTCGTCCGACAATCAGACCCCACCCGTGACCGATTCGACAGCCTCACGAATAATGCAGGCTAGTAGCACATGCCTTCCTGGTGGGGCGCCCCCAGTTTTCTTGGACACGGATTAAGGGAGAATCCGATGTCACCAGGAGGTGGGGGTATGGTTCGGTCGAGTCAGGTGAACGGAGCTGGGTCGGCGCCGCCGGAGGGAGCCCGGAGGGCGACCGGAGTCGGCGCCGACGCGGCGGCGATGGGGTCGGGGGCCTTGGCGCCGGGGCAACGGTGGAGCGCGAGCCGGAAACGGGACGTGGTGTTGCGGCTGCTGCGTGGCGAGTCGCTCGATGCGGTCTCGCGTGAAGTCGGCGTGGAGGTCTATCGGCTGGAGAGGTGGAAGGCCCGGGCGCTGGACGGTTTCGAGCTGAGTCTGAAGGAGCAGGCCGGTGAGCCGCTGGCCGTGGAGTTGGATGCGGCCAAGCGGCACATCGGGGAGCTGTCGATGGAGAACGAGCTGTTGCGGTCGCGTGCCCGCGCAGCGGAGCGTCGCCTCCCTTTGGCGACGCGGAGGTCGCGACGATGAGCCAAGCGACCTCCGCGATGACAGGGCGACGCTACGGTCTCGAGCGGGTGTGCCGAACGTGGGAGCGGTCACGCTCAGCGCTCTACGCCAGGCGGGCTCGCCTGCAGCGCCCAGCGCGGGCTGATGGCCCACGCCGCCGCGGGCCGACGCCCGCGCTGTCGGATGCGCAGCTGCTGGCGGCCATTCGCAGCGACCTGGCCCGCTCGCCGTTCCACGGTGAGGGCCATCGCAAGGTCCACGCGCGGCTGCGGATCCTCGACGGGGTCCGGGTCTCGCGGACGCGGGTGTTGCGCGTGATGCGCGCCCAGGGCCTGCTCTCGCCGCATCGCGGGCGGCAGGGTGAGCCGAAGAGGCACGACGGCACGATTGTCACCTCGGCGCCCGACGTCATGTGGGGTACCGACGGCGCGCGGGTGTTCACCGTCGACGACGGCTGGGTCTGGACCTTCGCGGCCGTCGACCACTGGAACGCCGAGTGCGTGGGCTGGCACGTGTGCAAGGTGGGGAACCGTTTCGCGGCCCTCGAGCCGGTCGCGCAAGGGCTCCGGCGACGCTGCGGCTCGGTCGAGGCCGACGCGGCCCGCGGGCTGGCGCTCCGAATGGACCACGGCAGCCAGTATCTGTCGGACCACTTCCTCAACCAGGTCCGCTACTGGGGCATCCGCCCCAGCTTCGGCTTGCTCCAAGAGCCGGAGACCAACGGCGTCGTCGAGCGCTGGAATCGCACGCTCAAGGAGCAAGCCGTCTATGGCCGGGTGTTTCGAAATCTCGCCGACGTGCGCGCCGCCGTCGCCAAGTTCGTCGAGCGCTACAACCGGTGCTGGCGCCTCGAGAAGCTGGCCTATCGCACGCCACTCGAGGCCCGCGAGGAGTACGAGCTGCGCCAAGCCGCGTAGCCCAAACTTGTGTCCAAGAAACCGGGTGCGGTACAACATGCCTTCCTGGGCCTTGTCGATCGCGCGGTCGGCGCTGTTGAAGTCCACCCACAGCGTCACCGGATCGCCGAAGATGCCGAGGTCCCACCGGTACGTCTCCCCAGATCGGCTGTTCGGCCCTGACGGGAACAGCTCCTTCACCTGATCGAAGGACGACCCGCCCGCGTCGGACGTCCTGATCGCGCGATAGCCGCCGCACCACGACCCGTCGGACTCGCCGACTGTCGCCGGTGCCGTGTGCTGCTGCTGCGCGGTTCCCGCCAGCACCCGCGACTCGTACTCGGCCCGGTTGGCTGCGTTGATGGCGTCGATACGCGCCTGTTCGGCGGCGATCTCCTCGGGCGTGCGCCGGGCGCGGGCCTCCGCTGCGGCCTGCCGCTCCTCGGCGATTGCGCGGGCTCTCTCGGCGGCCAGGCGATCCCGCGCCCCGCGCGCCTGTTGCTGCTGGGCGTTCTGCTGCATGACGCTGCCACCCAGCAGCAGCACCACCGACACGGCCCAGACGGCCACGGTGTTCAGGCGGACCCGCAGTAACGCCCACTTGGGATCGATCAGGCCGAGGCAGGCCCACAGGAACACGAGGACGGACAGCAGGACGAACACGGCACCGGCGGTCTCCATGGCGACCTCCTGCCCGGCGGGTGGTCGCCGGGCCGTCTGCCAAGAAACACGCCGCACGCTTGCTGAGTGCAGGGGTCCGCCTGATTCCCCGTTGGAACGGGTATCGTATTCGGCGGCGACCCGACGTCAGACAGCAAGCGTCGCGCTGCTGCGTGTTCTTGGCTCGGTCAGAGTCTCACAGCGCCGGGACGGAGGCAAGGATTTAATCCGTGATACACTTCCTTAGGGCCCGCGCAAATATAACTTCCTAGAAGTGCCTGTAGTCTCGCTATAGATCACACCGGTCTCGCAACGGTCGTGTCGGCGACCAGCCCCACCAAGGCGGATGCTTTCTGGATTCCGGGGGCCAGCGTCTGTTCAGATTTCTGGCATAATTGCGGAAACCGTTACCCGCAATGGTGCCACAATGAGACCAACCGAATTCTCCGCCGACACGATCATCGCCTTGCTCCGCAAGCAGACCATCGCCACGCTGCCCGAGGTGACGGCGGCTCTCGGTCCCCGGGCCAGCAGGCGCACCGCTTTTCGCAAGCTCAAGGACCTCGACGCTCGGACCAGCTACTCGCATCGCGGCGGCTACTACACCCTCGACGCAATCGCCGACTTCGACGAGCACGGCCTGTGGTCCTTCGCCGGCGTCCGTTTCTCCCGCGCCGGCACCCTGGTCGCAACCGCCGAGTCGTTCGTCAACCACGCCCCGGCGGGACACTTCGTCGACGAGTTGGACAACCTGCTCGCGGTCGGCACCCAGGACCCGCTGCGTAAGCTCGTCCGCGACGGGCGGCTGACGCGGCACAAGCTCGCCGGCCAGTTCCTCTACTGCGCGGCCGACCGCGCGCACCAGACCCACCAACTGCGCGCGCGGCGCTTGTTGATGGCCACGCCCGGACTCGTGCGACCCCTGCCGGCGGCCGACCTGATGCCGGAGGAGCTGCGCGCCGCGATCGTGTTGTTCGCCAGCCTGCTCGACGAGCGGCAGCGACGTCTGTTCGCCGGACTCGAAGCGCTCAAGTGCGGGTGGGGCGGCGACCGGCGCATCGCCCAACTGCTCGGCATCGACCCGTCGACGGTCGCCGCCGGCCGGCGCCAACTCGTCGAACGCGACATTGAGATCGACCGGGTGCGGCGCGCGGGCGGCGGGCGTCCGCGTGCGGAAAAAAAACGCCGGAAGTCATCGCCCACATCGAAGCGCTGATGGACCACGAGACGGCCGGCGACCCGCTCAGCGGCCTGAAGTGGACACGCCGCACCACCGCCAAGGTCGCCGCCGAATTGTGCAAGCTCGGCACCGGCATCTGCGCGCGCACCGTCGCCCGGCTTCTCAAGAAGATGGGATTCTCGCTGCGGGTCAACCACAAGAAGCGGGCGGGCGCCTCGCATCCGAACCGCGACGAGCAGTTCCAGCACATCGCCGAACTGCGCGAGCGCTGCGCCGGCGAGAACACTCCGGTCATCAGCGTCGACACCAAGAAGAAGGAACTCGTCGGCGCGTTCCGCAATCCCGGCGCCAAGTGGGACCACAGACCCGAACTGGTCAACGACCACGACTTTCCATCCGCGGCCGAGGGCCGCGCCATCCCCTACCCTGCATTATTCCTGAGGCTGTCGAATCGGTCACGGGTGGGGTCTGATCGTCGGACGATTGCAGCCTGCGGACTGTGTCGGCGGCAGGTTGCGGCGTGGTTGAGCCGGCGTGGCAGGGTGACGGCGTGCCCGAAGCGCACGGCAACGACAGCGCCGCCGGCTGGGGCGCGTGAGAGCGGCTGTGGAATTTGGCTGCAGACGGCAGGAGGAGTGGCTACCCGGCGCGCGCGCCAAGGGCGAGGGCGATGTGGCGCCAAGCATCGAGGTATGGCGTCGCCCGCGGCAGATGCAGGACGAGGCGGCGGACAGAGCGGCGGACGTCAACGCCGAGTTTGAGCAGCCGGTCGCGCAGCCACGTCACCTGTGTGCGGGCGCAGGCGGTGCGTGCGGCGCGCAAGCGGAGTTCCTGCATGAGCACGTAGGCGGCGGCCGTCAGGAAGACGCGCAACTGGTTCGCCCAGAACTTGCAGCAGCTCGTACGGTCGATCTGCAGGCCGTCGAGCAACTCCTTGATGCGGTTCTCGATATCGCCGCGGGCACAGTAGATCTTCTCGTAGATAAAGCGCGGCGTCTGGCGCAGATTGGTGACGACGAAGCGCGGGTTGTCGCGCGGCTCGCGGCCGTCGAGCCGCACGACTTCGGCTTTGATCACGACCCGGCGCTCATGGTCCCACGTGCCCGCTCGATAGCAACGGGTGTCGGTGTAGACGTGCGCCGTCTGGTCGTCGTGCGCGCTCTTGGCCCGCGCCTCGACCATGGCGGACGCGGCATGCCGCAGCAGGACGGCGTTCTTGGCCATCGCCACGACGTAGTCGAGCCGCGGCTCGGCGTCGAGAAAGTCGAAGATTTCCGGGGTGGCAAAGCCCCCGTCGAGCCGGACGAGCAAGCGCGCCCGCGGAAACGCGCAGCGCAGCAGCGGGAGCAACCGAGACAACACCCCCAGCGTCCCGTCGGCAGCCACCGCCTTGCCCGGCCGCAGCACAGCGGCGCACAGATACTGCTCGACCTCGCGGTCGAAGCGCACGAAGGCCAGCAACGGGAGGTAACACCAGCTGTCGTAGTAGCTGTTGAAAAACGTCAACTGCTGCGCGCCATGCGTCCGGTCGTCGGTCGGGTCCAGATCGATCGTGATGCGTCGCGCCCGCCCGCCCAGTCGGCGCCGATGCCGCTCGATGACGCTCGCCGCCAACTCGCGCCCCATCCGATAGAGGGCCGAGCGGCCCGCGTCGTTCTCAAACCGCGAGATCGTCGGTTGCGACGCCAGCCGCCCCCCGGTCACCGGGTCGCGTCCCAGCAGCAGCTTGTGGATCGGATCGTCGGCGAGATGGTCGGCATCGTTGCCATCGGGATGGCCGCAGGCAATCCCGAAGACCCGCTGGCCGACCAGGTCCTCGAGCGTGTGCCGAATCTTCTCCGGCGCGCGTTCATCCACCAGACAGCGGGCGAACGCCTTGACCAGGCCATACACCCGCTCGGCCGCCTTGAGCAACACGGCCCCGCCATCCGAACTCGCCTGCTCGCGGTCGAAGGTGGCCACGAGCGGCTTGTCGAACAGATCCGGGAACCGAACAGTCTGTGGTATCGTCGGGTTCGTCACGAAAGAGCCTCCGTTGTGCCAAAAACGTTTGTAGACAACAGCGTTTTAGCACACGGAGGCTCTTGTGTCTCCACCGGGGCCGGGGTCCGTTGTGAATTTTCCAGGCTACGGCATCTACGACCCGCGCGCCAATGCCGGCACCGTCTTCGTCGGCCAAACCTCAGACACCCCGGCGTTCGCCGTCGACTGCATCGAGAAGTGGTGGCGCACCGAAGGCCACAAGCACTATCCCCAGGCCGAAGCCCTGCAGATCCTGGCCGACGGGGGCGGCAGCAACAGTTGCACCGCGCGCGCCTGGAAGTTCAACCTGCAGCATCGCCTCTGCAACCGGCACGGCTTGCACGTGACCGTGGCCCATTATCCGCCGGCCACGTCAAAGTGGAATCCCATCGAACACCGCCTCTTCTGTGAGGTCAGCAAGAACTGGGCGGGCCGCCCGCTCGACAGCTACGAGACCATCCTGAAGTACCTGCGCACCACACGCACCGCCACCGGACTGCGCGTGCGCGCGCACTTGGTGCGCAAGACCTACAAGACCGGCGTCAAGGTCACCGACGCGCAGATGAGGGAGCTACGCATCACACCGAACAGCTTCCTCCCCAAATGGAACTACACCATCGAACCCATGTAACGAAAAACGGAAGTTGTTTTTGCTCCGGCCCTTAGGTACAATCCACCTGTGCGTACTTACCTCAGCCTTCTGGCCGGTATCTGGCTCTCAGCTTGGTGGACCGACGCACCCATGGTTTGGTCCTTGGCGAAGTACCTCACAGTGATTCTGTTACTTCCCGCCGCCGCGCTGGTCGGTGTCGCGCTGAACGTGGGCTGGCACGTGCTCTTCCCGGGCGCGGATGAGACTGAGCGGAAGTGACCGGGCTATGGCTTTCAGGCTGACGCCGCGCCACAACGCCGACTGCGAGGCGATCATCCTGCGCCATGGGCGGTCCGGCCAGACCCCCGAGCACGGCTACACGGTCCACTGCACCTTGTGCGGCGGCGCGATGGTCTGGGACGCCCCGAGCTTCCTGACACAGAAGATGTTCATCTTCGACCCCAGCGGCGAGCTGCGCGGCGAGCCCAAGCCCGACGACTGGCCGCGCTGGGCACCGGGGGAGGCGCCGTGACGGACGCCGCCCGGATGATCACCTGCGCGGCGTGCGGCGGGTGCAGGCTGAAGATCGGGCGGACCTCCGACGCGGACCCGAAGCTCGTCCCCTGCCCGATGTGCGGCCACGGCCAGGTCCTCGACGCGCCCATGGACGAGACGATCGCGGTGCATCGCTTTGATGGCGACGGCCGCCATCTGGGCCGGAGCGGGGCGCCCGGCGACGACAGTGGGTGGAAGGAGGAATACGGCTACCCGCCGCCGTCCGAGCTGTTCAAGGGCAAGCGTCGGTCTTGGTGAGAGGGGCGTGAGATGGCTGGTGTGTTGATTCCACAAGACTGTCCAGAGCCAGACTGCAAAGCCAAGCTCAACTGCGAGGTTCCGCGCGCGGTGGACGGCCCGCCAGACTTCGAGGTCTGCTGCCCAAGCTGTCACAGGGCGGTCAGGCTGGAGCTGCCTGGACCGCCGTCGCATGTCTGGCTGAGGACAGTCTGACGGGAGGTGCTTGGCAATGGGAATGGCCTTGGCACTGGCGCTCGTCGCCGCCCCGCCGCAGGCGGACGAGCCCCGCATCCTCGAAGCCGCCGCACAGCTCGCGGCCGAGACGCAGCTACAGCAAACGGTCCAGCAGGGCAACCGCCGGGCGATCCAGCGGATCCCGCACGCCGCCAAGGTTGCGATGATCGCGGGCGGCGCTGCGGTGATGTACTTCTCGGCCTGGAATGCGGACCAGAGCCCCAACACGCAGCTGCTGGGGATGGTCGCCGGCGTGGGTATCGTGGGGCTCGGGGTCGCCCTGATGTTGTAGTGCGCCGGACAGTGGAACAGTGTTGGAGAGGAGGAACGATGGTCTTGTACGCCGTTCGCACAACCAGCGCCCCGGCCGAGGGGGCGGACGCATACGTGAACATGGAGGAGGTTCGGGCCTTCCGGCGCTCGCGCTCCCACACGATCATCTTCGACATGGGAGGCTCGCAGATCGAATCGACCCTCCCGTGGGACAGGCTGCTGTCGGCGAAGTTCTCGACAGATCCATCGGGGGCGGATGGGAAATGGAGAGGCGTCAGGACGCGCTCCATGATGGCGGGGAGCGGTAGCGACTCGCTCTGCGCCAGTTCTGTGAACAGGTCCCGCAGTTGGGTTTCCAGCTTGTCGCGTTTGGCGTTCGCGATTCGGTCTGTGAGGGCCTGCCGCTCCAGCTCCAGCTGTTCGAGATCGGTCATCTCCAAACGCGATTCTACCACCCACCGGGCCGATACAGCCTCTTGCGGGGGCTGTCGGGGTGAGCCGCGATCCAGATTTTTAATTCAAACTGAGACCTACCGTTCCTCCTTACGGGGCCTGGGTCCGCCCAGCCGGCGAGGCCGTTAATCTGTGATACATTCGCGGGTACCACCCCGTCGCAGTCCCGAGGCGCGCGGGGGGACTGGGGGCTGAATGTCGCCGGAGGCCGAATTCTGGCTGGCGCTCGCGGGTGTGATCGTCCCGTCCGCCGTTGTCGTGATCTTCGCGTTGCTCAATTACCTGAACATCAGGTGGGCGTCGGCATCCTCGGAGAAGCGCGACGACAGACTGGGCGACAAAATCGACGACGTTGGTCGCCGCTTGGAGGGTCGGATTGACAGCCTCCGGGGGGACGTGACGCAGCTCGTCGGCATCGTGGCGTACGCTCGTGGGCGGCAGGACGCCGCCGAGGGAGCAGGACGCGACCGGCGGCAGGGACCGGACGACGTGTTCACGCCAGGGCCGGGATCGGGGCCGCCGCCAAGCTGACGAACGATGGCTCAGTACGAGGGTTTCAGGAAGGACACGCTCTACACGCTTGCGCGGCACGGTGGTTCCATGTACTTGTCCGATATGGTCGCCGAGTACATGGAGAGGGAGGGGAGTGACGCCCTCGATTTCCACCTGCATCTGCGGCAGATTCAAGGCGAGGAGCTCATTGAGCGCTCCAGGGTCGACATCCCTGCAAGAGGCGAAATCAGCGTTCTCATTCGTGGAACGGAAACGCGTACGCGCGTTGACTTGACAGCGGCCGGCTGGGACTGGGTCCGGGAGCAGCGAACTGCTGAGACGAGCGGTGCCGCGGCCATGTCTCCTCCCCCATCGGCGAACTCCGGCGACTGATCCGAGGCGGCTGTAGCTGTCGGGGGCCGGCCGGATCCTAAAAGTTAATTCAAACTGAGACATTACCCCGATTCTAGCTTTCTTGCGCGCCGGCCGTAAAGGTGGTACAAACGAGGCGCAAACCTGATTGGGCGGGTGACCGCCGGAAGAAGGCTGGATTATGTCTACGCTGAGAGTGCTCGGTGCCGTATGTCTCGCGGGAGTGGCCGTGGCGGCGGCACCGCTGCCGGCCGCTGGTCAGACCGAGGCGCCCTCCCGCGCGCTCCTCGACCGATACTGCGTGAGTTGCCACAACGAGCGGCTGAAGACGGCCGGCGTGATGTTCGACCAGGTCGACATCGGTCAAGTGGCCGCTCACCGCGAGCTCTTGGAGAAGGTCGCCAAGAAGCTGCGCAGCGGGCAGATGCCTCCGCAGGGGCGGCCGCGGCCCGAGCCGGCGGCAGTCGACGCGTTCCTGACGGCGCTCGAGTCCGAGCTCGACCGGGTGGCCGCCGCGGCGCCCAACCCGGGCCGCGTCGCGTCGCACCGCCTGAATCGGACCGAGTACGTGAACGCGGTGCGCGACCTGCTGGCGCTGGAGATCGACGGCGAGGCGCTGCTCCCGAGCGACATGGCCGGCTTCGGCTTCGACAACAACGCCGAGGTGCTCGCCATGACCCCGGCGTTGATGGATCGCTACATCACCGCGGCCACCAAGGTCAGCCGCCTCGCGGTCGGCACTCTCGAGAACCGCCCGGCCATCCAGACCTACCGGCTCCCCACCGGGACGCGGCAGGAAGCGCGCATGGGCGAGGACCTGCCGTTCGCGACCCACGGCGGCCTGGCCGCGCGCCACGCCTTCTCGCTCGACGGCGACTACCTCTTTCGCATCCGGTTGCAGCGGAGCGACGTCGGGGAAACGATCTTCGGCAACATCGCGGAGCGCGAGTACGACGTCGAGCTGCGAATCGACCACGCGCTCGTCGGGCGTCTCTCGGTCGGAGGCAGGTTCGCCGGCCAGGTCGAGTACACCTTGACGGGCGGAGGCATCGCGCCGCCGGACGACGACATCCTGCACCAGCAGATCGCGCTGTACAACCAGACCGCGGACAACGGCCTGGAAGTGCGCCTCCCGGTCCGGGCCGGCACGAGGCTCGTGTCGGTGGCCTTCACCGATGTGGCCCCGTCGGCCTCCCGGGGGGAGGGGGACAACGTGGTGGCCGGCATCGCGACGCTCGAGATCCACGGGCCGTTCCTGGGGCGGGTTCCGGAGAACACGCCGAGCCGCGGGCGCATCTTCGCGTGCCGGCCGAGCACACTGCAGGACGAGGAGCCCTGCGCGCGGGAGATCGTCCGCGCGCTGGCCCGGCGCGCGTATCGACGTCCCGTGACCGACGCCGACCTGCGGCCCCTGATGGCCATCTACGAGATCGGGCGCGCCGCGGGGGACTTCGAGACCGGCATCGCGCGCGCGTTGGAGGCGCTCCTGAGCATGCCCGCGTTCCTCATGCGCGCGGAGTCCGATCCGATCGACGCCGCGGCCGGGACCGCCTACCGGGTCAGCGATACGGAGCTGGCGTCGCGCCTGTCCTTCTTCCTGTGGCGCAGCGTTCCGGATGACGAGTTGCTGGAGGTGGCCGCGGCCGGCCGGCTGCGCGATCCCGGCGTGCTGGCGGGGCAGACGCGGCGGATGCTCGCGGATCGACGCGCGACGCGCTGGATGAACGACTTCCTCGGCCAGTGGCTGCAGATTCGCAACCTGCAGACGATGGTGCCGGATCCGTTGCGCTTCCCCGGCTTCGACGGCACGCTGCGCGAGGCGATGATTCGCGAGTCGGAGCTGTTCTTCGAGAGCCAGGTGCGCGAGGACCGCAGCGTGCTCGACCTGCTGCGCGCCGACTACACCTACCTGAACGCCCGGCTGGCGGACCACTACGGCATTCCCGACGTCTACGGCAGCCACTTCCGCCGCACCGCGGTCCCGGACGCCTCGCGGCAGGGCCTGCTGGGGCACGGCAGCGTCCTGACGGTGACGTCCTACGCGGACCGCACGTCGGTCGTGCTCCGGGGCAAGTGGGTGCTCGAGACGCTGCTCGGCTCACCGCCGCCGCCGCCGCCCGCGAACGTGCCGCCACTGCCCGAGAACGACGGGCGGAGCAAGCCGACCTCGCTGCGTGAGCGGATGGAGCAGCACCGCTCGAACCCGGTTTGCGCGAGCTGCCACGCGAACCTCGATCCGCTGGGCTTCGCGCTCGAGAACTTCGACGCCATCGGCCGCTGGCGCGAGGACGACGAGGGCGCGGCCATCGATTCCGCCATCACCTGGCGGGACAAGTACATCGAGAATCCGGCGGCCTTCCGGGCGGCGCTGCTGGAGCAGAGCGAGGACGAGTTCGTGCGCACCGTCGTCGAGAAGCTGCTGATCTACGCCCTCGGGCGCGGGCTCGACTATCTGGATGCGCCCACCGTACGCCAGATCGCGCGGGATGCCGCCCGCGGCGACTACCGCTGGTCCTCGTTCATTCTCGGCATCGTGGAGAGTGCCCCGTTCCAGCAGCGGCTGGTGCGGGATCCCGGTCAACAACAGGCGGAGCAATAGCCCATGTTCATTACCAAGAAGCGTTTGTCTCGTCGGGCGGTGCTACGCGGCGCCGGGGCCACGATGGCCCTGCCGCTGCTGGACGCGATGGTGCCGGCGCTCACGGCGCTGAGCCAGACGGCGGCGTCACCGGCGCGGCTGCGCCGGCTGGGCGTCTTCTACGTGCCCAACGGCATGTCGATGGGCTATTGGTGGCCGAGGGCCGAGGGGGCCATCGAGGACATGCCTCCGACGCTGCGGTCGCTCGCAGCCCTCAAGGACAAGACGCTGCTGCTGGGCGGCCTGGCCGACAAGCCGGCCGACCTCATGGAAGGCGGCGGCGACCACGCCCGGTCGGCGGGCACGTTCCTGACGGCGACCACGTTCAGGCTGACGGCGGGCGCCGACGTGTACGCCGCCGTGTCCATGGACCAGGTCGCCGCGCGCGAGCTCGGCAGGGAGACCCAGCTCACGTCGCTGGAGCTCGGCATCGAGTCGAACGCGATGGTGGGGACCTGCGACGGGGGCTCCAGCTGCGCCTACACGAACACCATCGCCTGGCGGACGCCGACCACGCCGCTGCCCGTCGAGCGCGATCCGCGCGCCGTCTTCGAGCGCCTCTTCGGCACCAGCGGCAGCACGGACCCGGCCGCCCGGCTGGCCCGGCTCGAGCGCGACCGGACCATCATCGACGCCGTCTCGTCGGAGCTGAAGCGCCTGGAGCGCCTCCTCGGGGCGGGCGACCGCCTCAAGGTGGCGGAGTACGTCGACTCGGTGCGCGACGTCGAGCGGCGCATCACCACCGCCGAGCGGCAGAGCTCGCGCGAGCTGCCGCTGGTGGACGAGCCCGCGGGCATCCCGGACGACTACGCCACCCACGCCAAGCTGCAGATGGACCTGCTGGCGCTGGCGTTCCAGACCGACCTGACCCGCGTCAGCACTTTCATGCTGGCGAAGGAGGTCAGCGGCCGCGCCTATCCCGAGATCGGGGTCTCCGACTCGCATCATCCGCTGTCGCACCACCAGGACGAGTACGGCAAGCTCGAGCGGCTGCACAAGATCAACGAGTACCACTTCCAGCAGTTCGCGCACCTGGCCGCCAGGATGGACGCGATGCCGGAGGGCGACGGCACGATGCTGGACCACACGGTCTTCCTGTACGGGACCGGCATCAGCGACAGCAACACGCACTTCCACGACGATCTGCCCGTCGCGGTCGTCGGGGGGAAGAGCGCCGGCATTCGCGGCGGCCGCTACGTGCGGCATCCGCTGGGAACGCCGATCTCGAACCTCTACGTGTCGCTGCTCGATCGGCTCGGCGTGCACGTCGACAGCTTCGGCGACAGCACGGACCGCATCGGGTCGCTGACCTGACGCACCGCAAGCCGGCCCGGCCTCGTGCGGCCGGGTCGGCCTGGCGCGTTTGCGGCAAGCTCCCACAGTCAGGCCGCAAGGCACGCACGGCGCGCCTCGGCGGGAGTGGCGCGGGGCGAAGGGGTCCCCGCAAGCGGACGCCGGGGGCTCGGGGCGCAGCCCCGTCTGATTCAGGTCGCGCGGTCGCGGTCCGGCACGAAGCCGCGCTGCAGATCGAGGGCCATCGGCGGCGGCTCGTGCTCGACGAGATACGCGAACTCGTCCCGGAAGCGCTCCAGAGGGACGTTGGCGGTCGCCGCGAGGTTCGCCAGCTCGTGCGGATCGTCGAAGTCGTCGCGGCGCAGACGTAGCATGTACTGGCGGGCGATGCGGTAACGGCTCGAGTCGATGTCGACCAGCCGCACGCTCGCGCGGCCGGTCTCCGGGTCCATCAGCTTGTCGAACGGGATCGGGATGAACTGCCCCGCCTGCACCGAGATCATCGCGGCGTTGCCACCGGCCAGCACGTAGCGCGCGGCGCAGTAGCCGAGGTCGCGCGTGTACTCCATGTCGGCGGGGACCGGGTCGGCGCAGCGCAGCTCGTAGCCGATGTTCTTGGCGACGATGGTCGTCTCGAGCCCGAACTCGGCGAGCCGCGCGGCGACGGCGCCCTTGAGCAGGGCGCCGATGTTGATCTCCGCGAGCCGGACGTTGCCGTGGGCGTCGCGCTCGACGCTCTCGATCTCGGTCAGGTCGTCCGGATCGATCCCCAGGATCAGGCCCTCCGCCAGCACCGCCACGCCGTCGCGCCGCCCGGCGGTCAGGCGCTTGATGACGGCGCCCGCCAGGGTGTCGACCAGCGCCGCGAGACGCAGGCGCCGGCCGGCGAACTCTTCCAGAATGAGGGTCAGCGTGGCCCCCGCGGACTTGCCGATGCCGAGCGCGAGGTGCCCCGCCTTGCGTCCCATGGCCGTCACGAAGTACCAGCGCGACGTCGTCTTCGCGTCGACCATCAGGTTCTTGAGGATCTCGACGCCGGCGTGCCGCGCCGTCTGAAACCCGAACGTGTCCACGTAGGGGGGCAGGTCCAGGTCGTTGTCGATCGTCTTCGGCACGTGCACCACCTGGATGCGCCCCGCGGCCCGCTGCACGAGGCGGTGGGCCGAGTACGCGGTGTCGTCCCCGCCGATCGTGATCAGCCGCGTCACGCCGAGGCGCAGCAGCGACACCACCGTGTTCTCGAGGTGCTCCTCCCGCAGCGTCGGGTTGGCCCGCGAGATCCCGATGTGGGAGCCGCCCCGAAAGTGGATCCGGCTGACCGCCTCGATGGTGAGCGGCGTCACGTGGTCGACGTCGCCGCGCATGATCCACTCGAAGCCGTCGTGGATCCCGATGACCTCCACGTCTGCCAGGCGGCCCCGGATGGTCGCCGCGCTGACGACGCTGTTGATGCCGGGCGCCGGCCCGCCGGCCACGAGAATCGCGAGCTTTTCGTGTTGCATGATGGGCTTCAATCAGACGGGGCTGCGCCCCGCACCCCCGGCGTCCGCTTGCGGGGAGCCCTGCGCCCCGCGCCGCTCTCGCCGAGGCGCGCTGTGCGCGCCTTACTCCCGGGCCGGCAGCGGGTACCCGTGGCGCTTCAGGCGTTCGGCGGCGTCGGCGCAGCGCCGGTGCCGCGCCTGGCGGCAGAGCCTGCGGCCGCGGTCGTACGCCGCCCGCGCGCCCGGCCGGTCGCCCTCCAGGTCCGCGATCTTGCCCAGCTCGATGTGGGCCTGTCCCTTGACCCAGGCAGCGGCCGAGCCGGCTTCCGCCGCCGCGAGGTCCGGCACCGCCTCGGCGACGCGGCCGCGCGCCACGCGGGCTGCCCCGCGCGTGAGGTGCCAGACGGCCTGCTCGCCCTCCATGCGCGCGCGATCGTCCCGCGCCAGGGCGGCGAACCCTGCCTCGATGACCCGCTCCGCAGGCACGGCCCGCTCGTCCCGCAGCAAGGTGGCCGCCGACTCGAGCCAGAGCAGGCGGTTGCGCGGGAAGCGGCGCCTGAGATCGCTCAACGCCCGCTGCGCGCCGCCGTACTCGCGCTCGCGGTTGTGCAGCAGCACGAGCGCGAACTGGGCCTCCGCGCGGGTGTCGCCGGGGTAGGCGGCCGCCTCCTCGATCAGCCGGATCGCCTCGGCCCTGCCGCCGTCGAATCCGACGAGGTAGGCCAGCATCCGCAGCGCCCGGGGCAGCAGCGAGACCAGGTAGCGATACATGCCGAGCGTCAGGGCGGCGTCCTTGCGCCGGGGATCGAGCTCGAGCACGGTCTGGTGCGCCGTGTACGCCTGCTTCGCCTCGCGCAGCGCCCTCAGGACATCGCCCCGGATCGACGCCTTGTACGACGCCGCGAGTGCGACGGAGGCGCCCAGCTCGTAGTGCGCGTCGGGGTCGTCCGGGGCGCGGCGCACCGCCGCCTCCGACAGCGCGACGGCCCGCTCGATGTGCGACTCGAAGGTGCGCGCGAGATCCTCGGGCGGCTGCGGGGTCCGGACGCGCCGGCGGCTGAGCGTGCCGCCGGGGCTGGACAGGTTGTTGTCGACCAGGACCCGGCCCTGCAGAAAGAGAATGCGCAGCCAGGTGATGGCTGCCATCCCCCGATAGGCGGCCGGGTCGTCCGGGGCCTCCCGGATGGCTTCGGTGAAGACCGCGACCGCCTCGTCGTGGTCCAGGTTGTACGCCAGATCGTAGCCCTGCCGCAGCAGGTCCACGCGGCGCCCGGCCCCTTCGGCCGCAGCGGCGAGCTCGAGCGGGGCCGTCAGCAGCACGGCCGCGAGAACGGCGGCCACGGTCGGCCGGCGGGCGCGAATCGACATGCTCCGGCAATGATAGCGGGCCGCTCCCGGCTTGTCAGCGCCGGCCGGCCGCGGGCTTGCGCGCCGTCCGGCCGCGGTGGACACTGTGCCGGTGGCGCATCGACCGCCGCGGCGCATCAGGACGATCGACGCGCATGCCGCCGGCCAGGCCCTGCGGCTCGTCGTGGGCGGGTTCCCGCGGGCGCGCGGGCGGACCATGGCCGAGAAGCGGGACTGGCTGCGGAGGCGCTGGGACCGGCTGCGGCGGGCGCTCATGTGCGAGCCGCGGGGGCATGCCGGCATGTGCGGTGCCGTGCTGACCGAGCCGGTGACGCCGGGAGCGCACGCCGGGCTGATCTTCATGCACGCCGGCGGCTACACGCCCCTGTCCGGCCACGGGGTCGTCGCGGCGGTCACCATCGCGCTCGAGCGCGGGCTGCTCCAGTTGTCGGACCCGCAGGCGGACATCGTGCTCGACACGGTGGCCGGGCCGGTGACGGCGCGGGCGGCCCGGGCCGGCAGCCGGGTGGCGCGCGTGTCGTTCCGGAACGTGCCCGCCTTCGTCCTGCAGGCCGGCGTCGTGGTGCGGCTGGGGGTCCGGCAGGTGCCGGTCGACGTCGCGTTCGGAGGCATGTTCTACGCGATCGCCGACGGCGAGTCGCTGGGCGCGGCGGTGCGGCCGGACGGTCTGCCCGCTCTGCGGCGGCTCGGGTCCGACCTGCGCCGGGCGGCCGACGCGGCCGTCGCACCCGTCCATCCCCGCGATCCCGGGCTGCGCGGGATTCACGGCGCCATCGTCGTGGGCGCGCCGGACGGCGACGAGGCCGACCTGCGCAGCGTCACGGTCTTCGCCGGGGCGCGCGTCGATCGCTCGCCGGGCGGCACCGGCACGGCCGCGGCCATGGCGGTGGTCGACGCGATGGGCATGCTGGAGCCGGGCCGGCCGTTCGTGCACGAGAGCCTGGCCGGCACCCGCTTCGTCGGCGAGCTCGAGGAGCGGACCACCATCGGCGACCTCCCGGCCATCGTGGCTCGCATCGCGGGCGAAGCGTGGATCACCGGGGAGCACGAGTTCGTGATCGACGACGAGGATCCGCTGGCCGACGGCCTGGCCTCCTGAGCGGCGGGTCAGGTCGCGGCGGATTCGGCGTCGGCGGCCGCGGCGAGGAACGCGGCGGCCTGCCGCGCATGCTCCTCGAGGATCGCGTGCGACCAGGTGGCCTGCAGGGTCGCGAGCACGGTCCGCTGGTACCAGACCATCTCGTCGAGCGGTGCGCTGAACGGCCGGATGAACGGGCGCCCCTGCGTGCGGAGCCCCTGCGTCATCTTCGACAGGTTGTGGATCTTGTCGGCCGCCGCCACCGCCCGCGCGCCGGCGCGCGGCGTCACCCGCAACTGCTCGATGTAGGCCTCCTTGCGCGCCCGCCACGGGCAGGGCTGCGGAGGCTCCGAGACGTCCTGCACCATTGCCAGCACGAGCGAGCCGAAGCGCGATCGGATGACGTCCGGCTCCAGCGCGGTGTCCTCGAGCGTGTCGTGCAGGAGCGCCGCGACGATGGTGTCCTCGTCGAACCCGTGGTCGGCCGCGATCATGGCGACCGACGTCACGTGCGAGATCTCGAAGCCGCGGCCCGCCTTGCGCCGGCTGAGGCCGTGCGCTTCGAGCGCCGTGGCGAGCGCGAGCTCGACGCGCGGGGAGTACATCGTCGCGGTCGCAGCGGCCCGTCAGCGGCGGGCCTGGCCGGACTCGGACGGCGCCACGTAGCTCCGGCGCGCCCGCGCGGACATGCTGCGGCCCCGGACCCGCACGTCGACCGCATGTGTCCGGCCGTCGCGCGCCCCTGGCGAGAACCCGAGCACGTACTGGCTGTGGAGCTCCTGCGACACCCGCGTGAACGTCGCGCCGAGCTCGTCCTCCTCCTCCAGCTCGAAGTAGCCGCCGCCCGTCTCCTCGGCGAGCGCGCGCAGGCTGCGGTCGGGCCGCGTGCGGCGGTTGCGGAGCCCGTCGAAGTACTCGACCTCCATCCCGATCGAGTAGATCATCACCTCTTCGGCCACCGCCCGCTCGAGGACGTCCTTCCAGCCGACGTCGCTGGCGCTGTCCTGGCCGTCCGTCAGCACCAGGACCACCTTGCGGCCCGCGACGCCGACGAGCGCGTCGAGCGACGCCGACACCGCGTCGTGCAGGCGCGTTTCGTTGCCGAAGTCGAGCCCGTCGAGCTCGCCGATCAGCCGGTCGCGGTCGGCGCTGAACTCGGCCGGGGCGATCTCGATCTTGTCGTTGAAGGCGCCCACCCGCGCCCGGTCGTCCGGCAGCATCCTGATCAGGAACTGCTCGGCGCCCGCCATGATCAGATCCATCACGTTGGTGGTGCTGATGCTGGTGTCGAGCATCACGACGACCGTGATCGGCCGCACGCTGTTCTCGAACAACGCGATCTCCTGGGGCTCCCCGTCGTCGAAGATGGTGAAGTCGTCGCGCACGAGATCCGGGACCAGACGCCCGTCGCGATCGGTGACGGTCACGTACAGATCGACCAGCTCGGTCCCGCTGCGGAACAGCGGCTGCGACTCCTGGCTCTCCAGGGGGCCCGCCTGCAACGTCACGAGAACCGCCGCCACCGCGACGAGTGTGCGCCTGATGCTCATACCGCGAGCTTAGCAACCCGGCCGACGCGGCGCAACGTTTCATGTGGGCCCGCGCCGTTGACGTGGTACGCTCTCTGTGCGTTCCAGGAGGGGAGACATGGGTAGATACATGATGCGGCTGGCGGTGTTGACGGTTGCGGCGACCGCGCTCCTCGCGGGCTCGGCGTCGGCCGAGCTGTCGCCCGCCGTCGCGGCGCCCTATCTGCACATCCAGACCGCGCTGGCCGGGGACTCCATCGAGGGCGTGGCGGAGGCCGCCGAGGCGATTGCCGGCGCCGCCGCCGAGCTCGGCGACACGGGCGCGGCAATCGTCACGGCGGCGCGCGCGGTGGCGCTGGCTGACGACCTGACGAAGGCGCGGGCGGCCTTCGGCCTGCTGAGCGACGCGGTGATCGGGTACGCGCGCGAAGCGGGGCTGGGAGATCTGCGGCTGGCGTTCTGCCCCATGGCCCGCAAGTCGTGGATTCAGGAAGACGGCTTCATCGCCAACCCGTACCACGGGTCGGAGATGCTGGACTGCGGGTCGTTCCGGGGCTTGCGCTAGCTTTAATCAGACCGGGCTGCGCCCCGCACCCCCGGCGTCCGCCCGCGGGGACCCCTGCGCCCCGCGCCGCTCCCGCCGAGGCGCGCTTGTGCGCGCCTTGCGGCTCGGACCCCGGTGTTGACTGGACGGACGCCGCGGAGCTAACATCGGCTCCCGGGCCTTAACGAGATCGGATCGCATCATGCTGGCAGCTTTCGTCATCACGTTGCGCGAGGGGCTCGAGGCGTTCCTGATCATCGCCATCAGCCTCGCCTACCTGCGCAAGAGCGGCAACCACCACCTGATTCCGGCGGTCCACTGGGGCATCGCCGGCTCGATCGTGCTCAGCGTGATAGCCGGTGTGGCGCTGGCGCAGGCCGCGAACCAGGCGTTGTGGGAAGGCATCCTGGCCATGGTGGCCGCCGTCCTGGTGGGCTCGCTGACGTTCCACATGTGGCGGGCGGGGCGCCGGCTGAAGGCCGAGATCGAGGGGCGGCTGGAGCGGTCGACCCTCAAGGCCGGCGCGGGCGCCTTTCTCGGCGTGCTCGGGTTCACGCTGCTGATGATCACCCGCGAGGGCATGGAAACGGCGATCATGATGAACGCGCTGCTGTTCCAGGTCCGGTCGGGGCTGCTGGTGGCCGGCGCGACGGCCGGCGTGGCGTGCGCCGCCGTGGTGGCCTGGCTGTGGGCGCACTACGGGCACCGCGTCAACCTGGGGCAGTTCTTCCAGGTGACCGCGATCTTCCTGTGGATCTTCGTCCTCCAGCTCTTCATCTACGGGTTCCACGAGCTGACCGAGGCGAACATCTTCCCGTACAGCGAACCGCTGCACTGGGCGACCGAGCCGTACGGGCCCGATGGCCGCTACGGGCAGCACTTCGTGTATCTGCTGGTGGCCCTGCCGCTGGGCTGGCTGATCTACTCCCATTGGACGAGCCGCCGCGCCGGGTCGGCCAAGCCCGCGTGAGATACCAGCAGTCCGCGCCGGCGGCCTGTCTGCTTGCGGCCCTCGCGTGTGCCGCCGCCGGGGCGGCTGCGGCGGGGGAGCAGCCGGCGAGCGCCGGACAGCCGGCGTGCGATCCCGACAACGGCGGGCTGGCGCTGCCCGACGGCTTCTGCGCACTGGTGGTCGCCGACGGGATCGGCCGCGTGCGGCACCTCGACGTGGCCGCCAACGGCGACATCTACGTGCGCAACCGGGGCGCGCGCGGTCGCGCGACCGGTGACGAGGACGACGGCATCATCGCGCTGCGGGATGCCGATGGCGACGGGCGCGCCGAGGTCGTCGAGCGCTTCGCCGACCACTACGGTACGGGTCTCGAGCTCCACGGCGGTCATCTCTACGTCTCGACGTTCATGGAGATCGTCCGGTATCCGCTGACCCCCGGCCGCCTCCTGCCCGCGGGTCCCGCCGAGTCGATCGTGTCCGGCTTCCCGCTGCAGCGGGGGCACCCGGACAAGCCGTTCGCGTTCGACGCGGACGGGCACATCTACGTGAACGTCGGCGCACCCTCGAACAACTGCCAGCAGCGGGCGAGGACCCCGGGATCACCCGGGCTGCAGCCGTGTCCGCAGCGGGAGCGGCAGGCGAGCGTATGGCGCTTCGACGCCGGCCGTCCAGGCCAGACGCAGGCCGACGACGGGTACCGGTTCGCAATCGGCACCCGCAATCTGTTGGGCATCGCGTGGGATCGGGCCAGCCGGGCGATGTACGCCATGCAGCACGGCCGCGACTCGCTCGCCAGGCTGTTCGGGGCGCACTACGACAACGAGGAGAGCGCGGAGCTGCCGTCGGAGGAGCTGATCCGGCTGCGGGACGGGGCCGACTTCGGGTGGCCGTACTGCTACTACGATCACTTCCGGGAGCAGCGGATGCTGGCGCCGGAGTACGGCGGCGACGGCCGGGACGCGGGCGACTGCGCGCAGTACGAGCGACCGGTGGTCATCTTCCCGGGCCACTGGGCGCCCCACGACATGATCTTCTACACCGGCGACCAGTTTCCCGCCCGCTACGCGGACGCCGCGTTCGTGGCGTTCCACGGATCCTTCAACCGGGCGCCGTTCGAGCAGGGCGGCTACCAGGTGGCGTTCGCGCCGCGCGACAACGGCGAGTTCACCGGCGAGTGGGAGACGTTTGCCGACGGGTTCGCCGGCGCGTCGCCGCTCATGAGCTCCCGCGACGCCGCCCACCGGCCGGCCGGCATCGGCCAGGGGCCGGACGGCTCCCTCTACGTGACCGACGATGCCGCCGGTCGCGTCTGGCGCATCCTCTACACTGGAAGCTGACGCGCTCCCGTTCCCGGCGCGCCTGCCCCTGCGGGAACCGGTGCGCCGGCGGCTGAACTCCATGACCGAGCGAGCGACCCTGTCCGACGGCGGCGATGTGCGGTCCGTGCTGCAGGCGGCGCTTGCGCGGCGGATCCTGATCCTCGACGGCGCCATGGGCACGATGATCCAGCGCCGCGGGCTCGGGGAGGCGGACTTCCGCGGCGAGCGGTTCGCCAGCCATCCGCGCGACCTCAAGGGCGACAACGACCTGCTGGTGCTGACCCGGCCCGACGTGATCGAGGCGATCCACGACGACTACCTCGCCGCGGGCGCCGACATCATCGAGACCAACACGTTCAACGGCACCACGATTGTCCAGGCGGACTACGGCCTCGAGCCGATCGTCCACGAGCTGAACCGGGAGGCGGCGCGCGTCGCCCGGCGGGCCGCGGCGCGGTGGACTGCACGCACGCCCGATCGCCCGCGCTTCGTGGCCGGCGCGATCGGCCCGACGAACCGCACGCTCTCGATGTCGCCGGACGTCAACGACCAGACCTTCCGCGCGACGACCTTCGCGGCGCTCCGCGACGCCTACGCCGAGCAGGCTCGCGGCCTGGTCGACGGTGGCTGCGACCTGCTGCTGATCGAGACGATCATCGACACGCTGAACGCCAAGGCGGCGATCTTCGCTGTCCAGCAGGTGTTCGACGAGCGGAGCGTCGAGCTGCCCTTGATGCTGTCGGTGACGATCACCGATCGCAGCGGGCGCGTGCTGTCGGGCCAGACCATCGACGCGTTCTGGGTGTCGGTGGCGCACGCCCGCCCCTTCTCGGTCGGCATCAACTGCGCGCTCGGGGCACGCGAGATGCGCCCGTACCTCGCGGAGCTGGCCCGCATCGCCGGCACGTGGATCAGCTGCTATCCCAACGCCGGCCTGCCGAACGCGTTCGGGGAGTACGACGAGCGGCCGGCGGAGACGGCCGCGCTCCTGCGCGAGTTCGCGACGAGCGGCTTCGTGAACCTGCTCGGCGGCTGCTGCGGCACCACGCCGGATCACGTCCGGGCGGTGGCGGACGCGGTCAGGGAGGTGGCCCCGCGCCGGCTGCCGGCCCCCGCCGCGGCGCGGGTCACCGAGTACAGCGGGCTCGAGCGGCTCGCCGTGCGGCCGGACGGCAACTTCCTGATGGTCGGCGAGCGGACGAACGTCACCGGCTCGCGCCGCTTCGCGCGTCTGATCAGGGAGGAGGACTACGCCGCGGGGGCCGACGTCGCGCTCGAGCAGGTGCGCGGGGGCGCCAACGTCATCGACGTGAACATGGACGAGGGGCTGCTCGACTCCGAGGCGTGCATGACCCGCTTCCTGCACCTCATCGCCACCGAGCCGGAGATCGCGCGCGTGCCGGTGATGATCGACAGCTCGAAGTGGTCGGTGATCGAAGCCGGGCTGCAGTGCGTCCAGGGCAAGGGGATCGTCAACTCGATCAGCCTCAAGGAGGGCGAGGCGGCCTTCCTCGATCAGGCGCGCCGCGTCCGGCGCTACGGCGCCGCGATGGTCGTGATGGCGTTCGACGAGACCGGTCAGGCCGACACGATCGAGCGCAAGGTCGACATCTGCGAGCGAGCGTACCGGCTGCTCACGACGCACGCCGGCGTGGCGCCCGAGGACATCATCTTCGATCCGAACATCCTGGCCATCGGCACCGGCCTCGAGGAGCATGCCGGCTACGCCGTCAACTACATCGAGGCGACCCGGCAGATCAAGGCGCGCTGCCCCGGCGCGAAGGTCAGCGGCGGCGTCAGCAACCTGTCGTTCTCGTTCCGGGGCAACGACGTGGTGCGCGAGGCGATGCACGCCGCCTTCCTCTACCACGCCGTGCGGGCCGGCATGGACATGGGGATCGTCAACGCCAGCCAGCTCGCCGTCTACGAGGACATCCCGCCGGAGCTGCTGGCCCACGTCGAGGACGTCATCTTCAACCGGCGCCCCGACGCGACCGAGCGGCTGGTGCGGTTCGCCGCCGGGGTGCAGGGGACCGTCCGTGCGCGCGAGGTCGATCTGAGCTGGCGCGAGGGGGACGTCGGCGCCCGGCTGAGCCATGCCCTGGTGCACGGCATCGTCGACTTCATCGAGGCCGACGTGGAGGAGGCGCGCCGGCAGTGCGCGCGGCCGCTCGACGTCATCGAGGGCCCGCTGATGGACGGCATGAAGGTGGTGGGCGACCTGTTCGGCGCGGGCAAGATGTTCCTGCCGCAGGTGGTCAAGAGCGCGCGCGCCATGAAGAAGGCCGTCGCCTGGCTGCAGCCGTACATGGAGGAGGAGCAGAGCGGCGGGATCGCACAGGCGAGGATCGTGCTGGCGACGGTCAAGGGCGACGTGCACGACATCGGGAAGAACATCGTCGGCGTCGTCCTGCGCTGCAACAACTACGACGTCGTCGATCTCGGGGTGATGGTGTCGTGCGACAGGATTCTCCAGGCCGCGGTCGACGAGGGCGCCGATCTCGTCGGGCTCAGCGGACTGATCACCCCGTCGCTCGACGAGATGGTCTTCGTGGCCGGGGAGATGGCCCGCCGGCAGATGCGGATGCCCCTGCTCATCGGCGGCGCGACGACCTCGCGCCAGCACACCGCCGTGAAGATCGCCCCGGCGTACGACGGAACGACGGTCCACGTGGCCGACGCGTCGCGGGTGGTCGACGCCGTCTCGCGCCTGCTGAGCCCGGACCAGCGGCCGGCCTTCGACGCGGACAACCGCGCCGCCCAGGCGCGCCTCCGGGAGCAGCACGCGGGCGGCGGCTCCCGGGCGCTGGCGACCTACGCCGCGGCCCGCGCCAATCCGTTGCGCACCGACTGGGACGCGGCCGCGCCGCCCGTCCCCTCGTTCACGGGACGCCGCGCGATCGAGGTCGGGCTCGACGAGCTGACGCCGTACATCGACTGGACGTTCTTCTTCGCGGCCTGGGAGCTCAAGGGCCGCTTTCCGGCCATTCTCGACGACCCGGCGCGCGGGGCGGCGGCCCGCGAGCTGTACGCGCAGGCGACGGAGCTGCTGGGCGAGATCGTGGCCGGCCGGCGGCTGACCGCCCGCGGCGTCTACGGCTTCTGGCCGGCCAACGCCGACGGCGACGATCTGGCGCTGTACGACCCGGCGGCCCGCGCGGAGGAGGAGCTCGTCCGCTTCAACCTGCTGCGCCAGCAGGAGGCGTTCGGCGACGACCGGCCCCACCGCTCGCTCGCCGATTTCGTGGCGCCGCCCGGCCGGGGCCTGACCGACTACGTCGGCGGGTTCGCGGTCACCACCGGCATTGGCGCCGCCGACCTCGTGCGCGAGTACGAGCGGGACAACGACGACTACCGGGCCATCATGGTCAAGGCGCTGGCCGACCGCCTGGTCGAGGCGTTCGCGGAGTGGCTGCACGCGCGCGTGCGGCGCGAGTGGGGCTACGCGCCGGGCGAATCGCTCTCGACCGAGGATCTGCTGGCCGGGCGCTACCGCGGGATCCGGCCGGCGTTCGGCTATCCCGCCTGTCCGGATCACAGCGAGAAGTTCAAGCTGTTCGATCTGCTGGGCGCGGCGGACGCCGGCATCACGCTGACCGAGAGCGCGGCGATGATGCCGGCGGCCAGCGTCAGCGGCCTGTACTTCTCGCACCCGGGGGCGCGTTACTTCAACGTCGGCAGGCTGGGTCGGGATCAGGTGACCAGCTATGCGGCCCGCCAGGGTGTCGACGTCGCGACGGCCGAGCGCTGGCTGGCGCCCAACCTGGCCTACGACCCGGCCGCTGCCGCGCCGCCGTCCGAGGTGCCTACCAGTCGTACGCCAGCGACCCGATGAAGCCGATCCCCGGGCTGGAGTAGCGATCGATGACCGGGTCGTCGGCCCGCCGCCGCGGCGCGTCGTGCGGTGCGTCTCACTGTCATTCGAGATCCCTTGCCGGGCTGCCGGCCGTGCCGTCCCTGCGTTCCTCCTTCAGCGCCTCCAGCGCTTCGAGCGTCCGCGGCCAGTCGCGCCTGAGTAGCCGCGACATGGCGCGATCGGCGAGCAGTTTGCCGCCGGTCTGGCACGCAGGACAGTAGTTCGATTCGTTGCTGGCGTAGACGATGCGCTGGACCGGGCCGCCGCAGGTCGGGCAGGGCTGGCCGTAGCGGCCGTGGACCGCCATGGCGGGATGGAACGCGGTGACCCGCTCCGGGAACCCCTCGCCCGCCTCGCGACGCAGCCGTTCGGTCCATGCGCGGAGGGTCGCGCTCGCGGCCGCGTGCAGCCGCGCGATCGCGCCGTCGTCCAGGCCGCGCGTCAGCGCGAGGGGAGAGAGCTGGGCGGCATGCAGGATCTCGTCCGAGTAGGCGTTGCCGATGCCCGAGAACAGCCGCGGATCGGTCAGGCTCCGCTTCAAGGTGTGGCTCTCGCGCGTCAGCGCGGCGCGGAACGCCGGCAGGTCGGCCGCGAGCACGTCGAGGCCGCCGCGATCGTGCGCCCGCACGCCGGCCCGTCCCGACGCCAGGTGCAGCGCGGCGCGCTTGATGGAGCCCGCCTCGGTCATCAGCAGCGTGCCGCTCGCGAAGTCGAACGCCGCCAGGCCCAGCTTCTTCGGCACGGCTGCGCCCGGTGGGCGCCAGCGCAGGCGCCCGGCGATCATCAGGTGCAGGACGAGGAACAGGTCGTTGTCGACGCCGATGACGATGCGCTTGCCGAGGCGCTCCACGGAGCTCACCGTGCGCTCGCGGACGGCCTCGAGCGGCGGCGCGACGGACCGCAGCACGAACGGGCGGAGCAGCCGGATCCGCTCGATTCGCTGCCCGACGATGCGCGGCGCGAGGCAGGCAACGTACACCTCGACGTCCGGCAGTTCCGGCATTTCCGCAGTGTATAATGCGCGCCCGATTGCATGGAGTATCTCATCCGCCAGTACGATCTGCAGCAGGGCGCGCTCGAGATCGAGTACATCGAGGAGTACTTCGGCGAGTTCGCCCGCCGCAAGACGTCGACGGAGGTCATGGAGCGCCTCGGCAACCGCGACCACCAGATCCTGATGGCCGAGGCGCCGCTGCCGGACGACCCGGCGACGGTCGTCCCGGTGGCCTACAAGGTGTCGCACGAGCTGCGGCGGAACGAGACCGACGCCAAGCTCACCGACCTCGTGACCCGCCTGAGCGACTGCGTCGCGTTCACCGGCCGCAAGGTGCTCTACAGCTGGATTGGAGGGACGCGCCGTGACTGGCGCGGCCAGGGTTTCTTTCGGGCCCTGACCGAGGAGCAGGAGGTCTGGGCCCTCGACAACGGCTTCGACGAGATCGTCGTCAAGACGAAGAACAGGCTGTACGGCATGCGCGGCACGTTGGACCACCTGCAGTTCAACGTGATCAAGTTCGAGCCGCACGCCGACGACAATCGGGAGGCCAAGGTCTACCTCAGCAAGCCGCTCGGGCTCGAGGTGCTCGACGGCCACCGCAGCCGGCGCTCCGTGGTTCGTTCGGCCTGAACCCTGCGTGACGCCGTGCGGATCAACCGCGTCGCGATCGAGTCGGTCGACGATCGCCGCGTCGAAGACTTTCGGATCGTCTCCGACCCGCTGCTGATGCGCGAGCGCGGCCTGTTCGTCGCCGAGGGTCGGCTGGCCGTCGAGCGGCTGCTCGCCTCCAGGTTTCGCGCGCAGGCCCTGCTGCTGACCGGCAGCGTGCTCGCGTGCCTCGAGCCGGCGCTCGCAGCCTGCCGGGTCCGCGGCGGCGGCCTGGACGTCTATCTCACCGATTCCGCCCGGCTCCGGCAGATCACCGGGTTCCGGTTCCATCGCGGCTGCCTGGCGCTGGGCGCGCGCCCCGCACGGGTGGAGGACGACGGCGAATGGCCGGCGGCCGAACCGTTGCGCCCGCTGGTCGCGCTCGAGGGCGTGTCGAATCCCGACAACGTGGGGTCCATCTTCCGCAACGCCGCGGCGTTCGGCGCAGCCGGCATCGTGCTGTCGCCGACCTGCGCGGACCCGCTGTACCGCAAGGCCATCCGGACGTCCATGGGGACGACGCTGACGCTCCCGTTCCGCGTGGCGGCGGAGTGGCCGGGCGCGCTGCAGCGGATCAAGGGGGCCGGGGCGCGCCTGGCGGCGCTCACGCCCGACGGCCGCGCGACGGACCTGGAGACGTTCGTCGGGCGCGTCCCCGGCGACCCGCTCGCGTTGCTGCTCGGCAACGAGGGGGACGGCGTGAGCGGTGCCGCGCTCGACCTGTGCGACGAGCGGGTGCGGGTCGACATCGACCCGGCCGTCGACTCGCTGAACGTGGCGACGGCGGCGGCGATCGTACTGCAACGGCTGCGCGCCACGCACGCCGCGGGGGTGTCGGGGCCGCGGCGCGGTTGCGGGCCGCGTGCGGCGTCCTGATAGAGTTCGAGGGGCCGGGCTCGGCGCTCGGTCGGACCGTCCGGGGGTGCAGGAATGCGGATCGCTGTATCACGGTGGACCGTCGGCGTTGCGGCGACCCTGGCGGTGATGACCGGCCAGCTCGCCGTTGCGGCCCAGCCGCCTTCCGCGGCGTCGTCCGTCGAGGCCCAGGCTGCCGCCGGCCGGGAGGCCTACGAGCAGAGCTGCGCGGAATGCCATCTCGACAACCTGCGCGGCGGATTCGGGCCGCCGCTGGCGGGCCCGAGCTTCACGGCGGCCTGGGGCGCGCGGTCGGCCCGGGCGCTGCTCGAGCACGTTCGCAGCACGCTGCCGCCCGGCGCCGAGGGCTCGCTCGGCGCTGCCGCCTATCTGAACATCGTCGCCTACATCCTGCAGGCCAACGGGCACGCCGCCGGGGCGCAGCCGCTCCGCGCCGACTCGGCCCGGGCCGTCGCGCCCGGCGCCGCGCGCGCCGGCCGCGGCGACGTGCGGGCGGCAGACCGGCTCGCGCCGCCGTCGGCCGGTCCGGTCGCGCTGGTGAGCCGCGAGGTCGAGTCCTACAGCCCGGTGACCGACGAGCTGCTCGAGAATCCCCCGGACGAGGAGTGGCTGTCGTGGCGGCGCACGCCGCTCGGCCACGGCTACAGCCCGCTGGAGCAGTTGACGCCGGCCAACGTCGGCGAGCTGCGGCTCGCCTGGGTGTGGACGATGGAGGCGGGGCGCGTGCAGACGACGCCGCTGGTCCACGACGGCGTGCTGCTGCTGGCGAATCCCGGCAACGTCCTGCAGGCGCTCGACGCCCGGACCGGGGACATCATCTGGCAGTACCGGCGGGAGTATCCGGACGGGCGGCGCTCCAACCTGATGCGCACGATCGCGCTCTACCAGGACAAGGTGTTCCTGACGACGGCCGACCTGGCGGTGGTTGCCGTCGACGCCCGGACCGGCACGCTCGTCTGGGAGACGAAGAAGGCCGACGAGGCGGACGGCTTCTACCACACGGCCGGACCGACCATCGCGGACGGCGTGGTCATCAGCGGCATCACGGGTTGCGGGCGGTTCACCCAGGCGGGGTGCTTCATCACCGGGCACGACCCGGAGACGGGCGAGGAGCTGTGGCGCACGTCGACCATCGCGCAGCCGGGCGCGCCGGGCGGCGACACGTGGGGCGATCTGCCGCGGGGCGTTCGCGGGGGCGCCGAGACCTGGATCCCGGGCACCTACGATCCGGACCTCGACCTGTTCTTCGTCGGGACGGCTCAGGCCAAGCCGTGGGCGGCCGTCAGCCGGGGCCTCACGACGTCGGACGCCGTGCTGTACTCGAACTCCACGCTGGCGCTCGATCCCCGGACCGGCGCCATCGCGTGGTACTTCCAGCACGTGCCGGGCGAGTCGCTCGATCTCGACACGGTCTTCGAGCGGGTCCTGATCGACGTCGACGACGAGAAGCTGCTCTTCACCGTGGGCAAGGACGGGCTCATGTGGAAGCTGGCGCGCGACGACGGCGCCTTCCGGGGCGTCCGCGAGACCGTGTTCCAGGACGTCTTCGAGTCCATCGACCCCGCGACGGGCCGCGTCACCTATCGTCCCGACATCGTCGCGATGCAGGTCGGCCAGCCGATCCACTCCTGCCCGGCGTACTACGGGGGGCACAACTGGCCGGCAGCGGCCTACAGCCCGGCGACGTCGGCCCTGATCTTGCCGCTGAACCAGAACCACTGCATGGAGCTGGCGGCCCGCGCGTTCGAGCTGGCCGAGGGGGCCGGATCGTCCACCGGGTCGGATGTCCGGTTCTTCGAAAGGGAGGGGAGCAACGGCACGTTCGGCCGCCTCAGCGCCTACGACGTCAGGACGATGGACGAGCTCTGGCGCCACGAGCAGCGGGCATCGTTCTCGACGGGCGTCGCCGCCACGGCCTCGGGCCTGGCGTTCGTCGGAGACGTCGATCGCTACTTCAAGGCGTTCGACGTCCGGACCGGCGAGGTGCTGTGGCAGACGCGCCTGGGCAACTCCGCGTCGGGCTTCACGATCACGTACGAGATCGACGGCCGGCAGTACGTGGCCGTACCGACCGAGACCGGACCGTTCACCAGCATCCGGCGCACCGTGAGCCCGGACGTCTACGCGCCGAGCAGCGGCGGTGCGCTATACGTCTTCGCGCTGCCCGAGCGATAGCCTGGCAGGACGCCTTCCGCGACGGCCCGCGGTCCTGCGGCCCTCCGCCGGGCTATGATTGTCGGCGGCTGACCGCGCCGCGGCCGTGCGGATGCGGTCGGCGGCGGCTGGCGGGTGAGCCCGCGGCTCGGAGAAGGAGGCAGCGATGAGCGGACCGATCAAGTCGGTGCTGATGTTGGGGACGGCCGCCGGGGCCGTGCTGTTCGCCTTGGCGGCGGTTCCCGCGGGGAGCGAGAGCGCGGCGCAGCCCGCCGGCGGGATCGAGCTGGACGCGGACGACATCGGGGGCGTGGTGACCAGCGCCGACGGTCCCGAGGCCGGCGTCTGGGTGATTGCCGAGACGACGGACCTGCCGACGCGGTTCATCCGCAGCGCGGTGACCGACGACGCCGGGCGCTACGTCGTGCCCGACCTGCCGGAGGCGACCTACGAGGTGTTCGTGCGCGGCTACGGCCTGGTCGACTCGCGGCGCGTGTCGGCGACGCCCGGTCAGGCGCTGGATCTCGACGCGGTCGTCGCGCCCGACGCCCTCGCGGCCGCGCAGGTCTATCCGGCCGCCTGGTGGCTGTCGATGATCGAGCTGCCCCCGGGCGACCACTCCCAGCGGGATCTGGGCAGCATGGTCACGGTCTGCCTGAGCTGCCACCAGATCGGCAACCAGGCGACGCGGGAGATTCCCGGCAGCATCCTCAACGAGGTGGACTCGCACCTCGAGGCCTGGGACCGGCGGGCCGCCATGGGGCCGATGGGCGCGGCGATGAACGCGGGGTTCCAGCGGTTCGGCCCGCAGCGGGCGATGTTCGCCGACTGGACCGCCCGCGTGGCGGCCGGCGAGGCGCCGCGGCAGACGCCGCCGCGGCCGGCCAGCTACGAGCGCAACGTCGTGGTCACGCTCTGGGACTGGGGCACCGAGCACGACGGGCGCACCGACAGCACGGCGTCCGACGTCCGTGACGGCACGGTCAACGCGAACGGCCTCGTCTACGGCGTCGTCCAGCCGAGCGACATCCTGGCGGTCATCGATCCGGTCGAACACCGCGCGAGCACGATCCACATCCCGACGAACGCGCCGCGCATCCAGACCGACACGCCGGAGTCTCCCTACTTCGGCAACGAGTCGTTCTGGGCGCGTGCGGCCGATCCGCGCAGCGTGGCCATGGACGGCGAGGGCCGCGTCTGGCTGACCGGGCGCGTCCGGGCCCAGGAGGAGCAGCCCGGCTTCTGCACGGATGCGTCGAACCGGTTCGCCGACTACTTCCCCCTGCGCAGCGGGCGGCGGCAGGTGTTCATGTACGACCCGGAGGCCGAGGAGTTCAGCGGGATCGACACCTGCTTCTCGGCCGATCACAATCAGCTCAGCGGCGAGGACGTCTTCTACTACGGCTTCCGGGAAGGCGTCGGCTGGGTGGATACGAAGATCTGGGAGGAGACCGGCGACGCCGAGGCGGCGCAGGGCTGGTGCCCGACGGTCATCGACACGAACGGCGACGGGGTGATCTCGCCCGGCTGGACGGAGCCGGACGAGCCGCTGGACCCGGCGCGCGATCACCGCGTGGCGTTCGGCTGCTACTCGCCGGCCGTCAACGACGCGGACGGCAGCATCTGGTGCTCTGACAACGGCTCGACCGACAACACGCTCGTGCGCCTCGACCTCGGCGACAACCCGCCGCTGTCGTGCATCTCCGAGGTGTACACGCCGCCGCCGACGGTGGTGGACCCGCCGCCGTACGGCAGCGGCGGCCTGCACGTGACCCGTGACGGTGTCGCGTGGCAGGACTGGCGGGGGAGCGGCCACTTCGCCTCGTTCGACCGCAGCCAGTGCGGGGACACGAGCGACCCGACCGCCAGCGGGCAGAGTTGTCCCGAAGGCTGGACGTTCAACCGGATGTACAAGCCGACGTTCGAGAACGCGGAGATGCCGATCAACTCGGACGAGAGCTACCTGACGCAGATCGACCATCACGACGTGCTCGGCTTCGGCCCGGAGACGCCGGTCTACGGCGACGTGAACACCGACTCGCTGCAGGTCTTCCTGCCGGCGACCGGCGAGTTCGTGACGCTGCGCGTGCCGTATCCGATGGGCTTCTTCTCGCGCTCGTCGGTCGGTCGCATCGACGACCCGACCACGGGCTGGAAGGGAAAGGGGCTCTGGTCGAGCTACTCGAACTACGCGGCGTGGCACCTCGAGGGCGGCCCCGGCACGCGCCAGAAGGCGGTCAAGTTCCAGGTCCGGCCGCACCCGCTCGCCAAGTAGGAGGACTGCCGCACGCAGGTCTGCCGATGAGCACGGTTCGGGTTCTGGTCGCTACCCGCAAGGGCGCGTTCCTGCTGAGCGCCGACGGCGCGCGCCGCCAGTGGTACGACGGTACGCCGCATCCTTGGGAGTTCGCCCGCGTCTGGTACCTGGAGCCGGACCGGCTTGATCCCGATACGGTGTACGCCGGGGTGGAGGACGCCGCGCTGTTCCGGTCGACGGATGCATCCGACCCGCCCCGACGTGCTGTTCATGCAGAAGCACTGCTACGTCAACGTGCTGCGCGACGCCATGGCCGTCGACACGCTCGATGCCTGCGGCGTCTATTTCGGGCCGTCCGGCGGGCAGGTCTACGCCTCCGCGGATGCGGGCGACACGTGGGCGTCCATCGTGGGGGATCTGCCGCCGGTCCGGTCGGTCGAGGTCCAGACGCTGTCATGATACGGGTGGTGCTGCCGGTGCCGCTGTGCACCCTGACCCGGGCCGGGCGCGAGGTGCGGCTGGAGGTCGCAGGGCGCGCCACCTCGCACGATCCGCCCGACACGCCCCTGCCGGCGGCGGTAGCGACGGGCGTCGAGCCGTTCCTCATCGTCGGGGCGCTCGCCGGCGGCTAGGAGTCCTCGCCGTGGAGGCGGTGCAGACTGCTGGCAGGGTTGGTTGGGCCGCACGCGGAGCCGCCAGGTCACGATTGGCGGGCTGGGAGATCATGGAAAGAGGCACTACCGCACTCGCATTGCTGCTCGTCGCCGTCGCGTCCACGTCGGCGGCCCAGGAACCGGTCGCGGGCGAGCAGGTCGTTCCGCAGCCGGGCGACCGCGTGGCCGTGGTGCCGTTCGTCAACATCTCCGGGTTGCCAATGGACGACTGGATCGGCTCCGGTTTCGCCGAAACCGTGGCGGTCGACCTGGAGCGGGTCGCCGACCTGACGGCGGTCGACGGCGGCATCGGGGGCGGCCTGTTGCCCCGCGAGGTGGGACGCCGTCTCGGCACGCCCTGGGTCGTCTCGGGCGCCTACCAGCGGGTCGGCGACCGGGTCCGGATCACCGCGCGTCTCGTGCACGTGGAGAGCGGCACGGTGTCCCGTACGGCGAACGTCACCGGCCGGGTCCGCGAGCTCTTCACGCTGCAGGACCGGATCGCCGCCGCGCTGGCCGAGGATCGCCCGGCGCGCGTCGCCGACCAGGCCGCCGCCCCGCCGGCACCCGCCCCGCCGCCCGGGATCGTCCTGCCGGGGCGCGACCGCCCCGCGCCGCCCCGCGCCGCACCGGGGGCCGCCGGCTTCGCGCCGGCAGTTGCCGCCGGCGTGATCGACGGGCCGCCGGCGCCGATGCCGCCGGAGGTCCTCAACCGGGACGCGGACGGCCGGGCGACGTTGCTCGCGCACCGCCTCACCGCAGAGCTGGACCTGGACGGCTCGCTCCGCGAGGCCGTCTACGACGAGATACGCTCGGCCAGCGGGTTCGTGCAGCAGTTTCCCATCGAGGGCGCGCCGGCGACGGAGGAGACCGAGGTCTGGGTCTTCTACGACGACGAGAACGTCTACGTGGGGGTGCGGTGCTGGGACTCCGCGCCCGAGGACCAGTGGATCGCCGACGAGATGCAGCGCGACTCGTTCCAGCTCATCCAGAACGATCGCATCGCCGTGGCGTTCGACACGTTCTACGACCGGCGCAACGGCATGGCGTTCATGGTGAACCCGATCGGGGGCTTCTTCGACTTCGAGATCAGCGACGAGGGCAACCCCAACACCGACTGGAACGCGGTCTGGGACGTGCGCACGGGCCGCTTCGACGGCGGCTGGACGGTCGAGATGGAGATCCCCTTCAAGTCGCTGCGCTTCCAGCAGGGGCGGTCGCAGCTCTGGGGCATCCAGTTCGAGCGCCAGGTGCGGCGGAAGAACGAGACGTCCCATCTGACGCCGGTCCCGATTGCGGTGGGTCCCGGCATCTTCCGCCTGTCGGTCGCCGCCACGCTGGCCGGCCTGGAGGTGGCGTCGCAGAACCGGCGGCTGGAGGTCAAGCCCTACGCCATCGGCTCGTCGGCCACGGACCTGACGGCCAGCCCGCCCTTCTCGAACCGCGGCGACGGCAACGCGGGGGTCGACGCCAAGTGGGGCGTGACGCAGAACCTGACGGCCGACTTCACCTACAACACGGACTTCGCGCAGGTCGAGGTGGACGAGCAGCAGGTGAACCTGACGCGCTTCAGCCTGTTCTTTCCGGAGAAGCGCGAGTTCTTCCTCGAGGCGCGGGGCATCTTCGACTTCGGGGCCGGGCCCAACGTGCTCGGGAGCGGGGGCGGCGGCAACAACGGCGGGCGCCTCGGGGGTCCGCCCGGGACGCGCGCGGGCAACGAGGCGCCCCTGATCTTCTTCAGCCGGCGCATCGGCCTGCAGGCGGGGCGCACGGTGCCCATCGTCGGCGGCGGCCGGCTGACCGGCAAGGTCGGCCGCTTCAGCATCGGCGCGCTCAACATGCAGACCGACGATGCGCCCGACGCGAACGCGATGGCCACGAACTTCACGGTCATGCGCGTGAGCGGGGACATCCTGCGCCGCAGCCGCATCGGGGCCATCTTCACGCGCCGCTCGGTGTCGCTGGAGCGCAACGGCGACAACGCCGTCTACGGCGCGGACGCCTCGTTCTCGTTCTACGACAACGTGACGTTCAACGGCTACTACGCCCGCACGCGCACGTACGGCCGCGAAGGCGACGACGCGAGCTACCAGGGGCAGTTCACGTACGACGCCGACCTGTTCGGCCTGCAGGCGGAACATCTGCTGGTCGGCAAGAACTTCAACCCGGAGGTGGGCTTCCTGCGGCGCCTGGACTTCCGGCGCACGTTCGTGGCGGGCCACTACCGGCCGCGGCCGCGCGGGATCGAGGCCATCCGGCAGTTCACGTTCGGCGGCAGCGTCGACTACATCGAGAACGGCAGGCGCGATCTCGAGACCCGCGGCATCGGAGGCAAGTTCATCACCGAGTTCGAGAACAGCGACCGCATCACCGTCGACCTCCTGCGCAGCTACGAGCTGCTCGTCGAGCCGTTCCCGATCGCCAGCAACGTGGCGATTCCGATTGGGGGATACGAGTTCCAGGACGTCTTCCTGTCGTACTTCATGGGCCAGCAGCGGCGGGTGTCCGGCACCGCGTTCGTGCAGCAGGGGACGTTCTTCGGCGGCGACCTCACGGGGTTCGGGTACCGCCAGGGGCGCATCGGGCTGACGCCGCGGATGTCGATCGAGCCGACGGTCCAGATCAACCGCATCAATCTTCCGCAGGGGCAGTTCACGGCGACGGTGGCGACGACCCGGGCGACCTACACGTTCACGGCGCGGATGTTCCTGTCGGCGCTCGTGCAGTACAACTCCGCCGTCGAGCAGATGGGGACGAACGTCCGCTTCCGCTGGGAGTACAGCCCGGGCAGCGAGCTGTTCGTGGTCTACAACGACCAGCGCGACACCACGTTGCGCCCCGGCCGGCTGCCGATGCTCGAGAACCGCGCGTTCATCGTCAAGTTCACGCGGCTCCTCCGCTTCTGACGCGCCGCGCGCGGAACCGGGATCGAGCGGGGCTCAGGCGCCGCCGCCTGCTTCGCCGCCGCCTGCGGGCCGGAGCTCGGCGGCCGTGAGCCGGCCGTCGCCGTCGGCGTCGAGCGTGCGCAACGAGCGCGGCGCGGCAACGATCTCCACCGCGGCCACCGTGCCGTCCCCGTCCGCATCGAGCGCGGCCAGCAGCGGCGCGGGCCGCGGCTCGGGGGGATCGGCAGCCTCCGCGGTCATCAGCGCCAGGATCTCGGCCTCGCTGGCGACCGCGTCGCCGTCGGCATCGGCGCGGGCCACGAGGCTGCGGAACGGCGACGGCAGCTCCGCGGCCTCGAGCGTGCCGTTCCCGTCGCCGTCGAACGCCATGAACGCGGCCGTCGCGTCGGCGGGGGGCCGCGCCGGACCGCCGATGGGGGCGTTCCCGGGCCGCAGCTCGTCAACCGAGAGGCGGCCGTCGCCGTCCTCGTCGAGCGCCGCGAGCGATGCCGGCGCCGCGTCGATCTCGCCGGCCGCGATCGCGCCGTCGCCGTCCGCGTCCAGGGCCCCGAAGGCCGGCTGCCGGCGCACCTCGCGGTCGTCGTCCTGCGCCATGTCGTCCGGCGCCGGCTCCTCGGCCACGCAGCCGGCCGCGGCCAATCCTGCCGCCGCCGCCAGCGCCGCCGCCCTCGCCAACGCAAGCGCTCGAAGTCCCATCGTCGACTCCTGTCCGGGGTTCGCGCGCGGCGGCAATCAGCCGCTGTCGCGCCCGGTCTCGGGCTGGCCGAGGCCCCAGCCCAGCGTCCCGTCGTCGAGCTCCTCGACCGTCCGCCCGAGCACGATGTCGAAGTTGGCGGTCAGCTCGCCGACCTTCGACCCCGGCAGGGGGTTGAAGTCGACGAGGATCGTCTCCTTCGCCAGCGGATCGAGAATCCGCGCCGTGAGCCGATCGCGCGCGTTGTCCGGGTGGCCGCTGACGAGCATCTGCGACGTGAAGATCCGCTCGCCGTTGCGGCTGACCGCGAAGTGGATGTGCGGGGTGCGGAAGACGTCGCCGATGATGTACGGGACGGGCTTGATGGTGCGGAAGTAGTACTCGCCCCGCGCGTTGGTGAGGAAGCGGCCGTAGCCCTGGAAGTTGGAGTCCGGCGGCACCTCCGGGTTGACGCCGTCGGCGTGCCGGTACGACTTGTTGGTGTCGCACTGCCAGATCTCGACGAACGCGTTGCGCAGCGGCGTCCCCGCGCGGGTGGTGATGGTGCCGGTGAGATGCGTCACCTCGCCGACCGCCGGCGTGATCGAGTCGTTGACGATCAGCAGGTCGTTGTCGGTGTCCAGGGGCATCTTGTCCGGATAGAAGGGTCCCTCGAGCGCGCGGCTGGTCGGCGTCACGAACAGCTCGTCGGCGAGCACGCCGGGTGTCCAGACCGCCGCGGCGCCGAGCGTCCCGGCCCGCAGCGCGTGCTCCAGGAAGACGCGCCGGGGCAGTCGGGGCCGGAGCTGCAGGTCGGCTCGCGAGACGGAACGAATCGGCTGGGTCATGGCCATCTCCTCCAACAGACATTATTCCCCCTCTCGGCAGGTCTGTTCCACTCCAATTCTCGCGGCGGTCGGCCCGCGGCCTCCGGTCCCTTGACTGAGGGCCGCGCTATCACGAGAATCTGTACTCCAGACTCCAGCAACAGTCGCCGTCGCCTCTCGACGGCGAGAAAGGCCATTGGTCGTGGCAAGACAAGTAATCGTCCCGGGTTCCGTGAAGCTGCTGTTCCTTGGCGCCGTGCTCGCAGCGGCCGGCCTGACCGCGTCGCCGGCGAGCGCGACCGAGGCCGAGGCCGCCGCGGAGGTGACGTTCGCCAGGGACGTCGCGCCCATCCTGCAGCGCTCCTGCCAGAACTGCCATCGGCCGGATGCGGTGGCGCCGATGTCGCTGCTCACGTACGAGGAGGCCCGTCCCTGGGCCCGCGCAATCAAGGACCGGACCGCCCTGCGCGAGATGCCGCCGTGGTTCATCGACAAGACCATCGGCATCCAGCACTACAAGGACGACATCTCGCTGAGCGACGAGGAGATTGCCACGCTGGCGGCCTGGGCCGACAACGGCGCCCCGCGCGGCAACCCGGCCGATCTGCCCCCGCCGCTGGTGTTTCCGGCGGACGGCGTGTGGACCATCGGCGAGCCCGACCTCGTCGTCTCCACGCCCGTCATGACGGTGCCCGCCGTGGCCGCCGACTATCACGACGAGTACGGCCCCGTGCCGACCGGCCTCACCACGGATCGCTACATCAAGGCCGTGGAGGTGCAGGAGGTGCGCCTGCTGGAAGCCGAGACCGAGGCGCGGCTCCGGCGGCAGGCGAACGAGGGCAGCGGCTACGGGCGCTTCACGATCCACCACATGGGCATCCACACCGGCGACGAGTACTACGCGTCGGAAGCGGCGCGGTCGCAGTTCCGGCTGACGCACGAGATCGGCCAGAATGCCACGACCTATCCGGAAAACGTCGGTGTCGTCCTGCCGGCCGATTCGGAGCTCAGGTTCACCGTGCACCTCTACGCGTCGGGCGAGAGAGTGCCGGTGCGGGCGGACGTCGGGTTCGTGTTCCATCCCGAGGGGTACGAGCCGAAGTACGGCAGCTGGGAGTTCGGCGCGATCGGGGGCATCGGGGATGCGCTCGACATTCCGGCGGACCAGGACCGCGTCCGGCTGGACGGCTACTACATCATGCCGCAGCCCGGGCTCCTGAACACGTTCGAGCCGCACATGCACGCGAGTGGCCGGCGGATGTGTCTGGAAGCGATCTATCCGCCGGACGCAAACACCCACAACTACCGGCTGAGCCCGCGGCGCGAGTTGCTCAGCTGCGCCGGCTATGACCACAACTGGGCCAAGGTCTACGTCTACCAGGACGACTACGCACCGCTGCTGCCCAAGGGCGCGGTGCTCCATCTGACCGGCTGGTACGACAACTCGGCGAAGAACCGCAACGTCGTCGACCCCCGCAACTGGAAGGGCCACGGCGAGCGGTCCATCGACGACATGTTCGTCCTGCTGGCCAAGTTCACCTTCCTCAGCGACGAGCAGTTCGCCGAGATAACTTCCGACCGTGAGGCCGGGCGCCAGGGCCGGCGCACGGACAACCAGAACTGACGTCTGTCGGGCTGGTGCACATGAGCTCAGGACGCTGTACGGCGGTCGCCGCCGTGGTCGCCGCCGCGCTGTCGGTTGCCTTCCCGCCGGACGCGCCGGCGCAGTGGGCCCACGACCGCGGGCAGAACGTCGTGCCGGCCTTCGAGGGCTGGGAGGCCAACCCCGACGGCACGTTCAACATGGTGTTCGGGTTCTTCAACCGGAACTGCCGGGAAGTCGTGCACGTGCCGATCGGTCCGGACAACAACGTCGAGCCGGGCGGACCCGACCGGGGCCAGCCGACGCGCTTCGCTCCCCGCCGGTCAGAGTTCGTCTTCAAGGTGCCCGTGCCGGCGGACGTCGGCGACCGGGAGCTCGTGTGGACGCTGACCGTGCGCGGCAGGACGGAGCGGGCGTACGCCTCGCTGCGGCCCGAGTACGTCCTCGACCGGCAGATCACGATGATGAACGAGGCCAGCTACGGCCAGCGCTTCGGCGAGAGCGACAACCAGTACCCGGTGGTCGAGCTCGAGGGCCCGGCCGAACGGACCGTGGCCGTGGGCGAGCCGCTCGCGCTGACGGCGCGGGTGAGCGACGACGGCTTGCCCGAGCCGCGGCCGGACCGCCGTCACCTCGCCAGGCTCATGGCCGGCTGGCTCGTCTATCGCGGCAACGACGCGCACGTCACCTTCGATCCCCCGCAGTTCAACCCCGACCTGCGGCGGCGCGCGGGGGCGAGCCCGCTCTGCCAGGGCATCGAGCCCGTCCCGGAATGGGCCGCGACCCTGCTGGGCCCGGACGGCGAGCTGAGCACGACGGCCACCTTCAGCCAGCCGGGCACCTACGTGCTGCGCGCGCTGGCCCACGACATCGCCCTGAAGGCCGCGCGCGAGGTCACGGTCACCGTCACGGACCGTTAGGGGCCACCGGAGCGATCGTCGCGCTGGCCCCAAGGCGCGCACGGCGCGCCTCGGCGGGAGCGGCGCGGGGCTGTGGGCCCCCGCGAGCGGACGCCGGGGGTTCGGGGCGCAGCCCCGTCTAGAGGTCAAATCAACCCCGCCACCCAGAGCGCATAGACCACCGCCATTGCGCTGACGCCGTTCACCAGGGTCACGCCGCCGTAGGACAGCAGCGCGGACTTGAGCGGCATCCGCGACAGCGACGTGCAGACCCAGAAGTAGCTCGAGTTCACGTACTTGATGATCATCGAGCCGGCGGCGCCCGCCAGCATCGTCGCCTCGGGGCTCAGGCCCAGCGTGTCCATCATCGGCGCGGCGACCGAGGCGGCGGTGATCACGCCGACCGTCGTCGAGCCGGTGATCATGTTGCCGGCGACCCCCAGCACGAACGGCAGGAAGATGGCCGGCAGCCCCGTCGCCGCCACCGCGTCGGCGATGGCGTCGACGGCGGGGGTTGCGCGCAGGATCTGGCTGAGCGCGCCGCCGAGACCGGTCACCATGATGATCATCGCCGACGCCCGCAGCGCATCCTCGATCCACGTTGCCGTCCGTGCCTCGGCCTGATCCGCCCGCGTGTTGCCGTAGGCCAGGAGGATGCCGATGCCGAGCGCCACGACCGGCCAGCCGAGGTAGAGCATGGCCCGGTTGACGACGTGCTCGGCCGGCAGGGCGAACGCTGTCACGCTCTGGCCCGCGATGAGACCGAGGGGGATGAGAATCGGGGCGTAGGCCCGCCACGTCGGCGGCAGCTCCGCCGCGCGCCCCTGGTCGATGAACGACTGGCCGACGAACTCGCGCGACGGCGGCGACTCGATGTACGGGCCGACGGCGCGCGCGTAGAGCCACCCGGCGAGCGAGGCGATCAGGGTCACGATGCCGCCGTACAGGATGATGCGGCCGATGTCGGCCCCGACCAGCGCGACGGCGGCCAGCGGCCCGGGCGTCGGCGGCACCATGGCGTGGGTGAGCTGCATCGCGCCGACCAGCCCGGTCGCCATCACGCTCATGTTCAGGCCGCTCGACAGCGCCGCGGAATGCACCAGCGGGTTGAGGATGAGGTAGCCGACGTCGGAGAAGATCGCGAGCCCGATGACGAAGCCGCTCAGCGTCAGCGCCAGCGGCATGCGCGCCTCGCCGACCCAGCGGATCATCGAGACCGTGATCCGCTCGATGCCGCCGGTGTGCTTCAGCGCCTCGGCCAGCACCGAGCCGAGGACGATGACGACCGCGATGCCCTGGATCGTGCGCCCGAATCCCTGCTCGAACGCGTCGATGAACGCCTGGCGGTCGATGCCGGGGATCAGCGCGAACAGGACGATCGGCGCGAGCAGTGCGAGGAAGACGTGCCACTTGAAGCGCGTGATCAAAAGGAACAGGAGCGCGACGACGGCCACCAGGCCGGCCAGGGCGACGAGTGCGCTGTCGGTGATCATCGGAGTCCTTCCCGCCGGGGTGTTGCTGCCGGCGTGCGGGCAGTATACTGGCGGCAACGCGGACATCATGGCAGGCAAGGTCGGCCGGAACGATCCGTGCCCGTGCGGCAGCGGTCGCAAGTTCAAGCAGTGCTGCGCGGGGAAGACCGAGCGCCGGTCGCGCACCGCTTCGTACGCCGTCATCGCGGTGGCCATCGCGGTGGCGGGCTTCATCGTCTACAGCTTCACGAACACCGGCGGCTCCGGCACGCGGCAGGTGTGGGACCCGGCTCACGGCCACTACCACACGGTGCCCTAGCTGGCAGCCCGGTTCGCGCCCGCGCCCCCCGATGCAGTACGTCAACCTCGGCCGGACCGGCCTGCGGGTCTCCCGCCTCTGCCTCGGCACGATGACCTTCGGGTCGACGGCCTGGCGCCCGTGGGTGCTGGACGAGGAGGCCGGCCGCCCGTTCATCCGGCGCGCGGTCGAGGCCGGCATCAACTTCTTCGACACGGCCGACATGTACTCGCGCGGCGTCAGCGAGGAAATTCTGGGCCGCGCCCTGCGCGACTTCACGGCGCGCGATCAGGCGGTCATCGCCACCAAGGCGTTCTTCCCGATGGGCGAGGGGCCGAACGACGGCGGGCTGTCCCGGAAGCACCTCTTCGAGTCGATCGACGCGTCGCTGCGGCGGCTCGGGACCGACCACGTCGACCTCTACCAGATCCATCGCTTCGATCCGCACACGCCGATCGAGGAGACGCTCGAGGCGCTCGACGACATCGTACGGGCCGGCAAGGCCCGCTACATCGGGGCCTCGAGCATGTACGCCTGGCAGTTCGCGCGGATGCTGCACGTGTCGGAGCGCCGGGGCTGGGCGCGGTTCGTCGCGATGCAGAACCACTACAACCTGGTCTACCGCGAGGAGGAGCGCGAGATGCTGCCGTTCTGCCGGACCGAGGGCATCGGCGTCATTCCGTGGAGCCCCCTGGCGCGCGGGTTCCTGGCCGGGAACCGCGTGCGGCCTGCGGGCAGCGAGGGTCCGCCGCGCGGCGAGACGCTGCGCACGCAGACCGACGAGTACGCCCGCGACCTCTACTACGCGGACTCGGATTTCCGCGTCGTGGAGCGGCTCGTCGAGCTGGCGCGCCGGCGCGGCGCGACGCCGGCGCAGATCGCGCTGGCCTGGCTTCTCCGCCAGCCGGGCGTGACCGCCCCGATCGTCGGGACGACGAAACTCGAGCATCTCGACACGCTCGTGGCCGCGCTCGACATCACGCTCGAGGACGACGAGTGCCGGCTGCTCGAGGAGCCCTACGTGCCGCATCCGGTGCTGGGGCACCGGTGAGTACCGTGCCGGCGGCACCCGGCGGCGACGCCGATATCGTCTTCGCCCCCGCGCGCGAGCTCGTCCGGCGGCTCACCGCGCGCGAGCTCGGCGCCGAGGAGCTCGTGCGCCGGTTCCTGGCGCGCATCGAGGCGGTGAACCCGCGGGTGAACGCCATCGTCACGCTGCTGCCGGAGGCGGCCCTGCAGGGCGCGCGGGCCGCGGATGCGGCGCTCGTCCGGGGCGACCCGCCGGGTCCGCTCCACGGGCTGCCGATCGCCGTCAAGGACCTGACGCTGACCCGCGGCATCCGCACCACGTTCGGATCGCCGATCTACCGGGACTTCGTGCCCGCCGAGGACGCACTCTACGTCGAGCGCCTGCGGGCCGCCGGCGCCGTCGTCATCGGCAAGACCAACACGCCGGAGTTCGCCGCCGGCTCGCAGACGTTCAACCCGGTCTTCGGCGTCACCCGCAACCCCTACGCGACCGACCGCACCTGCGGCGGGAGCAGCGGCGGCGCCGCGGTCGCGGTGGCGTGCGGCATGCTGCCGCTCGCGGACGGCACCGACGTGGGCGGCTCGCTCCGCAACCCGGCATCCTGGTGCAACGTGGTCGGCTTCCGCACGTCGCCGGGCCGAGTACCGATGTGGCCCCGCGCCGTGCTGTTCGACCCCCTGGATGTCGCCGGGCCGATTGCGCGGCACGCGGCGGATGCGGCCCTGCTGCTCTCGGTCATGGCGGGCCCCGATCGCCGGGTGCCGCACTCGAGCGAGACGCCTGGCGCGCGGTTCCGCGAGCCGCTGGAGCGCGACTTCGAGGGCACGCGCGTCGCCTGGAGCCCGACGCTCGGCGGCTGTCCCGTGGAGCCGGCGGTGCTCGACGTCTGCGGCAGGGCGGCTGCCCGCTTCGCGGAGCTCGGCTGCGCGGTCGAGGAGGCGGAGCCCGACCTCCGCGACGCCGACGGGATATTCCGCACGCTGCGCGCGTTCGCCTTCGCCAGGACCCACGAGCGGCACCTCCGCGAGCACCGCGAGGTGCTCAAGGACACCGTGGTCTGGAACACGGAGCAGGGCCTGGCCCTGAGCGGGGTGGACGTGACCCGCGCCGAGGTGCAGCAGGCCGCCCTGTTCGACCGCGTGGTCGACTTCTTCGGCCGCTTCGACTATCTGGTCTGTCCCACGACGCAGGTCGCGCCGTTCTCCGTGGACACCGACTGGGTGCGCGAGATCAACGGCGTCCGGCTCGAGACGTACATCGACTGGATGGCGGCCTGCTACCTGATCACGGTGACCGGCTGCCCGGCCATCTCGGTGCCGGCCGGCTTCACCCCCGACGGGCTCCCTGTCGGCGTTCAGATCGTCGCACCCCCGAAATGCGACTTCGAGGCGCTCCAGCTCGCGCACGCCTACGAGGGCGTAACCGGCCTCGCGAATCGCCGCCCGCCGCTCCAGGTGCCGTAGTGAAGGCTGTTCGATAGCCGCGGCACACTCCGCATGCCGCGGCAAGATACGGTAGTGGTAGCGTGGGCTGTGAGAAACAGCCAGGGCTGAGCCACTTGGTTGGACGCAACCGGTGACTACTACCCCCCCAAGCATTCGACTGTCAGCGCCTCACACTTGCACGATGTATGTTTGCGGTACGCAGTAGTCCGGTCGCCGTAGTTCCCGTCCGCGCCGGCATTTGATAATTTGGTTCTTCATTCAGCCCAGCTCGTCAGCTTTCCTTTCATGCACGTGTCAGCCGTGCGAGTTTCTTGCACGTGAACGAGCTTCCGTCGGTTGCGTTGACGCAGCGCTTCCTGATCTTGTGCGAACAGTACGGTTCCGAACGTCTGGCAGTTCAGGTGGTCGCCGTGGGCCGGAGCACCGGGGTGACGGGGCTACCCGCAAACGACGACTGGACCACGTGGGACGCTGTCGAGATGCAGGCGGCGGTCGACTACCTGGAGCACAAGCTGGTCCGCTGAGCCTGGTCCGCTGAGCGGCCGGGTCAGCCCTCTCGACACAGGGGGGCAGTTACTGCGCGGCGTTGGCGACGAACTTCTGGACGCGCCCCTGACCGATCCGCGCCACGAACACGGCGCCGTCGTGCGCGACCGCCATTCCGTGTCCGCCGCCCCCGTCCGGCAGCTCGGCCACGATCGTGCCGTCGAGCTCCCGCAGGGCGCCGCCGGCCCAGATGCGGTCCCCGGCCACGAAGAGCGCCTGCACGCCGGCCAGGTCGGTCCATTCGTCGCGGAAGTTCCCGTCGGCGTCGAACACCTGGACCCGGCGATTGTCCCGGTCGACCGCGTAGACCCGGCCGTCACCCGCGACGGCGATGCCGTGCGGCAGCCCGAACTCGCCGGGCCCGGTTCCGCGCGTTCCCCACTCGCCGAGGTACTCGCCGTCGCGCGTGAAGCGCACGATGCGGGCGTTGCCGTAGCCGTCGCTGACGTAGAGATCGCCGTTCGGGGCGAAGGCGATGTCCGTCGGCAGGTTGAACGTGTCGGGCCCGCTGCCGGCCACCCCCCGCGTGCCGAGCTGCAGCAGCAGCTCGCCGGTCTCGCGCAGCTTGTAGATGACATGGCCGGCCGCGTCGACCACCCAGACGTCGCCGGCCGGGTCGACCCGGATGGCGTGCGCGCCGCAGGCGTGGCAGCCGCCCGCGCCGTACACCGCCGTATAGCCGGACGCGCCGGGCGTCCGGTGCTCGGCCGGGATGCCGAGCACCTTGCCGTCGCTGAACAGGCCCTGGCCCCAGGCCCGCACGAACGTGCCGTCGGGGGCGAACACCATGATCGGCCGCGCGCCGCGGTGGAGCACCAGGATGTTGCCGTCGGCGCCGGTCGCGACGGCCACGATCTGACCGAAATTCCAGGGCGCAGGCGTGCCGGCGACCGTGGTGGCCGGGTGCGGCCACGCCGCTGCCTCCGTGTACGTGGCTGCCGGCGACTGGGCCGGCGCGGCGGATGGCGCCAGCAGGCAGAGGACTGCCGACCCGAGGACGAGCGGCCGGACGAAGTGCAACGGTTGGCGCACGTGACACCTCCCAGCCAGGAGCCTGCGCCGTAGAACGGCGCGGACTCCTGGAGGATTGGTTGGGCGGCAAGCGGAGCCGCAGGCGACGATTCCCGGGCTATTGCAGCGCGAAGACGAAGATGGCGTTGCCTGCGCGCGGGTTCTGCATTTCGCGCAGGAGATCGCCCGGCACGATGCTCGTCCAGCTCGACGCGCCGAGTGGACCGCCGGCCCCGAAGGCGATGTACTGGGTGCCGTCCACGGCGAAGGTGATCGGATAGCCGTTCGCCATGGTCGTCAGGCGGCTCTGCCAGAGCTGCTCGCCGCTCGCCGCGTCGTAGGCGAAGACGTAGCGCTCCCAGTCGCCGACGAACACGAGGCCGCCGCCGGTGGTCAGCGCGGCCGTGTTGTAGGGCGCGCGGCGGCGCTGCTTCCAGAGCGTCTCGCCGGTCCGGATGTCGAGGGCCTGGAACTCGCCGAGCTGGTCGGGCGCGTCCGGGTGGAAGTGGTTGAGGCGGCCGCGCACACCGCCCGTGCCCCCGCCGCCGGCGCGGCGCTCGACGGGGCCGAACGCGGCGGTCTCGCAGTGCAGGTTGAGCGGCACGTACAGCGCGCGGGTGTCCGGGTGGTACGCCATCGCGCGCAGGCTCTTGAAGCCGCCCGTGCTGGGGCAGAAGTAGAGCAGCTCGCCCACGTCGGACACCATGCCGTCGCGATAGGCGAGCGTACCGGTCTCGGTGTCGACGTCGACGAGGTTCTGGTAGCCGAGGTCCACCGCGTTCACGTACGCCCCCGTCGCCCGGTCGAGCTCCCACAGGATGGCCAGCTTGCCCATGCTGAACACGGACTGCCGGCCGTCGTAGTCGATCAGGATCCGCTCGAACGTCTCGTCCATGTCGTGGCTGTCGCCGGGGATGTGCTGGAAGTACCAGCGCATCTCCCCGGTGGCGGGATCGAGCGCGAGCGTCGAGTTGCTGTAGAGCGCGTCGCCGTCCGTGCCGCGCGCGTCGCGCGTCCAGGGCTTCGCCTGCGCGGTCCCGTAGTAGATGAGGCGGTTGACCGGATCGTAGCTGCCGGGAATCCAGGCGTCGCTCCCGGCGCGGAACAGCAGCGGCAGGTCGCCCCAGGTGTCGCCGCCCCGCTCGCCCGGGCGGGCGATGGTCGACGTGCGCCACAGCATGCGCCCGGTGCGGCCGTCGACGCCGACGATGTAGCAGGTGTCCTCACGGAAGCGCTCGCAGCCTCGCAGCCCCGCCACGATCGTGCCGTCGGCGACGACCGGCCCGCTCGAGAAGCCGTAGCCGTCGTCGTCGGGCGCGGCGTCCGTATCCCAGCGCATCTCGCCGGTGCGGGCGTCCAGGCCGACGATGTGCGCGTCGACCGTGTTGAGGATGATCAGGTCCTCGTAGATCGCGAGGCTGCGCATCTGCGCGGCGGTCCGCAGCCGTTCGTCCATCTCGCGGCGGTGCTCCCAGATGAAGTCGCCGGTCCGCGCGTCCAGGGCCTGCACGACGTTGCCGGGGTTGACGAGGTACATGATGCCGTCGTGGACCAGCGGCGTCGTCTGCGACACGCCCGGCTCGAGGCCCCAGGACCAGACCAGCCGCAGGTCGGAGACGTTGCCGGTGTCGATCTGGTCGAGCGGGCTGTAGCCCCACCCGTCGAGCGTGCGCCGCCAGTTGAGCCAGTCCGCGGGATCCGGGTTCTGCAGGACGGCGTCGGTGACCGGGGTGAAGTCCCGGTCCTGGGCCTGCCCCGGCGGACCGGCGGCGGCCAGCGCGACGGCCGTGACGAGTGCGGAAAGGAACAGGCGCGAGGCCGGAAGCGTCATGGGGACCTCCTGTGCGTCCGAGGATGACTGCTGCGGGCTCGATTATAGTCGGCGCCCGCGGTCGGTCGCCGATGCAGGCCGATTCCTGCGCGCGAATTGCGAAGAGGAGGAGTAAACTACGCTATCCGCGTGCGCGCGGGGTCGCGGAGTCCGGAGGGATAGACGATGAGGACCTTGGCGGCATGTCTGTTCGCGGTCGGCGTCGCGGTGGCCGGCCCGGGCCGCGTGGACGCGCAGTCTGCCGCGCCGGGCGTCGAGACGGTGCGCGGGGTCCTGGGCCGCTACTGCGAGACCTGTCACAACGATCGCCTGCGGACCGCGGGGCTCGCCCTGGACACGATGGATCCCGCGCGCGTCGGCGAGCATGCCGCGGCGTGGGAGAAGGTGGTGCGCAAGCTGCGCACCGGCTCCATGCCGCCGGCCGGCCGGCCGCGGCCGGACGAGGCCGCCTACGCGACCGTCGCCGCCACGCTCGAGACGGCTCTCGACGAGGTCGCCGCGGCCGCGCCCAATCCCGGCCGCACCACCCTGCACCGCCTGAACCGGCGGGAGTACGCCAACGCGATACGGGACCTGCTCGCGCTCGAGATCGACGGCGGCGCGCTGCTGCCGGCCGACAACGCGGACCTCGGCTTCGACAACATGGCGGACATCCTCTCGGTGTCCCCGGCGCTGCTCGACAGGTACATCTTCGCGGCGCGCCGGATCAGCCGCTTGGCGGTGGGCGCGCCGAACATCGAGCCGACGACGGACACCTACGTCGTTCCCGCCATGCGCTTTCAGGACCTGCGGATGAGCGAGGATCTGCCGTTCGGATCGCGCGGCGGCGTCGCCATCCGGCACAACTTCCCGCTCGACGGCGAGTACGAGGTCAGGATCCGGCTGCAGCGGCAGCTCTACGACTACGTGCGCGGCCTCCAGAAGCGGCAGCGGCTCGAGGTGCGGCTCGACGGGGAGCGCGTGGCCGTGTTCGAGGTCGGCGGGGCGCCGGGGACGCCGCCCCCGCGCACGTTCGCCGGCGCCGTGCTGGGCGACTCCGCTTGGGAGGAGTACGCGCTGCACGCCGACGACAATCTGGCCTTCAGGCTGTCCGCCCGGGCGGGACCGCGGGTGCTGGGCGTCGCGTTCGTCCAGGCGCGGTCCGAGCGGGACGGCGTGCTGCAGCCGCGGGCGACCGGCAAGGTGCTCGCCATCGCGGAGCGCTGGAGCTCGACGTCGGAGGCGCCCGAGGCCGCGGTCGAGCAGGTCAGCATCGCGGGTCCGTTCAACGCCGCGGGCTCCGGCGAGACGCCCGGCCGCCGGCGGCTCTTCGTGTGTCGCCCGGCGTCGGATGCCGAGGAGACGCCCTGCGCCCGGCGGATTCTCGCCTCGGTCGCGCGCCGCGCGTTTCGGCGCCCCGTGACGAGCGGCGACCTCGACACGCTCCTGGGGTTCTACTCGGCGGGACGGCGGGACGGCGGCTTCGAGGTCGGGATACAGCGCGGCCTGGAGAGCATCCTGGTCGATCCGGAGTTCCTGTTCCGGGTCGAGCGGGAGCCGGCCGTTGCCCTGCCCGGGGCGATCCGTCCGGTCAGCGATCTCGAGCTGGCCGCGCGCCTCGCGTTCTTCCTCTGGAGCAGCATTCCGGACGACGATCTGCTCGGGGTGGCGGCGCGCGGCAGGCTGCGCGACCCGGGTGTTCTCGAGCGGCAGGTGCGGCGCATGCTGGCCGACAGCCGCGCGCAGGCGCTCGTCGACGGTTTCGCCCTGCAGTGGCTGGCCCTGCGGACGCTGCCGAGCGTGGTCCCGACGCCGGAGCTGTTCCCGGAATGGGACGACAACCTGCGGGAGGCCTTCCGGCGCGAGACGGAGCTGTTCGTCGCGAGCCAGATCCGCGAGGACCGCAGCGTCCTGGACCTGCTGCGGGCCGACTACACGTTCGCCAACGAGCGGCTGGCGCAGCACTACGGGATTCCGGACGTCTACGGCAGCCGGTTCCGGCGCGTGACGTTCGAGGACGGCACGCGCGGCGGCCTGCTGGGGCAGGGCAGCATTCTGACCGTGACTTCCTATCCCACGCGGACCTCGCCGGTGCTGCGGGGCCACTGGCTGCTCGAGCAGATGCTCGGCGCGCCGCCTCCGCCCCCGCCGCCCGACGTGCCGGCGCTGCCGGACCGCGGCGCGGGCGGCCGCCCGGCGTCGGTGCGCGAGCGGCTGGAGCGGCATCGCGACAACCCGGTCTGCGCGAGCTGCCACGCACCGATGGATCCGCTCGGCTTCGCGCTCGAGAACTTCGACGCCATCGGCAAGTGGCGCGCCAGCGGCGCGGGCGGCGGCCCGATCGACGCATCGGGCGCCTTCCCCGACGGGACCGGTTTCGACGGGTTGGCCGGCCTCAGGGCGGTGCTGCTGAGTCGGCACGAGCAGTTCGTCCGGACGGTAACCGAGAAGCTCACGACGTACGCCCTCGGCCGGGGGTTGGAGCACTACGACATGCCGGCCCTCCGGCGCATCCTGCGCGAGGCGGCCGCCGGCGACTACACCTGGTCGTCCCTCGTGCTCGGGATCGTCGAGAGCACGCCGTTTCAGATGCGGAGATCAGAATCATGATGATCAGCAGGAAGGCTCTCCCTCGTCGGACGGTGCTGCGCGGAATCGGCACCACCCTGGCGCTGCCGCTGCTCGACGGCATGGTGCCGGCGCTGACCGCCCTGAGCCGGACCGCGGCGCAGCCCGTGAAGCGGCTGGGCGTCGTCTACGTGCCGAACGGCATCGTGATGGAGCAGTGGACGCCCGCGGCGGCGGGCGCCGGGTTCGAGATGACGCCCACTCTCCAGCCCCTGGCGCCGTTCCGGGATCGGCTGCTGGTCGTCTCCGGCCTCAGCAACAAGGGTCCCGACAACGTCCACGAGACCGGCGCCACCGGCTTCCTGACCGGCGTGCCGCCCAGGCGCACGCAGGGCTCCGAGCTCGGCGCCGGCGTCTCGGTGGATCAGGTGGTGGCCGGGGAGACCGCCCGGCACACCCAGCTCGCCTCGCTGGAACTGGCGCTGGAGTCGGGTGAGGACGTGGGGACGTGCGGCGCGGGATACACCTGCGCCTACACCAACACGATCTGCTGGCGCAGCGTGACGACGCCGCTGCCCATGGAGACCAATCCGCGGACGGTCTTCGAGCGGCTGCTGGGCGATGCCGGCGGCACGGATCCCGCGGCGCGCCTGGCGCGCATCGAGCAGAACCGCAGCCTGCTCGACGCGGTGACCGACAAGGTGGCCGCGCTCCGCCGCGACCTCGGGACGCGGGACCGTCACAAGCTCGGCGAGTACCTCGAGGCGGTGCGCGACATCGAGCGCCGCATCCAGAGGGCCGAGGCCCAGGTCGATCAGCCGCTTCCCGAGATTGCGGCGCCGCTGGGGATCCCCACCTCCTACGACGAGCACGCGAAGCTGATGTTCGACCTGCAGGTGCTGGCGTACCAGACGGACCTGACCCGCGTCGTCAGCTTCATGCTCAGCCGCGAGTACAGCGGCCGGACCTACCCGGAGATCGGCGTGCCGGAAGCGCACCACCCGACCTCGCACCATCAGAACGACCCGGACAAGCTCGCCAAGCTGGCCCGGATCAACACGTACCACATCTCGCTGCTGGCGTACTACCTGGAGAAGCTGCGGGCAACGCCGGACGGCGACGGCTCGCTGCTCGACCACGTGATGGTGCTCTACGGCGCCGGCCTCAGCGACGGCAACCGGCACTCGTCGGAGAACCTGCCGATCCTGCTGGCGGGCGGCGGGGCCGGCACGCTCGACTGCGGGCGGCACGTGCAGTGCGCCGACCCGACGCCCATGTCCAATCTGCACGTCACCCTGATGGACAAGCTGGGGCTGCCGGTCGAGCGCTTCGGCACGAGCACGGGCGAGATCGAGACGCTCTCGGCCGTCTAGGAGCTGCGCCGAAGCGGCGGGGCGACAGGACGGCAGCACAGGGGAGTCGAGCATGCGCTGGAGCGGCACGAGCCGGAACGTGGTCGCGTCTTGTCTGGGCCTCGGGCTGGCCGCGTCCGCCCTGGCCCAACCATCCGATCTCCGCCTGGTGCAGGCGGTCCGCGACGGCGACGTGCAAGGCGCGCGCGCCCTGCTGCAGGAGACGCTCGACATCAACGCGGCGCAGCCGGATGGCGCGACGGCGTTGCACTGGGCGGCCTACCTGGACGACGTCGGGACGGCGGAGCTGCTGCTCGCGGCGGGCGCCGCGGCGGACGTTGCGAACGAGCTGGGCACCACGCCACTCTACCTGGCTTGCGAGAACGGCAACGCCGCGCTGGTGCGGGCGCTGCTGGCTGCCGGCGCCTCGCCGCACGCGGCGCTGCCGAGTGGCGAGACGGCGCTGATGACCGCCGCGCGCACGGGCAGCGCCGGCGCGGTGGCGGCGCTGCTCGCCCACGGCGCCGACGCGCGCGCGCGGGAGGCCACGGAAGGGCAGACCGCGCTGATGTGGGCCGTGTCGCAGCGGCACGCCGACGTGGTCGGGGTGCTGCTGGCGGCCGGCGCGGACGTCCATGCACGTTCGCACGTCCGTCCGACGGTGATCGCGCGCTCGCCGCGTCCCCGCGGCGCCGGCGCGGTGACCCTCGTCGACGAAGGCGGGTTCACGCCGCTGCTGTTCGCCGCGCGCATGGGCGACCTGGCGTCCGCGCGGCTGCTGCTCGCCGCCGGCGCCGACCCGCAGGACAGCGCACCGTCCGGCACCAGCGCGCTCGTCGTGGCGGCGCACAGCGCCCACGGTGCGCTGGCGGCCCTGCTGCTCGCCGCGGGCGCCGACGCGAACGCGGCCGCGGCGGGATACACGCCCTTGCACGCCGCGATCCTGAGAGGGGACGCGACGCTGGTGGAGACGTTGCTGGCCCACGGCGCGGACCCGCACGCGCGCCTGGCGAGCGGCACCCGCTATGCCCGTCAGGGCAAGCTGTTCGCGCTGAACATGAACTGGGTCGGGGCGACGCCCTTCTTTCTCGCGGCCAAGTTCGGCCGCGGCGACATCATGCGCCAGCTCGCCGAGCGCGGCGCCGACCCGCGCGCGGGTCTCGACGGCGGCGTGACGCCGCTGATGGCGGCCGCCGGCATGCTCACCCGCGGGTTCGGCCGCGCCGGCCAGGACCGCCGCGGCCGCGAGATGGACTCGGCCGAGATGGAGATCGCCCTCACGCAGGATCCGGATCGCCGCGGCGTCATGGCGAGCGGCATCGACGCCGTGAAGGCGGCGGTGGAGCTGGGCGCCGACGTCAACGCCGCCAACGCGGCCGGCGACACGGCCCTGCACATGGCCGCCTTCCACGGCTTCAGGACCGTCGTGGAGTTTCTGGTGAGCCGCGGCGCGCGGCTGGACGCGACGAATCAGCGCGGGGAGACGCCGCTGGACCGCGCGCTGAGCGCGCGCGCACCGGCGCGCCTGACCCGCAGCCTGACGGACTACAGCGACACGAGCATGGCGGATCTGCTGCGCTCCCTGGGCGCAGCCGAATAGTGGAGGAGGCGTCGATGAGCAGACGCATGCGATCGAATCTGACGACGGCCGCGGCGGCTGCTGCCGCGACGGCCATGCTCGTCCTCGGCGCGGGCCTCGTCGGCGGGGAAGGGCTGGCGCAGTCCGCCGGCGTCGAGCTGGACGCCGACGACATCGGCGGCGTCGTGACCAGCGCCAACGGTCCGGAGGCCGGCGTCTGGGTGATTGCCGAGACCACGGACCTGCCGACGCGGTTCACCCGCATCGTGGCGACCGACGACGCCGGACGCTACGTCGTGCCCGACCTGCCGCAGGCGATCTACGAGGTGTTCGTGCGCGGCTACGGCCTCGTCGACTCGGCGCGCGTGTCGGCGACGCCCGGTCAGGCGCTGGATCTCGACGCGGTCGCCGCGCCCGACGCACTCGCGGCCGCGCAGGTCTATCCGGCCGCGTGGTGGCTGTCGATGATCGAGCTGCCGCCCGGCGAGCACTCGCAGCAGACGCTGGGCAGCGCGGTGACCGGCTGCCTCAACTGCCACCAGATCGGCAACCGGGCGACGCGGGAGATTCCGGGCAGCATCCTCAACGAGGTGGACTCGCACCTCGAGGCCTGGGACCGGCGCGTCGCCATGGGGCCCATGGGCTCGTCGATGGCCGCCGCGTTCCGGCGGCTCGGCCCGCAGCGGGCGATGTTCGCCGACTGGACCGCCCGCGTGGCGGCCGGCGAGGCGCCCACCCAGACGCCGCCGCGCCCGGCCGGCGCCGAGCGCAACGTGGTCGTCACGCTGTGGGACTGGGGGACGGAGCTCGACGGGCGGACGGACAGCACGCCGGCGGACGTGCGTGACGGCGCGGTCAACGCGAACGGCCTCGTCTACGGCGTCGTCCAGCCGAGCGATATCCTGGCGGTCGTCGATCCGGTCGAGCACCGCGCGAGCGCGATTCCCATTCCCTCCGGCGCGCCGCGCATCCTGACCGACACGCCGGAGTCGCCCTACTACGGCGACGACCCGATCTGGGCGCGCGCCTCCGATCCGCGCAGCGTGGCGATGGACGGCGAGGGCCGCGTCTGGCTGACGGGACGGATCCGCGGCGAGGACGCGCAGCCCGACTTCTGCTCGGACGCGGCGAATCCCTTCGCCGACTACTTCCCGCTGGAGCGGGGCCGGCGGCAGGTCTTTCTCTACGACCCGGAGACGGAGGCATTCAGCGAGATCGACACCTGCTTCGCGGCCGACCACAACCAGCTCGGCCACGACGACCGCTTCTACTACGGCTTCCGCGAGGGGGTCGGCTGGGTGGACACGAAGGTCTGGGACGAGACCGGCGACGTCGAGGCGGCGCAGGGCTGGTGTCCGACCGTCATCGACACGAACGGCGACGGCGTGATCTCGCCGGGCTGGACCGAGCCGGACGAGCCGGTGGACCCGGCGCGCGACCACCGCGTGGCGTTCGGCTGCTACTCGCCGGCCGCGAACGCGGTCGACGACAGCGTCTGGTGCTCGGACAACGGACGCGACGACAACACGCTGGTGCGGCTCGAGCTGGGCGACAACCCGCCGCTGTCGTGCATCGCCGAGGTGTACACGCCGCCGCCGACGGTGGTGGACCCGACGCCCTACGGCAGCGGCGGCCTGCACCTCACCCGTGATGGCGTCGCGTGGCAGGACTGGCGGGGCAGCGGCCACTTCGCATCGTTCGACCGCAGCCAGTGCGCCGACACGAGCGACCCGACCGCCAGCGGGCAGAGCTGTCCGGAGGGCTGGACCTTCCAGCGCATGGACAAGCCGACGTACTCCAATGCCGGGATGTCGATCAACTCGGACGAGAGCTACCTGACGCAGATCGACCACCACGACGTGCTCGGCTTCGGTCCGGAGACGCCGGTCTACGGCGTGGTCAACACCGACTCGCTGGAGGTGTTCGTGCCCGCCACGGGCGAGTTCGTGACGCTGCGCGTGCCCTATCCGATGGGCTTCTTCTCACGCTCCTCGGTCGGGCGGATCGACGACCCGACCACGGGCTGGAAGGGGAAGGGGCTCTGGTCGAGCTACTCGAACTACGCCGCGTGGCACCTCGAGGGCGGTCCCGGCACGCGGCAGAAGGCCGTCAAGTTCCAGGTCCGGCCGCACCCTCTGGCGAAGTAGGACACCTACGAGAAGAGGAAGTCGTCCGAGCCCAGATCACTCATCTCGTGGTCGACGAAGTAGTTCTCAATGGTGACGTAGATGCTGCCGGCCGCGTCGCTGCCAGTGATGACGATATCGTTGCCGCTCGCCGTCAGGGCGAGAGAGGAGAACGAGAAGTCACCGAACAGCTGGATCATGTCCTGCTCGCCGGTGGGGGAGCGATCGTCGCCGAAGTCGCGGATGACGTCTTCGCCGCTCGGCTCGTCGCCGAAGGCGAACGTGTCGTTCCCGTAGCCGCCCAGTAGCACGTCGTTCCCATCGTTGCCGGCGAGCCAGTCGTCTCCCCCAAGGCCCGCCAGATGGTCGTCGCCGTCACGTCCCCACAGCACGTTGGTGCCGCCGTCGCCCGTGAGCATGTCCTGGGGAGGACGTGGTCCCGCCGTCCGCCGGGGGTCGAGCCGGCCCGCCTGGCGGCCGCCAGCGGGGCGAGGGTCTTCGGCGGGGTGCGGGCGGGGCGGTCTGGGTCGGGGATGCGATGCCAGCCCCGCGGCGCGCGCAGGTGCTCGCGGAGCAGCTGGCCGGTGCGGGGGTTGAGCAACCGGACGTGGATGTCGTTCCGCTGCACGTCGACGCGGCGGCCGATCCAGCCGGGCGGCGCGCTGTAGTAGGCCGAGGCGACCTCGACGCAGCCGTCCAGGTGTACGGTGCGGCGGCCGTACTGGTAGTAGCGGAACGGCTCGAGCGGCAACGGGCCGAGTGCCGGACGTTCCTCGGCGAACATGGCGGCGACCTGAGTGGGCCAGCACGTCGCGGTAGAGCGGATTGAGCGTCGGGTCGTAGATGTCTGGGGCGAGGACGCCCTCCTTGAGGTTGTCGAGGACGACGACCCGTACGGTGCCTCTCCCAGCCGTCGGAACGCTCGCTCGTGGAACTGGGCCCAGACCTGCGCGCTCGACCGGTGGACCAGCAGCCGCACGGATTTGCGCGAGTAGCCGAGCGTCAGGACCAAGAGTCGTGTCCGCCGGTACTTGCCGGTCGCCGGGTCGCGGACCATCGGTCCGTCCCCGTAATCAAATTGTCCTTCTTCACCTGGCCTTGACTGGAGGCGCGCGAAACGCGGGGCCCAATGTTGCGCGAAAAACGGCGCTTCGTCGCAACCCTTCGGCAGCAGCCCGCCGTCGAAGCCCGGGCGGTCATCGCCACGGGCCCGCGACCGCCGGCCGGCGGATCTTCAAGGCGTGGAGCGACGAGCCATGGGTGATCGACGGCGCGGCGGTGCGGGTGTCGCTGGTCTGCTTCTCGCGCGAGGAGGACGAGTCCGTGTCCAGCGCTCAGCTCGATGGTCAACCCGTCGAGCGGTGAACATGTGCGGCACGACGGCGTGCGAGGTCGTGGCGGCATTCTCGTCGTGCCTGGGCGTGGCGTATTCGAGCCCAACGCAGGGTCACGACGTGTGGACGTGGCTAGAGGCGGCGCAGGAGCGGCCTGCGCCAGGCACCGATCAGCGTCGCGACGACAACGGCCGCGACGCCTCCCCGTGTTCGCCTCGGGCGCGACTTCGACCACAGCGGCCCTCACAACAGCCGCAGCGCCGCAATGACCAGGCCGGCAACAGCAAGCATCCGCCAGGTCAGATCCGCCCGCAGGCCGGCGATCTCCGTCCGCAGCTCGGCGACGCCGGCCTTGAACTGCTCAGACGTAACGTGATTGCCATGGTCGGCCGCCTGACGGACAGCTTCGGTGATCGCGTCCACCTGTGCCGGCGTCAGGTCCGCCTCGCTCAGCGTGCGAGCAATCGAGTGCGTATCGAACATCAGGAGGTCTTGTCCTGCTGCGAGCGTACCACGGACTATCGAACGCTGACCGGCTCGGAGGTCTCACCTGTCTCGGCGCGCTCGGTCAGGTGGCCGGCTTAGGCGCGCCGGGTGCTCGGTGCCGGGGCGTCGGTCGCCGCCGCGCCGTCGTCGCCCGCCAGCACGCCGCGCCCCCCAACGCCGGTTGCGAAGATTACCGGCCGCTCGTCGGCCCCAGCTTCGCCCCGCTCCATCCGCCCGAGGCGTGGACGGCCGCGATCGCGCCGGAGACCTCGCGATACGGCAGCGCCGGCATGTGACGGACCTTCACGGGGCGCTCCGGCAGCGCCGCCGCGATGGCCTCGCCGGCCGGGTTTGTCGCTCCGGTAGCCCTGCGCGATGGCCCACTTCATGATCGCGCTGATGCGCCAGCGCACCCGCTGTGCGGTCTCGTGCTTGCTCGTCCAGATGGGCAGCACCACCGCCATGACGTCGGCCGTGGCCACCTGGTCGACGCCCTTGTCGCCGATGCGCCGATAGGCGTATTCGCTCAGGCTCGCCCGCCGCTGCTTCGCCGACTTGCCCCCGTCCTTCCACGCGCCGCTGTGGATCGCGGTCACCTTCTCGGCCGCTTCCTCGAACGGCTTGCCCTCGGTGCGCCGCTTGGCGGCCAGCGGGTCGCCGCCGGCGCGGGCGAGCTTGCGATTGGCGAGCGCCAGCTCGCGGGCCTCGGCCAGCGAGACGAGGGTGTAGCTGCCGAGGCCGAGCCCGCGGGACCGGCCGCGGATGACGAGCCGTTGCACCCAGCGGCGTGCTCCGGACGGGTCGACGTGGAGGTGCAATCCATTGCCGTCCGCATAGCGGCCGGACTCGGCGACGGTGCGGCAGAACGCCGCGCTGAGGGCCTTGTCGGGGTGCCGGCCCCTGCGATGTTTATTGCAGTTGTCTTGCGGGATTTCTTGGGATGGACTGGGACGTGGCCGGAAGGCGAAAGTCAGCGGAGGCCGCACCCGCTTGCGAAGTAGGACACCTACGAGAAGAGGAAGTCGTCGGAGCCCAGATCACTCATCTCGTGGTCGACGAGGTAGTTTTCGAGGGTGACGTGGATGCTGCCGGCCGCGTCGCTGCCGGTGATGACGACATCGTTACCGCTCGCCGTCAGGGCGAGAGAGGAGAACGAGAAGTCACCGAACAGCTCGATCATGTCCTGCTCGCCGGTGGGGGAGCGATCATCGCCGAAGTCGCGGATGACGTCTTCGCCGCTCGGCTCGTCGCCGAAGGCGAACGTGTCGTCCCCGCGGCCGCCAAGCAGGACGTCGTCCCCGCCGCCTCCGTGGAGCCAGTCGTCTCCCCCGAGGCCCGCCAGATGGTCATCGCCGTCTTCGCCCCACAGCACGTTGGTGCCGCCGTCGCCCGTGAGCATGTCCTGGTGCCGCGAACCCCCCAGATGCTCGATGCTGTTGAATGAATCGCCCCGGGCGTCGCCGCCAGCCGTCGCGCTTGTGCCGAGATGCACCCGGACACCTGCATCCGACCATTCGTAGAACGCGCCATCGGCGCCCTCACCCCCTTCGAGGCGGTCGGCTCCAGGGCCGCCCTGCAACCAGTCATCACCGGCGCCGCCCGCGAGAGTGTCGTTGCCGTAGTTGCCCCACAGGAAGTTGTCGGCATCGCCGCCCCTGACCACATCGTCACCGGTGCCGGCGACGTAGGACTCGATTACCGTGCCGCGTGCGATGCTCAGGTTTCCCGCCAGGCCGAAGACGTCCGAGATTCCCTCGGGACTCAGATCCACCCGCTGGTCGTCGTCGTCCCACCGCAGGTCGAGCCGGTCATGGCCACCACTGTCGAAGATCGTCAGCGCCACCGGCCCGCCGGCGTAGACGTCGGCGTCCGGGTTCTCACCACTCATCGCTCCGAAGAGCTGGCCGAGATAGCCGCCCACGTTGCTCTCGTAGCCGTACACGGTGTCGCCGGGGTTGATGACGGCGAAGCCGTAGAGGTTCTGGATCGCGATGATGTCCGCGATCATCGGCGTGACGCCGTGGGCAAGATTCGCGTCGATGTAGGTGTTCTCGGTCTGGTCGAAGTACGACATCACCGACGCCTGCCAGGAGTCGTTCAGGAACTTGGCATCGGCGTCGTAGGTGGGACTGTAGTCGTCCGTGGCGTTGTAGTCGCCGGGATGGCCGAGTCCGAGCGCGTGGCCTATCTCGTGTACATAGGCTTTGAAGGTATAGCTGTCGATCGTCGCGCCGTGCGTCTGAATCAAGTCTGTAGAGACGTTGACATGCGATTGGCGGATCTCGCCGCCTGGCCAAACTTCGCTCGCCCCGCCGTGGGCGCCGGGCTCGTCGTCATCGAATGTGATGTCCGCGTCGCCCGTCACGAATCGGAACTCGATCCCCGTGACGTTCGTCCAGGCATCGAGCGCCCAGCGCGCGAGCTGCTGGCCCTTGGGGGTGAGCCGGTGATGTCGGCAGTGAGCGTGCCGCCTGGCGCGACGTTGAAGGCACGCCGCCCGCCGTAGTATCCGTCCTCCGCCGTCCACCTCCAGAACCCATCGGTGAGCTGGTAGGCGATCTCGTCGTAGGTGGCGTCGTAGGCGGCCGGCCTCGGATCCGGATCGGCTTCACCGTCGAGGATGAAATCGTCAGCGGTCAAATCGGAGACCCGGACGCCGGCGCCGAGCGTGATCGACCCGTGCTCGTAGCCTTCGGCCGCCCCGAGCAGGGTGAGGTCGAGGACGTTTCCGGTGCTGCCGTCCAGCATGGCCTGCACGTCGGATCGGGTGACGCCCTCGAAGCCGACGGGATCCAACGCGATCAGATCGCCCTCTGCCGAATTGAAGTCCTCGATCGTGGCGGCACCAACTTCGCCGAAAAAGTCGAACGTGTCTGCGCCGGGGCCGCCACGGACAGTCCCGCCGGCGTGTGAGATCAAGATGTCGTCCCCGGCACCTCCATCCAGGTAATCCACCGCGAAGCCCCAGAGCTCGTCGTTGCCTTGTCCGCCGTACACCTTGTGGCTGATCGGATCGTCGAAGATGGTCTGGCCCCACAGGTCACCAACGTCGATCCTGTCGCTGTGCTGCGAGCCAACTACGGACTCGATGTTGGCCAAGATGTCGCCTTCGGCGTGCCCACCCCGGCCCAGAACGAGTAGATGACCGCCGCTGATGGCGATGTCCACTCCGTCGTACAGGAGAAACCCGCCGCTGCGCGGCGAGTCGCTGTAGTCCACCGTATCGAAGCCGCCACCACCGTTGATGTAGTCGGCGCCGGCCGACCCGATGATCCAGTCATCGTCCAGGTCGGCGCGGATCGTGTCTTCGCCTTCGCCCCCGTCCAAGGTGTCGTTGCCCCGCCCGCCACGGAGCACATCGTCGCCTGCGTCGCCACGGATGGTGTCGTTGTCCCTGTCGCCGTACAGGGAGTCCGGCCCGTCGCCACCCTCAATGGTGTCGTCTCCGTTCCCACCGCGCAGCAGGTCGATACCCCCGAAGCCGCGAATCCGATCCGGCGCCGGCGTGCCAATCTCCAGGTTGTTGCCTGCATCTCCATCTATTCTCGCCACTTGCTTCCTCCGCCACGTCACCTTCACAGCTACGGCCGATCGTGACTGCGGGCAACCGGACCGTCTGCACCATCGGGGGCATGGCCGAGCGGCCGCGATCCGTTGAGGGTGGCCGTGTCCCTCTCGGCTCTATGCCGCAAGGTGGGCAGAGCTCCAATGGCTGAGGCGGTTATCGTTCATGAGGCGGCCTGTAGGAGGTCCTTCGCCGGATTGGGGACACGGCCACGGATCGCGAACCGACCTGGGGGGAACGCTGCGGAAGATCGACGGGGAGCGGTTCGCGGTCCTACTCGCGGACTAGCTGAGCAATCCGCGCTGACCCGCGGGGCGGCGGGCCTGCATCAAGGCTGTCGAGCGGGTGAAGGAGCCGTCTGACCTCGGCGCTCGGCTGCGGGCCGGATCACGACCACCCCCGTGCCGAAGTGGAGGGTAGGCGAGGTCGCGGCGAGGGACGGCGCCCCCGCCGCGACCGTTCGTGTGCGCCGCGTCATCCGCCCAGCGGCAGGATGAATCCCCAGCCTTCGTCGATGCGCTGCTGCAGGCGGGCGGCGCCGTCGCCGCAGCCGCAGATCACGCGGTCCTGGGCCTTGCACGCCTCGAGGACCTTGTCGTACATGGCGTCGACCTCCGGGTGGTTCTCCGGGCCGGGCGCCGGGCCGAGGCCCAGGTCGATGCTCATGTCGCCGGGCACCACCAGGATCGCGCTGACCGGTGCGGCCAGGATGTCCTCGATGTTCCCGACCGCCTCGGCCGACTCGACCATGGCCACCACGAAGAGCTCGCCCTCGGGGTCGAGCGGCCACACGTCGGCGCGCGCGTGGTACTCGGCCGTGTCCACGCCCCACAGGCGGGCCGCCCGTCCGGGTCCCCAGCCCCGCTCGCCGCGCGGCTCCGGCTGCGCGTCGTTCTGCATCGGCGGGTAGCGGGCGGCCTGCACGAGCCGCACGGCCTCCGGGCCCGTGTCGACGTGCGGCACGATGACGCCCAGGCCGCCGAGGTCGAGGACCTGCTTGATGGCCCACTTGAAGTCCTCGTCGCCTTCCTGCGGGATGCGCACCATCGGCGTCAGCCGCAGCCGGCCCATGTCGTCGCGGTCCTGATCCGCCTCGGCGAAGGCCTCCACGATGCGCTCGGCCGAAAAGGGCGAGTGCTCCATGTCGACGAAGCGCCAGTCCTGGTTGGCGATGGCGGGCCGCCCCTGCTCGATCGCCTCGATGATCTTGTTGACGCGGGTCCGCTCCTGCGCGCGGGCGTCGGGCGCGGCGACTCCCGCGGCGATCGCCAGTGCGGCCAGACCGGCGACGACAGCCTGCGCGGTCCGGCGGGCTCTCATCGATTGACGGCGTGTGGTGTCGGTCGCGTGCATGGCACCTCCTAGTGTCGCGTGTACTCTATCGCAGTCGGGCCGCCCGTTCGGGCTCGTTGAGGCTAGAATGTCCGCCACGGTCGGCTGTCGACCGCCACGATTCCGCGCCGAAGGAGGAATGACCGATGAAACGCTGCATGAGCCTGGGGATTCTGATGCTGGCCGGCGTCCTGCTGACGGCGGTGACCTACGAGGCGCGTCAGGCGCAGGAGCGCGTGGACCTCGAGGTGCAGGAGGTTGCCGACAACCTCTACATGCTGGCGAACGCCGCGTCCGTGGACGGGATGGGCGGCGGCGGCAACACCGCCATCTTCGTCATGGCCGACGGCGTCGCGCTCGTCGACACGAAGATCAACGGCTACGGCCAGGACATCATCGCGCACGTGGCCGGCATCACCGACAAGCCGATCACCACGGTCATCAACACCCACACGCACTTCGATCACAGCGGCGGGAACATCGAGCTGCCCGACACGGTCGAGTTCGTCGTGCACGAGAACACGCGCGCGCAGATGGCGCGCCCCACCTGCGAGCCGGTGACCAACTGCGACGCGTTCAAGGGCGACAACGCGCAGTACCTGCCGCGGACCACCTACTCCGAGCGCCTGTCGCTGTACGGCGGGCCCGATCAGATCGACCTGTATCACTTCGGCCGCGGCCACACCGACGGCGACACCTTCGTCGTCTTCAAGGCCGCGCGCACCATGCACACCGGCGACATGTTCCAGCGCATGGCCCTGCCGTTCATCGACGTCGCCAACGGCAACGGCAGCGCGACCGAGTTCGGCGCGACGCTGCGCAAGGCGGTCGCGGGGGTCGCCGACGTCGACACGGTGATTCCGGGCCACAACCCGACGCCGGTCGCCTGGGCCGACTTCGTCGACTTCAGCGGCTTCTTCAACGACGTCGTGAGCAAGGCGCAGAACGGCAAGGCCGCCGGCCGCTCGGTGGACGAGGTGGCCGCCGCCTACCGCGTGCCCGCCGAGTACGGCGACTTCGCGGCGCCCGCGCGGGCCCTGCGGACGACCGTGCAGCACGTCTACGACGGGAACTAGGTTTGGGCGGGTCCAAACGTCGAGAAGCATTTCGCCGTGGCTGACAACCGCCAGACGCTGCTGGCGAAGCTCGCGCCGATGTTCGTCGCGCAGACCGAGAACGTCGCCGTCGAGGCTCTCGGTCATATCCTGTCCGGCTCGGAGGCGGCCCGCCGCGCGCTCTCTGACGTCGTGAGGGCCGGGGGCGCAGAGGTCGGGCAGATCGTCCAGGTACGTACCCAGGCCACCGGCCAGGAAGGCGCTCGGCCGGACCTCGCCGGCTTCGATGAGCGGGGTGACGAACGCGTCCTGATCGAGGCGAAATTCTGGGCCGGTCTCACCGAGAACCAGCCGGTGTCCTATCTTGAACGACTGCCGGACGAGCAACCGTCGGCCCTGCTGTTCGTCGCGCCGGCGGCGCGGGTCGAACCGCTCTGGGCGGAGTTGCGGCGGCACGTCTCGAAATCGGCGGCCGGCATCACGCTGGACTCGTTTCGCGAGGCCGGAGAGTTTCGAAGCGCAGCGGCAGGCGGCGCGCGCGGGTTGTGCTGACCAGTTGGAAGAACCTGCTTGATCGCATGGCGGCCGGCGCCGCCGCGGCCGCCGACTCGCACACGGAGGTCGACATTCAGCAGTTGCGCGGGCTCGCCGTTCGGGTGGACGCCGATGCGTTTCTGCCGTTGAGGCGAGAGGAGTTCGGCCTGGAATTTCCGCGGCGGGTAATTGGATTGCAGCGCTTGGTGGATGATGCCACCGAGCGCGCAGTCGGGGCCGGGTGGGCCGACGTGAAGGGTCTGCAGGTCAGATCGCAGTACTGGGGTTACGGGCGATACCTGCGACTTGCAGGTGCACAAGTCTGGTTTGGAATCGATTTCGTTGACTGGGCTTCAAATGGAGCGACTCCGCTGTGGCTTTGGTTCACTGAGCCTTCTTTGCGGAACGACGAGAGTACTCGCCTCGCGCTGGATCCGCTGCGGAGGAGGCACACGCTGACGTGATCACGGACGTCGTCCGGCAGGCTGCGGATCACGGTGACTACGTCACGCGTGCCGAGTTGCGAGCGGATCTCGCTGCCCTCGAGAACCGTCTGATCAAATGGATAATCGGAACCGCCGTCACTGTGGCGGGAATCGCTGTGGCTGCCGGGACGGCCTTCCTCGTAGCGATCCTGCGCGCGCTCGGCTGATATCCTGGTAGCCGGGGTCACGAGATGGTGCCGGGGGCCTCGGCCGGCTTGAGCGGCGGCCGAGGCCCACATCGTCAGTTTGCCCGTAGCGGCCGCGCGAGGGTGCGCGGCCGACGGAGAAACGACGTTACCGCGAGCCGGCCTCGGCGGCCTGCTCCTCGGCGCGCGCGCCGGCCAGGATGTTCTCGAGGCCGTAGTTGCCTTCGTGGCAGGCGTACTCGTAGAGGTTCCCGTCGAGACGCGTCATCGGGATCGACGCCGTCCAGGGTCGGGAGTACTCCGTGGGATCGGTCAGGGTGTACTGGTAGTCGACCGTATCCTCGTCGACCCGCGTGAAGCGCTCGACTAGGCGCGTCGTATCGTTGGCGCCGAAGACGGTCATGGCGCGCCCGCTCACGGGGATGAAGTTTCTGGTCTCGACGACCAGGGTGTCACCGTCCCAGTACCCGCGCGAGTCGCCCAACCACTGGCGGATCCGCCGGTCCGCGTGGGGGCGTCCGTCCAGGGGAATGATGCGCGCGTCGTGGATCATCTCGACGAGGATCACGACGTAGCCCGGGATCTGCAGGATCTGGTAGTTGTGGTTGTAGAAGCCCGGCATCATCGAGCCCGGCATGCCGCGGGAGATGCAGCGCTCGTAGAGGTTGCGGTCTTCCGGCCCGGCCGGCTCGCGGTTGCGGTACGACTCGCGTGCGGCGCGGCGCTCCACCTCGGCCGGCGCCAGCGGCAGCCTCCCGTCCGGCGGGTCGATGATCAGGGACGTGCGCTCCATCCTGACCCCGCGCTCGACCCAGAAGTTGTTGTACGAGCCGGTCTCCCCCGTGCCCGGCTCGATGCCGCGCTGTTCCCGGGCTACCAGTCCGGCCTCGTCCCGGGCCGCGCGCTCCTCGTCCGTCAGGACGTCCTGTCCCGCCAGATCGTCGGGCCGCTCCAGCGGGGTCGTCGTCGTGTTCGTCCAGCTTCCCTGCAGGTCGGGATCGCCCCACGGCGTGCGGGGCGCTTCCCAGCTCTCCTGGGCCCCGCTGCCCGCCGGCGCCAGCAGCACGACCGCCATCACGGTGAACAACGCTGCGAGACATCGATAGCTCATCTTGTCCTCCTCGGCTCTCTCTCTGCTCCCGCCCGAGTCTACACATGATGGATCAGGACCCCACCCCGCGCAAGGCACGCGGCCGCCGGACTCGCCGGCATCCTCCGGCGAGTCCGATCGCGCTGCCGGCAAGGAGTGGCCGGTCGCGGCCGGTCAATTGACCGGGTGGAAGGTATACATGACAATGAATGTATGAAAACCATAACCATAAACGTATCAGAGCCCGTCTATCGCGACTTCCAGGAATTCGCCCGGGCGCGGGATCGGACCGCATCCGAATTGATCCGGGAGGCGATGTCGGAATTCCGCGAGCGGCGGATCGCCCGTTCCACCACCCTGGCCGATCTCAACCCGGTCTCGGCCGGCCGGGTGCTGAAACCGTTGTGCATCGACGACGACCTCCTGGGGGAGATGCTCGACGATGACCGGGCTTGATACGACCTTCCTCGTGCAGGTCGAAATCCAGGAAGCGGACGGCCACGGGGCGGCGCTGGAGTTGCTGCGGCGGGAGATTGTGGGCCGCGACCGTGAAGCCGGGCTCGCGCCGCAGGTGCTCTCCGAGTTCGTTCACGTCGTGACCGACGGGCGCCGCTTCGAGCGGCCGTTGTCCATGGCTCAGGCGCTCGCCAGGGCGGATTTCTGGTGGAATGCAACGGAAGTGGAACGGATAGTTCCTGACGAGCAGGTCGTCCGCCAGTTCCTGGCCTGGATGCGGGAGCATGGTCTCGGGCGCAAGCGGCTGCTCGATACGCTGCTGGCGGCAACGTACTACCGGCGCGGCGTCACCCGCATCGTCAGCTCCAACGCGCGGGACTACCGGGTCTTCGGCGTGTTCGAGCTGATCGAGACATGACCGGGCTCCGTCAGCGGCGCGCGTCCTCCAGCCGGGCCGTCCGCAGCATGCCGACGATCGACCGGTTGCCCTCGTGGCAGGCGAACTCCCAGATCGGCTGCTCGCGCCGCTGCAGCGGCACCTCGGCGGTCCAGGGCGCGGCCCACGTGGCCGGGTCGGTCAGCGTGACGCGGTACGCCAGCGTGTCCGGTCCGGTGCGGGTGAACCGCTCCACCAGGTGCAGGCCCTCGGCCGCGCCCCGGTAGTAGCTCCGGGGCGAGAAGTTCGTCGTCTCCACCACGAGCGTGTCGCCCTCCCAGCGGCCGCGCGGGTCGCCGTTCCACTGGCGGATGCGCGCGGGCAGGTGCGGCCGCCCGTCGAGGGGGATGAGCCGCGCGTCGTGGAACGCCTCGCTGACGAACGCCAGGTGCGTCGGCGTCTGGACGAGCTGGTAGTAGGTGTACGGCCCGGCGCCGAAGTTCCCGCCCAGGCGCGGCACGCCCGTCGTGATGCAGCGGTGGATGCTGTTGAGATCCTCGGGGCCGGTCTTGAATTCCCATCCCTGGTCGACGGCCGCCTCGCGCGCTTCGGCCGCCGCCGTGCGCGCCGGGATGCGGCCGTCCGGCGGATCGACGATCAGCGACGTGCGGTCCGTGAACGTGACGTCGATCATGCCGATCGAGCTGCTGGTCGACCACGCGATGTAGGTCTCGACGTTCTGCAGCGCGGCACGGAACGCGCCCTCCGGCGTGGTGAACGCGCTGCGCCCGTTGGCGAAGATCCGCGCGGCGCGGGCGGTCAGCCGCTCCACCTCCTCGCCGGTCAGATGCGAGCGATCGGCCAGCTCCGGGAGGCGCTGCAGCGGGGTGGCCACGTTGTTGAGCCACACCCCCTGCAGATCGGGGCGCCCGTCCGCCAGGCGCGGCGGCTCCCAGGGGTCGGCGGTCTGTCCGAGCGCGGCCGGCGCCAGCCACGCCGCGAGCGCCGAGACGAGCAGTGAGGCCGCGATGCGTCGATCCCGCATGATGTGTCACCTCCCGGCGGGCCGGCGGCTCGCGTCGCCCGCGCGTCCGCCCGGCTGCCGATTCTCCGGTCCGCTCGCTGCATCTTCCCGCACTTGGCGGTCCGGCGCAACGGCGCGGCGGTGCGCGCCGCCGCCGCCGGGTCGCCAGCCTATGGAACGAACCATAAGATCGCACAATCGAGCAAGTTATGGTTTCTCTTGGATTGTCCCAGGTTATGGTTTCCCGGCCGACGGCGCGGCCGGTGTCGGCGGACGAGCCCTGGGAGACTATCGCCAGGTACGGCGAACCTCTGAACGGAGAGCCTAAGGATGCTGCCGGAAATTACCTTGCTACATCGCGGGCGTGCCCATGAGCGAAAATCGGGCTGCGCCTTGCCGAAGTCGGCAGATTTATATCGATCACCGTCCTAAGCGGGCAGATCAGGGAAGGACCGAAGAACGTCCACAGGTCCGTGAGTACAATCCGTCGCGCTGGCGTCGCGCCGCCGCCGCCCCGCAGGCACGCTTGCCGTGCAGTAGACCCGCCACCGGCCCAAAGCAAAGCGCTACTGTGAAGCCGCACGCTCGGACGGCAGCCCGACCCGATCACGGACCGGTGAACGCTTGCCTGGCTTCGAGCGGACCGACGACCGGTTCTTCGACCGGCTGGGCGGCGTTGCGGGAGCTAGCAGCCCGTGGCGAAAGTCAGGGGATCCGCACTCGACCGGCTCGATCGAGTTCCGTACACTGGACGGCATGGCGATGGGCAAGAAACCGGCGGCTCGACAGCCGTCGCCGATGTGGGTGACCACGGCGGACCTTCCGACGAACGCCGGGCATCCCTTCTTCGAGCGTCTGAACCGGGTCCTGGAGGAGGCAGGCTTCGACGCCTTCGTCGAGGGACTGTGCGGGGCGTTCTACGCTGCGCGGATGGGCCGGCCGAGTCTACGGCCGGGCCGGTATTTCCGTCTGCTGTTCATCGGCTATTTCGAAGGGTTGTCCTCCGAGCGGGGGATCGCGTGGCGGGTGGCCGATTCGCTGAGTCTGCGGTCGTTTCTGGACCTGGACGTGACCGAGGCGGCACCGGACCACTCGACGTTGTCGCGCACGCGGCGGCTGATCGACGTGGAGACGCACGTGGCGGTTGTGCGCCAGGCTAACTGGCGGAGGATGGCCGGTGAAAGTCCGGCGGAAGGAAGGACTAACGACCCACCTTCACCCCGAGTCATGCGCCGGTCGCTGCGAGGCGGCAGGTGAAGCGCTGACAGGGGCGCGGACGGGCAGGGCTACTGAGCATCGAAAGCGTGGAGGTCTGGAGCGCCGAGACTATAACCGCGGTCGAAGGCCACACCGACATCACCGCGACGGGTGAGGGGATGGAGGGCTCCACGGTGTCAGAGAACCCAGGCACGTTCGTACGTCCTCCGGCGGGACCTGGGAGGTCTTCATTCCGTCCCGGCAGTCGAACCGGGACCGCAGAGGAGAGGAAGGTTTCCGTAACCGACGATGCACGGAATGAAGAAGTCGGATGAGGCCGTACTGTGCGCCAGGCAGCGCGCTGGTCAGGAGGGTTGAAGTCCCTCCGGCCCCCGGGTGAGGGGGGCCGTATCCAAAGACGGGGGTAATGCCTCGCCGGCCGCAGGTGGCAGGTATGGAGACGCCTAGACGGGCACGCAGGCGAAAGCCGGACACAGCCAAGGTGGACCTGGAGCCGCCACGACGGAACTGCGGAGGACAGGGCGCCCATCGCGAGGTGGGGTCCGAAGGGTTTGCGGAGCAGTACCGGGCCGTAGTCGAGGGGGCGACCCCATGACGAACCGGTCGGCCAAAGGTGGGGCAAGGTCGAGCCTGCATTATGGAGGCGAAGGCGCTCTCATCCACCCACCGCACCAAGGTGTATGCGGACGGCACGGTACGGAAGACCAGTGCGTGACCCTGGGAGACCTCGGCGGGTCCGCGGGTGGCACCGCGGCAACCGACCCTATAAGCGAAAGCGAAGTGGGAAGGGACGCTCGTCGAGGAGTCGGACGGCCGAGTAGTACCTGAGGCGTGGCGAAAGCGACGTGACCGCAGGAGCGGCAACCGAGTGGGTTGGGGAAGGCGGCCGGCGAAGACGGTCGGGACCGGACAGGACGGCGAGATGAGCAAGGGCGCTGAGGTGGACAGTTCCATGAGCGAAAGACCCGAACATCAGCGACCGAGGAGACTTGCCGACTGGCTGGACCCGACGGGCGAGAGGAAGGTCCACTCTCTTATCGACAAGGTGTACAAGCGGAAGAACCTCGAGATGGCCTGGGAGCGTGTGAAAGCGAACCGGGGCGCCGGGGGTGTCGACGGGCAGTCCATCGACGACTTTGCCGAGGTGCGTGAAGAGCAGCTCGACCGGTTGCACGAGGACCTGCGCGACGACGCCTACCGCCCGCAGCCGGTGCGCCAGAAGCGCATCCCGAAGGTGGGCAAGCCGGGGGCGCATCGCGAGCTCGGCATTCCCACGGTCTATGACCGGGTGTGCCAGCAGGCGCTGCTGAATCGGCTGGAGCCCATCTTCGAGCCGGTGTTCGATGATGCCAGCTTCGGATACCGACGAGGGCGGTCTCAGCACGACGCCCTACGCAAGGTCTGGAAGGAACTGGAGTCGGAGTGCGAGTGGGTTGTTGACGGCGACCTGAGCGACTTTTTCGGGACGGTCGACCATGACAAGCTGCTTACGCTCGTGGCCCAGCGGGTCTCCGATGGCCGCGTCCTTCGCCTGATTCGCTCGATGCTGAAAGCAGGGAGCTACGGCGACGGACGCCTCTTCCCGACGGAGCGCGGGACGCCGCAGGGCGGCGTCGCGTCACCCTTGCTGAGCAATGTCTTGTTGACGCCGTTCGACAAGGAAATGCGACGCCGGGGGTACCGGCTGACACGGTACGCGGACGATTGGGTCATCACCTGTACGTCGGCGGCTGAAGCGCGAACCGCCTTGGCCACGGCGACGGCGGTCCTGGAGCGACTGGGCGTGCGCATCAATCCGACGAAGACTCGGATCGTTCGCGTCCAATACGGCTTCGAGTTTCTCGGGTACAAGATCAAGCGCGGCAAGGGGCTGCGGCTCCCGCCGCACAAGATCCGTACGCGCCTTCGTCCGGGCGGCCTGTACGCGTACCCGACTCAGAAGTCTCTTCGTCACTTCAAGGACCAGGTGCGCAGTCGGACGTCGCGCAAGGCGCCGGTAACCACCGAGGTGCTGATTGAACAGCTCAATCCGGTCCTGCGGGGATGGGGGCACTACTACAAACGTGCCCACGTCCGGAAGCTCTTCCACCAGCTTGACGGTTGGGTGGTGCGTCGCCTGTGGGCGCATCGGCACAAGCGATGGCGGTGTCGGGGATGGCAATCCCTGCCCAGCGCCACGCTCTACGGTGAGCTGGGCTTGGTCAACCTTGTCGGTCTGATTCCTTCCATCGGTCCCTACCATGCGCGAGCGTCTTCGTGAAAGCGGTATGCGGGAAAACCGCACGTACCGTTTGAGCGGCGGACGGAGGCCAGCGCCCGCGGGGTGCGCCTCCTCCGACCCGACACCGATGAAGGGGGCGAACAAGGGCGCGCAAATGCCTGCGGAGTCGCCGGAGGGAAGGGCCTCAACCAAGGGGAATCTGCGAGACCAAAGCACGCTCCGGACGCAGAGTCGGGACGGCGTGTCCCAGGCGGTCGAGCGGATACGGCAAGCTGCAACGAGGAATCCGCGGGAGAAACTGACTGCGCTCCTGCACCACATCACGACGGATGCGCTGCGGTGGGCCTTCTATGGCTTGAAGCCGACCGCATCGGCTGGCGTAGATGGTCTGGTGTGGAAGGAGTACGAGGACGGACTGGAAGAGCGGCTGCTCGACCTGCACGGACGCGTACATTCGGGAGCGTATCGGGCGCTGCCGTCACGACGGGTTGAAATACCCAAACCGGACGGCGGGATGCGACCGCTCGGCATTGCGGCCATCGAGGACAAGATTGTCCAGAAGGCGGTAGTGGACGTCATCCTGACGCCGATTTACGAGCCGGAATTTCTCGGGTTCAGCTACGGGTTCCGACCAGGGCGCGGCGCGCATGATGCGCTCGACGCCCTGGCTTTCGGGATAGAACGGCGCAAGGTCAACTGGATAGTCGATGCCGACATCCGAGCGTTCTTCGACCGGCTCTCACGAGACCACCTGTTGAGGTTTCTCGAGCACCGAATCGGAGACAAACGGGTCCTCCGGCTGATTACCAAGTGGCTGAACGCCGGCGTCATGGAAGGTACCGAGTGGAAGGACGACCTGCGGGGGACCCCGCAAGGCGCGGTGGTTTCGCCCATCCTCGCCAACGTCTACCTGCACTATGTCCTCGACCTCTGGTTCCAGAAGAAGTGGCGCGCCCGAAAGGCCACGGGGGACACCATCATCGTGCGCTACTGCGATGATTTCGTCGTTGGCTGCCAATACAAGGCGGATGCGGGGCGGTTTCTCCACGACCTCACAGAGAGGATGAGCCAGTTCGCGCTTGAGCTGCACCCCGACAAGACGCGCCTCATCGAATTCGGCCGGTTCGCTCTGGCAAACCGCCGGGCGCGCGGGGAACGTCGACCGGAGACCTTCGATTTCCTCGGCTTCACGCACTACTGCCGGAAGACGCGGAACGGCGGCTTTGGTCTGGGGCGCAAACCGATTGCGAAGCGGGTTACACGAACCCTGAAACGGCTCAAGGAGCGACTCCGCGCCCGGATGCACGACGACGTCCACGAAACGGCGCAATGGTTGGGGCAAGTGGTCAACGGCTGGCTGAATTACTACGCCGTGCCGACCAGCTCCCGGACCCTCGACGGGTTCGTACGGCGTCTTGAGTGGATTTGGCTCGCGACCTTGCACCGGCGGTCTCAGAAGACGAAGACGACGATAGCCCATGTGACGCGCCTCACGGCGTTATATTGGCCCCCCGTGAGGGTTCGGCACCCTTGGCCCAACGCGCGGTTTGCCGTCAACCACCCGAGGTGAGAGCCGTATGCGCTAACGCGCACGTACGGATCTGAGCGGGGGGATCCGGGCAACCGGATTTTCTACCGCAACTTCACGTGGGTGTTGGAGCGGCTCTCCGCTGCAGGCCTGTTGCGGGGGAAGACGGTCGGCATCGATGCGACGACGCTGGAAGCGAACGCGGCGATGCGGAGCATCGAGCGTCGGGACACGGGCGAATCCTACGAGGCGTTCATTCGGCGGTTGGCGGAAGCGTCGGGGGTGGAGACACCGACACAGGCGGATCTGGCTCGGTTCGACCGGTCGCGGAAGAACAAGAAGACGTCGAACAAGGAGTGGAAATCGCCGCAGGACCCGGACGCGAAGGTCGCGAAGATGAAGGACGGCCGGACGCACTTGGCTCACAAGGCCGAGCACGGGGTCGACATGGACACGGGGGCCATCGTGTCGGTGACGGTGCAGGATGCATCCGACGGCGATACGGCCACGCTGCCGGAGACGCTGATCACGGCGGCCGAGCAGGTGGAGTTGGTGGCGCCGGACGGTCCGGGGGTCGAAGAGGTGGTCGCCGACAAGGGGTACCACAGCGACGCGACGCTGGTGGCCCTCGGCGAGGTGGGGGTTCGGAGTCACGTATCGGAGCCGGAGCGCGGCCGGCGCTGCTGGCAGGACAAGAGGACGGGAGAGACGCCGCCGGAGAAGCGCGCTGCGCAGAAGGCGCTGTATGCGAACCGCCGGCGTGTGGGCGGGCGGCGGGGTCGTCGCCTGCAACGCTGCCGGGGCGAGGTGGTGGAGCGTTCTTTCGCACACATGTATGAGACAGGGGGAATGCGTCGGGTGTGGGTGCGCGGTCACGAGAATGTCCGCAAGCGGGTGCTGATCCAGGCGGCCGCCTGCAACATCGGGCTGCTCCTGCGCCACCAGACCGGCATCGGTACGCCCCGGAGCCTGCAGGGGCGGGCTCTTTCGGCGATTTGCCGCCTGATCGACCGTCTGATCGACCGCTGGGGGCGTCTGACGCGCGCCTGGGGGTTCAAATGGACACCGACGGCCCTCGTCGGCTCAATTGCTCATCGCCAAGCTGCCTGAACAGCAGGGCTCAGCGATCAGACTTCTTCCACGGGCTGCTAGGCGTGGCTCGTGCCCAGGAACTGGGCGGACAGGGCAGGTAGTCCGGGTGTCTACAGACTGGCGCGCCTGGACTCGATGCGCAATGGGACCGACCAGATGGCACGGAGGCCCGGTACCCGCTCGCGGCGCAGGAGGCACTCATGCACCCGCGCCACGCCAATGGCGCTCGCCATCACCCGGTCCTCGAAGACGTCCCGCAGCTCACGAAGCTCTGGTTGCTGGTCAGGATCGATCTCAGCCGTGAGGACGGCGGTCTTCGCGACGTGCTGCACCCGCCGCTCGACAACGGCCTCAAGATCAAGACGGGACTCAAGAAGTACTTCAAGCGGGTTGTTTGCGGGAGGGGGCGAGATCTGCGGGCGGGAGCCGGCTCGTGAGCGCCGGACGACCTGCAGCCGCTGTGCGGGTCGGCACGCTGCGTACGATGGCGACCGTGCGTCGTTTCGCGCCGGCGCAACCAGAGGAAGGCGCGGCGCAAGGCCCGCTCCAGCGTCTGACGATCCCGTCGGTCCTGGGCCTCGCCCTGTGCTACTGTCGCGGCTGATGGCCGACTATGCTGCCGGGCTGTTGGCAGCCGCGTCCCGGTCCTTCCGGGCAGTTGCGGACCACGTTCGCGAGCTCGTGGCGGCGTACCGCTGGTCGGGCGATGGGCTGCTGCCGTTGAAGTTTGTGCGACTCCGGGCGGAGCTCTGGGCGATCGTCGCGCTGGTGGCGATCGCCGTAGCCGTCTTCCAGGCCAGCCAGAAGCCGTCGGAGGCGACGCTACTCGAGCGCATCGAGCGGCTCGAGCGCGTGGTCGGCATCCGATAACGGCCGATCCGTTAACTCCCTCATCGCGCGGCTGGGCCGGGGGGGCAGCCGCCCGGCAGCAGCTGTCCGCCCTTTGCCTGGCAGGTTGCTCAGCGACCCTATCAGCCCATGGAAGAAGTCTGTTCGCTGAGCCGACCTGCTCAGGCAGCTTGGTGATGAGCGATTGAGCCGACGAACCCCGCCGGTGCCCATCCCGTTGCGCTGGGCTGCCGGGAGAACAGCCGGACGTGCGCGTGCGAAAGCTCGTCGTACGGCTCACTCCGGGCATGCTGCGGATTTCGCTGAAGTGGATCACCGGCGCGCGACAACGCTCGCTCGCGCGAATCAAGGACCAGAGTCCCGCCTGTCGTATCCTTCCGCCGTGCCCCGTTTCACCTGCCACATATGCGGTGCGCCTTTCGAGGTCGCGCCGGCCACGCTCGACAGGTATCGCGGCTGGGTGCCGAAGTACTGCCGGGCGCATTCGCCGAAGAAGCGGGCCGGGACCCGACCCGCCGGCCAGACCGGCCGCGGCGGTAGCGCGGACCGCAGCCGCACCCTGCGCGAGGAGAACCTGACGCTCACCGAGGTCCTCTCGAAGTACGAAGAGAGCCCCGGCGCCGGCTCAGGCGTGTTCACCGACGGCAGCTCCGTGCCAAATCCCGGCCCCGGCGGCTGGGGCGTCGTGTGGGTCGAGAACGGGCGGATCGTCCGGCAGGCCCACGGCCACGAGCCGGACACGACGAACAACCGCATGGAGTTGCGGGCGCTGATCGAAGCGTTCACGATGCTGCCGGCGGATACCACGATCGACGTCCTCACCGACAGCGAGCTGTACGTGAACACGATCACCCGCTGGGCTCCGGGGTGGGAGGGCGCCGGCTGGAAGCGAAAGGCCGGTCCGATCAGGAACCTGGACCTGGTCAAGGAGCTCCTGGCACTCTACCGCGCCCATCCGGGCTGCCGGCTGCGGTGGACCCCTGCCCACGCCGGCAACCGCTGGAACGAGTACGCCGACAGCCTCGCCACCGCCTGGATGCGGTCAACGCTGTGAGTTGTCGACCGACGCTACGCCAGACGCTGCCGCGGCGCGCCGTCAGGTCGGCGTAAATCTCGTCGACAGACTGGCCGTCGAGCCGATCGCCGGACACGAACTCGTCGCCGATACACGAGAAGCAGACCAGCGATATCCCACCGCCGCGCCGTCGATCACCCACGGCTCGTCGCCCCACGCCTCGAAGATCCGGCGCGTGTCCGTCGCTGCCTTGCAGCGCCCGCCGGGTCGCGCCGCCGCGCGGATCGAGTTCGTCGCGACGAGCCCGGCCCGCGGCGCCTTGCCCGAGGCGATCTGCCGGCCCGCCTTCTCGAACCAGTAGCAGATCAGGTCCGCTTCCGCCGGCACGCGGCCGTCGTGCATCGCGAACATCCGCGAGACGTAGTCCTCGCCCAGGTGCGTGATCAGGAGCTTCCCGCCCCTGGAGTTGACCCGATTTCGTGGACACCTAACCTGTTGGTGAGGAGGAGTCCACGATGCCGAAGTCGAGACCGCCGTACCCGGCGGCATTCCGGCAGCAGATGGTCGAGCTGGTTCGGTCTGGACGTAAACCGGGAGAGCTGGCTCGGGAGTTCGAGCCGTCGGCCGAGGCCATACGCAAGTGGGTCGCGCCGGCGGATCGCGACGCGGGAGCGCGCAGCGACGGCCTGAACACCGAGGAGCGTGAAGAGATTCGCCGGCTTCGCCGTGAGGTGCGTCGGCTGCGCGAAGAACGGGAGATATTGGCAAAAGCAACTGCCTGGTTCGCACGGGAGATCGGACCCGGGAGGACTACCGGTTCATGAATGCGAATCAGGCTCGGTTCCGCGTCGCCACGATGGCCCGCGTGCTCGGTGTCTCCCCGAGCGGGTACTACGCGTGGCGTCGACGCCCCCCGTCGGCTCGCGCCCGGGCCGATGCCGAGCTGACCACCCGCGTGCGGGAGATTCACGCTCGCAGCCGGGGCACGTACGGCGCGCCGCGGATTCACGCCGACCTGGCCGACGACGGCGTCCCGGTCAGCCGCAAGCGGGTCGCGCGGGTGATGCGCACCGCGGGCCTTGTCGGTGTGAGCCGGCGCCGCGGGCCGCGCACGACGCGCCGCGATACGCAGGCCCGGCCGGCCCCGGACCTGGTGGAGCGCCGCTTCGAAGCGGATGCGCCGAACCGGCTTTGGGTATCGGACATCACCTATGTGCCGACCCTGGCGGGTTTCCTCTACCTGGCCATCGTCCTCGACGTGTTCAGCCGCCGCGTCGTGGGTCCATCGTCATACTGCCCCCAAACTTATGAGGAGTGTTTGAACAGCGTGGCTTGATCGTCGATCACCTTGATTCGCAGGCCTTTTCTCTTCCCGTGGTGGACATGCACGGCGTCGAGTTCGCCGCGCTTGACACGCTGCAACACCGTCTGGCGCGACACGCCGAGGAGTCGAGTCGCGTCCTGCATCGGCACGTACCCCGCCGGCGTCTGTTCGTGTTCGACGAAGCGGGCGAGCAGTTCCGGGGTGATGCGGATCCTCCACGGTGCCCCGGGCGTGAGCTGTTCGCCGGCAATGAATCCGTCGTTGATCCAGCGGTGGAGGGTCGAGGGCGCCATCTCCACGCGCTCGGCCGCTTGCTGGATGCTGACCAGTTCACCGTCGGTCGAGCGGGTGGCCGGGTCGAATCGCCCGAGGTTCCAGTTGCGGCGCAGGTTCCCGACATGCATGGCGGTGAAGGGGTGGCCGTAGGCGGTCTTCTTGCCTTGGCGGCTCAGGATGCCGGCGATCACCGCATCGGGATAGTGGCGGGCCAGGCGGCGCACGAGTTCAAGGGTGTCCTCGTCGGTTCGGATCGGCGGCTGGCGCGTCCGCGGGCGATCAATGTCGAGCTCGGTCAGCAGACCCCCACGCCAACGCAGCGTCAGGTGGGCGGTGTGTCCACCGCGCGGCGCGGCGACGATGACTTCATCGAGCAATGTGCGCAGCAACTCTTTCTTGTCCCGCGCCGTGGTGGTGGGCGCCTTCCAGACCCGCGGCAGGTCCATGCCGAGTGCGAGTACGGCCTTGCGCTCGTCGGTCGTCAGTTCGCGCGGTCGGCGCCGCTCGCGGCGTTCGAGTTCGGACCGCGCTTGTTCGAGTTCGCTCAGGCGCTGTTCCCATTCCGTCTCGAGGCCGCGGGCGACGAGGCGATTCTCGGGCTCGACGGCGCGGTACCGGCGTTCGGCGCGCTCGGCTTCATAGCGCGCCCGTTCGACGGCCAGACGCCACTGTTCGAGCGCGCCGTCGTGATCGGCTTCGATGCGTTCGGCGGCGCGCAACGCGGCCTCCAGACCGCCCGGCTGCGCCGCGGCGAGCACGGCCTCGGAGACCGCCTGGTCGATCTGCACGCCGCCGATGTACAGGCAGTACACGCCTCTTTCCTGGTCAATGTCCTGACCCGAACAGTGATAGCCCGGCGAGGCGTTTCGTCCCCGGTAATGGACATACAGCCGCCGCCCGCAGTGGCCGCACGTGGCGATGCCTTGCAGCAGCGCGCTTCCCTCTCTGGCCGCGCCGCTCCCCGCTGCATGCGGTCGCGGCCGCGTGTTGCCGGCGATGCGGGCGAGGTTGTCCTCGTAGGTCGGCCAGTCGATATAGCCCGGGTGGTGGTCGGTGATCAGCACTGGCCACTCCGAGCGCGGTACTCGACGCACACGCTGGCGCACCACACCGTTTTCGTCGACGACGCGCTCCTGCCTCGACTTGCCGTACGTGTAGGCGCCAGCATAGGCCGGATTGGTGAGTACCTGATGAATCGCATGATACGACGGAGGAACCCAGCGGATGGTGTCGCCGTGGTTCAAGCGCAGCGGAAACGTGAGCTTCTCGGAGATGAACCACAACCAGACGCGGCGCACCGACCCAAATTCGGCGAACCGCTCGAAAACGGCACCAACGGCCCCGGTGACCGCTTCGTCGGGATGCAGCCGGATCTCGCCGTCGCGCTCGCCCCAGACGAGCCCGACGGGCAGACCGCAACGCAGCTCTCCGCGGGCCGCCTTGTTGCGGATCCCGCCGTCGAGGCGCGCATGCAGGACATGCAGTTCGGCCTCGCTCATCGTCCCCTTCAGCCCGAGTATGAGCCGGTCGTTGAAGACGTTCGGATCGTACACGCCGTCGGCATCGCCAATCAGCGTGTCGGTCATGCCGCACAGGTCGAGCAACCGGTACCAGTCGGCGTTGTTGCGGGCCAGCCGCGAGACTTCCAGGCCGAGGAGAATGCCGACGTGTCCGAGGGCGACCTGCGCGGTCATGCGGGCGAAGCCACCCCGCCCCTGCGTGGTCGCAGCAGACAACCCCAGGTCCTCGTCGAGCACCGTGATCTGATCGGTGCGCCACCCGAGCTGGCGCGCCCGTTCGGCCAGATCATATTGCCGTCGCGTCGATTCGCGATTCTGCTCGACCTGGGCGACAGTGGACTGTCGCACGTACACGACGGCGGCGCGGCGCAGGTGGGTGGGCTGGACTTTCGTCTCACTCATCGTCGTCCTCTTTTTCCGGTTCGGGTCGCGCCGCTTGCACGATGAGTCTCTCCAGCACGTCCAGCACACCGATGCGCTGCTCGTCCTCCAGCGCCGCCCACACGTTCTGGTCGGGGCGCGGGTCCTTCAGAAAGCCGAGATTCAGTTGCATGCTCCTCCTCCGCTTCAAGGCGACGGAGAAGAGCGTCGACAACCGTCCGCATCCGCAACAAGTCGGCGATGCCGGCCAGAGTGTGTGCGGCGCGGGCGACACGGTCGTCCGCGCCGGCTGATGCGGCGTCGGTCCAGGCGACCGGCACCAACCGCCGGCCTCCATCTGGAAACAGCAACAGAAGCTGGTGCCCGCCTTGCCGGTGCATCCGCCTCAAGACCGCGAGACGTTGGCCTTGGAAGGGATGCGCCTCACGAGTGATGGTCGCGAAGTCAGGAAGGTCTTCGAGATGGGTAGTGTGTCGGGTGTCCCGTCGGCTGGGCGATGGCCCCGCACCTGCGCACGGCGCTGGTGATCGAAGCGCTGGAGATGGCCGTGGCGCAACGCCGGCCCGACGCGGTCGTCCATCACTCCGACCAAGGCTGCCAGTACACGTCGCTGGCCTTCGGTGCCCGCTGCCGGAAATGGGGCGTGGCGCTGTCGATGGGCTCGGTGGGCGATTGCTTCGATAATGCGATGGCCGAGAGCTTCTTCGCGACGCTCGAGTGCGAGCTGCTCGACCGGACGAGGCTGGCGACGCACGCCGAGGCGCGGGCGGCCGTGTTCGAGTTCGTCGAAGGTTGGTACAACACGCGCCGCCGCCATTCTGCGCTCGGCTACCTGTCGCCGCTGGAGTTTGAACGTCTCCATGCGGCAGCCGCTGCGGACGTTGAGCGGCCGGTGGAGGCGCTGCAGCCGCACACGAGTCCGTTCGGGCCCGGCTCGCCGGCGCCGACTCGCGTCGTCACCGGCTTTCTTCTGGAAACACACGGAGGGAACGATGGTCTACAGGCACACGGCTCGCCTCCGGCTTCGCAAGCCGGATAGCTGCTGTGGGACCTGTCGGGAGGAGATGACGGCGGGCCTGCCGGGTCGCCGAGCTCCCCTCGGCCCCGGCGGTTGCCGAAGGCGTCACCGCATGCTCGAACCGCGCACCGTATCCCCACGGGGCGCTGTGGAAGTGCCCGGCGCATGGACGCCCGGTCGACGTCGCGCTGAATCCGGAGGTCAGCGAGACGGGCGCCCACACGCCGTTGGAAATCTCGCGGGCGAGCGCTGCCGACTATGCCTGCGCCGGGGCCGCGAGTTTCCCACACTCCCACAGCGCTCATCGTCGATGACTAACACGGAAGACCAAGGACCTGTCATCATGTGAACCCGCAAGCGTTAACCCGTCCACGGGATCGGGGCAACCTCACCGGGACCGACGCCACGACGGCCGCGCCGACACGCTCAACATCCCAGTCGTCCCGATGCGCACCTGCTCGACGCACAACTGCGTGACTCCCAGCAGTCGGCGTAGTAGTGTGGTCACACGCATGGGGCTGTCCTCCTCCTCATTGGTTGTCCTATTGCAACACCAATGAGAACAGGAAGCCCCTGCGTTTTCAATGACTTCCGTCGGCCGACGGGAGGCCGGCCAGCCCATCCCGCCGTAGACGCCCGCTGTCGGCGACACAACCTCTCGACCGCCCGGACGCTTCCGTCCAGCCCGGGCCGCAAGGCCCATAACTGCACCCTCAGCGGAGCGACGGTCGGCCTGTCACCCGACAGGCTCGCAGCGAAGCGGAGAACGCGCGCAGCGCGTTGACAGGCGGGCCGTCTCGTAGCTACTCCCGGTCGCGCCCATCGACCTCAACCCACCCACACCTGTTTGAGGAGAGCCTTCTGCGAGGGGTCTTCTGACTTCTCCTACTTCAAGGTTCCTCTTCCGCGCGTCATTGAGTCGATCGTCTTGAGGGACGGTAGATTGCCAGTGGACATCCCTGCGCGTCCCAGTTTGCACTTCGGCAAGCGAGATCGATCCGTGGACGCGGTAGCGGCAGAAGCATGTGCCGGCCACGATGCGTTCCACCTGGTGTTCGTGCACGCGGACACCGGTGGACGAGGACAGCTAGCCAGACTTGATGACCGAAGCACTGCCTACTGCAGGCAGATGCACCAACTCTGCGAACTGCCTCCGGAACGGTGTGTCTTGCTGACGCCGATGTCCATGACCGAATCGTGGGCCTTGGCGGACCCTGGGGCAGTGCTTGAGACGCTGGGATATCAGGGTGCGGCAGCAGACCTTGACCTGCCTGGCGACGCGGCACAGGCGGAGGCCCATCCTGATCCGAAGGCATGTCTCGAGGCAGCTCTCCGTTCGGTCCGTGGGGCCCGGAGGTCTCGTAGCGCGACACTTCTACCTGCCATCGCTCAGCGCCAGTCGATTGATGCCTTGAGACGGTCGGCTTCGTCTCAGGTCTTCGAGCGCAACCTGCTTGCGGGGCTGCGCGATTTGGGAGTCCTCGGCGGATAGGGAGGGCCGTTGACGAGCGGGACGTCCACGGTAGCCCGTTGACCTTCACCGATCCCGGGCTTGGCAGGATTGGTTGGGCGGGAAGCGGAGCCGCAGGCCGGGCTACATGCGGGGCGGGACCTCGCACCCCATCAGGTTCAGGGCGCGCGTCAGTTGCCGCCGCAGGTAGACGACCACGGCCGCGCGCCACAGGCGCACGTCGCGGCGGTCTTCGCTGATCACCGGATACCGGTGGTAGAAGGTGTTGAAGGCCTGCGCCAGGCCGAAGGCGTACTTGGCCAGCACCGACAGCTCCAGCGAGCGCACCGCCTGCTCCACGATCTCGTCGAGCCGGGCGGCGTCCAGCACGAGCGCCCACAGGTCCGTGCCGTCCGGGTCGGCGAGCGCCGCCGGTGACAGCTCCGGCACGGCCGCCGCCACGGCCTGCTCGTCCGTCCCGTCCCGGGCGCGCAGCTTCTCGAGGATGTTCGTCGCGCGGACGGCCGCGTACTGCAGGTACGGACCGCTCTCGCCCTCGAAGCTGAGGGCTTCGTCGATGTCGAACGCGATGACCTTGCCGCGCGAGTACTTGATCATGAAGTAGCGCACGGCCGCCGTGCCGATGGCGGCTGCAATGCGATCCGCTTCGGCATCGCTCAGCGCGGCGTTGCGGGCGCTCACCTCCGTGCGCGCCGCCGCGATCACGCGGTCGAGGAGGTCGTCGGCCTTCACCCCGAGCCCCTTGCGTCCCGACACCTCGACGAACGGCCGCCCCGAGCCCACCTCCGCGTCGTAGCCGAGGGCGCGCGCGGTCGCGTGCGACAGCGCGACCATCTCGTACGAGAAGTGGATCGAGCGTTCCGATTCGCGCGTGTGGCCCACGGCCGCCAGCGCCTGCTTGAGAAGCTGCTGGAGATACGACTGACGGGTGTCGATGACGTTGTAGACGGCGGCCGCACGTCCGAAGGGGGGCGCTGCGTCGGCGGCCGGGTCCGCCGCGACGGCGCCGGTCGTCCACAGCTCGCGGCCGGAACGCTGCCTGCCGTAGCGGCGAATGGGGAAGTCCTTGCCCAGGACCCCGAACTTCCAGAACTGATAGGCGATGTCCTTGCCGACGTACGTGACCGTGCCGTCCGACCGCACGATGACCTTCGTTCGCGGCCGCACCTCGGCCGGGTCGCCGTTCGCGGGCGTCTCCTCCGCTTCGTCCTCCGCCGCTGCGTTTTCCTCACCCGCGCCGTCGATCGGCATCACCCAGCAGCCGGCCTGCTTGCCCTGCGTCTCGAACGAGACCACGCCGGCCGCCTTGAGGATGTCGAACGCGGTCGTCCAGAAGTCGAGACGCAGGATGTCGCTCTCCCAGCTCAGGAGGTCGTACTCGACGTTGAGCCGATCCATGGTCGCCAGGTGCAGCCCGACGATGCGCCCGGCGACGAGGCGCGCCATCTCGGCCGTGTCGTTCCGGCCGTGCTCGAGGTCGCGCAGCGCGCGCGCCCGGGCGTCGAGCCGCTGCGGGTCGCCCTCGTACCACTCGGTCACGCGCGCGTACAGGTCCCAGCAGTAGTAGTCGAAGCGCGTCGTTTCCGCGAGCCGGCGGACATCGTCGAGCGTCCGGGTCTCCAGCTGCAGGAACCCGACGACGACGTCGGCCACCTGCACCCCGGTGTCGTCGATGTAGTTCTGGGTCTCGACGGGATGCCCCTGAAAGCGCAGCAACCGGACGAGCGTGTCGCCGAGCGCCGAGTTGCGCAGGTGACCGATGTGGGCCGCCTTGTTGGGGTTGATGGCGGTGTGCTCGACGATGGTTTTCGCGGGCTGCGGCGTTGGCTGCGTGGCCGCGCCCGCTGCGAGGGCGCGCTGCAGCCACGCCGGGCGATCGAGGTACAGGTTCACGTAGCCGCTCGGGGCGGCGTCCGCCCGCGCGACGCCGTCGATCGCGCCCAGGCCGTCGACGATCTCGCGGGCGATGATGCGGGGCGCCTTGCGCAGCGTGCGTGCCAGCTCGAACGCGACGGTAATGGCCAGATCGCCGAGCGCGCGGTTCGGCGGCGACTCCACCACGAGGGGAGGCAGGGCATCCGCGTCGAGGCCATAGAGTTCGGTCAGCACGCCCCGGAGGCGTGTGCGCAGCGTGTCGTGTAGGGCAAGCATCATGATCGTCGACGGGCGGCCGGAGTCGGTCCGGCTGGTCAGCCGGGGGTATCGATGTTGACGAGCGACGTATCGCGCGGATCGTACAACACCCGATTTGCACGGGGCGCGGAGGGGCGCGGCACGCGCTCGACGTTGACAGCCCGCCGGCGCTTCGGTACCTTGGAATCGAGCACCGCCCGCGCCATGCGACTGCACTCGGTTCGCCTTCACGTTCGACGCGCCGCCGGTTGGCTGGCGGCAGCGGCCCTCTGCTCGTTCGTCACCGCCGGCCAGGAGCCCGGCAGCACGAGCGGCCGGCCGCAGGTGTACGTGGCGGAGGTGGATGCGCTGATCCACCCCGTGTCGGCCGAGTTCATCGACCAGACGATCGCGCAGGCCGACGCGGCGGACGCCGATCTCGTCGTCTTCATGCTACAGACGCCGGGCGGGCTCGTCGATGCGACCCGCGCCATCAACACGAGCATCATCGAGGCGGAAACTCCGGTCGTCGTCTTCGTGGCGCCGAGCGGGACCCGGGCCGCATCGGCGGGCTTCCTGATCACGATTGCCGCCGACGTGGCTGCCATGGCGCCGGGCACGCACATCGGGGCTGCCCATCCCGTCGCGGGAACCGGACAGCCGATGGACGAGACGATGGCCGAGAAGGCGGCCTCGGACGTTGCCGCGTACGCCCGCTCGCTGGCGAGTCAGCGCAGGCGGAACGTCGAGCTGGCCGAGAAGGCCGTGACCGAGAGCCAGTCGTTCACGGAGCAGGAGGCGCTCGAGGCCAGCCCGCCGCTGATCGACCTCGTGGCATCCGACCTGGACGCGCTGCTCGAGCAGCTCGATGGCCGCGAGGTGACCCGCTGGGGCGGCGACACGGTGGTGCTGCGCACGGCCGACGCCGATGTCGAGCGGGTCGAGATGAACTGGCGCCAGCGGCTGCTCAGCGCGGTCGCGCATCCGCAGGTGGCGGTCATCCTGCTCAGCCTCGGCACGCTGGGGTTGACGATCGAGCTCTGGAACCCGGGCGGGATCGTGCCGGGCGTTGCCGGCGTGCTGTGTCTCCTGCTCGCGTTCTTCGCGTTTCAGATACTGCCGATCAACTACGTGGGGCTGCTGCTCATCGTGTTCGGGCTGGCGCTCCTGGTGGCCGAGGTGCTGACCGCAACCTACGGTTTGCTGGGGGCCGGAGGCATGATCAGCATGGTGCTGGGCGCCCTCATGCTGATCGACTCGCCGGCGCCCGAGATGCAGTTGAGTTGGCCGTTCGTCCTGTCGTCGATGCTGGCGCTCGGCCTCATCGTCTCGCTGCTGGCCAGGTTGGGCGTCCGATCGCAGCTCCGCCGGCCGGTGACGGGCACCAGCGGCATGATCGAGCAGCTCGGCCGAGCCACCGAGCCGATCGCGGCCGCCCGCGCGGGCAGGGTGTCCACGCATGGCGAGCTGTGGGCTGCGACGGCCGCTGAAGATATCGAGGCCGGCGCGCGGGTGCGCGTCGTCGCGGTCGACGGCATGCGGCTGACCGTCAAGCGAGAGCCGCTCCCGGCGTCCGGAGGAGCAAAGCAATGACCGTGAGCCCGCTGTTGATGTTCGGCTTGATCGTGGTTCTGTACCTGGCGAGCTCCATCAAGATCCTGAACGAGTACGAACGCGGCGTCATCTTTCGACTCGGGAAGCTGTATCCGAGGCCGAAGGGCCCGGGCGTCATCCTGGTATTCGCCCCCATCGATCGGATGGTGCGGGTCAGCCTGCGGACGATCGTCATGGACGTCCCGCCGCAGGACGTCATCACGAAGGACAACGTGTCGGTCAAGGTCAATGCCGTCGTCTATTTCCGCGTGATGGATCCCCAGCGGGCCATCGTGGAAGTCGAGAACTTCCACTACGCGACGTCGCAGCTGGCCCAGACGACGCTGCGCAGCGTGCTGGGCCAGGTCGAGCTCGACGGTCTCCTGTCGGAGCGCGAGTCGCTGAACAAGGAGCTGCAGCAGATTCTCGACACGCAGACCGACCCGTGGGGGGTCAAGGTGTCGGCGGTCGAGGTCAAGCACGTGGATCTGCCGCCCGACATGCAGCGGGCGATGGCCCGGCAGGCGGAGGCGGAGCGCGAGAAGCGTGCTAAGATCATTCACGCGGAAGGCGAGTACCTGGCGTCCGAGAAGCTGGCGGAGGCAGCCGGCGTGATTGCGCAGGAACCCTTGGCGGTCACGCTCCGCTACCTGCAGACGGCCACGGAAGTGGCTGGCGAGAAGAACTCGACGCTTGTCTTCCCGTTGCCGATCGACCTGCTCAGCGCGCTGATTCCGATGAAGCGGGACGCTTCATCCTGATCCGCGCGGACGCGACCGAGTCGGGCGGCGACCAGCGAGGGCTTCCTTGGCGTCGACAACCAGTTCACGCCCCACCAAGCAGCTCGTCTTCTTCGTCATGGTGGCAACGGTCGGCGGCGCCCTGCTGTTCCTGAGCGGTGTGCGTGTCGGCCAGGGAACGGTGCGCCGGCAGGCCTTCGCGGGCGATCCGTCCGCGGTGACGGCCGCCGCCGCGGCCGCCGTCCCGGAGCCGCCGGAGGAGCCGCGTCCGGCGGTGCTCAGCCTCGTGAGCGGCGAGCCTTCGGCCGCCGCCAGCGCGGCCGACGATCTGACCTATCACGGGCGGCTGGAGGCGGACGACACGGTCGCGGAGGCGCTTCCCGATTTCGAGGAGCCGGACCCCGCCCCTGTCGCCGCGGAGCCGCCGCCCGAGCCGGTGGCGCGCCCGGCCCCACCCTCCATCGGCTCCGCGTACACCGTGCAGGTGGCGGCCCTGCAGGCCCCCGACGCGGCCGAGCAGGTAGTCGGCCGGCTGATCGCCAAGGGGTTTCCCGCCTATGTCCGTGCCCCCGCGCCGGACGAAGCGATCGCGCTGTACCGCGTGCGCGTGGGCCGCTACACCGTCTACAGTCAGGCTGAGCAGATTCGCCTGCGGCTGGAGCGAGAAGAGCACTTCAAGCCCTGGATTACCCGCTAGTTCCAGTGTCCCGGTATCTCGGTCTGGCGCTCGCGGCTGCATCGGGCGCCCTCCTTGCGCTCAGCTTCCCCCGCTGGGGCCATCCCGCGCTTGCGTGGATTGCGCTGGTGCCGCTGCTCGTGCCGGTCGTGCTGGCGGGCTCGGTGGCGCGCGCCTTCGGGCACGGCCTGCTGGCCGGGATCGTGTACTTCGGAGGCGTCCTGTACTGGATCCCGCGCGTCATGACCGAGTACGGCGGGCTGGCGGACGCGGCTTCCTGGATCGTCCACGTGCTGCTCGTGGCCTATCTGGCCCTGTTCCCGGCCCTGTTCGCGGCCGGAACGGCGCTGCTCCGCCGCCGCTTCGGGACCGTAGCCGTGGCCTGTGCTCCAGCGCTGTGGGTCACGACGGAGCTGGGACGGATCCATCTGTTCACCGGCTTCCCGTGGGAGCTGCTCGGCTACAGCCAGACGGCGGTGCTGCCCGTCGCCCAGGTCGCGAGCCTGGTCGGCGTACTCGGGCTGTCGGCCCTGGTGGCGGCGGTCAACGCCACCCTCGCGTTCGCCGTGATCGTGCGCGACGCGCGCTGCGTGAGGCCGCTGGTCGGCATGGCGGCCGTCATGCTCGCCGCGGTCGGCTTCGGCGGATGGCGGCTCGAGGCGAGCACGCTCCTCGAGCGGGGACAGCCGTTGCGCGTGGCCGCCGTGCAGGGCAACGTGGCGCAGGACGACAAGTGGAACCCGGTCCTGCGCGACCGCATTCTGGACACGTACCTCGATCTGACGCGGTCGGCCGCGGCCGCCGGCGCGCGCCTGGTGGTGTGGCCCGAAGCCGCGACACCGTTCGCCTTCGAGAGCGACCCGGCGCGGACCGCGTCCATTCGGTCCGTCGCGCGCGAGACGGGCGCGCACCTGCTGTTCGGCACCACCGAGGTGGTGCGCGACGGCGCTCCGCGCTACTTCAACGCCGCCGTCCTCGTCGACGCGACGGGCCGCACGGCCGGGTTCTACCGCAAGCACCACCTGGTCCCGTTCGGGGAGTACGTCCCGCTGCGGCGGCTGCTGTTCTTCGTCTCGCCGCTCGTGGAGGCGGTCGGCGATTTCTCGGCGGGTCCCGGACCCCGGCCGCTGGTCATGGACGGCCAGCCGCTGGGCACGGCAATCTGCTACGAGATCATCTATCCTGGATTGGTACGCGGGTTCGTGACGCGCGGAAGCCGGCTCCTGACGACCGTCACCAACGACGCCTGGTACGGACGGTCGGCGGCGCCCTATCAGCACTTCCAGCAGGCCGCCATGCGCGCCATCGAGCAGGGCCGGTTCCTGGTACGTGCGGCCAACACCGGCATCAGCGGTGTCGTCGACCCCTACGGCCGGATCGTGGCGCGCACGCCGCTGTTCGTGCGGCGCACCGTAGCGGCCGATGTGCGGCTGCTCTACGAGCGCACCGTCTACAGCCGGACCGGAGACGTCCTGGCGTATGCCTGCTTCTGCGTGACGGTGCTCGCACTGTGGGCCGGGACACGCCGCAGCCGCTGATCCGGCCGCAAAGGCGCGCACCGCGCGCCTCGGCGGGAGCGGCGCGGGGCGAAGGGGCCCCCGCAAGCGGACGCCGGGGGTTCGGGGCGTAGCCCCGTCTGATGGAAGCCCGGCGCGGGGCGAAGGGGCCCCGCAAGCGGACGCCGGGGGTTCGGGGCGTAGCCCCGTCTGATGGAAGCCCGGCGCGGGGCGAAGGGGCCCCGCAAGCGGACGCCGGGGGTTCGGGGCGTAGCCCCGTCTGATGGAAGCCCGGCGCGGGGCGAAGGGGCCCCGCAAGCGGACGCCGGGGGTTCGGGGCGCAGCCCCGTCTAATTGATGCTCGGAAGCACCGCGGAGGAGACTCGTGGACATCGCATACGAGGAACACATTCGACGGTATCAGGATCTCGTCAAGCGGGCAGCCGATCTCCGGAGCTATCTTTGACGCGGCCAGCCCGGCCGAGGAGATAGCCCGTCTCGAGCAGCGCGCCGCGGCGCCGGACTTCTGGAACGACGCCGAGGACGCCCAGCGGGTGCTGCGCCGTCGGCGGCGCCTGCAGGAGGACCACGAGCTGTCGCGCTCGCTGAAGCGACGGAGCGAGGACCTCGACGTGCTGCTCGAATGGGCGGATCAGGGCGAGAACGTCATCGGCGACCTGATCAGCGGGCTCGACGCTCTGGCCGCGGAGGTCGAGGCGGCCGAGACCAAGAAGATGCTCGGCGGGGAGCACGACGCGTGCGACGCCATCCTCTCCGTGCATCCCGGCGCCGGCGGGACCGAGTCGCAGGACTGGGCCGAGATGCTGCTGCGCGCCTATCTCCGGTGGGCGGAACGGCGCGGGTTCAGCCGCGACATCATCGACTACCAGCCCGGGGACGAGGCGGGGATCAAGAGCGCCACCATCACTGTCGCGGGCGACTACGCGTACGGGCTGCTGCTGGCCGAGGCGGGCGTGCACCGTCTGGTGCGCATATCGCCGTTCGACCAGGCGTCGCGCCGCCACACGTCGTTCGCGTCGGTCTTCGTGTGGCCGGAGCTGCCCGACGACGTGGAAGTGGAGGTCGAGGACAAGGAACTGCGAATCGACACCTACCGCTCCAGCGGAGCCGGCGGCCAGCACGTCAACGTCACCGACTCGGCGGTGCGCATCACCCACCTGCCGACCGGCATCGTCGTATCGTGCCAGAACGAACGCTCCCAGCATCGCAACCGCGACGCGGCCATGAAGGTGCTGCGCGCCCGTCTGTTCGACCTGAAGCGCCGGGAGCAGCAGGAGCAGCTCGACAAAATCGGAGGCGAGAAGAAGGATATCGCGTTCGGCAGCCAGATTCGGAGCTACGTCCTGCACCCGTACCAGATGGTGAAGGACCACCGCACGAAGGTCGAGATCGGCAACGTCGAGCGCGTGCTCGACGGCGACATCGACGTCTTCATCAAGAGCTACCTGATGCGCAAGCCGGCGGACGCCTGATCAGCGGCGAAACGCGGTGCCGGGGGCCGTCCCCGCGATGAACGCCTCCTCGATGGCGCCGGACGTCGACGGCCCGGCGAGCTCGCCGGTACGCGGATCGACCGCGGCGAAGACGATGTTCGGGGGGGGCAGGAAGCTTGCTTCCGTCTCGGGGTCCAGCCCGTCGACGTAGGCCTGCATGAAGTCGCGCCAGATCGGGAGCGCCACGCGGGCGCCCTCCTCGCCGCGACCGAGCGTGACCTTCGCGTCGTAGCCCACCCACACGCCGACAGTGATCTCCGGATCGAAGCCGACGAACCAGGCGTCGGTGTAGTCGTCCATCGTCCCCGTCTTGCCGCCCACCGGCCATTCGAGCCGCAACGCGCCCCGGCCGGTCCCGCGCTGGACGACACCCCGCATGAGGGAGACCATGATGTACGCGGTATCCGCCCGGATTGCGTCCCGGGGCACCGGCCCGTCTTCTTCGAGCAGCTCGCCCTCGCGGTCCAGGATCCGCTCGATCAGGTACGGGACCATCCGGATCCCGCCGTTCGGAAAGACGGAGTAGGCGCTCGTGATCTCCTGCAGCGTCGTCTCCGCCGATCCCAGCGCGACCGAGAGGAACGGCGGTATCGGCGCGGTGATGCCCAGCCGCCGCGCGAAGTCGACGACGACCTCGGGCCCGACGGCGTCCATGAACCTAACGGCCGGCACGTTGCGCGACTTCTCGAGCGCGTGCCGCAGCGTGATCGGCCCCTCGTACTTCCGGTCGTAGTTGGTCGGCTCGTAGGCCGGCTGCCCGGGACCGACGTCGTAGCTGACCGGCTCATCGTCCACCAGCGACGTGGCGGTGTAGCCCTGGTCGATGGCTGCGGCGTAGAGGACGCCCTTGAAAAGCGAGCCGAGCTGCCGGTAGGCCTGCGTCGCGCGATTGAACTTGCTCCGGTCGAAGCTGTAGCCCCCCACCATCGCGAGGATGCGGCCGGTGCGGTTCTCGAGGGCGATGAGCGCCGCTTCGACCTCGGGCTCCTGGTCCAGGGTGACCTCGACCGTTCCCGCGTCACTGTCGATCGCGGCAATGTGGACCGTCACGAGATCGCCCACCTCGAGGAGCGCCGTGGGCGAGCGGCGGATCCACTCGAAGCCGTCGCGGACAATCACCGCGTCGTAGTCGCCGAAGCGCACGCCGATGCGGCTCTCGCTCACGCCGGTGACGACGGCGGGCACGACGTCGCCCGCGGCCATCACGAGCTGCCACCGGCCATGCCGGTAGTCCTGGAGCGTGCCCCCCTCGGCGAGGATGTTGCGCGCGACGGGACGAAAGCCGTGGCGCTTGTCGAGCCGTCGCAGGCCGTCCGAAACGGCGCGGTTGGCGGCCGCCTGCAGCCCGCTGTCGAGCGTCGTGTGGACGACCAGCCCGTCCTCGTACAGGCGTTGCGCCCCGTACTCGGCCTCGAGGTGCTGCCGCACCTCTTCGATGAAGTAGGGCGCGATCGAATTGGTCCGCTGCACGCGTTGGGCCAGGTGGACCGGCTGCGCCTTGGCCGCGTCGGCCTCCGCCTGCGTGACGTAGCCCTCGTCGGCCATGCGCTGGAGCGCGTAGTTGCGCCGACTGCGGGCCAGCTCCGGGTTCACCAGCGGGCTCAGCCGCGAGGGCGACTGCAGTATGCCGGCGATGAGCGCCGCTTCCTCGAGCGCGAGATCCCCGACGGACTTGCCGAAGTAGAGCTGGGATGCGGCTTCGACCCCGTGCGCCGCGTGCTGGGCCGTCCCGAGCCATATCTGGTTGCAGTAGAGCGTGAAGATCTCGCGCTTCGTGTAGCGCTTCTCGAGATGGAACGTGTAGTACGCCTCCCGCAGCTTTCGCTGCCAGGTCTTCTCGAGGCCGAGCTGCTCGCCGCCCAGCGTGATGTTGCGAGCGAGCTGCATCGTCAGCGTGCTGGCGCCAGCGCCCGTCAGGTTGCCCGACAGGATGTTCTCGGCGAGCGTGACGGCGATGCGGGGGATGTTGATCCCGATGTGGTTGAAGAAATCGCCGTCCTCGGCCGCGATGATCGCGTGGCGCAGCACCTCCGGGATGTCCTCGTACTCGAGGATGACGCGGCGCTGGGTCGTGAACTCGCCGACCAGCTCCCCGCCTCGCGCGTGGACGCGCGTGATGGTGCCCGGCGCATAGTCGTCCAGCTCGACGATGATCGGCAGGTCGGGAGAGTAGGCGAAGAGGGCCCCGCTGGCCGCGCCGAGCAGCGCGGCCGCCGCGAAGACTCCCATGATGGACGCCCGGCGACGAGTGGAACGCTTGGTCTTCTTCTTGGCCACAGGCTATTTCCTGAACGGATTGTACACGGTCGATTTTCGAAGCGTTGAGCGGCTTCCACGACATTTGTCGGCGAATCGGCCGCCGGCGTGCAGGGGCAGGCGCCGGATCTCCCCGAGCCGGACAGTCGCCGGCATGATTTTACATTTGGAAACTCATATTTTATAATTCACTGCATATTAGGTTGACGCTCGGCCGCGCACGTGGTGCGGCCGGCAGATTGGGCCGCGGCGAGCCGGCCGGGCCACGGGGACAGATTCGCATGAGCAAGATCATCGGTATCGATTCGGGAACGACGAATTCGGTCGTCGCCGTCATGGAGGGCAGCGAGCCGACCGTTGTCACCAACCCGGAGGGGAGCAGGCTGACGCCGTCGGTGGTGGCGTTCACCAAGGCTGGCGAGCGGCTCGTCGGCCAGGTGGCCAAGCGCCAGGCCGTCACCAATCCCGAGAACACCATCTTTTCCATCAAGCGGTTCATGGGGCGGCGCTACGAGGAGGTCAGCGAGGAGATGAAGATGGTGCCGTACGTCGTCGGCAAGGCGACGAACGGCGCCGCCCGGGTCGACGCGGTCGGCAAGCATCACTCGCCGCCGCAGATCTCCGCGATGGTGCTGCAGAAGCTCAAGCAGGCGGCCGAGGAGTATCTGGGACAGAAGGTGGAGAAGGCCGTCATCACGGTACCGGCCTACTTCAACGATGCGCAGCGGCAGGCGACGAAGGACGCCGGCCAGATCGCCGGGCTCGAGGTCATGCGCATCGTCAACGAGCCCACCGCCGCGGCGCTCGCCTACGGGCTCGACAAGAAGAAGGACGAGACCATCGCCGTCTTCGACTTCGGGGGCGGCACGTTCGACATCTCGATTCTCGAGGTCGGCGAGGGCGTGGTCGAGGTCAAGTCCACCAACGGCGACACGCACCTGGGCGGGGACAACCTCGATCAGCGGCTCATCGACTGGATAGTCGGCGAGTTCAAGGCCGGCGAAGGCATCGATCTGAGCAAGGACCGGATGGCGCTCCAGCGGCTGAAGGAAGCGGCCGAAAAGGCCAAGATGGAGCTGTCGACGCTCATGGAGACCGAGATCAACCTGCCGTTCATCACGGCCGACCAGTCGGGTCCGAAGCATCTTCAGACGAAGCTGACGCGCGCGAAGTTCGAGCAGCTCGTCGACGATCTTCTCCAGCGGACGGTGCCCCCGGTGCGGCAGGCGCTGTCGGACGCCGGTATCGATGCCGGCGGGATCGACGAGGTGGTGCTCGTCGGCGGGTCGACGCGCGTGCCGAAGGTGCAGCAGATCGTCCAGGAGCTCTTCGGCCGCGAGCCGCACAAGGGCGTGAACCCCGACGAGGTCGTGGCGATCGGCGCGGCGGTGCAGGCGGGCGTGCTCTCTGGCGAGGTCAAGGATCTGCTGCTGCTCGACGTCACGCCGCTCTCGCTCGGGATCGAGACGCTGGGCAGCGTGATGACGACGCTCATCCCCCGCAACACGACCATCCCGACCAAGAAGAGCGAGGTGTTCTCGACGGCCGCCGACGGCCAGACGAGCGTCGAGGTGCATGTGCTGCAGGGCGAGCGGCCGATGGCGCGGGACAACCGGACGCTCGGGAAGTTCCACCTCGTGGGCATCCCGCCCGCGCCGCGCGGCGTGCCGCAGATCGAGGTCACGTTCGATATCGACGCCAACGGCATCGTGAACGTGTCGGCCAAGGACCTCGGCACGGGCAAGGAGCAGAAGATCACCATCACCGCGTCGAGCGGTCTGAGCAAGGAAGACGTCGACCGCATGATGAAGGAGGCGGAGGCCAACGCCGAGCAGGACAAGCGGTTGAAGACGGAGGTCGAGACGCGCAACCGCGCGGACCAGACGGTTTATGCGGCGGAGCAGCTGCTCAAGGAGTCCGGGGAGAAGCTCGGCGACGACGACAAGCAGGCCGTCCAGAATGCAATCGACGCGGTCAAGAAGGCGGTCGAGGGCGAGGACGTCGACGCCATCACCAAGGCGCTCGACGAGCTGAACGCGGCGCAGCAGAAGGCGGCGCAGGAGCTGTACAAGAACGCCCAGGGCGCAGGCGAGACGCCGCCCGGCGGGCCGGCGCCCGGTGACCCCGGCCCGGGCGCGGGCGGGGCAGCCGCCGACGGTGACGTCATCGATGCGGAGGTGGTCGAGGACGACAAGAAGTAGGCGATGGACTTCTACCTCATCCTGGGCGTCGAACGCAGCGCGTCGTCCATGGAGGTCGACCGCGCCTACACGCGCCTGGCACGGCGGTACCACCCGGATCTCAATCCGGGAGACAGCGAGGCGGAGGCATTCTACCGGCGTGCGACCGAGGCGTACGAAACGCTCCGCGACCCGGCGCGGCGGCGGGATTACGACTCGGCGGGCGAGCCGCAAGTCGTCGCCCGGGAGGCCGCGGTCGAGTTCAGGGGCTTCGACTTCTCGACGCCGGCAGCGGGCGCATCGGCCACCTTCGGGGAGCTGTTCTCCGAGGTGCTGGAGCGGCCGGGCGCCGACGCCGCGGGCGGGGAGGAGACGGGCGGTGATCTCCACGGCGAGGTCGCGCTCGGCTTCGAGGAGGCGCTGCGCGGTGCGGTGCGCCGGCTGGCCGTCACGCGGCTCGACAGCTGCGCCACCTGTCGCGGGAGCGGTCTCCGGCGCGCGGCGGAGAGCCGTTGCGCGCACTGCCACGGACGGGGCTCGACGCAGTGGCGGCGCGGCCACATGGTGTTCTCCAAGCCGTGCAGCAGTTGCGGCGGCTCCGGGCGGCAGCGCCACCGGGCCTGCACAGCCTGTCGGGGCGCCGGCACGGCGGCGGTGACGGAGGAGATCACCATCCAGGTGCCGGCCGGCGTGGCGGACGGAGCCCGCATGCGCGTGGCCGGGAAGGGCAACGCCGGTCGCGGCGGGACGCCGACAGGCGATCTCTACATCACCGCGAAGGTCGGCGGCCATCGCCTGTTCGGGCGGACCGGCAGCGATCTGACGCTGACTGTGCCGGTCGGCGTGCACGAGGCGGCGCTGGGCGCCACGATCACGATTCCGACGCTCGACGGCGAGGCGAGACTGCGGGTACGCGCCGGCACGCAGTCCGGCGCGCAGCTCCGGCTGCGGGGGCTGGGCGTGCCGTCGCCCGCCGGGCGCGCGCGCGGCGATCTGCTCGTCGAGATCCGGATCGTCGTGCCGCCGGTTGCGGACGAGCGGTCGAGGCAGCTGCTGCGGGAGTTCGGACGGATCAACGCGGCCGACGTCCGCCGGGATCTGTTCACCGAGTGACGACCATGCCTACCAGGGAAGCCGGGAAAGCGTTGTTCATGATCAGCACGGTCGCGCGGCGCTACAACATTCACCCCCAGACGCTGCGCCTCTACGAGCGGGAAGGGCTGCTCAAGCCGTCGCGCACCGATGGCAACACGCGGCTGTATGCGCAGGAGGACCTCGAGCGGCTCGAGACCATTCTGACCCTCACCCGCGACCTGGGGGTCAACCTGGCCGGAGTCGAGATCATCCTGAACATGCGTCAGAAGATGGACCGCATGCAGCACGAGGTCAACGAGTTCATGGCCTACGTCAAGCGCGAGCTGGCGCGTGGGGTGGGCGACTGGGAGCAGCGTCTGGGCACCGCGTTGGTCAAGTCGCCGCCCTCGACGCTGGTCCGGGCTGCGCCGGCCGGCACGGACGGGGCGCAGCCCGACGGCGACCCCGCGACCCGCTCCACGCGCGACTCGGCAGCCGACTAGCTCCAGCTTCAATCAGACGGGGCTGCGCCCCGAACCCTCGGCGTCCGCTTGCGGGGACCCCTTTGCCCCGCGCCGCTCCCGCCGAGGCGCGCTGTGCGCGCCTTGCGAGTCTGCACCGTTGTACGGCGCAGACTCCTGGCAGTCGGTGGTCCGGTGTGCCGCCGGCGCCGGCCCGGGGTATCCTGATAGACGTCCCTGCGTGGTGGCGGCGAGCGGCCCCCGCGCATCTGTCAACAGCAATTCTATGGAGTGCGCAGCCTGCAACGACACCGGTTGGCGCGCCCTGGAGGCCGACGGCGTCCGGCGCGTGGAGCGTTGCGACTGCTGGCGCCGGCGCGTGGCGCGCGCGCTGCTCGAGGAAGCGCGGATCCCGCGCCGGTACCAGAAGTGCGATTTCTCGAGCTTCGTCGCCTACGAGAACGAGCAGCTGCTGCGGGCGCTCGGCAGCGCCCGCGGCTTCGCCGAGCAGTTCCCCGTCGTCGACAGGGGCCTGCTGCTGATCGGTCCACCCGGCATCGGCAAGACCCACATTGCCGTCGCGACGCTGCGCGAGGTCGTGCTCACGAAAGCGGTCCGCGGCCTGTACTTCGACACGCGTACGCTGCTCAGCACGATTCGCAGCACGTTCAATCCGGTCACGCGCAGATCGGAGGGCGACGTGTTGCGGCGCGTGATGAAAGCCGAGCTGCTCGTGCTCGACGACCTGGGCGCCGAGCGGCCCACCGACTGGGTGGAGGAGACGATGAATCTCATCGTCAACACGCGCTACAACGACCGCCGCCCGACGATCTTCACCTCCAACTACGAGGACGTGCCGGATACCGACGACCTGGACTCGCTGCTCGTGCGCGTCGGCTTTCGAATGCACTCGCGGCTGCGGGAGATGTGCGAGTTTCTCGAGTACGGCGGACCGGACTACCGCGAGTTCGAGTATCCCCCGACGGGCAAGGACCTCTTCCAGCGCTGGAAGGCCCAGCCGCGTCGGCGGCTTCCGCGCCGGACCACGACGCGTGCACGCGCGCACCTGAAGCACGACCGGCTCGATCTCGGCTGGTCTGGCGGCAAGGCCGGCTCCTAGGAGGCCGTGGCAAGAGGGCCCGGCGGCACTCGACCGGCGATGCACTCCGCGCGGGCCGGCACCGGGCCGCTGCTCGACGGGGAGGGGGCGCTCGGGATCTACCTCCATATCCCGTTCTGCGCGTCGATCTGCAACTACTGCAACTTCAACCGGGGCCTGTTCGATGCGACGTTGAAGACCCGCTATGTCGACGCGCTGGACGCGGAGGTTCGCCGCGCCGGCGATGGTGCGCGGGTCGATACGATCTACTTCGGCGGCGGCACGCCGTCGCTGCTGGACCCGGAGGAGGTCGCGCGCCTGATCGAGGCCTGCCGCGCGGGGTTCACGGTTGCGCCCGGCGCCGAGGTCAGTTTCGAGACCAACCCGGAAACCGTCACCGCGCGGGCGCTGCGCGGCTGGGTCGGTGCGGGCGTGACGCGCATCAGCCTCGGGGTGCAGTCGTTCCTCGACGCGGAGCTCGCGCGTCTGGGACGCCGGCATACCGCGGCGCGAGCGATCGAGGCAATCGGGTTGTCGCAGGCGGCCGGCTGCGACGTGAGCGTGGATCTGATGCTCTGGCTGCCGCTGCAGACGCGCGACGACTGCGCCGCGTCGGTCGACGCCCTGCTCGCGCTGCGGCCCGAGCACGCGTCGCTCTACCTGCTCGAGCTGTATCCGAACGCCCCGTTGCGCGAAGAGATGGCGCGGGGCGGCTGGTCGCTGGCGCCCGACGACGACGCGGCAGCCATGTATCTCGAGGCGCTCGCCCGGGCGGATGCGGCGGGGTACGAGCAGTACGAAATCTCGAACATCGCGCGTCCGGGCAAGCGCTGCCGGCACAACCTGAAGTACTGGCGCGACGGCGCCTGGCTCGGGTTCGGCTGCGGTGCGCACTCGACGCGGTCCGGCGCGCGATGGAGGAACGTCTCGGAGACCGGGCGGTACGTCGACGCGGTCCGCGGCGGCGCACCGACTGTCGCGGAGCGCCGGGAGCTGACGCCCGACGAGCGGCTCGGGGACACCCTGTTCACCGGCCTGCGCCTGGTGGAAGGGCTCGACGTCGAGCGGTTGGCGGAGCGCTACGGCGTCGACGTCATGGGGCGCTACGGCGCCGAGCTGGGCCCCTTTCTCGAGGCCGGTCTGCTCGCGCATGGCGCCGGGCGGCTGCGGCTGACCCGCGCCGGGATGCTGCTCGCGAACGAGGTGATGAAGACTTTTGTCTAGGCCGGTTGCGTACGGTAAAGTAGCGGCTCGTTTTACCAGGAAGGAGGCTTCACAGATGCGCTGGTTCGAGAGACTGACGTCGGTACGCCGGCATGTCGTCGTGGGTTGTGCGCTGATCGGGATGCTCGCCATCGGAGTGGCGCTCGGCATGGGGCTGACCGCGTCCAGGGCCGAGGCGCAGGTGCGCGCGTTGAGCGGGGACGGGGCCCTCATGTTTCACTTCGTGAAGCCCGCCCAGGCGGCTGCCTTCGAGGGGGTCATGGCGGAGCTCGATTCGGCGCTGGACGTGAACCGGGGGAATCAGGCTCGCGGCTGGAAGGTGTTCCGGGCCGACAACGACATCACCGGCCAGGGCAACGTCATGTACGTCTGGGTGATCGACCCGGTCGTCAGCGGGGCCGACTACGCAGTATCGACCATCCTGAACGAGGCGGTTCCCGGGCAGGTGCAGGAGCTGTACCAGGCCTACAACGGGTCGTACACCGACGCGCAGTTGAAGCAGCTGATCCTCAATCTCGATCTGGTTCGCAACTTCGGGGGCTGACCGGCGCACGCGCTGCGTTGCCGGCCGGCCTCGCCTTGAACGAACCGTTCCCACGGCGAGCGGCGTTGGGCGTGCCGGCCTCCCGCGCCGGCACCCTGCGGGCTGCCGTGTATCGGGAGGTGGCGGATGAGCTGGGTGGGGATGGCGCACCGGTGCGGCTGGCGCCGCCTGCGGGCAGCCGGCGGGCTGGCCGTGGCGGCGGCCGCCGGCGTGGCTCTCGGGATGTCGCTGGCTCACCGCTCCGAGGCCGCCCAGCCGGCGAAGACGTTCGAGGCTCCGGCCGGGCTGATTCTCAACTACATCCGGGCTGATCGGACCGCCGCCTTCGAGTCGGTGGCGGGCCGGCTCGTCGGCGCGCTGGCTGGCAGCGAGAACGCGGAGCGCAGGGCCCAGGCCTCCGGCTGGAAGATGTACCGGGCGCTGGAGCCGGGACCCAACGGCAACGTGCTCTACGTCTGGCTCATCGACCCCGCGGTCGCCGGTGCGGACTACTCGGCGGCGGGCCTGCTGAACGAAACGTTCCCCACCGAAGTCCAGAGCCTCTACGAAGCGTTCAACGGTGCGTTCGGGGTCGGCCAGGCCCTGATCAACCTGGAGCCCGTCGACGCGTTCTGACCTGAAACAACCACCTGCCCGGTTGTTTCCTGCTCGAATGATCCGCAAGGCGCGCACGGCGGCGCAGCCCCGTCTGATCTCAGAAGGCCAGGTTGGCGCCGACGTAGAAGCGCTGTACGTGGGTGTAGAGGGGGCTGCCCCGCAGCGCGAACACGCGATAGTCCAGGCGCACGCCGATCGGTCCGACCAGCGGAACCTTCACGCCCCCGCCGGCGTTCGTGCCGAGGTTGGTCTTCTTCCGTTCCGCCAGCTGCTCCTGGTAGAGCCCGCCACCGGCCGTGCCGTAGGCCTGCACGCCGGCGACGCGGGGCGTCTGCACCTGGATGTTGAACATCGCGGAGCGCAGCGACGGCGCCCCGGCCGACGCATCCGCGCCGGTGTCGGAGAACTCGAACTCGAACCCCACGAACAGCAGCGACACGCTCACCGCCACGCCGCGCGCCGGGCGGTTGGCGGGCGTGAGCGTGGAGCCGACGAAGGCGGTCAGATCGGCCGACGCGTCGTGGGCGACCAGGATGAACAGCAACGCGAGTGACAGGGGCAGGGTTCGTCGCATGGGCACGGCGAACTGTACTCCGAAGCGGAGCCGCGTCCAAGGCGGTGTGATAGAGTCCCGCACGTCATGAGCGCGGGGGCGACGGAGCCGTGGATCTGGCGGACCGGGTGCTAGCCGGTGAGCAGCGAGCGCTCGCGCGCGCCATCTCCCTGGTCGAGAACGAGCCGGCCGCGGCTCCGGCGTTGATGCGGCGGCTGTTCGGGCGGACCGGACACGCCCGCGTGATCGGCGTGACCGGCGCTCCGGGCGTCGGCAAGAGCACGCTGGTCGACGGGTTGGCCGCCGAGTACCGGCGGCTGGAGCGCACCGTCGGCATCCTGGCCATCGATCCCAGCAGCCCGTTCAGCGGGGGCGCCATTCTCGGCGACCGGATTCGGATGCAGCGCCACACGCTCGACGACGGGGTGTACCTGCGGAGCATGGCGACCCACGGACACCTGGGCGGCGTGTCGCATGCGACGAGCGACGCGGCGCTCATCCTGGATGCCGCGGGGCGGGAGGTCGTGCTGATCGAGACGGTCGGTGTCGGTCAGGGGGAGGTCGACATCGCCAGGACCGCGGACGTGTCGATCGTGGTCACGATCCCGGATGCCGGCGACGACGTGCAGGCGATGAAGGCCGGCATCATGGAGATCGCCGACGTCTTCGTCGTCAACAAGGCCGACCGCCCCGGGGCCGACCGGACCGCTGGCGACATCGAGGCGATGCTCGCCCTGCGGGAGTTCGGCGACGGCGCCTGGCGTCCACCGGTCCTCAAGACCCGGGCCACCACCGGCGGCGGCGTCACGGCGGTGATCGAGGCGGTCCAGCGATTTGCGCAGGAGCACGGCGAGTCGCGCGAGCGCCGGCGCGCGCGCGCCCGATTCCGGCTCACCGGGCTGCTGCAGCGGACGTTCATCGACCGGCTCGAGCAACGGGAGGACACCCGGACGCTGCTCGCGGACGCCGTCGACAGTATTGCCGCCGGCGCGCTCGATCCGTACGCGGCGGCGGACGACATCATGGAGCGCGTGTCATGAAAGCGGTGCTCGACCATATCGGTATCGCGGTGGAGAGCGTCGAGGCGGCCCTCGCCTTCTATCGCGACGCGCTGGGGCTGGAGGTGGAGCTCAGCGAGGAGGTGGCGTCGCAGCACGTGCGCGCGCACTTCATCGGGGCCGGCGGCGCCACGCTGGAGCTCCTCGAGGCCACGTCGGACGCCTCGCCGATAGCCCGCTTCATCGCTCGCCGGGGCCCCGGGTTGCACCACGTCACCCTGCGCGTCGATGATCTGGCCGCGGCGCTCGCGCAGCTCAAGGCCCGGGGCGCGCGGCTCATCGACGAGACGCCGCGGCCCGGAGCCGAGGGGGCGCTCGTGGCGTTCATCCACCCGGCGAGCGCGCACGGAGTGCTCGTCGAGCTGAAGCAGGCAGCGGACGATGCCTGAGCGGCCGGTTCGCATCGGTGTCATCGGGGGGAGCGGCCTCTACGACATGGGGGAGCTCACCGCTCGCGAGGAGGTCGCGGTGTCGACGCCGTTCGGGGATCCCTCGGCACCGCTCGTGGTCGCATCGCTGGCCGGGCAGCGCGTGGCGTTTCTCGCCCGTCACGGCGTGGGCCACCGCATCCTGCCCTCGGAGCTGAACTTCCGCGCGAACATATTCGCGATGAAGACGCTGGGCGTCGAGTGGATCGTGTCGGCGAGCGCCGTTGGCAGCCTGCAGGAGCGGTACCGGCCCCTCGACATCGTGGTCCCCGACCAGTTCCTCGACCGCACGCGCGGCCGGGCCGGCACGTTCTTCGGGCGTGGGCTCGTGGCCCACATCACGTTCGCGCACCCCGTCTGCCGCTGCCTGACCGGGATCGTCTCCGAGTCGGCGCGGACGACCGACGCCCGAGTCCACGACGGCGGCACCTACGTGTGCATGGAAGGGCCGCAGTTCTCCACCCTGGCCGAGTCCCGGCTGTATCGATCGTGGGGGATGGACATCATCGGGATGACGAACCTCCAGGAGGCGAAGCTCGCGCGCGAGGCGGAGATCTGCTACGCGACGCTCGCGCTGGTGACCGACTACGACTGCTGGCACCCGGATCACGATCACGTGACCGTCGAGATGATCGTCCAGAATCTGGTCCGCAACGCGGCCACCGCGCAGGCCGTCATCAAGGCCGTCGTCGAGCGGCTGCCGGTCGACAGGACCTGCGAGTGCGCCACCGCACTGGCTGCCGCCATCATCACCCGCCCGGACGCCATGTCACCCGAGACGAGGAAGCAGCTCGCGCCGCTGGTGTCCAAGTACCTGGACTGATCGATGCGCCCGGTCCTCACCGTGGGCTCCGTCGCGTTCGACTCGCTCGAGACGCCGGCCGGCGCGGTGTCGCGCATCGTCGGCGGAGCGGCCACCTACTTCAGCCTCGCCGCCTCGTACTTCACGGGCGTCCGCCTGGTGGCGGTCGTCGGCGACGATTTCGGGTCCGAGCATCTGCAGGTCTTCGAGGGCCGGCGCATCGACCTGGCCGGGCTGCAGCGCGTGCCGGGCGAGACGTTTCGCTGGAAGGGCGAGTACAGCGCCGATCTCGCCACGCGCCGGAGCGTCTACACCCACCTGAACGTGTTCCAGGATTTTCGCCCGCGGCTCCCCGACCAGTTTCGCGACAGCGCGTTCGTGTTCCTGGCGAACATCCACCCCGCGCTGCAGGCCGAGGTGCTCGCGCAGGTCGCCGCGCCGGACTTCGTCGCGCTCGACACGATGAACTACTGGATCGAGGAGACGCCCGACGAGCTCCGGCGCGTATTGCAACGCGTCCACGTGCTCGTCATCAACGACGAGGAGGCGCGGCAGCTGAGCGGGGAGCACAATCTGGTCCGGGCCGCGCGGGCCATCCGGCGACTCGGACCGGAGCGCGTCGTGATCAAGCGCGGCGAGCACGGCGTGCTGATGACGCGCGGCGACAGTTTCTTCGCCGCGCCGGCCATGCCGCTCGAGACGGTGCGCGATCCCACCGGGGCCGGCGACACGTTCGCGGGCGGGTTCGTCGGCTACCTGGCCGCCGCGCCGGGATTCTCGGATGCGGTCGTGACGCAGGCGGTCATCGCGGGCAGCACGCTGGCGTCGTTCACCGTCGAGGACTTCGGCGTCGAGCGGCTTCTGCGGCTGCACGACCGGGAGGTGCGGACCCGCTTCGAGGAGTTTCGCAGGCTCACGCACTTCGAGGCGCTGTAGCTTCTGCCGGCCGTGGCCGCGGCGGCGGTCGGTCGCCTGTCGTGGCACGGGCCGCGCGCCGCTTGTTAGCATGTTGGGTGAGAGATCATGGCGCGGCCAAACCCTGCACCCCCCGCCTTCGCCGCGAGCGCTCCGCTCGTCTGTGCGGCGGCCTGGGCGCTGCCCGGCGCCGGACACCTGCTGCTGGGGCGCCGGCGCACCGGATTGATCCTGCTCGCCGCGCTGCCCCTGATGTTCGCCATCGGCCTGGCGTTGCACGGACGGCTGTTCCCGTTCGACACCGGGCAGCCGCTGGTGACGCTGCAGGCCCTGGCCGAGCTGGGGATGGGCGTGCCGTACCTGTGTGCGCGCCTCCTGGGGTGGGCGGAAGGCCGTGTGGTGGCCGAGACCTACGAGCACGGCAACACGTTCCTGGTCGTGGCCGGCCTGTTGAACGTCCTGGTGGCGCTCGACGCCTACGACATCGCCCGGGGACGCAAGTGAGCCGGCTCCGCTGACATGGCCAGTCACTTCCTGCTGATGGTGCTGTTCGCGGGCTTCGTGTCGCTCGTGTTCGCGTTGCTGATGCGCGACGAGCCTCGCGAGCAGGTGAGGTTCGGCGCCCTGCTGTGGGCGGCATTCGCCGGCATCGGCGTGCTGCTGGGCTGGCTGATGTATCCGCTCCCGCTCTGACGGCGCGCCGCGAGCCGCCGCGCGGGCGTGCGGTATAGTGCTTTCGATATGGACAACGCTACCGTCACGGACGCCCAGTCAACGGGCGTCGTCCTCGTCACCGTCACACGCCCGAAGGTCCTGAACGCGCTGAACGCGGCCACCATCACCGAGCTTCTGGAGGCGTTCGAGCGGCTCCGGGACGATGCCGCGGTCCGCACGGTCATCCTGACCGGCGCGGGCGAGCGCGCGTTCGTGGCGGGTGCGGACATCGCCGAGCTCGCCCGGCTGGGGCCCGCCGAGGCGCGGGAGGTGGCGCGCCGCGGCCAGGCGTTGTGCGCGCTGATCGCCGGTTGCGGCAAGCCGGTCATTGCGGCCATCAACGGCTTTGCGCTCGGCGGCGGCTGCGAGCTCGCCATGGCCTGCACCCTGCGGGTGGCCGCCGACACGGCGCGTATCGGCCAGCCCGAGATCAACCTCGGCATCATTCCGGGATACGGCGGCACCCAGCGGCTGCCGCGCTTGATCGGGGCGGGGCCCGCGCTCGAGATCCTGCTGACCGGCAACCCCGTTGCGGCGGAGGAGGCGCGGCGTCTCGGCCTGGTCAACCGGGTGGTGCCCGCCGCCCGGCTGCTGGACGAAGCGCGCGCGCTGGCGGCCGACTTGGCCGCCAAGCCGCCCGTCGCGGTGAGGTACATCCTCGACGCCGTGCGGTGCGGAACGCAGATGTCGCTCGACGACGGCTGCGACTACGAGGCGGCGCTCTTCGGCGTGGTGGCCGCGACAGAGGACAAGCAGGAGGGAACCCAGGCGTTTCTCGAGAAGCGTCGGCCGGAGTTCAAGGGGCGGTGAAGGACCTGCCGGCCTGCGGCACTGCGGACGCGAGCCGCCTGCGCGTGGCGCTGGTGGTCTCCGGGTATCACGACGTCGTCACCGGACCGCTCCGGGACGGCGCGGTCGCCGCGCTGACCCGGGCCGGGGTGCAGGGCGACCGGGTCGTCGTGATCGCCGTCCCGGGCGCGTTCGAGATCCCGTTCGTCGCCCGCGAGGCGGCGGCGATCGGCGAGTTCGACGCGGTCGTCTGTCTCGGCTGCGTCATTCGCGGCGAGACGCCGCACTTCGACTACATCGCGTCCGCGGTGGCCCACGGCATCACCGCGGCGTCGCAGGCCACCCGCGTGCCGATCACCTTCGGGGTGCTCACGACGAATTCCCGGGACGAGGCGCTGGCGCGGGCGGGTCCGGACGAGACCAACAAGGGGTGGGAGGCGGCGATGGCCGCCGTGCAGCTCGCCGCGGTCAGGCAGCGGCTGAGCCGGCTCCGCGGCACCGGGTCCGAGCAGTGACTGCCGAACGTATCGGGCCGGAACGGCACCGGGGCCGCGAGGCGGCGCTGCAGCTGCTGTACCAGTGGGAGGTCGGCTGGGCCGGCTCGAACGGGTCCGCGGAGGCGACCCGCGCCTTCTGGGAGTGTCATCCCGCCCCGCTGACGCGGCGCGGCTTCGCCACCGCGCTGGTCGAGGGGACGACGACGCATCTCGACACCATCGACTCGCTGCTGGCATCCAACGCACGCAACTGGCGGCTGGCCCGCATGGCCGTGGTGGATCGGCTGATCATGCGCATGGCGATCTACGAGCTCATGTACACGGACACGCCGACCGCGGTCGTGATTGACGAGGCGCTCGAGCTGGCCAAGACGTTCAGCGGCGGCGAGGCGGTGGCGTTCATCAACGGCATTCTCGACGGGGTCTCCCGACAGATCGAGCGGGATCTGCCGGCCCGGTAACGACCGGATGAGCGACGAACGGGAGACGGATCAGCTTCGGCAGCGGCGCGAGAACCTGGACCGGCTGCGGGGGCTGGGGGTCGAGCCGTATCCGCATCGGTTCGCGGCGACCGACACGGTCTCGGCCCTCGTGGACTCCTACGGCGATGCCGACGGGGAGACCCTCGAGGCGCGCCGCGTGCAGACGACGGCGGCCGGCCGCCTGCTGGCGGTCCGCCGCTTCGGCAAGGCCAACTTCCTCGTCATCTCGGACGGCAGGCACCGCATCCAGGTGTACGTGCGCAAGGATTCCGTCTCCGAACGCGACTTCCGCCTCTTCGCCCTGCTCGACCTCGGCGATCTCATCGGGGCGGCCGGCCATGTCTTCCGCACGCGGACGAACGAGCTGACGATCTGGGCCGAGCGGCTCGAGTTCCTCGCCAAGTGCTTCGTGCCCCTGCCGGAGAAATGGCACGGGCTCACCGCTGTCGAGACGCGCTACCGGCAGCGCTACCTCGACCTGATCGTCAACCCGGACGCACGCCGCGTGTTCGAGACGCGCGCCCGGACGCTGGCGGCCATCCGCCGGTTTCTCGACGCGCGCGATTATCTCGAGGTCGAGACGCCGATGATGCAGCCGCTGGCGGGCGGAGCGCTCGCGAGGCCGTTCGCCACGCACCACAACGCGCTCGACCTGCCGCTCTACCTGCGCATCGCGCCGGAGCTGTACCTCAAGCGGCTGGTCGTCGGCGGCATGGAGCGGGTCTACGAGATCAACCGCAACTTCCGGAACGAGGGGATATCGACCCGGCACAACCCCGAGTTCACGATGCTGGAGTTCTACGAGGCGTACAGCGACTATCGCGCGCTGATGACGCTGACCGAGCAGTTGCTCGGCGCGGTCGCGGACGAGGTGCTGTCGGCGCGGGAGTGCAGCTACGGCGGAGCGACGATCTCCTGGAGCCCGCCCTTCGCCAGGCGGCCGCTGCGGGCCGCCGTCCGGGATGCGATCGCCGAGCGGCTGGGCCACGAGGTGTCCGAGGGCGATCTGCGCGAGCCGGAAGCGGCGGCCGGGCTGGCCCGCAAGGTGGGGGTCGAGGTCGCGGCCGGCGCCGGCGCCGGCCGCATCGCCTTCGAGCTGTTCGAGGCGCTCTGCGAGAAGACGCTCGTGCAGCCGACCTTCGTCTACGATTTTCCGACCGAGGTCTCGCCGTTGTCGAAGCAGCGGGCCGACGACCCGGAGACGGTCGAGCGGTTCGAGCTGTACATCGCGGGCATGGAGATCGCCAATGCCTTCAGCGAGCTGAACGATCCGCGGGAGCAGCGCCGGCGCTTCGAGTCGCAGCTCGCGGCGCGCGCCGGAGGCGACGACGAGGCGCACGCCCTCGACGAGGACTACCTCCGCGCGCTCGAGCACGGCCTGCCGCCCACGGCCGGCGAGGGGATCGGAATCGACCGGTTGGTCATGCTGCTGACCGCCAGCCCCTCGATTCGCGACGTGATTCTGTTTCCCCTCATGCGGCCGACGAGAGAAGAGTAGCTAATGGCAGCGCCGTTCGAGTTGTACGTGGCCGCGCGCTATCTGGTGGCTCGCCGCAAGCAGGCGTTCATCTCCCTGATCTCGCTGATCTCGACGCTGGGCGTGACGCTCGGCGTGATGGCCCTGGTCGTGGCCCTGGCGCTGATGACCGGCATGCAGCGGGAGCTCCGCGACCGCATCACCGGTTCGGAAGCCCACGTCTACGTGTGGAACGTGGCCGAGGGGGGGTTCGACGACTACCGCGCCGAGGCCAGACGGCTCGGGGAGTTGCCCCGCGTGCAGGCCGCGGCGCCGTCCGTGCTCGGCAAGGCGCTGGCCACGACCCGTAGCGGCGAGGCGTTCATCACGGTCAAGGGAATCGATCCCGGCCTCGAACGGCACGTGACCGAGGTGGCCGACGCGGTCGAGCGCGGCAGCCTGTTCGATCTCGAACGGATTGCGGCCGATGATCCGGTCCTGGGCGGGCTGGTGCTCGGCGAGGGGGTCGCCGCGCAGCTGGGCGCCTTCGTCGGCGACGAGGTGACGCTGATCACCGAGCACGGCACGTTGTCGCCCCTCGGCATGATGCCGCGCCCGCGGCGCATGCGGGTGGTCGGGATCTTTCGTCTCGGCCTGTACACCTACGACAACGCCTACGGCTTCGTCACGCTCGACGTGGCGCAGCGGTTGCTGAACAAGGATCGCATCGAGCTGATGGAGTTGCGCATCGACGACATCTACGAATCGCGCGCGGTCGCCGCGCAGGTGTCCGAGGCGCTCGGGCCGGGATACGTCACCGAGGACTGGTCGCAGCTGAACCAGTCGCTCTTCTCGGCCCTGTGGCTCGAGAAGATGGCCATCTCGATCACCATCGGGCTGATCGTCATGGTCGCGGCCTTGAACATCGTGGCCTCGCTGGTGCTGCTCGTGATGGAGAAGGGCCGCGACATCGCCATTCTGAAGACGATGGGCGCCGCGCCGCGCAGCATCATGAGGATCTTCATGCTGCAGGGCATCATCATCGGCGCGGTCGGGACCGCCGTCGGCGCGGGGGCAGGATACACCCTGGCGACGCTGCTGGATCGATATCGGGTGATTCGTGTCGACGTCGAGGTCTACGACCTCTCGTACGTGCCCTTCACCGTCGACACGTTCGACTTCGCGCTGGTGATCGTGTCGGCGCTGGCCATCTGCTTCGGCGCCACGATCTATCCCGCCCGCCAGGCGTCGCGTCTGGACCCGGCCGAGGCGCTGAGGTATCAGTGACGGCCGGCGCCGGCGGCTTCCTGGAGATCACCGGTCTCGCCAAGTCGTATGCGGTGGGCGGCACGCGGCTCGAGGTGCTGCGCGAGCTCGAGCTGTCGGTCGCGCCCGGCGAGATGGTCGCGGTCATGGGCACGTCCGGCGTGGGGAAGAGCACCCTGATGCACGTCGTGGGCGGCCTCGACCGCGTCGACAGCGGGCGCGTGCGGGTGGGCGCGACCGACGTCACGGGATTGCCCGACGCGGACCTGGTGCGGTTTCGAAACCGCCACATCGGGTTCGTGTTTCAGTTCCACCACCTGTTGCCGGAGTTCAGCGCGCTCGAGAATGCCGAGATGCCGCTGCGCATCGCCCGCGTGCCGCCGGTCGAGGTCGGCGCGCGAGCCCGGGCGCTGCTGGAGCAGGTCGGCCTGGCGGACCGCCTGACCCATCGTCCGGGCATGCTCTCGGGCGGCGAGCAACAGCGCGTGGCGGTGGCCCGGGCGCTCGTCATGCGGCCGTCGCTGCTCCTGGCCGACGAGCCGACGGGCGATCTGGACGAGGAAACGGGGGAGGCGCTGCAGCGCCTCCTGCGGGACATGCACCGGCGCCACGGGCTGACGTCGCTGATCGCGACGCACAATCCGCGCCTGGCGAACGGGTGTGATCGGGTGTTGCGTCTCGAGGCCGGGCGCCTGCGGCCGGCCTGACCACATGTCCGGCACGCACGCGGTGATTACTCTATAATGCGTTGCTCAGGAGCCCGTGGTGAAATCCCGCGTCGCACCGGGACCGGCGAGGCGCCCGGCTGGGGAGGCGCGACGAGGGCGCAGGCCGAGCCTGTTCGACCTCGCTGCGCAACGGTCCGGCGCCGGCCCCCCGCGGGCTGCCGCGGCGCCCGGCGGCGGCGCAGTTGCCATGGGCGGTCAGGTCCTTCCGGGCGCTTCGCGGGCAGGCGTGGATGTTTGAGCGGTACACTGAGCGGGCGCGGCGCGTCCTGTTCTTCGCCCGCTACGAGGCAAGCCAGCTCGGGAGCATCTCCATCGAGACCGAGCACCTGCTGCTCGGGCTGATCCGCGAGGGAAAAGGGCTCACGAGCCGCCTCTTCGCGCGCTCCCACCTGTCGCTCGAGAACATACGCAAGGAGATCGAGGGCCGCACGGTCTTCCGCGAAAAGGTCTCGACATCCGTCGAGATCCCCTTCAGCACGGAGACCAAGCGCGTGCTCCAGCACGCGGCGGAGGAGGCGGACCGGCTCCTCCACAACTACATCGGGACGGAGCACCTGCTGCTCGGCATCCTGCGCGAGGAGCGCTCCGTGGCCGCGTCCATCCTCTTCGAGAAGGGCATGCGGCTCACCGGCGTGCGCGAGGACATCGTCCAGTTGCTCAACGAGAAGACGACCCTCACGCGCGTCAAGGAGACGCCGCTGCTGGCCGAGTTCAGTCGGGATCTGACCGAGGCCGCCATGAAGAACCGGCTCGATCCGCTGGTCGGCCGGCGGGTCGAGCTCGAGCGCGTGCAGCAGGTCCTCTGCCGCCGCACGAAGAACAACGCGGTGCTGATAGGAGAGCCCGGAGTCGGCAAGACAGCGATCGTCGAAGGGCTCGCGCAGCGGATTGCCTGCGGCGACGTGCCGTACTTCCTCGGCGACAAGCGGATGCTGGCGCTCGACATCTCGTTGATCGTTGCCGGCACGAAGTACCGCGGGCAGTTCGAGGAGCGCCTCAAGGCGATCATGAAGGAGCTGACCGAGAACCCGAACATCATCGTGTTCATCGACGAGCTGCACACGCTGGTGGGAGCCGGGTCGGCGGAAGGCTCGCTCGACGCCGCGAACATTCTGAAGCCGGCGCTCTCGCGCGGCGAGATTCGGTGCATCGGCGCCACGACCCCGGCGGAGTACCGCAAGTACATCGAGAAGGATCGCTCGCTGGAGCGCCGCTTCCAGGCGATACGGGTCGATCCGCCGTCCGAGGCCGAGGCGCTCGAGATCCTGACGGGGGTCAAGGACCGCTACGAGACGTTCCATCACGTGGCCTACACGCGCGCGGCCATCGAGGCCGCCGTCAGCCAGTCGAGCCGCTACATCAGCGACCGGTTCCTGCCGGACAAGGCCATCGATCTGGTCGATGAGGCCGGTGCGTGCGCGAAGCTTCGCGATGCCGGCTACAGCGAGGAGTTCAGCGAGATCAACAAGAACATCCGCGTGGCGGTCGAGCAGATGGAGAACGCGACGGCCCAGAAGGACTACGAGCGGGCCCAGTTCTTCCGCGAGCAGGAGGTGCTCGCCCGGGAGAATCTGCAGTTCGTGCGGGAGAAGTTCGACGTCAGGTCGGGCGGGCACCAGATCGAGGTCGGCAAGGCCGAGATCGACGAGGTGGTGTCGCAGTGGACCGGCGTGCCGGTCACCTCCATCAACCAGGACGAAGGCGCGAAGCTGTTGCAGATGGAGGAGCACCTGCACCGGCGGGTGATCAGTCAGGAGGCGGCGATCTCCGCCCTGGCGCGAGCCATACGCCGCTCGCGCGCCGGGCTGAAGTCGCCGAGCCGGCCGGTGGGCAGCTTCGTCTTCCTGGGGCCGACCGGGGTCGGCAAGACCGAGCTCGCCCGCGCCCTGGCGAACTTCCTCTTCGGCAGCGACACGGCCCTGATTCGGTTCGACATGTCGGAGTACATGGAGAAGCATTCCGTGTCGAAGCTGATCGGGTCGCCGCCCGGGTACGTCGGACACGAGGAGGGCGGGCAGCTGACCGAGAAGGTCAAGCGCCATCCGTACTCGGTGGTGCTGCTGGACGAGATCGAGAAGGCGCACCCGGACCTCTTCAACATCCTGCTGCAGGTGTTCGAGGACGGGCACCTGACGGACGGTCTCGGGAACCGCGTCGACTTCAAGAACGCGATCATCATCATGACCTCCAACATCGGTGCACGCTACATCCAGAAGCAGACGGCGATGGGGTTCCAGTCGCCGGATGCGCAGGAGGTGCAGCGGAGCGTTTCGGAGATGGTGCTGGGCGAGGTGAAGCGGACGTTCAATCCCGAGTTCATCAATCGCGTCGACGAGATCATCGTGTTCGAAGCGCTCCAGGACGACGACCTCCGGAAAATCACGCAGATGCTCATCGCGCGGCTGAACGACAACCTCATGGACCGCGCACTGCAGATCTCGCTGACGCCGGAGGTGGTCGACTGGATCATCGAGCAGACCTGCCGCGACCGCTCCTACGGCGCACGGCCCCTGCGGCGCGCAATCCAGCGCTACGTGGAGGATCCGCTGTCCGAGGAGCTGATTCGGGGGCAGCTCGAGGCAGGCGAGATCGAGGTCTATCTCGACGCCGGGGCGCTCGCCTATCGCCGCCTCGGGCAGTCTCTAGAAGGCCGGCCGCTAGCGTCCGGCGTCTAAGATTTCGTACACTGACTGAACGCACCCGAATGTCATCGCCCACGATGCCCGGGTGGCGAACAATGGCGAACCTGCTGAGAATCTGGCTGTGCGTCTGCCTGTTGGCGGCGGCTTCCGTGTGGCCCGCGGCGGCGGAGCTGCGGGGGGAGGGGCCGCGGGGGCCGGCCGCGGTCGAGGCGGCCGCCGGGCAGTTCCCGCCGTCGCCGCTGCCTCCGCCCGACTCGCCCGAGCTGCTGCGCACGGTGGAGCTGGCGTTTCCCACCCAGGGCAACGTCTCGAGCGTCGACGCCCAGACCTACCTCTACTACATGGAGATTCCGAACCACCGCAGCCTGCCGTCCCAGAACAGGTGGGTGCCGTACACGCAGGAGACGGAACGGATCATCCGTGAGGATTTCCGCCGGCTGTGGGATACCGGCTTCCTCAACGACCTCTGGATAGAGGTCGTCGACGAGCCGTGGCAGAACGGCGTGGCCGGCAAGCGGGTGATCTTCAACTTCGAAGAGCGGGAGCGCGTGAAGTTCGTCACGTTCGAGGGCTCGGAGGAGGTCGATCGCAGCGACATCGACACGGCGATGCAGGAGAACGGTCTGGCCATCCGCGTCGACTCCTTCCTCGACCTGGGCATGATCAAGCGCGTGAAGGGGCTCGTGCAGTTCATGTTCGCGGACAAGGGGTACCAGTTCGCGGAGATCGACCACGAGGTCACCCCGCTGCCCGGCGGCCCCAAGACGGTGCAGTTGACGTTCCACATGACGGAGGGGCCCAAGGTATTCGTCGAGGACATCTCGTTCGTCGGCAACGAGGCGATGAGCGACCGCAAGCTGCGCGGCCAGATGCAGAACACCAAGGAGCGCTGGTTCCTCTCCTGGATCACGGGGCGCGGCACCTACAAGGAAGCCCAGTTCGAGGAGGACGCCGATCGGATCATCGCCTTCTACCGGGACGAGGGCTACATCGACGCCCAGGTCGGGCAGCCCGACCTCGAGTACCTCGAGCAATCCCCCGACGGCACGAGCCGCGGCCTGCGCCTGCGCATCCCGGTCGAGGAAGGTGAGCGCTACCGGGTCGGGGAGATCGGCTTCGACGGCAACGAGGTCATCAACGAGCTCGGGCTGTCGGAGATCTTCAAGGAGCTCGAGCCGGGCGAGTACTACAGCGAGGGGTACATCCGCGACGCCTTCGAGTCGGCGCGGGAGTTGTACGGTGCGCTCGGCTACTACGAGATGACCCTCTTTCCCGACCTGCAGCCGCGCGCCGGCCCGAACGCGGCCGGCGACGAGGACGCGGACAACGGGGGCAACGGCAACGGCAACGGCAACGGGGACGGGGACGGGGACGGGGACGGTGGCCATGCCGTCGAGGAGCGGCCGACGCATCTCGACGGCAGCCCCGTGGTCGACGTGACGATCCGGATCCAGGAAGGCGAGCAGTACTTCGTCAACCGGATCACGATCGTGGGCAATCAGACCACCCACGATGCGGTCATTCGGCGTGAGCTGCAGCTGGTCGAGCGCGGCGTCTTCAACACGGCCGGGCTCAGGCACAGCGTGCGGCGGCTGAACCAGCTGGGCTTCTTCGAGCCGCTCGACGAAGAGCAGTCGGTCAGCATCGACAAGCTCGAGGAGGCGGAGAACGAGGTCGATCTGACGATCAACCTCACCGAGACGAACCTGAACCAGCTGACGTTCGGCGCCGGCGTGTCGCAGTACGACGGCTTCTTCGGACAGGTGGCGTTCCAGACCAGCAACTTTCTCGGCCGGGGCGAGACGCTGGGGGTCGGGGTCCAGGCCGGCTCGCGTGTGCGGGACATCAATCTGACCTTCACCGAGCCCTACCTGTTCGATCGCAACATGTCCGGGAGCGTCGGCCTGTTCTCCCGGAAGATCGAGTGGATCGGGGCCTATACGGAGGAGAGCGTCGGCGGGACGGCGACCGTCGGCGTGCCGTTGGCGCTCTACACGCGGCTGTTCTTCAGCTACAGCTACGAGGAGACCCGCATCACGGAACTCAACCCGTACTTCACGTACAATCCCGACTTCCTGTCGTACAACCCGTTCTTCTCGGATGCGCTGCTGCTGGGCAGCCACGGTCGCCGCTCGGTGAGCAAGGTCACCCCGATGATCAGCATGAACACCATCGATCACCCGATTTTCCCGCGCCGGGGAACGCGGTATCAGGCGGGCATCGACCTGGCGGGGTTGGGCGGGAACTCCAGGTTCTGGAAGCCGATTCTCGAGAGCATCTGGTACCTGCCGCATACCGAGCGGACGACGATCGGGCTGCGCATCCAGTACCAGCACCTGGCGGCCGCCGACCCGGGGCAGATACCGATCTTCGAGCGGTTGTGGCTGGGCGGCGAGTACTCCGTGCGCGGCTACGACATCCGCCGGATCGGGCCGACGCAGAGCGACATCAATCCCGAGGTTCCAGCCGACTCGTATCAGGGGCGGGCCCTGATTGGCGGCAACAAGAGCATCCTGTTCAACGCCGAGTACCAGTTCAGCATCGCCGATCCCGTGCGCATCGTGGCGTTCTACGACGCGGGCCAGGTCCAGAACTTCGGGCAGGAGTTCGCGATGAACGACTTCAAGACGTCCACCGGCATCGAGCTGCGCTTCTTCATTCCGATGCTCAACGTGCCGTTCCGGCTGATCTATGCCTGGAACCCGCAGCGTGACGGCGTCTACAATGATCGGCTGCAGCCGCAGGAGGAGACGGTCTTCCGCTTCGCCGTGGGCACGACGTTCTGAGCGTTGCCGCGACCGTCGGATACGACAGGGGTACACGACCGATGAGACTTGCAATTGCAGTGATGGTCGCTGCGTGCGTGCTGGCGGCCGGCATCTCGCACGCCGAGGCGCAGGGCGGGCTGGGGTTCATCGACATCCAGCGCATCGTCGCGGAGTCCGAGACGGGCAAGGCGGCGAACGCCCAGGTGCAGGAGCTGAGCCAGCTGAAGCTGGCCGAGATCGAAGCGATGAACTCCGAGCTCCAGGTACGGGTCACGGCGGTCGAGGAACAGCTGCAGGAGCTGCAGCGCAAGGCGGAGCAGGGAGCGACCGTCATGAGCGCCCAGGCGCGGCTCAACCTGCAGCGGGAGATCGCCTCGAAGCGGGCCGAGGTGGAGCGCACGCGCCAGGACGCGCAGACGGAGGCCCAGCGCGTCACGCAGGATGCCGATACCGCGGTGCAGGCGCTGCAGCAGGAGCTGCAGATCGATTTCCAGCAGAAGCTGGGGCCGGTCATCGATCAGGTTGCGACCGACAGGGGGCTGTCGTTCATCTTCAACGCGGCCGAAGGCGGCCTCATCTGGGCCGACCAGGGACTCGATCTGACGCAGGAGCTGATCGACCTGCTGAACGCACAGACGGGTGCGCCGTAGGAATCTGCGCCGTGGAACGGCGCGGATTCCTGCAGGGTTGGTTGGGCGCCAAGCGGAGCGGCCACGCGACGATTGGCGGGCGAGCGCCTCGGCGCCGGCCGCCCGGTGACGCCGCCTCCGGACCTCCCGGCACGGGCACGATGGACGCGGGGATCCACACCCGGTACACTGTTGGCCTCTGATCGGCGACAGCCCGAGTTCTTCGTGCCACTCGACATTCCAATCGTTCTCGGCAGCCTCTGCTACCGCTATCCCTCGCTGCTCGTCGACGCGGTCATCGAGCACGAACCCGGTCGCCGGCTCGTTGCCGTCAAGAACGTCACGGTCAACGAGGAGTACTTTCAGGGCCACTTTCCCGGGATGCCGTTGATGCCGGGCGTGATGATGATCGAGGCGTTGCTGCAGGTGGCGACGCTGTTGCTGCTGCATCGCGACGGCGACGCGGGCAGCGCGCGCGCCGTCCTGCGGGGCGTGAACAACGCCAAGTTTCGCCGGCAGGTGGTGCCGGGCGACCGGCTCCGGCTCGAGGTGGTGCTGCAACGCCGCCGGACGCGGCTCGCGCTCGTGCGGGGGGTCGCGACGGTGGGCGAGCACACCGTGGCCGAGGCCGGACTGCTGATCGGCGTCGACTGCGGCACGGCGCGCGTAGACCCGACCGCGCGGGTGCACCCGGACGCCGTGCTCGGTGCCGACACCGTCGTCGGACCGCATGCCGTCGTCGGGTCCAGCGTGCGCATCGGCGCGCGGTGCCACGTGGGTGCGTCGGCAGTCATCGACGGCGATACCGAAATCGGCGACGCGTGCAGGATCTACCCGTTCGCGTCGATCGGCCTGATTCCGCAGGATCTCAAGTTCAACGGCGAGCACACGCGGCTCGTGATCGGCAACCGCAACCTCTTCCGCGAGTGCGTGACCGTGCACCGTGGGACACGCGGCGGGGGCGGCCTGACGTTGATCGGGGACGACAACGTCTTCATGGCGTACGCGCACGTCGCCCACGATTGCATCGTCGGCAACCGGACGCTCTTCGGCAACGGCGCCACGGCGGGCGGACACGTCGTCGTCGAGGACGAAGCCACGATCAGCGCCTACTCGGGCGTCCACCAGTTCTGCCGCGTCGGCCGCCAGGCGTTCATCGGGGGCTATTCCGTGGTGACCAAGGACGCGCTGCCGTACGGCAAGACCGTCGGCAACCGCGCCCGCATCTACGGGCTCAACACGATCGGCCTGGTGCGGCGAGGGTTCTCGCCCGCCACCATCACCAAGCTCAAACGCGCCTACCGCTACCTGCTGCAGTCGAAGCTGAACACGACCCGCGCCATGCGCCGCATCGTCGAGGACGAGACCGTGGCCTGTCCCGAGGTGCGGTATCTCCTGGATTTCATTCGGACGTCCAAGCGCGGGGTGAACCTGCGGCGTCCGCCCCGGCGGATGGAACCTGTCGGAGTCGACGAGTAGGTCGCCGGAATCTCCCGACGAGCGAACCTGCGATGCGTATCGGCCTGATCGCCGGCAACGGCCGGTTCCCGCTGCTGGCTCTCGATGCCGCGCGGAATCTGGGACACGACGTCACGGTCATTGCGATCCGGGAGGAAGCCGATCCGGCCATCTCGCAGGCCGTGGATGACGGCCCGGCGGCAGATTTGCACTGGGTATCGCTGGGGCAGCTGGGGCGGTGCATCGCACTGTTGAAGGAAGCAGGCGTCTCGCGCGCGTTGATGGCCGGACAGGTCAAGCACACGAAGCTGTTCGCCGGGGTCGTTCCCGATCTGACGTTGCTCTCCGTGCTCCGGCGCCTCGGGGGGCGGAACACCGATGCCCTGATTTCCGCCGTGGCCGATGTGCTCGCCGAGCACGGCATCGAGCTGGTCGACTCGACGAGCTTCCTGCGGCCGCTCCTGGCGCGCCCGGGCACCCTGACGCGCAGGGGGCCGACCGCCGAGGACCGGGCCGACCTGCAACTCGGCTACCGCATGGCCGATGCCATTGCCGCCCTGGATATCGGCCAGACGATCGTCGTCAAGGACCGCGCCGTCGTGGCGGTCGAAGCAATGGAGGGCACCGACGAGGTCATCGATCGGGCGGCGCGCCTGGCGGGCCCGGGCATCCGCGTCGTGAAGGTGGCGAAGCCGAATCAGGACATGCGGTTCGACGTGCCCATCATCGGGATGCGGACCATCGACGCGCTGCGCGCGGCACGCGCGGCCGCGCTGTCGATCGATGCCGACCGGACGCTCGTGCTCGACGGCGATGCGGTTTTCGACAGCGCGGACGACAGCGGGTTGGCCGTGGTCGGCCGGCCGGTGGCCGGGGGGCAGTGATGCCGGCCTCCAGGTTGAAGATGGGCGTCGTGGGCGTCGGTCATCTCGGGCGGCATCATGCGCGGATTCTCGCGAGCATGGAGGACGTGGAGTTGACGGCGGTCGTCGATTCCAATGCGGCGCGGGCGCGCGAGGTGGCGGCCGCGACAGGCTCCCGGGCGGAGACGGATCCGGCGGCGCTCCTCACCGGCATCGAGGCGGTGAGCGTCGCGGTGCCGACCGCGGCGCATCGGCGCATCGCCCTGCCCTTCCTGGCGCGGGGGATTCCCGTGCTGGTCGAAAAGCCGATCGCCGCCTCCGTGGCCGAGGCCGACGAGCTCATCGACGCCGCGTCCGCGAGCGGGACGACACTGGCCGTCGGGCATACCGAGCGGTACAACCCCGCCGTCACCACCGCGCGGCCCCTCATCGCCGCACCGCGGTTCGTCGAAGTGCATCGCCTGGCGCAGTTCCCGGGCCGGAGTCTCGACGTCGACGTCGTCTTCGATGTGATGATCCACGATCTCGACGTGCTGCTGGATCTCGTCCGGGCCGCTCCGGTTTCCATCGAGACGGTGGGCGTCCCGGTGCTCAGCGACCGGGTCGACATCGCGAACGCACGCATCCGCTTCGACAACGGGTGCATCGCCAACCTCACCGCGAGCCGCGTCAGCCGCGAGCGCGTGCGCAAGCTCCGGTTCTTCCAGCAGGATGCGCTCATCTCGATCGATTGTGCGGCGCACCAGGTCGAGGTGTGGCGCCTCAGGCGCAGTCCGGGGGCCGAGCCGGCCATCGAGGGAGGCGCGGTAGAGGTGCCGCCGGGCGAGCCGCTGGCACGCGAGCTGGCGGATTTCGTCGGGGCCGTGCGCACGGGCCGGCGCCCGCGCGTGGACGGGCCGGAGGGACGGCGGGCGCTGGCGCTGGCCCAGCAGGTTGCAGACGCCCTGGAAGGGGAGTGGGGCAGGCAGACATGACGACCGTGCAGGAGATCGGCGCGAAGCTCGCCGGTGGAGGATCGCTGCAGCCGGCCGACGTCGAGGTCCTGGTCGACGGCAGCGACCTGATCGGCCTCGGCGCCGTCGCCGACGAGCTTCGGCGGCGGCGCCACGGTGACCGGACGACGTTTGCTCGCGTGCAGGAGGTCCCGATCGCGGCGATCGGACCGGGCGGCGTCGAGGTCGTACGGGAAGCGGGCGAGGTGCGCCTGGCCGGGCGGCCGGAGGGGGGACGCCAGGCGGTCGAGGTCGTCGGCAGGGTCGCGGCGGCGGCCGGCTCGATTCCGGTCACGGGCTTCGCGGTCGACGATCTGGCCGAGTTGGCCGCGGGCGATTCGCAGGCGCTGCGAGACCTGGTGTCCGAGCTGAAGGCCGCCGGGCTGTCGCTGGTGGCGGAGGCGCGAGCCGAGCGGCTGCCCGGGCCGGAAGCGTTGGAGGCGGTGCGACGCGGTGGTCTGCGGATCGGGCGGCTGACGATCGGCGAGGCCGGCGAGGACGGCGAGGACGGCGGCGTGGCGCTGCTGCGCCGGCTGGCGGGCTGGGGCGGGGCGGGGGCCCACGCGCACGCCTTGGCCCCGTTGCCGAGAGCGCTGCGGACCCAGCCGACGACCGGCTACCGCGACCTCCGGCAGGTTGCGCTGGCGCGCCTGCTGGTTGACAATATCGACTCGATTCAGGTCGATTGGAGCCTGTACGGGCCCAAACTGGCCCAGGTCGCGCTCCTGTTCGGCGCGGACGACATCGATTCGGTGTCGCCGGCCGACGAGCAGCGCCGTGGACCGCGACGGACGCCGCTTGAGGAGATCACCAGGAACATTCGCGCCTCGGCGCTGGTGCCGGTCGAGCGAAACGGTTGTTTCGAGGGCTTGGAACGATGAGCGCAATCCGTGTCAGCGCCGTTGAGTATCTCAACGCTCGGCCTTTGGTCCATGGCCTGGATGCTCAGTCGGACCTGTTCACCCTGCAGTTGGACGTGCCGGCGAAGTGCGCGACGCTGCTGCACGAGGGCGCGGCGGACCTGGGCCTCATTCCCTCGATCGAGTATCTGCGGCGGCCCGACTACCGGGTCGTGCCCGGCATCGCGGTGGCGTCGAGCGGCCCGGTCGCGTCGGTGGCGCTGCTCAGTCAGCGCCCGGCGACCGCCATACGGTCCATCGCGGTGGACTCGAGCTCACGCACCGCGGTGGCGCTGCTCCGCATTCTGTGCGCGCAGTGGTTCGAGATCGAGCCGACGTTCGTGAAGATGCGTCCGGACCTCATGCCGATGCTGAAGCGCTGCGATGCGGCGCTGCTGATTGGCGATCGCGTGCTGTTCACGGACCACGAGGCCGCCGGCCTCGAGAAGGTCGATCTGGGCGAAGAGTGGGTGGCCATGACGAGCCTGCCCTTCGTCTGGGCGTTCTGGGTCGGACGTCGCGGGGTCGTCACCGAGCCGCACCTGGACGCCCTGCAGGCCGCCCGCCGGCGCGGGCTCGAGGCGTTGGACGACATCGCCAGGCAGTTCGCGCCCCCCGGCGAGGACGACGAGACCGTGCAGATCGCCCGCGACTACCTGCACGAGAACGTGCAGTACGCCCTGGACGATCGGGGTCTGGCCGGCCTGAAGAAGTTCTACGATACGGCGGCCGACCTCGGCGTGGTGCCGGCCACGGGCAAGGTGAATTTCTATTGAGCGTGGAATCTTCGACGACACCAGCGGACGTGGAGGGGATTGCCGGGAGGGTGCTCCGCGGCGGGCGGCTGGCGCGACGCGAAGCCATCGCGCTCTATCGCCATGCCTCCACGCATCGGCTGGGTCGTCTCGCCGACACGGTCCGCGCGCGCAAGCATCCCGACGGCGTCGTGACCTACATCGTCGACCGGAACGTGAACTACACGAACGTGTGCGTCGCGCGGTGCAACTTCTGTGCGTTCTATCGCGAGGTGGGCGCTACGGACGGATACGTCCTCGGCTTCGATGAGATCTTCGCGAAGATCGACGAGACGATCGCGCTCGGCGGCGTGCAACTGCTCCTGCAGGGCGGCCACAACCCCGATCTGCCCCTCACGTGGTACGAAGACCTCTTCCGCGCCGTGAAGGCGCGGTATCCCGGCTTCAGGCTGCACGCGCTGTCGCCGCCGGAGGTCGTTCACCTCTCGCGCCTCTCCCAGCTCCCGGTGCGGGCGGTGATCGAGCGGCTGATCGCGGCCGGGCTGGACAGCATTCCCGGCGGCGGAGCCGAGATCCTGGTGGACCGCGTCCGGCGGTTGCTGAACTGCTACTCGAAGGCGACGACGGCGGAGTGGCTGGATGTCATGCGCGCGGCCCACGAGCAGGGCCTGCGCACCACCGCGACGATGATGTACGGCAGCGTGGAGCATCTGGAGGAGCGCGTGGACCACCTGTTGCGCCTGCGCGAGTTGCAGGACGAGACGGGCGGCTTCACCGCGTTCATCACCTGGAGCTACCAGCCGCCGAACACCGCGCTCGGCGGCGCGGAGGCAACCGGGGTCGACTACCTCCGCACGCTGGCGCTCGCGCGTCTCGTGCTGGACAACTTCGACAACCTGCAGGCGTCGTGGGTGACGCAGGGCGGCAAGGTCGGGCAGCTGAGCCTCGCGTTCGGCGCGAACGACATGGGCAGCGTGATGATCGAGGAGAACGTCGTCCGCGCCGCCGGGGCCGCCTATTGCATGGACGAGGTCGAGATCGCGCGCAACGCGGAGGACGCCGGGTTCGTGCCCAAGCGCCGCAACATGCACTACGAGATCCTGGGCGACCCGTTCTTCCGCCAGCAGGAGGTGCCCCGCTTCCTGGAGCTCGACGTGGCGCGCGAGGCAGGTGACGCCCGGGTGCCGCCGGAGCTCGAGCGCTACCCCGCCCGCAGTCGGTCGGGCAAGCTCCAGCGAGCAGCCGAGTGAGCCGTCGCCCGCGCCTCGGCGGGAGCGGCGCGGGGGTGCGGGGTCCCCGCAAGCGGACGCCGGGGGTTCGGGGCAAAAAAGCCCCGTCTGATTGAAGCTGTGCCTCGCTATCGCGCCGCCTGGATTCTGCCGATCGCGGCGCCGCCGATCCGGAACGGGTGGGTCGACGTGGACAACGGCCTGGTCACCGGTGTCGGCCCGGCAGCCCGCGGCAGCCGCGAGCTCCTCCGCGGGGAGGCGGACCTGGGGTCGCGCGTCGTTCTGCCCAGCCTCGTGAACGCCCATACGCATCTCGAGCTCTCGGTCTTCCGCGGCCGGCTGCCGGCGGCATCGAGCATGCCCGCATGGGCCCGCGGGCTGATGGCCCGGACGGCCCGCGTCACGTTGGACGAGACCGCCATCCGCGCGGCCGCGGCCGAGGCGCGGCGGACCGGCACGGGGCTCGTCGGCGACATCGGCAATACACTGGCCTCGGTCGCTCCGCTGCGCGATGCCGGCATGGCAAGCGTGGTCTTCAGGGAGCTGCTGGGGTTCGACGAGCACGATCCGACCGGGCTCGTCGCGCGGGCCTGCGCGGAGATGGGCGAGCCGGGCAAGGAGAATCCGCGGCTGCGGCTGGCGGCCCACGCGCCCTACTCGGTGTCGCCGGCGCTGTTCGCGGCGCTGCGGGCGGCGGCCGACCGCGAGCGCCTCTGGCCGCTGTCGGTGCACGTGGCCGAGTCGCGCGAGGAGCTCGAGTTCCTCCGTTCCGGCACCGGCGCATGGCGCGAGATTCTGGAGGAGCGGGGCCGCTGGGATCCGGGCTGGGTCTCGGGGACCGCGAGTCCGGTCGAGTATCTCGACGGCCTGGGCTGGCTCGGGGCGCGCACGCTGATGGTGCACGGCGTGCAGTTGACCGACGTCGAGATCGCCCGCATCGCCCGGGCGGGCGCGACGCTGGTGACCTGTCCCCGGAGCAATCACCACACCGGCGCGGGCAGCCCGCCCATCGCGCGCTTCTACGCTGCCGGCGTGCGGGTGGCGGTGGGCACGGACAGTCTGGCGAGCGTTGCGGATCTCAACCTGTTCAGCGAGCTGCACGCGATGCGGCGGCTCGCGCCGTCGGTCCCGGCCGGGGCCATTCTCCACAGCGCCACGCAGGCGGGGGCCGCGGCGCTCGGGTACGGGGAAACTTTGGGCGCCATCGCTCCCGGCCGCCGCGCGTCGTTGATTGCGGTGGCGTGCGGCGCGCCGGTCGACGATGTGGAAGAATACCTGGTGAGCGGCATCCGGGCCGACCAGGTCACCTGGCTGGATCCGCCCGGCGAGTCGTGAGTACAGGAGTCTTCGCCGTAGAACGGGGCGGGCTCCGCAAGGCGCGCACAGCGCGCCTCGGCGGGAGCGGCGCGGGGCGCAGGGGTCCCCGCAAGCGGACGCCGGGGGTTCGGGGCGCAGCCCCGTTTGATTGAAGCTGGGAAGGTCGAGATGCTCGCGCGGGTGCGCACCTACGCGTCGTTGATCCGCTTCAGCCACACGGTGTTCGCGCTGCCGTTCGCGCTGACCGGCATGCTGCTGGCGGCCCGCACGTCACCGCTGACGGCGAGCCGCGTGCTGTGGATCGTGCTGGCGATGGTGACAGCGCGCACCGCGGCCATGGGCTTCAACCGGCTCGTCGACGCGCGCTACGATGCCTCCAATCCGCGGACGGCGGGCCGCGAGCTGCCCCGCGGCAGCGTGTCCAGCCGCGAGGTCGTGGCGCTGGTGGTGGTCTCGTCGCTGGCGTTCGTCGGCGTCACGTCCCGGCTCGGACCGCTCTGCTTCGCGCTGTCCCCGGTCGCACTGGCCATCGTTTTCTGGTATTCGCTGGCCAAGCGGTTCACGAGCTACACGCAGCTGTATCTCGGACTCGCACTGGCGGTCGCTCCGGTCGGGGGCTGGCTGGCGGCCGGCGGCCGCGAGGGCTGGGCTCCGTGGCTGCTCGCGCTCGGCACCGCGCTGTGGGTCGCCGGATTCGACATTCTGTACGCTTGCGAAGACATCGAGCACGACCGCAGGCAGGGCCTGCGCTCGATCCCCACGCGCTTCGGCATCGAGCGGTCGCTCTGGATCTCCAGGGGGTTCCATCTCGTTGCCGTGACGAGCCTCGCGGCGGTGGCGCTGGTCATGCCGCTGGGTCCGCCGTACGTCGCCGGCGTCGCCTGCGTGGCGGTGCTGCTCGTGTACGAGCAGTCGCTCGTGCGCGCCGACGACCTGTCGCGCGTCAAGCAGGCCTTCGATCTGAATGGCTACGTGGGATTGCTGTATCTGGGCAGCACCGCCGCGGCGCTGTATGCCTGAGCGGTCGCGCGTCGTGTCCGTGGGCATCACCGGCGCGTCCGGGGCGGTCTACGCCGTCCGCACGGTGTCGGCCCTGCTCGCCCGGGGCTGCCGCGTCGAGCTGGTCGCGTCCGAATTCGGCCGCCGCCTGCTGCGCGAGGAGCTCGGACCCGACGCTGCGATCGAGCGGCTGGGCGACTACGTGGCGGCGCGCTACGGAGAGTCCGCCGGCCACGGGACGCTGACGATTCACAGCAACCGGGACGCGGGCGCGGCGATTGCCAGCGGCAGCTACGGCTGCGACTGCATGGCCATCGTCCCGTGCTCGATGAAGACGCTCGCGGGGGTTGCGCACGGGGCGTCGAGGAACCTGATCGAGCGCGCCGCCGACGTGATGCTGAAGGAGCGCCGACGTCTGGTCGTCGTGCCGCGCGAGACGCCGATGAGCCTGCCGCAGTTGAAGAATCTCGTCCTGTGCGCGGAGGCCGGCGCCATCGTGCTGCCGGCGATGCCGGCGTTCTATCAGCGGCCCGCTTCGCTCGATGATCTCGCCGACTTCATGGCCGGCAAGATCCTGTCGGCGCTGGGCTTCGAGCACGAGCTGTATCCGGCCTGGACCGGGTAGCCGGGGGCGCCGACGGCAGGCGATCGGCCCGCCGCAGGGACGGGTCGCCGCCTGGGGCCGGCGCCGGCCGCGTCGAGGGGGCATGTCGGGTATGTTCGATCCAGCGGGGAAGCGGCTCGGCGCGGTGCCCGAGCGGGAGCCGGCGGCGCCGGGCGATCGGCGAGGGGCCGCGAACGCCGCCGGCCCGCTGCCCCTCGACCGGACGCCGGGCGAGATCGCCGGCATGTTCGACGCGATCGCCCGGCGTTACGACCTGCTGAACCATCTGCTGAGCGCGGGGCGCGATCGCGCCTGGCGGGCCCGGGCGGTGGCCACGCTCGGGTTGCAGGGGGGCGAGCGGGTGCTCGACCTGTGCACAGGCACGGCCGATCTGGCGCTGGCCCTCGCGTCGCCGCGCGGCGGGGCCGGATGCGTCGTCGGCATCGATTTCTCGGCCGAGATGCTGCGTCTGGGTCACGTCAAGACGTCTCGTCGCCGACCGGCCGGAACGGTGCGCCTGCTGCGGGCCGACGCCGAACGAATACCGTTGTGCGATGCGTCGGTCGACGGTGCGACCATCGGGTTCGGCATCCGCAACGTACGCGACCGGACCGGGGCGCTGGCGGAGGTCCGGCGCGTGCTGCGCCCCGGGGGCAGGCTGGCCATCCTCGAGTTCGGCGAGCCCGGGCCGGCGCCGGTGCGAGCGGTGTATCGGTGGTACTTCCAGCACCTGCTGCCGCTCATCGGGAGGTTCGCTTCCCGCCATCGGAGCGCCTACGCGTACCTGCCGGCGTCGGTCGGCGCGTTCCCCGGCCCGTCCGCCTTCTGCGAGCTGCTGGGGCGGGTCGGCTTCACGGACGTGCGCGTCGACCCGCTCACGTTCGGCATCGTCTACCTGTACAGCGCGCGCGCGGCGCGATTCCCGGACGCATCGTCGCGTTCGGGCAAGCGGTTGCTATAATCGGGCTGGCTCCCGATGTACTTCAACTTCGAGGACCGGAGCTTCGAGACGCCGACCATCGAGTCGGCGATGTCCTGGCGCGAGCAGATTCTGCTCTCGCTCTTCTTCCATCTCGCGGCCGTCGCGCTGGTGCTCATCGTTCCCCGCCTGTCGTTCGTCCAGGAGATGGCCGAGCGCCGCGCGGAACGCCTGCGCGAGATGGCGGGGGCCGCCGAGCTGCAGGCGCAGCTGCAGCAGGAGTTGCGGCCGGACGACGGCCGGACGTTCGTCTTCATCCAGCCGCGCGTCGAGCTCGATCCACCGGAGGCGCCGCCGCCGGACGCGGTCCTGTCGGATCGGGATCGTGTCGCGCAGTCGCCCGTCAGAACGTTCGACCCGGAGAACCGGCTGCCGGTGGCGGAAGGCAACTCGCCCGAGTTCATCGTCGCTCCCGAGGCGCCCGACGACGAGGGCGTCGATGCCGCCGATGTCGAGGGCGCCGAGGGTGACGAAGGTGCCGACGAACCCACCGACGAACCCACCGACGAACCCGCCGAGCCGCAGCTCGCGGACGCATCGGCGGGGCAGGGCGAGGAGATCGAGACGCAGGGCGAGGTTGTCGACGATCCCGGCTCCGTGCCCGAGCCGGACGATGGCGACGCCCCGGCCTTCGCCGATTCCCTGCTCGCGGAGGCGGGCGTGGGTCCGGGCGACCCGGACGCCGCGGACGAGCGGCGGATCGACCTGACTCCCGACGGTTTGTTCGGGCGCCAGGTGGAGAACCTCCGGCAGCGCGTCCGGCGCGAAACCTTTCGCAACTACAGCGGCGACACCGGCCGCTACGGGCCCGAGATTCAGTTCGATTCCAAGGGGGTGGAGTTCGGTCCCTGGCTGCGTCGGTTCGTGGCGCAGATTCGGCGGAACTGGTTCGTGCCGTACGCCATCTGGTCGATGCACGGGCACGTGGTGCTGACCTTCAACGTGCAGGAGGATGGCGCCCTGACCGACCTGACCATCTTCAAGCCTTCGCCCGTGGAGGCGTTCAACAACTCGGCCTACAATGCGCTGCGGTCATCCGATCCCACGCAGCCGCTGCCGCCCGAGTACCCGGATGACCACGCCTTCTTCACGGTGATCTTCTACTTCAACGAGGTGCCGCCGGCGTAGCAACGGTGCATCCGACCCGCATGCAACGGCTGGGCTGGTTCGTATTGCTGACCGCGGTGTCGGCGCTCGCGTGGCTCCGCGTCGCCGCGGGCTCCTGGTAGGTCCGGTCGTTCGGGGCGGCGCCGCCGGTTCCGAATCGCATGGGGAGGCGTGCACGGCGGCCGCGGCTGTTGGCCATCGTCGGTCCGACGGCGGCGGGCAAGAGCGCGCTCGGCATGGCCGTTGCCGAGCGGGTCGGCGGGGAGATCGTGAGCTGCGACTCGACCGCCGTGTACCGTGGCTTCGACATCGGAACCGACAAGGTGCCCCCGGCGCTCCGGCGCGGCATTTCGCACCACCTGGTCGATGTCGTCGATCCCGATGAGTCGTACACCGCAGCCCGCTACGCGCGCGACGCAGCCGCCGCCGTGCGCCGGATCACGGCCGCCGGCAACCTGCCTGTCGTCGTCGGAGGGTCGGGTCTGTACTACCGGGCGCTCACGCGCGGGTTGTTCGACGGGCCCGGCCGGGACGACGCGTTGCGAGACCGGCTGACGCGCATCGCCAGGCGGCGCGGCGTCGAGCAACTGCACCGCATGCTCGCGCGGGTCGACTCCCCGTCGGCCGACCGAATCCATCCCCGAGACGAGAAGCGTCTCGTCCGCGCGCTGGAGGTCTACCGGTTGACGCGCCGCCCGCTGAGCGCGCACTTCCGCGAGACGCGGTCGCCGCTCGGCGAGTACGACGTGACGGCGTTCGCCATCCGGCTGGAGGCCTCGGTCACCGCGGCGCGCGTCGCGCGGCGCGTCGAGCGGCAGTTCGAGGCAGGCCTGCTGGCGGAGGTGCGGGGCCTGCTCGCGACCGGCGTGGCGGCATCCGCGCACCCGTTCAGCGGGCTGGTCTACCGCCAGGTGCTCGAGTACCTGAACGGGATCCGCGACGAGGCGGCAACGCGCGAGCTGATCGTCAAGGCCAACCGCCAGTACGCCCGCCGGCAGTTGATCTGGTTTCGCAAAGAGCCTAACCTACATTGGATTGACCTTCCCGGTGAACACGCCCACGCTGCGCAACGGGTGCTATGCCGAATGACGTAGGCGCGGCGTCGGCGTCGCGTGACATCCAGTCCGTGTTCCTCAACGGCGCCCGGCGCGAGCGCCTGGCGGTGACGATTCACCTCACGAACGGCACCCGGCTGGACGGCCGCATCAAGAGCTTCGACCGTTTCGCCGTCGTCGTGGACCGCGACGGGTCGGACGAGCTGATCTTCAAGCACGCCATCGCGCTGATCCGGCCCGCGAAGGCGGATCGCCCACCCTCTTCCGCCCCGTGAACGCTGGCCTCGAGGCTGCCGACGTGATACGCGCCGAGCTGGAGGAGCGCGAGCGGCAGGTCCTGTCGGCCTGGGCCGCAAGGAGCGCGGACAGCCGGGGCCGGCTGCGCCCGGAGCCGCCCGATCCGATCCGTCCGGCGTTCCAGCGCGACCGGGATCGGGTCGTGCACTCGAAAGCGTTTCGCCGCCTCAAGCACAAGACCCAGGTGTTCCTGGCGCCGACCGGCGACCACTACCGCACGCGCCTCACCCATACGCTCGAGGTTTCCCAGATCGCACGGACCATCGCAAAGGTGCTGCGGCTCAACGAGGAGCTGACGGAGGCCATCGCGCTTGGCCATGACCTGGGGCATACCCCTTTCGGGCATGCCGGCGAACGCGTTCTCCGCGAGCTGCTTCCGGGCGGCTTCAACCACTACGAGCAGAGCCTGCGCGTCGTCGACATCCTGGAGCAGGACGGACGGGGGCTCAATCTCAGCTGGGAAGTGCGCGACGGCATCGCGAAGCACTCGAAGGGCAAGGACGGGTCGCCGGTCGGAGCCGATCCGGAGCGGGGCGCCGCAACGCTGGAGGGCCAGATCGCCCGGGTCGCCGACATCATCGCGTACGTCAACCACGACATCGACGACGCCGTCCGCGCGGGCGTCCTCCACGCGGAGGCATTGCCCCGCCGCCCGGTGTCGGTGCTCGGGAGCACCTCGTCCGAACGCATCGGACGCATGGTGGCCGACGTCGTGAGCCGGACGCTGGCCGCGAGCGCGCCCGAGATCCGCATGAGCGACGAGGTGCTGCGCGCGACCCTCGAGCTGCGCGCGTTCCTCTACGAGGCCGTGTACGAGAACGATGCCGCCACCGCGGAGCTCAAGAAGGCCGGGGGGATCCTCCGCGGGTTGTGGCAGAAGGTGCGGGAGCGTCCCGCAGCGTTTCTCGATTGCCGCACCGTGGAGCGCGACGGAGTCGATGTCGCGGCTCGCGACTTCCTGGCCGGCATGACCGACCGCTACGCGATACGACTGTTCGAGGAGCTGTTCATCCCGCGCCCGTGGGGTCCGGTTGGCGGGTGAACCGCGTGCTATACTTCCCAGATCGGTTGGACCAGCGAGGCGAACACGTTGACACTGCTGCTGGATTTGCGCGAGCTGCGCGGGTCGGAGGAGCGGGTCGACCGCAGCTATCCGGCGGCGACGTTCGGCGTCGACCCGCGCGATGACTATTCGGTGGCGGACCGCGTATCGCTGGCCCTGCGGGTGCGCAAGGATGGCGACAAGTGCCAGGTTGCGGGGCGCGTGTGCACCACCCTGAACCTGTCCTGCAGCCGGTGCCTGGAGCAGTTCGGGATACCCTGCGACCTGGCGGTCGATTTGCTCTATCTCCCGTTCAGCGCCAATCGCGGGGACGGCGAAACCGAGATCGCGGAGGACGACCTGTCGACAGCGTTCTATCGCGACGGCCAGATCGACCTCATGCAGATGATTCGCGAGCAGTTTCAGCTCGCGCTGCCGATGAAGCCGTTGTGTCGCGGCGACTGTCGCGGGTTGTGCCCGGTCTGCGGGGCGAACCTGAACGAGCGGCGCTGCCAGTGCGACACGCGGTGGCACGATCCACGCCTGGCGGCGCTCGAGACCCTGCTGTCGAGTCGCCAGCGGCGCTAGGGACCTGCGCTGCAGAACGCTGCAGACTGAGCGCCGCCGCCTGCGCCGGGCGTCGCCGCGCAAGTGGACTTCCAGAGGACGAGACGAGATGGCGAACCCCAAGCGACGTCATTCCAAGGCCCGTACCGCGAAGCGGCGGGCGCACCATGCACTTGCGCCGACGCATCTGGGCGAGTGCCCCCAATGCCACGAGCCGACGCTCCCGCACCACGTTTGCCAGCACTGCGGCTACTACCGCGGACGCCAGGTCAAGGCGGTCGAGGAGGAATAGCGGCGCCCGGCCCCCGGGCGGGTCCCTTGGCAGGATGCACATCGCCATAGACGCGGCGGGCGGGGATTTTGCGCCGCGCAACATCATCGACGGCGCGCTGGTGGCCGCCCGCCACGGCGGCTTCGGGCTGACCCTGGTAGGCAACCGGCCGGTGATCGAGGCCGAGCTGGCGCGCCACGGCGATGCGTCGCGGGTCGATGTGCGGTTCGTCGACGCCGTCGACGTCGTGGGCGTGGCCGAGCCCCCTGCCGCGGCGCTCCGCCGCAAGCCGCAGTCGTCGGTCCGACAGGCTGCCGAGGTGGTGGCCAGGGGCGACGCCGCCGCCTTCTTCAGCGCCGGCAACACGGGTGCCGCCCTGCTGGCGGCGCATGCGGCGTTCGGGTTGCTGTCCGGCGTCGAGCGTCCGGCGCTCGCGACCGCCATTCCCACCCGTCGCGGCAGCGCGGTCCTGCTGGACGCCGGCGCCAACGTCGAGTGCCGACCGAGGCACCTTGTACAATTCGCCGCGATGGGGTGCGTGTACGCGCGCCTGTCGCTGGGCGTATCCAGGCCGAAGGTAGGGTTGCTCTCGATTGGGGAAGAGGCGACGAAGGGCAACGAGCTCACGCGGGATGCGCACCGCAGGTTGCGGGACAGCGGGCTCGATTTCATCGGCAACATCGAGGCGCGAGACGTCTTCACGGGCCAGGCCGACGTGATCGTCTGCGACGGGTTCACGGGCAACGTCGCCCTGAAGGTCAGCGAGGGGCTCGTGGAGATGGTCGAGGCGCTGTTGCGGGACGAGCTGACCCGGACGTTCACGACGAGGTTCGGCTACCTGCTCTCCAGCCGGGCATTGCGGAGGTTTCGGCGGCGCGTCGACTACTCCGAGGTCGGCGGGGCACCGTTGCTCGGTGTGGCCGGGCTGTGTGTCGTCGGCCACGGGTGCTCGTCCGTCAAGGCCGTGCGCAACGCCGTCGTGCTGGCGTACCGCTTCGCCGACCAGGGCTTCGTCGAGCGCGTGGCGGTGGAGATCGCCGCGCTGTCCGGGGCGGCGCGGCTGGGCAACGTGAAGGGGTCGAGCGGTTGATTGCGTATGTATTTCCCGGGCAGGGATCGCAGTACGTCGGCATGGGGAAGGCCCTGGCCGAGGCTTTCCCGATCTGCCGGGATACGTTCGACCAGGCTGACGAGGCGCTCGGGGAGCCGTTGAGCCGACTGTGCTTCGACGGGCCGCCGGCCCAGCTGACCTTGACGGCGAACACGCAGCCGGCCGTGCTCGCCGTGAGCGTCGCGACCCACCGGCTGCTCGCCTCGCGCGGGCTGCAGGCAGCGCTGATGGCGGGGCACAGCCTGGGCGAGTACTCCGCTCACGTCGCGGCCGGTACGCTGTCTTTCGCGGATGCCCTGCGCACGGTGCGCCGCCGCGGGCGTTACATGCAGGAGGCCGTGCCGGTAGGCGCCGGCGCCATGGCTGCCGTGCTCGGGCTCGATGCGGCGCTCGTGGCGCAGGCGTGCGAGGAGGCCGCCCAGGACGAGGTGGTGAGCCCGGCGAACCTGAACGCGCCGGGGCAGGTGGTCATCGCGGGCGCGCACGACGCGGTGGCCAGAGCCGGCGCCCGCGCCCGGGAGCTGGGTGCCCGCCGCGTGCTGCCGCTGCCGGTGAGCGCACCGTTCCATTGCCGCCTGATGAGGCCGGCCCAGGCGCGTCTCGAGCCGGAGCTGCGCGCCCTGGTGGTGTCGAACCCTGCGGTGCCGGTGATCGCGAACGTGGATGCCGAGCCGAAGCGCGACGCGGCGGCGGCCATCGATGCGCTGGTCGAGCAGGTGAGTGCGCCCGTGCAGTGGGAGGCGGCCGTCAGGCGGCTGGCGTCCTGCGGTGCGCGGACGTACGTCGAGGTCGGTCCGGGCACGGTACTGGCCGGGTTGATCAGGAAGATCGAGCGGCACGCCTCGGTCGTCGGCATCGACAGCCCCGACGGCGTTGCCGCGGTCGAGACCCTGGTGGCCCATGGCTGACCTGAGCGGCCGCGTCGCGTTCGTGACCGGGGCCTCCCGAGGTATCGGAAGGGCAATCGCCCTGCGGCTTGCGGCAGAGGGGGCAACGGTGGCGGCCTGCGCCCGAGCGGATCACGCGCGGCCGGCGGCGGACGAGATCGTCGCGGCGGGAGGTGCCGCGCAGGCGTTGAGCGTCGACGTGACCGATGCCGGCTCGCTGAAGGAGGCCGTGCGCGCGACGCTCGAGCGCTTCGACCGCATCGACATCCTGGTCAACAACGCCGGGATCGTTCGCGATCAGTTGCTGCTGCGGATGCAGCGCGAGGAATGGGACGCCGTCATTGCAACCAACCTGACGGCCGCGTTCACGTGCACGCAGGCGGTTCTCCGGCCCATGCTGAAGCAACGGCGGGGACGCGTCATCAACGTCGGGTCGGTGGTCGGCCAGTCCGGCAACCCCGGTCAGGCCAACTACGCTGCTTCCAAGGCGGGACTGATCGGGTTCAGCAAGGCGCTCGCGCGCGAGGTGGCGGCGCGCGGCATCACGGTCAACGTGGTCGCACCGGGCTTCATCGAGACCGACATGACGGCGCGGCTGGACGCCGCCGCCCGCGGCACGCTGGCCGAGCAGATTCCGGCGGGCCGTCTCGGCCGCCCGGAGGATGTCGCCGCCGCGGTCTCCTTTCTTGCGTCCGACGAAGCGTCGTATATTACTGGCCAGATTGTGGGTGTGAACGGTGGGATGTACATGTAGGAGGCTTGCGAATGGCCGTACCGGATAAAGTGAAGAGCATCATCGTGGAGCAGTTGGGCGTGGATGAGGAGGAGGTCACTCCGGACGCCTCGTTCGTCGACGATCTCGGTGCCGATTCCCTCGACACGGTGGAGTTGCTCATGTTGTTCGAGGAGGAGTTCGGGCTCGAGATTCCCGATGAGGACGCGGAAAAGATTACGAGGGTCAAGGAAGCGATCGACTATATCGAGGCGCACGCCAAGAGCAAGAAGTAGGCCCCCGGGTGCACCAGGCGAGGGCGATGTCGCGCAGACGGGTTGTTGTCACTGGTGTCGGTCTCGTGTCGCCGCTGGGGGTCGGCACCCGGGCGACATGGAGCGGCCTGTGCGAGGGACGGAGCGGAATCGGGTCGATTACGCGCTTCGACGCGAGCGCCTTCGCCGCCCGCATCGCGGGCGAGGTGAGAGACTTCGACCCGCTCGAGTTCATCGGCAGGAAAGACGTCAAGAAGATGGACGTCTTCATCCAGTACGCCATCGCTGCGTCCGAGTTCGCGCTGTGCGATGCGGGGTTGAAGACGGACCAGCCGCTCGGACCGCGGGCGGGCGTCTTCATCGCGTCGGGAATCGGTGGATTCAGCACGATCGAGCGTGAGCATCGCGCGCTCCTCGCGGGCGGACCGCGCAAGATCTCCCCGTTCTTCATTCCGTCGGCGATCATCAACCTGGCCGCCGGTCAGGTTTCCATCCGGTTCGGGGCACAGGGCCCGAACTCGGCGACCTGCACGGCCTGCTCCGCCTCGGCCCACGCGGTCGGCGACGCGTTCGAGATCGTGCGCCGCGGCGGCGCCGACGTGATGATTGCCGGCGGGTCGGAGGCGGCCATCACGCCCATGGGAGTCGGCGGCTTCGCCGCGATGCGCGCGCTGTCGACACGGAACGACGAGCCGGAGCGGGCCAGCCGCCCGTTCGACCGGGAGCGCGACGGGTTCATCATCGGCGAGGGCGCCGGCGTGATCATCCTCGAGGAGCTGGATCGCGCCCGCCGCCGCGGCGTTCCCGTCTACGCAGAGGTCGTCGGGTACGGCATGTCGGCCGATGCCTATCACGTGACGGCGCCGGCGGAGGATGCGAGCGGAGCCGTCCGGGTCATGCAGGCGGCGCTCGGCGATGCGGGCGTCGAGCCGTCGGCCGTAGACTACGTCAACGCGCACGGGACGTCGACACGGTACAATGACAAGCTGGAAACGCTGGCGATCAAGAAGTGCTTCGGAGACCACGCGCGATCGCTGGCGATCTCGTCGACCAAGTCGATGACGGGCCATCTGCTGGGAGCCGCGGGGGGGCTGGAAGCCGGCATCGCGGCGCTGGCGGTTCGTGATCAGGTGCTCCCGCCGACCATCAATCTGGAGTACCCGGATCCGGATTGCGATCTCGACTACGTGCCGAATCGGAAGCGGAACGCCGCGCTGACGTATGCCTTGTCCAACTCGTTCGGCTTCGGCGGCACGAACGCGAGCCTGCTCTTCAAACGCTACGAGGGTTAGGAGTCCGAGACGCCCCAAGGCGCGCACGGCGCGCCTCGGCGGGAGCGGCGCGGGGCAGTGGGGTCCCCGCAAGCGGACGCCGGGGGTTCGGGGCGCAGCCCCGTCTGATTGAAGCAACATGCTGAGAATCGCCGTTTGCGTCAAGCAGGTAGTCACCCGGGACTGGCCGCTCCGCGTCGACGACGCGGGCACGTGGGTTCGTGACGGGGACGCGAGCTTCGAGATGAACGAGCCGGACGCGTACGCTCTCGAAGAGGCGCTGCGATTGAAGGAACGGCACGGGGGCGAGGTGATCATCTGCGCGGCGGGCCCGGCCCGCGTGAGCCAGGTAATCCGGGAAGGACTGGCACGCGGCGCCGATCGCGCCATCCACGTCGAGTCCGACGAGATGGGCGTCGCCGAGGCGTACGCCGTGGCCGGCGCGCTCGCGGACGCGCTGCGGTCCGAGTCGTGCGATCTGGTCCTGACCGGACTGCAGTCGGACGACCAGGGCTTCGGCCAGACCGGGGTCGTCCTGGCCGAGCGGTTGGGCGTACCGCACGCCACGATCATCATGGAGGTGGCCGTCGCCGACGGGCGGCTCCGCGTGAAGCGCGAGCTCGAAGGCGGCTGGTTCCAGTGGGTGTCGATGCCGCTGCCCGCGCTCCTGACGATTCAGAGCGGCATCAATCAGCTGCGCTACGCGACGCTCAGGGGCATCATGGCGGCGAAGAAGAAGGAGGTTCGCAAGGTGGCTCCCGGCCCGAGCGCGGCGCCGCTGCAGCGGATCGCGCGCCTGTACGTTCCCGAAAAGGACAAGCGCACGCGGCTCATCGAGGGGTCTCCGGCAGAGGCGGCCACCGAGCTGGTGCGCGTGCTGCGCGAGGACGCGCGCGTATTCTGAACCAGGAGTCTGCGTCGCAGACAGCGTAGGCTCCGCAAGGCGCGCACAGCGCGCTTCGGCGGGAGCGGCGCGGGGCGAAGGGGTCCCCGCAAGCGGACGCCGGGGGTTCGGGGCGCAGCCCCGTTTGATTGAAGAGACGGACGATGAACCTGGTCATAGCCGAGCAGCGCAACGGCGTGCTCCACCCGGCGAGCTGGGAGGTGATTGCGGCCGCGCAGCGGATCGGCGGCCCGGTGACCGTCGGCGTGGCCGGCGCCGCGCTCGCCGCGGTTGCCGGCGAGCTGTCGCACGCCTCGGTCGGCGCGGTGCTCGTCGTGGACGATCCCGCGCTCGAACCGTACACGCCGGACGGCTTCGTCCAGGCCTGGGCCCAGGTCGTCGAGGCGGAGCGTCCGGTCGCCGTGCTCCTGCCGCACACGTATCAGGCTCGCGATTTCGCGCCGCAGCTCGCGGCGCGGCTCGGTTGCGGGCTCATCACGGACTGCATCGCCGTGAAGCCGCACGAAGGCGCGGTGGCCTTCGTCAGACCCATGTTCCAGGGCAAGTTCGTGGCCGACGTCGTGCCCGAGGGGCCGGGGCCGCACTTCGCCAGCTTCCAGATCGGCGCCTACCGGGCGGATACAGCCCGCCGGGGCGAGAGTCCGGCGCCGACGCGGGCCGCAACGGTGACGATCGACCCAGCTGCCATCCGCCAGCGACCGGAGCCGCCGTTCCAGGAGTCGAAGCAGGCAATCGATCTCGGACAGGCGGAGCGGATCGTGGCGGTGGGGCGCGGCATCAAGGCCCAGGAACGCCTGCCGCTGGCGCAGAAGCTGGCGCGGGCCCTCGGCGCCGAGCTGGCTGCCTCGCGGCCGATCTGCGATGCCGGATGGCTGCCCATGGATCGGCAGATCGGCAGCTCGGGACAGACCGTGGCGCCGCGGCTGTACCTGGCGCTCGGCATCTCCGGAGCCATCCAGCACCTGGTCGGGATGAAGGGCGCGCGCACCATCGTCGCCATCAACAAGGACGCTGACGCCCCCATCTTCGAGGTCGCCGATTACGGGATCGTCGGCGATCTCTTCGAGGTCGTGCCGGCGCTCATCGCGGCGTTGGGAGAGTGAGCTGGAACGCGACACGCTCGATGTCGACGTCCTAATCGTCGGCGGTGGCCCCGCGGGGCTCTCGGCCGCCTACCGGCTGGCCACGCTGCAGCGCGAGCGGGGCGGCGACCCGCTCGCGGTCGCGGTGCTCGAGAAGGCGCGCGCGAGCGGGGCCCACATGCTGTCGGGAGCCGTCCTCGATCCGGCGGCGCTGGACGAGCTGGTCCCGGACTGGCAGGCGCGCAACGCTCCGCTCGATGCCCCGGTGCGCGACGATCGCATCTACTTCCTCACGCGGACTCGCGCGCTGCGGTTTCCCGTGACGCCGCCGCCCCTGCGCAACCACGGGCACTACGTCATCTCGCTGAATCGCTTCGTGAAATGGCTGGCCGGGCTCGTGGAGGAGGCCGGGGTCGACATCTTCACGGGATTCTCCGGGTCGGAGGTGCTGCTCGAGGGCGACCGCGTGGTGGGCGTGCGCACGGGCGACCGGGGAGTCGACCGGCACGGCGCCCGCAAGGCGACGTTCGAGCCGGGCGTCGACATCCGGGCCGCGGTCACGATCTTCGCGGACGGCGTGCGCGGCAACCTGACCAAGACGCTGATCCGCCGCTTCGCGCTGGACGAGGGCCGCCTGCCGCAGGTCTACGCGCTCGGCATCAAGGAGCTGTGGGAGGTACCGGCGGGCCGCATGCAGCCCGGCTCGGTCATCCACACCATGGGCTATCCGCTGCGCTTCGAGGAGTTCGGAGGCGGCTTCGTCTACGCGCTGCCGGACGGGCGCGTTTCCGTCGGGTTCGTCGCCGGTCTGGACTATCGGAATCCGCTCTTCGATCCGCATGTCGCGTTCCAGCGCTTCAAACGGCACCGGCTGGTGGCCGGCCTGCTCGCCGACGGCCAGATGATGCGCTACGGCGCCAAGGCCTTGCCCGAGGGCGGATGGCACGCGGTCCCGCGCTGCCACCTGCCCGGCGGGCTGCTGGCCGGCGACGCGGCCGGCTTTCTCAACTCCATGCGGCTCAAGGGCATTCACCTCGCCATGCGCAGCGGTATGTGCGCCGCCGAGGCGGCTTTCGAGGCGGTGCGCGCGGGCGATCCGTCCGCCGCCCGGTTGGCGCGTTACGGAGAGCTGATCGAGCAGGGCCGTATCCGTGCGGAGCTGTACCCCGTGCGCAACGTGCACCAGAGCTTCGGCCACGGCCTGCTCGCGGGTCTCGCGTACTCCGCCCTGGCGCTGGTGTCGGGCGGCTGGTGGCTGCGCGATCCGATGCCGGCCGAGCCCGGCCACCAGCGGCTGGCGCGGGTGGCTCCCGCGGGGGCCGGGACGACTCCGCTCGCCACCGATCCGGGGGTCCCGATCGACCGGACGCTGACGTTCGACAAGCTGACGAACGTGCACTTCTCCGGCACCCGCCACGACGAGGACCAGCCGTCGCACCTGCTGGTGCACGATACGGACCTGTGTCGCACGCGCTGCCTCGAGGAGTACCGGAACCCCTGCACGCGCTTCTGCCCCGCCAACGTCTACGAGATCATCGACGCGACCGACGGCTCCGGCGCCAAGCAACTGCAGATCAACGCGTCGAACTGCGTCCATTGCAAGACGTGTGACATCATGGATCCCTATCAGATCATCGATTGGGTACCGCCGGAGGGTGGCGGGGGTCCGCAGTACGAAGGGATGTGACGCCGGGCAGCCTGTCACGGGTCGATCGCGTCCGGGCCGCGGCCATCGCCGCGCTGGCGTACCCGCTGATCGCCCTGCTCGGTAGAACCTGCCGCTGGCAGGTCGACGGCTGCGAGCATTACCGGGCGCTGCGCACCGCGGGACGGGAGCCGATATTCGCCTTCTGGCACGGCCGCATCCTGGCCGCGACGTACTTCTGGCGGGGCCGCGGCATCGTCGTCATGACGAGCGAGAACTTCGACGGCGAGTGGATTGCCCGGATCATCCGGCGGTTCGGCTACGGTACGGCCAGAGGCTCGACGTCCCGCGGAGGTGCCCGCGCGCTGGCCCAGTTGCGGCGCGACGTGCGGAACGGCCGGCCGGCGGCGTTCACGGTGGACGGCCCGCGCGGCCCGTTGCGCTCGGTGCAGCCGGGGGCCGTATGGCTGGCCAGCCTGACCGGCAGCCCCGTGCTGCCGTTTCACATGGAGGCGCAGCGCTACTGGTCGGCGCGGAGCTGGGATCGGACGCAGGTGCCGCGGCCCTTCAGCCGCATCGCCGTGGCGATCGGCCGGCCGATCGACGTGCCGCCGCGGGCATCCGAGGCGACGCTAGAAGCGAGCCGCGTGGGACTCGAGCAGGCCCTCCGGGATCTCGCCGCACGGACCCTGGCCATGCTCGCGCCCGACGCCGCGCGGCGGCCGTCCGACGTACGCTAGGAAGGGTCCCCGCAAACGGACGCCGGGGGTTCGGGACGCAGGCCCGTCTGATTGAAGCGCCGGCGCAGCCGGCGCAAGGCGCGCACAGCGCGCCTCGGCGGGAGTGGCGCGGGGCGCAGGGGTCCCCGCAAACGGACGCCGGGGGTTCGGGGCGTAGCCCCGTCTGAATGATGCCGCAGCCTGACCGTGCACCGCGCGACGTGCTGGTGCTGTCGTCTGAGCGGTTCGCCGACCATGCGACGCTGGCCGGCCACCCGGAACGGCCGGAGCGGGCCGCCGTGATGGCCGCGGTCGCGCGGCGGTGGGCCGACGCGGGCGGTGCACTCGCGGAGCCGCGGCCGGCGACGACCGCCGCCCTGCTCGGAGTCCACGATCGACAGCATCTCGACGCAATGGGCGCCACCGCCGGCCGCCGCGTGCGTCTGGACCCGGACACCTACGCGTCGCCCGACTCGGAGGCCGTCGCGCGCCTGGCCGCGGGCGCGACCATCGATGCCACCGACCACGCCCTGGCCGGCGGCCGGGCGGTCGCGCTCGTGCGCCCGCCGGGGCATCACGCGGAACGCGATCGGGCGATGGGCTTCTGCCTCTACAACAACGTCGCGGTGGCCGCCGCGCAGGCCCTGAGCCGCGGGCTCGACAGGGTGGCCGTCGTCGACTACGACGTGCATCACGGCAACGGCACGCAATGGATGTTCTACGACGAGCCGCGCGTGCTCTACCTGTCGCTCCACCAGTACCCGTTCTATCCGGGCACGGGAGCCGGCGGAGACGTCGGCAGCGGCCGGGGCGCCGGCCTGACCGTGAACGCGCCGCTGGCGGCCGGCGCCGGCGACGCCGACTACGGTCTGGTCTGCGAGCGGGCCGTGATTCCGATCCTGGAGCAGTTCGATCCCGAGTTGCTGCTCCTCTCGGCGGGATACGACGCCCACGATCGCGATCCGCTGGGCGGCATGCACGTGTCGACCGCCGGCTACGCCTGGATGACGAGGGCGCTGCGCGCGGTGGCCGAGCGCTGCTGCGGCGGTCGCATGGCGGTTGTCACCGAGGGCGGCTACGACCTCGAGGCGCTCGAGGCCTGCCTTGTCTCCACGCTGGCGGTCATGCAGGAGGAAGGCCCGCCGGGTCCGCGCCCGGCCGGCGGCTCGACGGAGCGGGCCGACGCCGCGCTGAACCTCGTCCGCCGCGCGCAGGCGCCGTTCTGGCGTGCGCTATAATTCCAGCACCGCAGTGGGCTCGTCCGTGCGCGACTACGACCCCCAGACGATCGAGAAGAAGTGGCAGGAGCGGTGGCGGGCTACCCGTGCGTTCGAGGTGGCCGAGGATCCCGAGCGCCCCAAGTTCTACTGCCTCGTGATGTTCGCCTACCCGTCCGGCCACGCGCACGTCGGTCACGTCCGTAACTACATGATCGGTGACGTGGTCGCCCGGAGCCGGCGGATGCAGGGTTACAACGTGCTGCATCCATTCGGCTGGGACGCGTTCGGCCTCCCGGCCGAGAACGCGGCCATCAAGCACGGCACCCACCCCGAGCGCTGGACGCTCGACAACATCGCCCACATGAAGGGTCAGCTCCAGCGGCTCGGGATCAGCTACGCCTGGGAGCGCGAGTTCGCCACGTGCGAGCGCGACTACTACCGGTGGAACCAGTGGCTGTTCCTGCGCATGTTCGAGCGTGGCCTCGCCTACCGCCAGCGGTCGACCGTCAACTGGTGCTCGTCCTGCGAAACGGTGCTCGCCAACGAGCAGGTGGTGGACGGCGCGTGCTGGCGGTGTGCGACCGAGGTGGGCACCCGTGACCTGAACCAGTGGTTCTTCAAGATCACCCGCTACGCGGACGCGCTGCTGGAGGGCGCGGACCAGCTCGATCAGTGGCCGGAACAGGTGCTGACGATGCAGCGCAACTGGATCGGCCGCTCCGCAGGCGCGCTGGTGCGGTTTCCCGTCGTCGACGCGGAGCCCGATCAAGGTGGTGGGGCGGACGCCATCGAGGTGTTCACCACGCGCATCGACACGATCTACGGCGCCACCGCCGTGCTGCTGGCGCCCGAGCACCCGCTGGCCGATCGCCTCGCGGCCGCGAGCGCCGACCCGGCGGCGTTTGGCGCACGGCTGGAGCGCTTCCGGGGGCTGGATCGCACGGCGCGGACCACCGGCCAGATCGAGAAGGAAGGCTTCGACACCGGGCGCTGCGCCCGCAATCCGTTCACGGGCGAGCCGGTCCCCATCTGGATCGCGAACTTCGTGCTGGCCGACTACGGCACCGGAGCGATCATGGCGGTGCCGGCGCACGATCAGCGCGACTTCGAGTTCGCCCGCAAGTACGACCTGCCCATCCGGGTGGTCGTCCAGCCGGCCGGCGAGCCGGCGTTGTCCGGCGCGGCGCTGGAAGCGGCCGCGGCGGCGTACGGCGTGCTGGTCGACTCGGGTCCCTTCAGCGGGCTGCCGAGCGCGGAGGCGATCCGCGCGATGACGGAGGCGGCCGAGCGGGACGGCGCCGGCCGCGGAGCCGTCCAGTTCCGCCTGAAGGATTGGGGCATCTCGCGGCAGCGGTACTGGGGGACGCCGATCCCGATCGTCTACTGCGACGCGTGCGGGACCCGGCCGGTGCCGGATGCGGATCTGCCGGTGGAGCTGCCGCGGGTGCAGCAGTTCACCGGGCGCGGCGATTCGCCGCTCGCCGAGGTGCCCGAGTTCGTGGCGACGACCTGTCCCGCCTGCGGCGGTCCCGCGCGGCGCGAGACCGACACGATGGACACGTTCGTCGACTCGTCGTGGTACTACTACCGGTACTGCGATCCGCGCAACGAAGATCAGCCCTTCGATCCGCGCAAGGTGGCCTACTGGGGGCCGGTCGACTTCTACAGCGGCGGGATCGAGCACGCGATCCTGCATCTCATCTATTCGCGGTTCTTTTGCCGCGTGCTGAACGACATCGGGCTCGTCGAGCACGACGAGCCGTTCACGCGGCTCCTCACGCAGGGCATGGTGCTGCGCCACGGCGCGGTCATGTCGAAGTCCAAGGGGAACGTCGTCGATCCGGACGACATGCTGGCCACGTACGGCGCCGACGCGTTGCGGCTCTACGAGATGTTCGTCGCGCCCCCCGAGCGGGAGATCGAGTGGACGGACGCCGGCCTGGAGGGCAGCTACCGTTTTCTGGGCCGCGTCTGGCGGCTGGTCGTCGCCTACTGCGACGCGGCGCCGGCCGCGCCCCCGATCGACGCGGTGGAGCTCGAGGCCGCGGACCGTGCCCTGCGCCGGCGAACGCACGAGACCATCCGGCGGGTCTCCAGCGACATCGATGTCCGCATCCACCTCAATACGGCGGTTTCGGCATTGATGGAGCTGGTCAACGAGCTGTACGCGTTCTGCGCCCGGGAACGGATCGGGGTCGACGCGGCGGCGGACGATGCCGGACGGTCGCCCCGTCCCGGCGCCGCGGCCGCGGCCAGGGAAGCCATCGAGGCGCTCGTGCTGATGCTCTCGCCGTTCGTGCCGCATCTGTCCGAGGAGCTGTGGGAGGCGTTGGGGCACGCGGAGGGCGTCGTGGCCGCCGGTTGGCCGGTGTGCGATCCGGAGGCGGTCCGCGCGGAGGAGGTGGTGGTCCCGGTCCAGGTGAACGGCCGCCTGCGCGCGCGCCTGACCGTGGCGGTCGACACCCCGCAGGAGGTGCTCGAGGCGCTGGCCCTCGAGCATCCGCACGTGGGGGTCCACACGTCCGGCAAGCAGATCACGCAGGTGATCGTCGTGCCCCGCAAGCTCGTCAACGTCGTCGCCCGCTGACCCGCGGCAGAGATCCGGAGTAGACCGATCATGCGAACCAGTGCCGCGCTCGTGGTAGTGCTCGCCTGCGCAGCGTCCGCCGCGTGCGGTTACACGCTCGCCGGCCGAGGGTCGTTTCTGCCGGACTACATCGAGACCATCGGGATCCCGATGTTCGACAACGAGACGTCCGCGTTCGAGGTCGAGCAGCTCGTGACGCAGGAGGTGCGCCAGGAGTTCATCGGTCGCGGCCGATACCGGGTAGTGCCGGATACCACCGGCGTCGATGCCGTGCTCGAAGGGGCCATTCGCAACATCCGGATCGCGCCGGCCAGCTTCACGGACGATCAGCAGGCCTCCCGCTACATGTTCACGCTGACGGCCCGCATCGCGTTCACGGACCTGACCACCAACGAGGTGCTCTGGCAGAATCCCAGCCTGCAGTTCAGCGACGAGTACGAGGTAGCCTCGGGAGGCGGCGACGTCCAGAGCGTCTCGGCGTTCTTCGGGCAGCGGTCGAACGCGGTCGAGCGCATCGCGCAGGACTTCGCGGAGACGGTCGTCAGCTCGATTCTGGAAGCCTTCTAGGTCCCTGATGGGCACCTCCACGCCGGACGCGGTGCGCAGTCGGATCGCGGCCGGCCGGCTCGACTGCGTCTATCTCGTGCTCGGTGACGACGAGCAGCAGAAGGACGAGATCGCGGCCGCGTTCGAGCAGGCCGTGGACGAAGGGCTCCGCGTCTTCAACGTCGACCGCTTCCACGGCGGGGAGACGCCGCTCGGTGCGATACTCGACGCCGCACGCACCCTGCCGATGATGGTGCCGCGCCGCGTCGTCATCGTGCGCCATGCCGAGCGGGCGCTGCAGCCGAAGCGGGAGCACGCGGGAGCCGCGCGCGATGCGGAGGCGCTCGCCGCGTTCATCGAGCAGCCGCCCGACCATGCTTCCCTCGTGCTGGTCAGCGGCCCGCTCGACGAGCGCCGCGCCGTGACCCGCCGGCTGCTGACGCGCGCGACCGTGGTGCGCTGCGGCGGCATCGAGTCCGTCGCCGAGGCCCGGCGCTGGATCCAGGAGAGGGTGGCCGCCGCGGCCAAACGCATGGAGCCCGACGCCATCCGGCTCCTGGCCGAGCGCATCGGTCCCGATGCGAACCGGTTGCGTGACGAGGTCGACCGGTTGCTGCTGTACTCCGGTGACGCACCGGAGGTCACCGCCGCCGACGTCCGGAGCGTGGCCGGACCCGCGGCGGCGTACGACGACTGGGCCGTGACGCGGGCGATCGAGCGGGGGCAAACGGCCGTCGCGCTGCGCGAGCTCGGTCTCGCGCTCGAGCAGGGAGCCGCGCCCTACATGGTGCTGGGCCAGTTGGCCTGGGTTGCGAGGAGCCGGCTGCCCGCGGCCCGGGTGCCGCAGGGCATCGATGCGATCTTCAGGACCGATGTCGCCCTGAAGCGGTCGGCCGGCGCGCCGCGCCTGTTGCTCGAGCGCCTGGTGGTGCGGCTGTGCGAAGCGGCCGGGCGAGAGGCGGGCCGGCCGTCAGGCCGCGGCGGAGGCGTTCGCCGCGCGCCGTGACAATCTGGACTTGTAGCGCGCCGCGGCGTTCGCGTGGATGATTCCCTTGCCGGCCAGCTTGTCGATCAGCGACACCGTGCTGCGGAGCTTCTCGTCGATCGCGGCGTCGCGGCCGTCGACGGCGGCGCGCGCCGCCTTGAGCGCCCGCCGCAGCCGGCGGCGGAACTCGCGATTGTGTGCGCGCGTCTTCACGTTCCGACGATGCGCCTTGAGCGCGGACTTGTGGTTCGCCACTTGCTCGGTATCCTTCCCCTGTCCCGGCTCCGGCCGCCCATTATAGACGGTCCCGACTGCCGCGTCTAAGCAGCCGGCGCTCCCGGCGGTCCGGTGCGTCTTGCCGGCTGCCTCGCACTGGTCCGGCCAGTCGCAGCAGTTCGCGCAGCTCGACCTCTTCCGGCGTCGGCGGCGGCGTGACGTCCTCGTAGAGCGCCCGCGCCTCCGACTTCGGCACGTGCCGCGGGGCGACGGCCCTGACCACCAGCTCCCGCCGCCGGCCGCCCGCGGTCGTGACCACGATCCGGTCGCCCGGGACGATCTCGCGATGCGGCTTCGCGCGCGTCCCGTTCACGCTGATCTTCCCGCCCTGGCAGGCCTGCCGGGCGGCCGAGCGTGTCCTGCAGACGCAGGCGACGTCGAGCCACACGTCCAGACGGATCCGCTCGGGGGCGCCGGCGTCCGGCGGGGCCAACTCCCGGGGCACGGCGTTCTACCCTGTGCCGGCCCGGCTCTCGGTGAGCAGACTGGCCACGAGCGTGCGGCACTCCGCGAAGAGCGCCCCCACGTTGTCGGGCTGCCGGCCGCCGGCCTGGGCGAAATCCGGCCGCCCGCCGCCTCGCCCGCCGATGATCGGCGCCAGCGTCCTGACCACGTCGCCGGCGTGGACGCGATCGGTCAGGTCGCGGGTGACCGAGACGACCAGCGCGGCCTTGCCGTCGTTGTCGGCAGCCAGTACGACGACCCCGCTGCCCAGGCGCTCGCGCAGCGAGTCGGCGAGCGTGCGCAACGCGTGCGGCTGGAGCGATTTCACGCGGCGGGTCAGCAGCTTCGCGCCGGCAATCTCGACGGCGTCGTCCGCTGCCGGGTCCGCCGGCCCGCCCATCGCGGCCTCGACCTTCAGCCGCTCGACGTCGCGCGCCAGGCGCTTGGCATCGGCCTGCAGCTTCGTGACGGCCGACACGGCGCGCCCGGCGGTCGTGCCGAGCAGGTGCAGGAGGTCGGCGAGCGCGTCGCCCCGGCCCTGGAGCAGGCGCACCGCCGCGGCCCCGGTGACGGCCTCGATGCGCCGCACCCCGGCCGCCACGCCGCCCTCGTGCGTGATGACGAACGGTCCGATGTCGCCGGTCGCCCGGCAATGGGTGCCGCCGCAGAGCTCGACGGAGAAGTCCGGAGCGTCCGCGGACCGACCCGGCACGGTGACGACGCGCACCCGGTCGCCGTACTTCTCCCCGAACAGCGCCATGGCGCCGGCTGCAATCGCCTCCTCGGTCGAGCGCTCCCTGGTCTCGACCATCACGTTGCCGAAGACATGGCTGCTGACGAGGCGCTCGATCTCGCGCAGTTGCCCGGGCGTGATCGGCTCGTGGTGCGTGATGTCGAACCGGAGGCGATCGGGGGCCACGAGCGACCCGGCCTGCCGCACGTGCCGTCCGACGACGGTGCGCAGGGCGGCGTGCAGCAGATGCGTCGCCGTGTGGTTCCGGCGGATGTCGTCGCGGCGCGCGGCGTCCACCTCGGCCGTGACCTCGTCGCCCGCGCGCAACGCACCCTCGCGCACCGCGGTCACGTGCATCCGCGGCCAGTCCGCCTGCAACCGCACGACATCGTCGACCGCGGCGGCAACGCCGTCCGCAAGCAGCCGGCCGGTGTCCGAAACCTGGCCGCCGGCCTCGAGGTAGAAGGGCGTCTGCTCGAGGACGACGTAGCCGGCCTCGCCGGCCTCGAGCGCCTCGACCCCCGCGAGCGTTGTCCCTTCGCCGTCGCGCCGGAAGAGATGCGTGACCCCGCTGCGGGTCGACGTGCCGTCGTAGCCGGTGAACGCCTGCGGTCCGAAGCGCGGCTCGCCGGCCGCGGTCATCACGTACGGACCGGCGTCGACCGTGACCGCCGCCTGCGGTCCGCCACCGAACGCGGCGCCGGCGCGGGCACGCGCCCGCTGCGCCTCCAGCTCCTTCTCGAAGCCTTCGCGATCGACGCCCACTCCGCGCGATTGCGCCAGGTCCTCGATGAAGTCGAGGGGCACGCCGAACGTGTCGTACAACCGGAACGCGGTGTCGCCGCCCACCGGTCGCGGGCCGGCCTCGGCGTCGGCCAGCGCGGCCTCGAGACGCGGCAGCCCGTCGCGCAGCACCCGCTCGAACTGCTCCTCCTCGCGGCGCACGACCGCGACGACGACGTCGCGATTCGCGTCCAGCTCCGGGTACGCCGGCGCCATCTCCGCGATTACCACGCCGGTGAGATCGTGGAGGAACGGCTCGGTCAGGCCGAGCTTCTTGCCGTGGCGCATGGCCCGCCGCATGATCTTGCGCAGGACGTATCCCCGCCACTCGTTCGAGGGGACCACGCCGTCGGCGATCAGGAACGTGATCGCCCGCAGGTGGTCGGCGATGACGCGCAGCGAGACGTCGCCGGCGTCGTTCGCCGCCTCCCCGGCCAGCGGGCCGTACGCCGTCCCCGCGCGCTCGCCGATGGCCGACAGCAGCGGCGTGAAGAGGTCGGTGTCGTAGTTCGAGAGCTTGTCCTGGAGCACCGCCACGATGCGTTCGAGTCCCATGCCGGTGTCGATCGACGGGGCCGGCAGCGGGGCCAGCGCGCCGTCCGCGCGGCGCTCGAACTCCATGAAGACGTTGTTCCAGATCTCGACGTACCGATCGCAGTCGCAGTCGATGCCGCGGCACCGGGGCGCGGCGCAGGGCAGGTGGTCCCCCCGGTGGTAGTGGACCTCGGAGCAGCGGCCGCACGGTCCCGTATCGCCCATCGCCCAGAAGTTCTCGGCGGCGCCCAGCTCCACGATGCGGGATGCCGGCACGAGCCGCTGCCAGACGGCGTAGGCCTCGTCGTCGCGCGGGATGCCGCCCTCGCCCTTGAAGACCGTGGCGTAGAGACGCTCGGGCGGCAGCTTCCAGACCCCGGTCAGCAGCTCCCAGGCGAACGGGATCGCCTCGGCCTTGAAGTAGTCGCCGAACGAGAAGTTGCCGAGCATCTCGAAGAACGTATGGTGGCGCAGCGAGGGGCCGACGTTCTCCAGGTCGTTGTGCTTGCCGCTGACGCGCATGCACTTCTGGGAGGAGGCGGCCCGCCGGTAGCTGCGCGTCTCCTGGCCCAGGAACAGTTGCTTGAACTGATTCATGCCGGCGTTCGTGAACAGCAGCGTCGGATCGTCGGCCGGCACGAGCGGGGAGCTGGGCACCACCCGGTGCCCGCGCTGCTCGAAGAACGTCAGGAAGCTCCGGCGGATTTCCCCCGAGGTCATCGTCGTCCTATTGTTTCACAGCGCCGTCAGTCGACGCCGTCGCGTGGCTCTCGGGGTGCGGTGTGCGGCTCGAGCGCCGCCCTGGCCGCCGCGCCGTCGAAGCCCTGGCGGATGAGATAGTGGTACAGGCGGCGCAGCGCCGCGGGAGTCTCGATCGGTCCGCGCAGGCGCCGGGCGAGGGCGCGCTCGATCAACTCGTCCTCGTCGACCTCGCGATAGGCGGCCTCGACGGCGCTCAGTGCCAGGTCGCGGTCGATTCCCCGCCCCTCCAGCTCCCGCACCGCGCGCAGGCGGCCGTGCATCCGGACGTGCGCCGAGCGGTGCGCCAGCGCCTGCGCCGTGCGCGGATCGTCGAGCGCGCCGGCCTCCCGCAGGCGCTCGAGGGCGGCCTCGAGCGCGTCCCGGCCGAACCCCTTGCGCGCTAGGCGCTCGCGGACCTGCGCCGTGGACAGCTCCCGACGCGACAGCATCGCCAGTCCGGCCAGGTACGGGTCGGGCATCGGCCGCGCGGACGCCGGTCGGCGGCGAGCCTACGGGGTGCCCGCGGCCGCCTCGGCGGCGGCGGGCCGTTCGGCCTCGGGGTAGACGTACGTCAGCCAGCCGTGGGTGTCCGGCGCGCGGCCGTTGATGATGTCGAAGAAGCGCCGCTGGACCGTCTCGGTCACCGGCCCGCGCCGGCCACTGCCGATGGTGATCTTGTCCACGGAGCGGATCGGGGTGATCTCGGCCGCGGTCCCGGTGAAGAACACCTCGTCGGCGATGTACAGCGCCTCGCGCGGCAGCAGCTCCTCACGCACCGTGAACCCGAGGTCGCGGGCGACGGTGATGACGACGTCGCGCGTGATCCCGGCCAGCGTCGAGGTGCCGATGGGCGGCGTCGCGATCACGCCGTCGCGCACCAGGAAGAGGTTCTGGCCGCTGCCTTCGCTGAGGAAGCCCATCGGGTCGAGGGCAATCCCTTCGGCATAGCCGTGGAGCACCGACTCCATCTTGATCAGCTGGGAGTTCGCGTAGTTGGCGGTGGCCTTCGAGAGCGAGGGGAAGCGGTTCGGCGCCCCGCGCCCCCACGAGCTGACCTGGACGTCGACGCCGTTCTCCAGTGCGTCCTCACCGAGGTACGCGCCCCACTCCCACACCAGGATCGCCACGTCGACCGGGCACGAGAAGGGATTGACGCCGAGCGTGTGATATCCGCGATACATGAGCGGCCGTATGTAACACGCCTGGTAGCCGTTGTGCCGAATCGTGTCGAGCACCGCCGCGTGGAGCGCCGCCGGCCCGACGTCGCATTCCATCCGGTAGATCTTGGCCGAGTCGTAGAGGCGCCGGATGTGGGCGTCGAGCCGGAAGCACGCGGCACCCTTCGGCGTGTCGTAGCAGCGCGCCCCTTCGAACACGCCGCTGCCGTAGTGAACGACATGTGCGGCGATGTGGATCTTGGCGTCGGCCCAGTCGACGAACGTGCCGTTCATCCAGATCCTGCCGGAACCGAAGCTCATCGTTGTCCTGCCAAAGTGTTGTCTGGTGAATACGTTACGACGATATCCAGTGTAGCATCACTGGATCTCCCCGCAAAACGGACAACGGGCGGCTCGCGCGTGCAGCGGCTTGTGGCAGTGCCAGCAGAAGGTCGCGCCCGCCGTCTCCGGCGGCTGGCGCCGGCGCGGGCCGGCGCGCGGCGGCGCGGCGTCCTGGCCTGCCGCAGGAGCATGGCCTCCGGCACGCCGATCGCGGCGCGCGCGGACCGTCTCGAGGGCATCGAGAAGCTCCTCCGCGCTGCGGTACCGCTTCGACAGGTCCGGCGCCATCGCCCTCATCACGAGGTCGTTGACCGAGGCCGGAATCGACGGGGCGTGGACGCGCGGCGGCCGCACCAGGTCGCCGCGCATCAAGCGGTCCAGGTTGGTCGGAGACGGCGTCTCGTAGGGCATCACGCCGGTGAGCATCTGATACAGGGTGACCCCGAGCGAGTAGATGTCCGACGCGAAGACGGCCTTGCCCTCGAACTGCTCCGGCGCCATGTAGGCGGGGCTGCCGATGACGGTCGTGCCGCGGGCGGCAATCTCCAGAAAGCGCGACGTTCCGAAGTCGGCCACCTTCAGCACGCCCGCCCTGGACACCAGCATGTTCGGCGGCCGCAGGTCGCGATGGATGACGCCCTGCCCATGCGCGTGCCTGACCGCCTCGCACGCCTGCCTGGCGAAATCGAGGGCTCTCCGCATGTCCATCGCCCCGCCGCCGATGAGATCCTCGAGGGTGTCGCCCTGGACGTACTCCATGACGATGAAGAAGACGTTCTCCTGCTTCTCGGCGGTCGTGATCGAGACGATGTTGGGATGGTCGAGCGTCGCCAGCAGGCGCGGCTCGCGCAGCAGTTCGGCGAAGTTGATGTTCTGTCGATGGGGCACCTTGATCGCTACGTCCTTGTCGATCCAGGTATCCCGGGCGAGGTACACGACGGCGAACCCGCCGCTGCCGAGGGGGGCGACGATCTTGTACTTGCCGAGCGTCTGACCTCGGTACAACATGCGGAGTCGCGCCAGTATAGAGCAATGCACCGGCCAACCGGTGCGGCTCTGCCCGGCTACAGATCGCCCCACACGTACTGCAGGATCGCCAGCGCGGCGGCGGGCGCCGCGTCGGCTCGCAGGGTGCGTGAGCCGAGGGTGAGCAGCCTGAAGCCGGCGCCGGCGGCCGCTTCGACCTCGGTGTCCGTCCAGCCCCCCTCGGGCCCGACCGCGATCGTGGCGAGGGCCGGGGGCGGCTGGTCGGCCATGGTCCGGATGCTCGCATGCGGGGCCGCGATCGCCGGTTCGACCAGCATGATGCCCAGGCCGCTGACTGGCCGCGCTACGAGCTGAGCGAGCGGGATCGGCGGCTTGACCGTGGGCACCACGGCGCGGCGGCACTGCTTGGCGGACGCGATGGCGATGGCCTGCCAGCGGCCGACCGCCTTGTCGAGGGCGGTCGCCGCCGAGCCGGTGTGGCTGCGGGCGGTGGTGACCGGCTGGATGGCCCTCGCGCCCAGCATCGTGGCATCCCGAACCACCGCGCCGGCCGTGCGGCCCTTCAGGACCGCCAGCGCGAGCTCCAGCTCCACCGCCGGCTCGCGCGCCGGCTCCACGGCCTCCACCGTGCGAATCGAGACGCCGCCGCGAGCGACTGCCTGGACGCGAGCCACGAACTCGTGGCCGCGGCCGTCGAAGGCGTGCACGGTCGCGTCGCGGTGGAGCCGCAACACGTGCCGTAGCTGGTGGGCCTCACCTGGCGGCAGCGTCACCGTCTGGCCGATTCGGGACGCGTTCGGCGCGTAGAAGCGGTGTGCCGCCATCAGCTCCCGGCGCGGCGCGCGGCCGCGCCGCGGACGGCCAGTGTGAGGGCCACCCATTCGTCCTCGGCGTGTCTCGCGACCAGCGTCCCGGAGTCGCCAAGCGCGGCGCGAACCGCGGCCTCTTCCGGCGCGGTGATCCCGCCCGCCACGAGGAAGCCGCCGGTCGCGAGCCGCAAGAGTGCCGCGCCGTGGCGGGCGACCAGCGCCGCGTTGAGGTTGGCCAGGACGATCGCCGCGGGCTGCAGATCGGCCCGGCGGAAGTCGTCGCACCGCACCCGCACGCGGCGGGACACCGCGTTCAGCGCGACGTTGTCCAGCGCCGTCGCCACCGCGTCGCGGTCGGTGTCGACCGCGACGACGGAGGTTGCGCCGCGCCTGGCCGCTGCAATCGCCAGCACGCCGGACCCGGTCCCGAGATCCAGGGCGTCGCGGTTCGCCAGCGGCAGCGCCTGCAGCGCGCGCAGGCACAGGCGCGTCGAGGCGTGATGCCCCGTGCCGAAGCCCATCGAGGGTCGAATGACGACCAGCGTACCGTGGCCCGGCTCGTCGGGAACGTCCCACGGCGGGGCGACCACGATGTCGCCGATCCGAATGGCGGTCAGGCCCGCCTGGCTGCGCGCCGCCCAGTCGTCGTCGGGCACCTCGACGGGTGCTGCCGTCACCCCGGCCGTCCCGAAGTGCCGCCGGAGCGTCCGGGACGCGTCGTCCCGATCGACGGTCGAGAAGAAGTGGATGCGGCGCTTCACCGCGTCGAGCTGCTCGACGGCGCACGGATGGAAATCGTCGAGCAGCGCGTCGAGGAGCGGGATCAGGTCCGGCCGGCGGGCGGGGGTGCGCACGTCGAGCGCCGGGCGCCCGTCACCCAAACATGTCCCTCACGCGGTCGAAGAACGGACGGTCTTCCTTGTCCGGCCGCGAGCTCGGCGCGCCGGACCGCTGCGGCATCGTCAGGTGCAGCTGCTCGACCAGCTCCCGCTGCTCCGCCGAGAGCTCCGTCGGGACCTCGACCCTCACGTTGACGTAGAGGTCTCCCCGGCCGCGTCCCGAGACGTGCGGCATGCCCTTGCCACGCAGACGGAAGCGACTGTCCGGCTGGGTTCCCTCCGGGATCACGAGGGTATCGTCGCCGTTCAGCGTGGGCACCGTGATCTTGCCCCCCAGCACCAGCGTCGGATACGTGATCGGCACGGCGCACCACAGATCGTCGTCCTCGCGGTGATAGAACGGGTGCTCCGCGACGTGCACGACGACGAAGAGATCGCCGGGCGGCCCGCCGATTTGCCCGTGCTCGCCCTCCGCGTGCAGGCGCAGGCGCTGGCCGGTCGCGATGCCCGCCGGGATCTTGACGGTCAGCTTCCGTTCGCGCTCGACCCGTCCCTGCCCGTGGCACTCCGGGCACGGATCCGTGACGACCCGCCCCTGGCCGCCGCACTGCCCGCAGGTACGGGCGACCGTCAGGAATCCCTGCTGGTAGCGCACCTGGCCTCTGCCCCGGCACTGGGGACAGACCTGGGGGGCGCCGCCGCTGGAGCCCGAGCCGTCGCACCGGGTGCACGCTTCGAGGCGAGGTATCTTGAGCACCGTCTCGGTGCCGCCGGCGGCGTCGGCGAACTCTATCTGCAGGTCGTAGCGGAGGTCGGCTCCCCGGGCCGGGCCACCGGCCCGGCGGCCCGGCCCGAAGCCCCCGAATCCGAAGATGTCACCCAGGTTGCCCAGGATGTCGCCGAAGTCGGCGAAGATCGTGGGGTCGAAGCCCTGCGCCCCGCCCGCGCGGTCGACGCCGGCATGGCCGAACTGGTCGTAGCGGCTGCGCTTCCCGGCGTCCGCCAGCACCGCGTAGGCCTCGGCCGCCTCCTTGAAGCGTTCCTCGGCCTGGGCGTCGCCCGGGTTCCGGTCGGGGTGATACTGGAGCGCCAGCTTCCGGTAGGCGCTCTTGATCTGCTGCTCGTCCGCGGAGCGCGGGACGCCCAGGACCTCGTAGTAGTCTCGCTTGCTCACGCCTTCGCCACCCTCACCATGGCCGGCCGCAGCAGGCGTCCCGCCAGCATGTAGCCGCGCCGGAGCTCGCCGATGATCTGTCCCTCGGCGTGCTCGCCGCTCGCTTCGTGGGCCACGGCCTGATGGTAGTGCGGGTCGAAGTCCCGACCCGCCGTGTCGATCGGCACCACGCGCCGCTTGGCGAGCAGGTCGAGCAGCTGCTTGTGAATCAACTCCACCCCCGTGCGATACGCGTCTGTGTCAGCGGTGTCCATGCCGGTCTCGAGCGCGCGCTCCAGGTTGTCGAGTATGGGCAGCAGCTCGGCAATGAGGTCGGCGGCGGCCGCCTCGTCGGCCGCCGCGCGCTCCCGATCGACCCGCTTGCGGTAGTTGTCCAGCTCGGCGGTCTTGCGCAGCAGCAGGTCGCGGTACTCGTCGCGCTCGCGGGCGAGGTCGTCCGCCGTCGCTACCGGCGGCGCCGGCTCGTCGGCGGCGGGGAGCGGCGGGGCGACCTCGGATGGTGCTGCTGCTGGTTCAGGCGTTTCCTGTCTCGTGTCGTCTGTCATTGGCGGGCGGCGGCGTCCCCTGCGCGAAGAGCACCCGGCTGACGGCGCGGGACACGCTGTCGACGGCCGAGATCGCACGCGAGTAGCGCATCCGGCGCGGACCGATCACGCCGATGCTGCCGGTCCGCTGGCCGTCGGAGTAGGGAGACAGCACCATGCTGAAGCCCCTCATCTCCGGCGAAACGTGCTCGGTCCCGATCACCACCGTCAGGCCCGAGCCGTCGAGGTACTCGTTGAGCAGCCGGACGAGCTGGTCCTTCTTCTCGATCATCGAGAGCAGGGCCCGCAGCATCTCGAACGGTACCCGGGCCTCGTCCTCGGAATCGGAAACCTGCTCCACCAGAAAGCCGGCACCCTCCAGGAACAGCGTGTTCTGCGGCACCACGTCCTCGAGGGTCGAGCTGGCGAGACGCAGCGCGCGCGACAGAAGCTGGTCGTAGAGCATGCGCTCCTGGCGCAATTGCTCCGCCACGGTGGCGCGGACATCCCAGAGGAGCATGCCGGCGAACTCGCGGTTCAGGTAGGTCGCACCCTGGCGCAGTTCGCCGGCCGGTATCCGCTCTCCCAGATCGACCACCTTGTGCATCACCCCGTTCCCGTCCGCGCTCACCACGACGAGAATGCGCGATCCGTCCAGGGAGACGAACTCGATGTGGCGGAAGGCGCCGCCCGACGTCGGCAGCAGCGCGAAGCCGAGCTGGTGGGAGGCGAGCGACAGCTCGTGCGAGACGTTCGACAGCACGTCGCTCACCGTGCCCGCCTGGCGCAGACGGGCCTCGACGTCCGGCCTGAGCTTCGGAGCCGGCCGCGACTCGAGCAGCAGGTCGACGTAGGCGCGGTATCCGCGGTCCGTGGGCACGCGGCCGGACGACGCGTGGGGCTGGTGCACGTAGCCCAGCGCCTCCAACGTTGCGAGCACGTTGCGGACGGTTGCCGACGACCAGCCGAAGCCGCCGCGCCGCGTCAGCCAGAGCGAGGAAACCGGGGCGCCCTGGTCGATGTACTGCCTGACGAGGCCCGCGAGAATGCTCCGTGACCGCTCGGACAACTCGTCTTCGTACGGAATCTCGCGCGCTGGATGAGGAGCCATGGCCCGGATGGAGCTGCCGACAGTATAGCAGTCCGACCCGGATGCCAGCCCGACCCGGGTGCGCCGTCACTCCCCGGCCAGGACCGTCTCGGACCGGCGCCCGGGCGGGTTCCAGCGCAGTGCCTCGACGTTGTCCGGGCCGTTCGTCCCTGCCGCGAGCTTCCCGTACTTGACGGCGATCAGCTCGGCCAGAATGCTGACGGCGATCTCCTGCGGCGTCACCGCACCGATGGCCAGCCCCACGGGCGCGTGCACGTGCGCCAGGCGATCGGGGGCGGCGCCTTCCGCGTGCAACGCGTCGTAGAGCCGCGCGACCTTCGCCCGGCTGCCGATCAGGCCCAGGTACCGGAGCTCGTGGGGCAGCAGCGCCCGCAAGGCGTCGAGGTCGTAGCGGTGGCCGCGGGTGAGGATGACGACGTAGGCGTTCGCCGTGAAGCTCGCCCGCGCGAGCCAGTCCGGAATGGCGTCCACTGCAATCTCGACCGCAGCGGGGAAGCGCTCGCGGTTGGCGAACTTCTCCCTGTCGTCGAGCACGTGCACGTGGAACCCGACGTCGCCGGCGGCCCGCGCCAGATGGTAGGCGACGTGCCCGGCGCCCACGAGATACAGGTGCGGCGCCGCCTCGAGCGGCTCGATGTAGACCTCCATCTGACCACCGCAGATCAACCCGGATTCTTCCGCTATGTCGTCCGACAGCTCGTAGCGCACGACCTCGGACTTGCGCGTCTGCAGGGCTTGGCGCGCCTTCCAGAACGCGTCGTTCTCGTAGCATCCGCCGCCGATCGTGCCGACCGTCCTGCCATCGGCGAACACGACCATCTTCGCCCCGACGCGCTGGGGGGTGGAGCCCTCGGTGCGGATGATGGTCACGAGCGACGCGGGCTCGCCCCGTCGCAGCGCCTCGCCAACAGCGTGAAACACCTCTTCGTTCATTGCGGCTCGCCGGAAGTCCTTTGGCTGGTTGATTATACCGTGAGCAGCCAGTGCTGGCCGACTCCAAGCGGCAGGTTGTCGAGCAACCGGTCGACGACGTGCGGGCCGAAGCGGTTGAGGAAGTAGACGAAGGAGACCGCACGCTCCTGGGGCGTCCCGTCCGGATACGCCTGGGCGCGCGCCCGGTGAAACTGCCGGCGCAACGTGGTGTCCCGCCGCTTCGCCGCCTGGACGATCTTGCCGCGCAGGTTGCGCAGGTCGCGTTCCATGCGCTCGCGGGTGGTGCGCACGGCGCCGACCAGCGTCGGGTCGATGGCCGGCACGCCCTCCGCGATCCCTTCCAGCTCGGCGCCGACGCGGCGCTCGGCGGCCGCGACCGCCGCTTCGACCGTGGGCGGCAGCTGGGCGCCGACGAGCCGGTTCAAGGCGCCGTCGTCCCTGGCCTGCAGGGCGTCGAGGCCGATGTCGTAGCGGGTGAGAAACCGCACCGCGCCACGGTCCAGTATCGTCGCGCTGAGGCGCGGATACACCAGCGGCATCGCTATCTCGAACAGCCGGTACACGTCGCGGAGCTGCCCGAGATAGGCCAGCTCGTGCGGTCCGGTCACGTAGGCGATGGTGGGAAACAGGGTGTCCTGCACGATCGGCCGCAGCAGGACGTTGGGGCTGAACATGGCCGGCCGGTCGCGAATCAGGTCGTGCAGCACGTCCGGCGCCAGCAGGGCGTCGCCCAGGGCAAAGGCGCCGTCCCGTAGGCGAATGGGCCGGCGCCCACCGTCCAGGTGGAACAGGGCGACCGCGTCCGCGGCCGGTTGCACCTGCGCGTGGTAGCCGCGCGCGGACAGTTGCGCCCCGGCCGCGGCCGCCAGCCGCGAGGCCTCGCCGCGCAGTCGCAGCTCCCGGTCGAACACCGGTCGGGCCAGCGGCTTGGCCGCGGGATCGGACGCGTCGAACACGACCAGGCCGCGGTCGCCGAGCACGCAGTCGAGCCACCGGCTGAACGCCTCGACAAGGCCGGTGCCGGGCGCATACGACGCGGCGAGACGCTCGAGAATCGCCGCCGAAAACTCCGTCGACGGAAGGGCCTGCCGGAGCTGATCGAGCAGCGTGCCGACAGTGTCCGGCAGGCGCACGGCCGAGCTCGGCCGGCCGGCTTCCGAGCCGAGGTCCAGGGCGATCCGGTGCAGCTCGAGGTCGTCGTCGAGGACCTGGCAGGCGCGGACCTCGTCGAGGTCGTGGTCCTCGGCGTCCACCCAGAAAACCGGCACCGCAACCACCCCGTGGTCGGACTCCACGCGCCGCGCGAGGGCGATGGCGGTGAGCGCCTTGAGCAGCGTGTAGAGCGGCCCGCCGAACAGTCCGGCCTGTTGTCCCGTGAGGATCGCGACCGTACCCTGCGCCCCGAGACGTTCCGCCGCGGCCAGCGCGGCCGGGGGCGCCCCGCGCGCCCGCAGTTGGTCGGTCAGGACGCCGGCGATATCCGTCGCGGGGCCGCCTGCCGCCTGGCGGGCCTCGATGGCCTCGCGCCAGCTCCCGGGCGCCGCGGGGGGCCCCGGATAGAACTTCTCGAGGCGGTCGAACGCGTGGCAGTAATCGCGCGTGAACGGTGTGGCCCACGACAACTGGCGAAGGTCGATGGCGGAGTTGAACGGTGTCGCCGCGGGGGGCGGCGGTTCGGCAGGCACTTCCCGCGTACTCTTTCAGACGGGTTCGGGGCTGTCAAGACGCGGGCCGGACGCTTTGAGCGCCCGCGGTTCCGTGGTAGCATCGTACGGCCTGCAGTCCGTGGCGAGACGCCCGCTGCACTCGACCGGTGATGCATCCCGCACGATCACAGACCTCTAGCCCGTAGGAGTTCCGCCGCTGACAACCGACGACGCGGATGCACGAAGCACTCCGGGTGCATTCGGCCCCTTCCGTGTGATGCACCAGATCGGGGCCGGCGTCCTGGGGCCGGTGTTTCGCGCCTACAATCCGCCTCACGATCGCCCGTTCGCCGTCAAGGCGTTCCATGTCGACATTACGCCCGAGCAGGCGGAGACGCTGACCGAACGCTTCGGAGAGCTGGTCGCCGCGGGCTCGTTCCACCCGGGGGTAGTGCCCGCGACCGCCGTCGGCATCGATGACGGCGTGCTGTATCTCGCACAGGAGTACGTCGCTGGCGAGTCCCTCGATGCCGTCCTGCGCGACTACGCGCCGGCCACGCTGGAGAAGGCGCTGCCCTTGATCGACCGGATCGCCGGAGCGATCGATGTCGCGCACGCGCGCAGCGTGCGGCACGGCGGGCTGCACCTTCGCGATATCTTCGTCACACCCAGCGGCGGTCGCGTGACCGGCTTCGGCATCGTCGCGGCGCTCGAGGAAGTCGGCATCAGCGGGCCTGTCCGCCGGCCCTACAGCGCGCCCGAAATGATCGGCCGCCGCCCCTGGGGCCCGGCGGCCGATCGGTTCGCGCTCGCCGCCGTCGCCTACGAGCTGCTGACCGGCAAGCGTCCGGCCGGAACGGGCACGCAGGTCGCCGCCCGGCTCGCCGACCTCGACGAGGTCGAGGACGTCGACTCGCTGCAGGCGGTGTTCGAGACGGCCCTGGCCGATGGTCCGGACAGCCGCTACGCGAGCGCTGCGCGCTTCGCGGCGGATCTCCACGCTGCCGTGGGCGTGCCCTTCGACGAGGAGGCCCTCGAGCTGACGCCGCCCCCGGCGCCCGAGCGTGCAGCGGCCCCGGGTCCCGCCGAGCGGCCGCAGGACGCGGAAGCGGCCGGGGAAGCCGCCGCTCCGGCCGCGGAGATCCGTGTCGACCCGTTGCCCGGCGCGGAGCGGGCCGTCGGGGACGACGAGCGGGACCTCGAGGCCGAGCCTGCCGAGGGCCTCGCGGGTGCGGAGCGCGATGCGGCGGAGTGGGAACCCGAGCCGGATCCGGCGCCCGAGCCGGTACTCCAGCTCGAGCCGGAGCCGGAGCTCGAGCCGGAGTTGGAGCCGGAGCTGGAGTTCGAGCCGGAACCGGTCGCCGAGCCGGAACCGGAAACCCGGAGCCCGGCACCCTCCCTGCTCGCGGAGATCGCGCTCGACCGGGAGATCGGGCCCGAGCCCGATCTCGAGGAGGCGCCCGAAGAGGTCGCGGTGCCGGCGCTGCCTGCGGAGGGTCTCCTCGACGAGCGGGACCTGCTCGACCGCGTCGATGATCCCGAGGCAGCGGATGACCGGGGGTGGGCGGCGGCGGAGGCCGCGCCGGCCGCCGTCGCCGACGATGTGCCGTACCGGCCCTGGGCCTCCGGATCGGTGCTGGCAATCGCCGCCGTGCTGTCCGTCGGCGCGGTCGCCGCCTACCTGGTCGGCCTGCAGCTGGCCGGCGATCAGGGGCTGGACAGCGATCGCAGCGCCGGCGGCCCGCCGCGCGAGGCGGCAAACGTCGCGGCCTCGCCGCCTCGCGCGGCTGGTCTGACCGATGCGGCGCCTGCGGAGCCGGCGCCCGCACCCGCGCCGGTCCGCACGCCTTCGCCGCCACCCGCGCCGGTGCCTCCGCCTCTGGCCGAGCCGGCCGACCCTCCGCCCCTCGCCGGGTCCGCCGGGCCGCCACCGCCGCCCGCGGCGGCCGAGCCGCCCCTTGCAGCCCGGGCGGCGGACGCGGCGCCCGCCGCGCCGTCGTCCGTGCCGCCGCCCGCTGCCGCCGCGGGGTGGCTGCTGGTCCGCACCGAGCCGCCCGGAGCGACGGTGACCATCGATGGCGTCGACCGGGGCCGCTCGCCGCTGGCGCTCAGCGACATGCCGTTCGATACCTACCGCGTCGAGGTGAGCCGCGAGGGGTTCCGGTCCCAGGCGGCCGCGCTCACGCCGTCGCCGGCCGCAACCGTCGCGTCGATCGAGATCGAGCTCGCGCGAGGCGCCGATCCGCCGCCCGCTCCGGTGGTCGGCGCCATCCTGGTCGAGTCGCGGCCGCCGGGCGCCAGGGTCGTCATCGACGGGCGCGAGCTCGGGACCACGCCGACCCTCGTCACCGACGTGGCGGCCGGCACCCGCAGCCTGCGCATCGAGCTGGAGGGCTATCAGCCGTGGGTCACGTCCGTCGACGTGCCGGCGTCGGACCAGGTGCGGGTCGGCGCATCCCTGGATCTCCTTCCCGAACGATGAACGCGATTCTGGCGCTCGAGAACGGAACCTGGTACCGCGGGACGGCGGCCGGGGCCGCGGGTGCCACCCGCGGCGAGGTCGTGTTCAACACCAACATGACCGGGTATCAGGAGGTGCTGACCGACCCTTCGTACGCGGGCCAGATCGTGACGATGACCTGCCCCCAGATCGGGAACTACGGAGTGGCTGCGGCCGACACGGAGTCCGATCGCCCGCAGGTCGCCGGATTCGTCGTGCGCGAGGCGTCGCCCGTCGCGAGCAACTGGCGCGCCGAGACGACCCTGCAGAGTTACCTCGTCGAGCACGGCATCGTCGCGATCACCGGCATCGACACGCGGGCGCTGACGCGGCTGCTGCGCACCGCCGGCGTCATGCGCGGGGTCATCGCCACCGGCGCAGCGGACCCGGAGGTGCTGATTGCCGAGGCGCGCAGCACGCCCGCGATCGAGGGCACCGATCTCGTCCGCCGCGTGACGTGCGCCGAGCCGGTGGAATGGGCGCCGCCGCCGGGCGAGTCGCCCGCGGAGTTCCGCCTCGCGCCGGCCCGCAGCGGCGGCCGCCCGTTCCGGATCGCCGCCTACGACCTGGGGATGAAGCGGAACATCCTGCGGCGCTTCGCGGCCTACGGCTGCCGCGTGACGGTGTTCCCGGCGCACACCCCGGCCGAGACGCTGCTGGCGTCCGGCCCCGACGGGGTCTTCCTGAGCAACGGGCCGGGTGACCCCGCTCCGCTCGACTACGCGATCGCCAACGCCCGCAAGCTGATCGACGCCGACGTCCCGGTATTCGGGATCTGCCTCGGGCACCAGGTGCTCGGCCTGGCGCTCGGCGCCCGGACCTACAAGCTGAAGTTCGGCCACCGGGGAGGCAACCACCCAGTCAAGAACCTGGCCACGAGCAGGGTCGAGATCACCTCGCAGAATCATGGCTTCGCGGTGGACAGCGAGTCGGTGCCCGACGACGTGGAAGTGACCCACGTCAACCTCTACGACCGGACGATCGAAGGGTTGCGCCACAGGCGCCGTCCGGTCTTCTGCGTGCAGTACCATCCGGAGGCCTCGCCGGGACCGCACGACGCGGACTATCTCTTCTCGGAGTTCATGGAGGCCATGGAACGCCGGAGCGCTCGCTAGCCGATCATGCCTCGAACCGACATCAAGCGGGTGCTGGTCATCGGGTCCGGCCCGATCGTGATCGGGCAGGCCTGCGAATTCGACTACTCGGGCTCGCAAGCCTGCAAGGCGCTGCGGAGCGAGGGCCTCGAGGTCGTCCTGATCAACAGCAACCCCGCGACGATCATGACCGACCCCGAGGTGGCGGACAGGACCTACGTCGAGCCGCTGACCTGGGAGATGACGCGCGCGGTCATCGAGCGCGAGCGCCCCGACGCCCTGCTGCCGACGGTCGGGGGGCAGACCGCGCTCAACCTCGCCGTCGAGCTCGCGGAACGCGGCACGCTCGAGGAGTTCGGCGTGCAACTCATCGGTGCGTCGATCGAGGCCATCAAGGTCGCCGAGGATCGGTTGCAGTTCCGCCAGGCCATGACGTCGATCGGCATCGAGGTCCCGGCCAGCGAGTACGCGCGCTCGATCGACGAGGCGCTGGCGTGCGGCGAGCGGTTCGGCTTTCCGGTGATTATCCGGCCCTCGTTCACGCTGGGCGGCGTCGGGGGTGGCATCGCCTACAACGTCGAGGAGTTCCGGGAGCTGGCGGGCCGCGGCATCGAGCTGAGTCCGGTCCACGAGATTCTCGTCGAGGAGTCCGTGATCGGCTGGAAGGAGTTCGAGCTCGAGGTGATGCGCGACGGCGCCGACAACTTCGTGGTCGTCTGCTCGATCGAGAACATCGACCCGATGGGCGTCCATACCGGCGACAGCGTCACCGTCGCGCCGGCGCTCACGCTGACCGACAAGGAGTACCAGCGCATGCGGGACGCCGCGCGCCGCATCATTCAGCGCGTCGGCGTCGAGACCGGCGGGTCGAACATCCAGTTCGCGGTCAATCCGGACGACGGCCGCATGGTCGCCATCGAGATGAACCCCCGCGTGTCGCGGTCGTCGGCGCTGGCGTCGAAGGCCACCGGCTTTCCGATCGCCAAGATCGCCGCCAAGCTGGCCCTCGGCTACCGTCTCGAGGAGATTCCGAACGACATCACCCGCCTGACGCCGGCCTCGTTCGAGCCGACGATCGACTACGTGGTCGTGAAGATCCCCCGCTGGGCGTTCGAGAAGTTCCCGCAGGCGGACCGCACCCTCACGACGCAGATGAAGTCGGTGGGCGAGGTCATGGCCATCGGGCGCACCTTCAAGGAGGCCTTCCTCAAGGGCATCCGCTCGCTCGAGCTGGGACGCGCCGGCCTCGTGTTCGGCCGCGGCCACGCCGCCGCCGAGGACGATGACGCCAGACGGCTTCAGCAGCAGCTCGTGTCGCCCACCGACCGGCGCATCTGGGCGATATTCGAGGCCCTCGAGCGCGGCTGGACGATCGATCGACTCCACGCGTCGACCCGCATCGACCGGTGGTTCCTGACCCAGTTCGCGGAGCTGGTGGAGCTGGGCCGGTCGGCGGGCGTGGTCGACTGGCGGGAGATGTCCGTGGACCTGCTCCACGCGCTGAAGCGCAGCGGCGTCGGCGACGAGGAGCTGGGGCGCATGACCGGGGTCGAGCCGCAGGCGGTCGCGGCGCGCCGGTCCGAGGCGAACCTGCGCGCCGTCTACAAGCGGATCGACACGTGCGCCGCCGAGTTCGAGTCGTTCACGCCGTACCTCTACGGGACGTACGAGGCCGAGTGCGAGGCCGAGCCGAACGCGCGGCCGAAGGTCGTCATCCTGGGCAGTGGGCCCAACCGGATCGGGCAGGGCATCGAGTTCGACTACTGCTGCTGCCACGCGGCGTTCGCGCTGCGCGACGAGGGGTTCGAGACCGTCATGGTCAACTGCAACCCCGAGACGGTCTCGACCGACTACGACACGGTCGACCGGCTGTACTTCGAGCCGCTGACGCTGGAGGACGTCGAGGCGGTCATCGCCCGCGAGCGCTCCGGCGGCGGCAGCGTCGCGTGCATCGTGCAGTGCGGCGGACAGACGCCGCTCAAGCTCGCGCTGGGCCTGCAGGCCGCCGGTGTCGACATCATCGGCACCTCGCCGGATTCGATCGATCTGGCGGAGGACCGCAAGCGTTTCGCCCGGCTGCTGTGGGAGCTGGGGATTCCTCAGGCGCCCAGCGGCATCGCCACGTCCCGCGCCGAGGCGCGCGAGGTGGCCGGGTCGATCGGGTATCCGCTGGTCGTGCGGCCGTCCTACGTGCTGGGTGGGCGTGCGATGGCCATCGTCTACGACGCCGCCGCCCTCGACCGGTACATGACCGAGGCGGTGGACGCGTCGCCGGAGCACCCGATTCTGGTCGACAAGTTCCTCGAGGATGCGTTCGAGCTCGATGTCGATGCGGTGGCCGATGCCACCGGCGCGGTCGTCATCGGCGGCGTCATGGAGCACATCGAGGAGGCCGGCATCCATTCCGGCGACAGCTCCTGCGTCGTCCCCCCGTATCTCGTGCCCGAACGGCACCTGGCGGTGATCCGCGACTACACGCGGCGCGTGGCGCGGGCGCTGAAGGTGGTCGGGCTGCTCAACATCCAGTTCGCGATCAAGGACGACACCGTGTACATCCTGGAGGTCAACCCGCGCGCCTCGCGGACCGTTCCGTACCTGTCGAAGGCCACGGGCGTCCCGCTGGCCAAGGTGGCGGCGCGCGTGATGGTCGGCAAGAGCCTGGCCGATCTCGATCTGGTGGGCGACCTCGATGTCGCCGGCGTCTTCGTCAAGACCCCCGTCTTCCCGTTCGTGCGATTTCCCGGGGTCGACTCGATTCTGGGCCCCGAGATGAAATCGACCGGCGAGGTGATGGGCGGCGCGTCGAGCTTCGGCGCCGCGTTCGCCAAGGCCCAGCTCGCTGCCGGCCAACGCCTGCCGGATGCCGGGCGGGCGTTCATCAGCGTGAACGACGAGGACAAGCCCAACGTGATTCCGATCGCCCGTGGTCTGGCGGAGCTGGGATTCGAGCTGCTGGCCACGCGCGGCACCGCCGCCTATCTCCGCGCGCACGACCTCGACGCCGAGGTCGTCTTCAAGATCAACGAGGGCCGACCGCACGTCGGGGACCGTCTCCTCAACCGGGAGGTCGATCTCGTGATCAACACGCCGCTCGGGCGCGAGTCGTTCTTCGACGACCTCGCCATGCGGCGGATCGCGATGATGCTGGGCGTGCCCTGCATCACGACGCTGACCGGCGCGTCCGCCACCGTGAGCGCCATCCGCGCCCTCCGCTCGGAGGAGCTGAGCGTCCTGCCCCTGCAGGAGCACCACAAGCGCACGGCAACGCCGGGTTAACTTCAGACGGGGCTGGGCTTCCTTTTGACGGGGCTGCGCCCCGAGCCGCCGGCGTCCGCTTGCGGGGACCCCAATGCCCCGCGCCGCTCCCGGCTTCCATCAGACGGGGCTGCGCCCCGCACCCCCGGCGTCCGCTTGCGGGGACCCCTGCGCCCCGCGCCGCTCCCGCCGAGGCGCGCTGTGCGCGCCTTGCGGCGTTTCCCCGGGCGGAGGGTAGCGGATTCTGCGTGCCCTTCCGCGGCAGGCTTCGCTCCCCGCGGGTCCCGGCCGGCCGCCCCGGACGGCGGGCAGGTTGCATCGGCCACGGGCATGCGCTGCCCGGCGCTGTTCCCGGCGCTCACCTTTCTGTCCGGTGCCGCGATCGGCGGGCGGTTCCCCGAGCTCGGCGGCGGAGGCGCCCTGGCGGCCAGCGTGGTGGTCTGGACGTGCGCGCTCGCGGCGCTGGCGCTGGACGCGCGGCGTGCGTTCGTGCTCGCGGCGGCATGCGGCTTCGCTCTGGCCGGACTGCTGCTCGGATCGCAGGCGGCGGCGGACGCCGCGGCGCCGAGCCTCGGACGCTGGTACGCGGGCTGGCGGGAGGGCCGCCACCACGCCGAGGTCGTCGTCGTGCAGGGTCGCCTCGTGCGCGACGCGACGCCGACCGACTTCGGCGCCCGTCTGCTGGTCAGCGTGGAGCGCGTCCGTTACGGCCGGCGCGATAGCCTCGTGTCCGGCGGCGCCCGGGTGACGGTCGGCGGAAGCTACGTCGACGAACGCGTGGGCCGGTGGGTCGCGGGCCGGCGGGTCCGCCTGCCGGTCACGTTCCGGCGGGCGCCGCGCTTCCTGAACCCGGGGGTGGCCGACCAGGAGCGCGTCCTCATGCGGCGCGGCGTCGCGCTGCTGGGCTCGGTCAAGAGCGCGCTGCTCGTGGAGGTCATCGAGCCCGGGCCGCTCCGGCAGGAAGCCGCGGCCGCAGCCCGGGCGTTCGTTCGCCGCGCCATCGGCGGCGCGGTGGGGCCGCACGACCCGCGTTCCGCCGGCATCGTGACGGCGATTCTGATCGGCGACCGGGCCGGCCTCGACATCGAGACCCGGCGCCGGCTGCAGGCGGGCGGCACGTTCCACGTCATTGCCATCTCGGGCGGCAACATCGCCATCCTGACCAGCGTGCTCCTCGGCGTGCTGCGCCTGGCCGGCGTCCCCCCGCGCGCCGCCGCCGTCGGCGCCCTCGCGTGCCTGCTGGCGTACTGGCAGATCGTCGGATCGGAGGCGTCCGTCGCCCGCGCGACGTTCGTGGCGTCCACGTTTCTCGCGGCGCGCGCCGCCGATCAGCGCGCGTCGGCGCTCAACACGCTGGCGCTGTCGGCCATCTGTCTGGTGGCGGCGGCGCCGCTCGCGTTGGGCGACACGGGCTTTCGCCTCACGTTCGGCGCCACGCTCGGGATCCTCGTCGGCGTGCCGCGCATCCTCGGCCGCGCGCGCACCCTGCGGCGCCCGCACGGGGGGTGGGCGCGGCGCGCGCTACTGGCGGCCGCGGGGCTGCTGGCCGCCACCGCCTGCGCGGAGTTCGCGCTGCTGCCGGTCGCCGCGTCGGCGTTCTCGCGCGTCACCGCGGCCGGACTGATCCTCAACTTCGCGGCCATCCCGCTGATGACGGTGACGCAGGTGGCCGGCCTGCTCGCGGTCGGGGCGGCCGGGGTGTCCACCGCCGCGGCGGCCGTATTCGGCCAGGTCGCGCATCTCGCCGCGACCGGGATCGTCGCGTCGGCGCACCTGGTGGACGTGCTCCCGCAGCTCGCGCGGCGGGTGCCGCCGCCGGGACCGCTGCTGACGATCGGCTACTACGGCGGCTGGGGTCTCGCGCTGGCCGCCGGCCGCTGGCCGCTGGCGCGGGCGGCGGGCGCGGGTCTGGCCGCCGCGACCGGCGTCGCGCTCGCCGCCGGGGTGGTGTCCGGCGCCGGCAGCCGCACCTGCCCGGGCGCCGCGCCGGTCCGGGCGCTGTTTCTCGATGTGGATCAGGCCGACTCGACGCTCGTGCAGTTCCCGACCGGCGAGTCGTTGCTGGTGGATGCCGCGGGCGTGCCGTGGGGCACCTCCGCGGTGGGCGAGCGCGTCATCGCGCCGGTGCTGTGGCGCGCGGGCGTGCGGAGACTCGACTACCTGGCCTTGACGCACGGGGATCTCGACCACGTGGGCGGCGCCGAGGCCGTGCTCCGCGACTTCCGACCGCGGGAGGTCTGGGAGGGCGTGCCGGTGCCCGGATCGGGGCGGCTGCGCCAACTGCAGGCGCTGGCGCTCGGCGGCGGCGCGGTCTGGCGCACGCTGCAGGCCGGCGAGACGCTCTGGATCGGAGACGTGCAGGTCACCGTCTGGCACCCGCCGGCCCCGGAGTGGGAGCGGCAGCGGGTACGCAACGACGACTCGCTCGTGATCGAGATCCGGCATCGCGACGTCTCGCTCGTGCTGCCCGGCGACATCGGCGCCGAGGTCGAGTCGCGGCTTGCCAGGGTGATGCCGCCGGCCGCGCTGCGCGTGCTCAAGGTGCCCCACCATGGGAGCCGCACCTCGAGCTCGCCGGCGTTCCTCGACGCGCTCGACCCGACGGTGGCCATCGTCAGCGCCGGCCGGGACAACCGGTTCGGCCATCCCGCGCCCGAGGTGGTGCGGCGCTACGAGGAGGCCGGCGCCGTCATCCACTACACGGGGCGGGCCGGGGCGATCGAGGTCTGCTCCGACGGCGAGGACATCCGCGTCCGGACGGCGGACGACCCGGCGGGCTGACGGGCCGTGGTCATTGCTCCGCGCGCTTGATCGCGGTCCACGTTCGATCCATCTCGTCCGCCGGCACGTCCCGCAGGGCTCTGCCGCGAGCCTGAAAGCTCCGTTCGAGCGCGGCGAACCGGTCCGAGAACTTGCGGGTCGCACGGCTCAGCGCGCCTTCGGGCTCGATGCCGAGGTGGCGTGCGAGGTTGGCGACCGCGAAGAGCAGATCGCCGATCTCGTCCTCGACGGCGTCCGGCGCACCCTGCCCGATGGCGGCCTCCACCTCGGACAGCTCCTCCCGCACCTTGCGGAGCACGTCGTCCGGCCGTGTCCAGTCGAAGCCGACCGTGGCCGTCCGCTTGCCGACGCGATACGCGCGCAGCAGCGCCGGAAGGGTCGCCGGAACGCTTCCGAGGAGGCTCGGGGCCTGTCCCGCGGCTGCCTGCTCACCGGCCTTGATCTCCTCCCAGCGCCGCTTCACGTCGGTCGCGGTCAGCCCGCCCGCGCCCGCCCGCTCCCCGTCACCGAATACGTGGGGATGCCGGCGGATCAGCTTCGTCGCGGCCGCGTCGAGCGAGTCGGCGATGGTGAACTGTCCTTCCTCGGCGCACAGCTGCGCCAGAAAGATCGCCTCGAAGATCAGGTCGCCCAGCTCGTCGCACAACGCCGCGGTGTCCGCCCGGTCTATCGCGTCGAGCACCTCGTAGGCTTCCTCGAGCACGAACGGACGCAGCGACGCCAACGTCTGCTCCCGGTCCCACGGACACCCGTCGGGAGCACGCAGCGTGCGCATGATGTCGACCAGCCGTTCGAACTTCGCGCCGCTGGGCGGGCCGGCCGGCTCGGGCATGGTGGCCGGTATGCTAGCATGCGCGTTGGCCGTGTCTTCCCCGGTGTCGTTCAAATGCGCTCCTGGTGTCGCTCGCCACGAGCGCCGCCGTGCACTTCGGCGACATCGTCGATCGGCAGTCCGGGGAGAAGCCGCGGCCGAATCTCGATGCCGCCGGTCGCGCCATCGAGCTGCTCGCGCTGCTCAGGGACAAGACCCGCGGGAACCTGACCGCGGAAGAGGAACGGTTCATCGGACAGGTGCTCCGCGAGCTGCAGCAGCGCTACCGCGACGCCAGGCAGGGCGCTGAATCCTGACTCGTGCGCGTGACATTCCTGGGGACCGGGACATCGACCGGCGTTCCGGTCATCGGGTGTGACTGCGACACGTGCACGTCGGCCGACGCACGCGACCGGCGCTGGCGTCCGTCGGTGCATCTGCGGCTCGACGACGGGTTGTCCGTCCTGGTCGACGCGTCTCCCGACCTGCGGGCGCAGGCCCTGCGGTTCCATGTCGACCGGGTCGACATGATCCTGTTGACCCACAGCCACGCGGATCACGTCCTCGGCCTCGACGACGTGCGCATCTACAACTTCCGCCAGGGCGGGGCGATTCCCTGCTACGGCGATGCCCGCACCCTGGCGGACGTGCGCCGGATGTTCGCGTACGTCTTCGATCCGGCCACGCCGCGCGGCGGCGGCCTGCCCCAGCTCGCGCTGTGGGAGGTGTCGGGGCCGTTCTCCGCCGCCGGCCGGACGTTCGTTCCGATCCCGCTCCGGCATGGGAGGCGCCCCGTGCTGGGCTACCGCGTCGGGACGTTCGCCTACCTGACCGATTGCAGCGAGATCCCGGCCGTCTCGTGGCCCCTGCTGCGCGACCTCGACGTGCTGGTCCTCGACGCGCTGCGGCGCCGGCCGCACTCGACCCACTTCAACGTGGAGGGAGCAGTGGAGGCGGCGCGGCGCATCGGGGCGCGGCGCACCTGGTTCACGCACATGGCCCACGACCTGCGGCACGCCGAAACGTGCGCGCGCCTGCCGCCGGGGATGCGCCTGGCTCACGACGGGCTCGTGCTGGACGCAGACGAGCGGACGAGCGAGGCGACCTGCCGTGCCGCCGCCGCCAGCCTCGGGTCGATCGGACTATGATCGAGGGTCGATCGTGGACATCATTCACTATCCCGGCGACGCCTGCCCGCCGCAGTGGACGCAGACCGTGCTGGCCCTCGGCAACTTCGACGGGCTGCACAGGGGGCATGCGAAGATCGTCGAGCGGGTGCGGCGGCGCGCGCAGGAGCTGGCCGCGACGGCGGCGGTCCTGACCTTCGATCCGCATCCGCCCCGGGTCGTGCGGCCGGACCGGGCGCCGGCGCTCCTGATGACGCTCGACCAGAAGCTCGACTGTCTCGCGCAGGCGGGGATGGACGGAGTCGCGATCGTGCGGTTCACGCCCGAGCTGTCGCGCTGGGAGCCCGAGACGTTCGTGCGCAACGTGCTGGTGGAGTGGCTGCGCGTCGCCGAAGTGTGGGTGGGCGACAACTTCCTGTTCGGCCACGACCGGAGCGGTAACTTCTCCCTGCTGCGATCGCTCGGGGCGCGCCTCGGGTTTCGCGTCGAGAAGGTCGCCCCGGTGCGCTACAAGGAGTTCGTGGTCAGCAGCACGCGGATCCGGCGTCTCGTCGACGAAGGGGACGTCGACGAAGCCGGGGCGCTGCTGGGCCACCACTACTTCATCGACGGCGAGGTCGTGCCGGGGGCCGGCCGCGGGCACACGCAGGGGTTTCCCACGGCGAACCTGCGGACGGAGAACGAGATCCTGCCGCCGGACGGCGTGTACGCGGCCGCCGTCACGATCGATCGGGTCATTCATCCGGCGGTGACCAACGTGGGGCTCCGTCCCACCTTCGAAATGAACGGGGAGCGTGTCGTGGAAGCGCACCTGTTCGACTACGATGACGATCTGTACGGCCGCCGGGTGCGCCTCGCGTTCGTCCGCCGCCTGCGGGGGGAACGGGCCTTTCCCGATGCGAGTGCCCTGCAGCGCCAGATCGCCGCGGATTGCGAGGAGGCGAGGGCGCTCTTCGGCCGCATGTCGCTGTAGCGCTGAAGCATGGCTGACGGGCAATCGGCAGGTGGCGGACCGCTGCGACTCGAGCTGACGGTTCCCTGCGATCAGCGGTTTCGTCCCCTGCTGGAGGTCATGTGCGAGCGGATGGCCATCTACGTCGGCTACCCGCGAGTCGAAGCCAGAACGGTGGCCGAGGCGGTGGCGCAGGCCACGGCCGACGTGTTCGGCGAGAGCGGGCCGCAGCCGCACGCGAGCCTGAGTCTGAGCTTCGCGACCAGCGATCGGGAAATGGAGATCCGGGTCCGCTACCTCTGCAACGATGAGGCCTCCCGGGCCGGGCAGCCGGCCGCCGAGTGCTGCACGTTGACCAGGCCCCTGCCGGACCGATGAGACCGTGCTGCTCTACAACACGCTGACCCGCCGCCAGGATACGTTCGCGCCCGCACGCGGCGGCATCGTGCGCATGTACGCCTGCGGGCTGACCGTCTACGCGCGGGGTCATATCGGCAACTTCCGCACCTTCATCGCTCTCGACGTGCTGCGGCGGACGTTGCGCCACGTCGCGGGCTTCGACGTCCGGCAGGTGGTCAACTTCACCGACGTCGACGACAAGACCATCCGCGCCTCGCGCTCGGCGGGGGTTTCCCTGCGCGAGTACACCGACCGCTACATCGCCGCGTTTCGCGAGGACGCGGGCGCGCTCGGCATCGAGCCGGTCGAGGAGTACCCGCGGGCGACCGACGAGGACAATCTCCGCGCCATGGTTGACATGGTCAAGGCGCTCGAAGCGCGCGGACATGCCTATCGGAGCGACGGATCGGTCTATTTCGCGATCGCGACGCTGCCCGAGTACGGCCGCCTGGCACGCCTGGATCACGACGGGATCAAGCCCGGCGTCAGGATCGACGCCGATCAGTACGCCAAGCAGGACGCCCGCGACTTCGTGCTGTGGAAGGTGACCGAGCCCGGTGAGCCGACCTGGGACTTCGGCATCGGGCCGGGGCGGCCAGGGTGGCACATCGAGTGCTCGGCCATGGCGTTGCGGCTGCTCGGCGAGCCGCCCATCGACATTCACGCCGGCGGGGTCGACCTGATCTTCCCGCACCACGAGAACGAGGTGGCGCAGTCCGAGGGGGCCTCGGGCAAGCAGTTCGCGCGCTTCTGGGTGCACGTCGAGCATCTGCTGATCGATCAGGGCGGCAAGATGTCGAAGTCCGAGGGCAACGTCCTCACGGTCCGCGACATCCTGGAGCGCGGGCATCGCGCGTCGGCGCTGCGGTACGTCCTGCTGTCGACGCACTACCGGAAGCAGCTGCGGTTCACCTGGGGCAGCCTGGCGCAGGCCGAGGAGGCGCTGACGCGCTTGACGGACTGCCTGGCGCGTCTCGACACGGTCGCGGAGGACGGCTCGCAGCCGGCGCTCGGCGCGCGCGCCGCGGCCGCCCGGACCGCGTTCGCCGACATGCTGCGCGCTGATCTCAACACGCCGGGCGCGTTGGGGGTGGTGTTCGAGCTCGTGCGCGACGTGAACGCCGCCATCGACGCCGGCGAGATCGGAAAGGGCGACGTGCACCGGCTGCGCGAGGCGTTCGACTACTTCGATCGCGTGCTCGGCGTCATCAGCCTGCGCCGCGCCGAAGAGGCTGCGCCGCCGGTTCCCGTGGACGAGATCGAGCGGCTGATCGCCGACCGGCGCGCCGCCCGCCGCCGCAGGGACTTCGCGGTCGCCGACCGGATCCGGGCCGACCTGGAGGCGCGCGGAGTCGTTCTGGAGGACGGCGTCGCGGGCACCCGCTGGAAGCGCGGGTAGGGCGGACTCGGGTGTCGGCCTCGTTCTTGCATCTTCCTCCGGGGTGCCGACCCAGCACCAGTCGGAGCTCGGCAAGCAGGGCGAGGAGCTGGCCTGCCGCGAGTTGCGCCGCCGGGGGTACGCAATCCTTGCCCGCGGCTACCGCACGCGCCACGGAGAAATCGACATCGTCGCGATGGACGGCGGCGTGCTCGTCTTCGTCGAGGTCAAGACCCGCTCGGGCCAGCGCTTCGGCGGTCCGCTGGCGGCGGTCACGCGCCTGAAGCAGCGCAAGCTGACGCGCATGGCCCTCGACTATCTGGCCCGCAGCCGGACCGCCGGCGTTCCCTGCCGCTTCGACGTCGTGGCGGTCGACGTGGGGGAGAGGCGGCCGCGCGTCGAGGTCGTCATCGACGCCTTCGCCGCAGCCGGCCGCTGACGCCGGGGGCTCGGGGCGCAGCCCCGTCTGATTAAGGCGCGCACGGCGCGCCTCGGCGGGAGCGGCGCGGGGGTGCAGGGGTCCCCGCAAGCGGACGCCGGGGGTTCGGGGCGCAGCCCCGCCTGATTGAAGCTGCGCACGGCGCGCCTCGGCGGGAGCGGCGCGCGGCGCAGGGGTCCCCGCAAGCGGACGCCGGGGGTTCGGGGCGCAGCCCCGTCTGATTGAAGCCGTGCCCGCTTGATGCGGCGACGGCCGCATGGTACTCTGTCACTCGGCGGGCAGTGCGCGCCGCGGCTGCGGCGCGGGCTGTAGAACAGGCGGGAATAACTCAGTGGTAGAGTGCGACCTTGCCAAGGTCGAAGTCGCGGGTTCGAATCCCGTTTCCCGCTCCATTCTTTCTTCCCGCCGCCGACTTCCCACCATCGGCGCCGTCGCCAAGTGGTAAGGCAGAGGTCTGCAAAACCTCCATCCCCGGTTCAAATCCGGGCGGCGCCTCCAATTCCGCCGGCCGCTGGTCCGAACCGTCGCGTGCGGGAGCAGTAGCTCGCGGGCTGCAAGCGGCCCGATCGGACGTATACTGGCGCAGTTTTCCGTGTTCCAGGGGGGCGCATGTCTGCCAGCAAGTGGATCGTCGCGGTCGGATTGTCGTTGCACTTCTCGGCACCCGCCGTCGCCCAGCCCGGCGACGACTTCGTCCCCGTCACGGACGCGATGCTGGAGGATCCGGCCCCGGGCGACTGGCTGAGCTGGCGCCGGACGACCAACGGCTGGGGCTACAGTCCTCTCGATCAGGTCGACCGCGACAACGTGGCCGACCTGCGCCTGGTCTGGTCCCGCGCCCTGTCGCAGGGCAGCCAGGAAGGCACGCCCCTGGTCTACGACGGCGTCATGTACATGCCGAACCCGCGCGACGTCATCCAGGCCATCGACGCCGTCACCGGCGATCTGCTGTGGGAGCATCGCCGCCCGCAGCCGGACGATCTCGAGCAGTACGTCACGATCGGCACGACGACCAACCGCAACATCGCCATCTACGACCGGCTGATCATCCACACCAGCACCGACGACCACATCCTCGCGCTGGACGCCGTTACGGGACGCCACGTCTGGGAGACCCGGATTCTCGACTACCAGGTGAACCCGGCGCATCAGACCTCCGGACCGATCATCGCGGGCGGCAGGGTGGTCTCGGGCCGCGGCTGCATGCCGGACGGCGGCCCGGAGGCCTGCGTCATCACCGCGCACGATCCGCTGACCGGCCGCGAGCTGTGGCGCACCCAACTGATTCCGGCTCCCGGCGAGCCCGGCTACGAGACCTGGGGCGACGTGCCCTACGAGCAGCGGGGCCACGTCGGCTCCTGGATGCCGCCCGCCTACGATCCCGAGCTCGACCTCGTCTACGTCGGCACCTCGGTGACCTCGCCGGCCCCGAAGTTCATGCTCGGCGGCGCGGAGAACACGCACCTGTACCACAACTCGACGCTCGCGCTGGACGCGGACACCGGCGAGATCGTCTGGCACTACCAGCACCTGAACGACCACTGGGATCTCGATCACCCCTTCGAGCGCCTGCTGGTCGACACGGCCGTGGCCCCGGACTCCGGCGCGGTGAGCTGGATCAACCCGCGGCTGCTGCCCGGCGAGCGCCGCAGGGTGGTCACCGGCATCCCGGGCAAGACAGGGGTGGTGTACACGCTCGACCGCGAGACCGGCGAGTTCCTGTGGGCCACGCCGACCATCACCCAGAACGTGATCAGCGGCATCGACGGCGCGACGGGGGCCGTGACGGAGAACCCGGAGCTCATCTTCACGAGCCTGGGCCAGCAGGTCCTCGCGTGCCCGACCTACCACGGCGGCAAGGACTGGGAGGCCGGCGCCTACAGCCCGCTGACCAACACCATGTACATGCCGCTGCGCAACACCTGCGGGCGGATGCTGGCGGCCAGCACGGGCGCCGAGGACGACTTGGCCGTCGAGCTGTACGCGCTCGTCGTCCGCCACGAGCTCACGCCCGGCGAGGACGAGCTCGGGATGGTGCAGGCCATCTCGGCCGAGACGGGCGCGACGCGCTGGACCTACCGGCAGCGCGCCGCCACGATGTCGCTGGCGGCCACCGGCGGCGGCCTCATCTTCGGCGGGGACGTCAACGGCCGCTTCCGCGCGCTCGACCACGAGACCGGCGCGGTGCTCTGGGAGATCAACCTCGGGTCCTCGATCAGCGGCTTCCCGATGACCTACGCGGTCGACGGCCGCCAGTACGTCGCGATCGGCACCGGGCCGTCCGGCAACTCGCAGGCGTTCGCCCTGCTGACGCCCGAGCTGCGCCCGAGCATCGGCAACAATCTGTTCGTGTTCGCGTTACCGGACTGAGCGATGGATTTCTGGCAAGGTCCAGGCCCGTGCAGATAGCTCGACCGGCTTGTAGACGGCGCCCGGCTTGCTGGGTTCCGCACCCGAAACGGCCGTAGTCGGTTCAGGCGTCAGTCAGGGCATCGCGCAACACGGTGTCGGCCTGGTTACTGATTCGCAGCCTTGATCCACATGGAAGTCCAATCTTGAACGTCCTGATGGCTCATCGTCCGACCGGGTGGCCATTGCAGGTATCCCGGCACTGGAGGCCAGATCGGAAGCACTACCTGCCGCGCCGAACCAGAGAGCTCGAACTCTATCTCGTCAGCGGGCACAAGCTCGTTCGACGCGACAGAACGGACGCACATCACCTGCATTGCCAGATATCCCGCCGTGACGGTCGATATCTTCAAGTAGAAGCTCCGCTGAGGACCGGTGCGTTCCGTGAACGTGTGACGCGGTGTCATCGCGTGCGCAGGTCGACCCTCGAATTCGTACCTGCTCAAGAAAACACGCACGAACCAATGCGCTGAGGTCGTTTGGCGAAACCGTAGTCTGTCCGCCGGTGTAAAGAACTCCGCGGATGTCTTCGGATCGGGGGCGAGTGCGACTGCGACCCCATCGGCATTATTCCTGAAGTTGTCGAATCGGTCAGAGGCTGGGCCTGATCGTCGGCGAAGAGAGTCTCCGGGCACCGCGCGTGGTAGGTGGCGGCGTAGTGGCGCGGCCGTGGCAGGATGACGGCGCGCGCGAGGCGCGACTCGCCGACAGCTTCGGCCAAGCGGTGGTGGCCTGCGGTCCGGGTCTGAGGCTGCGGCAGCGACGGCGCGCTATCCGGCGCGCGCCCCGAGAGCGAGGGCGAGGTGCCGCCAAGCGTCACGGTAGGGGGTCGCTCGCGGCAGGTGCAGGACGATGCGGCGGACGGACCGGACGACGTGGACGCTGACCTTGAGCAACCGGTCGCGCAGCCAGGTCACCTGGGTGCGGGCACAGGCGGTGCGGGCGGCTCTCAGCCGCAGTTCCTGCATGAGCACGTAGGCGGCGGCCGTCAGCAGGACCCGCAGTTGGTTCGCCCAGAACCTGCTGCAGCTCGTGCGGTCGATCTGCAAGCCGTCGTGCAGTTCCTTGATGCGGTTCTCGATGTCGCCGCGGCCGCAGTAGACCTTCTCGTAGATGAAGCGCGGCGTCTGGCGCAGATTGGTCACGACAAAGCGCGGGTTGTCGCGCGGCGGGCGGCCGGTGAGCTGCACGACTTCGGCTTTGACCACGCGGCGCTCACGAGCCCACTTGCCCGCGCGATAGCGGGTGTCGAGGTAGAAGTGCGCCGTCCTCTCGCGCAGCATGCTCTCGGTGCGGGCCGCCACCATGACGTGCTCGGCAGCCCGCAACAGCACGGCGTTCTTGGCCATCGCCACGACGTAGTCGAGCCGCGGCTCGGCATCGAGGAAGTCGAAGACCTCCGGGCTCGCGAAGCCGCCGTCGAGACGGACGAGAAAGCGCGCATCGGGAAACGGGCACCGCAGCAACGCGAGCAGCCGACACAGCACGCCCAGCGTTCCGTCGGGCGCCTGCGCGTTGCCCGGCCGCAGCACCGCCGCGCACAGATACTGCTCGACCTCGCGGTCGAAGCTCACGAAGGCCAGCAACGGCAGGTAGCACCAGCTGTCGTAGTGCCCGTTGAAGAAGGTCAGCTGCTGCGCGCCATGCGTCGGGTCGTCGGTCGGGTCGAGGTCGATCGTGATACGTCGCGCCCGCCCGCGCAGCCGGCGGCGATGCCGCTCGATGACCGACGCCGCCAGCTCGCGCCCCAGCCGATAGAGCGCGACGCGACCCGCACCGTTCTCGAACCGCGAGACCGTCGGCTGCGACGCCAGCCGACCGCCCGCCACCGGGGTCGCGCCCGAGCAGCAGCTTGTGAATCGGGTCGTCGGCGAGCCGGTCCGAATCGTTGCCGTCGGGATGGCCGCAGGCGATGCCGAACACCCGCTGGCCGACCAGGTCCTCGAGCGTGTGCCGGACCTTCTCCGGTGCCCGGCGGTCAATCAGACACCGGCCGAACGCCTTGACCAGCCGTAGACGCGCTCGGCGGCCTTGAGCAGCACGGCACCGCCGTCAGAGCTCGACTGCTCGCGGTCGAACGTGGCCACGAGCGGCTTGTCGAACAGATCGGGGAAGAGAACACTCTATGCTATCGTGGGGTCCGTCACGCAAGAGCCTCCGTCGTGCCAAAAACGTCTGTCGCCAACAGCGTTTTAGCACACGGAGGCTTTTGTGTCTCTACCGACCCCAACGCCGTGGTGAATTTTCCGGGCTAGAGTACGGATTCAGGGCAAGTCGGGAGGGTCGGGCGTGGAATGGCCGGACGTCGTTCGCCGCATCGAGGCAGGCGAAAACAGACACACGGAGTTCAAGCGCGGGCTCGGCGATCTGTCGGCCGTCGGGAGGGCGATGTGCGCTTTCGCGAATACCGAGGGCGGTCTGATAATACTGGGGGTGGAGGACTCGAAGGGAATTACCGGCGTCAAGGAAGACACGGAGCGCGTGCAGGAGCGCCTGACCGCGTTCCTCCAGACCGGCTGCAGCGCACCCGTTCACGCCCGTACCGGGCGCCACGAGGAACCGGCGGGCTGGGTGCATTGGATCGAGATACCGCGGCAGCGCGGATTCGAGCCCCTGCGCTACGACGGCCGGGTCTGGACTCGGCGCGCACGCAGCAGTGTCGAGCCGTCGCCGACCGAGCTCCAGGAACTCTACAACGCGTTCGGGTACATCCTGACCGAGGAGCGCGCGATCCTGGACGCACCGCCTGCGCACATTGATCTGGATGCGTTCCGCGCGTACCTGAAACGGCTTGGATTCGACACCGCCGACGATCCGCAGCCGGACGCAGAGGACGACCTGCGCAATCGCGACGTGCTGGTCGAAGTGGGAGGGAAGATGCGCGCCACGCTCTATGGCGTGCTGGCGTTCGGAAGAGACCCGCAGCGCTATGCGCGGACGCGCGACTTCCGCATCGAGTGCGTGGCCTACGCGGGCGATGACCGCGCCGCGGAGGTGCTCCAGGTCGCCGACGCGGCTGGGCGTCTCGACGAGCAGGTGGATCGGGCAACCGGGTGGTTTCTCGGCCTCGGTCGTTTCGAGTCGTACGAGGGCCTGGTTCGCCGGGATCGCCACCTGCTTCCGCGCCGCGCGATTCGGGAGGCGCTGGCGAACGCGGTAACCCATCGCGACTACGCTATCACCGGCGCGAAGGTGCTGCTCGAAGTGTTCGATCGGCGGGTCGACGTGAGCAGTCCGGGCACGCTCCCCAACCACATGACGGTGGAACGCGTTCGGGCCGGGGCCAACCCCCGGTCGAGAAACGAGTCCCTGGCTCACTTCATGGCGGGAATGGGCTTCATGGAGCGGCGTGGCAGAGGCTGGCTGATCATGCGCCGCGAGATGCTTGCGTTCAACGGCACGGAGCCGGAACTGCTGCACGACGAGCCCAACCGGTTCGTCCGTGTGACCTTTCGTCTTGCTCCTGTGGCCAGCGTGGCATGACCGGTCCGCGGCTTCTGCGGGTTCGACCGACCCGGGGCTCCCGGCAACGGTGCAGGATGCCCGACTGGGCGCAGGTGCTGCCCAGCTTAGAAGCCCGGCTTGAGCGTGCCCGCCCGGCGCGCCGCCTCCAGCAGCGTCGGGTAGAACTGGACGAACGTGCGCTCGGCCGCGGTGTGCTCGGTGTGGCACTCGATGCACGGGGCGACGCGGTCACCCGACAGCGGCTCGGCGACGTCGCGCAGCGACCCGGCGACGCCGAAGTCGTAGAACGCCCAGCCGTCGGCGAAGCGGTCGTCCTTGACCTCCGCCTCGAGCGCCACGAGGTTTGACTGGAACTGGCCGGCCTCGTTGATGGCGCCCTCCCGGCTCGAGTCGCGGATCTCGAGGACGAAGATCGTCTCGTCCGGCCAGCGGCCGTTCTCGAGGAAGGCGCGGTACGACGAGCGGTTCACGAACACGTTCTGGAAGCGGCTCGGCCCGGAGCGCGCGCCCGGCGCGTCATAGGTCATGTCGAGGCTGGCGCTGAGGAAGGTCCACTCCCGGTAGTCGTCCGGCCGCACGAGATCGGTCGCGTTCGCGTACCGCGGCCCGTCGCCCGCGGTCTCCGCCTCCTGGGCCTCGCCGGCCAGCGCCCCCACGATGCCGGCGCCCAGACCGGCGACACAGATCAACACCAAGGCTCTTCGCTTCATCGGATCAACTCCTCCGTACCTCACACCTTACATGATACCGTTCCCTGGTCGACCGGGTTACGCACCCGGCCCGATCAGCGGGGACCGACGTGAAGGGGAGGCGACCCATGTTCAGCCTGTCCAGATGGGGCATCGTCGCGGGGCTGCTGCTCGCGCTTCCGGCGGCGATCGCCGCGCAATCCGACGTTACCACCCCGCGCACCGCGTGGGGGCATCCCGATCTCCAGGGGGTCTGGGACTTTCGCACCATCACGCCCATGGAGCGCCCCGCCGAGCTGGCCGGGAAGGAGGTGCTGTCGGAGGAGGAGGCCGCCGCGTACGAGGCGGAGGTCAACCGCCGGCAGAACCGGGATCTGATCGACCCGGCCGAGGGCGGCGCCAGCTACGCGCCCGAGTCCGAGGGCGGCGTGGTGCCGTACAACGAGTTCTGGTACGACCGCGGTACATCGCTCGTCGCGGGCCGGCGCACGTCGCTCGTCGTCGACCCGCCCGACGGCCGCATTCCGCCCCTGACGACGGCGGCGGCGAAGCGCCGGGCGGCCCGCGCGCAGGCCCGGGAGGGCGTGGGCAGGCACGAGCCGACACCCGGCGGCTGGGTGGAGGACATCGGGCCGGGGCACCTCGCGGTGCGCTGTCTCGCCGGGCTGAACTCGGGTCCGCCGATGGAGCCGGGCGGCTACAACCAGAACGTGCAGGTGTTCCAGACGCCGGACCACGTGGTGCTGCTCAACGAGATGATTCACAAGGTGCGGGTGGTCCCGCTCGACGGCCGCTCGCATCTGGATGCGCGCGTGCGCCAGTGGATGGGCGACTCCCGCGGGCACTGGGACGGCGACACGCTGGTGGTGGAGACGACCAACTTCCTGCGCGAGACGAAGTTCCGCGACGGGCTGTCGGACGCCAACCTGCACGTCATCGAACGCTTCACCCGCGCGGCGCCGTCCACGCTGACGTACGAGGTCACCGTCACCGATCCGACCGTCTGGACCCGGCCGTGGACCTACCGCATCCCCATGCAGAGCAACGATCAGCCGCTCTACGAATACGCCTGTCACGAAGGAAACTACGGCCTCTACAACATCCTGGCCGGCGCCCGCGCTCGCGAGGACGGTGCGGGCGAGGCGCCGGCCGCGGGACGTTAGGGGTTGGAACTCGCGCGCCGGTCTATTGCTGCTCCTCCGCGCGCGCGCCGCGGAGCATGTTCAGCAGCCCGTAGTTGCCCTCGTGGCACGCGTACTCGTACATCGGACCCGACGTCACGCCGCGTGACGCGTGATCGGTCGTCATCGGGACCTGCGCGGTCCAGGGTCGGGTGAACATCTCCGGGTCGGTCATGGTGAACTGGTAGTCGATGTTCTCCTCGTCGACGCGCGTGAACCGCTCGACGAGGTGCAGCGTGGGGCGCGGCGCGCGCCACGTCCACCGCCACAGGTAGTGGCCCAGGTCGGCGAAGCGCGTGCTCTCGACGACCAGGGTATCGCCCTCCCAGCGGCCGACCCCGCCGCCGAGCCACTGGCCGATGGCCGGGGCGATGTCCGGGCGCCCGTCGACCGGGACGATGCGGTACTCGTGGAACATCTCGTTGAGGATGGCCACCCAGCCCGGCGCCTGCAGGATGTGCGTGTTCATGTTGTAGCCCTGCAGCGGCACGAGCGGCAGGCCGTCCGTCAGACAGCGCTCACCGGTGTCGGCGTCCACCCAGGAGTCGTACGGGCCGACGCCGTAGCGGGAGAGGTCGGACGCGAGTCGGGCTTGCCCCGCTTCCGTCCAGGGGATGCGGCCGTCGGGCGGATCGACCACGAGCGACGTGCGCAGGCTCTCCACGACCGTGGTGCCGGCGTCCATCCAGAACTGGTTGTAGGCACCCACCACGCCGAGGGTGCGCCGGTCGTTCGCCGTCCGACTCTCGGCCGTCTGCACCTCGAGCGCGGCAGCCTCTTCGGTGGTCAGCACCCGTGTGGCGGCGAGGGACTCGGGCCGTTCCACCGGCGTCAGGGTGGCGTTGGTCCAGATGCCCTGCAGATCCGGATCCCCCCAGCTCGTGCGGGGCACGCTCCACGTCTCCGCGGCCGACGACGATTGGGCTGCCGCGGGCACCGCCGCGAGCCACACCAGGGCTGCCGCCGCTGCCGCCGCTGCCGCCGTGCGCATCGTGCGTCTCGAGATCATCATCACTCACCCCCCGGATGCTGCCGACTGCCCGCCGGCGCGGTCATCGGCCCCGAGTATGTCGCGAAGGGCATCGATTCACAAGTCGGAAACGAATATGCGTTATATACACTAAGATAATATTATCTGCTACTTGACATATGCCTCCTGATCGGCGAGAATCGTTTCTCGAAGGACGTGGCCGGAATCGCCCGGCCACGTGTCGAAGGAGGGAACCCCTTAATGATGAGCCTGACCCGTTGGAACCCGTTCGAGGAGTTGAACAGCCTGCATCGTGAGCTCGACCGCGCGTTCGGCCGCCGGGCCGGTGACGCACAGGGGGGCATGCACGATGGCGCCTGGGTGCCGGCCACGGAGGTGGTCTCGGCCGAGGACGGCTGGCGCGTGCGCGTGGCCCTGCCGGGCATCGATCCCAAGCACGTCGAGGTCGACCTGCATGGCAACACGCTGACCGTCAAGGGCGAGCGCGCGGACGGCCGCGGCGACAATGGCTGGTACGAGTCGGAGATCGGCTACGGCCGCTTCGAGCGGACGTTCACGCTGCCGACGAGCGTGGCCCCGGACCGTGTCGAGGCGCATTTCACGAACGGCATGCTCGAGCTGACGCTGCCGCTGGCCGAGAGCGCCAAGCCGCGCCGCATCGAGATCGGCGGCCGGACCGCCGAGGCTGCGTAGGAGTGGGGTTGATGCTCGGCGTCATGCGTCGGACGGCGCAACCTGCGTGGCCCGGCCACGTGGGTGCGCCGTTCGACGCGGTGGAGCTCGGGAGCCGCTGTTGCGGTTGTTCGCTCAGCGCTCGCCGCGCGGGCCGCCTTCCCGCCCGGGTCCCCGCCCCCCCCGTTCCCGGCGGCGCATGCGGTCGAAGAGCTCCATCTGCTCGGGCGTCAGAATCTCCGCCACGCCGGCGCGCAGGCGTTCCTGCTCCGCGGTGAACCGCCGCCGCATCTCTCGAGCGACCCGCTCGAACTCCCGCCGCCGCGCCTCGAACAGGGCCTCGAGCCGTGCACGCTGCTCGGCGCTGAATTGGGCGTCATCGCGTGCCAGCCGGTTCAGGAGGCGTTCCGGGGCGAAGGTCCGCGGACCCGGCGTCGGTGCGCGTTCGCCCCACGGCGCGCCGGGGAGCGGCCCCCGAAGCGCGCGCGGCCCGAGCCACAGGCCGGCGGCCAGTCCCATCGACAGGCCGCAGACGAAGACGAGGGCCACGAACAGCGCGACCCACACCCGGGTACTCTTGTCGTTCATGACGGGTTTCTCCCTGCCATTCGATGCAGCCGGGCGCCTGCCGCGAGCTACCGCTCCAGCGGCTCGTCCGGCGCGGTGCTCAGCAGTGCGTCGAGCAGCCGGTCTCCTCCCACGCCTTCCTGCCCCAGCAGCGCGAAGGCCGGCATGTCGCCGGCATCCGGCTCCCCCGCGACCCAGGCCGCGGCCACCTCGGGTACGCCGGCCGGCGGGCTCGACGCCGCGGCGCCGCGCCCGATGATGAACGCGACTGCCAGCAGGCCCGCCGCCACCGGCGCCAGGCGGTACGTCCAGGTGCGCCAGGCGAGCAGCTCGGTCCAGTGGGGAGCGCTGTCCAGCTCGGCCCGCACCCGTGCGGCAAGACCGGGCGGCACCGGCGCAGCGGGACGCGCAGCCAGGGCGCGCCGCACGATCTGCTGCTCGGCCAACAGGGCACGGCACTCGTCGCAGCGGTCGAGGTGGGCGGCCAGCCGGGTCTCGTCCGCCGGTTCGAGCGCGTCCGGACGGTCGTCGGCCGCCCGCACGAGCAGCGGCCGCCATTCCTCACAGCTCATGACGCCACCTCTCCGAGCGCCGGCCGCGTGATCGGTGCCCCGGACGGATCGGAGCCGGACTCGCCGGATAGCACAGTATCGCCCCGATCGCGCAACTCGGCCAGCATCGGCCGCAGGAGCCGCCTGGCGCGGAAGATTCGGGACATGACCGTGCCCAACGGAATCCCGAGTGCCACCGCTATCTCGCGGTACTCCAGTCCCTCGACGTCGCGCAGCACGAGGGCGGCCCGCATCTGGCCCGGCAGCGACGCCAGGGCGCGGTCGAGCGCCTGGCGGTACATCACGGTCTGCTCCACGCTCGAGTCCGGGCTCGCCAGGTGCCGCTCTGGGAGCGCGTCCGCCTCGACGCGCGTCTCCCACACGGCGGCCCGGCGCGCCTGCTCGCCCCGGCGCGTCCGCACGGCGTTTGCCGCGATGCGGTAGAGCCAGTTCCTGAACGAGCTCTCGCCGCGAAAGCGGCGCAGGCCGCGGAACGCGCGGACGAACGTCTCCTGGGCCAGGTCCTCCGCGTCGGCGCGGTTGGCGGTCAGCGCCAGGGCGAAGTTGAAGATTCGCGCCTGATGCCGGCGGACGAGCGCGTCGACCGCATCCGCATCGCCAGCCTGCGCTGCCCCTACCAGCGCCTGATCTGCATCCACGCACCGCTCCACGCACGTCTGCCGGCATGGCTGACGGGGACCCGGAGGCGCCGCCTCGCGGGTCCCCGTCGGTCCAGGAGTCGATTATCGAGGCCCCTCCCGACGTTCCCGGCGGCGCTGCCGGCGCGGCCGGTCGTTCTCGCGGGCGTTGGCTTGCAGCGCCTCCAATCGCGCGCGCTGATCGTCGGTCAACAGCCCCCGTATCTCGGCATACAGGGCGGCGCGCCGAACCGCCGCGTCGGCGGCCAGCGGCGCCACCTCCGCGGCGAGCCCCCGGATGGCGGTCTCGTCCGCGGCGCCCGACCGCACCTCGTCGCGCAGCGCCTGGCGCGCGGCCCCCAGTTGTTGCCGCAGGGACCGGCCGCTCTCGCGGTGCCGTTCCGCGGCGCCGCGGACCGCCTCGCGCTGGTCGTCGGTCAGATCCAGCTGCCGCAGGACGCGGCCGATGCCGCGCGGGCCGCCGCGCCCCTGCGCGGCGGCGCTCACGGCCAGGACCGTCCCCGCGACCAGCGCCAGGGCGACCCCCGCCGCGACCAGGCTGTTCCGTCGGATTCTACTGTGCATGCTCACCTCCCATGTCTGACCGTAGAGACCGGCGGAAGGGGGGACTTATTCCCGAGGCGGTACAATCGGTCGATGGAGCTCGGCGACATCGCGCTCGGGTTCGTGATGTTGACCATCGGCCTCGGGTCGGCCTCTCTGGCCGCGCTCTATTGGCAGGTCGGCGGCCTCACGCTGCTCTCGTTCGGATTGTTCGCGTTCCTCTACGGCATCCAGGGCCTGCTCTCGTCACCGTCCGTGGCCGCGCTCGTCGATCTCCCGCCCGCTGCAATGCTCCACGTCGTGTCCATGGCGTACTACTGGCTGCCGGTGCCCGGCCTGATCTTCCTCGAGCAGATCCTCGAGTCCGGCACCTGGCGGTTGTTTCGCCGCCTGTGGCACGGCTGGTGCGTCGTGGCGCTGGCGTGCATGGCGCACGACCTGGCGGTCGGCCCGGGCGCCTCGGCCTTCGTCTATCAGACCTTTTTCGTCATCGCCCTGATGGTGGTGATTCTCGCCCGCTTCGCCTGGCTCGGGCTGCCCCGGACCCGCGAGCGGCGGGTCCTGACGATGGGCTTCAGCATGCTCATGCTGGGGTCGTTGCACGACATCCTCACCGGGCTGGTACTCGTGCCGTGGCACCTCCAGCTCGGCAATTCGGGGCTGAGCATCTTCATCCTGGCCCTGGGATACGTGACGTCGCAGCGGTTCTTCTCCACCCAGCGCGAGCTGGCGACCATGGAGTACGAGCTGCAGACGGCCAGCACCATCCAGTCGTCGCTGCTGCCGCGCGGCACGCCGCCCGTGCCGGGACTGGACATCGCCGTGCGCTACGAGCCGATGCGCTCGATCGGCGGCGACATGTACGACTTCGTCGTCGACGGGCGGCAGTTGGGGGTGCTGGTCGCCGACGTGACCGGGCACGGCGTGCCGGCGGCGCTGATCGCGTCGATGGCCAAGGTCGCCTTTTCGTCGCAGACCGCGGCCGCGGCCACTCCAGGCCGACTGATCGGGGGGATGAACCGGGCGCTCTGCGGTCAGTTCCGCGGGCAGTTCGTCACGGCGACGTACATGCACATCGACCCGGCGTCGCACCGCGTGCGCTACACCAACGCCGGCCACCCGCCGCCGTTCCTGTGGCGGGCCGCGACGCGGCAGGCAGCCGAGTTGGCGGGCGGCGGCGTGTTGATGGGATTCGATTCGAACGAGGCGTACACGACCGGCGAGGCGCGCATCGAGGACGGCGATCGCCTCGTCCTCTATACGGACGGTGTGATAGAGGTGGCCAACGGGTCGGGGGAGTTCTTCGACGGCGACGGGCTGAAGGCGTTCGTGGAGAGTCACGAGGCGCTGTCCGCGGAGGAGTTCGCCGACGCCCTGCTCGCCCACCTGCGGGAGCGGATCAGCCGCCGCCGAGAGGGTCGCGGCTTCGAGGACGACGTCACCCTGGCCGTCGTCGACATCCGCGAACAGGCCGCCCGCGCGTCGCCGGCAGCGAGCGGCGACGATTGACCCCGGGCGGCTTCTGGGCCATCCTTAGGAGCCAGAGAGGGTTCCGAGATGACAATGCACACATCGCGCGGATTACGGCGTGGGTCGATCCCCATGGCGTTGGCGGCGGGTACGCTGGCGGCCGTGCTCCTGGCGGTTCCGGCCCAGGCGGGCGAGGCCGACCGGCAGCCGACGTTCGCGAAGGACGTGGCGCCGATCCTGCAGCGGTCGTGCGAGACATGCCATCGCGCCGACGGCGGCGCGCCAATGGCGCTGGCGACCTACGGGGACGTGCGGCCCTGGGCGCGGGCGATCAAGGACAAGACCTCGCGTCCCGACAACGATCCCGAGCGGATGCCGCCGTGGTTCATCGAGAAGAACGTCGGCGTCCAGCGCTTCAAGAACGACATCTCCCTGAACAGGGACGAGGTCGCCCTGATCGCCGAGTGGGTCGATGCCGGTGCGCCGCGGGGCAATCCGGCCGACATGCCGCCGCCGATCGATTGGCCGGACGGCAGCACGTGGACGGCGGGCGAGCCCGACCTGATCGTCTCCTCGCCCGTGATCGACGTCCGGGCCAACGGCTCCGACTGGTGGGGCGCCCTGGGGCCGTTCCCGACCGGCCTGACCGAGGATCGGTACATCAGGTCGGTGGAGGTCAAGGAGGTCTGGCCCGAGGGCCTGCGGGAGCGGGTCCGGCAGCTGGAGAAGCGGGCGGATCTGACGTCGGCCGTGGTGCACCACGCGAGCGTCACCGATGTCTCCCCCGACCCCGCCGCGCCGGCGGAGCGCCGCGACAACCTGGTGGTCTACGAGCTGGGCCAGAACGCGCTCGTCTACCCGGACGCCGTGGGGCGGGTGCTGGAGGCCGGCTCGGAGCTGATGCTCGACCTGCACACCCACTCCATCGGCGTGGAGGTGCCGACGCGGCTCGACATCGGCTTCACGTTCCATCCGCGGGGGCACGAGCCCAAGTACGAGCAGCTCCGCTTCGGCTTCATCGGCAACCCCAAGGACGAGCTCGACATCCCGGCCGGCGAGGAAGTGCGGTTCGATCACTACTACACGCTGCCCGAGCCGGCCATCCTGTCGACCTTCGAGCCCCACATGCACGCGAGCGGCGTGCGCATGTGCGTCGAAGCGTTCTACGGCGGCACGACCGGCAAGCGCGAGACGATCAACTGCGCGGGGTACAACCACAACTGGGTGAAGGTCTACGCGTACGAGGACGACGCGGCGCCGCTGCTGCCGAAGGGCACGCTGCTGCATCTCATCGGCTGGTACAACAACACGGAGGCGAACCCGCGGGTCGTCGACCCCCGGAACTGGAAGGGCTACGGCCGCCGCTCGATTGACGACATGTTCATCTTCCTGCCCAGGCTGGTCTTCCTCACCGAGGAGGAGTTCCAGACCGAGGTCGCCGCGCGCAGGGCGTTGCAGTCCCGGCCGGACGAACGCGTGTGCACCGACCGCGGCCAGGACATCGTGTGCGAGCCCGCAGCGACCGCGGCCGGCAACCAGTGAGACCGTAGACCCGCGATGCCCTGCAGCATGGGACACCGGCGGGGTGGACAGCGATGAATGGCGCGGGACGGCGCGAAGCGATAGCTGCACCGGGGCCATGCGGTTGGCGGCGGCCGGCGGGTCTCGTGGTCGTCGGCCTGTCGCTCGCGCTCGCGGCCGGCGGCGCGGCCAGCGCCCAGGTGAAGTACGACCGCGGCCAGAACGTGGTGCCGGTCTACGAGGGTTGGGAGGCGAATCCCGACGGCACCTTCAACCTGGTGTTCGGCTACCTGAACCGGAACTACGGGGAGCACGTGCACATCCCGGTCGGGCCCGACAACTTCCTCGAGCCGGGCGGGATCGACCAGGGACAGCCCACGTACTTCTTCCAGCGGCGCCACCGTTTCCTGTTTCGCATCACGGTGCCGAGCGACTTCGGCGGCAGCGAGATGGTCTGGACGCTGACGGCGCACGGCAGGACGGAGAAGGCCTACGCCACACTCCTGCCGGACTACGCGATCGAGAACGACATGATCTCGTTCGACGGCAACGCCGTCAGCAACACGCCCCGCACGCCGGGCAACGAGCCGCCGACGTTGAGGCTGGCGGGGGAGACGCGCAGGGTCGCCACGGTGGGCGAGCCGCTGTCGTTGTCGGCGTTCGCCAGCGACGACGGGTTGCCGCCGCTGCCGAGGGACGAGTCCCTCTTCAACTCCCGCTCCGGCCTGAGCGTGACGTGGTTCGTGTACCGGGGACCGGCGGGGACGGTGACCTTCGATCCCGAGCAGCGCGTCTATCCGTACTTCCTGCCCGGCCCGGACCCGCCGCCGCCGGTCTCTCCGGACGGCCGGTTCAACGTGCGCGTGCGGTTCAGCCAGCCCGGTGAGTTCGTGCTGCGCGCGACGGCGCTCGACGGCGTGCTCTGGGCCAATCGGAACCTGCACGTGACCGTGAACGAAGCGCACTAGGAGTCCTGACCCCATGCGTCGGACACTGCTCGTGCTGGCGGCGGTCGCGGCCTTCGGTTGCGTCACGGCCGTGTCGGCCCAGTTCCCCGGGTGGCGGTTCGGGAACTGGGGCCAAACGGACCTGCCCTACGACGGCGGCTTTACGTTCGTGCGGCTGCGCTGGACCGACGGCAGCTACGGCACACGCGTCAGCGGCCGGGGCGAGATGTTCTGGGTCCACGAGTTTCCGCGCGCCGAGCAGAACCTGATGACCATGCTCGACGACTTCACGCTCGTCGACGCCAGGACCGACGGCAGCCTCATTCTCACGCTCGACGATCCCGACCTGTTCAAGTATCCCGTCGCCCTGATGCAGGAGCCGGGCTTCTGGGTGATGACGGACGAGCAGGCGCAGCACCTGCGTGCCTACCTGCTCAAGGGCGGGTTTCTCATCTTCAACGACTTCGAAGGGCGCCAGTGGGCGAACTTCGAGGCCCAGATGAACCGTGTCATCCCCGGCGGTCAATGGATCCGGCTCGATCGCTCGCATCCCATCTTCGACCAGTTCTTCCGCATCCAGCGGCTGGACATTCCCAATCCGATGTACCACCACCTGCGCGGGCGCACGCCCGAGTACTTCGGCCTGTTCGAGGACAACGATCCCAACGGACGGATGATGTCGATCGCCAACTACAACACGAACCTGGCCGAGTACTGGCAGATGGGCGGCATGGGCTACTTCCCGATCGAGCCGATGAGCGTCGGCTTCGAGCTGGGCGTCAACTACATGGTGTACGGACTGACTCACTAGCGGAGAGCGCAATGGCGACCAATCGATTCTCGGCAGTGCTGATAGCGGGTGCCGGCGCGGCGGCGCTCGGGCTCGGCGCGGCGGCGCAGGAGCCCGCCGGGGCCGGTCCGGCCGCGGTGCCCGACATGCTGCGCGACTTCGTGCCGGTAACCGACGCGATGCTGCGGGACCCGCAGCCCGAGAACTGGATCACCTTTCGTAACGGCTACCCCCTCTGGGGCTACAGCGAGCTGGACCAGATCGACGCGGGCAACGTCGGCGAGCTGCGCCTGGTGTGGTCGCGGGCGATGCAGGAGGGGTACCAGGAGGTGGAGCCGCTCGTCTACAACGGCGTCATGTTCCTGGCGAACGTCGAGGACATCGTGCAGGCGCTCGACGCGAAGACCGGCGACCTGCTGTGGGAGTACCGGCGCAACGTGCCGGACAACCCGTGGAACGTGACCGGTACGCGGGCCCGCTACCGGAACGTCTCGATCTACGACGACAAGATCTTCCTGGCGACCAACGACGCCTACCTCGTCGCCCTCGACGTGCAGACCGGCGAGCTGGTGTGGGAGACGCAGCGGGCCGACTACCGCGAGCAGGTCGCCCAGACGGCCGGACCGGTGATCGTGAAGGGCAAGGTCGTCAACGGATCGCGCTGCAACCCGTCGAGCCCGCGCCCGGGCGGCTGCTTCATCACCGGTCACGACGCCGACACGGGGCAGGAGCTGTGGCGCATCAACACCGCGGCCACGCCCGATCAGCCGGGCGGTGACACGTGGGGCGGCCTGCCGCTGTCGGCTCGCCGCCATGCGTCGGCCTGGATGGTCGGCAGCTACGACCCGGAGCTGGACCTCGTCTACTGGGGCACCGGGCCCCCGTCGCCGCTGCCCGAGAAGCTGCGGGGATCGGGCAAGGCCGACCTGCTGTACACGAACTCCACGCTGGCGCTCGACCCGGACACGGGCGAGATGATGTGGTACTTCCAGCACCTGCCGCGCGACAACTGGGACCTCGACCACGTCTTCGAGCGCATGATCGTCGAGACCGAGGTGGCGCCGGACCCGGCCGCGGTGCCGTGGATCAATCCGGCCGTGCGTTCGGGCGAGACCCGCAAGGTCGTGACCGGCATCCCCGGCAAGACCGGCCTCATCTGGACGCTCGACGCCGAGACGGGCGAGTTCCTGTGGGCGCGGCCCACCAGTTACCAGAACATCATGACCGGGCTCGAGCTCGACACCGGCCGCCCGATCATCGACGAATCGACGACCCCGCAGTCGGTGGAGAACTTCGTCCTGGCCTGCCCGACGCTGCTCGGCGGCAAGAACCAGCCGTCCGGCGCCTACAGCCCGGATACCGGCGCGCTGTACATGCCGCTCAACAACGCCTGCATGGATCTGGCGATGTCGGTCGAGGTCGCCGGGCCGAACGACGGCTACGACATCCGCTACCAGTTCCGTAACGTGCCCGGCGCCGACCCGGCGACGGCGCCGATCGGGCGCGTCGAGGCCGTGTCGGCGTCGACCGGCGAGACGCTGTGGAGCTACCAGCAGCGGGCGCCGATCTACGGATCGCTGTTGACCACGGGCGGGAACCTGGTGTTCTCCGGCGACGTCGTCCGCCGCTTCCGGGCGCTCGACGCCCGCACCGGCGAGGTGCTCTGGCAGACCATCCTGAACGGGCCCGTCAGCGCCCGCCCCATGACCTACAGCGTCGACGGCCGCCAGTACCTCGCCATCGGCGCGGGCGGCGTGACCCAGGGCACGCGGTTCCTCCAGCTCACGCCCGAGCTCACGACGCCGAGCGGCAGCAACACGCTGTTCGTGTTCGCCTTGCCGGACTGAGCGCCGACAACCCGCGGAACCTGGCGGCGAGGACGCCATCCGGACAGGGCGCTCTCGGCCGCCTTCGTCCGTTCCGCCCCAGCCGGACGGCACGCGGACGGCAACGCCCTGTACCTGTTCGTCCAGCCCACCGGAACGAGAAGCTGGGTCCAGCGGCTCGTCATCCGCGGACGGCGCCGCGAACTCGGGCTCGGCGCCGCCGGGCTCGTCAGTCTCGCCGAGGCGCGAGAGCAGGCCCTCGCCAACCACAAAGCTGGCCTGCTCCGCCGGGGATCCCCTCTCGGAGAAGCGCCGCGCCGAGGGCGTCCCCACCTTCGCGAGGCTGCCGAGCGCGTGTTGGGGCAGAAGCGCGGCGGCTGGCACGGCCGGTGGCACGCGCAGAACTGGGGGCGGAGCATGGAACGCCATGCGTTATCCGCCTCGGCCACCGGCCGGTCTCCGAAGTCAACACGGCCGACGTGTTTGAGATCCTGACGCCGATCTGGCACGTGAAGGTCGAGACGACCCGCGCCGTGCGCCAGCGCATCCGCTCGGTGCTGGAGTGGGCCATTACGATGGACCTGCGAAGCGACAATCCCGGCGACCGCGTCCTGTTGGTGCTCAGCCCGCAGGCGAGGCAGTTGAACGTATCTGTCAGAGAGCGAATCTCACCATCACGCCGCAGACACGGGAATAGCCGGCCGGCCGCAAGGTGGGTCGCCGGGCGGGAGCAGGCGCTGTCATGGGTGAAGGAGCATGTTTGAAGAACTGAAACGGGAGCTACGCCGCCTTGATGGCACCCATCGTCTGCCGGTATCGGTGCCAACCGATGGCGACGGGTATCTGGACAGGGCCTGTCCAGCGGCGCGCTGCGAGTTCGAGTTCAAGGTCCATGAAGAGGACTGGCGCGATACGGTGCGCGATGAAGAGGTCTTCTGCCCTTTCTGTGGCCACAGCGCCGATTCCGCCGAGTGGATGACACCGGAGCAGGTGAAGCATGTCAGGGCCGCTGCCGTGGCGCACGTCCGGACTCGAATCGGTGCGGCGATGAAGCGCGATGCGCGCCGGTGGAATCGGCGCCAGCCGCGCAACAGCTTCATTAGCCTGACAATCAAGGTCGACGACAGGCCCCGGCGCGTGGTGCTGCCGGCGGCGGCGGCGGAGCCGATGCGGCTCAAGATCTCCTGCCCGGCATGCGCATGCCGGTATGCGGTGATCGGCGCGGCGTTCTTCTGCCCAGCCTGTGGACACAACGCTGCCGTGCAGGTGTTCAGCCAGTCGCTTGCCGGGATTCGGGGGGTCCTCGATTCCCTGGAGATAATCCGCAGCGCGGTCGCTGACAGGGATACGGCGGCGACGACGAGCCGGTTGATCATCGAAGGCGCACTGCAGAATGCGGTGACGGTATTTCAGCGCTACGCCGAAGCGCTGCATGCGGGCTTTCCAGCGACGGCGCGGCCGCGTCGCAACGCGTTCCAGAATCTGAGCGAAGGAAGCGAGCTGTGGGGTGCCGCGACCGGCAAGGTCTACGTCGTCTATCTCGATGCGGCCGAGTTGACGACGCTCACACGGTATTTCCAGCAGCGCCACCTACTCGCCCACAAGCAGGGTCTTGTGGACGCTGACTACTTGGCGCACACGGGCGACAGCTCATACCGCATGGGTCAGCGGTTGGTGGTGAGTGCTGACGATGTACGCAACTGCGTGGCGCTGGTCGAGAAGCTGGCCACCGGCATGGCCGCTGATTCATAGCAGGAGTCCGCCGAAGCCCGCGGTGCGGCCTGGGAGTCCGCGCGCAGACGAGTATGCGGCACAGCGTGTTCTGGCGTCACCATCCGCATCGGCGATGCTGGAGGCGTGCACTCACGCTTCGTTTTCCGTGAGGAGCCGTCGGCGCGGCGCCTTCTGCAGGCCGACAGCCGAGCCCTTGACCCTGCCGCTGCTCCCGCGTACGGTTGGTCCGTAGACATCTCCGACGACGGTGCACCTCCGGAGGTCCTGCCATGACGACCCGACCCTGGATCGGTTTCGGATTGATCGCGCTCGCCGTGGGCGTCTGCGGCGGGCCGCTCCTCGCGCGCCTGCCCGCCGGGGCGGCGGCGGCGCAGTCGGCTGCCGTGCCCACGTTCCGCGTCGACACGGCGTGGGAGTGGCCGCCGAGCCTGCCGGACGACCAGGTGGTGGGCGTCGTGTCCTCGGTCGCGGTCGACCGCCGCGACCACGTCTGGGTGCTGCACAGGGCCCGGCAGGTGCTGCCCGAGCTGCGTGACCGGGCCGCGCCGCCCGTGCTGGAGTTCGATGCCGCCGGCAACTTCGTGCAGGGCTGGGGCGGCCCGGCCGCCGGCTACGACTGGCCGGACACCGAGCACGGGCTGTTCGTCGACCACGAGGACAACGTCTGGGTCACCGGGCTCAACCCGCTGGAGCGGGCCTATACGGACCCGACGCAGCGGACCGACGACATGCTCCTCAAGCTCACGCGCGGCGGGTCGCTGCTGGGGCAGTTCGGGGGGCGCGACCGGCATCCGCTGGCGCGCGGCGGCAACTCCGACACCGCCGGCGTGCATCTGGCGACGGAGGCCGTCGTCCATCCCGCGACCGGCGAGGTGTTCGTCGCCGACGGCTACGCGAACCGCCGGGTGCTGGTGCTCGACGCGCAGACGCTGGCCTTCAAGCGGATGTGGGGCGCGTTCGGGGCGCAACCGCCCCCCGAGCTCGGCCGGGACGCCACCGAACAGCGCCTGGGGATGATCCTGACCGACGATCCGGCCGGTCCGGACCAGTTCAACAGCGTGCACGGCGTCAAGGTGTCGAACGACGGCCGGGTCTACGTGGCCGACCGCAACTACCGGCGGATCCAGGTGTTCGACCTGGACGGCACGTACCTGACCCAGACGTTCGTCAACCCGGACGGACCGGATTTCATGACGGTCTGCGCCCTGGCCTTCTCGCCCGATCCCGAGCAGCGGTTCATCTACGTCGGCGACTACGGCAACTCGCACATCGCGGTGGTCGACCGCAGGACGCTCGCGACGGTCGCGTCGTTCGGCGAGCGTGGCGGGGAGCCGGGCAACTTTCGCGGCCTGCACGCGCTGGCCGTCGACTCGCGCGGCAATCTCTACACCGCAGAAACTCAACCGCGGCCGGTCGGCTCGCGCGTGCAGCGCTTCATCTATACGGGGCTGTCGCCGGCACCCGCCGAGTGAACGCGGCGGGCGAGCCGCTACTTCCGGGCGCGCGCGAGCCGCATGGCCGAGTCCACTCCCGATCCGTCCGGCGCAGGTTCTTCGTTGCTGCCGAACAGCCGCGGGTTGTCGCGGGCGGACTCGAACGCCGTGAGCGCGTCGCGCCGGCTCACCTGGCCGATGACATGCCCGCCCTCGTCGACGACGGGCAGCTTGCGGTGGGTCTTGGTGAGAAACAGGTGCACGATGTCGTAGAGGGAAGTGCCCGGACCGATCGACTCCGCCGACCCGCTCATGTAGTCGCTCACCTTGCCGCCTGGCCAGCCGTGCAGCTCGCCCGCCACCACGACCTTCAGGCAGTCCCGCTCGGTCAGCATGCCGAGCAGCGCGCCGTCGCCGCCGACGACCGGCGCCCCCGTCAGCTTGCGGTCTAGGAGCTCGTGCAACGCCTCGAAGATGTCCATCTCGGGGGGCAGCGTGATCTCGGAGCGGGCCATGATGTCGGACGCGGTGAGACGGGTCATGAAGTCCTTTCCGGGGCCGCGGTGGCGCTCCTATCGGTCATCGGATTGTCATCGCGAGTGCTGCAAATGTTACCAGACGGCGCCCGGACGGGGCGCCGGGCCGGACGGCAGGGGCCTCGTGAGGACGGTTGACCTCCCGGCGGATCGGGTATATACCGGAGCCGACCGCGAATCGCGGTCGGACGCGCCCGCGCGCGTCCGGCCCGACGGGGCGGGCGCGAGGGGACGAGGAGGCAGTCAGATGAGGCAGCGGATGGTCGGCTCGATCGCGGCGGCCGCGGTGCTGGCGGCCGGCGCCTGGACGACGGCTGCCGGGCAGGAAGCGCCGTCGACACCGTGGGGCGACCCGGATCTGCAGGGGGTCTGGGAGTACTGGACGTTCACGCCGCTCGAACGGCCGCCCGAGCTGGCCGACCGGGACGTGCTGACGGAGGAGGAGGCCGCGGCCATCGGCCAGCGGCTCAGCAACGAGGCCGTGGGACGCGACGACACGCGGCCCGCGGCGGGTCAGACCGGCGGCTACAACAACAACATCCAGGTGTTCCAGGCGCCGGGTTACGTCGTGCTGCTCGCCGAGATGGTCCACGACGTCCGCGTGGTGCCGGTGGACGGACGCCCGCACCTGCCGCCCGGCATCCGCCAGTGGCTCGGCGACTCGCGCGGGCGCTGGGAGGGCAGCACCCTCGTGGTCGAGACGACCAACTTCACCGACAAGATCGCCAGCTTCAGCCCGATGGCGTTCGACCGGGAACGGGGCGGGTTCGGATCGCTGGCGCTGGGCACGGGCGAGTCGCTGCGCCTCGTCGAGCGCTTCACGCGGGTCGACGCGGACACGCTGCAGTACGAGTTCACCATCGACGATCCGGTGACGTTCACGCGGCCGCTGACCGCCCGCCTCCCGATGCAGCGCAGCGATCTGCCGCTGTACGAGTACGCTTGTCACGAGGGCAACTACGGCCTGCTCAACATACTGCTGGGCGCGCGCGCCGAGGAGGGCGAACAGGCCGTGGGCGCGAGCCGCTGACACCTGCGCTGGAGGGAATCGAGATGAGTCGACGAATTCGTCGGACGGCCGCGGTGGCCGCGTCCGTCCTGTGGCTGGGCGCGGCGGCGGCCGTGCCCGTGTTGGCCCAGAGTGACGCCCCGCGGACGCCGTGGGGCCATCCGGACCTGCAGGGCGTCTGGGACCATCGCACGATCACCCCGCTGGAGCGGCCGGCGGAACTCGCCGATCGCGAGTTCCTCACCGCGGAGGAGGCGGCGAGCCTCGAGCAGGCAGCCGTCGACCGCGCCGAGTACCTGCTCAACCGGCCGCCCGAGACGACGACGGCCGGCGGCAACGTGGACCGCCGGGCGGACGGGACGCCCGGATTCTACAACGATTTCTGGCTGGACAACGGCACGCGCGCGGTGGGCACCCGGCGCACGTCGCTGATCGTCGATCCGCCGCACGGGCGGCTGCCGGCGCTACTCGAGAGCGCGCAACGCCGGATCGAACGGAACCAGGCCTATCGCCGGGAGCACCCGGCCGACTCGTGGCTGGACTTCGACGCGACGGACCGTTGCCTGGTCGGGGTGAACAACGGGCCGCCGATCCTCCCGGCCGCGTACAACCAGAACCTGCTCGTCGTGCAGAACGAGGACTGGGTGCTGCTGCTGGCAGAGATGATCCACACCGTGCGCGTCGTCCCGCTCGACGGCCGTCCGCCGCTTCCGGATCAAATGCGCCAGTGGGCGGGGGACGCGCGCGGCCGCTGGGAGGGCGACACCCTGGTCGTGGAGACGTCGAACTTCGTTCCCGGCCGGTGGTGGACGTCGGCCAACCCGATGGGCCGCCTGGCGACGACCGGGAGCCTGCGCCTGACGGAGCGCTTCACCCGCCTCGCTGCCGGCACGCTGGAGTACGAGGCCACGGTGGACGACCCGGAGACGTGGAGCCGCCCGTGGACGGTGTCGATTCCGATGCGGCGGAGCGACCAGCCGCTGTACGAGTACGCCTGCCACGAGGGCAACTACAGCATGCCCAACATGCTGGCGGGGGAGCGCGCCGCCGAGCGGGCGGCGGCGAGGTGACGCCGACCGGCCCCGACGCGGCGCCCGGCGGGCTGGTCGGGCCGGACGGCTACCTGATCAGATAGCCGCCGTCGGGTTGCGGCTCGCGATAACCCGCGTGGCACGCGGCGCACGCCGCATGCAGGTTGGTCAGCGCCAGCTCGGCGCCCTCGACTGCCAGGGGGTTGGGCGACAGGTTCATGAGGTGGACGGCGACGCTGATCTCGGACACGGACTTGGACACGGTGCGGATGGCCTCGACGGCGTCCGCGACCTGATCGCGGTCGTCGCCCTCCCGGTCGCGCCAGTACTGCTGCACGATCTCGATCGCGGGCCGGGCGCGGATGATCTGCTCGTTCATCGCCCCGTGGTCCCGCGCGTCCAGTGCCTCGCCAAGTCCTCGCGCGGCGGCCTCGAGGGTGCGCATGGCGTCGGCGTACTCCGCTGAAGGTTTCTCGCCCGCGGCGGCTGCCGCCGCCAGCGCTGCAACGAGCCCGAGCGCCAGACAGCAATGGAGGATGCGCATCGCTATAGTATTGCAGCGTCGAGGCCCGCTTGTCAGCCGTGTCCGATCCCGATCTGCACCGTGATCTCCGCCAGGCGGTGGCCGACCTCTGCCGCCGGTTTCCGGACAGCTACTGGCGCGACCTCGATCGCCGTGAGGCGTACCCCAAGGAGTTCGTCAGGACCCTGACGGATGCCGGCTATCTCGCCGCGTTGATCCCGGAGGCGTTCGGCGGCGCGGGGCTCGGCCTGCTGGAGGCGTCGATCATCCTGGAGGAGGTCAACCGCTCCGGGGGCAATGCCGCCGCCTGCCATGCCCAGATGTACATCATGGGGACGCTGCTGCGGCACGGCTCGGAAGCGCAGAAGCGCGAGTACCTCCCGCGCATCGCCAGCGGTGAGCTGCGCCTGCAGGCGTTCGGCGTCACCGAGCCGACCAGCGGCACCGACACCACGCGGCTCCAGACGATGGCGGTGCGCCGCGGCGACCGCTACATCGTCAACGGGCAGAAGGTCTGGATCTCGCGCGCGGAGCACTCCGACCTGATGCTGCTCCTCGCACGCACCACGCCGCTCGAAGCGGTGCAGCGCAAGACCGACGGGCTCTCGGTCTTCCTGGTCGACCTGCGCGCCGCGGTCGGCAACGGTCTTACCATCCGCCCCGTCCGGACGATGATGAATCACGCCACCACGGAGCTCTTCTTCGACGATCTCGAGGTGCCGGCCGCCAGCCGCATCGGCGAGGAGGGCCGCGGCTTCCGCTACCTGCTCGACGGCCTGAACGCCGAGCGCATCCTGATTGCGGCCGAGTGCGTCGGCGACGGCCGCTGGTTCATCGAGCGCGCGGTGCGCTACGCCAACGAGCGGGTCGTCTTCGACCGGCCGATCGGCAAGAATCAGGGCGTCCAGTTTCCGATCGCGCGCGCGTACGTCAACGTCGAGAGCGCCGACCTGATGCGGATCAAGGCCGCCGCCCTCTTCGACGACGGCCAGCCCTGCGGCGCGGAGGCGAACATGGCGAAGCTGCTGGCGGCCGATGCGTCGTGGGAGGCGGCGAACGTCGCCGTGCAGACGCACGGCGGGTACGGGTTCGCGGAGGAGTACGACGTGGAGCGCAAGTTTCGCGAGTGCCGGCTGTACCAGGTGGCGCCGATCTCGACGAACCTCATCCTGTCCTACATCGGCGAGCACGTGCTCGGCCTGCCGCGGTCGTTCTGATGACGCCGCGTCCGCTGGACGGGGTCACCGTCGTGTCGCTGGAGCAGGCGGTCGCGGCGCCCTTCGCCACGCGGCAGCTCGCGGACCTCGGCGCCCGCGTGATCAAGGTGGAGCGGCCCGGCGTCGGGGACTTCGCGCGGGTCTACGACGGCGTCGTCCACGGGCAGTCGAGCCACTTCGTCTGGCTGAACCGGTCGAAGGAGTCGCTGACGCTCGATCTCAAGCGGCCGGAGGCGGCCGGGGTGATCAGCCGGCTGCTGGCGCGGGCGGACGTGTTCGTCCAGAACCTCGCCCCGGGCGCGGCGGAGCGCCTCGGCCTGGGCGCCGCGGGCCTGCGGGCCGCCCACCCGCGGCTGATCGTGTGCGGACTGTCCGGGTACGGATCCAGCGGCCCGTACCGCGACCGGAAGGCGTACGACCTGCTCGTGCAGGCCGAGTCCGGCGTGATCTCGATCACCGGCACGCCGGAGGAGCAGGTCAAGCTGGCCATTCCGGTCGCCGATCTGGCCGCCGGGATGTACGCCTACAGCGGCATCCTCACGGCGCTCTATGCCCGCGAGCGGCACGGCGAGGGGGCGTCCGTCGAGGTGTCGATGCTGGAGGCGCTGGGCGAGTGGATGGGCTTTCCGCTCACCTACACGCTGTACGGCGGCACGCCGCCACCGCGCAGCGGCGCGCGGCACGCCACCATCGCGCCGTACGGCCCGTTCGCGGGCGCCGGGGGCGAGATGGTCTTTCTCGGCATCCAGAACGAGCGCGAGTGGGCGCGCTTCTGCGCGGAGGTGATTGAGCGGCCCGCGCTGGCGTCCGACCCGCGCTTCGACACGGGCAAGAAGCGGATCGCCAACCGCGAGGCGCTCGACCGCGAGATCGAGGCGGCGTTCTCCGGGTTGTCGGCGGCGGCGATCATCGAGCGCCTCGAGGCGGCGGGTATCGCCAACGCACGGCTGAACACCGTCGCGCAGTTCGGGGCGCACCCGCAGCTCGCGGCGCGCGGCCGCTGGCGCGAGGTCGAGTCGAGCGCCGGGCCGGTGCGGGCGCTGATTCCCCCGGCCACCATCGACGGCGTCGAGCCGCGCATGGACCGCATCCCGGCGCTCGGTGAGCACACCGCCACGATCCTCGAAGAGCTGGGCTACGAGCCGGCGACCGTGGCCGCCTGGCGCGCCGCCGGCGTCGTCTGACGGGCGGCAACGTGCCTGAACTGCCCCGTCCCTGGCCCCAGCCAGGAGTCTGCGCCGCACAACGGCGCAGACTCCTCAAGGCGCGCACGGCGCGCCTCGGCGGTCGCGGAGTGGGGCATTAGGGGTCCCCGCGGAGCGACCGCCGGGGGTTCGGGGCGCAGCCCCGTCTGAATATGCCCAGCCCCGTCTATCGCTATGCGTGCGCCGTCAGCGTGTGAAAGGGCTCCGGCAGGTTCTCGAGTCGCGTCAGGATCATGTCTCTCATCACCGGGGTGCGGTTGAAGTACCCGTCGCCCAGCGCGTCGGCAATCGCGCACAGCACGGCCCCGGCGCCCGCCCCGTGCGAGGGCTCGCCGATGCCCCGCGCGCCCAGCGGGTTGAATGGGTCCGGGTGGTTCGCCGCCGCCCACTGCATCTCGCGCTCGTGCGGGACGTCGAGCAGCGTGGGCGGGCGGTTCGAGTAGAACCGCTTCGACACCTGCAGTCCCCAGCGGCGGTCGTAGACCCACTTGCGTCCGAGCGCCTCGCTGAAGCCCTGGATGCCGCCGCCGTGGAGCTGCGCGGCGAGCGTGCGCGGATTGACGACCGTCCCGCAGTCGGTCGAGACCCGGTAGTCCTTCAGGGCGATGGCGCCGGTCTCCACGTCGACCTCGACCTCGGCGAAACCGATGCAGTACGACTGGACCCGCCCGCCCGTGGCGTAGTTGTCCTTCGCGACGCCCAGCAGCCCGCTGCCGGCCAGGGCCGTCGCCGACGTGACGGTCATGGCGTTGATGTCGTCGGGCAGCGCGTGGCCGTCGTAGGCGCCGCCGAGCTCGATGGCCCGGCGCGCCGCGCGGGCGAAGCTCAGGCCCTGCGAGCGGCTGCCGGACCGGAACACCTGGCCGTCCGCGACCTCGTAGTCGTCGGGGGCGCCGCCCAGGTCGCGCGCGGCAATCTCCTGCAGCTTGCGCCGCGCGTCGTGCCCGGCCGCATAGTTCGCGCGCGTATGCGCATGCGTGGTCATCGTGCCGGCCTGGATCGAGCTCCAGGGCAAGTGCTTCGCCGTGTTGCCCCAGACGACCTCGGCGTGGTCCCAGTCGGTCTGCAGCGCCTCCATGGCGGCCCGGGCCGTGTCGAAGACCGACTCGGTGCCGAGGTTGCCGATCCCCTGGTGGATGTGGACCCTCCCGTCGGGCCGGATGACGAGCAGGCCGTCCATGCCGAAGGCGCCGGCCGCGAAGGCGCTCAGCGCCACGCCGATGCCGGTGACCCTCGTCCCCTGCCGCCGGCCGCTCCGGGCCCGCATGGCGGGCCAGTCGAACGCCTCGGCCGCGGTGTCGGCCGCCTCGCGCACGAACGCGCTGGACACGTTGGGCCGCCGGCCCTGGCGAGGCTGTCCGAAGCTCGCCTGTCCCGCGGGCGCGTTGATCCGGATCAGATCGAGCGGGTCGAGATTCAGGCGCCGGGTCGCCTTGTGCATCATGGGCGCCATCATCGACACGGCCTGCAGTCCGCCGGGGGCCCGCTGCGCCGAGCGCGGCGGGGTGTTCGTGTAGACCGAGACCCCGCGCATGCGCTGGCTGAGCGGCTGGTACATCAGCGACGCGTAGTCGGCCGCCTGCGTGTGGTCGCCCGACCGGCCGTACGGGCCGGCGTCCTGCACCAGGAACATGTCGATTGCCGTGACCCGCCCGTCGCGGCGGAACCCGACCCTGATCCGCCCCTGTATCCCGGGCCGCGCCCGGCCGATGAAGTGCTCTTCCTGGCGGGTGATGCGCATCATCACCGGCTTGCCGGCCTTGCGCGACAGCAGGGCGGGAATGGCCATCTGGATCGAGCCGAACGCCTTGCTGCCGAAGCCGCCGCCGCAGTACTCGGCGACCAGGACGAGGTCCTCGGGCGGGATGCCGATCAGCCGCGCCGCCGGGCCGTGCGTGCGCGCGGTGCTCTGGGTCGACGCGTGCAGGTAGCACTTGCCGTGCTGCCAGTACGCCATGGCGCTGCGGCTCTCGAGCGGCTGGTGCGACATGGACTGGTGGAACACCGTCTCGTCGAGCACGAGGTCCGCCTCCGCGAGCCCGGCCTCGACGTCGCCGACCTGCCACTCGTCGGTGGCCACGCCGCCCGCCGGGAACTCGCCCCGCTCGGCGGCGGCCCAGTCGGCGTTCTCCCACTTGACGGTCGTCACCTCGCGCCCGGTCATCGTGTTGCCGTCCAGGCGGGCGTTCGGGCCGCCCGGGCGCAGGCTGTCGAGCGGGTCGAGCACGAACGGCAGGGGCTCGAGGTCGAGCCGGATGCGCTCGACCGCCTCCGCGGCCGTCGTCTCGTCGACCGCGGCCACGGCCAGAATCGGCTCGCCCTCGTAGCGCGGCTCGTCGGTGAGCATCGCCTCGTTGGGCGCGTCCACCGGCGGCAGTTCCGCGGCGGTCAGGATCGCGGCGACCCCGGGCAGGGCCTCGGCCGCGCTCGTGTCGATGCGCCGGACCCGGCCGTGCGGCATCGGGCTCACGAGCAGCTTCGCGAACAACATGCCCTCGGCCCGGAAGTCTTCCGCGTACTTCGCGCGGCCGGTCACCTTCGCGACCAGATCCGCAGTCGAGTACGGCTTGCCGATCAACTTGTAGTCAGCCATGGCGCTGCCCCCTGTGCACCCCGAAGTCCCGCCCTCAGACTAGCGCCCGCCCGGTGTGTTTGCAACTTCCCGCCGCCGCCGCAGCTCACGTCGCGGAAGGCGTTGCGTCAGCGAGGCCGCGTGCTCTCCCACACGAACCGCAGACCCGCTCTATTGCTACTGAGACTCATTCTCATATAACATCCGTGCAACGTCATCCGAGGCCGTAGCGCGGTGCCCCGTGCGCCGTGCGGCTCCCGTTGACGCGGAGGGAAGCGCCCGCCGGGGCGCGGCAACGTCCCGGCGGGTTGCCGAAGGAGCAGCGGTACTGGGGGACCAGTCGCGCGTAACCGCGGCTGCGCCGTTCGACAGCGCGAGTATAGCGCGGCACGACGCAGGCGCGTTCCGAGAGGAGGTCGCCGTGCGTTGTGTGACAAGGTACGCCGCAGCAGCACTGGGCATCACGCTGGCTCTTGGAATGCCGCCAACCGCCGTGGAGGGCCGCTCCGCACAGGAGGCGGCTGCCGCGCTGGGCGGTGTGGTCGTCGACCCTCAGGGGCAGCGGATTGCGGGCGCTGACGTCGTTCTGGCTCTGGAAACGGGAGAAGTCCGGGAGACGAGCAGCAACGCGCGCGGCGAGTTCCGCGTGGAGGACGTGCCCGCCGGCTCGCATTCCCTCACCGTCACGAATCCCGGGTTCGAGCCACGCACGCTGCTGGTCGACGTCGGGACGGTCGGCGCGACGCAGGTCAGCGTGGAGCTGGACATCGTCGGCATCACCGCGCAGTTGACCGTTACCGCGCCGGCGCCCGACGGCTACGACGCGCCGCGCGCGGCAGCGGCGACGCGCCTCAACATTCCCGTTATCGAGACACCCTTCTCGGTGCAGGTCGTCCCGCTCCGCGTCATGGAGGATCAGAACGCGCTGGGCCTCGAGGAAGCCTACGCCAACGTCAGCGGCGTCGTCGAGGCGGGCAACACGCTGAATGCACAGAGCGAGATCCGTCCGATCATCCGCGGATTCGAGGCCGCGGTGCCGCTCAGGAACGGCCTGCGGGCCACGACCGTGGGCGCCGTGGACCTCATCAACATCGAGTCGGTCGAGGTGCTGAAGGGACCTGCTTCCATTCTGTACGGCGCGCTGGAGCCGGGCGGTGTCGTCAACTACACGACCAAGAAGCCCTTGATGGCGCCGCGCTACGAGTTCGGCCAGCAGTTCGGCAGCTACGGACACAGCCGCACGACGCTCGATGCGACGGGGCCGCTCAACGCCGAGCGCACCGTAGCCTATCGCGTCAACGCAGCCTACCAGGACTCGGCCTCGTTTCGCGATGCGCTGGACCTCGAGCGCATGGCGTTCATGCCGTCCCTGACGTTCCGCCCCGACGACCGCAACGAGCTATTCATCGACTTTTCCTACTCCCGCGAGCGCGTGCCGTACGACAGCGGCGTGCCGTTCGGCCTCGACGGCGAGCCGCTCGTACCGATCGAGACGTTCTTCGGTGATCCGACCCTGGACGGCCGCAACCTCCAGGACTATTTCTCGTCGGTCGGCTACTTCCGGCAACTGCGCGACAACGTGACGGTCCGCACACAGTTCCAGCTCCACCGCGTCCACGCGCTCAACGAATCGATCCGGCACCGCGGGGTGCGCGGGAGCATCGGCTCCGAGGTGCTCCGCCGGCGCTACCAGAACGAGGACCGCACCGACGACGACTATCAGTTCGTGGCCGACGTGATCTCGACATTCGATCTCGGGGCGACGAGTCATACGGCGCTCGTCGGCTTCGACCTGGCGCATCAGGACTCGACGTTCCTGCGCTATCGGGAGAACCTGTCGAACATCGCGATCACGCCGGATCCGCAGGTGCGATTCACCCCGCCGGCCGTCCAGCCGCTGCAGGAGATCCTCGGCAACAACCGCTGGTTGGCGGCCTATTTTCAGGACCAGGTGGAGATGCTCGAGGACGGCCGCCTGAAGCTGCTGGTCGGCGGGCGCTACGACACGTTCGAGGGAGAGGCCACCCGCGACGGCGTCGTGCAGGCGCCCACGGAGGCCGACAAGTTCACTGGCCGGTTCGGCGCCGGATACGCCATCGTGCCGTCGACGCTCGCCTTCGCCAGCGTATCGCAGTCGTTCCGCCCGCAGTTCGCCGGGACGGTCGACATCACCGGCCGGCTCCTCGAACCACAGACCGGCCTGCAGTACGAAGGCGGCTTCAAGTTCGAGCTCTTCGATGGGAGCTTCGCCACGACTGCCTCGGTCTATCACATCAAGAAGGACAACGTGCCGGTCTTCAACTTCCCGCTGTTTCTCGAGACGGGCGCGTTCACCTACTTTCCCGGCGTGGCCGAGCGCAGCCGCGGCGTGGAGTTCGACTTCACGGGCCGCGTCACCGACGGTCTCAGCCTCATGGTCAACTACGCCTTCAACGACGCCGAGACCATCGAGAACGCCGCCGATCCATCGGAGGTCGGGCTCCAACTCGGCAACACGCCGGCCCACATATCCCGCACCTGGGTGGCGTACGACGTGCCCGCGGGACGACCGCTGGGCGGCTTCGGCTTCGGCGTGGGGATTCGCGCGCAGGCCGGGCAGCGCGTGCAGTTCGACACGCTGGAGCTCGACGGCTACGCGGTGGTCGACCTGGGCGTGTGGTACCGCATGCGGGTCAACGCCGAGCAGCGCCTGCGGTTCCAGGTGAACGTCGACAACCTGCTCGACCAGGAGTACTACGTGCGGGCCAGCGACCGCTCCATCGTGCACCCGGGTGCACCGCTCGCGGTGATCGGGTCGGTCGGCTACGAGTTCTGATGCAGCCGGCGCGATGGCTTCCCGCAGGACGTGGTTCCGGATTCACGGCTGGCTTGGGCTGAACCTCGGGTTGCTCCTGTTCATCTGCTGCTTCTCGGGAACGGTCGCAACGCTGAGCAATGAGATCGACTGGCTGTTGAACCCCTCCATGCGCGCCGACTCCCGCGGCCCGGACGCGTGGTCGTGGGAGCGCTGGCGGACGGCCGTCACGGCCCGGCATCCACAGGCGTCCCTGCTGCAGTTGGCGGCCCCGCCGGACGACGGCTGGGCCGCCCGCGCCATGATCGCCTACGGCCCGGGCGACCTGCGTCACGTTTACGTCCATCCGGACACCGGCGAGGTGCAGGGGACGTTCAGTCAGTTCAACGTGGCGCGCTTCTTCCGGTCCTTCCACAAGCAGTTCTACATCTATCCGGGTGCGCTGCCGCACGGCGTCTATGCCGTCGGGCCGCTGGCGGTCGTGCTGCTACTGTCGGCGCTCTCCTCGCTGCTGTTCTACACGATCAGGTGGGACGACCTGCTGCTGCGGCAGCGCGCGGCGAGCACCCGCACCTGGTGGTCCTCCCTGCACCGGGCGACCGGTGTGTGGACGCTGCTCTTCACGCTGGTCTTCGCATTGACAGGCGTCTGGTACCTGGTGGAACGGGCTGCCGCCGATGCCGGTATGCCGATCGGCAGAGCGGAGGTGCTCGCCTCGAGCAGATCGGTAGAGGCCGCCGATGCAGCCGCGCGCCGGGACGTGGACACCCTCGTGAGGCGGGCGCAGGTGGCATTTCCGACCTTCGACGTCCAATCGATATTTTTTCCGCGGCGCGCGGGCGTCGCCGTCACGCTGTACGGCCAGGCGGATGCGTGGCTCGTCCGCGGCACCGCCAACTACGTGATCGTCGATCCCTATGGCGGGAGGGTGCTGGAACGGCGGGATGCAACCGACCTGTCCCTGGGAGCGCGGTTGATGCAGACGGCCGATCCACTTCATTTTGGCGATTTCGGCGGACTGCCGACCAAGTTGTTGTGGTTCGCCGCCGGTCTGCTGATCTCGCTGTCCGTGCTGGCGGGCGTACGCATCTGGTACCTGCGTGTGAATCAGGGTCGGGCGCGCCACGGGGCTCCGGCCGCGGGCATCAGCCGCAGCGGGCTTGTCGTCACGCTTGGCGTGCTGGCGCTGACGACGTATGGGAGCATCGTGAACATAGGCGATTCAATTGCGCACGGCAGTCCGGGCCCGCTGTCGGCGGCGGTGCGCGCCGCCGGTGCGGGTGCCACCGCCGTCCCTGCCGCAGGCGCCGGCCTCGTCCCCCTCTATGTCTGGGCCGTTGTGGGCGGCTTTGTGCTCTGCACCGTCGTCGTCACGGTCGTTGCGCTGGCAACACTGCGGCCTCGGCCGCACCGCACGTAGCCGCCGGGCTCGCGGCGCGCCGGGCTCCGGTTTGCCGCCGCGCGTGCGGCTGCCCTCGCGCGGCCGCCGGCCGCGTCGATTCGCCGCACAGTTTAGAGTAGTAGCCAATGACGCCGAGTGTTGGTGGCGCACGGCCACCGGCGATGGTCTCACGCGGTGCGGTGGCCGCCATGAGGGCACGCTTCCGAGTCGCTGCCCTGCTGCACGTCGCGGCGCTGGCGGCTGCCCCGGCGGCGGCGCAGGACGCGGTGCACGTCTTCCGGGGCGCCTACCTGCTGCCGATTTCCGGTCCGCCCATCGAATCGGGCGCCCTGGTCGTTCAGGGCGGCTCGATCGTCGCGATCGGCGACGCGGATCTGCCCGCGCCGCCGGGGGCGGTCGAGCACGACCTCACGGGGCGCGTGCTGATGCCCGGCGTGGTCGACAGCCACTCGCACGTCGGTTCCGTCTCCGGGGGCGACCGTTCGTCGCCGCTGCATCCCGACGTGCGCGCGCTGGACTCCATCGACATCGCCTCCGACAGCTTCTGGCGCGCCCGGTCCGGCGGCATCACGACCGTGAACGCGATGCCCGGCTCGGGCCACCTGATGTCGGGCCAGACGGTCTACCTCAAGCTCCGCGCCGGCGGCCGCACCATCGAGGACTGGCTGCTGTGCGACGATCCGCTGACCGACGTGTGCGGCGGGATGAAGATGGCGAACGGCACGAACTCGCTGCGCGCGCCTCCCTTTCCCGGCACGCGCGCCAAGTCGGCGGCCCTGGTGCGCGGCCTCTACCACGAGGCGCGCGCCCACGTGGAGCGGCAGGCGAGCCGGGCGGACGGCGACCCGCCGGCGGCGCGCGATCTGCGCATGGAGGCGCTCGCGGAGGTGCTCGCCGGCGAGCGGATCGTCCAGCACCACACCCACCGCCACAACGACATCGCCACCGTGCTGCGGCTGCGCGAGGAGTTCGGCTTCCGGGTCGTCATCCAGCACGGCACCGAAGCGTGGAAGCTGGCCGACGAGCTCGCGGCGGCCGCGGTGCCGGTGTCGATCACTTTCATCGACGCGCCGGGCGGGAAGGAGGAGACCCTCGACTGGACGTTGGAGGCCGGGGCGATCCTGGAGCGCGCGGGCGTCGATGTGGCCTTCAATACGGACGACTTCATCACCGACTCGCGGCTGCTGCGGCGCGCGGCGGCGCTCGCGGTGCGCAACGGCATGTCGCGCGCCGGGGCCCTGGAGGCGTTGACCCTGGCGCCGGCGCGGATGCTGGGGCTCGCGGACCGCATCGGCTCGCTCGAAGCCGGCAAGGACGCCGACTTCGTGGTGCTGTCGGGCGATCCGTTGAGCGTGTACGCGACGGTCGAGCAGACCTGGGTCGAGGGGCGGCTGATCTACGACCGGTCGAACCCGGAGCACCGCCGTTACGCGGTCGGCGGCTACGACGTGTATCGCACGACCGCCGAGGAGGAGCAGGCGCTGCGCCGCCTGCTGGCGGGGGAAGGATGATGAGGAGCGTACTCGCCGCCGTCCTGGTCGGCGGGCTGGCGGCGCCAGCCGCCGGCCAGGTGGCCGTGCGCGCGGGCGTGCTCCATACGGTCTCCGGGGCGCCTCTCGAGGACGCCGTCGTGATCGCCGCCGCCGACGGCACCATCGAATGGGTTGGCCCCGCGGCCGAGGCGTCCGTTCCCGACGGCGTCGAGGTGCTGGCAGCCGCCGTCGTCACGCCCGGCCTCGTCGACGCGCATTCCGTCGTCGGCCTGGCGGGCGCGCTGAACAGCGACGTCGGCCAGGTTCGCGATCAGGATCAGCTGGACAAGTCGGCGCCGATCCAGCCGGAGCTGCGCGCGGTCGACGCCTACGACGCCACCGAGGTGCTCGTCGATTGGGTCCGCGCGTACGGCGTGACGACCCTCCACACGGGCCACGGCCCGGGCGCCCTGATCAGCGGCCAGACGATGATCGTCAAGACCCGGGGCCGCAACGTGGAGGAGGCGACGGTCGTGCCGGCGCGGATGCTGGCGGCCACCCTGGGCGGCTCCGTCTCCTCGAACTTCCAGTCGCCGGGCACGTCGGCCAAAGGGGTGGCGATGTTGCGCAGCGCGCTGCTCGGCGCCGAGGCGTACCGGGAGCAGGTCGGCCGGTCGGAGGGGGGCGAGCAGGCCGCCGCCGCGCCGCCCGCCCGCGATCTGGCCAAGGAGAGCCTGGGCCAGGTGCTCGACGGCGAGCTGTCGCTGCTGGTCACCGCCAATACCGTCACCGAGATCGGGGCGGCGCTGCGGCTGCAGCGCGAATTCGGCTTCGACCTGGTGCTCGACGGCGCCGCCGAGTCCTCCCTGCTGCTGGACGAGATTCGCGCTGCCGGGGTGCCGGTCGTGCTCCATCCGCCGATGAGCCGTGTGCGCAACGGTTCGTTCGAGACCGCCGCGAGGCTCGCCGAGGCCGGCATCCCGTTCGCCATCCAGACCGGCTTCGAGGACTACGTGCCCAAGACGCGTGTGCTGCTGTGGGAGGCGGCCATCGCGGCCGCCAACGGGCTGGGCCCGGCGCGGGCGCTCGAGGCGGTGACCCTGGGCGCCGCCCGCATCCTGGGCGTCGACGAGCGCGTCGGCTCGATAGAGGTAGGCAAGGACGCCGATCTCGCCCTCTTCGACGGCGATCCGTTCGAGTACACCACCCACATCTGCGGGGTGATCATTGAGGCCGAGGTGCTGTCCAGGGACTGCCGCTAGGAGTCTGCGCCGCAGAACGGTGTAGACTCGGCAAAGGCGTGAGGACTGGAGGACGAGGGTGAGAATCGGTCCAAGCATTGCAGCCATTACCGCGATCGCGGCTGCCGGCGTCGTCGCGGTTGCCGGCGCGGCGGCGCAGGACGCCGGGCAGGTCGAGTTCACGCGGGACGTGGCGCCCATCCTGCAGCGGTCGTGCCAGGTGTGCCACCGCGAGAACAACATGGCGCCGATGTCGCTCATGACCTACGCGGAGGTCCGTCCCTGGGCGCGCTCGATCAGGAACAAGGTGCTGGCCCGTGAGATGCCGCCGTGGCACATCGACAAGAAGGTCGGGATCCAGCGCTTCAAGGAGGATCGCTCGCTGAGCGACCGGGAGATCGCCACCATCGTGCGCTGGGTCGACGGCGGCGCGCCGCGCGGCAACCCGGCGGATCTGCCGCCGCCGGTCGAGTTCCAGGATTTCGGTGCCTGGACCATCGAGCCCGACGTCGTCGTGACGTCGCCGCCGCACACGGTGCCGGCCGAAGCCGGCGACTGGTGGGGCGATTACGTCGTGCCGTCGGGCGTCACCGAGGATCGCTACATCCAGGCCATCCAGACCCGGGCGGGCGATCTGCGCGTGGTGCACCACGCCCTGACCTACGCGGTCACGGATCCGAATCCGCAGGCGGACGACAGCTCGAACGACCTCTTCCTGAACGAGTACGCGGTGGGCAAGAACGCCGACCAGTATCCGGACGGGACCGGCAAGCTGTTCCCGGCGGACGCGCAGGTGCGCTTCAGCTTCCACTACCACTCGGTGGGCGAGGAGGTCGTGGACCGGAGCGAGCTGGGCCTGAAGTTCTACCCGCCGGGCTACGGGCCCGACCACGTGCTCTGGTCGCGGCAGTTGGGGCTCGCCGGCGAGCTCGACATACCGGCCGGCCAGGTGACCCGTCACGACGGCTACGCCAAGATGTATCTGCCCGGCCGCCTGACCGGCTTCCAGCCGCACATGCACTTCCTCGGCACCCGGCAGTGCCTGGAGCTGATCTATCCCGACGCCACCACCGAGATGGTGAGCTGCGCCAACTTCGACTTCAACTGGCACATCGTCTACAACTACGCCGACGACGCGCAGCCGATCTACCCGGCCGGCACCACCATGCACGTGATCAGCTACCACGACAACACCGCCGCGAACCGCGGAAACCACGATCCCCGCAACTGGGCCGGGAGCGGCAACCGCACGATCGACGAGATGGCGTTCGGCTGGATCAACTGGTACGACCTGACCGAGGAGGAGTACCGGGCCGAGCTGGCGGCGCGCCGGCGGGCGCGTTCGGACAACTAGGAGCCCCATGCAGCCTCTTCAGCGCGGAATGCCGGTGGTCGCCGCGGCGGTCGTCGTGCTCCTCGGCCCGGCGGTGCGGCCGGCGGAGGCGCAGGTGGATCGGCGGGACGTGCCGATCGTCGCCCAGCCGCAGCAGCGCTTCGATGCCGGCCAGGACGTGCAGCCGATCTACGAGGGGTGGGAGCGGAACCCCGACGGCGGCGTCACCCTGCACTTCGGCTATCTGAACCGCAACTACCGCGAGGAGCCGAGCATTCCGGTCGGACCCGACAACCACTTCTCGCCAGGCGATCCCGATCGGGGACAGCCGGCGTACTTCTATCCGCGGACGCATCGCTTCCAGTTCTCGGTGCAGGCTCCCGCCGACATGGGGACCGCGTTCGAGGACGGGCTGGTGTGGACGGTCCGCCACAACGGCAGCGAGCAGACCGCCACCGCCTGGCTCCAGCCGGAATGGGAGATCGACGAGGACACGATCATCAAGAACACCGGGATCGGGTTCGGCCGGGGCAAGGACGCGTGGTACACGAACCGTCCGCCGCGGCTCGCGGTCGAGGCGGCGCGCTCCAGCGTGGCGGTGGGGCAGCCGCTGCTGCTGACCGCGCTCGTCGAGGACGACGAGCTGCCCGGCAAGCTGCCGTCGCAGAGGGCCGTCGGCGGAACCGGCCAGTCGCGGTCCGGGGTGCCGGCGCTGACCCCGCCGCCGGGCGCGCCCGGCGTGCCGGACAACATCAAGTGGTACCAGCGCCCGCGGCCGCCGCGCAACGGGTTGTCGGTGCATTGGGTCGTCTACCGGGGACCGGCCGGCGCCGCCATCGATCCGCCGGATTTCCAGCGCGCCGTCGCGGAGCGCGAGGTGGAGCCGACCGGCACCCAGGCGCGGCGCTACCCGTCCGTCGGCCCGCGCAGCGCGGTGTCGACGGCCCTGGCGGGCGACGGCTGGACAGCGGCGACGTTCGAGGCGACCGCGACGTTCAGCACGCCGGGAACCTACACGCTGCGCGCGTACGCCAGCGACGCGCTGCGGCTGACGCCGGCGGACCTCACGGTCACGGTGCGCTGACGGCGTCGGCGCCCGACTGTGATACCATCGCGGGACCAATCCGAAGCACAGATCTGTCTGCGGGCGGGCAGGCCGATTCCTGGAGGGAGATGCTCGATGACGACACGGCGTAGCTCGATGCGGGCGTGGCGGGGGTTGTGCGTGGTGGCGGGGGCATTGATGCTGGGCGCGCCGCTGTCGGTCGCCGCCCAGGACACAGGGAGCCACGAGGTCACCTTCACGAAGGACATCGCACCGATTCTGCAGCGGAGCTGCCAGAACTGCCACCGTCCGGACGGCGGCGCGCCGATGCCGCTGCTCACCTATGAAGAGGTGCGGCCCTGGGCGCGGAGCATCAAGTACCGTACCGGCCTCCGCAACGAGCCGGAAGCCATGCCGCCGTGGTACATCGAGAAGGACATCGGCATCCAGGACTTCAAGAGCGACCCGTCGCTCAGCGACGAAGAGGTCGAGGCGATCGCCACCTGGGTCGACAGCGGGGCCCCGCGCGGCAACCCGGCCGACATGCCGCCGCCGCTCGAGTTCCTGGACATCGATCAGTGGGCCATCGGCGAGCCCGACCTGATCATCTCGTCGCCGACCGTCGAGGTCGGCGCGTCCGACCCGGACTGGTGGGGGCCTATCGGCGAGACGCCGGTCGGGGTGACCGAGGACCGCTACGTCGCGGCCATCGAGCAGAAGGAGATCAACGATCGCGAGCCGGGCACGAAGCGGGCCACGGTGGGATCGAACTTTGCCATTCACCACCTGGTCTGGTCCGCGGTCCACGCCGACCAGCCGAGCCCGGAGGACCTGGCGCGCCTGCAGCAGGAGGATCCGGAGGAGTACGCGCGCGTACTCGCGGAGGCCGCCGGGCAGGGCTTCTGGCCGGTGCACGAGGTGGGCCGCAACGCCGACTACTTCGACCCGCGGGCCGGGCAACTGCTCAGGGCCGGCTCGCGCATCGCGTTCACCTCGGCCCATCTCCATTCGACCGGCTCGCACACCAACACCCGGCTGGATATCGCCTTCAAGTTCCATCCGCGGGGCTACGAGCCGGACTACGTCAACCAGCCGCTGTTCGCCGGCACGCTCAACATCGACGTGCGCGGCAACCAGGCCGATCAGCGGGTGGAGGCGCTCCAGACGCTGCCGCGGCACGCGAAGCTGGCGCTGTTCGAGCCGCACCTGCATGCGGCTGGCGTGCGGATGTGCCTGGATGCCTTCTATCCCAACGGGCTCAGCGAGACGTTGAGCTGCTCGGGCTACAACCACAGTTGGGTCAGGGCGTACACGTACGCCGACCACGCGGCCCCGCTGATCCCGAAGGACACCATCCTGCGCATCAGCGGCTACTTCGACACCACGCCGGCCAACAGGAACGTCGCCGACGGCAGGAACTGGTCCGGGTTGGGGCACCGGTCGATCGATCAGATGATGATCAGCCTGACGCAGGGGATGTACCTGACCGACGAGCAGTTCGCCCAGGAGATGGCCGAGCGCCGGGAGATGCTGCACCTGAGGGCCGGAGACTACGTGCTCGGGTGCCCGCTCTGTGGCGACCTGCCCGAGGAGTCGGCTGCTCAGGACCAGCAGTAGGCGCTCGTGGTGCGAAAGTGTGGTGACGGCATGGTGTCCAGTTTGACAAGGCTGACGGCAGTGCTTGCTCTCGTGGCGGGGCTGGTCGTGCTGCTCGCCGGGCTGCCGGCGGTGCAGGCGCAGATCGCGCCGCCTCGGGGACAGAACATCGCGCCCGCGTACGAGGGCTGGCGGGGGAACCCCGACGGGTCGTTCAGCCTGCTGTTCGGGTACTTCAACCGGAATTGGGACGAGCAGGTCCACGTGCCGGTCGGACCCGACAACCGCATCGAGCCGGGCGGCCCCGATCGGGGCCAGCCCAGCTACTTCTATCCGCGGCGCAACCGGTTCACCTTCGCGGTGCGCGTGCCGGCCGACTTCGGCGACCAGGAGCTGGTCTGGACGCTCACCAGCAACGGCGAGACCGAGCGCGCGTACGGCTCCCTGCTGGTCGACTACTTCGTCGACGACACCGTCATCATGAACAACAAGGGCGCGGGGGGCGGCGGCGGCGGGATGTTCGAGCTGGCCGGCAACAAGCCGCCCGAGCTGCGCGTGGAGGGTCTACCGACCCGGAACGTCGAGGTGGGCCAGCCAGTGCAGCTTGCCGCCTACGCGAGCGACGACGGGATTCCGGTGCCGCGGGCGCTGCCCGCGATTCCGTTCCAGTTCCGGGTGACGCCGGACAGCGCGTCCGGCCTGTGGGTGTCGTGGTTCGTCTATCGCGGGGCGGGCTCGCAGGCCACGTTCGACCCGCCGCAGATCTCGGTGTGGGAGGACATACGCGACGGCTCGAACTCGCCGTGGGCGTCCGGATGGGGCGCACCGCCCGCGCCGCCCGGCGGCCGCTGGGAGGCGTCGGTGACGTTCGACGAGCCGGGAACCTACGTCTTGCGCGCCTGGGCGGATGACGGCGGCCTGATGTCCTACGAGGACATTACCGTAGTCGTCGCCGGCTAGGAGTCTAAGCCGTAGAACGGTGCAGACTCCGCAAGGCGCGCACGGCGCGCCTCGGCGGGAGCGGTGCGGGGCAGTGGGGTCCCCGCAAGCGGACGCCGGGGGTTCGGGGCAAAGCCCCGTCTGATTGAAGAAGAAAGGGGAGCTTCATGGTGGCAAGGACAAGAGCATGCGCCCTGGTCGCCGCGCTCGGGCTGGCGGTCATCGTGATGGCCGGCCCCGCCGTCACCGCGCAGGTGGCGTCGTCGGCAGCGCGCGGACAGAGCATTGCCCCGGTCTTCGAAGGGTGGCAGGAGAATCCGGACGGCTCGTTCAACCTGGTGTTCGGGTACTTCAACCGCAACCGGGTGGAGCGGATCGACATCCCGGTCGGGCCCGACAACCAGTTCGAGTCGGGGGATCCCGACCTGGGCCAGCCGACCCACTTCTATCCGCGCCGCAGCCGGTTCCTCTTCGAGGTTCGGGTGCCGGCCGACTTCGGTGACAACGAGCTGGTCTGGACGCTCACCAGCAACGGCGCGACCGAGCGGGCGTACGGCTCGCTGCTGATCGACTACTTCCTCGACGACACGGTCGTCCAGAACAACAAGGGGGCCGGCGGCGGGGCCGGCGGCGAGTACGACATATTCGGCAACATCGCGCCCACGCTGCGGGTCGACGGCCCGCCGACGCGGGAGGTGGCGGTCGGCGCGCCGCTGCACCTGGCGGCGTACGCCACCGACGACGGGATTCCCCGTCCGCGGTCGCTGCTGCAGGTGCGCCGGGTGACGCCCGACAGCTCCTCGGGGCTGTGGCTCGCCTGGTTCGTCTACCGCGGCCCGGGCGAAGAGGTTTCGTTCGACCCGCTGCAGGCGTCGGTCTGGGAGGACACGCGGCCCGCCGCGGCCGGCGGGAACTCGAACTGGTCGTTCGGCTGGGAGGCGCCGCCGGCGCCGGCCGACGACAAGTGGGAGGCGACGGCAACGTTCGACGAGCCCGGGACGTACGTGTTGCGCGCCTGGGCCGATGACGGCGGCCTGATGGCCTACGACGACGTCACCGTCGTCGTGACCGGTGACGCGGCGCAGGATCAGCAGTAGCCCGGAGCGCAACAGGCGACGTAGAGGAGGAGATCTGGCTATGTCTTACATGACGACGCGGACGGCTCGGCGGTGGGCGATCGGCTCGGCGGCGGCGTTGCTCTGCGCCGGGCTGGCGGCTCCGGTGGCGGCGCAGGAGGCCGAGGTCACCTGGACGAAGGACATCGCGCCGATTCTGCAGCGGAGCTGCCAGCAGTGCCACCGCCCGGACGGCGGAGCCCCGATGTCGCTGATCACCTACGAGGACACGCGGCCCTGGGCGCGGAGCATCAGGCAGCGCACCGGCCTGCGCCACACGCAGGACGCGATGCCGCCCTGGTACATCGAGAAGGACATCGGCATCCAGGACTACAAGGGCGACACCTCGCTGAGCGACGCCGAGGTCGAGGCGATCGCCGCGTGGGTCGACAACGGTGCGCCGCGCGGCAATCCGGCCGATGCGCCGCCGCCGCTCGAGTTCCCGGCCGCGTCGGTCTGGACCGTCGGTGACCCCGATCTGATCATCTCGTCGCCGTCGGTCGAGATCGGGGCCGCCGATCCCGACTGGTGGGGACCGATCGGGCAGGTGTCCATCGAGGGCCTGACCGAGGACCGCTACGTGGCGGCCATCGAGATGAAGGAGATCAACAACGTCGAGCCGTCGGGCGGACGCGACACCGTCGGTTCGCGGTGGGGCATCCATCACCTGGTGTGGAACGTCATCCATCCCGAGCAGTACACGGTCGAGGAGCTCGCGGAGCTCAGGCGGACCGACCCCGACGAGTACGCCGAGGTCGTCAGCTCGACCACCAACGAGCAGGGCTTCTGGCCGGTGCACGAGGTGGGGCGCAACGCCGACCACTTCGACCCGAAGGCCGGTCTGCTCCTGCGGGCCGGTTCGAACATCGTGTTCTCGTCGGCGCATCTGCACTCGACGGGGACGCACATGACGTCGCACCTCGACATCGGCTTCAAGTTCCATCCGCGTGACTACGAGCCGGAGTACCGCAACCGGCTGCTGGCCCAGGGCACCGGCGAGCTCGACATCCGGGGCGGGCAGGCGAACCAGAAGATCGAGACGTTCCAGACGCTGTCGTACAACGCGAAGCTGACCATCTTCGAGCCGCACCTGCACGCGGCCGGCACGCGGATGTGCCTCGATGCGATCTACCCGACGTCGGGTACGATGGAGACGCTGAGCTGCTCGGGCTACAACCATTCGTGGGTGCGGGCGTATCCGTACGCCGACCACGCGGCCCCGTTGCTGCCGAAGGGCACGATCCTGCGCATCTCGGGCTACTTCGACACGTCGCCCGGGAACAAGAACGTGGCCGACCCGCGCAACTGGGCCGGGATGGGCGACCGCTCGATCGACAACATGCTGATCAACCTCGCGCAGGGCGTCGCGCTGTCGGACGAGCAGTACGCGGCCGAGCTCGAGCAGCGCCGCCAGGACCTCGACCTGGCGCCCGGCGAGTACGTGGTCGGATGCCCTGGCTGCGGCTACGGGCACGTGGCTGCGCAGGACAATCAGTAGAACCGCGGAACCCTGCACGAAGCAGTGGGAGGACGCACATGACGAGATCGACCCCGAACGTGGGTCGGACCCTGAGCCTGGCGGCTGCATTGCTGGTCGCCGGGTTCGCCGGTCCGGTCGCGGCGCAGGAGGCGGAGGTCACGTGGTCGAAGGACATCGCGCCGATCCTGCAGCGGAGCTGCCAGCAGTGCCACCGCCCGGACGGCGGGGCGCCGATGTCGCTGCTGACCTACGAGGACACGCGGCCGTGGGCGCGGAGCATGAAGTACCGCACCGGCCTGCGCGACAAGCAGGACACGATGCCGCCGTGGTACATCGAAAAGGGCATCGGCATCCAGGCCTACAAGGGCGACACCTCGTTGAGCGACGAGCAGGTCGCGGCGATCGCGACGTGGGCCGACAACGGCGCGCCGCGCGGCAACCCCGCCGATGCGCCGCCGCCGCTCGAGTTCGCCGACGCCTCCGTCTGGACCATCGGTGAGCCCGATCTGATCGTCTCGTCGCCGACGATCGAGGTGGGCGCTTCCGATCCGGACTGGTGGGGGCCGGTCGGCTTCACGCCGACCGGTTTGACCGAGGACCGCTACGTCGCGGCGGTCGAGCAGAAGGAGATCAACAACCGGGAGCCGGCGCGCGGGCGGGAGACAGTCGGCTCGCGGTGGGTCCTCCACCACATGATCTGGGACTCCGTTCACCCCGATCAGCCGACCGACGAGGAGTTGGACGCGCTCAAGGAAGGCGATCCGGAGCGGTACGAGGCGGCGCTTGCCGAGCGCTTCGGCCAGGGCTTCTGGCCGGTGCATGAAGTGGGCCGCAACGCCGACTATTTCGACCCGAAGGCGGGACCGCTGCTGCGGGCCGGCTCGAACCTCGACTTCACCTCCGCGCACCTGCACTCCATCGGGACGCATACGACCTCGCGGCTCGACATTGGCTTCAAGTTCCATCCGCGGGGCTACGAGCCGGAGTACACGAACAAGGTGCTGCTGGCCGGCACGCGCTACCTCGATGTCCGCGGCGGCCAGGCGGATCAGAAGGTCGAGACGTTCGAGGCATTGCCGGAGCACACGAAGATGACGGTGTTCGAGCCGCACCTCCACGCGGCCGGCGTGCGGATGTGTCTCGACGCCATCTACTCGACCGGCCTGATCGAGACGCTGAGCTGCTCCGGCTACAACCACTCGTGGGTGCGCGTCTACCCGTACGAGGATCACGCCGCGCCGCTGCTGCCCAAGGGGACCATCCTGCGGGTGACCGGCTACTTCGATACGTCGCCTGGCAACAAGAACGTGGCCGACGGCCGTAACTGGACCGGGCTGGGGCACCGCTCGATCGACCAGATGCTGACCAACATCGCGCAGGGCAACTATCTGACCGACGAGCAGTACGCAACCGAGATCGCCGACCGGCGGGAGATGCTCAGTCTGCAGCCGGGCGAGTACGTCATCGGGTGCCCGGGCTGCACCGTCGGCGGGCTGGCCCAGAACCAGGACCAGTAACTGGAAGGTGGTGGGGTCATGCCTGCACGCTTGATCGCATGCACCGTTGCGACAGGGATCGGGCTGGCCGCGCTCGTCGCGGCCGGTCCGTCCGCCACCGCCCAGGTGGCGGCGCCCCGCGGGCAGAACATCGCCCCGGTCTACGAGGGGTGGGAGCGGAACCCGGACGGGTCGTTCAACCTGTTGTTCGGCTACTTCAACCGGAACTGGGAGCAGCGGTTCGACGTCCCGATCGGACCGGACAACCACATCGAGCCGGGCGGCCCCGACTACGGGCAGCCGACCCACTTCTATCCCCAGCGCAACCGCTTCCTCTTCAAGATCCGCGTTCCCGCCGACTTCGGGGACAAGGAGCTGATCTGGACGCTCACCAGCGCCGGCGAAACCGAGCGCGCGTACGCCACGCTCCTGATCGACTACTTCATCGATGACGTGGTCATCATGAACAACAAGGGGGCGGGGGGTGCCGGCGGCGGGCGGTACGGTCTGGTCGGCAACCAGCCGCCGGAGCTGCGGGTCGCCGGTGCGCCGCGGCGCACGGTGGCGGTCGGCCAACCGTTGCAGTTGACCGCCTTCGCGACCGACGACGGGATTCCGAAGCCGCGATCGCTGCCCATCCTGCCGCCGGAGCTGCAGACGACGACGCCGGACAGCGCGGCCGGGTTGTGGCTGTCGTGGTTCGTCTACCGCGGCCCGGGGCGCGATGTGACGTTCGATCCGCAGCAGATCGACGTCTGGGAGGATTTCCGGGACGGTGGCAACTCGTACTGGTCGCCGGGCTGGGGCGCCCCGCCGGCACCGCCCAACAACCGTTGGGAGGCGACGGCGACGTTCGACACGCCGGGCACGTACGTCCTCCGCGCCTGGGCCGATGACGGCGGGCTGATGTCGTACTTCGACGTGACCGTCGAGGTCACCGGCGACGCGCAGGATCAGTAGCGAGACCCGGCGAGGACGGAGTCTGGGCGGCGGCCCCGGTGTCAGCAGATGGCATCGGGGCCGCCGTTTTCTTTTTCGGGCTAATCCTGCAGCGCGAACTTCACCGGCATGAACAGCCCGCAGGTGAACAGGTTGCCCCGGGAGTCGACGTCGAAGAAGTGCTGCCCCGCGCTGTCGAACTCGCCGACGAACTCCAGGTCGCTGCGGCGCATGATGTAGATCTTGCCCGCGGCGTTGATCCCTGCGCCGTAGACGTACTGCTGGTCCGGGTCGTGTGAGAACGCCACCGAGTTCACGGGGCCGGGGGTCGGCGCCTCCGTGATGAAAGTGCCGTCCGGCTCGTACACGTGAATCAGGTCGTGCGCCCGGTCCGCCACGTAGACCCGCCCGTCGGCAGCGACGTTGGCGCCGTGGGCGAAGCGGGGAAAGAAGCCCGTCGGTCCCGGGAAGCCGGACCACGCGGGCAGCGGGCCGGCCTCGAACGAGTCGTCCGGGGGCTCGCCGTAGCGGCCCCAGTGGCGCTTGTACTCGCCGGTGTCCATGTCGAAGACGGCCACGCGCTTGTTGAGATAGCCGTCCGCGACGTAGACCTCGTTCGTCCGCGGGTCGAAGTCGACGTTGGACGGGTTGCCGAGATAGCGGGTGTGATCGCTGCCGCCCGTCTTGCCCAGCTCCCCTTCCTGGACACAGTATCGAACTCTCTGCCTCGCCCCGGACCGGGATTTCGAGCGGATGCTGACCGAGATTCGTGATGCGGTGGCAGCCGCTTGATTTGTCCCGCTGACCACACCTTCCCCTCCCACCCTTCGATCCGCTCGTTCGCAGCGCGAACGCGCGGGTCGTGTGACAACTGCCATGGGTGGCACCGATGGTGCTGGCAGAAACTGCACAACGTAAACGGCCGTCGCCTGAACCGTCCCCAGTTTTCTGGGCCGCGCGACGCGGCATGGGCTATGCCATCGCCGGAGCGTGGCCCTGCCGTCAACGACCTACGAACCGCGCCAGCCGGCAGCGGGCGTGCTGCATCAGGTCGTGCGCGACCACTTCGAGACGTTTCGCGCGCAGGCGGCCGACCTCCGCAACGGAGAAGGCTTGCCCGGCTTCGTCGAGCAAGAGTTTCTTGACTTCCTGCGGTGCGGATCGCTCGGTCCGGGCTTTGCGCGGTTCCGCTGCACCGGGTGCGGCTTCGACCGCCTGGTGCCCTTCAGTTGTTGTCTGCAGCTGACGACTATGTGGAGTCGATGACGTGGAGGTCGAGGGATGACCGCGGGATTCGGCTCTGTCCGGCTGGGTTGAGGGCTGAGGTTCTGCAGATAGTCTCCTCCCCCAGGGGGCTGCGATGGGATGGCCCCGGGAGGAACAACATGCAGATTCAGTACTCCAGGCCGGTGCTCGGGCTCTCGTCCATCCGGTCAGCTACGTTTCGGACGCTCGTCGCTCAGTACGAGCAACGACTGGTGGTGACTGGCTACCACCCCCAGGTGGCTCGGCTCCATCTCCAGGCCATCGCTCATTTCGGGGTCTGGCTCGAGCGCGAGCAGCGTCGGCTCCCGACGATCGACGACGACACCGTCGTCGCCTTCGAGCAGCATCCTTCCACCTGCACATGCCGGGGCGCGTCACGCAACCGCGCCCGACAGGTCGTGTCAGCGGTCCGCCAGTTCCTCCGCTTTCTGCGTGAGCGAGACGTCATTCCGGCGCTGCCTCCGCGTCCCACCCCCGTGCCCCTGGTTGAGGGGTTCCTCCATTGGATGCAGGTCAACCGGAGCGTCAGCGAGAGCACGCTGTCGGCGTACGGTCGCACCGTCGGCCACCTCGTCCGCGTCCTCGGCGAGGACCCGGCGACGTATAGCGCTCAAGGTCTTCGGGACTTCGTCGAGCAGCGATGTCGACACTACCGCCGTGGCTCCGCCCGGATGGTCTGCGCGGCGGTGCGGATGTTTGTCCGCTCCCTTGCCATCGACGGCCGGTGTCGCGCCGGGCTCGAGCATGCCCTCACGCCGCTGGCGAGCTGGTCGCAGCAGCGGCTCCCACGCGGGCTGACGCCGGTCGAGATTCGCCGCGTGCTGGCGGCGTGTCCGTCGACCGCGCGTGGGCGGCGAGACCGGGCGGTGCTCCTCCTGCTGCTCCGTCTGGGCCTCCGCGCCGGAGACGTGGCCACGCTTCGCCTCTCGGATCTTGACTTCACGACCGGGACCCTCCGAGTGTCGGGAAAGGGCGCGCGTGTGGTCCAGTTGCCCCTCCCACAGGAGGTCGGCGAGGCGCTTCTGACGTACTTGCGGTCGGGACGGCCGTCCGTCGTCAGCGAGTTCGTGTTCCTGCGCTCCGTGGCGCCGTACACCGCGTTCGCCCTGCCCCGCCGCGGCAAAGGAATCGAGCAGATTGCTCGAGCGGCCCTGAAACGAGCGGGCGTGCGGCCCCCGACGGCGGGCGCGCACGTCTTTCGCCATACGGCAGCCTGTGAGATGCTCCGCGGCGGTGTCGACCTCGAAGGCATTGCCCAAGTGCTGCGCCACCGGTCGGTGGAAACGACCAGCCTCTACGCCAAGGTGGACCGGGCACTGCTCGCCCAGGTCGCCCAGCCGTGGCCCGAGGTGGTGTCATGTTGAGCGTCGCGGTCGACGGCTACCTCACTCGCCGGCGAGCCGCCGGCTTCAAACTGGTCGATCACGAAGCCATCCTGCACGACTTTGCTCGCTTCGCTTCCGAGCACGGAGATGCCGTCGTACGGTCGCGGACTGTCCTGGACTGGGTGGGGGCCCGACCGGCAAGTCCACTCCGCCGCGCGGTCCGCCTGCGAACCGTCGTCCACTTCGCCCGCTACCTCCAGGCCGAGGACGCGCGTCATGAGGTGCCGCCCGCCGATGCCTGCGGGCACCATCGCCCCCAGCGGCGCCCGCCCTTCCTCTTCACCCCACAACACGTGCGCGCCCTGGTCGAGGCCGCCCGTACCATGCAGCCGGCGGAGACGCTGCAGCCCCTCGTCTATAGCACGCTCTTCGGGCTCCTCGCCGCGACAGGGCTCCGGATTTCCGAAGCGCTCAATCTGCAGCTCCCGGATGTCACGACCGACGCGCTGGTCGTTCGCCACGGCAAGTTTGGCAAGAGCCGCTGGCTGCCCCTGCACCCGACGACCCAACGTGCGCTCGGTCAGTATCTCGCGCGCCGAGGCCAGGAAGCGGGGAGCTGCGTGTACCTGTTCCCGTCGGGACAGGGCCGGCAGCTGCACAAGAACACGGTTCGCCATGTCTTCCGGCGACTCGTTCACGCCCTGGGCATCGCCCAGCCCGACGACACGCCCCAGCCGCGGCTCCATGATTTGCGCTTCTACTTCGCCAACCAGGCCCTGACCACCGGGCCAGCCCACGGCGCGGGCATCTCCCGGCACATGGTCGCACTCACGACCTATCTCGGGCACCGCGACATCCGCAGCAGCTACTGGTATCTCGAGGCAACGCCCGCGCTCTTGGCCCAGGTCGCCGCGCGCTGCGAGGCGTTCGTCCACGGAGGCACATCATGACGCCGCTGGCCCCGCTCGTGACGACGTTCTTCCGGCAGCATCTCACTGTGGAGAAAGGCGTCAGCCCGCACACGCTCGCCAGCTACAGCTACACGTTTAAATTCTTGTGTGGCTACGTCAGCCACCGCCGCGGCACCTCACCGTCTGAGCTGGCGTTGGAGGATCTAGATGCCCCCATGATTCGAGACTTCCTCGCGCATCTGGAGGAGGACAGCGCGAACACGCCTCGCACGCGGAATCTCCGCCTGACGGCGATCCGTTCGTTCATGAAGTACGTGGAGTACGAGGTGCCGTCCGCCCTCGAGCAGGTGCGCCGAGTCCGCGCGATCTCGAGCAAGCGCACGGAGGAGCGGCTCATCAACCACCTCACCCGCGAGGAAACGCACGCCCTCCTCGACGCCCCGGACCCGACCACCCGCCACGGCCGTCGGGACCAAGCCCTCCTCTATCTCGCGGTCGCCGCCGGGCTCCGCGTGTCGGAGCTGGTCGGGCTCCGCCTCGACGACGTCGTGGTCGACGGGGCGTATCCCAGTCTCCTGATCCGGGGGAAGGGACGTCGACAACGACGCCTTCCCCTCTGGAAGGAAGCCACCCGGGCGCTGCTCGCCTGGCTGGCCGTCCGCGGCGCCCCACCCGTGCCCGAGGTCTTCGTGAATCGGCGGGGAGAGGCCCTGACCTGCTCCGGTTTCACCTACCTCCTCACCAAGTATGTGCAGCGGGCACGCGGCGCGTGTCCGACGCTCGCCCAGAAACGCGTCTCTCCCCATGTGCTGCGGCACACCTGTGCCATGAACAGCCTCCAGGCCACGCGGGACATCCGCAAGGTCGCCCTCTGGCTGGGCGATACGAGCCTCAAATCCACCGAGATCTATCTCCGGGCCGATCCCACCGAGAAGCTTCAGACGGTCGAGGCCGCCTTGCCACCAGACCTCCGTCGCGGGACCTTCCAGGTCGAAGATCGCCTCCTCGCCTGGCTCGCCGGCAAGAAGCTATCAGGAGTAAATCCGTGGCCCACACCGGTCGACAAAACGCCGGTGCCACCCAACTCCACATAGTCGTCAACTGTAGACAACACGAACTATCATGAGCTACTGATAGTTCGTGCCACGGCCGAGCCTTCTGTCCGAGCTGTGGCGGGCGGCGTATGGCCGAGCGCGCGGCCCATCTCGTCGACAACGTGTTCCCGCGGGTGCCGGTGCGCCAGTGGGTACTGAGCCTGCCGCACCGCCTCCGCTATCGGCTGGCGGGGGACCACGACCTCTGCCGCGCCGTCGTGGGGCGAACCATGCGAGCGATTCTCGGCTTCCTCCGCCGGCGGGCGCGCGACGCGGGCGTGCAGGACGGGCGCAGCGGCGCGGTCGCTATCGTGCAGCGGTTCGGGGGGGCGGTCAATTTAAACATTCATATCCATGCCTTGGTGGTTGACGGGGTCTTCGGGCACGACGCGACGGGCCTGCGATTCTATCCGGCCGCCGCGCTCGACGCCGCCGACGTCGACGAGGTGCTCGCCACGGTGGAGGCCTACCTCCAGCGGCTACTGGCCCCGCAGGGGCTGGAGGAGACCGATGCGGGTGGGAGCACGGTGGACGAATGGGCCGAGGAGGCCCCGGTGCTGGCCGGGCTCGCGGCGGCGTCGGTGCAGGGCCGGGTCGCGCTCGGGTCGCGGGCCGGCGCCCGGGTCCGTCGCGGCGGCGCCTCCCTGGCCGCCGTCACCGACCCTCCAGGGCTCGGGCCGTGTCAGGCGCGCCACAACGGCTTCGATCTCCATGCCGCGCTCTGCGTGCCGGCCCGCCAGCGGGACCGCCTCGAGCGGGTGTGTCGCTACGCGTTGCGCCCCCCCATTGCGCAGGACCGTCTCGAGCTGACCGCGGAGGGACAGGTACAGCTCCAGCTGAGGCGCCCATGGTCGGACGGCACTACGCATCTGCTGTTTGACCCCCGTGGAACTGCTCGAGCGCCTCGCCACGCTGACACCGCGGCCGCGCATCAACCTGATTCTCTACTATGGCGTGCTGGCCCCGCGCGCGGCGTGGCGGGCCGACGTGGTCCGATTCGGGGAACCCGTCGGCTCCCACGAGAATTCGCCTCCTGAAGACTCCAGGGATGCGGCGGGAGCTGGGGACCCCCCGCCCGCGGCGAACGGTCTCTGGGCGGAGTTCATCCGCCGGAGCTTTGGGTTCGATGTCCTCGAATGCCCCCGGTGTGGCGGGCGCCTGCAGCTCATTGCGGTGATCGAAGACCCCGCCGTGATCGAGCGCATCCTGCGCCATCTGGGGCTGCCGACCGACATCCCCGAGGCCCGGCCCGCGCGGCCGCCCCCGATGCCGTTCCTTCTGGACGGCCTCGCCACCGCTGGGGGCGACGACCAGATCCTCGTCGACACCCGCTCTTGAACGCCTCTCCTCGACGGCCCGCCCGGCCCGCCTGTCCGACGTGCGCCCTGCCGCACCGCTGTCGGTTGTGGCGCGGCGCATTCTCTGCGGCGCATTCTCTCTTGACACCCGCCCATAGTTGTGGGTAGACTAACTGTCCTGTGGCGCGCCCAGGCCTGTGAAGGGGGCCGGCACTAGGGGGGGTTTACTCGTGCCTATAATCTTCGGAGCGAAACACCTGCTGGTCGCAGCAGCTACGGTCGCCGTACTCCCTTTCATGGAAGTTGGCGCCGTTGGACAAGAAGTTGGTGCCGTTGAACACAGTGTGTCGGCGCTGCCGTCGACTGAGCAGGCGCCGGGATATAACCCGACGACCCCAGCAAAAGTTGAGCTGGGCAGGCTGCTGTTCTGGGACCCGCTTTTGTCGGGACCCCAAGACGTAGCCTGCGCGACGTGCCATCATCCCCAAAACGCCTATGCGGAGGACCGCGACCTGTCGCTCGGCGTGACGGGCATCGGCCGGGGCCGCTTCCGGCGTGACGGGCATCTCGTCAAACGCAATAGTCCGACGGTTCTGAACGTTGCTTTCAACGGCATCGATGAATCGGGCCGCTACGACCCGGCGACTGCGCCGGCGTTCTGGGACAATCGCATCAGGAGCCTCGAATCGCAGGCGCTCGAACCGCTCAAGTCGTTTGAGGAAATGCGAGGGGACACCTACCCGGAGGATGAGGCTGTCGCGAGAGTGGTGGCGAAGCTCCAGGCCAACGCCGAGTACCCGAGCCTGTTCGCCGAGGCCTTCGGCAGTGAACAGCCGGTCACCGCGGAAAACCTAGGCAGGGCGATAGCGGCGTTCATGCGGTCGCTGCTGGCCAACAACGCGCCGTTCGACCGCTACATGCGCGGCGACCGCAGCGCCATGACGGAGGAACAGGTCAGCGGAATGCAGCGCTTCGAGGAGATCGGGTGCATCAGGTGCCACAACGGGCCCATGTTCTCCGATTACAAACTGCATGTCATGGGCGTGCCCGACAACCCCGCTCTTGCATCAGGTCTCACAACGCCCGCCTCCGACGGAGGCGCGCAGAACCCTCCTTGCCCGGCAGCTCCTCCGGAGCCGCGTACTGCAGCGTCCCGAGCAGCGTGCGACAGCTATGCGTTTCGCACGGCGTCGCTGCGAAACCTCGAATTGACCTTCCCATACGGGCACAATGGCATGTTCCGGACGCTGCGCGCCGTCGTGGGGTTCTATGAATCCACCATCGCCGGCGAGTCCCGGAACCCGAACGTCAGCTACGAGGAGCTCGATCCGCGGCTTCGCGAGTTGCAGAACGTGGACGAAGAAGACACGGATCTGATCGAGTTTTTATATGCTCTGAGCGATGGCTCGTTCGACCGGACGATTCCCGAGCGCGTACCGAGCGGCCTGCCCGTCGGCGGAAGCATTCAGTAGACAGAGTACGCACCGTCGTGGTATGCTGCTGGCTTGTAGACACCCAAATTTTGAGGCATCGCGATTGGAGGACTCACATGAAACCGATCTCTCTGTTTGTACTCGGCGTAATGGCGGTTGCGATGAGCGCGCCGGCGCAGGCGCAGATCTACGAGGAGCGCCGGACCGATACGAACGACCCCATCCAAAAGCCGTTGCTCGCCGCTCCGAACACGGCTATGGCCAGGGACGCCACGGTCATTAAGATAATTCGGAATCCGGATGCGGGCGAAGTGGTCACGGCTGCCGACTTTACGTTTGAAGTTTTGAGGCCCGGCCCCGGCCGTATGGTCTGCTACGACCTGACCGGCTTTCCCGGAGAGCGGCCGTGGTCGGTGGAGTGCACCAGCAGCGATGCCAACCTGCCGCGCATCATGCAGAATCGAGCGTTCGCGGAGATGGGGGCCAAGGCCACGCCAACGCTGGGTGAAGGTGATAGGAGAGCGGGGTTGCCTGTCTTGTCGAGCAGCGGCACCGGAGGGATTAGGGATCTGGTTGTGGCCGCCGGGAAAGACGGAACGCGTGAGCTGTCCGAAGTCGGGTCCATCTGGTATAACCTCCGGGGCAACAGCCAGGACACCGCCATCTGGCACACGTTTATCGGCATGCCGAACCTCACGGCGGAGCAAGTCGGACTGCCGAACGTTCGCGACGCGGGCGGCGCCTGGCTGATGTTTGAGGGCACGCCGGAAGCCCACGTCATGATTGGCGGCCGATAACCGGCAGAGAGTTTCTCGGCCTCGGGGTTGTCGACCACGAATCAGGGGGGGGGTGTGTGACACCTTCCCCCGATTTTCCGCAGGTTGCTAATGACTTCGCTTTGCGTGAGCTTTATGAAATATCTACTGATAGGTCTTCTTGCCTCCGCTCTTCTTGCCTCCGCCACGATGTTTGCAACCCAGAGCAGACAGACTTTCTCAGGCACGATCACCGATGAGGAGTGCCCCATAGCCGATCATTCCGGAATGCGGATGGGGTCGACCGACGCTGCCTGCGCCATCGCTTGCGTCGATGACCACAGCGTCCCGTTCATTTTGTTTGACGGCAAAGAAATCTATCGGTTGAGCGACCAGGACAAATCAAGAGAGTTTGCCGGAAAGAAAGTAGCAGTCGTCGGCACGCTGGACTCCACGACCAAGACGATCCAGGTCAATTCAATGGCCGCGGCCAAGTGACCCATCGATCCTCCCGGCATCCACACGGTTTTCGAATATTTCCTCATCCGAGCCTCTTGCGAAACCTGCGAACTGGCCTAATTTCCCCCTCCGGGTGCTTGGGCAGGCGTTGCGGCGTTCCGCGGGTATTACGGATCACAGGGAGCGCTACCGGTCGCGCGCGGTTTATTCCTCCAGTTTCTGTTGTTGCTGGCGTTTCTTGGCCCCGGAACCACTGAAGACGATCGCCTGCGCGACGCCACGGTCCAGCGACGCTCTCCCAGCCAGCCGGCGTCGTCCCGACCAGTCATCAGGCAACCGCAGGGTCAGGATCGCGCCGACCTGGGCGATCTCGTGAACGCGGGGCGGTCAAATCTCTGGAGGCTGGGGGTTCGGAGACCGCGGGGGGGAGGCGTACGCGCGCGCCGGCAGCGAATCAGTTCTGCTCGCCGGGTGGAACGCGACGAGCCCACCGCATTCGCTGGCCGTTGCGGTCGACCAGCGGGTCCACGCCAAAGCATTTCTGCAGTGACGTCGACCATCGGAGCCGTCTGGGCTTCCCCCGCCGCTCCTGGCCCACCAGGGCGAAGACCGTGTCGTGCGTCTGGCACTTGACGCGAGGCGCGAGCAACCCAAAGTACCGCACGGTGTGCCGGTAGCGGTCGGGGACATGGTCAGCGAGCGTGGCCAGGAACTCGGCCGGCGTGTAGGTGGTCTCGACGCTCTGTTTGGTCCGCGTGTCCTTCGTCACAAATCGGATTTCTTGACGGCCGATCGTCCGGAACCGGTGCTGCGCGATGGGCGGCCGGCGGGCGTAGCGGCCGGCATAGCCGAGGAACTGCTTCTTGCTCTTGAACCGCTTGACGTCGATGTTCCACCACCGCTCGTATTGGGCGGTCAAGAGCCGCAGCAGTTCGCCGCGAGGCATGTCCGTTTCGAGGACACCAGCCCGCGCCGCTTCCCGCAGCAAGGTGATGACGGCGTAGCGCCACATCGGCATCAGCGCCTTCTTGTCCAGCCGGGCGCGGGCGCGCCACGCGGTGCCATCCTCACGAAGGCCGCGCTCTGACACCAGGATGTGGAGGTGGCAGTTGAAGTTCAGGTGCCGGCCGAACGTGTGCGGGATGACGACGATCATCAGCCGGATGCCGTACTTCTGCCGTGCCCACTGCTGCAACACCTGGGCACCCAGCACGGGCAGATCGTGCAGGAGATGCCGGTTGTGGCGGAACACGGGCCAGAACACGTCCGGCATGGTGAGGCAGACGTGGGCGTACGGGACATCGGGCAGCTCTCGCCACTGGTCGCGCTGCCACGCGCGAGTGGCCTGATACCCACAACTGGGACAGGCGCGTGACTTGCATGTGTGATACACCACCCGCTCTTCCGTGTCGGACGCGAAGACCTCCGCGCCGAGGGCCTCGGTGCCGCAGTCGACGACCTTGGCGAACGCCTCGCGCACCGCAGGCCGGGTGTCGTCACGGTCCCATTCGTCCCGGTGCATCGTTAGCACGTCTCTGAGTGGCCGAGTCTGAGTCGTCGTCATGAGGTGTGGTGCTCCTGCAAGTCGTCGTAGCACGCACGCGTGACCACGACGGCCCGCCCAGGCACGTCGAGCACCGCGACGATGACGTCGCGCAGGCCGAGGCTCGCAAGGGCCTTCAGGACGGTTGGGATTTTGGTTGGTGCCGGCATGGGCGCGTCAGCATCGACATGCTGCTTCACCAACCTTGCGACGGTGGTCTTGATCGCGCGTCGATGCAGATGCTCCCAGAGGGCGTCGCGTTGGGCTTTCGGGGACAGCGTCCGCCACTGCCAGGCGCGATGGATGCTCACCTCGCCTCGCACGAGCCCCTCCCGCACGGCCGGCACCACGGAGCGCTAGGTGACGGGGAGGTAACGGGGGTCGGACGTCTCGCCCGCCCGAGCCGGGCCCCACCACGTGCGCGCCACCCAACCAGCCACGAGTGCCGTCCCGACGACGGCGGCGACCAGCCCCATGATCGGTGCCCTCCCCCGCACGTTGCGTGGGTGGGCCGCGACGACCTCTGCCTCGGGTCCCTCGAGGACCCATCGAAGCTCGTCCGCGAGGTCCCTGGAGGATTGCCACCGCGCGTCGGGATCCTTCGCAAGACACTTGATCAATAGGAAAATCAAGAACCCATTCCGTCAGGCTCGAGTCGAGCGTCGCGAAGGTGAGCTGTCGCGGCCTCGTGCCGGCGCCGACTGCCCCCAGCGGCCGAGACGTGCGTGGGACGAACCCGTGCCAGGGAGGGGGCGGTCAAATCTCTGGAAGCTGGCGGAGTGGGGAGACCGGCGTCGCGTGAACGCGCACAGCGAATGGGCGGGCGGGGACTGAGGGACATGGCAGGGGTGCCCGGACAGCCGTCGGGCTGGAATCGGAAGTCGGTCGCGCAGCACCGGCGCGACGGCACGTTCCACCCCTATCGGCACGCCGGCCAGCGCGACCCGGCCGTCACGCGTGGGGCGCCGGCGCGGCCGCGCGGACTGACCGCCGCGGAGCGCCGGACGTGGGACCACGCGGTCGAGGCGCTGGCGGCGATCGGGCCGCTCTCGCCAGGCGACGGGCCGCTGGTGCTGGCGTACGTGCGGCTGGCGGTCCGCGCCGCACGTCTGAGTCGCGCGGCGTCGGCGGTGCGCGCGGCGGAGCTCACGCCGGCGGCGCCGCCGGTGATGCAGCAGGCGCGGCTGGCGGACGACAGCGCGGGGCGAGCCTGGGTGCGCGTCTCGCGCGAGGTGGCGCGTCGCGGCGGCGCACCACCGCTGCCGGCGCTCGATGACGAGGACCCGCTCGAGGCGTATGACGACCAGATCACCCATTGACGCGTACGCGCGATCCGTCGTCGACGGCGCGATCCCCGCCGGGCAGTACCACCGCGGCGCCTGCCGGCGGTTCCTGGCGGACCGCGAGCGCGACGACCTGGTGTTCGACGAGGCCGCGGCGGAGCGTGCGATCGCGTTCTTCCCGCGGCTGCGGCACTACAAGGGGCAGTGGGCGGGGACGCCGATCCAGCTCGAGCCGTGGCAGCAGTTCCTTGTCGGCCAGCTCTTCGGCTGGCGGGAGTCGGGCGGGTTGCGCCGATTCCGGAGCGCGTACGTGGAGGTCCCGCGCAAGAACGGCAAGACGCTGCTGGCGGCGGTCATCGGGCTCTACACGACGTTCTTCGACGCCGAACCCGGGGCGGAGGGCTACTGCGCGGCCACCACGCGCGACCAGGCGTACCTGGTGTTCCGGGACGCCGACCTGCTCGTCCAGCGGACGCCGGCGCTGGCCCACCGGGTCGACCGGGCCGGGAAGTACCTGCTGCGGCGCGGCGCGGCGCAGTTGCGGACCCTGAGCGCGAAGGACGATTCGCTCGACGGCCTGTCGCCCCACCTGGTCGTCATCGACGAGTATCACGCGCACCGGACCCGCGGGCTCTACGACGTGCTGGAAACGGCCCTCGGGGCCCGCGAGCAGCCGCTGTTCCTGACCATCACGACCGCCGGGTCGGACCCGCGCTCGCCGTGCGGCGAGCTGCACGATCACGCGTGCCGGGTCCTCGACACGGCCGTCACCGACGATCGTCTGCTCGCGTTCATCGCCCACGCAGACGCCGACGACGATCCGCATGCCGAGGCCACCTGGCGGAAGGCCAACCCCAACCTCGGGGTGTCCGTCCTGGTCGACGACATGCTGGCGCTGTCGGAGCGGGCGCGCTCGATGCCGTCGGCGCTGACGTCGTTCCGTCAGAAGCGGCTGAACGTCTGGGTCGAGGCGGCGTCACCGTGGCTGCACATCGAGGCGTGGCAGGCCGGTCAGTCGACCTGGGATCGGGCTCCGGTGGAGGGGCGGCGGTGCTGGGGCGGGCTCGACCTCGCGGCCAAGATCGACCTGGCCGCCTTCGTGCTCCTGTTCCTGCCGGAGGACGACGACGCGGATCCTCGCTGGCAGCTGCTGGCGTGGTTCTTCACGCCGGCACAGGGTCTGCGGGACAGGGCGCGGCGCTGGCATGTGCCGCTCCAGCGGTGGGTCGACGACGGGCTCGTCCAGGTCACGCCCGGCGCCCGGATCCATCACGGGGCCATCCGCGACGCCGTGGTGGACGCCGCGGACCGGTTTCGCATCGAACGCGTCGGATTCGATCCCTGGAACATCGGGAACTTCGACCACGAGCTGCAGGACGTGCTCGGCTGGGACGAGGACCGCGTCGTCGAAGTGCCGCAGTCGTTCGCGCGCCTCACCTGGGCGAGCAAGGAGTTCGAGGCGGAGGTCGCCGCGGGACACGTCGACGCGGGCGGCAACGAGGTCCTCGCGTGGATGGCGGCGAACGTGACCGTCGACCAGGACCGCAACGAGAACATCAAGCCGAGCAAGGATCCGAAGAAGCTCCGCGGCCGGATTGACGGGATCGTCGCGACGGTCATCGCGCGCGAGGTCGCGCGCCTCGACGAGGCGGTCGGCGGCTCGCCGTACACGGCCGAGCGCGGCATCCAGACGGTGGCGCTGTGACGTGGGTGGGCGGTGAGGACCTCGTGGCTGGGGTGGGGATCGTGCTGATCGCCGTGGGGGTCTGGCGCCTCTGGTCGCTGGAGGTCGCCGCCGTGGTGACCGGGACGCTCCTGGTGGTCTTCGCGCTGGCCGCGGCCGTGCGGCGCGGCCGCCGGCGGAGGCTCGGCTGATGGGACTGCTGACGACGCTCTTCGCGGCCGACCCCGAGGCGGCGCCGCCCCAGCCCCCCGGACCGGCAGACGACTACTGGTACGAGCCCTACGAGGGCCCTGGTCGCCCTGGTCCGTCGTCGGCGCTGTCGATCTCGACGGTGTACCGGGGCGTCACCGTGCTCGCGAACACGGTGGCGATGCTTCCGCTTCCCGTCCTCGAGCGGCTCCCGGCGGACCGCGGCTGGCGCCGGGCGCCGGCCCACCGGCTCTACCGCGCGCTCCACGACGCGCCGAACCGCTGGCAGACGTCGTTCGCCTGGCGTCAGATGCTCATGGGGCACCTGGTGTTGCGGGGGAACGCCTATGGGCGCATCATCTCGGACGCGCGCGGCTTCGCGGCGGAGATCGCCCCGCTCCATCCCGACCGCGTAACGATCGTCGACCAGCTCGCCAGCGGCCAGCTGGTCTACCGCTACGCGCCTCCGGCGGAGGCGCCGGTCACACTGGTCGGCGGCGAGACCCTGCTGCACCTCCGCGGCTTCTCGTTGGACGGGTTCACGGGCGTCTCCGTGCTGACCCTGATGCGCCGCGCCGTCGAGACGGCGATCAACACGGAGACGTTCGCGCAGCGCTTCTTCTCGCGCGCGCCGATGATGCGCGGGTTTCTGAAGCATGCGCGGCGCCTGGAGGACGAATCACGGCAGAAGCTGGAGACCTCGTTCCAGCGCGCCAACTCCGGCCCGAGCGGCTGGCACCGCGTGCCCGTGCTCGAGGGCGGGCTCGAGTGGGAGTCGGTGGGCGTCAGCAACGAAGACAGCCAGTTCATCGAGACGCGCGAGTTCTCGGTGCCCGAGTTCGCGCGGTTCCTGGGCGTGCCGACCGTGTTGCTGATGCACGCCGACAAGACCAGCCTGTACGCCAACGCGGAGCAGTTCTTCCTCGCCTTCGCGCGGATCGACCTCGAGCACTGGCTCGTCGGGATCGAGCAGACGCTGACCGAGGCGCTGCTGCCTGCGCGGCGACGCGCAGGCCCGGTCGGCCTACTACCGGACGATGGTCGAGCTCGGGATCCTGACGCGGAACGAGGTGCGGCGCCTCGAAGGGCGGAACGCGCTGCCCGGGCTGGACGATCCGTTGACGCCGGCGAACATGCGGCAGGGGAACGGGACGACGGCCGAGGCCGGCCCGGCGCCGCGGGACGACCGGTCACGGCGGATTCTGACCGCTGCGGCCCGGCGACTCGCGTCGAAGGAGCTGCTCGCGCTGCGGCGGGCGGCACAGCGCCACGCCGCGGACGATGCCGCGTGGCGCGAGGCCGTCACCGCCTTCTACGCCCGGTATCGCGACGACCTGGTCGAGGCGTTGGCGTTCGATGTCGGCGCGGCCGCGGCGTACAGCGCGCGCCGTGAAGAGGAGATTCTCGCCGGCGGGGCCGCCGTGCTCGACACGTGGGCGGCGGAGGATGGCGGGGTCCTCGCCGCGGCCGCCGAGGAGGGACGGAAGGATGGCCCATCGGATTGACCGGATCGTGCGGGCCGCGGCGGGCGACCCGTGGCCCATGGTCCCGGAGGTGCTGCAGATCGTCGCTGATGTGCTGAATCGGCGGATGGACGGCACCCTGCTCACGAAGGAGGAGATCGCGGCGGTGCTGGCCGACTCGGGTCGCTCCACGCAGGCCGCCGCCGGGGCGGAAACACTGGTCGGGCAGTCGATGGCGGTGGTGCCCATCCGCGGGATGCTCGCGCCGCGTCTGGACATGGCGACGGAGATATCCGGCGGCGCGTCGGTCGAGCGGATCCGGCGGCGGGTGCGAGCCGCGGACGAGCGGCCGGACGTCGATACGATCGTGCTCGACATCGACTCGCCCGGTGGCCAGGTGGGCGGCGTCCCCGAGCTCGCCGCGGACCTGCGTGCCGCCGAGACGCGAGTGGTGGCCGTGGCGAACGGCCTGCTGGCATCGGCGGCGTACTGGATCGCCAGCGGCGCCGACGAGATCGTCATCACGCCGAGCGGCGAGGCGGGGTCGATTGGCATCGCGTTCATCCACACCGACCGGTCGCAGATGCAGGAGCGGGCTGGCGTGCGCAGGACGCTGCTGACAGCCGGCACGGGCAAGGTGGACGGCAACCCGTTCGAGCCGCTGTCCGACGCCGCCCTTGAGCGCCTGCAGGCGCGCGAGGTCGTCAGCTCGACCACCAACGAGCAGGGCTTCTGGTCGGTGCACGAGGTGGGGCGCAACGCCGACTACTTCGACCCGAAGGCCGGCCTGCTGTTGCGCGCGGGGTCGAACATCGTCTTCTCGTCGGCGCATCTGCACTCGACGGGGACGCACATGACGTCGCACCTCGACATCGGCTTCAAGTTCCATCCGCGTGACTACGAGCCGGAGTATCGCAACCGGCTGCTGGCCTACGGCACGGGCGAGCTCGACATCCGGGGCGGGCAGGCGAACCAGAAGATCGAGACGTTCCAGACGCTGTCGTACAACGCGAAGCTGACCATCTTCGAGCCGCATCTGCACGCGGCCGGCGTGCGGATGTGCCTGGATGCGATCTACCCGACGTCGGGCCAGATGGAGACGCTGAGCTGCGCGGGCTACAACCACTCGTGGGTGCGGGCGTATCCGTACTCCGACCACGCCGCCCCGCTGCTGCCGAAGGGCACGATCCTGCGGATCAGCGGCTACTTCGACACCTCGCCCGGCAACAAGAACGTCGCCGACCCGCGCAACTGGGCCGGGATGGGCGACCGCTCGATCGACAACATGCTGATCAACCTCGCGCAGGGCGTGGCGCTCTCGGACGAGCAGTATGCCGCCGAGCTGGAGCAGCGCCGCCGCGACCTCGACCTCGCGCCCGGCGAGTACGTGGTCGGATGCCCGGGCTGCGGCTACGGCACATCGCCGCGCAGGACAACCAGCAGTAGGACCGCGGAACCCTGCACGAAGCAGAGGAGAGCGCACATGACGAGACCGACCCGGAACGTGGGGCGGACGTTGAGCCTGGCGGCTGCAGTGCTGGTCGCCGGGTTCGCCGCTCCGGTCGCGGCGCAGGAGGCCGAGGTCACGTGGTCGAAGGACATCGCGCCAATCCTGCAGCGAAGCTGCCAGCAGTGCCACCGCCCCGACGGCGCGGCGCCGATGTCGCTGCTGACCTACGAGGACACGCGGCCGTGGGCGCGGAGCATGAAGTACCGCACCGGCCTGCGCGACAAGCAGGACACGATGCCGCCGTGGTACATCGAAAAGGGCATCGGCATCCAGGCCTACAAGGGCGACACCTCGTTGAGCGACGAGCAGGTCGCGGCGATCGCGACGTGGGCCGACAACGGCGCGCCGCGCGGCAACCCCGCCGATGCGCCGCCGCCGCTCGAGTTCGCCGACGCCTCGGTCTGGACCATCGGTGAGCCCGATCTGATCGTCTCGTCGCCGACGATCGAGGTGGGCGCTTCCGATCCGGACTGGTGGGGACCGGTCGGCTTCACGCCGACCGGACTGACCGAGGACCGCTACGTCGCCGCGGTCGAGCAGAAGGAGATCAACAACCGGGAGCCGTCGGCCGGGCGGCAGACGGTCGGCTCGCGGTGGGTCCTCCACCACATGATCTGGGACGCCGTCCACCCCGATCAGGTGACGGTGGCGGAGCTGGACACGCTCAAGGAGAGCGATCCGGAGCAGTACGAGGCCGCGCTCGCGGACTTCCTCGGCCAGAGCTTCTGGCCGGTCCACGAGGTGGGCCGGAACGCCGACTACTTCGACCCGAAGGCCGGTCCGCTGCTGCGCGCGGGCTCGAACATCGACTTCACCTCCGCGCACCTGCACTCCATCGGGACGCATACGACGTCGCGGCTCGACATCGGCTTCAAGTTCCATCCGCGGGGCTACGAGCCGGAGTACACCAACAAGGTGTTGCTGTCCGGCACGCGCTACCTCGACGTCCGCGGCGGCCAGGCGGATCAGAAGATCGAGACGTTCGAGGCATTGCCGGAGCACACGAAGATGACGGTGTTCGAGCCGCACCTCCACGCGGCCGGCGTGCGGATGTGTCTCGACGCCATCTACTCGACCGGCCTGATCGAGACGCTGAGCTGCTCCGGCTACAACCACTCGTGGGTGCGCGTCTACCCGTACGAGGATCACGCCGCGCCGCTGCTGCCCAAGGGGACCATCCTGCGGGTGACCGGCTACTTCGATACGTCGCCTGGCAACAAGAACGTGGCCGACGGCCGTAACTGGACCGGGCTGGGGCACCGCTCGATCGACCAGATGCTGACCAACATCGCGCAGGGCAACTATCTGACCGACGAGCAGTACGCAACCGAGATCGCCGACCGGCGGGAGATGCTCAGTCTGCAGCCGGGAGAGTACGTGATCGGGTGTCCGGGCTGCACCGTCGGCGGGCTGGCCCAGAACCAGGACCAGTAACTGGAGCGGAACCCGGACGGGTCGTTCAACCTGTTGTTCGGCTACTTCAACCGGAACTGGGAGCAGCGGTTCGACGTCCCGATCGGACCGGACAACCACATCGAGCCGGGCGGCCCCGACTACGGGCAGCCGACCCATTTCTATCCCCAGCGCAATCGCTTCCTCTTCAAGATCCGCGTTCCTGCCGACTTCGGGGACAAGGAGCTGATCTGGACGCTCACCAGCGCCGGCGAGACCGAGCGCGCGTACGCCACGCTCCTGATCGACTACTTCATCGATGACGTGGTCATCATGAACAACAAGGGCGCGGGCGGCGCCGGGGGCGGCCGGTATGGTCTGGTCGGCAACCAGCCGCCCGATCTGCGGCTCGCCGGTGCGCCGCGGCGCACGGTGGCGGTCGGCGAGCCGTTGCAGTTGACCGCCTTCGCCACCGACGACGGGATTCCGAAGCCGCGATCGCTGCCCATCCTGCCGCCGGAGCTGCAGACGACGACGCCGGACAGCGCGGCCGGGTTGTGGCTGTCGTGGTTCGTCTACCGCGGCCCGGGGCGCGATGTGACGTTCGATCCGCAGCAGATCGACGTCTGGGAGGATTTCCGGGACGGTGGCAACTCGTACTGGTCGCCCGGCTGGGGCGCCCCGCCGGCACCGCCCAACAACCGTTGGGAGGCGACGGCGACGTTCGACACGCCGGGCACGTACGTCCTCCGCGCCTGGGCCGATGACGGCGGCCTGATGTCGTATTCCGACGTGACGGTTGAGGTCACCGGCGACGCCGCCGGGCAGGATCAGTAGAGACCCGTCGGAACGACCGGATATTGGGCGGCGGCCCCCGATGTCACGGATGGCATCGGGGCCGCCGTTTTCTTTTGTGGGCTCGCGGGCGGTTGGCTCTAGTCCTGCAGCGCAAACTTCACGGGCATGAACAGTCCGCACGTGAACAGGTTGCCCCTGGAGTCGACGTCGAAGAAGTGCTGTCCCGCGCTGTCGAACTCGCCGACGACCTCGAGGTCGCTGCGCCGCAGGATGTAGATTTTGCCTGCCGCGTTGATGCCGGCCCCGTACACGTAGTGCTGGTCGGGATCGTGTGAGAACGCCACCGAGTTCACGGGTCCGGGCGTCGGCGCCTCCTCGATGAACGTGCCGTCCGGCTCGTACACGTGAATCAGGTCGTGCGCCCGGTCCGCCACGTAGACCCGTCCGTCGGCGGCGATGTTGGCGCCGTGGGCGAAGCGGGGGAAGAAGCCGGTCGGCCCGGGGAACCCCGACCACGCGGGCAGCGGGCCGGCCTCGAACGAGTCGTCCGGGGGCTCGCCGTAGCGGCCCCAGTGGCGCTTGTACTCGCCGGTGTCCATGTCGAAGACGGCCACCCGCTTGTTGAGATAGCCGTCCGCCACATAGACCTCGTTCGTCCGCGCGTCGAAGTCGACGTTGGACGGGTTGCCGAGATAGCGAGTGTGGTCGCTGCCGCCGGTCTTGCCCAGTTCCCCGATCTGGAGGAGGAACTCGCCCTCCCGCGAGAACTTGAGCACCAGGTGGCCGCCGCCGCTGATCCAGACGTTGCCCTGGTGGTCGACGTTGAGCGCATGCTCGCGCACCGGGTGCGGGTGGTCGTCGACCCGCGACAGCCGCTGGCTGTCCATGCGGTAGAACCACGGATAGCCCTGGTCGCGGCCGCCCCAGGCGCGCACGAGGTTCCCGTCGGGATCGAACTCGAGCACGGGCGGGGCCGGCACCTTGCCCTCGTCCTCGATCGCGTCACGATAGTTGTCGGGCGCATGGAGCACCCACACGTGGTCCTGCGGGCCGACGGCCACGCCCCAGACGATGCCGAGACGCCAGTTGTCCGGCAGCGGCTTCGGCCAGGACGGATCGCGCTGGAACGTCGGCAATGCATCCTGGGCATCCGCGGCGCCCGCGCCCCCCAGTGCCAGCAGAACCGTCAGAATCACCCATGCCGTCCCTGAATGCCGTCTCCGTGTCATGGTCAACTCCCCGGCGGGATGTTATCGGAATTCGCGGGTGGGGCGTGTACAATTGCCGGACCGTTGAACCCCTTCGAATGGAGCAGGAGAGCATGATGCGCAGAAAGTCGCTGATTCTGGCAGCGTTGGTCGGCGTGGTTGCGGCGGCGGCCGGCGGGTTGCATGTCGCCGCGGCCCAGCAGGATTCGCAGCCGATGTCGTTCTTCGTCACCAGCGCGGGCTTGGGGGACGGGGCCAACCTGGGCGGTCTGGAGGGCGCCGACGCCCACTGCCAGTCGCTGGCCGCGGCGGTCGGGCGCGGCGATTCGACCTGGCGCGCGTATCTGAGCACGCAGGGCGAGAACGCCGTCAACGCCCGCGACCGCATCGGCAGCGGCCCATGGTACGCCCACGGTGGCCGCCGGGGGATCGCGACGGATCTGGCCGTGCTGCACGGCGACACGCTGGAACTGGCGCGCGTCGGCATCTCCTTCGGCAAGGGGATCGCGCTCACCGAGCAGGGGAACGCGGTGCCCGGCCTCGGCGACTCGCCGAACCAGCACGACATCCTGACCGGCACGCAGCCCGACGGGCGCGCGTACACCGACGACGCCGACCACACCTGCGGCAACTGGACCAGCAACGCCGCGGACGGCTCGGCGCAGGTCGGGCATCACGACAAGCAGGGCGGTCCCAATGGATCGTGGAACTCGGCGCATCCCAGCCGCGGCTGCGGCCAGGACAACCTGGTGGCGACCGGCGGCGCGGGCATGTTCTACTGCTTCGCCGCCAACTGATCCGACTTTCCACCCGAGCACTCGGGAGGATTGAAAGCCAGGCTAGGTGCTACGCAACGGTCGTGGCCGGCCGGTGTCCGGCCACGACCGCCATCGGGCCGTGCTGCCAGACGCATTCCGCGTCGAAGCCCGCTGCCCGCAGGGCCGCGAGCTCGGCCTCGAGAGGGAAGTAGGTGTCCTCGTCGCCCCACACGGCGAAGTGCTCGAACGCCCGCGACCGCTCGATCCCGCACGCCACCATGTGGGCGGCCCAGGCCTCGTAGGTCGCCGCCTGCTCCGCCTGGCCGGCCGGCATCACCGCATCGGCATTGACGAAGAGTCCGCCCGGCCGCAGCGCGGCCAGGATACGGCCATAGACCCCGCGCTTCGCGTCGATTGACGGGATGTGGTGCAGCGCCAGCGACGCCGCCACGGCATCGCAGGCAGTCAGCTCGCCCAGGAACGACGTCTGCCGGAAGCGGACCCGCGCGCCGAACCGAGCGAGGCGGATCCGGGCCCGCGCCAGCATCTCGGCATCGACGTCGAGCAGCTCGACCGTGCCGGCGTTCCCCTGCAGCAGGAGGACTTCCGAGAGGGCGCCGGTGCCGGCGCCGAGATCGAGGGCCAGGTCCGGGCGGGCGGATGCCAAGGTGCGGGCCGCCACGCCCAGCATCGCGTCGTAGCCGGGGATGAAGCGGCGGATGGTCTCGTCGTAGGCGTCGATCTCGACGCGCAGGTGGCGGCGTACCGAGTGGTCGGACATGGGTCTTCCGGAAGCCGGAGGAGCGGGCCGTGCCGGCCGTTCCACGACGGCCTCGGGGGGCGGACGCGGCGGCGGATCGGCGCGGTTGGCGACGGGCGGGCGGGCGCAGCGGCCCGCCCGCCGCGCCGGATCAGTTCGTTGCGGCTCCGCGCCAGGTATCGGCCACGAACCGGCGCTCCTTGATCCGCCAGCCCTCGGCCGTCTTCACCCAGTCGTCCGTGTACTTGCCGAACAGGGTGATCTCGATCGGGCCGTCCTCCTCGCGCCGCTCCACCTGCAGCATGTAGCCCATGCCGCGGGCGCCGTCGTCGGTCGGCATGAGGACCAGGCTGGCGTTGACGTGCCGGATGCCGGCCGCGTGGCGCGCGCGCACCCCTTCGTAGAACTCCTCGAGCGCGGCCCGTCCGACGACCGGCTCGCCGCCCGCCGTGAAGCGGCCGTCCTCCGTGTACATCCAGGAGGCGTCGAACTCGGAGCCGGGGTCGACGTCGTGCGGGTACAGGTAGTAGATCTGCTGGATCTCGAGGTAGTCCTCGGGCGACAGCCTGTCGGAAGCGCGCTGCTGCTGGGCGAGCATCCAGGTCGCGCCGCTCGCGGCCAGCATCAGGATCGCGACGACGAACGTCAACTTGGCGAGTCGCATGGTGTTCTCCTTTGTGAGCCGGAAGCCTCATTCTAGTATCGTGAGTCCGGCTACGGTGCCGACGCCACGTCGATGAGAGGAGAGATGGAGATGAGCCGACCCCGAGCGTCAATCTGCCTGGCGGCCGCAATCGTCCTGGCCGCCGCAATCACCGCGTTCCCGTTGCTCGGCCCGTCGTCGACCGCGGCGGCGCAGAGCGGCGGCCCGGACCCGTTCGAGGGCACTTGGGTGCTCGACCCGGCCCGCTCCTGGCAGTTCCGCGGCGAGCAGAACAAGTACGAGATCATCCGCATCAGCGTCGAGGACGGCGTGCAGACGTATCGCGTGCGGAGCATGGGCGCGCGGTCGAACGTCGATTCCCATTCCGGCTACAGCTCGAAATACAACGACGGCGAGTGGGTGCACTACGAGAACTACATTCCGGGCAACTTCCGGGATCAGGAACTGGTGACGGTCAAGGTCGACGAGCGGACCCACTATCGCATCGCACGGACCCGGTCCACCGGCGAGGCCCTGTACACTCTCATGCGGCGCATGGCCGAGGACCACCAGTCCTACGCGGCGACGCTGCTGACCGTCGACGGCGAGATCACCCTCATCCGGGTGTTCGAGCGCTGTGCCGAGCCGTGCGAGCCGCCGGCGGAGTACCTCCAGGATCCGTAGTCCGCGCGTGCGGCCGACCGAGCGGCGCGGGAACAGAGGCCGTTCGGAGGAACCAGCTCGCGCGGCGCGGAACGCTACGGGGCGGGGAAGTAGCCGATCTTCTCGCCCCGGTTCGTGCCCATCCAGATCTCGTCGCCGATCCGAATGGCCGTGGTGCAGGCCGCGAACTTCTTGATGACGGGGTGATCGATCACCCGTTCGACCTCCAGCGTCTGCGGGTCGATCCGCCCGACGTGGAACGTCTCCTGCGGGGTGTTGAAGCCGTCGGCGCCGGCGGCGAAGACGGAGCCGTCGGGCTGCCGCCGCAGGTTGTCGGGCCTGAAGTGCAGATCGACGGCGTCCCGCTCGACGGGAGCGCGGCCGCGCGAGAGGCGAATGAAGCGCTGCTCGCCCCAGCCCGCGATATGGAACCACTCCCCGTCGTCGGAGATCTCCAGGCCGTTCGGGCCGCCCGTCTCGCTGCCGGGCACCTCGGTCCAGCCGCCGTCGGCATGCCATTCCCACACGGATCCCGAGATGGCGCCGGTCTGGATGTCGTCGAGCGATTCCGTCAGGCCCGCGGTCCGGAAGCTGGTGGCTGCGAAGCCGCCGTCCGGCAGCGCCACCACCGAGTTGAGCGTGAGCGGCTCCGGGGCGACGGCGCAGCCCACCCACGTCAGCGCGGGCGGGTTCGCGTTCCCGTCGATCTCGAACACCTCGACCGACTCGCGGTTGCCGTGGTGCACCAGATAGACGGTGTGCACCCCGCCCTCGCCCGGCTTCAGGTACAGGCCGTGGGCGCGGAAAGCGGCGCCCTCGTCCGGGTCGATCGGTCCGGGGCAGGAGCCATACGTCTCGGTGTCGAGCCGTTCCCGCGGGGCCGCGGTGGGGTACAGGACGGAGCTGGTCTTGTCCCCGACGTTGACCAGATGGATCATGCCGCCCTCCTGGTTGCCGGAGGCGATGACCCACTCGTCGCCCGGCAGGACGGCGAGGTCCTCGGGGCTGATCAGGTCGCAGATGAACTGGATCTCGCCGACCGGCGCGCAGTCGGCGGCCGCTTCCGGCGCCGGCTCGGCCGCGGGTGCCGGCGGCGGATCGGCTTTGCCGCAGCCGGACGCCAGCAGCAGGGGCAGGGCGATTGCCGACCACATCCATCTCGATGCTCGCATGGATCGTCCTTTCGTCGTCGCCAGACCGCCGCGGCCGGTTGACGGCCCGCGGGTGCCTTCGTAAGATACCGGTGACTATACGCTATGAAACGGGGGGTCCGCATGAGCCGTCTGGCATGGTATCGGGTGTTTCTCGCTGTCGGATTCGTCGCCGCCCTCGGGCTCGCCTCGACGGTCGCCTCGCAGCGCACGGCGGCGTCGATGGCCGACGCCGCCCAGGGCTTTCTCGCGTCGCTGACATCGGAGCAGCGCGGGATGGCCGCGCTCCCGTTCGATTCCGACGATCGCGAGCGGTTCCACTACATCCCCACCGAGATGCATCCGCGCCAGGGCCTCAAGGTCGAGGACATGGACGAGACGCAGCGGCAGGCCGCCCACGCGATGCTCAAGGCGGCGCTCAGCGAGATCGGCTACTCGGTCGCGGTCGACGTCATGGAGCTCGAGGCCGTGCTCGCGGCGCTCGAGCAGAGCGGCCGGATCACCCGTGACCCGGAGTGGTACTTCTTCTCGGTGTTCGGCACGCCGGGGCCGACCGGGACGTGGGGCTGGCGCGTCGAAGGCCACCATCTGTCGCTCCACTTCACGGTCGTCGACGGGGATACCGTGGCGAGCACGCCGTCCTTCTTCGGGAGCAACCCGGCCGAGGTGCGGGAAGGCCCCCGCAAGGGGCTGCGCGTGCTCGGGCTGGAGGAGGACACGGCGCGGAAGCTGCTGATGGCGTTCGACGACGCCCAGCGCGCGGTCGCCATCATCGACGACGTGGCGCCGGAGGACATCGCCACCGAGGCGTTCGCCAGGGCGCATTCGCTGGGACCGGGCGGCGTCAAGGCGTCGGAGATGACCTGGGACCAGCAGGCGCTGCTGCGGCGGCTCATCGCGACCTATACCTCGCTGATGGCCGACGACCTGGCGGCCCAGCGGATAGCCAAGCTCGAGGAGGCCGGCGTCGAGCACGTCACGTTCGTCTGGGCCGGCGACATGGAGCGCGGGGGGCGGCACTACTACCGCGTGCAGGGGCCGACGTTCCTGATCGAGTTCGACAACATCCAGAACGACGGCAACCACGTCCACTCGGTGTGGCGGGATTTCGAGGGCGACTTCGGCCGCGACATCCTCCGCGAGCACCTGCGGGCCAGCCGGCACTGATCCCTATTGGGCCCGGGAGTCTGCCCCGCAAGACGGTGCAGACTCCCCACCAAGGCGCGCACGGCGCGCCTCGGCGGGAGCGGCGCTGGGCTGTGGGGTCCCCGCAAGCGGACGCCGGGGGTTCGGGGCGCAGCCCCGTCTGAAGGAAGCTCAGGTGCGCCGCGCGGCGCCGGACCGCTCGTCGTGGGACAGCGGGCCCTTGGGCAGGCGCCCGTCCACGTCGGTGAAACCGTACTCGTCGGCGAGCTCACGGGCCGTGACGGCGCGGCCGGTGAAGCGCAGTACCTCCCCATCGGCGGCCAGCGCGGCCACTGCCCGCCCGCAGAACCGCGGCGTCTCCGCGCCGCTGACGTCGAATACCTGCTCCAAGTTCGGCACCTGCTGCAGCCGCTCGGTGAGCACCAGGCCCGGCCAGAGCGAGACGGCCGCCACGCCGCGGTCGCGCAGCTGCACGGCCGTGTCGGCGGTGATGCGATCCAGCGCGCACTTGCCGACGCCGTAGGCCACGTGCCAGGCGAATCCGGTTGCGCCCGACGAGCTGACGTTCACGACGAGGCCGCGCCCGCGGGTCGACATCGGCCTGGCGGCGTGCCAGGTGGCGACGTAGGCCGAGCGCGTGCCGACGTCGAGCATGTCGTCCCAGTTCGACAGCGGCGTCTCCCAGAAGGGCAGGCCGGAGGTCAGCTCGGGCGGGATGAGGAAGGCGTTGTTCACCAGCACGTCCAGGCGTCCGCACTCACCCGCCACGCGCTCGAAGAGCGCCGCCACCTGCGCGTCGTCGCGGTGGTCGCAGGCCACGCCCACGCAGCGTCCGCCGAGCGCCTCGACGTCGCGGACGGTTGCCTCCAGGCTGCCGGGCAGCGGCGCGTCGCCTTCCTTCAGCGTGCGCCCGGTGGCGTAGACGGTCGCCCCCGCCGCGCCCAGCTCCAGCGCGCAGCCCTTGCCGATGCCGCGGCTGGCGCCGGTCACGATTGCCGCGTAGCCGTCGAGCGCACCCATCCGGTCTTCCCGCGCCGGTCAGAACGTCGCGACCGGATTGATCGGCGACCCGGTGCCGCCCACCATGCGCAGGGGGGCGACCGTCAGCAGGAACTCCCACCGGTTGCGCGCGGCCGCGGCCTCGGCCGCCTCGTCGAGCGCCACGTTGTCGAACAGGTGGACGCCGAGGTAGACGAGCGCGAAGCCGTGCACCGGCAGGCCGGTGAGCTCGCCGCCGGGCGGAATCGCATCCTGGGGCGCCTCCCCGGCCAGGATGGCGATGTCCCGCTCCCGCAGCCAGGGGATGACCGACGCATCGAGCCCGGCCGCGTGCTCGCGGGCGTTCCATGCGCCCATGGCGGCCCGCCGCGCCCAACGCCCCGTGCGGATGAAGAGCGCGTCGCCGGACGCGACCTTCACGCCCACCTGCTCCTCCCATGCCTCGAGGTCGGCCGGGTAGATGCGCGTTCCCGGCTCCAGGTACGGTACGCCCTTCAGCCGCGGGATGTCCATCAGGATGCCCCGCGTGAAGATGCCGTGCTCGGCCACGTCGATCGCGTTGCGCGGATGGCCTTCCGTGAGCACCGCCTCGTCGTCGTCCACGTAGCCGTTGTACGACACGCCGTTGTCGGTGCCGTGGGCCAGCGAGTCGATGTGGGTGTGGGCGAACCCGTGGTAGCGCAGCGCGAACCAGTCGAGCGTGGGGCTGGCCATGTTCCGCTCGTAGGGGCCGGTGCCGGGGATGCCGAGCTCCGTGTCGGGGTTGCGCTCGTAGTCCGCGCGGCGCGCGAGCGAGACGGAGAATCCCTCCTGCACCAGGGCTGCCGCCTGCCGGCGCTTGGCGCGCGTGATCAGGTTGAGCGCGCCGCGCTGGTCGTCATCGCCCCAGCGTCCCCAGTTGGACAGCTCCTGCTTCCACGCCTCGATGTCGGCGGGGGTCACCGACTGGGGCTGCTCGCCGCCGCCCTGCGCGAGCAGCACGGTCGCCGCCAGGGACATGGCGAGCGCCGACGCCAGAATCCGGCCCAGGTTGATTCGCATCGTCTGCGGTCTCCTTTCGGGGCTGACGCGGATTGTAGGCCGATTGGATCGGCGGCACAACCGCCGCGTATGACCGGTTCGATCAGGACTGCAGCCGCTCGATGAACCAGGATGCGGCGAACGCACCGACCGCGTAGGGGGGCACGAGACGCATCCAGGCGGGCATGGGCCCGGCGTGGCGCGAGACGATCCAGCTCGCGGCGAGCGCGGCGGCGATGAACAGCAGCTGGCCGATCTCCACGCCGAGGTTGAAGAGCAGCAGCGAGAGGGCGATCTCGCCGCGCGGCAGGCCGATCTCGGCCAGCGCGCCGGCGAAGGCGAAGCCGTGCAGCAGGCCGAACGCGAACGGTACGAGCCAGGGCTTGCGGCTCGTGAGCCCCGCGCGTCCGCCGGCCGCCTGCACCAGCTCGACGGCCAGGAAGAGGATGCTCAGGGCCACGACCGCCTCGACGGTGGGTGCATGGACGCGGATCACGCCGAGCGTCGTCAGCGCCAGCGTCAGGCTGTGGGCCGCGGTGAACGCCGTGACCGCGGCGACCAGCCGCCGTCCGCCCCCGATGAGGATGAGCAGGAGCAGCACGAACGCAAGGTGATCGATGCCGGTGAGGATGTGCTCGACGCCGAGCTGCAAGTAGACGGGCGTCGCGACGGCGGTCGTTCGCTCGAACGAGACGGTCAGCGACGGCTCGGCCGGCGTGAGGAAGCGCTCCAGCCGCCGGCCGTCCGCGAGCGTGACGCGCACCAGCACGTCGGTGATGGTGCGCTCGAGGCCGTCGATCGCGATCGTGACGCCCTCGAGGTCCGTCCCCGCGCCGCCCGGCGGGCGCCAGACCCTGATGAGGTGGTTCAGGCTCAGCTGCTGCGCAGCCGGCGGGCCGTCGAGCCAGCCGTTCGACAGGCGTGGGACGAGCCGCACGGCCCGGTCCACGATCACCGGCTGCTTCCACAGGATCTCGACGCGCTGCGGCTCCCGCTCGGTGATCTCCAGGTAGGCCGGGCGCACCTCGTGCCCGGCAACGGCGGCCGCGCACGCCAGCAGCGCCGCCGCCGCCAGCGCCCCGCGGCGCGGACTCATTCCTCCAGATCCTCGCGGAGCACCGAGTACTTGGCCCTGATTGCGGCCAGGGCCGCGGCGTTGACGGCCTGTCGCTGCTCGTCGACGTAGTCCGCCCGGATCCGATCGCGCACGTCGGGGAACGGCCGCTCGCGGGCCGGCTCGACGGTCTCGACGTACACCACGTGCCACCCGTAGCCCGATTGCAGCGGCCCGCGCCATTCTTGCAGCGGCAGCCCGAAGAGGGTCCGCGACAGCTCGGAATCGCCGAATATCCGCGCCAGGCCGGCCGCGTCGATGGCCGCGTAGCGGTCGCGGCCCGGAAACGGATCGCCGCCGGCGGGCGATGGCCCGACGGCGGCGATCGCGGGCGGCGCGAGCGCCGCGGCAGCGCGTGCTCGCGCGGCCTGCGTTCCGCCGTCGTCGGGCGAGAAGTACAGATGGCGGAACGTGGCGCGCGCCGGCTCGCGGTAGCGGGCGGCATGCCGGGCGCGGAACGCGCGCAGCGCGGCGTCGTCCGGCTCCGGCACGAGCGCGGTGTCCTCCTGCAGGAACTGCAGCTTCTGCACGACGCGCCGGCGGACGATCTCGTCGTCCCGATCCAGGCCGAGCGCGACGCCCTCGCGGTAGAGGATCTCCTCCTCGATGTGGCGGTCGACGAGGTGGCCGAGCTCGGCGGCGGTCGGCGGGCGCCCGAACTGCCACTCGTAGCCGGTCGCGAGGCGGCGCACGTCGGCCGGTCCGATCGTGACGCGATAGCGTTCCGGCGTGCCGCCGGTCCAGCCCTTGGCGAGGAAGACGAGCAGTCCGAGGATGAGGAAGTGGAGGAACGGCTCGCGCGCCAGCATCCCGAGCCGCCGCCGGGCGCGCGGGCCGCTAGCAGTGGCGGGCGGACGATCGGCGGCGGGGCTCGGGACCTGCATCGCGTGGCGCGCAACCGCACGCGGAGGGTCAGGCTATCAGCATCCCGCCGTCGACGACCACCGTGCTGCCCGTCATGTAGGCCGACGCGGGGCAGGCCAGGAAGTGCGCCAGCCGCGCCACGTCGTCAGGCTCGCCCATTCTGCCCAGCGGCAGGGCGGCCAGCATCTGTCGCAGCATCTCCTCCGCATCGACCCCGGGGGGCAGCGGGAGCTCCGTCTGCTCCGTGCCCGGGGTCCGGATGCCGCCGGGCGCGATGGCGTTGACGCGGATGCCCCGCGGTCCGAGCTCCTTGGCCAGCGCCTTCGTCAGCATGACGACGCCGCCCTTCGACGCGTCGTAGTGCACGAGGTTGCCGGTCGGCTTGAACGCGTCGACCGATGCGATGTTGACGATCGCGCCGCCCCGGCCCGAGTCGGCCATCTCGCGCGCCGCCGCCTGGGCGGCGAAGAACAGCCCCTTGAGATTCAGGTCGAGGGTCTTGTCCCACACCTGCTCGGAGAGCTCCAGCGACGGCACCATCGGGTAGATGCCGGCGTTGTTGACCAGCAGGTCGACGCGGCCGTAGGTCTCCTTCGCCGCCCGCACCGGCTCGACCGCGCCGGACAGGGTGGAGACGTCCGACACGCACTCGCTGGCGGTGCCGCCGCGCTGCCGGATGGCGTCGCGCACCGCTCGCACCGTCTCGCCGTCGATGTCGGCCACGAGCAGCGTGGCGCCGGCTTCCGCGTAGCGATTGGCAATCGCCAGCCCGATGCCCTTGGCCGCGCCCGTGACGACGGCCACCTTGCCGGTCAGGTCGTGCAGCTCCGCTATCGTGAGGTCTCGAGGATCTGTCGCCGCGTCCGTCATTCCGCTGCTTCCGTTCCTTTCCGTTGGGTGCCCGGACGCCGTTCAGCCGGAGCCGAACGGGGTCGCCGCGAGCTGGTCACTGCCGGTCGGTGAGTCGTTGCCCGGACGCCGGCGCGTGCCGCCGGCGCATCGCCATCAGGGATCCACCCGCAAGGTGATGTCCTCGTAGGCCTGGAGTCCGCCGTCGTGGGCGATGCAGCGCAGCACGTACGTGCCCGGCGCGCTGAAGGTGGCCCGCACCACCCAGCGGTCGTCGGGCGGGACGGGGGGCGGTTCCCAGCCGGCCGACCAGGGCGAGCCGCCGCCGTCCCGGAAGTCCTCCCACACCTTGGTCTGCGGCGGGTCGAAGGTGACCGGGGCGGGGCCGCGGTAGCGGATCCAGGACAGCCGCAGGCCCGTCGAGGCGAACAGCGTGGACCGGCTGCGGCCGACCCAGAAGTCCGGGATCGGCCGGCGTCCCGGCCGGCCGTCGTCCGTCGCGACGGCGCGGAGCGTGACCGATTGCCCGACGGTGGCCGTCAGCTCGCGCTCGGTCTCGACGGTGAGCACGGGCGGCACGTTGCCTATCGTGCTGGGATGGAATCCGCCCGGTCCGCCGCCGCCGAAGTTGGCCATCAGCACGGTGTCGTCGACGGAGTAGCCCTGCCGCAGCGTGCCGAACGCCTGCCAGGTCACGCCGTTGACCGTCAGCGTCCAGGCCACCTCGCCGTCACCGAAGTCGGCGGGCACCGGGACGCGGAAGACGAAGCGGTTGCGCCGCGGGAAGAAATGGGACGGCTGGCCGCGGTCGGGGCCGCCCGGGTCCATGTGATTGTCCGGACCGATCGGCACGACCGGCTGCTCGGCCCAGTTCCGGTTCAGGTAGCCGAACAGCAGGTCGAACGACCCGTCGGGCTTCTCGACGTACCCCTCGTAGACGGGCGTGACGCTCTGGCCGTGCTCACGGCCCGGCTGCGCGGAAACCAGGGGCGTCAGGAGCGTCGCGGCGGCTGCCACGGCGACGAGGCCGGCAGCGGCGCGTTGGTGGGGCTGCATGGCGTCTGCGTCGCAGCTACTGGTCGTTCGCGCGCCGGTTGCCGCCCGGCAGCTCGGCGAAGCCGCACAGCGGGCAGCCCAGTACGGTCTCCCCCTCGCCGAGGCCCAGCCGCTCGCGCCGCTTCGCCATCTCGGCCTCGAACTCCTCGTCGGTCAGGATGAACGCCGGCGCGAGCACGAGCAGCATGTTGTCGATCGCCCGGTGGCCGAACCCGGTCCAGTTGCGGGGGTCGACGATGTTCGGGTTGGCCGCGGTGCTGTCGAAGTAGCCGATGCCGTGGAGGATCGTGCCCTTCGGCAGCAGCGGCGCGGCGTCCTCCTCGTAGCGGTAGTAGCGCAGCCAGTTGTGGTCGTAGCCGGCGCAGTTGAGCGTCTCGACCCGTCCGGCCCAGATGGCCTCCATGCACATCCGGACGCCGGCCGCGTGCATGTGCGGCGCGAACATCGTCAGCTTCACGTTCTGCTGCAGCGTCTGGTAGAAGTGCCGCACCTGCCCGTCCCGGTTCGGCACGACGTCGATCTCGGCGGTGCCGAAGCCGATGCGCCCGATCCGCTTCGTCGGCTCGTAGCCCCGCGGGTGGAACCTGAACGCGACCTCCAGGTGGGCGGTGGTGTCCTCGCCGTTCGAGTGCAGGTGGACGTTGTCCCACTGCAGCCGGGAGCTCCCCGGCACGAACCGCCCCGCTTCGGGGTCGAACGTGAAGCCGCGCGGGTTGTTCCGCAGGTCGTGGATCGTCGGCCAGTCGCCATTGTCGAGCTGGCTGCCGTCCTCGTCGATCAGCGAGAAGAACGCGTGGTGGTAGATGAACCGGCCGCCGATCGTTCGCGCGTCGTCGCCGACCTCCTTGACCTGCATCGTCTGCACGTAGCGGTCCTCGGTCAGCCCGGTCTCGACCGGCGGCAGCGCACCCCACCAATCGGGATCGTCCGCGGCACGCGATGCCGACGGGCCCACGACGACCAGGTCGGGCTCGCCCATCTCCCACTCGCCGGGGCCGGCGAAGGCGAGCGGCGGCGGCATGTCGTCCGGGTTGCCGCGCGGCGCGCCGTTGTCCACCCAGGCGCCGATCGTCGCGATCTCCGCCTCGGTCAGCGACATGTCGTCCTTGATGGCCTGGATGCCGACGTCCTTCTCCAGGAACCACGGCGGCATCACGCCCATCCGGTTGCGCAGCGCCGTGCGGTTCTTGATGCTCCGCGCCCACGGCCGCACCTCTGCATAGGTCATCAGCGACATCGGCGCCAGCGAGTTGGGGCGATGGCAGCTCTGGCAGCTCTCCTGCAGGATCGGCGCGATGTCCTTCGCGAAGGTCACCGGCTCGTCGCCGGGGGCCTGCCCGGCCGACAGGGGTGCGGGCGCGAGCAGCAGCGCGAGCACCGGAATGACACCGAGCAGTCCGTTGCAGGTGCGGGTCATGACGCAATCCTCCCCTGGAATATGCGTAGGATACCAGATGGCTCCGCGGCGTCAGGGCAGTCCCCCGGGCGCGAGCCCGAGGCTGAGGATGCCGACGGCGGCAATCCAGCTGCCCACGACGCGGAACCCCATCTGCATCCACGGCGCCCGCAGGCGGCGCGCGCACCCCACGCCGTAGGTCACCAGCAGGAAGCCGGCCAGGGCCAGGCCGGGCACGAAGCGGGCGGCCGACAACTGGCTGCCCAGCTCCGCGCCGTTGGCCAGTCCCACGGTCGCGGCCGGCACGGCGGCGAGCGCGAGGGCCGCCGTGGCCGGCAACACGGGCGCCGCCGCGACGAAGGCGCCCAGCACCACCATGGCGCCGATGTTCGCGTACTGCAGGCCGGGCGGCGCGGGCATCACGAGTCCCAGGACCGCGCCCAGCCCCATCGCCAGGGGCACCGCCGCGATCAGGCGAATGGCGGTATCGCGGCTCTGCTGGCCGGCGAGCAGGCTGAGGGCAATCAGGGGCAGGGCGAGGTCGACGGCGGTCAGCGGGTGCAGCATGCCGGCATAGAAATCCCCGACCCCGGTCATCGGATGCGCCGCCGCCGCCGCCGGTGCGCGGAGCACGAGCAGCGGAACGAGCGCGACGGTCGCGGCGCCGGAGGGCCTTGCGATCACAGCAGCAGGCCGCCGAGGAGGTAGAGCCCGATGGCGCCGATGACCGCGCCGAGGCCGCGCAGCGTCAGCGCCCCCGCCGGCCAGCGGTCGAGCAGGCCGATGGCGATGCCGCCGGCATGCAGCAGGCCCGTCACGAGGACGAAGCCGAGGCCGTAGGCGAGCGGCTCGGCGGCCGCCGGCAGCTCGGCGCCGTGCGCATGGCCGTGAAAGATGGCGAACGCTCCCACGATGCCCGCCGCCACGGAGAGCAGCGGCCGGGCGGACAGGAGGATCATGAGCCCCAGCACCGCGGCGGACGCCGCGATGCCGACCTCCACCGCCGGCAACGGCACCGCCCGCACGCCCAGCACGCCTCCGAACGACATGACCAGCGGAAACGTCAGCGGCAGGAGCCAGATGGCCGGCGCCCCGAGCTGCGTGCCCCAGATGCCGACCGCCACCATCGCGAGCAGGTGATCCAGCCCGGTCAGCGGGTGCAGCAGGCCGCTGAGCAGTCCGGCGCCGACGTCCCGGTCCGTGTGCGCCCCCGCGGGCGCCGCGACCGCCAGGAGCGCCAACGTGAGCAGGGCGGCGGCTCCCGACCGGGAGGCGGGCCGTCGTACCGACCGGAAGTTGCGATACATGGTTCCTGGGGCCGTGAGATGTATCGATCCTATCGCGGTCGCGCCGTCCCGCACAGGCGCAAGTCGGTCCACTGGGGGCGCCGCGTCAACCGAGCGTCAGTACGACCCCGAGCAGCGTGCCGATCACAGAGACGAACAGGGTCGTCAGCGCGCCCATCATCCAGAGAAACTGGCGCGACAGCTTGCGATCCAGGGCCGCGATCTGCGACTCGAGGTCGGTGAAGCGCCTGTCGACACCTTCGAACCGGCGATCGACGAGCTCGAACCGCCTGTCGACGGCCTCGAAGCGCCGATCGATAGCCTCGAACCGCCCGTCGAGGCCGTCGATGCGGCGGTCGACCTTGGCGTCGAGCTGCACGACGAGCGCGCGCAGCTCGTCGACGCCGCGGCTGTGCTCGTCCACCTTCCCCTCGAGAAACGCGACCCGTTCATCCAGCGTCGGCATACGGTGGCGTCAAGCACGAAGCGTGCCGCCCGCAGGCGCGCCTCCCCGCACACCCGCCGTGCGCACGCGTTACCCGCTGCGATTCGCGACCGTGGCCCGCACGTCGATTATTGCTCACTCGGGCCTCGGTGGCACCATTCTCCAGCCTGCGGTGCCACCCGCGCCGCTGTGGTAGGGTCCCCTGACCGAACGATCGGGGCAGCAGGACGAGGATTGACACATGAGCGCCGACATCACGCCCTACCGCATCGACATCGACGAAGCCGAGCTCGACGACCTGCGCGCGCGGCTGGCCAGGACCCGCTACCCGGAGGCGGAGACCGTGGACGACTGGAGCCAGGGCATCCCGCTGGCCTACGTCCGCGAGCTGTGCGACTACTGGCGCGACGGCTACGACTGGCGCGCCACCGAGTCGCGGCTGAACGCCATCCCGCAGTTCCGCACGGAGATCGACGGCCTGGGCGTCCACTTCCTGCACGTGCGCTCGCCGGTGGAGAACGCCGTGCCGCTCGTGATCACCCACGGCTGGCCGGGCTCGATCGTCGAGTTCCTGAAGGTGATCGGGCCGTTGACCGACCCCGCCAGCCACGGCCGCAGCGACGCCGACGCCTTCCACCTCGTGCTGCCCGCGATTCCCGGCTACGGCTTCTCCGACAAGCCGGCCGCGGCGGGCTGGGGCGTCGCGCGCATCGCCCGCGCCTGGAGCACGTTGATGGCGCGCCTCGGCTACGACCGCTACTTCGCCCAGGGCGGCGACTGGGGCGCGATTATCACCACGACCATCGGCATCCAGGACACGGCGCACTGCGTGGGCCTGCACACCAACATGCCGGTCGTCTTCCCGCCGCAGGAGATGCTGGCGGAGCCGACCGAGCAGGAGCGCGACGCCCTGGCGGCGCAGAAGTTCTACCAGGACTGGGACTCCGGCTACTCCAAGCAGCAGAGCACGCGCCCGCAGACCCTCGGCTACGGCCTGGTCGACTCGCCCGCCGGGCAGGCGGCCTGGATCGTCGAGAAGTTCTACCAGTGGATGGACTGCCACGGTCATCCGGAGAACGTCCTCACCCGCGACGAGCTGCTCGACAACGTCATGCTTTACTGGCTGACCAGCGCCGGGGCGTCTTCCGCCCGGCTGTACTGGGAGAGCTTCCGGGGCGTGCCGCTGGAGCGGGTGACCGTCCCGTCCGGCGCCAGCATCTTCCCGAAGGAGATCTTCAAGGCCTCCCGGCGCTGGGTGGAGCTGCGCTTCAAGGACCTGCGCTACTACAACGTCCTCGACAGCGGCGGCCACTTCGCGGCGTTCGAGCAGCCCAACACGTTCGTCGCCGAGCTGCGCGCCTGCTTCGCGAAGATGCGCTGACGGCCGAGCGGGGAGGTTGCGATGAAGAGTTGGATTTGGCTGTTGAAAGAATGACCAAGGCCCCACGCCGGTGGCCGCTGAGAACTCACATCGCGCACAAAACGAGGAGACTCGCCATGAGCCTACAGAGTGTCAGGTGGTTGCTTCTGGGCACTGCCATCTCGCTGACCCCACTTGTCGCGCTCGGCCAGACCGGGGGACCGGCCGAGCCTCCCACGACCGCCTGGGGTGCTCCTGACCTGCAGGGCGTATGGGATTTCTCGTCGAACACGCCGCTCACTCGGCCGGAAGTGTTCGGCGAGCGCGAGCTGCTCACCGCGGAGGAGGCCGCGGAGCGACAGCAGGGCGTCGTCCAGGCAAGAGATCACCAGGACAACAACCCGGCACCGACTGGCTCCACCGGGACCTACAACCGCTTCTGGACCGACACTCCCCGCGTGTCGCTGCAAACGTCGCTGATCGTCGACCCTCCGGACGGACAGGTCCCACCCCTCACGCCAGCCGCCCAGGCGCGGTTCGACGAGCTCAACGAAGCGAGACGAGGCGTCGATCTCGATGCGCCGACACCGGGGGGATTCGTGGAAGACCTCGGTCCACGCGGGTTGTTCGTGCGGTGCATCACCGGATTCAACTCGGGTCCACCGATGATTCCGCAGTCATACAACCAAAACGTGCAGATCTTCCAGACCGCCGAGCACGTGGTCCTGCTGAACGAGATGGTCCACAGCACCCGGGTGATCCCGGTCGGAGATCACCCGGAGCTGCCCAACGGCATTCGCCAGTGGCTGGGTAGCTCTCGGGGACACTGGGACGGCCAGACGTTGGTCGTCACGACCAGGAACTTCCGCGACCTCGTCTTCGAGCCGGGGCGGCTTTTCGGTGGCACAGGCTCGAGACCGGGCGGCACAGGTCTGGTGCTGATCGAACGGTTTACGCGGACCGCGGAAGACACGCTCGTCTATGAATTCACGATGAACGATCCGACGTGGTATTCGGCTCCGTGGACAGCCCGGCTGCCGATGGCGAACTCCGACCAACCGCTCTACGAGTTCGCCTGTCACGAAGGCAACTACGGCCTGGAGAACATTCTTGCCGGAGCGCGGCGCGAGGAATCAGGCAACAGCGCGCCGTGAGGTTGGCCGCCTCCGCCTCCTCGAGATGGATGCGGCCCAGACCGCGGCCGCGTTCGGCTTGATGACGGCGACACTGAGCACCCGGGGATTCGAGACGTCCCGGAACATCATGCGTCTTGAGGGGCACCTGGCCGATCTGATGGACGACCACGGCGAGTACGGCGAACGCCGCTACTGGTTCACGGTGATGGGCGAGCCGTCGGAGAGCGAGCCGTGGGGTTGGCAGCTCGACGGTCACCATCTCATCCTGAACTGCTTCGTCGTTGGCGATCAGGTCGTGCTCACGCCCACATCGATCCGGACAAGACCGCGAACAACAACCACGGGGGGCTGTTCCAGGACAACTGAGCAGGCCATGGCGCTCATGGCAGCGCCAGCGTCACCACGGTGTTGGTCGCGACGACGGTCACGTGCTGTCTGCCGTCGACCTCGTAGGTCATCGGACTCGACCGAATAGGGCGCGGCGCGTCGAAGCGGTACAGCTCCTCGCCGGTCGCCGCATGGAGCGCATACAGGCCGCCACCCTGGACACCCTGGAAGACCAGATTCCCCGCGGTCACCATGTTGCCGCTCGCACCGAGCGCGGACTGCGCCGGCAGCAGCGCCTGCCAGGTCTGCTCGCCCGAGACCGGGTCGTACGCGGATAGCGTCATCGACGGCGGATACGCCTCGCTGACGCGATCGATGCTGGCGAGGTTCTCGAAGTGGCCTCTGGCATCCGGACCAGGTTCGAGCGTGTCGCCGACCGGCTTGACGGCGATCGAGACGGCGCCGTTCTTGCCGGTCACGTAGATGAGCCCGGTGCGCGGACTGAACGACGGGGCCCCCCAGCTCGAGCCCCCGTGGGCGACGATAATCGCCTTGCTCATCCAGTACGGCGCGTAGAACTGGCTGGAGCGGCTGGCGAGCTCCGGATCGTCGAGCTCGATGTACGTAGCGCACAGGGGCGTCATCGGCACCCCGGCGGCGTTGTGCGGGATCGGCTGCGTCGGCCACGCCTGCTCGCCCGGCACGTCCGTCTCGGTGGGCACCAGCGTCTCGACCATGGGGTGGAGCGGCTCGCCGGTTTCCCGATCCCACATGTAGAAGAGACAGTTCTTCCCGGCCGCCGCGACGCCCTTGATGGTCTGCCCATCGTCGCCGGTGACATCGAACAGCAGGGGGCCGGTCACGTGATCCCAATCCCAGAGGTCGTGATGCACGGCCTGGAAATACCAGCGCAGATCGCCGGTCTCGAGGTCGAGGGCGATAGTGCTGTTCGTGAACAGATTGATCCCCACCCGCGCCGACCCGTCGTAGTCGGGCGACGGGTTTCCCGCGTTCACGTAGACCAGTCCCAGCTCCGGGTCGACCGCCGGCTGGGTCCAGATGCCGCCGCCGGCGCGCGCACCATCGCCCCACGTGTCGCGCGCAATCTCCCATCCCTGGTCCTGAGGGCGTTGCGGGATGGTGTTGAACACCCACTTGATGGCGCCGCTGTCGGCGTCGGTCGCGACCACCAGCCCACCCGGAATATGTCCCTCCGACAGCGCCGCGGCGACGTACAGGGTGCCGGCGTGATGGGCGGGCGGCGTGGTGATCCGGTAGCCGATCTGGACCGGATCCAGGGTTGGCGGGTAGGCGTCGGGATACTTCTGTTGCAGCGCGGCGCCAATGACCCGGAGATAGCCCTGGTCCCCGAACGACTCGACCGGCGACCCGGTGCCGCCGTCCAGCGCGTAGAGGTCGGCGCCGCGATACGCGTAGATGTTGCCGTCGGCGAACGTCGAGCCTCGCACGGGGCCGGCCGCGTTGGGCCCGCGATCCAGGGGCGCCGTCCACAACTCCTCGCCGGTGGCCGCGTCGAGTGCGAACAGCGTCGAGTCCGAGTGCAGATACATGATGCCGTCGACCACCAGCGGGGTAGCCTGCGCGATGTTGTCCGTCGGCCCCACCTCGTATGCCCAGCGCTCCACCAGACGCGTCACGTTCGTCGTGTTGATCTCGTCGAGGGGCGCGAAGCGGTTGTTGTCGAGGTTCAGATTCTGACTCGACCAATCCTTCGACTGCGCGGCAACGTTGCCGACACCGCCGCCGACAAGCACAACCGCGACGACCAGACGCAATGTCCGCATGGCTTCTCCTCTCATCTCGTGACAGCTACTGGACCGCGGCCCGCTCCTGCTCCCTGGCGCCGGCCAGCACGTTGTGGAGCCCGTAGTTGCCTTCGTGGCAGGCGTACTCGTAGATCGCCACACCGCGCTTCATGGGCAGCACGGCCGTGAACGGCCGCGTGAAAGTCACCGGGTCGGTCAGGGTGTACTCGTACTCCAGCGTGTTCTCACCCACCAGCCGGAAGCGCTCGACCAGGTGCTTGTTCGCGCCGCTGCCCGCCGCCACGTAGCTCGCCGGATTGAAGCTGGCGGTCTTGTCCGTGAAGTTGGTCGACTCGACGACGAGGGTGTCGCCCTCCCAGTGCCCGCGCGAATCCCCGTTCCACTGTCGGATGCGGCTCGGCAGACCATCGCGTCCATCCAGGGGGATCACCCGAACGTCGTGCACCATCTCGTGGAGAATCACCACGTAGTCCGACGTCTGGAACAACTGGATGTTGTTGTTGTAGGCGGCGGGCAGGAGCGGCGGCCCGGTGTTGAAACCCAGCAGGCACCGCTCGGCGAGACCACGATCTTCGTAGCTGTCGGTGCCGATCCCGGCCGTGCGGGTCCGGTTCGGCCGCGTCCCGGACAGGTCCTCCCGGAGCGACAGCGCCTGCATCTCCAACCCGGGCTGAAGTGGCGGAAGCCGCCCGCTCGGCGGATCCACGATGAGCGAGGTGCGCAGGTCGTCGACGATTGTCTTGCCCTGATCCACCCAGTAGTGGTTGTACCCACCGACATTGCCCCCGACAGGGAGGAGCTGGGTGCGATCCGTCGTGGGGGCGTTGAGCGCCGCACTGTTGGCCGCTGCTTCGGCTTCGAGTTCGGCCGCCTCTTCGGCGCCCAGCACCGCCTTGCCGGCAAGGTCCTCCGGTCGTTCGAGCGGCGTCAGCGTCCGGAAATCCCAGACGCCCTGCAGATCCGGTCTCCCATCCGGCAGACGGGGCGGTTCGAACGAACCCTGAGCGTAGGCGGAGGAACCCGCGGCTCCCATCGCGGCCACCACCAAACCGATGACCAGGTGTCCCATTACAGTGCGGTGCATGTCGTCCTCCTTGGTGCAGACCCGAGAGCGAAACCGACGATTCCGATGAGCAGGCGTTCGCTAGACCGCGTCATGCGGCGTTCCCCGCATGGATTATAGTTGCCTGAAGTTGCATTCAACGAACACTGGTCTCAACGAAGAGGAGGACCGATGAGGAGAATCGATCGAGGCGTTGTCGTTCTGAGCATCGTGCTGTGTTTCGGGCTGATGGCCAACTACGCCGGCGCGCAGGCGGCGACGGCGACGGGGCCGTCGCTGGCTGAGGCCCAACAGGCGCTGGCCGCGGCCGAGCAGGCGGCGAACGAGATGGGGGTCGGCCTCACCTGTGCCGTGGTGGACGCGCGGGGTGCGCTCGTGGCGTTGTTCCGGATGGACGGAGCGAGCTACTTCACGGCGGGCGTTGCCGCCGGCAAGGCACGGGCCTCGGCGGCGTTCGGTGCTCCATCGGGCACCCTGGACCGCCTCCGCGAGCTGGGCGTCACCAACGTGATCGAAGGCGGCCCGATGTTGTTCGTTCAGGGAGCCGTTCCCATCATGAACGAGGGGCAGTCGGTGGGCGCCATTGGCTGCAGCGGCGCCTCGGCGCAGCAGGACGAAGACGCGGCCAACGCCGGTATCGCAGCGATGCAACAGCCGTAGGAGTCCCGTGGTGCAACGCTTGATCGATCTGACGTGCTCGCTGTTGCGGGAGGCGCACCCGGAAGATTGAGGGACGCACGATGAGGATCGTCTCCAACGCGGGGACGGATCGCGTGGTGGATCTCATCCGACCCTGGCTGCGGCCCGGTCATCGGATGGACCTTGCTTCCGAAACGCTATCCCTCCATGCGTTCGCGGAACTTGCGGACAAGCTGTCCGGCGTGACGAACGTGCGTCTCGTTCTTCCGCCCGAAGAGGCGGAGCTTGGCCTCTTCGGGTCCGACGCGGACCGCGCTGCGCGCAACCGCCTCCAGGGCCGCTGGCTGGCCCGCCGCTGTGCGGACTGGATCGAGAAGGCGGCCGAAGTCCGCCGAGCGGACCGCCCTGTCCCGCAAGGCGCCGTCGTCCTGCGCAACGGCGACGGGCGCCCGGGACAAGCTGTGCTCGGCTCGTTCTCGTTCAGCACCGACGGCCTGGGTCTCGCCCCGGGCAACCCGCTGAACCTCGTCCACGCCTCCGCAACTACGGAGGAGATCCGGCGACTGAGCGAGTGGTTCGACGACCACTGGTCCGCCCTGGCCGAAGGTGACGCAGCGAAGACCGGTGTCGTGCAGCTGCTGCGATCGGTTGCCGCCGACCAGGACCCGCATCGCATCTACGCGTTGATTCTGAGCCGTCTCTTCCGCTCCGGCGGCGACGAGCTGGACGAGGACCAGGTGGTCAAGTCGGCCACCGGAATCCGCAACACGGCGGTGTGGAAGAAGCTCTTCAAGTTTCAGCGCGACGGCGTCGTCGGCGCCGTCGACAAGCTCGACCGTTTCGGCGGCTGCATCATCGCCGACAGCGTGGGGCTGGGGAAGACCTTCGAGGCGCTGGCCGTCATCAAGTACCACGAGTTGCGCAACGACCGGGTGCTGGTCCTCTGCCCCAAGCGCCTCCGCGACAACTGGAGCCTCTACCGCGCCAACGATCGCCGCAACTTCCTTGCCGGCGACCGCTTCAACTACGACATCCTCAACCACACCGACCTGTCGCGCGACGGCGGCCTGTCGGGCGACATCGATCTCGCCCACGTCAACTGGGGAAACTACGACCTCGTCGTCATCGACGAGTCGCACAACTTCCGCAACAAGCGCACCCCGCGACAGAGCGGGGAGACCCGCTACGACCGGCTGATGCGCCGGGTCATCCGGGAGGGCGTGAAGACGCGGGTGCTCATGCTCTCCGCCACGCCGGTCAACAATCGACTGGCCGACCTGCGCAACCAGATCGCCTTCGCCACCGAGGGCGACGATACGGCGTTGGCCGACCACGGCCTTGCCAGCATTGACGGGACGACCCGGCTGGCGCAGAAGCAGTTCAATCGCTGGCTCGATCTCGACGACGACGAGCGCACCCCGTCGCGGCTTGTCGAGATGCTGGGGTTCGACTACTTCGCGCTGCTGGATCGTCTCACCATCGCGCGGTCCCGCCGGCATCTCGAGAAGTACTACGGCCCCCTGGAAACGGGCCGCTTTCCCGAGCGGCTGAAGCCGATCAACGTCAAGCCGGACGTGGACTTGACGGGGGAGTTTCCTTCCATCCGCGACATCAACCTCGAAATCCGCCGGCTCAACCTGGCCGCCTACGCGCCGCTGCGCTACGTGCTGCCCCACAAGCGGGAAGCCTACGACGAGAAGTACAGCACCAGGCTTGCAAGCGGCGAAGGGTTCTTCCGGCAGGCGGACCGTGAAGAGAGCCTGGTGCAGCTCCTTCGCGTCAACGCGCTCAAGCGCATGGAGAGCTCCGTGGTCTCGTTCGCGCTCACGGTACGGCGACAGCTTGCCGACGTGAACCGGACGCTGGCCCGCATCGAAGAGCAGGCAGCGGAGCTGGAGGAGATCGACATCGCCGATGTCGACATCGAGGACCCGGCCTTCGAGAGCCTGCTGGTCGGACGCAAGGTCAAGGTACTGCTGCAGGACGTGGACCTGATCCGCTGGAAGCAGGACCTCGTCGAGGACCGCAACCGGTTGGCCACCCTGCACGCCGCAGCCGTTCAGGTCACCGCCGCGCGCGACGCCAAGCTCGCCGAGCTTCGCGGGATGATCGAGGGCAAGTGTCAGCACCCCATCAACCCCGGCAACAGGAAGATCATCGTTTTCACGGCGTTCGCCGACACCGCCCGCTACCTGTACGAACAACTGGCGCCCTGGGCGCGCGACAGCCTGGGGCTTCAGTCCGCGCTCGTCACCGGCACGGGCGGGAATCAGGTCACGCTGCCGAAGCTGCGAAGGGACCTCGCATCCATCCTGACCGCCTTCGCGCCCCGCACGAAGGAGAGGCCGGAGGATCTCGACGAAGAAGGCGAGATCGACGTCCTCATCGCCACCGACTGCGTCTCGGAAGGTCAGAACCTCCAGGACTGCGACTGGCTCGTCAACTACGACATCCACTGGAACCCGGTGCGCATCATCCAGCGTTTCGGGCGCATCGACCGCATCGGCGCCCCGAACGCGCGCATCCAGCTTGTGAACTTCTGGCCCAACCTGGAGCTCGAGGAGTATCTGGGACTGGAGCAGCGGGTGAGCGGACGCATGGTGCTGCTCGACATCTCCGCAACCGGCGAGGAGAACGTGATCGAGCAGCAGTCGGGCGACCCGATGAACGACCTCGAGTACCGCCGCCGGCAACTGCTCAAGCTGCAGGACGCGGTCATCGACCTGGAAGATCTGTCGTCGGGCATCTCCATCGCCGACCTCACGCTGACGGATTTCCGCATCGATCTGGCGGACTATCTGAGGGAACGGCCCGACGCTCTGGCAAACCTGCCGCCCGGCGTCTACGCCGTGACCACCGAGGCGGATGCCGAGACTCCGCCCGGCATCATCTTCTGCCTGCGAGCAGAAGGACCGGCCGCCGCGCGCTCCTTCGAACCCGGGTACCCGCTTGCCCCGCACTACCTGGTCCATGTCGGCGACAGCGGCGCCGTGCTGCTGCCGTTCACACAGGCCCGGCGCATTCTGGATCGCTTGAAGCGGCTCTGCCTGGGCCGCGATCTGCCGGATGCTGGCGCCTGCGCCCGGTTCCACCGGATGACCCGCGGCGATCGCGACATGCATCAGACGCAACGGCTGCTGGCCGCCGCGGTCGCGTCTGTCACGGGCAAGAGCGAAGAACGTGCGCTCGCGAGCCTCTTCGCGCCGGGAGGGACCCATCCGATGGCGAGCGAGTTCGCCGGAATCGACGAGTTCGAGGTCGTGGCGTTCCTCGTCGTGCTGGGACTTGAGGCGCCGTGAGTTCCCTTGATCTCATCGCGGCTCTCGCGCTTCCCGACGCCGCCCTAGTCGACCGCCGCGTGCCGAAGACGCTGCTGATCGAGAACGGCGCTCCAACGGCGCGCGACAAGCGGCGCATCCGGGAGGAGGTGGAGGAGCTCCGGTGGCTGGCCGTGTTGAAGCCCACGACCGTCGGCGTGGCCGCCTATCGCGGCGCAGAGCGGGAGTACCTGGAGATTGCCGTTCTCCAGCTCACCCTTCGCGCCGGGGCGCGCGCGGCGCGGATCACCGATCTGGTGCACCGCGCCGTGCCGTATCCGGTGCTGCTCACCGCTCGGCAGGGAGACGCGACGCAGCTCTCACTGGCCCACAAGCGCTGGTCCCAGGGCGAGACGGGCAAGACCGTGCTCGACGGCGATGTGGTCGCGGTTGAGCTGGGCAACGGCACGCCGGTTGAGGCCGAGACTGCCTTCCGCGGCGCCCTTGCCCTGACCCGTCAGCCGCGCTCTTCCCTCCATGCGCTCTATCAGGGTTGGATGAACCTCCTGCTGGCGCTGAGCGTCGCCGGCGTAACGGGAGCCTTCGTTGTCCCCAGGTCGGCTGACGAGGCGGCGGACCGTGCCGCCGCCCTGCTGGAATACGGGCGACTGAAATCGCGGATTGCCGAGGCGAGCGCCGCGGCCGCCGGGGAGAAGCAGGTGCGCCGCCTCGCGGACATCAACCTGGAACTCCGTTGTCTGCGAGCCGACCTGGACGCGGTGCGAGCGAGACTGTAGTGCGGGAGAATCCATGAAGAAGATCGGCCCCGACGACCCTGAGGCCGGCTCGCCGGATGTCCTCGGGGAGAACATCCGGCAACTCAGTGCGCTGTTCCCGGAGGCGTTCACCGAGGGGAAGGTCGACTTCAACGTCCTCAAGCAGCTCCTCGGCGGCGCGGTGGACGAGCGCGAGGAAAAGTACGGCCTCAACTGGCACGGCAAGCGGCAGGCCCGCCAGCTCGCGTTGACGCCCTCCACCGGGACCCTGCGCCCCTGTCCCGAGGACAGCGTCGATTGGGACAAGACGCAGAACCTGATGATCGAGGGCGACAACCTGGAGGTGCTGAAGCTCCTACAGAAGAGCTATGCCGGCAGGGTCAAGCTGATCTATATCGATCCACCCTACAACACCGGCAAGGACTTCATCTACCCCGACGACTACCGTGACAATATCCGCAACTATCTGGAGCTGACCGGCCAGGTCGACGGCAGCCACCGCAAGCTTTCGTCGAACACGGAAGCCTCGGGCCGGTTCCATACCGTTTGGTTGAACATGATGTATCCGCGGCTGAAGCTGGCGAGGAACTTACTGCGCGAGAATGGTGTTCTGATAATCTCAATCGACGAACGAGAGTACTCGCACATAAGAATGATGTGCAGCGATGTATTTGGAGAGGAGAATCACGTTGGCACCGTGGTCTGGAAGAATGCAACTGACAACAATCCAACGCATGTAGCTACCGAACATGAGTATCTGCTCATCGTTAGTCGGAGTAAGGCTGGGATAGGATCTGAGTGGAAATCCGCAGCTTCCGACGTGAAGCAGGTTCTGGTGAGTATCGGAAATGAACTGACCTCCAAGTATTCTGGCCGGGAGTTAACGGAAAGTTATGCGAAGTGGTTCCGGGAGCACAAAGCGGAACTGGGGCCCATGGATCGCTACAAGCATATCGACAGCAACGGAGTATACATCGGTAGTCAGAGTGTCCACAACCCAGGCCGTGAAGGATACCGTTACGATATCATACACCCTGTCACAGGCAAACCCTGTAAACAACCCCTAATGGGCTACAGGTTTCCACCGGTGACGATGGACAACCTCTTGCGTGAGGATAAAGTGTTGTTCGGCGCTGATGAGACGAAGATCGTAGAGCTCAAGATCTATGCAGACGAGTATCAGGAAAAACTCAGCAGTGTCTTGGATCTAGATGGTCGGCTGGGCGCCTATGACCTGAAGTCTGATTTTCCGCGCGAGGGTAAAGTATTCAGCAATCCGAAGCCGGTTCGATTGCTGGCATCTATCTTTCCATTTGCGTTGAGAGATGATGGCGACATCGCCATGGACTTCTTTTCGGGCTCTGGTACGTCGGCGAATGCCGTGCTGCAACTAAACGTAAGAGACACAGTCCGGCGCCGATTTGTGCTTGTGCAATTCCCTGAACCGCTAGACGCCGCTAATAGTGAGCAGAGGAGTGCAGTAGGACTCTGCGATTCTCTCCGCACACCTAGCCTGCATTATTCGTGAGGCTGTCGAATCGGTCACGGGTGGGGTCTGATTGTCGGACGAGCGCAGCCTGCGGACTGTGTCGGCGGCAGGTTGCGGCGTGGTTGAGCCGCCGTGGCAGGGTGACGGCGTGCCCGCAGCGCGCGGCAACGACAGCGCCGCCGGCTGGGGCGCGTGAGAGCGGCTGTGGGATTTGGCTGGCAGACGGCAGGAGGACAGGCTACCCGGCGCGCGCGCCAAGGGCGAGGGCGATGTGGCGCCAAGCATCGAGGTATGGCGTCGCCCGCGGCAGATGCAGGACGAGGCGGCGGACAGAGCGGCGGACGTCAACGCCGAGTTTGAGCAGCCGGTCGCGCAGCCACGTCACCTGCGTGCGGGCGCAGGCGGTGCGTGCGGCGCGCAAGCGGAGTTCCTGCATGAGCACGTAGGCGGCGGCCGTCAGGAAGACGCGCAACTGGTTCGCCCAGAACTTGCAGCAGCTCGTACGGTCGATCTGCAGGCCGTCGAGCAACTCCTTGATGCGGTTCTCGATATCGCCGCGGGCACAGTAGATCTTCTCGTAGATAAAGCGCGGCGTCTGGCGCAGATTGGTGACGACGAAGCGCGGATTGTCGCGCGGCTCGCGGCCGGCGAGCCGCACGACTTCGGCTTTGATCACGACACGGCGCTCATGGTCCCACGTGCCCGCTCGATAGCAACGGGTGTCGGTGTAGACGTGCGCCGTCTGGTCGTCGTGCGCGCTCTTGGCCCGCGCCTCGACCAGGGCGGACGCGGCGTGCCGCAGCAGGACGGCGTTCTTGGCCATCGCCACGACGTAGTCGAGCCGCGGCTCGGCGTCGAGAAAGTCGAAGATTTCCGGGGTGGCAAAGCCCCCGTCGAGCCGGACGAGCAAGCGCGCCCGCGGAAACGCGCAGCGCAGTAGCGGGAGCAACCGAGACAACACCCCCAGCGTCCCGTCGGCAGCCACCGCCTTGCCCGGCCGCAGCACAGCGGCGCACAGATACTGCTCGACCTCGCGGTCGAAGCGCACGAAGGCCAGCAACGGGAGGTAACACCAGCTGTCGTAGTAGCTGTTGAAAAACGTCAACTGCTGCGCGCCATGCGTCCGGTCGTCGGTCGGGTCCAGATCGATCGTGATGCGTCGCGCCCGCCCGCCCAGTCGGCGCCGATGCCGCTCGATGACGCTCGCCGCCAACTCACGCCCCATCCGATAGAGGGCCGAGCGGCCCGCGTCGTTCTCAAACCGCGAGATCGTCGGTTGCGACGCCAGCCGCCCCCCGGCCACCGGGTCGCGTCCCAGCAGCAGCTTGTGGATCGGATCGTCGGCGAGATGGTCGGCATCATTGCCGTCGGGATGGCCGCAGGCAATCCCGAAGACCCGCTGGCCGACCAGGTCCTCGAGCGTGTGCCGAATCTTCTCCGGCGCGCGTTCATCCACCAGACAGCGGGCGAACGCCTTGACCAAGCCATACACCCGCTCGGCCGCCTTGAGCAACACGGCCCCGCCATCCGAACTCGCCTGCTCGCGGTCGAAGGTGGCCACGAGCGGCTTGTCGAACAGATCCGGGAACCGAACAGTCTGTGGTATCGTGGCGTTCGTCACGCAAGAGCCTCCGTTGTGCCAAAAACGTTTGTGGGCAACAGCGTTTTAGCACACGGAGGCTTTTGTGTCTCTACCGCGGACGGGGCCGTGGTGAATTTTCCAGGCTAGAAGCCTTGCGGAGATTGCCAAAGAACGCCTCCGCCGCGCCGCTGCGAAGATCAGGGAGGAGAACCCCATGTTCGCAGGCGACCTCGGTTTCCGCGTGTTTAGGCTCGACACCTCGAACATCCGTGCCTGGGAGCCGGACCGTGACGATCTGGACAATTCGCTGCTGGAGCACCTCGAGCACCTCGAGCACGACCGCAGCGAGGAGGACATTCTCTACGAGCTGCTGCTGAAGCTCGGCCTCGACCTCTGCGTGCCCATTGAGACGCGTGCCATAGCTGGCAAGTCGGTCCGATCTGTCGGTTCCGGCACGCTGATCGCCTGCCTCGCCGAGGAGATCGATCGTCAGGACGTCGAGCCACTCGCTCTCGGCATCGCGGAATGGCGCGCCGAGCTGGCGCCCGCCGGAGAGACCACGGTCATCTTCCGCGACAGCGCATTTGTCGACGACGTAGCCAAGACGAACCTCACGGCCATCCTGGAGCAGCATGGCCTCGGCAACGTGCGGAGCCTCTGAATCGGGACGTGGCATGAGTGAAATCGAGCTCCCGATCGATGGCCGGGTGGAAGAGAGCCAGAACCTCGAATGGAAATCGTCGTGGCGCGACGAGCACCTGAAGTGGATCTGCGGCTTCGCGAACGCGCAGGGCGGCCGGCTGGTGATTGGCAAGAACGATCGGGGCGAGGTTCTGGGGGTGAAGGACCCGTTGCGGTTGATGGAGGAGATCCCGAACAAGGCGCGGTCGCTGCTGGGAGTTGTCGTGGACGTCAATCTCAAGTCGGAGGCTGGCGGGGAGTATCTGGAGATCAGAGTCGACCCCTATCCCAATCCGATCAGCTACCGCGGCGAATACCACTACCGTAGCGGCAGCACCAAGCAGGTCCTGCGAGGCGCGGCGCTGAACCGGTTTCTGCTGCGCAAGCATGGCCGCAACTGGGACGACGCGCCGCTGCCGGGCGTTGGTCTGCGGGACCTGGACGGGAGAACGCTGGAGGAATTCGCGCGGCGCGGGATCGGCAGCGGCCGCCTCCCGGCGGAGACGGCGAGCGATTCCGCCGGCGATCTGATTGAGATGCTGCATCTGCGCGAGGGTGAGCACCTTCGCCGGGCGGCGGTGCTGCTGTTCCATCCCGTCCCGGCGCGGTTCTTCGCGGGCGCCTTCGTGAAGATCGGCTACTTCCGGACGGAGACCGAGCTCGCCTACCAGGACGTTATCGAAGGCAACCTGTTCGCCCAGGTGGACCGCACCGTGGACCTGCTGCGCACGAAGTACTCGAAGGCGGAGATCACCTACGAGGACATCTATCGCCGGGAGACGCCGCCGACTCCAGGCGAAGCTCTGCGCGAAGCGGTCCTGAACGCGATCGCGCACCGGGACTATGGCCACCCGGCGCCGATTCAGATCCGGGTATACGACGACCGGATTTCATTGTGGAACCCGGGGAGCCTGCCGCCCGACTGGACTCTCGACAAGCTCATGGGAACGCACGCTTCGGTGCCGCACAATCCGGGGATCGCGAACGCGTTCTTCCGCGCCGGCATGATCGAGGCATGGGGACGCGGTATCGGCCACATCGTGAGCGCGTGCCGCGCGGCGGGAACCGCCGAGCCGCGCTGGGAGCTGGAGTCGGATGGGTTGCGGCTGGAGTTCGTGTTTGTCGGAACCGCGAATCGGTCTGTCTCCGGCCGCGTGGCCGGAGAACGCGGAGGACCGGCGCGGCAGGCTCGCGGGGCCGAGCCGTCGCAGCCAGAGTCGCGGCCAGAGTCACAGCCAGAGTCGCTGGCGGCCAGAGTGCTGCGGCAACTGGCCGCTGGCCCGATGTCGAAGTCGGGTCTCTGCCGGAGCCTGGGGCAAAGGAGCGTCTCCGGTCAGCTCAACAGGGTAATCAGCGCGCTCCTGGCGGACGGCAGCATTGGCTACACCATTCCCGACAGGCCCCGAAGCCGACTTCAGAAGTACCGCCTGACGGACGCGGGACCGGCTGCCGCCGAAGGCCAGTCCGACGGAGGCGCCAGGGAGGAGAGGAAGGGGAGCGTGGCGAGAACATGAAGCTCCATTTCGAACCCGACCTCGACTTCCAGTTGCAGGCAATCGAGGCGGTCTGCGACCTCTTTCGCGGCCAGGAAGTCTGCCGGTCCGAGTTCACTGTCACGCCCGGTCCCTCCGAAGCCCGGGAGCGGCTCTTCGCGGAGAACCATCTCGGCATCGGCAACCGGCTGACGCTGCTCGACGAGGAGATCCTCTCGAACCTGAAGAACATTCAGGTCCGGCACGGCCTGCCGCCGTCCGACTCGCTGGCCTCCGGCGACTTCACGGTTGAAATGGAGACCGGCACGGGCAAGACCTACGTGTATCTCCGTACGATCTTCGAGCTGAACAAGCGCTACGGCTTCACCAAGTTCGTCATCGTCGTGCCCTCCGTCGCCATCAAGGAAGGCGTGTACAAATCGCTCCAGATCACAGAAGATCATTACCGGGCGCTTTACTCCGGAACGCCGTTCGACTACTTCCTCTACGATTCCGCGAAGCTCGGCCAGGTTCGGAATTTCGCTTCCAGCCCGCAGATCCAGATCATGGTGGTGACTGTCGGCGCCATCAACAAGAGGGACGTCAACAACCTCTACAAGGACAGCGAGAAGACGGGCGGCGAGAAGCCGATCGACCTGATCCGCGCGACCCGGCCCGTCGTGATCGTCGACGAGCCGCAGAGCGTCGACGGCGGGCTGAAGGGGCAGGGGCGGCAGGCGCTGGGAGCGATGAATCCGCTCTGCACCCTGCGCTACTCGGCGACGCACGCCGACCGGCACCACATGGTCTACCGGCTCGATGCCGTGGACGCCTACCAGCGCAAGCTCGTGAAGCAGATCGAGGTGGCGTCGGCCACAGTCCAGGACGCACACAACAAGCCCTACGTGCGGCTGGTCTCCACGAGCAATCGGCGCGGCACGGTTAGCGCCCGGGTCGAAATCGACGCGGCGTCGGCGGGCGGCGTTCGTCGCCTGGAAAAGACCGTCATGGACGGCGACGACCTCGAGCAGACGACGGGCCGTGCCGTCTACGAGAATTGCCGCATCGGCGAAGTCCGTGTGGAGCCCGGGAAAGAGTTCCTCCAACTCCGCGTGCCGGGTGACGAACACTACCTGCGGCTGGGAGAGTCGTGGGGAGACGTGGATGCCGCCGCCGTTGCGCGCGAGATGATCCGGCGCACCATCCGTGCGCACCTCGACAGGGAGAAGCGTCTGCGCCCGCAGGGGATCAAGGTGCTGACCCTCTTCTTCATCGACAAGGTGGACCGCTACCGGGGTTATGACGCGGAGGGCAACGCGGTCAAGGGCGACTACGCCCGCATCTTCGAGGAGGAGTACCGCCTTTTCGCCCGACATCCCGACTACGACACCCTCTTCAAGGAAGTCGATGTGGCCACGGCGGCCGAAGACGTCCACAACGGCTACTTCTCCATCGACCGGAAGGGCGGCTGGACGGACACCGCCGAGAACAATCAGGTGAATCGGGACAACGCCGAGAGGGCCTACAACCTCATCATGCGGGAGAAGGAGAATCTCCTGAGTCTCGACACGCCGCTCAAGTTCATCTTCTCCCACTCGGCTCTGCGCGAGGGTTGGGACAACCCCAACGTGTTCCAGATCTGCGCCCTGCGGGATATCCGGTCGGAGCGGGAGCGGCGTCAGACCATCGGCCGCGGCCTGCGCCTCTGCGTCGACCGGACAGGTCAGCGCCTGCGCGGCTTCGAGGTCAACACGCTGACCGTCGTCGCGATGGAAAGCTACGAGGCGTTCGCCGAGAACCTCCAGAAGGAAATCGAGCGAGACACCGGGTTCCGCTTCGGCGTGGTGGCGCGGCATCAGTTTGCGGCGATTCCGGTCGTTGACGGCGTTGACGAACAGGTGAAGCCGCTTGGCGTCGAGGCGTCCGAAGTCCTTTGGAATCACCTGCGGGCGGCGGGCCACATCGACTCCAGCGGCCGCGTGCAGGACTCGCTTCGCGCGGCGCTCAAGGACGAGAAGCTGATCGTTCCGGACGAGTTCGCGCCGCAACACGCGGAAATCGTCAAGGTGCTGCGCAAGCTCGCCGGCCGCCTGGAGATCAGGAACGCCGATGAACGGCGACAGGTCCGTCCGCGCCAGGCGGTGCTCCACAGTCCGGAGTTCAAGGCGCTCTGGGACCGGATCAAGCACAAGACGACCTACCGGGTCGCGTTCGACAACGAAGACTTGCTCGAGAAATGCGCTCGAGCGCTGCAGGAGGCGCCGCCGATCCCGAAGACGCGGCTGCAGTGGCGCACGGCGGATATCGCCATCGGTCATTCCGGCGTGGAGGCCACCGAGACGGCCGGCTCCGCGACGGTCGTGTTGGACGAGGCCGACATCGAGCTGCCCGACCTGCTCACCGAGCTTCAGGACCGGACGCAACTCACGCGCCGCAGCGTCCAGCGAATTCTGAGCGCAAGCCGGCGCCTCGACGACTTCAGGCGCAACCCGCAGCAGTTCATCGAGCTTGCCGGTCAGGCGATCAACCGCTGCAAGCGGCAGGCGCTCGTAGACGGCATCAAGTACCAGCGCCTGGGCGACGAGCACTACTACGCCCAGGAGCTGTTCGAGACCAACGAGCTGACCGGCTATCTGAAGAACATGCTCGACGCGAGCAAGTCGGTCCACGAGAGCGTGGTCTACGAGTCGGACGTCGAGGCGCGCTTTGCCGACCAGCTCGAAAAGAACGACGCGGTAAAGGTGTACGCCAAGTTGCCCGGATGGTTTCAGGTCAAGACGCCACTCGGCAGCTACAATCCTGATTGGGCCGTCCTGGCCGATTCCGCCGATGGGGAACGGCTCTACCTCGTGGTGGAGACCAAGAGCAGCTCGTTTCTCGACGATCTTCGCATCGCCGAGAGTGCCAGAATCGCGTGTAGCAGAGCGCACTTTGACGCTTTGAAGGTAAGAGAGTCACCGGCCCGCTACGAGGTGACGACCGGAGTCGATGAGCTGCTTGCGACCGTTGAAGCGAGCAGGTCGACGTCAGCGGGCTCTGCTCATGATGACTGAGAGGATCGCAGCGCTCGCTGCGTTCAGCGAGTCCGAGACTTGCCGTCCGCGCCACCGTCGAGACTGTTCCCGGCGGGTCAACCCGCCGCACGGGTTCTCTGGGTCGGACGTTGGCACTTCAATCGCGATGGTCGGCGCCGACGCCGCGGACGGTCAGCCCGCGTGAAATGGCGGCCGTGGCCTGACGCTCGTCGTGCGTCCAGAACTCCAGCGGTTCCCCGTCGGCGGCAGCGGCCAGCATTTCCGCGGTAGCGACGTGGATCGCATCGATCGCGCGGAGATTGACCGCGAACGAGCTCTTCGCCCGTTCTATCACCGCGTCGTCCACGGGCGCGAGATCCGTCATGACAAGCAGCTCGGTCGGCTCTTTGCGCTTGATGGCCGTCTCGGCATCGTTCAGGCCCCCGAGCAGCCGCTCGCGATCGACAGCCCGGAAGGCTTCGACCTCGATGAGCTGGGAGGACACCACGTGCTCGGTGGCCAGCAGCGGCACCGACGGCCCGGGCTCAGCGAACAGGACCCGGAGCACCGCGCTCGCGTCGACGTACTTCACCTGGATCCTCGCGGACGGCGCGGAGCGACGACTGGATGTCCACGCGCCGCTCGATGGTGGTAATCTTCAGTGCGCCCCAGTCCTGAGTTCCGGGTCGGAGCCGGCCCTCGCGCACCAGACGGTCACGCCAGGATAGCGGCTCCCCGCGAGCAGGCCCCAACTCGGCAATCGGTTCGTCTCGATCTCTGACGGTTATCCGCTCCCCACGGGAAGCCTGCCGCAGATACCGGCTCAAGTGGGCCTTTAGCTCGGTCACCTTGATGGACCGCATGTCCACATTCTAGGACCATCATGGTCTCGACCACAAGGACGGAAGGCACCCGGCACCGCCACGACGCGGGCGGCCTGGAGGGGCCCGCGTCACGAACGGTCCGCAGCCCTAGTGCTAACCGAACGTGAACAAGCGGGCATCGTATCGGAACGTCTCGATGCGCGACAGTGTGATGCGGCCCGCGTCCTCGTGGCGATGGTTTATCAACACGTTCCTGTCACGGGTGTCCGCTATCGGCACGATGACCGACGGGACGCGAAGAAGGCAGGCCGAGACACCGTCCAGCCAGTTGTTTCCGAGACGCTGGGTCAGGCTGCCCAGCGAGTTCCAACGTTCCGGCAGGCTGTCGAGGAGCACTTCGTCGATCTTCAGATCGTCCGGCGCCTCGTAGCGCACGACCATCAGGTTGTCGGGGAGCAGGGACACGTCGCTGATGTGCACGAGCTTCTCGAGTACGCAGAGCGCGGGACCGGTCGAACAGTAGGTCACCGGGCGGCCCCGCCTGTTCCATCGACCGTCGTTCCCGAGCCCGTACCCGCCATCGAAACGTTCCGCATACGTGCTGGTCGAGAGCCGCCAGAGGTGCATCAGACGGCGGCGCCCCAGGCGATGCCCGCCAGCAGGTCCTCGACCATCCTGGCGCCGACCTGCGTCCGAACCAGGTCGATCGGCCGCCGTCCATCCAGAACCGACAGTTCCCGGTGGAGCCAGAGGTCGGCCTTGCGGGTGTCGGAAAAGGTCTCCTCGGCAAGCGCCTTCACCCGCGCGAGCCTGACCGCGCGGTCGGACTCCTCCACCGTCAGCCTGCTGCGTTGGGCGCGACGGTGCGACAGCGTGCGGGGCTTGATGATGAGGGCCGCGATGTCGCGCTCCGTGACGCCCCGCTTCCGTAGCGCGTCAATCGCGGCTGTCGGGAGCCCCAGTTCCACCGCCCTGGCCAACTCGGCATCCGACCGGACCTGGCGGCCGATCGTGCGGCGCCCGCCGAGCTGCTCGGCGGTGAGGGAGGCAGTCGGCAGAGGTACAGTGACCTCCGTGAGCGAGTCCGGCATTTGCTCACTGTATGGCGGCAAGTTGCCGGCGTCAAGGCGCCGCGGCGGCCCACCCATCGGTGCTGACGCTGGTGGTTCCGTTGGATGCGGCGCGCGGTTGATGGAGGGCGACACACTGCGGGCCGAGCCGGTCTCACTCTGGATGCGGCAGCCTTCCAGTACCGGGCTGCCTTGAATCTTGAGGATAGACGCCGCTCCGCTCCGCTGCGCACTTGCTTGCCGTCGTCAGGTACCAACTCAGCGTCAGCACCGCTCTGACGTCAAGACGGGGGGGTACCGGTGCTCCTCGCGTGCATCGACCAGTTCTCAGCGGGCGAGGACGAATGCACGTACGCTCGCGCCGACGTCGCCCCGGCAGAGGGGCTGGCCGACGATCGATCCACGCGCAAGTAGCGTCTAGAAAGCCCGGGTGCTCCTCGCGCCAGTCTGTGCGCTGTCGATTCTGCGTCCGTCAACCGTCGGTTGCTTCCGGGTTTCCGGATCCCAATCGTTTCGCAGAACGTCTGGCAGCCGCGGTTTCGCGCGTTCCTCCAGTATCGCGTTGCAAGACCGCGGCGAGTCGCACGCCCGGCTCCGTCTGGACCGTCCGCGACGCCACTCGGGCGCGGGGTAGCATTCAGGGACGCTTTCTTCGGGCGTCGAGTATCTTGAGAACGCGGGCAAGATTGTCCTGCGCGATGGCGAGGAACCGCGGCGCCCCTGCGGCGGTCAACACAGCAAGGGCAGCGCGGAGGGCGTCTACGGCCTGTTCGAGCCGTTCGGTCCCGCCCTCCCACTCACCCAGCACAAGAAGGGCACCGCCGAGGTTGTTCTGCGTCGTGGCCCAATCGAGGGGCAGGCGTTCGCGGGTACGTTCCTCGAGGGCGGCGCGGAAAGCGCCCACGGCCTGTTCCAAGCTGTCGGGGTCGTTCTCCAGCCGGCCCAGGGCCGCAAGAGTATTGCCGAGGTTGTTCTGCGTCGTGGCCCAATCGAGAGGCACACGCTCGCGGGTGTATTCCTCGAGGGCGGCGCAGAAGGCGCCAACGGCCTGTTTCAGACGATCGGTGCTGCTCTCCCGCTCGCCCAATATCGCAAGGCAATTTCCAAGGCCGTTTTGCGTCGCGGCCCACCAGTGAGGCGTGCGCTCGCGGGTGTATTCCTTGAGGGCGGCACTGAAGGCGCCCACGGCGTGTTCCAGGCGATCGGAGTCGCTCTCCCGCTCGCCAAGGGTCTGAAAGGCAGTGCCGAGGTTATACTGCGTCGTAGCCCAGTCGATGGGTACGCGCTCGCGCGTGTATTCCTTGAGCGCCGCGCAGTGGGCGTCTACGGCCTGCTTCAGGCGCTCAGTACTCTTCTCCCGCTCGCCGAGGGTCTGAAGGGTGCCACCGAGGTTATTCTGCGTCGCGGCCCAATCGAGAGGCGCGCGCTCGCGGGTGCATTCCTCGAGGGCCGCATGGAAGGCCCGCACCGCTTGTTCCAAGCGCTCGGAGTTACTTTCCCGCCCGCCCAAGGTGGCAAGGACGGTGCCGAGGTTGTGCTGCGTCACGGCCCACCTGAGAGGCGCGCGCTCGCGGGTGTATTCCTCGAGGGCGGCGCGGAAGGCGTCCACGGCTTGTTCCAGCCGCTCGGTGCCGCGCTCCCGCTCCCCCAGCCGAGCAAGGGTGATGCCGAGGCCGCTCTGGGTCTCGGCCCACTTGAAAGGCGTGCGCTCGCGCGTGTATTCCTCGAGAGCAGCGCGGTAGGTACCCACGGCCCGTTCCAGCCGCTCGGTGCCGCGCTCCCGCTCCCCAAGGGCCTGAAGGGCAGTGGCTAGAGACACCTGCAAGCGAGCTCGCCGTTCACCAGGCTCGGTCTCGGCAGGATTGTCGACCAAGGCAGCGAGCTTCTCTGTAGCGCCCCTTAGCTCCTTCCCCAGTACGCGCCCGCGCGTTTCGGATTTCGCGAGCGGGGCTACCGCCACCAGGGCCGCTGTGGTGAGCTCGGTGCGGAGGTCTTCGTGAAAATCCGGCCCAAGAGTTGCTCTTTCCAACACGTAGTGCGTGTCCCCGCGACTGAGCGTGCCGTCGCCAGAGCGTGGTACGAACCACAGGCTCAACGTCTTGCCAGACTCCTTGACCTCACCGACAACAGCCAGGTCCGCATTCCAGCTTTCCAGTACTGAACGCGCCTTTTTTCGCAGGACGTCGCGCCAATCGCTCCCGTCCCCGGGGAGGGCTGTCAAGGCATGGGCGGAACGAACCAGTTGAACGCCCTCGACGCTCCTGAAGGCCTGCGCGACGTGTCTTGCGTTGGTCCCTTTGGGGTCGTCGTGATCCAACCAGCACAGCACGATGCGGAAACGGTCTGTGAGGGGTTGCGGTGTGGTCCGACGCGCGTTCGCAAGCGCGAGGGCGACCTGTCCGTAGCTCGGAAGATGCTGAAGGAGGAACCCCTTCAGCCACACCCTGAACGTCGCAACGAAAATGCCCGCGCCGGCGAGGAGGAGCCAAATCAACACGCTGCTGCCAGTCGTGGTCTTCGCGTCGCCACCTTCGGGCGGGGGGAGCCACTCCATCAGTGCCCAGTCTCGGTCTCGGGATGGCCGTAGCCAAGATTCCCCAGGTCACCGCGCGGCCATCGACGGCGTGCCGTCCCGCGTAACCTGTTGGCACAGACGACGATATCAACAAGGTGTTGACGTATTCAACAGCCGGATCTGCCTTTATCCCACAACATTCGGCCGCGCGTGTCCCGCGCCTCTTAGTCTCCGGCGGCTTGGCCGGCAGGTTGGGAAGGAGAGCAGCGGAGGTCGCGAGAGCCGCTCTCGTTACCGTCCCGCGGCGTCCTTCCGGACGAACTCCGCACCCTTCTCGGCGATCATCACGGTGGGCGCGTTGGTGTTGCCCGACGTGATCCGGGGCATCACCGACGCGTCTACGACCCGCAGGCCGGACACCCCGTGCACCGCGAGCCGATCGTCGACGACCGCCAGCGGGTCGCGTCCCATCTTGCAGGTCCCGACGGGGTGGAAGATCGTCGTGCCGAGGTCGCCGGCCGCGTGGGCCAGCGCTTCGTCGCTGTCGACCTCCAGGCCGGGCTTCCATTCCCGCGGCTCGAACGGGGCCAGGGCCTGCGCGGCCATGATGCGCCGCGTGAACCGCAGGCCGGCGACCGCGACTTGGCGGTCCTGGTCGGTGGACAGGTAGTTGAGGGTGATGGCCGGCGCCTGCAGCGGGTCCGGGTTGCTGATGCGGACGTGCCCGCGGCTCGTCGGCTGCAGATTGGCGACCGACGGCGTGATCGCGTTGAACTCGTGCAGCGGGTCGCCGAACTTGTCGAGGGACAGCGGCTGCACGTGCCACTCGATGTTCGCGGACACACGCGACGGGTCGCTGCGGGCGAAGGCGCCGAGCTGCGACGGGGGCATCGTCAGCGGACCGGTCTTGAACAGCAGGTACTCGAGCCCCATCGCCGCCTTGCCGAGCAGCGAGTTCACCTGCAGGTTCAGGGTGACGGTGTTCCGTACCTTGAAGATGGTGCGAATCTGCAGATGGTCGTGCAGGTTCTCCCCGACCCCGGCCAGTTCGTGCACCACCTCGATTCCGTGCCGCTGCAGCAGGTCGCCCGGACCGATGCCGGACAACTGCAGGATCTGCGGTGAGCCGATGGAGCCGGCGGCCAGGATCACCTCGCGCCGCGCCGCCAGCCGCTCGCCCGTTATCAGCTCGGTGCCGGTCGCTCGGGGGCCAGCGTCGCGCGCTTCGACGGCGAGGCGCCGCACCTGGGCGTCGGTCCGCACGGTGAGGTTCGGCCGATGCATGACGGGGCGCAGGAACGCCTTGGTGCCGCTCCAGCGTCGGCCGCCGCGCTGGTTCATCTGGAAGTAGGCGTTGCCGAAGTTGTCGCCCCGGTTGAACTCGGCGATCTTCGGAATCCCGCACTCCTCGGCGGCGTCCCGCCACGCGTCGAGGATCTGCCAGCTCACCCGCCGCTCCTCGACCCGCAGCTCGCCGCCGGCACCGTGGAACTCGTCGGCGCCGTGCTGGTAGTCCTCCGAGCGCTTGAACACCGGCAGCACCTCGTTCCAGTCCCAGCCGCGGTTGCCGAGCGACGCCCAGTGATCGTAGTCGCCCTTCTGCCCCCGCATGTAGATCATCGCGTTGATCGAGGAGCAGCCGCCCAGGACCCGGCCACGGGCATAGCCGATGGTGCGGCCGTTGAGCCCGGGATCAGGCTCGATCTTGTAGCACCAGTCGGTGCGGGGGTTGCCGATGGTGTAGAGATAACCGACCGGGATGTCGATCCAGAAGTAGTCGTCCTTGCCGCCGGCCTCGAGCAGAAGCACGCTGGCGTCGGGGTCGGCCGACAACCGGTTCGCGAGCACGCACCCCGCCGTGCCGGCTCCGATGATGATGTAGTCGTGCGTCACGGCTTCGAGCTACGGACTACTACGGAACGCCATCATGCTCCGGCAGGGCAAACACATAGATCGCGTTGCCGTTCTCGGGCGCGAAGATCTCCGGGCTGAGCGAGGCCGAGACGATCCGGAACAGGCCGAGGCCGGTCGGGACCGCGACGTACTGTCTGCCGCCCACGGCGTAGGTGATCGGGTAGCCGTGCCCCGCGCTGCCGAGGCGGCGCTCCCAGAGGATCTCGCCGGTCTCGACGTCGAAGGCCCGGAAGTAGCGGTCGAGATCGCCGACGAAGACCAGGCCGCCGGCCGTGGTCAACGCCGACGTCAGGAACAGGGCACGCTGCTGGTAGCTCCAGCGCTCTTCGAACGTCCGCACGTCGAAGGCGGTGAGCTTGCCGATGTTGCCGTCCGACCCGGGCATCGGCCGCAACTCGGCGATGCCCGCCTCGGTGCCGCTGCCCTCGACCATTTCCACCGGCCGGCCGGTCAGCGTCATGCACGCCTGGACCAGGGGGAAGACGACCGCGCCGGTCTCGGGACTGTAGGCCGACGCCATCCAGTTGCGGCCGCCGAAGTAGCCGGGGCAGGCGGGCACGGGGTCGCCGACCTGCGCGTCCCGGATGTCCTGCCGATAGGTGACGCGCCCCGTCTCCCGGTCGATGGCATCGAAGATGTCCTGGTAGACCATCTCCTTGACGTCGAGAAACCGCCCGTCGTCGCGGCGCAGCTTCCAGAGCAGCCCGTCCTTGCCCGCCGTCAGCAGCAGGGGGTCGCCGTCGACGTCGACGAGCATGCGCTCGTACACGCTGTCGAGGTCGAGCGTCTCGCCCGGCACGTGCTGGAAGAACCACGCCACCTCGCCCGTCCGCGGGTCGAGCGCCAGCGTCGAGTTCGTGTAGAGCGCATCGTGCGTCGTCGACATGCCGCGGCTGGCGGCCACCCACGGCTTCGCCTGCGCCGTCCCGATGTAGAACAGGTCCAGGGCCGCGTCGTACGCACCCGGTATCCACATGTCGGCCCCGCCCCGCAGATGCGGCGGGATGTCTCCCCAGCTGCTGTTGTTGGGATCGCCCGGCTGGGCGATGGTCGACGTGCGCCAGAGTTCGGCGCCGGTGTCGGGGTCGTGCCCGGTGATGAAGCAGCCGGCGTCGGTGAACCGCTCGCAGCCGTTGATGCCGCTGACCACGACGCCGTTCGCGATGACCGGCGCGGAGGTGTGCGTGAACCCCTGGGTGTAGTCGGCCTTGGTCGTCTGCCAGACCTGCTCGCCGGTGCGCATGTCGATGGCGACGATCGACGCGTCGTACGCCGCCAGGTACACCTTGTCGCCGTACAGCGCGAGGCCGCGCGTCGCCCCGGTGCCCTTGAGCGCGTCGGGCGGATAGCCGTAGCGGTACTCCCAGATCAGGTCGCCGGTGGCGGCGTCGATGGCCTGGACGACGTTGCCCGGGTTGGCCAGGAACATCACCCCGTCGTGCACGAGCGGCGCCGTCTGGTTCTGACCCTCCCGCATCGCGAGCACCCAGGCCAGCTCGAGCTCGCCCACGTTCTCGCGCGTGATCTGGTCGAGCGGGCTGTAGCCCTGGTTGTCGCGCGTTCGGCGCCAGGCCAGCCAGTCGTCCGCGGGCGGGCGCCGCAGCAGGTCGTCGGTGACCGCCGTCAGCTCCCCGGCGCCGCTGTCCCGGAACCGCGTCGTGCCGGTCTGGGGCGCCGCCGGCCCGAACCCCATCGCCGCGAGGACCGCCGGATCCACCGCGCCGAGACCCCGAATCAGCTCGGCGATCTCCCGATAGGTCTCCGCGCCGAGCTGGCCCTCCCGGCCGGGCGGCATCTCGGCCTGGAGGTACTCGACCAGCTCGTCGTCGGAACGCGTGTCCCACACGCTGGTGAAGCTCGTCCCGGTCAGCGCCGGACCGTGGGCGCCCCCTTCCAGCCGCGCGCCGTGGCACTCCGCGCACTCCGCCTGGTACGCCGCCGCACCAGGTACCTCCTGCGCGGCAGCCTGCGTCGCGACCCCGGCGGTCGCCAGCAGGGCCACCGCGACAACAACCAGCATCCTTCGGCCTTCCGTTCCGTTCTCGATCACCGCTGCGCCTCCAATAGCCCCGCCGCCTCGAGGATGCGGGTCAACGCAGGGTTGCCCTCGCGGCAGGCCGACTCGTAGATCCGGCTTCTCCTCGCCGTTCGGCTCCGTCATCGGAATTCCGACCACCCACCATAGCACCGGCCCGCCAGGCGGGTCACTGGAGCGCGCCAATCCGGCCTCGATGATGCTCTATCCTCTTCATGAGAGTTCGTGAGAGGCGAGAGCTCCCCGGAGGAAACCATGCGTTCTCAACCAATCGTCGCCGGCCTGTTCGCCCTGCTGTTGGCCGCGACCTCGGCCGCAGGCGTTGCCGGGGCGGAGAACTGGCCGGCTTGGCGCGGGCCGACCGGGGACGGCGTCAGCACCGAAACGGACCTGCCGGTCGAGTGGGACACCGAGCGGAACATCGCCTGGAAGCTGCCGCTGCCCGCCCGCTCGGGCTCCACGCCCATCGTATGGCGCGACCGCATCTTCCTGAACGTGGCGGTCGACGACGACAACATCGAGCTCTGGTGCCTGGATCGCGACACGGGACAACCGCTCTGGACGCGGCACCTGAGCGACGGCAACCGCCGGCTCCGCAAGCAGAATCTGTCGTCGCCGTCCCCGGTTACCGACGGCGAGCGCGTCTGGGTGATGACCGGCACGGGCGTCCTCAAGGCGTTCGACGTCGAGGGCAACGAGCTCTGGAGGCGGGACATCCCGGCCTCGTACGGCCCCTTCGGGCTGAATTGGGGCTACGCCTCGTCGCCGCTGCTGCACGACGGGGCGCTCTTCGTGCAGGTACTGCACGGCATGCGGACGGACGACCCGTCCTACGTGCTGCGGATCGACGCGCTCGGCGGCGAGACGGCCTGGCGGGTCGAGCGGCCGACGCTGGCGGTGCGGGAGTCTCCGGACGCGTACTCGACGCCCGCGCTGCTGACGTACGACGGGACCACGGAGATCGTCGTCACGGGCGGGGACGCGGTGACCGGGCACGATCCGGAGACCGGGCAGGAGCTGTGGCGGGCGGACGGACTGAACCCCACGCGGCAACGCGATTACCGCATCGTGGCCTCGCCGCTCGTGCGGGACGGCGTGATCTACGCGCCGACGCGGGTCCGGCCGCTGCTCGCGCTGCGCCCCGGGGGACGGGGCGACGTGCTCGACACGCACGTCATCTGGTCCACCAACGAGGGGCCCGACGTGCCCACGCCGGTGACCGACGGCCGGTACTTCTACGTCGTGAACGACCGCGGCATCGTCCACGTCACGGACGCGAAGACCGGCGCGCCGGTCTACGGCCCCGAGCGCATTCGCCGGGGCACGTACAGCGCGTCGCCGGTGCTCGCCGACGGCAGGATCTACGTTACCAGCGAGAGCGGCCTGACCACCGTCCTGCGGGCCGGACCCGAGTTCGAGGTGCTGGCGGAGAACGACCTCGACGACTACGTCCTCAGCTCGCCCGCGGTGTCCGAGGGGCAGATCTTCATCCGGACCACCGGCCATCTCCATGCGATCGGGGAGCGTCGCGAGGCGGCGGCCACGACGGCGCCGCCCGCGGCGGGAGCAGCAGCGGCGGCGGAGGAGCTGCCCGCCGCCCCGGGCGAGCGGCAACACGACCCCGTCGACGAGCACGGCGGAGCACCGCCCGCTCCGGAGGAGCCGGCCCTGAGCGGGCTGACGATGGCAGCCGGCGCCGCGATCGTGCTGGCCGCACTCGCGCTGGGGCGCTGGAGGTGGGTCGCACGGCGAGTGGACGCTGGGCGGGCGTCCGCGGCGTCAGGCGATTGACTTGGCGCCGCCGAAAGGCGAGGCTTGTACGCGCGTTCAGCGGGAGGTGGTGACATGACAGGTTTCAGGACGAAGAGAGCGCTCGTGGCGGCGGTGGTCGGGCTGGTCGCGTTCGCCGTATCGGCGGCCGCGCAGGAGGCGCCGCGCACCGGCTGGGGCGAGCCGGATCTGCAGGGCGTCTGGGACTTCCGGACCCTCACGCCGCTCGAGCGGCCGGAGGATCTGGGCGACAAGGTGTTCCTGACGGCCGAAGAGGCCACCGAGCGCGAGCAGGCGGAGTTCGACAGGAATCTCGAGTTGTGGGAGCAGGGACGGCGCACGACCGAGGCCGGCGGCAACGTCGGCGGCTACAACAACTTCTGGATGGACCGCGGCACCACGGTCATCGAGACGCGGCGCACCTCGCTCGTCATCGATCCGCCGAACGGGCGCATCCCCGAGCTGACGGAAGAGGGCCAGGCGCGGGCGGACATCCCCCTGGGCTCGTTCAACGTCGAGTATCCGGAGACCTATACCGACCTGAGCACCTACGACCGCTGCATCCAGGGCTTCAATGCCGGGCCGCCGATCACGCCGGCCGCCTACAACCAGAACGTGCAGATCTTCCAGACGCCGCGGCACCTGGTCCTGCTGACCGAGATGGTGCACACGGCGCGGGTCATCCCGCTGGACGGCCAGCCGCACCTCGAAGACCGCGTGCAGCAGTGGTCCGGCGATTCGCGGGGGCGCTGGGAAGGCGACACGCTGGTCGTGGAGACGCGGAACTTCGCCGAGAAGCGGGCCTGGCGCGGGTCGAGCGACCGGATGACGCTGGTCGAGAGCTTCCGCCGGCTGGACGACGACACGCTCGAGTACGTGTACACCGTCACCGACCCCGGCACGTGGACGGCGCCCTGGACGGTCAATCTGCCGATGGAGAAGAGCGACCTGCCGCTGTTCGAATACGCGTGCCACGAGGGGAACTACTCGATGATCAACATCCTCGGCGGCGCGCGCGCCCTGGAGGGAGAGGCGGACAGCCGGTAGGAGTCCGCGCCGTAGAAAGGTGCAGACTCCGCAAGGCGCGCACAGCGCGCCTCGGTGGGAGCGGCGCGGGGCGAAGGGGTCCCCGCAAGCGGACGCCGGGGGTTCGGGGCGTAGCCCCGTTTGATTGACGCCAGCCATGGAGATCCTCGGCGTCGTCGTCTCGCTGCTGGGGCTGATGTACTTCGCCTATCGGGGGATCAATGTCCTGGTCCTGGCCCCCGTGATGGCGTTGCTCGCCTGCCTGTTCCACGCCGACGCCCCCCTGCTCGCGTCCTACACGCAGGTGTTCATGCCCGCGCTGGGCGGCTACCTCCTGCAGTACTTCCCGGTCTTCCTGCTCGGCTCCATCCTCGGCAAGCTCATGAGCGACAGCGGCGCCGCCGCGGTCATCGGGCGGTTCGTGGCGTTCAAGCTGGGCGCCGAACGCGGGGTGCTGGCGGTCATCCTGGCCTGCGCAGTGCTCACCTACGGCGGCGTCTCGCTGTTCGTCGTGGCGTTCAGCGTCTATCCGATCGCGGTGGAGCTGTTCAGGGCGGGGCGGATTCCGAAGCGACTCATCCCGGCTTCGATCGCGCTGGGCTCGTTCACCTTCACCATGTCGGGGCTGCCGGGCACGCCCGCCATCCAGAACGCCATTCCCATGCCCTTCTTCGGCACGACGGCGTTCGCCGCGCCGGGACTGGGCATGATCGGCGCCGTCGTCATGTTCGGCTTCGGCTATCTGTGGCTCGACGGCCGGGCCCGGAGGATGCAGCGCCGCGGGGAGGGCTACGGGGAGCCGCTCGACGACGCCGAGGTGGCCGAGGGCGCGAGCGAGGCGGGTCGGGCGCCGTCCGCGGCGGCCTTCGCCAAGGCCGTCACCCCGCTGGCCATGGTGCTCGTGATCAACCTGGCGTTGTCGAGGTGGGTGCTGCCCGCGATGGACCACGGCTACCTGGCGGAGGAGCGGTTCGGGGCCACCACGCCGCAAGCGGTGCTCGGCCTGTGGTCGCTGATCGCCGCCATCTTCGGCGCGATCCTGCTCCATCTGCTGCTGTACCGGCGCCAGCTCCGGCGCCCGGTGGCCTCGATCAACGAGGGCACGTTCGGCAGCATGCTGCCCATCTTCAACACCGCGTCCGAGGTGGGCTACGGCGCGACGATTGCCGCGCTCTCGTCGTTCGCCCGCATCCGCGACTCGCTGCTCGGTCTGGCGCCGTCGTACCCGCTGATCTCCGAGGCCCTCTCCATCAACGTCCTGGCAGGCATCACCGGCTCCGCGTCGGGCGGCCTGAGCATCGCGCTGGACGCGCTCGCCGAGAGCTACCTGCAGCTGGCCGCGGTGGCGGGGATCTCCCCCGAGCTCCTGCACCGCGTCGCCACCATGGCCAGCGGCGGCTTCGACACGTTGCCGCACAACGGCGCGGTCATCACGCTGCTGGCCATCTGCCGCCTGGATCATCGCCGGTCCTATCCCGACATCGCGGCGGTGGCGGTGGCGGGCCCGTTTGCGGCCACGTGCCTGGTCGTCCTGCTGGGGTCGCTGTTCGGCAGCTTCTAGTGCGGCTGGAAGGAGACTGGGTGTGCCGAGGCATGTCGCGATAGTCGGGTGCGGTCTCGTGGGCAGCGCCTGGGCGCTCGTCTTCGCCCGCGCCGGCTGGCGGGTCCGACTCTTCGATCAGGAGGCGTCGCAGCTTGCCGCGGCCGAGGCGCGCATCGCGGCCAATGCCCGCGAGCTGGTGCGCCACGAGCTGCTGGACGACGCGCCGTCCGTCCTGGCGCGGATCGCAGGCTGCTCCGGGTTGGACGAAGCGGTGCAGGGCGTCTCCTACGTGCAGGAGAGCGTGTTCGAGAACGCCGCAGTCAAGCGCACGTTCTACCGCCGGCTGGACGCCGTCGTCGGCAGCGATACGATCATCGGCAGCTCGTCCTCCGGCATCCCGGCTTCCGTGTTCACGCAGGGACTCGCGTGCGCGCCGCGGTGCCTCATCGCCCATCCGATCAATCCGCCGTACGTGATCCCGCTGGTGGAGATCTGCCCCGCGCCCTGGACCGATCCCGCCAGCGTGGACCGGGTCGCGGCGTTGATGTCCGAGGCCGGCATGACGCCGGTGCGAATCGCGCGCGAGATCGACGGGTTCATCGCGAACCGGCTCCAGGCGGCCCTGCTCTGGGAGGCGTTCAGGCTGCTCGAGGGAGGCTACGCCAGCGCGGAGGACATCGACCGGACCATCTCCGCGGGCCTCGGCCGGCGCTGGGCCTTCATCGGCCCCTTCGAGACGATCGACCTGAACGCCCCGCGGGGACTGGCCGACTACGCGGCCCGCCTGGCCCCCGGGTTCTTCGAGTTCGTCAAGCAGGGAGAGCCGGCGCAGCCGTGGTCCGCCGACGTGATCGCCAAGGCCCACGACGAGTGCCGGAGCCGCGTGGCGGAGTCCGGGTTGCCGGCGCGTCAGGCCTGGCGGGACCGCCGGCTCATGGCCCTGGCCGCGCACCTGAAGCGGGCGCGCACCGAGATTGGTTCCTGACCGGAGGACAGAGGAGAAGTGATGTCTTTGCGAACAGAAGCGCGGTCGGCCTGGACCAGACAGTCCGGATCATCTCGGCATGTCGGAGCCCGCGCGTGGAGCGTGGGTGTCGGCATGGCGCTGCTCGTCGGTTGCGGGGCGCCGGAGCCGCCGGAGCCGGCCGCCTGGACGGTGACGGTCCTCGCCGAGGGCGGACCCCTGCACGCAACGAACGGCATGTACTTCGGTCCGGACGGGCGCCTGCATGTCGTCAGCGCGTCGAGCGCGGAGGTGCTGGCGCTCGACCCCGAGAGCGGGGAGGTCCTGGAGCGTTGGGGGCCCGAGGAGGGCGTGCAGGGCCCCGACGATCTCATCTTCGGGCCGGACGGCTCGTTGTACTGGACCGAGTTCGCCTTCGGCGATGTCGCGAAGCGCGCGCCCGACGGGACGACCACCGTGATCGCCTCTCCCGGTCCCGGCGTGAACCCGATCACGTTCTCGGATGACGGCCGGCTGTTCGTTTCCCAGTGCGCGCTCGGCGACCACCTCTTCGAGCTCGATCCGGACGGCGTCGAGGAGCCGCGCCTCATCACGGACCAGCTCGGTCCGGGCTGCGGCCTGAACGGCATGGACTGGGGTCCCGACGATCGGCTGTACGGCCCGCGGCCGTCCGCCAGCGAGGTGGTGCGGGTCGACGTCGATCGCGGCACCTTCGAAACGGTCTCCTCGGAATTCGAGCGTCCGGTCGCGCTCAAGTTCGACTCGCAGCACCGGCTGCACGTGCTCGACAGCGGGACCGGCGAGCTGTTTCGGGTAGACGTCGCGACCGGGGACAGGGAGTTGGTCGGCCGGACCGGGGCCGGCAGCGACAACCTGGCCTTCGACGCGGACGACCGGCTCTTCGTGTCGAGCTACGCCCACAGCTTCATCGTGGAGGTCCTCGGACCCGAGACGAACCGGACGGTCATCGCGGGCGGCGTCAGCTTCCCCGGTGGCCTGGCCTACCTGCCGGCGGCCGACGGCGGCGGGCGGCTGTTTCTCGCCGACAGACGCGCGCTGCGGGAGCTGGATCCCGAGACCGGCGCGGAGGTCCACGTGGTGACCGGCGTCGGCTCCGACCTGGGAGAGGCGCTGTCGGCGCACCCGTACGGCTCGCAGCTGATCCTGGCCGGCGCCAGCAGCGTCAGCATCTGGGATCCGGAGGGCGATCGCCTGGTCGCACGCTTCGACGGCTTCGAGGAGGCGCTCGACGCGCTCGCGTTGGATGGCGACATCGTCGTGAGCGAGTACGAGACGGGCAGCGTGCTGCGCTTCGACCCCGCGGCGCCCGCTGCCCGCACCGTGCTGGCGACCGGTCTCGAGGCGCCCGCCGGTCTGGCGGTCCATGGCGGCGATCTCTACGTTGCGGATCGCAGCGGGACGATCCTGCAGGTCCTCGACGACGGCGAGCGCATCGACCCGCCCCGGGTGGTGGCCGACGGTCTGGCCGGCCCCGAAGGCATCGCCGCCGGCGAGGACGGGACGCTGTACGTCGTCGAGGAGGAAGGGGGCCGCGTGACGCAGGTCGATCCCGAGACCGGCGCGGCAACGCCGACTGCGGACGGCCTTACCCTCGACAGTCTGGAGCAGAAGAGCATCGGGGGGTCGACGTCCGTCGGGTTCCTGTCGGGCATCGCGGTGGGCGACGGCAGCCTCTACGTGTCGAGCTATGCGGAGAATCGCGTCTACCGCATCGACCCGTAGGCAGGCAATCGGCTGTGCAAGAATGAGCCTTGGCGGTACGAGCCAGTCGGGAGGAGTTCCGTGACCACAAGCAAGACGGCGATGTCGAGAAGGCGGTTCCTGAAGCGGGCGGGCGTGGGCGCCGGTGCGGCTGCCGCGGTGGCCCCGGCCGGCCCCTCCGCTCTCGTGGGCGAAGCCGCCGCCGCTCCTCCCGATGCGGATATCAGGCTCGCGCCCGAGTTCGAGCCGTCCCGCGCGGCGCCGCTGCCGGAGCGCACGTGGCCGATGACGGCCGCCAACGTGTTCGCCGAGTGCTGCAAGGCCGAGGGGCTCGCCGCGTTCATCCACTGTCCGGGCAACTACGCCGTCCAGAACGCGCTGGCCGAGGCCGGCATCCCGTCGTACGGGGGCCGGAACGACGGACACATGGGGCATGCCTGCGACGCGTTCTACCGCGTCACGGGCGAGATCGCGGCGATCAACGCGCAGTGGGGCGGCTGTCTGGCCATGGGCATGTCGCCGTTCACCATCGCGCACGGCGCCTGCTCTCCCATCCTGATCCTGAGCGGCGCGGGCCGGGTCTCCGACGAGGATACGGGGAGACGGAAGGGGATGGTGGCCGGCACGTGGCGCGACCAGTGGATGACCACGGGCGTGACGAAGTGGGGCAAGACCATCCTGACCGCCGATCGCATCTGGGAGCACACCGCCGAAGCGTTCCGGCAGATGAAGACCGGCGTTCCCGGGTCGACGCACCTGGTTTTCCCGGCCGACATTCTCGGCGCCCGGTTCGAGTCGCCGCGGCAGTTGAGCTACTACTACGACAAGTCCAGGTACCGCACGGAAGCCAGCCCGCACCCGGAGCCCAAGGCCGTCACCGCGGCCATCGATCTGCTCCGGCAGGCGCGGCGGCCGATGATCGTGTGCGGCCAGGGCGTCTTCGCCAAGCGGGCCTGGGCCGAGCTGAAGGCCTTTGCGGAACGGACCCAGATTCCGGTCGCCGAGGCCGCCCCGCAGAAGGGCACCTTCGCGGACGACCACCCGCTGTCCGCGAGCGCCGCGCCGGACTCCTACGGCAGCGTGGACGTGGTCCTGGTGGTGGGCCATTACCGCATGCCGACCCTCGGCCAGTGGGCGTTTCCCTTCAATGCCAAGTACATCCGGATTCACCCGGTGCCCGAGGAGATCGGCCGCGACATCCCGATCGACGTCGGCATCGTGAGCTGCGAGAAGGCCGCGCTGCAGGCGCTGACCGACAAGGCGCCCCGCATGAATCACGACAGCTGGATCGCGGAGGTGCGCGCCGCCGAGGAGCAGTACAACCAGCAGCGCGACGCGATCTACGCGCGGTGCCGGCCGTACTCCGAGCCCAATGCGGTGCATCCCGCGGCCATCGCCCGGGCGGTCGGCGACTTCCTGCATCACGGGGATGTCCCGAAGGACGAGCTGACGATCGTCTCCGGGGGCTACGGGATCGCCCGCTACACGCGGCAGTACCTGCGGGCGTACCGCCCGGGGCAGATCCTGAACGGGCCGTACTGGGAGATCGTCGTCGGCCCGGACATCGCCTACACCGTGGGTGCCGGCGTCGCGATGCAGCTCGGGACCGGCCCGCAGGCGCCGTACCGGGGGAGTCCCATCCTCACCGTCACCGGCGACGCCGGCTTCGGCATCACGGGGATGGAGATGGAGACGCTGGCCAAGTACCGGATCCCGGCGATCGTCGTGGTCTACAACAACAACGCCTGGGGTACCTGGTCCTCCCAGCGGGGACGCGCCGGATCCGGCGACCGCCCGCGGAAGGAGCATCTGCACCTCTTCCAGGAGAACCTGCGCTACGACAAGGTTGCCGAAGCCCTGGGCTGCCACGGCGAGTACGTCACGGACGCGGCCGAGGTGCTGCCGGCGCTGCGCCGGGCGTACGACGTCGCGGTCAACGACCGGCTGCCGACGGTCCTGAACGTCCAGGGCCGCAAGGAGTTCTGGGATGCGTCCGTGTATCCTCCGGGGATACTGGGGAAGGTCGAGCCGGGCGTCGGGGCCTACTCCTACTGATTGGGCTCCCGGCCTGCGATGGGCAAGACGCCGGCGGCGGTCGTGCGGGACGGGCTGCAGGCCTACGCCGAGCGGGGCATCTTCCACGACTTCCGCGAGACGCAGGGCAGGCAGGGGAAGACCCGCTTCGAGTTCCGCCTGGTCGACGCTCCCGTGACGGTCGAGCTCGCGGAGCGTGACCGGACGCTGGTCATCCGCAACATGCTGCAGCAGGTTCCCGCCGGCATGTACGCGGACCTGCAGCGCTTCCTGGCCGCGCTGTTCGATCGCGACCTGCCTCCCCACCGCCGCCTCGACCGGCGGTCGGCCGACGTGCACTTCGTGAAGCGGAGAGGACAGGTCTCACTCGTCGTCACGGTCAAGGGTGGCCGGTACCGGTATGCGGTGGAGAAGCTCGTCAGCCTGATCGGCTGGGTGCGGACCCACCTGCAGCAGTGGCACCCGGCGTACTTGTGGGAAGTGGTCGGGGAATCCGAAGGATAGTACCGAAGGAGGCAGCTCATGAAGACGTGTGTAGCCATCGTTGGAATCGCCGTTGCCTGCGCCGCGCTCGCCGTTCCCGCACCTGCCGACGCCCAGGAGAGCTCGGCGGCGCAGCGGGTCGAGCCGTTCACCCACCTCACTGGGCCGCGCGTCGAGCTCGGCGAGGCCACGCCGGGCAGCAGCGAGATGCGGCGGCTGTGCCCCAATCGTCTCGACGTCTGCCACAAGTACTGGGAGTACACGACGTACTTCGTGGACAAGTACACGATTCCGTTCCGCGACAAGGAGATCCTCATCCTCCGCACCGCCTGGCTGTCGCGCGGCGACTACATCTGGGGGCGGCACTACGTCAGGGGCAAGGAGTCCGGGCTGACGGACGAGGAGATCCAGCGCATCACGGACGGGCCCGCGGCCCCCGGGTGGAACGACTTCGATGCGACGCTGCTGCGGGCGGCCGACGAGCTGCACACGAGCCGCTTCGTGAGCGACGCCACGTGGAACGCGCTGTCGGCCCGCTATTCCGAGGACCAGGTCAGGGAAGTCGTGCTGATCGTCGGCGACTACACCCAGTTGGCGATGTTCCAGAACAGCCTCGGGGCCCAGCTGCCGGAGGGGTACGAGGGGCTGCCGGACTAGAACTGGAACTGGATCGACACGCGGACGCGCAGTGCACTCTGCCTGCGCGAGCCGGGCGGCCGGGCGTGCTTCCTCGCTCGGCCGCCACGGTGTCACTGATCATCCGGATACGGCTCGATGATGCGCTGCTTGATCCGCCAGCCGTCCGCGGTCTTGACGAAGACGTCCTCGTAGTGGCCCGCGGTGGCGACCGTGGGGGGCGAGACCGAGATGTCGAGCAGCATGTAGTACGTGCGTCCGGTCGCACCATCGGCCGTCGGTGTCAGCACGACGCCGTTCGTCCAGTGCCGCCTGCTGCTCGCGCCCCCGCCCGGAACGCGCGTGGAGCGCCGGTACTCCCGGAGCCGATCGTGCCCGACGAACGACTCGCCGTCGGGACGGGTCCAGGAGCCGTCGGGCGTCCATTGGGAAACCCACAGTTCGCTGTCGTTGAAGTCCGCGCCCTGGTTCAGGCTGGTCAGGATGTGTCCGATCTCGGCATGGTCCGCCGGCGTGAGATTCATGGCCGCCCCGCCGTTCTGTGCGTGGGCTAGGACGCTGCCCGCGAGCACCATGCCGAGCAGCGCAGCCGTCGCGATCGTTCGTGTCCGCATGACGCCTCCTCTGACCTCCGCGTGTCCGGCCGCCATTACATCACACTGGCTTCAATCAGACGGGGCTACAGTTCTGCGGGCCAGACTCCTGGCATCCGTTGGAGGGGCGGCGCGGCAGGCCGTCAGCGCCGCGCAGCGGGTGCCGCCTGTACGGCGCCGCCGACGACCTCGACGAGCGCGTCGAGGTCCGCAGCGTCGTTGTAGAGGTGCGGCGCGACGCGGATGGCCCCGCCGCGCAGCGACACGGACACCTGCCGCGCGGCCAGGCTGCGGCCGAGCGGCTCGACATCCACGCCCGGCGGCAGGCGCACGCCCAGCAGGTGTCCCGCGCGCCAGCGCTCGTCCTCGATCCGGCAACCCAGCTCGCGGAGGCGCGCCGCCGCCGCGGCGGTGAGCGCACGCGTGTGCGCCGCGACCGTCGCCGGCCCCCACTCCCGCACCTGCTCCAGGGCGGCTTCCAGCATCGGCAGCAGGATGAAGTTCGACCGTTCGCCGACGTCGTAGCGGATGGCGCCCGGCCGGTAGTCGTCGCGGTAGTTGACGAGCTCGTTGAAACGGTCGCTGCCGGCGCGCGTGATCCAGTTCTCCTCCAGCGGCGTGCCGCCGTCGAAGGCGGGACCGTACCAGGCCACGCCGAGCGAGTACGGTCCGGTCAGCCACTTGTAGCCGGCGCAGGCCAGGGCGTCGGGCCGCGTGCGCCCGACGTCGAACGGCAGCGCCCCGACCGACTGCGTCCCGTCGACGACGAAGCGGGCGCCCACGGCGCGCGCCCGTTCGCCGACGGCGTCGAGGTCGAAGCGCAGCCCGTCGGTCCAGTGCAGCTTCGGAACCACGACCAGCGCCGTCAGCTCGTCGATGGCGTCGAGCAGGGCGGCGTTCCACGCCTCGGCGCGCGAGCCGACGGCGTCCGGCGCGGCGACGGTCCGCAGCGTGGCGCCCGCCTCGCGGCAGGCGCGCCGCCAGGTGTAGGCGACGCTCGGGAACTGCTCCTCGACGACGACCACCGCCTGTCCGGCGGCGAGCGGCGTGTTGCGCGCGATCGTGGCCATGGCGTAGGAGACCGACGGAACGATTGCGACGCGGTCGGGGTCCGGCGCGCCGATGATCTCCGCGAAGAGCCGCCGGACGCGTGCGGCCGGCTCGAAGAAGTCGGGGACTCCGAGCCGGGCGGGCGCCTCGATGCGCTCGAGGGCCCGCCGGCCGGCTGCGGCGACGCGCTTCGAGGCCGGCGCCATGTACGCGCAGTTGAGGTAGTGCGATTCAGCCGGTAACGAGAAGAGCGACCGGTAACCAGCTTGTTCAGGCCCCATGAATCCAGCATAGCAGCCGCTGGAGTGAGGTGCTCCCGCGGAGGGGTTTGACGCGTGAACCCATGGGTCATACCATCATGCCATGGTCATTACCATCGATGCGGCCGGGAGAATCGTCGTGCCGAAGCCGCTGCGGGAACGGTTCAACCTGGTGGCCGGCACCGAGTTGGAAATAGAAGCGTCCGGCGAGTGCCTGCACCTCCGCAGGGTCGAAGGCGGGACAGCGCTCGTGAGCAAGAAGGGCATTCTCGTGCATCACGGAGACGCCCGCGCAGCCCTCGACGTCGCGGCGTTCATCCGTTCGGAGCGGGATGCGCGCGGTCGCCGCACAGTGCGCGAGGGAAGCGGATAGGTGCGCGTGTTCTTCGATACGTCGGTTCTCGTGCCGGCGGTCGTCGACCCTCGGTGGACGGGTCAAAACCGGCCATTAGTGGACACCGCAAATCCGGCCATTTCCGGCGTCCCGAGACGGCACGTGAGTTCTACTTCATAGGCTCGCGTAGGCGCAAGGATCTGGGTCTCCTGAAAGTTGGGCCGCAAGGCCCATAGCGGCTCTCTGAGCGGAGCGACGGGCGGCGTGTCACCCGACAGGGCCGGAGCGCACGCGGAGGACGCGCGCAGCGCGTTGACACGCCGCCCGTCGCGTAGCTAGTGTCAGCCAGAAAACCCCCGTTTCGGGCGGAGATCTGTGCCAATTTGTGGCATTCTGGGCGTGATGTTGGCGCAAATCCGGTCGCGACGAAGGCGCCTGACGGGCTGTGGGCAAGCGAAGGACAGTATGTCGCCGGATGTCCTGTTTCAAAGGACAGTAGACCCGTGCCGTCTCTCGACGGCTCGGAATCCGGTCTGATTCCGAAGGCCGGTTGGTCAGGCCACGCGTCGTCGTCGTTTGCGCTCCCGCTTCTGCAGCATCAATCCGATGCGGTGCAGGTTGGCCGCCAGCACTGACAAGGCAACCGTACGGGCGAAGCCCTCCGCACCATGGCTGCGAACGCGGTCGAGTCCCCGATGCTCCAATCCATTGATGGCAGACTCAATCGCCGGATGCGCTCGCCGCGCGGCCACAAACGACTCCTCCGCCTCCCGCTCGCGGTTGGCCTTCGAAAGATAACCCTTGCCCGGCAACGCGTTGACGTCGAGTAGCGCATCAAGGTGGACCCGGTTGGCGGGACTGTGAAAGCCCCGATCGAAGCTGCACGCCCGCAACTCCGGATACAGTACCTGCACTTGCTTCACCATCGGCACCACCACGTCCACATCTTCGCCCTCCCACAGGACCTCGTGGTAAAGGATGAATCCATACTGGTCTTCGATAAGGGCGACAGGAACTCCGAGTTCAACCGGCGTGCCCGCCTTGCCTTTGGAAATCCAGCGCGTGTGTCCCTCGAAGATCGAAAAGACCTTCTCCTCGTGAGGAATCGTCTCACCACGCAGAAGACGCCGCTCCACCTGGTCAATCTGCCGCCGCGCATGAGCGGCAAAGCCTGCGATGGAGCGACAGGTGAATTCCGCCACGCCCTGGTTCCGCAACGCGTCGAGCGTTGCCTCTGCTCGCTCAACCAGCACCCGGCAGCGCTCCACATACGCCTCCACCCGCTCCGGATGCCGCTGCGCCCGCCGCGTCGAGCGCACCTTGTTGAACAGTTTCTTGACCTCACGGCACAGATACCGCCACTGACGCCAGCCGCCCACCGCCTGTTTCTCAGCCGCCCGCCCCGTCTCCCGCAACAGGCACCGCACCGCGTCCCACAACAGGTTGACGTCGGTCGGATAATGCACGTCGGTTTCGACCACAAACGAATCGCACCGCCCGCGCAATGGCTCGCCAGGCTTTTTTTTTGCTACCTTGTGCCCACTCTCCACCACCAGGCGCCCCACCGCCGACAACAGCTCCGGCGTCAACAGCGACACGTTGTCGACCACCGTCTGGTACTCGTAATGCGTCTTGTCACCGAAGTCGCTGTGGCCCAGGAACGCGCGTAGCGTATCGTGGTGGTTCGTCAATTCATGAAGACGGTCGAAGTCGCAACCCAGCCCCTGCTTCAAAACCCCAAGCACCAGAATCTGCCACAGGTCCATCCCCGGACGCCCGACCGTGCGGTCGGCCTCCGAAAGAATATGTTCGTCCAGCAGCGCAAACAGCCGCTCGCGCAACTCCTCATCACACCAGATGTGCTGAAGCCCCTTCAACACCGCCGGGATGTCGTCACGCGACTTCGGGTTGATCCAGATCTCCTCGATAGCCACCTGACCGAGCTGGAACTGCGACCTGTGAACTTCTCTCATGATGTCAACGTCGCGAAGATAGCCCCGAAATGGGTCGATCCTGGGGAGACCACCCGCAAGAATACGAAATCTGGACGATCTTCGCCACTCTAAATCAGCGGAACCCCCCGTGGAATCAATGATTTGCAGGTTTTCTTCCGAACACTAGCTACTCGTGACGGAGCCCATCGGTCGACCTCCCACCCGCGGCTGTCTGGACCTTGGTGCGCCAGCTGCGCGGCCCGCACTTGAGCACATGCGCGTGATGGAGCAGGCGGTCGAGCAGCGCGGTGACGGCGGCGGTGTCGCCGAGCAGCTTTCCCCAGTCGTCGACCGGGCGGTTCGAGGTGAGCAGCGTGGAGGCCCGCTCGTAGCGGCGCATGATGAGTTCAAGCAGGTCCTCGGCGGCGGTGTGGGGCAGCTTGCGCATGCCGAGGTCGTCGATGATGAGCAGGGGCACGCGGGTCAGCTCGGCCAGGTAGGCCTTGCGGGTGTCAGCGAGGGTGGCCTCGGCGAGCTCTTCGAGGAAGGTGTGTGCCTCGCGGTAGATGACGCGGTAGCCCTGCTGGATGGCGGCGCGTCCGATGGCCTGGGCGATGTGGCTCTTGCCCGTACCGGGCGGGCCGATCAGCAGGACGTCTTCGCGCTGGTCGATGAAGCGCGCGGTGGCGAGTTCGAAGACGAGGGCGCGGTTGATCTTCTTGTTGAAGGCGAAGTCGAAGCCATCGAGCGCGCGGTCGGGGTCGCGGAACCGGGCCTGCTTGTGTCGCCGGGCGAGCAGCCGGTCCTGGCGCCGTTGGAGCTCGTCGTTGACGAGGGCCGCGAGCAGGTCGATCGGGGCCATCTGGTCGGTCTGGGCTTGGAGCAGGCGCGTGTCGAGGACGTCGGCCATGCCGGAGAGGCGGAGCTTGCGCAGGGCCTGGTCGAGTTCGACGAGATTCATGACGAGTCTCCTGTTCTGCGGTCGATCAGATCGCGGTAGAGGGTCAGTTGCCGGATGAGCGGGTCGACCTGACGCAGTGACAGCGGCGCGACGGGCCGGCGGTCGAGGTAGCGCTTGACGAAGCGGTAGGTGGGCATGCCAAGTTCGAGTGCGGCCGAGGCGGCCTGTTCGACGACGACGGGGCCGTGCTTCTTGGCGAGGGCGAGGACGCCGAGGATGCGGCGGACGCCGGCGGCCCCGTCGTGGCGGTGGATGTGGTCGCAGATGGCGGCGATCCCCGGGCCGGCCCGCTTGGCGGCCGCGAGCAGGGCGAGGGTCTTCGGCGGGGTGCGGGCGGGCCGGTCTGGGTCGGCGATGCGATGCCAGCCCCGCGGCGCGCGCAGGTGCTCGCCGAGGAGCTGGCCGGTGCGGGGGTCGAGCAGGCGGACGTGGATGTCGTTCCACTGGACGTGGACGCGCCGGCCGATCCAGCCCGGCGGCGCGCTGTAGTAGGCCGAGGCGACTTCGACGCAGCCGTCGAGATGCACGGTACGCTGGCCGTACTGGTAATAGCGGAACGGCTCGAGCGGCAGCGGGCCGAGCGCCGGACGCTCTTCGGCAAACATGGCGGCGACCTGGCGCTTGGTCGTGCCGTGGATGCGCGTGTCGGCCCAGCGCCGCTCCCAGCGGTCGAGGTAGGCCTGGGCCTGGTCGAGTTGCTCGAAGCGGAGGCCGCGCAGCGGGGTCTTCTTCGCGTGGCCGACGCCGGCCTCGACCTTGCCCTTTCGGTCGGGGTCGCCGACGCGGCACGGCAGGGCGACGACGCCGTAGTGAGCCAGCACGTCGCGGTAGAGCGGATTGAGCGTCGGGTCGTAGATGTCCGGGGTGAGCACGCCCTCCTTGAGGTTGTCGAGGACGACGACCCGTACGGTGCCGCCCAGCCGCCGAAACGCCCGCTCGTGGAGCTCGGCCCAGACCTGCGTGCTGGAGCGGTGGACCAGCAGCCGCACCGATTTGCGCGAGTAGCCCAGGGTCAAGACGAAGAGTCGTGTCCGCCGGTACTTGCCGGTCGCCGGGTCGCGGACCATCGGTCCGTCCCCGTAATCAACTTGACCTTCTTCACCTGGGCCTGTGGTGATGACCACCCGGGCCTCGACGGCGGGCTGCTGCCGAAGGGTCGCGACGAAGCGCCGCACGCTCGCATAGGCCGCCGGGAAGCCATGGTCATCGACCAGGTCCTGCCAGATGGCCATGGCGTTGCGGCCCCGGCCGAGCGCCTCGACGATCAGCTCGCGGTAGGGCTCGCAGGCGCTCGCCCGCGGCGCACGAGTGGGGCGGTCTCCGACCGCGGGAGTGGCGGTCCCCGTGACGGTGCCGACGGCGGGTTGCGCCGACGAGGGGTCGGTGGACACCGGCGCGGAAATGGCCGGATTTGACGGCCGGGTGCGAGGGCGGCCGCGGCGCGGCACCACCAGCCCGGCGGCCTTCAGGTAGCCGCTGGCCGTCTCGCGCCGCACCCCGGTCTCCCGTTCGATGCGCCGCAGCGACCAGCCGAGGCGCCCCAGCGCCAGAACCTGCTGTCGTTTCTCTTCGGTCAAGACGTTGCTCATGCCGCGCAGGAACGTGCAGTTCCCGGTCGGCGTCAACGTCTCGGGGCGCTATCGGAAATGGCCGGTTTTCAACTGTCCACTAATGGCCGGTTTTGACCGTCGACCGAGGGTCGTCGACCAGCTCGCCAACCACGAAGCGGCGTTCGAGGCGTTTCTCAACCACACGGCGAGCCCGCATCGGGCGTACTGTTCGACCCACGGGCTTGCGGAGTGCTACGCGACGATGACGGCCGTACCTTTACCGCGGCGCATTCTTCCTGGCGAGGCCAGACAGCTCATTCAGGAGAGCATTCTGGGACGGGTAACCGCTGTCCCGCTCACAGCGGCCGACTATGCCCACGCTCTCACGCGTGTTGCAGATGGTGGTCTCACCAGCGGCGCCGTCTACGACGCGCTTCACGTCTGCTGCGCGGAGAGAATGTCGATCGAACGCATCCTCACGTACAACATCCGTGACTTCGAGCGGTGTCGGCCGCGACGCATGGTCATCACGGCGCCTTGACGCGCCGCCTCGTACAGGTCGAGCGGAGGCGTTACGGCTCGGCGGGCGTATACCAGATCGGCGAGCTCCAGGCGCGTTCCTCGACGGTCGGCGGGTCGGACGGCGGCGGCGCCGTGCCGCGCGCCAGCGCCCGGTGCGTCGTCCACCGGCAGGTCGGGTTCTCCAGCACCCGGACGTAGTAGAACGCCCGCTGCGCGGGGTCGAAGTCCGGGTCGGTCCAGGTGGTGCTCAGCTCGGCCGCGCCCAGGCCGGCGGAGTAGCTGCAGTCGGCCAGGTCCACCTGCGCGCCGTTGTCCGCGCAGCGGCGGGTGCGCGGGTCGGGCTGCAGCCCGTCGGCGCAGGCGACGTCGTACACCTGCTCGGCGGTCTGGTTGCCGGCCCCGGCCCAGCCCTTGACGATCTGGATCTTCTGCAGGTTGGCGCTGTTGGGGTCCTTCATGGCCCAGACGACGAAGCTCGGTCCGTCGCCGGCGACGCCCCCGGGCGGGTCCGGCAGGTCGGAACCCATCGGCACGCCGCCGGCGTAGGCCGCCTCGATCATGTCGCGCCGCGTGTCGAGGTCGGCGGGGTAGTCCCAGCCGGCGAAGAAGCGCATGTGGATGCGGGTGCCGCTGTTGCCGAACGTCTCGCGGCGGCGCAGCGCGTCGAAGATCGCCTCCCGCGTGTTGGCCTCCGCCCACACGCCGACCAGGCCGCCCGGGTTGTTCGGGTTCTCGCCGCCGTCCCGGTCGCCGTACCAGTTGTCGGTGTCGCGGCCCTGGCCGATGAGACCGAGGCCGCCGCCCGTTGCGAACTTGACCGGCTTGACCGAGAAGTCGTCCTCGTCGGTAGCGCCTCCCAGGCTCTGGTGGTCGTCGGTGCTGGCGATGAAGCCGAACTTGAACGGGTTGACGCCGTAGTCGGCTTCCAGCCGCAGGCCGGTCTTGAGCGCGTTGCGGACGTAGTCCGGCGCGTTGGCGCACCCCTGGCGCCGCCCCGGCTCGCAGATGGGCTGGCGGTTTTCGAAACCGCACTCCTCGTCCGTGGTGCCCAGGCCGCGGTAGCACTCGGAGTTGCCCTTGATCTGGTGGATCTCGACCAGCGGCTCGGCCCAGGCGCGCAGCCGCAGCATTTCCGGCGTATGCGGCGCCCAGCCGGAATCGGCGAACGACAGGCCGCCGCTCAGATTCGAGTTGTGCGGAATGGCGACCACCTGGCACTCGCCGGTGCAGGCCGCTTCCAGCCACTCCCAGAGCCGCTCGGGGCGGTTGCCCATCTCGACGGCCGAGCCGCCCCACGCCGGCACCCCGTCGCCCCGGAAGATGACGTTGCGGTGCAGGTGGCCGTAGCCGGGCGGGAACGCCGTCCACTCGTAGCCCGGGAAGGTCGTGAAGCGCCCCGGCTCGTTGAACGCGTCGGCGCTCCGCTGGATCTCCTGCCACAGGTGCCGCGCCCGCTCGTAGCACCGGTTGTCGGCGGTCAGCGTGGCTTCGCCCTGCCCGCAGATGTCGGGCGGCAGCCGGCCCCGTCCTTCGAACCGCGACATGCCGAACCAGTTGTTGGCGCGAACCTCCTCGCAGGTCGGCGTGTGGTACGCAGCGTCGTTCTCATCCTCGCAGAGGTGCACCTCGCCGAGCCAGATGCCGTGGTCCGTCACGGCCATGAAATCGAGCGGCACGCGCAGGCGGTGCACCCGGCCGTCGGCGGTGGTCACCTCCTCGCCGCGCCCGAAGCGGTACGCCAGGGCGGGGTCGTCGCGGTTGCCCCCCAGCACGTAGGCGTCCAGCGACCAGTTGGTGTGCACGTGGAAGTCGCCGAAGTAGGCGTTGCGCAGCGGGTTGCGTGCCGGCTGCGCAACGCCGGCCGCCGGTGTCGCCGTCGCGGCCGCCGGTGTCTCGGCACCAGCCCCCGGTGCGTCCGCGGCCGCGGGCGTTTCGGGTGCAGACGCGGCGCAGGCGGTTGCCAGCGCCAGCGGCAGGCAGACGGCCGCAAACCGCACGCTGGCAGGAAGTTGCGGGCGCGTATACCTAATCGTCATACCTCCCAGGCCTCCACCTGCAGCCGGTGGCCCCTCGTCAGCGGCCCGCCGGCGTATACCAGATGGGCGAGCTCCACGCCCGCTCCTTGACCGCCGGCGGCACGCCGTCCGGCAGCTCGGCGCCGCTCTCCAGCGCCCGCCAGGTGGTCCAGCGGCAGGTGGGATTCTCCAGCACGCGGACGTAGTAGAAGGCCCGCCGGGCCGGATCGAAATCGGGGTCGGTCCACGTTGCGCTCAGCTCCGCCGCGCCGGCGCCCCCCGCCGTGTCGCGGGTCGCCCAGACGCCGGAGGGCGTCGAAGATCGCGTCGCGCGTGTTCTCCTCCGCCCAGACCGCCGCGAGACCGCCCGGATTGTTGCGCGGGTTGCCCGGCGTCGCCGGGTCGGCCGGCGGCTGATCCGGAGCGCACGGCTCGAAAATCTGCTCGAAGCTGCACTCCTCGTCGGAGGTCAGCAGCCCGCTCGCGCATTCCGAGTTGCCCTTCACCTGGTGGATCTCAATCAGCGGCGGAGCGGGTTGCGTTGCGGCGCGGCGGCTGCGGCCCCGGCATCCGCCGACCCGGCCGGTCGGTCGTCCGGCGCGCCCCGCGCCGTTCCCGCGCAGCCGGCGGCCAGCAGCAGCGGCAGGCAGCTTGCCGCAAGCCTCGCGCCGCCGGGCAATCGAGAGCGCGTGCACCTCATGGGCATGCCACCGACGTTGGTCCGCCTGGAGTTCGCCAATCGTCCGCGCCGTGCGACGGCGCAGACGACTAGTGGTCCGTCACGTCATAATGTTCGGATAGACGGACTTGAGTTTACGCCGCGCATCGTCCACCTTCATCTGCCAGTCGACACCGCGTTGCGTGCCGTTGACGTCGGTGGACCACGCCGAGACTTCGCCGTGCAGCGTCGCGAGGTCGCCGCTGCGGCGCCCGTGCAGGCATTGGCGCGTCATGGAACTGAGTTCGTTCTCCGCGATGTTCAGCCAGCTCCCGTGTTTCGGCGTGTAACAGAACTCGATGCGACGAACCAGTTCCCGGGCTCGGGTCGGCTCGAACACTTCGTAGAAGGCACCCTTCGTGTGCGTGTTGAGGTTGTCGCACACCAAGGTGATCTTCGGGCAGTCGGCGTAGCGTCCTTCCAACAGGCCGGCGACCTCCACCGCCCAGTCCGCCTTCGTGCGCCGGGCTCGGGCCGTCGCCTGCCGCCAACCTGCCAGCGGCTCGCTGAACAGGAAGACCGAGGCCGTGCCAGCCCGTTCGTACTCGTAGTCGACACGGCGGGGCCGCTCCTTGGTGGCGGCCATCGGCGGGCGAGTTTCCTTGACCCGTTGCACCGGCTGCTCATCCATGCACACGACAGGGCAAGCCGGGTCGTACGGTTGCGCATAGATGTCCAGGACCTGCTCCATGTGCGCCACGAACTCGGCATCGGCCTGCGGCGGGATCACCCAGTACTCGATTTTCCGCCGCGTCATCCCGTTTTTTTCAGCGTCCGCCGGATCGTTTCGTGGCTGACCGACTCGACGACCGCCAACTCGACGACCCGGCGCGCCAACAGCCGCAACGACCAGTGGGCATAGCCTGTCGGGGGCGGCCCCAGACGCAGGGCGATGATGCGAGCCTCCTGTTCGCCGTTGAGCAGTTTGGGGACCGGGGGGAACTCCCGCCGTTTGCGTTCCAGCGCCCGCTCGAACCCCTCCAGCACGCATCGTTGGCGAATGTTCTCGACCGTCTTGGTGCGGCACGGAACGGCGTCGGCGATCTGCTGGTCGGTCCACGCCGGCCCGTCCGCATCGGCCTGCAAGAGAATCTGCGCGCGTCGCACCCTCTCGCTGCTGCCGTTGAGCTTGCGGACCGTCTGTTGACAGACCTCGCGTTCCGGGGCTGTGAGTCGAACGATGTACCTCTTTTGCGGCATGGAAACTCTCTCGGTTCGAGACGAGCTCCCCGATAGTCCTAATGTTTATTGATGGCACAGCACTAGCCGAATATAACCGCGCAGCGCTGCAGGAACCAGAACGACGCCAGCGGGCCGATCGTGTAGGCGGGGGCGGCCCGCATCCAGGGGCGGGGGCGGATCTCGAGCGTGCGCAGCGAGGCGAGCAGCGCGAGCGCGGCGGCGATGAAGGCCAACTGTCCCGCCTCGACGCCCAGGTTGAACGACAGCAGCGCCAGCGGGATGTCGCCGGGCGGGATGCCGATTTGCGACAGCGTGCCCGCGAACCCGAACCCGTGCAGCAGGCCGAAGGCGAACGCCACCACCCAGGGCCGGCGGTACGTGAGGCTCTCGGCGCCGCCGTCGTGCTGGGCGATCTCGACCGCCAGGAAGACGATGCTCAGCGCGACGAGCGCCTCGACCGGCGCGGGGGGCACGCGGACGAAGCCGAGCGTCGCAAGGCCGAGCGTGATGCTGTGCGCCACGGTGAAGGCCGTGATGGCCTCGAGCAGGCGCCGGAGCCCGGCCACGATCCACAGCACCCCGAAGACGAACAGCAGGTGGTCGATGCCCGACAGGATGTGGTCGACGCCGAGCCGGAAGTAGCCCCAGCCGTCCACGCGCCGGTTCGACTGCCCGCCCACGACGAACGATGGCTCCTGCGGCCGGAGTATCTGCGTGACGCTCGTGCCGTCGGCGAACGCGATGCGCACGAGTGCATCCATGATCGTGACGCGCAGTCCGTCGATAGCTACCGTCTGCCCGGCCAGACCGGTCTCGCCGCAGGCGACGACCCCGTTCGTGACGACGGAACCCGGCAACTCCACCTCCGTCGGGATGTCGGGCACGGTGCAGTGCGCCGGCAGGACGGGAAAGATGGCGGGGGGCGGTCCCTCGACGGCGGGCACCCGCCAGACGACCGCGAACGTGCCCGGGGCCAGCTCGTTGAGGCCGAGGTAGGCCGGCAGGCTGGTGTGCGCCTGCGCCGGCGCGGCCGGCAGCGCGAGCAGCAGGCCGATGCCAGCGGCGACGGGCGGCACGGTCCGCCGCAGGCGGCGCAGCAAGCCGTCACCCTCCCGTCGCGCCGCCCGCCAGCGCCTCGGCGTCCACGACGATCTCGAACCGCCTGCGCAGCCCCTCGTAGTAGGTGTCGGCCGCCGATCGGAGGCGTTGCTCGTTGAGGTCCAGGACGACCCGGCCGCGCACTTCGTCCAGGCCCGGCAGCCGCGATGGAATCCGCTGCCGGATGCGGACGAGGTGCAGGCCGTAGCTGGAGAGCACCGGACCGCTCCATGCGCCTACCGGCAACTCGAACAGCCGGCCGGCGAAGCGCGGGCCGAACAGATCCCGGATCTGGTCGCGCGACTGCGGCGGGTACTCGTACTGCAGCATGAACCGGTCGCCGAGCCGCGCCGCCTCGGCGGCCGGCACCGCGCCGGACGCCAGCCGGGCCAGCGCGCCGCGGGCCGCCGCCTCGGCGCCCGCGCCCCGGTTGCTGCCGCTGAAGTACACGTGGGAGAAGCTGACCTGCTCGGGAATGCGGTAGCGCTCGGGGTCGTCGTCGAAGAAGGCCTGCAGCTCGGCTTCCGACGGCTCGACGGTGGAGGCAACGCTCTGCGCCAGGAACTCGACCTTCTGCGCGAGCCGCCGGCGCACGATGGTGTCCCCCTGGTCGAGGCCCGAGGCGATCGCCTCGCGGTACAGCACCTCCTCGCGGACGAAGCCCTCGATCAGGCTGTCGAGCTCGCGCCGCGTCGGCGGCGCGCCCCGCTGCCGGGTCCACGTCTCTTGCAACTGCCGAATGCGGTCCGCCGTCACCTCGATGCGGTTGCCGTTGCCGCCCACGCCGAACGACTGGCCGAACAGGGCGCTCAGGCCGAACAGCACGCTGCCCGCCAGCAGGAAGTGGACGAGCGGCTCACGCAGCAGTCGGGGCATCATCTAGTGTCCTGTTGCTGAAAAAAGTGAAACATTGCGGGCGGCCGTATCGTCTTGCGTATCGAGAGGGAGGAACGCATGCGAACAGGACGCCCGCCGGCGGCGGTAACGCTGACCGACGAGGAACGCCAACATCTGACGTCGCTGGCCCATCGCTCGCGCAGCGCTCCACAGCTTGCACGTCGCGCCCGCATCATCCTGGCTTGCGCCGACGGCCAGCCCACAACAGGTATCGCCAAGCGACTGCGCCTGTCCCCGACCACGGTCTGCAAGTGGCGCACCCGATTCCTCGCCGACCGGAACGACGGCTTGACCGACGAACCGCGGCCAGGTGCCCCACGTCGCATCACCGACGCTCAGGTCGAGGAGGTGGTGGTGCGCACCTTGGAATCGACCCCGCGCGGCGCCACGCACTGGAGCACGCGCGGCATGGCACAGGCCACCGGCCTGAGCAACGCGACCATCAGTCGGATCTGGCGTGCCTTCGGGTTGCAGCCCCACCGGACTGAGACGTTCAAACTGTCGCCCGACCCGTGGCTGGTCGACAAGGTGCGCGACATTGTCGGGTTGTACATCAATCCGCCGGAGCACGCGGTCGTCTTCTGCGTCGACGAAAAACCGCAGATTCAGGCCCTTGAGCGCACGGCACCGCTGCTGCCGATGCAGCCGGGCCAACCCGAACGACGCACCTTCGACTATCGCCGCCATGGAACGACCTCGTTGTTCGCCGCGCTCGATGTCAAGACCGGCGCGGTCATCGGCGAACTGCATCGCCGCCATCGGTCGATCGAGTTCGAGAAGTTCCTCAAGCGTATCGACGCCGAGACGCCCGCCGAGTTGAACGTCCATCTCATCCTGGACAACTACAGCACGCACAAGACCCCCCGAATTCGGCGCTGGCTGGCCAGACACCCCCGGTTCCATCTCCACTTCACCCCGACCTACAGTTCCTGGCTGAATCTGGTGGAGCGCTGGTTTGCGGAACTGACGACCAAGCAACTGCGTCGTGGCGTGCATCGTAGCGTCGCCGCTCTCGATCAGGCGATTCGGGAGTTTCTCGACCAGCACAACGTCACCGCCCAACCGTTCGTGTGGACGAAGACCGCCGATGAGATCCTGGCGAGCATCGCCCGGTTCGCGCAGCGGACGCTCGCGGCGCACACTGGATAATGTTTCACGAACCATTGAAACGGGACACTAGATGGGGCTACGCCCCAAGCCCCCGGCGGCTGCTGGCGGGGACCCCGTAGCCCCGCGCCGCTGCCGCCGGGCCGCGCCGTGCGCGGCCTGGGGACGATCGCACTGTTGCATGTCGTCCCCTTCCATACTTCACCTGACTTCACCTGCCGGGCCGCGCCGTGCGCGGCTTGCTCTGCGGTCAAGCATGGCCGGTTTCTCCGTCGTCGCGCCTTGCAAGGGCGGGACTCCTACGGCTCGGCGGGCGTGTACCAGATGGGCGAGCTCCAGGCCCGTTCCTTCACCGTCGGCGGGTCGGAGGGCGGCGGCCCCTCGCCGCGCGCCAGCGCCCGGTGCGTCGTCCAGCGGCAGGTCGGATTCTCCAGCACCCGCACGTAGTAGAACGCCCGCAGCGCCGGATCGAAGTCCGGGTCGGTCCAGGTGGTGCTCAGCTCGGCCGCGCCCAGGCCGGCGGAGTAGCTGCAGTCGGCCAGGTCCACCCGCGCGCCGTTGTCGGCGCAGCGGCGGCTGCGCGGGTCGGGCTGCAGCCCGTCGGCGCAGGCGACGTCGTACACCTGCTCGGCCGTCTCTCCGTCGGCTGCGGCCCAGCCCTTGACGATCTGGATCTTCTGCAGGTTGGCGCTGTTGGGGTCCTTCATGGCCCAGACGACGAAGCGGGGCCCGTCGCCGGCGTCGCCCCCGGGCGGGTCCGGCAGGTCGGCGCCCATGGGCACGCCGCCGGCGTAGGCTTCCCCGATCAGGTCGCGCCGCGTGTCGAGGTCGGCGGGGTAGTCCCAGCCGGCGAAGAAGCGCACGTGGATGCGGGTGCCGCTGTTGCCGAACGTCTCGCGGCGGCGCAGCGCGTCGAAGATGGCCTCGCGCGTGTTGGCCTCCGCCCACACGCCGACGAGGCCGCCGGGGTTGCTGATGTTGCCGCCGTCGGCCTTCTCGTCCCATCCGCGGTCCCGGCCTATCAGAGCGAGGCCGCCGCCGTTGCTGAACTTGACCGGCTTCGTGGTGAAGTCGTCCTCGTCAGCCGCCCCCGGCAGGCTCTGGTGGTCGTCCGGACTGGCGATGAAGCCGAACTTGAACGGGTTGACGCCGAAGTCGGCCTCCAGCTGCAGGCCGGTCTTCAGTGCGTTGCGGACGAAGTCGGGCGCGTGCGCGCAGCCGCTGCGCTGACCCGGCTCGCAGACGGGGTAGTAGTTCTCGAAGTTGCACTCCTCGTCCGTGGTGCCCAGGCCGCGGTAGCACTCGGAGTTGCCCTTGATCTGGTGGATCTCCACGAGCGGCTCGGCCCAGGCGCGCAGCCGCAGCATCTCCGTGGTGTACGGCGTCCAGCCGAACTCGTCGAACGCCAGCCCGCCGCTCAGGTTCGGGTTGTGCGGGATGGCGACCACCTGGCAGTCGCCGGTGCAGGCCGCTTCCAGCCATTCCCACAGCCGCTCGGGACGGTTCTGCATCTCGACGGCCCCGCCGCCCCACTCCGGCACCGCGTCGCCGCGGAAGATGACGTTGCGGTGGAGGTGGCCGTAGCCGCGCGGTTGGGCCGTCCACTCGTAGGCCGGGAAAGTAGTGAACACGCCGGGTTCGTTGAACGCGTCGGCGTTGCGCTGGATCTCGTGCCACAGGTGCCGCGCCCGCTCGTAGCACCTGTTGTCCGCGGTCATCGTGGCCTCGCCCTGCCCGCAGATGTCCGGCGGACGCCGGCCTCGACCCTCGAACGCCCCGGTGCCGAACCACTCGTTGGCGCGGATCCGCTCGCACGTGGGCGTGTCGTAGGCGGCGTCGCTCGCATCGTTGCAGAGGTGTACCTGGCCGAGCCAGGTGTCGTGGTCGGTGACCGCCATGAAGTCCAGGGGCACCCGCAGGCGGTGCACCGTGCCGTCGGCCTTGGTCACTTCCTCGCCGCGCCCGAAGCGGTAGGCCAGCGCGGGGTCGTCGCGGTTGCCGCCCAGCACGTAGGCGTCCAGCGACCAGCTCGAGTGCACGTGGAAATCGCCGAAGTAGGCGTTGCGCAGGCGGTTGCGCTCCGGCGCCTGGGTCGCGGGCGCCTCACCGGCCCGCACGACCGTCGCCAATGCGCCCGGCACGCTCGCCGCTGCCGAAGCGCCAGGATCGGACGCCTGCCGGAAGCCGCCGAGGACCGCCGCCGAGAGCAACGCCGCGCCAGCCGCCAGTCCGGTGCCTGCCCGTCGTCGCGCGCGTGTCGAGAGTCTGTGCATGTCGTGTCCCTTCGCCGCGCGGCTCCGTCTCCGCGTTACCCGCCGCCGCGGGGTGTGTACCAGACGGGTGAGCTCCACGCCCGCTCCTCGATCACCGGCGGCACGCCCTCCGGCAGCTCGCTGCCGCTCGCCAGCGCCCGCCAGGTGGTCCAGCGGCAGGTGGGGTTCTCCAGCACGCGGACGTAGTAGAACGTCCGCCGGGACGGATCGAAATCGGGGTCGGTCCAGACGACGCCGAGCTCCGCCGCGCCGGCGCCGCCGGTGACGCTGCAGTCGGCCGGGTTCACCCGGGCGCCATTGTCCGCGCAGCGGCGCGTCGCGGGGTCGGGCGGCTGGCTGCCGTCGCACGCCACGTCGTACACCAGCTCGCTGGTGCCGCCGGCCGGGTCGTCCCAGCCCTTGACGATCTGCAGCTTCTGCAGGTGGGCGCTGTTCGCGTCGCGCGTCGCCCAGACGACGAATCGCGGAGCGTCGGCGCCGCCGGGCGCCGCCGGCAGGTCGCCGCCCATCGGCACGCCGTTGCGGTAACCTTCTTCGACCAGATCCGGGCGCGTGTGCAGGTCGTCCGGCAGCTCCCATCCCCCGAAGAACCGGACCCGGATGCGCGGCCCGCTCGTCGCGAACGTCTCGCGGCGCCTGAGCGCGTCGAAGATCGCAGCGCGCGTGTTCTCTGCGGCCCACACTGCCGCGAGGCCGCCCGGGTTGTTCAGCGGCGACCCGGGAGTGGTCGCGCCGATCTCGCCGAAGAAGTCGCCCTGCCACGTTTCCTCGACGGCAGACCCGGGCATGCTCCGGTGGTCGTCGGTGCTGCCGATGAGGCCGTACTTGAACGGGTTGATGCCGTGCTCGGCCTCGACCTCCAGGCCGGTCTTGAGGGCATTGCGGACGAAGTTGGAGGCGACCGTGCAACTGGCGGTGGCCAGCTCCGGGTTGGCCGGCATCGCGTCCGGGTCGCACGGCTCGAACACCTGCTCGAAGTTGCACTCCTCGTCGGAGGTGAGCAGGCCCGGCGCGCACTCCGAGTTGCCCTTCACCTGGTGGATCTCGATCAGCGGCTCGCGCCGCGCCCGCCGCTCCAGGATCTCGGCGGTGAACGGCGTGCCGTCGGCGTTGTTGGGCGCCAGGACGACGCCCATGCCGTAGTTGGTGTTGTGCGGAATGGCGATCACGTCGCAGTCGCCGGTGCACGCCTCGTCCATCCATTCCCAGAGCCGCTCCGGCGCATGCCGCATCGTGATGGACGCCCCACCCCAGGGCGGAATGTCCGGCCCGCGGAAGAAGACGTTGCGGTGGAGCCAGCCCCCGGTGGCCCGGTCCGAGCCGGTGAACTCGAAGGCTGTGAACGTGGTGAAGGCGCCCGGCTCGTAGTAGGCGTCGGCCATCTCCTGCACCAGCGTCCACTGGTGCGCCGCACGCTGGTCACAGCGGCTGTCCGGACCCGGCTCGGTGCTCCCGCACAGCTCCAGGTCGCGCTGGTTCCGGTTGGCCGCGCTGTAGTGGCGGAAGAACGCCGGGCCGCCGCCGCCGCGAGCTTCCTCGCAGACCGGCAGGTCGTAGGTGGGCGACTCCGCATCCTGGCAGAGCTGCACCTCGCCCAGGAAGTTGTCGTGGTCGGTCACCGCCATGAAGTCGAGCGGCGTGCGCAACTGCCCGCGCACGTTGCCGGCGGCATCGGTGATCGCGTCGCCCCGGCCGTAGCGATAGGCCACCGACGGGTCGTTGTTCATCGGGTGGCCGAACGTCCAGGCGTCGAGCGACCAGCTCGTGTGGACGTGCAGATCGCCGAAGTAGGCGTTCCGTAGCGGGTTCGGGGCCGGCTGCTGGAGCGCGGTCCGGGGCGTTGCCGCGCCGCTCGCGGCGGACCGCTCCGCCGCGGCCGAGCCGCCGCAACCGGCCGCCAGCCCGGCCGCGGCCAGCAGCAGAGCCAGCCAGCCGGTTGTGGCGCGTGCGTCATGCGTTGCGCTGAAGGCGTACTGCACGCATCCTGTCCCGGCGCGGCCGGCGGGCGATCTTTTCCCGCTCATCGCTGCTCCGCGGGGACGTACCAGATGGCGGACGACCAGGCGCGTTCCTGAATCGTCATGGGCTGCTCGGTGGGGTGGGGCCAGCCGTACTTGAGGGCCACGAACAGCGACCAGCGCGGCGTGGGGATCTCGATCACCCGCAGGTAGTAGACGGCCGCCGCGGCCGGATCGAACGCCGGGTCCTCCCATACCGCCGCGAGCTGCGTCGCCCCGATCGTGTTCGCGTAGGTGGCGTTCGCGAGGTCGACGGTGTTGCCGACGGCCGGTACGGCCCCGCTGGCCGGATCGGCCGCGCGCCCGTCCGACAGCGCGATGTCGAACACCCGGTCCCGGTAGCCGTCGCCGTCCCGCCAGACCTTGACGACCTGCGCCCGGTCGAGGTTGGCCCCGTCCGGGTCCTTGACGGCCTGGATGACGAAGCGCGGCGCCCCGGCGCCCTCCGGCCGCGCCGGCAGGTCGCCGCCCATCGGCACGCCGCCGGCGTAGGCTGCCGGGAGCCAGTCCGCCTGTGCCGGCAGGCCGTCGGCGTAGCCCCAGCCGCCGAAGAAGCGGACGTTCAGCCGGGTGCCCGACGTGGCATAGGTCTCCTTGCGCCGCAGCGCGTCGTAGATGGCCTCGCGCGTGTTCGCCTCGGCCCATACGCCGGCCAGGCCGCCCGAGCCGGTCGCCGTGCCGCCGGCCGGAATCTCGGGCTCGCCGAGCCCGAACATGCTCTCGACGTGCGAGCGGGACACCTCGGCGCCGGCCGGGACGCCGTTGAACGACTTCGAGCCGTAGACCGCGTCCTCGCCCTCCTCGGTCAGCGCGCTGTGGTAGTCGCTGGCCCCGATCACGCCGACCTGGTACGGGTTGACGCCCGCGCGCTCACCGATGACCATGCCCCGCCCGTAGGCGTCGCGGATCGTGCTCCCTTCCGGCTGGCTGCGGCGGCCGTCGAACGTCTGGTCGAACAGCTCGAAGCTGGCGAACTCGTCGTTGGGCGCCAGCGCCGGGTGCACCTCCGACTGGCCCTTCATCTGGGCGATCTCGCTGAGCGGCTCGTTGAGCAGGCGGCGGCGGGCGTAGGCCTCGTCGATCGGCCGGCCGTCGCTGTCGGTCCAGTCGTACATCACGCCGTTGCTCATGTTGCCGTTGTGCGGGATGATCAGCCCCTCGACGCCGCGGCCGCGGTGCTCCTCCAGGTAGGCCCACAGATCTTCCGGCCGCCGCGAGTCCAGGGTGGAGAAGGGGAGCGGCGCCGTGTCGCCGCGGAAGATCACGTTGCGGTGGATGGGGCCGCCGCTGCCGTCGCGCCTGCTGGCGTCCGTCGTCCACTCGTACGCGATGAAGGTCGTGAACCTCCCCGGCTCGTAGAAGGTGTTGGCGGCATCGATGACGCGCTCCCACCCCGAACGGCTCACGGGCGCGATGTCGAACCCGGGCACGTCGCCCGCCGTCTGCGCCATCCACGCCCGGCGCCCGGCGCTGTCTCGAAATCCCCGGACAGGATTGGCGCGAAACGCGCGGCCGACCTCGCTCGTTGCGAGCGCGGAGTCCGGATCCTCCATCGCCATGCTGGAGCCGATGATCTGGCCGTGGTCGGTCACGGCCATGAAGTCGAGCGGCCGCCGGCGGCGGATCGGCTCGCCCATGAACATGACCTCCTCGCCGCGCGCGAAGCGGTAGGCGTCCTCCGGGCCCAGCCGCGTGCCGAACAGGTAGTACGCGTCCATCGACAGCATGGTGTGGACGTGCAGGTCCCCGAAATACACGTCCCGCTCCGGGTTCAGCGACACGGTGGCGCCGACGGGCGCCGCGCCGGACTGGGCGGCGAGGGGCGGCTCGGCGCAGCCAGCCGACAGCAGCAGGCACGCTACGATGGCGAAGAGCGGTGCTCTCATGGTGATTCCCATTTTCGATCAGAACGAGACGGTCGCCGTCATCGAGATCGTCCGCGGCGCGCCGAGCCACGCGGCGTTCTCGGTGATGGCGGACAGATAGGCCTTGTCGAGCAGGTTGTTCGCCACGATGGCGAATTCCGTCGACCGGAGCAGGTCGCTCAGCGCCTGGCCCGAGAAGCTGACGTAGGCGTCCACCAGCCAGTAGGCGTCCGCGTACCAGTCGGACCTCAGGCTGACGCGTCGCGACGACGTGTACTTGGCGCTCAGCCCCATGCCGAGGGGGCCCGTCCGATCGAGCGAGACGACCCACAGCCGATCCGGCACGCCGGTGACGTCGGTCCCCGCCACGAGGCCCTGGCTCGCGTCGACGAGCGGGTCGCCGGTCCCGATGTACTCCGAGTCATTGAGCGTGAAGGCGGTGTAGAACGACGTCCGTTGTGGCATCTGCACTGTCGCGGAGAACTCGAAGCCGCTCGTGTCGATGCCGCCCGCGTTGAAGTAGGCGCCGCCGCCCGGGATCAGGTAGTTGGGACCGGTGGGCGTCTGCGGGCCGAGGTAGAAGATCCGGTTCTGGAAATCGATGGTGTACCAGGTGGCGCCCAGCGCGACCCGCTCCCCCGAGTACTGCAGGCCGACATCGATGTTCGAGGCTCTTTCAGGCTCGAGCAGGTCCAGGCTTCGTCCCGGCACCTCGAGGAGCAAGGCGCTGAGCGCCTTGAAGTTCTCGGAATAGCCTGCGAACAGGTCGAGGCCTGCGACCGGCGTCTCGTACGTGACACCGCCGGAGAACAGCAGATCCGAGTCGGAATCAACCTCTAGATCCGGGTCGCTGTTGAACAGGTCCTCGCGCGAGACGCCGACCAGGAACTGCTTGACGCCGCCGCTCAGCGCGAACGGGCCGGCGAAGATCGTCTCCTCCACGTACCACTTGAAGACGTGCTGCGGGAAGTCCCACTCGTACTGCTGCCAGTAGGGTTGCTCGTTCCAATTGAAGTTGAGCGTCGGGTCCAGCATCTGGTGCCAGTCCCGGCCCAGGTCCCGCCGCGAGTCCTCGTACCAGATGCCGGCGCGCAGCGTGCTGCCGGCCGCGCCGATGGGGGTGAACCACTCCTCGTCGAGGGTGACGCCGAAGCGGTCCTTGCCGTAGTGGCTGTGGCGGTACGACTGCACCGCCGTGGCGCCGGGGTGGCAGGCCGGGTCGACCGCCGCGCCGCCCGAGCCGTAGTAGTTGAAGATGTAGGAGGACGTGCAGCCGGGCGTCGGTCCGACTGCGGCGCCGTTCCGGTCGACGAAGCGGATCAGCCCGAGTTGGCTGCCGCCCAGCACCGGGGCGAGCCCCGCCAGCTCCGACTCCGGTCCGGCGCCGTCGTCCGTGACGTCGACGATGTAGGGGGGCAGCCAGTCGCCGCGGCCCCGGTTCCGATGGAAATAGGTGCCCAGGCTCAGCGACGTGACCTCGCTGAACGACCACTCCGCCTTGAGGTAGCCGAACGTGTTGTTCCGCCGGGTCTGCCAGCCGGGCCGGTAGAACTGGTTCAGGTACGGAACGCCAGGCCAGTCGCCGGTCAGACGGTCCCAGCGCGGGTTGGCCCGGAAGTCGCCATCGCTGTAGAGCCGCTGGTACACATCCTCGTGGATGCTGTCGTACGAGAAGTAACTCGTCAGATCGAGACGCCCGTGCGACGAGACGAGCTTGGCGGCGACGTGCTCCCGCTCGTTCCGTGCGGAGCCCTCTACCCAGTCGGTCGCCTCCTGCCGGACCGCGGCGATCCACGCCCGCGTGTCCCGGCCGAACAGCGGTCCCGTGTCGATCCGCATGGCGAACCGCTGGCCCTCGTTCTCGCCGAGGGTGGTCGACGCGGTGTAGGTCCGCTCGGCCGCCGGATCGTCCGTCAGGTAGTCGAACGTGCCGCCGAGCGCCTCGACCGACCGCGAGGCGATGTCGGCCGTCCCCTGCGAGACCTCGACGCTGCCGAGGTTCATCGGGTCGATGAACCGGTTCGCCTTCGACCCGCTCCAGTAGTCGGACGTGCCGTTCGGAAAGCCGTCGATGGTAGTGCCGATCTGCGCCTCGTTGATGGTCACCTGGAAGCCGCGCATGGCGACGTTGCTGGACCAGTCGTCGAAGCCGTACGCGTCCCCCTCCTGGACGGACACCCCGGGGAGGTTGTCCACCACCGACGTCACGGCGGTGATGTTCGACTGCTGCAGCATCATCGGCTCGGCCACGACGTTCCGCGCGAAGATCCGCGGCTCGTCGGCCACGACGGTGATCGATTCCATCCGCCGCTCGAGCGCCATGACGACCTCGAGCGACGCGGTCGCCCCGGGTTGGACCACCACGGGAATCTCCTGGGTCTCGAAGCCGGGCAAAGCGATCGCAATCACGTAGTCGGCAGCCGGCAGCATCTCGAAGGTGAAGCGCCCGTCGGGACCGGTCACCTGCAGCGCCGCCGCCGCCAGTGGCCCGCCGGTCAGCGTCACGGTGACGCCCGGCAGCGCGCCGCCCGCCGAGTCGGCGACGCTGCCCTCGAGCGCCCCGGCCGGCTGCGCGGAAGACGCCGCCGCCGGCAGCAGCAGGAGTACGGCCGCGGCCGCGGCGTTCCGCATCCACATCGTTCCATGCATGCGCAAAGGTTGGCACAGGCGCTGGCAGCCCGCAAGCGGCGGCCCCGCCCGGACTCGGCGCCTTGCTAACATCGGGGCGCCCATGGCTTCCAGCCGGCGGATCGCAACCGCCGCCGCGGGGCTCGTGCTCGCGGCCTCCGTCCTGCCCGCGCCCGGGGTGGCCGGACAGGATCCGGCGGTGCCGGTCGCGCCGGCCGTCATCGCCCGCGACGCGGCGGGCCGGGTGACCGTCCGCGCCGTGCGCATCGCGACGCCCCTCGACATCGACGGCCGGCTGGACGAGGCGGTCTACGCCGCCGTGCCGGCGATGTCGGACTTCGTCCAGACGGATCCGGACGAGGGCGCCGCGGCCACCGAGAAGACCGAGATCTGGCTGCTGTTCGACGACGACAACGTCTACGTGGTGGGCCGCTGCTGGGAGACGCAGCCCGAGCGCCTGGTGGCCAACGAGATGCGCCGGGACAATCCGGCCATCGTGCGCAACGACAACCTGGCGTGGAGCTTCGACACCTTCCACGATCGCCGCAACGGCGTCATCTTCGAGGTCAATCCGATCGGCGGCCGGCTCGACGGGGAGATCACGAACGAGGAGCGCGCGAACATCGACTGGAATCCGGTCTGGGACGTGGCCGCGGGCCTGTTCGAGCAGGGCTACGTGGTCGAGGCGGCCATCCCGTTCAAGTCGCTGCGCTACCGGCCCGGCCGCGAGCAGACGTGGGGCTTTCAGGTGCGCCGCCGCAACCGGTGGAAGAACGAGATCTCCTACCTCGCGCCCATCCCCGCCGCGTTCGGCGAACGCGGGCACTTCCGATCGTCACTGTCGGCGACGCTGGTCGGGCTCGAGGCGCCGCCAGGCTCCCGGAGCATCGAGATCAAGCCGTACGCCATCGGGGACCTGACGAGCGACACGACGGCGGCGACGCCCATCTCGAACGCGCTGGGCGCCGATGCCGGCATCGACGTCAAGTACGGCATCACGCAGAACCTGACGGCCGACGTCACCGTCAACACGGACTTCGCCCAGGTCGAGGCCGACGAGCAGCAGATCAACCTGACGCGGTTCAGCCTGTTCTTCCCGGAGAAACGGGAGTTCTTCCTGGAGAACCAGGGGCTGTTCACGTTCGGCGGCGCCGGCGCCGGCCCGTTCGGCGCGGGCGACACCCCCGTGCTGTTCTACAGCCGGCGGATCGGCCTGGACGCGGCCACCGGGCGGGAGATCCCGATCGACGCCGGCGGCCGCATGACGGGGCGCGTCGGCGCGTTCAGCGTCGGCCTGCTGAACATCCGGACCGGCGACGCGCCGGAAGCCGCCGCGCAGGCGACTAACTTCTCGGTCGTGCGGCTCAAGCGCGACCTGCTGCGGCGCAGCAGCGTCGGCGCCATCTTCACCCGCCGGTCGGTGTCGTCGCGCGGTCCGGGGGCCAGCCGGACGTACGGCGTCGACGGCACGTTCGCCTTCTACGACGCGCTCAGCATCAACACGTACTGGGCGCGGACCCGGACGCCCGATTCGCGCCTCCTTGCGGCGCCATCGGCGGGCGCCGCGCCCGACGACGTCAGCTACCGCGCGCAGCTCAACTACGCGGGCGACCGCTACGGCGTCGAGCTCGAGCACCTGGTCGTGGGCACCGACTTCAATCCCGAGGTGGGGTTCCTGCGGCGTGAGGCCTTCGAGCGCAGCTACGGGCTGTTCCGCTTCAGCCCGCGCCCGCAGGCGCTGGCGGCCGTCCGCAAGCTCATCTGGGAAGGCCGCTTCGACTACATCACTGACCGCCGCGGCGTGCTCGAGACGCGCCAAGCGTTCGGCCAGTTCGGCATCGAGTTCGAGAACAGCGACCGGTTGACGTTCGACTACACCCGCAACTACGAGTATCTCGACCGGCCGTTCCGGATCGCCCGCGACGTGGCCATTCCGGTCGGCGGCTACCGCTTCCAGGATCTGCTGGTGTCGTTCGAGCTGGGGCGGCAGCGGCGGTTTTCCGGCCTGGTGTCGGCGCAGCACGGCGGCTTCTTCGGCGGCACGAAGACGTCGCTCGGATTCGGCCTGGGAGGCGGGATCTCGAGCGGCCGCCTGGAGATCACCCGCCAGCTCTCGTTCGAGCCCGGGATTTCCATCAACCGGATCACGCTGCCCCGGGGCCGGTTCACGACGAACCTCGTGACGACCCGGACCACCTACACGGTCACGCCCCTGATGTTCTTCAGCGCGCTCGTGCAGTACAACTCCGCCAACACCTCGCTGGGGGCGAACCTGCGGTTCCGCTGGGAGTACCAGCCTGGTAGCGAGCTGTTCGTGGTCTACAACGAGCAGCGCGACACGCTCGTACCGCGCTTTCCCGGACTCGAGAACCGGGCGGTGGTCGTGAAGATCAACCGCCTCTTCCGCTTCTGAGCCACGGATCCCGGACGCGAGCGGGAACGTGCGTCGTGTTGGGATACCATTCCGGGCGGTCGTCCGGCCGGACGGTCCGGGGGCGCCATGCCGGGAAGGCCGCTGGCGCCGTGAGGTGTGCTCGTGTCGGCATCGAAGAGGGGTCGCGTTGAGGAAGAAGAGGCGCGTTGACGATCGGGCCGAGCCGCTGCCGCCGCGGCAGCCAGCGGCCGCGATGACTCGCCGCCGCGGCGTCCGGACCGCGGCAGTTCTCGTCCTGGCCGCCGGCATCCTGTGCGTTCCGGCGCGCGCGGCCGCGCAGGGACTGCGGGGCTCCGAGCTCGACGGGCACCCGTCCGCGCCGGTGGCGCCCGAGGTGATCAACCGCGACGCGGCGGGCCGCGCCACGGTCCGCGCCGTGCGCGTCACCGAGCCGCTGAGCATCGACGGCCGGCTCGACGAGGCCGTCTACGAGCGCGTGCTGCCGATGTCGGACTTCATCCAGACGGATCCCGACGAGGGCGCCCCGGCCACGGAGAAGACCGAGGTCTGGCTGCTGTTCGACGACGAGAACGTCTACGTCGTCGGCCGCTGCTGGGAGACGGAGCCGGACCGCCTGGTGGCGAACGAGATGCGGCGCGACAACACCACCATCGTCCGCAACGACAACATGGCGTGGAGCTTCGACACGTTCCACGACCACCGCAACGGCGTGCTGTTCGAGGTCAACCCGATCGGCGGGCGCATCGACGGCCAGGTCACCAACGAGTCGCAGGTCAACATCGACTGGAACCCGATCTGGGACTTCGCGACCGGCTACTTCGACGGCGGCTACGTCATCGAGGCCGCCATCCCGTTCAAGTCGCTGCGCTACCGGCCGGGGCGCGTCCAGACCTGGGGGTTCCAGGTGCGCCGCGTCAACCGGTCGAAGAACGAGGTTTCGTATCTCACACCGGTACCGCCGGCCTTCATCAACAACGGCCACTTCCGCTCGTCGCTGGCAGCCGCCGTCGTGGGCCTCGAGGCGCCGCCCGCGTCGCGCCTGCTGGAGCTCAAGCCCTACGCCATCGGCGACCTGTCGAGCGACCTGCGGGGCGCCGCGCCGTTCACGAACAGGCTGGGCGGCGACGGCGGCATCGACATCAAGTACGGCATCACCGAGAACCTGACGGCCGACTTCACGGTCAACACCGACTTCGCCCAGGTGGAGGCGGACGAGCAGCAGATCAACCTGACGCGCTTCTCGCTGTACTTTCCCGAGAAGCGGGAGTTCTTTCTCGAGAACCAGGGGGTGTTCACCTTCGGCGGCGCCGACTCGGGGCCGTTCACGAGCGGCGACACGCCGGTCCTGTTCTACAGCCGCCGGATCGGCCTCGACGCCGGGCGGGAGATCCCGATCGAGGCGGGCGCCCGGATGACCGGCCGCGCCGGCGCGTTCAGCGTCGGCCTGCTCGACATCCGGACGGGGGACGCCAACGTCCCAGGCCGCGCGGCGCCCGTGCCGGCCACGAACTTCTCGGTCGTGCGCATCAAGCGCGACCTGCTGCGGCGCAGCAGCATCGGCGCCATCGCCACGCGGCGCTCGGTCTCGACGCGCGGGCTCGGCTCGGCCGAGACGTACGGCGCCGATGCCACGTTCGCCTTCTACGACGCGCTGACCATGAACACCTACTGGGCGACGACCCGGGCCCCCGGCAACGGCCCGGACGACGTCAGCTACCGGGCGCATCTCGACTACGCGGGCGACCGCTACGGCGTGGAGCTCGAGCGGCTGGTGGTGGGGACACACTTCAATCCCGAGGTCGGCTTCATGCGCCGCTTCGACTTCGGGCGCAACCACGGGGCGTTCCGCTTCAGCCCGCGCCCCCGGTCGATCGCCCTGATCCGCCGCTTCGTCTGGGAGGGCCGGTTCGATTCGTTTCGCAGCCGGGCCGGCCGGCTCGACACGGAGCTGCTGCAGGGCAAGTTCGGCATCGAGCTGGAGAACAGCGACGTCCTCATGGCGGACTACATCCGCAGCAACGAGTACGTCGACCAGGTGTTCGACGTGGCGGGCGTGGACGTGGGGGTGGGCGGCTACCGCTTCCAGGACACCATGCTCACCTACGAGCTGGGGCAGCAGCGCCGCTTCTCCGGGATGGTCACGTTCCAGCGCGGCGGCTTCTTCGGCGGCAGGAAGACGACGATCGGCTTCGGCCGCAGGACGGGGCTGTCGGGCGGCCGGCTGGCGATCACGCCGCGCGTGTCGTTCGAGCCGGGGGTGTCGCTGAACTGGATCGAGCTCCCGGCGGGCGAGGTGATGACGACGCTGATCACGACACGGACGACCTACACGCCCACGCCGTTCCTCTTCGTCAGCGCGCTCGTCCAGTACAACGCGGCCGCCAACGACGCGAGCGCCAACGTCCGCCTGCGCTGGGAGTACCAGCCGGGCAGCGAGCTGTTCATCGTCTACAACGAGCAGCGGGACGCGCTCGTCCGCGGACGCCGTTTCCCGGAGCTGTACAACCGCGCGCTCATCGTCAAGTTCAACCGCCTCTTCCGCTTCTGAGCATCGATCGGACGGGGCTGCGCCCCGAACCCCCGGCGTCCGCTTGCGGGGACCCCTGCGCCCCGCGCCGCTCCCGCCGAGGCGCGCTATGCGCGCCTTGCGCTGCGGTGAAGCACTGGCGGCGCTGAATCAGACGGGGCTGCGCCCCGGACCCCCGGCGTCCGCCCGTGCGCGGGTTCGGCAGTAGGGTAGAATCTAGGAGTTTTCCCATGAGACGGCATCTGAACTCTGTGCTCGCCGGCCTGCTGCTGGCCGGTCTGGCTGCGCCCGGCGGCGCGGCGGCCGGTGCGCAGCAGCCCGGTGCGGCCGCGTCCGGATCCGGCACCCCGGCGGACGCGCTGCTCGCCCGCTACTGCGTCACCTGTCACAACGAGCGCATCCGGACGGCCGGGCTGGCGCTCGACGGCCTCGATTCTTCGAACGTGAGCAGCCATCCCGACGTGTGGGAGAAGGTCGTGCGCAAGCTGCGCGGGGCCGTGATGCCGCCCGTCGGCCGCCCGCGCCCGGACGAGGCCGAGTACGACCGGGTCGCCTCGTGGCTGGAGGCGGAGCTGGACGGCGCCTGGGAGATGGCGCCCGATCCGGGACGCACGGAGACGTTCCATCGCCTCAACCGCGCCGAGTACGGCAACGCCGTGCGCGACCTGCTGGACCTCGACATCGACGTCGACGAATTCCTGCAGGCCGACGACGCCAGCTACGGCTTCGACAACATCGCCGGCGTGCTGAGGATGTCGCAGTCGCTCATGGAGCGCTATCTCGCGGCGGCGCGGACGATCAGCCGCATGGCGGTCGGCAGCCCGCCGCCGGCGGTCGACTCGGTGGTCTATCGCGTCGCCGATGACATGCAGCAGCAGCACCGCGTGGAGGAGCTGCCGTTCGGCACGCGCGGCGGGCTGCTCGTGGAGCACTTCTTTCCGCAGAGCGCGCAGTACGACATTCGCATCGAGGTGGGCAACGACCGGGGGTTGCGCGGCAGCCATCGGATGGAGGTCACGGTCGACGGCGAGCAGGTGCAGCTCTTCGAGGTGGGGCAGCCGCCGCCGGACTCGTCGGCGCAGCCGACCTCCAATACGGCCGCGATCGTGTACGTGACGGACGGGGTCTACGACGTCCGGGCGCCGGTAGCCGGCGGTCCGCACGACATCGGCGTCACCTTCCACAAGCAGCCCACGCCGCTCGTCGAGCAGGTGCGGGAGGTGTTCGAGAACCCGACGATCGCGAACAACGTGGGCGTCGGCGGCCGCATGCCGACGGTCACGACCGTCACCATCGCCGGGCCGTACTCGTCGACGGGCTCCGGGGAGACGCCGAGCCGGCAGCGCATCTTCACCTGTCGGCCGGCGACGGCGGCCGGGGAGACCCCCTGCGCCAGGACGATCCTCTCCACGCTCGCGCGGCGGGCCTACCGCGGCTTCGTCGCGGACGGCGACGTGGACGTGCTGCTCGACTTCTACCGCGACGGCCGCGCGCGCGGCGGCAGCTTCGAGGACGGCATCGAGCTGGCGCTCCGTAGGCTGCTGGTCAGTCCGGAGTTCCTGTACCGGATCGAGGCCGACCCGTCGGCGGCGTCCGCCGGGCCATCCGTCGGCTCGCCCCGCGCCTACCGCCTCGGCGACCTGGAGTTGGCGTCGCGCCTCTCGTTCTTCCTGTGGAGCAGCATCCCGGACGACGAGTTGCTCGACGCGGCGGAGCAGGGGCGGCTCGGCGACCCGGCAGAGCTCGAGCGCCAGGTGCGGCGGATGCTGGCCGACCCGCGGTCGTCCGCGCTCACCGAGAACTTCGCGGGCCAGTGGCTTCAGCTGCGCAACCTGGAGACGGTGGTCCGGCCGGGCGATCCGTACTCGCGGACGTTCGACGAATCGCTGCGGCAGGGGTTGCTGAGAGAGACGAAGCTGTTCATCGACAGCATCCTGCGCGAGGATCGCGGGCTGCTGGAGATCCTGACGGCCGACCACACTTTCCTCAACGAGCGCGTAGCGCGGCACTACGGGCTGCTGGACGTGCAGGGCAGTCATTTCCGGCGCGTCACCCTGCCCGCGTCGAGTCCGCGCCGCGGCCTGCTCGGCCACGGGAGCGTGCTGACGCTCACGTCCCACGCCATCCGGACGTCGCCCGTCAATCGCGGCAAGTGGGTTCTCGTCAACATCCTGGGGACGCCGCCGCCGGATCCGCCCGCCAACGTCCCGGCGCTGGACGACCGCAAGACGCAGGCCAAGGTGTCGACGCTCCGCGAGCGGATGTCCCGGCACCGGGCGAATCCCGCGTGCGCGAGCTGCCACAACATCATCGATCCAGCCGGGTTCGCCCTGGAGAACTTCGACGCGGTCGGCCGCTGGCGGCTGGTCGACGAGTCGTTCAACACCATCGACGCCTCGGGCGCGCTGCCCGACGGCACGCGGTTCGACGGTGTCGCCGAGCTGACGGCGGCGCTGATCCGCCGCCCGGAGCGCTTCGTGACGACGGTGACGGAGAAGCTGCTGACCTACGCGCTCGGGCGCGGCCTGGAGCACTACGACATGCCGGCCGTGCGGCGCATCGTGAGGGAGGCGGCCGCGGACGACTATCGCCTCCGGACGATCGTCACCCGCATCGCAGGCAGCTATCCGTTCCTGCACCGGCGGGCCGGCGGCGCCGCGGGTCCGGCGGCAACGGCGGCGTCGCGCTGACGCGCACAACATGAGGAGCTGGCAACCGTGATTGTCACCAGAAAGAGCCTGCCACGGCGGACGGTGCTCCGCGGACTCGGCGCCACCGTCGCGCTGCCGTTTCTCGACGCGATGGCCCCCGCGCTGACGGCCGTCTCGCAGACGGCGGCGTCGCCCACGCCCCGGATGGGGTTCTTCTACGTGCCGAACGGCATGTTCCTCCCGAGCTTCCATCCGCAGGGCGACGGCGGCGCGAACTTCGAGCTGACGCCCACGCTGAAGCCGCTCGAGGCGTTTCGCGATCAGATCGTGGTGGTCAGCGGCCTGAGCAACAGCGGCGTGGTCAGCACCAACGAGGGCGGCGGCGTCCATACGCGGGCGCACGGCGGGTGGCTGAGCGGCGTGCTGCCGAAGCGCACCGAGGGCGCCGACCTGCGCGCCGGCAAGACGCTCGACCAGTACGCCGCGGACGAGCTGGGGGCCGACGCGTCGCTCCGCTCGCTCGAGCTGACGATCGATTCCAACTACCAGGTCGGAAACTGCGAGAACGGCTACAGCTGCGCCTACATCAACTCCAGCTCGTGGCTGACGGCGACCACGCCGCTGCCCCACGAGCGCGATCCGCGCGTGGTCTTCCGCCGCCTCTTCGGCGACGGCGGGAGCGTGGCGGCGCGCCTGACGCAGATGCAGACCGATCGCAGCATCCTCGACTCGGTGTCCGACAGCCTGACCCGCCTCGAGCGGCGTCTGGGGCTGAGCGACCGCGCCACGGTGGACGAGTATCTGGACTCGGTCCGCGAGATCGAGCGGCGCATCCAGCGCGCCGAGGTGCACAACGCGACGACGCCGCTGCCGTCCCTCGAGCAGCCGACGGGCGTGCCCGACGACTACGAGGAGCACGTCGAGCTGATGCACGACCTGCTGGTCCTGGGCTTCCAGGCCGACGTCACGCGCGTGAGCTGCATGCAGATGGCCCGCGAGCTCAGCGGGCGGTCGTACCCGAACATCGGCGTTCCGGAGGGACACCACACGGTCTCGCACCACCAGCTGGACCAGCACAACATCGCGCAGTACACGAAGATCAACGCGTACCACATGACCTTGTTCGCGCGGCTCCTGGACAGGATGCGACGCACCCCGGACGGCGACGGAACGCTGCTGGACCACAGCATCCTGCTGTGGGGCGCCGGCATGGGCGACGGCGATCATCACACGCCGTACAACCTGCCCATCACGCTGGCCGGGGGCGGCTGCGGCGCGCTGCAGGGCGGCCGGCACCTGAAGTACGCGCTGCACACCCCGTTCATGAACCTGGGGTTGAGCCTGCTCGAGAAGGTCGGCGTGCACGTGGACCACATATCCGACAGCACCGGTCCGCTGGCCGGTGTCTGAGCTCATCATGCCTGGCAGAACGAAGATGTCGCTCCTGCCGGCGCTGCTCGGCGCCGCCGCCGTGATGGTCGCCGGTCTGGCGGCCGCCCCGCCCGGGGAGGCGGCGGCGCGCCGCGACGCGCCGCTGATCGCGGCCGTCAAGGCGGTGGACGTCGACAAGGTGCGTGCGTTGACCGCCGATCCGGCCGTCGACGTGGACGCGGCGGCCCCCGACGGCGCCACGGCGCTGCACTGGGCCGTGCACCGCGACGACCTGCGGCTGGTCGAGCTGCTGATCGCGGCCGGCGCGGATGCGACGGCGGCGAACCGCTACGGCGTGCAGCCGATTGCCCTGGCCGCCGAGAACGGCAACGCCGCCGTGCTCGGTGCGCTGCTCGCGGCGGGCGCCGATGCGACCGCGGCCCTGCCGGGCGGCGAGACCGCGCTGATGACCGCGGCCCGGAGCGGCCGGCCGGATGCCCTGCGCGTGCTGATCGCGTACGGCGCGGACGTCAACGCGCGCGACGCGACGCACGGGCAGACGCCGCTGATGTGGGCGGCCGCGCGCGGCCATGCGCGGGCCATTCACCTGCTGGCCGAGGCCGGCGGCGACGTTCACGCGCGGACCACCGGCGAGGCGCAGCCGCCGAGCCGCCGCTACATCTTCGCGGTGCCGTCGGTGACCGGGTTCACGCCGCTCCTGTTCGCCGCCCGGGGCGGCCACCTCGAGGCGGTCGGCGCGCTGGTCGAGGCCGGTGCCGACGTGAACGACACCCTGTCGGACGGCCAGAGCGTCCTCGTCGTGACGGTCGCGAACGCGAACTGGGCCGTGGCCGACCACCTGCTCGACCGCGGGGCCGATCCGAACCTGGCCGGCGCGGGCTGGAATGCGCTGCACCAGACGGTGCGCACGCGGCGCATGAACGTCGGCTTCGGCAAGCCGGGGCCGATCCCGTCCGGCAGCGTGGACAGCATCGACGTCATCCGCAAGATGCTGGCGCGCGGCGTCGACGTCAACGCGCGGATGACGCGCAACGGCATGCAGGACGGGCAGCGCAACCGCCTCAATCGACTCGGCGCCACGGCGTTCTTCCTGGCGGCGAAGGTGACGGACGTCGAGGCCATGCAGGTGCTCGTCGACGCGGGCGCCGATCCGCTGCTGCCGAGTGCGGAGAACACGACGCCGCTCATGGTCGCCGCCGGCCTGGACATCTGGAACCCGGGCGAGGACGGCGGGTCGCTGCCGGGCCAGGAGGAAGAGGTGCTCGCGGCGGTCCGGATGTGCGTCGAGCTGGGCAACGCCGTCAACGCCGTCAACGATCTCGGCGCGACGGCGCTGCACGGCGCCGCGTTCCGCGGCGTCAACATCGTGGTGGACTACCTCGTCGCGCAGGGCGCGACGCTCGAAGCCAGGGACCGCAACGGCTGGACGCCCTGGGCCATCGCCAACGGCTTCAGCTACTCGGACTTCTACAAGGCGCAGAAGCACACCGCCGAGTTGCTGGCGCGCTACCTGGAGGAGCGGGGCCTGCCGACCGGCGATCCGATTCCGGGGTCGGTCTGCTTCGACTGCCTGCAGACGAGGCTGGATCAGGCACGGGCCGTGCGCGAGCGGGACGCGCGCATGGAAGCCGAGTTCGCCGCAGAGGTGGCAGCGCCGGACGAGCCGTGAAGCAACTGGCGGCGCTGCTCGGCTTCGGCGTGCTGGCGGTCGCGGGCGGACAGGCCGGCCCGCTGCAGACGACCCGCGACGCGCCGATCCCGCACGCGTCGGGACAGAGCGTGACCCCGGCGTACGAGGGCTGGTTCACCGGGGGCGTGTTGCCGCTGGTCACCTCGTGCAGCGCGGCGCCGGTGCTGCCGGCAGGCACCGTCATCCACCTAACCGCCTGGCACGACAACACCGAGTCGAATCCGGCCAATCCCGATCCGACCCAGTGGGTCGGCTGGGGGCAGCGCAGCTACGACGACATGTATCACGCGCACGTGAACATCACGTACCTCACGGACGAGGACTACGAGACGATCATCGACGACCGTGAGCGCGCCGCGCTGGCCACGGGCGGCCAGTAGCCGGCTCGTCCGCGGGCCGCAGGGGAGCCCGCAGGCCGAAGGGGAAAAACGATGCGAGAGGGACTGCTGTCTGCTGGAATCGCCGGCATCGCCGGCGTCACGTTGCTGGCCGCCGCCGGGTGCGGGGGCGCGCCGATGGAGGAGCCGGCCGCCGGGCCCGTCAGGATGCCGGAGGAGGCCGAGCCGGCCGATCCGGAGGCGATCCGCCCGTTCACCATCGCCGTTCCGGACGAGGTCCTCGACGACCTGCACCTCAGGCTGGCCCAGACCCGCCTGCCGGACGAGATCGACGGCGCGGAATGGGACTACGGGACGCCGCTGGGCTACCTGACCGAGCTGATCACCTACTGGCGCGACGAGTACGACTGGCGCGCGCAGGAGGCGCGGCTGAACGAGTTCGATCAGTTCAAGACGCGCATCGACGGCATCGACGTGCACTTCATCCACCAGCGCTCGCCCGCGGCGGACGCCCTGCCGCTGCTCATCACGCACGGCTGGCCCGGCACGGTGGTCGAGTTCCTGGAGATCATCGGACCGCTGACCGACCCGGCGGCGCACGGCGGAAGTGCGGAGGACGCCTTCCACCTCATCGCGCCGTCGATCCCCGGCTACGGCTTCTCGGGTCATCCGCGCGAACGCGGGTTCGGCCCGGAGCAGGCGGCCGACATCAACGCGGCGCTGATGGCGCGGCTGGGCTACGAGCGGTACGGCCTGCAGGGCGGCGACTGGGGCGCCATCATCAGCCGCTGGCACGCGTTCAAGCACGCCGAGCCCGTGGCCGGGCTGCATCTCAACATGATGATTGCCGGCCCGCCGCCCGGGGTCGAGGATCCGGCAGCCGGCGTCCCCGAGGCGGAGCTGGAGCGGATGCGGGAGCGGACCGCGTTCTTCCAGGGTCCGGAGACGGGGTACAGCCACATCCAGGGGACCAAGCCGCAGACGCTCGGCTACGGGCTGAACGACTCCCCGGCCGGCCAGGCGGCGTGGATCGTCGAGAAGTTCCGGACCTGGTGCGACTGCGACGGCCATCCGGAGACGATCTTCAGCCGGGATGCCCTGCTGACCAACGTCATGCTCTACTGGCTGACCGAGTCGGCCACCTCGTCGGCCCGCATGTACTACGAGAGCGGCCTCGCCCGCGCCACCGGGCCCGGCCAGCCCGGCCGCGTCGAGGTGCCGAGCGCGGGCGCCATCTTCCCGCACGAGCTGTTCTACACGCCGCGCGCCTGGGCCGAGGCCCACTACAACCTGGTGCGTTGGACGGAGATGCCCCGGGGCGGCCATTTCGCGGCCATGGAGCAACCCGAGCTGTTCGTGGACGACGTCCGCGCGTTCTTCGCCGATCTGCGCTGAGGCGCGGATACCAGCCGTCGCGAGAGGGGGTCATCCTGCCAACGCCGACCACGACGCGGCTGCTGCTGGCGGTCGTGGTGCTGCCCCTCGCCGCCTGCGGCGGCCAGCCGGCGGAGGAGGCGCCCCCGACGCCGCCGGCGGCGCCCTGGCTCGGGGACGAGGCCGAGCCGGCCGACCCGGCAGCGATCCGGCCGTTCACCATCACCGTCCCCGACGCGGTCCTCGACGATCTCCGCGCGCGGCTGGCGCGCACGCGCCTGCCCGACGAGATAGACGGCGCCGGCTGGGACTACGGGACGCCGCTGGGCTACCTGACCGAGCTGATCACCTACTGGCGCGACGAGTACGACTGGCGCGCGCAGGAGGCGCGGCTGAACGAGTTCGATCACTTCAAGACGCGCATCGACGGCGTCGACATGCACTTCATCCACCAGCGCTCGCCCGAGCCGGACGCCCTGCCGCTGCTCGTCACGCACGGCTGGCCGGGATCCGTCGCCGAGTTCGTGGAGGTCATCGGGCCGCTGACCGACCCGGCGGCGCACGGCGGGCGGGCGGAGGACGCCTTCCACGTCGTTGCGCCGTCGATGCCCGGCTACGGCTTCTCGGGTCATCCGCGCGGGCGCGGCGTCGGCCCGGAGCAGACGGCCGCCATCAACGCGCAGCTCATGGCCCGGCTGGGCTACGAGCGGTACGGCGTGCAGGGCGGCGACTGGGGCGCCAACATCGGCCGCTGGCACGCGGTCAACCATCCCGGGCCGGTCGTCGGCCTGCACATCAACCTGGCGATGGCCCTGCCGCCGCCCGACGACGCGCCGCCCGGGGGCAACCGGCTGCGCGACGGCGCGGGGTTCGCGGGGCAGGAGAGCGGCTACTCCCACATCCAGGGGACGAAGCCGCAGACGCTCGGCTACGGGCTGACCGATTCGCCGGCCGGCCAGGCGGCCTGGATCGTCGAGAAGTTCCGGACCTGGTGCGAGTGCGACGGGCATCCGGAGACGATCTTCAGCCGGGACGCCCTGCTCACGAACATCATGCTGTACTGGGTGTCCGGGAGCGGGCCCTCGTCGGCCCGCATGTACTACGAGGCGTTCCACGCGCCGGCGTTCGATCCGCCGGCCCGCGTGGAGGTGCCGACCGGCGTCGCGATCTACCCGGGCGAGCCGTTCAACTCGCCGCGCGAGTGGGTGGAGGCGTGGTACAACCTCCAGCACTGGGCGGAGATGCCCCGCGGCGGCCACTTCGCCGCCATGGAGCAGCCCGAGCTGTTCGTCGACGACGTGCGGACGTTCTTTGCCGGGTTGCGCTGAGGCGCGCGTCCCGGCCCCATCGGGAGGGGACCATCAATGCCGACCATCAGACGACTGCTGCTGCCGGGGATCGTGGCGCTGCTCCCGCTCGCCGGGTGCGGCGGCCAGCCGGCGGACGAAGCGGGGAGCATGCTGCCGCCGCCGGCGCCGTGGCTCGGCGACGCAGCGCCGGCCGGCGACCCCGAGGCCGTGCGGCCGTTCACGATCGACGTGCCCGACGCGGTGCTCGACGATCTCCGCGCCCGGCTGGCCCGCACGCGCCTGCCCGACGAGATCGACGGTGCCGACTGGGACTACGGGATGCCGCTCGCCTACCTGACCGAGCTGATCACCTACTGGCGCGACCAGTACGACTGGCGCGCGCAGGAAGCGCGCCTGAACGAGTTCGACCAGTTCAAGACGCAGATCGGCGACGTCGACGTTCACTTCATCCACCAGCGCTCGCCCGAGCCGGATGCCCTGCCGCTGCTCATCACGCACGGCTGGCCCGGATCGGTGGTCGAGTTCATGGAGATCATCGGGCCGCTCACCGATCCGGCGGCGCACGGCGGAAGCGCGGAGGACGCGTTCCACGTGGTGGCGCCGTCCATCCCGGGCTACGGCTTCTCGGGGCACCCGCCCGGGCGGGGCTTCGGGCCGGAGCCGGCCGCCGACCTGAGCGCGCAGCTCATGGCGCGCCTCGGCTACGAGCGCTACGGCCTGCAGGGCGGCGACTGGGGCTCGATCATCAGCCGCTGGCACGCGTTCAAGTACCCCGAGCAGGTCATGGGGCTGCATCTCAACGTCGCGAGCGCGCCGCCGCCGCCCGGCGTCGACGACCCCGAGGCGGGCGTGCCCGAGGCCGAGCTCGAGCGAATGCGCGCGCGCGCGGCCTTCTTCCGCGGCCCGGAAGACGGCTACGCGCATCTGCAGGGCACGAAGCCGCAGACGATCGGCTACGCGCTGACCGACTCGCCGGCCGGGCAGGCCGCGTGGGTCGTCGAGAAGTTCCGCACCTGGTGCGACTGCGACGGCCACCCCGAGACGATCTTCGACCGGGACGCCCTGCTCACCAACGTCATGCTGTACTGGGTGACGGGGAGCGGCACGTCGGCGGCCCGGATGTACTACGAGAGCGGCCGCTGGCGGCCGGGGATGCCGGCCGAGCCGGGTCACATCGACGTGCCCACCGGGCTGGCGGTCTTTCCCCAGGAGCTGTCGTACGCGCCGCGCGCCTGGTCCGAGGCGCGCTACAACCTCGTGCGCTGGACGGAGATGCCGCGCGGCGGGCATTTCGCGGCGATGGAGCAGCCCGAGCTGTTCATCGACGACGTGCGCGCGTTCTTCGCGGAGCTGAGATGACGAGATCGACGAGGCCCATGGTGACAATGGTGACAATGGTGACAATGATGATCAGAAACCTCACGCTGCTGTCGCTTGCGCTGCTGCTCGCCGCGGGTTGCGGCGGCGCACCGGCCGAGCCCGAGCCCGAAGCGGCGCCGGAAGTCGCCGAAGCGGCGCCGGCCACGCTGAAGCTGTACATCTTCGAGTGCGGCCGTCTCACGTTCGACGACGTGACGCGGTTCGGCATCGAGAACGACGAGACGGACGTCCGCGAGCTGGTCGTGCCGTGCTACATCGTCGAGCATCCGGACGGCCGCATGCTGTGGGACGGCGGTCTGCCCTCGGCCTACACCGACCCCGACGCCCGGCCCGACAACGCGGTGTTCGACCGCACGCTGGCGGACCAGCTCGCCGACCTCGACCTCGGCTTCGACCTGACCACGCTGGACTACGTGGCGTTCTCCCACCTGCACTACGACCACGTCGGCGTGGCCAACGAGGTGGAGGGAGCGACCTGGCTGGTCCAGCAGCCGGAGTACGACGCGATGTTCGTCGAGCCCGACGCGGTGCCGACGGCCCAGCCCGCGCTCTACGACAACCTCCAGAACGCCGAGACCGTCGTTCTCGACGGCGATCACGACGTCTTCGGCGACGGCCGCGTGCGGATCCTGTCGGCGCCGGGCCACACGCCCGGGCACCAGGTGCTGTTCCTCGATCTGTCCGAGACCGGTCCGCTGGTGCTGTCCGGGGACCTCTACCACTTCCGCGTGAGCCGCGAGAACCGGCGCGTGCCCACCTTCAACTTCGACGCGGAGATGACGCTGGCGTCGATGGAGAAGGTGGAGACGTTCGTCGCCGACGCCGGGGCCACGTTCTGGATCGAGCACGACTACGAGCTGTTCCGGACGCTGCACACCGCGCCGGCCTACTACGAGTAGGAGTCGGCGCCGCAGGACGGCGCGGACTCCTGCAGGGTTGGTTGGGCGCCGAGCGGAGCCGCCAGGCGACGTTTGGCGGGCTAGGAGTCGGCGCCGTAGGACCACGGCAGGGAGACGAGACATGGGCACGAAGCGGCCCGAGGCGGCCGTCGGCCGCCGGGCGTTCATCAGGAACGGCGCCGCCGGGGTGGGCGCGACCGCGCTGGCCGGTCTGGCGCCGCGCGCCGCGGTGGGGCAGGAGACGACGTGGCACCGCGAAGCCGACGTCGTCGTGGTGGGCTCCGGCGCCTCCGGCCTGCCGGCGGCCATTCGCGCCCGCGATCGCGGTGCGTCGCTCATCGTCGTCGAGGAGAACTTCGACGTCGGCGGCCACGGCATGATCAGCCAGGGCAGCGTGGCGCTCGGCGGCGGGACCAGCATGCAGCAGCGGCACGGCATCGAGGACTCCGCCGACCAGGTGTACCTGGAGAACACGCGGCCCGACCACGTCCACACGCGCTACAACGACCGCGAGGTGGTGCGGGCCTTCGCGGACCACAACGTCGAGGTGTTCGACTTCCTGGTCGAGAACGGCGTCCGGTTCGTCGACGCCCGGCCGCACCGCGTCCCGGCCGAGGGCGCGTTCACCCTCCGCCGGCAGAGCGTGGTCCCGTGGTCGCAGGACCTGAACGAGACCATCAACAACACGGCCGGCTCGGGCCTGATGCGCGCGCTGGAGCGCAGCGCGCGGGCCAAGGGCGTGGAGATTCTGCTGCAGCACCGCATGGCGCGCATCGTGCGCGAGGAGCCGCTCGCCGGGCGCGTGCTCGGCATCGCCTGCACGAACCTCGACGGCGGCGGCGACGTCAACATCCGCGCGCGGCAGGCGGTCATCGCCTGCACCGGCGGGTCGAGCAGCAACCTGGCGGTACGCACCATCTACAACCCGCTGCTGACCGAGGAGTACCAGGTGGGCTGCGAGCCGTACTCGCGGCAGTCCGGCGACGCCGAGCAGCAGGGGATGGCCATCGGCGGGTCGCTCGGCGCCACGAACAACATGCGCACCGAGTCGTACCTGGCGCTGTGCAAGCCGCTCTGGATCGGCTGCCGCTACGGCTACGATCGCTGGAAGCCGGGCGGCCCCGTGTTCGACAAGGCCGGCGCGTCCGGCATCGCGGTGTCCGACTACCAGGACGTCATCCTGGTCAACATGCTGGGCGAGCGCTTCTACGACGAAACCGTCGGCACGCACCTGTTCGCCATGGAGGGCGCGCACGATCCCGTGTTCGACTACCTGGCGGCGGCGCTGTCGAGCGCGGTGCTCGAGGTGGACGGCGTCCGGCACCGGGTCGGCGGGCCGATCTGGGCCGTCTTCGACGCCGACGCCGCCGCCCGCGAGGAGTGGGAGCTGCGGCACCCCTTCGTCGACACCGAGAACGGCTACTGCTTCCAGGCCGACACGCTCGAGGAGCTGGCGCGCCGGCTGACCGGGAACGCCTACCAGAAGCACCCCATGCCGGGCGCGGCGCTGCGCGCCACCGTGGCGCGCTACAACTCGTTCGTCGACCTGGGCGAGGACCGCGACTTCGGCAAGCCGGAGCCGCGCTACAAGGTCCAGACGCCGCCCTTCTACGCCGCCTGGGCCACGCCCATCCTGCACGACACGTACGCCGGCCTGCGGGTGACCGGGAAGTCCCAGGTGCTGGACGTCTTCGGCGCGGTGATCCCGGGCTTCTACTGCGCCGGCGAGTCGGCGGGCGGCTTCGCGCTGCACGGCCTCGGCCGGGCGATCGTGGGCGGCTACATCGCCGGCACGAACGCGGCGGGGGAGCCGACCGGCGCCTGACCGGGGCCACGGGCTGTTAACGTCGCGGGAACATCTGCGAGACGATTCGGGTCCAGGCTGGACGCGTCCCAAGGTGCGGGAGCGGAGACGGCAGCCGTATTGTCCGTGCGCGGCGTCTTGGGCCGTCGGTGACAGGGGAAGCTGATGACCAATAGCGTCCGTTTCGATTCGTTGCTCCAACGTCGGTTGGACCGCCGCGATCTGCTGACCGGCGGTCTGGCCCTGCTTGGCCTCGGAGCCGCCCGCCGCGCCTCAGGCCGCTCTCTCTTTCAACCGTCCGCCTTTCCGCTCGGCGTGGCCTCCGGCGATCCGACGCCGGACGGCGTCGTGTTGTGGACGCGCCTGGCCCTCGATCCGCTCAACGGCGGCGGGATGCCGCCGGAGGACGTGGAAGTGGTCTGGGAGGTGGCGCGGGACGAGCGGATGGCCGACGTGGTGCAACGCGGCACGACCCTCGCCGCCGCCGCGCTCGGGCACAGTGTCCACGTGGAGGTGGACGGGCTGGAGCCGAGGCGCTGGTACTGGTACCGGTTTCGCAGCGGGGCCGACGAGAGCGCGGTAGGCCGGACCCGCACGCTGCCGGCTGCCGGTTCGCCCGTGGACAGGCTACGGTTCGCCTTCGCTTCCTGCCAGCACTACGAGCAGGGGTACTACACGGCCTACCAGCACATGGCCGAGGACGATCTGGACCTCGTGTTCCACCTCGGCGACTACATCTACGAGTACGAGGGACGTGACGGGCGCGTGCGGAGGCACACCGGCGACGAGATCGAGCTGCTGGATGAGTACCGCAACCGGTACGCACTCTATCGGAGCGACCCGGATCTGCAGGCGGCGCACGCGGCGTTCCCCTGGGTGGTGACGTGGGACGACCACGAGGTGGACAACAACTACGCGAACGACGTTTCCGAGGAGGAGGGGTTGCCGGCCGAGCTCCTGCTCCGGCGCCGCGCCGCAGCCTATCAGGCCTACTACGAGCACATGCCGCTGCGTCGTGCGTCGCTGCCGAACGGTCCCGACCTGCAGCTCTACCGGGCCTTCACCTGGGGCGATCTCGCGTCGTTCCACGTGCTCGACACGCGCCAGTACCGCACCGATCAGCCCTGCGGCGACCGCGGGGGAGTCGTTTGCGACGGCATCTACGACCCGACGGCCACCCTGCTCGGCGAAACGCAGGAGCGCTGGCTGATGGACGGGCTCGACCGGTCGGCGGCGCGGTGGAACGTCATTCCCCAGCAGATCATGATGGCGCGCATAGACTTCACGCCCGGCGACGGCGAGTCCTACGCCATGGACGTCTGGTCGGGATACGAGGTCGCACGCCGCCGGCTGATGGAGTTCCTCGCGACGCGGCAACCCGCCAACCCGGTCGTCCTGACCGGCGACATCCACAGCAACTGGGTCACCGACCTGCAGGTGGACTACGGCGACGCGGCTGCTCCAGTGGTCGCCACTGAGTTCGCGGGCACGTCCATCAGCTCCAGCGGCGACGGCGTCGACACGCGGCACTCCACCGCGGCGCTGCTCGCCGAGAACCCGTGGATACGCTTCTACAACGGCCAGCGCGGATACGTGCGCTGCGAGCTGACCCCCGAGCGGTGTCGTGCCGACTACCAGGTGCTGGAGTACGTCAGTCGGCCCGGCAGCCCCATCTCCACGCGCGCCTCGTTCGTCGTCGAGGACGGGAGGCCCGGCGCGCAGCGGCTGTGATCCAGCCGGGCTTTTGGCGCGGGCTGTTGGCCCACCAGGCGGAAGCCGAATCGAGGCGCAGCGGGGAGCGACAGGTGGCGCCAGCAGTCCGTGGTGAAACCCCGCGTCGCACCGAGAGTCGGTCGTGACAATGCCGCGCGCGGGCAGAGCAAGGCGCGACGAGGGAGCATTTTGGGCATATTCGACCGAGGAGCAACGCAGCTCGGCCGGGATGCGTCGCCACTCGAATGCAGCGGGGCCTTTCGCCACGGGCTGCCTGTCCATCGGATCGCGTTGTCCCTGCCGCAGCCGATGCCGCCGCAGGTGGCGGCGGGAGTCCGCCTCACCCTCACGATACACGCGGCCTGCCCCGACGGATGCGATCTCGGCGGGCTGCCGGTCCACGTGGCCGCTGCCGACGAAATCCTGGCCGCCGGCGAGCTGGCGGCCGGCGCCGCCGCCGGGGCATCGGTCGAGCTGCAGGTGCGGGCGCCGCTGCAGGTGGGCGAGCACGGCTGGAGCGTCCGCGCCCCGCGGCACGCGTCGGGCGGCGCCGTGCACGAGGCGAGCAGCCTGCCGCTCCGTTTCCGAACAATCCCGCACGCCGCCAGCTTGGCGGTGTGGGACGTGCCGTCGCCCACCCCGGCCGGTAGCCCCCTGCAGGTCAAGGTAGGAGTTCGGTGCGCCGCCGCGTGCGCGCTGGCCGGACTTCACGTGCAGGTGCGCGACGAGGCGGGCGCGAGGGTCGGCGGAGGAACGCTCGGCGAGACGCCCTGGAAGGGAACCAGCGCCTTGTACTGGACCTCCGTCGAGCTGCCGCCGCCGGCCGCCGAGGGCGTGTATTCCCGTACCGCCGTGCTGGTCGATCCGGACGCCGGGCCGCCGCACGAGGCCGCGCCGGCCACGTTCACCTTGCGGGCCGGCAAGGCCCCGGTGCACCGCGCGACGGTGCGGGTGATCGACGCGCGGACGCGGGCGCCCCTCGGCGCCGTCGAGGTGCGCATCGGACGCTACCTGGCGTCGACCGACGCGCACGGTGTTGCGCAGGTCGCGCTGCCGCCCGGCGCCTTCGAGGTCGGCATCCGCAAGAACGGGTTCCGGGCGGCGCCCGTGTGCGTGACGGTCGACGGCGACATCGCCCTCGAGATCGAGGCGGCAAGCTGCCCGACGCAGGCCGAGCTGAACGAGCGGTTCTTCGAGGAGTACCCCTGGGGTTGACGCCCACCGCATCCCGGCAGGCAGGTCGATGACCTGTTCACGCCGTACGAGCGGCGGCGAGGCCTGCCGATCGGCAACCTGACGAGCCAGCTCTTCGCCAACGTCTACCTGGACCGCGCGCTGACGATTCAGGACCTGCGGCTGCCTGCGGGCAATCGGAAGCCACGCCGTCGCCGACCTTGCTAGGTTGCCCGGCCGGCAGCTCGGACGGGCACTTGCGCTCGGCGCAGCGTTTTGTGGATGCTACACACATGGACAGCGCGGCGATCGTCGAGCGTCTGAAGCGGGATGGATGGACGCTGGCTCGCGTGCGCGGCAGCCATCAGCAATTCACGCATTCGGACGGGGGCCGCGTTACGGTGCCGCACCCCCGCAAGGACATTCCGACCGGGACGCTGCGGAACATCTACCGCCAGGCGGGATGGCCGTGGCGTGGGAAAGGAGGGCGGTGATGCGTTACCTCGTGGTCGTTCACCAGGACCGGCCGACTGGGCCGTGCGGCGTGACCGTGCCCGACCTGCCGGGCTGCTTCTCGGCCGGCGATACGCTGGCCGATGCGCTCGAACAGGCGCGCGAAGCCATCGCGTTGCACGTCGAGGGGCTGCTGTCGGATGGCGAACCCGTGCCGGCGCCCTCGGTGTCGGTCGAGGCTGACGGGGGCGTCGTGGCCGCGGTCGAGGTCGATGATGGGCTGCTGTCCGAGCGGTCCGTGCGCGTGAACATCTCGGTGCCGTCCCGCCTGCTGGCGGTGATCGACCGAGCTGCGGAGCGGACGAAAGGCGGGCGCTCGGGTCTGCTGGCGACGGCCGTGCGCGCGTACTTAGCCGATCAAAGGTAGCAATCGGGGAGCTACGGCGCCGGCTTACTCAACAAGCCGGCGCCGCCGCAGTTTCGCGGCCGCCTGGCGTGTCGCCCGGAGAGACGACCGGCCGGCCGGCCCCCCGGCATCGACGAACGTGTCCTGCAGGCTACTGGTCCTGGGCTGGCAGTTCCTCGAAGCCGCACAGCGGGCAGCCCAGGACGCTCTCGCCGGTCGCCAGGCCGAGCCGCTCGCGGCGTGTGGCCATCTCCTCCGCGAACTGCTCGTCGGTCAGCGCGAGCGCGGGCTCGATCAGGATGGCCATGTTGTCGATCGAGCGGTGGCCGAGGCCGCCCCAGTTGCGCGGGTCGATGACGTTCTTGTTGCCGGGCGTGTTGTCGAAGTACGCCGTGACGTGGAGCAGCGTGCCCCTGGGCAGCAGCGGCGCCGCGTCGTCGCCGTACTTGTAGACCTTCACCCAGTTGTGGTCGTAGCCGGCGCAGCTCAGCGTCTCGGTGCGGCCGCCCCAGATGGCCTCGAGGCACATGCGCACGCCGGCCGCGTGCATGTGCGGCTCGAACGTGCTCAGCTTCGTGTGCTCCTGGAGCGTCGCGTAGAGGTGCACCTGCTGGTCGGCCTCCATGGCCCGCAGGTCGATCTCGCCGTTGCCGAACACGAGCGGGAGGACGCGGCGCTGCGGCTCGAAGCCGCGCGGATGGAACTTGAACCCCAGCCGCGGGTGGGCCGTGGTCTCCTCGCCGTTGGCGTGCATGTGGACGGAGTTGAAGAACACCTCGTCGCCGGCCTTCAGCAGGCGTCCCGCCAGCGGGTCGAAGTGGTCCGCGTTGCGCCCCACCTCGTGGACGGGCCAGCCGCCGAAACTGGACGGGTTGCCGTCGGCGTCCACGGTGATCCAGATGGCGTGATGGAAGATGAAGCGGCCGCCGAGGCCGCCGGTGACGTCGCTGATCTCCTTGATCTGCAGCGACTCGACGTCGCGGTCCTCGGTCAGGCCCGTGGGCGCCGGCTCGAGCGCGCCCCACCAGTCGGGCGCCTCGGCGGGCATGGTGATCGACGGCGTATCGACTGAAATGCGTCTCCTTATATACGTGTCTTCCGGGGGCATCTCGGCCAAGCCCAGCGGGGCCTTCTTGCCAGGGGTTGCTAGGGGCGCTCCACGCGGACCTCGAGCTCGGCGATGTCGGTGAGGTGCCCGTCCGAGAGCGTTGCCTGCAGCAGGTACTCGCCCGGCTCCGAGAATGTGGCCGTCATCCGCACCGGCTCGCCGGCGTCCGGTTCGGGCGAGTCGGCCTCGACGGCGACGCTGGCGGGCCCACGCAGCACCGACCAGTTGATGGTCAGGCGGTCGTCGACCGCCACCTCGCTCGGCCGCACGCCCGTCCGCAGGACCGGCACGTTGACCGGCGCCCGGGGCTCGTCGGCCGCCGGCTGCAGCGTCGGCGGCGTCTCCTGCCCGCGCGCCCGGCGCCGGGGCCCGCTGGCCCGCGGCACGCCGTCGTCGCTCACCCGGGCGGTGAGCGCCAGGGTGTCCGGCAGCCTCACGGTGCGGCCGTCCGCGGTCACCGACAGCAGCGGCGCCTGGTTGATGCGCTGCTCCGCCGTCGGCGCGCGGCCGCCGAGGATCGGGTCGATTTGCCAGACCGGGTCGAGCCAGGCGATTGCCTGCTGTCGCTGGCCGCGGACGGTCAGGCTCCACACCAGCTCGCGCTCGCCCCAGTCGGCGGGCACGGTCACGCTGAACACCCTGCGGTGGACGCGCGGGTAGAAGAAGGTCGGCTGGCCCTGGTCGACCCCGCCCGTCTCGAAGCTGTTGCCCGGTCCGATCGGCACGTGCAGCTCCTCGACGTAGTTGCGGTTGATGTACCCGAAGTGCATCTCGTACGTGCCGTCCGGGTTCCGCGACCAGCCGTCGAAGAACGGCGCGACGGTCTGTCCCGAGGAGAACGGGAAGTTGAACGGATCGGCCTGCGCGGCGGCGCCGGCGGGGAGGCCGAACACCAGGGCGAGGCCCAGGACCGGGATCAGACGGGTGGGTGCCAGCGGCTTCCGCATTCGTCAGTCATCCGTGGCCGGCGCATCGCGGCGCACGCCTCCGTGCGGGTCTCAGTTGGTCTTGCGCCGGGCGGCATCGCGCTCCGCCAGCTCGGCGTCGTACTCCTCGTCGGTCAGGTCGTACCAGCCGATCCACGCGAATCCCATCTCGTCGATCGTGCGCCCGCCGCTACCGGTCCAGTTGCGGGGGTCGGGATTGGCGCGGTGGCCCGCCGTGTTGTCGTGCCAGTTGACGACGTGCAGGATCGTCCCGGCCGGAACCAGCGGGGCCGCGTCGTCGGCGTAGTTGTACGCCAGGTGCCAGTTGTAGTCGAAGTGGGCGCAGTTGACCACCTCGGTGCGCACCGGCTGCGTCGGATAGATCAGCTCGAGGCACTGGTACTTGCCGAGCATGTGCATGTGCGGCTGGAACATGGTGATCCGCGCCGCCTTGTTGAAGCGCGTGTAGCCGTCCGAGCGCGTCACCTGCCCCGGCGGCAGGTCGACCAGCCCGGCGATGGTGCCGTGCGCGCCGGCGAGCTGCTTGGTCCAGCGGACGTGCTCCGGCACCGTGTCCTCGGGGTGGAGCACGATGCCGAGCTCCACCACCGTTTCGACGTCCTCGCCGACCGAGTGCAGGTGGTAGCTCAGCCGGGTCCGGCTGCCGGCCTGCAGCAGCACGCCCGAGTCCTCCGGATAGATCTCGGCCTGCTTGCCGGAGGCGTACTCGACCAGGTGGCGCTCCGACTCCACGCCCTCGGTCGTGTCGCCGGGGGCGATGGCGAAGGCGTTGGTGTGGTGCACGACCAGCCGCGCCCGCTTGTCCGCCGGCTTGGTCTGGATGGCGCGGATGTAGCGATCCTCCTCGAGGTCGAAGTCGGCGTACAGGTAGCCGAACAGGTCCGGCCCCGCCGCCGGGACCAGGTAGCTCGGGTAGCGCACGATCAGGTCGGGCTCGCCGATCTGCCAGTCGTCGGCGCTGCCCCAGGTGGGCAGCGGCGGCATGTCGGCCAGGTCCCCGCGCGGCGCGCCGGCGTCCACCCAGTCCACGATGGTCGCGATCTCGGCGTCGGTCAGCGACGGATTGTTCTTGAACTGCTGGATGCCGATGCGGCGGTCGAGGTGCCAGGGCGGCATCTCGCGCGACGCCACCCGGTTCCTGATCGAGCGGGCCCAGGGCCGCACCTCCTCGTAGGTCGTCAGCGACATGGGCGCGACCTCGTCGGGGCGATGACACCCCGAGCACGAGCGGTGGATGATGGGCGCGACGTCGCGCGTGAAGGTGAGCCCGCGCTCGCCGGCCGCCTCCTGTCCGGCCGCCAGGGCCGGCATCGCCGCCAGGATTGCCAGCACGCCGAGCCCGATGACCACGCCTCGCGGCTGCAGCATTCGCACGTCGGACCTCCCGGATAGGAACAACCCGTTCACAGTTTGTCGGATGTGCGTCGATTATCGCTCCCGGGCGGAGAATGGTCAATGCCGGCGGCGGCTTGCGCGCGGCGGGAACCGCTGGCACAGTAGGAGCAGGCCGACGAACCCGGGACCGATCCGGAGAGCCACCATGCGATCGATGGACGCCGGCGCGCGCGCGGTCGTTCTCTTGCCGCGTCGCGCTGGGCACGGGCGGCTCGCGACCGCGCTGCTGGCCGCCTGCGCGCTGGCGTGGGGCTGCGGGGCGGTCGCGCGCGAAGCGACCGTCGCGGCGCAGCCCGGCGCCGGCGACTGGTTCGTCGACCGCGCCGCCGACGCCGGCCTCGACTTCGCGCACTTCAACGGCATGTCTGGCGAGCTGTACATGCCCGAGATCCTGCCGCCGGGCTGCGCGCTGCTGGACTACGACCACGACGGCGACCTCGACGCGTTCCTCGTGCAAGGCCGGATGCTGGGGGCCGGCAAGACCCTCGCCGACGCCGTCTTCCCGCCTCCGGACGGGATGCCGCCGGTGAGCCGGCTCTACCGCAACGACCTGCGCATCGGCGAGGGCCGGTCGCGCGCGCTGCGCTTCGAGGACGTCACGGCCGCGAGCGGCATCGAGGTAAACGGCTACGGCATGGGCGCGGCGACGGGCGACTACGACAACGACGGCTGCGTCGACCTGTACGTCACCAGCCTGGGACGCAACCAGCTCTTTCGCAACACCTGCGACGGCGCCTTCACCGACGTCTCGCGGGCGAGCGGCACGGACGACGGCGGGTGGGCGGTGTCGGCGGCGTTCCTCGACTACGACCGGGACGGGTGGCTGGACCTGTTCGTGGGCAACTACCTCCACTACACCCCCGAGACTGACATGGTCTGCCGCAACGCGGCGGGTGAGCGCGACTACTGCAGTCCGCAGGTCTTCCGGGCACAGCCCGACGTGCTGTACCGCAATCGGGGCGACGGCACGTTCGCCGACGTGTCGGCCGCAGCACTCGCCGGCGGCGGCTTCGGGCCGGCGCTGGGCGTAACGGCGGCCGATTTCGACGGCGACGGCTGGGTGGACGTGTACGTGGCGAACGACGGCGCGGAGAACCAGCTCTGGATGAACCGGCGGGACGGGACGTTCGAGAACCTGGGGCTGTTGTCGGGTGCCGCGCTCAGCGCGCACGGCGACGCCGAGGGCAGCATGGGCGTGGACGCGGGCGACTTCGACAACGACGGGGACGAGGACCTGTTCATGACCCATCTGCCGCGGGAGGGGAACAACCTGTACGTGAACGACGGGTCGGGGCTGTTCGAGGAGCGGAGCATGCCGTCAGGGCTGGGCCTCCCCAGTCTGGGGCTGACGGGGTTCGGCACGACCTGGTTCGACTTCGACAACGACGGCTGGCTCGACGTACTGGCCGCCAACGGCGCGATCGTCCGCGTCGAGGGCGCCGCGGACCGGCGTTTTCCGTACGGCGAGCCGAACCTGCTGCTCCGCAATCTCGGCAACGGCCGGTTCGAAGACGTCACCGACCGCGCCGGCGACGTCTTCAGTCTGGTCGAGGTGAGCCGGGGCGCGGCGTTCGGCGACATCGACAACGATGGCGATCTCGACGTCCTGGTGGGCAACAACAACGGGCCGGCGCGGTTGCTCGTCAACCGGATCGGCCAGCAGGGTCGGTGGATCGGGCTGCGGCTGGTGGGCGCCACGGCGCCCCGCGACATGCTTGGGGCGCGCGTGACCGTGACCCGGCCCGACGGCGCGTCGCTCCTGCGGCGGTCGCGGGCGGACGGCAGCTACGCGTCCGCCAACGATCCGCGCGTCCTCGTCGGCCTCGGCGGTAGCGCCGAATGGGTGGACGTGCGCGTGGAGTGGCCGGGCGGCGGCAGCGACGTGTGGACCGGGCTGCCGGCGGGCGGCTGGGTGACCCTGACCGAAGGCGGCGGCCGATGACACGCCCGCGAGCTGCAGCGGCGCTCGCGGTCGCGGCCTGGCTCGCGTCGTCCCCGGCGGTCGTTCCCGCCCAGGAGCGGTCGACTGCGGCGCCGGCCTGCGCCCTGCCCGATCTGTCCGGGGCCGCGGCATCGGTCCGGGGCCAGCTCGAGGCCCAGCATGCTGCGGCGACGTCCGGCTCGCCGGGGTCGGATGCCGGGGCGGCGTACGGCGAACTGGGCAAGCTGCTCCTGGCAGCCGAGTATCTCGACGCCGCGGAGGCGTGCCTGCTGGCCGCGCGCGCGGCGGCGCCCGCGGAACGCCGCTGGCCGTACTACCTCGGGCACCTCTACAAGGACCGGGCCGACCACGCGGCGTCGGCGCGCGCCTTCGAGGTGGCACTGGCGCTGGCGCCGGACGACGTCCCGACGCTCGTCTGGCTCGGCGAGGCGCATCTCGCCCAGGGCCGGGCGGCGGACGCGGAGCCGCCGTTCGAGCGGGCCCTGGCGCTGCAGCCCGGGCTGGTCGCGGGGCTGTGGGGCCTCGGGCGCGCCGCGCTCGCGCAGAGGGACCACGAGCGGGCCGTGGAGCGGTTGGAGGGGGTGCTGGCCGCGGAGCCCGAGGCGACGGTCGTGGAGTACTCGCTGGCCATGGCGTACCGCGGGCTCGGCGACCTCGAGCGCGTGCGGGCGCATCTGGCTCGGCGCGGCGACCGCGAGGTCGTCTTGGCCGATCCGCTGATGCGGGAGCTCGGGGCCGTGCTGCGGAGCGCCAGCGCGTACGAGTCGAGCGGCGTCCGGGCCCTCGAGCGCGAGGAGTGGGAGGCTGCCGCGGGCTACTTCCGCGAGGCCATCGCGCTGGCGCCCGACGACCCCTCGCCGCGCCACCGCCTCGGCACGGTGCTGTTCGTCCTGGGCGACCCGCAGGGCGCGCAGGAGCAGTTCCAGGCCGCGGTCCGGCTCTCGCCGTCGTTCGCGCAGGCGCACTTCAGCCTGGGCGTGTTGATGGCGTCGAGTGGGCGCTTCGACGCCGCGCTGGCGCGCTTTACCGCGGCCGTCCGCCACGACCCGGCGTACGTGGAGGCGCGCCTCGTGTTGGCCGACATGCTGCGGCACAGCGGCAGGCCGCGGGATGCGCTCGCGCACTACGCGCGCGCGGCGAGGCTCGACCCGGGCGTTGCCGAGGCGCAGTTCGGCCGGGCGATGGCGCTGGTGCAGTTCGGGCGCTACGGCGAGGCCCTCGACGCGCTGGACGCCGGTGCGCGGGCGCACCCAGCCGACGCGCTGTTCCCGCTCGCGGCCGCGCGCCTGCTCGCCGCGGCGCCTGACGATCGGGTGCGCGACGGGCCGCGGGCGCTCGCGCTGCTGGAGGCCCTCCCGGGTGGCAGCCCCATCGAGCGGGACGAGACACGGGCGATGGCGCTGGCCGAGGTCGGGCGCTACGACGAGGCGGCGGCGCTCCAGCGCCGGGTGCTGGACGCGGCGCGCGCCGCAGGGCGGGAGGACTTGGACGGGATGGCCGACAACCTTGCCTTGTACGAGAGCCGGCAGCCGAGCCGCACGCCATGGACCGAGCGCGCCATGCCGTGAGCTTGACGTGCACCCGGCCCGGCGTTGACAATCGCCGGGACGGGCACGACAACGGCTTGCGGCCTGCCCTTCGCGATTGCACGAGACGCCGAAACCCGGACGACCGGCGCGGGCGATCGTTGTTGGTGCCGCGTTGGCCGTGGCGCTGGCCGCGGCAGGCGTCGGCAGCTACCTGCTCCACCTGCGTGACGACGGGCTCCCCGCCCCCGATTCCAGGACGTACCGCGAGACCACCCGCCGCTTCTACCGCGGGCTGGCCGCCCTCGATGTCGGGCTCCTCGACGACGCGGCGGCCGAGTTCACCCGGGCGGTGGAGCTCGCTCCCGCGGAGCCGGCCGCCTGGGCCAACCTGGGTCTGACCCGTGCGCGGCAGGGCGCGGCCGGCGAGGCGGCGGGGCCGCTCGCCCGCGCGCAGGAGCTGGCGCCGGCGAGCGCCGAGATCGCCCTTCTTCAGGGATTGCTGGCCGGAGCGGAAGGCCGCGTCGAGCAGGGCCTCGCCCATCTGCGCCGGGCGGTCGACCTGCGACCGGACGCCGCCCGGCCGCGCTTCGCGCTCGCCGCGGCGACCGAGCGCGCCGGCGGCCCGGACGCGGACCGCTACGCGCAGCAGCAGCTCGACGCGATCCTGCTCCGACAGGAGAACCTGGCCGTCCGGCTGGAGCGGGCGCGGCTGGCCGCGAAGCGGGCTGACGGGCCCGCGCTGCGGGCCGCGGCGGCCCGTCTCGGGGCGCTGGCGGACGACTGGCCGCCGCTGGCTGCCGAGCAGCACCGCGTGCTGCAGGGGGCGGCCGACGCGGGCGATTTCCGCCGGGCCGCGACCATCTTGGCCGTACTGCGCAACGTGCTGGTGCGGGTCCCGGCGTTCCGGGCCAGCCTCGCGGCCGTCCAGGTCCCGCCGGAGCTGATCGGCGAGCCGTTCGACCGTTTCCTGGCGCTGCCGGCGGCGCGCCCGACCGCCGCGCCGCCCGACGTCGCGTTGACGTTCACGCCTGAGCCGCTCGAGCCTGCCGGGGCGCCGCCGCCGAGCGCGCTCCTGGCCCTGCCGCGGGACGGCGACGGTACGCTGACCGTGTTCGCCGCGACCGGCCGCGAGGTGTGGCGACCCGGAGCACGGGCAGCGGCGTTGCCGTTTCCGGGCGGTGCGCGCGGCGTTCCGGCGGCCGGTCGCGGCCTGCTCGCGCTCGACTGGAACCACGACTTCAGGACCGACCTGGTGCTGGCCGGTGCGGGCGGGCTGCGGCTGCTGTTGCAGGGGCCGGACGGCCTGTTCGCCAACGGGACGTCGAGCGGGCCTGAGGTCCCGGAGCTGGCCGGCGTCGATTGCTCCGGCGCGTGGGCGGCCGATGTCGAGATGGACGGCGACCTCGACATCGTGGCCGGCGTCGACGACGGCAGCGTGGTCGTCCTGCGGAACGCCGGCGACGGCACCTGGCTCCGCACGCAACCGTTCGGGCGCGTCGTCGGCGTCCGCGGCTTCGCCTGGGGCGATCTGGATCGCGACGGCGACCCCGACGCCGCCCTGCTGGACGCGGGCGGCAGCCTACATCTGTTCGCCAACCGGCAGGCGGGACAGTTCCGGCGCTGGCAGGCACCCGACGATCTGCCGGCCGTGCTCGCGATCACGTTGGGTGACGTCGATGCCGACGGGCGGCTCGACCTCGTGGTGCTGGCGGCGGGCGGCGGCATCTGGCGTGTCTCGGCCGGGGAGACCGCGTGGCAGCGGGAGCCGCTCGTCGAATGGCCGGGCGCGCGCGCCGCCGGCGAACCGGGCAAGCAGCGGCTCCTGCTGGCCGATCTGGACAACAACGGGGCCCTGGATCTCGTCGGCTCGGGACCCTCCGGCACCGGCATCTGGCTGGCCGATGCGCACCGCGTGCTGCGGCCGTTGCCGGCCGCGCCCGCCGCGGAGATCTTCGGCGTCGCCGACGCGAACGGCGACGGGCGGCTCGATCTGCTCGGCCTGGACGCCGGCCGGCCGGTCTGGCTGCACGGCCAAGGCCGGCGCGCCTACCACTGGCAGGTCGTGCGCCCGCGGGCGCAGGTCGAGGCTGGCGACCAGCGCATCAACTCGTTCGGCGTCGGCGGGGAGGTGGAGGTCCGCGCCGGGCTCCTGGTTCAGAAGCAGGTGCTCACCGGCGCGCCGGTGCACTTCGGGCTCGGTGCGCACGCCGCCGCGGACGTGGTGCGCATCGTCTGGCCCAACGGGGTCGGGCAGGCCGAGTTCGACCCGCCGGCGGACGGCGTCCTCGTGGCCCAGCAGCGGCTGAAGGGCTCCTGTCCGTGGGTGTTCGCCCACGACGGGGAGGGCTACCGCTTCGTGACCGACTTCATCTGGCGCTCACCGCTCGGCCTGCGCATCAACGCGCAGGACACGGCCGAGGTGTCCCAGACCGAGGACTGGGTGAAGATCCGCGGCGATCAGCTCGCGGCCCGCGACGGCGGCTACGACGTGCGGATCACCGCGGAGCTGTGGGAGACCCACTTCATCGATCACGTCTCGCTGCTGGCGGTCGATCATCCCCGCGAGGTGGAGGTGTTCGTCGACGAGCGCTTCGCGAGGGAGGCGCCGGTGCTGGCGGTTCGAACGACGAAGTCGCCGCGCCCCGTGGCCCGGGCCTGGGACGACGCCGGGCTGGACGTGACGGACATCGTGAGCCGCCGGGACGGCCGCTACCTCGCCACGTTCGAGCGGGGCGCCTACCAGGGCGTGGCGGGCGACCACTTCGTCGAGTTCGAGCTGGACGAACCGTTGCCGGCCGACGGCCCGCTCTGGCTGATCGGCCACGGCTGGGTCTATCCGACCGACAGCAGCATCAACGTGGCGCTGGGCCAGCGCGGCCGCCCCGTGCCGCGGGGGCTGGCCCTGGAGGTCCGCGAGCCGTCGGGGGGATGGCGGGTCGTCCATCCCGACCTGGGGTTTCCGGCCGGCAAGAACAAGACGATCGTCGTCGATCTGCGCCCCGCGGCGCTCGCGGCCGCCGGCAACCCGCGCCTGCGCCTGCGCACCAACCTCGAGGTGTACTGGGACTGGTTGGGCCACGCCCCCGGCGCTCCCGCGGCGGCGCTCCACCCGACGCGGCTGGATCCCGTGGCCGCGGAGCTGCGCTACCGGGGCTTTTCGCGCACGACGTTCGAAGGACCCCGGCGCCTGGAGCTGCCGCATTACGACCGTCTGGGCAACGTCGGGCAGCGGTGGCGCGACCTGGTCGGCTACCACACCCGCTTCGGCGACGTGCGCGAGTTGCTCGCGCGCGTCGACGATCGCTACGTCATCATGAACGCCGGCGACGAGCTGCAGCTGCGGTTTCCCGTCCCGCCGGCGCCCCCGGACGGCTACGCCCGCGACTTCGTCCTGATCGGCGACGGCTGGGTGAAGGACGGCGACTACAACACGACCTTCTCGCGGACGGTGCGGCCCCTGCCGTCGCACGACCGACCGGCGTACGGCGCAACGCCGGTTCTGCCCGCGCTGGAGGACGATCCCGTGTACCGCCGGCACCCGGACGACTGGCGGCAGTACCACACGCGCTTCGTGACGCCCGACCGGTTCCTGGGCGGCCCGGCGGCCGAGCTGCCATGACCGCAGGGGCGGCGCCGACCGCGCTCACGCGTCCCCGCGTGCTGCGGGCGCTCGTCACGCTCGGCTTCGTCGCGCTCCTGGCCGGCGTCGCCGTGCTGAACCGCGCCGGCGGCGGCGCGGCCGGCGGGGCGTCCGACGAGCCGACCGCCATGGCCCGCTACGGGTTCCGGCTGGACGAGGTATCGCGGGCGGCCGGCATCGACTTCCTGCACCAGGCCCCGACGTTCGACGCGCGGCTCGCGCACATCATGCCCAACGTGGCATCGGTCGGGGCGGCCGTCGCCGTCGCGGACTTCGATCGAGACGGCTGGCAGGACTTCTACGTCACCAACAGCCGGCACGGGGCCCGCAACCGGCTGTACCGCAACCGGGCCGACGGCACGTTCGAGGACGTGGCCGGTCCCGCCGGGGTGGCCGACGTGAACCGGCCTGGAACCGGCGTCTCGATGGGCGCGGTTTGGGGCGACTACGACAACGACGGCTTCGAGGATCTGTTCGTCTACAAGTACGGGCGGCCGGAGCTGTTTCGGAACGTGGAGGGCGCGGCGTTCCGGCGCGTGACCGACGAGGCGGGGCTGCCCGCCTGGGTGAACGCCAACGCGGCGATCTGGCTCGACTACGACCGCGACGGCTGGCTGGACCTGTTCCTCGCCGGCTACTGGTCCGAGGCGGTGGATCTGTGGCGGCTCGAGACGACGCGCATCATGCCCGAGAGCTTCGAGTACGCGGAGAACGGCGGCCGCAAGTACCTCCTCCGCAACGACGGCCGCGGCGCGTTCGAGGACGTGACGCCGGCAGCGGGCATCGATACGCGGCGATGGACGCTGGCGGCCGCTGCCGCGGACGTGTCGGCCAACGGCTACCCGGACCTGTTTCTCGCGAACGACTACGGCGTGTCGCAGCTCTACCTGAACCAGGGGGACGGACGGTTCGTCGAGGCGGCCCGCCAGACGGGCGTCGGACGCGCGCCGAAGAGCGGCATGAACGCCGCGTTCGGCGACGTGTTCAACGACGGGCGGCTGGCGATCTACGAGACCAACATCTCGGAACCGGGGATCCTGATCCAGGCCAACAACCTCTGGGTGCCGCGGGTGGGGGGCGCGCCCGGGGAGCTGGTCTACGACAACCTGGCGTCGAGCCTGGGCGTCGACCTCGGGGGCTGGAGCTGGGGGGCGCAGTTCGGCGACCTGAACAACGACGGCACGTTGGACCTGTACCTGGTGAACGGCAACGTCTCGGGCGCGGACCGCGCGAGCTACTGGTACGACTTCTCGCGAATTGCGGTCGGGCACAGCGCCATCATTGGCGACGCCCGGAACTGGCCGCCGATGCGCGGGCGCAGCCTCTCCGGATTCCAGCCGCCGCGCGTCTGGCTGAACGACGGACGGGGACGCTTCGTCGAGGTGGGCCAGGTAGTCGGCGCAAGCGACCGGCACGACGGCCGGGCCGTGGCGCTGGCCGACCTGTGGAACCGCGGCGCGCTCGACGTGATTGTCGCCAACCAGCGCGGTCCGCTGCTGGTGTACCGCAACGCCGTCAGTCCGAATCGGCACTGGCTCGGGGTCGAGCTGCGCGGCACGGCCGGCAACGTGGGCGCCATCGGCGCGGTGGTCGAGCTCGCGTGGAACGGCGCGCGCCAGCGTCAGGTGGTGAGCGGCGGGAGCGGATTCAGCGCGCAGAATCAGCGGCGGGTGCACTACGGCCTGGGAGCGCACACAACCGTGGAGCAGCTCGTCATCCGCTGGCCCTCCGGCCGGCGGCAGGTCATCGAGGGGCCCGGCGTCGACCGGGTGCACGTGATTGCCGAGCCGCGATGATCCGGGTTCCCGACGCGCCGCGGCCGGTCGCAGCCGCCGGCACTCCGGGTGCGCGGTCCTGGGCCGCGAACCGCTTCCTGCCGCCGGCGTTGATCACCGCGATCCTGGCGGGCGGACACCTCTCGTTCGGGATTCTCGAGAGCTACGAGCGGACGCTGCTCGCCATCGTCGCGAGTCTGCTCGCCGAGGCCGTCCTGGGCCGCCTGACCTACGGGCGCTGGCCGCACCTGGCCAGCGCGTACATCACCGGCATCAGCGTCGGCATCCTGATCCGCTCGCCGCTCGCGTGGCCCTACGCCGCCTGCAGCCTGCTGTCGATCGCGTCCAAGTACGTCCTGCGGGTCCGGGGGCGCCACGTCTGGAACCCGTCGAACTTCGGGGTGTGCGCGATGCTCTGGCTCGCCCCGTCGACCGTCGCCGTGTTGAGCATCCAGTGGGGCAACACGCTGTGGCCCCTGGCGATCATCTGGGCACTTGGCGCCGTGGCGGTCTGGCGCGTCGGGCGCCTGCACATCTGCGCCACCTACGTCGCCGCCTTTCTCGCGATGTCGTTCGCCCGGAGCTGGATCGGAGACGGCCCGTGGCTGGCGGAGGCGGCGCCCATCACCGGGCCGATGTACCAGCTGTTCGTCTTTTTCATGATCACCGACCCGCGGACGACCGTGCGCTCCGGGCGGGCGCAGTGCGTGGTCGTGCTGGCGGTGGCGCTGGTCGAGGCCGCACTCCGCTTGGCCGAGGTGGTCTACGCTCCCTTCTACGCGCTGTTCCTGGTCGGCCCCGCGGCGATGCTGGTGGAGCTGTATCGGCAGCGTGGCGCATCCGCGGCCCCGGCGGCGCCTGCCGGCTTGACGGTTGACCGGCCACGTGTTGACTAGGGCTTCACACGCACGTAGGCTGTCGAGTCAGGACTGGTCAGGAGGCCTCAATGCTACGGTGGTCTCTCGCGGCGTTCGGCGCTCCTCTCGTCGTTCTGCTTCTCATCTCCACAACACCGGCAGCCGCGCAGGGCATCGCCGGGCAGGTGTCGGATACCACCGGGGGCGTGCTCCCGGGCGTGACCGTCGAGGCGGCCAGTCCGGTGCTGATCGAGGGCTCCCGGACCGTCTTCACCGACGGCGGGGGGCAGTACAACATCATCGACCTGCGGCCGGGCGAGTACACGGTCACCTTCACCCTGCCCGGCTTCACTACCATCATCCGCCAGGGGATCACGCTGAACGCCGGCTTCACGGCGACCGTCGACGTCCAGCTGTCGGTGGGCGGCGTGGAGGAAACCGTCACCGTGACCGGCGCGAGCCCCGTGGTGGACGTGCAGAACGTCGTGCAGCAGGAGGTGCTCACGGCCGAGATCCTCGACACGCTGCCCATCGCCAAGTCGCTGGCGAGCTTCGTGGCGGTCGTGCCGGGGCTCAAGGTGGGCGTGACCTACGCCAACTCGGACGTCGGGGGGACGACCGGCGACCGTCCGATCGGCACCTCCATCCACGGCAGCCGCGCCGGCGACCAGCACGTCTACTACAACGGCCAGCGTACCAACAACATCAACGCGAGCGCGGCGTCGACCGGCGGCGGCGGCGCGCAGTCGATCTACTTCAATCCGGCCGCCATCGCCGAGATCAGCCTGGAGACCGGCCAGCAGTCGATCACGAACGACAGCGGCGGCGTGCTCATCAACGTGATCCCCAAGGAGGGGGGCAACACGCTCTCCGGCACGGTCCTCTTCAACGGGACGAACGGCGACCTGCAGGCTGACAACCTGACGGACGACCTGCGCGGCGCGGGCGTCAACCCGCCCCGGATCAAGAACATCTTCGACGTCAACGGCGGCATCGGCGGCCCGATCGTCCGCGACCGGATCTGGTTCCACGGCGCCTACCGCCGGTGGGGCACCGAGTCGTTCCAGCCCACCCGCTACTTCTACGACAACCCGATCGGCTGGCCGTCGCTGCCGGTTGCCGGGAGTCGGGCTGCCGGCTACGGGTTGCACGGGAACTACAACCCGAACGCGATCCGGGACGCGACGACGCAGGCCTACGATCAGAACCTGTCGTGGGACCTGAACGGGATCGTCACGATGCAGGTCAGCGACAACAACAAGATTGCCGTGGCGGGGACGCGGCAGCGCCGTTGCCTGTGCTACTTCGGCATCGACTTCTCGAACGCCTCGCCCGAGGCGACCACGCTGGCCCGCGACCGAAGCCACTACTGGCAGGCCAAGTGGACCTACACGGCGTCGAGCCGGCTGCTGATCCAGGCGGGCACGTCGTCGAACAAGATGAACTGGAACAGCGGCCCGAACCCGATCTCGACCGAGGACATCGTCACGGTCCTGGACACGGACACCGGGTTCCGCACCCGCGGCACAGCCCGCTTCAATGGGCGGGACCAGTCGAAGGGGTACAACTCCAGCACCTATCACTCCAACGTGTCGGTGAGCTACGTCACCGGTTCGCACAACGTCATGGTCGGCGGCGGCTACCTGCACGGCCGCCCCACGACCGACTGGGAGTCGAACCGCGGCCTGAACTACGAGTTCTCGCCCGGCGCCGAGGGCGTTCTGCTGCCGTCCGCGGTCATCATGCGCGCGACGCCGCAGAGTCTGTTGAACCGGGTCAACGAGATTGCCCTGTACGCGTCCGACCAGTGGACCATCGATCGCCTGACCCTCAACCTGGGCGTCCGCTACACGCACTTCGACGGCTTCGTGCCCGATGTCTCCCTGCCGGCCGGCCCGTTCGTCCCGCAGCGCGACTACCAGGGGGTGCACGACATCGTCTCGTGGCATGACCTGACGCCGCGGGTCGGCTTCGCGTACGATCTGTTCGGCGACGGCCGGACGGCGCTCAAGGCCACCTTCGCCCGCTACCTGATCGGCCACGCCGGCGACGTGATCAACCGCGAGAACCCGCAGGTGTTCGTCGCCGAGAACGCGCGGCGGACCTGGAACGATCTGAACGGCAACTTCGAGCCGGACTGCGTGCTGCACGCCCAGGGGACGTTCGGCGGCGTCGCGGGGATCCCGGGCGCGAACGGCGAGTGCGGCGCGATCTCGAACGTGCAGTTCGGCGACTTTCGCGGGCGCTCGACCTTCCAGGACGAAGCGACGCTGTTCGGCTGGCACAAGCGGGACGACAACTGGGAGATCACCGCCGGCGTCCAGCACGAGCTGGCGCCGGGCGTCGCGCTCGACGTGATCTACTTCCGCCGCTGGTACGGCAACTTCCTGGCGCTCGACAACCGGGCGGTGACCAACGCCAACTACGACGAGTACTGCCTCACGGGCCCCGCCGACTCGCGGCTGCCGGGCGGCGGCGGCGACATGATCTGCGGCTTGTTCGACATCCAGCCGGCGTTCTTCGGCCAGGTGGACAACCTCAACACGTTCGCGGGCAACTTCGGCGAGCAGACCGAGGTGTACAACGGCTTCGACATCACGATCAACGCGCGGCTGGCGGACGGCGCGTTCGTCGCCGGCGGCATCAACGTCGGACGGACGGCGCTGAACGACTGCGCGGTGCGGCCCGACAGCCCGGAAGCGCGCTTCTGCGAGGTGACGCCGCCGTTCCTGACCGACCTGAAGCTCTCGGCGGCCTACCCGCTGCCCTGGTGGGACATCGAGTTCAGCGCGACGATCCAGAACTCGCCCGGATCCGAGATCGGCGCCAACTGGACGACGCTGCCCGCCGCGGCGAACGCCGTCTGGGCGAGCGGCGGACAGCCCACGAGCATGCCGTTCCGGACGTTCGCGGCAGGCGCGGGCTCGCGGGTCACCCTGCCGCTGATCGAGCCCGGCACGTTCTACGGCGACCGGTTGAACCAGGTGGACTTCCGCGTGTCGAAGTCGATCCGCATGGACCGCTACAACTTGAGGGTGATCATGGATCTGTACAACCTGCTCAACCTGAATCCGACGATCACCTTCAACAACACGTACGGCTCGCGGTGGCAGAACCCGTTCAGCATCCTGCCGGGCCGCTTCGCGAAGTTCGGCCTGCAGCTCGACTTCTGACCGGCGCGGCGGTGCACGCGGGGCGGTAGGGACTATCATTTCGAGGATGCGACCGATAGCAGTGTGCGTGTGTCTGGCGTTTGTGCTGGGCGGCGGCGTTGAGCTGCGCGCCGAGGACTGGCCCCAATGGCGGGGCGCCGACCGGCGGGGGCTCTGGACCGAGACCGGCATCGTCGAGACGTTTCCCGACGCCGGCCTGCAGGTGGACTGGCGGGTTCCGATCAACGAGGGCTACGCCGGACCGGCGGTGGCCGACGGCCGGGTGTTCGTCACCGACGCCCGCCATCTCGGGGTCTTCGACGTCGTCGAGCGCATCGTGTGCGTCGACGAGGTCAGCGGGGAGGTTCTCTGGACGTACGAGTGGGAGGCGAACTACACGGGGCTCTCGACCACCTGGGCGACCGGGCCGCGCGCCACGCCGACCGTGGACGGCGACCGCGTGTACGCCCTCGGCGCCACCGGGATGCTGCACGCCCTGCACGTCGCGACCGGCGAGCTGCTGTGGACGCGGAGCTACGTCGACGAGTACGACGCGGAGATACCGACCTGGGGCCTGGCCGGGGCGCCGCTGGTCGACGGCGACCGGCTCATCGCCCTGGTGGGCGGGCAGCCCGACGCCAAGGTGGTGGCCTTCGACAAGCTGACCGGCGCCGAGGTCTGGCGGGCGCTCTCGTCCGACTCCGAGCCCGGGTACTCCGCGCCCATCATCATCACGGCGGGGGGCACGCGGCAGCTCATCATCTGGCACCCGGAGGCGGTCGCCTCCCTGGATCCCGAGACCGGGGCGCTGTACTGGGAGCAATCCGTCCGGTCGGGCGCGGGGATGAGCGTGGCGACGCCGGTCCACAGCGGCCGGCGGCTGTTCGTCTCGTCGTTCTACAACGGGTCGCTCATGCTGGGCCTCAACGCCGACCGGCCCGACGCCAGCGTGTCCTGGCGCAGCAACAGCGAGAGCGAGATCCTGACCGAGGCGCTGCACGCCGTCGTCAACACGCCGGTGGTGCGCGACGGCTACGTCTACGGCATCTGCAGCTACGGCCAGCTGCGCGCCCTCGACGCCGCGACCGGCGAGCGCCTCTGGGAGACGCAGGCGGTGACCCGCGAGCGCGCCCGCTGGGCCTCGGGCTTCATCGTGCAGCACGCCGACCGCTTCTTCATCAACAACGATCGCGGCGAGCTGATCATCGCCCACCTCACCCCGGAGGGCTACGACGAGGTGAGCCGGACGCAGCTGATAGAGCCCACGACGCGGCCGGGCAATCGGCGCGAGCTGCGCTTCGTGAACTGGTCGCATCCCGCGTACGCGAACCGGCACATCCACGCGCGCAACGACACGGAGCTGATACGGGCGTCGCTGGCGGCCGCGGACTATGAGTGACGTCGCCGCCTCGACCGTTTCGCGACGGCGCGTCTTGAAGGCCCCGGGGCCTGTGCTATAGGTTTCCTCTATCATCGGCGCCACTCCGGATCGCAGTTGTCGGGAGGCTGGCACGCCGCGACGGTTCCATGAGGTGCGCTGCCTCCAGGTCGATTCCCGAAGGAGGCACCCATGCACCCACACCGCAGACCCCTGTTCGTCGGCGCCGTGGCCGCGGCCTGCCTGTTGTTCGCAGCCGGCGCGGCCCACTCCCAGCAGATAGGCGGCACGGTGACCGACAGCACCGGCGGGGTGCTCCCCGGCGTGACCGTGGAGGCCCGCAGTCCTTCGATTATCGAGGGCGTGCGAACCGCGGCCACCGACGGGAACGGGCAGTATCTCATCGTGGCGCTCGAGCCCGGCACGTACGCGGTCACCTACAGTCTGCCCGGCTTCGCCACCCTGATCCGCGAGGGCATCAGCCTGAACACCGGTTTCACGGCGAACCTCGACGTGCAGCTGTCGGTCGGCGACATCGAGGAAACCGTCACCGTATCGGGCGCGAGCCCCGTGGTCGACATCCAGAACGTCGAGCAGCGGCAGGTGATGGACCGGGAGATCATCGACAGCATCCCGACCGGCAAGGGGCTGATCAACTACGGCCTGCTCATCCCGGGGATGGTGGGCGCCGAGTCGTACGGCACGGCCCTCGCGCAGGACTCGGGCGGGCTGACGTCGCAGACCTCGCAACGAATGTCGATCCATGGCGGCGAGCGGGAGGACCAGGTCATCACAATCAACGGGATGGACGTGGCGAACCCGTTCACGCAGGGCGCCAACCTGTCGTACTTCCCGGATACGAACTTCGAGGAGATCGCCTTCAACTACTCGGCGAACTCGGCCGAGATCGAGACGGGCGGCGTCAACATCGACATGATCCCGCGGGAGGGCGCGAACCAGTTCGGCGGGTCGATCTTCACCACGTTCAGCGGCCCCGCCCTGCACGCCGACAACCTCGACGCGGATCTGATTGCAGGAGGGCTCACCTCCCCCACGCTCGTCGACAAGAACCACACGATTGCCCCCTCGTTCGGCGGGCCGATTCTCGAGGACAGGCTCTGGTTCTTCGCGACCCACAGCTCCAACATCGCCTTCCTGCAGACGGCCGGCGTCTTTCACCCGACGCAGGCGTTCCAGGATCTCCCGACAAGGGAACTGGCCGGGGTCTTCACGTTCATGCCCGACGACAGCCGGCCCGGGATCGATGCGACGACCGCCCGCGAGCAGTCGCTCAACATCACCTGGCAGGCGACGCCGAAGGACAAGGTCAAGGCCTACTGGACGAACAGCAATGTCGACGCGCCCCATTCGCTGCAGGGTCAGACGCTGGGGTCGATCTTTCTGACGCCCGAAGCCGCCCTCAAGCGCTACGTCAGGTCGAACGGCTACCAGATCAACTGGACGCGTCCCCACACCAACCGGCTGCTGTTCGAGTTCGGCATGTCGCACGAGCCGATCAAGTTCCGGCTCGACCGGGCGCCCGGCGCCCGTACAGACGTCCCGGGCGTGCTCGAGGTCGCCCCGGTGACGGCGTTCCGGAACATGGCGGGCTGGCTGAGCGGGCCGCACTTCCGCTACACGCCGAAGCGGGTCGACTACTACCGGGGGTCGGTGTCCTACGTCACCGGCAGCCACAACCTCAAGGTGGGCTTCAGCGTCAACCCGCAGTGGACGCACACGCAACAGGTCAACGACGCCGACGGCATCTTCCACTGGAGCCACATCACCACGCTCCGGGGGCGCCCGTTCCGGGCGACGTTCTGGGGGACGTCGAGCTCGACCGACGAGGCGAACAGCATCGGGATCTACGCCCAGGAGCAGTGGACCATCGACCGCCTGACCGTCAACGCCGGCCTCCGCTACGACCACATCGCCGCCAGCTACCCGGACCAGACCCGTCCCGCCAATCAGTGGGTGCCGCAACCGTTCGAAATCTCGGGTCTGACCGCGGTGGGGTGGTCCGACATCCAGCCGCGGCTCGGGGCGGCGTACGACCTGCGCGGCGACGGGCGCACCGCGCTCAAGTTCTCCGTCAGCCGCTACGGCCGGCGCGACTCGACCGACTGGGCGCAGCGGATCAATCCGGCGCTCAGCAACCGCCGGATGGACCGGTCGTGGAGCGACTCGGGCTGCATCGCCACCGCCGCGCCGTTCAGGAACTGGGACGGCACGCCGGCCGGCATGTGCATCGCGGGCGACGGCATCGTGCAGGGCGACCCGACCAACTTCGCGCCGAACGGCGAGTTGAGCAGTCCCAATCGCAACCCGCTCTTCGGCCAGCCGGTGCGGTCGATCTTCTACGACGAGAGCTGGGACTCTGGCTGGGGCAACCGGTTCTCGAACTGGGAGTACGCGGCGAGCGTGCAGCAGGAGCTGGTGTCCGGCGTGTCGCTCGACGTCGGCTACTTCCGGCGCAACTGGGTCCACCACAGCGTGCTCGACGACACCAACCTCCTGCAGGAGGACTTCAACACGCTGAGCGTGACGGTCCCCGAAGGGGTCGGGCTGCCAAACGGCGGCCAGGTGCTCACCTTCTACGATCTGAAGCCGGAGTCCGCGTCCAAGCCGCAGAACGAGCTACGGCTCGGCTCCGAGGCGTTCGGCGGCGAGCGGGAGTCGTGGCAGGGGTTCGACTTCACGATCGACGCCCGCGCCGGCGACGTGCTGCTGCAGGGCGGCCTGAGCACCGGGCGCCACGCGTACGACTTCTGCGACATCGTGAGGCGGCTGCCCGAGTCGGCCGCAGCGCGGAGCCGGGGTTCGGTGGCGGCGATCCCGCAGCGCGCCCCGGAGGGGGACACGGTACCGCTCGAGTTCTGCAGCCGGACCGAGAACTGGCTGTCGTACGTCAAGTTTCTCGGGTCGTACACCTTCCCGGGCGACGTGCAGTTCGCGGCGACGCTGCAGAACCAGCCCGGGCCGGAGCGCCAGGCGAACGTCCAGTTCGCCCAGAGCGCGGTTTCGGGAGGACAGCTCGTCCTGACGCCGAGCCGGGTGGAGCTGAACGTGGTCGAGCCGGGATCGTGGTACGGCGACCGGTACAATCAGCTCGACATCCGCGTGACGAAGATCTTCACGCTGGCCAACTTCGGGCAGTTCCGCGCGATGTTCGACCTCTACAACCTGTTCAACGCCAACACGATCACGATCGAGAACGTCGGCTTCGGCGCGTCGACTGGCGTCGGCGCGGGGTGGCTGTCGCCCCGCTCGTTCATGCCGGGCCGGCTCGCGAAGTTCGCCTTCCAGCTCGACTTCTGACCCAAATGGTGTATCCTGCCCGGCATCGCGTCCCGCACTCCAGACCAGTGAAGGAGAGTGCCATGAAGATGGCCACCCAGGTCACGTCGGCAGGCGGCGTTCGGCGGCTCGGATCGGTGTCTTCCGGCACGCTCGGGCTGGCCGTCCTGGCGGCAGTGCTGGCTGCGCCCGCGATCGCGGCGGGGCAGACGGCCGGCGACGAGGTCACCTTCACCCGGGACGTGGCGCCGATCTTCCAGCGTGCGTGCCAGACGTGCCACCGGCCGGGGGCCATCGCGCCGATGTCGCTCATCACCTACCAGGACGCCCGACCGTGGGCGCGCTCGATCCGCGACCGGGTGGTCACCGGCAGGATGCCGCCCTGGTTCATCGACAAGACGGTGGGCGTGCAGGCGTTCAAGGACGACCGGTCGCTGAGCAACGAGGAGATCGCCACGATCGCGGCCTGGGTCGACGGCGGGGCGCGGCGCGGCAACCCCGCCGACATGCCGCCGCCGCTGACGCTGCCCGCCACGCTCTCGCGCTGGACCATGGAGGACGAGATGGGCCGCGAGCCCGATCTGGTCGTCCCGATCCCCGAGCCCTTCTTCATGCCGGCCGACAGCCCGAACTGGTGGGTCGAGATGGTGGCCGACCCGCAGGTGACCGAGGACCGCTGGATCAAGGCCTACGAGACCAAGCCTTCGGTGGAGGGCTACCCGGTCGTGCACCACGCGGTGACCTACCTGTTCCATCCGGGCGAGGTGGACGAATCGCCGGAGCTCCTCAGCGAGTATGCCCTCGGCAAGACGGGCGACATCCATCCGGACGGGACCGCCCGGCTGTTCGAGGCCGGCTCGCAGTTGCGCTGGAGCATGCACTACTCGGCCCACCCGAACGGCGAGGACGCCTACGACCGCACCGCCATCGCGTTCTGGTTCTACCCGCGGGGCTACGAGCCCGAGCAGCAGGTGAAGTGGCGGTCCGTGGCCGGCCTGCACGACCTGGACTTCCCGCCGGGGGAGAACAACGTCCGGCACGACGGCTACTACTTCCTGAAGTCGAACATCAAGCTCACGGTCTACCAGCCGCACCTGCACAACCTGGGCAAGCGGCAGTGCCTCGAGGCGGTCTACCAGGACGGCCGGGTGCAGCCGCTGAGCTGCGCCGACTGGGACTTCGGCTGGCACATCGCCTACAACTACGCCGACCACGCCGCGCCGCTGTTGCCGAAGGGGACGATGCTCCACGTGACGAGCTGGCACGACAACTCGCAGGCCAACAAGTGGGCCTCCGACCCGCGCAACTGGGTGGGGTGGGGCAACCGCTCGACCGACGACATGGCCCTGGCGCACATGAACTGGTACGAGCTGACCGACGAGGAGTACGCGGCGGAGCTCGACAAGCGCCTGGCGGCCCGGACCACGAACAACGACAACTAGGACCCACGGCAGGGAGGGGCGACCATGGGTGCCCGCAGTCGAACGGTGTGGCGTGCGGCGGTCGCGGCGGCGCTGCTGCTCGGGCTCGCCCTCGGTGCGGGCGGCCTCGGCGCGGAGCAGACCCTCCACCGCAGCGGCCAGTCGGTGCAGCCCGTCTACGAGGGCTGGAGCCCGAATCCGGACGGCACCTACACGATGTGGTTCGGCTACATGAACCGCAACTACGAGGAGGAGCCGCACATCCCGGTCGGCTCCGGCAATTACCTCGACCCCGGCCCGCAGGACCGGGACCAGCCGACCTTCTTCTATCCGCGGCGCCAGTTCTTCGTGTTCGGCGTCGAGGTGCCGGCCGACTGGGGCGAGGACCGGGACCTGGTCTGGACGGTGACCGTGCACGGCCAGACCCGCACCGCGATTGGCTCGCTGTGGGCCACCTGGGTCGTCGACGAAGGCGTCTGGCGGGCCAACCGCGGCTCCGACCTCCGCGGGCGGTACGCCGGCGAGGACCTCACGAACCAGCCGCCGGCGGCCGCTGTCGTGGGGGGCGCGTCGCTGACGGCGACGGTGGGGGAGCCGGTTTCCGTGACGGTCGCCGTGACCGACGACGGCCAGCCGGGGCCGCGGGAGACCCCGCTGCGCCCGCGCCCGCCGGTGGCCCCACTGCCGAACGACCTGCCGATCATCGGAGGGCCGCGCGGCGGCGGGGGCGGCGGAGCGGTCGATCAGAACCGGGTGAGCCCGCGCGATGCGTACGAGACCGGCCTGGCGGTCACCTGGGTCCTTCACCGCGGTCCGGCCGGCGTCACGTTCGACCCGCGGGTCACGCAACTGCCCCGCGAGGGCGGGGAGGTGACGGCCGCCGCGCGCTTCTCCGAGCCGGGTCAGTACGTCATCCGCGCCGCCGCCGACGACAGCAGCTACTTGGCGCCCGCCGACATCGCCGTCACCGTCGCGGCCGCGGAATAGCGAGGCGGCCCCGACACGGGGCAACTCGGGCCCGGCCGTGGTGCTCGTCGCTACGCGGCCCTTGAGGCTCGGGTAGCTATGCCCCCTTCGTGTTTCACTCGAATTCGGCGCGCGGCATCCCGGAGCGTCGAATAGTCGCTTTCAGGCCTACCCAACCGCTACCTCGACATGCGTTACGTAGACCTCATCGCGCAGGCGGCCCTCAATTTCTTGCGTGGAAGCCGTCTCGAAGAACAGCGTGAGCGCTTCCTCGAGGTTGTCGCGCGCCTCGGCAACGGTATCTCCCTGGCTGACGACATCCACTTCGGGGCAGTGGGCGACGTAGCCGTCGCCCTCACGCTCGATGATCGCGGTCAGCGTTCTGTTCATCGGTGCTCACTCCATCGGTGCTCACTCCATCGGTGCTCACTCCATCGGGCGAACGGCGTCCGGGACGGGACGAATCGCACGCTCGCGACTTTGCCACGAAACGCCACGTGATTGCCACCCGCTCGGCATGTATCCGTGCCCGGCAAGTCGCATCGGGAAAGCAGCCGGGGGAGCGATCCGGCGGGCACCCGGACATGCCGCCATTCTATAATCCGGGCAGGATGCCCAGCATCTACGTCATTCACGAGAACGACGCTTGGGTCGAGCCGCTGCGCGCCGCGTTCGAGGAGTTGCGGCTGCCGTTCGAGGAGTGGTTCCTCGGTGCCGGGAGTCTCGACCTGACCCAGCCGCCGCCGGCCGGCGTCTTCTACAACCGCATGAGCGCGTCGTCGCATACGCGCGGCCACCGCTACGCGCCGGAGCACACGGCGGCCGTGCTGGCCTGGCTGGAGCGGCACGGGCGGCGGGTGGCCAACGGCTCCCGCGCGCTGCAGCTCGAGGTGAGCAAGGTCGCCCAGTACGCGGCGCTGGAGGCGCACGGCATCCGGACGCCGCACACGGTGGCCGCCGTCGGGCCGGACGCCATCGTAGAGGTGGGGCGCACGTTCGACCCGCCCTTCATCACCAAGCACAACCGGGCCGGCAAGGGGCTGGGCGTGCGGCTGTTCCACGACGCCGCGGCGCTGGAGCGCTACGTCGGGAGCGCGGAGTTCGAGCAGTCGGTCGACGGCATCACGCTCATCCAGGAATACGTCGAGGCCAGCGAGCCGTACATCACGCGCGCGGAGTTCGTGGGCGGCGAGCTCCTCTACGCCGTGCGGGTCGACACCAGCCAGGGGTTCGAGCTGTGCCCGGCCGACGCCTGCCGCGTCGACGACGCCTTCTGTCCGGCCGGCGAGTCGCCGCCCTCGCTGTTCCGGATCGTGGACGGCTTCCGGCACGAGCTGGTCGGCGCCTACGAGCGGTTCCTGGCCGACAACGGCATCCACGTCGCTGGCGTCGAGTTCATCACGGACCGCGACGGCGTGGCCTACACCTACGACGTCAACACGAACACGAACTACAACAGCCAGGCGGAGGCGGACGCGGCGGTGGGCCTGCGCGGCATGCATGCCGTGGCCGCCTATCTCGGCCGCGAGCTCGAGCGGGTCGGGCAGGCGGCGCCGGCGCGCCGCGATGCGGAGCGGCACGTCGTGATCGAGGCGTGACCGCCGGCCGCGGAGGGAGCATGGGACGGATTGGCGGAACGACGCTGCGCGCCGCCGTTGGCTTGGCGCTGGTGACGATCTGGACGGGCGCCGAGGCGACGGCCCAGCAGGGCGCCGCCGACGGCGAGTGGCGGAGCTACGCGGGGGATACCGGGAGCACGAAGTACGCGCCCCTCGACCAGATCGACGCCGGCAACGTCCGGGAGCTGCGCATCGCGTGGCGCTGGCGGTCGATCGACTACGAGCGGCGGGCCGCGGACCCCGAGCTGCGCTTCAACGACACGTTCCTCGTCACGCCGTTGATGGCCGGCGGGCGGCTCTTCGTGAGCACGAACCTCGGCGGCGCCGCGGCGATCGACGCGGCCAGCGGCGAGACCGTCTGGGCCTACCACGGTCTGGACGACGGCGCCGGCCGCGCTGCGGGCGGGGGCACGCGCGGCGTGGGGTACTGGCACGACGCGGCACGCGGCGACGAGCGGGTGTTTCTCGTGAGCGGCGAGCAACTGGTGGCCCTCGACGCGGACACCGGGCAGCCGATTGGCGAGTTCGGGGAGGGCGGCAAGGTGAACCTGCGCGCCGGCGTGCCACGCCTGGAGGAGTATCGCTGGACCGCCGCGCCGCTCGTCTGCCGCGACACCGTCATTGTCGGCATGCGCGTGGGCGACCAGCCGCTGTTCAAGGAGGCGCCGCCGGGCTACGTGCGCGGCTTCGACGCGGACACCGGGCGCCTCCGGTGGCAGTTCAACCCGGTGCCGCAGGCCGGCGAGTTCGGCCACGAGACGTGGGGCGGCGAAGCGGCCCTGTACAGCGGCGCCGCCAACGTGTGGACCGTGATGAGCGCGGACGAGGAGCTCGGCTACGCGTACCTGCCGACCGGTACGCCGACGAACGACTGGTACGGCGGACGGCGGCCGGGCGAAGGCTCGTCCGCGTTCCTCGCGATGCCGCCGCTCGGCGGCGGGCGGATGTTCCGCGCGTTCGACAAGACGACCGGGGCGGTCGCCTGGCAGACGGAACTGCCGGCCGGCACCTCCGGGGCGCCGATGACCTATCTCGCCGGCGGGAGGCAGTACGTCGTGGTCGCGGTGAGCGACCGCGGCCACGAGGGCGAGCTGGTGGCGTTCGCCCTGCCGTAGGGAGGCAGTGACGATGCGATTAGCGATTCCGCTCGCGGCGGTCGTGGCCATTGCCGCCGGGCCGCTCGGCCATCGGGCCGGCCTGCTCCCCCTCGGTGTCGCGGCGCCGCTCCTGCTGGCGGGCGTCCTCACCTTGCTCGTGTGGCTCGTACGGCGGGTGATCGCGACGCTGCGCCGCCGCGGGACGGGGTTCGGCAACCGCCAGGCCCTTGCCGCCGGCCTGCTGTCGGCGGGCGCGCTCGGCGTGCCCCTGGCGAACATCCTGCCCGCGCTGGGCGCCCCGCCTATCCACGACATCACGACGGACCCCGACGACCCGCCGGGGTTCGCGGCAGTCGTGCCGCTGCGGGCGGCGGCGCCGAACCCGCTCGAGTACGGCGGCCCGCAGCTCGCGGCCGCACAACGGGCGGCCTATCCGGACCTGATGCCGCTGGCCGTCGACTCGCCGCCGCGTGCGGTCCTCGAGGCGGCGCGGTCGGTCGCGATGGAGCTGGGTTGGGAGATCGTGGCGGTGGATCCGGCGGGCGGCCTGCTCGAGGCGACCGCCACCACATTCTGGTTCGGCTTCGAGGACGACGTGGCCGTCCGGGTCCGGCCGGCGGAGAGCGGCGGTGCGCTGGTGGACGTCCGTTCGGTCTCCCGCGTGGGGGTCGGCGATCTGGGCGCGAACGCCAACCGCGTCCGGGCCTTCCTCACGCGCCTGCAGGCGGCGCTGGCCCGCTGAACGAGCGCCGCGTCCGGCATCCCGAGCGGATGCCGGACCGGAACGCGGGACTGACTAGTCGGGGTTGGCCGCGGCCTCGGTGGCGCGGGCGCCGGCGAGCATGTTCGGGAGCGCGTAGTTCCCCTCGTGGCAGGCGTACTCGAACAGCGTGCCGTCGAACCGGTTGAAGGGGATCGCGGCGGTCCATCCGCTGGTGAACACCGTCGGATCCTCCACGGTGAACCGGTAGTCGATCACGTCCTCGCTGACGCGCGTGAAGCGCTCGACCAGCCGCAGGTTCTCGCCGGTGGCGAAGACGGTCGGGATGAAGAGGCCCCGCTCGTCCACCTTGTCCGTGAGGTTGGTGGTCTCGACGACCAGCGTGTTGCCCTCCCAGCGGCCGCGCGAGTCGCCCAGCCACTGCTGGATGCCGGCCGGGGCGTGGCCGCGCCCGTCGAGCGGAATGATGCGCGCGTCGTGGATCATCTCGACCACCAGCGCGACGTAATCGGGCGTCTGCAGGATGTGGTAGTTGTGGTTGTAGAAGCCCGGCATCATGGCGCCCGGCAGCCCGCGCGAGATGCAGCGGTCGTAGGCGCTCAGCTCCAGGTAGTGGTCGGGCGCGACCGTCGAGCGCACGCGCACCGCCATGAGCTCGTTCGCCCGCTGCTGGGCGTTCGGCGTCAGCGCCGGGAGCTTGCCGTCCGCAGGGCTGGTGATCAACGACGTGCGGTTGCTGTCCAGGCCGTACTCGAACCAGAACTCGTTGTAGAAGCCGGTGTCGCCCTCGCGCTCGGCGAAGAGCAGGTCCGAGCTGGCCTGCCGGCGGTGCGCCACCTCCTCGTCGCTCAGCGTCTCCCGGCCGCCCACCTGGTCGGGCCGCTGCAGCGGCACGACGGTGTTGTTGTTCCAGACGCCCTGCAGGTCGGGGTCGCCCCAGGGGGTGGTCGGCGGCGTGTACGGCTCGGCGTTCTGCTGGCCGGCAACGCCCGCGGTGGCCGCGGACACGATAACGGCAACCGCGGCGCAGACTGCGAGCGGCGTGGCATGTCTCATCGTCATTACCTCATCTCCTCCGTTGTGGATCCTATTAGCTTACACTCGAATTGGACGCCGGCGGCGGGGCAGTCTTGTCCAATGAGAAGTGAGCCTGAAGGGGGGATTGATTCCAACGTGAGATGAGCCTGACGGGGCTGGGTCCCGGATCATCGGAGGATGATCGTGAAGCTCGACACCCAGCGCCTGCAGACCCTGGACCAGGTTCGGGAGTTCCTCGCCGGCAGCCGACCGCTCGACCTGCGGCCGCTGACCCGGGCCGAGGCCTACACGTTCGTGGCCGAGACCCTGGAGCGGTTCGACTACCCGCGCCGGGGGAAGGCCGACAAGAGCCTGATACGCCGCTTCCTGGTCCAGGTGACCGGCCTCTCACGAGCGCAGGTCACCCGCCTGCTGCACCAGCACCGGACCACAGGCGCCATCACCGACCGCCGCGGCCCCCGGCGGCCCTTCCCTCGCCGCTACACCAAGGCCGACATCGGGCTGCTCGCCGAAGTCGATGCCCTCCACGGCACCCTCTCCGGCCCAACCACCCGCCAGCTCTGCGCCCGGGCCTTGCACCTGTTCGGCGACCGCCGCTTCGAGCGTCTCGCCGCCATCTCCAACGGACACCTCTATAACCTGCGCCGCTCGACCACCTATCAACGTCGCCGCGGGACGATGCCCGCGCCGACCCGCTCCGTGCACATCGCCATCGGCGATCGGCGCCGGCCCCAGCCCTTCGGACAACCCGGCTACCTGCGGGTCGATGCCGTCCACCAGGGAGACCTCGACGGCCTCAAGGGCCTCTACCACCTCAACCTCGTCGACGAGGTCACCCAGTTCCAGTTCGTCGGCTCGGTCGAGCGCATCGAGACGCCCTGCCTCGCTCCCGTCCTCGAAGCCCTGCTCCAGGCGTTCCCCTTCAACGTCCGCGGATTCCACGCCGACAACGGTTCGGAGTTCATCAACCGCAAGGTCGCCGCCTTGCTGCAAGCCCTCCACATCGACGAGTTCACCAAGTCCCGCCCTCGACGCAGTAACGACAACGCCCTCGTCGAGAGCAAGAACGGCTCGGTCATCCGCAAGCACCTCGGATACGGCCACATCCCCAGCCGCTACGCGGAACGCGTCGACGCCTTCACTCAGCACGTCCTCTCCCCGTACCTGAACTTCCACCGCCCCTGTCTCTTCCCCGTCGAAGAGGTCGACGCCAAGGGCCGCGTCCGCAAACGCTACCCCCACGCCAACGTCATGACCCCCTACGAGAAGCTCAAGTCGTTGCCCAATGCCGCCGCCTGCCTCAAGCCGGGGACCTCCTTCGACGAACTCGACGCCATCGCCAACGGCATCAGCGACAACGACGCGGCACGCGCCCTCAACCAGGCCCGCGACCGTCTGTTTGCCTCCATAGACCCCGCCGCCTGAAACCTCACGCCAACGCGCAGCGTTGACCCGGCAGCTCGATGTCGCTGAACCTGGCTCGCCGGTCGCCGCACCGGCGGGCAGGCGCGCTGCTTGGGTGGGTCGGCCCACCCGCAACGCGGCGCCGGTGGCCGACGATGTGCGACGGCTGCATCAACTCCGGGGCGTCCGTCTGGAACCTGCCACCGGCGTCGAAAACGCACGTGGACTCTTTGCACCAGGGGTGTCGCATCGAGCAGGTGAAGACCGCGTAGCCGCGGGCCGGCCGGCGCGTCAACGCGCTACGCGCGTCCTCCGCTGCGCTACGGCCCTGCGGGTGACACACCACCCGTCCCGCCGCTCAGATAGCAGTTATGGGCCTTGCGGCCCGGCCTGGACACGCGTGTCCCGACCGTCCACGACGCCTCACCGACGCGGCCGAGCCCCGGGTGCGCAACCTCGGCGTTGGCGTCGACGCCGGCGGGGACGGTGGGTGCCCCGCCCTGGGCGCCCAGCTCCATCCATGCGGGATTGGTGCGCTGGAAAGCCAACCCGCGGGACCTCGTCGCAGCCCAGTTGGACCGATAATGGCTGTCAGCGGGCGACGGCTCGTCGCAGCCCGCATCAGGATCCCTGTTTCGGTCCGCCGATTCGGTCGCCGTCACCTCGGCTCACGTGCCGCCGCTTCAGGCTCATTTCAGGATTGGAAACGACTCGGTGGCAGCCGGTGCGGGCGGCGCCGGCCCGCGCCCCGCGAGGCGACCATGGCGCTCCCCGATCCCGGCCACATCCTCTTCTACGGCACGTTGATGTCCGGCTTCGGCTTGCGCCGGCGGGCGGCAATCGAGCCTTTGGTGCGGTTCGTCGGGCGCGGCGTCGTCCGGGCGGCGCTGTTCGACCTCGGCCCGTATCCGGCCGCCATCCGGGCGGAGGGGACGGTGCGGGGAGAGATGTACGCGGTGACCTGCGCGGACAGGCTCATGCCTCGCGTCGACGCCATCGAGGGTTGCGTGCCCGGGGACGTTCCGCGCAGCCAGTATGTCCGCGAGGCCGTTGAGGTCCGCCTCGATGGAGGTCCGCGGCAGTGCGCCTGGATCTACTTCTACGCGCGACCGCTCGGCGCTGCGGCCTGGATACCCGGGGGCGACTACCGGGCGCACCTGGCCCGCCAGGCATCGCCTCGCGGCTCCGCCTGGCGCCCGGCCGACCCTGCGGGAGTCCGCACCGTTCTACGGCGCGGACTCCCGGCGCGCCGCCGCGGCGGTTCGTGGCCGTGATCGGCTGCCGGCAGAACCCGGCGTTGCGGGGACCGCCGCTCGGCCGACGCCGTGCACGGCGGGCCAGGGCAGGGCGCGCCGGGGGAGTATGGCCGGGGAGTATATTTGAAGGCGGCGTCGGTCGGGCGACGCACGGCGCCTCGTCGTGGACTGATATGATCGACCGGATGTACGCCGCGCCGCGAGCGGCGCCGAAGGGTCGGGGGTGCCGATGCGGACGGTAGGCGTGCTGGGGTGCGGCTTGATGGGATCGGGCATTGCCCAGGTCTGCGCGCAGTCGGGCTACCGGACGATGGTGCGGGAGGTGGATCGGACGCTCCTCGACCGGGGGCTGGGCCGCATCGAGAGCTTCCTGGCGGCGGGCGTCGAGCGCGGCAAGGTGACGCCGGAGGCGCGCGACGCGACGCTGGCGAACCTGTCCGGCACGACGGAGGTGGCCGATCTCGCCGCGGCGGACATCGTCGTCGAGGCCATCGTGGAAGACCTGGGCGCGAAGCGCGAGATGTTCGCCGCGCTCGACGCCGTCGTGGGGGAGGACACCCTGTTCGCCTCCAATACGTCGTCGCTGTGCATCACGGAGATGGCGTCGGCGACCCGGCGTCCGGACCGGTTCTTCGGCCTGCACTTCTTCAGCCCGGTGCCCGTGATGAAGCTGGTCGAGGTGATTCGCGGATTGTCGACGAGCGACGACACCTATCGACAGGGGATGGAGTTCGCCAGGTCGCTCAGGAAGGAGCCGGTGACCGCGCCCGATCGGCCGGGGTTCATCGTCAACCGCCTGCTCATCCCGTACCTGCTGGACGCCATCCGCGCCTACGAGTCCGGCGTCGGCACGCTCGAGGACATCGACAAGGGCATGGCGCTGGGGTGCGGCCACCCGATGGGTCCCTTCACCCTCCTCGACTTCGTCGGGCTCGACACGACCTACTACATCGCCAACATCATGTACGACGAGTTCCGCGATCCCGCCTACGCAGCCCCTCCGCTGCTCAAGCGGATGGTGGCGGCGGGCCGCCTGGGCCGCAAGACCGGGCGTGGCTTCTACGTCTACTGAGCGGGTGTTCCCGGCGCGAAGGTAGGAGATGAACGAGGAGCGGATACGGGACGCGGTGGAGGTGCTGCTGGCGGAAGTGGGGGAGGACCCGACGCGCGAGGGGTTGGCCCGCACCCCCGCCCGCGTGGCGAGCGCCCTGCGGTTCCTGACCAGCGGGTACGACACCGACGTCGACTCGGTCGTCAACGACGCGCTGTTCACCGTCGACTGCAACGAGATGGTCATCGTCAGGGACATCGACTTCTACAGCCTGTGCGAGCACCACCTCCTGCCGTTCTTCGGGAAGTGCCACGTCGCCTACCTGCCGCGCACGCACGTGATCGGCCTCAGCAAGATCCCCCGCCTCGTCCAGATGTTCAGCCGGCGCCTGCAGGTGCAGGAGCGGCTGACGAATCAGATTGCCACGACGCTGGCGGATGCCTTGAATCCGCTGGGCGTGGGGGTGGTGATCGAGGCGACCCATCTGTGCATGCTGATGCGCGGCGTCGAGCAGCAGAACTCGTTCGCGGTCACCAGCGCGATGCTGGGCGGCTTTCGTGACGATGCGCGTACGCGGATGGAATTCCTGGAGCTTCTCAAGCAGCGGGGCGGGATGCGGGCCGCGCTCGACCCTGCCTCGCTGGCCTTCGGCGTCGAGACACGCTGACGATGTTCTTCCGCACGCTGCTGGTCGTGCTGCTGGCGGCCGCGACGTCCGGGGCCGCGGCGCAGACCCTCACGGACGAACCGGTCGAGGTGCGCTGCCCGTCGGTGCTCGGCGTCGGGATCGTCACCCAGATCCCGTTCTGCGACATCGAGGTGCAACGCGACCCGGCGCTGGGGATCCTGGTGGTGCTGCCGCGCCGCGGCGGCGAGGCGACCCTGTCGTTCGACCTGCACAATCGTCACGCCTACTCCGGGCAGGCCGCGCGCAGCGGAGACGCGTACGCCCAGTATGTCGCGTCGATTGCGGTGGCCACGATGGAAGGCGAGGTGCTCGCCCGCGGGGCGGTGCTCAGCGAGTTCAGGTCGGCCGCCGACCTCGTCGACCGCATCGGGGGCGGCGCAGGTCCGCTGGGCATCAAGGCGATTGCCCCGCTCGGGTCCGAGCGGGTGTTCGTCACCCTGCCGGCCGGACTCGACCAGGTGTCCATCGTCGGCCAGAGCCTGGAAGTGGTGCGTTCCGACAGCCGCGACACGTTCCGGTCCGTGGGGCGGGCGATCGCGGTCCTGAGCGACGCATTCATCTCCTATCGTCCACGCTGATTGCCCCGGCCGCCACCCACCTGTGATGCACTGCCACGACTTGATCGTCATCGGCGCGGGCCCCGCCGGCCTGGCCGCCGCCATAGCCGCCCGCAAGGCCCGCCTGGATTTCCGGGTGTTCGAGAAGGGCGCGCTGGTCAACTCGCTCTTTCATTTCCCGAGCCAGATGGTCTTCTTCACCACCCCCGAGCTGCTCGAGATTGGCGGGCTGCCGTTCGTCTCGCCGCGGGACAAGCCGACGCGGGACGAGACCCTGCGCTACTACCGGCGGGTCGTCGACACGTACGAGCTGGACATCGCGTTCTCGCACGCCGTGACCGCAGTGCACAGGGTCCGGGGGCAGGCCGGGGACCCGTTCACCGTGCGGACCCGCGACGGGGAGGGGCGCGAAGCGGCGTCGCAGGCCCGCACGGTGCTGCTGGCGACCGGCACGTACGACCATCCCAACCCGCTGGGTGTGCCGGGCGAGGACCTGCCCCACGTGTCGCACTACTACACGGAGCCGCACCCGTTCTACCGCAAGCAGGTCGTCATCGTCGGGGGCAAGAATTCGGCGGCGGAGGCCGCGCTGGACCTGTACCGGGCCGGCGCACACGTGACCCTGGTCCACCGGCGTCCGGTCCTGGGCACGTCGATCAAGTACTGGGTCAAGCCCGACATCGAGAACCGGATCAAGGAGGGGTCTATCGCCGCGCGCTTCGAGACACGGGTCGTCGAGATACGGCCGGCGGAAGTGGTCCTCGAGCGAATTGCGGCCGACGGTGCCGGCGTCCGTGAGGTGCTGCCGGCGGACGGCGTCTTCCTGTTGACCGGCTACCTGGCCGACCTCGAGTTTCTCCAGGCCTGCGGCGTGGCGGTCGACCGTGCGACGAACGTGCCGCAACACGACCCGGAGACGTACGAGACCAACGTGCCGGGCCTCTATCTCGCCGGCTCCGTGGTGGCCGGCGCCAACCGCGGCGAGGTCTTCATCGAGAACGGCCGCTTCCACGGCCGGGTGGTCGTGGAGCACATCGCGCGGCGGCTCGGTAGCGGCTGACGCGAACGCCCGGCCCGCTACTGCGCGTGGGTCAGCCGGAAATTCCCCTTCTCGATGAAGGCCTTCATCTCCAGCAGATCCCCGAGCGACCGACAGCGCTCGAGCAGGCCGTTCCGCTCGAGCAGCGCCTGCTTCTCGAGCGGGTCGAACTCGAGGTACTGGGAGAGCGCGTTGACGAGGTCCGCGGCGCCCATGCCGGACGGCACCTTCGAGTCCGAGCCCAGCACCTCCAGCCGGCGCGCAAGCAACCGCTCCAGCCGCTGCCGCGCCTCGGCCAGCCCGTCCGGGGCATCGGGTTCGGCCATGGCCTCGACCCGCGCCCGCCGATAGCTCCGTGAGTGGTCCTCGTCGAGTATGCGGAACTTGTGGAGGCCGCGGAGCACGATGTTGAAGCGGCCGTCGTGCAGGCGCTCGCGGTGCGTGATCAGCCCGGCGCAGCCGACGGGGTAGACGGGAGGCGCCGGCTCGCCGGCGGCCGCGCGCGTGTCCCGCAGCAGCACCATCCCGATGATCCGGTCGCCGGCCAGCGCGTCGCGCACCATCTCGCGGTAGCGGGGCTCGAAGATGTGCAGCGGCAGGAAGACGTTCGGGAACAGCACGACGTTGGGCAGCGGGAAGATGGGGAGCAGCATGGGGTGGCGCCTGGTCAGTGCAGCGTGATGGAGTTCTGTAACCCGCTTCCTATCAACCTTTTACGTTACGGACGTTCATTCCGTCCTACGTAGCGTCCCACGATCACGCGTTGGCGGCGCGGTGTCGTGCACCGTGCGGTTCGGCTTCAATCCGCGTCGGGTGCAGAGTGCACGTGACCCTGCTCGCCTACTTGATCGCCCTCGGCGAGATCGCCGTCCTGGGCGCCCGCCCCGCGCTGTTGTCTATCATCCACGTGTCGGTCGCCGGTGTCGAGTGGCTTCCGCTCTGGCCGGGGTGCGGCATGACGAGGCGGCGGCAATGCTGACAAACCTGGAAGCGGCTGCCAGGGCGTCAGCGTGACCCCGGCGATCGCCATCGCGCGGGCCCATCCGGCTCGGTCCCGGTTCCGCGCGCACGAGCGCCAGCTGCTGTGCGGTGAGCGCCCTGGACACCATCGTGCGCGAGACTCGGCGTTGCCGATGCGGGCTCACGATGTGCTGATCTAGAACACGGCGGCGTCGGCGTCAAGCCGCTGCCCGTCGGTCGTCGTCCGGTGACCGTTGGCGCGTATGATCGGCTCGTCTGATGGATGACCCCGCGTACAAGCGCCTGTTTTCGCGGCCCCGGATGATCCGGGACCTGCTGCGCGGCTTCGCTGCCCGGGACTGGAGCGCCGAGCTCGACCTGGACTCGCTGACGCCGCTCCCGGCCAGTTAGGTAAGCCACGACCTGCGGCAGCGTCACGGCGACCTGGTGTGGCGCCTCCGCTTCAAGGATGACCGGTGGCTGTACGTCGTGCTGCTCCTGGAGTTCCAGTCCGCAGTCGACCGGTCGATGGCGATCCGCATGCTGACGTACACGGCGCTGCTATATCAGAAGCTGATCACCGAGGGAGTGCTGCGGGAGCGCTCCGGCCTGCCGCCGGTGTTGCCGGTGGTGATCTACAACGGCCGGCGGCCGTGGACGGTGCCGGTGGATGTGGCGGAGCTGATCGCCTCTGGTCGCGGCGCGGCGCTGGCGCGGTATCAGCCGTCGCAGCGGTACTTCTTGGTGGACGAGGCCCGGGTCGGTGGTCGTGATCTGCCGTCGGGCAACTTGGTGTCGGGCTGATCGCGCTGGAGACGAATCGCGACCGGGCGCGGGCGCCGGTGTTGCTGGGGGCGTTGATCGATCTGCTGCGGAAGCAGGATGATGAGGAGCTGACGGCGGCGTTCAGCGAATGGGCGGCGCAGGTGCTGCTGCCGCGTCGGTTCGGCGGGTCGGTGACCGGGCCGCTGCCGCGGCTTGAGGAGGTACGGGCGATGTTGGCCGAGACCGTTCAGGAGTGGACTGCGGAGTGGGTCGAACAGGGCCGAGAGCAGGGCCAGCGGGAGTTAGGACTCTAGCGGTAATTACCTTGCTATCTTTGGGGTTATGTGGTCTGTTTCCATTGCATGCAGCGCAACGTGGAACTGGAAGCCACCATCGTCGCGAAGTACGCGGCGGTGTCGCCCGTGTTGAATGAGCGCAGTCGCCGCCTCTGGGCGGCGGCCGAGTCTCTGGCCATCGGTTATGGCGGAGATGCGCTGGTGTCGTCGGCCACGGGTCTGGCCCGGGAGACGATCCGGAACGGACGCCGGGAAATCGCGCAAGGCGGGGCGGCGACAGACCGGATACGAGGACCGGGCGCCGGGCGGCCCCGACTCGAACAGAACCAGCCCGGTCTGCTGGCTGCACTCGAAGCGCTGGTGGACCCGCTGCCGCGCGGCGACCCGACCTCGCCGTTGCGCTGGACCTGCAAGAGTCGGGCGAAGCTGGCTGGGGCGCTGACACAACAGGGGTGGCGCGTGAGTTCGACCACCGTCGGCCGGTTGCTGCGCCAACTGGGCTACCGGCTGCAATCGGCCCGCAAACGTCAGGAGGGAGCGAGCCACCCGGACCGCAACGCGCAGTTCGAGCACATCAATGCGACCGCGGACGGGTTTCTGGCCGCGGGGCAGCCGGTGATCTCGGTCGACACGAAGAAGAAGGAGCTGGTCGGGAACTTCAAGAATGGCGGGCGGGAATGGCAGCCGAAGGGCACGCCGCCGGCCGTGCTGGTGCATGATTTCCCGACCGACGCGGAGGGCAAGGCAATTCCGTACGGCGTCTACGACATGGCGCGCAACGAGGCTTGGGTGAGCGTGGGCTGGGACCACGACACACCGGCGTTCGCGGTGGCGTCGATTCGCCACTGGTGGCATCAGATGGGTTGCGGCGCCTATCCCGAGGCCACCACCCTGTTCATCACGGCCGATGCGGGCGGGAGCAACGGGTATCGGTTGCGCGCCTGGAAGCATGAGCTTCAACAGTTGGCCGACGAGACGGGACTGACCATCCAGGTGAGTCATTTCCCACCCGGCACGAGCAAGTGGAATAAGATCGAGCACCGGCTCTTCTGCCACATCACGGCGAACTGGCGCGGCACCCCGCTGGCGACGTACGAGACCATCGTCGACCGCATCGGGAACACCCGGACGGCGACCGGGCTCCGGGTCCGGGCCGAACTCGACGCCGCGCAGTATCCCACCGGCGCCACGGTGAGTAAGCAGGAGATGGACGCACTCGCGCTGGTCCCCGATGCGTTTCACGGGGAATGGAACTACAAACTGTTACCCCGATGAAGTTGATAACTTTATATCGATCACTGTCCTTACTGTGCCGTCAGGCGGCGCGGAAGTTCGATGCAGCCGCGGCGAAGCGGCTGGCCGCGGAGCTCAAGGGCATCGAGGATGCGGATCGCTTGGCGCACGTGGGCGACTGGATTATCGAGTGCGAGACGGCAGACGATCTGTTCGCTCGGTTGGAGGATTGGTCGCAGTCGTGAGTGGATGAAGCTCCGCGTTGCCTTCAATACCGTAGGGGCGGTGGTCGACGCAATTTGTGGTGACGGGGTTGCGCTCCCGGGTGCAAACGAGCGTCGCTGTTTGTCATGGACGTTTTTGATCTCAGGAACCGTCTGGTCTCTGACTATCGGGACTATACCCGCAGCTTCATCAAGATCGGCGACTGTCGTATCAGGCAGTTTATTGACAGCCACCTCGCTGGAGAGGGGTTCTGGCCGCAACCGCTGCTGCAGCTGAACCCGACGTTCAAGCCCGGCGGCACGATCGATGATCTGGTGGCGGAGGGAGTCCTGCACGAGGAATGCTCGCGGGTCTTCCGGATCGGCAAGTCTGATACGGAGCACCGCGGCAAGCAACTTCTCCTGCACCGGCACCAGCGCGACGCGATTCTGGAGGCCGCGAAGGGGGATCGGTCGTACGTACTGACGACCGGCACCGGTTCTGGCAAGAGCCTCGCCTACATCGTGCCGATCGTGGACCACGTGCTCCGACGCGGATCCGGCCGGGGGGTCCAGGCCATCATCGTCTATCCCATGAACGCCCTGGCAAACAGCCAGGACGAGGAGCTCGGCAAGTTCGTCGACAAGGGCTACGCGGAAGGCCGGTCACCGGTCCGGTTCGCGCGGTTTACGGGGCAGGAACGAGGCCCCGACCGCGAAGCCATCCGGAGGGACCCGCCGGACATCCTCCTGACGAACTACATGATGCTCGAGTTGCTGCTCACGCGAACCGAAGACCGTGAGCTGCTGAGAGCCGCGCAGGGTCTCAGGTTCCTCGTCTTCGACGAGTTGCATACGTACCGGGGTCGTCAGGGAGCTGACATCGCGATGTTGATCCGCCGCTGCCGCCACGCGGTAGGCAACAGCGTCGTCTGTATAGGGACTTCCGCCACGATGGCCAGTGGGGGTGGCAGCGAGGAACAGCGCCGTGAAGTGGCGACAGTTTCGCAGTCCCTGTTCGGTGTGCCGATGGCGGCGGAACAGGTAGTCACCGAGACTCTGGAGCGGGCTACCCCAGAGATCGACTTGGCGGATCCTTCGATTCGGGCCGGCATTCGATCCGCGGTCGTTTCGGAGGAAGAACCCCCTGTCGAGTACGGGGCGTTCTGCACGCACCCTCTCGCCTGCTGGATCGAATCGACTTTCGGAGTGCGCGAGGAACCGGAGACCGGTAGGTTGCTCAGGCAGACGCCGCGGCGGCTGGAGGGGGATCCGATCGGAGACGTACTGAGCGCGGCTGCGGAGCTCGCGGCGGTGGTGGAGTCCGATCCTGAACGTTGCGCGGAAGCGCTCCGCCGCTGGCTGCTTCGGGGTTCCAGCCTGTACCGAAGCGACTCCAGCCGCTTTTCCATCTTCGCGTTCCGGTTGCATCAGTTTCTGACGCGTGGCGATACGGTCTGGGCATCGCTCGAACCCGAAGCGGACCGCCATCTGGAGCTCGCGAAGAAGGCGGCGAAGCCGGGCGAACCGGACAAGCCGCTGTTCCCACTCGTTTTCTGTCGCCGTTGTGGAACCGCGTACTACCGGGTCTGGGTCATAGCGGATGACAATGACAGGCGGTTGCTGCCCCGCGAGGACCGTCGGGAACAGGTAGACGATGGGATGCGTGAAGCGTACCTGCATCTCTCCGACGAAGCGCCCTGGCCTCGGGCCGCTGGCTCTGAGCTGCTCAATCGTTTACCGGACGCTCTCAAGGAGACCACCACCTCGGGTGAGGAACGGATTCGGTCCAACGCCCGCCAGGACGTTCCGGACCCGGTGTTTGTCGCCCCTTCCGGGCGAATCGTCCCAGAGGGCGAAGGTGTGCCGGCGGCTCTGCTTCACCGGAACTTCCTCCTCTGCCTGGACCCGTCGTGCGGAGTCACCTACACCAGGACCCAGCGTTCGGAGCGCTTCAAGCTGGCCACGCTCGGCGTGGACAGCCGGAGCACCGCAACGACAATCCTTGCGGTACGGTCGCTCATCACGTTGCAGCAGGACCAGAGCCTGAGCCCGGAAGCGCGCAAGTTGTTAAGTTTCACCGACAACCGTCAGGACGCTTCTCTGCAGGCCGGTCACTTCAACGATTTCGTACAGGTAGCTTTGCTGCGGTCTGCGTTGTACGCTGCGTGCCGGCAGGCAGGACTGCAGGGGGTTGGGCATGGCGATCTATCGCGTTGCGTGTTTGACGCGATGAAGCCCCGCTTTGAGGACTACGCAGCGGACCCGGCGGTTCGCGGTCCGGCGCGGCAGCATACCCGGGACGCCTTGCGGCGCGTTCTCGAGTACTTTCTGTATCGCGACCTCGAACGGGGCTGGCGTGTGACGGCGCCCAACCTCGAAGATTGCGGCTTGTTGCGGTTTGAGTACGAAGGGCTCGCCGGGCATGATGGGCTGCTCGGCGAGACGACGTTGTGGGAGACGGGATTCTCCGTACGTGGACACCGCGGAAGCGAAGCCTCCATCGCAGTGCCCGCAGAGCTTCGCTGGGCGACTGCGGCTGTGCGGGAGGAGATCGTCCGTACGCTGCTCGACGAGCTGCGGCGGGCGCTTGCCGTCAAGGTCGACGTCCTCGATTCGGCGAAACGCCGCGATCTGGTCGAGCAGACAAAACCCCGACTCCTCGAAGACACAGTCTGGCACCTCGATGACGAACGGGACTTGACCAGTGCCCGTGTCGCTTGGCCTCGCCCTCGGAGCCGAGGTGACGGGGCTGATTTCTTCGTCTCATCCCGCGGCGCCTACGGTCAATACGTGAAGCGCCGGCTCCTTGAATGTGGGGCTTCGGATCGAACTCTTCGCGGTGTGGACATCGACGAGATCATCCGGTTCCTGTTTCTTGCGCTGCAGCGCTACGGTATCGTCGAACAGGTGCGAACAGCATCCGAGGGTAACGATCCGGGCTATCAGCTCAACGCGGGTGCTCTTCGATGGTTGGTCGGGGACGGCCAGGGCGCGCCCGATCGCATCCGCGTTCTCGACGAAGGCGGGCGTCCGGCGGAAGTGAACCGGTACTTCGCGGAGTGCTACCGCAGATTCGTGGACCTGCAATGTGCTCTGGAAGCGCGGGAGCATACGGCCCAAGCGAGCTCCAAAGACCGGCAGGAGCGCGAGGAGCGCTTCCGAGAGGGGAAGCTGCCCCTTCTGTTCTGCTCGCCGACGATGGAGCTCGGCGTCGACATCGCCCAGCTCAACCTCGTCAACCTGCGCAACGTGCCGCCGACCCCGGCCAACTATGCGCAGCGCAGCGGACGCGCAGGCCGCGGCGGACAGCCCGCCTTGGTTTTCACGTACTGCGCAGGACGCAGTCCTCATGATCAGTACTTCTACCGTGAACCCGCCAGAATGGTCGCCGGAGCCGTGGCGCCGCCCCGTATCGATCTGCGGAACCGTGACCTGGTCCGCTCGCACATTCATGCCATCTGGATGGAAAGCGCGAATCTGCACTTGGGCAAGACCCTGACAGCGATCTTGGACCTGGAAGCGACCGATGGAGCGCTTCCGTTGCCTGTGAAAAGTGCGCTTGGTTACGAGTTGCGCAGTCCGATGCATCGCGGTGCAGCGCGGGCGAGAGCGGATGCGGTTGTTGAAGAGATCCGGGCCGAGCTCAAGGGGACGACTTGGTTTCACGATGGCTGGACGGACGACGTACTTGCCCAGCTCGAACGTAGTTTCGACTCCGCGTGCGAGCGGTGGCGTACTCTCTACCGGGCTGCCGTCCACCAGCGCGGCCTCCACCATGCGATCATCGGGGACCATTCACGGCCGGAGGCCGAACGCAACCATTCGCGGCGACTCCGCGCCCAAGCAGAGAGCCAGATTCGTCTCCTCACGGAAGCCGAGGGCATTTACGAGGGAGACTTCTACTCCTATCGATATTTCGCGACAGAGGGATTCCTGCCCGGGTACAACTTCCCGCGCCTGCCGATTTCGGCCTACGTGCCCGGGAGGCGCAAGGGCAAAGGGCGTGACGAGTTCATCTCCCGCCCCCGATTCCTCGCCATCTCCGAGTTCGGCCCGCGTGCGCTGATCTACCACGAGGGGGCGCGGTACCGCGTGTACAAGGTCAATCTCGATTTCGGCTCGGACGCTGTTGAAGACACCCATCAGATCGCCACCGACCGGATGAAGCGTTGCGGCAGATGCGGCTATGCCCATCTGCAGGCAGGTGACACCCATTTGAGCGAGATCTGCGAGCGTTGCGGCGCGGCTCTTGATCCGCAATCCTGCATTGATGGTCTCGTCCAGTTGCAGAACGTGAGCCTGAAGCTCGCCCAGCGCATCACATGCGACGAGGAGGAGCGGCGGCGTTTTGGCTACGATCTCGTGACGGCCTACCGCTTTCCCGAGGTCGGCGGCGGGGTGGACCGCAGGGACGCGGACGTCCATTGTGGCGGCTCGCGCGTAATCACCCTGAGCTACGGCGATGCCACCGATCTCTACCGCGTCAATCTCGGCTGGCTGAACCAGGATGGAAACGAGCCGCGCGGCTTCAACCTCGACCTGGAGCGCGGCTACTGGTCGCGCAACCAGGCGGATGCCGACGACCGCGACGACGCCGCGAGCGATGGGCGTATCGCGCGCGTCGTGCCGTTCGTCCGGGACACGAGGAACGCTCTGGTGATGAGTTTCGATCCAGGGTGTTCCGGCCCCGAGCTGATGAGCCTGCAGGCGGCGTTCAAGGAGGCGATCCAGCGGCATTTTCAGCTTGAGCCGCGGGAGCTTGCCGCCGAGGCGATGCCATCACGGGACGACCAGCGGCAGATTCTCTTCTACGAGGCGTCGGAAGGGGGTGCGGGCGTCCTGCGGCAGCTTGCCGAGAATCCAGCGGTGGTGCCGGCGCTCGCTCGTCAAGCGCTGGAGATCTGTCACTATGCCCCGGACACCCTGGACGATCTGGCTGTGAATCGGTGCGGGAGAGCGTGCTACGAGTGTCTTCTCGATTACGGCAACCAGCCGGACCACAGACACCTCGATCGGATGCTGATTCGTGATCTGCTCGCGGAGCTTTCGCATGCTGATTGCAGGCCGGCGGGCGGCGCCGGCACGCGGGCAGAGCGTTTGGACGCGCTTCGTAATCGGTGCGACAGCGGCCTCGAACGCCGGTGGCTCGATATGGTGGAGTCGCTGGGGCTTCGATTGCCGAGCGACGCCCAGTACGGCATTCCGCAGTGCCGCACGCGCCCGGACTTCTTCTATCGGGAGGCGAACGCCGCGATCTACGTCGACGGCCCGCCGCACGATGCCCGCGACCAGGTCCGCGCGGATGAGGCGACGACGCGAGTCCTGATCGAGGGCGGCTACATCGTGCTCCGGTTTCACCACGCCGCCGATTGGCCAGCCCTGTTCCGCCGGCATGCCGACGTCTTCGGCGCTCCCGTGAATGAGCTGAGTCGGTAGCGGTCGATAGCCGCGCTACAGGTTCGGTGCCCAGATTCCGATAGGAAAAGCGACGATCAGTTTGTAGCCTTCGGAGCATGAGCACCGCTTCTCTCTCCACGCCGGGGACGCTCGTTCAGTCGCGAGGCCGCGAGTGGGTCGTGCTGCCGGCATCCACGGACGAGATCCTCATCGTTCGTCCGGTCGGCGGGCTCGATGAGGAGGTCACAGGCATCCTGCCGGCGGTCGAGGCGGTCGGATCGGCGACGTTCCGCCTGCCCGGCATGGGGGACCTCGGGGACTTCACCGGGGGGCGGCTGCTGCGGGACGCGGCGCGCTTGTCGACCCGCTCGGCCGCCGGTCCGTTCCGCAGCTTCGGGCGCATCGCCATCGAGCCCCGGCCGTATCAGCTCGTGCCACTGATGATGGCGCTCAAGCTCGATCCGGTGCGCCTGCTCATCGCGGACGACGTCGGCATCGGCAAGACCGTCGAAGCGTGTCTCATTGCGCGGGAGCTGCTCGATCGGGGCGAGATTCGTCGAATCGCGGTGCTCTGCCCGCCGCATCTGGCCGAGCAGTGGCAGCGCGAGCTGGCGGAGAAGTTCCACGTCGAGGCGGAGCTCGTTCTCTCGAGCACGGTCCAGCGCCTCGAACGCGATCTTCCCCTCGGCGTCTCCGTCTTCGACCGACATCCCTTCACGGTGGTTTCCACCGACTTCATTAAGTCGGCGCGGCGTGCCGAGGACTTCGCGCTCAGATGCCCGGAGTTCGTCATCGTGGACGAGGCGCACGGTTGTACTCTCGCGGGCGGCGCCGGCCGTGGCCGGCAGCAGCGTCACGCCCTGCTGCGGCGTCTCGCGGCGGACGCGGAGCGCCATCTGGTGCTGGTCACCGCGACGCCGCACAGTGGGAACGAGCAGGCGTTCCGTTCGCTCCTGAGCCTGCTCGACGACGACTTCGCCGCCCTCCCGGCTGATCTCGATCGGGGCGGCCGTGAAGGCATTCGCCGCCGGCTTGCGCGCCATCTGGTTCAGCGCCGTCGCGGCGACATCCGCCGCTATCTTGAGACCGACACGGCGTTTCCCGAACGCAGGGACATGGAGGAACACTACACATTCAGTCCTCTCTACCGCGCGCTCTTCGACGACATTTGTGCGTTCGCCCGCGAGTACGTGGCTGACGCCGAGGGAGGGCCTCGCCGGCAGCGCGTGCGCTATTGGTCGGCGCTCGCGCTGTTGCGCTGCGTCTCGTCGAGTCCGGAGGCCGCCGTGGCGACCCTGCGCAGCCGGGCCGCGGTCGACGAGGCTGGCGACGAAGAACTGGAGGACGTGGGCCGCCGCACCGTTCTCGACCAGAGTGACGACGACGACGCTGTCGCGTTCGACTTCAGTCCCGGCTCCGACGTGGAAGGCGGGCATGAGACGACGCGTCGCCGCCTGCTGGGGTTCGCCCGCCGTGCCCGGTCGATCACGCCCCGGGACGACCGGAAGCTCCAGGGCGCGGTCCGCGAGGTCAGGGCGTTTCTCCAGGATGGTTTCCATCCCGTCGTCTTCTGCCGATTCGTCGACACTGCGGAGTACATCGCGCGCCACCTGCGCGAGGAGCTGTCGGGGGATGTCCGAGTGGAATCGGTCACTGGCCACCTCCCGCCTGCTGAACGTGAAGCGCGTATCGACGTTCTCGTCGATGGCGGCGGTTTGTTCGTGCTGGTCTGCACCGACTGCTTGTCGGAAGGCATCAACCTGCAGGAGCACTTCGACGCGGTGCTGCACTACGACCTGGCGTGGAATCCGACGCGCCACGAGCAACGCGAGGGACGGGTGGACCGTTTCGGTCAGCGTCGACGCGAGGTCCGGGTCGTTACCTACTACGGGACCGACAACGCGATCGACGGTGTGATCCTCGATGTCCTCATCCGCAAGCACAAGTCCATCAAGAGTGATCTCGGGGTGGCGGTCGCCGTGCCGGCTTCGGCGGAGCAGATGGCGGAGACACTCTTCGAGGGCGCGCTGTTCCGTGAGCAGGCGGGAGCAGCCGCGCAACAGCTCCCCCTCGACTTCATCGACGATCTCGACCTCGACGCCAAGAAGCAGAACCTTCATGCCGAGTGGGAAAACGCCCGCCATCGTGACAAGGCCAGCCGCTCGCGCTTCGCGCAGCACACTCTCCATCCCGAGGTGGTCGCCGCGGAGCTCGAGCGCGTACGCGCCGCCATCGGGGGGAGCGAGGATGTTGAGCGGTTCTTCACCGCCGTGCTGCACACGGCGAACGTGCCTGCCCGCATGAACGGTCGGATCGAGATCCGTGTCAGCCACGAAACGCCGCGCACGCTGCGTCAGGCGATCGGGCGGGAAGAGCCGTTCGCAGGGCGTTTCGATCTGCCGCTGGCGGAAGGAGAGATCCACCTTGGGCGTACCAGCCCGGTCGTCGAGGGCGTTGCGAGTTGGACGCTGGATCCCTCGGTGGACGGGTCAAAACCGGCCATTAGTGGACACCGCAAATCCGGCCATTTCCGGCGTCCCGAGACGGCACGTGAGTTCTACTTCATAGGCTCGCGTAGGCGCAAGGATCTGGGTCTCCTGAAAGTTGGGCCGCAAGGCCCATAGCGGCTCTCTGAGCGGAGCGACGGGCGGCGTGTCACCCGACAGGGCCGGAGCGCACGCGGAGGACGCGCGCAGCGCGTTGACACGCCGCCCGTCGCGTAGCTACTCGTGACGGAGCCCATCGGTCGACCTCCCACCCGCGGCTGTCTGGACCTTGGTGCGCCAGCTGCGCGGCCCGCACTTGAGCACATGCGCGTGATGGAGCAGGCGGTCGAGCAGCGCGGTGACGGCGGCGGTGTCGCCGAGCAGCTTTCCCCAGTCGTCGACCGGGCGGTTCGAGGTGAGCAGCGTGGAGGCCCGCTCGTAGCGGCGCATGATGAGTTCAAGCAGGTCCTCGGCGGCGGTGTGGGGCAGCTTGCGCATGCCGAGGTCGTCGATGATGAGCAGGGGCACGCGGGTCAGCTCGGCCAGGTAGGCCTTGCGGGTGTCAGCGAGGGTGGCCTCGGCGAGCTCTTCGAGGAAGGTGTGTGCCTCGCGGTAGATGACGCGGTAGCCCTGCTGGATGGCGGCGCGTCCGATGGCCTGGGCGATGTGGCTCTTGCCCGTACCGGGCGGGCCGATCAGCAGGACGTCTTCGCGCTGGTCGATGAAGCGCGCGGTGGCGAGTTCGAAGACGAGGGCGCGGTTGATCTTCTTGTTGAAGGCGAAGTCGAAGCCATCGAGCGCGCGGTCGGGGTCGCGGAACCGGGCCTGCTTGTGTCGCCGGGCGAGCAGCCGGTCCTGGCGCCGTTGGAGCTCGTCGTTGACGAGGGCCGCGAGCAGGTCGATCGGGGCCATCTGGTCGGTCTGGGCTTGGAGCAGGCGCGTGTCGAGGACGTCGGCCATGCCGGAGAGGCGGAGCTTGCGCAGGGCCTGGTCGAGTTCGACGAGATTCATGACGAGTCTCCTGTTCTGCGGTCGATCAGATCGCGGTAGAGGGTCAGTTGCCGGATGAGCGGGTCGACCTGACGCAGTGACAGCGGCGCGACGGGCCGGCGGTCGAGGTAGCGCTTGACGAAGCGGTAGGTGGGCATGCCAAGTTCGAGTGCGGCCGAGGCGGCCTGTTCGACGACGACGGGGCCGTGCTTCTTGGCGAGGGCGAGGACGCCGAGGATGCGGCGGACGCCGGCGGCCCCGTCGTGGCGGTGGATGTGGTCGCAGATGGCGGCGATCCCCGGGCCGGCCCGCTTGGCGGCCGCGAGCAGGGCGAGGGTCTTCGGCGGGGTGCGGGCGGGCCGGTCTGGGTCGGCGATGCGATGCCAGCCCCGCGGCGCGCGCAGGTGCTCGCCGAGGAGCTGGCCGGTGCGGGGGTCGAGCAGGCGGACGTGGATGTCGTTCCACTGGACGTGGACGCGCCGGCCGATCCAGCCCGGCGGCGCGCTGTAGTAGGCCGAGGCGACTTCGACGCAGCCGTCGAGATGCACGGTACGCTGGCCGTACTGGTAATAGCGGAACGGCTCGAGCGGCAGCGGGCCGAGCGCCGGACGCTCTTCGGCAAACATGGCGGCGACCTGGCGCTTGGTCGTGCCGTGGATGCGCGTGTCGGCCCAGCGCCGCTCCCAGCGGTCGAGGTAGGCCTGGGCCTGGTCGAGTTGCTCGAAGCGGAGGCCGCGCAGCGGGGTCTTCTTCGCGTGGCCGACGCCGGCCTCGACCTTGCCCTTTCGGTCGGGGTCGCCGACGCGGCACGGCAGGGCGACGACGCCGTAGTGAGCCAGCACGTCGCGGTAGAGCGGATTGAGCGTCGGGTCGTAGATGTCCGGGGTGAGCACGCCCTCCTTGAGGTTGTCGAGGACGACGACCCGTACGGTGCCGCCCAGCCGCCGAAACGCCCGCTCGTGGAGCTCGGCCCAGACCTGCGTGCTGGAGCGGTGGACCAGCAGCCGCACCGATTTGCGCGAGTAGCCCAGGGTCAAGACGAAGAGTCGTGTCCGCCGGTACTTGCCGGTCGCCGGGTCGCGGACCATCGGTCCGTCCCCGTAATCAACTTGACCTTCTTCACCTGGGCCTGTGGTGATGACCACCCGGGCCTCGACGGCGGGCTGCTGCCGAAGGGTCGCGACGAAGCGCCGCACGCTCGCATAGGCCGCCGGGAAGCCATGGTCATCGACCAGGTCCTGCCAGATGGCCATGGCGTTGCGGCCCCGGCCGAGCGCCTCGACGATCAGCTCGCGGTAGGGCTCGCAGGCGCTCGCCCGCGGCGCACGAGTGGGGCGGTCTCCGACCGCGGGAGTGGCGGTCCCCGTGACGGTGCCGACGGCGGGTTGCGCCGACGAGGGGTCGGTGGACACCGGCGCGGAAATGGCCGGATTTGACGGCCGGGTGCGAGGGCGGCCGCGGCGCGGCACCACCAGCCCGGCGGCCTTCAGGTAGCCGCTGGCCGTCTCGCGCCGCACCCCGGTCTCCCGTTCGATGCGCCGCAGCGACCAGCCGAGGCGCCCCAGCGCCAGAACCTGCTGTCGTTTCTCTTCGGTCAAGACGTTGCTCATGCCGCGCAGGAACGTGCAGTTCCCGGTCGGCGTCAACGTCTCGGGGCGCTATCGGAAATGGCCGGTTTTCAACTGTCCACTAATGGCCGGTTTTGACCGTCGACCGAGGCTGGATCAGGCGCTCGACCCGGAGTCCCTTGACGCTGGCGGATCCGTCGCGTCGCGTTGCGGGGCGATCGTCACCAAGGAGGTGTCTGTGCGCACGACCCTGCTGGTGGTGCGCTTCCGCTATCACCTCCGTCGTGGCGGTTCGGGTGAGGGAACCATGCTCTGTGAAGAGATCATTCCGCTGGCGTGCACCGGTCCTGTGGAAGGGCCGGTCTGGTTGTCGGCGGCGGACGGCGAGCGTCTGCTGGCGGCGCGGCCCGCGCGCAACCTGCTGCCGACCGCCATCGAACAGCAGCTCGATATGCTGCTGTCCGCCTTGCCGGCGCTCCAGGCAGGCCTCGAAGCCATCGCGGCCGAGCGTGCGGATTCCCAAAGAGCGGCGCACGAACGCGTGCGCGCCGCGTCCGGCATCAGGAGGGCACGTGCCAGGAGCGGCACAGCCGTCGAACCGGTGTCGCCGGCCGACATCCTCGGCGCGTACGTCCTGCTGCCTGTACTGAACTGAGATGGCCCGCCGACGGCCGGGAGGTTTTCAGACGATCCGTTCGGAGGGCGGACTGCTCCCGACGGACCTGTTGCGCCGTCTGACGGATTCCCACTCGACGCTGCCGGGTACCCGTCCCGAGGACTACGCACTCGCGGCCGGGGAGCGTGTGAACGAAGCCGTCACGCAGTCGTGGAACCGTCTGCGCAAGTACTGGAGGGAGTTCCGCACCGTTGCCGCGGACTTGTCCGCGGGCGTCGCCGGGACGCGTCTCACCAACGAGAAGTGGAGCCTGCCGCTGCTACGCGAGCTCGGGTTCGGTCTCCTGCCGGCGACCGCCGGCCCGGAGATCGGCGGCCGCTCCTACGCTGTCCGCCGCAGCTTCGGGCCGGCGCCCATACACCTCATCGGATGTGGCCTCTCGCTCGACAGCCGCGCCGCCAGCCAGCCCGGCGCGGCGTCGGGCAATCCGCATGGGCTCGTGCAGGATCTGCTCAACCGCGACAACGCGCGCCTGTGGGCCGTCGTCTCGAACGGCCTGCGCCTGCGCATCCTGCGGGACAACCAGGCACTGTCCCGGCAGTCCTGGCTCGAGTTCGATCTCGAAGCGATGTTCTCGGGCGATGTCTACGCCGACTTTGTGCTCCTGTGGCTCGTGGCTCACGCAACGCGCTTCGCACCGAGGGAGGGCGAACGGCCCGAGACATGCTGGCTGGAGCTGTGGGCCCGCGAGGCGGAACGGCAGGGCGCGCGGGCGTTGGGGGAACTGCGCGGCAGCGTTGAGCGCGTCCTGCAAGTCCTGGGCGCGGGTTTCACCGCTCACCCGAAGAACGTCCGGCTGCGCGAAGCGCTCCGCGGCGGGACGCTGGGGCTGGAGGACCTCCACGGCCAGCTCCTGCGTGTCGTGTACCGGCTGATCTTCCTCTTCGTCGCGGAGGACCGCATCCTCGACGGACAGCCTCTGCTACACCCGCGGGATGATTCCGATCCCGCGCGGATCGCCCGCGAGCGCTATGCCGCGCACTACAGTGCCGGTCGGCTGCGGGAGTTGGCCGGCCGGATCAAGGGCTCTCGCCACGGCGACCTGTGGCGCCAGTTTCAGCTTCTGGTGGGTGCGCTTTCGGGTGATCCCGGTTTCGAGACCGCTCGCCGGGCGCTGGCGCTGCCGGCGCTCGGCAGTTTCCTCTGGGATTCAGAGGCGACTGCCGCGCTGAACGACGCGGAGCTGACCAACTACGACTTCCTGGAGTCGCTGCGGCGACTCGCCTTCATCCGTCAGGACAAGGTCCTGCGGCCGGTGGATTACCGCAATCTCGGCGCGGAGGAGTTGGGCGGCGTCTACGAAAGCCTGCTCGGGCTCACGCCTCGGCTGAACGGCGATGGCGCGCGTTTTACCTTCGCGGAGTTCGCCGGCAACGTCCGCAAGACTTCGGGTTCCTACTACACGCCGGACGAGCTCGTGCAGTGCCTCCTCGACTCCGCTCTTGATCCCGTGGTCGAGGCAGCGATCCGCGGGACGGTCGGCGGCGCGGCGGAGCGCGCGATCCTCGAGCTCAAGGTCTGCGATCCGGCCGTCGGCTCCGGCCACTTCCTGGTTGGCGCCGCGCACCGTCTCGCCCGTCACCTGGCGCGTGTCCGTGCGCACGCGACGGGCGACGGCGAACCGTCGCCTCGACTCTATCAGCATGCGCTGCGCGACGTGATTGGCCGCTGCCTCTACGGCGTCGACGTCAACCCGATGGCGGCCGAGCTGTGCCGCGTGAGCCTCTGGCTGGAGGCGCTGGAGCCCGGCAAGCCGTTGTCGTTTCTCGACCATCACATCCGAGTCGGCGACAGCCTGCTCGGCGCCACGCCGGATCTCGTCGCGGCGGGCTTGCCGGACGAGGCGTTCAAGCGGATTGAGGGCGACGACCAGGCAGTCTGTTCCGAGCTCAGGAAGCGGAACCGCGTGGAGCGTGAAAGCGGCCAGCAGGACATTCCGCGTCTGATGGTCGCCGAGACGCGCCCGGAGTACGGCAGCCTCGCTTCGCTCAGCCGGGGCGTCGACGAATCGCCGGACGGCACCCTGCACGACGTGCGCCGGAAGGCGACGCGGTTTCGGTCGCTCGTCGTCTCCCCGCAATACCGGCACGAACAGCGTGTTGCCGATCTCTGGTGCGGCGCGTTCGTGTGGCCCAAGCGGGTTGGCGATGATCCGTCGTGCATCACGACCGACACGGTGAGGGCCCTGCATTCCCAGCCCGATGCCCTGGCGCCCGCGCAACGCCGGAAAGTCGAGGAGTTGGCGAACCGGTATCGGTTCTTCCACTGGCATCTCGCGTTCCCGGAGGTCTTCGAGAACGGGGGATTCGACTGCGTGCTCGGCAATCCGCCGTGGGAACGGGTCGACATCGAGGAGAAGGCGTGGTTTGGTCACCGCCGGCCGGAGATCGCGCACGCCTCCACCGCCGCCAAGCGCAAGCGGATGATCGGATCACTGGAAACGGATGATCCTGTGCTGTACGGCCATTTCCTTGACGCCCGCCGGGACTCGGCGGGCCGACGGCATCTGATTCGGAATAGTGGCCGCTATCCGCTATGCGGGCGAGGAAAAGTAGATCTCTATACCGTGTTCACGGAGATGATGCGGGGCTTGGTGAACGATCGCGGTCGCGTCGGATGCGTGGTCCCCACCGGAATTGCCACGGACGATACGACCAAGTTCTTCTTCCAGGAAGTCATCGCAACCAAGTCGTTGATCAGCTTCCTCGACTTCGAGAACCATCGGAAGCGGTTCTTTCCCGATGTCCGTGCTGACAAGAAGTTCTGTCTGTTCACCGCCGGCAGCGGGATGAAGGCTGCGTCGCCCACCGCCGATTTCGTCTTCTTCGCCCGCGCGGTGCAGGATGTAGAGATCAGCGACCGCCGGTTCACGCTCTCCGCCAAGGACATCGGGCTCCTGAATCCCAACACCCGCAACTGCCCCATCTTTCGAACCCGCAGGGACGCCGTACTGGGCAAGGCCATCTACCGTCGTGTACACGTGCTCGTCCGTGAACCTGAGAATGGTCCGGATCCGATCGGGAATCCGTGGAACCTCCGGTTTAGCCAGATGTTCAATATGGCCAGTGATTCCGGTCTTTTCCGCTCACGAACGGAGCTTGAGGCCGAGGGCTGGCGACTGTCGGGCAACGTGTTCCGTCGGAACGCCGAGGAGCACCTACCGCTCTACGAAGGCAAGATGGTGCACCAGTTCAATCACCGGTGGGGGACATGGGAGGACGGGGAGCGGCGCGACCTGACCCTCCTTGAAAAACAGACTCCTGATTCTACGGTTCTTCCCCGTCATTGGGTACAAGCGCGTGAGGTCTACCTGCGGATCGCCGAACTGCCGCGGGGCCTTCTGGATGCGCTTCGCAACCGAGATCGGGCGGCGATCCTGTTCTGCGTCGCCCATCTGCTGTTTGCGCACTGGCTTCGCCGGGCGTTCGGGGAGTCGGCCGAGCGAGCATCGCGGGAGATCTTCGCGGCGTGGATGGCCCTCGCAGCGCACCATCCGTTTGCCCGTGCGGTTGCCATGGCGGGCATGGTTTCCTCGCTGGCGGACGCTTCAGCGTGCATCCAGCCGCTCGATCGATCCTACGTTCCGGCTCTGCCGCTGGACGAGTTGTCCGCCGACGAGCTCGACATCGACGAGCTGTCGCGCACTCCCTGGTGGACCCGGAAGGAGATCAGGGATAGTGGTGCCGTGTGGTACGCCGCGGACCGCGATCGTGTCTCGGTTCTGCTGAAGTGCGCGTCAGAGAATCGGCATCTTTTCTTGCCCGCAGGGTCGCTTCGCGAGGCGGATTCGGCGGTGGCCTATGCCGAGGAACTGTTGGTGCGGATGTCGCCGCGTTGGTTGATCGGATGCCGCGACGTCACGGCCAGCACCGATAGCCGAACCGTGATCTGTAGCGCCTTTCCGGGTTCGGCGGCCGGGCATAACCTGCCAGTATGGATGGTATCTGGAGAGCATGCTCCCGTGTTTCCATCGATCCTGTCCAGCCTCGCGTGCGACTTCGCCGCGCGACTGAAATTGGGCGGCAAGCATCTGGCTTTCTTCGTTGCCAAGCAGATTCCCGTCTTGCCCCCGGCGACGCTCAGTTTATCGGCGCCGTGGCTGGCTACCGAAAGCCCGCAAGGAGCGATCCGAGACTGGCTGGTGCCTCGCATCTTGGAGCTGACGTACACGACCGATCACCTCGAGACCTTCGCCCGCGAGTGCGGCTGGAACGGCCCGCCGTTCCGTTGGGACGAGGAGCGCCGCTTCCTCCTTCGGTGTGAGCTCGACGCCGCTTTCTTTCACCTGTACCTGCCTTCGGACGATCGTGGCGACTGGAGGCCGGCACGGCGGGCGGATGGTTGTCCTCACGACGAGACATCGGCGGAACTCGATGAACTCCGCGCACACTTCTCCTCGCCGCGCGCGGCTGTCGGGTACGTCATGGATACCTTTCCGATCGTCCGGCGCAAGGACGAGGAGCGGTTCGGCCAGTACCGCACCAGGGATGTCATCCTCGAGATCTACGACGCCCTCCAGGAAGCCATCGCGACAGGTACCTCGTACCGCAGCAAGCTGGACCCGGCGCCCGCCGACCCCCGGTGCTGTCATCCGCCCCGTGCGGTCGCCGTCGCGAGCACCGTCCCCGAGCCTACGGTCTTGCCCGATGGTGCCTGGGCGAGACCGGTCACCGGCGATCAAACCGTACAGGAAGTGGCTGTGCTTGCTGCGGTTCTCAAGGCGATCGGTGCGCCGGCGCCGATACGCCGGGTTCGCTTGGCCGTGCTCCTGGCGATGGAACCGAGATTGCTTACCCGATCGTTGCCGCAGGCGACTGCTGCGGAGTGGCGCCGACTGGTTGGACCCGAGGCAGAGCCGTTGTCCGCCCGGGTTTCGCCGTTGCGGCGTCCCGGGTACGCCTGGGGGGCAGCGGTGCGGCAGCTTCGCGGCGCGGGCGATCTGCTGGAGGATCTGAAGGAGAAGACATGGGCGCGCGGGCCTACGCTGGATGCCATCGAAACCGCCGGATGGCCGGACGGGCGAGTGCGTATGGTACTCGACGTCTTGCGCAGCCGCGGCGATGACGAGATCGTTCGGACTCTTCCGCAGGCCGCCCGGGTCTGGATCGATGAAGCAGCTTGAGCTCCTCGGCCCCGGTGGAAAGCCCGGGCGATCTGGAACGGGTGGGTCACAGCCACGTCTCTGGGTTCGGCGGCTCGTAGTCTGGAGCGAGCCCGGAGTCCAACTGCGCGAAGTTCGATTGCGGGCAGGCCTCAACATCCTTTGGGCGCCGGACCCAGCGGAGCGGGGCGACACGGTGGGTGGTGACGCCGGTGTCATAGGACACGGCAGCGGAAAGACGCTGTTCTGCCGTCTGCTTCGGTATTGTCTCGGTGAGGATCGTTTCGCGGCTGCTGAGCAGCGGGAAGGTATTGCCCATGCCTTTCCAAAAGGAAGCGTCGGCGCCGAAGTGGTGGTCGATGGCGTTCCGTGGGTCGTGGTCCGCCCGATTGGCATGGGACGGGGGCATTTGGCCGTCCGGGACGGGGACCTGGATGAGGTCGTGAACCAGAGCCGGGAAGCGGAGGGCGTGGATCCCTTCCTCGATGCCATCGCTGCGACCTTCCGCTTCGAGGAGCTTGCAGCCGTCGTGCCGGAAGACCAGCCCCGCGACATCTGGCGTCTAGCGCTCGCCTGGCTGTCTCGGGACCAGGAATGTCGGTTCGACAAGCTGTTGGACTGGCGATCGGCGGACTCGCACTCCGGTTCGGGGGTGCGCAGCCTCTCGCTTCCGCAGCTCCGGGACGCTTCAAGAGCATTGATCGGAGCAATCGACCCGGCTGAATACGCGCTTCGCGCGGAAATCGCGAGATTGGAAGCGGAGCACGCTGGGGCCAAGCAAGAGGCGGGTCGCCAAGTTTCGGAGGCGCGCCGTCAGCAGTCGAGCCTGAGCGAGGAACTGCAACTCGATCCGGAAAGCCTGGTTCCCGGACCCCTGGCGGTAGAGGTGTTGCGAGAAGCCTCGGTAACACGTCTTGATGGGCTGGGAGAGTGGAGTTGACCCGATTTCGTGGACACCTAACCTGTTGGTGAGGAGGAGTCCACGATGCCGAAGTCGAGACCGCCGTACCCGGCGGCATTCCGGCAGCAGATGGTCGAGCTGGTTCGGTCTGGACGTAAACCGGGAGAGCTGGCTCGGGAGTTCGAGCCGTCGGCCGAGGCCATACGCAAGTGGGTCGCGCAGGCGGATCGCGACGCGGGAGCGCGCAGCGACGGCCTGAACACCGAGGAGCGTGAAGAGATTCGCCGGCTTCGCCGTGAGGTGCGTCGGCTGCGCGAAGAACGGGAGATATTGGCAAAAGCAACTGCCTGGTTCGCACGGGAGATCGGACCCGGGAGGACTACCGGTTCATGAATGCGAATCAGGCTCGGTTCCGCGTCGCCACGATGGCCCGCGTGCTCGGTGTCTCCCCGAGCGGGTACTACGCGTGGCGTCGACGCCCCCCGTCGGCTCGCGCCCGGGCCGATGCCGAGCTGACCACCCGCGTGCGGGAGATTCACGCTCGCAGCCGGGGCACGTACGGCGCGCCGCGGATTCACGCCGACCTGGCCGACGACGGCGTCCCGGTCAGCCGCAAGCGGGTCGCGCGGGTGATGCGCACCGCGGGCCTTGTCGGTGTGAGCCGGCGCCGCGGGCCGCGCACGACGCGCCGCGATACGCAGGCCCGGCCGGCCCCGGACCTGGTGGAGCGCCGCTTCGAAGCGGATGCGCCGAACCGGCTTTGGGTATCGGACATCACCTATGTGCCGACCCTGGCGGGTTTCCTCTACCTGGCCATCGTCCTCGACGTGTTCAGCCGCCGCGTCGTGGATCCATCGTCATACTGCTCCCTCACTTATGAGGAGTGTCCAAACAGCGTGGCTTGGTCGTCGATCACCTTGATTCGCAGGCCTTTTCTCTTCCCGTGGTGGACATGCACGGCGTCGAGTTCGCCGCGCTTGACACGCTGCAACACCGTCTGGCGCGACACGCCGAGGAGTCGAGTCGCGTCCTGCATCGGCACGTATCCCGCTGGCGTCTGTTCGACGAAGCGGGCGAGCAGCTCCGGGGTGATGCGGATTCGCCACGGCGCGCCGGGCGTGAGTTGTTCGCCCGCGATGAATCCATCGTTGATCCAGCGGTGCAGCGTAGACGGCGCCATGTCCAGGCGCTTGGCCGCCTCCTGGATGCTGACCACTTCACCGTCGGTCGAGCGCGTCGCCGGGTCGAAGCGCCCGAGATTCCAGTTGCGGCGCAGGTTCCCGACATGCATGGCGGTAAAGGGGTGGCCGTAGGCGGTCTTCTTGCCTTGGCGGCTCAGGATACCGGCGATCACGGCATCGGGATAGTGGCGGGCCAGGCGGCGCACGAGTTCGAGGGTGTCCTCGTCGGTTCGGATCGGCGGATGGCGCGTCTGGGGGCGATCGATGTCGAGCTCGGTCAGCATACCCCCGCGCCAGCGCAGTGTCAGGTGGGCGGTCTGCCCGCCGCGCGGCGCGGCGACGATGACTTCATCGAGCAATGTGCGCAGCAACTCCTTCTTGTCCCGCGCCGTGGTGGTGGGTGCCTCCCAGACCCGCGGCAGGTCCATGCCAAGTGCGAGCACGGCCTTGCGCTCGTCGGCCGTCAGTTCGCGCGGTCGGCGCCGCTCGTGGCGTTCAAGTTCGGACCGCGCTTGTTCGAGTTCGCTCAGGCGCTGTTCCCATTCCGTCTCGAGGCCGCGGGCGACGAGGCGATTCTCGGGCTCGACGGCGCGGTACCGGCGTTCGGCGCGCTCGGCTTCATAGCGCGCCCGTTCGACGGCCAGACGCCGCTGTTCGAGCGCGCCGTCGTGATCGGCTTCGATCCGTTTGGCGGCGCGCAACGCGGCCTCGAGACCGGCCGGCTGCGCCGCGTCGAGCACGGCCTCGGAGACCGCCCGGTCGATCTGTACGCCGCCGATGTACAGGCAGTACACGCCGCTTCTCTGGACGATGTCCTGACCCGAACAGTGATAGCCCGGCGAGGCGTTTCGTCCCTGGTAGTGGACATACAGCCGCCGCCCGCAGTGGCCGCACGTGGCGATGCCTTGCAGCAGCGCGCTTCCTTCTCTGACGGCGCCGCTCCCCGCGGCATGCGGTCGCGGCCGCGTGTTGGCCGCGATGCGAGCGAGGTTGTCCTCGTAGGTCGGCCAGTCGACATAGCCCGGGTGGTGGTCGGTGATCAGCACCGGCCACTCCGAGCGAGGCACTCGACGCACACGCTGGCGCACCACACCGTTTTCGTCGACGACGCGTTCCTGCCGCGATTTGCCGTACGTGTAGGCGCCGGCATAAGCCGGATTGGTGAGTACCTGATGAATCGCATGATACGACGGAGGAACCCAGCGGATGGCGTCGCCGTGGTTCAAGCGTAGCGGGAAGGTGAGCTTCTCGGAGACGAACCACAACCAGACGCGGCGCACCGACCCGAATTCGGCGAACCGCTCGAAAACCGCGCGAACGGCCCCGGTGACCGCTTCGTCGGGATGCAGCCGGATCTCGCCGTCGCGCTCGTCCCAGACGAGCCCGACGGGCAGACCGCAACGCAGCTCTCCGCGGGCCGCCTTGTTGCGGATCCCGCCGTCGAGGCGCGCATGCAGGACATGCAGTTCGGCCTCTGACATTGTCCCCTTCAGCCCGAGGATAAGCCGGTCGTTGAAGACGTTCGGATCGTACACGCCGTCGGCATCGCCAATCAGAGTGTCGGTGATGCCGCACAGGTCGAGCAACCGGTACCAGTCGGCGTTGTTGCGGGCCAGCCGCGAGACCTCCAGGCCGAGGAGAATCCCGACGTGTCCGAGGACGACCTGCGCGGTCATGCGGGCGAAGCCACCACGCCCCTGCGTGGTCGCGCCGGACAACCCCAGGTCTTCGTCGAGCACCGTGATCTGATCGGCACGCCACCCGAGCTGGCGCGCCCGTTCGGCCAAGTCATATTGCCGTCGCGTCGATTCGCGATTCTGCTCGACCTGGGCAACAGTGGACTGTCGCACGTACACGATGGCGGCGCGGCGCAGGTGGGTGGGCTGGACTTTCGTCTCACTCATCCTCGCCCTCCTTTTCCGGTTCGGGTCGCGCCGCTTGCACGATGAGTCTCTCCAGCACGTCGAGCACCGCGATGCGCTGCTCGTCTTCCAGCACCGCCCACACGTTCGGGTCGAGGCGCCGGTCCGTCAGGGGGCGCAGGTCCTTCAGAAAGCCGAGGTTCAGTTGCATGCTCCTCCTCCGCTTCAAGGCGATGGAGAAGAGCGTCGACAATCGTTCGCATCCGCAACAAGTCGGCGATGCCGGCCAGAGTGTGTACGGCGCGGGTGACACGGTCGTCCGCGCCGTCTGATGCGGCGTCGGTCCAGGCGACCGGCACCAACCGCCGGCCTCCATCTGGAAACAGCAACAGGAACTGGTGCACGCCTTGCCGCTGCATCCGCCTCAAGACTGCGAGACGTTGGCCTTGGAAGGGATGCGCCTCACGAGTGATGGTCGCGAAGTCGGGAAGGTCTTCGAGATGGGTAGTGTGTCGGGTGTTCCGTCGGCTGGGCGATGGCGGCGCACCTGCGCACCGAGCTGGTAGTCGAGGCACTGGAGATGGCCGTGGAGCAACGCCGGCCCGACGCGGTCGTCCATCACTCCGACCAAGGCTGCCAGTACACGTCGCTGGCCTTCGGTGCCCGCTGCCGGAAATGGGGCGTGGCGCTGTCGATGGGCTCGGTGGGCGATTGCTTCGATAATGCGATGGCCGAGAGCTTCTTCGCGACGCTCGAGTGCGAGCTGCTCGACCGGACGAGGCTGGCGACGCACGCCGAGGCGCGGGCGGCCGTGTTCGAGTTCGTCGAAGGTTGGTACAACACGCGCCGCCGCCATTCTGCGCTCGGCTACCTGTCGCCGCTGGAGTTTGAACGTCTCCATGCGGCAGCCGCTGCGGACGTTGAGCGGCCGGTGGAGGCGCTGCAGCCGCACACGAGTCCGTTCGGGCCCGGCTCGCCGGCGCCGACTCGCGTCGTCACCGGCTTTCTTCTGGAAACACACGGAGGGAACGATGGTCTACAGGCACACGGCTCGCCTCCGGCTTCGCAAGCCGGATAGCTGCTGTGGGACCTGTCGGGAGGAGATGACGGCGGGCCTGCCGGGTCGCCGAGCTCCCCTCGGCCCCGGCGGTTGCCGAAGGCGTCACCGCATGCTCGAACCGCGCACCGTATCCCCACGGGGCGCTGTGGAAGTGCCCGGCGCATGGACGCCCGGTCGACGTCGCGCTGAATCCGGAGGTCAGCGAGACGGGCGCCCACACGCCGTTGGAAATCTCGCGGGCGAGCGCTGCCGACTATGCCTGCGCCGGGGCCGCGAGTTTCCCACACTCCCACAGCGCTCATCGTCGATGACTAACACGGAAGACCAAGGACCTGTCATCATGTGAACCCGCAAGCGTTAACCCGTCCACGGGATCGGGGCAACCTCAGAGGTAGAGGATGGTTCTGATGTGGCCGTGACCGATCTCGGCGCGTTGCGGTCGGAAAGCTACGCTGCAAGACAGCGGGTCGAAGAGTTGCAGAACCGGTTGTCCGGCGTACAGGCGCGGATTCCGGAGATCGAGTCGCTGATTTCTCGCATCAGAGGAGAGATCCCCGGTGCGTCTGCTCGCGCCCGCGGTGCGGAGCACCCGGTATGCCCGGTGTGTGAAGTACCTGTCGATCTGGCACTGGCGGAAGGCTGCAAGCTGTCGCACCAACTCCCGGATCTGGAGGAAATGAAGCGGCGGCTGGGCCAGCTCCAGCAGGACGCCAAGCGCGAACGGCAGCGGCTGGAGCAGCACCGCGAGGAGGAACGCCGCATCGTGCTGGACCTGAACGCGGCTCGTGAACGTGGTGACAAGCTGCACCAGCGGCTGCGGTCAGTGGAGCTCATGAGAGATACGCGGTCCGAAGCCTGGTTCCGCGCTCGTCGTTGCATTGAAGATGTCGATCGCCTGGATCGATTGCTGGCTGAGCACGAATCGATACAGTCTCGCGCTGATGCTCTGGAAGATGAGATTCAAACTAGACGTGACCGGGTGGGTGCCTTCCGTGATGCACAGGCTGATGTTTTCGACGAGTTGTCGAGAACCTTCGACCATATCATCCGGACCGTGGTCGGGATGAACGCTTCGGGAAGCGTCGCCTTTGACGGCAACGGTCTCAGATCGTCCGTTGTACTGGGCGGCGAGCGGTCGACGGCCGCCATCGACTCTCTAAAGGTGATCGCGTTCGACTTGGCGGTCATGTCGATGAGCGTCGAGGGGCTCACACACCTGCCTGCGTTCCTGATCCATGACAGTCCGCGCGAGGCCGATCTCGGCCTTGGCGTCTACCACCGGCTGTTTCACTTCGTTCGCGATCTGGAGGATGGCGATGATCGTCCATCGTTTCAGTACATCGTGACGACCACCACGAGTCCGCCGAGCGCACTGCGGATGGATCCGTGGTTGGTGGAGACGCTCGGCGGTACCGCGGAGGACAGGCTTCTCCGCCGGGACTTGTGAGATCGGGCTGCGGCTACCGTTGGGCCGGTCTGTTTCGTCGTCGACCCACCCGACGAGGTACTCCCGTCGCTTCCATTTGGGGGCACCCGCACGGTTCAGTGCACCGTGCGCGTCTTCTTGGCCATGTAGTCCAGCAGCACGTAGCGCCCGAGCGTGTAGGGCGTCGTGAAGTACGCCTTGCCGCGGCAGATGGACGCCACCCGCCGCACGAAGCTCACCAGCTCGTAGTCGCGGGCCAGCATGAACGTGTTGATCATGATCCCGGCCTTGCGGCAGGTGGCAACCTCCGCGAACGTCGCCGCGATGATGCGGGGATCGAGTCCGAACGCGTTGCGGTAGATCTGCCCGTCGGGCCCCGTCAGGGCCGACGGCTTGCCGTCGGTGATCATCACGATCTGCCGCATGTCCTTCCGTTGGCGCTCCAGGATGCGTCGGGCCAGGCGCAGCCCGTCGCGGGTGTTGGTGTAGTAGGGGCCCACCCGGACGCGCGCCAGCTGCTTGATGGGGATCTCCTCGGCCGAGTCGTGGAACAGGACGACGTTCAGCGCATCGCCCGGATACTGGCGGCGTATCAGGTTGGCCAGGGCGAGGGCGACCTGCTTGGCCGGGGTGAAGCGATCCTCTCCGTACAGGATCATGCTGTGGCTGCAGTCGAGCATCAGCACCGTGGCGCAGGAGCTCTGATACTCGCCCTGCGCCACCATCAGGTCGGGGTACTGCACGTCGATCGCCGCGCCGTGCCCGCCCTGCGCCAGGCCGCCGCGCCGCACCGCGTTGAGAATCGTGCCGCTCGCATCCAGGTTGAGCGTGTCTCCAAACTCGTACGGCTTGGACGTCCCGCTGGCCTCGACGCCGGTCGACACGTCGCGGGTGTCGTGACGGCCCACGCTGCCCCGACCGACCGAGCCCAGCAGGTCGCGCAACGCCCGGTAGCCGAGGAAGTCGAGGCTCTTGTCCGTGATCTCGAACGTCGCGGGCGGGAGCTCCGCGTCCGGTCCGAATCCGCCGGCCTGCCCCCCGCTCCGCTCGCCGTCGTCCTGCACCGTGATGTAGCCCTGCTGGGCCAGACGCTCGACGATGTCCCGGATCAGCTGCTCGAGCCGCGACGGCTCGGCGTCCTGGTCGGCATCGGCCGGATCGCCGAGCAGCCGCGACAACGCGTCGTTCGAGAGCAGGCCCCCGTTGAGCAGCGCGTCGAGGATGGCGTCGTGCAGCGCCTGCAGGGTGCGGTCGTCACCGCTGTCCGCCGTGTGCCGGTTGCCGTACGGATCGGCGAACCCGCTCGACAGCAGCAGCTCGGAGAGCTTCGAAACCAGCTCCTCGAGGTCGAGACCCTCGAGATCGTCGCCCGTGAAGCGTGTGTAGCGATACCGCATGCGAGGTCTCGCGCAGCGCGGACCGTCAGTTGTAGTACTTCTTCTTGCCCGACCCCGGCAGCGAGGCGTTCGGATCGAAGAGCTGCTCGGCGGAATGCACGGTGCGCCGCGCCGGCTCGGCCGCCCGGTACTCGCGCTCGTCGGTACGCGTGATCTTCTTCTGCGCGTACAGCCCCTCGAGCACGAAATCGATGGCGGCGGCCATGGCCGCCGCCGGGTCGGTCGGCTTGACGCCCGCGTGCTCGGCCAGTTCGCCGAGGCCCTGTATGTCGCGGATCTGCTGCAGCAGATCGTCCGCGGGCGTCGTATCGGCGACTTGCAGCGACCCGCCCATCTCGAACCACTCGACGACCGGGCCGCTGTCGACGCCGTCGAACCAGCCGTCGAACACGTGCCGCACGGCGGCGCGAATGAGATCGCGCGCTACCTGATCGGCCCCGCGGAGCTCGCCCTCGTACTCGAGCTCGAACTTGCCGGTTATCGACGGCAACGCGGCGTACACGTCGGTGACGCGGGCCACCACCGGCTGCTCGCCGGCCGCGAGCGCACGGCGCTCGGCGTTGGAGACGACGTTCTCCAGGCAGGTGATCGGCAGCCGCTGGCTGACGCCCGACCGGCGGTCGATCTTCTTGTCGGCGCGGGCCTGGAACGCGATCTCCTCGACGACCTCGCGTACGAACGGCAGAACCGTGACGCCGGCGGCCGGCTTCCGGTCGAGGGCCCGGTCCACCCAGGCCTCCTGCTGCGTGATGGCGATGGCGTCATGCCGGGTCTGCGGGTAGTGGGTTCGAATCTCGGACCCGATGCGGTCCTTGAGCGGCGTGATGATCTTGCCCCGCGCCGTGTAGTCCTCGGGGTTGGCGGTGAACGCCATCAGCACGTCGAGCTGCAGCCGCACCGGGTAGCCCTTTATCTGGACGTCGCCTTCCTGCAGGATGTTGAACAGGCCCACCTGGATCTTGCCGGCGAGATCCGGGAGCTCGTTGACGGCGAAGACGCCGCGGTTGGCGCGCGGCAGCAACCCGTAGTGCACGGTCAGGTCGTCGGACAGCTGCCGTCCGCTGCGCGCCGCCTTGATCGGGTCGATATCGCCGATCATGTCCGCTATGGTGACGTCGGGCGTCGCGAGCTTCTCGACGAACCGCAGCGAGCGCGGCAGCCAGGCGACCGGCAGCTCGTCGCCGTCCGCGCGCAGCCGCTCGCGGCAGGCGCCGCACAGCGGCGCGAGCGGATCGTCGTTGATCTCGCAACCGTCCACCACCGGCAGCTCGTCGTCGAGCAGGTCGACCAGCGCGCGCAGCATGCGCGTCTTCGCCTGGCCGCGCAGCCCCAGGACGATGAAGTGGTGTTGCGAGAGGACGGCGTTGCAGATCTGCGGGATCACCGAGTCGTCGTAGCCGATGATGCCGGGAAACAGGGTCTCTCCCCGGCGCAGCTTCGCGATGAGGTTGTCACGCAGTTCGCGGCGGACGCTGCGATGCGGAACCCGGCCCGCGTCAACCGCACGGCGCAGGTCCCCCAGGACGGTGGGCCGCATGTCGTCGACCTTACATGAACTCGCGGATCAGATCGCTGCGAGTCTCGGGCGCGATCGTGTAGCCCTGGTGCACGAGGGCCTCGCCGCCGAGGGCCGGGTCGAGCGTATCGAGAGACGGCCGCGGGTCGGGGTTGCGGTAGACCAGGCCGATCGGGATCCGCTCGTCCCACTCGAGCGCCCTGTCCATCGCGCCGTGGAAGCTCGCCGAGTCGTGATCGGTCTCCTCCACCTTGTAGACGCGCTCGCGGAACCAGGGATAGGTGTTGACCTTGTTGAAGGTGACGCACGGGCTGAACACGTCGATCAGCGCGAACCCTTTGTGCTGGATGCCCTGCTTGTAGAGCTCCGTGAGGTGCTTGGGCTGACCGCTGAAGCCGCGGGCGACGAAGCCGCAGCCCGAGGCCAGGGCCAGGGCGAGCGGGTTGAGCATCCCCTCCAGGTTGCCCAGCGGCGTCGTCTTGGTCTTCATCCCCGTCTCGCTCGTCGGGGAGACCTGGCCGGTCGTGAGGCCGTAGATCTCGTTGTTCATCACGATGTAGGTCACGTCGATGTTGCGGCGCATCGCCTGAATGAAATGATTCAGGCCGATGCCGTAGCCGTCACCGTCCCCGCCCGTGGCGATCACGGTCATCGATGTGTTGGCCAGCTTGGCGCCCGTGGCGAACGGCAGCGCCCGGCCATGCAGGCTGTGGACGCCGTAGGAGCGGAAGAACCCGGGCAGGTTCGACGAGCAGCCGATGCCGGAGACCACCAGCACCTGCGACGGCTCGAGCGCCAGGTCGGCGCAGGCCTGGAACATGCCGTTGAGCACGCCGAAGTCGCCGCACCCCGGACACCAGTCGGGCGGAACCTCCGGCTTGAAATCCTTGGCTTCGAGGACGGGAGCTGCCATGGCCATGTGTCTGCGTCTCCTGTGTCTGATCGCGGGCGCGCCCGCGATCAGACGAGTGCCTTCGATTCGCTGTCGACCCGGAGGCCGGTCCACGGTCCGGTCGTCCCGGTCGGATGGTCCGTCCGCCAACCGGGCTCCGAGGACAGCATGTCGACGACCTTCGCGCCCGCCAGAATGTCCTTCACGCCGGCCACGATGTGCTTGGGCTCGAACGGCTCGCCGTCGTACTTGCGAACGTGCCCGTGCGCGACGAGGCCGGTCTCCGCGCGCAGGTGACGGGCGAACTGCCCGCTCTGGTTGTTCTCCACCACGACGATGCGCTTGCTCGCGCCGAGGATGGCGGTGATCTCGTCGATGTGCAGGGGAACCAGGAACTTGATGTGCAGGTGATTGGTCGTGATGCCTTCCTGCCGGAGCTGCTCGGCGGCCTCGACGATGGTGCCCCAGGTCGAGCCCCAGCCGACGATCGTCACCTCCGCGGCGGCCGGACCGTCCAGCTCCGGCGCCGGCAGGTAGCTGGTCACCGTCTCCATCTTGCGGACCCGCTTGTCGACCATCTTCTTGCGCCGAACCGGATCGGTGTAGACGTCGCTGATCAGCACGCCATCTTCATCGTGCTCGTCCGTCCCCGACACATACAGATGGTTCCTGAGACCCGGCAGGGCCCGCGGCGAGATCCCCGAGGCGGTGTTCCGGTAGCGCAGATAAGGTTCGTCGCTGCCGGTCGGCTCGGCGATCACCTCCCCGCGGTCGATGGGGAATTCGACGTCGAGCAGCGCCGGGTCCACCGTCTCGCTGCCCTCGCTCATGAGCAGGTCCGAGAGAATGATGACCGGAATCTGATACCGCTCGGCCACGTTGAACGCCTGGTGGGGCGTGTTGAAGCAGTCCGTCATGCTGGTCGGCGCGATGATGACGCGCTGGAAGTCGCCCTGGCTGGCGCCGAACGCCTGGTTGAGATCCGCCTGCTCGGTCTTCGTCGGCACGCCGGTGGAAGGGCCGGCCCGCATCACGTTGATGGCGACGACCGGCGTCTCGATGATGCCGGCCATGCCGATGGCCTCCGTCATCAGCGCGAACCCGCCGCCCGACGTGGCGCACATGCTCCGGACGCCCATGTGGCCGGCGCCGATCGCCATGTTGATGACCGAGATCTCGTCCTCGACCTGCCGCACGCAGATGCCCAGGCGCTGCGCGTGCGCCGCGAACCACTCCAGGATGTGCGTCGCCGGGCTCATCGGATACGCGACGTAGAACTTGCAGCCGGCCAGCGCGGCGCCCATCGCGAGCAGGTGGTTGCCCGATGCCTGGGCCCACTTCTGGTCCGTCGGCTGCAACTGCGTGGCGAGCGATCGGAAGTTGGCCTGCGCGTAGTCGTACCCGGCCTGCGCGGCATCGATGTTCGAGGCCACGACCGCCGGCTTCTTGGCGAACGTCGACTGCAGCACCGATTCCAGGCCGCCGATCTCGAGCCCCATCAGATGCATCAGGGCCCCGACCGCCACCGTGTTCTGCATGACCGGCAGCCGTTGCGACCCCGGCGCCAGCTCCGGCACCGGCAGCGGGCAGAGCTGGACGCCCGGCGGCGGGTCGTAGCTCGGGCTCAGCTTCGCACCGTTGTAGAGCACGAGGCCGCCGGGCTGCAGCTCCTGCAGGTGGCGATCGAGCGTGTCCTGGTTCAGCGCGACGACGGCATCGACCTGATCGCCCTGGTTCAGCGGCTTGCTGGCCGAAAACCGCAGCCGCAGCCACGAGTGGCCGCCCCGGATTACGGACTGGTAGGCGTTGTAGCTGTAGGCGGCGAGACCTTGGCGGGCCAGCGAGAGAACCAGGGTGTTGCCGGCCGAGGCGACGCCGTCCCCCGCTGCGCCTCCGATGCCGACGATGATTTCTGGCTGCGACATAGTGACCTCGCGATAACGCGTGGATTTGGCCGCGCGGCCGGTGCTGCGCGGCCGGTGTGCCGCCATTATAGGGCAACCGATAGGACAAGCGCGCCAGAGCGTGCGGGCGCCGGCTCCCGCGCGAACCGGTGGCCGACGCGCGCCGCCGCGGTGCTCGCGCCCGGGGTCGGCGCCGCGGTTGTCCGGACGGCGATGGTCCGGACTTGTAGTACCCTAGCCTGTTTGGACTGCGGCCGGGGGTCGCGAGCCGACAAGCGATGGCAGAACCGACGCGGGTCGCGGTGATTGGGGCTGGTCCGGGCGGCTACGCCGCGGCGTTTCACGGGGCCGATCTCGGCATGCGCGTGAGCCTCGTCGACGAGGCGCCGCGGCCCGGCGGCGTCTGCCTGCACCGGGGCTGCATGCCGTCGAAGGCGCTGCTGCACGTCGCCCGCGTGCTGGGGGAGGCTCGTAGCGCCGGCAACTGGGGCGTGGCCTTCGGCGAACCGCACATCGATCTGGCGCGCCTGCGCGCGTGGAAGGACGGCGTGGTGGACACGCTGACCGGCGGACTGGTCCAGCTGTCGCGCCAGCGCGCCGTCGACTACGTCCAGGGCCGCGCGGCGCTGCTCGACGCGCACACCATCCGGGTCGACAGGCCGGACGGCACGAGGGACACGATACCGTTCGACTTCGCCATCCTGGCCACCGGGTCCCGTCCGGCGCGGCCGCCCGCGCTGGCGGCCGGCGGCGAGCGCGTGCTGGACTCGACGGCGGCGCTCGAGCTGCGGCGGGTGCCCCGTACGCTCCTGGTCATCGGGGGCGGCTATATCGGGCTCGAGCTGGGCACGGTGTACGCGGCGCTCGGGTCGGCGGTCACGGTGGTGGAGATGACCTCCGGGCTGCTGCCGGGCGTGGACCACGACCTCGTCAGCGTCCTCGCCCGCCGGCTGGGCGAGTGCACCGCGGCAATTCATCTGGGCACGCGGGTGTCGGAGCTGAACCCGGTCGAGGACGGCGTGGAGGTCGTCCTCGACGGGCCGGACGTCGACACGCCGCGCCAGGTGTTCGACACCGTCCTGGTGGCGGTCGGGCGGGTACCGAATTCACGCATCGACGGGCTCGAGCGCACGGCGGTCGTCCTCGACGAGCAGGGTTTCGTGCAGGTCGACGCCCAGCGCCGGACGGCCGAGCCGTCGTTGTTCGCCATCGGCGACCTGGCCGGCGAGCCGCTGCTCGCGCACAAGGCGATTCACGAGGGCCGCGTCGCGGTAGAGGCAATCGCCGGGCGCGCCGCGGCGTTCGAGCCGGCCGCGATTCCGGCCGTCGTCTTCACCGACCCGGAGGTCGCGTGGTGCGGCCTGACCGAAACGCGGGCGGCCCGCGACGGGCGGCACGTGGAGGTGTCGCGCTTTCCGTGGGCCGCGTCGGGCCGCGCCGCCACGCTGGACCGGCCGGGCGGACTGAGCAAGCTGGTGATCGACCCCGACACGGAGCAGGTCGTCGGCGTCGGGATTGTCGGCGTCGGCGCCGGCGAGCTGATCGCCGAGGGGGTGCTCGCCGTCGAGATGGGTGCGACGGCCGGTGACCTGCAGTTGACGATTCACCCCCATCCGACCCTGTCCGAGACCGTGTCGGAGGCGGCCGAGGTCGCCCTCGGGCAGAGCACGCACGTCTACCGTCCGAAGCGGCGTCCCGCATGAAGGGCCGCCGCCCGGATCACGGCGCGGCCAGACGGCGGGCCGTCTCGAAGACGGCGGCCAGCATGTCCGGCGTCAGCCGGCCGGTGTTGGTGTTCTGCCGGCTCGGATGGTACGACGCAACGAGCGAGCAGACCCCGGCGGCCTGGAAGACGAGCCCGTGGGCGAAGCGCGGTCGCGGCCGGGGCCGCCGCGCGGGACCGGCAGCAATGCGCCAGTACGCATCGAACGCGATCTTTCCCAGCGCCACGATGACGCGCAGGTTGGCGAGCGCCCCCAGCTCGGCCTCGATGTGCGGCCGGCAGTTGGCGATCTCGGCGGGCGTCGGCCGGTTCGCGGGCGGTGCACAGCGCACGACCGCCGCGATGTAGGCGTCCGTCAGGGCGAGTCCATCGCCCCGGGCACGCGAGGTGGCGATGTTGGCGAATCCCGCGCCGTGCATCGCGCGCATCAAAAAGTCCGCGGATCCGTCGCCCGTGAAGACCCGCCCGGTGCGGTTCGCGCCGTGGGCGGCGGGCGCCAGTCCGAGCACCAGCACGCGGGCCTGCCGATCGCCGAAGCCCGGCACCGGTCGGCCCCAATACGGTTGATCCCGATACGCGGCGCGCTTTTCCCGAGCGACCCGGGCGCAGTGCGCCCGCAGCCGCGGGCAGCGTTCGCAGGCGATGATCTGCCGGCGGATCGCGGCCAGCGAGGTGGTCATCGCCCCCGGGCGTTCTCGAAGGCGTCGGTCTGCTCGCGGGCGTGGTACGAGCTGCGGACCAGCGGGCCGGCTTCCACGTGCAGGAACCCGAGCTCGACCGCCGCGGCGCGGAGACTGTCGAACTCGGCGGGCGTGTAGTAGCGGTCGACCGGCAGGTGGGCGATCGACGGGCGCAGGTACTGGCCAATCGTCAGCAGCTCGCAGCCCGCGCGCCGCAGGTCCGCGAGCGTGTCCAGCACCTCCGGCCAACGTTCGCCGAGTCCGACCATGAGACCGGACTTCCTGGGGATGTCCGGCGCCAAACGGCCGGCCCCGGCAATCAGCTCCAGGGCGCGGGCGTAGCGCCCGCCGGGGCGGGCGACCCGGTACAGCCGCTCGACCGTCTCGATGTTGTGGTTCAGGACGTCCGGCCCGGCGTCGAGGACCGTCCGGAGGTCGGCGGCGCACCCCGCGAAGTCGGGGATGAGCACCTCGACGCGACAGTCCGGGGCCCGGGTGCGGATCGCCCGGATCGTGCGGGCGAACGCGGACGCGCCGCCGTCGGCGAGGTCGTCCCGGTCGACCGAGGTCACGACCACGTGGCGCAGCCCCAGGTGCGCGACCGCCGCGGCCAGCCGCTCTCCCTCGGCCGCATCGACCGGCCCCGGCCGCCCATGGACGACGTTGCAGTAGCCGCACGAGCGCGTGCACACGTCCCCGAGGATCATGAACGTCGCGGTGCCGCCGTCCCAGCATTCTCCGATGTTCGGACAGGCGGCTTCCTCGCAGACCGTGTGCAGCGCCAGCGCCCGCATGAGCCGCTTGAGCTCGATGTAGCGCGGGCTGCCGGGGGCTCGCACGCGGAGCCAGCGGGGCTTCGGCTGCCTGGCCGGGGCGGCGAGGGGCTTCCGTCCCCGGACCAGTTCGATCGGAATGGGGGTGCTCGTCGCCACGGCCGCCGGCAATGTTATCGTCATTGCGGCCGGGACCGGAAGCCTCGTCACGGTCGCCCATGGACCAGCGACTCGCGATCACCTGGATCGGACACGGGACGTTCCTGCTGACGTCCCCGGGTGGGAAACGCATCCTGATCGATCCCTGGCTCGCAGGCAATCCGGCCTGTCCCGCCGAGTGGCGACGGATACGTCGGGCCGACCTGATTCTCGTCACGCACGGCCACTTCGACCACGTCGGAGACCTCCTCCAGGCGGCCCGCGACACCCGGGCGCCGGTGGTGGCGAACGTCGAGATCTGCCGCTGGCTCGAAACCCGCGGGGTGCGGCATCTGCTGCCGATGAACAAGGGCGGCATGCTGGCGCTCGACGGACTGCAGGTGAGCATGGTGCCGGCCGAGCACAGCAGCAGCCTGGTCGAGGACGGCCTGCCTGTCTACATGGGAGAGCCGGTGGGGTACGTGCTCCGCTTCGAGGACGGTCTGTGCGCGTACTTCGCCGGCGACACGGCCGTGTTCGGCGACATGCGTCTGATACGCCGGATGCATGCGCCCGACCTGGCCTTCCTGCCGGTCGGCGACCGCTACACGATGGGGCCGGACGCCGCGGCCGTCGCCTGCGAGCTCCTGGGCGTGAGGCGGGTGGTGCCGATGCACTACGGCACGTTTCCCGAGCTGACCGGCACGCCGGACCGTCTCCGGCGGCTCGTCGAGCCGGCGGGCGTCACGGTGATGGAGCTGCGGCCCGGCGAGACCGCGGGCTAGGAGTCTGCGCCGTAGCACCGTGCAGACTCCGCAAGGCGCGCACAGCGCGCCTCGGCGGGAGCGGCGCGGGGCGCAGGGGTCCCCGCAAGCGGACGCCGGGGGTTCGGGGCGTAGCCCCGTCTGATTGAAGCTTGCTTGCGCGGGTTCGCGGGGCCGGTGTATGCTGGCACCGGCCCGCGCCTCGGTTCCAATTGGTGGAGTGGGTGCATGGTGGTGAGTCGGTCGTCGGGCCCCGCCTGAGGTTCACTTCGGTCGTCACGGCACGGGCGGTCCGTGAGCGTTGTGCGCCCGCCCCGCGGATTGAAGGGCCGTTGGCCGGGGGTGGCCGGGACCGGGCTGGTAGGGTTCGTGAGACGGAGGATCTGATGGCGTACACAATCTGCGAGCCGTGCATCGGTACCAAGGACACCGCGTGCGTGGACGTATGCCCGGTCGATTGCATCCACCCGCGCAAGGATGAAGAGGAGTTCGAGGCGGCCGAGAAACTCTACATCCATCCGGATGAGTGCATCGATTGCGGGGCGTGCGTGCCGGCGTGTCCGGTCGAAGCGATCTTCGCGAACGACGAAGTGCCCGACGAGTGGAAGAACTACATCGACATCGACGCGGAATACTACGCGGACAAGTAGCAGGCGGCACGGCGGCCGGGTGCTCCCGCTCCCGGACATGCCGCACGCGGGGGGTCTGCGAATGGGTCTGATTGATCACCGGTTCTCGGACAACTTCATCACGACGAACGTCGACCAGGTGCTGAACTGGGCGCGGCAGTCGTCGCTGTGGCCGATGGGGTTCGGGTTGGCGTGCTGCGCGATCGAGATGATCGCGACCTCGACCTCGCGCTACGACATCGCCCGCTTCGGCGCCGAGGTGTTCCGTGCATCGCCGCGGCAGGCGGATCTGATGATCGTCGCCGGCACCGTCACCAAGAAGATGGCGCCCGTGCTGCGGCGGCTGTACGATCAGATGCCCGAGCCCAAATGGGTCATTTCGATGGGCAGCTGCTCGAACGCCGGTGGCCCGTTTCCGACCTACAGCGTGTTGCAGGGCGTGGACAAGATCGTCCCCGTCGACGTGTACGTCTCGGGTTGTCCGCCCCGTCCGGAGGCCCTGCTGTACGGGCTCATGCGGCTGCAGGACAAGATCCGCAAGGAAAGCACCGTGCTGCGTCGGGAACGCGTCATCATGGCGGGGCAGACGGAACCGGTCGTGGTTGCGGATCGGGGGTAGGGCGTGCAGTCACTGACCAGGCTATTCCGGCGCATCTTCCTGATCGACCTGCTCAAGGGGCTCTTCGTCACCCTCAAGTACACGCCGCGGCCGGCCTTCACCTTCCAGTATCCGGCCGAGCGCCGGCCGGTCGCGCCGCGCTTCCGCGGCGTGCTCCGCCTGCAGGTCGAGCCCGAGACGGGCGCGCAGACATGCATCGTGTGCGATCAGTGCGCGAAGGTATGCCCCGACGAGCTGATCGACCTGGGCGGGCACCGGGAGCCCGGACACAAGATCAAGGTCCTCGACTACTTCGACTTCAACCTTTCGCGGTGCAGCTTCTGCGGGCTGTGCTCCGAGGTCTGCCCGACCAAGCCCGTCAAGGCGCTCATCATGAGCGAGGACTACGAGCTGGGCACCTACAGCCGTCATTCGCAGATTCTGCGCGTCGACGAGATGTACGACGGGCTTCCGATTCAGCAGTACAACCGGTAGAGGCCTGCCGCCGGACTCGCGGCGGGCGCGGTTCCGCCTACCGTCGCCGCAGGGGATGGGGCATATGTCGCTTACGGGAAGCCGGCGGCGGATCAGTGCTCGCGGATGCCTGTGCGTGCTCGCGCTCGCGGCCGTGCTGTCGGCAGCGGCCGGGGCAAACTCCACGCCGGACTCCGCGCGTAGCGAGCTGCAGCTGGAGCTCGCGGATCTGCTCCTCGGCGACGAGCGCTACTGGGAGGCCCTCGCCGCGTACGAGCGGGCCAAGGCCGGGGCCACCCCGGCCCAGGCGCTGCGCGCCTCGGTGGGCCTGCTGCGCTCGCTCCTCTCCGTCGCCGAGTTCAACCGCGCACACCGGGAGGCGCTGTTCCTGGGCGGGCTGGGTTCGCCCGATCCCGAGATCCGCGCGCTGCAGGCCGATGCCTTCTGGGCCTACGGGCTGTTCGACGAGGCCGAGGCGATGTATCGCGACGTCCTGGCCGGGCACCCCGCGAGCCGGGCCGCGCGGCACGGCCTGGCGCGCAGCCTGGCCGCCCGGAACCGACTCGAGGAGGCGCTGGTCGAAGCCCGGGCCGCGATTGGAACGGGTTCGCCGCGCGGCGAGTTCTACCACACGCTGGGGTCGATCTACCGCCGGCTCCACAGGTACCCGGAGGCGGGCGATGCGCTGGAGGAGTACGTCGAGCGGCTCCCCAACGTCAGGCGCAACCGGCGCACCGAGTGGGCGAGGTCCGAGGTATCGCTGCTGAGGTCCTTCGGGGACCGCGTGCCGTTCGAGATCGCGACGGATCCCGACGGGGTGCACACCATTCCGTTCCGCCTGGAGCAGGACAAGGTCGTCGTGCGCGGGCGGGTCAACGGCGGCGAGGAGATCGATCTCGTGATCGATACCGGGGCCGAGCAGATGGTGCTGTCGCAGCAGACCGCCGCGCGGATGGGCGTGCCGGCGGTCACCACGACGATCAGCGCCGGTGTCGGGGAGGTCGGCGTGCGGGGACTGGAGATAGGACGCGTCGACGCGATCGAGATCGGCTCGCTGGAAGTCCGCAATCTGCCGGCCATCATCAAGAACCCGCCGCTCACCGGTCTCCCCGTCCGCCGCGTCCGCGACAGTATTTCCCCGGTGGCGCTCGGGTTGTCGGCGGCGCTCGACTACGAGACCGGGCAGATGATGCTCGCTCGGCGGCTGCCCGACGGTCCGGCCGACATCGAGCTGCCGATGCGCATCAACCGTCTGGCGCTGGTGCGGGGCGTGGTCAACGAGGAGTTTCCGCGCAGCTTCGTGGTCGATACGGGCGGGGAAGTGGTCTCGCTCAGCATCGGCACGGTCGGGAGCATCGGCCTGGCGCCGCCGCGTCACATCCCGCTGCAGGTCTTCGGCACGTCCGGCTGGGACAAGGAGGCGTTCCTGCTGCCCGGCGTGCGCCTGGCGTTCAGCGACCAGATCCGGTACAACAACCTGGCGGTCGTGGTGCTCAACCTGCACCGGCCGAGCGCCCTGCTCGGCTTCCACATCGGCGGCATCGTTGGTCACACGTTCCTGCGCAACTACCGCGTGACGCTCGACATGGAGCGCGCGTTGCTGCGGCTCACGCGCCTGTGAGCCTCGGTCCGGGCGGTCCGGGTCAGAAATCGAAGCCGATCCAGAGCGACAGGCGCACGCGCCTGAAGTCCTCGCTGCCGCCGATGGAGGCGAAGACGGCGTCCTCCCACTCCTTGTTGAACAGCGTCCGCCAGGACCAGTCGAGGTGGATCGGGATGCCGATGGCCAGCGTCGTCAGGCTGAAGCCGTAGGACGCGCGGGCGTTCACGAGCCGGAATCCATCGATGGCCCGTGGCGCGCCGAACACCTCGTCCCACTGGCCCGTGTCGGAGTTCTGGACGTAGCCGACCACCGGCCGTACGACGCTCGGGCTGCTCGACCACCCGTTGAGCGGGACGTCGTTGAACCCGGCCATCCCGAAGTTGAAGAAGAACGCGCCGCGGATGCCGCCGAGCACGCCGATCGGCGTTGCCATCGCCTCGATGAGCGGGAAGCGCAGCTCCGCGTTGCCGAAGAACGACTGGTGCCCCAGGAACTCGAGATAGTCGTATCCCCGCATGTCGGAGTTGCCCCCGAAGTAGAAGAAGTCGGGGAACTCGCCCCAGCTCTTGAAGCCCCGGCCACGCAGCGCCAGCACGCCGGTCTCGGCGATGCGCAGGTAGTAGCGGGCGTCGATGTCCAGGGTCTGCCGCGACAGCAGATCGCCGAGCGGTGGCGCGACCTCGTACGCGACGCGGACCGTGTTGCCGGCAATCGGGCCGAACTCGCGAAAGACGCTCGTCTCCTGCACGTAGTTGATGCCGAACGGCATGAAGTTGCCGTCGCGAAAGAGCACGGTGCCGAAGTTCTGCTGCTGGAACGCCTCGGAAGCCGTCTGCAGCGACGGGTTGTCGTAGCGCTCCTTGTAGCTGAACAGTCCGCCCGAGAACTCGAGCCGCCGGAAGCGGTCGAACGGGTAGATCGCGAACCCGGAGCCGCCGCGCACGGTGCGCACCGCGATGGCGTCGTCGCGGCTCAGCAGGCCGACGAGCCCCGGATTGAACGCGAGCCCCGGCTGGTAGCCGTAGAAGAACTGCTCCTGCGAGTAGCCCTGCAGGGCGAACTGCATCCGCCCCGCCAGGTTGGCGTACGAGAACCCGAGCGTGCGGTACACCGAGACGGAGTAGGCCAGCACGCTGAACTGCTGGTCCCCGAGGACGTCCGTGAACGTGACCTGCGTCCCGCCGAGAAAATCCCCGTTGCTGGTCATCCCCAGGTTGAGCGGCGGCCGTCCCTCCAGGTAGATGTTCTCGAAGGCGCCCTTCTGCCGCGCATTGGCGCCGATGAGCGTGTGCGTGAGCGGCGCCTGGAAGTCGATGACGGGCCCCGGCCCGCCGAAGTCCGTCGTCGAGGCCGTGTAGAGCGCGTCGTCGCGAACCACCGTGTGGAGGCCGTACTCGCTCTTGTAGTAGGTGATGAAGGCGATCCGGTCGGCCGGATCGTCCTCCCCCGCGGTGAGCACGATCGGGTTGACGTTGCCGGTCGCGGAGTCCGTGTACTGGCGCAGCTCCCCGTTCTCGAGATCCAGCGTCCACACGTTGAAGATCTCGCCGTCGCGGGCCATGTCCGGATCGATCGGCTGGCTGGGATCGACCGCCGTCGACGAGAACACGACGGTGCGCTCGTCGATGAACTGCGCGCCGGCCTCGTCGTGGGTGCCGAACGTCAACTGGGTCTGCTCGCCGGTCGCGGCGTCGATCCGGAACAGCTTGTTGTTGCCGCCGACGCGCTTCAGGTAAAGGATGCTGTTGCCGTCCGGCGCGTACACCGGCGCGTAGTCCGCCAGCTCGTCGTTGGTCAGGTTCGTGACCTCGTGCGTCTCGAGGTCGAGGCGGTAGATGTCGCCGACCGCGCGGGTCAGCGCCGAGAACACCACGCTGCGGCCGTCGGGCGAGAAGTCGGGCGACTCGGGCGCGTCCACCATGTCCAGATCGATCAGCTGCTCGATCTCCCGCGTCACGACGTTCTGGATGACCAGCGACCTGTACTTGTCCTTGCGCACGAAGTAGGCCAGGCGGTCGCCGTCCGGCGCCCAGGACATCCACGGCACGGTGTTGAAGCGCAGCCCCAGCGTCGTGATGTACTGGAATCCGAAATCCTGATCGAACCCTTCGGTCAGATTCCTGATGACCTCGCCCGTGTGGGACGAGATGAGCACGATGTCGAGCTCGCGATCCTTGCGGTTGAGGGCCGCCGCCGCGATGACCTCGCCGGACGGCGAGGCCTCGATCGAGATCAGAATGGGGTATCGCGAGCGCAGCGGATCGGGCGCCAGGTTGCGGCCGTAGTCCGTGGGGCGCTCCTTGTCGCGAAATGCCTCGAACCGTTCGTCCAGGTACTTCTTGAACTCGTCGTCGAACTCCTCGGCCTCCAGGTCGAACGTTTCCTCGTAGGGGTCGCCGCCGCCGCCGCCGACCGCGGTGCGCCGCAGCGCGAACAGGAAGCGCCGGATGCCGTCGTCGCCCCAGCGCTCCTCGATGAACTCGAAGACCGCGTGTCCGAGGTTGTAGACGACGCGTCCGCTCGCGAAGCCGCCGTATCTCTGGAACTGGGTCATCGACGGCACCGTGTCGGACACGGCCACGTCCCGCACCTGCATGAGGTCGAGCGGCCGCCACACGCCTGCCAGATAGTCCGCCAGCCCCTCGTCGACCCACAGCGGCACGCTGTTCCGGATGAGGCCGCGCGGAATGATGTCGAACTCGAAGACGTGGGTGAGCTCGTGGGTGATCAGGCGGTAGAGCCCGTCCGGGCCTTCGTCGATCGGCAGCACGATGCGGTTGCGCTGCGGCTCGGCAAACGCGCCGACGCCTTCGGGGCTGGCGCCCGGAATGATGTTCTGCTGCTCGAACTCGCTGTGGGTCTTGAAGCAGATCAGCGGTACGACGAAGGCGAGGTCGTGGCGCAGCCGGGCGCTGATCTCCTGGTAGGCGCTCTCGGCGTAGCCCGCGATCCGCTCGAGATGCTCCTCCAGCTCGGGATAGTAGTAGATCTCGAAGTGATCGGTCGTGTAGATGTGCCAGTCGAATTTGTCGTACTTGACGCGGTTCTTGCCCCAGTACGGGATGAAGTCCGTCTGGGCGTCCACCGCTACGCCGGCCCCGCAGACCAGCGCGAGCGCAAGCGCGAGGGAGACATGGGTCCCGCCTCCGGACCGAGGATTGCTGCGCGACATGCGAAGTACCTCCTGGCAGGCCAGGCAGGGCTGACACCTCGCCTCATCTTACTGCAGCCCAGGCGGGGCGGCAACGAAGCGGCCCGCCCGATGCGGCCTGCTGCGGAGCGCGCCGCAGCGGATTACAATGAGGTTGCCGGGTGCCGCCGGCGCGGGCGGGCGCGTGCCCGATCCGCTGACGGTCGAACCGGCGTAGCGCGGGTGACGGAACACTTCGGGCACAACGAGGAGCGAACATGTCGATACGGTGGATGCTTGCTGCGGGAGCCGCTCTGGCGCTGGGGTTGTTGACGCTGCCGGCCATCCGGAGCGTGACCGTCGAGTCGCCGGCGGCTGGCGGAGGCGAAGAGGTCGCGGAGGTGGCCGCAGCCGCGGAGACGGCGGCGGCGTGCGACGACGACGCCCGTCCGGCCCCCCTGGACTTCACGATTGCCGACATGAACGGCGACGAGGTCAACCTGGCCGAGCTCAGGGGCAGGGTCATCCTGCTCAACTTCTGGGCCACGTGGTGCGGTCCCTGCAAGATCGAGATCCCCGGCTTCATCGAGCTGCAGGACGAGTACGGCGACCAGGGGTTCCAGGTGCTCGGCTTGTCGGTGGACGACACGCCCGAGCAGATCCGACCGTTCGCGGAGGAGTTCGACGTGAACTACCCCATGCTCGTCGGGCTCGGCCGCGACGACTTCCAGGAAGCCTACGGACCCATCTGGGGGCTCCCGGTCAGCTACTGGATCGACCGCGAGGGGACGCTGTGCAAGACGCACATCGGCATCGCCGCCAAGGAGGACTTCGAGCAGCAGCTCAAGGCCCTGCTCTAGCGGCCCCGGCCGGTGCGGGACCGCAGTGTAGTATCATCTCACCATGCTGAAGGGCTTCGCACATGCGCGTCTCTCCTGCGGCTGCCGTCTCCGCTTCCGCGACGGCGTCGAGGGCAGCCCGGTCACCGTAGTCGTCGACCGGAAGGCACCGGGTTGCCATCTCGCGCTGCATGTGCAGGGCCTGCCCGTCTACGACTATCGCGAGGCCCTGAGGCCGTCGACGCGCATCAGCCCGCCGGCCGAGGGCGAATACGAGGAGGAGGGGTAGGCGGGGGTCGCATGACCACGCTCGCGTCCGAGCTCGAGTTGCAATGCCCCTGCTGCGGATCGACCCTCGTCGTCGACCTGAATCTCAAGCGGATCGTCTCGCACAGCGAGCCCGAGCGCGGGGACAAGCCCGAGCTCGGCGCGGCCGAGCGGATCCTGAGCGCGGAGGCTGCGCGCCGCGAGGCGCTCTTCAAGCAGTCGGTGGCCGATGAGAGGGTCCGCGGCGCGGCGCTGTCGAAACGTTTCGACGAGGCGCTGAAGCAGGCGAAGCGCGAGCCCGTCGAGCGCCCCACCCGCGACTTCGACCTCGACTGAAGGCGCACACGCCAACCATGCCCGCCCGCGGCGCGAGGTGCTGGGTCGGCACGTCGGGCTACAACTACGCCGAGTGGAAGGGGAGCTTCTACCCGGCGAAGATCTCCTCCGCCAAGATGCTGCCCTACTACGCGGAGCGGCTGCCGACGGTGGAGATCAACTACACCTTCTACCGCCTGCCGACGGAGCAGCTCCTGCGCGGCTGGGCCGCGGTCACACCGCCCGGGTTCAGGTTCACGCTGAAGGCGCCGCGGCGGATCACCCATGACGCGCGGCTGCAGGGGTGCGAGGACCTGACCCGTGCATTCTGCGGCGCCGCCGCGGCGCTGGGAGAGAAGCTGGGCGTGCTGCTGTTCCAGCTGCCGCCGTGGTTCCGGATGAACCTCTCCGTGCTCGAGGGGTTCATCGACACGTTGCCGTCCGGCATGCGCGCCGCGTTCGAGTTCCGCCACGCCTCATGGCACGATCCGGCCGTCTTCGAGAGCCTGACCGACCGCGGCGCGGCGCTGTGCGTGGCCGACAGCAAGCGGCTCACCACACCGCTGCACGTCACCGCGCCGTACGGCTACTTTCGACTGCGAGACGATGAGTACGACCGCGAGGATATCCGGCGCTGGGCCGAGTCCATCAGAACCAGCGCGCAGGCGTGCTCGGACGTGTTCGTCTATTTCAAGCACGAGGACAAGGGCAGGGGGCCGGAGTTGGCACACCTGCTGCTGGAGGCGTTAGCGACCGGCGTGACGGGCGGCGAACGCGACCGCGGCGGCCTCGGCCCAGTAGCCGTCGAAACGTGAGGTCGGCGCGGCGAAGAACCCGCAGTGTCCCCCGCCGCGCGTGACGACGACCGTCACAGCCGGGTTCGCGGCCAGCGCCGGCTCCCGAAACTGCTGGGCCGGCACGAAGGGGTCGTCGTCGGCGCTGACGATCAGCGTCGGCAGGGTGATGCCGTCGACGACCCGCAGACTGCTGGCTCGCTGGTAGTAGTCGCTCGCGTCCCGGAAGCCGTGGTGCGGTGCGGTGAACGCCTCGTCGAACCCCCGGACGGTGCGGACGGCGCGCAGCGGCCGCAGGTCGAACCGGCCCGGCACGACCCGCGCCTTGCGCCGCATCCGACGCTTCAGGTTGCGGACGAAGTTCCACTGGTAGAGCGCGTTGCCGGCCCGCTCCAGAGCCTCGACGCAGCGGGCGAGGTCCATGGTGGGCGAGATGGCGCACACCGCGCGGACGGCAGCCGGTGCGTCGCCGCCGTACTCGCCCGCCAGCTTCAGGGCGACGTTGCCGCCCAGCGAATAGCCGATCACGACGATGGACGTCAGGCCGTCCAGGGCCATCAGTTCTCGAATGACGGCCTGCGGGTCGGCCGTCAACCCCGAGTGGTACAGGCCCGCCGACAGGTGCTCGGTGCCGCCGCAGTTGCGCTGATTGAGCAGCACGGCGTTGAACCCGCGCGCGAACGCCTTGTCGGCCAGTCCATGCATGTAATGGGCGGAGCTGGAGCCTTCCAGGCCGTGCAGCGCGAGGATGGTCGGGCAGCGGCGCGGCTCCGGCTGCCAGCAGCAGTGCGCCATCACCCGCGCGTCGGGTGCGACATCGAAATAGCGCCGGCGAAGCGCCGGGAGGCCGGGAAACGAGCGCGGCCGCGCCCACGTGAAGAGCGTCATCCGATGGCCACCCGCGACGCGTCGCGCGGGCACGAAGTCGTTCATCTTCAATCAGACGGGGCTGCGCCCCGCACCCCCGGCGTCCGCTTGCGGGGACCCCTGCGCCCCGCGCCGCTCCCGCCTTGCGGAGTCTGCACCGTTCTACGGCGCAGACTCCTGGTCGTCCTGTCGCCGGGCACCGCCGGGGGGCATGCCGTGTGCCGCGACCTCGTCGTCGGGCTGCAGCGCGTAGACGGCGAACCGGCCGAATCGCCGCGCCAGCGGGAGGTCGATGGACTGCTCGGTGATCAGGTAGTCGAGGTCGTAGCGGCGGGCCAGGCGGCGCGCGTGCTGCGGGTCGAGGGCCTGGAAGCGCCCCAGGTCCGCGACGCGCCGTGCCATGTCGTGCGCCACGTCGCGCGAGTAGATTGCGATGCCGATGTCCTTGATGCCGTCGAGATAGACGTCGCGTCCACTGGCGGCCCGGAAGCTCGCGCCGTAGCGTCCGGTGTGCCCGGGCTCGGCCAGGAAGTGGGTGCCCACCGGTTGGCCGGACGCCCACGACGCGACGCGGCTCCAGTCCGTCATGGCCAGATCGGTCCGCACCAGGGGCTCTCCGGCGCGTTCCACGAACATCACGTGGCCGCCGCGTGCGACGGCCAGCATGACGACCACCGCCACCGTGGCGTACCTGACGCTGGCACCGGCTCCAACCGTCGGCCGCTGCCGCCAGAGCGGGCTCTCGAACAGCAGCCATCCCAGGTAGCAGCTGGCGAACACGTCCAACGGCCAGAAGATCCGGTTCAGCTGGAGCTGCACGGCCAGCGCCAACCGCGCCGCCGAGAGGGGAACCGAGATCAGGAACAGCAGGAGCAGGACGCCGCAGCCCACGACCAGGCCGGTCTCGCGCGCGGACACCAGGCCGAGCGCGCGGCGGTAGCCGTGGACGACCGCGATCAGGGCGGCTACCGCCAGGTGCAGCGCCCACGTGGTCAGCGGCCATTCGTCGGCCAGCAGGTAGTCCTTGGAGGCCAGCACGCCTGTCCAGGTCTCGTCCATGACGACCAGTTGCCCGCGCAGTGGGCCCAGCACGACCAGCGCGGCGGCCGCTCCGGCCGCGAGCGTGACCACGGCCAGCGGCCGCCGCGCGTCGCGCTCGGCCACGAGGCCGGCGACGAGCAACCAGACCGCGAATAACGCCGCGGTAGTCGGGTGCACGAAGGCGGCGACAGCGACGATGGCCAGGGGAGTCCAGGTGCGGCGCCGCACGAACAGGGCGACCGCGGCCAACCCCAGGCCGAACGCCATCAGGCGCGGGTGGAAGTACGGCTCCAGCGTGTTCACGGCCGTGTCGAGGACCTGGTGGCGGAGCGTCAGCCCGGCCACGAGGCCGGCGACGCCCCACCACGTCCTGTACAACGTGCAGCCGATGCCGACCGCCGCACCGTAGAGCAGCAGGAGGGTCAGCACGTAGCCTGCCAGGAAGGCAACGGGCACCGAGACGCCGGTGCCGCGCAGGACCGGCGCCAGCCAGTCGTCGAACGCGAACAACCGGTCCTGCGCCGCCATGTGCCGGGCGAAATGCGGGAACAGCTCCGGGTCGACGCCTTGCAGCACGACCGGGATGTAGAACGCCTGGTCCGAGACGCCGAACCGGTAGCCCCCGACATTGAGCAGTACGAGGAAGCAGAACGCGCAGGCGCCCGCCGCGAGGATTGCGAGTCGGCGGACCCTGGGCAGATGCCTCATGACGACTTCCAATCGCGCCACCAGCCGGGCCGACCGTCTGCACCCGCGCGCATCGGGGCCGGCCGGCGGCTGACCAATGTTACGCGAAGAACCGTGCAGATCCGGTCGACTGAGCGCGTCGTCTGCGCCCCCGGCAGGGCGCCGGCTCGTCCGTCCGGCTCTCCGCGGGGGCTGCACGCCCGCCCCGGGTCTCACCGTGGGCCGTCGAGCCGTTTCCTGCTGATCTTGCGGGCGGCGCCTGCGATGACCGCCTGCAGACGGCGGTTGAGGGCGCCGCCGCCGGCCGGCCGTCCCGTCCGCCACAATGCCGGCATGTCCTCGGCCAGGATGTCCTCGAAGTCGCCTTCGCTCTTGACGCTGAGCGGCGCGAACTCGGTGATGTCGAGTGCGCCGGACCAGTAGTCCCGGTGCTTGATCAGCAGCCAGCTCCGCCCGCGCTGCCGCGGCGGGGTGCTCGCTCGATCGCGCGTGCGGACGAGCGCCCACGAGCCCTTCAGCTTGTAGCCGTCCAGGACGAACTTGAGGTCGCCCTGCGCCAGCGCCCCGTCGACGTCGTCGCTCGCGGGCTCCCAGGTGCCGTAATCCCACAGCATGACGACGCCGGCGCCGTAGCCGGCGGGAATGACGCCCTCGAAGTGGCCGTAGTCGAACGGGTGGTCCTCGGTCCGCACCGCCATCCGCTTGTCGGCCGGATTCAGCGACGGACCCTTTGGTACCGCCCACGAGAGCAGCTCGCCGTCGTGCTCGAGCCGCAGGTCGTAGTGGAGGCGGCTGGCCAGGTGCTTCTGGACGCAGAAGTAGCGCGGGGTGTCGGTCTTCCGCCCGCGCCGCCGCGCCGCGTCGCCCCGCGGCTCGGGCGTCCGCGAGAAATCGCGCTTGCGCCGGTACTCGTCGAGCGGCATGGTGCTCCGCTGCCGGGCGCGCATCCCCGCCGGCGCGGTTTCTCACGTTATCATCGAACGGCGCCCGGAAGAGACATCCGCGCAGGAGCAGCCCATGCAGCGACACGCAACCGAGTGGTTCGGCCATCCCGGCGGCCTTGCGACTCTCTTCTTCACCGAGATGTGGGAGCGGTTCAGCTACTACGGCATGCGAGCGCTCCTCGTGCTCTTCATGACGGATCTCGTGGCGCGCGGCGGTCTCGGCATGACCGACGTCACGGCCACCGCCATCTACGGCCTGTACACCTTCTCGGTCTACGCCGTGGCGCTGCCGGGCGGCTGGATTGCCGACCGGCTGACGGGACAGCGGAACGCGGTGCTCTACGGCGGTATCGTCATTGCCGCCGGGCACTTCACGCTCGCGATTCCCACGCTGGCCGCCTTCTATCTCGGGCTGCTGCTGATCGTGCTCGGCACCGGCCTGCTCAAGCCGAACGTGAGCGCGATCGTGGGCGAGCTGTACCCCGAGGGCGGTGCCCGCCGGGACGCCGGATTCTCCGTCTACTACATGGGCATCAACATCGGCGCGTTCGCCGGTCCGCTCGTCTGCGGCTACCTCGGGGAGGAGATCAACTGGCACCTCGGGTTCAGCGCCGCCGGCGTGGGGATGCTGCTGGGGGTCGTGCAGTACGTCTGGGGCTGGCGGCGGCTGGGCGAGGCCGGCCTGTTGCGCGTGCAGGAGGCCGGCGATCGGGCTCGCGCGCTGCGCGCGCTGGCGGGCGGCAGCGGGGCGCTGGCGGCGCTGGCGGTCGTGCTGGCCGCGTTGCACGCGGCCGGCGTTCTGACGTTGTCCATGCTGGGTGTGGCGCAGGCTGCCAGCGTGCTCATCACGCTCCTGGTGATTCTCTACTTCGCGTACGTGTTCCTGCTGGGCGGACTCGACCGCGAGGAGCGCCGGCGCGTGGCGGTCATCCCCGTGCTGCTGGTCGCGGCCGCGGTCTTCTGGTCGGGCTTCGAGCAGGCCGGCTCCTCGATGAACCTGTTCGCGGAACGGCTCACCGATCGGGACGTGCTCGGCTGGGAGCTGCCGGCCTCCTGGCTGCAGTCGGTCAACCCGCTGTTCATCATCATGCTGGCCCCCCTGTTCGGCGCCCTGTGGCTCCGCCTCGGGGCGCGCAATCCCTCGATTCCCGTGAAGTTCACCTTCGGCCTGGTCCAGCTCGGGCTGGGCTTCCTGGTGCTCGCCTGGGGGGCCACCTTCGCGGCGGAGGATGGCGGCGTCAGTCCGATGTGGCTGGTGGTGACCTACTTCTTCCACACCACGGGGGAGCTGTGCCTGAGCCCGGTCGGGCTCAGCAGCATCACGAAGCTGTCTCCGAAGCGGCTCGTCGGCCAGATGATGGGGATCTGGTTCATGGCCTCGGCGCTCGGCAACCTGCTCGCCGGACTGGCGGCCGGCCTGATCGAGAGCCTGCCGCTCCCGCAGCTGTTCGGCGCCATCGGGCTGGTCGCCGTCGGAGCCGGCGTGGTGCTGCTGCTGGCCAGCGGGCCGATCCGCCGGCTGGCGGGCAATCCCGACTGAGGCGGTGCGAACCGAGTTGAGCTATGCTGGTCAGTCCGCTAGAATCCTGTTACCTCGCTCGTCCAGGCCGGCGGGAGAGCGGTCGCTCGGTGTGCGTTTCCGGCTCGGCCAGCGCGGGTCAGTCGGCGCCGAGTGGAAGGTGACCCATGAGCGTGCAGAACAGGGCCGCCGTGCGGCGGCTGTACGAGGAGGTTCTGGGCAAGGGCAATCTGGCGGCGGCCGACGAGGTTCTGGCGCCGGGTTTCGTGGACCACATGCCGCTGGTCGAGACACCGGACCGGGAAGGGCTGCTGAAGGCGATGATGGCGGCCCGCAGGGCGTTCCCGGATTTGCGCTATCAGGTCGTCGCCGAGATTTCGAACGAACACTGGATTGCAACGGCCGTGGAGGTGGACGGCGGTGTTCACCGGGGACCCTTCATGGGAGTGCCTCCGACCGGAAAGCCGGTGAGGTGGACGGAGACTCACCTCTGGAAGGTCATCGACGCGAAGATCGTCGAGCACCACGGCAACGTGAGCATGTTCGAGATACACAAGATGCTCGGATCGCACAATCTCGAATCGAAGCTCCGATGATGCGCGGACCGGCTCGCGGGGGCGAGCCGGCCTGAACGGCCTGGCGGTCCCGGGAGTGGGGGAGCGTCCCAGGCGCCAATCAGCGGGACACCGGGAGAGGCGGCTTTATGATCAAGCGCGTAGAGGTCCAGTATCGGGGGATTTTCCAGAAGAATCTCGGAAAGTACATCGGCGGCGACATCGTGATGATAGCCAGCCGGATGGGGCGGGTTGCCTTTTCGAACGGCCGCTACAGCGACGCGCCGGAGCGCAACGGCATACCATGCAAGTACTTCGCCTTCGTCTCGCCGGATCTCTCCGAGGAGGAGCTGGAAGCCGAGTGCGGCGCGAAGCTGGACATCGATGCGGCCGACGTGTCCCTGGTCGTTGATGACACGATGGCGAAGGGCGTGGAGCCCTGGGGCTGGCACGGCATCCGTGCGGTCAACGAGAAGGTCGGACACAAGGGCTGCCTGCTGATGGTCTCGCGGCGGGAGCACGACGACCTCATCCGGTTCCTGGAGCGGAAGCCGTATCCCTATCGCCTGGCGACCCTGGACGGCGACCCGAGCCTGGCCGGGCTGTGGGTCTTCAAGGACGACCTGACCCGGGAGCGCTGTCTCGGCGCGATCGCGGCCGTCGACCCGGGGGTCATCGGCATCGAGGCGGTGGAGGAGTTCCTCCTGGAGAAGACCGGCGAGGAGCACCGCGCGCGCGCTGCACGCGAGGCCTACGAGGCGACGTTGCGCCGCATCAAGGTGGTCAACCCCGATCAGGGCATCGAGTGGCCGCACGAGATCCCGGTGCTGCCGAAGTGGCACGAGTTCGAGGAGGGCGGCGTCGTCGTGCCTGCCGTCCCGCGCGGGTTCGAGCTGGGGCCGCGCGGCCAGAATCGCAACGAGGGCTTCAAGCACGGCACGTCCAAGACCGAGCGGCCGGTCGTGCGCTTCGATCTGTGCATCAAGTGCACCCTCTGCTGGGCGGACTGTCCGGATGAGTGCTTCGACCCGACGGATGACGGCCTGTACGACGTCAACTACGAGGTGTGCACGGGGTGCCACAAGTGTGCCCTGGTTTGTCCGGTCAAGGAATGCATCGTCATGGTCGACGAGCTCGAGTTCGAGAACACCGACAGCCCGTGGGAGCACCACAAGCGCGATCCTGCCGAGTACGTCAAGTGGGCGGAGGAGAAGAAGGGCAAGACCCGTATCCGCTACGCGCACGTGACCGGGACCGGTGTGGAGAAGAGCGAGGGAACGACCGTTCCGGCCAAGGTGTGACCGACTTGCCGCGTTAAGGAGGGATCGTGACGATTGCCCAAGCAGTAGAGGTGTGGGATCGCGAGGAGCTGCTCACCGGCTGTCAGGCCGTCTCGCACGCCGTCAAGCTGGCCGACGTCGACGTGATTGCCGCCTACCCGATCCGGCCGTATACGGAAGTGATGGACATGCTGTCGAAGCTGATCGCGGACGGTGAGCTCGACTCGGAGTACATCGTCGCCGACAGCGAGCACTCGCAGTTCGAGATCGTCAAGCACGCCAGCTCGGTCGGCGCCCGCGCGTTCGCCGGCAGCAGCGGCACAGGCTGGATGTACGGGTTCGAGGCCCTCGTCGTCACGGCCACGGATCGCCTCCCGCCGCTCTTTCTGGTCGGCAACCGGGCGCTCGACGATCCGGGCGCGTTCGGCGTGGAGCACAACGACGCCATGGCGCTCCGCGACATGGGCTGGCTGCTGTGCTGGGCGAGCACGGCGCAGGAGGCCCTCGAGCACGTGTTCATCGGCTACCGCATCGCCGAGGACAAGCGCGTGCGCATGCCGATGGCGCTGGCGATGGACGGCGCCTTCCTGACGCACTCGCAGCACATGGTGAAGGTGCCGACCGAGGATGCGGTCAAGCGCTTCCTGCCGCCGTTCGATCTGGGCGAGCGGCGCATGCACCCCGACAATCCGGTCTCGATCGCGCCGCAGGTGAACGAGGACTGGGTGATGGAGCTGCGGCGCCAGAACTGGGAGGCTGCCCGCCGGGCCCGGCACGTGATCAAGGAGGCCTACCAGGAGTTCAACGCGATCTTCGGCCAGCGCTACGACAATCCGTACTTCTCCGAGTTCATGACGGAGGACGCGGAGGCGGTGCTGATCGGCATCGGCGCGGTGGCCATGCCGACGCGGACCGCGTGCCGGCGCATGCGGGCGCAGGGGCACAAGATCGGCTACGTCAACCTGCGCTGGTTCCGGCCGTTCCCCACCGAGGAGCTGCGCGCGTGCCTCGGCCGGTTCAAGGGCGTGGGCGTCATCGATCGCGACTTCGCGCACGGATCGCCCGACAACGGCGGGATTCTCATGCACGAGGTGCGGTCCTGCCTCTACCCGCTGCGCGAACGCCCGAATGTGATCAACTACATGGGCGGCCTAGGCGGACGCGATATCTCGATCGAGGAATGCATCAAGATGTACGAGGAGACGCTGGCCGCCGGGCGGGGCGACATGCCGGAGGAGATCGTCAGCTGGACGGGTCTGCGCGAGTAGTCTGCAGGTGACGAGCGGTAGGGTGCCGCGGCCGGCGCCGGTTCCGACCGGTCTCGCGGGCGCCACAGTGGGACCGCGGTCCCACACCAAGGAAGGATGACGGAGATGGCAACTACGCTGCCGGTGATCGACTACGAGCATCTGAGGAAGGCCAAGGACGCTCCGCTGGAGGAGTTCTACACGTCGGGGCACCGCACCTGCCAGGGCTGCGAGTCGGCCCTGGTCATGCGCGATTTCGCCAAGGCGTCCGGTCCGCGCACGGTCGCGACGGGCGCGACCGGGTGCATGTACGTGGCCAACACGAGCTATCAGACCACGCCGTGGATCATTCCCTGGATGCACACGCAGCTCGGTGCCGGAGGCGCCTCCGCGGTGGGCATGGCGGCGGGCCTGCGCGCGCTCATGCGGAAGGGGAAGATCGCCAAGGAGAAGATCAACGTGATCAACTTCAGCGGCGACCTCGGCGGCGGCGACATGGGGCTGTCCGGCATGTCGGGCGCCCTGCAGACCGACTACGACCTGCTCATCATCCTGTACGACAACGAGTCGGCCGCGAACACGGACATTCAGGCCACCGGGCTGACGACCTACGGCGCGCAGACCACCTTCACGCCGCCTGGCAGCGTGCGGCGGATCATGCACGCCCGCTGGAAGAAGAACCTGGCCCCGATGCTCGCCGTCGGGCACCCGACCTGCCGCTACGTGGCCACGGCGAGCGCGACGTTCCCGGTGCTCGACTTCATGAACAAGACCCGCAAGGCGCTCAGCGTGGGCGGTCCCACGTTCATCCACACCTTCGACCCGTGCCCCAAGGGCTGGGACTTCCACCCCGGCTACTCGCGGGAGCTCGGCGAGCTGGGGATTCGCTCCGGGATCTTCCCGCTCTACGAGATCCTGGACGGCAAGGTCACCTACACCTACGACCCGCACAAGAAGGGCCGCATCCCGGTGCGTGGGTACCTCATGAAGCAGGGGCGCTTCGCCCACCTGATCGATGAGGACATCGACTACATCCAGGGCATGGTCGACACGATGTGGGAGGAGTGGGAGCTGCCGGGCATCGCCCCGATCAAGAGCGGCCTGGCGCTGGCCAACGCGTAGGTTGCCGAGCAGGTCTCGATTGGGTCAGGCGCGGGCCCGGCGGCGAGCCGTGGCCCGCGCCTGACGCTCGCGGGCGCGGTAAGGCTCCCCTCGATCCGGGGGCCGGTCCGCGCTACTACTTGGACTGCGGCGGGACGTAGTCGGGCGGCGGCGCCGACTCTTCGCCGAAGAAGAATTCTTCCATCGCGCTGGCGACCAACTGCTGCGCTTCCTTCTGCCACGGCATGAGGCGGTATTCGTTGAGCAGCATCGTCATGCGCTCTTCCCAGAGTTTCCAGGCGTCGGCCGATACGCTCTCGTAGATCCGCCGTCCCAGCTCCCCCGGCCACGGGGGCTCGCTCAGACCGGGCAGCTCCTTCCCGAACTTGACGCACGTGACGGTTCGCCCGCCCGCGCCGCCGCCCGCCGGCTTGTCGTCGTGCTCAGCAGCCATGGCTAGTGTGTCCGTTCGGTCGCTGTCGTCCAGATGGAGATGTCCCGGCCGCCGAGGCTGGCCGTCACCACCCGCGTCACCTCGACCCGGACATCGTTGAAGCAGGCGCCGCTGCCGATGTCGGTCGGCGAGTCCGCGACGAGGGCATTGGCGGTCGATCCGTTCATGGTGCTCTTCCGCCACAAGCCCTTGGGCAGCCCCACGGTTCCGGGCTTCATGTCGGGATTGAGCATGACCGGGCAATGGATCTCGCCCAGCGCGTTGAAGACGCGCGCCGTGTCGCCCGTGGCGAGGTCGCGTGCCCCGGCGTCCCGCGGGTGGATCTGCAGCGCGGCCAGGCGGGGCCTGAGCTCGCCGAGGGTCGACGTGACCGTCTTCTCGCTGGCTGGCGAGAGCAGGACCAGCGGATGGTCGTCCGCCGGCGCATCCCCCTGATAGACGTACAGTCCGGCCCGGGCGCAGCGCTCGAGGGCCTCGGGGAACAGATCGACCCTGCCGTCGGGCGTGCGCGGAAAGACGTCCTCGAACTGCACGGGCCGCACGGGGTACGCCGGTTCGGCGGTGCCGCGCCGCAACAGGCTGTCGCGCACCGGTTCCGGCATGGTGCCGGTGACGTGCATCAGCGCCTCGGGATCGGTCTCCGGCGCGCCGCCGGGGAGCCCCAGCCGGGCCGCCAGCGCGGCGAACACCTCGACGTTCGGCCGCGAATCGCCCACGGGCTCGATGACCGGCTGCACGAGCTGGAGGTTGACCGCGCCGTAGCTCCGGGCGATGTCGTAGTGCTCGAGGAAGGTCGTGGCCGGCAGGACGACGTCTGCCCAGCGCGCCGTGTCGGTCATGACCTGATCGAAGACCACGGTGAACAGGTCGTCGCGTCCGAGACCGCGCAGCACGCGGTTCTGGTCGGGCATGGTGACGGCCGGATTGGCGTTGTAGACGAACAGCATCTGCACGGGCGGGTCGCGGTACTCGGTGAGCGCCCGACCCAACCGGTTCATGTTGACCAGCCGGGTGTCCGGCTCGTCCGCCTCGATCCACCTCTCCGGGTCGAGGGGCCAGGCGCCCGAGTTGCTCATCGAGAAGCCGCCGCCGCGCACGCCGAACTTGCCGCCGACCGCGGGCAGGGCCAGCACGGCCGCGGCCGCGTTGCCGCCGTTCCGGTTCCGCTCCAGCCCCCAGCCGCACCGGATGACGGCCGGTGACGTCTCCGCGTACAGCTCCGCCACGCGCTCAATCAACTCGGGGTCGACGTCGGCGACGGCCGCGGCACGCTCGACGGTCCATTCCGCGGCACGCTCGCGCAGCGCATCCGCGCCGCGGGTGTGGGCGGCAAGGAACGCCTGGTCCGCCAGATCGTGCTCGAAGAGGAACCGGTGCAGCGCCAGCGCGACCGCGACATCGGTGCCCGGGCGCACCGCGAGATGGATGTCCGCCTGCCTGGCCAGCGCGGTGCGGCGCGGATCGATGACGACCAGCGCGGCGCCCTCGTTCAGCGCCGCGCGTATGTGCGGAACCAGATGGATGCTGGACACGGACGGGTTGGCGCCCCAGACGATGATGAGGCGCGCGTGCCGGTAGTCGGCATAGGCGACGCCCGGCATCCGGCCGTAGAGTGCACTGCTGACAGCCGTGGTGGGTGCGGCGCAAACGGTGCGCGCCAGCCGGCTGGTGCCGAAGCGGCGAAAGAGCTGCGCGTCGGCCGTGTCCTGCGTGAGCAGGCCGTTCGAGCCGCCGTACGAGAATGGCAGGATGGCCTCGGCGCCCCAGCGCTCGCGGAGCGCCAGCATCCTGCTGGCCACCACGTCGAGGGCCTGATCCCAGCCGACGTGCCTGAACCTGCCCTGTCCCTTCGGACCGTCCCGCAGGCCGGCGCGCCGCAGCCGGTCGTCGCCGTAGACCCGCTCGCCGAAGCGGCGCACCTTGCCGCAGATGAAGCCCGCGGTCACGTCGTGCCGCGCCGACCCGTCGATCCGGACGATCCGTCCTCTCTCGACCGAAACCGCGAGGCTGCAGGTGTCGGGACAGTCGAGCGGGCACGCCGTCTCGACCGTCGAACGGCCCCAGCTCTCCGCCTCGCGCCCGGCCATCTGCTGAGTCTAGCAGCCCGCGGCGCGCCGCGGGGACCGCACGCCGCCGTCGTGCGAGAATGGCCCGCGTGCGGCTCGCGCACGCGGCGCTGATCTTCGCGGCCGGCCTGCTGGCCGTGCTGCCCACCCCCTCGTCCTGGGTCGAGGCGCTCTACTCGCGCCGCTTCTATCCGACGCTCCAGAATCTGCTCGCGCCGTTGTCCGGCTTCGTTCCGTTCGCCCTGTTCGACCTGCTCCTCGCGGGCGCCGCGGCGTGCGTCGGTGTCTGGTGGATCGCCGCGGTGCGACGCGCTGGTACCGGCGGCCTGCCGCGCGCCGTCCTGGTCGCCGGGCTGCGTACGATCGCGCTTGCGGCCGCCGTCTACCTGGTCTTCCTGGTGATGTGGGGATTCAACTACCGTCGCGAGCCGCTCGCCGCGAAGCTCGGCCACGATGCCGGCCGCGTCACCGCGCAGGCGCTGGGGGCGCTGGGTGTCGAGACCGCCGACCGGCTCAACGACCTGTACCCGGCGGTGGCGCGAGCCGCGTGGCCGGCGCTGGACGCGCTTCCGGCACGTCTGGGGCCGGCCTTCGAGCGCGTGCAGCGGGAGTTGGGCAGCGGCCGGGCCGCGGTCGTCGGGGTCCCGAAGGCGACGCTGCTGGCGCCGTACTTCCGATGGGCCGGCATCGCCGGGATGATCAGTCCGTTCACGCTGGAGATTCTGGTCAACGACGCGGTGCTCCCGTTCGAGCGCCCGTACGTCGTCGCGCACGAGTGGGCCCATCTCGCCGGCTACGCCGCCGAGTCCGAGGCGAGCTTCGTGGGCTGGCTGACGTGCCTGGCCGGCGATGACGCGTCGCGTTACAGCGCGTGGCTGTATCTGATGCCGCGCGTCGTGCGCCACCTCGACGAGGAGGGCCGTGGCCGGGTGTGGGGGCGTCTGGCCGCCGGGCCCGCCGCCGACCTGCGCGCCGTGGCGCTGCGGCTGCGCGCCGCCGTGCCGTTCGTGCAGCGCAACGCCAATCGCGTCTACGACCGCTATCTGCGGGCGAACCGCGTCCAGGCCGGGATCGCCAGCTACGGCGAGGTGGTCGACCTGGTTCTGGGCACCACGTCCTGGCGGAACTTCCCGGAGCGATAGGGAGCCTGCGGCGGGCGCGCGAGATGGTATGATCCGCGAGCACACTGATGTTCAAGCTTGTCGCCACCGTTCGAGGTGGAGCCATGAACGCACCCGCCGCCGCGTCGCAGTATCCCTCGGCCGACGCCGCCCGCGAAGCTGCAAAGCAGCTCATGCACGAGCATCAGCGCGTCGTGCGCGTGATGATCGTGGAGGAGCCGTCGCGGTTCGTCGAGTGGATGGACCGCAGTTGATGCCCCGCCGCGCCGGTTCCTGAATCCCGGCGCGCCGGACGCGCCACGTATCCCAGAAATGCGCCGCCGGCACCGTCAGGCCGAGGATCTGCTTGCATAGCGCAGGCCGGAGTCCTACCATGCACCGTGAGGGGTGCCATGAAGATGACTCTACGCCGCGCCGTGCTTCTGTTCGCCGTTCTCGCGTTGGTGCCTGCCGGGTACCTGAGTAGCGATCTACGCGCCGCATCCGCGCAGGAACCTGCGCAGCCGCTCGAGTTCAACCGCGACATCCGGCCGATCCTCGCGCGATCGTGTCTGGCTTGCCACGGCCCGAACGAGAACGCGCGGCAGGCCGACCTGCGCCTCGACACGCACGACTTCATCGGGACGCTGGTCGTGCCCGGGGACGCCGAGGCCAGCGCGCTGTTCCAGCGGCTGACCACCGGCGACAGCGTCCAGCGCATGCCGCCGGCGTCATCCGGACGGTCGCTGACCGACGATCAGATCGAGGCCGTCCGCCTGTGGATCGACGGCGGCGCGCACTGGGACGGCGAGGTTGCCGTTGCGGCCGATGCCGCGCCGATGCCCGCGCGCGTGGTGGACTTCGCCCGCGAGGTCCGGCCCATCCTGTCGGAGAGCTGCTTCACCTGTCATGGGCCGGACGCGCAGGCGCGGCAGAGGGGTCTGCGTCTGGACGTGGCGGAGGGGCCGTTCGCCGACCGCGGTGAGTTCGGTGGTCCGGTCATCGTTGCCGGCAACCCCGAGGAGAGCCTGCTGATCCACCGGGTGAGCGCCTCCGACGCCCTGGTGCGGATGCCCTACCGCCTCGGCCTGAACACGCCGGTCATGCCGGGTGCCGACGAGGACGCCCTGAGCCCCGACCAGATCGAGACCCTGCGGCTGTGGATCGATCAGGGGGCCGAGTGGCAGTCGCACTGGGCATTCATTCCTCCCGAGCGCCGGTCGGCGCCGCCGGTCGCCGACAGCGAATGGGTCCGCAACCCGATCGACCGCTTCGTTCGGGCCCGGCTCGAGCAGGAAGGCTGGAGCCCGGCTCGCGAGGCCGACATCCTCACGCTGATTCGCCGCGTCACGTTCGATCTGACCGGGCTCCCGGCGACCGGGGACCAGATTGCCGCCGTCCTCAGCGACGACGCGCCCGATGCCTACGAGCGGCACGTCGACCGGCTGCTCGCCGCGACGGCGTACGGCGAGCGGATGGCGGTCGAGTGGCTGGACGGCGCCCGGTATGCCGACTCGAGCGGGTATCAGACCGACGCCCCGCGGGAGATGTGGCGCTACCGCGACTGGGTGATCGGCGCCTACAACGACAACATGCCGTTCGATCAGTTCACCGTCGAGCAGATCGCCGGCGACATGCTCCCCGACGCCACGCTCGAGCAGAGAATCGCCACGGCCTTCAACCGCAACCACAGCCAGAACGGCGAGGGCGGCATCGTCCCGGAGGAGTTCCTGACCGAGTACGTGGTCGATCGCGTTTCGACGACGGGGACGGTGTGGATGGGGCTGACCCTGGGGTGCGCGCGCTGCCACGACCACAAGTTCGACCCGCTCAGCCAGAAGGAGTTCTACCAGATATACTCCTACTTCAATAACGTTCCCGAGCGCGGCAATCTGCGGGGCCTGGGGGCGAAGGCGTTCAAGTACTTCAGCTCGCCGCCGATCATCACGGCGCCGACCGAGGAGAACTTCGCCGAGCTGGCCGAGTTCGACGAGAAGCTCGCCACGGCCCGGGAGGAGTTCGCGAGCCTCGAGGCCGGCGCGGCCGAGGCCCGGACCGAGTGGGAGAACTCGCTGCGCAACGCCTGGCCGATCGACTGGGTCCTGCGCGACAAGCTCCTGGTGCATCACCCGCTCGACGGCGACATCGGCGGCACCTACAGCCCCGAGGCGGTGACCCCCGACCAGGGCGTGACGTCCCACCTGCGGCCGCCCAGGGAGCCGGTGACCTACACGTTCCCGCTCAACGTGACGCTGGAGGACGGTCTGCCGCGCTTCGCCCCGGGCCGGGTGGGCGAGGCGATGAGCTTCGACGGCAAGCGGTTCATCAACGCCGGCGACATCGCGAACTTCACCTACGCCGAGCCGTTCACCCTGGCGGCCTGGATCTATCCCACCGCGCCCGACGGCGTGATCGTGTCGCGCGCGCTGGCCGGCGACCAGGGCGAGCAGGGGTGGGGCCTGTATCTGCTGGAAGGGAAGCTGCAGGTCAACCTGTCGCAGCGCTACGCGGACGACGGGCTGCGGATCGAATCCACCGACGTGCTGCCGCTCAACGAATGGCAGCACGTGCTCGTGACCTACGATGGGCAGCGAGTGCCGGAGAGCTTCCGGATCTACGTCAACGGCGAGTCGCGGGAGATCAACCCCCTGCTCGACGGGATCAACAACCCCATGCGAACCAGGGAGCCGTTGCGCATCGGTGCCAGCGGGTCTGCTCCCGAGGAGTCCGGCTCCACCGATTCGAGACCCCGGTTCCAGGGCATGATCGATGACGTGCGCATCTACATGGAGGCGCTGACGCCGGAGCAGGCGGCGGTCGTGGCGACCGGGGAGACGCTGACCGAGATTGCGCGGATTGCGCCGGCCAGCCGGACGGCCGGGCAGGCCGCGAAGCTGCGGCTCGCCTTCCTCGACCAGTACGCGGCGCAGCCGGTTCAGGAGGCGGGGCGCAAGGTCAAGGACCTCGAGCGCGAGCGTGCCGAGCTCTGGGCCAGCTTCCCGACCGTCATGGTGATGGAGGAGATGGAGCCGCGCCGCGACACGCACCTGCTGATTCGCGGCGCGTACGACGTGCCCGGCGAGCGGGTGGAGCCCGGGGTGCCGGCCGTGCTGCCCCCGCTGACCGAGGGTCAGGAGAACGACCGTCTGGCGTTCGCCCGCTGGCTCGTCGAGCCGGACCACCCGCTGACCGCCCGCGTGGCCGTCAACCGCTTCTGGCAGATGTACTTCGGGACCGGTATCGTCAAGACGGCCGAGAACTTCGGGTTGCAGGGGGAGTACCCGAGCCATCCGGAGTTGCTCGACTGGCTCGCGACGACCTTCATCGATTCCGGCTGGGACGTCAAGGCGCTGCAGCGGGCGATCGTGACGAGCGCCACCTATCGGCAGGCATCGCCGGTCACGCCGGAGGCGTTCGAGGCCGACCCGGAGAATCGCCTGCTGGCGCGCGGACCACGGATGCGCATGCCGGCACAGATGATCCGCGACCAGGCCCTGTCGATCGCCGGATTGCTCGTCGACGAGGTCGGCGGGCCTTCGGTCAGGCCGTATCAGCCCGAGGGCCTGTGGGAGGAACAGGTCAGTCAGCAATACAAGCAGTCCGAGGGCGACGACCTCTACCGCCGCAGCCTGTACACGTACTGGAAGCGAACGCTCGCGCCGCCGTCGATGCTGGCGTTCGATTCGTCGACGCGCGAGACCTGCATCGTCCGCCTCAGCCGCACCAATACGCCGCTGCAGGCCTTGAACCTGATGAACGACGTCACCTACGTGGAGGCCTCGCGCAGGCTGGCGGAGCGGATGCTCGCCGAGGGCGGGACGATGCCCGATGACCGGATCGCCTATGCCTACCGCCTCGCAACGGGCCATCGGCCTACGCCCGAGGCCGAGGCGGTCCTGCTCGACGCCTTCCACGCCTACCTGGACCGCTACGAGGCCGATCGGTCGGCCGCGCTCGAGCTCGTCAGCATGGGGGAGTCCCCCCGCGACGAGACGCTGGACGTTGCGGAGCTGGCCTCCCATACGATGGTTGCCAGCCTGATCCTCAACCTCGACCGGACCATCACAAAGGAATAGCCGATGAACTCTGAACTTGAGCGGCTTCTGACGCGGCGGCGCTTCATCCAGCTCTCGAGCACCGGGATCGGTGCCGCCGCCCTGGCGACGCTGGTCCACGAGGATCTGCTGGCCAAGGGGGCCGGCGCCGCGCCCGCGTCGGTCGGCGGGCTGCCGGGGCTGCCGCACTTCGCGCCCAAGGCCAAGCGGGTGATCTACCTGTTCCAGGGGGGAGCGCCCTCACAGCACGACCTGTGGGAGCACAAGCCGGGACTGGCAAAGCTGCGCGGGACCGATCTGCCGCCGTCGGTCCGGCAGGGACAACGCCTGACCCCGATGACGGCGACGCAGGCGGGCTTCCCCATCGTCCCGTCCGTCTTCAAGTTCGACCAGCACGGCCAGTCCGGGGCGTGGATCAGCGAGCTGATGCCGCATACCGCCAAGTTGGCCGATGAGCTGTGCTTCATCAAGACGATGCACACGGAGGCGATCAACCACGACCCGGGCATGACGTTCCTGCAGACCGGCGCCCAGCTGGCGGGCCGGCCCAGCGTCGGCGCCTGGCTGTCCTACGGGCTGGGGAGCATGAACAGCGACCTGCCCACTTTCGTCGTCATGGTCTCGAGTCGCGGCGGCAACCAGGTGTACGACCGGCTGTGGGGCAGCGGGTTCCTGCCTTCCGAGTACCAGGGCATCAAGTTCCTCTCCACCGGCGATCCCGTCCTGTACCTGTCGAATCCCCCCGGAGTCGACAGAAACCTCCGGCGCCGGTTCCTCGACGATCTGGGCGAGCTCAACCAGCAGGACCGCGAGACGTTCGGCGATCCGGAGACCTCCACGCGCATTACGCAGTACGAGATGGCCTATCGCATGCAGGCCTCCGTGCCGGACCTGACCGACCTGTCGGACGAGCCCGACAGCGTCTTCGAGCGCTACGGACCCGATTCACGCACGCCCGGCACCTTCGCGGCCAACTGCCTGCTGGCGCGGCGGCTGGCCGAGCGCGACGTGCGCTTCATCGAGCTGTTCCACCGGGGCTGGGACATGCACACCCAGCTCCCGAAGCGGATCACGGTGCAGGCCAAGGACGTCGACCAGCCGCAGGCGGCGTTGGTCCAGGACCTGAAGGACCGCGGGATGCTGGACGACACGCTGGTCGTCTGGGGCGGTGAGTTCGGGCGCACCATCTTCTGCCAGGGCCGGCTCACCGACGAGACCTACGGGCGCGATCACCACCCGCGCGCGTTCACGATCTGGATGGCCGGCGGCGGCGTCAAGGCGGGCACCACGTACGGTGAGACCGACGACTTCGCGTTCAACATCACGAAGGACCCGGTGCACATCCACGACCTGCACGCCACGCTGATGCATCTGCTCGGCGTCGACCACACGAGGCTGACCTACCCGTATCAGGGGCGGAACTTCCGCCTGACCGACGTGCACGGGAAGGTCGTCGACGGCGTCCTGGCGTAGGGTAGCGGAGCGCAACGGATCAGAGATCGCTTGCGCCCCCGGTTGTGATCGAGAGCCCCGCCGCAATGCATGGGCGCGTTGCGGCGGGGCTTTTTGCTAGGAGTCTGCGCCGTAGAACGGTGCAGACTCCGCAAGGCGCGCACAGCGCGCCTCGGCGGGAGCGGCGCGGGGCGCAGGGGTCCCCGCAAGCGGACGCCGGGGGTTCGGGGCGCAGCCCCGTTTGATTGAAGCTATCTTCCCAACGGGTCGTCGATGGTGCCCCCGCCGGTGGCGGTGTCCCGGGTGGCGGGGTCCGGGCCGCGCCCCTCCGCGAACGCCCGCTCCTCCACGCGGCTCCCGAGGAGCTGTCCCGGCAGGCCGTAGTTCCCCTCGTGGCAGCGCGGCTCGTAGTAGATCCGGTTCGCTCCGCCGTCCTGCCGCTCCAGCTCCTGCCGGACCGTCCACGGCCGCGTCCAGGTCGTCGGATCGTCGATCGTGACGACGTATTCCAGCGTCGTCTCGTCGAGCCGGCGCCAGCGCTCGACCAGATGGAGGTTCTCGCGGGAGCCGCGGTAGCTGCGCCTCGGGGAGAAGTTCGCGACGTCGACCACCAGCGTGTCGCCCTCCCAGCGGCCACGGGAGTCTCCCAATTCCGGGCGGACGTGGCTCGGCAGGTGCTCGCCCGCGCCGACCGGGATGACGCGCTGCCAACCCTGTCCCTGGCCCACGTCGTAGAAGATCGCCACCGCGCCGGGCGACTGCACGATACGGCGGAACCCGTTGAAGACGGGCAGCCCGGCGCCCATGCAGCGTTCCGTCAGGCTGCGGTCTTCCGGCCCGTCGTTGCGGTTCAGCCGTCCCGTGTTGTAGAACGGCGGCACCTCTTCGCGTAGCGGCGACACCGGCCCGTACGACCACCCGGCGCAGGCCGATTCCTGCAGGCGGCACGTCTCGGTGGGCTGCAGCAGCGCCAGCGCAAACTCCCGTTCCGTCCGCAGCCGGTCCTCCGCTTCCGGCGTGTACGGCGGAATGCGCCCGTTCGGCGGGTCCACGACGAGCGACGTGCGGTCCCCGGTGGGCCGAATCGACTCGAAGACCGCGTTGTAGGCGCCCCGGACGTCGCGTTCCGTCCCGATCGGCGCACGCTCGTCCCGGCGCAGCATGGCGCCGCGCTGCTCATCGAGCGCCGTCCGCTGCTCGTCCGTGAACTCCGCGACGTCCGCGAACTGCTCCGGCCGCTGCAGCGGGATCTGGTACGGGTCGTTCCAGATGCCTTCGAGGTCGGGATCGCCCCACGCCGTGCGGAGCCCGCCTCCCGCCGCCTGCCCCGCGCCCTCGGCGGCCGAGGCCGAGACCTCCACGCCGCCGATCGAGGCCGGTCCGGCGCCTGGTGCGGCCGCCAGGTTCAGCAGCCCGATCAGCGCCATGAGACCCGCCGCCACGCTGATGAGCTCCACGAGTCGTCTGGTCATTGCATCTTCCCCCTCGCCCGGCAGCTCGCGGCCGTGCGGCGCCGGGACGTTTCAGGTACAACCGAATCGTGCTCGCATGTCAAGCAGTCCGTGGTGAAAACCCCGCGTTGCACCGAGGGCGGCGAGGCGCCCCGATGCGTTTCAGGATTGCCGTTTCCCGGACGGGTCGATAGAATGGCACGGACTCTCAGTGGACTGTAGACGGCGTTGGCATCGAGGAGGGAATAGATGACGACGATGCGAGACCGGCGGTGGGCGTTCGCGTGGCAGGTGTTGCTCGGCGCGGCAGTGGTGGCGGTCGTCGCGTCTCCGGCGCCGGTGGCTGCGCAGCCACCGACCCAGGAAGAGGTGACGTTCAGCAAGCACATCGCCCCAATCCTCCAGCGGAGCTGTCAGAAGTGCCATCGGCCCGAATCGCTGGCGCCGATGTCGTTGATCGACTACAACGAGGTGCGTCCCTGGGCCAGGGCCATGAAGTACCGCACGGGCCTCCGCGACAAGCTGGGCGTCATGCCGCCCTGGTACATCGAGAAGGACATCGGCATCCAGCAGTTCAAGGACGATCCGTCGCTGAGCGACGCAGAGATTGCCCTGATCGCGAAGTGGGCGGACAACGGTGCCCCGGAGGGCGATCGGGCCGACCTGCCGCCGCCGGTGGCATTCATTGACGTCGACGAGTGGGAGATCGGGCAACCCGATCTGATCGTGTCGTCGCCGAGCGTGACCGTGGAGGGCGACGCGCCCGACTGGTGGGGATCCATCGGCGAGGTGCCGACGGGGCTCACCGAGGACCGCTACGTGGCGGCGCTCGAGTACAAGGAAATCACCGAGTCCAGCGAGGGGACGCCGCGCAACACGGTCGGCGGGCTGTTCGTGGTGCACCACGCGACGCTCGCCGTGACCGACCCCACTCCCGATCCGAACGAGGTGGATCCGCTGGCCGCGCAGCGCCGCTGGCCGACGCACGAGGTGGGGCGCAACGCCGACGTTTTCGATCCCCAGGCGGGGCGGATCATGGAGGCGGGCTCGAACCTCGTGTTCAACTCCATGCACCTGCACGCGAACGGCGCCCGCACGCAGGCCCACCTCGACGTGGGCTTCAAGTTCCATCCGCGGGGCTACCAGCCGACGCGCAAGTGGGTGCGTATGTCCTTCGGCAACGGCGTCGATCTCGACATCGAGGCCATGGATCCGGATCAGGAGATGGAGGCGTACTTCACGCTGCCGGAGAATGCGCTGATCACGATCTTCGAGCCCCACATGCACGCGCCGGGTGTGCGGATGTGCCTGGACGCCATCTGGGGCATCACGGTCGAGACGCTCAATTGCTCGGGGTACGACCACAGTTGGGTGCGCGTCTACAACTACGAGGACGATGCGGCCCCCCTGCTGCCGAAGGGCACGATCCTGCGCATCACGGGCTACTTCAACAACTCGCCGTCGAACCCCAACGTGCCCGATCCGCGCAACTGGTCGGGTGGGGGACACCGTTCGGTCGACCAGATGTTCATCAACCTGATGCGCGGCGTCTACCTGACCGACGAGGAGTTCCGGGCGGAGGTCGAGAGCCGTCGCGCCAGACTCGATCTCGAGGAGGGTGAGGTCGCCGTCGGCTGCCCGCTGTGCGGGGTCGAGCAGTGGCCGACCGAGGACCTGGCGCAGGACCAGCAGCAGTGAGCTCCGTCCGCCCGGGACCTGTCGTCCCGGCATGATGCAGTCTCGGAACGGCGCGCCGTCACCGTCACGGGCGGCGCGCCGGTTCCGAACCCCTTCCCCCGGTCGTTCTTCCTAGGCCAATCCCAGGTTGCGGAGTATCGCGACCGCCGATTTCGAGCGGTTGAGGGCGTACAGGTGCAGGCCGGGCGCGCCGCCCGCCAGCAGCGCCTCGCACTGCCGCGTGGCGAAGTCGATGCCGAACGCCGTCACCGCCTCGTCGTCGCCGCCGAGCCGGTCGAGCTCCGCAACGAGGGACGCGGGCAGCGCCGCGCCGCAGAGCGCCGTGAAGCGCTTCACCTGTCGCGTGTTGAGAATGGGCAGGATGCCAGGCGTGATGGGCACGGTGACGCCCAGTCTGCCGGTCAGGTAGTCGACCATCTCGAAGTAGTCGGCGTTGTCGAAGAAGAGCTGCGTGAGGATGAACTCCGCGCCGTGCTCGACCTTGTCCCGCAGCCGCTGCCAGTCGACGTGCCGTCCCTCCGTGCACTCGGGGTGGCCCTCGGGAAAGCCGGCGCAGCCGATCGCGAACTCGCTCGCCCGCGCCTGCAGCACGTCGATGAGCTGGTAGGCGTAGTCGAAGCCGCCGGGCGGCCGCCGGAAGTCGGGCCGGTCGGCAGGCGGGTCGCCGCGCAGCGCGAGGATGTTGCGGATGCCGAGGCCCGCCGCCTCGTCGAGGAAGTCGTCCATCCCCGCGTGCGTGAAGCTGACGCAGGTGACGTGCGCCATCGCGGTCAGCTCATGCTCCCGCTGCATGCGGTCGACGATCTGCAGGGTCCGGGCGCGCACGCCGTCGCCGCCGGCGCCGCAGGTGACCGAGCAGAAGTCGGGCCGGGCCGCCGCCAGCCGGGGCAGCACCCGGTGGAACAGGCTCTCGTCTCCTTGCGGCGTCTTGGGCGGGAAGAACTCGATGGACACGACGGGCCGGCCGGCGGCGCGCTTCGCGGCGTAGATCTCGGGAATGCGTTTCACGTCACTGATCTCGGGCGGAGCGACCCCACAGGATAGCGCAGGGCACGCGGCTGCTTGCCGCGGGCCGCTGGACGCCGCGGTGCGCGCCACCGCCGGCACGGCGGATTTGCGGCGCGGGCTTGCGCCGGGCGGCGGCGGCGAGAGACCATAGGTGAAAAAGGAGGTTCTCCGTGCAGCTCAGGTCCCTGGCGTTGGCATTCTGCGTGGCCGCGCTCGCCGTCTGCAGCGGCCACGACGTCGTCGGGGCGCAGGCCGCTTCCGCGGCTGCGGCTCAGGACGACACGTTCACTCCGCGCGAGGTCACGGCGGACGACATCCCGCCGGGCATCCATGAAGACTCCTGGGCGCGGCTGCCGCGCATCAGGCGCGACTCGCTCGATCCCGAGGCGCAGCGCGTCTTCGACATCGTCGTGCATCCGGACAGCCGCTACGCCAGCGGCCTGCGCGGTCCGATCGGCATGTGGATGTACAGCCCGCGCATGGCCGAGCATCTGTTTCCGGCCAGCTCCTACCTGCGCTTCGGGGCCGACGGCAGCCGCGACCAGCGGCTTGCCGAGCTGGCCATCCTGACCGCCGCACGCGCGCTCGACAGCCAGTACGAGTGGTCGGCGCACGAGCCGCTGGGCCGCAACGCGGGACTCGAGGCGGAGATCATCGATCTGCTCCGACACGACCGGCCGCTGGACGATGCCGGCGATCTGCCGGGGCTGGGCGAGCCGGAACGGACGATCATCCGCGTCGTGCGCGAGCTGATACGCGCGCCGAAGCTGAGCGACGACGCTTTCGAGGCCGCGCAGCGGCTCTTCGGCAACGAGGGCCTGATGGACCTCGCGGGCCTGGTCGGCCACTACACGCTGGTGAACTACACGCTCAAGGCGTTCGACGTGCAGCGGCCGCCGGGCAGCCTGCTGACGCTCCCGCCGCGCTGATGCCGGCGGCGGGCGGGGCGCCGGCGGGGGGCAATGGCGCACCCCGCACGGGATCCTCACGCCAGCGCGGCCACCGCGGTCCGGATCGCCTCGTAGTCCGGTTCGACGCCCAGGCTCTCGGCGACCCAGTGGTAGCGGGCCACCCCGTCCCTGTCGATGACCGTCACGGCGCGGTTGGCGGCGACGTACCCCTGCATGCCGGCCAGGCCCGGGAACGCGACGTCGTAGGCGGTCACGACCTCCCGGTCGTAGTCGCTGAGGAAGGTGTAATCCACGTTGTTCGCGGCCTTCCAGGCCTGCTGGACGAACGGCGCATCGACCGTGATGCCGACGACCTCCGCGTTCAGGGCGCTGAACTGGTCGATGCGGTCGCGCAGCGCGCACATCTCCGTGGTGCACACGCCGGTGAACGCGCCGGGGAAGAAGACGAGCACCACGTTCCTGCCGCGGTAGTCGCGCAGGCTGCGCTGTCGGTCCGGGGTTTCGTGCAGCGTGAACTCGGGAGCGGGTTGTCCTACCGTGACGGCCATCGCGGAACCTCCTGCCGGACAACCCTATCACGCGGCCGCAGCCGGACGGGCGACTGGCCGAGCGCGCAGACCGGGATGACAACCGCCGCCGCGTCGTGCAGAATGGCCCCATGAATCCCAGCAGCGATGCACCGTCCCGGCCGTTCGTGCCGTTCGTTCCGGAGGCATCCACGCTGCCCGAGCTGACCTTCCGTGCGGTCTTCCTCGGCACCGCGATGGCGATCGTGCTCGGCACGGCCAACGCGTACCTCGGCATGCGGGCCGGCCTGACGGTGGCCGCCACCTTCCCGGCGGCGGTCGTCGCGATGGCCGCCCTGCGCATTCTCGGGGGCTCGGTGCTCGAGGAGAACATGGCGCGGACCACCGCGTCGGTGGGGGAGGCGCTGGTCGCGGGGGCCATCTTCACCATCCCGGCGTTCGTCATCACCGGCGTCTGGGACGAGCTGCAGTACTGGGAGAGCACCGCCATCATGCTGGTGGGCGGCGTGCTCGGGGTGCTGTTCATCATCGTGCTGCGCCGCACGCTGGTGGTGGAGGCCGAGCTGCCGTTTCCCGAGAGCGTCGCCGCGGCCGAGCTGGTCAAGGCCGGGCAGGGCGGCCGGCAGACGGGCGCGGCCTACGTCTTCAAGGCGATGGGCATGGCGGGGGCGTGGGAGCTCCTCAAGAACTCCAACGGCCTCAAGCTGGTCTCCGACTCGGCCACCGTGTTCGTGTCGCTCGGGCGCTCGACCATCGAGATGCTGGGCCAGCAGGTGAGCTACGTCGGCGGCTTCCTCCTGCAGTCGCCGGGGGCCTCGCCGGCGCTCGTCGGCGTCGGCTTCATCGTCGGCCCGCAGATCGCCGCCACGCTGTTCGCCGGCGCGGTGCTCGGCTGGCTGCTGCTGGTGCCGCTCGGCCTCTTCCTGAACCCGGCGCTCGCCGCGCAGGCGACCGGAGCCGGGGGGTTCGTGGAGCTGAGCATGGAGGTCTGGCAGCGGCAGGTCCGGCCGCTCGCCGTCGGGACGATGATCGTGGCGGCGTTCTACACGCTCTACCGGCTGCGCACGTCGCTCATCGAGGGCATCGGCCGCGCGCTCGGCGACCTCCAGACGTCGCAGGAGGGCGGCGCCGGACGCCAGGACGTCGACATCGGCGTCCGCAAGGTCGGTCTGGCGATCGGCGTGCTGGCCGTGCCGCTGTTCGGCCTCTACTGGTACTTCAGCGGGAGCTTCGGCGGCGCCATTCTGCTCACCGTCCTGATGGTCGTCCTCGGCTTCCTGTTCGCCGCCGTCGCCGGCTACCTCGTGGGGGTCCTCGGCAGCTCCAACAACCCGATCAGCGGGCTGACGCTCAGCACGCTGCTGATCGCGGCCATCGTCATGGTCGGCATCGGCGTGACCGGACCGAGCGGCATCCTCGGGGTGCTGGCGGTGGCGGGGGTCGTCTGCTGCGCCTGCGGCGTTGCCGGCGACATGCTCCAGGATCTGAAGGTCGGCCACATCCTGGGCGGGACGCCGTGGAAGATGCAGATCGGCGAGCTGATCGGGGTGACCGTCGCGGCGATGGTTCTCATCTACCCGATGATCCTGATGGACCGGGTCTACGAGATCGGCAGTCCCGAGCTGCCGGCCCCGCAGGCCGGCCTGATGGCGCTCATGTCGGAGGGCATCGTCGGCGGCGAGATGGCGTGGCCGCTGGTCATTGCCGGGATGGCGCTGGCCGGCGTCCTGATCCTCATCAGCGCGCCGTCGCCGATGCTGATCGCGGTCGGCATGTACCTGCCGCTCGCCTCGACGGCCGGGATCTTCGTCGGCGGACTCGTTCGCGGGTGGCTGTCCCGCTCGCTCGACCAGCAGCAGGCGACCGGGGAGCAGCGCACGCGGGCCACCAACACCGGCGTGCTGCTGTCGTCCGGCTTCATAGCCGGCGAGGCCCTGATGGCGGTCCTGCTGGCGTTCATGGTTGGGGCCAGCGAGGCGCTGCCATGGCTGGCCCTCCCGCAGATCGCCGACAGCGCGCTCGGGGGCGCGCTGATCTTCATCGTGCTCTACTACGCGCTGGTCAAGGTGCCCCTGAACGCCATGGGCGGCGGCTCGTCAGGCGGCGGCGCGGACTGAGGCCCGGACGGCGGCGGCGCATGACGGCCGAAGCCGAACGGTTCTGGAGTGCCTGCCCGCGCCGGCGGCTGGACTGGCGGCAGGTGGAAGACGGGTGCTGCGTCGTGCTCCGCCCGAAGCTCGGCGAAGGCCGCGCCGGGCGCTGGCTGGCGGCCCGGCTGGGCGACCCGTACTACCGCATCCGCCTCGACGACGTCGGGACGTTCATCTGGACGGCCTGCGACGGCGCAACCCCGCTGATCGAGATCGCCGGGCGGCTGCGCGCCGAGTTCGGCGCCCGCGTCGAGCCGGCGGAGGAGCGGCTGGCGCGGTTCGTCCAGACGATGGTGCGGTCACGGATGATCCAGCTGTGAGCGAGCGGCCGCCGGCACGCCGCAAGCCGGGGCCGGTCAGCGGCGGCGGGGCACGTAGCGATTGGTGATCGGCAGCCGCCGGTCCTTCCCGAAGGCCCGCGTCGAGATCCGCACCCCGGGCGGGGCCTGGCGCCGCTTGTACTCGGCGCGATCGACGAGCTGCACCACGCGCTCCGCGACCTCCCGCTCGAAGCCCAGTGCCGCGATCTCCTCCGGGCTCCGGTCCTGCTCGACGTAGGCCTCGATGATCCCGTCGAGCAGGTCATACGGCGGCAGACTGTCCGAGTCGAGCTGATGCTCGCGCAGCTCGGCCGTCGGCGGCTTGTCGATGATCCGCTGCGGAATCACCTCGCCGTCGCGGTTGCGCCAGACGGCCAGCCGGTACACCCACGTCTTCAGCACGTCCTTGAGCACCGCGAAGCCGCCGGCCATGTCGCCGTAGAGGGTCGCGTAGCCGACGCTCATCTCGCTCTTGTTGCCGGTCGTGAGCACCAGCCAACCGAACTTGTTGGAGAGCGCCATGACGATGTTGCCGCGGATCCGCGCCTGCAGGTTCTCCTCGGTGACGTCCGGAGCGGTGGCCGCGAACGGCTCCGCCAGCACCGCGCCGTACTTCGCGGCGAGATCCTCGATCGGCAGCTCGATCAGGCGCACGCCGAGACGGTCGGCCAGGATCGCCGCGTCCTCGCGGTTCATCGCCGCCGTGTAGCGCGACGGCAGCGAGACGGCGGTCACGTTCTCCGGGCCGATCGCGTCGGCCGCGACGGTGAGCGCCAGCGCCGAATCGATGCCCCCCGACAAGCCGAGCACGCCGCCGGGAAACCCGTTCTTGCGAATGTAGTCGGCCGTCCCGAGGGCGAGCGCCCGGTACACCTCCGCCTCGGGACAGAGCAGGCGCGCGGGCGGTCGGGGCCCGAGCGGAGGCCTGTCGGCCGACGCGCGGCGGGAGAGGGGCACGACGGAGACGCGGGCCGATCGCCGCGTGGCCGCCGGTTCCGGCGTCCGCCCGTCCCCTGCGCCCGCCGGCCGCAGCCGGGGCCGCTCGTTGCCGGTCCGCGGCCCGGGCACCCGGCACGGCTCGACGTCCACGACGAGCAGATCCTCCTCGAACTGCTTCCCGCGGGCGAGCACCGTGCCGTCGGGGGCGATCACCAGGCTGTGTCCGTCGAAGACCAGCTCGTCCTGGCCTCCGACCGCGTTGCAGAACGCCAGAAAGCAGCCGTGATCGACGCAGCGCGACGCGAAGAGCTGCTCGCGCTCCCGGCCCTTCGCCCGATGGTAGGGCGACGCGGAGAGGTTGACGACCATCTCGGCGCGCCCCTCGAGCACGGCCCATTCGGCCGGCCCGCCCGCCACCCAGATGTCCTCGCAGACCGTTACTCCGAGGCGGCGGTCGCCGATCTCGATGACGACGGCCTGCCGTCCCGGCGTGAAGTAGCGCCGCTCGTCGAAGACGGCGTAGTTCGGCAGGTGATGCTTGTGGTAGAAGGCCGCGATCCCGCCGTCCGCCAGCACGGCCGCGCCGTTGTGGAGGGCCGGCTGGCGGCGCGGCGCGGCGCCGTCGTCCACCACGCCGTCGGGCGCGCCGACCAGCGCGACGATGCCGCTGACCCCCGCGGCCAGGTCCTGCAGCGCGGCTGCGGCGTCGCGCACGAAGCCGGGCTTGAGCAGCAGGTCTTCCGGCGGATAGCCCGTTATCGCGAGCTCGGGAAAGACGACGAGGTCGGCGCCACGGTTCCGCGCTTCCCGGATCCGGGCGCGCAGCCGCTCGAGGTTGCCGGCGATGTCGCCGACCGGCAGGTTGGCCTGGCACAGTGCGAGGCGGACCATGCGCCCCACCATACCATTCGCCGGGACGGACGGGTGCGCGGCCCCGGGAGCGGCGCGGAAGCGGTCGGTCAGCGGCCCGTCGCGAGCCCGATCGCCTGCGCGATCGCGCGCAGCTTGGCTTGTACGACCCGCACGTTGTCGGGTCCCATGCCGATGAACTGCTTCTGCGCGGAGGTGAGCGCATCGAGGCGCTCGCTCGTATGCTCGTAGAACACCATGCCGCGCGTCACGGCCGGCGGGCCGTCCAGCACGGGAACCTCGAGCAGGTGGTCGACGGCGCGCCGCAGTGCGCTGCTGAACGGCGTGTCCGGATAGCCCAGCTCGGAGTAGGCTGCGTCGAGCAGGGGCTCGAGCAGGCCGTACAGCGCACCGACGCCGTCCGCGTCGAGCGAATCGATGATTTCGGCGTGGACGGCGTAGCGCCGATAGCTGGCCGAGGCGATCCGCGTGTCGGGCGCCTCGCCGGTCGTGCTGAAACGCCGCCCGGGCCGCATGAACGGAAGGTGCTGCGCCGGATTGCGGCCGTTGGCGACGTTGTCCACGACGACGACGAAGCGGCGGATCATGCGCTCGCCGGTGAGCCAGGCTGCCAGACCGGGATGGGACGACAGCCCGCCGACCACCGCGCCGACGAACGGGTCGCTGTCTTCCAGCTCCGGCACCTCGACCGGCTCCGGCTCGACCACCGCCGGCTCCGGCTCGGCAAGGGGTTGCGGGGCGGGGGCTTCCGCGATGGGCTCCGGCGCCGCCGGCGTCTCATCCGTGTCGCTGCCGCTCAGCAACCAGTACGCCCCGATGCCGAGGGCGACGACGGCGACGCTTGCCGCCAGGGCGACGAGCCGGATCAGACGCTGGTTGTCCGGCGGCGGGGAGTCATCCGGTGGCAGCGCGCCGTCCATGTCGTCGAGATTCATCATCGGCTTTGTTCCAGCCCGGGCACCGACAGCCGCGCCTGTCCCTCAGCGCGGGAGCAGCCAGCCGCGCAGCTCTCCGCCGGCGTTGCCCTCCGTGTGGATCTGCAGGTAGTAGTGCCCGCGGCGGAGCGCTGCAACCTGCTCCTCGGCGAGGGGCACCGTCGTCTCGATGCGCCCCGCCGCCGCCGCCGGGACATCGACGCCGAAGGCTACCGGCCCGCGCCGCGCGCGCGGCGCCCGGTGCACGTGAGCCGCAGTCGCGGGCGAGCTCATGCCCTCGAACGTCGCGACGATGGTCAGCTCGTTGCCCTCCAGCGTGGCGCTGACCGCGCCGGATCCGCTCACCGTGTGCGTCGTCACCAGGTCGACCGGCATCCTCGACAGGCGGCCGCCGAAGCGTTCCTCCGCCTGCGGCTGCGGCGTGCCCGCGTGCATCGTGGCAGCTGCGAGACAGGCAAGTGCGATGGCGAGGCGGATGTGGCGCATGATGGAAGCTCCGAGACTCGCCAATTATAGCGGCAGGCGCCGTCGCCCGCGGTGCTGCGCGGCCCGCGCGACCTGAAATCGTGCAGTGGGCACGGCGCAGCCGGGCCGGTGCACGCCACCGGGAATGCCGGTAGAATGGTCGCCATGCAGCGCGTGATGACGGCGGTTGCGGCAGCGATCATCGCCACGGTTTGTGCTTCGGCGGCCGCCGCGGAGGAGCGCTGGCCGCGGTTCCGGGGCCCCGGCGCGCTCGGGGTGTCGCAGCAGTCCGGACTGCCGGAGACGTGGAGCGCCACCGAGAACGTCGCCTGGGTCAGGGACATCGAGGGCTTCGGGTGGAGCTCCCCGATCGTCTGGGGCGACACGGTGTTCCTGACGACCGTCGTCAGCACGGGCGATGTCGAGGCGCCGCTCGGCGGGCTCTACCTGGGCGGCGAGCGGGGCGTGCCGTCCGACGAGCATCGCTGGATCGTGTACGCGATCGACGTGTCGACCGGCGCCACCCGCTGGGAGCGGGAGGTGCACCGCGGGGTGCCGCCGACGTCGCATCACCTGAAGAACACCTATGCGTCCGAGACGCCGGTGACGGACGGCGAGCACGTCTACGCGTACTTCGGCAACGTGGGGCTCTTCTGTCTGACCCTCGACGGCCGGCTGCTGTGGTCGCGCCGGTTCGACCCGGTGACGACCCGGGCCGGCTGGGGCACCGCGGCGTCGCCGGTACTCCACGGCGATCGCATCTACATCGTCAACGACAACGACGAGCAGTCCTATCTGGTTGCGCTCAGCAAGGAGACCGGGGCGGAGCTGTGGCGCGCGAGTCGGGACGAGGGGACCAACTGGTCCACCCCCTACGTCTGGGAGAACGCCGAGCGCACCGAGGTCGTGACCACGGGCACCGACAGGGTGCGGTCGTACGACCTGGCCGGCAACCCCCTGTGGGAGCTGACCGGCATGTCGTCGATCGTGGCGCCGACCCCGTTCTCCCGGTTCGGACTGCTGTACCTCAGCTCGGGCTACATCGGCGACCGGCAGCGGCCGGTCTATGCCATTCGGCCCGGCGCCCGGGGCGATCTGACCGCGTCCGAGGGAGAGCCGTTGCCTGCGGGAGTCGCCTGGTTCCAGCCCCGGTCGGGCTCGTACAACACGTCGCCGATCATCTACGGCGACTACTACTACACGCTCCTGGACCGCGGCTACTTCACCTGTCACGATGCCCGGACCGGCGAGGAGGTCTACGGGCGCCAGCGGATCACGGTCGGCGCCGCCTTCACCGCGTCGCCGTGGGCGTACGCCGGCAAGATCTTCGCGCTGAGCGAGGACGGCGACACCTTCGTCATCGAGGCCGGCCCCGAGTTCGAGATCCTGGCCACCAACCCGCTGGGTGAGTTCACGATGGCCACGCCGGCCATCGCCCACCGCAGCCTGTTCATACGCACCGCATCGCGGCTGTACCGGATCACGGACGAGACCCTGGCGCGCTGACCGCCGCGCGGCCTCCCGCGCCGCGCCGTCGAACCCGCCCGCGGGAGCGGGTCGCGGTTATAATCGCCGGCAGCGTCGCGGCAGCCTGCAGGCGCGGAGGCACCGGCAGCGCGGGGAACGATTCCAGTCATGCGACCGATTGCCGTGGCCGAGCATGTCACGCTCGCGCCGCTCGAGCTCGAGGACGCGAGCGAGCTGTTCCGTCTGACGGACGCCAACCGCGACTATCTGCGGCGCTGGCTGCCGTGGCTCGACAGCATCAAGCGCGTCACCCACACGCGGGCGTTCATTCAGGCCGCGCGCAGCTACTCCGAGAGCCGCAAGGGGTTGCAGTTGGCCATCCGCTGGCACGACCGCATCGCCGGCATCGTGGGGTACCACCCGATCGACTGGCGGAATCGTCTGACGTCCCTGGGCTACTGGGTCGGGGAGGACTATCAGGGGCTCGGGCTGGTCTCGGCCTCCTGCCGCGTGCTGCTCACCCACGCCTTCAACGACGCCCGGTTGAACCGGGTGGAGATTCGCTGCGCGGTCGCCAACCACCGCAGTCGGGCGGTCCCCACGCGCCTGGGTTTCAGGCAGGAAGGCCTGCTCCGCGACGCCGAGTGGCTCTACGACCGCTTCGTCGACCACATCGTCTACGCCATGCTGGCCCGGGAGTGGCCGCAGGCGGCGGTGCGGCCGCTGGCCGCGACCACGGCAGCCGGTCCGAAAGGAGGCGATCCGCGCCCATGAACAGGATGCAATCGCGGCTGGCCGTCGGAGTCGTCTTGCTCGCGGGCTGGTCGGTCATGGTTCAGGCTCAGGGATGGCCGCAGTTCCTGGGTCCCGAGCGTGACGGGCGCTACGGCGGCCCCCCGCTGAGCACCAGCTGGCCGGGGGATCGGCCGGCCACGCTGTGGAGCCGCTCCGTCGGCGAGGGGTTCGCCGGGCCCGTCGTTGCCCGCGAGCGGGTGCTCCTGTTCCACCGGGTCGGCGACCGCGAGGTGCTCGAGGCACTGGACGCGCTGACGGGCCGTCCCCTGTGGCGGTACGACTACCCGACGGCCTACCGCGACGATTTCGGGTTCGACGAGGGTCCGCGCGCCGTCCCGGTGGTGTCCGGCGACCGCGTCTTCACTTTCGGCGCGCAGGGGCAGCTCCATGCGGTCGGCCTGGAGACCGGTGCGCCCCTGTGGCATGTCGACACGCAGGCGCGGTTCGGCTTTCGCAAGGGGTTCTTCGGCGCGGCCGGCTCGCCGCTGGTCGACGGCGGCCGCGTCATCGCCAACATCGGCGCGGCCGGCGCCGGCATCGTGGCGTTCGACGCCGCATCCGGCGCCGTGCTGTGGACCGCCACCTCCGACGAAGCCAGCTACTCGTCGGCGGTCGCCGCCGATTTCGGCGGCGTGCGGCACGCCGTCTTCTTTACGCGCAACGGACTGATCGGACTGCATCCGGCCAGCGGCGAGGTACGCTTCGAGCAGCGCTGGACGTCGCGGCTGCGGGCCTCGGTCAACGCGGCGACCCCGCTCGTGATCGGCGACCTGATCTTCGTGTCCGCGTCGTACGGCACGGGCGCCGGCGTGTTCGAGGTCGACGGATCGGGACTGGCGCCGCTCTGGTCGTCCGACGATGTCCTGTCCAACCACTACGCGACGAGCGTCCACCACGGCGGCTACCTGTACGGGTTCCATGGGCGGCAGGAGTACGGTCCGAGCTTCCGGGCCGTCGAGTTGCGGACGGGGACCGTGCAATGGTCGGTCGACGGATTCCGGGCCGGCAGCGTCAGCCTGGCCGGCGACCGGCTCGTCATCGTCCGCGAGACCGGTGAGCTCGTGATCGCCGAGGCGTCCCCCGACGGGTTCGCGCCGCTGGCGCGGGCGCCCGTCCTGCCGCCGGTGATCCGGGCCTATCCGGCCATCGCCGACGGGCTGCTCTACGTCAGGAACGGGGACACGCTCGTGTGCCTGGATCTGCGCTCCTGACCAGGGGCTCGCGCCGGTTCAGCGGCGCAAGTCCCCGGGCGGGTTGGTTGGGCGCCAAGCGGAGCCGCAGGCGACCATTGGCGGGCTACGGGAATACGCCCATTTGCAGGTACGCCTGGGCGACCCGCTCGATCGCGAGGTAGAACGCGGCCGTGCGCAGATCGTCGATCCCGTTCACGGTATCCATCGTGTCGCGGATGTGGTGATAGGCGCTGGTCATGGTTTCTTCGAGGCCGGAGTTGACCACGGTCATCTCGTGAATGGGCCGCACGACCTGAGCGCGCTCGCCGGCGCTCAGCGTGGCGCCCGTCACCGACTCGATGACCCCCAGCAGCCGATTGTCGGCGCGCTCCTGGTAGCGGCGCTCGAGGCGGCCGAACCGCACGTGGGACAGGTTCTTGAGCCACTCGAAGTACGACACGATGACGCCGCCCGCGTTGGCGTAGACGTCCGGAATGACCAGGATGCCGCGTGAGCCGAAGATGGCGTCCGCCTCCGGCGTGGTCGGGCCATTGGCGCCCTCCACGATGATGCGCGCCGCGACGCGGCCGGCGTTCTCCGCCGTGAGCTGATTCTCGACGGCAGCCGGGATGAGCACGTCGCAGTCCAGCTCCAGGGCGGCGCGCGGGTCGTCGTGGGCGACGGCGTCCGGGAACCCCGCCACGCTGCCGGTGGTGTCGAGATGCCGGCGCACGGCCTCGGGATCGAGGCCGCCGGGACTCGCGATCGTGCCGGTCCGGTCCGCGACGCCGACGATCCGCGCGCCGTCGGCGTGGCAGAACTTCGCGGCCCAGAAGCCGACCTTGCCGAAACCCTGCACGACGATCCGCTTGCCGTCGAGCCCCGAGCCGAGGCCGAGCCGCCGCATGTCGTGCTGCTGCGCGCAGGCTTCGCGGAGCACGTAGTACAGCCCGCGGCCGGTCGCCTCGGTGCGGCCGGCGACGCCCCCCTGCGATACGGGCTTGCCTGTCACGCACCCCAGGGCATCGATCTGATCGCCGCGGACGGCCTGGTACGTGTCCGCAATCCAGGCCATCTCGCGAGCGCTCGTTCCGAGGTCCGGCGCAGGCACGTCGACCGCGGGTCCGATGAAGTTCTTGCGGATCAGCTCGTGCGTGTAGCGCCGCGTGACGCGTTCGATCTGCTCGACCGTGTACCGCGTCGTGTCAATCCGGATGGCACCCTTGGCGCCCCCGTACGGCACGTCGACGATCGCGCACTTGTAGGTCATCAGCGCCGCGAGCGCCATGACCTCGTCCTCGTTCACCTCGGCGCTGTAGCGGATGCCGCCCTTGACCGGCAGCCGGTGGTGACTGTGCTCGGCGCGCCAGGCGCGGACCACCGTGAGCGTCCCATCGCGTTGACGGATCGGGAAGTCGAAGCGGTAGACGCTGTTGCAGCGCTTGATCTGGTCCAGCAGGCCCGCCGGATGGGAGCCCAGGGCGGCCGCGCGATCGAAGTAGCGGGTGACGTCCGTGAAGAATCGTCGTGCAGGCATGGTCGGCGGACATTGTCGCAAGTTCGCTGCCCGACTGCCAGGTAGACTCTCCAGACGGAGGCGATGTCTCTCATGCCCGAGCTGATGCTCGTCGTCGGATTCGTCGTGGTCGCGTCGGCTACGTGCTCCCTCTTCGAGGCCGTGCTGTATTCCGTCCCCGCCAGCCGCATCGCGGTGCTCGAGCGGGCGGGGCACGGGTCGGGCCGCCTGCTCACCCGCCTGCGGGGGCAGGTGGACCGTCCGATCGCCGCCATCCTGTCGCTGAACACGATCGCGAACACGGGCGGCGGCGCTCTCGCAGGCGCCATCGCGGCGCGGGAGTTCGGCGACGGCAACGTGGTCTATTTCTCCGCGGCCTTCACGCTGGCCATCCTGTTGTTCGCGGAGGTCCTGCCCAAGACGGTGGGCGTGGTCTACGCAAGCGGCCTCGCGGCCTGGATCGCGTACCCGCTGCACGGACTGGTGATGTCGTTCCGGCCGCTCGTGGCGTTGACGCGGGTGGTGACGAAGCTCGTCTCGACGGGACACCAGGAGCACCGCGTCTCCGACGAGGAGCTGCTCACCCTGGTCGGGTCGGGCCTGCGGGCGGGCACGCTCAAGCCGCACGAAGCGAGCGTCATCCGCAACGTGCTGTCGCTGGAGACCCGGACGGCAAGGGACGTCATGACGCCGCGGCCGGTCGTGTTCACGCTGGCCGCCGGCGTCAGCGCGCGCGAGGCCGCCGCGCTCGACGACCTCGGCAAGCACAGCCGGGTGCCGGTCTTCGACGTCGACCCCGACGACCTGGTGGGCGTCGTCCATCGGCAGGACGTGCTGGCCGCCGTCGCCAGGAACCGGTTCGACGCGACGCTCGACGACATGATGCGGCCGCTGCACTTCGCGGTCGACTCGACACCGCTCGACGGGCTGCTGCGCACGTTCCTCGATCGCCGCCAGCATCTGGTGGCGGTCATCGACGAGTTCGGGGCGTTCGTGGGGATCGTCACCCTCGAGGACGTGCTCGAGGAGCTGATCGGCCGTGAGATCGTCGACGAGTTCGATCAGATCACGGATCTGCGGACGTACGCGCACCGCCGCCGGGACGAGATTCTGCGGCGGCGGGGAAGGGCGCTGTAGCCGCGCAGCCGCCGCCTGCCGGCGGAACGATGCTGGCGCACCCGTCGACTTTCGGGTAGTCTCCGCTACGGGTATCGCCGGCTGCCGACGAACCCGGTCGGCGCACGATCAGCGGGGCCGAATCCGCCAGGCCACGTAGCCGGCGAAGCAGACGAATCCGACCACCACGGCCTCGAGCGGCAGGAGCGAGGGGACGACGCTGCACACGACGATGAATCCGACAGTCATCAATGCCAGGCGCCGCATCGGTCCTGCTCTCGAGGACAACGATAGTCCCAACGTGCATGCCAGCTCAACCGGACGCCGTTCGACGGAACGGATTCGCGTAAGCGAATTGCTGCCGCCGGTCGTCTTGACGTGATGGTATGCGGTCGCTGCCTGCCTGGACTCCCCCGGTCGTAGCCGTCCTGCTCGCCGCGGCATCCGGCGCGCCGGCCGCCCAGGAGCCCGCGGCACCGGACCGCGTGCCGCAGGCGGGCGATCGCGTAGCCGTGGTGTCGTTCGTCAACATCACCGGCTCGCCGCAGGACGACTGGATCGGCGCGGGCGTCGCCGAGACCGTGGCGGTCGACCTGGAGCGCATCGCGAGCCTCGCGGCGGTCGACGGCGGCCCCGCGGGTGGTCGGTCGGCGGTCGAGGTGGGCCGGCGCCTGGGCGCGCCCTGGGTCGTGGCCGGCGGCTACCAGCGGATCGGGGACCGCATCAGGATAACGGCGCGTCTCGTGGACGTGTCCAGTGGGACGGTGACGCGCGCGGCCAACGTCGCCGGCCCGCTCGGCGAGCTCTTCACGCTGCAGGATCGAGTCGCCGCGGCGCTCATGCAGGATGGCGCAGCCGCCATCGCCGGGCAGGCTGCCGCTGAAGCCCCCCGCGTCCGGCCGCCCCCGGCGGCTGCACCAGGCGGCGCGCCCCGGGCGGGGGAGGCGCCGGGCGGCGGCGGCTTCGCGCCGGTCGTCTCCAGCGGGGCAATCGACGGGCCGCCGGCGCCGGTGCCGCCCGAGGTCTTCACGCGGGACGCGGACGGCCGGGTGACGATGCGCGCGTTCCGCCTCACCGGGGAGCTCGATCTGGACGGCTCGCTCCGCGAGGCTGTCTACGAGCGGATACAGCCGGTCAGCGGATTCGTCCAGCAGTTGCCCCTGGAGGGCGCCCCGGCCACGGAGCGGACCGAGGTCTGGGTGTTCTTCGACGAGGAGAACGTGTACGTGACGGCCCGGTGCTGGGACTCGGCGCCCGCGGACCAGTGGATCGCCAACGAGATGCAGCGCGACGGGTTTCAGCTCATCAACAACGACTGGTTCAGCGTGGGGTTCGACACGTTCTACGACCGGCGCAACGGCATGGCGTTCCTGGTGAACCCGATCGGGGGCTTCTTCGACTACGAGATCAGCGACGAGGGAAGGCCGAACAACGACTGGAACCCGGTCTGGGACGTGCGCACCGGCCGCTTCGAGGGCGGCTGGACGGTCGAGATGCAGGTGCCCTTCAAGTCGCTGCGCTTCCAGCAGGGGCGGTCGCAGCTGTGGGGCATCCAGTTCGGGCGCCGCATGCGCCGCAAGAACGAGACGGCCCATCTGACGCCCGTGCCGATCGCGGTGGGCCCCGGCATGTTCCGCCTGTCGGCCGCCGCCACGCTGGTCGGGCTGGAGGTGGCGTCGGAGAACCGGCGGCTGGAGGTCAAGCCCTACGCCATCGGCTCGTCGGCCACGGACCTGACGGCCAGCCCGCCCTTCTCGAACCGCGGCGCCGGCGACGCGGGCATCGACGCCAAGTGGGGGGTGACGCAGAACCTGACGGCCGACTTCACCTACAACACGGACTTCGCGCAGGTCGAGGTGGACGAGCAGCAGGTGAACCTGACGCGCTTCAGCCTGTTCTTTCCGGAGAAGCGCGAGTTCTTCCTCGAGGCGCGGGGCATCTTCGACTTCGGGGCCGGACCCAACGTGCTCGGGACCGGCGGCGGCGGCGCCAACGGCGGGCGCCTCGGGGGCCCGCCCGGCACGCGCGCCGGCAGCGACGTGCCGCTGGTCTTCTTCAGCCGGCGCATCGGCCTGCAGGCGGGGCGCACGGTGCCCATCGTCGGCGGCGGCCGGCTGACGGGCAAGGTCGGCAACTTGAGCATCGGCGCGCTCAACATGCAGACCGACGATGCGCCCGACGCGAACGCGATGGCCACGAACTTCACGGTGGTGCGCGTGAAGCAGGACATCCTGCGCCGCAGCCGGATCGGGGCCATCTTCACCCGCCGCTCGGTGTCGCTGGACCGCAACGGCGAGAACGCCGTCTACGGCGCCGACGCCTCGTTCGCGTTCTACGACAACGTGACGTTCAACGGCTACTACGCCCGCACGCGCACGTACGGCCGCGAGGGCGACGACGCGAGCTACCAGGGGCAGTTCACCTACGACGCCGACCTGTTCGGCCTGCAGGTGGACCATCTGCAGGTCGGCAAGAACTTCAACCCGGAGGTGGGCTTCCTGCGGCGCCTGGACTTCCGGCGCTCGTTCGTGGCGGCCCACTACCGGCCGCGGCCCGCGATCGAGGCCGTCCGGCAGTTCACGTTCGGCGGCAGCCTCGACTACATCGAGAACGGCAGGCGCGACCTCGAGACCCGGGCGGCGCGCGGGCAGTTCGTCACCGAGCTCGAGAACAGCGACCGGTTCACCGTCGACGTCATGCGCAGCTACGAGCTGCTCGTCGAGCCGTTCGACGTGGCCAAGGACGTGGCGATACCGATCGGCGGGTACGGTTTCCAGGACGTGTTCCTGTCGTATCTCATGGGCCAGCAGCGGCAGGTCTCCGGCACGGCGTTCGTGCAGCGCGGGGCGTTCTTCGGCGGCGACATCACGGCGTTCGGGTACCGCCAGGGGCGCATCGGGCTGACGCCGCAGATGTCGCTCGAGCCGACGGTCCAGATCAACCGCATCAATCTTCCGCAGGGGCGGTTCACGGCGACGGTGGCGACGACCCGCGCGACCTACACGTTCACCGCGCGGATGTTCCTGTCGGCGCTCGTGCAGTACAACTCCGCCGTCGAGCAGATGGGGACCAACGTCCGGTTCCGCTGGGAGTACAGCCCGGGCAGCGAGCTGTTCGTGGTCTACAACGATCAGCGCGATACCACCCTGCGCCCCGGCCGGCTGCCGATGCTCGAGAACCGCGCGTTCATCGTCAAGTTCACGAGGCTCCTCCGATTCTGACGCACCCTGCTCAATGACGCTTCTCGCCCGCCAGCTGGCCCACTGGACGAGCCGTCGCGAGACGCGTGCCAACCTGGCCCGGCTGCTGCGGTACCTCGGCTTCCTCGCGCTGCTCGTCAGCACCTATGCCGTGCTGTTCCACGTCATCATGCTGTACGTCGAGGGGGAGCGCCATTCCTGGATCACCGGGTTCTACTGGACGCTCGTCGTGATGACCACGCTGGGCTTCGGCGATGTGACCTTTGCCAGCGACATCGGCCGTGTGTTCAGCCTGCTCGTCCTGGGGTCGGGTCTCGTCTTCCTGCTGGTCATGCTGCCGTTTCTCCTGGTCCAGCTGCTCTACGTGCCCTGGATCGAGGCCCACGAACGGAGCCGCGTCCCCCGCGAGGTGCCGCGGGGCACCGCGAATCACGTGATCATCGCGCAGTACGACTCGATAGCGGACGCCCTGGCGCAGCGGCTGGACGCCGAGGGCGTGCCCTGCTTCACGATCGAGTCGGACCCGACGCGGGCGGCGGACCTGATGGAGAAGGGCATGCAGGTGGTCGCCGGGGAGAACGACACCCAGCTCACCTACGAACGGCTGCGGACCGGCCAGGCCCGGCTGGTCTTCGCCAACGGCACGGACACCGAGAACACCAACATCACCCTGATTGCGCGCGAGGTGTCTGCCGAGGTGCCCGTCGCCGCCGTGGCCGAGGAGGAAGACTCGATCGACATCCTGGAGCTGAGCGGGGCCGACACGGTGCTGCCCCTCAAGCAGCAGCTGGGCGAGTACCTGGCCAACCGCGTGTATACGGGCCGCGCCGCAGCCCGCGTCGTCGGTTCGATCCGCGATCTCCAGGTGGCCGAGTTTCCGGCTCGCGGCACGTCGTTCGTGCAATCGACCATCCGCGACACCCACCTGCGGAGACGTACCGGACTCAGCGTCGTGGGCCTTTGGCAGCGCGGCTCGCTGCAGCCCGCGTACCCGCATACGGTCGTCAACGACGAGAGCATCGTCGTGGTGATCGGCACCGCGTCGCAGCTCGAGGACCTGGAGGGCCTGCTGCCCGCCGGCCCGGACTCGCCCGGGCCGGTGCTCCTGATAGGCGTGGGCAAGGTCGGTCAGGCCGCCGCCCGCGCCCTCCGCCGCCGGGGGGCGGTCGTGCACGCCATCGATCGCAATCGCGACATGCTCGCGGCGATCAGGGATGACGTTCACGCGGTCTTTCCCGGCGATGCCGCGGAACGCCAGCTGATCGAGCGGGCCGGCGTGACGCGCGCCGGATCGGTGCTGCTCACGACCAGCGACGATGCCATGAACAGCTATCTGGCCGTGTACTGCCGGCGTCTCAATCCCGCCATCCACATCGTCAGTCGGGTGACGCGCAACGTGGAGGCCATCCATCGGGCGGGCGCCGACTTCGTCCTGAGCGACACGACGCTCGGTGTCGAGGCGGTGATGTCGCTGGTCGACGGCTACGAGCCCGTGCTGCTGGGCGAGGAGGTCAGGTTGTTCCCGCTGGGCGTACCCCGGTCGCTCGCCGGCCACACCCTGCAGGAATCGGGTATCGGCTCGCGGACCGGCATGAGCGTGGTCGCCGTGCAGCACGGCGGCCGGTTCATCAGTCCGTTGACGGTCGACACGGTCCTGCCGGGAGGCGGGGAGCTGCTCCTGCTCGGCAGCCTGGACCAGCGTCGCTCGTTCGGGCAGGCGTTCCAGTAGGGCCGCTGCCCGTCGTCGCGCGCGGGGGCCGAGACCATATCGATGCGCATAGTCATCGTCGGTGGGGGCACGGTCGGGTACGCGCTTGGCGCGGCCCTGGCGGCGCACCACGACCTCTTCGTCATCGATCCGAATGCCGAACGGGCCGATCACCTGGGCCAGCTCGATGTCGAGTTCGTTCCCGGCAGCGGCACCGATCCGGAGGTATTGAGACGCGCCTGCGTCGAGCGGGCCGATCTGCTGATTGCGACGACCGGCTTCGACGAGGTGAACATCGTCGCGTGCTCGATCGCCCATCAGGTGGGGCAGTGCGAAACGATTTGCTTCGTCAGCAGGCAGGATCTCCTGCCGGCAGCCGGCGGCACCGACAGCCTGCGCCGGCACTTCGGCATCGGGCACGTCGTGTGGCCCGAGGCGCAGCTCGCCGATGCGATCGGCCGCATCATCATGGTCCCCGGTGCGCTCGACGCGCATCTGTTCGCCGACGGGCGCATCGAGCTGTTCGAGTTTCGCATCGAGCCGTCGTCGCCGCTCCTGCGCGGCCCGATCGCGTCAATCGAGCTGCCGCCCGGCGTCGTCGTCGCGGCGCTGCGCCGTGCGGACGCCCTCTCCATTCCACGCGGGCACTTCCGCTTGACTGCCGGGGACCGGGTCGTCGCTATCGGGAGCCGCGAGGGAGTCGACCGGCTCCGGCAACGTGTGCTTCCGGCCGCCGATCGGCTCCTCATCTGCTGCACGGATGCCGCCGTGGCGGATGTCCGCGACGCCTTCTCCCCGGCCGCACGCTAGCGGACCGGCAAGCGACAGCATGCGCGTCTCCGTCGTGATCCATATCGTCGGCCGGGTGCTCCGCGTGCTCGGCGCGGCGTTTCTCGCACCTGTCGTCGTCATCGCCTTTCTGGGCGAGGCGGACGCGCTGGGCGGCTTCCTGCTCGGCAGCCTAGTGACGGCGAGCGCCGGCCAGCTCATGGTCCTGGCCGGCGGCGAGCCCGGTGAGGAGCTGCGCCGCATCGAGGCGCTGGCCGTCGTGGCCGGCGCATGGCTGCTGGTCGCGCTGCTGGGAGCCATCCCGTACGTCTGGAAGGGTCTGGGCATCGTCGACGCGACGTTCGAGTCGATGTCCGGCTTCACGACGACCGGCGCCACCATCCTGATCGACTTCGAGCAACTGGGGCCGGCGACGATGTTCTGGCTGCGTTGACCCAGTGGCTCGGCGGCATGGGCGTGATCACCCTGTTCGTCGCTGTGCTGCCGCGGCTCGGGGTCGGCGTGCGCCAGCTGTTCTCCGCCGAGACCCCGGGACCGACCACGCCGGCGTTGACGCCGCACGTGCGCGACACCGCCGCCTATCTGTGGCGGCTCTACGCCGGTCTGACGGTGGCGGAACTCGTTGCCTTGACGGCGGCCGGCATGCCGCTCTTCGATGCGGCGTGCCACTCCCTGACGACGCTGGCCGCCGGTGGGTTCTCGCCGAGTCCGCTCTCGATCATGGGCTATCGGAGCCCGGCCGTCGAGTGGATCATCTGCCTGTTCATGTTCCTGGCGGGTGCGAACTTCGCCCTGCAGTACCGGGCGCTGCTGGGACGACCCGGAGAGCTCCTGAAGGACGAGGAGTTCAGGGGCTACGCCGGCGTCGCGCTGGGCGCCGCGGTCGTGCTGGCCGCGATGCTCTGGCTGAGCGGCGCGGCCGACCCTGTTCGGCAGGCCCTCTTCCAGACGCTCTCGATATTGACCACGACCGGTTACGCGAGCGTCGACTTCGACCTCTGGTCCGATCACGCGAAGGTCGTCCTGCTCGCGCTGATGTTCATCGGCGGCTGCGCCGGTTCGGCCGCCGGCGGGGCGAAGGTCCTCAGGCACCTGTTGATCGGTCGCTACACGTTGGCGGAGCTCAGCCGCACCCTGCATCCGCGCGGCGTGTATCCGGTGAGGCTCGGAGGCAGGGTCGTGCCGGAAGAGATCGTGCGGGGCGTGCTCGTCTTCTTCCTGTCCTACGTATTCGTCTTCGCCGTGACCGCGGCGGCCGTGATTGGACTGGGCGCCGACATCGTCACGGGGGTGACGGCGTGCGCCGCCGCGCTCGGCAATATCGGTCCGGGATTCGCAGGGGTCGGACCGCTGGCGAGCTACGGCGACCTGCACCCGGTCAGCAAGGTCCTGCTGACCGCGACGATGTGGATCGGGCGGCTGGAGATCGTCGCGGTGCTGGCGTTCCTGCGCTGGGAAGTGTGGCGTCTCGCGCGCTGGCGCACGTAGCTCGCGGCCTTTTTTCGGTGCAGGTGATCTGCTATCCTTCGCGCCTATGTCGCAGCCCATCCCCAACCGCTGGATCATCGCGTCCGCCGGCGTCGTCATGCAGGTTGCGCTCGGCGCGATCTACGCCTGGAGCGTGTTCCGAACGCCGCTGGTCGATGAGTTCGGCTGGACGATTTCCGAGGTCACGCTCACCTTCACGATCGCGATCTTCGTCGTCGGCTTCGCCACGTTCGGCGGCGGCATCTGGATGCGCCGGTCGAGCCCGCGGGTGGTCGCGCTCGCGGCGGGCGTCCTGTACGGGCTCGGCATCTTTCTGGCCAGCTTCACGAGCAGCCTGGGGTGGCTCTATTTCTCCTACGGCCTGCTGGGCGGCATCGGACTGGGCCTGGGCTACATCGTGCCGGTGGCGACGCTGGTGAAGTGGTTTCCGGACAAGCGGGGCATGATCACCGGCCTGGCGGTGGCAGGGTTCGGCGCGGGCGCTCTCATCACAGCGCCGATCGCCACGCGCCTGATCACGACGATCGGCGTGCTGAACACCTTTGCGGCGCTGGGCATCGCCTACCTCGTGATGATTGTCGGCGCCGCGCTGTTCATGCAGGATCCGCCGGCCGGGTACAGGCCGCCCGGCTGGGAGCCGGCGGCCGCGGGAGGCCAGCAGGCGACCGGCTACACGCTCCAGGGCGCCCTGCGGAGCTGGCAGTGGTACGGGCTCTGGATGCTCCTGTTCCTCAATACGACGGCCGGTATCGCGATCATCTCGCAGGCGGCGCCGATGGCGCAGGAGATCACGGGTGCGACCGCCGCGGTGGCCGCCGCCACGGTCGGGTTGATCTCCATCGCGAACGGTGTCGGGCGCCTGTTCTGGGCGTGGCTGTCCGACTTCGTCGGCCGGCGGATAGTGTTCCTCGTCATGTTCCTGCTGCAGGCCCTCGTCTTCTGGCTCCTGCCCACGGCCGGCGCCCTGCTGGCGTTCTCGGTGCTGACGCTCATCATCCTCCTCTGCTACGGGGGCGGATTCGGCACCATGCCGGCGTTCGCGGCCGACTACTTCGGCACCGAGCACGTGGGGTCGATCTACGGCCTGATGCTGACGGCCTGGAGCGCGGCCGGCGTGCTGGGCCCGACCCTGATCGCCACGTTGCGCGAGAGCACGGGCAGCTACAATCAGGCGCTGTATATCATCGCCGGCCTCATGCTGGTGAGCGCCGTCATTCCGCTCCTCGTGCGACCGCCCGCGGCCGAGACCAGCACGTCCTGAGCGAGGAGCCTGCGCCGTAGAACGGCGCGGAGTAAGCTCGACACATGACATGCCGGCGTCTGTGCTCGGTCGCGGCCCTGATGCTGTGCCTGGCGGGCGCGTGCGGCTGCGACTCCAGGCCGAGCATACGGCTGGCCACGACGACCAGCGTCGAGAACTCGGGTCTGCTCGCGGCGGTGCTGCCGGCCTTCGAGCGGGAGCATCATGTCCGGATCGACGCGTTGCCGATCGGTAGCGGCCGGGCGCTGCGCCTCCTGCGACGAGGCGACGCCGCGGCGGCCCTGACGCACGATCCGCGGGCCGAGGCCGCTGCGCTCGAGGCGGGCGTCATCACCGGCTACCGCAAGATCATGTTCAACAGCTTCCTGATCGTCGGGCCGCCCGAGGATCTCGCGGGTGTCGGGCAGGCGTCGGGAACCGTGGACGCCCTGCACCGCATCGTGGACAGCCGGGTGCCGTTCGTATCGCGCGGCGACGCGTCCGGCACCTACGCCCGCGAGCAGGAGCTGTGGGCGCTGGCGGGCCGGCGGCCGTCGCGGGCGAACCTGCTCGAGACCGGCCAGGGCATGGCGGCGACGCTCCGGGTGGCGAGCGAGCACCGGGCCTACACCCTGACTGACGGTGCGACGTTCGAGCAGTTGCGGTCCAGACTGGCGTTGGCGAGCGCGTGCGCGGGCGGCCCGGAGCTGGTGAACACCTACGCGATCTTCGAGCGCGCGGGCCTGGCCGGAGCCGAGCGGACGCTGGTGACCGCGCTGGCGGATTGGCTCGCCGAGGGCGGCGGCCGCCGCCTCGTCGCCGGCTTCCTGATCAACCGCCGCACGGTATTCCGCGTCTGGCCGGCGGACTCCCCGCGCGACCAACCAGGCTATCGACCCTCATGTTCGCTGAGATCGGAAAAGCGCTGCTCCTGATTGTCGGCGGGGACGTGGAGCTCTGGCAGGTCACAGGCGTCTCGTTCGGGGTCTCCGTCACCGCGGTGACCGCGGCGATCGCGCTGGGGCTGCCGGCCACCTACCTGCTGGCGGCCGCCGGTCCGCGGGGCACGCGAATCGGCCTCTGGGTGGCCCACGGGCTCGCGGCGCTGCCGACCGTGGTCGTCGGACTGACGTTGTACTTCGTGTTCTCGGCGAGCGGTCCGCTCGGGTGGACGAGGCTGCTGTACACGCGTGCGGCGATGGCGCTGGCCCAGCTCATCCTCGCGCTCCCGATGGTCGTTGCCGTCGTCCTCGGCGCGCTCCACCGGCTGCCCCCTGCGGCGCGTGAATCGCTGGCCACCCATGGCGTGGCGCGGACGCGGCAGATGGGTTGGCTGCTGTGGGAGGTCAGGTCGGCCATCGTCACGGGCGCGCTGCTGGCGTTCGCGCGCGCCTTCACGGAACTGGGGGCGGCCCTGATCGTCGGGGGGAACATTCGCGGGGCGACCCGCACGCTGACCACGTTCGTGGCGCTCGAGTACAACCGTGGCGACGACGCGCGGGCCATCGCGGTGGGCCTGATCCTGCTGAGCGTCGCCCTGGTGACGAATTCGCTCATGCAAGCCGTGCTGGTGGAACGATGAGCGAGCTCCGGAGTCCCGTCCTGAGAACCCGGCAGCTGGCGGTCGGCTACGCCGGCAAGGCGGCCGCGAGGGTCGAGGATCTCGATTTGGTGGCCGGCGTCGTCTGGCACGTCACCGGGCCCAACGGCTCCGGCAAGACCGCGCTGCTGAAAACGCTCGCCGGTCTCCTGCGCCCCATCTCGGGAAGGATCGAGCGGCCATGCGGGATGGGCCGCGGGGGCGCCATCTACGTCCATTCCGTTCCCTACCTGTTCTCCGGGAGCGTGCGACGCAATCTGGAGCTCACACAGCCGGCGCCGGAACGCCTGCGGGGCATCGCAGAGGCGTTCGGGCTCTCCCCCTTGCTGGCGCGCCAGGCCGCCACCCTGTCGCACGGCGAGCAACGGCGGCTCGCGCTCGCCCGGGCCATCGTCGGGCGCCCGTCGATACTGCTGGTGGACGAACCGGAGGGCGGGCTCGACGAGGCCGCGATCGCAGCGTGGCGCGCGTGTGCGCTCGGCACGGTCGAGGCGGGGGAGCCGGCCCTGGTGGTCGCAGCGCATCATCCGTGCGCGCTCGAGGCCGTTCCCGTATGCGAGGTCCGGCTCTAGGTCCCCGAGCCCGCATGCCCGCCGCCGGCGTCGTCCTGTGCGGCGGGAGGTCGACGCGCATGGGATCGCCGAAGGCCCTGCTAACCTTCGGTTCCGAGACGATGCTGCAGCGCGTCGTCCGTCTGCTCGACACGGTCGTCGCGCCCATCGTCGTCGTCGCCGCGCCCGGACAGCCGCTGCCCGAGCTGCCGGCAGCGGTGACGGTCGCGCGCGACGAGCGGGAGGGACGCGGGCCGTTGGAAGGCCTCCGGGCGGGGTTGCAGGCCCTGCCGGGCACCGTCGACGTCGCGTACGTCACGAGCTGCGACGTGCCGCTGCTCGTGCCCGGGTTCGTCCGGCGCATGATCGAGCTGGTCGAGGGTCACGACATGGCCGTGATGGAGACCGACGGCTTTGCGCACCCGCTCGCGGCGGTCTATCGACGTCGGATGCTGCCGCACGTCGACAGGCTGCTGGCGGCGGACCGCCTGCGTCCCGCCTTTCTCTTCCAGGCCGCGCGCACGCGCCGCGTCGCACCGCGCGAGGTGGCCGACGCGGATCCGGAGTTGCTCACGCTCAGGAACGTCAACACGCCCGAGGACTACGCCGAGGCGCTGTCGACCGCGGGGCTCGGCTCCTCGCGTCCCCGCTGACGGTGGTACTCGGCCACCACGGTCTCGAGCCGTTCACGGCTGAGAGCCGCGGCCGGATCGTTGGGCAGCGCGCCCTGTAGAAAGCGCTCCGGGAGGGTGTCCTCGGCCGGCGTCCAGCCGACGAGCCGGTTGAATTGGCGCTTGGCGTGAACGATCCCCTTGGCTGCCCGGCGCAGTTCGGCGGCGCTGGTGTCCCAGCCGGTGACCAGGTTCAGTATCTCCGCGGCCTCGCCGTAGAAGTCGTCGAAGACGCCGCGCAGGAACTTGCAGAGGATGAGCGAGTCCATCAGGGCCGCCCTGTCTTCCGTGTCGATCGCGTGACGGACGGCATCGACGGTCACGCGCCGTCGATCGACGGCGTCCGAGAAGTCCACCTCGTACGCGCCGCTGCGATTGTGGTCCGCACCGCGTGTGCCGACGGCGAAGCCCAGCGCCATCGTCTGCAACGCGCGCGGTTCGTAGCCCGGAATCTCGAGCCCCTTCACCTGGGGCGCGAACTCGATGCTCTCATGACCGATCGCCTCGGCGGCGCGACGGCTGCCCTCGGCAAGCAGGTGGCCGACACCCTCGCGCCGACCCGCGAGCTCGATCGCGCGCAGCACCGACTCGCCGCGGCCGAAGGTCAGCCAGGGCTCGTCGAGCCAGCCGCGCTCGACGCACTCCATGGCGAACGCAATCGTGCCCCCGACGCTGATCGTGTCGATCCCCAGTTCGTCGCACAGCTTCGACGCGCGCAGCACGGCGCCCGGATCGCCGACGCCGCAGAGCGGTCCCAGCGCGAACAGGCTCTCGTACTCCAGCCGGGTCCCCGCGTCGTCCCCGATCGAGTAGAGGTGCTCGCAGCCGATGGTGCAGGCCGCGCAGCTTGCGCGCGTGCGGGTGTGGGTGGCGCGGATTTCCTCGGCCGAGACGCGTGCCGCCTCGTCGAAGGTCCCGGTCTGAAAGTTGCGCGTCGGCAACGCGCCGAAGCGGTTGAACGTCAGGAGATTGGCCGCCGTGCCCAGCTCGCGGTACTTGGCGGTTGCCGGGCCGAAGGAGCGTTTCGACAGCTGCCTGCTGCGCTCGGTCAGCTCCCGGGGGTGCGCCCAGGCGACGTACCGCGTACCCCGCACGGCCACGGCCTTCAGGTTCTTGCTGCCCAGCACGGTCCCGCTCCCGCCGCGGCCGGCATGGCGGCCGTCATGAGAGATCGTGGCGTAGCGCACGAGTCGCTCGCCGGCCGGACCGATGGACGCTATCTTGAAGTCGGCTCCAAGCCGGGTCCGCAGCTTGTCCTCCGTCACGCCGCACGTGGCGCCGCGCAGGTCGTCGCCCGGATCGAGCCGCACGCGGCCATCGTCGATGACCAGCACCGAGAGCTCGGCAGCCCGCCCGACGATCACCACGGCGTCGCAGCCGCAGCGTTTACCCGACAGCGCGAAGCCGCTGCTGGCGAGCGAATCGTTGATGCGGTCGGTCAGCGGACTCCGGCTGACCACCGCGAACTTGGCCGACGTGGTCAGCGGGCTGCCGACCAGCGGGCTGAAGACGAAGACCAACGGGGCGCCGGCTGCCAGCGCGTCGGGGCACGACCCGCTCTCCTTCGACAGCAGCCACGTGCCCAGCCCGGCGCCTCCGATGAACCGGCGCAGCACGCTGGCGGGCAGCGGCACGCGGTCGGCGCTACCGTCGGAGACGTCGATCCGGAGATAGCAGCCGTGATATCCGGGTGGCACGCGGCGCTCCGATCAGCCCCCCGCGTCGGCGGAGAGCAGCAAGACACGGTCCGTCTCCGCGAGCCGTGTGCGTGGATCGGTCACGAACCGGTCACCGTTCAGGTTGGCAACGACGAGCGGTCCGAGCCGGTCGGCCGGCCCGGCGGAGACCAGGTCGGCAAGCGACGGATAGCGGGCCACGAGCGCGTCGAGGAGCTGGCCCAGCGTGGCCGCCTCGATCTCGAGCTCCGCCACGCCGGCGCGCTGCCGCGGGATGCCTAGAAACTCGACGCGCATCACTGCTGCCATGATAGCACCGGGCCGGTCGCCGCTTGCTTCAGGGTGAAGCCTTCACTATCCTTGCCAAACTGCGACAAGCCGGGGGTCGAGCCTCTGCCCGGTCGTGATCGAGCAAGGATATGAGCCCACAACAGACGGCTACGCCCGCCCGCCTGCGCGCGACGCCCAAGGGGCGCCAGGTCGACCCGCGGGCGCGCGAGGAGGTGGCCGGGCTGCTCGGCGATGCGCCGCGCCGCCGGGACCTTCTCATCGAGCACCTGCACCGGATTCAGGACCGCTACGGCTGCCTGTCCGCGCCGCACCTCGCCGCGCTCGCCGCGGAGATGGGCCTGGCGATGACGGAAGTCTACGAAGTCGCCACGTTCTATCACCACTTCGACGTCGTGAAGGAGGGAGACCCCGCGCCTCCGGCGATCACGGTGCGCGTGTGCGATTCGATCGCGTGCGAGCTCGCGGGCTCGCACGCCTTGCTGGAGAAACTGCCCGGGATTCTGGGCAGCGACGTTCGCGTGCTCCACGCGCCGTGCATCGGCCGCTGCGAGACGGCGCCTGCCGCGGTGGTCGGACAGAATCCGGTGCCGCATGCGACGACGGAGACGATTGCGAACCTGGTCGCGGCCAAGGCGGTGGCCCATCCGACAGCCGGGGAGTCGCACCCCCAGCTCGAGATCGTGACCCCCGGCCACGTCGACTACGCGGCCTATCGGGAGCAGGGCGGATACACGCTGGCGAAAGCCTGCAGCGACGGCGCCAGGAGTCGCCAGGACGTCATCGCGGCGATGCAGGACTCCGGACTCCGTGGCCTGGGCGGCGCCGGCTTTCCGGCCGGCCGCAAGTGGGAGCTGGTTGCCGCCGAGCCGGCGCCGCGCCTGCTGGCCATCAACATCGACGAGGGGGAGCCGGGGACGTTCAAGGATCGGTACTATCTCGAGCGCGACCCGCACCGCTTCCTCGAAGGGGCGCTGGTCGCGGCGTGGGCTGTCGGCATCGCCGAGATCTACATCTACCTGCGCGACGAGTATCACGGCTGTCGCGCGATTCTCGAACGGGAGATCGCGGCGCTGCAGGCGCACCCGCCGTGCCCGCTGCCGCCCCTTCATCTCCGGCGCGGCGCCGGCGCATACATCTGCGGCGAAGAGTCGGCGATGATCGAGTCGATCGAGGGCAAGCGCGGCGAGCCGCGCATGCGGCCGCCCTACGTGGCCCAGGTCGGCCTGTTCGACCGTCCCACGCTCGAGCACAACATGGAGACGCTGCACTGGGTGCGGGATATTCTCGAGCAGGGTCCGGACTGGTTCAGCGGCCACGGCCGGCACGGTCGCAAGGGGCTGCGTTCGTTCTCGGTGAGCGGACGGGTGAAGAAGCCGGGCGTGCATCTGGCGCCGGCCGGCATCACCGTGCGGGAGCTGATCGACGAGTACTGCGGCGGGATGCTCGAGGGACACGCGTTCTACGGGTACCTGCCTGGCGGCGCGTCGGGCGGGATCCTGCCCGCGGCGCTGGGCGACGTCCCACTCGATTTCGACACCCTGAACGAGCACGGCTGCTTCATCGGCTCGGCGGCGATCGTCATTCTGTCGGACCGGGACCGCGCGACGGATGCCGCGCGGAACGTCATGCGGTTCTTCGCGGACGAGTCGTGCGGCCAATGCACGCCGTGCCGCGTCGGCACCGCCAAGGCGCTCAAGCTCATGGCGCGGCCGCGCTGGGACCAGGCGCTGCTGGAGGAGCTGTCGCAGGCGATGATGGATGCTTCGATCTGCGGGTTGGGGCAGGCGGCGCCGAACCCGATCCGCTCGGTGGTCAAGTTCTTTCCGCAGGAGATCCAGTAACGGCTGCCCGCTGAACCGGCCAGCCCGAGGGGCGACGATGGCGATCGACATCAGGGTCAACGGTGAGAGCGTCGGGACGGATACGGCGGCCACCCCCGTCGAGTTCACGCTGAACGGCAGGACCGTCATCGGCAGCGAGGACGAGACCATTCTCCAGACGGCGCAGCGCCACGGCGTCGAGATTCCTCGTCTGTGCTACAAGGACGGGTTGCGCGCCGACGGCAACTGCCGTGCCTGCGTGGTCGAGATCAAGGGGGAGCGGGTGCTGGCGCCCTCCTGCTGCCGCCAGCCCAAGGCCGGCATGGAGGTCACGACCGACAGCCAGCGGGCCCTGACCAGCCAGAAAATGGTGCTGGAGCTGCTGCTGTCCGACATCGCGGATCGCTCCTACACGCTCGACTCCGAGCTCGACCTGTGGGCGCGCCGGCTGGCGGTCGGCGAGCCGCGCTTCCCGGCCCGCGAGCAGCCGGTGCAGGATCTGTCGCATCCGGCGATTGCCATCAACCTGGATGCCTGCATCCAGTGCACGCGGTGCGTGCGCGCCTGCCGCGAAGAGCAGATGAACGACGTCATCGGCTACGCGTTCCGCGGCGAGCACTCGAAGATTGTCTTCGACCTCGACGACCCGATGGGCAACTCCACCTGCGTCGGCTGCGGCGAGTGCGAGCAGGCGTGCCCGACGGGCGCCATCATGCCCGCCCGCAACGTGGGCACGATCGAGGCCGACAAGCAGGTCGACTCGGTCTGCCCGTACTGCGGCGTCGGCTGCCAGCTCACCTATCACGTCAAGGAAAACCGCATCCTCTTCGTCGAAGGGAGGGACGGCCCCGCGAATGCGGGTCGGCTGTGCGTCAAGGGCCGCTACGGCTTCGACTACGTGCAGCACAGGCATCGCCTGACCAAACCCCTCATCCGCAAGCCGGGCGTGGCGAAGCACAAGGACTTCACGGTCGACCCGGACGCCTGGGATACGGTGTTCCGGGAGGCGAGTTGGGAAGAGGCGCTCGACGCCGCGGCGAACGGCCTGCGGGCGATTCGGGACGGTCACGGGAAGCGATCGCTCGCCGGCTTCGGCTCGGCCAAGGGCACGAACGAGGAGGCCTATCTCTTCCAGAAGCTCGTGCGTACCGGCTTCGGCTCGAACAACGTCGACCACTGCACCCGACTGTGCCACGCCTCGAGCGTCGCCGCGCTGATGGAGGGCATCAGCTCGGGTGCCGTGTCCAACCAGGTGCGCGACGTGATGAAGGCCGAGGTGATCTTCGTGATCGGCTCGAACACGACGGTGAACCACCCGGTTGCCGCGACCTGGATGAAGAACGCCGCGAAGGGCGGCGCAACGCTCATCATCGCCGATCCGCGCCGGACCGGGTTGGCCCGCTACGCCTCCCACTACCTCCAGTTCAACCCCGACACCGACGTGGCCCTGCTCAACGCGATGCTGCACGTGATCGTCGCGGAGGGGCTGGTCGACGAGGCGTTCATCCGCGACCGGACGGAGGGCTACGAAGCGCTCGTCGAGAACGTGAAGAATTTCTCGCCCGAGGCGATGGCGCCCATCTGCGGCGTCGACGCCGCGACCATCCGCGAGGTCGCGCGCCTGTACGCGACGTCGAAGGCCTCCATGGTCATGTGGGGGATGGGGATATCCCAGCATGTGCACGGCACCGACAACGCGCGCTGTCTGATTGCGCTGGTGCTGTCGACCGGCCAGATCGGCAAACCGGGCTCCGGCCTGCACCCGCTGCGCGGCCAGAACAACGTGCAGGGCGCCTCCGATTCGGGGCTGATCCCGATGGTCTACCCCAACTATCAAGCGGTAGCCAAGCCCGAGGTCAGGCAGCGCTTCGAGGATTTCTGGGGCGTCGAGCTCGATCCCGATCCCGGCCTCACGGTGGTCGAGATCATGAGGGCGGCCAAGCAACGCGAGATTCGGGGCATGTACATCATGGGTGAGAACCCGGCGATGTCCGACCCCGACGTCGACCACGCCCGCCAGGCCCTCGCCTCACTGGACCACCTGGTCGTTCAGGACATCTTCCTCACGGAGACGGCGTACCTGGCCGACGTCGTGCTGCCCGCCACGGCCTGGCCCGAGAAGGACGGCACCGTCACGAACACCGATCGCATGGTGCAGCTCGGCCGCAAGGCGCTCGAGCCGCCCGGCGACGCGCGCGAGGATCTGTGGATCATCAACGAGATTGCTGGGCGCATCGGCCTGGACTGGAGCTACTCGCATCCGCGCGACGTGTTCGAGGAGATGCGCCGGTGCATGGACACGATTGCCGGCATCACCTGGGATCGGCTGGAGCGGGACTCCTGCGTCACCTATCCGTGCGTGAAGGAGGGCGATCCCGGGCAGCCCGTGATGTTCGTGGAGAAGTTCCCGACGCCGACGGGACGCGCCAAGTTCGTGCCCGCCGATCTCATCTCCGCCGACGAACGCCCGGACGAGGAGTACCCGATGGTTCTCATCACGGGCCGGCAGCTCGAGCACTGGCATACGGGCGCCATCACGCGCCGCGCGTCGGTGCTCGACTACATCGAGCCGGAACCGGTGGCTTCGGTGCACCCCCTGGATCTCGACGAGCTCGGCGTGGCGCCCGGTGGGACGATCACCATCGAGTCCCGGCGCGGAAGCGTCTCGCTCTACGCGCGAGCGGACGACGGCACCCCGCGCGGCGCGGTATTCGTGCCGTTCTGCTACTACGAGGCGGCAGCGAACATGCTGACCAATCCGGTCCTCGACCCGGTCGGGAAGATCCCGGAGTTCAAGTACTGCGCCATCCGGGTGACGAGCGGCGGCCCGGCGCCCGCACGCCTCAGCTTCGGCGGAGGCACGCTGCTGGAGGCCACGGGGGCTTAGCGTCAATCAAACGGGGCGGCGCTCCGAACCCCCGGCGTCCGTTTGCGGGGACCCCTTCGCCCCGCGCCGCTCCCGCCGAGGCTAGCCACCAGCGCCTTCGGGCGGCCTGCTGGACTGCTGTGGTGCCGCGAGGTCGGACTCGAATGACTCGTGTAAGTCGCTGTTCGAGAGCCGCCCCGACCTCCTTGTACGGCAGCGCCCGGTAGTGCGGGATACGAGCCCAGGCCGATGTCGTGCCGGCGGCCGCGGATGGACACCCGCTGTGTCCAGCTCTTCGAGCCGGACGGCGAGATGTTCAGGTAGAGCGTCGGATCGCACAGATACCGACCCGGACAGGTGAGCGCTTCGACCATCCACGCAGCGATCGGCTTCCCCACAGGCACCCCCACGCGATCAATTCGACCCTACGGGAAGTCCTGAGAAGCGTCGAGCGCATAACCTCCTGATTTGCAATGGCTTGCGGAGAATTCTGAGAAGCTATAGGAGCGCGAAAGAAGGGGGGATGGTGCCGGAGGTCGGACTCGAACCGACACGAGGGGTGAACCTCACTGGATTTTGAGTCCAGCGCGTCTGCCAATTTCGCCACTCCGGCATGGAGCGACCCGCGGAAGGGGACCCTACGGCCTCACGGTGCCGTCGTGCCTCCACAGGTAGAGCGTGCGCGTGTTGCCGCGCACGTCCTCGAACCGGTCGACCTCATCGGCCGGCCAGTCTCCCATGCTGAAGGCGTGCGAGACGATCCGTGCGCCGACCGGGAGCTGCGACGTCAACAGGGGCCTGAGCTTCACGTTCGACGAAGACAGCAGGTAGAGCGTGACGACGGTGGCCTCGGATACGTCGACCGTCATTGCGTCCTGTTCCACGAAACGGACCAGGTGCTGAACGCCGGCCTGCTCCGCGTTGGCGTTCGACTCCGCTATCCGGCGCGGGTCGATGTCGACGCCGACACCCCGCGCCCCGAAGCGCCGGGCGGCGGTGATGACGATGCGGCCGTCGCCGCACCCGAGGTCGTACACCACGTCGTTCTCGGTGACCCCCGCCAGCTCGAGCATGCGGTCGACGACGTCCTGCGGCGTGGGCACGAACGGGGCCAGGCTGGTCTCCTGGGCCGCCAGCCGCGGCGACTCGGCGAGCACCCACGGAACCGCGGCAACCAGCGCCGCCACCAGCCCGAGCATCATCACACGTTGGATCATCGCAACTCCTTCTGCGCGTGCCTACTTTACAACAGGACGCAGGCGACGCGGTCGGCGGGCCCCGACCGGTGCGGGGGATCGTCACTCCGATTTCGGCACGGAGGAATGCCGACGGGCCGCGCGGAGCAGTCGTTGGAACCGGACAAATTGCCTGTTTTGAGTAGTTTCCGGTTGTCAACCGGGGGCGTTTGCGCTAAAGTGGAGGTCTGCCTCGGAGCACGGTGGGCGCGTCTGGTCTACTCCGGGAGGGCACGTTGCAATTTGAGGTCGGGGACAAGGTCATCTACCCGAATCATGGAATCGGCGTGGTCAAGCGGATCGAGACCAAGACCATCCTGGGCACCACGTGCGGATTCTACTCACTGCGCATGACGTCCAGCGACACGACCGTCCTCGTGCCGATTGACAATGTGGAAAGCGTCGGGCTCCGCGGGGCGATCGCCGACCACGAGGTCAAGAAGCTGTTCACGCTGCTCGGCAACGGCAAGATCGAGAACCATCAGAACTGGAAGGGCCGGTTCAAGGACAACTCGGACAAGATGCGGACCGGCTTGATCTACGACGTGGTGGACGTTCTCAAGAGCCTCAATCTTCTGAGCCAGTCCAAGAACCTCTCGTTTCGCGAGAAGCGAATGCTCGATCGGGCCAAGTTCCTCGTCGTGTCCGAGGTTTCCGAGGTGACGAGCCAGCCTGCCGAAACCGTCGAGGAAAGGGTGAACAAGGCACTCGAGCGGTGTCTGGCGAATCGTGACCGCCAGCTTGCCAAGTCCAAGACGGTCAAGGCCAGCGTCAAGAAGACCGCGGCCCGAGTCGCCGGGCGTCGCACGGCGCAGGCCTCGTAGCGCCCTTCCCCCCTCGACGAACGCGGCGCGACCCGCCGTCCCCGGGTCGGGCCCCTCTTGCATGCGGTGCTGCAACGGCCCATGGCCGAGTTGTCGGGTACGCTAGTCGCGGCCATTCGATCCGCGGCGGCCTACGTCGGCGTGAGCCTGTGGGTCATCGTCCTGGGTCCGCCCGGGATGCTGCTCGCCGCGTGCTTCAACTGGCCTGGCGTCCTCTACTGGCTGGGCCGGGGCGGGGTGCGGCTCGGCCTCGCCGCCGCCGGCATCCGGTGCCGCGTGCTCGGCAAGGAGCACATCCAGCGCGATCGGGCCGCCGTCTACTGCGTCAACCACTCCAGCAACGTGGAGCCGCCCATCCTGTACATGGCGCTGGCGGCGCTGCACCCGCGACTCCGGATTCTCTACAAGGCCGAGATCCACAGCTTGCCGGTTCTCGGCCGAGCGTTCGACATCGCCGGTTTCGTTCCCATCGACCGGCAGAATCGCGAGCAGAGCATGCAGGCGATCGACAGGGCGGCGGCGGGCCTGCGCGCCGGCGCCTCGTTTCTCATTTTTCCCGAGGGTACCCGCAGCCGGACGGGTCGACTGCAGCGCTTCAAGAAGGGCGGCTTCATCATGGCCATCAAGGGGTGCGCGCCGGTGGTGCCGATGGCGATTACAGGGGCACGGGCTGCCATGCGCAAAGGCAGCGCGATCATCCGGCCGGTCACCGTCAGCATCCGGATCGGGCCGCCGGTCGAGGTCGAAACGGAAGACCTCGCGGAACGGGATCGACTGATTGACCGCACGCGGGCCGCCGTGCAGGCCTTGCTGGCGCCGGGGCCGTCAGCCGCCGACGAAGAAGGAGAGCGCCCAGGGTTGTAGCGGTTGGCCGTCGGTTGCGGTGATCCCGTCGAGCAGCCGCACGTCGAGCGTCCGGAACAGCTCTAGCTCCTCGTCGAAGCGGATCTCGAGCACGCGGTTCCGCGCTCGGTAGGCCGTCTCGAAGGCGATGCTCTCGGCGCCCGGGTCCGCGCCGCCCTGCGGTTGCCGGCCGACATAGGACACGGCGACCCGCCCCTCGAAGGAAGCGGGGCTCATGTCGCGCGAGAACTGGATGCGGACCGTCGTGTCGCGGGGGACGTCCGTGTCGTCCGGCAGCGGCGCGCTGAAGATGACTTCGGGCGGGGGACCCCGGCGCGCCGCGACCCGCGGCTGCCGTCGGGCCGTCGCGGGAGGGTCGGCCAGGGCAACCTCGCCCGCGTCGATCACCACCATGCCTGCATGCGACTCGACGCGCCCAGTCACCCGCAGCCAGCGCCCGGTGTCGATGCGCGCCTGGACGTCCAGCTCGAATCCGTCGCCCTTCGGCTCCTTGCCGACCACCCACACCGCGGCGTCGACCGACGCGAGCACGAAGTCCCAGCGGCTCCGCCCGGGAGGCCGGGGCAAGTCGCCGTACAGGTTCCGGCCCCGGAAGCGGCCTGTCACGGTGACGGCCCGGTCGAGGTGGGCGGCGGGGTCGAGCGCCAACGTTCGCAGCGTGACGGCTGGCGCTCCGGCCACGCCGCGCGTGTCCGACGCCGCCAGGACCAGCAGCTCGCCAACGCCGGGCCAGGGCTTGCCGAGGAGCGACTCCGAGAGCCGCGCGAACGGCAGGCCGCTCGTGCGCGAGTCGTCGGGCTCGAGCCGCCCCACGTCGTAGAATCTTCCCGACACCTCGAGACGCTCGGCGGTACCCGTGGGCGGCGGCGGTACATTGAGCGCCACGAGGCGGTCCTCGCCGTCGACCAGGTACGTGAGCACCCCGTCGCGCACCGCGTCCGCATGCACGACCACTTCCTGACCGTGGAAGAAGATGGGGGAGCCGGACAGCGAAGCCAGGGTCGCGGCGCGCCGGCCCGCGGTTTGCGCGTGGCCCGGCCACGGGAGAACCGAGGACGCGACGATGATCCAGAATGCAACCGCGGACCATGGGGATCGGCGCATCAGCAATACTCCCGGGCTGTAAATCGCAGCCCTGCCGCATCTTAGCACGCGGCAGGGGGCCGTGCGCCTTGACCGGCGCCAGCGAGAGCCATAGAATCCCAGCCCATTCCTGTGTCCGATGCCCGAGCAGATTTCGGAACCGACTACAAGCCGGTTGTCTCTCTATCTCCGCTTCCTCAACGAGCTCGACGGCAAGGGTGTGAAGACGGTGTCGTCGAAGATGCTGGCGGAACAGTTCGGGCTGAATGCGGCCCTGATCCGGAAGGACCTGTCGAACTTCGGCGATCTGGGGGTCCGCGGCGTCGGCTACGTCGTGGAGGACCTCCGGCGGGAGCTCCGATCGATTCTCGGTCTAGACCGCCGGCTTGGCGTGGCCATCGTCGGCGCGGGCAACCTGGGGCTCGCGCTGGCCGATTATCCCGGGTTTCGCCAGGAGGGATTTCGAATCGTCGCGTTGTTCGACAATCTGCGGGAGAAGGTCGGCCGCATTTCCCGCAGTGGGGTCACCATCTACGACATTCGTGACCTGAAGCAGGTTGCCCGCCGCGAGGGGATCACGATTGCCGTGATCGCCGTGCCGGAGGCATCCGCGCGAGACGTCGTGCAGACCGTCGTGCAGGCCGGGATCAAGGCGATTCTCAACTTCTCGCCGGGAGCGTTGCGCGTGCCGCCGCACGTCAAGCTGAAGAGCGTCGATCTGACCGTCTCGCTGGAGAGCCTCTCCTTCTACCTGGCCAACGAGGCGGGTCGCGGCCAGCAGTCATGACCGAGCGCAGCCGGGCACCGGAGACGGCGAGCGCCGCGCAGGCCGGCGGCACGCTTTCGCACGTCGACGCCCGCGGCCGCGTCCGCATGGTCGACGTCAGCGGCAAGACCGCGACGACGCGGGTGGCCGTCGCGCGCGGCCACATCCGCGTGAGTCCCGAGGCACTGCGTCTGGTCCGCAGCGGCGCGGTGGCGAAGGGAGACCCGCTCCAGGCGGCCCGCATAGCGGGCATCCTGGCGGCAAAGCGCACTGCGGAGCTCATTCCGTTGTGTCACCCCATCGCGCTGGCGCACGTGGAGGTCGACCTTCAGGAGCGGGCCGCCGGGTACGACATCGAGGCGCGCGTCGCAACGACGGCCCGCACGGGCGTCGAGATGGAGGCGCTGACGGCCGTTTCGGCCGCCGCGCTCACGGTGTACGACATGATCAAGGCTGTCGATCGCACGATGGTGATCGGCGAGATCCGTCTGGTCGAGAAGACGGGCGGGCGATCGGGGACCTATCGGGCCGAGTGATGCCGCCGAGTGATGCAATGGACGAGCCGACGATTTCGACCCTGGCCGATCTCCCTTTCCATGTTTCCGGTCGCTACCCGCAGCCGGAGCTGATGCGGCGCTGCATGCCGGACGGCTACGACACCTACGCCAGCCGCGAGGTGTTCGAGCAGGTCCGGGACCTGGGCCTGGGGCTGACGGGGCTCGGGGTCCGCCCCGGCCGGCGGGTGGCCCTCCTCAGCGAGAGCCGTCCGGAGTGGGTGATTGCCGACCTGGCGATTCTCACGTGCGGCGCCGTCACGGTTCCGATCTACCCGACCCTGCCGGCGGCGCAGGTCAGGTACATCCTGGCCGACGCCGCGGCGACCGTGGTCGTGGCTGCCGACGAGACGCAGGCGGCGAAGGTGCGTGCCGTGTGGTCCGAGCTGCCGGATCTGCGGGCGCTGATCGTCATCGACGCGCCGGCCGAGGCCCCGCCCACGGGGCGCGAGATGACGTGCGCGGCGGTGCGGGCGCGCGGCCACCAGCGGCTGATGCGGGAGGACGGGCTGGCGCGGCGGTACAAGGAGGCCGTGGCGGCAATCGCGCCCGACCAGCTGGCCACCATCATCTACACCTCCGGCACGACCGGCGACCCCAAGGGGGTGATGCTCACCCACGGCGCCATCGTCGCCAACCTGGACGACGTGAGCAGCATGGTCGGCGTCGATCAGGACGACGAGGCCCTGTCGTTCCTGCCGTTGAGCCACGCGTTCGAGCGCCTGGTCATCTACATGTACCTGCTGCAGGGCGCGACGGTGACGTTCGCGGAATCGCTGGATACCATCGCGCGCGATATGCTCCGTGTGCGTCCGAGCGTCATGACCGGCGTGCCGCGGGTCTACGAGAAGCTGCACTCACGCGTGATGGAGGCGGTGGCGCAGGGTCCCCCCCTGCGGCAGGGACTGTTCAGCTGGGCGTTGCGCGTCGGACATGCGTGCCGCGCGGCGACGCTCGGCGGCACGCGGCCCCCGCTCGCTGCCCGCCTGGCGCTGCCGCTGGCCGACCGGCTCGTGCTGTCCAAGGTGCGGGAGCGTACCGGGGGGCGTCTCCGCTTTGCCGTGTCCGGCGGCGCGCCGCTGCCCACCGCCGTCGGCGAGTTCCTGTTCAGCGTCGGGATTCCGGTGCTAGAGGGGTACGGCCTGACCGAGACGGCGCCCGTGCTGACGGTCAATCCCGAGCGCGCGCCGCGTCTCGGGACCGTCGGCAAGGTCCTGCCGCAAGTCGAGCTGCGTCTGGCCGAGGACGGGGAAGTCCTCGCACGCGGTCCGAACGTCATGCAGGGCTACCACGAAAAGCCCGAGGCGACGGCGGAGGCGCTGGCGGGCGGTTGGTTTCACACCGGCGACATCGGGCGGTTCGACGACGACGGCTATCTCGTCATCACCGACCGCAAGAAGGAGCTGCTGGTGACGGCCGGCGGCAAGAACATCGCGCCGCAGCCGATCGAGCAGAAGCTCAAGCAGCACGCCCTCGTCGCCGAGGCCGTGCTCATCGGCGATCGTCGACCGTTCGTCTCGGCTCTGATCGTGCCGGACTTCGCGGCGTTGACGGCCACCATGGGAGAGCCGGCGGATGCCGATCATGCCGCGCTGGTGGCACGCGCGGACGTCCAGCGTCGATTCGACGGTATCGTGGAGGCGGTCAACACGGACCTGCCCCCGCACGAGCAGGTGCGCAAGCACGCGCTCGTGCCGGCCGAGCCGAGCATCGCGACCGGCGAGCTGACGCCGACCCTGAAGATCAAGCGCCGCGTCGTCACGGAGAGGTGGCGGGACTACATCGAGGCGCTGTACGCCTGATCAGCTCGGCCAGGCAGACTCCCCAAGGCGCGCACGGCGCGCCTCGGCGGCAGCGGCAGCGGGGCGAAGGGCCCCCGCAAGCGGACGCCGGGGGTGCGGGGCGCAGCCCCCGTCTGATTTCAGAACAGGCGGACGTTCGCCAGGGGCCACCACCGCAACTGGACGCGGCCGATGATGTACTTCTGAGGCACCTGACCCCAGTGGCGGCTGTCCGAGCTGTTGTTCCGGTGGTCGCCCATCACGAAGTAGTACGACTCCTGCACGACCTCCGGACCGTGGTTCTCGTAGCTGCGGAACTCCGGCGGCACGTACAGGTCGGGTTGCGGCACCTCGTTGACGAAGACCTGGCCGCTCTCGATGCGGACGGTGTCGCCTTCCTTGGCGACGATGCGCTTGACGAACGACTTGTCCGGGTCGCGCGGGTAGTACAGCATCACGATGTCGCCGGGCTCGGGCTCGCCGAAGAACTGGTACACGGCCTTGTTGACGACCAGCCGATCCTGGTCCTGCAGCGTCGGCTCCATGCTCCGGCCTTCGACCCGCGCCACCTGGAACCCGAACGTGACGATGAGCGTCGCGTAGACGGCCGCCGACGCGAAGGTCTTCAGCCACGTCAGCAGCTCCTCGCCGAAGCGCCGCAGCATCGTACTCCGCGGATCGGGCGGCTGGAGGCCCAGCCGACCCAGTTGCCCGTCGTGGCCGGTGGCCGGAACGCCGGCCGCGTCCACCACACCGGCGTCGAGGGCGGCCGGCTCGGGCCAGTCGACCGGACCTACAGATTCAGGTGGTCGCGCAACCGCTTCGTCTGGGCGCGACTCACCGGGATCTCGGTTCGCTTGGCGTCCTGCATCTTCAGGATGTAGTTGCGACTGAACCAAGGCACGATCTCCTTGACCTTGTTGATGTTGACCAGGTGCGACCGGTGCACTCGCCAGAATATCGCAGGATCGAGATTCGAGTGCAACTCGTCCAGCGTGCGGTAGTTGGACGTGCCGGTCAAGCTGCCGGTGACGACCGTAACGACGTCGTCGGCCAGCGACGCATAGATGATATCGCTCGACGAGATGAGCCGAAAGTGGCCGCCGACCTTGACCGCGAGCTGTTCGCGGCGGACCTGCCGTTCGGCGACGTACTGGACGATACGCTGCAGCTCGTCCCTGGCCACCGGCGCCGCGCCGGCGCCCGCGCCGCGCTCGGAGGAGATCTGCCGGCGCACGCGCTCGACGGTCCGGGCGAGCCGTCCGGGCTCGATCGGCTTCAGCAGGTAGTCCACGGCGTTGACCTCGAACGCCTCGAGCGCGTAATGGTCGTACGCGGTGACGAACACCACGCGGGTGTCGACCTCCCGGGCCAGGATCTGGCGGGCCACATCGAATCCGGTCCGGCCCGGCATCTGAATGTCGAGCAACACGAGGTCGGGCTGCAGCCGGTGGATCAGATCGAGGGCCTCGACGCCGTCGCCGGCCTGTCCCGCCACCTCGATCCCGTCGAGCCGCTCCAGCTGGAAGCAGAGCTCGTGCCGCGCCGGGCGTTCGTCATCGGCGATCAGCACCCGCAGGTTCATCATCGTCAAACGGGGCTGCGCCCCGCACCCCCGGCGTCCGCTGGCGGGGACCCCTGCGCCCCGCGCCGCTCCCGCCGAGGCGCGCTGTGCGCGCCTTGCCGGAGTCTGCACCGTTCCGCGGCGCAGACTCCTAGGCCGTTGCCCGCTGTGCGACGTTCAGCAGCGGGATCTCGATCCGCGCGCACGTGCCGTGGCCGGGCGTGCTCACGAGCTGCAGGCGGTAGTTCTCGCCGTAGATCACACGCAGGCGCTCGTCCACGTTGCGCAGGCCGATGCCGCCCGTGCGGCCTCCGGCCAGAGTGGTGTCGCTCATTCCGGTACCGTCGTCCGCCACCTCGATCACCGCATGGCTCACGGTCCGCTGGCTGCGGATCGTGACGCGGCCCCCGCCTATCTTGTGGGTCAACCCGTGCTTGATCGAGTTCTCGACGAGTGGCTGCAGCAACATGCTGGGCATGATGACGTCGAGGCTGGCGGCGCTGATCTCCTTTTCGACGACCAGCGTCGGGCCGAACCGGACCATCTCGATGTCGAGGTACTCGTCGATCGCTTCGAGCTCCTCGCGCAGGGTCACGAAGTGCTCCTGGCTGCGCAGCAACCGCCGCAGCAGCCCGGACAGCTTCAGGACGAGCGTGCGCGCCGTCTCCGGCTGCGAGCGGATGAGCGACGAGATCGACGTCAGGGTGTTGAACAGGAAGTGCGGGTTGATCTGGCTGGCCAGCGCCTCGAGGCGGGTCGACAGCAGCAGCTTCTCCTGCTCCTGGAGCCGGTGCTCGATCCGGGCCGTGTTCCAGATCTTGATCGGGATGGTGACGCTGAGCACGGTTGCCAGGATGACCACCACCGCCAACCACGGGTTCGGCGGCTGCATGTGGAACAGGTGTGATCCGAACCGCAGGCCCAGACCGAGACGGAGCAGCTCGAGACCGACCGGCGCCGCCAGCAGCACCACGTGCCAGTCGATCCGCAGCCGGCTCAGCATCCGCCACGCGTGGCGGTGCAGGTCGGTGATGGACAGCGGCGAGAAGCGCCAGATGGCGTCCTTCGGACAGACCTCCCGCAACCCGCCGCCGCAGAAGCCGCACCCGACCGCGAAGGGCATGGCGATTGCCTCGCCCCCCACCAGCGCGGGCGCGCCCACGAGCGTGCCGACGATTGCGCCGGCATACGGGCCCGCGATCAGCCCCGCGAGGAACGGCCCCGCGAGCGAGAGATCGCTGGCGTTGTAGTTGAGCAGCAGGCGCGCCGTGACGCCGCCGCACAGCGGCAGGCCGAGGGCCGCGGCGAATACCAGGCGCTCGCGCCACGCGCGTTGCTCGGTCAGCAGGATGCGCCGGAACTGCCGGAAGCGAACCAGCATCGTGGCCAGCGCCGCCACGACCGCCAGCTTGACGACGAGCGTCGTCAGCAGGAACTGCGTCGCCGAGAGCAGCTTGACCTCGACTGGCATCGGCCCCCGTCAACTATACCGGCATGTTGGTGGCCGCGCCCGGGGCGACGGCTGATCTTCCGCACGCCGGACGGTCAAATGCATTACAATGCATTGCTACGTTCGCGGGGTGGAGCGCGGCCGCCGGACGCAAGGAAGCCGTCACTCTTGATTTCGTTGTTCGATCCGCCCGGATCCCGCCACAGTGAGAAGGTCGTAGCCAATCGGGACGCGGTGTCTCGTGCGCTGTCCGTCACCGAGGTCGAGAACGACTTCGTCGAGGACGTCTACACGAAGATCTCGTCCTGGTACGACCTGTTCTTCGGGCCGACGCTGCACGCCGGGCGGCTCGAGGCGATCCGGCGCCTGCCGTTGCGCCCCGGCTGCCGCATCCTCGAGGTCGGCATCGGAACCGGGATCAACGCGCCCCTCTACCCGCAAGACTGCTCCGTGACCGGTATCGACTTCTCGGCCTCGATGCTCGCCAAGGCCGGGCGGCGCATCAAGGCGCACGGCGTGCGCAACGTCGATCTGATACGGATGGACGCCGCGGATCTCCGGTTCGCCGACGAGTCGTTCGATATCGTCTATGCCCCGTACGTCATCAGCGTCGTGCCCGATCCCGTGCGGGTCACCCGCGAGATGCATCGCGTCTGCCGCGTCGGCGGGCATGTCGTCGTTCTCAACCACTTCAGGAGCCGGAACCGGCTGCTCGCGCGGGTGGAGCGCATCCTGTCGCCGCTGACCGTGCACATCGGGTTCAGGGCCGACCTCGACCTGCCCGGGTTTCTCGCGCAGACCGGGTTCGACCCGATCTCCATCGAGAAGGTCAACATTCCGCGGATCTGGTCGCTCGTGACGTTTCGCAAGGAAGCGTGAGGCGCGTCCCGGTGCACGAGCGCGAGTTCTTCAACGAGCGGCCGGAGACCAAGTCCGGGACCTACTCCTGTCCGCGCTGCCGCTTTCGGGCGGATTACGCGGTGCGCTGGATTCGGCGCACCCGCAAGGATCGGCTGCGGCGCGGGCGAGCGGGACCGGGCCCTGTTCGCCAAGCTCCGCAACTATCTCGTGCGGGTCGACGACACGGTCGTGTGCCAGAAGTGCCGCCAGCGCTTCGAGATCCCGTCACACCAGAACCTCGCCTTCTTCTGACTCGTTTATAATCCGCGGAAAATGCTGCAGGTGACAACGCGAGCCTGCGCCGGCCGGTTGGCACGGACACCTGCTGTCCTGGCAGGCGCGCTCCACGTCGCGCTGGGGTTCTGCGCGTTCACGCTGGACGCGTCCGCCGCGCGTGCGCAACAGGTCGACCGCGCCACCGCCGAGCGGGAGTTTCACGGGCAGACCACGCGGGCCCTCGCACGCGGGCAGCTGGACGAAGCGGTCACACTGGCGTCGGGGCGGCCCGAGACCGATCCGGCGGCGGCCGCCGTGCACGCGCGGACGCTCGTGCTGCGCGGCCTGTACGAAGAGGCCCGGCAGCGGCTTGCGCCGGTTGCCGAGCAGGCGCCGGCCAGCGCGGCGGGGCTGGAGCTGGGCCGGCTGCTCCAGCGCATCGGCCGCGGCGACGAAGCGGGACCGTATCTGGAAGCGGTCCTGGCGCGGGGCCTGCGCTCGAGACGGCCGATCGACAAGTACCGCGGCGGTCTCGCGGCCCGCGCGCTGGGACGCTACCGCCAGGCCAACGGCCTGTTGCGGTCGGCGGCGATCGGGGCTCCCGAAGACCCGGCCGTCCACACGGCCTGGGCGGAGCTGTTTCTCGAGAAGTACAACCGGGCCGACGCCGTGCAGTCGTTCAGCGCGGCCCTGAACCTGGACGACGAATGGGCGCCCGCTCATCTCGGGATGGCGCGGGCGCTGGTGGACGAGAACCCGCCCGTCGCCCGTCGGTCGGTCGAGCGCGCTCTGGAGATCGATCCCAGGAACGTCGCGGCGCACCTGTTCGTGGCCGAGCAGGAGCTCGGCGATCGGAACACCGCCGCGGCCCGCGAATCGATCGACCGGGCGCTCGCGTTCAACGACGCCGGCCTGGAGACGCGTGCGCTCGTCGCGGCCATGGCCTATCTCGAGGATCGTACGGCGGACTTCGAGGCGGAGGTCGGCCGTGTGCTCGCAATCAACCCCGCCTACGGCGACGTCTACCGCATCGCGGGCAGCCATGCGGCCCGGGCGTACCGGTTCGACGAAGCGGCCGCGCTGGTGCGCCGGGCCCTGGCAATCGATCCGGAGAACAGCCGCGCCCTGGCGGAGCTCGGCATGCATCTGCTGCGCACCGGCGACGAGGACGGCGCGCGGGAGGTGCTGGAAAGGTCGTTCGCCGACGATCCGTTCGACGTCATCACCTACAACCTGCTCGAGATGATGGATACGCTCGACGATTTCGAGACGTTCGAGCGCGGCGACCTCATCGTGCGCCTCCATCCGACGGAGGCGCCGATACTCAAGGAGTACGTGCTGTCTCTCGCGCAGGAGGCGCTCGACGCCCTGGCGGCGATCTACGCCGTCGAGGTCCGGGGGCCGATCCTGATCGAGGTGTTTCCGCGCCACGACGACTTCGCCGTGCGCAACCTCGGGCTGCCCGGCATGATCGGCGCGCTGGGCGCCTGCTTCGGTCGCGTGGTCACGATGGATTCGCCGCGCGCCCGCCCGCCCGGCGACTTCAACTGGCGGGCGACTCTGTGGCACGAAATTGCCCACGTCATCACGCTGCAAATGTCGCAGCAGCGGGTGCCGCGCTGGTTGACCGAGGGCGTGTCGGTGTACGAGGAGCAGCGCGCGCGCCCCGCCTGGGGACGCGATCAGGAGCTGACGTTCGCCCGCGCACTCAACGACGGCGCCGTGCTCTCGTTGAGGGACCTCAACGGCGGCTTCTCCCGGCCCGAGACGATCTCGCTGGCGTACTTTCAGGCTTCCGTGCTGGTCGACCACATCGTCCGCCGCTACGGCGAGGACGTGCTGCACGCGCTGATCACGGGCTACGGCGAGGGGCTCGATACGGAGGAGGCGCTGGCCAGCGTCGGACTCGACTTCGACACGCTGCAGGCCAGCTTCGACGAGGCGGTCGACAGGCGGTTCGGCGCGCTGCGCGAGGCGCTCCTGCCCATCGAGACGGACGACGCCCCGGCCCCCGAGAGTCCGGACGCCGACGCGCGCGAGCGACGCGAGCCGGACCCGGCGGAGCGGCTTGCGGCCCTGCGGCGCCTGGCCGCCGAGTACCCTGGCAGATTCTCCGTGCAGTTCGAGCTGGGGAAGGCGCTGCGCGAGGCCGGCGAGCTCGATGACGCGCTGGTGGCGCTGGAGCGCGCGTCGATGCTGGCGCCGATGGCCACCGGCATCGACAGTCCCCGGGGGGTGATCGCGGCGATCGCGCGGGAGCAGGGCGACCGGGACCGGGCGCTGCGCGAGCTGGAGGGCCTCCTCGAATTCGACCAGACGTCGCTGGAGGCGGCGCGACAGCTCGCGGCGTTGGCCGAGGAGGCCGGGGACGAGGACCGGATGGCGCTCGCCTACGATCGGCTCGTCGGCATCGATCCGTTCGATCCGGTGCCCCATCTGGCGCTCGGCCGCCTGGCGCTGGCCCACGGCGACGCCGCCACGGCCATCCTGGAGCTCGAGGTCGCGCTGGCGGCCGGTCCGGTCGATCGCGTCTCGGCTCACACCGACCTGGCGGAGAGCCATCTGCTGGCCGGCCAGCCCCGGCAGGCGAGGCGCGCCGCGCTGGCCGCGCTGGAGATGGCGCCGACCTACGAGCGCGCTCAGGAGCTGCTCCTGCGCGCCGTCGAGGCGGAGCGGTGAGGGCGGCGCGGCTTGGCGGCGGCACCATGGCGCTGCTCCTGGCCGGGCTCGTCGCGCCGCCGGTACTCGTCGGGGCAGCCGCGACCGGTCTCGCACAGCTCGTCCCGCCGGATCTCGACGGGCTCGACTGGACGTTCGTGCGCATTCGATACAGCTCGGAACCCGATCGGCTGGAGCAGTTCCGGCGGCGGTACTGGAGCGATCCGTGGGCCATCGACGGTCCGGCCGCGGAGCAGAACCTGTCGCGGCGAATGGGACGGGTGACCGCGGTCGAGGTGAACGAACCGCTCGTCATGGAGCTGACGGACCGGCGGCTCTGGGAGTATCCGTGGATCTATTTCGTCGAGCCGGCCAACATCGAGTGGTCTGCCGAGGAAGCCGGGATTCTCCGCGAGTTCCTGCTGCGCGGCGGCACGGCGACCTTCGACGACTTTCACGGGCCGGCGGAGTGGGAGCTGTTCGAGCGGCAGCTCGCGCAGGTGTTTCCCGCCCGTGATCTCGTGGAGCTGCCGCTCGACCATCCGGTGTTCAGCTGCTTCTACGTGCTCGCGGAGTATCCGCAGATTGCGGGCCTGGGGTCCTTCTTCAACGGCGTGACGTGGGAGAAGGGCGGATACAGGCCGCAACTCCACGCCATTCTCGATGACGACGGCCGCGCGATGGTGCTGGCCAACTTCAATACCGACATGGGCGATGGCTGGGAGTGGTCCAACGCGGAGGAGTACCCCGGCTACGTGCAGTACACGGCCAGGTCGTACCGCATGATCATCAACGAGATCGTGTACGCGCTCACCCACTGACACGGTCCGCCGGCGCACCCGACACACGACCGATACGCGATGGACTCGTCAACCGCCGGGCAGGTCGCGGAACGCGTCATGGCCGGGCGGGACCGGATCCTGAGGGAGCTGCACAAGGTCATCGTCGGTCAGGACGAGGCCCTCGACCTCGTGCTGACCGCGCTCTTGACGGGCGGCCACTGTCTCATCACCGGTGTCCCCGGCCTGGCGAAGACGCTGCTGGTCAAGACGCTGGCGCAGGTGCTGCAGCTCACCTTCAAGCGGATACAGTTCACGCCCGACCTGATGCCCGCCGACATCACCGGCACCGAGGTGCTGGAGGAGCGCGACGGGCACCGCGCCCTGCGCTTCGTCAAGGGGCCGGTCTTCGCGCAGATCATCCTGGCCGACGAGATCAACCGCACGCCCCCGAAGACCCAGGCCGCCCTGCTCGAGGCGATGCAGGAGTACCAGGTGACGGCGGCCGGACGGCTGTACGAGCTGGAGCGTCCGTTTCTCGTGCTCGCCACGCAGAATCCCATCGAGCTCGAAGGCACCTATCCGCTGCCGGAGGCGCAGCTGTCCCGGTTCATGTTCAACATCGTCATGTCCTATCTCCCCGAGGACGAGGAGGTCCGGGTGGTGACCTCGACCACGTCCGACGCCAGCCAGACCCCCGAGCGCGTGCTCGACGGCGCCGACATCCTGGACTTTCAACGCCTGGTGCGCCAGGTGGTGGTATCCGACGAGGTGGCGCGCTATGCCGTGCGCCTGGTCGACGCGTCCCGGCCGGGGCGGGCGAACACACCCGACTTCGTCGAGCAATGGGTGCGGTGGGGCGCCGGCCTGCGGGCGTCGCAGGCGCTCATTCTGGGCGGCAAGGCGCGCGCGCTGATGCACGGCCGCTACCACGTGTCGGTCGGCGACGTGCGCGCGCTGGCCCAGCCCACGCTGCGCCATCGGCTGGTCACGAATTTCTTCGCCGAGTCCGAAGGCATCGACGCGGAGCGGGTGATCTCCCGTCTGCTGGACGCCGTGCCGTTGCCCGCCAGCGGCATGTGACATGGCGACCGCGCCGCGCGCGAACGAGCTGCGCTATCTCGACCCGGCCGTCATCGGCCGCATCGGGTCGATGGAGCTGCGGGCGCGGACGATTGTCGAGGGCTTCCTGATCGGCCTCCATCGCAGCCCCTACCAGGGCTTCAGCGTCGAGTTCTCCGAGTACCGGCAGTACATGCCGGGTGACGACACGTCGCTGATCGACTGGAAGCTGTACGCGCGCACGGATCGCCACTACGTCAAGAAGTTCGAGGAAGAGACCAACCTGGACTGCCACATCCTGCTCGATGTATCCGGGTCGATGGGATACGGGTCGGCCGGCGTCACCAAGCAGGAGTACGGCGCCTATTTGGCTGCCGCGATTGCGTACCTGATGAATCGCCAGCGCGACGCGGTCGGGCTGCTGGCGTTCGACGAGCGAGTCGTCCGACACCTGCCCGCTAGCGCCAGACCGGGCCATCTGCGGCGGGTGCTGCTCACGCTCGATACCCTGGCGTCGGGTCGAGGCTCGGACGTGTCGAAGCCGCTGAACCGGTTGGCCGAGGCGCTCGCGCGGCGCGGGCTGGTGGTCTTGATCTCGGACCTGCTGGACGAGCCGGACCGCGTCGTGCGCGGCCTCCGGCATCTCCGGTTCCGGGGCGCGGACGTGGTCGTGTTTCAGCTGCTGGATCGTGCGGAGCTGACGTTCCCGTTCGAACGTCCCGCGCGCTTCCGCGACCTGGAGACGGACGCCGAGGTGGCCGCTGTGCCGCCGCTCGTGCGCGAGCACTACCTGCAGGAGCTGCGCACCCTGCTGGCGCTGTACCGGCGCGAGCTGCGCCTGGCCGGAATCGACTACTGCCTGGTGGACACGTCGCAGCCGCTCGACCGCGCGCTGCTCGCGTATCTCTCGGCCCGGAGTCGTCGTCCTTAAATGTCGTTCCTGTTTCCCGCGTTCCTCGCCGGCGCGCTGGCGATCGCCATTCCGATCGTCCTGCATTTCGCCAGGCGCGAGGCGGCGCCCCGCATGCCCTTCAGCGACATCCGGTTCCTGCAGCGCGCCCCGCTCCTGCAGGCGCGTCGCCGGCGAATCCGGGAGTGGCTGCTGCTGGCGCTCCGCATCGCCGCGCTGCTGCTGCTGGCGCTGGCGTTCGCGCGGCCCTTCTTCGACGCGACGGGTTTGGCGGGCCGGCCGGTGACCATCGTGGCCCTCGACCGATCCTTCAGCATGTCGCAGCCGGGCCGCTTCGAGCGGGCGCGCGGCGAGGCGCGCGCCGCCATCGCCGAGGCCCCGCCGGGCGACCTGGTGGGGTTGGTGACGTTCGACGAGCGGGCCCGGGTCGTCGCGGAGCCGGCGGCCGACCGCGCCGCCGCGGTCGCGGCGCTCGACCGCGCGGCGCCCGGTTTCGGCGCGACCCGCTACGCGGCGGCGCTCGCGGCCGCCGCGCGCTCGATCGGATCGCGTGACGGGCGGATCGTGGTAGTCACCGATCTGCAGCGTGCCGGCTGGCAAGCCGCCGGCGCCGGCACGGTGCCGCCGGGTGTCACCGTGCGGATGGTCGATCTCGGAGCGGCCGGCCCCAACCTCGCGGTCACGGCGCTCGAGATCGGCCCGGCGCGCGCCGCGGCCGTGGTGATGAACACGGGCGCGCAGCCGCGGTCGAGCACGGTCGCGTTGCGCGTCGACGGGGCTGCGGTGGATGCCGCGGCGGTCACGCTGGCGCCTGGTGCGACCACCGTGGGCTTCGCTGCTCCGCCCCCGGCCGCGGGCGTGCTCGAGGTGGCCGTCGACGATCCCGGCGGCCTGCCGGCGGACGACCGCCGCTATCACCTGCTCGACCGGCCGGCACCGCTTGCGATCGCGTTCGTGACGGCCGGCGGCAGCGCGGAGGGCGGCGCCTTCTACCTGGAACGGGCGCTGCTGGCCGCCGGCGACGACAGCGCGTTCGTCGTCCGTCCGCTCGAACCATCCGGAATCTCCACAACCGCGCTGGATGGCGTCGCCGCCGTCCTGCTGCTCGAAACCGCGGGGCTCGGGCGGTCAGCGCGGGGGCAGTTGGCGGCGCACGTGGAAACTGGCGGTGGACTGCTGATCGCGGCGGGTCCTCGGCTGGACCCCGCCCTGGTCGCGCAGTTCCTCGGCACGGGCTCGGCGCCACCGCTGGCGCCGCCCGGCGGCGAGGGTGCGCTGACCTGGTCGGTGACGGCGACGCGCCACCCGCTATTCGCGGCTTTCGACGGCCTGGCGGGCACGCTGGGGCAGGTGCGCTTTCGGCAGGCCGTGCGCGTCGGCGGCACCGACAGCCGCGTGCTGGCCGCGTTCTCGGACGGCACGCCGGCCCTGGTGGAGCGGGAGGCGGGTCGCGGCCGCGTGCTCATCTTCGCGTCCGATCTGAACAACGAGTGGAACGACTTTCCGAGGCAGCCCACCTTCGTGCCGTTCGTGCACGAGGTCGTCCGGTACCTCGGCGGTGGCCGCCGGCCGGTGCGCGAGCTGCTGGTGGGCGCTGCGCCGCCCGGGGTCGAGCCCCGGCCCGGCGCGGTCATCGAGCCTGCCTCCGGCCGCCCGATCGTGCTCAACGTCGATCCTCGCGAGTCCGATCCGTCGCGCCTGACGGTGGACGAGTTCCGGTCGCGCATCCGACAGTCGGCCGTGCCGGGCAACGGCGCGGCGTCCGAACCGGCGAATGCCGCCGGCCGCGAGGCCGAGCAGCGCTACTGGTGGTACCTCCTGCTGGCCATGACGGTCGTGCTGGTCGCCGAGTCCTGGCTCGGTCGCACCGCGGCGTGACAGAATGAAGGGCACGAAACGAGAGGCTGGGCCTACCGTGCAGCAGACCGCTCTCGACGACCTCCGTGCGCTCCTGGCGCGGGTGCGCCGGCGCTGGCTGACCAGGTGCTCGATGCAGGCGGCCGGCTGGGTCGCCGGCGCGACGGCCGGTCTGCTCCTGATCGTCCTGTTCACCGATCGTGCGCTGCGGCCGGCGGACGCGGTGATGGTCTGGCTGTTCGCCGCCGTCCTGGTGCTGGCGGCGGGCCTGACCGGACGCGCGCTGTGGCGGCTCCGCCGCGTCCCCAGCGACCGGCAGGTGGCGCGCTACATCGAGGAGCGGTGTCCGGCGCTGGAAGATCGGTTGGTCAGCGCCGCGGACATCGCGGCCGGCGGCCGGCCGTCGGTCTTCCGCGAACTGCTCCTGGGCGACGCGGCGCGGACGGCGCGCGCGGTCGACCTCGACCGGGTGTTGCCGCGGCGGGACCTTCTGCTGGCCGTCGCCGCCGCCGGTCTGGCGGTCGCGGCGCTGCTGCTGCTCGTCGTGTTCGGCGGCGGTCCGCTCGGCCGCATCGCGCGCACGACGTGGCTGCACGCGTTCCCGTACGGGGCGGTGCTCCAGGTCGACCCGGGCCACGCGCGCGTCGTCGCGGGCCGGCCGGTGCAACTGCGGGCCGTCCTGCGGACGGGCGTCGGCGGGGCTACGCGGTCCCTGCCGGTCGTAACCGTGACGGCCGGTGACGGGACGGAGCGGGCCCTGGAGATGGCGGCCGCCCGCGACGCGTACCAGCTCGACGTGCCGTCGGTCGACGCCAGCTTCACCTACCGCGTGCGGGCGGCGGCGCTGACGTCGGACGAGTACGCGATCACGGCCGTCTTCCCGCCGCGGGTGACCCGCATCGACGTGGCGTACCAGTATCCGGCGCATACCGGGCTCCCGCCGCGCGTCGAGGCGGACGGGGGAGACATCCACGCGCCGGCCGGTACCCGCGTCACCGTTTCCGTGCGCACGAGCAAGGCGGTCGACTACGGCTGGCTGGCGCTGGGCGCCGGGGCGCGCCTGCCGTTGGAGGCGGTCGACGGCGCGCTGGCGGCTTCGTTCGACGTGCTCGTGGACGACACCTACCGCGTCCGGGTTCGCGACGCGGACGGCCTGACCAACCCGCGCGGCAGCGACTACTTCATCCGGACCGTGCAGGACCTTGCGCCGGCTGTCGAGATCCTGCGCCCTGCGGGGGATCGGGAGATCACGCCCCTCGAGGAGGTCACCGTCGAGGCGCACGCCGTCGACGATTTCGGGCTCGAGCGCTTCGAGCTGGTGTACGGCGTGATGGGGAAGCCGGAGCGGGTCGTCAGCCTGGGCGTCGCGGCGGGCGTCACCCGGGCATCCGGAACCCACACGATCTTCGGCGAGGACCTGCGACTGCAGCCCGGCGACTTCATCACCTATCACGTGCGCGCGCGCGATACCGACGCGAGCCGCCGCGCCGAGGTCCGCAGCGACATCTACTTTCTCCAGGTGCGCCCCTTCGACAGGGAGTTCGAGGAGGCGCCGAGCCAGGGCGACACGGGTCCGGAGACGGAGGATCTGCGGCGGCTCGCACAGGTGCAGAAGGAGATCATCGTCGCCACGTGGAAGCTGGATGGTGAGCCGGCCGCCGCGCGATCCCCCGCCGACGTGGAGACGGTCGCGGACGCGCAGGCCGATCTGAGGCTTGCGGCCCAGCTGCTGGCGGCGCGCTTGCGCGGGCCGGTTCCGCAGGTGGGCTCCGGAGACGCGCCGGGTGGAGACGCGCTGGGCCTCGCCATCGACGCGATGGCGGCGGCCGAGGCCGAGTTGCGCGGGCTGCGAACGGCGGCCGCGATTCCTCCGGAAATGACGGCGTTCAACCAGTTGCTCAGGGCGCAGGCCCGCATGGGCCGGACCCAGGTGACGCAGCGGGCGAGCCGCAGAGGACCGGGCGGCGGCATGGGTGCGCGGGAAGACCTGTCGGCGCTCTTCGACCGCGACCTGAAGCGCGATCAACAAACGAACTACGAGCATCGATCCCCGCCCGGGGCTCCCGACGAGGCCCGGGAGGAAGACGCGGTGCGGCGCCGGCTGCGCGCCCTCGCCGAGCGGCAGGCGGCCCTGAACCGGCAGCAGCAGGAGTTGGCGCGCGAGCCGGCGCTCGCTGCCGGAGAGCGCAGACGGCGCCTCGAGCGGCTGGCGCGCGAGCAGGAGGATATTCGGCGCCGGACCGAGGACCTCCGGCGCGCGATGGCGCAGTCCGGCGGACAGGGAGACCCGCGGCGAGAGGAGGGGCAGGCTGCCGCACGGGCCATGCGGGACGCCGCCGAGCGGATGCAGCGCGCGGCCAGCGAGCTCGGGCAGGGCGACGTGTCGCAGGCAGCGCAGGAGGGTCGGCAGGCGCTCAGCGGCCTGCGCCGCCTGGGGCAGCGTCTGGGCGGCGAGCGCGGAGCCGGGCAGGGTCGGAGGGGCGATCTGCAGCTCGAGGCGCAGCAGCTCGCTGCCGCGCAGCGCGAGGTGGCCGCGGCCGCCGGCCGCGGCGACGGCCAGCGTGCGGACCGCGCGACCCGCCGGCAACTCGCGGACCGGGAGGACCACCTGGCGGGCAGGGTCGATTCGCTCGCGGAGCGGATCGAGCAATTGCGGCCCGGCGCGGTCCCCGCCGAGGAGGCGGCGCTGGCGGCGGCCGCAAGCGAGCTGAGGCAGGAGCAGGTGGCGCAGCGGATGCGCGCGTTCGCGGCGGCGCTGCGCGAGGTGGATCGCACCGGCGCGGCGGAACGCGATGTGATCGAGCCCGAGTTGCCGGCGCAGCTGGCCGCGGCGCTGCAGCGCGTGGCGACGGATCTGGCCGGCGCGGGGGAGTCCGACGCGGACACGCGGCGCCTGGCGGCAGAGCTGGCGGAGTCCCAGCGGCTGCGGGACCGTCTCGCCCGCATCGAGGAGCAGCTCGCGGGTGCACCGCCGGGGGGGCAGTCCGGCGCGCAGTCGGAGGGGCAGGAGGCCGGATTGGGCGCCGGGTTGGGCGAGCTCGCCGACCTGCTGGAGCAGCTCGGCGACGGGCGGCCCGACCTCGCGCGGGATCTGGAGCGCTGGGCCCGGGACTGGCGGAGCGGCGCGGCCCCGGGCACGGAGGCGTTCAAGCAGGATTTCTCCGCCTGGCCGGCCTTGTACGGCGAGTTGCGGTACGTGCTCGAGGAGCTCGAGGCGTCCCGCTCGCGGGCGCTCGCGGCGAACGAGGCAGCCGATCGGCTGCATGTCGGACCGGGTGCGGCGACGCCGGAGTCGTACCGCCGGCTGGTCGACCGCTACTATCGCTCGCTCGCCGCCCGCCCCACGCCCCGCTGAGCGAGCATGTCACTGGCTGCGGGCGTCCCTGCGTGGCTCGTCGCGGTCCTCGTCGGCGTGGCGGCGGCCGCTGCCTACGCGGCTTACTCCCGCCCGATCGTTCCGTTGTCGGCGGGGCGGCGGGCGGTCCTCACGGCGCTGCGTCTCGCCGCGCTGCTGCTCCTGCTGCTGTTGCTTCTGGAGCCGGTGGCCACCGAGCGGGGACCCGCCAGCGACGCGGTCGTGCCGGTGCTGCTGGACAACTCGCGCAGCATGCGCCTGCCTGCCGGACGCTCGGCGCGCCGGATCGACCGCGCCGTGGCGCTGGTGCGCGACGAGATCCTGCCGGCGCTCGGGGATCGCTTCGACGTCTACGTAGCAACCCTCGACGCGCCGGAGGTGCCTGCCGATCCGGATGCGGTCGAGCCAACCGTGCCCCGGACCGACCTGGCCGCAGCGCTGGAGGCGATCGCGCGGCGCCACGAGGGTAGAAGGGTCGCCGGGATCGTCCTGCTTTCCGACGGCGGCGACACCAGCGGCCGCGATCTCCAGGGCGTCGAGCCCGGCGCCGGACCGGTCTACGCGGTCGGAATCGGATTGGGGGAGGCGTTCCCGGATCGCGAGGTCGCCAGCCTGACGGCCACCGACGCCGCGGTCGTCGAGTCCGTCGTCGAGCTCAGCGCGGAGGTCGTCCTCCGCGGGAGCGCAGGCGATGCGAGCGTGCTGCGATTGTTCGAGGACGGTCGGCTCGTCGAGGTGCGCCGCGTCGGTTCACCCGGAGACGGCGTGCCCGCACGGACGGTGTTTCGGGTGTCGCCCCGGCCCGACGCGGCAACGCTCTACACGGTCGAGGTGGCTGCGGCCGAGGCCGAGCCGGCGCTCGAGAACAACCGGCGGAGCGTGCTGGTGCAGCCGCCCGGCCGGCCCCGGCGCGTGCTGATGATCGAGGGGTCTCCGGGGCACGAGCACAGCTTCCTCAAGCGCAGCTGGCTGTCCGATCGGGGCCTCGCGCTCGACGCCGTCGTGCGCAAGGGCCAGAACGCCAGCGGCCAGCACACCTTCTACGTCCAGGGCGATCCACGGCGTACACCGGCGCTCGCCGCGGGGTACCCGCGCGACCGGCGCGCGCTCTTCGGCTACGATGCGGTCGTCTTCGCGAACGTCGAGGCCGGATTCTTCCAGCCGGCCCAGCTCGCCATGACCGCGGAGTTCGTCGCCGAGCGCGGCGGCGGACTGCTGCTCCTGGGATCGACATCGCTGGCCGCGCAGGGGCTCCGCGGCTCCGCGCTGGAGGCTGTCGTCCCGCTGGAGCTCTCCGACCGCGAGCGTTCCGTGAGCGCCGCTGGTCGATTTGTCAACCGGAACCGGTTGCTGTTGACGAACGACGGCGCGGTGCATCCGATGCTGCGGCTGGGGGCGACGGTCGACGAGACGCGGGAGCGCTGGGGCGAGGTGCCGGCGCTGGCGGGCAGCACGTCGCTGGGGGCGGCCCGCCCGGGGGCGTCGGTGCTGGCGCTGGTCGGGCGCCCCGAGGGCGGCTCGAGTCCGCTGATCGCGGTCCAGCGCTACGGCCGCGGCCGATCGATGGTGTTTGCCGGCGAGGCGGCCTGGCGCTGGAAGATGCTGATGCCGGCCGAGAGCCGGGTCTACGACACGTTCTGGCGGCAGGTTGCGCGGTGGCTCACGGCGATCGCCCCGGAGCGGCTGACGCTGTCCGTGGCGCCGGCGCCCGCGCCGGGAGACCTGGTGGAGATCGGACTCCGGGTGTTGGATCCCGAGTACCGGGCGGTGACCGATGCGGCGCCGGTCATCGAGGTGACGACGCCGACCGGCGTGGTCCACGCCGTGGACGCGGTGCTCGCGGACCGCGACAGCGGCCGCTACGTGGCGCGGCTGCAGGCCGACCTCGACGGCGTGTATCGCGTCGAGGCGTGGGCCGGGCAGGATCTCGCGCCCGCGACCGAGTGGTTCCTCGTGGGCGGCGCGGATGCGGAGTTCGCGGACCCCCGCGCGGACGCGCAGGTGCTCGAGCGCCTCGCCGACGCGGGCGGCGGCGCGCTCCTGGCGGCCGGCGAGGTGCGGCGCCTGCGCGGGTTGCTGGCGGCCGCGGCGCCCGCACCCGAGCCGCTGGTTCGCGCTCTGTGGCACGGCGCGTGGAGCTTCGCGCTGGTCCTGGCCGTCCTGACGGCCGAATGGTCGCTGCGGCGCGCATGGGGGTTGCGCTAGTCTTGCGGGCCGGCGTCGTCGCCGCAGGCCTCCTGGCGGCTGTCCTGGCCGTGCCCCTGGAGGCGCGCGGCGACACCTACAGCCTGGTGGTCAGCGGCGCGTCCGGGAGTCCGGCCTATGTCGAGACGTACGAGTCGTGGCGCCAGACCCTGGTCGACGTCCTGCGCGCGCAGGCCGAGTTTCGCGACGATCACCTGATCGTGCTCGCGGAGACCCCCGCTCCCGGCGTCGGGAGGGCATCGCGGGAGGGCGTCACGGAGGCGTTCGAGGCGCTGCGACGGCGCATGACGGGCGACTCGGAACTGCTGGTCGTCCTGCTGGGCCACGGGACGTACGATGGAGTCGAAGCCAAGTTCAATCTCGCGGGACCGGACCTCGCGGCCGCCGACTGGAGCCGCCTGCTCGATTCGCTGCCGGGACGTGCCGTCTTCGTCAACACGACGGCGTCGAGCTTCCCGTTCGTCGAGGCGCTGGCACGGGAGGGACGGATCGTGATCGCGGCCACGGCGTCGCCCGTCCAGCGTTACGACACGGTGTTTCCGCGGTTCTTCGTCGGGGCGTTCGACGACCCGGCGGCCGATCTCGACAAGGACGGGCGCGTATCGGTGTGGGAGGCGTTCACGTCGTCCAGCGCGCAGGTGCGGCGCTGGTACGAGCAGGAGGGGCGCCTCGCCACCGAGCGCGCCGTGCTCGATGACTCCGGCGACGGCCTCGGCGGCGACGCCGAGCGGCCCGGATCGGACGGGCACCTGGCGTCGCGGCGGTTCGTCGGAGCGGGCGTGGACCGGCCCGCGCCCGCAGCCGATGCGTCGCTCGCGCCGCTCGTCGCGCGGCGGGAGGACCTCGAGGATCGGGTTGCCGGTCTCAGGTCGCGCAAGTCGTCGATGCACGCGGCGGAGTACGCGCGCGAGCTCGAGCAGGTGCTGCTCGAGCTCGCGCGGGTGTCACGTGAGATCCGGCAGCGTACGGCGACGGTCCGCGGCGCTGTCACGACCGGTCGCTGACGAATGAACTGCAAGACCTGCGGGACGGAGATTGCCGACAACGCCCTGATCTGCTATCGCTGCGGCGAGGCCACGCGCCAGTCGGAGCGCCAGCCGCTGCCCGGGAACAGCCCGCGCCGGTGGCCCGTGGTCGTCCTCGCCACGGTGTTCGTGCTGGCGGTTGCGTTCTTTCTGAGCGTGGCCCTCGGCGGCCGGCCGGTAGACCCCGCCGTCTGGCTCATGCTGGCCGCCGCCGGCGGCCTGCTGGCGTGGCGCCTGAGGATGTGAGCGCCGGCTCGCCCGGCCTTCCGCCCCTTCCTTCACGCCCGCTGCCGAATGGGAACGAGCACCGCCGCCCAGTAGACCGGCGCGCCGGTCGGGTTCTTCCAGGCGTGATTCGTGTTGCGTTGAATCACGACGTCGCCCGGGTTCAGCGTCGTCTCCTCCTTGTCGAGCATGAGTACCAGCTCGCCGCCCAGCAGGACGTTCATGTCGACCGTCTCGGTCCGATGCCACCTGGGGGGTGAGTCGGCCGTCGTCGGCGGCAGCGCCACGAAATGGAAGTTCGCGCCGCCGAGGTCCGGCTCGAGCCGCGGCGAATCGGTCGGATACAACGCCCGCGGCACGGGTTCCGGACCGGGCCCGAACGCATCGCCGCCGGTGGTCCTGAAGAGATTGGGGAACGCGGCGTCGGTCGTGACGCGCTCGTCCCGGACGATGTACGACTGGCCCTCGGCGTCGTGCCCCGTGACGACCACGCGCATTCCCCGCGGCAGCGCAACCCCGGGAATCTGACCGGGAGCCTGCGCGGCCGCACCGGCCGTCAGGTCGGCCTGGGCTCCGAGGAGGGTGCCCGCCGTCGCGGCGCCGAGCGTCTGTACGAGCAGCGTGCGCCGGTCGAGCAGGTGCGGCTGCGGCGAGGGCGCGTTCCGCGGGTCGGTGTTTCCGGTCATGGCAGTCTCCTCGGGCCCGAAGGGTCAGGGAACGGGTTGCCGGTCGGCACCGATCGGCAGTGCGGTCGTGTACTTGACCTGCTTGAGGGCGAAGCTCGACTTGATGCTCGCAACGCCCTCGAGGCGCGTCAGCTTGTCGCGCAGGAAGTGCTCGTACGCGTCGACGTCGGGGACGGCGACGCGCAGCAGATAGTCCGCGTCGCCGGTCATCAGGTTGCACTCCAGCACCTCCGGCCACTCCCGGATGGCGCGCTCCAGGATGTCGAGCCGGTCCTTCACCTGCAGATCGAGGCGAATCTCGATGAACACGGTCACCGCGCGGTCGACGGCGCGCGAGTCCACGAGCGCGACGTAGTCGCGGATGATGCCCGCGTCCTCGAGCGCCCGGATGCGGCGGAGGCACGGCGCGGGCGAGAGGCCGACCCGCTCGGCCAGCCTCGCGTTCGACATGCGCGCGTTCCGCTGCAGGTGGGTCAGGATCTGCCGGTCGATCGCGTCGAGCGTGTGCGGCGCGGCGGGTGGCATGGGCTTTGCCTGCCTTGTGCGCAATGATATTGCGTGTGGTGTCGACTGTACGACCTAAATCGCAATGCCGGTAGGCATGTCATCGATTAGAATAGGCTGCCTGGACCGAGCGACGCAACATCGGAGTCCCCCATGGCTATCCCGGCCAGTCCGTTGTCGTCGGCCGCACCCGGCGCCGGGCAGGACCTGCAGCGACGGTGCCTGACGGCGCTCGAGCGGAGGGTGCTGTGGCTCAGCGTCTGGATGATCCACCATGCCAACCACATCCGGGCGAAGCGCGACGGCCTGAAGGTAGGCGGCCATCAGGCATCGTGCGCCTCGATGGTGACCCTGATGACGGCGCTCTACTTCGACGTCCTGCGCCCGCGGGACCGCGTGGCCGTGAAGCCGCACGGCAGCCCGGTGTTCCACGCCATTCAATACCTCCTGGGCCGCCAGAGCCGGGACCAGCTGGAACGCTTCCGTGCGCTCGGCGGGGCGCAGTCGTACCCCTCCCGCACGAAGGACCGGGACGACGTGGACATCTCGACCGGGTCGGTCGGCATGGGCGTCGCCATGACGAGCTTTGCCGCCCTCGCCCAGGAGTTCCTGCGGAAGAAGCAGATCACGAGCGACCGCGAGCCGCCGGGACGGATGATTGCCGTGGCCGGCGACGCGGAGTTCGACGAGGGTAACGTCTTCGAGGCGCTGCTCGAGGCGTGGAAGCACCAGGTCACGAACGTCTGGTGGATCATCGACTACAACCGCCAGAGCCTCGACGCCATCGTCGCCGACCGCTTCTTCAACCGCCTCGATACGATTTTCAAGACGATGGAATGGCGGGTCATCACCCTCAAGTACGGCAAGCGCCTGCAGGCGGCGTTCGGCCGGCGCGGCGGCGATGCCCTGCGGGCCTGGATCGACGACTGCCCCAATCCGGTGTACTCCGCGCTGACGTATCAGGGCGGGGCGGCCTGGCGGACGCGGCTCGAGCGCGACCTCGGCGACACCGCGGGGGTCCGGGAGCTGCTCGACGAGCACGACAACGCGGCGCTGGCGGCGCTGATGACGAATCTGGCCGGGCACGATATCGACAGCGTGCTGGAGGCGTTCGGCGAGGCGGGGCAGGACGAGCGCCCGGCCTGTCTCATCGCCTACACCATCAAGGGTTTCGGTCTTCCCTTCGCGGGCCACAAGGACAACCACGCCGGCATGATGACGCCCGAGCAGATCGCCACCCTCCGGAGCGGGATGGGAATCGCCGAGGGTGAGGAGTGGGAGCCGTTGGCCGGCTGCGATCTGCCGGCAGGCGCGATCGAGGACTTTCTCGCTGCGGTTCCCTTCAACCAGCCGGCCCAGCGCCGGCATCGGGCGCCCCGCGTGCCGGTGCCCGCGGCGCTGGCCGCGCCGGTTGCCGGACGCCAGTCGACGCAGGAGGGGTTCGGTCGCCTGCTGGCCGACATCGCGCGCCGCCATCCGGGGCTCGCGGACCGCATCGTCACGACGTCGCCCGACGTCACGGTGTCCACCAACCTGGGCGGCTGGGTCAACCGGCGCGGGGTCTTCGCGCCGTCCCGGCAGCCGGATGCGTTCCGCCAGGAGCACACGCTCTCGGCCCAGGACTGGACGATGGGGCCTGCCGGGCAGCACATGGAGCTCGGGATTGCCGAGAACAACCTGTTCATCCTGCTGGCGGCGCTGGGGCTGACGGGACCGCTGTTCGGGGCGCGGCTGCTGCCGGTCGGCACGCTGTACGATCCGTTCATCAGCCGCGGTCTCGATGCGCTCAACTACGCCTGCTACCAGGACGCGCGGTTTCTCCTGGTCGCCACGCCCTCGGGGTTGAGCCTGGCGCCCGAAGGCGGTGCGCACCAGTCGGTGCTCACGCCCCTGATCGGGATCGGACAGCCCGGGTTGACGATGTTCGAGCCGACCTACGTGGACGAGCTGGCGGAGATTCTCCGCTGGAGCTTCGACCACATGCAGGCCGAGGACGGCGGGGCGGTCTACGTGCGGCTCTCCACCCGGCCGATCGATCAGCCGGAGCGCGAGCTCTCGCCGGCGCTGCGGTCGGGCATCATCGAGGGGGGCTACTGGCTGATCCCGCCGGCCCAGGGGGCCGAGCTGGCCATCGCGGCGTCCGGAGCCGTCGTGCCCGAGGCGCTCGAGGCGCACGGTCAGCTCGCCGACGACGTACCCGGGGCCGGCCTGCTGGTCGTCACCTCGGCGGCACGGCTCCAGCAGGCATGGATGCGACGTCTGCGTGACCCCGCGGACGGTGCGCGGTCCCACGTCGAGGCGCTGCTGCAGCCCTTGTCGCCGGACGCCGGTCTGGTGACGGTGCTGGACGGCCATCCCGCGGCGCTGTCGTGGTTGGGGTCGGTGGCACGGCACCGGGTGCTGCCGCTCGGCGTCGAGCGCTTCGGACAATCCGGCGACATTCCCGATCTGTATCGCGCCTACGGTCTCGACGCCGACGCGATCCTGGATGCGGCCGCGCGGATCGCCGTGCGCCGTCTGATGTGAGGTCCCCACCCGTGTCTACCGAGCTCAGGCTGCCCCGGCTCGCGGAGACCGCCGCGTCGGCCAAGCTCGCCGTCTGGCTGAAGCAGGAGGGCGAGGCGGTCGCGGCCGGCGAGCCGATCGTCGAGGTCGAGACCGACAAGACCAACGTCGAGATCGAAGCGCCGGCCAGCGGTGTCATCAGGAAGATACACGTCGCGGCCGGGACGGAGGGGCTGGAGGCGGGAGCGCTGCTGGCGGTCATCGCGGACGACGGTGACGGGACGGTGCCGGCCGCGCCAGCGCCCGCGGCCCGGCCCGGCTCGGCGGCGGTGCCGGCGCCTGACGCGGCCGGGGCGGACCATTCCGAGCCTCGACGGACGTCGGCGCCCGCCACGGGGTCGGCACCTGCGGCGACGCCCCTCGCCCGGCGGATGGCGGCCGCGGCGGGTCTGGACCTCGGCCAGGTGCGCGGGACCGGCCGGGGCGGGCGTATCGGCAAGACCGACATCGAACGTGCGCTGGCCGCGCAGGCGCCGACGCCAGCTTCTCCGGCCGCTGCGGCCGCTGCGCGCGTTTCCGAGCCGCCGGCCGCCACGCCGCCGGCCGGCTCGCGAGAAGAGCCGCTCTCCGCGATGCGGCGCGTGACCGCCGAGCGGCTGCAGGCAGCCAAGCGCACGATCCCGCACTTCTACCTGAGCGCCGACTGTGTCATGGATGCCGCGTTGCAGCTCCGTGCGCGAGTCAACGGACGAGACCCCGGCCTCGACCTCACGTTGACCGACATCATCGTGCGGGCCGCTGCCCTGGCGCTGCGCCAGGTCCCGGCCGCCAACTCGACGTGGGCGGAGGGGGGCGTGCGCCTCTACGATGCCGCGGACATCGCGGTCGCCGTGGACACGCCGCGGGGGTTGATCGCGCCGATCATCCGTCAGGCCGACCGCAAGGGATTGCGCGCGATCGCAGGGGAGCTGAAGACGCTCGCGGCGCGCGCGCGGGCGGGGGAGTTGACGCCGGACGAGTACACCGGCGGCACGTTCACCATCTCGAACCTCGGCATGTACGGCGTCGACAGCCTGTGCGCTATCGTCAACCCGCCGCAGAGCTGCATCCTCGGCGTCGGCGCGGCGCGGCGGCGTCCGGTCGTCGACGGCGATACCGTAGCGGTCGGCACGGTCGCTACCTGCACGTTGTCGGCCGACCACCGCGCCATCGACGGCGCGACCGGCGCCGCCCTGCTCGCCGCGTTCCGGACTTTCGTCGAGGAGCCCGGACTGCTCGCGCTGTAGCGGGCGGGCCGGCGGCTTGCACCGTGGTCAGACTGCTCTTCCTGACGCATCGCTATCTCGGCGTCGCTCCGGGCATCCTGGTGACCCTGTGGTGTCTCGAAGGGTTCGTGATCTGGGACGGTATGATGTAGCCGTTGTTGCTGGGAGTGACCGCAGGGGCTCTGTCAGGCACATGGATGGGTATCCGGTGGCTCGTATTCCGGAGCTCGGCCGCAGCGCAGGGCCGGACGGGCATGGGACGCTAGCGCGAGGGGCCACCAGCGGAGGAGCCAGGGGAGACGACGGATGTCCATGAAGCAGACCCGGACCACACTCATCACGCGGTGCGCCGCGGCCGCCATCGGCCTGCTGCTGGCAGCAGGCGCTGTCGCACCCGTCGAGGCTCAGACCGTTCTCGACCCGGAGACGCCGGTCATGGTCACCGGTGGCGCCATCCGGGGCGCCGCGGCGGCGCGCAACGCGGACGTCATGGCGTTCAAGGGAATTCCCTATGCCGCGCCGCCGGTCGGCGATCTGCGCTGGCGTCCGCCGGCACCCGTCATTGGTTGGCAGGGGGTGCGCGATGCGTCCGCGAGCGGCCCGATCTGCGTCCAGAGCGGGGGGCAGGATGTGCCGCAGGATGAGGACTGCCTGCTGCTCAACGTGTGGGCGCCGCGCGAGACGAGCGAGCCGCGGCCGGTGCTGTTCTGGATTCACGGGGGCGGCTACACGGGCGGCTCGGGGTCGACGGCCATCTACGACGGCACGCGGCTCGCCGCCGACGGCGCGGTGGTGGTCACCATCAACTACCGGCTGAACGTCTTCGGGTTTCTCGCCCATCCCGCGCTGTCCGCCGCGTCTCCGCACGGCGCCTCGGGCAACTACGGCCTGCTGGACATGGTCGCGGCGCTCGAGTGGGTCCGCGACAACATCGCGGCGTTCGGCGGCGATCCGGGCCGGGTGACGATCTTCGGGGAGTCGGCCGGGGGCGGCGCCGTGATGTCGGTGATGCTGGTTCCCCAGGCGGGCGGCCTGTTCCACGGCGCCATCGGCCAGAGCAACTGGATCAACGGGTGGGACCGCCAGCTGGAGACGGCCGAGGCGCAGGGCGTGCGCGTGGCCGCGGCGCTCGGGATCGCGGAAGACGCGGAGGACCCGTTGGCCGCGATGCGCGCGGCGGGTGCCGCCGACGTGCTCGCCGCGTCGAACGCCGACGCCGGCAGCCCGTTCATGCGGACCGGGAATGTCTGGGCGCCTAACGTAGACGGCTGGGTCGTTCCGGACGATCCGCTGGCGATGTACCGCGCCGGCGGGCAGCACGCCGTGCCGCTTATCACCGGCCTGAACGGCAACGAGGGTTCCCTGATGACCCGCGGCATGGACGTCCCGGACGCCGGCGCGTTCGAGACCTACGTCCGGTCGGTCTACCCGGAGCTGGCGGACGCGATGCTCGCGCACTACGACGCCTCCTCGCCCGCGGCGGCGAAGGCCGCCGTCGACAAGGTGGTCCACGACCTGTACTTCGCCGGACCGGTGCGCGCGCACGCGGAGGCGCAGGCCGCGGCGGGGGCGCCGACCTGGCTGTACCACTTCACCCACGTGCCGCCGACCGCCTGGGGCGCCGCGCTCGGGTCGCATCACGCGGCCGAGCTGGTCTACGTCTTCGGCACCCTGGCCCGCCGCGACGAAGGCGGCGAACGGCCCCTCGGCCTCACCCCGGTTGGCGACTACACGGACACCGACACGGCGCTCTCGGCGACGATGCGCGCCTACTGGGTGCAGTTCGCCGCCACGGGCGACCCCAACCGCGAGGGGCTCCCGCCGTGGCCGGCGTTCGATCCGGAGACCGACCGGCACCTGGAGCTGAGCCCGGCGATTGCTCCCGGCACGGCGGTCGACACCGCGGGCGCGGCGCTGTGGGAAGCGCTGCAGGCCAAGCGACGCGACGGCGAGAACCGAGAGTAGACACGGGACGCCGCGTACGGGGCGGCCTGCGGGGTGCGTTGCTGGAGCCCGGAACCGCCGCGGGGCGGCGCTCCGCGACGGACATGCCTCGCCATCGAGCTATCCGTGCAAGGCATCGGGGGCCACTGCCCCGGCTGCCCGCGTCCCGAGAGTACCTGCGGCGGCAGGCAAGAGCCGCCAGGGAGAAAGTGAGATGGCTGCGCTTGGGACTGTGGCAGCAATATTCCGTTATCCCGTCAAGAGCATGCTGGGCGAGAGCATCGAGAGCGCCGAGATACATGACGCTGGGATCGTGGGCGATCGAGTCTGGGCCGTGCGCGACGAGTTGCGCGGCAACTTCATGACCGGGAAACGTGTCGGTGCGTTGATGGGCTGCATCGGGAGGTCGCCGCGATCCGGGGCTGGCGTGCCCGAGATCGAGCTTCCGACGGGGGATGCATTCCGGGCGGATGATCCGTCCGCCGGCCAGCGGCTGAGCGAGTACCTGGGTCATCGGGTCACCCTATGGCCGTGTGAGTCGCCTCCGGTAGAGCGAACTCCCGCGGCCAGTCCCGCCGAGCTCGAGGCGATACTCGCGCGGGCGCCGGGGGAGCCTTCGCCCGACCTGTCGGGTATTCCGAAAGAGTTTCTCGAGCTCGGAGGTCGGTCGGTGAAGCCCTTCGTCGATCTCGCACCGCTGATGCTTCTCACGGCGGAGTCGATCGCCACGATTCTGCAGTCCGCCCCGGAGGCGAAGATCGACGTTCGACGCTTTCGGCCGAGCGTGACGATCAATGCGATAGAGCAATCCCGATTCCCGGAACAACAGTGGATCGGTCGACGAGTTCGGGTCGGAGACTCGGTGTGGCAGGTGAGGATGACGTGTCCGCGATGTGTGATGACGACCCATGGCTTCGCGGAATTGCCGCAGGACCCCACCGTGCTGCGGCGGCTGGTCAGTGAGGCCGGGGGGAACCTGGGAGTCTATGCGAGCGTCGAGCGACCCGGCCGCATTCACGTCGGCGACGCGGTTGAAGTGCTCTAGGAAGGGTGGGAATCTGCGTTCACGTTCACCGAAATAGCCAACCGCGCGAGTCGTGGCGGCTGGCTAGGAGCCGGCCCAGTGCACCGCCGGATAGAACGTGTTGCCGCTACCGGGGATGGTACCATTGCCTTGTCACGATGACCGACAGCCCGAACATCGACCCCGTCTGGCTGGTCGAGTTCGAAGCTGCCGCCCGGCGGCCACTCGCAATGCGCTGGCGGTACGCATTCGTTCGCATCATCATGAGCAAGGCTGCTGCCAACCGTGTCAAGGATCGCGAGTCGCTGCCCAGGTTGCGCGCGTTCCGGGAGTACCTGCGGCGGCAGCCGCGGCGATAGGGTCGACACGACTGGCGCGCACGCGGGTATCGGCAACACCCGCCGCGCTCGACCCGGCGGCGAGCTCTGCCGCTGCAGCGGGCATTTAGCAGCGCCGGGCGTCCACCCGGCCCGCTGACCGCCAGGCCGGGTGGACAGCGACCCGTCGCGGCTACAGCGCGTCGATGATCGCGTTGAGCGTCGGGCTCGGCCGCATCGCGCGCCGGGCCAGCTCGTGGTCCGGGCGATAGTAGCCGCCGACGTCGACCGGCGCGCCCTGCGCCGCCAGCAGCTCGGCCGTGATCGTCGCCTCGTTCTGCGCCAGTTGGGCCGCCGGGCCGGCGAAACGCACCTTCAGCTCGGCGTCGGCGTCCTGCGCCGCGAGCGCCTGCGCCCAGTACAGCGCCAGGTAGAACGTGCTGCCGCGGTTGTCGATCTCGTTGACCTTCCGGGACGGATAACGGGCGTTCTCCAGGTAGGTCTCGACGGCCTGGTCGAGCGTGCGGGCCAGCAGCGCCGCCCGCGGGTTGCCGGTCTGCGCCGCGGCGAGCTCCAGCGACGGCACCAGCGCGCAGTACTCGCCCAGCGAGTCCCATCGCAGGTGGCCTTCCTTGAGCATCTGCTGCACGTGCTTCGGCGCCGACCCGCCGGCGCCGGTCTCGAACAGCCCGCCGCCCTTGAGCAGCGGCACGATCGACAGCATGCGGGCGCTGGTGCCCAGCTCGAGGATGGGGAACAGGTCCGTGAGGTAGTCCCGGAGCACGTTGCCGGTGACGGCGATCGTGTTCTCGCCGCGCCGGATCCGCTCCAGCGAGAGACGCATGGCGTCCACGGGCTTCAGGATGCGGATGTCGAGCCCTTCCGTGTCGTGGGTGGGCAGATACGCCTTCACCTTGGCGATGATCTCGGTGTCGTGGCCACGCCGCGCGTCCAGCCAGAACACCGCGGGCGCGCCGGACGAGCGGGCCCGCGTGACGGCCAGCTTCACCCAGTCGCGGATCGGCTCGTCCTTGGTCTGGCACATGCGGAAGATGTCGCCCGTCTCCACCCGCTGCTCGAGCAGGACCGCGCCGGCGGCGTCGACCACGCGGATGGTGCCGGCGGCCGGGGCGGTGAAGGTCTTGTCGTGCGATCCGTACTCCTCCGCCTTGCGCGCCATCAGGCCGACGTTGGTGACGCTGCCCATCGTGGACGGGTCGAACTGCCCATGCCGCTGGCAGTCCTCGAGGATCGCCTGATACATCGTGGCGTACGAGCGGTCGGGCACCATCGCCACGGTGTCCTGCAGCTCGTCGTCGTTGTTCCACATGCGGCCGCCGTCACGCACGACGTTCGGCATCGAGGCGTCGACGATGATGTTGTTCGGCACGTGCAGGTTGGTGATGCCCTTGCGGGAGTCGACCATGGCCAGCGGCGGCCGGCTCTCGTACACCGCCGCGATGTCCGCCTCGATCTGGGCCTTCCCGTCCGCCGGCAGGGCGTCGAGCTTGTCGAGCACGCCGACCAGCCCCTCGTTGACGTTCGCGCCTATCTCGCGCAGCGTGTCGGCATGCTTGCCAAGGGCCTGCTCGTAGTAGACCGACACGCAGTGGCCGAACATGATGGGGTCGGACACCTTCATCATGGTGGCCTTGAGATGCAGCGACAGCAGCGTGCCGTCGGCCTGCGCCTCGTCGATGGTGCCGGCGAAGAACGCCCGCAGGGCGGCCACGTTCATCACCGCCGTATCGATCACCTCGCCCGCCTCGAGCGGCACCGACGGCTTCAACACCGTGACCGTCCCGTCACTGCCGGCGAACTCGATCCGCACGTCGCACGCCGCGCCGGCGGTGAGGGAGCGCTCGCTGCCGAAGAAGTCGCCTCCGTCCATGTGCGCGACGCGCGCCTTCGATCCGGATTCCGGCCATGCCTGCATCATGCGGTGCGGGTGCTTCTGGGCAAAGCGCTTCACGGAGGCGGCCGGACGGCGGTCGGAGTTCCCTTCGCGGAGCACCGGATTGACGGCCGATCCGAGCACGCCGGCGTAGCGGGCCTTGATCGCCCGCTCGGTGTCGTCGGCCGCCTCGGCGGGGTAGTCGGGCACGTCGTAGCCGTGGCTCTGCAGCTCGGCGATGGCGGCCCGCAGCTGCGGGACCGAGGCGCTGATGTTGGGAAGCTTGACGATGTTGGCGGCGGGCGTCCTGGCCAGTCCGCCGAGGGCGCTCAGCTCGTCGGGAACCCGCTGGTCCGGGCGCAGCCGGTCGGGAAACGCGGCAATGATGCGCCCCGCGAGCGAGATGTCGCGCAGGTCGATGTCCACCCCGGTGCCCTTCGCGAACGCCCGCACAATGGGCAACAACGCGTAGGTGGCCAGCGCCGGTGCCTCGTCGATTCTCGTCCACGTGATTCTCGCAGTTGACATGGTGCCCCCGAATGCGTCCTCCCAAGTCACCTCGCCCGCACCCGCCGGCGCGCCCAGGCGACCCGGCCGTGTGCAAGCGTCTTCGCGGCTACGACAAACCACGTATCGTACACCATCTGGAGGTAGCGGCCCGGCCTCGCGGCCCGGCCAGGATTGTGGGCGGAGTATGATCGCCGACGTCATGCGCTATGCATCGGTGTTCGTCGGCGGATGCTTCGTGCTGTGCGGAGCGGGGGTTGCCGCCGGGCAGACCCAGGCACAGATCGAGCCGGAAGTCCTGGCCGCCGCCGAAGCCGAGCGGGCGCCGTTCGTGGAGACGATGCGCGAGCTGGTGTCGATCGAGTCCGGCAGCCGCGATGCCGAGGGGTTGCGGCGGATCGCCGGCGCGATTGCCGATCGGCTGCGTGCGCTCGGCGGCGACGTGGAGCTGGTCGCGCACGACGACCCGTACGTGATGGTCGACACGCCGGACGAGATCGGCCGCAGCGTCGTGGGGCGCTTTCGTGGACGTGGCCGGGGGCGCGTGCTGCTGTTGGCCCACATGGACACGGTCTATCGGCGCGGGCAACTGGCGGAGCAGCCGTTTCGCGTGAGCGACGGGCGGGCGTACGGGCTCGGCATCGCGGACGACAAGAACGGCGTGGCGCTGATCCTGCACACGCTGGCCGCGCTGCGCGCCATCGGCTTCGACGACTACGAGCTGATCACCGTGCTGATCAACGCCGACGAGGAGGTCAGCTCGGCCGGGTCCCGGCACCTGATCACCGCGCTGGGCGCCGAGCACGACGCCGTCTTCTCGTGCGAGGGCGGCGGCGCGTCCGACCGCCTGGCGCTGACGACGGCCGGCATCGGCGCCGTGCTGCTGGAGGTCAGGGGCCGCGCGTCGCACGCCGGCGGGGCGCCGGAGCAAGGCTGGAACGCGCTCTACGAGCTGGCGCACCAGGTGCTTCAGATGCGCGACCTCAGCGACGCGGAGGCGGGTATCAAGCTGAACTGGACGCTGGCGTCGGCCGGGTCGGCCCGCAACGTCATTCCCGCGGCCGCGCGCGCCACCGCCGACTTCCGCGTGCTGCGGGTGGCGGCGTACGACGAGGTGGAACGGAGGGTGCGCGCGCGCGTCGGCAACCGGCTCGTTCCCGAGGCCACCGTGGCGGTGTCGTTCGAGCGCCGCCGGCCGCCGCTGGAGACGAACGACGCCTCCCGCGCGCTGGCAGGCCACGCGCAGGCCGTCTACCGCGAGTTGGGGCGCGAGCTGGGGGTGACCGAGCAGGCGGCGGGCGGCGGCACCGACGCGGCGTTCGCCGCGCTCGAGACGGATGCGCCGGTCATCGAAGGGTTCGGCCTGGTCGGTTACGGCGCCCACTCGGACGAGCGGGAGTACGTCGAGCTCGACTCGGTGGTGCCGCGACTGTACCTGCTGGCACGGATGGTGATGGATGTCGCCCGCGGGCAGGCGGGACCGCCGGCGCGCTGACCCGCATGGAGAGAGTCGCATGATCCGCAGCGCAAGACACGCCGGTGCCGCCATCCTGGCGGCGGCACTGTTGAGTGCAGCCTCCCCGCTCGCCCAGCCGCGCCTGACCATGGACTGGGAGGCGCTGGCCGAGCGCCTCGTGACGCAGCTCGCGCCGGCGCCGGGCGAGAAGATCCTGCTGGTCGCGCGTCCCGGGCAGTTCGAGGAGCTGATCCCGCCGTTGCGCTACGCGTTGATGCGGGCCGGCGCGATCGACGTCGGCGTGGTCGACGTTATCGCCGAGCCGTATCCCGTCGACTGGGACGGCGCGTTGCTGGCGCGCAGCCGGGACGCGGCCCGTGCCGTGTACCGGGACATGCTCCGCGGCGTCGATGGGGCGATCATGCTGCCCGGCGCGCGGCCCGGTCATGCCGTCTACGCCGCCCTGCAGGATCTGCTCCGTGCGGGCAGCGGGCGGACGATCCACTTCCACTGGACGCACAACGGCAGCGCGTTCCCGTTGTCCGGCCAGCCGCTGCCCGGCCAGGCCGCAATCGACGCGGTCTACCAGCGGGCGGTGCTCGAGACCGACTACGCGCGGCTGACCGCCGTGCAGAACCGCTTCATCGACGCGCTGCGCGGCGCCGAGGTGCACGTGACGTCCCCGCTCGGCACCGACGTCCGCTTCCGCAGCGGCGACCGCCCGGTGAACCTGGGGGACGGCGACGCCTCGAAGGCCAGGACCGACCGCGGCGTGATCCTGATCGATCGCGAGATCGAGCTGCCGGCCGGCGCCATCCGCGTGGCGCCGATCGAGGCGAGCGTCAACGGCCTGATCGCCTTTCCGCCGTCGCAGTGGGATGGCCGCCCGGTAACCGGGCTCGAGCTGCGCATCGAAGCCGGGCGCGTCGCCGGGGTGAGCGCCGAGTCCGGCCAGGAGGCCGTGGAGGCCGAGCTGGCCGGTGTCCCGGCCGAGGCCCGGGCCTTTCGCGAGTTCGCGCTCGGCTTCAACCCGCTGCTGGCCGTGCCGGAGCGCAATCCCTGGATCCCGTACTACGGCTACGGCGCCGGGATCGTGCGGCTGTCGCTGGGCGACAACTCCGAGCTGGGCGGGGCGGTGACCGGCGGCTACGTCCGCTGGAACTTCTTCACCGACACCACGGTGACGGTCGGCGGCGACGTCTGGGTGCGCGACGGCCGACTCGTCCGCTGAGCTTCAATCAGACGGGGCTACGCCCCGCACCCCCGGCGTCCGCTCGCGGGGACCCCTGCGCCCCGCGCCGCTCCCGCCGAGGCGCGCTGTGCGCGCCTTGCGGCTCCGGTTGGCGCTGCAGACTTCTACACGTCGGTCAGGTAGTCGATGCGGCCGGTGCTGTCGCCGAACCGCTCCACCGGCATGCCGAGCTTGTCGAGCACCGCGAGGTACAGGTTCGTGAGCGGCGTGTCGTCGCGGTACTGCAGGTGCCGGCCGCCCTCGAGCTGGCCGGCGGCACCGCCCGCCACGAGCATCGGCAGGTCGAGGTGGAAGTGCAGGTTGCCGTCGCTGATGCCCGTGCCGTAGAGCAGGAGCGTATGGTCCAGCAGCGAGCCGTCGCCGTCCGGCGTGCCCTGCATCCGGTCGAGGAAGTAGGCGAACATCTGCATGTGGTACGTGTTGATCTTCGCCAGCGCCTCGAGCCGCTGCGGGTCGTTCTGGTGGTGCGACACGCCGTGGTGCCCGTTGGGCACGCCGATCTCCGGGTATGACCGGCCGCTGACCTCCTTGCCGATCATGAACGTGCCGACGCGCGTCAGATCCGTCTGGAAGGCGAGCACCCACAGGTCGTACATCAGCCTGGCATGCTCCTCGAACGTGTCGGGGATGCCGACCGGCTGCTCGAAGACCGGCATCTCCCGGTCGGCCTGGCGCTCGGCCGTCTGGACTCTGCGCTCCACGTCGCGCACCGCATCGAGATACTGCGCGAGCTTGGCGCCGTCGGCCGCTCCGAGCGACTGCCGGAGGGCCTTCGCCTCCGCGTTGACGAAGTCGAGCACGCTCCGGTCCTCGCGGAGCCTGGCCAGCCGCGCGGCGCTGTCGGTGCTGTCCGCGGCGCCGAAGAGGCGCTCGAACACCGCGCGCGGGTCGTTCTCCATCGGCAGCGGCGTGGTCGGCGTGCGCCACGAGATGGTGTTGACGTAGGCGCAGCTGTAGCCCTGGTCGCAGGCGCCCAGCACCTCCACCGAGTCGAGCGCGAGCTCCAGCGACGAGAGCTGGGTCTCCCGGCCGACCCGTTCCGCGATCAACTGATCGAGCGATTGGCCGCCCCGGATGTCCGGCCCCTCGGTCTTCTTCACGTGCACGCCCGTCAGCCAGGTCGCCGCCGCCCGGGCGTGATCGCCGACGCCTTCGCCCTCGCGGGGGATGGCCGGCTTGTCGGCCAGGCCGCTGAGGACGTTCAGGTGGCGGCGGAACGGCTCGACCGGCTTCAGGATCCGCGAGAACTCGAAGCCGGCACCGTCACCGGTGGGGGTCCACTGCCGCATCTCCATGCCGTTGGGCACGTAGATCGCGCCGAAGCGGCGGACGGGGCTGCCCGCAGTCCTGCCGAGCGCGGAGAGCGCCGGCACCATCCCGTCGAGCAGGGGCAGGGCCAGCGCGGCGCCGAGGCCGCGGAGCATCGTGCGGCGGGGCAGGTGCTTCTTCGTGATAATCATTGCTTCTCCCGAAGTGCGCGCGGTTCTACGGCGCGCCCTCCTGCGCGATCGCGTCCTCGGCCGCGCGCGGCATGCGCGTCCGGAACGGCGCGCTGCGAATGACCCCGCGGATTAGCGACGACCAGCGGTAGCCGGACCCCTGCGCGTCGCGCACAATCCGCCTGACCGCGGGCCGGTCGTAATACTCTACCCCTCGACCGATGGCATAGGTCAACAGCTTCGACGCCAGATTCGCCAGGTACTGGCCCGCCCACGGCGCCTGCAGCAGGGCCTGCCGGAACTCCGCCACGCCGGCGAACTCCGCCCCGTTCGGCAGCGTGCCGGAGCTCTCGATGGGGGCGCCGACCTGGCTGTCCACCGTGCGCCAGCGGCCGACCGCGTCGAAGTTCTCGAGGGCGAAGCCGAGCGGGTCCATCGGGGCGTGACAGCTCGCGCAGACCGGGTTCGCACGGTGCGCCTCCAGCCGTTCGCGCACCGTCGCGGGCCGGCCGCCCTCCCCGCGTTCGGGGAACCCGGGCACGTCCGGTGGCGGTGGCGGCGGCGGCGCCCCGAGCAGGTTCTCCAGCAGCCACTTCCCGCGCACCACGGGGGACGTCCGGTGCGGGTACGACGTGACGGTCAGCAGGCTGCCGTGGCCGAGCAGGCCGGCCCGGCGCGCGTCGGCGTAGGGGACGCGCCGGAAATGGTTCCCGTAGACGTGCGGCATGCCGTAGTGGCGGGCGAGCCGCTCGTTGACGAACGTGTAGTCGGCCCGCAGCATGTCGAGCACGCCGCGGTCGCGGCGGAGCTGGTCGTCGAAGAACAGCTCGGTCTCGCGCCGGAAGGCCTGCCGGAGGTTGTCGTCGAAGTCGGGGAACAGGCCGGGGTCGGGGGCTGCCGTGCGCAGGTTGCGCAGGTAGAGCCACTGGCCGCCGAAGTTCTCCACGAAAGCCCGCGAGCGCGGGTCGTCCAGCATGCGGGTCACCTGGCGGTCGAGCACCTCCGGGTCGCCGAGCCGCCCGGCGGCCGCCAGCGCGATCAGCTCCTCGTCCGGCAGGCTGCCCCAGAGGAAGAACGAGAGGCGCGACGCCAGGTCGAGGTCGCTGATCCGGTACGGCCGGCCCGGCGCTGCGCCGGCCGGATCGCGCTCGATCCGAAACAGGAACTTGGGCGAGACCAGGAGGGCCTCCAGCGCCCATCGGATCCCGCCCTCGAACCCGTTGCCCTCGCGGTAACCGGCATCGAACGACGCCAGCAGGGGACGGATGTCGTCGTCGAAGACCGGCCGCCGGTACGCCTGCCGCGCCAGCGAGCGGAGGATCCGCTCGGCACACGGCTGCTCCTCGGCCGCGACCCGCGGGTAGCACTCGAAGATGCGCTGCCGTGTCGGGGTCGCCGCGGGCGTGTCGCCGTCGAACGGGCCGACCACCTCGAGGGCGGCCACGATCGGCGGCTTGCGGTAGAGGGCGTACGCGAAGCTGGTGACGGGGGGGCGGCGCGGCCGACCGTCGACGGCCAGCGACTGGCTCAGGTCGCCCACGAACGAGGCCCCGACGAGCCGTGTTCCCGCCTGGACCGGCAGGCGCACCTCGAAGGGACCGCTGTTGCGACGGCCGGTGGTGAACGTCGCGACCCGCTCGCGGTCCAGGCGGATCTCGAGCGTGTGCGAGCCCCGCCGGCCGCGTCCCAGCCGCACGCGCAGGATGTACTCGGCGTCGAGCGGGAAGTGGTGCTCCGCGGCATGACCGCCGCGCGATCCGAACGGCAGGTCGTCGCTCACCCGGCCGTCCTGCAGCATCAGGGGCGACGTCTTGTAGAGCGCGGTCGCCGCCGGCAGCGTCGGGTCGCCGAGCGCCCGGCGGCTGATCTTCGCGGCGGCCAGAATGTAGCGCTCCAGCAGCCCGGGCGACACCGACAGGACATCGCCGATGTTGTCGAACCCGTAGCCGGATTCGTCGGCCGGCAGCAGCGCGCGGCCGTCGACCTCCAGGGCCAGCAGATCGCGGATGGCGTTGACGTACTCGGAGCGGTTCAGGCGCTGCACGGCGGGCCGGCCGGAATCCGGATGCGCGGTCCACGTGCGGTCGAGCGACGTCTCGAGATAGTCGGCGACGGCGTCGTAGGTCGCCCCGTCGGGCCGCGGGCGCCCGCGCGGCGGCATGGTGCGCGACCGCAGCTTCTGGGCCACCCTCTCCCAGAGGTCGGGGTGGGCGCCGACGTCGCCGACGTCGACCGTGTCGAGCGCCAGGCCGGCGGTGAGAAGCCGCTCGTTGTGGCAGCCGAGGCAGTAGCGCTGCAGCACCGCCCCGTGCGGCTCGGCCGGATCGCCCGCGGCCGGCTGGGCCGCCGCCGCGGCGGCGTGGCCCAGGATGCCGGCGGCCAGCGCCAGCGTCATGGACGTTGCGCGCATCGTCATGCGGCCCTCCTGGCTTCCATCAGACGGGGCTTCGCCCCGCACCCCCGGCGTCCGCTTGCGGGGGCCCCTTCGCCCCGCGCCGCTCCCGCCGAGGCGCGCTGTGCGCGCCTTGCGGAGTCCGCACCATTGTACGGCGCAGACGCCTAGCGGGGTTCCGCGCTCGCGGCCCCGCCGCCGTCGCCCTCCCGCTCGTCGGCGTGGTAGCCCAGCAGCCCGAAGGTGACGCGCGTGCCGGCCGTCGGGTCGGCTCTGAGCGCTCGCAGGAGCTCGGCAATCCCGGGATGCTCGACGTACGTGGTGCAGCAGATCATGTGGCCGCGCGCCAGCCGCAGGGGGGTCTGGTCCTCCCAGTCGGTGGCGTCGATGTCGGCGCCCTTCGCGACCAGGAACCGGATGAGATCGTCGGCCGCGTGATAAACGGCCCCGTGCAGGGCGGTGGCGCCCCACTCGTTGGCCGCGTTGATGTCGAGCCCCAGCTCGAGGGCGTAGCGCGCCGCGTCGAGCGCCTTGTGCTGGTCCCACTCGTAGTAGGTGATGTCCCGGGCGGCCCGCTTGCCCAGTCCCGCCGCCAGGATCAGCGCCGTGGTGCCGTCGTCGGTCTTGGCGAACGGGTCGGCGCCGGCCTCGGCGAGCATCCGCATCGCCTCGACGTCGGCCGTCTTGGCCGCCACCATGAAGGGCGTGCTGCCCAGTTGGGTCAGGCGGCCGGCGCCGGGGGAGGCGAACACGCCCACCTCGAATGCGTCGGTGAAGCGTTTGGGGCGGTCCATCCGGGCGTCCGGATCGGCCCCGGCCGCCAGCAGGGCCCGCAGCGCGCGGTGCTGGCCCGTTGCGGCGGCCAGGTGCAGCGCCGTGTAGCCCGCGAAGTCGACCGATTCCGCGCCCGCCTCGACCGGTGCCGGGCCCCGCGCCCCGGCCGCGCGTCGATGGGCCGCCCGCGCCGCGTCCCGCCGGTCGTAGTGCGGGTCGGCGCCCCGGTCGATCAGCAGCAGCGCCAGCTCCTCGTGCCGCTTCGTGAGCGCCAGCATGAGCGCCGAGACGCCGTCCGGCGACGCGTCGTTGGCGGCCGCGCCGTTGTCGAGCAGCACCCGGACCGTTTCGCCGTCGCCGGCGAGCACGGCGTACAGCAGGGGGGTGAAGCCGCCCGCCGTGCGCGGCGGATCGATTTCCCCGTCACGCGGGAACTCCGCCGGGTTGGCCGCCTCGCCCTCCCGCAGCAGGATCGGCCCGCGCCGCGGGCGCCGCCGGCGCGGCACGAACGGCGTGGCTGCCGTACGAACGTCGACGAGCGCCGCGCCGTGGTCGATCAACGCCTGCGCCACGTTCGCATGCGTTTCGGCCGCGGCCCACATCAGCGCGGTGTGGCCACCGGCCGTCGTGGCGTTCGGATTCGCTCCCGCCGCGGCCAGCCGCCGCACGACCTCGACGCTCCCGGCCCGCGCGGCGAACATGAGCGCCGTATCGCCCGTGGGACGGGCGGCGTCCGGAGCGGCGCCCGCGGCGAGGAGCAGCTCGACCAGCGGCAGGCTGCCGTTGAAGGCCGCCAGCATCAGCGGCGTCACGCCCAGATCGTTCGCCGCCCCGACGTCGGCGCCGGCCCGGATCAGTTTCGACGCCAGGTCGACCTCGTCCCAGTGCGCTGCCCACGCGACGGCGGTAGCGCCGTCGCCCTGCGGGACGTTCACGTCGCTGCCGGCGGCCAGCAGGCCGCGGGCCGTCTCGAAGTCCCGCTGCTGCACCGCGTCCACCAGTCGGCGGTCGGGGCCCGCGGATGACGAGGCGGATTGCGCCGCGGCGGCGTCGCTCATCCAGGCGGCGGCGACGGAGAACACCCCGGCGAGCAAGAGCGCGGCCACCGACCGGGTACCTGACGCAGACCTCATCGCTGGCTGGGAGATCATGGGGAATCCTAGCGCAGATCGGGCGTAAGCCGCTACCGTCGCGTGGGTTAGTCATGGCGACCAGCGCGACGTGCCGGGTCGGCTGCTGCCGCAGGGGGGCTGCGCGCGGCCCGGCGCGCCCGGTGTTGGAACTGCCGGGACGCCATGCTATGGTTCGGGGGAGGTCGGGCTCGAGGGGTCGCCGGTCTTGTGTACGCTGAAGACGGACGTCGCCGCGATCCGGACGGAGGTCGCCGCATCGAAGGCGGCGCTGACGTGGCGGATCGTGCTGGCCCCGGGCGTGTTCGCCGCCCTGACGCGGATCATGCCCTGACACGGGCGCCGCCCATGACGATTGCGCGTGCCGCCACGCTCCTGCCGCTGCTCATCCTGACGGCCCCCGCGGCGCCGGCCGCGGCCCAGTCGGACGCGGACGACGTGACGTGCCGCGTCGAGATGGTCCCGATGCGGGACGGCGTGCGGCTGGCCACCGAGGTGTACCTGCCGGTCCGGCGCGGCCGCCATCCGGTGGTCCTCACGCGCAGTCCCTACACGCGCGGCAGCCTGGCCGCCGGCAGCAACTGCGACAACGCGCGCCTGCTGGATTTCGCCCGCCGCGGCTACGTCGGCCTCGGCCAGGACGCACGCGGGCGGTACCGCTCCGGCGGCGCGTTCGATCCGTTCCAGCAGGAGGGCGGCGACGGGTACGACACGGTGGAGTGGGCGGCGGCGCAGCCGTGGTCCGACGGCCGCGTCGGCATCTTCGGCGGCTCGTACGTCGGCGTCACGACGCTGCAGGCCGCGCTGCGGTCGCCGCCGCACCTGGTCACTGCCGTCGCGGAGATCACCGCGTCCGACTATCACGACAACTGGACCTACGTGAACGGCGCCTTCGACCTGCACCTGAACCTCGGCTGGACGCTGGCCTTCTTCGTCGCCGACAGCTACCGCCGCAGCCTGGACGGGTCCGGGCTGTCGCTGGCGGAGATCGACCGGCGCGTGGCGGCCCGGCTGGAGGCCGGCCGCCGCGATCTGCTGACCAAGTGGATCTGGACGCTGCCGCTCAACAGCCTGCCGGCGTTCCGCGCGGACGCGCCCTACTACTACGACTGGCTGGCGCATCCGGACTACGACAGCTACTGGCGGCGGGTCGACGTCGAGCGGCGCTACGGCGACATCACCGTGCCGGTGCTGCATACGGGCGGCTGGTACGACGTCTTCGCCGCCGGGACGGTCCGCAACTTCGTGGGCATGCGGACCGGCGCGGGATCGCCGGCCGCGCGGAGCGGCACGAAGCTGGTCATGACCTGCTGCGGGCACACGCGGACGCAGGGGCTGATCGGCTGGGGGCCCGCGGCGCAGACGTTCGACGAGACGTTGACGGCCCGCTGGTTCGACCATCACCTCAAGGGGGTCGACAACGGCATCGACCGGGAGCCCGCCGCGCGGCTCTTCGTCATGGTGCCGCCCGACACCGGCACCGAGGGGGGCGGCTTCTACCTCGCGGCCGACGACTTTCCGCTGCCCGCCGCGCGACCGGTGCGCCTGTACCTGGGCAGCGGCGGCGGGGCCAACACGCGCCACGGCAACGGAACGCTCGGCCGGGACGCGGCGGCCGGGCCTCCCGATCGCTTCGTCTACGACCCGGCGGACCCCGTGCCCACGCTGGGCGGCAACCTGTGCTGCGGGGACTTTCTCATGCGCGGGGCGTTGGATCAGTCCGAGGTCGAGCTGCGGGACGACGTGCTCGTGTACACGAGCGCGCCGCTCGAGGCGGACCTCGCGGTGATCGGGCCGGTGACGGTCAGCCTGTGGGCCGCGTCGACCGCCCGCGACACGGACTTCACGGCCAAGCTGGTCGACGTGCACCTGGACGGCATCGCGCACAACGTGCTCGACCGGATCGTCCGGGCGCGCTACCGCCACGGATCGCAGAGCGCCCCGTCGCTCATCACGCCGGGGCAGGTCTACGAGTACACCATCCCCGTCGGCGCCACGGCGACGGTATTCCGGCGCGGCCACCGCATCCGGCTCGAGGTCAGCTCGTCCAACTTTCCGCACTACGACCGAAATCCGAACACCGGTCACGCGTTCGGTCAGGACGCCGCAATGGTCGTCGCCACGCAGACCATCTTCCACGACCCGGAGCGTCCCTCCCATGTCGAGCTGCCCGTGGTTCCGGACGTGAGCATCCCGCAGCCATGAGGACGCGGCAGCATGCGCGATGGCGCCGCCGCGTTGCGGCGGTCGCCGCGGGTTGGTCGCTGGCGGTGGGGGCCGGAGCCCAGTCGCCGCCCGGCGGCCCCGAGGCATTGATCCGGGAAGGCAGCGTCGAGCGGATCTCGGAACACGTCTACGTGATACCGCACAACGGCGTCCGGCTCGTGCCCAACGTGGGCCTCGTCGTCGGGAGCCGGGCGACGCTGGTGGTCGATACCGGGCTGGGGCCCATCAACGCCCATACCATCCTGCGCGAGGTCGCCCGCGTGCGCCGGGGCCCGGACCTGTACGTGGTCAGCACCCACTATCATGCCGAGCATGCCGCGGGGGAGGCAGGCTTTCCGGCTTCCGCCACGATCGTGCGCGCCCGCGCCCAGCAGCAGGATATCGACGAGCTCGGCGCCGCGGGGCTCCTGCGGTTCCGGACCTTCTCGTCGCTCGTCGAGGAGTTGCTCTCCGGCGTGCGGTACCGCGCCGCGGACGTGATCTTCGAGCGCGAGCACGGGATCGACCTGGGCGGCGTGCGCGCGCGACTGCTGGCCCTGGGGCCCACGCACACTCGCGGTGACACGATGGTGTACGTGGAGGACGACGCCGTGCTGCTCGCCGGCGACGTCGTGATGAACCGGCAGTTCCCGGTCTTCGTCGGCCCGGCATCGAGCGTCGCCGCCTGGCGCGCCGCGCTCGAGGGGCTGGCGGCGCTCGAGGTGCGGCATGTCGTGCCGAGCCACGGCCCGCTCGGCGAGGGCTCGCTGATCGACGAGCAGCGGACCTATCTGGAGACGCTGGATGCCCAGGTGCGCGGGCTCAAGGCGTCGGGCCGGTCGGCCGACGAGACGGCCGCGGCGGTGGTGGGCGCGATGCAGGCTGCCTACCCGGGCTGGACGGGGGAGCGCTGGATCGGCGCGGCGGCCCGCGCGGCGTATCGCGAGGCGCCCTAGCGCGGCGCGGCGCAGGAATGGGAGTCAGGATGCGAGATGTCTTCGGCCGACGCTGGCGGATTGTGGGGCTGCTGGCCGCGTTGTGGCTGGTCTCCGGTCGGGTGGCGGCCGCGCACCCGATCCCGTTCAGCTATCTGGACCTGCGCATCGGCGGCGAGACGATCGAGGCGTCGCTCGTCGCCCACATGATCGATCTGGCCCACGAGCTCGGCATCGACGAGCCGGAGCGGTTGCTCGTTCCCGGCGTGGCCGAGCGGCGCGCCGACGAGCTCGCCGAGATCCTCGGGCCGCGGCTCGAGCTGGCCGCGGCGGGGCAGGCGCTGACGCCCGTCTGGGCGGAGCCCGAGGTGCTGCGCGAGCGGCAGTCGGTGAGGCTGCACTTCGCGTACGACCTCGAGCGGATGCCGGGCAGCCTCATCGTGACCGCCGACCTGTTTCCGTACGATCCGCAGCACCAGACGTTCCTCAACGTGTACGAGGGCGACGACCTGCGGACGCAGGCCATCCTCGACACGGACCACCCTCAGACGGAGTACTTCACCGGCACCTGGCAGGGGACCGGCGCCGTCATCGGGAAGTTCGTGCCGCAGGGCGTGCACCACATCATGATCGGTCCGGACCACGTGCTGTTCCTGATCGGCCTGCTGCTGCTCGGCGGCTCGATCCGGCAACTGCTGATCGTGGTGACCGCGTTCACGCTGGCGCACAGCATCACGCTGTCGGCCGCCGTCCTGAACCTTTTCAACCCGCCGGCGCACCTCGTGGAGCCGGCCATCGCGCTGAGCATCGTCTGCGTCGGGGCGGACAACCTGCTGGTGGGCGACGGCCGCGACATGCGGGCCTGGATCGCACTGGGATTCGGCCTGATTCACGGGTTCGGCTTCGCCTCGGTGCTGCGGGCCATGGAGCTCCCGACGCGCGACGTGGCCTGGTCGCTGCTGTCGTTCAACGTCGGCGTGGAGCTGGGGCAGCTCGCCATCGTCGTCGTGGCGGCTTGGCTGCTCGCTGCGTTGCGAGGCTGGAGCGAGGTCGCCGGGCGCCGCCTGGCTGTCGTAGGATCCGTGGTGGTCATCCTGGCCGGCACGTTCTGGTTCGTGGAACGAGTGTTCTTCTAAGGGGGATTGCAATGAGGCGAGGAATGTTGCTGGGGGTCGTGATCGCCGTCGGCGCGGTGTCGATGGCGGTCAGCGCGGCGCAGGGGCCGCAGCCGGCTCAGCTCGACGCGGCCGGGATGGTGCAGGTCGAGGACAACCTCTATTACATCGCCGGCGAGGGGCCGTGGAACCGCGACGCGTTCAGCGGCGGCAACATCGGCGTGTTCATTGCCGACGAGGGCGTGACCATCGTCGACACCAAGCTGCCCGGGTGGGGGCCGACCATCCTGGAGCGGATCCGCTCCGTGACGGACAAGCCGGTCGTTGCCATCATCAACACCCACACGCACGGCGACCACGTCGGCAGCAACAGCGCCTTTCCGGAGAGCGTCAACATCGTCGCGCACGAGAACACGAAGGCGAACATGGAGGGTATGGACGCCTTCCAGGGCGCCGGCGCCCGCTTCCTGCCGGACACCACGTACAGCGAGAAGATGTCGATCGGGTCGGGCGACGGGCAGATCGATCTGTACCACTTCGGTCCCGGCCACACCAACGGCGACACGTTCATCGTCTTTCCCGCGCTGGGCGTGATGCACACCGGAGACATGTTCGCGTGGAAGGACTCGCCGTTCATGGACCGGAACAACGGCGGCAGCGGCGTGGCGTACCCGGAGACGCTGGCGAAGGCGGTGGCCGGCATCTCGGGGGTCGATACCGTGATCCCCGGCCACATTCCGATGACCTCGTGGAGCGACTTCGTGCGCTATCAGCGCTTCAATGCCGATGTGCTGGCGGCCGCCCGGGCGGGGCTCGAGAGCGGCCAGTCGGCCGAGGAGGCCATGGCGGCCTTCGACCTGTCGGATGGCTATCCGGACTACCGGACGGATCGGCTGCAGGCGGCCTTCGAGACGATCTACGCCGAACTGCAGGAGTAGGAGCTGCAGGCGCAGTCAGCGGGGACCGGCCCGCCCGGGCCGGTCCCCTGCTTCGGTTCCGCAGCCTGCTACTTCGCCTTCGCCCGCGCCTCCTCGACCCGGGCCCCGGCGAGGATGTTGTACAGGCCGTAGTTCCCCTCGTGGCACGCGTACTCGAACAGCGGTCCCGCGGTGCTCGTCAGGGGTAGCGAGCCGGTCCACGGCTGCGAGTAGACCGAGGCGTCCGTGACGGTCCACTGCCAGTCGAGGTTGTCGGCGTCGACGCGCCTGATGCGCTCGACCAGGTGCAGGCCCTCCCGCGAGCCGTTGAAGCTGTGCTTGCCGTTGAAATTGGTGGTCTCGATCACCAGCGTGTCGCCCTCCCAGCGCCCGCGCGCGTCGCCGAGCCATTGCCGGATGCCGGCGTCGATGTGCGGCCGCCCGTCGAGCGGGATGATGCGCGCGTCGTGAATCATCTCCTGGAAGATGACCACGTAGCCCGGCGCCTGGAGGATGTTCCAGTTGTTGTTGTAGTTGGTCGGCAGCGCGGGCAGCCCCCAGCGGGTGATGCAGCGGTCGTAGACCGACATGTCGAGCCATGTGTCGGGCGACTCGGCCTGCGCGCGCCGCGCCGCGCGCAGCGTGTCCTCCCGCTGCCGGACGCCCGGATTCATCGGGATGCGCCCGTCGGGCGGGTCGTCGATCATGGCCGTGCGATTGTCTTCCTTGCCCCACTCGAACCAGAACTCGTTGTAGAAGCCCGGGTCGCCGTCCCGCGGCGTGAAGAAGGCGCTCGACCGCGCGGCGCGCCGCGTTACGCGCTCCTCCTCGCTGAGCACCGCCGCCGTGACGCCCTCGGGCCGCTCCAGCGGCGTGCCGTGCGTCATGTTCCAGAGCCCTTGCAGATCCGGATCGCCCCACGCGGTCCGGGCGTTCTGGCCAGTCGCGGGCGATGCTGCGAGCACCACCGCGACCAGGGCGCCCACTGCGACGATCGACGCGGAATGACGGAATCTCATCGGAGGCCTCCTCGTGGCTGGGTTCGACGAACCATTCTATGATCAAGGAACGCATGGACGGCGAGTCGATTGCCATGTGCTGCAGCAGGCAGGGGAAGACAGTGAAGATGTCGGTGGCACGCGGGGCGATGCGATGAACCAACGCATCGTCTCCCTCATCTCCAGCGCGACCGAGATCGTGTGCGAGCTGGGATTCGGGCCGCAACTGGTCGGGCGTTCGCACGAGTGCGACTACCCGGCCTCGGTCGTGGCGCTGCCGGCCTGCTCGACCTCCAAGGTGGCGCTCGAGGCCGCCAGCCGGGCCATCGACGACCAGGTGCGCGCGATCGTCGCCGACGGGCTGTCCGTCTACCGCGTCGATCCCGACCTCCTGGATCGCCTCGCGCCCACGGTCGTCGTCACGCAGACGCAGTGCGAGGTCTGCGCGGTGAGCCTGAAGGACGTCGAGGACGCCGTGTGCCGGCTCGTCGGCTCGCGGCCCCGGATCGTGTCGCTCGAGCCGATGTCGTTGAGCGACATCTGGAAGGACATTCGGACGGTCGCGTCCGCGCTCGGCGATCCGGACCGCGGCGACGCGGTCGTGACCCGCCTGACGGAACGGCTCGCGGCGGTGCGGGCCGCCGCGGCCGCGGAACCGTCCCGTCCTTCGCTTGCCTGCATCGAGTGGATCGACCCGCTGATGAGCGCGGCCAACTGGGTCCCCGAGTTGGTCGACTGTGCGGGCGGCGCGCACCTCTTCGGGGCCGCCGGGCAGCACTCGGGCTACCTGCGGATGGAGCAGCTCGTCGCGGCCGACCCGGACGTCATAGCCGTCATGCCGTGCGGGTTCGACATCGAGCGCGCCAGCCGCGAGATGGGGCCGCTGGTCGCCCATCCGGACTGGCCGCGGCTGTCGGCGGTACGGAACGGGCGCGTGGTCATGATGGACGGCAACCAGTACTTCAATCGGCCGGGCCCGCGCGTCGTCGAATCCGCGGAGATCCTGGCGGAGTGCCTGCACCCCGGGCGCTGCGACTTCGGCCACCAGGGACAGGGCTGGCGGTACTGGCGTGGGGCCGCACCGAGCTGACCCGCAAGACCCGGTAGGGCTGTGCCGCAGCTGCCGGCACGTGCGCGTCGTCACCGCGCGGCCGGGCAGTCGCTACTACCGCTGCGAGCGGTCCGATCAGGATCCGCGCTATCCCAGGTACCCGGCCCTGCCGGTACTGGCTTGCCAGGGCCACGAGCCGGCAGCGTCCCCGCCACGCCCTGCGGCCGAATCGCGCGCGGCGCCGCGCTGACGGGGCGGCGCCGCGCTGCCGGACGCGCGTCGTCTCGCCAGCGTCAGCGGGACTGTCTCTGCAGATGACGCACATGCACCGCACCACGAACGGTTCGGCCTGCCGTCTGGCGTTGGCTGTCCTGTTGGCGCTGGCCATTCCGGGATGCGGTCCCAGCGGACCGGACGACGCCGGGTTGGATCTGCTGACCCGGGCGGAGCGGACGGGCTACAACGAGACGACCGGATACCACGAGGTCGTCGAGTTCCTGGAACGCGCCGCCGCGCTGTCCGACCGTGCCCACGTCACCACCTTCGGGACGACGGTGGAGGGCCGATCGCTCCCACTCGTGGTGCTCGGCGACGTTGCCGACGCCCGGCCGGCATCAGTCGTGGCCGCCGGCCGGATACGCGTGTGGCTGCAGGCGAACATCCACGGCGGCGAGGTCTGCGGCAAGGAGGCGCTGCTGATGCTGCTGCGCGACCTCGTGAGCGGCGCGCACGAGGAGTGGCGCTCGTCGCTGACCCTGCTCATCGCCCCGCTCTACAACGCCGACGGCAACGAGCGGGTGGCCCTCGACAACCGGCCGTACCAGCTCGGTCCGGTCGGCGGCATGGGCGTGCGGCGCAACGCCCAGGGGCTCGACCTGAACCGCGACCACATGAAGCTGGAATCGCCGGAGGCGCGAGCCCTGGTTCAGGCCTATCGCGACTACGCCCCGCACGTGGTCATCGACCTGCACACGACCAACGGCACGCAGCATGCGTACCACCTGACCTACGCGCCGCCGCTGCACCCGAACACCCATCCCGCCGTCGACGCGCTGCTGCGCCACGAATGGCTGCCGGCCGTGACCGATGCCGTCAGGGCGGGCAACGGGTGGGGCTTCTACCACTACGGCAACGTGCCGCGGGCGCAGGTCGACGAGCCGATCTGGCGCACGTTCGACCACCGCCCGCGGTTCAACAACAACTACGTCGGCCTCCGCATCCGCATCGCGCTCATCAGCGAGGCCTACGCCTATGCGCCGTTCGCGGAACGGGTGGCAGCGACGCTCCGTTTCGTCGAGCACGCGCTTGCGTTCGCCCACGAGCACGCGACCCGCATCGCCGCGCTGATTGCGGGAGCGGACGACACGCCGATCGCGGGCCGGGCACTGGCGATCCGGGCCGTCCCGCGGCGCTCGCCCGAGCCGGTCGAGATCCTGCTGGGGCGGACGGAAGAGATACCGCATCCCGAGACGGGTGAGCTGATGCGGCGCCGGCTCGATGTCGCGGAGCCGACGCCGATGGACGAGTACATCGCGTTCGAGGCAGCCGAGGGCGGCGTCGAGATTGCCCCCGCGTCCTACCATGTGCCGGCAGATCTGACTCCGGTCGTCGACCTGCTCGCCGCCGTTCCGCTGCAGGCCGACGCGGTCGTCAGCGGCGAGCAGTTCACTATCAGCTCTACGTCGCTTTCCGAGCGGCCCTTCGAGGGGCACTACGAGCGCACGGTCGAGGGGGCGTGGGAGGCAGTGGAGCGCACCGTCCCCGCCGGCACGCTGGTAGTGCCGATCACGCCGCGCCTCGGGCGCCTGGTGTTCGCGCTGCTGGAGCCCCGCTCGGACGACGGGATCGTGAACTGGAACCTGCTGGACGAGCGGATCGAGGCGAGCCCGGTCTATCCCATCCTGAGAATCCCCGCGGAGCCGTCGCCCGAGCCGTGAGCGCTGGGGCCGCTGTCCTCCCGGCCTTCTGCAAGCGCCGGTATGCGAGCCTTGACCAGTCTGAGGCCAACCCCGATGCCTGGCTGGTCACGTACAATGAGCAGCGAACGCACCAGGGCAGGATGTGCTGTGGTCGAACGCCCTGGGAGACGTTCGAGGATGGCCGCCGGTTGGTCGAGGATCATCAATGACCGCCATGACCTCCACTAGCAATGCTCGATTCGTTCGTTGGCAGGAGCGCTCCAACACCCAGCTCGGGTTCATCAACAACACCGTACTCGCGCTGACGACGGCCGCCCTTGGCCTCGCTGTCTCCAGCAATTCTCCTGGTTGGCAACTGTGCACGCTGCGATTCGGAACTGTGCTGCTCATCTTGTCGGTGTTCCTCGCGCTCGGATGTGCACTCAATCGACTGTGGGACTTCCGCGTGACCGCGCAGATTGCGCGAGGCAACATGAACGAGGAGGACGAGGCTGCGGCACGTCGCGAGGCCGGGACGCTCAGCTGTCGAACCTGGACGCTACTCTACTTCCAGCTGGGCACGTTTGCCCTGGGTGCCCTGTCGCTCGTGGTTGCTCTCCGGCCCAGCTAGGCTCCCCAGCCGAAGCCTCGCAGGCGCTTCTCCGCAGCGCTTCGGTCCACGTCATGGAAGAGCCGGTCCCAGTCCCGTTCGGTGACGATGACGGCCGCCACCGCTCAGTCCTCAATCCCTTCCTGGTCAAGGTCCCGCCCCGAAGCATCAAGAGCCTCTATGCAGGTGTCCACCGCAGTCGCCGACCACACCGTCGTGGTGAAAGCTGCGTCGCGCTCGCGTCGAGCCGGCGGCGTCGGGCATGAGCAGCCCGAGTTCGACCGCGAGCGACTCGTCGGCGTCAACGCGCGCGCGGACCTGATCCATCACTGTTGCGCCGGTGTTCATCCGTTTGCCTCCGGACGTCCGTTTCAACTCCGCCCATGTCGCGCCTGCGTTGCCGTGCGTCGCTTGGCGGGTGCGGTTTCTGCGCCGCCCTGTACGTGTGGTCCCAGCTCACCAGTAGCCGCCTGTTCCGTGTGTTGGCGATCGGGATGTTCGCGCTGGGGGCTATCTGGATGGGTGTCCGGCCGCCCATCCTCGTTCGAAGGGGGACGGGCCCGCCAGGAGGCCGCGGCGCAGCGCCGCGAGGATAAGCCCAGGCGCTGAGGGAGGCACGCGCGCGTTGGCGCCGCGCCGCCGGACCGCCGGGCATCAGTCGGCGGGCCGAGTTCGCTGAGCCACGAGACCGCGCCACCGGCGCTCGTCCGCAGTATGCCGGGGCGACTCCACGGCGGCGGCGTCCGCGGTCGACGACTCACGTGGCCTTCGTGATATCGGCAGGCCCGTCGCCGCATTCCTCGGCCCACGCGAGCCGCCCGGCGCCTACGTCTGGCGTTCGTCGATGGACGCACGCGGCAAAACGGGGTGGCGCAACCTGGAGGACGCCCCACGGAGACGCTCGAGCCGCGGAACATACACGTCACGATTGACGTACGTCAGGTGCCACGTATAATTGTTGCCGGAGGTGCTTCCTGTGCAGATCAATCCCGGCGGACGCCTGGACACCAAAGATGTCATCGGTCGAGACCACGAAATCGACAGGTACTGGCGCGTTCTCCAGCGCCAGGGGCTTGTCTTGTCTGCGGAGCGGCGCATTGGCAAGACCCACATCCTCTTCAAGATGGGCGCGGAGTGTCGAAGCGGCTATTTGCCCTTCTACCAAGACCTCGAGGCCGTTCACTCGATAGCAGATCTCGTCCGCTCGATCTACGCGACCGTTCAGCACTCCTCGATCACGCTGCCGAATGTCAAGGCTCGCATCGCAAAGTGGTCCACCCTCCTGCCCGACAAGATGGGCGGTATCGACCTCCCGACTGCCGACGCGAGTTGGCAGGTCCTCCTCACCGACGCGTTCGACGACCTCATCAACATTCCCGGCGACAACACGCGCATCCTCATGCTATGGGACGAGTTCCCGCTCATGCTCCACAACCTCCAGCGAAGGGCGGGGCAGGATACGGCCATCCAACTCCTGGATCACCTGCGTGCCCTGCGTCTTGCGCGGGCCGACCGTCTGCGTTTCCTGTTCACCGGTTCAATTGGTCTACACCTCGTGCTTCGATCCCTGCGCGAGGCCGGAAACACCAACGACCCGGTAAACGACATGCTGTCCCTGACTGTTCCGGCCATGGCCCACCGCGATACCTGCGAACTCGCCAAAGCCCTGCTTCGTGAGACCCGCGCCGCCCCGGCGGCCATTCCCCGTTTAGCTTCTGAGGTCGCGAAGCAGGTAGGAGGTTTTCCGTATTATGTCCATCACGTGATCGACCAGCTAGACCAGCTCAGGCGGGAACCGGAATTGGACGACGTGTCGGCCGCGGTAGACCACATCGTTTACGACCCCCATGACCCTGCGAACCTCAACTACTACGTGACTCGCCTGTCTTCGTACTATGCGGACGACCAGCGGCTGCTTGCCCTCCTCGTCCTCGACACCTTGGCGCGTCAGCCGTCCCCCACACCGGTTCCAGAACTCCTCAACCTGTGCAAGCACCGAAACCCATCGCTGGCGGATGAGCAACTTCGGGGAGTGTTGACCATCCTGTCCGAGGACCACTATGTCGTCCGTACGAAGTGTGCGACCGGGGTGACATACGATTTCCGCTGGCCGCTTATCAAGAAATGGTGGAAGGAGACAAGGCCATGAGGCAGGGTATCCTGCGGAGTTCACGCTATAGCCCGGGAAACATGGATCGTGAGTCCTTGGAAGCCGTTTTCGTGGGACGTGACGACGTGATGGAAGACGTGCTGTCCCGTATTACTACATCGATTCGAGGTCCACAAAAGCACTACGTTCTCTTGGTCGGTCCAAGGGGGTCGGGCAAGACTCACCTTCTCGCCCTCGCCTACCACCGCCTGATGGCCCTGTTGGACGCAGACGACGCCGGCGACAGCGTCGCCATCGCTCTGCTCAAAGAGGAAGAGTGGGGCGTCGCATCGTACCTCGATCTCGTCGTCCGGATCCTTAGAGCTCTTGCTGAAAGGGCGCCACAGTTGAATGCCGAGATCGCCGATGTATACGACCGGTTCTCAAAAGATGCCGTGGATGCCGAGGCATTCGCTGTCAGACTGCTTCGGCGGCACTCCGAGGGCAAGACTCTCTTACTTCTCTGCGAGAACCTCGTGGACTTGTTTCACGGACTGCACGACGAAGGACAGAAGCGTTGGCGGGCTGCCGTCCAGGAGGACGGTCACTGGGCGATCGTGGCGACAACCCCGCAGCTATTTGCGGCGCTGACGCTACAGGACAATCCCTTCTACGGCTTCTTCACTATCCGTGCTCTTGAGAAGATCAACCTGGAAGCGGGAATCGATCTCCTCGCCAAGAAAGCTATCCACGAAGGCAAAGCAGACTTGGCAGACTTTCTCCACACGCCGGTCGGCCGGGCGCGCGCTCGGGCCGTGCACCACCTCGCCGCGGGTAACCACCGTGCCTACGTTGTGCTGTTCGACTTTCTCGACAGGGAGTCGCTGGAGGATCTGATCGGTCCGTTCATGCAGATGGTCGACGACCTCACGCCGTACTACCAAGGCAGAATGCGTCAACTTCCCCCGGCGCAGCGCAAAATTATCGAGTTCCTCTGTCTTAAGGCGACGCCGGCCACGGTCAAGGAGATATCAACTCACTGCTTGATGTCCCAGCAGACGGCAGCCAAACAGATTGGCGAATTGGTGGCCGCGGGATTCGTCAGTCGCAACCGCTCAGGACGCAATACCTTCTGTGAGCTCTCGGAGCCCCTGATGCGCATCTGCATTGAGGTGAAGGACAACCAGACCCAGCACTTCCGCTTGTTCGTCGAGTTTCTTCGCCACTGGTTCACCGGCCGTGAGCTTGAGCGACGGCAGGCCGCGTACCAGCACGATGCGTCCATGCCAGTCCTGGATCGCCTTCACGTTGAGGAGGCGGTCAGGTGCTCTCTTGCTGATCAGCAAGAGCCCTTCGTTGACGCGCTTTATGTCGAAGCCAAACGCTGTCGGGATGCTGGCGACTACGGGGGCCTGGCGACAGTTCAGGAGGCTGTGGTGCGGAATGGCGGCAGCGTGCGCGACTATGACACATGGGTGTACGCTCTCGTACGGGTTGGCGACGGCCGCTCCGCGATCGCGGCCGGACGGGAAGCAGCCTCAAAGCACCCGGCTGATGGTCAACTCCTGGGCGGACTAGCGCGCGCGTACTTTATTGAGGGGCTGTATACCGACGCGCTTGCTGCAATCGACGAAGCAATCGCTCTCGGCGAACGATGCGCGCACCGTTGTGTCCGCGCCGACATCCTGCTACGCCTTCAACGCTTCGAGGAGGCGATCGTTGAGGCGAATGCAGTGTTCGAAGCGGAGCCGGACCACTGGCACAGCATCGAGCAGATCATCGAGGGCCTTGGGGGGCTGGGGCGCGTTGCGGAAGCAGAAGCCCGTGCACGGGAACTCGTTCAGCTCGCGCCGACGGAACCCGGCGCGTTGGTCGCCGCCGCGAGGTTCCACGGCTCGCAAGGGCGGTTAGATCGGGCCCTGGAATTGGTAGACAAGGCACTGCGCATCGACGGGAACCACCAGACAGCCCGGCAGGTGCGGGGCTTTGTTCTGTTCGACATGGCGGACTACCGTGGCGCGGCGGCGGAACTGCGCCAAGTGGCCTCCCGCCGGCCGGAGTCCGTTCCCACGCACTGCAGACTGGCCGACGCCTTGCTTTCGTCTGGGGATTGTGAGGAAGCAATCGAGGTCGCGGAACATCTTCTTGAGATCGAGCCGGTACACGTTCATGCATACGTGGTTCGCGGATGTGCTCTCATCGAACTAGGACGTCCAGAAGAAGCGGTGGCTGCCTTTGATCGACTGCTGCCCGCGAAACAGTGCTCGTCGCTGCTAATCGCTGCCTCGTACGCACGCCGGAGCAGCGAGTACGAAGCGGCCGCGAGGTACCTCGACGGGGTCGCGGAGGCAGACTCGGACAACCGGGAGCTATGGATCGAGCGCTGTCGTCTTGCTATCGATCTAGGCGAATTCGGCGCGGCGATGGCAAGCGCCCGTCACATTGAAACGTTGCCGGACAGCGCCTTGCTGGGCCGGCTACTTGCCGCTCAGGCCATTGCCGCAAGCAAGCCGCTGGGGGTGGCGCTGGAGGCGGTCGGCGCCTGCGTTGAGGCGGAGGAGTTCAAGCGCGACGAACAGCTCCATCAGGAGGCTGTCGTGGCGATCTTGACCACGTCCGTGCGGAGTTTTGGCCCGCGTTATCTCCCGGAGGGCCTGTCGAAACTGCGGAATCTGTTGGGGAGTGTCCTCCACGAAGGAGTCCTGGGCGGGGTCCTGACGGACCTGCTGAAAGAAAATGTCCGGGGCTTCGCGGGCTCTCTGGACGAGTGGGAGAACGCCCTTGGGGGAGTGGCTTCTTCGCTGGCGGAGCTGGCAGATTGCCAGATTCCCCTCGGGATGCTTCATGCTGGAGTCGCGTATTCCAAGACGGGCGACGAAAAGAAGCTCTTGACGCTGCCGCTCGAACAGCGCCAGCTCCTGCAGGAGGTACTTCCACCACCGGAGCGCAGCGACGGGGTGTCTGGCTGAACGGTGGTAGGGCGCCCGCGCCCGACCCGTGTCCTGGTGGCGCCGGCCACCCGACGCTTGAGCCATTCGTTGTCGGGCCACGGCGGCTCGGGAAGACGGATGCTCTGCATGGTCATGCGGCAGCGCGCGCCTCGGCAAGCCCGACGTACGGGTATCCGCCGAGACCGTGGTCGCGGCGGATACCGTTGACGATCAACCGTTGCACCCAGTGGCGGCTCCGGCCGTTGGGCTCAACGACGAGAAAGAGCGTTCCGCCGTCGCCGTGGCGTCGCGGCCGCAGGTCGGGATCTGCTCGGCTCTGAATCGTCCTCCACGGGTATCTCCTACGTTCTGCGCCCCACGAATACCCCACGTTAGGGTTAGGAGCTGGAACGGGCGGACGGAGCGCGGAAGGACTCGGAACAAGGATCGCAATTTTCGCCCCACAAAAATAGGGACTTATCAGAACTCTACAGACTGCTACGGAACGCTATCATGCTCCGGCAGCGCGAAGACGTGCATCACCGAGCCGCGGGTGCGGGGCCGGCGCACGTCGTCGAACACCAGCTCGGCGTTGCGCCACGCCAGGAACCAGCCCGGCCCTGACGGTATCGCGACGTACTGGCGTCCGTCGACGGCGTACGTGATCGGGAAGCCGTCCGCCGCGGTCGGCGTGCGCGTCTGCCACAGGACGTCGCCGTTGCGCGCGTCGAGGGCGTAGATGTGGCGGTCGAGGTTGCCGACGAACACGAGCCCGCCGCCCGTCGTCAGCGCCGAGGTGCCGTACTGCAGCTTGCTGGGGCGGCGCCACAGCACCTCCCCGGTCCGGCTGTGCAGCGCCACGAAGATGCCCAGGTGCTCGGGGCTCTGCGGATGGGCCTGGAAGCGCCGGTCGTTCGGGCCGACCCCGCCGCCGCCGATCTCCGCCGGCTCGGGCATCGGCCCGAAGACCGAGTGGGCGCAGCCGGGCGTCAGCGGAATGTAGAACGCGTCGGTCTCCGGGTGATAGGCCATCGCCCACAGGTTCTTGAGGCCGCCCGGGCCGGGGCAGTAGTCGACCGGGACGTCGAGCTGCGGGATCCGCTCCCGGCGCAGGATGCCCTGCCCGGTCGTCGGATGCAGGTCCACGATGTCCTGGAAGCCGAGGTCGTGGGCGGCGAGGTACTCGCCGGTCTTCGGATCGAGCTCCCACAGGACGCCGATCTTGCCCATCTTGAACAGCGCCCGGCGGTTGCCGCGGTCGACGACGACCAGCTCGAACACCTCGTCGAGGTCGTGCGTCTCGGCGGGAATGTGCTGGAAGTACCACCGAATCTCGCCGGTCTCCGGGTCGAGCGCCAGCGTCGAGTTGGTGTACAGCGCCGCGCCCTCGGTGCCGCGCTGGGCGCTCGCCCAGGGCTTGGGCTGCGCGGTGGACCAGTAGATCAGGTCGGCGTCCGCGTCGTAGCTGCCGGGAATCCACGCATCGGCGCCGGCGCGGAAGGTGAGCGTCAGGTCGCCCCAGGTATCGCCGCCGGGCTCGCCGGGGCGGGCCACCGTGGAGGTGCGCCACAATTGGGCGCCGGTCTGCGCGTCGTGGGCCGAGATGAAGCAGACGTCGTTCTTGTAGTACTCGCAGCCGGTGATGCCGGCGACCACCATGTCCTTCACGATGATCGGGCCGCTCGTGTAGCGGTAGCCGAGCTCGTTGTCGGCCACCTGCTGCTCCCATACCAGCTCGCCGGTGCGGGCGTCGAGCGCGATCAACTGCGCCTCGCTCGTGCCCGCGTAGATCTTGTCGTCGTAGATGGCGATGTTGCGCCGGGCGAGCCCCGGCTGCCGGTTGGTGGGCAGATCGGGGTTGGAAGGCATCGGCCGGCCGCTGCGCAGGTGCGCCCAGAGCTCGTCGCCGGTGACGGCATCGAGCGCCACGACGCCGCTGCGGCTGGGGATGTACATGACGCCGTCGTGGACGAGCGGCGTCACCTCGTCGGTGCCGGCCAGCGTCTCCCAGGACCAGGCGAGCTGGAGGTTCCTGACGTTCTCGCGGTTGATCTGGTCGAGCGGGCTGTAGCCCTGGCCGTCGATCGTGCGGCGCCAGTTGATCCAGTCGCCCGGATCGGGGTCGAGGAGCTCGGCGGTGGTGATCGGCTCGAAGCTGCCGACCTGCGCCGGCGCGGCGGACGCGAATCCGGCGAGCAGGCAAACGGCGATGTGGCACGCGAGTGTCGGACGGGCCATACGGAATCTCCCTCGGTGGTGCGTTGTCTACTCGGGCAAGGCGAAGGCGACGAGCGCTGCGTCCGGGCCGGCGCCGGTGGCGATGGCGACGAACTGGCGCCCGGACCGGGTCCGGTACGTCATCGGGTTGCCGCTGGTGGGGAAGGCCGTGGCGCTCCGCCACACCTCTTCGCCCGTGGTCTTGTCGAACGCGTACAGGTAGGGGTCGCCGCCGCCGATGAAGAGCAGGCCGCCGCCGGTGACCATGGAGCCGTTGTTGCCGCGCGTTCCCAGCCGCGCCGGCAGCTCGACGCCGGCCAGCAGCGGATGCCGGCGGACGGCGGGGCTGCCCTCCCCGAACGGCACCTTCCAGGCGATCTCGCCCCGGTTGAGATCGATGGCAGCCAGCCAGGCGTACGGCGGCTTGATCAGCGGGATGGCGCCCAGCCGCGCACGCACCCGCTCGCGGGCCTCCGTGCAGGCGCTGCCTCCCACGTACTCGGCGTCGGCCGACGGATGCTCCGCGTCGCTGCGCTCGCACACCTGGATGACGCTCGTGCCTTCCGACGCGCGCACGTAGAGCCAGCCGGTCTGCGGGTCGAACGCGGCCCCGCCCCAGTTGGCGCCGCCCGTCACCATCGGCCGGATCAGGGTGCCGCGCATCGCGGGCGGTGTGTAGAGCGGTCCGAGGCGGAACCCGCGCATGGTTTCCTCGGCGAGCGCCCGGACCTCGGGCGTCAGGTCGTTGGCGTCCGCGAGCGCGACGCCCTGGCCGCTGAACGGCGGCGGCTTCGTCGGGAAAGGCTGGGTCGGGTAGGGCACCTCGCCCGGCACGTCGGTGGTCGTGTCCACCGGCCGCTCCTCGATCGGCCACACCGGCTCGCCGCTGACCCGATCGAAGACGTAGGTGAAGCCGATCTTCGAGACCTCGGCGACCGCGTCGATCGTGCGGCCGTCGACCTCGATGGTGACGAGATTGGGCGGCGACGTGAGGTCGTAGTCCCACAGCCCGTGGTGCACCGCCTGGAAATGCCATTGCCGCTCGCCCGTGCGCGCATCCAGGCAGATGAGCGACTCGGCGAACAGGTTGGCGCCGATCCGCCGCCCGCCCCAGTAGTCGCTGCTGGGCGTGCTGGTCGGCACGTAGAGCAGGCCGCGCGCGGCGTCGAGCGACATCAGGCCCCACACGTTCGCGTGCCCGGTGTAGCGCCAGGACTGGTCTTCCCAGGTGTCCGCCCCGAACGCGTCGTTCGACTGGGGAATCGTGTGGAAGACCCACTTCCGCTGCCCCGTGCGGGTGTCGAACGCCTGCACGGTTCCCGGCGTGTCCATGCGGCGCTTGATGCGGTCGGGCACGCGGCTGCCGACGATGACGAGGTCCTCGAAGACCACCGGCGTCGAGGTCTGATCGAACGCGTCGCGCACCACATCGCGGCCGAGTCCCTCGGTGAGCGGAATGCGGCCTCCGTCGCCGAAGTCGGCGGCGAGCCGCCCCGTCGCGGCGTCGAGGGCATAGAGCCAGTAGCGGCTGTTCAGGAAGAGCCGCAGGTGGTTGCCGTCGCGCCAGAAGGCCACGCCCCGGTGCTTGAACCCGCCCGGGGGCGTGCCCTGGCCGCCCAGCCGGAACGTCTCGGGATCGAACCGCCAGCGCTCGGCGCCCGTCTCCGCGTCGAGCGCGACGACGCGGGCGTACATCGTGGAGACGTACAGCGTGTCGTCGATCATCAGCGGGGTGGCCTCGAAGCGCCCCGGCCGGGTGCCGTACTCGGGCAGCGGGAACTCGCCGGCGTCCCATTCCCAGGCGATCTCGAGATCGGCGACGTTGGCCCGGTCGATGTCGGCCAGCGCCGAGTACTTGCTGTGGGCCTGGTCGCCGCCCACGTAGGGCCACGCGACCATGCCGCGCTCCTGCGCGCCGGCCGTCCCGGCCCAGAGCGCGAACGCGAGCACGCAGCACCTGCTGATCAGGGGTCGTCGCATCGGTAGCACCTCGCTTCAATCAGACGGGGCTGCGCCCCGAACCCCCGGCGTCCGCTTGCGGGGACCCCTGCGCCCCGCGCCGCTCCCGCCGAGGCGTGCCGTGCGCGCCTTGCGGAGTCCGCACTACGGCGCCGACTCCTGTCCCGGCAGCGTGAAGGCGACGAGGGCGGCGTCCGGTCCCGCGCCGGTCGCGATCACGATGAACTGCCGCCCCGACGGCGTGCGGTACGTCATCGGGTTGCCGCTCGTGCGGTACGGGGTCGCGCCGCGCCACACCTCCGCGCCGGTCGCCTTGTCGAAGGCGTAGAGGTACGGGTCGCCGCCCCCGATGAAGACCAGCCCGCCGGCCGTCACCATCAGCCCGTTGGCGCCGGGCCGGCCGGCGAAGATCTGGCCGGCCGCGCCGTGCGGGCAGTTGTTGCTGAACGCGACGTCCACGTCCGGGTCGTCGCCCAGCACCTCGCACACCTGGTTGGCGCTGGTGCCCTCCGACGAGCGGACGTACAGCAGGCCGGTCTGCGGATCGAAGCCGGCGCCGCCCCAGTTGGCGCCGCCGTCGATGCGGGGCCGTTGCAGCGTGCCGCGCAGCGCGGGCGGCGTGAACAACGGGCCGAGCTGGAAGCGGCTCATCTCCTCCCGCGCGATGGCGTTGATCTCCGGGGTCAGGTCGTTGGCGTCGTCGAGCGAGACGCCCTGCCCGGCGAATGCCGGGGGCTTCGTCGGGAACGGCTGCGTCGGGTAGGGGACCTCGCCCGGCACGTCGGTGGTGGTGTCTACCGGGCGCTCCTCGATTGGCCACACCGGCTCGCCGGTGACCCGGTCGAACACGTAGGTGAAGCCCTGCTTCGACACCTCGGCCACGGCGTCGATCGTCCGGCCGTCGACGGTGACGGTGACCAGGTTCGGCGGCGACGTGAAGTCGTAGTCCCACAACCCGTGGTGCACCGCCTGGAAATGCCACTGCCGCTCGCCCGTGCGCGCGTCGAGGCAGAGGAGCGACTCGGCGAACAGGTTGGCCCCCGGCCGCCGTCCGCCCCAGTAGTCGCTGCTGGGCGTGCTGGTCGGGACGTACAGGAGTCCCCGCTCCTCGTCGAGCGACAGCAGGCCCCAGACGTTGGCATGTCCGGTGTAGCGCCAGGACTGGTCCTCCCAGGTGTCGGCGCCAAAGGCGTCGTTCGACTGCGGCACCGTGAAGAAGATCCAGCGCCGCTCGCCCGTGCGGGCGTCGAAGGCCTGCACCGACCCGGGCGTGTCGAAGCGGCGCTGCACGCGGTCGGGCACGCGGCTGCCCACGATCACCAGGTCCTCGAAGACGACCGGCGGCGACGTCTGGTCGAAGTCGTCGTCGCGCACCTCGCGGCCGTGGCCCTGCGTCAGGTGGACGCTGCCGCCGTCGCCGAAGCCGGTGATGAGCTCCCCGGTCGCGGCGTCGAGGGCGTAGAGGCGGACCCGGCTGTTCAGGAACAGGTGCAGATCGTCGCCCTCGCGCCGGAACGCCACGCCCCGGTGCTTGAAGCCGCCGGGACTCGCGCCGCGCCCCCCGAGCTCGTAGACGCGCGGGTCGAACGCCCACTTCTCGGCCCCGGTCTCCGCGTCCAGCGCCACGACGCGGGAGTACATGGTGGAGAAGTACAGCGTGTTGTCGATCATCAGCGGCGTGGCCTCGAAGCGGCCCGGCCGGGCGCCGTACTCCGGCAGCGGCATCTCGTTGGGGTCCCACTGCCACGCGATCTCCAGGTCGCCGACGTTGGTCGCGTCGATGTCGGCCAGCGCGGAGTACTTCGTGTGGGACTGCTCCGCGCCGACGTACGGCCACTCGACCATGCGGCCGGTATCGTCCTGGGCGGAGAGCAGCGCAGTCGAGGCCACGACCGCGAGCGCGCACAGTCGCTTCATGCGGGTCTTTCTCCCCTGCGGGCGGAAGGCTCCATCGTACTACAGGCCCCGCGGCGCCTCCCGGTCACGGCGCCGTCGAGATCAGGTACCGCTCCGGCCACCGCGAGTAGCCGTCCACGGTGTAGATGTTGCCGGTCGAATCGACCGTCATCTCGTGGTTGCCGCCGCGCGTGTCGACGTCGCCCACCCGCTCCAGCGTGCGCCGGTCGAGGATGTAGATCTTGCGGTAGCTGGTGGCCGACCCGACGTACAGGTACTGTTGCTCCGGGTCGTGCGAGAACGCGGCCATCGAGGCGGACCCGACGCCGGGGCCGGGCTCGTCGCGCGGCAGGTACCGGTTGTTCTCGAGGTCGAAGCGCCACGGCGCGGGCGTGGCCCGCTCGATGAACACTTCCTCGATGAACGTCCCGTCCGTCTCGAACACGTGCACGCGGTTGTGGCCGCGGTCGCAGACGTAGACGGTCCCGTCGTGCGCCACGCGGACGCAGTGGGTCGGGTCCCAGCGCTGGGGCGGCGGGCCGTCCGGCAGCAGCGCCTCGGCCGGACCGTCGTCGGGCGGCCGGCCGTACGCGCCCCAGAGGCGCTTGAACTCGCCGGTCACCGCATCGAACACGATGACGCGCTGGTTCGTGTAGCCGTCGGCGATGAAGACCTCGTTCGTGTCGGGATGGACCGCGGCGGTCGTAGGGCCGCCGAGGAGGCGTTCGTCGAGGCTGCCGTTCGTCTGGCCGTTCTCCCCGATCTGCAGCAGGAACTCACCCTCCGCCGTGAACTTGAGCACGACGCCGCCGTCGGCGCGGGTGCCGCCGCCGATGACCCAGACGTTGTCCTCGTGGTCGATGAACATGCCGTGCTCGGCGGCGAACGTATCCTCCATCCAGTCGTAACCCGCGCCGGGACCGCCCCACGCCTGGAGGACGTTGCCTGCCTGGTCGAACTGGATGATCGGGGGCGCCAGGTCCTTGCCTTCCGCGGCGAGCAGCGCCTGGATCCGGTCGCTGTTGGCATGCGCAATCCAGGGGTTGTCCTGCGAGTCGACGGCCACGCCCCAGATGTCGCCGAGCGCCCAGTTGTTCGGCAGCGGCTGCGGCCACGACGGGTCGTGGGCGAACGTGGGAGGCGCTGCCGCCGCGGTCTCTGCCGGCTGCTCCGGTGCCGCGGGCGGCTCCTCCGCGGCGGCGCAGGCGAGCGCCAGCACCGCCAGTGCTGCGGTGAGCGCCGGCAGCAGATTCATCCGGTTCCGTCTCGAGTTCATGGCACCTCCGCGGCAGTTCGCCGTAGACTAGCACGGTTGCTCCGCTCCGGCGGGCACGCTGCCGCGGGTACGGTGGGCGCGTCATGAACCTGGGCATCCAGAAGTTCATCGTCTTCGCGCTGGCGATCCTCGTCTCGTGGATTGCCGGCGCCACGGTCCCGCCGACCTGGAACGTCGACCAGGTGACCCTGGACGTCCGGACGGACGACGACGGCCGGCTCTACTACCTCTCCGAGGGGCGCCGCGCGTACTTCGAGCCGGTGCCGCTGGACCAGGCGCACCTCAATCCCGCGGCGGTCCACGGCTCGCGCCTCACGCCGCCGGTGACGGAAGAGTTCGTTTCGGCAACCGAGATTCGCGACGGGCGGACCGAGACGGTCTACTACCAGCTCCGGGCGCGGGCCCACTGGGGCTGGTGGTCGCTGCTGCCGGCCGTGGTCGCGGTGGTGCTCTGCTGGCTCACGCGCGAGCCGGTCACCGCGCTGGCCGCGGGCATCGTCTCCGGCGCGCTCCTGCTCGGCAGGTACGACATCACCGGCGAGGTGCTGATCCCATCGCTCGCGACGACCAACTCGGCCGGGGTCCTGCTGCTGTACCTGTGGCTGCTCGGCGGCCTGATGGGCGTCTGGTCGCGAACGGGCGCGGCGCAGGCATTCGCCGAGTTCATGACCGCGCGCTTCGTCCGCGGCCCGCGTAGCGCCAAGCTGGTCGCCTGGATGCTCGGCATCGTCTTCTTCCAGGGCGGGACGGTCAGCACCGTCGTGGTCGGCACCACCGTCAAGCCGATTGCCGACAAGGAGCGGATCAGCCACGAGGAGCTGGCCTACATCGTCGACTCGACCGCCTCGCCGATCGCGTCGCAGCTCGCGTTCAATGCGTGGCCGGGCTACGTCCAGGCGTTCATCTTCGTCTCCGGGGTCAGCTTCCTGGCGACCAAGACCGACCGCATCGCCTTCTTCTTCCAGAGCGTGCCGTTCTGCTTCTACGCGATCTTCGCCGTGCTGGGGACGTTCCTGCTGAGCGTCGAGAAGCCGCTGTTTCTCGGCCGGCGCCTCGCGGCCGCCATGGTGCGCGCGCGGACGACCGGCCGTCTGGACGCGGACGGGGCGGCGCCGCTCAGCGCCCGGGAGCTGCAGGCGAGCCACGTTCCCGAGGGCTACGCGCCGCATGTCCTCGAGTTCTTCCTGCCGCTCGGCCTGCTCATCGGCGTCGCCGTCGGCACCTTCGTCGTCTCCGGATCGCCGAACGTGCAGTGGGCGTTCGGTGCGGCGCTGCTGCTGGCGTCGGGCATCGCCCTGGCCCGGGGCATGGCGCTCAAGGACCTGATGGCCGGGTTTCACGACGGCATCAAGGGCGTGGTGCTCGGCTCGGTCATCCTCCTGCTCGCCATCACCATCGGCAACGTCAGCACGCAGACCGGGGGCGGCGTCTTCCTGGTCGACCAGTTGGGCGGCAGCGTGCCGTACTTCCTGCTGCCGGTGCTGCTGCAGTTGATGACGATGATCATCGCCTTCTCGACGGGCACGAGCTGGGGCACCTACGCGGTGGCGTTCCCGCTGGCCATGCCGCTGGCGTGGGCCGTGGCCGGCACGCAGGGGCTGTCGCATCCCGAGCTGTTCATGACGCTCTGCTTCGCCGCCGTCATGGACGGCAGCGTCTACGGCGACCAGTGCTCGCCAATCTCGGACACGACCGTGCTCAGCTCGGTCTGCACCGGCTGCGACCTGATGGACCACGTCAAGACGCAGATTCCCCAGGCCTCGGTGGCGGCGGCCCTGGCCGCGGTCTGCTGGACGGTCATCGCCTTCTTCACGGGGTAGGCGCTTCAATCAGACGGGGCTGCGCCCCGAACCCCCGGCGTCCGCTTGCGGGGACCCCTGCGCCCCGCGCCGCTCCCGCCGAGGCGCGCTGTGCGCGCCTTGCGCGCCCGAGCGGGCGGCGGGCCACTCCCACATGATGCGCGGCGCGATCCGCCTGGCGGCGCGCAGGGCGGTGGCGGCGGCCCGCAACTGCCGGGCGTCCCGCTCGCCCCAGACGTATCCGTAGCCGTCCCGGAGCGGCGCCGGCAGCAGGCCGATCGTGGTCAGCCGGCCGAGCCAGCGCGCCGGCGCCGCCCAGGGGCCACCCGGTAGCGCCAGCAGCGCCGACGCCAGGCGCCGCGCCTGCCCACCGACCGCAAGGCCTCCGGCCTGTTGCATCTCGTGCAGGTAGCGATCCAGCGCGTCCCGCGTGGCCGGCAGCACCCCCGGTGCCGCGCCGAGGAGCGGGCCGACTCGCGCCGCCTCGGCGCAGTAGCGGTCCTCTTCAGCGGCCGTCAGGGGTCCTACGAAGAGCTTGTAGGTCCGCAACTGGCTGTCGACGAGGGTGGCGTGGACCCAGGTCAACAGCGCCGGGTCGGTCGCGTCGTATGGGGTCCCTGCCGGGTACGGGCCGACCGGGTCGTCGAGCCGGCCGTGCACCCGCCGGTGAACGGCGTTGATCCGCTCGGCCGTCCGCCGGATCTCGGACTCGCTGCCGAAGGTGAGCGAGAGCATCGCCGAGACCGTCCGGCGCATGCGCCCGAGGTAGGCCAGCGGTCCGGCGTCGAACCCGCTGTGAGCGCCCACGCCGGCGGCGACCAGCGGGTGCGCGAGCTGCATCAGGATGGCGCGCCCCCAGCCGAGCACGACCACCGCTTCACGGTTGACGCGACGGGCGATCACCGCCTGCCATGGTAACCCGGCGCCCCCCGGCGGCGTCGTGGTACCGTCGTACCATGCGCATCGGCATCCCGGCGGAGATCAAGGCGGACGAGAACCGCGTCGCCATCACGCCGTCCGGCGTCGCGGCGTTCGCGGCGCGCGGGCACGAGGTGGTCATCGAGGCCGGCGCGGGGGTCGGCAGCGCGATCCCGGATGGAGCGTACCGGGCGGCCGGCGCCATCGTGGTGGGCGGGGCCGACGAGGTCTGGGAACGCGCCGACCTGGTGCTCAAGGTCAAGGAGCCGCTCGAGCCCGAGTTCGATCGGATGCGGCCCGGCCAGATCGTCTTCACCTACCTCCACCTGGCCGCGTCGCGCGACCTGACCGCCCGGCTGGTCGAGCGCCGGGTCGTCGGCATCGGCTACGAGACGGTGCAGCTCTCCGACGGGACGCTGCCGCTGCTGTTGCCGATGTCGGAGGTGGCCGGACGACTGTCGATCCAGGCGGGGGCCGCGTCGCTCGAGATGCGGTCGGGCGGCAAGGGGCTGCTGCTGCCGGGCGTCTCGGGCGTCCGGCGCGGCCGGGTGACGATCATCGGGGCCGGCGTCGTCGGGTTGAACGCGTGCGTCGTCGGCGTGGGGTTCGGGGCGGACGTGACGATCATCGACATCAATCCATTGCGGCTCGCCTACGTGCGCGACGTCGTCCAGGGGCACGTCACCACGCTCATGTCGAACGCCGCGAACATCGAGGGCGCCGTCGCGTCGGCCGACCTCGTCCTCTGCTCGGTGCTCATCCCGGGCGCCCGCACGCCGCGCCTGGTCACCCGCGCGCACCTGGCGCAGATGGAGCCCGGGTCGGCGCTCGTCGACGTGGCCGTGGACCAGGGCGGGTGCGCCGAGACCAGCCGGCCGACCACCCACCACGACCCGCGCTACGTGGAGGAGGGCGTGGTCCACTACTGCGTCTCGAACATGCCCGGCGCGGTCCCGCACACGTCGACGTATGCGCTGACCAACGCCACGATGGCCTACGCCCTGGAGATCGCCGACCGCGGCTGGCGCGCCGCGGCCGAGCGCGATCCGGCGCTGGCGAAGGGTGTGAACGTAGCGGACGGGCAGGTGACGCACGCCGCCGTGGCCGCGGCGCATGGTCTCGACCACGTGCCGTTGGGGGAGACGTAGCGGGCCCGGGGGCGTGTGGAGGCTGGCGGCGCGTCCGAGGGGCGCCGGGATGCGCTACTGGCCGAGAAACCGAATCACGGCGACGGCCACAGCGACCGTACCGACAATCCACCGGACCAGGCGCGTCTCGAGCTGTGCGATCTCTGCACGCAACTCCGCAAGCCCGGCACTGAACGTCTGGGGGGTGACGTGCTCGCCATGCTCGGCGGCCTGGCGGATGGCGGCCGTAATGGCGTCTGCTTGCGCCGGCGTCAGGTTGGCATCCGTCAGGCTGCGGGCGATCTCGTGGGTATCGAACATCTACTCGACCAGTCTAGCTCCGACCGGCGTGGTCGGTCCACGTTGGCAGGCAACTCCTGTCGGTCCAGGCGGCCATCGGGGATGCGGATAGCGCAGGCAAGAAACAGGGCGGGGGTTGCCCCCCGCCCAGCGGAATCGCCGATGCGGATTTCGGCCCGAGCCTACCAGTCGAAGGACGCGCCGAGCTTGAACAGGCGGCCGTTCATGATCCCCGCTACACTCGGGAATGAGCCGGGGTCCGTGTAGCTGTCGCTCACCCGGGTGACGGCGCTGGCGTTGAAGATATTGAAGACGTCGAAGTTGGCTCGGATGAGCCCCCCGCCGAATCTCAGGATCTTGGTGAGTCGCACATCGAACTGGTTCAGCTGCGGCTCGTAATGGAGGGAGTTGTCGATGTACCGGGAAGTCGTCAGGGTGCCGCCCCTGGCGGCGCTGTAGAACCCGGTGCCGGAGGGGTACAGCGGGACAGTCAACCCTGTTTCCAGCAACTTGTGACCTAGCTGCTCTTCCACGAAATCCCGCTGGCGGCCAACCGAATAGTTGGAGAATAGACGTTCTCCCGGAACGCTCTGAAACACGAACGAGAAGGCCATCTCGTACGGCAGCGGCACCGAGCCGTTGAACTTGTACTGCGTCCTGTCGGACCAGGCCGGCGCGTAGCTGCAGTATCCGGCCCGGTTCTGCAGCGGATTGTCGACAACGAAGCACTCGTTGACTGCCACCGCCCCCGTGGCGATGCCGCCGCCGAGCGTTATGCCGTTGGGCAGCCGCCCGTCGAAGATGAAGTCGACCCCGTTGAAGGTCTCCGACATGTCCCCGTAATCACTGGCCGGAATCATCTGGTTGTTGGTGCCCAGGGCGGCCCCTTCCGGGCTGAGGGTGTACAGGCCGCCGAGCGTCTGGCCACTGACGTCTCCGAGCGCCGGATCGGTGGGGGCAATGATGCTGAACTCGGTGAAGTGCTCCGGCCCGATGTTGAGGTTGTCGGCCACGAGGTAGTTGATGTTCTGCCGGCGGAAGTACGCCACCTCGACCGACAGGCCGTCGGTCAGCTCGTGCTGGATCCCGACCGAGTGCTGCCAGTTGGCCCGCCGGTTGTTCCAGCCGCTGAGTACGCCCGGGGCGAACGACCGGGTCACGGTGGGCGAGCCGAACTCCGGGTGGACGACCGCCCCGCACTCGCCGTTCGCCTGGTGGAGGATGCTGAAGTCGCAGTCCGGAATCAGGTCCCCGTTGTGGTCGTCCCAGGACCGATTCGTGTTGCGGATGATCGACTCCAACGGGTTCCTGGCCTGCGCCAGGATCGTGCCGATGGCGTTCACATACCGGCCGGAGCTCCACTTCAGCGCCGTCCGGCCGTTTCCGAAGATGTCGTAGGCAAGGCCCAGCCGCGCGTTGAGGTCGCGGTAGTTGGGAAAGTTGTCCAGGCGCTCGGTCGAGACGATGGGCGTGTACACCCCGTCCGGGGACGTTTGGGCGGGAACCCATCCGTTGAGGTGGTCGTAGCGCACCCCGAGGTTGAGCGTCAGCCGGTCGATGGTCCACTGGTCCTGCGCGAAGATCCCCAGGAGAGCCGCTTCCTGAAAGGAACGCGAGGGGGAGGCGTACTGCCTGACCGAGAGCGGAACCCCGGGCTCGCTGAAGATGTAGGACCTGGAGCCCGTAAGGTAGGAACGGTGGTGGTTTTCCCCCACGTGGGTGCGGGTCATGCCCACCTTGAAGTTGTGCGACCCGGTCACGTACGACATCGAGGCCCGCGCGGTGAAATTGGGCCAATGGTTTCTCTCTCCATAGTTGACCGGCGTGTTCGCGTTAAGAAACATGAGCGAGTTGATGTTGATGCCCTGCGACGCGATCCAGACGCCGATGTGATTGTCGACGTCCACTTCGGGCTGCGGCCTCGGGACGGCGTTGGGATTCGTATACGAAACCCCCGCCTCGAACAACAGCCGGTTGCTCGCCGGCATGGTCCAGGTGGCCTGCGTGTTGCTGATGTCGCCGACGTCGTACCGGACCGAAGCGTTGTGGCTGACAGCACCGAATATCGACCAGAACTGGCACAGACATTGGCGCTGGTCGGCATGCGACACGGTGATCTTGTTGCGCTCGCTCGCCTGCCACGTCAGGCGGAGGCTGTTGTCGCGCGTGGTGCTCTCCTGTTCCGTCGGCCGGTCGAAGTCGGGGTCGTAGAACGCCGCGCCGTACGAACGGACCCGTTCCGGGTTGTCCCATGCCCCATTTCGGAAGCTTCCCGACGCGTAGGTCTGCGACCCCCACCAGCGATGCGCCGTGTAGAACCACAGCCGGTCGCGGACGATCGGCCCGCCGATGCCGGCGCCCCAGTCCCAGTTCTTCTTGAGCCCCCGCACCCGGCGTTCGTCGAGTCCGCGCGCCTGGAGCGACTGGTCCCAGTTCAGGTTCTGCATGTTCTCGTTCGCGCCGTTGGCGATCCCGTAGAAGCTGAACGCGTTGCCGCCTTCCTTGGGGATGTAGTTCATGGCGATGGCGCCGAAGCCCGTCTCGGCGTCCATGGAGCCGGTCGCCATCACGACCTCCTCGACCGCCGCCTGGTTGGCGAAGAAGAACTTCCCGGTGCCGCCCCCGGACGTGGCCGAGGCCGTGATCGACATGCCGTCCCACATGACCTCGCCGTCGTAGGTCGCGCTGCCGTGAATGATGACGGTGCCCCAGCTGTCGCCGACGCTGCCGCCGACGTCCTGGCCGCCGCCCAGGACGTCCGTCTGCGCGCCGACGGTCAGCGCGGCGTAGCCCGAGTAGGTCCGGCCGGTCGGCAGGATGTCCAGGGTCTCGTTGGAGATGTTCTCCTGGTGCACGACGTTCTGCACGTCGATGACCGGGCTGGCGCCGGAGACGGTGACCGTCTCCTCGACCGCGCCGACGGTCAGCGTGGCGTCGACGTTCGCCGAGAAGCCGGTGGCGATCTCGATGCCCTCGCGGATGAACGTGCTGAAGCCTGGCAGAACGAACGTGACGGTGTAGGTGCCGGGCCGCAACGCCTCAAGAGTGTACCGGCCCGAGCCGTCGGTGAAGGCGGTCCGTACGCCTTCAATCAGCGCCGGACTGCTCGCCTCCACCGTCACGCCGGGGAGGACGCCTCCGGTCTCGTCCACCGCCTGCCCTGCGATGCTGCCGGTCTGGGCTGCCGCACCCGCCGGAAGAAGGAGGGATAGCAACAACGCCAACGAACTCGCCGCCGGAACGACTTGTCGGTGCACAGCCACCTCCCGCGTTAAGGCCTGGTTCTGCTGCCCAGTCCGTCCGCTACGCCGCACCTCGCCGCAAACAGCGAATCCCGGTGGCTTCGACCCGGCATCGACACGGTTCCGAATCGCCCGTCTATGGCCGAGCCCTGCCGGCGCACTAGGCTGCAAAGTGTGTGCCGATCGTTCAGTGTGCGCCAGACCTGAAGAAACGGCGCTCGGCTGGAAGCGATCGGCGGCGATTCAGTTCAATCCGTTGGATCCATCCATTCCGTTGGATTATCCGCCTGGACCATCCGGCGCAGGAAGTCCTCCACAGGCAGGCACCAGATGCCATCGATCCGCAGGCGTTCCCGGCCGCGGTGGAGGATGGCGGCTTCCGCCTTGGGACAGTCTTCGCGGACGAAGGAGCCGCGGAGTCGGTCCGGGCAGCAAGGGGGCGCCCGGCATCGACGGCATGACCGTCGATGCCGGGCGATCACCTGAAGGCCCACTGGCCCGAGATCAGATCCCAGCTCCTCGCCGGCAGCTACACGCCGCAGCCGGTACGGCGGGTGGAGATACCGAAGGCGTCGGGCGGCGTTCGTCCCGCTGCCTTGCTCGTCCGGATCCTCAAGCAGGCAAAAAACAGGGCGGGGGAAGCCCCCTGGGAAGCCCCCCGCCCTGCGGAATCGCCCGTGTGGTGCGGAACCTCACTGGCGGCAGGTGGGAGGATTCGAATCGTCAGTGCAGCCCGGGCGTGTTCAGGTGCGCAAGGAGCGTTTCGCTGATCTGCTGGACCACGCCGGCCAGCCGAGAGTACTGGTAGGCGTTCCACAGGCTGGCAACCGCGGCGACCACGCCGCCGATTGCTCCAGCAACCATCAAAGGGTCTCGGTTCTGCATCGCGTCTTCCTTGGACCCCGTTCTGTGCGGGCATCGCTACTTCCATGCGCCTCTCCAATCATACCCCGTCAACGGGGCCTACCAGATTGGGGTGGCTGGATCGCGCGCGTGGCGGTCCGGTCTGTGCGCGAGGCCCCGTGGTTGCGGTGCATGGTGTCATCAAGTACGTGCCGGTGGGGGAACGTTAGCCCGGGCGACGACGGACACTCTCGCGGAATTTGCCGCTGTGAGCCTTTGGTCCTGTCCTACAAGATCGCCGTCACACTCGGGTATGTGCCGGGGTCGGTGTAGGTGTCGAGCACCCGGGTGACGGCGTTGGCGTTGAGGATGTTGAAGACGTCGAAGTTGGCTCGGATGAGCCCCTGTTCGGCGTCAATTACTTTTGCCGCTGGGCGTCAAGAATTCTTGCCGGTCGAGAAGCCGTGAATTGGTGTCGAGGAGGATGATGCTTGTGCAGCCTGTGGGCGGCGCTCGCGTCGTCCAAAGCGGGGTGGGAGACGCGCTTCGTCGACGGTCCCAAGCTCTCCGGATGGTCCGCGCGCGTTTTCCACGCCGCTGGCAGGATGCACAGGCCGTCGGGAGTCGAACCGACCCGCGGGCAGGCGCTCGACGAGCTCGACCACGGCCCGAAAGCATGATCGGAACGTCGCCGCCGAAGCCATGCTCGGTTTTCGAACGGAACGCTCAGGAGGTCGCGGCTCGGGGGCGGCGCGGCAACAGCGGGCCCGGTGGCCGTCCACGAGGCGCGGGCGGTGGTGACGGCGACGTCGGGCGCGACGGGTCCGTTCGAAAGCTCGGCACGTCGAACTCGAGCACCACCGAGTGGTGCACCAGCCGGTCGATCGCCGCGGCGGTGGCCATCTGGTCGCGGAAGATCCGGTCCCACTGGCTGAAGACCAAGTTGCTGGTCACCATCACCGAGCGGCGCTCGTAGCGTTCGGCGAGCAGCGTGAAGAGCACCTCGGCCTCGTCGGGACTCTGCTGCACGTAGCCGAGATCGTCGAGCAGGATCACCTCGAAGAGGTCGAGCTTGCGCAGCCCTCGCGGCAGGTCGAGGTCGCGTTTGGCCCCGAGCAATTCCTGGACCAGGGCGTAGGCCGGCACGTACAACACGCTGTGGCCGGCCTCGACCAGCGCGTGCCCGACGGCGCACAGCGCGTGGCTCTTGCCGACGCCCGGTAGACCGAAGGCCAGCACATTGGTCGCCGTCTCGAGGAACGCCCCGGTGGCCAGCGTCTGCAGCTGCTGCACGACCGGGCCCGGCAACCGACCCGTGTCGAGCGTCTCGAACGTCTTGCCGGGCGGCAGGCGCGAGGCCCGTCGCAGCCGGGTAATCCGGCGCTGGCGACGCGCCTCGGCTTCGGCCTCGAACACTTCCACCAGCACCACCAGCGCGTCGTGGTGGCCGGCCTGCGTCAGCCGCGGCACCAGCTCGTCGGCCGCCGTCGTCAGGCCGAACTGCTTGAGCAGCGTCGTCGACGCCGTGCTCGCCGGCGTCATCCGTGCAGACCGCCGGTCAACAGCGCGTCGTAGTGCGCCAAGTCCGGCCGGGGGATGTGCACCACGGGGAGGGTCGGGACCGGCGGGCGCACCTGGGCCTGAACACCGGCATAGTCGCACGTAGCGCCGGCGTCGAGTCGGGCCCGAAGCGTCGCCTCGACCCGCCGCTCGCTGGTCGTCGCCGCCAGGTGCAGCAGCCGCACATACTCGACGTCGGCCCGCTCGCCGTGCGTCCGACCCAGCGCGTCATACGCGGCCCGGAACGTCAGCGACGGAAACAGCTCCTCGCGGAAGCGATACCGGGCAAAGGCGCCCGGCTTGCGGACCAGGCTCGCGATGATGTGGCGATAGTCGATCCGGTGGTCCGCCTCTCCCCGCAGCCGCGGCATCGTGCACAGCGCCCGGCCGCCGTAGAGAACCTCGACCATCGACGGATGCTGGCGCGCCTCGACCGTGTGACCGATCAACCGCGACGGCACCGAATAGATTCGCCCCCCGACGCGGATCGTGCTCCACTTGCGCACCCGGCACTGAAACGTCGTGTGCTCCGGTACCCGCGCCGGCGGCAACGGCTGCAGAAATGCCCGTTCCTCCGCGAAGCGAGCCGACGCCGGCGCATTCCGCTCCTCGTCGACGACCGCCCGTACCAAGCGCAGATACGCCGACTCGTCGTCGAAGTCTCTCGCCCCTCGCAACAAAAGCGCCTGCTCGATGGCCGTCTTCGTCCGGAAGTGCGACTGCTCGGCCACCCCGTTCTCATGCGGCTTGCCCGGCTGGATCCGTGACGAGCCCAGCCCGTAGTGGTCCAGCACCTGCTGGAATCGCGCCGTCAGCTGGCGCCCACCGCTCCGCTTCAACTCATGCGTCGCCGCCGACAGATTGTCGTGACGAAGCACCGTCGGCACCGCCCCCAGCGTCCACAGCGCGCCCTGCAGGCCCGCCACCAGCGCCTCGAACGTCTCGCTCACGGCCAACGTCACATACGTCCACTTGCTGTAGCTCAGCACCCACTCGAACAGCAGGTGCGGGAACGCCACGCCCCGTAGCGTCACGCCCAGGTCGCTCGCGTCGGTGAAGTCGAACGCCGCTTCCCGGCCCGGGACCGCCACCTGCTCGAAGTAAACCTCGCGGTCAGGACCGTACTGCGCCCGCCATTCGCGGACCCGCCGCTGCAATGTCCGTAGCTGGCCGGCCTGAAAGCGACCCGGATGCCGCCGCGACAGCCACGTGAACAGCTTCAGTACCTGCAGCCGTCCCTCCCTGTCGGCCACCAACTGCGGCACCACCTCCGACTCCCACACGCCGACGAACGGGTCTTCCCGCGTCCGCCACGTCCGCGGCGCCTTCGACGTCGACGGCAACGCGCCGCGCTGCCAGTCTCGCGCCGTCCGCTCGCTCATGCCCGCCGCCGCCGCGGCCGACGCCAACGTCTTCCCGGACATCCGTTGCTCGCGCAATCGCCGCACCTGCCCATCCGTGACCAACCCGCCCTCCACGAGGAAAACGGGCAGTCTCACACAACTCGGGGTCCGTCCACGAGCCGACCGATCGCGTCCTCGGCAACCGGCAAGAATAATTGTCGTTGATCAGCCCCCCCCGAATCTCAGAATCTTGGTGAGTCGGAGATTGATCTGGTTCACCTGCGGCTCCACTGGAGGGAGTTGTCGACGTACCGGGAAGTCGTCAAGGTGCCGCCCCTGGCGTCGGTGTAGCTGGCCGCTGATGTCTCCGAGCACCGGATCGATGGGGGCCAAGATGCTGAACTCGGTGAAGTGCTCCAGTGGGATGGCCGAACTCCGGGTGGATGACCGGCCCGCACTCGCCGGTCGGCTCGTGGAGGATCTTGAAATCGCAGTCCGGAACCAGGTCCCCGTTCAGGTCGTTTCAGGGCCGATTCGTGTTGCGGATGACCGACTCCAACGGGTTCCTGGCCTGCGCCAGAATCGTGCCGAATGGCGTTCACATACCGGCCGGAGTTCCACTTCAGCGCCGTCCGGCCGTTTCCGAAGAGGTCGTAGGCAAGGCCGAGCCGCGCGTTGAGGTCGTTGAAGTTGGGAAAGTTTTCCAGGCGGCCGGTCGAGACGGCGGGCACGTACTCGCCGATTGGGCTCGTTTGGGCGGGAACCCATCCGTTGAGGTGGTCGTAGCGCACCCCGAGTCCCAGGCCTTCTTGAGCCCTCGCACCTGGCGTTCGTCGAGCGTGCGCGCCCCGAGCCCCTCGTCCCAGTTCAGGTTCTGCATGTGCTCGTTCGCGCCGTTGGCGATGCCGTAGAAGCTGAACGCGTTGCCGCCCTCCTTGGGGATGAAGTTCATGCTGACGGCGCCGAAACCCACCTCGGCGTCCATGCCGCCGGTCGCCATCACGACCTCCTCGACCGCGGCCTGGTTGGCGAAGAAGAGCTTTCCGGTGCCGCCCCCGGCCGTGACCGAGGCCGTGACCGACATGCCGTCCCACTTCACCTCGCCGTCGTAGGTCGAGCTGCCGTGAATGATGACGGTGCCCCAGGTGTCGCCGACGGTGCCGCCGACGTCCTGTCCGCCGCCGAGGATGTCCGTCTGCGCCCCGACGGTCAGCGCGGCGTAGCCCCAGTAGGTCCTGCCGGTCGGCAGGGTGTCCAGGGTCTCGTTGGAGATGTTCTCCTGATGCACGACGTTCTGCACGTCGATGACCGGGCTCGCGCCGGACACAGTCACCGTCTCCTCGACCGCGCCGACGGTCATGGTGGCGTCGACGTTAGCCGAGAACCCCGTGGCGATCTCGATGCCCTCGCGAACGAACGTGCTGAAGCCGGGGAGGGTGAACGTGACCGTGTAGGTGCCGGGCCGCACGCCTCGAGGCCGTAGCGACCCGAGCCGTCGGTGAAGGCGGTCCGCACACCTTCGATCAGCGCCGGACTGGCCGCCTCCACCGTCACGCCGGGGAGGACGCCTCCGGTCTCATCCGCCACCAACCAACGAACTCGCCGCCAGAACGACTCTCCGGTGCATGGCCTACCTCCCGCATTGAGGCTGGCTGCCGCCCAGCCTGTCCGCCACCTGGCACCAACGCCGTTACGACGAATCGCGTGGCGTCGACTCAGCGTCGACACGGTCCCGAAGGGCGTGTCGATCCGCGGGCCGCGCCGTCCCGCCAGAGGGCAAGTGTGTGCCTGTGTTGGGTGCGCGTCAAGCCGAAAATCGGTGCTCGGCTGAAGGTGTGGCCGGCGGCAGGTACCTGCCGCCGGGAGCCGGTGGTCCGCGGGGGCTGTTGCGGGCGGCGCAAAGAAAACAGGGCGGGGAGGGGGAACCCCTCCCCGCCCTGCGGAATTCCCGATTGGATTTCGGCCCGAGCCTACCAGTCGATGGTCGCGCCGAACTTGAACAGGCGGCCGTTCATGATCCCCGTCACAGCAGGGTATGTGCCGGGGTTGGTGTAGGTGTCGAGCACCCGGGTGACGGCGCTGGCGTTGAGGATGTTGAAGACGTCGAAGTTGGCCCGGATGAGCCCCCCGCCGAATCTCAGGATCTTGGTGAGTCGCAGATCGATCTGGTTCACCTGCGGCTCCCACTGGACGGAGTTGTCGACGTACCGGGAAGTCGTCGTGGTGCCGCCCCTGGCGTCGCTCCAGAACCCGATGCCGGAGGGGAACAGCGGGACACGCAAGCCCCTTTCCAGCAACGAGTGACCGAGCTGCTGTTCGACGAACTCCAGCTGGCGGCCAACCGCATACTCGGAGCGCCGACGTTCTCCCGGAATACTCTGAAACACGAACGAGAAGGCCATGTCGTACGGCAGCGGCACCGAGCCGTTGAGCTTGTACTGGGTCCTGTCACTCCAGCTCGCCGCGTAGTTGCAGTATCCGTCCCGGTTCTGCATCGGATTGTCGACGACGAAGCACTCGTAGACTTCCGACGCCCCCGTGGCAACGCCGCCGGCGAGCGTTATGCCGTTGGGAAATCGCCCGTCGAAGATGAAGTCGATCCCGTTGAAGGTCTCCCACATGTCCCCGAAATCACTGGCCGTAATCAGCTGGTTGTTGGTGCCCAGGGCGGCCCCTGCCGGGCTGAGGGTGTACAGGCCACCGAGCATCTGGCCGCTGACGTCTCCGAGCACCGGATCGGTGGGGGCCATGATGCTGAACTCGGTGAAGTGCTCCGGCCCGATGTTGAGGTTGTCGGCCACGAGGAAGTTGATGTTCTCCCGGCGGAAGTACGCCACCTCGACCGACAGGCCGTCGGTCAGCTCGTGCTGGATCCCGACCGAGTGCTGCCAGTTGGCCCGCCGGTTGTTCCAGCCGCTGAGCACGCCCGGGGCGAACGATCGCGTCGGAACGGTCGAGCCGAACTCCGGGTGGATGACCGGCCCGCACTCGCCGGTCGTGGAGTGGAGGATGCTGAAATCGCAGTCCGGAATCAGGTCCCCGTTCGCGTCGTTCCAGGGCCGACTCGTGTTGCGTATGAGCGACTCCATCGGGTTCTTGGCCTGCGCCAGAATCGTGCCGATGGCGTTCACATACCGGCCGGAGTTCCACTTCAGCGCCGTCCGGCCGTCGCCGAAGAGGTCGTAGGCGGCGCCGAGCCGAGCGTTGAGGTCGCGGAAGTTGGGAAGGTTGTCCAGGCGGCCGGTCGAGACGGCGGGCACGTACTCGGCGACTGGGCCCGTTTGGGCGGGAACCCATCCGTTGAGGTGGTCGTAGCGCACGCCGATGTTGAGGGTCAGCCGGTCGATGGTCCACTGGTCCTGCGCGTAGATCCCCATGAGAACCGCCTCTTGATAGGAAGCCGTGGGCGAGGCGAACTGCTGGACCTCGAGCGGAACCCCGGGCTCGCTGAAGCGGTAGGCTCTGTGGTTCAGAAGGTAGGACCCGGGGTGATTTTCTCCCACGTGGGTGCGGGTCATGCCTACCTTGACGTTGTGCGACCCGGTCACGTACGACATCGAGGCGCGCGAGGTGAAATTGGGGAAGTTGTTGTCGCTCCCGTAGATCGCCGGCGTGTTCGCGCCAAGCCACATGAGGGCGTTGATGTTGATGCCCTGCGACTCGATGAAGACACCGACGTCGGTGGGCAACACCTCGGGCTGCGGAGCCGGGCTGCCCGCGGGCCTCGTAAGCGAGACCCCCGCCTCGAACAGCAGGCGGTTGCTCGCCGGCATGGTCCAGGAGGCCTGCGTGCTTCGGATGTCGCTGAAATCGTAGTCCATCGAGGCGTTGTAGTCGACGGCGCCGTATATCGACCAGAACTGACACAGACAGTGGCGCTGGTCGGCATGCGACACGGTGATCTTGTTGCGCTCGCTCGCCTGCCACGTCAGGCGGACGCTGTTGTCGCGCGTGGTGCTCTCCTGCTCCGTGGGCCGGTCGAAGTCGGGTTCGTAGAACGCCCTTCCGTACGGCACGTCGCGCGGCGCTCCGTTGTGGAAGCTCCCCGTCGTGTAGGTCTGCGACCCCCACCAGCGGTGCGCCGTGTAGAACCACAGCCGGTCGCGGACGATCGGCCCGCCGAGGCCGGCGCCCCAGTCCCAGTTCTTCTTGAGTCCCCGAACCTGGCGTTCCTCGAGCCCGCGCGCCAGAAGCGACTGGTCATAGTTCAGGTTCTGCATGTTCTCGTTCGCGCCGTTGGCGATCCCGTAGAAGCTGAACGCGTTGCCGCCCTCGCGGGGGATGTAGTTCATGGCGATGGCGCCGAAGCCCGTCTCGGCGTCCATGCCGCCGGTCGCCATCACGACCTCCTCCACCGCGGCCTGGTTGGCGAAGAACATCTTCCCGGTGCCGCCCCCGGACGTGACCGAGGCCGTGACCGACATGCCGTCCCACATGACCTCGCCGTCGTAGGTCGCGCTGCCGTGGATGATGACGGTGCCCCAGGTGTCGCCGACGCTGCCGCCGACGTCCTGGCCGCCGCCCAGGATGTCCGTCTGCGCGCCGACGGTCAGCGCGGCGTAGCCCGAGTAGGTCCGGCCGGTGGGCAGGATGTCCAGGGTCTCGTTGGAGATGTTCTCCTGGTGCACGACGTTCTGCACGTCGATGACCGGGCTGGCGCCGGAGACGGTCACCGTCTCCTCGACCGCGCCGACGGTCAGCGTGGCGTCGACGTTCGCCGAGAACCCCGTGGCAATCTCGATGCCCTCGCGGACGAACGTGCTGAAGCCGGGCAGAACGAAGGTCACGGTGTAGGTGCCGGGCCGCAGCGCCTCGAGAGTGTACCGGCCCGACCCGTCGGTGAAGGCGGTCCGCACGCCCTCGATCAGCGCCGGACTGCTCGCCTCCACGGTAACGCCGGGGAGGACGCCTCCCGTCTCGTCCTCCACCTGTCCTGCGATGCTGCCGGTCTGGGCTGCCGCGCCAGCCGGAAGGAGGAGGAGTATCGACAACGCCAACGAACTCGCCGCCGGAACGACTCTTCGGTGCATAGCTGCCTCCCGCGTCAAGGTCTGGTTTCTGCTGCCCCAGTCCGTCCGCAAACGCCGCACCAACGCCGCAACGACGAATCGCGTGGCTTCGACTCGGCATCGACCCGGCTGCGAAGCGCCTGTCGATGCGCAAGCGCACCATCTCACGATGCTGCAAAGTGTGTGCCCGTGGTTCGGTGTGCGCCGAGCCCCGAAAAACGGGCGCTCGGCTTGGGGCGAACGGCGAAAAATTGGTCCAATCCGTTGGATCTATCCATGCCGTTGGATCGTTGAACGAGTCGTCGCGGATCAGAAGCCGCCGGAGTCAACCAGGGGAGAGCGCGAGGGGGCCGCAAGAAAAAAAGCAGGGCGGGGGTTGCCCCCCGCCCTGCGAAATTTCCGGTTGGATTTCGGCTCGGCCTACCAGTCGATGGTCGCGCCGAACTTGAGCAGGCGGCCGTTCATGATCCCCGTCACGCGCGGGTAGTCGGCCGGGGTGGTGTAGGTGTCGATCACGCGGGTGACGGCGCCGGCGTTGAAGATGTTGAAGACGTCGACGTTGGCCCGGATGAGCCCCCCGCCGAAGCGCAGGATCTTGGTGAGTCGCAGATCGAGCTGGTTAACCTGCGGCTCCCACTGGACGGAGTTGTCGACGTACCGGGAAGTCGTCAGGGTGCCGCCCCGGGCGTCGCTGTAGAACCCGATGCCGCCGGGGAACAGCGGGACGTTGAACGGTGCCACCAGGTCGTGACGGAGCTGCTGCTCGACGAAGTCGATCTGGCGGGCGACCGCATAGTTGGAGAACCGGCGCTCGCCCGGAATGCTCTGGAACACGAACGAGAACGCCATGTCGTACGGCAGCGGCACCGAGCCGTTGAGCTTGTACTGCGTCCTGTCGGACCAGGCCGGCGCGAAGTTGCAGTATCCGTCCCGCGCCTGCATCGGATCGTCGACGACGAAGCACTCGTGGATTTCCGACGCCCCCGTGGCGACGCCGCCGGCGAGCGTGATGCCGTTGGGAAACCGCCCGTCGAAGATGAAGTCGATGCCGTTGAAGGTCTCCCACATGTCCCCGAACTCACTGGCATGCACCATCTGGTTGTTGGTGCCGAGGGCGGCCCCTTCCGGGCTGATGGCGTACAGGCCTTCCATCACCTGGCCGCTGTAGGATCCGAGCACCGGATCGGTGGGCGCGATGATGGTGAACGGGTTGAAGTGCTCCGGCCCGATGTTGAGGTTGTCGGCTACGAGGAAGTTCATGTTGTTGCGGCGGAAGTAGGCCACCTCGACCGACAGGCCCTCCATCAGCTCGTGCTGGATGCCGACCGAGTGCTGCCAGTTGGCCCGCCGGTTGTTCCAGCCGCTGAGCACGCCCGGGGCGAACGAGCGCGTCACCGTGGGCGAGCCGAACTCCGGGTGGGCGACCGCCCCGCACTCGCCGCTCACGGAGTGGAGGATAGTGAAGTCGCAGTCTGGAATCAGGTCCCCGTTCAGGTCGTCCCAGGACCGGGTCGTGTTGCGGATGATCGACTCGAGCGGGTTCCTGGCCTGCGCCAGGATCGTGCCGATGGCGTTCACGTAGCGGCCCGAGTTCCACTTCAGCGCCGTCCGGCCGTTTCCGAAGAGGTCGTAGGCGGCGCCCAACCGCGCGCCGAGGTCGCGGTAGTTGGGGAAGTCGTCCAGGCGCGGGGTCGAGACGACAGGCACGTACGCGCCCAGCGGGGAATCCTGGGCGGGAACCCAGCCGTTGAGGTGGTCGTAGCGCACCCCGAGGTTGAGCGTCAGCCGGTCGATGGTCCACTGGTCCTGCGCGAAGATCCCCGTCAGGACCGCCTCCTGGTAGGACGCCGTCGGGGAGGCGTATTGAAAGACGAAATCCGGAACCCCGGGCTCGCTGAAGCGGTAGGCCCGGTGATTCTGAAGATAGGACCCGGGGTGGTTCTCCCCCACGTGGGTGCGGGTCATGCCCACCTTGAAGTTGTGCGACCCGGTCACGTACGACATTGAGGCGCGCGAGGTGAAGTTGGGGAAGTTGTTGCCCTGCCCGTAGATGGCCGGCGTGTTCGCGCCGAGCCACATGAGCGCGTTGATGTTGATGCCCTGGCTCGCGATCTGCACCCCGACGTCGTTGGGCATCACCTCGGGCTGCGGCTTCGGATCGCCCGCGGGCCGGGTGATCGAGACGCCCGCCTCGAACAGCAGCCGGTTGCTTGCCGGGAAGGTCCAGGAGGCCTGCGTGTTGCGGATGTCCGAGTAGTCGTAGTCCAGCGAGGCGTTGTGATCGACGGTGCCGTAGACGGACCAGAACTGGCACAGACAGTGGCCCTGGTCGGCATGCGAGAAGGTGATCTTGTTGCGCTCGCTCGCCTGCCACGTCAGGCGGACGCTGTTGTCGCGCGTGGTGCTCTCCTGCTCGGTCGGCCGGTCGAAGTCGGGCTCGTAGAACGCCGCGCCGTACGGCATGTCGCGCGGCGCCCCGTTGTGGTAGCTCCCCGTCGCGTAGGCCTGCGACCCCCACCAGCGATGGGCCGTGTAGAACCACAGCCGGTCGCGGACGAGCGGCCCGCCGAAGCCGGCGCCCCAGTCCCAGTTCTTCTTGAGCCCCTGCACCTGGCTTTCGTCGAGTCCGCGCGCCCCGAGCGACTCGTTCCAGTTCAGGGCCTGCATGTTCTCGTTCGTGCCGGTGGCGATGCCGTAGAAGCTGAACTGGTTGCCGCCCTCGCGGGGGATGTAGTTCATGGCGATGGCGCCGAAGCCCGTCTCGGCGTCCATGCCGCCGGTCGCCATCACGACCTCCTCGACCGCGGCCTGGTTGGCGAAGAACATCTTCCCGGTGCCGCCCCCGGACGTGACCGAGGCCGTCACCGACATGCCGTCCCACATGATCTCGCCGTCGTAGGTGGCGCTGCCGTGGATGATGACCGTGCCCCAGGTGTCGCCGACGCTGCCGCCGACGTCCTGGCCGCCGCCCAGGATGTCCGTCTGGGCGCCGACGGTCAGCGCGGCGTAGCCCGAGTAGGTCCGGCCGGTCGGCAGGATGTCCAGGGTCTCGTTGGAGATGTTCTCCTGGTGCACGACGTTCTGCACGTCGATGACCGGGCTGGCGCCGGAGACGGTGACCGTCTCCTCGACCGCGCCGACGGTCAGCGTGGCGTCGACGTTCGCCGAGAAGCCGGTGGCGATCTCGATGCCCTCGCGGATGAACGTGCTGAAGCCTGGCAGAACGAACGTGACGGTGTAGGTGCCGGGCCGCAACGCCTCGAGAGTGTACCGGCCCGAGCCGTCGGTGAAGGCGGTCCGTACGCCTTCAATCAGCGCCGGACTGCTCGCCTCCACCGTCACGCCGGGGAGGACGCCTCCGGTCTCGTCCACCGCCTGCCCTGCGATGCTGCCGGTCTGGGCTGCCGCACCCGCCGGAAGAAGCAGGAATATCGATAGAACCAACGAACCCGCCGCCGGAACGACTTTCCGCTGCACCGCCACCTCCCGCGTTAAGGCTGGCCTGCCGGCCAGTGTGTCCGCTGCCCGGCACTATGCCGCAGCAGCGAATCCCGTGGTTTCGGCTCGGGCATCGACGCGGTTCTCAATCGTCTGTCGATGTCCGAGCACAAGGGCCGCGAGGGTGCAAAGTGTGTGCCCGTCGCTCAGCGTGTGCCGAGGCCCGGAAAACGGCGCTCAACGGGAAGCGAGCGGCAGCGATCTGCTCCAATCAGTTGGATCCATCCATGCCGTTGGATCCCCCGTTCCCGTGTGCAACCCTTGCCAGGCGAACGGCGATCCAGGTGCCAGAACGCCCAGCACGTTGCTGAAGGCATAGCTACTGCGCGACCGGATCCCTCGCAGTCAGATCGAAGCTCCACTCGGAGTAGATGGCATGCCGCGGCCGCCAGGTCGCGCCGTCCCTGATCGACTCGTATTGATAGGCACCTCTGACCGAGTGACCGGACGTGAAGCTCCAACGGACACCCATCCTCGACCGGGAGCGCATGAAGCCCCGGCGTTCGAAGGCCACCGACTGGTAGAGCCACGGCGACACCCGCGCGCGGGGACGCTCCACCTCGATCTGCTGGCGGTAGCGGTTGAAGGCGGGGACGTCCGGCCGGCCGATGTGGCGCTCGTACAGCGTGGTGCCTTCCACCCTGACGCTCCGTCGAAGGAGCGAATACGTCAGCCCGGCGCGCAGCCGGTGATCCCAGCCGAAGCCGAAGCCGGTCCGCACGCGGTTTCGCAGCACGTACCCGACCGTCACGGCCAGGAGATCGGTCAGCACGAGATCGACGTCGGTCTCGGCCCGCCGGTCGTACGCGCGGCTCAGCGATTCGCGCACGCGGGCGACGCCGCCGGCGGTCCAGGCGACGCGGTCCGATTCGAGAACGCGGAGCTCGACATCCGTCCACGACTGGATGTCGTCGGCTGTCAACGTGTGCTCCGCGAGCGGCAGCAGGACCAGCACCGCGGCGGGCAGCACGGCAGCCCCGCTCATCGAACGTGCTCGACCGGACGGTGCCGGAGCCCCTGTCATGCCGGGATGCTAATTCACTTCGGCGCCGGCCGGGATCCGCGGGACTGCGAGTACACGGGACTGGGGGTACACTGAAGACGGCCGTGGCGGCGGGCACGGTAGCCCGGGCCGTCCGTGGGGCGTGCGGCGGAGGGAATCAGCGAGGATGCGAACGACGGCTCTCGGAACGTGGATGCTGCTGGCGCTCGGGGTCGCGCCGTCCGGGGCGGAGGACTGGCCCGAGTGGCGCGGCAAGGGCCGCCTCGGCGAGTGGCGCGAGACCGGTATTCTCGACGTCTTTCCCGAAGGCGGCCTCGACGTGCGCTGGCGTACGCCAATCCGCGCCGGCTACGCGGGCCCGGCCGTGGCGGGCGGGCGCGTCTTCGTCGTCGACGCGGACCGCTCGGCGCAGAGCATGGCGGTGGTCGAGCGCGCCCTGGCGCTCGACGAGGCGAGCGGCGAGATCCTCTGGACGCACGAGTGGGACGCCAACTACGCCGGCCTCATCTTCACGTGGGCGGTCGGCCCGCGGGCCACGCCGACGGTGGACGGCGACCGCGTGTACGTCCTGGGCGCCAGCGGCATCCTGTACTGCCTGGACGTCGAGACCGGGGACGTCTTGTGGCGCCGGGACTACGTGGCGGACTACGACGCGGAGCTGCCGGCGTGGGGCATGAGCGGGGCGCCGCTGGTGGACGGCGATCTGCTCATCTGTCTGGTCGGCGGGCGCCCGGGCGCCAAGGTGGTTGCCTTCGACAAGCGCACGGGCGAAGAGGTGTGGCGGGCGCTGGCGTCGGACACCGAGCCCGGGTACTCGCAGCCGCTCGTCATCGAGGCCGGCGGCGTGCGCCAGCTCATCGTGTGGCATCCGGCCGCCGTGGCGTCGCTCGATCCGGCCTCCGGCGCGGTCTACTGGGAGCAGCCGGTCCGCGCCGACTACGGCATGAGCGTCGCCACGCCGGTGCTCAGCGGCCAGCGGCTGCTCGTCTCATCGTTCTACAACGGCGCGCTGATGCTGGGGCTCAACCGCGACCGCCCGGCCTCGACCGTGCTGTGGAAGAGCACCAGCGACAGCGAGCTGCTGACCGAGGCGCTGCACGCGGTCATCAACACGCCGGTGATACAGGCCGACACCATCTACGGGATCTGCAGCTACGGGCAGTTGCGCGCGCTCGACGCGGCAACGGGCGAGCGCCTCTGGGAGACGCAGGCCGTGACCGTCGAGAGGGCGCGGTGGGCGTCGGCCTTCATCGTGCGCAACGGCGACCGCTACTTCATCAACAACGACCGCGGCGAGCTGATCATCGCGCGGTTCGCGCCCGAGGGGTATCGGGAGCTCAGCCGCACCCAGTTGATTGCGCCGACCAGCGATCCCGGCAACCGGCGGCAGCTCGGGACGGTGAACTTCTCGCATCCCGCGTACGCCAACCGCCACGTCTGTGCCCGCAACGACGAGGAGATTCTCTGTGCGTCGCTGGCGGCGGAGTAGCGGAGAGGGGAGCGGCGGCATGCGGGCTTGCGGGCGTTTCGCGGCGTGCGGGGTGTTGACGCTGGCCCTGCTGTCCGCGGCCGCGGCGCCGGCGCGCGCGCAGGAAGACGGTCCCCGATCCGTGCGGCTGGAGACGCTGGACGTCAGCGACAACCTGTACCTCCTGCGCGGGGGAGGGAAGAACATTCTGGCGCTCGTGGGCTTCGAGGGCGTCGTGCTGATCGACACCCTCGGCCCGGGTTGGGGACCCGCGACGCGGGCCGCGCTCGACAACCTGACCGCCCTGCCGGTGACCACGATCATCAACACGCACGCCCACGACGGCGAGGGTCCGGCCAACCAGGAGTTCCCGTCCGCCACGGACATCCTGGCGCACGGGAACACACGGGCGCGCATGGCGCGGATGGCGGCGTTCGGCGGTGCGAACGCGCGCTTCCTGCCGAGCCGGACGTTCCGCGACACGCTGGCCATCCTGGACGGCATCGACCGCATCGAGCTGTACCATTTCGGCCCCGCGCACACCGACGGCGACACGGTCGTCGTGTTCCCGGAGAAGGGGATCGCGTATCTGGGAGACCTGTTCGCCGCGACGGCCGCGCCGCGCGTCGACCCGGGCGCGGGGGGCAGCGCCCGCGGGTATCCCGACGTCCTGGCGGCCGCGCTCGAGCAGATCAGCTACTTTCCGGAGTTCGTCCGCGGCCCGGAGGTGCGCACGTTCGACCGGGTGGTGCCGGGCCGCGAGGAGCCGCCCGATCAGACGCCGCTGCTGGACTGGTTCACGTGGGCGGATCTCGAGCGGCACACGGCGTTCACGCGCGACCTCGTCGCCGCGGTTGAGGGCGCCCACGCCGCCGGGCGCAGCGTGGACGACGCGTCCGCGGGGGTGGCCGCCCTGGCGGACGCCTATCCGGACTACGCGCTGGACGATGCCCGGGCAACTGTCGAGGCGATCTTCGGCGAGCTCGGCGGCTCCGCCGGTCGCTGACGGCGCGGCGGCGGCGCTTGGGGGACGGCTGTCGTCTCTTCGGAGAGGCTCGGTTCACGAGGCCGGATGGCGGGCCGCGGGTCCGGCAGGGAGGATGCTGATGCGTACGCGCTGGTTGTTGCTATTGCTCGCGGGAGCGCTCGCCTGCGTGCCGCCGGCATCCGCGCAGGACGGCGGCACGCTCCAGATCTACTACGTCGACGTCGAGGGCGGGGCGGCCACGCTGCTGGTGTCGCCGTCCGGCGAGTCGATGCTCGTCGACTCCGGCCATCCCGGCACGGTGGACGCCGAGCGGATCGCCGCCGCCGCGGCCGACGCCGGGCTCGAGCAGATCGACTACCTGGTGACGACGCACTACCACCTGGACCACGTCGGCGGCGCGCCCGAGGTGGCTGCGCGGCTGCCGATCCGCCACTTCGTGGACCACGGCCTGCCGACGGCCACGGAGCTCGACAGCAACCAGCCGCTCTACGACGTCTACGTGGAGGCTCGCGAGGGCGGCCGACACGTGCCGGTGCAGGCGGGCGACCGAATCCCGATCGACGGCCTCGACGTGCGGGTGGTCTCGTCCGGCGAGGAGTTCATCACGACGCCCCTGCCGGGGGGCGGCGCCGCGAATTCGCTCTGCAACGGCTTCGCGCCGAAGGAGGAGACCCGCATCTCCGGCGGAGAGAACGGGCGGTCCGTCGGCCTCGTAATCGGCTACGGCGCCTTCAGCACGATCGCGCTCGGCGACCTGACCTGGAACCGGGAGCACAAGCTGGTGTGCCCGAACAACCTGCTCGGCACCGTCGATCTGTACCTCACGACGCATCACGGGCTGGCCATCTCCGGCCCGCGGGCGATCGTGCACGCCCTGCAGCCGCGGGTGGCGGTGATGAACAACGGGCCGACGAAGGGCGGAGCGCCCGAGGCGTGGGAGACCGTGCGCAGCTCGCCCGGTCTCGAGGATTTCTGGCAGGGCCACTACTCGGTGAACGCCGGCGACGAGCACAACGCGCCGGAGGACTTCATCGCCAACTTCGACGAGTCGCGCGAGGGGTGCACGGCGCACTGGATCAAGGTGTCCGCGGCGTCCGACGGCAGCTTCACCGTCACGAACGGGCGCAACGGGTTCAGCAAGACCTACGCCGCCGAGGGGTAGAGCCGGACGGCGCTCTACTCGTAGTCTGCCGCCGCCAGTGACTGACGCACGACCTCGGCGTCGTTGCGCGCGATGACGTGGCGGTTCGCGTACGCCGGGTGCGCCCACAGCACCGCGCGGTCGTGGTTTCTCCAGCGGTTCGACCCACCGCCGCGGGTGCGCGTGGTGGGCGTCAGCAGATGCGTCCGGTCGACCTCCTCGTAGCCCGCCGGCGTGAAGCGGGCAATGACCAGATCGCCGGTCTCGACGGAGATGAACGCGCGGCCGTGGTGCTGCACGAGGTGCGAGCTCGCCCAGCGGTCCTCGGGCACGAGCCGGTCGCTCGACCACAGCCGCTCGCCGGTCGTCGCGTCGACGCCGCGCAGCTCGCCGTAGCTGTTGAGCCCGTAAATCGCGTCGCCCACCACGATCGGCGTCGACGTCATGGATCGCTGCACCGGGCGGTCGGTGCGGTTGGGGTTCGCGCCCGTCCAGACCAGGCGGGCCGCCGGACGGTCGGCGTTGAGCGCCAGCATCAGGCCGCCGTTCTCCACCTGCGTCACGAGCAGATAGCGCCCGCTGCGGACCGGCGTGCCGATCGTCAAGCCGCTCGCGAGCGGGAAGTCGTGCTGCCACCAGATGCGGCCGCTCGCCGGGTCGAGCGACGTGACCGCCGCGGGGTGCCAGACGATCAACTGCCGCACGCCCCCGGCGGTGGTCACGATCGGCGAGGAGTAGCCCGCCTCCGAGACCGTCTCGATCGCGCGCCACGCCTCGGCGCCCGTCGCCTTGTCGAACGCCACGACCATGGCGTCGGGCTCGCCGCCGAGCAGCGTGATCAGGAGCTCGCCCTCCACGAGCGGCGAGTGCGCTACGCCGTAGACCGGCACGGTGACGCCATAGTCGGCCACGGTGTCGATCTGCCAGAGCAGATCGCCGCTGGCGGTGTCGAAGCACGACAGCATGCCGGCCGCCCCGAGGATGTAGACGCGGTCGCCGTCGACGGTCGGCGTGGCCCGGGGGCCGGTGGCGAACACCGGGACTATGTTGCGGTAGGTGGCCGGCCATTCCCGCGTCCAGAGGACCGCTCCGGTCTCCTCGTCGAGCGCCACGAGCCGCTCCTGGCCGTCCATCGTGCGGCTGCCCGCCGTCTCCTCGTAGTCGAGGACGAACACGCGTCCGTCGGCGACGGCCGGTCCGGCGAAGCCGGCGCGCACCGGCGTGCGCCACTTCACGATCAGCCCGTCGTCGGCGAAGCGCTCGACGATGCCGGTCTCGCGCCATACGGCGGCCCGGTCGACGCCGCGCCACTGCGGCCAGTCCTCGGCTTCGGGCGCGGCGGTCGCGAGGCAGGCGACGGCGCAGGCGAGCGCCGCGATCACTCGGTACGGCAGACGACGGTCAGACATCAGCGACTCCACTCTGTCCTGGGCCGGTACGCGGCCATTTCAACTCTCGCATTCGTCGTGCTCCTACGCGGCATACGTCGTCAACGTCGAGTCGCCCGCGATCCCCGCGATCATACCCGTTCGCGACATGCTCGACTAGATCGTTCCCCTCTCAATGCGGCCTGTAAGTCCCTGCAGCCCGTGATCTCTAAGAAGTTCCAACATGCCTTCCAGTGAAGTAAGGTCTTCGCGAATCGAAAAGTGCATGTCCACTTCAGCCCGGTTGTAGTTGCTGGCGAATCCCCTTACCCTCACGGCGTAAACCCTTTGAAAAAGCCGACGGTGCAGGAGCCGGTCTGCGCGACGTGCAGAAATGACTCTCCATGGCGCGCCATCTATTCTCGTCCAAATGTCATCGACCGCCGCCTTGACCGTCGGTTCCTGCGGCATGTCCACCAGGTGCCGCACTACGAGATCTTCAAAATCCCGCTTTCCCGGTTGCGACGACCCGGTGTACAGCGACGTCAGATGCACCACGTCTTCGGGCACGACGGTCCCCGCGTAATCGCCGGTAAGGACTCTAGCGGTAATTACCTTGCTATCTTTGGGGTTATGTGGTCTGTTTCCATTGCATGCAGCGCAACGTGGAACTGGAAGCCACCATCGTCGCGAAGTACGCGGCGGTGTCGCCCGTGTTGAATGAGCGCAGTCGCCGCCTCTGGGCGGCGGCCGAGTCTCTGGCCATCGGTTATGGCGGAGATGCGCTGGTGTCGTCGGCCACGGGTCTGGCCCGGGAGACGATCCGGAACGGACGCCGGGAAATCGCGCAAGGCGGGGCGGCGACAGACCGGATACGAGGACCGGGCGCCGGGCGGCCCCGACTCGAACAGAACCAGCCCGGTCTGCTGGCTGCACTCGAAGCGCTGGTGGACCCGCTGCCGCGCGGCGACCCGACCTCGCCGTTGCGCTGGACCTGCAAGAGTCGGGCGAAGCTGGCTGGGGCGCTGACACAACAGGGGTGGCGCGTGAGTTCGACCACCGTCGGCCGGTTGCTGCGCCAACTGGGCTACCGGCTGCAATCGGCCCGCAAACGTCAGGAGGGAGCGAGCCACCCGGACCGCAACGCGCAGTTCGAGCACATCAATGCGACCGCGGACGGGTTTCTGGCCGCGGGGCAGCCGGTGATCTCGGTCGACACGAAGAAGAAGGAGCTGGTCGGGAACTTCAAGAATGGCGGGCGGGAATGGCAGCCGAAGGGCACGCCGCCGGCCGTGCTGGTGCATGATTTCCCGACCGACGCGGAGGGCAAGGCAATTCCGTACGGCGTCTACGACATGGCGCGCAACGAGGCTTGGGTGAGCGTGGGCTGGGACCACGACACACCGGCGTTCGCGGTGGCGTCGATTCGCCACTGGTGGCATCAGATGGGTTGCGGCGCCTATCCCGAGGCCACCACCCTGTTCATCACGGCCGATGCGGGCGGGAGCAACGGGTATCGGTTGCGCGCCTGGAAGCATGAGCTTCAACAGTTGGCCGACGAGACGGGACTGACCATCCAGGTGAGTCATTTCCCACCCGGCACGAGCAAGTGGAATAAGATCGAGCACCGGCTCTTCTGCCACATCACGGCGAACTGGCGCGGCACCCCGCTGGCGACGTACGAGACCATCGTCGACCGCATCGGGAACACCCGGACGGCGACCGGGCTCCGGGTCCGGGCCGAACTCGACGCCGCGCAGTATCCCACCGGCGCCACGGTGAGTAAGCAGGAGATGGACGCACTCGCGCTGGTCCCCGATGCGTTTCACGGGGAATGGAACTACAAACTGTTACCCCGATGAAGTTGATAACTTTATATCGATCACTGTCCTAACCTGCATTATTCGTGAGGCTGTCGAATCGGTCACGGGTGGGGTCTGATTGTCGGACGAGCGCAGCCTGCGGACTGTGTCGGCGGCAGGTTGCGGCGTGGTTGAGCCGCCGTGGCAGGGTGACGGCGTGCCCGCAGCGCGCGGCAACGACAGCGCCGCCGGCTGGGGCGCGTGAGAGCGGCTGTGGGATTTGGCTGGCAGACGGCAGGAGGACAGGCTACCCGGCGCGCGCGCCAAGGGCGAGGGCGATGTGGCGCCAAGCATCGAGGTATGGCGTCGCCCGCGGCAGATGCAGGACGAGGCGGCGGACAGAGCGGCGGACGTCAACGCCGAGTTTGAGCAGCCGGTCGCGCAGCCACGTCACCTGCGTGCGGGCGCAGGCGGTGCGTGCGGCGCGCAAGCGGAGTTCCTGCATGAGCACGTAGGCGGCGGCCGTCAGGAAGACGCGCAACTGGTTCGCCCAGAACTTGCAGCAGCTCGTACGGTCGATCTGCAGGCCGTCGAGCAACTCCTTGATGCGGTTCTCGATATCGCCGCGGGCACAGTAGATCTTCTCGTAGATAAAGCGCGGCGTCTGGCGCAGATTGGTGACGACGAAGCGCGGATTGTCGCGCGGCTCGCGGCCGGCGAGCCGCACGACTTCGGCTTTGATCACGACACGGCGCTCATGGTCCCACGTGCCCGCTCGATAGCAACGGGTGTCGGTGTAGACGTGCGCCGTCTGGTCGTCGTGCGCGCTCTTGGCCCGCGCCTCGACCAGGGCGGACGCGGCGTGCCGCAGCAGGACGGCGTTCTTGGCCATCGCCACGACGTAGTCGAGCCGCGGCTCGGCGTCGAGAAAGTCGAAGATTTCCGGGGTGGCAAAGCCCCCGTCGAGCCGGACGAGCAAGCGCGCCCGCGGAAACGCGCAGCGCAGCAGCGGGAGCAACCGAGACAACACCCCCAGCGTCCCGTCGGCAGCCACCGCCTTGCCCGGCCGCAGCACAGCGGCGCACAGATACTGCTCGACCTCGCGGTCGAAGCGCACGAAGGCCAGCAACGGGAGGTAACACCAGCTGTCGTAGTAGCTGTTGAAAAACGTCAACTGCTGCGCGCCATGCGTCCGGTCGTCGGTCGGGTCCAGATCGATCGTGATGCGTCGCGCCCGCCCGCCCAGTCGGCGCCGATGCCGCTCGATGACGCTCGCCGCCAACTCACGCCCCATCCGATAGAGGGCCGAGCGGCCCGCGTCGTTCTCAAACCGCGAGATCGTCGGTTGCGACGCCAGCCGCCCCCCGGCCACCGGGTCGCGTCCCAGCAGCAGCTTGTGGATCGGATCGTCGGCGAGATGGTCGGCATCATTGCCGTCGGGATGGCCGCAGGCAATCCCGAAGACCCGCTGGCCGACCAGGTCCTCGAGCGTGTGCCGAATCTTCTCCGGCGCGCGTTCATCCACCAGACAGCGGGCGAACGCCTTGACCAAGCCATACACCCGCTCGGCCGCCTTGAGCAACACGGCCCCGCCATCCGAACTCGCCTGCTCGCGGTCGAAGGTGGCCACGAGCGGCTTGTCGAACAGATCCGGGAACCGAACAGTCTGTGGTATCGTGGCGTTCGTCACGCAAGAGCCTCCGTTGTGCCAAAAACGTTTGTGGGCAACAGCGTTTTAGCACACGGAGGCTCTTGTGTCTCTACCGCGGACGGGGCCGTGGTGAATTTTCCAGGCTAAGGCCAGGTACGCTCACGACGACAAATAGGTACGGCAAGATCTCCCGTTCTTGCTTCTGCGTCGCTGAATGAATCGTAATTGGTTACCGGGTGTGGACTCTACGGTGCGGGGCCTTGCAGGTCAGGTGCGACGGTGGGGGCAGGCGTTCGCAGCAGGTCGGTGACCACGGCGTGGGGGTCAAGCTGGCGCTGGGTGGCGGTGCGGATGAGGGAGGTGAGGATTTGCTGTGTGTGCGCGCCCCGCCAGGAGCGATTGCCGCCGCAGACTTTGCGGGTGACGACGGCGGGACGGATGGCCTGCTCGGCGCGCCAGTTGGTGGCGTCGATGGCGGGGTTGCGCAGGAAGTTGAACAGCGCGGTCCATTCGGTGATGAGGTGATTGGCGAAGCGTTGGACGTCGGCGAGCGGCCCCGGGTGGGCGATGCGTTCGGCGAGGCGAGTGGCCAACGCGTCGAGGGCGTGGTCCATGCTGGCGGGCGAGCGGGTTGCGGCGCGGGCCTCGTCGCGCAGGCGGAGAGCTTGTTGCAAGGCGGTCTGGATCTGGACGACGACCCGGCTGTACGGATGATCGGTTCGCAGCGTCTTTGCCCGGCGTAAGAGGTGCGCGAGACAGCTCTGATGGGTAGCCGCGGTGAACCGGCGATACGGGGCCCAGCCGTCGCGGACGAGCACGCCGGCGAAGTCGGCCCCGAGCAGCTTGGCGGCCTCCGCATAGCCGCGGCCGGGCTGGATCTGGTAGACGGTCGTCTGGGGGGTTGCCGCCACCCACAGCCAGTTGAGCCGGCCGGCGACCTTCCAGCCGGTTTCGTCGGGCGTGACGACGCGACTGCGGCGGAGCTGCTGCTGCAGGGCCGCATAGGTCGGCTGTGCCCGGCGGCCGGCCCGGTCGACGGCGCGGACCAGTCCGCTACGGCTGACCGTCACGCCGTAGTGCTGTCGCAGCAAGGTCGCCACCTTGCCGAACGACAACCCCAATTGCTTGTTGAGGATGACCGCCCAGGCCACCAGCTGCGGGCCGAGTTGCACCCCGGCCGCCCCGAGCGCATCGGAGCTCTGCAACCGATGCCGGCCTTGCACCCGGCGCCCGCACGCCCGGCAGGCGCCAATCGCCACCTCGAACTGACGGACGACCACGCGCGGGACCGGCAACTCTTCCTGCACCTGGGTGGCCACACCCGCCGGTCGCAACGACCCGCCGCAGTCCGAGCAGGCCGGCGGCAGGGGAACGCGATGCCGTTCATCGACCCGTGCCGGCGCCCGGCGGCGCGCCGCCACGCCATACGCGGCGCCGGCTCGGCGGCCCGGCCGCTTCGGCGCACCGCTGAGCGGTTTCGCGAACGGCGCCGCTTGGCGACAACCCGCCCGACGGGCCGCGTCGAGCTCCCGCTTGAGCCGCGCATTGTCGTCTTCCAGCCGTTTGTTGCGCTTGTGCAGCCGCGTGACCTCGCGCTCGAGCCGCTGCCGTTCGCCCTCGGAGCGCTCAAGGTCGCGGCGCAGGTGCTCGGTCCGGTCGGGCCGCGGGGCCTTGGCTGCCTCCTGCCCGTCAGCATGTCGTCGCACACACTACTTATGCCATATCTTCGCTAAAAGTACAATCCAAATAAATGGATCCGAGGCCGCAACCCGGTAACCAATTACAATGAATCTTGTAGGTGGCGAGGGCAAAACAGTCATGCGGATCGAGGCCGACCAGTTCCTTGGCCTTCCGGAACGGTGATCCATGAAATTTGATGTTGATGCGAAAAACGGGCCGATCACGTTCGTCAAACACTCTGTAGTCCGTATCCGTACGGCCCAGCCTGCTGTCTTCCAGTCGCAGCTCGTCACGTTGGACTATGTTGCGATAGGATTCCTCGAAAGAACGTTCCGCGAGCGTGCCCAACAGCATCTGGCCGAGGCCCTTCCGTGACTTGGCCATCATGTCGTCCCCGGCCGCGGTGGCAAGGTCGAGTTTGAAAACTGCCTGAACCGGATCGTCCGCGGTGGCCACTTCCAGAATCTTCCTTCTGGTGGAGCGGATCTCCGAGGCGAGTGAAGCGGGATCGCCCCCGGAAGCCACGCGGCGGGCGGCGTCGATCAACTTGAAAGGCTTGGATCTCCCTGCTCCCCCGTGAATCCTCGTCCCGGTGGTGATCAGGCTGTCGAGGTCTACGAGCATTTCGAGGATGTCTCGGGGACGAGTCCGAAGCGAAGTTTCGAGTTCTCGACGTACTTCTCTTCCATCTCGAACGCAAGCCAGCGCCTCTGCAGAGACTCCGCGACGGCGCCGGTCATATTGCTACCGGCAAACGGGTCGATGACCAAGCCTCCAAGTGCGGTCAGCAGCTTGATGTAGAATTCGGGTAGAGCGGCCGGAAAGCGAGCCGGATGAGGTCTCGTTCCGTGCTCGGCGCACAGCTTGATGTAGAGGGAGTTGCTCTCGTTGTTGCCTCGCGTCAGCACATTGGACGGAATCGATCCGCCGCGATTGACGCGAAACTTCGATGTGATGTTATGTCCACTCGGTCGCTTCTTTTGTCTATAGCCGCGTGCTATGAGTCGACGCATATCATCACTATATTGTTCAAGCACCTGCCTGTTGTCGGCGCGCGGAAACGGAGTCTTGGAGAGCCAGAATATGTATTCGACCGAATCCTTTATGCGTATTCTGCGGACATTTACCCACTCGGCTGGGCTTGGAAGCTTGGCCGGGTTGTACCAGAAGCACTCCTGAGCGAGATGGAACCCGATATCGTCGCAGAGCATCAGTAGGAGGCGGAAATGATAGAGGGAGCGAGTCGGTTGCCCCCTTGTCGTAGCTTCCGCCAATGTTCAGTACGAAGCTGCCGTCGGGCTTCAATATTCGGAAAAGCTGTACTCCAAAAGGACGAAACCAATCGACGTAGTCTTCCTTGTCGGCATTGCCGTACTCCTTCTTGAAGTGAAGAGCGTACGGAGGAGAAGTAACGACGAGGTCGACGCTCTCGTCGGGAAGGGCAGCCATGCCCTGGGCCGAGTCGACGTGAAACATGGCGCCGAAGTCCGTCGTGTAGGCGGGAACCGGGTGCATGAGCGTAGACGGGTGATCGCTCGGGGCGGGCTTGCCGATCGGAAACGCTGCCTGGGCTGCCGACTGGAGGTTGGGTGAGGTTGGCGCGCCAGCAGTGGGCGCTCCTGACGTGGAGGACGGGTGGGGCCGTGGCTCGCGAGTGCCCATACGGATCATGCCATCGCGTTGGTGTGAGATTCTATATGGTCCTGCAGGATGAGCACGGCAGGCTCGAGCGGCTGGCCCGGCTGAACGAGTTCCAATTTCCGGCAGTTCGCCCGCGTGGTCCGGAGGCTGGCGGCGACGCCGGAAGGCGACGGTACGCTGGTCGATCACACGCTGCTGCTGTACGGGATCGGCATGAGCGACAGGAACACGCACTTCCACGACGATCTGCCGATCGCGCCGGTCGGGGCGCGGCGCACGGGGATCCGGGGCGGTCGCTACCTGCGCTACGGCAACCAGCCGTTGACGAACCTGCACGTCAGGATTCTCGAGAGGCTGGGCTTCCCGGTCGACACGCTCGCTGACACCAGCGGCCGCCTCGAGGGGCTGACGGTCGTCTGATGAGCAAGCCCGTCGGGTGCCGCGTGCTGCTTGCGGCGGCCGTGCCGGTGCCGGCCGGGGGCATCGCGGAGGCGCAGCCGCGCCCCTATCCCGTGTACGACGAGCACCACCTCGACCGGACGATGGCGCTCGTGGGCCGCGATCTCGCGGGTGCCGGTGACTCGCCGGCGGCCCGCGACTTCCAGCACCGCCAAGGGTCGGTTCACACGCACGCGCGAGTAGCGCGCCGTCTCCGTCACCTTTTGGAGACGCAACGAAAAGTTAGTGACGCGATCGGCATGTTGCGGGGTACGATCGCGATCACGGAGACCGGCACGTACGAGTTGAAGCGGGGAGCCGTTAGCAGGGAGGTGGCGAGATGAGTTCGCGAGTACGAACGGCACTGGCCGTGCTGCCCGTCGTCGCCGGCATGCTCGGGTCGGGTACGGCGTCCGTCGCCGCCCAGGGCCGCACGCCGTGGGGCGACCCGGACCTGCAGGGCATGTGGACGAACACCACGACGACGCCCATGGAGCGGCCGGCGGAACTGGCGGGACAGGCGACGCTGACCGAGGAGGAGCGCGCCGTGCGCGACCCGGAGGTCCAGGCGGCGGTCAGCTTCGACAGGCCGCCGACCCCCGGCAACGTCGGCGGCTACAACGAGTTCTGGGTGGAGCGGGGCAACCTGATCCGCCAGACGTCGCTCATCGTCGATCCGCCCGACGGCCGGCTGCCCGCCCTCACGCCGGAGGCGGAACGGGAGCGGAACGAGTTCCTGGCGCGGTGGGTCGCCCCGCCCGGCTCCTGGGAGGACATGAACCTCTACGACCGCTGCATCACGCGCGGCCTGCCCGGCGCCATGATTCCCGGCTTCTACAACCACAACTATCTCGTCCTGCAGACGCCCGGCTACGTGGTGATGCAGGTCGAGATGATTCACGATACGCGCATCATTCCCCTGGACACGAGCGAGCACCCGCGGTCGGGCATTCCCCAGTGGCTCGGCGACTCGCGAGGCTACTGGGACGGCGACACGCTGGTCGTCGAGACGCGAGACTTCGCTCGCAGGGCCGAGCAGCGGACGAACATCGGACGGTTCTTCCTGACGTTCTCGGGCGGCGAGCACGCGCGTCTCGTCGAGCGCTTCACGCGCGTCGGCGAGGACCGGCTCGACTATCGGTTCACGGTCATCGATCCGACCGTCGACACGCGCTCCTGGACCGCGTCGATTCCGATGCAGAAGAGCGACGAGGCGCTGTTCGAGTACGCTTGCCACGAGGGCAACTACGCGCTCGGGAATATCCTCGCCGGCGCGCGGGCCGATGAGCGCGCCGCGGCGGCCTCCGAGCAGCAGTCGCGGTAGGAGTCCGCGCCGTGAAACGGCGTGGACTCCTGCAGGGTTGGTTGGGCGCCAGGCGGAGCCGCAAGGCGACGCTTGGCGGGCCAGGAGTCCGCGCCGTGAAACGGCGTGGACGTCGATTGTGCCCGCCCGGTGAGAGAGGCAGGAATGACAGCTCGCACAGCAGCGGCCGCGGCGTTGACGGTCATGGTGGCGGCTTCCGGGTACCACGACCCGGCGGCCGCCCAGAGCGACGACGCGCTCTACGTCCTGGACGGGTCGGCCCTGTACCGGGTCGTGCCGGACGGCGAGGACGTCAGGGTCGTCGACGACGTCGGACCGGGGGTGCCCGCCGTCGTGAGCGCGGTGGCGCCCGCGTACCCGCCGGAGATGGACGAGGCGTGGGTCATCGAGCTGGCGGCGGTCATCGAAGAGGACGGCACCGTCGAGGAGGCCGATGTGGTGCGGTCCCAACCTTTCTCGGGGCCGGCGCCCGGCCGCGCGTCGCCGCCCTGGGTGATGGAGCTCAACGCCTCGGCCGTGGCCGCCCTCGAGCAGCGGCGATATCGCCCGGTGCTCCTGAACGGCCAGGCGATCCGCATGCGCATCTCGGTGGTGGTCGTGTACGTGCCGCCCGACGCGAGCGGGATCGCGGCGCCGGACGCGGCCGGCGGCGGCCAGGACCAGCCGTGAGGAGCGCCAGGCCCGGCAGGCGCGGCCCCGCGTCGCTGCTGGTGCTGTCGGTGCTGGTGGCGCCGGCCGCGGTTCGCGCGCAGGAGCCGTCGCTCGTCGACGTGCTCGGCCGGGCGACGCGCTACGTCAGCGAGCTGAGCGCCCGACTGTCGGGCACGGTGGCCGAGGAACGCTACCAGCAGCGCGCGACGACGCCCGCGGACAGCAGCATCGGCGGCCGTGCCGGCAGCCGCAGCTCCTACTACCGGCGCACGCTGCGCTCGGACTACCTCCTCGTACGGCCGCGGAACGCGGGTTGGTACTACGGGTTCCGCGACGTCTTCGAGGTCGACGGGCAGCCGGTGCGCGACCGTGAGGAGCGGCTGACCGAGCTGTTCCTCGATCCATCCGCGTCCGCGGACACGCAGATTCGCGGCATCGTCCGCGACAGCGCGCGCTACAACATCGGCGACGTGCGCCGCAACTTCAACGTCCCGACGCTCCCGCTGCTCTTCCTGCACGTGGACAACAAGGCGCGCTTCGAGTTCGAGCGGACGGCGGACGACTCGCCGGGGCTGGGGCTGGACCGGCCCGACGGTGACGGCGACGTATGGGTCATCGCCTACCGGGAAGACTGGCCGACCACACTGATCCGCGGGCGCGAGCGCAGCAACCTGCCGGCCCACGGGCGTTTCTGGATCGAGCCGGCCACCGGCCGCGTGCTGGCCAGCGAGGTCGGCGTGCGGGATTCCGAGGTCGAGGCGACCATCGCCGTGCTCTACCGGCTGGACAGCGGGCTGGGTCATCTGGTGCCGGTCGAGATGCGCGAACGCTACGAGAACCGCCGGCAGCGCTCGCGCGTCGACGGCACGGCCACCTACACCGACTTTCGGCGGTTTCAGGTGCAGGTGAGCGAGTCCGCACCGTTCCGCGACTGATTCTGGAGGATGACGTGAAGAGGTTCCGATTCCTGCTGGCCGCGTCGGCTGCCGTCTCGATCTGCCTGGGGGTCGCGCCGCCGGTTGGGGCGGCGTGCGAGGACGTGGGCGAGATCCGGTTCATCTGCGACGTCGTCAGCCCGGAGGACTTCGCCGTCGTTCCGGCCACCGAGTGGATCATCGCCTCCGGAGATCGGGCCGGCGGCCGGATCCAGCGCGTCAACGTGCCCGCGAAGACCGCCACGCCGCTGTTTCCGACGGCCATGCCCGCCGAGCGGCTGGACGCCGCGACGTACCCGACGTGCCCGGGCCCGATCGACCCGCAGGAGGGCGACGAGTTCCGGGCGCACGGCCTCTACCTGCGGCCCGGCCCGAGCCGGGTGCATACGCTGTACGTCGTGCACCACGGGTTCCGGGAATCGATCGAGGTGTTCGAGGTGAACGCCCGCGGGGCGGCGCCCACCCTGACCTGGGTCGGATGCGCGGTGGCGCCGGAGCCGCTCGGCTTCAATTCGGTGGTGGCAACGCCGGAAGGGGGGGTCGTGGCCACGAGCCCCCGCACCGGGGACGTGTGGGAATGGCATACCGACACGGGTTGGGCCCGGGTCCCCGGCAGCGAGCACAGCGCCCCGAACGGACTGGAGATCTCCAGCGACGGGCGCTGGCTGTACATCGCCGGGTGGCGCGAGGAGAAGCTGACGCGCCTGTCGCGCGGCCGGACGCCCATTCAGAAGGTCGTCGTGCCCCTGGGCTTCCGGCCCGACAACCTGCGGATGTCGGCGGACGGCTCATTCATCTTCGCCGCCGGCCACGGCAACGTCCGGGAGCCGCGGGACACCGCCCGGGAGACGTCCAACGTCGCGACGATCGATCCGTGGACGCTCGACGTGCGGCGGATATTCGAGCACCCGCACATCGACGACTTCGGCGGCTCGACGACCGCCATCCAGGTCGGCGACGAGCTGTGGCTGGGCACCTACCGGGGCAGGATGATCGCCTATCTCCCGATGCCGTAGCAGGAGTCTGCGCCCTAGCCTGCATTATTCGTGAGGCTGTCGAATCGGTCACGGGTGGGGTCTGATTGTCGGACGAGCGCAGCCTGCGGACTGTGTCGGCGGCAGGTTGCGGCGTGGTTGAGCCGCCGTGGCAGGGTGACGGCGTGCCCGCAGCGCGCGGCAACGACAGCGCCGCCGGCTGGGGCGCGTGAGAGCGGCTGTGGGATTTGGCTGGCAGACGGCAGGAGGACAGGCTACCCGGCGCGCGCGCCAAGGGCGAGGGCGATGTGGCGCCAAGCATCGAGGTATGGCGTCGCCCGCGGCAGATGCAGGACGAGGCGGCGGACAGAGCGGCGGACGTCAACGCCGAGTTTGAGCAGCCGGTCGCGCAGCCACGTCACCTGCGTGCGGGCGCAGGCGGTGCGTGCGGCGCGCAAGCGGAGTTCCTGCATGAGCACGTAGGCGGCGGCCGTCAGGAAGACGCGCAACTGGTTCGCCCAGAACTTGCAGCAGCTCGTACGGTCGATCTGCAGGCCGTCGAGCAACTCCTTGATGCGGTTCTCGATATCGCCGCGGGCACAGTAGATCTTCTCGTAGATAAAGCGCGGCGTCTGGCGCAGATTGGTGACGACGAAGCGCGGATTGTCGCGCGGCTCGCGGCCGGCGAGCCGCACGACTTCGGCTTTGATCACGACACGGCGCTCATGGTCCCACGTGCCCGCTCGATAGCAACGGGTGTCGGTGTAGACGTGCGCCGTCTGGTCGTCGTGCGCGCTCTTGGCCCGCGCCTCGACCAGGGCGGACGCGGCGTGCCGCAGCAGGACGGCGTTCTTGGCCATCGCCACGACGTAGTCGAGCCGCGGCTCGGCGTCGAGAAAGTCGAAGATTTCCGGGGTGGCAAAGCCCCCGTCGAGCCGGACGAGCAAGCGCGCCCGCGGAAACGCGCAGCGCAGTAGCGGGAGCAACCGAGACAACACCCCCAGCGTCCCGTCGGCAGCCACCGCCTTGCCCGGCCGCAGCACAGCGGCGCACAGATACTGCTCGACCTCGCGGTCGAAGCGCACGAAGGCCAGCAACGGGAGGTAACACCAGCTGTCGTAGTAGCTGTTGAAAAACGTCAACTGCTGCGCGCCATGCGTCCGGTCGTCGGTCGGGTCCAGATCGATCGTGATGCGTCGCGCCCGCCCGCCCAGTCGGCGCCGATGCCGCTCGATGACGCTCGCCGCCAACTCACGCCCCATCCGATAGAGGGCCGAGCGGCCCGCGTCGTTCTCAAACCGCGAGATCGTCGGTTGCGACGCCAGCCGCCGCCCGGCCACCGGGTCGCGTCCCAGCAGCAGCTTGTGGATCGGATCGTCGGCGAGATGGTCGGCATCATTGCCGTCGGGATGGCCGCAGGCAATCCCGAAGACCCGCTGGCCGACCAAGTCCTCGAGCGTGTGCCGAATCTTCTCCGGCGCGCGTTCATCCACCAGACAGCGGGCGAACGCCTTGACCAAGCCATACACCCGCTCGGCCGCCTTGAGCAACACGGCCCCGCCATCCGAACTCGCCTGCTCGCGGTCGAAGGTGGCCACGAGCGGCTTGTCGAACAGATCCGGGAACCGAACAGTCTGTGGTATCGTGGCGTTCGTCACGCAAGAGCCTCCGTTGTGCCAAAAACGTTTGTGGGCAACAGCGTTTTAGCACACGGAGGCTCTTGTGTCTCTACCGCGGACGGGGCCGTGGTGAATTTTCCAGGCTAGGCCTGGAGCGGCGCGGATTCAGCGCCCCTCGCGCTCCAGCACCCGCGCGCCGGCGAGGATGCTGGTCATGGCGTAGTTCCCCTCGTGGCAGGCGGCCTCGAAGATCTGGTTCTCCTCGTTGTCGATCCGCTGCAGCGGCAGCTCGATGGTCCAGGCGCGGGTCCAGGCCTGCGGGTCGGCGACCGTGGCCTGGTACATGATCAGGTCGGCAGCAACGGGGGTGAACCGCTCCACCAGGTGCAGCTGCTCGCCGGAGCCGTTGAAGCTGGTCAGGCCGGTGAAGTTGGTGGTATCGACGACGAGCGTGGCGCCCTCCCAGCGCCCGACGGAGTCGCCGAGCCACTGACGGATGTGGGGCGGGACGTGCGGCCGGCCGTCGAGTGAGACGGTGCGATACCCGCCGCCGATATGCCCGTCCTCGTGGTACAGCGTGACCGATCCGGACGTCTGGACGATCCGGCTGAACGTGCCGGAGGTGCCGCTGATGAACGGCAGGCTGACGCCCCGGCAGCGGTCGAGGTCGCGGCGATCCTCCGGGCCGTCCGCCAGCTCGCTCCGCATCTTCTCGCGCGCGGCGTCGGCCACCGCCTGCCCGTTGGGGGTGAACGGAATCTTCCCGTCCGGCGGATCGACGATGAGCGACGTGCGGCGGGTCCGGATGACCTCCTTGCCGCGGCCGGTGAACGCCTCGTTGTAGGCACCCTCGACGTCCTCGACCGACCCCGGCTCGGCCCGCACGTCGCGCCGGCGGACGCTCGCTCTGTCCTCCAGGGCCGCCACGTCCTCGTCGGTGAGGAACTCCTGGCCGGCGAACTCGTCGGGGCGCTCGAGCGGCGTCAGGATGTAGCCCGGGCTCCAGATGCCCTGCAGGTCCGGATCGCCCCACGGTGTACGGACCGGCTCGAAGGCATCCGCGTCGGCCGCCGGCTCCTGGCCCGCGGGCGAGCCGGCCAGCGCGACGGCGACCACGGCCACGACCCCTGTTGCTGCCACCAAACCTCGTTGACGCATCGGAACCCTCCCGTGGCTCGAGCCCACCTGATTGCGGGGACTCTATCATGCGCGGTCCGGCGCCGCCGGGTGCTCAGGCCGGCAGATCGAACAACGGAATGCCCATCGCCCGGGCGGCATCCGTCATCCGGCGGTCGTGCGTGGCGAGCTCTACGGTCCGCGCCTGCCCGCGAAGGTGCTCGATCGACGCCACCGGTGCGCGACCCGTGTCAGTTGATGGGCACGTCCAGGTGCACCGCGTGGTGCTGGAACTTCCAGCCGGCGTCCGTCTTCACGAAGACGTCGTCCGCGGTCCCGGTGTTCTTGATGCTCGACGGCGACGCCGCGACATCGAGCTCGATCCAGTAGGCGCGCGCGGTCGCTCCGCCGTCGGCCGTCGGCACGATGCGGATGTTCGGGACGTGGTGCCGGCGCTTCGAGTCGCCGGTCTGACCGCCGAAGCTGCGCTGGCGCCACGCCATCAGCGTGTCGTGGCCTGCGAGCTGGTCACCCGTGGGGAAGACGAACACCGCATCCTCCGCGAACGCGGAGAGCCACAGGTCGGCGTCGCGGAAATCCGAGCCCTGGTACATGGTGGCATACAGCTGCGTGATCTCGGCCCGATCCTCGGCCGTCAGCGTGGCGCCCGCCTCCGGTTGCCCGTACATCCAGCCAGCGGCGGCGACCAGAGCGAGCAGCATGACGGCAAGCAACGACGTATTCCTTCGCATGGTTCCTCCTCCCGGCCAGATTGGCCAGAGCATCATACCCCCGGGCCGCTGCAGCCGTCGTCCCGGCAGCGCCGGAGAGGGCAACTACAGCCTGCCCAACACGCTGGCCGGGCAGCGTGCCCGGGAGGCGGCCGCGGCCACGCGGCCGTAGCCCGCCAATCGTCGCCTGCGGCTGCGCCGCCTCGGGCGCGTGACGGACCGGCCTGCTATCATCCCGGCATTCCAGCTTCCGGAGGATAGATGCCGCATGCCATCTCTGTCAGTCGGCCGATCGCCTCGATGTTCTCTGCTTGCACTTGCCGTTCTGCTTCCCGGTGTTGCCGCGAGCGTCGCCTGCGGAGGCTCCGACGAGTCGGCAGCGCCGTCCGACGCCGCCGGCCCCACGGTTGCCGTGCTGGCCCAGGGCGGGCCGCTGCACGGCTCGAACGGGATCATGTTCGGTCCCGACGGCAACCTCTACATTGCCAGCGTGGTCAGCTCGCAGATTCTCGCCATTGATCCCGAGAGCGGCGCGACCGTCGGCAGCTGGGGCCCCGAGGAGGGGGTGATCGGACCCGACGACCTGGCCTTCGGCCCGGACGGGTCCATGTACTGGACCGACATCGCCGGCGGGGAGGTGGGGAAGCGCGCGCCCGACGGGACGACGAGCATCGTGGGCGCACCCGGTCCGGGCGCGAATCCCATCACGTTCGCGGATGACGGCCGGCTGTTCGTGTCGCAGTGCTTCCTCGGGACGCACCTGTTCGAGATCGACCCGGGCGGCGTCGAGGAGCCGCGCCTGATCAACGACGAGCTGGGCCCCGGCTGCGGGCTCAACGGCATGGACTGGGGCCCGGACGACCGGCTGTACGGCCCGCGCTGGTTCAACGGCGAGGTCGCCCGGGTGAACGTCGACAGCGGCGCCGTGGAGATCGTGGCAACGGACTTCGCGATACCGGCGGCGGTCAAGTTCGACTCGCAGGGCCGACTGCACGTGCTCGACACGCAGCGCGGCCAGGTGGTGCGCATCGACGTGGCGAGCGGCGACCGGGAGGTGGTCGGCCGGCCCGGGGTCGGCCTCGACAACCTGGCGCTCGACGCCGACGACCGCATCTTCGTCTCCAGCTTCCTGGACGGCTCCATCGTCGAGGTCACCGGCCCCGAGACCAACCGCGTGGTCCTGCCGAGCAGCGTCAACTCGCCGGGCGGCGTGGCCTACACGCCGGCGGGCCGGCTGTTCCTGGCCGACGGCGGCGCGCTGCGGGAGCTGGACCCGGCGACCGGGGCCAACGTCCACACCGCGGGCGCCATGGTCACTGACGTGGGGCAGGTGGCGTCGGTGCACCCGTACGGCGACCACCTGGTGCTGTCGGGACCCGGCCTGGGGGGCCCCGCCATGGTCACCGTCTGGGACCCGGACGCGGATGCGGTCGTCGCGCGGGTCGAGGGCTTCGACGAGGCGGTCGACGCGCTGGCGTACGGCGACGACCTCATCGTGAGCGAGTACGGCACGGGCAGCGTGCTGCGTTTCCACCCCGACGCGCCGGACGACCGCGCCGCCATTGCCAGCGGGCTGGCGGAGCCGGCCGGCCTGGCGCTGCACGGCGGCGACCTGTACGTGGCGGACCGCAGCGGGAGCGTTCTCCAGATTCTCGACGACGGCGAGACGGTCGAGCCCGCGCGCACGGTGGCCAGCGGCCTGGCCGGCCCCGAAGGCATCGCCGCGGGCGGCGACGGCGCGCTGTACGTCGTCGAGGTCGAAGCCGGGCGCGTCACGCGGATCGATCCGGAGTCAGGCGAGGCGACCCCGGTCGTGGACGGCCTGGCGCTCGGCGGCCCGGAACGGCGGGCGCTCGGCCCGTCGACGTCCATCGGCGAGCTGGCCGGCATCGCGGTCGGGGACGACGGTGCGCTCTTCGTGGCGGCCTACCGGGACAACCGCGTCTACCGCATCGAGCCGTGAGCGGCGAGCGGCACGCTCGCATGGACCAGCGCACAAAAGGAAAGAGCCGGCCCCGCCCGGGCGGGGTCGGCTCCCTGTAAACGCCGGCGAGTAGTCGAAGGCTACTCGGAGCCCTGCGCCGCGGCTGCCTCCTCGGCGCGCGCGCCGGCCAGGATGTTGTAGAGGCCGTAGTTCCCCTCGTGGCAGGCGTACTCGTACAGCGGCTGGTCGTTCCACTGCATCGGGATCTCGTACGTCCACGGCGTCACCCACACGGTCGGATTGTCGACCGTCGCCTCGTACATGAGGGTCGTGGGCGAGACGCGCGTGAAGCGCTCGGTCAGGTGCAGGTACTTGTCGGTCTGCCCCGACGAGAAGCTGGTCTCACGCAGGAAGTTGCTCGTCTCGACGACCAGCGTGTCGCCGTCCCAGTGTCCGCGCGATTCCCCCGTCCACTGCGCGAGGCCGGTGGTCGGGCGGCCGTCCAGCGGAATGACGCGGAAGTTGTGGTTCATCTCGTTGAGCAGCACCACCTCGTCGGGCGTCTGGAACAGCTGCACGTTCTGGTTGTACCCGCCGGGCGTCATCGGCGGGCCGGAATTGAAGCCGGTGATGCACCGCAGCTGCAGCCCCTCGTTGCCGAAGTCCTCGACCCAACCGCCGGAGGTGGGCGCGTGCATTCCGATGCCGCGCCGCTCCCTCGCGATCGCGTTCTGACGCGTCTGCGCGGCGGCCGTCAGCGCGGGCTTGCGGCCGTTCGGCGGACTCACGATCAGCGACGTGCGCCGCGTCTCGACGGTGGACGTGCCGCCGTCCAGCCAGAAGTTGTTGTAGAAGCCGGGCGCGCCGTCCTCGCCGCGGTCCACGCTGTCGGTGGCGGCCGTGCGCCGCGCCGGCCGGTTCAGCAGTTCCTCGTTGCGGGCAAGCGCGTTCTGCTCGAGCTCCGCCGCCTCTTCCTCCGTCAGGAACGCCTTGTCCCCGAGATCCGCGGGGCGCTCGAGGGGCGTGAGGGAACGAAAGTCCCAGACTCCCTGCAGGTCCGGCGCTCCCCACGGCGTGCGGGGCGCCTCCGCCGTGTCCGCCGGCTGGGCGGCGGCGAGCAGGGGCGTCAGCACCATGATCGCGGCGAGGGCGCACACCGCTGCTAGACTTCGCTGGCTCATCTTCCTACCTCCTTGATCTGCCTTGATTTACTCACACGCATCCGAGTACAAGACATGATGGATCAGGACACTGTCGCGCGCAAGGTTCGGTTCCCGGGGTGCGTGGCACCGGCGGAACCGTCTCGGAAAAGGGGGAGCCCGTGGCGCTGAGAATACTCGTCTCCGTGAGCCTGCTGGTGGCGCTTCCGGTCGTTGCAGGCGCGCAGGTGCCTGGCGACGCGGTGGCTCGTACGCCCTGGGGCGATCCGGATCTGCAGGCGATCTGGGACTACCGCACCCTCACCCCCGTGGAGCGTCCCGAGGAGTTCGGCGACCGGGCGGTGCTGACCGACGAGGAAGCGGCCGAGCTCGAAGCGGAGGCGATACGCAACAACGTCGATCGCGTGCCGCCCCCGGGGAGCGTCGGCGGGTACAACCGGTTCTGGCTCGACTTCGGCACGAACGTGATCTCGGGCGGGCGCACCTCGTTGATCATCGACCCGCCCGACGGGCGGCTGCCGCCGCGGCTGCCGGGGGTCGTGGAGCAGGAAGCCGACTTCCAGAGGGATGTGCCCGCAGCCCGGCCGATCCGTTACCGCTCCGGCGGCGCAGGAACCGACGGCCCCGAGGACCGCGGGCTGTCCGAGCGCTGCATCGTGGGCAACAACGTCGGGCCGCCGATGCTGCCGGACGCCTACAACAACAACGTGCAGATCTTCCAGACGCCAGACCACGTCGTCCTGTTCAACGAGATGATCAACGACGCGCGCATCGTGCCGCTCGACGGGCGGGCGCACCTTCCCGATCACATTCGCCAGTGGATGGGCGACTCGCGCGGCCGCTGGGAAGGCGACACCCTGGTCGTCGAGACGCGCAACTTCGTCAACGAGGTGGCCTACGGGTCCAACATCCGCACAGCCTACGGGACCGGCGACGCCTACCACCTGACGGAGCGCTTCCGGCGCGAAGGCGAGGACAGGCTGCACTACGAGTACACGGTCGACGATCCGCTGACCTTCACCCGACCGTTCACCGCGGCGCTGCCGATGCGCAAGCTGGACGGCGTCATCTTCGAGTACGCCTGTCACGAAGGGAACTACGGCCTCTACAACCAGCTGTCCGGGGCCCGGGCCGAGGACCGGGAGGCGGCGGCCGCGGCCGCCGGCGGTTCACGGTAGCGTCGGGACCCTACTGCGGCAGCGCCAGCGCGACGAACTCCGGCGGCGCGGCGCCGCCCCCGCCGCCGACGGCCACCGCGATGTGCTGCCTGCCCTCGTGCAGGTAGGTGATCGGGTTGCCGTACGGCACCGCCGGCAGGGTCACCGAACCCAGGTACTCGCCGTTCTGCTTGTGGTAGGCGGTGATCGTGCGCGCGGCCTCCGCCGCGTCCGCCGCATACCGGCCGCCGGAGTTGACGATCAGCAGCGTCTTCGTGACCAGCGGCCCGCCGCCGTGCATCCCGACGTGGCCGCCGAGCGCCGGCAGGTTGAGGTCGCGCAGCGCCGGGTGGTTGCGGGGACCGTCCCCGTGGGGGCTCATCCAGGCGTGGTCGCCGGTGTTCAGGTCGATCGCCGTGATGCGCTTGTAGGGCGGCTTGACCAGCGGCAGCCCCCGCGGTCCGGGCACCGGCGCCGCCCACGGGTCCGTGAAGTAGCCGACCGTGGCGGGCGGGGGGTACTCGACGAGCTCGACGGCCCGCAGCCGGGTCTGCGAGGGGATGAACAGGCGCCCCGTCTCCGGATCGACCGCTGACCCGGGCCAGTTCATGCCGCCGCCGGGCCCCGGCGCCTGGATGAGCGGGCCGCGGTCGCCGCGCAGGGGAGGCGGCGTGAAGATCGGCCCCAGCCGCGCCCGCTCGGCGATCCGCAGCGCCTCGGCCCGCAGAACCGGCGTGAAGTCGATCAGGTCGTCCTCGGTGATTCCCTGCAGATCGAACGGCGCCGGCTTCGTCGGGAACGGCTGGGTCGGGGAGTACCACTCGCCCGGCACGTCGCCCGCCGGGACCGGCCGTTCCTCGATCGGCCACACCGGCTCGCCGGTGACCCGGTCGAGGACGTAGGTGAACGCCTGCTTGCTCGTCTGCGCCAGCGCCCTGATCTCGCGTCCGTCGACGGTGATGTCGAGCAGGTTGGCCGCGGTCGGGAAGTCGTAGTCCCACAGCCCGTGGTGCACCGCCTGGAAGTGCCAGATCCGCTCGCCCGTCTCCCCGTCGACGCAGACGATGCTCTCGGCGAACAGGTTGTCGCCCGGCCGCATGCCGCCGTACCAGTCGTTGGTCGGGGTGCCCGTCGGCAGGTACACGAGCCCGAGCTCCTCGTCGACGGCCATGGTGCCCCACACGTTCGTATGCCCGCTGTAGCGCCAGGACTCGTTCTGCCAACTGTCGGCGCCGAACTCGTCGCCCTGCGGGATGGTGTGGAAGATCCACTTCATCTCGCCCGTGCGGGCATCGAAGCCGCGCACGTGGCCCGGGTCCGCCTCGCGCCGTGTGAGAAAGGTGTCCTGCACGATGCTGCCGACGACGACCGTGTCGCCCACGATGGCCAGCGGCTGCGAGTGCGTCAGCCGGCTGCGGTCGATCGCGCGGCCGAGGCTGCCGCTGAGATCGACCGTGCCGCCGTCGCCGAAGTCAGGGTAGAGGTCGCCGGTCCGCGCGTCGAGCGCCACGAGCCGCAGGTCGTGCGTGGCGATGAAGATGCGGGCGTCGCCGCTCGCGTCGTCCTCCCAGTACGAGACGCCGCGGTGGTGCCAGCCGACGTTGGCCGGGCGGTCGAGCCGCTCGTAGGTCCGCGGGTCGTACGACCACACTAGCTCGCCCGTGCCGGCGTCGAGCGCCGCCACCTGCCCCACGGCGGTGCTGACGTAGATGAGCCCGCCCACCATCAACGGGATGGTCTTGAACTGCAGCGCGCCGATCTCCGGCCGGACGCGCGTCACGTCGGTCGAGATCGACGTCCAGCGCCAGGCGATCTCCAGGTCGGTGAAGTTCTCGACGGTGATCTGGTCGAGCGGCGAGTACTTGGTGTTGGCGTGATCGGCCCCGAAGGCGCGCCACTCGCCGGCCGGCCCCGTCGACTGCGCCTGCAGCGCGGGGGGCGAGACGGCGGCCGCCAGCAGGAGCGCCGCTGCGCCGGCCGCAAGGCGCCGCGACGACCCGCGCGGCCGGCGGACGACGGCGCCGGGCCTCCGGAGTGCAGCACCGGTCGAATGCGGCTGTGCGTCTGCCACGGGCTCCTCGCTTTCTCTGTGCCGGCCATCATAGCGAGGTCCCGGCGGGGTAATCCAGGCGCCTCGCGGTCCGGCGTCAGGGCGCAATCGGGCGAACGAGGTGGAGCGTCAGGCGGCGGGTCCGTAGAATGGGTGTCGCGATGAATCCGCTCGCGGTTGGAGGTGGGACGTGACGTTACAGAAGAGCGTGCAGACGGGGTTCGCGGTGGCGGTGTTGGCCGCCGTCATGACGCTGCCGGCCGAGGCCCAGAACGCGGACTGGCGGCTCCACAACCTCGATCTGGCGGGGAGCCGCTACTCGGAGCTCGACCGGATCACGCCGGAGAACGTCGGCGCCCTGACGCCGCGCTGGCTCTTCCAGCACGGCGTGATCGACGGCGTCAGCAACCAGACGACACCCGTGATCGTCGACGGCGTCATGTACGTCACCGACGCGCGGGGCAGCGTCTATGCCGTCGACGGCGCCGACGGACATCTGCTGTGGACCTACGACGTGACCGAGCTGCTCGGCGGGGCCCGCCGCGAGGGCTACATCTTCCGCCACCGCGGCGTCACCTACGAGAACGGCGTCATCTACAGCGCCGCCGGCTCGTTCATCTTCGCGCTCGACGCCAAGACCGGCGAGCCGCTCGAGGGCTTCGGCGAGAACGGCCAGGCGAGTGTGATCCTCGACGTGCTCCGGCTGCGCTACCCCGAGGTCGAGACGGCCATCTCGATGGGCTACTGGTTCACGACGGCCCCGCAGATCCACGACGGCGTGATCTACGTCGGGTCGACGCGCAGCGAGAGCTTCATCCCCGGCGGCCACGTGCTGGCGGTCGACGCGCTGACCGGCGAGGTCCTGTGGCACTTCAACACCATTCCGCAGGACGAGAGCGACCAGGGCTGGGACATCGCCGGGCCGACCTGGGTCGGCGGCGTGCGCAACGGCGGCGGCATCTGGGAGACGCCCTCCATCGATCCGGAGCTGGGCATGGTCTACGTCGCGGTGGGCAACCCGTTCGGCGACAGCACGAAGCGGGCGGGGATGAACCTGTTCACCGATGCGGTCATCGCGCTCTCGCTCGACGAAGGCCGGCTCGAGTGGTACTACCAGCTCGTGCACCACGACGTCTGGGACTACGACAACGGCAGCCAGCCGATGCTCTTCGACATGGAGGTCGACGGCGAGCCGGTCCAGGCGCTCGCCCAGGCGAACAAGAACTCGTGGCTCTACCTCCTCGACCGCCGCACGGGCGAGCCGATCCACCCGATCATCGAGACGCCGGTCTCGACGGAGACCGACACGCCGGGCGAGCAGCCCTGGCCCACGCAGCCGATTCCGCACAAGGCGAACGGCGAGCGCATGGAGCCCGTCTCGCCGGTCGTACCCACGGACATCCCGCCGGAGGATCTGGAGGGCAAGCGCATCGTCCCGCAGTTCACGCCGCGCGGGCCCGACCAGATCTTCGCGCCCGGCATGGGCGGCGGCGCCAGCTACGCGCCGCTGGCCTACAGCCCGCAGACGGGCCTGCTGTACGTCAATGCGATCGACCGGCCGTTCGGCTCGACACGCGAGCCGCGCGGCGTCGTCTCCGCCTACGACCCGACGACCGGCGAGCTGGCCTGGCGTCAGGTCTTCGAGGGCTACGGGCAGTCCGGGCCGGTCGTCACCGCGGGCAACCTGGTCTTCGTCGGCGCGGGCAGCAACATCGCCGGCTACTTCTATGCCTACGACGCCATCACCGGCGAGCAGCTCTGGAAGTTCAACACGGGCTCGGGCATCTACGCCGCGCCCTCCGTCTACATGGTCGACGGCGAGCAGTTCGTGACGGTGGCGTCCGGCGGCGGCGACCGCGGCCGGAGGGGCGGCGATCTGATCCTCAGCTTCGCGCTGCCGCGATAGGGGCCGCGTCGTTCTCGCGGCGCTCCGGCAGCGGATGGTTCTCGATGTCCGCACCGTGGAGCTCTTGCCGGCGCTGGTCTGGGGCTGTCTGGCGCGAGTCGCGACTCATGCACGCTCCACCGCGAACGACGCCAGGTTGCGCGCCTTGCGGCTGAATTCGACCGCTATCAGATGGACGAGCCGGCCTTGGTCGCGGTACTGGTCCGCGTAGCGCCGGTCCTTCAGTTGGGCCATCGCGGCGCCCGTCGGCGCCGACTCCACGACCTTGAACTCGAACAGATACACCTGCCCGTTGAATCGCAGCACCATGTCCAGACGGCCGCGGCTGCCGGCGTCCTCGGCCGCGACGTCGAGCCCCAACGCGGCGAACCACGAATAGAACACGCTGGCGTAGTAGCCCTCGAAGTTCGCGATGTCGTTCCTGACGTGCCAGTTGTAGGGAATGCCGGCGAAGAACGCCCGGAACAGCGCTTCGAGGCCGGTGAAGTCGTTGGCCATGAGCAGTTCGTACAGCCGGATGTCGTGTGCTCCCTGCCGGGACGGGTCCGGTCCCATGGCGCGCAGCAGATGCTCGTTCAGACCCTGCTTCACCTCGCGGTTCGGATAGCCCAGCCGGTAGAGGCTCTTGCCGCCGAGGTTCCGCTCCTCGGCGATCGTCAGGTAACCCGTCTGGAACAGGAGCGCCTCCGTCCCGATGTCGTCGACGTCGAACTTCGACAGCAGTTCGTCGGTGCCTACCATCTCTTCGAGGAACGGAGAACCGACGCGCCGCCTGCACAGGATGTCCACCAGAAACGAGGGCGTGCCGGTTTCGAACCAGTGGGCCTTGAACTCGCGGCGGTCGAAGAGCAGCAGGATGTCGAACGGGTTGTAGACTGACTCGCGCCCGCGCCAGTTGTAACCGTCGTACCAGGTTCGTATCTCGTCGCGGTCGAGACCCGGCAGTTCGGCCGCGAACACGGCGTCGAGGTCCGCGTCCGTGTAGCCGCAGATGGTCGAGTAGCGCGGGTCGAGCGTGATGTCCTTCAGGTTGTTGAGTCCGGAGAAAAGACTGACCTTGGAGAACTTCGTTACCCCGGTGAGAAACGCGAATCGGACGTGCGCGTCGCGGTCCTTGATGACCGCGTAGACGCCGCGCAGGAAGTCGCGGTTGGCCCGCGCCACGTCGGGCGCTTCCAGCGCGTCGACAATCGGCTTGTCGTACTCGTCCACCAGCACGGCGACCGGCTGCCCGGTCTTGCGGTGCAGCGCTTCCAGGAGGTCGCCGAAACGTCCGGGGGACGTGGCGCAGTCCGCCGCGAGGCCGGCTCGACGTTCGACGGCGGTCAGTTGCTCCGTCAGGCGCGCCTCCACCTGCCCCGGTTCCGTGAAGTTGCCGCTGCCGAAGCTCAGGCGCACCACCGGGTAGCGGACCGTCCAGTCCCACCAGTCGTGGATGTGGAGCCCCGCGAACAGCGGCTCGTTGCCCTCGAACAGTTCCTTCAGCGTGTCCAGCAACAGGCTCTTGCCGAAGCGCCGCGGCCGGGAGAGGAAGTAGTGCGTCCCCTCGGTCAGCAGCGCACGCATGTGGGCGGTCTTGTCGACGTAATAGCAGTCCCGCTCCCGCAGCGTGCGGAATGTCTGGATGCCGATGGGCAGGCTGCGTCGGGTCATGGAGGCGCCGTGTCACGCGGCGTCGAATGCAGGCGATCGTGCACCATGGTACACATCACAATCGCGTCCGGGCGAGCGCCCGATTGCATCATGACGCACGCGCCGGCTCGTCGTTCAGTCACGGCCGAAGCTCGGCGGACGGGCTACCCGGAGTCGTTCATCGACGAGGTGGCCGGCGTCTTCCCGGATCAGCGCTGCCAGGTCGCGGAAGAGCCCGTGGAGCGATGTCGGGTCAGCGGGTGCCCGCGCGGCGAATCCGTGCACGAGGACGCTCGTGTTGCGCAGCGCAGGCTTCAGACGACTCTCGAAAGCGAGAAGACGTTCGGCCAATGCGTCGCCGCAGCGTTCAGGAGCCGGGCTGTCTGCTCCCGGCCTGCTTGAAGTTGGCCCCGGGGGCCGGTCGTCGACGGCGCGCTGTTCTTCTTGGTCCAGTTTCTCTTGCAGCGCTTCAACGGCTCGAATGGTTCGGATCGAGGCTGGCGGAGTCGAGTCCGTGGTCGAAGAGACGCACTTGGCCGACGAACTCCAGCACGCGATAGCCGCGGACCAGGGCGTCTTCGTGCTGCCCGTGCCGAATGCGTCGCTCCCCGTTGGCTAACCCAAGTTTAACAGCGGCATTGCTAAGCTACTGTAGAATCAGCGGTTTACGCTGGCAAGAATGCTCAAGTGGCACTACAAACGTGCGCAAACCGGGAACGGGTCGGTCAGATGGTCGTCTTGCGGACGCCTCCCGGTTGCGGGTCGATGCCGAGCGCGTCGTAGATGGCCCGCTGTTCGGGTTCGGCTTGCGTGGCGGTGCGCACGTGCAGGGTGCGTCGGTCGGGGCGCCGGAAGGTGGCGGTGACGCGCTGCTGGCCTTCGAGGATGCGGCGTAGCGTGGTCCAACTGGCGTGTTCGCCGTGGGCTCGCAGCCGGGTGCGGATGACCTGCACGAGCTGGTAGGCGATGACGGTGATGAACAGGTGGCCGTCGGCCCGCTGCGGCTTGTGGTGGTAGATGGGGCGCAGGCCGAGTTCGGACTTGAGCGCGCGGAAGACGGCCTCGACGTCGGTGAGGGTGGTGTAGGTGCGCCACAAGGCGTCTTCGTCCCAGTCGGTCTCGCTGCTGCGCAGGCAATAGACGCCCGGATGGGTGGCCATCGAGCCATCCTGGGGCCGGCGGGTCCAGGTGACGGCGGCGGCCTTCTCACCGGTCCGGTCGGGGGTGACCTCGATCTGGTAGTGCTTGGCGACGCGGGTATGCCTGGCTCTGAGTCGCCCGATGCGCTGCCAGACCTGTCCGAGGCGCTTGTGGGCGCGGGGGCGCGCCAGCCCGTCGTTGAGCTGGGCGAGGGCGGCCTCGAAGCGGGTGGCGAATCGCTCGACGATGGCCTGCTCCTTTTCGGCCCGCTGCTCCGAGTAGCAGTACAGGCGGACCTCGTCGGGGTCGGTCGAGACCACCTTGTGCAGATGCACGGTCTGTTTGGATTGCGTTTGGATCGCCACGGCGGCATCGGCGTCGACTTGCCGGTGGCGTTCGCGGCTGACGACCAGATAGCGGTAGCCGTTGTCGCGCAGCCACCCGATGGCGGCTTCGGTGGCGACGCCGCGGTCCATGACCACCAGGGCGCCGGCCGGCGCGTCGAGAGCCTCCAGCATGCCGGCCAGCGTGCGGTGCTCGCGGACGTTACCGCTGAAGACCTGCGAGCGGCGCACGAAGCCGCTGGCGTCGAGCATCAGGCCCAGGGTCAGCAGCGGACAGTCGCTGCGCTTCTCCTTCGAGTGTCCGCGCTTGGCCTGCGGCTGCGCGCCCGCCTCGCCTTCGAAATAGGTGTTGGTCAGGTCGTAGAGCGTCACCGTCGGCTGCAGGTCGAACAGCCCCATGGCGCGCTCGAACAGATGTGCCTCGATCGCCTCGCGATGCTTCACCAGCGCGTCCGAGGCGCGGTAGAGCTGCATCGAGCTGACGGTCTCGAAGTCGACGCCGAGCAACTCGCCGAGGCCGCTGCGCGTTTGCAGCCAGCGGTGCGTCGCGCGCTCCGAGGCCGGCCGGGCCAGACGCCCGACGACGGCGCCGGCCGCCGCGGTGCGCAACGCGCCGTTGACGCCCAACTCGGCCAGCAGGGTCGGCAGGCCCAATTGCTCCAGGGCCCACAGGCCGACCTGCTCGACGCCGACGCTGCGGGGGCGGACCAGGCGCAGCGAGTCGACGTCGACCGGCTGCACGTCTGGCGGCCCGGCGGCCGGTCCCTGCGCGGGTGTGCCGCGGGCGATCAACTGTGCGGCTATCCGTTGGGCTTCGTGTTCGACGGCGGTCGGGCAGTCGGCGACCAACGGCGTCTGGCCGGTCAGGATGTCGTCGATGCGGGAGCAGAGCAGCGGCCATTGCGCTTGGGGAATGTCGAAGTGGCGTCCGAGATTGAGCAGGGTGCGCTGGCGGACGGCGTTTGCCGATGCGCTCGGAGTGGACGAGGCGATGCGAGAAGCAGGGCTGTCCGTCTTCGGTCCGCCGGGTTTGTGTGCGCCGAATGAACATGCGCCCACGATAGCGGGTGCACGTTCCCCGAAGCAAGACATTCCTGACGATTATGGCACTACATTCCGCTCCGCCAACCCCCGCTTCTTTAGAATCAACAAGTTACGGGCCTGCGACCCCTGAAATATCGCCCAAATCTACAAAATCGTCGGGAATCCTGTTAAACATGGGCTAACACGTCGATAACGAGTCGGCGCAGCCAAGCGGCCATGAGTGCTGTGCCATCAATAAACATTAGGACTATCGGGGAACTCGTCTCGAACCGAGAGAGTTTCCATGCCGCAAAAGAGGTACATCGTTCGACTCACAGCCCCGGAACGCGAGGTCTGTCAACAGACGGTCCGCAAGCTCAACGGCAGCAGCGAGAGGGTGCGACGCGCGCAGATTCTCTTGCAGGCCGATGCGGACGGGCCGGCGTGGACCGACCAGCAGATCGCCGACGCCGTTCCGTGCCGCACCAAAACGGTCGAGAACATTCGCCAACGATGTGTGCTGGAGGGGTTCGAGCGGGCGCTGGAACGCAAACGGCGGGAGTTCCCCCCGGTCCCCAAACTGCTCAACGGCGAACAGGAGGCTCGCATCATCGCCCTGCGTCTGGGGCCGCCCCCGACAGGCTATGCCCACTGGTCGTTGCGGCTGTTGGCGCGCCGGGTCGTCGAGTTGGCGGTCGTCGAGTCGGTCAGCCACGAAACGATCCGGCGGACGCTGAAAAAAACGGGATGACGCGGCGGAAAATCGAGTACTGGGTGATCCCGCCGCAGGCCGATGCCGAGTTCGTGGCGCACATGGAGCAGGTCCTGGACATCTATGCGCAACCGTACGACCCGGCTTGCCCTGTCGTGTGCATGGATGAGCAGCCGGTGCAACGGGTCAAGGAAACTCGCCCGCCGCTGGCCGCCACCAAGGAGCGGCCCCGCCGTGTCGACTACGAGTACGAACGGGCTGGCACGGCCTCGGTCTTCCTGTTCAGCGAGCCGCTGGCAGGTTGGCGGCAGGCGACGGCCCGAGCCCGGCGCACGAAGGCGGACTGGGCGGTGGAGGTCGCCGGCCTGTTGGAAGGACGCTACGCCGACTGCCCGAAGATCACCTTGGTGTGCGACAACCTCAACACGCACACGAAGGGTGCCTTCTACGAAGTGTTCGAGCCGACCCGAGCCCGGGAACTGGTTCGTCGCATCGAGTTCTGTTATACGCCGAAACACGGGAGCTGGCTGAACATCGCGGAGAACGAACTCAGTTCCATGACGCGCCAATGCCTGCACGGGCGCCGCATCGGCGACCTCGCGACGCTGCACGGCGAAGTCTCGGCGTGGTCCACCGACGTCAACGGCACGCAACGCGGTGTCGACTGGCAGATGAAGGTGGACGATGCGCGGCGTAAACTCAAGTCCGTCTATCCGAACATTATGACGTGACGGACCACGAGCACCCAGTCCCGCATCGCGTCGTCTGGCCACAACGGGTCCAGTCGCCGGGCGGCGGGGGGTCCTCTCGCGTGCGAGATCCCAGGCGCGGCCTCATTGAAGCGAGACGTTGCTCGGCCGGATCGTGGAAGCAATCGAGCTGGATGTCTTCCGCGGGGAATACCCGCGGCCTCATTGAAGCACGCCGGCGCCGGCGCAGCGCGGTCTGGTCGGCGCGGCAGAAGGCTGAGCTGGCGTGGTATTACTTCCTGATATCCAGTAGGACGTAGACGGCAAAGGCACGCCGGTCTTTGCGAGGAGCTCGCGCAAAGTCACTGATTACCCTCTCGGCTTCCTGGATGCGCGGTTGGCGCCTGCGCCACCTACAATGAGATCAGCGCACGAACCAGCTAGGCAGTGGAACATGGCATAGTAAGTTGTGCTGACCGCGCGCGGTAGGTTGGTCTGCCGTGGACGGTGTGGCGATGTGGTCGTTAGCTCACGCGCGGTCCTAATAAAGTCCAGCGGCTTCACGCTCCAAGCTCCGCGCCAACTGCGGCCATTCGGACTTGCCTACAAAGGAGAAGCTGGGGAATTGCTTCACGCCCTCATCGAGCAACCTGGGACGAATGATCCGAATCAAAGTAGATGTCCGACGAGCATCCAGCGTGTCCTGGTCACCGTCGAAGACGACCACGATACGGAGGTATTCCTCGCCGTCGCCGTCGCCAAATTCATCGAGGGCCGGAATGACACGTATGGGACCGAATACGATATCGCTGAAGCGTTCCGCCAAAGTCTTTCTGACGATCTCGGTGACTTTCTCCTGAACGCCCTCATCCATGGCCTTCCAGCTCCATTATCTCTTTCCCTAGACCAAAGCATACATCGGATGGCTACTTGGAGCCACGCGGAAAGGGTTGAGCCGTAGTGCACCGGCCGCGCCGCAGCACGCCCTACATGTACGGGTTCGGCGGCGTCTTGCCGAGCAGGCGCGCGTAGACGGTGAGGGCGCCGCGGTGGTGTGCCGTGTGGTCGGTGATGCCGCCGAAGATCGTCGTCCGTGGCATGCCGCCCATCACGACGCCGTCGACGATCGGCGCCGACCACTCCGCCTCGCTCCTGCTCCGCACGAGCGCGCGGCCGTTGTCGAGCGCCCGCTGGAGCCACGCGCGGGCCTCGGTCAGCGACCGCACACCGCGAATCTGCCGGTCGTGTTCCTCGAAGCCCATGTCGAAGCCGTTCGCGTCGAAGGCCCCGGCGAAGAACCAGTCTATGGTGTGGGCGGCGTGCGCCACGTGCTGCGCCGCGGTGAATAGCCCGGCCGCCGGTGCGAACGTGGAGTCCTCCTCGGCGAGGCCCGCGGTGCTGCGGTCGAAGTACTCCTGGGCGAGATCCAACTGGGCGAGGAGGGTTTCCTTCATCGGGCTCCTTGGAGGTGTGAGCAGTGAAAACTAGCACGACCGGAGGCAGTCGGTCAACGCTCGCCGATTGCCGTATCTCATTACCCCCACTGGACTTGCCACTTCGCATCCATCCGGCGGGTGTCCCCGATGAACATTGCGACGGCCGGAAACGGCGTCCGGTCCCGGGACGCTTCGGCGTAGAATGGCATCGATCATTGGTCGGCGCAGCTCGGTGACCCGAAAGTCGGCGCCCGGCCCGGGGGGCGGCGCGCCGTTGCACAAGGAGAGGGCCATGACTCAGCGAGTGCTTCTGTCCGTGAGTGCCGTCGTCCTGTTGGCCGCGCTCGGATTCTCCGTGGTCCCGCCGGCGGCCGCCCAGAGCGCCTCCCCGCGGACGGCATGGGGCGATCCGGATTTGCAGGGGTTCTGGACCAACACCACGACCACGCCGCTCGAGCGGCCCGCCGAGCTGGCCGGCCGGGAGTTCCTGACCGACGAGGAGTGGGCCCAGCGCAATCCGGGCTCGGGCATCTCGGCGTTCAATGCCGGCCCGACCGGCGCCTACAACGACTTCTGGCTCGAGAAGGGCGAGCTCTCCATGCGCACGTCGCTGATCGTCGATCCGCCGGACGGCAGGCTCCCGGCGCCGACGGAGGCGGAGGCGGCGCGGCGTGAGGCGGAACGCGCCCGGCAGGGCGACGGCGGGCGGCCGCGCGACTCGTGGGTCGATTTCAGCACCTACAACCGGTGCATCTCGCGCGGCATGCCGAGCGGCATGATGCCCGGCTTCTACAACCACAACTATCACATCGTCCAGACGCCGGACCACGTCGTCATCCTGGTCGAGATGGTTCACGAGGCGCGCATCATTCCCCTCGACGGGCGCGCCCATCTGCCCTCGGCGTTCCAGCAGTGGATGGGCGATTCGGTCGGACGCTGGGAGGGCGACACCCTGGTCGTCGAGACGGTGAACCTGCGGCACGGGGCCAGCGAGGACGGTGGCGTGCGGGTGGTCGAGCGCCTGACCCGCACCGACGCCGATACGATCGACTACCGCATCACGGTGCACGACCCGCGCCTGACGGCGCCCTGGACCGCGCTGGTGCCGATGGCGGCCATGGAGGGGGTGCTCTACGAGTACGCCTGCCACGAGGGGAACTACTCTCTGGCGAACATGCTGGCCGGCGCCCGGGCCGACGAGCGGGCCGCGGCCGAGGGTTCGAGATAGGGAGACAGAGCGATGAGCCGACGTATTCTGCTGTTTGCGGCCGCCCTGGCCGTGCTCGTCGCGTGGGCGTCGCCTGGCGCGGCGCCCGCGACCGCCCAGGGCGACGTGCTTTCGACGCCGTGGGGTCACCCGGACCTGCAGGGCGTGTGGGACTTCCGCACGATTACGCCGCTCGAGCGGCCGGCGGAGCTGGGCGACCGCGAGTTCCTGACCGAGGAGGAGGCCGCGAGCCTGGAGCAGGCAGTGGTCGACCGGGACGCCGAGCTGCTCAATCGCCCGCCCGAGCGGACGGCGTCGGGCGGCAGCGTCGACCGCCGGGCCGACGGGTCCCCCGGCTTCTACAACAACTTCTGGCTGGACGGCGGCACGCGCACCGTCGGCACGCGGCGCACGTCGCTGGTCGTCGCGCCGAGCGACGGAAGGCTTCCGGCGCTGATTCCCAGTGCGCAGCGGCGAGCCGAGGAGACCCTGGCGTACCGCCGGGCGCATCCGGCCGACTCCTGGCTGGATCTGGACGCCGGCGACCGCTGCATCCTGGGGCTCAATGCCGGTCCCCCCATCATGCCGGCGGCGTACAACCAGAACCTGCAGATCTTCCAGACGCCCGACCACGTCATGCTGCTGACCGAGATGGTCCACACGGTCCGCGTCGTGCCGCTCGACGGGCGGCCGCGGCTGGACGCCCGCATCCGCCAGTGGTCCGGCGATTCGCGCGGCCGCTGGGAAGGCGAGACCCTGGTGGTCGAGACGACGAACTTCGTCACCGACCGCTGGTGGACGTCGTCGAACCCGATGGGCTCGCTCGGCTCCAGCGAGAACCTGCGGCTCGTCGAGCGGCTGACGCGCGTCGGCGCCGACACGCTCGAGTACGAGTTCACGGTGCACGACCCGCAGACGTGGACGCGTCCATGGACCGTCTCGATCCCGATGCGGCGCAGCGACCAGCCGCTGTACGAGTACGCCTGCCACGAGGGGAACTACAGCCTGCCGAACATGCTGGCCGGCGAACGCGCGGCGGAGCGGGCCGCCGCGCGGAAGTAGGAGCCGCAGGGGGAGTGCCCGCGATGCCGCTGTTGGTGATCGTGCTCGTGCTCGCGGGCGCCGCGGTCGGCCGGGCCGGTCAGGAGCCGGCAAGCGGCGAGCAACGGCCGGTGGATGCCCGGCTCCTGCGGGCGGCGCATGCCGGCGACGCGGCGGCGGTCGGCGCGTCGCTGGCCGCCGGCGCCGATGTCGGCGCCGCGGACGATTCCGGCTCGACGGCGCTCACCTACGCCGCGCAGCGCGGCTTCGCCCGCATCGCGCGGGAGCTGGTGGCGGCCGGCGCGGACGGCACGGTCGCCGATATCCTCGGCCTCACGCCGCTGATACATGCCGCCGGCAACGGCCACGGGGAGGTCGTGGAGGTCCTGCTGCGCGACGCGCCCGGGGCGCTGCACATCGCGGACCGCGGCGGCCGCACGCCGCTGTCGCATGCCGCTTTCTCCGGGCATGCCGATATCGTTGGCACCCTGGTGGACGCGGGCGCGGCTCCGCAAGCCAGGGACGGCGGCGGTCTGACCGCGCTGGCCCTGGCCGGGGGGCAGGGCCACGCGGACGTGATCCGGCGGCTGGTGGCCGCCGGCGCCGACGTGAACGCGCAGGACCGGGATGGGGTGACGGTGCTGATGATGACCGCATCGGCCGACCACCCGGAGGCGGTGGAGGCGCTGGTCGCGCACGGGGTCGCCGTGAACGCTGCCACCTCCACCGGATCGACGGCGCTGATGGGCGCGGCGTTCGGCGGCGCGCTCGGCAGCGTCGGCGTCCTGCTGGCGAGCGATGCCGACGTCGAGGCCGGCGACAGCGACGGGCGGACCGCCCTGATGGCGGCTGCCCTCAACGGCCACGTCGACGTGGTGGAGGCGCTGCTGCAAGGCGGCGCCGACGCCGCGCGCGAGGACAACTACGGTGGCTCGGCGGTCATCTACGCCGCCGCGAACGGCCACCTCGAGATCATGGAGGCGTTGGCGGGTGCCGGCGCCGCGGCGGCGGGCGGCGCTTCACTGGTGCTCGCGGCGCGCGACGGCCACGCGGGCGTCGTCCAGGCGCTGCTGGGACAGGGGATCGACGTCGACGAGCGCGACGGCGCCGGCGCGACCGCGCTGATCGCGACCGCCGCGAGCGGCAGCCTCGACACCATCCGGTTCCTGCTGGCGAACGGGGCGGACGTGAACGCCGCCGACGGCACCGGCAGAACGGCGTTGATAGAGGCTGCGGCCGCGGGCCACGTCGCCGCCGTGCGCACATTGCTCGGGGCGGGCGCCGATCTCGACGCGCGGGACGAGCGCGGCCGCACCGCGTGGACCTACGCGGCCATGGCGAATCACATCGGTGTCGTCCGCTTGTTCCAGGAGCGCGGCCCGCGCCAGCCGCCGCCGGATCCACGCTAACGTTGTGCGCGGGCATCGGCGGGGGCCGAGCCGGTGCGGGCAGGGAGGCATGATGGGTCGGAACCACAGGGGGTTGCGGCGGAAACCATCGCTCGCCGGCGTGCTGCTGGCCGCGCTTGCCGTGGCCGCGCTCGACGGCGGCGTCCACGCCCGCGAGGGGAGCACGCTGGGCTTCCTGGTCGTGGACTCGCGGCTGGCGATGCACTACGGGCCGTTCGAATCGGACTGTCCCGGGGGGTTCGAGCGGACCGTCGAGGAGCACTTCCTCGCCACGCTCGGCCCGGACGAACGTGAACGGATTCTCAGGCCCGAAAACGCGGAGGAGTACGCCAACGCCTGGAAGGGCGAGTTCATCAACGGCCCCGGCGGCGAGAACGTCTGCCAGAACCCGAAGTCGTTCCTGGACGATCCCCGCCACCCGCCCCACCGCGGGGTGCAGAGCCGGGTGGCGTACGGCCTCAATCTCGACGGTACGCCGGATGGCCGGGCCACGCCCCTGACCTGCGAGCATCCGAAGTTCGAGGGGTTGGACGGCGAGCTTGCGGTCGACAACCAGCTCTATCGCGCCGTCGGGTGCTACAAGAGCCGGCGGGGCACCGCCGAGAGCGAGCAGGCGGGAGGCGATCTCGATCCGTTCCTGATCGAGATCCGCGACCTGGACGACCCGCGCAACGACGACCGCGTCGAGGTGGGCATCTACTCGCTGGAGATAGCTGATCTGATCCTCAGGACGCCTGCGGGCGAGCCGCTCCCCGATCAGTCGTTCCGCGTCTCGTCGAACCCGCACTGGCGCAACGAGGCGACCGGCCGCATCGTCGACGGCGAGCTGCTGGTCGACGACGTCGACAGGCTGCACCTGCGCTACCGCCTGTTCACGTGGGGGCCGTTCGCGGACGCGTACTCGCAAGAGTTCCGGCGCGTCCGCCTCAGGCTCCGGCTCGGGCCGGACGGCGGGTTGACCGGGCTGCTCGGCGGCTACCGGCCGCTCATGAACATCTCCACCGTGGGGTACTGCTGCCGGGCCACGGCGTCGACCGCCAACATGGACTGCGCCTCGGAGTACAAGACCTTCGTGCTGATGGCCGACGGCGACCCCGATCCCGGGACCGGGCAATGCACCACGATCTCCGCGGCGCACCGGCTCACCGGCATTCCCGCGTTCGTCATCCACGACGACGGCACGGGAGCAGATGATCGGTAGCAGCCTGCGTCGCAGCACGGCGCGGACTCCGCCAGGGCCGGCCAGCTTGGCCGCGGGCCGTCGCGTGCGTCGTCTGCTGCTCGCCGTGCCGATCGCGATATCGATGGCCATGCTGCCGGGCACGGCTGCCGCGCAGCCCGCCGGCGACGCCGCGACGGCCATGCGGCGCCTGACCGAGACGCAGTATCGCAACGCCATTGCGGACATCTTCGGCCCGGACATCCAGGTGGCCGGCCGCATGGACCCGCTGGTGCGGCTGTCGCACGGCCTGCAGACGTCCAACGTGAGCACGATCGCGGTCTCGCCCGCCGGATTCGAGCAGTACACGCGGATGGCCCGCGCGATCGCGGCGCAGGTGGTCGACGAGGACCATCGCGCGCTGCTGGTCGGCTGCCGGCCCGTCGCGGAGGACCGCGCGGACGATGCGTGCGCGGGCGCGTTTCTCGAGCGGGTCGGTCGCCTGCTGTTCCGGCGGCCGCTCGCGGCCACCGACCGCGAGCGGCAGGTCGCGGCCGCACGCGAGGGTGCCCGCCTGAGCGGGAGCTTCTACACGGGCCTCGCCCTGTCGCTGGAGACGATGCTCGTGTCGCCGCGCTTCCTGTTCGACGTCGACGTCACCGAGCCCGATCCCGCGCGGCCCGGCCAGGTGCGCCTGGATGCCTGGTCGAAGGCGTCGCGGCTCAGCTTCTTCCTGTGGGACACGACGCCGGACACGCTGCTGCTGGAGGCCGCCGCGCGCGGCGAGCTGCACGCTGCGCAGGGTCTGGCGCGCCAGGTGGATCGCCTGCTGGCCTCCCCCCGCCTGGAGGCGTCCGTGCGGACGTTCTTCGCCGACATGCTCGGGTTCGAGCGCATCGCGGATCTGGCGAAGGACCCTGTCCTGTATCCGCAGTTCGTGCGCGAGGTCAAGGCCGACATGCCGGAACAGACGCTGCGCACGATCGTGGAGCTGCTCGTCCGCGAGGACCGCGACTATCGCGAGCTCTTCACGTCGCGGACCACGTTCATGACGCGGGCTCTGGGCCAGGTCTACGGGCTGCCGGTCAGGCCGGGCAGCGACCCCTGGGTCCGCTACGAGCTGCCGGCCGACGGCGGGCGCGCCGGGCTGTTGACCCAGATGAGCTTCCTGGCCGCGTTCTCCCACGACGGCCGCAGCTCGCCGACGCTGCGCGGCCAGGCGCTGCGGGAGCTGCTCCTGTGCCAGGCGGTGCCGGACCCCCCGGCCGACGTGGACTTCTCGCTGTTGGAGGAAACGGAGAACCTCGAGCTCCGCACGGCGCGCGACCGGCTGGCGGTGCACCGCAGCAACCCCGTGTGCGCGGGCTGCCACCGCATCACCGATCCCATCGGGCTGACGCTGGAGAACTTCGACGGCGTCGGCGCGTATCGCACGAGCGAGAACGGGGCGCCCATCGACGTCAGCGGCGAGCTCGACGGAACGGAGGTCTCCGGCCCGGTGGCGTTGGGCGAGGCCGTGAGCCGCCATCCGGCGGTGCCGCGGTGCCTGGCCCGCCGCGTCGCGGAGTACGCGCTGCGGCGGTCGCTCGCGCCCGGCGACCTGCCGTGGGCGGCGGAGATGGCGTCGCGGTTCGCGGAGCAAGGCTATCGACTGCCGGCGCTCCTGGGCGCCGTCGCCACGAGCCCCGCCTTCCTCGCGGCGCAGGGGACGAACGACAACGGTACGGGTGAGGAGGTCTCACGATGAAGTCGGGAATCAGCCGGCGCACCGTCCTGCGCGGCATCTGCCAGGGGGCGACCGTCGCGGTGTCGCTGCCCTACCTGGATTGCTTCCTGAACGACAACGGGACAGCCCTGGCGGCCGGCGCCCCGCTCCCGGTGCGGTTCGGCACCTGGTTCTGGGGCCTCGGCGTGACGCCCGGCCGCTTTCATCCGACGCGGCCCGGTCCGGACTACGAGATCCTGCCCGAGACGGAGCCGATGGCGCCGTACAAGGACAAGGTCACGATCTTCGGCGGCTTCGACTGCCTGACGGACGGCAAGCCCAACTTCCCGCACGCGTCCGGCGGGCCGTGCTTCCGGACCGGCGTGGCGCCGAGCGTCGGCGGCACGCTCCCGGCGCCGTCCTTCGACAGCATCATCGCGGCGCACATCGGCGGCGGCACGCGGTTCCGCACGCTCGACGTGTCGGCCATCGGCGACCGCACGAACACCCTGAGCGGCCAGGGCGCGGGGCAGATGAACCCGGTCGAGACGTCCGCCGCGCGCTTCTATCAGCGCGTCTTCGGCGAGGGCTTCGTCGATCCCAACGCCGTCGCCTTCCAGCCCGATCCGGTCACCATGGCGCGCAGGAGCGTGCTGTCGGTGGTCACCGAGCAGCGGCGGGCGCTCGAGCGGCGGCTCGGCGCGGCGGATCGGGCACGCCTCGATCAGTACTTCACCGGCGTCCGGCAGGTGGAGGGCCAGCTGGCGTTGCAGCTCCAGAAGCCGCAACCGCTGGTCGCGTGCAAGGTGCCGTCGGCTCCCCCGGGCGAGCGGGAGGTGGCGAACGTGCTGGAGGACGTCACCGCGAACCACGAGGTCATGGTGCGGCTGCTCGCGATGGCGCTGGCCTGCAATCAGACGAAGGTGTTCAACGTGAGCTTCAACAACGGCGCCTCGTCGCTGACGCGCCGCGGCAGCGCGACCTCGCACCACCAGCTGACGCACGACGAGCCGATCGACGCCGACCTCGGCTACCAGCCCGAGTCCACGCAGTTCGTCGCCGACGTCATGCAGGCGTGGGGCACGTTCCTGGGGATTCTGGACGGCATGCGGGAAGGCGACGGCACGCTGCTCGATCGCATGCTCGTCGTGGCGCACTCGGAGACCGAGCTGGCGAAGGACCACAACATCGACAACCTGCCGGTCATGTTCGCCGGGCGCGCGGGCGGGCGCGTGCGCTCGGGGCTGAGCGTCATCGGGAAGTCCGACCCGGTGTCGCGCATCGCTCTGACCGCGATGCAGGTGATGGAGGTCCCCATCGACACCTTCGGCACCGGCTCGATGGAGACCCGCCAGCCCGTCGGCGAGGTCGTGGCCTGAGACCGATCTCGGCGATTCGGGGAGGTATGGCGATGAGGGGCGGGAGATACCTGATCGCGCTGGCGGCGCTCGGCGCCGGCTGGCCGGCGCAGGCGAGCGCCCAGGAAGCTACGCTGCCCGCAACGCCGCGTGAGATCACGTTCGGCAGCACGCCCATCGGGCCGGTCTTCGCCGATGCCGAGGGGTACACGCTGTACGTCACGCGCCGCGATGCGGAGCCCGGCATGTCGACCTGCTTCGGGCCCTGCGCGTCGGAATGGCCGCCCGTGCGGGCGTCCGCCGACGGGGCGAGGCCGTTCGGCGACTGGTCGCTGGTCGCGCGCGCCGACGGCGCGCCGCAATGGGCATACAGGGGACGGCCGCTCTACCGCTACCGGCAGGAGGAGGAGAAGAACTGGGCCATCGGGCAGGGCAACGTCTGGCAGATTGCCGCCGTCGATCCGTTTCCGGTACGCGGCGGACGCCGCCGCTCGTACCTGCGGGCCGGGGTCCGGCAGACGCGGTTCGACGTCGAGGGAGCACCGCCCGGCATCGTGGCCGAGACGACGCACCACGGGGTCGTGCTGGCCGACGCGCAGGGCATGACGCTGTACGCTGCGGCCGCCTGTCAGCCCGCTTGCGCGGGCATCTGGGCGCCCCTGCGGGCACCGGCGGCGGCGGTGCCATTCGGCGACTGGTCGGTCGCGGCGCGCGTGGACGGCGTGGCGCAGTGGGTGTACCGGGGCCAGCCGCTGTACGGCTGCACGCGGGACGTGACGCCGGGCGAGGCGACCTGCGTGGCCGACGGTGGCCGGATTGTCGAGGTCCCGCCCGCGCTGATCGTCACCGACGGCAACGGCGGCTGACCTGCGCGCGGCCCGCTCCGGCGCGCTGTTCGTGGTCCACCGGTAGTACCGGCGGTCCGCGTTGCGCTCCCCGGTTGATCATCAGAGCGCGGCGCCGGACCCGGCCGTGCGCGGCAACTGACCGGCGCGGCGCCCGAGCGCCATGTACAGCCGGAATCCCAGCAGCAGCGCCAGCAGCGCCGCGTAGACGAGCGGCGGGCGCAGGTCCGCCTTGACGAGCCAGAGGTAGTGGACGACGCCGGCGCAGGCGCTGACGTACACCAGCCGGTGCAGCGCCTGCCAGCGCCGGCCGCCGAGCCGCCGCACCATCGCCTGCGTGGAGGTCAGCGCCAGCGGAAGCATCAGGACGAAGCCGGTGAAGCCGGCGGTCACGAAGCGCCGATCCGTCAGATCCTCCAGCATCGAGCCGAACGCGAAGAAGTGGTCGAGCACCACGTAGGTCAGCAGGTGCAGGCTGCCGTAGAAGAAGGCGAACAGGCCTAGCATCCGGCGCAGCCGGATGACGGCGTTCCAGCCGGTCAGCCGCCGCAGCGGCGTGATCGCGAGCGTGACGAGCAGCAGCCGCAGCGTCCAGTCGCCGGTGCGGTGGGTGACGAACTCGATCGGGTTGGCGGTCAGCCCGCCGCTGAACCCGCGCCAGACGAGCAGCCCCAGCGGGACGAGGCAGGCCGCGAAGACGAGGGGCTTCAGCAGCCGCATGGGACGCAGGTGCCGGGCATCGTCCCCGGGCTGCTAGTAGTTGCGCTGCAGGTCCATGCCGGCGTACAGGTGCGCCACCTGGTCGGCGTAACCGTTGAACATGCGCGTCTCCTGGCGGAAGAAGCGGCCGATGCGGCGCTCGTTCTTCTGGCTCCAGCGCGGGTGGTCGACGTGCGGATTGACGTTCGCCCAGAAGCCGTACTCGCTGGGGGCCGACACGTTCCATGACGTGCGCGGCCGGTTCTCGACGAACTGGATCTTCACGATCGACTTGATGCTCTTGAAGCCGTACTTCCAGGGCACGACGAGGCGCAGCGGCGCGCCGTTCTGGTTGAGCAGCGTCTTGCCGTACAGGCCGACCGCGAGGATCGTCAGCGGATGCAGCGCCTCGTCCATCCGCAGCGCCTCGACGTACGGCCACTGCAGGATCGGCCGCCGCTGGCCGGGCATCTCGCTGGGCCGGAACAGCGTCTCGAAGCGGACGAAGCGGGCCCGGGACGTCGGCTCGAAGCGCCTGATCAGGTCGCCGAGAGGAAAGCCGACCCACGGCACGACCATCGACCAGGCTTCGACGCAGCGCAGCCGGTAGACCCGCTCTTCCAGCGCATGCGGCCCGAGGATGTCCTCCAGCGCGTAGTCCGCCTCGGGCACCCCGATGTGCCCCTCGACGCGGACTGTCCACGGCTGCGTCCGAAGCTGTCCGGCGTGGCGCGCCGGATCCTCCTTCTCGGTGCCGAACTCGTAGAAGTTGTTGTAGCTGGTGATGTCGCGGAACGAGTTCCACTTCTCGTCGGTGCTGAACGGGCTGGGAGCAACGGGCGCGAGCGGCTCCTGCGCGCTTGCGGCGCGCAACGGACGGCCCGGCGCGGCGGCAGTGGCCGCCGCGAGCGCGACGCCCGAGGCTGCCTTCAGGAAATCGCGCCGCCGGAGGTAGTCCCGCTCGTCCGTGATCCCGGAGGACCGAATCGCCGGCGCGCGCTTGATGAGCATGGTTTCGTAGCTCCAATCAGACGGGGCTGCGCCCCGCACCCCCGGCGTCCGCTTGCGGGGACCCCTGCGCCCCGCGCCGCTCCCGCCGAGGCGCGCTGTGCGCGCCTTGCGGAGTCTGCACCGTTCTACGGCGCAGACTCCTGGCGGCCGGCGTCCTCGGCGCGGGCGCCGGCCAGGATGCCGGTGAGGGCGTAGTTCCCCTCGTGGCACGCCGACTCGAAGATGCGGTTCTCGCGCGCGTCCTGCAGCGTGAGCGGAATCTCCATCGTCCAGGGGCGCGTGAACACCGTCTCGTCCTCGACGGTGACGCGGTACAGGACGAAGTCCGGGCCGATGCGCGTGAAGCGCTCGGTCAGGTGCAGGTTGTCCCGGGCGCCCTCGTAGCGGGTCCGCTCGGTGAAGTTCGTGGTGTCGACCACCAGGGTGTCGCCCTCCCAGCGGCCGCGCGCGTCTCCCAGCCATTGCCGGATGCGGCCCGGCAGGTGTGGGCGGCCGTCGAGCGGGATGGTGCGATAGGCGCCGCCGTGCGGGCCGTACTCGTAGTAGATGGTCACGGCGCCCGGGGCCTGCACGATGCGGTGGTGGCCGCCGCCGGCTTCCCACGTGCCGAAGCGATGCGGCAGGATCACCCCGCGGCACCGATCGTTCGGCCGATCTTCCGGGCCGTCGGTGCCTTCGTGCCGGAACCTGCCCCGGACGCCGGCGGCCGTCGACACCTCGTTGGCCACCTGCTCGCGCACGCCCGGCCGCCAGGGAATTCTGGACTCGGGCGGATCGACGACCAGGGAGTTCCTGCGGGTGCGAATGACGTCGCGCCCGCGGCCGCTGAAGACCGTGTTGTAGGCGCCGGTGTCGCCGGGCCGGGGCGTGGTCGGCAGCGCGCCTCCCGTCGAATGGTCCTGCTGCGCGCTCAGCCGATCGCGCTCGGCGGCCACCTCGGCCTCGGTCAGGAACTCCCGGGTGCCGTACTCCTCCGGACGCTCCAGCGGCGTCTCGATGTAGCCGGTGCTCCAGATGCCCTGCAGGTCCGGATCGCCCCAGGGTGTGCGGGGCGTCGTGAAGTCGTCGGCCGCCGACTGCGCGCGCACGGGTCCAGTCTGCGGCACGCCGCCGGCGAACGCGGCGGCCAGCAGCCCGGCCGCCGCCCCAAGTTGCGCGAGATGACGCATCGCTCCCGCCTGGCGGCTACTCGAGCTCGGCCGGCTGCCGATCCCAGGAGAGGTACGTCTTCTCGGGCACGAAGTACATGTGCGCCGTGTACCGTCCCGGGGCGCCGTCCTCGCCGTTGTAGTGCAGCAGGTGCAGGTTGTTGATCGGCGGGATCGGCAGGCCGTTGAGCGGTATCGCCGGCCACGAGACGCCGTCCGCCAGGTCCTGCTGCCGGAAGACGTACTCGATGAAGATCAGCTTGCCGGCCGCCTCGCCGTAGATCACCCCGTTATCCCCGGTTGCCGTGGGGTGGCGCGTCGATTCCCCGGAGAGGTCCCGGTGATGGCGCCCCATGCGCGGGCAGAAGTCTTCCGGGAACTCCTCACAGGCGTACAGGGTGAACCTGGGGGGCAGGCTCGTGACCGGCGGCAGCGGGCCGGCCGGCAGCGTCGGGCCGGCCTTGCCCTCCAGCGGCAGGAAGTGCCACAGCAGCAGGTACGCGCTGTCGGCGCCAGCTTCCCCCGCGACGAAGTCGACCGTCAGGTGCTGGGGAGCCGGGAAGTCCTGTCCCCGCAGGCTCAGATTGCGGAAGCTGTTGCCCGCGACCAGATCCGCCTGGCGGACGAGGTACCCCGTCGAGACGACGGCGCCGTCCTCGACGCCGAACACCGCGCCCTGCGTGTGGGCGCCGCCCCGCATGCGATGCTCCCAGATGGGCAGCGAGTCGGAACCGTGGGTGTCGCCGCCGTCGTGCTGGCGGAACGCCCATTGGCCGCCCGCGGCGTGCAGGACTCCGCGGCCGGCCAGCTCGCCCGCGGCCGGGAAGCCGGCCGGCAGCGCGCTCGCTGGGGGCAGCGACGCCAGCAGCGCCGCCCGGTCGGCCTCGGTCTGCTCGGCAAGCGCGGCGCCGCCGAGCGCGGCCGACGCAGAGAGCGCCGCCGCGGCGGCCCAAACCCACGGGTGGAAACGATTCTGGAGTGTGCTCACGATGTCGCCTCCCGGAAAACGCGCCGGCCCCTGTTGCGATCCGTCCCGGAGCCGGCGGAACAACGGCTGGCGTCATTGTAACCGTCCTGCCCGGCGCGAGTGTCAACTAACCGCGCCGATTGGGCCGGCTTCGGCGGTAAGATGGGCCGGTTCCGGATTGGAGAACGAACATGAACGACATGCGTTTCGCGTTGTCGAGTGCGCTGGCGGCCGCGTTCACCGTCGTCTCGCTGGCGCCCCAGTCCGCGGCGCCCCAGGACCGCGCAGGCGGCACGGAGGCACCGTCGACGGTCGCAGCGAGCCCGTGGACGGCGCCGCGCACGCCGGACGGCCAACCGGACCTGCAGGGCGTCTGGTTGAACACGAGTGCGACGCCCTTCGAGCGGCCGCCGGCCCTCGCAGGGCGACAGTTGCTCACCGACGAGGAAGTCGCCGAGCTGTCACGGCGGGCGAATCGGATCTTCAAGGAGAACGACGCGGACCTCGCCATCGGTGACACGTTGTTCCTGACCGCCCTGGCCGATGTCGACGCCTTTCGGAGACGCGGGGCGAACCGCAGCTCCAATTTCATGGTGGAGCGCGAGTTCGACAACCGCACGTCGCAGATCGTGGACCCGCCCGACGGCAGACTGCCGATGCTCATGCCGGCGGCGGCCGAGAGGTGGGCGGCGCTGACGGCCCGGGATGTCGATCCGGCCGGACCGGAGGACCTCAACACGCGCGCCCGCTGCCTGACGCCGGGGATGCCGCGCATCGGTCCCGGCCCCCGTGGCGACCCCCTGTACGGCTACTACCAGATCTTTCAGTCGCCTGGGTATTTCGTGCTCATGATGGAGACGAACCACGACGCGCGGATCGTGCGCCTGGACGGGTCGCCGCATCCTTCCCCGCGCATCCGCCAGTGGCACGGAGACTCGGTGGGGCGCTGGGAGGGAGACACGCTGGTGATCGACACCGCGAACTTCTCGCCGAAGACGAACTACCTCGGAGCCGCCGAGAACCTGCATCTCGTGGAGCGGCTGACCCGCGTGGCGCCCGACGCGATCCGCTACGAGGTCACCGTCGACGACCCGACGACATGGGCGAGGCCCTGGACCGCTGACGTCACCCTCAAACGGCAGGAGGCCAGCATCTACGAGTTCGCATGCCATGAGGGCAACGCGGGCATCATGCTGGGCATTCTCCGCACGGCGCGCGCGTTCGGACCGAGGAACTCGGCGACGTGGGAGAGGCCGGGCACTGACCAGGGGCGCCGATGACGCGCCGCCGTCTGAACACAGGAGGAGAGTAATGACCAAGTCAGGCTTCATCGGTGCGGCAATCCTGCTGGCGCTCGCCGTCTGCGCGCCTCCGGCCGGCGCTCAGACCCCGTTCGATCCCCCGCGGATGCCCGACGGCAGGCCCGACCTGCAGGGCGTGTGGGATTTTCGCACGCTGACGCCGCTGGAGCGGCCCGCGGATCTCGCCGACAGGGCGGTGCTGGGAGAGGAAGAGGCCGCCGCGATCGAGGCGGAGGCTGCCGAGCGGAGCGCGGCTGCTCTCGCACCGACCACGGAACGGCCCGGGCTGCCGGTTGGCGGCGATGTCGGCGGGTACAACAGCTACTGGATGGACCAGGGCGCCAGGATCGTCGAAGACCAGCGCACGTCGCTCATCGTCGATCCGCCCGACGGACGCGTGCCGCCGCTCCAGCCCGGGGCTGCGAACCAGGTCCTCTCGCTCTCCGAAGACGTGGGAGGCGCCCTGCCGGTCCGCGTCCGGTCGGCGGGGATCAGCGCCGACAGCCACGAGGCCCGGGGCCTCGCGGAGCGCTGCATCCTCGGGTTCAACACGGGGCCGCCGATCCTGCCCGGCTTCTACAACCAGAACATCCAGCTCTTTCAGACCGGCGACCACCTGGTCGTTCTCCACGAGATGATTCACGATGCCCGCATCGTGCCCCTCGACGGGCGCGCGCACGTGCCCGAACGCATTCGCCAGTGGATGGGTGATTCCCGCGGCTACTGGGAAGGCGACACCCTGGTGGTCGAGACCACGAACTTCACCGACAAGGTCGCCAGCTTCAACCCCACGGTTGCGATAGCGGCCGGCACCGGGGCCACCCTGCACCTGACGGAGCGCTTCAGCCTCGTGGCCGAGGACACCCTCCGCTACGAGTACATCGTCGACGACCTGACGACCTTCACGCGGCCGTTCAGCGCTGTCCTGTTGATGAAGCGGGGTGGGACACTGTTCGAGTACGCGTGTCACGAAGGAAACTACGGGCTGTACAACCAGCTGGCCGGAGCGCGCCAGGAGGAGCGGCGGAGCTCCGGCGAGTGAGACGGGCAGGCGGCCAACCAACGCTCCGGGAGTCCGCGCCGCCGGAACGGCGCGGACTCCCGGGCTCCTACCGCTCGTCCCCCTCCGCCGCGCGGGCGCCGGCGAGGATGCCTTCCATGCCGTAGTTGCCCTCGTGGCAGGCGTACTCGTACACGGCGTCCTCGGACTTCCTCAGGATCACGAGCGCGGTCCAGGAGGACTGCCACGTCGTCGGATCGGTCACCGTGATCTCGTAGTGCATCGCCTCCGGCCCGACGCGCGTCAGGCGCTCGACGAGGTGCAGGTTGTCGGACGCGCCGCGATAGCTGTGCTTGGGATCGAAGTTCGTCGTCTCGATGACGAGCGTGTCGCCGTCCCAGTGGGCGCGCGAGTCGCCGTGCCACTGCCGGATGCTCGCGGGCGCGTGCGGGCGGTCGCCGATGGGGATGACGCGGGCGTCGTGGATCAGCTCGCGGTACAGGACGACGTGGTCGCTCGTCTGGAAGATCTGGTAGTAGCTGTTGTAGCCCGCTCCGAGCCCGCCGACGCGCGGCATTCCGAAGGTGATGCAACGGGACTGCAGCGGCAGATCTTCGGGTCCGTCGTAGGTGCGCTGGCCCCGCGCCGCGCGGGCGGCGGCCTGCCGCTCGGCGGCGGCCGGGGTCAGGGCCGGGAGCCGCCCGTTGCCCGGATTCGTGATCAGCGAGGTGCGGTTGTCGAAGTCCCGCTCCACCATCCAGACGGAGCCGTAGTTGCCCGTCCCGCCGCAGACGGACTCGGGCTCGGTCGCGTCGGCCAGCGCGGCGTTGAAGACGCCGTCGGCGAAGCCCGCGTCGTTGCCGCTGCCGAACAGCCGCTCGGCGGCGGCCGCGAGCGACGACACCTCCTCGTCGGTGAACGACAGCCTGTCCGTGAGCTGCGCCGGACGTTCCAGCGGCGTCGCGCTGTTGTTGGCCCAGACCCCCTGGAGATCCGGCCGGCCATCGGCCGTGCGCGGCACCGTCCACGCATCGTCGGCCGTCTGGCCGGTTGCGGCAATCGGCGCCAGCAGGAAGGACAGAGCGGCAAGCACGCTCAGCGGAAGCGGTGACCGTCGACGCATGGACGACCTCCTTCGGAAGGGAATTCGGATGCTCTCGGCACATCATCGCACGCCGGCCCGCCCCGTGTCACAAGCCGCGGCGGCGGCGAAGTCCGCAGCGTGATTCGGTGCCGGGCGATGGAGCCCGCAACCCGTTGCGCGTAGAATGGGGCGGCAACGGCACAAGGAGAGACAGATGAAGCGTGCAAGCATCGTTCTGCTCGGGCTCGGGCTGCTTTCGATCGGGGTCGCCGGTCTTCACGCCGAACGTGCGGCGTCGGGCCAGGGCGAAGACGGCTGGGTGACGCTGTTCGACGGCTCGAGCCTCGACGGCTGGAACGTCCTCGGGGACGCGAACTGGGAGCTGGCGGACGGCGCGGTGCAGGCCGACAGCGGCGGCGGCTTCCTCGTCACCCCGCGGTCGTACGCCGACTTCGAGCTGACGCTGGAGTTCTGGGTGGACGAGCCCGCGAACAGCGGCATCTTCATTCGCTGCCAGGACCCGCAGTCGGTCCGCGACAACAACTCGTACGAGGTGAACATCTACGACACGCGGGCCGATCAGACGTACCGCACGGGGGGCATCGTGCACTTCGCCGCGCCGTCGAGCATCATCAACGCGGGCGGCCAGTGGAACACCTACGAGATCCGGGCCGAGGGCACGCGGCTGACGGTCACGCTCAACGGCACGCAGACCGTGGACATGGAGGATTCGTCGTATGCGGACGGCCCCATCGCGCTGCAGTACGGCCTCGGCGTCGTGAAGTTCCGCAACGTCCGCATCCGCGAGCTGTGAGGCGGTCCGGCCGCGGTCACGTGCTGCGCGGCCGGCGCCACCAGGACCGGACTCGTCTCGCCGCTTCCGGGCCGGCCAGCGTCGCGCCGCCCCAGAACATGATCTCGGCGAGGACGACGATGCCGGTCCCGGCCGCGCCGCGCGCCGCGATGCCGAGCGGGAGGAACGGGACCACCATCAGGATTGGCCAGAGGGGCAGCGACCCCACCATCAGGAGCGTCCCGATCCGGGCCCAGCGGCCGACGGGCCTGCGCGCCGCCGCCCGCCGCGGCGTGTCGGTCACGGGTCGGTGCGGCTGGCGCGCACGGCGAAGCGGCCGGCCGCGCTGCCCCGGAACGTACCCTGCTCGAGCCACTCGAGCGAGGCCTCGTGCAGGAGCTTGTACTGCGTCGTCTCCCACACGGCGAAGTGGGTGGCGCATGCCATCTCGACCAGCACCTTGCGCTCCGTGCCGGTCAGATCCGCGTAGAGCCGCCGGTCGGGCTCCAGCAGGAAGTCGTGCTCGCCGACCAGGATCAGCGTCGGCGCCCGCACCCGCGCGGCGTACTCGCGGTTCCAGCCCCACGCGCCGGCCGAGGTGCGCACCCGCATCACGCCATGCTTCGGCCCCCAGACCGATCCCAGCGGATCGTAGGCCATCACGGTCTGCCAGATGACCGCCTGAATCCCCGGATCGATCTGGTCGTCGCAGGCGACGGTCGAGCGCCAGCGGCCGTTCTCCAGCGTGTCCCGGGTCTGCAGGCGCATCGGCGCCTCGCCGGCCGGCAGCCGGGCCGGCGGCGTCGACGGCTGGTCCGGCCGGTAACCCGGGGCGAACAGCACCAGCTTGTCGACGACGTCCGGGTGGCGCGCCGCGAACCCGGCGGTGCGCGGACCGCCCGCGGACCAGCCGACCAGGCTCACCGTGTCGATGCCCCGCAGCTCACGGATGTAGTCCACGACGCGGCCGATCTCGTCCCAGTCCGACTGGCTCGTCGTCAGCCCGTGCGGGTAGCGCGGCTCGCACTCGCGCGCCAGCGGGTTGGGCGTGACCAGCGCGCGATTGTCGGCGTCCATGTTGCAGGGGTCGTCCATCATCGGCCGCGGCGACAGCCCGTAGCCGGTCTGGTCCATCGCGAACGTGTCGTAGCCGGCTGCCGCCAGATGCGCCATCCACGAGTAGTCCTTGTACGGCAGGTCGTAGTCAGGCACCGACGGGATCGATCCGCCGTGGACGAACAGCACCACCTTGCCGTGCGGCCGCTCCCCGGCGGCGATCCGGGCGGACAGGTCGCGGCTCAGCTTCTCGCGCAGGAACAGGCCGACCCGCTCGCCCTGGTTCGCGGGCACCGTCGACGTGTGCGGCACGAAGCGATCGACGGTGACGAAGACGTCGTCGGCGGCACCGAGGCCGGTCGCCGCGACCGCCGCCACGGCGAGCATCGCCGCCCCCAGTGCGCCCGCGCGCCGTCCCGATTCGGACGTTCCGAGCATTCCGAGCATCGCCTGCTCCTTCCTGGACGTGGGCCGGCGCGCCAGTCGTCACCTCGGGCTTCGCCTGACGCCCAACCGACCCCGAGGAGTCCGCACCGCTGCCGCGGCGCCGACCCCTGGCGGTAATGATGCCCGAAAACGGGAGCCGGCAGCGGCATTTCTCCCGCGGGGCGTCGCCGGGATTGGTGGGATAATGTGCGCTACCTGGCGCCGGTGCCGACCGCGCGCCGGCGCAATCCGGGAGGGAGCAGCATGCAGACCGGTCGCAGAGCGTTCGTCAGGACCCTCGGTGCGGGAGCGGCCGGCGCAGGCGTCGTGCGGGCGGCAGCCCTCCAGCCGGCCCGCGTGGAGGGCGTCGAGGCGTTCGCGTTCGACGCCTACGGGACGCTGTTCGATGTCTTCTCGGTGACGGCGCTGTGCGAGGAGCTGTTTCCCGGGCAGGGCGACCCGCTGGCGCAGCGCTGGCGCGCCAAGCAGCTGCAGTACAGCCTGCTGCGCAGCCTCATGGGCCGCCACCGCGACTTCTGGCTGGTCACCGAGGACGCGCTGGTGTACGCGGCGCGCAGCCTCGGTCTGGATCTCACCGCGCAGCGTCGCGAGCGGCTGATGGAAGCGTATCTGTCGCTGGCGGCGTTCCCCGACGTGCGGCCCGGCCTGGAGGCCCTGCGGAGCCGGGGCCTGCGGCTGGCGATCCTCTCCAACGGGGAGCCCCGGATGCTGGAGGCGGCGGCGCGCAGCGCGGGCATCGACCACCTGCTCGACACGATCATCAGCGTCGAGGAGGTCAAGATCTTCAAGGTCAGCCCGCGCGTCTACAACCTCGGGCTGGAGCGTCTCGGGGTCGGCCGGACCGCGCTGGGATTCGTCTCGTCCAACTCGTGGGACATCAACGGCGCGGCCTCGGCGGGCCTCATCACGTTCTGGATTCAGCGCGCCGCGGCCGAGCCGCCGGAGGAGCTCGGGTTCGCGGCGAACCACGTGGTGGCGGCGATCACCGATCTGGCGCCGCTCGTGAGAAGCTAGCAGGCCGGCCGGGTTGCGCCGGGCGTGCGCGGTGGGCCGTCAACACGAAATCAGGAGGTGCGCGATGGGTCGTGTCACGTTGTCGCTCGTAGCGGTTGCTTCGGCCGGGTTGCTCGTTCTGTTCGGCGCGCCGGCCCAACCGTTGCTCGCACAGACGCCCGCGGCGGTCGCGCTGACCGGCGCGCGGGTGATCGACGGCACCGGCGGGGCGCCGCTCGAGGGGGCCACGGTGCTCATCGGCGACGGCCGGATCCAGGCGCTCGGCGCGGCGGGCGACGTGTCGATCCCCGCCGCGGCGGAGCGCGTCGACGTCTCCGGCAAGACCATCATTCCGGGACTGATCAATGCCCATGCGCATCTGAACGACGGCGACCCCGCGCTGCCGCTCTACGACCAGCTACTCGGGCAGCTGCGGCTCTACGCCGACTACGGCGTCACCACCATCCACACCCTGGGTGACGACGGCGTCGAGAGCGTGCGGGTGCGCGACGCGCAGGCGCGCGGCGAACAGCTCGATCGGGCGCGGCTGTACGTCTCCGGTCCGAACGTGGTCGCCGGGACGGCCGAGGAGGCCCGGCAGAGCATCGATCAGGTCGCGGACCTGGGCGTGAACATCATCAAGACCCGCCTCAACGCCCAGCCGGACGACATGACGCCCGAGGTCTACGGCGCGCTCATCGACCAGGCCCACCGGCGGGACCTGCGGGTAGCGGCGCATCTCATCGACCTGGACGACGCCAAGGGGCTGCTGGCGGCGGGCGTCGACGTGGTGGCGCACAGCGTGCGGGACCAGGACGTCGACCAGGAGCTGATCGCCGAGCTGATCCGCCTGGACGTCGGCTACATCCCGACCCTGACGCGCTGCCTGTCCGTGTTCCTGTACGAGACCACGCCGCCGTTCTTCGAGGACCCGTTCTTCCTGCGCGGGGGTGACGCCTATCGGTCGGACATGGAGGAGATCCGCGACCCGGCCACCCACGAGCGGGTGCGCAACAGCGAGACCGCCCAGTTCACGAAGCGGATGCTGGAGCAGGCCAGGCGCAACATCGAGCTGCTGACGGACGGCGGCGTGACCATCGCCATGGGCACCGACAGCGGCACGTCGCTCGGCCGCTGGCAGGGCTACTTCGAGCACGTGGAGCTCGAGATGATGGTCGAGTCCGGCATGACCCCGATGCAGGCGCTGGTCGCCGCCACGGGCAACGGCGCGCGGGTCATGCACCTCGACGACCTGGGCACGCTCGAGCCCGGCAAGTGGGCCGACCTGGTCGTCCTGAGCGCCAACCCGCTGGACGACATCGCCAACACGCGCGAGATCGATTCCGTGTGGATTGCCGGGCGGCGGCTGACGGCGGAGTAGGCGCCGCCTCACGGTCGCCGATCGGCGGCGACCGTGAGGCGGTCGCGCACGTATACTGAGCATCGTTGGGGCGCGTCACGGCGACGCTGCCGGCGGCGGAGGGCTGGGCATCGTGCGAGTCGGAGTGTACGTCGACACGGAGAACATCACCAGGAACGGGGGCCGCAGCCTGCGCTACGACGTGCTGCGAGAGTTTGCCTGCCGCGACGGCGCCGACGCCTTGCGGCTGAACTCCTACACCTCCTTCGACGAGGATCGGGGCGAGACGGACGACACCTACCAGCGCAACGTGGAGAGCTTCCACGAGGCGCTGCGCGACTTCGGCTACAAGGTGATCGTCAAGCCGGTGAAGTGGTACGTCAACGAGGACGGCAAGCGCTTCGGCAAGGCCAACAGCGACCTCGACATGGCGGTCGACGTGCTGCTGGAGGCGCGCAACATCGACCGGGTGCTGCTGGCCACCGGCGACGGGGACTTCGCCAAGGTCGCGCGGGCCCTCCAGAACATGGGTTGCCGCGTCGAGGTCGTGGCGTTCGACAACGTGTCGGGCGATCTGCGGCGCGAGGCGGATCTGTTCGTGTCCGGCTACTTGATTCCGGGACTGCTGCCGGGCGAGTCGAAGGGACCCGACTGGGGCACGGAGGGTTCGCGCGTGCGCGGCCTGTGCCACTGGTACGACGCGGTCAAGGGCTTCGGCTTCATCCGCTACCTGAAGTCGTTCGACGGCCCGCTGTGGGTGACCGACACCACGCGCGAGGACTCGCCCTACGCATCGACGTTCGTGCACAGCAGCGAGCTGCAGAAGGCCGGCGTCAACGCGGCGTACCTGCCGAGCCGGCGCCTGATTCTGGAGTTCGCGCTGCGGCCGTCGCCGACGAAGGCGGGCGAGCTGACGGCCCAGGACATCAGCCTCGTGCCCAGGCCGCAGGTGCGGGACCCGCGCCTGGTGACGCCGGCGGCCCGCAACTACGGGGCCGCCGAGCCGGCGCAGAGCCGCGCGGGATGAGCGCCGCGCCACCCCGATGACCGCCGCCTTGGCGCCCGCGCGACAGCCGACCCCGCGCCCGGTTCTCCTGTTCTCGATCGTCGGCCTGGTGCTGGCCGGGGGACTCGCCGGCGCCGCGCTCGCGGCGGGCGAGGCGCCCGCCGCCCGGCAGGCCGCGGGCGCCCCGCGCACGCCCTGGGGCGATCCCGATCTCCAGGGCATGTGGCTCAGCAGCGCGCTGGTCACCGTGCCGTTCGAACGCCCGCCGGAGCTCGGCACGCGCGCGGTGCTGACCGCAGCGGAGCTCGCGGCGCGCAATGCGGCCGCCGCCGGCCGGGTCCGGCCGCGGCTGGTGCCGTCGCCGGGCTTCGGCGAGCGCCGGCCGGCGCCTCCGCTCGCCTCGCTGATCGTCGATCCCGCGGATGGCCGGCTGCCGCCGATGACGGACGACGGGGCGCGCCGGGCGGAGGCGTGGCGGACGCGGGCCGCGCCCGACTATCCCCACGGCGGCCCGGAGGACCTGCGGCCCTACGACCGCTGCATCAGCCGCGGCGTCCTGGGATCCGCCTTCCCGAACATCTACTCGTCGGCCATCTGGATCCTGCAGTCGCCGGGACTCGTAGTCCTCCATCACGAGATGATTCACGAGACCCGGATGATTCCTCTCGACGGCCGCCCGCACATCGCCCCCGGCATCCGGCAGTGGATGGGCGACTCGCGCGGGCGCTGGGAAGGGGACACGCTCGTGGTGGAGACCACGAACACCAACGGGCGGACGGGCTCGTACGCCCGCAACGGGAACGGCAATCCGACGAGCGAGGCGCTGCGGCTCGTCGAGCGCTTCAGCCTGGGCGGCGCCGGCACGCTCCACTACGAGGTGCGGGTGGACGACCCGCGGACCTGGACGCGGCCCTGGACGGCCGCGTTCCCGTTCGAGCGCGATCCCGACTACCTGTTGTTCGAGTACGCCTGCCACGAGGCGAACTACGCGCTGGCGAACATCCTGAGCGCCGTGCGCGCGGCCGAGCGCCGCGGTCCCAGGCCGTAGCGAGCGACGTCGGCCGAGGACGTGCCGGTCGGAGTCCCGCCGCTGGATTGGCTACCATGAGGCCGGCAATGGGAGAGATCGTCGTCAGCATCGGGTTGGAGAACTACGTGGATCGCAGCAACGTAGCGAGCGGCCTCCGCACGGACCCGGCGCGCCGCACCGAGGTGGAGGGCGTCGTCGGTACGGGTGCGGTCATGCTCGTCCTGCCGCAGAACGTCGTCGAGCGGCTCGGATTGGAGCCACTCCGAACGGCGATCGTGACCTACGCCGACGAGCGCAAGGAGGAACGGCCGGTGGCAGGTCCCGTCGCCATCGAGGTGTGCAATCGGATGATGGTCACGGAATGCGTTGTCGGGCCGCCGCTGAGCGAGCCCTTGATCGGCCAGATCGTGCTCGAAGCGCTGGACCTGATCGCCGACTGCGCCAACCGGACGCTCACGCCGCGGACACCCGACTACCCGTCGCTCAAGCTCAAGACGGTCCGCACGGTCCTCGAGGCCTCGATCCGGATCAGATCGGAGGTCAGGACGTCGAGGCGGAGCCGATCGTCGAAGCTGAACCGTCCCCAGTCCATGACGCCTATTGTGACACGTTTCTTGACGCCGTTCGTGACATTCTAAGCTATTGAATATAAATGGTTTTACTCGAACCACACGTTGTTTTTGGCGCGTTGTTTGACAGCTTGCACGACCGCGATTTCGGCCGTGAGCGCGTGGGCAGCACCGACGACGTGCGCAACCTCGTCGGTCCGAACACCGAGGCGATCGTGCTTGCGGACCTGACGCACCTGCGGGCCGACCTCGAAGCCGACCTGCACGAGCGGTGCGTAGACCCGGATTCGGGATCCCTCGCGCACGACTTCACGGATCCCGCCTGGGACACGCCCTTCGTGGGCGATCTGTGCCAGGACGTTGCCGAGAGCGCCCGCAGGCGGTACGCGCTGCTCCAGACACCCGAGTTCGTCGAGGAGTTCATTCCCGACCGCACGCTCACTCCCGCGATCGAGGAGTTCGGCTTCCGCGAGGTGCGCCTGATCGAATTCTGATTGGGGGGCATCGTCTCCGCCTTGCGACGAATCCTGAACGTCGAAGGGTACGATGTCCTCTCCGTCGCCGAGGCATCCGAGACCGTCGAGTTGAACCGCGAGTTGCTGGACACGCAGTTCGGTCTGGCTACAGATCCTCCGGCGTGATTCCCGTCCGACGCGCGATGCGAGCCAGCGTTCTCGGGCCGATCTCTTCCTTCTCGTGAAAGGCGAACACGAAATCTGCCCATCCCGGGCGCTGCAGCGTCCGGTGGGAACCGGTGCGGCGCTTCAGCGTCCACCCGATTCGGCCGAGGGCCTCGAGCACACGCGATGCTTTCGTCGCAGGCCAGCGACTCAGGCCGCCTCGAAGGACAGGTGCAGCAGTGCAGGTTCGGCTTCGCCGTGCTCCAACCGGTCCGCGATCACCCGGAGCGCCAGCGCCTGGACCCGGGCGATGGCCTCAGCCCGGGTCGCGCCGTAGCACATCACGCCGGAGAGGGCCGGCACCTCCGCCAGCCAACGACCATCGTCTTCGCGGTCCAGCTGGATGCCGAACGTCATGACTACTCTCGTTGGAATGCACCGGGCATCGGCGTTGCCGCTTGGAACAGCGTGAAGGGCGGCGACGTGGCGCGAGGCCATCGCATACGCACCACCATTATGAATTACTCGCGGGCGGCGCGGATAGGGGATGGACAGTTCGCAGCGAGTTGTCTCTCTTTCTGGACGGGAAGTAGACAGGCGAGCCGCTGAGGATGCCGGTCATGGCGTAGTTGTCGAGTGGACCCGGCGATACCATGACCCCCGAACGCCGGCGTTCACGCGAGCGAGGCGGCTACGTCTCGACGGGCGTGTCGGGCACCCGGCTCCACAGATTCCACGAGCCATCGAAGCTGCGGACCTGCGGATAGCCGAGCAGTTGGGTGAGGACGAACCAGGTATGGGCCGACCGCACGCCGACCGCGCAGTACGCAATCGTCTCCTTGTCGGCGGTCACGCCGCGGGCCGCGTAGAGGGCGGCCAGCTCGTCGGCCGACTTGAACGTGTCGTCTGCGTTGAGAGCGGCCTCGTAGTGGAGATGGATCGCGCCCGGAACGTGCCCGGCCCGCTCACCGTCCCGGGGCGGCTCCTGCAGGAACCGTTCCCCCCGATACTCCTCGGCCGTGCGGACGTCCAGCAGAACGCAGTCCTCCCTGCCGACGGCGGCCCGGACACGGTCCAGGAGCGCCCGCACCGCCGGATCGGGCTCCCGTGCGGTGTAGCTCGTCGCAGCGACGGTGGGCACATCGGTCGTCAGCGCGTGGCCGTCGGCAACCCACTTCCCGCGTCCGCCATCGAGGACGCGCACGTCGGCGTGACCGACGGCCTTGAGGAACCAGAACACCCACGGCGCGACCGCATTGTGCTCGCTGTAGACGACAACCGTGGTGTCGTTGCCGATTCCGGACCGTCCGCACAGGCCCTCCACCGATTCTCGATCGAAATCCACCTGCCAGTCCGTGGACAGCAGCGTCCCCATCGCACTCCAGGCGACTGCCCCCGGAATATGGCCCGACTTGTACGCCGCCGGGTCGTAGTGCGCATCGACGAGCCGCACCTCGGGGTGCCTCAGGTGCTCGGCGACCCAGCGCGGGTCGACGAGTACTTCAGGGTGTGCGTAGTCCGTCATGGGTTTCACGACGCGGATTCCTACCGGGCCGCTTCCGCCGCCGCTGCGGCCTCCACCGCGCGGCCGCCGCTCAGGATGCCGGTCATGGCGTAGTTGCCCTCGTGGCAGGAGTACTCGACCAGTTCGTACTGCGAGTCGTCGCGGTCGAACCGGAACATGGCGGTCCAGGGACGCGTCCAGATTCCGGGATCGTCGATCGTGAACTCGTACTGCAGCGTCTGCGGACCGACCCGCGTGAACCGCTCGGTCAGCGTGAGCGCGTCGCCGGACGAGGCCCAGACGGGACGGCCGATCGACGATACGCGATCGTCGAAGTTGGTCGTCTCGATCACGAGCGTGTCGCCCTCCCAGCGCCCCTGCGGATCGCCCAGCCACAGATCGAGATCCGATCCGAGCCGCGGGCGCTCCGTGGTGGGGATGATGCGCGTCTCGTGGATCATCTCCTTGGTGATGGCCACGTAGCCCGGTCCCTGGACGATCTGCAGGCCGTTGTTGTAGACGGTCGGCATCATCATCCCCGGGATGCCGCGCGTCAGGCAGCGTGCGGCCGGACGCACGTTCTCCGGCCCGGCGTAGGGGCGCGACTCGTAGTTGCCCAGCACGCGCTCGTAGAGCGCCTGGCCGTACTCCGTCCGCGCGGGGAGCCGCCCGTCCGGCGGGTCGACGATCATCGCCACCTGGGTGGAGACGGCCGCGTGGCCGTAGCTCAGCGTCACGTCGCGCCACTCCCGGTCGTAGCCCCAGATGCTGCCCAGGGTGCCGTCCTCCCGGCGCGCGATCGCCTCTGCGGGGGTCAGCTCGTCGGCGTCGACGTCCGCCGGCCGCTCGAGCGGGATGCCGTGCGACGGGTTCCCGGTCCAGATGCCCTGCAGGTCGGGCTCGCCCCAGGAGGTGCGCGGCACGTCGTACGGCTCCAGCGCGTCGGCGCTGCGGATGGCGGCGGCCAGCTCGCTGCCGACGCCCGCGAAGCCGGTCTCGACCATCGCGATGCGCACGTTGTCGGGGCCGCTGATGAACGCGCGCTGCGCCGCGGTGCGGGCGTTCTCCGGCACCGCCGGCTCCTCCTCGAAGCGGATGCCCTGCCGGCGCAGGCCGGGGGCCTCGGCGTCGAGGTCGCGCACCACGAAGCCGAGGTGGTCGATGGCCCGGCCGCGCGTCGACGCCGGCGCCGCGCCTTCCGGATGGGCCGCGACCAGCAGCAGGACGTCGCCGAACGCCAGGGCGTCCAGGCGGCCCCTCAGCGTGGCCGGCTCGCCGCCCATGACGTCGCGATACCAGGCGAGCGTGGCCTCGGGGTCGGTCGCGCTGAGGTGGACGTGGTGGAAGCCGAGCCGCTCCGTATCCTCGACCAGCTCGATGCGCGTTCCCCACGGGTCGAAGATGAACGCGATCTTGAACAGCCCGGGGATGTCGCGCACCATCGAGCCGTCGTCGAAGCGTTGCAGGCGGACGCCCGTGCCGCGCACGCCGATGGCCTCGAGCTCGGCCATCTTGGCGGTCAGATCCGGGTACGAAAAGCCGACGTGGTTCACGCCCGTGCCCTGGCTGCCGCCCGTGGTCGGCTGCGGGACGAACACGAGTTCCACGCCGTCGCAGGTGGCGGCGTCGTCACGGTCGGCGACCGGCTCGCATTCCAGGTGCTCGACGTACCATTCGACCCCCTTGGCCGGGCTCGACGCCGTGATGTGCACGTGGTGGTAGTCGGCCGCGTTGGCGGCGCCCGGCGCGGCGGCAAGCGTGGCAACGGCCGCGAGTGCGAGAGCGGCTCGATTCCAGTTCATCGGGATACCTCCTGCGCCTCCGTCCGGGCGCGTTCCCGCTGGTGCCATATGATCCCCGGGGCGGAATCCACCCGGGGGTGCTGAAGCTGCGTATCGGAGGGCAGGGTAGCACAGTCGGCCGCGCGTTCGCGGTCGGGACGCGGGCCGCGCTGTCGCGCGCGGCGGGCCGTGCGGCACTGGTGGTTTGCCTGGCGGCGTCCGGCGCCGGCGGGACGCTTCTGGCGCAGACCCGGGACGCTTCCCGGGCCGGCGCCGCGGCGTCCGGAAATCCACTGCCGGGCCAGGTCGCGCCGGCACCGGCCGGCTTCGACGCGGCGCTCGCGGCGACCATCGACGGGCCGCCGCCCCCGGTCCCGCCGGCCGTGATGAACCGCGACGCATCCGGCCGGACCACCGTCCGCGCCATCCGCCTCGCTACGGGGATACGGTTGGACGGGGCCCTCGACGAAGAGGTCTATCGCGCCGTGCCGCCGATCACGGACTTCCTGCAGCAGGTGCCGGTGGAAGGGGCGCCGGCCTCGGAGCGGACGGAGGCCTGGATCCTGTTCGACGACACGAACGTCTACGTGTCGGCGCGCGTGCACGACTCGGCGCCGGAGAGCGAGTGGATCGCCAACGAGATGCGGCGGGACACCAGTCAGCTGCGGCAGAACGACACGTTCACGGTCTTCTTCGACACGTTCTACGACCGCCGCAACGGATTCAACTTCTACACGAACCCGCTGGGCGCGCGCGCCGACCAGCAGTTCACCAACGAGGGCAACCCCAACGGCGACTGGAACCCGGTCTGGGACGTCCGGACGGGGCGCTTCGACGGAGGCTGGACGGTGGAGATGGAGATACCGTTCAAGACGCTCCGCTACCGGTCCGGCTCGCCGCAACTCTGGGGCGTGCAGATGCGCCGCGCCGTGCGCCGCAAGAACGAGTGGACGTACCTGACGCGGATCCCGATCTCGGCCGGCGGGGGCCGGGGCGCGGCGGGCATCTTCCGCGTCTCGGCGGCCGCCACGCTCGTGGGGCTGGAGCCGCCCGCCGCCAGCCGGCTCCTCGAGATCAAGCCCTACGCCATCGGCGGCGTGACGACCGACCGGCATTCGATCCCGATCCGCGACAACGACGGCAGCGGAGCGGTCGGCGCCGACGTCAAGCTGGGGATCACGCGGAACCTGACCGCCGACTTCACCTACAACACCGACTTCGCCCAGGTGGAGGTGGACGAGCAGCAGGTGAACCTGACGCGCTTCAGCCTCTTCTTTCCCGAGAAGCGGGAGTTCTTCCTCGAGGGCCGCGGCATCTTCGGGTTCGCCCGCCCCGGCGTGGGAGCGGGCAGCCCGGGCCAGCCCAACGACGCGCCGACGCTGTTCTACAGCCGGCGGATCGGCCTGGAGGGCGACGCCGAGCGGGCGCAGGTCGTGGTGCCGATCCACGGCGGGGCGCGGATGACGGGCAAGGCGGGCGCGTTCGACGTCGGCGCCCTCAGCATCCAGACGGAGGCGTCGCCGGCGGCGGGCACCGCCTCGACGAACTTCACGGTTCTCCGCATCCGGCGCGACATCCTGCGGCGGAGCAGCGTGGGCGCCATCTACACGAACCGTTCCGTCTCGCTCGTCGGCCCCGGCTCGAGCCAGGCGTACGGCATCGACGGCACGTTCTCGTTCTTCGAGAACCTCGACTTCGTGACCTACTACGCCCGCACGCGGACGCCGCTGGCCGCGCGCGGGGACGCCAGCTACCAGGGCCGCTTCGACTACGGCGGTGACCGCTACGGCCTCACCGTCAACCGCCTCGTCGTGGAGGAGAACTTTCTGCCGGAGATTGGCTTCCTGCAGCGGGACAACTACCGCCGCACGAACTTGTCCGGCCGGTTCAGCCCGCGGCCGCGGGCGAGCGAGCTCGTCCGGCGCTACTCGCTGGAGGCGGGCGTCGACTACTTCACGACGGCCGACCAGGGGCTGGTCGAGACGCGCGAGCGGACGCTGGACTTCTCGGTCGAGTTCCACAACAGCGACCGGTTCGAGGCCAACCTGACGGACTCGTACGAGTTGCTGCAGGCGCCGTTCCGGATCGCCCGGGACGTCGCGCTCCCGGTGGGCGGCTACGGGTTCACGGCCGGCACGGTGGCCTACACCCTCGGCGGGCAGCGCCGCGCCAGCGGCGGCCTGGCGTTCACCGCCGGCAGCTTCTGGAGCGGCGACATCCGCACGCTCGAGTACCGGCAGGGCCGCATCAACGTGCTGAACCAGTTCTCGATCGAGCCGACCGTCTCGTTCAACGACATCGACCTGCCGGAGGGGGAGTTCACCACCACCCTCGTCAGTACACGCCTCAACTACGCGTTCAACCCGCGCATGTTCTTCAGCGGTCTCGTGCAGTACAACTCGAGCACCGATCGTTGGAGCAACAACCTGCGGCTGCGTTGGGAGTACAGTCCGGGCAGCGAGCTGTTCGTGGTATACACGGAGGAGCGCGACGTGGACACGCTGCGGCCGAGCCGGTACAGGGGGCTCCGCAACCGCGGCCTCGTGGTGAAGATCAACCGGCTGTTCCAGTTGTAGCCGGCCGCAGAGGATGCAGGAGAGGAGCTTCGACATGCAGACACGCTCGACACTCATGCGCCTGGGGCTGCTGGTGGGCCTCCCGGCGATTCTGCTCTCGGTCGCGGCGGCCGGCGCCCAGCAGGAAGTGGACTGGGACGCCGTGGAGATCGCGACGCATCACGTGCGCGGCACGGTGCACTACGTCTCCGGCCGGGGCGGCAACATCGGCCTGTCGGTGGGCGACGACGGCGTGCTGATGGTGGACGATCAGTTCGCGCCGCTCACGGATCGGATCGTGGAGGCGATTCGCGGGATCTCCAACGGCGACATCCGCTTCGTCATCAACACCCACGTGCACGGGGACCACGTGGGGGGCAACGAGAACCTCGGCCGCATGGGCATCCTGATCATGGCGCAGGACCGCGTGCGGCTGCGGCTGGCCGAGCGGCTGCCCGCCGTGGCCCTGCCGGCCGTCACCTACAGCGAGGACGTCACCGTGCACCTGAACGGCGAGGAAGTGCACATCTTCCCGGTGCCGGCCTCGCACACGGACGGCGACAGCGTCATCCACTTCAAGGACTCCGACGTGATGGTCGTGGGCGACGTGTTCCGCACGGTCGCCTTCCCGGTGATCGACCGCAACAACGGCGGGAGCCTGCCGGGCACCATCGACACGCTCGGCATCATCGCCGGGCGGGCGGGGCCGGACACGCTCATCGTCCCGGGGCACGGCGAGGTGTCCATGCGGGAGGCTGTGGTCGAGTTCCGCGACATGGTGATCGACGTCGCGGGCCAGGTGGAGGAGCTCGTCGCACAGGGGATGACCTACGAGCAGGTGGCGGCAGCCGGCACGACGGGAGCCTACGAAGCCAAGTGGGGCGACCCGGAGCGTTTCCTGACCGCGGTGTATGCGGAGCTCGGCGGGGAGGGATGAGGCCGGACGCGGCGTAGTGAAATTCGGTAGCCTCGGCGCAGAGGCGGGGAGTGACAGATGGCGATGAGAGGTAGGGAGCGCACGTCGAGCGGCCGGTCGGTGGTCGGGTTGTGCGCAGCGCTTGCTGCGGCGGCATTTCCCATCGCAGCGGCCGCACAGACCGCGCCGCGCGAGCCGGCGACCTTCACGAAGGACATCGCCCCGATCCTGCAGCGGAGCTGTCAGCGCTGCCATCGGCCGGACTCGCTGGCCCCGATGTCGCTGATCGACTACGAGGAGGTGCGTCCCTGGGCGCGGTCCATCAAGCATCGCACCGGGCTGCGGGACAAGCCGGGGGCCATGCCGCCCTGGTACGTCGAGAAGCACATCGGCATCCAGCAGTTCAAGAACGACCCGTCGCTGAGCGACGAGGAGATCGCGAAGATCGCGGCGTGGGCCGACGCGGGCGCGCCGCAGGGCGATCCGGCCGACATGCCGCCGCCCGTGGCGTTCATCGACGTGGACGATTGGGAGATCGGGCAGCCGGACCTGATCGTCTCGTCGCCGAGCGTCGAGGTAGCGGCCGAGGCGCCCGACTGGTGGGGTCCGCACGGCGAGACGCCGAGCGGGCTGACGGAGGATCGGTACGTGGCGGCGCTCGAGTTCAAGGAGGTCACGGAGTCGCGGACCGGCGCCGCGCGCGACACGGTGGGCGCCCTGTTCGTGATTCACCACGCGGTGCTCGGCGTCGTCGATCCGAGCGCCGAGGAGGCCGCTCAGGAGCGCCAGCGGCTCGGCGGCTGGCCGACCCACGAGGTGGGGCGGAACGCCGACGTCTTCGATCCCGAGGCGGGCCGACTGATGCCGGCCGGGGCGACCGTCGTGTTTCCGAACGGCCATCTGCACTCCAACGGCGCCGATACGAGGGCCCGCCTGGATGTCGGCTTCAAGTTCCACCCGCGGGGGTACGAGCCGACGGTGCGGGAACAGGGCATCTCCTGGGCGAGCGTCGATCTCGACCTCGAGCCGCTGGATCCCGACCAGGAGATAGACATCTACTTCACGGTGCCGAGGCATCTGAAGATGACCATCTTCGAGCCCCACATGCACGCCGCCGGCGTACGGATGTGCCTGGAGGCCATCTGGGGCCAGATGCGGGAGACGCTCAACTGCGTGGGGTACGACCACAGCTGGGTCCGCGTGTATACCTACGCGGACGACGCGGCGCCGCTCCTGCCGAAGGGCACCATCCTGCGTCTGGTGGGCTATTTCAACAACTCGCCGACGAATCCCAACGTGCCGGATCCGCGGAACTGGTCCGGTGCCGGCATGCGCTCGGTCGACCAGATGCTCATCAACCTGGCGCGGGGCATCTATCTGACCGACGAGCAGTTCAGCGAGGAGCTCGCCGGCCGGCGGGAGCGGCTCGGGATCGGGACGGGTGATACCCTCGTCGGCTGCCCGCTCTGCGGATTGGACGATCCGCTGGGCGAGGCCGCCGGTGACCAGTAGGAGGCGAGCATGAGCGCGAGCGGCCTGCGTCGTCGGGTGCCGGCATCCGGCCGGGCGCACGTCCTCTGGCTCGCCGCGGTCGCGCTGGGCGCCGGCGTCGCGGGCGGCGCCCAGCAGCGGTACCTGACCGGGCAGGAGGTCATGCCGGCGTACGAGGGCTGGGAGCGCAACGCCGACGGCTCGTACGACCTCGTGTTCGGGACCATGAACCGGAACTGGCAGGAGGAGATCGATATCCCGATCGGCCCTGCCAACAACGTCGAGCCGGGCGGGCCCGATCAGGGCCAGCCGACGCACTTCCTGCCCCGCCGCAACCGGTTCCTCTTCCGCGTGCGGGTGCCGGCGGACTTCGGCGACAACGAGGTGGTGTGGACGCTGACGAGTCCTAACGGCGAGACGAAGCGGGCCTACGCGACGCTCCACCCCGACTACTACATCGACGACCTCGTCCTGCAGCGGAACAACGGCGCGCCGGCCGCCGACGAGCTCCTCGTCAACGAGGGCCCCGTGCTCGAGGTCGCGGGTGCGACATCGAGACGCGTCGCAGCGGGGCAGGCGCTGAAGTTGACGGCCCGTGTCGACGATGACGGCCTGCTGACGCCCGCCGCGCTCCCGCCGACCGATCCGGAACGGCCCGGGCGGGTCACCAAGAACGCGGCCCGCGGGCTGCGGCTCGCCTGGTTCGTGTACCGCGGCGCCGGCGAGGTCGCGTTCCGGCCGCAGCAGTTCCGGGCGTGGGAGGACACCCGCGAGGGCTCCGACTCGCCCTGGGCGCCGGGTTGGACTGTTCCGCCGGTGCCGCCGGACAGGACCTGGGAGGTGCAGGTCACGTTCGGCGACCCCGGCACGTACGTTCTGCGGTGCCAGGCGCACGACGGCGGGCTCACGGCGACGGAGGACGTGACCGTCGTGGTTCACCGGTAGCGTGGCGGGGGCCGAAAACGCCCCGGCCGGCCGCCGTCCGGTCGGACCGCGCCGCGGCGAGATGCGAGGAGAGGCACATAGCGTGATGTCGAAGGCGAGGAAGACGATAGCCACCGCGGCGGTGGCGCTGGCCGGGTGCTGGGTCCTGGCGGGGGGGACGGCCGCCGCTCAATCGGCGGATTTCGAGCCGCCCCGCCTGGCGAACGGCAACCCGGACCTGAACGGCGTCTGGCAGGCGCTGAACGCGGCGCACTACGACGTGGAGCCACACATCGCCCGGCCGGCGATGCAACTGCGGCAGGGGCCTCGGAGTCTGCTCCCGGACGTCCCGGTCCTGCGGCTGGGCGCGGTCGGGGCCGTGCCGGGTAGCATGGGGGTCATCGCGGGCGGCGGCCGGATCCCGTACACGCCGGAGGCGCGGGCCCTGCAGCAGGAAAACCAGGCCGGCTGGATCGACCGCGATCCGGAGATCAAGTGCTACATGCCGGGCGTTCCCCGCGCCACCTACATGCCGTTCCCGTTCCAGATCCTGCAGAACGAGGGCAGCTTCTTCATCGCCTACGAGTTCGCCGGGGCGGTCCGCGAGATCTATCTGACGGACGTCGGGCCGGCCGAGACCGACTCGTGGATGGGCCAGTCCGTGGGCCATTGGGAAGGCGACACGCTGGTGGTCGAGGTGACCGGGCAGAACGATCGGACCTGGTTCGACCGCGCCGGCAACCATCACACCAACCAGTTGCGCGTCGTCGAGCGCTACGCGCTGATCGGTCCCGACCACATCCAGTACGAGGCGACGATGGAGGATCCCAACGTCTTCACGGGCCCCTGGACCATCAGCATGCCGCTCTATCGCCGGATCGAGCCGGGCGCGCGGCTGATGGACTTCAAGTGCGTCGAGTTCGTCGAGGAGCTGCTCTTCGGCGATCTCCGCCGGAACCCGCTGCCACGCTGAACAGGGACGATGTTCGAGCAGACCGAGGAGGTCCAGATGCGCATCTCAATCCGACACAGACTCGCGGCCCGCGTGGTGCTCGCGCTCGGTCTGGTGATCGCGGCGGCCAGCGCGGTCGACGCACAGGAGATTCCCCGGACCCCCAGCGGGCGTCCGGACCTGTCGGGCACTTACGACACGGCGACCCTGACGCCGCTCGAGCGCCCCGCCGAGCTCGGCGACCGCCTCACGCTGACCGAGGAGGAGGCCGCTGCGGTCGCGGCGGGCGAGCCGCTGGCGCTCGCCGCCAGGTTCGGCATCCCGCAAGAGCGGAACGTCGAGGACGCCCCACCGAGCGAGGCCCCGCCGGTGGGCGGCGACGGGTCGATCGGCGCCGCCGGCGCCGTCGGCGGCTACAACACCTTCTGGATGGACCGCGGCAGCTCGGCGTTCCGGATCGACGGCCAGTGGCGGACGTCGATCATCGTCGCCCCGCCGAACGGCCGGCGGCCGCCGTTGACGCCCGAGGCGCAGGCGCGCCGGGCCGGGCAGGCCGCCTTCCTCCGACCGAACACCGGTACCGCGTGGTGGCTGACCGAGAACGGGCTCGACGCACCCGGCCCCTACGACGACCCCGAGATCCGGCCGCTCGCGGAGCGCTGCCTGCTCGGGTTCGGGTCGACCTCCGGGCCGCCGATGCTGCCGGTGCTCTACAACAACCTGAAGCGCATCGTGCAGACCGACGACCACGTCATGATCCTGGCCGAGATGGTGCACGACGCGCGCATCGTCCGCATGAACGCCGAGCACGCGCCGCCCGCAATCCGCAACTGGCTCGGCGACTCGGTCGGCCGCTGGGAGGGCGATACGCTCGTCGTCGACACCACGAACTTCACCGACACGCCCGCGCTGAGCGAGGCGTCACGGAACCTGCACGTCGTGGAGCGCTTCACGCGGATCGACGCCGACACGCTGCTCTACCAGTTCACGGTCGACGATCCGACGGTGTGGACCGCGCCGTGGAGCGGCGAGTACATCTGGCCCGCCACGCGCGACCGGGTCTACGAGTACGCCTGTCACGAGGCGAACTACTCGTTCCGCGGCATCCTCGGCGGTGCGCGGATTCTCGAGCAGGACGTTCGCGAAGGACGGGTGCCCGAGCCGCCCCGTTAGGCGGATGAGACGACCGGCCGGAGCATCGAATTGGAATACCGCGAGAGAGAAGACTGAATCGGAGGCCTACCCCATGCACGCGAAGCCACGCCGTTCCCCATTCATCACGCTCTGCCTGCTCGCCGCTGCACTGCTCGCGATAGTCGCCGGCAGCGTCCCGGTCGTCGCACACCACGCCTTCGGCGCCGAGTTCGACCCGAACCGGCCGGTCCTCCTCCGGGGTCCGATCGTCCGGGTGGAGTGGGTCAACCCCCATACGTGGATACACCTGGAGGTGACCAACGGGGACGGTACCAAGGAAGTGTGGATGGTCGAGGGCGGCACGCCCAACACGCTGCTGCGCCGCGGCCTGCGCCGCGACTACGTCCAGCCGGGCACGGTGGTGGTGGTCGATGGCTACCAGAGCAAGGACCGCACCGCCCGGGCCAACGCGCGCGATCTGACGTTCGAGGACGGGCGCAAGTTCTTCATGGGCTCATCCGGCACCGGCGCACCGTACGACAACGAGCAGCGGCCGCGCTAGCGGCATTCAGACGGGGCTGCGCCCCGCACCCCCGGCGTCCGCTTGCGGGGACCCCGTAGCCCCGCGCCGCTCCCGCCGAGGCGCGCCGTGCGCGCCTTGCGAGGGAATCGAGACTGCGATGCGCAACGAGTTGACGGCGGTGCTCGAGCGGGACGGCGACTGGTACATCGCATACTCCCCGGAGATTCCCGGAGCCAACGGTCAGGGCAGGACGAGGGAAGGGGCCCGTCGAAATCTCGGTGACGCCAGCGCGCTGATTCTGGCCGATCGTCGAGAGGACGGACTGCGAGGCCTGCCGGCGGATGCGGAACGGTACCGGTGGCTCACCGTGGCCGTTGGTCGTGTCAGCATTCGATGACCCGCACGTGACCCTGAGCGCCGTACTCCAGGATCCTGGCGTCACGTGTGGCCAGCACGTACCCGAACGCACGCGCCGTGGCGATGATGATGCGATCTGCCGGGTCGCGCGGCGGGTGTCCGGGCAGGCGGGTCGATGAGACCAGCACGGACGTCGGCATCGCGGCCAGGGGCACCGAAGGCAGCTCGCAGAAGCGCTGGAACCAGAGGTCGGGGTCGAGCGCAAGCGCGATCCTGTCCTTCGCCACGAGCATGGCGATCTCCCACGCGGTGATGGGGGACACGAACAACTGTCCCCCGCGCCGGTAGGCATCCTGCAACTGGCTTGCGGCGGGTTCGCGCAAGGGATCGTTGTGGGCAGTCCAGATGACGGCGCAGGTGTCGAGCAGAAAGTCGGTCACGTGGCCGTCACCGCGTAGCGTTCCAGTCCTCGTCGATCGGGTCCGTCAGGTTCGTGCCGGGCGATATCGTTATGGTGTCCTTCAGCGCGCCGAAGACATCTGCGAGGGAACCGCTACGTCCGGCCGTGGACGGCTCGCCGCCAGCATCGGCGTCAGACACATCGGTTGCCGCTTTCCGGAACACGAGCTTGCGGTTCTCCATGTCCACTCTCGCGGTTTCGTATCCCGCTGCCAGCCAAGCCTTCGTCATGACCCAATTGCTGGGGTTGTTGGACCACAATGCACGGTGCTTGAAGGCCGCCGGTGGCAGTCGTGCACCGATAACGCGCTCGATTTCGCCGAAAGTCATGGCTACCTGCGCAAGCCCTGAGTCACGCAGATGAGATTCGAGCGGGGTGTACTTGCTGGGCATGGCCATGCGCTCCTCGTTACTGGACGTGGCGCCTCCGTGGGGCCGCGGTTCCCGTGTCTCTTCCGGCTGCCCGACAGGATATCAAGACAACACGGTGCACACAACTAGGTGTGTGTCAGGATCCGACATGGCCGGTTCACGGTCGGCGCCGCACGGTCACGGGCAGCCCGTTGAAGCCGGCGTTGCCGCTGAGGGTGTCCAGGTGGCGCTCGCTGGTCACGTCGTTGGCGCTCACGCCGCCGTGGTTGCGGGCGACGCGTAGGCGCACTCCCTCGCGGTCGTGACCCCAGCCGTGGGGGAGGCTGACGGCGCCGGGCCGGACGGCGTCGGTCACCTCGACGGGGACCGTGACGCTGCCGGCTTCCGACGCGACCTCGGCAAGGTCGCCGGTCGCGAGTCGGCGCGGCGCCGCGTCGTCGGGATGCACGAGCAGCGTGCAGCGGGCCCGGCCCTTCATGAGTGGCGGGCTGTTGTGCAGCCAGGAGTTGTTGCTTCGCGTCTGACGCCTCCCGATCAGCGTCAGATCGCCGTTGGTTTGCCGCCCCGCCTCGTCGAGCAGTCGAATCCGGGCCTCGCGCACGAAATCCTCCGGGGCAAGGTCGATGAGGCCGTCGGGGGTGGCGACACGGTCGGCGACGCGGCCCGGTTGGAGCGGGCCCAGGTCCAGGCCGTGCGGAGCCGCGCGCAGTCTGGCCAGCGGCAGCTCATGCGGCCCGAGACGCAGGAGCAGATCGAGAATGCGGTCCGGCGTGAGCTGCGCGAGAGCGCGGATGGCCGCCGCGCGGAGCGGGAGCGGTGCGAACAGCCGGCCGGCCAGCTCCGTCAGGATCTCCCAGTCGTGACGCTCGTCCGGCGCCGGGGGGAGCACGGGCGGGACGTACTTCGCGACGTTGCGGACGGCAAACACGTTGAGCGCCAGGTCGTAGTGCGGGCGGGCCAGCGGCGGCGCGGGCGGCAGCAGGACGTGTGCGTGGCGCGTGGTTTCGTTGAGGTACGGGTCGATGGCCACGACGTGCTCCAGCCTTTCGAGCGCGCGGTCGAGACGGCGCCCGTTGGGCGCCGACAGGACGGGGTTGCCGGCGACGGTGACGAGCGCCCGGACGGCTCCCGACCCGGCGGCTTCGATCTCGTCGGCGAGGGCGGCGACCGGGAGCTCGCCGGTGAACTCGGGCAGCCGCAGCGCGCCGCCGCGCCAGCGGCCGAAGGTACCGCGGAAACCCAGTCGGGCCAGGACGCCGACGCCGTCGACCGCGGGGGTCGTCAGCAGCAGCCCGCCCTCTTCGTCGAGGCGGCCCGTCACCAGGTTCAGCGCCTGCAAGAGCCAGACCGCGAGCGTGCCCTGGCGCTGCGTGCACAGGCCGACGCGGCCGTAGCCGGCCGCCCGCCGCGCGGTCGCGAAGCCGGTAGCCAGCCGGCGTATCGCGGGCGCGGGGATCCCCGTCCGTTGTGCCACCCGCTCGGGCGGGAGCTCCCCGACGAGCGCAGCCAGCGCGTCGAACCGCTTGATCCGCCCGGCCAGACGGCCCACGTTCGTCAGCTGCTCGGCGAAAATGACGTGCAGCATGGCGGCGAGCAGCAGGGCGTCGGTGCCCGGCCTGATGGCCAGATGCTCGTCGGCCGCCGCGGCGGTCTCCGTGCGGCGCGGGTCGACGACGACCACGCGGCCCCCTCTGGCCCGGACGGCGGCGAGGCGCCGCGGCATGCCCGGCGCGCTCATCAGGCTGCCGTTGGAGACCAGCGGATTCGCGCCGAGGATGAGGAAGAAATCGGTCCGGTCGATGTCGGGCACCGGAATCAGCGCGAAGTGCCCGAGCATGCGCAGCGCGGCCAGCATCTGCGGCAGCTGGTCGGCGGAGCTGGCCGAGTAGACGTTGCGGGTGCGCAGGGCGCGCGTGAACGGCAGCAGGTGGGTCATCAGCCCCAGGTTGTGGGCGACCGGGTTGCCGTAGTAGACGGCGACCGCGTCGCGGCCGTGCCGGCGTCGCACGCGGGCCAGGCCGGCGGCCGCGCTCTCGAGCGCCTCCTTCCAGCCAGCCTCGCGCCACGTTCTGCCCTCGCGCACCAGCGGCGTGCGGAGGCGGTCGGGATCGTGGTGCAGGTCGGCGAGCGCCGCTGCCTTGGGGCAGATGTAGCCGCGGCTGAAGGGATCGTCCGGGTCGCCGCGGACCGCGCGGATGCGCTCGCCGTCGACCTCGACCAGCACGCCGCACATCGCTTCGCAGAGCGGACACGTCGCGACACGCGTTCCGGGCGGCTGGCTCATGTGGACAAGCGAGGCTGGCTGGCACTATCGTAACGGCATCGAGTATCCGGCTGCTCGTCCGCCGAGCGGCAGATTGCGGCTTCCGGGGCAGCCGGGAGCGGAACCGGAGAATGCAGATGGAACACGATACGAGGCCGCACGGCTGGCGCGCTGCGGCGTGCGGCGCCGCCCTCGCGGCGCTGGCTGCAACCGGGTGCGTCAGCGAGCCGCCCGCGCCCGCTTCCGAAGATGCCGAGGAAGCGGCCGAGGCGATGCCGGCGGTGCGCGGCGCCCACGAGGCGTTCGACAACCCGCAGGAAACGTTCACCGACGAACGGGGGCTGACCGTCGAGAGCCTCCCGGTCGACGCTGCGCCGCGGCGCTATCCGGCCTCGGCGGACTTTCCGACCGGACCGGCGCTGGGCGATCGCCTCCCGGATTTCACGCTGGCCAATCAGCACGGCGAGCTGATCGACTTCCACGCCGACCGGGACGGACACGCGGCCGTCGTCGTGTTCTACCGCTCGGCGGTGTGGTGACCCTACTGCCGGACGCAGCTGGTCGAGCTGCAGGGACAACTGGACGATTTCGAGGCGGCGGGGCTCAAGATGTACGGCGTCAGCTACGACTCGGTTTCCGAGCTGGCGGCGTTCTGCGACCAGCACGACATCGAGTACGACCTGCTGGCCGACGACGACTCGGCGGTGATCACGCAGTTCGGCATTCTGAACACCCTCATTGAGCCGGAGGGGCCGCTGGCCGACCGCTTCTACGGCCTCCCGTTTCCGGGCACGTACGTCGTGGACGAGGACGGCGTGGTGACCGAGAAGTTCTTCAACGAGCACTACGCCACGCGGACGTCGGCGGGCACGATCCTCGACTCGGCCCTGGGGCATGCGCTGCGCCACGAGGAGGTACCCGCGGCGGACCATGGCGCCCCGCGGGCCCGGTTCAGCGCCTTCCTGTCGGATCCGCAGCTCACGCTGGAGGTGGCGGGCACGCTCAACGTGCGCGTCGAGATGGAGGAGGGCTACCACATCTACGCGCAGCCCCTGCCCGAGGACTACTACCCGACCACGGTGCGGCTGGAGCCCGTCGGCGGCCTGGAGATCGGCGAGGCCGTCTACCCGCCGACGATGCCGATGCGCTTCGACGCGCTGGACGTGACGTTGAACGTCTACGAAGGGGCCGCCGACATCGCGATTCCGGTCACGGCGATGGCGGAGCTGTTCGCCGAGGGCCGGGAGACGGTCGATCTGGACGTCGTCGTGGACTACCAGGTGTGTAGCGACACGGTGTGCTATCTGCCGGAGGAGGCCCGGCTCTCGCTCGCCGCGCCCATCGCGGGTCTGCTGGGCCGCTGAGGCGCGGGAACCAGCGCGGGAATCGTCGCCTGCCGGCTCCGATTACCGCCCAACCAACCCTGGAGGGTCCGCGCCGCACTACAGCGCGGACCCTCGGGGGCGGTCGCGGCGGAGGAGCCACGGAATCAGCATCGCGGCGGCGGCCAGCAACAGCAGCGTCCCCGAGAGGGGGCGAGTGAACAGGACCGCGACGTCGCCCTCGGCGATCGCCAGCGCCCGCCGCAGTTGCTGCTCGGCCAGCGGGCCCAGGATGAGGCCGATGACGGCGGGCGCCACCGGCACGTCCAGGCGCCGCATGGCGAAGCCCAGCAGCCCGATCACGTACATCAGCCCCACGTCGAACAGCGAGCCGTTCAGGCTGTAGGTGCCCACCGTGGCGAACAGCACGATGCCGGCCGACAGCAGCGGCCTCGGAATGGCCAGTAGCCGCGCCCACACCGGCGCGAGGGGCAGGTTCAGAATGAGCAGCATGACGTTGCCGACGTAGAGGCTCGCAATCAGGCCCCACACCAGCTCCGGCTGCGACGTGAAGAGGAGCGGTCCCGGCTGGAGGTTGTGCTGCTGGAACGCCGCCAGCATGATCGCGGCCGTGGCGGAGGTGGGCAGGCCCAGGGTCAGCAGCGGCACGAGCACGCCGGCCGCCGACGCGTTGTTGGCGGCTTCCGGGCCGGCCACGCCCTCGATGGCGCCATGGCCGAACTCCCCGGGGTGGCGCGAGAGCCTGCGTTCCATCCAGTAGGAGAGGAACGTCGGGATCTCGGCGCCGCCGATCGGCAGCGCCCCCAGCGGGAACCCCACGCAGGCGCCGCGCAGCCAGGGCTTCCAGGAGCGGCGCAGATCGGCGCGCGTCATCCACGTCCAGCCGCTCACGCGCGTCGCCTTCGCGGCGGCCGCCGGCGTGGCCGCCATCAGCAGCACCTCGCCGACGGCGAACAGGCCGATCACCACGACCACGACGTCGATGCCGTCGAGCAGGTTGGGGATGCCGAAGGTGTAGCGCGCCTGGCCGGTCTGCAGGTCGATGCCGACCAGTCCCAGCGCGAGGCCGAGCAGCAGGCTCGCCAGCCCGCGCAGCGGCGACGCGCCCAGGACCGACGAGACCGTCGCGAATGCGACCACGATCAGCGCGAAGTACTCGGCCGGACCGAACCGCAGCGCGATCTCCGCCAGCGCCGGCGCGGCCAGGGTCAGGCCGACGATGCCGAGGGTGCCGGCCACGAACGAGCCGACGGCAGCCGTGGCCAGCGCCGCGGACGCCCGCCCGGCCTGCGCCATCCGGTGTCCGTCGATGGCCGTGATGATGGCGCCGCTCTCGCCCGGCGTGTTCATGAGGATCGACGTGGTCGATCCCCCGTACATGGCGCCGGCGTACACGCCGGCGAACATGATGAACGCCCCCACCGGCCCCAGCTGGAAGGTGACGGGCAGCAGCAGCGCCACCGTCAGGGCCGGTCCGATGCCGGGCAGGATGCCGACCACGGTTCCCAGCACGACCCCGACGAACGCCCACAGCAGGTTCCCGTCCTGGAGGACGACCGCGAATCCCTGCAGGAGCGCCGAGATCGGTTCCATCTGAGGGCAGCCTGGAGGCCAACTGTACTGTAGTCTGGACGGAAGCGTCCGAGGCCGACTGGGCGCGGGAATGGAGGGCCGAGCTATGCATGTCTTCGAGAGCAGCCGGGCGCGCGACGCGGATGGCAGGCGGCGGTCTCGACGACGGCAAGGCAGCCGCCGCTCCGGCCTCTGGCGGCCGGGGGCCGCGGGCCTGCTTGCCCTCCTCGTCGTCGTTGGCGTCGCAACGGATCCGACGCAGGGCACGCAGGAGGCCGAGCCGGTCCGGGAAACCATCGTCTACAGCACCATCCAGCCGTCCAACTGGGACCTGTTTCTCTTCGACGGGCCGGGGACGAAGCCGCGGAGACTGACGACCGATCCGGGGCTCGACTACAACGGCGCTTTTGCGCCTGACGGGCGCTGGGTGGTGTTCACCTCCGAACGCAGCGGCAGCCCGGACCTGTACGTGCTCGACCTGCACGGCAGCGCGCCGGCGCGACCGTTGATCACCGGTCCCGCGATGGAGGATGCGGCGGACATATCGCCGGACGGCAGGCAGCTGCTGTTCGTCAGCACGCGCAGCGGCAACGCGGACGTCTTCGTGATGCCGTTTCGACCGGAGGACCCGGCCGCCGCGGGCGAGGCCATGAATCTGACGCGCCACGCCGCTGGAGACTACAACCCGGCGTTCTCGCCGGACGGAACGCGGATTCTGTTCTCCAGCAGCCGCGACACGGCGGTCGCGACGAGCACCGGGCCGGGCCCGCCGCCGACCTACCTGGCCAGCGAGCTGTACGTGATGCAGGCGGACGGGACCGACGTGCGGCGCCTGACGCGTCACGAGAGCTGGGACGGGGCGCCGGCGTGGACGCCCGACGGACGGGCGGTCGTCTTCTATTCGCAGCGCGACGGGGAGCCGCGCATCTACCGCACCGCCGTTGACGGCTCCGGGACCGAGCCGATTTCGGCCAGCGGCGAGGCGGCGCTGTCCCCGACCTTCGGCCCCGACGGGCGGCTTGCGTTCACGGCGCGGCGCGACGACCGCTGGACGATTGTGACCGCGCGGCCGGATGGCGCCGACATGCGGGTCGCCAGCGACACCGCGCGCGACTACTGGGCACCGGAGTACGACCCCGCGTCCGGACGCCTGCTGGCGCACGGGCCCGGACCGCTGGAGCCGGCCTCCCGCTTCGAGAGCGATTCGCCCGGGGCGTTTCCCGTGCATTCGTCCGTGCCGGTGCGCCTGCCGGACCGCCGGGTCTCCCTGATTGGCGTCCGCGGCTACATCCCGGCAATCGACCGTACCTCCGGCGAGGTGGCCACGAGCGAGGCGTTCGCGCGGCTGGTGGCGTCCAGGGCCGACGGCAGCCGCAAGCGCGTGCTGGTCGACCGGGCCGGGGCGGATCGGTATCGGGGTCCCGATGCGGCGTGGGGGCCGTCGTGGTCGTACGACGGCGCTTGGCTGACGTTTGCCGTCGGCCCGCCGTTCGCTGGCGCCGCGTCGGATGTGGACATCTGGAAGATTCGCAGCGACGGCAGTGGCGCGGTGAACCTGACGCCGGATTCCGACACCAACGAAGCGTTCCCGGACTTCGCACCGGACGGCCGGCGCATCGTCTTCCGCAGCCTGCGCAACGGCAACGCCGACATCTACGTGATGAATGCCGACGGCACAGGGACACGCCGCCTGACCCGCCACGAGGCGACCGACACCATGCCGGCGTTCTCGTCTGGCGGCGATCGCGTCGCGTTCACGTCGTTTCGGGACGGGAACTTCGAGATCTACACCATCGCGTTCGACCAGAACGGAGAACCCGGCCCGCCCGAGCGCCTGACCCGGAACCCTGGCAACGACATGCACCCGAAGTTCTCGCCCGACGACGAGTGGGTGCTCTTCACGTCGCAGCGCAGCGAGTTCAGCGACGAGCTGCCTCTGCTGCGCGTCATCTTTCAGCCCCAGCCGTACGGCGAGCTCCATGCCATCCGCCTAGCGGACCGGACCGTCGTGCGGTTGACGCACAACAAGTGGGAGGACGGCCCGACCGCCTGGGTCAGGGACGTGCCCGGCCTGGACTGATGCTGCGCCGGGCTTCAATCAACGGGGCTGCGCCCCGAACCCCCGGCGTCCGCTTGCGGGGACCCCTTCGCCCCGCGCCGCTCCCGCCGAGGCGCGCTGTGCGCAGCTTCAATCAGACGGGGCTTTGCCCCGCACCCCCGGCGTTCGCTTGCGGGGACCCCTGCGCCCCGCGCCGCTCCCGCCGAGGCGCGCTGTGCGCGCCTTTGCGGAGTCTGCACCGTTTTGCGGCGCTGGCGACCGGCGGCGGTTTGCTGGTGCTTGCGGCGGCGCTGCTGGCGCAGCCCGGGCCGGCCCCCGGCGGCGTCGTGGTCCTCTCGGGCGGGCGCGTGATCGACGGCACGGGCGGTCCGCCGCTCGAACGGACCGCGCTGCTGATCGGCGCTGGACGGATTCAGGCGGTCGTCCCGGCTGCCGACCTGGCGATCCCCGCCGGCGCCGAACGTGTCGACGTTGCCGGCAAGACCATCGTCCCGGGCCTGATCACCGCGCACGCGCATCTCAACGACGGCGACGAAGCGTTGCCGCTGCGCGAGCAGTTGTTGGCGCAGCTCCGCGTGTATGCCGGCTTCGGCGTCACCACCGTGCACACTCTGGGCGACGGACGCTCCCGAGCTCACCGCGCGCACGCGCCGCGGCAGCCGTACCCGTGGCGCGTGGCGGAGGAGAGCGTGCGCGTTCGCGACGAGCAGGCGCGTGGCGACCTGCTCGACCGCGCGCGGCTGTTTGCGTCCGGTCCGAACGTCGCCGGCGCCACCGAGTCCGAGGCGCGCGCGGGCGTCGATCAGATCGCCGAGCTGGGGGTCGACGTCGTCAAGACGCGGCTCGACGACCGGCCGGACGACATGGCGCCGGCGGTCTATCGGGCGCTGATCGACCAGGCGCACCGGCGCGGCCTGCGGGTGGCGGCGCACGCCGTCACGCTGGACGACGCCAAGGGGCTGGCGGACGCCGGCGTGGACGCCGTCGTGCACAGCGTACGCGACCGCGACGTCGACGCGGAGCTGATCGCCGCGCTGACGAGCCGGGACGTTGGCTACATGCCGACGCTGACCCGGACGCTGTCACTGTTCCTGTACGAGACGACGCCGGCGTTCTTCGGCGACCCCTTCTTCCTGCGCGGCGGCGACGCCTACCGGGCCGAGATGGAACGGATTCGGGATCCGGACCTGCAGGCGCAGGTCCGCGACGGCGGGCGGGCCGCCGCAGCGAGGACGGTGCTGGCACAGGCCCGGCGCAACCTGCAGCTGCTGGCGGACGGGGGCGTGACGATCGCCATGGGCACGGACAGCGGCACGCAACTGGGGCGCTGGCAGGGCTACTTCGAGCACGTGGAGCTCGAGCTGATGGTCAAAGCCGGCCTGACGCCGATGCAGGCGCTCGTCGCCGCCACCGGAGACGCGGCACGAGTCATGGGGCTCGGCGAGCTGGGGACGCTGGAGCCGGGCCGGCACGCCGACTTCCTCGTGCTGGACGCCGATCCGCTGGCCGACATCCGCAACACGCGGCGGATCGACTCCGTCTGGATTGCGGGACGCCGGCTTGTCGATTGATCGGGGGGCGGGTCAGCGACCCAGCCTGCGTGCGAGCCAGTCGTTCTGGTCGCGATGAGGCAGCCGGGGTGCTCCGAGCGCCCCGCGACGTCGGTCCGCGGGACACTCGAAACAGGTCGTGACGTGTCCGATCGGGCGAGCTGGCCCGCCAAGTGTCGCCTGGCGGCTCCGCTTGGCGCCCAACCAACCCTGCAGGAATCCGCGCCGTTCTACGGCGCAGATTCCTACAGCGCGCTCTCGAAGAGGGCGAGCAGACGGCTCCACGCGCGCTCCGCCTGGGCCTCGTGGTACACGAGCGTATCGGGCGGGCACCAGCCGTGCAGCGCACCCTCGTAGACCTCGATCTCCGCCGGCAACCCGGCCGCGGCGAACGCCTCGCGCAGGACGTTCTTCGCTTCCGGCTCGTTCTCGTCGTCGTTCTCGGCGATGGCGAACAGGTAGTGCGCCGTCATCTGCGGCACCAGCAGGTGCGGGCTGTCCGGCTGGTCGGTCACCAGGCCGCCGCCGTGGAACGACGCGCCCGCGCCGATGCGGTCCGGCACCGCCGCCGCCGTGCGCATGGTGATCGGGCCGCCCATGCAATAGCCCATGGTGCCCATCTTGCGGTTGTTGTCGACCGACGCCTGGCTGTCGAGGAAGCTCACGAAGGCCTTGGCGTCGCTCATGTGGGTTTCCGCGTTCAGGGTTCCCATCAGCGGCCTGAGCGTGCCGCCCACCGCGGCGAAGTCCCGGCTCTCCACGATCGGCGCACGCTGGGAGCGGTAGTACTGGTTGACCACCAGCACCGAGTAGCCGGACTCGGCGAGCCGCTTGGCCATCTGCCGCTTCGCGGGCCGCAGGCCGAAGGCGTCGGGCCAGATCAGGACGCCGGGATGGGCGCCGCTCGCGGGATGCACGAAGTAGCTGTCGCACACGCCGTCGGGGGTCGTGACGTCGATCTCGGCCTCCGTCACTTCCTGGGCGTTCGCCGGCCGCGGCAGCAGGAACGCCAGCCCCGCCCCGGCCGAGACGGCCCCGAACTGCCGCCGTGTCAGCTTCTTCTCCTCGAGGTACCGCGTGACGGCGGCATCGGTTCGTTCATCGCACATTTCTGCCTCCTTGCTGGAAGGATTCTCCTGGCTCGCCGGTTACGTTCTGGCCGGCCATGATTCTACGTGAAAACGTCAGAAGAGCAGCGATTCGAGGAACCGGGCCGGCAGGGCCAGGCCCAGGCCGCGGGAGAAGGCGGCGTAGACGGTCGCCGCCAGCAGCACGGCCACCGCGCCGTCGCGTAGCGGGCGGCCCGCGGAGAATGCGCGCGCGACCAGCCAGAACTGCAGGCTCGCGGCCACGATGAAACCGGCGCGGCCGGCCAGGGCGAGAAACAGCAGACCGGCGAGCGTCAGCCACGCCAGCGCGCCCCAGCGCACGGGAGGAGATGCTTTGCGGTCCGCGGACGGGCGCCCGCGCAGGGTCGGCGCGATCAGGGCACTCCCCAGCAGCAGCAGGCCCAGCGCGACGCCGAGCGGCGCCGTACGCGGCCCGATGCGGTCGTAGCCGAACCCGGTGTCGATCCCGAGTGCGCCCGCGGCGAGCACGAGACCCAGCAGGATGGCGCCGCCGCCGAGCAGCAGATCGGAACGGGCCGTCATCGCGCCAGCCCGATCGAGGCGAGCACGGCGGCCGCGCGGGTGCGCTCCTCGTCGAGGAACGTCTCGAAGGCGGGACCCGAGAGGTGCAGATCGATCCAGTCGTTCCGCGCGAGCGTGGCCTGCCACGCCGGCGACCGTTGCAGTGCGTCGATGCGGGCCGTCAGCGCCGCGCGCTGCTCGTCCGCGAGGCGCGGCGGCCCGACGACGCCGCGCCAGTTGGTCAGCGTCAGGTCGACGCCCTGCTCGCGGAAGGTCGGGATGGCGCGACCCGGCAGGCGCTCGGCGCTCGAGATGGCCAGCGCCCGCAGGCGGCCGGCATCGATCAGGGGCGCCAGTTCGCTGACGCCGTTGATCCCCGCGGCCACCTGGCCGCCCAGGATCGAGGCGATCGACTCGCCGCCGCCGGAATGCGGCACGTAGTTGATCGCGGTCGGGTCCATGCCGATCCGCGCCGCCAGCAGGCCGGCCAGCATGTGGTCGGTGCCGCCGGCCGATCCGCCCGCGATCGCGAGCGACCCGGGGCTGCGTTGCCAGGCGTCCAGAAAGGCATCCAGCCGGTCGTACGGGGAGTCGTCGGGGACCACCAGCACCTCGTAGTCGCCGGTCAATCTGGCGATCGGCGTCGTCTCCTCGAGCGTCACCGCCGAGCGGTTGGTCAGCACCGCGCCGACCATGATGAGGCCGGTCACCAGCAGCACGTCGCCACGACCCGCGTTGTCGTTGACGAACTGCGCCAGGCCGATGGTGCCGCCGGCGCCCGCGACGTTCACCACCCGGACGCCGCCGGCGGCTTCGCCGTCCTGCAGGGTCGCCTGCATGGCGCGCGCCGTCTGGTCCCAGCCCCCGCCGGGAGCCGCCGGCGCCAGGATGGTCAGCACCTCCGGCGCCCTGCCCGTCTGCCCGCCGCAGGCCGACGTGGCGATGAGCAGGACGACGCAGAGCAGTCGCATGCTACCTCGCCTCCAGCGCGCAGCGGACGAGCGCGCAGAAACGGTACAGGCCGTGCACGAACTTGCCGTACGGCAGCAGCAGGAACAACCCTGCGACGGCGCCGAGGTGCACGCCCAGGAGCGGGCCCATCGCCGCCGACTCGCGCGCCGCCAGCAGCAGGAACCCGGTGAGGCTGGTTTCGAAGAGGAGCACCAGCAACACGAGATCCATGCCGAGCTGCGCCCGATCGTGTCGCTCCGGCGAGCGGCGCAGCTTCATCCAGAGCAGGCCGGCCGGGCCGACCAGCAGGCCCGCGCCGCCGACCGAGCCCAGGAGCACCGGCAGGCTCGACAGGGGGTACGGCGCCGGCCACCCCATGACGTTGTGGTAGAACGCCGCCACCGAGGTGGCGGCGAAACAGAGCAGGAACCCGTAGAACGTGCAGTGGTGCCACCAGCGGCGGAACGCGCCCCCATCGGGGTCGCCGTCGGCCAGGTGGCGGAGCGTCACGACGTCCCGCGCCGCCTGCCGCAGGGCGCCGCGCCCCGGCTGCACCTCCGCGCCGCTGCCGAGATCGCGCCAGCAGCGGCGCAGCCCGACCAGCAGGGCGGCCGCGGCGAACGCGGCCAGCGCGCCGAACACGGCAACCATCGCCGTGTGCGGCAGCACCTGATAGAAGGCGCCCTGCTCGTCGCTGTGCGGCGCGAGGAAGACGTTCCCGCCGGTCATGAGGCCGAGCGCCAACGCGAAGAGCAGGGGGGCGACGGCCGCGCCCAGCAGGAGCGCGAGCCCGCTCCGCTCGAAGAGCCCGCCCGGCGCGGCCGGCCAGGCGTAGGTCCGGTAGGACGCCCGGCGCAGGGCGGCCAGCGTACGCGGCAGGTCGACCCCGAAGGGGTGCGGCGGGGCGTACTGGCAGGCGTCCAGGCACTCGCCGCAGTCGTGGCAGAGGTTCGCCAGGTAGCGGAGGTCGCGCTCCCCGAAGTCGAGGCGCCGCTCGATCGCGGGGAACACCGGGCACAGCCCCTCGCAGTAGCGGCAGGCGTTGCAGATGCGGGCCGCGTGCCGCCCTTCCTCTACGAGAGGCCGGGGCAGCCGCTCCGCGGCCGGCGCCCCGCTAGTTGCGGGCACGACGCGCCGCCTCCTCGCCGGCCTTGCGGCCGAATACGGTGCCTATCGACATGCCGAGCCCCGCGAGGTAGCCCTGCCCGAGGATGTTGCCGGCCATGATCTCGCCGGCGGCGAACAGGTTCTCCGCCGGTTTCCCGTCCTGCCAGATGATGCGGGCCCGCTCGTCGACCGCCACGCCGAGGTACGTGAAGGTGATGCCGGGACGCAGCGGATAGGCGCAGAACGGCGGCTGGTCTATCCGCCGCGCCCAGTGGCTCTTCGGCGGCGTCAGTCCGGCCGTCGAGCAGGTGTCGAGCGCCGTGTGATCGAAGGCGCCCGGCCGTACCGCCGCGTTGTATGCCGAGACCGTGCGCTCGAGCGCGGCCGGGTCGAGTCCCAGCGGCCCCGCGAGCGCGCGGATGGACGGCGCCTCCACCGGGGGCAGCATCGGCGGGATGAACAGCCCCCGCACGCGCGCGTCGAAGATGACGAAGGCCGCCTGGCCCGGTTGCCGGGCCACCAGCCGCCCCCAGATGGCGTAGCGCTTGGGCCAGAGGTCCTCGCCCTCGTCGTGGAAGCGCTCGGCGCGCGCGTTGACGACGATGCCGAGCGGGATGCAGTCCACCCGGGTCACGATGCCCCCGTCGAAGCGGGGCGCGCGGCCGTCGATGGCCACGGCATGGCACTGGGTCGGATCACCCGTGGTGCGGGCGCCGCGGTCCATCAGCGCGCGCAGGACGCGCCCGGTGTCGTACGGTGTCCCCCGGATCAGGAAGTTGTCGGCAGCCGCGCCCCACGCCGCCCGCAGCCAGTCGAGATTGGCCTGGAAGCCGCCGGACGCCGCCACGAAGGCTCTGGCGCGGACCGCCTCGACGCGGCCGTCGCGCGCCACGAACGCGCCCCGGAACCTTCTATCCTCGATCTCGAGATCCCGGACCTCGGCGTCGTACTCGACCTCGACCCCAAGGCGCGCGGCCGCGCGATAGTAGGCGTTGATCAGCGCCTTGCCCCCACCCAGGAAGAACGCGTTGGTGTGAGAGAGATGCAGGACGCCGCCGAGCGACGGCTGGAAGCGCGCGCCGTGGGCGGTCATCCACTCGCGGCAGCCCGCCGTGCCGCTGATCACCATCCGGGCGAGCGTCTCGTCGGTGCGCCCGCCGGTCACGTCCAGCAGGTCCTGCCAGTACTCCTCCGCGCGGTAGGCGCCGGTCAGCGGATGCGCGGGGCCGTCGTGCATGCAGCGCAGATTGCGGGTATGCCGGCTGTTGCCGCCGCGGAAGTGCCTGGGAGCGGACTCGAGCAGCAGCACGCTCGCGCCCGCCGAGCGGGCCGTGAGGGCCGCGCAGAGCGCCGCGTTGCCGCCGCCCGCGACGAGGACGTCGTACGTGCGCCCCGGGTCCATCGGTGTGCTGATAGTATCAGTTGGCATGGGATACGGCAGCAGCCCGAAGGGCTCGGTTGCAGCTCTGTCGCTCGCGCTGGCGGCAGCGATCGCCGCCTGCGTGGCGCCCTCCCGCGCGCAGCAGGCCGCGGACGACGCGCACGCACCGGGCGAGTTCACGTTCTCACGTCCGGCGGCTTCGCCGCGGCGTACGACGTGCTCGCCCCGCGCTTCGAGGCCGCGACCGGCATCCGGCTGATCACGGCCCAGGGCGCGTCCACCGGCGGTGCGCCGGACTCGATCCCGGCCCGGCTGGAGCGCGGCGAGCGCTTCGACGTGCTGATCATGTCGCAGGCCGGGCTGAACGAGCTGGCCGCGCAGGGCCTCATCCGGCCTGGCTCGCGCGTGGACCTGGCCAGCTCGTCGATCGGCATGGCCGTGCGCGAGGGCGAGCCCCTACCCGACATCAGCACGCCGGAGGCGTTCGCGGAGGCGCTGCTCGCCGCCGAATCGATCGGGTACTCGGCGAGCGTGAGCGGCACGTACCTGGCCACCGAGCTGTTTCCGCGGCTCGGCCTGTCCGAACAGCTCGCGCCGAAGAGCCGGCGCATAGTCAGCGAGCGCGTCGCCGCGGTCGTCGCGCGCGGCGAGGTCGAGGTCGGCTTTCAGCAGGTGAGCGAGATCCTGTCGATCGAGGGGGCGGCGTACGCCGGCCCCCTTCCGGCCGAGTACCAGCGGGTCACCACGTTCTCGACCGGCGTCATGGCGCAGGCGCGGAACGCGGCGGGCGGGCAGCGGCTCATCGACTACCTGTCGTCCGAGGAGGTGGCCGCGACCGTCGCCGAGACCGGCCTGCAGCCGCTGGCCGGGGTGGACTGACGGAAGTGTCCACGCGCGGGCATGCCATTCGCAGGGCCACCCTCGACGATCTGGAGACGATCGTCGACTTCAATATCCGCCTGGCCGCGGAGAGCGAAGACACCCATCTGGATCGCGAGACGGTGCGCCGGGGCGTGCGGGGGCTGCTGACCGACGCCGCGCGCGGCGCCTACTACGTGGCGTGCGGGCAGGGCATCGTCGGCCAGATGATGCATACGCACGAATGGAGCGACTGGCGGAACGGCGACATCTGGTGGATCCAGAGCGTGTACGTGCACCCCGACCACCGGCGGCAGGGCGTATGCCGGGTGCTGTACGAGCACATACGGGAGCGGGCGGCGGCGGACCCGGGCGTGGTCGGCGTGCGGCTGTACGTGGAGCGCGAAAACGCCCGCGCGCAGGCGACCTACGCGGCGCTGGGCATGCGCCAGGGCGGCTACCTGGTGATGCAGGACCTGTTCGGCGCCGGCGACTGAGGGGCGCGGAATGGTGGCGGGGCGGCCGCCGGCCGCCCCGCCTTGCGAGCCGCCGATGCTACTTGGATTCCGCCATCGCTTCCGCCTCCTCGGCGCGGGAGCCGGCGAGGATGCCCTCGAGCCCGTAGTTCCCCTCGTGGCAGGCGAACTCGTAGAGCGGGTCTGAATTCAGCTTCATCGGGTGCTGGGCGGTCCAGGCACTCGTCCAGATGGTCGGGTCGTTGACCGTGTACTCGTACATGAGGTTCTCGGCGCCCGTACGCGTGAACCGCTCGATCAACGTCAGATTCTCGCCGGTGCTCAGCAGGGGGCGGCCGATCTGGTCGTGCTTGCCGTTGAAGCGAAGGGTCTCGACAACGAGCGTCGCGCCTTCCCAGCGGCCGCGCGAGTCGCCCATCCACTGCCGGATTCCCGGCGCCACGTGCGGCCGGCCGTCGAGCGGAACGATGCGCGCGTCGTTGTTCTGCTCGGCCAGCAGCACGACGTAGCCGGGCGTCTGGAAGATCTGGACGTTGTTGTTGTAACCACCGGTGCTGATGGGCGGGCCCGCCTTCGCGTGCTGGATGCAGCGGTCGCCCGCGTCGAGGTCGGTCCAGCTCGCGGCCGGCAGCATGCCGCGGCGCACGCCGGCGACGCGCTCCGCCTCCGCGGACGCGGCGCGGCGCGCTGCCGGCGCCGTCAGGGCCGGCATCCGTCCGTTGGACGGCTCCACGATCAGCGAGGTGCGGCGCGTACCGATGGCCGTGGTGCCCCGGTCCAGCCAGAAGTTGTTGTAGAAGCCCGGCGTGCCGTCCGCCCGGCGGTCGACCTGATCGCTGGCGGTGGCCTGCTGCCGCTCGCGGTTGAGCAGGCGCTCGTTCCGGGCCAGCGTCTCGCTCTCGAGCTCGGCCGCCTCTTCCTCGGTCAGATACGCCTTGTCCCCCAGCTCCACGGGCCGCTCGAGCGGCGTGAGGGTACGGTAGTCCCACACGCCCTGGAGATCGGGATCACCCCACGCCGTCGGAGGCACCGTCGCCTGTGCCGCGGCAAGCGCGGGCATCAGGGCCACGAGCGCGAGCACCGCAACCGCCTGACATCGAAATCTCATCGCTTTCCTCCTCGTGTGCGTTCTCGTCCGAACAGCCCCATGATGCATCCGGAAGCACCGGGCAGGCAAGGGACAGTCCCACCATCGTGTCGGTGGCGGCGGCGCCGTCACCCTCTGCAGCAATGACGAGGTCAGGACAGCGGCGATGGTGCTATCGTGTTGGCCGGGAGTCTCCGCAAGGCGCGCACAGCGCGCCTCGGCGGGAGCGGCGCGGGGCGCAGGGGTCCCCGCAAGCGGACGCCGGGGGTGCGGGGCGCAGCCCCGTTTGATTGAAGATGCGCAGTGCAAGACCGTCAGTCGCGGCCGTCCTGACAATCGCGGCCACGGCCGCGCTCGCCGCCCCGGCCGCGGCCCAGACGGAGCCCATCACGTTCGAGGACCACATCCGCCCCATCATGGAGCGGACCTGCTGGAACTGCCACGGCGCGGCCGCGCAGCTCTCCGGCCTCGATCTCCGGACGCGCGCCGGCGCGCTCGAGGGAGGCGCGCAGGGGTCGGCGCTGGTGCCCGGGCGCGCGGAGGACAGCCGGCTGTTCCGGATGGTGACCGGCCTCGATCAGCCCGCGATGCCGATGGGCGGCGAGGAGCTGACGGACGCCGAGGTGGCGGCGCTGCGCGCCTGGATCGACCAGGGGGCGCACTGGGACGCGGGCGGCGCAACCACCACCGCCGCCGCCGCGCTGGCGGCGCTCGAGGGCGCCGACCTGCCGCCGGGTGCCCGCGACTACTGGGCCTTCCGGCGTCCGGTGCGCTCTCCGGTGCCGGTGGCCGGCGCGTTCACCCACCCGGTCGACCGCTTTCTCGAGGCAGCCCGCCGGGAGGCGGGCGCGCGCGCGGCGCGCCGGGCCGACCGGCTGACGCTGCTGCGCCGCGGCTATCTGGATCTCACCGGCATGCCGCCGACGCCGGAGCAGGCGGACGAGTTCATGGCCGATACGGCGCGCGGCGCCTGGGAGCGGCTCGTCGATCGGCTGCTCGCCTCGCCCCACTACGGCGAGCGCTGGGGCCGGCACTGGCTGGACGTGGCCCGCTACGCCGACTCGGCCGGCTTCGAGCAGGACTACACGCGGCCGCACGCCTGGCGCTACCGCGACTACGTGATCGACGCCTTCAACGACGACAAGCCGTACAACCAGTTCATCCGGGAGCAGATTGCGGGCGACGAGCTGGACCACACCACGGACGAGACGCTCGTCGCCACCGGCTTCCTGCGGGCCGGGCCGCGGGTCCAGTTCCGCGAGAAGGACAACCCCGAGCGGCGGCACGACTACCTCGACGACGTCCTCGGAGCCGTCGGGCGCGGGCTGCTGGGGATGACCGTCCAGTGCGCCCGCTGCCACGATCACAAGTTCGATCCGATCCCGCAGCGGGACTACTACAGCCTGCAGGCATCGATCTTCGGGTACGTCGAGACGGACTGGCCGCTGCTCGACCGCGCGGCAGCCGACGCGTGGCGGGCGCGGAACGCCGCGGTCGACCGCGCGCAGCGGCCGCTGGAGGACGAGATCGCGGCCATCGAGGCGCCGTATCGCGAGCGGTTCCGCAACGAGCTGATCAGGGAGCGGTTCCCGGAGAACGTGCAGGCGGCGGCCTTCAAGCCGGAGGCCGAGCGCACGCCCGGCGAGCAGCTCCTGGCGGCGCAGGTGCTCTCGATCAACTCACCGCGCTGGGACATCGCCGCGGCCATGAGCCCGGAGGACAAGGCCCGCGTCGACACGCTGCGCGGGCGGCTCGCCGCGCTCGATGCCCGGCGGCCTCCCGAGCCCCCCATGGCGGAGATCGTCACCGATGGCGACTACCGGTTCGCGCCCGACGGTCCCGGCGACCAGGTCATCGGCTGCCCGGAGTGCCGCATCCCGCCCGACGAGCCGGGGACCTTCCTGCACGAGCCGGGCGGGCCCGGCTACGAGGCACCCCCCAGCTACTTCCTGATCCGGGGCGACCCGTTCAGCGCCGGCTCCGAGATGTCGCCAGGCTTTCTCAGCGCCGCCACCTACGGCGATCCGCCGACGGTCATTCCGCGGCCTAACGGGCGCACCTCCGGGCGCCGGCTCGCGCTGGCCGAGTGGATTGCTTCGCGCGACAACCCGCTCACCGCGCGCGTCATCGTCAACCGGATCTGGCACCACCACTTCGGGCGCGGCATCGTGCGGACGCTCGACAACCTCGGCCGCATGGGCGACGCCCCTACGCACCCGGCGCTGCTCGACTGGCTGGCGGTGGAGTTCATGGATCGCGGCTGGAGCACCAAGGAGATGCACCGGCTGCTGATGACGTCCGCCGCCTACCAGATGGCCTCCGCGGACCGACACGAGGCGAGCGCGGCGGTGGATCCCGACAACCGCCTGCTGTGGCGCTACCGCCCGCAACGGCTCGAGGCCGAGGCGCTGCGCGACGCCATCATGACCGTCAGCGGCGGCATCGACCTGACGGTGGGCGGGCCGCCGGTCTTCCCGCACGTTCCGGAGGACATCCTGCGGACGTCGGGCGGCAAGGGGCTCTGGTGCGGCAGCCTGCCGGACGGGCGGCGGATCGAGGTTCCGCACGAGGGCATCTGGTGCGTCGAGCCCGACGGGCCGCAGGTGTGGCGCCGGAGCGTCTACGTCTACCGGCGCCGCTCGCTGGGCTTCCCGTTCTTCGAGACGTTCGATCTGCCCGACCAGAACCAGACGGCCGCGGCCCGCAACGTGTCGACCGTCTCCACGCAGGCGCTGACGCTCATGAACAACCCGTTCGTGCTGAACCAGGCGCGGCTCTTCGCCGCGCGGCTCGAGCGCGCGGCGCCGGAGGATTTGCAGGCGCAGGTCGACCTCGCCTACCGCATCGCGCTGACGCGCCCGCCGACGGCCGCGGAGGCCGCCATCGCCCGCGAGCTGGCCGCCGGGCGGGGGCTGGTCGATCTGGCGCACGTCATGCTGAATCTGAACGAGTTCCTGTACTTGAGGTAGCGACGATGCCCAGCCATCACCACCACTGCCGCAAGCGGACGTTCTGGTCGCGGCGCGACTTCCTCTTCCAGTCGGGGGGCGGCATCGCGGGCCTGGCGCTCGTCGACATGCTGGGCCGGCAGGGGCTGCTCGCGGCGGCCGCCGCGCAGCCCGGCGCCTGCAGGGCGCCGCTCGCCGGCAACCCGTTCGCGCCGAAGGCGCCCCACTTCGAGCCGCGCGCGAAGGCGGTCATCTCGCTCTTCATGAGCGGCGGCGTCAGCCAGGTCGACACGTTCGATCCGAAGCCGGCGCTCGCCCGCCACGCCGGCCAGCCGCTGGCAGATTCCGTGGTCGTGCGCCAGGGGCATCCCGGCCCGCTCATGCCGAGTCCCTTCGAGTTCAGCCGGTACGGCGAGAGCGGCATCGAAGTGTCGGAGATCTTTCCGCACCTCGGCGCGAAGGTCGACGAGCTGGCGTTCATCCGCTCCATCTACGGCCGCTCGAACGACCACATCCAGGCTACCTACGAGATGCAGAGCGGCCAGATCCGGATGGGGTTTCCGGCGGTCGGGTCGTGGGTCACCTACGGGCTCGGCTCGGAGAGCGCGAGCCTGCCGGCGTTCGTGGTGATGAACGATCACCGCGGCGGGCCGCTGGGCGGACCGAACGACTGGAGCGCCGGGTTCATGCCGGCCACCTACCAGGGCACGCTGTTCCGCGCCGTCGGCGATCCGATCGTCGATCTGCAGCCGCCGGAGGGGATGACCGTGGCGCAGCAGCGCGCGCGGCTCGACACGCTGGCCAGGCTGAACGAGATCGACCTGGCGAAGAATCCGGGCAACTCCGAATTGGCCGCGCGCATCGCGTCGTACGAGCTCGCCTACCGGATGCAGGGTTGCGCCCCGGAGGCGGTCGACATCTCCGCAGAGTCGGAAGCGACGAAGAAGCTCTACGGCCTCGACAACGCCATCACCGAGCCGTTCGGTCGCCAGTGCCTGCTGGCACGGCGCCTCGTGGAGCGCGGCGTCCGCTTCGTGCAGCTCTTCCACGGCGGGCTGGGCCAGCAGAACACCGACACCTGGGACGCGCACAGCAACCTGCAGGAGAACCACACCCTGCATGCCGCCGAGACGGACCTGCCCATCGCCGGCCTGCTGACGGACCTCAAGGCGCGCGGCCTGCTCGACTCGACCCTGTTGGTGTGGCACGCCGAGTTCGGCCGCATGCCGATCTCCCAGCGCGGGGTCGGACGCGACCACAACCCGGGCACCATGACCGGCTGGATGGCCGGCGCCGGCGTCCGGGGCGGGCAGGTGATCGGCGCGAGCGACGACTTCGGCTACCGGGCCGTGGAGCAGCGGGTGTCGGCGCACGATCTGCACGCGACCATGCTGCACCTGCTCGGCATCGACCACACGCGGTTGACATATCGATACAACGGCCGCGACATGCGTCTGACCGACGTCCACGGGGTGCCGATTCCGCAGATCGTCGCCTGAGCGGCTCCCATGCTCCCAGGCCACGGAGGATGGTCATTCGATTGCACGTAGACCCCCGCCGCCGGGGGCCAGGAGGAACCCGATGCGACGCACCCGCAATCTCTTCGCCGGCTTGTCCCTGCTCGGGCTGATCGTGGCCTGCGGCGTCGGCTCGTCTCTCGTGGAGGACGCGGCGGAGGAGCAGCGCGCCGCCATGGAGGGCGAAAGCGGCATGGCGCCGATGTTCGAGGTCGATCCGCTGTGGCCCAAGAATCTCCCGAATCACTGGCTGATGGGCGCGACCATCGGCGTCGACGTCGATTCGCGGGACCACATCTGGGTCGTCCACCGCAACACGCCGGACCAGTTCGTCGCGAGGACGGAGATTGGCCTCGTCCAGGACCCCCCGCTGAGCGAGTGCTGCGCGCCGGGGCCGCCTGTCCTCGAATTCGACCAGGAGGGCAACCTGCTCTCGAGCTGGGGCGGTCCGGGGACGGAGACCGGGGACTACACCTGGCCGGTGTCGAACCACGGGATCACCATCGACCACATGGACAACGTCTGGATCGGCGGCAACGGGGGACCCGATTCCCACGTGCTGAAGTTCGCGCGGGACGGCAGCTTCCTGCGGCAGTTCGGGTCGTTCGGCGCCCGGGCCGCCGGGGAGCAGGACGGCCAGCCGCTGTTCGAGCGCGACAGCCACGCCGGCGACAGCTTCGGACGCGTGGCGAAGATCGGGATCGACCCGGAAGCCGACGAGGCGTACCTCGCCGACGGCTACCTGAATCGGCGCGTTGCCGTCATCGACGTGGACACCGGCGAGCTCAAGCGCTACTGGGGCGCGTACGGCAACGAGCCGGACGACAGCGTCGACCTCGGCCGATACACGCCGGGATCGGAGCCCGCCCAGCAGTTCCGCGGCCCGGTGCACTGCTCGGAGATTTCGAACGACGGCCTGGTGTACGTCTGCGACCGGGCCGCCGACCGGATACAGGTGTTCCACAAGGACGGGACCTTCGTCACCGAGGCGATCGTCGCACCGAACACCCTGTCGCAGGGGTCGACCTGGGACATCGACTTCTCGCACGATCCGGAGCAGACGTATCTGTATCTGGCCGACGGGCAGAACATGAAGGTCTACATCCTCCTGCGCGAGACGCTGGAGGTGTTGACCGCGTTCGGCGACGGCGGCCGGCAGCCCGGCATGTTCTTCGCCGTGCACAGCATCGCGGTCGACTCGGACGGGAACATCTACACGACCGAGACCTACGAAGGGTCGCGCGTGCAGAAGTTCGTCTACAAGGGCATGGGACCGATTCCGGCCGGCGCCGAGGGCACGAACAGCCAGGGCGTGCTGTGGCCGACCAACTAGCTTCCATCAGACGGGGCTTTGCCCCGCACCCCCGGCGTCCGCTTGCGGGGACCCCCTTCGCCCCGCGCCGCTCCCGCCGAGGCGCGCCGTGCGCGCCTTGCGGGTTCAGGGGGCGGTGCGCTCCTGGCGGAGCGTGACTTCGGCGAACGTCTCGCCGATGGCGTCGAGGCGCGCGAGGGCGTCCGCGTCGTCCTTTAGGTACGCGTCGAAGAACGCCAGCAGGGCGTGGCGCGTGATGGCCTTCTGGCGGGCGGGGTCGATCAGGGGGCGCCGCTCGGCGCACTGCGGGGGCTGGCCGCCCGCATTCTCCCCGAACCAGAGGCAGTCGGGATTGACGTCGTCCGGCGGCACGTGGTCGCGGTCGCCGAACCAGACGTGGGGCGCGTCGCGAATCATGACCTGCCGCTTGGGCGGCAGAAGCCGCGCGTAGGCGGCCGCGGGACCGGCGGTCTGCGCCTCGAAGATGTCGGCGTCGCCGACCAGCAGCAGCACCGGGGTGCTGACCGGCGCCGGCACGACCCCGTTGAATCCGAGGCCGAAGCTCAGGGCGGCGTAGGGCGGATCGCCCCCGGCGATGGGCGCGCTGGCCTTGATCCGCGGGTCCCGCGTCGGCAGGCCGAAGCTCAGGAAGTAGGTCGTGATGCCGCCCAGGGAGATCCCGGCGGCCCCGATCCGATCGGCGTCGATCAGCGGACCGAGCCGCGGGTGGGCGAGCAGCGAGTCGATCACGAAGCTGACGTCGCCCGGTTGGCTGCCGGCGTCGGTCACGTCCGCGGCCGGCAGCTCCGTGTGGGCCACGCTCGACGTGAGCGGAAAAGCCGGCGCGGCCACCACGTAGCCGTTGCGCGCCAGGTCCTCGATGAAGTGCGTGGCGTTGTCCGGCCGGCCGTACGTACCGTGGCTGTAGACGATCAGCGGCCACGGGCCGCCCGCGCGGGCCGGCGCGCCGGGCACCGCCGCCGCGGCGTCGCCGTCGGCCGGGTACCAGATCCACGTGTCCAGCCGCCGATCCGGCGCGCCCGGAAACGGCGGGCTGGCCTTGGTGGGACGGGACGCATCGACGAACGTCTCGCGCGCGAGGCCGATGCCGTCGGCGGCCTCGCCGGCCCCCGCCGCGGCGGCCAGCGCCAGGGATACCGTCAGCACGCCGGCCAGTATCGAGCGTCCGCGGCGACCTTCGTTGCTCACGGTCTGCCTCCGCTGTTGGACCGGCCGATCATGACACATGAGACGGTGGGCGACCATTGGCGCGGGCACGGAATGGCCGGGGACGCCAACCAAACCGGGTCTCGGTGTTCGAGCGGTTTCGGTCTCACCAGAGATGATGTATGCTGATGGTGTATACATCAATGGAGATCCCATGGTGCGCACACAGATCTACCTGACGGAGCAACAGCGCACGGAACTCGCCGCCATCGCCGACCACAGGGGGCAACGCCAGAGCGAGGTGATACGCGAGGCAGTGGATCGCTTCATCGAACAGAACAGCCATCGTCGCCGCGAGGCGATCCTCCGCCGGGCGGCTGGCGTGTGGCGCGGCCGCGCGCAGGTTCCGGACCTCGCTGGGCTGCGGCGCGGGTGGGACCGGAATTGAAGGATGCTGAAGCCGATCCTGCTCGATACCGACGTCTTGATCGATTTCCTACGCGGCCATGATCAGGCGGTATCGTTCGTCAACGCCCACTCGGAACGCATCATGGTGTCGTCGGTCACCGTCGCCGAACTGTATGCCGGAGTCAGGGGCGGCAGGGAAGATACCGAGCAGACCGTTCTCGACGACCTCCTCGGGTTGTTCAGAGTGGTTCCCGTGACGGAAGACATCGGCCGAGTCGGCGGACTCTACAAGCGCGACTACGGGGCCTCGCACGGCATCGGCCTGGCCGATGCGATCATCGCGGCGACCGCCACTCTGGAAGACGCGGCGCTCGAGACGCTGAACGTCAAGCACTATCCCATGTTCGCCGGTCTCGAGCCGGCCTATCGCAGGTAGCCGTTGGTGCCGTGTCGGGGACTGCTAGGAGTCCGGCGCTGCCACGATGGCGATGTCTTCCAGCGCAGCCTGATCGGCCGCCAGATCCTCCTCGCCGGCGGGGTACTCGTTCATCTTCAGCAGGAACGCGATGACGTCCGCGACGGCCTCGTTGCTCAGCGTCGCCGGCCGGTCGGCCGGCATGGTGACCTGAATGACCGTCATCAGGTCGCCGACCGTGCTGCCTTCCCAGCGAAACGTGAACGCGTCCTCGATCAGCGGCGTGGCGAACGCATCGCCCATCAGATCGTCGAGGTGGCAGAACGTGCATTCGTCCTGGTAGACCTGCTCGCCGCGCGTGGCCTGCGCCTCCGTGTAGATGCCGTCCCAGACGGTACGCGGCTCCTGCGCGGCGTACGGCGCCGGCAGCGCGGCGAGCAGTGCAGCAAACGTTACTACGACCAGCAGGCCGATTCGTGAGCCAGTGGGCAGCATGTCGTGCATGGGGTTCGTCTGTCGGTTGCCGGTTCGTCAGTCGGGCAGGCTCAGCGCCACCAGCGCGTTGTCCTCGTTGCCGCCGACCGCCACCGCGATGTACTGCTTGCCTTCGTGGAGATAGGTCATGGGCGCAGATGCCGCGAAGCCGTCGAGCTCGATGACGTGCAGCAGCTCGCCGTTCCGCTTGTCGAAGGCGTAGATCAGCTTCCGCCCGGCGTCCGGGTCGCCCCAGGGATCCCAGCTCGGCGTCAGGCGGCTCCCGTCGCGGCGGTCGCGGCGCCAGACGGCCGCAAAGGCGAGCTCCTTCGTCACCACGACGCTCTGGCCGTCGATGTGGTCGCCGAGCGGAGGCAGATCGAGATCGCGCAGCAGCGGGTGGTTGCGGGGTCCGTCGCCGAGCGGGCTGATCCACAGGATCTCGCCCCGGTTCATGTCGATGGCCGTGAGCCGCGCCCAGGGCGGCTTGAAGAGGGGAATGCCCTCGACCGTCGTGTCGGCGCCGACCCTGAGCGGGATGCGCCGCCGCCGCTCGCCGGGCCGGGTCGGCCTGGCGATGGACGGCGACGTGCGCGAGGGCACGTACAGGATGCCGGTCTCCGCGTCGAACCCGGCGCCGCCCCAGCTCGCCGCCCCGATCAGGCCCGGCAGCATCAGGGTGCCGCGCTCGGTCGGCGGGGTGAAGAGCGGTCCGTAGTCGAACTGCCGCAGCTTCTCGAGCGCGCGCTGCCTGAGCTCCGGGGTGAGGTCGATCAGCTGGTCCTCGGTCGTGCCCTGCAGGTCGAACGCCGGCGGCTTGGTGGGGAAGGGCTGCGTCGGCGCCGCCTGCTCGCCGGGCACGGTGGACGGCGGCACCGGCCGCTCCTCGATGGGCCAGACCGGCTCGCCGGTCGCCCGGTCGAACACGTAGGTGAACGCCTGCTTGCTCACCTGCATGATGGCCTTGATCGTGCGCCCGTCGACGGTGATGTCGCCGAGCACCGGCATGGCGGCGAAGTCGTAGTCCCAGATGCCGTGATGGATGGCCTGGAAGTGCCAGACGCGCGCGCCGGTCTTGGCCTCCACGCAGACGATGCTCTCGGCGTACAGGTTGTCGCCGGGCCGCTCGCCGCCGTAGAAGTTGTTGGTCGGCGTGGAGGTGGCCATGTAGAGGTAGTCGAGCTCCGGGTCGTACGCGATGCCGGCCCAGACGTTCGCGTTGCCCGTGTACTCGGCCGATCCGTTCAGCCAGGTCTCGTAACCCGATTCGTACTCGCGCGGAATGGTGTGGAAGGTCCAGAGCTTGCGGCCCGTGCGCACGTCGTATGCCTGCACGTCCCCGGGCGGCATCCGCCGCGTGCGCGAGGAGTCGCCGATCGAGTTGCCGACGACGACGACGTCGCCGGCGACGAGGGGCCGCCGTGCGGAGAAGTTGGTGCTGCGCACGACGTCCCGGATGCCGATGGTCAGGTCCACTTTGCCGTCGTCCCCGAACTCCGGGTCGGGCCGGCCGGTCCGCGCGTCGAGCGACAGCAGGTAGGCGTCGGCGGTGCCGATCAGCAGCCGCTCCTGCGTGCCGTCGGTCCAGTAGCCGATGCCGCGCTGCAGGAACCCGCCGTTGTTCGGACGCCCCAGCGCGTAGCTCTCGGGGTCGTACACCCAGCGGACCGCTCCGGTGGCGGGGTCGAGCGCGGAGATGATGCCGAGGCCCGTGATGCTGTAGAGCTGACCGTTCACCATCAGCGGGGTGTCCTCGTTGCGCGACCGCCGAAGGACCGGATCGTCCTGGAACGCGAGATCGGGCGACGGGTAGCGCCACGCCACGCGGAGCTGCTGCACGTTTGCCCTGGAGATCTGGCTCAGCGGCGAGTACTTGTGGCCGCTCACGCCGCCGGCGTAGTGGCGCCACTCGCCGGGCGCGCCGTCCTGTCCCAGCGCGGGTGCCGCCACGATGGTGCAGAGTGCCAATGCGGCGGCCAGCGCCGCCGTCCGGCGCCGCGTGCGCGCCAATCTGCGAACGAGACGGTGCGTACCACCCATCATCAGTCTGCCTCCGTCCTCCGGTCCGAGCGGCCTGTCGCGTGGCGCCGGGGCTCCCCGATCATGGCACATGCCGCGGCGCGTCACCAATGGGGTCCAGGATCACGGGATGTCGTCGGGCGCCAGCGTTTCGAATTCGTCCTCGGTGACGCCGAGCAGACGACGGTTCTCCTCCGGCAACGTCGTAGAGCGCGCGGAACCCGGCCATCCAGGGCGCCGGCCGGCCGGCGCTGCCTGGCGGGGACGCATCCCGCCGGAGTCTGTCCTCGATCGCTGCGGTGAAGAGCTGCTGGAGCGTCATGCCCCGGGCGGAGGCGAGGACCGTGGCCTGGCGGAACACGGCGGTCAGTTTCCATGTTATTTTCGCTGTAGGGCTCCGCGCCGAGGAACGGCGCGGAGCCCCTGAAGAATTGGTTGGGCGGTAATCGGAGCCGCAGGCGACGATTTTCCGGGCCAGGAGTCCGCGCCGCGGCACGGACTCCGCTAGCGGAGGGAGCCGATGGACTTTGACTTTCAGGAGTGGGTGCTGGTGTCCGTCGTGGCCATCAATCTGGTCGCGCTGATCGGGTTCTTCTTCACGAAGCAGTCGGGATTCTCGCATTCCTCGACGAGCACCCTGCTCCTGCTGCTCGTGGTGGGGTCGGGCGGCATCCTGCTCGCGTCCGGCAACCTTCCCGGAGAGCTGCGGCAGGTGTTCGCCAACATCTTCTTCGCCGTCATCGGCTTTGCCGGCGGGCTGTTCGCGGGGCGCGGGACGGCGTCCCGGAAGCAGGCCGGTGCGGAACCGCCCGCGTCCGGCAGCGAGCGGACCACGGAAGCAGACGACGGTTCGGGCTACAGCTCCTAGTCCTGGCCGGGTCATCGCCGTGCGGCAGTCCGCACGCCGTTCGCGAGGCGACGGATCGACGGCCGGGCGCGCGCCCGGCCGTGCTACGCGAGCACCGCCAGGGTAGCGGTCAGCAGGCGGTAGAACCTGCCCACCGACTCGATGTGGACGCGTTCGTCCGGCGAGTGGGGGAACTCGATGACCGGGCCGAAGGAGATCATGTCCATGCCCGGCACCTTTTTCCCGATGATGCCGCATTCGAGCCCGGCGTGAATGGCCTTGACGCCGGGGGCCGACCCCAGCTCCCGCGCGTGGACGCTCTTGACGACCTCGAGCAGCGGCGAATCGAGGTTCGGCTTCCAGCCCGGATAGGCGGGACGCTGGTCCGCGCCGGCGCCGGCCAGCTCGGCGGTCGCGCGGATGCGGCGGCGGAGCGCATCGAGCGCGGCGTCGATCGACGAGCGGGAGCTCGTGGTGACCACGAGCGATCCGTTCGCTGCCTTGACGGTGGCGAGGTTGTTGCTCGTCTCGACCAGGTCCGGGATGTCGTAGCTCATCGCCTCGACGCCGTGCGGCAGGCTCGCGATCAGTCGCAGCACGGTGGTCGTGGTCGCGCTGGTCCAGGACGTGTCCGCCCGGTCCGCGTCGCCGACCGCCAGCGCCATGGCGGGGTCGGCCGGCCGGTACTCGTCCTGAATCGCAGCGAACTCCTCGCGGATGGCGGCCACGACGCGCTCGCGCTCGGACCGGCCGACCACGACCGTGGCGAACGCCTCGCGCGGGATCGCGTTGTGCGCGCTGCCGCCCTCGAGCCGGGCCAGGCGCAGCGGCGCCCGCAGGCGCGCCGCCCACAACGCTCGCGCCAGCAGGGCGACCGCGTTCCCGCGCTGCAGATGGATGTCGCAGCCGGAATGCCCGCCCTTGAGACCCGTCAACGCCAGCGGCACGGCCACGTCGTCGCCTTCCGCCGCGGCGGGCGTGAGCGGAAGCGTGATCCGCGTGTCGCCGCCGCCCGCGCAGCCGACGTAGACGAGTCCTTCTTCCTCGGAATCGAGGTTGATGAGCCGCCGTCCGGCCAGCAGTCCGGCGTCGAGCTGTGCCGCGCCGGTGAGGCCGGTCTCCTCGTCGATCGTGAACAGCAGCTCCAGCGGTCCGTGGATCCGGTCCGTCGCCTCCATGACCGCCAGCATCGCCGCGACGCCGATTCCGTTGTCCGATCCGAGGGTGGTGCCGGTTGCCTTCAGATAGTCGCCGTCCCGCCGCGGGACGATGGCGTCGGTTGCAAAGTCGTGGGCGACGTCGGCGTTCTTCTCCTGCACCATGTCGAGATGCGACTGGAGAATCGTGACCGGCGCCGCCTCGTGTGCGGGGGCGGCCGGCTTGCGCACCACGACGTTGCCGGCGGCGTCGACCGCGTGGTCGCAACGGCAGCGGGCCGCGGTGTCCTCCACGTGCCGGCGCATCCGGGCCTCGTCCTTGGAGGCGCGCGGAATGGTCAGGATCGTATCGAAGTGGCTCCAGACGGCTGTCGGCTCCAGCGTCGCAACGAACGTCATGGCAACCCCCTCACGTCGATCGTCACCGACACGAACGTCGTGGCGGGGACCCGCGGCCAGCCGGCCGGGTTCGTGTCGCCGTCGTTGACGGCGGCCTGCAGCACGTACGTCCCGGGCTCGGTGAACGTGGCGCGGGTGCCGAACTCGATGCCGGCGAGGGGACCGTCAGCCTCGGGGAACGTCGATCGGGGCGGATCGAACGTGACGGCTCCCGGCCCGCGATACCGGAGCCATCGGACGTGGCCCGGCTGGCGAGCTCCTTGCGGCAGCCCGTCGTCGCGGACGGTGGCGGTCAACGTGATCGTCTCGCCGACGGCAGCGAACGCTCGATCGGCCGTCAGGCTGACGGCCGGGGGCGTGTTGCCCCCTGGCGGTCCCTGCAGCGCGTATACGTCGAGCAGGATGCCGACGGCCCGGTCCGTCTGCCCGTGGGCGGTCACCGTCCACACGACCTCGTCCTGCTCGCCGAAGTCGGCGGGCAGCGACACCCTGAACACGTAGTTCTCCCGGCGGGCGACCGCCCCGCCCTGGCGGCGGCGCGGGACGAACACGGCCGGCTGGCCGCGGTCGGGCCCGCCGGGCTCGAGGCGGTTGTCGGGCCCGATCGGGACGTGCAGCACCTCTTCGTAGTTCTTGTTCAGGTAGCCGAACCACATGTCGATGGTGCCGTCCGGATTGCGGATCCAGCCTTCGTACAAGGGCGCCACGTTCTGGCCCCGGTTGTACTGGATTTGCGTATCGAGAATCTCGACCTGCTGGCCGGCGGCGGGCGGGGCCAGCACCGCCAGCGCCGTCAGTGCGGCGCCGGCGGCGGACGCCGGGATAGTGCAACGCATCGTCGGACCTGCGCCTAGGGCTGGCCGGGCGCGCCGGTGCCCGATGAGCCGACGTAGAACTGCGACCCGTCGGGCAGCGTGATGTCGCGGGCGTTGGCGGTGCCGAGCAGCTGCAGCGGCCGGTCGGCGTCGAACTCGGCCGAGAACGCATGATGCGCAGCCGCCGGCGGGGGAGCCAGCAGCAGACCCAGGCCGAGGATCGCAATAGAGATGGTAGTACGCATCGTTCTCGTCCTCCTGCTTCTACCGATCATGGCGGTATCCGTCAGGGCTCGATCAGCGCGTCGAGGAAGAAGTCGACGCAGTCGTAGTCGAGGATCTGGAGGTTCTCCTCCAGGCGCCGGTACAGCGGCATGCGGATCGTCCAGGGCTCGGTGAACACTTCCGGATCCTCGATGGTCGCCTCGTACACGATGTGGTTCTCACCCATCGGCGTGAGCCGCTCGACGACGTGGAGCTGGTTGCTGTGGTAGTTCCCGGCGGCGTCGAACCAGGTCTGGTCGTTGAGGTGGGTCGTGTCGATGACCAGCGTGCCGCCCTCCCAGTGGCCCCGCGAATCGCCCATCCAGAAGTCGTTCGGCAGGGGGTGCGGGCTGCCGTCCGTGTAGATGATGCGGACGGTGTGGGCGAACTCGAAGGTCATCACCATGTGGTCGGGCGTCTGGATGATCTGGAACGGGAACGGCATGTACATGATGCGCGGCACGCCGGGCAGGAAGCACTGGCGGACCGGGTCGTCGGCCAGCCGGTTCTCGTAGTTGGCCTGCCGCTGCGCCAGCGCGTCGTCGCGGTACGGGATCGAGCCTTCTACGACGACGCTCAGGCCGGCCGGCACGCCGTCCTCGGCGTTGTGGTCCTCGAGGTTCCACGAGGCCGCGTTGACCGCCTGCCAGATGCCGCTCAGATCCGGATGTTCCTCGGCGGCCGCCTCCTGGCCGGCTGCCGGCGCACCGGCCTCCGCCGCCGCGCCGGGCGCCCGCAGGTACTCGACGGCCTGCGCCACCTCCTCGTCGGAGAGCTCGCGGGCCGAGATGGGCGGCATCTCCCCGTATCCTTCGCGGACGATGGCGAGCACGTAGTCCGCGTCGTAGCTCATGGGCGCCAGGGCGGGCCCCAGGCCGCCGGCTCCTTCCGGTCCGTGGCAGATCACGCAGACCTTCTCGTAGGCGGCCTGGCCGGGGTGCTCCTGCGCCCCGGCGCCGGGCACGGCCGCCAGCAGGCCGTTGAGACAACAGGCTGTCGCGAGGCGCATCGTTCTTTTACGCGGGTGACTCGTCATCAGGGAAACCTCCAACTGTTCGTGATCGGCACGTGCCTGGCTACTGGGACCGTGCGAAGGCGACGAGCGCGGCGTCGGGCCCGGCGCCGGTCGCGATGACGACGAACTGCCGGCCCGACCGCGCCCGGTAGGTCATCGGGTTCGCGCTCGTCCGGAACGGCGTCGCACCCCGCCAGATCTCCGCGCCCGTCGCCTTGTCGAACGCATACAGATACGGGTCGCCGCCGCCGAGGAACACCAGACCGCCCTGCGTCACCAGCGGCCCGGGGTTGCCGCGCGTGCCGAGCCGCTCCGGCAGCTCGACGCCGCGCAGCAGCGGGTGGTTGCGAATGATGCGGCTGCCCTCGCCGAACGGCACCTTCCACGCAATCTCGCCCGCGTTCAGGTCGATCGCCACCAGATAGGCGTACGGCGGCTTGATCAGCGGAATCGGACCGAGCCTGCTGCGGGCCACCCGGGCGGCGCCGGGCCGGTTGGCCAGCTGAAAGATCATGGCCGCCGCGCCGTGCGGGCAGTTGTTGCTGTACTCGACGTCCACATCCGGATCGTCCGCCGTGTTCAGACACACCTGGTTCGTGTCGGTTCCTTCCGACGTCCGCACGTACAGCAGGCCGGTCTCCGGGTCGAACGCCGCGCCGCCCCAGTCCGCGCCGCCGCTGGTGGTGGGGCGCATGAGCGTACCCCGCAGGCTCGGCGGCGTGAACAGCGGCCCCAGCCGGAACTGCTGCATCTCCGCCACCGCCAGGGCGTGGATCTCCGGCGTCAGGTCGTTCGCATCCTCCAGCGACACGCCCTGTCCGCTGAACGGCGGCGGCTTGGTCGGGAACGGCTGCGTCGGATACAGCACCTCGCCCGGCACGTCCGTCTCCGTGTCCACCGCACGCTCCTCGATCGGCCACACCGGCTCGCCCGTCACCCGCTCGAACACGTACGTGAAGCCCTGCTTCGACACCTCCGCCACCGCGTCGACCTCGCGGCCGTCCACCGTGATCGTCACCAGGTTCGGCGCCGAGTTGAAGTCGTAGTCCCACACCCCGTGGTGCACGGCCTGGAAGTGCCACTGCCGCTCGCCTGTGCGCGCGTCCAGACACACCAGCGACTCGGCGAACAGGTTCGCCCCCAGCCGCCGGCCGCCCCAGTAGTCGCCGCTCGGCGTGCTCGTCGGCACATACAGCAGGCCCCGCTCGGCGTCGAGCGACAGCAGCCCCCACACGTTCGCGTGGCCCGTGTAGCGCCACGACTCGTCGTCCCACGTGTCGGCGCCGAAGTCGTCGTTCGACTGCGGGATCGTGAAGAACACCCAGCGGCGCTCGCCCGTCCGCGCGTCGTACGCCTGCAACCGTCCCCGGCGGGTCGAAACGCCGCTGCACCCGGTCGGGCACCCGGCTGCCCACGATCACCAGATCCTCGAAAACCACCGGCGGCGACGTCTGGTCGAAGTCGAAGCGGCTGACCGGACGGCCGTGGCCCTCGGTCAGCAGGACGCTCCCGCGCTCGCCGAAGCCCGCGTCCAGCTCACCCGTCGCGGCATCGATGGCGTAGAGCCGGTCGCGGCTGTTGAGAAAGATGCGGGCGTCGCCGCCGTCGCGCCAGTAGGCGATGCCGCGGTGCTTGAAGCCGCCTGGCCCCGCGCCCCTGGGCCCGCCCTCGTAGGCTTTCGGATCGAACGTCCAGAGCTCGGCGCCGGTCTCTGCGTCGAGGGCCGCCACGCGCGTGTACATGGTCGACAGGTACAGAATGTTGTCGACCATGATGGGCGTTGCCTGGAACGCGCCCGGCCGCGTGCCGTACTCCTGGAACGGCATCTCGTTCGGCTCCCACTGCCAGACGATCTCCAGTTCGCCGACGTTGGCGGCCGTGATCTCGTCGGCGGAGGAGTACTTGGTGTGGGCCTGCTCGGAGCCGACGTACGGCCACTCGATCATGCCGTCGGGTGCCTGGGCGCCGGGTGGCGCAGTCGACAGGAGCAGGAGGGCAGCGGTCGCAACGAATCGTTTCATGCGGGGAGTCCTGACTGTGAACGGGACCGTGCTTTCGGGGCGGTATTCTATAGTATCGGGCGCGGCTCGGGCGAGTGCGCCCACTCAACCACAGCCCAGGAGAAGAAGAATGTCCCAATGCATGACGCGGACGGTACGCCCGGCACTGATCGCCCTCGTGGTCGCTGCGGCTCTCGCTCTGGCCGGCGGCGCCCTGGGCGCAGCAGAGGCCGGACAGGGGCCGGCGGACGGCGTGCCGACCTACGAGCTCGATCCGTCGTTCCCGCCGGCGCCGCCCAACGGCTGGGTCATGGGCGTCCCGACGTCGGTCGCCGTCGACGCGCGCGACCACGTGTGGGTGCTCTCGCGGCCGCGGACGGTGCCGGAGGAGCAGTCGGCGAACGCCGCGCCGGCGGTGATGGAGTTCGACGCGAACGGGGCGTTCGTGCAGGCCTGGGGCGGTCCGGCCGAGGGCTACGACTGGCCGGACACCGAGCACGGCATCTTCGTCGATCACCAGGACAACGTCTGGATCACCGGCATCAACCCGCGCGCGGGCAACAACGTGTCGGACCGGGCGGACGACATGATTCTCAAGTTCACCCGCGGCGGGGAGTTCCTGTTCCAGAAGGGGAGCTACGGGGCGAGCGGCGGGAACGCTGACACCGTCAATCCGCGCCAGCCCGCCGACGTGTCGGTGTACGCCCCGACCAACGAGGCCTTCGTCGCCGACGGCTACGGCAACCGCCGGGTGTGGGTGCTCGACGCGGACAGCGGCGCCTTCAAGCGCCAGTGGGGCGCCTTCGGGAGCGAGCCCGAGGACGCGTACGAGATCGGCGTGGCGCGGCCGGCCCCCGCGCCGCGGGAGGACCCGCTGGTGACGATGGGCCCGGGACCGGAGCAGTTCGGGATCGTGCATGGCCTCGGGGTGTCGAACGACGGTCACGTGTACGTGGCAGACCGCGGCAACCGGCGGATCCAGGTCTTCACCGTGGCCGGGGACTACGTGAAGCAGGGCTTCGTCAATCGGAGCGGACCCGGGCCCAGCACCGTGGCGCGGATCGCGTTCTCGCCCGATCCCGAGCAGCGGTTGATCTACGCCAACGACTTCAACAACGGCAAGGTGTGGCTGATCGACCGCCAGACCCTCGAGACCGTCGGCGAGTTCGGGTCGCTGGGCAGCGAGCCGGGCCAGTTGACGAATCTGCACCACATCGCCGTCGATTCGCGGGGCAACGTGTTCGGCGCCGAGGTGGGGCGGAACCGGCGCGTCCAGAAGTTCCGGATTGCCGGCAACTGAGAGGCCGGGAGGCCGGGCGCCCGGGCAGTCGGCGGCGCACCGCCGCGATTGCCCGGGCGGGTGACACGGCCCGTCGGCGCCGGCGCGCGGGCGGTCAGCGCGGTGCCCTGAAGAGCGTCAGGTCGATCGCGTCGCCCATTGCCCGGTACCCCGCGTCGTTCGGGTGGAGCCAGTCTCCGGGGTGGTACATGGGCAGGAAGCGGCGCGGGTCGGCGGAGTCCCGCACGACCGCGTCGAAATCGATCACCGCGTCGTACTCCCCGCTGTTGCGGATCCACTCGTTCACGGCCTGCCGCTTGGCTTCGCCGGCCGCGGTGAAGTAGAGGGCGCCCTCGAACGGCGTCAGCGTGCCGCCGTAGATGGTGAGGCCGTGCGAGCGCGCACGCTGGATCAGCGCGCGGTGTCCGGCAATCAGCTCGGCGGCGGTAGGCGCCGCCGCGTCCCCGGCCATCCCGATGTCGTTGATCGATTCCAGGACGACGACGTGCGTCGCGCCCGGCTGGAGCAGCACGTCACGATCGAAGCGGCCGAGGGCGCTCGGGCCGAAGCCGGCGTTCGGATTCGGCGGGCCGGCGTCGCGCCCGGCGGCTGTCCCGAACGCACCGTCGTTGCCCCGCAGCACCCGGTTTCCCGAGATGGCGACGTTGAGCACCGCCGGCGCGTCGGGACCGAGCTCGGTGGTGAGGCGCTCGGCGAGGACGTCCGGCCAGCGGCTGTCGGCGTCCGCGGTCGATCCGAAGCCTTCGGTGATTGAATCGCCGAGCGTGACCACGACCCGGGTCGCGGGCGACGCGGCGACCTCCACCCGCGACAGGTACAACCAGGACTGGAGCGTGGCCTCTACCGGCATCTCTTCCGCGCCGCTGTGATTGCCGGACGGGGAGATGTAGCTCGTCGTCCAGGCGCCGCGGAGCGTCGATGCGGGCGAGTTGGACGCCCAGTTGTCGCCGGGCAGATACAGGTCGACGGCAAGGTGCCCCAGCGCCGGCACCTCGAGGTCGACGGCGTCGCTGAGGACCGTCGAGCCCGCCTCGATGGTGACGGCAGGCCGGCCGCCGAACGTGAGGGCTGCCCCGACGCCCGGCTCGATCGCCGCGCCGGCGGTCCGCACGGCCACGTGGGCCGCGCCGACCTCGAGCGGCTCCGTGCCGAAGACGTTGGTGAGCGCGACACGCAGGCGGGAGCCGCCGATCGTGGCCCGTACGATCTGCCGCAGCGTCTGATTGCGGACGTGCGCCAACGGTCCGAACAGCTCCTGGCCCGGTCGGCTCGCCGCCGCCGCATCGGGCGGCGCCTGGGCCTGCAGGCCGGCGGCCCACGTGCCGACCCAGTGGTCGGCGACCTGCGCGCGGGCCGCCGCCGGCACGGTGACGGCGGACATGACGACCAGCAGGGCGGCCACCGTCAGGCGCGTCCGCCGGCCGGCGTTCGACAACTGGCTGTGTCCGGTCACTCTTGCTCTCCTCGCGGCTGTGGTTGCTCGACGGGGCTGCCAGTGTACAATTTCTCCCACGGCCGGCCGCCGGTGCCGCCGCCTTACATCCGGATCGTGACAAACGGGGATGGGGAAACGAGCATGCGAAGGTTCCTGATACTTGTAGCGGTCAGCGCATTCCTGGTTGCCGGTTGCGGCTCCGAGCCGAGCGGTCCGCCTCTGCGGCCGGTGGCCAACGTCAGCCAGCTCATGAGCATGATTCTCGATCCTGCGGCCGATGCAGTGTGGGATTCGTCCGGCACGATCATCACGGCCGAGGGCCGTCACGAGTGGGAGCCCGAGACCGAGGAGGAATGGGCGGTCGTGGCCAACGGGGCGATGGCCATCATCGAGGGGGCCAACCTGCTGATGATCGGCGAGCGCGCGCGCGATCAGGAAGGCTGGATGCAGCTCTCGCAGAGCATGTCCGATGCGGGCATGCTCGTGCACGAGGCGGTGGAGGCGCGGGATGCCGAGCTGGTCTTCGAGCTCGGCGAGACGCTGTACCGCTCGTGCGACCGCTGCCACAACCTGTACTGGGTGGGCGACGAGGATCGCGGGCGCGTGCGCGACGACCTCCCCGAGCCGCAATAGGGGCCGGGAGCCTGCGCCGTAGAACGGCGCGGACGTCTTGCCGGGGTCGGTTGGCCGCCGGGCGGCGCTGCAAGCCGACGATTTGCGGGCTACGCCGTCCGGGCCGCGTACCGTGCCGCCTGGCCCGTGCGGACCACGTGGCTGGTCGCCGCCGCCCTCCCCGGGTGGGTGGCGGGCAGCCGGATGCAGAAGCGGCTGCCGCCTCCAGGCGCCGGTTCGTACGTCAGTTCGCCGCCGTTGGCCTCGACGGCCCACTTCGCGATCGCCAGACCGAGACCCGCCCCCGCTTCGCCGGATCGATGGTGGCTGCCGCGATAGAAGCGGTCGAAGACCCGCCGCCGGCGCTCGGCGGGGATGCCGGGGCCGGTATCGCAGACCTCGATCACTGCCTGCTCCCGCATCGCCGAGGCACGCAGGTCGATCCGCCCGCCGGGCGGCGTGTACTTGATCGCGTTGTCCACCAGATTGATCAGCGCCTGCCGCAGCACGAGCCGGTCCCCGGCGCAGTTGGCTGCTCCCGGCCGGTCGACCGTCAGCACCTGGTTCTTCTCTTCCGCGAGCACACCGAGATCCGCGGCGACGTTGTCGGCCAGTTCGCCCAGCTCGATCACGTCGGCAGAAAGCTCGACCTCGCCGAGGTCGGCGCGCGAGAGCACGAGGAGACGTTCGACGAGGCTGGCCAGGCGACCTGCGTCCTCGAGCATGCTGCCGATGATCGCTCTGTACCCGGCCTCGTCCCGTCGTTCCCGCAGCCCCACCTCGCCCACGCTCCGCAGGGCGGTGAGCGGCGTTCGGAGCTCGTGCGAGACGTCGGCGGTGAACTGCCGCATCTGAGCGAACGACGACTCGAGCCGTCCCAGCGTCGCGTTGAACACCGTCGCCAGCCGCCCCAGTTCGTCCCGCGGGTTGTCGACCGGGAGGCGTTCGCCGAGCCGGTCCGCCGTGATGGCGCGCGCGCGTCCCGCCATGCGCTCGACGGGAGCGAGGGCGCCCCTGGCGAGCCAGTAGCCTCCGAGGCCGGCGACGGCCACGCTCAAGGGGAGCCCGAGGACGAGGACCAGCATGAGCTCGGCCAGCTCCTGCCGCATCAGCGCCTCCGAGCGGCCGACCTGAATGACCACGGGCTGGCCCGCGACCGTCGCCCGGCCGCTGAGAATTCTGAACGGGGCGAGCTCGGTCGGCAGCGCGGCGATGCCGCCAGCCGGATCGTGCGCCAGGCCGTCGCTGCCCGGCACCGGCAGCCGCCTGGCCACCGCCGTCCGAAAGACGGGCTCCCCTTCCTCGCTGGAGACGATGAGCCAGGGGTTGTCTTCGGCCCAGTCCTCGCCCTCGAACCAGGTGAGCGTGCCGTCCGGGCCCTGCTGCGCCATCTCGGCGGCCCACCGGAAGTCGCCGCGCAACCGGTCGTCGAGACTCTGTGAGGCGTTGCGGGCGACCAGGGCGAAGACGGCTGCCACGTACACCATCAGCACCAGCAGCATGGCCGCCACGTGCGACACTGTCAGACGCACGCGCAGGCTGCGCGGGAACCACCAGCGGGTCATGGCTCACCCTCCCGTACGACGAAGCCGACGCCGCGCACCGTATGGATCAACTTGACGAGCCCGTCGCGATCGACTTTCCGGCGCAGCCGCGACACGTGGACGTCGATGACGTTGTCCAGTGTCGTGCTGCGGGACGTGTCCCGCCAGACCTCGCGTGCCAGCGTGTCCCGGGAGACGACCCGGCGCTCGAAGCGCAGCAAGTACTCCAGAAGGTCGAATTCCTTGGCTGTCAGCTCTAGCGGGCGGCCGTCGCGCACGACCCTTCTCGTCGTCAGATCCACGCGCAGATCGCCGATGCCCGGGCGCAGCGGCGTCGACACGCGGCCGCGCCGCGCGACGGCCTGAATCCGCGCGAGCAGCTCCTCGAACGCGAACGGCTTGACGAGATAGTCGTCCGCACCGGTGTTCAGGCCGCTGACACGGTCGGCGACCGTGTCGCGGGCGGTCAGGACCAGCACGGGCGTGTCCAGGCCGCCCTCCCGGAGCGCCCTGAGAATATCGAGCCCGTCCCTGCCCGGCAGCCCGAGGTCGAGCAGGATGAGGTCGAACGTCTCGGTGTTGCTGCGGAAGAACGCCGACTCGCCCGTCGTTTCGACGGTGACGTCGTAGCCCTCGCCTTCCAATCCTTCCCGCAGGGCCTCTGCCACCTTCTGTTCGTCCTCGACGACCAGCAGCCGCCGGCGCTGGTGCCCGCTTCCGGACGCGGTGGAGGTTTCGTCGCCGGCAAGCATCGGTAGATTCCTGGACTACTCTAATTCATGCGGCGGCGCCGCGCGGCGCCGCCGAGCGTGAACTTCAGGATTTCTCAAGGCAACGGTCCGGGCCGTCGCGACTAGGGCTTTTGGCTCTCGCGGCTGTCTTGATAGAGTAGGGAGCAGCATGAGGGGCCACGCATTCACGCTAGCCGTCGTGCTTGCGGGCTGTTGCGGCTCGAGTGTGCTCGCCGGTTCGCATCACCTCATTACCGAGGTGTACGACGTCGGCCGCACGGCGACAATCGAGGGCCGTGTGGACCGCTTCGTATACCAGGATCCCCACTCCTTCGTGCACCTGCAGGTGCCGGGCCGGCGAGGCCGCCCGCTGACCTGGGCCGTGGAGCTCGAGGGGGCCGCCAGGCTGCGCCAGATGGGTGTGAACAGCAGAACGTTGCGCCCGGGCGACCGGCTCACGGTTTGCGGCAATCCCGGGCGGGACGCCGGTCAGTACCGGCTGTTGATGCTGGCTCTCGAGCGGCCGCGGGACGGCCTGTCGGTGCGACGCACCACCGAGGAGTGGCAACTCGACTGCGCACGTTGACCAGCGCGCCGCGGCGATTGCGGTAGGACCATGGGCTGACCCGATATCGCGACTTGACACCGCGTGCAGGGTGGGTAAACTATCTCTCAGGGGGTGAGTAGCACAATGCGCACAAGAACAATCGTAGGGCTGGTGATGGTCGGGTTGGTGGCACTGGGGGCGACACCCGTGGTCGCTCATCACGCCTTTTCGGCGGAGTTCGATGCGGACCGCCCGCTGCAGCTGGAGGGCACGGTCACGCGGGTGGAGTGGATCAACCCGCACGCGTGGATCCACATCGAGACGGATGACGGCCAGCGCTGGATGGTCGAGGGCGGCACGCCGAACACGCTGTTCCGCCGCGGCTTCACGAAGGACTCGCTGCTGGTGGGGACGGAGATCATGGTCGACGGCTATCAGGCCAAGGACGGCACGAACAAGGCCAACGGCCGCGACCTGACGTTCCGGGACGGGCGGAAGCTGTTCATGGGCTCGTCCGGCACGGGCGCCCCGCGCGACGGCAGAGACGCGACGGAGCGGTAGAACCGCTTCACCGTCGAATCGGCTGATTCACCTGAGCCTTGGGTGTCGGACGGCACCCAAGGCTTTTTTCTTGTCGACGGGCGGCTGCGGGCGGCACCGGTGGTAGACTATAGCGCCGCGGGCGGCCGGCGCAGCGCGTACCGCGGCGCGCATTCGTGGAGGAGACCTTTGAGGACTCAGCAGACTGGAACGACAAGGGGGCAGGGTGTGATCAGACCGTATGGAAGGACATGGTTTGGCCTCTGCGCCGCGGGACTGACGTGCGCGGCGTTCGTCTCGGCCGGTCTCGCCGCTCAGGAAGGGCAGTCGACCTGGAGCGGCGTGTACACGGACGCGCAAGCCGCACGCGGGGAGACCGTCTACAACGCCAACTGCGCCGTCTGCCACGGCGACAATCTGGGCGGTAACGAGATGGGCCCCGAGTTGGCCGGCGGCTCGTTCGTGGGATTCTGGGACGGGCTGTCGCTCGGTGATCTGTTCATGGTGATGAGCGTGTCCATGCCCCAGGACAACCCGGGCTCGCTCGGGACGTCGCAGTATGTCGACGTCATCGCCTACATGCTGCAGCGGAGCGAGTTTCCGTCGGGCAGCGCGGAGCTTCCGGCGGACCAGGACGGGCTGCGCGCGGTCACGATCCAGGCCACGGAGGGGCAGTAGCCGCCGAGCCGGGTGGGCCGGCTTTGCCGAGAGGAAGGAGGCCTCCGGCTGTTGACAGCGCGACAGCCAGAAGGGTATATAAACAGTCCGCATCGGGTGTGCGGGTGGCGCTCCCTGCGCCGCCGGCCGCCGAACAGTTCAGTCACGAGGAGTCAGGGAGGAGAACCAGCATGCGAAATCGGTTCAATCACAAGGGCACCATGATCGGCGTGGTGGCCGTTACGGCGTTCATGGTCCTGCTTGCCGTGCAGTCCGTGCCGGCTCAGGATTACCGCGCGCCGCGGACCGCCGACGGCCGTCCCGACCTGAACGGTATCTGGCAGGCCATCGGATCCGCCTACTACGATATCGAAGGCCACGCCGCGGCCGCCGCGCCTTCGCTCGAAATGGGAGCATTGGGCGGGATTCCCGCGGGTTTGGGGATCGTGGTCGGGGGCGAGCTCCCGTACAGGCAGGAGGCCCTGGCGCAGCGGCAGGCCAACCGGGAAAACCAGTTGCTGTACGACCCGGCCGTCCGGTGCTACATGCCGGGTGTCCCGCGCGCCACGTATCAGCCGTTCCCGTTCCAGATCGTGCAGACGCCGGAGTACATCCTGTTCGCCTACGAGTTCGCGAGCGCGAGCCGCATCGTCTACATGAACCGCCCCGACTTCGAAGCGCCCGCCGACGCCTGGATGGGCCACTCGCGCGGCACCTGGGACGGTGAGACGCTGGAGATCGACGTCACGAGCCAGGTGCCGGAGACGTGGCTGGACCGGTCCGGCAACTATCACAGCAACTCCATTCGGGTGGAGGAGCGCTACACGGCGACCGGCGAGAACCACCTCCAGTACGAGGCGACCGTCACCGATCCCGAGATCTTCGAGCGGTCGTGGTCCGTTCGGCTGCCGCTCTATCGTCGCGTCGACGAGAACATGCAGCTGCTCGAGTTCAAGTGCGTCGAGTTCGCCGAGGAGCTGATGTACGGGCATCTGCGCAAGGGCTACGAAGGCGACCGCACCGGGCTGCCCCCGCTGTGGCCGAATCGGTAGGCGGGAACCGCCGCAGTCGCAAGCTGGTGAACGGATTCGAGGTTCTGCAACATACTCAGGAGGGTAGGAGCCAATGCGGACAAGAACAATCGTAGGGCTGGTGATGGTCGGGTTGGTGGCACTGGGGGCGACACCTGTGGTCGCTCATCACGCCTTTTCGGCGGAGTTCGATGCGGACCGCCCGCTGCAGCTGGAGGGCACGGTCACGCGGGTGGAGTGGATCAACCCGCACGCGTGGATCCACATCGAGACGGATGACGGCCAGCGCTGGATGGTCGAGGGCGGCACGCCGAACACGCTGTTCCGCCGCGGCTTCACGAAGGACTCGCTGCTGGTGGGGACGGAGATCATGGTCGACGGCTATCAGGCCAAGGACGGCACGAACAAGGCCAACGGCCGCGACCTGACGTTCCGGGACGGGCGGAAGCTGTTCATGGGCTCGTCCGGCACGGGCGCCCCGCGCGACGGCAGAGACGCGACGGAGCGGTAGAACCGCTTCGACCATCGATTGAGTCACCTGAGCTCCGGGTGCCCTTGCGGCGCCCGGGGCTTTCGTTTGTACGCACCCACACACGGGATGACACGCTGCTCGCGCCGCTCGATCAGTGTGCTGCTCCGGATTCGTCGTGACCTGCGGCACGACATCGCCGAGATGCGGGCGGACGGTCTGAGAGCGCTGAACGCTCGTATCGACAACGTCCTGCCTACCCAGCGGCAGGCCTGAACCCCGGACCTGCCCTGCCTCGGCCCGCACGGTCAATGCAGCGCCTTGGCCCGCTCATTCCCGCATTGCCTGGGCCGAGGCGACACCGGTTCTTCGAGACGGACGTCGCCACCCTCCTGCAGGCGAGTATCGCGGGGCGTCAGGCTGAGTCGGCCGGGTTCTGCCGGTGGGGCTTATGTCGAACCGGATCTCGAGGAGTGAGCGGAGTGGTGCCGCCCGGCCTCGCCGGGCGGCACCACTCCGGGGAGAGACTGTCGAGGCGGCTGGCCTCGCGTCAGGACAGTCCGATGAGTCGGGCGCCGATGGTGACGCCGAGGAACAGGCCCATCGAGGTCAGCGCGACGACCTTCGGCCAGACCGGGCCGAGCGACCCTTCGTCGGCATCGATCACCTTGCGCCGCACCGTGAAGATGAAGATGATGCCCAGCAGCAGCATCTCCATCTTCCACCACCAGAACGGGCTGTAGTACTGCTTGATCGACGTCGAGGCCATCGTCGGCGTGCCCGTGATGGCCAGCGCCACCAGCGCCCCCACCAGCCACGGCTGCGCGTCCTCGGCCACCTGCCGCAACGGCTGCGCCGTCAGACCCACGCCCAACAGCCGCAGGTCCACCACCAGCAAGGCCCCCGAGAAGAAGGCCACCGCCACCAGGTGCATCACCTGAATGATGGGGCTGTACCAGACCGCCGACTGAAACGTCAGGCTCAGCGCGCTGCCTTCTATCCACTCGAAAAATTCCAGGACCATCGCCCTTGCCCTCGCAGCCTACGGTGTCAGCCCCAGGTCCAGCCACCACTGCGGAACCAGACCGCTGTAGGCAATCATCCGACCCGTCACGATGACCGCCGCCCACAGCACCAGACCCAACGCGCCGGCCACCCGCGCCGACACCGGCGGCAGCACGTCGTTGTCCCACTTGTCCACCGAGCGGTAGATCGTCCAGTGGAAAATCATCGCGTTGGCCAGCGCCGCCAGCAGCAGCAGGTTCTTCATCCAGAACCAGAAGTTGCCGTAGAAGCGCATCGGCTGCCCGTAGAACAACAGCCCCCCGCTGACCACCGACATCGCCAGACCCAGCATCTGCCACTTGAACAGCCGGTTCTGAATGTGCGACACCGGCGTGCGCACATTCCCCGCCCCCGTCAGCCGCAGGTCCATCATCACCAGCAGACCCGCAATCACGCACATGCTCACCACGTGCGACGTCAGCAGAATCGGATAACCGAAGATCGACTCGCGCAATGCCGTGCTCATCGGCATCGCTTCCAGCCACTCGAACACGCTGCGTAACGACATCCGGCCTGCCTCCTCGTCCTGGGCCTATCCGCCGCCGGCTGCAGCTACCCCGCTACTGGCAGCGCGGTTCCTGTCGGCTGTCGGGACCGTCGCGGTAGGTCTTGTGGCAGTGCGTGCACGCGTCGTTGACGTAATTGATCGCGTCCCAGACGGCGTCGTAGTCCCGGGTGCGCGCACCGTCGAGCACCCTGACGGCGGATTCCTCGAGGAGCCGGGCGCCTTCCGTGTAGTCCGCGCGGTCGACCGGCGCCGCTACACCGTTGTCGCACAGGCGGCCTTCCATCATGGCCAGCTTGGCGCCGTCCGCGAGGGCTACCGCCGCGCCCTCGACCTCCGGCCAGCCGCGGTAAATCGCCGCAAAGCGGGCGGACGCCGATCCCACGAGTGAAGCGACGGCGTCGGCGGCAGTGTTGTTGATCCTGTTGATCAGGTTGTCCGCGAGGATGTCGCCGAGGAGCTCGTCCAACTGCTCGTTCACTCTGACCAGCTCGCCGCCCGGCTCCACCGCCTGGGCGTCGAACAGCTTGTTCGCGTTCGGAAACATGATGCCCCGCATGAGCTGGGCGAGCGTCCCAATCGGCTCCTCGGTCAGTCCCTGGCCTTCCTGGGCCAAGGCGGCGCCCGGGGCGAGCAGCAGCGACAGCACAACCACGCTTACGAGTCGTCTCACACTACACCTCCCAACACGGCCGCTTCGTATCCTATCAGCGCCGCAGGCGCCGACGATCTGAAGAAATCCTGAATTCCTCGCCCTGATCGTGGCCGACAACGTAGGCGCCCGGACGAGCCGCAAGCGTACACCACGCCCCGGTACGGATCAACCGACCGCGGGTTCGCCTGCTGCGCGGGCGCGGTTCGCGCCTTGCGGAGTCTGCACCGTTCTACGGCGCAGACTCCTAGCGGGTCTCGTCGACGCCGCCGTCGAGGCCGAGCTCCGCAGCCGCCTGCTCCCGCATGCGGAACTTCTGGACCTTGCCGGTGACCGTCATGGGAAAGGAGTCCACGCGCTTCCAGAAGCGCGGAATCTTGGTGGTGGCGATGCGACCCCGGCAGAAGGCGGTCAGCGCTTCGTCGTCGGCCGCGGCCCCCGCCTTCAGCTTGACCCAGGCCATGACCTCCTCGCCATACAGCCTGGAAGGGACGCCGATGACGTGCGCGTCCTCGATCTCGGGGTGCGTGTAGAGGAACTCCTCGATCTCGCGCGGATAGATGTTCTCGCCGCCGCGGATAATCATGTCGGTGAGCCGACCGACGATGCGCAGGTATCCGTCCGCATCCATCACCGCCAGGTCGCGCGTGTGCATCCAGCGCTCGCCGTCGATGGCGGCCGTCGTCGCCTCCTGATTGTCCCAGTAGCCGAGCATGACGCTGTAGCCGCGCGTGCACAGCTCGCCTGACCTCCCGCGCTCGACGACGCCGGCCGTCTCGGGATCCACCACCTGGATTTCGACGTGCGGGTGCACGCGGCCGACAGTCGAGACGCGCCGGTCGAACGAGTCGCCCCGCCGCGTCTGGGTGGAGACTGGCGAGGTCTCCGTCATGCCGTAGCAGATCGTGATCTCGCGGATGTTCATCCGGTCGTGAACCTGCCTCATGACCTCCGCGGGGCACGGCGCACCGGCCATGATGCCGGTGCGGAGGCCGCTGACGTCCGTGCGCTCGAAGTCGGGATGGTTGAGCTGCGCGATGAACATGGTGGGCACGCCGTAGAGCGAGGTGCAGCGCTCGGCGCCGACGGTCTCCAGGGTGAGCCCGGCATCGAACGCCTCGCCCGGCACGACCACGCAGGCCCCGTGGCTGGCGCAGGCCAGATTGCCCATGACCATGCCGAAGCAGTGGTAGAACGGCACGGGAATGCACACCCGGTCCGCCTCGGTATAGGCCAGGATCTCGCCGCAGATGTGGCCGTTGTTGAGGATGTTGTGGTGCGACAGCGTCGCGCCCTTGGGCGTGCCGGTCGTCCCCGAGGTGTACTGGATGTTGATCGGGTCGTGGCAGTCCAGGCGGGCCTCGCGTCGCGCCAGCGCCGCGTCGTCCACCGCCGCGGCCTCGTCGAGCAGGGCATCCCAGTCGTCGTCGATGACGACGACCTGCTCCAGGTGCGGGCACCGCCCGCGCACCTCGTCCAGCAGGGCGCGATAGTCGGTCCTCCGAAAGCCGCGGGCCAGCAGCAGCAGGCGGATGCCGGACTGCTTGAGGGCGTACTCGAGCTCGCGCGACTTGTAGGCCGGATTGACGTTGACGAGGATGGCGCCGATGCGGGCGGTCGCGTGCTGGGTCACCACCCACTCGTAGCGATTCGGCGACCAGATGCCGACCCGGTCTCCCGCGTCGATGCCGCGCGCCATGAGCGCCTTGGCGAGCGCCGTCGTCGCCTCCCACAGCTCGCGGTACGTGGCCCGGTAGCCCTGGGCGCGCACGACGAGCGCCTCGCGCGCGCCGAAGCGCTCGACGGTGCGGCGGAGCATCGCGCCGATCGTCTCCGTCGACAGCGGCGTGTCGGCCGGGCCGCGGACGTAGGACGGTGTGCTCGACATCAGCCGCCAGCCTCGCTGCCGACACTATAATGGAAGGCGGCGCTGCCTGCCCGCGGCGAGCCAGGGACGTGCATCCCGATCCGAGAGCAATCGGCGCCCTGCTGGCGATGCTGCCCGTGTGGCTCGTTGCCGCCGGCCATCCGCAGCCGCAGGTGTTCCGTTCCGGCATCGAGGTGGTGCAGGTCACCGCCACGGTCCGCGATACCGGTGGGCGGCTGGTCGGCGATCTGGACGCCGACGACTTCGAGGTGTTCGACGACGGCGTGCTGCAGACGGTCACCCAGTTCCAGCGCGGCCGCGTGCCGGTCAGTCTCGGGATCCTGCTCGACGTCAGCGAAAGCATGTACGGGCAGCGGATGGGTGACGCGAGCCTGGCGCTCGATCGTTTCCTGGTCGACCTGCTCGAGCCGACCGACGAGGTGTTCCTGGTCGTCTTCAACCACGATCCCCGGCTGGAGGAGCCCTGGACGCTGGGGCCGGCGCGCCTGGGGGGACGGCTCCGGGACGTCCGGCCGTACGGCGCGACGGCCATCTACGACGCCATGGCGATGGCGTTGCCACTGTTCGCCGGCCGCTCGCATCAGCGCGCGGCGGTCGTGCTCATCTCCGACGGGTCGGACACGGCCAGCGATGTCGGGATCGGGGACGTCGTGCGTGCGCTGCGGCGCGCGGACGCATTCGTGTACGCGGTGGCCATCGACGCCCCGGAGTCGCGCCCGATCAACGACCGCGTCGACATGCGTGCCTTGCGCAGCATCACGAACGAGAGCGGCGGATACACGGAGGTCATCCGCGACAGCCCGGACCTGGCGCCGGCAACCGAACGGATTGCGGAGGAGCTGAACCACCAGTACATGCTCGGCTACACGCCGACCCGCGGGGCCGACGGGAGGTACCACCGCATACAGGTCCGCGTCAAGAATCGCGACCTCCGCGTGCGCGCGCGCCGGGGCTACGTCGCAGCGTCGGGCGGCCGGCGGTAACTCGATGCACGTCCTCGAGCTCGTCGATGTCCACAAGCGCTTCGGCCGGGGCGAGCTGGCGGTCGCCGCCGTGCGCGACGCGAGCTTCACCGTCGCGGCGCGCGAGTTCGTGGCGGTGGTCGGCCCGTCCGGGTGCGGAAAGTCCACGCTGCTCCATCTGTGCGGCGCCATGGATCGTCCGACCCGCGGGACGGTGCGCCTCGCCGGCGAGCTGCTCGAGGCGCTCGACGACGACGAGTTGACCCGTCTCCGCCGCCGCCACGTCGGGTTCGTCTTTCAGTTCTTCAACCTGCTGCCGACGCTGACGGTGGCGCAGAACATCGCGCTGCCGTTGCTGCTGGCCGGCACCCCGGCGTCCACGGCGACCGAGCAGGCGCAGCACCTGGCGGCGCGCGTCGGGCTCGGGGCACGCACCGGCCACCTTCCGGCGCAGCTCTCTGGCGGCGAGGCGCAGCGCGCGGCGATCGCCCGGGCCGTCATCCACCGTCCGGGTCTGCTGATTGCCGACGAACCGACCGGCAATCTCGATTCCGTGAACGGCTCGCGGGCGCTGGAGCTGCTGCTCGAGCTGAACACCCGGCTCGGCACGGCCGTGCTGCTGGCGACGCACGACGACAGGGTGGCCGCGCAGGCCGGGCGCGTCATCGAGATGCGCGACGGGGCAGTCGTCCGTGACGCGGCAGCGGAGCCGGTCCGGGCGGGTGCGGAACAGGGAAGCACCCGGTGAGCCTGTTCCGCTGGTTCATCCTCCGCTCGCTGCGCGGCGATCTGCCGCGCACGGCCGTGACGGTTGCCGGGATCGCGGTCGGCATCGCTGTCGTCATCGCGATTCGGCTGGCCAACGCCTCTGCCGTCCTCGGCTTCGAGACCGCGTTGAATGCCATGTCGGGGCGGACCTCGCTCGAGATTGCCGGGGCTGGCAGCGGCGTGGACGAGGGCCTGCTGGCGGAGCTGGGGTGGCTGCGGGAGTACGGCCTCGTGAGCCCGGTCATCGAAGGCGACGTGCTGCTCGATCCGCACGGCGCGGGCGACGCGGGGGCCGAGCTCGTCCGGCTGCTCGGGGTGGACATCCTGCGCGATCGGCCGTTTCGCGACTATCCGCTGGTCGGTGAAGCGGACGCGGAGGCGTTCACGACGCGGCAATTCCTGGCGCTGCTCACCGACCCGCAGGCAGTCGTTCTGACCGAGGAGCTGGCTCGCCGCCGCGGGCTGGACGTCGACAGTGCGGTCGACCTGATCAGCGGGGATCGCCGCGTCGGGCTGAGCGTGAAGGGGCTGCTGGGGCGCGAGGGTCCGGCCGAGGTGCTGGACGGCAACTTCATCCTCATGGACATCGCGGCGGCACAGCTGGCGCTGGACCGACTGGGTCGCGTCGATCGCATCGACGTCCGCCTCGCCGGCGATCTGGACGTGGCGGCCGCGGAGCAGGCCATCGCCCAGCGGTTGCCGCCGGGCCTGACCGTGCGGCGGCCGGAGCGCCGCGGCGCGCAGGTCGAGAAGATGCTGGCCGCCTTTCACTTCAACCTCACCGCGCTGTCCTACATCGCCCTGCTGGTGGGCATGTTCCTCGTCTACAACACGGTCTCGGTGACGGTCATCACGCGCCGTGCCGAGATCGGCATGCTGCGCACCGTGGGTACGTCGCGGCGGGCCGTCCTGGCGCTGTTCCTGGGCGAGGCTGCCGTCCTGGCGCTGGTCGGGTGCGCCCTGGGGGTGCCGCTCGGGTGGGTGCTGGCGCAGGCGGCGGTGCGCATGACCGCGTCGACCGTGACCACGTTCTGGGTCGCCGCCGCCGCGCGGGTCCCGCCGCTCGCGCCGCCGGACGTGGCGCTGGCCGTGGCCGTGGGAGTGTCGCTGGCGCTCGTGGCGGCCATCGTGCCGGCCCGCGAGGCGGCGCGTCTCACGCCGGTGGGCGCGCTGCGGAACGACGACGGGCTGTCGCCGGGCGGCCGGCCTCCGAGCCGCCACCTGGCGGGTGCGGGGCTGCTGCTGGCGGCCGCGGCCTGGTGCGCGTCCCGCCCGGCGGTGTCCGGGCTGCCGGTGTTCGGCCTGCTGGCGGTGCTGGCCGTGGTGTTCGCGGCCGCGCTGCTCGTTCCGCCGACGCTGTACGCGCTGCAGCGGGTGCGCGGTCCCCGGCGGTGGATGCCGGTCGAGAGCGAGCTGGCGCGCACGAACCTCGGCGGCGCCATCCGGCGCGTCTCCATCTCCGTGGCTGCGCTGGCGGTCAGCCTGGCGATGATGGTGGCGATCGCCATCATGGTCGGGAGCTTCCGGGAGACCGTCGCCTACTGGGTGGGGCAGACGCTGCAGGCGGACCTGTTCGTTGCGGCCGGCCGCCGGTCGCCGGTGGGGGCCCGCGCGACCGTGTCCGCCGACGTCGAGGCCGCGCTGCGTGCGCACGGCTCGGTGCTGGCCGTGGACAGCTTCCGCAGCGTCGACCTGCCGTACCGCGACTCGCTGATCGTGGTCGGGTCGGGGCGGTTCGACGTCATGCTCGAGCACGGCAACCTGCTGTTCAAGGAGCCGTCCGACGGGCGGCGCGCGCTGGCCGCGGCGCTCGGCCGGCCGGCGGTCGTCGTCTCGGAGAGCTTCGCGTTGCGGTTCGACGTGGCGGCCGGCGACGCCGTCACGCTGCAGACGGCCCGCGGCGAGCAGGCGTTCCGCGTGACCGGCGTCTACTACGACTACTCGACCGACCGGGGCCTCGTGGTCATGGACAGCGAGACGTTTGCGATGTACTACGGGGACAGCCGGCCGTCGGGGCTCACCGCGTACCTGGCCGCGGGCGCGGATGCCGGCCGGGTGCGGCAGGAGGTGCTGGCCGCACTGGGTCCCGCCCGGCCCGTGTTCATCAACACCAATGCGTCGCTCAGACAGAACGTGATGCGGGTGTTCGACAGCACGTTCGCGATCACGTACGCGCTGGAGGCGATCGCGATATGCGTATCCATGTTCGGCGTGGCGGCGACGCTCCTGACGCTGGCGTTCGAGCGCCGCCGGCCGTTCGCCATGCTGCGGCTGCTCGGGGCCGAACGCAGCCATCTGCGGCGCATGATCGTGATCGAAGCGGTCGTGCTCGGGATGGTGAGCCTCGGCATTGGCCTGGTCGTCGGCGTCCTGCTCTCGCTGATCCTGATCTACGTCATCAACGTGCAGAGCTTCGGGTGGACCATCCAGTATCACGTGCCGCTGGCGTTCCTGCTGCGCGCGGCCGCCCTGGTCGTGGCCGGCGCCGCGCTGGCCGGCCTGTACCCGGCCCGGCTGGCCGGCCGCTTCCACCTGACGGAGCGCGGAGCGGACGCGTGACGCGGACCGGTCGGCCAGGAGTCCGTGGTCGCCGCGGGCTCCGGGCGGCGCGGACGGTGGCCCTCGCGCTGCTGGCCTGCCTGCAGGGGGCGGCGGCAGCCGCGCAGGAGGCCGAATGGCGCCAGGCCCGGCCGGACTACGTGCTCCGGCTGCCCGGCGATCACGCGAGCCATCCGGACTATCGCATCGAGTGGTGGTACTACACGGGTAACCTGGCGGCCGCCGACGGCCGCCGCTTCGGCTACCAGGTGACGTTCTTCCGGGTCGGCGTCGACGCCCGGCCGGCCAACCCGTCGCGCTGGGCCGTGCGCGACCTGCACATGGCGCACCTGGCCGTCACCGACGTCGACGGCGGCCGGCACCTGACCGCGGAGCGTCTCAATCGGGCCGGCGTGGGTTGGGCCGGCGCCGCGACCGACACGCTGGAGGTGTGGAACGAAGGGTGGCGCGTGAGTCTCGAGGGCACGGCGCACCGGCTGCAGGCGCGCGCGGACCGCGACGGCTTCGGCGTCGACCTGCACCTGGCGCCCGCCAAGCCGGCCGTGGCCCACGGCAGCGGCGGCTTCAGCCAGAAGGGGGCGGAGCCGGGCAACGCCTCGCACTACTACTCGCTGACGCGCCTCGCGACCCGCGGCCGCCTGTTCCTGGACGGCCGGGCCATCGACGTCGAGGGCTCGAGCTGGATGGACCACGAGTTCGGCACGAGCTTCCTGGAACCCTCGCAGCAGGGCTGGGACTGGTTCTCGCTACAGCTCGACGATCGCACGGAGCTGATGGTCTACGTGCTCAGGCGGCGCGACGGATCGCTCGATCCCCACTCGGCCGGAACGCTGGTCGATGCCGCGGGCCAGGCGACCACGCTCACCGCCGGCGACTTCCGCCTCGTCCCGGACCGGACGTGGTCGTCGCCCGTCAGCGGGGCGGCCTACCCGGTCGAGTGGCGCGTCGCGGTGCCGGGCGCCGGTCTCGAGCTGCGCGTGGAGGCCGCCGTGGACGGCCAGGAGCTGAGCACCGGCGAGTCGACCGGCGTGACGTACTGGGAGGGAGCGGTGGTTGCGACCGGGACGCGCGACGGTCAGCCGGTGCGGGGACGGGGCTACCTCGAGATGACGGGCTACGCCGGGCCGCCGATGAGCGAGGTATTGCGCTAGAACTAGGCGGGCGTTCCGGCGGACGCTTCAGGCGCGGCCTCGGCCTCCGGCTCGCCTTCGAGCGTGCGCACGACATCGTCGAACGCCATCATGTTGATGGCGTCGTAGTCGGGCGGGCAGCCGAAGTCGCGCGGCTGGGGCGCGGTCGGGTTGCCGAGCGTGACGCACAGGCCGCAGCCGATGCACTTGTCGATGCGCACCGCGCACACCCAGCGGCCGTTGGCGTCCTGCTCCTCGACGATGCAGTCCTCGACCGGACAGGCCGCCTGACAGATCGAGCAGGCGAACGCCCCGAAGCAGCTGTCGGGGTCGATGACGGCGATATTCTTCGGCGCCCGCTTGCGGGGCCGGTTCATGAGCTTGGTCCACATACGCGCCTCATTATACCCGATGCCCGGCAGCGTCCGGCCGCATCGTAACCAGCGGCACGCCGGGCTGCACCAGGGCGCCCTGCCGGCAGTGCACCGCATCGACGACGCCGTCGCGGGGCGCCCGAATCGTCAGCTCCATCTTCATCGCCTCGAGGACGACCAGGACGTCGCCCGTGCGCACGCTCTGCCCGGGCTCCGCACGCGTGGCCACGACGGTGGCCGGCATCGGCGCCGCGAGCGCGGCATCCTGATCGGGCCGTTCGGTGCGGGCCTGCCCGGCGGCGTCGAGGTCCAGCTCGAACGTGAAGGTGCAGCCGTCGGCGAACACCCGGCAGCGGTCGCCGGCGTCCACGATCCAGACCGGGATGCGGCGACCGTCGACGGCGGCCTGGAACGTGGCCCGGTTCCGACGGATCACGTCCACCGGCTCGGCGGCTCCCTCGACGCTCAGGGGGCCGTCCGGCGGGACGTCGACCCGGTAGGTGGCGGTGCCGGTGCGGACGCGCAGCCGTCGGCTCCCGGGCTTCATGGGTGATCCAGCCGCCAGCCCGGCAGGTCGGTCCAGGGATCGCTCGCGCGCGCCGGCGAAGATGCGGCGGCTTCCGGTCGATCGCCGCCACCGCGCAGCCGGCTCGCGGCCGCGACTGCCAGCGCCGCGATCAGCGGCGGGCCGCCGGGCGGGTGCAGCAGCGTATCGCGCTCCGCATCGAGGAAGCCGGTGTCCAGGTCGCCGCGGACGAAGCGGGGGTGGCGCAGCACCTGCAAGAGCAGGTGCAGGTTCGTCTCGACGCCGAGGACGACGTAGCGCCGCAGCGCCTCGACCATGCGCGCGAGCGCCCAGTCGCGACGTTCGCCGCAGGCGACCACCTTGGCCAGCAGGGGATCGTACTGGACCGGCACCCGGCTCCCTTCCTCGACGCCGCTGTCGATGCGTATGCCGGGGCCCGCCGGCTCCCGGTACAGCTCGATGCGGCCGGCCTGCGGCAGAAAGCCGCCCGCCGGATCCTCGGCGTACACGCGGCACTCGATGCCATGGCCGCGCTGTCGAAGCGCGGTCTGCGTCCACGGCAGCCGGCCGCCGCCGGCGATCTCCAGCTGTCCGCGCACCAGGTCGACCCCGGTGGTCAGCTCCGTGACCGGATGCTCGACCTGCAGGCGCGTGTTCATCTCGAGGAAGTAGAAGCGGCTGGCGGCTCCGGCGCCTTCGACGAGAAACTCCACGGTGCCGACGTTGTCGTATCCGGCCGTCCGCGCCAGGGCGGTGGCGGCGGCGGTGAGCTCCCGGCGCAGCGGCGCGGGCAGCGCGGGCGCCGGACTCTCCTCGATCACCTTCTGATAGCGGCGCTGGATGGAACATTCGCGCTCGAAGAGGTGCACGACGCGGCCGTGGCGGTCGCCGGCCACCTGCACCTCGATGTGGCGCGGGCTCGGCAGATGGCGTTCGACGTACAGGGTCCCGTCGCCGAAGGCCGCGACGGCTTCGCGCCGTGTCCGGGCGATGGCGGCCTCCGTCTCGGCGGCTGCGAGGATCACGCGCATGCCCTTGCCGCCGCCGCCGGCCGACGGCTTCAGCAGCGCCGGGAAGCCGACTGCCGCGACGGCGGCGCGCAGGGCTTCGAGGGTCTGGTCCGCGGGCTCGCTTCCGGGCACCACCGGAACGCCGGCCGCGGCAGCCAGCCGGCGGGCGTCGACCTTGGAGCCCGCGCTCGCGATGACGTCGGGCGACGGCCCGACGAACCGCAGCCCGGCCTGCTCGCACGCCTCCGCGAACGCCGCGCTCTCGGCCAGGAAGCCGTAGCCGGGATGGACGGCGTCGGCGCCGGCGCGGCGCGCCGCGTCGATGATCCGGGCGCCGGCGAGATAGCTCTCCGCCGGCGCCCCCGGGCCGATGCGCTCCGCGCGATCCGCGGCCGCGACGTGCGGAGCCGCCGCGTCCACGTCCGAGTAGACCGCGACGGTCTCGACGCCGAGCGCCCGGCACGTGCGCATGATGCGCAGCGCGATCTCGCCGCGGTTGGCGATCAGCAGCCGGCGGAACATCACATCCTGAACACGCCGAACGAGGCGTCGGGAATCGGGGCGTTGTGGGCGGCCGCGAGTCCCAGCGCCAGCGCCGCCCGGGTGCGGACCGGGTCGAGGATGCCGTCGTCCCACAGCCGCGCGGTGGAGTAGTACGGGGACCCTTCCCGCTCGTACTTGTCGAGGATCGGCGCCTGGATCGCCTCGACCTCTGTGCTCGACAGCTCGCGTCCCGCGCGCTGCGCCTGGTCGCGCTTGACCGCCGCCAGGACGCCGGCCGCCTGCTCGCCGCCCATCACGGAGATCCGGGCGTTCGGCCACGTCCACAGCAGCCGGGGATCGTAGGCGCGGCCGCACATGCCGTAGTTGCCGGCGCCGAACGAGCCGCCGATGATGACGGTCAGCTTCGGCACCGGCGTGTTGGCGACCGCATGCACCATCTTCGCCCCGTCCTTCGCGATGCCCTTCTGTTCGTACTCCCGGCCGACCATGAAGCCGGTGATGTTCTGCAGGAAGATCAGCGGCACCTTGCGCAGGCTGCACAACTGGATGAAATGGGTGGCCTTGAGCGCCGATTCGGAGAACAGGACGCCGTTGTTGGCCAGGATGCCCGCGAGCATCCCGTGGACACGTGCGAAGCCGGCCACCAGCGTGACGCCGTAGCGCGCCTTGAACTCGTCGAGCCGCGACCCGTCGACCAGCCGCGCGATGACCTCCCGCACGTCGTACGACTTGCGGAGATCGGTCGGCACGATGCCCAGCAGCTCCTGCGGGTCGTAGAGCGGATCTTCCGGGGGCGCGAGATCGGGGATCCGCCGCGGCGCCAGGTGGCCGGCCGACAGCGCCGACCGCGCCAGCCGGAGCGCGTGGTCGTCGTCGTCCGCCAGGTAGTCGGCGACACCCGACAGCCGCGTGTGCACGTCGGCGCCGCCCAGCTCCTCCGCGCTGACGTCCTCGCCGGTGGCCGCCTTGACCAGCGGGGGGCCGCCCAGAAAGATCGTCCCGGTGCCCTTGACGATGATCGCCTGGTCCGACATCGCCGGCACGTAGGCGCCGCCAGCCGTGCAGGAGCCCATGACGACGGCCACCTGGCCGATGCCGAGCGCGGACATCCGGGCCTGGTTGAAGAAGATGCGCCCGAAGTGCTCGCGGTCGGGAAAGACATCGGCCTGCAGCGGCAGGAACGCCCCGCCGGAGTCGACCAGGTAGACGCACGGCAGGTGGTTTTCGAGCGCTATCTGCTGGGCGCGGAGGTGCTTCCTGACGGTCGCCGGGAAGTAGGTGCCGCCCTTGACCGTCGCGTCGTTCGCGACGATCATCACCTCGCGCTCCGCGACCCGCCCGATCCCGGTGACCAGCCCCGCCGCCGGCACCGTCTGGTCGTACATTCCGAACGCCGCCAGCGGCGACAGCTCGAGAAACGGGGATCCCTGATCGAGCAGTCGGTCGATCCGCTCCCGCACCGGCAGCTTGCGCTGCTCGCGGTGGCGCGCCTGCGCGCCGGCGCCGCCGCCCTCGCGCACGGCGCCCAGCCGCGCGTCGAGCTGCTCGACCAGGCGCTGCATGGCCTCGCGGTTCGCACGGAATTCGGGCGTGTCGGTGCGCACCCGGGACTCGATCACGGCCATGGGCTAGCCGCCGTTGCGGTGACTACCAGCCGCAGCAGTCGGTCTTGTATCCGCAGGCCGGACAGCGCCAGACGGCATGCATCCGGAACATGCCGGCGCCGCACCGCTCGCAACTGACCGTCTCGGCGGGCCTTGCGGCGGTGGGGGAGAGCACTTGCGGGGAACGCTTCGTCGGCTGCGGCATGCCGCGATTATAGCCCCGCCGGGTGTGGCCCCGGACGGCCGCTCCGTGGACGTGGCAGGCGGCAGCGGGCTTGCCGCGGACTGCTACCATCGGGCCGGAGGCGCGGGTCTCCGCAACGATGCTGAAGGGATCGGATCGCGGGCGGGAGGCCGAGCGGAGCCACATGGTGGAGACGCAGATCCGCGCACGCGGCGTGCGGCATGCCGGCGTCGTGGGCGCCATGGCCGCCGTTCCGCGTCACGAGTTCGTGCCGGCGGCGTCGGCCCCGGCCGCCTACAAGGACCGGCCGCTGCCGATCGGGTACGGCCAGACCATCTCGCAGCCCTACATGGTCGCGGCGATGACCGCGGCGCTGGCGCCGGCGGCAGGCGACCGGGTGCTCGAGGTCGGGACCGGATCCGGCTACCAGACCGCGGTGCTGGCGCGGCTCGTGGCCGACGTGCGCACGTTCGAATGGGTGCCCGAGCTGGCGCTGCGGGCCCGCGCGACGCTGGCCAGGCTGGGGATTGCCAACGTGCGAGTGACTGCCGGCGACGGGAGCCGCGGGGTGCCGGGCGAGCACTTCGACGGGATCATCGTCACCGCCGGGGCGCCGGCCGCGCCGCCGCCGCTTCTCGACCAGCTGGCCGTCGGGGGCCGACTGGTGATGCCGCGCGGCACCCGGCACCACCAGGTGCTGACGGTGATCCGCCGCCGCGAGACCGGGTTCGATGGAGAGGAGCGCGACGGGTGCGTGTTCGTGCCGCTGCTGGGGGAATCGGGCTGGTAGGGCCGGGTTCGGCGGCCGCCGGGACGCCCGCCCGCCCGTGTATCATTCCGGGCAGGACTTGCTGCGCCGCAGAGTAGTGCCGACGCCAAGCGCCGGAGGCTCGGGGCGCAGCCCCGTCCAAATGCCAGGCCGGTGTAGGCTCGTCGAGGCGCGCACGGCGCGCCTCGGCGGGAGCGGCGCGGGGCGTAGGGGTCCCCGCAAGCGAACGCCGGGGGTTCGGGGCGCAGCCCCGTCCAGATAACGATGCGTATCGCCTATCAGGGAGTGCCGGGTGCGTACAGCGAAGCCGCCGCGCTCCGCTTCAATCCGGCGGCCGACGTGCTGCCGAGGCCGTCGTTCGAGGAGGTCTTCGCCGGTGTCGCGGAGCGGCAGGCGACGCACGGCATCCTGCCGATCGAGAACACCATCGGCGGCACCATTCACCGCAACTACGACCTGCTGCTGGAACACGATCTCCCGATCGTCGGTGAGGTCAAGCTGACGATCGTCCATCACCTGATCGTGCTCGAGGGGACCACGCTCGAGCAGGTGCGGCGCGTCTACTCGCACCCGCAGGGCCTGGCGCAGTGCGAGCGCTTCCTGCGCACGTTGAAGGACGTGGAGATCGTCGCGACCTACGACACGGCGGGCAGCGCGCAGATGATCAGGGAGGAGAACCTGCACGAGAGCGCGGCCATCGCGTCGGAGCGCGCGGCCCGCGTCTTCGAGCTGCAGGTGCTGCGGTCCGGCATCCAGGACTACGCCGACAACTTCACCCGCTTTCTCCTGATCGGCCGCGAGGCGGTGCCCCTCGGGACGCCCGACAAGACGACCATCGTGTTCGCTGTCGCGAACGAGGCCGGCGCCCTGTTCAAGGCGCTGAGCGTCTTCGCCCTGCGGGGGATCGACCTGACGAAGCTCGAGTCGCGGCCGATTCCGGACCGTCCGTTCGAGTACCTGTTCTATGCCGACCTGGCCGCGAACCGCGAGGACTTCCGGTGCGCGCGGGCGCTGATGAACCTCGCGGAGTTCGCCCCCTCCGTGCGCACGCTGGGGTGCTACCCCGCCTGGAGCGAGCCGGCCCGGGACGATCCGTAACCGCCCGCTGTCGAATCATGCCGAATCGCCTGGCTGTCGAGCTGAGTCCCTACCTCCTGCAGCACGCGGACAATCCGGTGGACTGGTATCCCTGGGGAGAGGAGGCGTTCGCCAGGGCCCGCGCCGACGAGAAGCCAATCTTCCTGTCGGTCGGCTACTCGACCTGCCACTGGTGCCACGTCATGGAGCACGAGTCGTTCGAGAATCATGACGTGGCCGAGCTGTTGAACCGGCACTTCGTCGCGATCAAGGTCGACCGCGAGGAGCGTCCCGACGTCGATCGGGTCTACATGACGTTCGTGCAGGCGACGACGGGTGCGGGCGGATGGCCGATGAGCGTGTGGCTCACGCCGGAGCTCAAGCCGTTCTTCGGCGGCACGTACTTCCCGCCCTCATCGCGTTGGGGGCGTCCGGGATTCACCGAGATCCTGCGCGAGACGGCCCGCCTCTGGAGCGAGGAGAGGGCGCGGTTGCTGCAGTCGGCCGAGACGCTGCTGGAACGGCTCCGTGCGTTGCAGCCCTCCGCGGCCGGCGGCGCGGCGGCACAGGTGGCCGGCGTCGACGTGCTGCAGCAGGGCGTCGACCAGTTCCGGCAGGCGCTCGACCGCGAGCATGGCGGATTCGGCCGCGCGCCGAAGTTCCCCCGGCCGGCGGAGCTGCTGTTTCTCCTTCGCGAGCACGCCCGCGCCGGCAGCCGCGAGGCGCTGGCGATGGCGGCGGACACCCTGCGTGCGATGGCCGACGGGGGCCTGCGCGATCACGTCGGCGGCGGGTTTCACCGCTACTCGGTGGACGCGCGCTGGCGCATCCCGCACTTCGAGAAGATGCTCTACGACCAGGCGCAGCTCGTGCTGGCCTACCTGGAGGCCGGTCAGGCCACGGGCGACCGCAGCTTGCTCGACGTGGCCGGCGAGACGCTCGCCTACGTGTTCCGGGATCTGACCGGGCCGGAGGGCGCGTTCTTTTCGGCCGAGGACGCGGACAGCGTCGAGCCCGGCAGGGCGGCGGACGGAGACGCGCCCAAGTCGGAGGGCGCCTTCTACCTCTGGACGCAACCCGAGCTGGAGGCGCTGCTGAAGGAGGATGCCGCCGTCACGGTGCTCCGCTACGGAGTCGAGGCCGGCGGCAACGCCGTTCAGGACCCGACCGGGGAGCTGCAGGGCCGGAACCAGCTGTACGCGGCGCGCTCGATCGACGAGGTGTCGAGGCTCGCCGGTCAGCCGGCCGAGCAGGTGGGGGCCGCCCTCGGCCGCGCCCTCGACCGGCTGCGCGAAACGCGGGCCGACCGGCCGCGCCCGCATCTCGACGACAAGGTGCTGACAGCCTGGAACGGCCTCATGATTGCGGCGCTCGCGCGCGCCGCGCACGTGATGGAAGGGCGGGAGGCCGACGGCGGCACAGTCGGGAGCGTGGGCGCGGCGTCGCTGCTCGCATCTGCCGCGCGCGCCGCGCGGTTCGCGCAGGCGACGCTGTGGGATTCCGCGGCCGGGGTGCTGCTCAGGCGCTTTCGCCAGGGCCGTGCGTCGATTGCCGGCTACGGCGAGGACTACGCCTGCCTGATATGGGGGCTTCTCGAGCTGTTCCAGGTCGACGGCGACGCCGGCTGGCTGCGCTGGGCTCTCGAGCTGCAGGCGCGCCAGGACGAGCTGTTCTGGGATGCGGACGGCGGGGGGTGGTTCAGCACGACGGGCGACGATCCGACCGTGCTCCTCCGCATCAAGGAGGACTACGACGGCGCCGAGCCGTCGGTAGGATCCGTCTCGGCGATGAACCTGCTGACGCTGGCCCGCCTGACGGACGACGGCGGCATTCGGGAGCGGCTGGAGCGGGCGCTGGCGCGGCTCGGACCGGAGCTGGGGCACGGCGCGCGTGCCGTGCCCATGCTGGCGGCGGCTGTCTCGGCCTACCACGCCAGGGCCGCGCAGATCGTGGTGGTGGGAGAGCGCGCGCACGCCGGGACGGTGGCGCTCCGCCGCCGTGTGGCGGCCCGCTACCTGCCGTTCGCCGTGCGCGTGAACGTGGAGCCGGGCGAAGCGCAGGCAGCGCTCGGCGAGATGCTGCCGTTCGTGGCCCCGCTGCGCATGCGCGGCGGCAACGCGACGGCCTATGTCTGCTCGAACTTCGCGTGCCAGGAGCCGACCAGCGATCCGGACGTGCTGGAGAAGCAGCTCGACGCGCTCGGGGGTGCTGCGGGATGAAGTTCACGGTCGAGGTGCTGCTCAAGGGACGGCAGGACGTGGTGGCGCAGTCGGTGCAGCACGGCGTTGCCCCGGACGCGTGGACCGACGACGACGTGCGCGAGGTGCTGCACCTGGCCCTGCGGGAGTTCGAGCGCGTGCAGAACCCGGGCGAGGAGGCCCGCCCGGTTCAGCTCCGGGGATTGAGCTGGATCGTGACGCCGCTCGAGCGCGGCGTGGCGATTGCGATGGAGAGCGCCAGCGCGGCGATCGTCGCCGGGCCGTTCGAGGTCGACAAGGAGTGGCTGACCCAGGCGATCAAGCGGGTCATGGCGGGGCCGCCGGCGACCGGCGACCGCGTTCACTAACATTAGACGGGGCTGCGCCCCGAACCCCCGGCGTCCGCTTGCGGGAACCCCTGCGCCCCGCGCCGCTCCCGCCGAGGCGCGCCTGCGGTGTCTGCGCCCGTTCTACGGCGCAGACTCCTAGCCGATGGCCGGCATCGTGAACCACACCCAGAGCAGCAACCCGACGCCGAACATGAGCGTCAGGACGCGGGTGGGGGTGTCGTCGAACTTGGCGTAGAACCAGAACAGCACCAGGGCCACGGCGACGGTGCCGTACGTGTAGCGGTGCACCGTGCCATCGCCCAGGTAGCGCGAGTACAGCACGTTCGGCAGCAGGCCGATGTACAGGAACAGGGTGCTGCCGAGCACCCACAGGCCGACCCTGTCGAGCAGGCTGGTCTTTTCGGTCATGTCGAGCGTCTCCCCGAGGCAGCGGGTAGTATGGACTTCCGACCGCGGCCGTGTCAATCGAGCCGCTGCGCCCGGCTCGCGCTCCGGGCGCAGCGGTCGGCGCCGGCGCGCAACGGCCCCCGGGACGGGCGGTCCACGCGCCGCCCGGCCCGCCGTCGACAGCGTCGGCGTCAGGGGCCGGGCAGCACGCCCCCGGTGGTCAGGGCAATCCGGTACAGGCCGGTCTGCGCCGTCATGTAGAGGGTGCGGCCGTCGTCACCCCAGCCGACGTTGGCCGGCCTCTCGTCGGGCATGATCGTGCCCAGGTGCTCGCCGTCGGGCGTGAACACCCAGACGCCGCCGGGCCCCGTCGCGAAGATGTTGCCCGCCGTGTCCACCTTCAGGCCGTCGGGGGCGCCGGGCGCCGTCTGATCGGTCACGTCGTAGAAGACGCGCGCGTTCGACGCGCCGGTCTCGTCCAGGTCGTACGCCATCCATACCTTGGGATCCTGGTCGGAGTTGGCGACGTACAGCGTCGACTCGTCGGGCGACAGCGCGATGCCGTTCGGCCGCGACTGGTCCCGCACCAGCGCCTCGAGCTCGCCGTCGGGACGCAGGCGGAAGATGCCGTTGAAGTCGAGCTCGCGCAGCGGCGACTCTTCCTGCCCTTCGAGGCCGTACGGTGGATCGGTGAAGTAGAGCGAGCCGTCGGCGCCGTACGTCAGGTCGTTCGGGCTGTTGAGCCGGTTGCCCTCGTAGCGGTCGACGACGACCGTGCGGGAGCCGTCGGCCTCGACGCGGCTGATGCGCCGGTTGCCGTGCTCGCAGATGACGAGCCGTCCCTCGGCATCGAGCGTCAGGCCGTTCGAGCCGGCCAGCGCCAGTCCTTCGGGATTGCCGTCGAAGACCGGCGCGATGAACGGGCTGGCGCCCGCCGCTTCCGACCACTGGTGGATGGCGTTGCCCCGGACGTCCGAGAAGAGCAGGCGCGACTCGGCGCCGATCCAGACCGGGCCTTCGATGAAAACAAACCCGTCGGCCAGCTTCTCGATCCGGGCGTCGGCCGGCACGAGGGCGTCGAGTCGCGGATCGACTCGGAGAATCGAGCCCGCGCCGGTATCCGGCGACTCCGCGGCCGACTCGGTCCCGGTTGTTTCCGGAGGCGCCTCGCCGCCGCCGCACGCGATGGCCAGCGCCGCCGCGATGGCGGCGATCCAGGTTTTCTTGCTCAGCATGTCGTCCTCGCTCGTGGTGTCGATGACTGCGGCCGTCGCGCTCAGAAGACGGCAATCGGGTTGACGGGCGAGCCGGTCCCGTAGGGGATCGGCAGCGTGGCGATGGTCAGCATGAACTCCCAGCGGTTCCGCTCGGCGGCGGCAGCAGCCAGGTCGTCGAAGTCGGCGCGATCCAGCAGGTGCACGCCGAGCATCGTCAGCGCGAAGTCGTGCAGCGCCAGCCGCGGCAGGTCGCCGGGCGGCTGCGGCATGTAGGCCGGCGTCTCCCAGCCGATGATGGCCACGTCCCGCTCGCGCAGCCAGGGAATCACCGTGTTGTCGAGGCCGGCCGACTCCGCGCCGGTATCGAACGGCCCGCTGGCGTCCTGGCGCGCCCAGCGGCCCCAGCGCAGCAGGAACGCGTCGCCCGGGCCGACCCGCGCGCCGGACTGCGCCTCCCAGGCTTCCAGATCGTCGACGCCGATCCGGTCGCCCGCGTTGAGGTGGGGAACGCCCCTGAGACGCGGGATGTCGTACAGCACGCCGCGCGTGACCACGCCGTGCCGCATCGTCAGGATGGCGTTCTTCGTCGCCCCGCGCTCCATCGTGACGAACTCGTCGATCGGGTAGCCGTTCCACATCTTCCCGTCGAAGAAGCGGTGGGCGAAGCCGTCGATGTGGGTCGTGCCCGGACCGTGGATGCAGGGGTAGTTGACCGTGTCGCTGGCGCCCCCCGGTGAGGCGCTGGACATCTGCCACTCGATCGGACACGGGTTGTCGATGGTCCGCTCCGTGTTGGCGATCGACGCCAGCGACACCGTGAAGCCCTCGGTCACCAGGTCCGCCGCCTCGCGCCGCTTGGCGGGCGTGATGAGGTTGAGGGCGCCCATCTCGTCGTCCGGCCCCCAGCGTCCCCAGTTCGACAGCTCGTCGAACCATTGCTCGTACTGCGCCCCGCTCACTACCGGACGCTCCTGCGCCTGCCCGGTTGCAGCCGGCTGGCCCGCGCCCGCCGCGCAGAGCGCCACGAGGCCGACTGCCGCCGCCGCGCGTGCGTTCCAGATCGTCATGCTCGCCTCCTGTCTGCTCCGGCCGGTCCGACGCCAGCGCGCTCGGCGCGGCCCGCACGGTCGCGATTGTCCAGGAGTCCGCACCGTTGCTACGGCGCAGCCTCGTCTGCCGCCCGTCGTACCGCCTGTCTGATTGCCGGTACGATCCAACACTCGATCAGCTCGTCGAGCTGCCGCCGGTGATGCCGGCGCCCCGCGCCCGGGTTCGGTGACGAGGTCGCCACGATGACGCTGTCCAGCTCGGGAATCACGAAGATGAACTGGCCGCCGTAGCCCCAGGCGTAGTACGCGCGGTGGCCGCCCAGCCTGCGCAGCCACCAGCCGTAGCCGTACTGGCGGCGGCTGTACCGCGACACCGTCCGGGGCTCGAGCGACTCGCGCACCCACTCGGGCGAGACCACCTGGCGCCCGGAGGCCGACCCGCCGCGCAGGTACAGCTCGCCCACGGCGACCATGGCGCGCGGGGTCAACGTCATCTCGTTGCCGCCGAAGTAGATGCCCTGCGGGTCGCGCAGCCACGCCGGCAGCGTGATGCCGAGCGGTCGCGCCAGGTGCTTGCGCGCGAACTCCAGCGTGCTCGTGCCGGTCGCGCGCGTGAGGATGGCCGACAGCAGGTGCGTGCTCCCGGTGCTGTAGATCATCCGCCCGCCGGGGCGATCGACCAGGGGCCGCGACAGCGCGTGCCGCACCCAGTGCCGGCTCTGCACCCAGCGCCCGTAGTTCCGGTTCGACGTCGTCTCGAGCCCCGACCGCATCGAGAGCAGGTCCCCGATGGTGATCGAGCGCTTGACCGCATCGGCTCCGGCGAGCTCTTCGGGGAAGAAGTCGGCGAGCGGCTGATCGACGCCCGCGAGGTGCCCGCGGTCGATGGCGATGCCGACCAGTATCGAGATCAGCGTCTTCGACGCCGACTTCAGATTGGCCTGGCCGCGGGCCGTCGCGCCGTGGAAGTAGTGCTCCTCGACGAGATCGCCGCCGATCGAGACCAGCAGGCTGCGGAGGCGCGGCAGATCGGCCCCCTGCTCCAGGAGCGCTGTGCGCGTCGCGGGATCGAGTGCCGGAGCGCTCCGCGCGGCAAGGGCCGCGGAGCTTCCCGCCGCGAGTGCGAGCAGAAACGCGACCGGGAGCGCGAGCACGACCGGCACGCCGATCGAATGGCGTCGCGGGGCGCGATATCCAGCCATCTTCCCAACCAGTGAGCGTTGCGCGGTGCGCGCGCTCATGGCAAAGGATACGCGCGGACTTCCCCGGTTGTCACGCTACACTTGGACTTGGCGCGACGGACCGCGCGCCGTGCCGGGGTGGCGAAACTGGCAGACGCACGGGACTTAAAATCCCGTGGCCCTGACGGGCCGTGTGGGTTCGATCCCCACCCCCGGCAACTCATCCCGCGCGGCGACTCAGCGGCCGGCGGTCTCGTCAACGCACCCGCTCGTCAACGCACCCGTGGGTGTGGTCGACCCGCGCCTGGATCCAGGCGGCCTGGAGCTCACGGTTCACGTTGGCCACGGATGACGGCCTCCGAATCTCCCGGCGGCGTGCCCGTCCTCCGCGCGAGGGTAGCACACGCGATCCGGAGCGGCCAGCCAGGCGGCCCCGGCCGGGTCCGCGGCGAAGCCGCCGCGGCAGATACCGCCCGGCCACCCGCACCGTCAGGTGGCCGTGAACTCCGGCAGGTAGCTCACCACGCCCGCGCAGCCATCGAGGCCGCTGGGCACGAGCGCCAGCGCCATGAAGACGTCCTCGGGCACGTCCTGGTCCCAGGCGAGGCCGTGGTCCCGCGCGCGCCCGAAGCCGAAGCGCGGGTAGTACGAGGGGTGTCCGACGACGACCGCCGCATCGTATCCGGCCGCCCGGCACGCTTCCAGGCCGTCGCGGACGAGCCGGCCGCCGATGCCGCGCCCCTGACGTGACGGCAGCACCGCCATCGGACCGAGGCCGCAGAGGCGCCGAGCGGTGGTGGGCACCAGCGCGACCGGCGTGAACAGGATGTGGCCGACGAGCTGGTCCGCCTCGATTGCCACCAGCGAGACGATGGGAACCCCGCGGCGTCGCACGGCATCGACGATGGCGCCCTCGTCCGGCTGGCCGAAGGCTCGATCGTTCACGACGCGGACCTGCTCGTGGTCTGCCGGCCGCTCCGGTCGAATGATCACCAACGGCTAGACGCCGCCGCGGCTCGCCGGCGGGACGATGCCGTTGAGGCGCAGGTAGACGGCCAGCTGGCCGTAGATGTCCCACGCGTGGCCGATCACGAAGTAGACGAGGCGCAGGCGCGAGGGCTGTTGCAGGAACGGCGGGCCCTGGACGCGCGCCAGCACGGCGTCGTCGTCGAACTCCCCGAGCGCGGCGGCGCCGTAGTCGTACGAGTTGCCGAGCGCCTGCAGGACGTCGGCCTTCGACGTCGCGGTGTAGCCGAACGTTCGCGTGTTGCTGCGATCGATGGCCGGCCCTTCCGCGTCGGCCCCGAGGAACCCCATCAGCAGCACGTTGCCCCCGGCGACGTGCAGGATCTGCTCGCCGAAGGTCCGTTGCTCGGGGGTGGAGGCGTAGTCGAAGCCGTCCTCCGGCATGGCGTCGGCGATGCCCATCATGATCTGCTTCATGCGCTGCCAGTCCTGCTGCAGATCGGACGCGAGGGTCTGGGCGGCGGCGGGTGCCGCACCGGCGAGCACGAGCGCGATCGAGAGCAGGAGGGTGCGTCGGGTCGTCATCGGATGTCTCCTGGCGTCGTCACTTGGCCGCTGAGCCTTCGCCTTCGGCGGCAGGTTCGTGCCGGGGTCTCGTGCCACCGCGTGGGTGTCAGGCAGGCCGGACGGGATGCCGGAGTCCGCGCCGCAGGGCGGCGCGGACTCCGGGCCGGAATGCTACCAGTCGAACTGGCTGCCGAACCGGAACAGGCGGCCGTTCATGATGTCCGAGATGGCCGGGAAGAGGCCCCCCGACACGTAGCCGTCAACGATGTTCGTGGCGTCGTTCGAATTGAAGAGATTGTAGACGTCGAACCAGGCGCGTATCCGCGCCCCGCCGATGTTGACGATCTTCGTGAAGCGGAGGTCGAGCTGCGTGAGACGCGGCTCGAACTGCGTGCTGTTCTCCAGGAACGTGAAGCCGTTGTAGGGCAGCGACGACGACGGCTGGTCCTCGTAGAAGCCCACACCGGACGGGAACAGGCTGATTAACTCGGCACCCACCATCGGCCGCCCCAACTGCGCCTCGATCGCCGCGCGCTCGGCAGGGTCCGCCCCGGCCCGGTACTCCGACCGGCGCTGCAACCCGGGCAGGTTCTGGAACACGAAGGCGAACTCGGTGTCGTACGGCAGCGGCACCGAGCCGTTGAGCTTGAACTGCGTCCCGTAGCGCCACCATCCCGGCGAGACGTTGCAGTACCCCGGCCGCATCTGCTGGGGCGAGTCGACGACGAAGCACTCGTCGGACGCCATGGCGCCCGTGGCCATGCCGCCGGTGAGCGTGATGCCGTTCTCCAGGCGCCCGTTGAACGCGACGTCGATGCCGTTGAACGTCTCGCTCATGTCGCCGTACTGGTCGGCGAAGTAGAAGACGTTGTTCGTGCCGCGGGCCTGTGCCTCGGGGGTGATGGTGTACAGCCCCGTGAGCTCCTGTCCGCTGACGGGCCCGAGGTTCGGATCGGCGGGCGCCGTGATGCTGTACTCGCCGAAGTCCTCGGGACCGATGTTCAGGTTGTCGAGGACGACGAAGTTCCCGTTCGACCGCCGGAAGTAGCCGACGTCGATCGACCAGCCCTCTGCGATCTCGTGCTGGATCCCGACCGAGAACTGCCAGTTGTTCTTGCGCTTGTCCCAGCCCTCGAGCAGGCCGTCGTCGAAGCGGCTCGTGATGATGGGCGTGCCGAATTCCGGGTTGATGATCGCCCCGCACTCGCCGTTCGCCGCGAAGTTGTCGAGGTTGCAGTCCGGATTGTAGTCCCCGTTGCCGGGCGGGAGCCCGAAGGCCTCGTACGTATTGTCGTTCCAGTCCCGATCCGAAAAGATCTGGATCGCCTCCATCGGGTTGTGGATCTGCGCAATCGACGTGCCGACCGCGAAGACGTAGCGGCCCAGGTTGGCCTTGAGGGCTGTGCGGCCGTCACCGAACAGGTCGTAGGCGACGCCCAGCCGCGGATTGATGTCCTTCCAGTTCGGCACGTTGTCGATGCGCCCGGTGGAGAAGGAATCCACGAACCGGCTGGCGGGATGGGATTGCGCCGGGACGTAGCCGTTGATGGAGTCGTAGCGCACGCCGAGGTTGAGCGTCAGCCGGTCGATCGTCCACTGGTCCTGCGCGTAGAACCCGAGGTCGTTCGCCTGCATGAACGAGTTCCGCGGCGTGCCGTACTGCCGCACCCGGAAGGACACGCCCGGCGTGACGAAGCCGTACTGGAGGTTGTTGTAGATCGTCGCGTATGGGTGCTCTTCCCAGAAGTGGCTGTGCTCGAACCCCGCCTTGAACGTGTGCGACCCCGTGACGTACGACACCGAGCCGTGCGACGTCAGGTTCGGGAAACTGTGCCCCCGGCCGTACAGCGCAGGGGTGCTCGGCGAGAAGGTCTGGACGTTGAGGAAGATCAGCGGATCGACGATGAACACGCCGATGTCCTGCGGCTGCACCTCGGGCTGCGGGCTGGGAGTCGAGGTGTTGAACACGTACGACACGCCCGCCTCGAAGAGCAGCCGGTTGCTCGCCGGCATGGTCCACTTGGCCTGGGTGAGCGAGACCGGATCCTGGAAGTAGTCGGCCGCGGCGTTGTAGTCGACCAGACCGAACACCGCCCACTGCTGGCAGAAGCAGCTCACCTGCTGGTGCCGCGTCAGCGTGATCTTGTTGCGCTGGGTCGCCTGCCACGTCAGCCGCAACGAGTTGTCGCGCTGCCGGCTCTCGATCACCGTCGGGTCGTCGTAGTCGGGCTGGTAGTCCACCGCGAACCGGGTCGACGGCACGCGCGGCGCCAGATTGTGGAAGCTCCGCGGCGCGAACCGCTCGGTGCCCCACCAGCGATGGGCCGTGTAGAACCACAGCCGGTCGTTCACGATGGGCCCGCCGACGCCGACGCCGAAGTCCCAGATGTCCTTGATCCCGTGGATCTGCTCCTCCCGCATCCCGCGCGCGCCGAGCTCGTCGCTCCAGTTCAGGCTCTGCAGATGCTCGTTGGTGCCGCTGATGTTCATGTAGTAGCTGAAGGAGTTCGCGCCCTCGCGGGGAATGGCGTTCATGCCGACGCCGCCGGTGGACGTCTCGGCATCCATCCCGCCGGTCGACATCACCACCTCCTGGATGGCGGCCTGGTTCATGAAGAAGATCTTCCCGGTGCCGCCGCCGGCCGTGACCGAGGCGTTGATCGACATCCCGTCCCACAGGATGTCGCCGTCGGTGTTCGAGCTCCCGTGCACCAGGACGTGGCCCCAGGTGTCGCCGACGCTGCCGCCGACGTCCTGCCCGCCGCCCAGGATGTCCGTGGTCGCGCCCACGGTTAGCGCGGCGTAGCCCCAGTAGGTCTTGCCGGTCGGAATGGCGTCCAGGGTCTCGCGGGAGATGTTCTCCTGGTGGACGACGTTCTGGACGTCGATGACGGGGGAGGCGCCGGAGACGGTCACCGTCTCCTCGACCGCGCCGACGCCCATCGTCACGTCGACGTTGGCCGTGAACCCGGTCGTCAGCTCGATCCCCTCGCGGATGAAGGTGTTGAAGCCGGGGAGCGTGAATGTGATGGTGTAGGTCCCGGGGCGCAGCCCGTCGATGGCGTACAGCCCGGACCCGTCGGTGAAGCTGGTCCGGCTGCCCTCGATCAGCGCCGGGCTGGCGGCATCGACCGTCACGCCGGGCAGCACGCCGCCCGTCTCATCTGCGACGCTCCCGGCGATGCTGCCCGTCTGGGCCGCCGCGCCGGTGGAAAGGAAAACACACGCTGCAAGCAGACACGCGATCCGTACGCCTCGTCTCGACACGGTTCCTCCTTGCCATGACGGCGTCATGGCGACAACGAGATGGCTGCGCCGACGAGGCTCGCCGTTGCGGTGGCGCGTCGTCGCGCGGTACCACATCTGGGCGACTATGTTACGCGGTCGAAACGTTCTGTCAAGGGAGTCGGGCGAGCCGTACCGCGGGGCACGGCGCGGAACGCGGGCGTCGGATGCGGCGGTCGCGCGCGTGCGCGTCGCGTCTTCGAAAAACAAGCACCCGCGACCCGACTGCCGCGACCGTGGGAACCGAACCGCAAGCGGTCAGGTTCCCACGGTCGGAAAAGCCGGACCCCGGGAGAAGCACTGGTTCGTTACCAGTCGAACTGGCCGCCGAAACGGTACAGGCGGCCGACCATGATGTCCGAGATGCGCGGGAATGCTCCGCCAGCCTGGTAGCTGGCGGAAAGCCGCGTGGCGGCGCTGGCGTTGAAGACGTTGTAGATGTCGAACCAGCCGCGTACCCGCGCCCCGCCGAAGTCGAAGATCTTCGCGAACCGCAGGTCGAGCTGCGTGAGGCGCGGCTCGAACTCCGTGCTGTTGTCGAGGAACGTGGAGGCGCTGTAGACCACCGACAAGTCCGGCCGGTCCCCGTAATACCCGGTGCCGGACGGGAACAGGCTGATCTGCTCGCCCGTGGCCAGCGGGAACCCCAGTTGCTCCTCGACCGACGCCAGCTCCGCAGGTCCTCCCAGGCCGATACGGTATTCCGACAACCGGTACAGTCCCGGCAGGTTCTGGAGCACGAAGGCCACCTCGGTGTCGTACGGCAGCGGCACCGAGCCGTTGAGCTTGAACTGCGTGCCGTAGTCCCACCACGACGGCGACATGTTGCAGAACCCCGGCCGGGCCTGCTGGGGCGAGTCGACGACGAAGCAGTCGTCGGACGCCATCGCCCCCGTGGACATGCCGCCGGTGAGCGTGATGCCGTTGTCCAGGCGGCCGTTGAACGCGATGTCGACGCCGTTGAACCCCTCGGTCATGTTCCCGTACTGGTCGGCGAACTCGAACACGTTGTCCGTGCCGCTCGCCTGCCCCTCGGGGGTGATGGCGTACAGCCCGGTCATCGGCTGTCCGCTGTAGTCCCCCAGGGTCGGATCGGCGGGCGCCGTGATGCTGTACTCCCGGAAGTCCTCGGGGCCGATGTGCTTGTTGTCGAGCACGAGGAAGTTCCCGTTCCTGCGGTTGAAGTAGCCGATGTCGACCGACCAGCCGTCGGTGATCTCGTGCTGGATGCCGACCGAGAACTGCCAGTTGTACTTGCGCTTCCCCCAGCCGTCCAGCACGCCGTCGGCGAAGCGGTTCGTGACCACGGGCAGGCCGAACTCGGGGTCGATGATGGCCCCGCACTCGCCGTTCGCGGCGAAGTTGTCGAAGTTGCAGTCCGGGTTGTAGTCGCCGTTGCCGGGCGCCAGCCCCCAGGCCTCGAACGTATTGTCGTTCCAGAACCTGGCCGAATCGACCTTGATGGCCTCCATCGGGTTGCTGAACTGCGCGACCGACGTGCCGACCGCGAAGATGTAGCGGCCGTAGTTCACCTTGAGCGCCGTCCGGCCGTCGCCGAACAGGTCGTAGGCGGCGCCCAGCCGCGGGTTGATGTCCTTCCAGTTCGGCAGGTTGTTGATGCGCTCGGTGGAGAAGGAGCCCACGAAGCGGCTCGCCGGGTGGGTCTGCGCGGGCACGTAGCCGTGGATCGAGTCGTAGCGCACGCCGAGATTGAGCGTCAGGCGGTCGATCGTCCACTGGTCCTGCGCGAAGAACCCGAGGTCGTCCGCGTCCATGAACGAGTTCCGCGGCGTCCCGAACTGGCGGACCTGGTACGAGAAGCCCGGGTTCAGGAAGCGGTACTCGAGGTTGTTGATGACCCGGGCGGAATTGTGGTACTCCCAGAAGTGCGTGTGCTCGAACCCGGCCTGGAACGTGTGCGACCCGGTGACGTACGAGACCGAGGCGTGCGAGGTCAGGTTGGGGAACTCGTGCGCGAAGCCGTACAGCGCCGGCGTGCTCGTCCAGTAGGCCTGCAGGTTGATGTAGCGGAACGGCGAGAGGATGCCGACCGCGATGTCCGTGGGGCGCGTCTCGGGCTGCGGCCGGGGCGTCGAGTTGTTGAACACGTACGACACGCCGGCCTCGAAGAGCAGCCGGTTGCTGGCCGGCATGGTCCACTTGGCCTGGGTGAGCGACACCGGCTCCTGCGGGAAGTCGACCGAGGCCTTGTAGTCGACCACGCCGAACACCGCGAGCTGCTGGCAGAAGCAGCTCGTCTGCTGGTGGCGCGTCAGGGTGAGCTTGTTCCGCTCGCTGACCTGCCAGGTCAGCCGCAGGGCGTGGTCGCGCTGGACGCTCTCGGTGATGGACGGGTTGTTGAGGTCCGGCTCGTAGAACACCGGGAACCCCGTGGCCGGCGCGTCCGGCGCCAGGTTGTGGAAGCTGTCCCGCGCGAAGCGCTCGGTGCCCCACCAGCGATGGGCGGTGTAGAACCACAGCCGGTCGTTCACGATCGGCCCGCCGACGCCGATGCCGTAGTCCCAGATGTCCTTGGTCCCCTCGATCGGCGTCTGCCCCAGGCCGCGCGCGCCGAGCGCCTCGTTCCAGTTCCCGTTCTGGAGGTGCTCGTTGGTGCCGCTCACGTTCACGTAGTAGCTGAACTGGTTGCCGCCCTCCTTGGGGATGGCGTTCATGCCAACGCCGCCGGTGGACGTCTCGGCGTCCATGCCGCCGGTCATCATCACCATCTCCTGGATGGCGGCCTGGTTCATGTAGAAGATCTTTCCCGTGCCGCCGCCGGCCGTGACCGAGGCGTTGATCGACATCCCGTCCCACAGGATGTCGCCGTCGGTGTGGTGGCTGCCGTGAATCAGGACGTGGCCCCAGGTGTCGCCCAGGCTGCCGCCGACGTCCTGGCCGCCGCCCAGGATGTCCGTGGTCGCGCCCACGGTCAGCGCGGCGTAGCCCCAGTAGGTCTTGCCCGTCGGGATGGTGTCCAGCGTCTCGCGGGACAGGTTCTCCTGGTGCACGACGTTCTGGACGTCGATGATGGGGGAGGCGCCGGAGACGGTCACCGTCTCCTCGACCGCGCCGACGCCCATCGTCACGTCGACGTTGGCCGTGAAGCCGGTCGTCAGCTCGATCCCCTCGCGGATGAAGGTGTTGAAGCCGGGCAGCGTGAACGTGATCGTGTAGGTCCCGGGGCGCAGCCCCTCGATGGCGTACAGCCCGGACCCGTCGGTGAACGTGGTCCGGCTGCCCTCGATGAGCGCCGGGCTGGCGGCGTCGACCGTCACGCCGGGCAGCACGCCGCCCGTCTCATCCAGCACGCTCCCGGCGATGCTGCCCGTCTGGGCGGCCGCGCCGGTGGACAGTAGAACACACGCCGACAGCAGACACGCGATGCGAACGCCTCGTCTCGACACGGTTCCTCCTTGGCATGACGACGTCACGGCGACAACTGAGGTGGCTACGCCGACGAGGCTCGCCGTTGCGGTGGCGATTCGTCGTACGAGGCCACCCTGACTATCCGCCATGTTACGCCGCCGAAACATCGTGTCAAGCGATATCGTTTACCGGAGATTCGGCGCCGTCTGGCGCACCTCGGCGCGTCTGGCTATACTGCCTGCTGGGAATTGAGTCCCACGTCACGGGGCGCTGACGATGCGAACCGCAGGCCACCAGAGGTGCGTTCTCCGCGGGCCGGTCGCCGTGGCGGCCGGTCTGGCCGTCCTCCACGCGCTGCCTGCGTTCGCCGCCGGCACCCAGCCCGGCTCCACGCCGTTTCCCCTCTCGCCGCCGGCAACCTACGTCACCGACGTCGGCGTGTCCGAGGAGATGCAGGCGCGCGTGCAGGACGACCTGCAGGCGAGCCTGCTCGCAGGCGTTCGCCGTTTCGACTGGGAGCTGGCGGGCGGCGCCCTGACGGCCGATGTCGAGGGGCGCTTTCCGCGGCCCGAGCAGGGTAGGACGGTCGCCGACCACACGCTCGCCATCCGCCGCTACGCCGCCGACGGGCTGGCGCCGCTCGGCCGCGACGCCCTGCTGGGCGCGCTGCGCGCCCACGTGGACGCGTGGGTGTCCGTCGACCGCGCGGCGTGGCAGATGTTCGAGTTCCTCCTGGCGCCCGACCGCGACCGCGCGTTCGCGCGCGCCCACCTGCAGCTCGGCGGCCCCGACGCGGCCGGCGCCCGCGCGGTGCTCAACGCCACCGTCGCGGTCGAGCTCGTCGAAGCGGCCGACGGCGGGTGGCGCATCCGCCGCCTGGACACCGTGGATGCGACGCGCGTGAGCAATCCAGCGGGCCCGTTCCGGGACGTCACGGACGCGGTCGGCCTGCACTTCAACCGCTCCGCGGCGAACATCCGAATTCGGCAGGACGCCGCGAACGGCGGCATGAGCCTCATCGACTCCGCGCTCAACGTGGCGGACTGGAACCGCGACGGGTTCTGGGACATCATCGCGACCGAGGCGGCCAACCATGCCGTCCTCTTCCTCAACGACGGCCGGGGCGGTTTCGTGCGCGAGGCGCTGCCCTTCCGGGACGACCGGCTGATTCCGAGCCAACTGCTGTTCGTGGATCTGGACGGCGACGGCCTCGAGGAGCTCGCCGGCACGCGCGTCGTCTACAGCGGCGCGCGCGGCTGGATGGGCATCTACACGCGCCGGAACGGCCAGTGGCGGCTGCTCCCGCGCGCCCTCGAGTTCGACAACCCCCCCGGCGTGCGGCGCTACGAGTCGCAGTTGCTGACCGCCGGCGACGTGAACGGCGACGGGCTGCTCGACATCTTCGTCGGGGGCTACCAGAACAACCGCTCGGGCACCGGCGGTCGCTTCAACCGCGTCGACGCCAACGACGGCGACGACAACCTCCTGTTCATCAACCACGGCGGCCTGCGCTTCAGCGAGGAGTCCGACAGCCGGGGCATCACGGGCACGCGCTACACGTACGTCGGGCAGTTCTTCGACTTCGACGGGGACGGCGACACCGACATCTTCGAGGGCAACGACTACGGCCGCAACGTAGTCTGGGGCAATCGGGGCGACGGCACGTTCCGGGCCCTCGAGGATCACCCGCTGGCGCGCGACGGCGCCTTCACCATGGGCATCACCATCGCCGACTGGGACAACAGCGGCGACTGGAGCGTCTATCTCTCCAACATGTACTCCCATGCCGGGCACCGCGTGGTGCGGCTGGCCGGGTCGGTGAGCGAGGCCATGCACGCCCGTCTCGGCGTGCTCGCTCGGGGCAACCAGCTCTTCACGCTCGGGGGCGGCGGCGGCGCGTCGGGCGACCGCGGCGTGCCGCTGGGGATCAACGAGGCCGGCTGGGCCTGGGGCTCGCACTTCTTCGACCTCGACAACGACGGCGACAAGGAGGTCTTCGTCACGAACGGCAACACGAGCCACGTGGATCCCGAGGCGCCCGACTATTGAACGTTCTTCTGGCGACAGGTTGTCGCCGACGCCGAGGGGCTCGAGCAGCAGGCGCCGCCGGAGCCCGTGCTCGTGGAGCAGGCCGACGACTTCCGGGGATCGTTCAGCGGCTACGAACGCGACCATCTCTTCTACCGGCCCGACGGCTCGACCGAGCCGTTCGTCCAGGCGGGGTACGTGCTCGGGTTGGACGCCGACCACGACGGCCGCGCGGCCGCGCCGGTGGACGTCGACGGGGACGGCGACCTCGACCTGGCGCTGCTGACGCTGCGGGGGCTGCGCCTGTTCGAGAACACGTCCGCGCCGCGCCGGTTCGCGCGCGTGCGGCTGACGGCGACCCGCTCCCGACGCGATGCGTTGGGCGCGGAGGTCGCGCTGACCGCGGGCGGCGAGCGGCGCCGCGACTTCGTCAAGATCACCGAGGGGTTCCGCGCCCAGGTGCCGCTGGACCTCCATTTCGGCCTGGGAGAATCGACGACGATCGACGCGCTCGAGGTGCGCTGGCCGTCCGGCGCCGTCGAGGTCTGGAACGACCTCCCGGTCGACCGCCTGCTGCTCGTCCGCGAGGGCGCCGCCGGCGTCGACGCGCGGACGCTGGAGCGCTGGTCGGACGGGACGCGCCCCAGGCTGACCGCCGCGCCCTCGCCCGCGGTCGTCGCGCAGCGCCTGGGCGGCGATCCGGCGTCCGTGGCCGGCGGCCGGCCGGCGGTGCTCAACTTCTGGGCGCCCTGGTGCGCCCCCTGCAACGAGGAGCTGCCGCAGCTCGTCGAGCTCGCCGCGCGCTACGAGAACGAGGTCGACTTCGTCGGCCTGAGCGTCGAGCTGCGGGACCTCGACTCGGTACGGGACTCGATTGCGCGGTTCGCGATCCCCTACTCGCAGTTCCTGGCCGACGAGCAGGTCATGGCGCAGTTCTTCGGCACGGAAGCGGAGGCGGCGCTGCCGTCCACGTTCGTGTTCGACGGCGAGGGCAGGCTGCGGCGGCTATTCCGGGGCGCCGTCACGGAGCCCGTGCTCGACTCGTTGCTGGCCTCCTTCCGCGAGGAAGCCGTCAACGAGGTGGCGCTGAGGCTCCTGGCCGAGACGCATCTCGCCGGCGGCGAATACGAGCAGGCGATCGACTACTACACCCGGCTGGCCGAGCTCGAGCCGCGGCGGCTGTACCAGATCAGGCAGGCCTGGCGGCGGCAGCGTGCCCGCGATCGGTTCCAGGTCGGACGCGCCCGCCTGCTCGCCGGGCAGGCCGCCGCGGCGATCGGCGATTTCCAGGCCGCGCTGGCGGTGCTCGGCGAGGACGACGAGGTGTTGGTGCAGCTCGGCACCGCCGAGGCGTTGTCCGGTCAGCTGGCGCTCGCGGCGCGGACCTTCGACCGCGCCATCGCGGCCGGGCCCGGATCCGTACAGGCCTGGATCGGCCGCGGGCGCGTGCACGTGGCGCTGGGCGAGCGAGAGGCGGCGCGGGCGAGCTACGGGCAGGCCCTGCGGCTGGACCCCGGCAACGCGGACGCCCGCCGGGAGCTGTCGAGCCTCGGGCCGTGATCGCCCACTGGGCGCGCCGGAGAATGCGGGCTCGTCCTGAAGGACGCAGAGTCGTCATGGGGCCGCAAGGCGTACCGACCGCGGTCGTGCTGCTGGCCGCGCTGGTCCAGTTGGCGGTCGTTTCCCCCGCGGTCTTCGCCCAGGCCGGCTCGCCGTCGCCTGCCGACAGCCACCGCCGGATGCTGGCGGCCCTCAGGCAGATTGCCGACGGCACGACGGAGACGAACAGCTACATCGGCGAGGGGCCGGCGCTCCGCGCCCGACGCGAGCTGGCGGCCCTGCCGCGATCGGCGGCCGGACCGGTGCGCTGGCGCCGGACGCTGGAAGTGGCCGAGCACGAGCTGCGGCTGGGCAACGAGACAGAGGCGATACGGCTCATCGAGCAGGCTCTCGACCTGGTGCCGCCCGCGGCAACCGGCATACGCAACCACACGCGCTATCGGCTGGGCGTGGCGTATCTGCGGCTCGGCGAAACGCGAAACTGCGCGCATCACCCGCACGCGGAAGCGTGCATTCTGCCGCTCCGGGGCGACGGCATTCACAGCGACCAGAATCCCTCCCGGCGGGCGATCGCGGCCCTGACCGGCGTCCTCGACGACACCCCCGCGCCGACACCCGGCAACCTGGAGGAGGAGACGGTCAAGCTGCACCTGTCGGCGCGCTGGCTGCTCAACATCGCGTACATGACGATCGGGGGGTATCCGCAGAGCGTGCCCGGGGCCTACCTGATTCCGACCGAGGCCTTCGGAGCGGTCGGCGAGATGCCCCGCTTCGCCAACGTCGCGCCCGACCTGGGGCTCGATGTCTTCGACATGAGCGGCGGCGCGGCGGCCGAGGACTTCGACGGCGACGGGTATCTGGACATCGCGACGTCGACCTGGGACACGGCGGGGCAGCTCCGGCTGTTCCGGAACAACGGGGACGGGACGTTCACCGAGCGGACGGCCGAGGCCGGGCTGCGGGGGTTGTTCGGGGGCCTGAACATCATCCAGGCGGACTACGACAACGACGGCCACGTGGACCTGCTGGTGCTGCGCGGCGCCTGGCTGCACCAGCACGGCCGGTACCCGAACTCGCTGCTGCGCAACAACGGCGACGGCACGTTCACGGACGTGACGTTCGCCGCCGGCCTCGGCGAGGCGCACTATCCGACCCAGACCGCGGCGTGGGGCGACTACGACAACGACGGGGACCTCGACCTCTACGTCGGGAACGAGAGCTCCCGGGCGCTGCGGGCGCCGAGCCAGCTCTTCCGCAACAACGGCGACGGCACGTTCGCGGACGTGGCCGCCGGCGCCGGCGTCCTCAACCATAGCTATGCGAAGGCGGTGATCTGGGGCGACTACGACGGCGACCGCCTCCCGGATCTGTACGTGTCCAACCACAACGGCCGAAACCGCCTGTACCGCAACAACGGCAACGGGACGTTCACCAACATGGCCCGCCGGCTGCGCGTCGAGCGACCGATCGCCAGCTTCCCGGCCTGGTTCTGGGATGCCGACAACGACGGTGTGCTGGACCTCTTCGTATCGGCGTACATGGCCCGCACCGAGCACCTGGCGGCGAGTGCGCTGGGGTTGCCGCTCGACATCGAGCTGGCGCGGCTCTACCGCGGCACGGGGGAGGGCGGCTTCGAGGAGGTCGCGGACCGCTACGGCCTCGTGCGCCCGAACGCCGCGATGGGCGCCAATTTCGGCGACCTCGACAACGACGGCTACCTGGACTTCTACGTCGGCACCGGCTATCCGCCGTATCACAGCCTGATGCCGAACGTGATGTACCGCAACCGCGACGGGCAGGGCTTCGCCGACGTGACCTACGCGGGCGGCTTCGGCCACCTGCAGAAGGGGCACGGCGTGTTCTTTGCCGACCTCGACCACGACGGCGATCAGGACGTCTTCGAGCAGATGGGCGGGGCCTATCCGGGCGACCGGTTCGGCAACGCGCTGTACAGGAACCCCGGGTCGGGCAACCACTGGATTACGATCAGGCTGGTCGGGGTGCGCTCGAACCGCTCGGCCATCGGGGCGCGCATCCGGGCCGAGATCGTCGACGACGGGACGCGGCGCTCCGTCTACCGGCACGTCAACAGCGGCGGCAGCTTCGGCGCGAATCCGCTGCGCCAGACGATCGGTCTCGGCCGGGCGACGCGCATCGAGAAGCTGGAGATGTTCTGGCCCACGACCGGCCGGACGCAGACGTTCACCGATCTCCCGGTCGATCGCTTCATCCGGATTACCGAGGACGAGCCGGCGTACGAGACGGTTGCGCTCCAGGCGGTCACGTTCGGTCGCGGACCGCGCCGGCCTCGGCACTGATTGCGGGGAACGGGCTCGTTGCGGCAGCGTGCGACCGGCGGCGTCTTCCGATCCGAAATGACAACGACCACCAAGCGAGGATGATCATGATGAGACCGACCAGTCTGCTGGTGGCCGCGCTCGCGGCCTGGACGATGGCCTGCGGCGGCGCCTCGGAAGCGCCGCCGGAGGAGGTGGATGCCGGTCCGGCCGCCGAGGCGGCGGGCGAGGGCTCGATTCTCAGGCTCGATCGGCGGCTCGACTCGCTCGTGCCGGCCGGCGCCACCATCGAGAAGGTGGCCGAGGGCTACGTGTTCACCGAGGGCCCGGTCTGGGTGCGCGGCGAGGCGCGCCTGCTGTTCTCGGACGTACGGGCCAACGCCATCCACCAGTGGACCCCGGCGGACGGCGCCAGTCCGTTCATCGATCCGGTCTTCGAGGGTGACCGCGAGGGCTTGCGATCGATCGCGTCGAACGGGCTGACGCGCGACACCGAGGGCCGGCTCGTCATCTGCGAGCACGGCAACCGGCGCATCTCGCGGATCGAGGCGGACGGCAGCCGAACGGTGCTGGCCGACAGCTTCGAAGGCAGCCGCCTGAACAGCCCGAACGACGCCACCTACGGCTCAGACGGGTCGCTGTACTTCACCGACCCGTCGTACGGCCTCGAAGGGCTCGAGGAGTCGCCGCTGCGCGAGCTCGACTTCAACGGCATCTACCGGCTGGGCCCCGACGGCGAGCTGGAGCTGCTCGTGCGGGACCAGACGCGGCCGAACGGCATCGCGCTCTCGCCCGACGAGTCGACCCTGTACGTCGCCAACTCCGACGAGAACCAGAAGGTGTGGATGGCGTACGACCTGGACGAGACCGGTGCCTCCAACGGCCGCGTCTTCTACGACGTGAACGATCAGACGGACGCGGGGGCCGCCGACGGCATGAAGGTCGACCTGCGCGGCAACCTCTTCGCCACCGGACCGGGCGGCGTGTGGGTGCTCGGGCCGGACGGGGCGCACCTGGGGACCATCCTGATGCCGGAGGTGACCGCCAACGTCGCGTGGGGCGACGACGGACAGACCCTGTACATGACGGCGAGCACGGGCGTCTACCGGATCAGGCTGTCCACGGCCGGCCTCATTCCGGGCAACCCGACCGTGGTCATGGCGACGACCCAGGGCGACGTCACGCTGGAGCTGTTCCAGGACCGGTCCCCGATCTCGGTCCGCAACTTCCTGCAGTACGCCTACGCCGGGTTCTACGGGGGCACGGTCTTCCACCGCGTCATCGAGGGTTTCATGATCCAGGGCGGCGGCATGGGCACCGACCTCATCAACAAGATCACGCGCGAGCCGATCCGCAACGAGGCCGCCAACGGCATCAGCAACACGCGCGGCACGATCGCGATGGCGCGCACCAACGCCATCGACAGCGCCACCGCGCAGTTTTTCATCAACCACAGCGACAACGCGCGGCGCGGCCTCGACCACCGCGGCACCGAGCCGGCGGAGTACGGCTACGCGGTCTTCGGGCGCGTGACGGACGGCATGGATGTGGTCGACGCCATCGCCGGCGTCGAGACGACCGCCCAGGGACCGCACCAGAACGTGCCGGTCACGCCGGTGGTGATCACCGCGGTGACGGTGCAATAGGCGCGCCGGCCGGAGAGTCGAAGCAGGAGGATCGGGCATGGGTGAGAGACCAGCCGCCATTCCGCCCGGCACGTCGGGCCCGGGCTATGCCCGCGCGCCGGCGCATCGGATCGCGTTCGTGCCGCGCCATGCGCGGGTGACGGTCGCCGCCGGCGGGATGCCGCTCGCGGCAACGGCCGACGTCGTGGCGCTGGAGGAGGACGGCTGTCCGACGCGCCACTATCTGGCCCGCGACGGCATCGACATGACGCGGGTGCGGAAGACCGGGAAGACGACGTACTGCCCGTTCAAGGGGCTGGCCACCTACTACGTCATCGACGGCCCCGGCGGCGAGATCCGCGACGCGGTGTGGAGCTACGAGCAGCCGTTTCGCGAAGCCGAGCTGGTGCGGGACCGCCTCGCCTTCGACGCGAGCCGGGTGGACGAGGTCGTCGGGTAGCAACGGGTAGTTCGCCTTGAGCTGCGCAGAAACGAGACGATCGCGGGGACTCTCGACCGGAACGCGCGGTCACTGGCTCCACTCGAAGATGCGCCCTCCCATACGGGGCCAAGCTATTTCGTAGCCGGCTATGGTGCATCGCGGCGCCTCGGTCGCGCCGGGCTGAGCAGAGACCTGTCGCGCTCGGTCCGGGCCGGAATGGTGCGGACCCTGTTCGACGCTGATACGACGCTTCGGCCGTTGGCTTCCTGGGCGATGCGCAGCGCGGTCGAGCGAGGTCCGGCTGGCGACGTGGGACGAGATGAACGTGGACGGGCGGGTGTGGACGATATCGGCGGAGCGGATGAAGGCGAAGTGGGAGCACCGGGTCCCGCTCTGCGAGCGGGCCGTGGAGGTCCTCGACGGGGCGCGGACGCCCGGCGACGGCAACAGCCTCGTGTTCCCGATGCAGAACGGGCGGCCGATCGCGCCATCAACGCTGCCCAAGATGCTCCGGCACCACCGGATCGCAGCTGTCGCCCACGGTTTCCGGTCGTCGTTCCGGGACTGGGCGGCGGAGCAGACCGACCATCCGCGGGAGGTCATCGAGGCGGCGCTGGCGCACATCGTCCCGAACAAGGTAGAGGCGGCCTATGCGCGGTCAGACCTGTTCGAACGGCGGCGGCTGTTGATGAACGACTGGGCGGCGTACCTGGACGGAGAGCGTCAAGCGGACGACCCGCCGCGGCGGTGATACGATACTGGCGCGGAGAACCACGGGGGAGCAGGGGATGGCACAGGGACCGGGGGAGTTGGACGGGGTCATCAAGGCACGGAAAGCATTTTTCGCGGCGGAGCGGGCACTTGTCGAGGCCAGCGGAGATTACGAGAAGGCGCGGAAGGATTACGAACGAGCGTGCTCCCAACTTGGGTTGACGCCGCACTACGCACCGGGAGGCGCGGACGCTTCATAAGGAGCGACCCCACCCGTGACCACAACGACGACGCCGGCTCGTCGGCGAGAGGACGTGGACGCCGTCGCTACGTGCGACAGCGACGGCGCGATGCGTGCCCTGGATGTTGTGGTCGGGAACCTGCGTCAACTGGCTTGGCGTCTCCGCGGCGACGTTGAGGCTGTCGTGGCCCACGAGCGGCGGCCAGTAGCCGCCGTGGGCCGTCAGCGCCGGCGGCCCAGACGAGGGCGGGGGCGCCGTCGCCGCGGGAGAACTCGCGGATCCAGTCGGCCGTCCAATGCAGGAGCGCCAGCGCCGCGGCATCCTTGCCGGCGATGTCGCCCCCGCCGGTCGGCTCGAGACGGTGTGTAGGCAGCCGCTCGCGCGACAAGGCTTCGCGGGTCAACGACAGGTCGGGCCGCGGCTCCACGCCCAGCACGTCCTTCATCCACTCGACGTGTTTGCGGTAGTCGGCGACCAGCCTGTGTAGCGCCGCTCCGAGAGGCGCTCTACGAGGAACGTCATCCGCCGAGTGCGTCCAGTGTCATCCGCCGGTATCGGGCGAGATACGGCGCGAGATCTGCGGCGCGGATCTGCACATCGCGGCGGAAGCCCCGGTCCAGATCGCGAACGCGGCAGAAGAGCTCGGTGCCGGCACGGATGATCCGCCGCGCGAGCAACGGGGGAGCGTCGTTGAGCACCACGAGGTCGACGTCGTTGTTGCCGAGCGCGTGGATGAGGGCGCTCGGCAGCCGCACCCGGAGATCGAAGCGTTGCGACGCGCCCGGAACGAGCCGCCGATCGAGCAGCACCCCGACGTCCACGTCGCTCTCCGCGTGCGCGCGCGACTCGCCGTGGCTCCCGAACAGCCAGGCCGTGACGACCGCCGGCTCGCGCGTGTCACGGAAGTGGTCGCGCAACCGCTGCGCGGTCTGCGCAGACGCGACAGCCGTCCGCGCGCGGTGTGATCCCATCGGAAAACGGGTCGGCCGGCGGGCGCGGCGCCCGCCGGCCGGGAGGCGTGCTACGGTTCGACGCTAACGGTCACGTCGACGGCGCCGTGCAGGCCGCCGTCGTGCGACATCGCCCGCAGCGTGTAGGTGCCGGGCTCGCTGAACGTGGCGGTCACCTCGACGGGCCGGTCGGTCACCGCGGCCGGAGGCGGCAGCTCCACCTGCGACGCGCCGCCGCCGGTGCTGCCCACGCGCGGCCGCGCGGCGCTCGAGAACGCGGTCTGCCGCAGCCGCGCCGCGATCGCCTTCTGCCGGCGGTACTCCGGATGCTCCTGCTCCGGTGCCAGCGCGATCGCATCGGCCGGGCCGCGGTAGACGAACCAGCCGGTGCCGAGGCCGAGGTCGTTGGAGCCGCCGATGCCGCCGCGCGGGTTGCCGTCGTCGCTGGCGTACGCCGTCAGCGCGAGCGGCTCGCCGACCTTCACGGACCGCGCCGCCTGTCCCTCGAGGCGGATGCTCGGAGGCACGTTGTCCGGCTCTCCGAGCCGTTGCCCGCGGCCGCCGAACCCGCCGTTGTTCATCATCATGATGCGCTCGTCGATGATGTAGTCGGGCTTCAGCGTGGCGAACGCGTACTCGGTCTTGCCGTTCGCGGTGATCTTCCAGACCAGCTCCCGGTCGCCGAAGTCCGCGGGCACCGTGACCCGAAAGGTGAACCGGCTGCGGCGCGGAAAGAAGTGCGCGGGCTGCCCCTGGTCGGGGCCGCCCGGCTCGATGCTGTTGTCCCCGCCTATCGGAACGTCGATGAGCTCCTCGCTGTTGAGGTTGAAGTATCCGAAGATCAGGTCGAACGTCCCGTCCGGGTTCGTCATCCACCCTTCGTAGATGGGCGCGATGCGCTGCCCGCGCTTCATGATGAGGTTGTCCTGGGCGAAGCAGAGGGCCGGGGCCAGCGACGCGAGCACCGCCGCCGTGGCCCAACGCCATGCCGGTCGACGCTGAACACGAGCACTCATGGTCATTCCTTGCCGAGACCGTGAACTAATCCTGCTGGTTCGTGTTGGCGCCGACCTGCAGCGCCTCGCGGCGCGCCACCTCTTCCGCGAACTGCTCGTCGGTCAGCAGCGTGATCTTCGGCAGGAACACGAACATCTCGTCGACCGACCGGTTGCCGCCCGTCTTCCAGTTGCGGGGCTCGATGTTGTTGGAGTTCGTCTCCGAGTTGTTGTACCACCCCATGATGTGCAGGATCGTGCCTCGCGGCAGGAGCGGCGCGTAGTCGTCCTCGTAGACGTAGGTCCGGACCCAGTTGTGGTCGTATCCCGAGCAGTTGAGGATCTCACGGTACCCGTTCGGGTACTGCGCCTCGACGCACATCCGGTCCCCGCTCATGTGCAGATGGGGCTCGAAGGTGGTGAGGACGCCCGGCTCGCTCATCGTCTGGAAGTTGTCGTAGCGGATGGCGTCGTTTCCGGGCGGCAGGGCGAGGTCTTCGCGGACACTGCTGCCGCCCACGAGTCCCGAGTTGTAGCCGGACTGGCTGTACTTCGGCTGGTACCCCTGCGGGTGGAACTTGAACCCGACGTCGACGCGGACCGGGACGTCCCGGCCGACCGAGTGCATGTGCACCGTGTAGGTCAGCGCCGAATCGGCCCGCAGCCGAACGCCGGTGTCCACCGGATAGACGGTCTCGTTCTGTCCGACCTCGTAGATCAGGTAGAAGCCGTCCGGGGCGTCCATGTCGAACCCGAGCTCCCGGATCCCGGCATGGTGCAGGGTGAAGAGGTTCATGCCCTGCTCCTCTTCCTTCCTGAACACGCTGCCGTCGAGCCGGGTCTCCTTCACCTCCACGGCGGCGATGTAGCGGTCCTCGGTCAGGCCGGTCGCCACCGGGCCCAGTTCGCGGTGGTAGTCGGGCGCTACGGCCTTGACCAGCACCTCCGGCCCCTCGACGATCAGATCCGGCTCGCCGATGGCCCACTCGGTGCGATCGAGATACTCGCGTGCGGGAGGCAGGTTGGCCGGGTTGCCGCGCAGCGCGCCGCTGTCGACCCAGCGGGCCACCATCGCAATCTCCTCCGCGCTCAGCGACGGGTCGTTCTTGAAGTGCTGGACGCCGACGTCAGGCTCGATGAACCACGGCGGCATCTCGCGGGTCGCGGTCCGCTGCTTGATGGCCCGCGCCCAGGGCCGGACCTCGTCGTACGTCATCAACGACATGGGGGCGAACCCGCCCTGCCGGTGACAGGTCTCGCACGACCGCTGGAGGATCGGCGCAATGTGCTTCGAATACGTGACTTCGGCATCGGCCTCACCGGCTGCCACGGCGGGCGCTGCCGCCAGGCCGACCGCTCCGACGAACGCGGCCAGCGTGATCGACGTCAACCTCTTCATTGCCACAGTCTCCTCGGATTGGGGTACGAAAAGCCCCGGCCGGCGCCCGCGCAGGCGCCGACCGGGGTGGAATGAACGTGGTGGGCTGCGCCGTTCTGCGGCGCGGACTCCTACCGCTCGGTCGGATCCCGGCCGTCGCGCGGCGCGCCCGTGCCGGACGAGCCCATGAACAGCTTGCGTCCGTCCACGAACGTGATGTCGCGGCCGTTGGCCTTGTTCGAGCCGTCCTTCGACAGGTACCCCTCGACGAAGATCTCGTCCCCGATCGGCAGATCCCGCTTGGTGAACCCGCGGCGGAGCAGGCTGGTCGGCGGGCCGCCCTCGACCATCCAGGCCTCGACCGTGCCGTCCTCCCGCGTGACGTCGATGTGCAGCCACGAGTGGGGGTTGACCCACTCCATCCTGGTGATCTTGCCCTGCAGGGAGATCGGCTTGTTGGCGTCGAACTCCGCCGCGAACGCATGATGCGCCAGGGCGGGCGCTGCCGTCGCGACGACGAACAGACCAACCAGGCAACCGACGATGGCTACTTTCGCTCGCATCTGAATCTCCTCCTGTTTAGCTCGCCAAGTTCAGCGCACCGCCTCTTCAGCGGTTCTGCGCCTCCCACGCTTCCGTTTCTTCCCACTCGGCCGCGATCTGCGGCGCGCGGTCGTTCACCTCCCGCGCCGCCTCGTCGAGCGCAATCTGCTCGTCTGCCCGGCCGCCCTTGAGCAGGCCGACCATGCCGTAGTTGTGCTCGTGGCAGGTGTACTCGTAGACATCCGGCTCGTTCGCGTCGCGATGCCAGATGTTGACGGCCGTGAACGGCGCCACGTACACGCTCGGGTCGTTGACCGTGTACGCGTACTCGATGGTACCGGGACTCGTGCGGCGGAAGCGTTCGACAATCGTCAGCTGCTCGCCCGAGCCCATGTGGTAGTGGGCGTGGTTGTGTCCGTAGATGCCCCCGTGCGACGGCATCACGGGACCGCCGTTCTGCATGGTGTTGAAGTTGGTGGTCTCGACCACCAGCGCATCGCCCTCCCAGCGGCCGCGGGAGTCGCCCCACCACTGCGAGATGTCCGAGCCCAGGCGGGGGCGTCCATCGAGCGGGACGACGCGCACCACGCCGTACTGGAGGTCGAAGACGATCTGGCCGGGCGTCTGGTAGATGTCCTTCGGCACGTTCATCTCGCCCATCGCCAGGCCGGTGCGGAGCAGGCAGCGCTCCATGACGTTCCGGTCTTGCCACGAATCGGCCTCGCCACGATGGCCGCGCGCCGCCTCCCGCGAGTCCCACCGCTCGAGAATCGCGCGCGTGTAGGGCGGCAGCCGGCCGTCGGGGGGATCGACGATCTGCGACGTGCGCTGCGACGCGAGCCGCGGGCTGACCGGCGCGTTCCAGAACGCGTTGTACTCCGCCCCCGAGATTCTCTGGCCCGGACGGTTCGGGTCGATGCTGTTGGACCGCTCGACGCGCTGGACGTCCGCGGTCACCAGATCGTCCGCGATGATGCCTTCCTCGCCGTCGGGCAGGCCGACGCGGTTGGCCGAGCGGGCGGCCGCTTCCTCCTCGGTCAGGAACTGCCGCGTCCCGAACTCGACCGGGCGCTCGAGCGGAGTCGGGCTCCGGTTCTCCCACGATCCCTGAAAGTCGGGGTCGCCCCACGGCGTGTGCGACACCATGTAGGTGCCTTCCTGCTGGGCCTGCCCGACAGCCGGTACCGCCGCCAGCCCCACCATGGCTATGACGGCTGCCGCCGCCCCGGCCGCGAAATACTTGCGCATCTCAAGCCTCCTGTCGTGCTCTCGGCTACTCACCACTACGGCTGCGCCCCCTTGACGAGGCTGCCGTAGATGAACTCCTCCACGATATCGACACACCGGAACTCGAGCAGTTGGGCGTTCTCTTCCAGCCGGCGATACAGCGGCATCCGGATCGTCCAGGGCTCGGTGTAAACGTCGGGATCCTCGAGCGTGGCCTCGTACATCAGGTGGTGCGGGCTCATCGGCGTGAAGCGCTCGACGACGCGCAGGGCCGCGCTGTGGAAGTTGCCGGAGCGGTCGAGCCAGGTCAGGCCGTTGAAGCCCGTGACCTCCACCACCAGCGTGTCGCCCTCCCAATGGCCGTTGGACCAGCCCATCCAGAAGTCGATTGGGGCCTCCACGTGGTTCTCCAGGTGGATGGTGCGCTTGGCGACGTTGAACTGGTAGGCGACGAGGATCTTGCCGCGCGTCTGAATGATCTGGAACGGGAACGGGAGGTACGTCGCACGGGGAATCCCCGGCATCATGCACTTGGCTTCCGGGTCGCCCTGCGTGCTGAGCTCGTCCGGGTTCGTGGTGAGGCGCGTCTCGAAGTTCTCGCGCCGCTGCTCCAGCGCCCAGTCCTGGTACGGAATCCGGCCGCGGCCGACGATGACGCTCCGGCCGGCCGGCTGCACGCCCCAGGTCCCCAGCAGCGTCGGGAACGGCCCCGCATCGACGGAATGGTCCTCGACGTTCCAGTGCGCCGTTCCCATCGCCTGCCAGATGCCGTTCAGGTCCGGGTTCGGCGTGCCCATGAGCCGCGGCGCCTGGTAGACCCCGCTCTGGCCCTCGGTCTCCGCCGGCCACAGGGCGACCGCGGCGGCTGCGCCGACGAGCGCGACAGCCAGAAACGAGCTTCCGACGCGTTGCAACATGTTGGTCCTCCAGGCCGCTCGGGCCGCCAGCCTCCGCCAGCGGCCGGGCGCGGCAGACAGCAGCTATTCTAGCCCGACACGTGCGGATTGCGGCCAGTATATCCGACCGGTTCCCGGGCGTCAGGCCGGTCCGCGGCGGCCGCTACCAGGTCCACCCGCCTTCCGCTGCCGCCCACAGGCCCCAGCAATCCTGGGCGATTCCCGCGTCGAGGAAATCGGACGGGAGATTGGACATGGAGCCCACCGGCTCGATCGCTTCGCCATCCGCATGCCAGGAGGACAGGATGTTCCCGCGGTACGGGTAGGTCTCGTCGTCCTGCGGCGCGACGACCACCGAGTCGATGCTGACGCGCCAGGCGGTCTGTCCGCCGCCGCCGTCCGGTCGGGAGAACGCGAGATCGGTCCCGTCCCGCTCGAAATCGCTGACACCGCCCACCGCGGCGATCTGTGCGGCGAACGACGCCTGGAGGCTGTCGGCGTCCGGCGGACCGGCGGCGCAGGCAGCCAGCAGCACACTGGAGGCCAGAGCGAGCGAGGCGCGCATGTACGCAGGCATGCGCCGATTATAGACGCGTACAGCCGGAATGGAGCAGCCGCGACGAGACTGCACTACAATGAGCGTTTGTTTTCGGCGGGAGATCAGGATGCGAGATAGACGACATGCGGGACCCATGGCGCTGGCGGCGGCAGCCCTGCTCGCGGCGTCCGGGGGGGTGCTCCGCGCGCAGGAGCACGCCGGCGAGTACACGCAGGCCGACATCGAGTTCGGCGCCCGGCTCTATGCCGACAACTGCTCGGCCTGTCACGGCACGGAAGGCGACGCGATTGCCGGCGTGAGTCTGCGCAGCGGGACGTTCCGCAACGCCTCGTCGGACACAGATCTGCAGGCGGTGATCGCGAACGGCCTGCCTGACACCGCGATGCCGCCCGGCGAGTACACGGAGGCCGAGTTGTCGGGGCTGGTGGCCTTCATCCGCACCATGGGCGCCGTCGATCCGGCCACGCTCACGGTCGGGGACGCGGGCCGCGGCCAGGCCGTCTTCGCGGGCAAGGGCGACTGCCTGAGCTGCCATCGGGTTGCCGGTCGCGGGTCGCGAGCGGCCCCCGACCTGACCGACATCGGCGCGCTGCGCTCCGCCGGCGCGCTCGAGCGGTCGCTGCTGGACCCGACCGCCTCGATGCTGCCCGTCAACCGGCCCGTCCGCGCCGTGACGCGCGACGGGCGCGAGCTGAGCGGGCGGCGGCTCAACGAGGATACGTTCACCGTGCAGATCATCGACCAGGACGAGCGGCTCGTCTCGCTCGAGAAGGCCGACCTGGCGGAGTACACGGTGCTCACGACGTCGCCGATGCCGTCCTACGAGGACGAGCTCGGCGAGCAGGAGCTCTCCGACCTGCTCGCCTATCTCCTCTCTCTCCAAGGGGTGGACTGACCATGGCCCGATCCGTTGCTCTGACGTGCGTTCTGTCGCTGCTGCTTACTGCGGGCCTCGACGCCCAGGTCACCGCCGACCGCCTGCGCAATGCGCAGAGCGAGCCGCACAACTGGCTGACCTACTCGGGGTCGTACTCCAGCACGCGCCACAGCCTCCTGGACCAGATCACCCCGTCCAACGTCGACGACCTGGAGCTGAAGTGGGTCTTCCAGGCGCGGTCGCTCGAGAACTTCACCGCGACGCCGCTGGTGGTCGACGGCATCATGTACGTTACCCAGGCGCCCAACGACGTGGTGGCGCTCGACGCCAGGTCCGGGCGCGTGTTCTGGGTCTACGAGCACACGCCGTCGCCGGAGTCCCGGCCCTGCTGCGGCCGCATCAACCGCGGCGTGGCCATCCTCGGCGACACCTTGTTCATGGCGACGATCGACGCCCAGCTCATCGCGCTGGACGCGGTGACGGGGCGGCCCATCTGGAAGACCGCGGTCGGCGAGCCGTCGCAGGGGTACGCCATGACCGTGGCGCCGCTGGTGATCAAGGACAAGGTCGTGGTGGGCGTGGCGGGCGGGGAGTACGGGATCCGCGGCTACATCGCGGCGTACGACGCGGCCACGGGCGAAGAGGCGTGGCGGTTCTACACCATCCCGGGGCCGGGCGAGCCGGGGAACGACACCTGGGCGGGTGACTCGTGGCGCTACGGCGGCGCCTCGGTCTGGCTCACCGGCTCGTACGATCCGGAGCTCAACCTGACGTACTGGGGCATCGGCAACCCCGGACCCGACTGGAATCCGGCGCAGCGGCGGGGCGACAACCTGTACTCGGACAGCGTCGTGGCGCTCGACGCCGACACCGGCGAGCTGCGCTGGTACTTCCAGTTCACCCCGAACGACCCGTACGACTACGACTCCGTCCAGATTCCGGTCCTCGCCGACATCGAGACGGCCGACGGACAGGTCGTCAAGGTGATGCTGTGGGCCAACCGCAACGGGTTCTTCTACGCCCTGGAGCGGACGACCGGCCGCTTCATCAACGGGCGTCCGTTCGTGACGGTCAACTGGGCCGAGGGTCTCGACGACAGCGGCCGGCCGATTCAGACTCCGCAGGCGCCCGGCGAGGTCACGTATCCCGGCGTGCAGGGCGGCACGAACTGGTACTCGCCGTCCTACAGCCCGGGCACCGGGCTGTTCTATCTGTCTGCCTGGGAGAACTACGGGGCGATCTTCGAGCCGGCGTCCGAACCGGAGGAGTACCGCGAGGGGCAGTTGTTCCTCGGCGGGCGGCCCATGCCGGCCATCCCGGGCGCGGCCGCGCCGCCGGCGCTGGCGCGCGGCCACGTCAACCGCTGGACGGAGGCGGTCGGGACGGGCGCCGTGATCGCGCTCGACCCGCGCACCGGCGAGCAGCGCTGGAAGTTCGAGATGACGGACGTGACGACCAGCGGCATCCTGACCACGGCATCCGACGTGCTGTTCACCGGCGGCCGGGAAGGCTACTTCTACGCGTTCGATGCCCGTGACGGGGATCTGCTCTGGCGTACGACGCTCGGCGGCGTGATCCACAACGGGCCGATGAGCTATCAGGTGGACGATGCGCAGTACGTCGCCGCCGCCGCCGGCAACGTGCTGTTCGTCTTCGCTTTGCGCGACTAGTGCTGTGCCATCAATAAACATTAGGACTATCGGGGAACTCGTCTCGAACCGAGAGAGTTTCCATGCCGCAAAAGAGGTACATCGTTCGACTCACAGCCCCGGAACGCGAGGTCTGTCAACAGACGGTCCGCAAGCTCAACGGCAGCAGCGAGAGGGTGCGACGCGCGCAGATTCTCTTGCAGGCCGATGCGGACGGGCCGGCGTGGACCGACCAGCAGATCGCCGACGCCGTTCCGTGCCGCACCAAAACGGTCGAGAACATTCGCCAACGATGTGTGCTGGAGGGGTTCGAGCGGGCGCTGGAACGCAAACGGCGGGAGTTCCCCCCGGTCCCCAAACTGCTCAACGGCGAACAGGAGGCTCGCATCATCGCCCTGTGTCTGGGGCCGCCCCCGACAGGCTATGCCCACTGGTCGTTGCGGCTGTTGGCGCGCCGGGTCGTCGAGTTGGCGGTCGTCGAGTCGGTCAGCCACGAAACGATCCGGCGGACGCTGAAAAAAACGGGATGACGCGGCGGAAAATCGAGTACTGGGTGATCCCGCCGCAGGCCGATGCCGAGTTCGTGGCGCACATGGAGCAGGTCCTGGACATCTATGCGCAACCGTACGACCCGGCTTGCCCTGTCGTGTGCATGGATGAGCAGCCGGTGCAACGGGTCAAGGAAACTCGCCCGCCGATGGCCGCCACCAAGGAGCGGCCCCGCCGTGTCGACTACGAGTACGAACGGGCTGGCACGGCCTCGGTCTTCCTGTTCAGCGAGCCGCTGGCAGGTTGGCGGCAGGCGACGGCCCGAGCCCGGCGCACGAAGGCGGACTGGGCGGTGGAGGTCGCCGGCCTGTTGGAAGGACGCTACGCCGACTGCCCGAAGATCACCTTGGTGTGCGACAACCTCAACACGCACACGAAGGGTGCCTTCTACGAAGTGTTCGAGCCGACCCGAGCCCGGGAACTGGTTCGTCGCATCGAGTTCTGTTACACGCCGAAACACGGGAGCTGGCTGAACATCGCGGAGAACGAACTCAGTTCCATGACGCGCCAATGCCTGCACGGGCGCCGCAGCGGCGACCTCGCGACGCTGCACGGCGAAGTCTCGGCGTGGTCCACCGACGTCAACGGCACGCAACGCGGTGTCGACTGGCAGATGAAGGTGGACGATGCGCGGCGTAAACTCAAGTCCGTCTATCCGAACATTATGACGTGACGGACCACTAGCCTGTTCGAGGCGCGTCCTGTTGCCGTGCCGGACCGGCGGCCGCAGGACGCGACCGTGCCGCAAGGACGGTTCTGCCCGCGAACGCGAGTCGCTCCGCGAGTGCGCGGGGCGACTCGCAGGCCGGCGAGGTCGCCGGCCGCTACTTGCTGCGCACGGCGAGCACGAAGAGGACGTGTGCCGCGAACGCGAGGATGCCGATAATCAGGACTGCGAGCCAGGGATTCACGCTTCGACCTCCGTGGAAACCGGCTCTATTCTAGAGTCCGCGTCCGGCCCGGGGCAAATGCCGGGCCCCGCGCCGGCTGGAAGCTGACCTCCAGCGGCTCGGTCGCGCCGCGGCGCCGGAAGCGGCGCACGGCGATCCACGCCTCGCCCGAGAGCCAGACCGCCAGCACCAGGATGGCGGTCCCGGTGGCCAGCAGCGTCCACTGGGCGTTCGTCCAGAACTCCGCGAGGTTGATGCTCATGGCCGACAGCGTGGACACCAGGATCAGCAGCATCGGCGCGAGTGTGTAGACGATCGGCTTGCCGCGCCGCAGGAGGTAGACCGTAACCGCGAGCAGCGCGAGCCCCGCCAGCATCTGATTGGTGGTCCCGAACAGCTGCCAGAGCACCAATCCGGCGAACTCGCCCCGCACCTGGAAGAACGCGAAGAACCAGATGGCGGCGACGGCAATGGCCGACGCCACGTAGCGGTTTCCGAGGAGGGCCACGCCCAGCGTCTCGCCGATCTCGGTCACGTTGTAGCGCAGCAGCCGCGTGGCGGAGTCGAGCGACGTCAGGGCGAACGAGACGACGAGCACGGCGACCCCAACGGTCGCCAGCTCGGCCGAGAAGCCGAGCGTGGACAGGAACCGCGTCGTGCCGGCGATGAAGGCCGCGATGTTGCCCCCGAGGCTGTCGGCCGTTTCCCAGCTCTGGTAGCGCGCCAGCCAGTCCTGCCGCGACACGAAGCCGGCCGTGCAGGCCAGCACCGCCATCACGCCCAGCAGCGACTCGCCCAGCATCGCGCCGTAACCCACGAGCGGAGCGTCGGTTTCCCGGTCGAGCTGCTTGGCCGACGTTCCCGACGAGACCAGCGCATGGAAGCCGCTGGCGGCCCCGCAGGCGATCACGATGAAGACGAACGGGAACATCGCGGGCGCCCCCGCCGGGTCGACGTCCAGAACGGGCGCGGCGAACGACGGATTGGTCAGGAAGAAGCCGGTGTACATCGCGGCGACGCCCGCGTAGAGCAGCAGGCTGTTCAGGTAGTCGCGGGGCTGCAGCAGCAGCCAGACCGGCAGCACGCTGGCGGCGAACGAGTAGATCAGCAGGAGCCATTTCCACTGCGCCAGCGAGGGGCCGATGACCGGATACCGGATGCCGGCCCAGACGAGCAGCAGCAGCACGAACAGGCCCGCGGCGGTCAGCGCCCGGATGTCCCAGCCGAGCCGGTAGATGGCCACGCCGATCCCGACCGCCACCAGCATGAGCACGGCTGTCGGCAGCACCGATTCCGGATAGAACGCGGGGGAGAAGAGCGTGGCCACGACGTGCACGAACACGCCCATGGCCAGGGCGATGAGGAAGAAGATGAGCAGGTGGAACAGCGTCTTGGCGCGTGGCCCGACCAGGCTCTCGGTCACCTTGCCGATCGACAGGCCCCGGGCGCGGATCGAGACGGCGAGCGCGCCGAAGTCGTGCACGGCACCGACGAAGACGGCGCCCAGCACCACCCACGCCAGCGCCGGCAGCCAGCCCCAGATGACGGCGATGGCGGGCCCCAGCATGGGCGACAGACCGGTGATGGAGGCGAACTGGTGGCCGAACAGCACGTAGCGGTTCGCGGGCACGTAGTCGACGTCGTCGCGGAAGCGGTGCGCCGGTGTCGGCCGGGCGTCGTCGAGCGCGAACAGCCGCCGGGCCAGGTGCCGCGCGTAGAAGCGGTAGGCCGCCCAGTAGACGGCGAAGGCCAGCAGTGCGGCGGCGACGGGAGAGACGTCCACGACGGTCTCCCGGGGCCTATGACCCCGACACCCAGCCGCTCCGCAGCAGCTCCCCGACCCGCCGCAGCGAGTCCGTGCCGTGGACGTCACGTTCGAGCAGCGGCACCGCCACCCGCGGCAGGCGCGCGAAGAGACGGTCAATCTCCGCGCGATAGGCTCGCTCCTGCGTCCGCCGCGCCGCCAGGAAGTCGCCGCCGGCCGCGCTCGGCAGCACGCGGTTGACCACGACGCCCCAAATGTCGACGTCGAATCGCGACAGCAGGTCGCGGACCCGCCGGCTCTCGAGGATCGAGAGCTTGTCGGTGTTCATCACCAGCAGAAAGGCGGTGGTCGCCTGGTCGAGCAGCCGCTCGCGGGCTACCAGGAACGCGCGGCGCCGGGCCTGCAGACGGTCGTGGATCCGCGCGTCGCGGCTGCCCGGCTCGTGGTCCGCCGGACTGTCGATGAGCGCCAGCTCGTCGCCGGCGGCAGGTCCACCGCCGAGACGGCTCAGGGCGGCTGCCAGGCGGCCCGCGCGTTGCCGGTGGCGCAGCAGGCCGTCCATCCAGGCGCCCATCACCTCGGGCAGCGAGAGCAGGCGGACCGTGTGGCCGCTGGGCGCGGTGTCGAAGACGACGAGGTCGTAGCGCGAGCCGTCGTGCCCCATGAGCGTCGCGACCCGTTCGAGCAGGGCGGCCTCGGCGGAGCCCGGCGCGTCGCGGGCGAGGTCGAGCTGCCGGTCCACCTCGCCGTACAGGCGCGGATGAACGAGCGCCTTCATCTGGGCCTTCACCGCGTCGATATGGCGCGCCGCCTCGATGTCCGGATCGATCTCCACGCCCCAGAGATCCGGTCCGAGCTCCTGCTGCCGGTCACCGATCTCGCGCTCGAAGATGTCTCCCAGCGAGTGCGCCGGGTCCGTCGAGACGAGCAGGCACCGCCGCCCCCGATCCGCCGCGGTGACGGCCACCGCCGCGGCGATCGTCGTCTTGCCGACGCCGCCCTTGCCGCCCACGAACACCAGTTGGTGCGCCAGCAGGTCGTCGAGCATCCTCAATCAGACGGGGCTTCGCCCCGAGCCCCCGGCGTCCGCTTGCGGGGATCCCTGCGCCCCGCGCCGCTCCCGCCGAGGCGCGCCGTGCGGGCTTCCATCAGACGGGGCTTCGCCCCGAGCCCCCGGCGTCCGCTTGCGGGGGCCCCTGCGCCCCGCGCCGCTCCCGCCGAGGCGCGCTGTGCGGGCTTCCATCAGACGGGGCTTCGCCCCGAGCCCCCGGCGTCCGCTTGCGGGGGCCCCTCGCCCCGCGCCGCTCCCGCCGAGGCGCGCTGTGCGCGCCTTGCTAGCAGCAGCGAAAGTGGTCGAGCGGCGAGTGCTCGAGGCCGATCCGGGTGTGCCACTCGTGAAAGCGCTCCAGCAGCAGCGGCTGGAGCTCCAGCGTGTAGTAGGTCGCAGGATTCGGCACCCCCATCAGCTCGGCGTAGACGAACAGCATGAACAGATCGTCCTCGTCGCGTTTGGCGCGGGCCACGGCGCCCCGGTAGGGCGCCGTGTAGAACTCGGCGAGCAGCGCCCGGGCCGTGGCGAGCCGCGCCCCGATCCGGTGACGCCATGAGCCGCGCATCGTCATCTAGCCCACTGCCGCCGCGGCGGCCCGACGCTCCCGCATGAGCGCCGACACCGCCTCGAGCATGACGAAGATGGCGGTGATGATGATCACCACATCGATGGCGACGAGCAGGTAGTTGCCCGCGACGTACAGGTCGCGCAACTGGTAGAGCGCGCTCAGCAGCGCCATCGTCGTGACGAAGACCATCGGCGTCAGCGTGTAGCGCGACGGACGCCCGAGCTTGACGAGCATGACGCTGATGACCAGCAGCGTCAGGCCCGCGAGCAGCTGGTTGGTGGTGCCGAACAGGGGCCAGATGACCATGCCGCCGGTGCCGTCGGCCCCGCCGGCGCCGAACGCGAGCACGAGACAGGCGCCTACCGCGACGCCGGTAGCCACGTAGCTGTTGGTGAGCACTGGAATCCGGTAGATGGTGCCCCATTCCTGCACGATGTAGCGCTGCAGCCGGACGCCGGCGTCCATCGTCGTGCCCGCGAAGAGAACGGCCATCACGGTCAGCAGCGTCGCGGCGAACCCCAGCGGCAGGCCGAGGCCGTCCGCCGCAATGCGCGCGCCGCCCTGGACGAACGCGGTGACGCCGCCGAGACTGGCGAACGTGAAGTCGGGATTGTCCGGCCGGGCCACGTAGAACGCCTCCCAGTCCCCGAGCGACGCGAAGCCCGCCGTTGCGGCGATGATGGCGATGATGGCCAGCGCGCCTTCCCCGAGCGATCCGAAGTAGCCGACGAAGCGGGCGTCGGTCTCCGTGTTGAGCTGCTTGGACGTGGTGCCGGAGCTGACCAGGCCGTGGAAGCCGGAGATGGCGCCGCAGGCGATGGTGACGAAGAGCAGCGGCATGATCGGCGGCGTCGCCGGCGGCACGTTCGGGTTGATCGCGGGCGCCACGACGGTCGGGCTGGCGATCAGGACGGCGCCGTACAGGATGCCCAGGCCGATGAAGAGCTGGATGCCGTTGATGTAGTCGCGCGGCTGCAGGAGCAGCCAGACCGGCAGCATCGACGCGATCGCGGCGTAGGCGAAGAGGATCAGGATCCACTGCGCCGCCGGGCCGAGGCCGCCGACGCTGGCCGGGAGCTCCACCGGCACGACCTCGCCGAGCGCGATGACGGCGTAGAGCACGACCGTGCCGACGACCGTCGGCCAGGTGATGCCCACGCCCATCCGGTAGAGCAGCACACCGATGGCGACCGCGACGACGATGGCGCTCCAGGCGGGGATGACGCTCGCCGGCGTGGCGATGAAGGCGTCGGAGATGGCGACGGCGAAGACCGCGTTGACCATCAACAGGAGAAAGAAGACGACGATCATGAACAGGTTGCGCGCGCGGTGGCTCACCACCTCGCCGGTCAGCGAGCCGACCGACAGCGCCTTGTTGCGGACGCTCGCCCAGATGGCCCCGAAGTCGTGCACGCCGGCGAAGAACATCGTCCCGATGACGACCCACAGGAAGGCCGGCAGCCAGCCCCAGACCACGGCGATCCCCGGGCCGATGATCGGCGCGGCGCCGGCCACTGCCGTGAAGTGGTGACCCCACAGCACCACACGGTTCGTCGGGATGTAGTCGATGTCGTCCCGCATGGCGTGCGCCGGAGTCCGGAAGTCGGGGTCGAGTTGGTAGATCTTCTCGGCAATGAACTTCGAGTAGAAGCGGTAGCCGGCGAAGACCGCGATCAGGCCGATAGCCGCAAGAACGACAGCGTTCATGGTGTGCTCTCCTTGAGGTCGCCGACGGCCGGGAAGCCTGGGACGCCGCTGGCCGCGCGGACGGCGCGGACGATGGCCTCCGCGGTGACGTCGGCCGCCAGGGCGCCGATCTGCAACAGGCTCGCGGGGTTTGCCAGGCGGCCGGTCGACAGGGCGAAGATGGCGTCCCCGTCCACCGGGGTGTGTGCCGGTCGGATGGCGCGGGCCAGGCCGTCGTGCGCCATCCGCGCGACGACGCCGAGCTGTGCCTTGTCGAGGGCCGCGTTGGTGGCGACGACGCCGATGGTCGTGTTCTCGCCCGGCGGCGCCGCCGGTGGCCGCAGCAGGGCCTGCGCGCCCGACAGCCGCAGGCCGTCGTCGCTCCGCACGCCCGCAACGAGAGCACCCGTCGCCGGCTCGTAGATGTCCCCGACGGCGTTGACCGCCATCACGGCCGCCACGCGGATCCCATCGGGAAGCTCGACCAGAGCGGTGCCGAGGCCGCCCTTCATGGCGCGCCGCGGGCCGCCCAGCTTGCCCACGGTGGCACCGGCACCGGCGCCGACGCTGCCCTCGGCGACCGGCCCGCCGGTTGCCGCCGCCGCGGCCCGGTAGCCGCAGTCGGCCGTGGGCCGGATGGACGGATCGCCGCCAACGGCCAGGTCGTACAGGATGGCGGCGGGCACGATGGGAACCTTGGCCGCCTGCGTCTCGTACCCGACATCCCGCTCCTCGAGGTAGCGCATGACGCCGTCGGCAGCCGCCAGGCCGAACGCGCTGCCCCCCGCCAGCACGACGGCGTGGACCTGCTGCACGGTGTGCGTCGGGTCCAGCAGGGCCGTCTCGCGCGTGCCGGGCGCCGAGCCTCTGACGTCGACGGTGGCGACCGCGCCGGCCTCGGTGAGGATGACCGTGCAGCCGGTCGGCCGGGCGGCGAGGGTGTAGTGCCCGACCTTGATGCCCTCGATCGCGGTGATGCCCCGTGTGGCGGCTGTCGGCGGCACCGCCGCTACCGCCACGGCCACCCCGCACGCCGCAAGCAGACCACAAACAATGACACGCGTCATGTCGCCTTCTGGAGAAGGTCCCGGCATCGTACCCGAAAAGCGTGGCGACGGCTACCACGGCGTGGTGCCGGAGCCGTCTCGGAAGGCGCTCGTCCGGCTATCCTGAAGACGCGGCCGGTCGGGTTGCCGACGCTGGAAGAGGAGGAGCCGGTGTTCTGGTCGTTGCTGGCGGATGCCGTGGTCATCCTGCATCTCGCCTTCGTCGCCTTCGTCGTCCTGGGCGGTCTGGCGGTGCGCTGGCGGCCGCGGCTGGCCTGGATTCACCTGCCGGCTGCAGCGTGGGGCGTGGCGATCGAGTGGTCCGGGGCGATCTGTCCGCTGACCCCGCTGGAGAACTGGCTGCGAGCTCGCGCGGGCGGGCGCGGGTACGGCGGCGATTTCGTCGAGCGGTACGTGGTGGCCTTGCTGTATCCGGCCGGCCTGACACGGACCGGACAGATCGTGCTCGGCAGCGTCGTGATAGCGGTCAACGCCGCGGTCTACGTTCGCTTTCTCGGCCCGCCCCGGTTCGTCCGGAAACGGGGCAGCCGACCGGACGCAGACGCCGGGTGGGGGCCGCGGAGGGCCGGCGGTCCCGGCCAGCCCGGCGGGCGCCTGGAACCCGCAGCGCGCCCTACCGGATCCGGAAGACGCTCTCGCTCCTGACGCCGCGGCTCTCGTGAGGATACGTGTGAAGGGTCTCCACCGACAGGGCGCGGTCGCTGGTCCGCCAGCCGATGCGGGTCATCGGTTCGTCGACGCCTGCCGCCATGCCGTAGCCGAAGACGAGACGGTCCGCGTTGCGGAATACGCCGCGCAACCGATCGCCGGCGTTCAGGTCGAAACCCGAGAGCCGGCAGTCGTACCGCACGCCGCCGACGGTGCAGGAGATGGACCAGTCCGAGCTGGCGGCGCGCTGTTGGATGACGCGCGCCTGAAGATCGCCGGACGCGCAGGTGAGCAGCTCCGTCAGCGACGCGTCTTCCCGCTCGACCCGCACGGCGTGGCTCGTGCCGAGTGCGTAGAACGTGACCGCGTGGCGTCCCCACGACACCCGGCGCGACCTGAACACCCGCAACGGCTCCAGCCGCACGCGACCCTCGAGCAGGAAGTAGCGCAGCGTCGAGACACTGTGCAGCCCGGGAGTCTCCGGCACCGGATGGGCGGCCATCCATCTAGGATCGCCGGAGCCGAGCCCCGCAGTCAAAAGCAGGCCGGGTCTCCACTGGAGACTCCCGCGGGCGCAACCGGGCACCCGCGGCTGGACGCCGCGCCTCCGATTGCAGGATTGTAGCGCCATGGACGAACGGCCCACCACCTCAGCCGCACCCGCCGGCGCCCGGAGCGGCGTCCTGCTCGTCGCGGTCTTCACCATCGCGACCTGCGGACTGATCTACGAGCTGCTGGCCGGCACCATCGCCAGCTACCTGCTCGGCGACAGCGTCACGCAGTTCTCGACGGTCATCGGCGTCTACCTCTTCTCGATGGGGGTGGGGTCGTACCTGTCGCGCTATTTTCAGCGGGACCTGCTCACCCGCTTCATCGAGATAGAGATTCTCGTCGGCCTCGTCGGCGGTCTGTCGTCGCCGGTGCTCTTCTTCGCGTTCGGCGAGGTCGGCGTGTTCCGTGTGGTGCTCTATGCGTGGGTGACCGCCACCGGCGTGCTGGTGGGGCTGGAGATCCCCTTCCTGATCCGGATCCTGAAAGACGAGTTCCCGCTGCACGACCTGGTCTCGAGGGTGCTGTCTCTCGACTATCTGGGGGCGCTCGCCGCGTCGCTGCTGTTTCCGCTGTGGCTCGTGCCGCAGGTCGGACTGATGCGCTCGTCGTTCGTGTTCGGCGGGCTCAACGTACTGGTCGCGGTCTGGACCTGCCACATCTTCCGCCGGCAGCACGGCCGGCCGCGACTGACGGCGCAGGCCTACGCCGCGCTCGGCGTGCTCGTGCTGGGAGCGGTGTTCTCCGACGACCTGGTGTCCTGGTCGGAACGGCGGCTCTACGACGATCCGATCGTCCTGTCGCGCGCGTCACCCTACCAGCGCATCGTACTGACTCGGGGCGAGGGCGGCGTGCAGCTCTTCCTGGACGGCAACCTGCAGCTTTCGTCCCTGGACGAGTACCGCTACCACGAGGCGCTCGTGCATCCGGGGCTGGCCTCGGTCGCGGACCCGCGGCGCGTTCTGGTGCTCGGCGGCGGCGACGGCATGGCGGTTCGCGAGATCCTGAAGGACGACCGCGTCCAGGCAATCACGGTGGTCGACCTCGATCCCCTGATGACGGAGATCTTCCGCGACCATGAGGCCGTCGCCGCGCTCAACGACTACGCGCTCCGCTCGCCGCGGGTCGACGTGATCAATGCCGACGCATTCGTCTGGCTCGAATCGGACACGACCCGCCACGACTTCATCGTGGTCGATTTCCCGGACCCGCGCACGTACTCGCTCGGCAAGCTCTACACGACCACCTTCTACCGCCGCCTCCGTGAGCGCCTGCACCTGGGCGGCGTGGCCGCGCTGCAGAGCACGTCGCCGCTGGTGTCGCGGCAGGCGTTCTGGTGCATCGTGGAGACGATCCGTGCGGCCGGGCTGCACGCCATGCCGTACCACGCGCCGGTTCCGAGCTTCGGCGAGTGGGGCTACGTGCTGGCGTCGCACGCACCCCTGTCCGTCCCGGCGGCGTTTCCCCCCGAGCTGCGGTTCCTGAACCCGGCGGTCGCGAGCACGCTCTTCGTGTTTCCAGCCGACATGGCCGCGGTTCCGGTGGAGGTGAACCGCCTGAACAACCAGATCCTGGTGCAGTACCACGCGGCCGGGTGGGAGCGGTACGCGGAGGGCCGGGACGGTACGCGAGGGGGCGCGCACAGATGACGCCGCCGGCCGGATCCACCGGCGCGGCATGGCACGGTCTGACGCGGCGGGATCTTCTGCGGATGGGTCCCGGCGCCGCGGCCGCGCTGGCGCTCGGCTGCGCGCGTCGAGAGCAGTCGGGCGCCGACCGGACGCTCGCTACCGGTCGCATCACGGGGGCCGTCGTGGGCGCTTCCCACCGGGTCGGTCATCGGCTGCGGGACGGCGCTTTCCCGGAGCCGCAGCGGACCCGCGAGGTGCCGGTGGTCATCCTGGGTGCCGGGATCGCCGGGCTCTCGGCCGGCTGGAAGCTCGCCGGCAGCGGGTTCCGCGACTTCGTGGTGCTGGAGCTCGAGCGCGAGCCGGGGGGTAACGCCCGGTGGGGCGAGAACGCCGTCTCCGCGTATCCGTGGGGCGCCCACTATCTGCCGACGCCGACCGCCGAATCGACCGCGGTCCGCGAGCTGGTCGAGGAGATGGGGCTGGTCCGGGACTACGCGCGGGACGGCGAGCCGGTCTACGACCCCCGGCACCTCTGCCACACCCCGCAGGAACGCGTGTTCATCGACGGCGCGTGGCGCGAGGGGCTGTCCGCGCGGGACGTGGTCGGCCCGGACGGGGCCGGCGGCGGAGAGGCCCTGGCGGCGTTCGAGGCGCAAGTGCGACGGTACCGCGACTACCGGGACGCGCGGGGCCGCCGCGCGTTCGCGCTGCCGGTCGCCGCGAGCACGACCGACCCGGAGATCGTGGCGCTCGACCGGATCTCGATGCGCGAGTACCTCGACCGCGCGGGCTGGGCGTCGCCGGGGCTCCGCTGGTACGTCGACTACTGCTGCCGCGACGACTATGGGTGCACGCTCGACACCACGTCGGCCTGGGCGGGCTGGCACTACTTCTGCTCGCGCTCCGCGGACGTCGAGTACCTGACCTGGCCCGAAGGCAACGGCCGCATCGTGCGGCACTTCATGGAGCGCCTGGACGGGCGCGTCCGCACCGGCATGCTGGTCTATCGCATACGGCCGGCCGGGGACGCTGCCCCCGAGCTCTCGCGAGTCGGCCGCCCGGAGACCGGCGTCGCGGCGGGCGGCGGCGTCGACATCGACGTGCTGGACACCCGCGCAGAGACCGCGGTGCGGTTCCGGGCGCGGCGGTGTGTCTACGCCCTGCCTCGCTTCACCGCGTCCCGCATCATCGACGGCTACTCGCCGCCCGGCATCGAGGCATTCACTTACAGCCCGTGGATGGTCGCGAACCTCACCGTCGACAGATTGCCGGAAGGCGCGGCCTGGGACAACGTGATCTACGACAGCCCGTCGCTCGGCTACGTGGTGGCAACTCACCAGAACCTGCGGATGACGACGGGACGGAGCGTGCTCACCTACTACCTGCCGCTCGCGGTGCCGAACCCCGAGGCGGCCCGGGCCTGGATGCTGGAGCGGGACTGGCGCGACTGGGTGGCCCTGATCCTCGCCGACCTCGGGCAGGTCCATCCCGGCATCGAGTCGCTGGTGACGCACGCCGACGTCATGCTGTGGGGCCACGCGATGATTCGCCCCGTCCCCGGCTTCCTGTGGGGCGCCGCGCGCCGACGGGCGGCGGCGCCCCACGGCCCCATCCACTTCGCCCACTCCGACATGAGCGGGCTCTCGCTCTTCGAGGAGGCGCAGTACCAGGGCGTCCGCGCGGCCGAGGAGATCATGCGCGACCTCGGCCACCTGTTTTCGAGCTCGCTCTGACGACCGGCGGCGTCGCCGGCCAGGAGTCTGCGCCGTAGAATGATGCAGACTCCGCAAGGCGCGCACGGCGCGCCTCGGCGGGAGCGGCGCGGGGCGAAGGGGGTCCCCGCAAGCGGACGCCGGGGGTTCGGGGCGCAGCCCCGTCTGATTGAAGCTAGGCGGTCGCCACGCCCATCTTTCGCTTCAGCTTCGCCAGCGCGTCGGCCCCGGAGCTGGAGGAGGGCGTGGCCAGGGCCTTGTCGATGTCCTCGTCGATCGTGCCGCCGACGTCGGCGAGCTCCTCGTAGGCCGCGGCCAGCGATTCCTCCTCCTGGACCTTGGCCTTCATCTTTTCGAGCATGGCCACGGTACCGCTGGCGTCGGCACCGGCGAGCTGCTGGTTGATCTTGCGCATGGACGACGCGGTCCGCGCGCGGGCGCGCAGGGTGATCAGCTCGTTCTGGTACTTGTTGATCTGCCGCTTGAGGTCCTCGACCTTGGCCTGGAGCTGGTCGGCCATGCGCTGCTGCGTCTGGTGGTCGCCGCCCACCCGGGCCGCCTGCTGCGTGGCGTCCTCCCTCTTCTCCAGCGCGGCAGTGGCCAGGCTCTCCGCCTCGCCGGCGTCCATCTCGCCGGCCTCGACGCGCTTGAGCAGCAGCATGGCCTTGCGCTCGTAGTCCGCCGCGCGCTGCTTGTGATCGCCGGCTTCCTTCTGCAGGCGGATCGCGAGCGACTTTACCTGCGCGAGGCTCACCAGCGCCGCCTGCAGGTTCTTCTTCAGGTCCCGGATGCCCTGCTCGGTCATCTTGATCGGGTCCTCCAGCTGGTCGAGCGCGGCGTGGGCGTTCGATTCGGCAACCCTGAACATCCTGCGGAAGATACTGGCCATCGTCGTTCTCCTTCGGTCGTTATCGCTTCAGGTAGCTGAGCAGCTCGGCGCCATGCTCCGCCATGGCCAGCGAGAGGGCGTCGATGGAGCCTTCCAGCTCGTTCGCATCGAGGTTGGCGAGCTGCAGGGTGTCGCGATAGAAGATGCGCACCGCGTCCTCGTCGAGGACGAAGGCGCCGTGCACCAGTGTGTTGTTCATCTGCAGCAGCCGCACGAAGAGGTCCCCCGGGCTCTGCGGCACATGGCCGATCAGCTGCTCGAGAATGACGATGGGCGGCTCGCAGTCGATGAACAGCTGCTTGATTCCGTTCTCCTCGTCGTCGACCACGACGAGCTCCTCCGCCTCGTTCTCCGCCGTGACCGTCAACCCGAGGTCGAGCAGGCAGCCCTTGACCTTGTCGAAATGCTCAGCCATCGAATGTCACGCCTCCCGCGTGTTCCCTCTACGTGCCCCTGTCGTCATCACCCAACATGCTCCCTCGTCCTGCCTCGTCAGCCGGGCTCCGCGCCGCTCCCGGTGCGACGCGGGGTGCGGGCCGAGATGACCACCAGGCGATCATCGGCTGCCACGGGGGCGCCCGCGGCAGGGTTCGTCACGATGTCCCCCGTTCCGTGGCGCTGGATCGCCAGCGCGATCACGTCCGCCTCGCGCTTCAGGGCGGAGAACACGTCGAAGAACGACCGCCCGCCGTGTCCTGCCGGCACCGGCATGGTGATGAGGTCGTGGCCCACCTGCGCGCTCAGCAGTTCGCGCAGCACGGTCGAGATGCCGTGGTCCAGGGTCGCGGTCGAGATGACCCGGCTGCACAGGTCTGCGCCCACGATGATCTCGTCGGCGTCGGCCTGTTCGCAGTGGCGCACGTTCTCCTCGCCGGCCAGCTCGACGATGGCGTATACGTTCGGGTTGAGGCTCTTGACCGTCAGCACCGCCAGCACCGCCTTGGCGTCGCGCGCTCCGTAGTCCAGCGACCGGTCGCCGACCAGGACGACGGTCTCCGCTCCCTCGATGCCGGCCCGCTTCAGGTCATCCTCGGTCTCCGTGCCGCGCACGAAACGGAGCCGGTCGTCCTCCACCGGCTTGGTCTCGACGTCGGCGACCAGCACGAGGGGCCTGTCGGCGGCGCGGCCATCGGCCCGCAGGTCCTTCAGGATCTCCTTCGTCCGGTCGTTCCATCCGCACAGGATGATGTGCCCCTCCAGATCGCACTCGCCCATGCCGCGGTCCTTTCTCAGTCGGTGCTCGACGAACGCCCCGGCGATGGTCGCGGTGAACATGCCGAGCACGCCGATGCCGAAGAACATCAGCACGACGCCGATCACCCGCCCGCCGAGCGACACCGGCGAGATGTCTCCGAAGCCGACCGTTGTCACGGTGACGATGGACCACCAGAGCGCGTCGTGGAAGGGCCGGTCCTCCTCGAAGTGCGCCAGGCCGGCGGCCCCGATCAGGACCAGCACGACGATCACCCCCATGAGCCGGAAGAGGTTCTCTCGTCGCACGAACGCGAGGAACTCCGCCACGGGCCGCCGCACTCTCGACCTGGAGCTGCTCATCGTCCGCCGGAACTGCTGGTGGCTTCAATCCAACGGGGCTGCGCCCCGAACCCCCGGCGTTCGCTTGCGGGGACCCGTGCGCCCCGCGCCGCTCCCGCCGAGGCGCGCTGTGCGCGCCTTGCGGAGTCTGCTCCGTTCTACGGCGCAGACTCCTAGAGCGTCAACCCGATCAGCATCGACGCCGCGAGGTAGGTCACTCCTTCGATGACGCCGGCCCCCAGGCTGGGCTGCTCCTGCACCAGCTTGTCGCTCAGCCGCGCGCCGGGCAGCAGCACTCTGTCGGCGAAGAGCCGGATGAACGGCAGGAGGACGAGCCCGATGACGGTGTAGTAGCCGAACTCGGTCAGGCTCTCGTTCCAGGAGACGAAGTCGCCTTCGCCGGCCAGACGGATCACGTTCCCGAAGCCGACGATCACGCCCGCGAACGCGGCTGCCACCGCCACGTTGTTCTTCTCGATCTCGTCGTGCAAATCGTAGGACGTGATCCGGTCGTACAGGATCCCGGCGACGATCAGTGCCGTCAGCCCCGCGATCCAGAACGCCAGGCCGGACGCTAGGCCGCCCTCGCCCGACATCGCCCCCGCCGTGATCAGGCCGACGGCGACGAAGTTGGCCCCTTCGAGCGCGCCCACGCCGGCGTTGTGGTCCTCGACGATCTCGCGCTCGATGGCGAACTTCGAGAACACCACCTTGTCGTTGATCAGGGCCGAGAGGTTCAGCAGCACGATCCCCAGCAGGCCGAAGATCGCCAGGCCGATGACGTCGTCGAGCAGGCTGAACGAGGCCGGGCCGGAGACGACGCCGCCCAGGACGATGGCCAGGCCCAGGTAGTAGCCGGCCACCGCCAGCGCCGCGGCGAGGTTGTCCTTCTCGAGCAGTTCGGTCCGTAGCGCGAAGCTGCGGTGGAGCCCGTCGTAGACCCACTTGCCGACGACGAACAGCGCGAGGACGACGGCCAAGTAGATGAAGCCCGGCAGGATCTGGTCCACGGCCATGACGTGTTCTCCCCTGCGGCTACTTGCCGAAGCTGCGCATGCCGCCCGACATGCGGTTGGTGACCCGTTGACCGAACGACCGGCTCTGCGCCGCCTGCCGCGCTTGCCGGCGGCGGAAGAAGTCGGGGTTGGTCTGCCGGGTGGTGGAGCCGTTCGTGCCGTACGTGCGGCGGCCGTCGGGGCTCCCGGGGCCGTAGTAGGTCTGGCCGCTGCGCCGCGCGTCCTGATAGCCGTTCCAGTCGTCCCGGTAGATCGGGCGTCCGAAGCCGCCGATGATGTGGCTCAGCAGCGCGTACTGGCCGTAGAACTCCCAGAACGACCGCCCGCCGGAGTCCTGCCGCCACTGCCCGTACCGCTCGTCGCCCACCTGCTGGTACCCGGGCGGGTGCGGGTTCGGATCGACGTTGCCGTCGCCGCCCCGCGAAAGGATGACCATCCCGAGTGACGGGCGGTAGCGCTCGTAGGTCGCGGAATCGACATCCTGCCAGTTCAGGATCGATTCCTGGTAGATGAGATCGTCCGAGCCGGTCTGCGGTGCGCCGACGACCACCCGGTACTGGTGCGAGTACCCGAACAGGGTCTCGTTCATGTCGTGCAGGACCACCGAGTACTCGGGGTACGGCTCGAGCTGCGGCTGGAGCCGTTCGAGCGGCGTCTGCGTGTCGCACGCCGCCGCGGCGAGCAGGGCGGCGGCCAGGATGATGCTCCCGGGCCGGGCGCGCCGGTACGGAGACGTCGGGACGGTCGGCGCGAGACCGCCGAGTGCGTGCGGCACGGACCAGAGACGAAGGTTCATGGGGGACTCGCCGGCAGGATGTGCGTGAACTGGTAGTCTGCGACGACCGAGCCGGCCGCGGCCGTCAACTCGGTCTCGCCCCACTGCTCGATGCCGACGAAGCCGGTCTCGGCGTCGTCCACGAACTCCCAGCGGATCACCGGCGCGCCAGCGCCGGTCCCGTCCGGCAGCGCGTGGCCGGCGTAGGAGGCGTCGAGCCGATACGTTGCGCCCTCGAAGATGATGGTCTCGGGCGGGTCTTCGTGATCGACGATGTGCCCCCGCACGTCGCCGGCGATGTCGCCGACGGCAATCCTGTACGAGAGCGACCAGGAGTCGCCGGCGCGCTCCAGGTAGCGCTGCTGGCCGTTGGCGGTCAGCTCCCACTCCTCGACGTCGTCCACGCCGGAGAAGCGGTAGCGGGAGTAGCCCGTGACCCGCCACGTCTGGAGGTCGTAGTCGACCAGATAGCCGACCTTGAGCTTCTCGAGGACGAGATCGGCCAGCGGGTCCGGTTCGTCATCGGTGCCCTTCTTCCGGCCGAACAGTCGCTCCCGCAGTCCCATGACGGAATTCTTGCTTCTCCGACCGTAGCAGGAAACGATGCCGGGTCGCAATGGGTCGCAGTACCCCGCGCGATACCCGCGCAGGACGTGTAGGATAGAGGTTTGCATGGAGAGAGCAGGGCAGCGTAGCAGCGCGTGGCGTCGCGCGGTCGTGCACGTCGTGCCGCTTTGCTGCGTCTGGGCCGCGGCCTGTGCGCCCGCGGCCACGGGCGGTGGGGAAGGCGCGGCTGCGGCCGCGCCGGTCGCCGCCGCAGGCCGGGCGGCCGACCGTGCGCCGGACGAGCCGCTGATCGTCGCGTTCGGCGACTCGCTCACTGCGGGCCTCGGGCTGTTGTTGGAGGAGGCCTACCCGGCCAGGCTGCAGGAGCGGCTCGATGGCGCCGGCTACCGCCTGCGGGTCGTCAACGCCGGCGTGTCCGGCGAGACGACGGCCGGCGGCCTGCGGCGTCTCGAGTGGGCGCTGGACGGGGACGTCCGCATCCTGATTCTGGCGCTCGGGGGCAACGACGGCCTGCGGGGGTTGCCGGTCGATCAGATGCGGGACAATCTCGCACAGATGATCGCGGCCGCTCGTGCGCACGGCATTGGCGTGCTGCTGGCGGGCATGGAGTCGCCCCCCAACTTCGGCACGACGTATACGGACGCGTTTCGGCGTGTGTTCGTGCAGCTCGCGGCCGAGCACGACGTGGACTTCCTGCCGTTTCTGCTGGAAGGGGTGGCCGGCGAGCCGGCGCTCAACCAGGAGGACGGTATCCATCCCAACGCCCGGGGCGCCGAGCGCGTCGCGGCCCACGTCTGGTCCGCGCTCGAGCCGATGCTGGGGGAGACCGGGGCAGCCGCGCGATGAACGACCGGCCGGCAGGACGATGATCGAGCTGCGCGGGGTGTCGAAGACCGTGCTCAGCGGCGGTCGTCCCCTCACCATCCTCCACCCCATCGATCTCGGGGTGCCGGCAGGCCAGTTTCTGGCCATCGTCGGGCCCTCCGGAAGCGGCAAGTCGACGTTGCTCGGCCTGATTGCGGGTCTCGATACCCCGTCGAGCGGCGAGATCGCGATCGACGGCGTCGAGATCACGGGTCTCGACGAGGATCGCCTGGCACGGCTGCGCGGCGCGAAGATCGGGTTCGTCTTCCAGTTCTTCCACCTGATCCCGTCGCTGAGCGCACTCGAGAACGTGCTCGTGCCGCTGGAGATCGCGGGCGAGACGCGCGCCGCGGACAGGGCGGCCGCGCTGCTGCGGGACGTCGGGCTCACCGCCCGGGGGCATCACTATCCGTCGCAGCTCTCTGGCGGCGAGCAGCAGCGCATCGCGATCGCCCGCGCGCTGGCCAACGATCCGCCGATCCTGCTGGCCGACGAGCCGACCGGCAACCTCGATACCGTCAACGGCCGCCACGTGGTCGATCTCCTGGTCGACGTCAACCGGAAACGGCAAACCACGATCGTCATGGTGACGCACGATCCCGAGCTGACGGAGCGCGCCGACATCGTGCTCTCGATGCGCGACGGGAGAACGTGCTGACGACAGCGATGCGTTTCATCATCCGGATGGCCTACCGGGAGCTGCGTTCGTCGTGGCGGCGCGTGGCGTTCTTCTTCGTCTGCGTCGCGGTCGGCGTGGCCGCCATCGTCGCGTTGCGCTCGTTGATCCAGAACGTACGGATTGCGCTCGCGGCCGAGGCCCGGACGCTGCTGGCGGGAGATATCTCGATCCGCACGGATCGGCCCTGGTCGGACGAGACGCTGCGCATCGTGGACCGGCGTCTGGCCGAGGTGCATCCGCGGCGCCGTACGGAGATTGTCGACACCACGACGATGGTGCGCGTGGCCGACTCCGCCAGCGTCCGCACCAAGGTGGTCGAGCTGCGCGGCGTGCGGGCCGCGTTTCCGTTCTACGGCCGGTTTCGCCTGGCCGGGGAAACGGCCTACTCCTTCGAGCTGCTCCGGGGCCACGGCGCGCTGGTGGCGCCGGAACTGCTCGCCCAGCTCGGGTTGGACGTCGGCGACGAAATCCTGATCGGGGACGTCACGTTCACGATTCGCGACGTGATCTTCACCGAGCCGGGACGCCGGCTGGGCGCCTTCAGCTTCGGTCCCCGGGTGCTCGTCGACTATGCGGCGCTCGAGGAAACCGGCGTGCTGGGGTTCGCCAGCCGCGCCACCCGCCAGATCCTGCTCCAGGTCGATGCCCCGGTCATCGATCCGCTGGTCGCCGTGCTCCGCGAGGACCTGCAGGACGAGATGGCCCGCGTGCGCTCGTATCGCGGGCACGAGAGCCGCATCGAGCGCAATCTGGAGCGGACCGAGAACTACCTGAGCCTGATCGGGTTCGTCATCGTCATACTCGGCGGGATAGGGGTCTGGAGCGTGACCCGCGTCTTCGTCCAGCAGCGCCTGCGCGCCGTGGCGGTACTCAAGTGCCTCGGTGCGACGGGCGGCAGGGTGCTCGCCGTCTACGTGACCCAGATCGGCCTGCTGGGATTGAGCGGCAGTCTGCTGGGCATCGGGGTGGCCCGCGCGGCGCTGGCGGCCGTGCCCGATTCGCTGACCGCGCAGGCGGCAACCGCGGCCGGACTGGCGACCGTCTCGACCGAGCTGACCGGGTCGGCCATGGTGCAGGGGGTGGCCGTCGGCCTGCTCGTCTCGGTGCTCTTCGCGCTCGTGCCGTTGCTGGAGGTACGCCACGCGAAGCCGCTCCTGCTGCTGCGCCGGGACGCGGTGCGCCCACCCGCGGGCATCGACTGGACGCGGGTTGCGGCCGTCGGCCTGGTGGGGGCAGGGCTGGTGGCGGTGGCCGTCTGGCAGGCGGCGTCGGTGGAGGTCGGGTTGTACGTGAGCGGCGGGTTCGCCGCGGTGGCGGCGGCCTTGCACTTCATCGGTCGGGGTCTCGTGCGGGCAGTGGCGCCGCTCGAGCGCGCGCCCTGGTTCGCGTTGCGGCACGCCGCGCTGAGCCTGAGCCGTCCCGGCAATCAGACGCGCGTGATTCTGCTGGCCGTCGGACTGGGGAGCTTCTTCATCATCGGCGTGCGTGCGATGCAGACGAACCTGCTCGGCAACTTCGATCGGGAGTTGCGTGACGATGCGCCCGACATGTTCCTCATCGACATCCAGCGGGATCAGGCGGACGGCGTGAGCGCAATTCTCGAGGCCGGTCTGGGCGCGGCGCCGCCGTTGATCCCGGTGCTGCGGGCCCGCGTCACCGGGCTCGACGGCCGCCGGCTGTCGTTCGACAGCCCGCGCGGGGCGCGCCGCGCCGGCCTGGGACGGGAATACACGGTCACCTACCGCGACAGCCTGGCGGAGAACGAGCGGGTCATCGCGGGGAGGTTCTGGGACGACGTCCCGGCCGCGGAGCCGGAGATATCGATCGAGGACGATCTGCGCGACGAGCGGGGGATCGAGCTGGGCGACACGGTCCGGTTCGATGTGCTGGGCCGCGAGATTGCGGCGCGCGTGACGAGCGTGCGCGAGGTCCAGTGGGACGATACCCGCAGCGGCGGCTTCATGTTCCTGTTCCGGCCCGGATCGTTCGGCGACGCACCCCACACGTACATCGCGTTCATGCAGGGGCCGGCCGACGGCCAGGCGCGCGCGAGGCTTCAGCGGGACCTGGTCGCGCGCTATCCGAACGTGTCCGTGATCGACGGCCTCACGGTGCTCCAGACGGTGCGGCGCGTACTCGACTACGTGACGCTGGCCATCTCCGTGGTCGGCGGCATCGCGCTGCTCAGCGGAGGCTTGATCCTCGTCGGGGCGGTGGCGATGACGAAATTCCAGCGCATCCACGAGGCGGCCATTTTCAAGACGCTGGGCGCCAACGCGAGGATGCTGACGCTGATGCTGGTGCTGGAGTACGGCGTCCTGGGCGTCCTCGCCGGCAGCGTCGGCTCCATCGGCGCGCTGATTCTGACGTGGGCGCTGGCCCGCCAGGTGTTCGAGATCGCCTGGTTTCCGTCGGTCCTCGCCAACGCCGGTGGCGTCGTGGTGACGGCGCTGATCGTTGGCAGCGTAGGGGTGCTGTCGAGCCTCGACGTGTTGCGTCGCAAGCCGCTGGGGACGCTGCGCGCGGAGTAGCGGCGGGGGTCGGCAGGCCGGGGATCGCGTGCTAAGATCGAGCTTTCTGGGGGGGGTGCGCACGGGCGACGGAGGGAACACCATGGACCTGACGGCATACAAGGAGGCACTGCTGCGGAAGCGGGGCGAAATCCTGGCCGAGGGTGGGATGAGGCCGTTCCAGACGTCGATGGAGTACAACACGCGCCAGGGCGATCTCGCCGACCAGGCCGACGGGACGAACGAGGTCCACATCCAGCTCAAGGTGCGGCAGACCGACGCCAAGATCATGAAGGCGATCGAGGAGGCCCTGTGGCGGATGAGCCAGGGGACGTTCGGGATCTGCAGCGATTGCGGCGAGCCGATCGCCCCCGCGCGGCTGAATGCCATCCCCTGGACCCGTGTCTGCATCAAGTGCAAGGAAAAGCAGCAGACATGATCCCGGAAGCCGTCCCGCATGCCCGCCCCCCTGCTCCGGACCGCGGTAGCTCTCGGCAGTAACCTGGGCGACCGCGACGCCCACCTGCGCTACGCCGTCGCCCGTCTCCGGCCGCTCCTCACGGATCCGGCTGTTTCCGAATTCATCGACACGGCAGCCTGCGGCGTCGCTGCTGTCGACCAGCCGCGCTTCCTCAACGCGGTAGTGGTGGGGTGGTCGGCGGCCGGGCCCGCCGACCTGCTGGCGCGCCTGCACGAGATCGAGGACGCTCGCGGACGTCGACGGCCGTTTCGCGACGCCCCGCGCACGCTGGACCTCGACCTCGTCCTGATGGGCGGATTGATTGTCTCGACGGCCGCACTCGAGGTGCCCCATCCACGGTTCAGGGAACGCCGCTTCGTGCTCGCACCGCTGGCCGAGGTGGCGCCGGACCTGGTGGACCCCCTCACCGGCCTGAGCGTGCGGGCGCTGCTGGCGCGGCTCGCTGCGCCGGACCCGCAAGGCGCGCACAGCGCGCCTCGGCGGGAGCGGCGCGGGGCGCAGGGGTCCCCGCCAGCGGACGCCGGGGGCTCGGGGCGCAGCCCCGTCTGATTGAAGCCGGGAGCGGCGCGGGGCGCAGGGGTCCCCGCCAGCGGACGCCGGGGGCTCGGGGCGCAGCCCCGTCTGATTGAAGCCGCCGCTACTCGAACCGCAGCGACTCGATCGGGTCGAGACGTGCCGCCTGGCGGGCAGGGTAGAAGCCGAAGAAGATGCCCGTGGCCGCAGCGAACACCACGGCGACCGCGACCGTGTCGGTGGGGATCGCCGTGGGCCACTGCAGGAAGCGCGTCAGCCCGGTCGACAGGCCGTATCCGAGACCGACGCCGACCAGGCCACCGACCAGGCTGAGCATCGCCGCCTCGACCAGGAACTGCCACAGAATGTCGCGGCGCTTGGCCCCCACGGCCCGCCGGACTCCGATCTCCCGCGTGCGCTCCGTGACCGACACCAGCATGATGTTCATGATCCCGATGCCGCCCACGACCAGCGAGACGCCGGCGATGCTGGCCAGCAGCCCGGTCATCGTACGGGTCATCTGTGAGCGCATCTCCGTCACGTCGGTCTGTGAGCGGACCATGAAGTCGTCCGGCTCGCCCGGCGCCAGGTCGTGCTCGGCCCGGAGCACGGCTTCGATGTCCGCGGCCACGCGGTCGACGCTGTCGGGGGAGTCGGCGGCGACGAAGATCCCGGAGATGTTGATGCCGTCGCGCCCGCGCAGCTTCTTCTGCACCGTCGTGTACGGCGTGAAGATCACGTCGTCCTGGTCCTGGCCGAAGGCGCCCGCGCCCTTGGCAGCCATGACGCCGACGACCTGAAACGACTGGTTCCGGATTCGGATGCGCGCGCCGACCGAATCGGCGCCCGGGCCGAACAGGTTATCCCGGACCACCGTGCCGAGGACGGCGACCTTGGCGGCGGCGCGCACGTGGGTCGCGTCGAAGAACGTGCCGTACTCGACATCCCAGCGGCGGATGAGCGGCAGCTCGACATCGGCGCCCTCGATTTGGGTGGCCCAGTTCTGGTTGCCGGCGACGACCTGATCGCGTGTGTTCACGGACGCGGAGAGGTGCTGCACGCCCGGCACCTGCTCGCGAATGGCGTCGATGTCCGCGGCCGTCAGCGTCGGCGCACCGCCGATGCCCATGCTGACGCCGCCGCGGCGATAGTTCCCGGCCCGCACGCGGATCAGGTTGGGCCCGGCCGCCTGAATCTGCGCCTCGATCTCCTGCTGGGCGCCGCGGCCGAGCCCGACCATCGTGATGACGGCCGCCACGCCGATGATCATCCCCAGCATGGTCAGCGCCGTCCGGAGCTTGTTGCGCCCGAGCGCCCTGAGCGCGACGCGCACGATCATGAGAGGTGACATGGGCCCTACCGTCGTCGGCCGCGGCCGAATCGAGGAATGAGCGGCGATTCGCTGCCCGGGTTCTGCCCGGGCGCGCCGTCGTCCGGTGTCGAGACGTAGCTCACGAGCTCGGTCCCCGGCTGCAGCCGACGGTCGGGCGTGCCCGAGCCGGAGGTCCGAGCGTGGCTCAAGAGCTCGGTCGCGGTGCCGTCGGTCAGGCCGAGGCTGACCGCCACCAGTGCCAGCCGCTCGTTCTCCAGCACCCACACCTGCCCGGCGGACGTCGTCTCGGGCAGCGGTCCGAACAGGGCGTCGATGGTCCTGGCGCCTCTCTCGACGGCCGGCAGGCCGGCTCCGGCGGCGGCGTCCGCGGCACGCCGGCCCGCCGCAGCCTGGCCCGCCGGTGCGCCCGCGCGCTCGCGGGCCTGCCGGCGCATGCGGAATTGCTCCCGCTCTGCCGGCGACATCGCGCGGACGCGTTCCCGGAAGCGGCGCTCGCGTGCGCCAGCGGGGACCTGGGCGGCTTCCATCCCCGCTCCGGCGTCCTGTCCGGCCCGCCGCGAAACCGTCCGGGACGCGCGGCGCGAGGACCCTGGCCCGGTGCCTGCCGCCAGGCCGGAGGGCACGTCCTGGTTCAATGCCGCGAACGTGCCGGGTGTCGGCCGGAACCGAAGCGCGGCATTCGGGATCCGGAGCACGTTCTCGCGCCGCGCGATTTCGAGGGTGATCGTCGCGGTCATGCCCGGCTTGAGCTCGAGGTCCGGGTTGGGCGCATCGATGACCGTCGCGTACGTCACCACGTTCTGCTGCACGACCGGCTCCAGCCGAATCTGGGACACCGTGCCCTCGAACTCGTCCGACGGGTACGCATCGACCGTGAACGTGACGCGCTGGCGAGGCCGAATCCGTCCCACGTCCGACTCGTCGACGTTGGCGATCACGCGCATCTTCGTCAGGTCCGCGGCGATGACGAACAGCTCCGGCGCCTGCAGGCTCGCGGCCACCGTCTGCCCCACGTCGACGAGGCGGGAGATGACGATGCCGTCGATCGGAGCGCGAATCACCGTGTGCTCCAGGTTGACCTCGTGCTGCCTGAGCGCGGCCTGCGCCTGCACGACCTGCGCCCCGGCGGACTTCAGCTGGGCTTGGGCGGCGCGCGCGCCGACCTCGGCGGCCTCCAGCTCGGTCGCCGAGATCAGCTCGCGCGCGGCCAGGTCGACGGAGCGCGCGAACTGCACGCGCGCGTCGTCGGCGGCCACCTGGAGCCGCTCCACGTCGGCCTCGGCCCGGAGCAGGTTCGCGCGCGCCTGCTCCGTCTGCGTCTCGAAGAGCGAGAGGTCGAGGCGCATGATGACGTCGCCCGCGCGGACGATGGAGTTGTAGTCGACGTACAGGTCCCGAATGATGCCGGACACCTGGCTGCCGACCTGCACGGTGGTGACGGCCTCGAGCGATCCGGTCGCCACGACCGTATCGACGACGTCCCCGACCGTGACCGTCACGGTCCGCACCTCTGGTACGAACTCGCCGGCGCGGTAGCCGAAATACCCGTACGCGCCGATGCCGGCTGCCAGCAGCGCAACCGCCGCCACCGCCTTCTTCATCATGCTCCCTTCCAGCCCGCCGGTCGCCTACGGGATGATCGAGATCCCGGCCCGGGACAGCGATGTCTGCTGCAAGCGCTCGAATTCGATGACGGCATTCTGGTAGTCGAGGATGGCCCGGAGCTCGCTGTCGCGGGCCGTCGCCAGGTCGCGCTGGGCCTGCACGACGAAGAAATTGGTCGACGTACCGACCTCGAACTTGCTCTCCTCGGCCGCCAACTGCTCTTCGGCCAGCTCGCGCGCCGCGCGCGCCGCGTCGATGCGCTGCTGCACGCTCTGGATCTGAACCGCCGCATTGGTGACCTCCGTGGCTATCTGCAGCTCGATCTGCCGGAGCTGGGCGCGCGTCTGCCGGATCTGCAGCTGCGCCCGGGCATGGGCCGCGCGCTGCGCGCTCTGTCCCAGCGGGTAGGACAGCTGGAGCTGCACGGTCCAGTCCGGGTAGTCGACGTTGAGCAGGTGGTCGAGGGCATCCACGTACCCGCCCGGAAACTCCTGGACCGGCTGACCACCGAGAAAGTCGGTGATGAGCTGCGTGCCACCCTGCCCCTGCAGCCGAAACGACCCGACCAGGTCCAGCGACGGCAGGGTGTCGTTCTCCAGATTACGCAACGTGACGTCGTTGATGTCCTGCTGCCGCCGGGTGCGCGAGATGTCCGTGCGGGCATCGAGCGCGGTCCGGATCGCGGCGTCCACGTCGACCGGCCCCAGGTCCAGCACCGGCCCGTCCACCGTATTGATCTCGGCATCCCACACCTCATCGTCGGTGCCGCCGACGATCAGCTGCTTGAGCGCCAGCTCGGCCGTGCGGAGGTTCTGTTCCGCTTCGGCGACCGCCTGCCGGCGCTGCGCAGCTTCCGACTGCGCCTGCACGATGTCGATCGGGGCCAGCGTGCCGATCTCGACCCGCGCGCGATTGTCGCGGACGAGCTGCTCGGCGAGCTCGAGCGCCTGCAGTTGCACCTCGACGCTCGCCTTCGTGTAGACGAGCTCCCAGTAGGCGCGCCGCACCTCCGCCACGGTGTTGGTGACCGTCTCGCGCAGATCGATGTCGGAGATGTCGCGGTTGAGCTGGCTGACGAGCAGTTGGCGCCGCGGCCCGTCGATCCGCCGCCCGCGCAGCAGCGGCTGGGTGTACGAGAGGGCCACGGAGCTCCGGAAGCTCGGGTTGTAGCTGAAGAACACGTTGTTCGTTTCGGTTCGCCCGTTCTCCCAGTCGACCGAGTACCGGCCGCCGTACCACTTCGTCACCTGCTCGATGCCGATGCCGGCGGCGCCGGATTCCGTGTCGACGGGCCGCTCGAGCAGGCGCCCGGCGCCGTCGAGCTGCGACCGCGAGGGGCTCAGGCTGCGGCCGACGTCGATACTGGAGTTGAGGTTCGGCATGAACGCCGCGTTCGCCTCCGCGACCGACAGGTCCTGGAGCTGGGGATTGAGGCGCTCGACGGCAATGTCCAGGTTCCGGTCGAGGGCGCGTTCGATCGCATCGTCCACCGTCAGGTCGAACACGCGCTGCGCCTGCAGCGGTGGGCTCCCTGCGCTCAGACGCGCCAGATCGAAGGTCGGGGCTTGCGCCGCCCCGCGAGCGGTTTCCAGTAGCACCAGCAGGCCCACTGACCAGATACGCCCTCGTGTTGCGATCATTGCCTCTCAATCCTCCTCATGTCAGCCGCTGGCTCTCCGTGGCCAGCCGGCACGCTTGCGTTGCCCCGCCGGTCAGCGGCGCGCGGACGGTAGCCGATGGCGTCGGTTCCGGCGCATCCATTCGCGCAGCGCGTCCCGCTGCTCGGTCGTCAGCTCGCGGCGCATGCGGTAGAGCATCAGGATCCGCCCCCGGCTCAGCGCGCTGCGCACCCTCTCGACCCGGTCGATCTGGCGTATCACTGCCGCCTCGCCGGCCTCCGGCGCGCGGATCACGCGCGAGAGCGCGTCCTCTTCCCGCCCGAGCTCCCGCATCAGCTCACGCTGCCTCGGTCTCGCGGCCTGAAAGATTGCCTCCAGCGCCGCCGAGGTCTCGTCCGTCAGTTCCAGCTCGGCCTTCACCTCGTCCGACTGCCACCACTTTTGTCGTCGTTGAGCGGCGGCGGCGTCGATTGCGACCAGTACGAGGAACAGACAGACAAGGGCAGCCGTGAGACCTCGATGCATGCAGGTTCCTCCGTTGCAGCGTCCCTGTGTTCTGGAGACGGCGCCCGCGGCACTCTCGTTTACCGGGGCCGTCGATTACCGGTTGGCGGTGAAGGCGACCAGCTTCTCGATGACCTCGCCCACGATGCTGTCGGGAGTCGACGCGCCGGCGGTCACCGCAACCGCAACCGGGCCCCGCGGCGGGAGCCAGGCCCGAGCCGTGGCCTGCTCGGCGCGCGGGCCGGAGTCCGCCGGTCGGGCGGGTGCCGACAAGGGACGGTGCCGGAGCTCACCGGCCGACACGAGGCACGCGGGATCGGCGATGTGGTAGGTCGGGATCCGTTCCGCGCAGATCCGGGCCAGATTGCGGGTATTGCTGCTGTTGTAGCCGCCGATCACCACGGCGAGATCCAGCGGGTGCTCATCGAGCAGCTCGACGACGGCGTCCTGGCGGTCCTGGGTCGCGCTGCAGATGGTCTCGAACGCCCGGTAGTGCTCGGCCAGCGCCGCCGCGCCGTGCCGATCGATCATCGCCAGCCGAATCATCTCGCCGATCTCGATCGATTCGGACATCAGCATCGTCGTCTGATTGGCGAGGCCTACGCGCTCGAGGTCGCGGTCCGGATCGAATCCCGGCGAGCAGGCGTCCGCGAACGCGGCCAGGAACCGATTGCGGTCGATCGCGCCGCGGATCCGCCCGCACACGATCTCCGCCTGCGGCCGGTCGAGAACGATGAGGTAGCTCCCGGCGTCGACGTCCGCCGCCTGCGACGCGGTCGCGCGCGTCTCCTCGTGGTGCGCCTTGCCGTGGATGACCGCCGTATAGCCGTCGCGCGCGTACTTGCGGACGTTCTTCCAGACGTTGAGCACCGAGCCGCAGGTCGTGTCGACCAGGGTGCAGCCCCGGCGTTGCAGACGCTCGAGAGCCTCCACCGTCACCCCGAACGCGGGAATGATGACGACATCGGCCGGGTCGAGGCGGTCGATCGATTCGCCGAGGTCGCCGAGGAAACGAACGCCGGCCTCACGCAGCCGGCTGTTGACGTTCGGGTTGTGAATGATCTCGCCAGCCAGGAAGACGCGCCGGTCCGGGAACCGGTGCCGCGTCTGATACGCGTAGTCGACCGCGCGATCGACGCCGTAGCAGAAGCCGAACTCCCGCGGCAGGCGGACGGTGAGGCGACCGACCCGCGAGGCGTACCCCGCCTCTCTCATCGTGTCGATCAGCCGGCTGTGGTAGTCGCTCGCAATGGCGCCGGCAACGTCCTGCTTCAGGTCCAGCCCCTTGCGATATACGGTTCCAGACATGGGCTGAGGGCAGTCACCAGAGATCGATCGCCGCTTCGCGCACCCGCGGCGTGAGGGTGTCGAGGGCGCTGAGCTCGGGCACTTGCGGACCGTGCAGTGCCCGGTCGACCGCGTCCATGAACGCCTCGTCGGCCGCGCCGCCCGCCGCCGCGGCGGTCGCCGCCCGCTCCGGCGGCGTCGCGGCGGGAGCCGCCGCGGGCCGCGGCAGATGCACCAGGGCCAGTACGATCAGCAGGGCGGCGGCGGCGGTCGCACCGAGCAGTCCGTGGTTGCGCGACAGCAGCCGGCGGGCCGACCCGGTTCCCGTGAAGCGCCGCCGATTGTCGGGGAAACGAAGAATACGGGCCTGCGGGGGGCGATCGTTGCCGGCCCGCTCCAGGCCGCGCAGGATGCGGTCCTGCAGGGCGGCCAGCCGCCGGGCCGGAAAGGCGGCGTCGAACGCTCCGTCGTGAGCCGCGGCGAGGTCGTCGAGCAGCCGCTCGATCTCCGCCCGGCGCGCGGCGCACACCGCGCACCGGCGCACGTGACGCGCCGCCGCGGACCGCCGCCGGCCGGCACCGGCGGCTGGAAACAGCATGGCCAGCACGTCCGCGTCGGTCAGGTGTCGGGAGCCGGGCAGGGGCCGCATGCTCATGCGCTCTCGGCCTGGCTGCGCCCGGTGGACCGCAGGCGTCCCCCGCGCAGACGCGCTCGCAGCGTCTGCACGGCACGAAACAGATGCACGCGGACGGTGGCCTCGTTCAACCCCAGGATGACGCCGGCCTCGCGGGGCGAATGTCCCTCGAAACGGGTAAGCAGCACGGCCGATCGTTGCCGATCCGGCAGGCGCTCGACCGCTTCCAGCAGGCGGCGGCGGGTCTCGCGGGCGAGCAGTGCGCCCTCGGGCGACGGACCGCCCGCCTCGCGCCGCTCGTGCAGGCGGTAGCCGTCAGCGTTGGCGGCCACCAGCCACCGCCGCCGCCGGGTGCGCGCCTTCAGCCGATCCAGGCAGACGTTGACGACGATGCGTGCGAACCACGGGTCGAACCGCAACTCGGCGCGACAGGCAGGCAGGTGCGTGAACACCTTCAGGAACGCGTCCTGCACGGCTTCCTCGACCTCGACAGGCTCGCGCAGGTAGTGGTACGCAATCCGGGCGGCGCGCCGCTGGTAGCGCTCGACCAGCATCCCGAACGACCTTTGCGCCGCGGCGGAGTCGCCGCGCGCCAGCAGCACCTTGACCTCCCGGACCAGTGCCGTGTTGGTCGGCTCGCCGGGAGGTTGCACGCTGGCAGCGAGGCGCACGTCGCTCATGCTCGAATGGCGCCGCGGCAAGCGGTCTCCCCGCCGGGCATCCCGCGGATGCCGCCGCCGCGCTTTTCCTTGCTTCAATGATAGACCAGGATGGGCCAGTCGCCGGCGGCGTGGCCCACGGGGCGGGGCGGGCCGGCGCGGGCCTCCTCCCAGACGGCTGAGCGGCCGGGCGCCTGCCGCGGGCGCGCCGCGCCCCGGTCAGCGCGGCTGGGTCAAGCGGCTGCGAGGCGTGCCGACGGCCGTCCCGGGGTAGTAGTGCTCCAGGATGGCGCGCGGCGAGTGGCCCGCTCGCGCCCGCGCCCGCGCGCCAATCTGACAGAGTCCGACCCCGTGGCCGAAGCCCTGTCCCTCGAACACGACGGTGTCCCCCTGGCGCCTCACCGTGAACCGCGTGCTCCTGACCGAGCGGGCCCCGAAGCGCGGTACCACCGCGGCGCGCAGACGCTCCCCGCGAACCTCGATCGTGTGCTCGCCGCGCAGCGTGACGCGCTCGGCCCGGCCGGCCGGATCGCGGTGGGTCACCACCAGCTCGTCGAGGCGCCGGCCGACCCGCGTGCGGCCGCTGCGGTTGAGCTCCCGGCGCAGCGCGGACACCGTGGTCTCGAAGCGCCACGGCGCCGAGCCGTCCCGGATGCAGAAGGCATCCGGCGTCCCGCGGAGGTAGGCCGGCGCCGCGCCGGACCAGACGACGTCGGCAGCGCTGGTATGGCCCCCGCAGTCGGCATGGAAGACCGCGTTGATGGGACGGCCGGCATAGGTGACCAGGACGTTCCGGGTGGAGCTCACGGCCTCCTCGGCGAGCCGCACGCGGTGCTGCGGCCAATCCTCGAGATCGCGGTAGACCTGGCAGTGTGTCGTCGCGCACAGGTCGAAGCCCTCGTCGGCATGCCGGTCGAGATTCGAGAGCGCGTAGGTGCGCGCGAGGATCGCCTGGACCTGGGCCACACGGAGAGCGGCGTCGGGGTCGAGGTCCGCGAGCGCCGCCTCGGGGAGTATCGCGCCCCGCACGTAGTCGTCCAGCGCCATGCGCCGGCGCTTGCCGTGGTGGGTGCGGATGCGCACCTCGATGCCGGAGAGATCCGCGCCGGGAGCGACGTCCGGGCGTGCGACGGGCCGCGGGCCGCCGCAGCCGGCCGCGAGCAGCGCGATGCAAACGACGAGGCAGGTCAACGTCAGGGCGCGTGCCGAACAGGGTGGCGTGTGCATGGTCATTCGTCGAGTCACCGTTGGCAGAGATTGACGCCGTTGCTGCAGGAGGTATCGGCGCGAGGGCGGCGGGCCGCCAGCCCGGGAAAGCCCCACGCGCGTTTGACTTTCCGGAGCACCGGCGTTTACGATTTTTCGTTCGCCCGGCAGCCGACGACCCCCGATACGACCTTAGCAGACATGCAAGACTCCGCGTCCACGTTCAGCCTAGCCGCCCACGGCATTACCGAGCCCCGCAACGTGTACCGCAACCTCGGCACGGCGGCTCTGTACGAACACGCGATTCGACGCTCCGAGGGGCTGCTGGCCGAGCACGGTCCGCTCGTGTGCCTCACCGGCGTGCACACCGGGCGGTCGCCGAACGACCGGTTCCTGGTCCGCGAGCCGTCGAGCGCAGGCAACGTGTGGTGGGGCCCCGTCAACAAGGCCATCGAGCCGGGCCAGTTCGAGGCCGTCAAGCAGAAGATGCTGGCGTCGCTGCGGGGCAAGGACCTGTTCGTTCAGGACTGCTGCGCCGGGGCCGATCGGGAGTACCGCCTGCCGGTCCGGATCATCACCGAGCTGGCGTGGCACAGCCTGTTCGCGCGGACCATGTTCCTGTCGGGGCCGGCCGGCACCGTGGACCCCGAGCATGCACCGGAGTTCACGGTGATCAACTCGCCGTCGATGGCGGCCGATCCCGCGCTGCACGGCACCAACTCCCCCGTGTTCATCCTGGTGAACCTGGCCGAGCGGCTCGTGCTGATCGGCGGGACCAGCTACGCCGGCGAGACCAAGAAGTCGATCTTCTCGGTGATGAACTATCTCCTGCCGTTGCGGAACGTCCTGCCGATGCACTGCTCTGCCAACATCGGGGCGGCGGACGACACGGCCCTGTTCTTCGGCCTGTCGGGAACCGGCAAGACCACGCTGTCCAGCGACCCGCGGCGCCGGCTCATCGGCGACGACGAGCACGGCTGGAGCGAGCGGGGCGTGTTCAACTTCGAGGGCGGCTGCTACGCGAAGACGATTCGGCTCTCCGCGGAGGCGGAGCCCGAGATCTACGCGACGACCCGCCGCTTCGGCACGGTGCTCGAGAACGTCGTGATCGACCCGCAGACGCGCCGGCTGGACCTCGACGACGGCTCGCTGACCGAGAACACGCGCGGCGCGTACCCGATTTCGTTCATCGACAACTGGGTGCCGTCGGGGCAGGGCGGGCATCCCGGGAACATCGTCATGCTCACGGCGGATGCCTTCGGTGTCCTGCCGCCGATTGCCCGGCTCAGCTCGGCCGGCGCCATGTACCACTTTCTGGCCGGCTACACCGCGAAGGTGGCCGGGACGGAGAAGGGGGTCACCGAGCCGCAGGCCACCTTCAGCACCTGCTTCGGCGCGCCGTTCATGGTGTGGCACCCGACGGTCTACGCGAAGCTGCTCGGCGAGCGGATCGCGACGCACCGCTCGAAGGTGTGGCTCGTCAACACCGGCTGGACCGGCGGCGCGTACGGCGTCGGCCACCGGATGCCGATCGGGCATACCCGCGCGATGATCACGGCGGCCCTGTCGGGGGCGCTCGACGACGTGGCGTACGAGACCGACACGCGGTTCAACGTCGACGTGCCGCTCAGTTGCCCGGACGTTCCCGCCGGCGTGCTGACCCCCCGCGGGACGTGGGGCAGCGCGGCGGACTACGACGCCCAGGCCGGCAGGCTCGCGGGGATGTTCGCCGAGAACTTCAAGCGCTTCGAGACCGAGGCTGCCGAGGACATCAGGACCGCCGGCCCCCGCGCGTGACGGTTTTGCCAGGGCGCCCGCGCCATGGATTTCGAACCGGTCATCGGCCTCGAGATACACGCCCAGCTCCTCACCGAGACGAAAATCTTCTGCGGCTGCAGCGCTGAGTTCGGCGGCCCGCCGAACACGCACATCTGTCCCGTCTGCCTGGGACTGCCGGGAGCGTTGCCCGTGCTCAACCGGCGGGTCGTGGAGTTGGCCGTGCGGGCCGCGTTGGCTCTGGGGTGCACGATCCAGCCGGCGTCCCTGTTCGCACGCAAGAACTACTTCTACCCGGATCTTCCGAAGGGCTACCAGATCTCGCAGTACGAGCAACCGCTGGCCACCGACGGCCGCGTCGAGTACGAATCCGACGGACGGACCGTCGCGGTCCGCATCATGCGCGTGCACCTCGAGGAGGATGCGGGCAAGTCGCTGCACGAGGGCGTTTCCGGCTCGGGCCGCGCCACCCACCTGGATTTCAACCGCAGCGGCGTTCCGCTGATCGAGGTCGTGACCCACCCCGATCTGCGCTCCAGTGCGGGGGCGGCCGACTTCTTCAGCCGGCTGCGTGCGCTCTTCCGGGCAATTGCCGTCAACGACGGCAACATGGAGGAGGGCAGCCTGCGCTGCGACGCGAACGTCTCGATGCGGCCGGCCGGGACGCAGGGGCTCGGGGTGAAGGTGGAGGTGAAGAACATCAACTCCTTCCGATTTCTCCAGCGCGCCCTCGACTACGAGTTCGAGCGGCAGGCCCAGGTGCTGCGGCGCGGCGGCACCGTCGTCCAGGAAACCCGCCTCTGGGATACGGCCAGCGGCTCGACGCTGCCGATGCGGACGAAGGAGGAGGCGCACGACTATCGCTACTTTCCCGAGCCGGATCTGCCGCCGCTCGAGGTAGCGGAGAGCTGGGTCGCGGCCATCCGGGCGGCGCTGCCGGAGCTGCCCGAGCAGCGGAAGCGCCGCTTCCTCGCCGAGTACGGCCTCGCCGAGCAAGAGGCCGCGTGGTTGTCCCGGTCGGAGAGCATCGCCGGATACTTCGAGGAGACCGCGCGGAGATCGGGGAACCCGCGGGCCGCCAGCAACTGGATCATGGGTCCCGTCGGCCGGCACCTGAACGAGCACGGTATCGACATCGGGCAGCTGCGCGTCGACCCTGCCGGCCTGGGCGCCCTGATCGGGCTGGTGGACCGCGGCACCGTCAGTGGCTCGGCGGCCAAGACCGTGTTCGAGCGGATGGCGGAGTCGGGGGAGCCGGCGCAGGCAATCGTCGAGTCGGAGGGGCTCGTGCAGATCGATGACGCGGCGGTGTTGGGCACGGCCGTGAAGGCGGCCATGGAGGCCAATCCGCAGGCGGTTGCCAGCTACCGCGCCGGCAAGACGGGCACGCTGGGGTTCCTGGTGGGCCAGGTGATGCGACAGACCCGCGGGCTGGCCAACCCGCGGCTGGTGCGCGCGCTGGTGCAGCGCGCGCTGGATGCCGGGAGCGAGGGTCAGCGGGTGTCGTCCAATTGACACCGCCGAAGGGTGACGGCTACACTGATCGTCCGAGATCGATGCCGCCATCGAACAGCGACGGCTTGCTCGGGCGCGAGACCCGGCGCCCGGCCGATTTCCGGGTCGTCGCCGGTCGCATCAGCTTCTACCGGGAGGAGCTGGTCAAGCACCGCCGGTGTCTCGAACGGCAGCGCGAGTACTATTCGGAGAAGGCCATCGGCGATGTCGAGGCGGCGCTGACGCGCCTGATGTCCGAGGTCGACCGCTTGTGCGAGTGTGAGAACGGGGCTCTGCTCGTGAACCGGTTGCTGCGCAGGATCGACGGCGTCACACGCCTCTCGGATTGGCCCGACCACGACCAGAAGAACTCCCACTGAAGTACGCGACCGCCGCCCAGCGGCGCCATCTCTTCGCCATCGCCGACGCCGCCATCGCCGCCGTATCCGGAGAGCGGCTGGTCACGCGGGCGCTCGCGGGCACCCCGCTCGGCGCGGAGCTTCGCGGTCGCGCGATCACGCTGGTCGCCGCCGGCAAGGTGGCGGAGCCGATGGCCGCGGCCTTCCTGAGCCTGTACCCCCGGTCCGTGACGGCCGGCCTCGTCGCGGCTCCGACCGACGGGGCACCGCTGGGTCCGCTCGAGCGGAAGCGGGTCGGGCATCCCGTCCCGGATGCGGAGAGCGTGGCCGCGGGACGGCGCGCCCTGGAGCTCGCCGGTCGTTCCGCCGCCGGCGATCTACTGGTCGTGCTGCTGTCGGGCGGGGCATCGGCCGCGCTGGCGGTCCCCGTCGCCGGTCTGACGCTCGACGCCAAGATGGAGGCCACCCGCTCGCTGCTGGCCGGCGGCGTGGCCATCGACCGGATCAACTGCGTCCGCAAGCATCTCTCGGCAGTGAAGGGCGGCCGGCTGGCGGCGGCCGCGTCCGGGGAGGTCATCACCCTGGCCATCTCTGACGTGGTCGGCCCCGTTCCCGACGACCCGGCGGTCATCGGCTCCGGGCCGACGGCGCCCGATCCGACCCGCTTCGCCGACGCGCTCGAGGTGGCGGACGCGAGCACGGTACGCGCGACGTTCCCGCCGTCGGCCCGGCTGGCCCTCGCGCGCGGACAACAGGGGCTGGTTCCGGAGACGCCCAAGCCCGGCGACCCGCGCCTGGACCGCTCACGCGTCCACGTCATCGGCAGCCGCCTGGATGCGATGGATGCGGCGGCCCGGAAGGCGGCCGGCCTCGGGTATCACGTCGAGATGCTGACTGAACCGGTGATCGGGGAGGCCCGCGTCGCCGGCGAGGCGCACGTGCGGCGGGTGGCGGCGCTCGGCGCAGCGCTCCCGCGCCCGGCGTGCGTGGTGTCCGCGGGCGAGACGACCGTGGAGGTGACGGGGGACGGCCGCGGGGGACGCAACCAGGAGTTCGCGCTCGCCGCTGCGCGCCTGCTCGGCGAACTGTTCGACCGCGCGGCGTTGGCCAGCGTGGGGACCGACGGCGTCGACGGCCCGACGGATGCCGCCGGCGCGATCGTCGATACGACGACCCTCGCGCGGGCCGGCGCCGGAGGGGGCTCGGCATTGCGCCGCCACCTCGATCGCAACGATGCCTATCCGTTCCTCGAGCGGTCGGGCGATCTGGTACGTCTCGGTCCGACACGCGCCAATGTCGGCGACCTGCAGGTGATGCTGATCGAGTGACGATGCTGACGTCCGAACAGATTCTGGAGGACATCCGCGCGAAGCTGGACCATCCGGCGACGGTCCGCGAGCTCATGCAGAAGCTCGGGTTGCCGCGCGAGCAGCGCGTCAGCCTGCGGCGCCGGCTGGCGACCCTGGTCGACGCCGGCGCGTTGATCAAGGTGCGCGGGAACCGCTACGGACTCCCGGCGCGGATGCGCCTGGTCACGGGACGCGCGCACATGCATCCGCGGGGGTTCGGCTTCGTGAAGCCCGAACACCCCATCGACGGCCTGGCCGGCGATCTCTACATCGCCGGCGCCAACCTGAACCAGGCCATGCACGGCGACCGTGTCGTCGCGCGCATCGAGAACCGGCCGGCGGCCGACCGGGCCGAGGGACGCATCGTCCGCATTCTCGAGCGGGCCGCCGAGCGCCTGGTCGGTCGCTACGACGTCGACGAGGCAGGGCTCGCCTACGTGCTCCCGTTCGACCGGCGGCTGACCATGGATGTGCACGTCCCCGCCGGCGAGGCGGCGGCCGCCGCGCCGGGCGACATGGTCGCCGTCGAACTGACCCGCTGGCCAACGGCCACCCGCGGCCCGGTCGGGCGCGTCAGCGAGGTGCTCGGTGACATCGACGCGCCGGGTGTGGACACGCAGTTGATCATCCACAAGCATCACCTGCCCGACGCGCACGATCCCGCGGTCGTCGCCGACGCCAGGCGCTGCGGTGATGCGGTACGGGCAGGCGACATCGCCGGGCGGCGCGACTTCCGCGGCTGGCAGACCGTGACGATCGACGGCGACACGGCTCGCGACTTCGACGACGCCGTCACGCTGGAGCGCCTGCCGAGCGGCAACTACTGGCTCGGGGTGCATATCGCGGACGTCGCGCACTATGTTCCCGAGGGCAGCGCCCTCGACGCCGCCGCGCTCGAGCGCGGCACGTCCGTCTATTTTCCGGACCGCGCGGTCCACATGTTCCCGGCGGCGCTCGCCACCGGCGTATGCAGCCTGCGGCCCCATGTCGATCGACTCGTGCAGTCGTGCCTGATGGAGATCGATGCCCGCGGGACGGTGCTGAGATACGAGATCCACGACGGCGTCATCCACAGTGACGCTCGGTTGACGTACGGCGAGGTGAACGCCGTCCTGACGGACCGCGATCCCGCGGTCCGCGCGGCCCGTGAGCCGCTGGTGCCGCTCCTGGAGTCGATGGCCGAGCTCTTCGAGGCGCTGCACGGGCGGCGCCGCAGACGGGGCTCGATCGACTTCGACCTGCCTGCGGCCGAGTTTCTCATGGACGACGAGGGGCGCGTCGAGGCGATTGTCGCCGCGGAGCGCAACCTCGCCCATCGGCTGATCGAGGAGTTCATGCTCGTGGCGAACGAGACGGTGGCAGACCATCTGGAACGCCGCCGCGTCCCGGTCCTCTTCCGTGTGCACGAGGCTCCCGATCCGTCGCAGGTCGCCGAGTTCGAGGCGTTCACGGCATCGCTCGGCTTCAGCCTCGGCGTGCCTGCCGACCGCGTCACGCCGGCGGACTTTCGGCGCCTGCTGCAGCGTCTGCAGGGCGAGCCCGCCGAGCGGCCGGTGGCGTTCCTCCTGCTGCGCGCGATGCAGCAGGCTCGCTACGACCCGGCCAATCTCGGTCACTTCGGGCTGGCCGCCGCCACCTACACGCACTTCACCTCGCCGATCCGTCGCTATCCCGACCTGATCGTGCACCGGGCAGTCCGGGAGTCGCGGGCCCCGACGCCCGCCGCGGACATGCGGGAAGGCTGGCGGGAGGATCTGCCAGAGCTGGCGCGCCACACGTCGGCCAGGGAGCGTCGCGCGGAGGAAGCCGAGCGCGAGATCGTCCAATGGAAGAAGGTGCGCTTCATGGCGGACAAGGTCGGCGACGAGTTCACCGGATACGTGACCGGCGTGACAGCGTTCGGCCTCTTCGTCGAGCTGATCGAGCACTTCGTCGAGGGGCTCGTGCATATTTCCAGCATGGCGGACGACTACTACCGATATGTCGAGGAGCAGCATGCGCTGCGCGGCGAGAACACGCGGAAGGTCTACCGGTTGGGCGATCCCGTGCACGTGCAGCTCGTGAGGGTCGACCGGGATCACCGCCAGCTGGAGCTGGCGCTGGTCGAGATCCTCGACAGCGTGCGGCGGGCCGAGGGGCGTCCCGGCCGGACCCGGCGCCGGAGCAGCCGCGGCGGCGCGGCGGCGGCCGGCGCGCGCCCGCGCCGCCGCCGTTGAGCCTCCGGAGGCGGGTGCCATGAGACACGTGGTCGTCGGTACTGCGGGCCACATAGACCATGGGAAGAGCGCCCTGGTGCAGGCGCTGACCGGCGTCGATCCCGACCGCCTGCAGGAGGAGAAGGTCCGCGGAATAACGATCGACCTCGGGTTCGCGCACTACTCGCAGGAGGATGTGAACATCGCGTTCGTGGACGTGCCGGGCCATGAGCGGTTCGTGAGGAACATGCTGGCCGGCGCGAGCGGCATCGATGCCGTGCTGCTGGTGGTGGCGGCGAACGAATCCGTCATGCCCCAGACCCGCGAGCACTTCGACATCTGCCGGCTCCTCGGGGTGACGACGGGCGTGGTTGCGCTGAGCAAGTGCGATCTCGTCGACAGCGAGATGCAGGAGCTGGTGCAACTCGAGACCCGCGACCTGCTGGAGCGGACACCCCTCGCGGATGCGCCGATCGTCGCCGTGTCGGCGCGGTCGGGTGCCGGGCTCGACCGGCTGCGGGCGGCGCTGCACGACGTCGCGGCCTCGCTCCCGGTCCGGGCGGCGGACGGGGCCGCGCGGCTGCCGATCGACCGCGTGTTCACCGTGCGGGGGTTCGGGACCGTCGTGACCGGCACTCTCGTGTCCGGGACGCTGGGCCTCGACATGGATCTGGACGTGCTGCCGGGCGGCCGGCGCGTCAAGGTCCGCGGGCTGCAGGTGCACGGCCGGCAGGAGACGGCGGCCGGCCCCGGACAACGTGTCGCGGTCAACCTGCAGGGTGTCGAGGTTGCCGATCTGCGGCGCGGCGACACGCTCGTCGAGCGCGGCAGCCTCGAGACGACGCGGCGCTTCGATGCGGTCCTGACCGTGCTGGCGGGCGCGCGCGCGGTCAAGCACGGCGCCAGAGTGCGGTGTCACCACGGCACGGCCGAGGCGATGGCGCGCGTGTCGGTGTGCGGGCCGACGACGATGGCGGTCGACGCAGGCGAGCCGGCGTTCCCGAACGCCCTCGAGCCTGGCGCGGAGGGGTTCGTGCGCGTCCGGCTCGAGGAGCCGCTGGCCCTGACACGCGGCGACCGCTTCGTGCTGCGCGCCTACTCGCCGCCGATAACGATCGCCGGGGGACAGGTGCTCGACCCGCTGCCGCCGCGCGGGCGTCTCCGGTCGCGGCGCGGCGTCGCCAGACTGCAGCGCTTGAGCGCCGCGGACGGCCTTGCCGGATGCATCGCGGTCATGGCCGAGGAAGGCGCCGGGCGCGGCGTATCGCGCGCGGCGCTGGTCCCGCGCCTGGGGGTCGGCGCGACGGTCCTGGATCGGACGCTCGGCCGGGTCGCGGCGGCCGGGCAGGTCGCCGTCGTGGGCGAGCTACTGGTGGCGCCGGACGAGCTGCATGCCGTGCGTCGGCGCCTGCTGCAGCTCGCTTCGGAGTTCCACGCGGCGCACCCCCTCGAGCCCGGACTGCCCCGGGAGGAGGCGCGCGAGCGGCTTGGCGATCGAGCGGCGGTCGCGGTGTTCGACCGGGTCGTTGCCGAGCTGGTCGCCGAGGGCGCCCTCGTGGCGACCGATCACCTGGCGCTCACCTCGCACGAGGTCGCGCTGTCGGCCGAGGAGACGCGGGCCCGGGACCGACTGGCCGAGTTGTTCCGGGCGTCCGGGTTGATGCCGCCCGGTCCCGGGAACGTGGCGACGGCCGCGGGCGTCAGCGCGGAGCTGGCCGAACGCCTGCTCAAGCTGCTCGTCCGCGATGGCACTCTCGTCAAGGTCGAGACGTTGCTCTTTCATGCGGACCATCTGTCCCGTCTCCGCGCGGACGTGACAGGGCTGAAGGCCGAGGTCTCGGGGCCGGCGCGCATCGACGTCGGCATGTTCAAGGAGCGGTTCGGCGTCACGCGCAAGTACGCGATTCCGTTACTCGGCTATCTCGACCGCGAGCGGATCACGCGTCGCGTGGGCGACGTCAGGCTCGTGCTGTGAGGGGGGCGGCACGTCGCCGGGGATGCCGCGCGCTGGTGTACACTGGACTTGCAGCCTGGAGTCCGCGCCGTAGAGGCGTGCAGACTCCGCAAGGCGCGCACGGCGCGCCTCGGCGGGAGCGGCGCGGGGCTGTGGGGTCCCCGCAAGCGGACGCCGGGGGTTCGGGGCGCAGCCCCGTCTGCGTGAGGTTCGGCATGGTAGAGAACGAGGACCGAAACATCTTCACGGTCGGCGTCTTCCAGGACGCCGCGTGGGCCGAGCGCGGGCTCGACGCGCTGAAGCGTCGCGGTTTCACGGCCGACTCGCTGTCGATTCTCGCGAAGCACAGCGCGCCCGTCACCGCCTTGGTGGAGCGCGCGCTGGCGGCCGAGACGACGCCGCTGGACGTCAGCGGTCTCGGGACCGCCATTGCGCGCGGCTCGCTCGTCGACGCCCTGCAGGGAGCCGACGGCGGGCTCGGGAAGACCGGCATCGCCGCCACCATTCGCAGGGCCGGCTTCCAGGCCCACGACGGCTTCATTTTCGAAACGCTCACGGCCCGCGGCGGCGTGCTGGTCGGCGTCGAGAGCGAGGCGCTCGCCGCGGACGCGCTGACCGTGATGCATGCGTACGGCGGCGGCAACGCCGCGATCGGCGCCTGGACCGGCAGGGTCTAGGAGCCCAAGGCGCGCACAGCGCGCTGCGGCGGTAGCGGCGCGGGGCGAAGGGGTCCCCGCAAGCGGACGCCGGGGGTTCGGGGCGCAGCCCCGTCTACTTGAAGCCCGGTCTGGGCAGCCGCTCTCGCGGCGCTGCGACGATGAGCCTGAACCTGGGTCGCATTCCGTTCTCGCCGGACCGCTCGCCGTGGGTGCGCCGGCGGCGAGCCGGCAAGGAGTCTGCCCGGCCTGTCGGGGCGGCGATCGGTCCGCCCGTCGAGGCCGCGGCCGGAGACGCGGACAACGAATCGGGTCCGCGCTCGCGGCTCGCCGAGCTGACCATTCGTCCCCCCGCGTTCGGGCCTGCCGACGTGCGCTTCCTCGTGGGCGCAACCGGGGACCGGATGGGCCGTGCACTCACGGCCTCGCTGGCGAGCCACATCGTTGCCGGCTCGCTGCTGGCGTTGATCATCAGCCTGACGCCGGCGCCCGTCTTCGAGCTCATCATTCCGAGCCGCGAGCGTTACAGCATCGTCTGGATACCCGAGGAGGGCCCGGGCGGCGGCGGTGGTGGCGGCGGCAACGAGTCTCTCGAGCTGCCGGCGGCGATCGAGGTGGAGGGCGCCGAGGAGACGCCGCTGAGCGTTCCCGTGCAGGAGGAACCCGATTTCGTGGAGCCCGAGATCGAGCCGGAGGTCCTGGAAACCCAGGAGATGAACATTCCGGCCGTGTCCATGGCCGCCGCGCCACAGACGCACAGCGGGGTCCTGGATGGCCTCGCCGCCGATGCGTCGGCGTCCCAGGGCAGCGGCAGCGGCGGCGGAGGCGGCACGGGTGAGGGGACCGGCAGCGGATCGGGCACGGGACCCGGCCTCGGTCCGGGCGAAGGCGGCGGCGTCGGCGGCGGGGTCTACCGGCCGGGTGCGGGCATCGTCAATCCGCGGCTCCTCCGCGAGGTGAGACCGCAGTACACGGCCGAGGCGCTGCGCGCCAAGATCACCGGGACCGTCTATCTGGAGATGGTCGTGCTGTCCGACGGCACGGTCGGCGACGTGCGGATCACCCGCTCGCTCGACCCGGTCTTCGGATTGGACGAAGAGGCCATCAAGGCCGCTCGGCAGTGGCTCTTCGAGCCCGGCACGCGCTTCGGCGAGCCGGTGGCGATCCTGGTCAACCTCGCGCTCGACTTCAATCTCCGCTGAACCGTCCCGCGGCTGCCGGGGCTCGCCGGCGTGCCCGAAAAAAAGGCCCGCCGGCGGGGTGTGCCGGCGGGCCTCGACTGACGCGGCGCTGCCGCCGCGGGCTCCTAGTACATGCCGCCCATGCCCGGCGGGTGGCCGCCGCCGGGTGCCGCCTCCGGCTTGTCCTCGGGAATCTCGGCGACCAGGGCCTCCGTGGTCAGCAGCAGCGACGCGATCGAGCCCGAGTTCTGCAGCGCGGTGCGCACCACCTTGGTCGGATCGATGACGCCCGCCTTGACGAGGTTTTCGTACCGCTCGGCCTGGGCGTTGAAGCCCTCGTCCCGGGTGTCGGCTTCGCGCACCTTCTGGACGACGATCGAGCCTTCGTAGCCGGCGTTCTGGGCGATCCACCGCATCGGTTCCTCGAGGGCGCGGCGGATGATGTTGATGCCGATCCGCTGGTCGCCCTCGACCTCGAGGCTGTCGAGGGACTCGACCCCGCGCAGCAGCGCGACGCCGCCGCCCGGCACGATGCCTTCCTCGACCGCCGCCTTCGTGGCGTGCATGGCGTCCTCGACCCGCGCCTTCTTCTCCTTCATCTCGGTCTCGGTGGCCGCCCCGACCTTGATGACCGCCACGCCGCCGACCAGCTTCGCGAGCCGCTCCTGCAGCTTCTCGCGGTCGTAGTCGGAGGTCGTGTCCTCGATCTGCGAGCGGATCTGCTTGACGCGGCCCCCGATGGCCTGCGGGGTGCCGTCGCCCTCGACGATCGTCGTGTTGTCCTTGTCGATCGTCACCTTCTTGGCCTTGCCGAGGTCTTCCACGCGGATGTTCTCGAGCTTGAGCCCGAGATCCTCGGTGATGGCCTTGCCGTTCGTCAGGATCGCGATGTCCTCGAGCATGGCCTTGCGGCGGTCGCCGAACCCGGGCGCCTTGACGGCCGCGCCCTGCAGGGTGCCGCGCAGCTTGTTGACGACCAGCGTCGCGAGCGCCTCGCCCTCGATGTCCTCGGCCACGATCAGCAGCGGGCGGCTCAGGCGGGCGACCTGCTCGAGCAGCGGCAGCAGGTCCTTCATCGAGCTGATCTTCTTCTCGTGGATCAGGATGACGGGATTCTCGAGCACGACCTCCATGCGCTCCGGGTCGGTGACGAAGTAGGGCGACAGGTAGCCGCGATCGAACTGCATGCCCTCGACGACCTCCAGCGACGTCTCGAGCGTGCGGGCCTCCTCGACCGTGATCACCCCGTCCTTGCCGACCTTGTCCATGGCCTCGGCGATGATCGTGCCGATCGTCACGTCGTTGTTCGCCGAGATCGTGCCGACCTGGGCGATCATGTTGCCGCTGACCGACTTCGACATCGACCGCAGTCCGCCGACCACCGTCTCGACGGCCCGTTCGATGCCGCGCTTGATCTCCATCGGGTTGGCGCCGGCGACGACGTTCTTGGCTCCCTCGCGGTAGATCGCCTGCGCGAGCACCGTGGCCGTGGTGGTGCCGTCGCCCGCGATGTCGGACGTCTTGCTGGCGACCTCGCGAACCATCTGGGCGCCCATGTTCTCGAGCGGATTCTTGAGCTCGATCTCCTTGGCGACCGTCACGCCGTCCTTCGTGATGGTCGGCGAGCCGAACTTCTTGTCCAACACGACGTTGCGACCCTTCGGGCCGAGCGTGACCTTGACCGCGTCGGCGAGCTGGTTGACTCCTTCGATGATGTGTCGACGCGAGTTTTCCCCGTACACAATCTGCTTTGCCATTCCTCAAGACTCCAATCGCAAGACTAGTCGGATTCCAGGACGCCGAGGATTTCGTCCTCACGCATGATGAGAAACTCGTCGCCGTCCAGCTTGATCTCCTGGCCCGAGTACTTGCCGAACAACACCTTGTCGCCAGCCTGCACGTCGAGCGGGCTCACGGTGCCGTCGTCCTTGACCTTGCCCTTGCCGACGGCGATGACCTTGCCCTGTTGCGGTTTCTCTTTCGCGGTGTCGGGGATGATGATCCCTCCCACCTTCTGCTCGGTTTCCTCGATGCGCTCGATGATGAGCCGGTCGTGGAGTGGGCGAACCTTGACAGCCATGAACATCACGCTCCCTTCGAATGATTGACGGAAAGTCGAGATCCTGACCGGCGCGACCTGCGGCCCCCTGTCGGGGTGGCAGTCGCTCGGTCCAACTGCCAATTATAGCGCATGCGGCCCGATGATCAAGGTGTCGCCGCCGGGGTCGGGGAGGTCAGGCCGAGCGCTTGAGACGGTACGCCGTCATCTTCCGGCTCAGCGTGTTGCGATGAATCCCGAGGAGGTCCGCCGTGCGTCCCAGGTTTCCGTTCGTGCGCGTCAGCGCCCGGCTGATGAAGCGTCGCTCGATGATCTGTCGCGCGTCGTCGTAGTTGATGCCGCTGCTCAGCATCTCGTCGATCAACCGGTCGAGTTCCTTCCGCACGCGTCCGTCCTCTCACGACCGCGGGGTTGCGGCCCCGGCGTCCACCCGGCTGCCCGATCAGCCGAGCGCGGTACCGGTGAGCAGCCGATACGCATCCCGGTACTTCGCTCGGGTTTGCTCCACGACATCCGGCGGAAGCTCGGGAGCCGGCGGGCGCCGGTTCCAGCGGATGCCGTCGAGGTAGTCCCGCACGTACTGCTTGTCGAAGCTCGGCTGCGCCTGGCCGGGCGCGTAGAGCTCCTGCGGCCAGAACCGCGACGAGTCCGGCGTCAGCACCTCGTCGATGAGGATAACCTCGCCGCCCTCGGCCGCCGGGGTGGTTCCGAACTCGAACTTGGTGTCGGCGACGATGATGCCGCGCGCCTCCGCGTGCGCCGCGCCGTACGAGTACAGCTCCAGCGTCAGGTTCCGCAGGCGCTCGGTCAGCCGCCGCCCGATGCGCTGCGCCGCCTCGTCCTCGCTGATGTTGATGTCGTGTCCGCTCTCCGCCTTCGTGGCCGGCGTGAAGATCGGCTCCGGGAGGCGGTCCGCCTCGCGCAGGCCCCGCGGCAGCTCGACACCGCAGACCCGGCCGGTTTCCTGGTACTCACGCCATCCGGAGCCCACCAGGTACCCGCGCGCCACGCATTCGATCGGAATCGGCGTCGTGCGCCGCACCAGCATGGAGCGCCCCTGCAGCGTCTCCGCCTCGGCCTGCAGAGGCACCAGGTACGCGGCGGGATCGACGGACACCATGTGGTTGGGGACGATGTCGCCGGTGCGCGCGAACCAGAAGGCGGACAACTGGGTCAGCACCCGGCCCTTGTCGGGTATCGCGGACCCGAGCACGACGTCGTACGCCGAAATGCGGTCGGTGGCCACCATCAGGAACTGGTCGCCCACCTCGTACATGTCCCTGACCTTGCCCCGACGGTGTACCGTCAGGCCGCCGAACGAAGTTTCGAAAATGGGAGACGCCGTGGACACTAGCCAACCTCGCGGGTGGGAAAGACCCTCAGCTTACCGGCAAGCGGCCCGGGCCGCAAGGAGGAAATGCACCGGGCGGGTGGAATCGCTTGCGGGCCGCCGCACGCGCCCCTGCCCGCGGCTGTAGTACAGTGGCGGCCACCCGCCCTTCCGGTCGCAGCACATGGCGCGCCACGTCCGTACCGTCGTCATCGCCGCGCTCGCACTCGGCTTGATGGCGTTCTTTCTGCGAAATGCGAACCTCGGGCGCGTGTGGGACGAACTCGGCAATGCGCGGCCGGATCTGCTGGCGGCGGCGGGGGCGCTGGCGTTTGCCTCCTATCTGCTGCGCGCGGAACGCTGGCGACGGCTCCTGCGGCCGGTCGCGCGGACGAGCTTCCGCGCGACCCTGCGGGCGACGGTCATCGGGTTCGCGGTGAATACCCTGTTTCCCGGCCGCGTCGGCGAGGTGGCGCGGCCGTACGTCCTCGCCCGCCGGGAGCAGCTGAGCGCGGCGGCGGTCTTCGCGACCAGCGTGATCGAGCGTCTGCTCGACCTGCTGGTCCTCTGCCTGATCTTCTCCGTGCTCGTCACGTTCGTCGGTCCACGGACCTCGGCGCCGAGCGCCGATCTGCTCGCGGCGCTGAGGATGGCCGCCCTCGCCGCCGGCCTGCTCGCAGTCGCGGCATTCGGCGTCATGTTCGCCGCGGCGGCCGACCCCGAGCGGGCTGGGGGCCGGGCGCGGCGGCTGCTCTCGCGGTTGCCGCACGGCCGCATGGAGCGACTCGCGGCGACTGTCCAGCGGTTCCTCGAAGCCGTGGCCGCGACGCGCGGCGGCGGCCCGCTCGGGACGGCGCTGGCGTGGTCGTTTCCGATCTGGGCGTCCGTCGCCGCGAGCCTCTGGTGCGTGTCGAGGGCGTTCGGCATCGACATGCAGTTGGCGGGGTCCGTGATCCTCACGACGCTGGCCGTGGTGGGCGTGGCCGTGCCGACGCCGGCCGGCATCGGTGGCTATCATGCAGCGTACCAGCTGGGTGCGACCGTGCTCTACGGGGCCTCCACGGACCAGGCGGTTGGCGCCGCGCTGGTCTTGCACCTGCTGTGGTTCGGGCCGGTCACCGCGCTGGGGCTCGTATTCATGGGGCAGGACGGCGTGCGGCTCACGGGGTTGCGGAGCCTGGCGCGGCGCGAGCCAGCGCCGCCGCGGACAGCGGCTGTCGCCGGGACCTCCCGGATCGGCGAGAGCCGCCGGCCGGCCCGCGCAGGGGATCGGCGCACGCCGTGAAGTGTCCCTTTTGCGGTCACCTCAAGGACAAGGTGGTCGACTCGCGCGAGAGCAAGGAAGGCGAGGTCATCCGCCGCCGGCGGGAGTGTCTGGGCTGCGGCCGGCGGTTCACCAGCTACGAACGGATGGATGACATTCCGTACATGGTGGTCAAGAAGGACGGTTCCCGCGAGCGGTTCGGGCGCGAGAAGGTGATCGCGGGCATGCTGAAGGCCTGCGAGAAGCGCCCGGTCAGCGTGGCGGCCCTCGAGGCGGTTGCCAATCGGGTGGAGGCCAGCCTGCAGGAGCGGCCCGAGAAGGAGATCTCGACGGCGGAGGTCGGCGCCCTGGTGATGCAGGAGTTGAAGGCGCTGGACAAGGTCGCCTACGTGCGGTTCGCATCGGTCTATCGGCACTTCCGGGATGTCTCCGAGTTCATGACGGAGCTGCGGGGTCTGCTCGACGCCAAGGAACGCTAGGAGTCTGCGCCGCAGAACGGTGCAGACTCCGCAAGGCGCGCACAGCGCGCCTCGGCGGGAGCGGCGCGGGGCGCAGGGGTCCCCGCAAGCGGACGCCGGGGGTTCGGGGCGCAGCCCCGTTTGATTGAAGCTAGGAGTCTGCGCCGCAGAACGGCGCGGACTCCTGCAGGGTCCGCGCGTCGAGCAGTTGAGCCGGTCGGAAGCGGTCGATGCGGAGGTGGCTGACGGCCGACTCGATGAGGGCGTCGGCGGGGACGAGCCCGACGACCTCGCTGCCGGCGACGCGCACACCCAACCGCCGGGCCTCGCGTTCGACGGCCTCGAACGCGCGGTGGAGCGGCGTCTTCGTGTAGTCCGTCAGGTTCATGGACACCTGCGCCGCGCGGCGGTCGGCGAGATGCACGCCGATCGCCTTGACGTGGGGGAGACCGCCGCTGCGGGCGCGGACGCTGCGGGCGATGCGGCGGGCGATGCGCACGTCGTCCGTGTCCAGGTTGACGTTGAACGCGATGAGGATCGGCCTGGCGCCGATGACCGAGACGCCCGCGGTGGCGTGGGGCGCGGGCGGCCCGAAATCCGGACGCCAGGTATCGGGCTCGCGTGCCATCCGCTCCGCGAGGCCGTCGAGCTGTCCCCTGCGAATCTCTTCGAGCGCGCGCCGCGCGGGCCTCGCGGCCGCGTCCTCGTACAGGAACACCGGAATGCCGAACCGTTCCGCAACCGTGCGTCCCAGCGTGCGGGCGAGCGCGACGCAGTCTCCGGTCGAGACGCCGTCGAGCGCCACGAACGGCACCACGTCGACGGCGCCGACGCGCGGGTGCTCGCCGCGATGCGTGCGGAGGTCGATGGCGGCCGTCGCCACCTCGTAGAGCTCGAGCAGCGCCGCCAGCAATCCCTCTCGATCGCCGACGAGGGTGAGCACGGTGCGATTGTGCGAAGGGTCGGACGACCAATCGAGCAGGCGGCTGCCGGTCGCCCCGCCGGCGGCCCGCACCAGCCGCTCCACGACCCCCCGGCGGCGTCCTTCGCTGACGTTCGGCACGGCTTCGATGAGCTGCGTCATCGGGCTTCGTCCGCGCTCCGGCGGCGCGCACGGTTGCGTGTAACGATACGGTATAATCGCGCTTCCGCATGCCCTTGGGAGCGCCGTGTCGGCGGGTTGGTTGTTCCTGAGCGATGCGCAACCCCGCCATCTTCATCGCCACTTGCGGATATGTCGGATACGTACGGGTCGCTCCGGGTACCGCCGGATCGATCGCCGGGCTCGCGCTGTACGGCGTCGCGAGCCTGCTCGGCGGGATGCTTGTCCAGATCGGGCTGCTGGCCGCGGTCCTGGCGGTCGGCGTCTGGTCGTCCTCGGCGAGCGAGCGCCACTTCGGCCACACCGATCCGGGGGCGGTCGTGATAGACGAGGTGGCCGGCATGCTCATCACACTGCTGGGGCTCCAGGTGACCTGGAGCGGCGCACTGGCCGGGTTCCTCGCGTTCCGGTTCTTCGACGTCATCAAGCCGTTTCCCGCGGGGCGGTCGGAGAGGCTGCCGGGCGGGTGGGGGATCATGGCCGATGACGTGATCGCCGGTCTGTACGCGCACCTGGCGCTACGTGTCTTGCTCTGCGGGTGGAACCCCGTCACGGTGTCCTGATGCCCGCGGCCCAGATGTCTCGGGCGGTCATCATCGCGGTCGGCTCGGAGCTGCTCACGCCGAGCCGGATCGACACCAACTCGCTCTACGTGACGCAGCGGCTGAACGAGCTCGGCGTCCGGGTGCGGTACAAGGCCGTCGTCGGCGATCACCACGATGATCTGGCCGAGGCGTTGCGGCTGGCCTTCCCGCGTGCCGACCTCGTCGTGATCAGCGGCGGGCTGGGTCCGACGGATGACGACATCACGCGCGAGACCGTGGCGGCCGTCTTCGAGCTTCCGCTGGAAGAGGACCAGGACATGGTGGCCTCCATTCGTGCCCGGTTCGCCGCCCGCGGGCTGCCGATGCCCGCCATCAACCGCCGCCAGGCGCTCGTGCCGCGGGGCGCCGTTGCGCTCGCCAACGCGAAGGGGACGGCGCCGGGGCTGTGGATCGAGCGGTCCGGCGTTGCGTGCGCGGCCCTGCCGGGTCCGCCCCGCGAGCTGCGGGTCATGTTCGACGCGGTTGCCCGGGAGCGGATCGCGCCGCGGAGCGGCGGGCACGGGATCTTTCGGCGCCTGATCCGCGTGACCGGCCGCACCGAGTCGCATGTGGAGGAGGCCGCGTATCCGGTGTACTCGCGCTGGCGGTCCGCGCCGGTGCCGATCGAGACGAGCATCCTCGCGTCGCTGGGACAGATCGAGCTGCACCTCGCCGCGCGCGGCGCGACGGAGGATGCCGCCGCCCGCGCGCTCGACCGCGCCACCACGGAGCTGGCGGGCGTCCTGGGACGCGACCTGGTGAGCAGCGACGGATCGCAGCTCGAGGCCGTGGTGGGATGCCTGCTGCGGGAGCGCGGCTGCCGGGTTGCGGTCGCGGAGTCGTGCACGGGTGGCCTCGTCGCGTCGCGCCTGACGGACGTCGCCGGCAGCTCGGCCTACGTCCACGCCGGGTGGGTCGTCTACAGCAACGCGGCCAAGGTTGCGCTGCTGGGCGTGGACGCCGCGTCGATCGCGGCGCACGGCGCCGTCAGCGAGCCGGTGGCGCAGGCGCTGGCGAGGGGGGCCCGCGAGCGGGGCGGCGTCGACTACGGCATCGCGGCGACCGGCATCGCGGGGCCGGGGGGCGGCTCGCCCGACAAGCCGGTCGGCACCGTGTATGTGGCGCTGGCCGGCCCGGACGGATCGCAGAGGGTGCGCCGGCTGAGCCTGCCGGGCGAACGCGAACAGGTGAAATTCCAGGCCTCCCAGGCCGCGCTCGACCTGCTGCGGCGGGCGTTGTTGCGGTAGTCCGATGCGTCTCTTCGTCGCCGCCACGCTCGATCCGGTGACCCGTGACGCCGTGGCCGGAACGATTGACAGGGCCCGGCAGCTTCGTGTATTCCGAACGGGGTCCGTCAGGTGGATCGAGCCTCGCAACCTCCATCTAACGCTGCGGTTTCTTGGTGAGACGAGCACGGACACGGCCGCGGCAGTCGTCGAGGCGCTCGGAGCCGTGGGCAGCCGGCCGCCGTTTCGCGCCGCCCTTGGCCCGGCCGGCCTGTTTCCCGCGCACGGCCCGCCGCGCGTGCTGTGGCTGGGGATTGGCGATGGGAGAGCGGAGCTGGCCGCTCTGCGGCAGGCGATCGGGAAGCATCTCGCGCCGTTGGGCAGCCAGCCGGACGGCCGCCCCTTTCGGGCGCACCTGACCCTAGGACGTCTGCGGCCCGGTCGGCCGGCAGCGCGTGGCGTGCTCGAGGCCGAGCTCGGGGCGCTCGTTCCACCGCCGGCAGCCTGGGTCGTGGACCGGGTGGTGCTCATGGAGAGCCGGCTGTCGTCGGCCGGCGCCGCGTACCGGATCGTCTCCGAGGTGCGGCTCGGCGGCGCGCCGCGGCCGGCGGCGGAATCGAGAGAGTCCACGTGCTGATGCAGCGGGTCACGGTGCTGGGAGGCGGAGGCTGGGGCACGGCGCTGGCCGTCCATCTCGCGCGGCTCGGCAAGGACGTCACCCTGTGGGCGCGACGCGAGGCACTGGTCGCCGAGCTGACCGCGACCCGCGTGAATCGCACCTACCTGGCCGGCGTCGAGCTGCCGGAGTCGATCCGGCTGACGGCCGATCTGGAAGTTGCGCTGCGTGGCGCGGCGTGCGTCGTTTCGGCCGTGCCCTCGCACGGCACGCGGGACGTGATCCGGCGGGCCAGCCCGCTGCTGGCGCGCGACACCGTCGTGGTCAGCGCCACGAAGGGGCTCGAGGTCGAGACGCTGCTCCGCATGTCGGAGGTGATCGGGCAGGAGCTCGAGGCCGGGCAGCCGATCACCGTGCTGTCGGGTCCGAGCTTCTCGCTGGAGCTGGCCCGTGAGGCGCCGACGGCGGTAGCGGTGGCCGGGCGGTGTGCGGAGGCGGTCGCGGCCGTTCAGCGCGAGTTCCGCGCCCGCTACTTTCGCCTGTACGCGACGGAGGACGTCGTCGGCGTGGAGATCGGCGGGGCACTCAAGAACGTCATCGCGATTGCGGCCGGCGCCGCCGAGTCGCTGGGGTTGGGCGACAATGCCCGCTCCGCCCTGATTACGCGCGGCCTCGCCGAGATTTCGCGATTGGCGTCGGCCGTCGGAGGGCGCCGGGAGACCCTGGCCGGTCTCAGCGGCCTGGGCGATCTGGTGCTGACCTGTACGGGTCGGCTCAGTCGCAACCGGTCCGTCGGCATCGAATTGGGGCGAGGCCGGGGCCTGCCGGAGATCCTGGCGGAGATGAAGACGGTGGCCGAGGGGATCCGGACCACGGGCGCCGCACTGGCCCTGGGCGCGCGCCACGGGGTCGAGCTCCCGATCGCGTCGCAGATGGCCGACGTGCTGGCCGGTCGGAAGATGCCGCGGGTGGCGGTGGAGGAGCTGATGCTGAGACGGCAGCGGTCCGAGGCGGAGGCCCCGTGACGCGGCGGGCCCGCGGCGACGGTTTTGGCCCCGGTCTCCCGAGACGACGATGAGACTGCTCGACAGACTGCGCGCCGGGCTGCGACGGACCGCGGCCGAGCTCGGGGAGCGGATCGACGGCATCGTCCATGCGGGACACGGGGAGGCTGCGCGGTCAGCCGGGCGCGAGACGCTCGAGGCCCTCGAGGAGGTGCTGCTGCAGGCCGACGTGGGAGTGGCTGCCACGGAGCGCATCACGGCCGGGCTCGGCCGGCTGCCCGCCGCGCCGGGGACGCCCGGGCTGCAGGAGCTGTTGAAACGGGAAATCCTGCGGATACTGTCCGGGACGCGGCCGGTCGCCGCCAGCGGCGCGTCGCCGCAGGTCGTCCTCGTCGTCGGCGTCAACGGCTCCGGCAAGACGACGACGGTGGGCAAGCTGGCGCGTCTGCTGCGGCAGGAAGGGCGCCGGCCGCTCATCTGTGCCGCCGACACCTTTCGGGCGGCCGCCGTGGACCAGCTCCAGGTGTGGGCGGAACGCGCCGGCGTCGATCTGGTGCGCGCGCGCGAGGGCGGCGATCCGGCGGCGGTCGTATTCGACGCCATCCAGGCCGGGCGGGCGCGGGACCGTGACGTCGTGCTCGTCGACACGGCCGGCCGGCTGCACACCCGCGCCGATCTGATGGCCGAGCTCGACAAGATGCGCCGGGTCGCGTCACGCGCGGTGGCCGGGGCGCCGCACGAGGTGCTGCTGGTGCTCGATGCGACCGTGGGCCAGAACGGACTGGTGCAGGCCAGGCAGTTCCTCGACCGCGCCGGCGTGACGGGGATCGTCCTGACGAAGATAGACGGGACCGCGAAGGGCGGCATCGCGGTGGCCGTCGCGTCCGAGCTCGGCCTGCCGATCCGCTACGTCGGCGTCGGCGAGACGCTCGACGATCTGCTCCCGTTCGCCGCCGACGCCTACGTCGAGGCGTTGTTTGCGACGCAATGGTAGTGACGGTGCGGGGGGGCGTCGACGAGGTGCACATGGACAGCGCCCTCGCGCTGGCCGAGCGGGGCCGCGGGCGGACCAGCCCCAATCCGATGGTGGGCGCGGTGGTGGTCTCCGAGCAGGGCGTGGTGGTGGGCAGCGGTTTCCATGCGCGGGCGGGCGAGGCGCACGCGGAGGTGCGGGCGCTGGACGAGGCCGGCGGCAGGGCGCGCAACGGGACGCTGTACTGCACGCTGGAGCCGTGCGCGCATACCGGACGCACCGGGCCGTGCGCGCCGCGCATCGTCGACGCGGGGATCCGGCGGGTCGTGATCGCGATCGGCGATCCGCATCCGCGGGTGGCCGGAGCCGGCGTGGCCTGTCTCCGCGCGCACGGGCTGCAGGTGGACGTAGGCGTGCGGCGGGTGGCGGCCGCGAGGCTCAACGAGGTGTTTCTCACCTGGGCCACGCGGCGGCGTCCCTTCGTGATCGTGAAGATCGCCACGAGCCTCGACGGGCGGATCGCGATGCGCGCGGGGACGCGGACCGCGATCACCGGCGCGGCAGTGGCTGCGGCCGTGCACCGGACGCGGGCGGAGGTCGATGCGATCGGCGTCGGCTCGACCACGGTCCTGGTCGACGACCCGCTGTTGACGGCGCGCGGCGCGCCACGGTCCCGTCCGCTGACGCGGGTCGTTCTGGACCGCCGGTTGCGCACGCCTCCCGCCGCCCGGCTGTTGCGCACCCTGGCTGCGGGTCCGGTCCTGATCGTCACGACGCGCCGCGCGTTGCACGAGCAGCCCGCGGCCGCGGACCGGCTGCGAGAGGCCGGCGCGACGATCGAGGCGGTCGACGCCGGCACGATGGCGGAGGCGATGACCCGGCTCGCCGAGCTGGAGGTGACGTCGCTGCTGCTCGAGGGCGGCGCGGCGGTGCACCGCGCCGCCTGGACGTCCGGTGTCGTCGACCGCGTGCAGCGCTACATCGCCCCGCGGGCGCTCGGGGGAGACAGCGTGCCCTGGCTGGACGACCTCGTCGCGGTGGCCAGGTTGGGCGGCGCCCGCGTCGAGCAGCACGGTCCCGACGTCCTGATACAAGGTGATGTTCAGCGGCCTGATTGAATCCGTCGGCCGCGTCGCGGCGGTCTCGTCGAAGCCGTCCGGGCGCGCCCTGAGCGTCGCGTCCGCGCTGGCGGGCGAGCTGGCGGTGGGAGACAGCATCGCGGTCAACGGCGTGTGCCTGACGGTGGTCCGCACCGACGGCCGCTCGTTCGATACCGACGTGTCGCCCGAGACCGCGCGGGTCACGGCGCTCGGCGCCGCGACCCGCGGCACGCTCGTCAACCTGGAGCGGCCGGTGCGGGCCGACGGCCGATTGGGGGGGCACTTCGTGCTCGGCCACGTCGACGGCGGCGGCCGGATCGAGGAGATCCGCGCCGAGGCCGACTTCCACCGGATCCGCGTCGCGTTTCCGCCGCACCTGCAGGCGCTGATCGTCGAGAAGGGATCGATTGCCGTCGACGGCATCAGCCTGACGGTGATCGCCCCGGACCGGGGCCGCTTCGACGTCCAGATCGTGCCGCATACCTGGCGGCAGACGAACCTGCACGCCGCCACCGCGGGCGATGCCGTCAATCTGGAATGCGATATCATCGGGAAGTACGTGCTCCGGGCGGTGGAGGCCGTCCGGGGCGGGGCGCTGCCAGCGGCAGGCCCGCCCTCTTCTTCTGGAGATCAGAGGTGAGTGCTGCACGGAAGCCGGATCGGACGCCGCCGCAGGGGCCCCGGCGCGTGGCCGGCCGCAAGGGCCCGTTCGCGCCGGTCGCCGACGCGATCGAGGCCATCAGGAACGGCGGGATGGTCATCGTGGTCGACGACGAGGACCGCGAGAACGAGGGCGATCTGACGATCGCCGCGGAGAAGGTGACGCCCGAGGCCATCAACTTCATGGCGCGGCACGGCCGCGGGCTGATCTGCCTGCCGATGATGGCCGAGCGGCTCGAGCAGTTGCGAATTCCCATGATGGTCGACCGCAACACGTCACGCTACGAGACCGCCTTCACCGTGTCGATAGAGGCGAAGGGCGTGACCAGCACCGGGATTTCCGCGGCCGACCGCGCGGCGACGGTCCGCGCCGCGATCGATCCGGACACGAAGCCGTCCGACCTGGCCCAGCCGGGGCACATGTTTCCGTTGCGCGCCCGGCGCGGCGGGGTGCTCGTCCGGGCCGGGCAGACCGAGGCGGCGGTCGACCTGGCGCGCCTGGCGGGACTCTATCCGGCCGGCGTGATCTGCGAAATCATGAACGACGACGGCACCATGGCGCGGGTGAGGCAGTTGACGCGCTTCGCCCGCCGGCACGGGCTGGCGATGATCACGATCGCGGATTTGATCAAGTACCGCATGCGCAACGACCGGCTCGTCAAGCGGATTGCCTCCGCCCGGTTGCCGACCGATCACGGCTTGTTCCAGGCCTATGCCTTCGAGAGCGTGATCGACGGGGATACGCACGTGGCCGTCGTCAAGGGCGATGTCGGCGACGGACGGGACATCCTGGTGCGGGTCCACTCGCGGTGCCTGACAGGCGACGTGTTCCACTCGTCGCGCTGCGACTGCGGCCGGCAGCTCGATGCGGCGATGCAGCGCATCGCGGCGGAGGGACGCGGCGTGCTCCTGTATCTCAACCAGGAGGGGCGCGGAATCGGTCTCGGTAACAAGATACGCGCCTACGAGCTGCAGGATGAGGGCCTCGACACCGTCGAGGCGAACGAGCGCCTCGGGTTCAAGGCGGACCAGCGCGACTACGGGATTGGCGCCCAGATTCTGCGGGACCTCGGCGTGCAGGCGATGCGGCTCCTCACCAACAACCCGCGGAAGTTCGTCGGGCTCGAGGGCTACGGGCTGTCCGTGGGCGAGACCGTGCCGCTCGAGGTTTCGGCGCCGGCGTTCGCCCGGGCCTACCTCAAGACGAAGAAAGAGAAGCTGGGGCACAAGCTCTCGTCCGTGTGAGCTTCAATCAAACGGGGCTGCGCCCCGAACCCCCGGCGTCCGCTTGCGGGGACCCCTGCGCCCCGCGCCGCTCCCGCCGAGGCGCGCCGCTCCCGCCGAGGCGCGCTGTGCGCGCCTCGGCGGGAGCCTGCGCCGATTGACACAGCGGGTGCGCACAGGCTATGATAAGCGGCTGTTTTTCAGTCGCTTAGACGCATCCATCACACCCGATTCCAGCATGTTCGACGCCCTGGGCGACCGCTTCCGCGCCGTGTTCTCCGCGCTGCGGGGCGAGGTCCGGCTGACGCCCGAGGCCGTCGAGTCGGCCCTGCGCCAGATTCGCCTGGCGCTGCTGGAGGCGGACGTCAACTTCAAGGTCGTCAGGGCGTTCATCGATCGCGTACGGGACCGGGCCGTCGACCGGGCCGTGCTCGCCAGCCTGACTCCGGCGCAGCAGGTGGTCGGCATCGTCAGGCAGGAGCTGCTCGCGCTGTTCGGCGAGGAGGCGCCGCCGCTCGCGGCGGCCGCCCGCCGCCCGCAGGTGGTCATGCTGCTCGGTCTGCAGGGTTCCGGCAAGACGACCACGTGCGCGAAGCTGGGTCGCTGGCTGGCGCGCCAGGGGCGCCACCCGCTGCTGGTGTCGACCGACGTACGCCGCCCCGCGGCGATCACGCAGCTCAACGTGGTGGGCCGAGAGGCCGGCCTGCGCGTTCACGATCCGGCGGATGCGCCCGATCCGGCCGAGCGCGCGCGGTCCGCCGTCGCGCAGGCGAGGGCGCTCGGTTGCGACGTGGTCGTCGTCGACACCGCCGGCCGGCTGCACGTCGATGACCCGCTGATGGCCGAGCTGGAGTCGCTCGCGGCGGTCGTGGAGCCGTCGGACCGGCTGTACGTCGGTGATGCGATGACGGGCCAGGATGCCGTCAAGAGCGCCGGCGAGTTTCATCAGCGCATCGGGGTCACCGGGATCGTGCTGACCAAGATGGACGGCGACGCCCGCGGGGGGGCGGCCCTGTCGATCGTGGCGGTGGTCGGCGTGCCGATCGTCTTCAGCGGCGTGGGCGAGCGGCTCGACGACTTCGAGGCGTTCAGGCCGGAGCGCGTGGTGTCGCGCATGCTCGGGATGGGCGACATCCTGACCCTGGTCGAGCGGGCGGAGCAGGCGGTCACGCGGGAACGCGCGCAGGAGGTCGAGCAGCGGCTGCTTCGCGATCAGCTCACGCTGGACGATCTGCGCGAGCAACTGGTGATGGTCCGTCGGATGGGGCCCCTCGACCAGTTGGTGGGCTTCATTCCGGGCATGAGCGCGCTCCCGGGCGGCCGCCCCGAGATCGATCCGCGGGAGCTGTCGCGGACCGCGGCGATCATCGACTCGATGACACCCGAGGAACGCCGCAGGCCGGTGCTGATCGACGGCAAGCGGCGCAAGCGCATCGCACGGGGCAGCGGCGTTGCGGTGGAAGCGGTCAATCGCCTGCTGCGGCAGTTTGCCCAGATGCGGAAGATGCTCAAGACTGTCCGGGGCGTTGCCGGGCGGAAGCGCAAGTCGAAGGCGCGTCGTGGCCGCGCGGTTCCGGGGACGTTCGGGCCGCGGCGGGTGCCCAGCTGAGCGCCGGGCCGGAGAGGTAGGACACGCATGCTCACGATTCGAATGCGGCGGGTAGGGGCCAAGAAGCGGCCGTTCTTCCGGGTGGTGGTGATCGAGGCGCACACGGCGCGCGACGGGCGGGCGCTGGAGGTGCTCGGCCACTACAACCCGACCGCCCGGCCGGAAACTCTGATCTTGGACCGGGAGCGGCTGCAGCACTGGGTGGCGCGCGGAGCCCAGCCCAGCGATACGGTGCGGACCCTGCTGGTCCGTCATCCCGCGCCGGCGGGCGAGGGCGAAGGCGCGACGCCGCAGACCCCGGACACGCCAGCGGCCGGACAGGCAGGCGCATGACCCATGCCCGAGACGTGGTCGAGGTCGTGGCGCGGGCGCTGGTCGATCATCCCGACGCCGTTGCCGTGACGGAGACGGACCGGCGGGACGGGACGCGCGTAGCGCTGCGGACCGAGCCGGGGGATCTGGGGAAGCTCATCGGCCGGCAGGGCCGCACGGCGGAGGCGATCCGGGCGCTGGCGACGGCCGCGGCCGAGCTCGACGGCGATCTCGCGCGCGTCGATTTCCTGGATGCCGATGAATGAAGGCGAGACCGTGCCCTGGGATGCGCTGGCGGTGGTGGGGCGCGTCGCGCGGGCCCACGGGAACCGCGGACAGGTCATCATCAATCCCGAGACGGATTTTCCCGAGCAGCGCTTCCGGGACGGCAACGTGCTGTACGCCAACATCGACGGTCGGGCGCGGTCGTTCCGGATCGTCGCCGCGAGGTTCCATGCCGGGCGACCCGTCGTGCTGCTCGGGGGCGTCGAGACCATGACGCAGGCGGAGACGCTGGCCGGGGTCGAGCTGCGCGTTCCCGAGACCGAGCTGGCGACGCTGCCGCCCGGCACGTACTACCACCACCAGCTGGTCGGCTGCGCGGTGCGGACCGCGGACGGCACGCCGGTCGGCACGGTGGCGGAGGTCCGGCGCGCCGCGGGCGCGCATCGCCTGCTGGTGCGCCCGCGTGGCGAGGCGCCCGGCGCGGACGCCGAGATCGAGGTGCCGCTGGTGGAGTCGATCTGCGTTCGAGTCGCTCCGGAGCACGGGCTGATCGTCGTCGATCCGCCCGACGGGTTGTTGGAGCTGAATCGCCGGCGGTGAAGCCGTGAAGTTCGACATCGTCACGATTTTCCCGCGGATGGTCGACGCGCTGCTGTCGGAGGGGCTGATCGCGCGCGCGGTGGAGCGCGGGATTCTCGATGTCGCCGTGCACGATCTGCGCGCGTTCTCCCAGGATCGGCGGCGCAGCGTCGACGACGTGCCGTACGGCGGCGGCCCGGGCATGGTGATGAAGCCGGAGCCGTTCGTGCGGGCAGCCGAGCACCTGCGGCGCCGCAGGGGCGTGCCCGACACCGTCGTGCTGATGTCGCCGCAGGGCGCGGCGCTGACCCACGCGGAGGCGATCCGCCTGAGCCGGCTGGACCACGTCGTGCTGCTCTGCGGGCGCTACGAGGGAGTCGACGAACGGGTGCGCGAGCAGGTGGCCAACGAGGAGCTCTCGATTGGCGACTACGTGGTCAGCGGGGGCGAGCTCCCGGCGCTGGTCGTCGTGGAGGCCGTGGCGCGGCAGGTGCCGGGCGTCGTCGGCGACGCGGAGTCCGTGCGGGCGGATTCGTTCGCCCGGAATCTGCTCGACTGGCCGCACTACACCCGTCCGGCGGATCTGGGCGGCTGCCGGGTTCCGGAGGTGCTCGTCTCGGGCAACCACGCCGAGATTCGGCGCTGGCGCAAGCGGGCCGCGGTGCGCCGGACGATCGAGCGGCGCCCGGATCTGTTGCAGCGCAGCGTTCTCGACGAAGAGGAACGCGAGATCCTGCAGGACCTGCAAGGGCCCGCGCAGGCTCGCAAGGCAGGAGCAGGGATATGAACGCGATCGAGGCGGTTGAACGGCCCCAGCTACGCGAACGGCCCGTCATGCGACCGGGCGACACCGTGCGTGTCCACGTCAAGGTGCGGGAAGGCGACAAGGAGCGCATCCAGGTGTTCGAGGGGGTCGTGATCGGCCAGCACCGGGGCGGCGCCCGCGCGACGTTCACGGTGCGCAAGGTGTCGTTCGGCCAGGGCGTCGAGCGGATCTTTCCGCTGCATTCCCCGATCATCGACCGGATAGAGGTGGTCCGCTCCGCGCGGGTGCGCCGCGCCAAGCTGTACTTCCTGCGCAAGCTCCGCGGCAAGGCCGCCCGCCTGCGGGAGCGGCGCCGCAAATAGGGGCCCGTGCCTCGGCCCTCGGCGCGGCGCACGATCGAGAACGCGGTCCGGCGGCAAGGATTCGAGCGCGTCGCGGGCGTGGACGAGGTCGGGCGCGGCTGCCTTGCCGGTCCCGTCGTCGCGGCGGCCGTAGTACTCGATCCGGGCCGGCCCGTGCGCGGGCTGCGCGACTCCAAGCTCCTGACCCCGGCGGCGCGCGAGCGCCTGTACTCCCAGGTGGTCGTGCGGGCCGCTGCCTGGGCGCTCGCGGCGGTGGGCCCCGGCGAGATCGATCGGCTCGACATCCATCGGGCCTCGCTGCGGGCGATGCGCGACGCCGTGGCGGCGCTCGTCCCCGCGCCAGACTTCGTGCTGGTCGACGGCTTTCCGATACCCGATCTGACCGTTGGCCAGCGCGCGGTCCGCGGGGGGGATCGCCGGTGCGCGGCCATCGCCGCGGCCTCGATTGTGGCGAAGGTGACGCGCGACCGGCAGATGCACCGGCTGCACCTGACGGACCCGCGGTACGGGTTCGACCGGCACAAGGGCTACGCGACGCAGCGGCACCTCGCGGCGCTGCGCCAATTCGGCTACTCGCCGGCCCACCGGCGCTCGTTCCGCCCGCGATCGCTGTCTGATACGATGGGCTGATGGGGGCAGCGCCAGCACCGGTCCACGGTGCGCTGCGAGACTTCACCGCAGGCCGCGCGGGAGGATGACATCACGCGCTTCCTCCATGTCCTGCTCGTCCTCTACTTCGCCGAGGTCGGACTGGTGCTCACCGTCGCGCCCTGGACGGTGTACTGGGACCGCAACTACTTCGTCGAGTCGCTGCCAATCCTGCAGGCCGTTCTGACCAGCCATGTCGTCCGGGGCGCCGTCACGGGCGTCGGCGTCCTCAGCGCCGGTGCGGCGCTGGTCGACGTGGCCGCCGCCGTGGCCAGGATCTTCCCACGGCCGGCGGCGCGTGCGGGCGGGTCGCTGTGGGCCGATGCCGCTCGCCACTCCTGAGCGGTGTGCCGGCCGGCCGCGGGCGGCAGTTTCCCGCCTCGCCGCGCCCGGGTCGGAGCCGGCGCGATGCCTCTCGATCTGACGCCCCCCGTACTGTGCCTGGTGACCGACCGGACGCGCCTCGGCGGCGCGGACCGGGATGACGTGGAGCCGCTCCTGGCACTCGTCGGCGCGGCGGCGGCGGCCGGCATCGACCTCGTGCAGATCCGGGAGCCGGGCCTTTGCGACCGGGCCCTCGGCAGCCTGGTGGCGCGCGCCGTCGAGAGCACGCGCGGCACCCGCACCCGCGTCCTCGTCAACGACCGGGTCGACGTCGCGCTGGCCCACGGCGCCGCCGGGGTGCATCTCAAGGGCGGCTCCTTCGCCGCGGCCCGCGTGCGGGCCAGGACGCCGGCCGACTGGATCGTGGGACGCTCGATCCACGGCCTGGACGAGGGCGTGCGGGTAACCGCCGCGCCGGGACTCGACTACGTGTTGCTGGGTTCGGTATTCGAGACGGCCTCGAAGCCGGGACGGCTGCCGATCGGTGCCGGCGCGCTGCGGAGGGCCGCCGGGATGCTCCCGGTTCCCGTCCTGGCCATCGGCGGAATCACGCTCGAGCGCGTCCCCGAGGTCGCCGCCAGCGGCGCGGCCGGGCTGGCGGCCATCGGGCTCTTCGCCGGGCTCGGCGGCGCGCCGCCGGCCGAGCTCCGGCGCCGGGTCGACGCGATCCGGTCCGCCTGGGCGGCCGGCCGGAGTTCCTATGCGGGGATGCTCCCCTCAGGCTGAGTTCCTGGAACGCGCAAGAGGCCCAGACTACCGCTTCTTCCGTGCTCGTGGGGTGCGGCTTCCGGGCCGGGCGAGTCGCCACTCCGAGCGCATCTGCGACAGCCCGTCCATGTAGACCGCCGCCTGCTGGCGGCTCGGCTCGTCGGGCAGCGTCTTGAACAGCGCGATCGCCTGCGCGAGATCCTGCTCGACCGTGCCCTCGGTGGTCCGGAAGTAGAGGCGCCTGATGGACTCGATAGTGCCACGCGTCATCGATCGCACCTGGCGGCAGGTCCGCAAGCCGGAGCGTGGCCTGTGCGGCGCCGTTGGCCCCGCGCCACGTCGAGCCGGCGGATGCTCACTCGCTCTGCACGCGGAGGCCTTCGGTGTCAACGCCGACGTCGAGGATCTGCGCGCCGCCGGCCGCCAGCGCCTCGCGTACAGCCGGGACAACGGCCGGGTCGGCGAAGAACAGGACGCAGCCGCCGCCGCCGGCTCCGCACACCTTGGCGGCCCGCGCGCCGGCGGCGCGGCCCGCGTCGACGAGCGCGTCGATGGCCGGCGTCGACACGTTGGGCGCCAGGCGCTTCCGGATGCGCCACTCGTCCGCCAGTTGCCGGCCGACCTCCGGCCAGTCGCGCCGTTCCAGCGCGCCCTGCATGGCGGCGGCGACGTCGCGAATGCGGCCGAGGGCGTCGACGACCTGCCGGTCGCCGTCCAGGTGGCGCCGCATGATCTCCCAGTTGTTGACGCCCGAGTTCCGGGAGTCCCCGGTGTAGACGAGGACGATCCGCTCTTCCAGCTCGCGTGCATCGATCGCGAGGGCCCGGCGCCGGACGCCTTCGGGTCCGAGCTCGATGCAGGCGAGGCCGCCGTAGACCGCCGGCCGGTAGTCCTGGGCACCCGTGGGCGCGCGGATCACCTGGGCCTCGAGGTTCAGCGCGAGGTCGATCAGCGCCTCGGGCGCGTACGCCTTCCGCTGCCAGGCGGCCAGCGCGGCGCAGAGCGCGATGTTGAGCGCCGACGACCCGGCGAGCCCCGCGCCGACGGGGGACTGCGACCCGCTGACCACGCTGAGGTCCTCGGCCTGGAAGTGACGGAGGAGCCGGGCCACGAGCCGCGGCTCCTCGTCGCCGGTGAGGGCCGACCAGTGGGTTGCCCGCAGCACGGCCCCGGTGTCTCTCGACGTCGCGTGCAGGCCGCCCCCGGCGTGGTCCGACAGCACGCACTCGGCCCGCAGCGTGATCGCGACGTTGATGGTCCGTGCGCCTTCGTGCAGGAGGTAGAGGGGCCAGATGTCGAGGGTCCCACCGGCCAGGTCCAGCCGGGTGGGCGCCGATGAGCGAACCCGCACGCGCGCATTATAATGTCAGCGCCGTTGCGCTCGATTGCTGCCTGCTGCGCGCGGTTGCGCTTGTCATGTCGAGCCCCCTTCGCCGCCGGATCGGTCAGTTGGTGATTGCCGGTTTCGGGGGCACGTCGATTCCTGGCGAGTTGCGCTCGCTGGCCGGCGACGCAGGGCTCGGCGGCATCATCCTGTTCGGCCGCAACATCGAGTCGCCGGAGCAGGTCGCCGAGGTGGCGTGCGCGGCGCACGCCCTGCCGGGCGAGTTGCCGCCCTGGGTCAGCGTCGACCAGGAGGGCGGGCGCGTCTCCCGCCTGGGGGCGCCGTTCACGCGCTGGCCGCCGATGCGTGCGCTGGGGCGCGGCGACCCGGCGCTGGCCGCCCGCTTCGGCCGGGCCATGGCCTGCGAGCTGCGCGCCGTCGGGGTGACGCTCGACTATGCGCCGGTGCTCGACGTGGACACGAACGCGGACAATCCCGTGATTGGCGATCGGGCGTTGTCCGGGCAGGCCGGGCAGGTGGCCGGCCTGGGCGCGGCCGTGGCGGCTGCGCTGCAGGCGGGCGGCGTCGCGGCCTGCGGCAAGCACTTCCCGGGCCACGGCGATACGGACGCCGACTCGCACGCCGAGCTGCCGGTCGTGTCCCACCCGCCGGAACGCCTGCGCGCCGTCGAGCTGCAGCCGTTCCGCGCGGCCGCGGCGGCGGGAGTCGCCACGATCATGACCGCGCACGTGCTGTATCCCGCCCTCGACGAGAGCCTGCCCGCGACCTTGTCACGCCGCATCCTCGGCGTGCTCAGGGACGAGCTGGCGTTCGACGGCCTGCTCCTGACGGACGACCTGGAAATGGCGGCGATCGCCGGGCGCTACGCCGTGGAGGAGGCGGCCGTGCGCGCGGTCGAGGCCGGCTGCGACATGGTCTTGCTGTGCGGCGCCGACACCGATCGGCAGGCCGCCGCGATCGAGGCGCTGATACACGCGGTGGAGCAGGAGCGGCTGCCCCGCGCGCGCGTCGAGGAGGCGCTCGCGCGGCAGGAGCGCGTGAAGGCCCGCTTCCTGGCCGGTGCCCGCGCGTGGCGCCCGCCGCGGTCCGCCGATCTGCGCGCGCTCCTGGGGCGCGAAGAGCATGCAGCAATCGCCGCGGAAATGGAGACATCGCTCTAGTGCCGGCGATGCGCAGGCCCCGCGCGCTGCGGCGCGGGGATCGGGTCGCGGTCCTTGCGCCGGCGAGCCCCTTCGACCAGGAGGTCTTCGCGCGGGGCGTCGAGGAGCTGCGGGCGCTCGGGTTCGAGCCGGTCTTCGACGCGAGCGTGTTCGCGCGCGAAGGATACCTTGCAGGGCCGGCCGTGCAGCGCGCGGCGGCCCTGCACGCGGCCTGGACCGACCCTGAGATTGCCGGTATCTTCGCGGTGCGCGGCGGGTACGGCAGCGCCCAGATCCTGCCGCTTCTCGACGTCGCGGAGATGCGGCGCGGCGCGAAGCCGCTGGTCGGTTTCAGCGACCTGACGGCGCTGCTCTCGTACCTCGCGATCGGCTGCGAGACGGTCTGCTTCCACGGGCCGATGCTCGTCAATCTGGCGGAGCGTGAGGCCGGCTACGATCGGCGCTCGCTGCTGGGGTGCGTGACCGCGCCGGCGCCGCTGGGCGAGCTGCGTCCGACCGGCGTCGAGATCCTCCGGCGCGGCGAGGCGCGCGGCGTGCTGCTCGGCGGCACGCTCACCCAGCTGCTGGCGTCGCTGGCGACCCCGTTCGCCTTCACGCCGCCCGGCGGCTACGTCCTGTTCCTGGATGACGTCGGCGAGCGGCCGTACCGCCTCGACCGCATGCTCACCCAGCTCCGCCAGGCCGGCCTGCTCGCGGCGGCGGCCGCCGTCGTCTGCGCCGAGTTCCCGGCGTGCGGCGACGACGCCGGACGCGACGCGCGGTCGGTGATCGCTGCGCTGCTGGCCGACTTTCCCGGGCCGGTGCTGTTCGGCTTTCCGTCGGGGCATACGGGCGGTCCGACGCTGACGCTGCCGTTGGGCGTGACGGTCACCGTGACTGCCCGGCGGCGCCCCGGTCTGATCGTGGAGGAGGCGGCGGTCGCGTGAGGAAGGTGCATCTCATCGGGATCTGCGGGACGGCCATGGCGACCGTCGCCATTCTGTTGAAGCAGCGCGGCCTGGACGTGCGGGGGTCGGACGAGCACACCTATCCCCCGATGAGCGAGCTGCTGGCCAGCCAGGGCATCCGGCCGCTCGCGGGCTACCGCGCGGAGCACATCTCGGACGACCTGGATCTCGTCGTCGTCGGGAATGCCGTGTCGCGGGGCAACGTCGAGGTGGAAGCTGTCCTGAATCGGCGGATTCGCTACTGTTCGCTGCCCGAGATCGTGCGCGAGGAGTTTCTCTGGGGGGCGCGGCCGATTGTCGTGGCCGGGACGCACGGCAAGACGACGACGTCGTTCATGACGGCCTGGGCGCTCGCGGAGACCGGCGCCGACCCGGGGTTCCTCATCGGCGGGGTCTCGAGAGACTTCGGGACCAGCGGACGCCTGGGGTCCGGCGGCGGCCCGTTCGTCATCGAGGGCGACGAGTACGACAGCGCGTTCTTCGACAAGACGGCGAAGTTCCTGAAGTACCTGCCGGAGATCGTCGTCGTCAACGCCATCGAGTTCGATCACGCGGACATCTACCGCGACCTCGACGAGCTGCGCCTCGCCTTCCGGCGCCTGGTGCGGCTGGTACCCGGCGGCGGCCGCCTGCTGCTGTGCGCCGACGACCCGGAAGCGGCGGCTCTGGGCGCCGAGGCGCCTTGCGGCGTGGAGACGTTCGGCCTGGCGGATGATGCGGACTGGCGGGCGCATGACGTCCGGTACGAGTCGGAGGCGACGGCGTTCGATGTCACCCGTGGGGGGCGCCCGGTGGGCAGCGTCGCCCTGCCGCTCCTGGGGGCCTTCAACGTGCGGAACGCGCTCGGCGCCGTGGCGGCGGCGGCCTGCGCGGGCGCCCCTCCGGCGGCGGCGATCGCGGCGCTGGCCCGCTTCCGCGGCGTCCGGCGCCGGCTCGAGGTGCGCGGGGTGATGCGCGGCGTAACCGTGTACGACGACTTCGCTCACCATCCAACCGCCGTCCGCGAGACGCTGCAGGCGCTCCGGGCGCCCGGAACGGCGGGACGCTTGTGGGCGGTGTTCGAGCCGCGCTCGGCGACCGCCTGCCGGCGGGTCTTCCAGCGTGCGTTCGCCGACGCCCTGCAGCTCGCGGACGAGGTGGTCGTGGCGGACGTGTACCGCTCGACGCTGCCGGCGGCGGAGCGTCTCTCGGAGGGCAGGCTCGTGGCGGATCTGACGGAGCGCGGGGTGGCGGCCCGTCACGTGCCGGGAGCCGCGGAGATAGCGGGCATCGTCGCGCGCGAGGCCCGCGCGGGCGACCGCGTGGTTCTCATGTCGAACGGCGACTTCGGCGGCGCTCACGAGCGCGTTCTGGCGGCGCTCTCGTCGCCGGCCCCGGGCAGCGATGGACGGATGGACGCTGAAGCGCCTGGGTGACGCCGCGCTTGCCGTCGAGTTCGAGCAGCGGATCGATCCCGCCGTCAACGCGCGGGCGCTCGCTGTCGCCGCGGCAATGCGCGCCGCCCGGCAGGCCGGCGTCCTGGACGTGGTGGAAGGGTTCTGCACCGTCACGGTGATGTTCGATCCGTTGCGGACGGACGTGCGCCGCGTCGCCACCGAGCTAGAGACCGCGGCCGAGCGCCAGCCCGCCAGCGTCGAGGCCGGGAGCGAGGTCGCGCTGCCGGTGTGCTACGGGGGACGCCACGGTCCGGACCTGGAGCAGGTGGCGGCCTTCGCGAGCTGCAGCGCGGACGAGGTCGTCGCGCTCCACAGCGGCGCCGTGTACCGCGTCTACATGCTGGGGTTCCTGCCGGGATTCGCCTACCTGGGTGCGGTCGATCCGCGGATTGCAATCCCGCGCCGGAGCAGTCCCAGGCTGCGGGTGCCGGCTGGCTCGGTCGGCATCGCGGGCCTTCAGACCGGCGTGTATCCGCTGCAGGCTCCCGGCGGGTGGCATCTGATCGGCCGCTGCCCGGTCCGGATCTTCGATCTCGAATGGGCCGAGCCGTTCCGCCTGCAGGCAGGACACCTGGTGCGGTTCGAGCCGATCACGGAAGCGGAGTACAGTCTCCAGGTGGAGTCGGAGCGGTGATCGACGTCCTGCAGCCCGGGCTGCTCACCACGATCCAGGACAGCGGCCGCTGGGGCCACCAGCACTTCGGCGTGCCGGTCGCCGGGCCGATGGATCGGAGCTCGCACCGGCTTGCCAACCTGCTCGTGGGAAATCGCGCCTCGTGCGCCACGCTGGAGGTGACGCTGATCGGGCCGCAGCTCGCATTCGGACGCGATCTGCTGTTCGCCGTGACCGGCGCGGAATTCGACCTGGCCCTGGACGGCGCCAGCCTGGCGATGAACACGGTCCACACGGCCCGCGCGGGACGGCAGCTGTCGTTCGGCCCGCGGCGCGCCGGGGCGCGCGCGTACGTCGCCGTGGCTGGCGGGATCGATTCGCCGCCGGTGCTCGGGAGCCGTGCCACCCACGTCGGCAGTGCGACCGGTGGGCTCGACGGCCGGGCGTTGAGGGCGGGCGACCGGCTCGCGCTCGGCGCGGAGGTGGAGCGGCCCGCGCGCCCGGGCGATGCGCGGCAAGGCGTCGTGCGCGTCGCCGGCGCGGGGGCCCGGGTGCGCATCATCCCGGGCCCGCATGACGACCACTTCGGGCCGCGCGGCATGGCCACGCTCGAAACCGGCCGCTATCGCATCACCACCGATTCCAACCGGATGGGCTACCGCCTGGCGGGTCCGCCGCTGGAGCAGGGGCCGGCGGGCGAGCTGATCTCGTCCGCCGTGCCCACGGGAGCGATTCAGGTGCCTCCCTCCGGCGAGCCGATCGTCCTCATGGCGGACCATCAGACGACCGGCGGCTACCCGCGCATCGGGACGGTGATCACCGCGGATGTGCCGGTGGTCGCGCAGCTCGCGCCGTCGGACTGGATCGAGTTCGAAACGTGCACCCTGGAGGTCGCGTTACGGGCGCTGATTGCGCAAGAGCGCAAGCTGATGGAGTAGGGCGCCGTGAGCCGCAAGCGGGCCGCAGCATGATCGGTCCCGACCGGAGGGAGGTCGGCGACGCGTTTGCCGAGACGCTCGGTGCGGATCGGGTCGGGCGCCATGTCAGGCTGGACACGCGCACGACGTTCCGGACCGGAGGCACGGCCGACTGGCTCCTGGAGACGCGGAGCAGCCGCGAGGCGGCGCGCGCCATCGCGCTGAGCCACCGTCTCGGACTGCCCGTGACGCTGCTCGGCGGCGGGTCGAACGTGTTGGTCGGCGAGCGCGGCGTGCGGGGGCTCGTCGTGCGGCTGCGGCACGGCGTCATCGAGACCGCGGGGCCGGGCGTCGTTCGCGCCGCGGGCGGCGTGACGCTGAACGGCCTCGTGCGGTGGACGGTGAGCCGGGGCATGGCCGGTCTCGAGCAGTGGGCCGGGACCCCGGGCACGGTGGGCGGCGGCCTGCATGGCAACGCGCACTTTTGGGGAACGCTGCTCGGGGAGCGCCTCGTCCGCGCCGGTCTCGCCGACGCGCGCGGCCGCGAGCTGCAGGTCGACGCCGACGAGCTCGAGCTGGGGTACGATCGGAGCCGGCTGCAGCGCACCGGTGAGGCCGTGCTGTGGGCCGAGTTTGCCGTCGCCCCGGGGCAGCCGGCCGCCCTGCGGCAACGGGCGTGCGCGTCGCTCGCCTACCGCAAGCGCACCCAGCCGCTCGCCGCTCCCAGCGCGGGCTGCATCTTTCAGAATCCCGACCCGGCCCGCGACCATCTGCCGGACGGCGTACCGCCGTTCGCGGGAGCGCTGATCGACCGCGTCGGCCTCAAGGGCGCCGCGGTCGGCGGGGCGATGGTGTCGCACCTGCACGGCAACTTCATCGTCAGCGACGGACGGGCGACGGCCAGCGACGTGCGCCGGCTGATCGAGACGTGCCGGGCTGGCGTGCGCGAACGGCTGGGCGTCACGCTGCGGGACGAGATCGTCTACCTCGGCGAGTTCGAGTGGGCGGCGTGTCGCGGCCCGCGCGATCCGCGGCCGGCGGGTCGAGAGTGGACGACATGACGAAACGAGGGGCGCGTGGGTCGACGACGCTGGTGGTCCAGGGCGGACACCCGCTGGCGGGCTGTGTCGAGGTGGACGGGAACAAGAACGCGGCGCTGCCGCTGCTCGCGGCGTGCCTCCTGTCCGATCAGCCGTGCCGGCTGACCAACGTGCCGCGCATCAGGGACGTCAGTGTCATGGTGGAGTTGCTGCGGGGCCTGGGCGCCGAGGTCGACGGCGCCGGAGGCTCCACGCTCGACGTCTGCTGCCGCCACGTCACGACGGCCGAGCCGGATCCGCGCCTCGTCGGGCTCCTGCGCGGATCCGTCCTGCTGTTCGGCCCGTTGCTGGCCCGCCTGGGTCGCGCGCGGCTGGCGCCGCCGGGCGGCGACTTTCCGGCCCGGAGGACCATCGCCGTGCACCTGCAGTCGCTGCGGGCCATGGGCGTGCGCGAGGGGTCGGCCGACGCGCACGAGCTGGAGGCCCCCGGCGGCCTCCAGCCGGCATCCGTCTACCTGGAGGAGGCGTCGGTGACCGGCACCGAGACGGCGATTCTGGCGGCCGCCGCCGCGCCCGGCACGACCGAGATCCGGCACGCCGCCTGCGAGCCCCATGTCGTGGAGCTGTGCGCCTTCCTGCGGAGCATGGGAGCCGGTATCGAAGGCGACGGCACGCCCTGCATTCGGATTGCCGGCGGCGCGCCGCTCGCCGGCGCGTCGCAGCGGCTGGGCGGCGACTACATCGAGGCGGGCAGCTGGGCGGTCCTGGCGGCGGTGACCGGCGGCGAGATGGAGATACGCGGCGCCCGCGCCGCCGACCTGGAGCCGATTGCGTCGGTCCTGTCGCGGATGAACGTCGCCTGTGCCGTCACGGAGGATCGGCTCGTGGTCGGCGCGTCCCGACCGGAGGCGATTCGCCAGATCACGACCGCGCCGTGGCCCGGCTTTCCGAGCGACATGGTCAGCCTCGTGAGCGTGCTGGCGACCCAGGCCCGGGGCCGCACGCTGGTCCACGACTGGATGTACGAGCTGCGCCTGTTCGCGCTCGAGCAGTTGAGCGGCATGGGGGCCAACCTCTTTCTCTGCGACCCGCATCGCATGATCGTGGATGGGCCGAGCAGGCTGAAGGGACGGGACCTCGACACCCGCGACTTGCGGTCGGGCATGGCGCTGATCGCGGCGGCGCTTGCGGCGCAGGGCACCAGCCGCGTCGGACCCCTGGAAACCGTGGAGCGTGGCTACGCCAACCTGGTTGAACGTCTGGTGGGCGTCGGCGCGCGGGTGGCGGTCGAGCAGGCGGACACCGCCGGCTAGCAGACTGCGCAAGGCGCGCACAGCGCGCCTCGGCGGGCGCGGCGCGGGGCTGTGGGGTCCCCGCGAGCGGACGCCGGGGGTTCGGGGCGCAGCCCCGTCTGATTTCCGTTCAGCGACCGAAGTCGTCTCCGGTGATGACCTCGCTGCCGCGGGGAATCTCGAAGGTGAACAGCGTGTCCGGCAGCTCCCGGTTTTCCTGGAGCGCGGAGAACGTGAACGCCGAAACGGCGTTCTGGAAGTCGGTGGCCCGCAACTGGATCACGCTCAGGCTGACGCGGTCGACCACCAGCGTCAAGCGGGTGTAGTCGACGTCCTGCCGGGTCGGTACCAGCTCGACGGCCCACGTATGCGGGGGCGGATCGAGGCCGTCGTCGTAGGCGGCGACGAAGTCGCGGGACAGGTCGCCGCGGCCCGCCAGAAAGAGCGCCGGCGTGGATACGTGGTCTCCGGGGGGCACCGTACCGACGATGACCTGGCGGTCGGCCGGGATGTACGAGTACAGCGAGACGCCGTCCGAGACGAACAGCTTCTCCTCCGGCAACGTGTAGTGCCAGCGCATCTTGCCCGGTTTCTTGACCAGCACGGTACCGCGTTCCACCAGGGTCGTCCGCAGCACGCCGCCCGTATAGGTCTGCTCGAACGCGGCCGAGAAGTTGCGGACCGAATCGTACTTGGCCTGCAGCGCCGCGATCAGTTCGGCGATCGGCGGGCGAGCAGATTGGCCGTGGAGCGACGAGGCCCCCAGCGCGCAGAGCGCCAGTACGGCGCAGACTCCTAGCCCTTGAGGGCGCCGGCCTGCGGGGGCTTCTGCTTGGGTGCGTCCTTCGCCTCGGTCGGGAACTTGGCGGTCAGCCACTCGACGATTCCCCCCTTGAGCGCGCTGGCCCGGAACCCGTCGCGAATCAGTCTGGCGGCCAGGTGGGCGCTGACCAGTTCGCCGGGATCCGAATCGTAGGCCACGATGTCGCGATCCTGGGGCAGCTCGGGCAGATCGAATTCCGGGGGGGCGACCCGCACGGCGCCGGGCAGTTGGACGGTGCTGTGCTCGTAGGGGTACTTCAGCCGGACGTCGACGAGGACCGGGGCGGCAGACTCGTCGCCCTCGAGGCGCGCCTTCACTTCTTCCTTGGTGATGCGGGGAATGCCCATGGAATGCGGCCATGATAGCACGGGCCCGCTCAGCGATCGGCCACGGCGTCGACGGCCCGCCGGACGGCGTCGTAGTCGTTCGGCAGATCCACGGGCAGGTTCGCGTGCGCGGGCGCCACCTCGGGCAGCCTGCTCTCGTGGTATGCGCGCTTGAAGTCGGTGAACTTCAACCCGCTCGCGGTCGAGATCACGACGACCCGGTCCGCGGCCCCGATCTCGCCGCGCGCCCGGAGTTTCATCAGCACGGCCAGCGCGACACCCGTGTGCGGGCAGTTGAACATGCCCGTGCGGTCCGCCAGCGCGACGGCGTCAGCCAGCTCCGCCTCGCTGGCCTGCTCGACGATGCCGCCGTAGTGCCGTAGCGCCCGCACCGCCTTCTCGATTGAAACCGGGTTGCCGATCTGGATGGCCGAGGCCAGCGTCGGCCTGGCGGCGATTGGCTCGAACCGCCAATCGTTCCGGTAGGCGCGGTACAGCGGGTTCGCGGCCTGGGCCTGGGCTACGATGATGCGCGGCCGGCGGGTGATGAGTCCGAGCTCCGCCATCATGTCGAATCCGGCGCCGAGGGCGCTGACGTTGCCGAGATTCCCGCCGGGGATGACGACGACGTCGGGCACCTCCCAGTCGAACTGCTGAACGATCTCGATCGAGACGGTCTTCTGGCCTTCGAGGCGCAGGCTGTTCATCGAGTTCGCGAGGTAGATGCCTTTCTCGGTCGCCAGCTGCTTGACGATGGCCATGCAGCCGTCGAAATCGGTGTCCAGGGCCAGCACCGTCGCGCCGTTGGCCAGCGGCTGCACCAGCTGGGCGGTCGATACCTTGCCGCGCGGCAGTATGACGATGGCGGGAATGCCGCCGGCCGCCGCATAGGCGGCGAGCGACGCCGACGTGTCGCCGGTCGACGCGCAGGCAACGGCCCGTATCTCGCGGCCGTCGCGGATCATCTGGCGGACCACCGATACCAGGACGGTCATGCCCAGGTCCTTGAACGAGCCGGTGTGCGAGTTCCCGCACAGCTTCACCCACAGCTCGTCGAGGCCCAGCTCGCGGCCGAAGCGCTCGGCCCAGAACAGGTTGGTGCCCCCTTCGTCCATCGAGACGATGTTGTCGTCCTCGACGAGGGGGCACACCCACTCCTTCTTGCCCCAGACCGCCGACCCGTAGGGCCAGGTGGTGCGCTTGTAGCGCTCGTCGAACAGACGCATCCAGGAGCCGGCCGAGCGTTTCCGGAGCGCGTCGAGGTCGTGGGAGACCTCGAGGAGATTGCTGCACGTCGGGCACCTGTACAAGGGCTCGAGCAGCGAATGCTCCCCGGCGCAGCCGGCGATGCAGCGAAAGGCGGCCCGGTAAGGCATCCTGAACTAGAGTTTACCCGGGACCGGCAGCTCCGGAGGTGGACGGATGGCATGCATGACGGTGCGCAGGGGAGTCTCGCTCGCGGTCTGCCTGGCGGGATTCGCCGCCGCGGCAGCGGTCGCCGGCGGGGGACTGGTCGGGGCGCAGGACCGGGGCGTCGTCGCCAGCATCCGCGGCGTGACGTGCGAGACGGTCATGGTGCGGATGCGCGACGGCGCCAGGCTCGCGACCGACGTCTACCGGCCTGCCGTTCCCGGCCGGTACCCCGTGATCATGCTGCGGACGCCGTACGGCCTGCGTCTGGGGCAGGGGTGCTTCGCGTCCGGCCTCAGCGGGGGGATGGCGTTCTGGGCGGAGAACGGCTACGTCGCTGTCTCGCAGGACGCCCGGGGCACGTTCCGGTCGGAAGGCGTGTTCCGGCCCATCTTTCAGGAGCAGCACGACGGCTACGACGCGGTGGAGTGGGCCGCGGCCCAGCCGTGGTCCAACGGGAAGGTGGCCATGACGGGCGGCTCGTACATGGGGGTCACGCAGTGGCAGGCCGCGCTGGCCGCGCCGCCGCACCTCGTCGCGATCGCGCCGAACCAGACCGCCACCGACTACCACGACCACTGGACGTACGTGAACGGGGTGTTCGACCTGTGGTTCGGCCAGAGCTGGCCGCTCGCCTTCTTCGCGCCCGACGCCGTGCGCCGCGAGCGGCTCGCGCGCGGTGCGTCCGCGGAGGAGGCGCGACTCGCGGCCGACAGCTACCTGGCGGCGGGCGAGCGAGTGATCGCGAGCGAATGGATCGATCGGGTCCCGCTGGCGGATCTGGCCGGCTTCCGAACGCTCGCGCCGTACTATTACGAGTGGCTGGAGCACCCCGACTACGACGACTACTGGGCCAGGGTGGATGTGGAGGCGCAGTGGGCCAGGGTCGTGGTGCCGGCGCTGGTTTCCGGCGCCTGGGGCGACCTGTTCCACATCGGGTCGGTGCGGGCCTTCGCCGGCCTGCGCGCGGCCGGCGGGTCCGAGGCGGCGCGGCAGGGGACGCTGCTCGTCATGACCGGCGGGGGTGGCCACGGTCGCGAGGGCGCCCTGAGCTTCGGCCCCGCGGGGCGGATGGATCTGCGCGACCTCCAGCTGCGGTTCTTCGACCACCACGTCAAGGGGATCGACAACGGCATCGACCGTACGCCGCGCGTGCAGCTGTTCGTGCAGGTGCCGCCGGACCAGGGCGGGCAGGGCAGCGGCTTCTGGGTCACCGGCGATTCGTTCCCCCTCGCCGGCACCGAGACGGTGCGCTTCAACCTCGGGAGCGGCGGCCGGGCGAACACGCGCTGGGGCGACGGCGTGCTCGACAGGACGGCGCCGCCGCACGGTCCGGACGACACCTTCATGTACGACCCGCGCGACCCGGTCCCGGCGCTCGGCGGCGGGCTCTGTTGCCTCACCCTGGGGTTCTACTTCCGATCGGGCGCGCAGGATCAGTCCACGGTCGAGCTCCGCGACGATGTCCTGGTCTACACGAGCGAGCCGCTGGACGAGGATCTGGCGGTGGTTGGACCGGTCAGGGTCAACTTCTGGGCCACCTCATCGGCCCGCGACACCGACTTCACGGTCAAGCTCGTGGACGTGCATCCGGACGGATTCGCGCAGAACGTGCTCAACCGGGTCGTCCGGGCCCGCTTCCGGCACGGCTCGAAATCCGCCCCGTCGCCGATCGAGCCGGGCCGGGCGTACGAGTACGAGGTCGAGCTGGGGTACGCCGCGAACGTTTTCCGGGCGCGGCACCGTGTCAGGCTGGACCTGTCGTCATCGGAGTTTCCGCACCTGGCCCGCAACCACAATACCGGCGGCGATCCGGCCACCGACGAGCGGTTCGAGATCGCCCGACAGACGCTTCACCACGACGCGAGCCGGCCGTCGTACGTGGAGCTGGCGGGGATGCCGGAGCTGCGGATCGCGTCCCGCTGACGGCCCCGCGGAATCTTGACAGGCAGCGGTAACGGGAAGTATTTTCCAGAAGTTGGAGGAATCACGGCGTTGTTCTGAAAGGCTGGAGGTGGGGCGATGCGAGCGAGTCTGGCGATCGGGTTGGTGGCGGCAGTCGGGATGCTGGCGGCGACGTCGCCGGCCGTGGCGCATCACGCGTTTTCGGCGGAGTTCGACGCCAACATGCCGGTGACCCTGCAGGGCACGGTCACTCGGATGGAATGGGTCAACCCTCACGCCTGGATCCACATCGCCGTGGAGAAGGCGGACGGGACGACCGAGGCATGGATGGTCGAGGGCGGCGCGCCCAACGCGCTGCTGCGCCGGGGCTTCACTAAGAACTCCCTGCCTCCGGGCACGGTCGTCTTCGTCGAAGGGTACCAGGCCAAGGACGGCGCCATGCGGGCCAACGGCCGCGACATCACCTTCGAGGACGGCACCAAGCTCTTCGTCGGCTCGTCCGGCACGGGCGCCCCGCGCGACGGGCGCGACCCGACGGAGCGCTAGGAGTCCGTGCTGACGCCGATTCTGCCTGGCCGGTTCCGACCGGCCTCGGTCAGGCATGCACGCGGCAGCGGGAGCTGGCGGCCGTGCCACCGGCTCCCGTCGATTTGATCCAGCGATCCGTACCCCGAAGGAGACCCAGACAGATGTCACAGCGGTGGCGTGATCTGACGGCGAGAACGAGCGGGCCGGCGGCAGTGGGCGTGCTGTGCCTCGTGGCGATGACGACTGCGGGCCAGGCGCAGTCGGACGAGTTTCCGCGGGCCGCGGATGGCCGACCGGACCTGAGCGGCATCTGGCAGGCCGTCGGGTCGGCCTACTGGAACATCGAGCCGCATGCCGCCTACGCGGGCCGGCTGGCGGAGACCGGCGCCGTCGGCGCCGCGCCGGGCGGTCTCGGCATCGTCGCGGGCGGCACCATACCGTACCGGCCCGAAGCGATCGCGAAACGCCGGGAGAACTTCGAGAACCGCCGGACCGAGGATCCCGAGGCCAAGTGCTATCTGCCCGGCGTGCCGCGCGCGACCTACATGCCGTTCCCCTTCCAGATCGTGCAGGGCACCAGCAAGATCTTCATTGCCTACGAGTTCGCCGGCGCCAATCGCGTGATTCACATGGACCCCGTGCCCGAGAGCCCGGTCGACACCTGGATGGGCCATTCGGTCGGCCGCTGGGACGGTGATTCGCTGGTGGTGGACGTGACCGCGTTCAACGGCCAGACCTGGTTCGACCGGGCGGGGAACCATCACAGCAGCGCCCTGCATGTGGTCGAGCGCTACACGCCGGTCACGCGGTATCACCTGCAGTACGAGGCGACAATCGAGGATCCGAACACGTTCACCCGGCCGTGGAGGATCAGCCTTCCGCTGTATCGGCGCATGGAGGACGACATGCAGCTCCTGGAGTTCCGCTGCGTGGAGTTCTCCGAGGAGCTGCTGTACGGCCATCTGCGGCGGCAGCCGTAGCGACAGGAGACGACGGATGACTCAGCGGTTCTTTGCGGGACTCTGCGTCGCGGCGGTCGTTGCAGGGCTGGCGGCGGTACAGGCGACCGGAGCCGGCGCGCAGGGCGGCTACGAGCCGCCGCGGACGCCGTGGGGGCATCCGGACCTGCAGGGCATCTGGACCAGCAACGCGGTGGTGGGCGTGCCGGTCGAGCGCCCCAAGGAAACGCTCACGGCGGAGGACATCGAGCGCCGGGAGCGCGCGGAGGCGCTGCGCCAGCAGCAGGAGCCGAACCGCGACGTGAACATCGTCTGGGACGAGCCCGAGACCGAGCGCAGCATCGCGCAGGAGTCGCTGGTGGTCGATCCGCCGGACGGCCGGATTCCGGTTACGGCCGAGATGCAGCAGGCGGTCGACGACTGGGGGCCGACGCACTACGGCATCGGCATCACGTCATGGACCGATCTCGACCTCTGGGATCGGTGCATCACCAAGGGCTTCCCGACGGTAATGGCGCCGATGGGCTACAACAACGCCTACGAGATCGTGCAGACGCCCGACTACGTGCTGATCCGCTACGAGATCATCCACGACATGCGGATCATTCCGCTGGATGGGCGGCCGCCGCTGCACGAGAACATCCGGCAGCTGTGGGGCGACTCGCGCGGCCGGTGGGAGGGCAACACGCTGGTCGTCGAGGTGACCAACTTCTCCGACACGACGTTCGGAACGCAGCAACCCCTGGGCTCGTACCGCGGCGGCGGAAGGGACATGCGCGTCGTCGAGCGCTTCACGCGGATCGACGAGAACACCATCGACTACCGCGCCGAGCTGGAAGACCCGCGCGCGTTCACGCGCCCGTGGACGCTGGCGATCCCGCTGATTCGGGACGACAGCTACGTGATCTACGAGTACGCCTGCCACGAGGGCAACTACGGCCTGGAGCACATCCTGAGCGCCGCCTTCAAGCAGCAGCAGCCCTAGCTTCAATCAGACGGGGCTGCGCCCCAAACCCCCGGCGTCCGCTTGCGGGGACCCCTGCGCCCCGCGCCGCTCCCGCCGAGGCGCGCTGTGCGCGCCTTGCGGAGTCTGCACGATTCTACGGCGCAGACTCCTAGCCGGATTCAGCGGACCTGCAGCCCCTCCTCGCGCTCCGTGTCGTTGAAGTGCGGGCCGAGCGACGTGTCGGCGCCGAGCCGCGCGAGCAGGGCCGCCGTGCCGGGCCGCGCGACGAACGACATCCCGCCGCCCTTGTGTCCCTGGGCGATCCGGTACGGCGTGCGCCCGGCGAAGTCCTGCGCGTTCAGATCCGCGCCCCGCGCGACGAGGTGCTCGGCAGCGGCCTCCGCGCCAACGAACGCGGTGCCGTGCAGCGCGGTGAAGCCCGCCTCGTTGGCCGCGTTGACGTCGGCTCCCCGCGCGACGAGGAACTGCACGGCCTCGCGGGCGGCCGCGAACGACCAGAACTTCTCGTAGCGGTCACCCGCGTGGCCCAGCCCGGCGGCGACCATCAGCGGGGTCGTGCCGTCGTCCGTGGCCACGGTCGGATCGGCGCCCGCGTCGAGCAGCAGTTCGAGGAGGGCCACGTCCGCCTTGTGCGCCGCGACCCAGAGCGGCGAGGCGCCGATCCAGCTGCGGGCGACGCCGAAGTTGTCCGGGTCCGTGGGGCCGCGGTCGAAGCCGGACGCCTGCCCGTCGGGGGAGTAGACGCGCGATCCGGCATCGGGCACGCCGCGGCGGCGATTGGGGTCGGCCCCGGCCGCCAGCAGGTCGCGAACCAGGTCGAGCTTGTCGGGCGGCTCGTACACGACCGCGTCGGGATCGTAGCCGAGCTGCCGGCCGCCGATCGCGAAGGCGGCGGCGAGCGGCGTGCTGCCGTTGCGCATCACCATGTCCGGATCGGCGCCGCGCGCGAGCAGGAGGCGGGCGAACGGCACGCGCCCGTGCTCGATCGCGACCACCAGGGGCGCCGGCCCCGGGCCGTCCCGGTCCACGGGGACGTCCGCGTCCAGCAGCATCGCGGCCAGCGCCAGGTTGCCCTGCCGGGCGGCGAACAGCAGCGGCGTGTAGTTGCCGTGCGACCGGGCGCGGGCGTCGGCGCCATGTTCGATCAGCTCGCGGGCGGCGCCGGCATGGTTCTCCGCGGTCGCCCACATCAGGGCGGTCTGTCCGGACCTGGCCGCCTGCGCGTGCGGGTCGGCGCCGCGGTCGAGGAGCGTCCGCACGATGGCGGCGCTCCCCGAGTGCGCCGCCCGCATGAGCACCGTTTCGCCGTCCGCCGGCAGCGTCGCGGACGCGTCGGCCCCGGCCGCCAGCAGGCGCTCGGCCAGCGGCGCGCTCCCGTTCTCGGCGGCTAGAAACAGGGGAGTGACGCCGTGGTCGTTGGCCGCATCGACGTTCGCACCGGCCTGCAGCAGCGTCTCCACCGCCGCCAGCTCGTCCCAGTGGGCGGCCCAGTGCAGCGCCGTGGCGCCGTCGGCCTGCACCGCGTTCACGTCGGCCCCGGCCGCCAGCAGGGTGTGCACGGACCGCCAGTCCTGGCGCTCGGCCGCGGCCACGAGCGGCAGATCGTCGCTCGCCGCGGGAGCGGCTGCCGCCAGCAGCGCGACCGTCCCCGCGGCCAGCATTGCCCGGCCCCCTTCGCGACATATAGAGATCACGGCCAACTCCTTATGAATGCAAGGCTTTCCGGCTACCATAGCCGAATCACAAGCGGCTTGTAAACGGCCCGGCAGTGTGGGTAAACTGGCTTGGTTCCATGGACAGACGAGCAAGCGGGCCACGGTGGGGAACGCCCCGTCCGGCGGCGGTCCTCTTTGTCATCGCCGCGCTGTCGTGGCCGGCGGGCGCCGCTGCGTCGCCGGCGGGCGATCGCCGCCAACTGCTGGACACCTACTGCATTGCGTGCCACAACGAGCGGCTCGAGACCGCGGCGCTGGTGCTCGAGTCGACGGCGGTCGACGCCACGGACGTCGCCGCGAACACGCCCGTGTGGGAGAGGGTGCTGCGCAAGGTCCGGAGCGGCCAGATGCCGCCGGCCGGCCGCCCCCGTCCCGCCGACGTTGCGGCCGGACGGTTCGCGCGCGAGCTCGCGTCGGCCCTCGATGCCATCGCCGCGGCTGCACCGGATCCGGGCCGCCCCGCCGTGCACCGCCTGAACCGCACCGAGTACGTCAACGCCGTCCGCGACCTGCTGGCGCTCGAGATCGACGGGAGGGCGCTGCTGCCGGCGGACAACTCGGGCTTCGGATTCGACAACAACGCCGACGTGCTGACGATGTCGCCGGCGCTCCTGGATCGCTACCTGGCGGCAGCCACCAAGATCGGGCGCCTGGCAATCGGCGACCCGCTGCTGCGTCCGGCCGGCACGAAGTACGACATGCCCCGGCGGGCCAGGCAGGCAGAGCGGACGAGCGAGGCGCTCCCGTTCGGCACCCGCGGCGGCCTGTCCGTGAGGCACACCTTTCCGCTCGACGGCGAGTACCTGATCAAGGTGCGCCTGCGGCGGGACGGCGACTACGGCATCGCGGGGCTCGACCGGGGCGACCGGCTGGAGATCCGCCTGGACCGCCGGCGGATCAGGACGTTCACCGTCGGCGGCGACGAGGAGCTGAAGGGACTCACCTACGATAGCCAGGAGCCGATTCCGCCGGACCGGCCCGATCTGCTCAGGCGCAAGATCTACGACAACACGGCCGACGAGGGGCTGGAGGTGCGGCTGCCGGTGCCGGGTGGGACCCGTCTGGTCGGGGTGGCCTTCGCCAGGTACGCCGGCGTCGCGGAGGCCGGCGGCCGGCAGAGCCGCGGTCCGGCGGTGGAGTCGGTCGAGATCCTGGGGCCGTACGATGCCTCGCGGCCCGCCGACACGCCGAGCCGGCGGCGGATCTTCACGTGCCGCCCGGCGCGGCCCGAGCAGGAGACGCCCTGCGCCCGGGAGATTCTGTCCGCGCTGGCGCGGCGGGCGTTCCGGCGGCCCGTCGCGGCGGCCGACATCGACGCCCTGCTCGGATTCCATGCGGCCGGCCGGGCCGCGGGCACGTTCGACCGCGGCATCCAGACCGCGCTCGAGCGCCTGCTCGTCGACCCGGAGTTCCTGTTCCGCATCGAGCACGACCCGCCGGGGCTGGCTGCCGGCGCGGTGCATGAGCTGAGCGACGTCGAGCTGGCCTCGCGCCTGTCGTTCTTCCTGTGGAGCAGCATTCCGGACGACGAGTTGCTGGCGGTAGCGGAACGCGGTGCGCTCGGCAGCCCGGGCGTGCTGGAGGGCCAGGTGCGCCGCATGCTGGCCGACCCTCGCGCGTCGGCGCTGGTCGACAACTTCGCCAGCCAGTGGCTGCTGGTGCGCAACGTGCGCTTCGCCGAGCCGGACCGCGCGCTCTTTCCCGGTTTCGACGGCGATCTCAGGGAGGCGCTCGCGCGCGAGACCGAGCTGTTCTTCCACGATCAGTTCCGGCGCGACCGCAGCGTGCTTGATCTGCTGCGGGCCGACTACACGTTCGTGAACAGCCGTCTGGCCGAGCACTACGGGATGCCCGGCGTCTACGGCGGTCACTTCCGGCGGGTGGCGCTGGAGGACGAGCGGCGGCACGGCCTGCTCGGACACGGCAGCGTGCTCACCGTGACGTCGTACCCCAACCGGACGTCGCCGGTCCTGCGCGGCAAGTGGGTGCTCGAGAATCTGCTGGGCGCGCCGCCGCCGCCGCCGCCGCCCGACGTGCCGTCGCTCGAGGAGGGCTCGCGAACCACGCCGACGACCGTGCGCGAGCGGCTCGAGCAGCATCGCGCGAATCCGGTCTGCGCGAGCTGCCACGCCCGGATGGATCCGCTCGGCTTCGCCCTGGAGAACTTCGATCCGATCGGCCGCTGGCGCGACGCGGAGGCCGGCCTGCCCATCGACGCCAGCGCCGATCTGCCCGACGGCTCCACGGTGGACGGCCCGGTGGCCTTCCGCCGGGCGCTGCTGGACCGGCGCGAGGAGTTCGTGGGGAACTTCATCGAGAAGCTGATGACGTACGCGTTGGGACGCGGCGTCGAGCATCACGACGCGCCGGCCGTGCGGGCCATCGTGCGCGACGCGGCCGCGACCGACTATCGCTGGTCGGACATCGTCCTGGGCATCGTCGAGAGCGTGCCGTTTCGGATGCGGAAGGTGCCGCAATCATGATCATCACCAGGAAGCACTTGCCGCGGCGTACTCTGCTGCGGGGCATCGGCGCCTCGATCGCCCTGCCGCTGCTCGACGGGATGGTGCCGGCGCTGACGGCGATTGGCCGCACCGCGGCCGCGCCCGTGCGGCGCATCGGCTTCTTCTACGTGCCCAACGGCATGGCGATGAAGTACTGGGTGCCCGCGGCCGGGGGGGCCGGGTTCGACCTGCCGCGGACGCTCGAGCCGCTGGCGCCGTACCGCGATGAGCTGACGGTCCTGTCCGGGCTGGCTGCCATGGAGGCATACCCGCGTCCGGGCGAGGGCGGCGGAGACCACGCCCGGGCGGCGGGCACCTATCTGACCGGCATGCACATCAAGCGCACGACGGCGGCGGACGTGCTGGCCGGGGTGTCGGCGGATCAGATCGCCGCCCGCGAGCTGGCCGCCGACACGCAGCTGGCCTCGCTGGAGCTGGCGCTCGAATCGGTGGAGCTGCTGGGCGCCTGCGACGGCACCTACGCGTGCGCCTACACCAACACCATCGCCTGGCGGACCCCGACCACGCCCCTGCCGATGGAGAACGACCCGCGCGCTTTGTTCGAGCGGATGTTCGGCACCGCCATCAGCACCGAGCCGGCCGCACGGCTGGCCCGTCTGCGCCGCGATCGCAGCATCCTCGACTCGGTGTCCGACAAGGCGGCGGCGCTCGAGCTGCGCCTCCACCGCGGCGACCGGGTCAAGCTCGCGGAGTACCTGGACGCGGTGCGGGACGTGGAGCGCCGCATCCAGATGGCCGAGGCGCAGGGCGGCCGGGAGATGCCGGTCGTGGAGCAGCCGCCCGGGATCCCGAACGACTTCGCCGCGCACGCGAGGTTGATGTTCGACCTGCTGGCGCTCGCATACCAGACCGACCTCACGCGGGTCGCCACGTTCATGATCGGCCGCGAGGTGAGCAGCCGCCCGTATCCGGAGATCGGCATCTCCGACTCGCACCACCCGCTGTCACACCACGAGAACGATCCGGTCAAAATCGACGATCTGGGCCGGGTGAACCGGTACCACGTGGAGCAGTTCGCGCACCTGGTGGACCGGCTCGCCTCGACGCCGGACGGCGACGGCTCGCTGCTGGATCAGTCGCTGCTGGTGTACGGCGCCGGCATCAGCGACAGCAACACGCATTTTCACGACAATCTGCCGGTGGCCCTGGTCGGCGGACGGGCGGTCGGGCTGCGGGGCGGGCGCCACGTCCGCTATCCGGAGGAGACGCCGGTCACCAACCTGTGGATGACGCTGCTCGACAGGATGGGGGTGCCCGCCGAGCGGCTCGGCGACAGCACGGGCCGGGTGACGCAGCTCTGGGACCTGTAGGCTTCAATTAGACGGGGCTGCGCCCCGAACCCCCGGCGTCCGCTTGCGGGGACCCCTGCGCCCCGCGCCGCTCCCGCCGAGGCGCGCTGTGCGCGCCTTGCGGAGTCTGCACCGTTGTACGGCGCAGACTCCTGGCGGGCTGGTATAATTTGCACGGCGTCTGCGTCGGACGTCCCTGTTGCGGGAGGTGTGATGTGAAGAGTGGGTACTGGTGCGGCGGGACCGCGGCGTCCCGTCTGTTCGGATGCGCGGCCATGCTGCTGTTGTTGCTGGGCGGCACGCCCGCGCTGGCGCAGACCGCGGCCACCGACGGCGAGGTGACCTTCACCAGGGACGTGCTGCCGATCCTGCAGCGCGGCTGCCAGAGCTGCCACCGGACCGGCGCCATCGCGCCCATGTCGCTGGTCTCGTACGAGGACGTGCGGCCCTGGGCCCGCTCCATCAAGCGGAACGTCGAGGCGCGCGAGATGCCGCCGTGGTACATCGACCGGCGCATCGGCATCCAGGACTTCAAGGACGATCCGTCGCTGACCGACGCGGAGATCGCCACCATCGCGGCCTGGGTCGACGCCGGCGCGCCGCGCGGGAACCCGGCCGACGCGCCGCCGCCGCTCGAGTTTCCGGACGCCAACGCCTGGCAGATCGGCGAGCCGGATCTGATCGTCTCGATGCCCGAGCCGTACCTGCTGCCGGCCGAAGGGCCCGACGTGTTCCCGAACATCCTCGCGGATCCCCGTCTGACCACCGACCGCTACATCCAGGCCGTCGAGGTGAAGCCCGATGCCAACAGCCTCGAGGCGGTGCACCACGTCATCACCACCATGACGGAGTACGACGAGGACCTGGCCAAGGGCAACTTCCTCAACGAGTACGCGGTCGGCAAGAACGGTGACGTCTTCGACGACGACACGGGCCGCCTGATCAAGGCCGGTACGCAGATCCGCTTCGGTCTCCACCTGCACCCGTACGGCGAGGAGCTGCCGATCATGGTGCACGTGGGCATGAAGCTGTATCCCGAGGGGTACGTCCCGAAGTACCAGCTAGTCAGCCAGCACATGGGTGACGACGACGACCTGCTCATTCCGGCGGGGCAGCGCAACGTGCGCACCGACGGCTACACCATGCTGACCCGGCCGGCGGTCGTCACCGCCTTCCAGCCGCACCTCCATACCCGCGGTCAGGCGCAGTGCATCGAGGCCATCATTCCCCAGACCGACGAGGAGGGGAACGTGCTGCTGCAGGCGCCCGGGCACTCGCCGGCGCCCCTGATGCGGCAGATGACGCTCAACTGCGTGCCGCAGTGGCGCTTCAACTGGCACCTGGTCTACAACTACGCGGAGGATGCCGCGCCGATCTTCCCGCCGGGAACCGTCATCCACATCTCGACCTGGCACGACAACTCGGAGACGCTCCGCGTCAACCCGGACCCGCGCAACAACGTGGTGTACGGCCAGCGGACGATCGACGAGATGTCGTTCGCGTGGGTGAGCTACTACTACATCGACGACGAAGAGTACAAGGCGCGCGTCGCCACCCGGAACGCGCGGAGCACCGACAACCAGTAGGGTGGGACCTACTTCATCAGGAGCATCGAGCCCGGTGCGTATCCGGACAATCCTCGCAGCGGCCGCCGTCGTGCTGGCGGCGGCCGCTGCTGCGCCCGCCCAGGAGATCGACATCCTCGATACCCAGATCCAGTACAACCGCGGCATGCGCGTTGCCCCGATCTACGAGGGTTGGACACGCAACGACGACGGCACCTTCGATCTGTGGTTCGGCTATCTCAACCGGAACTGGGAGGAAATGCTGCACGTACCGGTGGGGCCGGACAACCATATCGAGCCCCGTGGGCCGGACCGCGGGCAGCCGACGATATTCGTGCCCCGCCGCCGGTTCGGTCGCGCGGTCCAGCGCCGCGAGACGATGGTGTTCAGCGTGCGCGTGCCGAGCGACTGGACCAGCGACCAGGAGGTTGTCTGGACCGTGCGGGCGAACGGCAAGACCGACCGCGCGATCGGACTGTTGCTGCCAATCTACGAGCTCCCCGGGCCGCGCGGCAGCAATACGCCGCCGCGGTTGACCGTGGACACATCGGCTGCGTCGGTCGTGTTGCCCAAGACGCTGACGCTGGGCGCGGCGGTGAGCGACGACGGCGAGATGGAGCGTCGGCGCGCCGCGTCCGGGATGCGATGGGTGCACTACCGCGGACCGGGGACGGTGACCTTCACGCCGCCGCGCGCGCCGTTTCCGCAGGAGCCGGGGCCGGTGTCGATCGAGACCGTCACGACGGCCTCGTTCAGCGAGCCGGGCACGTTCCTGCTCCGCGCGGTCGCCTACGACGGCGACTGGTACGACAGCTACAACGTCACCGTCACGGTGACGGAGTAGCCTGCCGGCGCAGCACGAGCACCTCGCCGCCGCCGACCGAGCGCCGGATGCCGGACGGCAGCGGGCCCACCGCCAGCAGCACCAGATCCCCGCTGACGGCCACGTCGCGCACCGGCTGCGCGGGCTGGTGACCGCCGGCCACGCGCGGCGCGTCGGGCGCCGTCAGATCAACGACCAGCATACCCTGCAGCCCGTCCGCCACGTAGGCCAGGGGGCCGTCCAGCGCAACGCGCAGCGCACCGCCGGGCGTGGCGTACGTCGAGCGGTGAACCGGCTCGACCGGGGTCGAGAGGTCGTACACCTGGAGCGCGCCGTGGCCGAGCAGCACGGCCAGCCCGCCCGTCTCGGTGTCCGTCACCTCCACCATGCGCGGACCGTCCGCCGACTGCAGCGCGATGGACGGCTCCCAGGAATCCGTATCCGCCAGGTCCAGCACGTAGAAGCCGGAGGGATCGTCCACGGCGTACGCCAGCGGCCCGGCCGTCGCCACGTCGCGGCTGTAGCCGTCCAGGTACACCGAGCCCAGGGCGAGCGGCTCGCGCAGGTTCGAGATGTCGACCAGGTCGACCCCGGACATGTGGTCGGCCAGCACCGCCCTGTCGCCCGAGACGTCGACGTCCTTGACCTGGCCGGGGGTCTTCACGGAGCCGAGCAGTTGCGGCGTCTCCGGGTCCGACACGTCGACGATGCCCAGGCCGAAGAAGTCCGCGGCCACGTAGACCAGCTCGTCGCGCACGACGAAGCCCCAGATCTTCTCCGGAAAGGTATAGGAGCCCTGGCGCCGCGGCGCGGTCAGGTCGGACAGGTCGTAGACCGTGAGCGTCCTGTCTGCCGCGGCGTAGGCGCGCCGGCCGTCCGCTTCGACCAGGTCGGCCGGCCCCGGGAGCAGGGCGACCTCCTCGAACTCCAGCGTCTGCGCCCGGGCCGGTGCCGGCGCCGCGAGCAGGCACCACTCCAGTGTGAGCAGGAGCGCGACGCCCGCCGTCGTGCCGCGGCGGGTCATGGCGCCGACGACCTCGCGATGCGGTAGAGCGACGACTGCGTCCGGATGAACAGGTTGCCGCGGACGACCGCCGGCGTCGCGAGCGTCATCTCGTTGAGGGGGTTCGTGCGCAGGACCTCGAACTCCGGCCCGGCCTTGATGACGTACGTGTCGCCGGCCTCGCTCAGCAGGAACACCTTCCCGTTGTAGCCCCAGGGCGAGGCGGTGAAGCCGCTCCCGACGCGGATGCGCTGGCGGCCGTAGACCTCCCTGCCCGTGCGCGCGTTGTGGTTCAGTAGCAGGCCGCGATCCAGCAGCGTGTAGTAGTAGCCGCGGTAGACGAGGGCAGAGGTGTTGTAGGTGCCCAGCAGCGGGTACGCCCAAGCGACGTACTCCGACGAGGCGCGATTGCCCGGAAAGCGCCTGGACCAGGTGCTCTCCTGGTCGGCCCAGAGGGAGATGTCGCCCTCGGCGCCGGGGTGGATGGCGTACACCGGGCGCAGGGCGCCGCCCGGGTAGCCCGAGCTGATGTAGACGAGGCCGTTGCTGACGAACGGCGACGGCGTCGTCAGGTTCGACATCCCGTAGAGCTCCCAGAGCAGCGTGCCGTCGAGGTCGTAGGAGCGGACCCCGTCGCTGCCGGCGGTCACGATCTCGGTCCGGACGCGGTTCTCCCAGACGACCGGCGTGGACCAGTTGTTGCCCCGCTCGTCGCGCTCGACCCGCCAGAGCTCCTCGCCGGTGCGCTTGTCGAGCGCCACCATGAACGACGCGGTGGTGTTGTCGTTCACGACGTACAGCCGGTCGCCGTGCAGCGCGGGCGACGCGGCCGTGCCGAGCTCGATCAGGGTGTTGAACACGCCGATCTGCCGGCGCCAGGCGACCTCGCCTTCCATGTCGAGGGCCACGACCAGGCCGACGCTGCCGAAGTAGACGTAGAGCCGTTCGCCGTCGGTGACCGGCGTCTCGGAGGCGTAGCTGTTCTTGATGTGCCGCCGGAGCCGCGGCAGCTCGCGGTGCAGTTCCCGCTCCCAGCGGAGGGCACCGGTCTCGAAGTCGAAGGCGTACACCACCCAGCGGTGAACCGTGTTCGCGCTGATGTGATCGTGCTCGTCGTACAGCCCGGGCACCGGGATTTCCTCGGCCCCGGCGGCGACCGCCGACGTCAGGAACACGTGGTCGTCCCAGACGATGGGCGAGCTCCACCCGAGTCCGGGCACCGGCGTCTTCCAGACGACGTTCTCGGTCTCGCTCCAGGTGTCGGGGAGGGACGGATCGTCCGGCACCGCGCCCGCATGCAGGCCGCGGAATCGGGGCCACTGATCGCCGCTCGCCGAGAGGCCGGCGAGCCCGACGACCAGCAGGCAAACGACGACGAGTATCGTGCGTCGCATCCGCACGCAGTCTATACAAACGGCCGCGATATTGTCACGGAGGCCGCGTCTCGGGAGCCGGCCCTGGCGCCCGCCGCCGGTCAGCGGCCCGCGGGCTCGCCGGCGGGCGCCGCCTGCGGCCCGTCGGGGGGCTCCGCGGACTCGGCCGGCGCCCGGATGCCCAGCCGCTCGAGGTACTCGCGCATGGCCTCCTCGCGGCTGCGCGTGTCGATCTCCTTCGTCTCGAATGCGTAGCGCTCCTGGCCCCGCTGCAGCTCCCAGGGCAGCCCGCGCCTCCTGAGCAGGTCCTGGAGCAGCGCCACGGTCCAGGGCCGGATGTTGATGTTCGCCACGCGGCCCTCTTCCTCCCCGTTGGCGATCTCGAGCGGCGTGTAGCCCCGCTCGTTCTCCACGTGCAGCTCGGCGCCCTCCGCGACCAGCCGCAGGATGACGTCGTTCGCGCCGCGCCAGGCCGCGCCGTGCAGCGGCGTCTCGCCGTCGTCGTTGGCGGCGTTCACGTCGCCGCCCAGCGCGAGCGCCACCTCGAACGCCTCGAGCGCCTCGGCGTTGGTGCCGCTGTCCTCGTCCGGGTTGAACATCTCGACGCCGCAGGCCGCCATGATCGGCGTCGTCCCGCGCGCGTTCGCGAGCGATACGTCGGCCCCGTGCTCGGCGAGCAGGCGCATCAGCGCGGCGTCGGCGCCCTTGGCGGCCGCCAGCATCGGCGTCGCGCCCGTCTGCGTCCAGAAGTTGCGGAACCCGTCGACGATCGGCTGCGTGATGCGCGCATCGACGTCGGCCCCGCGCTCGAGCAGCAGGCGGGCGAACTCGAGGCTGCTCAGCCGCCCGGTCGGCTCCGGATGCGGGAAGAAGCCGATGTTGAGATTCCGCGTGCGGACCACCTGGTGCAGCGCCGGCCAGCCCTGGGCGGCGGCGTTGGGGTCGGCCCCGGCGTCCAGCAGCAGCGCGCCCAGCTCCCAGTGGGCGTTGGCGGCCGCCAGCACGAGCGCGCTGGTGCCGTCGGACGTGGTCTCGTTCACCCCGGCGCCGGCGGCGAGCAGCGCCTCCACCGCCGCGATCCGCCCGGCGCGCACGGCGAACAGCAGGGGGGTGAAGGCATCGATGCGCTCGACGCGGCGCGTATACGTTCCGGTGCCGGCCGCCGCCGCGGCGGCCGGCGGGCCGTGCGAGCGGGCGTCGAGGTCGGCTCCGGCGGCCAGCAGCAGGCGCACGACGTCCGCGTGACCCTCGCCCGCGGCCCACATCAGCGCGGTCTGCCCGCGGGTCGCCTCGGCGGCGTTCACGTCCGCGCCGGCATCCAGCAGCGCCTCGACCGCCCGGACGCTGCCCGTCCGCGCCGCCGACATCAACGCCGTCTCGCCGCCGGACTGCGCGGTGTTCGGGTCGCCCCCGGCTGCCAGCAGCCGCTCGACGACGGCGCCGTGACCGCGGGCGGCCGCCAGCGAGAGGGGCTCGACGCCGTACCGGTTCGCGGCGTCGACGGCCGCGCCGCCGCGCAGCAGCAGATCGACGAGCTCCGGGTCGTCGCGGTAGGCCGCCCAGTGCAGCGCCGTGGTGCCGTCCGGCTGCGCGGCGTTCGGCTCGGCGCCGGCGGTCAGCAGTCTGCTCGCGGCCGGCCGGTCGCCGGTCCTCGCCGCCTCGATGAGCGGCAGCTCCGGGGGTGCGGCCGCCGCGCCGGTTGCCGCCAGCAGCAATGCAGTCCACACGGTCGCGCGCAGGGCAGTCCGCATGTCCGGCCTTCCTAGATGTCGGCGAGACGCCCCGTGCTGTCGCCGATCCGCTCGACCTCGCGGCCGGTGCCCAGCTTGTCGAGCAGGCTGAGGCCGAGGTTCATGAACGGCGTGTCGAACGTCGCCTTGACGTGGCGTCCCGGCTGCAGGCGGCCGCCCCCGCCGCCGAGCAGTGCGACCGGCAGGTTGTGCGGCACGTGCAGGTTCCCGTCGCCGAACGCCGCGCCGTACAGCAGGATGACGTTGTCGAGCAGCGACCCGTCGCCGTCGGGGGTGTCGCGCATCCGCTCGACGAGGTGTGCGAACAGCCGCATGTGGAACTCGTTGATGCGCGTGTTCTTCTCCATGGCCTCGGCCCGGTTGCCATGGTGCGAGATGTCGTGGTGCGCCTCGGGAACGCCGAGCTCCGTGTAGGCGCGGTGGCTCAGCTCGCGGGCGATCTGGAACGTGGCGACGCGCGTCACGTCGGCCCGATAGGCCAGCAGCAGCAGGTCGAACATCAGCCGCGCGTGGTCCTCGAACACCGGCGGGACGCCCAGCGGCGCGTCCTGCTCGATCTCCGGCGCATCGGCCGCACGCTGCTCCGTCTGCTGGATGCGGTGCTCGACGTCGCGGACGGCGTCGAGGTACTCGCTGACGGTGCGCCGATCGGCCGGCGCGAGCGAGGCGTGCAGCCGGGCCAGATCCTCGGACACCCCGTCGAGGATGCTGCGGTCGATCTCCCGCTGCGCGTGGCGCGCCGCCGCGTCGCCCGGTTCCCCGAACAGCCGCTCGAACACGACGCGCGGGTTCGTCTCCATCGGCAGCGGGAGGGTGGCGGTGCGCCAGGACAGCGTGTTGATGTAGGCGCAGCTGTACCCGCCCTCGCAGTTGCCGGTCATGAAGTTCGGCTCCAGAGCGAGCTGCAGCGACGCGAGCGGCGTCTCCCGGCCCAGAACGTCGGCGGCGTACTGGTCGATGGTCTTGCCGGCTTCGATGTCCGCGCCCTCGGTGCGCCTGGCGCGCATGCCGCTGAGCCAGCAGCCGCTGCCGCGGGAGTGCGGCCCGCTGCTGGCGTCGAGCGCGTCGCCGGCCGCGTTCGCGAGGCCGCTGACCACCGTCAGGTGGTCGCGGTAGGGCGCCAGCGGCGCGAGGATGCGCGGTAGATCGAAGTCGCGTCCCGCGGTCTGCGGCAGGAACTCCCGGAGGATCAGCCCGTTGGGCACGAACACGAACCCGAGGCGCGGCGGCGGCGCGGCGGCGGTGCGCCTCAACGCCGACAGCGCCGGCACCATGGCGTCCAGCAGCGGCAGGGCGAGCGCGGCGCCCGCGCCCCGGAGGAACGTCCGGCGCGGAAGGGCTGTCCGGGTGATGATCATGATTACACCCGGTCGGCCGACCGGCGCATTCGGAATGGAATGCTGTCGGCGATGCCCAGGATCACGTCCTGGAGTCGATACTCCGGCGCCGCGCCACGCACGATGCGGCGCACGGCGGGCATGTCGTACGGCTCGAGGCCGCGGCCCAGAGCGTAGGTGAGCAGCTTCTCGGTGACGTTGGCGACGAAGGGCTCGGGATGGGCTGCCAGCGCGTTGCGAAAGCCCACCACGCCGTCGAACGCGGTGCCGTCCGGCAACACGCCCGACGCGTCGATCGGCCGAAATGCGTTGTCCATCTCGCGCCAGCGCCCGACGGCGTCGAAGTTCTCCAGCGCGAACCCGGGCGGGTCGATCAGCGCGTGACATCCGGCGCAGGCCGGATTGCGCCGGTGCCGCGCCAGCCGCTCGCGCACCGTGTCCGCCCGACTGTGGTTGCCTACCGCGTCCTCTTCCAGCGCCGGCACGTCGGCCGGCGGATCCGGCGGCGGAGCGCCGAGCACGTTCATCAGAATCCACTTGCCCCGCAGCACCGGCGACGTCCGGTTCGGGCGCGACGTCACGGTCAGCACGCTGCCGTGACCCAGCAGTCCGCGGCGGTTGGGGTCGGTCACCGGCACGCGGCGGAAGCGGTCGCCGTAGACGCCGGGGATGCCGTAGTGCCGGGCCAGGCGCTCGTTGACGAAGGTGTAGTCCGCAGTCAGCAGCTCCATGACGCCGCGGTTCTCGCGCAGGATGCTCTCGACGAACAGCTCGGTCTCGCGGCGAAATCCCAGGCGGACGCCGTCGTCGAAGTTGGGGAACAGCGCCCAGTCCATCTCGACCGCGTCCAGGTTGCGGAGCTGCAGCCACTGGCCGGCGAAGTTGCGGACCAGCTCGGCGGACCGCTCGTCGGCGAGCATCCGCCGCACCTGGCGGTGGTAGACGTCCGGGTCGCTGAGCTCCCCGCGCGCCGCGGCGGCGAGCAGCGCGTCGTCGGGAATGCTGCTCCAGAGGAAGAACGACAGGCGCGACGCCAGCTCCAGGTCGCTGATGCGGTAGTTGGTCGCGGGCGCGATGCCGACCGGGTCGCGCTCGACGCGGAACAGGAACTCGGGGCTGACCAGCAGCCGCCGCAGCGCGGCCTCGAGTCCCGCCTCGAAGTCGCCGGCCTCGAAGTGGCCGCCCGTCTCCCAGCCGGCCCGGTAGACCGGCATGAGCGTGGCGACGTCGGACGCGGTCACCGGCCGCCGGAACGCCCGCCGCATGAGGCCGGACAGGATCTCCTCGGCGCAGGCCTGCTCATCCGCCGCGCTCGCCGGCCGGCACGTGAGGATCGTCCTCCGGCTCGGCGTCGTCCCGGGGCCCGTCGCCTCGAACGGGCCGGCGATGGTCACGCGGTCGACGAACGGCTGGTAGATCATCTGGCTCGGCTCCCCGACGACCCCGGTCACGTAGTGGGGCTTGAGGAACCGTTCCACCCGCGAGTCGGCCTCGCGAATCGACGGCAGCTTGAGGAAGGCGACGCCGACCTCGTGCGGGCCGCCGGCCACCGGCAGGCGGACGCGCCAGGTGCGCTCCCCATGCGGCCGGAACTCGGCACGGGGCTCCAGGGTGAACAGCGTCACCCGCTCGCCGTCGATGGCGACCTCGAGCTCGTGTGCGTCGGCGAAGCCGACGCTGCCGTCGCACTCGCCCTGGATGCGGCACAACAGGTCGATCGCGATCTCGTAGGTGCCGTCGCGTGGAAAGTGGTGGCTCACGAGCAGGCCGCCCCGGGTCCCGAACGGCAGCCCCTCGAGGTGGTCGTACTGCGGCTGGGTCTCCGCGACGCGGTACTCGGTGACGGCGGGCGCAGGCAGTTCGCCGCCCAGCGCCTCGCGGCCGATCTTGCGCGCGGCGGAGAGATACTGCTCCAGTTGCGACTGGCTGATGCGCAGGACGCCGGCGATGTTGTCGAAGCCGTAGCTGGCGTCGTCCGCCGGCAGCAGCGCGGCCACGTCGACGTCGAGCGCCAGCAGGTCGCGGACGGCGTTGCGGTACTCGGCCCGGTTGAGCCGGTGGAACGGTTCCTTGCGGCCGGGGTTGGGATGCGCGGCGGCCGCGCGGTCGAGCTCGGATTCCAGCCAGGCCACCAGCGACGCGCGCACCGGCTCCGCGGGCCGCCGGCGCCCGGCCGGCGGCATCTGGCCGGCCCGGACCCGGCGCAGCACCTGCTCGAGCACGGCCGCGTGCGCGCCGGCGTCGGTGAGATCGACCGCGTCCGCGTCCAGCGCCAGACCTCCGTAGCTGTCCTTGAGGCGCTCGTTGTGGCAGCCGACGCAGTAGCGGTCCAGGGTGTCGCGGGCCGCGTCCGGGGAGCTCACGGTGGAGCCGGTCGCTTGCGGTTCGGCGGCCTTCGACGGCACCGCGTCCAGGCAAACGGCTGCCGCAAGCACGGCGCAGGCGAGGGTCGGCGCACGCTGCCGGCGCATGCGGTAATCCTACTACCCGGCGGAGAGGTGCGTCATGGCGGATTGCAGGCTCTAGCGGTCACCCGCCATCAGCGCTGCGTAACGCCGCTGCACTTCCTCCGGCGTCGCGGCGCCACCGACGTGCAGGTATGCGGACATTTCATGGATCATCGCGTCAGCCGACCTCCTGTTGCGAGCGGGCAAGAATCCCGGGCGGACCACCTGGGGCGCACTCCCGAGTCGGTGCGCAACGGACCCGTGATCGTGCAGTGACGTTCTCGACATCAATTTATACGATCAATATGATGTAATGATGCGAACCACCTTGACGATAGACGACGACATCGCCGTCCGGATCGAGGAGCGCCGGCGGCGCGACGGGCAGTCGCTGAAGCAGGTCGTCAACGCGCTGCTGCGCGAAGGGTTGCGCGGCGGCCCGCCGCCGGCGACGAGATACCGCGTGACGCCGCACAAGCTTGGAATGCGTGCCGGATACGATCCGACCAGGTTGAACCAACTGGTCGACGAGTTGGCGGCCGACGCGTGGCGGGAGCAGCAGGAACGGCTGCGTAAATGATCCTGCCGGACGTCAACCTGGTCGTATATGCCATTGACGAAACCAGTCCGTTCCATGCTGGGGCACGCCGGTGGTGGGAGAAAGCGTTGTCGTCGTCCGGCACGGTCGGGCTCTGCTATCCCGTCGTTCTGGGCTTCGTTCGGCTGGTGACGAACCGCCGCGTGTTCGGTGCGCCGCTGCCCGTGGGCGTGGCGCTCGATAACGTGCAGCAGTGGCTCGATCGTCCGAATGTCGCACTGCTCACGCCGACGGATCGCCATTGGCCTGTCCTGTCGGAGCTGTTGCGCTCGTTAGGCGCCGGCGCCGATTTGACGACGGACGCGCACATCGCCGCGTACGCGATAGAGCATGCCGGGACGCTGTACACGAACGACGGCGACTTCAACCGGTTCGAGGGACTGCGGTGGAAGAACCCGCTGAAGTAGGTACGAACTGATGCGATGCACCCAGTGCCCGCGCATGCCCGGACTGCCGTCGTGCTCGGCGGCCATGGACTCCTTCGACCTACAGTGACCCGGCGGATGGGGTCTTCAAGGCGCTGCTCGATTGAGTCGGTCGCAACGTCCCCCCGCCGGCGGGCGGCGTGCTCGGCGACGAGCGGAGGAGCAGCGTGACGGCCGCGGCGCGGCGCGAGATGCGCGCGGCGGTGGCGGCGCTGCGCGCGGCCGATCCGCTGCTGCGCCGGCTGATCGACGGGTGCGGTCCGCTGGCGTTGCGGCGGGCGGAGCGGCGGCCGTTCGAGGCGCTGCTGCGCGCCATCGTCTACCAGCAACTCTCCGGCCGCGCGGCGGGCGCCATCTACGCGAGGGTGGCGGCGCTGTTCGACGGCGGCCGGCCTACTGCGCGGGCGCTGCGAGCGCTGGCGCCGGAGCAGTTACGTGCGGCGGGGCTGTCGCGCGCCAAGACGCTGGCGCTGCACGACCTGGCGGCCAAGACCGCGCGCGGCGTCGTGCCCGGACCGCGCACCGTGCGGGCGCTGTCCGACGAAGAGGTGATCGAGCGCGTGGTCCAGGTCCGCGGCGTCGGCCGCTGGACGGGCGAAATGCTGCTGATGCACCTCGGGCGGCCGGACGTGCTGCCCGCGACCGACCTCGGGATCCGGCGCGGGTTCGCCCGCGCGCGCGGACTCGACGGGCTGCCGGAGGCGGAGGAGATCCTGACGTACGGCGAGCGCTGGCGCCCGTGGCGCAGCGTCGCATCGCTGTACCTGTGGCGCGCGGCCGACCTGTCCCCCGGCGATCTGCCGACGGGGTGAAGCAGCGGCTGCTCTATGGCGTGGCGCCGATGACCAGAGCCGGTTGGCGCCAAGCACCGAGCGACGTCAGCCCGCGACGCGCGGGCACAGGTCCCGTCGCCGCAGGAGCCTACGATGCGTGTTCCGGAGTCTGCCGCCCTGTTGATCGCGCGGTTGCCGGTGACCGGCCACCGTCGTGTATATCCGGCCCCGCGCCTGCCCGGGAACAATCCCGGGGTCGGCGAAGTCCTCTTGAAGCGTGTAGTCGTTAGGTGTACAGCAGGCGGGCACCGCTGATTCGCGCCAGCGCAATCACGTGCGAGTCGTCTGAACGGCATTGCCCGTCGCGTTGGATGGCCAGCGTTTCCCGCTCGATTCTTGCGACCGGCTGCTCAAAAACGCGCCCGGCGCGAAGTGCTTCCCGGAGCCACTCGTCGAGTCCGCGGTGTCGCAGCTCGGCCTTCAGGCTGCCACCCATGACGAGGCGTCCCGACCCATTGGCCAGCCAATCGAAGAAGTAGCGGCTGGCCTCATTACGGTTCTCGCCGAAGACTTCGCCGCACACGTTGGCGTCCACGATGGCGCACATTTACAGACCCAGCGAGCGTTGTGTTTCCGACAGAAAAAACCTTCGGTAGCTGTCGGGCGCGTGAAGCACGTTGCCCTGATCGTCGATCTTGAGAGAATGAATCCGAACCTCGAGGTCCGCCGGTTCGAAGTACAGGACGGAAACGTCGTCCGGGCGCAGCCGCGTCCGGCCGTCCCGAACATCCATGCGAACGCGATCCAGCAGATGGTCGCTGTGTGTCTCGATCACCAACTGCGGACCCCCGCGGGATGCGATCTCGCACAGCAGGCTTCCGAGCGCGGCCTGTGCACTCGGATGCAGATGTACTTCCGGTTGCTGCAGCAGAAACATCGGCTGCGGGTCGCGCTTCAACAACTCTGTGACGATTGGCAGCACCTGGCTGACGCCGTAACCCAGATCCGCGAGGTTCCTGTGAGGCCCCTTGAGCCTTCTGCCGGATTTCCCGGACTTCCTGACCTGTATCTCGAACGGGCCACCGTCGGCATCGCCGAGCAACTTGACATCGATCTCATCGAACAGACCGGCCTCACGACCGAATGACTCGAGTGAGCTCTTGAGGGACTCCCAACCTGCGGAGTGACCGGAACGCAGGTTTGCGAGGTACAGGGGGATGTACTCGCCTTCCGGATCGGGCGTGAACGTTCGTGGGTCGTAGGTGCGCAGTGGCCGGGAGCGTACCGGCGCGCCGGCATACGGGGCCGCAAATGCATAACGCCCTTGGAAATCCCAGAGGAGATCGCGAACTGCCGTCCAGTCCTCGTCGGATAGGGGTTCTGTCGCGCCGTCGCTGCTGGTCAACTCCGGGGCGGCTCCCCGCATGGGGTCCAGCATCCGGAGTGGAACCAGGTATCCTTCGGGTGCGAACGGAACGTTATCGGGAAGGGAGAGTTCCCATGAGCGATCACGTGTCCCGATGCGGAATGCCCCGTGCTTTCCCGACTGTCTCGCCGTATCGTCGTACCGGTGTTCGATCCAGCATTGGTCATTGTTAAGACGCCGAGCCATCGGGAAGGGCACCGCGTCGCGCTTGCCGAAGGTGGCCGCGAAAGTCACGGTCTCTTTGCGCCTGCGGCTTCGGGAGTCGATCGTCGCACTGAAGCCGGCCGAGAAAGTGCTGGCGGAACTGCGCTTGGCGCCGCGGTGGTGCGCTATTTCCCGGAATCGGCCAAGGTCGTATGGCGGTTCCCGGAAGTTCGGAACCGATTCGCGGAAGGCGACGTTCCACAGGGCCCGCAGGATGGCAAGGAACGAGGTCTTGCCGGTGCTGTTCTCGCCGACGAGCAGGGTCAGCCGGCCAAGGCGGGCAGTCTGCTCTTGACGAAAGCAACGATAGTTGTGGAGCTGGACGTATTCCATGAGCCGCCTGGCAGCGGATATCGAGCTCGGCGAGGCCGACGCCGGCCTCACCGACTACCGAGCACCGCAAGTATACGCGGGGTCCCGGACCCGTCTCACGCGGACGATGACGGGGCTTGGATGGATGGCTCCCAGCCGCGGGCGCTGCCGCGTGCCGGCCCACTCGTGCGGGGAGTGGCCGAATCGGCCGCCATGCGCGGTAGACTGTCAACAGTCGACCCTGCCATGCCGTCGCATGGCGGTGGCTTGCTCGTGGAGGGAGGATGCGAATGGGACGCGCACTGCGTGAGGGAATGTCGTTGCGCCGGCTCACGGTGGTCGCGGCCGGGCTGGCGGCGGTGCTGCTGGCGGCCGCGCCGGCAGCGGCCCAGTCGCAGACGGCCGAGGGCACCTTTCAGCCCTGGCATTCGGTGATGTACCGCTCCGTGCTGGCGGCCGTGCCATCGCCGGACGGCAGCCAGACCGCGTTCCTGCGCTCCAGCCCGCGGCGTCCGCTGGAGGACGACAGCGGCCGGGCGTGGGTGGAGCTGTACCTGCTCGACGGCGACGGGCGTGAGGTGCCGTTCGTCACCGGCGAGGTGTCCGTGGGGCGTCCCGTCTGGCTCGGCGACGACGAGCTGGCGTTCGGCACGCGGCGGGAGGGCGACGAGCGGCGGGCGGTCTACCGCATCTCCACGCGCGGCGGCGAAGCCCGCAAGCTGCTGGAGCATGCGACCAACATCGGGGCGTTCGACGTCAGCGCCGACGGCCGCTGGCTGGCCTTCCTGGCGCCGGACGAGCGCGACGCCGACCGGGCGGCGCTCCGCAGGCAGGGCTTCAACCAGGAGATCTTCGAGGAGGACCTGACGTTCACGCGCCTGCATGTGGCCGATCTGCGCTCCGGCGACGGGCCGGACGACCGCGACGTGCGGACGCTGGACATCGATGGGTCGCTGCGGTCGCTGCGCTTCGCGCCGGACGGCGAGCGCCTCCTCGTCGGGGTGACCCCGACGCCGCTCGTCGATGACGCGTTCGTCGCACGCAGGCTGCAGGTGGTCGACCTCGACGGGGCGGTGCAGGCGGACATCGCGGTCGAGGGCAAGCTGGGCCGGGCCGACTGGAGCCCGGACGGGCGCCACATCGCGCTGGTGGGTTCGGTCGACCGCAACGATCCGGCGCCGGGCCGCCTGCTGGTCGTGAGCGCGGAGGGCGGCACGCCGCGCGACCTGCTGCCCGGCCTCGAGGCCCACGTGGCGACCTTCGACTGGCGCGCCGACGGCGCGCTCGTGTACGTCACCGACGTCGGGGCCGAGACGGAGGTGGCCTCGATAGCCGTCGACGGCTCCGACCGGCGGACGCTGCTGCCGGCCGGCGAGCTGGTGGTCCTCGCCGTCGACGTCGACGGCACGGGCGAGGCCGCGCTGGTCGCGCAGACGCCGCGCCATCCGAACGAGGTGTACTCGCTGCCCGCCACCGGCGGGGAGGCGGCGCGCCGCACCGCCAGCAACGACTGGCTGGCCGACCTGCGGTTCGCCGAGCAGACGGTCATCCGCTACGAGGCCCGCGACGGACTGGAGCTGGAGGGCATCCTGATCCATCCGCTCGACTACGAGTCCGGCCGGCGCTATCCGCTCATCCTCTCCGTCCACGGCGGGCCGGAGGCCCACGACCGGAACGGCTGGCTCACCGGCTACTCGGCCCCGGGCCAGGTGGCGGCGGCGCGCGGGTTCTTCGTGCTGTACCCGAACTACCGGGGGAGCACCGGCCGCGGCGTGGAGTTCTCCAAGATTAGCCAGGCGGACGCGACCGGGCCCGAGTTCGACGATCTGGTCGACGCCGTCGACCACCTCATCGACGTCGGCCTGGTCGATGGCGAGAGGGTCGGCATCACGGGTGGCTCGTACGGCGGCTACGCCTCGGCCTGGGGCACGACGTACTACTCCGAGCGGTTCGCGGCATCGATCCCGTTCGTGGGCATCAGCAACGCCATCTCGAAGATGGGGACGACCGACATCCCGCAGGAGATGTACGACGTCCACCATCGCAAGTGGCTGTGGGACGACTGGGAGTACTTCGCCAAGGCCAGCCCGATCTACTACGTGACGCGCAACCGCACGCCGACCCTCATCCTGCACGGCGAGGAGGATCCGCGCGTGCACCCCAGCCAGTCGCTCGAGCTGTACCGCCAGCTCAAGGTGCTCGGCCAGGCGCCGGTGCGGCTCGTGTTCTATCCGGGCGAGGGGCACGGTAACGCGAGGTCGGCGGCGCGCCTCGACTACGCGCTGCGGACGCTGCGCTGGATGGAGCACTACCTGCAGGGTCCGGGCGGCGAGCCGCCCGACGCGGACGTCGACTATGCGGCGTACCTGCCCTGGGCCGAGACGGACGACGACGAGCAGGCCGCGCCGGAGACGACGGAATCCGGGGCGCCGTAGCGACGGGTGGCGATGACGCGAAGGGATCTTCTCGCCCTGCTCCTGGCGGTGGCCGCCGCGCGGCGGGGGAGGGCGCTGGCGGGGCCCAACACCCGGCCGGCGTCCATCCAGTCCGCGCTGCCGATCCGCGTCAGCACGCTGAATCACGTCAGCTTCGGCTGCGCGGACCTGCCGGGCACGGTCGCCTGGTACGAACGGGTTCTCGGCGTGCCCCGCCATGCGTTCCAGGACTATGGCGGCGGGCAGACCGTCCTCCGGCTGGCGAGCGACCCGCCGGCGTACATGGCGCTGTCGCAGCGCAGCCCGGAGAGCTTCGCGGCGCCCCCGGCCCGGCGCCCGCACTTCTGCTGGGGGATCGAGGACTTCAACGTCCACCGGATCTTCGAGGCCCTCGCCGCGATGCCCGCGCTGGCGCGGTCGGTGCTGCGCGAGGGCACCACCGTCAACGGCGTCAACTTCGACGGCCCGGACGGCGCGCCGCTGCAGTTCAATCCCGCGATCGCATGCGGCGGGCTGGGCTTCCTGGGCGAGGTGTGCGACACGTCGGCCGAGGCCGTGCGGCGGCCGGGCGACCCGCCGCCCATCCCCGTCCGGACCTTGAACCACATCAAGTACTACGTCTCGGATCTGCCGAGCGCGCTCGAGTGGTACCAGCGGCTGACGGACATGCCGGTGGTGGCGTACCAGGAGCCGGCAGCGAGACCGCGAACCGCCGGCTACGAGGGTCCTCCGATCCCCGTGCTCCGCGTCGGATCGGGTCCGCAGCACCTGGCCCTGATCGAGGGCGACGGCCCGGAAGCGTTCCGTCCGCACGTCGGCCTGGGCGTGGCGGGGTTCGCCCCCGACGCGGTCATGGCGAGGCTCGCCGAGCACGGGGTCACGGCCCGTATGAGACTGCGCGAGGGCGTGACGCAGGAGGTGCTGGTGGATGCGCCCGATGGGGTCCGCATCCAGCTGCAGGACGTCGGCTACTGCGGCGGCGGCGGGGTCCTGGGCAACGTTTGCTGATGCGGGGAGAATGCCGCGCAGCCTGAATCGGGGGAGATCATGAGCAGACTGGGTCGCACGTTTCTCCTGGCCGTCGTCGTCGCCCCGCTCCTGGCCGGGAGCGCTTGGGCGCAGATCACCGAGTTCGACCTGCAGGTGGTCGAGTCGCCGGCCCTCGGCGGGCGGCACTTCGGAGAGGTCGGCCAGTACGAGTGGCTGCGCGGGGTTGTGGCCGGCGAGGTGGATCCGGCCGATCCGCGTCACCAGGGGATCGTGAATCTCGATAGGGCGCCGCGCAACGCGGCCGGGCGCGTCGAGTATCGGGCCACGGTGGAGATCTACCGGCCGCTCGACATGCGCCGCTGGAACCGCGCGCTCTACCACACCGTCTCGAACCGGGGCCGGGCCGGGGCGGCCGAGCCGGCGCTGCTCGAACGCGGGTTCGCCTTCGTCCGCGTGGGCTGGCAGGGCGACTTGGCACCGACGGCCTCGAACATCGTCGCCTACCTGCCGGTCGCGACCGATCCCGACGGCTCCCCGATCGTGGGGGCGTCGCTCGAGGAGTTCATCTTCAACGACGGCGAGCGCCGTTCGCGCGGCCGGCTGACGTATCCGGCCGCCTCGCTCGAGGCGCGCGGCATGCTCTCGGTCCGGCGCACGCAGGGCGCCAGACGGGAGCGGCCGGACGACCTGGATTGGCGCTACGTCGACGAGCGGGAGATCGAGATCACCCGGCCGCCGGGCTTCGATGGCGGGGCGATCTACGAGTTCATCTACGAGGCGAAGGATCCGCTCGTGATGGGGCTCGGCTTCGCCGCGATGCGCGACGCCATCTCGTTCCTGCGCTACGAGCCGGCCGATCGGGCCGGCAATCCGAACCCGGTCGCGGTGGACGGCGAGCTGGCCCGCACGGCCATCTCGCTCGGCATCTCGCAGAGCGGCCGGATGCTGCGGGACCTCGTCTACCAGGGCTTCAACGAGGACATCGCCGGCCGCATCGTGTTCGACGGCGTCCATCCGAACATCGCCGGCTCGCGCAAGACCTTCACCAACTACCAGTTCGGGCAGCCGGGCCGCTGGCAGAAGCAGCACGAGGACCACGTGTACCCCGGGGACCAGTTCCCGTTCACCTACGCGACCCTCACCGATCCGCTGAGCGGCCGGACCGACGGGTTGCTGGCGCGCTGCGGCGCCTCGGATACATGCCCCAAGGTGGTGCACAGCGACGGCGAGGCCGAGCTGTGGCAGGCGCGCGCGTCGCTCGTGGTGACCGACCCGGTCGGCAAGCACATCGAGCTGCCCGAGGACGTCCGCGTCTACCTGCTCGCGGGCACGCAGCACGGCGGCGGCCCGGGCGTCCACACGCGGCCGCCGGGCCGGGGCATCTGCCAGAACCTGACCAATCCGCTGCCGGTGGCCGACGTGCGCGCCGCCCTGAGCATCGCGCTCTACGAGTGGGTCGCGCACGGCATCGAGCCGCCGCCGAGCCGCTTCCCGACGGTCGCCGGCGGCGGGCTCGTCGGCGCCCACGACAACGGGTTTCCCGGCATTCCTGCCGTGACGTACTCCGGGTCGTACAATCCGCTGCACGTGGCCGACCACCGCTTCATGCCGCCGATGGAGGGCGACGCCTACTCCGTGCTCGTCGGCCGCACGGATGCCGACGGCAACATGGTGGATGGGGTCAGGCACCCGAACCTGGCGGCGCCGATCGGCACCTACACTGGCTGGAACCTGCGGCGCGCCGGCTTCGCCGAGGGGGCGCAGTGCGCCGGGGCCGGCTCGTTCGTTCCGTTCGCGCCGACCGAGGCCGAGCGCACCGCGGCGGGCGACCCGCGGCCGTCTCTGGCGGCGCGCTACGCCGACCACGCCGCCTACGTGGCGGCGGTCGCCGACGCAGCCGATGCTCTGGTCGCGGAGCGGCTCCTGCTGCGGGCCGACGCGGACATCATCATCGAGCGCGCGCGCCGGAGCGCGGGCCCGACCCAGAACTGACGAGGAGCTGCACCGCGGCTCAGACGGCCCGCGGTTTTGGCTCTGCAAGATGGCTCGAAAGATACGGCGTCTTTGGCTATGGCGCGAGGGGACATATCGGTTCTACCACGGGCAGACGCGGAGAAGGAGGGGCCTTGAGCGGACGATTTCAACACGGCGACGGACGAGATTGTCACCGTCCAGGCGGCGCCGGGGAGGCTGCGGTGATGACTCTGGGTATGGACGTTCAGGTCGGTTTTTCCGGGTGTCCTGGCGCGGAGATTACCCACAGAGAGGGAAGGGGGGTGCCGGGCACCCGGCCTCCCCTCGTATCCCGCTCGGGGGTTGGAGAGCGTGCTACAAGGTCTCGCTATCGACCATTTGATGGCGGTTCGGAGTGGGCCGCGGTTGCCGGCGGTCCATCATCTCGGCCTCTCGCCTGATTAATCTTCCGAGAGCTCTTGCGTGCTGGCCGAGGCTTGGCGTTGTCGGCTTCTTTTCCTCCTCCGGCTGCCTGATCAGTTCCTCCGGTTGCAGACTCTTGGTCACTTCTCTCCTCCTTAGAATCTAGTCTGGATATGTAGGCTGGTCTGGCCGCCGCCGAGATTTCGCTCAGCGTGCTCATTAGCTTTATCGTGTGTTCCGCTTGCTGGGTAGTATCGACCTTTTGAAACAGAGTTTTCGCTTCTTCCGCATCAATGATGTAGTCGTGACTGGGATACTTGTGCACTAGACGTGACACCGCGTCGGACTTAGTGTTGCGTCCGTACTCGGCCAACCGCTTTCCGTACGCTTCCGCGACCCGAAGATTCCGTAAATCGTTTCCAAGGTCATCGGGCTTTATCTGTGCATAGATCTCGGACATGGTGCCCGTTGTCAGGTTTGCTGCCACCTTGGAGGCCGCTTCAAAACTTATGGCCTTGTCGCTCCCAAAGGTAATATGAAGCATGATCGTCTCAAACGTCTCAAGAGTTTTCTTTGCAAGTCCCTCCAGTGCCGTATCGACCACCAGCCCAGACCGGCTCTGGTCAATTTCATCCCGTTGTACGAGTTGAACATCGAGAGGGCCGAGTTCCGCAAAAGGATTCATCACAATCTCGTGAGCGCCGAGTGCGATTAGAGTACCGGCACTCTTGCACATACTAGGCACGCACAGATAAAACTTCTTGGACACCAACTGAAAAAGCCGTGCAATCCTGTACGCCGCTCGCGCATCGCCGCCAACTGTGGTCAGTACAAAGAAGGTGTTTTCTCTCTCTTCACCGTCACTGATGGTTTGAAGGAGTTGACCCACTCCTGCGTAATCTATGTATCCACTGTACACAATGACTCTTGCATTTAGGTTGTCCGCGATGGCTTGTGCTGCCGCGGCGGCTTCTTTCGCCTTGCTCTCGTCGCCCGACATCATAACCCTCCAGTCCTCCAGTTCTCGTCAAGGCAAGTTGCGACGTTCACGAACCCGAACCGCTGTCATCCTCGCCCCGGTTCATCGTAGGGATTCCCTCGTACGCAGGATTCTACCGCATTGTGCGGTGGCATGTTCGGGATGCGCACGTCGTCCTCGAGCTCAGCCCGTGTAGGCTGGTAGCGCGAATGACGGCCGAGAACTCGGGGGTCATTCATGTCTGCGTTGCCCGCACCCTATTCTCACTGTGCCGGGCGGGCCTGCAGCTCAAGATGGCCTCGACGCGGGCCAGTCGCTCTTCGATGCGGGCTAACCGCTCGCGCACGTCGGCCATGTCGCTGGAGATCTGACGGATGTCGGCTCGCAACTGACCGTGGCTCGACACGACCAGCCCGCTGATCAGCCCGAGGGCGGTCACGATTGCGCCAGCGGTTTTCAGCCAGTGCTGCATCGCCGGCGCCCGTTTTCGGGCGACGGGGTACTACTCGCCGTCGTCCGCCGCTCGCGCCGCCAGCGCGCTGGCGGCCGCGGCGCTCTGGAGTTGCGCCTCCGTCCGGAACTGGATGCGGGCCGCGCGGCTCGCCTCCCGGTACACGACCCAGACGTCCGGGCCGCCGGCGTCGTCGACCGCGATGTGGCGCAGCTCGGCCCCGAGGCTGGGGAGCTTGAAGATCGTGTACTCCTCGGTGCCGGGATTGAACCTCGCGACCGCGTCGTCGGACGACAGGTTCGTCCACACCATGTGGTTCCGGTCGACCACGGTCGCGTAGGGATGCGCGCCGATCGGCAGGTGGTAGTACGTCGCCTCGAGCGTGTTGATGTCGATCTTGGCCAGGTTGGAGCCCCACCAGTTGGCGACCCACACCGTGTCGCCCGCGGGATCGGCGGCGAGCCGGCGCGGCGCCTGCCCGCCGGGGTTGTAGACGCTCCCGGAGAAACGCATCGCGCCGATGCGGTGGAAGAAGTCGCGGTCGGCCGGCGTCAGGAGCTGCTCGCGGTCGAGCGCGCCGGGCGGCCGCATCGGCACCTCGTCCACCTCGCCGGTCGTGCCGTTCGCGTGTCCGACGATATCCATGTTGAACTGCGCCCACCAGCCGTTCCCGAGGCGGTCGGCGGCGGTGCCGTAGGTCTGGCCGTCGCCGACGGTCTGGTTCTGGTAGTACGTGTACTCGCGGGTGGCGGGATCGAACTTCAGCGCGCCGTGGCGGTTGCCGACCCAGATGTTGCCCCGGCCGTCCTCCTGCAGGCTCCCGCCGACGCTGAGCGGCCGCGGCGGCGTGTAGAGCTCGAACGTCTCCGTCTGCGGGTCCACCCGGCCGAGGCTGCCCTGCGTGTCGAACCACATCATGCCGTCGCGCGCCTTCGTGATGCCGTGCGATCGGCGCGCCCGCTTGCCGTCGGGCGCGGTCACCTTGAATCCCGTGACCTGCCCGGTGCGCGGATCGATCCGGGCGAGCGTCCGGAAGTCGTTCGGCACCGAGTCGGTGATCCAGACGTTGCCGTCGTCGTCGACGGCCGCGTCGTGCATGCCGCCGCCCCCGCGCATGCCCGACGGAATGCCCTCGGACCAGTCGCTGCCGTCGATCGACGTGCGCTCCGTCGGCAGCTCCGCGATGGGGATGTCGTACTCCGTGACGACGTGGCGGGCGGCCTCACCGGTGGGGCGGGGCTGCAACTCGAACGTCAGGGGCGGCGACTCCGGGCCGCGGGCCTTCGTGAGATAGGCCGCCAGCTCGTTGCGGTAGTACTCGATCGTGATCGACCGCCGGCCGCTGGAGCCGCGCCAGCCGTGGTAGCTGACGTTCGCCATCAGGTCGATCATGGCGCGCCAGCCGCGCTCGTCGAAGCGGTTCTGCAGCACCAGGCCGGCCTGGTGGCATTCCGTGCACGTGACGCGGAACAATTCCTTCAGCCGGCGATCCTCGCGGGTCGCCGCGGGCAGCGCGTCCAGCCACTCCACCCCCGAGAGCTGGTGGGTGAAGTCGGCGGCGTCCGCCAACGTGAAGTCCTGCGCCACCTGTCGCGCGGGGTCGAGGACCGCGTCCGCGCTGGCGCGTTCGTAGCCCACGGCCTGCGCCCAGACCTGGTACTGCCCGCCTTCGAACGGGGGTTCCAGCGCGGGGAAGTAGTACCGGCCGGCCTCGTCCGTGAAGACGGAGGTGGTGGTGGACGCGCCCTCCGCGCGCGCGGAGACCGCCACGCCGGGCAGCGGTTCGCCGTTCGCCCCGGTGACGGTGCCGGCGAGCGGCGTGGGCGCGCCGGCCAGCGCCGCGGCCCCCGCCACCAGCAACATGCAGACGCCGATGATCGCTGCGGCCGGTCCGATGGACCGTCGGGTTTCGAGCATGTCGCCTCCTCGGCGCTTCATTCCGGCGCCACGGTGTTCATGTAAGCGATGACCTCGTCGATCTGCTCCTGCGACAGCGTGTACTGCCAGCCCGGCATGCGCGACGATCCGACCAGGATGACGGCGCGCACCCGCGCTTCGCCCAGGTTGCTGACGGTCTCGCGGGTGAGCAGGGGGGCGAAGCTCTCCGGATACGAGGGCTGCCCCAGCGGGTCGTGACAGATCGCACAGCGCTGCACGAACAGCTTCCAGCCCGCCAGCGCGTCGGCCGGGAGCGAGGGCGGCCTGACCACCTCCGCCATGTCGTACTCGGTCCGCACGATCTCCGGCGTGGACACCTGGGTCTCTCGCAGCGGATTCTGCGCCAGCAGGCCGAGCGCGATCAACGTGAGTGAAAGCACAGCATGCATTGGATTGATCCCATCGACGGCGGCTGCCCGCTACTGCACGCCGGCCGCCGCGGCCCGCTCCTCGGCACGCGCCCCGCCGAGGATGCCCTCCATGGCGTAGTTGCCTTCGTGGCAGGCGTACTCGTACAGCGGCGCGTCGGTCCTCGTCAGCGGGACGACGGCGGTCCAGGGCCGCGTCCAGGTGACGGGATCGTCCACCGTGAACTCGTACAGCACGGTGTCCGGGCCGACGCGCGTGAAGCGCTCCACGAGGTGCACGTTCGCCGTGGAGCCCCTGACGCTCGCCCGGTCGCTGAAGTTGCGGGTCTCGACGACCAGGGTCGCGTCCTCCCAGCGGGCGCGCGAGTCGCCGTGCCACTGCGGGATGGCGCCGTGCGGACGCCCGTCCAGGCGGATGATGCGTGCGTTGTGGATCATCTCGGTGAAGATGACCACGTGGTTCGGCGTCTGCAGCAGCTGCACGTTGTTGTTGTAGGCGCCGGGCGCCATGGGCGGTCCCGCGTTGAACCCTACGATGCAACGGTCCGCCAGGCTGCGGTCCTCCCAGGAGTCGGCCGGGTGGTCGCGCCGGTGGGCCCGGCGGGCCGCGGCCCGCGCCTGTGCGGCGGGCGTCAGCGCCGGGAGGCGGCCGTCCGGCGGGTCGACGATCAGCGACGTGCGCCGGTCGCCCACGAGCCGGTTGCCGCGGTCGTACCAGAACTCGTTGTAGGGCACCACGCCGCCCTGCGACTCCGGCGGATAGATGGCCCCGCCCTGCTTCGGATCGACGAGGTCGCGGTTCAGGCGCCGGTTCTCGCGGGCCTCGAAGCTGGCCGCCTCCTCGGCCGTCAGCACCTGCTTGCCGGCGAGCTCGGCCGGGCGCTCCAGCGGCGTGATCGTGCGGAAGTCCCAAACGCCCTGCAGGTCGGGCGCGCCCCAGGGCGTGCGGGGCGGGGTCCAGCCGTCCGGACCGGCCTGGCCGGCGGCGGCGATCGGGGCCAGCGCGACGACAACCACGGTTGCCAGGAAGACCGGAAGACGATCCTTCATCTCGAACCTCCCTGCCTGTCCCCGGCGCGCTGCGCGTTGAGACGGGCGATGTTGACGTCCCGCTCGATGCCCGGCGGCGTGGCCGCGGCGCCCAGCGTCCGGAAGAGCGCCGCCATGTCGTCCGAGCGCGTATCGCTGGCGCCGAAGTAGACGCCCTCCGCGATGGCCAGGGGCGTCCACCCCAGGCCGTTCTCCACGTTCAGGTCGGCGCCCCGGTCCACCAGGAACCGGATGATCGTGTCCGACCCGCTGAGCCCCCGGTAGGCGGCGCCGTGCAGCGCTGTCTCGCCCGTCGCGTCGGTGGCCCGGACGTCGCCGCCGAGCTCGTAGCACAGCTCGACCGCCGCCAGCGCGTCGGACTCCGGCACCGGGCTGTAGCCGCGGAAGCCGACGCCCGCGGCGATCATCAACGGCGTCGTGCCCCGGCTGTTCGGCCGCAGGGGATCGGCGCCGGCGTCCAGCAGCATCCGCATGAGGCGCGTGTCCCCGGTCCGGACAGCGGCCAGGAAGGGGGTGGCGCCGGCCAGGTAGCCGCCCCGCGCCTGCCCGCCCGCGTACCGTCTGGGGGTCCCTTCCGCCGGGGCGTTGGGGTCCGCGCCGAAGTCGAGGAGGAGCTGCACGAATGCACGCCGCGCCGCACCCTCCAGTCCTTCCAGCCCGCTCCACTCGTTGTTGTCGGCCCGCACCGCGGCGTCGGCCACCGTGTCGACGTTCCGCCAGTTGCCGGCGGCCCAGTGCAGCGGATTGAAGCCCGGCCCGCGGTCCGGGTCGGCGCCGTGCTCGAGCAGGATGCCGGCCAGCGCCATGTCGCTCCTGACGGCCGCCACCAGCAGGGCGGTGGACCCGTCGGCCGCCTCGTCGTTCACGTCGGCGCCGTGCTCGAGCAGCAACCGCACGAGCGCCTGTTCGCCGCTGCGGGCCGCGAACAGCAGGGGCGTCGACCCCGCCTTCGAACGTGTATGGAGGTCGGCGCCGCGCGCGATCAGCGCCCGCACCACCTCCACGTGCCCTTCCGCGGCCGCCCACATCAGCGCCGTCTGACCGTGACGCGTCTCCTGCGCGCCCGGATCCGCGCCGTGGTCCAGCAACGCTTCCGCGACCGCCGCGACCCCCGTGCGCGCGGCCGTCATCAGCACCGTCTCGCCGGTGATCGGGGAGGCCGCGTTCGGGTCTGCGCCCGACTCCAGCAGCCGGCGCGCGACGGCGGGGCTGCCGTTCGTGCAGGCAAGCGACAGCGGCGTCACGCCGTAGTCGTTCGCCGCGGTCACGTCCGCAGCGGCGCGGAGCAGCAACTCCACGCTGGCGAGGTCGTTCCAGTGGACGGCCCAGTGGAGCGCGGTCGCGCCGTCGGGCTGCCTGGCGTTCACCGGCGCCTGCTGCGCGAGAAGACGCCGCACCGCCTGCCCGTTGCGGTCCCTGGCGGCCTCGACGAGCCGCATGTCCTCCGCGCCGACCGCCGGCAGGGCCGCCGCCAGGAGCGGCAACGCGAGGAGAGCGGCCGACGCAACGGCCTTGGCGGGCATGGTCATCCGCTGCCGGCCCTGCTCACAGGGCGGCGATCCGGCCGCTGCTGTCGCCGAGGCGGTCGACCGCGATGCCCATCTTGTCCAGCACGGTCACGTGCAGGTTGGCCAGCGGCAGATCCTGCGCCACCCGCAGGTGGCGGCCGCCGGCGACCTGCCCGCCGCCGGTGCCCACCAGCATCGTCGGCAGGTCCTGGTGATGATGCATGTTCGGGTCGCTCATGCCGGACCCGTAGACGAGCATGACCCGGTCGAGCAGCGTGCCGTCGCCTTCCTCGATCGACTGCAGCCGCTCGAGGAAGTGCGCGAGCAGGCTCGTGTAGAAGGCGTTCAGCCGCGTCAGCTTCGCCAGCTTTTCGGGGCGGTCCTGGTGATGCGACAACGGGTGATGGGGATCTGGGACGCCGATCTCGGGATAGCTGCGGCTGCTCTTCTCGCGGCCGTACATGAAGGTGCTCACCCGGGTCAGATCGCACTGCCAGGCGAGCGCCCACAGGTCGAACATGAGCTTCGCGTACTCCCCGTACGTCGGCGGCACGCCCGCGGGCTGCGCCACGACGGGCAGCTCCCGATTGCTCTGGTCCTCGGCAATCTGGATGCGGCGCTCGATGTCGCGGACCGCGTCGACGTACTCCGTCACCTTCCGGCGGTCGGCCGCGCCGAGCCGCTTCTGGAGCTGCGCCAGCCGCTCGCTGACCATGTCGAGGATGCTGCGCTCCATCTGCAGCCGGGCGAGCCGGGCCCCGCTCTCCGTGCTCTCGCTCGACCCGAACAGGCGCTCGAAGACCGCCCGCGGGTCGTTCTCGGCGGGCAGCGGCGTCGTCGCGCTGGCCCACGAGACCGTGCCGGTGTAGGCGCAACTGTAGCCGTGCTCGCAGCCGCCCGCCAGATCGTTGGCCTCGAGGGCCAGCTCGAGCGATGCCAGCTGCGTGTGCCTGGCGAGCTGCCTCGCGGCCACCTGATCCATCGAGATGCCGTTCTCGAGGTCGGCGCCTTCCGTCTTCTTCGCGTGGGCGCCCGTCAGGTAGCCGGCCGACGAGCGGGAGTGGTCTCCCGAGCCCTCGCCCGGCAACTGGTCGGCGGCGTTGTTGGCCAGGCCGCTCAGTACGACCAGCCGGTCGCGGAAAGGCGCCAGCGGCTGGAGAATCGGCGACAGCTCGAAGGCCGTTCCCCCCAGCGCCGGGGTCCAGTCCGTCATGTTCATGCCGTTCGGCGCGTAGAGCGCGCCCAGCCGCAGCGGCAGCGTCTCGGCCGCGCCGCCGGCCCTGGCGAACGCCGGCACCATGCCGTCGAGCAGCGGCAGGGCGATCGTGGCGCCCATCCCGCGCAGAATGGTGCGCCGTGCCAGATGCTTCTTCGTGACGATGTGGGGACTCATGGTTGAACCTCTCTCGGTCGAGCCTCAGTCGGGGTTGGATGCGGCGGCCAGCAGCGGCTCGGGCTCGAGCCCCTGCGCGATCCGCATGCGAAACGGCACGCTGTCGACCAGCCCCAGAATCAGGGCCGACCAGCGGTAATCGTCGGCGGCGGCGTCCGCGACGATGCGCCGGATGGCCGGCCGGTCGTAATGCTCGGCCCCCCGGCCGAGCGCATAGGTCAGGAGCTGCTCGACCAGCGTGTGCACGAACTCCGGATGCCGGCGGACCAGCGTCTTCCGCAGCTCCACCGGTCCCTCGAGGCGGGTCCCGTCGGGGAGGGCGCCGGCCGCGTCGATGGGCAGCCCGAACTCGCTCTCCCGCCACTTGCCGATGGCGTCGAAGTTCTCGAGCGCGAACCCGATCGGATCCATCTGGGCGTGACAGCTCGCGCAGACAGCGTTCTGCCGGTGGGCCTCCATCCGCTCGCGCACGGTGGTTGCCGGCGCGCCGCCCTCACCGGCCTCCTGCAGGCCCTCGACGTTGGGCGGCGGCGCGGGCGGCGGCGAGCCCAGCAGGTTGTCCAGCACGAACTTGCCGCGCTGCACCGGCGAGGTGCGGTTGGAGTAGGACGTCACGGTCAGGATGCTGCCGTGCCCCAGCAGCCCGCGCCGGACGGGATTGGTGACCGGCACCCGCCGGAAGTGCGCGCCGTACACGTTCGGCATGCCGTAGAAGCGCGCCAGCCGCTCGTTGACGAAGGTGTAGTCGGCGTCGAGCAGGCCCACCACGCTGCGGTCCTCGCGCAACTGGCTGGCGATGAACAGCTGGGTCTCGCGGCGGAACGCCTCGCGCAGGCTGTCGTCGAAATCGCGGAACACCTGGGTGTCGGGCGCCGCGACGCGCAGGTCGCGGAGGAACAACCACTGGCTGGCGAAGTTGGTGACCAGCGCCGCTGCGCGGCTGTCGGCGAGCATGCGCCGGACCTGCCGTTCCAGCACGTCGGGCTCGCTGAGCCTGCCGGCCACGGCCAGGTCGAGGAGCTCGTCGTCCGGAATGCTGCTCCAGAGGAAGAACGACAGGCGCGACGCCAGGTCGACGTCGCCGATGCGGTACGCGGAGCTCGGCGCCGCCTGCAGCGGATCGTGCTCGACGCGCAGGAGGAAGTCGGGCGAGACGAGCAGCCCTTCCAGCGCGAACTGGATGCCCGCCTCGAAGCCCCCCGCGGCTCGGCCCGTCCGGTAGAACCCCAGCAGGGAGTCGAGGTCGTCGGGCGTGACCGCACGGCGGTAGGCGCGGCGGGCGAGCGCGCCGAGCACCTCCCGGGCGCACGCTTCCTCGTCGTCGCCGCCCGCCGGCCGGCAGACGAAGAGGAGGCGGCGGCTGGGGCTGTCCGGCGGCCCCGCGGCGCTGAGGGGACCCGCGATCTCGATGCTGCCCACGTTCATCGGCGCCAGCTCGGTGTTGCGCAGCTCGGAGGTGGGCAGACGCCCGGGGCCGGCGCCCTCCGTCGCCGCGACGGCCCGGTCGACGAACGACACGCCGACGCGCCGCGGACCGCCCTTCGTCGCGAACCGCACGCGCAGGTGCTCGTCGGCCGTGCGCCCATACTCGGAGACGGGCACCACGCCGGGCGGCAGGAGGCAGCGCGGCTCGTCCGAGCCGACGCATTCGCCGCCCACGTCGAACAGCTTCAGCCGCGCGCCGTCGAGGCGGACGTCGAGCTTCTCCCGGGCGTCGAGACCCTGAATGGCGTTGTTGTCGAACCGTCGTCCGAGGTGGACTCTCAGCAGGTACTCGCCGTCGGCCGGAAAGTTGTGGCGCACGACGGTGCCGCCCCGCGACCCGAACGGAAGATCCTCGCTGATGCGGCCCTCCTGCACGAGAAAGGGCGAGACCTTGTAGGTCGCGATCGCCGCCGGCTGCGTCGGATCGCCGACGGCGAGGCGGCTGATCTTGCGCGCCGCGCTCATGTACCGCTCCAGCAGGCCGGGCGAGAACGACAGCACGTCCCCGACGTTGTCGAAGCCGTAGCCGGACTCGTCGGTCGGCAGCAGCGCCCGGCCGTCGACCTCCAGGGCCAGCAGGTCGCGGATCGCGTTCGTGTACTCGAGCCGGTTGAGACGGCGGACGACCGGCCGCCCGGGATTGGGCCGCGCAGCGGCGGCCCGGTCGAGCTCGGTTTCGAGCCAGTTCGCCAGGCCGTCGTAGTCGGCCTGCGCCGGCCGCGGCCGCCCGGCCGGCGGCATCTGGCCGGCGCGGAGCTTGCGGACCACCTTCTCCCAGGTCTCCGCGGCCTCGCCGACGTGCCCGACGTCGACCCCATCGAGCAGCAGCCCGCCGGTCCGCAGCCGCTCGTTGTGGCAGGCGACGCAGTAGCGGTCGAGCAGCGCGCGTTGAGAGGCGGCGCTCGAGGACGCAGGCGCCTGCGCTTGGGCCGCCCCGACATCGAGGAGCCCGGCTGCCAGAACCACGCCGATTCCGCCTGTGAGCATTCGTAGCATCGCTGGCGCTCCTGCCGTTTGGATACGCGGGACGACCGGCGCCGGCCGGGGCGCCGCCGCCCGCGGCCCGTCAGTTCCTGGCGAACTTGCGCAGCATGTTCCCGGCCACCTCGCCGGCGAAGATGTTGCCGTGCCGGTCGGCCATGATCCCTTCCGCGTTCACGGGCTCGATGCGCGACGTGATCGACCCGTCCCGGGCGCTGCCGACCAGCAGCGCCTTGTGCTGCTGGTAGTCGGCGACGTAGAGGGTGTCGTCGGCGCTGATGTAGATCCCGCTCACCATGCCGAACTGATCCCACGACTCGAGGAAGTTGCCGTCCTGATCGAAGATCTGTATGCGCGCGTTGGATCGGTCGCCGACGAACAGGCGGCCCCCGGAATCGATGGCGATCGTGTGCGGCAGGTCGAACTCGCCCGGCGCGGTGCCCTTGCGGCCCCACGCCTTGATGAAGGTGCCGTCCTGCGCGTACTTGACCACGCGGTTGTTGAAGTGGCCGTCGGTGATGAAGACGTCTCCGTTGGCGGCGACCGCCACGTCGGTCGGTCCGTTGAAGCTGTCCGGCCCCTCCGCGCCGACGCCCGCGGTGCCGAGCGTCATGAGCAGTTCGCCGTCGCGGCTGAACTTGAAGACCTGATGCCCCTTGCCGTCACGGCCGCTCTGGTCGCTCGCCCACACGTACCCGTCGTGCGAGATGTGGAACCCGTGCGGCCGCACGAACATGCCGTCGCCGAACGTCTGGACCAGATTGCCGTCGGGGTCGAACCTGAGGATGGGAGGCTCCGACCGATGGAGCGCCCAGACGTGCTCGCCGTCCGGATCGGGGTCGACGGAGATGACGTTGCCCCACGTGATGTGCGCCGGGAGCTTGGCCCAGCCCTCGACGTGGGTGTAGTCGGCGGACCGGAACTCCAGATCGCCCTGGGCGGCGGCGGCGGCCGCGAGCCCGGCGACGAGGACGGCAACCGCGGCGAGCGGCCGTGTGGTGCGGTCGGATGGGAACATCGCAACCCTCCCAAGAAAGTCGCGTACCGAGCGAATCCGGCCCGGGCACGCGCGCCGATCACGTTACGCGCTACTTCGATCTGCCGGCTGCCTCCAGGACGCGTTCGCCGGCCAGGATGTTCGGCATGCTGTAGTTGCCCTCGTGGCAGGCGTACTCGTACAGGTCCCCGTCCGTCCTCACGAACGGGAACTCGCCCGAGAAGCTCCGCGTCCAGCGCGACGGGTCCTCGATCGTGAACCGGTAGTCGATCGTGTCCGCGTCGACCCGCGTGAACCGCTCCACGATGCGGATCGTGTCGTCGGTACGGCTGTTCGAGGCCCGCACCTCGATCACGTCCGCACCCTGCACGCCCGGCTCGCCCTCGGTGCGCTGGATGTTGGTCGTCTCGACCACCAGCGTGTCGCCCTCCCAGCGGCCGCGCATGTCGCCCATGTACTGGCGGATGCGGGCCGGCAGATGCGGCCGTCCATCCAGCGGGATGATGCGCGTGTCGTGGATCATCTCGACCTGGATGGCGACGTAGTCCGGGGTCTGGAAGATCATGTAGGTGTTGTTGTACGGCCCGGGCATCATGGGCGGGCCGACCGACCAGACGATGCAGCGATCGTTGAGCTGGAAGTCCGTCCAGCTGTCGGCCTCGCCGCGGGTCGCGCGCTGCTCGGCACGCCGCGCGGCGTGCCGAGCGTAGTCGGCCGTTACGGGCGGGAGTCGCCCGTCGGGCGGGTCGACGATGAGCGACGTGCGCCCCGTAGGCCGCGTGCCCCCGTCGAGCCAGAAGTTGTTGTAGGCGCCCGGCGCGCCGTCCACGCCCACGTCCACGTTGCCGCGGGTGGTCCTCACCGCCGGCCTTTGCAGCAGCCGCTCGTTGCGCTCGATGGTCTCGCGTTCCAGCCTCTCGACCTCGTCCGCCGTCAGGAACGCGCGGTCCGCCAGGCCGGCGGGCCGTACCACCGGCGTGATGGTCTTGTTGGTGTACGTTCCCATCAGGTCGGGGTCGCCCCACGGGGTGCGGGGCACGGTCCAACCGTCTGCCTCCTGACCCGCGACCGCCGCCGGCGCCAGCACGACGAACGCGATGAGCAGGGCTGTGGCCCTGCTTCTCATCGCACGCCCCGCGGCGCGGTGTTCTCGGGCCGCAGCTCGTAGGGGGCCCCGGTGCCGGACGAGCCGAGGAACAGCTTCGTGCCGTCGGGGAAGGTGATGTCGCGGCCGTTGGCGCGGTTCGTGCCGTCCTTGGCCTGGTAGCCGTCGACGTGGATCTGGGTCCCCGGCAGCAGCGACTCCTTGGTGAAGCCGCGCCGGAACAGCACGTTGGGGGTCCCGCCCTCGAACGCCCAGTTCGCGGTCGACCCGTCCGGCAGATCGACGTCGATGTGGATCCAGACGTGCGGGTTGACCCACTCCATCCGGGTGACCGTGCCCTCGAAGTTGACCGGGCTGTTGGCGTCGAACTCCGCCGCGAAGGCGTGGTGCGCCGCGGCCGGCGTTGCGAACACCGCCAGCAGTAGACCGACTCCGAGCATCCCGACGATCAGCTTGCTTCGCATGGTTTCATCCTCCCGCTACCTGCGGTACCTGGTTATCAATCTCTTCCTCAATCGTCCGTCACCATCCGGCCGCCGGCCTCGCCGCTCACCGCTGTAACGGGTCGGCTTCGTCGCCCGACTCGGCGAACCCGGCGGCGAACCCGCCGCAGCCCGCGGTGCACAGGGTGGCCGGATCGGGGCCGCGCCCTGCGACGAACGCGCGATCGTCGGCGCGTGCGCCCGCGAGCAGCCCCGGCATGCCGTAGTTGCCCTCGTGGCAGCGGGGCTCCTTGTAGATGCGGTTCGCCTTGTTGTCCTGCACGCTCAGCTCCAGGGCGACTGTCCACGGCCGTACCCAGGTCGTCGGGTCCTCCATGGTGGCGACGTACTCCATGGTCTCCGCGTCGGTCCGCGTCCAGCGCTCGACGACGTGCAAGTTCTCGCGCGAGCCGTGGAAGTCCGTCTTGGGGGTGAAGTTGGTGACGTCCACCACCAGCGTGTTGCCCTCCCAGCGGCCGCGGGAGTCGCCCCACCACTGGCGGACGTCGGACGGCAGATGCGGTTCGTCGGTCACCGGGATGACGCGCTGCCAGCCCTGCCCCTGGCCGGTGTCGTAGAAGATCGACACGGTGCCGGGCGCCTGCACCACCTGCAGGAAGAAGCCGGCGGCGCCCCCGAAGTCGGGCAGCCTGGCGCCCAGGCAGCGCTCCGACAGACCGCGGTCTTCGGGGCCGTCGGACCGGTTGAAGGAGCCGCCCGCTGCCGCGCCGGTGGCCGGGTAGTACGGCGGCGGCTCGAAGCGCCGGGGCGACGGCGACCCGTACTCGCCGCCCGCGCAGGCCGGCAGATTGTTGCTGCAGACGTCCGTGGCCTGCAGCAACGCCAGCTGATACTCGCGGATCTCGTCCCGCCGCCGGGCCGCCTCCGGCGTCAGCTCCGGCAGCCGGCCGTTCGGCGGATCGACGATCAACGACGTCCGCTGGCCCAGGTGCTTGTGACTCAGGAAGATCGCGGCGCTGTACGCGCCGCCGACGTCCTGCTCGCTGCCGCGGGCGTCGCGCCGCCGGTCGAGGGCGAGCACCCGCGCGCGCTCGTTGTCGATCGCGGCCCGCTCCTCCTCCGTGAAGAACTCCCGGTCGGCGTACCGGGCCGGCCGCTCCAGGGGCGTCTGGTAATCCGTGGTCCAGATGCCTTCCAGGTTCGGCTCGCCCCACTGCGTGAGGGCCGCCGCGCCCGGAGCCGCGTCGGACTGACCCTGGCCTGCCACCGGGGCCAGCTCCAGCAGCATGGCCACGGCCACGAGCACCGCCAGCACGCCTATCGACTCGATCAGTCGCCTCTTCATCTCAGACCTCCAGATCTGGCGCCCTGTTCGACGAGAAAATCGATGACCGTCTCGTATGCCCAGTCGGTCGCCGCGTCGAGCGCGGTGCGCCCGTCCAGGTCGGCCGCGTTGACGTCGACCCCCAGCTCCACGGCCGCCTTCACGGTTGCCAGCACCCGGGCTTCGGGCTCGCCGCCCGCGCCCGGGATCCACGCCCGCAGGCGCCGCCCGCCGCCCATGCCGAGCGCCGCCAGCAGGGCCGTCGTGGCCTCCTGGCGCCGGATGCCGCGCCGCGAGGGCACGTAGTCGGCGTGGTGCACGAAGCGCGGATCGGCGCCGTGCCGCGCGAGCAGACGCATGATGTCCGGCTCGCCCAGGCGCGCCGCCAGCCAGAACGGCGTCGCGCCGACCAGGGCCGGCCGAAAGTGGAAGTCCCGCGAGGCGCGCCGCGTCGGCGTCCATGTGCGCAACTGTACGTTCGGATCGGCGCCGTGGGCCACCAGCGCGGCCACGAGCCGCGCGTCCCGGCGCATGACCGCCGGGTGGAGCGCGCTGAAGCCGGCCGCGTCGGCGCTCGGATCGGCGCCGGCCGCCAACAGGAACTCGGTCAGCTCCACGTGCCCGGCATGGGCGGCCAGCACCAGCGCGCTGACGCCCCAGGCGTCGGCGTCGTCGACGTCGGCGCCGGCTGCCACGAGCCGCTGCGCCGCGGCGAGCGCTCCCTCGCGCGCCGCGAACATCAAGGCGGTGTTGCCGCCGTGCGGGATGTCGCCGTTGTACTCGGGGCGACCGTGGGGCGGCACGGCCATCACCTGGCTCCAGACGTCGGAACGGGCGTGCACGTCGGCGCCATGGGCGAGCAGCACCTCCACGGCGGTCGTCCGGTGCCGGGCCGCCGCCCACATCAGCGCCGTCTGCCCGCGCGCCGCGCGCGCGTCCGCGTCGGCCCCCGCCGCCAGCAGCTGCTCGAGAACATCCCGGTGGCCCGCGCGAGCGGCGACCATCGCCGGCACTTCGCCGAGCAGCAGCGCCCGGTTCGGATCGGCGCCGGCCTCGAGCAGCCTGCGGACCAGGGCCGGGCTGCCGTTCTCGGCCGCGAGCCAGAGCGGCGTGACGCCCAGGTCGGTCGCCGCGTTCACGTCGGCGCCGGCCCCCAGCAACAGGTCAGCGCCCTCCAGGTCGTTACGGTAGCTCGCCCAATGCAGGGCGGTCGTGCCGTCCACGTCGGCCGCCCCGGGCGGTGCGCCACCCCCCAGCAGCGCCCGCAGCGCCGCGGTGTCGGTGTTGCGGGCCGCGTCGACCAGCGGCGGCGCCTCGCTGGCGGCCGCGCCGGCGGCGGCGAGCAGAACGGTCAGCAGTGCGATGAGCCCTCGCATGGCGGCGTCACACCCCCGGCAGCGCATCGAGCTGGAGCTTGCCCGAGCTGCCGCCGATCCGCTCCACCGGGACGTCCAGCTTGTCCATCAGCGTCAACAGCAGGTCGGCCGTGGAGGGCTCGTCGGCGTAGTGCAGATGGCGGCCGCCGTCGAGCGTGCCCGCCCCGCCGCCGACCAGCAGCAGCGGCAGGTTGCTGCCCGAGTGCCGGCTGCTGTTGGACAGGCCGGAGCCGTACAGGATCGTCATGTGGTCGAGCAGCGTGCCGTCGCCGTCGGACGTCGCACGCAGCTTCGCCAGGTACTCCCCGAGCAGCTGCGTGTGATAGCGGTTGATCTTCGCCATGTGCGCCACCAGCTCCGGGTCGTTGTTGTGGTGCGACAGCGGATGGTGCGCCTCCGGCACGCCGATCTGCGGGTAGGGGCGGGCGCTCTGCTCCTTGCCGATCATGAAGGTGATGACGCGGGTGAGATCGGACCGGAACGCCAGCAGTTGCAGGTCCAGCATCAGGGCAAGGTGATCCTCGAACTTCGACGGCGCCCCCTGCGGCTGAGAGACCAGCGGCAGCTCGACGTCGCGCTGCTCCTCGGTCCGCTGGATGCGCAGCTCGACGTCGCGCACGGCCTCGGTGTAGTCGTCGACCTTGGTCCGATCCTGCGGTCCGAGCTCGCGCTTGAGGTCCGCGAGCCGCTCCGTCACCGCGTCCAGCAGGCTCTTGTGCTGCCGCAACCGCGCCTCGCGCGCCGCCCAGTCCGTGCTGCCGCTGTCGCCGAACAGCGTCTCGAACACCGCCCGCGGGTTCCACTCCATCGGCAGCGCCTGCGTGGGGCTGCGCCACGAGATCGTGTGCGTGTAGACGCAGCTCAGCTGGCCGCTGCAGGCGCCCGCGTTGTTCGGCTGGTCCATGGCCATCTCGAGCGACGGGACCTGCGTCTGGCTCGCGAAGTGCCGCGCCAGGAGCTGGTCCATCGACACGTCGGCCAGGATCTCCACCTCGTTGCGCCCGCCGCGCGTCGTGCCGGTCAGGAACGACCCGGACGCACCCGCGTGGATGTAGTTCCAGCTCGACTTGAGACCCGACAGCACGATCATCTGGTCCCGGTACGGCGCCAGCGGCTCGAGGATGGGTGTCAGCTCGAAGTCGCGTCCCTCGGTGGCCGGGAGCCAGTGCTCCATGGCCATCCCGTTCGGCACGTAGAACGCCAGGAAACGGTGCGCCGGCTTCGCGGCGGCCTGCGCGCGCAACGAGAACGCGGGAAGCATGGCGTCCAGGAGCGGCAACCCCAGCGTCGCGCCCAGGCCGCGCAGGACCGTCCGCCGCGCCAACGGTTTCGTCGTCAGAATAGCCATGGTCTGCGGTTCCTCTCGTTCAGTTTCCGGACGTCGCCGCGCCGGTGGCGCGCAGCAGGAAGCTGGGACTCTTCACGAGCCCGGCGACGATCGACGACCAGCGGTAGTCGTGGGGCGCGGCGTCGCGGACGATCTGCCGCACCGCCGGTCGATCGTAGTATTCCAGGCGCCGGCCGAGGGCGTACGCCATCAGCTTCTCGGTCAGGGTGCGGGGAAACTGCTCGGGCTGCTCCAGGAGCAGCGCGCGCAGCCCGGCCAGCCCGTCGACCGCGGCTCCGCTCGCCGCGGTCCCGCGGGCGTCGACCGGTTCCCCCGCCTCGTCGATCGTCCGCCAGCCCCCGATGGCGTCGAAGTTCTCCAGCGCGAACCCCAGCGGATCGATGACCGCGTGACAGTTGGCGCACGAGGGATTCCGCCGGTGCTGCGCGAGACGCTCGCGGATCGGCAGTCGCATCGACGCGGGCGTGGCGTCCAGGTTGGTGTCCACGCCGGGGGGAGGCGGCGGCACCGGCAGGCCGAAGATGTTGTCCAGCAGCCATTTGCCGCGCAGGACGGGCGATGTCCGGTCGGGATAGGAGGTGGTCGCCAAAACCGCTCCATGCGCGAGCAAGCCCCCGCGCTGCTCCCGATTCGAGAGGGCGACTCGCCGGAACCGGCTGCCTTGGACGCCCATTATGCCATAGTGCCGCGCCAGCCGTTCGTTGACGAACGTGTAGTCCGCGTCCAGCAGGTCCGCGACGCTGCGATCCTCCCGCAGCGTGCTGGCGACGAACAGCTCGGTCTCGCGCCGGAACGCCTGTAGCAGCGTCTCGTCGTAGTGGGGGTAGCGGTGCGGGTCGACCACCACCTCCTCCACGCGGCGCAGGTTGAGCCATTGCGCCGCGAAGTCGCGCACCAGCGCGTCCTCGGCCCGGGGATCGGCCAGCATGCGCCGCACCTGCTGCTCGAGGATCGCCGGATCGGCGAGCTGTCCCGCCGCCGCCAGCTCCAGGAGGCGGTCGTCGGGAACGCTGCTCCACAGGAAGAACGACAGGCGCGAGGCAATCTCCAGGTCGCCCAGGCGGTAGGCGCGCTGGCTGCGCGGCAGGTCGATCGGTTCCCGGTAGACGCGCAGCAGGAAGTCCGGATCGACCAGGATGCGCTCGAGCCCGTACTGGATGCCGGCCTCGAAGCTGCCGCCGTCGCGCCGGCCCGCGTCGAAGAACGCCAGCAGCGACTCGCGGTCGCTCGCCGTGACGGGCCGCCGGTAGGCGCGGCGGGCGACGGTCGTCAGGATCCGCTCGGCGCACGGCCGCTCCTCGGCCGGTCCCCGGGGGGTGCAGAGGAAGATCCTGCGCCGGCTCGGCGTGTCGTGCGACCGGCCACCGACCGCGAACGGACCGCCGATCTGCACCGCGCCCACGGCCGCGTAGCCCATGTAGATCTGATCGTTGGTCAGCACCCGGCCGCGCTGCAGCGGCTGCGGGAGGCCCTCCGGCTCCCACAGCTCCCGCACGAACGAGACGCCGACCACTCGCGGTCCCGCCTCGACGGGCACGCGCACCTCGAGCGCCGCGTCGCCGGTAAGCTGCATGAACTCTTCCCAGCGCGGGTCGCCGGCGAAGCCCGGCTCGCCGGCACCGGCGTAGCTGGCCGCCGCGGGTCGACCCTCCACGTTGCCCCCGACCACGAAGCGCCTGAGCAGCCGGCCGTCGAGGCGCACCTCGAGCTGCTGCGGCCAGCCCATGCCCATGATGTAGTCCTGGTACTGCCTGCGGAGGCGTACCTTCAGGAGGTACTCGCCGTCCACGGGGAAGTGGTACGGGACGGCGATGCCGCCCCGCGACCCGAACGGCAGGTCCTCGTTCTGCCGCTCGTCCTGCACGATGTGCAGCGGAATCTCGAACGTCTCGATGCCCGGCGCCACCGGGGGCAGGCCGGTCGCCAGCCGCGTCACCTGCCGCGCGACCGACAGGTAGCGTTCCAGGTGGACCCTCGAGACCGTGAGCACGCCCGCGAAGTTGTCGAAGCTGCCGTCGGCCGTCTCGTCGCCGGGCAGGAGCGGCCGCACGTCGAAGCTGCGCGGGTCGATCGCGAGCAGGTCGCGGACGGCGTTGGCGTACTCCGTGCGGTTCAGCCGGTGGACGGCGCCGATGCGGCCGGGTCTGGGATTGGCGGCCCAGGCCCGATCGATCTCCGCCTCCAGCCAGCCGGCCACGGCCCGGTACGTGCCCGCGTCGGGGCGCGGCCTGCCGGGGGGTGGCATCGAGCCCGCGCGCAGCCTGCCGATGACGCGCTCCCATATCTCGGGATTGGCGTCCGGCCTGGCTGCGTCGAGGCCGTCGAGCGCCAGCCCGGCCGTGCGCAGCCGTTCGTTGTGGCACGTGAGGCAGTAGCGGTCCAGGACCGCCCCCACCGCCTGCGAGCCGGCGCCGCCCGGCGGACTTTGCCCGGCCGCTGCCGGCGCCGCGAGGGGCGCCGGCAGGACGAGGACGCCCGCGATCAGTGCCAGCGCCGACTGCCGCGTCTCGAACTCGAAGAACCGCATGCGCGCCTCCTGGGGCGACGGATCTGCATAAGGATGCCAACTTGCCGCCCCGAAGTCGAGCGAATCAGGCCGTTCAACGCGCGGATCGCTCGTCGAGCGGCAGGCTCAGCATCCGCGCCAGCGTTGCCACGTACTCGGCAAATGCCTGGCGGCCGGCCGCCGTGAGCCGCACGGTCGTCTGCGCCTTGCGGTTCACGAACGCCTTCGCGACCTCGACGTACCCGGCCTCCTCCAGCCGGCGGAGATGCACGCTCAGGTTCCCATCCGTCAGATCCAGGGATTGCTTCAGGGTCGTGAAGCTGGCCTCGTCCAGCCCGTTCAGGAACGCCACGATGGCCAGGCGCGCCTGGGCGTGGATGGTGTCGTCGAGCGGGCCGCGCGCAACCTTCGGCATCGGTCAGCGGCGCTTCCCACGACGCACTATCGCCAGTCCGGGAAGCGCCATCAGGCCGAGGTAGAGCGCGATGCCCGCGGCGCCGGCCAGCGGGCCGCCGTCGAGCAGGCCGGCGGTCGCGGCCGCGGCCCACCAGGCGAGCGCGATCCACCGCAGCCAGCCCAGGCCCGCAATCGCCGCCGAGACGAAGAACGCCAGCCCGGTCAGCGCGGCTGCCACGACCCCGAAGTGCGTGAACTCGATCCCGCGCCCGGTCAGCGCCAGCACGAACAGCAGGACGATGGTCAGGCAGAGTCCGGTCCACACTCCGCAGTACAGGCGGACCGCGAGGTTGGTCGGATGGCGGCGCGCGGAGAAGCCGAGCGCGCCCGACCCGCAGATGCCGGCGGCCATCGCGCCCACCCAGGCATACCCGGCCACCGATCCGACGCCGCTCAGGACCAGCGCGAGCTGCACGGCCTGCGCCGAGGCGAGCAGGACGCCCCACAGCACGAGGTGACGGCCGTCGAGTGCCGCGGCTTGCTGAGCTTCCTCCAGCATGCGGCGGATCAGCGCCAGATCGTGCGCGGGGGCGGCGTCGCCCGGAAACATCCTGCCCGGCTCGTCCCGCATGTCGTGTGTCCCGGTCTCGATGGTCATGCTTCGGTCTCCGGCGCCAGCCAGCGCGGATGGCCCGGCCGCCGCCGGCGCATCCGCGTTGCCAGGAAGACAACCCAGCAGGCGGTGAAGAACAGGAGGACGGCCGCATGGACCGCCTCGTAGTAGTGCCGCGGCCCGCCGTCGAACGGCGAGACGGGCCGCAGCACGGACAGGCGCAGGAACGCCTCGTTCACGGCGCCGCCGATGAGCAGGTAGTAGCTCCACACCATGCAGCTGAGGTGCGTGAGGGACCAGGCCGCGCTGGCCTGGCGGGGCGCGGCGAAGGCGCCGAGCGCGACGAGCAGCAGCGTGATGACGGCCAGCCAGTGGAACATCGTGAACCCCCCGATGCGGTAGATGAGAAGCGCGCTGAGCTGGGCGGCGATCATCGTCGGGACGTACACGCGGCCCCAGCGTCTGTGGCGTGCCGAGCCCTTGCGGGTCCACAGGGCGGCGGCTCCCGCGACCACGGCGGCGACGCAAACGGCGGTGTGCAGCCAGCCGATCAACGAGACGGATGGTATCGACATCATGGCAAAGGTCTTTGTTAAACAAACTATAGGCGGCAGGCCGCGCGCTGTCAACTATCGATTCGGTCTACCGTACGAGGCCCCGGGGGGCCGCCCCGCTACCGAACGCCGACCACGGGTTCCGGCGGGCGGCGCGACGCCGTCGGACGGGATGCATCGCCGCTCGCGTGCAGCGGGGCTCTTGGCACGGGCTGTTAGTATGGTGGCGGCGAATGGTGACCGGCCGCGGGTCGGACCGCCGCGAATTCCGTTCGATCAGGATATGGTTCAGGAGGATGAGATGATCAGCAGAGCTCTCGTCGTCGCACCGGTGCTGTTCGCGCTCGCCCTGGGCGTTGCCCCGGCCGGGGCGCAGACGACGTTCGACCCGCCGCGGCTGCCCGACGGCAGGCCTGACCTCCAGGGCGTCTGGGACTTCCGCACGCTGACGCCGCTCCAGCGGCCCGAGGACCTGGCCGACCAGGCGGTCCTGGCGGCCGAGGAAGCGGCCGAGATCGAGGCGCGGGCGGCCGCGCGCAGCGCCGAGCTGAACGCGCCGACCGAGCGCGGGGACGAGATCCTGCCGGTCGGCGGCAACGTCGGGGCCTACAACCACTACTGGGTCGACCAGGGTGCCCGGGTGGTCGACGACCAGCGGACGTCGCTCATCGTGGATCCGCCCGAAGGGCGCCTGCCGGCCCTGCAGCCGGGCGTCGAGATGCTGACGCTCTCGCTGTCCGAGGACCTCGGCGGCACGCTGCCCGTGCGCGTGCGCGCCGCCGGCATCGGGACCGACAGCCACGAGGACCGCGGGCTCGCCGAGCGCTGCCTGCTGGGCTTCAACTCGGGTCCGCCGATCGTGCCGGCCGGCTACAACCAGAACATCCAGCTCTTCCAGACGCCCGGCTACGTCGTGATTCTGCACGAGATGGTGCACGACGCGCGGATCGTGCCGCTCGACGGGCGCGACCACCTGCCCGCGAGCATTCGCCAGTGGATGGGCGATTCGCGCGGCTACTGGGACGGCGACACGCTGGTGGTGGAGACCACCAACTTCAGCGACAAGACCGCGAGCTTCAACCCGTCGGTCGCGCAGGCGGCCGGGACCGGCACGCACCTGCACCTGACGGAGCGTTTCAGCCTCGCAGCGGCGGACACGTTGCTGTACGAGTACACCGTGAACGACCCGACGACCTTCACGCGGCCGTTCACGGCCGTCCTGCCGATGAGCCGCGGCAACCTGATGTTCGAGTACGCCTGTCACGAGGGCAACTACGGGCTCTACAACATGCTCGCGGGTGCCCGCGCCCAGGACGCGATGGCGCAGGAGTAGCCGTGCGATCGGCCGCACGCTGCGCCGCGATGCTGGCCGCGGCCGCCGCCGGATGCCTGCTGGCCGTCGCCCTGCCGGCGGCTCAGCAGGAGACGCCGGGGCTGCCGCCGGTTCCCCTGCCGGCCGGCGCGCTGGTCATCGAGACCGCGGAAGCCCGGATCCGGCTGGTCGTCGTCACACGCGACCTGTCGCATCCATGGGCGCTGGCCTTCCTTCCCGACGGCCGCCTGCTCGTCACGGAACGGGCCGGCCGCCTGCGGGTGATCCGCGACGGCGTTCTCGACCCGCAGCCGGTCGCGGGCGTGCCGGAGGTCCACGCGGTCGGCGCGGCCGGCCTGATGGACATCGCGTTGCACCCGCGGTTCGGCGCGAACCGGCTGGTGTACCTCACCTACTCGCGGCCGGGCGACGACGGGGTTCGCGTGGCGCTCGCGCGCGGGCGGCTGGACGGGGCCGTGCTGGCCGACGTCGAGACGCTGTTCACTTCCGAACCGCTGGACGGCAGCGGCGCCGGGGCCTCGCGGGTCGTCTTCGCGCCGGACGGCACGCTCTTCCTGACGGTCGGCGGCGCCTTCGGCGAGAAGGGCGGCCGCGCGCAGGATCCGGGCGACACCGTCGGCAAGGTCGTGCGGCTGCGCGACGACGGCGGCATTCCCGACGACAACCCGTTCGTGGGTCGGGACGGCCACCGCCCGGCGATCTACTCGCTGGGACACCGCAACCAGCTCGGGATGGCCCTGCATCCCGCGACGGGCGAGCTGTGGGCGCACGAGAACGGTCCGCTCGGCGGCGACGAGCTGAACATCATCCACCCGGGCCGGAACTACGGCTGGCCGGTCGTCTCCTACAGCCGGCAGTACTCCGGCCCGCGCGTCGCGTCGCGGCCGTGGCAGGCAGGGATGGAGCAGTCGGAGATCGTCTGGCTGCCCTCGGTGGCGCCGTCGGGAATGGTCTTCTACGACGCCGATCGGTTTCCGCAGTGGATGGGGAACCTGTTCGTCGGCGCGCTGCGGACCGGCGGGGTCCGCAACACCGGGCACCTCGAGCGCATCGTCTTCAACGCGAACGGGGAGGAGCAGCGCCGCGAGTGGCTGCTCACCGAGCTGCGGCAGCGCATCCGTGACGTGCGACAGGGACCCGACGGGCTGCTGTACGTCCTGACGGACGCCGACGAGGCCGCGCTCTTCAGAATCGAGCCCGCCGAGTGAAGCCCGCGCGGCGCCTGCGGGAACCCGTTGCCGCCGGATCGATTTGCGGAGATACTATGGGGCGACTGTTCGGCCCATCTCGAAGGGAGTTGCGATGAGAAGCATGCAGCGGCTCGGACTTCTGGTCGTCGGCGTGCTGGTGCCGGTCGCCGCGGGCGCCCAGCCCGGCACGGAGGGCGCGGCCCGCGAGGTCACGTTCGCCAAGGACATTGCGCCGATCCTGCAGCGGAGCTGCCAGGAATGCCACCGCCCCGACTCGGTGGCGCCGATGTCGCTCCTGACCTACGAGGAGGTCCGGCCCTGGGCGCGCGCCATCAAGGCCCGCACCGCGCTCCGCAACAAGCGCGGCGCGATGCCGCCCTGGTTCATCGAGAAGGACATCGGAATCCAGCACTACAAGAACGATCCGTCGCTCAGCGAGGCGGAGATCGAGGCGATTGGGATCTGGGCCGACAACGGGGCCCCGCTCGGCGACCCGGCCGACCTCCCGCCCCCGCGCCAGTTCGCCGGCCCGGATCAGTGGACCATCGGCGAGCCCGACCTGATCGTGGACTCGAACGAGGTCGTCGTGCCGGCCGCGGCGCCCGACAAGTGGACGTCGCTGGGGACGATTCCGATCGGCCTGGACGAGGACCGCTACGTCGCGGCGGTCGAGGTCAAGGAGTTCAACGACGTACCCCGGACGCAGGGCAGCAACACGGTGGGCGGGCGCTACGTGTTCCACCACATGACCTACGAGACCATCGCCCCCGAGGGGGAGGACGGCGAGGCCACAACGCGCTGGCCCGTGCACGAGGTGGGCCGCAACGCGGACGTGTTTCCCGCCGCGGCCGGGCGGCTGCTCGCGGCCGGGTCGCGGCTCAACCTGGAGAACGCCCACCTCCACGCCAACGGGCGCGCGACCCGGGCGCATCTGAAGTTCGCGTTCAAGCTGCATCCCAGGGGCTACGAGCCCGAGATGAAGTACACGAGCAACGTGCTGGGCAACGGCGTCGACATCGACATGAAGCCGAACGTGGCCGGCCAGCAGCTGCATGCGTACCGCGTGCTGGAGGAGCACACCAAGATCGTGCTGTTCGAGCCGCACCAGCACGCGCCCGGCACGCGCATGTGCCTCGAGGCCATCTGGGGCCACAACGTCCAGCAGCTCACCTGCGCCGGCTACGACCACAACTGGGTGAAGCAGTACATCTACGAGGACGACTACGCGCCGCTGCTGCCGAAGGGGACCATCCTGCACATCATCGGCTGGCACGACACGACGGTGGCCAACCGCAACGTGGCCGACCCGCGGAACTGGTCCGGCGGCGGCCGCCGCTCCGTGGCCAACATGTTCATCAACATCGGGCAGGGCTTCGCGCTGACCGACGAGGAGTTCGAGCGCGAGATGGCCGAGCGCCGCGAGCGGCTCCAGTTGTCGAAGAACGACTACGTGATCGGCTGCCCGCTGTGCCAGGCCGAGTTCCCGTCGCAGCAGAATCTGGCCAACGACAATCAGCAGTAGCGAGTCGTCGCCACGGCGGGAGGGCGGCCGGCCCTCCCGCCGTGGGTTCCCGTTCGAGTCCCGGCGCTTCGCCCCTGGCGCGCCGGCCGGGCGCGGCGGGCCCGTGGCCGGCGGGTCGCCCCCCACGGCGCCGCATCCGCAGCTTTCCATGACCGACGAGGCAATCTCGGCGGAGATGCCCTACGAGTCGCGGTTCGCGACCGTGGCGGGTGCCCGCGTCCATTACGTCGAGGCGGGCGAGGGCGATCCCCTGCTGTTCCTGCACGGCAATCCGACGTCCTGCTACCTGTGGCGCAACGTCATGCCGCACCTGGCGCGCGACGCACGCTGCGTGGCGATGGACCTGATTGGCATGGGCCGGTCGGACAAGCCGGATCTCGCCTATCGCTTCGCCGACCACGCCCGCTACGTCGACGGCGTCATCGAGGCGCTGGGCTTGACGCGGCTCACCCTGGTGCTCCACGACTGGGGATCGGCGCTCGGTTTTCACTACGCGCGGCGTCACGCGGCGAACGTCCGGGGCCTCGCGTTCATGGAGGCGCTGGTGCGGCCTGCGACGTGGGACGAGTGGCCGCGCACCGTACGGCCGGTGTTCGAGGCGTTCCGGACGCCGCAGGTCGGCTGGGACCTCGTGGTGAACCAGAACGCGTTCGTCGAGCAGGTGCTGCCCGGCGCCATCCAGCGGTCGTTGAGCGAAGTGGAGATGGCGCGCTACCGGGAGCCGTTCAGCGAGCCGGCCAGCCGCAAGCCGGTCTGGCGCTGGCCGAACGAGATCCCGATCGACGGCGAGCCGGCCGACGTGACCGCGATCGTCGACGCCTACGCAACGTGGCTCTCCGAATGCGACATCCCCAAGCTGCTCCTCTACGCGCGTCCGGGCGCCATCCTGCGCAAGGAGCTGGTGGGCTGGTGCCGCGCGCACATGCGCAAGCTGACGGCCGTCGACATCGGCCCCGGCCTGCACTTCGTGCAGGAGGACCGGCCGCACGCCATCGGCGCGGCGCTCAGGACCTGGTACCGGGGCCTGTAGCTTCAATCAGACGGGGCTTCAATCAGACGGGGCTGCGCCCCGAACCCCCGGCGTCCACTTGCGGGGACCCCATAGCCCCGCGCCGTTCCCGCCGAGGCGCGCCGTGCGCGCCTTGCGGAGTCTGCACCGGTTCTACGGTGCAGACTCCGAGCCGCACAGACCCCGCCGACCGCCCCGACGGCGCTCAGGAAGCTGACCGGCCGAGCACGTGGCGCAGGGCATCCTCCAGGCCCGGGTAGCCGAACTCGAAGCCGCCCTCCCGCAGGCGCGCGGGCTCGACGCGGGCGCTCGAGAGCAGCAGGGCGTCCGCCATCTCGCCGAACGCCAGGCGCGCGCCGAAGGCCGGCAGCGGAAGGATGGTGGGGCGCCGCAGCACGCGTCCCAGCGTCTTGGTGAACTCCGCGTTCGTGACCGGGTTGGGGGAGACCAGGTTGACCGGACCGGCCAGGCCGTCCGTCCGCAGCGCGTGCAGGATGCCGCCCAGCACGTCGTCGAGCGCCACCCAGCTCATGTACTGCCGGCCGGAGCCGATCACGCCGCCGGCGCCCATCCGGAACGGCAGGAGCATCTGTCGGAGCGCCCCGCCCGCCGGCGTCAGGACGATGCCGATCCGCAGGTGCACCACCCGCATGCGGGCGTTGCGCGCCGGGGTGGCTGCCGCCTCCCAGGCCTGGCACACGTCGGCCAGGAAGTCGTCTCCCGGCGCGTCCGCCTCGTCGAGCCGCTGGTCGCCGCGGTCACCGTAGAAGCCGATGGCCGAGGCGGCGATGAGCGTCCGCGGCCGCCCGGTGAGGCCTGCCAGGGTTGCGGCGAGCCGCCGCGTCCCGTCGACCCGGCTGTTGCGGATGCGCGCCTTCCGCGCGGCCGTCCAGCGCCCGCCGGCGACGTTCTCGCCCGCCAGGTGCACCACGGCGTCCACGCCGTCGAGCGCGCCGGCGGACAGCGCGCCGCTCGCCGGGTCCCAACTCGGCGCACCGCCGCTCGCCGGCGCGGCTGCCCGGCCCAGCGGCACCACGTCGTGGCCGCCGCTTCTCAGGAACGGCACCAGCGCCGACCCGATCAATCCCGTTGCCCCGGTCACGGCCACCTTCATCGCTTTCCCTCCGTACTGATTATGCCAGCCCAGATCGCGGGCGGTCACCCGCTGCCGGTACGCCAGCAGGCGTTCTATCGCGCGTCGGGCGTAGCCGTCTCCGAGCGCGCCGACCGGGCCCCCGAACAGCTCGTACCGCACATCGTCGACGAGCGTCGACGCGGCCGGCCCGCGCGGCTCGCAGAGGTGCCGGTGCGTCCACGCCCGAAAGGGCCCGGAGAGCTGGCGGTCGACGAACGAACGTCTGGGCTCGAGCGGTCCGTGCTCGGCCACCCAGTCCACGGCGAGCGGGCCGGCGTGCAGCCTGAGCGTCAGCCGGCTGCCCGGTTCCAGGCTCGTGCCGCTGCGCGCCACGACCGCGACGCGCTGCCACGGCGGCGCCAGCCTCTCGAACGCGCCCGGCCGCCGGTGCCACTCGAAGAGTGCGTCGGCGGACACCGGCATGTCCGCGGCACGCCTGCAACGGCCGCTCATGGCGGCGCTACCGCCACGTGTGGCGGAACGTGCTGCGGCCGCAGCGGCTGAAGCTCCGGCAGGCGGCCACTGGAGCGGCGTCTGGTTGCGGGGACGTCGAGCGCCTCGAAATGGCAGGGGACGATGTTGCGGTGCACCCGGTCCGGAAACCGCATCTGGTTTCAGCTTACATTACCGACTGGATTCACAGGTGCCGATGGGCACGCCGACTACGTCCGGGATCGCAATCGAGCCGGCCGGCGCCGGTTGGCGATTGTCGTGCGCGCAACGCGTGCCGCGCCCGCTCGCGGAGGTCTTTCCGTTCTTCGCGACCGCCCGCAACCTGGAGCGCCTGACACCCGTGTTCCTGCACTTCCGCATCCTGCACATCTCGTCGGAGCCGCTGGCGGTGGGGGCGCGCATCGACTACGCGCTGCGCCTGCACGGGTTGCCCATCCGCTGGCGGACGCGCATCGACGTGTGGGAGCCGCCGCATCGCTTCATCGACCGGCAGGTGCGCGGACCCTTCAGGACGTGGCTTCACACGCACACGTTCCGGGCGCTCGGCGACGGCACGCTGATCAGCGACGTCGTGCTGTTCGACCTGTACTGCCGGCCGCTCGCGCGGACGCGCATGCTCAGCTGGATCTTCGCCGACCTGCGCGCCATCTTCGAGCACCGGCGGCGCGAGGTGGAGCGGGTGTTCGGCTAGGAGTCTGCGCTGTAGAACGGCGCAGACTCCTAGTGGTCCGTCACGTCATAATGTTCGGATAGACGGACTTGAGTTTACGCCGCGCATCGTCCACCTTCATCTGCCAGTCGACACCGCGTTGCGTGCCGTTGACGTCGGTGGACCACGCCGAGACTTCGCCGTGCAGCGTCGCGAGGTCGCCGCTGCGGCGCCCGTGCAGGCATTGGCGCGTCATGGAACTGAGTTCGTTCTCCGCGATGTTCAGCCAGCTCCCGTGTTTCGGCGTGTAACAGAACTCGATGCGACGAACCAGTTCCCGGGCTCGGGTCGGCTCGAACACTTCGTAGAAGGCACCCTTCGTGTGCGTGTTGAGGTTGTCGCACACCAAGGTGATCTTCGGGCAGTCGGCGTAGCGTCCTTCCAACAGGCCGGCGACCTCCACCGCCCAGTCCGCCTTCGTGCGCCGGGCTCGGGCCGTCGCCTGCCGCCAACCTGCCAGCGGCTCGCTGAACAGGAAGACCGAGGCCGTGCCAGCCCGTTCGTACTCGTAGTCGACACGGCGGGGCCGCTCCTTGGTGGCGGCCATCGGCGGGCGAGTTTCCTTGACCCGTTGCACCGGCTGCTCATCCATGCACACGACAGGGCAAGCCGGGTCGTACGGTTGCGCATAGATGTCCAGGACCTGCTCCATGTGCGCCACGAACTCGGCATCGGCCTGCGGCGGGATCACCCAGTACTCGATTTTCCGCCGCGTCATCCCGTTTTTTTCAGCGTCCGCCGGATCGTTTCGTGGCTGACCGACTCGACGACCGCCAACTCGACGACCCGGCGCGCCAACAGCCGCAACGACCAGTGGGCATAGCCTGTCGGGGGCGGCCCCAGACGCAGGGCGATGATGCGAGCCTCCTGTTCGCCGTTGAGCAGTTTGGGGACCGGGGGGAACTCCCGCCGTTTGCGTTCCAGCGCCCGCTCGAACCCCTCCAGCACACATCGTTGGCGAATGTTCTCGACCGTTTTGGTGCGGCACGGAACGGCGTCGGCGATCTGCTGGTCGGTCCACGCCGGCCCGTCCGCATCGGCCTGCAAGAGAATCTGCGCGCGTCGCACCCTGTTCGGCGTCAATTACTTTTGCCGCTGGGCGTCAAGAATTCTTGCCGGTCGAGAAGCCGTGAATTGGTGTCGAGGAGGATGATGCTTGTGCAGCCTGTGGGCGGCGCTCGCGTCGTCCAAAGCGGGGTGGGAAACGCGCTTCGTCGACGGTCCCAAGCTCTCCGGATGGTCCGCGCGCGTTTTCCACGCCGCTGGCAGGATGCACAGGCCGTCGGGAGTCGAACCGACCCGCGGGCAGGCGCTCGACGAGCTCGACCACGGCCCGAAAGCATGATCGGAACGTCGCCGCCGAAGCCATGCTCGGTTTTCGAACGGAACGCTCAGGAGGTCGCGGCTCGGGGGCGGCGCGGCAACAGCGGGCCCGGTGGCCGTCCACGAGGCGCGGGCGGTGGTGACGGCGACGTCGGGCGCGACGGGTCCGTTCGAAAGCTCGGCACGTCGAACTCGAGCACCACCGAGTGGTGCACCAGCCGGTCGATCGCCGCGGCGGTGGCCATCTGGTCGCGGGAGTGAGGTTGCCCCGATCCCGTGGACGGGTTAACGCTTGCGGGTTCACATGATGACAGGTCCTTGGTCTTCCGTGTTAGTCATCGACGATGAGCGCTGTGGGAGTGTGGGAAACTCGCGGCCCCGGCGCAGGCATAGTCGGCAGCGCTCGCCCGCGAGATTTCCAACGGCGTGTGGGCGCCCGTCTCGCTGACCTCCGGATTCAGCGCGACGTCGACCGGGCGTCCATGCGCCGGGCACTTCCACAGCGCCCCGTGGGGATACGGTGCGCGGTTCGAGCATGCGGTGACGCCTTCGGCAACCGCCGGGGCCGAGGGGAGCTCGGCGACCCGGCAGGCCCGCCGTCATCTCCTCCCGACAGGTCCCACAGCAGCTATCCGGCTTGCGAAGCCGGAGGCGAGCCGTGTGCCTGTAGACCATCGTTCCCTCCGTGTGTTTCCAGAAGAAAGCCGGTGACGACGCGAGTCGGCGCCGGCGAGCCGGGCCCGAACGGACTCGTGTGCGGCTGCAGCGCCTCCACCGGCCGCTCAACGTCCGCAGCGGCTGCCGCATGGAGACGTTCAAACTCCAGCGGCGACAGGTAGCCGAGCGCAGAATGGCGGCGGCGCGTGTTGTACCAACCTTCGACGAACTCGAACACGGCCGCCCGCGCCTCGGCGTGCGTCGCCAGCCTCGTCCGGTCGAGCAGCTCGCACTCGAGCGTCGCGAAGAAGCTCTCGGCCATCGCATTATCGAAGCAATCGCCCACCGAGCCCATCGACAGCGCCACGCCCCATTTCCGGCAGCGGGCACCGAAGGCCAGCGACGTGTACTGGCAGCCTTGGTCGGAGTGATGGACGACCGCGTCGGGCCGGCGTTGCGCCACGGCCATCTCCAGCGCTTCGATCACCAGCGCCGTGCGCAGGTGCGGGGCCATCGCCCAGCCGACGGGACACCCGACACACTACCCATCTCGAAGACCTTCCTGACTTCGCGACCATCACTCGTGAGGCGCATCCCTTCCAAGGCCAACGTCTCGCGGTCTTGAGGCGGATGCACCGGCAAGGCGGGCACCAGCTTCTGTTGCTGTTTCCAGATGGAGGCCGGCGGTTGGTGCCGGTCGCCTGGACCGACGCCGCATCAGCCGGCGCGGACGACCGTGTCGCCCGCGCCGCACACACTCTGGCCGGCATCGCCGACTTGTTGCGGATGCGGACGGTTGTCGACGCTCTTCTCCGTCGCCTTGAAGCGGAGGAGGAGCATGCAACTGAATCTCGGCTTTCTGAAGGACCCGCGCCCCGACCAGAACGTGTGGGCGGCGCTGGAGGACGAGCAGCGCATCGGTGTGCTGGACGTGCTGGAGAGACTCATCGTGCAAGCGGCGCGACCCGAACCGGAAAAAGAGGACGACGATGAGTGAGACGAAAGTCCAGCCCACCCACCTGCGCCGCGCCGCCGTCGTGTACGTGCGACAGTCCACTGTCGCCCAGGTCGAGCAGAATCGCGAATCGACGCGACGGCAATATGATCTGGCCGAACGGGCGCGCCAGCTCGGGTGGCGCACCGATCAGATCACGGTGCTCGACGAGGACCTGGGGTTGTCTGCTGCGACCACGCAGGGGCGGGGTGGCTTCGCCCGCATGACCGCGCAGGTCGCCCTCGGACACGTCGGCATTCTCCTCGGCCTGGAAGTCTCGCGGCTGGCCCGCAACAACGCCGACTGGTACCGGTTGCTCGACCTGTGCGGCATGACCGACACGCTGATTGGCGATGCCGACGGCGTGTACGATCCGAACGTCTTCAACGACCGGCTCATACTCGGGCTGAAGGGGACGATGAGCGAGGCCGAACTGCATGTCCTGCATGCGCGCCTCGACGGCGGGATCCGCAACAAGGCGGCCCGCGGAGAGCTGCGTTGCGGTCTGCCCGTCGGGCTCGTCTGGGGCGAGCGCGACGGCGAGATCCGGCTGCATCCCGACGAAGCGGTCACCGGGGCCGTTGGTGCCGTTTTCGAGCGGTTCGCCGAATTTGGGTCGGTGCGCCGCGTCTGGTTGTGGTTCATCTCCGAGAAGCTCACGTTTCCGCTGCGCTTGAACCACGGCGACACCATCCGCTGGGTTCCTCCGTCGTATCATGCGATTCATCAGGTACTCACCAATCCGGCCTATGCTGGCGCCTACACGTACGGCAAGTCGAGGCAGGAGCGCGTCGTCGACGAAAACGGTGTGGTGCGCCAGCGTGTGCGTCGAGTACCGCGCTCGGAGTGGCCAGTGCTGATCACCGACCACCACCCGGGCTATATCGACTGGCCGACCTACGAGGACAACCTCGCCCGCATCGCCGGCAACACGCGGCCGCGACCGCATGCAGCGGGGAGCGGCGCGGCCAGAGAGGGAAGCGCGCTGCTGCAAGGCATCGCCACGTGCGGCCACTGCGGGCGGCGGCTGTATGTCCATTACCGGGGACGAAACGCCTCGCCGGGCTATCACTGTTCGGGTCAGGACATTGACCAGGAAAGAGGCGTGTACTGCCTGTACATCGGCGGCGTGCAGATCGACCAGGCGGTCTCCGAGGCCGTGCTCGCCGCGGCGCAGCCGGGCGGTCTGGAGGCCGCGTTGCGCGCCGCCGAACGCATCGAAGCCGATCACGACGGCGCGCTCGAACAGTGGCGTCTGGCCGTCGAACGGGCGCGCTATGAAGCCGAGCGCGCCGAACGCCGGTACCGCGCCGTCGAGCCCGAGAATCGCCTCGTCGCCCGCGGCCTCGAGACGGAATGGGAACAGCGCCTGAGCGAACTCGAACAAGCGCGGTCCGAACTCGAACGCCGCGAGCGGCGCCGACCGCGCGAACTGACGACCGACGAGCGCAAGGCCGTACTCGCACTCGGCATGGACCTGCCGCGGGTCTGGAAGGCGCCCACCACCACGGCGCGGGACAAGAAAGAGTTGCTGCGCACATTGCTCGATGAAGTCATCGTCGCCGCGCCGCGCGGTGGACACACCGCCCACCTGACGCTGCGTTGGCGTGGGGGTCTGCTGACCGAGCTCGACATTGATCGCCCGCGGACGCGCCAGCCGCCGATCCGAACCGACGAGGACACCCTTGAACTCGTGCGCCGCCTGGCCCGCCACTATCCCGATGCGGTGATCGCCGGCATCCTGAGCCGCCAAGGCAAGAAGACCGCCTACGGCCACCCCTTCACCGCCATGCATGTCGGGAACCTGCGCCGCAACTGGAACCTCGGGCGATTCGACCCGGCCACCCGCTCGACCGACGGTGAACTGGTCAGCATCCAGCAAGCGGCCGAGCGCGTGGAGATGGCGCCCTCGACCCTCCACCGCTGGATCAACGACGGATTCATTGCCGGCGAACAGCTCACGCCCGGGGCACCGTGGAGGATCCGCATCACCCCGGAACTGCTCGCCCGCTTCGTCGAACACGAACAGACGCCGGCGGGGTACGTGCCGATGCAGGACGCGACTCGAATCCTCGGCGTGTCGCGCCAGACGGTGTTGCAGCGTGTCAAGCGCGGCGAACTCGACGCCGTGCATGTCCACCACGGGAAGAGAAAAGGCCTGCGAATCAAGGTGATCGACGATCAAGCCACGCTGTTCAAACACTCCTCATAAGTTTGGGGGCAGTATGACGATGGACCCACGACGCGGCGGCTGAACACGTCGAGGACGATGGCCAGGTAGAGGAAACCCGCCAGGGTCGGCACATAGGTGATGTCCGATACCCAAAGCCGGTTCGGCGCATCCGCTTCGAAGCGGCGCTCCACCAGGTCCGGGGCCGGCCGGGCCTGCGTATCGCGGCGCGTCGTGCGCGGCCCGCGGCGCCGGCTCACACCGACAAGGCCCGCGGTGCGCATCACCCGCGCGACCCGCTTGCGGCTGACCGGGACGCCGTCGTCGGCCAGGTCGGCGTGAATCCGCGGCGCGCCGTACGTGCCCCGGCTGCGAGCGTGAATCTCCCGCACGCGGGTGGTCAGCTCGGCATCGGCCCGGGCGCGAGCCGACGGGGGGCGTCGACGCCACGCGTAGTACCCGCTCGGGGAGACACCGAGCACGCGGGCCATCGTGGCGACGCGGAACCGAGCCTGATTCGCATTCATGAACCGGTAGTCCTCCCGGGTCCGATCTCCCGTGCGAACCAGGCAGTTGCTTTTGCCAATATCTCCCGTTCTTCGCGCAGCCGACGCACCTCACGGCGAAGCCGGCGAATCTCTTCACGCTCCTCGGTGTTCAGGCCGTCGCTGCGCGCTCCCGCGTCGCGATCCGCCTGCGCGACCCACTTGCGTATGGCCTCGGCCGACGGCTCGAACTCCCGAGCCAGCTCTCCCGGTTTACGTCCAGACCGAACCAGCTCGACCATCTGCTGCCGGAATGCCGCCGGGTACGGCGGTCTCGACTTCGGCATCGTGGACTCCTCCTCACCAACAGGTTAGGTGTCCACGAAATCGGGTCAACTCCAGAAGATCCGGTCCCACTGGCTGAAGACCAAGTTGCTGGTCACCATCACCGAGCGGCGCTCGTAGCGTTCGGCGAGCAGCGTGAAGAGCACCTCGGCCTCGTCGGGACTCTGCTGCACGTAGCCGAGATCGTCGAGCAGGATCACCTCGAAGAGGTCGAGCTTGCGCAGCCCTCGCGGCAGGTCGAGGTCGCGTTTGGCCCCGAGCAATTCCTGGACCAGGGCGTAGGCCGGCACGTACAACACGCTGTGGCCGGCCTCGACCAGCGCGTGCCCGACGGCGCACAGCGCGTGGCTCTTGCCGACGCCCGGTAGACCGAAGGCCAGCACATTGGTCGCCGTCTCGAGGAACGCCCCGGTGGCCAGCGTCTGCAGCTGCTGCACGACCGGGCCCGGCAACCGACCCGTGTCGAGCGTCTCGAACGTCTTGCCGGGCGGCAGGCGCGAGGCCCGTCGCAGCCGGGTAATCCGGCGCTGGCGACGCGCCTCGGCTTCGGCCTCGAACACTTCCACCAGCACCACCAGCGCGTCGTGGTGGCCGGCCTGCGTCAGCCGCGGCACCAGCTCGTCGGCCGCCGTCGTCAGGCCGAACTGCTTGAGCAGCGTCGTCGACGCCGTGCTCGCCGGCGTCATCCGTGCAGACCGCCGGTCAACAGCGCGTCGTAGTGCGCCAAGTCCGGCCGGGGGATGTGCACCACGGGGAGGGTCGGGACCGGCGGGCGCACCTGGGCCTGAACACCGGCATAGTCGCACGTAGCGCCGGCGTCGAGTCGGGCCCGAAGCGTCGCCTCGACCCGCCGCTCGCTGGTCGTCGCCGCCAGGTGCAGCAGCCGCACATACTCGACGTCGGCCCGCTCGCCGTGCGTCCGACCCAGCGCGTCATACGCGGCCCGGAACGTCAGCGACGGAAACAGCTCCTCGCGGAAGCGATACCGGGCAAAGGCGCCCGGCTTGCGGACCAGGCTCGCGATGATGTGGCGATAGTCGATCCGGTGGTCCGCCTCTCCCCGCAGCCGCGGCATCGTGCACAGCGCCCGGCCGCCGTAGAGAACCTCGACCATCGACGGATGCTGGCGCGCCTCGACCGTGTGACCGATCAACCGCGACGGCACCGAATAGATTCGCCCCCCGACGCGGATCGTGCTCCACTTGCGCACCCGGCACTGAAACGTCGTGTACTCCGGTACCCGCGCCGGCGGCAACGGCTGCAGAAATGCCCGTTCCTCCGCGAAGCGAGCCGACGCCGGCGCATTCCGCTCCTCGTCGACGACCGCCCGTACCAAGCGCAGATACGCCGACTCGTCGTCGAAGTCTCTCGCCCCTCGCAACAAAAGCGCCTGCTCGATGGCCGTCTTCGTCCGGAAGTGCGACTGCTCGGCCACCCCGTTCTCATGCGGCTTGCCCGGCTGGATCCGTGACGAGCCCAGCCCGTAGTGGTCCAGCACCTGCTGGAATCGCGCCGTCAGCTGGCGCCCACCGCTCCGCTTCAACTCATGCGTCGCCGCCGACAGATTGTCGTGACGAAGCACCGTCGGCACCGCCCCCAGCGTCCACAGCGCGCCCTGCAGGCCCGCCACCAGCGCCTCGAACGTCTCGCTCACGGCCAACGTCACATACGTCCACTTGCTGTAGCTCAGCACCCACTCGAACAGCAGGTGCGGGAACGCCACGCCCCGTAGCGTCACGCCCAGGTCGCTCGCGTCGGTGAAGTCGAACGCCGCTTCCCGGCCCGGGACCGCCACCTGCTCGAAGTAAACCTCGCGGTCAGGACCGTACTGCGCCCGCCATTCGCGGACCCGCCGCTGCAATGTCCGTAGCTGGCCGGCCTGAAAGCGACCCGGATGCCGCCGCGACAGCCACGTGAACAGCTTCAGTACCTGCAGCCGTCCCTCCCTGTCGGCCACCAACTGCGGCACCACCTCCGACTCCCACACGCCGACGAACGGGTCTTCCCGCGTCCGCCACGTCCGCGGCGCCTTCGACGTCGACGGCAACGCGCCGCGCTGCCAGTCTCGCGCCGTCCGCTCGCTCATGCCCGCCGCGGCCGACGCCAACGTCTTCCCGGACATCCGTTGCTCGCGCAATCGCCGCACCTGCCCATCCGTGACCAACCCGCCCTCCACGAGGAAAACGGGCAGTCTCACACAACTCGGGGTCCGTCCACGAGCCGACCGATCGCGTCCTCGGCAACCGGCAAGAATAATTGTCGTTGATCACTTGCGGACCGTCTGTTGACAGACCTCGCGTTCCGGGGCTGTGAGTCGAACGATGTACCTCTTTTGCGGCATGGAAACTCTCTCGGTTCGAGACGAGCTCCCCGATAGTCCTAATGTTTATTGATGGCACAGCACTAGGAGGGTTGGTTGGGCGGCAATCGGAGCCGCAGGCGACGATTTCCGGGCTAGGCTTCCAGGATCTCGGACGGGGTGCGGTCCGGATCGGCAAACGGATTGACGATCCGAACGTGGTCGAATGTCTGGCCGTGCTGCAGATCCTCCGTCAGAAGTACACTGCACTCGCCGGCCTGCCCGGCCGCCACGATCAGCGCGTCCCACCAGGACAGGTAATAGCGCTCCTCCAGAGACCAGGCGCGCTCCACGACGTTCAGACCCAGCGGAATCGGCTGCCACTCCGTGAGCTCCCGTACGATTTGCCGGGCCTCTCGGTCGTCGAAGCCCGGTTTCATCTTTCGCGTCAACGTGGAATACAACTCCAGCAGGACCTGGAAGCTCAGTCGCCCGGCGCGCGAGCGCCACAGAAACGCGCACCACGCGTCCGCGCGGGCCTGCTTGGCGCCATCCGAGGCGTCGGAGCGGTAGACGAGCACGTTGGTATCAACGAAGACCGGTCCGATCATGCAGCTCTTCCCGAGTCGGCTTGCGGCCGTCGACCCATTCGATCTTTCGCGGCTTCCTCGTCAGCGCGCTGGCCATTGCGACTTCGTAGGCGTCCTCTCGGCGTCGCGTCTGGTCGACCAGCTCCGCCAGCCATCTCGACACGCTCTGGTCTTGTTCGGCGGCTCGCACGCGGACCCAGCGCGCGGTCTCTTCTGGCAGTGTGACCGTGACGTTCTTCATGACACGAAGATAGGAATACACGAGAATCGTGTCAAGCCCCCTCGCGCTCGCCGAGCGGGGGGGCAGACGAGCACCGGCGGCGCGACGTGGAGCGCGTGTTCGGCCGGAGAGGACGCTGGCATTGACGGCACCGATGGTTGTGCATACGATGTAATCACATGCCTGTCACCACGCGCATCGTTCGCATCGGCAACTCGCGCGGCATCCGCGTGCCGAAGGCACTGCTCGATGTGGCGGATCTACCAGAGGAAGTCGTGCTCGAAGCCGAAACGGGTCGCTTGGTCGTGACCGCCGCGCGCGCGACTCGCGCCGGCTGGGCCGAGGCCGCCGAGCGGATGCACGCGGCCGGCGACGACCCGCTTCTCGACCAGCCGCCCGCGAACGCCTTCGATGACGAGGAGTGGGAGTGGTAGTCTCCGGCTTCGTGGTACGGGGCGACGTCCACCTCGTGAGCCTCGAGCCGACGATGGGCGGCGAGATTCGCAAGACGCGTCCATGCCTGATCGTCTCCCCGGACGAGTTGAATCGGCATCTGCGGACCGCCGTTGTGGCCCCGATGACGACGGCTGGTCGCGAGTATCCATGGCGCGTGCCGTGCCGCTTTCGGCGCCGGTCGGGCTTCGTGGCGGTCGATCAAATCCGCACGATCGACACCCGCCGGCTGACGAGGCGTCTGGGACGGCTCGGTGCGGACACTGTGACCGAGGTGCTTCAGACGCTGCAGGAGATGTTTCGGAAAAATCGCGCATAAACCCGCAAGAAGCCAACGAAGCGAGCAGATGACAAAAGAGAAGAGTTCGGAGAAGAAGCAGCGGGAGGCCTCCCAGAATCAGTCAAGGCGACGTGCCTAGTGTGCCGATTGACCAAGCGTTGCGTGTCCCCACGGCGATAGCCGACAACTACGCATCAAAGCCCGCCAAGCCACTCGATGTTGCCGCGGCACTTGAGATGTCGCCTGCCTCTGGCCCGTTTCGGACGCTCTGTGGGGCCTCAATAGCCTATGGCCTTACTAACGGCGGCTGCAACGCAAGCAGGATCGAGATCACTGAGTTGGGCCGGAGGATTGTACGGCCAACTCACGAGGGAGAAGATCTCGTTGCCAAGCGGGAAGCACTACTCGCGCCCCGCGTTCCCGGAAAGTTTCTGCGTAAGTACGATAACTCGCCCATTCCGAAGGTCGAAATCGCGGCAAATGTCCTCGAGGAAATGTCTGTTCCGCGTGAGCGAGCGGCAAAGGTGCTCGAGCTGATACTGGATGGTGCTCGGTCGCTGGGACTCATCAAGGTCATCAAGGACCGGGAGTACGTTAGTTTGGAACCAACTGACGACACGGGTGCGTCTGAGGTTCCTCCGGAAGAGAAGGAGTCCAAGGGAGAAGGCGGGGAAGTCGAGACGGCGTCAACAGAACGAGGGGAGAAAGAAGACACGCCGAGAGGCTCCAGCCTGGAACTGAGAAAAAAGCGCGTATTTCGTTGCCCACGGCAAGAATACAACATTTCTGGAGCCGATAAAGAAACTGTTAGTGTTTGGCGAACCCCAGCCGGTGATATCCACGGAACAACCGACTGTGTCCCAGCCGGTGCCGGACAAGGTCTTGATGGACATGCGCAGTTGTGGCGCGGCAATAATCCACGTTTGACGGAGACCGCGTACTTTTGGACGCGGAGGCGCACGAGTACATCGTACTCAACGAGAACGTACTCATCGAAATCGGGGCCGCAATGGTACTCTACGGAAGGAGGTTCATACTTTTCGTGAAGACAGGTGTCCGGTTGCCGTCTAACCTTCAAGGGCTCTACCCTGCATTATTCGTGAGGCTGTCGAATCGGTCACGGGTGGGGTCTGATTGTCGGACGAGCGCAGCCTGCGGACTGTGTCGGCGGCAGGTTGCGGCGTGGTTGAGCCGCCGTGGCAGGGTGACGGCGTGCCCGCAGCGCGCGGCAACGACAGCGCCGCCGGCTGGGGCGCGTGAGAGCGGCTGTGGGATTTGGCTGGCAGACGGCAGGAGGACAGGCTACCCGGCGCGCGCGCCAAGGGCGAGGGCGATGTGGCGCCAAGCATCGAGGTATGGCGTCGCCCGCGGCAGATGCAGGACGAGGCGGCGGACAGAGCGGCGGACGTCAACGCCGAGTTTGAGCAGCCGGTCGCGCAGCCACGTCACCTGCGTGCGGGCGCAGGCGGTGCGTGCGGCGCGCAAGCGGAGTTCCTGCATGAGCACGTAGGCGGCGGCCGTCAGGAAGACGCGCAACTGGTTCGCCCAGAACTTGCAGCAGCTCGTACGGTCGATCTGCAGGCCGTCGAGCAACTCCTTGATGCGGTTCTCGATATCGCCGCGGGCACAGTAGATCTTCTCGTAGATAAAGCGCGGCGTCTGGCGCAGATTGGTGACGACGAAGCGCGGATTGTCGCGCGGCTCGCGGCCGGCGAGCCGCACGACTTCGGCTTTGATCACGACACGGCGCTCATGGTCCCACGTGCCCGCTCGATAGCAACGGGTGTCGGTGTAGACGTGCGCCGTCTGGTCGTCGTGCGCGCTCTTGGCCCGCGCCTCGACCAGGGCGGACGCGGCGTGCCGCAGCAGGACGGCGTTCTTGGCCATCGCCACGACGTAGTCGAGCCGCGGCTCGGCGTCGAGAAAGTCGAAGATTTCCGGGGTGGCAAAGCCCCCGTCGAGCCGGACGAGCAAGCGCGCCCGCGGAAACGCGCAGCGCAGTAGCGGGAGCAACCGAGACAACACCCCCAGCGTCCCGTCGGCAGCCACCGCCTTGCCCGGCCGCAGCACAGCGGCGCACAGATACTGCTCGACCTCGCGGTCGAAGCGCACGAAGGCCAGCAACGGGAGGTAACACCAGCTGTCGTAGTAGCTGTTGAAAAACGTCAACTGCTGCGCGCCATGCGTCCGGTCGTCGGTCGGGTCCAGATCGATCGTGATGCGTCGCGCCCGCCCGCCCAGTCGGCGCCGATGCCGCTCGATGACGCTCGCCGCCAACTCACGCCCCATCCGATAGAGGGCCGAGCGGCCCGCGTCGTTCTCAAACCGCGAGATCGTCGGTTGCGACGCCAGCCGCCCCCCGGCCACCGGGTCGCGTCCCAGCAGCAGCTTGTGGATCGGATCGTCGGCGAGATGGTCGGCATCATTGCCGTCGGGATGGCCGCAGGCAATCCCGAAGACCCGCTGGCCGACCAAGTCCTCGAGCGTGTGCCGAATCTTCTCCGGCGCGCGTTCATCCACCAGACAGCGGGCGAACGCCTTGACCAAGCCATACACCCGCTCGGCCGCCTTGAGCAACACGGCCCCGCCATCCGAACTCGCCTGCTCGCGGTCGAAGGTGGCCACGAGCGGCTTGTCGAACAGATCCGGGAACCGAACAGTCTGTGGTATCGTGGCGTTCGTCACGCAAGAGCCTCCGTTGTGCCAAAAACGTTTGTGGGCAACAGCGTTTTAGCACACGGAGGCTCTTGTGTCTCTACCGCGGACGGGGCCGTGGTGAATTTTCCAGGCTACAAGGTTCAGCATGAGGGGAAAACCTGGACGGCACAGCGACGATCAAGCTACTCGAGGCAATTAACGACATGAAGAACAAGCCTCTTCCCGAGGAGAGCTGATGCGGCCTTCACCAGAGCAGCGGCGCAGGGTACCGGATGATTTCCGGATCTGGGGTCACGAGCAACATCCCGTGCAGGACGGCCTGCGACACGAGCCCCGGTCGGATGGATCGGCGTGATGCGGTCGCAGGAGAGCGTCCTGTGCCGCGAAGGCGTCGTCGAAGGGGGAGCGCCGTGATCCTCGACTGCTCGGGCCTTCGTGGATCCGGCGAACTCGGTCCACCTCAGGAGTCTCAAGACGCTTCGTCTCCGCTCCGGAAGGCCTGCCGGATGTGGCCGGGAAGGGGCTCGAAGAAGCTGTCGGGAACCTTCAGGGCGGGTTCGGTCTCGATGGGGCGTTCCCTCTTCCGCTGCCTGGAGAGGGGGCGTATCTCCGCGATCGGTACGTTGCGCTGACAGAGTACCACCGTCTCACCGCGCTCGAGTCTCCAGATACGTCGACAGATGGGCCTTGGCCTCCGTGATGTTGGCCTTGGTCATGGTTAGCAGTCCGTGGTGATAGTCTGTCCGGGAGGGATCGACCCGGCCGATCCCGTGCCCTACACTGGCGGGAGTGGCGATAGGGACGACCCGGGACGATCGGTCACAACAATCGATGGGGGTGGCGACTTCGGACCTACCCCAGGGCCGCGGGCATCCGTTCTACACCCGGCTGAACGAGATTCTGAACGCGGCCGGGTTCGATACCTTCGTTGAGGAGCTGTGCGCTCCGTTCTACGCGCGGATGGGGCGGCCAAGTCTGGCGCCGGGCCGCTACTTCCGGCTGCTCCTGGTGGGCTAATTCGAGAGCCTGGATTCGGAGCTGGCAATTGCGTGGCGGGCGTTCGATTCGCTGAGTCTGCGGTCGTTTCTGCGTCTGGCGCCGCCGGCCTCACCGCCCGGCCACTCGACGATCTCGCGGACGCGGCGCCTGCTGAGCGTCGAGGCGCATGAGGCGGTCTTCACCTGGGTGTGGGACTGCGCAGCTATCTGTTGGAACAGGACGGGGGCCGCCGCTGCTGGCAGGGCAAGGCGACGCCCCGCGACGCGGTGTATGCAACCCGCGCCGGATTCGCGGGGCGCGGGGCCGTCGTCTGTTGTGGTGTCGAGGGGAGTTGCTCGAGCGGCCATTTTCCCACGTGTGCGAGACCGGCGGGATGCGGCGGGTCCATCTTCGAGGGTACCCGAACATCCGGAAGCGACTGCTCATTCACGTCGCGGGCTGCCGCGACACAGGGCCGCCGCCCGGCCTTGAAGGCTGCGGGGCCGATGCGAACCCGACGCCGTTCGTGTGGAGCACCACCGTCGAGACCATCCTCGACAAGCTCAAGAAGTGCAAGGTCATTCTTGAGACACACCACTGGATCTGAAACCTGACCATGTTGAACCGCGCAACTGGCCCGTAGGACGCCTTCATCCACCGTGCTCGTTGGCCGGTTCGACGTGGCGCTGTGGTCGCCGTGAGCGCGCCGTCCCACCTCAGTCCGCCGGCAGCGCGAACGCCACGAGCCGCGGCCCGCCGCCGATGGTGACGGCGATGTGCTGCCGGCCGTCGACCAGATAGGTCATCGGCGTGCCGATGGTGCCGGCGGGCAGATCGACCGTGCCGCGAATGTCGCCGGTCTGTTTGTCCCAGGCGACGAGGGCCGGTCCGCCCCGGCTGCCCGCGGTCGGGACGGTGCTGATGAGCAGGGTCTTCGTCAACAGCGGCCCGCCGATGGTGCCGTCGCCGAGCGGCGGCAGGTTCAGGTGGCGCAGGCGGGGGTGGTTGCGGATGCGGTCGCCGTTGCCGAGCGGGACCATCCAGGCGTGCTCGCCGGTGTTCATGTCGATGGCGGTCATCCGCGAGTAGGGCGGCTTGAGCAGCGGCAGGCCCTGCGGCATGCGCGCCTGGTAGGACAGCCCCTCCCGGATCTGGCGCAGCCGCCGTTCCTCCGGCGCACCATGCGTGTAGAGCATGGTCGCGCCGAGGGCGGGGTCGGGCGTGTAGAGGGGGATGGCGACGGCGACGTTGCGCGACGGGACGTAGAGCATGCCGGTCTCGGGGTCGACCGCGGCGCCGGCCCAGCCCGCGGCGCCGAAGTCGGGCGGGCGCATCAGGGTGCCCTGCGTGCCGCCCTCGATGGGTCGTCCGGGCGGCGTGAAGAGCGGCCCGATCCGAAAGTTGCTGACCACGTCGATCGCCATCTGGCGGATCTCAGGCGTGAAGTCGACCAGATCGTCGATGGTCACCCCCTGGTAGTCGAACGGGGCCGGCTTCGTCGGGAACGGCTGGGTCGGCGACGGGACCTCGCCCGGCATGTTCGTCTCCTGCGGCACCGGGCGCTCCTCGATCGGCCAGATCGGCTCGCCGGTCACCCGGTCGAAGGCGTAGACGAAGGCCTGCTTGCTGACCTGCACGAGCGCCCTGATCGGCCGGCCGTCGACCACCACGTCGACCAGGTTGGGGTGCGTCGGGAAGTCGTAGTCCCACAGCCCGTGGTGGACCGCCTGGAAGTGCCACATGCGCTGGCCGGTCTCGACGTCGACTGCGATGATCGACTCCGAGAAGAGGTTGTCGCCGGGCCGGTCGGCGCCGTAGTAGTCGTTCGTGGTGGTGCCGGTGGGCAGGTAGACGTAGCCCAGCTCGTTGTCGCCGGCCAGCATCGACCAGACGTTGGCGTTGCCCGAGTAGCGCCACGAGTCGTTCAGCCAGGTGTCGACGCCGAACTCGTCGGCGCTGTTCGGCACCGTGTGAAAGTCCCAGGCGTGCTCGCCGGTGCGCACGTCCCAGGCGCGGACCCAGCCGGGAGGCGCCTCCCTCGTGATGCGCCGGTCGGCAATCTGCGAGCCGTGGATCACCTTGTCGCGCACGACGATCGGCGGCGAGTTGATCGAGTAGAGCATGGCGTTGAGGTAGTCGCGCGCCTCGCGCTCGACCCGCGGGATGCCGACCATCGCGTCGACCATGCCGCTGCCGTCCCGGCCGAAGTCGGGGCACGGCTGGCCGGTCTTCGCCCGCACGCAGACGACGTAGCCGTTGCCCGTGCCCCAGAAGATGCGCGCGTCGCCCGCGCCGTCCGTCCAGTAGGCGACGCCGCGCTGGGTCCAGGGGGCGCTCATCGACGGCGTCCCTTCCTCGTAGCCCTTCGGGTTGAAGACCCAGAGCGTCTCGCCGGTGGCCGCGTCGACCGCCACGCCCTGCGACAGCGGCGTGTTGAAGTAGAGCACCCCGTCCACCATGAGCGGCGTTGCCTGCAGGCGCGACGGGTTGGGGGGCTGGCTGCTGCGGTGGAGGTTCGGGCTCTCCTCGACCAGCGCGTCGACAATGGCGTCGAGCGGCGCCCACCACTCGCCGCCGCCGGGGGTGGTGCGGCTGACGAAGTTGTCGATCGACGTCCACTCCCACGCGACCTCCAGGTCGCCGAAGTTGCGCGCGTCGATCTGGTCGAGCGGCGAGTACTTGGTGCCGGCGATGTCGCCGGCGTAGCTGCGCCACTCGCCGTTCTCGGTGCCGTAGGTCTGCCATGGCCCTTTCGACGCCTGTCCCTGGGCGAGCGCGGTGCCGCCGGCAGCCGACACGGCAATTGACGCAATCAGCAGCGACCTCATTCGGGAATCCTCTCTTCCATGCAGCCGCGCCGCGGCGGGCGCGGTCTCGGCATCCGGGCGGGTCCGAGCGCCATGCTTCCCTATACTACGGCGGAAACGGGTCGTGATGACTGCGGACAGCAGCGCCGCCGGTTGGCAGGGCTGGGACACCTACGCGCCGTTCTACGATTGGGAGAACCGGCGCACGATCGGCCGCCGCGACGTCCGGTTCTGGACCGATCTGGCGCGCCGCGCGGACGGACCGGTGCTGGAGCTGGGCTGCGGCACCGGCCGCCTGTCGGTGGCGGTGGCGCGGGTCGCTTCCGGCTACGTCGGGATCGACCGGTCGGAGGCGATGCTCCGCCGGCTCAGGCAACGGATTCGCCGGGCCCGCCTGACCGGACGCGCGTCGATCGTGCGCGGCGACATCCGCGCCCTGCCGTTTCGCCGGCGCTGGCGCTGCCGCCTGGTCATGGCGCCCTACGGCATGCTGCAGTCGCTCCTCTCGGACGAGGACCTGGCCACGACGCTCGAGGCGGTCGCCGGCGTGCTGCCGCGCGGCGGGACGTTCGGCGTGGACCTGGTGGCGGAGCTGCCGCGGTGGCGGGAGTATCGCCGCCGCGTGGCGTTGCGGGGGCCGATGGGCGGGCAGCGCCGGGTCACCCTGATCGAGTCGGTGCGGCAGGTACGCGAGCACGGCCTGACGGTATTCGACCAGGAGTTCCTGGAGTGGCGCGGTCGCCGGCGCACCGTGCACCGCTTCTCGCTCGCGTTTCGCACGGTCACGGTACCGCAGGTGGCGGAGCGCCTGGAGGCGGCCGGGTTCCGCGTCGACGCCGTCCTCGGCGACTACGCCGGCGCCGAATGGTCACCCGCTGCGGACGCCTGGGTCGTCATCGCGCGGCGGCTCTGACAGCACGGATCCGGCCCGTGTTTGACCGTTCCTCCGGGCCGCCGGTATCCTCCCACACGACTCGGGAAGATGGCAGGGGCGTTGCGAAGGGAGAACGCGTGATGAAGTTCAGGAAATGGCTGTCGGCAGCGACAGCGATGGTGTGTGCCGCCGTGCTTTCTGTCGGCTTCGTATCCACGGCAAGGGCCCAGGAGGGGTCCCGGACCATCGACGCCCGACTGTTGCCGGTGCCGGCCGCCGCGAGCGAGGCGCTGCGGGGCTCGCTTGCCGCCGCACCCGTGGTGGGAGCGGTCGGCGACGAGACCGTCAGCCCCGAGACCGACGCCGAATGGGCCGCGTTCGTTGCGGCGGCCGACGCCGCCGCCGGGGCGAGCCTCGACGCGGTCGCGGAGCAGCTCGGCGTCTCCGTGGAGCGCCTGGAGGTGGAGGGCGTGCCCCTGCATCACGTCGTGCCGAACGAGGTCGATCCCGCCCATGCCGAACACCTGTTCCTCTACGTGCACGGCGGAGCCTATGTGCTGGGCGGCGGGGACGCGGGCGCGCAGGAAGCCGTGGTGATTGCCGGCCGGGCCCGCATTCCGGTGCTGTCCATCGACTACCGCATGCCGCCGGCGCATCCGTTCCCGGCGGCGGTCGACGATGTCGTCACCATCTATCGCCACGTCCTCGGGAACCGGTCCGCGAGATCGGTCGCGCTGGGTGGCACCTCGGCCGGCGGCGGCCTGACGCTGGCGGCCGTGCACCGTTTCATCGAGCTCGGCCTGGACGTGCCCGGCGCGTTGTATGCCGGGACGCCCTGGGCCGATCTGACCAAGACCAGCGACACGCTGTTCACCAACGAAGCCGTGGACCGCGTGCTCATGACCTACGACGGCCTGCTGCGCGCGGCCGCCCATCTGTATGCCGGCGACCATGACCTGAAGCACCCGCTGGTCTCCCCGTTGTACGGCGACTTCGACGGGTTTCCGCCCACCTACCTGATCTCCGGCACGCGCGACATGCTGCTGAGCGACACGGTGCGTGCCCACCGGAAGCTGCGCACGGCGGGCGCCGTAGCGGATCTGAACGTCTACGAGGGCCTGTCGCACGCGGACTATCTGCTCGTGCCCGACTCGCCGGAGTCGCAGCAGGTGTACGCCGAGCTGAACGCGTTCCTGCTCCGGCACCTGGAGTAGGGGAGCGCCCGTAACGGCGAGGGGGCGAGGCAGCATGCCGCTTCAGTTCGGCGCCTGGCTCGCCCTCGCCCTGCTGGCCCTGCAGGTGCCGGCCGGGATTCCGCGGACCTGGGATTCCGCCGCGGTAGCCGACTTCGAGCTGCCGCTCGCCGTCCCCGCGTACACGCCGCAGCACGTCCCGGAGGACTACTACTACCGGCTGCCCGTACGGCCGGTCTTCAGGAGCTATCCGATCTACCACCCGGACCGCGAGCCGCCCGGCTACCGGGAGTGGCTGGCCGAGCAGGCGCCGGAGGTCGTGTTCGGCACGGCCGAGCGTGTCGACCAGCCGGATTGGGCCGCCGCCGGCGAGCTCGTCTTCGAGGCGCCCATCGGCTACAACGGGCCGGTCGGCCCGCGGCACGTGACCGACCCGGCCTGGTACGGCGAGGTCGGCGTGCCGCTCGCTTCGGACGGCGTCATGCCGTACGCCCGCTGGGTGGTACGGACGCAGGGCCGGCTCGAGGTCGGGAACCTGGCCTGCGCGATGTGCCATACGCGCGTGCTGCCGGATGGAACCGTCCTGCCCGGGGCACAGGGGAACTTCCCGTTCGACCGCTCCATCGCGCGCGATCTGGCGGGAGCGCCGCTGCGGGCGATCCGGGCCGGCCTGCGCCCGCTGACGTTCGCGCCGTGGGTGGCGGACGACCCCGCGTTCAGCCTGTCGCGGGACCGGCTGCTGGCGACGCTGGGCGGCGTGCCCGGCGGCGTCGTGATCCGCCACGGCACGAGCGTCGCGCACCCGGCCCGCGTGCCCGATCTGATCGGCATCCGCGAGCGCCGGTATCTCGACGCGACCGGCCTGGTGCGCCACCGCTCCATCGGCGACCTGATGCGCTACTCGGCCGCGAACCAGACCCTCGACATGCTCGCGCGCTACGGCGACTACGTGCCGGCCGGCGTCGGATACCGGGAGCGGCCCGGACCGGGGCGCGGACGCTTCGTCGGCACGGGCAGCCGCTACAGCGATGCGCAGCTGTACGCCCTGGCCCGCTACCTCTATGCGCTGGAACCGCCGCCGAATCCGAATCCGCTGGACGAGCGCGCGCGGCCCGGCCGGGCCGTCTTCGAGCGCCAGGGGTGCGGGCGCTGTCACACGCCGCCGCTGTACACGAACAACCGCCTGCTGGCGGTCTCCGGCTTCCGGCCGCCGCCGGAGCACCGCGGGCGGTATCGGATTCTGGACGTGCCGATCGATACGGACCCGGGCCTCACGCTGAGAACGCGGCGGGGCACCGGCTACTACAAGGTGCCGTCGCTGAAGGGGCTGTGGTACCGGGGCCCGCTGGGGCACGGCGGATCGGTGGCGACGCTGGAGGACTGGCTCGATCCGGACCGTCTGCGGCCCGACTATCGCCCGACCGGATTCGCGGGCCTGGGACGGGGCGCGCGCCCCGTCCCAGGCCACCGCTATGGGCTGTCGCTGAACGCGCGGGACCGAGGCTCGCTGATCGCGTTTCTGAAGACGCTGTGATCAGGCCTGTCGCGTGCGGCGCAGTCGCGGCGGCCCGTGTAGTAGGATGCCTCACGCGTTGGACACCCGAACGCACTGGAGAAAAAGAACATGATCGATTCGACCGCACGACAGCGCCAGTACTCGCGACGCGAAGCCCTGGGCCTGCTCGGCACGGCTGCCGTGGCCGGCGCCGCCGCCTCCGGTGGGGGACTGCCCGCGCTCCACGCACAGCAGCGCTTCGCGAGCGTGGAGCCGCCCGAGTTCGCCGCGGGGGCCGTCATCCGCACCCTGCAGGGCGATCTCGACCCGGCCGCGCTCGCCGAGGGCGCCACGCTGTTCCATGAACACGTCGGCCGCGCCGACGTCGACCTCGCGGTCGAGGAGCTGCGCGCGTGCGCCTTCGACGGGCTCGGCTGCATCGTCGATGCGGCGACCGGACGGCGCACGCAGCAGCAGGTGGAGCATCTGAACGCCATCGCCGCCCGCAGCGAGGTGCGCATCGTGATGGCCGGCGGCTACTTCGAGGACATCGGCTTCGCCATCTACCCGGTGCGCGTGGCCGAGATGTCGGAGGACGAGCTGGTCGAGGAGCTGGTGGCCGACGCGGCCGCGCAGCGCTGGGGCGCGTTCGGCGAGATCGCCTCGTCGCTCGAGATGCGGCCCGACGAGCGGAAGGTGCACCGGGCCATCGCCCGCGCCCACCTGCGGACCGGGCTGCCGATCTTCACGCACACGCCGCACGAGAGCTGTCCGAGCTGCGCCATGGAGCAGATGGACGTCATCGAGGGCGCGGGCGTCGATCTCGCGCGCGTCGTGATCGGCCACATGGCGACCATCAAGCCGGAGCACGACCCGCTGGCCACGCACACCGCTATCGCGCGGCGCGGCGCCTTCGTCGGCCTCGACACGCTGGGGCACGAGATGGGCCGCTCCGACATTCCCGAGGCCGACAAGGTGGGGATGGTGCAGGACCTGCTCGACGCCGGCCTGGAGGATCACATCCTCCTGTCCTCCGACCAGGGCAACATGCGCCAGTTCAAGCGGTACTACGGCCACGGCTGGGCGTCGGTGCTGATGCAGTTCGTGCCGAAGCTGCGCTACGCGGGCGTTCCGGAGGACACGATCCGGAAGATCCTGGTCGACAACCCGCGGCGCCTTCTCGCGTTCGTGCCGCCGGCATGACGCTGCGCGCGGGCCAGCGAGGGGTTGCGGCGCGCCGTCTGGCGCCGCTGCTCCTGCTCGCCGCCGCCGCCCGCTGTGGCGGCGGCGGGGACGACGGCCGGCCGGACGACTATCTCTCGCCGGAGCTGCGGGCCGCCGTCGAGCAGCTCCAGGCCGACGTGGCGGCGAATCCGACCAACGAGACGACAGTGGCCGAGCGCGCGCGGGTCCTCGCCGACTGGGTGGATGCCTACGCCCTCGGCGGCGGGGACGTCGGCCTCGAGGGACCGGGCGTGCGCCTGCAGGCGACGTTGCCGCCGGCCGGCCGGGAGGCCGTTCGGGCGGGCGCGATCATCGACCGGCTGGTGCGGCAGTTCGCCCTGCACGACGAGCCCGGGACGCTCGGAGAGCTGAGCGCCGAGTCGCTCGGCCCGTTCCAGGCGCGGTCGTACCAGACCATCCGCCAGACCTGGACGGCCGGCACGCGCGCGGTGGCCACCGGCGGCGGCTTCTGGGTGGCGCGGCACGCCGACGTCGACTACGGCCCGTTCCAGACGGACGATTCCGCTGGCGACGGCTACGTGACCCTTGCAACCTCCGCCGGCGACGCGACGTTCGAGACCGGCGTCCACATGGCGAGCGGCCCGCACGGCGGCGGCGAGGCCCCCGCGCCGGCGCTGGTCTTCCGGGTCGCCTCGGGCCAGGTCGACGCCGGCGAGACGGTGACCATCACCTACGGCGACACGCGCGGCGGGGGGCGGGGCCTGCTGCTGACCGGCAGCTCCGGCGCGCGGATGCCGTTGCCGCTCTACGTCGATCTCGACGCTTCCGGCGAGTGGCGCCCGCTCCCGATCCTGCCGTTCGCCGTGAGCGGGACAGGCGTGGCCGGCGTGCACGGCTTCGCCCCCAGCGTGGTCGAGCCGGGCGAGGCCTTCGAGCTGTCGGTGAGGGCCGAGGATGCGTTCCTCAACCGGGCGACCGGCGCCATTCCGGCGTTCGAGATCCTCGTGAACGGCGACGTGCGCGCCGTGACGCCGGCCGGGACCGAGCCGATCGCGACCGTGGCGCTCACGCTGGACGAGCCCGGGCCGCACTGGATCGCGATCCGCTCCGAGGACGGCGAGGTCCGCGGCCGCGCGAACCCCGTGCTCGTCGAGGAGAATCCGGCGCGCCGCATCTACTGGGGCGACGCGCACGGTCACTCCGGGCACGCCGAGGGGAGCGGCACCCTCGACTTCTTCATGACGTTCGCCCGCGACGACGCGCGGCTCGACTTCGTCGCCGACTCGGTGCGCGACCTCTGGCTGGACGGTGCCGAGTGGGAGCTGTCGCGGCGCGCGGTGCAGGCGTTCGACGAGCCGGGCCGGTTCATCCCGTACCTGGGCTGGGAGTGGACGCGGACCGCCCGCTTCGGGGGGCGCCACAGCGTGCTGCTGCGCAGCGCGGAGGGCGGCGACCGGGTATCGGCACTGGAGCACCCGACCCTGTCCGAGCTCTACCAGGGCCTGCATGCACGCTACGACCCGGCCGACGTGCTGGTCATTCCGCACGCGCACGACCCGGCCGACTACCGGCAGTCCGACCCGCGGCTCGAGCCGCTGATCGAGGTGGCGTCGATGCGCGGCGTCTTCGAGTGGTTCGCGGGGCGGTACCTGGCGCGAGGCCACCAGGTCGGACTGATTGCAGCGTCGGACGACCACCTGTCGCATCCCGGCCGCTCCGCCCCGAACGTGAGCTCGGCGGCGCGGCGCGGCGGCCTCGGCGCAGTGCTGGCTTCCGAAAAATCCCGGGACGCGGTATTCGACGCGCTGAAGGAGCGGCGGACGTACGCCACCACCGGCGACCGGATCATCCTCGACGTGACCGTGAACGGCACGGAGATGGGCCAGCGCGGCGAGTACGCGGAGAGCCGGGCCGTCGCGGGCCGCGTGATAGGGACGGAGCCGATCGAGTCGATCACGCTGCTGAGGAACGACGAGCCGATCTGGAGCGAGACGTACGGCGTCGGCCGGGGGCGGCCCGCCGATGTCGAGGAATGGCTCCTTTCGTTCTCCTCCGACGCGGTGCCGTTGCACCCGGGCGATGCGCCGCGCGGCTGGCGCCACTGGCGCGGGCAGCTCGGCGTGCGCGGGGCGGTGCTCGAGCGCATCACCGGCACGGACTTCGCGAACCCGGCCACGCAGCACGTCGACTTCGAGCCGGCGCGCAACGGCGCCCGCTTCGCGACCCACACGCGCGGCGACACCAGCTCGCTGCGGATGACGCTCTCCGGCATCCGGCCGAGCGCGTCGATCACGCTCGAGCTCGAAGCGGCCCACGAGACCGCCGCGACGCGCCCCTTCTTCCGGCCGCCGGCCGAGATTCCGGAGCGCCGGGTGCGGCTCACGCTCGGCGCCGGCGGGGTCGAGCGGGCGATGCCGACCGACGACTATCCGGACGATCGCATTACGCTCCGCCGCCTGATCCGCAACGGTCCGCGCGACGTCAGCTTCAGCCACACCGACGGGGACGACCCGCGGCAGGGCGACTACTACTACGTCCGGGTCCGCCAGGTGAACGGCGCCATGGCCTGGTCGAGCCCGATCTGGATCGGCGGCTACCCGCCCCGGTAGGAGACAGCGCCAGGGGCTGCGCTATAAGATGACGCTCTAACTCGTGGCGAGGGAGGACATACTCATGAGGACACGCACGATGGTCGGGATGCTCATGGCGGGTGCGCTGGTGCTGCTGGGCGCGACCGGCCCGCTGGCGCAGGGCTGCGACCCGGACGGGGAGGTCGAGTTTCTCTGCGGGCCCGTGAGCCCGGAGGACTTCGCCCCGATCCCGGACTCGCCCTGGGTGGTCGTCGCCAGCATGGTGGACGGGGGCGATCTGTACCTGGCCGATACCCGGGACAACACCGCGACGTCGCTCTTCTCGCCCGCAACGGGGCAGTCGGACCACGACACCGAGACCTACGCGGACTGCCCCGGGCCGCTGACGAGCGAGTTCCGGCCGCACGGCCTCTACCTGCGGGACTCGGACGGCATCAACCACACCCTGCTGGTCGTCGGGCACGGGGCGCGCGAGTCGATCGAGGTCTTCGACCTGCATACGGGCGACGGGCCGCCGACGGTCACGTGGGTCGGCTGCGCCGTGGCGCCCGAAGGCATCGGCCTGAACTCGGTGGTCGCGCTCCCCGAGGGCGGCTTCGCGTCGACGAGCCCGGCGGCGGGCAACATCTGGCAGTGGCAGCCCGGGGCCGGCTGGAGCCTCGTGCCGGGGAGCGAGGACATCGGCCCGAACGGGCTGGAGATCTCGCGCGACGGCCAGTGGTACTACGTGGGCGGCTACGGCGCGCAGTCGCTGATCCGCCTGTCGCGGGGACGGATGCCCATCCAGAAGGAAGGGGTGGAGGTCGGTTTCCACATCGACAACGTGCGCTGGGGCGCCAACGAGAACCTGCTGGCCGCCGGCCACATCGGTCCGACGCGCGAGGCGATCCGGGAGTGCATCCGGGACGGCGCCTGCGACGGGGTGAGCTCGCGGGTGTCGGAGGTCGATCCGCGGCAGATGACCGCTCGGGAGGTCGTCAACTATCCGTCCAACGATCTGATCATCCTGGGCACCGTGGCGATTCAGGTCGGCGACGAGATCTGGGTCGGCCAGGTCGCCGGGGGTGACCGGATCGGCCGCTTCCCGGCGCCGTAGCCGGAGCCGCCGGCCGCGCGCGGATGGGGCGGCGTAGACCCGCATGGAGCTGCCGGCGGCGGAGCCCGGCAGGGAGGAGTGCGCGATGCGCGGACGGTGTTCGACGGTACATTGTCTGTTCGTCCTGGCGGCCGCCGCGCTGCTGACGGCGGGGGCGTCACCGGGCCAAGCCCAGTCCGGTGACGCCGTCACGCCCGTCACCGACGCGATGCTGCAGGACCCCGCGGCGGGCGACTGGCTCATGTGGCGTCGCACGCTCGACGGCTGGGGCTACAGCCCGCTCGACCAGATCGACCGCCGGAACGTGGGCGACCTGCGCATGGTCTGGTCGCGGGCGATGGGCGGCGGCCGCCAGCAGGGCACGCCCCTGGCCTACGAGGGGGTGCTCTACATGCCGAACCCTCGCGACGTCATCCAGGCCATCGACGCCGTCACCGGCGACCTGCTCTGGGAGTACCGCCGGCCGCGGCCGGACGACCTCGAGGAATTCGTCATCAGCATCCTCGCCGAGGGCAACCGGAACCTCGCCATCTACGACGACCTGATCATCGACACGAGCCACGACGACTACGTGTTCGCCCTCGACGCGGCCACCGGCCGGCTGGCGTGGGAGACGCAGATCCTCGACTACCGGAAGAACCCGGCCCACCAGACCTCGGGCCCGATCATCGCCGACGGCAAGGTCGTCTCCGGTCGCGGGTGCATGCCCGAGGGCGGTCCGGAGGCGTGCGTCATCACGGCGCACGACGCGCGGACCGGCGCCGAGCTGTGGCGCACGCGGATGATCCCGGCCCCCGGCGAGCCGGGCGACGAGACCTGGGGCGACGTACCGTTCGAGCAGCGGCGGCACGTGGGCGCCTGGATGGTGCCCAGCTACGACCCGGAGCTGAACCTGATCTACGTCGGCACGTCGGTGACCTCGCCGGCGCCCAAGTTCATGCTGGGCGGGACCGACCTGGCGCATCTCTACCACAACTCGACGCTGGCGCTCGACGCCGACACGGGCGACATCGTGTGGTACTACCAGCACCTGAACGACCACTGGGACCTCGACCATCCGTTCGAGCGGATCCTGGTGGACACGGCGGTGACGCCGGACCCGGGCGCGGTGAGCTGGATCAACCCGCGGCTGCAGCCGGGCGAGCGGCGGCGGGTGGTGACGGGGATACCGGGCAAGACGGGGGTGGTCTACACGCTGGACCGGGCGACGGGCGAGTTCCTGTGGGCGACGCCGACCATCACGCAGAACGTGATCAGTCACATCGACGGCGCTACCGGCGCGGTGGCCGAGAACTCGGAGGTCGTCTTCACCGCGACGGGCCAGCAGGTGACCGCGTGTCCCACCTGGTACGGCGGCAAGGACTGGGAGGCGGGCGCCTACAGCCCGCTGACCAACACGATGTACTTCCCGCTGCGCAACACCTGCGCCCAGATGATGGCCACCAGCCGGGAGGAGAACTCGTTCTATGCGCTGGCGATACGCGAGGAGATCGCGCCGGGCACCGATCAGCTCGGCACGGTCCTGGCCATCTCCGCAGAGACGGGCGCGATCGCGTGGCGCCACGACCAGCGGGCGAGCACGACGTCGCTGGTGGCGACCGGCGGCGGCCTGGTCTTCGGCGGCGACGCCAACGGGCGCTTCCGGGCCTTCGATCACGAGACGGGCGAGGTGCTCTGGGAGATCAACATCGGCTCGCCGGTGACCGGCTTCCCGATCACCTACGCGGTCGACGGCCGGCAGTACGTCGCCGTGAGTACCGGCAACGCCGGCACCACGTCGGCCCAGATCCGCCTGACGCCGGAGCTGCGGCCCAGCACGGGCAGCAACATCTTCGTGTTTGCGCTGCGTTAACGCTGGCGCTGGTCCGTGGCGGTCCGCATCGGTCCAAACGTACGGATGTCCTAGCGTAAGCGCCGGAACTACCATCTAGGCCGAAGTTTCGGCCCTGATCACGTGTAAGTTACTCTTTTCACTGTAGTTGTCTGGTTCTGTGGGTGTCGGTTCTGGCTACATTCGCGGTGTCACGGATTCGCCGCCATCGCCGGCCCGCCCGCCGCACCCGATCCGCCCGCGGCGGTCGCGCGTGCGGCCCCCGCGCCCGGCCGCCGTTCAGCTGCTGCTGCCCGAGGTGGGCGGGATCACCGGCTTCTACGAGGCCCGCACCGACCGCGTCCTGTGCGTTCGGTGCGCCGGGACCCTCACCCCGGCCGGGACCCCGATTCGAGAGCCGGACTGCGGCTGCGGGCCGTCAAGCATCGCGACGAACCCGACGCGGCGCTGGGGCTGTTCGCGTAGCGCAGCAGCGCCAGGCTCGCTTCGAGCGCCGAGCGAGCGCCACGCGTGAATGAGGAGGGGGCTAGAGATGGCGCGGAAGGTGGTGGTTGGACGAGTTGGCCGCGACGGGGCTGGAACTCGATTTCGTCCCGTGGAGGAGAAGACCGCAGCCGGGCGGCGGCGTTGGGTGATGCCGGAACCGCTGCGAGCGGATGCGGCGGGGAGACGTTGAAGCCCGGGCGGCTACGCGAAGGTGGAGACGGCCCCGGGGCGTACAGCGCGAGCGCGGCGCGGCCGGGCGAGGGCGTCGGCAGCTGGTCCTCCTGGCCGCCGGGCCTGCTCGGCGACCTCGAGGCGTTGTTCTCGCCCGAGCGCATGAGCACGTATGTCGCGGCAGCCGAGGGCGACGGCGAGCGAGCCGTGGAGCTCTACGCGTGGAACACGGTGGTGAGCGCGGCGTGCTATGAACCGCTGCAGGGGCTGGAGGTCGCGCTGCGCAGCGCCCTGCACGGGCAGCTGACGCGGTGCTACGGCGAGGCCTGGTACGACAATCCCGCGGCGGGACTCGACCTCGGGACGCTCGAGCGGCTCGCCGAGGCGCGGACCGCGCTCGCGCGCGACCCGGCTGACGACGAGCCTCACCTACCCGATGAGACGCAGGATCCCGACGGTCAACGTAGCGGTCGCGATCACGGTCCCGACCATCCACCGGATGAGTCTGGTTTCCAGGTTCGCAATCTCGGTCCGGACGCCGGCGATCTCGGTCCGGACGTCAGCGACCCCGGTCTTCTGCTCGGTCCGCAGGTCGGCAATCTGGGTCGAAAGCCGCGTGTCGAGGTTCGCCATCTCGGTGCGCAACTCGGCCACTTCGGCGCGTTGCTCGGCGACTTGCCCTGACACCTCGCCGATCTGCCCTGACACCTCGGCACGCAACCCGGCGATCTCGGATCTGACCTCGGCCAGGCCGGCCTTGAACTGGTCGGAGGTGACGTGGGTGCCCTGCTCGAGGCCCTCGTGGATCGCTGTGGCGATGACTTCGGCCTGGTCGCGGGCGACGCCGCCGGCGGCGAGCTGCTGGGCGACGGCGAGCGTGTCGAACATGCGGGCAGCGTAGCACGCCTCCGGAGGCCGCGCGCTGGTCAACGGGTGCCAACTCTGCCAGCTGGAATATCGGACAGGAGCTCGGGCCGGAAGCTCGGGCGCGCCCGAAAGGCTTGCTGGGCATCTCACGGCTCGATGGCAAGGAAGGCGAAATCCGTCACTTCATCGAATCCGGCGGTCAGGACATCTTGAATGTAGAATCCGATAATGCTGTCCCGATACGTTGCCGCCATCCTTCTCGTCGCCATGGGCGCCGCCGGCGTGCTCGTCTACCAGCGCGTCGTGCCGGCGAGCGCGACGAGCCCGGCGCGGCTGGGCGGCGGCGGTCCCGGCGGTTTCCGACCCGGCGCCGGCCGTAGCGCCTTCGGCGGGCAACCGCTGCGCGTGAACTCCGCGGGCGTCGTGCGCGCCGAGGTGACCGAGCGGCTGCAGCTCGTCGGCAGCCTGATCGGGGCCGCGAGCGTGGAGGTCGCGCCGAAGATCAATGGCCGCCTGCGGCAGATCCACGTGCGTCTCGGTGATGCGGTGGCGCGCGGGCAGGAAGTGGCGCGCATCGAGGACGAAGAGCTGCGCCAGCAGGTGCATCAGGCGGAAGCCTCGTTCGAGGTTGCGCGGGCAACCGTACGGCAGCGGGAGGCCGACCTCGCGCTGGCTCAGACGAACCGGGAACGTTCGCAGAACCTGTTTACGGGCGGGCTCGTGTCTCGCCAGGAGCTCGACGACGCCGAGGCCCGCTTCCAGGCCGCGAACGCGCAGCTCGATCTGGCGCGCGCCCAGTTCGACGAGGCTGGCGCGCGGCTCGAGGAGCTGCGCATCAACCTGGAAAACTCCGTCACGGTCTCGCCGGTCGACGGCTTCATCGGCCGGCGGTATCTCGATCCGGGCGCGTACGTGACGTCGAACACGGCCATCGTATCCGTGGTTGATATCAGCCTGGTCCGCATGGTGGCCAACCTGGTCGAGCGCGACCTGCGGCTGGTCGAGGAGGGCGTACAGGCGCGGATCAAGGTCGACGCGTTTCCGTTCGAGGCGTTCGACGGCCAGGTTGCGCGCATCGCCCCGGTCCTCGACCCGGCGACGCGCACCGCCGAGATCGAGATCGAGGTCCCGAACCCGGACTTCCGACTCAAGCCCGGGATGTATGCGCGCGTCGACCTCGTCGTCGGCAACAAGAGCCAGGCGCTGGTCGTGCCTCGCGAGGCCATCGTGCTCCGCACCACCGCGCGCGGCGTCTTTCGGGTGGACACCGGCGGCGGCGGGTCGCCGACCGCGCAGTTCGTCGCCCTCGTCACCGGGCTCGAGGACGAGCAGTACGTGGAGGTCATCGACGGAGTCGCGGAAGGCGACCAGGTCGTGACTACCGGCGCCGCGGGGCTGCAGCACGGCGATCCGATTCTGCTGGCTGATGCCGCCGGCCGCGGCGGCCCGGCGGTCGCGCGCGTCGCGCCGCGCTGATCAGCCCGCCTCAGAACCGCCCTCCCAGACAGACATGGAGTCGTAGTGAGCCTGCCCCGACTTGCCGTCCGCCGCCCGGTGACGATGTCGATGATCAGCGTCGTCATCGTGCTGCTCGGCAGCGTCGCGCTGTCCCGCCTGCCGGTCGACCTGATGCCGGACGTGACGTTTCCGAGCCTCACGTTGACGGTGAGCTATCCGGACGTCGGTCCCCTGGAGATGGAGGAGCTCGTCACCCGGCCGCTCGAGCAGACCGTGGCCGCCATCGCGGGACTCGAGGAGGTGGTCTCGACCTCCCAGGAGGGGACCAGCCAGATCCGCTTGAACTTCGGCTGGGGCACCGACCTGAACGAGGCGGCCGACGATCTCCGGTCCCGGCTCGATCGGATGCGGGGGAGGCTGCCCGAGGACGCCGAGCCGCCGGTGATCTTCAAGTTCGACGCGGCGAACGCGCCGATCATGTTCCTGGGACTCGAAGGCGACGTCGAGCCGGTGGCGCTGCGCGAGATCGCCGAGAACGACCTCGCGCAACGCCTGGAGCGGGTGCCCGGCGTGGCCACCGTGACGGTGCGGGGCGGGCTCCGGCGCCAGATCCGGGTCGAGCTGGCCAAGGACAAGATCATCGCGCTCGACCTGGCGCTGAACGAGATCATCGATCTGCTCCGGACCGAGAATCAGAACGTGCCGATCGGGGAGCTCGACGACGGCGACATGACCTACCTGCTGCGGAGCCCCGGGCAGTTTGCGAGCCTGGACGACATCCGGAACGTGGTGGTCATGACTCGCGGCGGCGTCCCGGTCTACATGCGCGACATCGCGGAGGTGACCGACGGGACGGAGGACCAGGAGGAGCTGGTCCGGATCAACGGGCGGACCGCCGTCCAGATGATGATCAGCAAGCAGTCGGGCCGGAACACCGTGGCGGTGGCGCGCGGGGTCCGCGCCGAGATCGAGCGCATCAACACGGAGATGCCGGCGGTCCGGCTCAGCACCCGGATGGACTCGGCGATCTTCGTCGAGCGCTCGATCAACGCCGTGCGCAACGTCGTGCTGTGGGGCGCCATGCTCGTCGTGGTGGTCCTGTTCGCCTTCCTGCGCAACATCCGCACGACGCTCATCATCTGCACCGCGATCCCGATCTCCATCATCGGCACCTTCGCCCTGATCTACTTCGCCGGCTTCACCCTCAACACGCTGACGTTCGGCGGGCTGGCGCTCGGCGTCGGCATGATCGTCGACGCGTCCATCGTCGTGCTCGAGAACACGTTCCGGCACATGGAGGGGGGGAAGGACCGCACCACCGCCAGCGTCGACGGCGCCGAGGAGGTCAGCGGGGCCATCGCCGCGTCCACCCTGACCCAGGTGGCGGTGTTCCTGCCGCTGCTCTTCCTGACCGGCGTGTCGAGCATCGTCTTCGGGCAGTTGGCGGTCGTCGTGATGATCGCGCTCGCGATGTCGCTGTTCGTGGCGGTGACCCTCGTCCCGGTGATGACGTCGCGGCTGCTGCGGCTGCCGCCGCCCCCGGACCAGCGGCGCGGCGCCCTCGGGCGGTTCATGACGCTCAGCGAACGCGGGCTGGAGCGGATCGACGACCTCTACCAGATCGGCATTCGACGGGCGCTGGCGCACCGGCCCGCAGTGCTGCTGGTCGCCGGGGGGCTCATCGGCCTGACGGTGCTGCTGGCGCCGACCATCGCGGTCGAGCTGACGCCGGAGGTGGACGAGGGCGAGGTGCGCGTCTATGCCCAGCTGCCGATCGGCACCCGCTTCGAGCGGACCCTGGAGGTCATGCTCGAGCTGGAGGAGCGGATCAAGACGGAGATCCCGGAGGCGGTCAACGTCACCACCCAGGTCGGCGGCGGGCGCGGCCCGTTCGGCGGAGGCTCCAGCCACCGCGGATCGATGACCGTCACCCTCGTGGAGAAGACCGAGCGGGAGCGGACGAGCAACGAGATCGCCATGGCGTTGCGCCGCTCGCTGAACACCGTGCCCGGCGCCATCGTGCGGGCGCGCGCGTCCGGCGGCAACCGGATGATGACGCGGCTGATGCGCAGCGGCTCCGGCGACGACGCCAGGCTGGCGCTGGAGATCCGCGGGCACGATCTCGAGGACGCGCGCCAGGTGTCGGGCCGGGCGATGGCGGTCATGAACAGCACCGACGGCGTCGCCGACGCGGAGATAGCCGCCGAGCAGGGGCGTCCCGAGCTCGCCATCCAGGTCGATCGCGCCAAGGCAGCGCTGCTCGGCCTGCGCGTGTCGCAGGTGGCCGACGCGCTGCGGACCGGCGTGGCCGGCACCGAGGCCGCCTTCTACCGCGAGCGGGGCGACGAGTACCCGATCGTCGTGCGCCTGCAGGAGCAGGACCGGCTGCGGACCGCGGACATCAACGACGTCCCACTGAGCACGCCGACGGGGCTGGTCATCCCGGCGCGCACCGTGATCGCAGTGCGGCCCGACTCCGGTCCGGAGCAGATCGAACGCAAGAACCAGGAGCGGATCGTCCGCGTCAACGCGGAGATCGAAACCACCCTCAGCGAGGCGGTCGCCGCCGTCAGCGCGCGGATTCCCGAGATGGATCCCCCGACCGATTTCTCGGTCGGCTTCGGCGCCGAGGTGGAGGAACAGGCGCGGTCGTTCGGGCAGTTGCAGCTCGTCCTGATCCTGGCGCTGATTCTGGTCTACGCCGTGATGGCCGCGCAGTTCGAGTCGCTGCGGGATCCCTTCATCATCCTGCTCTCCATCCCGCTGGCCGGCATCGGCATCGTCGCGGCGCTGATCCTGACCGGGACGCCGTTCAGCATCCAGGCGTTCATGGGGGTCATCGTGCTCGGCGGGCTCGTCGTCAACAACGCCATCCTGCTCGTCGACTACACCAACATCCTGCGGCGCCGGGACGGCCTCCCGCTGCGCGCGGCGGTGGAGCGGGCGGGGCGGACGCGGCTGCGGCCGATCCTCATGACCACGACGACGACGCTGCTCGGCATGGTGCCGATGGCGCTGGGGCTGGGTGAAGGCTCCGAGCTGCAGGCGCCGCTCGCCCGCGTGATCATCGGCGGGCTGCTGTCGTCGACACTGGTGACGCTGGTGGTCGTGCCGGTGGTCTACACCCTGTTCGAAGAGGGGCTGCAGGGCGTGTTGCGCCGGCCGAAGGCAGGGCTGGCGCCGGCGGCGAACTGAGCGATCCCGTCTCGACGGCGTCCACGATCCCCGACGATCGCCGCGTCCACATGGGACCGCGCCGGGTCAGCGAAGGATCATCTCGGTAGCCTGATTACCCTCGTGGCAGGCGTACTCGTACAGCTCGCCAGCGTCTTCGCTCCCCGGCTCGTTGCGCGTGAACTTGAACGCGATCTTCCACGGCCGCGTGAACACCTCGGGATCGTCGATCGTGGCCTCGTAGGTCATGGTCACCGCATCCACGATCGTGTAGTGCTCGACCACCCGCATCGCGTTGCTGTGGAACGTGCCGACGATGTCGAACCAGGTCTTGTCGTTGAGGTTGGCGGTCTCGACGACCAGCGTGTTGCCGTCCCACCGCCCGCGCGAGTCGCCCATCCAGAGCCGGATCCGATCGTCGAGGCGGGGGCGTCCGTCAATCGGAATCACACGGGCGCTGTGGTTCCATTCCGCGAATATGACCACGGCGCCGGGTTTCTGGAGAATCCGGTACTCGTTGTACGGCGTAACGTAGTTGATGCGCGGCACGCCGGCCGGCAGGCAGCGCGAGTTGGGGTCGAGATGCCTGCGCTCCGGCGGGTCCGTGTAGTTCTCGCTGAGCCACTGCCGCTTCGCCGCGGCCCACGGCTGGAACGGGATCTTGCCGTCCGCCGGATCCACGACGATGGTGCCCTTCGGCAAGCGGGCGCCGTATATGACGCCTTCGCGTTCCGCCTCCGGCTCGAGACTGATGAACGCCGAGCTCGGGATCTCGGCGTTGGACCAGTAGCCCTGGATGTCCGGCTGGCCGTCCGGCGTGCGCGGCGGCTCCCACGACTGTGCCAGTGCTCCGCTCTGCAGCGTCAGGCCGCAGACCGCAAGGCATGCCGCCGCGCGGGCGGCCGCTGCTCTCTTCAGCATCTCGTTCACCTCTCCGGGGCGCCCGGCACACCCGGTGCAGGCGGCTCGTCCCAAGACAGGAACGGCTCCGCGAACTCGAGGCATTCGTATTCGAGGATCTGGACGTTCCGCTCGAGACGGCGGTAGAGCGGGAAGCTCATGGTCCAGGGTCTCGTGAACGTCTGCGGATCCTCGACCCGCACGTCGTACTGGATATGGTTCGGGCCGAGCGGAGTGTATCGCTCGACGAGGCGCAGCGCGTCGCTGTGGAAGTTGCCGGCGCGGTCGAACCAAGTCCGACCCGTGAACTGGGCGACGTCGACCACGAGGACGTCGCCTTCCCAGCGGCCTCTTGAATCACCCATCCAGAAAGGCGGGAACCCCTCCTGGCGCCGGCTCCCGTCGGTGTGGATCTGCCGCACGGCGCGTCCGTACTCGAAGGTCATCAGGACGACGTCAGGCGCCTGCGTGATCTCCAAAGGGAACGGCATGTACATGATCCGCGGCACGCCGGGCATGTAGCAGCGCTGCAGCGGATCGCGCTCGTCGCGATGGGCGCGGTTCTCGTCGCGCCTGGCGAGCAGCGCGGGATGGTACGGGAGCGGCCCGCCCTCGACGATGCCCTGCCCGGCCGGCACCCCTTCCCGGGCGCCATGCGCTTCGATGTCCCAGGCGGCCGTGGTCAGCGCCTGCCAGATCCCGTTGAGGTCCGGTCTCCCGTCGGGGGTGCGCGGTCCGTCATACCCGGGAGGCTGCGCCTCCGATGCGGCAGGCCCCGCTACCAGGGCGAGCGCCGCAACGAGCACTACCGTCGGCACCGGGAGACGTCCGAATCCGGCTCGCATCACCGAGACGCGCGCGCAGGCGCCAGCTGCTGATCCCGTCACGGCCTCGCCCCTACGCGACGAGCTGATGCCCGCGTCGGCCATCCAACTGCGCCGGCCCCGTGGGCGAGTGATTCCTCACTGCCAGCGATGCCCGCCAGTCGAGCGGGCGGCCGTCAACAGTGACCAGGAGTTCGCCGCTGCGGCGTTCACCTCGAATCAGCATCGCTCTCAGTTCACGCCGCGCGCCCTTTCCGCGGCCACCAGGCAACATCACCAGCACGGCACCGTCCCGCATGCCCGCACGGACGCTCGCAGCGCCGGCCGCGGCGCCAGCGGACGCGGTTCGGCGCTGACAAACTCCCCGCGGGTCGTACACGGTCCGCCCGTCCGGCAGGCGCTGCTCACTCTTTCTCGGCATGGTTCCCTTCCAGTCTGACGCAAGGCGGCGGCGCGGCGCAACGTCCGCCGCCGACCGCACGCGCAGGTGTCCGGACGGCGCGTTTGCTGATACCCTGCGCGGTGCGCCGGGGGCGCGGTTGCCGGGTGCCGGGGTGGACCGGCGAGGCTACCGGGGCGGCAGGGGGGAAGGTTCTCGATGAGCACGGTGCGGATTCTGGTCGGCACGCGCAAGGGCGCGTTCCTGCTGACCTCGGACGGGGCGCGCAGACAGTGGCGCATCGACGGCCCGCACTTCGCCGGGTGGGAGGTGTTTCACGTGAAGGGGTCGCCCGCCGACCCCGACCGCATTTATGCGGCGCCGAACGGCGGGGGCTGGTTCGGACAGGTCATCCAGCGCTCGGACGACGGCGGCAGGACCTGGAATCCGGTGGGGAACGAGTTCGTGTACGAGGGTGAGGCCGGCACGCACCAGTGGTACGACGGCACGCCGCACCCCTGGAAGTTCGCCCGCGTCTGGCACCTCGAGCCGGCCCGGGAGGATCCCGACACCGTCTATGCCGGGGTGGAGGACGCCGCCCTGTTCCGGTCGACCGACGGCGGGCGGACCTGGCGCGAGCTGTCGGGTCTGCGCCGCCACGGGACCGGCGCATCGTGGCAGCCGGGTGCCGGCGGGCTCTGCCTGCACACCATCCTGCTGGATCAGCGGAATGCCGGTCGCATGTACATCGCGATCTCGGCCGCCGGCGCGTTCCGGAGCGACGACAGCGGCGAGACCTGGCGTCCGATCAACCGCGGGCTGCGCTCCGAAGGCATTCCGGACGAGGACGCCGACGTGGGCCACTGCGTGCACCGTATTGCGATGCATCCGGCGCGGCCCGACGTGCTGTTCATGCAGAAGCACTGGGACGTGATGCGCAGCGACGACGCGGGAGAGTCGTGGCGGGAGGTCAGCGGCAACCTGCCGAGCGACTTCGGCTTTCCGATCGAGGTGCACCCGGCCGAGCCGGAGACGATCTACGTCGTGCCTATCAAGAGCGACTCCGAGCATTACCCGCCGGACGCGCGGCTGCGCGTGTACCGCAGCCGCAGCGGCGGCGACGAGTGGGAGGCGCTGACCAACGGCCTCCCGCAGCACGACTGCTACGTCAACGTGCTGCGCGACGCCCTGGCCGTCGACGCGCTCGACGCTTGCGGCATCTACTTCGGTACGACCGGCGGGCAGGTGTACGTCTCGCCGGACGCGGGCGACACGTGGGCGCCCATCGTGCGGGACCTGCCGGCCGTGCTCTCCGTGGAGGTGCAGACGCTGCCGTGACCCGCGTGGTGCTGCCCGCGCCGCTGTGCACTCTGGCCCGCACGGAACGCGAGGTGACGCTCGACGTCGGGGGGGAGGTCACGCAGCGCAGCGTGATCGACGCCCTGGAAGCGGGCTACCCGGCGCTGCGCGGCACGATCCGCGACTACGCGACGCAGCGCCGCCGGCCGTTCATCAGGTTCTTCGCCGGCGAGCAGGATCTGTCGCACGAGCCGCCCGACGCCCCCCTGCCGGAGGCCGTCGCCGCCGGCATCGAGCCGTACCTCATCGTGGGGGCGATGGCCGGCGGCTAGCCCTAGCGTTCCTGGTCAACCCACTCGGCGGGTTCTTCGACTACGAGATCAGCGACGAGGGGAGCCCGAACAGCGACTGGAATCCGGTCTGGGATGTCCGCACCGGGCGGTTCGAGGGCGGTTGGACCGTCGAGCAGGTGAATCGTGGCCGAGGCGCCGCCCAGCGTCAGCGGTCCCCGGATGCCGTATTCGGGAAACTCGTCGGCCAGCATGAGTGTGGCGCCGCCGAAATCGAGTTCGGCGTGCTGAATGCGCCCGCCGGGTCGTCAGCCGGAATTCCTCCCTCGCCCCGAAGACCGAGGTGTGGAACTCGATCGCGTTGGCGGCACCACCGACGTGCAGGTATGGGTCTTCATCTCGACCTGCCCGTCCGTGTCCTCCGCGTGGCCGTGCTCGATCTCCCTTTTACGGCGACAACTGCTCATCCCATCCCGCCGGGTGGCGGGTCACCCGGCAGGGCCGGAACGACAGTGGAGGAAGCGCGCGAAGTGGAGTTGACCCGATTTCGTGGACACCTAACCTGTTGGTGAGGAGGAGTCCACGATGCCGAAGTCGAGACCGCCGTACCCGGCGGCATTCCGGCAGCAGATGGTCGAGCTGGTTCGGTCTGGACGTAAACCGGGAGAGCTGGCTCGGGAGTTCGAGCCGTCGGCCGAGGCCATACGCAAGTGGGTCGCGCAGGCGGATCGCGACGCGGGAGCGCGCAGCGACGGCCTGAACACCGAGGAGCGTGAAGAGATTCGCCGGCTTCGCCGTGAGGTGCGTCGGCTGCGCGAAGAACGGGAGATATTGGCAAAAGCAACTGCCTGGTTCGCACGGGAGATCGGACCCGGGAGGACTACCGGTTCATGAATGCGAATCAGGCTCGGTTCCGCGTCGCCACGATGGCCCGCGTGCTCGGTGTCTCCCCGAGCGGGTACTACGCGTGGCGTCGACGCCCCCCGTCGGCTCGCGCCCGGGCCGATGCCGAGCTGACCACCCGCGTGCGGGAGATTCACGCTCGCAGCCGGGGCACGTACGGCGCGCCGCGGATTCACGCCGACCTGGCCGACGACGGCGTCCCGGTCAGCCGCAAGCGGGTCGCGCGGGTGATGCGCACCGCGGGCCTTGTCGGTGTGAGCCGGCGCCGCGGGCCGCGCACGACGCGCCGCGATACGCAGGCCCGGCCGGCCCCGGACCTGGTGGAGCGCCGCTTCGAAGCGGATGCGCCGAACCGGCTTTGGGTATCGGACATCACCTATGTGCCGACCCTGGCGGGTTTCCTCTACCTGGCCATCGTCCTCGACGTGTTCAGCCGCCGCGTCGTGGGTCCATCGTCATACTGCCCCCAAACTTATGAGGAGTGTTTGAACAGCGTGGCTTGATCGTCGATCACCTTGATTCGCAGGCCTTTTCTCTTCCCGTGGTGGACATGCACGGCGTCGAGTTCGCCGCGCTTGACACGCTGCAACACCGTCTGGCGCGACACGCCGAGGATTCGAGTCGCGTCCTGCATCGGCACGTACCCCGCCGGCGTCTGTTCGTGTTCGACGAAGCGGGCGAGCAGTTCCGGGGTGATGCGGATCCTCCACGGTGCCCCGGGCGTGAGCTGTTCGCCGGCAATGAATCCGTCGTTGATCCAGCGGTGGAGGGTCGAGGGCGCCATCTCCACGCGCTCGGCCGCTTGCTGGATGCTGACCAGTTCACCGTCGGTCGAGCGGGTGGCCGGGTCGAATCGCCCGAGGTTCCAGTTGCGGCGCAGGTTCCCGACATGCATGGCGGTGAAGGGGTGGCCGTAGGCGGTCTTCTTGCCTTGGCGGCTCAGGATGCCGGCGATCACCGCATCGGGATAGTGGCGGGCCAGGCGGCGCACGAGTTCAAGGGTGTCCTCGTCGGTTCGGATCGGCGGCTGGCGCGTCCGCGGGCGATCAATGTCGAGCTCGGTCAGCAGACCCCCACGCCAACGCAGCGTCAGGTGGGCGGTGTGTCCACCGCGCGGCGCGGCGACGATGACTTCATCGAGCAATGTGCGCAGCAACTCTTTCTTGTCCCGCGCCGTGGTGGTGGGCGCCTTCCAGACCCGCGGCAGGTCCATGCCGAGTGCGAGTACGGCCTTGCGCTCGTCGGTCGTCAGTTCGCGCGGTCGGCGCCGCTCGCGGCGTTCGAGTTCGGACCGCGCTTGTTCGAGTTCGCTCAGGCGCTGTTCCCATTCCGTCTCGAGGCCGCGGGCGACGAGGCGATTCTCGGGCTCGACGGCGCGGTACCGGCGTTCGGCGCGCTCGGCTTCATAGCGCGCCCGTTCGACGGCCAGACGCCACTGTTCGAGCGCGCCGTCGTGATCGGCTTCGATGCGTTCGGCGGCGCGCAACGCGGCCTCCAGACCGCCCGGCTGCGCCGCGGCGAGCACGGCCTCGGAGACCGCCTGGTCGATCTGCACGCCGCCGATGTACAGGCAGTACACGCCTCTTTCCTGGTCAATGTCCTGACCCGAACAGTGATAGCCCGGCGAGGCGTTTCGTCCCCGGTAATGGACATACAGCCGCCGCCCGCAGTGGCCGCACGTGGCGATGCCTTGCAGCAGCGCGCTTCCCTCTCTGGCCGCGCCGCTCCCCGCTGCATGCGGTCGCGGCCGCGTGTTGCCGGCGATGCGGGCGAGGTTGTCCTCGTAGGTCGGCCAGTCGATATAGCCCGGGTGGTGGTCGGTGATCAGCACTGGCCACTCCGAGCGCGGTACTCGACGCACACGCTGGCGCACCACACCGTTTTCGTCGACGACGCGCTCCTGCCTCGACTTGCCGTACGTGTAGGCGCCAGCATAGGCCGGATTGGTGAGTACCTGATGAATCGCATGATACGACGGAGGAACCCAGCGGATGGTGTCGCCGTGGTTCAAGCGCAGCGGAAACGTGAGCTTCTCGGAGATGAACCACAACCAGACGCGGCGCACCGACCCAAATTCGGCGAACCGCTCGAAAACGGCACCAACGGCCCCGGTGACCGCTTCGTCGGGATGCAGCCGGATCTCGCCGTCGCGCTCGCCCCAGACGAGCCCGACGGGCAGACCGCAACGCAGCTCTCCGCGGGCCGCCTTGTTGCGGATCCCGCCGTCGAGGCGCGCATGCAGGACATGCAGTTCGGCCTCGCTCATCGTCCCCTTCAGCCCGAGTATGAGCCGGTCGTTGAAGACGTTCGGATCGTACACGCCGTCGGCATCGCCAATCAGCGTGTCGGTCATGCCGCACAGGTCGAGCAACCGGTACCAGTCGGCGTTGTTGCGGGCCAGCCGCGAGACTTCCAGGCCGAGGAGAATGCCGACGTGTCCGAGGGCGACCTGCGCGGTCATGCGGGCGAAGCCACCCCGCCCCTGCGTGGTCGCAGCAGACAACCCCAGGTCCTCGTCGAGCACCGTGATCTGATCGGTGCGCCACCCGAGCTGGCGCGCCCGTTCGGCCAGATCATATTGCCGTCGCGTCGATTCGCGATTCTGCTCGACCTGGGCGACAGTGGACTGTCGCACGTACACGACGGCGGCGCGGCGCAGGTGGGTGGGCTGGACTTTCGTCTCACTCATCGTCGTCCTCTTTTTCCGGTTCGGGTCGCGCCGCTTGCACGATGAGTCTCTCCAGCACGTCCAGCACACCGATGCGCTGCTCGTCCTCCAGCGCCGCCCACACGTTCTGGTCGGGGCGCGGGTCCTTCAGAAAGCCGAGATTCAGTTGCATGCTCCTCCTCCGCTTCAAGGCGACGGAGAAGAGCGTCGACAACCGTCCGCATCCGCAACAAGTCGGCGATGCCGGCCAGAGTGTGTGCGGCGCGGGCGACACGGTCGTCCGCGCCGGCTGATGCGGCGTCGGTCCAGGCGACCGGCACCAACCGCCGGCCTCCATCTGGAAACAGCAACAGAAGCTGGTGCCCGCCTTGCCGGTGCATCCGCCTCAAGACCGCGAGACGTTGGCCTTGGAAGGGATGCGCCTCACGAGTGATGGTCGCGAAGTCAGGAAGGTCTTCGAGATGGGTAGTGTGTCGGGTGTCCCGTCGGCTGGGCGATGGCCCCGCACCTGCGCACGGCGCTGGTGATCGAAGCGCTGGAGATGGCCGTGGCGCAACGCCGGCCCGACGCGGTCGTCCATCACTCCGACCAAGGCTGCCAGTACACGTCGCTGGCCTTCGGTGCCCGCTGCCGGAAATGGGGCGTGGCGCTGTCGATGGGCTCGGTGGGCGATTGCTTCGATAATGCGATGGCCGAGAGCTTCTTCGCGACGCTCGAGTGCGAGCTGCTCGACCGGACGAGGCTGGCGACGCACGCCGAGGCGCGGGCGGCCGTGTTCGAGTTCGTCGAAGGTTGGTACAACACGCGCCGCCGCCATTCTGCGCTCGGCTACCTGTCGCCGCTGGAGTTTGAACGTCTCCATGCGGCAGCCGCTGCGGACGTTGAGCGGCCGGTGGAGGCGCTGCAGCCGCACACGAGTCCGTTCGGGCCCGGCTCGCCGGCGCCGACTCGCGTCGTCACCGGCTTTCTTCTGGAAACACACGGAGGGAACGATGGTCTACAGGCACACGGCTCGCCTCCGGCTTCGCAAGCCGGATAGCTGCTGTGGGACCTGTCGGGAGGAGATGACGGCGGGCCTGCCGGGTCGCCGAGCTCCCCTCGGCCCCGGCGGTTGCCGAAGGCGTCACCGCATGCTCGAACCGCGCACCGTATCCCCACGGGGCGCTGTGGAAGTGCCCGGCGCATGGACGCCCGGTCGACGTCGCGCTGAATCCGGAGGTCAGCGAGACGGGCGCCCACACGCCGTTGGAAATCTCGCGGGCGAGCGCTGCCGACTATGCCTGCGCCGGGGCCGCGAGTTTCCCACACTCCCACAGCGCTCATCGTCGATGACTAACACGGAAGACCAAGGACCTGTCATCATGTGAACCCGCAAGCGTTAACCCGTCCACGGGATCGGGGCAACCTCAAAGCGCGGCTTGACGCGCCGCCGGACGGGATGGTTGCCGCCTCCCGGGTGATCGGCTGCTACCTCGATTCCCGGAGCAGACTGCGGACCGGCTGCGGCGCCTCGGCGGCGGGCGTGTTGTGCTGCATCACGATACGCCAGCCGTCGCCCACCTTGGTGTAGGTCATCGTGTAGCGCCCCTCGTGTACGGTCTGCCGGCCTTGGTCGTTGTAGTTCACCGACAACGAGTACTCGCCGTAGGCAATGCCGGCGTCGCCGATGACACGGTACTCCTCGTTCTTCGTCTCGAACCGCGCGTTGGTGGTCGTGTTCATGAAGATCTGCCAGTCGACGGCGCAAGCCTCGCGCCCCTGCTTGCCCGAGGTGGGGCCGCACGAGTAGAACGACAGCGCCTCGTCGTGCACTGTATCGAGGAATCCGCCGAGGTTGCCCCCGTTGAGCGCCGCGACAGCGCCCTCGAAGGCTGCCCCTACCAGCCCGTGGAAGAAGTCTGATCGCTGAGCCCTGCTGTTCAGGCAGCTTGGCGATGAGCAATTGAGCCGACGAGGGCCGTCGGTGTCCATTTGAACCCCCAGGCGCGCGTCAGACGCCCCCAGCGGTCGATCAGACGGTCGATCAGGCGGCAAATCGCCGAAAGAGCCCGCCCCTGCAGGCTCCGGGGCGTACCGATGCCGGTCTGGTGGCGCAGGAGCAGCCCGATGTTGCAGGCGGCCGCCTGGATCAGCACCCGCTTGCGGACATTCTCGTGACCGCGCACCCACACCCGACGCATTCCCCCTGTCTCATACATGTGTGCGAAAGAACGCTCCACCACCTCGCCCCGGCAGCGTTGCAGGCGACGACCCCGCCGCCCGCCCACACGCCGGCGGTTCGCATACAGCGCCTTCTGCGCAGCGCGCTTCTCCGGCGGCGTCTCTCCCGTCCTCTTGTCCTGCCAGCAGCGCCGGCCGCGCTCCGGCTCCGATACGTGACTCCGAACCCCCACCTCGCCGAGGGCCACCAGCGTCGCGTCGCTGTGGTACCCCTTGTCGGCGACCACCTCTTCGACCCCCGGACCGTCCGGCGCCACCAACTCCACCTGCTCGGCCGCCGTGATCAGCGTCTCCGGCAGCGTGGCCGTATCGCCGTCGGATGCATCCTGCACCGTCACCGACACGATGGCCCCCGTGTCCATGTCGACCCCGTGCTCGGCCTTGTGAGCCAAGTGCGTCCGGCCGTCCTTCATCTTCGCGACCTTCGCGTCCGGGTCCTGCGGCGATTTCCACTCCTTGTTCGACGTCTTCTTGTTCTTCCGCGACCGGTCGAACCGAGCCAGATCCGCCTGTGTCGGTGTCTCCACCCCCGACGCTTCCGCCAACCGCCGAATGAACGCCTCGTAGGATTCGCCCGTGTCCCGACGCTCGATGCTCCGCATCGCCGCGTTCGCTTCCAGCGTCGTCGCATCGATGCCGACCGTCTTCCCCCGCAACAGGCCTGCAGCGGAGAGCCGCTCCAACACCCACGTGAAGTTGCGGTAGAAAATCCGGTTGCCCGGATCCCCCCGCTCAGATCCGTACGTGCGCGTTAGCGCATACGGCTCTCACCTCGGGTGGTTGACGGCAAACCGCGCGTTGGGCCAAGGGTGCCGAACCCTCACGGGGGGCCAATATAACGCCGTGAGGCGCGTCACATGGGCTATCGTCGTCTTCGTCTTCTGAGACCGCCGGTGCAAGGTCGCGAGCCAAATCCACTCAAGACGCCGTACGAACCCGTCGAGGGTCCGGGAGCTGGTCGGCACGGCGTAGTAATTCAGCCAGCCGTTGACCACTTGCCCCAACCATTGCGCCGTTTCGTGGACGTCGTCGTGCATCCGGGCGCGGAGTCGCTCCTTGAGCCGTTTCAGGGTTCGTGTAACCCGCTTCGCAATCGGTTTGCGCCCCAGACCAAAGCCGCCGTTCCGCGTCTTCCGGCAGTAGTGCGTGAAGCCGAGGAAATCGAAGGTCTCCGGTCGACGTTCCCCGCGCGCCCGGCGGTTTGCCAGAGCGAACCGGCCGAATTCGATGAGGCGCGTCTTGTCGGGGTGCAGCTCAAGCGCGAACTGGCTCATCCTCTCTGTGAGGTCGTGGAGAAACCGCCCCGCATCCGCCTTGTATTGGCAGCCAACGACGAAATCATCGCAGTAGCGCACGATGATGGTGTCCCCCGTGGCCTTTCGGGCGCGCCACTTCTTCTGGAACCAGAGGTCGAGGACATAGGGCCGGAGCAAAAACAACTTCCGTTTTTCGTTACATGGGTTCGATGGTGTAGTTCCATTTGGGGAGGAAGCTGTTCGGTGTGATGCGTAGCTCCCTCATCTGCGCGTCGGTGACCTTGACGCCGGTCTTGTAGGTCTTGCGCACCAAGTGCGCGCGCACGCGCAGTCCGGTGGCGGTGCGTGTGGTGCGCAGGTACTTCAGGATGGTCTCGTAGCTGTCGAGCGGGCGGCCCGCCCAGTTCTTGCTGACCTCACAGAAGAGGCGGTGTTCGATGGGATTCCACTTTGACGTGGCCGGCGGATAATGGGCCACGGTCACGTGCAAGCCGTGCCGGTTGCAGAGGCGATGCTGCAGGTTGAACTTCCAGGCGCGCGCGGTGCAACTGTTGCTGCCGCCCCCGTCGGCCAGGATCTGCAGGGCTTCGGCCTGGGGATAGTGCTTGTGGCCTTCGGTGCGCCACCACTTCTCGATGCAGTCGACGGCGAACGCCGGGGTGTCTGAGGTTTGGCCGACGAAGACGGTGCCGGCATTGGCGCGCGGGTCGTAGATGCCGTAGGGGATGGCGCGGCCCTCGGCCGCGGATGGAAAGTCGTGGTCGTTGACCAGTTCGGGTCTGTGGTCCCACTTGGCGCCGGGATTGCGGAACGCGCCGACGAGTTCCTTCTTCTTGGTGTCGACGCTGATGACCGGAGTGTTCTCGCCGGCGCAGCGCTCGCGCAGTTCGGCGATGTGCTGGAACTGCTCGTCGCGGTTCGGATGCGAGGCGCCCGCCCGCTTCTTGTGGTTGACCCGCAGCGAGAATCCCATCTTCTTGAGAAGCCGGGCGACGGTGCGCGCGCAGATGCCGGTGCCGAGCTTGCACAATTCGGCGGCGACCTTGGCGGTGGTGCGGCGTGTCCACTTCAGGCCGCTGAGCGGGTCGCCGGCCGTCTCGTGGTCCATCAGCGCTTCGATGTGGGCGATGACTTCCGGCGTTTTTTTTCCGCACGCGGACGCCCGCCGCCCGCGCGCCGCACCCGGTCGATCTCAATGTCGCGTTCGACGAGTTGGCGCCGGCCGGCGGCGACCGTCGACGGGTCGATGCCGAGCAGTTGGGCGATGCGCCGGTCGCCGCCCCACCCGCACTTGAGCGCTTCGAGTCCGGCGAACAGACGTCGCTGCCGCTCGTCGAGCAGGCTGGCGAACAACACGATCGCGGCGCGCAGCTCCTCCGGCATCAGGTCGGCCGCCGGCAGGGGTCGCACGAGTCCGGGCGTGGCCATCAACAAGCGCCGCGCGCGCAGTTGGTGGGTCTGGTGCGCGCGGTCGGCCGCGCAGTAGAGGAACTGGCCGGCGAGCTTGTGCCGCGTCAGCCGCCCGTCGCGGACGAGCTTACGCAGCGGGTCCTGGGTGCCGACCGCGAGCAGGTTGTCCAACTCGTCGACGAAGTGTCCCGCCGGGGCGTGGTTGACGAACGACTCGGCGGTTGCGACCAGGGTGCCGGCGCGGGAGAAACGGACGCCGGCGAAGGACCACAGGCCGTGCTCGTCGAAGTCGGCGATTGCGTCGAGGGTGTAGTAGCCGCCGCGATGCGAGTAGCTGGTCCGAGCGTCGAGGTCCTTGAGCTTGCGAAAAGCGGTGCGCCTGCTGGCCCGGGGACCGAGAGCCGCCGTCACCTCGGGCAGCGTGGCGATGGTCTGCTTGCGGAGCAAGGCGATGATCGTGTCGGCGGAGAATTCGGTTGGTCTCATTGTGGCACCATTGCGGGTATTGGTTTCCGCAATTATGCCAGAAATCTGAACAGACGCTGGCCCCCGGAATCCAGAAAGCATCCGCCTTGGTGGGGCTGGTCGCCGACACGACCGTTGCGAGACCGGTGTGATCTATAGCGAGACTACAGGCACTTCTAGGAAGTTATATTTGCGCGGGCCCATAGTGCAGGTAGACGTTGGCGAGGATGGGCGAAACCACCGCGCCTTGCGGGGTCCCCCGCAGGTCGTCCTTCCACTCGGTACCTTCCATGACGCCGGCGTTCAGCCACTTGGTAATCAGCCGGAGGACCCGTTTGTCTCCGATTCGGTGCTCGAGAAACCTCAACAGGTGGTCTCGTGAGAGCCGGTCGAAGAACGCTCGGATGTCGGCATCGACTATCCAGTTGACCTTGCGCCGTTCTATCCCGAAAGCCAGGGCGTCGAGCGCATCATGCGCGCCGCGCCCTGGTCGGAACCCGTAGCTGAACCCGAGAAATTCCGGCTCGTAAATCGGCGTCAGGATGACGTCCACTACCGCCTTCTGGACAATCTTGTCCTCGATGGCCGCAATGCCGAGCGGTCGCATCCCGCCGTCCGGTTTGGGTATTTCAACCCGTCGTGACGGCAGCGCCCGATACGCTCCCGAATGTACGCGTCCGTGCAGGTCGAGCAGCCGCTCTTCCAGTCCGTCCTCGTACTCCTTCCACACCAGACCATCTACGCCAGCCGATGCGGTCGGCTTCAAGCCATAGAAGGCCCACCGCAGCGCATCCGTCGTGATGTGGTGCAGGAGCGCAGTCAGTTTCTCCCGCGGATTCCTCGTTGCAGCTTGCCGTATCCGCTCGACCGCCTGGGACACGCCGTCCCGACTCTGCGTCCGGAGCGTGCTTTGGTCTCGCAGATTCCCCTTGGTTGAGGCCCTTCCCTCCGGCGACTCCGCAGGCATTTGCGCGCCCTTGTTCGCCCCCTTCATCGGTGTCGGGTCGGAGGAGGCGCACCCCGCGGGCGCTGGCCTCCGTCCGCCGCTCAAACGGTACGTGCGGTTTTCCCGCATACCGCTTTCACGAAGACGCTCGCGCATGGTAGGGACCGATGGAAGGAATCAGACCGACAAGGTTGACCAAGCCCAGCTCACCGTAGAGCGTGGCGCTGGGCAGGGATTGCCATCCCCGACACCGCCATCGCTTGTGCCGATGCGCCCACAGGCGACGCACCACCCAACCGTCAAGCTGGTGGAAGAGCTTCCGGACGTGGGCACGTTTGTAGTAGTGCCCCCATCCCCGCAGGACCGGATTGAGCTGTTCAATCAGCACCTCGGTGGTTACCGGCGCCTTGCGCGACGTCCGACTGCGCACCTGGTCCTTGAAGTGACGAAGAGACTTCTGAGTCGGGTACGCGTACAGGCCGCCCGGACGAAGGCGCGTACGGATCTTGTGCGGCGGGAGCCGCAGCCCCTTGCCGCGCTTGATCTTGTACCCGAGAAACTCGAAGCCGTATTGGACGCGAACGATCCGAGTCTTCGTCGGATTGATGCGCACGCCCAGTCGCTCCAGGACCGCCGTCGCCGTGGCCAAGGCGGTTCGCGCTTCAGCCGCCGACGTACAGGTGATGACCCAATCGTCCGCGTACCGTGTCAGCCGGTACCCCCGGCGTCGCATTTCCTTGTCGAACGGCGTCAACAAGACATTGCTCAGCAAGGGTGACGCGACGCCGCCCTGCGGCGTCCCGCGCTCCGTCGGGAAGAGGCGTCCGTCGCCGTAGCTCCCTGCTTTCAGCATCGAGCGAATCAGGCGAAGGACGCGGCCATCGGAGACCCGCTGGGCCACGAGCGTAAGCAGCTTGTCATGGTCGACCGTCCCGAAAAAGTCGCTCAGGTCGCCGTCAACAACCCACTCGCACTCCGACTCCAGTTCCTTCCAGACCTTGCGTAGGGCGTCGTGCTGAGACCGCCCTCGTCGGTATCCGAAGCTGGCATCATCGAACACCGGCTCGAAGATGGGCTCCAGCCGATTCAGCAGCGCCTGCTGGCACACCCGGTCATAGACCGTGGGAATGCCGAGCTCGCGATGCGCCCCCGGCTTGCCCACCTTCGGGATGCGCTTCTGGCGCACCGGCTGCGGGCGGTAGGCGTCGTCGCGCAGGTCCTCGTGCAACCGGTCGAGCTGCTCTTCACGCACCTCGGCAAAGTCGTCGATGGACTGCCCGTCGACACCCCCGGCGCCCCGGTTCGCTTTCACACGCTCCCAGGCCATCTCGAGGTTCTTCCGCTTGTACACCTTGTCGATAAGAGAGTGGACCTTCCTCTCGCCCGTCGGGTCCAGCCAGTCGGCAAGTCTCCTCGGTCGCTGATGTTCGGGTCTTTCGCTCATGGAACTGTCCACCTCAGCGCCCTTGCTCATCTCGCCGTCCTGTCCGGTCCCGACCGTCTTCGCCGGCCGCCTTCCCCAACCCACTCGGTTGCCGCTCCTGCGGTCACGTCGCTTTCGCCACGCCTCAGGTACTACTCGGCCGTCCGACTCCTCGACGAGCGTCCCTTCCCACTTCGCTTTCGCTTATAGGGTCGGTTGCCGCGGTGCCACCCGCGGACCCGCCGAGGTCTCCCAGGGTCACGCACTGGTCTTCCGTACCGTGCCGTCCGCATACACCTTGGTGCGGTGGGTGGATGAGAGCGCCTTCGCCTCCATAATGCAGGCTCGACCTTGCCCCACCTTTGGCCGACCGGTTCGTCATGGGGTCGCCCCCTCGACTACGGCCCGGTACTGCTCCGCAAACCCTTCGGACCCCACCTCGCGATGGGCGCCCTGTCCTCCGCAGTTCCGTCGTGGCGGCTCCAGGTCCACCTTGGCTGTGTCCGGCTTTCGCCTGCGTGCCCGTCTAGGCGTCTCCATACCTGCCACCTGCGGCCGGCGAGGCATTACCCCCGTCTTTGGATACGGCCCCCCTCACCCGGGGGCCGGAGGGACTTCAACCCTCCTGACCAGCGCGCTGCCTGGCGCACAGTACGGCCTCATCCGACTTCTTCATTCCGTGCATCGTCGGTTACGGAAACCTTCCTCTCCTCTGCGGTCCCGGTTCGACTGCCGGGACGGAATGAAGACCTCCCAGGTCCCGCCGGAGGACGTACGAACGTGCCTGGGTTCTCTGACACCGTGGAGCCCTCCATCCCCTCACCCGTCGCGGTGATGTCGGTGTGGCCTTCGACCGCGGTTATAGTCTCGGCGCTCCAGACCTCCACGCTTTCGATGCTCAGTAGCCCTGCCCGTCCGCGCCCCTGTCAACGCTTCACCTGCCGCCTCGCAGCGACCGGCGCATGACTCGGGGTGAAGGTGGGTCGTTAGTCCTTCCTTCCGCCGGACTTTCACCGGCCATCCTCCGCCAGTTAGCCTGGCGCACAACCGCCACGTGCGTCTCCACGTCGATCAGCCGCCGCGTGCGCGACAACGTCGAGTGGTCCGGTGCCGCCTCGGTCACGTCCAGGTCCAGAACGACCGCAGACTCAGCGAATCGGCCACCCGCCACGCGATCCCCCGCTCGGAGGACAACCCTTCGAAATAGCCGATGAACAGCAGACGGAAATACCGGCCCGGCCGTAGACTCGGCCGGCCCATCCGCGCAGCGTAGAACGCCCCGCACAGTCCCTCGACGAAGGCGTCGAAGCCTGCCTCCTCCAGGACCCGGTTCAGACGCTCGAAGAAGGGATGCCCGGCGTTCGTCGGAAGGTCCGCCGTGGTCACCCACATCGGCGACGGCTGTCGAGCCGCCGGTTTCTTGCCCATCGCCATGCCGTCCAGTGTACGGAACTCGATCGAGCCGGTCGAGTGCGGATCCCCTGACTTTCGCCACGGGCTGTTGTGCGTGGGGCGGCTGCTCGGGAGCGGCGTACCAGTTATTCCGGTGGCAGCGTCGGGCGTGGGCGGTACCGGGTGGGGGACTTGGGGACGGAGGGCGGTGGTGTATTCGTCGCTGGAGGAGCTATTTGAGCGAGACGGAACGTTGGAAACGGAGATTTTCCGAGCTATTCCGGAGACAAGAATCCAGGAGGAACTCGTTTACGGGTTCTGGTTCCCTCGCGACACGAGCACAATCTGGGTGGTGTGCCCGAAGGACCATGAACCGGGTGAATACGCAGATGAGAGGAATCCCGACTACACGTACCTGGATAATCTCGGTGACCAGGACGCACTGGTGGAGCAGATGGTGTTCCTGTCAAGTCGGTATCCGCACGCGACCATAGAGTATTTTAGTGCCGAGGACATACCAAGGCGGCATACGAGCGGGAACCTCGTAGTAATCGGGGGACCGGGTTCAACGTCCAGTATTAGCAATCGGATATGTGCGGAGATGATGACAGCGATTGGTTCGCGAGTCAGATACTCTGCTGATTGCGAAGAGATGCTGGTGGAGCGAGAGGGTGGGGGTGCAGTGAAACTGAGAGCGGAGTACGAGGACTCGGCCGGGAGGGAGGCCGAGCAACGAAGCCTGCGCCGGGACATTGGATATTTCGCGCGGTTTCCAAATCCCCTCAACGAGGAGGCGGTGGTGGTTCTCGTCAACGGTCTACACACGACCGGCGTGCGCGGAGCAACGCGGATCTTCAGTGACAGGAGAGAGTCCCTTCGGAATTTCTATACCGTACTCGACGTGGGGGGAAGTGTGGGAGCCTTCGAGTGTTATTTCGACGTAGGTGTGCTGGGCGGTAACGTACGTGTGCCGCGGGTTAGAGGAGAGAATGTATTTTCCGTGTCGCAGGACAAAGAGAAGGACGTGGCTAGTAAACCCGTTGTGGCGAGCGACAGCGCGAATTCGGCGACTATATTATTCGTCGCGGGAGATCGCGGGGGGTCACGACAGAATCAAATCCAGATGCCGAATGAATACGAGGCGATTCAGGACGCATTACGAGCAAGTGAGTATAGGAACTCGATTGCATTGACTCGGCCCATTCTGGCTGCGACTCGAGCGAGGTTGGCTCACGCGTATCGACAGCGGGCGACCGTCTTTCATTTTGTGGGGCACGGAGATGAGCGGAGTCTTGCGATCCTTGAGGACAATCAGGTGTTAGTCCAAGAGGCAGAATTGACGGCCGAGCAGCTAAAGGCTGTGTTGATGCCGGTGGAGGGTATTAAGGTGACGCTGTGCGTGTTGAACGCATGCGAGTCCGCGAGGCTCGCGGGAGAGATTGTCGATGCTGGGGTGGTGGAGTACGCGATCGGGTGGCCGAAGACGGTCTCGGATTCTACTGCGATAGCGTTCAGCCGGGGGCTGTATGGCGCCCTTGGAGATGGGAGAACAGTGCTGGACGCGTTCGGCGTGGGCAGGAGTGTATGCGGAACGAATGAGGGGCCGGTGATTCGACAACGAGGCACGGGTAGGGACGTGGCGTTGGTTGAGGGGCGTGGGCGGAGAGATGGCGTCGATACGTGAGTTAGTGAGCCGATTGTCGGGAGATAGATGGCGACTATCGCATCCCTTTAGCCAGGATGTGCTGGAGGCGAACGCGTTGCTTCATAATAGCGCCGCCACGGATGAGGAGATGGCGGAATGCATGAATCTGTGGTGCCTGAGGAGGCAGCCGTGTCAGTTTGGACGGGTGGCCGCGAAACAGAGGCGCATTCACTTTTGTTGTATCGTGGAGAGCGCGCTGCGGGAGTGGGCGGACGATGACATCGCCGAGAAGATTGGAGAGGAGAAGCGGTTGTGGAAACAGAGGGCGGCGTTTGATCCTGGGCGTGCCGCCCATAGTTTTGTGCTAGTGGTCGCATCGCCGACGGTTGCCTACGCGGCGGCAGACAAGCACCTTCGTGCCTTTAGCGATCGGGTGCTGGAGTTGGCGGGATGGGGCGCAACGAGGCGGGGCGCACGGCCTAGGAACGCAATAAGTGGAGACTATTTGTACCTGAGGGAGCCGAACGGGGAGGGGCTATTAGGATATCGGTTCAATTTAGACTACTTTGCGTGTGCTGGCGATGGACGGTGGTGGCATGACCATCGGGCACCGGGGGGTATTGCGTTCACCGCGAATAGTACGGGCCATATGTTGGCGTTTCGGAAGACGTATCTCGGACGAGGCGATAGTCAGGAATGGGCGGCGAGGCAAGCGATGCTCACCATAGCGAGTGCGCACGGGAAGGAAGACGTGAGTGATGGGGAGGAGGTGGGCGGGGGAAGGGCAACATGGTTGCGGCCACTGGATGCGGACGGAGAGGCGTTGGCGAGAGGGGTCCGGTGCCCGTTCGAGAAGACGCCGAGGAGTTTGGAGGGGAAGGACTGGACGAGGTATGAAGGGTGGCTTCATACAGATCACGCCGTGAGGGAGGAGTTTTTCGTAGAGCGAGAACGGCCGGCGACCGCCGAGCGGCCTTACCTTATGGACTTCACGTACTTGTACGACGAGGGAGAGGAGGATTTCGAGGTGTTTACGGCCGGCAGGCGGTTCGCGGCTGATGAGGTGTGGTGGTAGCGGCAAGATGAATAGGGACCCCGTGGCCACTTGAAAAAGGACCCCCTGAGCACTCGGAAACGGCGGCTCCCTGGTCATGATCGACGGGCCGAGACACGGTCGTCTCGTCGACGTGACCAGGAGGACGCGGAGGTGATCAGGATGAGCCAGTGGGCCGAGGTCCGCCACCTGCATCTGGTGGAGGGTGTACCGAAGAAGGAGATTGCGCGGCGGCTGCGGTTGGACGTCAAGACCGTGCGCCGTGCCGTAGGCCGGCCGACACCGCCGGCGCGGGAGTCGGTGCCGCGGGCGAGCAGCCTGGACCCGTGGCGGGAGCAGATCAAGCAGTGGCTGCGCGAGGACCGGCGGTTGACGGCGAAGCGGGTGCGCCGGTTGCTGTTGCCGTTGGCCGGCGCGGTCTCGCCGCGCACGGTGCGCCGCTACGTCGCGGCGCTGCGGCGGGCCGTTGCACCGAAGGAGGCCTTCGTGCACCGTAGCACGCTGCCCGGCACGACGATGGAGGTGGACTTCGGCGAGTCGTGGGTCGACATCGCGGGGGCGCCTTACAAGGTCAAGTATCTGGTGGCGACGCTGCCGTACTCGAATGCGTATTTCGCCAAGGCGTATCCGGTCGAGCGGCTCGAGTCGCTGCTCGACGGCATCGAATCGGCCTTCCGTTATTTCGGGGGCCTTGTGGATCGCGTCGTCCTCGATAACACCTCGCTGGCGGTCAAGGAGGTGCTGGCGGGCCGCGACCGGGTTCAGACCGAAGCGTTCGAGGCGTTTTGGGGCGCGTATCCGTTCCGGGCCGAGTTCTGCGCGCCGGCCAAGGGCTGGGAGAAGGGTTCGGTGGAGACGGGCGTCAAGTACGTCCGCAACCTGGTGTTGCGGCCGCGGCTGGCGGTCGAGAGCTGGACGGCGCTCAACGCGGCGATCGGGGCCGAGCTCGAGGCTGACCTGCCGGCGCGCCACCTCGACGACGGGCGCTCGGTCGACGCCGCGTTGACGCTCGAGCGGCAGCATCTGCGGGCGCTGCCCGCGCACCTGCCCGCCACCTGCCGGGTCGTCGCGCGGGTGGCCGACAAGTTCGGACACGTGCGGGTGGACCACGTCACCTACTCGGTGCCGATCCGCCACGCCTACCGGCCGGTGTGGGTGAAGCTGTATCACGACCGCGTGGCGATCGCGGTGGGCGCCGAAGTGGTGGCGCAGCACGCCCGGGCGTTCTCGAGAGGCACGAAGGTCCTCGATGCGTTTCACGTGCTGCCGCTTCTCGAGCGCAAGCACCGGGCGGTGGCCGAGGCGACGGCGCTCGTCGACTGGCGGCTGGCACCGGTGTGGCAAAAGGTGCGGGCCGAGCTGGCCAGGCACACGCGCAAGCCCGACCAGGAGTGGGTCCGGATACTACGGCTGATGGAGACGCACCCGGCCGCTGCCGTCGAGCGCGCGGCGGCGACCGCGCTCGAGCGTCATTCGCCGCGCCTCGAGACCGTGCGGCTGCTTCTCCGCCAGCAGCAGAGCGGCCCGCCGCCGGTGTGCCGGCCGGTGACCGGGGTGCGTCCGGAGCTGGCCGAGATCGTGGTGCCCGTCCCGACGCTGTCGGCGTACGACGCGCTGGTGGAGGGCCGTTGCTGATGGCAACCACGACTGTCGAGCCCGCCCATCTGGCGGCGGACCTCAAGACGCTGTGCCTGTCGACGGTCGCCACCCAGTGGCGACCGCTGGCCGAGCAGGCCACCCGCCAGCGGCAGGCGCCGGCCGACTACCTGGCCCAGTTGGTCCACCTGGAGGTGACCGGCCGCCGGGAGCGGCGCATCCAACGCCGCATTCAGGATGCCCGCTTCCCGATGCTCAAGACCCTCGACGCCTTCGCGTTCGACGCGCAGCCCGGTCTCGACCGCGACGCGGTCCTGCAGGTCTTCGACTGCCGCTTCGTCGCCGACGCCGCCAACGTCGTCTTCGTCGGCGGCGTCGGTACGGGAAAGACCCATTTGTCGATCGCCTTGGGGATGGCCTGCTGCCAGCACGACTACCGGGTGCGGTTCGTGACCGCCGCCGAGCTGGTCACGCTGCTCGTCGAAGCGCAGCAGCAGGGCCGCCTGCAACGCAAGCTCGACCAGCTCGCCCGCTTCGACGTCGTCATCGTCGACGAGCTGGGATATGTCCCGCTCGACAAGGCCGGCGCCGACCTGTTGTTCGGCTTCATCAGCCAACGCTACGAGCGCCGCAGCCTGGTGGTGACGACGAATCTGCCGTTCGCGCGCTGGTCCGAAGTCTTCCTCGACCCGACCGCCGCCGCCGCGGTCATCGACCGGGTCGTCCACCACGCCACCGTGTTGACGACCGCCGGCGACAGCTACCGGCTCAAGGCCGCCACACGCAACCAGGCGCCCCGCGCGCGACAGGAGGTGCCACGGCAATAGCGCTCATCGCGACGTGGCCTCCCGTCGCTACGCTCCGTCCGGCCACGTCGCGATGACCACCACAACCCAACAATGGGGGGTCCTTTTTCAAGTGGCCACACGGGTCCCTTTTTCAGTTGCCATTTCCAGAGGTGTGGGCAGAGATCGGCCGACCAGAGGATTGGAACCACCGGACGCGGCGGCGGGAACTGAGTCGGGCGATCGAGGAAGCCAGCGAGGTCGCGGGGCAGTTGGAGACGTGCCGACGCTGGAATGTGGAACCGGAATGTCCAGAGGGTGGAGCGTGAGTGGGGCAGATAGGTGGAAGGTCAGGGAGCACGTACGCGGAGCGGGTCAGCGTCGTGTATCGAGGGCGGAGTGCGGACGTGGGCGGATGGTTAGGGACACGGTTCTTGGGGCGTTTTCGCTTCAACGGGAATGGTCCACCTAGGTTGGGTGTCGATGGTCAGTTCTTCGGTACCCGCTGTCATTGGTAATTGGTTACCGGGTGTGGACTCTACGGTGCGGGGCCTTGCAGGTCAGGTGCGACGGTGGGGGCAGGCGTTCGCAGCAGGTCGGTGACCACGGCGTGGGGGTCAAGCTGGCGCTGGGTGGCGGTGCGGATGAGGGAGGTGAGGATTTGCTGTGTGTGCGCGCCCCGCCAGGAGCGATTGCCGCCGCAGACTTTGCGGGTGACGACGGCGGGACGGATGGCCTGCTCGGCGCGCCAGTTGGTGGCGTCGATGGCGGGGTTGCGCAGGAAGTTGAACAGCGCGGTCCATTCGGTGATGAGGTGATTGGCGAAGCGTTGGACGTCGGCGAGCGGCCCCGGGTGGGCGATGCGTTCGGCGAGGCGAGTGGCCAACGCGTCGAGGGCGTGGTCCATGCTGGCGGGCGAGCGGGTTGCGGCGCGGGCCTCGTCGCGCAGGCGGAGAGCCTGTTGCAAGGCGGTCTGGATCTGGACGACGACCCGGCTGTACGGATGATCGGTTCGCAGCGTCTTTGCCCGGCGTAAGAGGTGCGCGAGACAGCTCTGATGGGTAGCCGCGGTGAACCGGCGATACGGGGCCCAGCCGTCGCGGACGAGCACGCCGGCGAAGTCGGCCCCGAGCAGCTTGGCGGCCTCCGCATAGCCGCGGCCGGGCTGGATCTGGTAGACGGTCGTCTGGGGGGTTGCCGCCACCCACAGCCAGTTGAGCCGGCCGGCGACCTTCCAGCCGGTTTCGTCGGGCGTGACGACGCGACTGCGGCGGAGCTGCTGCTGCAGGGCCGCATAGGTCGGCTGTGCCCGGCGGCCGGCCCGGTCGACGGCGCGGACCAGTCCGCTACGGCTGACCGTCACGCCGTAGTGCTGTCGCAGCAAGGTCGCCACCTTGCCGAACGACAACCCCAATTGCTTGTTGAGGATGACCGCCCAGGCCACCAGCTGCGGGCCGAGTTGCACCCCGGCCGCCCCGAGCGCATCGGAGCTCTGCAACCGATGCCGGCCTTGCACCCGGCGCCCGCACGCCCGGCAGGCGCCAATCGCCACCTCGAACTGACGGACGACCACGCGCGGGACCGGCAACTCTTCCTGCACCTGGGTGGCCACACCCGCCGGTCGCAACGACCCGCCGCAGTCCGAGCAGGCCGGCGGCAGGGGAACGCGATGCCGTTCATCGACCCGTGCCGGCGCCCGGCGGCGCGCCGCCACGCCATACGCGGCGCCGGCTCGGCGGCCCGGCCGCTTCGGCGCACCGCTGAGCGGTTTCGCGAACGGCGCCGCTTGGCGACAACCCGCCCGACGGGCCGCGTCGAGCTCCCGCTTGAGCCGCGCATTGTCGTCTTCCAGCCGTTTGTTGCGCTTGTGCAGCCGCGTGACCTCGCGCTCGAGCCGCTGCCGTTCGCCCTCGGAGCGCTCAAGGTCGCGGCGCAGGTGCTCGGTCCGGTCGGGCCGCGGGGCCTTGGCTGCCTCCTGCCCGTCAGCATGTCGTCGCACACACTACTTATGCCATATCTTCGCTAAAAGTACAATCCAAATAAATGGATCCGAGGCCGCAACCCGGTAACCAATTACTGTCATTGCAGATTGCGCTTACCCTCTGGCGGAAACGGCGACGAGTCGGGGGCCTTCGGCGTCGAGGTGGTCAAGGTAACGGACTGGCTTCTGGCACGCGACGCAGTCAGAATCGGGCTGCCGCGCGGTGCGGGCCGGGTTCGGGCGGCCCCGGGCCGGGTCGCTGACGTGGTGCGGGACCTCCAGGATGGTCGGAGGCGGACGCTGGTGTGGAATGACGGTATGCTATTCCACTCTGCGGAGTTGATGGCGAACTCATGGAGCGAGAATGGCGATGAAGGATGTCATAGCACTGCTCGAGACCGAACGGGCCGAGTTGCTGGACCGTGTCGCTAAAGTCGACGCGGCGATTGCCGCGCTTGGCGGAAAGCCGGAGCGCTCGTCGGCACAACCAGCGAAGCCTGCGCGCCGGCGGCGCAACATCTCGGACGAGGCGCGGAAGGCGACCTCCGAGCGGATGAAGAAGTACTGGGCGGAGCGTCGGAAGCAGTCTGCAGCGGCCGAGGCCGGCGAAGCCGGGAAGGCGGAGACTAAGGCGAGCGAAGCATAGATGAACTTCCAATGTCTCGTGTCTCGAGGCCGGCTCTGGCGAGGTCGAGCGGCGCCTGCTGTAGGACCGAGCAGGTGCTGCTGTCGGCGCCGACACCGCGAGTGATGAGGCCTACCGTGTCGACCGTTGGCGCCGCTCCGCATGAGAAGAAGCTCGTGGCGGTCGTCGCATCGGCGATCGAAATCGCACCACCCGAACGGATCATCCCTTTCGGCTCGGCCGCGCGAGGCGAGATGGTCGAAGACGCCGGCCTCGACCTGCTGGTGGTGGCGGACACGCGCACAGGCGATGTGTGGCAGGCCGGATCAGCGCGGTGCGGTCGCGGCGGAGTGTGCCCTTGACATCACTATCTCGCCGCCAGCGGTGGTCGAGGCCAACCGGCACGACGCGTGGTGCTACATCCACGATGCGTTGCGCGAAGGGCGGGTCTTCTACTACGTAGCCGATGTCGCGCCGCTGGACCCCGAGTGAGGACGTCGCGGTTCGCCTGGCCGATGCGCTCGACTACGAGCACGGCGGCGGCCGCCTGCGGGAGCTCGCCGAGCGGCTCGACCGCAGCGAGGCGGCGGTGCGCCAGCGCGCCTCCAGGCTGCGGACGGCCCGTCTCGAGGGGGACCGTCGCGCCGGCGGCGCTGACGCACGACCATGACGGCCCCCTCGGTGGACGCGCGTACGACCCGGCGCCGTGGCGGAGCGGGTGCTTCAACGCGGGCCTCGAACGCCCGGCCTGTTGTTGGCCGGCATCAGCGTGATGGGGATGGGTTGGTACAGCGTTGCTTGTCGCATGGGGTGGGAGGGTGGGCCGAAAGAGCCTCCCGCCCGCGGGGGTGGTGCGGATCCGCGGGCGGTCGTTGATGGCGCCGGTGGCCATTGGGTCGATCCTCGGATCGCACGAGCAGTCCTGCAAGTCGGCTCGCGCGTTGCCGCGGTCAGCGGAGCGTCAGCTTCCTTCCCTGCCGCCTCGTCGAGCAGGTTGTCGAGCGGGTCCCGGCTCGCCGTCAGCGCGCCGTACCAGCCCGTGGAAGAAGTCTGATCGCTGAGCCCTGCTGTTCAGGCAGCTTGGCGATGAGCAATTGAGCCGACGAGGGCCGTCGGTGTCCATTTGAACCCCCAGGCGCGCGTCAGACGCCCCCAGCGGTCGATCAGACGGTCGATCAGGCGGCAAATCGCCGAAAGAGCCCGCCCCTGCAGGCTCCGGGGCGTACCGATGCCGGTCTGGTGGCGCAGGAGCAGCCCGATGTTGCAGGCGGCCGCCTGGATCAGCACCCGCTTGCGGACATTCTCGTGACCGCGCACCCACACCCGACGCATTCCCCCTGTCTCATACATGTGTGCGAAAGAACGCTCCACCACCTCGCCCCGGCAGCGTTGCAGGCGACGACCCCGCCGCCCGCCCACACGCCGGCGGTTCGCATACAGCGCCTTCTGCGCAGCGCGCTTCTCCGGCGGCGTCTCTCCCGTCCTCTTGTCCTGCCAGCAGCGCCGGCCGCGCTCCGGCTCCGATACGTGACTCCGAACCCCCACCTCGCCGAGGGCCACCAGCGTCGCGTCGCTGTGGTACCCCTTGTCGGCGACCACCTCTTCGACCCCCGGACCGTCCGGCGCCACCAACTCCACCTGCTCGGCCGCCGTGATCAGCGTCTCCGGCAGCGTGGCCGTATCGCCGTCGGATGCATCCTGCACCGTCACCGACACGATGGCCCCCGTGTCCATGTCGACCCCGTGCTCGGCCTTGTGAGCCAAGTGCGTCCGGCCGTCCTTCATCTTCGCGACCTTCGCGTCCGGGTCCTGCGGCGATTTCCACTCCTTGTTCGACGTCTTCTTGTTCTTCCGCGACCGGTCGAACCGAGCCAGATCCGCCTGTGTCGGTGTCTCCACCCCCGACGCTTCCGCCAACCGCCGAATGAACGCCTCGTAGGATTCGCCCGTGTCCCGACGCTCGATGCTCCGCATCGCCGCGTTCGCTTCCAGCGTCGTCGCATCGATGCCGACCGTCTTCCCCCGCAACAGGCCTGCAGCGGAGAGCCGCTCCAACACCCACGTGAAAACCGCCACGTGCGTCTCCACGTCGATCAGCCGCCGCGTGCGCGACAACGTCGAGTGGTCCGGTGCCGCCTCGGTCACGTCCAGGTCCAGAAACGACCGCAGACTCAGCGAATCGGCCACCCGCCACGCGATCCCCCGCTCGGAGGACAACCCTTCGAAATAGCCGATGAACAGCAGACGGAAATACCGGCCCGGCCGTAGACTCGGCCGGCCCATCCGCGCAGCGTAGAACGCCCCGCACAGTCCCTCGACGAAGGCGTCGAAGCCTGCCTCCTCCAGGACCCGGTTCAGACGCTCGAAGAAGGGATGCCCGGCGTTCGTCGGAAGGTCCGCCGTGGTCACCCACATCGGCGACGGCTGTCGAGCCGCCGGTTTCTTGCCCATCGCCATGCCGTCCAGTGTACGGAACTCGATCGAGCCGGTCGAGTGCGGATCCCCTGACTTTCGCCACGGGCTGCTAGACATGGGTGACGGCATGGAGGAAGAGCCGTGCGTAAGGACAGTGATCGATATAAAGTTATCAACTTCATCGGGGTAACAGTTTGTAGTTCCATTCCCCGTGAAACGCATCGGGGACCAGCGCGAGTGCGTCCATCTCCTGCTTACTCACCGTGGCGCCGGTGGGATACTGCGCGGCGTCGAGTTCGGCCCGGACCCGGAGCCCGGTCGCCGTCCGGGTGTTCCCGATGCGGTCGACGATGGTCTCGTACGTCGCCAGCGGGGTGCCGCGCCAGTTCGCCGTGATGTGGCAGAAGAGCCGGTGCTCGATCTTATTCCACTTGCTCGTGCCGGGTGGGAAATGACTCACCTGGATGGTCAGTCCCGTCTCGTCGGCCAACTGTTGAAGCTCATGCTTCCAGGCGCGCAACCGATACCCGTTGCTCCCGCCCGCATCGGCCGTGATGAACAGGGTGGTGGCCTCGGGATAGGCGCCGCAACCCATCTGATGCCACCAGTGGCGAATCGACGCCACCGCGAACGCCGGTGTGTCGTGGTCCCAGCCCACGCTCACCCAAGCCTCGTTGCGCGCCATGTCGTAGACGCCGTACGGAATTGCCTTGCCCTCCGCGTCGGTCGGGAAATCATGCACCAGCACGGCCGGCGGCGTGCCCTTCGGCTGCCATTCCCGCCCGCCATTCTTGAAGTTCCCGACCAGCTCCTTCTTCTTCGTGTCGACCGAGATCACCGGCTGCCCCGCGGCCAGAAACCCGTCCGCGGTCGCATTGATGTGCTCGAACTGCGCGTTGCGGTCCGGGTGGCTCGCTCCCTCCTGACGTTTGCGGGCCGATTGCAGCCGGTAGCCCAGTTGGCGCAGCAACCGGCCGACGGTGGTCGAACTCACGCGCCACCCCTGTTGTGTCAGCGCCCCAGCCAGCTTCGCCCGACTCTTGCAGGTCCAGCGCAACGGCGAGGTCGGGTCGCCGCGCGGCAGCGGGTCCACCAGCGCTTCGAGTGCAGCCAGCAGACCGGGCTGGTTCTGTTCGAGTCGGGGCCGCCCGGCGCCCGGTCCTCGTATCCGGTCTGTCGCCGCCCCGCCTTGCGCGATTTCCCGGCGTCCGTTCCGGATCGTCTCCCGGGCCAGACCCGTGGCCGACGACACCAGCGCATCTCCGCCATAACCGATGGCCAGAGACTCGGCCGCCGCCCAGAGGCGGCGACTGCGCTCATTCAACACGGGCGACACCGCCGCGTACTTCGCGACGATGGTGGCTTCCAGTTCCACGTTGCGCTGCATGCAATGGAAACAGACCACATAACCCCAAAGATAGCAAGGTAATTACCGCTAGAGTCCTAAGCGATCGGGTGATCGAGCGCGGAATCAGCAGCCTCAGGACACATTCGGCCGGTGTTCGCGCTGAAATGAGGTCGCGGGAGACGACACTGCAGGAAGCAAGGGCAGCACGACGTCGTGCCACGCAGCAGGGGACTCTTAATGCAAGGGTACGGGCCGCGGAGCGTCGGCTTGAGGGGCTGCAGAACCGGCATGCGGCCGAATTCGCGGTGCGGATGGCGAAGGCCAAGGTTCGGCAGGAGGAACAACGGCTTGAGGCTTTCCTTCGTGAGTCTGGTGAAGGGGCGAGTGTCAGCATCGAGGAGCGCGAAATAGCCGTGGCCGTCGTGTCGCTAGAGCGCTAGGCGTAGAGATGGGAGCGGGGATGTGAGTCGGATCGGGTGGCTCTGTTCAGCATGGCGGAGGTTGCGCGCCGGCGGGCCGGGGCGTCGACGTGCAAGGCCGGGAGGTCTGGGACCGTCCGAGGGGCAAGCACGACAGGCAGACCGGGGTGCGTCGCCGCGCCGACATGTTCACCTTGGAGTCGACTTCGGCACGTGTTGGTCCAAGCTCGTACTACGTGACTACCAGGCGTCCACGGATCGGTGCTTTGTGGTGCGCCCGGGAGTCGCCTTTGGTGGCAGCTCTGACTATCGCATACCATCGAGTGTGACTGTGGCAGATGGCCGCCTGTACTTCGGATGGACAGGTGAGGCTGAGGCGAGTCGGCTGGGAGCTTACGTCATCAGGTCACCGAAGATGGGTGCTGCGTTTCCTGCAACCGTCAGAGATCTGAGTCTGTACGCCGGCTTGAGCGCAGAGGATGTCTCGATTCTGGTGGTTACCTACCTGCTGCAGTTGGGATTCTACCACGCGAGGGCCTATTGCGCGGCGTTATCCCCGGCAGCGACGCCGCGGATGTCGATGTCTATGGGAGTGCCCATGAGCGTACTGGATGAGAGTCCGCTACGCGACAGGTTTCTCACCATTGCGCGCGGTCTTCATTTAGCGGGTGGAGTTCGATGGTCGCGTGAGATCCAATTTATTGGATTGTACTTTTCCGGCGGATGTGGCATATCTAGGGGGTGCCACGGCAACGCCCCCGGACCGAACAGGATCCGCGCGATACCCGCATTGAGGAACAAGAGCGAGAGATCGCACGACTGCGCGAGGAGTTGACGCGGGTCGAGGGCGACCGGGATCGGTGGAAGCGTGACGGGGATCAGTGGAAGCGCGACCGGGATCGGTGGAAGCGCCGCAGTGAACACCTCAAGCAGCAACTCGACGCCGCGCGGCGGGCAGGATTTCGGCAAGCCGCCCCGTTCGCCAAGGACCGGCCGCAAGGTCGCGGCGGGCGTCCCGGCCGGCGGGCGGGTGCGCGCTATGGCCGGCAGGCGTGCCGCCCGCGGCCGGCGCAGGTCGACGAGACCCACGCGGCGCCGGCGCCGGCCGCCTGTCCGGACTGCGGCGGCGCGGTCGAGGTGACCCGCGTGGCGTCGCAGTATCAGGAAGAACTCCCCAAGGTGCGCCCCATCGTGCGGTGCTTCGACATCGAGGTTGGCCATTGCTCCCAGTGTCGGCGGCGCGTTCAGGGCCGCCACCCGCTGCAGACCTCCGACGCGCTGGGGGCGGCCAGCGTGCAGCTCGGCCCCGCGGTCGTCGCGCTGGTCGTCGAGTTGCACACGCACCTGGGCGTGCCGCTGGCCAAGATCGCGCACCTGTTGAAGACGCAATGCGGATTGACGGTTACGCCCGGAGGCCTCGCGCAGGTGCTGCATCGCACCGCCCGCGAGGCGGCGCCGACCTACACGGCATTGTGCGCGCAGGTGCGGGAAAGTCCCGTGGTCACGCCGGATGAAACCGGCTGGCGCGTCGGCGCCGTCCGCCACTGGCTGTGGGTCTTCGCCACGCCCCAGACGACGGTCTACGCCATTTGCCCCGGCCGCGGGTTCGACGCTGCCGCCACCGTGCTCGGGGCCGACTACGACGGCGTGCTCGTGCGCGACGGGTGGGCGCCGTATCGCCGCTTCACCGACGCGCTGCACCAGTCCTGCGTGGCGCACCTGCTCCGACGCTGCAAGCACCTCCAGGATGATCATCCTCACAGCCCATGGGCCGCCCGGGTGCAAGCCGTCCTGCAGGCCGCTCTCAAGCTGCGCGACCGCCGCGACGCCGGGCTTCTGAGCGACCATGGTCTGGCAACCGCTCGCGGCCGACTGCTCGCCCAACTCGGTCGGCTGATCGACAACCCGCCGGTGCTCGCCGACGCCGAGCGCTTCGCCGCGCACCTGGCCACCGAATTCCCTGCGGTATTCGGCTTTCTGTGGGACCCGTCGGTCGACGCCACCAACTGGCGCGCCGAACAGGCCATCCGACCCGCCGTCGTCACCCGCAAGGTCTGCGGCGGCAATCGCACCCGGCACGGCGCCGACACCCAGCAGGTGCTCGCCAGCGTCGTGCGCACCGTTCACCAACGCCACCTCGACCTCACCCCGCTGATCGCCACCATCCTCCACGCCACCGACCCCGTCGTCCCCGAACCACTCCAACGCCCGCCCCCGCCGGCGTGACGGCTTGCAACGCCACCACGACCGGTCCACGCGCCAGACCGACCGTCTCACCGTCGTGGGCCGCCGCGCCCCGGCCAGACTGCCGGCAAGCTGCCCCCTGCGCCCAACGACTCGCCACCGCGCGCAGCAGGCGTCCCCAACGGCCAACCCCGCTACGCGCTGCCGCCACCAGGCGTTCCGCCCGCCCCCGGCCCAAGCCAACCAGCGCTACGCAGGCGCCGGTTCCCACCGCGGTCCCAGGCCGGCGCGGCGTCATCGCAGTGACCCGCGTGTGAGACGCCATGTCCTCGAACGATTCCCGTCGTGCGCCCGAACCCCGCGCCACTTCCAAGTCCCTGACCCATTCCAACGCCTGTCGTCAGTAGGATCACCCCGCTAAACGATTACTGCGCGCGTTGCCTTCTACATCTGGAAGGCTGAGGAAGAGCAGCCGTCACTGGCCGACGGCATCCACATCGACCGTGCGCAGGAATTGATCGCTGCAGCGCGAGCCCACGCAGCTGCACGCGAAGTGGCCGCATCTCGCGAGTGGATCCGATCTGAGGCGGAGGCTGGGCTACTGTGGATGTTTCGGTCGCCGCTTGTTGGTCGTGGGCTCTACGCCTGCGTCGACGTTGGCGCTGGTACGACGGACGTTAGCTTCTTTCGCATTCGAGATCGTCATGTAGGTGATGCGTGGGTGAAGGACGCACTCGGCTTCTACAGCGCACGCTCATCCCCGCCGGCGATGGATGCGCTCGACGACTGCTTAGCAACGATCGACGGGCACGGCCTTTCGCCTGCGCAGCTACGTGGTCGGGAGAACGAGGTGGTCGAGCGGTACGGACTGGCCAAGCACCCGCGTGTCCGGTCGGTGTGCGAGCAGATCTACGAGACCTACCGCGCTACCTGGGCCGATGCATACAAAAAGGAGAAGCACGTGAGCGCATGGTACGATTATGGGCTCTTCGTACTCGGCGGAGGGAGTAAGGTCAGGGCAGTGCGCGAGTCCCTGCAGAGATCCGTCTGGTTTAGCCAACTTGCCGAACGGTCCATTCGGAGTGCGGGCGCTCCAGACGATCTGTACGAGTGGCCTGAGGGTGGGCAGCCGATTCCGCTGCGAGAGGACGCGACGTTCCTGCTGGTCGCGTACGGTCTCTCGCATTTGGGGCCGGACGTGCCGGAAGTGGACAATCCGGGCGAGATGCCGCCGTTGGTGATCCCGCGAAATCCGCGAACGCCGGTCGACCAAGACGAGTACTACCCGAAGTAGCCTGAGACCGCTTGGCAAACCGGCCGACCGTCAGTACCCCACCACCTGGCCGTCCTTGCGCGGGTCGGTGCCGCCGTGCAGCATGCCGGTCTCCGGGTTGATCATGATCGCCTGGTAGCCGCCCATCGCCCCGCCGCCGGCCCGCACGACGTGGTGGCCGCGGCGCCGCAGCTCGGCGACGACGTCGTCCGGGATGCCGGGCTCGACGGCCAGCGTGCCGCCCGGGTGGTAGCTCGGGAGGTGGCGTAGCCGCGCCGCGTCGCCTGCCTCCTGCAGGTTCATCCCGAAGTCGATCATGTTCGACAGCACCTGCCAGTGGCCCTGCGGCTGCATCGGGCCGCCCATGACGCCGAACGAGAGGAACGGCTTGCCGTCCCGTGTGACGAAGCCGGGCATGTTGGTGTGCAGCGAGCGCTTGTGCGGCGCGAGCGCGTTGAGGTGCCCCTCTTCCAGCGTGAACCCGCTGCCGCGGTTCTGCAGGGCGAAGCCGACGTCGCCCGGCACGACCTTGGAGCCGAAGCTGCCGAAGATGCTCTCGATCAGCGATACGGCATTGCGGTCCTTGTCGACCACCGTCAGGTAGACGGTCTCGCTCTGCTCGAACGGCCGGCCGGGCGTGACGGCGGTGGCCGCGCGGTCGGGGTCGATCAGTTTCCGCCGCGTTTCCGCGTAGGGCTTCGAGATGAGCTGGCGCGTCGGCAGCGGGTTGGCGTCGGCGTCGGCCACGTAGGTGTCGCGGTCGGCCCAGACCAGCTTCTTGGCCTCGGCGAACAGGTGCAGCGCGTCGGCGCTGTTGTGGCCGAGGGCGGCGACGTCGTAGCCCTCCATCAGGTTGAGGATCATCAGGGCCAGGATGCCGGAGCTGTTGGGCGGGACCTCCCAGACGTCGTAGCCGCGATAGCTCGTGCTGACCGGCTCGATCCAGACGGACGTGTGGTCCTCGAAGTCGGCCAGCGTGAAGTAGCCGCCGTTGCCCTCGCTGAACGCCACGATGCGGCGGGCGATGTCGCCGCGGTAGAACGCGTCGCGGCCGCCCTCCGCCACGGCCTCGTAGGTGGCCGCGAGCCGCGGGTTCCGGAATACGTCGCCGGGCAGGGGCGCCCGGCCGCCGGGCAGGTAGGTGGCGGCCGAGTCCGGCCACGCCGCCAGCGCCGTCGCCGCGGCGTTCCACTGGCCGGCGATGATCTCGCTCACGGGGAAGCCGCCGCGGGCATAGGCGATCGCCGGGGCGAGCACGTCGGCCAGCGGCAGCGTGCCGAAGCGGTCCAGGAGCTGCTGCCAGCCATCGACCGCGCCGGGGACGGTCCAGGTGAGCGGGCCGTCGCCCGGCATCCGCTCGTAGCCCTGGCGGACCAGCGTCTCGCGGCTGATGGCGTGCGGCGCGCGGCCGGTCGCATTAAGGGCGTACAGCCGCTCCGTCTCGGCGTGCCACACCAGGGCGAACAGGTCGCCGCCGACGCCGTTCATGTGCGGCTCCACCAGGCCCAGCGCGGCGTTGACCGCGACCGCCGCGTCAACGGCATTGCCGCCGGCCTTGAGGATGTCGAGACCGACCTGGGCGGCGAGCGGCTGGCTGGCCGCCACCATCCCGTGCGGCGCGATCACCTCGGACCGGCTGCCGTGCGGACTCCGCGCCGGCCGGCTGTAGCCGTGGCCCTGCGCCTGCTGTTGCGCCTGGCCCGCGGACCCGCCGGCGGCGAGCGCCAGCCCCGCCACGAAGAGTCCGGCCGCCGCGCCGACCTGCCGATTCGCCGAACGCCGGGATGCCAGCCTCATCGACGCTCCTCCTGGTCATCGCGAATGGGAAACTGCACGGCTCCATTGTATGCGGCCGAAACGCGGCGGGCGCATCCCGGCACGTGCAGGCGCGAACAGCTTGCCGCCGCCCGCCGATCCGGCGACCGGGCCTGCCAGCTATTCGCTGGCGCCCAGGGCCCTGAGCAGCTCCGCCGTGCTGGTGTCCGTGTCCGTGACGGGGTTCCTTGCCGGCACGCGGCCGCGGGTTCCGAGCGCCCGGTCGAGCGGCGTCTGTCCGCGCGCGTTCCGCACGTGGAGGTCGGCGCCCTGGCCGACCAGGTAGCGGACCACGCCGTTGAAGCCGTGATGCGCGGCGAGGTGCAGGGCGGTGTCGCCGTCGTCGTTCGCGGCGTTGACGTCGGCGCCCAGCTCCACGGCCGCCTTCACGGCGTCGATGCCGCTGTTCATGAGCCGTCGCCGGTCCGGGTCCTGGCTGAGCGCGAGCTCCATCTCGGCGGTGTCGATGGCCCGCCCCCGGCGGTCGTTCCCGGCCTGCACGAACCCCGGAGTGAGCATGCCCGCGGCGGCCATGAGCGGGGTCACGCCGCCAGCGAGACCCGCCAGCGGGTCGGCGCCGGCCGCGGCCAGTCGGCGCATGCTGTCAGCCAGGCCGAACTTGGCCGCGAGAAAGAACGGCGTCGCGCCGCTCAACCGCATCTCCAGCGCAAAGAACTTGCCGTAGCGGGCATGCGGGCTGCCGTTCTCGAGGCGCGCGTTCGGATGGGCGCCGTGGGCCAGCAGGGCGCTCACGAGGTCGGCGTCGCCTCTGAGGATCGCCGCGTGCAGCGGCGTGTAGCCGGCCTCGGCGGCGTTGGGGTCGGCGCCCTGCTCGAGCAGCCACGCGGCCAGCGCCGCGTGCCCGCTGTGGGCCGCCACGACGAGCGCGCTGGTGCCGGCCGGGGCCGTATCGTTCACGTCGGCTCCCGCCGCCAGCAGCAGGCGCGCCGACGCGAGGTCTCCCTGGCGCGCCGCGAACAGCAGCGGCGTGAAGCCGCCCTCGTCGATGACCGCTACCCCCTCGGCCGCGCCCGTGCGCGGAGAGCTCGCGGTCGCCACGGGGCGGACGCGCGAGCGGGCGTGGACATCCGCCTCCGCCTCGATCAGCGTCCGCGCGACTGCGGGATGCCGTTGCGACACGGCCCACATCAACGCGGTCTGGCCCTCCTTCGTCTCCCGGGCATGCACGTCGGCGCCGTGGCCCAGCAGCGCCGTCACCGCGCCCACGCTTCCCGCACGCGCGGCGGTCATCAGGGCCGTCTCCCCGCTGCGCAGCGCGGCGTTCGGGGCCGCGCCCGCCGCCAGCAGCCGCCGTACCAGCGCCGCGTTGCCGTTCTCGCACGCCAGATAGAGGGGGGTGACCCCCAGCTCGTTCGCCGCATCCGGCCGCGCGCCGGCGCCGAGCAGCAGGTTCGCGGTGTCGAGATCGTCGAGGTAGGCCGCCCAGTGCAGCGCCGTGGCCCCGTCGGGCTGCCGCGCGTTCACGTCGACCCGCGCCTGCAGCAGGGCGCGTACCGCCTCCCGGTCGCCATGCCGCGCGGCATCCACCAGCCGCAGGTCGGCACGCTGCGCCCCGGCCGGGAGGGACACCAAGAGGATGAGACCTGCCGCGACGCGGCGCACGGCGCTGGTATGCATGCGGGCTTCCTGGCGGCGGTCGGTCAGAGGGTCAACACCGCGTCGAGCGCGCCGGTGCTCGTGCCGAAGCGCTCGACGGGCAGCCCGAGCGTGTCCATCAGCGTCAGGTGCAGGTTGGACATGGGGGTCGACTCGGGACACCGCACGTGCCGCCCCCCCTCGAGCCGGCCGCCCGCGCCGCCGACCAGCAGGACCGGCAGGTTCTCCGAGGAGTGCCGGTGCCCGTCGCTCAGGCCGCCGCCGTACAAGAGCGTCATCTGGTCGAGCAGCGAGCCGTCCCCGTCGGGCGTGGCCTGCAGCCTCTCCAGGTAGTACGCCAGCAGGGTGGTGTGGTACGCGTTGATCTTCGCCAGCTTCGCGAGCTTCTGCGGATCGTACCGGTGGTGCGACGTCGGGTGGTGCGCCTCGGGCACCCCGAGCTCCGGATAGGTCCGGCTGCTGAACTCGCGGCTCACCATGAACGTGACGACGCGCGTCAGGTCGATGCGGTACGCCAGCACCTGCAGGTCGAACATCAGCTTCGCGTGCTCCTCGAAGGTGGCCGGGATGCCCAGCGGCGGGGTCATCTCGGGGAGCGGCTGGTCGACCTGCGCCTCGGCGCGCTCGATGCGGCGCTCGACGTCCCGCACGGCCTCGAGGTACTCGCCGAGCTTGCTGCGGTCGCCCACCCCGAGATCGCGGCGGAGCCGCGCGAGCTTGTCGGTCACGGTGTCGAGCAGGCTGCGGTTCTGCTCGATGCGGGCGAGCCGGGCGGCGGGGTCGGTACCGCCGGCGTCGCCCAGCAACCGCTCGAAGACCGCGCGCGGGTTGGTCTCCATCGGCAGCGGCGTCGTCGCGCTGCGCCAGCAGATGGTGTTGGTGTAGGCGCAGGTGTAGCCCGCGCCGCACGTGCCGACGTCGTCGCCCGACTCCAGCGCGAGCTCCAGCGACCCGAGCTGCGTGTGCTCGCCGAGCACCCTGGCCACCTGCTGGTCCATGGAAATGCCGGCCACGAGGTCGGCCCCCTGCGTGCGCTTTGGGGACACACCGGTCAGGAAGCTGGTGGCGCCGGTCTCGTGGGCGTAGTCGGGACCCTTGTTGCTGAGACCCGTCACCACGGTCAGGCGGTCCCGGAAGCGCTCGAGAGGACTGAGGATCGGGGTCAGCTCGAACCCGGCGCCCACGGTCGCCGGCGTCCACTGGTCCATCACAATCCCGTTCGGCACGTAGACGATGCCCAGGCGCTTCGCCGGGCCGGCCGGGGTCCTGCCGAGCGCGGTCAGGGCCGGCACCATGCCGTCGAGGAGCGGCAGGGCCAGGCTCGTGCCCAGCCCACGCAGCACCGTCCGGCGGGAGAGGGCCTTGCGGGTGATGATCATGATTCCGACCTGCGCATCTGAAACGGCATGCTCTTGACGATTCCCAGCACGAGCGACGACCACCGGTAGTCGTGCGGGGCCGACTCTCGTACGATCTGTCGGACGGCCGGCATGTCGTGGTGCTGCACGCCGCGTCCCAGGGCGTACGTGGTGAGCTTCTCGGCGACCGTCCGGACGAACTGCCCGTGCTCGCTCAGCAGGACGTTCTTGAGACCCGCCAGGCCGTGGAACGCCGTCCCGTCGGGGAAGACGCCCGCGGCGTCGATGGCGGCGCCCGCCACGCCGGTCGCGCGCCACTGCCCGATGGCGTCGAAGTGCTCGAGCGCGAATCCCAGCGGGTCCATGCGGGCGTGGCAGCTCGCGCACACCGGGTTGTCGCGGTGCCGCTCCAGCCGCTCGCGCACCGAGGCCGGGCGTCCGCCCGCGCCCCGGTCCGGTAGCGCCGGCACGTCCGGCGGCGGTGGCGGTGGCGGCGCGCCGAGGATGTGCTCGAGCAGCCAGTTGCCCCGCAGCACGGGCGAGGTGCGCGTGGGATACGACGTCACGGTCAGGATGCTGCCCTGTCCCAGCAGCCCCCCGCGGATGCCGTCGTCGAAGGTCACCCGCCGGAACCGGCCGCCGTACACGTTCGGAATCCCGTAATGCCGCGCGAGCCGCTCGTTGGCGAACGTGTAGTCCGCGCGCAGCAGGTCCAGCACGCTGCGGTCGGCCCGCAGCTGGCTGCCGACGAAGAGCTTCGTTTCCCGTTCGAACGCCTCGCGCAGGTTGTCGTCGAACTCGGGAAACAGGTCCGGCGCCGGCACCACGGTCCGCAGGCGGCGCAGGCCGAGCCACTGCGTGGCGAAGCCGTCCACGAGCGCCTGCGCGCGGGAATCGGTCAGCATCCGCCGCACCTGCCGCTCGAGCACGACCGGATCGCGCAGCCGCCCGCGGGCGGCCACCTGCAGCAGTTCGTCGTCGGGAATGCTGCTCCAGAGGAAGAACGACAGGCGGGACGCGAGCTCGAGATCGCTGATCGGATGCGCCCCGGCCGCCGCTACGACCGGGTCCCGCTCGATGCGGAATAGGAACTCCGGGTCGACGAGGATGCTCTCGAGCCCCCGCCGGATGCCCGCCTCGAACCCGCCCTCGCGGCGGCCCGCCGCGTAGAGCGCCAGCAGCGCGTCCACGTCGGGGCGGGAGAGGGGGCGCCGGTAGGCCCGCCGGGCGATTGTCGAGAGCACCTCCCGCGCGCAGGGCTCCTCGTCCGCGGCGGCAGTGGGCTCACAGACGAGGATCCGCTGGCGGCTCGGCGTCTCTCCGGGTCCGGTGGCGTGGAAGGGACCCGAGACGCTGACCTGCTCGACGGCGGCCTCGGGCGCCTCCGACGGCGAGCTCCACCGCTCGGCAATCGCGAGCGTCTTCGCGGTCGCCCGCGGCTGGAGCACGCCGTCGCGCTCGGTCCGCTCCTGGACGAACGCGACGCCCAGCAGCCGCGGTCCGGCCGCCACCGGGACGCGCAGCTCGAGGGCAGCGTCGGTGTGCAGCGTGTACTCCTCCCACGCGCGGTCGCCCAGGACCGTGCCCGTGTAGGTCTGCGGCGGCGGCGTTCCGGGCGCGCCGCCGACGGTGAACTCCGCCACGCGCCGGCCGTCGATGCGGACCTCGATCTGCTGCGGCGTCTGCAGCCCGCGGATGTAGCCGTAGAGCTGCCGCCGCAGGCGGATCCCGATGTCGTACTCGGCATCGAGCGGGAATTGGTGCCGGATCGCGATCCCCCCGCGCGAGCCGAACGGCAGGTCCTCGCTCATGCGGTGATCCTGGAACCGCAGCTTGGGGACGACGTACGTCTCGGTCGTGGCAGCGCCGGCCGGATCACCCAGGGCGAGACGGGCGATCTTCCGCGCCGCGGACAGGTAGCGCTCGAGCCGCGCCGGCGACATCGACAGGATGTCCGCCATGTTGTCGAAGCCCAGGTCCGCATCGTCGGGGGGCAACAGCGCGCGGCCGTCGACGTCGAGACCCAGGAGGTCGCGAATCGCGTTGGCGTACTCGGTGCGGTTGAGGCGGTGGGTGGCCGTGCGGCCGGGATTCGGATTGTCGGCGGCGGCGCGGTCGAGGGCCGTCTCGAGCGCGGACGCCACGACCTCGTACGTGGCCCTGTCGGGCCGCCGCCGGCCGGCCGGCGGCATCGCCCGGGCCCGCAGCTTGCGGACGACCCTCTCCCACGCCTCGGCGCGCTCGCCGACCTGCCCGACGCCCAGCGTGTCCAGCGCGAGTCCGGCGGTCCTGAGCCGGCCGTTGTGGCAGGTCACGCAGTAGCGATCCAGCACCGCTCGGACGCGGGCCGGTCCGGACCCGGCGGGGGCGGCTCTCGCCTCCGGCCGTGACGCGACGACCGGCGCGGGAGCGGCCGCGGGGCGCGGGTGCTGCGCCTCGGCGCCGCGCACGTGCGGGTGTCCGCCGGCCACGGCCACCGCGAGCCCCAGCAGGCCGGCTGCCAGGGTTCGCGCCTTCGTCGCTTGCATCGGGGTGCTCGACATTCTACAACGCCGCCCCGCGGCATGACTTTCACCGCCGATTGGTGTAAGAGACTGGCCGCATGCAGCGACAACTGCTCCTCGCCGGACTCGCCCTCTTCCTTGCGGCCGCCCCGGCGGCAGGCCAGGACGAGCCTGTCTCCCTGGCCGGCATCATCGACTTCCACGCGCACGCCGGACCCGACTCCCGGCCGCGCTCGCTCGACGACATCGAGGTGGCGCGGCTGTTCGAGAAGGAGGGCCTGCGCGGCATGGTGCTCAAGAACCACTTCACGATGACGGCCGACCGCGCGGCGCTGGCCATGGCTCAGGTCGACGGCCTGGAGATCTTCGGCGGGGTGGTGCTGAACCGCTCGGTCGGGGGCATCAACCCCGCAGCCGTACGCCAGATGGTGGCGTTCGAGGGCGGCCGCGGGAAGGTCGTCTGGCTGCCGACATGGGATGCCGAGTTCAACGAGTACCGCATCCGGCCGGACGGCAGCGTCGCCGCACCGGGCTCGTCCGACCCGTTCGTGCGCGTGCTCGAGGACGGCGCGCCGGTTGCGCCGCTGGTCGAGATACTCTCGCTGATCGCCGCCCACGACCTCGTGCTGGCCACGGGACACCTGACGCCGGAAGAGGTGTTGCTCCTGCTGCCGGCCGCGAAGGCGCAGGGCGTGCGCCACATCCTGGTCACGCACCCGTTCGGCCAGCACGCCACCATCGCTGACATGCGGCGGATGGCCGCCGAGGGTGCGGTCATGGAGCTCGACTGGTTCGCCGTGCACCGGGGCAGCGATTCGGTCGAGGAGTAGGTGGAGGCGATTCGGGAGGTCGGGGCCGAACACTACCTGATCACTTCCGATCTCGGCCAGGCGGGCAATCCGACCCACACCGAAGGGCTGCGCGCCTTCATCCGGGCGCTGCGGGCGGCGGGCGTCTCCGACCGCGAGGTGGATCTGATGGCCCGCCGCAACCCCGCGCGACTCCTGGGGCTCGATTGAGCGGGTGTATGCTAGGCAAGTGGCACTCCAGGAGGGGAAATCCATGTCCTTCAAGATCTTGCTCCCCGTCTGTCTGATCGTCTGTCTGCCGCTGACCGCTGCCGCGCAATCCGCGCAGGATGCGGTCCCGCGCACCGCCTGGGGCGCGCCCGATCTCCAGGGCGTGTACGACTTCGGCACCGCGACGCCGTTCCAGCGACCTGCCGGGCTGGCCGGGCGGGCCGTATTCACGGCCGAGGAAGCGGCGGTCCAGGAGCAGATCAACGCGGCGCAGTTCGCCGAGGGCCTCAACACCGAGAACCTGACGCCGCCCAACTACAACAACTTCTGGTTCGACAACGGATCGGGCGTCCTGCCGACCCGGCAGTCGTCGCTCATCGTGGATCCCCCCGACGGGCGGCTGCCCGGCTTCACGCCGCAGGAAGAGAGCAAGGCCGCCGCCGAGTTCGCCGCCGGCGGGTACCCGGTGCGGGTGCACTTCGGTGGCATCGGCTCCGACGGTCCGGAGGATCGCGGGCTCGCCGAGCGCTGCCTGCTCGGCTTCAACTCGGGTCCGCCGCTCATGCCGAGCGCCTACAACAACTACATGCAGGTGTTCCAGACACGCGACCACGTGGTGATTCTCACGGAGATGGTGCACGAGGCCCGCATCGTGCCGCTGGACGGGCGCGCCCGTCTGTCGCACAGAATCCCGCAGTGGCTCGGCGACGGGCGGGGCCGCTGGGAAGGCGACACGCTGGTGATCGAGACGGAGAACTTCCGGCCCGATCGCGGCTTCAGCATGGCCGGGCGCTCCCCCGGACCCAGCGAGCGGATGCTGCTCACGGAGCGGCTGACGCGCGTCGACGCGGACACGCTGCTCTACGAGTACACCTACGATGACGCGGAGGTGTACACCAGCACGTTCTCGGCGTCGATCCCGCTGCGCCGCACGGACAACGCCGTCTTCGAGTACGCCTGTCACGAAGGCAACTACGGCCTGATGAACATTCTCGAGGGCGCGCGCGCCGAGGAGGCCGCCGAGGGGCACTGAGCCCGCGACACGTCTGTACCAGGCACCAGGCACCGCGAGGCGCCGGAAGGCTTTGCCATGCAGCGTCACATCGCGGCGTCGGGCCTTGCCGCGGCCGTACTCGTGTCTGTGGGCGCGGTCGGCCTTCAGGAGCCGGCGCCCCTGCCGTCACCGCCCCGCACGCCGGATGGTCAACCGGACATCCGGGGGGTATGGACCAACTTCGACAGCACGCCGCTCGAAGCGGCGAGCGCCGAGGCGTGGCGGGATCTCGACGCCCTGGCGCTCTGGTTTCCCGGCATCAACGCCCCGGGCGGGCGTCTCACCGGACCGAATCCCGGGCCCAACTGGAGCGGCGAGGTTGCCGCTGGACGGAGTGCCGTGCGGCGCTCGATGGTCGTCGATCCCCAGGACGGCCGGCTGCCGATTCTCCCCGCGGCAGCCGCGGCGCGGGACGAGCGCCTCGAGCGCCTGACCGATTCGTGGCTGTTTCACACCCCGTGGGAGCGCTGCATCACGCGCGGCGTGCCGGGCGCCATGTTTCCCACCTACAACGCCGGCCATCTCATCCTGCAGATCCCCGGCTACGTGGTGATTCTGTCCGAGATGATTCACGCTGCGCGGATCATTCCGCTGGGCGATCGGCAACCGCTCCCCGCGCGGATTCGCCAGTGGGAAGGGAGCTCGCGCGGGAGGTGGGAGGGCGCCACGCTCGTTGTCGAGACCGGCAACTACAACGACAAGAGCACGGTAGGCACGAACTTCTCGACGCTGCGTCTGCGCGGGATCCCGCAGAGCGAGGAGCTCCGTGTCGTGGAGCGCTTCACCCTGCTGGACCGGGACACGATCCGCTACGACGTGACAGTCGCGGATCCGCACGCGTTCGCGCGCCCCTGGACGGCCTCGATGCCGCTGAACCGCTCTCCGGATTACGACCTCTTCGAATACGCGTGTCACGAGGGGAATTACGGCCTGCCGAACACGCTCCGTGGTGCGCGCGCACAGGAGCAAGCTGGACCTCCAACACGCTGATCCCCGTCATGCGCCCGCTGCGCCGTCGGTACCGCGGACCTCGTCGAGCACCGGCGGCAGGACGACCACGCGCCCCACGTGCTGACCCACGCGGGCCAGGACCGCGAAGTCGGACTGCCCGTAGTCGATGAGCACGTCCGCGTCGGCGAGGAGCACCGTCGGGGCGGGTGATACGGAACCTACGTCACCCACTCGCGTGCCTGCATCTCCGTCGCGTCCCGCCTGTACTCCGCGGGGTGCAGCAGCAGGTGTCCGAGCTCGTGTGCCGCCGCGAAAATCCACCGCTCCACCGATATCCGGTCCCAAGTGTTGACGACCACCGCGGCTCCGCCGTCGCGCTCGCCGACGCTCAGCCCGAAGAACGAGTCCTGGGTGGTTTCCAGCAGCAGGAGCTTTGACGCCGTTGGCTTCCAGCAGCCGGCTGATGTTCCGGACCGGTTCCCCCGCTGCCAGTCCGATTGCGGGACGAACGGCCCGTAGGACACCTGGACGCAGGTGCCAGGGAGGCTGAAAACACGGGGCAAATCCCTCGGCCCAATCCTTTACACTAGATTGTTTGGCTGCGCGCGGACGGATGATGAAGGGGGAGTGGCGCTTGGGTGGTCTGCTCGCCTGGCGCCGCCGGCTGCCGCTCGCCGTGGCCGTTTGGCTGGCGCTCGGGCCGCCGGCCGCCGGCCAGGTCCGGGCCGAGCTCGTCGGCCGCGTGACTGATCCCCAGTCGCAACCGGTTCCCGGGGCGGTTGCGACCCTGACCGACGTGGCGACCCAGCTCGGTCACATGGCCGTGACGGACGCCACGGGCACCTACGGCTTCGTGGGCCTGCAGCCGGGCACGTATCGGCTCGTCGTCGAGCTGGCCGGCTTCCGGCGCATGGTCCGGGAGGGACTCGAGCTCCACAGCGGCGAGCGGCTGCGCATCGACGTCGAGCTCGAGATCGGCGGTCTGAGCGAGTCGGTCGTCGTCACGCGGCGCGCCCCGCGGCTACAGACCGAGTCGGCGACGCTGGGGCAGGTGGTCTCCCGGGCGCGGGTCGAGGCGCTGCCGTTGAACGGGCGGAACTTCATCGACCTCACGGTGCTGGCGCCGGGCGTGGCGCGTCCGCCCACGTCGGCGTTTCCGCGGATCAACGGCGGGCGACCCCGCACCAACGAGTACATCTTCGACGGGATCTCGGTGCTGCAGCCCGAGCCCGGGCAGGTCCCGTTTCTGCCGATCGTCGAGGAGATCGCCGAGTTCCGCGTCGAGAGCAACAGCCCGCCAGCCGAGTTCGGCCGCTTCAATGGCGGCGTCGTGCATCTGACGACCCGGGCGGGCGGCAACCAGCTCAGCGGCACCAGCTTCGGCTTCTTCCGCCACGAGGCGTTGAACGCCCGCAACGCCTTCGCGCCGCAGGGACCCGGCGAGCCGAACCCGCGCTTCCGGCGCCAGCAGTACGGCGGTGTCATCGGCGGCCCGCTGCGGCGCAACCGCACGTTCTTCTTCCTGGCCTATCAGGGGCTGCGCCAGGAGGTCGCCCGCGTGCGCATCTCGACGGTGCCGACCGCGCTCCAGCGGCAGGGCGTGTTCACGGAGCCGGTCGCCGGCGGCGTGCCGGCCATCTACGATTCCGCGACGACGGTGGCCCTGGCCGGGGGCGGCTTCTCCCGCCAGGCCTTCGCGGACAGCACGATCCCGGCTGCCCGGATCGACCCCGTTGCGCTCGGGCTGCTCCAGCGCTACCCCCTGCCGAACCTGGGCGGGACGGCGAACAACTATCAGCGGATCGGCCTCGAGCACCAGTCGCAGGAACAGTTCAGCCTGCGGCTCGACCACCGGTTCACCGCCGGCCTGCGCGGCTTCCTGCGCGGCGTGTCGGCGACCGACCGGGTGCGGCCGGTGACCCCGCTGCCCGACGGCAGCGGGAGCATCGCCCAGGGGGCAATCGGGGACACCCGCACGCGCGCGACGCACGTCGTCGGGACGCTGCAGATTGCCGTCGGGCAGGGCCTCAACGAGCTGCGGCTGGGGTACACCCGGCGCGCGGTCGCCCGCTCGGCGGGACTGCTCGACCAGCCGCTCGGGATCCCCGGGCTGCGCTCCAGCGCGGCGTTCCAGGCCACGCTGCCGACGTTCGCCGTCGCCGGCCTGCAGCAGCTCGGCCCGCCGGTCAGCGCGAACAGCGACTCGCGGACCGACGTGACGCAGATCGTCAACGTGTTCTCGTGGCAGCGCGGCCAGCACTTCCTCAAGGTCGGGCTCGACTGGCGCTGGCAGCGGCTCGACATCGTGCAGCCCCCCTCGCCGACGGGCCTGTTCCGCTTCAGCCCGCTGTTCACCGACCTGCCGGGGCGCCCGGGGACCGGGTCGTCGCTCGCGAGCTTCCTCCTGGGCCAGGTCGAGACGTTCTCCATCGACGTCCAGCCGCGCGCGCTGCGGCCACGGGCCATGAGCCAGGAGTACTTCGTCCAGGACGACTGGCAGGTCTCCGATCGACTGACGCTCAACCTGGGGCTGCGCTACACGCTCAATTTCCCGTCGACGGAGGCGGACGACCAGGGCGCCGTCTTCGATCTCCGCACCCGGCAGCTCCAGTACCTGAACCGGGACGGGTTCCCGCGCTCGGCGCGCCGGCTCCACAAGAACAACCTCGGCCCCCGGCTCGGGGCCGCCTGGCGGCTGGACCCGCGCTCGGTCGTGCGGGGGGGCTACGGGCTCGTCTGGATCGAGATGGCGGGGATCACGACGCCGTTCATCAACCCGCAGTTTCCGTTCATCCAGACGGTCAGCCAGCAGTCGCTCGACGGTATCACGCCGGCCTTCGCCCTGGACGCCGGACCGGCCGTCGCGCCCCTCGCGGCCACGCCGGACGCCGGCCTGGGCCAGGGCGTTTTCACCGTCAACCGCGACCGGGGCTCCGGCTACGCCGAGCAGTGGAACGTGGCCTGGCAGCGGGAGCTGCCCGCCAACCTGACGCTGGAGGTCGCCTACACGGGCTCCCGGATCACGCGGCTGGGCGTGCCGAACATCAATCTCAACCAGCTGCGCGTCGAGCAGCTCGCGCTCGGATCGGCCCTCCTCGAGCAGGTCCCGAATCCGTTCGCGGGGGAGGTCCCGGCCTCGTCGTCGCTGGGCGGTCCCACGGTCTCCCGCGCGCAGCTCCTCAAGCCGTATCCCCGGTTCACGACCGTCAGCGCCTACCGGGACAATGACGGGCGCAGCCAGTACGACGGCGTCCAACTGCGGCTCGATCGGCGCTTCACCAACGGCGCCGCCATCTTCGTCAGCTACACGCGCTCGCGGCTGCTCGACGATGCCTCGTCGGTCTTCAGCGCCACGGTGGTCACGGGCCCGGAGGCCAGCTTCCCGGTCGCGGACAGCTTCGACCGGGCGCTCGAGTGGGACCTCTCCAACGGCGACATCACGAACATCCTGAACGTCAGCGGCATGTGGCAGATCCCCTACGGCGCCGATCACGCGCGCCGCGGCCGCGGCTGGCGGGCGCTGTTCAACGACTGGGAGCTGTCGGGCGTTCTGACGCTGCAGAGCGGGCTGCCCCTGCCGGTGATTCAGGCGATCAACTTCAACGGGTTCGCCGGCTTCGGGATGCAGCGCCCCAACCTCGTGGGCGATCCCGCGCTGCCGCCCGGCGAGCGCAGCGCGGCGCGGTGGTTCGACACCGACGCCTTCGAGATCGCGCCGCAGTTCACCCTGGGCAGCAGCTCGCGCAACCCGGTGCGCGGCCCGGGCTTCCGCACCCTGGACCTGGCGCTCGTGCGGCGTCTCCCGGTCGGCACGACGACGCTCGAGTGGCGCCTCGAGATGTTCAACGCCCTCAACGCCACCAACCTGGGACCTCCCAACGCGGCGCTCGGGACGCCGGGCTTCGGATCGATCACGTCCGCGCGCGATCCGCGGGTCGCGCAGCTCGGACTCAAGATTCACTTTTGAGCGAACCTGCGCCCGGCCCCTGATTGATAATGGGGCGGCAGGGCGCGCACAGCGCGCCTCGGCGGGAGCGGCGCGGGGCGCAGGGGTCCCCGCGAGCGGACGCCGGGGGTTCGGGGCGCAGCCCCGTCCAGTTGAAGCCAGGAGGCTGCCAATGACAACACGCAAGTCCCGTGCGTTTCGTCGGCGCCGCACGATGTTGTTCGCCGCCGCGCTAGCCGCGTTGTGGCTGCCCGCCAATGGCGGTCTGGGGCAGGAGGCGAACGAGATTCTCATCCGCGGCGGCGAGGTCGTCACGGTCGACGGCCGGCGTCGGGCGGACGTCCGCGTGGTGGGCGAGACGATCGCGGAGATCGGGGCGGATCTGACCGCCCGCGCCGCGGGCGCCGAGGTGATCGACGCGGAGGGGTTGCTGGTGCTGCCCGGCGGCATCGATCCCCACGTGCACGTCGGCGGCGGGCGCGTCGACGACTACACGTCGGGCTCCATCGCCGCGCTGGCCGGCGGCATCACGACGATCTCGGGTTTCAGTGCCGTCGAGGCGGGCGAGTTGCCGCTGGCGGCCATCGAGCGGGAGGCGGCTTTCGTCCGTGCGCAGTCGATTGCCGACGTCATCATCCACCCGATCATCACCGACCCCGCGACCGCGAACGCCGACACCCTGGCGGCCCAGGCCGCGGCGGGCCAGACGAGCATCAAGATATTCATGAACCGGGAGCCGTTCGACAGGGATGTGGAGGGCTACATCGCGGCCATGGAGGCGGCGCGCGACGCCGGCCTGCTCGTGATGATGCACGCCGAGGATGGGGCCATCATCCGGACGACCGCCGAGCGGATGATGGCCGAGGGGCGGGGTTCGCTGGAGAACTTCGCCGACTCGCGTCCGGTTGCGGCCGAGGTTGCGGCTACCCAGCGCGCGGCGGCGCTGGCCGAGGTGACCCGGGCGCCCGTGTACCTCGTGCACCTGTCGTCGGAGCGGGCGCTGGAGGTGGCCGAGGACGCCGCCCGGCGCGACCTGCCCGTGTACGTCGAGACGCGCCCCATCTATCTCCATCTGACCCGCGAGCTGTTCGCGGGGCCCACGCCCGGACTCTACATCGGCCAGCCGGCCCTCAGGACGCAGCAGGACCAGAACGCCCTGTGGGCGGGGCTCGCCCGCGGGGCGGTGCATGTCGTCGCCACGGATCACGTGGCCTACAGGCGCGAGCAGAAGCTCGACCCCGCGCAGACGGTTGCCAACCACCGGCCGGGCATGAGTAACCTGCAGGTGATGCTGCCGATGCTCTACTCGGAGGGCGTGGCGGCGGGGCGCCTGACGCTGGAGCAGTTCGTGGCGGTCTCGGCGACGAACGCGGCGAAGCTGTTCGGGCTGTATCCGCGCAAGGGCACCATCGCCGTGGGCGCGGACGCCGACCTGGCGCTGTGGGATCCGGAGGCCACCCGCGTCATTCGCGACGAGGACATGCTCTCGCGCAGCGGCTACTCGACCTATGCCGGCACCGAGGTCACCGGCTGGCCGACGCTGACGATACGGCGCGGCGAGGTCGTCTACCGCGACCGGCAGGTGTCGGGAACGCCCGGCAGCGGCGAGCTGCTGCGCCGCGAACGCTGGCGCGAACCGGCGCTGTGACGCGGGTCAGTACTCGTTGAACATCCGCCGGATCTCGGCCGGATCGCGGGTCCGGGTCAGCGCGAGCATCAGCAGGACGCGCGCCTTCTGTGGGTTGAGGGTGTCGGCGGCAATCATGTCCAGCCCGTCGTAGCGGCCGAGCGGGACGACGCGGCCGCTGCCCGTGCGGTTCGAGCGGACGAGCACCGGTCGGGAAGCGGGCGGCAGCGACTGCACCTGCTCGAGCGCTTCGAGCTCGATCGCCGACACGATGCCCGCGCCGGTGCCCGCGAGGACGATGCCGTCGACCCCGTCGTCGATCAGGGCGCTGATCAGCACCGGGTTCGGCTCGACGTACGAGTACACGATGTCCACCGCCGGGAGCTCCGTGATCCCGGCCAGATCGAACTCCGCATCCGCCGTATGGCGCGTCGTCGGCGCGCGATAGAAGGTCACCGCGTCGGCGTCGGCGTAGCCCAGGAACCCGAGCGTGCGGGAATTGAAGGTCTCGACGCGGTAGGTGCTCGTCTTGGTGACGTCCCGCGCGGCGTTGATCTCGTCGTTCATGACGACCAGCACGCCCTTGCCCCGCGCGGCGGGGGCCGCCGCGGTGCGCACCGCGTTCAGCAGATTGAGCGGGCCGTCCGCGCTGATGGCCGTCGCCGGGCGCTGCGCGCCGACGAGCACGACGGGCCGCTCGTGGCGGACCGTCAGGTTGAGGAAGTAGGCCGTCTCCTCGAGCGTGTTCGTGCCGTGCGTGACGACGACGCCGGCCGCGTCCGGATCGCCGGCGAAGATGGCGTCGATGCGCTTGGCGAGTCGCAGCCAGATGTCGAACGTGATGTTCGGGCTGCCGATGTTCGCGACCTGCTCGACCCGCACGTCGGCGTGGTCGGCCAGGGCCGGCAGCGCGGCGACGAGATCGTCGCCGGACCGGGCGCCCACGCGGTAATCCGTCAGGCTGGTCGCCGAGGGTCCCCCGCCGGAGATCGTGCCCCCGGTGGCCAGGACCCACACCACGGGAAGGTCCCGGTGCGATGGGGCCTGCGCGTGAACGAGCGGCAAGGCGAGGCAGGCCGCGAGGAGCACGGTGAGTCGCCAGGCGCAGCCGTGTGTCCCACGGCTTCGGACCGCGATGGAAGATGGAAGCATGAGTTGGCGATTATTGCCGCGGCGCCGGGCGTGTCAAGGTGTCGCGGCACGGCTGCCAGCGGCGTGGTTGACCACGCGCGTCGCGGATGCTGTATTGCGCAGTAACGGAGGACGATGAGATGACCAGTCGGAGCTTCTCGACCGTTGCGGTGTGCGTCGCGGTTCTGGCCCTGGCGCTGGCGACGGCGGCCGGCCAGGAGCGCCGGTCCTATTCGGGTGCGGAGACGGGGCTTGCCGGCCTGCTGCCGCCGGCGGACGCGGGTGCGCTGCCGAGGACGCCCTGGGGCGATCCCGATCTGCGCGGCGTTTGGAACAACTCGACCGACACGCCGCTCGAGCGGCTGACGGCCGCCGAGCAGGAGCGCAGCCGCCTTGCGCGGGAGGCGGTCGTCGCCGCCACGCAGGGGACGGGCGCGGCCTGGATCGAGCGCTCCGGGACGATCCTGGGGGAGTCGCTCGTGGTCGACCCGCCCGACGGGCGGATTCCCGAGTTGCTGGCGGCCGCGAAGCAGCGCCTGATCGACCGGGAGAACGCCCGCGCCGGACGCGGGGAGGCGGACTCCTGGCTCGACCGCAACAGCTGGGAGCGCTGCATCTCGCGGACCATGCCGGTGGCCATGATCCCGAACGGCTACAACGCGAACTACCAGATCCTGCAGACGCCGGACCACGTGGCCATCCTGATCGAGATGATCCACGAGTCGCGCATCATCCCGCTGGACGGGCGCCCGCACGTCGCCGACGGCGTGCGGCAGTGGCTAGGCGACAGCCGGGGCCGCTGGGAGGGCGACACGCTGGTGGTCGAGACCGCGCGGTTCAACAACCGGCTGGACGGCGGCGACTACCAGCCGTCGCACGTCATCCAGACCGGGCACCGCGGGCCGGGCGGCACGCTGCGCCTGGTGGAGCGCTTCCGGATGGTCGACGCGAACTCGATCGACTACCAGCTCACGATCGCCGATCCGCGGATCTACACACGGCCGTACACCCTGTCGATCCCGATGACCCGGCGCGACACGAACGAGCCGCTCAACCACCTGTTCGAGTACGCCTGTCACGAGGGGAATCACGGGATGCCGAACCTGCTGAGCGCCGGCCGCACCGACGAGCAGCAGGCGCTGGAGGCGGCGGCGCTGGTGTCGCGCCAGCGGCAGGAGGCCGGCCACCCCGGCGTGCGCGAGCCGGCGGTCCCGTTCGTGGCGCAGGAGTAGGAGCCCGTCAGGCGACGATTGGCGGGCGAGGGTGCGCGCCGCGTTGGACAAGCCGGCCGGATTGGGCTACAAGGTAGGCATTATTCCTGCCGAGCCTGCGCAGCGGGTCCGGCCCGCGGGAGGCGCGTGATGGTCATCAAGGCCCTGGACGGCCGGGTCGGTCTGCTGCTTGCCGTGGTCGGCGCTGCCGCCGCGGGGCTGGCCGCCGCGGCCGGCGACGAGCGCCTCGTGGACGCGGTCAAGAACCGCGACGGCGCGGCGGCCCGTGCGCTCCTGGACGAGCGCGTGGACGTCAACGCCCCGCAGGCCGACGGTGCCACGCCGCTGCACTGGGCGGCCCACTGGGACGACCTGGAGACCGCGGACGCGCTGCTCGCGGCCGGCGCACGCGTCGACGCGGCGAACGACTACGGGGTGGTGCCGCTCGCGCTGGCGTCGACGAACGGCAGCCTGGCAATGGCGGAGCGGCTGCTCGGCGCCGGCGCCGATCCGAACGCCGCCGACGAGAACGGCGCGACGCCGCTCATGTTCGCCGCGCGCACGGGGCGGATAGAGGTGGTCGGGGCGCTGCTCGCGGCCGGCGCCGACGTCGACGCGGAGGACGCGGCCCACGGGCAGACGGCGCTGATGTGGGCGGCCTCGGCCGGGCACGCGGACGCGCAGGGGCTGCTCCTGGACGCCGGCGCCGACGTGCAGGCCCGATCGGCGGGCGGCTACACGCCGCTGCTGTTCGCCGTGCGCGAGAACCGCGACGCGTCGGTCCGGCTGCTGCTGGCGCACGGCGCCGACGTGGACGCGGTCGCCGCCGACGGAACCAACCCGCTGGTCGTGGCCGTCTTCCTCGGCCACTGGCCGCTCGCGCACCGGCTGCTCGAGCACGGGGCCGATCCGGACGCCGACGGCGCCGGCTTCGCGCCGCTGCACTGGGCCGCGGGCGTCTGGGAGACGGCCCTCACCACGACCGAAGCCGGCGGCACGGCGGGCTGGGGGCGTTACGCGAGCCGCGGGCCGGGCAAGCTGGCGCTCGTCGAGGCACTGCTGGCGCACGGCGCGGACCCGAACATCCGGCTGCGGAGGAACCCGCATACGCACGGCTTCCTCGGCTTCCGGCGCATGGCCATGGCCGGCGCCACGCCGTTCATCGTGGCGGCGCGGGCGGCCGACCTGGACATCATGCGCGCCCTGGTCGCCGCCGGCGCGGACCCGCTGCTGACCACCGACGACGAGACGACGGCGCTGATGGCGGCCGCGGGCTATGCCTATGCGATCGGCGCCGACATCCACGCCGAGCAGCAGGCGCTGGCAGCCGCCCGGCTGATCATCGAGGCCGGCGTGGACGTCAACGGCGCCAACACGGTGGGAGAGACGGCGCTCCACGCGGCGGCGTATACCGGCTGGGACCGCGTTGCGGCGCTGCTGCTCGACGGCGGCGCCGCGGTCGACGCGGAGAACATCGTGGGCTGGACGCCGCTGGCGATTGCATCGGGCTTCTTCGACACGACGACGATGACGAAGACGGTGCACGAGAGCATGATGGCGCTGCTCACGGCCCACGGGGCACGGCCCACGATACCGTCCCACGAGCAGAAGCGGCTCCGGTACTGAGGGCGAATCGATGAGCCATTGCCTGTCGGGCGCGACGGCCCTTCGCACGCCGCGGCGGCGTGCCGTCCGGCTGAGCCTCGCCGTCCTGGTTGTGCTCGCCGCGCTCGGGGGCACGGCGGGCGGCCAGCCGGCTGGGGAGGAGGCCGCGGCGCCGGCCGGGCACTACGGTGCCGTGCTCGAGCGCTACTGCGTCGCGTGCCACAACGAGCGCCTGCGGACGGCGAACCTGCTGCTCGATCGCGCCGACCTCGCGCAGGTGGGGCAGGCCGCGGAGCTGTGGGAGAAGGTGCTGCAGAAGCTCGAGGCCCGCGAGATGCCGCCCGCCGGCCGGCCGCGCCCGGACGGCGCCACGTACGACGCGTTCGCAGGCTGGCTGGCCGCGAGCCTGGACGCGGCGGCGTCCGCGCGCCCGAACCCCGGCCGCTCGGCGCCGGTCCACCGCCTGAACCGCGCCGAGTACGCCAACGCCGTCCGCGACCTGCTGGCCGTCGAGATCGACGGCCGGGCGCTGCTGCCGGCCGACGACGCGAGCTACGGATTCGACAACATCGGCGACGTCCTCACGATGTCGCAGCCGCTTCTCGAGCGCTACCTCTCCGCCGCCCAGCGGATCAGCCGACTGGCGGTCGGCGATCCGGACACCGGCGCCGGCGAGGCGATCTACTCGGCGTCGCGCAGCTTTCGCCAGGACGACCGGATGGACGAGGAGCTGCCGTTCGGCACGCGCGGCGGCGTCACCCTGCGTCACACCTTTCCGGCCGACGCCGAGTACGGCATCCGCATCGAGCTGCAGCGGGCGATCATGTCGGGCCGGATCAAGGGCATCGGCGACCGGCGCGTCGACCCGACCGACCGGCACCCGATCGACGTGCGCCTGGACGGCAGGCTCGTCGAGCGCCTCAGCGTGGGCCCGGCCGACATCGTCGGCGGGGTCGAGAGCACCGGCGGCCTGCAGGCGCTGCAGCAGCTCGGCGCGGAGCTGCTCGTCCGTCTGCCGGTGCAGGCCGGACCGCACACGGTGACGGTGGCGTTCCCGAAGCGGAGCGGCGCGCCCGAAGGTCTGCGGCTGCCGTTGCCGACCCGCAGCTTCAGCCACAACGACGACGCGGGCGGCCTGCCGGCCATCGCCTCGGTCACCATCGGCGGGCCGTACGACGTCGCCGGCGTGGGGGATTCGCCCAGCCGCCGGCGGATCTTCGTCTGCCGGCCGGCCGCCGCCGACGGCGAGGAGCGCTGCGCCGAGCGGATTCTGTCCGCGCTGGCCCGGCGCGCCTACCGGCGCCCCGTCGGCGGGACGGACGTCGAGCCGCTGCTGCGCGCGTACCGCGCCCGGCGGCTGGGCGGCGGCGACTTCGACACCGGCGTCCAGGCCGGTCTGGCGGCCGTGCTCGTGAGCCCCCACTTCCTCTTCCGGGTCGAGCGCGATCCGCCCGGTCTGGCCTCCGGAACGCCCTATCGCCTGGACGATCTGGAGTTGGCTTCGCGCCTGTCGTTCTTCCTCTGGAGCAGCATTCCCGACGAGGAACTGCTGGAGCTGGCGGAGCGGGGCGAGCTGGGCGTGCCGGACGTGCTGGCGGCGCAGGTGCGGCGGATGCTGGCGGATGCGCGCTCCGCGGCGCTGGTGGAGAACTTCTTCGGGCAGTGGCTGTACCTGCGCAACCTGGGTCGGCTGCAGCCGGACGCGGAGCTGTACCCCACCTTCGACGACGGGCTGCGCGACGCGTTCCGCCGCGAGACCGAGCTGTTCCTCGCCAGCCAGCTCCGCGAGGACCGCAGCGTGGTCGACCTGCTGCGGGCGCCGTACACGTTCCTGAACGAGCGGCTGGCCGCCTTCTACGGCGTGCCGAACGTGTACGGCAGCCACTTCCGGCGCGTGAGCCTGTCGGGCGGCCGCCGGGCCGGGCTGCTGGGACACGGCAGCATCCTGACGGCCACCTCGTACGCCAACCGCACGTCGCCGGTGCTGCGCGGGAAGTTCGTGCTCGAGGCGATTCTCGGCGCCCCCCCGCCGCCCCCGCCGCCGGACGTGCCGCCGCTGGACGATGCCGGCGCGGTCGAGCGGCCCCGGTCGACGCGCGACCGGCTGGAGCAGCATCGCCGGAACCCGGCCTGCGCGACCTGCCACGCGAAGATCGATCCGCTCGGCTTCGCGCTGGAGAACTTCGATCCGATCGGCGCGTGGCGGGAGACCGACAACGGGGTCGCGGTGGACGCGTCGGGGACGACCGCCGACGGCGCGTCGTTCGACGGGCCGGTGGAGTTCCGGGAGGCGCTGCTGGCGCGCCGGGACCTGTTCGTCGCCAACGCCACCCGCAAGCTGCTGACCTACGCCCTGGGCCGCGGGCTCGAGCACTACGATCAGCCGGCGGTGCGGCGGATCATGCGGCGGGCGGCCGGGGACGACTACCGCTGGTCGGCGCTCATCGGCCAGATCGTCGCGAGCCCCCCGTTTCAGATGAGGAGCGCTCAATGATCATCACTCGACGCACGCTCTCGCGGCGCACGGTCCTGCGCGGCATGGGCGCCTCGCTGGCGCTGCCGCTGCTCGACGGCATGGTGCCCGCGTTCGCCTCGCCGCAGCCCGTGCGCCGCCTCGGGGCCGTGTACGTGCCCAACGGCATGTCGCTGCCGCACTTCTTCCCGCACACGAGCGGGCCGGGATTCGAGCTGTCGTCGACGCTGCGGCCGCTGGCGCCCTTCCGGGACCGGCTCGTCGTCTTCAGCGGGCTCTCCAATCTGGAGGCGCAGGCGCGGGGATCGGAAGGGGTGGGGGACCATTCGCGCGGCGCCGGCACGTTCCTGAGCGCGGTGCACATCAGGAAGACCGAGGGCTCCGACATCCGGGCGGGAATCACGGCCGACCAGCTCGCGGCCAGCGTGCTCGGCCGCGAGACGCAGCTCGGATCGCTCCAGCTCGCCATGGAGTCCAACGAGATCTCGGGGGCCTGCGACCCCGGCTACAGCTGCGCCTACATGAACACGATCTCCTGGGCGAGCCCCACGGCGCCGCTGCCGATGGAGCGCGACCCGCGGGCCGTCTTCGAGCGCATGTTCGGCGGCAGCGACTCGACCGACCGCGAGGCGCGCCTCGCCCGCATCGCGCAGGACCGCAGCATCCTCGACGTCGTGCACGACGAGGCGCGGCGGCTGAACACCACGCTCGGTGCAAACGACCGCCGCCGCGTCGGCGAGTACCTGGACGCGGTGCGCGGCATCGAGCACCGCATCCAGCGGGCGGAGGAGCAGAGCGATCGGGAGCTGCCGCTGGTCCGGAAGCCGCGCGGCATACCGGCCGCGTTCGCGGATCACGCGCAGCTGCTGTACGAACTGCAGGCGCTCGCGTTCCAGGCCGATCTGACGCGCGTCTTCAGCTTCCTGTTCACGCGCGAGACGACCGTGCGCGCGTACCCCGAGGTCGGGGTTTCGGACGCCCACCACCAGATCAGCCACCTGATCAACGATCCGGAGGCGGTGGCGAACGTCGCCAAGGTGAACGCGTTCCACATGTCGCTCTTCGCGTCGTTCCTCGAGCGGCTGCGCGCCACGCCGGACGGCGATGGGAACCTGCTCGACAACGTGCTGATCGTCTACGGCGCCGGGATCGGCAACGCGAACCTGCACTCGCACGACAACCTGCCGATCGCGCTGGTGGGCGGCGGCGGCGGCCGGGTCCGCGGCGACCGGCACCTGGTGCTGCCGAAGGACACGCCGCTGGCGAACCTCTACCTGACGCTGCTGGACAAGCTGGACGTGCCGGTCGATCGCTTCGGCGACAGCACCGGCCGGCTGCACCGACTGGGGCTGGATACGCTGTCGGAGGTGTAGACCGCCTGCGGCGTGGATCGTCGGGGGCGTCGTCAGGGGTAGATGTTGCCGAGGCTGCCCACGCCGCCGCAGTAGCCGACGTCCTGGATTTGCACGGTGATGCCGTCCGGGTCGAGGAAGGTGATCTCCGGGGTGTCCGCGGCGCCCACCGGTGCGGCAGGACGCTGCTCGCTGGCGGGCCGCAGCCGCAGGCGCCCCTCGACGCCGTGATCGGCGAGCGTCTCCATCGCCTGGTCCGGGTCGAACCCCTCGATCCCGAGGCAGAAATGGTGCCCGCCGCCGGTTCCCGCGCGCAGCGCGACGAACTGCGGGCCGGCGCCGACGGTCAGGATCGGCACCGCGCCCACGCCCTGGGACATCCGGTGGGCGAATCCGAACACCCGCTGGTAGTACGTGAGGGAGCGCTGCACGTCGGAGACCGGGATCGAGACGTGGTTCAGCGCGCGCACCGCAAACGCTGCACGTCGCCGCGGCGGCGCCTCGGGGATGCTGCACAGCTCGCCGAGGGCGCCGGTCCCGCCGCAGTAGCTCGCGTCCTGGATCTGGAGCAGCACGCCGTCGGGATCGTTGAAGACCAGCTCGGGGGTGTCCGCGGCGTCGACCACCACGGGCCGCTGGGCCGCTGCCGGCCGCAGGTCGTAGCGCCGGCCGTCGTAGGTCCAGGGGAAGATGCGCGCCTCGACCCCCAGCTCGGCGAGCTGCCGCATCACCCGCTGCGGGTCGAAGCTCTCCATGTGCACGCAGAAGTGGTGGCCCACGCCGCCGCGGGAGCCCGGCCGCCGCTGGCTGAGGGCGACGAACTGCGGCCCGGAGCCGATCGTCATGATCGGCAGGTTGCCGCCGTCCTGGCTTGTGAACACCGTCAGGTCGAACAGGCGTTGGTAGAAGTCGAGCGAGCGCTCGATGTCCGCGACGCCGATGGAGACGTGGTTCAGGTCCAGAATGGCGAACGGCGACGCCTGCGGCTGCGCCCGCGGCCCGGTCCCGGCCAGCAGCGCGGCCGACGCCGCCATGAAGTCGCGCCTCGTCAGCTTCAAGGTCATCAGGGGCACGATTGTCATGCGGCCAGGGGCAAGAATGCAATGACTTCAGGGGCAAGAATGCAACGATACAGCGGTAGAAATGCAAGAGCAGGGGGTGGCAGGAGACCGGCAAGCCCCTGGTAGTATGCTCCACGCTGGCGCGTCGCGCCGATCCGGACGGCCATGACTCCCTCGGATCAGCCTCTCGCGGCCACGCCCGGGCACGTGGCGACCCGCTGGGCGCTGGCGCTGCCCGCGGCCTGCGCGGTGGGGCTGGCGGCGTTCGAGTTCCTTCCGGCGGCGTCCCGGCATCCGGCGCTGCAGCAGTCCCTGGTCGCGGCGGCCGTCCTCCTGGCCGGCTGGCACGCGGGGCTGCTGCTGCGGGCGCAGGTGGGCGGGCGGCACCTCCGGGTGGTCATCGCGCCGCGGGCGCAGCACTACCTGCAGGCATGCGCCCAGCTCTCCGTCCTCCTGTACTGGGGCTGGCACTGGCGCCCCGTCTACGACCACCTGCCGCTCGTCGCTGCGCAGCTCCTGTTCGCCTACGCGTTCGACATGCTGCTGGCGTGGTCGCGGCGCGAGACGTACGCGCTCGGCTGGGGGCCGTTTCCCATCATCCTCGGAATCAACCTGTTCCTGTGGTTCGAGGCCGACCTGTTCCTGCTCCAGCTCCTCATGATCGCCGTCGGCCTGGCCGCGAAGGAGCTGATCCACTGGGAGAAGGACGGCCGCCGCGCCCATGTCTTCAACCCGTCGTCGTTCCCGCTGGCGCTGTGCTCGCTCGTGTTGATTCTCACGGCCACGACGGACCGCACGCTGGGCCAGGAGATCGCGACCACGTTCGACATCCCGCCGCGGATCGGCCTGTGGATCTTCCTGATCGCGCTACCGGGCCAGCTCCTCTTCGGCGTCGCGCCGATGACGCTGGCGGCCACGGTGACGCTGTTCGCGCTGAGCGCCGCGTACCAGGCGGTCACCGACACCTACTTCTTCGTCGACGCGCACATCCCGGCCGCCGTCTTCCTGGGCATGAACCTGCTGTTCACGGACCCGTCGACGTCGCCGCGCACCGAGCTGGGGCGTCTGGCCTTCGGCGTGCTGTACGGCCTGAGCGTCGCGGCGCTCTACGCGGCGCTCGGCGCGCTCGGCGCGCCGACGTTCTACGACAAGCTGCTGGCGGTGCCGCTGCTCAACCTGACGGTTCAGGCGCTCGACCGCTGGGCCCGCTCGGATGCGGTGCGGCGGCTCGACCCGGCGGCCCTGGGCCGGTCGCTGTCGCCGCGCCGCCGCCATCTCGCCTACATGGCAGTATGGGCCGCCGCGTTCCTGCCGATCAATGCACTCGAGGGCGTGGGCGATATCCGCGAGGCCGGCGTGCCGCTGTGGCGGCAGGCTTGCGACCGGGGCCGCGCCGACGCGTGCCGGGCGCTCGCGGCGACGTACGCGCCGGAGTGCGTGGCCGGATCGCCGCGGGCCTGCAACGAGCTCGGCATCCTGACCGCCGAAGGACTGACGTCCAGCCCGCTCGCGGCGCCGGCCGCCTTCGCCCGCGCGTGCAGTCTGGGGCTTCGGGAGGGCTGCGCAAACGCCGAGGAGCTGGCATCGGGCGGCCGGAACTGGCGCCGCCCAGCGGTCGCCGACACCCGCGCGCCGGATGAACGCGGTCCGGGATAATGGCCTGCAGATTGCCTCACCAGTAGGGTCGTGCCGAGCCCCTGGTCGCCGGCGCGCGGGAATTCGCAGTCGGAATGAGGCTCGGATAGCAATATGAAGACAATATCCATAGCCATAGACGAGCCCTTGCTCGGGTAACTTGACGACGCGGCAAGGACCGCCGGCAAGACCCGGTCCGAGCTGTTGCGCCTGGTGCTGAGGGAGTGGCTGGACGGTCAGCCCCGGCGCCGGTTGGCTACCGAGGACCGGGCCGGTTACGAGGACCGTCCGGTTGGTCCGGACGAGGCAGGCGCGCGGCCAGAGCTTCGAGACGATTGTCAACGAAGCCTTGCGGTCCGGTCTGCGCGCCATGGAGGCCTCGTCCGCTCAGTCGGTGGCCTACAGGACGTCCCCGGTCGACCTGGACCGATGCAGAGTTGGCAGCGTGAACGACGTCACCGACGCGCTGGCCGTCGCGGAAGGCGAAGAATTCCGATAGCCGACGCCTACTCCCGGGCGATGCCCACGATCACGTAGCCGCCCGAGCGCTCGTCGCGGTCGAGCTCCAGCAGGCCCCTTGCCTGGGCTTCCTCGAGCAGGTCGTTGAACGAGCCGAACCCGTAGGCCGACTCGTTGAATCCGGGGCGCCGGCGCTTCAGGGTCTGCTTGATCATCGAACCCCACAGCTTCGCCCGGTCGCCGCGTTCGGCGTAGATCCCCTCGGCGGTCTCCACCACGAGGTCGAGCCCCTTCTGGGTCGGATCGTCCGGCGCCGGCGCCGTCTTCTTCTCGTCCGGTGGGCTCTCGGTCTGGGCGCCTCCCTTGGACCGTCCCCGGCCCCGGGAACGCCGGCGGGACGGCTGGCGCTCGGCGACGAGATCATCGTAGAAGATGAACTCGTCGCAGTTGTTCACCAGCAGGTCGGACGTGGAGCTCTTCACGCCGACGCCGATCACGGACTTGGCGTTCTCGCGCAGCTTGCTGGCCAGCGGCGAGAAGTCGGAGTCGCCCGAGACGATGACGAAGGTGTCGATGTGCTCCTTCGTGTAGCAGAGGTCGAGGGCGTCGACGACCATCCGGATGTCGGCCGAGTTCTTCCCCGACTGCCGCGCATGGGGAATCTCGATCAGCTCGAACGCCGCCTCGTGCATCGTCGGCTTGTACTCCTTGTAGCGGCCCCAGTCGCAGTAGGCCTTCTTGGCGACGATGCTGCCCTTCAGCAGCAGCCGCTCGACGATGGGCCCGATGTCGATCTTCTTCAGCTTGGCGTCCCGGACGCCGAGCGCGATGTTCTCGAAGTCGCAGAACACCGCGAGGTTGCTGTCGCCGTTCACGCGCTCTCCTTGTTTGGCAGGGGAACTGCCGGCACGCGCCCGCGGCGATGCCGGCGATGCGGGGCCGACTTGGGGCGTTCGCCTACTGGCGCCCGGCTTCCCGCCGCGCTTCCGCGGTCGCCGCGCCCATGAAGATGCGGGCGCCCTGCTCGATGCGGCGGGTCACGTCGGCGGCGCCGTTCATCGCCACGGGCAGGCCGAACTCCTTGCCGGCGGCCAGGATCTCGTCCACCGCCTCGGCCAGCGCCTCCTGGTCCTGGTGGAGGGAGACGCCGAGGTCGCCGGTGCCGGCCCACAGCACGGCCCCGATGTTGCGCTCGGCCAGCGCCCGCGCGATGTCGCGCACGTTGGCCACGGCCAGCCGGTTCTCGATGATGAACCAGGGGATCAGGTTGCCGTTCGGGTCGAGCCGCCAGATGTCCGACTGCTCGCGGTACTCGGGCACCGACAGGCCCCAGTAACGTGCCGCCACCGCCGCGCCGGACCCGCGGATGCCGATGGGCTCGACGTCGGCCGCCCCGGGCTCCTGCGGGTAGCGCATCGCCCTGACCGCGGTCAGGGCCTGCTCGGCCGTCTCGATGTGGGGGAAGACCACGCCGTGCACGCCGGCGTCGAGCACGCTCTTGACCTGCCACGTGTTGTATTCGAGCTCGCGGCCGTACGCCGGGACCCGGGCGATGACGGTCTTCGACACGCTCATGTCGCCGGCCTTCGTGAGCGCGCCGGGATCGAGCAGGAACTGCATGTACGTCCGCATGTCTTCGACGTCGAACGGATTGTGCTCGAGGTCGTACATCACCACGTCGAAAGTCTCGTCGATCGAATGCGTCATCGCGTCGATCGGGGCGTTGCCGATGCCGCTGAAGTTGGCGAAGCTGCCGAAGACGATGGTGCCGGCGTCGAGCAGGCTGGCGAGCTGGCTCACGCGCGGCGCCGACTCTCCGGTCTGGGCGGTGCCTGCCGGCGCCGTCAGCCACGCGGCGACGGCCGCCACGATGAGCAGGAATGTGACGAACGGCAGTCTGGTGCGCATGGATGCTCGCTTTCCTTGCGGGAGGGCCGGGGCGATCAGCAGATCGTACTTCGGGCCCCGGCGGAATTCAACGCGTCGCCGATGCGAGCCGTGTCCCCGTGCGTTGCAGGCGCGACGCCGGTTGCGGCCACTCCCGAGCCGGCGACTGCCCGGTTCGGAGGTAAGATGGTGCCTTCCAGCGACAAGAGGAGGTCAGCCCCATGCAACTCGTCAGCGGAACGCGCGCTTCCGGCGGACGATCGCGCCGTGCGGTCAGGATGGTCGGACTCGTCGTGATGGTGATGGTGTCGGCGTCGGTCCCGACGCTCCTGGCTCAGGAGCCCGAACGGAGCGCCGCTGCCGACTGGCCGACCTACAACCGGGACCTGGCCGGCACGCGTTATTCGCCGCTCGATCAGATCGACATCGGCAACGTCGGCGAGTTGCAGGAGGCGTGGTCGTATCGGTTCCATCCCGAGGACGGATTCGTCGAGGGGCCGGAGCCCGCGGAGCTCTTCCAGCAGGTCACGCCGATCGTGGTCGACGGCGTCATGTACCTGGCGGCGGGGGACCGGGTCGTGGCGTTGCGGCCCGAGACCGGCGAGGAGATCTGGCGGCACGACCTGAGCGACGGGCTGGCGTCGTTTCGGGGCGTCGCTTACGGCCCGGCGACCGACGCGCACGGGCCTCGCATCTACTTCACCAGCCTGAGCAGGGTCATCGCCCTGAACGCCGACACCGGCGAGCGCGATCCCACGTTCGCGAACCAGGGTGAGGTCCAGCTCCGCGTTCCGTACACCGGCGTGCCGGTGGTCCACGAGGGTGCCCTGGTGCTCGGATCCAGCGCCTTCGGCCCCGGGCAGGAGCACATCGCGCCCCACCTGAATCAGCCGCGGGGCGGCGGAGAGCCGGAATACGCGTATCCGCGGGCGCTCGACACCGGGACCGGCGCGCTGCTATGGGAGTTTCCGACCCTCCCCACGGAGACCGACTTCGGCAGTCACACGTGGGGCAACGAGAGCTGGCGCAATCGCATCGGGAACAACGTGTGGGCGTTCACGCTCACCGTGGACCAGGAGCGCGGCCTCGTCTACATGCCGGTGAGCAGCCCCGGGTCGAACTACTACGGCGGCGACCGCCCGGGCGACAACCTCTTTGCGAACTCCACGATCGCCATCGACATCCGGACCGGCAACCTCGAGTGGTATTTCCAGAACATCCACCACGAGCTGTGGGACTACAACCTGCCGCCGACACCCGGCCTGCTCGAGATCGAGCGCGACGGCGAGCGGATCCCGGCGCTCGTGCAGGTCGGCAAGTCGGGGTTCATGTTCATCCTGAACCGCGAGACCGGCGAGCCGGTGCACGGGGTCGAGGAGCGGCCCGTGCCGGCCGGGGACGTGCCGGGCGAGCAGTACTCGCCGACGCAGCCCATTCCGCTCAAGCCGCCGCCGCTGGCGCGCGTCAGCTTCGACGCTGACGACATCGTGACCGCCGACGACACCACAGCCGAGCACGCGGCGGCCTGCCGCGAGCTGTACGACACCGTCGGCTACTACAACGAGGGACCCTACACGCCCCAGCGGCTCCGGCAGGAGGGCACCCCGCCGTCGCTCGTGTTCCCCGGCAACAGCGGCGGCACCAACTGGAACGGCACCGCCTACGATCCCGAGCTCGGCTACATCTTCGTGAACTCCAAGGATCGGCCGCTCAACGGCTGGATGGACGTGAACCCGCTGTACGGCCCGGATACGGACGACCAGGTGGCGTACGTGCGCGTGCCGGGGCCGCCGTTCGAGGCCGCGATCTTCGACGAGGACGGCACCCGGCTCGGGGCGCTGCCGTGCTACAAGCCGCCCTGGGCGCGCCTGTACGCGGTCCACGCCGCCAGCGGCGACATCGCGTGGGAGGTGCCCCTCGGCATCAACACGCTGCTTCCCGAGGACAAGCAGCGCGTCGGAAGCCCGAGCGTCGGCGGGGGGATCGTCACCGCCGGCGGGCTCGTGTTCATCGGCGCCACCACCGACCGCATGTTCCGCGCGTTCGACTCCCGCACGGGTGAGGAACTGTGGGCCGCCGCGTTCGACTACAACGTCGAGGCCGTCCCCATCACGTACGCGGGCAGCGACGGCAGGCAGTACGTCGCGGTCAACGTCTCGGCGCCGGCGACGGCCGAGCCCCGCGGCAACGAACGGCTGGTCGTCTTCGCGCTGCCTTGACACCCAATAGCAGTCCGCTGGTGTCCGTGGTCGTGCGATACAGGCCATAAACCACTGGCTTGTAATCGTTTATGATTCGTCGTCGCGGACTGGGCGGGTCAGGGCGTGTGGCGGAATCCAGCCCAATCCCGTATATAATGGGGGAATGGATGTTGTAGTCGAATCCGCCCCCTCGCCCCGCAGAACTAAGCGCCGAGGCCGCCACCCCGACAAGGCGCTCTCGGCCGCCTTCGTCCGTGCCGCACCGCCCGGACGCCACGCGGACGGCAATGGCTTGTACCTGTTCGTCCAGCCGTCCGGGACCCGAAGCTGGGTCCAGCGGCTCGTCATCCGCGGCCGCCGCCGCGAACTCGGACTCGGTGCCGCCACGCTCGTCCCGCTCGCCAAGGCCCGCGAGCAGGCCCTCGCCAACCGGATGCTGGCCCGCTCGGGCGGCGACCCCCTCTCCGAGAAACGCCGCGTCCAGGGTGTTCCCACCTTCGCCGAAGCCGCAGGGCGCGTGCTCGAGCAGAAGCGCGGCGGCTGGCGCGGCCGGTGGCACTCGCAGAACTGGTGGCGGAGCATGGAGCGGTACGTCTTCCCGCGCATCGGCCAGCGGCCGGTGTCCGAGGTCAACACGGCCGACGTGCTGGAGATCCTCTCGCCGATCTGGCACGTCAAGGCGGCGACGGCCAGGGAGGTCCGCCAGCGTATCCGGTCGGTGCTGGAGTGGGCGATCGCCCTGGACATGCGGAACGACAACCCATGCGACCGGGTGGTGCCGGTGCTCGGTCCGCAGAACGACATCGTGACGCACCGGCAGGCGCTGCCGCACAAGGACGTGGCCGCGGCCATCGAGACGGTGCGGGACGGCTCGGCGCAGCCCGCCGTCAGGCTGGCATTCGAGGTTCTGGTGCTGACGGCCGCGAGGTCGGGCGAGGTCCGGCTCGCGGCGTGGGACGAGATCGACACGGCCGGCGCGGTGTGGACGGTGCCGGCCGCACGGATGAAGGCGAAGCGCGAGCACCGTGTCCCGCTCTGCGGGCGTGCGCTGGAGATCCTTGACGCGGCGCGGGCGCTCGGCGACGGCAACCGGCTCGTGTTCCCGATGCGGAGCGGGGGGGCGATCGCCTCGTCGACGTTCCCGAAGATGCTCCAGCAGCACGAGGTCGCCGCCGTGCCTCACGGCTTCCGCTCGTCGTTCAGGGACTGGGCGGCGGAAATGACCGACCATCCGCGGGAGGTGATCGAGGCGGCGCTGGCGCACGTCGTGCAGAACAAGGTGGAGGCGGCCTACGCCCGCTCGGACCTGTTCGAGCGTCGGCGGCGGCTCATGGACGATTGGGCGGCGTATCTGGCGGACTCAAGTCGGTGATGAGCCCGGAACGCCGTGTTCGGCAGGTGCCGCTGCCGGATTAGGTGTTCCACCAAGGTCCGTGCAATACTCGGTGCATAGACTCATCCTCGCCCCAAGGAGTCGATCCATGCCGAGAACGCCCTTTCCATTCATGGCCTTGTTGCTGATCGTGCTTGTAATGCTCGTTGACAGCCGGTCGGTCGGCGCGCAGGAAGCCGATGAGGCCATCGGCAGGCCCGCGGCGGTTCCGGGCGCGGACGCCGCGAAGGTGGGCGCTGATGATCGCATGTACAAGGTGCTCTCGACGAGACGCGCATCGACGCTGGAGCGGGAACTCAACGCGGCGGCTGCCGTCGGCTACCGACTCCAGACCTTCACATGGCGCGTAGGGCGCTTTATTCCGATTCCTGGGGACCGGCGGGAGATGATGGCGATCGTCGCTCGCACGGCCCAACCGGCGCGCTTCAGCTATCGCGTGGTGCCGGCGCGGGACGAGGAGGAATCGAAACTCGAGGCCCGACTCAATGCGGCCGGGGAAGCCGGCTTCCGCGTGCGCGAGGTCGGAACATCCGTCATCCTGGAACGGGATGAGGCGGCTGACCCCGTCGCGACAGAATTCCGGGTCGTCACCACCTCCCGCATTGGCACGCTCGAAGTGGAGATTGCCGTGGCCGCTAGTGACGGCTACCGTCCGGTCGGCCTCACTCCCCCGGCCGCGATAGAGGGCCTCGTCGCCATCTTGTCGCGTCCGGCGGGCGTTGCCTCAGCAACGGCGCAGTAACGGGGCGTCGCGCCGACTCGGGCCGGCTCCCCTGGCAGGAAGCGCGGGATGTTGGGCGAGCAACTTGCTCGTTGCGGGTGATGGGCGACGGCGTCTGGGAACGCAGCAGCATCGCCCGATCCGCCCCGCCTCAGCGCGGAGTCGCCAACCGGCAGCTAGCGGCTCGGGCCGTAGTCCCGCTCCTGCCGCCGCTGCTGGCCGCGCTCCTGCATCATCTCCACTGCGCGCGCAACGACTCGGCCAGGGCCGCGTAGTGCTCGGTCAAGCTCGTCACCTGCGCGCTGAGCCGCTCGACCTGCCGCCGCAAGGTCTCGACCTGCTGCTGACAGGCTTCGGCCTGCGCGGCCTGCGTGGTCCGCTCCCGCTCGGACTGCTCGGACAACCGCCGCAAGGCCGTCATCAACTGCCGCTGTAGCTCGTCCATAGAGCTCCCTCACTCGCTCGACAGCTTCACGGCAGGCTGCCCGCCCACGGTCCAGGGCGGACGCTCCAGCGAGCCGGCCGGCAGCACGACGAACCTCTCGCCTTCGATTTCGCGCAGCTCGACGCGCCAGGTCGCCGTCTCGAGCTCGGTCAAGGTCTGGCGGGCCTGCCGGATGTCCACGTTGAGGATCGCCAGGGTCTGGAGCTGGCTCTCGATCCGCATCGACAACCAGCGCATCGTCCCCCAGCTGCCGCCGCAGATGACCAGAAAGAGGCTCAGCCCCGCCGCCGCGGGCAGGAGCCACACCCGCATCAGCAGGGCCCGGGTCCGTTCGGTCGACGCCTCCATATCGGCTTCGATTGAGCGCTGCGCGCTCCTCGCAGCGCTGCTCAAGCTCTCGCCAAGCCGCCGCAGCTGCTGCGCGGTCATCTCCTCGATCTGCTGGCGCTCGGCCTCCTGCCGCTTGCGCAGCCGGGCGGCCAAGTCGCTCTGGCTCGAAGTCATGCTCGTACAACGCTCCCTTCAGCCGCCAACGTTTCCCGGTCTCCGGGTCGTGGGCGGTCACGTAGTCCCTGCCCTGCCGCGGCACGTCGAGGCCGGCTTCCTTCAGCGCCTCGACGACGTCGGCGCGGTCGCGGACGACGCCGTGCTCGACGCGCTGCACCAGGTAGTCGCGGATGAGCTCGCGCGGGTCGGCCTCGACCGCCAGGCCGGCCCGCAGGTTCGCCGCGTCGATCAAGGCGCGGTGGCCGGGCTGCTGCGCCCTGGCGCGGGCCGGGTCGTCGGGCCGGCTCCAGCCGTGCTCGTGGTTGAAGCCGTCGCGCAGCGGGCCGAAGGTCTTCTGCCAGCCCGGGGGCGCGATGTTCAGGCTCTTGCCCGTCTCCAGGTCGCACCGCGCGGCGAGGACGTGCACGTGGACGCCGCCACCCTGCTCGCGGTGCTCGACCGCCGTCCACGCGTAGCGGTCCGGCTCGAGCCCGGCCCAGGCCGTCCGCTCGAACTTGTCGAGGACGGCCTCGATCTGCGCGCCGGTCGGCCGGTCCTCGGGCGCCCACGCGATCACGCCGGAGGTGTACTTGTGCTTGAACCCCAGCGAGTCGGCGACGGCGGCCACCTGGTCGGGATCGCCGCGGAGGACCTCGACCCCGTCGCGCAGCTTGCCGGCCGCGTCCCGCTCGCCGAGCAGGTAGTCGGCCGCCGCCTGGGCCGAGCCGGTGCCGCGGGCGATGAACTTAACGTGCATCGTCCGCCTCTCTGCCGACACCGGTGAGCTTATCGAGCGTCTGCGAGATGTAGACCAAGTTAGCGATGATCTCGACCGCGTCGATGGCCGCGGCGTGGGTGTTGGCCCAGCGCGCGATCTGGTTCAGGTTGTTGCCGATGCGGGCGATCTGCCGGGTGCGCTCGCGCTCGACCTCGGCCGAGGCCGCGGTCCAGGTGCGCGTGCGCGCCATGGCCTGCCGCAGCAGGTCGGACAGCGGCACGCCGGCGGCCTCGGCCTTGGCCCGCCACGCGGCGACCTCGGCCGGCGACACCCGCAGGTGGATCTGCCCGGTGCGGCGGTCAGCCATCAGCGCATCGGCACGGGGGTTCGGGGGCGGCAGCCCCCGCCGTCTGGCCCCGCAGGGCGCGTGAAGCCGGGGGTCGAGGGGGGCGCAGCGTCCCCCTCGCCAGCCCCTTGTGTACACAAGGGGTATGCTGGCTCATGGTGCTCAATGCGCCATGAGCCAGCTCCGACCGCGGCTGCCCGGTCGCTCGTCGACACGGCCGGTTCCTCATGCTGCCGATCGCGTAGATCGCCGTTCATCCTCGGCTATGCGGGGGGCGATCCGAGCCGGCCCGGGGACGGCTGGCGATGAAGTCGAGCACTTCCCGCTCGACCCAGCGGACGGCCCGGCTGCCGACGCGGATCGGCTTCGGGAAGCGGGACTCGGCCATCAGCGCGTAGACGGCCGAGCGCGACAGGGCGGTCGCCGCCGTCACGTCGCGCAGGGTCAGGAGTCTGGGCATCGCGGCGCCGGCGCTCGGGTGCTCGGGGGTGGCCTCTCGGTTCGTCGTCATCTGATGCGCTCCTTGATGCGATGGACTGCTGTGATCTGTCCGCGAACGGTCAGGATCGGAGCGTATCACTTCCGTAACTGTCTACAAACACGGGACTTACAGTCCATTTCCGACCGTCTCCGTCCGGTTCTGACCGGCTGAGGCCGGCCGGGATCCCGAGGGACCGGTTCGGTCCGCGCCGATCCGATGTGGTACGGCCAGGTCGGCAAAATATTTTTTTCGTCGCGACAGCTCGGGCCGTCCCTTGCCGCGCTCAGCGCGGCAAAAAGAGGAGCGCGCATAGCGCGCGCGATTTTCTCCTTCCCCGGCCGCCGGGAGGGTGAGGGCGGCCGGGAAAGGTGGACGTTCGTGCCCCTCCTGTGCGCCCTATGGGCCGGGTCTCCGGAGGTCGTTGTCGGGCACGACAAGTGGGCCGAGATGGCTATGAAAGACTACGTGTGGCCCGTTTCAGCCCTGCAGATGAAGGCGGAGTGTGCGAGCACCGGGTCCGCTGGGCAGACGGGCGGTTGAGATCCTCGACGCGGCGCGGGCACTCGGTGACGGCAGCAACCTCGTGTTCCCCATGCGGAGCGGAAGGGCGATGTTCGGCGTCGACGCTGCCGAAGATGCTCCAGGACCATCGGATCGCGGCCGTGGCGCACGGCTTCCGGTCGTCGTTCCGGAACCGCGCCGGCGAGGAACGGATTCTGATCGATAATGCGCTCATCATGGGGCAGAACCGGGCCGCCGCCGTCGTGACGCCCGGCACCGAGCGGGTGTCGGCTGGCGAGCAGGCCCGCATCGACCCGGCGGCGGCAGACGCCCGGACCCGAAACACCCGCCGCACCTATCAGAGCCAGTGGAGCCGGTTCGAGATCTGGTGCCGTGGCCGCGGCGCCCAGGCCCTCCCGGCCGCGCCCGCGCTCGTCGCCGCCTACCTGACCGAGCGGGCCGAGACGTCGAAGGCCTCGACCGTCCGCGTGGCCGCGGCCGCCATTGGGGCGGCGCACCGAGCCGGCGGGGCCGACGACCCGACGGGGACGGCAGGCGTGCGCGCCGTCGTCGCCGGCATCGCCCGCCAGCAAGCCGCGGAGCCGGACGCCGCGCCGCGCCGGGCCGCGCCGCTTTCGTTCGAGCAGGCCGTCCTGCTGATGGCCGTCGCGCCGCACCCCCGGCACACCGGCCGCGGCGCCGAATCGCCGCGCGTGGCCGCCCGGCGCGCCCTCGAGGACGCCGCGATCGTCTCGCTCGCCTTCTGCGCGGGCCTGCGCCGCTCGGAGATCGCGGCGCTGTGCTGGCGCGACGTGACCGCGGCCCGGTGGCGCGGGCAACTGAGGGTCCGCGTCCCGAAGACCAACGCCGAGGCCGCCCGCGAGGACTACCGGCTGCTGGTCGGGGGCTTCGCGGCGGCGGTCGCCGCCCTGCGGACCGCGACCGTCCCGGCCGCGGCCGACCGCGTGGTCCCGCTCAGCGGCGTGCAGATCAACCGGCGCCTCCAGGCCCTCGCCGAGCGGGCCGGCATCGCCGGCGTCTCTTCGCACTCGGGCCGCCGAGGGATGGCCTTCGAGCTCGTCCGCCGCGGCGAGTCGACCACCGCCGTCCAACAGGCCGGGGGCTGGCACAACCCCCGGATGGTCGCCCGCTACGCCAGCGTCATTGCCGTCGAGCACGGGGCCTTGGCGCGGCACTTCGGCGGGGCGGTGGGTGATGCCGCCTTGAGGCCGCGCAACGGCCACCGCCGGTAGGCTGGACGCCCGCGATGCTCAAGCAACGAAAGCGGAACAGGCCGCGCCCGGTCGCGACCGGGGAGGGTGAGCCGATGGCCGAGCCGGCCGCAACTTCGTCGAGTGCCGGGGAGCCGTCTGCAAGGCAGCGGACGAACCTCAAGGTGAACGGCTGGATCGTGTATCGCGGCACCACGCCGGTGGCCACCGGCGCGACCCAGCGCGAGGCCGTCGAGGAAGCCAGCCGCTACCTGTGCAACCCGGCGGCCGGCTTGATGCACCTGCGGCCGGCGATCGGCAACGAGCTGCCGCCCCACGACACTGTCGGATTCGACCGCCCGTTGCCAGCCGGGCGCGAGGCCGTCGTGCGGGGCATCGAATGCCTGGTCCATGCCGCCGAGCAAGCCGGCGACGTTCACGCCGCCGACGTGCTGAAGGACGCTGCGGCACGGCTGCGGCAAGCCTCGGAATCCAGCTGACCCGCCTTGCCGCCCGCCGAGCGCCGCGGCCACTCAGTACGCCTCCGACCCGCGAGCCGTGGCGGTAGCCCTGAAGTGCAGCGGCTGGTCGATCTGCGCGACCGGTGGCTCCACCCGCCGGAGCGGGTCGAGTGGCCGGACGAGCCGGTGCCGGGTTAGCCGAAGCGTCCGGTTCCCTCGCGACGAGACGCGGCGAACGGCCGGACTGGCGACAATAAGCCATTTATAATGAGCGGCTTGAGAACATGCGGTAGCCCTGCCGGATCCTGATCAGCTACGCTGAACGCGCGGGACTGAAGCGGGCCGTGCAGGGCGCTGGGGTCTTCGCGACCCGCATGTGTTGGCTGGAGGAGGACGCCATGGCCAACCGCGACGTACAGCGGACGATCGGCAAGCTCATAGCCGACTGCGATCGGTGGGCCGCGCGGTCCGCCGTCACGGACGAGTACCTCGACATGCTCGCTCGGACGGCCGCGGCGGCCACCAAGGACGCGGCCACGCGGAAGGCCGCGTGACGGTGGACGGTGAGCCCGGTGGCGTTGATGTTCTCCAGGAATCGCTGGCGCTGAACGGGGGGCGAGATCGACCGGGAGCGTTGAACGATGTCGTTCGAGGCAGCAGTGGTCACGAGTGGAGACGGCGGCGTGTCAGCGGAGTGCGCGGACGGCTACGAGTCCGTTTGGAACGGGCGGGACGAGCTGGTCCACCGGCCGCCACCGCCGCCGGCCGCGTCGAAACTGTGCCGTGTTTGCTGGCACCGGCGCCCCCTGCGTGACTTCGACAAGCGCCTCGTTTGCCGTCGCTGTATCCGGCTGCGCAACAGCGCGCGTCTTCGGGCGTACCGCGAGAAGGCGCGTGGCGAAGGAGTGTGTCAGGCGTGTCTGAAGCGTCCGGCAGCGGCCAGCCTGACGATCTGCGAGAGATGCCAAGCGCAGCGTCGGGAGCTGAACGCCGAGCGTCGGCGGAAACGCGGCGGGGAGCGGCGTTGCGTGAGTTGCTCGGAGAACCTCCCGCCGGAGTGGAAGCGGCAACGTTGCGGGGCGTGTCTCGAGGCGGCGCGAACGCGGGACGCGGAGTTGCGGGAGAACCGGCTCGCCGAGGGGTTGTGTGGCAGCTGCGGCAAGCGACCCCGAGCCGTGACCGTCCGGGGTGAACTGGCGACGCGCTGTCGGAGGTGTATCGACCGAGTTGCCATGGGCAAGCGCACGCGTGCGGCAAAGCGAGCGTTTGGAGAGGGCCGTGCGTGAATTCGCGGGTCACGCTCGATGACCGATGCGGTCCGGAATCGGCTTCGCTGGTCCCCTACATTCCCGGTCTGAAAGTGGTAACCAACGGGGGAATCGTGACGGGTTGCACGTATGTAAGTATCTATGAATGAATCCCTTACGAGGATTTGGCAACTCGCGCTGCCTGAGTGACCAATGGGTTTCCGCCAGAGTCCAGATTCGCAGAAAGCGCGGCGGCTGGCGCGGCCGGTGGCAGGCGCGGCGGAAAACGAGTCGTTGAGACAGGAGGGTCCGGGATGAGACGGCTGTGCATGACGGTTGTCGTTGCGTTGATCGCGACGTCGGTGGTTGGAGTTCAGGCGCAGGATAAGCGCGCGCGCGGACGAGACGGTATCCAGTGGGGCTTGCCCAGGGGGTACATCCCGCAGGGCGACTGGAAGGTCCAGATTCCGTTCCAGATTTTCGACAATGTCTACTTCGTTGGTAACGAGGCCGTCAGCTCCTACCTGATCACGACGTCCGACGGGCTCGTGCTCGTCGATGCGACGAATGCCATCATGGTCAATCGTACGCTCGACAATGTCCGGCAGCTTGGATTCGACCCGCTGGACATCAAGTACGTGTTCGTTACGGAAGCGCACGAAATCCACTACGGCGGGGCGGCCCAGATCAAGGCCGCGACGGGCGCGACGATCTGCCTGTCACCGGCGGACTGGGATTTTCTCGAGCAGGCGGTGGCCCGTGCCGATTGGGTCGAGTACGACTGGACGACGCAGGTGGCGCCGCCCCGGGACCACGAGATCCAGGACGGGGAGGTCATCACCCTGGGCGACGCGCAGTTCACGTTGTACACCACGCCGGGGCACACCCCGGGAACGAGCTCATTCGAATACGTCGGCTACGACGGCGACCGGCGCTATCGCGTGTTGACGCCCGGCGGTACCGGTCTCAGCATGGGCACGGACTGGACCGACGAGTGGATCGACGGTCGCGAGCGCCTCAAGGAGCTGGGTCCCTGGGACGTCGTGCTCGGGAACCACCCGAACAACACGCCCGGCAACCTGTTCAAGCTCATGGTCGAGGGGACTGATCGGGCCCAAGGGGATCCGCATCCCGTCGTGCAAGGGCCGGCCGCGATCGACGACTGGTTCGACACGCTCCTGGAGGTCGCATGGCAGAAGGCCGAGGCCCCTCCTCATGGGCATCTCCGACGACCGGGAGTCATCACGAATCAGGTGCTGCCGTACTTGATTTCACCGAGGTGAACGGCAAGGTGCCGGCAGCTGCCTGCGATGAACGCTCGCGCGCGTGGTGGAACTTGAACGCTTGGGCGGCCCGGCAGGACGGCGCCCCGGCCCGAAGCGTCAGGCCGGGGCGGGCCGTTCCCTTCAGCGCGCTACCGGATCGGCGGCACGCGCTGCCCGCTCCTCGGCACGGGCGCCACCCAGCATGTTCGGCATGGCGTGGTTGCCCTCGTGGCACGCGTACTCGTAGATCGGCTCCGCGGACCGCCGCATCGGAAGCTCGACCGTGAACGGACGCGTGAACGTCGTCGGGTCGTCGACCGTGTACTCGAGGAGCAGCGTGTCCGCGTCGAGGCGCCGGTAGCGCTCCGTCAGCGTGAGGTAGGTTCCGCTGCCGATGCTGGTGGAGAACAGGGGGTCGAAGCTTCCGGTCTTGTCGGTGAAGTTCGTCGTCTCGACCACCAGCGTGTCGCCGTCCCAGTGCGCGCGTGCGTCACCGAACCACTGGCGGATGTCCGGGGACAGATGCGGGCGTCCGTCCAGCGGGATGATCCGGGCATCGTGCACCATCTCGACGAGGATGACCACGTAGTCCTCGGTCTGGAAGAGCTGGATGTTGTTGTTGTAGGCGCTGGGCATCACCGGCGGGCCGCTGTTGAACCCGAGCAGACAGCGTTCCGACAGTCCCCGGTCTTCGGGGCCGTCGTTGCCGATCCCGCCTGCCCGGAACCGCACGGGCCGCGTCCCGCGCACGTCGTCGCCGCTCGGCCCCATGCCCTCCTGCCTCGCGATGCCCGGCTGCACGGGGGGCAGCTTCCCGTCGGGCGGGTCCACGATCAGCGACGTGCGCCGGCTCTCGAGGACGTTCGTGCCCCAGTCGAGCCAGAAGTTGTTGTAGGCGCCCGTATCGCCGCCCACCGGCAGCACCGGCCGATCGACCGCGCTCGGTTCGTTCAGCCGCTCGTCCTCGTCTATCGCCTGCTACTCGAGCTGGGCCGCCTCCTCGTCCGTCAGGAATGCCTGTCCCGCCCGATCGTCGGGGCGTTCCAGCGGGATGATGGTGCGGAAGTCCCACACACCCTGCAGGTCCGGATCGCCCCACGGCGTCAGGGGTGTCGCCGGCTCCGCGGACTGGCCGGCCGAGAGTGCCGGCGCCAGGGTGCCGACCGCGAGTACGGTGAACACGACGGCGAGCAAGCGTGGCCTCATCTCATGGCTCCCTTCTCCGTTCCTCGGTGCGCCGCGGGTTCCGCCGAGGGCTCTACGGCAGCGCAAAGGCAATCAGCTCGCCGTCGCGGCCGCGCTGGCTGACGGCAACGACGATGTACTGCTTGCCGTCGTGCATATACGTCATCGGCGCGCCGGAGGTCCCCGCTTCCAGCTCCGTCTGCCACAGCACGCGGCCGGTCGCCTTGTCGTAGGCGCGGAACATCCTGCCGCCGGCGTGGGGCGGCAGCACCTGCATGGACCGCGAGCCGTCGCCCAGGAACAGCAGCGTCCGGGTCAGCAGCGGCGCGGCCCGTCCGGGGGCGCCCAGCCACGGCAGCGCCAGATCCTGGAGCGCGACGTGATCGCGCGGCCCGGGGCCGTTCGGCGTCATCCAGACGTGCTCGCCGGTGTTGAGGTCGATGGCGGTGATGCGGCCCCACGGCGGCTTGACCAGCGGGAGCCCGCGCGGGCCGTCGATGTACACGTTGGGCGAGCCCTGCAGGTAGCGGAACGGCGACACGTCCGGGTCCGCCTCGCGCAGCCAGATCATCGTCGGGGCAGTGATCGACGGCACGTAGAGCATCTGCGTCTCGGGGTCGTACGCCGCGCCGTTCCAGTTGGCGCCGCCCACCCAGCTCGGCACCTGCAGCGTGCCCAGCGTGCCGCCCGGCGACTCGTCGCGCACCGACGGAGGCGTGAAGATCGGCCCCCCGCGGTACTGCCGGAAGATCTCCAGCGCCTCGGCCCTGAGCTCCGGCGTGAAGTCGATCAGGTCGTCCTCGGTGATGCCTTGCAGGTCGAACGGGGCGGGCCTCGTCGGGAACGGCTGCGTGGGGGAGAGGCTCTCGCCGGGGACGTCGGACGGCGGCACCGGCCGCTCCTCGATCGGCCAGACCGGCTCGCCGGTGACGCGGTCGAACACGTAGGCGAACGCCTGCTTGCTCACCTGCACCACGGCCTTGATCGGCCGCCCGTCGACGGTGATGTCCGCCAGTATCGGCGTGGAACCGAGGTCGTAGTCCCAGACGCCGTGGTGCACCATCTGGAAGTGCCACACGCGGCGGCCGGTCTCGCATTCGAGGCAGAGCAGGCTCTCGGCGAACAGGTTGTCGCCCGGCCGGTGCCCGCCGTACCAGTTGTGCGTCGGCGTCGCCGTCGGCAGATAGGCGTAGCCCAGCTCCTCGTCGGCTGTTCCGACGGTCCACGTGTTGCTCGCGCCGGTGTGCTCCCAGGAGCCGTCCTCCCAGGTTTCGTTGCCGAACTCGCCGGGCCGCGGAATGGTGTTGAACGTCCACCGCAGCTGGCCGGTCACGGCGTCGAAACCGCGGATGAGGCCGGGCGCCTGCTCGCGCTTGTCGAACTGATCGATCGTGAAGATGCCGACGATGATCGTGTCGCGGCAGACGAGCGGCGAGGCCGTCCAGTTGTACGTCTCGAGGTGCGGGACGCCGTCCGCCAGGTCGACCTTGCCGCCGGCCCCGAACTCGCGCAGCGGATCGCCCGTCTGCGCGTCGAGGGCCACGAGCTGCTCGCCGCTCACGATGAAGATGCGCTCGTCGTCGCGCTCCGGGTCGTGCCAGTAGCTCACCCCGCGCGTCGAGCCGCCGCGCGGCCGTCCGGCCCCGTCCTCGAGCGCCTCGTAGACCCAGGTCGTCTCGCCCGTGGCCGGGTCGATGGCCGCCGCCTGCCCGAGGTTCGTGCCCATGAACAGCCGGCCGCCGATCATCAGCGGCGTGGCCTGCAGCGTCGGGTTGAACTGCAGCTCGGGGTCGCGGTCGGCCAGCTCGTGATCGACCGAGCGCCAGCGCCAGGCGATGCGCAGGTCCTGCACGTTGTCGGGGCCGACCTGGTCGAGCGGCGAGTACTTCGAGCCGCCCACGTCCCCGGCGTAGCTGAGCCACTCGCCGCCCGGCGGGCCCTGCTGCGCCGACACGGCGACGCCCCCGGCGAGGAGGACCGCGCCCAGCACGCACGCGCCGGCCGGCGACAACCAATCTGTCCGCATTCCGTGTCTCCTTTGGCTTCAATCAGACGGGGCTGCGCCCCGCACCCCCGGCGTCCGCTTGCGGGGACCCCTGGCCCCCGCGCCGCTCCCGCCGAGGCGCGCCGTGCGCGCCTTGAAGAGTCCGCACCATTCTACGGCGCAGGCTCCTCGGGCAGCGCGAAGGTAACGAGCACGTTGCTGCCCATCGGCGCCTCCATCTCGGCCGCGTAGTTCGTCAGCCGGAAGATGGACGAGCCGCCCACCGGGACCGTGAGGTACTGCCGGCCGCCGGCGCGGTACGTGACCGGAAAGCCGGTGATCTGGCTGCCCAGGATCGTCTCCCAGAGCACGTCCCCGGTTTCGGCGTCGAAGGCGCGGTAGCGGCGGTTCAGGTCGCCGTGGAAGACGACGTTGCCCGCCGTCGCCAGGGTCGAGCCGGCGTTCGGCGCGCGCTGGCTGTAGCGCCACACCTCCCGGCCGGTGGAGATGTCGACGGCCCGCACCTCGGTCAGATCGCCCTCCTCCTCGTAGCCCGGCTCGGGTTGCGTGAAGCGGGGGCTCGCGCCGGAGATCGACTGGTCGTTGGCCGTCTGGTTCAGACAGGAGCGGTTGATCGGGATGTAGAGCATCCCGGTCTGCGGGCTGTACGACCAGGACCACCAGCCCTTCACGTTGTGGCCGCAGATGATGAACTGGTCGCCCATCTCGCGGGCCACCAGGTCCATGTTGATGAAGACCTGGCCGGTGGCGGGGTCGATGTCGCTGATGACGAAGCGCTCCGTGCTGGTGTACGGCAGCGGCGTCGCCCACAGGAACTCGCCCGTCGCGCGGTCGATGACGAACAGCCCGCCGGGCTCGCCCATGGTCACGACGACCTTGCGCTGCTCGGCCGTGCCGGCGAGGCGGGGGTTGATCCACATCACCGCCTCGGGATCGGGGTTGACCACCGTGTCGACCAGGGTGCGCTCCTGCACGAAGTCCTGGTCCCAGTCGTCGCAGGGCAGGTGCTGGTAGTACCACTCCATCTGGCCCGCGTCGACGCCCACCGCGACCGTGGAGTTCGAGTAGAGCTCGCAGGGCGTGCTGTCGCCGACGTCCCAGGTGCCGCGCCGGACGATGCGGGGGTAGGGCAGGGGGACGGCGATGCCCCAGTAGACGAGGCCCAGCTCGGGATCGTAGCTGCCGGGCGTGCCCCACGGCGAGACGTGCACGCGGCTGCTGGTCGGCACGTTGCCCCACGTCTGCCCGCCCGGATCATCGGCGCCGGCGGCCGTGTACACCCGCCACAGCTCGCTGCCGTCGTCCGTGTCGTGGGCCGAGATGAAGCAGCGGGCCGAGAGGCTGGCGGGGCTGCAAGTGCGGCCGGTGAGGACCTTGCCGTCGATGATCATCGCGCCGGACGAGTGCGTGATCCCGTCCCGGTAGTCGGCCAGCTCGTTCTCCCAGGCGGCCTCCCCGGTACGCGCGTCGATGGCCACCAGGTGCGCGTCGGCCGTCAGGTGGTAGATGTGGTTGCCGTACAGGGCCAGGTGCCGCGTGCGGTTGCCCAGCGTCGCGTACTGCCGCAGGTCCGCGGGCGCCTCGCGCCGGTAGTCCCAGAGCAGATCCCCCGTCGTCGCGTCCAGCGCCTGCAGGTGGTCGTCGTTGTTGGCGATGTACATCACCCCGTCGTACACCAGCGGCTGGACCTGCTGCGGCCCGTCGTCCATGGCCCGCATCCAGGCCAGTTGCAGCTGATGCACGTTGTCGCGGTTGATGTCCGACAGCGGGCTGTAGCCCTGCAGGTCGTACGTCCGGTGCGCCATCAGCCAGTCCTCGGGGTCGGGGTCCAGCAGCATCGCGTCCGTGACCGGCACGAACGGCCGCACCTCGCGGGTGATCGTCTCGTTCTGCTGGGCGCTCAGGCCCGCCGTGAAGATCAGCACCGCGAGGCCGGACACCGCGCTCGCGAACGCCACGTATCGGTTCGGCATGATAGTCTCCCGCTTCGAGCTGCCGGCGGCCCTGGCGGCTGCCTGCCGGTCGAGGTCCCGGCTCTCGCCCGCCTTCGTCCGAATCGTCCCGCCAGGACGGCGCATCGACGGCCCTTATCGCTGCGTCCAGCCTACCGGAACCCGGTGCTGGATCCAACGCCTCGTCGTCCGCGGCCGGCGCATCGAGGCGACCCAGCGTGGGCGAAGTGGGGTAGAATACGCACGGATCAGACTGCCCGCATGCTGGAGGCCCGGATGACCGGAGGCTTGGAACGGATGCCTGGAGGTCGGCTCGGCCGGCGCGCTTTCGTCCTCGGCGCGTGTCTCGCCCTGCTGCCGGCCGGCGCGGGCGCGCAGGCGGTTTCGTCCGGGTCCGCCCGCGTCGAATCGCCCGCCTCGGAGCGGGCCGTCATCGACCGCTACTGCGTCACCTGCCACAGCGACCGCCTGCAGACGGGCGGGCTGTCGCTGGAAGGCGTGGATCTCGCCGACGTCGCCGCGCACGCGGAGGTGTGGGAGAAGGTCGTCCGGAAGCTGCGGGCGGGCGCGATGCCTCCGCGGCCGCGCCCCCGTCCCGACGCCGAGACCCACGCGCGCCTGCTCACCCATATCGAGACCGCCCTCGACGCGGCGGCAGCAGACAATCCCGACCCCGGCCGCACCGAGACCTTCCGGCGGTTGAACCGCACGGAGTACCAGAACGCCATCCGCGACCTGTTGGTCCTGGAGATCGACGTCACCGCGCTGCTGCCGCGCGACGACGCCGCCTTCGGGTTCGACAACGTGAACACGGGGGGGTTGTCGCCGACCCTGCTGGAGCGCTATCTCGCGGCCGCCCGCACCGTCAGCGAGCTGGCCGTGGGCAGCCGGGCCCCGGCCCCCGGCAGCCGGGTGGTCATCGTGCCGGCCGACCGCACCCAGGAGGACCACGTAGACGGCCTGCCGTTCGGGACCCGCGGGGGGACCGTCGTCGACCACGTCTTCCCGTTCGACGGCGAGTACGAAATACAGATCCGCCTGCAGCGCAATCGCAACGAGAACGTCGAGGGGCTGACCGAGCCGCACGAGGTCGAGCTGACCCTCGACGGCGAACGCCTGGGCCTGTTCGCCATGGAGCCGAGCGCGAACACGGTGGTTCAGGCCAACGCGACCTACTACGCCGACGAGGGGATCGACAACCACCTGAACGTCCGCGTGCCGGTGACGGCGGGGCCGCACCGGGTGGGCGCCGCGTTCATCAAGAAGAACTCGGCCCTGCTCGAGACGACCCGGCAGCCCTACGACGCCCACTTCAACATGGACCGCCACCCCCGGCAGCAGCCGGCGGTGCGCACCGTCTCGATTGCGGGGCCGTTCGACGCCAGCGGCATCGGCGAGACGCCGAGCCGCGAGCGCATCTTCTCGTGCCGTCCCGCGGACGACACGGCCGAGGAGGCCGAGGCGTGCGCCGCCGCGGTCATCGCCTCGCTGGCGCGGCGCGCCTACCGGCGTCCGGTCACCGTCGCGGACATCGAGCAGCTCACCGGGTTCTATCGCGAGGGGTACGCCGAGGGCGGGTTCGAGGCCGGCGTCGAGACCGCCCTGCGGGCGCTGCTGGCGAGCCCCGAGTTCCTGTTTCGCATCGAGCGCGACCCTGCCGGGGTCGCGCCCGGCGCCGCGTACCGCGTCGGCGACCTCGAGCTTGCGTCGCGTCTGTCGTTCTTCCTGTGGAGCAGCCTGCCCGACGACGAGCTGCTCGACGTCGCGGCGGCCGGCCGCCTGCGCGAGCCCGACGAGTTGCGGGCCCAGGTGCGGCGTATGCTCGCCGACCCGCGGACCGGGACGCTGACCACGAACTTCGCGTCGCAGTGGCTGCACCTGCGGAACCTCGACGCGGTCACCCCCGACGCGCGCGCCTTCCCCGACTTCGACGACAACCTGCGCCAGGGGTTCCGCATCGAGACCGAGCTGCTGTTCAGGAGCGTCGTCGACGAGGACCGCGGCGTGACCGACCTGCTCACCGCGGACTACACGTTCCTCAACGAGCGGGTCGCGACGCACTACGGGGTGCCGGGCATCTACGGCGACCACTTCCGGCGCGTCGCCCTGGCCGCGGGCAGCCCGCGGGCAGGCGTGCTCGGCCATGGGAGCATCCTGACCGTGACGTCCTACGCCACGCGAACCTCGCCGGTGCTGCGCGGCAAGTGGATTCTCGAGAACCTGCTGGGGACGCCCCCGCCGCCCCCGCCCCCGAATGTGCCGCCCCTCGAGGAGAGCGCGTCGTCGACCGACGTGACGTCGATGCGCGAGCGCATGGCGGCGCACCGGCAGAACCCCGCCTGCGCGGTCTGCCACCGCATCATGGACCCCGCGGGGTTGTCGATGGAAAACTTCGACGCCATCGGCCGCTGGCGCGACGCCGAGGGCGAGGGCGGGGCGGCCATCGACGCCTCCGGCAACCTGCCCGGCGGCGATCCCTTCGACGGCGTGGCCGGCCTGCGGCAGGCAGTACTCGACCGCCCGCAGGTGTTCGTCGGCACGGTGACCGAGAAGCTCTTGATCTATGCGTTGGGGCGCGGCATCGAGCCTGCCGACGGCCCCGCAGTCCGGGCGATCGTCGCCGCCGCGGCCGGCGACGACTATCGCTTCTCGTCGCTCATCCTCGGTATCGTTGAGAGCCCGCCGTTTCAGATGAGGAGATCGCAGTCATGATGATCACCAAGATGGCCCTGCCGCGGCGGACGTTCCTGCGCGGCGTGGGAGCGACGTTGGCCCTGCCGCTGCTGGACGCCATGGTGCCGGCGGCGTCCGCGCTGGCCAATACGGCGGCGGCAGCCTCGCGGCGGCTCGGCTACGTGTACATCCCGATGGGGATGAGCCCGGTGCCGTGGACGCCGGCCGAGGTGGGCCGCCTGACCACGCTGTCGCCGTCGCTGTCGCCGCTGCTGCCGCACCTCGAGAACGTGACGGTCGTGACCAACCTGGAGATCAACGACGCGCACATCTCCGGGAACCACGCGTCGGCGAACTCGGCGTTCCTGACCTGCGTGCGGCCGAAGCGCACCGAGGGCAGCGACTACGTCAACGGCACCTCGGTCGACCAGATCGCGGCCCGCAGGGTCGGCCGCGACACACCGCTGCCGTCGCTCGAGCTCGGCACCGACCTGATCGCCCAGGTCGGCAACTGCGACAACGGGTTCGCCTGCGCCTACATGAACAGCCTGTCGTGGGCGGGGCCGACCGCCCCGAATCCGACCGAGGCGGACCCCCGCATCGTCTTCGAGCGTCTGTTCGGCAGGGGCGGCACTCCCCAGCAGCGCAAGGCGCAGCTTCACCGCGACCGCAGCATCCTCGACTGGGTGCTCGACGACATGTCCCGCCTGCAGTCGGAGCTCGGCGCCGGCGACCGCAACAAGGTGGGCGAGTATCTGGACACCGTCCGCGAGGTCGAGCGGCGCATCCAGCGCGCCGAGGCGTCGGCGGCAGCCTCGCCGCTGAGCGATCTCTCCCGTCCCACGAGCGTCCCGGACGTCTGGGAAGAGCATGTCAAGCTGATGTTCGACCTGCAGGTGCTCGCGCTGCGGGCAGACCTGACGCGGGTCGTCACGTTCCAGATGGCGCGCGAGGCGAGCACCCGCACCTATCCGCAGATCGGGGTGGCCGAGCCGCACCACCCGACGTCGCACCACCTCGACAACCCCGAGAAGCTGGCCCAGCTCGCGAAGATCAACCAGTACCACGTGTCGCTCTTCGCCTACATGGTCGACCAGCTCGGCGCGACCGAGGACGGCGATGGCAGCCTGCTCGACCACACCACGTACATGCTCGGCAGCGGTCTCGGCAACCCGAACGTGCACGATCACCGCAACCTGCCCATCGTGGTGGCAAGCGGGGCGGGGTCGCGCATCCCCGGCGGACGCCATGTCAAGTACGCCGCGCTGACGCCGATGGCGAACCTGCACCTTACGCTGCTCGACGACGTGGGGGTGCACCTGGACGACTTCGCCGACAGCACCGGCCGGGTTGGCGAGATCGTCGAGCCGTTGTCGCTGTAGCGCTCGGCGGGAGGCTGGCTGCAGCAGAGATCGCGGGCTGTCGGCTGCACCGGGCCGGCAGCCCGCGAGTCGTTTTCGGCGACCGCGGGAGCCGCGTCTTCGTTGCGGACGATTGGCGCCGTTCACGGAGGTATTCCATGCACTGTTCGCTTCCCCGGCCCTGGATTCGTCCGATTGCCGCGTGGCTGTTCGTTGCCGGTGTCACCGTTCCCGGCGCGGCGAGCGCCACCGCGGCCGAGGCGCTCGACGCCGGGCTGCTCGACGCCATCAGGGCGGGCGACGAGGCCGGCGTGCGGGCGGCGCTCGACCGCGGCGCCGACGTCACCGCGGCCGAGCCCGACGGCACCTCGCCGCTCCACTGGGCGGTGCACGCCGACGACGCGGGCATCGTCGAGCTGCTGCTGGCTGCGGGCGCGGACGCGGCGGCGACCAACCGGTACGGGGTGGCGCCCGTCGCCCTCGCCTGCGCGAACGGCAACGCCGCCGTCGTCCGGCTGCTCCTCGACGCCGGGGTCGATCCGAACACGACGCTGGCGGAGGGAGAGACGGCGCTGATGACGGCGGCGCGAACCGGGGCGCGGGACGTGGTGCAACTGCTGCTCGACCGCGGCGCCGACGTGAACGCGGCCGAGGCGTGGCGCGGGCAGACGGCGCTGATGTGGGCGGCGGCCAAGGGGCATACCCACGTCATCCCGGCCATGCTGTCCCACGGCGCCGACGCCAGCGCCCGGTCCGAGCGTGGTTGGACCCCGCTGCTGTTCGCGATCCGCGAAGGAAAGATCGGCGTCGTCCAGACGCTGCTCGAGGCGGGCGTGGACGTCGAAGAGTCGCTGCCGGTCATCGAGGAGCGGCGCCGGGGCGGCACCAGCGCCGAGGCCGCGGCGACCGGCCTGAACGCCTTCCTCCTCGCCGCCGCCAACGCCCACTACGAGATCGCCGCCCTGCTCGTCGACCGGGGCGCCGACGTCAACGTGGACGCCCGCGGCTGGACCGCGCTGCACCAGGTCTCGTGGGTGCGCAAGGCGGGCATCGCCGGCAGCAACAACCCGGCGCCCAAGGGCTCCGGCAACATGACGAGCCTGGAGTTCGTGAAGAAGATCGCCGCGGCCGGCGCCGACTTGAACGCCCGGGTCACGACCCGCCCCCCCGCCGGCATCACCCGCCTGAACTTCATCGGCGGCACGCCGTTCCTCCTCGCCGCCCGCACCGCCGACGCGCCCCTGATGCGCCTGCTCGCCGAGCTCGGCGCCGACCCGCTGCTGCCGAACGAGGACGGCACCACCCCCATCATGGTCGCGGCCGGCCTCGGCACCTCGTCGCCGGGCGAGGACCCGGGCACCGAGCCCGAGGTCCTAGAGGCGGTCAAGGCGGCCCTGGATCTCGGCGGAGACCTGAACGGGGTCAACGACAAGGGCGAGACCGTCATGCACGGCGCCGCGTACAAGCACGTGCCGACGGTCGTGACGTTCCTCGACGAGGCCGGGGCCGACCCCGCGGTCTGGAATCGGCCGAACTCGCGCGAGTGGACCCCGCTCGACATCGTCGAGAGCGTGCCCCTCGGCCGGGGCATCCAGGACAATCCGGCCACCGCCGCCGCCATTCGCGCGGTGATGGAGCGGGCCGGCGTGCTTCCCCAATCGTGATGGGACAGATCGCCTTCTACTTCGAGCCGCCGGCCGCCTCCGCGGCCGCCTGCCGGTCGAGGTTCCGGGACATGGACAGGATGTTCACGATGTCGTGGTTCCCTTCGTGGCAGGCGTACTCGAACATCAGCTCGTCGGTCCGCGTCATGGGTATCTCCGCGCTCCACCGCCGCGTCCAGGACGTCGGATCCTCGACGGTGAACTCGTAGCGGATCTCGTCGGGGCCGACCGGCGTGAAACGCTCCACGACGTGCAGGGCGTCGCTGGCGCCCCGAAAATGCGTCTTGCGGGTGAAGTTCCGCGTCTCCACCACCAGCGTGTCGTCCTCCCAGCGCCCGCGTCCGTCGCCCGGCCACTGGCGGATGTGCGCGGGCAACGGCGGGCGCCCGTCGAGCGGCACGATGCGCGGCGGGTTGTTGCTCATCTCCTGGAGGATCACCACGTGGTCCGGCGTCTGGAAGATCTGCAGGACGTCGTTGTAGGAGGGCGGCAGCATCGGCGGCCCCTCGTGCCGCCACACGAGGCAGCGCTCCTGCACGCTCCGCGTCTCGTAGCTGTCGAAGACCGGGTTGGGCCGGCTGCGCGCCAGGTGCTCCCGAGTGACGAGGCGGCGCTCCTCGCGCTGGCGCGCCGTGCGCGTCAGCGCGGGAATCCTGCCGTCCGGCGGGTCGACGATCAGCGACGTGCGCAGGCTCGACAGGCTCTTGCGCCGCTCCTCCGTCAGCCAGATCGCGTTGTCGTAGTGGATGTTCTCCTGCGACTGGATGGTCTTCTGGCGGCGCAGCTCGGGATCCGGCTCGGCGAACGCGGCCCGCCCCGACGGGTTGGCGCCGTCCGCCGTGAAGAGGGCCCGCAGCTCCGCGGCTTCCTCCTCGGTCAGGAACTCGCGGCCCGCGAACCGCTCGGGCCGTTCCAGGGGCGTGAACGTCGCCATGGTCCAGCGGCCCTGCAGGTCGGGCCGCCCGTCGGGCGTGCGCGGCGCTGTCCGGCCGGCCTCGTCCTGGCCGGCGGCAGGTCCCGCCGCCAGGCACACCAGCGCCGCGCCGGCGAGCAGCGTGCGGCCGTGTCGATACCTCATTTCCAGCCTCCTTCCGAGCGACCGGGTCCGTGCCCGCCGGTCAGCGTCCGGCGGCGGCCGTGGCGGCCCGCCGCTCCTGGGCGCGCGCGCCGCTGAGGATGTTGCGCACCGCCTGCTGGCCCTCCTGGCAGGCGTACTCGAGAATGTAGTCCGGGGCGCCCGCGCTGGTCAGCGGCAGCGCCACGGTCCAGTCGCGGACGAACGTCCGCGGATCGTCGATCGTGACCTCGTACTCGACGGTGTAGGGGTCGGCCCGCGTGAAGCGCTCGACGACCCGCAGGTCGGCGCTGTGGGCCACCTGCGAGGGCTCGCCGCGCACGGGATGCAAGGGGGTCTGGTCGGTGAAGTTCCCGACCTCGACGACGAGCGTGTCGCCTTCCCAGCGGCCCCGCGAGTCGCCCAGCCACTGGCGGACGCCGTCGTCGAGCGGCGGGCGCCCGTCGACGGGGATGATCCGGGCGTCGTGGATCATCTCGTAGAGGATGACGACGTAGCCCGGGATCTGCAGGATCTGGTAGTTGTTGTTGTAGAACGTCGGAAACATGGAGCCCGGGATGCTGCGCGTGATGCAGCGGTCCCAGGGGCTCAGGTCCTCCCACGAATCGAACGGCATCGCGAGCCGCTCGCGGTTCACCGTCCCGATGATGTGCCGCTCGCGCGCCTCGGCGGTCAGAGCCGGCACCTGCCCGTCGGGCGGGTCAACAACCTGCGACGTGCGGTTGGACACCTTGCCCAGGTGCTCGTACCAGTGGTCCGGTCCGGCCGTCGAGCCCTCGTTCGACGACACCTCCGCGGCCCGCACCCGGTCGGCGGCCTCGGCCTGCGCGGCCGCGAACTCCTCGTCGGTGAGGAACTCCCGCTCGCCGAACTCGGCGGGCCGCTCGAACGGCGTCGAGGTGGTGTTCGACCAGATTCCCTGCAGGTCCGGATCGCCCCACGCGGTGCGGGGCGCCATGTACGGCTCGGCCGCGCTGCCCTGACCCTGGCTGGCGGCCGGGACCGGCGCCAGCCACGACGCGGCAGCGACGACGAGAGTGAGAGCGACGACGCGCGCGCCGGTTGCAAGAGGCATCTGACCCTCCTTGGCGACTGAGCGGGAAGTGGACCGATTATAGGCCGGGGCGGGCTCTCCGCGCCGCCGCCTGGCCCCGCTGTCCTGCGTCTCGACCGCGGCGCGCCGCTACGCTTCCCGCAGAAACTCCAGCAGCAGGCGCACGGTCTCCTCGGGCTGCTCCTGCTGCACCCAGTGGCCGGCGCCGTCGATCAGGTGCACGCCGCGCTGGTCGGTGCAGGCGCTCTCCTGCATCCGCTCGAGCGCGCCCGGCCGCTGATAGACGCCCCAGTCGCTCGCGCCGCCGATGAACAGCGACGGGATGTCGATGGTGCGGCCGGCGAAGGTCAGCGGCTCGTCCGTGATCACGCCGGAGCGGTACCACTGCAGGCCGCCCTGGAAGCCGTTGCGCTCGTACTCCGTGCTGTAAACGCGCAGCTCGTCGTCGGGCAGCCAGCGGTTGGCCGCGATCTCGGCGGCGGTCGGCATCTCGCGGGCGACCGTCTCCGCCATCCCCATGTCGAGGTCCATGATGTAGTAGGTCGGCATTTGCGCGACCTCGACCGCCGTCCACGCGGCCAGCTGGTGCGGGCGGTTCGCGGCCCAGTCGGCGCTCTTGTGGTGGTAGTAGGCGCGGAGGAACGCGTGGACGCCCTGCGCCGCGCGCCACATGTTGGGGTTGGCCTCGCGCGTGCGGTAGTAGCGCTGGTAGTGCTTGCGCGGGCGGGGCAGGCGCGCCAACTCCTCGTAGATGTCCGGCTCGGGGGGCGGCGCGGCGCGCGGGCCGTCGCCCGCCGTCCCGAACGGGAACGTCGGCGTGCCGCCGAACGGGGCGCTCATCAGGGCCACCGCCCGGAACACGTCCGGCCGCGCCACGGCGCACCAGGCGGCGATCGGCGAGCCGAAGTCGTGGCCGATGACGGCGTCCACGGTGCGGTAGCCGAACGCCGACACCAGCGCGAGCGCGTCCCGCACGGCGTTCATCCGGCTGAAGTGCCGCAGGTCGCCGTCGTAGTCCGCGCTCCAGCCGGTGGTGCGGCCGTAGCCGCGCTGATCCGGCGCCATGACGTGATAGCCGGCCGCGGCGAGCGGCGCCATCACGTGCCGCCAGCTGTAGCCGAGCTCCGGAAAGCCGTGCAGCAGGAGCAGGGCCGGGCGTCCGCCGGACTCGAAGCCGGCCTCGAGCACGTGCATCGTCAGCCCGTTGACGCCGTGTACGAAGCGCGAGCGGACCCCCCGGGGCAGCCAGTCCGGGTCATAGGGACCGACGGCCGCGGCCTGCGCGGCTTGCGCCGCCGGCGCCGCCAGCGCCTCCGCCGGCAGCTCCCGCATGACCGCCGCGGATCCGAGGACCGCGCCGACTCCCTGCATCATCCGGCGGCGCGAGACGGCGCCTCGATCGGCATTCTCTGTCGTCTGCATGCGCGTAATCATCGCTTTACCTCCGTGCGACGGTGTCCCGGTCGCCGCAGCGCCGCGCGGTCGGTGCGGGCATGGCCGGACTCCATCTGTTATACATTCGGGCGCGCGTGCAAGCCACGACCTTTGCATCGTCGACCTCGGCGGGTAGGGACATGAGCGTGGAGTCGGCGGTCTCGCCGGGCGCGATGCAGCCTTCGCTCGTGTCCGGCCGTGTCGTGCGCGTTGGTCGAGACGACCGGTCTGCATCGGGTCAACTCGGTTGCGCTCGCGGGCCGGCTCGTGGCGCGGCGGAGCGAGCGGTCGGAACCGGGGATATCCTGGCATACCCGCACCCCGTGAGGAAGCCGTCAATCCCGGACCCGAACACCTCCAGCTGGCACCGCGGGCAAGACTGGTATGATTGCGGTGACGGTCGGACGCCCGCGGAGGAGATCGCAGGATGCCCAGGCTTCACGAGGCTCCGTCTGCTCGGGCTCGGCTGCCCGAAGTTCCACCCGCGCGACCGCAGGCCAGCCCCGCCGACGAAGAGTTGAGCGAAGAAGCGATCCGCGCAATCGACGAGGGGCGCGCGGACCACGCTGCCGGCCGCACCTTCACGATGACCGAGATCAAGCGCGAGCTCGGGATCGACTCCTAATCCGGGGTGCGTCGCTCGCGTGGCGGCCCGCGGCGGCGATCAAGGTCGTCGGTACGCCTCACGTCGATGGAGGATCCCGTCAATCTCGACCACGCCTCTGTCCGGCCGCCTGAAGAACACGCGCCAGTCGCCGGATCGAAGACGTGCAGGTCAGGGAGAAGGCCATGCCGACCTTCCCCGTTCCGTCCCGGCACGTCAGGTGGAGGACCGAAATGATCACGCGCTTGCTCTTGCTCGCTCTCGGTCTGCTGGTTGCGGCCCCGGCTGCCGTCGCTCAGGACAATCCCGTCACCATTCGCGCGGGCCGGCTCATCGATGGTGCGGGCGGCGTGCACGAGGGCGTCACGATCACGGTGGAGGGGTCGCGGATCACGGACGTGAGGGCTGGCGGCGGCGACGGCCGCCCCACCTACGATCTGTCGACGCTGACGGTGCTGCCGGGCCTGATCGACACGCACGTGCACCTGACCGCGCACTTCGACGCCGATGGGCGTACGCACGACGACCCGGACGAGGCGCCGGCCCGGACAATCCTGCATGCCGCTGAGAACGCCTACGCCACGTTGATGGCGGGCTTCACCACCGTGCAGAGCCTGGGCAGTCCCCTGGACCGCGACCTGCGCGACGCCATCGCCCGCGGCACGCTGCCGGGTCCGCGCGTGCTGACCTCGTTGCGGCCCGTCACGGCCGGCACCGGCGCGCCGGAGGACATCCGGGCCTTCGTGCGCGCGCTGGCGGCCGATGGGGCCGACGTGGTGAAGGTCTTCGCCTCGGCCAGCATCCGGGAGGGCGGCGGACTGGTGATGAGCGGGGAGCAGTTGCGGGCCGTCTGCGGCGAGGCGGCGGCGTTGGGCCTGCGCACGGTGGTCCATGCCTACGGGACCGACGGCGTGACCGCCACCGTCGAGGCGGGGTGTGGCGGCATCGAGCACGGCAATCGCTACGACGATGCGACGATCGAGCTGATGGCCGAGCGCGGGACGTTCCTCGATCCGCACGTCGGATCGCTGTGGGCCAACTACTTCGAGCACAAGCCGCGGTTCATCGGCCTGGGCAACTACACGGAGGAGGGCTTCGCGTTGATGGAGGAGGCGCGGGTGGTCGGGTACGACACCTTCCGCCGCACGCTGGCCCACGGCGGCGTGCGCGTGGTCTACGGGACCGACGCGGTGGCCGGCGCGCACGGGCGCAACGCCGAGGAGCTCGTCTACCGGGTCCGCGACGGCGGGCAGGACCCGCTGGACGCGATCGACTCGGCAGCCTCGCTGGCCGCCGAGTCGCTCGGGCTCGCCGATCGGATCGGAACCGTGCGCCCGGGCTACCAGGCCGATCTCGTCGCCGTCGCCGGCAATCCGCTCGACGACATCGGGGCGCTGCGGGATGTCCGCTTCGTGATGAAGGGCGGCGTCGTCTTCAAGAACGTCGCGCGGTAGGCGTCTTCCGGCCGCGAGCGGCGTGATCGGAGGCGGCGCCGGTCCGGATGGCTACTCGTAGTAGCGCCTGTACATCCCGCGCCGGAACAGGAAGCCGCCCAGCGGGCCGAGCCAGGCCAGCACGTGGTACATGTAGCCGAGGTCGGTCAGCTCGATCAGGTTGCCGTCCGGATCGCGGGCGAAGAACAGCGTGTGGCCGCGGGGCGAGCGTTCGGGCGGGCAGACGCACTCCACGCCCTTGGCGACGAGGTAGTCGTACCAGCGCTGCGTGTTGCGCACGTTGAAGCAGATGTGGGTCAGGCCGACCCGGTTCCACGGCACCTCGATCGGCGGCTGGCGCGGCTCGAAACCGAATATCTCGATGACCGCGCCGCCCGGGACGCGGATCCACCCGATCTTGCACGACGGCGCCTCGGCGTCGACGCCGAAGAAGCCGCGCACCCGCTCGACGGGCGCGTCCGAGACGCCCACCAGGGGGCAGCCGAAGACCTCCCAGTAGAACTTCACGGCCGCCTTGAAGTCGGACACGGTGATGCCGGTATGGCTGAACGATCGGACCTTCACGGGGCTCTCCTCAAGTCGGTTTCTACGATGTGGTCCGCGACCCGCAGCGCCTGCGCCGCGATGGTCAGGCCGGGGTTGACGGCGGCCGACGACGGAAAGAAGGACGCGTCCACGACGAACAGGTTCTCGATGTCGTGGGCACGGCAGTAGGGATCGAGGACCGACTCGCGCGGGTCCGTGCCGAAGCAGAGCGTGCCGCACTGGTGGGTCGTGTTCTTCTGCTCGTGCGAGTGGCGCATCACCACCCAGGAGCCCAGCCGCCGCAGGATGCGCCGCATCTCCGCGACCAGCCGGGTGTGGGCCGCGCGGTTGTTGGGCCGGTAGCGCAGGCGGATGCGGCCGTCCGGCTCGACGGTGACGCGGTTGTCCCGCCGCGGGAGGTCCTCGGTCAGCGCCAGCCAGTCCACGCCGCGCGCGACCCAGGCGTCGTACGCCCACAACGGTATCCAGGGCACGACGGTCTGTGCCATGACGCCGTGCGTGCGGCCCTGCGACTGGATCTGGCCGAGCGGGTAGTCGGTGTCCGGACCGCGCAGGTAGAAGTCGTTGATCGCGACCGTCTTCTGGAACACCGCCCGGTTCCGCCGCAGCGGATGAAAGCCCTGCATCATCGTGGCCAGGTGCGCCATGTAGCGCGCGCCGACCAGCCCGGACGAGTTGGCGAGCCCACGGGGATGCCTGGCGTCGGCCGAGCGCAGCAGCAGCGCGGCCGAGTTGACCGCGCCGCACGAGACCGCCACCAGCGGCGCCCGCGCCACGACGATCTCCCCGTCGCGCTCGACCTCCACCGCCGCAATCCGCCGGCCCGCCGCGTCGGTGAGCAGCCGGCGGGCCCGCGCGTTGGTCCACAGATTTACGTTGTCCCGCGCGAGCAGCGGACGGACGCAGCAGCTCTCCGCCTCGCTCTTGGCGTGGCGCCGGCAGGGGAACGAGTTGCACGTGTTGCAGAGGATGCAGCCGTCCGGCGCGCCCGGGTTCAGCAGCCCCAGCGGCAGGGGCGACGGATGGAGACCCTGCTCCCGGAGCCGCTCGACCACCTCCGCGATCCCGTCGGCGTGCGGAATCGGCGGGTGCGGAAAGGGCCCGCGCGGCGGCTCGGTCGGATCGAGACCCGGCTCGCCATGTACCTCGTACAGCCGCTCCGCGCGGTCGTAGTACGGCGCCAGGGTCTCGTAGTCGATCGGCCAGGCGGGCGAGAGTCCGTCGGCGTGCTCGGTCGCCTCGAAGTCCGCCTTGCGCAGCCGGTACAGCACGCTGCCCCAGAACTTCGTGTTGCCGCCCACGCAGTAGTGCATGTACGGGCGAAACTCCCGGCCGGCGTCGTCCAGCCAGCGCTCCGTGGTGCGGTAGCGCAGCTCCTTCCACACGGCGCCGGGATCCCAGTTCTGCGGCTCGCGGGGGACGAAGTCGCCCCGTTCGACAAGCAGGATGTGCGCCGCGGTGGGAGCGAGCGCCCGCGCCAGCGTGCCGCCGCCGGCGCCGGAGCCGATGATGATGACGTCGCAGGTGTAGTCGCCAGGCACGGTTCTACGGTGCGGGGGGCGCGTAGATCTGCTCCATGAGGCGCTGGTCCGCCAGAGCGGTCTCCAGGCTCATCTCCGGCGCCTGTCCCGTGCGGATCGCCGCCGCGAAATCGCGGTACATCGCACGGTAGCCGCGGATGTCGCGCACCCCCGGCCAGAGCAGGCGCGGCCGGCCGCGGCCGCGCACCAGGACGAACGCGCCGTTCGACTCGAAGGTGATGATGCCGCGCCGGCCGAAGAGCTTCGAGAGACGGAGCCCGCGCAGCAGCGAGGGCACCTCGCGCGAATAGTACAGCGTGCCGACTGCGCCGTTGTCGTAGCTGAAGGCGGCCAGCATGCTCTTGGCGCGCGTGTCCGGACCGCCGCGCGACGGTCGCGGCCGGTAGCCGCGCGCCGACGTGATCGCCGGTCCGAGGCTGTTGGCCAGGTGCAGCCAGTGGATCCCCTCCTCGAAGAACGCGTCGCCGCCGGCCAGGCGCTCGTCGTTGCGCCAGTCGCCGGCCGCCTTCAGCCGGCGCGCCAGCGTGTTGAACTGGGCGAACACCATTTCGCCGATGGCCTCCTCCCGCAGCAGGCGCCGCAGGCAGACGGCCAGCGGCTTGTAGTGGTCGTTCTCGGCGACCAGCACGACGCGTCCGGCCCGGTCCCGGGCTGCGCACACCCGGCGGTAGTCGTCCAGCGTGAGATACGCCGGCTTCTCGACCAGCACGTGCTTGCCGGCGTCGAGCGCCCGCAGCGTGAGCTCGAGGTGCCAGCGCGGCGGCACCGCGATGACGACCGCCTCGACGTCCGGGTCGGCGAGGGCGGCCTCGTAGTCGCCGTAGCTCCGAAACCCGGCGTACCGCCGGCGGAACGCCTCGGCCTTGTCCCGGTCACGGCTGGCGTAGCCCGACTGAATGTCGCGGCTGCAGCGGCGCAGGTGGCGGCCGTGCACCCCCGTGATGAAGCCGCACCCCAGATGGACGATCCGCACCGGCGTTGGCACGGGGCAATTATCGCCGACGGCGGACCGTGGGACAGGGTGTGCGCGTTGCCTCCCGCTGCCATCTGGACGATACTAGGAATGCTGGCCGCCAGCGGCGGCAGCTTTCTTCGTCACGCAGGGAGGTTCAGATGCACAGCCGATATCTCACGGGGTTCTTGGCAGTGGTCGCCGTCGTCGCCATGACGCCGGCGCAGGCGGCCGCGCAGGCGGACGACGCGTCCTGGATGGCGCCGCAGACGCCGTTCGGCCATCCGGATCTGCAGGGGATCTGGACGAACAACAGCGCGACCCCGATGCAGCGCCCGGAGGTTCTGGCGGACCGGAGCGAGCTGACCGAGGAGGAGCTGGCGCAACTGCAGCAGACGGTTGCCGAGTTCCGCGACAACGAGCAGGCGGGCGACCTGCTCGGCGACCGGCTGTTCCAGCAGGCGCTCGGCAACTCCACATACAACGACTTCGACGTCATCACCGGCAACTACAACGCGTTCTGGCTGGTGGAGCGTGAGCTCGACAACCGCACGTCGCTCATCGTCGATCCGCAGAACGGCCGCTTTCCGCCCATGACCCCGGCAGCGCAGCAGCGGGCCGCGGAGCGGCAGGCCTACGTGCGCGATCATCCCTCCGATGGGCCGGAGGACCGGACCCTGGGCGACCGCTGCCTGCACTTCGGCGCGCCGCGCCTGGGCGCCGGCTACAACAGCTACTTCCACATCCTGCAGACGCCCGAGCACGTCACGATCCTGCAGGAGATGGGGCACGAGGCGCGCGTCATTCCGCTGGACGGGCGCCCGCACGTCGACGACGACATCCGCCTCTGGAACGGCAATGCCCGCGGCCGGTGGGAGGGCGGGACGCTGGTCGTCGAGACCACCAACTTCTCGCCGGAGGCTCGCTACCAGCAGGCCAGCGAGAATCTGCGGATGGTCGAGCGGTTGACGCGGATAGCCCCCGACACGATCAGGCACGAGGTGACGCTGGACGATCCGACCACCTGGACCCAGCCATGGACGGTCGTGATCTACCTCCGGCAGACCGAGGATCCGCTGTTCGAGTACGCCTGCCACGAGGGGAACTACGCGATGCCGGGCATCCTCGCCGGTGCGCGTGCTGAAGAGGCGGCGGCGGCAGGCTCCGAGTAGCTCGCCGCTTGCCGTCGGGGCGGCCGGACGCCGCGGGCCCGGCGATCGTGCCTGCGGCGCTGCCTGCCGCCCGAACAAACCCTCCGGGATTCCGTGCCGTCCTACGGTGCGGAATCCTGCGGGAGCGCGAGCGCGATCAGCTCCGGCGGCGCGCCGCCGACGGTCAGGGCGATGTACTGCCGGCCGTCCAGCCGGTACGTCATCGGCGCGCCCAGCGCCCCGCTGGGCAGATCCACCGACGCCAGCTCCGCGCCCGTGGCCTTGTCGTAGGCGACGAAGCGTGGGCCGCCGTCGCTCCCGCCGACCGACAGCGCCAGCATCAGCAGCGTCTTCGTGACCAGCGGCCCGCTCCGGCCCCAGTCGCCGCCGAGCGGCGGCAGGTCGAGGTCGCGCAGCATCGGATGGTTGCGGATCCGGTCTCCGTCGCCGGTCGGTATCATCCAGGCATGCTCGCCGGTGTTCATGTCGATCGCCGTCAGGCGCGTGTACGGCGGCTTGAAGAGGGGCAGGCCCTGCGGCATCTGCGGCAGGTCGCGCCCGCCGTCGCCGGCCAGGATCACGTCCTCGGGCGCCCCGTGCGTGAAGCGCAGGTTGCCGCCCTGGCCTTCCGGACTGTAGAAGCGGACCACTGTCGAGTGGTTGGTCGACGGCACGTAAAGCAGGCCCGTAGCCGGATCGACCGCAGCGCCCGACCAGCTGGCTGCGCCGGAGCCGGGCGGCCGGAAGAGCGTGCCGCGCGTCACGCCCGCCACCGCGCGATCGGGCGGCGTGAAGAGGGGCCCGAGCCGGAACCCTTCCACTGCCTCGATCGCCAGGGCGCGAATCTCGGGCGTGAAGTCGACCAGGTCGTCGATCGTCACGCCCTGGTACTCGAACGGCGCCGGCCGGGTGGGGAACGGCTGAGTGGGTGACGGCACTTCGCCGGGGATGTTGGTCTCCGTCGAGACGGGACGCTCCTCGATCGGCCAGATCGGCTCGCCGGTGACCCGGTCGAACGCGTAGAGGAAGCCCTGCTTGCTGACCTGCGCGAGCGCCCTGATCGGGCGCCCGTCGACCACCACGTCGAGCAGGTTCGGGGCGGCGGGGAAGTCGTAGTCCCAGAGCCCGTGGTGCACGGCCTGGAAGTGCCACACCTTGCGCCCGGTCTCGATGTCCACGCTGATGATGCTCTCGGCGAACAGGTTGTCTCCCGGCCGGTGGCCGCCGTAGTAGTCGTTCGTGGGGGTCCCGGTCGGCAGGTACACGTAACCGAGCTCGTCGTCGCCGCTCAGCATCGACCACACGTTGGCGTTGCCGGAGTAGCGCCACGAGTCGTTCAGCCAAGTCTCGACCCCTTCCTCGCCCTCCTGCGGCACCGTGTGGAAGTCCCACTTGTGCTCCCCGGTGCGCACGTCCCAGGCGCGGACCCAGCCCGGAACGGCCTCCTGCATGATGCGGCGGTCGGCGATCGACGAGCCGTGGATGACGACGTCGCGCACCACCACCGGCGGCGACTGCACGGAGTAGAGCATGGCGTTCAGATAATCGCGCTCGCTGCGATCCGCGCGCGGCAGGCCGACGGTGAGGTCGACCCGGCCGCCGTCGCCGAAGCCGGCGCAGGGCAGGCCGGTCTTCGCCTCCGCGCAGAGGAGATAGCCGTTGCCGGTGCCCCAGAAGATGCGCTGGTCCGTGCCGTCGGTCCAGTAGGCCACGCCCCGCTGCCGCCAGGTGACGGTCATGGTCGTGGTGCCTTCCTCGTAGCTCTTGGGATTGTGGACCCAGAGCGTCTCGCCCGTGCGCGCATCGATCGCGACCCCCTGCGACAGCGCGGTGTTGAGGTAGAGGACGCCGTCGACCATCAGCGGCGTCGCCTGCATGGACGAGATGCGCGGCGTGTTCCGCCGGCGGTACAGGTTCGGGTTCTGCGCCTCGAGGTACTCGACGATGTTCGGCAGGCTGGACCACCACTCCCCGCCGCCCTCCGTCGCCGTGCTGACGTAGGCGTCGGCCGACTGCCAGCGCCAGGCGACCTCGAGGTCGCCGAAGTTGCCGCGGTCGATCTGCTCGAGCGGCGAGTACTTCGTGCTGCCCGCATCGGCGGCGTAGCTGTGCCACTCGCCGCCGGTGGCGCCCTGCTGGGCGGCGGCCGGAGCGGCCGCCGCGCCCAGGCCTGCCAGGCAGGCAAGCGCAGTGACGATGTAGGAACTGTGTCTCATCGGAATCCCTCGCAAAAGGCCGGTTGCGGCGTCGAAGTCGCCGCTCATTGTCACAGAGTTGGCGGGACGCCAGCAAGTACTGCCCAAGGCGTGCACAGCGCGCCTCGGCGGGAGCGGCGCGGGGCGAAGGGGTCCCCGCAAGCGGACGCCGGGGGTTCGGGGCGCAGCCCCGTCTGAATGAAGCTCAGGGCGCCGCGGCGTCCGGCGTGAACGCCCACAGCGACTCGGGCAGCAGCGCGCCCCAGGCGTCGTCGTACGGATGGACCTGCTCCACGCGGACGGCGCTCCGGTACACGGGTCGTCCCTCCCCGGCCCAGCGGAAGATGGATCCCTCCAGGTTGACCGCGTTCGCGTGGCCCATGCCGCGCAGTCGCTCGACCAGCGCCGCGGAACGGTAGCCGACCGAGCAGTAGGCGACGATGGCGGCGCCGGGCGCCGCGGCGGCGAGACGACTCGCGGCGGCGGCGTCCGACCCGACGTGATGCGCGCCCGGCAGATGGCTCACCGCGAACTCCGCGGCGGCGCGGGCGTCGAGCAGCACGACCCCGGCCGGGTCGGAGGCAAGCTGTTCGGCGAGCTCCCGCGTCGTCAGGCTGGGGACCGCCCGGAACTCCTCCGCGATCATCCGCTCGACGGTGCGCCAGTCGAGCGTGTCCGGCGCGCAGCCGCAGACCGCGAGCAGCAGGGTCAGGCCGGTCGCCGCGCTCCGCGCCGCGGGTCGCCGCCTGGTTCTCACGCCGTCTCCGCGGCGGTCGTACCACCGGCGCCCGCGAGGCCCGTCACGGCCTCGCGCACGATGCGGTCGTAGAAGCAGGCGCCGACCTTCAGCGCCTGCTCGTCGACGTCGAAGCGCGGGCTGTGGAGGGGGACGTACTCGCCGTCGGCGCCGCGCGTGCCGATGCGGGCGTAGCAGCCGGGGATCTCGTGCAGGTAGTACGAGAAGTCCTCGGCGCCCATGCTCGGATACTCCTGCTCGACGACCGCTTCGGAGCCGACGACCTGCTGCGCCGCGCGGCGCGCGATGGCGGTCTCGCGGTCGGAGTTGACGACCGGCGGCGACCATTCGCCCATCGTCACGGCGATCTCGGCGTTGTGCAGGTGCGCCAGCGAGTTCGCGATGCGGTGCAGACCGTCGACGATCTGCCGGCGTGCCTCCGCGCGGGTGGTGCGAATGGTGCCTTCGAGCACGGCGTCCTCGGCGATGATGTTCGGGGCGCTCCCGGCGCGCACCGAGCCGATGGTGACGACCGACGGGAACGCCGGGTTGATCGAGCGGGACACCAGGGTCTGGACGGTGGTGATCAGGATGCCCGCAATGACGACCGCGTCGATCGCCTCGTGGGGCCGGGCGCCGTGCCCGCCCCGGCCGCGGACCCGTATCGTGAAACGGTCGGCGCGCGCGGTAATCGTGCCGCGCGAGACCATGATCTCGCCCAGCTCGTAGTGGTGCGTGACGTGGCCGGCGAAGATGGCCTCCGCACCCGCGAGCAGGCCCGAGCGCATCATGACCAGGGAGCCGTTGCCGCGCTCCTCCGCCGGCTGGAACACGAACAGGGTGGTGGCAGCCACCGGGGACGACCGCAGCAGCGCGGCGGCGCCCAGCACCATGGCCATGTGGGCGTCGTGACCACAGGCGTGCATCCGGTCCGGCACCTCGGAGGCGAACGGCAGCGCCGTCCGCTCGGCGCAGGGCAGGGCATCCATTTCGGCGCGCAGCGCGACGGTCGGGCCCTGCCGGTCGGTCCCGGCCAGGCGGCCGACCACGCCGCCGCCCGGGCCGCCGTACTCGCAGGGAATCTCGAGCCGGTCGAGCTCCGCCATGACCGCGCGCGCCGTCTCGACCTCTTCGAACGAGAGCTCCGGATGCCGGTGAAAGTGGCGCCGCAAGTCGACCATGCGCCGAAAGGTGTCGTCGGGAAGCGCTGGAATCGTCACGGGTTCATTCTCTCCGATCCTGCAGACCCAGCAGCCGGGGAAGATCGGCCAGCAGGGCCTGTTCGGCCTCGGCCTGCGTCTCGCCCAGCGCGATGACGTCGAGCTTGCCGTGCCCGGCCAGCGGCCCGACATTGTAGAAGATGTAGCGGCCGGTCTGGGCGCCGGCGTCGAAGGCGTGGCGGCCGACCCGCTCGAGCAGCTCCCCGAAGCCGAGCCCCTGCAGCCGCTCGTGCACGAAGTCCTGCCCGCGGTAGCGCGGGCGGGGGCCGGACACGACCCGGTCGACGAGGTGCATCGGCGTGCTGGTGCCGCCCCAGCGGCCGTTGCACTCGGTGAAGCGGACGGTGAACTCCGCCCTCGGGTCGCCGAGCACGAGGTGGTCGAACGAGCAGCGCCCGACGTAGCCGAGGGCCTGCAGCGCCCCGGCGACCTGCCGGCTGGCGTCGGCCAGCGCCCGGTTGACGGGGGCGGGCAGCGTGGAGGGCCGGCTGCCCACGAACAGCTGCGCGGCGCCCGCCAGGATCTGCTCGTAGATCCCGTCCAGGCGCGGGTCGCCGCCGCCCGCCGCCGGAATCCACCACTGCGTCGAGGGCGAGGACGCGGCCGTCTCCCACGCGACGATCAGCACCGGCTCCGGCGCCCGCCACTCCGTGCGGGCGAGGAATCCCCGCACGACCGCCGCCGTCGCCGCCGGTGCCTGCGCCCGGACCTGCGCCGCGTCGAGCACGAGATTGCCGGTCCCCGACGCGCACCGCGTCCGTTTCAGGCCGACCCGCGTGCAACGCGCGGCGAGCTCGTGCAGCAGATCCACGCAGCCCGGCACGGCGGTTGCCGCGCGGGTCTCGGGAATCCAACCGGGGCCGAGCACGAGCTCGACCAGCTCGGCGAAGAGCGCCTTGTCGTTCGCTATCCAGGTCACGGGCGGCGGCGGCCCCAGCACCGCGACGGGCACGGCGGCGGCGGCGGACACGCGCCCGGCGAGCGTCCACACGGTGTCGGTCGCCAGGTACGGGTGGATGGTCAGGCCGCCCGCTTCGCGGGCGAAGGCGACGAGCTGGTCGAGCGCGGCGCCCGCGCTGCAGCCGCGAGCCAGCTCGAGGGGCGCCCCGCAGTCGGCGCCGAGCCAGTCAGCGGCGCCGAGCCGCAGGCGCTGCCGGCAGTACGTCTCGTAGTCTGGATCCGGCGGCGTCTCGGTCGCATACAGGTCCCCGTCACGCGCCCGCACCCGCGCCCGGTGCTCGTACTCCTCGACGCCGGCGATGTCGGTGAGAAACGGGATGCCCGAAACGTCCTCCAGGTGCAGCACGCGCCGGTTCGCGGCTGGCGGGTGCCAGCGCCGGTCCCGGAAGGGCTCGAGTCGGCCGGCGAGGTTCAGGCCGTCCGCGAAGGCCTGGAGGGCAGCGGAGGCAGGCAACCAGAGGTCCGCGGTGATGCAGCGGGGCCTTGCGCTGCGGCCAACTAGCCGCCGCCCTTGAGGCGGTGCCGCTTGACGGCGATGGCGGCGTCGGACAGGTGGGTGTCGACGCTGCCGTTGAACACCGCGCCCTCGTCGATGGCCAGGCGGCGCGCGACGAGGTGGCCGGCCACGCGGCCGTGCGGCAGAATCTTGAGGCACTCGATCGCCGTGAGGTTGCCCTTGACCTTCCCGCGGACGGTGATGCTCCGCGCGAAGATGTCCGACTCCAGCCGGCCGTGCTCGGCCACCGCCACGCTGTGGTCCGGCGCCGCGATCCTGCCCTCCACGCGGCCCTCGATGACGAGGTGCGCGGTGGTGCTGAGCTCGCCCTTGACCGTTACGTCGCGGCCGATGGTCGTGATGCCGCCCGGCACATCCAGCTGGAGCCGCAGCGACGGATCGGCGGCCAGCAGGTCGCCTACCAGCGTCTCGTCGCTGCTCACCGGGATCGCCATCGTCGTGTCGGGGAAGTCGTCTGGCCCGTCCGGAGACCCGAAGTCTACCTGCCGCTGCGACGGCGGCGCAACTCGACCGGAGGCACGCGCGGCGGCCCGCATCGTCGCGCCGACCGGCCTGCGCTTGCGTTGGGGCGCGGCCTGTCGCGGCGGGAGGTTGCCCGGCCCGGAGGGCTCGCGTGCCGCGGCGCGGCTGTGCGTTCCCGGATCGCCGTCCCGTCGGGGCGCTGTTCTCCGCGTCACTGCAACGGAATACGGATGACGACGCCGCCCATGACGTCGCCAACCTGGAAGTCGTCGCGCGGGGTATCCGCGTGGGCGTTGTGGCAGTTGAGGCACGCAGGCGCAACGGCCACGTCCGGATACACCGCCGTGAAGTACTCCACCCTGCCGAGCGTTTCCGAGCCGTAGAGGGGCTGTGACGGATCGTCGGCCACCGCGTCGAGGCCGGCCGCTTCGAGCCCGGTCTTCGGCGCGTTCTGGGCGTTGACGGGCCACTTGGACAGCAGCGCGTAGCTGAACCCGTCCGATCGCTCGGCCGCCAGCTCCGCACTCATGCGGAACACCTGCGCCGGCAGCGGCAGCGCCTTGTGGTCCAGCCAGTGCTCGCTGGCCGTGATGACCGCCTCCTCGTCCTGCAGGCGGTCGACGACGTGGCGCGCATAGACCGTGCGGTGGGATTCGATGACCGTATGCAACGCATCGGCCATCGCCTGCGGCGAGATGCCGCCCGGCTGGTCCGGCGCGGGAGCGGAGGCGCCGCCGCAGCCCGCGGCCCCGGCCGCGAGCGCCGCGCCAAGGACTGCCGCGGGAGGGCGAGCGGCGAGTGCTCTGATCATCATGACCCCGAGGTTCAGTTCCGCCGGGACAACGCCATCTCGATGCTCGGCACGTGCCGAGCCGGCTGCCCGCCGAAGTTGCGCCGGACGAGCTCCGGATCGGCGAGCGCGTCGATCGACAGCCCGAGCGAGTGACACTCCAAGCATACGCTACGAAGCATCTTCTCGTTGGGTCGCAGGTTCGCATTCTGGTTGTGCTGCACGACGACGACCTCGCTGCCCGCGGATGCGCCGCGGCTCGCGCGGCAGGTGGCACGACGCGCAGCTCACGCCGCTGCCTGCCGGTCCTGCGCCGGACAGCTCGCGCTCCCACAGCCGGAAATGCGGGGAGTCCCGGTAGGCCAGCGAGTGCTCGTCGTCGTGGCATGCCAGGCAGCCGTCGACCGCCGCCGAGCGGACTTCCACGGCGTGCGCGTGGTGGCAGGACGAACAGCCCAGCGTCCTCGCCGCGGCGTCGGGCTTCATCGGAAGGCGGGCCATGGCGGGCGACATGGGCTCCAGATCGACCGCGAGACGCATGCCGTGCCTGCCGCCGAGGAAACCTTGTGCCTCCAGCTCGTGGCAGCCGGCGCACGCCGGCACCGAAGGCTGGTCGATCCACGCCGCTCCCGCCGCCTGATGGCAGTGCGAGCACGCAACGCCGGCGGCCGCGTGCCCGGAACCGGCCCAGGCCGCGACCAGGTCCCCGTCGGCGGCCGGCGCGGCCGGACCGTCGGCATCGGCGGTCGTCAGGGGGGCGCTTCCCAGCCCCTCCCACGACACCCACGTCCCCCGCGGCGGCAGCGTCCCCGCCGACGTCGCGATCGCCGTTCCCCCGTGCTCGACGAGGAAGTCCGCATGGAGCGCCCGGTTGTCGTGGTAGTTGTGGCAGCCTGCCGCGGCGCAGGTGTCGACGGACAGCTCGCGGTGCGTCGGCCGGTCCAGGGCCACGGTGTCGTGGCAGGGATAGCAGAAGTCGGCAGGCAGGGTGACGCCTCCCGGGCCGGTCAGCTCCGGCCTGTGCTCCGTGTGGCAGGTGATGCATTCGCGGACGTCAAGCCGGTCGAGATCGGCCGCGTTGCGGGGGTCGTTGAACAGGGACGGTGCGTGCGAGTCGAGGGCGGCCTCGAGGTTCGCCGCGTGACAGCCGAGGCAGACGTCCTGGCGCACGCCGCCGAACGGCGTATGGCAACGGCCACAGGCGAGCTCGATCTGATGGTGCCCGGCGGTGGTCTGCCCGGGCAGGAAGACGCGCCGGGCCGCGGCGGGGCCGCTGCCCGTGCCGGTGATGGCGAGCGCAAGCCAGCTACCGAGGCCGAGGGTCGCCAGGAACCAGACGAACGCGAGGCGGCGGGAGCGCACGGGCGATGGAGACGACCCGCGTGCCGGTGATGACCCGGATGCTCAGCTCGTCGGTCCAGCCCGGGGACGCCAGCGCGAGCCGGGCCGGGTCGCGGTGGTCCAGCCAGCCCGTCAGCCGGACCCGGTCGTACGCGGGGTGAGGCTCTTCGCCGATGACGGTGACGTCGTACCGCCGCAGTGCGTCCAGCGCCGCCAGCCGCTCGAGGAGCCTGTAGGCGACCATGCCGAAGCCGACGACCACCAGCCTCGCGCGCCGGCCGCGCGCCATGCGGGCGGGTCCGGCGGCTGCGGGAGAGCTCGGATGTGAAGCCCAGCCCCGTCTGATTGAAGCCTCCTAGAAGGCGTACTCCAGTCCGAGATACGCGCTGCGCCCGATCTCGGCTATCCGCTGCCCGTTGAACGGATCGAGCGAGTTCAGGTGGTTGACGTAGAACTCGTCGGTCAGGTTGCGCACCCCGCCCCGCAGCGTCACGCCGGTCGCGAGCTCCAGGCCGATCGACACGTCGATTGTCGTCCAGCCGGCCGTCGCCATCTCGAAGCGCGTCGTCGCCACCCGCTCCTGCGCGGCGGTGTTGGTGACCAGCACCTCGAGCCAGCGCGTCCTGGACGGGTTGTGGATGTCGAGGGCGTACCGCTGCTCGAACGGCGGGATGCCGAACAGCGGCTCGTTGAACAGCAGGTCCTCGGCCTGGACGAACGACCAGCCGCCGCGCACGCTCAGCCGGGGCCCGGCTGCCGATTCGGCGCGCAGGTCGAAGCCCGCGAAGCGGGCGGCGTCGGACTGGACGTAGCGAAACACCTGGGCGGGGCTGAGCGGCAGGCGCTGCGTCAGGTTGGGGTCGTGCGCCACCGTGATGTAGTCGTTGATCGTCCGCCAGAACACGTCGCCCTCGAGCGTGGCCTGACCAACGTGGAGCGTGGTGCCGGCGTTGATCTCGATGCTCTTCTCCGGCACGAGCAGCGGGTTGCCGACGAACTCGGCCGCCGTCTGGAACTTCACGGCGGGGAACCGGTCGGCGTACCGCTCCAGCGCCGACGGGCTGCGGACGGCTCGTCCCGCGCCCAGCGTGACCCGCCAGCTGTCGGTGAGGCGCAGGCTGGCGTTGGCGGCCGCGCTGAAGTTGAGGTTGTTCTGCGCGAGGTGGTCGGCCGCCACCAGCGTCGTCGGGCCGGCGCTGTGGTGACCCGTATCGTGGCCGCCTGCAGCGTGCCCTCCGCCGTGACCCGTGCCGCCGGCTTGGCCGCCCATCCCGTGGCCGCCGTGCATCGGCGTCTGGAGATGGAAGTGGCCATGCACGTCGTGCAGCGCATATGCCGGGACGGAGTTGTCCGCGAAGAACTCGGTGATCCCCCCGACGCGCGCCTGCTCGCGGTCGATGCGAACCGTCCCGCCGAAGCTGCTGCGCCCCTGGTCGTAGACGACCTGGGCGTAGCCGCCGATGTTGGCCAGATCGGCGTCCGGCCAGACCGGGTGCCGGTTGTGGTGGATCTGGCCGGTGTGGCGGTCGGTGATCGTCTGCGTCGCGCTCTGCCGCAAGCGGTAGGTGTCGAACCCCAGCTTGTAGCGCACCGCGCCGGTCGCGAGCGCCGCGTGGAAGCGTCCCCCCACCGTATCCGCCGCCGCCGGCAGGTAGACGTCGATCGGAAACGGCGGCATCCGGTGCCGGTCGGGCAGCGCGGACGGCTTGCCGTCGTTGTTCATCACGTGGCTCTTGTTGTTCACGTAGATCTGCCCCGCGATCTCGCCGACCGGACCGGTGCGCCGCACGTGCGAGAAGTCGAGCGCGTGGGACTGCGTCTCGAACAGGGTCGCGTCGAGGATGCGCCCCGGGTAGTCGATGTCGTTCTGCTTCTGGTAGCCCCCGGTGTACTCGAGCAGCGTGCGGCCGTTCAACCGGCCGCCCAGGCTCCAGCGCGTATCGAACGACTCGTAGTCGCCCTGCACGGTCTCGCCGTTGCCGTCGAGGTAGTCGCTGCCGATCCGCGTGTTGTGCTGAAAGGTGAACCGGAGGCGGTCCGAGCTGCCGTACAGGCTGGCCACCGCGTCGTTGGCATCGCCGTTCGAGCCGTAGTTGTACCCGGCGCGCCCGCCGATCTGGAAGTCGTCGCCCGAGAACGCCGGCTTGAACGTATCGGCCCGGATGGCGCTGAGCGTGCCGGCGCCCCAGGTCAGGGCGTACGGTCCCCGGACGACGCGCAGCGACTGCAGCGCATGCGGACTGACGTGGCTCAGCCCGGAGTCCATCCGGGCCGGGCCGGCGGCGAAGGTCCTGGTCCCGTCGACGAAGACGCCGATCTGCTCGGCGTACAGCCCGCGGACCGAGGGGTCGAGATTGATGGCGCCGCGCCGCAGCGCGGTCACGCCGGCGTGGTCGCGCAGCGACTGCGCCAGATCCCGGGCCACGCGACTCTCGATGGCGTCGGCGGCAATCGTCAGCTCGGTAGCCACCTCGGGCATCAGCGCCGACACCGTGACCTCCTGCGTGAACGCGCCGACCTGCAGGGAGATGGACGTGGAGGCGTCGCGCGCGGTCACGGCAATGGCCTCCGTGTGGGTCTCGAACCCGAGCAGCGCCGCGCTGAGCACGTAGTCGCCGGTGGCGACGTCCGGCAACGTGAACCCGCCGGTGCGGTTCGTCGTCGCCGAGGCGACGAAGCTGCCGTCGCGCGTTCTGAGCACGACCACCGCGCCGGGCAGGGCCAGATTCTGGGCGTCGGTCACCACGCCGGTGACCGGGGCGCCGTCCTGGGCCTGCGCGGCAGGTGCGGGGACGGTGAGCATGAAGGCGAGCGCGGTGATGAGCCGCGCCCGGGTGGTACTGCCATGCATTCGGGAACACCTCCGCTCGGTGCCGCGCGCGCTCGGCGCGAGCGGGCAGCCCGCCATGCCGAGGCGAATGGCACAAGAGAACCTGGAACAGTGGAAACGGAACGATCAGGTCCGGGCCGCGTCAGGCGCGCGGCGGCGGCGAGGGAGGTGCGTGGTGCAACGGGGTGACGAGGTTGCCGGTCGGCAGCAGCCGGCCGCTCGCATCCGGCGCGGGCGGCGGCGCGGGCGACTCCGGCGTGAAGCCGGCAAGGCTCAGCAGCCCGATCAGGGCGTCGTCGAACGAGTCGCACGTCTGCATCCGGGGGCCGTCGGTCGCGCCGGAGCGCGCCGCGCGCTTCAGCGGACAGAAATCGCCGTGGTCCTTCCCCTCGCAGCAGGGCCGCACGCCGTCGGCATCGAGCACCGCCTGGCAGCAGAACGCGGCCGGCAGCAGTGCCAGCGCCGCGAGCTTCCAGACGACGACGGCGGTTACCGTGCCCGTGCGGAGCGTGCGGACTGCGCGCATGGTGCGATGGCAACCATTATAGACCGTCCTGACGGCCGGCATGCGGTCAGGTCGCGTGCAGGCCGCTCCCGGCCGCCGTGCCGCCCACGGCTGCGATAGGATCAGCAGTCATGCCTTCCGTGTACGAGGAGACCTACCAGCGCGCGCAGCAGGATCCGGAGGCCTTCTGGGCCGCCGCCGCGGAGCCGCTGTACTGGCACCGCCGCTGGGATACCGTGCGCGACGACGCGCGGCCGCCGTTTCACCGCTGGTTCGCCGGCGGCGAGCTGAACACCTGCTACAACTGCCTGGACCGTCACATCGACCGCGGCCGCGGCAAGCAGCTCGCCCTGATCTACGACAGCCCGGTCACCGGCACCGTCCGCCGCTTCACGTACAGCGAGCTGCGCGATGCGGTGGCCCGCGTCGCCGGCGCGATCGCCGCCCAGGGGGTCACGGCGGGCGATCGGGTGATCATCTACATGCCGATGGTGCCGGAGGCGGTGATCGGGATGCTGGCGTGCGCCCGGATCGGCGCGGTCCACTCCGTCGTCTTCGGCGGCTTCGCGCCCAAGGAGCTGGCTGCCCGGATCGACGATGCCAGGCCGAAGCTCGTGCTGTCGGCGTCGTGCGGCATCGAGGTGAAGCGGGTGGTGCCGTACAAGCCGCTGCTCGACGAGGCCGTGGCGCTGTCGTCCCACAAGCCTGAGCGCACGATCATCCTGCAGCGGCCGCAGGCCGCGGCGGCGCTCGTCCCCGGCCGCGACCTGGACTGGGACGAGACCTGCGCCGGGGCCGAGCCCGCCGAGTGCGTGCCCGTGGCGGCGACCGATCCGCTCTACGTCCTCTACACCTCCGGCACCACCGGTATTCCGAAGGGCGTGGTGCGCGACAACGGCGGCCATGCCGTGGCTCTCCACTGGAGCATGGAGAACGTCTACGGCGTCGGCGCCGGGGAGGTGTACTGGGCCGCGTCGGACATCGGGTGGGTGGTGGGCCACTCGTACATCGTCTACGGCCCGCTGCTGCGCGGCGCGACGACGATCCTCTACGAAGGCAAGCCGGTCGGCACCCCCGACCCGGGCGCGTTCTGGCGCGTTGTCGAGCAGCACGGGGTCAACGTGCTGTTCACTGCGCCGACCGCCTTCCGGGCGATAAAGAAGGAGGACCCGGAAGGATCGTTCATCCGCGAGCACGATCTGTCCGGGTTCCGGACGCTCTTCCTGGCCGGCGAGCGCTGCGATCCCGACACGCTGATCTGGGCCCGCGACCGGCTGGGCGTGCCCGTGATCGATCACTGGTGGCAGACCGAGACGGGCTGGGCCATTGCCGCGAACTGCGTGGGACTGGGCATGCTGCCGGTCAAGCCGGGGTCGCCGACCCGCACCGTGCCGGGCTTCGACGTCCGGATTCTCGGCGAGGACGGCCGGGAGATGCCTGACGGCGACATCGGCGCCGTCGTGCTGCGGCTGCCGCTGCCGCCCGGCTGCCTGCCGACGCTGTGGAACAACGACGCCGGTTACGAGGGATCGTATCTGTCGCGCTACCCGGGGCACTATCTCACGGGCGATGCCGGCTACAAGGACGAAGACGGCTACCTCTACATCATGAGCCGCGTCGACGACATCATCAACGTCGCCGGCCATCGGCTGTCGACCGGCGCGATGGAGGAGGTGCTCGCCTTTCATCCCGACGTCGCCGAATGCGCCGTCGTCGGGGTCGCCGATGCCATCAAGGGCGAGATCCCGATCGGCTTCGTCGTGACCAAGGCGGGGGTCGCCCGGGGAGCGGACGAAATCGTGCCGGAGCTGGTCGAGCGGGTGCGGGAGTCGATTGGCCCGGTCGCCGCCTTCAAGACGGCCGCCCTCGTTCCGCGCCTCCCGAAGACGCGTTCCGGGAAGATCCTGCGCGGCACGGTGAAGAAGATCGCCGACGGCCACCCGTACACCGTTCCCGCCACCATCGACGACCCGGCAATCCTCGACGAGATCACGGAAGCGCTGGCGAGACTAGGCTATCCGAAGCAGGCCTGACGGCGGCCGCCGGCGGTTCGGGAACGGTTGCATGCGGAGGGGGACGGCGGACAACGACGCAGCCGTCCCCGGGCCGCGCACGGCGCGGCCCGGGGGTCGCGGCGCGGGGCGCAGGGGTCCCCGCGAGCGGCCGCCGGGGGCTTGGGGCGCAGCCCCATCTAAGGATGGAGCGGGAGACGGGGGTCGAACCCGCGACCTTCAGCTTGGGAAGCTGACACTCTACCACTGAGTTACTCCCGCTCGCGTCAGGCTGAAGCGGGCCCATTGTACCAGACGGCGGCCGGCGTTTCGCGGGCAGAGGACCGCGCAGGATACCGCGGTCCCGCAAGAGCTGACGTTTGCCGCCGCACTGCGTATCGCCGAGACCGCCAACCCCGCGTTCCGCGCCGCCCGCAACCTGGTGGACATGGCCGAGCGGATGCCCGCGAGGCGCACAGCCGGCCCAACCCGGCGGTTGCCATGGAGGGCGAAGGGTACTCGGCCTTCACGCCGCGCCACCGCTCGTTCTGGAACGACCAGGGGCTGACGTTTCGCTTCACGCAGGAGATCGAGACGGCCGGCCGGCGTGGCCACCGCGTCCAGGCTGCCGACGCCGGCATCGAGGTCGCCCGCTCCGAGGTCGCGGACGCCCGCCGGCAGCTGCAGCTCGAGCCGCCGCCTGACGCGTGGCCGTGCTGAACGGCGTGGTGCTGCTGTCGCACATCCGCGACCTGCAGCAGCAGGGGGTGCCGGTGGAGGAGGCGGTCAGTCAGGGCGTCGAGCGGCGGATGCGGCCGGTGCTGATGACGGCGCTCGTGGCCAGCCTCGGGTTCGTGCCGATGGCCCTGGCGACCAGCCCTGGCGCGGAGGTGCAGCGGCCGCTGGCCACGGTCGTCATTGGCGGCCTGGTGACCTCGACCCTGCTGACGCTGTTCGTGCTGCCCGTCGCTGCACCGCCTGAGCGCCTATCTCGATTCGGTGCGCGATCTCGACCTGCTCGCGCTCTCCCGACTGTACCGCTGGCGGCGGTGGCACAGCGGGCCGGCAGTGAGCCGGCCTGCGCCCGCGGCTGGCCCGCCAGTCGTCCCCCTGTTCTACGGCGCAGACTCCTGCCGCCGGTTCCGGATGAACGACAGCACCTCGTCGCGCTTCTCGGCCATCAGCTCGGGCGTGTCGCCCTCCAGGTTGAGGCGGAGGAGCGGCTCGGTGTTCGACGGGCGCACGTTGAAGTGCCAGGCCGGGTACTCGACCGACACGCCGTCCATGCGGTAGACGTGCGCGTCGCGGTAGCGGGCGGCCAGGGCGTCGATGGTGGCGCGCACCGCGGCCATGTCGTCCATCTCCGTGTTGATCTCGCCCGAGATGAAGTACCGCTCCCGCAGCGGTGCGAGCAGCTCGCCGAGCGTCCGCCCCTTCACCGACATCAGCTCGAGGATCAGCAGCGCGGGAATGAAGCCGTTGTCGGCGAAGAAGTTGTCGCGGAAGTAGTAGTGCCCGGTCACCTCGCCGCCGAACGCCGCGTTCTCCTCGCGCATCCGCTTCTTGAAGAACGCATGGCCGACGCGGTTCATGAGGGCGACGCCGCCCCCGGCCGCCACGACGTCCTTCACGGCGTGGCTGGCGCGCACGTCGTAGATGATCGACGCGCCCGCCTCCCTGCGGAGGAACGCCTCCGCGAGCAGCGCCGTGATGAAGTCACCGGCGATGAACTCGCCCTGCCCGTCGACGAAGAAGCAGCGGTCCGCGTCGCCGTCCCACGCCACGCCCGCGTCGGCCCCCTCCGCCACGACGCGCGCGACCAGGTCGCGCCGGTTCTCCTCGAGCAGCGGGTTCGCCTGGTGGTTGGGAAAGGTCCCGTCGATCTCGAAGCAGAGGCGGCTGGTGCGGCAGGGCAGCCGGTCGAACAGCGGGGGCGCGACCAGGCCGCCCATCCCGCTGCCGGCGTCGAGGACCAGGCTGAACGGCCGGATCGCCGGCGAATCGACGAACGACAGGACGTGATCGACGTAGTCGTCGAGCAGATGCGCCTCGGTCCGCCGGCCGCGGGCGCCGGCGGCGGGAATCCGGTCGTCGAGAACCATCGCCCGGATGTCGCTGATGCCGGCGTCGCCGCTCAGCGCCAGGGCCTGGCTCCGCACCAGCTTCATGCCGTTGTACTGCTTGGGGTTGTGCGAGGCCGTGATCTGCGCGCCGCCGTCGAATTCGTCGCGGGCGACCGCGTAGTACAGCATGTCGGTGCCGAGCATGCCGAAGTCGACGACGTCGGCGCCCTGCGCGAGTGCGCCGTCGGTGAACGCCGCCGCGAGCGACGGCGACGAGAGCCGCATGTCGCGCGACACCGCGATGCGCCGCGCCCCGAGGTAGGCCACGAACGCGCGCCCGATGCGCCGGGCGAGGTCCTCGTCGAGCTGCTCCGGGTAGATGCCCCGGATGTCGTATGCCTTGAAGATGCCTGGATCGATTGCGGTCATCACATCTGGCTGAAAGCGGTGACGACCGAATCGTCACCCAGAACGGTTTCCGGCCTGACCACGGCGTGCGCCTCGACGCGCGCCCGCCGGCCGATGACGGCGCCGCGCACCACGGCGGCGGAATCGACCGTGCTGTCCGGCCACAGGATGGCGCCGTCGACGACGGCGTCGCGGCCGACCGTGGCGCGCGCCCCGATCACGCTGTCGGCCCGAATGGCCGCGCCGGCGCCCACGCGCGCGCCGGCGCCGACGAAGCAGGGCGCCTCGAGCCGCGCGCCCGGGTCGACCGCGGCGGTCGGATCCACGAGCGGCGTGTCGGCGCGCCCCGCGAACGGGGCCATCGCGCACCGGCCACGCATGATGTCCCTGTGCGCCTGGACGTACTTCTCCGTGGTCCCGATGTCGATCCAGTAGCCCCGCTCGACGTAGGCGACGAACGCTTCCCCCCGCTCCACGAGCGACGGAAAGTAGCCCCGCTCGATCGAGCACTTCGTTTCCGCCGGAATGCGGTCGAAGGTGTCGGGCTCGAGCACGTAGATGCCCGCGTTGATCGTGTTGCAGGTGATCGCGTCGGGCGGCGGCTTCTCGCGGAAAGCGCGCACGTTGCCCGCGGCGTCCGTCTCGACGAGCCCGTAGGCTGCCGGGTCGGCGACCGGCGCGAGCACGATCGTGGCCCGCGCGCCGCGCGAGCGATGCCGGTCGACGACGGCCCGCAGGTCGATGGCGCTCAGCACGTCGCCGTTGAACACCACGACCGTGCCGTCGAGGTACGGCGCGCAGAACCGGATGGCGCCCCCGGTACCCAGCGGCTGCGGCTCGACGGCGTAGCGGATGCGCGGGCCGCTGCCGCCGCCGTCGCCGACCACGCGCTCGATGGCGTCCGGCCGGTAGTTGAGGCTCAGGATGACCTCGTCGATCTCCGGCAGTTGCCGGAGCAGGTCGATCTGGTAGTGCAGCAACGGCCGGTCGAAGATCGGCACGATCGCCTTGGGCGTGTGGAGGGTCAGCGGGCGCAGCCGCGTTCCGAATCCGCCGGCCAGCAGGATGGCCTGCACGCGATCAGGGTACAATACGGCCGGCACGCGGCGCGGTCGACCGACCGGAGTGCGCGATGAACCTGCCCAACACCCTCACGCTGGCGCGCATCTTTCTCGTTCCGCTCCTCGTCGTCGTGCTGCTCACCCGCTTCGAGGGACAGCTCGTCCTCGGTGTGCCCAAGGAGGTGATCGGGGCCGCCATCTTCGGCCTCGCGGCCCTGACCGACTGGCTCGACGGCTTCCTGGCCCGCCGCCGCCGCCAGGTGACGGCGCTCGGCCAGTTGATGGACCCGCTCGCCGACAAGCTGCTGATCACGGCCGCGTTCATCTCGCTGGTCCAGATGGGGCTGGCGCCCGCCTGGATGGTGGCCGTGATTCTCGGCCGCGAGCTCGGCGTCACGGTGCTGCGCAGCCTGGTGCACTCGCGCGGAGTGACCATCCCGGCCTCACGGCTCGGCAAGGTGAAGATGGTCAGCCAGGTAGTCGCGATCCTGCTGCTCATGCTGAGCGACCGCGTGTGGCTGTTCCAGGTTCCCGGCCTGATTGCCCTGTGGGCGGTGCTGGCGACGGCGCTCTGGTCGGCAGCCGACTACTACCGCCGCTACAGCCGCGTGCTCTCGAGCGCCAACGTGGCGAACTTCGAGCAGGCCCGCCGCCGCGCCGAGGCGTCGCGGCGGGCCGGCGTCGGCTGAGGTCGGCCCGCCCTGCGAGCAGCTCTTCTCCGCTGCAATCAGAGATCGAAGCGGTCCAGGGTCATCACCTTGGTCCAGGCGGCGATGAAGTCGTGCACGAAGTCGTCATTTCAGACACCGTCAGGTTCAGCAGAGCCGCCTTCTCCACCAGCATCTCCGCTGGAGAGCGGGGGTTGCCACCGGCAAAGTAGTTGCGGAACCCGTCCGCGGTCGGCTCGAGCAGGGCAAACGAGTCCACGTCGGTCTGCTGCCGCGAGGCGTCCATGCGACCCGGTGCAAAGGGCACGTCCATGTCGACCCCGGCACTCGCAGCCGCCTGCTCGATGGCGGCCGCACCGCCGAGAACGACCAGGTCCGCCAGAGAGACCCGCTTGTCGCCGGATTGTGCGCTGTTGAAGTCGTTCCGAATTCCCGCCACGGTCTGCAGCACGCGGCCCAGCTCGGCCGGATCGTTTGCCGGCCAGTCGTTCTGCGGCGCCAGATGAACACGTGCCCCGTTGGCGCCGCCGCGCATGTCCGTCCCGCGGAACGTGGACGCGGAGGCCCAGGCGGCCCGCACCAGTTCAGCGGTCGACAACCCGGAATCGAGGATCCCGACCTTCAGCTCGGCCGCATCCTGCGCATCGATCAGGGCGTGGTCGACCTCGGGAATGGGGTCCTGCCATACGAACTCGCGGTCGGGCGCCAAGTCGCCCAGGTACACGGAAGGATCGGCGGCGCCGTGGGCCTTGCCGAAGGTATGGCCGCCGGCAATGAGCGCAACCGTCTCCTCGTCGTTCATCGCCATCCGGCCGAAAGCCTCGCGTATGGCGTGAGCGGCCGCCTGCGGATCGGGGTTGCCGCCGGGGCCCTGGGGATTCACGTAGATCAGGCCCATCTGTGTGGCGCCGAGAGGATGATCGAGATCGCCCTCCTCGTTACGTCGGTCGAACGCGAGCCATTCACCTTCGGGTCCCCAGTTCACGTCTTCGGGCTGCCAGGCATCGGTACGACCGCCGGCGAAGCCAGCGTCTCGAAGCCTATGGAGTCCATGGCGACCGTGCCCGCGAGAATCAGCAGGTCGGCCCAGGAGATCTTGCGGCCGTACTTCTGCTTGATCGGCCACAGCAAGCGTGTCGCCTTTTCCAGGTTCCCATTGTCGGGCCAGCTGTTGAGCGGCGCGAGGCGTTGCAGGCCGCCGTCGGCGCCGCCCCGGCCGTCGAGGGTCCGATAGGTGCCCGCGCTGTGCCAGGCCATGCGAATGAAGAACGGCCCGTAGTGACCATAGTCCGCCGGCCACCAGTCCTGGGAGGACGTCATCATCGCGGACCTCCTCGGTGCAGGAAGGAGTCCGACTCCCCGGGGCGGGCAGCGCGGCTCCTATCGATTTTCGGCCTGGTTCTCGGTGCGGTTCTCGGCGTTGCTGGCGGCGGCCTCGCGGCTGGCGGCCTGTTGCCTGAGCTCCGCCATGCGCTCCGTGGCGTCTTCGATGAACTCCGACTCGGGGAACTCCTCCAGCAGCCGCTCGAACATCGGGAGCGCCTCGTCGATCCGCGGGGTGCGGCTGAGCGAGTCGGCGAGGTGATAGTAGACGGCGTCGCGCGCGGTGTATCCGGGATCCTCGTCGAGGATGGTCTCGAGCCGGTCGATCGCGCCGGGGTGCCACTTCCTGCCGTGGTAGTACTTGCCGACGACGTAGTTGTTCTCCGACAGCCGGTCGAGGGCCTCGCGCAGCTTCTCGCGCACGTCGTTGATCAGCCGGCTGCCCGGGTAGCGCTGCAGGAAGAGCTCGAACTCGGTCACGGCGTTGCGCGTCTCGGTCTGGTCGCGCTCGGGCCGGCGCATCTGGTTGTAGTAGACCATGGCCAGCTTGTACTGCGCGTAGTCCGCGCGGGGATGGGTGGGGTAGAGGGCCAGGAAGTCGCGGTACTCCGACAGCGCGGAGATGTACGCCTCGATGGTCCCTTCCGCCTCCAGGGTGTCGCCGAGGGCCAGGCGCGTGTCGGCGCGCAGCGCGCTCTGCGGGTAGTTGTCGCGGATCTGCAGGAAGTATTCGCGGGCGGTTCGCCAGTCGCCTTCCTGCAGTGCCGTGTTGCCGCGGTCGAAGAGCAGGTTGTCCGCCCCGACCGTCGCCAGCGGGATTTCCACCGGCTCCTCGCCGCACGCGGCGGCGAGCAGGGCGCACCCCAGAATCGCTGCGAGCGGCTGGCTCAGCCGCCGGCGCTTCCGTCCCGTGCCGTTGCCCCGGATAGCCATTCGTACTCTGCCTCGATCCCTTGCTCCAGCGTAACAGATGGGGCAAACCGCAAGTCGCGCCGGGCACGGCTGGTGTCGGCGCACGTGTCTCGCATGTCGCCCTTCCGGGGCGCCTCCCGGCGGACGACCGGCTCGCGTCCCGTGCAGCGGGCCATCAACGCCAGCACGGCGTTCAGCGACACCCGCGCGCCGCCCCCGATGTTGTATACGCCGCCGGGCTGGCCCCGCAGGCCGGCCGAGACCGTCGCGGCCACGGCGTCGTCGACATACGTGAAGTCGCGCGTCTGGGCGCCGTCGCCGTACAGCGGGATGGGGGTGCCGGCCAGGACCGCCCTGAGAAAGCGATGGAAGGCCATGTCGGGACGCTGGCGGGGGCCGTACACGGTGAAGTACCGCAACGACACGGCCGGCAGCCCGTAGCCGGCCCAGTACAGGTGGCACAGGTGCTCGGCGGCCAGCTTCGTGACGCCGTAGGGAGACACGGGCTGAAGGCGCGCGTCCTCGCGCATCGGGAGCTCGCCGGCGTCACCGTAGACCGACGAGCTCGAGGCGTAGACGATGCGCTCGAGCGCCGCGGACCGGCAGGCCTCCAGCAGGACCTGCGTCGCCTCGACGTTGCAGGCAGTGTACGTGTCGAAGTCGCGGCCCCAGCTCCCGCGGACGCCGGCCTGCGCCGCGAGGTGGAACACGTGGGTCGTGCCGGCCAGCAGCCCGGGCCAGTCCGCCGCCTGGATCGAGGTCTCCACGAAACGGAAGCGGCGCTGCCCCCGCAGCGCGGCGACGTTCGCTTCCTTGAGCTCGCGCGCGTAGTGGTCGGTGAAGCAGTCGAGGCCGACGACCCTGGCGCCTTCCGCGAGCAGCCGCTCGGCGAGGTGCGACCCGATGAAGCCCGCGGCGCCGGTCACGAGCGCGTTCACGCCAGCACTTCCCGGACGTCGGCCGGCAGGCGCCGCGGGCGGCCCTGGCCGTCGACCGCCGCGTGCACGGTGCGCCCCGTGGCGAGCAGCGTGCGATCGGCCCGCCGCACGACCTCGTACCGGAACTCGACCCGGACAGGGGAGAGCAGCGCCCCCGTGGTGGCGATCTCCAGCTCGTCGTCGTACCGCGCCGGGTCCCGGAACTCGCAGTGCGCCTCGATGACCGGCAGCAGCACCCCGCGCGCCTCCAGCTCGCGGTAGGTCGACCCGACGGCCCGCAGCAGATCGCAGCGGGCCACCTCGAACCAGACGAAGTAGTTGGCGTAGTACACGACGCCCATCGTGTCGGTTTCCGCGTACCGCACCCGAACCGTGGACGAGCAGGCTGGCACTGGCAGCTAGGCGGAAGCCGCCGGCTGGGCCGCTGCGCGCAGCCGGCGCGTGGCGGCCGCGGGATCGTCCGTGCCGAAGATTGCCGACGCGGCCACGAGGATGTCGGCGCCGGCGCGGACGACCTGCGCCGCGTTGTCCGGCTGGATGCCGCCGTCGACCGCGATGCTGGCCCGGCTCCCGGCACGCTCGAGCACGGCCCGCACGGCCTGGACCTTCGCCGGACTGCGCGGGATGAACCGCTGTCCGGAGAAGCCGGGGTTCACCGACATGACCAGGACGAAGTCCAGCAGCTCGGCCACCGGCGCCAGCGTCTCCGCCGGCGTCGAGGGGTTCAGCACGGCGCCCGCCTGGACGCCCAGCTCGCGGATGGCGCTCAGCGTGCGGTCGAGATGGGGCGACACCTCGACGTGCACCGAGAGCAGCGAGGCGCCGGCCCGCGCGAACGCCTCGATGTGGCGCTCAGGCTCCACGATCATCAGGTGGACGTCGAGCGGCAGGCGCGTGACGCGCGCGAGCGCCTGCACGACCGGCACCCCGATGGTCAGGTTCGGCACGAAGCGGCCGTCCATGACGTCGACGTGTATCAGGTCGGCGCCGCCGGCCTCGACGGCCTCCACCGCATCCTGCAGGCGCGCGAAGTCGGCGGACAGGATGGAGGGCGCGATGCGCAGCGTCACTGGCTGACCTCGAGCGAGATCGGCTCGCCGGGCGCGATCTGGAACCCCGCTTGAGGCGACTGGCGCAGCACGGTGCCGGGCGGCAGGCCGGGGTACGGGTGGTCGCCGACGACGGTCACCCGGAAGCCGCGCGTCCGGAGCGTCTCGGCCGCGGCGGCGGCCGCCACGCCGATCAGATCGGGCATGACGTACGTGCGGCCGCGCTCGCCCCGGTTGACGAGCAGCCGCACCGCCTGCCCGCGACCGCCCGGCGGCGGATCCTGCGCGACGACGGCGTCGGTGGGATAGCGGCGGGAGCGGATCTCGGAAAGCCCGCGCAGGGTGAACGCGGCCTCCTCGAGGCGCCGGCGGGCCGCGGTCTCGGAGGCGCCGACCAGGGCCGGTACCGAGCCCGGGGTGCGGCCCGAGCTGAGCCAGACCTTCACGTTCCGGCCGCGCCGGGTCGGGATGGACGGGTCCGGCTCCTGCTCGGCGATGCGGCCCGCCGCTATCGTCGGGTCCACCCGCTGCAGGGGCTCGACGCGCAGCGCCAAGTCGATGTCGGCCAGCGCCGACCGGGCCTCGTCGGGCGTCAGGTTGCCGAGATCGGGAACGGGCACCTCGCGGGTCTCGAGCGCGAGCCGCAGGCCCCCGACGGCGGACAGCCCGAAGGTCAAGCCCAGGGCGCCCAGCACGATCACGGCCTTGCCGATCCTCAGGGCCATCTCGAGACGGTGTCCGCGCGCGGCATCGACAATCAAGTGTACCGCAAGTCGTGCGCCGGCCGGCTGTCGCGGCGCAGGACGGCGGCGAAGAACGCCTCGAGGGAATCGCGGTGCGGCAGCGTCTGGACGCACCCGGCGGCGTCGAGCAGCGGAGCCAGGGGCCGCGCCGGCGGCGGCTCCACGGTGAAGCCGGCGGCGCGGCCGAGGAAGGCCTCGACCACGTGCTGGTTCTCCTCCGGCTCGCTCGAGCAGGTTGCGTAGACGAGCCGCCCGCCCGGCGCCACAACGGCCGCCGCCGCGTCGAGCAGGGCCGACTGCACGCGGGCCAGCGGCTCCAGATCGTCCGGCGTGCGGCGCCAGCGGATGTCGGGATCGCGCCGCAGCGTGCCGAGGCCGGAGCACGGGGCGTCGACCAGCACCCAGTCGAACGCGGGCCCGAAGGGGAGCGGCCCGCGCGCGTCGAGGCGCACGATGCGCGTGCTGCGGCAGCCGCAGGCGGCCAGCGTCGCTGCCAGCACCGCCAGCCGCGCGGGCCGCAGATCGCCGGCGACGAGCAGGCCGCGGTCGGCCATGGCGCCGGCGATCGCCACCGTCTTGCCGCCGGGCGCCGCGCAGGCGTCGAGCGCGCGGTCCCCGGGCCGGGCCCGCACCAGCTCGGCGACCAGTTGCGACGCCTCGTCCTGGACCAGGAACAGACCGCGCCCGGCGAGCGCCGTGGCCAGCGGGTTGCCGCGGGTCACGACCAGCGTCGCGGGCGACCAGCGCCCGGCCGCGACCTCGACCCCCTGCTCGGCGAGCTGCGCGGCCAGGCCGGCGGGGGAGGCCCGGAGGCTGTTGACGCGGAGGGCGATCGGCGCGGCCGTGTTGTTGAACGACGTCCAGCGCGCGGCGGCCTCGAAGCCGTGGCGGTCCAGCCAGCGCTCGACGAGCCAGCGCGGGTGGGACTGGGTCGTGGCGAGGTACGCCAGCGCCGGCTCCCGGTCGATCTCCCTCCCTGCGGCCGCGCCGGCGGGGCGGGGCGGCAGCGCCGCCGTCGCCGGGCGCGCGGCCAGCGCCCGCAGCACCGCGTTGACGTAGCCGGCGGCGCGCGCGCTGGCCACGGTGCGCGTCAGCGCGACGGCGTCGTGGACGACGGCGTGCGCGGGGACGCGTTCCAGGTGCCGGAGCTGGTACGCCGCCGCGCGCAGCAGGTCGAGCACGTCCGCATCCACCGTGTCGAGCCCGCGCGACGATACCTGCCGGAGCAGGTGATCGAGCGCCGCCCGCCGGCGCAGGGTGCCGAGGGCAATCTCGGTCGCGAGCGCGCGGTCGCGCGGGTCGGCGAGCGAATGCCGCGCGCGGGCCTGCGCGTGGGCGAGATCGCAACGGCCGGTGTGGACGTCGCGCAGCACGCGGTGGGCTGCGGTGCGAGCCGGGGCGGTCATGCGGACGTCTTGAAGACCGTGCCGCGCGCGATCGGGCGGCCCGCCAGGAACGCGCGCACTGGCAGCGCACGCCGGCCCTCGGGCTGGATTTCGAGAATCGCCACGGCCGTGCCGGACCCGGCCGCGACCACGAGGCGGTCGCCGGCGGCCTCCAGCACCTGTCCCGGTACGCTCGGGGCGCCGTCGCTGTCCCGCGGCTCGACCACGGCGGTGCAGTGGATCAGATACCGGACGCCCGCGAGGTGGCTGAAGGCGCGCGGCCAAGGGTGCAGCCCGCGGACCTGGTCGTGCACCTGAGCGGCCGGGCGACTCCAGTCGATGGCGCCGTCCGCGCGGGTCAGCCGCGGCGCGAACGTGGCCCGGGCGTGGTCCTGCTCCTCCTCCGCGGCGCGACCGCTCTCCAGATCGTCCACGGTCTGCAGCAGAGTCGCCGCGCCCAGCGCGGCCAGCGCGCGCTCGATCGTCTCGGCGTCGTCGTCGGGGTCGATCGGCAGCGCGGCGCGGCGCAGCATGGGGCCGGCGTCCATCTCGCGCACGAGGCGGATGATGGTGATGCCGGTCTCGGTCTCGCCGGCCATCACCGCCCGGTGGATCGGCGCAGCGCCCCGGTAGGCTGGCAGCAGCGACGCGTGCACGTTGATCATGCCAAGGCGCGGCAGCGCCAGCAGCCGGTCGGGCAGCATCCTCCCGTAGGCGGCGACCACGCCGAGGTCGGGAGCCAGCGCACCCAGCGCCTCGACGAAGGCGGGGTCCTTCATCCGCTCCGGCTGGAAGACCGGCAGCCCGCGGGCGGCGGCGAGCCGCTTGACGGGCGATTCCGCGACGCGCTGGCCGCGGCCGCGGGGCCGATCGGGCTGCGTCACGACCGCCACGACCGCGTGCGGCGACGCCAGCAGCCGTTCCAGCGTCGGAACGGCGAACGCCGGGGTGCCGAAGAAGACGACCCTCACCATTTGCCGGTCCGCCTGAGCTTCCGGATCCGGCGCACGATGAGATCGCGCCGGATGCCCCGCAGCCTGTCCAGGAAGAGGCTGCCGTCCAGGTGGTCGAGCTCGTGCTGGAACGCGCGCGCGGCGAGCCCGACGCCCGCGGCCTCGCAGGGGCGGCCCTCGCGGTCGAGGCCGCGCACGACGGCGCGTTCAGGCCTGGGCACGACCGCCTCGAATCCGGGCAGGCTCAGGCATCCCTCCTCCTCGCGCTGGAGGCCCTCCTGGCTCGCCAGCTCCGGGTTGATCATGACGACCAAGTCGTCCGGGTTGCGGCCCGCGGAGACGTCCGTGACGAAGATGCGCAGATCCACGCCGATCTGCGGTGCAGCCAGGCCGATGCCCGAGGCGGCGTACATCGTCTCGATCATGTCGTCGATGAGGGTCCTGATGTCCGCGGAGACTGCTTGCACGTCGCGCGCCGCCTGCTGGAGCAGCGGATCGCCGTAGCGGATGATGCGTCGGATCACGACAACGATTCCAGCCCCGGACGGCCCGGGGAGCGCCGCCGGCGCGTGGCGCGGGCGCGTCCGGCCGCCCCGGGCTACTCGACGACGAACCGCCCGTGCGCGACCCGGCCCGTACCGCCGCGCCGCCGCGCGGCCGACGGCGTGTCGCCGACCGTGAACGCGAAGGTGCCGGTGCGGATCGGCGTGAAGCTGAACTGCACCGTTCCCGCCACGTCGAACTCGATGGCGCGGAAGGCCAGGGCCTGCAGATGGACCTCGATCTCGCTGATGGTCACCAGCCGCAGATGCGAGTTGCGGAGCAGCTCGTCGACCTCCAGCCGCCACGTCTCCACGCCGTCGCTGGTCACGTTGAGCCGGTAGTACTCGCCGGTGACCAGCTCGAACTCGGTGGTGGAGAGCAGCGGGCCGTCGGATCCCGTCGTGAGCTCGAGGTGGAGCTCGACGGGCGGCCCCGCCGTGAGGTTGCCCCCCACCTGCGCCAGCGGCGCGGCGGGCACGAGCGTCAGTCCGAGCGTCGTGAGCGCGAGCAGTCGAAGCATGAGCCAATGCTAATGCCCCCGCCCCGTTCCGGCAACGGGCCGCGGCCGGCCCGGCGCCGACGCCTTGCGCCGGCGCCGGGCGCGAGCCGGTATAATCCGGGTGTTCCGACCCGGACAGCGGGGGGCGCCATGACAACACGACAGGGACACTCGCGGCGATCGTTCGTGCAGCGGATGGGGGCGGCCGCCGGCGGGCTGGCGTTCGCGCCGGCGGCGGCGCAGGCGACCGCGCAGGCTCCGGCGCTGCCCGTCGAGACGCCGCGCTCCGTCCATCCGACCCTGAACCGGCGGACGCGCGGCTGGCTGCGCTTCCTGTGGGAGAAGGCGACGACCCCGGACGACTGGAGCGCGGACGGGGTGCCGCATATGTGGTGGGATCGCTACACGAACCCGGTAGTCACCAGCTACCCGCGCTTCGACCTGCAGAGCTCCTCGTATGCCTTGCTGGTCATGGCCGACCAGACGCCGGCCTGGCGCGAGGTGTACACGCGCGTCGCCGACGGCCTCGCGAGCCGCTATCCGACGCACTGGGGCGCCGTGGACTGGCTGACCCAGATCGGCGAGGACCCGCGCCGCGAGAACTATCCGCCGCACGTGATGGCGGCGATTCCCGAGCACCTGCGCGGGCGCTACAACCGGATCGGCTGGACGGCCAACGGAATCGACCCCTGGGGCCTGTCCCCCGATCCGATCGGCTCGGAGGGAAACCTGTTCTACCGCGGGTGGTTCAACCTGCTCCTGTCCATCTACAAGTACGTCTCGGGCGACGACAAGTACGAGCGGCCGTTCAAGGTGACCGGCTACCGCGACGAGGAGTTCGAGTGGGACCACCACCGCGTCGCCGCCTTCCTGTCCGAGCAGTACCGCGAGCGCCCGGAGGGGCCGCAGTGCGAGAACACGAAGATCTGGTTCGTGTGCAACAGCGCCGCCGCCCTCGGGCTCCATCTCTATGACCGCGTGTACGGCCGCGATGCCCACCGCCCGGTCCAGGGCTGGCTCGAGTACGCCCGCGAGAACTACATGGAGGTCGGGGGCGACGGCAGGCTGGAGTGGGTGACCCGCTACTACGATCCGATCGTCAATCACAAGGTCAACAACGGTCCCGGCGGGGGCATCGGCACGGCGTTCCTGCTGCTGCCGCAGGATCGGGAGCTCGCGGAGTTCCTGTACGAATCGGCGGCGAACGCGCTCGGCTGGAACGATCCGCGCGTGGAGATCGAGCCCTCCGCCAGCGGGCTGGTGCTGGCGCGGGAGTTCGGCGACCAGACCTCCCTGGCGCGGCTCCGCGCGGCGGCGGAGCGTGACTACGAGCCGCGCTTCTTCGGCGACCACGACGAGAAATTCGGGTGGTGGTTCGGTCTGAACGAGGCCTATCCGCGGGGCCAGCAGAGCGCCAGCATGATGGTGGCCGAGGTCGGCATGGGCGATGCCTGGTACCGGGCGTTCGACGCGCCCCACATGGACAAGTTCGAGGCGCCGTCCGTCGAGGGAGTCGACTTCCCGTCGCTGGGCGTCTACCAGGCCTGGAACGACACCGCGAGCGGCACGCTGCACGTCGGCACGTACCCGGCGGCCCCCGATCGGCGCGGGCTGGAGACGAGCTGGCGGGTCACGAACCTGCCCGACACCGACGAGGTGTTCGTGCTGTGCGACGGCGAGCCGTTCACGCGGTTCGCGGTCGACGCTGAGAACGCCATCCGCATCGACGGCACGATCGACCTGCGCCACTACCAGATCTACACCGGCTACCGGGGCCCCGGCGCGCGCGGCGCCGAAGCGGCGCGTCGACCGCCCGGCGGCGGCCGCCCGGCGGCGGCCGGCTTGGCCGGTGCGGCCGGCCCGCTCGCCGCCCGCCGCCGCCCGGCGAATGTTCGCCAGGCAACCACCAGCCTCGCCGCCGTCGATGCGCCGGGCTGCGCCTGCTGCCTGGCCTAGGCGTCGGTGTCGTAGAACCGTGCAGCAAGGCGCGTACGGCGCGCCTCGGCGGGAGCGGCGCGCCTCGGCGGGAGCGGCGCGGGGCGCAGGGGTCCCCGCAAGCGAACGCCGGGGGCTTGGGGCGCAGCCCCATCTGGAGGATGCCGACGCCGGGGGTTCGGGGCGCAGCCCCGTCTGATTGAAGCTAGGAGCGAACGATGAACGCGAAGTCGAGTGTGTCGGTGGGGCTGCTCGCCGTCTCGGCGATCACGGTTGCCTGCGGGGCTCCCGAGCCGCCCGCCGTGGATGCCGGTGGCGGCACCGTGACGGTCGACGGAGGGAGCGTCGCCGGGATGCCGGCCGGTGACGGCGGCGTGTGGCGCTATGCCGGCGTCCCCTACGCCGCACCGCCGGTGGGCGCGCTGCGCTGGCGGCCCCCGCAGCGGGTAGCGCCCTGGACCGGCGTGCGCGGGGCCGACCAGCTTCCCCCGGGGTGTCCGCAACCCACGTTGCCCGTGCCAGCGGACGCGGAGCCGTTCTTCGGACCGGGCGCCACCCGGCTGGAAGAGGACTGCCTCTACCTGAACGTCTGGTCGGCCGCCGGGCCGGACGAGCGCGTCCCGGTCATGGTCTGGATTCACGGGGGCGGACTGTTCGTGGGCGACGGCTCGGAGGTGGCGTACGACGGGGCGGCGCTGGCCCGGCGCGGCGTGGTCGTCGTGACGATCAACTACCGGCTCGGCGCGCTGGGCTTCCTGGCCCATCCGCTCCTGCGCGAGGAGTCGGCGCACGGCGCGTCCGGCAACTACGGCCTCCTGGATCAGATCGAGGCGCTCCGCTGGGTGCAGCGGAACATCGCGGCGTTCGGCGGCGATCCGGACCGCGTGACGATCTTCGGCGAGTCCGCGGGCTCGTGGAGCGTCAACTACCTGATGGCGACGCCCCTGGCGGCGGGCCTGTTCGCGGGCGCCATCGGCCAGAGCGGGGGCGCGTTCAGTCCACAGGCCAGCCAGGCGGGGAGGAACGCCGCCGAGGCGGAGGGCATCGGCTTCGCGGAGACGCTGCTCGGCGCCGAGCCGGTGTCGCTCGACGCGCTGCGGGCGGCAGCGGTCGCCGACGTGCTGGCCGCGGACGCCGCCGCGCCCCGGCCGAACGTGGACGGCTGGGCGCTGCCCGCCAGCATCCACGACGTCTTCGCGGCCGGCCGGCAGCACGACGTGCCGGTCATCGTCGGCGCGAACGCCGACGAAGGGACGGCGCTGAGGGCGCGCGCCGGGGGCCAGGAAGCGACGAGCGCCGCGCAGTACCGGGACTGGGCCCGCGGCGAGTACGGCGATCTCGCGGACGCCTATCTGGCCGCGTACCCCGCGGAGAGCGACGCGGAGGTCGCTGCCGGACGGACCGCCAGCTACGGCGACGGCCGCTTCGTGTGGGAGATGCGGACCTGGGCCCGGATGATGGACACGGTATCGTCGCCGGCCTTTCTCTACTTCTTCACCCGCGTGCCGCCTGCGGCCGACGCCGCCAGTTACGGTGCGTACCATACGGCAGAGATTCCATACGTCTTCAACAACCTCGGCGGCGGCAGCCGTTACTGGTTCGCGAACCGGAACTACGACGACGCGGACCGGCAGCTGTCCGAGGTGATGGCGTCCTACTGGGTCAACTTCGCGGCTACGGGAAACCCGAACGGCGGCAGCGTGCCGGAATGGCCGGCCTACACGCGGACGGACGAGGCGGCGCTGGAGCTGGGCGACGTGGTGCAGGTGCAGCAGGGCGTGCGGGCCGAGCGCCTGGACTTCTTCGAGCAGCACTACGCCGCGCTGTGCGCCGCGTCCAACTGAGCCGCCGCGCAAGGCGCGCACAGCGCGCCTCGGCGGGAGTGGCGCGGGGCTATGGGGTCCCCGCAAACGGACGCCGGGGGTTCGGGGCGCAGCCCCGTCGGATTGAAGCTCAGGGCAGCGCCAGCGCAATCAGCTCCGGGACGTCCCCGCCGATGGTCACCGCGATGTACTGCGTGCCGTCGTGCAGGTAGGTCATCGGCGTGCCGATGGCGCCGGCCGGCAGATCGAGCGAGCCGACGATCGCGCCCGTCGCCTTGTCGCGTGCAACCAACCGCGGGCCGCCGTCGGAGCCGCCCGCCGTCAGCGCGCTCACCAGCAGCGTCCGGGTCAGCAGCGGTCCGCCGTGGCCTTCGCCGCCGAGGGGCGGCAGGTCCAGGTGGCGCAGCCGCGGGTGGTTGCGGTAACGGTTTCCGTCGCCGTTCGCCTGCATCCAGGCGTGGTCGCCCGCGTTCAGGTCGATCGCCGTCATCCGCGAATACGGCGGTTTGAACAGCGGGAGGCCCTGGGGCATGAGCGGCTGCGTGCCGCTGTCGAAGTCCGCCTGCGTATAGCGCAGGTTGCCGCCCTCCGCGGGGTCCGGCGTGTAGTACTTGATGACCGAGAAGCGGTTCTCCGACGGCACGTAGAGCAGGCCGGTCTCCGGGTCGGCCGCCGCGCCGCTCCAGCTCGCTCCGCCGGCGATGTGCGGGCGCTGAATCGTTCCCTGCAGGCCGCCTTCCACGCTCAGCATCGGCGGTGTGAAGAGCGGGCCGAGCCGGAAGCTGCTGACCGCCTCGACCGCCAGCGCGCGAATCTCGGGCGTGAAGTCGACCAGGTCGTCGATGGTGACGCCCTGGTACTCGAACGGCGGGGGCTTGGTGGGGAACGGCTGGGTCGGCGACAGCACCTCGCCCTCGAGGTCGGTGTCGGTTTCCACGGGGCGCTCCTCGATCGGCCAGACCGGTTCGCCGGTCGCGCGGTCGAAGACGTACGTGAACCCCTGCTTGCTGACCTGCGCCAGGGCCTTGATCGGACGTCCGTCGACGGTGATGTCGATCAGCGTCGGCGCGGCCGGGAAGTCGTAGTCCCAGACGCCGTGGTGGACCGCCTGGAAGTGCCAGGCGCGCTGGCCGGTCTCGGCGTCGACGGCGACGATGCTCTCGGCGAAGAGGTTGTCGCCGAGCCGGTGGCCGCCGTAGTAGTCGCTCGTGGGCGTCCCTGTGGGCAGGTAGACGTAGCCCAGCTCGTCGTCGGCGCTGAGCGGCGGCCAGATGTTCGCGTTGCCCGAGTAGCGCCACGACTCGTTCAGCCAGGTGTCGGCGCCGAAGTCGTCGCCCTCCGGTACGGTCCGGAACACCCAGCGGACGTCCCCGGTCCGCGCGTCGACGCCCTTCACCCAGCCCGGCGGCGCTTCCCTGCCGATCACGAAGTCCGAGATGATGGTGGGCGTCACGACCACGTCGCGGGTGATGACCGGCGGCGAGGCCACTCCCACCAGGTTGCGGCCCAGGTAGTTGGTCGCGCCGCGCACGGCCCGCGGCACGCCTTCCATCAGATCGACCCGGCCGTTTTGGCCGAAGTCCCGCACCGGCTCTCCCGTGCGCGCGTCGACCGCGACGAGGTACGCCTCCATGGTGCCCCAGAAGATGCGCGCGTCGTCGCCGTCCTCCCAGTAGGCCAGGCCGCGCGAGCGGTAGAAGTGCGTCGGGCGCCCGCCCTGGTAGGCCTGCGGATCATGCACCCAGAGGGTCTCGCCGGTGCCCGCGTCGATGGCGGCCGCCTGGTGGAGCGCCGTCGTCAGGTACAGGACACCGTCGACCATCAGCGGCGTCGCCTGCAGGCCCTGGATCGAGACCGGCCGGTTCGTCACGCCGCGGTGCAGCATGGCGAGGTCGACCTCGCTGTCGACCGACTGCCAGCGCCAGGCAATGCGCAAGTCATCGAAGTTGTCAGCGTCGATCTCGTCCAGCGGCGAGTACTTGGTGCTGCCGTTGTCGCCCGCGTAGCTCCGCCATTCTCCGTCGACCGCGCCGTACTGCGCTCCGGCGGGCTGCGCCGAGACGATGAGCGCGGTGGCGACGGCGGCCAGGGTTGCGTGTCGAGCGTGCATGCCATACCTCCAGTGATCGCGACAACCGGGTGACCCATCGTAGCAGTCATTCGGTTCCGGCGTACCGGCGTCCGGCGATCGACAAACTCGCGCGCCGGTCGGGGCCGCGCGGCCGTGGAATCTCCCACCCGTGGGTCTATTGACCTCGGCCGCGCACAGACTGTGAAAGCCCGGATCCGGCGCAGCCCGCCGGGCCGGATTCTTGCAGGTCGCGGCTCGTGGCCCCGACCCGGCCGAGCGACCGCACGGATGACGATGACGGACGGGTAGTCCGCGCACGGGCGCGTATCGCAAGTGCCCTGGCCGTGGCGCGCGGCGGCCGCTACGCGTCGGCGGAGCGCATGTTGCGCGACGCGCTCGGTGTGCTCGAGCGCCGGCAGCGCTACGCCGGCGCGGCCCGCGCTGCCGCCACGCTGGGCGAGCTGCTGCGCGAGCGGGGAGAGAGCGAGCGGGCCGGGGCCGCGCTCGAGCAGGCGCGTCTGCTCTTCGATACGGCCCAAGCGGGCCCCGCCGGCGACGTCCGCAACCCCCTCGCGGGTAGCGAGCACGAGGACTACCTGGAGGCGCAGGCGCTGCTGAGCAGGCGCCCGGACGCGCCGCCTCCCATGCCGGAGCCTGGACGGCCGGCCGGCATCGCGCTGGATCGGCTCGCCCGCGATCTGGCAACGCTGCTGCGGGCGAGCGTGCCGGCGGCCGGCCGGGACGCCCTCGAGCAGGTCTGCTCCTCGCTGCAGCAGCAGACGCAAGCTCGTGCCGTGGCGGTGTATCGGCTCGGCGACCGCGGCGCCGTGCTGGCGTCGGCCGGTGACATCGAGCGTCAGCCGCACGCGACGGTCCGGGAGATCATGAGCCTGGGCCGGAGCGTGCCGCTCGTGGTGTGCGGCCGCGAGTACCGGACCGCACTGCCCATCCAGGAGGGAGACAGCGCGCCGGGCGCGCTCGTCATCCGCTGGACGCGCGCGCCGGAATCGCTCGACCGGCTCATGGTCCTGGCGCGGGTCGCGGCCGCAGTCTGCGAGCCGGAGTTGCACGAGCGTGTCCGGTGGGCTGATGACGCCGGGTCGGCGAGCGGCCCGGATGCGCTGCTGGGACGCAGTCCGGAGATGGCATCCCTGCGCGCCGCGATCGCCCGCGCCGCGGCGGCGCCCTATCCCGTTCTGATCGAGGGCGAGACCGGCGTGGGCAAGGAGCTGGTCGCCCGCGCGCTCCACCGGGGCGGACCGCGGCACGCGCGCGCGTTCTGCGCGGTCAACTGCGCGGCCCTGAGCGACGAGCTGTTCGAGGCCGAGCTGTTCGGGCACAGCCGCGGCGCCTTCACGGGCGCCGCGGCCGAGCGCACCGGCCTGGTGGAAGCCGCCGATGGCGGCACGCTGTTCCTTGACGAGGTAGGCGAGCTGTCGGCGCGCGCGCAGGCCAAGCTGCTGCGGGTGATCCAGGACGGTGAGATCCGCCGGCTCGGGGAGAACGCCGTGCGGAAGGTCGACGTCCAGTTGATCGCCGCCACCAATCGCCGGCTGGCGGCCGAAGTGGCCGCCGGCCGGTTTCGCCAGGACCTCCTGTTCCGCTTGGCCGTCGTCTGCCTGCAGGTACCCGCGCTACGCGACCGGGCAGGCGACGTGGAGCTGCTGGCGCGGCATTTCTGGGCACGGGAGTTGAAACGCGCCGGCAAACGCGCCACGTTGGGCGATGCGACCATCGAGATCCTGGTCCGGTACCCCTGGCCGGGCAACGTTCGGGAGCTGCAGAACGTCGTGGCACGGCTCGTCGTGGCGGCTCCGCGCCGCGGTCAGGTCGGCCCGGGCCTGCTGCCCGCCGCCGTTCGGGAGCGGCCCGCCGATGCCCGGCCGACGTTGGCCGAGGCGCGGGAAGCGTTCGAGCGCGGCTTCGTGCGCGCCGCGCTGGGCCGCAGCGACAGGCGGCCGACCGTGGCGGCCCGCGAGCTCGGCATCTCGCGTCAGGGACTGGCCAAGCTGGTCAAGCGGCTCGGGATCGAAGGGGAGTTGCAGTGAGACGTGAGAGAGTGCAGAGAGTCGGTGTCCGAATCGGCCCGGACGGGCGGGACGCGCCGGCGGAGCCTTGAAGCCGGCCCGGCGGGAGTGGACGGCCGCCACACCGCGGCGGGCGGTGTGGCGGCAACGTGTCTACTGGTCGCCGCCGGGCAGGCGGTCGGCGGTGAACACGCGCTCCTGGAAGCGCCAGCCGGCGGCCGTCTTGACGAGCTTGTCCGCGTAGATGCCGGCGACCGTGAGGCCGATGGGCTGCGTCCGCGTGTCGACGAGCAGCAGATAGCAGCCGCCGTCCGCGCCCTCCGCCGTCGGCGTGACGATCAGCTGGCTGTTCCAGTGGCGCGCCGCCCCTTCGAAGCTGGCGAAGAAGCCGTCGGCGAACATCTTCAATGCGTCGTGGCCGACCGTCTCGCCGAAGATGCCGTCAGCCGTGAACGTGTCGGCCCAGCCTTCCGCGTCGCCGAGGTCGAGGGTCTGCGCGTACTTCGCGTAGAGCTGCTGGATCTCGATGTAGTCCTGCGCGGTGAACGTGCCGCCATCCCCCTGGGCGGCGCCGACCGACGCCACGGACAGAAGGCATACGGCCGCGATGGCGATTCTCAAGGTGCGCTGCATGGTCTCGTCTTCCTCTCTTCCTCTCGCCGCCGGCGAACTGCCGGCGGCAGAGCGCATCTTACTGCGCGGCTGCCGGCCGTTCAACGCCACGCGGGGGATCCGGTGCGCGGCAGGTGTACAATCGCGGCGTGCCGCGCAGGCGGCGCGAACGTGGCGATGGGTGATCAACTGATGCGCAGAGAGCTCGCACCGGCAGTCGTCGGGCCCGCGGCCGTCGCGATGCTCCTGGCCGCGGGCGCCGCGCCCGCCCAGGAAACGCGCCTGGACGCGCCGCGTCCGCACGCGCGAGGACAGAGCGTGACGCCGTCGTTCGAGGGCTGGTATTCGAACCCGGACGGCAGCTTCAGCCTGGTTTTCGGCTATCTCAACCGCAACTACGAGGAGCACCTGGACATTCCGGTCGGCCCGGACAACCGCATGGAGCCGGGACCGGCGGACCGCGGGCAGCCCACGCACTTCCTGCCCCGCCGCCAGACCGGCGTCTTCGCCGTGGTCGTGCCGGCCGACTTCGGACAGCGGGAGCTGACCTGGTCGCTGACCGCGCACGGCCAGACGATCGCCATTCCCGGCCATCTGCGTCGCGAGTGGCGGATCGACGCGCTGAAGGAGGTCACGAACGGCAACACGCCGCCCGTGCTGCGGTTCGCGCCGGACGGGGAGGCGGGGCAGGGACCCGGCGGCATCGCGGCGCGCGCCCGGACCTTGCCGTCGCAACCCGTGGCGCTGTCGGTCTGGACGAGCGACGACGGCATCCGGCGCGCGCGCGCCGGCATGCCGTGGGAGCTTGGGGTAGGGTGGAGCAAGTATCGGGGGCCCGGACCGGTGGGTTTCGCTGATCCGCAGCCGGCGCTCGATGCAGCGGGCAGCGCAACGACGATCGCGACCTTCGATGAGCCGGGCGAGTACGTGCTGCGCGTCCTCGTCTGGGACGAGTCGGGCGGCCAGCGCGCGGTGATGGCCGGCGGCTTCTTCTGCTGCTGGACCAACGGGTACGTCGCCGTGGACGTGCGCCAGGAGTCTGCGCCGTAGAACGGCACGGACTCCGCAAGGCGCGCACAGCGCGCCTCGGCGGGAGCGGCGCGGGGCCGTGGGGTTCCCGCAAGCGGACGCCGGGGGTTCGGGGCGCAGCCCCGTCTCATTGAAGCCAGAAGCCAGGAGATGGTGATGAGTAAGACGGCGCTCGGTTGGACAGTCGCGATCGGCCTCGTCGTGGGCCTCGTTCCGCTTTCACCCGCGCCGGCGTTCGCGCAGGCGGCGCCGACGTTCAGCGCGGACGTCGCGCCGATCATGCAGCAGCGCTGCCAGACGTGCCATCGGCGGGGTCAGATGGCGCCCATGTCGCTGGTGACCTACGCGGAGGTCCGCCCGTGGGCGCGGGCAATCCGCACCAAGGTGGCCGAGCGGTCGATGCCGCCGTGGCACATCGACAAGACGATCGGCATTCAGCAGTTCGACAACGACATCTCGCTGAGCGAGGCTGAGATCGACACGATCGTGGACTGGGTCGACGCCGGCGCGCCGCGCGGCAATCCCGCGGACCTGCCGCCCGCGTTCGAGTGGCCGGCCGGCGACATCTGGCGCCTCGAGGCCCGCTACGACCGCCCGCCGGACCTGGTCGTGAGCTCGCCCCCGTGGACCCAGAGCGCCGAGGGGCAGGACCAGTGGTGGCAGCCGGTCGTCGACACCGGGCTCACGGAGGATCGCTGGGTGACGGGCATCGAGATTCGCCCGACCATCGAGGCGCGCCGCGTCACGCATCACTCCAACGTGTATCTCCTGCAGGAGGAGGAGCCCGGGGACCACGTCGCCGCCGTTGACGTCACGCCGCGGGGCAGCTACTTCAGCGAGTTTGCCATCGGCAAGATCGGCGACGTGTTTCGCGCGAACACCGGGAAGCTTTTGAAGGCGGGGGCGCGGTTCACGTTCGACAACCACTACCACTCGGTCGGCGAGGCGGTGGTGGCGCAGACGGACGTCGGCGTCTGGTTCTACCCGCGGGGCTTCGTGCCGAAGTACCGCGTCCACGGCCAGGCCATGGGCGCGCAGCAGTCGCAGCAGACCATGGACCTGCCGCCCGGGAAGGTGACCGTGCACCACGCCTACGTCCCGCTGCCCGCCCCGGCCCGCCTCGAGAATTATCAGCCGCACATGCACATCCGCGGCAAGGCGATGTCGATGGAGGCGATCCTTCCGGACGGCCGGGTGGAGATGCTGAACCACGTCGAGAACTTCGACTTCAACTGGCACGTCAACTACGTCTACACGGACGACTCGGCGCCGGTGCTGCCGGCCGGCACGGTCATCCACATCACCGCCTGGCACGACAACACCGCGGCCAACCGCAACAATCCCGATCCGCGGCAGTGGGTGGGATGGGGCCAGCGCAGCTACGACGACATGTACCACGCCCACGTGAACGTCACCTACCTGACCCAGGCGGACTACGAGCAGATCGTCGCCGAGCGGGAGGCGAAGCGGCGGACGAACGATCAGCAGTAGGCGATCGTGTGTACCAACGCCTCGCGCGCGGGCGCTCGCGCGCTACGGCTGGCGGTGCTGCTGCTCTGCACGGCGCTGCCCGCGCAGGCGCAGACCGGCGCGCCGCGCGGCGAGTGGCCCACCTACGGCGGCGACCTGGCGAGCACGCGCTACTCGCCGCTCGATGAAATCGCCGCCGGCAACTTCCACGCGCTCGAGCTGGCGTGGCGCTTCGACCACAATGGGCTGGGGCCGCGCCGCGCCACGCCGCTCATGGTCGACGGCGTGCTGTACTTCACGGGCGCTGCCGGCCGTCCCGCCGTCGCCGTCGATGCGGCCACCGGCCGCCTCCTCTGGAGCCACCGTCTCGACGAGGGCGACCGGGCTCGCGCGGCGCCGATACCCCTGAGCCGGGGGCTCGCGCACTGGAGCGACGGCAGCCAGGCGCGGATCCTGTACGTGACGCTCGGCTATCAGCTCGTGGCGCTCGATGCCGCGACCGGGCGGCCGATTCCCACCTTTGGCGACGGCGGCATCGTCGACCTCAAGCGGAACATGGACCAGACGATCGACCCGGTCGAGGGCGAGGTGGGCCTGACTGCCGCGCCGATCGTGGTCGGCGACGTCATCGTCGTCGGGGCCATGCACGGCGCCGGGGCTGCTCCGCCGAGCCGGAGCAACGTGAAGGGCTACGTCCGCGGCTACGACGTGCGGACCGGCGAGCGGCTGTGGATCTTCCACACCATTCCGTGGCCGGGCGAGCCTGGCAACGAGACCTGGCTGGACGACTCCTGGAGGCACGCGGGCAACGCCGGCGTCTGGAGCCAGATGAGCGCGGACACGGAGCTGGGGCTCGTCTACCTGCCGGTGGAGATGCCGACCGGGGACTACTACGGCGGGCACCGCCCGGGCGACAACCTCTTCTCCGAATCGCTGGTGGCGGTCGACGTGCGGACCGGCGAGCGCCGCTGGCACTTCCAGCTCGTGCATCACGGGCTGTGGGACTTCGACATTCCCTGCGCGCCGATCCTGGCCGACATCACCGTCAGCGGCCGGCCGATCAGGGCGCTCGCGCAGCCCTCCAAGCAGGGCTGGCTCTACGTGCTCGATCGGATCACGGGCGAGCCCGTGTGGCCGATCGAGGAGCGTCCGGTGCCGCGGGGCGAAGTGCCCGGGGAGTGGTATTCGCCCACGCAGCCGTTCGTGACCCGGCCGCCGGCGTTCGAGCGTCAGGGCGTGACGCCCGCCGACCTCATCGACTTCACGCCGGAAATCGCGGCCGCCGCCAGGGAGCTGGCGTCGCGGTACGCCTTCGGGCCGCTCTTCTCGCCGCCGATTCTCAGCCGGCCCGAGGGACCGCTGGCCGTGCTGATGCTGCCCTACGAGCAGGGCGGCGCAAACTGGCCCGGCGGCGCGCTGGATCCCGAGACGAACCGGCTGTTCCTGTTCTCGTCGACCCACATCGGCTCCCGCGGCCTCGTGCCGCCCGATCCGGATGAGAGCGACATGACCTACGTCTCCGGCAACGTCGAGAGCGGTCCGGCACCGGTCGGCGCGGGCGGCGGCGGTGCGCTGACCGTGGAGGGGTTGCCGCTGGCAAGGCCGCCCTGGGGGCGGATCACCGCCTTCGACCTCGACACGGGCACGATCGCATGGCAGATCCCGCACGGGACCACGCCGGACGAGGTGCGCAACCACCCGCTGCTGGCCGGCGTCGAGATCCCGCGGACCGGACGGGCCGGGCGCGTCGCCACGCTCGCGACCGCCACGCTGCTGATTGCCGCGGAGGCCGGCGTATTCACTGGACCGACGGGTGAGCCCGGGACCATGCTCCGCGCCTACGACAAGATGACCGGGCGGGAGGTCGGCGCCGTGCACGTACCGGGACCGGTCACCGGCTCGCCGATGACGTACGTGGTGAACGGGCGGCAGCATCTCGCGCTCGCCAGCCGCGGCGCGCTGCTCGCTTACAGACTACCGGCGCCCCGGAGAGAATCGAAGCAATAGATCGCGGCTGGCCGAACCGCGATGTTAAGATACGTCCTGCAGCGGAAGCCGGAGGTGCGGATGGGAACGCGTTGGCTGACTCGCGGCGCGGCTGTGGCGGTGGTCCTGTGCCTGGCAGCTCCCTCGGCCGCGGCACCGGCAGCCTCTTCCGCGCGCGCGTTGCTGGACCAGTACTGCGTCCGCTGCCACAACGACCGGCTGCAGACCGCCGGCGTGGCGCTGGATGCCGCCGACGTCGAGCAGGTGGCCCACGACGCGGCGCTCTGGGAACGGGCCATTCGCAAGCTGCGCGCCCGCGCGATGCCGCCGGCCGGGTCGCCGCGGCCCGCCGAGGCCGCCTATGACGAGCTGGTCTCGTACCTGGAGGGCGAACTCGACCGGCTGGCGCTGACGGCGCCCGATCCCGGCCGCACCGACACCTTCCGGCGCCTCAACCGCACCGAGTATCAGAACGCGATCCGCGATCTGCTGGCCCTCGACGTCGACGTGACGGAGCTGCTGCCGCGCGACGACGCCAGCTACGGCTTCGACAACGTCGGCGCCGTCAACCTCTCGCCGGCGCTGCTCGAGCGCTATCTGTCGGCGGCGAGCAAGGTCAGCCGGCTGGCGGTCGGGAGCGCCGTGCCCGCGCCGGGCAGCCGCGTGGTCGTGCTGCCCGCGGATCTCACGCAGGAAGACCATTTCGACGGACTGCCGTTCGGGACGCGCGGCGGCACCGCCGTGACCCACAATTTCCCGGCGGACGGCGAGTACGAGATCCAGGTGCGCCTGTCGCGCAACCGGAACGAGAACGTCGAGGGCCTGTACGACCCCCACGACCTCGAGATCACGCTGGACGGCGAGCGGCTGCAGGTCTTCGAGATCCGGCCGAACCGGATGGTGGTGGCCGGCTACTACGCCGACGCGGACATCGACAAGCATCTGCAGGTGCAGCTGGCCGTCGGCGCGGGCCCGCACCGGGTAGGGGCCGCGTTCCTGAAGAAGAGCTCGGCGCTGATCGAGACCGAGCGGCAGCCGTACGACGCCCACTTCAACATGGACCGGCACCCCCGCACGCAGCCGGGCGTGCGCTCGGTGGCCATCGCGGGTCCGTTCGCCGCGGCGGGCGTGGGCGACACGCCGAGCCGCCGGCGCATCTTCGTCTGCCGCCCCGCGACCGCGGCCGACGAGCCGGCATGCGCCCGGTCAATCATCGGCACGCTGGCGCGGCGCGCCTACCGCCGCCCCGTGAGCGACGAGGACCTGGCCGGACCGCTGGCGTTCTATGCCCGGGGCCGCGCGCGGGGCGCGTTCGAGGACGGCATCGAGCTGGCGCTGCGGGCGCTGCTGACCAGCACGGAGTTCCTGTTCCGCATCGAGCACGATCCCGCGGGGCTGCCCCCGGGCACGGCGTACCGGCTGAGCGACGTGGAGCTGGCCTCGCGGCTGTCGTTCTTCCTGTGGAGCAGCCTGCCGGACGACGAGCTGCTCGACCTGGCCGAGCGCGGGGAACTGGGCGACCCGGCGGTGCTCGACGCGCAGGTGGCCCGCATGCTCGCCGATTCACGCGCCCACTCGCTGGCGAGGAACTTCGCCGGGCAGTGGCTGTACCTGCGGAACCTGGACGCGGCCAGGCCGAACCTGCGGCTGTACCCGGACTTCGACGACAACCTGCGGCGCGCGATGCGGCGCGAGACGGAGCTGCTGTTCGCGAGCATCGTCGACGAGGATCGGGACGTCCTCGACCTGCTGCGGGCCGACTACACCTTCCTCAACGAGCGGCTCGCCCGACACTACGACGTGCCGAACGTGTACGGCGACCACTTCCGGCGGATAGACCTGGGCTCTGACAGCCAGCGGGCGGGCCTGCTGGGCCACGGCAGCATCCTGACGGTCACCTCGTACGCAACGCGCACCTCGCCCGTGCTGCGCGGCAAGTGGGTGCTGGAGAACCTCCTGGGCATGCCGCCGCCGCCGCCGCCGCCCGACGTGCCGCCGCTCGACGCGGGCGCGGCGGGCGGGGAAGCGCCGTCCATGCGCGAACGGATGGTGCAGCACCGGCGGAACCCCGCGTGCGCCGCCTGCCATCAGCTGATGGATCCGGCCGGCCTCGCCATGGAGAACTTCGACGCGGTCGGCCGCTGGCGGGAGCGCGACGGGGGCTGGCGGGCGATCGACGCCTCCGGCAGCCTGCCGGGCAGTGCGGAATTCGACGGGGTCGCCGGCCTGCGGCGGGCGCTGCTGGCGCGCCCCGACCTGTTCGTCCGGACGCTTGCGGAGAAACTGCTGACGTTCGCGCTGGGGCGCGGCGTGGATCACGCCGACGCGCCGGCGGTGCGGCAGGTCCTGCGCGAGGCCGCTCGGGACGACAATCGCTTCTCGTCGCTCGTGTCGGCCATTGTCAAGAGTACGCCGTTCCAGATGCGGAGGTCGTAATGATCGTAACGAAGATGGCGTTGCCGCGACGGACGTTCCTGCGAGGCCTGGGGGCATCGTTCGCGCTGCCGCTGCTCGATGCCATGGTGCCGGCGCTGAGCGCGGCGCCCCGGCCGGTCCGCCGCCTGGGTTACGTCTTCATCCCGATGGGGATGAACCCCGCGCCGTGGATTCCGCAGGAGGACGGACGCCTCACGGAGCTGTCGCCGTCGCTGTCGGCGCTGACGCCGCACCTCGACGACCTGACCGTGGTGACCAATCTGGAGCTGCGCAACGCCTACACCGCCGGCAACCACGCCTCGTCGAACGCGGCGTTCCTGAGCTGCGTGCGCGGCAAGCGGACGGAAGGCAGCGACTACGAGCTGGGCACGACGGTCGATCAGATCATCGCGCAGGCGGTCGGCGGCGAGACCGTGATCCCGTCGCTGGAGCTCGGCACCGACCTGATAGCGCAGGTCGGCAACTGCGACAACGGCTTCGCGTGCGTCTACATGAACTGCCTGTCGTGGTCGTCGCCGACCACGCCCTTGCCGCCGGAAGCCGATCCGCGCGCCGTGTTCGAGCGTCTGTTCGGCGACGGCGGCACGCCGCAGGAGCGGCAGGCCGAGCTGCGGGCGAACGCCAGCATTCTCGACTGGGTGCTTGACGACATGGCGCGCCTCCGGTCGCGCCTCGGGGCCGGCGACCGCACGAAGGTGAGCAACTACCTGGACACGGTGCGCGAGGTCGAGCGCCGCATCCAGCGCGCGGAGCAGCATGCCGCCACGTCGCCGCTGCCGGAGCTGGAGCGTCCGACCAGCGTCCCGGATGCGTGGGAAGAGCACGTCAAGCTGATGTTCGATCTGCAGGTGCTGGCGCTGCAGACCGATCTGACCCGCGTCATCACGTTCCAGCTGGCCCGCGAGGCGAGCACCCGGACGTATCCCCAGATCGGCGTGCCCGAGCCGCACCATCCGGTGTCGCACCACGTGAACGATCCCGAGAAGCTGACCAAGCTGGCCAAGATCAACGCCTATCACGTGTCGCTGTTCGCCTACCTGCTCGGGCGGCTGCGCGCCACCGAGGACGGGGACGGGTCGCTGCTCGATCACACGACGTACCTCTACGGCAGCGGCATGGGCAACCCGAACGTGCACGACCACAGCAACCTGCCCATCGTGGTCGCGCGCGGCGGGGCCGGGGACGCGCGGAGCGGCTGGCACATCCGCTACGCCGAGCCGACGCCGCTGGCCAACCTGCATCTGGCGCTGCTCGACCACATGGGCGTGCACCTGGACAGCTTCGTGGACAGCACCGGCCGGGCCGGCGCGGTCCTCGAGCCCCTGACGTTGTAAGCGACCGCGGAGGTCATCCATGAAGTGGAGGGTGCGGCTGACCGCGGTGCTGGCGTTGGTGCTGCTGGCCGGCGCCGGCCTGAGTGCCGCGGCGGATGCGCGGCTGGTCGACGCGATCAAGCGGGCCGACGAGGCGGCCGTGCGGGCGCTGCTCGCGGAACGGGTCGATCCCGACGCGGCCGAGGTGGACGGAAGCACGCCGCTCCACTGGGCGGTGCACCACGACCAGCGCGGCATCGCGGAGCTGCTGATCCGCGCCGGCGCGCGGGTGACGGCCGCCAACCGCTACGGGGTGCGGCCGCTGTCGCTGGCGTGCATCAACGGCAATGCCGCGATGATCGAGCTGCTGCTCGACGCCGGCGCCGACCCGAACACGTTGCTGGCGGACGGCGAGACGGCGCTGATGACGGCGGCGCGCACCGGCGTCGTCGAGGCCGCGAAACTGCTGCTGGCGCGCGGCGCCGACGTCAACGCCGCCGAGTCGTGGCGGGGGCAGACGGCGCTGATGTGGGCGGCGGCGGAAGGCAACGTGGAGGTCGTCTCGGCTCTGCTCGCGCACGAGGCGGACGTCGGCGCGGCCTCGGAGAACGGCTTCACCCCGCTGCTGTTCGCGGCCCGGGAAGGCCGGATCGAGGTGGCCGAGCGCTTGCTCGACGCCGGCGCGAGCGTGGGCGATTCACTGTCGATCAACTCCGATCGGACGGCCGGCGGCGTCGAGATGCAACGGGCGTCCAGCGAGGGTCTCGACGCCTTTCTGCTGGCGGTGGGGAGCGCGCACTTCGAGCTGGCGGCGAGGCTGCTGGACCGGGGGGCCGATCCCAACGTGGCTCCGCGCGGGTGGACCGCGCTGCACCAGGTGTCGTGGGTGCGCAAGACGGGCGACTCCGGCACCAACGACCCCGCGCCCGCGGGCTCGGGCGACATGGACAGCCTCGAGTTCGTCCGCGTGCTGGCGGCGAAGGGCGCGGACCTGAACGCCCGCGTGACGCTGAAGCCGCCCGCGGGGATCACCACGCTGAACATGATCGGCGGCACGCCGTTCCTGCTGGCGGCCCGCACGGCGGACGCCGCGCTGATGAGCCTGCTGGCCGAGCTGGGCGCCGACCCGCTGCTGGCCAACGAGGACGACACGACGCCGCTGATGGTGGCCGCAGGGGTGGGCACGGCGTCGCCCGGCGAAGATCCCGGGACCGAGCCGGAAGTGCTCGAGGCCGTCCAGGTGGCGCTGGGGCTGGGTGGCGACCTCGACGCCGTGGACGACAACGGCGAGACCGCGATGCACGGCGCCGCCTACAAGCATCTGCCCGCCGTCGTGACCTTCCTGGCCGACCGGGGGGCGCAGATCGGCGTCTGGAATCAGGAGAACGCCAAGGGCTGGACGCCGTGGCGGATCGTCGCCGGCGTCCAGCGCGGGTCCAACATCGTCAGCTCCCTCGAGACGGAAGCGGCGGTGCGCGCCGTGATGGCGCGCGCCGGCGTCGCGCCGCCCGACGACCTGCCCTAAGGGCCACGCCCCTCCCCCTCAGTTCTGCTGGTTGGTGGTCCGGGCGGCGAGCTTGGCTTCGCGCTCGGCCACGACCTCCGCGTACTGCTCCTCGTCGAGGAAGGTCACCTTCGGCAGCAGCAGGAACATGTCGTCGATCGAGCGGTTGCCCCAGCCCTTCCAGTTGCGCGGATCGATCACGTTGCGGTTCTTGGGCGTGTTGTCGTACCAGCCGACGATGTGCAGCACCGTGCCCTGCGGCAGGATCGGTGCGTGGTCGTCCTCGTAGACGTAGACCCGCGCCCAACTGTGGTCGTACTTCGAGCAGTTGAGCATCTCGCGCGTCTGGTCCGGGTAGACGGCCTCGACGCACATCCGCTTGCCGCTCGAGTGCATGTGCGGCTCGTAGGTGGTCAGGATGCCGTGCTGCGGCATCGTGTAGAAGCCGTCGAAGCGGACGTTGTCCTCCCCGGCCGGAATGTCGAGCCCGTCGCCGAGATGGCCGATGGCGAGAAAACCCGACTGCGAGTACTTCGGCAGATAGTCCCGCGGGTGGAACGTGAAGCCGATGTCGGCCCGCACCGGAATCTCCGTTCCCGAGGAATAGAGATGGACCGTGAAATTCAGCTCGGTGCCCGCCGCCAGCTTCACGCCGGTGTCGGCGGGGTAGATGGTGGCGTTCTGGCCGATCTCGTGCGTCAGCCGGAACCGGTCGCGGTCCTCCAGCGGGCGGTCGCTCTCTTCCCTGGTCCCGAGCGCCTCGCCGCTGTGGATGCCCATGTGGTGGATGGTGAAGTTGCCGAACCCGCCCCGAGTGCGGGCCATCGCCCGGGCCTCGTCATCGAGCAGCCGAACCTCCTTCACCTCGACCGCCTTGACCCAGCGGTCTTCGGTCAGGCCGGTCGGCACCGGGCCGATTTCGTCATGGTAGTCCGGGGCGATGGCCGGCACCGTCATCACCGGTGTCGAAACGATGAGGTCGGGCGTGCCGATGGTCCATTCGTCCGCGTTGGCCCATGCGATCGGCGGCGGCATGTCGGCCAGGTCGCCGCGCGGGGCACCGGCGTCCGACCAGGCGGCAAACGCGGCAATCTCCTCGTCGGTCAGGGAGAGGTCGTCCTTGAAGTGCTGGATGCCGATGTTCTTCTCGATGAACCAGGGCGGCATCTCGCGCAGCGCCGTCTTCTGCTTCATCGAGCGCGCCCACGGCCGCGCGTCCTCGTAGGTCAGCAGCGACATCGGCGCGAGCGACCCGGGCCGGTGGCAGTTCTGACACGAACGCTGCAGGATCGGCACGATGTCCTTCGTGAAGGTGACGGTCCCGGCGGCCTCCGTCTGGGCTGCCGCGAGCGCGGGCGCTATGAGCAACAGGAGCGCCGATGCCGCAAGAGTCGCTGCCATCTTCATGGTGGGATGCCTCCTGCGGCCATTCTACGCCGCCGCGAAGGGGTGTCAACTCGCCGCGTCGCCCGGCCGGTGGCGAGTGCGGCATCGGCTATAGTGCCGCATGCCGGCGCCGCGCATCCTCCTGATCTTCGCGCATCCGGACGACGAGAGCTTCATCGCCGGGGGGCTGGTCCGCCGCCATGCCGACCTCGGTGCCGAGACGGCGCTCGTGACGGCGACGCGCGGCGACGCCGGACGCGTCGGCGATCCGCCCGTCTGCCGCCGGGAGCAGTTGTCGGCTGTGCGTGAGGCCGAGCTGCGGCAGGCTGCCGGCATCCTCGGCATCGCGGACGTGCGCCTGCTCGACTATCGGGACAAGCACCTCGCGGAGGCGCCGACTGCCGGCATCCGCGACGCCCTGATCCGGCGCATCCGCGAGCATCGGCCCCACGTGGTGATCAGCTTCGATCCCGGCGGCATGAACGGCCACGCCGACCACGTCGCGATCGCGCGCTTCGCGATCGACGCCGTCGCGGCGGCGGCCGATCCGCGCTGGGCCGGCGCGGCAGGCGCGCCGTACCGCGTCCCGCGACTGCTCTGGAACGCGCCCATCCTGCCGTGGAAGGTGACCCGGCCGCGCAGCCTGGGCGCGGAGCCGGGCGTCGACTTCGTGATCGACGTGGCGCCGCAGCGGGCGGCGAAGGCGGCCGCCCTGCGGGCGCATCGCACCCAGCAGGTCCCGATCCATCGCTGCTTCTTCAGCAGGCCGGACGTCGACCGGATCCTGGGGATCGAGGTGTTCAGGCAGGCGTGGGGCCCGGCCCTGGCGCGGGTGCCCGCGGACGACGTTTTGGCCGGCATCGATCTGTCGGAGTGACGAGATGCACTATTTCTACCTGGCCGTCGCCATCACGTCGGAGGTGGTCGGCACCACGGCCCTCAAGTCGGCCGAGGGGTTCACCCGGCTGCTCCCCAGCGTCGTGGTGGTCCTCGGCTACGGCTCGGCCTTCTACTTCCTGTCGCTCTGTCTCGAGCGGCTCGCGGTCGGCGTCGCCTACGCCATCTGGTCCGGTGCGGGGATCGTCCTCATCGCGGTCTTCGGGCTGATCGTCCACGGCCAGAAGCTGGACGGCCCCGCGGTCGCGGGCATGGGGCTCATCGTGGCAGGCGTCGCCGTGATCAACCTGTGGTCGCGGACCCAGCTGCACTGAGCCATGCCGCCGCTTGACCTGGGGGCGCGGCGGCGTGCTAAGTTCCGTCATACCGGTCGAGGATGGCCGTGCGTCACGCGGCACGTCATCCTGCTGCGGCATGAGCCGGGGCGCAGCGCGTCAGCGACCTGCAGAACGAAGCCAACCTGCTGGATGCAGTGGAGTGACAGCGGGGGGAGGCGGTAGCGTGAAGGGTTCGGAACAGATCCAACAACGGATCGACGACCTGACGCGGCAAAAGAAGACGGCCATCGCGCGGGAGACGGGGGCAGCAGCCCGCGACCTGTTCGAGCGATTGTCGAAGCTCGATCCGATCGTGGTTCATCGCGTACTGGCGACCCTGCTGTCGAGCGTGTCGAACCGCGACGACCCGGCCGGGTTCGTGGACGCTTTGCGAAAGGCTGTCGAGACGGCGCAGCCTAGAGCGTAGATCGCCATGGGCCGGTCGGGCCGACCCGCCCTCTCTATCCAAACCTTGGTGCCATTCCCCGCTGATCGGGACCCCTCGACCGAATGGGCATGCCAGCACGCTGCGGTACGATCCGCCGCGCAACGGCAGGCTCGAGCCGGAGGAGACGTGTGACGAGAGGCCTGTTGGCCACGTTGGCGGGTGCCCTGCTGGTGCTCGCGCCAGGATGGACAGCGGCGCAGTCCGCCGAGGACGCCGGCGTGCCGCGCACGCCGTGGGGCCGGCCGGCCCTGGGCGGTGTGTGGGTCAACGGCACCACCACGCCGCTGGAGCGTCCGGAACCGTTCGGCGACCGGGAATTCCTGAGGGAAGGTGAGGAAGAGGAGCTGCCGCGGCAGTTGTTCACGGACCGGCTCGGACCGCTCACGGCACAGGAGCGTGCGCTGGCGGTTGAGGGCGGCCCGGCGTGGGCCGGGGGCGGGCCGCTGAGCCGGCGGACGTCGCTCGTCACGGGGCCGACGGGCAGGATCCCGCCGTTCACGCCGGCGGCGCAGGAGCGCCTGGCCGACGGCCTCAACCAGTTCATAACCGAGCGGGCCGACTCGCACGAAGATCGGGGCTACAGCGAGCGCTGCCTGCGCTTCGTCAGCGGCGGGCCGCCGATGATGGCGTTCGGGGTCGCGAACGTCCACCAGATCTTCCAGACCCCGGACCATGTCGCGTTCCTCCACGAGGAAGGCCATGTCGTTCGGATCATTCACCTCGACGCGCGGCCGCCCATCGACCCTCGCATCAGGCTCTGGAGCGGCGACTCGCGGGGCCGCTGGGAGGGCGACACGCTGGTCGTCGAGACGACGAACTTCAACGGCATCGACGGGTTTCGTGGATCGGGCCCGCGGCTGCACCTCACCGAGCGGCTGACCCGCGTGGACCACGAGACGATGCGGTACGAGTTCACGGTCGAGGATCCCGAGACGTGGACGGAGCCGTGGTCGGTCGAGATGCCGCTGGTGGTGTCGGCGGGATTGCTGTACGAGCACGCGTGCCACGAAGGCAACTACAGCCTGGTGAACATCCTGCGCGGCGCGCGGGTGCAGGAGCGCGCGGCGGAGGTACGTTGAAGCGTGGGCGTGGATGCGGGCCACTGGAGGTCGTGATGCGGATCGGCATGTGCATCGGCGCGCATGGACGGCGTGTCCTGCCGTTCGCGGTGATGGCGGGGCTCGCGGCCTGTGGGCAGCCGGAGGTCGCAACGGCGCCGCCGGTCGCCACGCTCGCCCCCGACGTTCCCGTGACCGTCGCGGGTGGAGAGATTCTGGGCGCGCCCGCCGCCGGCAACCCGGACATCGTCGCGTTCAAGGGCGTGCCCTACGCCGCACCGCCCGTCGGCGACCTCCGCTGGAAGCCGCCGCAACCGGTGGTTGCGTGGGACGGGGTCCGGGATGCCACGGCTCCGGGGCCGACCTCAACCTCTGGGCGCCGCGAGAGAGTCGGGCGCCGCGCCCCGTGATGGTGTGGATTCACGGCGGCGGCTTCTTCAACGGCGCCGGGTCGCTCCCGATCTACGACGGCACCCGCATCGCCGAGAACGGCGTCGTTCTCGTGAGCATCAACTACCGGCTCAACGTCTTCGGCTGCAGCGGCGCTGCCGCATCGGCCCGGGAGCGGAACATCCTGCAGATGGCCGAGCTCGTTCCGGGCATGACCATCGGCGACGGCGGCGGCACGTCATGCTGAAGCCCCGCCTCGGGTTGCCGGTGGCGGCGAACTGCGTCCAGTAGCATGGCAGCCGCGCCGTGGACTCCCTGCAGCAGTTCGACGGGCACAACCAGACCTTCGGCCCGACGGGCGTACAGGGCATCCGTAACGTCGACCCGGGGGAGATTGCCGAGTTCCAGCGACCACAGGAGACGACGATGGACCGCAGAACTCTGCTGAAGATCGGCGGCGCGGGCATGCTCGGGGCCGGGCTGACCGGGTGCGCGGCGCGCACCCGGTCCCTGGTCCGGCTCCCGCTGCGCCTGGCGCCCGTGCGCGCGGATGCGGACCGGATCATCCGCACCACCGTGGGGCTGCGTCCTCACCGCCCGTCGGGATTCCTGCTGGCGGTCGACCGGCTCGACGAAACGACCGTGATCCACAACTACGGCCACGGCGGTGCGGGCATGTCGTTGTCCTGGGGCACGGGCCGGATGGCCGCCGAAACGGCCCTCGCCCACGTCAGCCGCCAGGCAGCCGTGATCGGCTGCGGGGCTGCGGGCCTCACTTCCGCGCGCCAACTGCAGCGACACGGGTTCGACGTCACCATCTACGCCATGGCGGTGCCCCCGCACACGACCTCGAACATGTCGTTCGCCGGGTTCACCCCGACATCGGGACTCGTCGACGACCACCTCCGCTCCCCCGCATGGGATGCACAGTTCCGTGCAGCCGCCGAAGTCTCCTACCGTCAACTGCAACTGCTCGTGGGAAGGGGATACGGCGTGTCCTGGCTCCAACGCTACGCGCTGGGAGACAACGAACCGCGCGCATCCGGCCAGGGCGAAGGGGAAGGGGACGAGGCGCCGCTGCTTCCGGCGCACCTGCGCACGGGTACGACGCTGCTGGGACCGGGAGAGCATCCCTTTCCGACCCGCTACGCGAACCGGCGCATGCAGATGCGCATCGAGCCTTCCATCTATCTCGACGCCCTGGTCCGCGACGTCGTCGAGTTTGGCGGACGGATCGTCATCCGCAAGTTCGCGGAACGGAGGCAGCTGGCGGAGCTGGACGAATCGCTCGTGATCAACTGCACCGGGCTCGGCGCGCGCGACCTCTTCGGCGATGACGAGATGGTGCCCCTCAAGGGACAGCTCACCGTGCTCGTACCCCAGCCGGAAGTGGACTACGGGACCTTCGGCGGCCTTCCCGGCGCGTCCCGCGACGGCGGCCTCGGCATCCACATGCAACCCCGCCGCGACGGCATCGTCCTGGGGGGTACTTCCGAGCGCGGAGAGTGGTCGCTCGAGCCCGACCGGGAGGCGATGGAGCGCATCGTGGGCGCGCACAGAGCGGTTTTCTCGGCCATGAACAGAGGATTGCGCCCCACACGGGACCGAGACCATATAATCGACCACTCAGGGGAGGGTTGAGTCTCATGACACGTGTGACTGCTGCGTTGGCGGGTGTTCTGCTGGTGCTCACGCCAGGCTGGGCGGCGGCTCAGGCCGGCGGCGGCGGCGAGACGCGGCGGACGGCGTGGGGCGATCCCGACCTGCAGGGTACCTGGACGAACACCACCACGACGCCGATGGAGCGTCCGAGCGAGTACGAGGGGCGGACGTCGCTGACCGACGAGGAGCGCGCCGAGCTGGACGCCGCGGCCGCGAGCCGCCGGGACCGCGAGCCGCCGCCCGGCAGCACGGGCGCGTACAACAGCTTCTGGGTCGAAAGCGGCCAACGCTCCATCCAGACTTCCCTCGTGATCGATCCGCCCGACGGGCAGCTCCCCGCGCTGACGGACCGCGTGCGCGAGCGGGACGCCGCGGTGGCCGCGTCGCGGAACGCCGCACCCGACTCGTACACCGACCTGAACCTGTACGACCGGTGCATCACGCGCGGCCTGCCGGGCGCCATGATTCCCGGCTTCTACAACCACAACTACCAGATCTTCCAGACGCCCGACCACGTCGTGATCCTGGTCGAGATGATCCACGACGCCCGCATCATCCCGCTGGACGGCCGGTCGCATCTGCCTGCGGGCGTCGGCCAGTGGCTGGGCGATTCGCGCGCCCGCTGGGAAGGGGAGACCCTGGTGGTCGAGACCACCAGCTTCAGTTCCGGGGCCGACGAGCGGGCGGTCAGCGGACCCCTGCACCTGGTGCTGGCGGCGGGCGAGCAGTTGCACCTCGTCGAGCGCTTCACGCGCGTGGACGCGGACACGATCGACTACCGCTTCACGGTCAACGACCCGCTCACGTACGCGCAGCCGTGGACCGCGTCCATCCCGATGCGCCGCATCGACGGGCCGCTGTTCGAGTACGCCTGTCACGAGGGCAACTACGGACTGGAGAACATCCTGCGCGGTGCACGGAACCAGGAGCAGGCGGCCGCGGCCGGGTCGCGGTAGCCGCGCGGCGGCTGCCGGCGGCGTGTGGGCGGTGCGGATCGCAACGGTTTGGTAGTGGGGGAGGCGTGTCGATGGGTCGGATGCCGCTCGTGATGCTCGTGCTGCTGTTGCCGGTCCCGGGAGCAGCCCAGCCGGCGGAGACCGCCGACATACCGCGCACGCCGCGGGGCCGCCCGGCCCTCACCGGGGTGTGGACCAACTCGAGCCTGACCCCGCTCGAGCGCCCGGACGAGTACGGCGACCGGGAGGTCCACACGGCGGCGGAGCTGGCCGAGCTGCAGCGGACCGCGGTCCAGCGGCGCATCGACGCCCTGAGGGGGCCGGAGGCCGTGCTGGCCGTCGAGTTCAGCGAGATCTGGATGGAGCCGGGCGCGCTGAGCGGGCGGACGTCGCTGATCACGGGGCCGACCGGGAAGATTCCGCCCTACACGCCCGCGGCCGAGGAGCGGCTGGCCGACGGCCTCCGCCAGCCAATGACGCAGCGGGCCGACTCCCACGACGATCGGGGCTACAGCGAGCGCTGCCTGCGCTTCGTCACCGGCGGTCCGCCGATGATGGCGTTCCCGTTCGCGCCCCTCGTCCAGATCGTCCAGACCCCGGACCACGTGGTGATCCAGACCGAGGAGAACCACGAGACCCGAATCGTGCACCTCGACGATCGCCCCCACGTGGATCAGCGGATACGGCTCTGGCGGGGAGACTCCCGGGGACGCTGGGAGGGCGACACCCTGGTGATCGAGACCACGAACTTCAACGGCACGGGCGGGTTCCGGGGGTCCGGTCCCGAGCTGCACCTCACCGAACGGTTGACGCGGGTGGACGCCGACACCATCCTGTACGGCTTCACGGCCGACGATCCCGGGACCTGGGCCGAGCCGTGGTCGGCCGAGATGCCGTTGCGGGTGTCTCCGGCGCCGACCTACGAGCACGCCTGCCATGAAGGCAACTACACCCTGCCGCTCGTCCTGAGCGGCGCCCGCGCGCAGGAGCGCACGGGCGCGAGGTAGTCCTTCCGCGACGAACGCGCTGACTGCGGCACGCCCGCTGTGCGCTCAGGCGATGCGCACCGTCCGCGGAAACTGCTGGTGGTTCTCCAGGCCCGTCTGCTTGTACTCGAGCTCCCCGGGGGTCGGCTGCACCCTGCCCTCGGCGTCGGTGGCGCGCGAGACCAGCGTGTGCTCGCCCAGGGTCGCACCGTCCCAGTCGTAGCGGAACAGCTTCCAGGAGTAGGTGTCGGAAGCGGTCGCCGAATCGAGCGTCGCAGGCTGCCACGCGCCGCCGTCCACGCTGACCTCGACGGACTGCAGCGGGGTGCCGTCATGGAGCACGAAGCCGTGGACCGTGTGGCGGCCGCCCGAGCGCGTCACGCGCGCGATCACCGACTTGACCCGCAGGCGGGTGATCTCGGTCTCGTGGTAGCTCACCTCGCCGTCGATCTCCTCGGCCCACAGCGTGCGGTACCAGCGCGCCTGCCACTTGCCCAGGAACCGGTCCTGTTGGGCCCGGATGTGGGTGAGCCACTTGACGTTGCAGACGCCGTACCAGCCGGGCACGACGAGGCGCAGGGGAAAGCCCTGGTCGAGGGTGAGCGGCTCGCCGTTGAGCGCGTAGGCGAGCAGCGGGTCGGGCGCCAACGCGTCGGTGCGCGACATGCTGCGAGCGAACGGCTGATCGACCGCGTGGGTCTGGCCGCGGAAGTCGACCATCTCCTCGCCGTGGTCCGCGCCGATGAAGACCACCTCGCGGGCGAGGTCACGCAGGCCGACCTGCTCCAGCACCGTGCGCAGGCGGACGCCGGTCCAGCGGCCGTTGCTGGCCAGCCCCTGAATCACCCGGGGGCTGTTGCCGGAGCACTCGAAGCCGGCGACGACCTCGTCGCTCCCCATGTTGCGCAGATCGGCGAGCGACAGCTCGGCCGGCCGCTCGACCAGGCCGCCGACCTTCAGGCTGAACGCGTCGGCGGCGATCTCCGGCTTGTCGAAGTGCTGGATGGTGTAGAAATCGTCCCGGGACGTGAGCGGCCCGGTGATCGTGCGAATGTCGAGGACCCGCCGCGTCGGCCCGAGCGCTGCGCTGCCGAACTCGTCGGGGACGTCGGTGAACGGCACGAGCACCTCGCCCTGGGCCAGGGCCGGCAGGGTTCCCTCCGGCCATCCGAACATGCCCAGCCCGGCGGCGGCGAGGCCGCCCTTCAGTAGCGCTCGACGGGTCGTCTGGTTCGCCATCACTCTCATCCCTTCCGCTCGGATCGGTCGCCGCGACTCCACGCCGTGCAGATTACCACAGTCCGGGAGCGTGCCTCAGAACCCGTAGCGCACGCCGACCGAGAGCCCGTGGCCGGCGAGATCGGCCGTCGTCTCGGCCAGCGCGATCTGCAGCGGGTCGCGGCTCCCGTCGCGCCACACGATGCGGCCGGCGCCGCGCCCGGTGTCGATGGCGCCCAGGTGCGTGTAGCGCCAGGCGACGTCGAGCGTCACGCGCGGCCCCAGCGCGGTCGCGACGCCAGCCGCCGGCATCCAGAGCAGGCTGGTCCGCCGTCCGCCGGGAACGACGGTCGTCGTGCGCGGGAACGCCATGCGCGTCTCTCCGACTGCGACGCGGGTCAGGCCGACGCCGCCGCCGACGAACGGGGCGAACGGACCGAGGCGCGGCAGGCCGAGCGCCGGGATGTCCAGGTACGCGGCCAGCAGGCCCGACAGTGCGGAGACATCGGCAGAGACCGCCTGCCTCGCGGTGGTCTGGACGAAGTTCGCCCGGCCTTCGAACGCGGCCCGCGGGCGATGCGAGACGACCGCTTCGAGCCGCAGGGCGGATCCCGTCGCGTAGCCGATCCCGAGCTCGTAGCCCGCGGCCGTCCCGAAGTCGCCCAACGTGCTCAGCGGCGCGCCGTCGAGCCCCGTGCCGCAGCCGTACAGGGCAGCCGGCGACCGGCTGGCACAGTCCCGGTCGGTGAACCGTGCGCGCGCCGGCCGCTCGAGCACGGCGCCGGCCCGGAAATAGAGCTCGCGAGACCCCGCTGCCGACTGTGCCGACGCGGGCGCCGTCCCGACCGTCACGACCGCCGCGGCCACGGCGGCCCAGAGCCCTCGCGCGCGGCCGCAGCCGCGGTTCATGTTGCTCACCATGCGGATCCCTCGTCGCCGCCTGACCCGAAGGCGGCGGGGCTATAATGCCCTGTCCGGCTCGATTCCGCACGAGGGGAGGACCTGATGACGGCAGCCAGACTCGCGTGCGCGGCGGTGATAGCCGGCCTGCTCTCGGTCCCGGGTACCGCCTGGTCGCAGGCGGCCGCCGGGGGCGGGTTGCCGCCGACGATTCCTCTCTTCCCGTTGCAGGACGTCATGCTGTTCCCGAACATGTCGCGCCCCCTCCACATCTTCGAGTCCCGCTACCGCGACATGGTGACCGATGCCGTCCAGGGCGACGGCCTGATCGGGATGGTCCTGCTCCAGCCCGGTCACGAGGCGGACTACGAGGGCAATCCACCGATCTTCGAGGTGGGCTGCGCGGGCGAGATCGTTCAGGCCGAGGAGCTCGACGACGGCCGCTGGCTCATTCTCCTGGAGGGGACGCTCCGCTTTCGCGTGCTGGGCGAGGACCACAGCCGGTCGTACCGCGTGGCCGACGTGGAGGCGCTCGCCGAGCGGAGCGACGAGGACGACCGGCGGGCGCTGCGCGGCTATCGTGCGCGGCTGGCGGAGGTGTTCAGGACGCTGGCGCCGAGCCGCGACGCGCCGCCCGAGGACGTGACGGACGCGGATCTGGTCAACGCGCTGTCGCAGTTCCTGCAGCTCGACCCGCTGGACCGCCAGGCCCTGCTCGAGGCGGCCGGGCCGCGGGCGCGCGCCGAGGCGCTGTTCGAGCTGGTCGCCGAGCCGGCCGGGGGGCCGCGGTGAAGCCGCCGGGGCGCCGCGGCGCACGCGGAACGGGCGTGCCGGTGCTGCTCGCGGCCCTGGTGCTGGCGCAGCTCGTGGGGGCCGCCCAGACCGGAGCGCCGGGACCGCAGCGAACCGCCTGGGGGGATCCCGATCTGCAGGGTGTCTGGGACTTCCGCACGATCACGCCGATGGAGCGGCCGGCGGAGCTGGCCGGCAAGGCGCTGTTGACAGCGGAGGAGGCCGCCGCCTTCGAGGCGCGGGAGAACCGTCGCCAGAACCGCGATCTGGTCGATCCGGCGCAGGGCGGGGCCCTCTATCCACCGGCCTCGGAGGGCGGGGTCGTGCCGTACAACGAGTTCTGGTACGACCGGGGCTCGTCGCTCGCGGCGGGCCGCCGCACGTCGCTGATCGTCGATCCGCCGGACGGACGGCTTCCGCCGTTGGTGCCGGGCGCAGCGGAGCAGGGGCGCGCGGTCAGCGCCGACGTCGCCGGCGAACGCCCCGTCCGGTTCCGCAGCGGCGGGATCGGGGCGGACGGGCCGGAGGACCGAGCGCTCGGCGAGCGCTGTCTGCTCGGCTTCAACGCCGGGCCGCCGGTGATTCCCAGCGCCTACAACAACACGCTGCAGGTGCTGCAGACGCCGAACCACGTGGTGATTCTGAACGAGATGATCCACGACGCGCGGCTCGTGCCGCTGGATGGCCGGACGCACCTCGCGCCGTCGATCCGGCAGTGGATGGGTGATTCCCGCGGGCGCTGGGAGGGCGACACGCTGGTGATCGAGACCACCAACTTCACGGACAAGACGTCGAGCTTCAATCCCACCATTCAGAGCGCCGTCGGCACGGGCGCGACATTGCATCTGGTGGAGCGGTTGACGCGGACCGGCGCCGGCACGCTGCGCTACGAGTTCACGGTCGACGACCCGCACACCTTCACGCGGCCGTTCACCGGCGTCATCCCCATGACCACCGCCGACGGACCGCTTTTCGAGTACGCCTGCCACGAGGGCAACTACGGGATGTTCAACCTCCTGGCGGGCGCCCGCGCGCAGGAGGGACGGTGACGCGCGACCGGTGCGAACGCGAACGCGCGCCGGATTGGCGACCGGAGAGAGGAAGGATGCGATGAGGACGTCAACGATGCGGTGGGTGGCGGTGGCGCTTCCCCTGCTCACGGCGCTCGGCCTGTTCGGCCCGCCGAATTTCGGCCCGGCGGCCGTCGCTGGCCAGTCCGCTGGCGCAGATGCCGCGCCGTTCACCATCGACGTGCCGGATGCGGCGCTCGACGACCTGCAGCAGCGGCTGTCCCGCGCCCGCTTTCCGGGCCAGATCGACGGGTCGGGCTGGACGTACGGCACCGACCTGGCCTACCTGCGGCAGCTCGTCGAGTACTGGCGGGACGGGTACGACTGGCGCGCGCAGGAGCGCATCCTGAACGAGTTCCCGCAGTTCACGATGAACGTCGACGGGCTGGACGTGCACTTCATCCATCGCCGCTCGCCCGAGCCGGACGCGCTGCCGATCATGCTGATTCACGGCTGGCCCGGCACCTTCTTCGAGTTCTGGAAGACGGTCGAGCGGCTCGCGGACCCCGTCAGCCACGGGGGCAGCGCGGAGGACGCCTTCCACGTGGTCGTCCCGTCGCTGCCCGGCTATGGATTCTCCGAACGCCCGCGCCGGATGGGGCACTCGCGCCGGCGGACGGCCCGGATGTTCATGGAGGTGATGGCGCGGCTCGGCTACGACCGCTACGGCGTCCAGGCGGGCGACGTCGGCGCCAGCGTGGCGCACAACATGGCCGTGTACGACGCCGACCACGTGGCGGGACTGCACCTCAACAGCTGCGGGGGCGCGCCGCCCGACCCGGACAACCCGAACGCGGGCCTGACGGACGCCGAGCTCGAGCGGATTCGCGAGCGGCGCCAGTACTTCAGCGACAACGAGCGCGGCTATCAGCGCATCCAGGCGACCCGGCCGCAGACGCTCGGCTACGGGCTGAACGATTCGCCCGTGGGGCTGGCCGCCTGGATCGTCGAGAAGTACCGCACCTGGTGCGATTGCGGCGGCGATCCCGAGGCGATCTTCACGAAGGACGAGCTGTTGACCACGGTGATGATCTATTGGGTGACCGAGACCGCCACGTCGGCGGCGCGCTACTACTACGAAGGCCAACATATTCCCGAGCCGCCGTACGTGCCGCCGACCGACAGGGTCGAGGTCCCGACCGGTTGCACCGTCTTCCCCGCGGAGCTCGGCTTCAGTCCGCGGAGCTGGGCGGAGACCCGCTACAACGTCCAGCGGTTCACGTACATGGAGCGCGGCGGGCACTTCGCCGCGCTGGAGCAGCCCGAGCTGTTCACCGACGAGCTGCGGGCCTTCTACCGGGACCGCCGCTAGCAGGCGACTTTTCGAGAGCGCCTTGATCGACCTGCGCCAGCGGCCGGATACGCCCGGCAACGAGCGCGGCGGCGTCGTGCGCGGGCGCATGCTCGAGCGGCAAGGGGCGCCGGCCGTGCAACCGGCACGCGGCGCGACGTGGGAGCCCGGAGACAACTGACGCACCCCTTCTGTCCCGAACGTGGCGGTTTGCGCCGGCGTCGCCGGCATCCGGCAGGCTGCTGGCTGGCGCTGGCGCTGCTGTTGGCGGCGCAGGCGGCCGCCGCGCAGCCTCCGGCCGCACCCGCCGATGCCGATCTGCCGGCCATCGAGGGGCCGCCGCCGCCGGAGCCGCCGGCCGTGTTCACGCGCGACGCCGCCGGCCGCATGACCATCCGGGCCATCCGCCTCGCCGAGCCCCTGGACATCGACGGGACGCTGGACGAGCCCCTCTACCGGGACGTGCCGGGGATGACCGACTTCGTGCAGGTCGAGCCGATCGAGGGCGCCCCCGCCACCGAGCAGACCGAGGTGTGGCTGGCGTTCGACGACGACAACGTCTACATCAGCGCCCGCTGCTGGGACTCGGCGCCGGAGTCGCGCTGGATCGCCAACGAGCTGCGCCGCGACAGCTTCAACATCGGCCAGAACGAGTACATCGACATCGTGCTCGACACGTTCTACGACCGCCGCAACGGCATCAACCTGACGGTCAATCCGCTCGGCGGCCGGATGGACGGGCAGATCACCGACGAGCGCGACTACAGCGCCGACTGGAATCCCATCTGGTCCGTGCGGGCGGGGCGGTTCCCCGGCGGATGGACGTTCGAGTCGGCGATTCCGTTCAAGTCCCTGCGCTACCGCCCGGGCCGGGCGCAGGTGTGGGGGTTCAGCCTCACCCGCAAGGTCCGCTGGAAGAACGAGCTGTCGTCGCTCGTGCCGCTGCCCATCTCGCAAGGCATCATGCTGATATCGCAGGCCGCGACCGTGGTCGGCATCGAGGCCCCCGCCGGCGGCGGGCGCACGCTGGAGATCAAGCCGTACGCCATCGCGGACGTGACGACCGATCGCGGCGCGGTGCCGGCGCTCTCGAACGCGCTGCACGCCGAGGCCGGACTCGACGTGAAGTACGCGCTGACGCAGAACCTGGTCGCGGATGCCACCGTCAACACCGACTTCGCGCAGGTGGAGGTGGACGAGCAGCAGGTCAACCTCACCCGCTTCGGCCTGTTCTATCCCGAGAAGCGGGAGTTCTTTCTGGAGAACCAGGGAGTCTTCGCGTTCGGCGGAACCGCGAACAACCTGTACGGGGACGCCAGCGTGAACGTGCCGATTCTGTTCTACAGCCGCCGCATCGGCCTGGAGGAGCACGGCGGCGTGACGGCCGAGGTGCCGATGGACGCGGGCGGGCGGCTGACCGGCCGGGTCGGCGCGTTCAGCGTCGGCGCGTTGTACATCCGGACCGGCGAGCAGCCCAGGACCGACACGGTCGCCACCGACTTCTCGGTGGTGCGCGTCAAGCGCGACGTGCTGCGGCGCAGCAGCATCGGGGCGCTGGTCGCCCGGCGCTCGGTCTCGCGGCGCGGCGCGGGAGCCAACGACACGTACGGCCTGGACGGAACGTTCTCGTTCTACGACGACCTGAACATCAACACCTACTGGGCGCGTACCGCGACCGCCGGCATGGAGGACGAGCTCAGCTACCGGGCGCAGCTCGACTACGCGGGCGACCGCTACGGCGTGCAGCTGGAGCGGCTCGTGGTGGGGCGCGGCTTCAATCCGGAGATCGGGTTCCTGCGGCGGCACGACTTCGACGGGAGCTTCGCCGCGCTGCGCTTCAGCCCGCGGCCCGCGTCGATCGAGGCTATCCGGCAACTGACCTGGGAGGGTCGCGTCGACCACATCGCGGATCGCGCCGGCCTGCTCGAGACGCGCGAGCAGATCGCGCACTTCGGCATCGAGTTCGAGAACAGCGACCTGTTCGACGTCTTCTATACCCGCAGCTACGAGTTCCTGAAGGAGCCGTTCCACATCGCGCCGGGCGTCGTGCTGCCGGTCAACGGCTACGACTTCCAGCAGGTCGAGGTCACCTTCGCCCTCGGCCAGCAGCGGCCGTTCGCCGGCGCGCTGGGCGTCGTGCAGGGCTCGTTCTACGGCGGGGACAAGACCACGGTCAATCTGTCGCAGGGGCGGCTCGAGATCACGCCGCGGCTGTCGCTCGAGCCCAGTGTCTCGTTCAACTGGATCGATCTGCCCCAGGGCCGGTTCTCGACCGAGTTGGTGACGGCCCGGACGACGTACACGCTGTCGCCGTTGATGTTCGTCAGTGCGCTCGTGCAATATAACTCCAGCAACGCGTCGGTCGGTGCGAACGTGCGCCTGCGCTGGGAGTATCAGCCGGGCAGCGAGCTGTTCGTCGTGTACAACGAGGCGCGCGACACGCTGCGGCCGGGGCGGCCCGAGCTGCGGGACCGCGCCCTCATCATCAAGATCAACCGGTTGTTCCGGCTGTGAATCTTCAGTGGAGGTCGAGATGCGACGCACGTTGGGATGCCTGGCGATAGCGCTCGCGGCGGCGGCAACGGTCGCCTCGTCGCAGCAGGGTGAGCAGGGTGCCGACCCGTTCAACGGGACCTGGCGCCTCAACATCGAGAAGACGAAGGAGCTGTCCGGCGGGACGTCGCCGGTGCACGAGATCATCACGTTCAGGATTGGCGACGACGGGGTGCAGCACTACCAGGTCGAGATCCAGAGCAGCGCGGACGAGCCGTTGCGCAAGGGCTGGTACGACTCCAAGTACAACGAGCCCAAGTTCGTGCCGTACAACGGCACCATCTATCCGGAAGACGCCGGCATGGAGGTCATGACGGTCAAGGTCGACGAGCGGACGCACTACCGCGTCGCCCGGACCCGCGAGGGGGAGGCGCGCTACGTCATGATGCGGCGGCTCGCCGAGGACGGTCAGTCGTACATCTCGGCCGGCCTGCGGATCGACGGCTCGCCGGGCCTGTACCGCTGGATGGAGCGGGCGGAGCCGGAGTCTGCGCCGTAGAACGGTGGATTGGCGCGCGCCGGCGGACCAAGGCGGCGGACGAGAGTGGGAGGAACCGTGCGGACACGAAATCTGGTAGCGGCCATGGCGCTGGTGGGAGCGGGAGTGGCGATCGGCTGGATCTCGGCGCCGGCAGATGCCGCGGCGACCGCCGGGATGCTCACGGCACAGGACTACGCCGAGATCGAGCAGCTGTACTGGCGCTACAACCACGGCGGCGACTTCCGGGACAGCGAGCTGTGGCTGTCGGCGTTCACCGACGACGCGGTCTTCAGCGTGGGCGAGCGGACGCTCAGGGGCAGAGAGGAGCTCGTCGCGATGCGTGCGGAGCGGGACGCGGGGCCGGGCGACAGGGGCCGGCGCCACTGGAACAACGGGTGGCGCATCGTGCCCACGCCCGACGGCGCCGAGGCCCGTGTCTACTGGATGGTGGTAGACGTGGGCACCGGGACGCCGATCACCGACCGGTCCGGCTACTACGACGACCAGTACGTCAAGACCGCGGACGGCTGGCGCATACGGGAGCGGGCCATCACGTTCGACAGCGCGGGGTAGCACGCGCTGTGCGGTGCGGCAACCAGGCAGCAAAGGGGGAATCGTGAAGACAAGGCATTTGTTGGCGGCGGTGGCGTTGGTCGCAGTCGGCGTTGCAATCGGTTGGATCTCGGCGCCGGGAACCACCGCCGCCGCGGCCGGGACGCTCACGGCACAGGACTACGCCGAGATCGAGCAGCTGTACTGGCGCTACAACCACGGCGCCGACTTCCGGGACGGCGACCTGTTCGTGTCGGCGTTCGCCGACGACGCGGTATTCGAGGTGGGCGGGAGCAAGATCATGGGCCGGGACGCGCTCACCGCGTACCGCGTCGAGCGCCACGCGGGGCAGACCGGCGACACCAAGCGCCGCCACTGGAACAACAGTTGGCGCATCGTGCCGACTGCCGCTGGCGCGGAGGCGCGCGTCTACTGGATCCTCGTGGACGTGAGCGGCGGGGCGCCGAACACGGTCGCGTCCGGCTACTACGACGACACGTACGTCAAGACGGCCGCGGGCTGGCGCTTCAAGACCCGGACCATCACCGCCGACCGCGCCGGCTAGGAGTCTGGCGCCCGTAGCCGGGTGCAGACTCCGCAAGGCGCGCACAGCGCGCCTCGGCGGGAGCGGCGCGGGGCGCAGGGGTCCCCGCAAGCGGACGCCGGGGGTTCGGGGCAAAGCCCCGTCTGATTGAAGCTGCGCACAGCGCGCCTCGGCGGGAGCGGCGCGGGGCGCAGGGGTCCCCGCAAGCGCCCGCCGGGGGTTCGGGGCAAAGCCCCGTCTGATCGAAGCCAGCCGGGGCCAAATCACCAGGGTGTCGATTTGGACTCCGTCGCCCACCGCGTCTCGCTCCAGCCCCGCATGGACCCGCGGGTCTTGATCCGCCAGCCCTCAGGGGTGCGCACGAACGTGTCGAAGTAGTGACCGTGCACGACGATCGCCGGCGGCGTCTGGGTGGTGTCGAGCACGAGCCAGTAGCCCCGGCCCTTGGCTCCCTCGGGCGTGCCCTTGACCAGGATATTGATGGTCACGTGCGTGATCCCCGTGCCCTCGGCGCCCGGCCGCTGCCTGAACCTTGCGCGCAGTCCCTCTCTGCCTTCCCAGACTTCGCCGCCGCCGGTCGTGAAGACGGCGTCGTCTGCCCAGGCCGACAGGTACAGCTCCTCGTCCTGGAAATCGAGGCCCTGGGCGTAGCGGTAGTAGAGCCGCTCGATCTCCGCGATGTCCTGCCCGGTCAACGCGTTCGAGCCGCCCCGCCCCTGGGCGTACGCCCAGCCGACGGCCGCCACGACACCGATCAGCACGACTGCGACCAACAGACGCCGATTCCGCATGACAACTCCTCCTGTGATTCCGGATTCTCGAGCCGGAGCCGCGCCGAGGGCGGGCTCGCTGGAAGATACATGCTATCGTTCCGCGCATGCTGGAACCATGGCGCCGCGGGGTGCGGCTGCTCGTCTGCTGCCTTGCGCTGCTCGCGCTGGCGGCGGCCGCGCCCGGTCCATGCGAGGGACAGGTGGAATCGCGCGCGTCCGGAGATTGGGTGACGCCGCGCACGCCGGACGGGCAGCCGGACATCCAGGGCGTCTGGACGAATTCGACGATGACGCCGCTGGAGCGGCCCGCCGACCTGGCGCACAAGCCGTTCTACAGCGAGGCGGAAGCGGCGGCACTGGAGCGCGCCGTGCGAGAGCAGCGGGAGCGTGCGTTCGCGCCGGGCGCCGTCCGCGTCGAGCGCCTGCCGCCGGGCAGCGGCTTTGCCGGCTACAACGCCGCCATCTGGTCCGGCACGATCGATCGCGCCAACGCGCCGGACGTCGATGGTCGTTGATCCGCCGAGCGGCCGCGTCCCGCTGCGGCCGGCGGCTGCGGCGCGGCGCGACTACCGGGTCGCCCGCCGCTCCGACAGCTACGAGCACATGAGCGTGTACACGCGCTGCATCACGCGGGGCGTGCCGGGGGCGCTGATTCCGAACTTCTACAACGCCGGCAACCATATCCTCCAGGCGCCGGGCTACGTCGCGATCCTGACCGAGATGATCGGCGAAGCGCGCATCATCCCGCTGGACGAGCGGCCGCCGCTCGACCCCGCCATCGGCCTGTGGATGGGCGACTCGCGCGGGCGGTGGGAGGGGGAGACGCTGGTCGTCGAGACGACCAGCTTCACCGAGAAGGGTTGGATCACGCCCAATCAGAACGCCGGCCGGATGCATGGCGTCCCGGTGAGCCGGGAGCTGCGCGTGGTGGAGCGGTTCACGCGCGTGAGCGAGGACATCCTCGACTGGCGCGCCACGGTCGAGGATCCATCTGTCTACACGGCGTCCTGGACCCTCGAGCTCCCGCTGACGCGCGACCCGACCTACGATCTCTACGAATACGCCTGCCACGAGGGCAACTACGCCCTACCCAACATCCTCCGCGGCGCGCGGGTCCAGGAGCGCAGAGCCGGGGCGGAGGATGTCGCCAGATAGCGACGGGCGGGCTGGTATTTCCGCCGGCTCAACTGTCAGATCAACGAGGCCCGCAGGCCGAGCGTGCGGCGGCACGCGGGACCGCATATTCCATGCCGAACGGCGCGGTCTTGAGAATCGGATCCCCCGGTTTGCCACTGTCGACTTGATGCGCGTCCTCGCAGATGGTGCGTCGGTCCCGAAGTCCACCGCGATGCGGACGGGGCGCCGTCAAGCAATGGATATCGTTCGGAGGTGCGCTTCGATGGCCTGCGCGGCTTCGGCGGGAAGCGGCAGATGCCGCCGTTCGCCGCGCCAATGCTGGTGGAACAGGGCGACGGTTTCGCGGGCGGCATCGAGAACGAGCTTTTCCGGCAGCAGCGCCTTGGCGGCCAGATGGGCCAGCTCGTCCTCGGAGAACTCGGAGAAGCGTCGCGTCCGGCTGAATCTCAGGGCGGCGCTGTCGTCCGGGAGGTAGGCGATCGTCGACACGAAGTCATAGGCTGGCGCCAAGGCGGCGTGCCGTCGGTCAGGGTAGATCAGGGACCAGTTCTTCAAGTGCATGTCGGCGTTGCCAATCAGGGTGTTGAAGGTCAGCCGCCTGATGAACTCGACAATGTCGTCGCCGCGGCACTCGGCACCGATGACGGCGCCGATGTTGCGGGCGCTGGCGCGCTGGTACTTGTCCTCCGGATAGACACCGAATACCTGGGCGAAGTCTTCGACGTGCACGGTGCCGCCTGCGGGCGACCGGTCGAAACGCTGGATCACGAGCGCTTGGCCGTCGACCGCGCCGATACCGTCCGGCAGATTCCTGATGGCAGCGACATCGACCAGTTCGAACGCGGGTACGTCCATGCCGCTGAGCCTGGCGAGCGTCAGCATCGAGAATTCGTTTTCGGGAACGCGCGCGAATTGGCGCGATGGCAGCTTGACAATCCACGACCCGCCAATTCCGCGGGCCGGGATGGTCAGGCCCCCTCGGGCCTCCGCCACGGCAGAGAACTTGAGCTGCATGCCGGCAAGGGAGAACCTCAGGGCGTTGTCACGTCGATGGCCATCGTCGGCGGCGCCGGACTCGTCGGGAGGCCATGCGTTGCGGTCGGCCGGACGGATCGTAATGGCGCCCGGCAGATCGGCGCCGAGCACCCAGAGCAGGAAGAACTCGCGTGCAGGCTTGACGCCCGCGCGCTCGGCAACATAGTTCCGCAGATGCCCTTCGGGCAGCAGGTTCGAGAAGAACGGCATGAGCCGCGTCCGAGTGGGGCTGAAGGCGGTGATCAGCCCACCGAGCCGATCCTTGAAGCCCAGCCCCAGCACAGGCCGGTCCTCGTCCTCAACATAGGTATCGTTGAACGCGAAGAGCGTCTGGTCACCGCCAACGCGGGTGAGGGTCCCAATCGGTTCGTGATTCAACAGGACGTCGAGTATGTCGACATCAGCCATCGTCTTCGAGGCTGTAAGCCGGCCGTGCGGGCTCGGACTCATCGCGCGCGACCCGGTTATGGGCGAGCCCGTTGCGGAGTTCTCGGAGCCGGGCCAGGGCGTGCCGGATGGCGGCCGGGTCACCGTTGCCCTGGACGAGCGCGTCGAGCGCTTGGTTCACGTTCCGCATAACCTGGAGGTCAAGGAGCGCGGGCTCGAAGTTCGACAATTCGCGTACGCTGCGTCGAAGTTGCACCAGGTCCTTCCTTGACTGGAGCTGGGGCGGCAGACTGCCTAGCGCCTCCTGCATCAGTGCCAGCTCTCTTCGGACCCGACGTCCTGCCCGGCCCGGCCCTGTGGCACCGGTAGCGGCGCTGCGCGCGATAGATCGAACCGCCGGAACGGACCGGCGGGGCACGAGCATCAGCTCCAGATCGAGGGCTCGGGCCAGTGCGACCAGGTTCGAGAGCCTGAGATCGACGGCGCCGTTTTCGATCCTCGAGATATGGCCCTGCGGCACGGCCGAGTTCACGCTCAATTCACGCTGGCTGAGACCGAGCGCTGTACGAGCAGCCCGCAGGGTGCTGGTGACATATGCTGTAGCGTAGCTCATTTTATTCGTATATATATATCAAACACATTCTATTATTCATTATAGGAATACTTCATGCCGCCGTGCCGACATGCTTCGGGCCATGTGCGTCCAGGAGCGGGCGCCCGGCCCACCGGAGGCTGCCGCCCGGCAGTGCGGCGTGCCGTCGCTCGACCCTCCAGGCGTCCGCGACCGTTCCTACGGCACAGACACCTGGCCGGCCGGCCAGACGCCCAGCGCCTTCCGCAACGCGATGATCTGCCCGGCGTGATAGCCGTTGTGATCGAGCAGGATCAGCGCGGCCCGCAACGTGTGATGGTCCTTCTTTTCGGCCGCGGGCACCGCGGAGAACAAGTCCAGACCGGGGTCCTCGACGAGACGCGCCATCTGCTCGGCGGCGTCCAGCGCGCCGCGGCAGCTTGCTGACCACGATTCCGCGGAGGGCGGCTCCGGGGTCCCCGGCCAGTAGCCAGCCGGCCACTCGCGCGCCGCGTACTCCGGATCACGGCAGTAGGCGATGAGGTCCTCCGCCGCCAGCCGTAGATGCTCGACCTGCTGCCAGGCGGTATGCGGGTGTCCCGCAACTGCCCGACCGGCGAGCTCCGCGGGAAAACCGTCGAGCGCCGCGGCCAGCCCGGCATGGGCGTGGCTGCGCCGCAGCTGTTTCGCAACCGTCTCCGTCAGCTGTGCAGTGCTCATGGCCGGGAGGATACCTCACCGGCAGGCGGCCGCGATTGGCCATATAATCGGGCGGTCCGCCGGCAACCAACAAGGAGAGCGCCATGGCCTCCCGCTACCTGCGTCGCACCCTCGTCCTCGGCTGTCTCGCCGCTATCGTCTCCGGGTACCCGCAGGTTGCGTGGGCGGAGGATCGCCAACTCTTCATGCTCGTGACGGATCTCTCCGACCAGCCCATGCTGGACGTCCGCGCCGACGAGGTGGATGTGCAGATGGCGGGAGCCGAATGCACAATCAAGAACATGCACCTGGACGCGGGGCCGATGAAGGTGGCCCTGCTGGTCGACAACAGCGACGCCGCCGCGCAGTCGCTCAACCCGCTGCGGGATGGGCTGAGCGCCTTTCTGGACGCCCTGCCCCCACAGCACGAGGTGGGCCTCTTCACCATCGCCGGCCAGGTCCGCCGGCGCGTCGATTTCACGACCGACCGCGACGAGCTGAAGGAGCGGGCAACCAGCCTCTTCGTCGACCGGAACACCGGCGTCATCTACCTCGACGGACTGGTTGAGACCTGGGAGCGCCGCTTCGACGACGAGGATCCCTGGCCGGTCTTCGTCGCGCTCGTCTACGACGGCGCCGAGGGCAGCCGCAGCGTGCAGCAGGACGAGTTCAACGAGTTCGTGCTCGAGCTGCGGATGCGCGCCGCCACGGTGCACGCCGTCCTCGTCTCGACGCGGGGCGGCAACGTGCAGACGGAAATCTCGACCTTCCTGACACGGAACACCGGCGGGACCTACCGGGCGCTGGCGGCGGCGACGGCGCTGCCGAACGTCTTCGAGGAGCTCGGGACGGTCATGGGCGAGCATCATCGCGCGGTGCAGGACCGCTATCGCGTGGTGTACGAGTGCGAGCCGGACAACGCGTCCGGCTCGATCAGCGCGGGCGTGAACAGGCCCAACGTGCTGGTGCGCCTGTATCCCGACCGCCGCCTGCCGTAGGTCGCGGGATGGCCGACGGCGCCGCGCGCGACGGGCGCACGGAGGAGACGCGTCATGAGGCAGCGGATTGCGGTCGGCCTGTTCGCCGTTCTGGCGGCGGCCTGCGGCGGGGGTCAGCCGGAGAGGCCGCGGGAGGTGGCGGAGGCGCCCGGGACGGCGGGCGGAGCCTGCGAGCCGGTCGGGGAGCTGCGGTTCATCTGCGACGTCATCAGCCCGGAGGACCTGGCCGTCGTGCCGGATTCGGACTGGGTGATTGCCTCGGGCAACCAGGCGGGCGGCCGGATTCAGCTCGTCAGCGTGTCCGACAAGACGGCGCGCATCCTGTTTCCCGCGCCGGCCGCCGGCGAGCGTCTCGACAGTCAGGCGTACCCGACCTGTCCGGGACCGATCGACCCGGCCGAGGGCGACGACTTCAGGGCCCACGGCCTGTACCTGAAACCGGGTCCGGACGCCGTGCACACGCTGTTCGTCGTGCACCACGGATTGCGGGAATCGATCGAGGTGTTCGAGCTCGACGCCCGCGGCGCCGGGCCCGCCCTGACTTGGACCGGCTGCGCCGTGGCCCCCGAGGGGGTGACCCTCAACGCGGTGGTGGCGTTGCCGGACGGCGGCTTCGCGACGACGGCTCCGCGCATGACCGGTGACGTCTCCAGCGCGGTGTGGGAGTGGCAGGCCGACGGCGGTTGGCAGATCGTGCCCGGCAGCGAGAACGTCCGGCCCAACGGCCTGGAGATCGCGGCCGACGGCGAGTGGCTCTACGTCGCCGGCTGGCAGGACGAGCGCTTCATTCGCCTGTCGCGCGGGCGGACGCCGATCGAGACCGACGCCGTCCAGCTCGGGTTCCGGCCCGACAATCTCCGCATGGCGCCGGACGGACTCGTATACGCCGCCGGCCATACCGACTTCCGGACGCCGAGCGAGGCGTCGAACGTGGCCCGTATCGATCCCGAGACGCTCGAGTTCGAGCGCATCTTCCACCAGCCCTTCCTGGAGGGATTCGCCGCGGCGACGACCGCCGTGCCAATCGGCGGCGACATCTGGCTGGGCACGAACCGGGGCGAGATGATCGCGTACTTCCCGGCGCCGTAGAATCATGCAGACTCCGCAAGGCGCGCACAGCGCGCCTCGGCGGGAGCGGCGCGGGGCGCCGGGGTCCCCGCAAGCGGACGCCGGGGGCTCGGGGCGCAGCCCCGTCTGATAGATGCCGCGCACAGCGCGCCTCGGCCGGAGCGGCGCGGGGCGCAGGGTCCCCGCAAGCGGACGCCGGGGGCTCGGGGCGCAGCCCCGCCGGATTGAAGCCCGGCCCCGTCTGACCAGAGCAAGACGATGAAATACCGGCTGATGGGCAACACAGGGGTGTACGTATCGGAGCTGTGCCTGGGGGCGATGACCTTCGGCGCGCGCTGGGAAGCAATCGGGGCGCTGGGCCAGGCGGAGGCCGACGCGCTGGTGCACCGGTCGCTCGACGCCGGGGTCAACCTCTTCGACACGGCCGATGTCTACTCGACTGGAGAATCGGAGGAGATCCTGGGACGCGCGCTGGCCGGCAGGCGCCACGAGGTGGTCGTCGCCACCAAGGTGCGCGGACGGATGGGACCGGGCGCGAACGAGGTCGGGCTCTCGCGGCTGCACATCATCCAGGCGGCCGAGGCCAGCCTCAGGCGGCTCGGCACGGACTACATCGACCTGTACCAGATCCATCGGGGCGATCCGGTGACCGCTATCGAGGAGACGCTCGGCGCGCTCACGGATCTCGTCCGGGCGGGCAAGGTGCGCTACATCGGCTGCTCGAACCTGCCGGCCTGGGAGCTGATGAAGGCGCTCGGTACTTCCCGCCAGCGGGGGCTGGAGGCGTTCAAGACCACCCAGTCGTACTATGCGCTGGTCGGTCGCGAGCTGGAGCGGGAGACGATTCCGCTGCTGCGCGACCAGGGAGTCGGGCTGCTGGTGTGGAGCCCGCTGGCCGGCGGCTTTCTCACCGGCAAGTTCACGCGCTCGGGCGGGGTGACGGACGCCCGCAGGGCCACGTTCGATTTCCCGCCGATCGACAAGGAGCTGGCGTTCGACCTCCTCGACGTCATGCAGCCGATCGCGGACGCGCACGGCGCATCGATCGCCCAGGTGGCGCTGGCCTGGCTGCTGCACAAGGACGTGGTGACCAGCGTCATCATCGGGGCGCGGCGGATGGAGCAGCTCGAGGATAATCTGGCCTCGGTCGACCTGACGCTCGACGCCGGGGAGATGGCGCACCTCGACGAGGCGAGCCGGCTGCCGATCGGCTACCCGCAGTGGATGACCGCGCTGGGCGACGACCGGCAGCCGGGGCAGTCGCGCAACCTGGAGGCGCGCCTCAAGAAGTAGGCGGACAGGAGAGACCCCATGCGAACCATCAGGAGAGCGGCGCTCGCGCTCGGCGTGCTGCTGCTGACGGTGGGCGTACTCCCGGGCGGACGCGCCGCGTCGGACTTGCCCGTCATGGACGGCGTGCCGACCGCCGCGCCGGAGGCCGTCGGGATGTCGTCGGCGCGTCTGGAACGTCTCGAGCGCGCGCTGCAGGCGTACGTCGAGCGCCGGGAGGTGGCCGGCAGCGTCTCGCTGGTGGCGCGCCGCGGCAAGGTGGTGCACTTCTCGGCCTTCGGCGACCGGGTCGCGGGCGGGGGCGCGCCGATGACTCACGATGCCATCTTCCGCATCGCCTCGATGACGAAGCCGATTGCGTCGGTGGCGCTCATGATGCTGTACGAGGAGGGGCACTTCCAGCTCCGCGACCCGGTCGCCCGCTGGCTGCCCGAGTTCGGCGCGATGCAGGTCGCCGAGCCGGCGACCTATCAGGAGCTGGGCCGGGCGCGCTACCGGACCGTCGAGGCGGCGCAGCCGATCACGGTCCAGCACCTGCTCACGCATACGGCCGGCCTGCCGAACACGTACCGCGGGATCACGAAGCCGGACTTCGACGCCATCGCCCCGCAGCGGGAGCCGGGCGACACGCTCGCCGACTTCGCCGCCCGGCTCGCGAAGCTGCCGCTCAACTTCCACCCCGGCGAGCGCTGGGAGTACGGCCGGGCGACCGATCTGGTGGGGCGCCTGGTGGAGGTCATCTCGGGGCAGCGCTTCGACGAGTTCCTGCGCGCGCGCCTCTTCGAGCCGTTGGAGATGACGGATACCCACTTCCATCTCCCGCGCGCGAAGCTGGGCCGCTTCGCCGCCCTGTACCAGCCCGCTGGCCGGGGCGGCCTGGCGCTGACCGAGGGACCGACCGCGGACAGCCGCTTCGTGCGGGAGCCGCACAGCTACTTCAGCGGTGCCGGCGGCCTGGTCTCGACGGCGCGCGACTACTTCCGCTTCAATCAGATGATGCTCAACGGGGGCGTGCTGGACGGCGTCCGCGTCCTCGGACGCAAGACGGTCGAGCTGATGACCCTGAACCACACCGGCGACCACGACGTCTGGCTCGTCGGTCCGGGCTACGGCTTCGGCCTGGGCTACGCCGTCGTGCGGGATCCCGGACAGGCCGCCATGCCGTACTCGGCGGGGTCCCACTTCTGGTGGGGCGCGTTCAACACGACCTTCTGGATCGATCCGCGGGAGGAGCTGACCGGCATTCTCCTGACCCAGTTACGACCGTACACGCACCTGAACATCCGCCAGGACCTGGCAACCCTGACATACCAGGCCATCGTCGACTGAGGCGCGCCGGATCGCCCGCCGGCGGCGCGTCGAGTTACGGTAGAATCGGGCTGTCGACTTATTCCATGAGGGGACGGGCCATGAGTCATCGACACGTCGCGGGAGCCGTTCTGTTCACCGTCGCGATCGGCGCATGGGTGCTGGCGCCCGGCGCCGCGAGCCAGGAAGCCGCGGGGGCGGCCGACGACTACGTCGCCGGCCAGACGCCCTGGGGCGACCCCGATCTGCAGGGCATCTGGGGCGCCGGCTACATCTTCACCCCGCTGGAGCGGCCGGCCGACTTCGAGGGACGCGAGTTCCTGACGGACGAGGAAGCCGCATCCCTGGAGCAACGGCAGGCATCGACCTTCGGCATCGGCGCCGGCGCGGGCGCCGGGAACACGAGCGGACGGCCCGAGCGCGGGACCCTCGCCGACTTGCGGGGGGCCTACAACGACGTCTACACCGGCCGCGGCACCGAGGTGATCGCCACGGGCCGTACGTCGCTGGTCATCGACCCGCCCAACGGGCTGATTCCGTACCTGCCCGGGGCGCGCGCGAGGTGGCAGGCCGAGCGTCCGCGCGTGACGGACGAGATGGCCGACGGCCCGGAGCAGCGGACCAACGACCGCTGCATGGGCGCGCAGCTGCCGCTGGCCTACGGCCAGGCCGTGACCGCGGGTGGCCACAAGCGGATCGTCCAGACGCCGGGTCACGTCGCCGTCTACTACGAGCACGGGCACCACGGCGGGGCGTACCGCGACATCGCGCTCGACGGGCGGCAGCACCCGCCGGCGCACGTCCGGCAGTGGCTGGGGCATGCCGTGGGCCGCTGGGAAGGCCAGACGCTGGTCGTCGAGACAAAGAACTTCACGGGCAGGACGCGGTACCAGGGGGCAACGGAGAACATGACGCTGACCGAGCGCTTCACGCCGACGGCGCCGGACACGATCATGTATCACGCCACCATCGAGGACCCGACCGTGTTCAGCGCGCCCTGGACGATCGAGGTGCCGCTCAACCGGCTCGACAACGTGGAGAACCAGATCTACGAGGCCGCCTGCCACGAGGGGAACTACGCGATGACCAGCATCCTGGCTGGCGCGCGCCTCAACGAGCAGTAGCGTCTGGCGCCGCGCTGCCGGCGCGGCGCCGGGAACGACCGGATACGAGGAGGGACAGATGAGGTTTCGGCATACGGCGGCGGCCTGTGCACTGGCCGCCCTGGGCGCGGTCGTGCTGATCGCCGGGGGCTCGGTTGCCGGCCAGGAGCAGGAGGCGGACGGCTTCACGGCGCCGCGCACGTCGTGGGGCGATCCGGATCTGGCCGGGATCTGGAGCCCGGGCTACACGCTGACGCCGCTGGAGCGCCCGGACGAGTTCGAGGGCCGCGAGTTCCTCAGCGACGAGGAGGTGGCGGCGCTGGAGGGGGAGCAGGACACATCCGCGGGCCGCAATTTCCGGCCCGAGACCGGGACGGTGGAGGACGTCGAGGGCGCCTACAACGACGAGTTCACCGGCCGCGGCAAGGACGTCATCCGCACCCGGCGCACGTCGCTGATCGTGGATCCGCCGAGCGGCAGGATCCCGCCGCGGACGCCGGAGGCGATCGAGCGCATCGGCCCGTACCAGCCGCGCCGGGCTGCGGGCGGCGGCGAGATCGAGACCGACGTCCGCATTCCGTACCCCGTGGATCCGCAGAGCGGGCGCTACGCCGACAATCCGGAAGACCGCGCGCCGGATCGCTGCATGGGCATCACCATTCCGTTCGTGCGCGGGACGTCGGGGACGTACAGCCGCTTCGTGCAGTCGCCGGGGTCGATCTCGATCTACCACGAGGACGGGCATCGCGGCGGCGGCTACCGGACGATCCACCTGGACGGCCGCCCGCACCTGCCGCCGCACATCCGCCAGTGGCTGGGCCACTCCATCGGCCACTGGGACGGCGATACGCTGGTGGTCGACACGACCAACTTCAGTACCGGCACCAGCTTCTACGGCTCCAGCGAGAGCCTGCACCTCGTCGAGCGGTTCACGCGCACGGGGCCGGATCTGGTGATGTACGAAGTGACCGTCGAGGATCCGACGGTATGGGAATCGACCTGGACGGTCGAGATTCCGCTGACCGAGGCGGACAACCAAGCCAACCAGATCTACGAAGCTGCCTGCCACGAGGGCAACTACGCGATGGTGAGCATCCTGGCCGGCGCGCGCAACCTCGAGGCGCAGGGCAGGTAGGAGATCCCGGCGCCCACGCCCGCAAGGCGCGCACAGCGCGCCTCGGCGGGAGCGGCGCGGGGCGCAGGGGTCCCCGCAAGCGGACGCGGGGGGTTCGGGGCGCAGCCGGCGTCGCGCCGGAAGGACGGCGGAAGACGCGGCGGGAGCGGCAGGTCGCGCGCCCGCTCGGCGCGTCACGACGAGGCGGAGTCGTCGAGGCCGGCCAGCCGCCGGACGAGCGCGACCGCCTGTTTGTGGTCGTAGCTGCGGGCGACCATCTGCTTCTCGGCCTCGAGCGAGCCTTCGGCGTGCACGGCCAGAACTTCCTGGTAGGCGCCGAACTCCGACGCCACGAGGTTCTTGACGAACGTGAGCGCCTTCAGCCGGTCCTCCCCGCCGACCCCGTGACCGGCGTAGTACTTGTGGTAGTAGTGCGCCGTCTCCTCCGACTCGAGGTCCTCGGCGCCCGGGCCCGTCACGAGCGCGCCGCCCGCGATGTCCTGCACGTTGCGGACGGCATCGTGATACCCGTGGGCGAAGTGGTACTTGGCCATGTTCACGTACAGCGGGTCGGGGGCCGCGATGCCCAGCTCGCGGGGCTTGCCCATCATCGCCGCGTAGTGGGTGAGGCCGCGCAGGGTCTCGGCGTAGCTAATCAATTGCACGAGCTTTTCCCGCACGTGCCCGGCCCGGGCGATGCCGTTCATGTCGGCCATGACCAGGGAGGAGCCCACGAGCGCGTCTACCAGCGGCAGCTTGTACGAGATGGCAGTGAACCGGTGGTGCTCGACGAACGCGAGCGCCAGCGGCCCGGCGAACTCGTGCTCGCCGGCCAGGAACACCCGGTCCCACGGTACGAACATGTCGTCGAAGACCGTGGTGGTCTCCATCATCTTGTGCCGTCCGCTGATGGGGAGCTCCGCGGGCGAGCTCTGCGGGCCGTGCGAATCGAACGCAGAAGCGAGCAGCACCAGCCCCGGCGTGTTCATCGGGACCGCGAAGCTGACCGCGTAGTTCCCGTCCGCCGCACCGAGCGCGCGGGTCGGCAGGACGATCAACTCGTTCGCGTTCGTGCTGACGGAGGTGTGCGCCTTGGCGCCGCGGACCACGATGCCGTCGTCGCGGCGCTCCGCGATCCGCACGTACATGTCCGGATCGTCCTGCTCGGACGGCTTGCGGGACCGGTCCCCCTTGACGTCGGTCTGCGCGACGGCCACCGCCAGGTCGTTGTCGCGGCAGTACTCGTAGTAGTTCCGTACGCGCTGCCCGTACTGCGTGCCGTGCTGCGCGTCGACCGCGGACGACACGCGCAGCAGGCCGCACAGCGCATCGGTGCCGATTTCCTTGATCAGCACGACCAGCGTGGCCCCTTCGGCGGTTGCGAGCTCGATGAGCCGGCTGCGCTGGAGCAGGTCGTCCGGCGTGCGCGGAATCTGGTAGTAGCGGGAGTACTCGCCCGCCTCGTCGCTCACGACGCAGAGGTCGCGGTGAGCCGGGTCGTCCGCAAGCTCGTAGTCGATGGCGGCGTGGGTGGCCGCCACGCCGATGACCGGGTGCGTGGTGACGTCCGGCACGCGGCGGCCCCGGTAGTAGACCGTCCGTCCGTCACGCAGGCTGTCGAGGTACTCTTGCGCCGTCCGCAGTGCCATGATGGGTTTATCCGAACGTTGCCGGCGTGCCGTCGACGATGAGCTCGGCGCCGGTGGCCTGCCGCACCTGATCGAGCGTGATGCCCTCGGCCAGCTCCCGCAGCGCGAACCCGTCCGGGGTGATGTCGATGACCGCCATCTCGGTGACGACCCTCGTCACCACCGCGACTCCGGTCAGCGGCAGCGTGCAGCGCTCGACCAGCTTGTGGCCGCCCTTCTTCGTCGCGTGCTCCATCGCCACGATGACCCGCTTGGCGCCGCCCACGAGGTCCATGGCGCCGCCCATGCCCTTGACCATCTTGCCCGGGATCATCCAGTTCGCCAGGTTGCCTTCCTGATCCACCTGCAGGGCCCCGAGCACGGTCAGGTCGAGGTGCCCGCCGCGGACCATGGCGAACGACTCGACGCTGCTCACGATGGACGATCCGCTCAGCTCGGTCACCGTTTCCTTCCCGGCGTTGATCAGGTCGGGATCGACCTGGTCGCGCGTCGGGTACGGCCCGACGCCCAGCAACCCGTTCTCGGAATGCAGCGTGATCTCGACGCCGGGGGGAATGTGGTTCCCGACGAGCGTCGGAATGCCGATCCCGAGATTGACGTAGTGGCCGTCCTTCAGCTCGCACGCCACGCGCTTGACGATGCGTTCCCGTGGATCAGCCATCCTGGAGCACCAGCCTCTCGATCCGCTTCTCGTAGTGCGCTCCCCTGACGACGTGCTGGACGTAGATGCCCGGCGTCACGATGTGGTCGGGATCGATGTCCCCGGGCTCGATCAACTCCTCGACCTCGGCGATCGTGACCTTCGCGGCCGCCGCCATCATCGGGTTGAAGTTCTGCGCCGTGCGGTGATAGATGAGATTCCCGAGGCGGTCGCCCTTCCAGGCCTTCACGAAGGCGAAGTCGGCGTGGAGCGGCGGCTCGAGGACGTACCCGCGCCCGTCGATCGTCCGGGTCTCCTTCCCCTCGGCAACCACGGTGCCGTAGCCGGTCGGGGTGAAGAAGCCGCCGATGCCCGCCCCGCCGGCCCGCAGGCGCTCGGCGAAGGTGCCCTGCGGGACCAGCTCGACCTCGATCTCGCCGGCCAGGAACTGGCGTTCGAACTCCTTGTTCTCACCGACGTAGGTGGCAATCATCTTGATGACCTGCCGGGACCGCAGCAGGACGCCGAGGCCGAAGTCGTCGACCCCGGCGTTGTTGCTGACGGCCGTCAGATTGCGGGTCCCCTGGGCGTGGAGGGCGCCGATCAGGTTCTCGGGAATCCCGCACAACCCGAAGCCGCCCATCATGATCGTCGCGCCGTCCGGAATCACCGCAACGGCGCTCGCCGCGTCCGGCAGCACCTTGTTCATGAGTGCGGATCATACCATCTGGCCCACCCTTGCCCGCGGGCCCCGCGGGCCCCGCGGGCTGCTATCATTCCGCGCATGTCAACCATCGACGTCAGCAGCCTGTTTTCGCTGGAAGGAAAGGTCGCCCTGGTCACGGGCGGGTCACGCGGGATCGGCCGGATGATCGCGGAGGGGTATCTGCAGTCGGGCGCGACAGTCTACATCACGGCGCGCAAGCAGGAAGCCTGCGACCGCACCGCGGCGGAGTTGGGCCACCTGGGCACCTGCGTGTCGCTGCCGGGCGACGTCTCGACCGAGGAGGGGCGCGCGGCGTTCATCGAGGCGTTGGCGGAAAGAGAGGACAAGTTGCACATCCTCGTCAACAACGCCGGCGCGAACTGGGGCGCGCCCTACGGCGAGTTTCCGGAGAAGGGGTTTCGCAAGGTCATCGACCTGAACCTGACCGCGGTCTTCTTCCTGACCCGGGACCTGACGCCGATGCTGGAGCGTGCCGCCAGCGCGGCGGATCCGGCGCGGGTCATCAACGTCGGGTCCATGGACGGCATTCACGTCCCGACCATCGTCCCGACCGGCGTCTTCGCCTACGCGTCGAGCAAGGGCGGCGTGCACCACCTGAGCAAGTGTCTTGCGGTGGAGCTGGGGCCTCGCAACATCACCGTCAACGCGATTGCACCGGGCTACTTCGAGAGCAGGATGACGGCGGAGGTCCTCGTGCAGCACGGGGACCGGATCAGGGGTGCCTGTCCCCTCGATCGGATCGGCAGGCCGGAGGAGATGGCCGGCATCGCGATCTACCTGGCATCGCGTGCCGGCGCCTACACGAACGGTGCCGTCATCCCGGTCGACGGCGGCACCTGCATCAATTGACGCTGACGGTCACGAAGTCGTAGGTCGACTTGCCGCCGTCGTACGCGCGGGCCTGCAGGATGTAGGTTCCCGGTCGCGAGAACGTGGCGGAGGTCTTCGCGGTGCCGCCCTCCACCATCGAGAACGGCGGATCGAAGATTGCGTCCGCGGGGCCGCGCCAGACGAGGTACGAAACCGACAAGCCCTCGGGCGGACTGGGCTTGCTCTGCCGACCGCGAGCGTTGACGTTCAGGAAGGGCACGTTCTTCGGCGGTTCCGGAGAGCCTTCCGGAGGCACCAGAATCGGCGGAATCTCCTGCCCGACGGCGCGATTGCGCTGAAGCTGGCGCCGGCCGCGCGGCGTCGGCAGGCCGTCGTCGCTGATGCTGGCGGTCAAGTCGAGTCCGCTCTGCAGCGATACGGACGCCGGCAGAGCGATGCCCGCGATGGTCGGCTCCATGTTCCGCTGGTTTTCCTCGCCCTGCGCCCGGCCGCCGAAGCTGGGATCGATCTCCCACTCGGGCTGCAGCCAGGCGACGGCCTGCTCCGTCCTGCCATGCACGGTGAGGGTCCAGATCAGCTCGCGATCACCGAAGTCGGCCGGCACGGTCACGCTGAAGATCTGGCGGTTGTTGCGCGTGTAGAAGTAGGTCGGCTGGCCTTGATCGGGCCCTCCGGGCTCGATGTTGTTGTCGGGCCCGATCGGGATGGGCAGCTTCTCGAGATAGTTCCGGTTCAGGTACCCGAGATGCATCTCGAAGCTGCCATCCGGGTTACGCGACCAGCCCTGGAAGATCGGCTGGACGTTCTGGCCCCTGTTGTACTTGAGCATGTAGGGGAGATGGTCCAGTTGGGCCGGCGCGGCCTGCGGCAGCAGCAGCAGGCTCGCGCCGATTCCGGCGATTACCAGATACCTGAATTGCATGGACTTCATGACGGCTGCTTCCCGGCTCGCGCCTGCTACTGCTGCTGGTTCTGGTTCGTCGCGGCGGCCGCTTCCTGGACAGCCCGCCGCTCGGCCAGCTCCTGCTCGTACTCCTCGTCGCTCAGGTCGTACCAGCCGAGCCACGCGAAGGCCATCTCGTCGATGGTGCGTCCGCCGTTGCCCGTCCAGTTCTTGGGATCCGGATTGGCCCGGAACGACTCCGTGTTGTCGTGCCAGCTGATGATGTGCGCCACGGTTCCGGCCGGCACGATCGGCGCCACGTCATCGGCGTAGTTGTAGACCATGTGCCAGTTGTAGTCCCAGTGGGCGCAGCTGACCATCTCCGTTTCCGCCGGCGATCCGGTCGACGGGTAGATCAGCTCGAAGCACTGGTACGTGCCGAGCGCGTGCATGTGCGGCTGGAAAGCCGTGATGCGCGCCGCCTTGTGGAAGTACGTGTAGCCGTCGGTGCGGACTACCTTGCCGGGCGGAATGTCCAGGTCGGTGACGTGCTGGCCGAGCTGCTTCGACCACCGGATGTGCTCGGGGACATGGCCCTCGGGATGGAACACCATGCCGAGCTCGACCTTGGCGTCGATGTCCTCGCCGACGGAGTGGAGGTGGTAGTCCAGGCGCATCCGCCGCCACGACTCGAGCAGGAGTCCCGAATTCTCCGGATAGATCTCCGACTGCTTGCCGGAGGCGTACTCGACCAGGAACATGGCCGCCGGAATGTCGGTCTCGCCGGCTTCCCGCATCTCCTGCTCGCCGGGGTCCACGGCGAAGGAGAGCGCGTGGTGCACCACCCGGCGCGACGCGTTGTCGGGCACGCGGGTCTGGATGGCCTTGATGTAGCGGTCCCCGTCCAGATCGAGATCGGTGTAGATGTTGCCGAACAGATCCGGACCCTCCGCCGGCACCGGATAGGCCGGGAACTCGACGACCAGGTCGGGGTCGCCGATCTGCCACTCGGACGAGTCCGGGAACTCGACCGACGGCGGCAGGTCCTCGGGATTGCCCCGCGGCGCGCCACGGTCGACCCACTCGGCCACCAGCGCGATCTCGGCGTCGCTCAGCGAGGTGTCGTTCTTGAACTCCTGGACGCCGATGTTCTTGTCGATATGCCAGGGCGGCATCTCGCGATTGACGACGCGGTTCCTGATCGAGCGCGCCCAGGGTCTGACCTCCTGGTAGGTGACCAGTGACATCGGGGCCATCTCGCCCTGGCGGTGGCACACCTGGCAGGAGCGCTGCAGGATCGGCGCGATGTCCCTGGTGAACGTGACCTCGTCCGACGCCGGGGTCTGCGCCGACGCCAGCGCCGGTGCGGCGACCAGCGCCGCAAGCAGCGCGACACGCGTCAATCCCTGAACATGCTGGGACATACGAACTCTCCTTTGCCTGGCGGGATGCACAGCTTTCACCTATGCTTTCTGGATCCAATACTTTACCACAGTCGATGCGGCTCGTCAGCGGGCCGGGGAGGGTTCGTCCTGTGGCGCGCCGCAGCCGGAGTTGCTACAGTAACGGCGGCGAACGGTTGAGGATACGGCCGGATGGCTGACGAGTTGCAGGTGTCGATCCCGGGGCGCTTGTCGGAAGTCGACGCCGTGGCACGCCGGGTGGAGGAGTTCGGCGACGCGCACGGTCTGCCGGGCCCCAAGGTCTACGTCATCAACCTCGCGCTCGACGAGCTGATCACGAACGTGGTGTCGTACGGCTTCGGGGGCGTGGCCGAGCCCGAGATCCGCATCACGCTGCGGATGGAGGGTGAGGCGCTGGTGCTCATTATGGAGGACAACGGGCAGCCTTTCGATCCGACGCAGGAAGTGGCGACCGACATCACGTCACCGTTGGCCGAGCGGCCGATCGGTGGCCTGGGTCTGCACTTGGTGAAGAGCTTCGCCGACCGCCTGTCGTACGAGTTCGCGGACGGCCGGAACCGGGTGATCGTGGAGCACGACCTCGCATCGGCGTCGGCCTGAAGGCCGGAGACGAATCTAGTGGACCGGGTGACGAACCATGGACATTGAAGTCGCAGAGGAACGGGACGCCGACGCCCTGGTGCTGCTGCCGGTGGGGCGCCTGGACAGCGCGAACGCGCGCGCCTTCGAAGCGATCGTGATGGAGCGGATCGGCACCGGCGAACAGCGTATGGTCGTCGATTTCAGCCGACTCAACTTCATCAGCAGCTCGGGGATGCGCGTGCTGCTGCTGGCTGCCAAGCAACTGCACGCCAGCAAGGGCACGCTGGTACTGTGCTCGATGCAGGACCACATCCACGAGGTCTTCCGGATCAGCGGCTTCGATCAGATCATTCCGATCCGGGACTCGCGCGAGGCCGCGCTGGCCGGAACCTGACGCGCGGCTGTTCCGCACGAGCGACCCGCGCGTGTCCGGCGTGGGGCCTTCTGCCACGGGCTGCCAGGTGTCTGCGCCGTAGAACGGTGCAGACTCCGCAAGGCGTGCACAGCGCGCCTCGGCGGTAGCGGCGCGGGGCGAAGGGGTCCCCGCAAGCGGACGCCGGGGGTTCGGGGCGCAGCCCCGTCCAATTGAAGATGCCGAAGGACGAGCTACGCATCTCGCTGTCGCCCCCCCGCTTGTCGGTGCTGCGCAGCCTGTCACAGATGGTCGAGGACTTCGGCGCGTCACAGGGCGTGCCGGCATCGAAGATCTACATGATCAATCTCGCGCTGGACGAGTTGATCGCCAACTCCGTGCACTACGGCTTCGACGGCGTCGCCGATCCCCGCATCGACATCACGATGTGGGTCAGCGGCACGCTGCTGGTGCTGACGATGGTGGACAACGGGCGCGAGTTCGATCCGCTGGCGGGCACGGGTGCCGACGTGTCGTCGCCGCTCGAGCAGCGGCCCGTCGGCGGTCTGGGGCTGCATCTCGTCCGGACGTCTGCCGACCGCCTGACCCACCAGTTCGCGGACGGGCGGAACCGGTTGACGCTGGAACACAATCATGCGCCGGGGAGGCAGGAGACGGAGCCGGCCGAGGAACGGGACATGCCGATGGATATCGAGGTGGCGGAAGAACGGAATGACGACGTGCTGGTGCTCCTGCCCGTTGGCCGGCTGGACAGCGGGAACGCGCGTTCGTTCGAGTCGGTCGTCATGCAGCGCATCAGCGGCGGCGAGCAGCGCCTGATCGTCGATTTCAGTCGCCTCGACTTCATCAGCAGCTCCGGCCTGCGGGTGCTCCTGATTGCCGCCAAGGCCCTGAAGGCGGCCGCGGGGAAGCTCGTTCTCTGCGGCATGAAGGCGCACATCGAAGAGGTCTTCCGCATCAGCGGTTTCGATCGGATCATTCCCATCAAGGCATCGCGCGAGGCGGCCCTGGAAGCGGCTGTCTGAGGCGCGCCGACGGGCATCCGGCGTGCCGGCGGCCCGGCGCTACTGGTACTCCCGCAGCACCCGGAGGAGCGCTTCCTCCTCGGCGGCCCAGGCAGCCTGGATCGCCCGCAGCCCCGCTTCGGCGGAGGGCTCCTGGCGGGCGAGCCCGCGGTTTCTCTCGAGCAGCAGTCCCTGCGCGGTCGCCCGATCCAGGAATCGGAACAGGAGGTCGTAGTAGCCGTCGATGTTGACGAAGACGCAGGGTTTCTCGTGCAGCTCGAGCGGCTTCTGCGCCCACGTGAGCGCCTCGAACATCTCCTCCAGCGTTCCGAAGCCGCCCGGCAGCGCCAGACACCCGTGACACAGCGACTGCATCTTGTACTTCCGCTCGTGCATGGTGTCGACGACGTAGAGGCGGCTCAACTCTTCGTGGGCGAGCTCCTGATACGACAACTGGCGCGGGACGACGCCCGTGGCGAATCCACCGTTCGAGAGCACGGCGTTGGCCAGCACGCCCATCAGGCCGACGCGTGCGCCGCCGTACACCAGGCCGACCCCGTCGGCCGCCAGCAGGCGGCCCAGCGTCTCCGCTTCCGCCACGTAGCGCTTCTCGTAGCCGACCTGCCCCCCCAGGTAGACGCAGATGTGCTTCATCCCGTCCGGCGGCTCGGCGCCCTCGCGCCGCGCGTCCGGATGCGATGTGCCGCCGCTTGCCATCGCGTCAGATCTCTTCGTCACGTTCCGGCATGAGCACGAACTCCGGATACGCCTCGATGCCGAGCTCGGCGGCGTCGCCGCCGAGCTGCTCCACCTGTCGCGAGACGCGTACGCCGATGGTCTTCTCCAGGCCGAACCAGGCCAGCCACGAGCTGCCGAACACGAACGCGCCGATGGCGGCCACGCCCAGCAGTTGCACGCCGACACTGGCGCCCCCGGCGATGCTGACCGCCACGGTGCCCCAGGCGCTGGCGAACAGGTGCGCCGGCACCGCGCCCACGACGTCGTCCACCTTGACCCTCTCCAGCAGCTTGATGCCGGCCGTGCAGAGGATGCCACCGATGGCGCCGATGATGATTGCCCAGTAGTGTCCGACGAGATCCGGCCCGGCGGTGATGGAGACCAGCCCCGCGATGGCGCCGTTGAGGCCGGCCAGCAGGTCGACCCGGCCGAGAATCGGCCGCGAGACGGCGATGGCCGCGATGACGCCGGCCGCACCTGCCAGGTTGGTGTTGACGAGCACATGGCTCATCGCCACGACGTCGGCGGCGCTGGCGAGCGCGAGCTGGGAGCCGCCGTTGAAGCCGAACCAGCCGAACCAGAGGATGAAGACGCCCAGCGTCACGGCCGGCACGTTGGAGGGCGGCGTCGGCAGCACGCTGCCCCCCTTCGGGAACTTGCCGCGCCGCGCGCCGATCACCAGCGCGCCTGCCAGCGCCGCCCAGCCGCCGGTCCCGTGGACGATGGTCGATCCGGCGAAGTCCTGGAACCCCAGCGCGTCGAGCCAGCCGCCGCCCCACGTCCAGGCTCCGACGATGGGGTAGATCACGGCGGTCAGCACCAGCGTGAAGGCGAAGAACGACCAGAGGTGGACGCGTTCGGCCAGCGTGCCGGAGACGATGGAGGCGGCGGTGGCGACGAAGACCATCTGGAAGAACCAGTCGGACATCGTGGAGTAGCCGCCCGCGATGACCGCGGCCCGTGCCTCCGCGTCGCCCGCCACCAGCGCGATCTCGTCGGCCGACGGACCGTGGAGGAACGAGAACGATCCGGCGAGCCCGCCGACGTCGACGTACATCAGGTTGTAGCCGACGAGGTAGTAGGCCAACCCCGCGATGGCGTAGAGGCCGATGTTCTTGAGGCAGATGACGGAGGCGTTCTTGGTCCGCACCGAGCCGGCCTCGAGCATCGTGAAGCCGGCGCACATCCACATGACCAGGGCGCCCCACACGAGGAACGAGAACGTGTTCAGGATGAATTGCAGCTCGTCGGCCGGAAGCTCGCGCATCGTGTCGCTCCTCTCCTGGCGTTTCGCAGTCGCGGTCGACGGCGAAGGCTGCCGGCCTGTGTCGCGATCATGGCATCAGCGCGGTAGGGCGTCGTCGACGTCGTACCGTACATGGGCCTCCATGACGAGGTCGTGCAGCGTGCGGCACCGCGCCTGCATCCGGCGGAGACGATCCTCGCGCTCGTCGAGGCTGGCGGCCACGGGCCACGGCCGGCGGGCGGTGGCGCCTAGTTCGGCAACCAGCTCCCGGGCCGCGCCGACCGGGCTCGGACGCCGGGCGATGCCGCCGAGCCTGGCGGCTGCCATTTCGAGCGAGCGGGACAGCGAGCGGGACAGCAGCGGATCGTCGACGAGCAGATCCAGCACCCGCTGCGGACGCAGCTCGATGCCGAAGCAGCGGCGGTACGCGTCGAAGGCCTCGCAGATGCGCAGCAGGCCCGCCCACTCCTCCTCGGCCGGATCGTTCCGCGTCCTGACCGCCTCCAACTGCGCAAGCAGCAGCACGATGGTCGACTGGGCCCGCTCGATGACGCGGCCCAGCTGCAGAAAGCGCCAGCCGTCGTCGCGGTACATTGTCGCGTCCATCACGCCCAGGAAGGTGCCCATGTCCTGGGCGACCTCCGCGTAGAAGCTCTCCGGGGCGGCCTTCCAGATGTCCTGGATGCGACGCTCCCGGAGGCGGAGCCAGGCCAGGTTCAGGCACGTCCACATCTCGCCGCTGATGCAGTGGCGCGTCTGGCGCGCGTTCTCGCGGCCATTCGAGAAGCAGTTCCTGACGGAGTCCGGGTTCGTGCGTTCGAAGGTGAGGTCGTCGGCCAGCGTGAACGAATCGGCCAGCGCGAAGTCGTCGTCGGCGCCCGCGAATCCGACGGCCGGACTGGGCGGCTGTCTGCCCACCGCGGCGTAGATCCGGCGCCATCCCAGGTTGATCTCACGGACCGGCCGGTCGACCAGCACCTCCATCTGCACGCGCAGCAGGCGGCAGACGTGCCCGGTCCGCTCGATGTAGCGCCCCAGCCAGTAGAGGCTCTCCGCACCGCGTGCCAGCATGTCAGTCCTGCAGGACCCACACGTCCTTGCCGCCGCCGCCCTGGCTGGAGTTCACCACGATGCTGCCGCGCCGCAGCGCGACGCGGCAGAACGCGCCGGGCACGATGCGGGTCTCGCGGCCGGTGAGCACGAAGGGACGCAGGTCGACGTGCCGCGGCTCGGGCCGACCAGCGACGAGACAGGGCGCGCGCGAGAGCTGGAGCACCGGCTGCGAGATGAAGCCGGCCGGGTTGGCGCGCATTTCCTTCGCGTAGGCCTCGCGCTCCGCCGGGGTGGCGTGGGGCCCCACCAGCATGCCGTAGCCGCCGGACTCGCCGACGCGCTTCACGATGAGATCCTCGAGATTGTCGAGCGTGTACTCGAGCTCCGCGGAACGCCGGCAGACATGGGTCGGAACGCTGGCCAAAATGGGCTCCTCGTGCAGGTAGTAGCGGATTAGATCCGGCACGTAGGAGTACACGCTCTTGTCGTCGGCGACGCCCGTTCCCGGCGCGTTCGCGAGCGACACGTTGCCGAGCCGGTACGCTTGCAGCAGCCCGGGCGCCCCGAGCAGCGAGTCCGGACGGAACGCGAGCGGGTCGAGGAAGTCGTCGTCCACGCGGCGGTAGATCACGTCCACCTGCCTGAGCCCCTCGGTCGTGCGCATGTAGACGAGCCCGTCGCGGGTCAGCAGGTCGCGGCCCTCCACCAGCTCCGCGCCGATCTCGCGGGCCAGGAACACGTGCTCGTAGAAGGCCGAGTTCCAGACGCCGGGGGTCAGCAGCGCGATGCACGGGTCGGGTCGGTCCGGCGGCGCGATTTCCCGCAGCGTTGCGAGCAGCAGGTTCCCGTAGTGTTCCACCTCGCGCACCCGGCAGCGGCGGTACAGGCGCCGCATGCTCGACTTGACCGCCTTGCGGTTGGCGATCATGTAGGACACCCCGGAAGGCACCCGCAGGTTGTCCTCGAGCACGAGGAAACCGTCGTTCGTGCGCACGACGTCGGTGCCGCAGACGGCCACCCAGGTGCCGTGAGGCGGGGAGAAGCCGCGCATCTCCGCGCGGTACTGGGGGCAGTCGTGGACCATTTCCTCCGGAATGACGCCGTCGGCGATGACGCGGCCGTCGCCGTAGACGTCGGCCAGGAAGAGATTCAGGGTGCGGACGCGTTGGGCGAGGCCCGCTTCGAGCTGCCGCCACTCGGCGTCCGGCAGGGTGCGCGGCAGGCAGTCGATGGGGATGATGCGCTCGTCCGCCTCGTCGTCGCCGTACACCGTGAAGGTGATCCCCTCGTTCAGGAACGAGCGGGTGACCCGCTCCTGAATCTCCCCGACTTCCGCGCTCGACAGCTCGTTCAGCGCCTCGTGGATGCGCGCGCCGTGGGCCCGCGGGACCCCATCCGACTGGAACATCTCGTCGTAGATGGCGGGGTCGATCTCGTACTTGCTGAAGTCCATGCGGGCCTCGGCTGCCCAATGGCGGGATCTGGTGCGATTGTATACCCCGCCGGGTACGAACGCGGTCGGCGGCCTCCCCTCAGGCGCCCGCCGGCACGGCGCCCGGCTCGCATCGGTGTCGATCGATGCTTCTCGCGTCCCATGTTGATAGGATGACCACGTGGAGCGCTTCATGAGACACCCGCTGATCGCGTCGCTCGCGTTGCCGGCCCTCGGCGCGGCCCTCGTCGCGGTGGCCGTTCCGCCGGCCGGGGCCCAGTCGCCGGGCGCGTACCCGCCGGTGACGGACGAGCGCCTGGCGAGCCCGGAGCCGGGGGACTGGCTGATGTACCGCCGGACCTACGACGGCTGGGGCTACAGCCCGCTCGACGAGGTCACGGCCGCCAACGTGGCGCGCCTGGCGCCGGTCTGGTCGCTTTCGACCGGCTTGCGGCCGGGCCACGAGTCGCCGCCGCTGGTGAACGGGCGCTTCATGTTCGTGACCACGCCACGCAACAACGTCCTCGCGCTGGACGCGCGGACGGGCGAGCTCCTGTGGCGCTACGTCCGCCGGCTGCCCGGGGGACTCACGCACGGCCACCCCACCAACCGCGGGGCCGCGCTCTTCGAGGACAAGGTGTACCTGGCGACGGTCGACGCGCACGTGGTGGCGCTCGACGCGACCACCGGTGAGGTCGTCTGGGAGCAGCCCGTCGAGGACTATCGCAGCGGGTACTACATGACGATGGCGCCGCTGGTGGTCAACGGCAAGGTCATGGTCGGGGTCTCGGGCGGTGAGCGGGGCATCCGCGGCTTCGTGGCGGCTCTCGATGCGCGCAGCGGGACCGAGGTGTGGAAGGCGTACTCCATTCCGACGCCCGATCAGCCGGGCGGCGACAGCTGGCCGGGCGACTCGTGGCGTACCGGCGGCGCGCCGGTCTGGGTCACCGGCACGTTCGACCCGGAGCTCAACCTCACCTACTGGGGCACGGGGAACCCGGGCCCCTGGATGGGCGACCAGCGCCCCGGGGACAACCTCTACACGAACTCCGTCATGGCCGTGGATGCCGATACGGGCGAGCTGCGGGGATACCATCAGTACCACTGGAACGGGTCGTGGGACTGGGACGAGGTCGACGCCCCGCTGCTCGTCGACATCGAACGCGGGGGACGGACGATCGACGCCCTGGTGCACCCGGGACGCAACGGCTACCTGTGGCTGCTCGGCCGCGGCGCGGACGGCATCTCCTTCATCGCTGCCGAGCCGTTCGTACGCCAGAACGTGTTCACGCGCCTCGATCCCCGGACCGGCCGCCCCGAGTACGATCCGCATCACCGTCCGGGCACCGGGGTGCGCGCGTCGTTCTGTCCGTCGCTGTGGGGCGGCAAGAACTGGCCGCCCGCGGCCTACAACCCGCTGACGCGGTATCTCTACGTTCCCGCCAACGAGAACCTCTGCTCGTACATCGAGGGGCGCGAGGCGGAGTACGAGCCGGGCGAGCGGTTCATCGGCGCCTCGTCGCAGACGTTCGCCCACGAGGACGCCGATCACTTCGGCGAGCTGCAGGCCTGGGATCTCGACGCGGGCGAGAAGGTGTGGACCCGCGAGTTCGAATCGCCCAACTGGGGGCCGGTGCTGACCACGGCCGGCGGTCTGGTGTTCGCGGGCGGCACGAACGACCGCTACTTTCGCGCGTTCGACGCCCGCTCGGGCGAAATCCTGTGGCAGCAGCGCACGAGCTCGGGCATCATCGGCGTGCCGGTGTCGTACATGATCGACGGCGTGCAGCACATCGCGGTCCAGTCGGGGTGGGGAATCGATGCGCAGCGGATGCAGGGAGCGATCGACCGCAGCCTCGGGCAGACCACGCACGTGCCGCAGGGCGGCGTACTGTGGGTGTTCGCGCTGAGAGACTGACCGGCGCGGGCCCCGGTGAGAAGCTTGTTCGGATCAGGAGCCGGATCAGGAGGAGGTAGCGATGAGAAGGGGTTTCTTTGGTGTGTTGTACGTTCTGACGCTGGCAGCCGTCGTGGGGCTGCCCGGCATGGCGGAGGCCCAGGCGCCCGCGGAAGGCTGGACGGCGCCCCGCACGGCCCACGGCCATCCCGATCTGCAGGGGGTGTGGGCCAACAACAGCGCCACGCCGTTGCAGCGGCCGACGGCCCTGACGGACCGCGAGTTTCTCACCGACGAGGAGGTGGCCAGCCTGAAGTCCCGCGCGGACGAGCTGTTCGCGCTCGACGCCGACGACGCGGCCTTCGGCGACAGCGTGTTCGCGGCGGCGCTGGCGGCGGCCGAGGACTTCTCGTCGGCCGACACGCAGACCGGCAACTACAACCAGTTCTGGATGGTCGAGCGCAACTGGGACAACCGCACGTCGCTCATCGTCGATCCGCCGAACGGGCGCCTGCCGCAGCGCACGGCGGCAGCCGAGGCGCGGCTGGAGGCGTACAACGCGGGCCGGCAGCGGCACGCCCACTGGACCGACGACCGGAGCCTCGGCGAGCGCTGCATCACGTTCGGCGCGCCGCGGCTCGGCGCGGGCTACAACTCGTACTATCAGGTCTTCCAGACGGCCGACCACGTGGTCCTGCTGATGGAGATGGCGCACGACGCCCGCATCATCCCGCTGGCCGATCGTCCGCCGCTCGACGAGGACATCCGGCTCTGGCACGGCGACTCGCGGGGCCACTGGGACGGCGACACGTTGGTCGTCCAGACGGCCAACTACTCCCCGAAGAACTACTTCATGGGCGCCCAGGACAACCTGCGCATCGAGGAGCGCTTCACGCGCGTGGCGCCGGACGTGCTGGAGTACGAGGTCCGGGTGGATGACCCGACGACCTGGACCGACCCCTGGACGGCGGTCATCCGGATGAACCGGAGCGAGGACGCCCTCTACGAGTATGCCTGTCACGAAGGCAACATCGGCATGGAGGGGATCCTGTCCGGGGCGCGCGTGCTCGAGCGGGCGGAGGCGGAAGGCGAGCGCTAGCCTCGTGAATCCGCGGCCGCGGCTCCGCCGGGCGGCGGAGCCGCGGCCACCGTGGGTCCCACCGTTGGAAGCTGGAGGCTGACGCGAGGTCGGCCCTGTCGGCAGCAGTGGCGGTCGGCGAGACCGCTTCGGCTCTCGCCGGTTCGACGCGGAGGGGCGTCACAGGTCGCCCGGTCCGGGCATGCGGTAGCCGACGCCGCGCTCGTTGAGGATGTACCTCGGCCTGGTCGCATCGTCGCCCAGCTTGCGGCGGAGCCGCTTCACGACGGCGTGGACCTGCTTCGGGTCGTCGCGGCCCCGATCCCGTCCGCCCCACGCCTGGCGCTGCAACGAGTGGTACGTCACCACCCGTCCCGCGTTGACCGAGAGCACGCGGAGCAGTTCGAACTCGGTGGCCGTCAGTTCCACGAGCCGTTCCCCCACGGTGATACGGCGCTGCTCGTAGTGGATGGCCAGGTCCCCGAGCTGGAAAGGGGCAGGCTCGGCCAACCGGCGCAGTGCCGCCCGCACTCGCGCCGTCAGCTCGGACGGCGAGAAGGGCTTGACGATGTAGTCGGCGGCTCCCGCATCCAGCGTTCTGACGACCGACTCGTCGCCGCCGTAGGCGGAGATGAAGATGACCGGCAGGTCCTCCAGTTCGGGGGTGCGCTCCATCAACTCGATGCCGCTGGTCCCGGGCAGAAACAGGTCCAGCAGGACCAACCCGGGCTTGTGCTTTCTGACGAGGCCGGGCAGTTCCTCCGGGTCACCCGTCACTATCGGGGCGTAGCCCGCCTCGCTGAGCGCATCCCGAACGTACCGCAGCATCTGCGGGTCGTCGTCGACGACCAGGATGCGCGTCCGCTCCTGCCCCCTCCGAGACGGGCGCGGCCGGCCCGGTGACCGGCCGCCTGCGCCGCCGCCGGCCTCTTCGGCGACCGGCACCGTGAAGGTGAACCGCGTGCCGCGGCCCACCCCCCCGCTCTCGGCCCTGATGCGGCCCCCATGCGCCTCGACCAGCCCCTTGCAGATGGCCAAGCCCAGGCCGTACCGCCCGAGCCCGGGCTCCCGCTCGCCGCCGGCCGCGCCGACGTGCCTGCGGAACAGGTGCGGCAACTGCTCCGGCGGCACGCCCCGGCCTTCGTCGGAAACAGAGATCGCCACATGCTCACCGCCCCGCTCCGCGGCGACGCGGATGGGGGACGACTCCGAGGAATGCCTCGCCGCGTTCGAGAAGAGGTTGCCGAGGACCTGGACGATGCGCGCCGGGTCGGCCATCACTCGCGGCAGGTTGTCCGGCAGGTCGATGCGCAAGGCGTGCCTGCCGCCGCCGCCCAGGAACGTGTTCCAGGCCTGGTCCACCAGGCCGGCCACGTCCGCCGGCTCGGGAGCGACCGCCAGCGTGCCGGTCTCGATGCGTCCCTGGTCCAGAAGGTCGCCGATCAGGCTGCGCATGTGGTCGGCCTGCTCGTCGATGACTCGGAAGAACTGCAGCATCTCGGCTGGGTCCGGGGGCCGTGAGGCGCCCAGCACAGTGGCAGTCGAGCCCTTGATCGAGCTCAGCGGCGTTCGCAGTTCGTGGCTCACCATGCCCAGGAATTCGGTCCGCAGTTGCTCGATCTCCTCCAGCGGCGCCAGATCCTGCAGCGTGACCACGACCGATTCGACCGCGCCGGTCCCCGCACGGATAGGCGTCGAGTTGACCAGCATGGTGACGCTCCGGCCGTCGGGAACCGATAGTGTCATCTCCTCCGCACGCACCGTTTCGCCGTTACTGAATTGCTGCGCCAGAGGGAAATCCCCCAAGGCAATCTCGCGCCCGTCTCCGCGCCGGCATGTGACCAGGTCCAGCAGTTGCTCCGGGGAGCGGCCCGGCGTCTGCAGGGCCTCGACAAGCCGCAGCGCTTCCCGGTTGAACGACACGGGCCTGCCGCCGCCGTCGAAGACCACGACGCCAACCGGCGACGTCTCGATCAAGGCCTCCAGGTCGGCCCGCGCCAGCCGCTCGTGGCGGTGGATCCGCGCGTTGGCGATAGCCGTCGCCGCCTGCGATGCGAAGAGCACGAGAATTTCCTCGTCGGCGCTGGTGAATTCCCGACCACCTTCCTTCTCGGCCAGAAAGAAGGTGCCGACGTGCGCGTCGCGGTGCCGCATCGGCGTCCCCTGGAAGGTCTTCGATCGCATCAGGTCCGACGAGAAGCCGAGCGACCGGACATAGGCGGGCAGGTCTCCCAGCCGCAGCGGCGCGGCCAGGTCGCGAAAGTGCTCGAAGAGCCGCGGCCCGTCAGACCAGGCGGCCATCTGCTGCTTCTCCTTCGGCGTGAAGCCGGAGGTGACGAACCCCTCGATGTGCCCGGCGTCGTCGACGGTCACGATCACGCCATAGCGGGCGCCGGTCAGGCCGCGGGCGCTGTCGACGACCTCCTGCAGCACGGTGTCGGGGTCGAGGCTCGAGCTGATGCGCAGGAGGGCCGCAATCAGCCTGGAGACGCGCTCCTGGAGCGCCGCGTCGGGATTGTCCTGCATCGGCTCATCCTGGTCGGGCTTGGCGTGTCCCGTGCGGTGAGGCTAGACGCACGGACGACAGATCTTGATAAAATCGTCAAATAACTACCAAGTAATTCATTATTATCGCTCAATAATCAGAAATAATCAGCAACAATTCAATGCTGGCCGCGCGCGCCGCCGGAGAACGAGACAGCCGTTTGCCAGATGTTCGCCTAAAGGGAGCAATTGATATGGCCTCGACTCTCGGTGCGGACCGCGATGACAGCCGACGCGCTCGCGCTCTGGGCATCAACCGAACGACTCTGCACGGAAGCTGAAGAAGCATGGCCTCGTCGGATCTCGAACCCGAGGCTCCGAGCGGTGAGGATTCGCGGCACAGTGTCGAAGCGGGGATCTTTGAGGGCGGCTGGCTGGCGCATCTGCGGTGCTTTCTGACGACAGCGTGTTGAAGGGGGGCACGCGTCGGTCCAGCCGCCCGCCAGGAGCGACGCGACAGGGGACCGAAATGGCAACCAGGACAAGGAGCACCCGTTGCAGTCGATGTCACCGCGCCGGGGCGAGAGGGAGAAACCGACCCGATGGCACGATGAGAGCGATGCCAAGGTTGAGGTGGACGGGTTGACCGCGGTTGTCGTCGCGCTCGCGATGTTCATTTTCGGGCTTGGCGTGGGGGTCGTGCTGGGATGCTGACCGACCGCGACATAGGCCTCCTGCTGGTCGAGATCAAGCGGCAGGTGGGAGAGGCTCACCTTTGATCAGCGGCTCCTGAGCATCGAGGAGCAGCTGCGGGCGCTCAACGGGCGCGCCCACTGTATCCCCCGAATTGCGCTGCCGGGCACTCCCAGTAGCCGTCGGTGAGTAGACGGGAGATCGCGTCGTAGGTGCCGACACGGAGGACCGGGACTCGGCCTCCGAGTCGAGCACAATTGCAGGTGAGTCTCCAAAAAGTCGCTCTTAGATGCTAATAGATCGTTAAACAATAATGCTAGTATGCGAGAATGCGTGCGGGCGGGCAGTTGAACCTCGCTACGGCGGAGACTCAGTGTCGGCTGGCGGCGCTCGCGCGCATGACGAAGCAGGCGACCATTGAAGAGAGAGAGCCCGCCGTCGAGGCGGTCGCTCTATGAGGCGAGCATGTGAACCAGCGCCCGATGGTCCTCTATGGCCACGCCAAGGACCTCAGGCGTGTCGTGTTCGACCTGGACTTGTTCGAGCGGATCCTTGCGTTGAATGGTGAAGTGGTCGGCGACCCCGTCGAGTACGCCCCGGTCGGCATACTGTACGGCGGCCGACGGATGGTCCACGAATCGAGGCTCGGCCGCGTCGCCGAGCAACTGGCCCGTCGGCGCTGCTTATGCTGGCGTGCTGACGGCCTCCCGCGTCGAGACTCCTGCCGGTGAGCGTGTCACGCATCCCAGAAGCGGCACTCTACCCGAGATTGGGGATCTGATCGTGAACGAACTTCCCTCGGTGGCCTTGACGCAGCGCTTCGTGGCTTTGTCCCAGGACTACGGTTCGGAGCTCCTAGCCTGGAAAATTCACCACGGCCCCGTCCGCGGTAGAGACACAAGAGCCTCCGTGTGCTAAAACGCTGTTGCCCACAAACGTTTTTGGCACAACGGAGGCTCTTGCGTGACGAACGCCACGATACCACAGACTGTTCGGTTCCCGGATCTGTTCGACAAGCCGCTCGTGGCCACCTTCGACCGCGAGCAGGCGAGTTCGGATGGCGGGGCCGTGTTGCTCAAGGCGGCCGAGCGGGTGTATGGCTTGGTCAAGGCGTTCGCCCGCTGTCTGGTGGATGAACGCGCGCCGGAGAAGATTCGGCACACGCTCGAGGACCTGGTCGGCCAGCGGGTCTTCGGGATTGCCTGCGGCCATCCCGACGGCAATGATGCCGACCATCTCGCCGACGATCCGATCCACAAGCTGCTGCTGGGACGCGACCCGGTGGCCGGGCGGCGGCTGGCGTCGCAACCGACGATCTCGCGGTTTGAGAACGACGCGGGCCGCTCGGCCCTCTATCGGATGGGGCGTGAGTTGGCGGCGAGCGTCATCGAGCGGCATCGGCGCCGACTGGGCGGGCGGGCGCGACGCATCACGATCGATCTGGACCCGACCGACGACCGGACGCATGGCGCGCAGCAGTTGACGTTTTTCAACAGCTACTACGACAGCTGGTGTTACCTCCCGTTGCTGGCCTTCGTGCGCTTCGACCGCGAGGTCGAGCAGTATCTGTGCGCCGCTGTGCTGCGGCCGGGCAAGGCGGTGGCTGCCGACGGGACGCTGGGGGTGTTGTCTCGGTTGCTCCCGCTACTGCGCTGCGCGTTTCCGCGGGCGCGCTTGCTCGTCCGGCTCGACGGGGGCTTTGCCACCCCGGAAATCTTCGACTTTCTCGACGCCGAGCCGCGGCTCGACTACGTCGTGGCGATGGCCAAGAACGCCGTCCTGCTGCGGCACGCCGCGTCCGCCCTGGTCGAGGCGCGGGCCAAGAGCGCGCACGACGACCAGACGGCGCACGTCTACACCGACACCCGTTGCTATCGAGCGGGCACGTGGGACCATGAGCGCCGTGTCGTGATCAAAGCCGAAGTCGTGCGGCTCGCCGGCCGCGAGCCGCGCGACAATCCGCGCTTCGTCGTCACCAATCTGCGCCAGACGCCGCGCTTTATCTACGAGAAGATCTACTGTGCCCGCGGCGATATCGAGAACCGCATCAAGGAGTTGCTCGACGGCCTGCAGATCGACCGTACGAGCTGCTGCAAGTTCTGGGCGAACCAGTTGCGCGTCTTCCTGACGGCCGCCGCCTACGTGCTCATGCAGGAACTCCGCTTGCGCGCCGCACGCACCGCCTGCGCCCGCACGCAGGTGACGTGGCTGCGCGACCGGCTGCTCAAACTCGGCGTTGACGTCCGCCGCTCTGTCCGCCGCCTCGTCCTGCATCTGCCGCGGGCGACGCCATACCTCGATGCTTGGCGCCACATCGCCCTCGCCCTTGGCGCGCGCGCCGGGTAGCCTGTTCTCCTGCCGTCTGCCAGCCAAATCCCACAGCCGCTCTCACGCGCCCCAGCCGGCGGCGCTGTCGTTGCCGCGCGCTTCGGGCACGCCGTCACCCTGCCACGGCGGCTCAACCACGCCGCAACCTGCCGCCGACACAGTCCGCAGGCTGCGCTCGTCCGACAATCAGACCCCACCCGTGACCGATTCGACAGCCTCAGGAATAATGCAGGCTAGCGGTCCGGATGGTCGCCGGCGGCCGTAGCGCCGGCGTGTCGGGTCTGCCTACAAGTGACGACTGGACGGCGTGGGATGCCGACGAGATGCGGGCGGCGGTCGACTACCTCGAGCGCCAGCGAGTTGTCCGGAAAACCTACTCATGAGGCGCGACCGACAGGCGCCCGACCCGCCGGCCGTGGCGCGGCGGGGCGCAGCACCCGCCGCGGCTAGCCCGACCTGGCGCGCGGCCCCCGTGTCGGCGCGCGAGCAGACGCGGATCCCCTGGGCGGTCGCTGGCGCCCGCGCGGCAAACACCCGCCGCACGTATGCGGGACAATGGGTACGCTTCGAGTCCTGGTGCCGAACCCGCGGGACCGTGCCGCTGCCCGCCGCGCCCCTCATCGTCGCCGCCTATCTGGCCGAGCGCGCCGACACAACCAAGACCGCGACCGTCCGCGTGGTCGCCGCCGCCATCGGGTCAGCGCACCGCGCCTGCGGCCTGGCCGATCCGACGGCTGCGGCGAGCGTGCGCGCCGTCGTCGCCGGCATCCCCGGGCAGCACGCCTCGCGCCCGGACGCTGCGCCGCGCCAAGCCGCGCCGCTCTCGCTAGAGAGCGCCGTCAGGCTGCTGGCGCTGGCCCCCCGACCCCGACGCACAGGCCGCGGCCTCGAATCGCCCCGAGTGGCCGCTGCCCGCGGCCTGGAGGATGGCGCAATCGTCAGTCTCGCCTTCTGCGCCGGCCTGCGCCGCTCGGAGATCGCCGCGCTCCACTGGCCGGACGTTGCCGACACGGACCGGCGGGGGCAATTGCGGGTTCGCGTCCGCGCCTCGAGAACCAACCCGAAGGCCGTCCGCGAGGACTACCGGCTGCTCGTTGGCGGATTCGCCGGGGCCGTCGACGCCCTGCGCGGCGCGCGGGCACCGGCCGCCGCCGACCGCGTGATTCCGCTCTCCGCCGGCCAGATCAACCGGCGCCTCCAGACCCTCGCCGAGCTGGCCGGCCTCAGTGGCGTCTCGTCGGACTCCGTGCGCCGCGGCTTGGCCGCCAAGCTCGTCCGCCACGGTGCCTCGACCGCGGCCATCCAGCAGGCCGGCGGCTAGCAGAGTTTGCGGCTGGTTGTCGCCCGCGCCACCGCCGCAGCATTGGTTCCATCTCGACCATGCTGCAGCTCAGGAGGTAGATGCCGGTCACCGCGCCGACCGGCGCGGCGGGCCTTGCACCGTAGCGGTTTCGGCTACAACGCCGGCAGGGTGAAGACGAACAGCGCATTGGGCGCGCCCGGCGCCCGTCCGCCGCCCACCGGAATGGCCAGGTACTGCTTGCCGTGCACCGCGTACGTCATCGGATAGCCCTGGACAGGCGAGGGCAGGCGCGTCCGGTACAGGACCTGCCCGGTCTCCACATCGTGCAGGAACAGGTGCCGATCGGTGTCGCCACTGACCACCAGCCCGCCGCCGGTGGTCAGCGCCGCCGCCAGGGGGCGCGTGGTCGTGCGGTGCCGCCACAGGATTTCTCCCGTGTCGATGTCCATGGCGATGAGCTGGCCGGCGTGCTCCGGGCTCAGCGGATGCGGGTTGCTGCCGGTGGTGCGCCATCCCGTCCAGGCCGGATTGAAATAGAAGTAGAGGTCGCCCTCCGGGTGCGCCGTGCGCTCGACCTCGGAGAAGATGCCTCGGGTGCAGCTGGGCGTGATGGGGATGTAGAGCGCCCTCGTCTCCGGATGGTAGGCCGTGGCCATCACGTTCCGGATGCCCCGGAAGTCCGGGCAGAACTCGAGCTCCACGCCCGCCTCCGGGATCATGCCCGGGAGGTAGGACACGGCGCCTGTCTGCCGGTCGAGCGACACGAGCGTCTGGAAGCCGAGGTCATGGGCGTCGATGAACTCGCCGGTCGCCGCGTCGAGCTCCCACAGGATCCCGAGCTTGCCCATCTTGAAGACCGAGCGCCGCCCGCCATTGTCGATCAGGACGCTCTCGAACACTTCGTCCAGGTCGTGCGATTCACCGGGCACGAACTGGTGGTACCAGCGCAGGTCGCCGTCGGCGGGCTCGATCGCCAGCACGCTGTTCGTATACAACGCGTCGCCGTCCGTGCCGCGCGATACCCGCGCCCAGGGCTTCGCCTGCGCGGTGGACCAGTACATCAGGCCCGTCGTCGCGTCGAAGCTGCCGGGGATCCAGGCGTCCCCGCCGGCCCGGAACAGCAGGGGCAGGTCGCCCCAGGTATCACCTCCGGGCGCGCCGGGCCCCGCGATGGTCGAGGTGCGCCACAGCTCGCGCCCGGTGTCGGGATCGTGGCCGGAGATGAAGCACACCTCGTTCTTGTAGCGCTCGCAGCCGGTGATGCCGGCGACGATCCTGCCGTCCGCCACGATGGCGCCGCTCGTGTAGCGGTAGCCGAGCCGGTGGTCGGCCACCACGTGGTCCCACACGACCTCGCCCGTCCGCGCGTCGAGGGCGAGCAGGTGCGCATCGGCCGTGGTGACGTAGATGTTGCTGCCGTAGATGGCCAGCGAGCGCATCCGGTTGCGGAAGTTCTCGTCCGGCGTGTTCTCGAAGATCTTGCGGTACTCCCAGATCCGGTCGCCGCTCACGGCATCGAGGGCCTGGACGTAGCCGTCGGGGTTCGGCAGGTACATGATCCCGTCGTAGACCAGCGGCGTCGGCTGGCTGAGCCCGGGCCGCATCTGCCACGACCAGGCGAGCTGGAGCTGGTGGACGTTGTCCCGGTTGATCTGGTCGAGCGGGCTGTAGCCCCAGCCATCGAGCGTCCGCCGCCAGTGCAGCCAGTCGGACGGGTCGGGGTTCTCGAGGACGGCGTCGGTGAGCGGCTCGAACGCCTGCGCCCGCGCCTCCGCGTCGGACGCCTCCTGGATCTGCGCCCGCGCCGACGCCGCGAGTCCGATGCCGACCGCCAGCACGCCGCACGCGACCAGATGCCGTTTCATCGTGGACCCTCCTCCCGACCGGTTCCGGGTGCGTCCGCCGGTTCCCGCCGGCGATTATCAGCCACGCGGACGGCGGGGCGCAACCGGCGCGAGCGCCGTCTTGACCGGGGTATCGTCGTGATATACAGTCGGCGGTCCAAGCCCGGGCGTACCACGCAAGTAGATCACGGCTGCTGTCATACGCGAGGAGGCAGGCACGGATGTCGTTACGCAGCGTGTTCGAGTGGCTGGAAGCGATGCCGATGAGCACGGCATTGCGCGAGTCGATCTTCGGCTATCCGATTCTGCTGACGTCGCACGTGGTGAGCATGTGCGTGATTGCGGGTCTGCTGGTGATGATGGACCTGCGGCTGACGGGGGCGGGGAATGTGCGCACGCCGGTGTCGCACATTCAGAACCGGCTGTTCAAGTGGCAGATGCTGGGTCTGGCGATGTCGGTGGTCAGCGGGGGGCTGTTGTTCTACGGGCAGCCGATGCGCTTCTACGGCAACTTCTGGTTCTGGATGAAGAACCTGCTGTTGCTGGCGGCGCTGGCCAACGCGATGATTTTCCACTGGACGATCTACCGCTCGGTGGACAAGTGGGACAACGACGTGCTGCCGCCGGTGTCGGCGCGGGTGGCCGGCGCGTTGGGTCTGGTGCTGTGGGCGGCGGTCATCGTGACGGGTCGGATGATTGCCTACAGCGGTCTGGTTCCGCAGTGGTGGCTGGACCTGGGGCTGACACCGTAGGCTGCGAGGGCAAGGGCGATGGTCCTGGAATTTTTCGAGTGGATAGAAGGCAGCGCGCTGAGCCTGACGTTTCAGTCGGCGGTCTGGTACAGCCCCATCATTCAGGTGATGCACCTGGTGGCGGTGGCCTTCTTCTCGGGGGCCTTGCTGGTGGTGGACCTGCGGCTGTTGGGCGTGGGTCTGACGGCGCAGCCGTTGCGGCAGGTGGCCGAGGACGCGCAGCCCTGGCTGGTGGGGGCGCTGGTGGCGCTGGCCATCACGGGCACGCCGACGATGGCCTCGACGTCGATCAAGCAGTACTACAGCCCGTTCTGGTGGTGGAAGATGGAGATGCTGCTGTTGGGCATCATCTTCATCTTCACGGTGCGGCGCAAGGTGATCGATGCCGACGAAGGGTCGCTCGGCCCCGTCTGGCCGAAGGTCGTCGCGCTGACCTCGATGGGCCTGTTCCTCGGCGTCACCATCGGCGCCCGACTCATCGGACTGTCCTAGGAGGCCGTGGTACCCATGAGCACAACGCGGAGCATCGTGTGCACCGGGTTGGTGGCAACGCTCGTGCTTCCGGCGTTCGCGCCGGCCGCCGCGGCGCAGGAGTGGACGCAGTGGCGCGGACCGAACCGCGACGGCGTCGCCGCGGCGTTCGACGTTCCCGCGCCCTGGCCCGACCGGTTGCGCCAACGCTGGGCCGTCGAGGTCGGTTCGGGCTACGCCACGCCGCTGCTGATCGGCGAGCGCCTGTACCTGTACGTCCGGCAGGCGGAGGACGAGGTGCTGCTGGCGCTCGACCCGGCGACGGGCGAGACGATCTGGCGTTCGGCCTATCCGGCGCCGTTCGCGATGAATCCGGCCACGAATCCGCACGGACCGGGGCCCAAGTCGACGCCGGCCTACGCGGCCGGCCGGCTGTTCACCCTCGGCATGAGCGGCATCGTGAGCGCGTTCGACGCGGACGACGGCGCGCTGCTGTGGCAGGTGCCCGGAGACGCAGTCGAGCCGTTCTATCATACGGCGATGTCCCCCGTGGTCGAAGGCGATCTCGTGATCTTCCATGTCGGCGGACATGACGACGGCGCGCTGACCGCCTTCGACACGGCAACCGGGGACGTTCGCTGGAGCTGGGACGGCGACGGGCCGTCGTACGGCTCGCCGCTGGTGCTCGACATCGAGGGGGTCCGCCAGGTCGTCACCTACACGCAGGACAACCTGGTCGGCGTCGCGGTGCGGACCGGCGAGCTGCTGTGGAGCCGGCCGTTCACGACGGCCTACACGACCAACTCGCAGACGCCCATATGGCATGGGGACAGGCTGATCGAGTCGGGCCAGGGGAACGGCGTCACCGCCTTCCGGGTGTTGCGCGAGGGCGACGCCTGGACGACCGACGACGTCTGGCACGCCAGCGAGGTGGCCCTGGACATGACGAACGGCGTCGTCGCGGACGGGGTGCTGTTCGGGCTCTCGCACCTCAACAGCGGCCAGTACTTCGCGCTCGATCTGGACACCGGCGAGGTCTTGTGGACCGGCAATCCGCGGCAGGCGGAGAACGCCGCGATCCTGCGCTCGGACCGGACGCTGCTGTCGCTGCAGGACGACGCGGAGCTGCTCGTGCTCAACGCTACCCGGACGGGCCTCGAGGTGGTGGAGCGGTACGACGTCGCCGACAGCGCGACGTGGACGCAACCAACGCTCGCCGGCAACCGGCTGTTCGTCAAGGATGTCTCGACGCTGACCCTGTGGACGCTCGACTGAGCGGCCGCCGCCGGTGGGAAGGATGGAAGGAACGTGGCATTGAGGATCAACGACGAAGCGCCCAACTTCGAGGCCGAGACGACCCAGGGGCCGATCGACTTCCACGAGTGGATCGGCGACGGGTGGGCCATCCTGTTCTCGCATCCGAAGGACTTCACGCCGGTCTGCACGACCGAGCTCGGCTACATGGCCGGCCTCAAGCCCGAGTTCGACAAGCGCAACTGCAAGATCCTCGGCATCAGCGTCGACGGCGTGAGCAATCACGAGCGGTGGTCGCGGGACATCGAGGCGTCGCAGGGCCACCGGGTCACCTATCCGCTGATCGGGGATCCCCGGCTCGAGATCGTCAAGCTGTACGACATGCTGCCGGCCGAGGCAGGCGACACGTCCGAGGGGCGCACGCCGGTCGACAACGCGACCGCGCGGTCGGTCTTCGTCATCGGCCCCGACAAGAAGATCAAGGCGACGCTGACCTATCCCATGAGCACCGGCCGGAACTTCGACGAGGTGCTGCGGCTGCTCGATTCCTGCCAGTTGACGGCCGGCAAGAAGGTGGCGACCCCGGTCAACTGGCAGCAGGGTGACGACGTCATCATCCTGCCGGCGGTGTCGGACGACGAAGCCCGGCAGAAATACCCCGATGGGTGGCGCTCGCCGCTGCCGTACATCCGCATCGTCCCCCAGCCCTGACGGGCCGCGCGGCGTTCTGCCCGCCGCCGGCAGCCCGCGGAGCCGATTGCGCTCGCGCTGCGCGGCCGGACACATGGGCGCGGCCGTCGCCGTCTGGCTCCTGGTGTCCTGGGGCTGCGGGGTCGCCGGCCCGGACGGAGACGCCGCGCGCCCGGCCGCGCCCGACAATGGGCTCCCGCTCGTCAACGAAAACTGGCGCATCGCCGAGATGGCGACCGCCCACGGCGCCTTCACCGTCGAGGTTGAGGTGGCGGACGGGGTGGACACGGCCGCCCTCGCGCGCGAGCTGATCCGGCCGCTGCAGGACCGGTACACGGAAGTGCTGGTCTATTTTTACGCGCGGGATTCCGCCGGCGATCTGCCGCAGCTGCGGGTGCAGTGGACGGCCGAGCACGGCTACATCGAGACCCGCTACAGGTAGCAGGAGACCAGGAGTCTGCGCCGCAGACTCCGCAAGGCGCGCACAGCGCGCCTCGGCGGGAGCGGCGCGGGGCGCAGGGGTCCCCGCAAGCGGACGCCGGGGGTTCGGAGCACAGCCCCGTCTGATTGAGGCTAGCCGAACAGGGCGTTGACGATGAACGTGGCGGCCAGGATGCCGGCAACGTCCGCCAGCAGGCAGGCGGGCACCGCGTGGCGGGTGTCCTTGACGCCGACGGCGCCGAAGTAGACGGCCAGCACGTAGAACGTGGTCTCGGTGCTGCCCTGGTAGGTGCTGACCAGGTAGCCGATCAGCGAATCGGGACCGTACTCCGTCATCGCCTCCGAGGCCACCCCCATGGCGCCCGAGCCGGACAGCGGGCGCAGCAGGGCCATTGGCAGGGCCTCGGCCGGGATGCCGACCAGGCCGGTCAGCGGCGCCGCGAGCCCGATCAGCACGTCCAGCGCCCCGGACGCCCTGAACATCCCGACCAGCACGAGAATGGCGACCAGATACGGAATGATGCGGATGGCGACCTGAAACCCGTCCCGGGCGCCCTCGACGAGCGACTCGTACACGCGCACGCCGCGGACCCAGCCGTAGAGCACGAGCGCGGCGACGACCGCCGGCAGAAGCCACGACGAGGCCATGTCGCGCAGCACGTCGCCGGCCGGGACGGCCGGGTCGCGGTTGAAGAGGACGCTCGCGGCCGCGATCAGGAAGGTCGCCCAGAACCCCCAGCCCAGCGCCCGGCGCCCTGCGGCGGGACGGGCGGCGCTGACGGTTGCCGCCGCCGGGTCGGCCGCCGGCGTCTCGCGCCCGGGTGCGGCCGCGTCGGGGGCCGGCGCCGCGAGCGGTGGCGGGGCCGAGGCACGATAACGGGGCAGGCGGGCCAGAAGCAGCGCGGCCGTCACCCCGACGACGGTGGCCGCCGCGGTGGCGAACCACGTGGGCAGCAGGATGCCGGCCGCGTCGCCCGAGCCGAGCGCCGCACGGATGCCGATCATCCCGGTCGGGAGCAGGGCCAGCCCCGAGGTATTGATGGCCAGGAAGAGCACCATGTGATTCGTGGCCACCCCGTGCCGGCTGTTGTGCTTGTCGAGCTCCTCGATCGCCTTGATGCCGAAGGGCGTGGCCGCATTCGCCAAACCCATCATGTTGGCCGCGATGTTCAGGAGCATGGCGCTCATGGCCGGGCTGTCCGGAGGCAGTCCCGGGAAGAGCAGGCGCATGACCGGGCTGACGAGCCGCGCCAGGCGCGCCATCAGCCCGGCGTCGGACGCGACGCGCATGAGGCCGAGGAAGAAGGCCATGACCCCCACGAGGCCGATCGCAAGGTCGACGGCGCCGCGCGCCGACGAGACGACCGCATCGGTCAGGGCCCGCATCTCCCCGCTGAGCGCCGCGGCGAGAATCGAGGCGAGGGCGACGACGACGAAGATGCCGTTCAGCATGCGCGTCTGCTGCGGCTCCATGGTAGCAGGACGCCGTCCGGGCCGGCGTCCGCCGCCGCAGAGGCCGTTGCGCACGACGGGCGGCGGCGGAGGATGTGCGGGGCGCCGTGGCGAACCGCGCTATGCTGTAGCGGAACGCTCTCATTGTCAGGAGATACCGATGCTGAACGGAGCTGTATCTGGTGGTTCGTTCGCCGCCGCCGCGGTGTCCGCCGCCCTCGTGGCGGCCTTGAACGTACCGGCCGCGGCGCAGGAGACCCAACAGCGGCAGGGCTGTCGCGGTTGCGAATCGTCGGCCGCGCTGTCCGCCGAGCCGCAGGTCTTCCACACGCAGGAGCAGAGCTTCCGGGTGGTGCCGATGAAGGGCCTGGTGCGCCCCTGGGCGCTGGCCTTCCTGCCGAACGGCGACCTGCTGATCACCGAGCACGACGGCCGGCTCCGCATCGTGCGCGACGGCGTGCTCGATCCCGAGCCGCTAGCCGGCCTGCCAGAGGTGTTCACACCCCGCCGCAAGGGGCTGATGGACGTCGCGCTGCATCCCCGCTTCCTGGAGAACCAGTTCGTCTACTTCACCTACCACAAGGCGAGCCCCAAGCACCGGCTGGCCGCCACGACGGTGCTCGCCCGCGGCAAGTTCGAGGGGCGGGGCGCACTGGTGGAGGTGCGGGACCTCTTCGTGGCGGACGCCGACTACATGGGCGCGGCGCAGACCTCGCGCATCGTCTTCGGACCCGACGGCAAGCTGTACATGGTGATCGGCCAGCCGGCGCGTTACGAGGTGGGCTCGGCCGACTACGCGCAGGACCCGTCCAACCACGCCGGCAAGATGCTGCGCCTCAACGACGATGGCAGCGTTCCCGACGACAATCCGTTCGTCGACGCGCCGGGGCATCGCCCCGAGATCTACGCCCTCGGCATCCGCAACGCGAACGGGCTGGCCTGGCACCCGGACACCGGCGAGCTGTGGGAGACCGAGAACGGGCCGCAGGGCGGCGACGAGGTCAACATCATCCGCGCCGGCGCCAACTACGGCTGGCCGGTCGTCTCGTACGGACGGGCGTACTCGGGCGACCTGACCGGGACGCATTCCGGGCCGCAGCAGACCGCCCGGCAGGCGGAGGGGATCGAGGACCCGGTCTTCTTCTGGAGCCCGTCGATCTCGCCCGCCGGGCTGATGTTCTATACCGGCGACCGCTTCCCGAACTGGCAGGGCGACCTGTTCGTCGGCGGGCTGCGGGGCGCGGAGCTCCAGCGCCTGATCTTCAACGATCGCGGCCTGCTGGTACGCCAGCAGTCGCTGCTTCGCGAGCTCAGGCAGCGCATCCGGGAGGTCAAGCAGGGGCCGGACGGCCTGATCTACCTGCTGACCGACGAGCAGGACGGCGCACTGCTGCGGCTCGAGCCCGTCGACCCGGAGAAAGGCTAGCTGCTGGGAGTCTGCGCCCTAGTCAAGGGTGCAGACTCCGCAAGGCGCGCACAGCGCGCCTCGGCGGGAGCGGCGCGGGGCGAAGGGTCCCCGCAAGCGGACGCCGGGGGGTTCAGGGCGCAGCCCCGTCTGATTGCAGCTAGCGGGACGCAGCCGTGGCCGCGTTGCCCAGCGCGTCGGCGGCCCGGATGGCGAGCCGGTCGATCTGATCGCGGTCGACGGACAGCTGGAAGCGCTCGACCCTGGAATCGGCGATCCCGTCGAGCGGATACAGCACCTCCCAGCGTGCGGTGTCGAGCGAATACTCGACGCGGCGCACCGGAGACTGCCCGTCGGTGACGACGAACGAGACCGCGAACCCGCCCGCGTCCGGGCGCGGGGCATCGATGTCGATGCGGGGCGGCGAGTTGTCCACGTCGAACGGCTTGCTCTCGGCGAGGCCCTCGAGGCCTGTCCCTGGCGCGTTGGTGTCGGCGTCGGAGGCGACGAGGCGGACGAGGTAGGTCCCGTCGGGAGCGGACGTCGTATCCCACGTGTAGATGGAGCTCCCGATCCCGGTCCGCAGCGCGCGCCACGACGTGTCCGTCTCGGTGCGCACCAGCAGATCGAAACGCAGCGTGTCGTTGTTCGGGTCGCGCGCCGTCCAGACGAACGTGCGGAGCCCTCGCCGGTAGACGCGGCGTCCCAGCGCCGTCTGCTGGGTGTCACTCTGCGCTCCGCCGGCGCCGTTCCCGGAACCCGCTTCCAGACGGTCGTCGAGACCCGCGATGGGCGGATCTCCGCTCGCGAACGGCCGCTGGAAGGCCACGCCCGGGTCGTGCACGGTCAGCGTCGTGATCTCGGGCCGCAGGTTCTGCGGCAGGTACGCGGCCGTGACCGAGAGCAGCGTCGGGGTGTCGGCGCCGCCGCGCAGCTCGGCCTTCCATTGCAGATAGCGTGCCCTGGGGCTGGTGATGGGGGAGCCGTCCGCGTCGCTGTAGGCCACTGACCAGGGGCTCCACGCGTCGTTGGGCGTGGACGTGTTGCCCGACCGGGTGAAGAGCTGCACCGAGCTGTCGCCGGGGATCAGCGCTTGCCAGCGCAACGTGCCCCACCTGGCGACCGTCCGGGCATCGCGCACGTCCGACAGGTACGCGCCCTGGCCGGCCTGACCGGGCAGCAGTCGATAGACCTTGCCGGGGTTGGCCGTGGCGTAGTAGCGGGCGCCGCCGGCGCCGGCCGCAAAGCTGGTGACCTGCCGCGCGGGCGCCCGTGCGAGCAGCCGGACCCGCGGCGGATCCTCGGCGACGTGGTAGATGCGGCCGCTGGGGCCGGTGCCGATCAGCAGGTCGCCGCGCGCGTCGATCGAGACATCGTACGGCGTCTCCCGCGAGGATTCCCACACCGTGTCCCACACGCCGTCGGCGCGAATCCGGTAGACGGCGCCCCGCACCGGCGATGTCGGCCCGGCCGTCTGCGCCGGGCGGGCGGTTGTCGCCGAGGTTTGCCCGGCATCGCCCACGACGACGGCGGTGACCGAGGTGGACGTCGTCACGCGCGGGACGCCGGGCGAGCGTGTGGGCGGCGCTGGCCGGGACGCGGCGCCGCGCGGCGCCGACTCGCCGACGGCGACCGCGTAGAGCGTGCCGTCGCCCGCGACGCGGAGCGCCCGAATCTCCGCGTACGGCGAGTCGAGGACGACGAAGCCGCGCCCGTCGGCGCCGATTCGCAGCACCTGTCCCGGCGTGCCGGTGCCCGCCAGCAGGTTGCCCTCGGCGTCGCGGGCCAGGGCGAGGACGTGCGACGCGTCCGCCTCGTAGAACACGCTCGCCTCGCCGTCGGGGGACAAGTGGTAGATGCGGCCCGCGTCACCGGTGGCCACGAGGCGGTTGCCCGCCGCGTCGGCCGCGATCGCCCAGATATAGCGGTCGTCGGGGTCGAAGACCTGCTCGGAGCGGCCGCTGCCGACCCGGAACAGCGCGCCGTCGGGAGAGGTGCCGACCAGGGCTTCGCCCGCACCATAGGGGTGGACGGCATGGACGTTCTGCTCCGCGGTCTCGAAGACCGTCGAGGCGGTGCCGTCCGGCCCCAGGCGAAACACCCTGCCGTCGCCGCCGCTGCCGATCCACAGCGCGCCGCCCGCCGGCGCGAGCGACCACAGGAACGGGGCGGTCGCTTCGTAGAGCAGCTCCGCGTCGCGGGCCAGCGTCAGCCGGCCGTCCGCGTCGATCGACACCCTGTCGGCCTCGCCGGCGAGGAACTCCGCCTGCGTCGAGATCCGCCAGAAAACGGGCGCGGATGCGTGGAGCACGACGACCGGCAGGCAGGCTGCGGCCGCAATTGCGGCGCGGCGGAGGCCCGTTCGCCAGCGCGAGCGCGGGCTCGTCATCCTGCCTCGATGTCCACCGTGAGCATGCGGGAGCCGGACACCGCGTGGTCGGTGCGGATCTCCCACTCGCCGAGCGTGGCCTGGGAGAGCCGCCGGAGTCCGCTGCCGCTCCGGTCGCCCTCGAGCACCGCCAGCACCGACGGCGGCAGTGCCGGCATCGGCGCACCCCGAACGACCGCGCCCGGCTGGGAGCTGAGCAGCTTGACGTAGAGGCGGTTGTTGCGCCGGGTCGCGTTGAGGGTGCGGATGATCTGCTCGACCGTGCCGGGTGCCTGCGTCGATCGCGACCCGCGGAGCTCGCGCGCATTCAGCTGCGGCGCATCCGACACGAGCAGCTGCAGCCGCCCGGCCGCGTGGCGCGGGATGTCGACCGTGACCGTCTCGACCAGCTCGGCGCCGCCGTAGCCGCGCGCGAGCACATGGACCCGCACGGCATCGCCGGGGCGGATGCGCGGCGTGTCGAGCCAGACGCGCTCGATAATCGCCGTGCGCGGCTTCTCCGCCGACGTGATCTCGATGTCGATCCCATCCAGCTCGAGGGGTGCGATGCGGTTGTTCAACAGCGTGGTCAAGGGATTGGCAATCGCCCCGGCCGCGCCGAACAGGGCGGTGTCGCCGCTGTAGATGTCCTCGAACGCGACGTCGGCGTGGCCGCGGACGCGCGTCGTGCTGCTGAGGGCATAGGTCGACGCCCCGCGCTCGCGGGTCCAGGACAGGAACGTGCTCAGTACGCCGGTGTAGGTCAGCAGCGGAGTGAACAGCCGGTCCTCGACGACCTCGAACGCGAACTCGCGTGTCAGTTGACGCTCCGGCTCGTGCAGCTTGACGCTGACGGGGACGAGAGCCGGCCCCGGTCCGAGCGCGCCGAAGATGCCGGTCGAGCGGTCCTGATCCAGCGTCCCGACGACCTCCCCGATCGCCGCGATCTTCGACGACAGGGCCAGGCTCGGCAGCAGCGTCGTCACGGAGGCCCGGGTCATCGGGAAGCGTATCGGCCCGAGGTTGTAGAACGGGTGGCCGAAGGCGTAGACGCGGCCGTCGTCCACGAGCGTCACGGTGCCCGTGCCGGCCATCGTCAGGTCGCCCCGCACGAGCGTCGCCCCGATCGGATCGCCTGGCTGCAGGGGTGCGGCCGGCGCCGCGCGTGGGGTCTGGCCGGCGCCGACGGCGGCGACGAAACCGCCGCCGTGGAACGCGGCGGTCCACAGCTCCCGGACGCGCGGATCGAATCCGTTGAGCACGACCGGCGTGGCGATGGGCCGCAGCAGGGTGCCCAGCCGCTGGCCGGCCGCCGGCGGCAGGCCGAGCGCGCGCACGTGATCGGGCTGCCGGGCGAACGGGCGCAGCCGGTCGAATGCCGCGCCGATCGCCGCCTGCAGGTCGGCGGGCGTCGCCGGAAACGCCGGCGGCAGCATCGCCGGCCGCACGACCGCGGCCCGGTTGGCGTCCGCCGCCGCCATCTCGCCGATCGGGGTGATGCCGGCAATCGGCTCCTTCGGAAACGAGCCGAGCGCGTACGAGACGGCGCCGACCAGACGGTCGTCGATGTAGACCGGGCTGCCGCTCATGCCCTGGATGACGCCGGTCTCGGCCAGCGGTCCGCCGGACAACCTGGCCACGATGACGCTGCGGCGCGGGCCCATGACGTTGCGCAGGACGCCGAGGATCTCGACGCCGAACTCCTCACGGCGGGTCCCGTCGAACACGGTGAGGCCGACGCCGCGCATGCCCGGCCGCACCTCTTCCAGGAGCATGCGCGCCGTGGTCGCCGGGAGCGTCACGGTGCACAGGCCCGCCGCCAGGAAGAGGATGGGGGCGATGCGTCTCATGGAGCAGGCCGCAGCGTCGACTGCCTATAGCCGATGTGTATAGCGGACCGCAGGCGGCAGGTCAAGGATGTTCGGGCGCCGGGGGAACCGCGCTATGCTGTAGCGGAACCTTCTCATGGTCAGGAGATGCCGATGCTGAACGGAGCCATTCCACGTGAGCTGCTGGCTGTCGCGAGCGTCGCCGTCGCGGTGCTGCTGGGCGTGCCGGCCGCGGCGCAGGAGTTCGAGCCGGCGATCGACGAAAGGCAGCGGCGGACCGACTGTCAGGGCTGCGAGCCGTCGGCCGCCCTGTCCGACGAGCCGCGGATCTTCCACACGCAGGAGCAGAGCTTCCGGGCGGTGCCCATGACGGGCCTGGTGCGCCCGTGGGCGCTTGCCTTCCTGCCGAATGGCGACCTGTTGATCACGGAGCACGGCGGCCGGCTTCGCATCGTGCGCGACGGCGTGCTCGACCCCGAGCCGCTGGCCGGCATCCCGGAGGTGTTCACCAGGCGCCGCAAGGGGTTGATGGACATCGCACTCCATCCCCGCTTCGCGGAGAACCAGTTCGTCTACTTCACCTACCACCAGCAGAGCTCGGCGCACCGCATGGCGGGCACGCCGGTACTCGCCCGCGGCAAGTTCGAGGGGCGGGGCGCGCTCGTGGAGGTGCGCGACCTGTTCGTGGCGGAAGCGCCGTACATGGGCGGAGCCCAGACGGCTCGCATCGCGTTCGGGCCGGACGGCAAGGTGTACATGGTCATCGGTGTCCCGACCCGCAACCCGGTGGGCCAGGCCGAGAGCGCCCAGGACCCGGCCGACCACGCCGGCAAGGTGCTGCGGCTGAACGACGACGGAACCGTTCCCGAGGACAACCCGTTCGTCGACACGCCGGGCCACCGGCCGGAGATCTACGCGCTCGGCATCCGCAACGCGAACGGGCTCGCGTTCCACCCGGAGACCGGCGAGCTGTGGGAGACGGAGAACGGCCCCCAGGGCGGCGACGAGGTGAACATCATCCGCGCCGGCGCCAACTACGGCTGGCCGGTCGTCTCGTACGGACGGGCGTACTCCGGCGATCTCACCGGCACGTACTCCGGGCCGCAGCAGACCGCCCGGCAAGCGGAGGGCATCGACGACCCGGTCTTCTTCTGGAGCCCGTCGATCTCGCCGGCGGGCATGCTGTTCTACACGGGCGACCGCTTTCCGAACTGGACCGGAGACCTCTTCGTCGGCGCGCTGCGCGGGCGGGAGGTGCAGCGCCTGATCTTCAACGATCGCGGCCTGCTGGTGCGCCAGCAGTCGCTGCTGCGCGAGTTCAGGCAGCGCATTCGGGAGGTGAGGCAGGGGCCGGACGGCCTGATCTACGTGCTGACCGACGAGGAGGACGGCGCGCTGCTCCGGCTCGAGCCGGTCGACGCGGAGGCGGCGCCGTAGCCACCCCGGGGCGTCGCGCCGCGTGAGAGGCTTCGCATGCGGGGCTCGAAGGGGAGCGGCCTGGGCGGCCAGGCACGGAAATTGACAGCCCGTTGCACCGTCTGCTAGGGTCAGGCATCACATGATCTCCGGTCGAGCCTTGCGCTACGCCCGTTTCGGTTACGCCACGGCCAGTTGCGGCTGGTGGTGGCGCTACGTGTTCAGCGTGCCCGCTGGAGGGGCTGACATGTAGGCCGGCAGGTCGACATTCAGGACGAGACGGATTTTCGAGCCTCTTCAGCCGCAACGGTTGAAGAGGCTTTTTTTGTCGGAAACGGTGAGCGGGTGCGAGCCAGGCTGTGCGCGACGGTAACGGGCCGAACGATGGCGGAGCTGCGGGCGCGCCGCGACGGGACGGACGGGGCGGACCTGGTCGAGCTGCGCCTCGATCAGGTGCGCGACCCGGATGTCGCCGCCGCGCTCGCGGGCCGGCGCACCCCCGTGGTGGTGACCTGCCGGCCCGCCTGGGAGGGAGGCGGCTTCCGCGGCTCCGAGGAGGAGCGCCGCGGCCTGCTCGAGCGGGCGCTGGAGCTCGGCGCCGACTACGTCGATCTGGAATGGCGGGCCGGACTGGACGACCTGATTCGGGCCCGGCGCGGGCGGAACGTCGTCCTGTCGACGCATGATTTCGAGCGGATGCCCGGCGACCTCGCCGACCGCTACCGGGCCCTGCGGGCGACCGGCGCCGAGGTCGTGAAGATCGCCGCCCGGGCGCGCAGCCTGACCGAGACCCTGGCCCTGCTGGAGGTCGGCGCCGGCGAGCCGGGCCGCGTGCTGGTCGCGATGGGGCCGGCGGGCACGGCGTCCCGCGTGCTGCCCGACCGCTTCGGGTCGGCCTGGACCTACGCCGGCGACGGCGTCGCCCCGGGTCAGATCGCCCTGCGCCGCATGCTCGACGAGTTCCGGGTCCGCTCGGTCTCGGACTCGACACGGCTGTACGGCGTGCTCGGTGCGCCGGTAGGGCACTCGCTGTCGCCCGCGATGCACAACGCCGCCTTCGCCGCCGCCGGGTGCGATGCCATCTACCTGCCCCTGGAGGCGGCGAGCGCGGACGACTTCTGGACGTTCGCGCGGGCGCTGAGGCTGCGCGGCGCGAGCGTGACGGCGCCCTTCAAGGAGGCCGTTCTGCCGGGCCTGGCCGCGACGGACGCGCTGGTGCGTCAGGTCGGCGCCGCCAACACCCTGCGGATCGGCGAGCGCGGGTGGGAGGGTATCAACACGGACGTGCCGGGCTTTCTGGAGCCGCTGGCCGGCCGCATGGCGCTGCAGGGCAGCCGTGCGACCGTGCTCGGCGCCGGCGGCGCGGCGCGCGGCGTGGCGGTGGCGCTCGACGGCGCGGGGGCGCAGATCACGGTCTGCGCGCGCAACGCCGAGCGCGCCGCCGGCGTGGCGCGGCTGGTCGGCGGCAGCGCCCGCGGGCTGCCGCCGGCGGCCGGCTCGTGGGACCTGCTCGTCAACACGACGCCGGTCGGCACGGCCCCCGGCGTCGGGGACAGCCCGCTGCCCGGGGGACCGTTCGACGGCCGCCTGGTGTACGACCTGGTCTACAACCCGGCCACGACCCGGTTGCTGGCGGACGCGTCGGCCGCCGGATGCGGCATCCTCGGCGGGCTGCCGATGCTGGTGGCCCAGGCCGTCAGGCAGTTCGAATGGTGGACGGGCAAGGCCGCGCCGCGCGACGCGTTCGCGGCGGCGGCGCGGCGGCGGCTGGCCGCAGCGGAAGACCAGGAGTCTGCGCCGTAGAACCGGTGCAGACTCCGCAAGGCGCGCACGGCGCGCCTCGGCGGGAGCGGCGCGGGGCGCAGGGGTCCCCGCAAGTGGACGCCGGGGGTTCGGGGCAAAGCCCCGTCTGAGTAAAGATGATGCACGACACGTCGTTCGACGAGTTTCGGGAGCGCGCACGCGACAGCACGTTCGTGCCGATCTGCAAGGAGGTGATGGCCGATCTGCTGACGCCCGTGTCGGCGTTCCTCAAGGTCGCCGAGCATGCCGACAACGCCTTCCTGCTGGAGAGCGTCGAAGGGGGCGAGCGGCTGGCACGCTACTCGTTTCTGGGCAAGGACCCGTTCATGGTGCTGCGGGCCCGCGACGGGCGCACGGTCATCGAGCGTGGCGCCGAGCGCGAGGAGCGCGCGGAGCCGTTCATCGACACGCTGCGCGAGGTGATGGGGCGCTGCCGGTCGCCGTGGGTGCCCGGGCTGCCCCGGTTCACCGGCGGGGCCGTCGGTTTTCTGGGCTACGAGGCGGCCGGCTGGTTCGAGCCGTCCCTCGCGCGCGCCTGGGCGGAGCACGGCAAGACCGCCGAGGCCGGACGCGAGCTGGCCGCCTTCATGCTGTTCGACACGATTCTCGCGTTCGACCACGTGAAGCACCGGATTCTGATCATCGCCAACGCCGCGGTCGGCGACGGGGGCGATCTGCGGGGCCACTACGACTTCGCGCAGACCCGGATCCGGTTCCTCGAGCGCGAGCTGCGGCGCAGCCTGTCCGAGCGCGACGCCACGCCGGCCGACGGCTTCGAGGTGCGGTCGAACACAACGCGCGAGGCGTTCGAGGAGAGCGTGCGGACCGCGAAGGAGTACATCCGCCGGGGCGACATCTTTCAGGTGGTGCTCTCGCAACGGTTCGAAACCGACGTGACGGTCGATCCGTTCACCGTGTACCGAACCCTGCGATACGTGAACCCGTCGCCGTACATGTACTTCATCCGGATGGGCTCGCGCGTCCTCGTCGGGTCGTCGCCGGAAATGCTCGTGCGCGCGGAAGGGACGCGCGTCGAGACCCACCCGATAGCCGGCACGCGGCCACGAGGGCCTACCGAGGCCGAGGATGCGCGGTTGGCCGCGGAGCTGCTGCAGGACGAGAAGGAACGGGCGGAGCACGTCATGCTGGTGGATCTGGGGCGCAACGATCTGGGGCGCGTCTGCAAGTTCGGGTCGGTGCGGGTGCCCACCTACGTCACGCTCGAGCGCTACTCCCACGTCATGCACCTGGTCTCGCGCGTGGAGGGTGAGCTGACTGCCGGCCAGGACCGTCTCGACGCGCTGGCCGCCTGCTTTCCGGCGGGCACGGTCTCCGGCGCGCCCAAGATCCGGGCCATGGAGATCGTCGCGGAGCTCGAGCCGACCACGCGCGGCCCGTACGCCGGCGCCATCGGATACCTCGACTTCGCCGGGCACCTGGACTGCTGCATCACGATCCGGACCATCCTCATCGAAGGCGGCAAGGCCTACGTCCAGGCCGGCGCCGGGATCGTCGCCGACTCGCGCCCGGCCGCCGAGTTCAAGGAGACCTGCGACAAGGCGTCGGCGTTGCTGCGCGCGCTCGAGATGGCCCAGCGCGGCCGCGGGCCGACCAGCATGGGAGTGAGCTGAGCGTCATGGTGCTCGTGATCGACAACTACGACTCGTTCACCTACAACCTCGTGCAGTACCTCGGCGAGCTCGGCGCCGATCCGCTCGTGCGGCGCAACGACGCCGTGTCGTGCGACGAGGTCGGCGCGCTCGCGCCGCGCCAGATCGTCATCTCGCCCGGGCCGGGACGGCCGGAGAATGCCGGGGTCACCGTGGAGCTCGTCCGCGCCTACGCCGCCACGATCCCGATACTGGGCGTCTGTCTCGGCCACCAGGCGATCGGCCAGGCGTTCGGCGCGTCCATCGTCCCGGCGCCCGCGCTGCGCCACGGCAAGCGGTCGACGGTCGAGCACGATGGACGAGGTGTCTTCGCCGGCCTCGAGCAACGCTTCTCCGCCGGCCGGTACCACTCGCTGGCCGTCGCCGCACAGCCGTGGCCGAACGTGCTGGAGATCGCCGCGCGGGCGGTGGACGACGGGACGATCATGGGGCTCAGGCACCGCGACTTTCCCGTGCACGGCGTGCAGTTTCACCCCGAGTCCGTGCTGACGTCCGAAGGGCGGCGGATTCTGCGCAACTTCCTGGGGACCTAGATGTTTGCCGGCCTCATCGAGAAGCTGCAGCGGCGCCGCGATCTGACGGAGCAGGAGGCGGCCGCGGCGATGACCGAGATCATGGCCGGGCGGGCGGTTCCGGCGCAGATCGCCGGATTGCTCATCGGCCTGTCGATGAAGGGCGAGCGCCCGGACGAGATCGTCGGTCTGGCCAGGACCATGCGCGCGGAGTCGGTCGCTCTGACCCGTTCCTTCAGCGGCGCGTTCGACACCTGCGGGACCGGCGGCGACGGGCTGGGCACGTTCAACGTGTCGTCGCTGGCCGCGCTGGTGCTGGCTGCCTGCGGCGTGCGCGTGGCCAAGCACGGCAACCGCTCGGTGTCGAGCCGCTGCGGCAGCGCCGACCTGTTCGCGGCGTTGGGCGTCGACGTGTCGGCTCCGCCGGCGGTGGTCGAGCGGTGTTTGGCCGATGTCGGCATCGCCTTCTTCTTCGCGCCCACGTTCCACCCGTCGATGCGGCATGCAGGCCCGACGCGGCGCGAGCTGGGAGTGCGCACGACGTTCAACCTGCTGGGTCCACTCACGAATCCGGCAGGCGCGACGCGGCAGGTGATCGGTGTGCCGAGCCCGGAGTACACGGACCTGATCGCGCATGCCCTCGTGCGGCTCGGATCCGAGCACGCGTGGGTGGTGCATGGCGCCGAGGGGCTCGACGAAATCTCCGTCGGCGGGCACACCAAGGTCTCGGAATGCCGGGACGGTGCGGTGCATACCTTCTACCTGCACCCGGCCGATTTCGGGGTGGAGCCCGCGTCGCTCGAGCGCGTGCGCGTTGCGGGCCTCGAGGAGAGCGTCGCGATGGCCCGCAGCGTGCTGGACGGCGAGCCCGGCGCCGCGCGCGACTTCGTGGTGGTCAACGCGGCGGCCGGACTGCTCGTCGCGGGACGCGCTTCGTCGCTCCGTGAGGGGACGCGGATGGCGGCCGCAGCCCTCGACGACGGATCGGTCGCAGCCAGGCTGCGGGAGCTGGCCGACGCGTCGACGGCGGTGGCGGAGCCTTGAGCATGGTCGAGAATCTCGCCGGGCGGAGCCAGGCGGCGCGAGCTCCGGATCTGCTCGCGGCGATCGTGGCCGCCACCCGGCGCGAGGTGCTGCTGCGCGAGGAGCAGGTGAGCAGGGCGGCCCTGGAGCGGGCGGCGGCCCGCCGTGCGCCGCGGGCCGACGCGTTTCGCGCCGGCCTGGCCGCGGGCGGCCGCTTCAACGTCATCGCAGAATGCAAGCGGCGGTCGCCGTCGCGGGGAGTCCTGCGCGCGGACTACCGGCCGGAGCGGATCGCGCGGGAGTACGCGGGCGCCGGCGCCGCGGCCGTTTCGGTGCTGACGGAGCCGACGTTCTTCGACGGCAAGCTGAGCGATCTGGCGGCCGTCCGCGCCGCCACCGAGTTGCCGCTGCTGCGCAAGGACTTCATCGTGTCGCGCTATCAGCTGCTCGAGGCGCGCGTGGCGGGGGCCGATGCCGTGCTGCTGATAGTGGCCGCCCTCGACGAGTCCCGGTTGCGCCTGCTGCATGGCGCGGCCGCGGAGTACGAGCTGGCCGTCCTCGTCGAGGTCCACGACGCCGCCGAGCTGTCGCGCGCGCTCGACGCCGGCGCGCGGATCGTCGGCGTGAACAATCGCGATCTGCGGACGCTGGAGGTCGACATCGAGGCATCGCATGCGCTGATCGAGGAGATCCCGGCAGCGACGGTTTCCGTGGCCGAGAGCGGGCTGCGCAGCGCCCTGGATCTGGTCGAGCTGCGCCGGGCCGGGTACGACGCGTTCCTGATCGGCGAGTCGTTGATGACCCGCGAGAGCCCCGGCGAGGCGCTGGCGGCGCTGCTGCGCGCCGCAACCGCGGCGGCATGAACATGGTGAAGGTCAAGGTCTGCGGCATCACACGGCTGTCGGACGCGCTACTGGCCAGCGATCTGGGGGCGTCGGCGATCGGCTTCGTCTTCTGGGAGCGCAGTCCGCGGGCGGTCGATCCGCGGTCGGCGGCGCGGATAGCGGCCCGGGTGCCGGTCGACGTGGCGCCGATCGGCGTGTTCGTCGACGCGTCGCCGGCGTGGGTCCGGGACGTCGCGCAGCACGTCGGTCTGGCGGCGGTCCAGCTGCATGGCGACGAGCAGGTCGAGCGTTGGACCGATCTGCCGGCGCGGGTCATCAAGGCGGTGGGCGTGCGCTCGACGGCCGATGTGGAGGCGGCGCTGCGGCTGCCGGCGCACGTGACCGTCCTGCTCGACGGGCACGACCCTGTCCGGCGCGGCGGCACGGGACGGACGCTGGACTGGACGCTCGCCGCCGAGGTGGCCCGCGGGCGGCGGACATTTCTGGCCGGTGGGCTGCGGCCCGAGAACGTGTCGGCGGCGATCGCGGCGGTCGGCCCGTACGGGATCGACGCGTCGTCGGGACTCGAGGCGTCGCCGGGCGTCAAGGCGCCGGACAGGCTGCGGGCCTTTTTCGCCGCGGTCCGGGCCGCGGCGGCGGCCGGAGGGATGGTGGACGAAACCGATGGGCAATGCTGCTGACACCCCACTGCCCGTGTTCGGGCAGAGAGACCCGGACGAGCGCGGCTACTTCGGGCCGTACGGCGGCCGCTTCGTGCCGGAGACGCTCGTCGAGCCCGTCGAGGCGCTCGAGCGCGCCTACCTGGCGGCCCGGCGCGATCCCGCGTTCGGCCGGGAGCTGTCCGCGCTGCTGACACGCTATGCGGGCCGCCCGACGCCGCTCTGGGAGGCTACGCGGCTGGCGGCCGATGCGGGTGGGGCACGCCTCTTTCTGAAGCGCGAGGACCTCGCGCACACCGGCGCCCACAAGATCAACAACGCCCTCGGCCAGGCGCTGCTCGCCGGCCGCATGGGCAAGCAGCGCGTGGTGGCCGAGACCGGCGCCGGCCAGCACGGCGTGGCGACGGCGACCGCGTGTGCGCTCCTGGGACTCCGCTGCGAGGTCTACATGGGCACGGAAGACATGCGGCGGCAGGCGCTCAACGTCGTCCGCATGCACCTGCTGGGCGCGACGGTCACCGGTGTCGAGGGGGGCAGCCGCACGCTCAAGGACGCCATCAACGAGGCGATGCGCGACTGGGTCACGAACGTCGGCGACACCTACTACCTCCTGGGATCGGTCCTCGGCCCGCACCCGTATCCGCTCATGGTCAGGGAGTTCCAATCGGTGATCGGACGGGAGGCGCGCGCGCAGTTCGCGGCGCAGGTGGGCCGGGCTCCCGATGTCGTCGTCGCCTGCGTCGGCGGAGGCAGCAACGCGCTCGGCATATTCGACGGCTTCGTCGCCGACGAAGCCGTCCGGCTCGTCGGCGTGGAAGCCGGGGGAGAGGGGCTGGTGCCGGGACGCCACGCCGCCCGCTTCGCCACCGGGACCGCGGGCGTGCTGCAGGGCACCCGCAGCTACGTGCTCCAGGACGTTCACGGCAACATCGATCCGACTCACTCGGTCTCGGCGGGGCTGGACTATGCCGCGGTCGGTCCCGAGCACGCCTGGCTCCGCGACCTGGGACGGGCGGAGTACACGCACGTCTCCGACGCCGAGGCGCTGGCTGCGTTCGAGCGTCTCGGCCGCCTGGAAGGGCTTCTCCCTGCGCTCGAGTCGGCCCATGCGGTGGCGTACGCGTGCCGGTTGGCGGCGGAGCTCGGCAAGGACCGGGCGATCCTGATCAACCTGTCGGGGCGGGGCGACAAGGACGTCGAAACGATCAGCGGCCGCAAGGCCGGTCAGGAAGCGTAGATGTCGCGCATCGACGAGACGTTCACACGGCTGCGGTCGGATGGCCGGACAGGTCTGGTGACCTTCGTCACCGCCGGCGATCCGGACATGGAGCGCTCGGCGCTCGTGCTCGAGACGCTGGACCGGGCGGGGGCGGACGTGCTGGAGGTCGGTATTCCGTTCTCCGATCCGCTGGCGGACGGCCCGGCAATCCAGCGGTCGTCGGAGCGGGCGCTCGCGGCCGGCACGACGCTGGCGTCGAGCCTGGACCTGGTAGGGCGCGTCCGGCCCCGGATCGACGGCGCGGTGGTCGTCTTCAGCTACGTTAATCCGGTGCTGGCGATGGGACTCGATCGCTTCGTCCGGCGGGCGGCCGACGCCGGCGTCGACGGGGTGCTGGTGCTCGACCTGCCGATCGAGGAGGCCGACGATCTGCGCGACGCGGCGGTCAGCGTGGCGATCGACCCCATCTTCCTGCTGAGCCCGACGACGACGGAGGCGCGTATTCGGCGCGCCGCAACACTGGGCCGGGGCTTTCTGTACGGCATCTCGCGATTGGGCGTCACGGGCGAGCGCGATACGATTGCAACGGGCGCCCGCGAGCTGGTCGGGCGCATCCGGGCAATCACGGAGCTGCCTGTCGCGCTCGGTTTCGGCATCTCGCGTCCCGAGCACGTGGCCCAGGTCGGCGCCTGGGCGGACGCCGCGGTGGTCGGGAGCGGGCTGGTGAACACGGTGGCGCGGGCATCGCGCGGCGGCGACCTGGCAGGCGAGGTGGACCGCTACATACGTTGGTTGAAGGGCGGGAGCTCGACAAGCCGATGACCGACAAGCCGAAGGATCCGGCGGACGACCAGGACAGCGCGACGGCGGACGCGGCGGGGCAGATGCGCCAGTTTCGGGAGCGCATCGACCGGCTGGACGCCGAGATCGTCCGGTTGTTGAACGCTCGCGCGGAATGCGCCCTGGCGCTCGGCCGGCTCAAGGAGGCGGTCGGTCTGGACACCTACCAGCCGGACCGGGAGCTTGCGGTGCTCGCGCACGCGCGGGCGACGAACGACGGGCCGCTCGATGCCGGCGCCATCACGCGCCTGTTCGAGCGCATCATCGACGAGAACCGCCGGCTCGAGCGGCTGGCGGAGTGCAAGGACACGCCCTCGCAGGAGTCTGCGCCGTAGAAGGTGCAGACTCCGCAAGGCGCGCACAGCGCGCCTCGGCGGGAGCGGCGCGGGGCGCAGGGGTCCGCGCAAGCGGACGCCGGGGGTGCGGGGCGCAGCCCCGTTTGATTGAAGCTATGGAGGTTGCAGAACCTATGGTTGTGGTAATGGAGGAGCGGGCGTCGGAGGATCAGATTCAACACATCATCGCGACGCTGGTCGACAAGGGATTCGACGTCCACCGCTCGACCGGCGCGTTGCGGACCGTGCTCGGCGCCGTCGGCGGCAATCGATCGTTCGACGAGCGGTTGATCGAGGTGATGGACGGCGTGCACGAGGTGCTCCGGATCACGGAGCCCTACAAGCTGGCGAGCCGGACGTTCAAGCCCGAGCGGACCGTCGTGTCGATCGGCGACGTGCGGATCGGAGGCGACGAGGTGCTGGTCATCGCCGGCCCGTGCTCGGCGGAATCCGAGGAGCAGGTGGAGGCGGCCGCCGCGGTGCTGGCCAAGGCGGGCGCGAAGATGCTCCGCGGCGGCGCGTTCAAGCCGCGCAGCTCGCCCTACAGCTTCCAGGGGTTGGGCGAGGAGGGACTCAAGCTGCTCCGCGGGGCGGCCGACCGGCACAACCTCAAGCTGGTGTCCGAGGTGATGGACATCAGCCAGATCGAGCTCGTTGCCCGCTATGCCGACATGCTGCAGGTCGGCGCCCGCAACATGCAGAACTTCACGCTCCTGCGCGAGCTCGGCCGGACCAGGACGCCGGTGCTGCTCAAGCGGGGCATCTCCGCGACGATCGAGGAGTGGCTCCTGTCGGCCGAGTACGTGCTCTCCGGCGGCAACACCGACGTGGTGCTGTGCGAGCGGGGCATTCGCACGTTCGAGCGCTACACCAGGAACACCCTCGATATCTCCGCGGTCCCCGTGATCCACAAGCTGAGCCACCTGCCGATCATCGTGGACCCGAGCCACGGCATCGGGCTGCGGGACAAGGTCGCGCCGATGGCCCGCGCGGCCGTGGCGGCGGGCGCGGACGGCCTGATCATCGAGGTCCATCCCGATCCGGACCATGCCCTCAGCGATGGAGCGCAGTCGCTGTTCCCGGTCCAGTTCGAGCACCTGATGGCCGAGCTCCGGATCATCGCGCCGGCCATCGGCCGCGGCATCTGCGTCGAGCCCGTACCACGGCGCAGGTGGGGCACCTGATCGCCGGCATGGCAGACACGAGTCGCCGCCTGCCCGTCATCCAGCCGGGCAAGTCCGCGACGGAGCCCCCGATCTTCGGCAAGGTCGCGATCATCGGGCTGGGCCTCGTCGGCGGGTCGATTGCGCTTGCCGCCCGCGAGCGGTGGCCGGGCGGCCTGGTGATCGGGGTCGATCGCAAGGACGTGCTCGAGCTGGCCATGGTCCGCCACGCCATCGACGTGGCGGCCGACGACCCGGTGGTGATCGCGGAGGCGGAGCTGGTCATCCTCGCCGCGCCCGTACGGCAGAACGTCGAGCTGCTGGCGGCCCTGGACGACCATGTTCCCGGATCGGCCATCGTGACGGACGTCGGGAGCACGAAACGCGAAATCGTCGCGCGAGCACAGTCGCTCCCGCGGCGCTTCACGTTCGTGGGCGGGCATCCGCTCGGCGGGGCCCCGCGCGGCGGACTCGGCAACGCGCGCCCCGACCTGTTCGTCGACCGGCCCTGGCTGTTCACGCCGACCAGCGATGCGGACGGCCCGGCACTGGAACGCCTGCAGCAGTTCGTGGCGGGGCTCGGCGCCCGGCCGCACGTGATGTCTCCGGCCCGGCACGATCGCCTGCTGGCATTTCTGAGTCATCTCCCCCAGCTCACCGCCAGCGCGCTGATGCACGTGGTCGGGACCGCCGCGGGAGCGGACGGCCTGGCCCTGACCGGGCGCGGACTCGTCGATACCACCCGCCTGGCCTCCAGCCCCGTGAGCGTCTGGCGCGACATCTGCGCCAGCAACGCCGACGAGCTCGGCCTGGCGCTCGACACGTTGATCAGAGAGCTGCGGCAACTGCGCGGGCAGCTCGAGACCGGCGACGCCGTCGAGCGCGTGTTCGAATCGGCGGCGGCCTGGCGCGCCGTGCTGACCGAGCGCGGCGGACGGCGGGCCGGGTCCTGAGCCGGCGCGGCCGGGGATGACCGTTGCATGACAGCGTCGTGCCGGCAGCCAGCCTGACGATCCGCCGCGCCGCCGTGGACGTCATCCGCGGGCACGCCGCCGACGACCTGCCGAACGAGTGCTGCGGGCTGCTGATCGGCCGCGCGGGGTCGATCGAGCGCGCGGCCCGGGCGCGCAACCTCCGTTCGGCGCCTGACCGGTACCTCGTCGACCCTGCCGATCACTGCGCGGCGCTGCGGTCGGCGCGCGCCAGCGGGCTCCACGTCGTGGGCGTCTACCACTCGCACCCCGCCGGCTCGCTCCGGCCGTCGGCCGTCGACCGGCGGGAGGCGTCCTACCGGGAGTTCGTCTACCTGATCGTGTCGCCACGGGCGGCAACCCACGGGGCGGCCGACTTGGCAGCGTACTGCTTGACGTCCGACGACTTCCGGGAAATCGCGCTGCGGATTGTCCGCTGACCGGCCTGCCTGCCCGTGGTGGGCAGGCGCGGGGATGGCGGGAGGGCGGCAGGGGTGCTCAGTCGAAACGACCGAAGCGGCCGCCGCGCAGCTCGACGACGGTGCGGGCCGACGCGACCGTGTCGCCGCGTCTCTTCAGGTTGATGCGCACCTCGTACCGCCCGCCGTAGTCGAAGCGCCGGCGCGTCGAGTAGCGGCGGCGAATCTTCGTGGTCCCCGGCTCGTACGGCTCGCAGTCCGGGGTCGACTCGGACCGCGTATCATCGTCCCAGTCCCACTCGACGGTCGCGCAGTAGAAATCCTCGTAGTCGTCGGCCCCGCCCCGCAACTGCGCCACGAACAGGATCTCGGCGGGCGCGAAGGCGACGCGCGGCGAGGCGCGCAGCGACAGGTCGGGCCGCTCGTCTCCGCCGCGCTGCGCCAAGCCGATGGACCCGGGCTGGGTCGTCCCGGCCCACAGCAGCGCCGCGAGGAGCGCCAGAATCGGCCGACGGAAGCTGGCGGAGGGTGACGCGCGCATACTCATTTCCGGCTACCTTCAATCAAACGGGGCTACGCCTCGAACCCCCGGCGTCCGCTTGCGGGGACCCCTGCGCCCCGCGCCGCTCCCGCCGAGGCGCGCCGTGCGCGCCGTGAGGAGCCTCACTATTCTACGGTGCAGACTCCTAGCCTACCGCAGAGCGTCCAGCGTGTGAAGCAGGAACCGGGCCAGGCGCCCACTATAATGCACGGATGCCCAGCACGCCGGATACACGCGACACGCAGATGGAGCCTGCCGTTCGGGGAATCGCCGCGGCGCCGCCGGAGGTGGCTTGCGATCTCCTGATCGTGCCGGTCTTCGAGGACGACACGCTGGCCGATCTCGCGGGGTTGGACGAGGCTGCCGGTGGGGAGGTGGGCCGTGCGCGCGCCTCGCGGGAGTTCAGGCCCAAGCCGAACGAGCTGTTCGTTACGCGGCTCGCCGGCGGGCGGTGGCAGGCGGCCCGGGTCGGGCTGGTGGGGCTCGGGTCCGCGGCTCCGGATGGCGAGGCTCGTTTGCGCGCCGCGGCGGCCAGGGCGCTGCGCGCGGCACGGCAGCAACGCGCGCAGTCGGTGGCCTTTCTCCTGCGCGGCGCCGTCGAGGCGGAGCGGGCGGCCCGGGCCGTCGCCGAGGGCGTGTTGCTGGGCAGCTTCGAGGACCGGCGCTTCAAGACCGACGACGAGGACGCTGCGCCGCGCGTCCTGCGCTGCGACATCGTGTGTCCGGACGCTGCCGCGGCGCACGTGCAGCGGGCGGTCGAGGTCGGGCGAACGTTGGGGGAGGCGTCGAATCGCGCCCGGGAGCTGGCCAATGCGCCGGGCAACATGCTGACCCCGCGCGCCTTCGCCGACCAGGCCCGCGCGCTGCTGGCGGGCAGCGGTGTCGCGGTCGAGGTCCTGGACGAGACCGCCATCGAGCGGCTCGGGATGGGGCTGCTGCTGGGCGTCGCCCGCGGCAGCGCCGAGCCGCCGCGCTTGATCGTCATGCGCCATGAGCCGCCGGGCGCGCCGGCGGCGCCGGTGCTCGGCCTGGTGGGCAAGGGGGTCACGTTCGACAGCGGCGGGGTCTCGCTCAAGCCGGCCGGCGGGATGGAATGGATGAAGGACGACATGGCCGGCGGCGCCGCGGTCGTGTGTGCGATGCGCGCCATCGGTGCGCTCGGTGTGGGGACGCGGGTGATCGGCATCGTGCCCGCCACCGAGAACATGCCCGGCGGGCGGGCGACCAAGCCGGGGGACGTGCTGGCGGGCGCCGGCGGCACGACGGTGGAGGTCGTCAACACCGATGCGGAGGGCCGTCTCATTCTCGGCGACGGGCTGTGGTACGCGCGCGAGCTCGGCGCGACGCATCTGGTCGACGTGGCGACGCTGACCGGGGCCTGCGTCGTCGCCTTGGGCAAGGCCGCGAGCGGGCTGTTCGGCCAGCCGCAGTCGTGGGTGGGAGCCGTGCAGCGGGCCGCCGAGCGCGCGGGCGAACGGGTCTGGCCGCTGCCGCTCTACGAGGAGTACAGGGAGCAATTGCGCTCCGAGACCGCCGACCTGATGAACGTCGGTGGACGCGAGGCGGGCGCCTGCACCGCGGCGGCGTTCCTGCGCGTGTTCGCCGGCGATACGCCCTGGGCGCACCTCGATATCGCCGGCACGGCCTGGGCCAACGACTCTCGTCCCGGTCAGGCGAAGGGCGCGACCGGCGTCATGGCGCGCACGCTGGTCGAGCTGGCGAGCGCCAGCGAAAGCTGGTAGGCTTCGGACTCTCCAACTTGCGGCCGTCGACATGTCGCTCCAACCTGCAACGCCGTTCGTCTACGAGGTCGTCGAGCCCACGACTGCGCAGACGACGGTGGTCGACGTGGTCGTGGGTGCCGTGGCCGTTACCGGTGCCGTGGCCGGCGTCGCCCTGGTGCTCGGTTTGGCGCTTGCCGGCCTGCTGATCGGGATCCGCCGGATGCGTGGAGAGAGCGGGCTGACAGGCCGCGGTGGCGAGGGTGCCCGGCTGGGCCTCGGCTCCTAATCCTGCTGCGCCAGCCGCGTCACGGCGTGCAAGTGGTGCCGGTAGCGCAGGATGCCCTCGAAGAGCGCGTCGGCGATGCGATCGCGATAGTCGTCGCTCGACAGCAGCCGCGCCTCGCGACTGTTCGTCAGGAACGATATCTCCGCCAGCACGCTGGGCATGCGGGCGCCGATGAGGACGATGAACGGCGCCTGCTTGACGCCGAGATCCGGCAGGTCCGGATCCGCCTGCCGCAGCGCGGTCACCATCGAGCTCTGGATGACACCCGCGAAGTCACGGGACTCGTTGGCCTTGCTGTTGCTGGCGATCGTTTCCAGCAGGTCCCCCAGGTTGTTCATCGCGCCGCCCCCGCCCACGTTCTCGCGCGCGGCGATGCGCTCGGCGGTCGGATCGGGCGCGAAGTTCAGGAAGTAGGTCTCGACGCCCCGCGCGCGGCCGTTGTGGCTCGCGTTGGCGTGAATCGACAGGAACAGGTCGGCCTGCTCGCGATTTGCCAGGGCCGTGCGCGCCGCGAGCGGCACGTAGGTGTTGTCGCGGCGGGTGAGCACCACCTCGATGCCCGGCTGCGTCAGGAGCCGCCGCTCGAGGCGGTGCGCGACGTCGAGCACGACCTCCGACTCGCGCAGCCCGTGCGACCGGGCGCCGGGGTCGTGTCCGCCATGGCCGGGGTCGATCACGATGCGCGAAACCTGCAGCCCCAGCTGGCGGGCCAGGGAGAAGGCGCCACTCTCGCCCGGCAGCGGCGTCGACCACGTGGACTCGGCGGTCGCGGCCGCCGCGGGCACCACCGGCGCCGCGGCGGCCGCGGACCGGTCCTGCCGCAGCGCCTCGGCCACGACATGGAGCGGCGAGCGCGGAGCGTGCATCAGCGCGGCCAGCAACGGCTGCAGGGGCGCGGAGGGAATGGCCTCGTGCAGCTCGGGACGCCGGCAGTCGACGACGACGCGATAGGGCTCGTACACGGTGAAGACGCTGCAGGCATCCGCGTCCGCCGTGTCGACCACGACGCGGGTGGTTCGGTTCGGATGGCGACCGAACCTGATCCCGTGCACGATGCGGTGGTCGTCGTCGTAGGTCAGGGTGGCGTCGCGGAGCGCGGCGAGAGCGTCGGTGTGGGGAAAGTCGAAGAACAGGCGGTCCGGGTCCGCAAGCCGCTCCGAGTGAAACGCCACGTCGCGATCGAGACGGATCATCACCCGCACCACGTCGTCCCAGACCTCTCGCTCGATCCCGGTCAGCCGCGCGAAGCGGGTGAGCGCCTCGAGCTGGCCGCGTCGCTCGGCCACGCGCGCGGCAAACGGACTGCCATGATGAAAGCGCGCGAGCCGGCGCAGCAACCGGACGCCGACCTCGAGGTCGAGGTCTTCACGGTACCGGTCATAGGCTTCGACCGCCAGCCCCGCGGCCTGCCAGAGGGCACGATCTTCGTAGCTGCTCGCCGGAAAGGCGAGGACGATCGATTCGTACGCCGCGATGAGGTCTCGCAGCTCGCCCACCGCCGGCCTGGCGCCGGGCTGGCGCAGGCTTCGCTCGCGGGCGAGCGTGTCCTGGTAGCGCTCGGCCGGCGATCCGCCGGCGGCCTGCAGCGCAGGCATCAGCCACACACCGGCAACGATGCCGGCGATCAGGGTCAGCGGGACATACGATCTGGTCATAGGATAGCCGCGGCGATCCCGGGGCCGCGTGAGATCTATCGACCGACGACGACCCGAGCCTTACCCGCCCGCAAGAAATAGCCGGCCGCCGCGAGGCGCGCACAGCGCGCCTCGGCGGGAGCGGCGCGGGGCGCAGGGGTCCCCGCAAGCGGACGCCGGGGGTTCGGGGCATAGCCCCGTCTGATTGATGCCGCGCACGGCGCGCCTCGGCGGAGCGGCGCGGGGCGCAGGGGTCCCCGCAAGCGGACGCCGGGGGTTCGGGGCGCAGCCCCGTCTGATTGAAGCCACTAGCGCGGCTGCAGGTCAACTTCCTCGAAGTAGTCCTGCTTGACGAGCACCTCACGCGCCTTGCCGGACGCGGCCGCCGACACCAGCCCGTCGGCTTCCATCATGTCGACCAGCCGTGCGGCGCGGCTGAAGCCGATGCGCAGGCGGCGCTGCAGGTAGGAAATCGACGCCTGGCCGCTCGATACCACGATACGCGCGGCCTGGTCGTACAGATCGTCGCGATCGAAAGCGGGCGTGCCGGTCGGTTGCTCCTCCTCGGTGATGGTGTCGTCGTACCCGGGCTCGCCCTGCTTGCGCAGAAAGCTGGCCAGCCGTGCGGTCTCCTGCTCGGAAATGTACGGGCCGTGGAGTCGGATGGTGCGGGAGGAGGACGGTGGAGCGTACAGCATGTCGCCCTTGCCGAGCAGCTGCTCGGCGCCGTTCGCGTCGAGGATCGTTCGGGAGTCGACCTTCGACGACACACGGAACGCGATTCGCGACGGAAAGTTGGCCTTGATCAAGCCGGTGATGACGTCGACCGATGGACGCTGGGTGCAGAGGATCAGGTGAATGCCCACGGCGCGCGCCATTTGCGCCAGTCGGGCGATCGACTCCTCGACCTCGTTGCCGGCCACCATCATGAGGTCCGCCAGTTCGTCGATCGCGACGACGATGTACGGGAGCGGCTTCAACTCCTCCCCGTCGTCCGACGCGGTCTTGTCTTCCGACTCGCGCAGCTGTGCGGCAATGTTGCGGTTGTACTGCTCGATGTTGCGCACCCCCTCCGTGGCGAGTTGCTTGTAGCGGCCCTCCATCTCCCGCACCGCCCAGCGCAGCGCATTGGCGGCTCGCTTCGGATCGACGACGACGGGGGTGAGCAGATGCGGGATCTCCTCGTACATCCCGAGTTCGAGGCGCTTGGGATCGATGAGGATGAGACGGACGTCGTCCGGGGTGGACCGATACAGGATGCTGGTGAGGATCACGTTGAGGGCGACCGACTTGCCGGTGCCCGTCGAGCCCGCGATCAGCAGGTGCGGCATCCGCGTGAGATCCGTCACGGCCGGTTCGCCGTGGATCGACTTGCCCAGAGCCAGCGTCAGCTTCGACGGCGAGCGCTGATAGGCCTCCGACTCCAGCAGCTCCCGGATCGAGATCTCGTCGCGGATCTGATTCGGGATCTGTATGCCGACGGTCGATTTTCCCGGAATCCGCTCGATCAGCACCGACTCGGCCTGCATCGCGAGGCTGAGATCCTCGGCAAGCCTCGTCACCTTGCTGTACTTGACGCCCGCATCGGGCTTGAACTCGAACGTCGTGACCACGGGACCGGGGTGAAACTGTGAGACCGAACCGGCGACGGAGAACTCGCGACACTTCTCCTCGAGCAGGGCCGCGTTGTCCATGAGCATGCGCTCGTCGAACTTCTGGACGGCCTTCGGGGAGTCGAGCAGCGCCAGGGGCGGATGGACGAACGAGCCGTTGCGCTGCTCCGTGGACGTCTTGAGCGGCAGGTCCTCCAGGGGCAGCATGGGTGTCATGCCTGGGGGATCCTCGGCGTCGTCCTCCTTGGGCGGGGCGGGCGGCGGCTCCGTCGTCTCCGGGCGCGGCGCGCGGGCCGGCGGCTGGCTCTTGGCCAGCACCTCGGTGCGTGCGGTCGATGCGCCGGCCTTCTCGAGGTGCTTGCGCACGACGCCGCGCCGCTGCCGGTCGCGCCGGCGCTTCGTCCACCACTGCCGAACGGCGCCGCGCGCGCGTCCCAGGCCCTGGCCGAGGGTGCGGGCGGCCTGGATGAACAGACGGCCGAAGGAGAACTGCGTCACCAGGATCAGGGCCAGGGACAACAGTGCCAGCAGGACGATGATCGAACCGGCGCGGTTCAGGTACGGGGCGAGCAGCCCGGCCAGGCTCTCCCCGACGTACCCGCCGGCCCGCACCGTCTTGCCCAGCACGTCGACCATGTCGAACGCGAGGGTCAACAGCGTCGCGCTGCATCCGAACAGCAGGATGGAGCCGACGAGCTTCGTGTACGCAGCGTCGATCTGCAGGCACCAGAAGTAGTACCAGCCCGCGACCACGAGCACCGCCGGCACGAGGTACGACGCCAGCCCGAATATCTGATACGAGACTTCCGCCAGGAAGGCGCCGGCCAGGCCGGCGAGGTTCATCGGCGGCACCTCGCCGCCGGCGTTGAAGAACCAGACCGCGTCGGTCGGATCGTACGTCACCAGGGCGATGAGCCAGACCGACGCAATCGCGAAGAATACGACTCCGAGGAACTCGCTTATCAGATGTGGCAGCGCGGCTCGCGGCACGTCAGGTCTCCAGTATCACCGGCAAGACGAGCGGGCGCCGGCCCGTCCGCTTGCGAAGGAAGCGTTGCAGCTCGACTCGGATCTGCTCCCGAACGAGGCATTGGTCGGTGCGTTCCTCGATGCTCTTTACGTCGAGGACGCCGCGGACGAAACCGGGGACCTCCTCGAGCACGGCCTCGGTCCGGTCGTCGACGACGAAGCCGCGGGTGGTCACGGTCGGCTCCGCCTCGACCAGGCCGTCGCGCGAATTGATGGCGATGACCAGCACCACCAGGCCGTCACCGGCGAGATGCCGCCGGTCGCGGAGGACCTCGTCCGCAACTTCGCCCGCCCGCGTGCCGTCGATCAGCACGCGGCCGGCGGGCACCGTGTCGGCGATCCACCCGCCGTCGGCGTCGAAGCCGAGCCGGCTGCCATTCTCCACCAGCAGCACCGCGGCACGGCCGTTCGTGACCTGCTCGGCAACCTGTGCATGACGGACGAGGTAGCGATACTCGCCGTGGATCGGCACGAAATAGCGCGGGCTCACGAGCGAGAGCATCAGCTTGAGCTCCTCCTCGCTGGCGTGCCCGGAGACGTGCACCGCCTTCGTGCTCGCGTCGATGCAGCCGGCGCCCCGCCGTGCGATGTGGTCCTGGAGACGCCCGATCGCACGCTGGTTGCCGGGAATGGCGCGGGCGGAGAAGACCACGACGTCGCCGCGCTCCAGCTTCACGTAGCGGTGGGCGTCGACCGCAATGCGGGAGAGCGCCGCGAGGGGCTCGCCCTGCGAGCCGGTGACGATGCACAGCACCCGCTCCGGCGGGTACTGTGCGACATCACGGTCTCGAATCTGCACGCCGGCCGGGATGTCGAGATAGCCGAGCCGCTGCGCGGCAGCCGCGTTCTGCTGCACGCCGCGGCCGACGAGAGCCACCTTGCGATTGAACCGCACCGCAAGGTCGACCAGAATCTGCACCCGATGGATGCTCGAGGAGAACGGCGTGACGATCAGTCTCCCCCGGGTGCTGGCGAATATCTCCTCGAAGGCGGCGACGACGTCGCGTTCGGATCCGGTATGTCCCTTGCGGGCGATGTTCGTGCTGTCGGCGAACAGGGCCAGCACGCCCTCCGTGCCGAGCTGGGCGAGGCGGTGGGTGTCGACGAGCTCGCCGTCGATGGGCGTCTGATCGATCTTGAAATCGCCGGTGTGCACGATCGTGCCGGCCGGGGTGTGGACCGCGAGCGCGACGCAGTCCGGCATGCTGTGAGTGACCCGGATGAACTCGACTTCCAGGCTGCCGATGGCGACCCGTTCCCGCGGCGCAACCGCCACGAGCCGATCCGCCGTGTCGATCGCGTGCGCTTCGAGCTTCGGCTCGAGCAGCGCAAGCGTCAAGGGCGTGCCGTACACCGGGCCGTCCAGCAGGTGCCATACGTAGGGTACGGCGCCGATGTGGTCCTCGTGGCCGTGCGTCAGGACGAGAGCCGACAGGCGGCGCGCCGACTGCTGCAGGAACGTGAGGTCGGGAACGATCAGATCCACCCCCAAGTGTTCCGGCCCCGGGAGCATCGCGCCCGCGTCGAGCAGCACGGTCGTGCTCGCGGAGGCGACCGCCATCATGTTCATGCCGAACTCGCCGACGCCGCCGAGCGGGACGACCTCGAGCAGCGGCTCTCGTTCCGATCGTGTTGACGAAGGCACTCGTGCTCGGATGCGCGCCGTATTGCCCCCGGACGGGCGTCCGGGTCCTGCAGGCCGCTGGGATCGCCTGCGCGGGTAGGAGGCCGAATTATATCACGGCTGTCCGCGGGGTGCGGCCAGAACCTCCGACAGTTCAGCGAGTTCCGCCAACTCGAGCTGTTCCGGGCGCTGCATCGGGTCGACGCCGGCGCGGGCCAGCAGCTCGCTCGCCGGTACGGTGGTGTGCTGCGCGGCGAACGCGCGCAGGGCGTTGCGGGCCGTCTTGCGACGCCGGCTGAAGAGGGCGCGCACCAGTGCGTCGAACAGGGTGGGATCGCGGAGGCGTACCGGTGCCGGCCGCAGGCGCAACTGGACGACCGCCGAGCGCACGCGGGGCATCGGGCGGAACGCGCCCGGCGGCAGCGTCATCAGGCGCTGCGGCGTGGCGTGCAGCCGCGTCGCGATGGCCAGCGGCCCCCAGTCGCGGGAACCGGGCGCGGCCGTGACGCGGTCGGCCACCTCGTGTTGGAGCATCAGCGTCGCATCGCTCAGGCCGGCGCCATGCGCGCCGCAACGAAGCAGCTTCAACAGGATTCTGGGCGACACGTTGTAGGGCAGGTTTCCGACCGCGCGCGCCGGCCGCGCGAGCGCCAGGCTGTCGACGTCGAGGCGGAGGAAGTCTGCCCGGACGACGGTCACGGCTGCTGGGGCGCGGGCCGCCAGATCGTCGGCAAGCTCGCCATCGATCTCGACCGCGGTGACGGAGGCGCCACGCTCGGCCAGGGCCAGCGTCAGGACGCCGAGGCCGGCGCCGACTTCGAGGAACGTCTGGCCGCGTCCCGGACGGATTGCCGCGACCAGCTTTGCGACCCACGCCGGCTCGAGGAAGTGCTGCCCGAGGCGGCGCTTCGGGCGCGGCCTCATCCTCGCGTCCCGCGCACGGGGCGGTGGGGCGTGCCTGCGTCCACGCCGGTTGCGGCCGCGCGGAAGTCGCAGTGCTCCGACGCCGCGCAGCGATCGCAGAGCGGGCGCGGCTTGCAGATGCGCCGGCCGTGAAGGATCAGGGTGTCGGAGGCACGGGTCCAGCGCGCCGGCGGCAGCGCGCTGCCCAGCTGCGCCTCGACGCGTACGGGATCGTCGCCTCTGGCAATGCCCAGACGATTCGCGACCCGCAAGACATGGCGGTCGACCGGGAGGCCGGGCACGCCCAGCGCATGCCCCAGCACCACGTTGGCGGTCTTCCGGCCCACGCCCGGCAATTCCACCAGCTCGTCGATGCTCGCGGGAATCCGGCCAGCGTGCCGCGTGGCGATGGCACGGGCCATGCCCGCCAGCGACCGCGACTTGGATCGGAAGAAGCCGGTCGAACGGATGCGGGGCTCCAGCTCCGCCGGCTCGGCTGCCGCGAGCGCACTCACGTCCGGGTAACGTGCGAACAGCGCCGGCGTCACCTGGTTCACGCGCTCGTCCGTGCACTGGGCGGAGAGAATCGTGGCGACCAGCAGCTCGTAGGCATTCCGGAACCGCAGCTCGGTAGTGGCTCCGGGATGCTGGCTCGACAGCAGGTCCAGAATCCTCATCACGGCCGCAACGGGACGTGGGGGCCGTTCGCGGCGCTTGCGTGCAGCCAAGGCCTGCGTGCCGAGCTAGTGGACCGGCTCCGGCGGGGGGCCGATCTTGAGCGTGCCCTCGCCGAACGATCGCATGTGCTCCTGGAGCGCGGTGATCAGATTCGGGACGAACTGGATCGGCACCACGATGCGGGCCCGCACCGGCGCGCGCAGCACACGCTGGGTCTCGGCTTCGCGGACCTCCTTCTCGGACGGCGGCAGCACCTCGCAGAACGTCAACGTGAAGTCGAACGGCGTATGCGAGATCGCGCAGAAATTGGCGTACGTCCTGGGCGAGTCACTCGATTCGTCCGGCACGATCGTGAAATTGATCTGTTTTCGCTCGCTCATTGCTCTCCTTCGGTCGGGAAGCTCCTCAGTAGCGCCGCAGGACGCCCACCACCACGCCCTGAATCTGAACCTGGTCGGCCCCCACCACGAGCGGCTGAACCGCGGGGTTGGCCGGCTGCAGGCGGATCCGCCCGCCGGCGAGATAGAACTTCTTGAGGGTGACCTCGGTCCCGTTCAGCAGCGCGATCACCATCTCGCCGTTGCGGGCGGTCTTGCGGTCCTCCACAACGACTATGTCACCGTCGCGTATCTGCTCGTCGATCATCGAGTTGCCGTGCACGCGCAGCGCATAGGCATCGCGCTGCCCGACGAGGTCCTCCGGCACCCCGACGGTCTCCGAGCTGACGACCGCCTCGATGGGAACGCCCGCGGCCACGGTGCCCAGCAGGGGCAGGTCGAGCGCGCGCGCGCCGACGCGGGTGGGGATCAGTTCGACGGACCGGCTGCGGTTCCAGGCACGTCGAATGAACCCCTTCTCCTGCAGGTTGGTCAAATGCTTGTGCACCGTCGCCAGCGAGGACAGACCGAACCGCCGCCCGATTTCCTCGAGACTCGGTGCATAGCCGTGCTGCTCGATGAACTCGTTCAGGAAGTCCAGGATCTCCCGCTGGCGCCTGGTAGGCGGTTGCCCGTGCGGACGCACGCGGCAACTATATGCAAACAAAAGGCGAAGATCAAGATCGCAACGCCGATGGTAGCATCGGGTCGTGAAGCTCCCGGTCCGGCTGGCTTCGGCCGGCGACAAGCCGTTCGACGCGGTCGGGTTGGGCCTGAACACGACCGATCTCCTGGCGGTGGTCGCCGGTCATCCGCAGCCGGGCTCCAAGGTGCCCATCGTGGAGCTCGCCTCGCGCCCGGGAGGACAGGCCGCGTCGGCAATGACTGCCGTGAGCCGGCTCGGGTGGGCGGCCCGCTACATCGGCCGTTTCGGCGACGACGAGAACGGTCGGGTGGGACGGGCCAGCCTGGCAGCGGACGGCGTCGACATCGCGGCCTGCGCGACCGTGCCCGGCGCGACGAACGCGCTCTCCGTGGTCGTCGTCGACCAGCGCTCGGGACAGCGTACCGTTCTCTGGTCGCGGCACCCGGCGCTGGCGATCGATCCGGCGGATCTGCCGGTGCAGGCAGTGGGGTCGGGCCGGGTGCTGCTGGTCGATTGCCACGAGACGGCCGCCGCGACGGCCGCGGCACGCCACGCGCGGGCGGCGGGCGCGGCCACCGTCGTGGACGTCGAGCACGTCCGGCCCGGAGTCGAGGCGCTGCTGGCGGAGATCGACGTGATCATCACCGCGCAGGAGTTTCCGACCGCGCTGACGGGGCAGGCGGACCTGGGCCGGGCACAGCAGATGCTGCGCTCGACGTTCGGGGCAGGCGTCGTCTGCACGACGCTCGGCGCGGAAGGCAGCCTCGCGCTGGTCGGCGGCACCGAGATCCGGACTCCGGGTTTCGGCGTGGACGTGGTGGACACGACCGGCGCCGGCGACGTGTTCCGCGGCGGCTTCATCGCGGGCTGGCTGCGCGGCGGCGCGGGTGCCGACGCCGAGGACGTGCTGCGCTACGCGAACGCGGTGGCCGGGCTGAAGTGCCGGGCGCTCGGGGCCCGCGCCGGCATCCCGACACGCGCGGAGGTCGAGGCACTGCTGCGCGGAGGGACCCCGCGCCGCACCGAGACGGGTGAGGCGCCCGGCTGACCTGTCAGGACGGGCCTCCCGCCCGCCAGCCTTGCGTGAACCGGCACATCGCGGACGAGAGTGAGCCGAGCCTGTATGGATCCGTAACCGGAGCGGGCGGCAGGGCCGCGAAGCGCTTAGGCCCGTGCTCACGGGCGTATTCGCGGGCTGACCGGTGGCGAGGCGGGGTTGGCGGAACGCGGCCCATAGAACGCCGGCCAGATCGCTCTCGACCAGCAGGTCCGCGCCCTCGAGCCACGGGGCCCGCAGGCCCCAGGCGCGCCGGCAAGGCTGACCAAGAACTCGCGGCCGCGGCGTTCACCTCGAAGCAGCATCGCTCTCAGGTCACGCCGCTCGCCCTTTCCGCCAAACCGTCCCGCACGGGGTCGCCGGCTTTCCACGAGGCGCGGTGCTCCCGGCGGGCCCACGCCTCCTGCGCGCGCCCTCGGCGCTCCTGGCGCCCGTCGGACGATTGAGGATTGCCCGGTGATCATGTAACTTGAAGCAGTGATCCGGTCGTTCGACGATGCGGCGACAGCCGATGTCTACTACGGCCGCGATACGAAAGTCGCCCGCCGGCTACCGAAGCCGTTGTGGCCGGTGATCCGGCGGAAACTGGACGCGCTGCACCGTGCGCTGACGACTCAGGATCTGCGGCTACCCGCGGGCAATCGTCTCGAGGCGCTCAAGGGGCGACCGGAGCGGGTTCTATAGCGTGCGGGTGAACGAGCGGTACCGGATCACGTTTCGGTTCCGAGGGGGCCATGCCGATGCGGTCGCATGCGAGGACTACCACTGAGGGGCCGCGGTCTGTGCTGGATCTGGAGCGTCCACCGACGCCGCCCGGGGAGATGCTGCTCGAGGAGTTTCTGCGGCCGGCAAACCTCACGCAAGTCGAGGCGGCCCGGCGCATGCAGATTCCGTTGAACCGCCTGAATGAAGTGGTCCGCGGTCGGCGGGGGATCACGGCCGATACCGCGCTCCGACTCGCCCGGTTGTTCGACATGTCCCCGGAGTTCTGGATGGGCATTCAGGCCGACTGGGATCTCTGGCAGGCGGCCGCGGCGTTACGCAAGACCGGGTAGCTTGCGTCCCCACGTGTCGAGCCCGCCGGCCAAAGCGCACGGCGACGTCCTCACTCGGCGTCCAGCGCCGGGTATCGAGGCGACAGCCCGTGCGGGGAATCAGGTCGCTATCCTCGGCGCATGGGAGAGGGACGGGATGAAGGCACTTGTGCAGTCGTGGCTCGTTGCCGGCGCTTTCCTGTGCGCCACGGTTCCGACCGGGGCGCAGCCGCCAGCGGGCGCACTGGCGATCGATGAGCGGCAGGGCGACCAGTACGGGTGGGCGGTGGACTACGAGACGCCTGCCGCCGCCCGGGCAGCCGCGATGAGCAAATGCGGCGCGGGGTGCGCGGTGGTGCTGACGTTCAACCGGTGCGGTGCGTATGCGGCCGACCAGGACACCGACAGCACGGCGGTGGGCTGGGCGGAGTCGTACGCCGCGGCGGATGGCGCCCGTCAGGCTGCGCTGACCGAGTGCCGTGCCCGAGGCGGGTCGGGGTGCATCGTTCGCGTATGGGGTTGCAACGGGCAGGTGGTCGAAGAGGGGCTGGGTCTGGACCAAGCTGTCCGTCGTCAGATCCAGGAAGGCCTCGAGGCCGCGGGCTTCGATCCCGGCGTCGCCGACGGGGTGTTCGGTCCGCGGACGCGCGCGGCGATTCGTAGCTGGCAGTCGTCACGGGGTGGTCGGACGACCGGGTACTTGGACGCCAGGCAAGTCGAGGCGCTGCGTGACAGGGGCAGGTCGGAACCACCGGCAACGGCGAGCCCGACGCCGGCGTCGGACGTGTGTCGACCGGCAGTGATGCTGTTGCTCGTTGCAGGCCTGCTGCCCGCCGCGGCGCAGCGCGACGCCCCGCCGACAGCCGAGGACGGGTGGCGCTTGGCCGCGAAGCTCGCCCGCATCATCGACCGCGGCAGCCGTGATGCGGACCGGCGCCAGACGGTCGTGCTGCTCGAGCGGGAGGTCAACGCCTATCTCCGCTTCCAGGCGGTGTCGCAGCTGCCAGCGGGCGTTACCGAGCCGCGCATCACCATGACGCGCGATGGCCGCGTGGCGGCGCGCGCCCGGATCGACCTCGACGCGGTGGCCGCGGGGCGGGAGCGCAGCGCCCTCGATCCGCTGAGCTACCTGCGCGGAAGCCTGCCGGTGGCGGCCAGCGGGGTCCTCGAGGCCCACGGCGGCATCGGCAGGATCCAGATCGAGTCGGTGACGGTCGCCGATCTGCCGGTCCCGGCGTTCGTGCTCGACGTGCTGGTTCGTTTCCACTCGCGCAGCGAGGCCTACCCGCTCGGGTTCGACCTGGCCGATCCGTTCGAGCTTCCCTACCGCATTCGCGAGATACACGTCGCTGCAGGCGAAGCGGTCGTTGTGCAGTGACCGACGAGCTGCAGGCCCCGCTCCAATACGTCAAGGGCGTCGGCCCGCGCCGGGCGTCCGACCTCGCGGGCGCGGGATTCCACGTTCTCGAAGACCTTCTGCTGCGCCTCCCCCTGCGCTACGAGGATCGTGATCGCGTCCGGCCGATCGCGGAGCTCGGCGCCGGCGACCTGACGGCGGTGGTCGGCGAGATCCTCGCCCGCGGCGTCCGCCCGACCCGCCGGCGAGGGTTTCACGTCCTCGAGGTGGTGGTCGCCGATGCTTCCGGCCGGATGCGGGCGGTGTACTTCAACCAGCCGTTCCTGGCCGACGTCCTCGCGCCGGGGAGCCGGGTCGCGTTGTTCGGCAGGGTGGAGCGCGCCCGTGTGGGCGGGGGCCTGCAGCTGACGAACCCGGCCTACGAGCTGCTGGCGGCCGATACCGACGACGACGCACGGATTCATACGGGCCGGACCGTGCCGGTCTACGAGAAGGCCGGCGGCGTGACGTCGAAGACGATGCGCCGGATCGTGTACGCGGGACTCGAGCTCTTGCCGGCCGCGGTCGCGGATCCGCTGCCGCCGGAGGTGTGTCGCGAGCACGGGCTGATCGATCGGCGCACCGCGCTGACCCAGGCGCACTTTCCCGCGCAGGGCACCTCGCTGGAGGACCTCGAGCGCTGCCGCACGCCCGCGCAGAAACGCCTGATCTTCGAGGAGTTCTTCCTCTTTCAGCTCGGACTCGCGCAGCGGCGGCGAGCCACCGCCGCGGCACGGAAGCCGCGGACCATCCGCGTCGACGAGCGGATTCGCCGGGCAGCCCTCGACGTGCTGCCATTTCGACTCACCGGCGATCAGCGGCAGGCGCTCAAGGAGATCGTGAGCGATCTGACCGGCGACCGGCCGATGAATCGTCTGCTCCAGGGGGACGTCGGCTCGGGGAAAACCATCGTGGCCCTGCTGGCGGCGCTCGTCGCGATGGAGAACGGCCTGCAGGTGGCCGTGATGTCGCCGACGGAGCTGCTCGCGGAGCAGCACCATCTCAACATCGCGCGCATCCTGGGGCCGGCCCGTTTCGACGTCGTGCTGCTCACCGGCGCGCTGGCGGCCGGTGCCCGCCGCGAGGCGTGGGACAGCCTGGCCGCCGGACGCTCGCAGCTGGCGGTGGGCACCCACGCGCTGATGCAGGACGCGGTGCGCTTCAAGGAGCTCGGCCTGGTGATCATCGACGAGCAGCACCGCTTCGGCGTGATCCAGCGCGCGGCCCTGCGTCGGAAGGGGGTGCAGCCGGACGTGCTGGTGATGACGGCGACGCCGATTCCCCGCACCCTGGCGCTGACGGCGTATGGCGACCTCGACGTATCGGTCATTCGCGAGCTGCCGCCGGGCCGGCAGCCGGTCGCGACGCGTCTGGCGCCCGAGGGCAAGCGCCGGGAGGTGTACGAGCTCGTGCGCCGCCAACTGCGCGCGGGCCGTCAGGGCTACGTCGTGTACCCGCTCGTCGAGGAGTCCGAGAAGGTCGATCTGAAGGCGGCGACCGAGATGGCGAGGCACCTGGCGGTGGACGTCTTTCCCGATTTCACGGTCGGACTGGTGCACGGCCGCATGAAGCCGGGCGAGCGTGACGCCATCATGACGGCGTTCGGCGCCGGCGAGACGGACCTGCTCGTAGCCACGACCGTGGTCGAGGTCGGCATCGACGTGGCCAACGCGACGGTCATGCTGGTCGAGCATGCCGAACGGTTCGGGCTGGCGCAACTGCACCAACTGCGGGGGCGGGTGGGACGCGGACCCCACCGCGCGTACTGCATCCTGCTGCATCAGGGCCGGCTGTCGGAAGCGACCGGGGCCCGACTCGACGCCGTGGCCCGGACCGGCGACGGCTTCGAGATTGCCGAGCGCGACCTGGAGATTCGAGGTCCCGGCGACTTCTTCGGCACGCGGCAGTCCGGCCTGCCGACCCTGAGGGTGGGCGACCTGCTGCGCGATTACGCGACCATGGACGAGGCGCGGCGGGCGGCTCACGCCTGGCTCGCGCTGGATCCAGCGCAGCCGGCGCTGGATGCCCTGGCTGCCGGCTGGGCGGAGCGCTTCGGCCTCGTGGGAGTCGGCTGACGTGCGTATCATCGCCGGCTCGCTGAAGGGACGCCGCCTCCGTCCTCCACGCTGGGCCGGCCTCAGGCCCACGTCCGACCGCCTGCGGGAGACGCTGTTCAACGTGCTGGGCGACCGCGTGCTCGCCGCAGGCGTCCTGGACGCCTGCGCCGGCACGGGCGCGCTGGGATTCGAGGCGCTCAGCCGTGGGGCGCGCGCGGCGGCGTTCGTGGAGGAGGACCGGCGGGCGGCGGCCCTGATCGCCGAGCACGCCGCCCGCTTCGGCGTCGCCGAGCTCTGCCGGATCGTCCGGGGTCCGCTCCCGGACGTCGTCGACGACGGCAGGCTCGCGGGCACCTACGACGTGATCCTGCTCGACCCGCCCTATGACAACCCCCGGATTGGTGCGATACTGTCTGCAGTGGGACGGCGGCTGGCCGGTGGGGGAGTCCTGGTGCTGGAGCGCGCACGGCGGGCGGGCCGGCCGCCGGCGGCGGGTCTGGTGTGGGGCCGTGAGATCGTCGCCGGCGACAGCGTGCTGGACTTCTACGGACGGCTGCCAGGAAGTAGTCGGGACTGATCCGGAGAAGCAGCGGAATGCAGGGCGATCATTCTCCGCGTCTGGCCGTGTACCCCGGGTCGTTCGACCCGCTGACCAACGGTCACGTCGACATCATTCAGCGGGGCGCGCGGCTGTTCGACCGGATCGTGATAGCGCTGCTGGTCAATCCCGACAAGTCGGCCCTGTTCTCGACCGCGGAACGCGCCGAGATGGCCCGCGAGGTATTCGTGGGCCAGCCCAGCGTCGAGATCGACACGTTCGACGGGCTGCTCGTCGACTATGCTCGCAGCCGCCGCGCGAACGTCATCGTGCGCGGCCTGCGGGCGATCTCGGACTTCGAGTACGAGATGCAGATGGCGCTCATGAATCGGCGCCTGAGCGCCGAGCTCGAGACCGTCTTCATGATGCCCGCCGAACCGTACACCTATGTCAGCTCCCGGCTGGTCAAGGAGGTGTTCGCCCTCGGCGGCTCCGTGGCCGGACTGGTGCCCGAGGTGGTCGAGACCCGGCTCGCGGCCAAGCACGGCCTCGGCGCGGTGAGCGTCTGACCCGGCCGACCGGCATGCTCTCTCCACGGACGGCCCGCGTCTCCGCCTCGGCAACCCAACAGGTGACCCTCGAGGTGACCCGGCTGCGACGGCGGGGCATCGATGTCATCGACCTCGGCGCCGGCGAGCCCGACTTCCCGACGCCCGCCCACATCAAGGCGGCCGGCATCTCGGCCATATCCGGGGACTTCACCCGCTACACGCCGAACGCGGGCGTGCGGGAGCTCCGCGAGGCGATCTGTGCCCGGTACCGCGCGGACTACGACGTCTCGTTCGAACCCGACGACGTCATCGTGACGGCGGGCGGCAAACAGGCCCTCTTCAATGCGGCGATGGCGCTCTGCGGCGCGGGTGATCAGGTGATCACCCACGCGCCGGGCTGGCCCAGCCTCCCGGCTCAGGTGCAGTTGGCGGACGCCGAGGTCGTGACGGTGCGCACCCATCCGGAAGACGGCTTCCGGCTGCATGCCGCGTCGGTACTCGAGGCCTTCACGCCCCGGACGCGGGCCGTCGTCGTCAACTCGCCGGGAAACCCGACCGGGGCGCTCGTGCGCGAGCAGGATCTGGCCGAGATTGCCGACGCGGCGGGCCGCAGCGGGGCGTGGATCGTGCTCGATCTGTGCTACGAGCGGCTCATCTACGATGATGTTGCCCACAACCTGCCGCGGGTGCTGCGCGAACACCTGCCCGAGCGCTCGGTTCTCGTGGGCAGTCTGTCGAAGAGCTACGCCATGACCGGCTGGCGCTGCGGGTGGGCAATCGGGCCGTCCGAGCTGATTGCCGCGTGCAACGTCGTGCAGAGCCACGCCACGTCGAACGTGTCGTCGATTACCCAGCAGGCGGCGATCGAGGCGCTGGCCGGGCCGCAGGACTGCGTGGCCGCCATGCGCGCCGCCTATCGTGAGCGGCGCGACCAGGTGCTGGCATGGCTCGCCGCGGAGAGCCGCATCCGCTGCGTGCGCCCCGGCGGCGCGTTCTATCTCTTTCCGGACATTTCGGAGCTGTTGTCGCCCGACGGCCTCCGGACGTCCGCCGACTTCGCGCAGGCGCTGCTGCGCGAGGCGCACGTCGCCGTGACGCCGGGTGAGGCGTTCGACGCGCCCGGCTTCCTGCGCCTGTCGTACGCCGCGTCGCTCGCGCGCCTGGAAGCGGGGATCGAGAGGATGCGTGCCTTCGCAGGCGCCCTGCACCGGGGTGCGAACCCCGCGCCCACGACGCGCGCCTGACCGCGTTCATGCTGTCCCCCGGCCTCATCGAGGCGCTCGTGCAGATCGTCGGACCGGGCCACGTCCGTCAGGACGACGAGAGCTGTCGCGAGTACGGCGCAGACGCACTGGGCAGAGGCCGTCCGGCCGACGCGGTGGTCTTTCCAGGCTCGACCGCCGACGTGGCGGCGGTCGCACGGCTCTGCGACCGCGAACGGATACCGCTGACGCCGCGCGGCGCCGGAACCGGGTACACCGGTGGCGCGGTACCGTCCGCAGGCGGCGTAGTGCTGGCCATGGAGCGGCTGCACCGGATCCTCGAGATCGACGCGGGGAGCCTGCTGGCGGTCGTCGAGCCGAACGTCGTCACCGCGCGCCTGCAGCAGGCAGTCGAGGAGCTCGGCCTGTTCTATCCGCCGGACCCCGCCAGCCTGCAGCGGTCGGTGATCGGCGGGAACGTGGCCGAATGCGCCGGCGGCCCCCGGGCGTTCAAATACGGGACGACGAAGCGCTACGTGCTGGGGCTGGAGGCCGTGCTGCCGACCGGCGAGATCATCGAGACCGGCGGCCGCTCCGTCAAGAACGTGGTCGGCTACGATCTGACGCAGTTGCTGGTGGGATCCGAGGGAACACTGGCGATCATCACGAAGATCATCCTGCGGCTCATCCCGAAGCCGCCGGCGCGCGCGACGATCCGCGCCGGGTTCCGGAGCGTGGAAGACGCGGTGGGCGCGGTGGGCCGCCTGCTGGCCGAGCGGGTCGTTCCGGCCGCGCTCGAGTTGATCGACAGCGACTGTCTCGATGCGCTGGCCGCGGCGGCGGGCCGCCGCATGGCGGATCCGGGAACCGGCGCGATGCTGCTGATGGAGGTCGACGGGATGCCGGAAGCCGTCGCCGCCGAGGCCGAGCGCGTGAGGCTCGCCTGCGAGTCGCAGGGGGCCACCCGCGTTCGACAGGCCGGCAACGCGGCCGAGCGAGCCGAGCTCTGGCGGCTGCGCCGCGAGCTGTCGTTCGCCTTGCGGGCGCAGGCGCCGCTCAAGATCAACCACGACGTCGTGGTGCCCAAGGCAAGGATTCCGGAGCTGTTCGCGGCCGTCGATGCCCTGCGGCGGTCTCTTCGGCTCCGCATGTCGAGCTTCGGGCACGTCGGCGACGGCAACATCCACGTCAACATCCTGCTGGATCCGCAGGACCAGGCCGCGCTGGCGCGGGCGCGCGAGGCCGAACGCCGCCTGTTCGAGCAGGTCGTGCGCCTCGAGGGCTCCATCAGCGGCGAGCACGGCATCGGGCTCTCCAAGGCGGCCTACCTGCGGCTGGAGCTCTCCGACGACGTGATTGCCCTGATGCGGCGGCTGAAGGCGGCCTTCGATCCGCATGGCATTCTCAATCCCGGCAAGATCTTTCCGCCCTAGCTTCAATCAGACGGGGCTGCGCCCCGAACCCCCGGCGTCCGCTTGCGGGGACCCCTGCGCCCCGCGCCGCTCCCGCCGAGGCGCGCTGTGCGCGCCTTGCGGAGTCTGCACCGTTCTACGGCGCAGACTCCTAGCCCTAGCCTCCCAGGCCTGGCTCAGGGCCCGGGCTGGAACGGCCTGGCGGCGGCTTGCCCGCCGAAGACGGGATCCCAGCGCCCCGGTATCGCCGTGCCGCACGCGGGACAGGCTCCGCCGGGCGTGAGCCTGTACGCGTGGATGCGGTATCCGTGCCGCTCGATGACCCGCGTCCCGCAGGCGGGGCAATGGGAGTGCTCGAGATGGCCTACCCGCCCGGGCCGGTTGCCCGCGTACACGAACCGCAGGCCGTTCGCGCGCCCGATCGCGGCCGCTCGCAGCAGCATGTCGGCCGAGGTGTCGTGGCGATCGGTCATCTTGTAGTCCGCGTGGAACGCCGTCACGTGCCAGGGCAGATCCGGTGACACGCCGGCCAGGAACCGGGTGAGCCGCTCGATCTCGCCGTCGGTGTCGTTGAAGCCGGGAATCAGCAGCGTCACGACCTCGACCCAGGTGCCCAGCGCGTGGAGCCTCCCGATCGTGTCCAGGATGGGCTGCAGGCGCCCGCCGAGCTGGCGGTAGCGCGAGTCGTCGAAGCTCTTCAGGTCCACCTTGTAGAGATCGATCCAGGGCCGCAGGTAGTCGAGCGCGCGCGGGGTCGCGTTGCCGTTGGAGACGAACGCCGTGGCGAGCCCCGCCTGGCGCGCCTCCCGGAACACGGCGACGGCCCATTCCGCGGTGATCAGCGGCTCGTTGTACGTGCTGACGACTACCCGCGCGCCCAGCCGCGCGGCGTCGTCGACGAGCCGGGCCGGCGACACCGGGCGCGGATCGACCACGGCGCCCGGGTCGCGCAGCGCCTGGGACGTCACCCAGTTCTGGCAGTACGCGCAGTGCAGATCGCAGCCCAGCATCCCGAAGCTGTACGCCAGTCCGCCGGGGTAGGCGTGAAAGAACGGCTTCTTCTCGATCGGGTCGCACTGCACGCCGCCGACGTAGCCCCAGGGCACCCGCAGGCGTCCGCCGCGGTTGAAGCGCACCTTGCAGACGCCGAGCGCGCCCTCCGGGAGCGGGCACTCGTGACCGCAGGCATAGCAGCGGATCCGGTGCCCGTCCAGCGGTTCCCACAGATCGCCCTCGCGCGTGCGCGCCGCCAGCGCCTGGGCGAGCGTTGCCATCCGTGACCCTGCTATCGATTCGCCACCAGCTCGACCCGCTGCAGGCGATCGGGCCGCGGGTCGAGGAGGGTGCGCAGATTCAGCCCGCCGGTGTCCAGGTACCTGACCTGCCCCAACCGTTCGAGCGGTACGCCCTGCGCTGCGAGGCGGTCCGCGTCCTCCACCCGCAGCACGCACAGGACCCGCGCCGGGGCCCGCAGGAAATCGGAGGCCGCCTGCAGGGCGGGCAGCTCGACGAAGGCGGTGCGAGTATAGAACACGAGGTTCCTGGCGAAGACCGCGTACCGGCCGTACCGCTCGTCCTCCTGGCGGTTGGCCGCGATCAGTGACGCCATCCGCTCGACTGGCGCCGGGCCCGGCGAGGCGAGCACCACGCAATGCGCAACCAGGGTCGCGACGATCGCGGCGGCAGTCAGCGCCGCGGGTGTCCAGCGGTGTCGGACAACCGTGAGACAGACACCGATTCCGGCGGCCCAGAACGCGCCGGCGGCGGCCGTGGTCCACAGCACGTCCCAGTCCACGAGCAGCGGCCGGGCACGATAGGCCAGGATGCCCAGCAGCACCAGCACCGCGCCGGCCAGGGTGGTGCAGATGGTGAGCAGATGGTCCCGCGACGACCGGCGGCCGAGCTGTTCGCGGAGCGTGGCGGCGAGCAGGACGGCCAGCGGGCTGACCATCGGCAGGATGTAGCGCGGCTGCTTGCCGACGGCCAGCGTGTAGAACAGGAGGGGAGCCAGGGCCCACCAGAGCAGGCGCGCGGTCGCGGGGTCGACGCGGCGCGTCCTGACGAACCGGCCCAGCGCCGGCAGCCACAGCAGCATGTACGGCGACCAGGGCAGCATGCCGCCGATCGCGATCGGCAGGTAGTACCACCACGGCCGGGGCTCGTTGAAGCGGGCCGTCGCGAACCGGTCGAGGTTCTCGGTAACGAAGAACCGGTCGAGGTAGTCGATGCCGTGCACGAGGGTCATCCCGAGGAACCAGGGCGCGGTCACTATCAGGAACGCGAGCGCCGCCGGCACGAGATGGGCAGGCCGGAGGTGCCAGCGCGAGCGGCCCGCGAGATACTCGTAGCCGGCGAGGGGCAGGACGACCAGGACCGGAAGCGCGAGACCCACCGGGCCCTTGACGAGCACGCCTCCCGCGGCGGCGACCGCCGCGACGACGAGCCAGCGCCGTCGGCGATCCGCGCCGAGCGCGCCGCGCCGCCGCGGGGGGTTCAGCCCGGCCAGCAGTGCGCTCCACGTTGCGAGCGTGACGAGGAACGCCAGCGTCAGATCCGGAAGGGCCTGCCGCGCCATCGCGACGTGGCCGAAGCTCGTGGCGGCAATCAGGCCGGCGAGCAGCCCGGTGGTGTCGTCGAACCACCGGCGGGCAGCCAGGAAGGCGAGCAGCGTGAGGCCCAGCCCGGCCAGCGCCGAGGGCAGGCGGGCAGCGGCCTCGCCGACGCCGACCAGGCGGTAGGCGCCGGCGGCGAGCCAGTAGTAGAGCACCGGCTTCTCGAAGCGGTAGGCGTAGTTGAAGTGCGGCGTCAGCCAGTCGCCGCTCTCGACCATCTCGCGGGCGCTCTCGGCATAGTATCCCTCGTCGGAATCGGTGATGGCAGGCTGCCCCAAGCCGGCAAACAAGGTGAGCGCGCAAACGCCGATGAGCAGGAGCACGTGACGCGGCACGGCAACGTCATTCTACGCGACGGGGTATATACTCGAAACATGAAGACGGTGGCGGTGGTCGGCGCGTCGCGGGACCGCCGGAAGTTCGGCAACAAGGCGGTGCGGGGATTCCTGCACGCCGGCTACACCGTGATTCCGATCAACCCGCACGACGACGAAATCGAGGGGCTGCCGTCCTATCCCTCCGTGCTCGACGTCCCGGTCGACATCGACATGGCAACCCTCTATGTGCCCCCGGAGATTGGCGAGCGGATCGTCGACGAGGTGGCCCGCAAGAAGATTCCGGTACTGTGGCTCAACCCGGGCAGCGACGGACCCGGGGTCCTGCAACGCGCCCGGGAGGTCGGCCTGGAACCGACCGTGGGATGCAGCCTGATTGCGCACGGGGAGTCGCCGGCCCAGTACTGATCGCGGCGTGTTGACATGGCCGGACGCCGATCCTATACTCGTTTTTTTCTGTAGGATCCCAACCGGCTGTCGCGTCCCGACTCATTGCACATCACGCTTCCGGCGCACCTGCACGTCGGTGTCTGGCTGAACGGCAGGCTGGCGCAGAGTCTCTAACCACTCTCCCCAATCCGACCCTTATGCCCAACAATCAGAAACGTTCATTGCGATCATCCGCCGCGGGGCCGGGCGCCGTGGATGCCGCCTCCACGGCCGAAGCGACGAAGCCTGCGGGAGCGAAGCGCCCGAGCGAAGCGCCCCGGCGCGCCGCCGAAACACTGAATATCGGCGAGCTCAAGGACATGAGCATCGCCAAGCTGACACAGATCGCCAAGGATCTGAACGTCACCGGCGCCACCGGCATGCGGAAGCAGGAGCTGATCTTTCAGATCCTGAAGGCGCAAACCGAGCAGAGCGGGTTCATCTTCTCGGAGGGCGTGCTCGAGGTGCTCCCCGATGGATTCGGCTTCCTCAGGGCGCCCGACTACAACTATCTGCCCGGGCCGGACGACATCTACGTATCCCCGTCACAAATCCGGAAGTTCGATCTCCAGACCGGCGACACGGTCTCGGGCCAGATCCGGCCGCCGAAGGAAGGCGAGCGGTACTTCGCGCTCATCAAGGTCGAGGCGGTCAACTTCGAGCCGCCGGAGCAGGCGCGCGACAAGATCTTCTTCGAGAACCTGACGCCGTTGTATCCGCAGGAGCGGCTGCAGCTCGAGTCGGTGGCGTCGAACCTGTCGGCACGCGTCATGGATTTGATGACGCCGATCGGAAAAGGCCAGCGCGGACTCATCGTGGCGGCCCCGCGCACCGGCAAGACGATGTTGTTGCAGAACATCGCGCAATCGATCGTCAAGAATCACTCGGAGGTGTACCTCATCGTGCTCCTGATCGACGAGCGCCCCGAGGAAGTCACCGACATGCAGCGCTCGGTCGACGGGGAGGTGGTGTCGTCGACCTTCGACGAGCCGGCCCAGCGGCACGTTCAGGTGGCCGAGATGGTCATCGAGAAGGCCAAGCGTCTGGTCGAGCATCGCAAGGACGTCGTCATCCTGCTCGATTCCGTGACGCGACTGGCGCGGGCCTACAACACGGTCATTCCGCCGTCGGGCAAGGTGCTGTCGGGCGGGCTCGACTCGAACGCGCTCCAGAAGCCGAAGCGGTTCTTCGGCGCCGCGCGGAACATCGAGGAGGGCGGCTCGCTCACGATCATGGCGACGGCCCTGGTCGACACCGGCTCGCGCATGGACGACGTGATCTTCGAGGAGTTCAAGGGCACCGGCAACATGGAGATCCATCTCGAGCGCAAGCTGGTCGACAAGCGGGTGTTTCCGGCCATCGACATCCAGAAGAGCGGCACGCGCAAGGAAGAGCTGCTGCTCGAGGGTGACGATCTCAACCGCGTCTGGGTCCTGCGCAAGGTGCTCAACCCACTGTCGCCTGTCGAGGCGATGGAGTTGCTGCTCGACAAGATGGGCAAGACCAAGTCGAACGCCGACTTCCTGGCGTCGATGCAGAAGATGGGATAGGAGAATCGAACGTGCCAAAGATCACCGTACGGCAACACGGCCCGCTCCTCGTCGAGGGCGACGACGTCACGCTCGCGGACGCCGCCGGCGCCGAACTGCCGGTCGAGCGCCGGCCCTTCGCGCTGTGCCGTTGCGGCGCGTCGGAGAACAAGCCGTTCTGCGACGGCTCCCACAACCGGATCGGCTTCGACGGCTCCCCGGCTAAGCGCTGACCGCCTCCCGCCTCGCGAACGCGAGCCCGCCATTTTCGACGTCGGCGACCACGCGGTCTCCCTCGCCGAAGTCGCCCTGCAGCATGCGCAGGGCGAGCGGATCGAGGACGAGCCGCTGAATCGCTCGCTTCAGCGGCCGGGCGCCGAACCTCGCATCGAATCCCTCGTCCGCGAGCAGCCTCTTCGCGGCGTCGCTCAACTCGATCGTCAGCTTGCGATCCGCCAGCCGCTGGGCGAGGCGGCGCAGCTGAATGTCCACGATGGCGACCAGATGCGCTCGCCCCAGGGCGTGGAAGTAGATGATCTCGTCGATGCGGTTGAGGAACTCCGGTCGAAAGTGCGCGCGCAGGACCTCGTCGACCTGGCGGCGCACGTGGTCGTCCAGCTCGCCCCCGGCGGCCGCCGGACGGTGCTCGGCGATGTGCTGGCTGCCCAGGTTCGACGTCATGATCGCGACGACGTTTCTGAAATCGACCGTGCGGCCCTTGCCGTCGGTCAACCGGCCGTCGTCGAGCAGCTGCAGCATCACGTTCAGCACTTCCGGGTGCGCCTTCTCGATCTCGTCGAACAGCACGACGGCATAGGGCCGCCGCCGGACTGCCTCGGTCAACTGCCCGGCTTCCTCGTAGCCCACGTATCCGGGCGGCGCTCCGATCAGGCGTGAGACCGCGTGCTTCTCCTGGTACTCCGACATGTCGATGCGAATCATCGCGTCGTCGGCATCGAACAGCAGCCCGGCGAGGGCGCGAGCCAGCTCCGTCTTGCCGACGCCGGTCGGGCCCAGAAAGATGAAGCTGCCGAGGGGGCGGTGCGGATCCTGCAAGCCGGCCCGCGCCCGGCGCATGGCGTTCGCCACCGCGGCAACCGCCTCGTCCTGACCCACGACGCGCTCGCGCAGGCTGTCTTCCAGGCGCAGCAGCTTCTGGATCTCGCCTTCCACCAGCTTGCTGACCGGGATGTGCGTCCATTTGCTGACGACCTCCGCGATGTCGTCCTGCCCGACTTCCTCCTTCAGCATGCGGGTCTGCAGCGGCGCGTCGTGCAGGCCGCTCTCCGAGTGGCGCAGCTGCCGCTCGAGCTCGGGCAGGCGCCCGTACTGCAGCTCCGACGCCTCGGCGTAGTCGCCCGCCTGCTGCGCACGCTCGATCTGGTGGCGCACCGCTTCGAGCTCCTCCTTGAGCGTCCGAGACGACTGGATGGCAGCCTTCTCCTGCTCCCACTGTGTCTGGAGCCGGGTGCGCTCCTCCTTGCGGTCCGCGAGCTCCTTTTCGAGCCGTGCCAGTCGTTCGCGGGACGCGGCGTCCGTCTCCTTGCGCAAGGCTTCCCGCTCGATTTCCAGCTGCATGATGCGGCGCTGCGCTTCGTCGAGCTCGACCGGCAGCGAGTCGATCTCGGTCCGCAGCTTCGAGGCGGCCTCGTCGATGAGATCGATGGCCTTGTCGGGCAGGAAGCGGTCGCTGATGTAGCGCTCGGACAGCACGGCCGCGGCCACCAGGGCCGCATCCTTGATCCTGACGCCGTGGTGAATCTCGTAGCGCTCCCGCAGGCCGCGCAGCACGCTGATGGTGTCCTCGACCGTGGGTTCCGCAACCAGCACGGGCTGAAAGCGGCGCTCCAGCGCCGCGTCCTTCTCGATGTGCCTGCGGTACTCGTCGAGGGTCGTGGCCCCGATCGTGTGCAGCTCGCCGCGCGCCAGCATCGGCTTCAACATGTTGGATGCGTCGATCGAGCCCTCCGCGGCGCCGGCTCCCACCACCGTGTGCAGCTCGTCGATGAACAGCACGATGCCACCGGCCGCGTCGGTCACCTCCCCGAGCACGGCCTTGAGCCGCTCCTCGAACTCGCCGCGGTACTTGGCGCCGGCGACCAGGGCCCCCATGTCGAGGGCGACAATCCGCTTCCGCTTCAGGCTCTCCGGCACGTCCTGCCGTACGATCCGTTGCGCCAGCCCCTCCACGATGGCCGTCTTGCCGACGCCGGGCTCACCGATCAGCACCGGGTTGTTCTTCGTGCGCCGCGAGAGCACCTGCACGAGACGACGGATTTCCTCGTCGCGACCGATCACCGGGTCGAGCTTGCCCTGACGCGCGAACTCCGTGAGATCGCGCCCGTAGCGCTCGAGCGCTTCGTACTTGTTTTCCGGGTGCGGGTCGGTGACCCGCTGCGATCCGCGAACCGACGTCAGCGCTTCGTAGATCCGGTCGCCGACCACGTCGTGCGCGTGCAGAATGCGGGCGGCCGGCGCCCGCCCGCGCTCGGCAGCCAGGGCGATCAGCAGGTGCTCCGTGCTGACGTACTCGTCCTTGAGGCGCTGGGCCTCGCTCACAGCGTGATTGATCACCTGGCGGAAGCGCGCAGACTGACCGGGCGGTGCGCCGCCGCTCGCCGCCGGCAGCTTCGCGACCTCGGCGCGAGCCGCAGCCGTGACCGCCGCCGGATCGACCCCGAGCCTGCGCAGCAGTCCGGGCACGATGCCGTCCGGCTGTTCCGCCAGCGCGATGAGGAGGTGCTCCGGCTCGAGCTCCGGCTGTCCCGCCTGCCCGGCGAGCTGCTGCGCCGACAGCAGGGCCTCCTGCGCTTTTTCCGTCGTTCGATTCATGCTCACGCAACTGTCCTCTTCACGTGTCGGTCCGTCCGCTTCGCAAGGTCCGCGAGGGCCTCGTAGTGGCCGCGCTCCGCGCTGCTCAGCTGGCTGGGGATTGTCACGCGGGCCGTGGCGAGCAGATCGCCGGAGTCGGAGCGCCGGCCGGTGCCGGGCATCCCCCGACCCCTGAGCCGGAACACCTGACCCGGCTGGGTGGCCGCCGGAATCTTGAGCCGCACCGTCTGCCCGTCGAGCGTCACCACCTCGACGCTGCCCCCGAGGACCGCGGTGGTCACCGGGACGGCGACCTCGACGTGCAGGTCGCGTTTGCGCAGGCTGAAGCGCGGATGCCGGGCGACGCGCACGCGCAGCAGCAGATCGCCCGCGGCGGAGTCCCCGATTCCAGGCTCGCCCTTGCCTGCCGCGCGGATGAGCGTCCCGTCCGTGACGCCGGCCGGGATTCGCACGTCGACCGGCGGCTGGCGCGCACCGCCGCGGATGAGGAGCCGCTGGGTCGATCCGCGGAATGCCTCGTCGAGGCTCAACTCGAGAACGTGCTCGATGTCCGCGCCCCGCCCCCCCGGTCGCGCCGGGCGTCTGCCGGGGGCGGACCCGCCGAAGAAAACCTCGAAGAAATCGGAGAAGGGGCGTGCGGCCCCGAAGCCGAACGGCGCGCCTGCGAAGGGGCCCGCGCCGGCGGCCGGCGCCTGGTCGTAGTGGCGCCAGTTCGCCGCCAGCTCGTCGTACCGACGTCGCTTGTCGGGATCGCCGAGGACTTCGTGCGCCTCGTTGATCTCCTTGAAGCGCCTCTCGGCCGCGCCGTCCCCGCTATTGACGTCCGGATGATACCGGCGCGCCAGCTTGCGGTACGCCTTCTTGATATCCGCCGCCGTCGCGTCGCGGGCCACGCCCAGCACGTTGTAGTAGTCCTTGAACTCCATGACCGCTACAGTCCCAGCAGACGGGTCAGCCGATCGAACTCCCGCCGGAGCGCGCGCCGGCTGTCCCGCGAGCTGCGCTCCTCGGCCACCAGCGGGCGCATGCGCTCCACGACTTCGGCCACCGCCAGGAGCTGCTGAACGCCGGCCAGGTTGATGCCCAGCTCGTCGACGAGCCGCTTGATGACGCGCAGCCGCTCGATCTGCTCGCTCGAGTAGAGGCGCATGCTGCCGATGGTCCGCGTCGGCCGCACGAGGCCCAGGCGCTCGTACTTGCGCAGGGTCTGCGGGTGCATTCCCAACTCCCGCGCCGCCATGCTGATGAAGATCACCTCACGGGTCATGCGCGTTCCCTGAATTGCGTCGATCCAAGTATAGGTCTTGATACGTACCATAGCAAGGTACGGTCCCGGCCTGATACACTGGACCGGGCTCATGGAACGGGAGCATGGCAAAGCCTGAGCTGTTCTCGTCGCGCTGGGCGATTGTCGCCGCGGGCCTGGGCATGGCCGTCGGAACCGGCAACCTCTGGCGGTTCCCCCGCATCGCCGCGCAGAACGGCGGCGCCACCTTCCTGATTCCGTGGGCCCTGTTCCTCGTCCTGTGGTCGCTCCCGCTGCTGATCGCCGAGTTCGGTCTCGGGCGCGGCGCCCGCCGCGGGCCGATCGGCGCGTTCGCCACCTTTCTCGGACGCCGCCGCGCCTGGATGGGGGGCTTCGTGGTCGTGACGACGACCATGATCATGTTCTACTACTCGGTCGTCACGGGCTGGACCTTGAAGTATGTCTTCGCCAGCTTGACGGGCGAGCTGGCGGCCGACGCCGTCGGCTACTGGGAGGCGTACAGCCGGTCCGTCTGGCAGCCGATCCTGTTCCACGTCGCCGCGCTCGCCATCGGCGCAGCCATCGTCGCCCGCGGCGTCACGAGGGGGATAGAGCGCGCGAACCGGGTGCTGATTCCCACCCTGTTCGTGCTGCTCCTGGTTGCGGTCGTGCGGTCCGTCACGCTCGACGGGGCAGGCCGCGGCCTGGCGTTTCTGTTCCAGCCGGATCTGTCGGCGCTCCTCAACTACAGGACGTGGCTCGAGGCCCTGACGCAGTCGGCGTGGTCCACGGGAGCGGGATGGGGCCTGCTGCTCACCTATGCGATCTACGTCCGGCGGGAGGAGAACGTGGTCCAGAGCGCCACGGCGATTGGCGTCGGCAACAACGTGGCCTCGCTGCTGGCCGGCATGGCGATCCTGCCGACCGCCTTTGCCATTCTGTCGACCGCCGAGGCCCTGGAGGCGATGGCGGCCGGCAACACCGGGCTGACGTTCATCTGGATCCCCCAGCTGTTCGAGCTGGTGCCCGCGGGCCGCGTCTTCCTCCCGATATTCTTCCTGGCCCTGTTCTGCGCCGCGCTGTCGTCCCTGATTGCCATGATCGAGCTGGCGACACGGGCGCTGATGGATGGGGGGCTCTCGCGGCGGGCGGCGGTCCGGGTCGTGGCCGGCGCCGGGATCGTCTGCGGCATGCCGTCGGCGATGAGCATTGCGGTGTTCGAGAATCAGGACTGGGTCTGGGGGCTCGCCCTGATGATCAGCGGGCTGTTCATGTCGCTGGCCGTGACCGGCTACGGGCAGCAGCGGTTTCGCACCGAGCTGGTCGATCTCGGCCCGGAGACCGGCCGCCTGGGGCGGATGTACGAATGGGTGCTGAAGTACCTGGTGCCGGCCGAGTTCGCGGCCATGTTCGGGTGGTGGATCTACCAGGCCGTCGCCGTCTACGACGCGGCCGAGTGGTGGAACCCGCTGCGTATCTACAGCCTTGGCACCTGCCTGGTGCAGTGGGGCGTCGCGCTGCTGCTGCTGCGCCTGTTCAACCGGCGCCTCGCCGCCGCCAGCGCACGGTGACCGGGCGGCGGCGCGCCGTGTGCTACCCTTGGTTGGTCCTCCGCGGCGCAGGGGTGCATCGCGCCCGGCGAACTGGAGGCCATGGTCTGAAAGGAGCAGAACGTGTATCCAGAGTTCTTCATCGCGCCGATGCGTGACGAGTTGACGCGTCTCGGCGCCGTCGAGTGGCGCACTGCCGCCGAGGTGCAAAAGGGCCTGAGCGAGACCCCCGGCACCGTCATGGTCGTGGTGAACTCCGTTTGTGGCTGCGCTGCGGGCAAGGCCCGTCCGGGGGTGGCCCTGGCGCTGCAGCACTCGATGAAGCCGGACCTCGTCGCCACCGTGTTCGCGGGCGCCGACATCGAGGCGACCGAGACGGCGCGCGGCCACTTCACCGGGTACCCGCCATCCTCACCGTCGGTGGCGCTGCTGCAGAACGGGAAGCTCATCTACATCATGGAGCGGCACCAGATCGAGAACCAGGACGCCGACAGCATCGCCCGCGAGCTGACCGCGGCGTTCGACAAGCACTGCGCGGCGCCGGTGGCCGGCTGAGGCGGCGCGTACGGTCAGCGGGCGGGCGGCGGCGGCTCCGTCCGGGGCGGCGGTACTGGCGGTACGATCGGCAGGGCGCGGCCGGCGGCGTAGCGCCGCCAGGCCTCGCGCACGACGGCGGCAAGCATGTCGAGAAAGAGCGGGTGGTCGTTGACGGCCGCGGCGCGGCGCATGTCGAGCCCGATAGCCTTGCACACGTCGCCCGCCTCCTCGTCCAGGTCGTACAGCACCTCGACGTGATCGGCGACGAATCCCAGCGGGCACAGCACCACCGCCGCCAGCCCGCGCGCGCGCTCCGCCCGCAGATAGTCGCAGACATCGGGCTCCAGCCAGGGCTCGGCAGGCCTCCCGCTGCGACTCTGATAGACGAGCGCCCAGTCGGATCGCCCGAGCTCACCGGCAATGAGGCGCGCCGACTCCTCCAACTCCGCCTCGTATCGGGACTCGTCCGCCATCGATCGCGGGATGCTGTGCGCCGTGAACACGAGCCGGGCGCGGTCCCGCCGCGCCGGCTCGAGTTCCGCCAGGGCCTGCCCGATGTGACGAGCGTTGGCTCCCACGAAACCGGGGTGGTCGTGCCATCCGGCGGGGTAGGTGAGCTCGACGTCGCAGCCGCGGGCGGAGCGCAGCCAGTGCCTTGCGGTGGCGGCGTTCTGCTTGTACTGGCCGCAGCTCGAGTAGGTGTGGTGGGCGGCCAGCGGCACGGCGAGCGCACGCCGCACGCCGGCCCGCGCCATCTCGTCCAGCGTGTCCTCGAGAAACGGGTGCCAGTTGCGCATGCCTACGTATACGGGGACCGGCGGCCCGCCGGCTGCCAGCCGCGCGCGGAGGCCGGCGGCCTGACGCAGCGTGATGGCGGTCAGCGGCGAGACGCCGTCGAACCGCTCGTAGTGTCCGACGACCGCCTCGAAGCGGGCAGCGGGTATGCGGCGGCCGCGCAGGACGTTGCGCAGGAACGGCCGGATGTCCGTGCGCCCCTGGGGCCCGCCGAAGCTGATGAGCAGAACCGCGTCGAACGGATGCGCCATGGCGGCAGCGCCAATGATATAGCGGCGGCGGCCCGGGCGCCGTGGCCGGCGGCGCCACCAAACGGGATAGACTGAGGCGCCAGGTGCCCCGGATCCTCGTAACCAACGACGACGGCGTGCGCTCGGCCGGCATCGTGGCGCTGGCGGAGTCGCTCGCCCCGCTCGGCGACGTCTACGTCGTCGCCCCGGAAGCCGAGTCGAGCGCGATCGGGCACGCGCTGACGCTCAGGCGCCCGTTGCGCCTCACGCGGATCGCGGAGCGCTGGTTCAGCGTGGACGGGACGCCGACCGACTGCGTCAACATCGCGGCCAGCCGGATTCTGCGCGGGATTCCGGAGCTCGTGGTGTCCGGGATCAACATCGGATGGAATCTGGGCGACGACGTGACCTACTCCGGCACGGTCGCCGGCGCGCTGGAGGGGACGCTGCTCGGCGCTCCCAGCCTGGCGGTTTCGCAGAAGCGGGTGCGGGGAGAGCCGGATTTCACGCAGGCCGCCGCGACCGCGGCGCAACTGGCGGCAAGCGTCCTGGAGGTGGGGCTGCCGCCGCGCACGTTTCTGAACGTCAACGTGCCGCGCGGCCCGGCGCGCGGGATCAAGAGCACCTGGCAGGCGCGCCGGAATCACAAGACGGCCGTGACCGAGGCGTTCGATCCCCGGCAGCAGCCGTACTACTGGATCGACGTCGCGCAGCTCGACTGGGAGTCCGACCGCCGCTCGGACTATCAGGCCGTACGCGAAGGTTGGATTTCCGTAACGCCGCTGCAGCCCGACTGGACCGCGCACGATGCCCTCGAGACGGTCGATGCGCTGCTTGCCGACGCGACGGCCGAAGCCGGCTGACCCGGGCAGGCAGACTGCGCTACAATAGTCATTCGTGTCGGGGCGTGGCTCAGCCTGGTAGAGCACTCGGTTCGGGACCGAGGGGTCGGAGGTTCAAATCCTCTCGCCCCGACCACCTTTCCGCTCGGTTCGATCGCCTTCCCCGGTACCCTGCCCGCCGGTACGGCGCACGCGTCCGGCGTGGACGTGCTGCCGGTGGCGGCATGCCTCTTGACTGTTCGCTGCCTGCATCCTCCCGGGACTCCATCGGCCGGCCAGGATTGGCGTGTCGAACGGCCCATGGCGTACCATGGAGACCCGGACGATGATCCTGGTGAACCGGCACACGCAGGCCGGGGAGAACCCCTTCCATGCGACGCTCCGCATCCGGCCCACCTCGCGTGTCGATCTGATCGATGTCCGGGGCAGGCTGCGCAAGGAGTTCGGGTCCGAGTTCACCCGCTATCCCAAGGCGTTCTACATTTCGGACCACACGACGGCCGGCTATCTCGACCAGCGCCTGGCCGCGGTGCTGGACCACGACAGCAACAACATCCAGGACTACCTGCAGGTCTTCAACAGACTCTTTCCGCCGGGCGCCGACTACGTCCACGACAAGGTCCATCTGCGGACCGAGCTCTCCGAGCAGCAGCGCGCCGTGGAGCCCCGCAACGCCGACTCGCACCTCGCCTTCATGGGCAGCGGGCTGCGCAACGCCACGTCCTACGAGCTGCGCGGAAACGAGCCGGTCTGGTTCGTGGAGCTGGACGGGGTCCATGTGGGCGGCACCCGGCAGCGCCGGACGACGGTCATCGCGTACAACCGCGAGGAGGAGGTCTTCCGGGTGCAGGTCCAGGTCGACGCGTCGGCGCACGCGATCGACGCCCAGAACCTGCGCGATCCGCGTCTCGGCTTCATCAGCCGGCTGGAAGAACTGGCGCGCCGGCACCGGGTGTCGTTCGGCCGCTTCGACGTGTCGCTGCCGCCGGACGAGCGCAGCGCGGGTCTGACGGTGAACGAGTACGAGACGCTGCTCATGACCCATGACCTGCGGGAGGTGCTGGCGGACCCGTTCCGCTTCATGGCGCGGATCGGGAAGCAGGCCAGGGAGGCGCTGCAGTCCCCGCGGGGCATACCCGCCAGGGCGCTGGGCTACGCCCAGTACGACGCGGTGCAGCTCTTCAACTCGCTCATGGACCGCGTGGGCGTGCGCCAGTCGCTGGTGGAGCGGCTGATGAACCGGGCGCTGGCCCTTCCGGTCGCGCATTTCCTGCGCATGAAGCGGGGAATCAGCCTGCCGGTGCTGGACCGGCGCGGCGACGGGCACGGAGAAATCGGCTGGGGCACGTACCAGAGCCCGATCCTGGTCCAGTGGAAGGGCGCCGCGGGGGCGACCCGGGCACTGAACGTCAGGCTCGTTAGCTTCGTGTAGGAGTTCGCGGCGAGACCCCGCGGCGCACCGAGACCCGCAAGGCGCTGTCCCATCCCCCGGCGCCGACGCGCCCGGCAGCGATCAACCCGACTGCGTCTTCGACGGCATCTTCCGGAACGCCTTCAGCACCTCGCGCGTCATGTCCCAGCGGTCGAAGCCCTGGCGTCCGTAATCGAGCCCCCGCCGCACGATGACGAGGTCGTGCGACGGGACGATGACGACGTACTGCCCCCGGTTGCCCGACGTCGCGTAGGCGTCCCCCGGCACGTCCGTCCGGCCGTCGGGGACGAGCCAGAACTGCCCGCCGTAGAAGCTGCCCCGTCCCCGGGTCGCCGGGGCCGGCGTCCGCACGAAGTCGATCCACTCCCGGGAGACGAGCCGCTCGCCGTTCCAGACGCCGCCCTGCAGGTAGAGCAACCCGAAGCGCGCCAGATCGCGTGCGTTGGTGTAGACCTGGCTGCTCAGCACGAAATCGCCGAAACGATCCGTGCTCGCGAGCGTGTTGCGCATCCCGATGCGATCCAGCAATCGCCGCCGCGGAAACTCCCGGTAGGCCTGCCCGCCACCCAGCGCACGCTTCATGGCGTAGACGCCCAGCAGCGTGTCGTAGTTCTCGTAGTCCCAGTTGGTTCCCGGCTTGCGAATCAGGCCCCGGCCGCGCGCTCCGGCGACCGAGCTCGCACCCGCCCAGTACGACAGTCCCGACCCGATCGCGTACTCGCGGCCCGCGTTGTCGACCGGCTCGAGACCGCTCGACATGTTGAGGACGTGGCGCAACGTGATCGCCGCGCGGGGATCGTGGTCGGCAGCGGCTGCCTGGGGAAAGAAGTCGTAGCCAAGCGGCTCGTCCAGCCCCAGCTTGCCGTCGTCGACGAGCATGCCGATCAGCGTCGACGCGATGCTCTTGGCGGTCGACCAGGTGCGCGTCCGCGTCGTCATCTCGACGCCCGGCGCGTAGCGCTCGTGGACGATCGCTCCGCGGTGGACGACGAGCAGGCTCAGCGTGACCTGCTCCGGCGACTCGCGATCGAACGACCAGTCGGACGCTGCCTGCAGCGCGCCTGCGTCGATGTAGGACAGCAGCGCCTGCGGCGCGACACGATCACCGTCCGGCCAGGGCATCGTCGCCGCATCGCCCGGGGCCGGCGGCAGCGTCTGCACCGGCAACTCGTCGATGTCCTGCAGGGTCTGGTCCGGCGCCAGGATGACGCAGCCGATGCCGTCGCGGAACGCGGCCCGCATCCGCGGAACGCCGTGTCCGGCACCGATCGTCACGGCCTGCCGTTCGCGATCGAGCGTGTAGTCGCCCCCGGCCGGCGTCCCGACCGGCTGCCGCAGGAAGGCCAGCTCCTGTGCGAAGACCTGCTCGAGCGTGCGGTGCGAGGTGAACAGGCCGTTGCACATGAAAATGGCCTGCTGGCCGTACCGCACCATCCGCCGCTGGTGCTGCCAGTAGTCGTACGTGTCCCGTGACTGGGCGGCACCGGTCGTACCGAGCAGCACCGCGCCCGCGAGCGCCGAAGCCAACGTCTTTCTCATGGGACCATCCTCCGCCACCCGCGTGTGGTTCCGCCGCCCTCAGCCGCGATCCGCCGCGAACGCGCGGGCCTCGGCGACCGCCGGATGGTCGGGCTGCCCGCGCCACTGGCCGATGAGCGTCTCGTAGCGCGCCTCCGCCGTCTCCGCGTCGCCGCTGGCGGCGGCCGCGCGCGCGGCGCCCAGCAGCGAGCGTTTGCGGCCCGGCATGCGCAGCAGCGACTGCTCGAACTTCTCGGCCGCCGCATCCGGCTTGCCGAGCTCGAGGAGCAGCTCGCCGTACAGCTCGTACGGCGGCTTGACCGGGTTGGCGGCGCCGTTGGGCGGACGCATCGTCTCGACGACGGCGATGGCCTCGTCCATCAGCGCCAGCGCATCGTCGCCGCGCTCTTCGGCCGCCGCCACCAGGGCCGCGACCTGCTTGTGCATGATCTGCGCCGGCTTGCCGCCGTCGGCGGCAAGGGCCTCGAGCGCCGCGACCGCGCTACGGGCCGTGTCGACGTCGCCCAGGCGGACCGCGCTGAGCCCGGTCGCCAGCAGCTCGTGCGCCGAGCTGTCGGCGGACGGCGGCTCGCTCTTCCACTGCTCGGTCTCGACCACGTAGCGGGCCCGGAGCAGGGCCAGCGAATCGACGGCCCGTTGCGCACCGTCGCTCTCGTCGATGACCTTCTCGAGGCGCTCGATCCAGGTCCGCGCCCGCTCGTAGTCGCCACGCTGGAGGTCGCCGTACTGGCCCCAGTCGAGCGGGTGAACGGTATCGCCCACGCTGTCGCCCGGGTTCCAGAGTGCGCGGGCCGCGTCGTAGGCCGACTGGTTGTGCCGCGAGACGAGGTCCCACATGCCGTGCTGGATGAAGATGTGCGTCGGCATGTGCCGGGCGTGCGCCACGGCCGGGGCGATCTCGGCGTAGCGCCTCGCGGCGGGCAGCGCGAGCGGCGCGTGGAGCGGATCGTCGAAGGCGTGAATCGCGTAGTGCGGCGCGCCCGGATGGCTCGGGTTGGCACCGAAGACGTCGAGCGCAATGGCCCCGGCGCGCATCTCGAGGCGACCCGACTGATCGCGCAACGCGCGCGATCCGCTGAGGAGCGACAGGGCATAGAACGTCGCCACCTCGTCGTCGTCCGAAAACTGCCGGTAGAGCCGTTCCATGGCCTGCATGTAGGCAACGCGACGCGCGTCGTAGTCGCCCTCGGCCCATAACGCCTCGACGGCCTGGAGGAAGCCCTTCTCCCGCGGCGTCGGCGCTTTCGCTATCCGCTCGGCGGGCGTGGCGCCCAGCCGCGCCAGCGCGGCCCGGGGGTTGTCATCGTCGGGCGAGGTCGAGAACAGCGGATGGTTGTAGCACAGCGTCTCGCCCCAGTACGCGAGGGCGAAGTCCGGCTCGAGGGCCTGGGCCGCACGAAACTCCTCGATGGCCTGATTCCACCCGAAGCTGTGCAGGATGGCGACGCCGCGCAAGAAGTGCTGCTGGGCCTCCGCCGAGCGCGCGGAGGTCGGAAACTCGAGCGACCCGACGCTGTCGAACTGCGCGGCGGGCGCAGGGCCCCGGAACAGGATGCCGGCGACAAGCAGGATGCCGGCGCCGAGCCGAGCTGCAGAAGTCATCTCGTTTCTCCTCGTTGACGGCGCCGGCGACTCTTCCGGCCCGGGACGAGCGTACCATAGTCCGCGGCCGGGCGTGCCACGCTTCGGGGCTTCGTACATGCGGGTACCGTAAAGACTTACGCGGCCGGCGCGCGAAACGAGTCGGCTATAATCGCGGACCGGTCGATGGACGTTCCGATTGCCCGCCGGTATCTCGTGCGCGGTCTGGTGCAGGGCGTCGGGTTCCGGTTCTTCACGGAGGCGGCGGCCAGCCGGGAAGGCCTCTGCGGCTATGTCCGCAACCTGGCCGACGGGCAGGTCGAGGCGCTGGTCGAAGGCTGCGAGGAGGCCGTCGCCCGCTTCGAGCGCCTCATTCGCCGGGGGCCGCCGCTCGCACGCGTCGACCACGTGACGGCGGAAGGACTGCAGCCGACCGGCCGGTTCGCCGGGTTCGCTATCCGGAGATGACAGGCCGTACAGCCGGGGAGTGCGATGGAAGCGTTGAGACGGTTGATCAGGGAGGTGCCGGACTTTCCGAAGCCGGGGATCCTCTTCAAGGACATCACGACGCTGCTGCAGGACGCGGGCGGCTTCCGGGCGGCCGTCGACGCCATGACCGAACCCTATCGTGACCCGCAACCCGATGTCGTCGTTGGCATCGAGAGCCGTGGCTTCATTCTGGGCGCCGCCGTCGCCGACCGCCTGGGCGTGGGATTCGTGCCGGTGCGCAAGCCGGGCAAGCTGCCATGGCGGACGACGCAGGTCACCTACGATCTCGAGTACGGCAGCGACACGCTCGAGATCCACGAAGACGCGCTCGCAGCGGGCCAGCGTGCCCTGATCGTCGACGATCTGCTGGCGACCGGCGGAACGGCACAGGCCACCGTCGCGCTGGTGAAGCGCTGCGGCGCCGAGGTGGCGGGACTCTCGTTCCTGGTCGAGCTGACGGCGCTCGAGGGGCGCGGGCGGCTGGCCGGCGAGCGGGTCGAGGCCGCGTTGCAGTACTGACGCGGCGGGGTGACGGGAGCGTGACCGGAGCCGGGCTCTTGGCGGTCGCCGTCCTGCTGGCCGCAGGCGTGGGGGCTGCGCTGCTCCTGCCCGAGATCCGGCGGCGACGGCGTGAGCAGACGCTGCTGCAGTTGCTGGCCACGTTCGGGCCGGCGGTGGCGGCGGGACACGCCGATCCGGAGCGCTGCGTGGCCTGGTCCGAGGCGGCCCGCACGGCGCGTGCGCTGTTCCCCGAGGCGTTTGCGCGGCTGGACGCGGCGAGCGGCGGGCGGTTTCCCTTCTCGCGGCAGGCGGTGGAGGCGGCCCACGCGCGGTGGACCGCCGATTGGCTGGCCTGGGAGCGGCAGCACGACCTCGAGTACAAGGAGCGCGCCGCGGCGGCCGAGTCCGCGCTGGCGGCAGCCGCGGGAGACGCGGCCGAGGCGCTGCGGGCCCGGCTGGCCGCCGTCAATCAGGAGAAGCTCCAGACCTACCAGGACCGGTACGCGCGGTACGTGCGCGTCGGCAAGGCAATCGCCGCCCTCGAGGACGGGACCGATGCGGCCTGAGCGCCGGCGGCGCGGCGGCGGGACGGGCTGATCCAATGGATGCGGACCTCAGGGAGGCGGTCGACTTCCACGTGGCGATCGTGGCCGAAGGGAGCAAGGCGCTCATCGGGTACGAGCGGGAGAAGGCGCTCGCCAACATGGTGCTGATGGCGGAGATCCCGACGACGTACGACCGCGAGCAGCAGCGCCAGGTCAATGCCGGCAACCTGCTGCTCCGCGGCGTTCCCGGCGTGGGGAAGACGTTCTTCGGCGTGATCCTGGCCGCCATCAGCGGCGCCAAGTTCGCCCGCCTGCAGGGCCGGGCGGATCTGCAGCCGACCGAGGTCGTCGGATTCGAGATGGTGAACCCGGTCACCGGCGCCCTCATGACCGAGTTCGGTCCGCTCGCGTCGGCGGAGGTCATTCTGCTCGACGAGATCAACCGGATTCCGCTGAAGTCGCAGAGCGCGTTCCTCGAGGGCCTCCAGGATCGGGCGGTCACGGTGGGCAAGCAGACCTACCAGCTGCCCGCATTCAGCTTTGCCATCGCCACGATGAACCCGGTCGAGCTGGGGCAGGGGACGTTCCCGTTGTCGGAGGCGGCCACGGACCGCTTCGCGATCATGGTGACCATCGGCTACCTGCCACCGGACGAGGAGCAGAAGCTGGTCGACTTCGACTTCAAGAAGGTCCGTCTCGACGGCCTGATCCGGAAGGAACGGGTCATCGAGCTGCGGTCCGCCATCACCGAGCGCGTCTTCCTCCACGAGGCGCTGGGGCGGTACATCCAGCGGCTGGTGGCCGCCTCCCGGCCGTACGACCCGGACACCGAGTGGTTCACGCGGTCGCCGTCGGAGCTGGTCGAGCGGTTCGTGGACCTGGGCGCCTCGCCGCGCGCGACCATCTGCTGGGGGCGGCTGGTAAAGGTGTGGGCGCTGCTCGCGGGCGGCCGGTCGGAGGTGTTTCCCGAGGACGTGCAGCAACTCGCCCGCTACATCCTCGGCCACCGCGTATGGCTCGCGCCGCACGCGGCCAACCACGGGGTCCGCGCGGAGACCGTCATCGACGACATCGTCGAGCGCATGCCGATTCCATGACGACGCCCGTCGAGGAGCGGCTGGTCAGCTGGGAGGAGATACAGGACATCGAGCTGGTCGTGCTGCGCCGGATGCGCGAGTACGCGCTGGGGGCCCACCGGAGTGTCTTCCACGGATCGGGCTTCGATCTGGTCGGACTTCGCGACTGGCAGCCGGGCGACCGGCCGTCGGCGATCGACTGGCCGCAGTCGAGCCTCACCAACTTCAGCCCGCTGATCACCCGGGAGTTCGAGCAGGAGAGCACCGCGCCGGTCATCATCGTCGCCGACATGTCCCGTTCGACGCGGTGCGGCGTCAACGGCACGCCGATTGCCAAGGTGATTGCCCGCACGGTGGCCACCCTGGGGCTGGCCGCCGCCTTCTGCCAGGATCTGGTCGGGCTCGTGGCGATGGACGGACGCTCGCGGCGGCTGGCCGCGCGGCCGCGCACCGGCAGGAATCACGCCATGCACTGCGTGGACATCTATCAGGACAGCCTGTTGGAGGCGGGCGGGCGGCGTTCTCCGGACGGGAACGGAGACTTGGCCGGCCTGCTGCGCAAGCGCTCGCTCATGCCGGTGGTGTCGGACTTTCTCGTCGATCCCCCCGAGCCGCTCGTCGAGGAGTTCGCGGCGTTGAACGCGCTGCACGACGTGTTCTTCGTGATGGTCGACAGCGCCTTCGCGTTCGGGCTGCCGCCGGTGTCGACCGGCTGGATCGAAGGGTACGACGCGGAGTCCGGGCAGTCGCGCCTGCTCTCCGCGCGCGACATCGAGCTGCTGGGCGAGCGGGTGCGTGACTGGCAGGATCGATCGGCGGCCGCTGCGCGGCAGCGCGGCGTCGACGTCGTCCGCGTGCAATCCGGCCGGGAGCACGCGGCGCTCGCCGAGTTTCTCGACAGCCGGCGGAGGCGCAAGCGATGAACCCTGTCTTCCGGCACCTGCTGGTGCTGCCGGTTCTGTGGGCGGGCGGCCACCAGGGCGGCGTGCCGGCGGTGGCAGCCGGCGCGCAGCCCCCGGGTGCCGGGGAGTCGCTGGAGGCACTCCGCTGCTGGCGACGGGTCGATCCGGGCTCGGTGCGCGTGGGCGAACACTTCACGATGACCCTCACCTGCCGCGTCGTCGAGACGGATCGCGCCCGGGCCGTGCCGGATCTGGCCGGGCTGGAGCCCGAGACGCTGGACGTGCCGCCATTCGACGTCCTGCGCGGGGAGCGGTTCGCCGACGTCCGCGCGGGCTCCGCGCGCCTGCTCCAGTACCACTACACGCTGCGTCTGACCGGAGAGGACTACTTCGGCGCCGATGTCGAGATACCTCCACTCGAGCTCAACTACCGGATCGAGCGGCGGCTGGAGGACGGGACGCGCCTGCCCGGACGGGAGCTGACGTATCTCTTGCCGGCCGAGTCCATCCGCATGGTGTCGCTCGTTCCGGAAGACAGGGGCCATATCCGCGGCCTCCCGCCGGGCACGCTGGGCGCCGCGGAGACGCGCCGGTTTCGCGCACGGCTGGCGCTGCTGGTCGCCGCGGGACTGGGGATCGCGGCGCTCGGGCTCCTCGCCCTCGGCGTCCGGCGCGCGCGGCGGGAGCGGCGGGGCGAGGCCGCGGCGGCGCGTCCGGCACCGGCCGCGGCCGTGGCGTGGGCGGTGACCGGGGAGCTGACGGCGCTGCGGGAGCTCAGCCTGACGGCTGGCTGGACGCACGATTCGATACAGCGGGTGCTCACGGCCCTGCGTCTCGCGGCAGCGCTCGCACTGGGGCGTCCGCTGGCCGAGCGCGCCGGCGACGCGGCCGGTGGACCGCTGGCGGGCGAACTGCGAATCCGCGGCGGCCTGCTCCGGACGAGGTCCGTCGTCGTGTCCTCCGCCATGACGCCGGGGCTGCTGGCGACTGAGGCTGCCCGCGGCGGCGCCGGGACCGCGCCCGCGGCGTGCTCCGACGGCGATCTGGAGCGGCTGCGGCGCGCCCTTGCGGCATTCAGCGCTGCGCGCTATGCCCGCGGCGGGGAGCCGGACAGCGACCTGCTGGCGAGCGAGCTCGACAGCGGACTCGCGGCGACGCGGCCGCTCCGCATCCGCACGCTGACGCCGGTCCGCCGCGTCGAGCAGGCGGCGGCTGCCGTCCGCGACTGGTGGCGGTCATGGACACGCTGACGGCACTGTGGGCGCAGATCGGCGCGACGCTGGGCGAGCTCGAGCGGCTGGCGCCGGGCGAAGTCGGGTTCGTGCGGCTGCGGGAGGCGCTGCTCGTCGCGGCCCTGCTCGGGATTCTCGCGCTCGGCACGCTGGTGGCGCGCGCGGTCACCGCCGGCCGCCCCGGGCGTCGTGCGATCATGCTGCCGGCGCTGGTGCCCGGGGCGGGGCGCCCCGGCCGCGGCGCCGTGCGCCATGGCGCGTTCCTGCTATTCGTCGCCGGGCTGCCGTTTTTCGCGGCCGCCCTCGCGGCGCCGCAGGCCGCCCTCGTGCAGGAAGAGACCTCGTATCCGGGTCATCGGATCACGATCCTGATCGATGCGTCGCTGAGCATGAACTCGGCGTTCTCGACCCGCCAGCTCCGGGCCGGCAACACGTTCCTGGCGAACGTGGCGGCGGCGGAGTACTTCGTGCGCCGGCGCATGGACGGCCCCTATCACGACCTCGTCGCCCTGATCGAGTTCGGCAGCCGGGCGTACATCGTCACGCCGTTCACCAACGACTACGAGAACATCCTGCTGAGCATCGGCCTGATCGGCACGCCCGAGGAGTACCGCCGCTTTCCCGACCACGGCACCCTGATCATGGAGGCCATCAACCGGGGCGTGCAGCTGTACCGCACCTTCGACTTCCTGCAGGCGACCGGCAACCTCATCATCATCTTCAGCGACGGGCAGGACACCCACGCGGTCTACGAGGACCGGTCGCTGGACGACATCCTCCGCGAGGCGTCCGACAACCGGATTCCGGTGTACTTCATTCGCACCAGCTACGACCAGCAGCTCGGCGACATCCTGCCGGACGTGGTGTGGAAGGAGGCCGTCGAACGGACGGGCGGCCGATTCTTCCCGGCGGCCAACGAGGAGATGATCATCGAGGCGGTCCACGAGATCGATCGGCTGGCGGCGGGGCGCATCCAGGTGACCCGCTACGTCACGCGCGCCCCGCGGTTCGCGCCGTTCGCACTGATCGCGGCGACGTTGTGGACGGTTGCGCTCGCCTTGACGCTGGGCATCAGGACATTCAGGAGATTCCCGTGAGCTCGATGATCGACCCCCGGTGCGGGCTGGCCGCGGTGGCGGTCGGCCTGTTGGCGGCCGCCTGCGCCGGCTGGGCCAGCGTGGAGCGCGGCCTGGCCGAGGCCCAGCACGCGCTGGCGGCGGCGAACCTGAGCGCGGCCGAGCGCGGGTACGCCCGGGTCGGCGATTACCTGCGGCCCACCGAGCGGGTACCGTGGGTGCTGGCGGGGGTGCGGGAGGAGATCGCCGCCCGGCGCGCCGCGATCCGCTATTGGCAGGGGGACTACGCCTCGCTGCTGGACGAGCGGGCCGGCGGGCCCTTCGCCGCGCGGCGGGAGAACGTCGCCCTGCGGCTGGCCGTCGCCAACGCGACCTACCGGGCGGGACAGCGGCCCGGTGCGTCGCGCGAAGAGGTGCTCGACAGTCTCGACCGCGCCATTGCGCTGTACGCCGAGCTGCTGCAGGACGACGGGAACCGCCCGGACGTGGCATTCAACTACGAGCTTCTCGTGCGGCGCCGCAACGCGCTGGCCGACGGCGGCCAGCCGCTCCCGGCCGGACCCGAGAATCCGCTCGGTCGGGAGGGTGGGCAGCCCCTCGATGACGAGACCGGGCTCGACGACATCCAGATCTACGTGCCGCTGAACCAGGACGAGCGGGATCGGATCGACGACCCGACGATGGGCGGCGATCCGCCGCTTCGGCGGCGGGGATGATCGACTTCCTCCAGCCGTTGTATCTGTGGCTGCTCGCGCTGCCGGCCGTGCTGCTGGCCGCCTGGTGCTGGCAGCTGGCGCGGCGGCGGCGGGACGCGCGGCGGTACCTGAACGGCCGCGTGCTGCCGGTGCGCGAACGCTACGCGCCCGCGGGCGGGCTCTCGTTCTGGTTGTGTCTGATACTCGCGGTCATCTGTCTCGTCGCGGCGCTGGCGCGGCCGCAGGCCCGCGTCAGCCGCGTCCGCCCGGCGGGCATGGACTTCATCGTCCTGCAGGACGGATCGACGTCGATGCGGGTGTCGGACGTGCGCCCCGACCGTTGGCGGCGCTCGACCGCCTGGCTGCGCACGTTCGCCGAGACGCTGAGCTGGACGGAGCAGCGGGTCGCGCTGGCGCTGTTCGCCTACCGCCCGGCGCCGCAGGTGCGCCTGACGAGCGATCCGAACGCTTTCTTCTTCTTCCTCGACCATCTGGGCGACGAACCGCCGTTCCGCCTGGAGGACGACACCAGCTGGGACACGAACATCGAGGAGGGAATCTTCTGGGGCGTCAAGATGGTCGACGTCGACGAGGAGCTGTACGGACGCCGGCAGAACGCCAGGGCGTTCGTCGTCGTCTCCGACGGGCAGGCCTGGAGCGGCGAGGTCGGCAGGGCGCTGGAGCTGGCCCGCAGCCGCGGCATCCGTGTCTACGTCGTCGGGGTCGGCACGACGGCCGGCGGCGTCATTCCCGATCTGCCGCCGCGGCGGTACGAGGCGCCGCCCCCGCCGGTCCATTCGGCGCTGGACCGCCAATCGCTGCGGGCCATTGCCCAGGCCGGCGGCGGGCGGTACTACGAGCTGGGAATGCAGTCGGATCAGTTGACCGCGTTGCGGATTCTCGCGGATGCCCAGCAGTTCGCCCGGCGCACGGGGCGGGAAGAGACCGTCGAGGAGCTGTACTGGCCCCTGTTGGCGGCCGCGGCCGGGTGGCTCGGCCTCGGGGTGTTGTTCATCAAGGAGCGCACGCAGTTGTGGTGGCAGCTCGCCGCCGGGCTCGGGCTGTTCGCGGCGCTCTGGACCCTCGGCTAGCCGCTGCGCGGCGGCGCGCGTCCCCGCTCGCTCCGCTCACCGTGGCGCGAAGCGGCCGCCGGCGGCGCGGCGGCTCGCGGTATCATTGTCCGCGTCTGGAACCGTCAGGCCGACGCCGTTCGCGGCGTCGGCCTGACCGGCAGGAGGAACCATCATGCGACAGCAGCATTCGTCTCGCTTCCGACTGCGACTCGATCTCCGTCGACGCGCCGCGTATCTGGCCATTCTGACGGCTGCCGGACTGGCGATCACCGCCGGCGCTCACGAGGTGCAGCAGGGCACGCCGGCGCCGATCACCGACGTGCAGGAGGTGGCGGACAACCTGTACATGCTCGCCAACGCCGACCCGGCCGACGGCGACGCCTGGACCGGCGGCAACATCGGCGTCTGGGTGACGGAGACGGGCGTAGTGCTCGTCGACACCAAGCTGCCCGGCTACGGGCAGGCGATCCTGGAGCAGGTGCGCGGCGTCACCGACAAGCCGATCACCACCATCATCAACACCCACACGCATTTCGACCACAGCGGCAGCAACACCGAGTTTCCCGAGGCCGTCACCATCGTGGCGCACGAGGGGACGGCCGCGCAGATGGCGCGCGACGACTGCCAGCCCGTCACCAACTGCGAAGCGTTCCAGGGCGACAACGCCAGGTTCCTGCCCGACGTGACCTACAGCGAGCGCATGTCGCTCTTCAGCGGCCGCGATCAGGTCGACCTCTATCACTTCGGCCGCGGCCACACCAACGGCGACACGCTCATCGTGTTCCCGGCGGTGCGGGTCATGCACAGCGGCGACCTGTTCCCGTGGAGGCGGCTGCCGTTCGTCGACGCGGACAGCAGCGGCGGCAGCGCGGTCGACTACGGCGAGACGCTCAACAAGGCGGTCGCCGGGATCCCGGACGTCGACAGGATCATCACCGGCCACATCAACAGCCCGGTGGCCTGGGCCGACTTCGAGGCGTTCGCCGGCTTCTACAACCATCTGGCCGGCGTGGCCCGGGCGGGGATGGACGCGGGGCAGAGCGTCGAGGAGGCGGCGGCCGGCTACGCGGTGCCCGACCGGTACAGCGAGTACAGCGCCGAGCCGGACACGGTGCGGTCCATCATGCAGCTGATCTACGACGGCCGGTAGGAGTCCGCGCCGTGGAACCGCGCGGACTCCTACCGGGTTGGTTGGACGCCAAGCGGAGCCGCCAGGCGCCGATGGCGGGCCAGGATTCCGGCCGCTCCGGGGCGGAGGAGAAGATGGTGCGTTTCGTCCACCGGCGTTCAACGTGGTCCGCTGCGGGGGGCGCGGCCCTGCTCGCCTGCCTGTTCCTCTCGGCGGCAGCCGTAGCGGCCCAGGAGCAGATCCTCGTGCTGGGCGGCGCCGGACGTCACTGCGGAGAGGACCCGCACTGCGTCAACCGGCTGCATCCCGCGATCCCGATGGCGGCCCGGGCGCAGCCGGGCCAGACCATCGTGTTCCGGGCGCGCAACGCGAGCGACTTCGACCTCGATCCGGAAAGCACCTATGACGACCCGCGCGCGGGCGACGCCCAAATCGGGACGGTCCACCCGCTGACCGGGCCGGTCCACATCGAGGGGGCCGAACGGGGCGACGTGCTGGCGGTCACGCTGCTCGACGTCGCGCCCGGACCGTTCGGCTACACGTCGGTCAGCCCGATCGGCTTCGTCTCCGATCACGTCAGCGGATCGTTCCGCGCGCTGTGGCGGCTGAACCGGACCGCGGCCGTGAGCGACGACCTGCCCGGCGTGCGCGTGCCCAACGCCAGCTTCCCGGGCATCGTCACCGTGCTCCCCGGCCCGGACGAGCTGGCGGCCATGCTGTCGCGCGAGGCGGAGCTGCGCGCGGTCGGTGGCGCCGGGTTCGCGCCCCGTCCGCTGCATGCGTCCCCGGCGGCGGTCTGCGGTCCCGGCGGCTCGCACGCCACCGAGTGTCTCCGCACGCTCCCGCCCCGCGAGCACGGCGGCAATCTCGACATCCGCTACCTGCAGGTCGGGGTGACGTTGTATCTCCCGTGCTACGTCGCGGGCTGCGGCCTCGCCATCGGCGACCCGCACTTCGCGCAGGGCGACGGCGAGGTCGCGGGTACCGCCATCGAGATGGACGCCGACTTCACGGTGACCACGCGGCTCATCGAGGACGGGCCGGAGCTGCGCCGCGGCCCGCACTTCGAAGGACCGGTGCGCGTGCTCGACATTCCGTCGCGGCGTTTCTACGCGACGACGGGGTTTCCGCTCAAGGCGGCGGGGGAGGTGCCTCCCGACATGCGCTATCTGGGGGCCTCGGAGCGGATCAGCGGCCTGCGGAACCTCTCGAAGGACGTCTCGCTGGCCGCGCGCAACGCCCTGCTCGAAATGATCGACTACATCACCGCGACGTACGGCCTGACTCGCGAGCAGGCCTACGTCGTCGCCAGCGTCGCTGTGGACCTGCGGATCGGCCAGCTCGTCGACGCGCCCAACGTAGGCGTGACGGCCCTGCTGCCGCTCGACATCTTCACGGGCCGTTGAGGCGCGAACGGCCCGCGGCTGAAGCCAACGGTTCGGAACCGAATCGAAACGCAACTCGACACCGGCTAGAATGGTTCCGAGTCCGGAGCGCCAGGGATCGTCTGCACAGGCCGCCAGCCGACAGGTCCGCGCGTGTAGCTCAGTTGGATAGAGCGACGGCCTCCTAAGCCGTAGGCCGCAGGTTCGAATCCTGCCACGCGCGCCAATTCCCGCCGACTGCTGTGAGCCCGCGGCAACCTCCAGCTACAATAGGCTTGGCTCCCGGAACTGCTTTTCCACAGGAGGAGACTCGTGCAGATTCGAACACGCACGCTCGTCTGGCTCACCGCGGCCCTCGTAGCGGCCGCGGCCGGCATGCCGGCCGTCGCGATCGCCCAGGGCGAACAGGTCGACGGCGACCGGCGGGACACGCCGCGGACGCCGTGGGGCGACCCGGATCTTCAGGGCATTTGGGATTACTGGACGTTCACGCCGCTCGAGCGGCCCACCGATCTGGAGGGCCGGGACGAGCTGACCCGCGAGGAAGCCGCAGAGGTCGGGGAGCGGGGCCGGCAGGCGGCGCTGGCACGTGATCGCGACGGCCCCGCGCCAGGTAACCCGGGGGGCTACGGCCAGGAGGTCTGGACGGATCGCGCCCGGGCGACGGCCCTGACGCAGACGTCGCTGATTGTCGATCCACCGTCCGGCCGGATACCGTCGCTGACGGCGTCCGAAGAGCGCCGGGTGGCGCGGCACGGCGCGGCGGGCGGGCGCCCCGTGAGAACCCGTGCCGGCGGCATCGGCGCCGATGGTCCGGAGGATCGCGGGCTCGCCGAGCGCTGCATCGTGGGGTTCAGCACCGGACCGCCCTTGTTGCCGGCCGGCTACAACAACAACCTGCAGGTGCTGCAGGCGCCGGGCTACGTGGTGCTCGTCGCGGAGATGATCCACGACGTGCGCGTGGTGCCGCTCGACGGGAGGCCGCACCTGCCGCCGCACATGCGGCAGTGGCTCGGCGACTCGCGCGGCCACTGGGACGGCGACACGCTGGTCGTGGAGACGACCAACTTCACCGACAAGATCGGGAGCTTCAGCACGACCAGCGTGTCCTGGGGCACGGGCGGCAACCTGCGCCTGACCGAGCGCTTCACGCGCGTCGACGACGGCACGCTGCAATACGAGTTCACCGTCGACAACCCGACGATCTTCACGCGCCCCTTCACGGCGCGCTATCCCATGAATCGCAGTGAGCTGCCGCTCTACGAGTACGCGTGCCACGAGGGCAACTACGGGCTGCTCAACATCCTGACGGGTGCCCGTGCGGAAGACCGGAACCTGACAACCGGGAAGTAGCGGGACGTGCGCAGAGAAGAACGGCACCACCTGAAGGAGAACCCGCTGGCCACCGGGCTCGCGGAATTCCAGGTCGTCCTGCACCGCCGCGGCCGAACGCTCGCCGCGGCGGTCGTCCTGGTGCTGGCCGGGACGCTGGGCGTCGGAGGCTACTTCTGGTGGCAGCAACAGCAGACCGACCGGGCCGGCGCACTGCTGGCCGACGCCCTGCTCGTACTGGACAACGACGTCGCGGCGCCGGATCCGAACACGGAAGCTGCCGCGGGCGGCGAAGCCGCCGGGGCAGTCGCTTCCGAGGAGGCGCAGCTGGAGGCCGCGGTCGAGCGGCTCCTGGCCGTCGCCGACGCCTATCCGAGCCTGCGCCCGGGTATCACGGCGCGCTATGAAGCTGCCGTCGCGCTGGTCGGGCTCGGGCGACCGGAAGAGGCCGCGGCGCACTACCAGCGGGTCATCGACACGGCGGCCGGCCACCTCCACGGAACGATGGCCCGCTTGGGGCTGGCCGAGACGCACGTGCTCCGCGGCGACTACGACGGCGCCGTCGAGCTGCTTCGGCGGGAAACCGAAGCGGTGGAGTCCGACGTCCCGGTGGATGCCGTGCTGATGCGCCTCGGGCGCGCCTACGAGCTGGCCGGCCAGGACGCCGATGCGCTGGCCACGTTCACACGGGTGGTCGAGGAGTTTCCGTTTTCGGTGTACTCGTCCGAGGCCAGGCGGAAGGCCGACGCGCTCGGCGGGTAGCGCTCTCTTGCCGATGGGCGCGGCGGCGTCTTCCGCGCGTTCCGAGCCTGCCTCGGAACGCTTCTCGGTCGGACTGGTCCAGATGCGCTGCAGCCGCGATCCGGAACGGAATCGCGCGGCGGCTCTCGACGGCATTCGCGCGGCGGCCGGTCGGGGTGCTGAAGTCGTCTGCCTGCAAGAGCTCTTCGCGTCGCCCTACTTCTGCCAGTCGGAGGACGCGCGCTGCTTCGACCTCGCGGAGGGGATCCCCGGCCGGTCGACGGAGCTGTGCGCGGAGCTGGCGCGCGAGCTCCGCGTCGCGATCGTGGTGCCGGTATTCGAACGGCGGGCCGCCGGGCTCTACCACAACACGGCGGCTGTGATCGACGCGACGGGTGAGCTGCTCGGCCTCTATCGCAAGCTGCACGTCCCCGACGATCCCCAGTACTTCGAGAAGTTCTACTTCACCCCCGGCGATCTGGGCTATCGCGTGTTCGACACGCGCGCCGCGCGGATCGGGGTGCTGATCTGCTGGGACCAGTGGTATCCGGAGGCCGCCCGCCTGACTGCCCTGCAGGGCGCCGAGATCATCTTCTTTCCGAGCGCCATCGGTTGGCTGCCCGCGGAGCGCTCCGTCCAGGGGCCGGCGCAGCACGACGCCTGGCGTACGGTGCAACGGAGCCATGCGATTGCCAACGGCGTCTACGTCGCGGCGGTCAACCGCGTCGGTTACGAGGGCGATTCCGAAGGCGGGCTCGACTTCTGGGGACGGTCGTTCGTGTGCGATCCCCGCGGCCAGGTGGTGGCGGAGGCCGCCGGTGCGGAGAGCGAGGTACTGGTGGCAGAGTGCAGCCGCACGGTCCTCGAGGATCAGCGGCGCGGCTGGCCGTTCCTGCGCGACCGGCGGATCGATACCTATGCCCCCATCAGCCGCCGCTTCCTGGACGCTCCGGGTGGACGTCCGGATCCGGACCACGGATGAAGACCTCTGACGCGGGCCGGCCGCGCCTGCGACCGAGCCGCGGGTCGCCCGCGGCGGCAGGTTTTCGCATGCCCGCGCAATGGGAGCGCCATCGCGCGACCTGGCTGGTCTGGCCCCACAACCGGGAAGACTGGGACGTGAAGATGCCGGCGGCGGACTGGTGCTACGTCGAGATCGTCCGCCTGCTGCTCGACGGCGAGGCCGTAGCGATCCTGTTTCAGGATCGTACCGTCGAGCGCCGGGCCTGCTCCCGGCTCCGCCAGGGGGGTGTCGACCCCGACCGGGTCGAACGCTACCGGATTGCGACGAACCGCTCCTGGATTCGCGACTCCGGTCCGCTGTTTCTGGCGCGGGAGTTGCGCGGGCGGCGCAGTCAGGTCGCGGTCTCCGACTGGCGCTTCAACGGGTGGGCCCGCTACCGCGCCTGGCAACGCGACAATCTCGTGCCCCGCCGGATCGCCCGGCGGCTCGACCTGGAGCGCTTCGATGTGACGCACACCGCCGGGTCCGCCACCCGCCCCGTGGTACTCGAGGGCGGCAGCATCGACGTCGACGGGCGCGGGTTGCTGCTGACGACCGAGGAGTGCCTGCTCGGAGCGGTCCAGGCACGCAATCCGCATCTCGGCCGGGACGACATCGAGCAGGTGCTGTGCGATTACCTGAACGTGCGCCGCGTGCTGTGGCTCGGCCAGGGCATCGTCGGGGACGACACGCACGGGCACGTCGACGGGGTCGCGAGGTTCGTTGCGGACGGCGTGGTCGTCGCGGCGACGGAGCCGGATCCGGCGGACGAGAACCACCGGCGACTGGCGGACAACCTGGCCCGGCTCGAACGGATGACGACTCTCGACGGCACCCCGCTGCGCGTCGTCGAGATTCCGATGCCGAGCCCCGTCTGCTTCGAGGGGGAGCGGCTGCCCGCCAGCTACGCGAACTTCTACATCGGCAACCGGCGCGTGCTGGTGCCGACGTTCAACGACCCGCGCGACCGGATTGCCCTCGACCGTCTGGCGCCCCTGTTTCCGGGGCGGGAGGTCGTCGGCGTCCACGCGCTGGATCTCGTCCTGGGCCTCGGCACGCTGCACTGCGTGACGCAGCAGGAGCCTGCCGGTCCCGAGCAGGGATGGTCGCCCGGCGCCGCGTCCGGCCGGTGAAATCGCCTACCTCGCGCCGCCGGCCGTGGCGGCCTGCTCCTCGGCGCGCGCACCGGCCAGGATGTTCTCGAGCCCGTAGTTCCCCTCGTGGCAGGCGTACTCGAACAGCGGACCCTCCATGCGGGTCATCGGAATCGCCGCGGTCCAGGGCCTCGTGAACACCGCCGCGTCGTCGAACGTGAACTCGTAGTCGATCGTGTCGGCGTCGACGCGCGTGAAGCGCTCGACCAGGCGCCCGCCCGAGCCCCCTCCGAATACGGTCAGGCCCCGGTCGCGCACCGCGTCGGTGAAGTTCGAGGTCTCGACGACGAGCGTGTCACCCTCCCAGCGCCCCCGCGAACTGCCGAGCCACTGCCTGATCGAGCCTGGGACATGCGCGCGGCCGCCCAGGGGAATGATGCGCGCGTCGTGGATCATCTCCACGTAGATCGCGACGTAGCCGGGAGCCTGCAGGATCTGGTAGTTGTGGTTGTAGAAGCCCGGCATCATCGCTCCGGGCAGCCCGCGCGTGATGCACCGTTCGTACAGGTTGCGGTCCGTCCAGGTGTCCGCGGCCCCGTCGGCGTTGATTGCCGCCGCGAACGCGTCCGCGCGCTCCCGCTCCACCGGCGTATAGGGCACGCGCCCATCCGGCGGATCCACGACCAGCGACGTGCGCCGCGACCGCCGCCCGCTCTCCATCCAGAAGCTGTTGTAGGCGCCGGTCTCGCCCGGCGGGGGAGGACGATCGACGTTGCGAGCGGCCTGCTCGTTCAGCTCGCTCACCTGCTCCTCCGAATAGACCTCCGTCGCCCCGAGATGCGCGGGCCGCTCCAGGGGCGTCCTGGTGGTGTTGGTCCACGTTCCCTGCAGGTCCGGGTCGCCCCAAGGCGTCCGCGCAACCGTACCGCTCTCCGCTGCGGTCGGTGTTTGGCCCGCCGCCTCCACCGGCGCCAGCGGCACGACCACCGCCGCCGCGAACAACGCTGCGAGATATCGACCGCTCACTTGACACCTCCTCCGCCGCAATGCCGGCGGACATGCTGCGCCCATGATCCCGCAGCGCGAGCTTCCGCGCAATACCGACCCGACCATCCGTGCTGCGGACAGAGTCCGCAGGGGGTGGGCAGGCAGCTCCCGCATGACTCGCTTCGGTCTGGAAATGCCGGTGGCGGGCGGGTAGACTGAACAGGGTTCGGGTTATCGAGGAGGCAAGATGACGATGATGCGGAATCGGCGCTGGACGCCGCTTGCAGGATGCGTGGTTCTCACCGTGGCCCTCGCGGCCCTCGTCGCCCTTCCGCCGGCGGCCGCCGCGCAGACCGCGGCCGGGGACGAGGTGACCTTCAGCAGAGACATCGCACCGATCCTCCAGCGGAGCTGCCAGAAGTGCCACCGTCCGGACGCGCTGGCGCCGATGTCCCTGATGCACTACGACGAGGTGCGCCCCTGGGCCCGAGCAATCCGGAACCGCACCGGGCTGCGCGACACGCCGGGTGTGATGCCGCCCTGGTTCATCGAGAAGGACATCGGCATCCAGGCGTTCAAGGACGATCCCTCGCTATCGGACGAGGAGATCCGCCGCATTGCGAAGTGGGTCGACAACGGCGCGCCGGAGGGCGACCCGGCCGACCTGCCGCCGCCCGTCGAGTTCCTGGGCGCGAACGAATGGGAGATCGGCGAGCCCGATCTGATCGTCACCTCCCCGACGGTGGAAGTGCCGGGCGAGGCCCCCGACTGGTGGGGCGCGATCGGGCACGTGCCCACCGGCCTGACCGAGGACCGCTACGTCGCCGCGCTCGAGTACAAGGAAGTGACGGAGTCGCGCGAGGGCCCGCGCCGCGACACCGTCGGCGGGCTGTTCGTCATCCACCACGCGGTGGTGGACGTGCTCGTGCCCGACGCCGAGGTCGACGACGGCCCGCGCGTGGGCGGCTGGCCGGCGCACGAGGTCGGCCGGAACGCGGACTTCTTCGATCCCGCGGCCGGCAAGCTGCTGAAGGCCGGCTCGACGATCGCCTTCGACAACGTGCACCTGCACTCGAACGGCGCGCACACGCTGGCGCACGTCGACATGGGCTTCAAGCTTCATCCGCGGGGCTACACGCCCACGCTGGAGACGCGGAGCATGGCCTTCGGCAACGGCGTCGACCTGGACATCGAGCCGATGGATGCCGACCAGCGGATGGAGGCCTACTTCACGCTGCCGGAGAACGCGAAGATCAGCATCTACGAGCCGCACATGCATGCCCCCGGCGTCCGGATGTGCCTGGACGCCATCGTCGGCATCACGGTGCAGACGCTCAACTGCGCGGGGTACGACCACAGCTGGGTGCGCGTGTACAACTACGCCGACGCCGCCGCCCCGCTGCTGCCGAAGGGCACGATCCTGCGGCTCACCGGCTACTTCAACAATTCGCCCTCGAATCCCAACGTGTCCGATCCGCGGAACTGGTCCGGCGGCGGCAACCGCTCGGTCGACCAGATGTTCATCAATCTGATGCGGGGCGTCTACCTGACCGACGAGCGGTTCGAGGAAGAGATGGCCAAGCGCCGCGCCGCGCTCGACCTGGCGCCCGGCGAGACCGTCATCGGTTGTCCCTTGTGCGGCAATGTCGACGACGGGTTGACGGAGCAGGCTGCGGGGCAGCAGCAGTGAGACCCGCGGTCATCGTCATTGCCGCGCTGGCGATCGGCGCGTTCGCGTCGGACAGCGCCGGCCAGCGCTACCGCGCCGGCGGGCAGGAGGTCGTGCCGGCGTACGAGGGTTGGGAGCGGAACCGCGACGGATCGTTCAGCCTGGTCTTCGGGACCATGAACCGGAACTGGGAGGAGGAGCTCCACATCCCGATTGGTCCGAACAACCGCATCGAGCCCGGGGGACCGGACCGGGGGCAGCCGACGTACTTCCTGCCGCGGCGCAACCGGTTCCTGTTCCGGGTTCACGTCCCGGCAGACTTCGGCGACAACGAGGTGGTGTGGACCGTCACGAGCCCGAACGGCAAGACGTACCGCGCGTACGGCACGCTGAACCCGGACTACTTCATCGACAACTACGTCGTTCAGCGCAACAACGGCCTCACCACGGCGGACAACCTGCCCACGAACCAGGTTCCCGTGCTCGACGTGGAGGGTGCCGGAACACGTACCGTGCGGGTGGCTGAACCGGTGACCTTGACAGCGTTCGCCAGCGATGACGGATTGCCCAAGGCCCGGCCCATGCGGCCGTACGATCCGTCCCGGCCTGGCAGCATCGTGCCGAGCACCGCCACGGGTCTCCGGCTCTCCTGGTTCGTGTACCGCGGCCCGGGCAGCGTCGCCTTCGATCCGCCGCAGATCAAGGTGTGGGAGGACACGCGGCCCAACTCGAACTCGCCCTGGGGTCCCGGCTGGGAGACGCCGCCGCCGCCGCCCGACGGCAAGTGGGTGGTGAACTCGACCTTCAACGAGCCCGGGACGTTCGTGCTGCGGTGTCTGGTCCACGACGGCGGGCTGACGGCGCAAGAGGACATCACGTTCGTCGTCGAGTGATCTAGCTTCAGACGGGGCTGCGCCCCGCACCCCCGGCGTCCGCTTGCGGGGACCCCTGCGCCGCGCGCCGCTCCCGCCGAGGCGCGCTGTGCGCGCCTCGCGGAGTCTGCACCGTTCTGCGGCGCAGACTCCTAGCTGTCGTCCGCGCTTGCGGGGGTGGCGTAGCGGCCGACGGGGAGCACCGTCCCGTCGACGACCAGTGCCGGGCCATCGAGCTTGAAGCACGCCCGGGGGCGGGCGCCGAGCAGATCACGCGCGCTGGCCGCGAGCGCCGTCGCCAGCAACGGAAGCGCGAGCGTGGCGTCGGCGTGCACGGTGACATAGTCCGCGTCGGCCGCAACCTTGCCCCAGCTCTGCGCCTCGCCGAGCGTCGATCCGGACGCGCCGCCGAACTGCGGCACATCGGTCACGATCTGCAGCGCGTACCGGTGGCCGGTGCACTCGGCGCCGAAGAACTCGGCCTGCACGCTGGCCTGGTTGATGAAGTTCTTCGGCGTTCCGCCGCCCAGGACAATCGACGCCGTGCACGGGCGCCGGATGACGAGATTGGCCGACTCCGCGATGTCGCCGATGACGTCGACGCCGCCCCGGTCGGATGCGCGCTGGCGCGCCTGGGAGAGTCCCATGCCGATCGACGAATCCGCGATGGCCGGGCAAAACACCGGTACGTTGGCGCGATAGGCCGCCGTCAGAATCCCGTCGCCCCCCGTCTCCCGCCACAAGTGCCCGCCCAGCAGGTGCAGCAGCTCCCGGCTCGTGTAGGGGCGGGGCTCGAGCCTGGCGGCGAAGTCCGCGATCCAGTTGTCGTTGTCGATGAACTCGTCCTCGTCGACCAGCGTGTCGTACACGCGGTCGATGTGCGCGGCCTGCAGCGCCCGGTCGTCGGCCTGCGGCGATCCGAGGAAGTGCCGCCGGCCGCGCGTCTCGTGGAGATCGTGGTAGAGATTGGCGCCCGTCGAGACGACGCAGTCGACGTAGCGCTCCGCGATCAGGTGCGCGAGCACGAGTCGCAGGCCTCCCGCGCTGAGCGCTCCCGCCGCCCCCAGAAAGATCATGACGTCGTCGGCCAGCATCTTCCGCCAGACCTGATGGGCCGCGGCCAGGTTGCGGCCCTGGAACGAGATGCGTTCCATCCGCCGCAGAATCTCTTCCGCCGGGAGGCCGGGCTCGACGCGGAACGGTTCGACCGGAGTCTGCAGATACCTCGACTTCTTCGACATCGTCGGCGACTCGTCAGTCCGGCGCCTCGAGCTCCAGCTTGAGCTCCGCGAGCAGCGTCAGCGCGGCCAGCGGCGTCAGCTCGTCGAGATCGGCGGCACGCAGGCGCTCCGCGATCCGCGCATGGCCGGGCGGCGGAGAATGGAACAGGCCGAGCTGCAGCTCCTGCGCAGCCGTCTGTCCGCTGAACGAAGGCCGCCCGCCGCGAGACAGCTCGTCGCTCTCCAGCCCGGTCAGGATCTCCCGCGCGCGCTGCACGGTTTCGGCCGGCAGGCCGGCCAGCCGCGCCACCTGGATGCCGTAGCTCCGGTCGGAGCGCCCCGGCTCCACGCGGCGGAGGAAGATGATGTCGTCCTGCCACTCCCGGGCGACCACGTGATAGTTGGCGACCCCGGGCACGGCATCCGCGAGATCGGTCAGCTCGTGGTAGTGGGTGGCGAAGAGCGTCTTCGGGCGCGCGCGCACGTTCGTCGACAGGTGCTCGGCAACGGCCCAGGCCAGACTCAGCCCGTCGAAGGTCGCCGTGCCGCGGCCAATCTCGTCGAGCAGCACGAGGCTGCGCGAGGTGGCCGCGTGGAGAATCTTCGCGGTCTCCTGCATCTCGAGCATGAAGGTCGACTGCCCGCGCGTGATGTTGTCGGCGGCGCCGACCCGCGCGAAGACACGGTCGACGAGCGGCACCTTCGCGCTCTTCGCCGGCACGAACGAGCCGATGTGGGCGAGCAGGGTGATCAGCGCCGCCTGCCGCAGGAACGTGGACTTCCCGCCCATGTTGGGGCCGGTGACGACGATGAGCTGCTGGGCGCCCCCGTCGAGCCGCAGGTCGTTCGGGACGAACGCGTCCGGGCAGTGGCGCTCGACGACGGGGTGCCGTCCCTCGACGATGTCGAGCTCGGCGCCGGCATGGACCTGCGGTTTCGTGTAGTTCAGAACGACCGCCGACTCGGCCAGCGCGGCGACGACGTCGAGGCAGGCGATGGCCCGCGCCGATTCCTGGATCCTGGTCGCCTCGGCGGCAACCTGTTGCCGCAGTGCTTCGAACAGCTCCTGCTCCCTGTCGAGCTGGCGCTCGTCCGCCCCGAGGGCCTTCTCCTCGTGCTCCTTCAACGCGGGCGTGACGTAGCGCTCGCCGGTGGCAACGGTCTGCTTCCGGTAGTAGTCCTCGGGCACCGCGTGCAGGTTCGACTTCGAGACCTCGATGTAGTAGCCGAACACGCGGTTGAAGCGGACCTTGAGCGACGCGATGCCGGTGCGCTCGCGCTCTGCATTCTCCAGCGCGGCGATGTGCTGCTTCGCGTTCCGGCTGATGGATCGCAGCTCGTCGAGCGCAGGGTCGACGCCGTCGCGGATGCCTCCCCCGTCGTGGGCCGCGACCGGCGGATCGTCGACGAGCGTCGCCTCGATGGCGTCGCGCACGTCGGCGACGTCGTCGAGTTGCGCCGCCAGGCTGCGCGTCAGCGGCGCGCGGCAATCGCCCAGCAGGCCACGGATCCGTGGAATGACCGCCACGGACTGCCGCAATGCGACGAGATCCCGAGGGCCCGCGGTGCGCAGCGCGACGCGCGCGACCAGCCGTTCGAGATCGTGCACCGCCTTGAGCGTGTCGCGCAGCTTCGACCGCTCGGTGCTGCCGAAGGCCATCTCCTCGACCGCATCGAGCCGGTCCTGGATCGGTTCGAGCACGTGCGCCGGCCGCTGCAGCCACGCGCGCAGCAGCCGCCCTCCCATCGGCGTCACCGTGCGGTCCAACTCGCCCAGCAGCGAGCCGGTGCGGCCGCCGTCCGCCGACTCGAGGATCTCGAGGTGCCGGCAGGTGGTCGCGTCCACCAGCACATGGTCCGCCCGCGACCGGAAGACGATGCGCCGGACATGCACCAGATCGACCTTCTGGGTGTCCCGGAGATACTGCACGAGCGCACCGGCAGCCCGCGCGGCCGCGGGGTGATCCGCCAGATCGGAGCCTTCGAGGCTGGTTTGCAGCTGCTCGCGGAGCGTCTGCCGAGCGTGGTCGAATCCGAACGTCCAGGGCTCGAGCGTCGTGACCGGCAGATGCCGGGCGTCGAGCTCCGGCAGGATCTCGGACAGCTTCGCATCGCCGGCCACGATGATCTCCCGCGGCCGGAGAACCGACAGCTCGTCGGCGAGCGCTTGCCGGCCGCTCTCGCCGGCGTATTCCGCGGCGCTGAACTCGCCCGTCGACAGGTCGATCAACGCGGCGCCGTAGACCGCGCCCGCGGACCCGCGCGCCCCGCCGGGGGGCGAGTCGGTCCCGGGGACCAGCGCGATGAGGAAGGCCGGCTCCTTCGCTTCCAGGTAGCCGGCATCGGTCAGCGTGCCGGGGGAGACGACGCGGACCACCTCGCGGCGCAGCGGCTGCCTGGACTTCTTCGCCGCCGCGGCCGCTTCCACCTGCTCGCAGATCGCGACGCGGAACCCGCGCTTGACCAGGCGCGCCACGTACCCGTCCGCGGCGTGATGGGGTACGCCGCACATCGGAATCGGGCTCCCGCCGCTGTCCCGGGAACGCGAGGTCAACGTCAGCTCGAGCACGCGCGCCGCTGCCAGCGCGTCCTCGTAGAACATCTCGTAGAAGTCGCCCATCCTGAAGAAGACAAGTGCGTCCGGGTGCTGGCGCTTGACATCCAGGTACTGCCTCATCGCCGGCGTGACGTGCGAGGCACGGCTCGCCTCGGTGGGGGAGGGCATCTGAGTATGGGCGGCGAGTATAACAGCCCGTGTGGCGCCGGCTCGCCGCCCAGATTCCGCTATCCTTCTGAACGATGCGGATTCTGGCGCTCGATACGTCCACGCCCGCGGGCAGCGTTGCGCTCGCCGCCGACGGAGCGGTGACGGAGTGCCGGATCGGAGATGCCGATCGCACGCACGGCGAGCGCCTCCCCGGCGACGTCACCGCGCTGCTCGCGGCGCATGCCCTGACCCCGGCGGACATCGATCTGTATGCCGTGTGCTCGGGCCCCGGGTCATTCACCGGCTTGCGCGTAGGCCTCGCTACCATCCAGGCCCTGGCGCTGGTCAACCAGCGCCGGGTGGTGGCCGTGCCCACGCTGGAGGCCCTGGCTTGCGCCGCTCTGTGGCCGCCTGTCGGCGGCGAGAGCACCGAGCTGGTCGGGGCCTGGATGAACGCCCATCGCGGCGAGGTCTTCGCGGCCCTCTACGACGTCTCGCTGACCGGTGCGGGAGACGGCGGCGCCCGGCTGAGGGAAGTCGCCGGCCCGCTTGCGGCCCCCCCGGACGTGGCCCTGCGGCATTGGCGCGAGCGGCTGGGCGGCGACGGCCGCCGGGTGGCCGTGATCGGCGACGCGGTGGCGCCCGTCCGGGAACGGCTCCGGCAGGAGCTGAACTGCGCCGGCCTGCTGACGCCGAGCGTTCCGCCGCTGGCGCCGATTGCGGCGCGCATCGCCGGGGCGGCAGCCGGGCGCGACGCCAGGGCCCCACATGCGGTACGGCCCGTCTACGTGCGCCGTCCCGACGCGGTGCTGGCGCGCGAACGACGGCAGAGGCTCGGCGGCGCGCACGCTTGAAACCCCGTGGGCGCTGTGATACGGTCGCCGGTGGCTCAGGGGTGGTGACGATCCTGCCTGCCGAACGTTCCCAACGCATTCCGGTACCAAGGAGGTGGAATGACAGGCTCGCAGCAACTGCGGGAGAATCTCCTGCGGACGGATGAGGAGTTCCGTCGACTTGCGGCACAGCATCGCGATCTCGAGGCACGACTCGGCGAGCTCTCACGCCAGCTGTACCGGACCGGACAGGAGGAATTGGAGAAGGCCACCCTCAAGAAGCGCAAGCTGCAGCTCAAGGATCGGATGGAGGAAATCCTGCGCCAACGCCGGGACCCCGGTGTGACGGCGCTGCCGCCTGCCGTGCGCGGTTGACCGCTCGCACCCCGCTCGCTGCGGTGTCCTGGTCACCGGTGGGATGCTGCCGTGACATTCGCCGCCGCCGAGACAGCATGAAAATCGACCGGGCCGGCATCCCGTTCATTGCAGGAGCGTTGCTCAGCGGCGCCGCCTGCATGGCGTTCGGGCTCATTCCCTGGGCGACCGCGGCGGCCGCGGTCGCCGGCTTCTTCGGGTTCTTCTTCCGGGACCCCGCGCGGCGCGTGCCCGCGGCTCCCGGCGTCGTCGTGTCGCCGGCCGACGGCCGGGTCGTCTTTGCCGGCGCGGCGGAGGCCGGTGTGGCGCCGGGCGGCGCATGGCGGCAGGTGAGCGTATTCCTGTCGCCCCTCGACGTGCACGTGAACCGTGTTCCGGTCGGCGGCACGGTCACGCGCGTGCACCGCTCCGCCGGCCGCTTCCTGCCGGCCTACCGCCGCAAGGCCGCAACCGAGAACGAGCGGTGCGAGATCTGGATCGAGCACGGCGCCCAGACGGTGGTCTGCCGCCAGGTGGTCGGCGTGCTGGCGCGGCGGATCGTCTGCCGGCTGTCCGCCGGCATGTCCGTGGCCACGGGTCAGCGTTTCGGTATCATGAAGTTCGGATCGCGGATGGACGTGTTCGTCCCGGAGGGAGTGCGTCTGCGCGTGCGGACGGGCGATGTCGTACGGGGCGGCGAGACCATCCTGGCCGTTTTGGAGGAAACGACGGCGCCGGAATAGCATCGAGGTCGCGCGTGCCCAAAGTGCTGTCCGTCTTCACCCCGCCGAGACCGGAACGCCGCTTCCAGCGCGGTGTGTACCTGCTTCCCGGCATGCTGACGGTCGGGAACATGTTCTGCGGCTGGGCGTGCATCGTCTACGCCATGCGCGGCGACTACGCGACGGCCGCCCCGTTCGTGGCCTTTGCCATGATCCTCGACACCCTCGACGGGCGGGTGGCCCGCATGACCGGCGCCACGAGCGAGTTCGGTGTCGAGTTCGACTCGCTGGCCGACGTGATCTCGTTCGGCGTGGCGCCGGCGGTCCTGGTGTTCACCTGGGGCCTCGAGTCGCTCGGGCGGCTGGGCTGGGCCGTAGGCTTCCTGTTCGTCACGGCGGCCGCCATGCGGCTGGCACGTTTCAACATCCAGGGCAAGGGGGGCGACAGGCGCTACTTCATCGGGATGCCGAGCCCGGCCGCGGCCAGCGTGCTGGGAGCCACGGTGTTCGCCTATCCGGGCGGCCTCGAGGGGATTCGTGAGGCGGTAATCGCACTGCCGGTCGTGCTGGTGCCGGCCGCGCTGATGGTGAGCCGGATCAGATATCGCAGCTTCAACGCCCTGACCCCCGGGCGACGACACTCGTACCTCACGCTGCTCGCGATGGCGGGCATCATCGCCGCGATCGCGATTCACCCGCAGGTCGTGCTGCTGCTGATGGCGTACACCTATCTGGCGTCGGGATTGATTGGCGTGGTCGTCTCTCGGGCGCGCGTGCGACCGCCCGCAGGCGAGACCGAAGCGATCCCTCTGCCCTCCGTGCAGGACCGCTCAGCTTCCTGACGACCCCTCGCGCGGCAGCGTCATCGTCACCGTCGTGCCGTGCTCCTTCCGGCTCTCGACGCGGATCGCGCCGCCACTCAGCTCGATGTTCCGCTTGGCGATCGCCATGCCGAGCCCGGTTCCGGAGACCTTCGTGGAGAAGTAGGGCTCGAAGATGCGCCGCAGCGTCGCGGGGTCCACTCCGGCTCCCGTATCGGTCACGGCCAGCAGGACGGTCGCCGCGGAAGCGGCGGCGCGAATCTCGAGCGAGCCCCGGCTCGGCATGGCGTGCAGCGCGTTGTCGATGACGTTCGTCAGCGCCCGCCCGACGAGGGTCCGGTCGACCAGCACCGCCGGGCACCCGGCCGGGATGTCGACGGTGACCGCGATCCGGTCCTCGACGCCGACCAGGTACGGTGTCAGCACGGCATGCACCAGCACGGCGAGGTCCGTCGCCTCGCGGTTCACCGCGGGTGACGAGGCATAGCTCGAGAACTCCGAGGAGATGCGTCGCAGAATGCGGACCTGGGCCAGGATCGAATCGACGCAACGCTGGAGCACCGGGCTCAACGGCTCGCCGCGGTCCCGGTTCACGCGCAGCAGATGCTCGGCCGAGAGCTGGACGGGCGTGAGCGGGTTCTTGATCTCGTGCGCCACCTGGCGGGCCATTTCGGCCCACGCCTCGAGCCGGTGCGTGCGCTCCAGCCGACGTTGCTGATCCTTGAGATCGATCGCCATCCGGTTGAACGCGGCGACCAGGCGTTGCAGCTCGTCGGCCGATCGGACCGCCACCTGCGCGTCGAAGTTGCCGCGCGCGAGCTGGCGGGTGGCGCGCGTCAAGCGCTTGACGGGGTCGGCAATCCGTTCCGCCAGGTAGAATCCGCTGCCCGCCCCGAGCACGATGAACAGCGCGACGCCAAGCAGAATGCCGCGATCGAGGTCGGCGATCTGGCCCTCGATCTCCTGCTGCCGGGACGCCAGCGGCACGGTCAGGATCGCGTCGCGCCCACCGGCGCGAATCGGCGTGGCGGCCACCAGGTAGCGCAGCGACCCGATTGCGTCCTCCGCCACATAGCTGGGCATGCGATCGAGGGCGATCGCGTCGTAGACGCCGTCCGGCGTGCGCGTCGGCAGCAACCCCGACGTGAACAGGTCGCGCTCGCTGGTCGCCAGCAGTTGCGACCCTTCGAAGATGTTGACGTCCTGGTCGATGATCTGGCTGATGAAGACGAGCAGGTCGTCGTTGATGACGGGCGCCGTCGCTTCACCCGTCTGCTGCAGTCTCGACGATTCCTCGATCACCCGCTGCGCGACGGCCGCCGTGCGGGCCGCGCCGGTCTCGGCGTCGGCACGCAGTTGCGCCGTGTAGTAGGTTCGAATCACCACGGCCAGCGCGAGCACCGGGACGACCGTCGCGGCGACGAACGCGAGGAGCAGGCGACGGTAGAAGCTGGTGCGGATCTCGCGCAGGAGGGCGCGGCCGAAGCGCTGCCGCGCGGCGGCCCAGGGCGCCGCGCCCACCATGATCAGGAAGAACACGAGACACACGACACCGACGAACGCCACGATCTCGACCAGACGCACCAGGTGGTCGAACAACCCGAAGGCCGGATACCCCAGCGCGTAGATCCCGGCGCGGTTGTTGGTGAGGTACACCTCGTAGTCCCGCCCGCTCTTGGCTCGCGTGGTCCAGAACGGCTCGCGGGAACCGTAGACGCGCGTGAACAGGTCCTCGTCGAGCAGCCAGGCGCTCGGACCCGACGTGAAGATCGGCTGAAGTCCCCAGCCGTAGATGACCAGTTCCACGTCGCGGCCCACCTGCCGGTCCGCGAGCGGGCTCGCTCGTCCGCGCAGCAGCTCCGCATACGGGTTGCGGGGCGAGATGAAGGGCAGTGCCTGATAGTCGAGGGCGAGGTGCACCACCACCGAGCCGCGGGCGGCAGGGCCCGGCGCATGCGGGTCGACCGGCGTGCACAGCGCGCGGTCCCCGTGCAGGACTCGACGTTCCTCGGACCCGAATGGCGCGGCCTCTCCGAAGACCTCCCAGTCGCACGTGCCCGATATCCAGCCCTGCGGTATGCCTTCGTACTCCGGGAAGTTCAATGCGAAGCGGCTGACCAGACCGCCCTGCGAGCCGTACAGCTCGACGGCGGACGTCAGGCGCAACAGCGCCAGGTCGGTCCGGCGCCACACGGAAAACGCGCGGTCCGTATCCGGCTGTTCGGCCTGACGTTCGAGCGGCGCCACCGTCATGAACTGCAGCGCGGGGATGGCGTCGATCTGGGCGAGCGCACGGCCCAGATGAGCTTGCAGCTCCTCGGGGTAGCGTGCCGCCTGCAGGGCGAACTGCGTTTCCACGAGCGCGCGCTTGGCCCGCTCCGCGTGATGCCAGAGCGCAGGGTAGAGCAGCAGTGCGGGGAACACCATGGCCAGGAACGCGGCCAGCATGCGCGACGCGTGGGAGGCGTGGCGAAACCAGGGTCGCACGGTCGGCACGCTCGACGCCGCGGCAATCGTGCCGCCCAGCGCGGCGGCGAACGGCCAGGCCGGCTGCGCACCCGCCGCCACAATCGCGAGACCCGGCGCGCTCCACGCGGCGACGGCGGCAGCCAGCGGTACGGCGTCACGGCGCGCGTGCCGCCAGGCCATCCGTGTCGCCATGAGCACCGCGACCCCGCCCCAGATCGAGCCCACGGCCGCGAGCAGGAGCCCTGCCAGCAGTCCCGCGCGCCCGGCGTCCCACGGCGACAGGGAGGTGTGCAGGAGATCCACGGCCGCCGCCGACACCGTGTCGGCGGTAACGGCATGGAGTCCGCTGACGGCCGCCGCCAGCGCGCCGCCGCCAGCCAAATGCGTCAGCAGGAACCACGGCGCCCGGCGCGGGGACAGCCTCCGCCTGGCGCCGCGCAACGCGAGACGAACGCGTTCCAGGAACATCGCCGCCAGCAGCGCCAACGCGACGGCGAGCGCGCCGCAGAGCAGCAGATCGGCGGGGGACCGCAGCAGATTGGGAAAGTGCGCGGAGCTGTACACCTCCGGCGAGAACAGACGGCTCCGCGTCGGGGCCGGCGCCGCCGCGACGCGCAGCAGGAGCACCGCGACGCCGAGCCCCGCCGCGGCCAGGCCGCCGAGCCGCAGGCTCTGCCTGGTGGTCGCTCGCCGCGGCGCGAGGACTGCTCCCGGCAGCGCTGCGATCAGGACCACCAGGACCACGAATGCCAGGCTCAGGTCGCGGACCGCCCGCCGCCAGTCGCTGCGCGCCGCCCGCAGATCGATGTCGGACACGGTCGCGTCCAGCAGGCGCTCCCCGTACGGCGAGCGCAGCTCGAACGCACGCGGCCCGGACCCGGGCGCGGGATTCCCGGCGTGGGGTCGCACGACGACGTCGGCAATCGGCGCGTCCAGGGGAAACGCGTCGGACGGCGTCTCCGCCACGCCCGGCGCCGGCGACAGCACCCGCTCCGCAGCGATCGAGCCGATACGCCCCGGCGGCGCCGCGCCGCCGGCCTGCCCCAGCACGGGCTCGATGTAGACGAGACGCAACCCGAGCGGACCGGGGGCGACGAAGAACGTGCGGTCGCCCAGCACGCGGTGCGCGGGAATCTCGGAGGGTCGGCCCGCCCAGGCCCGGGCGGACGCCGCGGCACCGTAGACCGTGAAGGCCACGTCGGAGACGCCGCCCGCAGTCGCTGCGGCGCGTGTGGCGGCGAACAGCCGGGGCAGCGCGGCCGACTCTCCGCCGATGCCGGCAAGCACCTCGGGCTGCACGGCCAGGCGCGCCGCGAGCGATTCCAGCGAAACGGCCATCGCGGCGAAGTCGCGCGACACGCGGCGCTCGACCCTGCGGAACGCGGCGTCTTCCGATCCGCCCAGCCGGCCGACCTCGATCAGCCGTCCGCCGGCCTGGATGAGAATCACCCCGGCAACGCCGGCCAGCACGGCGCGTCCCAGCGAGGACAGACTACTCACCGGCGCACGATCCTAGCGGCGAGATCACCCGGGGCGGCACCGGTTGCCGGAGGCTCGAACGGCAGCACGTCGGCCGGTACGAGCAGCGCGGGAACGGGAAGCAGCGGCGGCGGCGGAAAGTCGAGCGGGAACGGCGCCGGGCCGGTCGCGGGCCGCATGCCGACGAGGCGCCCATCGGCAATCAGCAGCACGGCCCGCAGACCGGATCCGGCCAGCGACGCCGCGAAGTTAGGCGGCGCGCCGAGCTCGTCGGCCGCCGACAGGATGCCGGCCGGCCGGCCGTTCTCGCGATCGAACGCTCGCACCTCCGCCGACACGCCCGACACGAACAGCGCGCGTCCCACGATCACGGGACCGGTCCCCGGGCGGCCGGGCAGGGGCCGGCGCCATTGCTGAACCCCGCTGTTGCGATCGAGCGCCCAGAGAATGTTGTCCAGCGACGTGAAGAAGAGCCGACTCTCGTCCACTGCCGGCAGGCCGACGATGTCGCCGCCGGCCCGCCAACGCCAGTCGAGGCTGCCGTCCTCCGGCGACAGGCGGTACAGGTGATTGTCGGTCGCACCGACGAAGACCGCGTCGAGCGGCAGCACCTCGCGCGGACTTCCGCGCAGCGTCCGCTCCCAGAGCAGCGTGCCCGCCGTGAGATCGAGCGTGACGAGCCGGCCGTCGTCGATCGGTACGAACAGGCGGCGTCCCCCGACCGCGGGGGGCACGCGCAGCGGACCGCCCAGCGACCGCCGCCAGAGCTCGTGGCCATCGGCGGCCCGGAGCGCGGCGACCTCTCCGGTTGCGAGCGACACGAGCAGCCAGCCCGCCGCGCGGTGGGGTGCCGCGGAGATTGGCGCTGCGAACTCGCGTGTCCACAGGGGCTGCGCATCGGCAGCCCGCAACGCGACCAGCGTGGCGCCGTCCGCGACGATGACGCTGCCGCCGGCCGCGGCGGGGGAGAATCCGGTCCGGCGAGCCCTGGTCCAGGCGGTTTCCCCATCGACCAGTCGAATCGCTGCGAGCGTCCCGTCACGGAGGGGGACGTAGGCGTGGATGTCGTCGTAGCCCGGCGCCGCTGCCGGCGGCTGACCCAGGTCAACGGTCCAGGCCGGCTCGAGCGGAAAGATCGGTGCAGGCGCGCCGTGGACGCCGGCCAGGCCGCTGCCGGCGCCGTCCTGCGCGGCCGCGGGGAGCGCGGTGCAGGCCACGCCCGCGGCCAGGCACATCACGGATACCATGGATGCGCGCCGTACGATACCACTAGATATGGTGGTGCGACCCGTGCCCACCCCGCTATAATACCGGCTCGGGCTCGGTTGATCCCGGCGGCGCGCCGCCCCCATCCACGACGAACTGGCACATTCTTCGGTGGCCCATCAGACGATCCTCGTTCTGGACTTCGGCTCGCAGTACACACAGCTGATCGCCAGACGGCTTCGCGAGCTGTCGGTGTACTCGGAGATCCTGCCGTTCGACACGCCGGCCGACACGGTCCGGGCGCGCGGCGTGGCGGGATTGATTCTGTCCGGGGGGCCGGCGAGCGTGTCGGATCCCGCCGCGCCGCACTGCGATCCCGCGCTCTTCGACATCGGCGTCCCGGTGCTGGGAATCTGCTACGGCATGCAGGAGATGACCGCGGCGCTGGGTGGCCGGGTCAGGCGCGCGCCGGAGCGCGAGTATGGCCACGCGACGGTGACGGTGCAAGGCGGCGGCGCCCTGCTGGACTCGATTCCGCGGGAACTGCGCGTCTGGGCGAGCCATGGCGACTTCGTCGCGAGCGCGCCGCCCGGGTTCATGGTCGAGGCCACCAGCGCCAACGCGCCGGTCGCGGCGATGGAGCATCCGGCCAGGAAGCTGCACGCCCTGCTCTTCCACCCGGAGGTGGCGCATACCCTGCACGGCGATCGCATTCTGCGAAACTTTGCCTGCAATATTTGTGCCTGCAGTGGCGATTGGACGCTGGCGTCGTTCGTCGACGAGGCGACGGCGCGCATCCGGTCTCGTGTGGGCGCGGACGGCCGCGTCGTGTGCGGCTTGAGCGGCGGCGTCGATTCCACGGTGACCGCCATGCTCGTCCACCGCGCCATCGGTGACCGGCTGACGTGCATCTTCGTCGACAACGGACTCCTGCGCCTGGATGAGGCCGAGCAGGTCCGGCGGCGCTTCGCCGGGAAGCTGCGCCTGCCGCTCGTCGTCGAGGACGCGGGCCGCCTCTTCCTCGATCGGCTGGCGGGCGTGACCGATCCGGAGCGCAAGCGCAAGATCATCGGCGCCACGTTCATCGACGTGTTCGAGCACACGGCCGCAACCATCGGCCGCTTCGACCACCTGGCGCAGGGCACCCTGTATCCGGACGTCATCGAGAGCATTTCGGTCGTCGGTCCGTCGGCCGCGATCAAGAGTCACCACAACGTCGGGGGGCTTCCCGAGCGCCTGGCATTCACGCTCGTCGAGCCGCTCCGGGAGCTGTTCAAGGACGAGGTGCGCGCGCTCGGGACGGCGCTCGGGCTCGACGACGAGTTCGTCTGGCGCCAGCCGTTTCCGGGCCCGGGCCTGGCCGTGCGGATTCTCGGCGAAGTGACTCCGGACCGGCTCGAGCTGCTGCGCCGCGCGGACGCCGTCGTGGCGGACGAGATCCGCCGCGGCGGTCTGTACCGGCAGCTCTGGCAGTCGTTCGCGGTCCTGCTGCCCGTTCAGAGCGTGGGCGTCATGGGCGACGAGCGGACGTACGAGCATACGATCGCCGTGCGTGCCGTCGAGAGCCGTGACGGCATGACCGCGGACTGGGCCCGGCTGCCCCACGAACTGCTCGCGACGATATCATCGCGCATCGTCAACGAGGTCCACGGCATCAACCGGGTGGTCTACGACATCAGCTCCAAGCCGCCATCGACAATCGAGTGGGAATGAGCGCCAGCTTCGTTCACCTCCATCTGCATACGGAATACTCGCTGCTCGACGGGGCGTGCCGGATCGGGGAACTGCTCGATCAGGCGCAGCGCCTCCGGATGCCGGCGGTGGCGGTCACCGAGCACGGGAACCTGTTCTCCGCCGTCACGTTTCATGACCAGGCCCGCAAGCGCGGAATCAAGCCGATCATCGGCTGTGAGGTCTACGTCGCGAACGGCAGCCGCCTGACCAAGAGCGGGACTCCCGGAGAGACGGCGAACCATCTGGTGCTCCTCGCGACGAACCGCACCGGCTACCACAACCTGATCAAGCTGGTTTCCGCAGGGTACACCGAGGGGTTCTACTACAAGCCCCGGATCGACAAGGACCTGCTGGCTCAGCATGCCGGCGGGCTCGTGGGGCTCAGCAGTTGCCTGAAGGGCGAGGTGGCCACCCACCTGCGCCGCGAGCAGCAGCGGCGGGCGGTCGAGGCGGCGGCGACGTACCGCGACCTCCTGGGTCCGGGCAACTTCTTTCTGGAGATGCAGTTCCAGGGAATCGACGTCCAGCGCGTGGTGAACCGCGGGCTGCCGCCGATCGCCCAGGAGCTCGGCGTGCCGCTGGTCTGCACCAACGACGTGCACTACCTGCGGCAGGCCGACCATCATCCGCACGACGTGCTGCTGTGCATCGGGACCGGTAAGAACGTCGAGGACGAGCAGCGCCTGCGGTATCACGGCGACCAGTTCTATCTCAAGACGCCTGCCGAGATGGCGGAGCTGTTCGGGGACTATCCCGAGGCGCTGAGCAATACCGTCGCGATCGCCGAACGCTGCGACCTCGACCTGAGCAGCAGCGAGAATCACCTGCCGAACTTCGACGTACCGCACGGCTACAAGCTCGACGAGTACTTCGAGCACGTCGTCCGCGAGGGGTACGCGGCGCGCCTGCCCCGGCTGCGGGAACTGGAGAGCCGCGGCGCCCTGCGTCATCCGCTCGAGGCCTACGAGGCAAGGCTCGCCTACGAGATCGACGTCATCAAGCGGATGCGGTACCCGGGCTACTTCCTCATCGTCTGGGACTTCATCCGGTATGCGCGGGATCACGGCATCCCGGTCGGCCCTGGCCGCGGCTCGGCCGCCGGCAGCCTGGTAGCGTACTGCCTGCAGATCACCGATGTCGATCCGCTGGACTTCGATCTCATCTTCGAGCGTTTCCTCAACCCGGAACGCGTCTCGCTGCCCGACATCGACATCGACTTCTGCGAGCGCCGGCGCGGCGAGGTCATCGAGTACGTCACCCGCAAGTACGGTCGGGAGAACGTGGCGCAGATCATCACGTTCGGGACGATGAAGGCGCGTGCTGCGGTGCGCGACGTGGGCCGCACGCTGGGCATGTCGTACGCCGACGTCGACCGCGTCGCCAAACAGATTCCGCCGACCCTCGACATGACGCTCGACCGGGCGGTGGAGGAGAGCTCGGCGCTCAAGGAGATGTACCGGCGCGACGCGCGGGTCAAGGAGCTGATTGGCGTGGCGCGCCGGCTGGAGGGAGTGACCCGGCACGCCTCGGTGCATGCTGCCGGCGTCGTCATCGCTCCGCGGCCGCTGACCGAGTTCGCACCGCTCTACAAGAGCCAGAAGGACGAGATCACCACGCAGTGGGCCATGAAGGAGATCGAGCGGGTCGGCCTGCTCAAGATGGACTTTCTCGGGCTGAGCACGCTGACCCTGCTCCACGACGCCGTGCTGCACATCCGCGCAACGGAGGGGAAGACGTTGGCGCTCGAGCAGATTCCCCTCGATGACGCGCGGACGTACGAGCTGTTCGGTGACGGTCAGACGCTCGGCGTGTTCCAGTTCGAGAGCTCGGGGATGCGGGACACCCTGCGCAAGGCGAAGCCGAAACGGTTCGACGACCTGATCGCGCTCAACGCGCTCTACCGGCCCGGGCCGCTGCGCGGCGGGGTCATCGACGACTTCATCGCGCGCAAGCACGGCAGGGTGCGGATATCGTACGAGGTGCCCGAGCTCGAGCCCATTCTCAAGGACACCTACGGCGTCATCGCGTATCAGGAGCAGGTGATGCGCATTGCCAGCGACCTGGCCGGCTTCACCATGGGCGAGGCCGACGTGCTGCGCAAGGCAATGGGCAAGAAGGACGCGTCGACGATGCAGGCCCAGCGGAAGCGATTCGTCGAGGGGGCGGTCGCGCGGGGCATTCAGGAGCAGAAGGCGACCGGAATCTTCGACCTCATGGAGTACTTCGCCGGCTACGGCTTCAACAAGAGCCATTCGACGACGTACGCGCTCCTGGCCTATCAGACGGCCTACCTGAAGGCCAACTACCCCCGGCACTTCATGGCGGCGCTGCTGACCATCGAGCGGCAGAACACCGACAAGCTGGCCGTTTACCTCGGGGAGTGCCGCGAGCTGGGCGTGCCCATCCTGCCGCCGGACGTCAACAGCAGCGGCCTGCACTTCACGGTCGCCGGCGACAGCATCCGCTTCGGGCTGGCGGCGATCAAGAACGTCGGCGAGGCGGCCATCACCTCGATCGTGAAGGCGCGGGAGACGCGGGGACGCATCACGTCGCTCAACAGGCTGTGCGAGGACGTCGACCTGCGCCTGGTGAACAAGCGGGTGCTCGAGAGCCTCACGAAGGCCGGCGCCTTCGATTCGCTCGTGCAGTCCGACCCCCGCCCGCCCGTGGCCGCACTGCGGGCACAGCTGCTTGCCGTGGCGGATCGCGCGCTCGAGCACGGGAATCGCCGCCAACGCAATCGGGACCGCGGACAGACGGAGCTGTTCGGCGAATCCGATGCGGACGAGCCGGCGGACGCCGCCTGGCACGGCGCTCGCGATCAGGTGCGTGCCTGGACCGACGCCGACCAGCTGGCGTTCGAGAAGGAAGCGCTCGGTCTGTACCTCAGCGGGCATCCGATAGACCGCTTCACCCGGGACCTCGAGGCGGGCCGCGTGAAGCGCATCGAGGAGCTCGGCGAGCCGGCGGCGTCCGAGGCGGTCGCCGGCATCATCGCCAGCCGCCGCCTGCTGACGACCCGCAAGGGCAGCCCGATGGCCGTCATCACGCTCGAAGATCGTGGCGGCAGCCTGGAAGCGGTGGTCTTTCCGGACGCGTACGGCAAGTGTGCGTCCCTTCTCGAGCCCAACAACCTGATTGTCGCCCGCGGTCGTCTCGAGAAGGACGAGGAAACGGCGCGCCTGATCGTGTCCGAGCTTCAACCGATCTCGGCGCTTGCCGCCGGACCCGGCGGCAAGCTGGAGGTGCGGCTGGCGGCGCCGCCGCTCGATCGGGCAATGCTCGAGGCACTCGCCGAGATCTTCGGTCGCCACCGCGGCGACGATCCGGTTTCGCTGCGGATCGAGCTGCGCCGGCGGAATCGGCCAATCCGGCTGGTGGCCGCGCTGCCGCAGACGCGCGTGCGCTTCTCGGACACGCTGGTGGACGAGGTCGAGCGTGTTTGCGGCAAGGGCGTGGTCGCGCGGGTGTGACGTGCTGATCGAGACACTCGATTTCGAAGAGCCGATCGCCGTCCTGCTGAAGGAGATCGAGGCGCTCTCGATGCTGCCGCAGCGGTACGCGAAGTTCCGTCGCATGGGCAACGTCGGCCTGCGCGAAGCACCGGCGAGCGAGGTGGGACCGGCCCCCGAGCCGGCCGGAGGCTGATGCATCCTGCGACCGTCTGGGAGCACCAGCCGTGCGACGACGACCGTGCGCGGGCGCTGGCGCAGGAGCTGGACGTCCACCCGATAGTCGCCAGGCTGCTGGTGTTGCGCGGCTTCGCCGCGGCTGACGAAGCCAGCGACTTTCTCAATCCGTCACTCGATCAGCTCCACGATCCGTTCCTGCTCACGGACCTGCAAGCCGGGGTGGACCGCCTGCTCGCCGCCATCGCGCGGGGCGAACGGATTGCCGTGCACGGCGACTACGATGTGGACGGCATCACGTCGACGGTCATCCTGCGGCGCATGATCGAGATGCTGCACGGCGACGTCGTGCACTTCATTCCCGAGCGGCTCCGTGACGGATACGGACTGCAACCCGAGGCGATCGAGCTGCTGCACGGCAGGGGCGTGCGCGTCGTGGTGACGGTCGACTGCGGGATACGGAGCCGGGCAGCGGGGCAGCGGGCCAGGGAGCTGGGCATCGATCTCGTGATCACCGACCATCACGAGCCGGAACGCGAGCTGCCGCCGGCGCTGGCGGTGATCAACCCTCGCCGCCACGACTGCTCCTATCCCGACAAGGACCTGGCGGGCGTGGGCGTGGCCTTCAAGATGGTTCACGGACTGTGCGTGAAGAGCGACCGCCTGCGCTGGCTTCCGGGCTTCCTGAAGTTGGCGGCCATCGGCACCGTCGCCGATGTCGTGCCGCTGCGCGGGGAGAACCGTGTCATTGCACGGCTCGGGTTGGAGCAGTTGACGCGCGGCCCGCACACGGCAGGTCTCCAGGCGCTCCTCGACGTGACCGGTCTGACGGCGAAGAAGATCGGGAGCTACGAGGTCGGCTTCGTGCTGGCTCCGCGCGTGAACGCGGCCGGCCGCATGAACACGCCGGATCTGGCAACGCGTCTGCTGCTGGCCGCGCAGCCGGGGATGACCGGCGAGGCCAGGCGGCTGGCCGAGCGTCTCGACGCCGAGAACGCGAAGCGCCGGGAGGAAGAGGCCGAAGTCTTCCGCGACGCCCGCGGGCGCATCGCCAGGGACCCGACCATCGCGGCGCAGAACGCCCTGGTCGTGTGGGCGGACGGATGGCATCGCGGGGTAATCGGGATCGTGGCGTCGAAGCTCGTCGACGAGTTCCATCGGCCCGTCGTCGTGGTGTCGGTCGATGGCGAGACCGCGCACGGCTCCGGCCGCAGCATCCGTGGGTTCGATCTGCTCGGCGGACTGGAGCATTGCGCCGACCTCTTCGATCGCTTCGGCGGTCACCGTCAGGCCGCCGGCTTGACGCTGCCGGCGGCCCGGCTCCCGGAGCTCCGGACGCGGCTGGCCGACTATGCGAACGCGCGGCTCGCCCCGCACGATCTCGTGCCGCATCTCGCGATCGACGCGCGGCTGCAGCTGGCCGACATCAACGCGCGGCTGCTGGAGGGACTCGACGCTCTCGAGCCGTTCGGCATCGGGAACCGGCGCCCGGTCTTTCACGCCGGCGCCGTCGAGGTGGTGGACGGACCACGCGTGGTCAAGAACCGCCATATCAGCATGACGGTTCGCCAGGGACGCGCCCGCTTTCGCGGCATGGCCTGGCGGGCAGCCGACCGCCAGGAGTTCGTCCGCGCTCGCTCCGCAGCGCTGGATCTGGCGTTCTCCCTGACCGAGAACACCTTCCGCGGGAACACCTTCATCGAGCTCTCCGTGGCTGATGTAAAGTGACTCCATGGCGACTTGGCGGCGCCTTCTCCGTCTCGCACTGCTGTTGTTCGTGGTAGGGCTCGGCACGGCCGTGCTGCTCGGTCTCCGCGAACGCGCCGTGCCTGCCAGCGGGCTCGTCGTCGAACGGACCGACCCGCAGGCCGTCATCCAGACACGGGGCAGCCGGATCGTCCAGGCCGACTCGCTGGGCGACAATTTCCACCTGGTCGCCGGCCGCCAGCTGACATATCCCGACGGGGCCGTTCGCATGCTCGGCGGCGTCGAGGTGGAGGTGGGTGCCAGGGACGACCGCGAGGGGTTCGTCCTGCGCGGCGCCGAGGCGGCGATCGACGGTGACCGGGCCGAGGTGCTGCTGTCCGGCGACGTGCGGTTCACCGCGGGCAGCGGGCTCGAAGCCCGCAGCGAGCAGGCGTCCTACACGAGTGCGGACGGGGTAGTGCGAATGCCCGGCGCGGCGTCGTTCGCGCGCGACGGCATGCGCGCGTCGGGGCGGCAGGCGGTTTACGAGCGGGCCGGCGACCTGCTGCGGTTGTGGGGCGACGCCGTCGTTGCGCTGGCGGCGAGCGAGCCGCCCGCGAGCATCGCGGCGGCGTCCGCGCTGATCGCGCAGACCGACGGCTACATGACATTCGATGGCGGGGTGGCAGTCGACGCGGACCGATTGCAGATGGCGGCGTCCCGGGTGCGGGCCGATCTCGCCGGGACGATGTCGTCGCTCGAGTCGCTGCGGCTGCGGGACGGCGCGCGGATCGTAGGCGGCGACAGCGATCCCGGACGGCTGCGTGCCATGACGGCCTCCGACATCCGGCTGCGCTATGCCGCTGCCGGCGGGGGAATCGAACAGGCCACCCTGGTCGGAGACGCCAGGCTCGTCCTGTTCGGGACCGACGATCGCGGAACGGAGATCGGGGCACGGTCGATGGACGTCGGATTCGCGGCCGACGGCGGCGGCGTCAGCTCGCTGGCGGCGCGTGAGGGCGTCGTCCTCGACGTTGCCGGCGGCGGATCCGGACCGGCGCAACGGATCAGCGCGGACGCGCTGCACGGCACGAGCGCATCCGGCGACACCCTCGAGCAGGTCCGGTTCGACGGCTCCGTCGAATACCGCGAGGGCGGCCCGACGGCGGCCGGCGAACGGATCGGCCGCGCCGACCATCTGGAGACAGCCTTCACCGCTGGCCTGTCGACCCTGGCGGGCGCGACTTTTCGAGGCAGAGTCGCGTTCGAGGATGGCGAGGTGCGCGGCTTCGGCAACGAGGCCCGCTACCGGGTGGCGGAAAACGCCATCGACCTGACCGGCGTCGACGCGTCGGGCCAGGCCCCGCGGGTCATCGACCGGCGGGGATCGGTGCAGGCGGGAACGATTCGTCTCGTGTTCGACGGCCCGCGGATCGCCGCGAGCGGCAGCGTCGAGAGCGTGCTGCGGCCCGCCGCCGACGTTGCCGCGGGCGACGTGCGGCGGCCGGACCTGCTCGACAGCGGCCAGCCGGTGCTCGTCGTCGCCGACGAGCTCGCGTACGACGGCCACAGGCGGATCGGGACCTACGCCGGCGACGCGCGGCTGTGGCAGGGAGAAACGCAGTTTCAGGGCGACACGATCGTGCTCGACGAGGCGGTGGGTGACCTCCGCATCGAGGGGGCCGCCCGGACCCGTTTTCCGCTCGTCCAGGTGGACGACGACGGCGGGTTGCCGCAGCAGTCGCTCTCCGCCGGGCGCGGAGCCGCCGTGCGCTACGAGAACGCCGCGCGGCGCGTGATCTACACGACGGATGCCGGCCTGCGGCTCCCGCGGGGCGAGCTGACGGCGGACGACATCCGGGTGCACCTGCGTGCGGACGACAACGCACTGGACCGCGTGACGGCCGCAGGGAACGTCACCTTCGTGTCTCCCGGCCGGCGCGTGGCCGGCGACACGCTCGTCTACCGCGATGCCGACGGCCGCTACGAGATGACGGGACGTCCGGTGCGAATGCTCGAGGAGGTCGACGCGGAGTGCCGCGAGACGACCGGACGCACCCTCACGTTCTTTCGCGCGGCGGACGAGGTAGCCGTGGACGGGCAGGCCGGGGTCCGCACGGCGACGGCCAGTGGGGACTGCCCGGAGTCGATGTCCAGGTGACGACGCTCCGGACCGCCGATCTCACCAAATCCTACGGCGGCCGCACGGTCGTGCGGGGGGTCAGCCTCGCTGTCGATGCCGGTGAGATCGTCGGCCTGCTGGGTCCCAACGGCGCGGGGAAGACGACCACCTTCTACATGGTTGTCGGCCTCACCGCGCCCGACGCCGGGCGCGTGATGCTCGCCGGCCAGGACGTCACCGACGACCCGATGTACGTTCGCGCGCGCAAGGGCATCGGTTACCTTCCCCAGGAGCCTTCCATCTTCAGAGGTCTGACCGTCGAGCAGAACGTGCTCGCGATCCTCGAGACCCTCGACCTCAGCCGTGCCGGCCGGCGGGCCCGCGCCGATCAGCTGTTGAACGAGCTGAAGCTCGCCTCGCTCGCCAAATCGCCGGCGCACACGCTGTCGGGAGGCGAGCGGAGGCGGGTCGAGATCACCCGCGCACTCGTGATCTCTCCCGTGTTCATCCTGCTCGACGAGCCGTTCGCCGGCATCGATCCGATAGCCGTGTCCGATATCCAGTCGATCATCTTTCACCTCAAGGCCCGCGGCATCGGCGTTCTGATCACCGACCACAACGTCAGGGAGACGTTGCGCATCACCGATCGCGCGTACATCGTTCACGACGGGGCGGTGTTTCGCAGCGGCACGCCGGATGAGCTGGCTGCCGACGACGACGTCAAACGGATCTACCTGGGCACCGATTTTCGTTTGGACTAAGATGGAAGTGCAGTCGTCATCTCGCCCCGTTTCGTGATGGTTATCCAGCAGAAACTGCAGACCCGGCTTTCCCAGCGCCTGATTCTCACACCGTCGTTGCAGCAGGCAATCAAGCTGCTGCCGATGACCACCGTCGAGCTGACGGACATGCTGAATCAGGAGGTCGTCGAAAACCCTCTGCTCGAGGAGATCTCGGCGGAGGAGATGCAGCAGGCCGACGCCCAGGCGCAGGTGGAGAAGGCCGATCCGGATCCGGAGCCGCCCACCGAGAAGCAGGACACCTGGGATGACGCCGACTTCGAGTATTTCTTCGGCGACTATCTCGACGACGGTTACCGCGCGCGGGCGCCGAGCGAGGTCAAGGAGCTGCCGCCGATCGAGAACACGCTCTCGACCTCGTCCTCGCTGGCCGATCACCTCATGTGGCAGCTGTCGGTGCGGACCGACGACGAGCTGCTGCGGGAGATCGGCGTCGCGGTCATCGGCAACGTGGACGAGGACGGCTACCTCGTCGCGTCAATCGAGGAGATTGCCGCGATGGGAAGCTGGCCGGAAACGGAGGTCGAGCGCATGCTGGCGCTCGTCCAGGGGTTCGACCCGGTCGGCGTGGCCGCGCGGGATCTCCAGGAATGCCTGACGCTGCAGCTCCGCCACCTGGGCTTCGAGGGGACCCCGAGCGAGACCATCGTCCGCGAGCATCTCCGTCTGCTGCAGAACAACCAGATCCCCGAGCTCGCGCGGCAGCTCGGCATCACGATCGACGAGCTCAAGCACCACGTCGAGATCATCCGCCGTCTCGATCCGAAGCCCGGTACCCGCCACAACCCGTCGCAGTCGCAGTACGTGACGCCGGACGTGTACGTGATCAAGGTGGACAATCAGTACGTGGCCAGGCTCAACGACGACGGGTTGCCGCAACTGCGGATCAGTCCGGTCTACCGTCGGCTGCTGGACAAGAACAGCCAGAACTCCGCGGAGACGCGGTCGTACGTGAAGGAAAAATTCCGATCGGCGCTCTGGCTCATCAAGTCGGTCGATCAGCGGCAGAAGACCATCCTCAAGGTCGCCACCAGCATCATCGCCTTTCAACTCGAGTTCCTCAACCACGGGATCGAGCGCCTCCGGCCGCTGGTGCTGCGCGACGTGGCCAACGACATCGGCATGCACGAGTCCACGGTCAGCCGCGTCGTGAACAACAAGTACATGCACACGCCGCAGGGTGTGTTCGAGATGAAGTACTTCTTCCACAGCGGCATCCACAGCTCGTACGGCAAGAGTGTGTCGTCGGTCACGATCAAGCAGCGGATCAGGAAGATCATCGACGCCGAGGATGCGCGCAAGCCGCTGAGCGACTCGCGCATCGTCGCGATACTCCAGGACGAGGGACTGATCCTGGCGCGCCGCACGATTGCAAAGTACCGTGAGGACCTGAAGATTCCGACCTCGAGCAAGCGCAAGGTACTGTACTGAGACGCATCGCCGTTCGCATCATGAAGAGCACCGTCACCGGCCGTCACGTCGAAATCACGACCGAGATCCGTGGGATCATCACGCAGAAGCTGGCGCGCCTCGAGCGCCTCCTCCACGACAACGCCGTGTCGATTCAGTTCGTGCTGACCCGCACGCGCGGCAGGTGCGGCGCGGAGGTCGTCCTGCACGTGCGGGGCGACCACATGCTGCACGGAGAAGAGGAAGGCGGGCAGTGGGAGCAGGCCATCGGCGGTGCGATCGACAAGGTCCACCAGCAGGCTCAGACCCTGAAGAGTCGATGGGAGACGCGCCACCGGAACAACGCGCGCTGACCGCTGGGACGGCGCGGTTCGTCGTCCTCACCGGGCTGTCCGGAGCGGGGAAGTCCCAGGCCATCAACGCGCTCGAGGATCTCGGCTACTTCTGCGTCGACAATCTGCCGACCTCCCTGCTTCCGACACTCGCACGGTTCTCGGAGAACGACGGCGCGCGCGTCACGCCGACCGCCGTGGTCGTCGACATGCGGGATCCGGCATTCCTGGACGAGTTCCCCAGGACGCTGGCCAGTCTCCGGCGCCGGCAGTCCCTCAGGACGCTCCTCATCTTCCTCGAAGCCGACGACAACGCCCTGGTCCAGCGCTTCTCGGAAACCCGGCGGCCGCATCCCCTGGCCGCCGACCAGACCGTTGTCGAAGGCATCAGGAAGGAGCGGACGGCGCTCGCGCGCGCCAAGCAGATGGCCGACACGGTGTTCGACACATCGGAGCTGAACGTCCACGAGTTGCGCCGTGCGTTCAAGGATCTCTCGCGGGTCGGCCAGGACAAGCCGCTGGTGGTCACCGTGCTGAGCTTCGGGTACAAGCATGGAATCCCGCTGGAAGCCGACCTGATGTTCGATGCGCGCTTCCTGCCGAACCCGCATTTCGTCCCCGCGCTGCGGCCGCTGACCGGTCGCGACCGCGCCGTGCAGGAATATCTGGAGGCCGCCGAAGCAACCGGCCTGTTCATCGACAAGACTGTGGACCTGCTGCGCTTCCTGATCCCGCAGTACGCGGCGGAGGGCAAGAGCTACCTGACGGTCGCGGTCGGCTGCACGGGCGGACGCCATCGGTCCGTGATGGTCGCCGAGGCGCTCCGGCAGCGCCTGGCGGGCCTGGACGGCGTGCGCCTGAGGCTCGAGCACCGTGATGCGTTCTCGGAATGAGGAGAGCGACACATGCCGCACGAGAGCGATACGGTCCGCGTCGAGAAGCCCTGGGGCTACGAGCTGCACTGGGCCAAGACGGAGCGGTACGTGGGCAAGGTCATCCACGTGGAGGCCGGCCACGCCCTCAGCCTCCAGTACCACAACCGCAAGGATGAAACCATCCTGCTGTGGAGTGGCCGGCTGCTGTTCGAGCTGCGGCAGGGAAACGAGTCGCGGACGTGGGAAATGGGACCGCGGGAGCGGGTCCACATCGCACCCGGCACGATCCACCGGATGACCGCGCTGGAGGATTGCGACGTCATCGAGGTCTCGACGCCCGAGCTCGACGACGTGGTGCGGTTGGAGGACCGCTACGGCCGCGTCCCGCAGGGATAGCCCGCCAGTCGTCGCCTCGCGGCTTCGATACCCGGGGCCCAACCAACCCCGCGGCGGGCTCGGCGCTGACGCCATCCGAAGCGGCTGCTAGAAGGGAATGTCGTCCTCGGTGAGCTCCGGGCTCTCGTCCGGCGCCTGCCTGCTCCGCTCGGACGATTCCTCTGCTCCCGGCGTCCTGGGCGCCGCACGCGGCTGGTCCGCGTCGTCGCGCACACCGCTTCCTTCGCCTCTTCCAAGCAGGACCACGCGGCTGGCACGCACATCGGTCGAGTACCGCTTGTTGCCATCGCGATCGTCCCACTGCCGAGTCCGAAGCGACCCCTCGACGTAGATCTGGCGGCCCTTGCGGAGATACTCGTGAATCGTCTCCGCCTGCTTGCCCCACAGATCGACGCTGTGCCACTCGGTGTGTTCCTGGCGCTGGCCGCTGTTGCGGTCGGTCCACGTCTCCGTCGTGGCGATGCGCAGGTGCGCGACGGCCGCACCACCCGACGTATAGCGCAGCTCGGCGTCGCGGCCCAGGTTGCCGACCAGAATGACCTTGTTCACGCTCCCCATGTCGATTAGGCCTCGCGCTACTGCTGGTTCAACCGGTCGAGCGCCTGCTGGGCGAGCGTCGCCATGGTGCTGTCCGGATAGTTCGTCACCACGAGATCGAATGCCTGCCGCGCGCGATCGCCATAGCCGAGACGATCGAGCGCGAGACCGCGCTTGTACGACGCGTCCGGCACCACATCGCCGTCGGGGTAGTTGAACAGGACGCCGTCGAAGGCTTCGACGGCATCCTGGAACGCTCCGTCCGCGTAGTACGTTTGCCCGATGTAGAACTGTGCGTCGTCCGCCAGCTCCGAGCGCGGGTAGGTCTTGATGTAGGCCTCGAATCCCTGAATGGACAGATCCCACTGGCCGTTGGTGTAGTCGGCCCACGCGGTGTCGTACATCCGCTGCGGCGACATGCCGGGATTCAGCGGGGGCGCGGCGCCGGCGACCGCGGGCGCCGCGGCCTGCAGCGGCAGTCCGGTTGCGGGATCCGTCGCGAACTGCGTCAGGGCAGGGGAGAGCGGCGGGATGGCAATCCGCAACGCCTCGATCTCCTGCGACAGCGACGAGATGCGCACGTTCGTGTCGTCGAAGCGCTCACGCAGAATGCGCACACCGTCGGCGACGGCGCTTACGGACACCTGTTGATCTGCGAATGCTCGCCGCGCGGCATCGGTCTGGGTGTCGATCTTCGCCGAGATCTGCCGCAGGGCCTCATCGAGGGACCCCATCGCCAGCTGCAGGCGGGCCGTCTGCTCCTGCAGCATCCGGATGTCGGCCATGATCTGCTGGTGCTCCCGGTCCGCGCCGAGCGCGCCGGCCGGCGCGGCCAGCAGGGCCGCGGCGCAAAGCACTGCCGTCAGATGATTAGGCGCCATGGAAGCTCCTGTCGATAGAGGGGATTCTCCAGCTTACCGCAAACGACGGCGCCCGCAGGTCACCTGTCGCTGATCACCAGATGAGCCCGCCGATTCTTGGCCCAGGCACCCTCGTCTTGCCCGGCGGCGAACGGAAACTCCTTGCCGTAGCTCACCGTCCGCAACCGGTCCCCCTGCAGGCCGATCTCGACGAGGTACTGCCTGGCCGCCAGGGCGCGGCGTTCGCCCAGTGCCAGGTTGTATTCCGCCGTGCCACGCTCGTCGCAATGTCCCTCGATCGTGATGATCCAGGTCGAGTTGCTGCGGAGCACCTCCGCGTTCTCATCCAGCACCCGCCGCCCCGCGGAATCGAGGTGCGAGCTGTCGTAGGCAAAGAACACCGGCCTCAGGGGCGACTCCCGATTGAGCTGCTCGAGATCTCTCGACACGATGTCCACGTCCGCCTCGATGGCGGGCACGACAGGCGCCGGCGGTGGCGGCGGCGGTTCGGGCGCAAGCCGCGGAGCAGGTCCCGGGCGCTCTTCCGCCGCCGGTGGCGGCGGCGGCGGCTCGGGGGCAACCGGTGGCGGATTGCGAACGCACGCTACGCTCGCAACTGTGCAAAGCAGTACCGTCTGCACGGCGCGGATGAATGTACGGCGCGACATCTTGCTATCTCCTCCGACTGGCGGCGAGCTGCGCAACCTCAGGGCGACCAACTGGGCATCTCGTTGTTGCCCAGGGTGGTCAGGCGCCGCAAGCCACGACCGTCACGACCGATGACCCAGATCTGCTTGTTTCCGCTGCCGCGCGTCGACATGAAGGCCACATGCCGTCCGTTCGGGGAGTAGCTCGGGCTCTCGTTCGTCCCGAGACCGAACGTCAATTGTCGCACTTCGCTCGTGGCGATGTCGATGACCTTGATGTCGTGACCCGGTCCGGTCCGCGACGAATAGGCAATCTCGTTGTACGGAGCCGGCGACCAGGTCGGCCGGTCACAGTACGACTCGAACGTGATCCTGCGCAGCCCGGTTCCATCGATGCCAATGACGTAGATCTGTGGCGACCCGGTGCGGTCGGACGTGAACGCGATCTGGTGCCCCTGCGGGGACCATGTCGGCGTCGTGTCGATGCTCGGATGGTTGGTGAGGCGCCGAACGTTCGCGCCATCCGCGTCCATGATGTACAGCTCGGGGTTCCCGTCGCGGTTGGACGTGAACGCGAGCTGCCGACCGTCCGGAGACCAGGCGGGCAGCCAGTTTTGGACGTTGGGCGTGCCGCCGGCCGGCGACTCGAGCCGGCCCTCGTAGATGTGGGATACGAACACGTCCTGGTACCCGCGCCGCCAGGAGGTGTAGGCGATGGCACGGGCGCTCGGAGCCCAGCTCGGGGTGGTGTTCAACGACCGGCTGACCGTGACCCGGCGAATGTTCGCCCCGTCGTAGTCGGCGAAGTACACCTCCTTGGTCTGGCGATTCTCCACCAGACCCAACACCGACTCGCTGTCGCGGTCCGAGATGAAGGAGATCTTGGTGCGGGCGACGCCTCTCAACCGGCGTTGACGGCGATGAATCTCATCCGACAGTTGATGGGCGTAGGCGCGGACGTTGCGCGCGGAGCCCGTGTATTCGACACCGAACGCCGACGCGCGGGACCGAGTGTTGAACAGCCGGGCGGTCACTCGCAACCGTCCGTCGCCGGCGGTGGCCACCACACAGCTGACGACCCCATCGACCCCCAACTCCCGCCACCTGTCGAGGGGCAGGTCGGTGAGCGACCGGGCGCGGGGGATGGTGTCGTAGACGTCACGGGCCATCATCCGGAACTCGCGCTCGAACTCGAGATCGTTCCACAGCACCGCGGCGATCGTGCGTCCGGCCTCCGCGACCTGCTCGTCGCCGTCGACCGCCAGGCAATCGGGAACCGCGAACGTCGGCTGCGCGCCGATGCGGTCGCCGATGATCAGGTCGACCTCCGACTGCTGGCCGGGCGGCGATTGCAGCGCCGACGGTGCCCCGGCTTGCATCAGGACGAGCACGCCTGCACAGAATGTCACACACAAGGCCGGCAGTCGCCGCAGCGGAAGTCGCAATTGGATCATCGTCGGTACTCGAACGTCAGGCGAACCGTCAGACTGGGTTCGGTGAAGGCGGAGGGCAGCCCTGGCAGTTGATTCGTCAACAGAATGGCACGCTGGGCGCTCATGTCCAGGGCGAAATAGCCGCTGCTGTGGTCGACCGCCACCCCGGCGATGGCACCGTCACGCTGAATTGTAAACCGGAGCACGGTCATGCCCGGCACCTGCTGGTTCGAATTCCACTGCCGGCGTATGAGCTGCAGCATCGTGTTGAGGTACTCCGGGCAGCAGAAGTCGGCCAGACTGATCTCTCCGCCGCTGCCGCCCAGACCGCCGCCCGACAGGCCGACCCCGATCCCGCCGACCCCCGTGTCGGCCATCGCCGTCCCCTCGAGCAGCTCGGGACCGCGCGTCGGCGTTCGGCCGCGGGCTTCGGACGGCGCGGTCTCGACCTCCGTTTCCGGTTCCGGGCGGGGGGCTTCCTCGACGGGCAGGATCATCTCCGGCGGCGCCGGCGTCGGTGGCTGGATCCACTGCGGGCGCCGTGCTTCCTCGAGTGTCAGGAGTCGTTGAATCGGCTGCCCGCCGAGGGGGGTCTGCCCACCCTCGCCCGGCCCTTCCGGCCCACCCAGCCGGATGGCCATCGCCACGTCGGGAACGCGCTCCTCCTGGGTGGCGAACCACGACGCCGGACCCAGCATCAGGGCGCCGAGCGCCAGGGCATGAGCACCGATGGAAACCGCCAGCGTTCCCCGCAGTCCGTCGGGCTCATGTCCGCGATCCACCAGAATCTGTGATGCCGCTTCTCTCACGGTGCTTCGCCGGTGGCGAGGGCCGCGCATCGTGATCAGGGCTCGTCCGGAAAATCTACCACGAGCCCGACCTCCTCGACGCCCCCCTGTTTGAGCCGGTCCATGACGCTCATCAGCTCGTCGTAGGTGATGTCCCCGTCCCCGCGGAGAAAAACGTTGCGCTCGGTCCGGGCCTCCATCTCGACCGCGATGCGCTCGTGCAACGCGTCGAACGGCACCGGGTCCTCATCCACCTGCAGCACGCCATCGGCGCGAAAGGTCAGCGGAACCGTCACGAACAGGCGCTCGGCAGTGATCGGGTCCGCGCGCCGCGCCTCCGGCAGATTGACGTCGAGGCCCCGCTGCATCATCGGCGCCGCCACCATGAAGACAATCAACATGACGAGCATGACGTCGACCAGCGGAATGACGTTGATTTCGGATAGCGATGTCGCGACGCGGCGACCGCGCCGCTGCCGGCGCCCCGATCCTCCGTGATTGCTCGCAGGCTGTACCTTGGGCACCGGGCAGCTCCTACGAGAAGTTGCGTTCGGTGATGTTCAGGAACTCCAGCGAGAAGTCGTCCATCGCCCCGGCGAGCTCCTTTATCTTCTGCGTGAAGTGGTTGTAGAAGTAGACGGCCGGAATCGCCGCGAACAACCCGCCCGCCGTCGCGATGAGCGCTTCCGCAATCCCCGGTGCCACGATCGCCAGGCTGGTCGATCCGGTGGCGCCGATCCCTTCGAAGGCGCTCATGATGCCCCAGACAGTGCCGAACAGCCCGATGAACGGCGTGATGCTCGCCGTCGTTGCCAGAAAGGCCACGCGCCGCTCCAGCTTCGCCACCTCGACGTTCGCGGCCCGCAGGAGCGCGCGGTCCAGGGCATCGAAGCTCTTCAACCTGCGCCGCGCGACCGAGCCGTTCGGCACATCGGGACCGTTCGCAACGTCAGCCTGGCGCAGCTGCGCGTTCAGCTCCACGTAGCCGGCCTGAAAGATGCCGGCCAGCGGGCTGCGCGCCAGCGACCGGCAGACGGAGTGCACGTCCGAGAACTTGCTGCTGCGTCTGAACACGTCGCGGAATCGCGTCGTCTGGCTCTCGACGCGCCGGAACTGTCGAAGCTTGAAGAGAATGACGGCCCAGGATGCGATGGAGAACAGAACGAGGATGACAAGAACGACCTGCGAGAGCAGCGAGGAACGCCCGATCAGTTCGAGCACCCCACCACCCAGCCCCCCCTCCGACGCGCTCATGCCAGTCGTTTGGAGGAGGGCAAACGTGTAATGACCAAGAGCACGCACCGAACCCTCCGCAATCCGACGCCGGCGCGCCGCTGGGACAGCGCAACTTTGTGAAGGTAGCACGACCGCAGGAACCTGTCAAACGTATGATAGGATGGAGCTTCCATCGTTTCGGCACCATCCTCGCCACCGTCTCACCACTGCCCGCGGACTGTGCGAATGATTCGGTTTCTCAGCGTCAGGAATCTCGCGATCGTCGAGCGCATCGACGTGGAGCTGGAGGCCGGCCTGACCGTGCTCACCGGTGAGACGGGCGCCGGCAAGTCGATCGTGCTCGGTGCCCTCGATCTGCTTGTCGGGGGCCGGGCGACCGGCGAGCTGGTACGCTCCGGTGCGGACAAGGCAGTCGTGCAGGCCGTCCTCGACGCCGACGACGGGCAGGAGGTGGTCCTGCGCCGCGAGGTCACCGCCCAGGGCCGGAGCCGGGTGTTCATCGACGACGAGCTGGCCACCGTAGGCGCCCTGCAGACGCTCGGCAGGCAACTGGTCGACTTCCACGGCCAGCATCGGCAGCACACGCTTCTCGATCAACGGACCCACCTGCCGTTGCTGGATCTGCACGGTGGGCTGACGGAGCAGGCGTCGGCAGTGGCCACGGCGCACCGCGCCTGGCGAGAGGCCGAGACGCGGCTGACGCAAGCCAGGCTGCGCGACGACGACAGGGCGGAGCGCGTCGAGCTGCTCACGTTTCAGAGTCGGGAGATCGATGACGTCGCTCCGCTGCCCGGGGAGGACGAGGCGCTGGCCGGATCGCGGGCCCGGCTCGCCAACGCCGAGCGACTGATCATGCTGTGCGCGGAGGCGTACGGCGTGCTGTACGAGCAGGACGCCGCGGTGCTCGCGAAGCTTGGCCACGTTTGGCGGCGACTGGAGGAACTGTCGGACATCGATCCGGTATTCGCACAGCATCTCGGATGCAGGGACGCCGTCGGGGCGCAGCTCGAGGACCTCGCGTTCTTCCTTCGATCGTACGCCGCGGGCATCGACGGGTCTCCGGAGCGGCTGGCCGAGATCGAGTCCAGACTGGCGCTGCTGGAACGGCTGAAAAAGAGGTACGGACCGCAACTGCAGGACGTGCTGGATCATCGACACCGCATCGGGGAGGAGCTCGACGCTCTGGGCGGACACGCCGAAGAGATGGAACGGCTGACGGCCGCGGCGGATCACTCCCGCCGGGTGTTTCTCGAGGCTGCGGGGCGATTGTCCGAGCGGCGGCAGCGAACCGCGCATGCGCTTCGCGAGCAGCTGGCCCGCGTGCTCGCAGACCTGGCGATGCCGCACGCCTGCGTGCAGGCACGTTTCGCGGCCGCTCCGCTCCCGCCCGAGCGTTGGAGCGCCAACGGCATCGACGAGGCCGAGCTCTACTTCTCCGCGAACCCCGGTGAGGAAGCCCGCCCGCTGGCAAGAACAGCCTCCGGCGGCGAGCTGTCGCGGGTGATGCTGGGGCTCAAGACGCTCGCGACAACCGATAGCCCCGGGAAGACATTGGTATTCGATGAGGTGGACGCCGGCATCGGCGGCGCCGTCGCCGAAAGCGTCGGCCGGATGCTCTGCACGCTCGCCGGACGCTTCCAGGTGTTGTGCGTGACCCACCTCCCGCAAATCGCGGCGTACGCCACCTCCCACCACCACGTGTCGAAGAGCGTCCGGGACGGCCGCACGGCGACATCCGTCGAGACTCTCGGCGAACAGGGTAGAGTAGCCGAGTTGGCCCGACTGATGACCGGCGGCACTTCTGCCGCGGCCAGGGAGGGGGCACGGATTCTGCTGAAAGAGAAGACCGGGGCAATTGCTCGGGGACGCAGCAGCGAGGGGTAGCGGTGGGGAAGAAGGCGTGCATCGAGACGTTCGGCTGCCAGATGAACGTTCACGACTCGGAGCGCATGGCGGGTCTACTCGAGCAGGCCGGATACGAGCTCACACACGATGTCGATGACGCCGACCTGGTGGTCGTCAATACTTGCAGCGTGCGCGAGAAGGCCGAAGACAAGCTGTTCGCCCGGCTGGACGCCCTCCGCGGCCAACCCGACGACCGCCCGCTCGTGGCAGTCACCGGATGCGTCGCACAGCAGGAGGGGAGTCGCCTGCTGGAACGCTCCGCGCGTGTCGACGTCGTCGTGGGAACCCAGGCGCTGCGGCGCCTGCCCCTGCTGGTGGACGAGGCTGCGGGGACCGGCCTGCGCCAGGTCGACGTGAATCCGTACGACGACGTATCGTTTCCGCTCGGCATCGCGGCGCGCCGCCACCCTGTCAAGGCCTACGTCACCATCATCGAGGGCTGCAACGACTACTGTTCGTTCTGCGTCGTGCCCTACACGCGCGGGCATGAGCGGATGCGTCCGGCGCGGGACATCCTCGCCGAGGTGCGGGATGCCGCCGCCCACGGGCACCGCGAGATACACTTGCTCGGGCAGATCGTCAACCACTACCACGATCCGGACCGGCCGGAACACGACTTTGCCTGGCTGCTGCATCAGGTCCACGACGTCGACCGCGTCGAGCGCATCCGGTTCGCCAGCCCCCATCCGCGTCACGTCACCCCGAGACTGATCGAGGCCTTGCGGGATCTGCCGAAGGTATGCAAGCACCTGCATCTTCCCGTGCAATCGGGATCGTCCCGCGTGCTGCAGCGTATGCGGCGGCGCTATTCGCGCGAGGTCTATCTGCAACTCGTCGCCGAAGTTCGCGACGCCATCCCGAACATCGCACTATCGACCGATATGATCGTTGGGTTCCCCGGTGAGGACCCGGACGACTTCGAGGACACGCTGTCGCTGACCGAGGCGGTCCAGTTTCACGGCATGTTCTCGTTCAAGTACTCGCAGCGTCCGAACACGCTCGCCGCGAAGCGCATGCCCGACACGGTTCCGGAAGGGGAGAAGACGGAGCGTCTCATGACACTGCAGGCGCTGCAGCGGCGCATTCAGGTCGCACTCAATACCGAGCGCATCGGCGACGACGTGGAGGTTCTCGTCGACGCGCATAGCCGGCGGCGGCCCCAGGATCTGTCCGGCCGAACCACTCAGAACACGGTCGTCAACTTTCCGGGCAGGGCCGACTGGATCGGCAGGACGCTCACCGTGCACGTGGACTGCGCCGGGCCGCACAGCCTGCGCGGCACGGCAATCTGCGCTGCATGACGGAAGACCTGGAGAACTGGGATGCAGATAGAGATGACGATTAAGGGGCTGGTGATCGATCCGATCACCAATATGCCGATCGTCATATTGCGCGATGAGGCAGGGCAGAAGGTGCTGCCGATCTGGGTCGGCATCTTCGAGGCCAATGCCATTGCCCTGCAGATCGAGAATATCTCGACGCCACGCCCCATGACGCACGACCTCCTGCGCAACGTGATCAACGACCTCAACGCGGCCGTCGACAAGATTGTCGTCTGCGACTTGCAGGACAACACGTTCTACGCGCTGATCCACCTGCGCGTGAACGGGGAAGTCGTCGCCGTCGACGCCCGGCCCAGCGACGCCATCGCCCTCGCGCTTCGCGTCCGGGCGCCGATCTTCGTGGAGGACACGGTGATCGACAACGCCAAGGCGATCGATTTCAAGCCCGGCAAGGACAACTCCGAGCGACTCGCCAAGTGGCTCGAGAGCCTCGATCCCGAAGATCTCGGCAAGTACAAGATGTAGCCCATGTCGGCCGGCCGACATTCCTTGCAAAGCACCTTCTTTCCAGCACTTACATCGATCGACAAGCGGCAGGACGGCGCAGTTCTCCCGGTGCGGCTGCCTTGACAGCCCGCAACGCACTTCTCTAGAATTCGTGCGGCTGCTCACGATTTCGCGGCACCCGCCCCGGGATCAGCGGCTTCCGTACCGATGATTGTCGCCATCGCCAACCAGAAGGGCGGAGTTGGAAAGACCACGACGGCGATCAATCTCGCATCCGCCTTTGCGCTTCGCGGCAAGCACACCCTCCTGATCGACCTCGACCCACAAGCCAACAGCACGCTTGCGTACGTGGGCCGTGAGAGCCTGGAGCCGAGTCTCTACGACACCATGGCCGACGAATCGTGCTCCCTGTCCGAGGTGATCTGCGAGTCGACGCAGAAGGGGCTGTGGGTCGCCCCCTCCAGGATCTCGCTCGCGAAGCTCGAGGCCCGCCTGGTGGGGGAGTTGGACTCGCACTTCCGGCTGAAGGACAGAATCGATCCCGTCCGGGAGCGGTTCCCGCACGTCGTCATCGATTGTCCGCCGGCGTTGGGTCTGTTGACGGTCAATGCCCTGGTCGCCGCGACGCACATCCTGATCCCGATCCAGTCCTCGTACTTTGCGCTCGAGGGCACCGACGACCTGCTCGAAACGATCGAGAGGGTGCGTGCGCGGGCCAATCCGAGCCTGCAACTGCTCGGCGTACTCGTCACCATGCACGACAAGCGGACATCCCTGGCCCGTGACATACGAGAGCAGATCGCCAACGTCTTCGGCGCGAAGGTGTTCAACACCGTCATTTCCAAGAGCGTCCGCCTGGAGGAGAGTCCCGCCTATCGCGAGTCGATCTTCAGCTTCGCACCCAACTCGACTGGCGCCGCCGACTACTACAGTCTCTGCGAGGAGGTGATGGCCCGTGTCTAGGCGAGGGCTGCCGCAGGCCGCCCGCATGCGCCACGATGCCCACTACGTCGACGCACTGACTGCCACCTCCGGTGAGCCGGTCGGCCGCATGGTCTCGATCGAACGGCTCGATCCGAACCCCGACCAGCCGCGCCAGGCCATGGGTGACCTGTCGGAGCTGATGGCGTCGATCGAGGCGAAGGGCGTCATCGAGCCGCTCATCGTCCGTCAGCGCGAAGGGCGCTTTCAGATCATCGCCGGGGAGCGGCGTTACCAGGCGGCGGTACAGATCGGCTTGCAGGAGATGCCGGTCATCATCCGTGACGCCGACGACCGCGAGCTGATCGAGATCGCACTGATCGAGAACCTTCAGCGCAAGGACCTCACGCCGTTCGAGGAGGCCGACGCGCTGCAATCGCTCGTGGACCGTTTCGAGCACACCCACGAGCAGCTGGCTCGACGCCTGGGCAAGTCCCGGACGTCGATTACCGAATCGCTGACACTCACGGCGATGCCCGAGGAAGTCAGGCGCCTGTGCCGGCTGGCGGACATCACCTCGAAGTCGATGCTGCTCCAGGTTGCCCGCCAGTCCGACCTGCAGAAGATGCTGGAGCTCATCGAGCAGATTGCCCAGTCGGGAATGAGCCGGGCCGAGGTGCGGAAGACAGCGCCGAAGCCGACGGTCGCACGCCCGAGGCCGTTCGCCTACAGGTACGTCGCACCATCGAAGGCGTTCAGCGTACGCCTCCAGTTCAAGAAGTCGCGCGTCGAGCGCAACGAGCTGATCGAGGCGCTCGAGGAGCTGCTCCGCGAGCTTCGGAGCGGCGACTGAGACGCCCGCCCGCCAATCTCGCCGTCCCACTCTCGCTGCATGGAGTGCAGCTTGCCGGCGCCCCATGGCGTGACGGAGCGTTGACGAGGGGGCTGAAGCGCGCGCGGAAGGACTGTCGAGACCGGCTGGATCCTCGTTAGTTAACATAACACCCCTTATTGGACCCCGGAGATCAGGCGGCCGGAGGCCCGGAATTGTCTGTCAGACAAGGGGTTTACAGCGCCGCGCCGAGGAGCGATCATCGGACCTTCGGGATCCCGCGACTTTCGCCTGCGGGACTTTCGCCCCCTCCGACGAGGGGCAAATGCCGATCAGACGGAAACGGATAGACCGCGAGCTACTGCGGGATCACGCCGCGCACGTGTCCGAACTCGCGCGCCGGCTGGCGTCCTGCGCACCCCGCAAGCCGTTCACGAGCCCGTCGCTCGCCTTGATGCTGCAGGACCGCCACCGGGCCGTGATCCGACCCGGGGAAGCTGCGTACGGCGACGTGCCGACCGAGATCGGGAGGATCGCTGGCCCCCGGCTCCTGACCCGTGAAGGACCGGACGCGCCGCGCTCGGCCTGCCCCTCCCCCCGTTTGAGCCGCGCGTGCCAACCTCGCGCACGCCGTGGCTCGACCGGTAGACTTCCACGGGAGGAGGGGCCATGAATCGGCATGTGTGGCAACTCGTGGCAGCGCTCGGCGTCATGCTCATGGCGTACGCATGGGCCGACGACAGACTCTACGCAGAGGTGTTCGACGTCGACCTCGGTGCGGAGGTGTTCGCCATCGGCGCCGGTGCCTTGACGGCTGGCCTGCTGTTCTGGCGTGACCCACCGCAGATGTCCAGGTGACCCGCCGTTCGCCTGCCGGCCAACGCGCGTTTTCCGCGATCTGGGCTGCACCCGCATGAACATCGAACTCGGCGACTACATCAATGGGGCGCTCGTCTTGATCACGCTGTGGGTTGCGTGGCAGGCCAAGCGCAGCGCGGACGCCGCCGCAGCGGAACTCGCCCTGGCCCGGAGGCCCCTGGTACTGATTTCGGAGTGGAAGGTCGAGCAGCTGATGGGGGTCTTGTTCGGGTACCCCGGACCGTGCCTGATGGTCTTCGTGACCTTCGAGGATTCGGTCGGAGTCCCCTCGACTCTCCATAGCACCAAGATGAGAGTGGGCAGACTGGGGACCACCGGGGACTTCACGGAGACGCGCTCCGCGACCCTCGTCTACAAGTCCCAGAGGTGCGAGATACACGACGGCACAACCTTCGATCCCGATGCCGTCGAACCGGACTCTCCGATCGCCGAGGTGAGGGTGACCTACCGGTTCTCGGCCGAGGGCGACGACCGGTGCCAGGAGTGGGCCTGCGGAGCGTACGTCATGCAGCGTGAAGGTGGAGAATTCTATTGCTATGAACTCACTCCGCACGTCATCCGCGACGATTGGCGCGAAGAGCGCGAACGCCGTCAGTACTGGCGATGGCTCGTGAAGTGGTGGACAGAGTGGTGGACGCAGTGAAAGCCGGCTGCCGACTCCTGAACCGCGCTCGGGCCGTGCAACGGTTCTCCGGCACACACAGAGAACCTTGACGCCGCGATCGCGCCGAGCTACCGCAGCAGGTCGATCGTCGAGCCGAGCACGTCAGGCCTTCCTCACAACCGACCACGAGGACCAGCCCCGATCACCGTCGTGGCCCAATCGTCGCCCGTGGACGTGTCCACAGTTTACGCTGATACCCACAGGGAAGCCCCCTGACGAGGCCTTCAATTGGCAACCTCGCGCACGCCGTGGCTCGACCGATATGCGCCAGCCAGACGCTCCCAGTCTAGTCACCCGTCGCGCCGCTCGGCTGGTCGATACGCTGGCGCATATCGCGCGCGGGCTCGGCGCGGTCGCTTCCAACAGCGCGATCTCGTCCAATCGCGGCTCGGGGCGTGGCGCCGCTCGCCCCCGCTGGCGCACGTCCCGGCTTGACCGCCCGGACGGTCGGGGCCCGAGCGGACACGTGGCGCCGTGGTAGACTCGGGCCATGGGCGAGGTGGGGATGACCCAGGAGATGCGGACCCTCGTCTGGAACGAGAAGTTCTTCGCGGACATGCGCCAGCGGTACTTCGGACAGCTCGCGGCACGGTACCGGAAGCTCGACAACGCCATTCACATCGGCCTGCTCGTGCTGTCGGGAGCGACGTTCAGTAGCGCAAGCGATGTGCTGTTGCCGCAGCACACGGCGATACTGGCACTGCTGGCCGCCGGCTTGGCGGCCACGGCGACCGTGATGCGCTTGTCCGATCGGTCATCGTCCTTCACGGAATTCTCGGTGGATTGGGGCAAGCTCCACGACGAATACACGCTGCTCTGGAACGATCTGGGAAGCGGCAGCGTCGAGTCGGGTACGGTGCGGCGACGGGTACAGGAACTCAAGAACCGGGCAGAGATCATCGACCGGCGGTCGACAGCCTACGGCACTCAACGGAAACTGCTTCTCGCGTGTCATCGTGAGGCGGTCGAGGCCACCGCGCGATGAAGAGGGCGCTAAAGGATTCCCATCCCCCGCCGCCACGGCCAGCGCCAGCACCTCCCCCGCCGCCGCAGCCACCTTCGCCCCCAACCCCGCCGAAGCGGTAACCGGCCACCACGTCGCGCCGGACGCGCGCAGTCCGGACCGCGCACGCTGTTCGACCGCGAGCCGACCACCCGACCACTACGGATGCAGCAGTGCCACCCAGGGTGCGGCGGGTCACCAGGTACGAGCCCCAATGCCCCCGGCCGCTGCTAAACTCGACACGGGCCGGCTATGCTACGGACCACCGACCGCTACATTCTCCGGGGAAGTCGTGCCGCCGTTCGTGCTGGGCCTGTTCGTCTTCACGTTCCTACTGATTATCCCGCCGATCATGACGGTGGCCGAGGATCTCATCGCGAAGGGTGTCGACACCCTCACCATCCTGCGCATCATGGGCACGCTGCTGCCGCAGGGGCTCGGCGTGACGATACCGATGGCGCTGCTGCTGGGCGTCCCGATGGGGCTGGGCCGCCTCTCGAGCGATCGCGAGACCGTGGCCCTGCAGGCGTGCGGCGTGAGCGTGCTGCGCATGCTCTGTCCGCTGCTGCTGCTCGGCGGCGGCGCGGCGCCCGGCCACCTGGTACGTGCTGCTGGTGGCGCTTCCCGATGCAAACCAGGCGTTTCCGGAGATCACGTTCCGGACGGTGGCCGGCCGGGCCGAAGGCGAGGTCAAGCCGCGCGTCTTCTACGAGGCCACTGACGCCGCGACGACGACGACGAACCGACTGCCCTCCGTTTGGTCGCCGGGATGCCCGCACGCGAAGCAGAGCCAGTTGCCCGAGTCAGGCGCCCGGCGCCGGACCTGATCCCGTCTCAACCGCGAGCCCGACCGGCTGCAGGCCCGCGGGACAACTTCAGGAGAACGTCAGGAAACGTTCTGTTGATGGGACGACCGACCTGGCCTATAGTCGCCACGCGAAGTGCGCGGCATGACGTTGCGCGGCGACGACGAAGGAGCCAGGTTGACATCACAGACGAGGACGAGACGAGGGTTCGTACGCACGGGGATCACGCTGGCGGCGTTACTGGCGGCGGCGATGCAGCTCCCTGCCCAGGCACAGGCGCAGGCGAACGGTTCGGTGCAGGGAACGGTGTCTGACGAAGCCGGCGGCGCGCCGCTGGCGGCGGCGGTGGTCACGATCGAGGAGCTCGGGCTGTCGGCCACGACCGGCCCCGACGGCGCGTTCACCATCGAGGACGTGCCGCCCGGCACGTACAGAATCACGACCGTGCGGGAAGGATTCGCGCCCCTCACGACGCCGGTCACTGTGGCGGCGGGACCCCCTACCCGCCTCGACCTGAGCCTGCCGGCCGCGGCGTTCGAGGAACGCGTCCTGGTCACCGGGACCCGGAGCGAGCTGGGGCTTGCCGAGGAAACCGCGACCGGTAGCCGGCTGGGCCTGCGCGCCATCGACATTCCGGCCTCGATCGACGTGGTCGACAGCGCGGTCATGGAGACGCGCGGCTACCAGCGGCTCAGCGATGCGGTCGAGACGATGCCCGGTGTGCTGGCGGGTCACAATCCGGCCGCGCCGTCCAGCTTCTCGGTACGCGGCTTCACGCGCTCGCAGATCACCGTCCTGCGCGACGGCATCTGGCTCGGCCCCGCCAACATGGTCATGCGGCCGCAGAACACCTTCAACCTCGACCGCGTCGAGCTGCTGCGCGGGCCCTCGTCGGTCCTCAACGGACAGGGCGCGGTGGCGGGCACGATCAACGCGCTGACGAAGCAGGCCGAGCCGACGGCCGCGCCGGAATGGAACGGGCTGTTCTCGTACGGACGGTTCAACACGTACCAGACGGCCATCGGCGTGAACGGACCGATCAGCGACTCGCTGTGGTACCGCTTCGACGTCAGCCGCTACGGCTCCGACGGCTACGTCGACCGCATGAGCCCCAGCTCGTCAAACGTCACCGGCAGCCTGCTGTGGCGGCCCGGCCCTCGCGCCGAGCTGCGGTTCAGCGTCGACTACCTGGACGACGACGTCGGGTCGTACTTCGGCACGCCGCTGCTGCCGGTCGAAGCCGTGGGCGACCCGCTCGACGTCATCACGACCACGACCGGCGAGGGAATCGACGCTCGGACGCGTTTCCTGAACTACAACGTGGAAGACCCCGTGAACGACTCGTCGCAGCTTCTCCTCCGCGCCGATGCCGAGGTGCGCCTGAGCGATCACGTCACGCTCCGCAACACGGTGTACGGCTTCAACGCCGAGCGGAACTGGCAGAACGCCGAGGGCTTTCCGTACTGCACGGCGGTCGTCGACGTCTGCACGGCGGCGGGCGAGATCCAGCGCTACTACGGCTATTTCTTCGTCGACCACGACCAGCGGATGTTCGGCGACCGGGCGCACCTCGACATCAGGACCCCGATCGGCGCCCTTGAGAACCGGGCCACCGTCGGATTCGAGGCTTCCACGCTCGACTTCGAGCGCGGGCGCGGTTTCAGGCGGCGCATACCGCTCGCGCCCGGCGACGCCGTGGACGTCTTCAATCCCGTGCCCGGCACCTACGGACAGCGCGAGCTGCGCGGCGTCAGCCCGACCTACATCGATTCGTGGGCGTTCTTCGCCGAGGACTCGCTGCCCGTGCACGACCGCGTCCGGCTGACCGGCGCCCTGCGCTACGAGGCGATGGACCTCGAGCGCGTGAACCTGGATGCCGCGGGCGCGGTCGAGCCGAGCGGCTTTGCCCGCGCGTTCCGCTGGTGGAGCTGGCGCGCCGGCGCCGTCGTGAATCTGCGCAGCGACGTCGTGGCATACGGCCAGATCAGCAACGCGAAGGACCCGGTCAACGCCAACATCCTGCTGGTCAACGCGAACCAGGACTTCGATCTGACCGACGCCAAGCAGTGGGAGGTCGGCCTGAAGGCGGACATCGACGGCGGCCGCACGCAGCTCACCGCCGCCTGGTTCGACATCGAGCGGGACGACATACTCGAACGGTTCGCCCTCGACAGCGCGACGACGATCGGCGGCATCGAATCGCGCGGACTCGAGCTGGCGATCTCCTCGCGTCCGACCGCGGACGCGCGGGTCGGCGCGAGCCTGGCCTTCACGGACGCGGCGTTCGTGCCGTCGGCCAACTTCGTGCGCCTGGCCGGGAACACGCCGCCCAACGTGCCGACGGCCATCGGCAACCTCTGGGGCAGCTACCGCAACATCGGCGGCACGCCGCTCGAGGCGGGCGCCACGGTTCGCGTCGTCGGCGACCGGCAGGCCAACAACGCCAACACGATCACGCTGAACGGCTACGCCACGGCCGACGCCTTCGTCGCGCTCGACCTGGACGCCGTGCGCGTGACGTTCAACGTCGACAACCTGACCGATGCGGCGTACGCGTCCTGGTCCGACATCTTCTACCTGGGCCAGACCGACCCGTCGTTCATCTACGCCAACCAGGTGATGCTGGGCGCTCCGCGGACCTATTCGGTCATGCTGCACGTGCGTTTCTGACGCACCGGCGGCCGACCGCGTCCGCGGGAGATCGCGCGCGATGACCGTCTTCAACCGCTGCCTGATCTGGGTGCACCGCTACGTCGGGATACCAGTGAGCATCCTGTTCGTCCTCTGGTTCGCCTCCGGCATCGTGATGATGTACACGGGGGGCATGCCGCGGCTGCTGCCGGAGGAACGGCTGGCGGCCCTGGCGCCGCTCGACCTGTCACGGGTACGGTTCACGCCGGCGGCCGCGGCGGCGCGCGCGCGCATCCCGCGGCCGCAACGCACGGACCTGCTGACCGTGATGGGACGGCCCGCGTATCGCTTCGACGGCAGCACCGTATTCGCGGACACCGGCGCACGCCTGCCGGCGGCCGATCCGGACGCGGCCAGGCGCGTGGCCGCCCGTTTCGCCGGAGCGCCGGCCCCGGCGCTCCGCTACGCCGGCCTGATCGAGCGGCCGGACCAGTGGACGCTGGTGACGCGGGCGGCGCTGCCGGCGTACCGGTTCCGGGTCGACGACGGCGCGGCCACCGAGCTGTACGTCTCGCGGCGGACCGCCGAAGTCGCCATGGTGACGACGCGCCGGACACGGGTGCTCGCGTGGCTCGGCGCGATACCGCACTGGTTCTACCTGCCGTCCCTGCGCGTCGACCGGCCCCTGTGGGAAGCCGTCATCGTCTACACGTCCGCGGTCGGCTGCGTCGTCGCGCTCACCGGGCTGCTGCTCGGCCTCACCCGGTTCCGGTGGCGGCGCGCGGCGGACGGACGGCCGCGGATACCGTACGCCGGCTGGATGCGGTGGCACTACCTCACCGGCGCCGCCTGCGGGCTCGTCACGCTGACGTGGGTGTTCAGCGGCCTGCTGTCGGTGCAGCCGTTCACCTGGATGACGATGCGCGGGCTCCACGTGCCCGCGGACGTGCTGAGCGGCGGACCGCTCCGCCTGGCGGACTTCCCCGCTCTCGAACCGGCGGCCTGGGCGGCAGCGACCGCCGGACGCACCGTCAAGGAGGTCGGGCTGCGCCGCATCGACGGCGCCCCCTACTACGACGTGCGCCTGACGGGTTCGAGCGGGTACGAGCAACTGTTGCTCGCGGCCCGTACGCTGGCGCCCCGCAAGGCGGCCGATGTCGACTCGCTCGTCGCGCGGTTGAGCGCCGCCGTGCCGGCCGCCGAGGTGACCGACGCGACGCGGCTGACCGCGTACGACGCCTACTACTACGGGCGTGGCGGCGACGGTCCGCCGCTGCCGGTCGTGCGCGTGCGGTTCGCCGACCCGCTGGCAACCTGGCTCTACATCGACCCGGCAGCCGCCCGGGTCGTGCAGGCGGTCCATCGCTACGGCCGCCTGGAGCGCTGGCTGTTCAACGGCCTCCACAGCCTCGACTTCGCCTTCTGGTACGACCGCCGCCCGCTGTGGGACGCGGGCCTGATCGCGCTCAGCCTGGGCGGCCTGGCGTCGAGCGGCATCGGCCTCTGGATCGGGGCCGGCCGCATCCGGGGCGCGCTCGCGCGCCGGCGGTGACCGTCGTCGTTCGCGAACCGGGCCGCGCACGGGACGCCGGCGGGTGGCCGCGCGCACAGCCTCCGCGCGGACCCGGCCGCTGGTAAACTCGACACCGCCGGCCATGCTGCGGATCACCGACCGCTACATTCTTCGGGAAGTCATCCCGCCGTTCGTGCTGGGCCTGTTCGTCTTCACGTTTCTGCTGATGATCCCGCCGATCATGACGGTGGCCGAGGATCTCATCACGAAGGGTGTCGACACCCTCACCATCCTGCGCATCATGGGCACGCTGCTGCCGCAGGGGCTCGGCGTCACGATACCGATGGCGCTGCTGCTCGGCATTCTGATGGGGCTCGGCCGCCTCTCGAGCGATCGGGAAACCGTGGCCCTGCAGGCGTGCGGCGTGAGCGTGCTGCGGATGCTCTGTCCGCTGCTGCTGCTGGGCGCCGGTGCGGCGGCGGCCACCTGCTACGTCCTGGTGGTGGCGCTCCCCGACGCGAACCAGGCGTTTCGGGAGATCACCTTCCGGACGGTGGCCGGCAGGGCCGCGGGCGAGGTCAAGCCGCGCGTCTTCTACGAAGACTTCCCCAACGTCGTGCTGTACGTGCGCGAAGTGTCGCCGGCTGGCGACGGGTGGCACGACGTGTTCCTGGCGGACATGCGGAAGGCGAGTCAGCCGGACGTGTACGTCGCCGCCCGCGGGCGCGTCGTCCTGGACGCGGACGCGCGCACCGTCGACATCGTGCTGCGCGACGGGACGGGGCACGTCGTCGATGCCGATGATCCCGCGATCTACGAGGTCCACGCGTTCGAGGAGATCGTCATCGGCCTGGATCCCGAGACGGTCTTCCCGCGCACCGGGCCCCAGCGCGGGTACGCCGAGCTCACCATGCCGCAGCTGCGGCGGGAGGCGGCGGGCCTGCGCGAGCTCGGACTGTCTCCGCACGCCCCGATCATGGAGATCCACCGGAAGTTCTCGATTCCCGCCGCGTGCATCGTCTTCGTCCTGATCGGGGTCGGCCTGGGAGTGACGAGCCGCAAGGACGGCAGGCTGGCCAGCTTCGTGCTGGGCATCATCGTGATCTTCGCGTACTACGTCACGATGTACGGCGCCGAGGCGATGGCCAAGGGAGCCGTGGTCTCCGCGCACCTCGCCATGTGGCTGCCGAACATCGTTCTCGGTCTGGTGGGACTCGCGCTCCTCTGGTGGCGCTCCCGGTCGGTCGAGCGGCGCCTCGCACTCCCCTCCCCGCTCGCCCGCGGGACCGCGGCGAGGGCACTGCAGTCGCTCCCATTCCGGTTGCCGCGCCGGGTTCGGCGGGTGCGAATCGCTCCGGCAGGGCTGCCGAGCGTGAGCCTGCTCGATTGGTACGTCGCCAGGCTGTACCTGGGGGTCGTGCTGCTGGCCTTCGTCGGCCTGCTGGGCATCTTCTACATCTCCACGTTCATCGATCTGTCGGACAAGCTGTTCAAGGGTCAGACCACGGGGCTGACACTGCTCACGTACTTCTGGTACGCCTCCCCCCAGTTCATGTACTTCGTGCTGCCCATTGCCGCGCTCGTCGCGGCCCTGGTCACGATCGGCCTGCTGACCAAGACGAGCGAGCTGACGGTCATGAAAGCCTGCGGCGTCAGCCTCTACCGTGCGGCGCTGCCGATCATCCTGTCGAGCCTCGTCTGGAGCGGCCTGTTGTTCGGGTTGAGCGAGACGATCATGGCCCGCTCGAACCGGGAGGCCGAGGCGCTCCGCTTCGAGATACGGAGCGGCGTCGCGCGCGAGCGGACCAGGGACGTGCTGAACCGACAGTGGATCGTGGGCGGGAACGGCTCGATCTATCACTATCTGTACTTCGAGCCCGAGCGCGACGAGATCGGGAACCTCTCGGTGTACGAGTTCGGCGGCCGGCCCTGGGGCTTGACCGGACGGACGTTCGTCAAGGAGGCATCGTTCGCGGGCGGCTGGCTCGGTCGCGAGGTGTGGCGTCGCGGCTTCGGCGCGCCGGGGTCGGGCGGCGAGGCGCTGTCGTATCGTGCGGCAGCGGAGGCGCCGTTGCCCTTCCTGGAGCCGCCCGACTACTTCGAGACCGAGCGGCCGGACGCGGAGCTCATGAGCTTTGCCGAGCTCCGGGCGCACATTGCGGCGCTCGACGCCAGCGGATTCGACGCCGGAAGCCTGGCCGTCGGGCTGCATCGGAAGGCGTCGTTTCCGTTCGTGACGCTCATCCTCACCCTGATCGCCATTCCGTTCGCGATCACCACCGGGCCGCGGGGCACCCTCTACGGTGTCGGCGTCGGCATCGCGCTCGCCTTCACCTACTGGACGACCATCAACGTCTTCGCCGCCATCGGCAGCGCCGGGCTGCTGGCGCCGGGTCTGGCGGCCTGGGCGCCGAACCTGCTCTTCGGAGCCTCGGCGATCTATCTGCTGCTCACGGCACGAACGTAGCAGCCCGCACCTTGGCACGGCGCGGCCGCCAGGTGGGATCAGGCGCCTGCCGCCGCGCGCAAGGCCTTGGCCTTGTCCGTCCGCTCCCAGGTGAATTCCGGCTCCGTCCGGCCGAAATGCCCGAACGCAGCCGTCCGGCGGTAGATTGGACGTCGCAGATCGAGCGCGTCGATGATGCCGCGCGGTGTCAGCGCGAAGTGGTCGCGCACGAGCCCGGACATGCGGTCTTCCGCCAGCCTTCCGGTCCCGAACGTCTCGACGAGCACGGAGACCGGGTCCGCCACGCCTATCGCGTACGCCAGTTGCACCTGGACGCGATCGGCCAGGCCCGCCGCGACGCAGTTCTTCGCGATGTAGCGGGCCATGTAGGAGGCCGAGCGATCGACCTTGGTCGGGTCCTTGCCGGAGAACGCGCCGCCGCCATGCGGCGCCATTCCGCCGTACGTATCGACGATGATCTTGCGCCCCGTCAGTCCCGAGTCGCCGTGCGGGCCCCCGGTCACGAACCGGCCCGTCGGGTTGACGTAGATCCGCGTGTCGGCGTCGATCAGGTTCTCGGGGATCACGCGCTTGATGATCAGGTTCGTGACGTCCTCGCGGATGCGCTCGATCGAAACCGCGTCGCTGTGCTGGGAGGAGACCACCACGGCATCGACGCGCACGGGCGTGTCGCCGTCGTACTCCACCGTCACCTGCGACTTGCCGTCGGGCCGGAGGTAGGCGATGGTCCCGCTCCGCCGCAGCTCCGACAACGCGCGGACGAGATGGTGCGACAGCATGATCGGCAGCGGCATCAGCTCCGCGGTCTCCGAGCAGGCGTAGCCGAACATGAGACCCTGGTCGCCGGCGCCGCCCGGGTCGACGCCCAGTGCGATGTCGGGAGACTGCCCGTGCAGCGAGGAGACGACGGCACACGTCTCGGCGTCGAACCCGTACTTGGCCCGCGTATACCCCACGTCCCTGACGGCCTGGCGGGCGACGCCGGCGAAGTCGCTGGTGCAGGTCGTGGTCACCTCGCCGGCCAGCACGATGAGGCCGGTCGTCACCAGCGTCTCGCACGCCACCCTGCCCGCGCGATCCTGGGCGAGCACGGCATCGAGCACGGCATCGGACACCTGGTCCGCAATCTTGTCCGGATGTCCCTCGGTTACCGACTCCGACGTGAATACGTAACGTCCTGTGCGGCGCATATGAAGGGCTAACGCTAGCAGAGCGACGGTTGGCGGGTCAATTCCGCCAGGCGCGCACGGCGCGCCTCGGCGGCAGCGGCGCGGGGCGCCGGGGGTCCCCGCAAGCGGACGCCGGGGGTTCGGGGCGCAGCCCCGTCTGATGGAAGCTACGAGCGCGGATGGAACGCGTCGTACATCGCCTTGAGGCGGACTTCGAGGACGTGAGTGTAGATCTGCGTCGTCGAGATGTCCGAGTGCCCCAGCAGACTCTGAATCGACCGCAGATCGGCTCCCCGCTCGAGAAGATGCGTCGCGAACGAGTGGCGGATGACGTGCGGGCTCAGATCGCGCGGCAGCGCCGCCTGCCGGCCGTGGTTCTTGAGGATCTTCCAGAACCCCACACGGCTCAGGCGGCTGCCGCGGACGTTGACGAACAGCCACGGCGCCGACCGCCCGCCCAGCAGGGACGGCCGCCCGCCGGACACGTACTGCCGGATCCACGCCACGGCGGGCCTGCCCATCGGCACGAGCCTCTCCTTCGAGCCCTTTCCCAGACAGGTCAGGTAGCCGCCGCGCAGGTTGAGATCGTCCAGCCGCACGGAGAGCAGCTCGGACACCCGCATGCCGGTGGCGTACAGCAGCTCGATGAGGGCCCGGTCCCGAAGGCCGGCCGGCGTGGATACGTCCGGCTGGTCGATCAGGCGATCGACCTCGTCGACGGACAGGAATTTCGGAAGCGCGGGCCAGGCGCGGGGCGCGTGCAGATCGTCGGCCGGGTTGACGCGCAGATGACCGTCCCGCACCAGAAACCGGTAGAAGCCGCGGACACATGCCACGAACCGCGCCACCGACCGGGGGGCCAGGCCGGCTGCCATCAGGTCGTGGACGGCCGCGTCGAGATCGTCACGGGACAGGTCGTCCACCCGCGCCCCCTGGCCCGCGGCGAAGCGCAGCAGCGTCGCCAGGTCCCGGGCATAGCTCTCCAGGGTGTTGGCCGCGAGCCGGCGGACCCCGCGGAGCTCATCGAGATAGCCGTCCGCCAGCGCGCGGTTGGCTGCCGCGTGCGGCGTCGTGCCCTCTGGCGTCGTCGTCATCGCCGCTCCGGCCCACAGGCGCCGGCGAGCGCCTCCGGGCGCCTGCGCCGGCCGGCCCCAACGGCCCGCGGACAGGGGGTGCGGTGAGCCACCGGGGTTGTATACTAACCTAGTCGATAGTGCCCGACCTGTAGCCGCTGCTACTCTCTTTCTGACGCGAGGAGCCTATGCCTCGGATGATTCGGACCGACGTCGTCGCCACCGCCCTTGTGCTGCTGCTGCCCGTCTCAGCGGGGTTCGCACACGCCGCCCAGCAGGCCGACGAGCCGTTCAACGGCATCTCGGCTCCTCTCGACGTCCAGCTGGAGGGGTACGTGATCGCCCAGGAGGCGCTGGCCGCCGACAACTACGACGACGCGAAGGCGGCGCTCGACAGCCTGGTCACGCTCGCCGATCCGATCACCCAGCCGCTCGTGCGCTCGGTCGCGGCCGCCGGCAGCATCGAGTTGATGCGGACCCGGTTCAAGCCGCTGTCCGAGTATCTCGCGGCGCTCGATCTGCCGCAGGGGTTCGCGCGCGCGTACTGCCCGATGTACGACAGCGGCTCCAACTGGGTGCAGCGCGACGGGCCGGTGCGCAACCCGTACTACGGCTCCGAGATGCTGACGTGCGGCGTCGTGGACGCCGCGCCGGGCGCCCACATGGATCACTCTCCCCGGCGCGGGGGCATCGTGTTCATGGCCCCGGACAGCTTCCACCACATCGAAGGCACCTATCCCGAGGACGGGGTCTTCCGCCTGTACGCGACCGACAACTACCGCGAGCCGGTCGACGTCGGCACGTGGGCCGGCCGCGCCGTGCTCGAGGAGGAGTACGACGAGGCCACGGACGAGTTCATCGAGGTCACGGCGATCGACCTGGTCCCGTCCCCCGACGGCGCGTACCTCGAAGCGCTGGTCGGCGACCTCGCGATCCCGAGCGAAGTCACTGCCAAGGTGGTGTTCGTCGAGGACTTTCCCGAGGAGCGTTTCGACTTCATCTTCGCCGAGTACTCGTCGGCCGCGCCGGCAGCCGCCGCGGCCGACGCCGACGTGGTGCGGCCGTCCACGGTGATGACGGGAGCGCCGTCGTCGGTCCCGCTGGCCGCCCGGATTCGCCCGCCGATTCCCGAGCTGACGGCGGACATCGTGACGGCCATCGCGGAGCGCGACCAGGAGCTGCAGGCTCTCATCGAGCGCGGCGCCTTCGCCGAGCTCTTCATTCCGGCCCTGCAGGCGAAGGAGCTGGCGCTGGCGCTGGGCGACCGGGCCGACGAACTCGCCGGCAGGGCGCGCGACGACGTCAGGATTGCCGTGCGCCATCTCGTGCGCTCGGCCTGGCTGCTCGACTGGTACGGCGATCTCGGTAACCGGCAGCAGGTCAGCGGCGCGTACGACATCTTCGGTACGGCCGCGAGCGAGATCGTCCGCGTGTACGAGAACGCGCCCTAGCTCGAACCCGACCAACCGGACAGTTGCGCGACACACTAAGGAGGAAAGACCCCATGCGACGATACAGGTGGTGGCTGCTGACGCTGGCCATGGGGTTCGTGGTCGTGGCCGGATCCGTTCCCCACGGTCATACGGCGATCAATTCCCGCTGGAACTACAACGAGCACCTGTTTCCGATCTTTCGCGATCAGTGCGGAAGCTGCCACGTAGACGGCGGCATCGCGCCGATGTCGCTCGTGACCTACCGGTCTGCCTATCCCTGGACACAGTCCATTCGGGAAGAGATTCTCGGGCTGCGGATGCCGCCGTGGCAAGCCGAGGACGGCTTCGGATCCTTCCAGAACGGCCATGCCCTGTCGGCCCGCGACATGGACATGATTCTCGAGTGGTCCAGCGGAGGCTATCCGCAGGGTCCCCGCGATCAGGTGCCGCCCGCGCCCGAGGTCTCCGCGGACTGGGCGTTCGGCGAGCCAGCGGTGACGCTCGAGATGCCGGAGGCGTTCACGCTCGATGCCGGCACCAGCGAGACGATTCGCTATTTCGTGCTGCCGGCAGGCACCGCCCCCGACCAGCCGGTCGACGCGATCGACTTCGAGCCCGGCGCGACCGCCGTCGTGCGCAGTGCCGCGGTGTTCGTCGACACGACGGGCGCCGCCCGGACGTTGGACGAGGCCGACGCCGGAGCCGGGTTTGCCCCGCCGGACGCGGGAGACTTCCCGTCGGCACCGCCCATAGCGGTCTGGATCCCGGGCCAGGCGCCCGTCCGGACCCGGGGCGTGGGATATTCGTTGCCGCAAGGCAGCGATCTCGTGCTGCGCATCCAGTACAAGAAAACCTGGATTACCGAAGGTCAGGAGTTCTCCGATCAGAGCCGGGTGGGCCTCTATGTCGCGGACGGCGCCGAGGCCAGCATCGAATCGATGCTCGTGACGTCGCCGGAGACCGTGAGCGGTCGGGAGCTGACGTTCACCCACGACGTCGATCAGGATCTGAGCCTGTTGGCGCTCCTGCCGGAGGTCGCCATCGAGTCGTCGGAGATCCGGATCGAGGCGGTGAAGCCGGACGGGTCCCGTATACCCGTGTTGTGGCTGCGCGAGCCGGATTCGGGGTGGACGACGCGTTTCTGGTTGGATGAGCCGCTGAGCCTTCCGCAAGGCAGTCAGCTCGAGATCACCGCCGTGCTCGAGCCCGCGGCCGAGCGCCTGCCCACCACGCCGCTGCTCGGCGGCGCCGCCGCCAACCCGATTCGCATCGCGGTCGACTACGTGGCGGGCACCGCCGCGGCCAACTAGCGCCGCCGAACCAGCCTGCCGGGAGTCCGCGCCGTGCTACCGCGCGGACTCCCGGTCCAGCAAGCCGTCGATCATCATCAGCTCGGCGTTGAGAATCGCCGCACCAGCGGCGCCGCGGATGGTGTTGTGCCCCAGCACCACGAACTTGTAGTCGAGCACCGGGCACGGCCGCAGGCGGCCCACGCTGACCGTCATGCCGTTGCCGCGGTCGACATCGAGACGCGGCTGCGGCCGGCTCGCGTCGTCGAGGTACTCGAGCGGCCGGGGCGGCGCGCTCGGCAGCTCTTCGGCCTGCGGCCGCCCCGAGAACGACCTGAACGCGTCCACGAGCTGGTCGGCGGTGGGCGCCGCCTCGAGGCCGACCGAGACCATCCCCGTGTGCCCGTTGGTGACACCGACGCGGGTGGTGTGCGCGCTCACCGTGACCGGGTACGGCTCCACTCGCTGCTGCGCGAGCGAGCCCAGAATCTTCTGCGTCTCCGTCTCCATCTTCTGCTCCTCGCCGCCGATGAACGGAATCACGTTCCCGACGATGTCGAGGGAAGGGACGCCCGGATACCCGGCGCCGGAGACGGCCTGCAAGGTCGTGACGTTCACGGAGCGCAGGCCGAATTGCCGCAGCGGGGCCAGCGCCATCGTCAGAACGATGGTCGAGCAGTTCGGATTCGTCACGATCCGGCCGGGCCACTGCCGCGCGGCCCGCTGCGCCGACAGCAACTCCAGGTGGTCCGGGTTGATCTCCGGCACCAGCAGCGGCACATCGGCGTCCATGCGGTAGTTGCGGGCATTGCTCACCACGATGTGGCCTGCCGCCGCGAACGCCGCCTCCACGTCGCCGGCGACCGACGAGTCCAGTCCCGAGAAGATGACCTGCGGTGCCCGATCGGGAACGACGGCGTCCACGACCATGTCCGCCACCGCCGCCGGCCGCGGCACCGGCAGGCGCCAGGCCGTCGCATCGGCCAACCGGCGCCCCCGCGACCGCTCGCTCGCCGCGATCCACGTGAGACGGAACCAGGGGTGACCCTCGAGCTGTGCGATGAACTCCTGGCCGACCATCCCGGTTGCGCCGAGGATCCCGACATCGATCCGCCTGGCCGGCTGCCGCGTCGTCATCGCGCCGTCTCCGGGAAGAACTCGTCGTGAACGGCGCGCACGGCGCGCTCGACGTGCTCACCGCCAATCACGCAGGCCACCTTCATCTCGGAGGAGCTGATGCAGTCGATGTTGATCTCCTCCCGTGCGAGCGCGGAGAACATGCGTGCCGCCAGACCGGGGGTCGACGCGAGGCGCGACCCCACGATGGAGATCTTCGCCACGTCGTGGTCGACAATCCCGTCGCTGGCGATCCCGGCCGCCTTCCACTGCTCGACGAGGTGCGCCGCCCGCTCCGCATACTCCTCGTCGAGGACGAACGTGATGCGTCCCCGTCCCTCCGAGCTCGCGCTCTGGATGATCAGTCGCACGCAGATGTCCTCGCCGGCGAGATCCTGAAACACGCGAGCCGCCAGGCCCGGCTCATCGGGCACCTCGCGGAGCGTGATCTTGGCGATCTTCCTGTCGCTGCTCACACCCACGACCTCGGCCTGCTCCATCACCATATCGTCGCTCCCGCGGATCCACGTGCCCTCGCGTGCATGAAAGCTCGACCGCACGTGGATCGGAATGTCGTACGCCATGCACAGCTCGGCAGCCCGGGGATGCAACACCTTGGCGCCGCTAGACGCCATCTCGATCGCCGCCTCGTAGCTGATCTCCGGCCACAGCCTGGCGTCGGGCACCACGTTGGGATCGGCCGCGAGCACGCCGTCGACATCCGTGCAGATCTCGCACGCGTCGGCACCCACGGCCACCGCTACCGCGGCGCCCGTGATATCACTTCCTCCCCTGCCCAGGGTCGTGATGTCATGGTCGGTCGTCACACCCTGGAAGCCCGTGATGATGACGACCCGGCCGGCATCGAGCTCCGCGAGAATCCGCCGCGTGTCGATGGACTGAATTCGCGCGATGTTGAACGCGCTGTCCGTGCGGATGCCGCACTGCGCGGCGGTCAGCGACACGGCCGCAACTCCGCGATCCTGCAGGGCGAGCCCGAGCAGCGAGACGGACACCTGCTCGCCGGTGGAAAGTAGGACGTCCATTTCGCGGCCCGCCGGGCGCCTCGACACCTGATGCGCCAGGGCCACGAGCTCGTCCGTCGACTTCCCCATCGCAGACAACACCACGATCACCCCGCGGGCGCCGCCGACCTGCTGCGCCAGCCGCTCCGCGATCGCGCTGATCCGCTCGGGCGTGGCTACCGACGTGCCCCCGTACTTCTGAACGATGATCCCACCCTGGATCGTGCTCGAGCCTGTCACACGTCAGCCTCACTTCCCTGCGGCGCGGGCCGCGCCACGTCCCGCCCGGGCGTCCAGCGCTGCCAGCTGGGTGGCCAACTGGTGCAGGAACAGCCCGACGTCGGTCACGATGCCGACGGTCTGCGACGACCCCCGGTCGCCCAGCTTGGTGACCACCGCGGGATTGATGTCAACGCAGACGACGCGCACGTGGGACGGCAGCATGTTCCCCACGCCGATGCTGTGGAGCATCGTCGACAGCATCACCGCCATCTTGACGTCCACCAGCAGGCCGGCGTACCGGTCCTGCGCCGCGATCAGATCCATTTCCGTGTCCAGGAGCGGGCCGTCGTCGCGGATGCTGCCCGCGAGCACATACGGTATGCCGCGAACGATGAGCTCGTACATGATCCCCGACCGCAACGTCCCGCCGTCGACCGCCGGCTGCAGTCCACCGACGCGGTTGATGGCGTTGATCGCCCGCATGTGGTTCCGGTGCCCCTCGTCCCGGGCGACGCCGGCCTCGAGGTCCACACCGAGCGAGGTGCCGAACAAGGCCTGTTCCACGTCGTGGACGGCGAGCGCGTTGCCCGCCAGCAGCACGTCCACGAACCCCCTGCGAATCAGGTCCGTGAAGTAGCCGCCGCCGCCGCTGTGCACCACGACCGGGCCCGCGACGAAGGCGATGCGCCCGCCGTGCGCCTTGACGTCGCGCATCATCGCCACGACCTTCGACGCGCTGACCTCGACCCGGCGCTCGGTCGACACGTCGTTCGTCATGAACGCGAACCCCAGCCTGTCGCGCTCCCGGAACTCGGGCGAGACGCGGATGCCGGACACGCCGCAGACCACCCGGTCGCCGCTCTGCACGTCCCGCAGCTTGCGGCAGACCGCGCGGGCCTCGTGAATGACGATGACCGCGTCCATGCGCTGCCCGCCCACGGTCAGCCAGCGGCTTCCGTGGCGGACGAATGTCTGGTCGTTCGTCGTCGAATAGAAGTCGTCGGGAACGACCCCGTCGGCCGCGGCCGGCCTGAGCAGCGCGTCGCGCAACGGCTGGGCGTGGCATCCCAGCGGCATCAGGTCCTCGAGCAGCTGGCGCAGGACCGCCTGATCGGGCGCCGTGACCTTCAGCTCCAGACGCGAGAACTCGTCGTTGGTCCGGCCGATGTCGAACCGCAGCACCTCGAACTTGGAGCGCCGCTCGATGACCTTGTCGAAGATCACGTTGAGGAGCTGCGAGTCGACGAGGTGGCCCTCGGCCTCGACTATCTCGGAGTACGCGCCGGCGCCTGGCATCTCATCCGCCATCCGCACGCTGGTGGACCTCGTGCCGGTCGGCCAGGAACGCTTCGAACTCCCGCAGCGACCGGCCGATCCGCCGCGGTGCCGGCACGGTGTCCACTATGGCTTCGGCCGTCTTGTACCCGTTGCCGGTGATGCACACGACGAGGGATTCGTCCCGCGGAATCACCTCGTCGCGAATCAGCCTTATCGCCGCGGCCAGCGTCGTGCCGCCCGCGGGCTCGGTGAAGATCCCCTCGGTACGCGCGAGCAGCGTGATGGCTTCGAGGATCTCGGGGTCGCTGACGGCCGCTCCGCTCCCACCGGTGCCGCGGACGGTCTGCAGCACGTGATACCCGTCGGCCGGATTGCCGATGGCGATCGACTTCGCAATCGTGTTGGGCCTGACCGGCTCGGGATGCTCGAGACCGTTCTCCAGCGCGTGGATGACAGGGGCGCAGCCCGCGGCCTGCGCGGCGTGAATGCGCGGCAGCGGGCCGTCCACCAACCCCACGTCGTGCAGTTCGCGAAATCCGCGGCCGATCCGCGGTAGCAGCGTGCCCCCCGCGACCGGGGAGACGACGTGCTGCGGGAAGCGCCAGCCAAGCTGCTCCACGATCTCGAAGCCGTACGTCTTCGCTCCCTCGGCATAGTAGGAGCGCAGGTTGATGTTGGCGAATCCCCACCCGTAGCGGTCGCCCACCTGCGTGCACAGCCTGTTGACGTCGTCGTACGTGCCGTCGATAGCGACCACGTGGGGGCCCGACACGGCGGAGCCCAGAATCTTGCCGGGCTCGAGGTCGTGCGGGATGAACACGTAGCACTCCAGACCCAGGCGTCCGGCGTGTGCGGCCACACTGTTGCCGAGGTTGCCGGTCGAGGCACAGCCGAAGATCGTGACGCCCAGCTCCACGGCCCGCGTGGCCGCCACGGAGACGACGCGATCCTTGTACGAGAGCGTGGGATGGTTGACGGAGTCGTCCTTGAGGTAGAGCTCCCGGAGCCCCAGCTCCCGTCCCAGGCGGTCGGCGCGAATCAGTGGCGTCCAACCCGCGTGGAATCCGGTGCGCGGCTCGCCCTCGATCGGGAGGAACTCGCGGTAGCGCCACAGGTTGGCGGGCCGTGCGGCGATCAGCTCGCGGGTGACCCGCCGCCTGATCCCGTCGAGGTCGTAGGTTGCCTCGAGCGGCCCGAGGCACTTGTCACAGACGTACAGAGCCTCTGCCGGGAAGACCTCCTTGCACAACGAACAGCGGAGACCAGTGAAATAGCTCATGTCTGCTGCCCCTGGGTCAACACCGGCATCCACAGCGGCGGCCGGACGTGAAAGTCGAACGCACACGCCTCGTCGAGCGCGGCATGCACCGCCGCCGCGCTACAGGCGTTCAGCGTCATGACGAACGGCAGATGCGTCTTCGACCAACCGGGCTCCTGGAGGACCGCGTCGATGTTCACGCCGTGACGCGAGAACACGCCCGCCAGCGCCGCGACAATCCCCGGGCGGTCGTTGATGATGAAGCGGGCGTAGTGCGGCGACACGAAGTCTTGCACGGCGCTTGCCGCCGGCCCGGACGCGAGGTGAAGCGCGGCGGCGCCGCTCCCTCTCGCAATCGACTCGAGATCCGAAACCACGGCGACGGCGGTCGGATCGCCGCCGGCGCCGTGTCCGAAAAAGGCCGTCTCGCCCCCCGCCGCGCCCTCCACGACGACCACGTTGCGGCTGCCGGTGACCTGCGCCAGCGCCGAGGTCCGCGGCACGAGCATGGGCTGCACGGCGGCGAGCACCCGGCCGTCTCCGTCGCGCTCGGCCCGTGAGACCTGCCGAATGGTGCACTCCAGATGCTTCGCGTACGTGAAGTCGACGGCCTCTATCGCCGTGATCGGCTCGAGGGGAATGCTGCTCGCCTCGACCGGGCAGCGCAGTCCGACAGCCGACAGGATGGCCAGCTTCGCCTGCGCGTCGAAGCCATCGACGTCGGCGGTCGGATCGGCCTCCGCGTAGCCCAGTTCCTGGGCTTCGCGCAGCGCAGCATCGAACGACACCCGGTCCGCCTCCATGCGCGTCAGGATGTAGTTGCAGGTGCCGTTGAGAATCCCGAGCACACGGAACAGGCGATCGCCCGCCAGGCCCTCCTGCAGGCCGTGAATAATCGGAATGCCGCCCGCCACGGCGGCCTCGAAGCGCAGCCGCTGCCCGCGGCGCCGCGCAAGCGCCTCCAGCTCCGCGCCCTGCTCCGCGATCACCTGCTTGTTCGCCGTGACGACCGATTTTCCGGCTTCGAGAGCCCCGCGAATCCAGTCGACGGCCGGGTCCCGGCCGCCGATGAGCTCCACGACGACGTCCGTGTCCGAGTCGAGCACCGCGTTGATGTCGTCCGTCCAGATCACGCCCGCAGGCACCCAGCCCGCCCGCTTCCGCTCGACGCGGCGGTTGCACACGTGCGTCAACTGCAGGCAGCCGTGCGACCCGTTGCACAGAATGCGGGCCACGGCCTGGCCGACGGTGCCGAAACCCACGAGCGCCACGCCGAGCGGCCGGCTGCTCGTGGAATTCTCAGGGTTGCGTGCGGGCATGACGCACCTGTCTGTCGAAAGCAACTAAAAAAGGCCATCACCCGGTGTCGGATGATGGCCTGCTGGGATTCCCCAATGCGGTGTCGGCTACATCACCCGCCACGCAGGCCCGGCCCGGTCGGGCCGGTCGTCGTCGGCATCATGCGAGCGGGCCGATCAGGCACGACACGATAGGAATTCATGACCGCTGCTCTGAACTCGAAACAACCAGTACTTATATATCCCGCCACGCGCGAAGTCAAACGCCGCCGCCACTCTTGACCTCCTGGAACACATTCGTTACACATAACCACCGCGCCTCCGGCAGCCAACGCCGATGTCCACTTCCTCCAAATGGAAAGACCTGCCGACCGAGGCAATCAACCCGGCCAGCGTCGAGCTGGACAAGGCGTCGACCGAGGACATCGTCCAGCTGATGCTCAGCGAGGACGGCAAGGTCGTCGCCAGCGTCCATCGTGAGCGCGCGCGCATCGCGATGGCCGCGGACCTGCTCACGTCCGCCCTCCGCAAGGGCGGCCGCCTCTTCTTCGTCGGCGCGGGCACGAGCGGTCGCCTGGGCGTGCTCGAGGCCGCCGAGATGACGCCCACCTTCAGCACCCCGTCGAGCCTGGTGCAGGCCGTCATGGCCGGGGGACGCGCGGCGTTCTTCCAGGCGCGCGAGGGCGTCGAGGACAACTACGAGGAGGGAGCCCGATCGATCGCGCGGCTGCGGCCGACCCGCAAGGACGTCCTGGTCGGCGTATCGGCAAGCGGCATGACGCCGTTCGTGCGCGGCGCCCTGTCGCGGGCGCGGCGCAGCGGCGTCAAGATCATCTTCGTCACGTGCTGGCCGGGCACCGAGCTGCAGACCTTCGTCGACGTCGTCATCGCGCCGGCCGTCGGTCCCGAGGTCATCGCCGGATCGACGCGGCTCAAGGCGGGAACCGCGACCAAGATCGTGCTCAACATGCTCACGACGATCGCGATGGTGCGCATGGGAAAGACCTACGGCAACCTGATGGTCGACCTGACGACGGGGTCCGAGAAGGCGCGCGACCGCGCCCGGCGCATCGTCACGACCGCGACGGGGCTGGACTACGAAGCAGCCGAAGCCCTGCTGCGGCGGGCGCGCTGGAACGTCAAGGCCGCCATCGTCATGCAGAAGACCGGGCAGCCGTGCACCGGCGCGCTGGCCCGGCTTCGAGAGGCCCACGGGTCGGTGCGGGCGGCCGTCGGCGAAGCTATTGAACCTCGGCCGAGCACGAGCCCCCGCCCGCGCTGACCTCGCGTCGCGCCGCGCGGTGCGCCACTGATGCAGATTGCCGACCTGCTCGTGCTCGTCCTGTACGTCGCCGGCGTCGTCTGGCTCGGCGCCCGGTTCTCGCGCAGGCAGCGGAGCATCCGCGACTACTTCCTGACCGGCAGGCAGATCCCGTGGTGGGCGCTGCTGGGATCGATCGTGGCGACCGAGACCAGCACGATCACGCTCATCAGCGTGCCCGGATACGCGTTCGGCGCGGACCTCACCTTCCTGCAGCTCGCGCTCGGCTACGTCGTCGCGCGGGTGCTCGTGGCGCTGGTGCTGCTGCCGGTCCTCTTTCGCACCGAGCTGCTCACGATCCACCAGCTCCTGACCGCCCGTTTCGGAAGCGCCGCGGGGCGCGTGGCGGCCTCGCTGTTCCTCACGACGCGCTCGCTGTCCGACGGGCTCCGGCTGTTCGCCACCGGGCTGGTCCTCGCGGCCGTCCTGGCGACCGTGCCGGCGGCCGAGGAGCTCGCCGGCGCCCTCGCACCGGCAGTCGACAGCTCCACGGTGCTTCTGGTTGCCGCGATCGCCATCGTTGGCGCCGCGACCCTGCTCTACACGCTGCTGGGCGGCATGCTCGCGGTCGTCTGGGCAGACGTGGCGCAGATGATCGTCTATCTCGGCGGGGCCCTGCTGGCCGGCGCCATCCTACTGGCGGAGATTCCAGGCGGCTGGGCCGAGGTGGCGGCGCGCGCCGACGCGGCCGGCAAGCTCCGGCTGTTCGACTTCGCCCTGGACCTCTCGAGGAGCTACACGTTCTGGTCCGGGCTGGTCGGCGGCGTCTTCATCTCGGCCGCCACCCACGGCGCCGACCAGCTCCTCGTGCAGCGGTACCTGTGCTGCCGTTCGGTGGCCGACGCCCGCCGCGCGCTGGTGGCGAGCGGTTTCGTCGTCTTCATCCAGTTCTGGCTGCTCCTGCTGATCGGCCTCATGCTCTGGACCTACTACACGGCCTACGACCCCGCTGCGCTCGCGGCCGTGTCGAGCGGCGGTCAGGTGCAGACGGACCGCGTGTTCCCCGCGTTCATGACGAGCCATCTCCCGACCGGCGTGAAGGGGCTGGTCGTTGCGGCGATGGTGGCGGCGGCGATGTCGACGCTCTCGTCGTCGCTCAACTCCTCCGCGGCCGCGACGGTCGGGGACTTCTACGTGCCGCTCACGCGCGGCGCCCTGTCCGACAGCCACTATCTCCATGTCGCCCGCTGGGCCACGGTCGGGTGGGGCACCGTCCAGGTGCTCGTGGCGCTGGCCGCCATCGCCCTCTCGCAACGGGTCGTGGACGAGGCGCTGGGAATTCAATCGTTCACAGGCGGCCTCCTGCTCGGTGCCCTGTCCCTGTGCCGCCTCACGAGACGCGCCGGGGCGGCTGTCCCGATCGCCGGCCTCGCGGCCGGCGCCGCCGTCCTGCTCGCCATCAGGACGGCCACGGACGTCTCCTGGCAGTGGTACGCGTTGATCGGATCGGTGACGACGTACGCCGCCGGCTGGTTCGTCAGTGCCGTACGGGCAGACGCAACGGTGTCCGGGGACTCCGCGTGACGAATCTGGCCGCACCGGGGGCGATCCTCGCGGAAAGCGTCCGCGACGGCGCGTTTCCGGCGGCGGTCGTCGAGGTCGGCAACTCCACCGCCGCGCTGTGGACGCAGGCGTTCGGCTCGCTCAGCCTGGCGCCCGATGCGCCGCCGGCGATGATCGGCACGGTCTTCGACCTGGCGTCGCTGACGAAGGTCATCGCGACGACCTCGCTGGCGATGCGGGCCGTCGACCGGCGGCTGCTCGATCCGGATGCACCGCTGACCCGGTGGCTGGCCGACTGGCGCGGCGCGGACCGGGCTGCCGTCTCCGTGGCCGATCTGCTCGAGCACGCCTCGGGACTGACCGCCCATCTGCCGTTCTTCCGGGACTGCCGGGGCCGCCCGGAGTTCGAGCGTGCGATCTCGACGCTGCCGCTCGAATACGTCCCGCGCTCGGCGTCCGTGTACAGCGACCTCGGCTTCATCCTGCTCGGCTTCATTCTGGAGGAGGTGTACGGCTCGACGCTCGCAGCCGCGTTCCAATCCGTCGCGGAGCAGCACGACTGGGGCGAGCTGCGTTTTCGTCCGCCGCCCGCCTGGCGGGGGCGCACGGCGCCGACCGAGGTCGACTCGTGGCGGGGCCGACTGCTGCTGGGCGAGGTGCACGACGAGAACGCCTGGGCGCTGGGCGGCGTCGCAGGCCATGCCGGCCTGTTCGGCACGGTGGCCGCCATCGGCTGCTTCGCGCGCACGATCGCGGCCGGATTCCGGGATCGACCGTCCATCGTCCGCGCCGAGACGTTCCGCCGCTTCATGACCCGTTCCACCGTGCCGGGCAGCTCCCGCGTCCTCGGGTGGGACACGATGCTGCCCACGTCGTCATGCGGCACACGGATGTCGAAGGCGGCCGTGGGGCATACCGGCTTCACCGGCACGTCGCTCTGGATCGACCCGCAAGCCGACCTGTACGTCGTCCTGCTCACGAACCGCGTCCACCCGACGCGCGCCAACGAGGCGATTCTGCGCGTTCGACCGGCGCTGCACGACGCCGTCCTGCGCGCCCTGGCCTGAGCGATGTCCCTCACCGGCCTCGACTGGATGCTCGTGCTCGGCATCGCCGCGCTCCCGCTGGCGGTCGCCCTCGCCTGCCGCCGGCGCGCCGGCGGCAGCCTGCAGCAGTTCTTCCTGTCGGGACGCGATCTGCCCTGGTGGCTGTCCGGCACGTCGATGGTGGCGACGACCTTCGCCGCAGACACGCCGCTGGCCGTGACCGGCATCGTTGCCGCGAGCGGCCTCGCCGGCAACTGGCTCTGGTGGAACGCCGCCCTCGGCACGATGCTGACGGTCTTCTTCTTCGCGCGCCTGTGGCGCCGGGCCGGGATCACCACCGACGTCGAGTTCGCGGAGCTGCGGTACACGGGCAGACCGGCCGCCTTCCTGCGGGGCTTCCGTGCGCTCTACCTGGGGTTGCCCATCAACTGCCTGATCATCGGCTGGGTGAACCTGGCGCTGGCCAAGGTGCTCGCGGTCGTGCTCGGCTGGGACCGGCTCACGGCGGTCTTTCTCGGGCTCGCGGTCACGGGTTGCTATACGGCCCTCGCCGGTCTGCGAGGTGTCGTCGTCAGCGATTTCCTGCTGTTCGCGGTCGCCATGATCGGGACCTGGGCGCTGGCGCATTTCGCGCTCGCGGCACCGGGCATCGGGGGCCTCGAGGGACTGGCGGACCAGCTACCCGACGAGGCGCTGCGCGTGGCGCCCTCCATCGGCGCCGCTGCGTCCGACTCGCCCACGCTCGCGCTGTCGCTCTCGGCGTTCGTTGCGTTCCTCGGCGTGCAATGGTGGGCCAGCTGGTATCCGGGCCAGGAGCCGGGAGGCGGCGGGTACCTGGCCCAGCGCATGATGTCCGCGCGCAGCGAGCGCCACGCGCTGCTCGCGACACTCTGGTTCGCCATCGCGCACTACTGCCTGCGGCCCTGGCCGTGGATTGTCGTCGCACTGGCGTCGCTGGTACTGTACCCGGACATCGCCGACCCCGAGTCCGGCTATGCCCTGGTCATGCGGGACCACCTGCCAGCCGGCTGGCGCGGCCTGCTGATCGGTGCGTTCGTCGCCGCGTACATGTCGACCGTGTCGACCCAGCTGAACTGGGGTACCTCCTATCTCGTCAACGATTTCTACGCCCGCTTCCTGCGGTCCCGGGCCGGGTCGGAAGAGCTGGTCGCGGTGTCGCGCGCGGTAACCCTCGGGATCATGCTGCTGAGCGGCGCGCTCACGTTCCTGCTCGAGAGCGTCAGGCAGGCATGGGAGTTCGCGTTGGAATCCGGAGCCGGAATCGGCCTCGTCCTGATCCTGCGTTGGTACTGGTGGCGGGTCAACGCCATCTCGGAGATCGCCGCGCTGCTGGCCGCGGCCGTCGGGTTCATCGGCATGCGGGTGTTCGCGACGGTCGAGTTCCCGCAAACGCTGCTGTATCTGGTGCCCTGGACCACCGTCTGGTGGCTCGCCGCGACCTGGCTGACCCCGCCCGAGCCGATGCCTCACCTCGTCGCGTTCTACCGGCGGGTGCGCCCCGGCGGACCTGGCTGGGCGCCGGTCGCCGCGCGCGCCGGGGGCGAACCGCCGGAACGCCTGCCGGCCGGGCTGCTGCGCTGGGCAGCCGGCAGCGTCCTCGTGTACTCCATGTTGTTCGCCGCCGGGGCCGCGCTGTTCGGATCGGCCGGTCGGACGTGGCTGTGGGGCGGACTGGCCATTGCCGCGGGCGCCTGGCTGTATCGTGATCTCGGCCGCGCCGAGACGACGCGCCGCCCCGGCCCAGGCGGCCGTGGTGAAGCCCCGCGTCGCACCGAGAGCCGGTCGTGACAGGGCCGCGCACGACCGGAACAAGGTGCGACGAGGGAGCGATCTGCGAGCGGGCGGGCGAGGGTGCGGTACCCGGGGTGCCAGCGCGGGCGCGCGCCGCCCCGGGGCGGCGCCAGACCGAACCGCTGCGTGGCGCCAACGCGCCCCGGCTGTGGCGCGCCGTCGAAGTCGCCATCCGCGGGCCCGCCCGGCCCGGCTGCGGCCGCTGCGTGGACGAATACCCACTCGTTGTACCTCGTGCCGCCGTTGTAGATCCTGAGCGACGGGTCCGTACTCCTGCTCGCGACACCGGCAACGCCGCCGCGCAACCCCTCCGCCAGCGCACGCTCGCCCGCCGCGGAGGGCGCCGCGGCCGATGCTCCGAACCCGGACGCCCGGCGCGCCGCGACGGGCTCGGCCGCCCCGTCCGAGTCGTCGGGCGCGCCGGCCCCGGCGGAGTCCCCGAGCAGCTCGGACGCCTCGGCCTGATACACGATGCGGAACTCTCCGTCTGCCACCATCGGATCGCGGTAGCGGCGGCGCAGGAAACGCTGCTCGATGAGCGTGTCGATATCGGGAGGATGCGCGCCCGCGTAGACGCGCTGGTACAGCTCGATGGCGCGGGCGTACTGCTCGCCCCGGAAGATGAGCTCGAGCTCGCGTTCGCGCCGGGCGGCCTGGCTCCAGACCGGCAGCGCCACCGACATCGCGATGCCCATGACGGCCAGGCCTACGAGGAGCGCGGCCAGGGCATAGCCCCTGTCCGCCGGGACGGCGACGGGGAACCTACCACTCGCTGTATGACGTGCCATCGAGCGCGGTTCCCTCGGAGCCGCTGCGGACGTCGTATATGCCCTGGGCGAACGGATTCGCGGCGTCGAACTCGGCGGCCTCGGTCTGCCACGAATCGGACGCGCTCGTGAACGGATCCTCCGGAACCGCGCGCAGGTAGCCCGCGGCAACCAGCTCGTCGAGGCTGGCCGGGTACTCGCCCCTGTCGGCGTAGTGCTGATCGATCGCCTCGCGCATCCGGAACAGATCCTCCTGCAGGACGGCTTCCCGCGCGCGCGTGAGCGCGTTGCGGTAGCCGACCAGTGCGATCGCGGCCAGAATGCTGATGAGCGATATGACGATGGTCAGCTCGATCAGCGTCCACCCGTCACGCCGCCGCCGGAAGCGCCCTACCAATCGCGGTACCTCGTCCCGTCGAGCGCCGTGCCCCTGGACCGCGAGTACACGTCGTAGACGTTGTCGCCGCCCCAGCGCGCGGCGTCGGGCTCGTCCTGGTACGACCGCAACCCCCACTCGCGGCTGCGGGTGAACGGATCGAACGGAATGCGGCGCAGGAACTTCACCCTGCGGCCGGTGGCATCGTCGAGCGCCTCGACGCCCTCGACGAGGGTGTCCAGGTCGGGGGGATATCCCTCGTCATCGGCGTCGACGTCGTCACCGCCGATGACGCCCAGATCCACCGCGTCCTTGTAGCGATCGATGGCCGTGCGCATCTCGCGGAGCCCCCGCCGCAGCTCGATCTCCCGCTGCCGCTGCACGGTCACCGACGTGAGCGGCAGGACGGCCGACGCGAGGATGAGAAGGATGGCGCTGACCACCAGCAGCTCGACGAAAGAGTACCCGCGGCTGCCGGGTCGCCACGCAGCTCGGTGGGATGCCGGCATGGTGTGCCCCGGCTACCGTAGCGCCACCGTGGCCGGATCGAACCCGAGCACCAGCGGCGCACCGGCCGGTGTCAGGCCGACGCCGCTGGACGTGAAGGTGGCCAACCCGGGCCGCAGCGCCTCGACGACGACCGCTGCCAGGAGACCGGACCCCGAGGCCCCCTTGGGATCGCTCGCCCGGGCCAGGGCAAGGTCCACGCGGCCATCGAGCCAGTCGACCTCCTGGGCGAACGTCACGTCGGCGCCACCCTGTCGCATGAAGCTGCCTTCCTGCACCGCGCTGACGCGCAGCAGGCTCGGATCGTAGTTCAAGCTCAGCGTCAGGGTCGACACCTGCGACGCGCCGCTGACGGATATGGGCACGGTGTAAGGCCCGGCTCCCACGTGCAGGTCGTGATCGGGCAGATCGAGGGCGATCCGCGGTCCGACGGCAAACGCCCCCGCGGCGGCAACCCCCGCGGTCGCGAGCGGCACCGGCGGCTCCGCTGCCGGCCCTGCCGGCGGCGGCGGCAGCGCCGTCGCGTCGTCTCGCACGGCTTCCGGCCGGCGGCCGAGGGATCGCAGCCGTCCGCCCGCGCCGTGCGTGCCGATGCGCACCGGACTGACGTCCTCCTGCGTCAGCTCGTGCGTGCGCACGATGCGCGGCGTGAGGAGCATGATGATGTCGGTCTGCTTGATGGTGTCCTCGTTGGCGGACAGAAGCTGCCTGATCACCGGCAGGTACATGATGCCGGGAAAGCCCCTGAGCGACCGTCGATCTTCCTCGCGCAGGAGTCCGGCCAGCAGATTGGATTCCCCGTCCCGCAGCCGGAGCCGGGTGATCACCCGCCGTGTGCCGAACGTGGGCAGCGGCTGCCCCGCCACGTTCACGCTCGGGCCGAGCGTGCTGTTCTCGACCTCGAGGTCGAGAATGATCTCGTTCCGGTACGTCACCCGCGGCGTCATCTCGACGATGACGCCGACCGGGCGGTAGCTGAACGACGTCAGGGGGTTGACCGTGGCTCCACCCGTGGCAATCGGCGTGAAGGCCGTGGTGGGCACCGGAATGTCGTCGCCGAGGTTCAGCGTGAGCGTCGCGCCCTCCTGGCCGCGGAGCTGGGGCTTGGCCACGACGCGCGTCTCCCCGTCGGTCTCGAGAAAATCGATGATGACGGACGGGATGGAGAAGAAGAAATCGCCGGCGCCGACCAGCGGCGGGGCGGCGAACAGACCGCCGTCGGAGGCGGGTCCCGGCGCCGCACCCGGCGCGTAGACCGAGCTGACCGAGTACTGGGTCAGGTCGAGGCCGAACTCGCGGGTGCGCTCCCGGTTGACCTCGAGGATCTCGATGTCGACGATGACTTCGGCCCGCGGCTTGTCGTTGGCCGTAATCACCTGCTCGATGACCGCCATCACGGCCGGTGTGGCGCGCACCGCGATGGTGTTGGCCGTCACGTTCGGCACGATCGTCGGCTGGACGCCCATCTGCGAGCCGCCCCGAATGATCTGGTTCAGCACGGTCGCCAACTCCTGAACGTCGGCGTTCGAGATATAGAAGGTGCGAATGATCTGATCCTCGTACTGCACCCGCTTCTGCGGGGTCTCCGGCACCACGATCAGGCTGCGCGGGCTCAGCACCTTGTGGAAATGCTGGTTGGCGATCAGGATCTGGTCGAGCGCCTGCTCCAGCGTGACGCCGTCGAGCTGGACCGTATAGACGCGGTCCTGGAACTGCTGGTCGTAGCTGATGTTGATCCCGGTCGCGTTGCCGATGAAGTCGAGAATGTCCTGCAGGCTCTGATCGACGAAGCGCAGGCTCAGCGGCTCGCTGGAGGTCGGATCGAGCAGCGGCGGACCCATCTCCCGCCGCGCGATGTCCTGCATCTCCTCGAGTGGCGCTCGCGGGCGCGAGGCTTCGAGCTGATCGCGAATGGCGCGCTCGAGCTCGAGCGCGCGTCCCGCCGCGTACGAATTGCCCGGATCGAGATCGCCCGCGATGCGGTACTCCCGCACCGCCTCGGCCAGCGCGCCGTCCGCCTCCAGCGCGCGGGCGTCATCCAGGTGCGCGCGTGACGCGTTCAGCATCGCCCGCTGGAGCGCCGTGCGATAGGCCGCGTTGCGGGGATCCGCCTGGACGGCAAGCCGGTAGTGCTCGACGGCGCGGTCCCAGTCCCCGCTCTGCGCGGCTTCCTGGCCATGTCGAAACGCGCCCCCCGTGGCGCAAGCGGCCACCAACGAGGCAGTCGCGGCCAGGGCCACCACGCGGCACCACATGCTGCAGCTTGTCCGCACGCTCTTCACGACGTCCTGCAATCAGCCAATCAGCGCAGCCCGTCCAGCCTCAGGACTTCTCGGCCTCCGGCAATCAGCCGCTCGATCTCGACGGTGTCGGCGGCGATGCGGACTATCCGATAGCGGCCGTCGACCGTATCGCCGACCCGCCCCTGAAAAACGTCGGCGCCGTCCGCCAGCACGGCAATCAACCCGGCGCTCTCCGGCGCATCCACCACGCCGATGAACCGCAGCCGCGACGGCGGCTCCGCCGCCACGGGAAGCGGCGCCTCGCGACGACTCTCCGTGCCGCGCCGGGGCGGCGACGGGACACGGCCGGGCTCCGGGCGGCCGAAGCGGAACGGATTCCGACGCGAGACCGCCTGCGCCGGGCGAGGCTCGGACAGGGCGTCCAGACGCAGGTCGAGATCCCTCTCCTGTACTATATCGGCCGCAGGCCCGCCGTTCATGCCCGCAGGGTCCATCGGACCCGCCGGTCCGCGGGGCTGGCCCTCGCAGCCCGCGATGCCGCCGATGGCGATGGTCGCGACGAGCAGCGTCGAGCGGTGTCGCACCGGCTACGCTCCGCTCTCCGCCCGGTAGTAGGTCGACAGCCCCAGCGTCAGCACGAGTCCCGCCTCGGACGCCTCCTCGCGCTGGCTGAGCACGACCTCCTCGATGACGAGGAACTCCGGCGCCGTCTCGAGCGCCTCGATGAAGCGGCGGATGTCCGCGTACTCCCCCGCCAGGAGCATGTTCGTGCGCAGCCGCTCCAGCTCGCCGTCGCCCCGATCGCTGGCGCTCGTCCGGCGCTCCAGAACGAGACCCAGCCGGTCGGCGAGCGAGGCGAGCCGCGGGTAGGTAATCGACCGCGCCTCCGCCAGGTCCCGCGGAAGGACCGCGTCGTAGAATTCCCGCAACTGCTCTTCGACTCGCGCCTGAGTCGCGAGTCGGGTGCGCGCCGCGCCCAGGTCGGCCTCGCTGGCCGACAGGGTCCCCGCGGCGCCGGCCGCCCGGGCCCCCGCACGCGCCGCCGCGGCCCGCAGCGGATACACCGCCAGGCCATAGAGCAGCAGGTCGCCCAGCAGAACCGTACCGACGGCCGCCAGCAGGATGCGCTTCTCGCGCGCTATGCGCCGGACGAGACTCACCGATCCCCTCCGGGTTCCGCGCCGGCCGGCGCCGCGTCGGTCGCGCCCGGCGCGTAGCGGCCGACCAGCAGCGTGCGATAGGTTCCCGCGTCCGTGACGGACTCCTCGCGCGCCAGCATGCCCGCGAACGCCCCTGTCGCTTCGAGCCGGTCGATGAAGGTGTCGATGTCGGCGACGCCGCGCCCGAGCACGCCGATTGCCACGGTGACGTCGCCTGCGGCGATATCCGGCCGCACCGAGGTCAGCATCACAGCGGCCGGCAACGTCTGCTCGATGCGGTTGAAGAACTCCGTCCAGGAGAACACGCGCCGCTCGATGAGCGAGTTGGCTTCGCCCGTGGCTTCCGCCAGCCGCGGCAGATCCGCCTCGCGAATCCGCCGGCGCAGGCCTGCCGCGGCGCCAGCGGCCACCCGCACCGCGCTTTCCTCGCGTTCGGCCAGGGCCGCCAGGACGCCGCGCTCCCGCGAGAGCGTCGCGGTCTGCAGCAGGCCGGCGACGAACACCGCACCCGCCGCGAGGCCGACGACACCCAGCACGAGATGCACGGCACGCTCGTTGTAGAACGGCCGTGTCGACAGGTTGACGTGGATCATCTGCTCACGCTGCCTGGCGCCGCGCGCCGACCAGAACCCCGATGGGAGCGGCCAGAATCTCCAGCACGGCCCGGTCCACGTCCGGCGGCGGCGCGACGGCGTCCGTGGTCAGCGGCTCCACCGGCACGCCGAGCCGCTGCCCGAGCTGCCCCGCCAGGGCGTCGCTCGAATCCTGCGCGCCGCTGCCGCCGCGCCCGGCCACCCGCACCGCCTCGATACCGTCGCCCTGCAGTCGGTCCTCGTAGTACATCACCGTCTGATGCACGAGATCCAGCAGATCGTCGGCACCGTCCGTGGGGCGGTTCCGGAAGCAAACGAGATGCTCACCGCGCAGGATGGCGACCGAGCTGTAGCCGGCGGCCGAGTGCACCAACAGCCAGTCCCCCGCCGGGGGCGGCGACTGGCCGGCCAGCACGCCGTTGACGAGGCCGAACGTCGCCAGGCCGACGAGCCCCGGCCGGACGCCGGCGGCGATGCACGGCCGCTCGTACTCCAGCACGATCTCGCGCCGCGCGGCGACGACGACGTATTCCCACCCGCCGTCCGCGAGGGGCGCGCCGGCCGCGTACGCGACCTGCGCGTCATCCGGCTTGAACGGCACCGATCCCCGGAGCTGCCACCGAATCAGCCGCACCAGATCGGCCGTACGCCGGGGCGTGGTGCTGAAGCGTACGAGCGATACTTTCGCGGCGGCATCGGGTATGACGAGACCCACCCGCGCGGGGCGGCGCGGGAGGCGGGCCAGGACGTCGCGCACGGCCTCCGCGACGGCGTCGCGATCCGGCAGGTTGGCCGACGCGACGCCGGGCGTGACCACGCCGGGCGGCAAGGTCGCGCGGGCGTGTCCGAGCACCGTCGGCCCCGAGCGCGCCCGGCCGAGCGCGACGGCCGTCACGTGGTCGGGCGCGATCTCCACGGCCGCCGTCGGACCCGGGGTCGCCAGCCAGGCGCGCGCCGCTCGCCACAGTGTCATGCGACGAACGTCACCTTGTTGACCTCACGCAGCGTCGTGATTCCATGCAGGGCGCGCTCGACTGCCGACTCGCGCAGGAACCGCATGCCTTCCGCGCGAGCCGCGTTCTTGATTTCCGACGTCGGCCGCCGGGACAGAATCAGCTCCCGAATGTTGTCGGTCAGGTCGAGCAGTTCGCAGATCGCCGTGCGCCCGCGGTAGCCCGTCCCGCCGCACTCGATGCACCCGCCGCCCTCGTAGAAGGTGTGCTGCCGTGCCAGCGCCGGGTCGATCCCGGACTCGTCGAGCTCCTGCGGCGCGACCTCCGCCGGCCTCCGGCAGTCGGAGCAGATGGTCCGAACCAGCCGCTGCGCCAGCACGCAGTTGAGCGCCGAGACGAACTGGTACTCCTCCACACCCATGTTCAGGAAGCGGCCCAGCACGTCGATCACGTTGTTCGCGTGCACCGTGGTGAACAAGAGGTGTCCGGTCAGGGCCGACTGAATGGCGATCTGCGCCGTTTCCGGGTCGCGGATCTCGCCGACCATGATCTTGTCCGGGTCATGACGCAGGATCGACCGCAGCCCCCGCGCGAACGTCAGGCCCTTGCGCTCGTTGATCGGTATCTGGGTGATCCCCTTGAGCTGATACTCGACCGGATCCTCGATGGTGATGATCTTGTCCTCGGGTGTCTGAATCTCGGACAGCGCCGCGTAGAGCGTCGTCGTCTTGCCGCTGCCCGTCGGTCCGGTGACCAGGACCATGCCGTACGGCTCGGCGATGTACTTGCGGAACCGCCGCAGCTCGTCGCCGGGAAACCCGAGCACGTCGAGTCGGAGATCGCGGAACTGCTCGCTGATCGACTCCTTGTCGAGGATGCGTATGACCGCGTCCTCCCCGTGCACGCTCGGCATGATGGAAACGCGGAAGTCGATGGTCTTGCCGGGCATCCGGACCTTGAACCGCCCGTCCTGCGGCACCCGCTTCTCGGCGATGTCGAGCTCCGACATGACCTTGATGCGGGAGAGTATGGCGCTGTGAAACTGCTTGTCGATCGGCCGCATCGCCGACTGCAGCACGCCGTCGATGCGGTACTTCACGTAGACCGCGTCGTCCTGCGTTTCGACGTGGATGTCGCTCGCGCGGCGCTGGATGGCCGTGTACACCATCGAATCGACCAGCCGGATGACGGGGCTGGTGTCGCGCGTCAACCGTTCGACGGTCAGGCTCTCCTCGCCCTCCTCGTCTTCCCGCAGCAGCTGCAGCTCGAAGCTCTCGGTGGCTTCGTCGAGGACGCGCTGCGAGCCCTCGCTCTTCTTGAGAATCGACTCGATCGCCGACGTCGTTCCCACCGCGACGGTAACCGGGGAGCCGAGCAGCAGGGACAGCTCGTCGAGCCGGGGGAGATCGGTCGGATCGGCCACGACGACCACGAGGGCGTGCGCATCGCGGCGATACGGCACGAACCCGTACCGCAGCATCAGATCCGCCGGGATCGACCGGAACAGCTCCTGGTCGATATAGAACTGGTCCATATCGAGGTATTCGAGACGATACCGGTCAGCGAGCCGCCGGGCCTGAACCGCCTCGGCCGCCTTGTCGAGGCGACCGACGCCGGCGGGCTGTTCCCGCAGGAGCGTCCCCGCGCCGCGGTCGTCCGGCTGCGGCCGCCGCCGCCCGCTGTCCGCTGCAGAGCTGCTCATTGGACGAGCGCCCCGAGCTGCAACAGCGGCATGTACAGGGCTATGAGCATGCCCGCGATGACGAGGCCCATGACGACGAGCAGGATCGGCTCGAGCAGCGTCATGAACCTTCCGAGCGTCGTATCGATCTCCTCGTCGAAGAAATCGGCCACGCTGTTGAGCATCTCCTGCAGGGCGCCGGTCGCCTCGCCGACCTCCACCATCTTGACGGCGACAGCGGGAAAGATGCCGCGGGCGGCCATCGATGCCGACAACGCCTGCCCCTCCCGGACCTCCCTGGAGACGGTGTCGAGCTGACGGCACACGTAGCGGTTGCCGATCGAGCGGCCTGCCACGTCCAGCGCCGTGACCAGCGGGATGCCTCCGCCGAGAAGCGTCGCCAACGTGCGCGACAGCTGCGACGTCGCGTACTTTCCGGCGAGGGGGCCCGCCAGCGGCACGCGCAGCAGGAGGCGATCGACGATCGCGCTGCGTTCCGGCCGCCGCAGCCAGCGCCATAGCGCGGCGCCGGCCCCGGTCAGTACGAGCGCGATGGGCAGCAGGTAGCCGCGGACGAGCTCGGACAACGTCATGATTGCCCGCGTCACGAACGGCAGCTCCGCGCCCAGTCCGCCGTAGAAGCCGGCGAACTCCGGGACGACGCGCAGGACGATGATCGCGACGACCAGCAGCGACAGGCCGAGGAGGATTGCGGGGTAGATCAGCGCCGATATCGTCTTCCGCCGGACCTCGGCCATGACCTTGGCGTGGGTCACGTAGCGCCGCACCACCTGCTCGAGGCTCCCGCTCTTCTCGCCCGCCAGCAGCGATGCCGTGTATACCCCGGGGACGGTGCCCCCCTGTGCATCGAACGCCTCCGACAAGGCCTCGCCGCTCCGGACGCGGCGGTGCACGTCGTCCAGGAGCGCGCGAAACCGGAGATTGTCGACCCGTCGCCTCAGAATATCCAGCGACTCGACCAACGGGAGGCCGGCCCCGAGCAGCGTGGCCAGTTCCTGGTTGAAGACGATGAACTCGCGATGAGCGACGCCGCGTCCACGCGGAGCGCGGCCGGGCCAGCGCAACCCGCCGCGACGCTGCAGCGAGAGCACGAGCAGCCCCTTCCGCTCCAGCTGGCGCCGCAGGTGCGCCTCGTCCTCGGCGGCGTAGACACCTTCGACAATCTCCCCCGACGCCATCCCGAGTCTGCAGCGAAACTCCATGAGGGTCGCGTCGTGCAGGGCGCGCGAGCCGTTCCCGGAATCTGCGCAGCGGCGCGGCCTGCCCGGCGCACGCGACGCTCACCGCTGCCGGGCGGCGTCGAGGATCCGGAGCACGCGTTCGACGAAGCGGTGGGTTTCCGGATAGGGCGGCACGCCGCCGAACTTCCGGACCGAGCCGGCGCCCGCGTTGTATGCGGCCAGACCCCCGCGTATGCCGAATTCGTCGAGCAGTCCGCGGAGATACCGTGCGCCCGCGTCGATGTTGGCGGCCGGATCGAAGGGGTCACGCACGCCGTAGCGCGCCAGGATGTCCGGCATGAGCTGCATCAAGCCCTTCGCGCCCAGCGGCGACTCGGCGTCGGCCCGATAGCTGGATTCGACCTCGATCAGCGCATGCAGCAGTGCGTCGGCCAGACCGTGCTGGTCGGCGGCGTCGCGAATCAAGGCCGCATGCGGCGTCTCGGGCAGCGGCCGGGGTCCGATGGACGGCGGCGGCGGAGGCGGGGGCGAGGACAGGCTGATCAACGACTGGAAGCGATCGATGAGCCGTGCGTCGAACAGCACCTCACCGCCGCCCCTGAGCGTCAGGGCCACCGTCTCGCCGTCCACGCGATGCCCTTCGATTGCCAGTACCTGTCCCGAGGTGAAATGGACCAGCTCCGTCGGTACCGGCGCCTCCGCCAACGAGGAGTAACACAGCGCAGCCAGGCACGCGCCCAGCAGACAATTCTTCAGCACGCTCATCCGCCTCTACCTCATGTCGCGCCCACGGCCCGCCGGCGCATGCCGGGGGCAGCACGCAACCTGTAAGGTCCGCCGCGAAAAGCTGTGTCACCTGGGAGTGCGGAACACGGCGAAAAGAGAGCGATGATAGCGTGTTGTCGCATTGATTGCAATGTGTTACAGTCCGGCGCGCCCGGCGCCCGCTGGCCGTCGGTCGCGCGCCGCGGAGGAAACCGGATGACGCTCGAAGCGCTCGGCATGGTCGAAACCAAGGGTCTGGTCGGCTCGATCGAGGCGGCGGACGCGATGGTCAAGTCGGCCAACGTGGTGCTGGTCGGCAAGGAGTACATCGGCGCGGGCTACGTCACGGTGATGGTGCGCGGCGACGTGGGCGCCGTCAAGGCCGCGACCGACGCGGGGGCGGCCGCGGCGCGCCGGGTCGGCGAGCTCGTCGCCGTGCACGTCATTCCGCGCCCCCACACCGAGGTCGAGAAGATACTGCCGCACGTCACGGAGCCCATGACGTAGCGTCCCGCGTCACCTGCCATTCAGCGACCCGTCCTGCCAACCGCGTGCCACGGAGCCATGAGTCAAGCCTCCGACCGCGATCTGCACTCCATCCGCGAGGCACGCCAGCTCGCCCGGCAGGCCAGGGCGGCGCAGGCCCGGCTGGGCGAGCTGTCCCAGGATGAGATAGACGCCATCGTGGACGCCGCTGCCGGCGCCGCGGCTGCGGCAGCCGAGCCCCTGGCGGCACTGGCCGTGGAGGAGACCGGTTACGGCGTCGTTGCCGACAAGGTTCGGAAGAACCTCTTCGCCGCCCGCGACGTCCACCGCTTCATCCGGCCGCTGAAGACGGTCGGCGTGATCCGGCGGCACGAGGAGCGCAAGGTCCTCGAGATCGCGGAGCCGTTCGGTGTCGTTGCCGCCCTGGTGCCGTCCACGAACCCGACGTCGACCGCCATCTACAAGATCCTGATCGCGCTGAAGGCGCGTTGCGCCATCGTGATCAGCCCTCACCCGGCCGCCGTGCGGTGCATCAGTCGCGCGGCCGACCTCATGGCGCGCGCCGCCGGACGCAGCGGCGCACCGGAGCACGCGATCGGCTGGATGACGGCCGTGACGCTGGAGGGCACTCGGGAACTGATGCGCCACCGCGACGTCGCGGTCATCCTGGCAACGGGCGGCATGGGGCTGGTGAGGGCCGCGTACTCGGCGGGCAAGCCCGCGTACGGCGTCGGCCCGGGCAATGCGCCCGCCTACATCGAGCGCTCGGCCGACACCTCGAAAGCGGTCCGCGACATCGTCGCGGGCAAGACCTTCGACAACGGCGTGCTGTGCTCGTCGGAGAACTCGGTCGTGGTCGACGAACCGATCGCCGGCGAGGTGCGGCGCGAGTTCGAGGCCTGCGGCGGCTACTTCCTGTCGCGGGCCGAGTGCGACGCGGTCGCGAAGGTCCTGGTGACTCCCCAGGCCCTGCCGAATCCGGCCCTGGTCGGCAGGCCGGCGCGCGAGATCGCGAAGCGGGCCGGCGTCGAGGTGCCGGCCGACACCCGCGTGCTGATCGCACCGCTCGAGGGCGTCGGCCGCGACCATCCGCTGTCGATCGAAAAGCTGTGCCCCGTGCTGTCGTTCTACGTCGTCAGCGACTGGCGAGCCGGGTGTGAACGATGCAAGGAGATTCTCGGGTACGGCGGGATGGGCCATACGATGTCCATCCACTCGCGCAACGACTCGGTCATCCTCGAGTTCGGCCTCCGCAAGCCCGCCTTTCGCATCGTCGTCAACACGCCGACGACCCACGGCTCGATCGGCCTGACGACCGGACTCGACCCGGCCATGACGCTGGGATGCGGCGGCTACGGCGGCAACATCACCTCGGACAACATCTCGCCGCTGCATCTGCTCAACATCAAGCGGCTGGCCCACGAGATCCGGCCGGCAACCTCCGCGCCGGCAGCGCCCCCGCCGGCCGACGCCCGACTCCCCGAGCCGCCACCCGCGCCGGCGGCGCCGCGGCTCGACGGCGACACGCTGGCGGCCCGCGTGCACGCGTTCCTGGCCAGCCGCGGCGTTGGCGGGCACGAGTCGCGTCCCGCGCCGGAGCCGGCGCCCGCCACTTCCCCGCCGGCTACGGCGGCTCGGCAGCCGCCGCCCGCTGCGCCTGACGACGAGCCCGCGCCGGAGCCCGTCGCGTTCGTCTGCGAGGACGACGTGCGGCAGGCGCTCCGCCATTCACGCTCGATACTCATCGACGACCGCACCATCGTCACGCCCGCGGCCCGCGACCTGGCCGACCGGCAGCGCGTCCTCGTGCACGCGGGACTCTCGCGGTAGCTTCAATCAGACGGGGCTGCGCCCCGCACGCCCGGCGTCCGCTTGCGGGGGCCCTGCGCCCCGCGCCGCTCCCGGCTTCAATCAGACGGGGCTGCGCCCCGCACCCCCGGCGTCCGCTTGCGGGGACCCTGCGCCCCGCGCCGCTCCCGCCGAGGCGCGCTGTGCGCGCCTTGCGGAGTCTGCACGGTGCTACAGCGCAGACTCCTGGCCCGGCATCGGAGCGGGCGTCAGAACCGGAACAGCCGATTGATCTTGACGATGAGCGCGCGGTTCTGCAGGGGGAACCGCCGCGGCATCAACAGGGTGTCGGCCCGCTCCTCGTTGTAGACCACGAACAGCTCGCTGCCGGGGTGATACTCCCAGCGGAGCCGGAGGTTGGTGCTGACGCTGCGGGTCGCGGAGTTGTACTGCACCAGCGCGCTGACGAACATCAGCGGGTTCAGCGCGTAGATCGTCCGCGTGCTCACGAGCTGCGTGTTGAACGCACCGACGGGCAGGTCGATCCAGTTGAACGACAGGTTGGGCTCGATGGACAGTTGCGGCGTCAGCTCCACGCGCGTGCCGAAGAACCCGCTGCCGAGGCCGAAGTTCAGGCTGGTCTTCGTCCCGCCGAAGAAGCCGCCGTGCTGGAGCGAGGCCCGGCCGTTGACACGATTCTGCTGCCCGAGCTGGTAGCCCACCTCCACGTCGTCGAAGCTGTACCCGCCCACGGGGACGCTGACGCCGGGAGCGAGCGCGAACGGGTGGTGCAGGAACTCGTAGTTGCGGTTGTAGATGACGTCGAACAGGTTGCTGTTCTCGAAGTCGATGGCGAAACGGGCGCGGGCCTGCCGGGTCTCCAGCACGCCCCCGCGATCCGTGATGTAGTCGAGCTGCCCCTCCCAGAAGAACTGCCGGATGGACTCGATTGACCGCGGGCGCGGGCTGAACCGGAACTTGCCGAGACTCTGCTCGAAACCCCGGCGCCGCAGGAACCCGATCTCGGGATTGAAGTCGCTGCCGACGACCAGCCGCTCGAGCGTCACGCCGTAGCGGTCACCCATGTAGTCGAGCTGCGCGCGGTGGCTCGACTGGTCGTCCCCGAGATCCGACCCCCGGGTCCGCGTCTCCGCCCAGTAGGTGCTGATGTTGAGGTTCTGATAGAACGAGAACAGGCCGTCGACGCCGTAGACCTGGTTCGACCCGGAGCCCACCTGCGACACCGAACGATCCGTGAACATGACGCCCACGTTGCTGCGGCGGAACAGGTCCCGCCGGACGCGGAGGACCGAGAAGCTGGTGGCGCGCGTACCGGCGGCAGGCGCGTCGGCAGTCCGGATGTTCAACATGCCGAGGCTGAAGCGGCCGATGCGGCCGGTCATCCGGCCGCCCACCTCAAGCGGCACCTCCGACCCCCGGTCCAGCCCGATCTGGCGGCTGTAGAACAGGATCGGGGTATTGCTGATCCCAGCGAACTGACCGGCGCCGGCCTCGCCGCCGAAGGCGAACACGCCCTGGTTCTCGAGGAAGAACTCGCGCTTCTCCGGGAAGAACAGGCTGAAGCGCGTCAGGTTGATCTGCTGCTCGTCGGCCTCGACCTGGGCGAAGTCGGTGTTCACGGTCAGGTCCGCGACGAGGTTCTCCGTGACGCCGTACTTGACGTCGAGCCCGTAGTCGCCGGTCGCGACGTTGGAGAGCCGCGGCGCGGCGTTGCGCACGCCGTTCATCTCCGCGATGGCGTACGGCTTTATCTCGAGGTTGAGGGCGGTGTCCGGCACCTCGAGGCCGACCAGCGTCGCGGCCTGCGAGAGCTGCATGATGGCGCTGTAGCTCCGGGACGCCGGGAGCGGCACGAGGGCCGAGTACTCGTTGTTCCAGACGACGCGCCGCTCGATGTTGAAGCCCCAGGTCTGGCTCCGGCCCGGACGGTAGCGCAGCGACTTGAACGGGATGGCGGCCTCGAACGCCCAGCCGCCGTCGAACTGGCCGACCCGCACACTCCAGACGGGGTTCCAGTCGCCGTTCCAGCCGCGCTCGTTGGTGATCTGGCCGTCCATCCGCCCGCCGAGCGGGTTGACGACGAACTCGACGGCGTTGCGGCGGTCGTAGAACGTGTCGAGCACGATGCCCACGTACTGCCCCAGTCCCGTGCCGTCGCGCCGCATGTCGCTGGCGGCCCACTCGGACGGCGGCGCCGCGCTCAGGCAGCGGGCGGACACGTAGAGGTTGGTGTCGTCGAACGTGACCCAGATCTCGGTCTGCTCCTTGGCAATCTCGCCCTCGTCCGGCATCACCTGGATGAAGCCGGAGGCCGGCGGCAGGTCGCGGTAGACCCGCTCGTCGAGCACGCCGTCGAGGTCGAGCGGCTGCGTCAGGCGGACTGCCCGGACTGTCGCCTGATTCACCTCGTCGCGCGCGATGAGCGCCGGCGGGACCGGCGGCGGCGGCCCGTAGATCCGTCCCGACGCACCGGGAGCCGGCAACTCGGGCGCCGCTGCCAGAGGCAGCGGATCGGCCGGGGGGATCGGGGCGGCGCGCGTGGTGGCCGCCGGGCGCGGTAGTACCGGCGCGCCGCCGGATGCGCCGCGCAACGCGGCGGTAATCGCGTCCACGACGCGATCCTGCAGAACGAAGAGCTCGGCGAGCGTACCGTCGACGGTCGTGGCGTCGACCGCGTCGCCCGTTCGCGCGTCGACCAGCCGCGCCACGATGCGCAGCCGATCCCCGGCCCGCTGATAGCTGCCGGTGATGAGCCACCGCACGCCGTACTCGCGGGCGGCCAGCCGCGCGGCGGGCGCGTCGGCGGCCTCTGCGGCCGGATCGCCGGGATCGTCCCGGCCGGCCGCGGCGACGTCGAGCTGCACGAGCCGCGGCAGGGCCGACCGCAGCGTCTCGACCAGGCCGTCGCCGATCCACCGGTCGCCGGCGGCGCCGGTGAGGTTGGCGAACGGGGCGACCGCGACCCGTCCCGCGCCTGGTGGCGGGCCGTCCGGAACCGCCTGACCCGCCAGGGCCGTCCCTGCCAGGATCGTCACGGCCAGCAGCACGGCGCCGACGACTCCTGTCCGTCGATTGCCTTCGGGCCACCGCACCGGTCGTCTAGCCGCGCTCAAGGTCAGGTCGGGGTTCGCCGTAAGGATATCGCATGACCGCGGGTACGCAGTTCCGTCCCGCTACCGGGCTCCCCCTGTTGGCACTCCTTGCCTAACGCCCCGACGCTTGCGGGTTGCCGGACCGCGGCGTGAGGCAGCCCGCGGGAACAATTCGATGCCCGTGTCACGGCCCGTTGCTGGAGCGAAACTTGCGATGGCTCGGGGCGTGCTCGCCCGCTTGTGGTCCGCGGCCCTCTTCGGCGTGGAAGCCTCCCTGGTCCGCGTCGAGGTGGACGTTTCGTTCGGGCTCCCGACATTCAGCATGGTGGGCCTCCCCGATTCGAGCGTCCGCGAGAGCCGCGACCGGGTACGCAGCGCCATCCGCAACTCCGGCTTCGAGTTTCCCGCCCATCGCATCACCATCAACCTCGCGCCGGCCGACGTTCGCAAGCGCGGGACCGCGTTCGACCTGCCGATAGCCGTGGGCGTGCTGGCGGCCAGCGGCGCCATCAAGCGGCGCGAGTTCACCGAACTCGTCATGCTCGGCGAACTGTCCCTCGACGGCCGCATCCAGCCCACACGCGGCGTGCTGCCCGTCGCGCTGACGGCCCGCCGCAATCGGCTGTCGCTGCTCCTGCCGGCGCCAAGCGGCCCTGAGGCGGCCATCGTGCCGGATCTCGAGATCGGCATGGTTTCCTCGCTCGCGGAAGCCGCAGCCGTGCTCAACGAAGAGCGCACCGCCGACGTGCCCGGGCCCGCGGCCTGTCCGCCGCCCGCTGCCGAGAGCGACCGCGATCTGGCCGACATTCGGGGCCAGCGCACCGCCAAGCGCGCGCTGGAGATTGCGGCGGCCGGTCAACACAACCTGCTGCTCGTCGGTCCGCCAGGCGCCGGCAAGACGCTGCTGGCGTGCAGCCTGCCCGGCATTCTGCCGCCGCCCAGCTTCGAGGAGACCATGGAGACGAGCGCAATCCACTCGGTGCTCGGACTGGTTCCGGCCGCGGGCGGGCTCGTACGCAGCCGACCGTTCCGGGCGCCCCACCACACGGTCTCCGAGGTGGCGCTGATCGGGGGCGGGGCCGAGCCGCATCCGGGCGAGGTGAGCCTCGCCCACAACGGGGTGCTGTTCCTCGATGAGATCGCTGAATTCGACCGGCGGGCCCTCGAGGTGCTCCGCCAACCGCTCGAGGAAGGCTCCGTCACCATCGCGAGGGCCGCGGGCATCGCAACTTTTCCGGCCCGGTTCATGCTGGTTGCCGCCATGAACCCCTGCATCTGCGGCTATCTGGGGGATCCGGTGCGTGCTTGCCGCTGCACGCCGCTGCAGATCAGCCGGTACCATGGGCGGCTGTCCGGACCATTGCGCGACCGGCTCGACATCACGGTGCCGATGGCCCCGGTTCCCGCCGGTACGTTGACCGGACCCCGCCACGGCGAGTCGTCACGGGGCGTGCGCGCGCGCGTGATGGCCGCGCGGCAGCGCCAGGCGCAGCGCTACCGGGGCCTGCCCTGTCGGACGAACGCCGGTCTGCGCGGCAAGCGACTGGCGGCCTTCTGTGCGCTCGGCCCCGACGAGCGGCGGTTGCTCGAACGCGCGGTGACGCGCCTGGGACTCTCGGCACGGGCCTATGACCGGGTGCGGCGCGTCGCGCGCACGATCGCCGATCTGGAGGGTTCCGCGGTCGTCGCGGACACGCACCTCGCGGAGGCCCTGGGGTACCGGAATGAACGGGGCTGACATTCGCGGGCACCGCATGGTAATCTCTGGAAGTTCTGTGCAGCGGTCATCGTTCATGCCCCGTTCGCGCTACTCCCTGGCCATAACGGACGGCCACCGTGTGCCCCGGCGCTTCAACGTCGGCACGCACTGGATCCTCGCCCTCGCGGGAGCGTTCCTCGCGGCGCCGTTCGCCCTCGGCGTGTACCTGGGGCTGACGGCCCAAGCCACAATCGACGATCTCAGGGCGCAGAACCAGCGGCTCGCGCTCGAAGGCTCGGTGCATCGCGAGGCCACCGCGCGCCTGAGCGGGCAGTTGCCGACGCTGCGCACGGCCGTCAGGGACCTCGGGGAGCGCATCGGCATGGACCCGGCCCTGCGCGCGTCCGTCGAGAGCCTGCCCGACGCCACGCAGGCGGCTCCCGGACTACCGGATTCGGACGAGCTGGAGTCGGCGGGCCAGGTGTTCGATAGCCTGCGCGACCTGCTCGAATCGCTGCAGGACGCCCTGCAGATGGTGACGCTGGGCGTGGCGCACCGCGAGGCGCTCGCCGACGCCACCCCGACCATCTGGCCGGCCGACGGCTGGATCTCCGCGGGCTACGGCTATCGCGACGATCCGTTCACGGGCCAGCGGGACTTTCACCCGGCCGTCGACATCTCGACCCGCAAGGGGCAGCCTGTCTACGCGACGGCGGCGGGGCGCGTCACGCGGGCGTCCCGCAACGGCGCGTACGGCAACCTGGTCGAGATCGATCACGGATTCGGGCTGACGACCCGCTATGGGCACCTGTCGGAGTTCGTCGTCGCCGCGGGTGATACGGTGGTCCGCGGTGACCTCATCGGATCGGTCGGCGCGACCGGGAGAGCGACCGGACACCACGTGCACTACGAGGTTCGGGCCAACGGGCGCACGATCAACCCGCGCCGGCTCCTGACCGGTTCCCCTTCCGTCGCCACCGACTAGCCCGGCAATCGTCGCCTGCGGCTCCGGTTGCCGCCCAACCAACCCTCCCGGGGGAATCCGCATCGTTCCACGGCGCGGTCTTCTTGACGGATCTCCCCGCCCTTCCCTAGAATCGAGGAATCCCTGCGCTAGCTCAGTCCCATCTCATGCCAGCTGTTCCAAGGGTCCATCGGCCGGGACCGTGCCAGGGCGCGCATGGCCGCCGGCGCTGGCCGCCGGCGCACTCAGCGGTCCCAGCGTGATGCTCGATACCATCCTCGCCAAGGTCTTCGGCACCGAGAACCAGCGCCTCCTGAAGCGCCTGCAACCACGCGTGGCGGAGATCAACGCGCGCGAGGCCGATGTGCGGGCGCTCTCCGACGACGAGCTGCGGGTGCGGACCGCCGACTTCCGGGAACGCGTCGCGCGCGGGGCAGCGCTCGACGAACTGCTGAGCGAGGCGTTCGCGGTCGTCAGGGAGGCAGGCTGGCGCACGCTGCAGATGCGGCACTTCGACGTGCAGCTCATCGGCGGCATGGTCCTTCACCGCGGCACCATCGCCGAGATGAAGACGGGCGAGGGCAAGACGCTCGTCGCAACCCTGGCCGCGTACCTGAACGCGCTGAGCGGCAAGGGCGTGCACGTGGTGACCGTCAACGACTACCTGGCCCGGCGCGACTCGGAGTGGATGGGGCGCATCTACCGCTTCCTGGGCATGACGGTGGGCGTCGTCCAGCACGACATGCAGGACGCGGAACGCCAGGCGGCGTACGCGTGCGACATCACCTACGGGACCAACAACGAGTTCGGATTCGACTACCTGCGCGACAACATGAAGTTCGAGGTCGCGCGGTTCGTGCAGCGCGGGCACCACTTCGCCATCGTCGACGAGGTCGACAGCATCCTGATCGACGAGGCCCGGACCCCACTCATCATCTCCGGTCCCGCCGAGCAATCCACCGAGCTCTACTACGAGGTGGACCGGGTGGTGCCCCGTCTCAAGCCGGGCGCCGTCACCCAAGGCAACGTCCCGGCGGAGCGGCGGGCGGAGCTGGAGACGACCGGCGACTACCTGAAGGACGAGAAGCACAAGACGGTCTCGCTGACCGAGAGCGGCATCGCGAAAGCCGAAGAGCTCCTCCGGCACCGGCTGCAGCCGGGCGGGCTGTACGACCCGGCCAACATGCCGCTGCTGCACCATATCAACCAGGCGCTGCGCGCCCACGCGCTGTTCCGCCGCGACGTCGACTACATGGTCAAGGACGGGCAGGTCGTCATCGTGGACGAGTTCACCGGGCGGCTCATGCCGGGACGGCGCTGGAGCGACGGGCTGCACCAGGCGGTCGAAGCCAAGGAAAAGGTCAAGATCGAGCGCGAGAACCAGACGCTGGCGACCGTCACGTTCCAGAACTACTTCCGCAAGTACGACAAGCTCTCGGGCATGACGGGGACCGCCGAGACCGAGGCCCCCGAGTTCGCCAAGATCTACGACCTCGACGTCGTCGTCGTGCCGACCAACCGGCAGCTCGTGCGGCTCGAGCTGCCGGATTCCATCTACCGGACCGAGGTCGAGAAGTACAGCGCGATCGTCGACGACATCGCGGAGCAGCAGGAGCAGGGACGGCCGGTGCTGTGCGGTACCGTCTCGATTGCGAAGTCCGAGCGGCTCGCCGCCATGCTCAAGCGCCGCGGCGTCCGCCACGTGGTGCTCAACGCGAAGTACCACGAGCGGGAAGCGGAGATCGTCGCGCAGGCGGGCCGCAAGGGCAACGTGACCATCGCCACCAACATGGCGGGACGCGGGACCGACATTCTGCTCGGCGGAAACCCCGAGTACATGGCGCGCCAGCAGGCGCTCAAGGAGGACGTGGCCCGGGAGGTCCCGAAGGCCGACTTTCGTTTCGTCGACGACGAGTCGTTCGTCTACTTCTCCCACGAGGACCGCTACTACCGGACGCCGCGCGCGGACTGGGAACGGGTCTTCGACCACTTCAGGGCCCGGACGAACGCCGAGCACGAGGAGGTGGTGCGCAGCAGCGGGCTGCACATCATCGGCACGGAGCGGCACGAGGCGCGGCGCATCGACAACCAGCTGCGCGGCCGCGCCGGCCGGCAGGGAGATCCCGGCTCGTCGCGCTTCTACCTCTCGCTGGAAGACGACCTCATGCGCATCTTCGGGTCCGATCGGATCGCCGGGCTCATGGAGCGGCTGGGCATGGAAGAGGGCGTGCCCATCGAGCACAAGATGGTGACGCGGGCCATCGAGCGCGCCCAGAAGCAGGTCGAGGCACAGAACTTCTCCGTCCGGAAGCACCTGCTCGAGTACGACGATGTCATGAACAAGCAGCGCGAGAACGTCTACGCGCTGCGGAGGGAGCTGCTCGAAGGCACCATACGCCTCGACGAGGACTCGGAGACGGACAGCCGCGAGGTCGACACCCGCACATACCTCATGACGCTGGCCGAAGGGCTCGTCTACGAGCAGGTGGATACCGTTTGCGGCCCGGACGTCGACCCGGAAGAGTGGGACCTGGATGCGGTCAGACGGTACGCCGGTGAGCTCTTCGGCCTCGACAACGAGCAACTCGCGCTGATCGATCTGCAGGACCTGGGCACCGACGACATCGGCCAGGCGCTGTGGTCGGCCGCAACCGCGAAATACGAAGCGAAGGAGGCGGAAATCGACCCGGCGCTCCTGCGCCGCGTCGAGCGCGACATCATGCTGCAGGTGGTCGACGTGCAGTGGAAGGACCACCTCTACGGCCTGGACCATCTCAAGGAAGGCATCAGCCTGCGCGGGTACGGTCAGCGCAACCCGCTCGTGGAGTACAAGCGGGAGAGCTTTTCGATGTTCCAGGCGATGAAGGACCGCATCGACGAGGAGACGGTGAAGTACCTGTGGCGCCTGCGCCCCGTCGCCCGGGACCGCGACGGGGCGGCGCCGGCCCGGCCGGTGCTCCGCCGCGCGGCGCCGGTCTCGTACAGTCAGCCCGGCGAGCCCGCGCCGGCCTTTGCGGCGGCGGCGGTGGGCGGCGGCGCACCGCGCCCCGCGCGCACGGGCGGCGACGACGCCGCGGTGCAGACCGTCAGGCGCGACATGCCGAAGGTGGGCCGCAACGCGCCGTGTCCATGCGGGAGCGGCAAGAAGTACAAGAAATGCCACGGGGCGTGACGATGGAGACACGGACTCGAGCACGACAGAGCCGCCTGACCGGCGCGACGATCGCCACCGCGCTCACGTTCGACGACGTGCTGCTGGTGCCGCGCCACTCGTGCGTCGTGCCGAGCGACGTGGACGTCTCCAGCCACTTCACACGCAACATCTCCCTCAAGGTGCCCCTGGTCAGCGCGGCCATGGACACCGTCACCGAGTCGCGCATGGCCATCGCCATGGCGCAGCTCGGCGGCATCGGGATCGTGCACAAGAACCTCGACATCGCCGAGCAGGCATCGGAGGTCGACCGCGTCAAGCGGTCCGAGAGCGGGATGATCGTCAACCCCATCACCCTCTCGCCCCGGAGCAGCGTCTACCAGGCGCTCGAGCTGATGAAGAAGTACCGGATCTCGGGCGTTCCCATCACCGAGGACGGCCGCAACGAGGGCCGGCTCGTGGGCATCCTGACCAACCGCGACCTGCGCTTCCAGGCCGACACCCACCGGCCGATCGCCGAGGTGATGACGCGGGACGATCTAATCACGGTGCCGGTCGGCACGACGCTCGAGCAGGCGAAGGACATACTCCACCACCATCGTGTCGAGAAGCTCCTGGTCGTCGACGAGGAGTTCAACCTGCGCGGGCTGATCACGGTCAAGGACATCCAGAAGATGATCAAGTACCCCGCGGCCAGCAAGGACGGGCTGGGACGGCTGCGCGTGGGTGCGGCCGTCGGGATTGCGCGCGACACGATCGAGCGCGCGGAAGCGCTCGTCGCGGCGCACGTCGACGTGCTGGTGCTCGACAGCGCCCACGGCCACTCGGAGAACGTCATCGAGATGGCCCGCAGGCTCCGGCGCGCCTTTCCGTCCACCGATCTCGTAGCCGGCAACGTGGCGACCGCCGAGGGCGCCGAGTCGTTGATCGACGCAGGCGTCGACGCCGTGAAGGTCGGCATCGGATCGGGCTCGATATGCACGACGCGCGTCGTGGCCGGCATCGGTGTGCCGATGGTCACCGCGGTGGGCGACTGCGCCGAGGTCGCCAGCCGCAGCGGCGTGCCGATCATCGCCGACGGCGGCGTGCGCTACTCGGGAGACATCGCGAAGGCGATCGCCGTGGGCGCGAGCAGCGTCATGATCGGAAGCCTGTTCGCCGGCACCGACGAGAGCCCGGGCGAGCTGATCCTGTATCAGGGCCGCAGCTTCAAGGAGTATCGCGGCATGGGCTCGATCGGGGCCATGCGCAGCGGCAGCCGCGATCGGTACTTCCAGGACGAGTTCGAGCTGCCGGAGACCCCCGCCGACGAGGGAACCCAGAAGCTCGTGCCGGAGGGCATCGAGGGTCGCGTGCCGCACAAGGGCAGCGTCGCCGCGATGATTCACCAGCTGGTGGGCGGCGTCCGCGCCGGCATGGGGTATTGCGGCTCGCCGTCGATTGCCGATCTGCAGCGCGACGCCCAGCTCATCCGGATCACGCCGGCCGGCGTCCGCGAGAGCCACGTCCACGACGTGGTGATCACCAAGGAGGCGCCGAACTACCGCAGCGAGTAGCTTCAATCAGACGGGGCTTTGCCCCGAACCCCCGGCGTCCGCTTGCGGGGACCCCGCAGCCCCGCGCCGCTCCCGCCGAGGCGCGCCGTGCGCGCCTTGGGGGGTTTGCACCGGGCTCCGCCCCAGACTCCTACCGGCCCTCCTGCTCCGCCCGTTCCTCCGCCCGCGCACCGCGCAGAATGTTCTCCATGCCGTAGTTGCCCTCATGGCAGGCATACTCGTGCAGCTCTCCGGCCACCCTGGTCAGCGGAACGATCGCCGTGAACCTGTCGGTGAAGGTGGCGGGATCGTCGATCGTCCACTCGTACTCCACCGTGTCCCGATCGATGCGGGTGAGCCGCTCGGTCAACACCTTGTGCGCGGAGGTGCCGAACGAGCCGAAGCTCTTGGTCAGCCCGTTGAAGTTCCGCGTCTCGACCACCAGGGTGTCGCCGTCCCAATGGCCCCGCGAGCTCCCGGACCACAGGCCGATCCTCTCGTCGAGCGCGGGCCGGTCGCCGATCGGGACGATCCGCGCATCGTGGATCATCTCGGTGATGATCACCACGTGGTCCCGGTTCTGCACGATCTGCACGTTGTTGTTGTAGAGGCTCGGGACGAACGGCGGGCCGGCGTTGAAGCCCACCAGGCAGCGCTCCGACAGACCGCGGTCCTCGGGGCCGTCCGTGCCGATGCCCCCGACCACGAAGCGAACCGGCCGCTCGCCGGGAACGTCTTCCAGGAGCCCCCCGGCTACCGTGTCGACCCCGTCCACCGGCGCGGGCAACCGGCCGTCGGCGGGGTACACGATATGCGACGTGCGGATGTGGTCGGTGATGCCGGCCCGCTCCACCCAGAAGTCGTTGTAGCCGCCCGGTCCGCCGAGGCCGGGTACGGCCTCGTCCGAGGCCGCGTCCGCGGCCGCGAGGCGCGCGCGCAGCTCCGCCACTTCCTCCTCGGTCATGATCTCTCGCTCGCCGAATCGTTCCGGCCGCTCCAGCGGAACGTCGGACGAGAAGTTCCAGACCCCTCCCAGCGAGGGCCGGTCCCAGACGTTGCGCGGAATGTCGTTGCCGTCGGACGGCTGGGCGACCGCGGCCGCCGTCCAGGCGATCAGCAGGGCGCCGGTTGTCAGCAGTGTCTTCATGAGTCCTCCCGTAGCTTCAATCAGACGGGGCTTTGCCCCGAACCCCCGGCGTCCGCTCGCGGGGACCCCGCAGCCCCGCGCCGCTCCCGCCGAGGCGCGCTGTGCGCGCCTTGCGGAGTCTCCGTTCTGCGGCGCAGACTCCTAGTGCTGTGCCATCAATAAACATTAGGACTATCGGGGAACTCGTCTCGAACCGAGAGAGTTTCCATGCCGCAAAAGAGGTACATCGTTCGACTCACAGCCCAGGAACGCGAGGTCTGTCAACAGACGGTCCGCAAGCTCAACGGCAGCAGCGAGAGGGTGTGATCAACGACAATTATTCTTGCCGGTTGCCGAGGACGCGATCGGTCGGCTCGTGGACGGACCCCGAGTTGTGTGAGACTGCCCGTTTTCCTCGTGGAGGGCGGGTTGGTCACGGATGGGCAGGTGCGGCGATTGCGCGAGCAACGGATGTCCGGGAAGACGTTGGCGTCGGCCGCGGCGGCGGCGGGCATGAGCGAGCGGACGGCGCGAGACTGGCAGCGCGGCGCGTTGCCGTCGACGTCGAAGGCGCCGCGGACGTGGCGGACGCGGGAAGACCCGTTCGTCGGCGTGTGGGAGTCGGAGGTGGTGCCGCAGTTGGTGGCCGACAGGGAGGGACGGCTGCAGGTACTGAAGCTGTTCACGTGGCTGTCGCGGCGGCATCCGGGTCGCTTTCAGGCCGGCCAGCTACGGACATTGCAGCGGCGGGTCCGCGAATGGCGGGCGCAGTACGGTCCTGACCGCGAGGTTTACTTCGAGCAGGTGGCGGTCCCGGGCCGGGAAGCGGCGTTCGACTTCACCGACGCGAGCGACCTGGGCGTGACGCTACGGGGCGTGGCGTTCCCGCACCTGCTGTTCGAGTGGGTGCTGAGCTACAGCAAGTGGACGTATGTGACGTTGGCCGTGAGCGAGACGTTCGAGGCGCTGGTGGCGGGCCTGCAGGGCGCGCTGTGGACGCTGGGGGCGGTGCCGGCGGTGCTTCGTCACGACAATCTGTCGGCGGCGACGCATGAGTTGAAGCGGAGCGGTGGGCGCCAGCTGACGGCGCGATTCCAGCAGGTGCTGGACCACTACGGGCTGGGCTCGTCACGGATCCAGCCGGGCAAGCCGCATGAGAACGGGGTGGCCGAGCAGTCGCACTTCCGGACGAAGACGGCCATCGAGCAGGCGCTTTTGTTGCGAGGGGCGAGAGACTTCGACGACGAGTCGGCGTATCTGCGCTTGGTACGGGCGGTCGTCGACGAGGAGCGGAATGCGCCGGCGTCGGCTCGCTTCGCGGAGGAACGGGCATTTCTGCAGCCGTTGCCGCCGGCGCGGGTACCGGAGCACACGACGTTTCAGTGCCGGGTGCGCAAGTGGAGCACGATCCGCGTCGGGGGGCGAATCTATTCGGTGCCGTCGCGGTTGATCGGTCACACGGTCGAGGCGCGCCAGCATCCGTCGATGGTCGAGGTTCTCTACGGCGGCCGGGCGCTGTGCACGATGCCGCGGCTGCGGGGAGAGGCGGACCACCGGATCGACTATCGCCACATCATCGCGAGCCTGGTCCGCAAGCCGGGCGCCTTTGCCCGGTATCGCTTCCGCGAGGAGCTGTTTCCGTCGCTGACGTTCCGGGCCGCGTATGACGCGCTGGGTCGGACGCACGGCGAGCGGGCCGACGTCGAGTATGTGCGGCTGCTGCACCTGGCGGCGACGACCAGCGAGCGGCGGGTCGAGGCGACGCTTCGGGCCCGACTCGACGCCGGCGCTACGTGCGACTATGCCGGTGTTCAGGCCCAGGTGCGCCCGCCGGTCCCGACCCTCCCCGTGGTGCACATCCCCCGGCCGGACTTGGCGCACTACGACGCGCTGTTGACCGGCGGTCTGCACGGATGACGCCGGCGAGCACGGCGTCGACGACGCTGCTCAAGCAGTTCGGCCTGACGACGGCGGCCGACGAGCTGGTGCCGCGGCTGACGCAGGCCGGCCACCACGACGCGCTGGTGGTGCTGGTGGAAGTGTTCGAGGCCGAAGCCGAGGCGCGTCGCCAGCGCCGGATTACCCGGCTGCGACGGGCCTCGCGCCTGCCGCCCGGCAAGACGTTCGAGACGCTCGACACGGGTCGGTTGCCGGGCCCGGTCGTGCAGCAGCTGCAGACGCTGGCCACCGGGGCGTTCCTCGAGACGGCGACCAATGTGCTGGCCTTCGGTCTACCGGGCGTCGGCAAGAGCCACGCGCTGTGCGCCGTCGGGCACGCGCTGGTCGAGGCCGGCCACAGCGTGTTGTACGTGCCGGCCTACGCCCTGGTCCAGGAATTGCTCGGGGCCAAACGCGACCTCGACCTGCCGCGAGGGCTGCGCAAGCTCGACCTCTTCGAGGTGATCCTGCTCGACGATCTCGGCTACGTGCAGCAGAGTCCCGACGAGGCCGAGGTGCTCTTCACGCTGCTCGCCGAACGCTACGAGCGCCGCTCGGTGATGGTGACCAGCAACTTGGTCTTCAGCCAGTGGGACCGGATCTTCCGCGACCAGATGGCCACCGCCGCGGCGATCGACCGGCTGGTGCACCACTCGGTGGTGCTCGAGTTCGACGTGCCGAGCTTTCGAACGGACCCGTCGCGCCCGACGTCGCCGTCACCACCGCCCGCGCCTCGTGGACGGCCACCGGGCCCGCTGTTGCCGCGCCGCCCCCGAGCCGCGACCTCCTGAGCGTTCCGTTCGAAAACCGAGCATGGCTTCGGCGGCGACGTTCCGATCATGCTTTCGGGCCGTGGTCGAGCTCGTCGAGCGCCTGCCCGCGGGTCGGTTCGACTCCCGACGGCCTGTGCATCCTGCCAGCGGCGTGGAAAACGCGCGCGGACCATCCGGAGAGCTTGGGACCGTCGACGAAGCGCGTTTCCCACCCCGCTTTGGACGACGCGAGCGCCGCCCACAGGCTGCACAAGCATCATCCTCCTCGACACCAATTCACGGCTTCTCGACCGGCAAGAATTCTTGACGCCCAGCGGCAAAAGTAATTGACGCCGAACACCTGTCGGTGAAGGTGGCGGGATCGTCGATCGTCCACTCGTACTCCACCGTGTCCCGATCGGTGCGGGTGAGCCGCTCGGTCAACACCTTGTGCGCGGAGGTGCCGAACGAGCCGAAGCTCTTGGTCAGCCCGTTGAAGTTCCGCGTCTCGACCACCAGAGTGTCGCCGTCCCAATGGCCCGGCGAGCTCCCGGACCATAGGCCGATCCTCTCGTCGAGCGCGGGCCGGTCGCCGATCGGGACGATCCGCGCATCGTGGATCATCTCGGTGATGATCACCACGTGGTCCCGGTTCTGCACGATCTGCACGTTGTTGTTGTAGAGGCTCGGGACGAACGGCGGGCCGGCGTTGAAGCCCACCAGGCAGCGCTCCGACAGACCGCGGTCCTCGGGGCCGTCCGTGCCGATGCCCCCGACCACGAAGCGAACCGGCCGCTCGCCGGGAACGTCTTCCAGGAGCCCCCCGGCTACCGTGTCGACCCCGTCCACCGGCGCGGGCAACCGGCCGTCGGCGGGGTACACGATATGCGACGTGCGGATGTGGTCGGCGATGCCGGCCCGCTCCACCCAGAAGTCGTTGTAGCCGCCCGGTCCGCCGAGGCCGGGTACCGCCTCGTCCGAGGCCGCGTCCGCGGCCGCGAGGCGCGCGCGCAGCTCCGCCACTTCCTCCTCGGTCATGATCTCTCGCTCGCCGAATCGTTCCGGCCGCTCCAGCGGAACGTCGGACGAGAAGTTCCAGACCCCTCCCAGCGAGGGCCGGTCCCAGACGTTGCGCGGAATGTCGTTGCCGTCGGACGGCTGGGCGGCCGGGGCCGCCGTCCAGGCGATCAGCAGGGCGCCGGTTGTCAGCAGTGTCTTCATGAGTCCTCCCGTAGCTTCAATCAGGCGGGGCTTTGCCCCGAACCCCCGGCGTCCGCTCGCGGGGACCCCGCAGCCCCGCGCCGCTCCCGCCGAGGCGCGCTGTGCGCGCCTTGCGGAGTCTCCGTTCTGCGGCGCAGACTCCTAGTGCTGTGCCATCAATAAACATTAGGACTATCGGGGAACTCGTCTCGAACCGAGAGAGTTTCCATGCCGCAAAAGAGGTACATCGTTCGACTCACAGCCCCGGAACGCGAGGTCTGTCAACAGACGGTCCGCAAGCTCAACGGCAGCAGCGAGAGGGTGCGACGCGCGCAGATTCTCTTGCAGGCCGATGCGGACGGGCCGGCGTGGACCGACCAGCAGATCGCCGACGCCGTTCCGTGCCGCACCAAAACGGTCGAGAACATTCGCCAACGATGTGTGCTGGAGGGGTTCGAGCGGGCGCTGGAACGCAAACGGCGGGAGTTCCCCCCGGTCCCCAAACTGCTCAACGGCGAACAGGAGGCTCGCATCATCGCCCTGCGTCTGGGGCCGCCCCCGACAGGCTATGCCCACTGGTCGTTGCGGCTGTTGGCGCGCCGGGTCGTCGAGTTGGCGGTCGTCGAGTCGGTCAGCCACGAAACGATCCGGCGGACGCTGAAAAAAACGGGATGACGCGGCGGAAAATCGAGTACTGGGTGATCCCGCCGCAGGCCGATGCCGAGTTCGTGGCGCACATGGAGCAGGTCCTGGACATCTATGCGCAACCGTACGACCCGGCTTGCCCTGTCGTGTGCATGGATGAGCAGCCGGTGCAACGGGTCAAGGAAACTCGCCCGCCGATGGCCGCCACCAAGGAGCGGCCCCGCCGTGTCGACTACGAGTACGAACGGGCTGGCACGGCCTCGGTCTTCCTGTTCAGCGAGCCGCTGGCAGGTTGGCGGCAGGCGACGGCCCGAGCCCGGCGCACGAAGGCGGACTGGGCGGTGGAGGTCGCCGGCCTGTTGGAAGGACGCTACGCCGACTGCCCGAAGATCACCTTGGTGTGCGACAACCTCAACACGCACACGAAGGGTGCCTTCTACGAAGTGTTCGAGCCGACCCGAGCCCGGGAACTGGTTCGTCGCATCGAGTTCTGTTACACGCCGAAACACGGGAGCTGGCTGAACATCGCGGAGAACGAACTCAGTTCCATGACGCGCCAATGCCTGCACGGGCGCCGCAGCGGCGACCTCGCGACGCTGCACGGCGAAGTCTCGGCGTGGTCCACCGACGTCAACGGCACGCAACGCGGTGTCGACTGGCAGATGAAGGTGGACGATGCGCGGCGTAAACTCAAGTCCGTCTATCCGAACATTATGACGTGACGGACCACTAGCTCGATCCGCCGGACAAGTCGCGGCCGTGGCGGTCGACTGGCGCGCTGCGGCTCACCGTTCCGCCGCGAGTCCGGCCGGCGCTGCGTCCGGGCGCTCGACGCGGATCTCCCGCGTATCGCCTCCCCCGTCCTCGATGTGGACGCGGATCGCCCCGCCCGGCGGGCGCGGCAGGCGGTCGGCCCACTCGATGGCGACGATGCCGGACGCGGACGCCAACTCGTCCAGGCCGAGATCGTCGACCTCCGCGGGCGAAAGGCGGTACAGGTCGACGTGCGCCACGGGCAGGCGCGCCGAGTACTGCTGAATCAGGGTGAACGTCGGGCTCGACACATCGTCCGGCACGCCGCCCGCGCCTTCCAGCAGGCCCCGTACGAACGCCGTCTTGCCGACCCCCAGCTCGCCGAACAGCAGGACGATGCTGCCGGGAGCGAGCCCGGCCGCCAGCTCACGCGCAATGCAGGCGGTCTCCGCCTCACCGTGACTTCGGATCGATCGTCTCCTCGACCGCCCGCCCCAGCGCCGCGGCGAGGTCGGAAGCGGTCATGGCGACTTCCCCGCCGCTCTCGGCGGCGAGATCGCCGGCCAGTCCATGCAGATAGACACCCGCGTTGCAGGCCGCGGCCGCGTCGCCGAGCTGCCCCAGCCACGCCGCGACCACGCCCGCCAGGACGTCGCCGGTCCCGCCGGTAGCCATGCCCGGATTCCCGGTACGGTTGACGTAGACGGCGCCGTCGGGCCTGGCCACGAGCGTGCGGGCGCCCTTGAGCACGACGTGCACCCGCCGCTCGCTCGCGAAGCGCCGCGCCGTGCCCAGCCGATCGGCCTGCACGTCCGCCGCCGACCGCCCGCACAGCCTGGCCATCTCGCCGGGATGGGGCGTCACGACGAGGTCGGGGCCTGTCCGACGGTCGAGCCGGGAGGGCGCATCGACACAAGCGTTGAGGGCATCCGCGTCGAGCACCAGCGGCACCCGTGCGCGCTCCAGCAGGCCATGCACCAGCCCGGCCGGGCCAGCCCCGGTTCCCAGCCCGGGGCCGACCGCGATCACGTCGCAGCGCGCATCGAGAACGGCCTCCAGCGCCTCCCCGCTCACGGTCCCGGCAGCCGTCTCGGCGAGCGGCAGCGTCATGTACTCCGGTGCTCCCGCGGCAACGGTCGGGACGCAGGACGCGGGGGTGGCCAACGTAACGAGACCCGCCCCCGACCGCAGGGCGCCGATGCCGGCCAGACACGCGGCTCCGGTCTTCCCACGCGACCCCGCCACGATCAGCACGTGCCCGAAATCGCCCTTGTGGGCGCCCGCGGGGCGCTCCGGAATGAGACGCCGGATGCCGGCAGGCGTCAGCAGCTCGAGCCGCTGCCCCTCGACGTCCTCGATGACGGCGGCGGGAATCCCGATATCGGCGACCACCAGCTCCCCCGCACAGGCGTTGCCGGGCGGCAGCACGAGCGGAATCTTCGGGGCCCCGAGAGCGACCGTGACCGCGGCCTGCACGACCGGGCCGAGCGGCTGGTGGCTGTCGGCGGACAACCCGCTCGGCAGATCGACGGACACGGTCGGCGCGGGCGCCGCATTCACGTCATCGACCACGGCCCGGAGCATACCATCCAACGGCCTGCCCAGCCCGGTGCCGAATATCGCGTCGACGATCAGGTCATGCCTGCCGATATCGGATCCGTGCCGCGCCCACGAGGCGCTGTCGGGCACCGCGACGATCCGCGCGCCGATGCGGCCCAGAATGTCCAGGTTCGTCCGCGCGTCGCCGCGCACGGCGTCCGGCGCGCCGAGCACGAAGACAGTCGGGTCGACGCCGCGCCCGCGCAGCAGGCGCGCGACGACGAAGCCGTCGCCCCCGTTGTTGCCGCGGCCGCACAACACCGCCACCCGGCGGGCGCCGAGATCATCGAAGGCCGACTCCATCGCCTCCACGACTCGTTGCCCGGCATTTTCCATCAGCACGACCGATGGAATCCCTATCTCCTCGATCGTGCGGCGGTCAACCTCGCGCATCTGCGCGGCGTCGAGCACCCGCATCGACAACTCGTTGGTACACTAGCACAGGGGTCAGTCGGCGCCGGTCGCCGGCCACAACCATGCAGAACGCGACGGTGAACGTGAACGGGCGGATCAGTGACGGAGCCTCGGCGGTCGTGCCGGTGTTCGACCACGGCTTTCTCTTCGGCGAAGGGATCTACGAAACGCTGCGCACTTACAATCGACGTCCCTTCTTGCTCGATCGACACTTTCGGCGGCTGCGCGCCTCGGCCGCGGCGATAGATCTGGCCGTCCCCCTCAGCGACCGGCAGTTCGCCGCCCGGATCGACGAGACGACGGCCGCGGCGAACGGCTCGACCGAATGGTACGTCCGCCTGCTCGTGACCCGCGGCGTCGGCGCGCTGAGCTACGACCCGGGCGGCTGCCCGGAGCCCACGGTCGTCATCATCGTGCTGCCGCACGCCGAGCTGCCGGCCGCGCTCTTCTCGCGCGGCATCGCGATTGTTCGCTCGTCCGTCATCCGCAACCACCCGCTCGCCCTCGACCCGCGCATCAAGTCCAACAACCTGTTGAACAATGCCCTGGCCATGCAGGAGGCGCTGCGCAAGGGCGCCCGCGAGGCTCTGATGCGAAACCACCGCGGCGAGATCTCCGAGTGCGCGCAGTCCAACTTCTTCCTCGTCAGGCGCGGCGAGGCGCTGACCCCCTCGCTCGACTCGGGCCTGCTCGAAGGAGTGACGCGGAACTTCCTGTTCGAGGTCGGCCGCGCCGTGGGCGTGCCCGTGCGGGAGGCCGTCCTCACGGACGCCGACCTCGAGACCGCGGACGAGATGTTCATCACCAGCACGACCCGGGGCGTGCTGCCCGTGACGCGCCTCGACGGCCAGGTGGTCGGCTCGGGCCGGCCGGGTCGGGTGACCGGCGCGCTCGCGGAAGGGTTCCACCGGCAGGCCCACGAGCTGACCGTAGCGCAGCGCTAGACCGGCCGGCAGCGCCACGAGTGCCGGCCGCGAAGCAGGCGGCGCTCATGGCCAACATGGTTTCCGGTAGCGGTTTCTCGACATGCAGCTGCCGGCGGTCAGGCCGAGGGTAGGGTGAGGTATCGTTGCACAAGCATGTGATTTGCCGCATGATGGCATCGGGGACGATTCCAGCGCTCCGTCGCCCCCCGTGCGGCACTCGGACTCCGGCGAGGAACCGGCCATGCCAGAGGACAAGTTTCTCACGTTCCCGATGGACCCGGTGGTCGTGGACGCCATCCGTGAGCCCTACGAGGAATTCATCCAGCTGCTGCGGCAGCGGCACATCATCGATCAGCAGGACATCGCCCACCTGCGCACGGCGCAGCGCGTCCGCGCCCTCAAGGTCTGCCAGGAATACGAGATCGTCCTGACGCGGCGCGAGCAGCGCTAGCGCTAGCCCACCAATCGTCGCCTGGCGCCCGGCTACTCTTCCGCGGCGTAGACCTCGACCGGCGGACAGGAACAGACCAGGTTCCGGTCGCCGTGGGCGTCGTCGATTCTGCCCACGGGCGGCCAATACTTGCCGGCGCGCACGAAGGGCAACGGAAACGCCGCCTCGTCGCGCGAGTACGGGTGATCCCAGTCGGCCCGGGCAATTTCCTCGCCGGTGTGGGGCGCGTTCTTCAGGACGTTGTCGGACCGCTCGGCCGTTCCGTCCATGACCGCCTGAATCTCGCGGCGGATGTTGATCAGCGCCTGGCAGAAACGGTCGAGCTCGTCGCGGGGCTCGCTCTCGGTCGGCTCGACCATCAGGGTCCCGGCGACCGGGAACGAGACGGTCGGCGCGTGGAATCCGTAGTCCATCAGCCGCTTGGCCACGTCCTGCTCGGTGATGCCGGCCGCCGTGCGGAACGGCCGCAGGTCGAAGATGAGCTCATGCGCGACGCGGCCGTTCGTGTTCGCGTAGAGCACCTCGAAGTGCGGCTCGAGAAGCGACTTGACGTAGTTCGCGTTCAGGATCGCGATGCGGCTCGCTTCGGTGACGCCGCCGCGGCCCAGCAGGTGGATGTACGCGTGCGAGATCAGCACGATGCTCGCGCTGCCCCACGGCGCCGCCGAGACGGCCGGAATGGCCTGCCCGCCGCCCACGGGAACGACAGGATGTCCAGGCAGGTGCGGCGCCAGGTGGCCGGCAACCGCTATCGGACCCATCCCCGGCCCACCACCGCCATGGGGAATGGCGAACGTCTTGTGGAGGTTGAGGTGGCAGACGTCCGCCCCGATGGCCGCCGGGCTGGTCAGCCCGACCTGCGCGTTCATGTTCGCCCCGTCCATGTAGACCTGCCCGCCGGACTCGTGCACGACCCGGCAGATCTCCTGGACGTGCTCCTCGAACACGCCGTGCGTCGAGGGGTACGTGATCATCAGCGCGTTCAGGCGGCCGGCATTGGCCGCCGCCTTCGCCCGCAGATCGTCGAGGTCGACGTTGCCCTGGCCGTCGCACCTGACGATGACGACCCGCATGCCCGCCATCGCCGCGCTGGCAGGGTTCGTGCCGTGCGCCGACGCGGGGATCAGCACGATGTCGCGATGTCCCTCGCCGCGGGCGCGATGATACGCCCGAATCACCATCAGGCCGGCGAACTCGCCCTGAGCGCCCGAGTTCGGCTGCAGCGACACCGCCGCCAGGCCCGTGATGGCGCGCAGGGCCGCCTCCAGTTCCGCGAAGACCGCGTGGTAGCCCGCGGCCTGCGGCAGCGGCGCGAACGGGTGGAGCGCGCTGAACTCCGGCCACGTGACAGGCCGCATCTCGGTCGCGGCGTTCAGCTTCATCGTGCACGAGCCCAGTGGGATCATCGACTGGTCCAGGCCGATGTCCTTCCGCTCGAGCCGCTTCAGATAGCGCATCATCTGCAGCTCGGACTGATGGCGCCGGAAGACCGGGTGCTCGAGAAAGGCGCTGGTCCGACGGACTTCCGGGGGCCACTCCGCACCGGGCGCCTCGTCGTCCGCCGGCGGTGACCACGCGGCACCGCTCGCGGCGGCGAAGACCCGCAGGAGGCGATCCACGTCCTGCCGCCCGGTGGTCTCGTCGAGGGCAATCCCGATGCCGCGGTCGCCCGCGTAGCGGAAGTTGAGCCGCTCGGCCTCCGCCCTCTTCCTGAGCGCGTCGCGCGCCTGCGCCGAGCCGGCGTCGATCCGCAGCGTGTCGAAGAAGCACGCGTGCCGCGGCGCGAAACCTTGCGCGGCGAGGCCGTGCGCCAGCAGCCCGGCGAGCCGGTGCACGCGCTCGGCGATGGCCGTGAGGCCGCGCGGTCCGTGGTACACGGCGTAGAAGCCGGCGATGTTGGCGAGCAGCGCCTGCGCCGTGCAGATGTTCGAGGTGGCCCGCTCGCGGCGGATGTGCTGCTCGCGCGTCTGGAGCGCCATGCGCAGCGCCGGCCGGCCGGCGGCGTCGACCGACACGCCGATGAGGCGGCCGGGCATGTGCCGCACGTGCGCCTCCCGGGTCGCGAAGAAGGCCGGGTGCGGTCCGCCGTAGCCCAGCGGCACGCCGAGACGCTGAGCGCTGCCGACGACCACGTCGGCGCCCCGCTCCCCGGGTGGAGCCAGCAGCGTCAGGGCCAGCAGGTCGGTCGCCACCGCGGCCAGCGCCCCGGCCTCATGCGCCCGGGCAATCGCCGGGCCAGGGTCCACGACGGCTCCGTCCGCGTCCGGATACTGCAGCAGCACCCCGAACGTCGTCTCGTCGATCGGCAGGGCGACCGGATCGCCGACCACCACCCGCAGCCCCAGCGGCTCGGCCCGCCCGCGCACCACCGCGAGGGTCTGCGGAAAGCAGCGGTCGGAGACGACGAAGCGGTCCGCCCGGCCGGGCCCGCGGGCGCGGATCCGATGCAGCATCGTCATCGCCTCGGCCGCCGCCGTCGCCTCGTCGAGCAGCGAGGCGTTCGCCACCTCCATCCCGGTCAGGTCCTCGACCATGGTCTGGAAGTTCAGGAGCCCCTCGAGCCGTCCCTGCGACACCTCCGCCTGGTACGGCGTGTACGGCGTGTACCAGCCGGGGCTCTCCAGCACGTTGCGCAGGATGACGCTGGGCGTGATGCAGCCGTAGTAGCCCAGGCCGATGAACGACCGGAACCGCGCATTCCGCCCGGCCAGCTCCCGCAGCCGCTCCAGGAAATCGGCCTCGGTCTCCGGCGGCGGCAGATCGAGCGGCTCGGTCAGCCGGATCCGGGCGGGGAGCGCGTCGTCGATCAGGGCATCGAGCGACGGCGCGCCCACCACGGCCAGCATGTCATCGAGATCGGCGACCCGCGGACCGAGGTGGCGCTGCTGGAAGCTGTCTGGCGAGTCGGGCGGCATCTACTTCACGAGCTCGCCATAGCCGTCGGCGTCGAGCAGCGCGGCGACCTCGCCCGGAGCGGTCATCCTGATCGCGATCAGCCACGTCCCGTAGGGATCCGCGTTCACGCGCTCGGGCTGCTCGACGGCGGCCGCGTTGACGGCGACGACCTCCCCGGAGACCGGGCAGTAGAGATCCGATACGGCCTTGACCGACTCGATGGCCCCGAACTGATCGCCCTGGGCGAAGGTGCGGCCGATCTCCGGCAGATCGACGAAGACGACGTCGCCGAGCTGCTCCTGGGCGTAGGCCGTCACCCCGACCTCGCTACGGTCGGCGCCGACCCGTATCCACTCGTGGTCCCTGGTGTAGCGCAGCTCCGGCGGGTTCATGGCTGGTCAGCTCCTCTGGCGCCTGTAGAACGGCATGCGGACGACGCGGGCCAGGCACTGCCGGCCGCGAATGTCCACCGCGATCTCGCCGTCCGGTCCGGCCGCCTCCACCGGCACGTAGGCCATGCCGATCGCCTTGTCCAGAAACGGCGTGTGCGTGCCGCTGGTCACGCGGCCCACCCTGTCGCCGCCGACGAAGACGTCGTATCCATGCCGGGCGATGCCCCGGTCGAGCATCTCGAAGCCCACCAGCCTCCTGGCGAGCCCCGCCTGCTTCTGCCTGGCGAGGGCCTCGCGGCCGTTGAAGGCGCCCTTGTCCCAGTCTACAATCCAGCCCAGACCCGCCTCGAGCACCGTCGTCGTCCCGTCGATGTCGCTCCCGAACAGCCGCATGGCCGCTTCCAGGCGCAGCGTGTCGCGCGCGCCGAGTCCGGCCGCCTGCAGCCCCGCCGGCCCGCCCGCGTCCTGCAGCGCGTCCCACACTCGGCCCGCCGCCTGCGGCGCGACGAACAACTCGAAGCCGTCCTCGCCGGTATAGCCGGTGCGCGAGATCGTCGCCCGCACGCCGGCGACCTCTCCGCTCGCAAACCAATAGTACCGGAGATCCGCCAGCTCGACGCCGGTCAGCGGCTGCAGGATGCGCTCCGCGGCAGGCCCCTGCAACGCCAGCAGCGCGTAGCGCCTGCTCGCGTTCACCGCGACGGCGTCGCCCGCCGGCCGGATCTCCTGCCTGATCCACGCGCAGTCCGTCTCGATGTTCGCGGCGTTGATCACGAGCAGGAAGTGGTCGGCCGCCAAGCGATAGACGAGCAGGTCGTCGACGAAGGTCCCCTCATGGGTCGTCAGCGCGGAGTACTGCACCTGGCCCACGTCGAGCGCGGCGGCATCGTTGCTGCAAATCCGCTGCACCGCGGCCAGCGCGTCGCGCCCGGCAATCTCGACCTCGCCCATGTGGCTGACGTCGAACACCCCGGCCCGCTCGCGGACGGCCCGGTGCTCGGCGGCGATGCCGGCGTACTCCAGCGGCATCTCCCAGCCCCCGAACGCCACCATCCGCGCGCCCAGGGCGCCCTGACGCTCGTACAGCGGCGTACGCTTCAATCCGGTTGGCGTGGTCCCAGGCATCCTGGCGGGCACCGGCAGGCTGGCTCGCCGCGAACCGGCGTAACCGTACTATGCCGTCCGAGGGCCGGTCAAGACGGACGGCAGGCGCAGGACCGGCCTCTCACTGCCTCGACTTCGGGCCCTCGTAGGTCAGGTACGCCTGCAGCGTGTGGTAGCTGATGCCGAGCGTCCGACAGGCCTCGCGCTTGTTGTGGTTGCACCGATCGAGCACCACGCGCGCGTAGCGGCTGCCCCACTCCCGCATGGTGTCACCCTGGCGCAACGAGGGTCCGACTATCTCATCGTAGGTTCGACTGACGGCCGGAGGCAGATCCTGGGCCGTGATCTCGGTCGACGTTGCCAACGCAACCGCCCGCTCGATTACACGCTCGAGTTCCCGGACGTTCCCGGGCCAGTCGTACGTGAGAAGCGCGTCGATGGCGCTCTGAGAGAGCTGGACCTGGCGCACCGTACGGTGTCGGCCGAGAAAGTGATTCGCCAACGCCACGATATCTCTCCGCCGGTCCCTTAGCGGAGGAACCTGGATTTCTAGGCCGCTGAGACGATAGTAGAGGTCGGCCCGGAAGCGGCCGGCGGTAACGAGCTTGCGCAGGCTCTGGTTCGTCGCCACGATCAGGCGCACATCGACCGCGCGAGTCGTATGCCCTCCGACCCGCTCCACCGACATCTCCTGAATGGCCCTGAGCAGCTTGGCCTGCGCGGCAGGTGAAAGATCCGAAACCTCGTCCAGAAAGAGAGTGCCCCCGTCCGCCAGCTCGAACTTGCCTCTGCGGCCCCGAACACCGGTAGCCGTCCGATCCTCGATGCCGAAGAGCTCGGCCTCGAGCAGCGTCTCGACGAGCGCCGCGCAGTTCACACCGATGAAGCGACCCGACCGCCGATCGCTCTCGTCGTGAATGCGGCGGGCGACGAGCTCCTTTCCCGAACCGCTCTCCCCTTCGATCAACACCGTGAAGGCCGTGCCGGCCACGCGTGAGATCTCGTGGCGGAGCCTGACCATGGGCTCGGCCGCACCGACGAGCCGTGGCGAGTCGAAGGGCGGATTCGCGATACGCTCCTCCTGGGCGGCAACGGTCTCCACCGCAACGCTCAGTGCGAGGCCGGCGACCCGCGCCGCGTCGAGCAACCGCTCCCGCGCCCCGGCTTCGAGAGGCTGCCCGTGACCGAGTGTGACCTCCAGATGAAGCGCAGGCCTGTTCGCTACCGGCAGTGCAACTCGCAGGACGTCGCTCTCCATCCGCATGGCGTCGACGCTCGCCGGAAGACCTCCCTCCCTGATGGTCACCGCGCGCGCGTTCAACACCTGCCGCAGTGCTGCCTCCAGCTCGGCCCGCCGGCCACGCACGCCATGCGGTCTGCCGATGCAGGTCACCGCGCGCGCGATCAGTTGCGGCAGCCCCCCTCTTCGCTCGGCGTCACCTTCCCGGGCCCTCTGATTCTCACCACTCATCGGCGCGGAGCGATCGCACGATGCAGCCGCACCGTTTCCGGTCGTGTGCCGAGGTCGAAGCAATTCCAATGCCATAGTGCCAGCCCCCCAGGAGTTCTCGGAATTCGCAGCACGCGCTCCGCGGCTTCGAACCTGTTTCGACCGACGTGAGTGGCAACTACCCGAATTTCAAGATAGCACGCCTGTGTCTATTGCCGCATGCAGAAATCGCTACCGTGCTATAGGTGACATGGTTCAGAAATCCAGTCGTTCATCGAATAGCAGCCTGCCCCGATAACGCACTTCCCCATCGCTTCCGATCCCGGCAACGTACCCGCGGACGACGCGTCCTCGAACCTCGACGAGCCGTTCTTGCACGCGCAGCTCGAGCACCACGGCGCGTTCCGGTGCGAGACTCAGGGCCGCCTCGACCAGCGCGCTCCGCTCCGAGAGCTCCAGCAGCCGGGCTTCGTGCGCTGGACGAATACGCACCGAGGTTATCGAAGACAACGCGCGATCGGCACGGCGATCGGACCGTCCGGGCGCCGCGGCGCTCACCGGTGCCTCCAGGCGCCGGCTGCAGCGTCGAAGTACAGCACCCGCACCCTACCCGTGGCCCCGAGCACACGGATTGCGTATTGCTCACCCGATCCCCGCAGATAGAGCGTGCCGCTCGTCGCCGTGCCGAGCGGACTGAACGTGAGCGTATCGCCTCGCCCGAAGCGGATTGGATCCGCGTGGGCCCCTCCCGGCCGGCTCGAACCAATCGGCGGAACCGACGCAAGCAGTCCGAAGCGCACCGACGGATACACGTCGCCCAGTTGCTGCGCGGGACCGAGGCGCCGGTCGACGCCGCGAGAGACGTCGACGCCGCGGATGCCGTCCCCGTCGCCGTCCACGTAGCTGGAGAATCGATCGGCGCCCGCGTCGGCCTCGAACCGCAACCCGACCGCCGCCCCGTGCTTCACCGCGCGCGAGCGTGCCAGCATCGCCTGCGCCGAGAGATACGCTGCGGCCGCCGACACCTGCGATTGTTCCCGCGCGGCCATCAGGAACGGGACCGCCATCCCGGCGAGTATGGTGACTACGGCGACGCCTGCCATGCTGTCCACGAGCGTCATCCCTGTGCAGTCTTCGCGTTTCATGCCTACCTGCCCAGCGCGGCGAGTGGAGCCCACGAGCCGCTGGGCTCCACTCGCCGCAGATGCTATTGCGGGTCCGACGTACTGCTGACCTGGACGAGGTCCCGCAGGCGAAGGAATGTTCGTTCGCCGATGCCCCTGACGTTCATCAATTCCTCGATCTTCTCGAACCGGCCGTTCTCGGTTCGATACTCGATGATCCGCTCCGCTGTGCGCGGGCCGATGCCCGGCAGCTCTTCGAGCTCCATCCGGTCGGCGGTGTTGATCTCCACCTTGTCCCGAGACTGCGTCGGCGCCGCTGCCTCCTCATGACCGGCCGACTGCGCCGTGCCCTCCGCGGTCACCGGGCTCACCAGTCCGCAGACAATCGCCAGCACGCCGACCGCGATGATCTCGCGCATGAGTTGCTCCTCCCTCAGGTAGCCAGCGCCCGCTGACACAACATGTGCCCGACCGTTGGTGGCCCCGCCTCGATTGGCGGTTGCAGTGGAGGTCGGGCACGGCACCGGACGCTCTCGGCGGGGCCACGCGGTTAGGCAGCAAGATGCGCGCCACGGCCGCGGCGACTGCGCGTTGTGCAGCTAACTCGTTGGAGAACAAAGAGAAGCCTGATCGTGCTCGAGCGGCTGCAAACGGCCGCGCCCGCACACCGCTGGATATCGTCAACGCCGGTAGCAATGCGGAGCAAGCGGGAGAGGCCGGCCACCGTGGGGCAGCCTCGCCCGGTGCGCGGCCGGCGCTATAATCGCGCCTGCCGGACTTCTTCCGCCGGAGGATGCAATGACCCGTCCGATACTGCGCGTGGCGCTCGGGATCGCGATGACCACCGTCGTCCTCGGCGCGCAGCCGCCCGAGGCCGCCCTCGACATCTACTGGATCGACGTCGAGGGCGGCGCCGCCACGCTGGTTGTCACGCCCGGGCGGCAGTCGATCCTCATGGACGCCGGCTGGGCGCGGTCCGACGAACGCGACGCCCTACGGATCCAGGACGCCATGCAGGATGCCGGGGTGGACCGCATCGACTACTTCATCGCGTCGCACTTCCACGGCGACCACGTCGGCGGCCTGCCGGCCCTGGCGGCCCGCGTGCCCATCGGCCAGTTGGTCGACCACGGCGACAGCGTCGAGCAGTCGACCGAGCGCGGGCTGGCGTCGTGGAACGCGTACATCGGCGTGGCCGAGGGCCGGCGGCGCACCATCGCGCCCGGCGACAAGCTGCCGCTGCGCGATGTCGAGTTCTCGTTCGTGCTCGCCCACGGCGCGACGCCCGAGCGGCCGCTCATGCCGACCGGTCCGAACCCGCACTGCGGCGGCACCTGGCCCTACCCCGACGAGAGCGGCGAGAACGCGAGCAGCGTGGGCTACCTGGTCTCGCTCGGGGCGTTCCAGTTCCTCAACCTCGGCGACGTCACCCTCAACGTGCAGTACGCGCTGGCGTGCCCGGAGAACAAGCTCGGCGAGGTCGACCTCTACCAGGTGCCCCACCACGGCAACGGCGTCGCGCCGCAGCTCACCTGGGCGCTCGCGCCGGCGGTGGCCGTTATCAACAACGGCCCGCGCAAGGGCGGCAGCGCGGAGGGCTTCCAGGTGGTGGCCGAGAGCCCGCGGCTCGAGGACATCTGGCAATCCCATCGGGCGCTCGACACCGATCCGGCCTACCGCACGGCCGACGAGCTGACGGCCAACCTCACGGCCGAGGACGACTGCCGCGGCCACTGGATCAAGGCCACGGTCAACGCCGACGGCCGCGGCTACAGCCTCTCGAACGGCCGCAACGGCGTCAGCCGGACGTACCTGTCGCGGTAGGAGCTGCTCACGGTCCGGCCACCGGCGTTGTCCGACCGCTGACGCGCCTTTCGTGACCGTCCATCGCAAACCGGTTGCGTGCCGTGGTTCGAAGACGGGACCATCGAGGACACGGAGGTGGACGACACATGGTTCACGGGATGGAGATCGCGGGTATCGCGGTGGCGGGCTACCTGGGCCTTGTCGTCGCGTTCGAGTCGCTGGTCGGGTACATGGGCCGCCGCCACGCCCGTCGTGGTGTGCAGGCGGGCGAAACCTGGCTCCTGATCACGGCGACGGTCGATGGTGAAGACAGGAGCGTCGTCGTGGCCGGCGTGAAGAGCGCCCGGCGAACGTACGTGGCCGCCAACCACTGGCCCAGGACCTGGTATCGCCGGGTGGTCGAGAATCCGGACGTCCGGGTTACCGTTCAGGGCAGGCAGGCCGCCCATCGCGCCGTGCCGGTCAGCGGCGACGAGCGTTCGCGGATCGCCCGGGAATACCGCCTGCCGCTGATCGTGCGGATCCTGAGCGGCTTCCCGCCGCGCGCGTTCCTGAGGCTCGACCCCGTCGCCCCCGAGCCGGTGCCGTAGGCCGACCGATGCCCGCTGACGCGGCCCACACGCGCGGTGCGGTCGGCTCGATGTCCGCTCCCGACCTTCAGGCGCCGATGCTTCCCGTCCTGAAGACGCCGACTGCCCGCTCCGCCGGCCGACGACACGCCCGTCGGGCGCTCATCTCGCGTGCCCAAACGCATCATCCAGCTTGTCCAGGACGCGGAGCCCTTCCTCTATCGATCCACGTGCAGAGAGCGCTCGGAACCGGGTCTCCGCGTCATGCTGTGTGACGGCGATGGTGCACAGCTCTTCCATGAGCTTGTTGACGCTCACCGCGCGTTGTCGCGCGAGAGCCTTCATCCGTGCATGCGTATCGTTCGGGAGACGGATGGTCAACGTCGACATGGCTCAGGCCTCGGCAATGAGCGCTCTGGGCGCCACGATGCACAGCGCATGGAAGCGCAGCTCGGTTCGGTCGAAATCTCGCGTGTTGTGGGTTATGTGCTGTCGCGCGGCGTCGGCTACCTGGTCTTCCTTGGCGCATTCCAGTTCCGGGAACCTCAACCGAGCGCGCTGGTAACATGACCGTGATGCGTTTGACCCACGTCACCATCAAGAACTGGCGCAACTTCAAGCAGGCTGACTTCGATCTTCAGGATCGGATGCTCATCATCGGCCCCAATGCGTCCGGAAAGTCGAATCTGCTGGACGCCTTGCGCTTTCTCGGACAGATCGCGTCGGCCGGCGGGGGCTTTCAGAACGCCGTCGACAGCCGGGGGGGCATGGCGCGACTCCGGTGCCTTGCCGCAAGGTACTTCAACAAGGGTCGCGTTACCCTGAGAATCACCATTGGCGACGACGAATGCCCGTCGAGATGGGCCTACGAGGTCACGTTCACTGCCGAGCAGCGGGGGAAGCGCCGCCCGATCATCTACGAGGAGGTCGTCGAGAGCGACAAGCGCAGGGTGCTCACAAGGCCGACGGAAGCGGACCTGGACGACCCGGAACGGATCACGCAGACTCATCTCGAGCAGGTCAACGCCAACCGCGAGTTCCGTCCGATCGTCGATTTTCTCAGATCGGTTCGGTACCTTCACCTGGTCCCGCACCTGATCCGGGATCCGGAACGAGGCGGGGATCGCATCGAGGACCCGTACGGCGCCGATTTCCTGCTGAGAATCGCCGAGACCCCGGAAAGAACCCGTGTTCGCCGCCTGCAACGAATCAATGAGGCTCTCAGAATCGCCGTGCCCCAACTCGACGAGCTCGCCTTGGCGCAGGACAAGATCGGCCGCTGGCACCTGGAAGCCCGCTACAAGCACTGGCGGCCTCAACCCGCGGTGCAAAACGAGCGGGATTTCTCCGACGGAACCCTGCGGCTCATCGGCCTCTTGTGGTCCCTGTTCGACGTGAAGAAGAGCGGCGGCCCCGTGCTGCTGGAGGAGCCCGAGTTGTCGCTGCACTCCTCCGTCGTAAGACAGCTGCCGGCCATCCTCAGCCGGGTTCGCCGGGCCGGAGGTCCGCAGGTCCTGCTCACCACCCACTCCAACGATGTCCTTGCCGACCCCGGTCTCGGCAAGGACGAGGTCGTCATTCTGACGCCGGGGGAGGAGGGTACCGAAGCCCATACCGCGGACGCCGTGCCGGACATCCAGGCATTGCTCGACAGCGACCTGAGCCTGGCGGAGATACTGTCGCCCCGGACGGCGCCGGGTGCCGTGCAGGAACTCCCGAATCGGATTGCTCAGAGGTGAGGATCGTCTACTGCGCCGTGGAGGGACGTACGGATGTGCCGGTCGCCGAGCGGTTGATCCAGTCGGTTGGTTGCCATCCGCAACAGACAATCGTGGCAGGATCCAAGTCCGGACTCGATCCGCGGGTTCCGGCCCTGAACCAGTCGGGAACACACCTGAACTGGTTGATCCTGCGAGATCTCGACCGCGACGCTCCTTGCGCGTCGCGGCTGGTTCGCCAGCTTGTCGGAGCGGGGACGCGACATCCACGAATTGCCGTGCGGGTTCCGATCCGGGCCATCGAGAGCTGGCTGCTCGCCGATCATGACGGGATGACGCGTGAATTCTTCGTTCCACGGCACCACGTGCCCGGCCACCCGGACAGTCTGGACGATCCGAAGGAGTCCCTCGTCAATCTCTGCAGGCGCTCACGAAGAGCGGACGTCCGCACGGCGATGGTGCCGCGCAAGGGCAGCGGCCGTCAGGTCGGTCCCGAGTACACCGACCGAGTCTCGATGTTCGCGCTGCATACCTGGGATCCGATACGGGCCGGCGGGCACTCACCGAGCCTTCGGAGAACGATCGCCGCACTACAGAGACTGGCCGACGACGGCGTTTGGATCTGACATGGAGCGAGTCGCCGAGCACGGATCTCCGACCCGACTGCTGCCGACTCGACCGCTCGTAGCCAGGTCGGTGGCAGGCAAGCGGCCGAAGCGGCGCCTTCCCACGTACACCGGGCAACGGACCAGTCGCCGACCCAGTCGATGTCGTCGCCCGCAGAGCGCAGGACGGACACGGCACCGCCCCACACGCAGGCGTCGAGCAGAACTCTCACCCTTTCGGCGGCGGCGCGACCGAGTTCGGCTCCACGCTGCAGAAGGCCGTGGCGGGCATTTCGGACGTCGACACGGTGATTCCCGGCCACAACCCGACGCCGGTCACCTGGGCCGAGTTCGTCGACTTCAGAGGGTTCTACAACGACGTGGTGAACAAGGCGCAGAAACGGCAAGGCGGCCGGCCGGTCGGTGGACGAGGTGGTTGCCGCCTACCGCGTACCCGACGAGTACAGCGACTTCCCCGCGCCCGAGCGGAGCGTTCGGACGACCATGCAGTACGTCTACGTAGGGCGGTAGGTGCCTCCGCCGGGGGCCTCTCCGCGGACTTCCGGAGTGAACGGCCCGTGGCGAAAGCATCGCCGCATTCGAGCGGCGATGCTTTCCGCCTGGACTGTTTCCGCCAGGGGCGGTAAAGGGCGCCGGGCCGTAAGGCGTCAGGAGACTACATGGAGACACTAGACGGCTTGGGCGTGCGTCTCGGCGCGGCGGCCGTGGTTCTTGCGGCCTCGGCGGCGGCCGGCCAGACCACCAACGATCCATTCCCGGATCCCATCCCGGCGACCGACGGCGTCGTCACGGTCGGCGCCGTCGAGTTCGCCTCGCTGCCGTTCGTCGACGATCAGGCGCCGCGGATGATGCGGCTGGTCGACGAGCCGGGCACGGGGCGCCTGTTCGTGAGCGACATGTGGGGTCTCGTCTACACCGTCAGCTACGACGGGGAGACGGTGACGCGGTATCTCGATCTGCGGGAGCCGCGCTGGGGACTCGCCGTCGAGGCGTCTCGTCGCGAACAGGGATTCCAGAGCTTCGCCGTGCATCCGCAATTCGGACAGCCCGGCACGCCGGGCTTCGGAAAGCTCTACACCTATACCGATACGAGCGACACCGGACCGGCGGCCGATTTCGTGCCGGGCGGCGGATCCGACGCGCAGGACACCATCCTCCTGGAGTGGACCGCCGCCGATCCGTACGCGGCGGTCTACGACGGCGGCCCGCCGCGCGAGCTGCTGCGGGTGGAGCAGCCGTTCGGCAACCACAACGGTGGACAACTCGGCTTCAATCCGCTCGCGGTGCCCGCCGGTCCCGACTTCGGTCTGCTCTACATCGGGTCGGGGGACGGCGGCAGCGGCGGCGATCCGCTCGACCTCGCCCAGAACCTCGGATCGATCCTGGGCAAGGTCCTGCGCATCGATCCGCTCGGCTCGAACAGTGCCAACGGCCAGTACGGCATCCCCGCCGACAACCCCTTCGCGGGCGACGGGGACGACGGCAGGCTCGGCGAGATCTACGCCTACGGCGTCCGGAATCCCCAACGCTTCGCCTGGGACGAGCGCAACGGCAACCTGTTCGTGGCGGACATCGGGCAGAACATCGTCGAGGAGATCAGCCTCGTGCCGCGGGGCGGCAACCTGGGCTGGAACGACTGGGAGGGGAGCTTCCGGTTCATCAGCCGGCAGGCGGTCAGCCTGGTCGATCCGCGCGGCGAGGCGGGCCTGTCGTTTCCGGTGGTGGAGTACAGCCGGCTCGATCCCCTGTTCCAGCGCAGATCCATGGCCACGGGCCTCGTCGTCTACCGGGACGACGCCGTTCCGCAGCTCGCCGACCTGGTGCTCTTCGGCGATGGCCCCAGCGGCGAGGTCTTCTACTTCTCCGCAGACGAGTTGCCCGAGGGGGGCCAGGACGCCATGCGCCGCGTTCTGTTCGAGCACGCGGGCGAGACGAAGACGCTGCTGCAGATGGTCCGGGAGAAGAACCTCGAGCAGGAACGCACGCCGACGACGCGGGCGGACGTGCGCCTGGACACCGGTCCCGGCGGCCAGCTCTTCCTGCTGAACAAGCACGACGGGGTCATCCGCCGGCTGGCGCCGTAGCCGAGTGGAGTGCGTGAGACGCAGACTGTTGCCGGCTCTACGGTAGGTCTCCGCCGGGCCGTGGGGTAGAATGGCGCCCGCCATGAACATCGCGACGCTGTCCATCCTGTCGTTGCTGCCGATCATCACCGTCGCCGTCTTCCTGGTCGGGCTGCGCTGGCCCGCCAGCCGGGCGATGCCTCTGTCGTACGGCGTCGCCATCGCGCTGGCGCTCGCCGTGTGGCAGGTTCCCGCGGTGCAGGCCGTGGCCGCGTCGATCAACGGCCTGGTGGTGGCGCTCACCGTCCTGTACATCATCTTCGGCGCCATCCTGCTGCTGAACACGCTGCAGGAGGGCGGCGCCCTGAAGACCATCCGGCAGGGCTTCACCGACATCACGCCCGACCGCCGGGTGCAGGTGATCATCATCGCCTGGCTGTTCGGATCGTTCATCGAGGGCTCGGCCGGCTTCGGCACGCCCGCCGCGGTGGCCGTCCCGCTGCTGGTCGGCCTCGGCTTCCCCGGCATGGCCGCCGTGGTGGCCGGCATGATCATCCAGAGCACGCCGGTCAGCTTCGGCGCGGCCGGCACGCCGATACTCGTCGGCGTGAACACCGGGCTGTCGGCCGATCCGGCCATCGCCGAGTACGCCCTGCAGCGCGGCTTCGCCGACTGGAACTCGTTCCTCGCGCTCATCGGCCTGCGCGTGGCCATTCTCCACGCGGTGGCCGGCACGCTGGTGCCGCTGATCCTGGTCTCGGCCATGACCCGCTTCTTCGGCGCCAAGCGCTCGCTGGCCGAGGGCCTGCAGGTGTGGAAGTTCGCGCTCTTCGCGGCGCTCGCCATGACGCTGCCCTACGTGGCCGCGGCCTACCTGCTGGGCCCGGAGTTCCCGGCGCTGCTGGGGAGCCTGGTGGGACTGGCCGTCGTCGTGACGGCGGCGCGCGCGGGATTCCTGGTGCCCAAGCCGGACGAGTGCTGGGAGTTCGACCGGCGCGAGAACTGGCCGGCCGACTGGACCGGCTCCATCCAGCCCCGCGACGTGGCGCACCGGAGCGGCTCGATGAGCCTGGTCAAGGCCTGGTCGCCGTACGTGCTGGTGGCGGCGCTGCTGCTGCTGACACGCCTGCGCGAGCTGCCGTTCGGAGGCTGGCTCCAGGCGTGGACCGTGAGCTGGCCGAACATCTTCGGGACGGACGTGTCGGCCAGCGTGCAGCCGCTGTTCCTGCCGGGCACCGTCTTCATCGTGGCCTCGCTCGCCACGTGGCGCATGCACCGGATTCCGATCGCGGCGTACCGCCAGTCGTGGACCGCGTCCCTGCGCGTCACGGCCGCGGCGTCGGTGGCGCTGCTCTTCACCGTGCCGATGGTGCAGGTGTTCATCAACAGCGGCGGCGGCGCGGCCGGGTTCGAGCGCATGCCCATCGCCCTGGCCGACGGGGTGGCGGCGCTGGCCGGCACGGCCTGGCCGCTCTTCGCCCCGTTCATCGGCGGCATCGGCGCGGCGGTGGCCGGCAGCAACACCGTCAGCAACATGATGTTCTCGCTGTTCCAGTTCGAGATGGGCGAGCGCATCGCGGTCGATCCGACGTGGATCGTCGCCCTGCAGGCGGTCGGCGGGGCCGCCGGCAACATGATCTGTGTGCACAACGTGGTCGCCGCCTCGGCGGTGGTCGGGCTGCTCGGCAAGGAGGGCGCCGTCATCCGCATGACGGTGCTGCCGTTCGTCTACTACGCGCTGCTGCCCGGCTCGGTCGGCTATTTCCTCGTCCTGTACTCGCAGACCGGGTGGATCAACGCGGGCTCGGTGCTGGTCGTGGCCATCGGCGCCGGGGCCGCGTGGCTCATCGGGCGCTACGGCGACCGCCCGCTGCCGGCGGGCCAGCCATGAGGCTGTTCCACCCGGCCGCGCACCCGGCGCGGCCGGCCGACCCGGCCAACTTCACCGGCGACGCCGCCATGGCGCGCATGGACGCGGTGTGCGACTCGCCCACCGTCAACGCCTACCGCGTCACGTTCCAGCCGCGCGCGCGCACGGCCTGGCACGTCCACAGCGGGCCCCAGCTCCTGCTGGTCGTCGCGGGCTGCTGCCGGCTCCAGAAGGAGGGCGAGCCGCTGCAGGAGGTGGCCGCCGGCGGCGTGGCCTGCATCGGGCCCGGCGAGAAGCACTGGCACGGCGCGTCGCCGGAGGCGCCGATGACGCACGTAGCACTGAACATCGACGCCGCCACCACCTGGCTGGCGAAGGTCAGCGACGCCGACTACCGCGGGACCATCTGACGCGGGCCGGGCGGCGGCTCACCAGCCGCAGGTCCGGCCCGCGTTCTGCTCCTCCAGCCAGGCCGCCAGCGGCGCGAAGTAGTCGAGGATGGCGGTGGCGTCCATCTCCCGCGTGCCGGCAATCGCCTCCAGCGCGTCGGGCCAGGGCCGGCTGGCGCCCATCTCCATCATCGTGCGCAGCTGCCGGCCGGCCGCCGCGCTCTCGAAGATCGAGCAGCGGTGCAGCGGACCGTCCACGCCGGCCGTCTCGCACAGGGCGCGGTGAAACTGGAACTGCAGGATCTGGGCCAGGAAGTAGCGCGTGTACGGCGTGTTGGCGGGCACGTGGAACTTGGCGCCGGGGTCGAAGTCGTCCTCGCCGCGCGGCAGCGCGGGGCGCACTCCCTGGTAGCGCTCCCGCAGCTCCCACCAGGCCGTGTTGTACTGGTCCGGCGCGATCTCCCCCGAGAACACCTGCCAGCGCCACTGGTCCACCAGCAATCCGAACGGCAGGAAGGCCACCTTGTCGAGCGCCCGCAGCAGCAGCAGGCCGATGTCGCTGTCGGCGTCGGGGGCCCTGTCGAGGAGGCCGACCCGCACGAGATACTCGGGCGTGATCGACAGGGCGACGGTGTCGCCGAGCCCCTCGTGGAAGCCATCGTTGGCGCTGTCGCGGAAGAGCGGGTCCTGGCCCCGGTACGCCCGCTGATAGTAGTTGTGCCCCAGCTCGTGATGGATCGTGATGAAATCCTCGTCGTTGACGCCGATGCACATCTTGATGCGCACGTCCGACTCGAAGTCCAGGTCCCAGGCGCTGGCGTGGCACACGACGTCGCGGTCGGCCGGTTGGACGAACAGCGAGCGCTCCCAGAACGTCGCGGGCAGGGGCTCGAACCCCAGCGAGCTGAAGAACCGCTCGCCGTAGCGCACCATCTCCCGCTCGTCGACCCGGGCGCGCTCGAGGAGCCGCGTCAGGTCGTAGCCGGGGCCGGACGGGGCGGGGCCGACGCTCTCGTAGACGTTCTGCCAGTTCTGGCTCCACATGTTGCCGAGCAGGTGGGCCCGGATCGGCGCATTCTCCGGCACCACCGCCGTGCCGAACTCGTCCCCCAGCCGGGCCCGCACGTGGCAGTGCAGCGCCTCGTAGAGCGGCCGCACCTGCTCCCACAGCCGCTCGAGCTCGGCCCGGAAGTCGTCGGGCGCCATGTCGTAGCCCGACCGCCACATGTCGCCCAGGTCGGCGAATCCGAGCTCCCGCGCGCCGGCGTTCGACAGCTCGACGAACCGCTCGTAGAGCGCACGCATCGGCGGCGCCACCTCGCGCCAGCCCGCCCAGATCCCGAGCAGCTCGTCCGTGTCCCGCACGGAGGCGAACATGCGCTCCATGGTGGGCAGATCCAGGCACTCCTCTCCATCCGGCGGACAGTACTCGCCGCGGCCGTAGCGGCTCTCCATCTCGGTCATGATGCCGGCCAGCTCGCGTTGCAGGGCCGGGTCGGACGGGGCGACCGCGGCGAGCGACGTCTTCAGCCGCAGCAGCTTGCGCTCGAGCTCGAGCGGCAGCTCCAGCGCATCGAAGCGGGCGGCGGCGGCGGCCAGCTCCGTGGTGGCCGCCATCACCTCGGTGTTGGCGGCCGCCGCGAGGGCGTTGGTGTCGTCGGTGATAAAGTTGTTCTGGACCCACGCCGCGCGGCCGGCGTCGATCCACAGGTCGAGCAATCGGGTCTCGGCTCGCTCGATGAACGCCTGCGCCTCTTCCACCGTCGGATCGTTCGCGCCCGCGCATGCGCACGCGCCCAGGGCGGCGGCGGCCGCAAAGGCCCGCAACCAGCGTCCAGTGCTCTGTCCTGACCGTTCCCTCATGACCCCGGAATTATAGTGGACGGCGTCATCCTGGCCCTGGATCAGGGCACCACCGGCAGCACGGCGCTGGTCTTCACTGGCGACGGGACCATCGTCGGGCGCGGCTACGCCGAGATCGGCCAGCGTTACCCGCAGCCCGGCTGGGTGGAGCAGGATCCGCGCGAGCTGTGGACGTCCAGCCGCGACGTCATGGTGCAGGCGCTGCGGGCGGCCGGTTGCGCGCCCGCCGACGTCAGGGCCATCGGCATCACCAACCAGCGCGAGACGACGCTTCTCTGGGATCGGCGCAGCGGCGAGCCGCTGCACGCCGCCATCGTGTGGCAGAGCCGCCAGACCGCCGCCATCTGCGAGCGCCTGCGGCAGGCCGGAGCCGAGGCGGCCGTCCGCGAGCGCACGGGGCTCGTCGTCGACCCGTACTTCTCGGCCTCGAAGATCGTTTGGCTGCTCGAACGCCACCCGGAGGCGCGGCGGCGCGCCGAGGCCGGCGAACTGCTGTTCGGCACCGTGGACAGCTGGCTGCTCTGGCAGCTCACCGGAGGCCGGGTCCACGCCACCGATCCAACCAACGCGAGCCGCACCCTGCTGTACGACATTCACGAACGGCGCTGGGACCCCGAGTTGCTCGAGCTGTTCGGCGTGCCGCCGGCCATGCTGCCCGCGGTGCGGCCGAGCTGCGGCGTGCTGGGCGAAACGGCGGCCATCGAGGGCCTCGCGGCCGGCATCCCCGTCGCGGGGCTGGCCGGCGACCAGCAGGCCGCGCTGTACGGCCAGATCTGCTGGGAGCCGGGGCTGGCCAAGACCACGTACGGCACCGGGGCGTTCGTCGTCCTGAACCTCGGACAACGCCATCCGGTCCTGGGCCACGGTCTGCTGACCACCATCTGCTGCGATGCGGCGGGCAACCCGGCCTACGCCGTCGAGGGCGCCATCTTCACGGCCGGCGCGGCAGTCCAGTGGCTGCGCGACGAGCTGCGGATCATCGACCGGGCCGCGGACACCGAGGTCCTGGCCGGCTCGGTCCCGGATACCGGCGGTGTCTACTTCGTGCCGGCCTTCAACGGCCTCGCGGCGCCGTACTGGGACATGCACGCCCGCGGCGCCATCGTCGGCCTGACGCGCGGCACGGATCGCCGGCACCTCGTCCGCGCCACGCTCGAGAGTCTCGCCTACCAGACGCGCGACGTCATCGACGCGATGCGCGAGAGCGGGGTGGAGCCGACCGAGCTGCGGGTGGACGGGGGCGCGGCGGCCAACGGGTTCCTCATGCAGTTCCAGGCCGACATCCTGGGTGTGCCGGTGGACCGGCCCACGGTCCTGGAGACCACCGCCACGGGCGCCGCGCTGCTGGCCGGGCTGGGCGTCGGCTTCTGGCAGGACCCGGAGCAGCTGCGCCATCTCCGGCGGCGCGAGCGCCTCTTCGAGCCGAACATGCCGGCTGACGCACGCGCCCGCCTACATGCTGGCTGGCGGCGCGCCGTCGACCGCGTGCGGAGCGGCCCGCCGTCGAAGCCAGCGGCCGACGATTGATCGTGATCAGACAGCGTCAGAAAACGGCTGGCAGTCCGGCTGGCAAGGATCAGCCTCCTGTAGCCGCGTTCGACGAACGACGGCTCGCGCGACCGGAGCTGCGAGAGGTGGCTGGGAATGGACGTGACACTCAACTTGACCCCGGAACTCGGACACCGCCTGCAACGCGCAGCTCGAAAGCACGGCGTGTCCGCCGATGAGTACACGCTACGGCTGCTCGACCGGCACGTACCGGGCGACGGTCAGGCTGCGGCTCTTGTGTCCCTTCTTCAATCCTGGATTGACGAGGAGGATGGCGCGGGCGAACAACGAGAGACCGGCGAGCACCTCGTGCGCGCGTTGGACGAAGACCGTCTGTCCGGCCGTCAGTTGTTCCCGACAGAGCACAAGGGCGTCACCTGGTGAGTCTGGTGGTCGCGCTCGACGCCGGACTCCGAAGACTCGATGCGATTGTCGAACTCGTCGAGTACCTGCCGCTCACGACTGCGGCGATGCGGCAAGCAGCCGCGTTCTGGGCCGACGCTCGTCAACGGGGCCAACCGACTGCCGACGACAGGGCGCTCGATGGCGACGTCATTCTCGCGGCTCAAGTCGCGACCATCGGGTCGACAGACGGGGTCGTGGCCACGACGAACGTCGGTCACCTTTCCCGTTACGTTCCAGCGGCACTCTGGCGCGACATCCGCCAGGCATGACCGCTCGAATTGGTCGGTACGCACCAAGCGATGCCGAAAGCCAAGGTCGCCCTCACCATCGACGCCGGGCTGCTCGATCAGGTGGACACCCTCGTCTCGGAACGGCGCTTCCGCAACCGCAGCCAGGCGGTCGAATCAGCCCTCGCGGAGAAGCTCGGTCGGCTCGCCCGTACCTGGCTGGCGACCGAATGTGCCAAGCTGGACCCGGCCCTGGAACAGCGCCTCGCCGATGAAGGCCTTGAGGGCGAGTCGTGGCCCGAATACTGAGGGGCGATTTCCGCTGGGCGAACCTGAACCCGGCTCGCGGCCACGAACAGGCCGGCAAGCGCCCCGTCGTCGTCCTCAGCCACGGTTGCGGCCGTTCGAGAGGGTGTAGCCGCGGCCGTCGGCGTTGACCGTGGCCTTGATCCAGTGGCCGCGGCAGTCGTCCTCGGCGGCGCGGAGAGCGCAATGGGGTGAGCGCCTTTTCGAGCCGCGCATGCCGGCGGACGAGCGCGACCGCCAGTGCGTCGGCTGGGGGCGCGAGGTCGACCGCACCCGCAGCAATCCGCCGTCAGGCGAGCCAGCGGCCGACGATTGAGTCGTCCCGGATAATCGTGTCGTGCCGGTCGGAGCCGGTCGAGACCACGGCGACCGGGACGCCGGTGAGCGCCTCGATGCGCTCGATGTAGCGCACGGCCTCGTCCGGCAGATCGTCGAAGCGGCGCAGCCCGGCGGTCGGGCGCGACCAGCCCGGCAGCGTCTCGAGCTCCGGCACGCAGCTCGCGAGCCGCGGCATGCTCGCGGGCACGCTGGTGAGCGCCTCCCCGCCGCAGCGGTAGCGCGTGCAGATCTTCACCTCGGGCAGCCCGTCCAGTACGTCGAGCTTGGTCAGCGCCAGCGCCTCGAGACCGTTCACCCGCGCGGCGTAGCGCACGACGACCGCGTCGAACCAGCCGCAACGGCGCGGGCGGCCGGTCGATGCGCCGTACTCCTCGCCGCTCTCGCGCAGCGCGGCGCCGAACTTGCCGTGGAGCTCGGTGGGCAACGGGCCCGCGCCGACGCGCGTCGTATACGCTTTGGCGACGCCGAGCACACCCCCGATCAGGCGCGGCGCGACGCCCAGCCCGGCGCACACCCCCCCGATGGTTCCGTTCGACGAGCTGACGAACGGATACGTCCCGTGGTCGACGTCGAGCATCGTGCCCTGGGCCCCTTCGAACATGATTCGCTTGCCCGCTCGCGCCCCCTCGTCGAGCAGTTGCGACACGTCGGCGACGAGCGGCGCGAGCCGCGGCCAGCACGCGCTCAGGTCGTCGAACACGGTCCGCCAGTCCAGCGGGTCGCCGCCGACGGCGCTGTTCCGCAGCGCCACATTGGCGCGCACCGCGTCGCCGAGCGCGCCGGCCGGATCGGCGTCGGCCAGATCGGCGAGCCGAATGCCGCGGCGCCCGCTCTTGTCCTCGTAGCTGGGCCCGATCCCCCTGGACGTGGTCCCTATCCGGTGGTCGCCGCGCCGCACCTCGGCCGCCTGCTCGATGTCGCGGTGATACGGCAGGATGAGATGGGCCCGCTCGCTGATGAACAGCCGCCCGTCGGCCACGATGCCCTCGCGCTGCAGCTCGTCGAGCTCGGCGAACAGCGCCTGCGGGTCGACGACCAGGCCGTTGCCGATCACGCACGTCACCCCCGCGTGGAGAATGCCCGACGGGATCAGGTGCAGGATGAACTTGCGGCCGTTCACGAGGACGGTGTGACCGGCATTGTGGCCGCCCTGGTAGCGCGCCACGATCGAGAACGACGGCGTGAAGAGATCGACGATCTTGCCCTTCCCCTCGTCGCCCCACTGTGTCCCGACGATCGCAACGTTGACGGTAGCCATGCTTGCCCGCGGTCCAAACAGTCGATGATAGCAGAACGACGCCCTTCCGGGAGCGGCCCTTCCGCCGGCCGCTGGGCCGAAAAAAGGGGATTGACACCGCATCGCCCTTTCCATAATCTTCGGCCTCGCACGCACCGCAACCCACGCACCGTCACCGCTCGACTACGCGCAACGCCCGTGGTTCCGGAACGCCCCGCCATCGAACGCAGGATTCTGGCCGCGTGCGACGCGACGCCGCCCCGCATTCCCGTGCTCGTCGGGGGGTGCGGCAGCGGGCGCACGTCCCTCCTGCTGCGCATCGCGGCCCGCACGCAGCCTGGCCGCAGCCAGTACATCGACGCCGAGCGGGCAGCGTCGACGCCGGAGGAATTCTGGGCCGCGATTGCCGCCGCGAGCCCGCACGTGGCGCCCCGTGCGGCCGACTCGCCGCGGGGTCGCAGCTCGACCCGGATAGCCTTCGACGACTTGCTGGCGTTCTTCGAGCACGCCCGCGCCCAGGACGGCGGAACCCCGACCTTTCTCATCGACGGGCTGCTGGAGCTGCGCACCTTCGAGAGCTTTCCGGGACTGCGCGGCGCCCTGCGCGAGATGGTCGCCGCGCTGACGCGCAGCTCCAACAGGTTCGTCCTGGCCACGCGCTACGCCAAGCGGGCACGCCGCCGGCTGGGCGGCGCCGGCGACCGGCTCGAGATAATCGACCTGCCCCCGCTGTCGCCCGCGGAGACCGCGGCGACGCTGCTCCGGCTCGGCGCCGTTCGCGATCGCCGCGACCACGCCGAGCTCGCGCGGCTGCTCCACGCGCTGGCCGACGGACGGCCGGCCTACGTGCAGGCGCTGGCCGCCGCGTTGGCCACAACGGACGGCGGCGGCGACGACCCCGTGCACGCGCTCGCAGCCCAGATGGCGGTGGGCGCACCACTGTGCCTCCTGTGCCGCCTGTCCTACGAGGCCCGCCTCGGCCGGGCGCGCGGCTATGGCGCGCTCAAGGCCATTCTCCACCTGCTGGCGGACGAGGAGCGCCTGACGCTGACCGAGATTGCCCGCAGGCTGAGCCGAACCCCGGGGTCGACCAAGGATTACCTGCTGTGGCTCGAGGATGTCGATCTGCTGCAGGTGGAACAGAAGCGGTACGGCTTCCGCGATCCGCTGCTGCGGCTGTGGGTCCGCCTCCACAGTCGACCCGCCCCGCCCGACCGGGCCGATCTCCTCCGCGAGGCGCAGGAGTACGCGGTGTCCCGACTGCCGTTCATGGAGGACGCGGCGCTCGCCGACCCGCCCGTCCCTGCGCGTCCGCCGGCCGGCTCCGGACGCGACTGGAGCATCATCGAGATCGACTAGCAGGCTTCCATCAGACGGGGCTGCGCCCCGCACCCCCGGCGTCCGCTTGCGGGGACCCCTGCGCCCCGCGCCGCTCCCGCCGAGGCGCGCCGTGCGCGCCCTGCGGAGTCTGCATGGTTCTACGGCGCAGACTCCCTAGCCAGCCGTTGCAGCGCCTCGGCCGCGGCCATCTGCTCGGCTTCCTTCTTGCTGCGCCCCTGGGCGCGAGCCACCGCTTCGTCGCCGATGCGCACGTCGACCACGAACACCTTCTGGTGGTCGGGGCCGTGCGTCGCGGCCACGTCGTAGTCGGGAAGCGGCCGGCCGCGCGCCTGCAGCCACTCCTGGAACGCCGACTTGTGGTCGTCGACGAGGCCGCTGACCTGCTGCCCGGCGCGCAGCTCGGCCAACGCCCGCCGGAAGTGGCGCTCGATGAAATCGTCGGCCGCCGCAAGGCCGCCGTCGAGGTAGATGGCCGCCACGACGGCTTCGAACGCATCGGCTATCAGCGAGGGCTTCTGCCTCCCGCCGCTCTTCTCCTCGCCGCGTCCCAGGAGCAGGTGGTCGCCCAGCCGCAGGGCGTCGCCCAGCTTCGCCAGCGACGCGGCGGAGACGAGCAGTGACTTGGCCTTCGACTTGCGGCCCTCGTCGTAGTCCGGAAACTCGCGGTACAGGCGGTCCGCGATGACGAGGCCGAGCACGGCGTCGCCGAGGAACTCCAGCGACTCGTTGTCGGCGACGACCTCGGCGGCGTCCTCGTGCGCCCGGGAGCGGTGCGTCAGCGCCTGCTCCAACAGGTCGCGGTCGCGGAAGGTGTAGCCGAGCCGCGTCTCCAGCGTCGCGGCGGTGGCCTCGTTCCGGAAATCGTCGATCGTCTGCCGCGCCCGCTCCGCGTCGTCGGCCCGGACCGACAGTTGCACCTCGCCGAGACCGTCCAGAGCGAGCGGGAACACCGCGTGCGGCGCGGCCGAGGACAGCAGCGTCCGGATGCCCCTGGTCTCGAGCAGCCCCCGCACCACGTTCGCCTCGATGTCGGACTGCGTCCGAAACACCACGGTGAGCTCGGCCGGCGCGTCCATCGTCAACCCGCGCTCTCCCCCGCTTTGCGTACACTCATGACGAGGTTGCCTTGCCGAGATACATCCTGGCCGCCCCGCGCCGCCTCTACGACTGGACGCTCCGGTGGGCCGATACTCCGCAGGCGCTCACCGCGTTGTTCCTGGTCGCGCTGACGGAATCGTCGTTCTTTCCGATCCCGCCCGACGTCCTGCTGATCGCGATCGTCGCCGCGCGGCCTGCGGGGTGGCTGCGGGCCGCCGCGTGCTGCGTCAGCGGCTCGCTCATCGGGGCGGCGATCGGCTACGGCATCGGCTCCGGGCTCATGACCGCGGTCGGCGATCCGATTATCGCCTTCTACGGCGCGCACCACCATTGGGAACGCTTCGTGGCCCTGGCCGGCAGGTGGGGTATCTGGTTCCTGGCGGCAGCGGCGTTCACGCCCATCCCGTTCAAGGTGGCCACGATCGCCGCCGGCGCAACCGCGATGCCGTTTCTCCCGTTCCTGACCGTCAGCCTGATCGGGCGCACGGCCCGCTTCCTTCTCGTCGCGGCGATCCTGCGGGCGTTCGGCGCGCCGATTCGCCGGCTGCTGGAGCGGCATTTCGACGCCGCGTCGATTCTCTTCCTGCTCCTGCTGCTGGGGGGATTCCTCGTGCTCCGCCTGTTCTAGCAGCTACACGACCGTCGACGCGCGGATCCAGTCGAGGTAGTCCCGGCCGCCGTCGATGATCGGCAGGACGACGATCTCCGGCACGTCGTACGGATGGAGCTCGCGAATCCGCTCGATGAGCTGCTCCACCCGATCCCGCGTCGTCTTGACGAGCAGCTGCTGCTCGTCCTCTGTCTCGACGTCGTCGCGCCAGCGATAGATCGAGCGCACGCCGGGCTGCGCCGTGACGCATGCCGCCAGCCGTTCCTCGACGAGGGTTCGCCCGAAAGCCGTGCCGTCGGCGCTCGCCGGCAACGTCGTGCAGACGACCACGCAGCCTGTGTCGGTCACCGCCCGCCCTCCGCACGGCCCGCGGGTGCCCGGCCCCAGCAGTCCGTGGCGAAACCTGGACCGCGCAGCTTCCCGTTGACCGCGTGCGGACGGCATGTTAGCATCACGAGTGCATCTTTGGCGCGGGGTGGAGCAGTCCGGTAGCTCGTTGGGCTCATAACCCAAAGGTCGGGGGTTCAAATCCCCCCCCCGCAACCAATTCTCTCCCTCCTGTTTTCCTGATTCCGCGACAGCTTTCGTGCCGCACGTGCCTGAAGGCTGACGATTCGCCGGCGGCACGTCCTATAATGCTTCTCGACCATGCGCCTGCCTGCCGGCGTCGCCTTCGTGACGTGTGCGGTTCTGTTCGGGATCTGCGCGAGCGTGACGCTCGGGGCCAGTCAGGACCCGGCGGCCCTGCGGGCCGCCGCCGAGCAGGGAGAGGCCGAAGCGCAGTACCGGTTGGGGCGCGCCTACCAGCGCGGCGACGGCGTCCTTCGCGACCGTGCGGAGGGCGCACGCTGGCTGGAGCTCGCGGCTGGCCAGGGCCACGTCGAGGCCCAGAACGATCTCGGCAACGCCTACGCCAACGGCGCGGGCGTGGCCCAGGATGCCGCGGAGGCCGTGCGCTGGTTCCGCCTCGCCGCCGACCAGAACTTCGCGATAGCCCAGGGCAACCTGGGGCTGGCCTACGCCAACGGCGTCGGCGTGCTCCGGGACGATACGGAGGCCCTGCGCTGGTTCCGCCTCGCGGCGGAGCAGGAGCTGCCGGTCGCGCAACACCAGCTCGGGCTGGCCTACGCCAACGGCCTGGCCGTCGACGACGATGCGGACGAGGCCGTGCGCTGGTTCCGGCTCGCCGCCGACCAGGGCCACGGCGACGCGCAGTACAACCTCGCCATCGCACATGCCAACGGCCTGGGCGGCCTGCCCCAGGACGCGGCCGAAGCGGTGCGCTGGTTCCGGCTCGCCGCCGACCAGGGCCACGCGGCCGCGCAGGGCAATCTGGGCATTGCGTACTCGAACGGACTCGGCGTCATCAGAAGCGCCGTGGAAGCGGTCCGCTGGTACCGTCTCGCCGCCGAGCGCGGGTACGGGGCGGCAGAGTTCGCCCTGCCCGAGCTCGAGGCGATCATGACCGCCGAGGAGCTGGAGGAGGCCGAGCGTCTGGCGCGCGAGTGGCGCCTCGACTTCCGGCGAACACGATTGGGGCGGCCCTGACATGAATCGACCACTCTCGCTGCTCTGCACGCTCGCGCTGCTCGTCGCGGCGCCCGCCGGCTCGGACTCGCCGCTGCCCTGGAGCGAGCCGGCCGCCGTCGGCCTGTCGGCCGCGGATCTGAATGCCATCCCCCAGGCCCTGCAACGCTGGGTCGACGACGGATCGGTGGGCGGGGCCGTGAGCCTCGTTGCGCGCCGCGGCCGGCTCGTGCACTGGGAAGCGATCGGGTACCGCGACCTGGCCGGCCGAACGCCGCTCGAACGCACCGACATCTTCCGCATCTGCTCGATGACGAAGCCGGTGACCTCGGTTGCCGTCATGCTGCTCGTCGAGGCGGGCCAGTTGACGCTAGACGAGCCGGTCGCGCGCGCGCTTCCCGAGTTCGAGCGGGCCAGGGTGTACGACGCGGGCCAACTGGTGGAGCCCAGCCGGCCGATCACGATCCGGGATCTGCTGCGCCACACGTCGGGCCTGACCTACGGCCTCTTCGGCGACACCCACGTGGACGCGCTCTACCGGGAGGCGGACGTCTTCTCGGGCGATCTCGAGAATCTGGTGAGCGAGGCCGCCGCGCTGCCGCTGCTGGCGCACCCGGGCGCGCGCTGGAACTACGGCGTGTCGACGGACGTGCTCGGCCGCGTCGTCGAGGTCGTCTCGGGCCAGCGGCTCGACGAGTTCTTCAGCGCGCACATCTTCGAACCGCTCGGGATGCAGGACACCGCGTTCGTCGTCTCGCCGGAGAAGGCGGAACGCCTGACCACCGCATACACCCTCGGGCCGGACGGTGCGCTCCACGAGGATGACGTCGCGCTGTGCGGAGTGCACGATGCGCAGCCCGAGCTGCTGCTCGGGGGCGCCGGGCTCGTCTCGACCGCCGCGGACTACCTGCGCTTCGCGCAGATGCTGCTCGACGAGGGAACGCACGACGGCGTGCGGCTGCTGAAGGCGGAGACGGTGCGCGAGATGCGCACGAACCAGTTGCCGGAGCACCTGATCCCGATCAGCATCGGGGGCGCCGAGCACGGCTACGGCTTCGGGCTCGGCTTCAGCGTGCTGACCGACGCCGACGCGACGCCCTACGGCGACAACGACGGCGTCTTCCGCTGGCGCGGCTACGCGAGCACGTACTTCTGGATCGACCCCGAGGACGAGTTGATCGGCGTGCTCCTGACCCAGGTCGCGCCGCCCACCTCGCCCGACATCGAGCGCGAGTTCCAGACCCGCGTCTACGAGGCGCTGCTCGACTGATCCCGCGGACGCCGACGCGGAGGACGCGATGAAGCTGCTGCCGCCCGCGATCGTGCTCGCCGTCGTGTCGTTCGCCGGCGTGGCGGCGCAGGACAACGACGGCTCCGGGCTCGCGCTGCTGAGGGACTGCGAGGAGGGGCTGCGGGCCAGCGGCGATTTCGCGCGGGCACGGCATTGCAGCGGCGTCGTGCGCGGGGCGGCCAGGGCGCTGGCGCTCCTGCAACAGGACGGGCGCGTCACGGAAGAGCGCGCCTGCCTGCCCGACGGCACGCCGGACGCGCGGCTCGTCACGGTGGTCGTGCAGTACCTGAGCGAGCATCCCGACGAGTTGCACCTGCCGGACGTGCAGCTCGTCCTGGCGGCTGTCGAGGCCGCCTTCCCCTGCTCGTAGCGTCAATCAGACGGGGCTGCGCCCCGAACCCCCGGCGTCCGCTTGCGGGGACCCCTGCGCCCCGCGCCGCTCCCGCCGAGGCGCGCCGTGCGCGCCTTGCGGGCTGCCCGCTACGAGATCGTTGACGGCGGGCTGCCGGAGGACTGAAGATCGGGCATCATGAAACCCCGGACAGCAACACTGGTTATCGTTCTGGCCCTGATCGCGGCAGCCGCGGCTGCCCGGCAGGCGCCGCAGGCCCAGGCACCGAACGAGATCGTCGCGACGCTGCCGGCCGGCGTGCCGGACCACCCGGTAGTGCTCAGCGCGGACGGCCAACGGTTTCGCGTGGTGCCCGTCAAGGGCCTGGTTCGGCCCTGGGCGCTCGCCGTCCTGCCGAGTCTCGACGTCCTGGTCACCGAACGGGAGGGCCGCCTCCGCATCATCCGGAACGGGGTGCTGGACCCCGAGCCGATCGCCGGCTTGCCGGAGATCAATACGGGGGCCGTGAACTCCGGCCTGATGGACATCGTCCTGCATCCGCGGTACGCGGAGAACCAGCTCGTCTACTTCACCTATTCGAAGCCGATGCCGGGCAATCCGCACGGCGACTTCCAGGGCGGACCCGGCGGCCCGCCCATCGAGCGCGACGCCGCCACCGCCACGCTGGCGCGGGCCCGCTACGACGGGGGCGGCGCGCTGGAGGACGTGACGGACGTCTTCGTATCCGACGCGTGGTCGCAGGGCACGTCCGGAGCGCGGATCGCCTTCGGCCGCGACGGCAGGATCATCATGACCATCGGCATGCCCACCCGTCACATGATCGGCACGGCCGACGACGCCCAGAATCCGGCGAACCACGCCGGCAAGGTGCTGCGACTCAACGAGGACGGCTCGGCGCCGCACGACAACCCGTTCGTCGGGCACGAGGGCTACCGGCCCGAGATATACGCCCTGGGCATTCGCAATGCGCTGGGGCTGTACATCCATCCGGACACCGGACAGATCTGGGAGACCGAGAACGGGCCGATGGGCGGCGACGAGCTCAACGTCATCGAGGCCGGCCGCAACTACGGCTGGCCCGTCGTCTCGTACGGCCGCGACTACACCGGCAACAAGCTCGGCGGCCTGTCCGGGACCACGTCGGAGCATCCCTGGGCCCCCGGCATGGAGGAGCCGTTCGCGTTCTGGATGCCGTCGCCGGCGCTGGCGGGCATCACGTTCTACACGGGCGACAGGTTTCCGACGTGGCGGGGCAACGCGTTCATCGCCGCCATGGGACGGGGGAACATGGGCACGCGCCAACTGCACCGGATCGTGTTCAACGCCGAGGGCCGAGTCCAACGCAACGGCATCCGCCCCGTGCTGGCCGAGCTCAAGCAGCGGTTCCGGGACGTACGACAGGGCCCCGACGGCCTCCTGTACCTGACCGTCGACGAGGCGCAGGGAGCCGTGCTGCGTATCGAGCCGGTCGACGAATCCTGACGCGCCGGCGCGTCGATCTGCCGGCGGCCATAGCGGCGCAGCGACGCGGATCGAGCCGCGCGGGCGGGCGTCCACGCCCGCCCGCGCGGCCTCTTTGTGGACCCGCGAGGGTGTTGTATAGTGCCCACTCGCGGCGCCGGGCCGCCGCACGCCCGGGCCGGGTGCTCCAGGCGCCTCACACCCCGCAAGAGAAGGAGACGAGGATGAAGCTGGTCACTGCGATCATCAAGCCGCACATGCTGGACGAGGTTCGCGACACCCTGTCGCGAGTCGGGGTCGCTGGACTGACGGTTACCGAGGTCAAGGGCTTCGGCCGCCAGAAAGGCCACACGGAGATCTACCGCGGCGCCGAGTATTCGGTCGACTTCGTACCGAAGATCAAGATCGAGATCGTGGTTGCCGACGACCGTGCCGCACCCGTGGTCGACACGATCAAGTCGGCGGCCAGGACCGGCCAGATCGGTGACGGCAAGGTCTTCGTCAGTGACATGGAGCAGGCCATCCGCATCCGGACGAGCGAAGCGGGCGACGATGCCCTCTAGCGACCGCAGCCGAGGAGGAACGACACCCATGCAACTGCTCAGCAGCCGGCTAATTCCTGTTGGCATCGTCCTCTTCGTGCTGGGCACGCCGTACGCGGCGTGGGCCCAGGACGACGCACTCAGCGCCGGCGACACGGCGTGGATGCTGACCGCGAGCGTCCTGGTGCTGTTCATGACGATTCCCGGCCTCTCGCTCTTCTACGCGGGTCTGGTGCGCGCCAAGAACGTCCTGTCGGTCATGATGCAGTGCTTCGCCATCACCTGCCTGATCACCATCCTCTGGACGCTCTACGGCTACGGCCTCGCATTCGGCGACGGCGGCGGGCTCAACGCCTTCGTGGGGATGGGCAACCTGCTGCTGTCGGACGTGAGCGTGGACACGGTGTCCGGCACCATTCCGGAAACCGTGTTCCAGATGTTTCAGCTGACCTTCGCCATCATCACGCCGGCGCTGATCGTCGGCGCGTTCGCGGAACGGATGAAGTTCTCGGCGATGCTCTGGTTCATGGGCATCTGGGTGACCCTTGTCTACGCGCCGATTGCCCACTGGGTATGGGGCGGCGGCTGGCTGGGCGAGCTCGGCGTCCTGGACTTCGCCGGCGGCACCGTCGTGCACATCAACGCGGGGGTTGCGGCCCTGGTGCTCTGCATCGTGCTCGGCAAGCGGGCCGGCTATCCCGACACCCCGATGGCGCCGAACAGCCTGGTGCTGACGGTGGTCGGCGCATCGATGCTCTGGGTCGGCTGGTTCGGCTTCAACGCCGGCAGCCAGCTGGCCGCCGACGGCGTGGCGGGGATGGCGATGGCCGTCACGCATATCTGCACGGCCACGGCCGCGTTCACGTGGATGACCGTGGAGTGGATGCGCTACGGCAAGCCGAGCGTTCTGGGCATCGCCACCGGGGCGGTCGCGGGCCTCGTCGCGATCACGCCGGCGTCCGGCACGGTCGGTCCGCTCGGGGCCATCCTGATCGGGATCGTGTCCGGGGTCCTGTGCTTCCTCGCCGCGAGCAACCTGAAGCGGGCGATGGGTTACGACGACTCCCTCGACGTGTTCGGGGTCCACGGGGTCGGCGGTTTCGTCGGCGCCATATTGACGGGGGTATTCACCGCCGAGGCGTTCGGCGGATCGGGGCTCGCCAACGGCATCGGCACCCAGCTGGGACTGCAGTTCGTGGGCGCGGCGGCCACCATCGTCTACTGCGGCGCGCTGACCTGGATCATCCTCAAGGTGCTGGATGCCACCCTGGGGCTGCGAGTCACGGCCGCGGAGGAAGAGGAAGGGCTCGACATCGCCCTGCACAACGAGCGCGGGTTCAGCCTGTAGCGGCGCGTGGGCCGCGGGCGGCTATTCGACGGCCCCCGCGGTCCGCAGCTCGGCGACCTCCTTGTCCGAGTACCCCACTTCGCCTAGCACCTCCGTCGTGTGCTGGCCCAGCAGCGGCGCGGGACGGCCGGTCACCAGGGGCGTCCGCGACAGCTTGAGCGGCGTGCCGAGGGTGCGCAGTCGTCCCAGCGTGGGATGGTCGGTGTCGACGACCATCCCACGCGCAAGCACCTGCTCGTCCGTCAGCACGTCCGCATAGCTGTTGATGGGGCCGCAGGGAATGCCCTCGGCCTCGAAGCGCGCCAGCCAGTGCTCGCGCGACCGGGTGCGGGTGACCTGCTGGATGCGGTCCGCCAGCGCGCCGCGGTTGGCCACCCGCGCGGTATCGTCCGCGAACTGCGGATCGCCGACCCACTCCGGATGCTCGAGCAGCGTGCTCAGGCGTGCGAACAGCCTGTCGTTGGCGGCGCCGACGGTGATGTAGCCGTCCGCGCACTCGAGGGCCTGGTACGGCGCGCTCATGCGGTGCGCCGAGCCGAGCGGCTGCGGCACCCGGCCGCTGGAGAGATACTCGGTCGCCTCCCAGACCGACAACGCCACGCCGGCCTCTACGAGCGATGTATCGACGTGCTGCCCCGCATCTGTCCGGTGCCGATCGTGCAGCGCCGCCAGAATACCGGCGACGGCGAACAGGCTGGCGCCGAGGTCGGTCAGCGGAATGCCGGCCTTGACCGGCGGCCGGTCCGGCTCGCCCGTCACCGACATGATGCCCGACACGCCCTGCGCCACCAGATCGAAGCCGCCGCGCGCCCCGTGCGGCCCGGTCTGACCGTATCCGGAAATCGACGCGTAGACGAGCCGGCGATTGACCGCGCGCAGCTGCTCGTATCCCAGCCCGGCCCGGGCCATGGCGCCCGGCCGGTAGTTCTCGATGAGAACGTCCGCGGTCGACGCGAGGCGGGCGACCACCTGCCGCCCGCGCTCGTGCTTGATGTCGACCACGATGCCCCGCTTGCCGCGGTTGACGGCGTTGAAGCCGGGGCTGTCGCCCTCGCGGGCGCCGGCCATGCGCCGCGTGGAGTCGCCGGCGGGCGGCTCCACCTTGATTACGTCGGCGCCCATGTCGCAAAGTAGCATTGCGCAGTACGGCCCCGCCATGACCTGGGTGATGTCGAGCACTCGGATGCCACTCAGTGCATGCTGCATCGGTTCCCTTCCCGCGTGCTGCAGCGGACGTTGACCAGGGAGATACGACTCGTGCCGACCCCCCACGTTTTGTACGAGCAAGCCGGAGCCGTCGCCTTCGTCACCTTCAATCGCCCGGAGGCCCGCAACGCCATGACCTGGGAGATGTACCAGGCGCTGGTCGACTGCTGCGACCGCGTCGCGGGCGATGCCGACATCCGCGTCCTGGTGCTGCGCGGGGCCGGCGGCAAGGCGTTCGTGGCCGGCACCGACATCGCGCAGTTCCGCGCGTTCAAGTCGGCGCGCGACGGCACGAACTACGAGCAACGGCTCGACGCCATTATCGACCGACTCGAGCGCGTCCCGATAGCCACCGTCGCCCAGATCGACGGCGTGGTCACCGGCGGCGGGTGCGCCATCGCGGCGGCCTGCGACCTCCGCGTCTGCACCCCGGCGTCGCGCTTCGGCGTGCCGATTGCCCGCACCCTCGGCAACTGCCTCTCGGCCGCCAACCACGCACGCTTTCTCGACTTGATCGGCCCGACGCGGCTCAAGGAAATGCTCTATACCGGGCGGCTGTTCAGCGCGCAGGAGGCCCTGGCCGCCGGCCTGGTCAACCGCATCGTACCCCCCGGCGAGCTCGACGAGGCCATCGGCGAGTTGGCGGCGACGATCGCCGCCAACGCCCCCCTGACCGTCAGGGCCACCAAGGAGATGATTCGGCGCGTGCAGGCCGCGCGGCGCATCGAGGCCGTCGCGGGGCACGACCTCATCACGCTGTGCTACACGAGCGCGGACTTCCGGGAGGGCGTCGAGGCGTTCCTCGCCAAACGGGCGCCGCGCTGGCAGGGGGCATAATATGTGGCGAGCATCGTCCGCACGAGCCTGGGAGCAGCGAATGTCCGAACGCCGTTCACGAACGTGGAGTGTTGTCGCGTGCGCCTGCGTCGCCCTCAGTCCGACCGCCGGTCTCGATGCCGAGGACTGGCCGCAATGGCGCGGCGTCCGTCGGGATGCGGTGTGGCACGAGAGCGGCGTCGTCGAACGCTTTCCCGCGGGCGGCCTCCTGGTGAAGTGGCGCACGCCCGTACGCGGCGGTTTCGCCGGACCGGTGGTCGCCGGCGGGCGGGTCTTCGTCCTCGACTACGAGGAAACGGCGGGCAGCCGCACGATGGACGGGACGGAGCGGCTCGTGGCGCTCGACGAAGAGACCGGCGCCGTGCTCTGGACCCGGGAGTGGCCGGCCACGTACCGCAACCTGCAGTGGAAGTTCGCCACCGGCCCGCGGGCCACGCCGGCCGTCGCCGGTGACCGCGTCTACGTGCTCGGCGCGGCCGGCATGCTGTCGTGCTTCGACACCGCCACGGGCGACCTGGTCTGGCAGCTCGACACCACCGTCGACTACGACGTCACGGTGCCGGTCTACGGCGTGTCGCAGTCGCCGCTCGTCGAGGGCAACCACCTGATCGTCCTGCTGGGCGGCGAGCCGGACGCCAAGGTCGTCGCCTTCGACAAGGAGACCGGCGAGGAGGCGTGGCGCGCGCTCGACGCGACGTCCGAGGCCGGCTACTCGTCGCCGATCGTCATCGACGCCGGCGGCGTCCGCCAGCTCATCGTCTGGCACGCCACCGCCATCACGTCGCTCGACGCGGAGACCGGCGACGTCTACTGGAGCCAGGACTTCATGATCGGCGGCGGGATGGCGATAGCGACGCCCGTGCGCAGCGGCCGCTACCTCGTGGTCAGCCAGTTCTTCAACGGCTCGATGATGCTGGCGCTGAATCCGGACCGGCCGGCTGCGCGCGTGCTGTGGCAGGGGCGCAACCGGGGCGAGCTGCCGCACCAGACCGACACGCTGCACGCGCTCATGTCGACGCCCATCGTCAGCGGCGACTACCTGTACGGCGTCGGCAGCTACGGAGAGCTGCGGGGCATCGACGCGACGACCGGCGAGCGGCTGTGGCGGAGCGACCGGATGACCGTGCAGAAACGGTTCGGGACCGCCTACTTCGTCCGCCACGGCGACCGCCACCTCGTGACGAACGACGAGGGCTTCCTGATCATCGCGCGCTTCACGCCCGAGGGCTACCAGGAAGTCGATCGCACCCTGCTGCTGCGGCCGACGACCCGCACGCGCGGCGGCGCCTCCGGCCGCTGGGACGACCGCGCGGTGCTCTGGGCGCACCCGGCATTCGCGAACCGGCACGTCGTCGCGCGCAACGACGCCGAAGTGGTCCGGCTGTCGCTCGCGGTCCAGGACTACGAATAGATGATGAATTCCAGCAGGTTGCCGTCCGGATCGCGGATGTAGCGGCTCGTGCCGGTGTCCCGTCCGCCGTTGCGTCCGCCCTCGCGGGGCGCCGGACCCTCGATCACGACGGCGCCCACGCGCTCCAGTGTCTGCTCCAGCGCCGCGGTGCTACCGCCCCAGACGAAGCAGAAGTCGCCGCACGGCGGCACGGCCGCCTGCCCCCTGAGCGTGAATTCGGGGTTCTCCCACATCTCCGGACGGTGGAAGTTGATCTTGTTGTCCCCGAAGTGGACCGAGCAGATGCGGTCGCCCTCACGCACGTGAAAGCCGAGCGCGCGGTAGAACGCTACCATCGCGGCGGTGTTCCGCATCGGAACGGCGACGTGATCGAACCGCACGATGCTCGGTGACGCCTGCGCGGCAGCGACGCCGCGTTCGAGACCGGCGGCAGCCAGCGCGACGCCCGCCCCGGCGGCCTGCTTCAGGAAACGACGACGCTCGGCCATTTCAACACCCTCCCGGCAAAGGATGGCAGCGCACGTGCGCTACCGCAAGTCGGCCGCCAAGTCGGCGAGACTGTTCAAGCCGTCGAGCAGGTTCCCCGTCACGTGCAGCCGCAGCACGCGCCGCCCGCGCGCCGCGAGCACCTGCAGGTCGCCGCGCGCCTGCGCCGCCTTGACGACCCCGAAGCTGTAGTGCCGGCCCGGCACAGGCACGTCGACGGGATCGTCGCACGTGACCTGGATGAAGACGCCGCTGTTCGGCCCGCCCTTCTGGACCTGGCCGGTCGAGTGGAGAAACCGCGGCCCGAAGCCGATGCAGGTGGCCACGCGCAACGTGCGCCGCAACGCGTGCCGCATGCGCTGGAGCGCCCGCTCGTTCGCGGCCGACATCTCGACGTAGGCCAGCAGCGCCAGGTAGTCGCCGGCGCCCGCCCGCCCGCAATGCGCCGCGAGCAGCGCTGCGAGCGAGTCGTGGGCTTCCCCGGCCGCCGGCGGCGCGCCGCCGGCCTGCGCCGCGTACAGCGCCAACTGGCCGTCTCGGGCGAGCGGCTGCTCGTCCGGCAACGCGTCGCCGGCCTCGTACGCGGCCGTCAGCCGGCGCGTCTCGATCTTGCTCGCCTCGACGTCAGGCTGATCGAACGGGTTGATGCCCAGCACCGAGCCGGCCACCGCAGTCGCCAGCTCCCAGCGAAAGAACTCGGCGCCCAGGTCGTGCGGGTCTCGCAGTCCCAGACGGACGACCGGGTGCCCGTCCCGCTCCAGCTCCCCGACCGCCGCGTCCAGACCGCCATCCGGCGCCGCCTCGTCGCGCAGGTGCACGAAGATCCGGTCGTCGCCGTACAGATCGCACGCCCCCGCCGTCTCGCCGTCGACCGGAACGAGCCCCGTGCCGTCCTTGCCCGTCGACTCGGCCAGGAGCTGCTCGAGCCAGGCCCCCAGCGACCGGTACGCGGGCGCGATCACGAACGTGACCTTGTCCCGCCCCGCGCGTACGGCCGCCCCGAGCGTCAGCCCCAGCATGGCGCCGGGATTCGCTCGCAGCGATCTCGACGGCAGGCAGGCCGACCGCATCGCCTCGGCGCGGTCCAGCAGCCGACCGACGTCGAGTCCCATGACGGCCGCCGGGATCAGCCCGAAGTCGGACAGCGCGGAGTAGCGCCCGCCGATACTCGGAACGCCATGGAACACGTATCGAAACCCCTCGCCGACGGCCAGCCGCTCGAGGTTCGAGCCGGGGTCGGTGACTGCTACGAACCGGCTGCCGACCTGGCCGGGCCGCGCGCGCGCGCGCTCCGCGAAGTAGCTCAGGAAGATGCTCGGTTCGAGCGTCGTGCCCGACTTGCTCGACACGATGAAGAGGGTGCGACCGTAGTCGATGCGCCGCTCGATGGACCGGACCTGCGCGGGATCGGTCGAGTCGAGCACGCGGAGATCGGGCGCGCCCGCCACCCGGCCGAAGCTTCGCCGCAGCACCTCGGGGCAGAGGCTCGAGCCGCCCATCCCCAACAGCACGGCGTGCTCGAAGCCCCGATCGACCACTTCCCGCCCCAGTGCCCGCAGCTCCGCGACCCGCGCACGCTGGCCGCCAACGACGTGCAGCCAGCCCAGCCATTCGCCTTCGCCGGCGCCGGTCCAGAGGGATGCGTCACCCGCCCACAGCCGGGCCATCCGGTCGTCGGATTCCCATTCGACCGCCAGACGCTCCACCGCGTCCTCGAGGCGCGCCGGAACGGAGGTCAGCATGCCGTCTTCATGCTACATTGGCAGGGTCCGTACGCCGGGAGCCCCTGCAGGAACTTGACGCGCGACGCCGCTCTACAGCAACTCACCGAGCAGATCATACGCCGGCCGCGCGTTACGGTGCTCACCGGTGCCGGGGTCTCCGCCGCCAGCGGCATCCCCACGTTTCGCGGCCCCGAGGGGCTGTGGCGCCGCCATCGTCCCGAGCAGCTCGCGACCCCACAGGCGTTCGGGGCCGACCCGCAGCTGGTCTGGGAATGGTACGCGTGGCGCCGCGAGCGCGTGGCCGGCTGCCGGCCGAATCGGGCGCACGAGGTGCTGGCTGCGTGGAGCAGGCGCCTCGACGCGTTTCGTCTCGTCACCCAGAATGTCGACGGCCTCCACGAGCGCGCCGGCACACGCGACGTCATCCGGTTTCACGGGTCGCTCTGGGAGATGCAATGCTGGAGCGGCTGCGCCGGCGCACCTGCACGCTGGTGGGACGAGACCGTGCCGTTCCCGCACCTGCCGCCCCGCTGTCCGCACTGCGGGGGTCTGGCCCGGCCGGGTGTCGTCTGGTTCGGCGAATCGATCGATCCCCGGGTGCTGGAGCGCAGCCTGGCCGCCACGGCCTGCGACCTGCTGCTGGCGATAGGCACGTCGGCGGTGGTTCATCCGGCCGCCGGCCTGCTGCACGAGGCCAGACGCCACGGGGCTCTGACGGCGGAGATCAACCCCGACGAGACACCGGTGTCGGAGGTCGCCGACCTGTCCGTCCGCGGCCGGGCCGAGGAGATTCTGGACCTGCTGGAAAGGCGCCTCACCGGACCGGGATCGTAACCGTGCCGCCGGACCAGCGCCCGTCGCGACTGCCGCGGAGAGCGCTACCGGGACGCGACGCATCCCGGTAGCGCCGTCCCGCTAATTCCCGCGCAGAGGGCTCGGGCCGCCGCTGAATGTCAGCAGATAGTCGCGGACCGCCTCGATCTGCCGAATCGCGTCGCCTTCGAACTGCGGATAGAACGACCCGGGGTACTCCGTCCAGAACATGGGCATGCGCGTCCCGGGTTGAATCTCGAGCGGGGCGACCAGCCAGTCGAGGATCCAGTCGGGCTGCAGCCTCTCCTGCGCCATCCGCAGGTCGGGCGCCAGATTGTCCGTCGGCTGATCCTCCGGAATCGTGTCCAGCACGTGGCACTGCTGGCAGCGAAGCAGGTCGAACAGCTCCTCGCCCGTGCGCGTAACGCCCGGCGCCGGGACGGACTCGTGAGTCCGGAACGGTCCGATCGTCTCCGAGACGGCCGCGAAGTAGTCGAGCGCCTGGTTCCAGTGCGCGTCGTCGAGCCCGAACGTGGGCATGCGCACAGCCAGCCAGGGCCGGATGGTGATGGGGCCGCGGAAGAACGCGTACAGCCACTCGGGCTTGACCTTCGCGCCCTCCGGCGTCAGCAGCGGCGGCGCCAGCGCCGGATCGTCCACGAACTGGCGGTAGTCTCCCCCGTCGGCCTCGATCTCGTGGCACGAGATGCAATTGCGCCGCCGCACCAGGTTGCGGCCGTCCCGCAGCGCATCGTTGCGCGCCGACCCGGCAACCTGCGACACGAGCGGTTGCACGTCGCTCTGGAAGCTCATGATCGCCGTCGCGAGCAGCGTCACCTCTTCCTTGCTGAAGCCGTAGTCGGGCATCCGGAGCTTCTCGAGCGGCTGCAGGACGCGGCTGCGATCGAAGCTGCGCGGGTCGCGCAGCTTCTGCTTGAACCAGTCGACCTTCGTGTGCGGAATCTCGTGCACGAACGCGAAGTCGAGGCGCGCCAGCAGCTTGGTGCCTTCCTCCGACAACTCGATGCCGATCGGCTGCGTCTCCTCGAAGCCCTTGATTTCGTGGCAGCTGTAGCAGCCGTAGCGACCGATTGCGCGGCGGCCGAGATCGAGCTGCCGCTCCTCGGGCGACATGGCGGCAACGGTCGCCCGGGCTTCCTCCGTGGGCACGATCGCCCGCAGGTAGTCGGTCAGAATCTCGCTGACGTCGTCAGCGGTGTAGGCCGCCCGCGCCCCGTCCCCGTCCGAACCGCCGAGCGTGGCCAGGTACGCGGCGACGTCGCTGACCTCGCTGTCGGTGAGCCGCAGGTCCGGCATGTAGGTCTCGGCACTGAAGTGCCGCGGATCGCGGACCCAGTCGTAGAGCCACTCGAACGATGTCTTGTCGCCGATGTTCTGCAGCGGCTGGCCGAATGTGCGCCGCGGTCCGGCCTCGAGGCGGCTCTCGTCACCCGTGATGTGGCAGGCGAGACAGCCGACCGACTCGACCAGCTCCTGCCCCCGCGCGGCGTCGCCGCGCCGCGGGAACCGCACGGCGAAGCCGTGGTCGTCGGAGTTCGCGAACAGGTAGGCCACCACGGCGTCGATCTCGGCCTCGTTGCGGACCGCGTCCGCGGGCTCGCTCGTGTTGCCGTTGTACCAGATGCGGGGCATCCACGTGCTGGCCTTGATCGCGCGCGGCTCGCGAATCCAGCGCGCAACCCAGTCCGGCTCCAGCTTCGACGCGATCTTCGTCAGGTTCGGACCCGGCCTGCGCAGCTCCTCGAAGCCGCGCGTCTTGTGGCAGGCGTAGCATCCGGCCCGCTCGTACAGGCCGTAGGCCTCGCTCAGCTTCGGCCCCTCGGGAACGAAGACCGTCTCGCGGTGACACTTGGCGCACGACGCCTCGGTCATGTCCGTCGGCAGCATCGGGTAGTCCCACAGATGGGGCTCCTCCCAGCCGAAGTCATGCTCCCAGGCGAGCGTCTGCTCCTCGCCCACGGGGGTATGCGACGCGTGCCGGAACGTCAGCGACTGCCCCATGCCCTCGTGGCAGACGGTGCAGCCGAAGCCCCCCACGGGATGCGGCGACGCGCTGCCGACGTAGGCGTCGAGGTTCGAATGCGTCCGGAACGGCTGCGGATACTCCTCGTACCCGTCGCGGTCGATGGCCAGATGGCACGTCGTGCAGCGATCCATCTTCGCGACACGTATGAAGTTCACGTCCTCGACGATCTGCGGCGTGATGACCTGCCGGACCGTGATGGTCGGCGCCATGAAGTCGAGCAGCGGCGCGTTGAGAATCAGATCGTTCACCAGGCTGGGCTGGAGGTCGGCCACCCGCGTCCCGAGCCGGTCCGTCTCGAATGTCAGCTCCCGCAGCTGCGTGTCGATCTCGATCGCCCGGCCCGTGAAGACGCCGATCTCCGCGCGCAGCTCGTCACGCTGCGCCGTGAGCCGCTCGACTTCCAGACCCAGCTCGAGCCAGTTCTGGTACATCTCGTCGATCTCGGCGCGCTCGCCCGCCGCCTGCTCGGGGTCGGCCTCCTGCAACTCCTCGAACTCGTAGCGCTCCGCGTCGTACACGGCCTTGGTCGACTGGAACTCCTGGTTCGTCAGGAACAGATCGGCCTCGATGTCCTCGAGCCGCGCCTGCAGCTCGTCTATCTGGTCCTGGCTGGCCGCCGCCTCCTGCTCGGCCTGCGCCAGCTGATTCCGCAGCTCCGCGACGCGCGCCGGATCCACCTGCGCCTGCGCCGCGGCCAGACTCGCCTGCGTCACCTCCATCTCGAGCTGGACGAAACGGCGCTGGTAGTCCTTCCACTCGCGGTCGTAGTCGTCCCAGATCATCAGGATCGTCGTGACGAACAGAAAGATGCTGGACGCGGCGAAGACCACGTTGAGAAAGTCGACGTTGTATGCGTGTCCGACAGACTTCTTTTCAGCCATCTGCTCTGCGCTCGCTCCGTACTAAATGTTGAAGAAATACTCGGGTATCGACACGACGTATTTCAAATTGAACACCCACCGCGTCAGCATCTTGACCGGCAGCGAAAGCATCATGAGCAGGAGCATCGCGGTCACGTAGAAACGCGCCGCGCCCAGCTGCTCGTAGTACCGCCTGAACGTCCTGGCCATGAGCGGCGGCAGGGCGGCGACGTAGATCAGCGTCAGGACGATCCCGAAGAACTCGCGCACGAACCAGTTGTCCGGCAGCGGCTGCCCCAGGAGGCGGACCCAGATGAAGTCCGAGAGCTGCACGTTCGTGAGCGGCTCGAGCTTGTGGATGTCCCAGTACTCGAACGGCCCGAAGAAGTTCCAGTTGGGCCCCCGCAGGAACGTGCCCAGGACGATGAGCGACGACCACAGCACGAGGAAGCCGAACAGGAAGATCGTGATTTCGGCCTTCCGCTCGCGAAACGTGTAGTACCCGTTCCCCTTCGGGTTCGTGTCCACGTAGGGAATGGCCATCAGGCCCACGATGATGAGGCTCGGCAGCACGACGCCCGCCAGCCAGGGATCGAAGTAGACCAGCATCTCCTGCAGCCCGAGGAAGTACCACGGCGCCTTCGACGGGTTCGGCGTGTTCGCCGGGTTGGCCGGCTGCTCGAGCGGGGCCTCCAGACCGACCGACCACACGACCAGAATCGCCGTGCAGAGAATCAGCGCGATCAGCTCCGTGTAGACGAGGTCGGGCCAGACCCAGACGCGGTCCGACTCCTCCTTCTCGATCGGGTCGTCCCCGGCGGCGATCCGCCGGTCGTTCCGCACGCCCTCGCGAATCGCGTACCACGTGAAGAAGATCACGAGGAAGATGAGCGCCACGATCGGCACGTTGTCCGGCTTGATGACAATCAGGCGGAAGTTCTCGTCGAACAGGCCGAGCGTGAAGAACACCGCCAGAAAACCCATCATCCCGTAGCCCACGGCGTTCTTCGAGAAGGTCTCCCGCTTCCAGACGATGAGCGCCAGTGCTATCACCGACAGGATGAAGAACAGCCGGGGATCCGCAAACAGATTGACGAAACCTTTGATCGCGTCCATGACGTTCCTTGCCGCCGGCGCCTAGAGCGGACCGGAGATGCCGCCGTCCTTCCTGACCCGCCAGAAATGGACGGCCATGAGAAACCCGATGACGAGCGGCAGCCCGACACAGTGCAGTACGTAGAAGCGCAGCAGGGCGCCCTCGCCGACGAACGTGCCGCCGAGCAGCGCGAACCGGGCGTCGTCGGCTGCGTGAATCAACTGGACGTCGCCGAGGGCGAGCAGGGCGGCGCCCGGCCCTTCGTGGCCGAGGAACGGCGTCGCGCGCGCCATGTTCGAGCCCACCGTGATGGCCCAGATCGCCAGCTGATCCCACGGCAGCAGGTAGCCGGTGAACGACAGCAACAGCGTCAGGACCAGCATGATGACGCCGATGTTCCAGTTGAACTCACGCGGCGGCTTGTACGATCCGGTCATGAACACGCGGAACATGTGCAGCCAGACGGTGATGACCATGGCGTGCGCACCCCAGCGGTGCATCTCGCGCATGATGCCCAGCGGCACGTGCTCGCGCAGGCCGACGATGTCCGAGTACGCGTACTCGAGCGTCGGCCGGTAGTAGAACATCAGCAGCAGTCCCGTGAACGTCAGCACCAGGAACAGGAAGAAGCTCAGCCCGCCCATGCACCAGGTATAGCGCAGCCGGACGCCATGCTTCTTGAGGCGCACCGGATGCAGGTGCAGGAAGACGTTCGACAACATCACCAGCACGCGGTTGCGGTCGTTGATCGGCGCGTTGTGCCGGAAGATCGACACCCAGATCTGCGTCGCGGTCAGCCAGTTCCAGGCGCGAACGAGCGCTCCTTCCTTCGGCTTGATCGTCTCGGTTTGGGCCATAGCGTCGTCTACACCTCGAGAAACGAGTCGGGATCCGTCCACTGCCCGAGCTCACTCTGAAACTTCCGACTCTTGTCAACGAGAATCTGACCGTCTTCCGCCAGGACGATGCGGGCGCGCTCGAGGGGCCGCGGCGCCGGCCCCTCGAAGTTGACGCCCGTCGACCGGAACCCGCTGCCGTGGCACGGGCACTTGAACTTGTCCTCCGCCGCCAACCAGTTCGGCGTGCACCCGAGATGGGTGCAGGTCGAGAAGAGCGCGTAGAAGCCGGAGGCCTCGTGGACGATGTCGAACGGCGTGCGGATGATCCAGACGCCGAAGCGATCCTTCCAGCGCTCGTCGACGCCGTCGGTATACTCGTCCGGGAAACCGATGGTGAACTGCTGCGGCGGCTCGTTGAGCACGTTGGGAAACATGAAGCGACCCGTCGCCGCCAGACATCCGGCGGTCGCCGCGGTGAACGCCCCCCACGACAGTCCGAGCCAGCCTCGCCGCGACATCAACGGCGAGGTATCGTCCGCCGCCCGCGACGGCTTCGCCGGCGCCCTGGCCGCCGCGGCGCTGGTCGTCCTGCGTGCCAGCGCGGGCTTCGGCGCCGCGGGCGCCGCTGCGCCGGCCGCGGGTGCTACTTGAGGTTTCTGCTCGTCAGCCATTCAGTTCTCGTCCTCCAGCACACGGTGTCTCAACCGTGGTTCCCCACTGCGTTGCCGTCCGCCACCGCCGGCTCGAGCAGCTCGAGCGTGCGCAAGGCCACCTCCCGCACGCGCAGGCTCGCATCGCTGCGGCTCAGCTCGGCCACCCGCTCGTGGAGCTGCGACGCCTTGAGCGCCCCGACGGCCTGCAGGCCGCTGACCATCACCTCGGCGACCGGATCCACGCCGCTGTCCAGGCTGGATGCGCGGTCGACGTTGCGTTGCACGTAGTCCCGATCGAGCATCCTGCCGAGCACGCGCAGCCCATCGCTCCGGCCGTGGCGCGCCAGCGCCACCGCGGCGTTCCACTGCACGTCGGGCACGGTGTCGTCCAGCGCGTTGCGCAGCGTGGCGGCACGCGCGTCGGCCGGCAGCACGCCGAGCGCGTACACGGTCATCTTGCGAACACCCGCGTCCGCGGACAGGTACATCGCCTCGATCTCGTCGACCACCGACGGATCGCCGATCGACGCCAGGGCCCAGATGACGCTGATGCTCGTCTCCGCATCGGGGTCCTCCAGCGCCCCGACCAGTGTCTCGAGCGCGCCGGGCGGCTGCGTGCGAAGCCGCCCCACCGCCAGCGCCAGATAGCGGCGCACGCGGGGGTCGTCACCGGCCGAATCGGCAAAGGCCTGCACGATGGCCGGCCCGAGATCCGGATGCCGGGCCTCGATCCCGGGGGTATCCAGCAACCGTGACAGCTCGTACGCGGCCGGCCAACGGCGGTCGCGCCCACCGACCCGCACGTCGTTGAGAAACTCCTCGGGCGTCCGCTGGTCGGTCACCAGCATGCGGAATCCGCCGTAGATGAGCACGACCGCGGCTACGACGGCCAGCGGGATCAGGAAGAACTGAACGGCGAGCGCGGGGGCGTCGGTAAGCGGACTACGCGCGGGCGCAGCTTCGCGCTCGTCGAGCTTTTTCATCGGGCGTCAGCTATCCGAGCGTCTGGGGATATGGAGGCCGGGTACCTGCCCTCCAAGCCCCAACAGTACTATGAAGGCCGAATTCGGGTCAAGACGGCCGCTCCCACCCGTAGTCATATCCCGTTCCTCTACCGCCGCATCAGCATCGTGACGAGCGAAAGGACCACGCTGACCAGAATGCACGTCGCGATCGGAACGTAGATCGTCGTCCCTGCTCTCCGATACACGATGTCGCCCGGCAAGCGGCCGAGCGGCAAACCGGCCATCACCAGCACGCCGGCCCCGGCCAACAGCAGACCGACGACCAGCAGCGTCTTGCCCATCCCCGCGAGCCGACTACCGGCCGTCGGATGCCAGGCCGGGAAAGAAGTAGTTCAGCTCGAACGCCGCCGTCTCGGGCGCATCCGACCCGTGCGTCGCGTTCTGCTCGATCGTCCGTCCGAACTCGCGCCGCAACGTTCCGCGCTCTGCCCTGGCCGGATCCGTGGCTCCCATCAACCGCCGCCACCGCGCGATGCAGTCGGGTGCCTCGAGCGCGAGCAGGACGAGCGGGCCGGACGACATGAAACTGGTCAGGCTGTCGAAGAACGGCTTGCCCCGGTGCACGGCGTAGAACCCCTCGGCTTCCGACTTCGTCAGGTGCGCGAGCCGCATCGCCCTGATGCGCAGCTCGGCGCCCTCGATCCGGTGGATGATCGCGCCGATGAGTTGACGCTCGACCGCGTCGGGCTTGATGATCGCCAGCGTTCGTTGCATACGGATGCGCCGCTCCTCGTCCCCCAGGCGTCGCCTTGCGGCTCCGTCCGGTGCCTACCGCAGCGACTCCATGATCTCGGCGAGAGCGGCCTTCGGCGGCCTGATGCGCTCCTGCGTAAGCTGCGCGAGCGGCTCGTCCACGAGATTGAGCATGGTCAGAAAATCGTCGCGGTCCGGCTCGACGTAGATGACCCCGGTGGCGAACTCGCCGCGCCGCCGCGTCTCGTTGAGCGCGCGCAGGGCCTGCAGCCGGTCGAGCGGATCGTACGCCTCGTCGAGCTTCGTGAGATACAGCGTGGATCCGTCGTGCAGCGGTACGGCCTGCGTCGTGCCCGGCTCGTAATCGACGGTGATGTCCTCGAAGAACGGCACGAAGCTGATGTCCTCGAGCGGATCCTCGTGCGCCTTCGCGTAGGCGTAGCTCTTCGTGGAGCCTTCGTGATCGTTGAACGTGACGCACGGCGACAGGACGTCGATCATGGCCGTGCCGCGGTGGCTCAGCGCAGCCTTCAGAATCGCCATGAGCTGCTTCTTGTCCCCCGAGAACGAGCGCGCGACGAACGTCGCCCCGAGCTCGACGGCCAGCGCGCAGGTGTCGATCGGCGGCAGGTCGTTGACCACCCCCGTCTTGAGCGTCGAGCCCAGATCGGCCGTCGGCGAGAACTGCCCCTTCGTGAGGCCGTAGCACCCGTTGTCCTCGATGACGTAGATGATCGGCAGATTGCGCCGCATGAGGTGCACGAACTGGCCGATGCCGATGGCCCCGGTGTCGCCGTCGCCGCTCACGCCGAGCGCAATCAGCTTGCGATTGGCCAGCAGGGCGCCGGTGCCGACGGAGGGCATCCGGCCGTGCACCGCGTTGAACCCGTGCGCCGACCCGAGAAAGTAGGCCGGGCTCTTGCTGGAGCATCCGATGCCGGACAGCTTCACGACCTGGTCCGGATCGACCCCCATCTCGTAGCAGGCGCCGATGATGCGCTCCGAGATGGCGTTGTGGCCGCAGCCCGCGCACAACGTCGTCTTCGTGCCCCGGTACTCCTTCGATACGAGCCCGATCCTGTTGACGTTCTTCCGCTGTTCCGGTGGTGCGACGCTCGCCACGGTATCGTCCCTCTCCGAATGCCCTACTCTCCGCCCACGCCGGCGCTGCGCGGCAGCCGGACCGGCTGAGCCCCAGCCTTCTCGGCGCGGTAGCCCTCTTGAATCAGGATGCTGTCGGTGATCGTGCGTGCGTCAATCGGGTTCCCGGTGTAGTGCAGCACGCTGCGCAGCCGGCTCGCGAGGTCGGTCGGCACGTCGAGCTTCATCAGGCTGAGCATCTGCGCGTCGCGGTTCTGCTCCGCCACGTACACACGATCGTAGCGCTCGATGAACGACGCCAGCGCCGCGCGGAAGGGATAGGCGCACACCCGGTAGTAGGAGGTGTGCAGGTCCGCCTCGGAGAGCAGCTGGTCGCGGCTCTCGACGACGGCCCAGTGCGTGGTGCCGAAGGCGACGATGCCGATTGAGGCCTTGCGGTTGATGGTCACCACCGGCTCCGGCAACCAGTGCCGCGCCGTCTCGAACTTCCGCGCGAGCCGCTCGATGTTGTTCTGGTAGTCGTCCGGCCGCTCGCTGTACTGCGCCCATTCGTTGTGCCCGGACCCCCGGCAGAAGAACGCGGGCATGCCGTCCCCGGGAATGCTCCGATAGGGGATGCCGTCGCCGTCGACGTCCCGGTACCGACCGAACTTGCCGATCCGTTCGAGCGCTTCCTCGTCGAGGACCTTGCCGCGATCGAGCGGCTTGGAGGGGTACTCGAAAGGCTTCGACATCCAGGTGTTCATGCCCAGGTCGAGATCGCTCATCACGAACACCGGCGTCTGAAAGCGCTCCGCCAGGTCGAACGCCTCGATCGCCATCGAGTAGCATTCCTCCACCGACGCTGGAAACAGCATCAGGTGCCGCGTATCACCGTGCGAGAGAAATGCGGTGGTCAGCACGTCGCCCTGGGCGGTGCGGGTCGGCAGCCCCGTCGACGGCCCCACCCGCTGGATGTCGAAGACGACGGCCGGCACCTCCGCGTAGTAGGCCAGGCCGGAGAACTCGGCCATGAGCGAGATGCCGGGTCCGGACGTCGACGTCATCGAGCGCGCACCTGCCCAGCCTGCGCCGATCGCCATGCCGAGCGCTGCAATCTCGTCCTCGGCCTGCACGACCGCGAACGTCGCCTGGCCGCTCTCCTTGTCGATGCGGTACTTCCGCAGATAGTCGATGAGCGTTTCGCACAGCGACGACGACGGAGTGATCGGATACCAGGTGACCACGGTCACGCCGGCCATCATCGCGCCCAGCGCGGCCGCGGCGTTCCCGTCGATGAGGATGAGCCCGTTCGTCTCGTCCATCGGCTCGACGACCAGCCGGTCGCGCTTCTCGAGATTCTCCGCCGCGAACCGGAACCCGACCTCGAGCGCGCCCCGGTTCAGCGTCACCGCCTTGGGCTTGCGGCCCAGCTGCTTCTCGAGGGCGGCCTCCATGTGCCGCATGTCGATCTGGAGCAGGCTGGCGAGCACCCCGTCGTAGATCATGTTGCGGACGAGGCGCCGCAGCTTGGCGTCGGTGCAGACGCCCGCCACCAGCTTGTCGAACGGAACCGGATAGAAGACGAGGTCGTCGCGCAGCGCGTCGAGCCTCAGCGGCTCGTCGTAGACGACCGCGGCGCCCGCATCGAGCGCGAGCACGTCCTCGCGCGCCGTCTCCGCGTTCATTGCCACGAGCAGGTCGATACCGGCCTTGCGGGCGATGTAGCCGTCCTTGTTCGCGCGAATCGTGAACCAGGTGGGAAGGCCGGCGATGTTCGAAGGGAACAGGTTCTTGCCGGATACGGGGACGCCCATCCTAAAGATGGAGCGCAGCAGCACCAGGTTTGCCGTCTGGCTGCCCGATCCGTTGACGGTGGCAACCTGGATGCTGAAATCGTTGACGATCCGCTCGGTGAGATGCGTTGCAGGAGCGTCGAGTACGGCTACGTCAGAAGGCGCCATTCACGGCCTCGCCATCCATGGAAACAAGACATGGAAACAAAAACTCCCTATTCTAGCACGGACTTAGCCCCTCCGAGGCGCCTCGTCACCGCGGCGCCGATCTCGGCAGGGCTCCTGACGACCGTCACGCCCGCCGCCTCCAGCGCTGCCATCTTCTCGGCCGCGGTTCCCTGGCCGCCCGAGATGATGGCGCCGGCGTGCCCCATGCGCCGCCCCGGCGGCGCAGTCTGACCGGCGATGAAGGCCACCACCGGCTTGGCGAACTCCGTGCGTACGTAGGCCGCGGCCTCCTCCTCCGCGGTGCCGCCGATCTCGCCGATCAGCACGACCGCCTCGGTGGCCTCGTCCGCGGCGAACAGCCGCAGCGCATCCACGAAGCTGGTCCCGATCAACGGATCGCCTCCGATCCCGATGCAGGTGGTCTGCCCCAATCCGAGGCGCGTCAACTGGTGAATCGCCTCGTAGGTGAGGGTCCCGCTCTTCGATACGATGCCCACGCGGCCCGCGCGGCAGATGTGCCCCGGGATGATGCCGGCCTTGGCCGCGCCGGCCGAGATGATGCCGGGGCAGTTGGGACCGATCAGCCGGGTCGGTCGACCCTCGAGAAAGCGCACGACGGACAGCATGTCGAGGGTGGGAATCCCCTCGGTGATGCAGACGACGAGCGGGATGGACGCGTCGGCAGCCTCCAGGATGGCGTCCGCGGCCACCGGGGGCGGGACGAAGATGACCGACGCGTTCGCGCCGGTCTCGCGCACGGCCTGCTCCACGGTATCGAACACCGGCCAGCCTGCGTGGGTAGTCCCCCCCTTGCCCGGGGTGACGCCGCCGACCACCGTGGTTCCGAACTCGGCCGCCTGCCTGGCATGGAACGCACCCTCCCGTCCGGTCAACCCCTGGACGAGAAGGCGGGTACTGCGATCAATGAGAACCGACATCGGCAGCGTTCACCTCGGCGCGCTCAGCGCGCCACACCGGCTGCGGCGGCGAGTGCCACGACCCGCTCGGCCGCTTCGTCCATCGCGTCGGCGGTCGTGAAATTCAGACCGCTCTCCCGCAGCATCTGCTTGCCCTGCTCCACGTTCGTGCCCTCCATGCGGATGACGACGGGCACCGACACCGCCAGCTCCTGCACGGCGGCAATCACGCCCGCGGCCAGCACGTCGCAACGCAGGATCCCGCCGAAGATATTGATGAGCACCGCCTTGACGTGCGCGTCGGACATCAGGATTCGAAAGGCATTGCGGATCTGCTCGGCATTGGCACCGCCGCCGACGTCGAGAAAGTTGGCGGGCGAGCCGCCCGCGAGCTTGATGATGTCCATGGTCGCCATCGCCAGCCCGGCGCCGTTGACCATGCAGCCGATCGTGCCGTCGAGCCGGATGTAGTTCAGGGCGTGCTTCGAGGCCTCGATCTCGAGCGCCTCCTCCTCCGCGAGATCGCGCAGGTGCTGCAGCTCCGGATGCCGGAACAGCGCGTTGTCGTCGAGGGACAACTTGCCGTCGAGCGCCAGCACGTCGCCGGCGACGGTGACGACGAGCGGGTTGATCTCCACCAGCGAGGCGTCGTTCTCGCGGAAGACGGAGCAGGCCGCCTGCATCACCCGCACGGCCCTGGCCACCGTCGGGCCCGTCAGGCCCAGGCCGTACGCGAGGCGCCGTCCCTGAAACGCGGACAAGCCGACCCCGAGGTCGATCTCCTCCCGCAGGATGAGCTCCGGCGTGTCGGCCGCGACCTGCTCGATCTCCATGCCGCCCGCCGCGCTGGCCATGATGATCGGCCGCGCCGCCGACCGGTCGATCAGCAACCCGAGGTACAGCTCGCGTTCGATGTCCAGCGCCTCCTCGACCAGGACGCGCGATACGCGGCGACCCTCGGGGCCGGTCTGCGGCGTGACGAGGGTCATCCCGATCAGCGCCTTCGCCGCCTCCTCGGCCTCGTGGGCGTCGGCGACCACCTGCACGCCACCGCCCTTGCCGCGCCCCCCCGCATGGATCTGGGCCTTGACGACGACGCGGCCCCCGAGACGCACTGCCACCCCGCGCGCCTCGGCCGGCGTGAACGCGACCTCGCCACGCGGAACGGCCAGGCCGTGCTTGGTGAACAGGATCTTCGCCTGGTACTCGTGAATCTTCACGGAATTACACGTGGATGACCTGCACCAGCTCGCGAACAGCGGCGGCCGACCTGTCCAGCGCCGCCCGCTCCTCCTCCGTCAGCTCGATCTCCACGATCTGCTCGAGGCCCCTCGCGCCGAGCTTGACCGGCACCCCGACGAACAGGTCCCGGATGCCGTACTCGCCCTGCAGGAAGGCCGCGCACGGCAGGATCTTCTTCTTGTCCTTCAGAATCGCCTCGACCATCTCGACGACCGCGGACCCCGGGGCGTAGAAGGCGCTCCCGGTCCCGAGCAGCTTGACGATCTCGGCGCCGCCGGCCGCGGTCCGCCTCACGATCGCGTCGATGGTCGCCGCCTCCATCAGCTCCGTGATCGGCACGCCCGCCACGGTCGAGTACCGCGGCAGCGGCACCATCGTGTCGCCGTGGCCGCCGAGGACGAAGGCGTGCGTGTTCTCGACCGATACGTCGAGCTCCTGGGCGATGAAGGTCCGCATGCGGGCCGAGTCGAGCACGCCGGCCATGCCGATGACCCGCTCGCGCGGGAAGCCGCTGACGCGGTAGACCACCTGGCACATGGCGTCGAGCGGGTTGGTGACCGGTACGATGACGCAGTTCGGCGAGTACTTGACCACCTGCTCGGTCACGCTCTTGATGATCTCGTAGTTCTTCGTCAGCAGGTCGTCGCGGCTCATGCCGGGCTTGCGCGCCAGACCGGCGGTGATGACGACGATGTCCGAGCCGGCCGTGTCCGCGTAGTCGTTGGTGCCGAGCACACGCGCATCGGAGCCTTCGACCGGGCACGCCTCGAGCATGTCGAGCCCCTTGCCCTGGGGGACGCCCTCCAGGATGTCGAGCACCACCACGTCGGCCAGTTCCTTGTCCGCCATGCTGCGGGCGGCGGTCGCGCCGACGTTTCCCGATCCGATGACGCTCACCTTCCTGTTCATACGTCTCAGCTCCTTGTTGGGGTCGATCCCTGCATGTTCCCGATGACGGCGTCGGCGCGCCGCAGCGCGAGCCGGGCCGTACGTTTAGGTCACTTCCCTGTGACCTATGACAAGATCTTCAACAGAAAGTGTGGAAAACCTTGTGAATAAATGGCCCGTCAGACGCCGGCAAGCCGCATCAAACGGACGGGTTTAGCGATTTGCACCATCGTGGTGCGGCAGGCAATACCGTGATCGGTATCCCGCAGACGGGGTGAGATTATACTGTACGGCGTCCGGCCCCGCGTTTCGGCGTCCGGCCCCGCGTTTTCATGAAGATCGTCATCGCCGACCCCCTCCCCGCCTCGGTCGCCGACCTGCTGCGCCGCGAGGGGTGGACGGTGGACAGTCAGGCGAATCGCTCCGGCGGCGAGCTCGAGGCGGCCCTGGCGGATGCCGAGGGCGTAGTCGTCCGCAGCGCAACGCGCGTGGATGCCGCGCTGATCGGGGCCGCCCCGCGCCTGCGCGTCATAGCCCGGGCCGGCACCGGCGTCGACAACGTCGACCTCGAAGCGGCCAGCCGGCGCGGCGTGCTCGTGCTCAACGCGCCGGGCGCCAACAGCATCAGCGTGGCGGAGCACGCCTGCGCCCTCATGCTGGCGCTCGCCCGCTCCGTGAGCCGGGCCGATGCCCTGATGAAGGACGGCCGCTGGGAGAAGAAGTCGCTGCAGGGCGCGGAGCTGCGCGGCAAGACCCTGGGACTCGTCGGGCTCGGCCGTATCGGCCGCGAGGTCGTGCGTCGCGCGCGAGCCTTCGAGATGCGGATCATCGCGCACGATCCGTACATCACGTCGCAGGTCGCCAGCGACCTCGACGTCGAGCTCGTGTCGCTCGATCGACTCTGCGAACAAGCGGATTTCATCAGCCTTCACGTGCCGTCGACCGGCGGCACCCGCCAGCTCCTGAACGGCGAGCGGCTGGCGCGTTGCAGGCCCGGCGTGCGGATCATCAACACGGCCCGGGGCAGCCTCATCGACGAGCCGGCACTCGCCGCGGCGCTGACCTCCGGCCACGTGGCCGGGGCGGGTCTGGACGTGTTCGAGACGGAGCCGCCCGCGTCGCAGGCCCTGACCGGCCTGCCGCAGGTGGTGGCGACCCCGCACATCGCGGCCTCCACCAAGGAGGCCCAGGAGCTGGTGGGGCTCGAGGCGGCGACCTCCGTCCGGGATTTCCTGCGCTCGGGGATCGTCCGCAACGCCGTCAACTTTCCCTCCGTGTCACCGGAGGAGTTCAAGCGCCTGCAGCCGTACATCGGGCTGGCCGAGCGCCTGGGCAGCTTTCTCGCCCAGCTCACGGACGAGCGGATAGAGAGCGTCGGCATCCGCTACTACGGGGAGCTGGCGGGCGCGAGCCACGACATGCTCGTCGGCGCCGCGCTCGTCGGGCTGTTCCGCACGGTGCTGTCCTCGACCGTGACGCTCGTCAACGCCCGCTCGCTGGCGCAGCAGCGCGGCGTGGAAATCGTGGAATCGCACAGCTCCCGCCCGCGGAACTTCACGAGCCTCATTTCGATCAAGCTGCACACCAGCGGCGGCGAACGCTGGGCCGAGGGCGCCGTCTTCGAGCCGCGCGAGCCGCGGCTGGTGCTGCTCGACGGGGTGGAGGTGGAGGCGCCGCTGACCGGCACGCTCGTCGTCATCCGCAACAGCGACCAGCCCGGCGTCATCGGCGAGGTGGGCACGATCCTCGGCCGGCACCGTCTCAACATCGCCACGTTCGCTCTCGGCCGGGCGGCGGACGGCGCCGTCGGCGTCGTCAACATCGAGACGTGCGGCGCGGACGCGAGTCAACAGGCGCCGGCGGTCGACAGCGCGCTGCTCGACGAGATTCGACAGGTCCCCGCCGTCCGCGACGTGAGCCTGGCCCGTCTCTAGGCGCGCACAGCGCGCCTCGGCGGGAGCGGCGCGGGGCGCAGGGGTCCCCGCCAGCGGACGCCGGGGGTGCGGGGCGCAGCCCCGTCTGATGGAAGCCCGCACAGCGCGCCTCGGCGGAAGCGGCGCGGGGCGCAGGGGTCCCCGCCAGCGGACGCCGGGGGTGCGGGGCGCAGCCCCGTCTGATGGAAGCCGCGCGCGCCCGGTGTGCTAGTATCGCTCGTGCACCCTGCCGCGCCCCAGGGCACTCCCCTGCCGGTCGCCGCCGGCTCCGCCATCGCCGTCATTCCGGCCCGTTATCAGTCGTCGCGCCTGCCCGGCAAACCGCTGGCCGACATCGGCGGCCGACCCATGGTCGAGCACGTCTACCGGCGCGCCCAGGCGGCAACCTCCGTGCACGCGGTACTCGTCGCCACGGACGACGCACGCATCCGCGACGCCGTCGCGGCGTTCGGCGGCGAAGCGCGCATGACGGCCGCCGGGCACCGTAGCGGCACCGAGCGTCTCGCCGAGGCGGCCCGCGACCTGCGCTGCGACATCGTCGTCAACCTGCAGGCGGACGAGCCGCTCGTCGACCCGCGCGCCATCGACCTCGCGGTGCAGGCACTGGACGAGAATCCCGGCGTGCCGATGTCGACCGTGCGCTGCCCGCTCGCCGGCGCCGGCGAGCTCGCCGACCCGAACGTCGTCAAGGTCGTGGTCGATGCCGGCGAGTTCGCGCTCTACTTCTCGCGCGCCGCCATCCCGTACCAGGGTGACGCCGGCGCCGGCGCGGTGGCGGGGACCTACCGGCACGTCGGCCTGTACGCCTACCGCCGCGCGTTCCTGCTGCACGTCGCCGGCCTCGCACCGACCCCACTCGAGCGTGCGGAACATCTGGAGCAACTGCGCGCGCTCGAACACGGCTACCGCATTCGAACGGTCGAGGTGGCTGGCGAGCCGGTCGGCGTGGACACGCCCGGCGACCTCGACCGTGTCCGCCGCATCGTGGCAAGTGGAGCAGCGTGATGCCCGAACCCGTCCGCAACGACGCCGGTCGTCCCGTGAAGTACATCTTCGTCACGGGCGGCGTCGTGTCCTCGCTCGGGAAGGGCCTCGCGGCCGCGTCGATCGGCTGCCTGCTGGAGGGACACGGCTACCGCGTGACCCTGCAGAAGTTCGATCCGTACGTGAACGTGGACCCGGGTACGATGAGCCCGTACCAGCACGGGGAGGTATACGTCACGGCGGACGGCGCGGAGACCGACCTCGACCTGGGCCACTACGAGCGCTTCACGAGCACCGTGACGACGTGCGACCACAACTGGACGACCGGCAAGATCTATCTTTCGGTCATCCAGAAGGAGCGCCGCGGAGACTACCTGGGCCGGACGGTCCAGGTGATTCCCCACATCACGAACGAGATCAAGTCCAGTCTGCGGGCGGTCAGCGAGCATGTCGACATCGTCCTCGTCGAGATCGGCGGCACCGTCGGCGACATCGAGAGCCAACCCTATCTCGAGGCGATTCGCCAGTTTCGCCGGGACGTCGGCCGCGATCACACGCTCTACATTCACCTGACCCTCGTGCCGTTCATCGGGACGGCGGGCGAGCTCAAGACCAAGCCGACGCAGCACAGCGTGCGGGACCTGCGCTCCATCGGCATCCAGCCGGACATCCTGCTGTGCCGGACCGACCGGTTCCTCCCGAGGGACATCCGGCACAAGATCGCGCTGTTCTGCGACGTCGACGAGCAGGCGGTGATCACGGCCAAGGACGTCGACAGCATCTACGAAGTACCGCTCGTGCTCGGCGCGGAGGGGCTCGACCGGATCGTGCTGGGCGGTCTGCACCTGCCGGTCGACACGGAGTGCAGGCTCGACGAGTGGCGGGCACTGGTCGACCGGATCAGGAACCCGGCCGACACGGTCACGGTGCACGTGGTGGGCAAGTACGTAGGCTACGAGGACTCGTACAAGAGCCTCACCGAGGCGCTGTCCCACGGCGGCTTCGAGCAGGGTGTCAAGATCAACGTCAAGTGGGTGGAGGCCGAGGCGCTCGAGATGGACGGCGGCGAGCGGCTGCTGGCCGATGCACACGGGATTCTGGTGCCCGGCGGCTTCGGCGACCGCGGCAGCCGGGGCATGATGGAGGCGGCACGCATCGCCCGCGAGCAACGCATTCCGTATCTGGGCATCTGCTACGGATTTCAGTGGGCCGCGGTCGAGTTCGCCCGCCACGTGTGCGGCCTGACCGACGCCGATTCGACGGAGTGCCACGAGCACGCTCCGCACAAGATCATCTACAAGCTGCGGGACCTGCTGGGCGTCGACGACCTGGGCGGCACCATGCGTCTCGGAAGCTATCCTTGTCGTCTCGAGCCGGGCTCGCTCGCCGAGCGTCTCTATGCGGCCCCCGGGGTCAGCGAGCGGCACCGGCACCGCTACGAGTTCAACCGGGACTACGAACAGCCGCTGGCCGAGAATGGCCTCCGCATCTCGGGCCGGTCGCCGGACGGCAGGTTCGTGGAGGTCATCGAGCTGCCCGACCATCCCTGGTTCCTCGCGGTCCAGTTCCATCCCGAGTTCCAGTCGAAGCCGCTGCGTCCGCACCCGCTCTTCGCCGGCTTCGTGCGGGCCGCGTACGAGCACGACGTGCCGGCACGAACGACGGCCGAGTCGCTCGCCTGAGAGGCGGCGCCCGCCCGCTGTCTATAATTGGGCGGTGTCACAGGTTGTCGCTGGCGGCGTGCCGGTCGGTGACGGCCAGCCGCTCGCGCTCATCGCCGGCCCCTGCGTGATCGAGAGCGAGGCCCACGCCCTGGCCATGGCCCGGGGAATCCGCGAGCGCGCCGCGCGCTGCGGCTGCGGGTTGATCTTCAAGGCGTCGTTCGACAAGGCCAACCGCACGTCCATAAGCTCCTTTCGGGGGCCGGGCCTCGAGGCCGGGCTCCGCATCCTGGGTCGGATCAAGGCGGAATGCGACCTGCCGATCCTGACGGACATTCACGAGCCGCAGCAGGCGGAACCCGCGGCCCGTGTGGCCGACATCCTGCAGATTCCGGCGTACCTGTCGCGCCAGACCGATCTGATCCTGGCCGCCGCGAGGACCGGGCGCGTGGTCAACGTCAAGAAGGGCCAGTTCCTTGCACCCGGCGACATGCGGCACGTGGTCGAGAAGATCACCTCGACCGGCTCCGACCGGCTGATGCTCACCGAGCGGGGCTCGTGCTTCGGATACAACAACCTGGTGGTGGACATGCGCGCGTTGCCGATCCTGCGCGGGCTCGGCTACCCGGTCGTGTTCGACGCCACCCACAGCCTGCAGCTCCCGGGCGGGGGCGACGGGACCACCGCCGGGCAGCCGGAATTCATCGAGCCGCTCGCCGCCGCCGGCGTCGCCGCGGGCGTGGACGCCGTGTTCATGGAGGTTCACGACGACCCTGCGGCCGCGCAGAGCGACGGTCCGAACGCGCTCGCCCTGGACCGCCTCGAGCCGCTCCTGCGGCGGCTCCTGGCGATCGACCGCGTCGCACGACGCACTCCGGCGGCACTCCCGGCACGATGACAGGCAGCGCACCGGGGGGGATCGATGTCGAGCTCGCGCGCACGGTGCTGCGGACCGAAGCCGACGCCGTGCGGGCGCTGAGCGAGCGCCTCGACGGCCGCTTCGTCGCGGCCGTGCGGCTTCTCGCCGACTGCGCCGGGCGGGTCATCGTGACCGGCATGGGCAAGTCCGGCATCATCTCCCGCAAGATTGCCGCCACGCTCTCGAGCACCGGAACGCCGGCCTACTTCCTGCATCCGGTGGAGGCGGTGCACGGAGACCTGGGCGTCATCCGGGACGACGACCTGGTGATCCTGCTTTCCCGCAGCGGCGAGACGCCCGAAATCCTGCGCCTGCTCGAGACGCTCCGGCGGATCGGCGCGCGGCTCGTCGCCATCACCGGCGCCCCCGCGAGCACGCTGGGCCGCGCCGCCGACGTGGCCCTGGACTGCCGGGTTGACGAGGAAGCGTGCCCGCTGAACCTCGCTCCCACCGCCAGCACCACCGCCGCGCTGGCGCTCGGCGACGCCCTGGCGATGACGCTGATGGTACGGAAGGGATTCGGCGAGAGCGACTTCGCCAATCTGCACCCCGCCGGGCAGCTCGGCAAGCGCCTGCTGCGCGTCGACCGGTTGATGCACGCCGGCGAGCGGATCCCGCGCGTAGCGCCCGACGCCCGGCTGCCGGAGGTCGTCGCGACGATGTCCGCCAGGGGCCTGGGCATGGCCTGCGTGACCGCGGAGGACGGCATGCTGCTCGGCGTCATCACGGACGGCGACCTCCGCAGGCACCTGTCCGCGGACCGCGATCTCATGGGGCGTTCCGCGGCCGACGTGATGACGAGCAACCCGATCACGATCCCGCTGTCGGCACTCGCTGCCGAGGCCCTGAACATTCTGGAGGCCCGGCGCGTCACATCGCTGGTCGTCGTGGACGGCGCCGGCCGCGCGGCCGGCGTGGTCCACCTGCACGATCTGTGGCGGACCGAGCTGTTCTAGCTGTTCCAGATGACCGAGACGCTGATCCTGCTCGCCGCCCTGGTGGCGCTCCTCATCGGGCTGACGGCGGGCAAGGCCTGGGAGCGGTACAAGCTCCGCGACGGCCGCTGGATCGACCGGCGCAAGGCGCGGGAGTCCGCGCACTACATCCTGGGACTGAACTTCCTCGTCTCCAATCAGATCGACCTCGCGATCGAGGAGCTCACGAAGGCGGCCTGGCTCGACGAGGACGCCCTGGAGATTCACCTGATACTGGGCAACCTGTACCGCGAGAAGGGACAGGTCAGCAAGGCGATCCAGGTCCACCAGCGCCTGTTGCGCAGCCCGCGCCTGACGACGCCCGAGCACGCGCACGTCCTGCTGTGCCTCGGACTGGACTTCAGGCGCGGCGGCTTCGTGGACCGTGCGTTCGAAACCTTCTCCGAGGTGGTGCGTCTCGACCCGGACAACAAGCACGCCCTGCTCAACCTCGAGAAGCTGCACGAGGAGCAGCACCAGTGGCGCGAAGCGCAGGTGCTCCGGCAGCGCATGGCGGAGGCTGCGGCCGACGCCGAAAGGCCCCGGGACCAGGCCATTCTCGCCTTCCTTGAGAACGAGCTCGGCCTGCAGGCCATGCGGGACGGGCAGCCCGAGCAGGCCGTCAGGCACTTCGAGGCGGCCACCAGGCTGGATCAGCAGACCGTGCCCGCCTATCTCAACATGGGCGACGTCCGCCTGGCCCAGGGCCAGCCGAGAGCGGCCGTCGAGATGTGGGAGAAGATCATCCGCGTGGCCCCGGAGCGTGCGTACCTCGCGTTCTCACGTCTGGAGAGCGCGTACGCCGACCTGGGCATGCCGTCCCGCTTCCTCGACCTCTGCCGGCGGCTCGTCGAGGCCAACCCGCAGGACTGGCGGGCGAGGCTGGCGCTCGGCCAGCACGTCGCCGCGAGCGGGGAGCCCGCGCGGGCTCTCGACCTGCTCTTCGAGTCGCTCGTCCACAACCCCCACGCCCTCGCCATTCACCAGGCGATCTGGCGGGCGCTCACGGCGCTGAACCTCAACGAGACGCTGGTCAGGCGCTACGTCGCTCTGACCCGGGAAGCCGTCTTCTACCTCGATCCGCACGTATGCATGCGGTGCCGCTACCGCAGCACGGAGCTGCTCTGGCAGTGTCCCCAGTGCCACGAGTGGAATACCTTCGTGGAGGAACGGATCGCCCCGGCGGAAGACGGCGAGGAAACGCCGGCGGAGGCCTGACGGCCTGCTCGGGCCGCAGCCGAGGCGATGGTACGCGTGGCACTGACCGGGGGCATCGCCACCGGCAAGTCGCACGTGCGGGCCCGCTTTGCGGCGCGGGGCGTTCCGACCGTGGACGCGGACCGCCTCGCCCGCGAGGTCGTCGAGCCCGGGCGCCCGGCCTGGACGGCGCTCAGAACCCGCTTCGGCCCCGCGCTGTTCACCCCCGACGGCGCGCTCGACCGCCGGCGGGTGGCGGCCCTGGTGTTCGACGACGCGGCCGCCCGCGCCGATCTCGAGGCGATCGTGCACCCGCATGTCCGCGGGGCGATCGACGAGTGGTTCAAGCGCCTGGCGGCGGCGGGCCCGGCGCCGTTCGGCATCGCCGACATCCCGCTGCTGTTCGAGACGGACAGGGCGGGCGAGTTCGACCGGGTCATCGTCACCGCGTGCGACGCCGCGACCCAGCTGGTCCGGCTGGCGCAACGCGACCAGCTCTCGCCGGACGAAGGCCGCAAGCGTCTGGCGGCGCAGCTGCCGACCGCCGTCAAGGCGGCCCGCGCCGACTTCGTCGTGCAGACCGGCGGCTCGTTCGACGAGACCGACCGGCAGGTGGAATCGATCTTCCGCGCGCTGACCGGCCGGGCCGGGTGATGCCGGCGGGCGGGCGGTTTTACTCCGGCCGGCGCCCGGACCGTCACGTCCCGTGGGCGCGCAGGCGATTCTCGGCCGCCCGGACCGTGTTGGACAGCAGCATCGCGATGGTCAGCGGGCCGACTCCCCCCGGCACCGGCGTCAACGCGCCGGCAACGGCGGCGACTTCGGGGTGCACGTCTCCGGTCACCACGGCGCCCCGCTTGTGGAACGCCGCCAGCTTTCTCGACCCCGGGCCGAACAACGCTTCCACCTGCGCACCGTCGTCGAGCCGGTTCATGCCGACGTCGATCACCGTGGCGCCCGGCTTGACGAAGTCCCGCGTCACGAACGCGGCGCGACCGATCGCGGCCACCAGGATGTCGGCCGAGGCGGCGACGGCGGGCAGGTCGACGGTGCGCGAGTGACAGATCGTCACGGTGGCGTTGCGGTGCAGCAGGAGCATCGCCAGCGGCTTGCCCACGATGTCGCTGCGCCCGATGACCACCGCCCGGGCGCCGGCAATCCCGACCCGTTCGCGGTCGAGCAGCTCGAGGATGCCGGACGGCGTGCAGGGCGCCAGCGCCGGCCGCTTCTGCACCAGGCGGCCGACGTTCGCCGGCGTGAATCCGTCGACGTCCTTGGCGGCGGCGATGGCGTCGAAGACCCGCTGCTCGGCGTCGGCGCCCATGCCCGCCGGCAGCGGCGACTGCACGAGGATGCCGTCGTGCGTGTCGCTCGCGTTGAACTCCGCGACGATGGCCAGCGCGTTCTCCAGCGACGCGGCGTCGGGCAGCCGCCTGAGATCGCTGTCCATGCCGAGCTGCTCGCTGTTCCTGATCTTGTTGCGGACGTAGATCTCCGAGCCGGGGTCGTTGCCGGCCAGCAGAATGCCGAGCTTCGGCGGGCGTCCCGCGCGCCGCGTGAACGACTCGATTCGCGGCCGGAGTCTCTCGCGGATCGCGGTTGCGGCCGCGGAACCGTCGAGCATGCGAGCAGTTGCCTGTCGTACGGTCACACTCTCCTTCTTCCATCAGACGGGGCTGCGCCCCGCACCCCCGGCGTGCGCTTGCGGGGACCCCGTCGCCCCGCGCCGCTCCCGCCGAGGCGCGCTGTGCGCGCCTTGCGGAGTCTGCGCCGGGCCACGACGCAGACTCCTGGCAGCCCGCAGCGGACCCCAATTCTAGCAGTCCGCGGCGACCCCGCATCCTGCCGGGAGTCGGTCGCGGCCGGACTGTGCCCTTCAGCTTGCGGCCGACTTTCAGTAGAATGCGGCGGTCATGTCCGAACGCGGCAGTTGGGGCACGCGCGCGGGATTCATCCTGGCTGCCTCCGGCTCGGCGGTCGGCCTGGGCAACATCTGGGGCTTCCCGACCCGCGTCGGGCAGGGCGGCGGGGCGGCGTTCGTGCTCGTCTACCTGGCCTGCATCGCGCTGATCTGCCTCCCCATCATGGTCGGCGAAATCGCGATCGGGCGCCGGACGCAGCAGTCGCCCGTCCGCTCGTTCGCCTTGCTGCGGCCGGGCACGCACTGGTGGCTGGCCGGCGCGCTGGGCGTCCTGGCCGGAGCCGGCATCCTGTCCTTCTACTGCGTCATCGCCGGCTGGACCGTGGCCTATGTGTGGTACAGCCTGAGCGGCGGTCTGGCGGGAGATGCGCAGGCCGCGGGTGCGTTCTTCGCCGACTTCACCGCCAACGCGCCCATCAGCCTCTTGCTGGCGCTGCTCGTGCTGGCTGCGACGGCGGCGATCCTGCTGGGCGGCGTCCGGTCGGGCATCGAGCGCGTTACCAAGGCGCTCATGCCCGCGCTGATTGGATTGCTGCTGCTGCTGGCCGCGCGGGCGGTCACGCTGCCGGGTGCCGCGCAAGGCCTCGCGTACTACCTCCGGCCGACCCTGTCGAGCCTGCTCGACGTGTCGGTCTACAACGCGGCGTTGGGTCAGGCGTTCTTCTCGCTCAGCCTGGGCATGGGCTGCATCCTCACGTACGGCAGCTACCTGAGCAGGCAGACCGGCATCGCGGGAGCGGCGCTGTGGATCGTCGCCCTGGATACCGGGATTGCCCTGCTGGCCGGGTTCATCATCTTTCCGGCCGGTTTCTCGCTGGCAGGGTTCGATCCGAACAGCAGCGGCCCCGAGCTCATCTTCGTCGTGCTCCCCCGCCTGTTCGCCACCCTGCCGGGCGGCGGCCTGTTCGGCGCCGCCTTCTTCGTGCTCCTGACGATGGCGGCGCTGACCTCCGCGATCTCGCTGCTCGAGGTACCGGTGGCGCATTTCGTCGACTCGCGCGGCTGGTCTCGGCAGCGGGCGGTCCTCACCGTCACGCTGGGTGTCTTCGTCCTGGCGATCCCGTGCGCGCTCGGCAATGGCGCCGTGCCGCTGCTCAGCAGTCTCCCGGGACTGGGCATCGACTTCCTGTCGCTGATGATCACGGCGTGGAACGATTTTGCGCTGCCGATCGGCGGTTTCCTGACGGCGGTGTTCGTCGGCCACGTGTGGCGCGTCGACCGGGCTCTCGACGAGTTGCGGCTCGACGGCGCCTGGTTTCCCGCCCCGGGCGCCTGGGCGTTCCTCATTCGCTGGGCCTGCCCCGCCTGCATCGGCCTGATCATCGGCTGGACCTTCTACGCCATGTTCTGACGTTCCGCGAGAGGCCGAGACTGCGGTGAACACGCTCACGGATCGCATACAGACGGTCGACAGCTTCGTGTGGCAACCCTTCGCGATGCCGCTCGTGCTGGTCGTCGTGGGCGGGCTGGTGACGATCGCCACCGGGCTCGTGCAGGTCCGCCGGTTCCCGCTGGCCGTCCGCTTCGTCATGGCGGGGGCGTTCGGCAAGCGCACGGAGCAGGGCGAAGGCACCATCACCCCGTTCCAGGCGCTCTCGACGGCGCTGGCCTCCACCGTGGGCAACGGCAACATCGGCGGGGTGGCGACCGCGATACTGATCGGCGGCCCCGGCGCCGTGGCCTGGATGTGGGCCACGGCGACCGTCGGCATGGCCACGAAGTACGCCGAGGCCGTGCTGGGCGTGCACTACCGGGTGCGCCGCGCTACCGGCGAGCTGGCCAGCGGCCCGATGTACTACATCACGGGCGGGATCGCCTCGCCGGTCCTGGCGAAGAGCCTCGGCTATTCGTTCGCGTTCTTCGGAGCCTGCGCCGCGCTCCTGGGCACGGGCAACATGGCGCAGTCGAACACCGTGGCCCGGACGTTCGTCGAGGCGGCCCGCACCATTGGCGGGATCGATGTCCACCCGGTCGTTCCAGGCCTGCTGATCATGGCGACGGTCGGGCTGGTGCTGCTCGGCGGCATACGGCGGATCGCGGCCGTGGCCGAGCGGCTCGTGCCGACGATGATTCTGATCTACGTGGCCACCACGCTCACGTTCCTGGTCATCCACATCGGCCGCGTCCCGGAGATATTCGGGTTGATCGTCAGCAGCGCGTTTGCGCCTACGGCCGCGCTGGGCGGCTTCGTGGGCGCCTCGGTGTCGCAGGCCGTGTCGGCCGGCGTGAGCCGCGGCGTGCTCTCGAACGAAGCGGGCCTGGGCAGCGCCCCGATCGCGCACGGCATCGCCAGGGTGCGGCACCCGGCCGAACAGGGCGTCGTCGGGATCTTCGAGGTCTTCGTGGATACGATCGTGCTCTGCTCGCTGACGGCGTTCGTCATTCTCGCGTCGGGCCTGTGGACGGAGCCCGCCTACCAGAACGCCAGCGGGGATCTCACGGCGGCGGCGCTGTCCACCTCGGTCCCGCTCGCGTCGCTGCTCGTGGCCGCCTGCTCGTTCCTCTTCGGCTTCTCGACGCTCCTCGGGTGGTGCTACTACGGGGAGAAGTGCATGGAGTTCATGTTCGGATCGGGCGTCATCATGCCGTATCGCGCCGTGTTCACCGCGCTCATTCTGGTCGGCGCCGTCGCCTCGGTCCCGCTGGCCTGGGCGGTCGGCACGCTGCTGAACGGCTTCATGGCCTTCCCGAACCTGATCGGGCTGCTCATGCTGGTGGGCACCGTCCGCAAGCTGACGCTCGACTACTTCGGCGGCGCCTCCAGCAGGGCGACGTAGGCCGCTACGCGTCGCTCGGGATCCCCGCCGGCGAAGAGGTCCGAGATCACGGCGACCGCCGACGCGCCGGCAGCCGTCACCGCGCTCGCGCGCTCGAGGGTGATGCCGCCGATGGCGACGACCGGCCGCCGCTGCACGCGCGCCGCATGCCGGATGAGCTCGATGCCGACCCGGGCGTACCCCGTCTCCTTCGTCCGCGTGCGATGGATCGGCCCGACCGCCACATAGGTCGCGTCGTCACCCAGCGATCGCTCCACCTCGCGGGCCGTGTGCGTCGACACGCCGACGATGGCCGCTGGCGGCAGCACGCGGCGCACGGCCTCCGGGCGCAGATCGGTCTGGCCGACGTGGACGCCGTCGGCGCCGGCGAGCAGCGCGATGTCGGCCCTGTCGTTCACCACGACCCGCGCCCCGCAGCCCCGGGCGGCCGCGACGATCTCGTCGCACCAGGCCAGCGCCTGACCGCCGCCCGCGTCCGCGACACGCAGTTGAAGCCAGCGCGCCCCGCCCGCCAGACAGGCTCGCGCCAGGGCCGGTATCTGCCAGCCGTGCCGCTCGGCGGTCCGCTGGTCGACGATCGCGCACAGGCGCGGCAGGGTCATGCGGGGGCGAAGCGATCCATGAAGGCCGTGTTCAGCTGCCCGCACTGAAAGTCCGGGTCATCGAGGATCCGGAGATGCAGCGGCACGGTCGTCTCGATGCCCTCGATGACGGTCATGTCCAGCGCCCGGCGCATCCGCGCGACGGCCTCCGCGCGGTCGACCCCGTGCGTGATGACCTTCGCGACCAGCGAGTCGTAGTAGGGCGGGATCGTGCAGTCGGCGTGGGCGGCCGTGTCGATCCGAATACCCGGTCCGCCAGGCAGGCTGAACACCGTGACCACGCCCGGGCTCGGCCGGAACGTGTCCGGAGACTCGGCGTTGATGCGACATTCGATCGCGTGCCCGCTCCACGTGATGTCCCCCTGCTGGAACGACAGCGGCGCTCCGGCCGCGATCCGGATCTGCTCCTTGACGATGTCGGTGCCGGTCACCATCTCGGTGACCGGATGCTCGACCTGCAAGCGCGCGTTCGCTTCCAGGAAGTAGAAGCGCCCCTTGCCGTCCATCAGGAACTCGAACGTACCGGCGTTGCGGTAGCCGACGGCCCGCGCGGCATCGGTGACGAGCCGGCCGAGCTTGCGGCGCTGGCGCTGCGTGAGCACCGCCGAGGGACACTCCTCGACCAGCTTCTGGTGGCGGCGCTGAATGGAGCACTCCCGCTCGCCGAGGTGGACGACGCGGCCATGGTGATCGGCGAGCACCTGGAACTCGATGTGCCTTGGCGCCTCGACGTACTGTTCCAGGTAGATGCTGCCGTTGCCGAAGGCGGCCGCGGCTTCCTGCCGCGCGATCGTCCAGGCGGGCTCGAGCTCTTCGGGCCCCTGCACGATGCGCATGCCGCGGCCGCCGCCGCCGGCGGTCGCCTTCAGAATGAGGGGGTACTCCAGCCGGCGCGCCGCCCGCAGCGCGTCGGCCGCGGTCGCGGGCGGCTCCTCGGTGCCGGGCAGCACCGGCAGCCCCGCGCGCTGCATGGCGCGGCGCGCCTGCGTCTTGTCGCCCATCAGGCGCAGCACGCCGGACGGCGGGCCGATGAACGTGATCCCGCAGGCCTCGACCGCCTCGGCCAGGTAGCCGCTCTCCGAGAGGAACCCGTAGCCGGGGTGGATGGCGTCGGCCCCGGTGATCTCCGCGGCACCGATGATGGCGGGAACGTTCAGATAGCTCTCGATCGGCGGCGGCGGGCCGATGCAGACCTCCTCATCGGCGAACCGCACGTGCAGCGCGTGCTCGTCGGCCTCGGAGTACACGGCCACCGTCGCGATGCCGAGCTCCCGGCAGGCGTGGATCACCCGCAGGGCGATCTCCCCCCGGTTCGCGATGAGGATCTTCTCGAACATGGCTCACGGCGTGCTGGCGGCGCGAGCGCCGCGCCGTCCTACCGAGAAAACCCCTAGCCGGGCCTGATGGCGAACAGGGACTCGCCATACTGCACCGGCTGGCGATCTTCCACGAACACCTCGACGACCTCGCCGTCGTGCTCGGCATCGATCTCGTTCATCAACTTCATCGCTTCGATGATGCACAGGACCTGACCCTTGCGCACGGCGGAGCCGACCTCCACGAACGGCCGGGCGCCCGGCTCCGGCGCCCGGTAGAGCGTGCCGACGATGGGAGACTTCACCACCAGCAATCCGTCGTCAGCGACCTCTCCGTTGTCCACCGCCGCGGGCGGCGCCGCGGCGGGCAGCGGCGCGGGACGGGGCGGGGCGACCCCCCGCGGCCGCTTGCGCAACCTGACGTGCAGGCCTTCGCGTTCGACCTCGAGCTCCTCCAGGTCGCGCTCGTCCATCAGATCGAGCATCCGTTCGATTTCGTCGAGCTCCGTCATCTTCAATCAGACGGGGCTGCGCCCCGAACCCCCGGCGTTCGCTTGCGGGGACCCCTGCGCCCCGCGCCGCTCCCGCCGAGGCGCGCCGTGCGCAGCTTCAATCAGACGGGGCTGCGCCCCGAGCCCCCGGCGTTCGCTTGCGGGGACCCCTGCGCCCCGCGCCGCTCCCGCCGAGGCGCGCCGTGCGCGCCTTGCGGAGCCCGTTTCTACGGCGCAGACTCATAGCCCCCTCGCCGGCCGCCGGTCCTGCTCAGCAGACGGTCAGGACCCGGGATACGTCCGTCAGAACCTCGCAGCCCGCCGTGGTCACGAGCACGTCGTCCTCGATGCGGACGCCCCCGGTGCCCGGCAGGTACACGCCAGGCTCGATCGTGAACACCATCCCCGCCTGCAGCACGACGTCCGACGCGCCGCGCTGCAACTGGCGGGCGGGCGCAATCCGGGGCGCCTCGTGCACCTCGATGCCGAGCCCGTGGCCGGTTCCATGGCCGAAGGCCTCCGCCAGCCCGTGCTGCTCGAGAACAGACCGGGCCGCCGCGTCGATTTGGCTGGCCGGAATCCCTGGGCGGACGGCTGCGATCGCGGCCGTCTGCGCCGCGAGCACCGCCGCGTGGAGTCTCGTCGCCTCGTCGGTGGACCGACCGACGCAAGCCGTGCGTGTCAGATCCACGCAGTATCCGTCGTACACGCCGCCGAAGTCCAGAACGACGAGGTCGCCGGCGCCCAGCCGGCGCCGACTCGGCCGGGCGTGCGGCAGAGCGCTCCGGGGGCCCGACGCCACGATCGTCTCGAACGCCCGGTCGTCGAAGCCGGCCGTCGCCAGCGCGCGCTCCACGTCGGCCGCCACCTCCCGTTCGGTCCGGCCGGCGCGCAACTCGTCCAGCGCGGGCGGCACGACGGCGGCCAGCAGGCGACCGGCGGTGCGCAGGCGCTCGCACTCCGCGGCGTCCTTGACGAGCCGCTCTGCCTCCACGACCCCTTCGGTCGGCACCAGCGTCGCGTCGCCGGCCAGGCTGTCGCACAGCCACTGCCAGCGCGTCACGGTCAGATTCCCGGCCTCGACGCCGACGCGCGTGAGGCCGCGCTCGCGCACGAGATCCCGGATTGCCTCGTCGTACGACCCGCTGATCTGGGCGACGACCAGATCCGCCGGTGACGCGGCCAAGTCCGCCAGTGCGCGGGCGGCGGTCACATAGCGTGCATCCGTCACGAGCGTGACCCGCCCGGCGTCGACGAGCACCGCGGCCGCGCTCGCGCGCAGGCCGGTCAGGTAGTAGACGTTGGCGAGGTGGGTTACGAGCAGTCCCTGAATGCCCAGCGCCGCGGCGCGGTCGCGAACCCGGATGATTCGCGAGTCACTGGCGGCGCCGCTCGTTGTCGTCATCGGAAGCCGGAGCGCCGCCTCTTGCCTGCACGGCCACGCGGGTCGTGGCTACCCGGGCGGCGGCGACCGCCCGTCACCATGAGCATGACAGCAAACGCTGCCCTGCGTCACGTACGCGGCGGCGGCGCTCCGGCGCAATCCCGCCTTCAGGGCACGATCCGCGGCGTGAGGAAGATCAGCAGCTCGTCCGTCCTCCGTCGATCCGCCTTGCTCCTGAACAGCCAGCCCAGCAGCGGGATGCGGTGGAGGGCGGGCACCCGGCTGCTCTGCGAGCTCTGCTCGCTCTCGAAGATCCCGCCGATGACGGTGGTGCCGCCCGAGACGACCTGCACCGTGGTGCTGGCGCGCTGCGTGACGATGGGCGGGAAGCCGTTGACCTCGCGTCCGAAGTCCGCGTAGCCGTTCTCGATCTCGAGCTGCATGATCACGGTTCGCGCGGCGGTAATCTGCGGCGTCACGCGCATCGCGAGCGCGGCATCCTGGAACTGCACCGTCACCGTGTTGTTCGCGACCACCTGGATCGGTATCTGGTCACCCTGCACGATCTCGGCCTGCACGTTGTTCTGCGTCGTCACCCGCGGATGCGAGAGCAGCTTGACTTGCCCGTCGACCTCCCCCGCCGACAGCACCACGTCCAGATTCAGCCCACCGTCGACCGACCCGAGGGAGAGGCCGAGCGCCGCGGCGGCATTCGCGGCCGGCAGGTTGACGGCCGTGCCGGCGTTCTCGGTCGGCCGCGCCCGCGCGTCGGTGCCCGCGGTTTCCGGTCCCTGCGTCCCGAGCCGGCCGCTCACGCCCCCCCGGTTCGGGAACACCCGCGGTGTGGCGTCGCCGAGATTCGGCGCGGCGCGGCCGGTCACGCCCCACTGCACGCCGATGGCGCGCGCAAAGTCCTTGCCGGCCTGGACGATGCGCGCCTCGATCTCCACCTGGGGCTCCGGCCTGTCCAACTCGTCCAGCAGCCGCTCCGCGGCCGTGACGCGCTCGCGAAGGTCCATGACGATGAGCGTGTTGGTCCGTTCGTCGGTCTGGACCTGACCGCGCGCCGAGAGCAGCGGCGTCACGAGGTCCGCCATGGACGGCGCCCGCGCGTAGCTCAGCGTCCTCGTGCGGACGACGATCTCTCCGGACAGCGCGCGCGCTTCGGCCAGCTTGCGGCGCTGCGCCTCCTCGTCGGCCAGCACCGCGAGCGGGGCGATCCGCACGACCGTGCCGTCCACCGCATAGCCGAGTCGATTCGTGCGCAGGATGACGTCGAGGGCCTGGTCCCATGGTATGTCGGTCAGGAATACATCGACGACGCCGTCCACCTGCGGATCGATCACGACGTTCAGGCCGCTGATCTCGGCGAACGTCCGGAGAACCGCCCGCAGATCGGCGTTCTGGAAGTCCAGGGACACCGGCTCGCCGGTGAACGGCGGCTGCTGTTGGCCAGCCGGCGGCGGCGGCGCGGCGGCCGCGGAAGCGCCGCACGCGGCGCCGCTCGCGCCGAGAAGCGCTGCCAGGACCAGCCGGCTGAAAGCTCGCATGGCTACCGTGCCTCCTTTGCGCTCGCGAGGGCCTTGCGCACCTCACGCCCCGCGCCGCTCGACGACGCGGCACGCGCAGCCTCCTCGAAGACCACGGCATCGTGCGTCACCGCCTGCACGACGCCGTCGAGCAGGCGCTCCGCGCCGCGCACGATGTACGTCCGCCCACCGGGAGCCGCCAGCACGCCCAGGTGGCGTCCGCCGGCCAACACCAGTCCCCGCAGGGTGAGCTCGGCGACACGCACCCCGGCCAGCCCGCGCGGGCGGTCCGCGGCCCCGCGGCCGTCGCCGGCCGGCCGCGGGCCGACGAACGGGTCGCGCCGTCCCTGCGGGTCGTACGCCCATTCCCGCCGCGCCGCCAGCGGTGCGACCAGCTCCGGGTGGAACGTCGTGACGATGCAGGCAGCGGCGATCGTGGCGCCGGGCCCGGGCGGCTCGATCGCTCGCAGAGCGAGCTCGCCGATGCGGACCATCCGCGGCAGCCCGCCGACGTGCTCGAGGAAGCGCGCCAGGTCGTGAAACGTCCCGCTCAACTCGAGGCGATTGCCCCGCTCCTCGTGGAGCTCCCGCAGCTCGGCCGCCCGCGGCGCAAAGGCGAGAATCGTCAGATTCGACGCGCTCGCCAGGGTCTGCAGCCGCCGCAGCAGCGCCGCCGTGTCCCACGGGTCCGCGGGAACGGCGGCCAGCCGACCGATGCGTCTCTCGCGCGAGGCGAGCTGTGCGGCGGCCTCCGACCGCCGCCGCTCGGCCTGCCGGGCAGCGGCGATCTCGCCGCGTGTCCGCGCCAGCTCCTGCTCGCGGCGCACGATGTCGCGGCGCGCGGGCACGATCCACGCGGCGTGAAAGACCAGCACGCCAAGGACAGCGGCCAGCAGCATGGCGCCGACCTGCCCGTACCACGGCAGCCCGTGCAGTCCGAGCTTCATAACCCTTCTCCTCCTCACCGCGACGACGCCCCGAATCGGGCCCGCAGCGCAAATCGAACTGCCTCGCCGGCAGGCGTGTCCGCGGCCTGGCTGTCGATGATCTCGACGCGGGACGTCACCTGGCTCGAGCCCTCCAGATTGGCCACCAAGTCCGAGAGCGCGTGCAGGCTCACAGCATGCCCCTCGATGACGACACCCTCCGTCGACTGGCTGAGCGCGGACAGCCACAGCCCGTCCGGTACGCTGCGGCCGATCGCGTCGAGCATGCGCACCGGGCCCGCCCGTGCCCGGCGCAGCTCCTCGATCAGGGCCTCGCGCTGATCCAGGCTCGCGCGGCGAGCCTCGAGGGCCGCCAGATCGTCCGCGACCGGCGCCAGCCGCCGGAGCGTCCCGTGCGCCTGGGCCAGCTCCTGAGCGAGCCGCGCCGATTGCGCTTGCAGCGACCAGGACCGCCAGCCGATGGTGGCCGCGGTCACCACCAGGATCGCGCCGCACCCGAGCGCAATCGGCCAGCGGGCGCCGGGCCCCGCGCCCTGCTGCCGCGGAACGCGGTTGCCGGCCAGCAGGTTGACGCGGATCATCGGTCCTCGACCCGGCGCAGGGCGAGCCCGGCGGCCACCACGGCCAGCGGGCCAAGCTCGGTCCGCTGCTCCTCGCTGACACGGTCCTCCACGACCGACATGCCCCGGAACGGATCGAGCGGAGCGACCGGCATGTCGAACGCACCCTCCAGCGCGGGCGCCAGGCCCGCGACGCGCGACGTGCCGCCGCTCAGTACGAGCGTGCGGATCTCGCTGGCCGGATGGGCCGCCCGAAACAGATCGAGGGTTCTGGCGATTTCCATGACGAGGTCGTCCGTGACGGCCCGCAGGACGGGCTCCGCGTCGTGGTGCATTCGCCCGCCAGCGGGCGTGCCCGCCTTCAACAGCTCCGCGGCGCCGAAGCCTACGCCGAGCGCCTGCTGCAGGGCCTCCGTATAGGCGTTGCCGCCGATCGCCACGTCGCGCGTGTAGACCGGTTGGCCGTCCTGCACCACGCTCAGGTGGGTGGCGCCGGCACCGGCGTCGAGCAGCACGACGGCGCCGCCGGGCTCGCTGCCGTGGCTCCGCTCGTACGCGTTCTGGACCGCGAAGGCGTCGACGTCCACGACCACGGGAATTCGGCCGGCCCGCGTGACGGCGTCGGTGTATTCCGCGATGCGATCCTTCTTCGCAGCCACGAGCAGCACGTCGAGCCCACGCTCGCCGATCGCCTCCGCGGGCGGCGTGAGCACCTGGTAGTCCACGTTGACATCCTCGACGTCGAACGGCACGCAGCGCTTCGCCTCCCAGTAGATCGAGGTGCGCAGCTCGTCGGGGGTCATCCCGGGCAGGGTGACCCGCTTGACGATGACGGCGTTGCCCGCGAGCGAGACCGCCACGCGTGGATTGCGGATCGCATGGTCGGCGAAGACCTTGCGGATGGCGCCCGTCACGACGTCGCGGTCCACGATGGCGCCGTCGACGATCGCGCCCCGCGGCAGCGGCTCGACACCGAGCGCCACGATGAGATGAGACCTGCCGTTCCGGCGCAGGCGGACCGCCTTCACCGCGGTCGAGCCGATGTCGAGACCGACCAGCGACGTGCCCCGCCGCCGGCGCCGCCGGCGGCTGTTGGGACGCGGGTCCGGCCGCGCGGGAGTGTCGGGAGTGTAATGATTGCTCACTGTGCCCTGTCCTCCGGTTGCCGCCGCTGCCGACTTGCCGCGGCGGCCGATTCTTGACTCTCCGTCGCGAAGCTCTGTAAGATTGCCGCTTGGCTGCGCGCCGGATACGTTCGCGGTGCGCCGACGCGATTACAGATGGCAACGTTCGTACCAACCCGCAATGACCGCCAGGACGTCTGGCATGTGATAGATGCCGACTCGCATGCGCTCGGGCGCATCGCGACGGTCGCCGCGCGCCTGCTGCAGGGCAAGCACAAGCCGTCCTACACGCCGTTCCTGGACCTCGGTGACCACGTCATCGTCGTCAACGCCCGGCAGGCGCGGCTGACGGGCCGCAAGGAGAGCCAGAAGCTCTACCGCCGGCACAGCGGCTACGAGGGCGGCCTGCGGGAGCAGCAGGCCGCTACCGTGCGCAGCCGGTACCCCACCCGACTCGTCGAGCAGGCGGTGCGCGGGATGCTGCCGAAGACCAAGCTGGGTGCGGCAATCTATCGGAAGCTGAAGGTCTACGCCGGCCCCGATCATCCGCACGGGGCGCAACAACCGACAAAGTACGAGGTGCGTTGAGGGTGGCAGTCGACTTCTACGGCACCGGTCGGCGCAAGACGTCGACGGCCCGCGTGTTTCTCAAGCCCGGCACGGGCACGATCAGCATCAATCGCAGGACCCTGGAAACCCACTTCCCCACCGCCTCGGTCCGCACCCGCATCACCGAGCCGCTCGAGTTGTGCGAGGTCGCCGACAAGTTCGACGTGCGCGCCACGGCGGCCGGCGGCGGGGTCGCCGGTCAGGCCGGCGCGCTCAAGCTCGGCATCGCCCGGGCGTTGGCGCTCGCCGACCCCGAGTGGCGGCCGCGTCTGAAGAAGGCCGGGATGCTCACGCGCGACGCGCGGGTCAAGGAGCGCAAGAAGTACGGACTGGCGGGGGCCCGCAAGCGCTTCCAGTTCAGCAAGCGCTAATTCATCGGATGGAGGCAGCTTGGCGCCGATCACGCTGAAGGAACTGCTGGAGTCTGGGGTCCACTTCGGCCACCAGACACGACGCTGGAATCCGAAGATGAAGAAGTACATCTTCGGCCAGCGGAACGGGATCTACGTCATCGACCTCAGCAAGACCGCCAGGATGTTCACGAAAGCGGAGGAGTTCGTCTCGCGGCTGGCGACCGACGGTCGCTCGATCCTGTTCGTCGGCACCAAGCGCCAGGCCCAGGATCTGATTCAGGAAGAGGCGCAGCGCTGCGGGATGTACTTCGTCAACCAGCGCTGGCTCGGCGGCCTGCTGACGAACTTCATGACGATTCAGCGCAGCATCGGCCGGCTCCGCGAGCTCGAGTCGATGGCCGAGGACGGCCGTTACGAGTCGCTCTCGAAGAAGGAGATCGCCCGCATCGAGAAGGAGAAGCGGAAGCTCCACAAGAACCTCGACGGCATCCGCCAGATGACCCGGCTGCCCGACGCGGTGTTCGTCGTGGACACCCGCAAGGAAAAGATCGCCGTCGACGAAGCCCGCACGCTCAAGATTCCGGTGATCGGGATCGTCGACACCAACTGCAATCCGGACGATGTCGACTACATCATTCCCGGCAACGACGACGCGCTGCGGTCGATTCGTCTCTTCGTGACCCGCATCGCCGATGCGGTCATCATGGGTCGCGGCCTGCGCGAGGCGGCGCAGCCGGCTGCCGGAGGGGGCAACGGTGCGCGTGACCGCGCCGGATCCGCACCGGCGCCCAAGTCTGCGCCGGCGCAGGCGCACTCCCCCGCCTCGGTCTGACGCGTCCGAACTCTCACCATGCCGATCAGCGCGACACAGGTAAAGCAACTCCGAGACATGACCGGGGCCGGCTTCATGGAGTGCAAGTCGGCGCTCGCGGAAGCCGACGGCGACCTCGACAAGGCGGTAACGGTCCTGCGCACGCGGGGCCAGGCCAAGGCGGCCAAGCGCGCTGGGCGGACCACGGCGCAGGGGCTGGTCGGCCACTACGTGCACCTGGGCGGCCAGGTCGGCGTGCTGGTGGAAGTGAACTGCGAGTCCGATTTCGTGGCCCGCACGGACGACTTTCGAACGCTCGTCAAGGAAGTGGCGATGCATGTCGCCGCGGCGAACCCGGCCTGCGTGCGCCGCGACGAGGTGGCGGCCGACGATCTGGAGCGGGAGCGAGACATCGTCCGCGCGCAGTTCGCCGACTCCAACAAGCCGCCGCAGGTCATCGAGCGGATCGTCGAGGGCAAGCTCAACAGCTACTACGAGCAGGTGGTCCTGCTGGATCAGCCGTCGATTCGGGATCCGAAGACGACGATCGGCGAGATGGTCAACGCGGCCATCGCCAAGCTGGGCGAGAACATCACCATCGCCCGCTTTGCACGGTTCAAGGTGGGCGAGTCGGCCACGTAGCGTCCGAGCGGTCCGTGGCAGGAGCCTCGCTGCATCCGACCGGCAACGCGTCCCCCGCGGGCCGGAGCTGACCATGGCGGCCGCCTACCGGCGCATCCTGCTCAAGCTGTCGGGTGAAGCGCTCATGGGCGAGCAGGAATTCGGGATCGATCCGCCGGTGGCGGACCAGATTGCCCGCGAAATCGGCGAGGTGCGGTCGCTCGGCGTTCAGACAGCCGTCGTGATCGGCGGCGGCAACTTCTTTCGTGGCCTCGCGGCCAGCGACCGCGGGCTCGACCGGGCGACAGCCGACTACATGGGCATGCTCGCGACGGTCATCAACGGGATGGCCCTGTCGGATGCCCTTGAGCGCCACGGAGTCGAAACGCGTCTGGTCACGGCAATCGAGATGCGGGAGGTGGCCGAGCCGTTCATCCGGCGCCGTGCGATCCGGCATCTCGAGAAGGGCCGCGTGGTCGTCTTCGCGGCGGGCACGGGGAACCCGTACTTCACGACCGACACCGCCGCCGCCCTGCGCGCCATGGAGATCCGGGCGGAGGTGATCATGAAGGCCACGAAGGTCGACGGCATCTTCACGGCCGATCCGCAGCTCGATCCGCAGGCGACGCGGCTCGACTCGGTGTCCTATCTGCAGGTGCTCGAGCAGCAGCTCAAGGTGATGGATGCGACCGCCATCTCGCTGTGCATGGACAACGAGCTGCCGATCGTCGTGTTCAGCTTGCGCGTGCACGGCAACATTCGGCGAGCCGTCCTCGGTGAGCAGGTCGGCTCGGTCGTGTCCGCGTGAGCGTGCCCCAGCCGAGGTGAGACCATGGACATCACAGACCCCCAATCAGCCGCGGCGGAGGCCCGCCGGCGCATGGCCGGCGCCGCCGAGCACGTGCGTCACGAGCTGGCCGGCGTGCGCACTGGACGAGCCTCGATCGGCATCCTGGACTCGGTTCTGGTCGAGGCGTACGGGACACGTGTGCCATTGAACCAGGTAGCGAGCCTGGCGGTTCCCGAGCCCACGCTCATCGTGGCCACGCCGTTCGACCCGTACCAGATAGCCGCCATCGAGCGGGCGATTCGCAGCGCCAACCTGGGTCTGAACCCGAACAACGACGGACGCATCGTCCGGATTCCCGTCCCCCCACTGACCTCCGAAAGACGCAAGGAGCTCTCCAGGCTCGTGCACAAGCTGGCCGAGGAGGGCCGGAACAACGTGCGCCAGGTGCGGCGCGACATCAATGACGGGCTCAAGCAGCTGCTGAAGAATCACGAGCTCGGTGAGGACGACGAGCGGCGGGCGCTCGACGAGATCCAGAAGATCACGGACACCCACGTCCAGCAGATCGACGAACTGCAGAAGACCAAGGACGCGGAATTGCTCGAGCGCTAGTCCCGTCGACGCCCAGACGCGGGCCAGTAGGAGCCGGCCAGCATGTCCTCGCCAACCCGCCTCGAGTGCTCCGCCGCCTGCGGCGCGGCTCCCCGCGACCCCGACACGCCCCAGCACCTCTGCGCCTGCGGCGCGCCGCTCCTCGCCCGCTACGACCTGGAATCGCTGGCGCGCACCTGGTCGCGGGACGCCTTGCCGCGGCGCGAGCCGACGCTGTGGCGCTATCGCGAGGTGCTGCCGATCGCTCCCGGGCGCGCACCGGTCAGCCTGGGCGAGGGGTACACACCGCTCGTCCGCGCGGCCCGGCTGGGACGCGTGCTCGGGATGCGCTCCCTCTACGTGAAGGACGAGTCGCTCAATCCCACCAACTCGTTCAAGGCCCGCGGGCTGACCGCGGCGGTGACACGGGCGCGCGACTTGGGCGCCCGCACGCTCGCCGTCCCGTCGGCCGGCAATGCCGCCAACGCGCTCGCGGCCTACGCCGCGGCAGCCGGGCTGTCGGCCCGGGTCTTCATGCCGCGCGACGTCAAGCAGCCGTTCATCCGCGAGTGCGAGCTCTACGGCGCCGACGTGACGCTGGTCGACGGCCTGATTTCGGACGCCGGGCGGGTCGCCGCCGAGCGCGGCGCCGAAGCCGGATGGTACGACGTCTCGACGCTCAAGGAGCCGTACCGCGTCGAGGGCAAGAAGACGATGGCCTACGAGCTGGCCGAGCAGCTCGGCTGGCAGTGGCCCGCCTGGATCATCTATCCGACGGGCGGCGGTACGGGCATCGTCGGCATGTGGAAGGCCTTCGAGGAGCTGGAGCAGCTCGGTTGGATGCCGGCGGGCCGGCGGCCTCGTCTCGTCTCGGTGCAGGCGGCCGGCTGCGCCCCGATCGTGCGGGCGTTCGAGACGGGTGCGGAGCGTGCCGGCGTCTGGACCGGCGCCCACACGGTTGCCGACGGCCTGCGGGTGCCCGGCGCGATCGGCGACTTCCTGATCCTGCGGGCGCTGCGGGACAGCCGGGGCGCAGCCCTGGCGGTCGAGGACGCCGAGATGATCGCCGCCATGCGCGAGCTCGGACGGCTCGAGGGCATCAGCGCGTCACCCGAAGGCGGCGCCACGCTCTGTGCCGTGCGCGCCCTTCTGCAGCGGGGCGTTATCGACCGCGACGAGCGTGTCGTCCTGTTCAACACCGGCGGCGCCCTCAAGTACCTCGAACTGCTGCGGGACTGAAGCCGCGGCCCCGGCTCGACCCTCCTCCTGCCAAGCCTCGCGACGGCCGGACGGCGGGACGATTCCAGCTTGTATTCTCCGGGGGCGTCCGCCAGAATGGCCGCGGAGGAAAGTCAAGATGTGGAATCCCCGACGGAACGGGTTGCCCGGCTCGCGGACGCCGGCGCTGCTGGTTGCCGCGGCCGTAGCGGTAGTCGGTTCGGCCGCGTCTCCCGGGTCGGGCGCGGCCGGCCAGGGCGAGCAGGTGACCTTCACGAAGGACGTGGCCCCAATCCTGCAGCGCACCTGTCAGCAATGCCATCGCCCCGGCTCGATCGCGCCGATGTCGCTGCTGAGCTACGAGGAAGCGCGGCCGTGGGCCCGCTCCATCAAGTACCGGACCGGGCTTCGCACGCAACCCGGCGCCATGCCGCCCTGGTACGTCGAGAAGAACATCGGCATCCAGGCCTACAAGAACGATCCGTCGTTGACCGCTGAAGAGATCGCGACGATCGCCGCCTGGGTGGACGGCGGCGCCCCGCGCGGCAATCCGGCCGACCTGCCCCCCCCGCTAACCTTCTCCGACGAGGATGCGTGGGAGCTCGGCGAGCCCGATCTGGTCCTGACGACCCGGAACGTGGAAATCGCCGCCGGCGCACCCGACTGGTGGGGGCCCTTCGGCGAGATTCCCACCGGCCTGGCCGAGGACCGCTACGTCGCGGCGGTCGAGATGCGGGAGATCAACGATCTCGCCGGCCGCATCGGCGGCCAGACGGTCGGCGGCCGCTTCGTCTTCCATCATCTCTGCTGGGGCACCATCGCGGCCGACGGCGACACGCGCACGCGCTATCCGTGCCACGAGGTGGGCCGCAACGCCGACATCTTCGATCCCGACGCGGGCCGGCCGCTGGGCATCGGGGCGAAGGCGGAAATCTACTCCATCCACCTGCACGCGAGCAGCGAGGACGCCAAGGCCCACGTGGAGATCGGCTTCAAGCTGCACCCCAAGGGCTACGAGCCGACGCGGCCGCACAGCCACATGGGCCTGTTCGGCAACAGCATGAACCTCGACATCCGGCCGCTGGAGGACAACCAGAAGTTCGAGGCCTTCACCGTGCTGGAGGACAACGTGCGCATCGTCTCGTTCGAGCCGCACATGCACGCCGCCGGGGTGCGGATGTGCATGGACGCCATCTGGGGACGGACGACCCAGATCGAGACGCTCAGCTGTGTCGGATACGACCACAGTTGGGTGCGGACGTACAACTTCGCCGACCACGCGGCGCCGCTCCTGCCGAAGGGCACCATCCTGCGCATGACCGGCTACTTCAACAACACGCCCACGAACCCGAACGTGGCCGATCCCCGGAACTGGTCCGGCCTGGGCCACCGGTCGATCGACAACATGATGAACCACCTGGGCGAGGTCATCTACCTGACGGACGAGCAGTTCCAGCAGGAGATGGCCGAGCGGCGCGCGGCGCTCGGCCTGCGGAAGGGACAGAGGGTCGTCGGCTGCCCGCTGTGCGGCGCGGACCCGGCGGCCGCGGGAGGCCAGGGCAATGATCAGCAGTAGCGCCCGGCGCGCCGCGCGGCGGACGGGCGCCGCTGTCGCCGTCCTCGTCCTGATTGGCATCGCCGCCGGGACGACGAACGCCCAGGTCGCGTACCCGCACGGCCAGAGCGTCGTGCCCGTCTACGAGGGGTGGGAGCGTAACGCCGACGGGTCGTTCAACCTCGTCTTCGGCTACTTCAACCGCAACCACCAGGAGGAGCTGGATCTCCCGATCGGTCCCGCGAACTACCTGGAGCCGGGCGATCCCGACCAGGGCCAGCCGACCCATTTCCATCCGCAGCGCAGCCGGTTCCTGTTCGAGATCCGCGTGCCCGCGGATTTCGGCGAGCGCGAAGTGGTGTGGACGCTCACCAGCAACGGGCGCACCGAGCGCGCCTACGCCACGCTCAAGTCCGACTACTTCATCGACGACATCGTCGTGATGAACAACAGCGGCGCCGGCGGCCAGGCCGGCGGCGGCAACGACCTGTTCGGCAACACGGCGCCGACGCTGCAGGTGCACGGCGAGGCGACACGACACGTCCGGGTCGGCGAGCCGGTCGTCCTGACGGCGATCGCCGAGGACGACGGGATACCCGCGCCGCGTGCGGTGGTGTCTGCGGAGGGCATCGGCCAGCGCTGCTGCCCGGACTCCGCGACCGGCCTGCGGCTCTCCTGGCTCGTCTACCGCGGCGCCGGGGAAGTCACCTTCGATCCGCCGCAGTTCGACGCCTGGGAGAACTACCGGGACTGGGCCGACTCGCCGTACTCGATCGGCTGGGAAACCCCGCCGGTCCCGCCCGCGGGGAAGTGGGCCGTCAGCGCGAGCTTTGCCGCCCCCGGGACGTACGTGCTGCGCTGCCTCGCGCACGACGGAGGCCTGATGACGTCCGCGGACATCACCTTCGTCGTGAGCGAATAGGGTGAGGCAACCATGACCTATCGACGAATCGGCTACGGACTGCTGCTGTGTGCCATCGGCGCCGCGCTCGGCGCCGGCGCCTCGGAGCTGTCGGGCTCGCCCGCCGGTGCGGCCGCCTCGCAAGCCGGCAATGAAGGCGCTCCGAGCTTCGCGTTCGACCCGACGTGGCCGAAGCCGCTGCCCGACAACTGGACGCTCGGGAACGTCGTCGGCGTGGCCGTCGATTCCCGCGACCACATCTGGATCGTGCACCGGCCGGGGAGCCTCACGCCGCAGGAACGCGGCGCCGACGCCGACCCGCCGCTCGCCGAGTGCTGCCGGCCGGCGCCGCCGGTCGTCGAGTTCAACCAGGAGGGCGACGTCGTGCAGGCCTGGGGCGGTCCGGGGGCGGGCTACGAGTGGCCGCAGTCGGAGCACGGCATCTTCATCGACCACCTGGACAACGTGTGGCTCGGCGGCAGCGGCAACGACGACTCCCAGGTGCTCAAGTTCACCCGCAACGGGCGGTTCCTGCTGCAGATCGGCGCGCAGGGCCAGGGCCAGGGCAGCAACGACACCGCGAACTTCGGCAAGCCCGCCGAACTCCACGTCGACCCGGAGGCGAACGAGGTCTACATCGCCGACGGCTACGGGAACCGGCGCGTGGCGGTGTTCGATGCCAACACCGGGGAGTACAAGCGGCACTGGGGCGCCTACGGCAACGTGCCGACCGACGACGCGTACGCCTATGACCCGGACGCGCCGCTGTCACAGCAATTCGGGCGCCCGGTGCACTGCGCCACGCTGGCCGCGGACGGCCGCCTCTACGTGTGCGACCGCATCAACAACCGCATCCAGGTGTTCGAGAAGGACGGCACGTTCATCGACGAGGTCGTGATCGCGCCCCGGACGCTAGCCTTCGGGGCCGCGTTCGACGTCGACTTCTCGCCCGACGCCGATCAACGGTACCTCTACAACATCGACGGGATGAACCAGAAGATCTGGGTGATTGCGCGCGAGGATCTGTCGGTCGTCGATTCGTTCGGCTTCGGCGGGCATCAGGCCGGCGGGTTCACGGCCGCCCACAGCCTGGCGGCCGACTCGCGCGGCAACCTCTACGTCGGCGAAACGCTCGAAGGCAAGCGCGTGCAGCGGTTCCTGCGCCGCTAGCGTCTGGCGTCAATCAGACGGGGTTGCGCCCCGAACCCCCCGGCGTCCGCTTGCGGGAACCCCTTCGCCCCGCGCCGCTGCCGCCGAGGCGCGCTGTGCGGCGCCTTGCGGAGTCTAGCGTCCGGTCAGCGGATCGACGCCGCCCGTGCCGGCGCCGCTCGTCGCGGTGTCCCGCGTGGCCGGATCCGGGCCGCGCCCCTCGGCGAACGCTCGCTCCTCGACGCGCGACCCCACCAACTGCGCCGGCAGGCCGTAGTTCCCCTCGTGGCAGCGGGGCTCGTAGTAGATGCGGTTGGCCTGTCCGTCCTGGATGATCAGCTCCTGCCGCGCGGTCCACGGTCCCGTCCACGTCGTCGGGTCCTCGACCGTCACGATGTACTCGAGCGTCCCCGCGTCGAGGCGCGTCCAGCGCTCGACGAGGCGCAGATTCTCGCGGGAGCCGCGGTAGTCCGTCTTGGGGCTGAAGTTGCGGACGTCGACTACCAGCGTGCGGCCTTCCCAGCGTCCGCGCGAGTCGCCCCACCACTGCCGTACGGTCGACGGGGCATGCGGGCGGTCGGTGATCGGGATGGTGCGCTGCCACCCCTGGCCCTGCCCCACGTCGTAGAAGATCGATACCGCGTCCCGCGACTGCACGATCCGCCGGTAGCCGCTGAAATCGGGCAACAGGGCGCCCATGCAGCGCTCCGACAGGCTCCGATCCTCGGGGCCGTCGTTGCGGTTCAGCCGGTCGGTGTTGTAGTAGGGCGACTGCTCCTCGCGGAGCGGCGACGGCGGCCCGTACTCCCAGCCGGCGCACGCCGGCTCCTGGTCGCGGCAGGTCGCGGTGGCCTGGAGCAGCGCCAGCCTGAACTCGCGCTGCGCGGTGATCCGCTCCCGGGCCTCGGGGGCCAGCGGGGGGATGCGGCCGTCCGGCGGGTCCACGATCAGCGACGTGCGGGGACCCGTCGGCCGGATCGACTGGAACACGGCGTTGTACGCACCGGCCACGTCGCGCTCCGTGCCGACCCCCTCGCGCGCGTCCCGGCGCGGCAGCGCAACCCGCTGCTCGTCGAGATCGGCCCGCTCCTCGGCCGTGAATTCCTGCCGGTCCGCGAACCGGGCCGGCCGCTCGAGGGGGGTGGCGAACGGGTCCGTCCAGATGCCCTGCAGGTCGGGATCACCCCACGAAGTCACGAAACCCTGCGCTTCCACCGCGTGGCGCGGCGCAGCCGTCTCCAGCAATCCGACGACGGCGACCAGCACGACCGCCGCGCCGACGATCTCGAGAATGCGAGTTCTCATGGTCGGAGCCCCCAAAGAGATGACACGGCCGGACCGCCCCGGCTACTGCTGATCCTGCGACGTCGCGAACGGCGGCGTCCCGCCGCGCGCGGCAAGTTCCTCCTCGAACTGCTCCTGCGTCATCGGCACCATCCGGGAGATGCCGGACATCATGTCGTCGATCGAGCGGTTGCCCCAGCCCTTCCAGTTGCGCGGGTCGACCACGTTCTTGTTCGTGACCGAGTTGTTGTACCAGGCCATGACGTGAACGAGCGTCCCGGCCGGCAGCAGCGGCGCGACATCGTCCTCGTAGACGTACACCTTGGCCCAGTTGTGGTCGTAGTCGGCGCAGCTCAACATCTCCCGCGCGTTGTTCGGGTAGATCGCCTCGAAGCACATCCGCTTGCCGCTCGAGTGCAGGTGCGGCTCGAACGTCAGCAGCTTGGTCGGCTCGGTCAGTCGGTGAAAGCCGTCGCGCATCACGTCTTCGTCGTTCGAAGGGATGTCGAACTCGTAGTCGTAATGCGTCGCCCGGCGCAGGCTGGTGGCGCCGAGCTTGTACTTCGGCTCGTACCCCTCGGGATGCAGCGTGAAGCCAACGTCGAGCCGGGCCCGCACCTCGCGGCCAATGGAGTGCAGGTGCATCGAGTTGAACGTGATGACCGACCCGGCCGGCAGCAGGACGCCCACCTCATCGGGATAGACCGTCGGGTTCTGGCCCAGCTCGTGGACCAGGGTGAACTCGTCGTCCCGCTCCCCGCAGAACGTCTGGGCGCCGCAGGCGGCCGGTCCGCTCGGATCCGCGGGCGATTCGGCGGTGAGCACCGCGTGATGCACGACGAACAGTCCCAGTGCGGCCCGGCCGGCGTCGTCCACCTCGACCGCTTCCTCGTGGAGCCTGATCTCCTTGACCTCGATGGCCTTCACGTAGCGGTCCTCGGTCAGGCCGCTCGGCGTGTGCCCCCACTCGCCGAACCAGTCGGCGGCCTCCGCCTCGATCGTCCCCTCGGGCGACGGCACGATCAGATCGGGCGTGCCGTAGGTCCAGCCGTCGCCCGGCCACTCGATCGGCGGCGGCAGATCGGCCGGATTGCCCCGCGGCGCGCCGTTGTCCACCCACGTGGCAATCATCTCGATCTCGTCATTGCTGAGCGAGGGATCATTCTTGTAGTGCTGGATGCCGATGTTCTTGTCGATGAACCAGGGCGGCATCTCCCGGGCCTGGGTCCGGTTCTTGATGGAGCGCGCCCAGGGACGGACGTCCTCGTAGGAAACCAGCTGCATCGGCGCGCCGCCTCGCGGCCGGTGGCAGTTCTCGCAGGACCGCTGCAGAATCGGCGCAATGTGCTTGCTGAACGTCACCTCCGCCTCCCGCTCGGCGCCGGCGGCGGGCGACGGCGCGAGAGCGAGGCCGATGAGCACGAACCCGGCCAGGCAGCCGGCGACGGACAGGCGCAAATTCCAGGCGGTCTTCATCATCGCGATATACCTCTCGGTTGGCGTTCCGGACGGACTTCCCCGCCAGAGTAGCACTAAGCGCGACACTTGCAAACCCTTGGATGCCGCTGGCCGTACGCGGCCGCGATGCTGTAAGTTATTGATTCTGCCCGATGGGCCGCTAGCTCAGCTGGGAGAGCGCCGCGTTCGCAACGCGGAGGTCGTGGGTTCGAATCCCATGCGGTCCACCACCCCACTCCGGCACGATACCCAAACACCCCGAAACGCCGAGCCACGGCGGCCTGCCTGGGCTGACGCAACAACCGCCCGCTGGCGGCGGCTACGCGACCCGGTGCAGCAGGTCCTCGCCGGCCGCCAGCCGCCGGCAGTTCTCGACCGCCACGGCAAGGCTCCGCTCCAGCGTCTCGTGCGTCAGCCAGGCGAGGTGCGGCGTGCAGACCACGTTGTCGAGCGCGAGGAGCGCGCTGCCGGCGGGCGTGGGCTCGGTCTCGAAGACGTCGAGCCCGGCCGCGCCGAGGCGTCCCGTCCGCAGGGCATCGACGAGCGCCGCCTCGTCGATCAGCGCGCCCCGGGCCGTGTTGACGATGACCGCACCCGGCTTCATGCGAGCGATTGCTTCGGCGTCGATCAAACGTTCGGTCTCCCGCGTGAGCGGCACGTGGAGTGAGACGACGTCGCTCTCGGCGAGCAGGTCTGCCAACGGCCGCCGCTCACCCACCGCTCTCGGCTTCTCGCTGCGGCTGGCGAGCAGGACGCGTGCGCCCATCGCCTGCAGGATTGGGCCGAGCCGGCTCGGCACGGCGCCGTACCCGACCAGCCCGACGGTCCGGCCGCCCACTTCGCCGTAACTGTCCTGGAGTGCCGCCGGGAGCTTCCAGCCCCGCCCGGCCCGCGTCGCCGCATCGAGCTGGCTCACGCGCCGCAGGGCGCCCAGCATGAGCAGCAGGGCCATCTCCGCGACTGCCCGGGTGTTGGTCCCGGGCATGTTGCAGACGGCGACGCCGCGACGCCGCGACGCCTCCAGATCGATGGTGTTGACCCCGACCCCGATCTTCTGCACGAGACGCAGGCGCGGCGCCGCGGCGACGACCTCCGCGGTGACGGGCGCGAGCAGATGCCACAGGACTTCGGTTTCGGGGAGGAGCCTGGCGAAGCGCGCGTGGTCCGACATCGCGCAGACGGAGACCGACAGTCCCTCACGCTCGAGCTCCGCGAGCCGACCGGTCAGACGCGGACCGGCCGAATAGTGGTACACGACGTTCATGGTTGGCGGCTCCGGGACGGGGCCAGCGCGCCCGGTGCGTCCCGCCGGCCACGAACGTTCCTCCGTTGCACCGCTCGCTATCATACGTAGGACGGTGCCCGAACCCGATGCCCTCATCTTGGAAGCGCTCCGGCGCATGGGTCTCGTTCGGGCGCAGGCGCTGCCCCGCATGACGCCGCTCACCGGCGGGGTCTCCTCCGACATCTGGCGGGTGGATCTGCCCGCCGGTCCGGTCTGCGTGAAGCGGGCGCTCCCCCGACTCAAGGTCGACGCGGTCTGGGAGGCGCCGGTCGAGCGGAACCGCTACGAGTGGGAGTGGATGTGCGAAGCGGGCCGCATCGTCCCGTCGAGCGTGCCGCCGCTCGTGGCGCACGACATCGAGGCGGGCTGCTTTGCGATGGGATTCCTGGCTCCGGAAATCCACCCGCTCTGGAAGGCGCTGCTGCGGGACGGCATCGCCAGCGAAACCACCGCGCGGGCGGTCGGGCAGCGCCTGGCCGCGATCCACGACGCCACCGCTGGCCGGGCGGACGTCCGGGCCCGCTTCGCCACCGACGACATCTTCTACGCGATCCGGCTGGAGCCGTACCTGGTCGCGACCGCGGCGCGGCATCCCGACCTCGCCGATCGGCTGCAGGCCATCGTCTCGCGCACGGCGGGCACGAAGCATGCGTTGGTGCACGGGGACGTCAGCCCGAAGAACATTCTGATCGGGCCGGACGGTCCGATCTTCCTGGACGCCGAGTGCGCGTGGTACGGCGATCCTGCCTTCGATCTGGCCTTCTGCCTGAACCACATGCTGCTCAAGTGCCTCTGGACACCGACGGCGACCGCCGCGTTTCTGCATGCGTTCGACACGCTGGCCGAGACCTACCTCGCGGGTGTCCAATGGGAGGCGCGGGCGGAGGTCGACGAGCGCGCGGCGGGTCTGCTGCCCGGCCTGTTTCTCGCGCGGGTCGACGGCAAGTCGCCCGTCGAGTACGTCACCGCGGAAGCCGACCGCGAGCGCGTGCGGCGAACGGCGCGGCCTCTGATCCTGAATCCGCCCGCGACCCTCGCCGCGGTGCGGGAGGCCTGGACCGAGGGGCTGCAGCGGACTGCGTGATGGAGCCGACCGGCCCCGCCTCGTCACCCGTGATCCAAGGGGTCTCGGCCCGCCGGGTGTGGGACTCGCGGGGGCGCCCGACCGTCGAGGCCGAGGTCCGTCTGGCGGGCGGCGCCATCGGGCGCGCCATTGCCCCGGCCGGGGCCTCGACCGGCAGGGGCGAGGCGATCGATCTGCGCGACGGCGGCACACGCCTGGGCGGGCATGACGTGCTGGCCGCGGTGCGCAACGTCAACGAGGAGATCGCACCAGCACTGCGCGGACGCAGCGTCATGGACCAGGCCGCCCTCGACCGGACGCTGATCGATCTCGACGGCACGGACAACAGGAGTCGCCTTGGCGGCAACGCGCTCATTGCGGTCTCGATGGCGGGGCTGCACGCCGCCGCCGTCGCTGCGGGTCGCCCGCTGTGGCGCTACCTCCTCGGCGACGCCCCTGCCCTGCTGCCGCTGCCCGAGATCCAGATCTTCGGCGGTGGTGCCCACGCCGGGCGCCGGGTCGACATCCAGGACTTCATGGTGATGCCGGTCGGGGCGTCGACCTTCGCGCAGGCGCTCGAATGGACGGCAGAGGTGTACCTGGCCGCGGGAGTGCGGATGGCCGAGGCCGGCCGGCGGCAAGGAGTCGCCGACGAGGGCGGCTACTGGCCGGTGTTCGACGCGAACGAGGACGCGCTGGAGTGCCTGGTCCGGGCCATCGAGGACGCCGGCCGCACGCCCGGCCACGACCTCGCCATCTCGCTCGACGTCGCCGCATCGGAATTGCGCGCAGCGGGGCGGTACCTGCTCGGCCTCGACGGACGCGCAGTCGACAGCGATGCGCTCAGCGAGCTGCTGATCGGTTGGATCGACCGGTATCCGATAGCGTCCATCGAGGATCCGCTGGCCGAGGACGACGTCGCCGGCATGCAGCGCTTCACGGCGGCGGTGGGCGATCGCGTGCAGGTCGTCGGCGACGACTACCTCGTCACCGACGCCGCCCGTGTCGAGGGGGCGGCCCGGGACCGGGCCTGCAACGCGCTGCTGGTCAAGCCGAACCAGGCCGGCACCGTGACCGAGACGCAGGCCGCCCTCGACGCGGCGCGCGCTGCCGGCTTCGCCACCATCGTCTCGGCCCGCTCCGGCGAGACGGAGGACGTGACCATTGCGCACCTGGCGGTCGGCTGGAGCGCCGGTCAGCTCAAGGTCGGCTCGTTCGCGCGGTCCGAGCGCATGGCGAAGTGGAACGAGGTCCTGCGGATCGAGGAAGCGCTGGACGGCGCGGCCACGTTCGCCGGCGGCAGCGCACTCGCGCGCCGCCGCTCCGGGTAGGAACCGCCACCGCTCCCCCGCCGGCGTCAGACATGGTTCAGAAGCGCCAGCTCCTTCGGATGCGGGTGCAGGTAGCTCTGGTCGAGCAGATACGCCACCGCGAGCCGGCGCGCGTGGTGGCGCACCAGGGTCAAGGGCACGATCCGCGGTACGAGACCGAGGCGGTAGTCCTCGAGCACCGCCAGCAGGTCGTCACGCGCAGCCTCGTCGAGACGCCGCTTGACGTGGCCGACCGCGTGCATGAGCGCGTTCGTATGCCGCGCCGGCGTGGCCCGGAGACGCATGGCGGACATGAACTCGTCCTCGTAGCGGCGGCACAGCTCGGCCCGCGGAGTCTGACGCGCCTCGGCCACCAAGCGGCCCAGCTCCCGGTAGCGGACCGGCGAGTGGGCCATCAGGGTCAGCTTCTGGGTGGTATGCCAGCGCACCAGGGCGCCGACGCTCCAGCGCGCCGAGAAGAGCGCCCGCAGGCGCTGGTAGGCGAACACCCGCTCGAAGAAGTTCTCGCGCAGCACGGGATCGTGCAGCCGGCCTTCCTCCTCCACCGGCAGGTTCGGGTACTGCCGCAGCAGCTCCGCCGCGAAGATGCCGCGGCCGTTCCGCTCCGCGGCCCCGCCCGCGTCGCCACTCCAGACCCTCACGCGCTCCATGCCGCAACTCGGCGAGTCCTTCTTCAGGATGTAGCCGCTCAGGCCCGCCTTGGCCAGCGATCGGAGGCGACGTCGCGCGAACCGTTGCATCCGACCGGTGAGCTGCTGGCCGCTGCGGCCGACGAGTCGTACGCCGTCGCTCCGACTGGTGTCTCGGACCAGCCGGATCGGTTCGCGCGGCGTGCCCAGCCCTACTTCTACTTCAGGACAGACCGGTACCCACTCGACGAGTGAGCCGAGCGTCTCGACCAGGTAGGCGTCCCGCTTGTGGCCCCCGTCGTGCCGCACGGTCTCGCCGAGCAGGCAGCTCGAGATGCCGATGCGAAGCGGGGGGGCGGAAGTACTCGAACGACCAGATGTCCCAGCCATATGGGAAGTCGAGGACGACCCCCAAATCCGACGGCCGGCGCCGACCGGATGGGCAACTGCCGGGCGAGGTGATCGGGAACACCGGGCCGAGCGACGGCGTGCGGGTGCGCCAGGTCGACGGCCGGCAGTACATCATCGCCACTGTCGGCTGGGACGACATGGCGAGCGAACTGGTCGCCATGTCCCTGCCGGAGTGAGTCGGCGCCGCCCGAGAGGCCCGTTCGTCGACCTCTCGCTCCGGGGATCTTGCGAGCGGATCCGCGAATCGAATCCGCCCGCGCCCGGCGACGAACTCCAACTCTACCGCGCCGGCGCCGTTCGCTCGTCGGCGCGCGCGCCGGCGAGGATGCCTTCCATGCCGTAGTTGCCCTCGTGGCAGGCAAACTCGTAGAGGTCGCCGTCCATCGGCTGGAGGTCGATGGACGCCGTCCACGGCCGGGTGTAGGTCTCCGGGTCGGAGACCGTGTACGTGTAGCGGATGGTGTCGGGGGCGATGCGGGTGAACCGCTCCACGAGGTGCATGCCGTCGGCGGAGCCCTGATAGGCGGCCTTGCCGTTGAAGTTGGTCGTCTCTACGACCAGCGTGTCGCCTTCCCACCGGCCGCGCGAGTCGCCCATCCATTGGCGGATGGCGTCGGCGATCCGCGGGCGTCCGTCCAGCGGGACGATGCGCGCGTCGTGGTTCTGCTCCGTCCAGATCACGACGTAGCCGGGGGCCTGCAGGACCCGCAGGTGGTTGTTGTAGCCGCCTGCCGACATCGGCGGGCCGGCCTTCGAGTGGTGCACGCAGCGCTCGCCGGGTGTGCGGTCCTCCGGGCCGTGGGCCGGCCGCTCGAGCAGGGCCCGGCGGGCATCGCGCCGCCCGCTCCCGACCGCCGTGAACGGAATGCGGCCGTCCGGGGGATCGACGATCAGCGACGTCCGCCCCGTCGACTCGCCCCGGTCGAACCAGAACGCATTGTAGGCCCCCGGGTCGCCGGGCGGCGGCGGCTGGTCGCCTCGCGTCAGCGCGTCCTGGTTGAGGGCGGTGACCTCCTCGGCGGTCAGCCGATCCCGTCCTGCGTACCGTCCGGGCCGCTCCAGCGGCGTGATCGTCCCGAACGACCAGACGCCCTCGAGATCCGGGTCGCCCCACGCCGTGCGCGACACCGTCCAGCCGTCGGACGCGGCTTCCTGCGTCTGGCCCGCGGCCCCCGCCGGGAACAGCCACGCCGCCGCGACCACCAGACACAGCCCCACGAGACATCTGCGCGCCATCTTGCACCTCCCGATGTTCACGAACTCGATGTTCCGCAGCGGACTCCGGCCCGCACGTCGCGGAAGAACGCCCGGACGTCGTCGACGAACAACTCCGGCTCCACCGCAGTCTCGCCACGATCCGGATGCATGTCAAGGCAGTCCTTGCGCCGAGGCAGCTCCACTTCTCCGTCCTGAGCGGCCAGGAGCACACCGTGCCCGGCGTCGTGTGCGGCGGTCTCAGACGCGCCGAAACGCCGGGCGTGCGCCGTAGGTCAGCGAGCGCCAGACCCACTCGGCCGGGCCGCAGCGATATCGGCGCAGCCAGAGCGGCGACGCGGCCAGCTGCAGCGCCCAGACGCCGGCCACGACACCGAGCTGCCCCAGGCGGTCGACCGATCCGTAGTAGCCCAGGCCGTGGCCGTAGAAGATCGTCGTGCAGATCACCGTCTGCAGCAGGTAGTTCGTCAGCGCCATCCGTCCGACGGCGGCCAGCCGGCGGGTGGGGCCGCGCAGCGCGGCCGTCCGGCACGCCAGCATGACGAGGCCGACGTAGCCGAGACTGACCGCCACGCTGGGCCAGTAGTTGAACTGCTCGCCCTGGAAGAACGACCAGATGTCCCAGCCGTACCGGAAGTCGAGAACGACCCCCCAGGCCTCGAGCGACAACCCGAGCAGCAGTCCCGCCGCTGCCAGCGCGCCGTAGAAGCCCCGGGAGCGCTGCGCGCCGAAGACATCGAGCTTGAAGAGCCCCATCCCGATCAGCATCAGGCCGCCGGCCCGCCAGATACCCCACGTGAGCGCGACGAGCGTCTCGAAGCCGAGCGCCATCGCCGACCGGACGGGAAGCTGGTCTAGCCATCCGCCCCGGTAGGCAGCCAGCTCGGCGGCGAGCATCGCCGGCGTCGGCTGCCAGGCCTCGGCGATGAACGCGGCCCGCGCGTCCACGGGCCAGGCGGGCAACGACGCCGCACCGGCCAGGGAGATGGCCGACGCCACTGCGAGCGTGGCCGTGCCGGCGAACAGCAGCCGTCGCGGCGACCACCCGCGCAGCGGAAACACAAGCATGCCGCAGACCGCGTAGAGGAACAGGATGTCGCCCCCCCAGAGGAGGTGGCCGTGCAGCAGGCCACAGAGCCCGAGCCAGCCCATGCGGCGGTAGTGCACGCGCCGCGCCGGGCCGGGCGGCCCGGCCCGGCGCGCCATCAGGACGATGCCGGCGCCGAACAGCATCGAGAAGATCGTCATGAACTTCTGATCGCCCAGCAGCCGCGTCCCGAGCCAGACCTGGAAGTTCGCCCCCTCCAGGTCGCCGAAGGCGGTCGGGTTGAAGTAGGCCGCCGCGGGCATCGCGAAGAGCTGGATGTTGACGACCAGGATGCCGAGCAGGGCGAAGCCCCGCAGCACGTCGAGCGCGTCGATGCGGGCCGCCGGGGGGACGGGGGCCGCGGCGCGCGTGGTGGGGAACGTCACGGTCCAGGACTGGCGAACGACTCGGGTCGTCCACCCCGACTCGTAGTGTAGCGCATCGGCGGCCGCCAGCCGGATGCGCTCGACGGTCGACTCCGGCCGGGACCCCGAATCCAATTCCTCCCCTCGCGCGAGCGGTTCTCACGCCGTGCCGGTTTGTCAGGTACGCTTCCCGCCGATGATCGCCGATCCGTACTTCTATCTCGCCGCGGCCGTCGCGGTACTCGTCGTGGGGATGGCCAAGGGTGGGTTCGGCGGGGGCGTCGCCGTCGTCGGCGTGCCGCTGATGGCCATGGTCGTCAGCCCGTTCCAGGCGGCGGCCGTCATGCTGCCGATCCTGATGGTGATGGACGTCCTGGCGCTGCGCGCGTACTGGCGCCGATGGGACCGGCAGAATCTCAGGATCCTGCTGCCGGCCGCCATGCTCGGCACGCTCCTCGGCTTCGCGACCGCCCGCATGATCTCCGCCGACGGACTCCGCGTCCTGGTCGCCGCCGTGGCACTCGCCTACGCGGCGCAGTACTTCCGGCGCCGGCCAGGCGCGCAGACCGCCCCCCCACCACTTGGCCTCGGCCTGCTCTGGGGTGCGACGGCCGGGTTCACGAGCTTTTCGATCCACGCGGGCGGGCCACCGCTGCAGGCGTTCCTGCTGCCGCAACGGATGCACCGGACGACGTTTCAGGCCACCAGCGTCCTGTTCTTCTTCGTGGTCAACTGGTCGAAGGTCGGCCCCTACTACTGGCTCGGCCAGTGGACCACGGACAACCTGCTGACGTCGCTCGTGCTGCTGCCGCTGGCGCCGGTCGGGGTCTTCCTCGGCCGCTACCTGCACGACCGCGTCGACGACGAGCTCTTCTTTCGCGTCGTTCACGCGTCCCTGTTCGTCATCGGCGTCAAGCTGCTCTACGACGTGATTGACATGAAATGTCCATCGACGTACATTTCATGATCGTTGTCGCTATTCCTGCAGAAAGAGCGCCGAACCGTCGAGTCGCTGGCGCGGCTGGCCTACAGCAATCCATTCGACTCCGCATTCATCGAGATCCAACGATCGATTCTGGGCGCCGACAGTGTTCCGCACGGAGCGGTCTGGAGTCTCGAAGCAGGCTACCAGGGGAATCCGGCCCTGGAGAAGCTGGCGTGCGTAGCCGAGCGCGTGGCGCGGGACGCCAGGGAACGCCTGCTCCGGCAGGGGTCCGCGACGACGGAAGAGCTCGCGCTGTACTCCTACGTCGTGGCCCAGGTGCTGTACTGGCGGTACGCGGACGAGCTTCACCAGGTCCACGTCGACTCGCAGCGCGGCGACCGGCGGCTGGCATGCTACCCGCGGTTCAGTCGGGAGCTGCTGCACTACCTGAACCTCGACGGGATCCGATTCCCGTGGAGCGTCGAGCCAGCGCACCTGTTCGCCTGCTTCTTCCAGGTCCGCCGTGCGTTCGACCTCATCTTCCGCAACATCATCGGCGCATCGCAGCCCGCCGCGAAGCTGCGCGGGGACGTGTGGCAGTCGATCTTCACGCACGACATGCGTCGCTACCGGCGCTCGCTCTACCGTCGGATGCAGGACGTCACGACGCTCGTGACCGGACCGTCCGGGACCGGCAAGGAGCTGGTTGCCCGGGCGATCGGGCTTTCCCGATACGTCCCGTTCGACCCCCAGCGCGAAATGTTCGTGACGAGTCGCGGGGGGGCGTTTCACGCCCTCAACCTGTCGGCGTTGTCGCCGACCCTCATCGAATCGGAGTTGTTCGGACACCGCAAGGGCGCCTTCACCGGGGCGCTCGCGGATCGCGTCGGCTGGCTCGAGTCGTGCCCGCCGCTGGGCACGGTGCTGCTCGACGAGATCGGCGAGGTCGACGCGTCGATCCAGGTCAAGCTGCTGCGCGTCCTGCAGACCCGCGAGTTTCAGCGCATCGGCGAGACGACGCCGCGCGAGTTCCGGGGCAAGCTGATCGCCGCGACCAACCGTGACCTCGGCGCCGAGATGCGCGCCGGACGCTTCCGGGAGGACCTGTACTACCGGCTGTGCGCCGACCTCATCGAGACGCCATCGCTTCGCGACCAATTGCGCGACTCGCCCGGCGAGCTCCCCAACCTGGTTCTGTTCGTCTGCGAGCGGGTCGTCGGTGCCGACGAGGCGGCCGATCTGGCCGATGAAGTGCTGGACTGCATCGAGCGGGACCTCGGTGCGGACTATGCATGGCCCGGCAACGTGCGGGAGCTGGAGCAGTGCGTCCGCAACGTGCTGGTGCGCAAGCGGTACAGCCCGAGAAGCGCTCCACCGGCGCCGGACGCGGCCGACGACGTCGCGGCAGCCTGGCGTGACGGCGGACTGACGGCGAAAGAGCTCCTCCGGCGATACTGCACGCACGTCTACGCGACGACCGGAAGCTATCAGGAAACCGCTCGCCGCCTGGATCTGGACCGGCGCACGGTCAAGCGGTCGATCGATCCGGATCTGCTCGAACGCCTGACGGCCGGCGACCCGCAGTAGACGGCACGCGACTTGCGGGCGAGGGTGGTCGCGGCGCCGCCCGCTGCGGCGCAGCAGGGGCAGCCTACGGCCACCACGAGAGACCGACGCCGAGACGGGACGACGCGACGTCGAGACGGAGCGCGGTCCCCGACAACGTACCCCTGGCCGCCTTGACGTTCAGATCGAGGGCCCACGACTCGGACAGGTAGATGGCGAGCCCGCCCCCGGCGCTGAGGGTCGGGATGTTCGCGAAGTCGGTCGTGGTTCGTTCACCGTTCCGGAGAACATCGCCAACCTGCCAGAACGTGAGGGCGAGATCGCCATAGGGCACCCACCGGCGGCGGCCGGCGAGGTGCAGCCGCACGCCGAGGTCGACGTGGCTGAACGTCAATCTGTCGAACGCCTCGAGCCCGCGGCTCCTGATGTCCGCGTACGCCCCGCCCAGGTATGGCGTGACGACCCGGTTGAGACCGTAGCCGATCCAGAGTCCCACGAGCGCTGCTCCGTCGCCGGGATCCTTCCCGAAGGAAACAGTCGCAGCTCCGGCGCCCACGCTGAATACCAGCCCCCGCGTCGCGGCCGGCTGCGCGCTGCCCTCCGCGGCGGACGCGAGACAGAGCAGGACCGGGAGCAGGATGCGCCGCCGTCGCGAGCTGCCGGACTCGACGGGTGCTCGCCTCCTGCCTGCCGGCGGCGATGCCCGTTGTCGCAGCCTGCCGACGAGCGGAGGCGTCGTCCAGGTGGACATCACCGGCCGCGGTCCGGATCGGCCCGCAGCGGGAAGCAGTGGCGGCCCGCCGCGTGCCGGGAGAACCTCCGTCCCCGGCGGAGCTCGCGGTCCACGGTGGCCCGCTCGAAGGTGGCGCACAGCTCGTAGGTCGTTCCCGCTCCAGCCTCGTAGCTGTACGGCGTGTCCGTCACCGGATCCGTGATGGCGACCTGCACGTCGGAGCTCCGCTGCAGCGCGGCGAGGGTCGCGGGGAGCCGCTCGTGCGTCGCCGCATAGCGGTCGATGGCCTGCGAGATGGCGCCGAGGTCCTGCGCACGCCGTGCGTCCAGCCGCTCCAGGCGCTGGCCCGTCGGCGAACCGAGCGCCACCAGACCCGCGACCAGCGCCAGCGCCGCCGCGGCGGCGCCGAGGGCCGGAACGGGGTCGCGGCGGCGCGTCGCGCGCGCCTCCCGGGGATCCCGCTCCGCGTCGCGCAGATCGCGGAGGTAGTAGCCGAACGCCCCGCCTGCAATCGCAGCCACCGTCAGGGACTTCAGCACGAAGCGCACCGTCAGCTCGCCGCCGAGAAAGCTGTAGACGAGGGCCGTGACGGACCCGACCAGAACGCAGGAGGCGACGAAGAGCGTCAGGTAGGTGAGCTGTAGCCGGATGCGGGACGCGCGGGAGCCGGGCTGGGCCTCGACGCCGCGACGGACGACCCGGGCCACGAAGGCGAACACCGGACTCGCCACGGCGAGCGCCGAGACCGACAATCGGAGCAGCTCGCGGTTCGCCTCCGGGGGCATGCCGGCCGGGTCGGGCAGCGCGAGATCGATCAGCCTGAACCCCACCGCGCCCAGGCTGAAGGCGCTGACGAACAGCGCCATGAACATCACGACATATTGGAACGCTTCGCGCGGCCGCGTCGGGACGCTCGGCCGCGGGACCGGGATCGGGGACTCGACGTCGGCGAATCCGGCCAGTGCGCGCCGCACCTGGTCCGGCGGCCACCCCGCACGGGTCAGGATGTCCGCGATCCGCTCCCGCGGAAGCGCCCGGTCGAGGCCCTCCCTGACGAAACCGACCAGTGCCGGACTGAGCGCCATCCCCCGTCCCTCCTTCCGTTCAGCGGTACGCGTCCTCCCGCGGCCTCTGGAGATGCGGCGCTGCCGTTCGGGATTCGCGCGGTCCTCTGCCTTGGCGTTGCCGCGATCCGTTCTCGGGAATGCACGGAGGGTGCCAGCCAGCGGGTATTCCCTCAAGTGCCTGATTCAAAAACTGTTAGATCGATGAAAAGGCGGTTCGGACATGCCGCTCACCGGTCGATCGGTGCACGCAATGCCACCCTGTGTGCACAGGATGTGCGGTGGCGACGGAAGCGCCAGCCTGACGAAACTGTCGAACCGAGCGGCGGGAATCCGTGGCAAGCGGCCCGAGCAGCCCCGCCATCCGACGCGCACCCCCATGCCATAATGCGGAAGTCTGGGCTGATGGCGCGGCGATGCGACGGATCCGACTCTCCCTGAGCGAGTACACGAAGGCAGTCAACGCCGGATGGCCGGACGACGACATCGGCCGCGCCATCATCCACGACCTCCCGAGGCGGTTCCACGCACTGTCGCCCCGCACCCAGAAGCGTGTGCTCTCCGAGGCTCCTGCGCTTACCGACACCCGTTGGGACGCGCTGTTGGCCGCGACGGCCGAGCACATAGCCAGGCTCCACGGCCACCCTGTACCCGACTGGGTCGACGAAGCCGCGCGCTTCCTCGATCCCCCCTGGGTCCTGTCGGGAGTCCGTCGGATCCGGATCGACTCGATACTCTACGCGCCAGCGGCCTTCATCCGCCACGGCGCGTTGCCGGACCCGAAGGACCTCGATGCCAGGGGGGGCGAGAAGCATGAATGGCTCCCTTGATCGCGACGCCCTGATCGAGTTGCTAGACGACCTGGCGACGCGACTTCGGCGCCGCCGGGTTCGAGCCCATGTCTATGTCATGGGCGGAGCGGCCATGACGCTCGCCTTCGCGCGCGAGCGCAGCACGCACGATATCGTCGCCCGCATAGACAGCGCCCACGCCGCCGTGACCGAAGCCGTCCGCGAAATCGCTCGGGAACGCGAACTGCCCGGGAGTTGGCTCAACGAGCAGGCGACCAGCTTCCTGCCTCGCAAGCCCGACACGGCGGCGCCCACGCTCTACGACTCTCCCAGCCTGGTCGTGACAGGAGCGTCGCCGCGCTACCTGCTGGCCATGAAGCTTCGGTCCGCGAGGGGACACGACGAGAAGGACGTGGCGACCCTGATCCGCCATCTCGACGTCCGGACCGCCCGGGAGGCGGTGGGTATCCACGATCACCTCTTCCCGGACACGCTGGTGACCGCGCGCGGCCGCGACCTGCTGCGACGGATCCTCCGCGCGCGGGCCGCCGCGGCGCCCGTGCAAGACCGGGACCCATGATCAGGCCGCACGCCGCCAGGGACTCACGGCGCTACCGTGGCATCAGCTCGGCCGGGACAGCTCGGTCAGGGCGTCGCGCGGCGCCGACAGCCGCTGCCGCGCCCACGCCTGCACGTCTTCTTCGTGGGTGAACAGGATCACCTGGGTCCCGGCGCTGACCGCGTGCAGCGTTTCCAGCAACGCCCGCTTGCGCTCCGCGTCGCACGCGGCCGCCGCGTCGTCCAGGATCAGCGGGCAGACTTCGCCGTCGGTGACGAGATGGCGCGCCAGCGCCAGGCGCAGCAGCAGGTAGATCTGCTCCGCGGTGCCGTGGGAGAGGAGCGCGGCAGAGCGCCAGGTTCCGCCGGCCTCGCGCACCTCCACCTGCAGTGATTCGGGATCGACCCTGCAGTCGGTGTAGCGCCCGCCCGTGACCGCGGGCAGCCACTCGAGGAGGGTCGCGCGCAGCACGGGCGCCACGCTGCGGTGAACGCGCTCCTCGGCGCGCTGCAGGAACTCGATCGTTCCGGCCAGCGTCCGGCCGAGCCGTTCGACCCGCGCCAGCTCGCGCGTTGCGGCACCCACCTCGTCTTCCGCGTCCGCCGTACTCGGCAGGTCCGCGGCGAGCTGCTCGAGCTGGCCGCGCGCGGTGTCGCCGGCCGCCCGTGCGTTGCGGGCTTCGTGCTCCGCGGCGGCCAGCCGGTCCGGCGCTGCGCCGCGGGCGGCGTCGAGCAGGCTCGGGGCCACCTGGCTGGCGAGCGCTGCCGCCTCCTCGCGCAGGCGCACGGCGTCCGCCTGGAGCTCCGCGAACAACCGTCGTGCGTGTGCCGCCGCTGCCGCAACCCGGCGCTTCGAGAGCCACCACCACGCCAGATACCCGAGCCCCGGGGCGCCGATGAGAAGACCGGGCACGACCGAGTCGGCAAGCGCCAGTCCCAGGCCGGCCACCACCGCGGTCACCGCGAGGTACGGCGCCGCCGCGCCGAGCACGGCGGCAAGCCCCGGCTCGGACCCTGCGACGGGGCGAGGCCGGCCATCGGGGGCCAGGGCCGGAAGCTCCGCGGCGTGGCCCGCACGGCGTTCGGCGGCGGCGGCGGCCTCTCCCGCCCGTGCCGCTCGCAACGCCGCGACCTCCTGCTCCCTCGCTTCCGCTTCCCGCGCGAGCTGCTCGACGTCGCGCCGGCGAGCGACGTACCACGCCTGGGCTTCGCGCGCCCCTTCCAGGGCCGACGTCGCCGCGTCGACCCGCTGGCGGGCGGCGCGCAGCGGCTTCTTCGGCGCGTGCTCGGACCCCACGTGTTCCTTGCGGTACGTGGCGAGCAGCTCCAGGGCGCGGGCGGCGGTCTCGTCGGTCCCCGCGGTCGCAGCCGCGCGCTGCAGGTCCTCCTGAAGCGCGGCGGCGTCGTCCAGTAGACCCAGGATTTGCGCCTGCCGGACGCAGGCCACGCCGAGGAACGACCTGCGGTCGAGGCCGAGCCAGCGGGATCCATCGGGTGCGCCGTCGCACATGATCTGGTTCGAGTAGTCGCGGGCGGCCAGGTCGGCGTCGACGGCACAAGAGTTGGCTCCCTTGGCGAGGTCCTGGTGGAGCTCGACGCGCCGGCCATCCTCCAGCATTACCACCGCGGAAACCGCCCATGGGCCGCCTCCGTCCCACGGCCGGTGACGGTCCCGAAACCGCCTGTCCGCCCCGCTCAGCGCACCTTTTTTCTTCCGCATGCCGCACAGCCCCGCGTACAGCGCCGCGTGCCAGGTCGACTTGCCTGCCTCGTTCGTCCCGTAGACGACGTTCAGCCCCGGCCGCAGCGTCAGGGTCTCGTGGTCGAAGGGCCCGAAAGGGTGCGCGCGAACCTTCTCGAACCGCATGGGTCAGACCGTCTCCAGGTCGGTGCGGCCCGCGAGCGCCCGCAGGCCGGCCGCCAGCACGCGCCGCGCTTCGTCTTCCGGGAGACCGGCGGCCCGCACGTCCCGCACGAACTGGCCCCGCACGGTCTGCTCGCGGCCTATCTCCTCGATGTCGTAGCCGGCGTGCAGGGCGCCGAAGCGGACCTGGACGGCATCGAAGGACTCGAGCAGCGCCTGGCGCAGGTCCGCTTCCCGCAGGTCGACGTCGGGATGCAGCTCGCCCTCGACGATCAGCCGCGCGACGCCGTGCCGGCCGTCGGCCGCCAGGCTCACGCGGTCGAGTACGTCCTGCCGTGAGGCGCAGCCGGTGACGTCGAGGGGCAAGTCGTGCGCCGCCGTTTGCGCGACGACGCGCCGTTCCCCGGTCACGTTACCGTCCGCGGCGATGGTCGCCACCACCGCGGCGCGCTCGCCGTTCTCCCCGAACGCCAGCGGATCCGGGTTGCCCGGATAGGTGTGGCGCGCCGCGTCCCGCGGCCGGTGGTAGTGGCCGAGGAACGCATGCGCCAGGCCGGCGCGCTCGATGTCTGCCGCGTCGAACGGGGCGTGCGGTTGCTTGTCGCCGCCCTGCGCGGCGAGCGCGGTCCGCTCCGCGGCGTGGCAAAGGGCCACGTGCACGCCGGGGCCGTCCGCCAGGAAGCCGTCGAAGAAATTGCCGGTGTTCGCCGGTGCACAGTGCGCGGCGCCCCACAGCGTCAGGCCGTCGGCGAGGTTCACGGGTTGCAGCCGCGGTTCGCTGAAGACGTGGACGTTGGCGCTCCAGCCGACGAGCGCGTAGAGACTGTCCGGGCCGTACCAGTCGTGATTGCCCGGCGCGAGGTAAACGCGGCGGGGGGCGACATCGGCGAATGTCGCCTGGAGAAAGCGAGCGGTGTCGGGCGTGACCCGGTCGTGCTCGTAGAGGTCGCCGCCGCAGACGAGCGCGCCGGCATCGACGTCGCGCGCCAGTTCCGTGATGCTTCGCAGCGTGTCGCGCAGCGACTGGCGGCGCTGTCGCGCTGCCGCTCCAGCGGCGCCTGCCCACGCGAAGCCGGCGTCCAGGTGGAGGTCGGCGAAGTGAACGATCTTCACGCGGCTCCTACGGCTGCGCCGCCGGTTCCAGGCACCGAAGCCCAGTCAAGCGTCAAGGCAACGATAGCACGAATACGGCTAAAAGCACCTGAATTCATTGTGGGTTTTGTCAGACCGCGCCGGGTACGCCCACGGTTACACCCACGCGGGATCGCCGCTCACGGCCAGGGACCGTTGTCACCGGGGGGCGCGCGAGCCGGGCGGGGCACGCCAGAACAGAACGCCCGCCGTTGCGACACGAGCCCCAAGCCGAACAACTCCGCTTGGTTGAAACGCTCTTCGTCCGCCCATGCGTAAGCCATCAAGGCGGCGCCCACGGCCGCAAGCAGCTTCCACACGTGGCGGTTGATGTTCTGCATCACGGGGGATTCTACCGCGGGATCGACGGCTCGGCCGGCCTAGTCGAATCCGCATGCACCACGGGGTTGAGCCATTCGACCAGCTCGGCGATCGCGGCGTTGAGCCGCCGGCAAGGCGTTCTCGGGCCGGAGCTGCCGTCCGTGGGCGGGACCCGAGGCGTGCGTCATCGTGGCCCACGACATCGAGACCGGCGAGGAGCTGTGGCGGCGGCGGCTCGTGCCCGCCCCCCCGGCGAGCCCGGCGACGAGACCTGGGGCGACGTGCCCTACGAGGACCGCGTTCACGTGGGGTCGTGGACGGCCCCCAGCGTCGACCTCGACCTGAATCTCGCACCCCAAGGTCTGGAAGTGAGGTAGCTGACGACCGACGTTTCGATGTATACCGTGGGGTTCATCGTTCCCGCATGACGTCCGCCATGCCTCCACGCTAGCCTGATGCGTGCTCTTCGGAGCGGTCGTGGGGATTGCTTTCACTCGGTGGGTGTGGTCACAGCCTCAGGTAGTTTTCGAACTTCTGCTTTGCGATGGTGTACTGCTTCTCGAACCACGCCGTCTCCTCCATCCACGCATCTGGATAACGCCCGCTTGGGGTGGTGGCCAGCTTGCGCTCCATTGCGAGCAGCGCAAGACAGTGCGTGTTCAGCTCCTCCAGGTACTGATTGACGTCCCGGTCGAAGAGGAAGTGCGCTTTCGGCATCAAGCTCCAGAGATCCTGTTGCGCCTCCTGCAAAATCAGCACCGTCTTGTTCATTCTCGGCGGCGATGGCCTACTCGCAAGCATCTTGTCAACCTCCACAGCCGCTAGGGATTCGTGACTTGACGACGACATTGCGGTGAGGAAGTCCCTGACCCCGATGTAAATTTCCCATCGGCGGTCGAACAGGTCGTACTTCCGCTGCAGACAACGGTCGCGCTGTTCCGACTTGACACGACTTCGATGGATCCGCACCTGACAACGGGCGTAGTACAGCGCCATGAAGGCGACCGCCGTGGTCGCCAGCAGATCGCTTGCTACGAGCAGATCAGTTAGTGAGCTCATTAGCAGCGGTTCTGTATGGGAGACTCCCATCCCCTGGACAGGCAGGCGCGCCAGCACCCCCAGCGCCGCAGCCTTTCAAGGCCGGGTGGCGCCTCCGCAGTTGTCCATTGACGCCCTTTCGGGTGACCGTTGACAGTCGGTGTCGCTCCCCTTGAAACTTCCTTGCAGGAAGGCTGGCCAGACCCGTCGCCGCCGCGCGTGATTCGCCATTGCTAGCACGACGATCAGTCAGCGCAGTCAACCCTCCCCGCGGCCCTTCACCTCGATCATCAGGCGGCAGTGATCGCTCGTACCCCACTCGTCAATCTCATTCATCGCCCGCACGGACACCGACCTGTGGAACCCGTGCGATGCGAACGCGTAGTCCAACTGGTTCACCGCGGTTTCAGGCCCGCTTCCCGGGCGATAGTACGTCGGCACGTTCTTCGTGTCCGGCGGTACGTCGTCTGGCGCAGTTTCCGCGCGCCGACCGCGCGGCGCCTGCGGACCCAGGAACTCTAGCCCGAGCGCCTCCATCCGATCCCACACCGTGCGGTCCCGTTTGGGCAGCGACAATCTCGAACCGATGGCCCCGTAGAACATATTCAGATCACCCGCTGCCAGGATCCTATGTCTCGCAGGATCGGGATGACCGATGAATGCGGACAGGTCCGAGGTAATTGGTTACCGGGTTGCGGCCTCGGATCCATTTATTTGGATTGTACTTTTAGCGAAGATATGGCATAAGTAGTGTGTGCGACGACATGCTGACGGGCAGGAGGCAGCCAAGGCCCCGCGGCCCGACCGGACCGAGCACCTGCGCCGCGACCTTGAGCGCTCCGAGGGCGAACGGCAGCGGCTCGAGCGCGAGGTCACGCGGCTGCACAAGCGCAACAAACGGCTGGAAGACGACAATGCGCGGCTCAAGCGGGAGCTCGACGCGGCCCGTCGGGCGGGTTGTCGCCAAGCGGCGCCGTTCGCGAAACCGCTCAGCGGTGCGCCGAAGCGGCCGGGCCGCCGAGCCGGCGCCGCGTATGGCGTGGCGGCGCGCCGCCGGGCGCCGGCACGGGTCGATGAACGGCATCGCGTTCCCCTGCCGCCGGCCTGCCCGGACTGCGGCGGGGTGCTGCAACCGAAGGGTGTGGCCACCCAGGTGCAGGAAGAGTTGCCGGTCCCGCGCGTGGTCGTCCGTCAGTTCGAGGTGGCGATTGGCGCCTGCCGGGCGTGCGGGCGCCGGGTGCAAGGCCGGCATCGGTTGCAGAGCTCCGATGCGCTCGGGGCGGCCGGGGTGCAACTCGGCCCGCAGCTGGTGGCCTGGGCGGTCATCCTCAACAAGCAATTGGGGTTGTCGTTCGGCAAGGTGGCGACCTTGCTGCGACAGCACTACGGCGTGACGGTCAGCCGTAGCGGACTGGTCCGCGCCGTCGACCGGGCCGGCCGCCGGGCACAGCCGACCTATGCGGCCCTGCAGCAGCAGCTCCGCCGCAGTCGCGTCGTCACGCCCGACGAAACCGGCTGGAAGGTCGCCGGCCGGCTCAACTGGCTGTGGGTGGCGGCAACCCCCCAGACGACCGTCTACCAGATCCAGCCCGGCCGCGGCTATGCGGAGGCCGCCAAGCTGCTCGGGGCCGACTTCGCCGGCGTGCTCGTCCGCGACGGCTGGGCCCCGTATCGCCGGTTCACCGCGGCTACCCATCAGAGCTGTCTCGCGCACCTCTTACGCCGGGCAAAGACGCTGCGAACCGATCATCCGTACAGCCGGGTCGTCGTCCAGATCCAGACCGCCTTGCAACAGGCTCTCCGCCTGCGCGACGAGGCCCGCGCCGCAACCCGCTCGCCCGCCAGCATGGACCACGCCCTCGACGCGTTGGCCACTCGCCTCGCCGAACGCATCGCCCACCCGGGGCCGCTCGCCGACGTCCAACGCTTCGCCAATCACCTCATCACCGAATGGACCGCGCTGTTCAACTTCCTGCGCAACCCCGCCATCGACGCCACCAACTGGCGCGCCGAGCAGGCCATCCGTCCCGCCGTCGTCACCCGCAAAGTCTGCGGCGGCAATCGCTCCTGGCGGGGCGCGCACACACAGCAAATCCTCACCTCCCTCATCCGCACCGCCACCCAGCGCCAGCTTGACCCCCACGCCGTGGTCACCGACCTGCTGCGAACGCCTGCCCCCACCGTCGCACCTGACCTGCAAGGCCCCGCACCGTAGAGTCCACACCCGGTAACCAATTACGGTCCGAGATAATCCGATGTGCGGAGGCATCCGAGTACCCGACACTCCAACTGCTCTTGGTGGACGGGTGAGGACTCAACCAGCGCGCATACATAGAGATAGCCACAAACGCCTCTTCCTCATCGTCGCGCGGGATCACCCTTCCGGCAGCGATGGTGCCGATGCCACTGACACCAATCGCATCCTCACCGAGATCACTGGTCGGCGGCACCTGTCGGTACGGCTCGACGGTGATTCGATCCGATAGCTTCACGACCAGCGGCCAGCGGTCGTACAACTGCCGGTTCCAGAACACCCTATCCACGTACTCGATCGTGTTCACCAAGTCTTCGGGTCGGCTTCTCGCTTCCTGTAAGAGCGCCAAGTCCGCGTCACCCTCGCGGGCCATCCGCACCAGTTCGCGCCACGGCATCTCGCGCTTGCCGATGTTCCAACTCACTACCTTGATCACCCGACAACCTCCCCAAGGGCTCCCCGCCGGCCGGCCTCGCCCGCCCGGTCCCGCCATCCCGTAGCCGATATCGGCGGCGAAACTGCCCGCCCAGGGTCGAACGGCATCCCCGTACGGCGCGAGCCGGCCCATGTCCTACATCGCCCACAGCCGGCACGCTTCGGCTGCGACGCGAGACCCCACGCCGAGTGCGACCACTAGCTGAGACTCCGATAGCGATCCAATGCGGGTCCCCTCGTGCCTGCCGGAACATGTTTCGTGACCATCTTGAACGCGCCGTCCAGTCCCCAGGCGTATCCCAGATCGACGGTCGCCTCTCCAGACGCTTCGATGACCCGCCGAGTGGGGATCTTGTTCTTGTTTGCCAGCTCCACGAGTTCATGGATCCCGGAGCCGCCCGAAAGCACGATCGGCGCGCAGCACTCGATCGCCCGCCCCATCATGAGGGTCGCGAGGCGCGCCGAATCGGCTGGAAGCCGTTCCCAGTGATTCCAGATGAGGGGGGTACAGTTCATCTGCTTGGCGCGATCGAGCACTCGAAAGCACGCGGCGGCGTCCAGAATTCCTTCGTTCGGCACGACTCCCAGGTAGACCGGTCCATGGACGGTCTCAACCCGCAGGTTGGAGTCGGCGGTGTCCCAGCGCGCACGTCCGAGGACGGCCGGCCGCCCGTCTCTCAGGGCAACGGAAACGGGCCTTTGGGGTTTCCCCTTGCGTGGGAGCCTAGCTTTGTGGGCGAACGGGATCTTTGACCAGTCCATCGGCTCGCCGACCTTGGTCATGTCAAGGTCTACGACGTAGATGCTTCCGACCTCGCAACACTCGGACAGCGGCCGTACCGTGTCGGAACCTGGTTGCCTGGCCCGGAGCTCGGCGCCATCCGGAGAGAATCCGAAAGGGTGCGTCGTGCGCCTGCTCACGTCGCAATGGAGCGTGCAGAGACTGAAGAAGCGATTCTCCACCGCTCGCAGGCGGAGAATCGACGACCATTTGATGTCAGTTGCGTTGTCGAAGCTCGGATTGACCCACAGGCGTGCGCCGCGTGCCGCGAGAGCGCGGGGAAGGAGCCCAAGATACTGATCGTGACAGATCGTTGCCCCGGCTGTTGCACCGGCGAGTTCGAAGAGCGGGAGGGCGGCGCTCGGCTCCCAGTCCGGCCGCTCGAAGGCAACGGCGTCGGCGGTGGAGTGCGTGACGTACACCTGGGAGCGGCAGCCGTCAGGGTCGAAACGAAGAAGAACCTGCCAAGTGTCAACGGTCATTCAAATTTCCCCAGGTGTGGTCATCGAAAATTCCCCACCCCTTGTTGAATACCAACAACAACTACTACGCCTGTGGGCGCTTGTGGGCAGGCCGTTCTGTGGCCTGTCCAAGTCCCGGTGGTCGCGCGCAGCGCGTCCACGGGGACGGCAGCGTCCACAGGCCGCCGCGCCGCTTACGCCCCGGCCGCCGTCGGTTTGACGACCCCCGACTTCAGCTTCTCCTTCAGCCGGTACGAGTCGCCCCGGATGCTGATCGTCGTCGCGTGATGCAGGATCCGGTCGAGGATCGCGCTCGCGATCACCCGGTCGCCGAAGACGTCGCCCCAGCTCCCGAAGCTCTGGTTGCTGGTCAGGATCATCGGCCCGCGCTCGTAGCGCCGGCTGATGAGCTGGAAGAACAGCGTCGCCGCCTGCCGGTCGATCGGCAGGTAGCCGATCTCGTCGAGAAATGTTGAGCTCAACATTTCTCGACTAATGTTGAGCGATCGGTAATGTGGAGTAGTCGCTCCTTCCTCCGACGGCGCGGAAGCTCTTCTCTCCAGGACTCCACATTACGCACGTAGCCTCGGGGCCGTGCCGATCCCGGCACCGCTTTCCTTGGAGGTCCCGATGCTGGTCGATCTGTATCCCAGGGTGCACCGGCGGTACACGGCGTTGGCGATCATCGGTCCGATCCTCGACGGATACGGCACGTGGCTCTTGAAGCAGGGCTACTCGACCGATCGCGCCCGCGAGCATTTCTGTGCGGCGCCGCGCCTCGTCCGGCGCCTACAGCAACGCGGCGTGCGGTCCCTGGCGAGCCTAACCCGCGCTCGGTTGTGGGCCTGTGCTCCCACCGATTCGCAGGAGGATCCCGACTTGGCGGTCCTGGTGCGGCAGATGGCCCGGTATTGCGAGTCCGAGCTGTCGTTGTATCCGGCGCCCGCGTTGACCCGGATCGAGCAGCGTGTCGCCACCTATAGGACCTATCTGCAGCAGGTGCGTGGGTTCGCGCCGTCGACCCTGGCGTACCATGGCCGCACGGCTGCGGAGTTCCTGGCGCACATCGACTACGAGACGCACCCGACCCGGCTCGCCGCGCTCGAGCGCCAGGATCTCGACACCTTCGTGTGCGCCGTCGGCCCCCGGCAGTCGCGTGCGTCCCTGCAGCATGTGGTGGGCCACCTCCGAGCCTTCCTTCGGTTCCTCGCCTCTGCCGGCGAGATCCAGACTGGGCTCGACACGCAGATCGACACGCCTCGCGTGTATCGCGGCGAGCAGCTCCCACGGGCGCTGCCCTGGGAGACGGTTCGGGCGCTCCTTCAGTCGATTGATCGCTCGAGCCCGATAGGGCGCCGCGACTACGCGATGTTCCTCCTCATGGCCACCTACGGCCTGCGCGCGTGCGAGCTCGTGACGCTCACGCTCGACGACGTGGAGTGGCGGGCAGGTCGGCTGCGCATCCCGCAACGGAAGACCCGCGGCGCGCTCTGGCTGCCGCTCACCGACGAGGTCGGGACCACGCTGCTCGACTACCTGCGCCACGGACGCGCCGCCCTCAACGTGCGCCGCCAGCGCGTCCCGTTCCGAGGCGCGCCGCCGCTCAGCTATCGCGAGTTGTTTCTCCGCTGCCGTACACCGGCAGGCGTCCTCAAATCGACGGCGATCACCGAGGCCTTCCAGGCTTGGTCGAAGCGAAGCGGCCTGGCCATTCCGTTCCAGGGAGCCCATTGCGTACGGCACTCCTACGCGGTGCACCTCCTGCGGTCCGGCCTGCCGCTCAAGACGATCGGGGACCTCCTCGGGCATCGCACCCTGGAAAGCACGTGCGTGTATCTCCGCCTGGCGGTTGACGACCTCCGCGACGTCGCGTTGCCTCTGCCGGCCGCGGTCGACCGCAGTGCACCGGGAGTGGCGTCATGACGATGTTCAGCTCCGTCTTGTCCGCCACCATCGGGAGCTACCTGACGCTCAAGCGAGCACTGGGACGGCAGTACGCCGTGGAGGAATGGGTGCTGGCGCACCTGGATCGGTTCCTGGCAGCCCGGCGCGTCGATCTCGTCGCCGAGACGTTCGCCGCCTGGTGTCTCACGCTGCAGCATCTCGCCACCGGCACGCGCCGGGGCCGCATGCGGGTCGTGCGAAACCTGTGCCTGTATCGACGGCGCAGCGAGCCCGGCTGCTTCGTCCCGGACGAGCGGCTGTTCCCGTCGGTCCACCAAGCCATCCGGCCGCATATCTTCCCCGACAGCCAGATAGTCCAGTTGCTGGCCGCCGCGCGCACGCTGACGCGCACCGCCAATTCGCCACTGTGTCCCGAAAACATGCGCCTCGCGATCGTGCTGCTGTCCACCACGGGGCTGCGACGGGGGGAGCTGACGCGGCTGACCGTGGGAGACTACGACCTGCCGCAGCGCACGCTGGCGATCCGCAAATCCAAGTTCTACAAGTCGCGCCTCGTGCCGGTGTCGGCGGATACCGCCCGCGAGGTCGAGCACCTGATCGGTGTTCGCCGCCGCCGGCGACTGCCAACCGGGGCGGACAGCCCGCTCCTGTGGCATCGCAGTCCGCACACCGGCGGCGGCTACAGCGGTGGCGGCCTCGGCGGCGCCCTGCGAGCACTCTTCCGGCGGGCCGGCGTTCGGACCGCGACAGGTCGACTCCCACGCACGCACGATTTCCGCCATTATTCGGGGATCCGGATTATTCCGAGTCAATTGCTCAAGATGGGCGGTGATCGGGATGGATGTCGCATTTGGACTCGGAATAATCACAGACTGTTCAAGAAGGCCAGAACGTCGTCGTCCGGGCGGTATCGATTCGGCGGAAGTTGCGAGGGAGTGGTCTTGGCCATCGCCTTTTCCTTCAGCTTGAGGTCGGCATGCAGATAGACGTAGGTCGTCTCGACGGACTCGTGACCGAGCCACAGCGCGATCACGGCGCGGTCGACGCCGTTCTGCAGCAGGTCCATGGCGGCGGTGTGACGCAGCACGTGCGGGGTGACGCGTTTCTTCTGCAGTGAGGGGCATGCGGCCCGCGCAACGGTCAGATGCTTGGCCAGCAGGTAGTCGAGCCCGTCGTGACTGAGAGCACCGCCGCGTTGATTCGGAAAGACGGGGGTGTCGGGTTCGCCGCGAAGTTCCTCCAGCCAGTTCCGCAATGCCGCCGCCGCGTCCTTGCGCAGCGGCGTACAGCGTTCCTTGCGTCCCTTGCCATGGCACCGCAGATGGGCACCCGGGCCAAGCTGGACATCCCTGCAGCGCAGACCGAAGAGTTCCGACGCTCGCAGTCCGGTTTGCACCGCCACGAGCAGCAGGGTGTGGTCACGGCGTCCCGGTCGTGTCCGCAGGTCCGGGGCTTGCAGCAAGGCCTCGACTTCGTCCCGGTTGAGAAAGTCCACCGGACAGCGGGTATGGCGTTTGTTCGGCATGGCCAGGACCCGTTGCGCCAAGGCCGCGTGTTGGGGCTCGTGCGATGCGACATAGCCGAAGAAGGAACGGACCGCGGCCAGTCGGGTGTTGCGCGTGCGCGGGTCGTTGCCGCGCTGATTCTCGAGATGGCTCAGGAAGGCGCCGAGGAAGTCGGTGTCGAGGTCGCCGAGCTCCAGCTCCGTAGGGGGTTTGTTCAACACCTTCCGGGCATGGCGGACCAGCAGCCGGAAGGTGTCCCGGTAGCTGGCGATCGTGTGCGGGCTGGCGTGGAGCTGCTGCATGAGGCGGTCGGTGAAGAACGCCGCCAGGAGCCGGGGGAAGTCGGCGGTCTTCATGACAGCGGCCTCCTTGCGACGCGCTCGAGCCGGCGGGCGGCGAGTTGCATCAATTCCGGGGTGACCGTGAGGTACCAGTAGGTGTCGCTCACGTGCGCATGCCCGAGGTAGGTCGTCAGACGCGGCAGATGGCGCTCGACGTCGATGCCGTCGCGGTACCATCGCAGCAGCGTCTCGAGTGCAAATCGATGGCGCAGGTCATGCAGACGGGGACCGCGGGAATCCGCCGGGCCGCGCAGGCCGATTTGCCGGGACAGCTTCACGAACGTCCTCCGCAGCGCCCACACGGTGACCCGGGCGCCGTGTTCCGAGAGGAAGAAGCTCGGACTGCCGGGATTGGGACAGAGGTTGTCGCGCTGCGCCGCGTAGTTGCCCAGCGCTTGGCGCGTCGACTCGTGAACGGGGATGTATCTCGATTTCCCGAACTTGCTTTTCTGCACCGTCAGCACGCCGCGTGCGAGGTCGACATCGTCGCGGTTCAGGCGCAGCGGTTCGGAGCTTCGCATCCCGGTGACCGCCAACAGCGCCAGGAGCGTGGCGTACGTGCAAGGTCTGAGTCCGGTAGTTCCAGAGAGTCCTTGGGCGGCACGCAGCAAGTCGTCGATCTCCACGTCGCTGTAGAGATAGGGCTTCGAGCGGCGGTACCGGTGGGAGAGCAGGCCTGGCGGCGGCACCTCGTGGCGAGCGTCCACGGCGTGCGCAAAGCGGGCGAAGCGACGTACCATCCCAAGGCGGTTCGCCCACTGGGCGGGTTGCACACCACGCGGCTCGGTTGCCCATCGCAGCGCGAGTTCGGTGGTGATGAAGGCAGCCTCGGATTGCGCGGCAAACGCGACGAAGCGCTGCAACAGAGTTCCGGCCAGCTTGAGCCCGACCCCGAGCGCGCGTCGCGTGGCGAGATACTCGTCGAGAAGCTGCTGCAGGTCGGTCATGCCGCACCTCCGGGCCAGGCTGGCGCGAGAGCGCGCAGCGCATCCAGATCGACCTTCGCGTAGATCTGGGTGGTCTCCGGATGACGGTGGCGCAGGATCTGCCCGATGTCTTCGAGCGAGGCCCCGTTGTGGAGCATGCGGGTAGCCAGCGAGTGGCGCAGCAGATGCGCTCCTTTGAAGGGCGAGTTGATCCCGGCGCGCGTCAGCGCCCGCCGCACGATGTCGCAAATGGCTGCCGAGGAACGGAAGCTCCGATGCGGCGCGTGCATGCGGACGAAGAGTCGCCGGGTCGGACACGCCGGCCGGCCGGCCCGCAGGTACGCTGTCAGACCCTCTCCCGCGTCGCGTGGCAGAGGCAACGGCTCACGCCGCTTTCCCTTGCCGGGTACGGTCACTATTCCTTCGTTCCAATTGAAGTCATCCAGCGTCAGGGCAACCACTTCGCCGGCGCGCAATCCCAGCCGTGCCAGCAACAGCAGGATGGCGTAGTCGCGCTGTCCGATGGCCGTGCCGCGGTCGCAACTGTCGAGCATCGACTCGACCTGTTCGGGCGCAAGCGTCTTCGGCAATCCCGACAGGCGCCAGTGCCTGACCGGGGCGAGCGCGTTGGAGAGGTCGACGGAAATGTCGCCGCGCTGGTACAGGTGGCGCAGGAAACTGCGAAGCACGGTGGTGACCAGCGTGGCGCGGGAATGGTTGAGGCGCCGGGCCTCGCGCAGGACGAACTGATTCGCATCCCGAACCCCGAGCATCTCGAGCGCGACCTCCCGAGACCCGAAGTGCTCGGCGAGAAAGGCACGGACGATGGGCAGATGGTTCGTCACCGTGGCCGGACTGACGCCACGCTCGTCGACGAGGAAGCGTTCGTACGTTCGTTCGATCCGCTCGATCGGAGCGTCGCTGCACGGACGGGAAACGGCGGCAGGGATGACGCCGCTGCCGCGCAAGTAGCACAGCAATTGCCGGCCGGTCGTTGCCTTGCCACGCCGCCCGCTGTTCGGCCCGCGAGCGAAGAGAAACGCCTCGACCCGCTGCTCGTCGAGAGCCTCGACGCCAAGCTCCTCGCGCTCGAGCCAACGGCTGAGGTTCCCGACGAAGCGGAGCTTCGCCGCGGCTGAACGACAGGCATATCCCTCGATTGCGAGCCAGGCGGCGAATCCGTCGATGTCACGGGCCAGCGGGCCGACGCGCAATCGTTGCTGGCTCTCTGAAGTGGAGAAAAAGCGTTCAACGGACATGGTCTTCTCCTCATCCCGGCGACATGAGAGGGAAAGATGGAGGGAGAAGACGGACGGGATTATTCCGGAATATCGAACACTGCGGTTCCTCTCAACACGTTGAAACTACGCGACTCCCGCCATCAACACGAAGCCGACTCGGAATAATCCGGATCCCCGAATAATGGCGGTTATTCCGATATCGGAATAACCGCCACGGATTCGCCGTCAACGCGCTCCTCCGATGGTACCGCGCCGGACTCGACGTGCAGGCGAAGCTGCCCTTCCTGGCCGCCTACATGGGGCACGTCTCGATCGTCTCGACCGCGTACTACCTCCAGTTCGTCGAAGCCCTCGCGGTCGCGGCCAGCGCGCGATTCGCCGACCACTGCGGCGCCCTCATTACGGGACCCGTCGGCGCGGAAGGTGCGCGATGACCGCCGCCGGGCCGAACGACTTGGCGCGATCTCTCAAGGCGTTCTTCGCCGACCACCTGCCCCGGGTGCGAGGGACGAGTCCCCACACCGTCCGGAGCTATCGCGACAGCCTGGTGCTGTTGCTGCGCTTCATCGCCACCCAGACGCAGCGCTCCGTCATCGAGCTCGACCTGGACGATCTCGCCCCCCAGCCGGTCCTCGCGTTTCTCCAGCACCTTGAGATCGACCGGCGCAACAGCGTCGCGACCCGCAATGTGCGCCTCGCCGCGATCCATGCGTTCTTCCGGTACTGCGCCATGGAGTACCCCGCACGGCTCGCACACTGTCAACGCGTCCTCGCCGTGCCGTTCAAGCGGACCGGCAGCCGGCCCGTGGAGTACCTCGAGCACGAGGAGATCGAAGCCATCCTCGGCGTCGTCGATCGCCGCACCGTCGACGGGCGCCGAGACTACGCGCTCCTCGCCACCATGTTCAACACCGGGGCGCGGGTCCAGGAAATCGTCGCCCTGTGCGTCGCCGACCTGCGGCTGGACGTACCCGCGCAGGTCCGTCTGCACGGCAAGGGACGGAAGGAGCGGGTCTGCCCCTTGTGGCCCCAGACCGCCGACCTGCTCCGTGACCTGCTGGCCGAACGCGGCCACGAGCCGCAATCCGGCGAGGCGGTCTTCCGAAACCATCGCGGGACCCGGCTGACCCGATTCGGCGTCCGCTACCTGCTGCAGAAGTACTGCACCCGCGCGCAGGCCACCGTGCCGGCCTTGCGCACCAAGCGCCTCCATCCCCACAGCATGCGGCACAGCACGGCGGTCCACCTGCTCCGCGCCGGCGTCGATATCGTCACGATCAGTCAGTGGCTCGGCCACGCCAGCGTCACGACCACGCACCGGTACGCCACCGTCGACCTTGAAATGAAGCGGCAGGCTCTCGCGAAGGCCCGCCCCACCACCCGCGCCGCTACAGGGCCGGCCCTGTGGCGCACCGACGCGTCCGTGCTCGAATGGCTCGAGGCGCTCTGAGGAAGGGCGATCGGTAATGTGGAGTGTGGCGACCGAATCGTGCCTGGCCTGCACGCCGTCGACGCGGCTACTCCACATTACTGATCTCTCAACATTAGTCGATGATCAGCAGCCGCGGGATCGTGTAGACCTTCAGCTTGTCGTCGAAGCGGCCCTCGCTCAACGCCTTGGTGAGCGTCGTCAGCATCGCGGCGGCCGTCGTGAAGAGCACGCGGTAGCCCCGCTCGATAGCCTTGAGTCCGAAACCGATCGCCAAGTGCGTCTTCCCGACCCCGGGGGAAACCGTCCCATACTGCCCGATATCAAGCTTCCGAAGCGACGATCCACTATCCGTTCCATCCTCGAAGCGCGGAGCGCGTGGAGGTCGTGCGGCGCCAGCAGTTTCGTGGCCAGAGCATGGTCGTCGTTCGGCAACGGGACGGTACTTCGGCGCACATCCCGACCTGGATGTGTGATCCGTCGGCGGCCGCGCTCGCAGTGGTAGACCATCCGCGCGTCGCGTTGGCGGGTCTGCGCGACCTGCGGCTCGTTCTCGACGCGGCGCTATCGTCGTTCTCCAGCATGCAGGAAGGAGAGCGGCATGGCGCAGATGCAGGTGGTGCGGCGAGGCGAGTTGCTGGCGCAGATGGAGCCCGGACCGACCCTCACGTCGAAGACACGGGGGACGGCGCTTCGGCTGGTGGCGACCCTGCTGCTCGAAGCGGTAGCGACGCCCGGGACGCGGACGGAGGTACCGGAAGCGCGAGAGATGGAGGAAGGCGATGAGCAAGATCGCATCTGACCATCTCAGCCGTCAGGCCTTCGTCTATGTCCGGCAATCGACGCGAGACCAACTGCGTCACCATCACGAGAGCCGGCGTCGGCAGTACGGGCTCGCGGACCGTGCACGACGACTGGGCTGGACCGACCCCGTGGTGGTGGACGACGACCTCGGGCGGTCCGGCGGCGGCAGCGCTCGTCCGGGGTTCGAGCGGCTGCTGGTCGCGATCTGCGAGGGACGCGTCGGCATCGTGCTGGCGGCGGAGGCGTCGCGGCTCGCGCGTAACGGCCGCGACTGGCACACGCTGCTCGAGTTCTGCGGGCTGGTGAGCTGCCTGCTGGCCGACGAGGAGGCCGTCTACGACCCGCGCCTGCCCGACGACCGGCTGCTGCTCGGCATGAAAGGCACCTTCAGTGAAATGGAGCTGTCGCTGCTGCGCCAGCGTTCGCTCGAAGCCCTCCGCCAGAAGGCGCGTCGTGGTGAGCTGTTCCTGGGCGTCGCGGTCGGCTACGTGAAGGTCCGGCACGACCGGATCGCGAAGGACCCCGACCGACGCGTTCAGGAGGCGATCGGCCTCGTGTTCCGGAAGTTCGCCGAGTTCGAGAGTATCCGGCAGGTCCATCTCTGGCTCCGGCAGGAGGACGTGCGACTGCCGGCGGTCGAGGCCAATGGCGACGGCCGACGGGTGGTATGGTGTTGTCGCTCTTCGGAAACTGAAGGTTTCTGGACGGGAATCGACCGGTCTGATTGACGCGGTGGGGGGCGTGGTCATTTGGCTGCGTTACCCCGGCGCGGGCGCTGGCGGTTTCGCTCCTGCTGACTGAGTTCGGCCTCTCGCCTGCGATAGCTGTCGCCTTCGAGGAGAAGGATTTCGGCGTGGTGGGTCAAGCGGTCGATCAGGGCGACGGCGCACGAGGCGTTGGGGAAGACGGTGTCCCAGCGTTTGAAGGGCAGGTTGGTGGTGATGAGCAGGGAGCGGTGCTCGTAGCGTCGGCTGACGAGCTGAAAGATCAGGTCGGCGGCGCGTGCATCGTAGCCGAGGTAGCCTACCTCGTCGCAGACCAGGAGCGTCGGGCGTGTGTAGTGGCGCAGCCGGCGTTCGAGTGCGCGGGCGGTCTCCTGGCCGTTGAGGTCGAGCAGCAGGTCGGCGGCGGTGGTGAAGAGTGCGGAGTGTCCGGCGAGGACGGCCTGATGGGCGATGTTCTTCGCCAACATTGTCTTTCCCAAGCCGTGCGCACCGACGAGGACGACATTGTCGCCGCGGTCGAGGAAGTCAAGGGTGAGGATGCGCTCGAGGGCGGTGCGGTCCAGTGCGGTTGGCCAATCCCAGTTCCAGTCGGCGAGCGGCTTGAAGCGACCGAGTCGGGCGCGCCCCAGCCGGCTCTCGACGCTGCGGCGGTGCTTGTCTTCGAGTTCGTCGGCGACGATGCGTTCGAGCAGGACGGTGGGGCTCCAGCGCTTGCGCGTGGCCCCGGCGATGAGGTCATTGAGCTGGTCGGCGGTGTGACTGAAACCGAGGCGCCGGAGGTCAGTCGCCAGCGTCGTCGTGGTCGTGTCGGCCGAGGGCATCGTAGGTCTCCAGGTCATGTGAGCGGACGTCGAGGTCACGCAGTCCGGGCCGGTCGGGCAGCGTGAGTCGGAGCGGGGGCTTGAGTCCGCGCTGCCGGCGTCGGGTTTCGAGGATGTGGGTGATCGAGCCGGCGCCGAGGGCGTCGCGTTCGAGGGCGATGTGAATGGCCTTGGCCAGCTCCTCGGGTCCGTAGTCGTCGAGCAGGGCGAGCAGCCGGGTGGCGTGCGGTCGCAGGGCCTCTTGGCGCTGTGCGAGTCGCTCGAAGAGCGTGGCGGTGGCGGGGACGGCGGCGCGGAGCCGGTCGCGGGTGGTGTGGACGTTGGCCTGGCGGGTGGCTGCCAGCAGGCCTTCCAGATGGGCGGGGTCCTCGACGGTCAGTCCGGTGTTGTAGGTGCGGTGATGGTTGGCCAGCTCGGTCTGTCCGTCGAGGATGCGGATGCGGGTGGCCGAGGCGAGCAGGGTCAGCGGCTTGCGGACGTGGGTGTGGGGGATCGAGTAGAGATTGCGGTCGAAGCGGACGTAGCAGCCCGTGGCGAAAGTCAGGGGATCCGCACTCGACCGGCTCGATCGAGTTCCGTACACTGGACGGCATGGCGATGGGCAAGAAACCGGCGGCTCGACAGCCGTCGCCGATGTGGGTGACCACGGCGGACCTTCCGACGAACGCCGGGCATCCCTTCTTCGAGCGTCTGAACCGGGTCCTGGAGGAGGCAGGCTTCGACGCCTTCGTCGAGGGACTGTGCGGGGCGTTCTACGCTGCGCGGATGGGCCGGCCGAGTCTACGGCCGGGCCGGTATTTCCGTCTGCTGTTCATCGGCTATTTCGAAGGGTTGTCCTCCGAGCGGGGGATCGCGTGGCGGGTGGCCGATTCGCTGAGTCTGCGGTCGTTTCTGGACCTGGACGTGACCGAGGCGGCACCGGACCACTCGACGTTGTCGCGCACGCGGCGGCTGATCGACGTGGAGACGCACGTGGCGGTTGTGCGCCAGGCTAACTGGCGGAGGATGGCCGGTGAAAGTCCGGCGGAAGGAAGGACTAACGACCCACCTTCACCCCGAGTCATGCGCCGGTCGCTGCGAGGCGGCAGGTGAAGCGTTGACAGGGGCGCGGACGGGCAGGGCTACTGAGCATCGAAAGCGTGGAGGTCTGGAGCGCCGAGACTATAACCGCGGTCGAAGGCCACACCGACATCACCGCGACGGGTGAGGGGATGGAGGGCTCCACGGTGTCAGAGAACCCAGGCACGTTCGTACGTCCTCCGGCGGGACCTGGGAGGTCTTCATTCCGTCCCGGCAGTCGAACCGGGACCGCAGAGGAGAGGAAGGTTTCCGTAACCGACGATGCACGGAATGAAGAAGTCGGATGAGGCCGTACTGTGCGCCAGGCAGCGCGCTGGTCAGGAGGGTTGAAGTCCCTCCGGCCCCCGGGTGAGGGGGGCCGTATCCAAAGACGGGGGTAATGCCTCGCCGGCCGCAGGTGGCAGGTATGGAGACGCCTAGACGGGCACGCAGGCGAAAGCCGGACACAGCCAAGGTGGACCTGGAGCCGCCACGACGGAACTGCGGAGGACAGGGCGCCCATCGCGAGGTGGGGTCCGAAGGGTTTGCGGAGCAGTACCGGGCCGTAGTCGAGGGGGCGACCCCATGACGAACCGGTCGGCCAAAGGTGGGGCAAGGTCGAGCCTGCATTATGGAGGCGAAGGCGCTCTCATCCACCCACCGCACCAAGGTGTATGCGGACGGCACGGTACGGAAGACCAGTGCGTGACCCTGGGAGACCTCGGCGGGTCCGCGGGTGGCACCGCGGCAACCGACCCTATAAGCGAAAGCGAAGTGGGAAGGGACGCTCGTCGAGGAGTCGGACGGCCGAGTAGTACCTGAGGCGTGGCGAAAGCGACGTGACCGCAGGAGCGGCAACCGAGTGGGTTGGGGAAGGCGGCCGGCGAAGACGGTCGGGACCGGACAGGACGGCGAGATGAGCAAGGGCGCTGAGGTGGACAGTTCCATGAGCGAAAGACCCGAACATCAGCGACCGAGGAGACTTGCCGACTGGCTGGACCCGACGGGCGAGAGGAAGGTCCACTCTCTTATCGACAAGGTGTACAAGCGGAAGAACCTCGAGATGGCCTGGGAGCGTGTGAAAGCGAACCGGGGCGCCGGGGGTGTCGACGGGCAGTCCATCGACGACTTTGCCGAGGTGCGTGAAGAGCAGCTCGACCGGTTGCACGAGGACCTGCGCGACGACGCCTACCGCCCGCAGCCGGTGCGCCAGAAGCGCATCCCGAAGGTGGGCAAGCCGGGGGCGCATCGCGAGCTCGGCATTCCCACGGTCTATGACCGGGTGTGCCAGCAGGCGCTGCTGAATCGGCTGGAGCCCATCTTCGAGCCGGTGTTCGATGATGCCAGCTTCGGATACCGACGAGGGCGGTCTCAGCACGACGCCCTACGCAAGGTCTGGAAGGAACTGGAGTCGGAGTGCGAGTGGGTTGTTGACGGCGACCTGAGCGACTTTTTCGGGACGGTCGACCATGACAAGCTGCTTACGCTCGTGGCCCAGCGGGTCTCCGATGGCTGCGTCCTTCGCCTGATTCGCTCGATGCTGAAAGCAGGGAGCTACGGCGACGGACGCCTCTTCCCGACGGAGCGCGGGACGCCGCAGGGCGGCGTCGCGTCACCCTTGCTGAGCAATGTCTTGTTGACGCCGTTCGACAAGGAAATGCGACGCCGGGGGTACCGGCTGACACGGTACGCGGACGATTGGGTCATCACCTGTACGTCGGCGGCTGAAGCGCGAACCGCCTTGGCCACGGCGACGGCGGTCCTGGAGCGACTGGGCGTGCGCATCAATCCGACGAAGACTCGGATCGTTCGCGTCCAATACGGCTTCGAGTTTCTCGGGTACAAGATCAAGCGCGGCAAGGGGCTGCGGCTCCCGCCGCACAAGATCCGTACGCGCCTTCGTCCGGGCGGCCTGTACGCGTACCCGACTCAGAAGTCTCTTCGTCACTTCAAGGACCAGGTGCGCAGTCGGACGTCGCGCAAGGCGCCGGTAACCACCGAGGTGCTGATTGAACAGCTCAATCCGGTCCTGCGGGGATGGGGGCACTACTACAAACGTGCCCACGTCCGGAAGCTCTTCCACCAGCTTGACGGTTGGGTGGTGCGTCGCCTGTGGGCGCATCGGCACAAGCGATGGCGGTGTCGGGGATGGCAATCCCTGCCCAGCGCCACGCTCTACGGTGAGCTGGGCTTGGTCAACCTTGTCGGTCTGATTCCTTCCATCGGTCCCTACCATGCGCGAGCGTCTTCGTGAAAGCGGTATGCGGGAAAACCGCACGTACCGTTTGAGCGGCGGACGGAGGCCAGCGCCCGCGGGGTGCGCCTCCTCCGACCCGACACCGATGAAGGGGGCGAACAAGGGCGCGCAAATGCCTGCGGAGTCGCCGGAGGGAAGGGCCTCAACCAAGGGGAATCTGCGAGACCAAAGCACGCTCCGGACGCAGAGTCGGGACGGCGTGTCCCAGGCGGTCGAGCGGATACGGCAAGCTGCAACGAGGAATCCGCGGGAGAAACTGACTGCGCTCCTGCACCACATCACGACGGATGCGCTGCGGTGGGCCTTCTATGGCTTGAAGCCGACCGCATCGGCTGGCGTAGATGGTCTGGTGTGGAAGGAGTACGAGGACGGACTGGAAGAGCGGCTGCTCGACCTGCACGGACGCGTACATTCGGGAGCGTATCGGGCGCTGCCGTCACGACGGGTTGAAATACCCAAACCGGACGGCGGGATGCGACCGCTCGGCATTGCGGCCATCGAGGACAAGATTGTCCAGAAGGCGGTAGTGGACGTCATCCTGACGCCGATTTACGAGCCGGAATTTCTCGGGTTCAGCTACGGGTTCCGACCAGGGCGCGGCGCGCATGATGCGCTCGACGCCCTGGCTTTCGGGATAGAACGGCGCAAGGTCAACTGGATAGTCGATGCCGACATCCGAGCGTTCTTCGACCGGCTCTCACGAGACCACCTGTTGAGGTTTCTCGAGCACCGAATCGGAGACAAACGGGTCCTCCGGCTGATTACCAAGTGGCTGAACGCCGGCGTCATGGAAGGTACCGAGTGGAAGGACGACCTGCGGGGGACCCCGCAAGGCGCGGTGGTTTCGCCCATCCTCGCCAACGTCTACCTGCACTATGTCCTCGACCTCTGGTTCCAGAAGAAGTGGCGCGCCCGAAAGGCCACGGGGGACACCATCATCGTGCGCTACTGCGATGATTTCGTCGTTGGCTGCCAATACAAGGCGGATGCGGGGCGGTTTCTCCACGACCTCACAGAGAGGATGAGCCAGTTCGCGCTTGAGCTGCACCCCGACAAGACGCGCCTCATCGAATTCGGCCGGTTCGCTCTGGCAAACCGCCGGGCGCGCGGGGAACGTCGACCGGAGACCTTCGATTTCCTCGGCTTCACGCACTACTGCCGGAAGACGCGGAACGGCGGCTTTGGTCTGGGGCGCAAACCGATTGCGAAGCGGGTTACACGAACCCTGAAACGGCTCAAGGAGCGACTCCGCGCCCGGATGCACGACGACGTCCACGAAACGGCGCAATGGTTGGGGCAAGTGGTCAACGGCTGGCTGAATTACTACGCCGTGCCGACCAGCTCCCGGACCCTCGACGGGTTCGTACGGCGTCTTGAGTGGATTTGGCTCGCGACCTTGCACCGGCGGTCTCAGAAGACGAAGACGACGATAGCCCATGTGACGCGCCTCACGGCGTTATATTGGCCCCCCGTGAGGGTTCGGCACCCTTGGCCCAACGCGCGGTTTGCCGTCAACCACCCGAGGTGAGAGCCGTATGCGCTAACGCGCACGTACGGATCTGAGCGGGGGGATCCGGGCAACCGGATTTTCTACCGCAACTTCACGTGGGTGTTGGAGCGGCTCTCCGCTGCAGGCCTGTTGCGGGGGAAGACGGTCGGCATCGATGCGACGACGCTGGAAGCGAACGCGGCGATGCGGAGCATCGAGCGTCGGGACACGGGCGAATCCTACGAGGCGTTCATTCGGCGGTTGGCGGAAGCGTCGGGGGTGGAGACACCGACACAGGCGGATCTGGCTCGGTTCGACCGGTCGCGGAAGAACAAGAAGACGTCGAACAAGGAGTGGAAATCGCCGCAGGACCCGGACGCGAAGGTCGCGAAGATGAAGGACGGCCGGACGCACTTGGCTCACAAGGCCGAGCACGGGGTCGACATGGACACGGGGGCCATCGTGTCGGTGACGGTGCAGGATGCATCCGACGGCGATACGGCCACGCTGCCGGAGACGCTGATCACGGCGGCCGAGCAGGTGGAGTTGGTGGCGCCGGACGGTCCGGGGGTCGAAGAGGTGGTCGCCGACAAGGGGTACCACAGCGACGCGACGCTGGTGGCCCTCGGCGAGGTGGGGGTTCGGAGTCACGTATCGGAGCCGGAGCGCGGCCGGCGCTGCTGGCAGGACAAGAGGACGGGAGAGACGCCGCCGGAGAAGCGCGCTGCGCAGAAGGCGCTGTATGCGAACCGCCGGCGTGTGGGCGGGCGGCGGGGTCGTCGCCTGCAACGCTGCCGGGGCGAGGTGGTGGAGCGTTCTTTCGCACACATGTATGAGACAGGGGGAATGCGTCGGGTGTGGGTGCGCGGTCACGAGAATGTCCGCAAGCGGGTGCTGATCCAGGCGGCCGCCTGCAACATCGGGCTGCTCCTGCGCCACCAGACCGGCATCGGTACGCCCCGGAGCCTGCAGGGGCGGGCTCTTTCGGCGATTTGCCGCCTGATCGACCGTCTGATCGACCGCTGGGGGCGTCTGACGCGCGCCTGGGGGTTCAAATGGACACCGACGGCCCTCGTCGGCTCAATTGCTCATCGCCAAGCTGCCTGAACAGCAGGGCTCAGCGATCAGACTTCTTCCACGGGCTGGTAGGGGGTCTTGCCGGAGCGGACGGCGCGCACCAGGTCGGTCTCGAAGGGATGCGCGGGCAGCGGGAGCAGGCGGGGCTTCTCGTTGGCCCAGACATCGGCGACGCTGCGGTCGGGCTGGTCGGGGTGCGGCCGCTGGTGGGCGACCTCGTCGCGCCAGCGCCCGAACTGGGCGTTGATGTCGTCGAGGTCGCGGAAGGGACGGGCGGCGAAGTAGGCGTGGCGTAGGTATTGGATCTTCCTCTCGATTTTTCCCTTGAGCTGCTTGCGAAACTCCTGGGGCTTGCCGCTTGGCGCAGTCCTCAATTCTCCAGGTGAACACCACTTGCCCTGGATCGGCGACTGGATGCTGGCTCTGGAGGACCGGCAGCACGCCGAAAGGTGGAAGTAGAGCTGTTCCGACGTGTTGCCGACCGAGCGCCGGGACACCGGTGGGTAACTGACGCCCGGCGGGCGCCGAGGGACGTTGCCGGCGGTGCGCTGGCTATGTCACCAGGCGTACGAGCTGGTCGGCGGTCAGTGCGAGCACGCCGAACATGCAATGGCACATCACTTTCGCGGCGCCACGGACCCGAACATGGCGACCGCCGAACTCGTCCTTGAGACGGCCATTGACGCGCTCACCCGCCGTACGCTCGTTGTAGCGAACCTGCTCGGCAAGCTGGAAGCCGAGATTCTTCAGGCGCCGGGCTTCGGTTCGCAGTTCCTCGGCCAGCGCCTTGTCGCGGCGGGGGTTGGTATCAATCAACGGGACGTGGCCGAGTGAGCGGCTGTGCTCACGGATCGGTTCTGCGTCGTAGGCGGCGTCCATCACGTCGTACAGATTCGTCGTCCGCTCGGCCGACAAGGTCGCCAGTGGAATGGCGGCCTGGCTGTCGTGCAGCGAGGCGGACGTGAGCAGGCAACTGATCGGAATCTGGCCGTCGGCCACGTCGATGTGCAGCTTGTAGCCGACCCAGGTGGACTTGTAGCCCTTACTGTCCTTCTTCATGCCCACGGCACACTCGGTCGACAGCTCGTTGAGCATCGCCGGCAGGGTCATGGCCGCTTGCCGGTCGAGGCGTTTGAGGACCTTCGGCCGTTGCTCGCCCTTCTTCGGCCGTCCCCGCTTGCGCTTGGGCGGCGGGGGCGTCTTTTCCTTCGCGGCCGGCTTCTCGCGCGCCTCGATGGCCGTCGAGTCGCGGGAGAGGTGGCCCACCAACCGGTCGTGGTGGGTGTTCCGGATCAGCGCTTCGTGCACGCGCTGGGGCAACTGCGTGTCGGAGAACTCGGCGAAGGCGCGCGAGAAGACCGACTCGCTCGGCACCTCGCTCTTCCGCTCCCAGCCGCAGATGCGCCGCAGCGCCACGTCGGTGTCCAAGCGGTCGAGCAGCACGCGCGTCGTCGGCATGTCATAGACCGCCTTGGCCACGAAGGCCCGCGCCATCGCCGCGCGGTCCTTGGGCGGACGCCCCGCTACTCGCAAGTGCCGGGGAATCCTCTGCTCGATGCGGATGACCTCGAGCGTCTGCACCAACTGCTGCTGTTTCCCGGTCAGTGGACCCAGCACGTGCTCCAAGTGGGGGAACAGCGCACGCTGGATCGACTGCCAGTAGGGGGCGAAGGCGCGCAGGGAATTCATCGCTTGTGGACCGCTCCTTGTTTACTACGGTAGAATAGCTGATAGACGAGGATGGCAAGCCGCGAATCGATGGACTACAGCGCAGCGCTGCGCCGCCACGAGGAGCAGTACGACGCGCTCAAGGCACAACTGCAAACGGTCGGGTTCATCGGCCAGGGCAGCATTCTGACGCGTCACCTGACGTGTGGCAGGCCCGCCTGTCGCTGCCACGACGACCCGGACGCGCGTCACGGCCCCTACCACTACTGGACGCGCAAGGTCCGCGGAAAGACCGTCGGCTTGAACCTCACCGAAGACGAACTTGTTTTCTACAAGGAGTGGATCGACAACAACCGTGAGCTGGAACGGCTCGTGAAGGAGATGCGCCACATCTCGTCGCGCGTGCTTGCCCTCATAACCGGCAGGAAGGCCCCATGAATCCTCGCGACTCCGGCTCCCCGGCAGTGACGGCCACTACCATCCTGCGAACGCTGCATCCCGCCCGCTGACCATCCCTCGCCCCGTCGCCTCCGGCAAAAACTCGGCCGAACACGCTTTTCGCAAGAGGCTCCCTTCTCATTTGCCCGTCCCGGCGTACAGGGCCGGGGGGCGAAGTGGTAGTGGCCGGCCAGCTCGAGCAGGCGGGGATGAAACTGGACGGCGGCGCCGCGGCAGTCGAGCACGGCGCTGCGCAGGTTGTCGTACACGAGGTTTCGCGCGACACCGCCCAGCGCGTCGAAGGCGTCGACGTGCCCGCGGAGGAAGCTCTCCAGCGTCTGGTCGAGGGTGAACAGCGCGGCGATGGCGCGCGAGTAGCCGAGGACCATGACGAAACCGGAGACCGTACGGGTGCCCTGTCCGATGCGGACCTTGCCGAACGAGCCCCAGTCGACCTGTGCGGACTCGCCCGCCAGGGTGACGACGCGGCGGTAGACGGCGCGGCTGGTCTCGGGCCGCAGGCGCTGCACGAGACGGCGGAGCTGGATGAGAGAACCGGCATAGCCGCGCTGGCGGACCATCTCGTAGACCCGCGTGGCGCGCAGGCTCGGGTACTGCGCCAGGGTGTCGCGGATGAAGGGCAGATACGGGTCGAGGATGCTGGGCCGGCACGCACCGCGCCGGAAACCGCCCGTCTCGCGCTCGACCGCCGCGCGGACCGTCTCATGGTGGAGGCCGAGCTGGGCCGCGATGGTCCCGACCTTCCAGTGCTCGCCATAGAACAGGCGCCGGATCTCGGCGCGTTGCGCGGGCGTGATCATCGTCCCTCCTCGTGCGGTCGCCGCGGGGCTCCCGCATCTCGATGAGCCACCGGCTCGTCCGCCCGCAGACCACGCATCGAGTGGCCACGGGCGGTCGAACCGGGGCGGCGTCAGGGACGGCGAGTCTGGTCGATCGCACCGTTGCGGTGGAAGACTGATCCGTCACGCGACGGCGGTCGCGATAGACGCGTTGCCGGTCGCGATGGTCGAGACGGCCCTCGGGACTGCGCTGGTGTCGGGCCCGGGCAGCCTGCACCGACCGGCGCCGAGCGGCCGCCCGGCAGCGCGGCGTGCAGTAGGCGTGGCCGCGATCGCACGCCGTGCAGATGGCGAACAGGCAGCTGCAGTGTCGGCAGGTCCTCTGGCGTAGCGGCAGGTCCACGGCGTCGGAGCGCGCAAGGTGAGCTCCGACTGGACAGCCGCCGCGAACCGTGGCACAACAACAGCGACCGGCTCGGTCTTGTCGGAGCTCGGGGCGGTCACGAGGGTCCGGCTTCTACCCGGGCCCTCACCCCACGTCTGCGTCCGCTGCCTACGCTATCCCAACGAACCGCCGCTCGCCACGCCCGCCCGGAGGCTGTGGACGCCGACACGCCTGTGGACGCAAACAACCGCGCCCACAGGCGTTTGCAAAACCGCGCAGACGCGGTTTCGCACAGCGACCACAGCCATCATCATCATCTTCTTCTTCATTCAAGACCTTGACGAACACGGCAATGGGACGGGCGTCTGAACCGACTCGCGTTCACTTTGACGCAGTATGACCAGTGTCGCGTTATGACAAGTGACCGTCAGCGAAGCACCATTGTCCCCGGCGTGGCGGGCATTGGCGCCACCGCGAGCTTGACATAGCACACATGGTCTCTGCGGGTTCCCAGTGTCAGGGGCCAGGAGGGAGACCATGCTTGAAACGCTCTCCGTTCGCCCACGCATCTGCGACCAAATCCGGTCCGGGCCGTTGGGGCGCTGGGTCGACGACTTCGTCGACGTACTCGTGACGCGCGGGTACGCGGCGAGCACCGTGCGCCGGTACGTGCGAGCCGCCGCGATCTTCAGTGTCTGGCTGGACCAGCAGCGCGTTGCGGCGACGGACGTTGATGAGACGCTGGTCACTCGGTTCGTGACCGGACTGTCAAGGCGACCGTCTTCGACGCACCCGAGCGGCCGGCTCTCGGATGTGGCATGCGGTGTCTGTCTGCTGGCCGCGCATCTGTGGACTCGAGGGGTAGCGGCGCGCCCTGTCCCGGTCGCCGCGCCATGCGAGTCCGAGCAGTGGCTGCAGCGCTTCGACGATCACCTCGTTCAAGCGCATGGCCTGGTCGTCGGGACCCGGCGGATGTACCGGCGCTACGCCGCAGCCTTTCTTGCCGAGTGCGCGGGGACGCCGACGCCTGACTGGTCCCGCCTTACCGTGCCGACGATCGCGGCGTTCGTGCAGGTCCGGGCAAGCGGGCTTTGTCAGTCGTCGTCCTGCCGCAGCCCGGCCACGGCCACCCGTGCGTTTCTTCGCTTCCTGGCCGCTCACAGCGTGGTTCCGGCCGGCATTGCGGGCGCCGTGCCGACCATCCGCGAATGGAAGCACGCCAGACTGCCCCGCGCCCTCGCCGATGACGACGTGCAGCGGGTGCTGGCCGCGGTGGACGAGACGCGCCCCAACGACCGTCGTGACCGCGCCATCCTGCTGCTGCTGAGCCGGCTCGGCCTCCGGGCATCAGAGGCCGCAGCCCTCACGGTACAGGATGTCGACTGGCACAACGGGATTGTCCGTGTGACCGGCAAAGGAGGAAAGGAGCGACGACTTCCGTTGCCGGCCGACGTCGGCGCGGCCCTGGTCGCCGCGTTGCGCTCGCGGCCCCCGGCGACTCCGCCGGACGTGATCTTCGTCACCGCGCGGCCGCCGTATCGGCAGCTCTGCGGGTCGGCCGTGTCGGACATCGCCAAGCGAGCGCTGCGTCGCGCCGGCGTCACCGTCCCGCGGCCCGGCGCCCACACTTTCCGGCACGCCTTTGCGTCCCGGATGGTCCGCCGGGATGTGCCGATGAAGACCGTCGCAGACCTGCTCGGCCATGCCCGCCTGGAGACCACCACCATCTACGCCAAGCTGGACCGCGAGACCCTGGCGACGATCGCCCTGCCGTGGCCCGGAGGCGCACGATGACCGGTATGGCTTGGCGCCAGTACTTGCAGACCTACGTCGCGTTGCGACGCGCCATCGGCTTCACCATGCAACGGGAAGCACCCCTTCTGCAGGACTTTGTCGCGCATCTCGAACGGCGCGGCCATGACGCCCCGGTTGCGCAGGTCGCCGTCGAGTGGGCCTCGGCGAGCACCGAAAGCCAGCACGCGGGGCGGTTGAGCATCGTGCGCGGGTTTCTCACGATGGTCCGCGCCGCCGAGCCCCACGTCGACGTGCCCGGCGCCGGGCTGGTTCGCACGTACAAACGTTCCACACCGCGCATCCTCGCGCCCGACGAGATCGTTGCTCTGATGGACGCCGCCGGCTCCCTCGGACCACCCAATGCGCTGCGTCCGCACACCGTCGCCACTGTGATCGGCCTGCTGGCCAGCTGCGGCCTCCGCGCCGGCGAGGCGATTCGCCTCGACATCGATCACGTCGACCTCGTCGGTACTCCGCCGTGCCTCCGGATTCAGCGCACCAAGTTCCGGAAGTCGCGCCTCGTGCCGCTCCATCCCACGACCGCCGCCGCGCTGCGCGCCTACGCCGAGCAGCGCCGGGTTCTCGGCTACGACGGCTTGTGCAGCGCCTTCTTCGTCTCCGAACGCGGCGCCAGACTCCACTACCATGGCCTCGCCCGGACGTTCGTGCAGTTGGCTCGCCGGCTCGGCCTGCGCGGGCCAGCCGGCACCCCGGGGGTCAGCCTGCACAAGCTGCGCCACAGCTTCGCCGTGGGCAGGCTCGCCGCCTGGGCGCAGCAAGGAGTCGTAGTCCGCGACCGGCTCCCCGCGCTCGCCGTCTACCTCGGCCACGTCAGCCCGCAAAACACCTACTGGTATCTGACGGCCACGCCGCCGGTGCTCGAACCGGCCGCCGCGCGGTTCGAGGCGTTCGTCGACGGGAAGGGGGCGCCATGACTCCCCGTGCCCCGCTCGGCCCATTGCTCCGTGCGTTCTTCGCTGACCATCTCCTGCAGCAGAAGGCCGTCAGCCCACAGACCATCCACGCCTACCGCGACGCCTTTCGCCGGCTGCTGACGTTCCTGGAGCAGCACCGTCAGCGCAAGCCCGAGGTGCTCACACTCGACGACCTCGATGCTCCCGTCATCCTGGCGTTTCTCGACCACCTCGAAGAAGACCGCGCCAACAGCATTGCGTCGCGCAATGCGCGTCTGGGCGCCGTCCGCTCCTTCGTCCGGTTCGCAGCGCTACGTACGCCGGAGTGCGTCGACCTGGCGTCTCGCGTCCTGGCCATTCCCCGCAAACGCACGCCACGACGACAGGTCGCCTACCTGACGCGTTCGGAAATGGACGCCATCCTGGCAGGCTGTGACCGTTCGACCCACGGCGGACGGCGGGACCACGCCCTCCTGCTGACGCTGTACAACACCGGGGCGCGGGTCTCCGAGCTCATTGCGGTGCGGCGCTCCCACGTACGCTTCGGTGCCATTGCGGTCGTCCAGCTCTTCGGAAAGGGCCGCAAGGAGCGAGCGGTTCCCCTGTGGACCAGGACCAGCCGCTGCCTGCGCCAGTGGTTCGATGAAGAGGGCGAAGCCGCGTCCGACTATGCGTTCCGCAACGCGCGGGGCGACCGCTTGACGCGACAGGGTGTCACCCATCTGCTCGATCAGGCGTGCCGGCGAGCTCGCGAGCGCTGTCCGAGCCTGAACACGAAGCGCGTGTCGCCGCACGTTGTCCGTCATACCACCGCGATGCACCTGCTCCAGGCCGGCGTCGACATGGCGACCATCGCACTGTGGCTCGGCCACGAGCGACTCGAGACCACCCATCAATACGTCGAGGCGGACCTGCAACTCAAGGAAGACGCCCTGCGGAAACTCGAGCCGCTCGGTCAACGAACGCAGCGGTTCAAGGCCGACTCCTCGCTGCTGGCCTTCCTCACGAGCCTCTGATTATGGACAGCAGACGGCGTGCTGGACCCCGACCCCCGCCGTCTCACCGACGGTGACTTGTCATAACGCGACGCTGGTCATACTGCGTCGTATGTCCAGCTGGACATACGACGCAGATCTCGGTGACCGTCGACAGTATGGAAGCTTCCGGTCTACAGCACGGTTCACAGACTGCTGACCAACCCGATCTACGGCGGTGCCTACGCCTTCGGTCGAACAGGAAGCCGAGTCACCGTCGAGAACGGGCGCAAGCGCGTCCGGCGTGGGCTCTCGCGGGAACGTGAGCAGTGGGACGTGTTGATCGTGGATCACCACGAGGGCTATGTTTCGTGGGCGGAGTACGAGAGGAACCAGGGCGTGATCGCGGACAACGCCGCGCGGTATGGTCTGCTGACGCGCGGCGCGGTTCGCCGCGGGGAGGGGTTGCTCGCGGGTCTGCTGCGTTGCGGGCATTGCGGACGAAGGGTCCACGTTGCCTACAGCGGCATCAAGGGCAAGTGCGTTCGCTATAGCTGTCGCGGTGCGCGTCTCAACCATGGGACGAAGAACTGGTGCATCGCGTTCGGCGGCATGCGCGTCGACGCGGCGGTGGCCACGGAAGTGTTGCGGCTCTTGTGCCCGCTCGGCATCGAGGCGGCTCTGGAGGCGGTGGCGATGCGCGAACAGGAGCACGCCGACAGACGACACCACGCGGAGCTGGCGCTGACCCAGGCGCGGTACGAGGCGGACCTGGCTCGTCGCCAGTACGACGCCGTCGACCCGGCGAATCGCCTCGTTGCCGCCGAGCTCGAACGCCGCTGGAACGACCGGCTCTCGGAGGTGCAACGCCAGGAAGAACGGGTCGCCAGCGTTGCAGCCGCCCACCCGGAGGCGCTGTCGTCCGAGGAACGTGATCGCCTGCGGGCGCTCGGCGCCGATCTCGAGACGGTCTGGACGCATCCGAGTGCGACAGCACGGACGCGGAAACGCATCGTGCGCGCCGTCATCGAGGAGATCGTCGTGAAGCTGGCCGCGGAACACATCGAATTGCTGCTCCACTGGCGAGGCGGTGACCACACCCGGCTCACCGTCCCTCGCAACCGAACGGGACAGCACCGCTGGTGCACGGACGCGACGATCGGCGACCTGATCCGGGGACTGGCCCGCCAGCAGACGGACGGCGCCATCGCCCAAACGCTGAATCGCCTCGGCAAGCGGACCGGACGCGGCAACGCCTGGACCGAGGCACGGGTCCGTACGTACCGAAGCCAACACCGTGTGCCCGCACATCGTCCCGGTGAGATGGCGGAACGGGGGGAGCTTACCCTGAAGGAAGCAGCCGGCCGGCTCGGCGTCAGCACCATGAGCGTGCTGCGACTCATCAGCGACGGTACGCTTGTCGCCCAGCAGGTGTGCAGGGGCGCGCCCTGGGCCATCCCGGAAGAGCAGATCGTCGCGCTCGCCGCCGCGAGCGCATCCGGACGTCCGCTAACAGCCGGCTCGGCTCAGGAAGTGCTTGATTTTCAGTGACGTAGCGAGGTGTGCATCATGAAACCCGACTCGGCGGCCCGAGCAGGACGAGGTTCTCGCCGTGCTCGACGAAGTGGCAGAGGCTCAGCTTCTGGACCTGCTTGCGGTCGACCGAGGGCTGGTAGCGGAAATCGAAGCTGTCGAGCCCCTTGCGGAACGGGAACCGGGCCAGGTTCGTCCGCATCTGGACGTGCTTGGCGGTCTTCGCCGTCACCTCCTCGCTCAGCAGCCGGTCGAGGAAGTCGGCGTACGACAGCTCCTGGGCCGAGGCCTCCTGGAGCAGCGCTTCCAGCCGCTCGCGCACCGTGTTCAAGCGCAGCCGCTGCAGGTGCTCGTCGAGGCGTGCGAGCTGCGGCGACGTCATTCCGCACCCCCGAGGCCGTAGGCCGCCTCGTAGCAGGCCAGGTCCCGGACCTCGACGTCGAGCGGGACCGCGCCGGTCGAGCCTCCACCCGTCGAGTAGCGCAGCCGGGCGTTGCGCGCGATCGCTCCCGGTCCATGCGCGGGCAGGATCCGGAGCTGGTGCCGGCCCCCGAGCACCGGATGCGTGGCGACCACTTGGCCCCGATGCCGCATTTCCAGGTGTCCGTCGCGCCGGCGCACCTCCACCGGCTGTCCGATCAGCGTGAACGGCACCGAGTAGCGGTTCGTGTCGACGCTCACCAGGTAGTCGGTCGCCACCACCCGCGTCAGCGGCGCCTCGAGCCGGAACGCGCGTCCCGCCGGCGCCGGCACCAGCGCCTCGCGCTCCCGCGCGAAGCGGTCGAGCGGACGCTCGTGCGTCGTCCCGTGCACCCGCACGTCGGCCACCGTCGCCGTCCACTCCGCGAGCTGCTCGCACAGGTCGAGGTCGTCGCGGAACCGCCGGCCGGCCAGGAAATTCCGCTTGACGTACTTCACGCCCGACTCGACCTTCCCCTTCGTCTGGGCCCGATACGCCCGGCACAGCCGCGGCTCGAAGCCCCAGAAGTCCGCGAACGACTTGAACGTCGTGTTCCACCGCACCCCGTCCGCCCCGTACGGCGCGCACACCGTCCGCGGCCGGTCGTAGAGGTGCTCCTGCGTGTGACCGCCGAAATGCGCGAACGCCTGCTCGTGCGCATCGAGCAGGTCGCCGAGCGCCTCGCTCAGACACGGCACGTAGACGCTCCGCCGCGAGTAGCCCAGCGTCAGCACGAAGAGGTGCCGCACTTCCAAACGGTCCGCCAGCTGGATCCGCGCCTGCCCCCAGTCGATCTGGCTCTGCAGACCCGGCGGGGTCTCGAACCGCGTCCGCGTTACCGCCGCGTGCAACTGCGCCTCCCGCAACGGCCGCACGAAACGCTTCACCGTCTCGTAGCTCCCGTCGTACTCCCGACGCCGAAGCTCTTGGAACAGGACCTGCGCCGAGTAGCCCACCTCTGCCGCCCGGCGGCGCAGATACTCCGCGTGCGCAGTCAGCAGCGTGTCCGCCCGCGCCGCCCGCCGGTACGGCTTCCACTCCGTCTGCCGCAGGCACCGGCGTACCGTCTTCCGATCGAGGTCCAACTCGCGAGCGATCGCCCGTACCGAGCCGCCCGCACCCGCCCGCCGTTGAATCGCCTCCCACCGGTCCCGTCCGACCATCTCGACCTCCCCCAGCATCCGCTGCTCGGGGTCGATCGTCGTCGCTGTCGTCATCATCTCGCTCCTCCCCTCAGTTATCGAGGTGAGGAGTTTTCAGTGACCGAGACTGGGGATTATTGGGTGACCGGTGACACCAAGCGCGGCGGGTGGCATCGACGGTGGTGTCTACTGCACCCACGAGCAGCGGTGCGTTCAGGTCCGCCGCGAGCCTCCTCAGTGATTCGGCGCGTTCCCAGTCGGACGCCGATACGTAGCCTTCGGGGAAAAGAACGAGGTCGACGGCCTCGCCCGCCAACAAGGCGGCTGTCGGCACGTCCGGCTGCTGGGCGCCGGGACCGCTAGGCGGAACACCGTTCGAGGATCTCGCTGCGACCCGGGGAAACACCAGTGCCACGCGCAGGCTCGACTCCGGTCGCTCGGACCGGCGCGGAACTTCCACCGTTGTTCGTCTGGGCCGAGAACCGCCCTGATGGATCAGGTCCGAGAAGCCATTCCGGTCCTCCCTGCTGTCCAGATCAAGCGAGCACCAAACCCGGTCGCGCGCGTAGAGTCGCGCCGTGGGCTGCACGCCCTCGATAGACGGGACGAGATCGCGCAGTGTGTCGTACCAGGCTCGCTGTTCGTCGCGGAAGGGGGGATCGTTGTCCCTTGCGTCATGTTGTTCGCAAAGCTCCAGCCAGCGTCTTGCGGCGAACCCCAGGGGGTGCCCGTCCGCGTACACGGCAAGGGCAAGCTTCCGCAGGCTCGTGAAGTGCTGGCTCTCATCGAACTCGACGACGAATCCAGGGTCGGGAACCCAGTAGTCACAGGCTGCGAGCATCGGGGTACGCACGAACGTGCCGACGCCATAGCCGCGATATCGCTCCAGAACCCCGGCCACGTCTCGGAGAATCGGGTCGATTGAGGTTCCCGTGTACGCTGCGACGCCCGTCGCCCATGGAAATCTGCGGTTGAGCACGCACGCCCCGTAGATGCGCTCGAGAAGCTGCCCGACCCGGACCTTGCACGCGTGACACCGCTCCGAGTGCGGCTTGGAGGGGCTCGTACGCGCCCTCCTCACCGTTGGGCGGGGCACAACCGCTCCGGGACCGTCGCCGACGCTGCCCCAGCAGTCGCACTCGATGACGGCGAAGCCCCGGCGCCGAAGAAACTCGTTCGACTCACGGCCTCCGGAAAACCGGTCCGAAGGCAGCAACTCGCCCGCAGCGACCTGATGGGCCAGCGCAATCGTGTACTTTGGGGGAAGATGCTCGCCCTTCGTCGCCAAGCAGTAGCCTCGACTCCTCCTTCCCGGTGGCATGCCGTCACGGATGATGAGCCGTATGGCTTCCTCGACGTGCGCGCCGGTGATGTGCTTCGGGATCATCGCTGTTCGACGAAATACTACTCGCGCGTCCCCCGAAAGGCCATCGCCCCCGGCCGATCAGCCCTCCGTACTCGTCGGTGTTGTCGATCTCCACTTGCGATGCATCGTCTGGTACTAGTGTCCTGTATCAATGGTTCGTGAAACATTATCCGCCGTGCGCTGTGAGCGTCCGCTGCGCGAACCGGGCGATGCTCGCGAGGATCTCGTCGACCGTCTTCGTCCATACGAACGGGCGAGCGCGGGCGTTGTACTGGTCGAGGAACTCGCGAATCGCCCGCTCGAGGGCCGCGATGCACGGCGCGACGCAGTTGCTTGGTCGTCAACTCTGCGAACCAGCGCTCCACGAGATTGAGCCAGGAACTGTAGGTCGGCGTGAAATGGAGATGGAAGCGCGGGTGTCTGGCCAACCATCGTCGAATCCGGGGCGACCGATGCGTGCTGTAGTTGTCGAGGATGAGATGGACGTCCAACTCGGCCGGTGTCTCGTCGTCGATACGCTTGAGGAACTTCTCGAACTCAACCGACCGATGGCGGCGGTGCAGCTGGCCAATGACCGTACCGGTCTTGACGTCGAGCGCGGCGAACAAGCGGGTCGTTCCGTGGCGGCGATAGTCGAAGCTACGCCGCTCGGCTTGGCCCGGCAGCATCGGCAACAGCGGCGCCGTGCGCTCGAGGGCTTGAATCTGCGGCTTCTCGTCGACACAGAACACGACCGCATGTTCGGGAGGGGCGACGTACAACCCGACGACATCGCGCACCTTGTCGATCAGCCACGGGTCGGGCGACAGCTTGAACGCCTCAGTCCGGTGCGGCTGCAACCCGAAGGCGCGCCAAATGCGACCGATCGTCGCGTGGCTCAGTCCGGTGGTCCGCGCCAGGGTGCGCGTGCTCCAGTGCGTGGCGCCGCGCGGGGTCGATTCGAGGGTGCGCACCACGACGTCCTCGACCTGCGCGTCTGTGATGCGCCGGGGTGCACCGGGCCGCGGTTCGTCGGTCAAGCCGTCGAGCCGGTCGGCGAGGAATCGGGTGCGCCACTTGCAGACGGTGGTCGGCGACAGGCGCAGGCGCTTGGCGATACCGCGCGTGGGCTGGCCGTCGGCGCAGGCCAGGATGATGCGGGCGCGGCGCGCGAGTTGCGGAGCAGTGCGTGAGCGATGGGCCAGCGAGGTCAAGGCTTGGCGTTCGTCATCCGTCAACGTGACGGGTGCTGGGCGAGGCCCTCTGCGCATGGAACTACCTCCTGCTTCGCACAGACGACGCCGCCTCACAAACACGTTTCACTTTATTCAGTGGCAGGACACTAGATGCGGACCGCGACACAGCCAACAAACACAGGCTTTTTTGGGGCTTCGCGGTCAGCCGTATACCACGTCTTGGACCACGCGATGATTGCGATCCACGGCGGTCCATGACAGTCCAGGATGGACTCGGCAGCCGTGGCTGCTTCGGGTCCAGAAGACATGGCCTTGAGAGCCACCCAGGTCGAACCACACCAGCCGGCGCGTCTGGGGGCTCTCGGGCTACCAGACCTGCGGCAGCCCGAGCAGTTCGCGAGTCAGAGCGAGCGGAACGCGGACCGCCAGCCAGGTGTAGTGACCCTGCATCATCATCTGGTCGATCAGCCACAGGGTCGCGATTAGAACACCCAGGTAGACGCCGGCGGCCTGACGATCCTTGTGCTCGTCGCGCTTCAGCATATGGCCCTGCGGAGACCGATCCGGCCCCAGATGAGCCAGTGAGCCTCGCCCCAATCCGTCGCGGTCTTCATTTAGCGGGTGGAGTTCGATGGTCGCGTGAGATCCAATTTATTGGATTGTACTTTTCCGGCGGATGTGGCATATCTAGGGGGTGCCACGGCAACGCCCCCGGACCGAACAGGATCCGCGCGATACCCGCATTGAGGAACAAGAGCGAGAGATCGCACGACTGCGCGAGGAGTTGACGCGGGTCGAGGGCGACCGGGATCGGTGGAAGCGTGACGGGGATCAGTGGAAGCGCGACCGGGATCGGTGGAAGCGCCGCAGTGAACACCTCAAGCAGCAACTCGACGCCGCGCGGCGGGCAGGATTTCGGCAAGCCGCCCCGTTCGCCAAGGACCGGCCGCAAGGTCGCGGCGGGCGTCCCGGCCGGCGGGCGGGTGCGCGCTATGGCCGGCAGGCGTGCCGCCCGCGGCCGGCGCAGGTCGACGAGACCCACGCGGCGCCGGCGCCGGCCGCCTGTCCGGACTGCGGCGGCGCGGTCGAGGTGACCCGCGTGGCGTCGCAGTATCAGGAAGAACTCCCCAAGGTGCGCCCCATCGTGCGGTGCTTCGACATCGAGGTTGGCCATTGCTCCCAGTGTCGGCGGCGCGTTCAGGGCCGCCACCCGCTGCAGACCTCCGACGCGCTGGGGGCGGCCAGCGTGCAGCTCGGCCCCGCGGTCGTCGCGCTGGTCGTCGAGTTGCACACGCACCTGGGCGTGCCGCTGGCCAAGATCGCGCACCTGTTGAAGACGCAATGCGGATTGACGGTTACGCCCGGAGGCCTCGCGCAGGTGCTGCATCGCACCGCCCGCGAGGCGGCGCCGACCTACACGGCATTGTGCGCGCAGGTGCGGGAAAGTCCCGTGGTCACGCCGGATGAAACCGGCTGGCGCGTCGGCGCCGTCCGCCACTGGCTGTGGGTCTTCGCCACGCCCCAGACGACGGTCTACGCCATTTGCCCCGGCCGCGGGTTCGACGCTGCCGCCACCGTGCTCGGGGCCGACTACGACGGCGTGCTCGTGCGCGACGGGTGGGCGCCGTATCGCCGCTTCACCGACGCGCTGCACCAGTCCTGCGTGGCGCACCTGCTCCGACGCTGCAAGCACCTCCAGGATGATCATCCTCACAGCCCATGGGCCGCCCGGGTGCAAGCCGTCCTGCAGGCCGCTCTCAAGCTGCGCGACCGCCGCGACGCCGGGCTTCTGAGCGACCATGGTCTGGCAACCGCTCGCGGCCGACTGCTCGCCCAACTCGGTCGGCTGATCGACAACCCGCCGGTGCTCGCCGACGCCGAGCGCTTCGCCGCGCACCTGGCCACCGAATTCCCTGCGGTATTCGGCTTTCTGTGGGACCCGTCGGTCGACGCCACCAACTGGCGCGCCGAACAGGCCATCCGACCCGCCGTCGTCACCCGCAAGGTCTGCGGCGGCAATCGCACCCGGCACGGCGCCGACACCCAGCAGGTGCTCGCCAGCGTCGTGCGCACCGTTCACCAACGCCACCTCGACCTCACCCCGCTGATCGCCACCATCCTCCACGCCACCGACCCCGTCGTCCCCGAACCACTCCAACGCCCGCCCCCGCCGGCGTGACGGCTTGCAACGCCACCACGACCGGTCCACGCGCCAGACCGACCGTCTCACCGTCGTGGGCCGCCGCGCCCCGGCCAGACTGCCGGCAAGCTGCCCCCTGCGCCCAACGACTCGCCACCGCGCGCAGCAGGCGTCCCCAACGGCCAACCCCGCTACGCGCTGCCGCCACCAGGCGTTCCGCCCGCCCCCGGCCCAAGCCAACCAGCGCTACGCAGGCGCCGGTTCCCACCGCGGTCCCAGGCCGGCGCGGCGTCATCGCAGTGACCCGCGTGTGAGACGCCATGTCCTCGAACGATTCCCGTCGTGCGCCCGAACCCCGCGCCACTTCCAAGTCCCTGACCCATTCCAACGCCTGTCGTCAGTAGGATCACCCCGCTAAACGATTACCCGTCGCGTAGCCGGTCGCATACGCGTACCCGGTGGTCGCGTTTACGCCGGTGATGACGCTGTGCAGACCAAACGTCGCCAGATGCGGCAGACCGAAGTCGTAGTTGTAGGCGCGGTGGACAACACGCACCGAAGACGCCATGGGCGCGACGCTATGGTACATCGTGCAGGAACTCGTATACCAGCTCGTGCCGGCAGCCGTGTCTGGATCGGCCCAACAGATACCCAACGGGATGGACACCGGCGGGACCCCGGGCTGGTGCGCCCAGTCGTTCGACGCATAGGTCGAGAACAAGATGATCTGCACCACGTCGACGTGGTTCATCTCGATCTCGCCCCCACCCAGACATGACATCTGCTGTGCCTGGGGGTTGTCGGCCCACAGTTGCAGACGCGTCGCGTCGCGACCAGCACGGTCGCTCGCAATCTGGGAGACGAGCGAACTCATGCGGAGCCGCAGGGCGGCATCCGTGGGAGGCGTCTGCCCGAGCGTCGGCGAGTCGGCGTGATTCTGGTAGCGCCGATACATCGTGCTCAACTGGGTGATGTCCTGGCTCGCGCCGGTCATCTCCGCCGCCGAGTAGGTCAGGTTCCGCTTGTCGAGAACGTAGACGTAGTCCAGATCCTGGGAGGTCTGGCCGCTGTCCGTGAACCGGACGGTGAAGTACTGCCCGTCGTCGGCGTAGCTGAAGTTCGGGATGCTGGCCGCCGAGTTGGCATGCGCCTGTAGAGGTTGATACGTCAGCTGCGTGACCAGATCGTTGATCTGCTCCGCTTCGAGCCTAGTCTGGTCGTCGGTGCTGAAGTCGGGTCGTGTTTCTCCCTGGCGACCGCCGGACTGCGCGTGAAGAATCGACAGGGCCGTCAGGCCCACCAAAACGCAAGAAACCGCCAACCTAGACCACCAAACGGACCGCGTCATGCCACCTCCTCTAGAAACCAGGATGCGACGATTGTAGATGATATGCCGATGAAGGGACTGGATGTCGACCACTCGTGTACAATCTGCGCGCGCAACCCACCGAGTTCTATCACCTCGGCGTGCGGACGGTCAGCCGCTCGTCGCGCAGGCTCTGCCGGCTGGCCAACTGTCCGAGACTCGGTAGCCGTCACGACCGGCGTCCACGGCCGCAGCCGCCGCGCCCGCCGAACAGCTATCGGCTCGGCGGTGAGCGGCCTCCGTCGCATCTGCGGGTATCGACCCATTCATCGATGACCTCCTGGGGCCAGCGAGGGTCGCCGCCGGGAAGCCGGATCGGTGCGGCCGGGAACACCCGATCCTCCGCATCTACGGTCGGCCTGGAGACGCTTGGCTGACCGGCAACTTGCTTGACCATCAAGAGCTGCTATCAGCAGTACCTCCCGTCGTCAGTGGCACGCTGCCCGGCCAAGCGTTGAGGCGGAATGGACCTCGTCTCGCCGCCGCGATCCCCGAGGCTGCCAACCGTGTGCGTGTATGTACCGAAGATGGATCAAGACCCAAGTCCAGTAAAGTGCCAGTTCGTCTTGAGAGGCGGTATACTTTCCGGCATGACGACCATCGATTTCGCGGAGGTGGTCCGGCGTCGGCTCGCGGAAAAAGGCCAATCCCAGTACCGGGCCGCGCTCAACAGCGGCCTGCCGCAGGACGCCATCCGGTCCGTCTTGAACGGGCACGTCCCCCGCCTGAACCGCGTCGAGCAGATCTGCCGCGCCCTCGGCCTGGAGCTCTACATCGGTCCGCCGCGCGATGTTCAGGTCGAGACCGACGATGGAGAACCGTCCCGCCCGCTGACGCGCTTCGACTCGAGCGTTCAACTGGCGGTGCGGGTGTTGTCGCCGCCGTCGCCGGAGGTCTACCTGATGGAGAGCGAAGACGAGGATCAGACGAGGCCGGCGCCGGTGGATCTGGACGACCCGCAGGCGTTCTACGCGTTGCTGCACGGCCACTCGATGGTCCCGACCGGCATCGGGCCGGCAGACTTCTGCCTCGTCTCTCCGTGCGCGAAGCTCGAACCCGGTCAGCGGATCTGGCTGCGGGACCGGAAAGGGCGCGAAGGGCTGCGGTGGCTGATCAGGCTGACGGCGACCACCTACGAGGTGGCCGCCTGGCAGCCGCCCAAGCCGAACGGCCACCAGGACCTGGTCCCCGAGCGGTGGGAGCGCAAGGACATCGACGACCGCGGCGTCATCCTGGCTGTGTACCGCGGTTGGCTCGTTCCGTCGGACCCGGTACACCGCCTTCCCGACTGGCGCCCCGGCCGACTCACCGGTTTGTGGCGGGCGCTGTTCGACGAGCAGCCGGAGCTCCAGGCCGCGGTAGCGGAGCATCTCGAAGAGACGACCTCCTCCTTCAACCGGAGGATCAAGGGCTGGCTCGAGCAGGGTTCGGTCCAACGCTCCGACATGCAGGATCTCCTGCAGCAGGTCGAGAACGTGAAGCAGTTGGCGCAGTTGTTGTCCCGGCGATCGGACGCGTCCCGCAACGAACCGGAGCGCGTGGCGAGAAGTTGACCGGCCCGCCGGCGGGCGTGGGGGCGAGGAGAGCGCGGTGACGGAGCTTGCCATCCCGTAACGGAGCCCGGCGGCGGCGGCACGCCGGCCGATTCGTCGTCCTCGACAACTTGTCCTTTCCCTCACCCCCCACTCGACACTGACGCCCCTCACGAACAGCGGCCGCCTGGCGCCGTTCGGTGGTCGTCGGCAGCCGCTCGGCAGCACGAGTCGTCATCGTTCATCGGGCGGCGCCTGCGCGTTGACGCGGTTGAGCATCGCTCCAATCAGGGAGGTCGCCTTCGCCTTGCCAAGCTTTTCCAGCTCGGGCTCGCCGGGGTCGACGCCGAACTCCCGCGCCAGCTGGGGATGCTCCTCCACCAGCCTCGCCAACAACGTCCTCTACCGGGAGGTGACCGGCGGCGCCGGCCGTGCGGCTGCCGGCCCGGTCTTGTCCGCCTCGGAAGCGTCGGCGGACGGCTCTGCATCGAGTCCGAAGAGGGCACGATCGTCGGGCCGCGTCAGGGCCTGGATCTGCTCGTTGAGCCAGTCGAGGCTGATGTCCGTCTGCGACGTCTGTGCGGCGCGGACGATGGCCCCGATGATGATCTTGCGCCGGGTCTCCCGCTTGCGTTCCGCTTTCGTCTCGTGCGTCTGAAGCTGGCGCAGCTGAGCCGCGACCCGCTTGTCGGCATCCTTCGCCCTGGCCGCAATCTGCTGGCGCCGCGTCGTGAGCTGGGCGATCCGATCCACCCGTCTTGATGTCTGCATGACCCGGTATATATCATCGATCCGCGTCGGGCGAAAATGTGCAGACGTAACAAGACCAGCCACGAGTTCCCTGGACTCCACAGCACCCACTGGAAAGTACCTGAAAACCCGAAGGGCGCACGTCGGTTTCGCTGTGCGAAACCGACGTGCGACGAGAGCCATCGGCCCGAACAGCACGACGCCATGTATTGCCACGTCAACGTGAAGACGGGCAACCGCGGCACCGGCCAGTCGGCGGCGGCGAAGTACGACTACATCAACCGCGCCGGCAAGTACGAGGCGGCCTGCCAGGACGAGGTGGTGCACCGCGAGTCGGGCTCGATGCCGGCGTTCGCGTCGTCGGACGCGCGGTTGTACTGGGCGGCGGCCGACTGCCACGAGCGGAGCAACGGCCGGTTGTTCCGGTCGTTGACGGCGGCGCTGCCCAACTCGCTTGACTCCGCGGGGCGGCTCGATCTGGCGCGGAGCTTCGCGGCGCACGTGACGGGGGGGCAGCTGCCGTACACGCTGGCCCTGCACGCCGGCCTCTCGAAGGAGGCGGGCGTGGCGGCCAACCCGCACCTGCACCTGGTGTTCTCGGAGCGGGTCAACGACGGGGTGGAGCGGGCGGCGGAGCAGTGGTTCCGGCGCGCCGCGCCGAAGGGAGGCGATCCGGCGGCTGGCGGCGCGAGGAAGAGCGAGCGCACGAAGCCGCGGGCGTGGCTCGACGAGACGCGGCAGGCGTGGGCGGCGGAGATGAACCTGGCGTTCGACCGGGCCGGCGTAGCGGACCGGGTGACGTCGGAGAGCCACGCCGCGCAACTGGCGCGGGCGCGCGAGGCCGGCGATGCGGCCGAGGAGGAGCGTCTTCTGCTGAACCCGCCGTCAGAGCACATCGGCCCGGCGGCGAAGCACCGCTGGGAGGATCGGTCGTCGGGGGTGCCGGAGCTGAAGCCGGATCGGTATGCCGCGTACGAGGAAGCGTCGGCTTCGGCCCGGGAGGTCCGGTCGGCGCACGCGCGGGACGCGGCCGAAGCCGCCGAGGCGAGGTTGAGGGTCGAGACGCTCGACGCGGAGATCGCGGCGCTGGAGGCGGAGCAGCGGCGAGCTGACGCGGCCGCACGGCGCGAAGCCGACGCACAGCGCGAAGCGGAGCGGCGCCGTGCCGAGGCGAAGCGGGACAAGGAGAGGAAAGCCCGCCAAGCTGCGCTCGCCCGCCTGCCCGGGGGCGTGGAGCTGCTGCTCGCAAACCTGGCCGACCTCGATCCGAAGTGGAACGTGGACGGCAACGACGCGACGACGGGCGGGAGCATCGATGCGGCCATCGACGCCGCCGAGTCGGACGAGACGCGTCTCGGCCGGCTTCGCGACGTGCTGTCGGACGAGGCGGCCGACGCCCGGTTCCGTCAGCAGCTCGGCAGATGCGGCGGGCGGTTCGGGACGGCGGATCTCGATGACGCCGTCGCGACGGCCGAAGCACTGCGGAAGCGCGTCTCTCGCGTGAGGGAGCTGTTCGCGACGCCGGGCGGCGACGCGGCGCTCGTCTCAGCCCTCGATGACCGCAGCCCGTCCTGGTCGCGCACAGGGACGCCGACTGACATCGAGCGCGCGCTCGATGTCGCCGAGCGGCGATTGGACCGGCGGCAGGCGGCTACCTTGGAGCACCGGGTGGTCCTCGAGGCGGAACAGCAGTTCCCGAATGTGCCAGCCGCAGCGTGGCGGCGAACGAGCGAGGGGTTCAACGAGTTCACCGATACCGGCCGGCCGGCCAGGCGGCTCACGCAGACGCTCTCGGATCGCGCCCGCGCGGTTGCCATCGCCGCCGAGCGGCCCGAGCCGCCAGCGCCGCCCGGCCTGGTGAAGCGGCTGTTCGAGTGGGTGCGGGAGCGAGTCGAAAGACTGCTGGGCAGGCTTCGCCCGTCGAAGGCGGCGCACCATGAGGACCGTTTGTTCAGCGTCAATTACTTTCGCCGGTGAACGACAAGAATTCTTGCCGGTTGAGAAGATCCGAGATCTGTATCGAGGAGGATGATGCCTGTGCAGCCTGTGGGCGGCGCTCGCGCCGTCCAAAGCGGGGTGGGAAACGCGCCTGCTCGACGGTTCCAAGCTCTCCGGATCGTTGGCGCGCGTTTTCCACGCCGCTGGCAGGATGCACAGGCCTTCGGGAGTTGCACCGACCGTCGAGAGGGTGCTCGACGAGTTCGATCACGGGCCGGAGCAAGATCGCGGCCCGACGCGGGTGCTCGGTTGAAAGCTCAGGAGGCCACAGGTCGACGGCGCCGCGGCAGCAGCGGACCTGGCGGCCGTCCGCGAGGTGCGGGCGGTGGTGACGGCGACGTCGACCGCGACGGGTCCATTCGAAAGCTCGGCACGTCGAACTCGAGCACGACCGAGTGGTGCACCAAGCGGTCGATCGCCGCGGCGGTGGCCATCTGGTCACGGAAGATCCGGTCCCACTGGCTGAAGATCAGGTTGCTGGTCACCATCACCGAGCGGCGCTCGTAGCGCTCGGCGAGCAGCGTGAACAGCACCTCGGCCTCGTCCGGACTCTGCTGTACGTAGCCGAGGTCGTCGAGCAGGATCGCCTCGAAGAGGTCGAGCTTGCGCAGCGCCCGCGGCAGGTCGAGGTCGCGTTTCGCGCCGAGCAGTTCCTGGACCAGGGCGTAGGCCGGCATGCACAACACGCTGCGGCCTGCTTCGACCAGCGCGTGCCCGACGGCGCACAGCGCGTGGCTCTTGCCCACCCCGGGCAGGCCGAAGGCGAGCACATTGGTCGCCGTCTCGAGGAACGCGCCGCTCGCCAGCGTCTCGAGCGTCTGCACGAGCGGCGCCGGCAACCTGCCGGTGTCGAGCGTCTCGAACGTCTTGCCGGGCGGCAGACGCGAAGCCCGCCGTAGCCGGGCAATCCGTCGCTGGCGGCGGGCCTCGGCTTCGGCCTCGAACACTTCTACCAGCACCGGCAGCGCGTCGTGGTGGCCGGCCTGCGTCAGTCGCGGCACCAGCTCGTCGGCCGCTGTCGTCAGGCCGAACTGCTTGAGCAGCGTCGTCGACGCCGTGCCCGCCGGCGTCATCCGTGCAGACCTCCGGTCAACAGCGCGTCGTAGTGCGACAGGTCCGGGCGGGGGATGTGCACCACGGGGATGGTCGGGACCGGCGGACGCACCTCGGCCTGGACGCTGGCGTAGTCGCACGCGGCGCCGGCGTCGAGTCGAGCGAGAAGCGTTGCCTCGACCTGCCGCTCGCTGGTCGTCGCCGCCAAGTGCAGCAGCCGCACGTACTCGACGTCGGCCCGCTCGCCGTGCGTCCGACCGAGCGCGTCATACGCCGCCCGGAACACGAGCGACGGGAACAGCTCCTCGCGGAAGCGGTAGCGGGCAAAGGCGCCCGGCTTGCGGACCAGGCTCGCGATGATGTGCCGATAGTCGATCCGGTGGTCGGCCGCGCCCCGCAGCCGCGGCATCGTGCACAGCACCCGGCCGCCGTAGAGGACCTCGACCGTCGACGGATGCTGGCGCGCCTCGACCGTGTGACCGATCAACCGCGACGGCACCGAATAGATCCGGCCGCCGACGCGGATCGTGCTCCACTTGCGCACCCGGCATCGAAACGTCGTGTGCTCCGGGACCCGCCCCGCCGGCAACGGCCGAAGAAACGCCCGCTCCTCGGCCAGCCGAGACGCCGCCGGGCGATTCCGCTCCTCGTCGACGACCGCTCGCACGAACCGCAGATACGCCGCCTCGTCGTCGAAGTCTCTCGCGCCCCGCAACAGCAGCGCCTGCTCGATGGCCGTCTTCGTCCGCAAGTGCGACTGCTCGGCCACGCCGTTCTCGTGCGGCTTGCCCGGCTGGATCCGTGACGAGCCCAGCCCGTAGTGGTCCAGCACCTGCTCGAACCGCGCCGTCAGCTGCCGCCCGCCGCTCCGCTTCAGCTCGTGCGTCGCCGCCGACAGATTGTCGTGACGAAGCACCGCCGGCACCGCGCCCAGCGTCCACAGCGCACCCTGCAGGCCCGCCACCAGCGCCTCGAACGTCTCGCTCATCGCCAGCGCCACATACGTCCACCGGCTGTAGCTCAACACCCACTCGAACAGCAGGTGCGGGAACGGCGCGCCCCGGATCGTCACGCCCAGGTCGCTCGCGTCGGTGAAGTCGAACGCCGCTTCCCGACCCGCTACCGCCACCTGCTCGAAGTAGACCTCGCGCTCGGGACCCTGCTGCGCCCGCCACTCGCGGACCCGCCGCTGCAGCGTCCGGAGCTGCCCCGCCCGAAAGCGACCCGGATGCCGCCGCCGCAGCCACGCGAACAGCTTCAGCACCTGCAGGCGCCCCTCCGTATCGGCCACCAACTGCGGCTCCACCTCCGACCGCCACACGTCGGCGAACGGGTCCTCCCGCGTCCGCCATGTCCGCGGCGCCTTCGCCGTCGATGGCAACGCACCGCACTGCCAGTCTCGCGCCGCCCGCTCGCTCATGCCCGCCGCCGCGGCGGCCGCCGCCAACGTCTTGCCAGACTGCCGTTTCTCGCGCAATCGCCGCACCTGCGCGTCCGTGACCAACCCGTCCTCCGTGAGGAAAACGGCCAGTCTCACACGACGCTGAGCCGGTCCACGAACCGGACGATCGCCTCCTCGGCAACCGGCAGAAATAATTGTCGTTGATCACCGTTCTCCGGGCGGTGATGTCGAACCTGCCCGCGCCGCCGCGGCCGAGCGGGAGCCGGCGGAGCGGGAAACGGCCGAGCGGGACCTGGCCGGCCCGTTGATCGCCGCGGCCAGGACGGCCGCCCGGCAGTGGGGAAACACCACCCCGGCCACGGACACCCTCATCTCCGCCGCGGCGTCGATCAGCACCCGGCGGGAGACGCCGGCGGCTCAGCGGGCGGTCCTCGAGCGGATCAACTGGGAGACGGCGCCCTGGGTCGGTCGCTCGACCGAGGCTGCCGGATTGAGAGGCCGCTGCCTGGTTGAGCGGGCGGCGGCGGCCGACCAGCGCCATCAGCAGGCCCTCGGCGAGTGGAGCGCCCTGCCGCGTCGGCGGCGCTGGATGACCCGAAGGCCGGAACGAGAGATTACCGGCCCGCCGAGCCGGCAAGAAGTCGCGGCCGCTCGTGACGAGCTGTTCGGCGTCGTCCGGGCGGCCATGGCCGCCGAGCTCGAGCGGGTCATGCCGCAGCCGCGGCCGGCCTCGGAGTCCGCCCGAACCCTGCCGGCCGAGACCATGCGGCGCCACGACGCGCCCTCGCCGCCTTCGAGGGCGCCGCTCCGGAACGATGGCGAGGTCGAGCGTCCCGCCGAGGGGAAGCGCCCGGTTCGGGGTCCGACCGGGGACACGTCGTCCAGGCCGTCGCCGGCAACGTCGCCGCCCGGGCGCACGACGCGGCGGGACCGGGGACAGGAACCGAGCTTCTGATCGATACCCGCGACGACTCGGACGGGTCTTCCCGCCTCCGGCCCGGGCCCGATCCTCGCCGCCGGCCGACGGCTGAGATCGCCGCCAAGGCCTCGCCCCGACCTCCGGAGACCCGGCCCGTTGGGGTGCACAGCGGGGAGGCTCGCGGGCGGGTACCATCGACCCATCATGTGACCCGACCCCTCGCCCCCGGTCCACCCGGCCGCCTGTCCTCGACAGGCGGCCGGACCAGGAAAATTTGCGCGCGCTATGCGCGCTTTTTTTTTGCCCCGCTATGCGGGGCAACGACGAAGACCACGGCCGGCAAGGGGCCGCCACGAACCTCCCCAGGAAAGGAGAACGCGAATGAACGAGGTGAGACTCGACCCGCGGCAGGCGCCGGCGCGCGCCGAGCTGCTGCTGGCCGCCGACTTCGGGCAGCAGGCCCCAGGCCGCCCGATCCACGGCCGGCTCGAGAGCGAGGACGGCGGCGGCGAGCCCGGGCCGAGGCTGAAGCTCGGCGCCGTTCGGACGCGGCGGCTCGCGGTCAGCGAAGCAGCCGCCAGGCCCTCGGGCAACGCGTACGGCAACCCGCTCCGCGGCACGCGCGAGAGCGCCCCCACCGTCCCCATTGGAGCGCCCTTGGTCGCGTGGACCGACGTCCCCGACGCCCACGGGTGGCGCGTCTACCGGGTGGCGCCGAACGGGGCCGTCATCTACGACCGGTGGATCGAGCACGACCCGGCCCGCGCGGAGCTGGCGCTCGCCGAGCTGCGGGCGGCCGCGGCGGCGAGCCCCGCGGCGGCGTTGCGCCAGGCCGTCGAGCGGCAGCGCGGCCACGCGAGCGAGGAAGCGATCACGCGGTGGCTCGCCGACCGGGAGACGGAGCGGCGGAGCGCCCCGGCGAAGCCCCGGTCGCGGGCGGCACGGCGGCGGTGGCGGCGCGCCCTCGCGCGGAGCCGCGCATGACGCCCCTCACCGGGAACCGCGACGCCCTGCCGTTGATGCCAACCGTTGCCCGTGGTTGCAGCGGGCCGGCCCGCCAGACAACGACCACGCCGGCCGAAGGGCGGCGCGGTGCGGCACCGACGCCGTGCACCGGCACGCCGCGGACGACCCCGCCGTCGCGACCATCCTGACGAGCGCCCAAGACATCCACCCGCATCACCGTCGCCTTCAGCGCCGGCCGCATCTCCACAGCCCACGCCACCGCAGCCGCCGCGCGCGCAAACATCGCCGCTTCCTCCATCAGAACGCCCTCATGACCGCTGCCCACGCGGACCCGTCCCGCCCCGTGCCGGTCCGGTGCGCGCCCCGCCGCCAGCCCGCCTGGATCGCCGTCGGCCCGTAGACCCCGACCACCCATCTCGACCCCCCCGTAGGAACACCGCCCGGCCACTCGGCGCGGCCGGCAGGTGATCCCGTCCGCCCGCACATCCCCGAAGAGAGGAGAACCATGTCCGAACGAACCGTTCAGCGGGTCGGCGCCAAGGTCGTCGTCCGCTCCATCGACAACGCCGGCTGCACCATGCGGGCGTTGACGGTCACCTCGAAGCTGCGGCTGCAGGGTTCGGCCCTCGTCGCGGCGCTCGCCAGGCCCGACGTCCAGTCCGCGCTCGCCGACGTCAGCTGGCGGACCGGCGCCGGGCACGTCACCGGCGTATCGGTCGTCCGCGGCGAGCCCGAGCCCGAGCTGACCTCGCTGCGGGCAGCCGCCACCGGCGCACCGGCCGAGGGCGAGGTGGTCTGGCAGGGCAGCGACGGCGCCCTCGACCAGGACCTCGACGAGTTCATGCCCGAGGGGCCGCAGCGGGCGCGCCTCGACTGGAAGGACCTCGGCAAGTACGCCCCGGACGTCGACGACCCGCGCACGACGCCGATGCCGGCAGACCGGGTAACGCTCAGACGCCCGGGCCGGGTGTCCAGCCGGCGCGGTTTTCTGCGCCCGCCGCTCCCGGTCGACACCGTCGCGCGCATCTTCGAGCTCCGCAACGAGGGCCTCAGCTTCAAGAAGATCGGCAAGGCCCTCGGTATCGCGGCGTGGACCGTCTCGCGCTACGTCCGCAGTTTCGAGGAGGGAGACCGATGACGAGCGAAGTTCAGCACCCCCGTTGCGGCCGGTAAGGGCCCGCGCAAATATAACTTCCTAGAAGTGCCTGTAGTCTCGCTATAGATCACACCGGTCTCGCAACGGTCGTGTCGGCGACCAGCCCCACCAAGGCGGATGCTTTCTGGATTCCGGGGGCCAGCGTCTGTTCAGATTTCTGGCATAATTGCGGAAACCGTTACCCGCAATGGTGCCACAATGAGACCAACCGAATTCTCCGCCGACACGATCATCGCCTTGCTCCGCAAGCAGACCATCGCCACGCTGCCCGAGGTGACGGCGGCTCTCGGTCCCCGGGCCAGCAGGCGCACCGCTTTTCGCAAGCTCAAGGACCTCGACGCTCGGACCAGCTACTCGCATCGCGGCGGCTACTACACCCTCGACGCAATCGCCGACTTCGACGAGCACGGCCTGTGGTCCTTCGCCGGCGTCCGTTTCTCCCGCGCCGGCACCCTGGTCGCAACCGCCGAGTCGTTCGTCAACCACGCCCCGGCGGGACACTTCGTCGACGAGTTGGACAACCTGCTCGCGGTCGGCACCCAGGACCCGCTGCGTAAGCTCGTCCGCGACGGGCGGCTGACGCGGCACAAGCTCGCCGGCCAGTTCCTCTACTGCGCGGCCGACCGCGCGCACCAGACCCACCAACTGCGCGCGCGGCGCTTGTTGATGGCCACGCCCGGACTCGTGCGACCCCTGCCGGCGGCCGACCTGATGCCGGAGGAGCTGCGCGCCGCGATCGTGTTGTTCGCCAGCCTGCTCGACGAGCGGCAGCGACGTCTGTTCGCCGGACTCGAAGCGCTCAAGTGCGGGTGGGGCGGCGACCGGCGCATCGCCCAACTGCTCGGCATCGACCCGTCGACGGTCGCCGCCGGCCGGCGCCAACTCGTCGAACGCGACATTGAGATCGACCGGGTGCGGCGCGCGGGCGGCGGGCGTCCGCGTGCGGAAAAAAAACGCCGGAAGTCATCGCCCACATCGAAGCGCTGATGGACCACGAGACGGCCGGCGACCCGCTCAGCGGCCTGAAGTGGACACGCCGCACCACCGCCAAGGTCTGGAAATGGCAACTGAAAAAGGGACCCGTGTGGCCACTTGAAAAAGGACCCCCCATTGTTGGGTTGTGGTGGTCATCGCGACGTGGCCGGACGGAGCGTAGCGACGGGAGGCCACGTCGCGATGAGCGCTATTGCCGTGGCACCTCCTGTCGCGCGCGGGGCGCCTGGTTGCGTGTGGCGGCCTTGAGCCGGTAGCTGTCGCCGGCGGTCGTCAACACGGTGGCGTGGTGGACGACCCGGTCGATGACCGCGGCGGCGGCGGTCGGGTCGAGGAAGACTTCGGACCAGCGCGCGAACGGCAGATTCGTCGTCACCACCAGGCTGCGGCGCTCGTAGCGTTGGCTGATGAAGCCGAACAACAGGTCGGCGCCGGCCTTGTCGAGCGGGACATATCCCAGCTCGTCGACGATGACGACGTCGAAGCGGGCGAGCTGGTCGAGCTTGCGTTGCAGGCGGCCCTGCTGCTGCGCTTCGACGAGCAGCGTGACCAGCTCGGCGGCGGTCACGAACCGCACCCGGTAGTCGTGCTGGCAGCAGGCCATCCCCAAGGCGATCGACAAATGGGTCTTTCCCGTACCGACGCCGCCGACGAAGACGACGTTGGCGGCGTCGGCGACGAAGCGGCAGTCGAAGACCTGCAGGACCGCGTCGCGGTCGAGACCGGGCTGCGCGTCGAACGCGAAGGCGTCGAGGGTCTTGAGCATCGGGAAGCGGGCATCCTGAATGCGGCGTTGGATGCGCCGCTCCCGGCGGCCGGTCACCTCCAGGTGGACCAACTGGGCCAGGTAGTCGGCCGGCGCCTGCCGCTGGCGGGTGGCCTGCTCGGCCAGCGGTCGCCACTGGGTGGCGACCGTCGACAGGCACAGCGTCTTGAGGTCCGCCGCCAGATGGGCGGGCTCGACAGTCGTGGTTGCCATCAGCAACGGCCCTCCACCAGCGCGTCGTACGCCGACAGCGTCGGGACGGGCACCACGATCTCGGCCAGCTCCGGACGCACCCCGGTCACCGGCCGGCACACCGGCGGCGGGCCGCTCTGCTGCTGGCGGAGAAGCAGCCGCACGGTCTCGAGGCGCGGCGAATGACGCTCGAGCGCGGTCGCCGCCGCGCGCTCGACGGCAGCGGCCGGGTGCGTCTCCATCAGCCGTAGTATCCGGACCCACTCCTGGTCGGGCTTGCGCGTGTGCCTGGCCAGCTCGGCCCGCACCTTTTGCCACACCGGTGCCAGCCGCCAGTCGACGAGCGCCGTCGCCTCGGCCACCGCCCGGTGCTTGCGCTCGAGAAGCGGCAGCACGTGAAACGCATCGAGGACCTTCGTGCCTCTCGAGAACGCCCGGGCGTGCTGCGCCACCACTTCGGCGCCCACCGCGATCGCCACGCGGTCGTGATACAGCTTCACCCACACCGGCCGGTAGGCGTGGCGGATCGGCACCGAGTAGGTGACGTGGTCCACCCGCACGTGTCCGAACTTGTCGGCCACCCGCGCGACGACCCGGCAGGTGGCGGGCTGGTGCGCGGGCAGCGCCCGCAGATGCTGCCGCTCGAGCGTCAACGCGGCGTCGACCGAGCGCCCGTCGTCGAGGTGGCGCGCCGGCAGGTCAGCCTCGAGCTCGGCCCCGATCGCCGCGTTGAGCGCCGTCCAGCTCTCGACCGCCAGCCGCGGCCGCAACACCAGGTTGCGGACGTACTTGACGCCCGTCTCCACCGAACCCTTCTCCCAGCCCTTGGCCGGCGCGCAGAACTCGGCCCGGAACGGATACGCGCCCCAAAACGCCTCGAACGCTTCGGTCTGAACCCGGTCGCGGCCCGCCAGCACCTCCTTGACCGCCAGCGAGGTGTTATCGAGGACGACGCGATCCACAAGGCCCCCGAAATAACGGAAGGCCGATTCGATGCCGTCGAGCAGCGACTCGAGCCGCTCGACCGGATACGCCTTGGCGAAATACGCATTCGAGTACGGCAGCGTCGCCACCAGATACTTGACCTTGTAAGGCGCCCCCGCGATGTCGACCCACGACTCGCCGAAGTCCACCTCCATCGTCGTGCCGGGCAGCGTGCTACGGTGCACGAAGGCCTCCTTCGGTGCAACGGCCCGCCGCAGCGCCGCGACGTAGCGGCGCACCGTGCGCGGCGAGACCGCGCCGGCCAACGGCAACAGCAACCGGCGCACCCGCTTCGCCGTCAACCGCCGGTCCTCGCGCAGCCACTGCTTGATCTGCTCCCGCCACGGGTCCAGGCTGCTCGCCCGCGGCACCGACTCCCGCGCCGGCGGTGTCGGCCGGCCTACGGCACGGCGCACGGTCTTGACGTCCAACCGCAGCCGCCGCGCAATCTCCTTCTTCGGTACACCCTCCACCAGATGCAGGTGGCGGACCTCGGCCCACTGGCTCATCCTGATCACCTCCGCGTCCTCCTGGTCACGTCGACGAGACGACCGTGTCTCGGCCCGTCGATCATGACCAGGGAGCCGCCGTTTCCGAGTGCTCAGGGGGTCCTTTTTCAAGTGGCCACGGGGTCCCTATTCATCTTGCCGCTACCAGCCAAGGTCGCCGCCGAATTGTGCAAGCTCGGCACCGGCATCTGCGCGCGCACCGTCGCCCGGCTTCTCAAGAAGATGGGATTCTCGCTGCGGGTCAACCACAAGAAGCGGGCGGGCGCCTCGCATCCGAACCGCGACGAGCAGTTCCAGCACATCGCCGAACTGCGCGAGCGCTGCGCCGGCGAGAACACTCCGGTCATCAGCGTCGACACCAAGAAGAAGGAACTCGTCGGCGCGTTCCGCAATCCCGGCGCCAAGTGGGACCACAGACCCGAACTGGTCAACGACCACGACTTTCCATCCGCGGCCGAGGGCCGCGCCATCCCCTACCAGCCCGTGGCGAAAGTCAGGGGATCCGCACTCGACCGGCTCGATCGAGTTCCGTACACTGGACGGCATGGCGATGGGCAAGAAACCGGCGGCTCGACAGCCGTCGCCGATGTGGGTGACCACGGCGGACCTTCCGACGAACGCCGGGCATCCCTTCTTCGAGCGTCTGAACCGGGTCCTGGAGGAGGCAGGCTTCGACGCCTTCGTCGAGGGACTGTGCGGGGCGTTCTACGCTGCGCGGATGGGCCGGCCGAGTCTACGGCCGGGCCGGTATTTCCGTCTGCTGTTCATCGGCTATTTCGAAGGGTTGTCCTCCGAGCGGGGGATCGCGTGGCGGGTGGCCGATTCGCTGAGTCTGCGGTCGTTTCTGGACCTGGACGTGACCGAGGCGGCACCGGACCACTCGACGTTGTCGCGCACGCGGCGGCTGATCGACGTGGAGACGCACGTGGCGGTTTTCACGTGGGTGTTGGAGCGGCTCTCCGCTGCAGGCCTGTTGCGGGGGAAGACGGTCGGCATCGATGCGACGACGCTGGAAGCGAACGCGGCGATGCGGAGCATCGAGCGTCGGGACACGGGCGAATCCTACGAGGCGTTCATTCGGCGGTTGGCGGAAGCGTCGGGGGTGGAGACACCGACACAGGCGGATCTGGCTCGGTTCGACCGGTCGCGGAAGAACAAGAAGACGTCGAACAAGGAGTGGAAATCGCCGCAGGACCCGGACGCGAAGGTCGCGAAGATGAAGGACGGCCGGACGCACTTGGCTCACAAGGCCGAGCACGGGGTCGACATGGACACGGGGGCCATCGTGTCGGTGACGGTGCAGGATGCATCCGACGGCGATACGGCCACGCTGCCGGAGACGCTGATCACGGCGGCCGAGCAGGTGGAGTTGGTGGCGCCGGACGGTCCGGGGGTCGAAGAGGTGGTCGCCGACAAGGGGTACCACAGCGACGCGACGCTGGTGGCCCTCGGCGAGGTGGGGGTTCGGAGTCACGTATCGGAGCCGGAGCGCGGCCGGCGCTGCTGGCAGGACAAGAGGACGGGAGAGACGCCGCCGGAGAAGCGCGCTGCGCAGAAGGCGCTGTATGCGAACCGCCGGCGTGTGGGCGGGCGGCGGGGTCGTCGCCTGCAACGCTGCCGGGGCGAGGTGGTGGAGCGTTCTTTCGCACACATGTATGAGACAGGGGGAATGCGTCGGGTGTGGGTGCGCGGTCACGAGAATGTCCGCAAGCGGGTGCTGATCCAGGCGGCCGCCTGCAACATCGGGCTGCTCCTGCGCCACCAGACCGGCATCGGTACGCCCCGGAGCCTGCAGGGGCGGGCTCTTTCGGCGATTTGCCGCCTGATCGACCGTCTGATCGACCGCTGGGGGCGTCTGACGCGCGCCTGGGGGTTCAAATGGACACCGACGGCCCTCGTCGGCTCAATTGCTCATCGCCAAGCTGCCTGAACAGCAGGGCTCAGCGATCAGACTTCTTCCACGGGCTGCTACGGCATCTACGACCCGCGCGCCAATGCCGGCACCGTCTTCGTCGGCCAAACCTCAGACACCCCGGCGTTCGCCGTCGACTGCATCGAGAAGTGGTGGCGCACCGAAGGCCACAAGCACTATCCCCAGGCCGAAGCCCTGCAGATCCTGGCCGACGGGGGCGGCAGCAACAGTTGCACCGCGCGCGCCTGGAAGTTCAACCTGCAGCATCGCCTCTGCAACCGGCACGGCTTGCACGTGACCGTGGCCCATTATCCGCCGGCCACGTCAAAGTGGAATCCCATCGAACACCGCCTCTTCTGTGAGGTCAGCAAGAACTGGGCGGGCCGCCCGCTCGACAGCTACGAGACCATCCTGAAGTACCTGCGCACCACACGCACCGCCACCGGACTGCGCGTGCGCGCGCACTTGGTGCGCAAGACCTACAAGACCGGCGTCAAGGTCACCGACGCGCAGATGAGGGAGCTACGCATCACACCGAACAGCTTCCTCCCCAAATGGAACTACACCATCGAACCCATGTAACGAAAAACGGAAGTTGTTTTTGCTCCGGCCCTAACAGCCCGTGGCGAAAGTCAGGGGATCCGCACTCGACCGGCTCGATCGAGTTCCGTACACTGGACGGCATGGCGATGGGCAAGAAACCGGCGGCTCGACAGCCGTCGCCGATGTGGGTGACCACGGCGGACCTTCCGACGAACGCCGGGCATCCCTTCTTCGAGCGTCTGAACCGGGTCCTGGAGGAGGCAGGCTTCGACGCCTTCGTCGAGGGACTGTGCGGGGCGTTCTACGCTGCGCGGATGGGCCGGCCGAGTCTACGGCCGGGCCGGTATTTCCGTCTGCTGTTCATCGGCTATTTCGAAGGGTTGTCCTCCGAGCGGGGGATCGCGTGGCGGGTGGCCGATTCGCTGAGTCTGCGGTCGTTTCTGGACCTGGACGTGACCGAGGCGGCACCGGACCACTCGACGTTGTCGCGCACGCGGCGGCTGATCGACGTGGAGACGCACGTGGCGGTTTTCACGTGGGTGTTGGAGCGGCTCTCCGCTGCAGGCCTGTTGCGGGGGAAGACGGTCGGCATCGATGCGACGACGCTGGAAGCGAACGCGGCGATGCGGAGCATCGAGCGTCGGGACACGGGCGAATCCTACGAGGCGTTCATTCGGCGGTTGGCGGAAGCGTCGGGGGTGGAGACACCGACACAGGCGGATCTGGCTCGGTTCGACCGGTCGCGGAAGAACAAGAAGACGTCGAACAAGGAGTGGAAATCGCCGCAGGACCCGGACGCGAAGGTCGCGAAGATGAAGGACGGCCGGACGCACTTGGCTCACAAGGCCGAGCACGGGGTCGACATGGACACGGGGGCCATCGTGTCGGTGACGGTGCAGGATGCATCCGACGGCGATACGGCCACGCTGCCGGAGACGCTGATCACGGCGGCCGAGCAGGTGGAGTTGGTGGCGCCGGACGGTCCGGGGGTCGAAGAGGTGGTCGCCGACAAGGGGTACCACAGCGACGCGACGCTGGTGGCCCTCGGCGAGGTGGGGGTTCGGAGTCACGTATCGGAGCCGGAGCGCGGCCGGCGCTGCTGGCAGGACAAGAGGACGGGAGAGACGCCGCCGGAGAAGCGCGCTGCGCAGAAGGCGCTGTATGCGAACCGCCGGCGTGTGGGCGGGCGGCGGGGTCGTCGCCTGCAACGCTGCCGGGGCGAGGTGGTGGAGCGTTCTTTCGCACACATGTATGAGACAGGGGGAATGCGTCGGGTGTGGGTGCGCGGTCACGAGAATGTCCGCAAGCGGGTGCTGATCCAGGCGGCCGCCTGCAACATCGGGCTGCTCCTGCGCCACCAGACCGGCATCGGTACGCCCCGGAGCCTGCAGGGGCGGGCTCTTTCGGCGATTTGCCGCCTGATCGACCGTCTGATCGACCGCTGGGGGCGTCTGACGCGCGCCTGGGGGTTCAAATGGACACCGACGGCCCTCGTCGGCTCAATTGCTCATCGCCAAGCTGCCTGAACAGCAGGGCTCAGCGATCAGACTTCTTCCACGGGCTGCTAGCAGGCGGATGAATAGGTCACGAGCAGTGTGCCCCTCGACTGGCCGACTTGCGTGTAGGTCCCAGAAGATGGGCACAATCTCGGTCCGGGCGCGATTCCCGGAGATAGTGAACTCCAGGATCGTCAATGCGTAGTCGCCTTCTGGTTCGTTCTCCTTGGCGCGAAGCCGCAACCGAAACGCCCGATGCAGGCGTTCTGCATCGCGCTCGAGAAACGCGCACGCCAAGCGTACGAATGGGTGATGGATCGAAATCAGTTCGCTTTGGGGCCTGCGCAGGTGTGCATCGGCCTCAACCGTCGCCGGAAAGGTACCCTGCTGCACGCGAGAAGCTATGCGCCGCAGGTCGGGTGTGCTGTCCAACTCTCGTAACAGATCCGTCGCAAGCCGCGCATCGAGTGTGATATTCGTCACCTCCTTAAGGATCCCCTTCGGAAAGAGGCTTCCGGGATACCGTTGATCAACAAACTCACCAAGAAACCAGTACAGTTCCGTCGCCGACGGAACCCTGCGCTCCCCAATCAGGCTCTGAATCTCATCGAGGAATGCTTGGTCGCCAGCGATCAGTTTATCAGCCTCCTTCTGCAGCGTGTTTCCCTCGTGCTGCTCGCGAAGGAATGCCTCAGCTGCCTGATCCGCCTGACGTTCTTGCTCGTCAGCGGTCAGGTCGTTCCGTAGCGCTGTGATTGCTAACTTTTCAATTTGCTCTCCAAGGATCGGCTCGATTTCGCCGATCGTTTCCTCAAAAATGCCGATGCGTTCGTACAAACGATAGAGGATCCGGTCCTCGATAGTCCTACTCAGTACCAGGCTAAGAATGGTGATGACTCGCGACTCCTGTCCTAGCCGGTCGATACGTCCGATGCGCTGCTCCACAACCATGGGATTCCAGGGCAGATCGTAGTTAATCACTACTGAAGCCTGCTGCAGGTCCAGACCTTCGCTGCCGACCTCCGACGACAGAAGAACGAGAACTTCCGATTTCGTCAGAAACTCGTCAATCAGTCGCTCTCGTTCCACAAGAGGAACAAGACCGTGAATCACTCTTGTGGGCACACCAATCTCGCCCAGCTGCCGGGCGAGATAGTCAAGAGTACCCCGAAAGAATGAAAAGACGATCACCTTGCGTGTTATTCGGTGCACTCGGCTGTCCTCCCGCCACAGCTCCAGCAGCACCTCGCGCAGCCGCGCGAACTTAGTGTCGACCAATAGTTCCGCCGTCAACTCAGTTCTCAAGTCGTCCCAGAACCCGGTCAGGTCCACGGTCGGTGCGCCTGCATCGTTCTCTTCGGCTGATTCTTCGCCGCTGTCACGGCACAGGACTTCAAGTTTCTGGCCATACTTCTTCCGCAAATGGTTCAGCGCCGCCGGCAGGCAACTTGCCGCGTACCGCACGGCCGTCATCGCCGCCATGACAGCACCCCACCCTTGAGACGGGTTGAGAAGGAACGTGATTTTTGCGACGGTGTCGTAAGCTCGGCGTTCCTCCGGTGTCAACTCCACCTTGTACGCTATCGCCTGCCGCACAGGCCGATCCCGGAGCACCTCGACCTTTCGTGTGCGAGACAAGACTTGCGACGTCAGGCTCAACTCGGAAATGTCGCGCTGGAGATCCACGAGAGCGCGCCTATCTTTCAACGCTGCAGGCTTGAGACGGTCAAGCAAGGATCCGAAAAAACTACTCTTGGTCAAGTCCGACGTCAATTCATGCTCGCCAAGGCTACTCAACAGCTCCCGCGCCGCGTCAACTTGGGGAGGATCCTCGCGAATCGCCGCGAGCGCCTTCACGACCGGTCGGTTCGCCTGAAGTTGTGTCTCAAAAACGTCGTACCGCGCGAAGGTGACTGGATCGAGCAGTCGGAGCAGTTGAAACAGGTTCTCCCGGCTGGTCTGATTGGCGTCGCTGTGAGCATCACGATCGCATCCGCCTCGGCCAGCGCGGTCGCAAGGGCGTGCTGCTGGGTCGCACTGTTCCTCACCTTGTGCGCTTCGTCCATGATCACGAGATCAATCGGTGGCTGCAGCTCTGACAGCGCCTTCGTGATCGTGGGACGACGGAGTGACTCGTAAGACGCGATCCAGGAAAACGTCGGCAGGTCACGCCCGCGGCGCAAAGGCTCAATGAGACGGCCTATCACCTCCTTCGCCGACACAATATCGAAGGATTCGTCGAACCGCCGTTCGAACTCCGTCTTCCACTTTCGTCGTAGCCGAGCAGGGACAACCACCAGCACGCGCTCAAGTCCGTGGCGCGCCCTCAGTTCCTTCAGTATATAGCCTGCCTCAACGGTCTTGCCCAGGCCAACGTCGTCGGCGATCAGGATACGCTGATTCGGGTTGTCAAGGAACTTGAGAAGTGGTTTGAACTGGTACGGAAAGAGTTTGGCCCGTGCAGTACCGAAGGTTGTCGCGACCCTGCTCGGCGGCCGGCGAAGGCGTTCAAATGTCAGCAGTTTCCGGAACGTCCCGCTACCTTCGAATCGGCCCTTGAGCACGTCGGACCACGGATCGCTATCCTCTGGCAGTGGTTCGAGGTCCTGCTCGGGCACGATCCTCGTCTGAGTGCCGAACTGAACCCTGTAGAGCCGCTCGCTAACTTGCTCACTAGACACAATGCCACGAACTACACCCACTTGCTCCGGTGCAGCACACCGGCGCACGATGCTTCCGACGGAGTGCAGCGGTTCCTGAGTCATTGGTTACTAATGCAAGAGCCCCAACCCTATTGAAACCGGCCGCCGGCGCAACCCACCACCGAGGCCAAGCTACTGCGTCTAATCCACGTCAATACGGATCCGTTCCGCAAGCCGCAGGTCTTTGAGGATCTGGCGCAGGTCCGCCAGGAGCGCGTCGGTTCCTGGGCCGTCCGCCCTCAGCTCGAAGGTAACGCCCACCTTCAGATCGCGGCCCGAGCGGAGCTTCGGGAGCAACCGCGTTCCGACCCGGTTCCAGACCTCCGGCGGGATGTCACCGTGGATTCGCAGAGACTTGGTGGCCGGTGGCTGGGGCTGGACCGGCGGCTGCGGATCGGTTGGAACGCCCGGCCCCGGTCCGGGGGCCGTTGAGCCGCCGATCGGGACAGTCGGGTCACCCTCCTGCCCGGTGGGCTTCGCAGGCGGGGGCACAGTCGGCGCCTTCAACCGCGCGGCCAGCCGCGGGGCCAGCAGATAAACGTCCGACTCGAACATGACGTCGTCAGACCCGACCATCTCGCGGAACCACAGGCGCGTGAATCGGCCGTCCGCTCCCCTGCCGAAGCCGAGCCCGAAGTCGCCCCTGCTGACGAACTCGACGACCTTCCGGCGCAGCACAGCGTCCGGATCGACGAGACGCGTCAGCGAGCCGTCCAGAAAGCTCTGGCGCAGGCTGACGAGCGGCCAGGCGCCGTCCTCCTTCAGGGCCGGCGGCCAGTTGCGTTCAAGGTATCCGGCGCCGACCGATTCGTTGAGGAGGGCGCTCGACTTGAGCGCGGAGATGACTCGCCCGCAGAGGCTCTCGCTGCTGCTGGAATGACCTGCGCCGAGATCGATGCCCTTCAGCCCGTCCGTCTCCGAGCCGTCGGCGATCACCACGAAGCGGTCGTCCCCCCAGATCTGCTCGCGGGCCACCTCGCCGGCTTCGCGGACCTTCGCACGGATGTCGGCGAGATCCGCGCTGTCGAGCTCGCTCCCCAGCGTGCCCGCCGAGACCTCGCTGGCGACGCGCTTCCAGGCAAGCCATTGCTCCACCCTGTCGCGCAGCTCCCGGCCCGGTTTCTTCACGGCCCAGACGAGTGCGCCCGGGTACAGCCGCGGCGACGCACCGCGAGCGCGGGTCCACTCCCCGATGCGTTCGCGAACGTCATCGTCCGTCGCGCCGGTCCACTCCACCCCGGGATCCATCACCACGAGCGTCAGCTTCGGGTTGTCAGGAATCGCCGCGGCGTCAGCCGGGAAGCAGACCCGGGGAATGCTGGCGCCACGGTCGAAGTCCTCCCGGACCAGACTGCGAAGGGCCGGCTGGATCTCGCCTTCCTCGTCCAGCGACGCGCGCCGGTCGTTGACGACCTTCTTGATGGTCGGCGTGTAGCTGATCCGATAGCCGTCCGTGCCGACCCGGCGCAGGAAGTACGAGCGTTCCTCCAAGGCCATCGCCGCGCTGTCGACGGAAGTGGTTTCGACCGCCGGCTCGCCGAGCGCAAAGCGCAGCTCGGGCAGATGGGCCACCCGGTCCACCTGGCCGCCCGACGACTCGAACAGCATCGTCGTTCCCACTCGACGGTGGATGTCGCGGAGCGCGCCCTTGCTGTCGGCGTCGAGGGCGCGCGCGTGCGCCTGCGCGCCGGCAATGTCGGCATCGATGGCGGTCGACAGGCGCGACTCCCCGAGCTGGCCGAGCACGACGCCGGCGAAGTCGGGAACATCGAGAGGAGCCGAACCGAGGGTGATGAGCGGTTCCGTTCGGGCCTTCGTGAAACCGTCGCGGTGGGCCCAGGAGATCCACTGCGCCAGCATGGCCAGCGTGCCGCGGGTCTGCTGGAACTGCGGCAGGGCGTTCCACTTCCGCTGAAAGACCGACAGCGTGGCCGGATGGAACGGATAGCAGGCCTCGAAGCGGGCCCGCAGATGCTCGCGCGCCTTCGCCTCGGTGGCAGCGCTGTCCACGAGGGTCCACTGCGGCGGAAGACGCTCGCGTCGCTCGAAGCACCAGTCGGCGTGGAGCCTGGACACTCTCTTCCGGGACCGTTCGTCGCCGATGTGATCGAACAGGCGTCGCCGGACCACCTCGCTCACCTCCGTCTCGTCGTTCGCGAGCAGGTCCTTCGCCACGCGCCGGACCACCTTGGTGATCCGGTCCTGCCACGCCAGGTCGAAATCCGACATCTCGACCTGGCTGCGCGGCAGGCTGATGACGGCCGCTCCGTGCGTCGTCCCCGTCATCGCCACGGTCAGGTTCTGGATGAAGGCGTGGAACGGATCCGCCATCTGTCGGTAGCGGTTGACGAAGTTGAGCACCTCGTCGAAAAGTACGAGCGTCGGCGCGCCGGCCGCCGCGAACACCCGGCCAAGTGACTCGGTGCCCGGCGGCGTGGTAGCCGCGTTGGCCCCAAGCAGCTCGACGCCCCGGTCGCCGGCGAGCTGACGGGCGATGTCGACCCACGGCGCCTCCCGTCCCTCCTGCGGATCCCACGCGTTGCCGACGAAGACCGCCACCCGAGCCGCCGGCGCAGCCGACAGCCCCGCGTCGTGCAGCAGGTCGGTGACCTCCGGCAGCCCCCCGATGGACTCGCCGGCCGTCACCAGGTGATACAGCGCCGTCAGCGTGTGGGTCTTGCCCCCGCCGAACTGGGTCACCAACGTCATCACCGGCGACGTGTTGGCGGTCTTCCCGGCCAGGCGCCGCAGCACCATCCCCGCGTGCTCGCGCAACGCTCGCGTGAAGCAGGTGCGCGCGAAGAACGCCCCGGGGTCGTGATAGTCCCTCGGGGCCGTGCCGCCGACGACCTGCTCCAGGGCGATGGCGAACTCGTCCGGGTTGAACGAGCGCCCTTCGCGGACCTCCTCGCGGGGGAGGGCTATTCTGTACCAGGGATCAAGCGCCATCGCGTACGTGTCTCCTCAGGACCGCCGACGAACACCTCATGTGCGGGGTCTTCGACGAAGAGATCCACGACCAGCGGATCACTCATCGCTCAGTCCCCGCAGCAGCAGGTTCTCGAACAGACCGTCCTCGGCCTGACTGCTGAGCCCAGCCGCGACCTCCGAGTCCTTGAACAACGGCCCGGTCGCATCGAACGGCTCGACGGCGGTGGCCTGACCCACGCGGCGGACGTTGAGGAGGCCCACATCTCTCGGATTGGACGGGGCCTGCTTCAGTACTGCGTCGCAGAACAGCGGCGAGTGTGTGGTGACGATGACCTGACGTCCCCCGTCCGCCGCCAGCGACATCAGCAAGCGGGCGATCAGGTCGAGCCGACGCGGGTGGACGCCGTTCTCAGGCTCCTCGAACGCGAGGAGAGAACCTGCCCAGGGATTCACGGCGATGGCACACAGGGCGAGCACCCGAAGCGTGCTCTCGGAAACGACCCGGGACGAGTACTCCACGCCGCCCTGGCGGATCAGGATATCGAGCGTGCCGCGGCGCTCGTCGAACTGCACGGTCAGCGACTCGACGCTCGGCACGATCGAGCGCAGCGTACGAGAGACGGCGCGAAAGCGGATAGGCTCCTCGGCCCGCAGCTTGTACAGAAACGGTCCGATATCTTCCCCGTACGTACCAATGTCGAAAACATCCGCTGGCGCGCGCGGGGCACGCATCGTCAGTCCCGGATCGAGATAGTGAGTAGACCATTCGCCCAGTTCCCGCCGGACGGTCTCGATCCAGCGATATTGCTCACCCGCAAGACTCCGATCGGACAGGATCGCGTGGTTCAGGCCGATCGGCTCCTCGCGCGGATGGGCCGGCTTGCCCTTGCGGCGCACACGCAGCTTCGAGTCGACTCGCTCTATCGCCGGTGTACCTTTCGGATTGCCGGTTCGTCCCAGCAGAGCGAGATACTCGTCGGCCACAGTCAGCCGACCCGACCGCAGCTCAATGCTCGGCGCGACCCGATACCGGTATCGCTCCGTGCCCACCGCCAAGTCCGCTTCGAGCGAGAACCGGGCGTTCCGTTGTTTCACCAGGTCCGGCAAGCCGCCGGCCGGAAACGAGAACGCCTCGAACGCGTGGGTCCGCACGGGCAGCGGGCGGTCCAGCACGTCCGAGAGGGTACGCACGTTGCCGATCCCCGACAGGGCGGCGATGGCGTCCAGGAGGTTGCTCTTGCCGTCTTCATTTAGCGGGTGGAGTTCGATGGTCGCGTGAGATCCAATTTATTGGATTGTACTTTTCCGGCGGATGTGGCATATCTAGGGGGTGCCACGGCAACGCCCCCGGACCGAACAGGATCCGCGCGATACCCGCATTGAGGAACAAGAGCGAGAGATCGCACGACTGCGCGAGGAGTTGACGCGGGTCGAGGGCGACCGGGATCGGTGGAAGCGTGACGGGGATCAGTGGAAGCGCGACCGGGATCGGTGGAAGCGCCGCAGTGAACACCTCAAGCAGCAACTCGACGCCGCGCGGCGGGCAGGATTTCGGCAAGCCGCCCCGTTCGCCAAGGACCGGCCGCAAGGTCGCGGCGGGCGTCCCGGCCGGCGGGCGGGTGCGCGCTATGGCCGGCAGGCGTGCCGCCCGCGGCCGGCGCAGGTCGACGAGACCCACGCGGCGCCGGCGCCGGCCGCCTGTCCGGACTGCGGCGGCGCGGTCGAGGTGACCCGCGTGGCGTCGCAGTATCAGGAAGAACTCCCCAAGGTGCGCCCCATCGTGCGGTGCTTCGACATCGAGGTTGGCCATTGCTCCCAGTGTCGGCGGCGCGTTCAGGGCCGCCACCCGCTGCAGACCTCCGACGCGCTGGGGGCGGCCAGCGTGCAGCTCGGCCCCGCGGTCGTCGCGCTGGTCGTCGAGTTGCACACGCACCTGGGCGTGCCGCTGGCCAAGATCGCGCACCTGTTGAAGACGCAATGCGGATTGACGGTTACGCCCGGAGGCCTCGCGCAGGTGCTGCATCGCACCGCCCGCGAGGCGGCGCCGACCTACACGGCATTGTGCGCGCAGGTGCGGGAAAGTCCCGTGGTCACGCCGGATGAAACCGGCTGGCGCGTCGGCGCCGTCCGCCACTGGCTGTGGGTCTTCGCCACGCCCCAGACGACGGTCTACGCCATTTGCCCCGGCCGCGGGTTCGACGCTGCCGCCACCGTGCTCGGGGCCGACTACGACGGCGTGCTCGTGCGCGACGGGTGGGCGCCGTATCGCCGCTTCACCGACGCGCTGCACCAGTCCTGCGTGGCGCACCTGCTCCGACGCTGCAAGCACCTCCAGGATGATCATCCTCACAGCCCATGGGCCGCCCGGGTGCAAGCCGTCCTGCAGGCCGCTCTCAAGCTGCGCGACCGCCGCGACGCCGGGCTTCTGAGCGACCATGGTCTGGCAACCGCTCGCGGCCGACTGCTCGCCCAACTCGGTCGGCTGATCGACAACCCGCCGGTGCTCGCCGACGCCGAGCGCTTCGCCGCGCACCTGGCCACCGAATTCCCTGCGGTATTCGGCTTTCTGTGGGACCCGTCGGTCGACGCCACCAACTGGCGCGCCGAACAGGCCATCCGACCCGCCGTCGTCACCCGCAAGGTCTGCGGCGGCAATCGCACCCGGCACGGCGCCGACACCCAGCAGGTGCTCGCCAGCGTCGTGCGCACCGTTCACCAACGCCACCTCGACCTCACCCCGCTGATCGCCACCATCCTCCACGCCACCGACCCCGTCGTCCCCGAACCACTCCAACGCCCGCCCCCGCCGGCGTGACGGCTTGCAACGCCACCACGACCGGTCCACGCGCCAGACCGACCGTCTCACCGTCGTGGGCCGCCGCGCCCCGGCCAGACTGCCGGCAAGCTGCCCCCTGCGCCCAACGACTCGCCACCGCGCGCAGCAGGCGTCCCCAACGGCCAACCCCGCTACGCGCTGCCGCCACCAGGCGTTCCGCCCGCCCCCGGCCCAAGCCAACCAGCGCTACGCAGGCGCCGGTTCCCACCGCGGTCCCAGGCCGGCGCGGCGTCATCGCAGTGACCCGCGTGTGAGACGCCATGTCCTCGAACGATTCCCGTCGTGCGCCCGAACCCCGCGCCACTTCCAAGTCCCTGACCCATTCCAACGCCTGTCGTCAGTAGGATCACCCCGCTAAACGATTACCTCTTGCCGGCGGCATTCGGGCCGAACAGCACCGCGAGACGGGGGAGCTCCACCGTCACGTCGACGAGCGACTTGAAGTTACGAACCGCCAGCTTCGTCAGCATCGCCAGCTACCTTGGCACCGCCAGCAGCATCGCGTCGAGCAGGCGCTTCTCCTCGTCGAGAGTCGTTCCGCCAAGACGGGCGGTGGAACGCTCATCGGCGCCGTCGCGGTCGCCGTAACGTGGCGACCGCTCCCTGGCGGCAACCGCCGTGCCCTCCTGCTGGCGCGGGAGCGCGACTCTGTACCACGGTTCAGACGCCATCGGTTCCCCGTCAGCCCCTCGACTGACACGGCGAGACGTGTCACGGCCGCCCTCCGATGAGATTCTTCTGCCACATCTCGCCCGCCATGAAACCGTCGTTGAGCCACCGCTGATACTCGTCCGCATCCGGCCTGCAGAACGTCGTGCGCCCATCCTGAAGGTTCAGAACGATGATCTCGTCGAGATCGAACACGTCGACGAGCAGTGGCGACTGCGTGGCCACGATGATCTGCCTGTCGACCGCGAGCGCCTTGATCATGCTGCCAACCAGCGCGATGGCAGCCGGGTGCAACCCAAGCTCCGGCTCGTCCAACAGCAGAACGTTCGGCAACATCTCCAGCGGCAGGTTCAACAGAGTAACGAGCGCGAAGAATCGGAACGATCCGTCGGACGTGAGGTGCGCACCGATGGACTTGTCTGCCCCTATCGCCTTCCATCGCAGCGACACTTTGCCGTGGCTCTCGTCGACCTCAAACCGATCGAACACCGGCAGCACGCGTCGTACATGTCGGGAGATCAACTCGAACCGCTGAACATCTTCCTGCTCCACGCGACGCAGGACGGCGGCGAGATTTCCACCGTCGGTCCGCAGGTAGTTGCTGTCCTCCACGTCCCACCGCGTCTTGAAGTTCGAAGTGTCGGACGTGTCGTGGAACTGGAAGACCTGACAGCTCTTCAGAAGGTGCACAATGATCCGCGCGGTCGTCTGGTTGACGCCGGGTGGTGGTGGGCCCTGCGCGACTCCCACGATCGAAGCTTCCGGCTCTCCGCTGGACGTATGCTGCCAGCGTGCCTCCGTCGGGTAGTCGGTCCCGCTGAAACGGAACGCCTCCTCCGTGAAGACGAAGCGGTCGGGATGAGCGTGTGCCAGGGCGAAGCGGTAGTCGTTCCGGCCAGCTTCCGTGCGTAGCGCAAGCTCGGCCTCCATTCGCGGCGTGACGCGGTTGCCGCCGAACAACTGGTCGTCGGCACCGCCCTGCAACCCGACGAACTCCGCAAGACGGCGAGACCGCAGCATCCAACTCATCATCTCGAAGAAGCGGATGAAGTTGGACTTTCCCGACCCGTTGGCGCCGATCAGCACGTTCGCGTTCCGGAGACCGGACAGTTCCACGTCCGCGAGCGATCTGAAACCCCGAATCCGAACGGACTCGATCCTCCCGGCGCTCATCGACAGGTTCCTTCCGATCGGATCTTCACACACGGGGCGGCGTGTTCGCGGCCGGCATCCGTCAGCCCCCTCAGCATCGCCTGTCACCTTGGTACCGCCAGCAGCATCGCGTCGAGCAGGCGCTTCTCGTTGCTGCCCCGCGGGTAGAGCGCCGACAGCGCGTTCGCCAGACGCAGGAAGTCGGGACCCCGCTCCCGCTCCGTCTGTACCAACGCCCGCAGCGCGTTGGTCCGCCCGCCCGCCTGCAGGAGCATCCCGGCGTGGACTCGGTCGAGAGTCGTGGTGCCGGGACTCGCGCCAGAACGATCATCGGCACTGTCGACGTCACCGTACCGTTGCGACCGCTCCCGAACGGCAACCGCCCCACTTTCCTGCCGGTCGGGAAAGAGCACGCCCTGCAACGGATGATCCGTTCCTGCCCGCGCCTCCTGCTCCAGCCAGGTGGCGACTGCCTGCGCCCCTTGCTTGCCGAAAAGCTGCATCGCACGCTCAGCCACGGGCAGTAGGCGGACCACCCCTTTCTTCGTCTCGATGGTGCGCCGCTCCCACTTCCCGAGATCGATGCCGAGCGGCTGCGCAAAGCGGCGTACGACGTCGAAGACGAGCGCGAAGCCCTTGGCCTTGCCGGAGGATGCGTTATCGACGTCCTCGTCGGCGTCGTCGGCCGGCGCGTCCGCTTCTTGGGTGCCGGCCTCACCGGTCGCGTCGCCGGTGGTCGCCTGCAGCGTCCAGAGAAACAGCGCCGTCAGCCGTGCGTCCTCCTCCAGAGCCCCCGCCAGCCCGTTGCGCGCCTTGGCTTCCGCCGCCCCGAGTACGCTCTCCAGGGCAGTGCGGCCGACGACCTCCCAGACCTTCTCCAGGTACTCCGCCAGACCGACCCTATGACCGTCGGCAGTCTCGACCGCCCGGTACCGACTGAAAATCTCCAAGGCGGGGCCAATGCAGGCGAACACAAGGTCGGCGCCGCGGATGCCTTCACCTTGAAGTCTCTCCATCCAGTCGCCGACGCGGGCTGGCAACTCGCGCAGCACGTCGGCCCAGTCCCCGACCGGCGCCTCGTCGGGTCGTCGCCGGCAGACCAAGTGGACGCTGGTGGCGAGCGCGGCCGAATCCCGGGCGCGCAGGCGCGCGCCCATCTCGGTCGCGATGGGCCACGACGCGGTGATGGTCCAGCCGCCCCGAATCATGCCCGAGAGCAGCGCTTCCCAGCCCTCGGTGGTCTTGTGCGCGAACACGACGGAGCCGACGCCATCCTCACGCAGCACGCGGCGGCCCTCCGCGAAGGCGCGGGCCATCGTCTCTTCGAACCACTCTCGGTCCTTGGCCCTTCCGTCCACCCGCTTGGTTTCATCCTGCACAGCCTCGGCCGTCTTCGGCGAAAGAGGGTTGTCGGGATCGACCCGATCACGAAGCAGCGGCGGGTCGGCGAGGGCACGCTTGAGCCAAACGAGGAAGAAGTCGGAAAGATCGGAGTAGGGAATGGCGTCATAGTACGGCGGATCAGTAAACCAGATGCTGGCAGTTTCGTCAGGAAGCGGGTGGCTAGTGGCGTCTGCGGCTTGAGTCAAGTTTGTCCCGTGCGACGCTCGACTGTCCTCTGCTATCGCGGACGTCGTCCTGACGAGAATGTCCAGCCTGTCGCCGAAGCTGCCGGTAGAATGACTGAGCGGAACAGCCTCACCAAAGTCCCAAGCCATTGGAAGGGCTTGTCTTGCAAACAAGTGTTCGACTTTCTGCTTGATCCGCCTGTGGCCGCCACGTAGCCAGGGAGACGTTCCTGTCTGCAACCCCGCTTAGCGAGAGGCCGACACACCTCCTTATCTGCTCGTGGGGAACGGCGTCGCACAAGCGGGCAAGAAAACGTAACGCCAATTTCTGCCGCGCCGTGAAGAGATCACTCCACTGGAGCATGCCGTAGCGCTGGACGCTAAGGACAGTGATCGATATAAAGTTATCAACTTCATCGGGGTAACAGTTTGTAGTTCCATTCCCCGTGAAACGCATCGGGGACCAGCGCGAGTGCGTCCATCTCCTGCTTACTCACCGTGGCGCCGGTGGGATACTGCGCGGCGTCGAGTTCGGCCCGGACCCGGAGCCCGGTCGCCGTCCGGGTGTTCCCGATGCGGTCGACGATGGTCTCGTACGTCGCCAGCGGGGTGCCGCGCCAGTTCGCCGTGATGTGGCAGAAGAGCCGGTGCTCGATCTTATTCCACTTGCTCGTGCCGGGTGGGAAATGACTCACCTGGATGGTCAGTCCCGTCTCGTCGGCCAACTGTTGAAGCTCATGCTTCCAGGCGCGCAACCGATACCCGTTGCTCCCGCCCGCATCGGCCGTGATGAACAGGGTGGTGGCCTCGGGATAGGCGCCGCAACCCATCTGATGCCACCAGTGGCGAATCGACGCCACCGCGAACGCCGGTGTGTCGTGGTCCCAGCCCACGCTCACCCAAGCCTCGTTGCGCGCCATGTCGTAGACGCCGTACGGAATTGCCTTGCCCTCCGCGTCGGTCGGGAAATCATGCACCAGCACGGCCGGCGGCGTGCCCTTCGGCTGCCATTCCCGCCCGCCATTCTTGAAGTTCCCGACCAGCTCCTTCTTCTTCGTGTCGACCGAGATCACCGGCTGCCCCGCGGCCAGAAACCCGTCCGCGGTCGCATTGATGTGCTCGAACTGCGCGTTGCGGTCCGGGTGGCTCGCTCCCTCCTGACGTTTGCGGGCCGATTGCAGCCGGTAGCCCAGTTGGCGCAGCAACCGGCCGACGGTGGTCGAACTCACGCGCCACCCCTGTTGTGTCAGCGCCCCAGCCAGCTTCGCCCGACTCTTGCAGGTCCAGCGCAACGGCGAGGTCGGGTCGCCGCGCGGCAGCGGGTCCACCAGCGCTTCGAGTGCAGCCAGCAGACCGGGCTGGTTCTGTTCGAGTCGGGGCCGCCCGGCGCCCGGTCCTCGTATCCGGTCTGTCGCCGCCCCGCCTTGCGCGATTTCCCGGCGTCCGTTCCGGATCGTCTCCCGGGCCAGACCCGTGGCCGACGACACCAGCGCATCTCCGCCATAACCGATGGCCAGAGACTCGGCCGCCGCCCAGAGGCGGCGACTGCGCTCATTCAACACGGGCGACACCGCCGCGTACTTCGCGACGATGGTGGCTTCCAGTTCCACGTTGCGCTGCATGCAATGGAAACAGACCACATAACCCCAAAGATAGCAAGGTAATTACCGCTAGAGTCCTAAACGCCCGACCAGCCCCCGAACCACCGCCTACGGGCGTCGGCTCGTCCGGCACCGGACACAGCCCCTGTCTGCCGTCGCGCTCCCACTCGTCCAGGACCCGTGCCATCCGCTCCTGGGCCTGACGGACTGCCGCGTAGTCCGCCTGTCTTGGCACACGGTAGTTGCGGCCCCTGATGCCCGACCGCAGCGTCACGACCGCTGTCATGCGCGCCCCGTCGACGCGCCGGCCCTTCTCGTCGAACACGACGTCCGCACCGCCACGCTCCGCGGCGAGCTGCGCCCGCACCCGCTCCGGCGGCAGCACCGCCCCGCAACAGAGGCACGTCGCCCGGGCGCGCGTCACCGTGCCGTTCGGCACCTCATTGTTCGCCTGCGGCTCGAATACCGTGAGAACCACCCGTGGAGTCTCTCCCTCCGGTCGCTCCACAAGATACCGCAGCGCTCGCTTCCGGGCCTCCTTCTTGCATAGCCAGAACGAGCGCATGAGCGGAATCTCCGCCCCACAGTTCGGCGCCTCGCAGCGCACCGTCCGCGCCCAGAGATAGGCGATCGGCGTCGCGCCATCCGGGTCTACCGGATATCACTAGTGTCCCACAGTTTCAGGCCCAGGCCAGCGCGAGTTGGGGACGAGCGCGGTCTGGTGGCGAATGGGTGGTGAAGAGGTCTTCGAGAGGCCGGCGTTCGAAGACGTTGAGCTGCAGCACCTGCAGCATCTGATGCAGGCTCCATCGCAGTCGCATGGCGAACTTGAGGTACGCCAACAGCAAGTACATGCAGGTCGCCACCCACAGTTGCGTCAGGACAGCGTTGCGCGACCGACCGACGAAGCGTTTCACCTTGAGGTTCTGCTTGATCCACTTAAAGAACAGCTCGATCTGCCACCGGGACTTGTACAGGTTGGCAATCGTCTTGGCGACCCACGTCGTGTTGTTGGTCACGAACACATAGCGGTTGCTGGTCACCGGGTCCCGGTAGACGACCCGTCGCAGCGGGTCGGGATAGGCCTTCCGGCTGCGGGCGCTGGTCAGTTCGATCGCCTGGTCACTGAGCACGCCGGTCCCGGGCCGGACCACACGCTCATGCGTGACCCGGTAGCGCACCCCGCGCTTGAGGCGGGTCACGAAGGTCACCCCACGAGCCTGTAACTGGTGAAACCACGTGAAATCGAGGTACGCGCGGTCCGCCACGACGACGCTGCCCGCCGGAAATGTCCACGTGCGGGCGACGGTCACGTCGCCGGTCTTGCCGTCGGTGACGCTGACGAAACTCGGCAACTGGCCAGCCTGATCCAATCCGACGTGCAGCTTGATGGCCGCCTTCGTGCGCCGAAACGACGCCCACGGGAAGACCGCCAGACACAAATCGATGGTCGACGCATCCACGGCATACAGCCGGTGCTTGAATCGGAAGCCGTGGTCCGGCGCCCGCTGCCGGCAGCGGCTCAGCAGGCGCCCGAACAGCGCTTCATAGAGGGTGAAGGGCTGCTCGGCATTGACGCGCGCCAGCGATGAGCGACTGACCGCCCCCACCCCCAGGTGATAGAGCTTGCCCGGTTGGGCGCCCATGATTGCTCACGATGTCGCGCAGGCTCTGCCGGCCGGTCAACTGGCCCAGCCCGAGGGCGACGAACTGCGCCCAGCGGCTCATCACACGCAGGCGCTGGCCGCGCTGATGGCCGCGGGCCTCGGCGTCGAATTCATGTCGCGGAAGCAACGAGAGAAGCTGCCCGAAGACTGTGCTATGATGGGCCACGGCTTGGATCTCCTGTGTTTTGAATGATTTGGGGCACAAGTCATTCTACCAGACACAGAAGGTTCAAGCCGCTTTCATTAGAAACTCTGTGGGACAGCAGTGACCGGATATAGATCGGCCAGCTCCCTCTCCGCCGCCGCCTTAATCTCGCCGCCGACACGGCGCAGATCCTCGGCCAGCTTCGGTCCGTGGCGCGGGATATCCTCCAGCATCACCTTGAGGATCAGGCACGCCACGGGGTTGAGGTCGCTGGCGAACGCCTCGCAGCCTAGCCGAAGCGCCTCCAGGGGAATCGACCCGCCGCCCGCGAATGGGTCCACGACGAGAGGCGCCTCCTCCCCATGCGCAGCCCTGACGAGGCTGCGGCACACGCTCAGGAACGGTTCCGCGCCAGACCACTCCCACGCTGACCCCTGTGCCAGGAGCTGCAACAAGGCGCCGCGAACCCGACTCGGGGTCCAACGCTCGGGTCCGGACGACAGGTCGCGCCAGATGTTGGCTCGATGTTCGGCCTCCTGCTCAGCCTCTGCCCTCTCTCCTGGCTTCCTGCTTCTCAGACCGGACTTCAGATCCGCGGTCAGCAATAGGGACCCAGCCCTGGTCTCGATGAGATATTCGGCCAGATTGCGAATCTGGCGGGCGGCGACTCGGCGGAACTCGTCCGGGCAGCGCGGGTCGCATGGATCGGGCAGCAGCAACGCCAGCAAGACTGCCCGACTCGACGCCAGTGGCCGGCGCGCCCACCACAGGTGCAGCGTCGAGGGATGACCGTGCCGGATGGACTTTTCGCGCGCCGCATGCTTCGACACGACCGCGATCGGGAAGTCCACCTCGGCGAGGCGCTTGCACGCTCTGGGAATCACAGGCTCTCTTCGGCCCAGCCGACTACGGCTTCGGCGATTTCGACGGCGTCCGCGTACTGTGCCTCGGAGACAGGAACGCCGGTCTCCGGGTAGCGCGCAGTTGTCGCGTAACGCGTTAGTTCCTTCGCCCTCCACACAGGCGCCGGAACCGACAATCCCGCATCACCCAGCAGTGACAGAAGGCGCACCAGATCATGCACGTACGGAAACTCGACGCCGCGTGCAATCAGCAACGCCTTGATGGCTTTCTCCGCCGCTTGCTGCGCGTCGAAGCACAGATCCTCCAGGTACACGCCTGCGGCCTGCTGCTTCGCCCGCACCAGATTGCTCCTGGCGCGGTTCAGCCACTCGCGGGGATCATCGGGCGGAAATCGATCCGCGGGCATCGTAGACCACTCTTCCCTCCCGCAGCGCGGGCTTGATCACGAGCGCGTGACTGTGTCGATAGCGCTCTAAGTCCTGGGGCGAGACCAGGATCACGTCGACCGCAGCGTCCACCCCGCGCAGGTTCCCATAGATGCGCGCCGTCAGCCCGTGCGCATCCCTGCCCTCCTTCACAACCAGCAGGTCCACGTCGCTGTGGCGGGTCATCTCGCCGCGCGCCGCCGACCCGAACAGGATGATCTTCTCCGGCCGGGCAGCCTCGACGACGCGCCGGACGATGTCGTCCAGTATGCGAGGGTCGAGCACGGCGGCGGCGCGCCGCCTCTTGTCTTCGGCGTCCTTCCCGTTCACGGCGTCCTCCCCCAACGGGTCTGCACGTACCTGACCACCTCGTTGACCGGGAGCGCCCGCGTGGCGTTGCCGACGCGCAGGTAGAAGATGCCTTCGTTCTGGTGCTCCATGTAGATCGGGTGGTCTCTCGGCTCGACCGTGACCTGACAGATGTCCTGCCCGTCCATCTCGTGGAACTCGGGCAGCAGGCTCTCGTCGCGGCTGATCTGATTCAGCAGGTCCTGGATCGGACTTGACTTCGTGCATCGGACCCTCTCGTGTCAGGCAACCTTGCCACATAACTGCTGCAGACACGCAACAGCGCGCCGCAGACTGCCCGCACGCTGGACTGCCACGTGGGGCCGCCAGCGGTCGGTAGCGTACTCGATCAACCGCGACGTGTAGGCCGGGCCCTCGGTCCGGCCGCTCGTCACGCGTCCCCGCACAGCGCGAGCTGGGCGGCGTTCCGCGGCCGCGTCTTGGGTATGGCGATTTCAGCGAGCGACAGGCCCCCATCCAGCAGCTTGCGCACTTCCTGGTTCGAGCCGACCGGAGCCACCTCGGTACCTTCAGCACTGGTCACCAGCAGCATCGCCTCGTCGAGGCCGATGCCCTCATCGCGCAACAAATCCGGTGAGTGGGTGCTCACGAAGACCTGCCTGCCGCTCTGGCGTTGAACACGCGCGAGCATCTGGGGCAGGACGCGCACGATCTCGGGATGGAGAGACAGCTCCGGCTCGGGGTATCTGCGAGCAGCCAGACAACGAATGCCGCTGACTCCCCCGCGGCGCGGGTGAAGAACAGCTTCCCGGAAACCGCTGCCGGAGAGCGCGATGTCCCGCAGGAACCGGAAGGCGTCCAGGAAGTTGGACTTCCCCGAGGCGTTCGCTCCCACGAGAAACAGCCGATCCTGCAGGACGACGTCTACGCGCAGGAAATTCTTCCAATTGCGCAGCCGCAGACGCCGGAACCGCAGATCCCTGCTCATCAGTCCTCCTGCACGCCTATCCTATTTCTCGGTTCCGTAGTCCCGCCGCCCGTCGCGGACCTGCATCGGCCGCGTCATGGCGTCGACGTTCAGATAGTAATGCTGCACCTTGGTCACCTCGTGCCAGGGGAAACGCGCCGGGTTCGCGATGGGCTCCTGCAGCACCGGCGTCTGCCCACAGTCCGTGACGACGTACAGCCAGTAGCAGTCGGGCCGGTCCTCGGCGACGCGGCGCTCGTTGGGCGTCAGCAGGATGGTGCCGGTGGCGGCGGCGAGGCCCTTGACCTCGATCAGGCGGAGATCGCCCGACGCGGTGTCGAGGCTGGTCACGTCGTAGCCGAGGTTCTTCGCGCTCACGTCCTCGACGTGCCGGCCCTGGGACCGTTCGTGGTCCATGGCGACGCGCATCGCGGTGGCCTCAGTCGCCGGATCCGGCTGGTGGCGTTTCACCTCGGCGGCGTGGCGGTCGGGGTGCGGCAGCACCAGTACGCTGGTCATCCGCTCGACGCCCTGGAGCGAGAGCGCCTGTTGCTGCTCCAGCTCCTCCCGCCGCCGTTCGCGGCGGGCGAGCAACTGCGCGTGTCGGTCCTCGGCCATCGCCAGCCGGCCCTCGGCGCCCTGCCGGCCGTCCTCCACGTCGCCCGCGGCCCGCCCGATCTCCTCGTCGGTTCGCTGCAGAAGCTCCGTCAACGAGAGCTCTACGTGATCGGCGACGCGCTCTACTTCGGCGAGACGCTCCGCGCGCGTCTCCTCGAGGAACGGCTCGAGGACGTGCGCCTGGAGCCATGCCGCCGGCTCCGGCTGGCGGGCCACCTCCGGCAGGACATCCGCAACCGCGGCCGGCGCCAGGTCGCCGAGCATGCCCGGCTCGCAGCGGCGCGGCGCGCCGTCAGCCCCGAGCTCCAGGGCAAAAACCCGCTCGTGCACCACGTGGCCGAGGCCGTCGACGACCCGGGCGCGGTAGAAGTCGATGCGGGCCGGTGCGTCGTGAGCGAGCGAATGGAACGTGGCGCCGCGGGCGAGCGGATCCAGTGCCCGCTCGCGTGCATGGCGGCGGATCGCCTCGAACAGGGGATGGCCCGGCGTCACCCATTCGAGCGTGTGCTTCTGGGCGGTGTCGCGGTCGGTGCTGCACCGCGGATAGCGCGCCGCCAGCTCCGGGAGCCGCCAGTCGGATTCGCGCTCGTAGCGCCGCAGGGACGCCGGCGTGCGCGCCGGCTCGAACGTGTGCGGCAACCCCCGGATGACGTCGAGCCTCAGTGGAACGAGCGGGGCCGCGTCCCGCAGGAAGCGGGCGATGGTCTCCGGCACGACCCGGCGTTCCCGGGCGCGGGCGCGGCGCTCGACCAGCATCTCCAGGTTCAGCTTCCTGGACGCAAGCCCCTCCAGGGCGTTCTGGCAGATGTTGCGGAAGTGTCCCTCGTCGACGTCCCGCAGCAGGCGCTCCTCCAGATCCTCGTCGCCGAGGCGGCCGGCGTAGTAATCGCGCAGCACCCGCTCCACGTGGGCCGCCGGGAGCACCTCGCCGACGACGTTGAAGACGGCATCGTCGTCGAGCGCGTCGCGAATCTCCTGCAGCTTGTCGAGCAGGCGCTGGAGGACGTGCCCCTCGATGGTGTTGGTGGCGACGAAGTTGAAGATCAGGCAGTCCTTCTCCTGGCCGTAGCGGTGGATGCGCCCCATGCGCTGCTCGAGGCGGTTGGGGTTCCAGGGGATGTCGTAGTTGAAGAGGATGTTGCAGACCTGCAGGTTGATTCCCTCGCCCGCGGCCTCGGTCGCCACGAGCACCTGCACCGCGCCCTCGCGGAACTGCTGCTCGGCGTGGAGCCGTGTGCCCGGCTCGTCGCGCGAACCGGGCTTCATTCCCCCATGGATGCTCGCGACGTTAAAACCCCACGCTTCGAGCTTCTCGATGAGGTAGTCGAGGGTGTCCTTGAACTCGGTGAAGAGGACCAGCCGCTGGTCCGGTCGGTCGAAGAACCCTTGGCCGCGCAGGAGGTCTTCGAGCTTCGCCAGCTTCGCCTCGACACCCGCCCGTTCGACGTCCTCCGCCCTGACGGCCAGGGCCCGCAGCTCGGCGATCTCCTCGCGTGCCATGTCCGCGTTCCCGGCCAGGGTAATCGCAGCAAGCAACCGTTCCAGTCGTTCGCGGTCACGGTCCTCCATCTCCTCCAGCTCGTCCAGGTCGGGCAGGACCGGCGGGGCGGTCTGCGCGAGGTCCTGGGCCTCCGCGAGGGCACGCTCCAGGCGGTCGGCCCGGTTCACGAGGCTGCGCCGCATGGCGCGCGTGCTGGAGGCGAGGCGCCGCTGGTAGAGCGCCATCAGGAAGCCCACCGCGCGGGCGCGCGGATCGTCCCGCGCGGCGGCCCGGGCGCTCTGACGCTTGACGAACTGCGTCACCTCCCCGTAGAGCTCGAACTCCGGTCCGTCGATCGCGAAATCCACCGTGCCCGGAATGCGTTTCGTGAAGATCTTGCGGGCCGTCCATTGCCCGTTCCCATCCCGCTCCGGAAAGTGAACCATCGCCTCCTTCGTGCGCCGCAGGTAGAACGGCGCGCGCCCGGCGTCCATCGCCTGTCGGATCGAGCGCACGTCGGCGTAGGCGTCGCGGTCGAGGAGCTGGAGGAAGAGCGAGAAGTTGTCGGGGTCTCCCTTGTGCGGGGTCGCGGTCAGCAGCAGGATGTGGTCGGACGAGTCGCGCAGCAACTCGCCCAGCTTGTAGCGCTGGCTCTTGTGTGACTCGTCGCGCGCCGACATCCGGTGGGCCTCGTCCACTACGACGAGGTCCCAGCGCACCTGCTGCAGGCCGGGCAGGATCTCCTCGCGCTTGGCGAGATCGAGCGAGGTCACCACCTTCGGTTGCTGCATCCACTGGTTCACGCCGAACTGGGCCCGCAGCTCGCTGCCCTTCAGCACCATGAACGTCTCGTCAAACTTCTCCTGCAGCTCGCGCTGCCACTGGAACGCGAGGTTCGACGGGGCGACGATCAGGATCCGCTCGGCCAGGCCGCGCAACTGCAGCTCCCGGATGAGCAGCCCGGCCATGATCGTCTTCCCCGCCCCGGCGTCGTCGGCCAGCAGGAACCGCACGCGCGCCAGCTTCAGCAGGTGGTCGTAGACCGCCTCCAACTGGTGCGGCAGCGGGTCGACCCGCGAGACCGACAGTCCGAAGTAGGGGTCGAACTCCCAGGCGATCCCCAGCGCGTGCGCCTGCAGTCCCAGCCGCAGCAGGGCGCCGTCTCCGTCATACCGGAAGCCGCTGACGAGAACTGTCAGGCCGGCCAGCTCGGCCGCCCCGAGTGAGACCCGCCGGAAGCGTTCGGACCGCGTGCCGACCAGGCCGAGCGTCCAACCGCCGGTCCCAGTCTCGGCGACGGTCTCCACACGCATTGGCTCGTTGAAGAGCGGACCGGTCAGGATCTGACCCTCGGTGGGGGTCGTCGAAGCGCTCATCTGTTGCACCCCATGAGCGGGTGGCAGGGCGCGACCGGAGTCAGCAACAAGAGCGCGTGGGAGCCGACGTGAAGGAGCCAGCGAGTCCGAAGGCCACGGCATGAAATGGCGCGGCCCCCTGCCGGTTGGTTGGGCGGCAATCGGAGCCGCAGGCGACGATTTCCGGGCTAGGGAGTCGGATTACGGTGTAAACCTGAATGACGTGCTGTCGCTGTCGCCCTCAAAGCGTATTGGTCGGGATGACTGGATTTGAACCAGCGACCCCCTGACCCCCAGTCAGGTGCGCTACCAGACTGCGCCACATCCCGACGTTCCTTCTACGCTGTCCGCCGCTTGCGTTTTCCGGCCGTCTTCGCCGCCGGCGTCTTGCCCCGCGCCGACTTGACGCGCGGCTTCTTGCCGGCGCCGGCCGCCTTGCCCCGGCGCGCCGGCTCGGCCGCGGCAACCTGGACCGGGGCCCGCTCTCCGGCGCCGTTGCCGGCAAGCATGTCCAGGACCGCCTGCAGCCCCTGCTTGACCGCCGCCAGCTTCTGCCGGACGTCGGCGCCCAGCACGAGCGGCAACTCGGGTCGGGGCAGGTTCTCGTCCAGGCCCCCTTCCAGCTTCTTCCGCGCGGCGCCGAGGGTCAAGCCCTCGCTGAAGACGAGCTCCTTGATCTGTACGACGAGCTCGACGTCGGACCGCCCGTAGACGCGGGTGCCCTCTGCGTTCTTCGTGCCGCAGAGCGCTGGAAACTCGGCCTCCCACGACCTCAGCACGTACGGCGGCACACCGGCGATCGCACAAACCTCGGCGGGCCTGAACGACGTGCGCTTCGGAATCTCCGCAGGGGCCATTGTCCCAGGAAAGCCCACCGATTATAGCACTGCCCATGGCTCCGCCTACGGCCCGGCCTGACTGGCGGCCTGGCCGTAGGCTACGTGCGCGGCGGGCGCCTGGCCCGCACCTGCAGACGGATGGGCGTCCCGAGGAAGCCGAACGTCTCGCGCAGGCGGTTCTTCAGGAAGCGCTCGTAGGAGAAGTGCAGCCGCGAGGTGGTGTTCGTGAAGATGAGGAACCGCGGCGGGCTCACGGCCACCTGCGTGCCGTAGTAGATCTTCACCTCGTGCTTGCCGGGGCTGCGCGGCGGGTTGCGCCGCGTGGCGCGTTCCAGCAGGCGGTTGACGTCGGCCGTCGAGACGTGCGCGGCCCGCGCTCGGGCGACCTCCCGCACCATCTCGACCAGCTTCGGCGCGCGGGCGCCCGTCAGGGCCGAGACGTGCAGGATGGGCGCGAACTCGGCGAACTTCAGCGCGTCGCGCAGCTCCGCGTCGAACTGCTTGGCGAAGTCGCCGCGCTGTTTGACCAGATCCCACTTGTTGGCGGCAATGACGATGCCGCAGCCCGCGCGCTCGGCCTCCCCGGCGATGACGGCATCCTGGCGCGCGACCGGAGCGGACGCGTCGACCACCAGCACCGCGACGTCGGCCCGCGCAATGGCCCGCCGGGCGACCGTCACGCTCACCTGCTCTACCTGCCCGCTGCTCGCCACGCGGCCGGGGCGCCGGATGCCGGCCGTGTCGACCAGCCGCAGCGGCTGGCCGTGCCACGTGATGACGGTATCGATCGCGTCCCGCGTGGTGCCGGCCGTGTCGCTGACGAGCACGCGCTCCGCGCGCGCCAGCAGGTTGACGAGCGACGACTTGCCCACGTTCGGACGGCCGATGATCGCGACCCCGATCTCGTCCGGCCGATCCGGCCGCGCCACGGCCGCGTCGGCGCGTTCCCCGCCGGGCAGCCGGCCCACGACTTCATCCAGCAGGTCACCGACCCCCAGGCCGTGCTCGGCAGCAACGGCTACGAGCGGCGTGATGCCCAGGGCATGGAACTCGTCGACGCGCTCGGCCGCCTGCCGGTCGTCCACCTTGTTGACGGCCAGCACCACCGGCACGCCGGCGCGCCGCGCGCGGTCGGCCACCTCCCGGTCGGCGGGCACGAGGCCGTCGCGGCCGTCCACCAGCAGGACGACGAGGTCGGCGGCGTCGAGCGCCCGGAGCCCCTGCTCCGAGACCGACTGCTGCAGCGGGTCGGTGCTGGCCCCGAACAGCCCGCCGGTGTCGACCAGCTCGAATGTCGTGCCGAGCCATTCGGCCCGCGCAGTGATGACGTCGCGCGTTGTGCCGGCGACCGGCGTCACGATGGCGCGCCGGGCCCCGCAGACCCGGTTGAACAGCGTCGATTTTCCGACGTTGGGACGTCCGACGAGCACGACCGATCGGTCACGACGCGTTCTGGCGGCTGGCGGCATGGCGGCGGCGGGACGCGGCTGGCGCGTCGCTTGACACCTGTAAATTATAGTACCTATGATGCTTAGGTAGAGTCAGGAGCGTACGTGCCATGATCAAGGTCGACATCGTCAACGAGGTATCGACGGCCGCCGACATCACGAAGGTCAAGGCTGAGGTTGCGGTGGATGCCGTCTTCGATGCCATGCGGATGTCGATGCAACGGGGAGATCGGATCGAGCTCCGCGGCTTCGGCGTGTTCCAGGTGAAGCCGCGCAAGCGGGGCATCGGCCGTAATCCGCGCACCGGCAAGGAAGTCCGCATTCCGCCCGGCCGCACGATCCGCTTCAAGCCGGGCAAGGAGCTCCAGGCCATCGGGGGCTGACGTCGGGGACCCGCCACTTGTCTTTCGATCCCCCCGACCGGCCGCTCTCGCCGCCCGCCGGCTGGCCCGCACCACGCGCCCCGGAAACCGCCGGGCAGCCCCCCGGGCCCGTCGCGGGACCATCCCGGCCGCGCCGCTGGCGCCCCCTGCTCCACCTGCTGCTGTTTCTGGGCACGCTGGTGACCACGATGGCGGCTGGCATCGGCCACTACGCCGGGTTTGCCGCCGACTTCGCCACTCCGGACCTCTCGTTGGCGCTGATCCCCTACGGGGCCTGGTACAGCCTGACCATCCTGGCCATTCTGGGCACGCACGAGTTCGGGCACTACTTCGCCTGTCGATACTACGGCATCGACGCCTCGCTGCCCTACTTCCTGCCGGCGCCGCTGCCCCTGACCGGCACCGTGGGGGCGGTCATCCGCATCCGCCAGCCGATTCCGACCAAGCGCATGCTGTTCGATATCGGCGCCGCCGGCCCGATCGCGGGCTTCGTCGTCGCCGTGCCGGCGCTCTTCCTGGGACTGCGGCTGTCGCGCGTGGTGCCGCTGCCGGAGGATTTCGTCGGCATGGAGCTCGGCGAGCCGCTGCTCTTCCAGCTGGCCGCGTGGATGGTGTGGGGCGAGGCGCCGACCGGCCACTCGATCAACCTGCATCCGATGGGCCTCGCCGCCTGGCTGGGGCTGCTCATCACCGCGCTCAACCTGTTCCCGATCGGGCAGCTCGACGGCGGACACATCGCGTACGCGGCCCTCGGGCGCCGGTCCACCGCCGTCAGCCTGGGCACGGCCGCGGCCGTCGTCGGGCTCGCCTTCTTCTCGATCAGCTGGGTGATCTGGGCAGCGCTCGTCATCGCCATGATCGTGTTCCTCGGCCCCCGCCATCCCCGCACCGCCGACGAGGACGTGCCGCTCGACCGCAACCGCCAGTGGGTCGCCCTCGCGACGGCCGCGATCTTCGTCCTCTGCTTCACGCCCGCGCCGATCGAGGTGCTCACCCTGGTGACCGAGCCTTGAGCGCCGACCCCTCCCCGCCCTACGGGTGGTCGCCGAATCGGTAGACGATGCAGGAGGACATCCCATGAGGCTTGGCGCCACACTCGCCTTCTCGCTGCTGCTCGTACCGGCGCTTGCCGCGGCGCAGTCCGACGCCGACCTCGTCGAGGAAGCCACCCTGCCGCTGCCGGCGCAGCTGAAGAACGGCGCGGCCGTCGTGACCGACGCGGACGGCCGGCGCCGCGTCGTCCGCGAGGGTGGGACGGCGCTCACCTGCTCTCCGGACGGCCCCGCTCCGGGCTTCTCGGTCTCGTGCATCAACGGCAGCACCGGCAACGTGATCGCCGCGTACACCGGCCACCTGGCCCGCGGGGCGTCGATTCGTGAGGCGTGGGACTTGGTGAACGCCGCCATCGCGGCCGGCACGCTGACCACGGCGACGCCGGGCACGCTGATCTTCATCCAGTCGGGGCCGAGCCGCGCCGAGTCCGCGCACCTGACGGTCACGCTGGTGCCCTACGCGACGGCGGAATCCACCGGGCTGCCCATCGAGCCAACGCCCGATCGCGCGTGGCTCATGTGCCCGGGCACCCCGCGCGCACACATCATGATCGGACAGCAGCCCTACGGCATCGACCCGAACGCCGGCTGGGAGCGTTGCCTGCTGCCGTGAGAAGGGCGGCACCTCGACGCCTGTGCTCCCGCGGCGGCTGGCGGCCCGCCGGCGGCTGACTCAGAGCACTGTCAGCGGGTCGACGTCGACGGTGACGCGCCGCCGCAGCGTCGGCTGGCGGTCGAGCGCGGCGCGCACCGCCTCGCGCAGCGCCCGGCGGCGGGTACCCTTCAGGAAGATCTGCACGCGGTGCTCGCCGCGCAGTCGGGTGAGCGGTGCCGGGGCCGGACCGAGCACCCGGTACCCACCCCCAGCGGCCCGCAGCTCGGCCGCCAGCCCGGCCGCGGCACGCCGCGCCGCCGGGAACGTGCCCGCCCGCACGACGATGTTGACCATGGCCATGACGGGCGGGTACCGCAGCGCGCGCCGATAGCGCATCTCCGCCCGGAAGAACGGCTCGTACTCCTGCCGGCAGGCATGACCGATGCTGTAGTGGTTCGGGTGAAACGTCTGCACGATGGCCTCGCCCGGCAGCTCGCCGCGGCCGGCGCGGCCGGCCACCTGGGTCAGCAACTGGAAGGTCCGCTCCGCCGCCCGGAAGTCGGCCAGGCCGAGCCCCACGTCGGCCGAGATCACCCCTACCAGCGTCACGGCCGGAAAGTCGTGCCCCTTCGCCACCATCTGCGTGCCGACGAGCACGTCGATCTCGCGCCGGGCAAAGCGGCCCAGCAGCTCCTGCGCGGCGCCGCGGCGACGCACGGTGTCGCGATCGAGCCGCGCGACCCGGGCCTGTGGGAACAGGGCGGCCAGCTCCGCGTCGATCCGCTCGGTCCCGAGCCCGACACGCTCGAGGAACGGGCCGGCGCAGTGCTTGCAGACGGCCGGCCGCGCGCTGGAATAGTTGCAGTAGTGACAGCGCACGCGACCCGCGGCGCGATGCAGCGTCAGCGACACGCTGCAGTTCGCGCAGTCCAGCGTGCGGCCGCACTGGCGGCACAGGATTGCGGCGGCGTACCCGCGCCGGTTCAGCAGCACGAGCGCCTGCTCGCCGCGCCGCAGGCGGTCTGCCAGCGCCTCCTGCAGCGCCGCGCTGAACACGACGTCGGGCCCCTGCTCGGCAACCTCCTGCCGCATGTCGACGATCGCGACGGCGGCCAGCGGGCGGTCGAGCACACGCCGGCTGAGGACGAGCCGTTCGTAGCGCCCGCGCGCCGCGTTGTGGTAGGTCTCGAGCGACGGGGTGGCCGACCCGAGCACGACGAGCGCGCCGGCCTGCCGCGCGCGAATGATGGCGACGTCGCGGCCGTGATAGCGCGGGCTCTCCTCCTGCTTGTACGACGCATCCTGCTCCTCGTCGACCACGATGAGGCCCAGGTCGTCGAGCGGGGCGAAGACGGCCGACCGCGTCCCCACCACGACGTCGACCTCGCCGCGGCGGATGCGATGCCACTGATCGTGCCGCTCGCCGTCGGACAGGCCGCTGTGCTGGACGGCGACGCGGCCCCCGGCCGCCGCCCGGAACGCGGCCGTCACGGCGGGCGTCAGCGCGATCTCGGGCACCAGCACCAGCACGCGCCGCCCCCGCTGCAGCACCCGGGCGGCCAGCTCCAGGTAGACCGCGGTCTTCCCGCTGCCGGTCACGCCGTGCAGCAACGCCACGCGAAACGTCGCGGCGGCCGCCCAGTCGCCCAGGCTCGCCAGCGCCGCCTGCTGCTCGTTCGTGAGGACGACCCGCGCGTCGGCACCCTGCCCCGCCGGCCACCGGACATCCGACCCCGGATCGCGGTCGACCTGCCGCCGTTCGATCGCGATCAGGCCCCGCGCCGCCAACCGGCGCAGCGTGTCGGCGGCAATGCCCCGGCCGGCGAGCTCCGCCGCGGACAGGCCGCCCGGCGCCGCCGCGAGGAGCCCGAGCGCGGCGCGCTGCTTCGCGCCCAGCGCGGTCGCCGCCGCGGACGTCCGGCGTCCCTCGTCCGTGAGGCGGGCCGCGCGCTCGGTCTTGAACGGCGCGGCCCGCGGGCCGCCCGCGGACTGCGTCCAGGCGAACGGGGGCATGGCGGCCCCCACGGCGTCGCCCGGGCCGCACCCGTAGTACTCGGCGACCCAGACGGCCAGATCCAGCACCGGTCGCGGCAGGAAGGGTTCCGCATCGAGGCAGTCGAGGAGGTTCTTGACGTCCGCCTGCTCCGCCTGTCGGGCCGGACCGAGCACGCATCCGGTGACCTGCCGCCCGCCCAGCGGCACGCGCACGCGCACGCCCGGCGCAGGGACAGCGGCCTCGGGCGGAACGCGGTAGGTCAGGGCGGCCAGGAAGGGGACGGGGACCGCGACCGAGACGAGCCGGGGCATGCGCCCTACCCTGCTCGGAGCATCGCCCGAATCTTCTTCATGTCCTCCCACACGTCGCGCTTGCGGTCAGGGCTCCGCAGCAGGAAGGCCGGGTGAAAGGTGGGGACCAGCTGCGCCCCGCGGTAGTCGTAGACGCGGCCGCGCAACCGGGAGATGGGATCCTCTGTCCGCAGCAGGGTCCGGGCCGCGAACGTGCCGAGCGCCACGATGACGCGCGGCCGAATCGCGTCGACCTGCGCGAACAGGAACGGCTCGCACGTCCGGACCTCCTCCGGCGCCGGGTTGCGGTTGTCGGGAGGCCGGCACTTGATCACGTTGGCGATGTACACGTCCTCGCGGCGGAGATCGATCGATTCGATGATGCGGGTCAGCAGCTGGCCCGCCCGGCCGACGAACGGGATGCCCTGCAGGTCCTCGTCGCGGCCCGGCGCCTCGCCCACGAACATCAGGTCCGCGTCGGGGTTTCCGACGCCGTAGACCAGCGTCTTCCGGCCCGTGTGCAGCCTGCAGCGCGTGCAGTCGCCCAGCTCCTCGCGAATCAGGCGGAGACGATCCGCGGCGGTGGCCGCCTCGGGCACGGCCACCTGATCGAACATCGAGATCTCGAGGGGGTGCCCGGCCGACGCCGGCGCGGCCGTGCCGGCGGACGCGGGCTCCGGACTCCCCGCGGACGGAGGCTCGGCGGCTGCGGGCGGCGCGGACTTCGCTGCGCCCTCGGCGTCCGCTTCCGCCGGCCGCAGGCGCCAGGTGCGGTCCCGGCTCACGCCGGCGACGCCCAGCTCCGCGAAGTACGCGAGGTGCTCGGCCAGCTCCTCGGAGCGCTTCATCGCACCTGCCCGTGGGGCGCGTCCGCCGCCGACGCGATCAAGACCTCGACACGATCCAGAAGCGCCGCCGCCAGCGCCCGCTTCGGCCCCAGCGGCACGTCCTGGGTTCCGGCAGCGCTGACCAGCGTGGCCGCGTTCGTCTCGACCGCGAACCCGCGGTCCGGCCGCGACACATCGTTGGCCACGACGAGGTCGATCCGCTTCGCCTCCAGCTTGCGGCGGGCGCGCGCCACGACATCCGACGTCTCGGCCGCGAACCCCACCAGCACCGGGACGCACGCCCCGGCCCGCTGCTCCCCGAGCTCGGCCAGGATGTCGGGCGTACGGCTCAGGCCCAGCGTCAGGTCCGCGCCCTTCGGCATCTTGTCCGACCGCATACCGCCGGCCGGCGCATAGTCCGCCACGGCCGCCGTCATCACCACGGCGTCGACCCCGGCGACCTGGTCCATGACCGCCGCGTGCATCTCGCGCGCGCTGCGGACCCGGGTCACCTCGGCGCCCGCCGGCGGCTCCAGCTCGGTCGGCCCGGCCACGAGCCGCACGCGCGCTCCCCGGGCGAGCGCCTCGGCAGCAACCGCGAAGCCCATGCGCCCCGTCGACCGGTTGCCGAGGTAGCGCACCGGATCGAGATCCTCGTACGTCGGGCCCGCCGTCACGAGCAGCGATCGCCCGGCCAGGCTGCCCGCGGGACGCAGCAGCGCCTCGGCAGCCGCGACGATCGCCGCGGGCTCGGCCAGGCGGCCCTTGCCGATCCAGCCGCAGGCCAGATAGCCGTCTCCCGGCTCGACGAGGTGCACGCCCCGCCCGGTCAGCGTCTTCAGATTCCGCTGGACCGCCTCGTGCGCCAGCATATTGTTGTTCATGGCGGGCGCGGCGAGCACCGGGGCGCGGGTCGCGAGATACAGCGACGACAGGAAGTCGTCCGCGATGCCGTTCGCGAACTTGCCGATCATGTTGGCCGTCGCCGGCGCCACGACGAGCAACTCGATGCCGGACGCCAGCGCGATGTGCTCGATGTCGGCGTTGGTACCCGGCGCGAACTGGTCGGTGACGACGGGCCGCCGGGTGATCGCCTCGAAGGTCAGCGGCCCGACGAAGCGGCAGGCCGACTCCGTCATGACCGCCGTCACCTCGTGCCCGGCCTGCTGCAGGCGGCGGGCCACCTCCACGGACTTGTAGGCGCCGATGCCGCCGGTGATGCCCAGTGCGACCGCTGCCATGCGCTGGCCCCGCAGACTCCTACCCGTCCAGGGCGCGAAACGCCGCCACGATCCCGGTGACGGCGTCGTCGACGACCGGCGTCCTGGCGCGCTCGGCCAGGACGATGCTGCGGAGCAGGGCCACGCAGCGGTCGACGTGGTCGTTCACGACGAGGTAGTCGTACCGCCCGGACGCGGCCACCTCACGGCGCGCCGTGGCGAGCCGCTGCCCGATCTGCTGCTCGCCGACATCGCCGCTGCGCCGCCTGAGGCGCTGCTCGAGCACGGGAAACGACGGCGGCAGCACGAAGATCGCGATGGCGTCGGGGCAGTGCTCGCGCACCTGCCGGGCGCCCTGCACGTCGATGACGAGCACCACGTCGCGGCCCGCGCGGCGATGACGCTCGGTGTCCTCCCGGCCGGTGCCGTAGCGGTAGCCGAACACCGTCGCCCACTCGACGAGGCCGCCCGCGTCGACCAGCGCCGTGAACCGCTCGTCGTCGACGAAATTATAGTCGACGCCGTCCGTCTCGCCCGGTCGGGGCAGCCGCGACGTGTAGGACCTCGACACCACGAGATCCGGCACCGTCTTCACCAGCTGCGCCACGAGCGTCGTCTTGCCGGTGCCCGACGGCGCCGACACGATGAACAGCAGACCCCGCCGCATCCCCTATTCCACGTTCTGGATCTGCTCGCGGAGCCGCTCGATCTCCGCCTTCGCGGCCACCACGAGCGCGCCCGTCTCGAGGCCCTCCGCCTTCGACCCCATCGTGTTGATCTCGCGGTTCATCTCCTGCACGAGAAAATCAAGCTTCCGCCCGCACGGTGCCGGCGCGGCCGCCAGCTCGGCCAGATGCTCGAGGTGGCCCCGCAGCCGCGCCACCTCCTCGTGAATGTCCGACCTGGCGGCCCACTTGACGATCTCCTGCGCCACGAGCTCCGGCTCGGCCTGGACCGCGCCGCGCAGGTCATCGATCCGGGCCGCCAGCCGTTCCCGCAGCGCGTCGGCGCCCGTCTCGGCGTCCGCCACGATGCGGTCCACGAGCGCCCCGACCGCAGCCGCGCGCTCGGCCAGGTCGGTGCGCAGGAACTCGCCCTCGCGGCGGCGCATGCGGTCGAGGTCGCCGAGCGCCTCGCCGACGGCTGCGGACACGCGCGCGCAGATCGCCTGCCACGCTTCCCGATCGGCCGGCAGCTCCCGGACGGTCACCGCCTGGGGAAACCGCAGCAACTCCCCGGCGGTCAGCCCCGACTCGATCCAGCCGCGCAGGCGCGCCTGTTCCCCCGCGGCAACCAGCGCCTCCGCCAGCCTCTCGTTCACATCGAGCTCGATGGGCGACTCGATCTTGAGCCGCGCGGTCAACGTCAGCTCCACCCGGCCGCGCGCCACGTGCTGCTGCACGAGCCCGCGCAGACCCTGCTCGAGCTCGGCGAAGGCCGGGGGCACGCGCACGTGCGCGTCCAGATAGCGATGGTTGACGCTGCGCACCGTGACGGTCAGGTTGACCCGCTCGTCGTCGTGCGCCAGCGAGGCGAAACCGGTCATCGACTTGATCATCGTGCATCCTCGATCAGACGGGGCTGCGCCCCGAACCCCCGGCGTCCGCTCGCGGGGACCCCGGCGCCCCGCGCCGCTCCCGCCGAGGCGCGCCGTGCGCGCCTTGTCAGCCGGGCACCTCCCCCGTCTCGGTGCGACGCGGGGTTTCACCACGGGCTCCCAGCAGTTGCAACGAGCAGAGCTTGGCGTACAGGCTGCCGGCGGCTGACAACAGCTCCTCGTGACGCCCCGTCTCGCGCACGCGCCCCCGGTCGAGCACGACGATCCGGTCGGCGCGGCGAACGGTCGACAGGCGATGAGCGATCACGAAGGCGGTCCGGTTCAGCATCAGCCGTGCCAGCGCGTCCTGCACGAGGTGCTCCGACTCGGCGTCGAGCGACGAGGTCGCCTCGTCCAGGATCAGGATAGGCGAGTTCCGGAGCAGCGCACGGGCGATGGCCACGCGCTGGCGCTGCCCGCCGGACAGCCGCTGCCCGCGGTCGCCAATCAGCGTGTCGTAGCCTTCCGGCAGCATCGCGACGAACTCGTGCGCGTGGGCCGCGCGGGCGGCCGCCTCCACCATCTCGCGCGACGCCGCGGGCGACGCGTACGCGATGTTGTTGCCGATCGTATCGTCGAACAGCACCGTGTCCTGCGTGACGATGCCGATCTGCGAGCGGAGCGACCCGAGCGTCACGTCCCGGATGTCGACCCCGTCGATGGCGATAGTCCCGCCGGTGACCTCGTAGAAGCGCGGCACGAGATTCACCAGCGTCGTCTTGCCGGCGCCGCTCAGGCCCACGAGGGCCACGACCTGGCCGGCCTCCACTTCGAACGAGACCTGGTCCAGCACGTTCCCGCCGGTCCCGGCGCCGTAGCTGAAGCTCACCTCCCGGAACTCGATCGACCGCCGCAGCGGCGCCAGCGGCCGGGCGCCGAGTCTGTCGGCCGCCTCGCTGCGCGTGTCGAGCGTCTCGAACACCCGCTCGGCCGCGGCAATCGCCTGCTGCATGCTGGCGTGCACGCGGCTGAGCTTGCGGATCGGCCCGTACATCGACAGCATGGCCCCGATGAACAGCCCGAAATCGCCCGATGTGAGCTCGCCGGCGGCGATCTCCCGGCTGCCGTACCACAGGACCCCGACGATGCCGAAGGCTCCGAGCCACTCCATGAGCGGCGGGAGCGCCGACACCGAGCTGGTGACCTTCATGTTCGTCCGGTACAGCCGGCCGGAAGCCCGATCGAACCGCTGCCGCTCGTAGGGCTCGCCGGCGAACGCCTTGACGATGCGGTGGCCGGCGAACGCCTCCGCGGTGATGTGCGACAGATGCTCCAGCTCTTCCTGGCCGCGCCGCGTCGTGCGCCGGACGCGCTGGCCGAGGCGCGCCAGCGGATAGACGACGAGCGGGGCGCCCGTCATGCACACGAGTGCCAGTCCCGTATCGAGATACAGCAGGATCCCGGCGTACACGAGCAGCGTCACCGATTCGCGCAGCAGATCGCCCAGCGTCTGCGCCACCGCCTGCTGGATGCGGCCGATGTCGTTCGTGATCCGCGACATCAGCGCGCCGGTCGTGGTGCGGGCGAAGAACCCCGCGGACTGGGCCAGGATGTGGCCGAACAGCCGGCTGCGCAGGTCGCGGACCAGCCGCTCACCGACGTCGGTCATCAGATAGGCCGAGAAGTACGCCGCGAGCCCCTTGCAGACGCTGAGACCGATGATGGCCGACGTGACCCAGGCGAGCCCGCTGCGGGTGGGCAGGACGTCGTCGATGATCGGCTTGAACAGATACAGCAGGCCGCCGGAGGCCGCCGCGTAGGCCAGCATGGCGACCGCGGCGCCCCAGAAGCGGCCGCGATGCGGATAGCCGTAGCGATACAGCCAGCGGAGCTGGCTCACGACGCGTACCCGCGCGGATGCGAGCGATGCCAGCGCCAGGCCGTCTCCACGATCACGTCGAGCTCCTCGTAGACGGGCTCCCAGCCGAGCTCCGACCGGGCGCGCTCGCTGGCGGCCCGCAGCACCGCCGGGTCGCCCGGGCGCCGGGGCCCCAGCTCGTGGCGCACGCGGCTGCCCGTGATGCGCTCGACGGCCGCGACGACGTCGCGCACCGAGAAGGCGCGCCCGTTGCCGAGGTTGTAGACGCCGGACGGCTTGCCTGCCTCGAGCGCGGCGAGCGCGAGGACGTGCGCGGCCGCCAGATCGGAGACGTGCACGTAGTCCCGGCGGCAGGTGCCGTCCTCCGTGGCGTAGTCGTCACCGAAGACGACCAGCGGCGGCCCGTCGCCCGCCGCTGCCAGCGCGCGCGGAATCAGGTGCTCCTCGGGGCGGTGATCCTCGCCGATCTGCCCGTGCGGGTCGGCGCCGGCGGCGTTGAAGTAGCGCAGGCGCACGGAGCGCAGTCCGTACGCCCGCTCGTAGTGCGGCAGGGCCCGCTCGACGGCCAGCTTCGTTTCGCCGTACGCGTTGATCGGCCGCGTGGCATGGTCCTCGGCAATCGGAATCCTGAGCGGCTCGCCGTAGACCGCCGCGGTCGACGAGAACACCAGCAGCCGGACCGACTCGCCGACCAGCGCATCGAGCAGGGCCAGCGTCCCCCGGACGTTGTTGTGGTAGTAGCGGGCGGGCGCGGCGACCGAGTCGCCCACCGAGAGCAGCGCGGCGAAGTGCATCGCGGAGGTCACGCGGTAGCGGCGGATCGTCTCGCGGACCGCCGCCGTGTCGGCGATGTCGGCCGTCACCAGCGGCAGGCCGGGCACCGCGTCGCGATGCCCGGCCTGCAGGCTGTCGAGGACGACCACGTCGCGGCCCGCCGCGCGCAGCGCGTGGGCCGCGTGGCTCCCGATGTACCCCGCCCCGCCGGTCACCAGGACGGCGCCCATTACCTCCCTATCGAGACGTAGGTGAAACCCGCGGCGCGCATCCGCTCCGCCGTGAACAGATTGCGACCGTCAAAGATCGTCGGCGACCGCATGAGCGCGCGCATGCGCGCGAAGTCGGGCTCCCGAAACTCGTTCCACTCGGTCACGATTGCCAGCGCGTCGGCGCCCTCGAGCGCGTCGTAGGCGGTCGCCGCGTAGGCGACGCGCGCGTCCATCACCCGGCGGGCCGTCCGCTCGGCCTGGGGATCATAGGCCACGACGCGGCCGCCCCGCTCCAGCACGGCAGCGGCGATCGCGATCGACGGCGCCTCGCGCATGTCGTCGGTCTTCGGCTTGAACGCCAGCCCCCAGAGCGCGATCGTCCTGCCCTCGAGCGACGTGAAGTGCGCCGCCATCTTGTCGACCAGCCGCAGCTTCTGGGATGCGTTGACCACCTGCACCGCCTCCAGGATCCGGCACGGGTAGCCCTCATCGCGGGCGAGCGTGGCGAGGGCCCGGACATCCTTCGGAAAGCAGCTTCCGCCGTAGCCCACCCCGGCGAAGAGAAACGCCGGTCCGATGCGGCGATCGGCCGCGACCGCGCGGCGGACCTGATCGATGTCGCCCGCGAACCGCTCGCAGACGTTGGCCATCTCGTTCATGAACGACACGCGTGTGGCCAGCATGGCGTTCGCGGCGTACTTGCTCAGCTCGGCGCTCGCGGTGTCCATCACGAGAATGGGGGCGCCCGTGCGCGTGAACGGGGCGTACAGCGACCTCATGACCTCCGCCGCGCGCGGGTCGTCGGCGCCGATGACGACACGGTCGGGCCGCATGAAGTCCTCGATGGCCGCGCCCTGCTTGAGAAACTCCGGATTGCTGACGACGCTGAACGGGTGCGTGGTCTCGCGGCCGACGACATCGCGCAGGCGGGCGGCCGTGCCCGGCGGCACGGTGCTCTTCGCCACGATCACCGTGTAGCCGCGCAAGGCCTGCGCGATGTCCCGGGCCACGCCGAGCACGTGACTCAGGTCGGCCGAGCCGTCCTCCTCCGCCGGAGTCCCGACCGCGATGAACACGATCTCCGACGCCTCGACCGCCGGGGCCAGCAGCGCGCTGAACACGAGCCGCCCCGTGCGCCGGTTGCGGAGGACGAGCTCGTCGAGCCCGGGCTCGTAGATCGGGATCCGGCCCTCGTCGAGCGCCCGGATCTTGGCCTCGTCGCTGTCGACGCAGACGACCTCGTTGCCGTTCTCCGCGAGGCATGCCCCGACAACCAGCCCGACATAGCCGGTACCCACCACGGCGATCTTCATCGACCCCGCCCCTGCACGAAACCCTCAACAATAGCACGCGCCACCCTGTGCTACCATGCCCCGCAACCGCGCCTAGGCAGTCCGTGCCCGAGCTGGTCATCATCATCGTCAGCTACAACACGCGCGACTGCCTGGACGCGTGCCTGCGCTCGCTGCACGCCCCGCCCCCGCGCTGCAGCCACACGATCGTGGTGGTCGACAACGGCTCGCGGGACGGCAGCGTCGCCCGCGTCCGCGCGGCCTGGCCGGCCGTGCGCGTCATCGACGCCGGCCGCAACCTCGGGTACGCCGCGGCGAACAACGCCGCCATCCGGGCCACCGACAGCGAGCTGCTCCTGCTGCTCAACAGCGATACCCTCGTGCCGCCCGGCGCCGTGGACCGGCTGGTCGAGCAGCTTCGGGCCCGTCCCGATGCGGCGGCCGCGGGACCGCGGCTGACGGATGCGGGCGGGAACGTCGAGCTCTCGTGGGGACCGCCGGTCACCCCCTGGAGCGAAGCGTGGCGCAAGCTGCAGGGAGCGCTGCTCGCCCGCCGCGTGCCCGGGCTGTCGGCCTGGATCGCGGGCGCCGCGTCCCGCGCGCGGTACGCGGCCTGGCTCAGCGGCGCCTGCCTGCTCGTGCGCCGTGCCGACACGCGCGCCGCCGGCCTGCTGGACGAGCGCTTCTTCCTCTACTTCGAGGACGTGGACTTCTGCCTCGCGTTGCGCCGGCGGGGCCGCCGGATGCGTTTCGTCCCCGACGTCACCGTGATCCACCACCGCGGCCGCTCGGGGGCCGGCGAGCCTGCCGCCGCGGGGGCCGCGTACCGCCGGAGCCAGCTCGCCTTCTACGGGAAGCACCATCCGGCGTGGGTTCCGCTGCTGCGCCTCTACCTGCGCGCCCGGCGGGCCCTGCCAGCGTCACTGCTATAGTCATTCAGGGTGCGAATCGCGATCGACGTACGCAAGCTGCACGACTTCGGCGTCGGCACGTACGTGCGCAACCTGCTGCGCCAGCTCGCACGGCTGGACCGCGACACCGAGTACGTGCTGCTCAGCCGGCCGGACGACGGCGATCTCGCCCGCGAGCTGGGGGCCAACTTTCGCGTCGTCCCGGAGGCCGCCGGCCAGTACTCGCTGCGCGAGCAGCTCTCGGTCCCGCTCCGTCTCGGGCGCGCGGCGCCCAACCTGTTCCACACGCCGCACTACGTCCTGCCCGTGCTGACGCCGTGCCGCTCCATCGTCACGATCCACGACTGCATCCACCTGATCTTTCCGCAGTACCTGCCGAGCCGCATGTCGTACGCCTATGCGCGGGCGATGTTCGCGACCGCCGTGCGCCGGGCCAGCCGGATCCTGACCGTCTCGGAAGCCTCGAAGAACGACATCCTCCGCTTCTTCGACGTGCCGGGCTCGAAGGTCACGGTCATCCACAACGCGATCGACGAGCGCTTCTACCGGCAGCCTCCCGAGGCGGAGATCGTGCGGGTGCGCGAACGCTACCGGTTGCACGATCGATTCCTGATGTACGCCGGCAACGTGAAGCCGCACAAGAACCTGGAGCGCCTGATCAGCGCCTTCGTGCTGCTCCGGCAGGAGGGCCTCGACGACCTCAAGCTCCTCATCACGGGGAGCGAGGTCTCCCGCTACTCCACGCTGCGGCGGGCCGTGCATCGGTACAACCTGCACAAGCACGTGCGGTTCCTGGGCTACCAGTCGGAGACTACCCTCGCGGCGCTCTATCGGCTGGCCGATGTCTTCGTCTTCCCGTCCCTGTACGAAGGATTCGGCCTGCCGCCGCTGGAAGCCATGGCCAGCGGAACCCCGGTGGTGGTGTCCAACGTCTCGTCGCTCCCGGAGGTGGTCGGCGACGCGGGGGTCCTGGTCAACCCCTACGACCCGCGGGCGATCGCCGACGGCATCCGGAGGGTGCTGACAGACCGCACCCTGCGCGACGACCTGACGTCGCGCGGCCTGGTGCGGGCGCGGTCGTTCTCGTGGCGGGAATCGGTCCGGCAGATTCAACGCATCTACCAGGAGCTGGCCGCCGCCTGACCAGGGAGCCTGTGGTGGCCGATGTCCTCCCCCTCGGCACGGAGTGGCAGGAACGACCGGTGCGGCCCGCCGAACTCAGGGGCGCCCGCGTCGCGCTCGTGCACGACTGGCTCACCGGGATGCGCGGCGGCGAGAAGGTGCTCGAGGCGCTGACGCAGCTCGTGCCGAGCGCCGAGGTGTTCACGCTGCTGCACGTCCCCGGCTCGGTCTCGTCGCGCCTCGACGCGACGCGGCCGCGGCGCTCCTTCATCCAGTTCCTGCCGTGGGCGCGGCGGCACTACCGGCGCTACGTCAGCCTGTTTCCGATCGCGATCGAGCAGTTCGACCTCGACGACTTCGACCTCGTCATCAGCACCAGCCACTGCGTCGCGAAGTCGGTCGTCGCGCCCGGACGCGCCCACCACCTGTGCTACTGCTTCACCCCCATGCGGTACGCCTGGGATCAGTTCGATGCCTACTTCGGGCGGCAGCGCGTCGGCTGGCTGCGCAACCGGCTGTACCGGCTGGCGTTCGGCCGCCTGGCCCGCTGGGACGCGGCGACAGCCGGGCGCGTGGATCAGTACGTCGCCATCTCGCGGCACGTGGCGGCCAGAATCCGCGACTACTACGGCCGCTGCGCGGCGGTCGTCTATCCGCCGGTCGATACGACCTTCTACCACCCGAACGGATCGGCGCCCGGCTCCTATTTCTTGATCGTCTCCGCGCTGGTGCCGTACAAACAGGTGGACGTGGCGATAGAAGCCTGCCGTCTGGCCGGCGTGGCGCTGAGGATTGCCGGCGACGGACCGGAGCGCGAGCGGCTGCGGTCGCTGGCCGGCCCGCACGTCGAGTTCCTCGGACCCTGCTCGGACGCCGACATCCGCGAGCTCTACCGGGGATCGCGCGCGATGCTGCTGCCCGGCGAGGAGGACTTCGGCATCGCCCCGGTCGAGGCGCTCGCCTGCGGCCGGCCGGTCGTGGGTCTGGCGCGGGGCGGCGTGGCGGAGACCGTGTCGGACGGCACCACCGGCGTCCTGGTGGAGGACGCGGGTCCGGAGGCGTTCGCCGCCGGAATAGCGCGCGCCGCCGCCCTCGAGTTCGACCCGGCCCACATCCGCGGGCAGGCGTTGCGGTTCTCCCTCGAGCGGTTCTACGAGGAGATGCGCGGCCGGATCGAGGCGGCGCTCGCGCCCCCCGGAGGCGGCGGCCCGTGACAGCGCGCCTGACGCGCCGGCTGGCCGCCTTCCACGCGGTCTCGGATGCGCTGCTCGGCATGGCCGCCTTCGGGCTGGCCTACGCCATCCGCTTCGAGGCGGGGCTCATCGCCGCGCCCAAGGGTCAGCCTCCGTTCGGGCAGTATCTCGTCCTGATCCCGTTCATCGGGCTGCTCGTCCCGCTGGCGCTCCACCTCCAGGGCGCGTACCGGCTGCGGCGTAACCGGACGCGGGTCGACGACTTCTTCGCCGTGCTCGTCGGCAACGTCGTCGTCGTCGTCGTCGGCCTGCTCGGCACGCTGTACTTCCAGGTCTACGTCGCGAGCCCGGCGGATCGGGCGGCGGGCACCTACGAGGTATCGCGGATCGTCTGGATGCTGCACCTGATGCTGAGCGTCGGGCTGACGTTCTCCGCGCGCGAGGCCGTGCGGCGCGTCATGCAACGGCGCTTCCGGGCCGGTCTCGGCCTCAAGCGGGTGCTGATCGCGGGCGCCGGCGAGCTGGCGCGGCACGTCGCCGACAAGATCCTCCAGCACGGCGAGTTCGGCTACCGGGTCATCGGGCTCGTCGACGACAGCGCGGGCAGCGACACGACGGGGTACCGCGGACTGCCGCTGCTCGGCCAGATCGGCGACGCCGGCGAGCTCATCCGCCGGGAGCGGATCGATCAGCTCTACATCGCCCTGCCCCTGGACGAGCACGCCAGGATGATCGACCTGATCGAGATGGCCGACCGGGAGTGCATCGACGTCAAGGTCGCGCCCGACCTGCTGCACGTCATCACGCTGCGCGCGCGCCTCGAGGATCTGGACGGCGTCCCGATCATCAACATCAACGACGTGCCTCTCCAGGGACTGAACAGCCTCGTCAAGCGCGCCATCGACGTCGCGGCCACCGCCGCGGCCCTGGCCGTCCTGCTGGTCCCGTTCGCCGTCATCGCGGCGCTCATCCGCTGGACCTCTCCGGGCCCGGTGCTCTATCGGCAGGAGCGGATGGGGCTCGACCGGCGGCCGTTCCATGTGTTCAAGTTCCGCTCGATGTACGACGACGCGGAGCGCGAGACCGGACCGGTCTGGGCGCGGGCGAACGACCCGCGGCGCACGCCGGTCGGGCGGATTCTGCGCCGCTTCAGCCTGGACGAGCTGCCGCAGTTCTGGAACGTCCTGCGCGGCGACATGTCGCTGGTCGGCCCGCGGCCCGAGCGCCCGTTCTTCGTCGAGCAGTTCCGGGACCGCGTCCCGAAGTACATGCTGCGCCACAAGGTCAAGTCCGGACTCACCGGCTGGGCCCAGGTCAACGGCTGGCGGGGCAACACCTCGATCGAGAAGCGCATCGAGTACGACCTGTACTACATCGAGCACTGGTCGGTGTCGCTCGACTTCAAGATCCTCTGGCTCACGCTCGTGCGCGTGCTCTTTCACCGGCACGCGTACTAGCTTCAGACGGGGCTACGCCCCGAACCCCCGGCGTCCGTTTGCGGGGACCCCATAGCCCCGCGCCACTCCCGCCGAGGCGCGCCGTGCGCGCCCTGCGGCCGGGAGCCTGCGGCGGCTACTCCGCGGCCCAGCCCCGGACCACGTCCGACATCACCCGCACGCCCCGGCGGATGTTCTCGATCGAGAGCCGCTCGTCGTTGCCGTGCACTCCGGCTCGATCCGCCAGGGGAATGGCGAACGGGCTGTAGCCGTAGGCGACGATGCCCAGGTCGCGGAGGAAGTGGCTGTCGGTGAAGCCGGTCGTCACGGACGGCACGACGGTCGCATCCGGGAAGTGCGTCCGCGTCACCTCCTCGAGCAGGCGGAACAGGCCGGTCTCCGACGAGGAGACGGCCGCCGTGAAGCCCATCTGCGTCTCGACGGCCACGTCGCGGCCCAGGATGCGACCCAGCTCCGCGAGAAACGCCTGGGGATCCTGGTCGGGCAGCAGGCGGCAGTCGAGCTCCGCCCACGCCTCGGTCGGCACCACGTTGATCTTGTCGCTCGCCCCCAGTCGCGTGATGTTGCACGTGTTGCGCGTCAGGCCGTAGTGGCCCGGAAACTCGCGCAGCAGCGCCTCCGCGACCCCGGGCTCGCGCAGCGCCGCGTCCATGGCGGCGTACCGGCTGCGCCAGGCCGGCGGCATGCCCGGCGCCAGCCCCCGAAAGTAGACGTCCACCGCGGGCACGACCCGCGCCTCGAACTCGTGCGTTCGCAGCCGGTCGAGCGCCGCCACCAGCCGCGTCACCGCCGTTGCCTCGCGCGGCCGCGAGCCGTGGCCGGGCCGCCCGAACGTGGTTAGGCGCAGCCAGTACGGCACCTTCTGCGTCACTTCGACCGCCACCTGCACCCGGCCGTCCACGACCGCGCTCACCCCGCCCTCGTTGAGCACGTAGCCCACGTCGGCGAACAGGCCGGGCCGGTGCTCCACGAGCCAGCCGACGCCGAAGAAGCCGCCCGCCTCCTCGTCGGCCGTCGCCATGAAGATGACGTCGCGGTCGAGCGGCGCCCCGGATCGATGGAGCTCGAGGAAGGCCGCGAGGTGGGCGATGCCCAGCCCCTTGGTGTCGATGGCCCCGCGGCCGTACATCACGCCGTCGCGGACCTCGCCCGACAGGGGACCCACGCTCCAGTAGTCGGGATCCGCCGGCACGACGTCGATGTGGTGCAGCAGCACGAGATCGGGCGCGTCGCCCCCGGCCAGTCGCGCCCAGATGTTGCCGCGCCCCGGAGACGACTCCACCAATTCGTACGGAATGCCCTCCGCTTCGAGGATCGCCGCGAAGAATCTGGCTCCGGCAATCTCGTTGCCAGGCGGGTTCACGGTGTCGATCCGGATGTACTCCCGGAGCCATTCGACGGCTCGATCCTGGAGATCGACCGGCGCCACCTGCCCGGCGGCGGGCGCGGCGACGAGCAGGCCGGCCGCAAGCGCACCCAGCCACCTCGCCGCTGGCCTAGATTGACTCGCTGTCCGCGGTGCCTGCGCCATTCGCCCCACTCCCGGTGTCCGGACGATCCGGACCATAGCACACGCCCTTGGACACACGGGGCGACAGGACGTAAACTGTGTCGGCCACCGGGTGCCGCGTCCGGCTTCAAGTAGCTGGCAGCAAGGCTCTTACGCCGTCACCGAGCGCCGTGAAGCGAACCGTCGTCATCACCGGCGCTGCCGGCTTCATCGGATCGCATCTGAGCGATGCGCTGATCGCGCGCGGCTACGCGGTGGTCGGCATCGACAACCTGCTGACGGGTGACCCGGCGAACGTCGCCCACCTGGCGGAAGGCGACTTCCGCTTCGTCGAGCAGGACGTCACCAACCACATCCAGCTCGACGAGCCGGTCGACTTCGTCCTGCACTGGGCCAGTCCGGCCAGCCCGGCCGACTACCTGAACTTCCCGATCCCGACCCTCAAGGTGGGCGCCCTGGGCACGCACAACGCGCTGGGGCTCGCGCTCGCGAAGCGGGCGACGTTCGTGCTGGCGTCGACCTCCGAGGTGTACGGGGATCCGCTGGAGCACCCGCAGCCCGAAGCGTACTGGGGCAACGTCAACCCGATCGGGCCCCGGGGCGTCTATGACGAGGCCAAGCGCTTCGCCGAGGCCATGACCACGGCCTACCACCGCTACCACGGTCTCGACACCCGGATCGCGCGGATCTTCAACACGTACGGCCCCCGCATGCGGATCGACGACGGCCGGGCCGTCCCGAACTTCATCGCCCAGGCGCTGCGCGGGCAGGACGTGACCGTGTACGGCAACGGCGAGCAGACGCGCAGCCTCTGCTACGTCAGCGATCTGGTCGACGGCGTCATCCGGCTGCTGCACGCGCCGACGACCGAGCCCGTCAATCTCGGCAACCCGCTCGAGCTGTCCGTCGTCCAGCTCGCCCGGCGGGTCATCGCGGCGACGGGTTCGCGGTCCACGATCGTGCACAAGCCGCTGCCCGTCGACGATCCGAGAGTGCGCCAGCCCGACATCACCCGGGCGCGCGAGCTGCTCGGCTGGGAGCCGCGCGTGCCGCTGGACGAGGGTCTCGCCGCTACGATCGAGTACTTTCGCGCGAGGCTTCGTCGGGCTCCGGCGCCGCTCTCCGATTGACGGCGTGCGCGGCGTGCACGATGTAGTGAAAGCCGGAAGCGAGCGTTACCGCGAGCGACCCCCAGATGCACGCGTCGACCAGAATGGACGTCCGCTCGAGGTAGTTGAACAGCAGCAGGATGCTCCCGGTGAGGATGTAGACGAAGGTCGTGATCTTGCCCAGCACCGAGGGCCGGAACGTGAACCGGTCCACCGCCAGGTTCACCACCGCCACCGTCACCACGATGATGACGTCGCGGCTGATGACCAGCACGGTCAGCCAGATGGGCAGCCGGTTGGTCAAGGCCAGCCCCGGCATCGTCAGTACCACGAAGGTCGAGACGAGGAGCAGCTTGTCCGCCATCGGATCGAGCAGCGCCCCGAGGCTGGTCCGCTGACCGGAACGGCGGGCGATGAGCCCGTCGAGCCCGTCGGTGACCCCCGCGACGACGAACGTGATCAGCGCCCAGCCGCTGTACCCGTAGACCACGAGGATGACGAGCACGGGAACGAGCAGCAGCCGTCCGAGTGTCAGCTGGTTGGCGAGCGTGAGGATGGCCATGGCGCAGGCTCGAGCTACCGGAGCTCCCGCGCCAGGGCGGCGAGACGGTCGACCGCCCGCAGCGCTTCGCCGCCGGCCACCGGTCGGGTGGGCTGAAAGGTGCCGCCGTCGAGGACCTCGAGCACGCCGGCCGCCACCGCACGCGCCGCCGACGCGTAGCTCAAATGGCCGGGACGCATGTCGCTGAAGTCCTGCAGGGGACCGTCCCAGCTCGCCGCCGCCCCCGGATCGACGGCGGCGAACAGGTCGAGCAGGGCGTCGACCACCCCCGCCAGCTCTCCGCGGCGCACGGTGCGCGCCGGCTCGAAACGATATCCCGCGTCGACCTGCATCACCCCGGCCCGGGTCACGTCCAGAATCGAGGCCTGGCCCCAATGGTCGCGCGTGTCGGTGATGATCACCGTGCGCCCGGGGGCCGCCGACCGCAGGATGTCGCCGAACCGCGCGCCGATCAGCGCCGCCAGCTCCCCGCGTGTGACCTCCGGCTGCGAGCCGATGGCCAGGATGGCCGGCGGCAGCGCGGCCGGCTGCTGCCGGTCCCGTATGCGGTCGAGCCGCCGTGCGGTGCCCTCGTTCGGGTCGAGGCGATAGGCGTGGCCGAACGACGCCGCGGCCGCGGCCAGGTCCCCGGCCGCCAGATACAGCTCACCATCGAGGATGAACGCCGCCGGATCCGACGGATCCAGCGCCATCGCCTCCTGTGCCAGCGCGCGCGCGCGGTCCGGATCGCCCCGGCCGAGCTCGACGCGGCCGAGCTCGACGCGCAGGAACGCGCTGTCGGGCGACGCCGCAATCACCCGCTCGTACAGTCCGCGCGCCTCGTCGAACCGTCCGGCCGCCGCCCTGTCGCGGGCCTGCGTGAGCTGCTGGCTGACGAGCTTGAACCGCAGCTCGCCGACGACGCGCTCGACCCGCGCCAGGCTGGCGTCGACGAGCAACGCCTCCTCGAACGAGCGCAGCGCTTCGGCGGTGTCGTCGAGCACGAGCATCGATTCGCCGCGCCCGATCCACGCCGGCACGTAGGTCGCGGCCGCGGTGACGGCGCGATCGAAGCGCTCCGCCGCCTGGCGCGCGTCGCCGCGCGCCAGGCTCAGCCAGCCGAGACCCGTCTCCGCCGGATAGAACGCCGGGCTCGACGCCAGCAGCGCCAGATACCGGCGCTCGGCGCCCGCCAGTTCACCGGCCTGCAGGAAGGTCCACGCCTCCTCGTGGCGCTGCGCGTCCTCCGAGCCCACCCAGGCGGCGGGCACCGTCGGGAAGAGGTAGTCGGGATACGCGGGCCTCGTCACCACCGGAACCCGCGCCGCGCACCCGACCGCCAGCAGGACCAGGGCCAGCCCGATCCGCTTCACGGCGGGCCGGCCTCCTCGCCGGCTGCCTCGCGCCGGGCGTCCGCCTGCGCGCGCCACTGGGCGATGAGGCGCCGGGGCACCTCGGCCTCAACCGACACGTGCCCGTTGCCGGCGATCTGCCGCAGGACCCGGCCGTGGCGGTAGAGCGCGGCGAGACGTTGCCGGTCGCCCGGCGCCGTCTGATCGAAGTCGAGGGTCACCCGGCAGTTTTGCATCTCCACCGCGCGGGTGACCAGCGACACGAGGTCGTCCGTCCCGAAGCCGGTGCGGGCCGAGACGCACACCGCATCGCCCTCCGTCCGCCGCAGGCGCGTCCGGTCGACCTCGTCGACCTGATCGCACTTGTTGAAGACGAGCACCTGCGGCAGCGAGGCGGCCCCGACCTCGCCGAGCACGCGCTGCACGGCGGCAGTCCGGTCGGCCCGCGCCGGGTGGGCGGCATCGACCACGTGCAGGAGCAGATCCGCCTCGGCAACGGCCTCGAGCGTGGCGCGGAACGCCGCCACCAGCGTGTGCGGCAGCCGGTCGATGAAGCCGACGGTGTCGGAGAGGAGCACGCTGCGCCGGTCCGGCAGCCTGACCGGCCGCACCAGGGGATCCAGCGTGGCGAAGAGTGCGCTGGACGCCGCCGCGTGGCTGCGGGTGAGCCGGTTGAAGAGCGACGTCTTGCCCGCGTTCGTGTACCCGACGAGCGCGACGGTCGGCACCGCGTCCTTGCGGCGCCGGTCCCGCGACCGGGCCCGGCGCTGCCGGACCGCGTCGAGCTCCCGCGTCAGGCGGGCGATGCGCCGGCGAATCCGGCGCCGGTCGCTCTCCAGCTTCGTCTCGCCCGGCCCCCGCGTGCCGATGCCGGCCCCGAGCCGTGACATGGCGGAGCCCACCCCCGCCAGGCGCGGCAGCAGATACTGGAGCTGGGCCAGCTCGACCTGCAGCTTGCCCTCCCGGGTCCGGGCCCGCGAGGCGAAGATGTCCAGAATGAGCTGCGTGCGGTCGAGCACGCGCCGGCCGAGCGCATCCTCCAGATTCCGGAGCTGCACCGGCGTCAGCTCGTCGTCGAAGATGACGACCTCGACCCGGGCTTCGTCGCAGGCGGCCGCCAGCGTCCGGGTCTTGCCGCGGCCCAGGAACAGCGCGGGCGACGGCCGCGGGCGCTCCTGCACCGATCGCAGCACGACCTCGGCCCCGGCCGTGACCGCCAAGCCCGTCAGCTCGTCGAGGGAGGCTTCTACGGTGTGACGGCGGCGCGTACCGAATGCCAGCCCGGCTACCGCGGCGCGTTCCAAGGGGCGGGAGTGCCGCTCTACAGCCTCACTACGCGTCACCGTAGCGATTCTAGCACGCGGTCCCAGGCGACCACACCGGGCCTGAGCAGCACGGGCGACGCGCCGCGCGCGTCGACGATCGTGGACGGCTCGGCCGCCGTCGTGGGACCGCCGTCGAGGACGAGCGCAACGGCCGACGCGAGCGCCGTCACGGTTGCCGCGGCGGTCGTCGGCGGCGTCGCGCCGGCACGGTTGGCGCTGGTCGCGGTGAGCGGCCCTCCCAGCGCCTGCGGCAGCGCGCGCGCAAGCGGCAGATCGGGCACGCGCACGGCGACGGTATCGCCCTGCGCCAGGAGCCGGCTGTCGAGCGTGGGCGCGGCCTCGATCACCAGGGTGAGCGGGCCGGGCCAGAACCGGCGGGCGAGCCGGCGGGCCAGCCGCGTCAGCACGCCGACCTGCCGCTCGACCTGCCGCAGATCGCCGGCAATGAGCGGCACCGCCTTCTCGGCAGCCCGTCCCTTCGCCCGAAACAACCGCTCGACGGCCTCCGCCCGGCGCGGGTCCGCGCCGAGCCCGTACAGCGTGTCGGTGGGATACGCGACCAGCCCGCCGCCCCGGAGCACGCGCACGGCCTGCTCGACGGCGGCCGGGGCGGGCGCCAGCGGATCGATCGGGAGCCGCATCGGCGTAGGATCAGGCATGACGATGGCGGCGGCGACGAAGCGACCGTTCCGGCGCCGCAAGCACCGCAAGGGTGACCGCGACCCGCCCGACGCAGACCCCGCCGGCTCGCCTCCTTTCATAGAGGGGCCACCAGAGCCCTCGTCACGGTGGCCCCCAAGCCGCGCACGGCGCGGCTCGGCGGAAGCGGCGCGGGGCGACGGGGTCCCCGCAAGCGGACGCCGGGGGTTCGGGGCGCAGCCCCGTCTAATTCTAGAAGCGCAGTCCGCGCCGGTTCGCCTGCTCCTTGACGTGAATCGTGTCGATGAACTTGACGCGGTGCGGATCGGTCTGCATGACGACCGAGCTCGTCCGGCATCCCTCACCGAAGAACCGCACGCCCTTCATCAACGCGCCCTCGGTGACGCCGGTCGCAGCGAACGTGATCCGCTGGCCCGAGGCCAACTCGGCGGACGTGTACACCCTCCCGATGTCCTCGATGCCCATCGACCGCGCGCGCTCCTCCCTCTCGGGGGTGTCGAGGATCAACCGCGCGAAGATCTCGCCGCCCAGGCAGCGCATGGCCGCCGCCGCGAGCACGCCCTCCGGCGCTCCGCCACTGCCCATGACGGCGTGGATGCCGCTGCCGACCACCGCCGCGCCGATGGCCGCGGTGAGGTCACCGTCGCCAATGAGCCGAATGCGCGCGCCGGCGGCTCGAATCTCGCCGATCAGGTCCGCGTGCCGCTCCCGCTCCAGCACGACGACCACGAGGTCCGACACCTCGCGGTCGAGGCACTTGGCAATCTGCTGCAGGTTGTGCGCGACCGGCGCGTCGAGATCGACCGATCGCTTCGACTGAGCGCCGACGACGAGCTTCTGCATGTAGACGTCGGGCGCGTGCAGCAGGCCTCCGCGCTCGGACGCCGCCAGCACCGCGATGGCCCGCGGCGCGCCCGTGGCGCACAGGTTGGTCCCCTCCAGGGGATCGACCGCGATGTCGATCTCCGGCAGCCCTTCGTGGCCGGCGGCGCCGCGACCGACGCGCTCGCCGATGTAGAGCATCGGCGCCTGGTCGCGCTCCCCCTCGCCGATCACCACGCGGCCGTCGATAGGCACATGGTCGAGCCGCTCGCGCATCGCCTCGACAGCGACCCGGTCGGACCGGTGGCGGTCGCCCTGGCCCATCGTGTGAGCGCAGGCGATCGCCGCCTGCTCCACGACGTCGAGAAACGCCAGTGACAGATCTTCAGCCTGCATCGTGCTCCCTTGACAGTCCTACCCCGCCGGCTCCGCCTCGCGGTACGGCGGCAGCGTGCATCGCGTGTCCCGGTCGGAGCGGTACCCCAGCACGTAGTCGGCCTGCATCAGCTTGTGAATCTCGCGGGTGCCCTCGTAGATTACGGCGCCCTTGCAGTTGCGGTAGAAGCGCCCGACCGGGTATTCGTCGGAGTAGCCGTTCGCGCCGTGAATCTGGACGGCATCGCCCGCCGCACGCTCGGAAGCGACGGTCGCGAACCACTTGGCGAGACCGGTCTCGCGCGTGTCGCGCCGCCCCCGGTTCTTGAGCCACCCGCTCCGCAGCCACAGCAGACGGGCCGCCTGATAGTCGGACTCCATCTGCGCGAGCATCTCCTTCACCAGCTGATGCTGCCCGATCGGTACGCCGAAGGTCCGGCGCTCGGTCGCGTATCGTACGCTGGCGTCCCGGCACGCCCGGATGAGGCCCGTGGCACCCGCCGCGACCGTGTAGCGCCCCTGGTCGAGGGCGAACATCGCGATCTTGAACCCCTCGCCTTCGCGGCCGAGCAGGTTGGCCGCCGGCACCTCGACCTCATCCAGCTTGAAGAACCCGGTGTTCCCGGCCAGAATGCCCCATTTTTCCTCGAGCGCCCCGCTGGAGAAGCCGGGGTACCCCCGCTCGACGATGAATGCGCTGATCCCCGAGACGTCGCGCCGCTGCTTCTTCTCGCGGTCGCTCCAGGCGAAGACGAGGAAGTGATCCGCCACGTCGGCCAGCGAGATCCAGGTCTTCTCCCCCGTCAGCACCCAGTAGCCGTCCCGCTTCACGGCAACCGACTGGATCGCCCGCACGTCGCTTCCCGCCCCCGGCTCGGTCAGGCCGTAACCGCCGATCTTCTCGCCGCGGGCCTGAGGGACGAGATACCGCCGGCGCTGATCCTCGGTGCCCCAGCTCAGCAGACTGAGCGAGTTGAGCCCCGCGTGCACCGACATGATGACGCGCAGCGACGTGTCGAGGTACTCGAGCTCCTCGCAGGCCAGCCCGAGGCTGACGTAGTCCATGCCGGCGCCGCCGTACTCGGCTGGAATGCTGATGCCCAACAGGCCGAGCGACGCCATCCGGGGCAGGATGCCCGCATCGAACCGATGCTGCCGATCGAGGTCGTGGATGCGGGGCGCGATCTCGCGGGCGCCCCATTCCCGGACAGATTGCTGCAGCAGGCGCTGTTCTTCCGTGAGATCCAGGTCGATCATCCGGAACGCTTTCCCAGCTTCAATCAGACGGGGCTGCGCCCCGCACCCCCGGCGTCCGCTTGCGGGGACCCCTGCGCCCCGCGCCGCTCCCGCCGAGGCGCGCCGTGCGGCGTCTGCAAGGCTCTACGGCGCACACTCCTACTCCTGTCGTACGACGACGGTGGCGCCCCGCTCGACGCCCAGCCGCTCGACCGCGCTGGTCGAGTTCGCCGCGAACTCGAGATGCTCCGTGCTTCCGAACAGGGCGCAGACCTCGTCCTCGCCGATGTCCGCGTAGGTCTCCACCAGCCGGTCGATGCCGTGCGGGCCGACCTCTATCTGGATGGACCCCTGCTGCGCCAGCCGATCGAAGCTCTTGCGGTCGATGTTCGACACGAGGTTGCCGAACCGATCGACGCGCAGCACGCATCCCACGATGCGGTCGGTCGCGAGCTCGGGCACCGGCAGGTCGAGCGTGCGGTAGTCGGTCACGGGCCGGCCGAGCGCCGACAGCTGCACGCCCTTCGCGACCCAGGCCGCGGCGGGCGCGAAGCGGTCGCGGCCCTCGAACGTCCGGCTCACCGTCGGCCGGGCATAGCGGCGCTCGGTCAGCTCGACGACGCGCCGCGGCGGCGTTTCGTTGAGAACCGCGGTCAGCACGCCGTTGTCCGGCGCGACGAAGCGGTAGTCGCCCGTGTCGGCCGCGACGCCGCGGCGCTCGGAGCCGACGCCGGGGTCGACCACGACGAGGAACACGCTTCCCGCGGGAAAATAGCGGTAGGTCGCGGCCAGCTCCAGGCCCGCGGTCAGCACGTCATGCGCCGGGATGTCGTGCGAGATGTCGACCAGCGTGGCATCAGGACAGATGCCGAGAATGACGCCCTTCATGGCGCCCACGTAGTGGTCCCGGGTTCCAAAGTCGCTCAACAAGGCAACGACGGGTCGCGCCATTCACCCCACCCCTGCGCCCGGCGGCAGACTCGATCACGTCAACCTGCTCTAGCCACCACGGACGACTTCCGGAACATCACCTCGCGCATCTGGCTCTTCAGCCGGATGGCGCCCGCGATGTTCAGCGAACGGAACATCTTCGCGACCTCGCGGCTCTGGAGCACCCGCGACGGGCGCGGCATCGCGTCGTTGCAGATTCGCCAGCGGAGGCTGCTCTCGTCGACGATCTCGTACTTGACCCGGCGTGAGTCCAACATGCTCTCGGTGCGGTGGTATAGCAGCAGCGCACCGCCGGGACGCAGGATGCGGGCCAGATCGTCCGCGAGGTCCTGACCCGCGCTCGGATTCAGATAGTCGAATATGTCCCAGCACAGGATGCCGTCGACGCTCTCGTCCGCGTACTCGAGCGGCGGCACCACCGCGTCGTCGCCCGTGTCGCCGTGCGTCTCCGACAGTTTCTCCAGCAGATCCTCGACGAAAATCCTGCAGGCCACGTTTTCGCCCAGAAACGCGACGTTGCCTTCGGTCGCCGGGCCGAGCTCGACCACGATCGGCTCCGGCCGCTTGCGCAACGCATCGACGAAGCTGGCGAGCAGGCACGCGGACCGCACCTTGGCCGCATTGAGAGAGACCGCGCCGATAGGGTCCCGCTGCCCCAACCTGGACATGAGGGCGCCGATCATTGGTCCTCCCCGGGAATTGCTCTGGTCCCGAGAACCAGACGGGGTCGGGGATCGAGGCTACGGCTTGGAAGCGCCGCCCGTGGGGGCCGACGCCGGCTCCGGGCCGGCCGGTCGTTGCCCACCGCCCGTCTTGCCGGACTGAGTGCGCCGCATGTCGATGCTGCCGCGAAAGGTGGCGCCCTCGGCAATCGCCACCCGCGGCGCGGCGATATCTCCCTCGACCGAGCCTTCCTCGCGAATGCTGATCCGCTCGGAAGCGGCAATGTTGCCGGTAACCTCGCCAATCACGACGATGGACTTTGCAGCCACCTGCGCCTTGAGCTTCGCGTTCGGGCCAATCGTCAGCACGTGCTCGCTCAGATCGACCTTCCCCTCGATCCGACCTTCGATTGTCAGGTCTTCCTTTCCGCTCAGCTCACCCTTGACGACGATCGACTTGCCAATAGTCACAATAGCAGGCCCGGATGATGTAACTCTATTTCTCTCCACACGCCGTTCCTCAACCTTACTCGACGAAGGCGCTATGCCCGACTGCAGGTCGATCTTCAACTCAGAAGAGCCACTGCCCTCCTCGCGCTTCCACATCGCGACCATCAGGACTCCTATTCTGCGCCACCGCGGCCATTCGGGCGCAGACCTTGCAGTATACGGAAAGGCGCCCGATCCTGTCTAGCAGCCCGCGGCGACGGACCGGCGCGAGAGTTCCCGATGGTAAGATCGGCGAATGCACGTGTACCTCGACCACAATGCGACGACGCCGCTCGAGCCGGCGGTGCTCGAGACCACCGTCGCGGTCCTGCGCGGCGAGTTCGGCAACGCGTCGAGCGTACACACGTTCGGACAGACGGCGAAGTCCCGGCTCGACGTCGCGCGCGGCGCGGTTGCCGACCTGATCGGCGCCCGCCCGCAGGAGATCATCTTCACGAGCGGCGGCACCGAGGCCGACAATCTGGCGATCCGCGGCGTCGCCGAAGCGGCCGGGGCGCGGCGGCAGCTCGTCGCGAGCGCCATCGAGCACGAGGCGGTTCTCAACACCCTGAAGGCGCTTGCGCGGCGGGGTTGGAGCACGACGCTGCTCCCGGTCGACAGCCGCGGCATCGTGTCGCCGGAGACGCTCGAGGCGGCGCTGACCCCCGCGACCGCCCTCGTATCGATCATGCAGGCCAACAACGAGATCGGCACGATCCAGCCGCTTGCGGAGCTGGCGGCGATCGCGCATGAGCAGGGCGCCCTGTTCCACACCGATGCCGTGCAGTCGATCGGCAAGATCCCGATCGACGTGGATCGTCTCGGCGTCGACCTCCTGTCGCTGTCGGCCCACAAGTTCAACGGCCCGCAGGGCGTCGGCGCACTCTGGGTGCGGCGCGGCCGGCGCCTGGTCGCGGCAACGACGGGCGGCGGGCAGGAGCGCCGCCGCCGGGCGGGCACCGAGAACGTGGCGGCCATCGCGGGGCTGGGAACCGCCGCCCGCATCGCCAGGGCGAAGCTGGAGGCCGGCACGGGCGACATCGCGGGCCTGCGCGACCGTCTCGAAGCCGGCATCCTGGCCGGCGTGCCGGGCACCGTCGTCAACGGCGACCCGGCGCTGCGCGTGCCCAACACCACGAACATCAGCTTCGACCGCGTCGAGGCCGAGTCGCTGCTGATCGCGCTCGACCTTGAAGGGCTGGCCGTCTCCACCGGATCGGCGTGCTCCTCCGGCACGCTCGAGCCGTCGCACGTGCTGCGCGCCATGGGCTTCCCTCCCCACCGCACCCAGAACTCCATCCGCTTCAGCCTCGGTCTCGGCAACACGAGCGAGCAGATCGACCACGTGGTCGACATCATGCCGCGGGTCGTCGAGCGTCTGCGGGCGCTGTCGCGCACCGGCCAGCACGTGGGGGCGTGAGGCCGTGCGCATCGTGGCCGCCATGTCCGGCGGCGTCGACTCGTCCGTTGCCGCGGCGCTCCTGGCCGAGGAGGGTCACGACGTCATCGGCCTGTCGATGCAGCTGTACGATCAGCGCGAAGGCGGGCAGCAGTTCGGCAGCTGCTGCACCCTCGACGACCTGCACGATGCGCGCCGGGTCGCCGCCACGCTGGGCATTCCGCACTACATCGTCAACTTCGAGCGGCAGTTCGACGAGCAGGTGGTGTCGCGCTTCGTGCGCGAGTACACGGCCGCCCGCACGCCGATCCCGTGCGTCCGCTGCAACAGCGACCTGAAGTTCACCACCCTGCTGGAGCGGGCGCACGGCCTCGACGCCCCCGCGGTCGCGACCGGGCACTACGCGCGGGTCGAGCGGTCGGCGGACGGCACGTATCATCTCAAGCGCGGCGTGGACGCCGCCAAGGACCAGTCGTACTTCCTGTTCGGCCTGACGCAGGCCCAGCTCGCGTGCGCGCGGTTCCCGCTGGGCGCACGGCGCAAGCCGGAGGTCCGTGCCTATGCCGAGGCCCGCTCGCTGCCGGTCGCGCGCAAGCCGGACAGCCACGAGATCTGCTTCGTCCCGGACGGCGACTACGCGGCGTTCGTGGCGCGCCGCGCGCCGGACGCCGTGCGGCCGGGCCGCATCGTGGACGGCGCGGGCCGGACGCTCGGGCGGCATGCCGGCGTCCATCGCTACACGGTCGGCCAGCGCCGGGGCCTCGGCATCTCCGGCCCGGTGCCCCTGTACGTGACCGAGCTGGATGCCGCGTCGGGACGTGTGACGGTCGGCCCACGCCAGGCGCTCGAGCGGTCCACGCTGCGCGCGGGGACGGTGAACTGGATTGCCGGATGCGCACCGTCCGGCCCCCTCCGCGCGGCAGCGCAGATCCGGCACCGGCACGCCGCCGCCCCGGCGCAGGTCGATGTCCTGGAGGACGGCGCCGTACACGTCGAGTTCGACGATCCACAGCCGGCGATCACCCCCGGGCAGGCCGTGGTCTTCTATGACGGTGGGACGGTTCTCGGCGGAGGCTGGATCGAGAAGTGACGAGCGGCGGGGGCAGCCGCAGGGTCGCGGCGGTCAGGACTCGGCCGGCAGACTCTCGAGGTAGCGCTCGGCGTCGATCGCGGCCATGCAGCCCGACCCCGCCGCGGTGACCGCCTGCCGGTAGACGTGGTCCTGCACGTCGCCAGCCGCGAACACCCCGGCAACGCTCGTCCGTGCCCCGCCGCGCGGCACGATGTAGCCGGCGGCATCGAGCTCGATCTGGTCCTCGAACAGGCGGGTATTGGGCGTATGCCCGATAGCGACGAACAAGCCCTCGACCGGCAGGCTCTTCCGCTCACCGGTGTTCACGTCGCGCAGCACGACCCCGGTCACGACACCCTTCTGCGTATCGACGACCTCCTCCACGGCCGCGTTCCACTCGAACGAGATCTTGGGGTTACCGAACGCCTTGTCCTGCATGATCTTGGACGCCCGCAGCGCGTCGCGCCGATGCACCACCGTCACGTGCGAAGCGAACTTCGTCAGGAAGGTGGCCTCCTCCATCGCGGAGTCGCCGCCCCCGACCACCGCGATCGGCTTGTCGCGAAAGAAGTAGCCGTCGCAGGTCGCGCAGGTCGATACGCCATGGCCCATCAACGCGCGCTCCGAGGGCAGTCCCAACAGCCGCGCCGACGCGCCGGTGGCGATGATGAGCGCCCGGGCCCGGTACGTCGTCTCGTCGGCGGTCGCCACGGCGAAGCTGGGCGCCGTCAGGTCGACGCTCGCGACGTCCCCGCGCATGAACTCGGTGCCGAAGCGCTCGGCCTGCGCGCGCATCTCCGCCATCAGGTCCGGCCCCATGACCCCGTCGCGGAATCCCGGATAGTTCTCGACGGCGGTGGTGAGCATCAACTGGCCGCCCGACTCCAGCCCCTCGATGAGCAGGGGCTCCAGATTGGCGCGCGCGGCATAGAGGGCGGCCGTCAACCCCGCCGGACCCGATCCGATGATGATCACGTCGCGCATGACGGGGCTCAGTCGGCCGGACGGACGGCCGAGGCGGCGAGCGCGGCGCCGTTCCGCGACACCCAGGTGGCGAGCCGCCGCACCTCGGAGAACCGGCGCTCCAGCGAGCCGGCGCCGAGCACCACCAGCGACAGCGGGTCGTGATCGGGCAGCTTGACGACCGTGGCCAGACAGTAGCCCGATGCATCGATATAGCCGGTCTTGCCACCGTGGACGAGCAGTCGGCCGCGCAGGAGCCGGTTCGTGTTGCGCACGGTCAGCCGGCGCCGACTGGTGCGCAAGCGATGCACCTGCTTGCGCATGATGGTGGAGATGACGGGACGCCTGGTGGCGTGCGCAATGAGCCGCGACACGTCGTAGGCCGTCGAGACGTTGCCGCTGTCGAGCCCGGACGGATCGGTGAACGCGGTCCCGCGCAGGCCCAGCGCGGCCGCCATGCCGTTCATCTGCTCGACGAACCCGGCAGTGCCCCACGGCGAGACGCGCGCGAGCGCCCGCGCGGCGACGTTGTCCGACGCCACGAGCGCCAGATGCAGGAGGTTGTACAGCGACACCACCTCTCCGCGCCGGAGATACGTGGTCGACGCGTGCCGGACGTCACGCCGGGAGATCACGACGTCGCCATCGAGGTCCGGCCGCTGCTCCAGGAAAACGAGCGCCGTCATCACCTTGGTGATGCTGGCAATGGAGCGCCGCTCGAAGCCGTTCGACTCCCACAGGATCTCGTGGGTCGTCGGATTGTAGATCATCGCGGCGCGGGCGCGGATGCGCGGCTGCCGCAGGTCGGTGACGTCGAGCAGCCGAGGCGGATCGACGGTCGGATCCAGCGCGGGCGGCGAGGCCGGCACGGCGGCGGCCGGCCCGGCGTGCGGTGCCTGGCCGACCGCTCCGAAACACAAGACGAACGCGGCGACACCGACGAGCTGGACGGTGCGGTGCGCAAAAACGAACCGCCCGATCACAGACCTCCACTTCCGCGCCGCAGGCGGCCGCACGTCAGGCATTCCGCAACGAAGCTCAGCCTCCCGCGTTCGTGAGGACCGGCTGCTCCGGCTGCCGCGGGAACGAGTAGTGGGTGCGGTGCCGCACGCTCGCGCCATCGCGGTTGACTTCCACCCGCAGGCGGCGCGTGCGGAACGTGGGATCCGGATTGTTCGAGTAGAAGCCGAGCACGTAGTAGTCGCTGGTCTCCGCGTCGATCTCCTCGAGCGCGTCGTCGAAATCGTTGCGGTTCACGACGGCCATGCCGCCGGTCAGCTCCGCCAGCAGCCGCAACGAGTTCTGCGTCTGGAAGACGTGGTCTCGCCACTCCCGCAGCGGCACGTCGTAGCCGATGTCCGGCCCCGCCACCAGCCCCCGCGGATCGATGGTGTAGAACGAGGCGTTCGCGCGGTTGGCCGCGAGCGTGAGCTGCTTGAGCTCGAGCGCCAGGTCGCTGTCCGCGAAGACGGTCCCCTGCCGCTCGTTCACATTGAACATGTCGATGTCGCGGTCGGTGATGCCCTGATAGAAGGAGTCGTTGCCCGCACCCGCCTCCTGTATGCCGGCCATCGCGCGACCGATGGGGCTCTGCCGGAACCGCTCGTACTCGAACGGGTTGAAGTCATACCCGCTGCTCAGGTAGACGAAGACCTTGCGGCGGTTCTCGACGTCCTCGAGGTTGCGGACGATGTCGCGCGCCAGCTTGAAGGCCTTGTGCGCGCGCCAGCGCAACTCACCCGGCCCGCCCGGGCCGCCCGACAACTGCTCGACCATCTCCTGATTGGAGAACCCATCGCCCGTGATGCGTCCCATGGCGGAGTACAGCAGGGCCCGGTCGTAGGTCATCTGGACGTTGATGGCGGACGGGCCGCTCGAGACGATGCCGAACAGGTCGCCCTCGTGGATCAGCGTGTCGGCGATGGTCTCGAACACCTGCCGGATCTTCGGCGTCAAGCTCGTGTTGAGATGGAGATCGTCGACGAAGAGGATGAAGATGCGGCCCGCGGTGTCGTTCACCGGCCTGGACGGCGGCAGCACGATGCCTTCCTGCACCGGCGCCGGCGGCAGGAGCTGGTTGTAGACGCGCCCGCCGTGCACCAGCACCAGCGAGGCGATCTCCTGCGGCTGGCCGTCCTCGAAGACGGTGATCTCGTCCTTGGTCAGGTCCGGTATGAATGCGTCGTTGTCATCCCGGGCGATGACGTCCGTCGTCACGAGGGTGACGCCGGAGCGAAAGATGGGAGCCTGGCTGCCCGCGAGGATGCGGCCGACGTCCTCCGGGCCGAGCCGCTCCTGGCCTGGCGGCTGCGCGCCGGCAATGGCGCCCAGCGCGACGACCACGACCGCCGCGCACGCCCAACGTCCCGCCGCGCGTGTATACGAGCGTCTGGAAGTACGCATAATGACCCGCATTATAGCAAAACCCCCGGGGCGTTACGACGGTAAATCGTCGCCGCTGCCGGCCGCGCGGCGCGTCCGCGGCCGGCGGCGCCCGAGGCTGCCCCTGATGGCCTCGGCCTCCGCCTCGAAGCGCTCGATGCCGCGCACGGCGTCCTCCGTGGTAGCCCAGCTGTCGGGGTTGAGCGTCTCGGCCCGCGCCCGCAACGCGTCGCGCGCGCCCGGGTCGATCCGCTTCTCGGCAATCCGCACCCCGATTTCCGCGTAGCGCGCCCGCAGCCGCTCGAGCATCTCCTCGCCCATCAGCGCCACCACCGGATGCCGCCACGCCGGAGCCGGCTCGTCCGCCTCGAGCTCGGGCATCAGCTCCGGCTCGGCCGGCGGGGACTCGCCCTGCGGCTCGCGGGCGGGCCGCGGTTCGCCGCCGGCCGCGGCCGGCGGACGGGCGCCTTGCCCCGCAGCGGCGCCGCGGGGCGGCCGCGCGGCCCGCTGCGCCTTCCCGCGCCGCTCGGCATCCGGCAGGGGCGGAGGCTGCACCTTGAGCATCCGGCCCCAATCGAACGCGAGGCTCGGGTTGTTCTCCTCGATCGCGCGGATGGCCTCCTCGTCGAGCGGGTGGCGGCCGACCCTGACGCCGGGCGGCGTCCGGAACCAGTACAGGAGGCGCGGCTTGGACCGCCCCTCGCCGCGGAAAGTGTGCAGGACGTAGGTGTGCTCGTAGCCGCGCCTGTTGCGCGAGAACCGCATGTATGGCATCTGAACGGAGTAGTACCATACCAGGCGTGAACGACAACTTCCTGCGGGCCTGCCGCCGGGAGCCGGTCGATGTCACGCCGGTCTGGTTCATGCGGCAGGCCGGCCGCTACATGGCGGAGTACCGGGCCATCAGGGCCCGCCACACGCTGCTGGACATCTGCCGGCGCCCGGACCTGGCCGCCGAAGTGACGCTGCAACCGGTCGAGCGGCTCGACGTCGACGCGGCCATCCTGTTCTCGGATCTCCTGCTCCCGCTCGAGCCGATGGGCATCCCGTTCGATTTCGTCAAGAACGAGGGCCCCGTCATCGAGCGCCCCGTCCGCGCGGCCGAGGACGTGCGCCGGCTCCGGGGCTGCGATCCACGAGAGGCGCTGCCTCACGTGCTGGCGACGATCCGCCTCGTGCGGCACGAGCTGGACGGACGCGTGCCGCTCATCGGCTTCGCCGGCGCGCCGTTCACCCTCGCCTCCTACGCGGTGGAGGGTGGCGCGTCGCGCAGCTACACCCGTACGAAGGCGCTGATGTACGGCGAGCCGGCCGTCTGGCACCAGTTGTGCGAAACCCTGGCCACGGTCGTCACCGATTACCTGCTGGCGCAGATCGAGGCCGGCGTGCAGGCCGTCCAACTGTTCGACTCCTGGGTCGGCGCCCTGTGCGTGCGCGACTACCGCGAGTTCGCCCTGCCCCACACGATGCGCATCCTGCGCGCCGTCGAGGCATCCGGCGTACCGGTGATCCACTTCGGCACCGGCACCGCCACCCTGCTGGAGGCGATGGCCGAGGCCGGCGGCGACGTGGTCGGCGTGGACTGGCGCATTCCGCTCGACGAGGCGTGGGAACGGATCGGCGCGGACAAGGCGGTGCAGGGCAACCTCGACCCGACGCTGCTGCTGGGACCGATAGAGCGCCTGCTGGCCGGTGCCGATCGGGTCCTCCGGCAGGCGGCGGGCCGTCCGGGGCACATCTTCAACCTCGGGCACGGCATCCTGCCCGAGACCCCGGTCGAGCACGTCCAGGCGCTGGCCCAGTTCGTCCACGCCCGCAGTGCCTGACACCGACGTCGACGTGGCGGTCGTGGGAGGCGGCATCAGCGGGCTGGCCGCCGCCTATGAGCTGCAGGCGCGCCGCGTGTCGCACGTGCTGCTCGAGCGCTCCTCCCGACTCGGCGGCGTCGTCCGCACGGAGCAGGTCGACGGCTTCACCATCGACGGCGGCCCGGACGCGCTGCTGGTGCAGAAGCCGGCCGCGATCGAGCTGTGCAACGAGCTGGGGCTTGGCGACCGCCTCGTCCCGACCCTCCAGCCGCGAACGGCGTTCGTCCTGCGCGGCGGCCGCCTCCACGCGTTGCCGGACGCCTCGGTGCTGGGCGTCCCCACCCGGCTGCTGCCCCTGGTGACGACCGGGCTGCTCTCGGCTCGCGGCCGGGTCCGCATGGCTCTGGAGCGCTTCGTTCCCCGCCGGCCGGCGGGCGACGCGGACGATGAGTCGATCGCGTCGTTCTTCGGCCGCCGCTTCGGGCGCGAGGTGGTCGACTACATCGCCGAGCCGCTGCTGGCGGGCATCCACGCCGGCGACGTCGAACGCTTGTCCGTGCGCGCGCTCTTTCCGCGGCTGCTCGAAGCGGAAGCGCGCCACGGCAGCCTCATCCGGGGCCTCGCCTCGCTGCGGACCGGGCGGGACGCCGACGGCCTGTTCCGGTCGCTGCCGGGCGGCATCGGAGAAATGGTGGCGGCATTGGCCGGCGCGCTGGCCCCCGCCGCGGTCCGGACGGGCGTCGGCGTGGCGGGGCTCGAGGGCCCGGGCCCGTACCGGCTGACGCTGACCACCGGCGGGCAGGTCTCCGCACGCCAGGTCGTCCTGGCCGTGCCGGCATACGTCGCGGCCGAGCTGGTGCGCCCTCTCGACGCCGACCTGGCGGCGCTCTGCGGCGGCATTCCCTACACGTCGACGGCCACCGTGGCGCTGGGCTACCCGCGCTCGGACGTCGGCAACGCGCTGCGCGGCACGGGCTTCGTCGTGCCGCGCGTCGAGCGCGGGGTGTCGCTGATGGCAGCGACGTGGGTGTCCTCGAAGTGGCCGCACCGCGCACCGCGCGGCCACGTGCTGCTGCGCGGCTTCCTGGGCGGCGCGCGCGACGGCGCCGCGCTGGCGCGGGCCGACGCCGACCTGATCGACTGCGCCCACCGCGACTTCGGGAAGCTGCTGGGCGTCCGCGGTGCGCCCGTCGTCGCCCGCGCCTACCGCTGGCCGCGGCTGAACCCGCAGCACGAGGTGGGCCATCTGGCGCGGCTGGCCGCGATCGATGCCCGGCTCGACCGCCTGCCGGGACTGCGGCTGATCGGGGCCGCCTTCGGGGGCGTGGGGCTGCCGGACTGCATAGCCCAGGGACGCGCCGCGGCAGCGAGCGCGGCGGAGGCGAGCTAATCCCGGCGTGCTATATTGGCCCGGAAGTTCAAGCGCAACGTCACCGAGGATCGAAGCCACGCAGCCAGGAGTCTCCCGATGAACCGCAAGCATCTCTTGTTCTCTGTACTGCTCTTCGCGTGCGCCTTCGCCGTCGCGTGCGGTGGAGACACAGCCGAGGAAACGACCGCCGAGCCGATGCCCGAGCCGGAACCTGAGGCGGCCGCCGACCCGGCGACCTCGACACCCGAGATGCTGGGCGGCGGCAAGGCAATGGAGGTCCATCCCGGCCAGGCCGGCAGCCCGCACGTCCAGGTCGACTGGATGGTCGACGACGCCAACCTCTCCATCAGCTACGGCCGGCCGTACCTGAGGGAGCGGGTGGTCGGCGAGAGCGTCGAGCCGATGGGCAGCATGGTGTGGCGGCTGGGCGCCGACGAGGCGACCACGCTCGTCACCGACAAGGACCTGATGATTCGCGACGCCCACATCCCGGCCGGCGAGTACACGCTCTGGGCCGCGCACATGGGCGACGAGTTTCATCTCATCGTCAACGGCCAGACCGGCCAGTGGGGCACGCAGTACGACGCGAGCCAGGACGTGGCGCACATCGCGATGGACGTGGAGGACCGCGACCCGCCCGCCGACCAGTTGACGCTGTCGGTGACGAGCGACATGTTCGGGTTCGAGTGGGGCCAGATGGCCGCGTCGGTCCCGATCACCATCCACGACTAGGCTTCAATCAGACGGGGCTGCGCCCCGAACCCCCGGCGTCCGCTTGCGGGGACCCCTTCGCCCCGCGCCGCTCCCGCCGAGGCGCGCCGTGCGCGCCCGGCGGAGTGTGCACCGCTGCGGCGCAGGCTCCCGGTACAGCGCCGATTCCGGCTTGGTGTGGAGGCATAGCATGGTAGCCACGAGACGCACGGCCGGCGTCGCCGCCGCACTCGTTCTCGCGGCGCAGGCGTCGGTCCCGTTCGCCCAGCAGGCGCCTGCGCCCGTGGTGGACGACGCCGCGCTCGCGGCCGAGACCCCGGGCAACGACTGGCTCGCGTTCGGCCGCACCTACAGCGAGCAGCGCTTCAGTCCGCTCACCCAGATCGACACCGCCAGCGTCGGCCGCCTCGCGGTGGACTGGTACGTCGATCTGCCGGGCGACCGTGGCCTCGTCTCCACGCCGCTGGTCGTGGACGGCGTCATGTACTTCGTCCGCAGCATGAACGTCGTGCGCGCCGTGGATGCGGCGACCGGCGCCATGCTCTGGGAGTACGACCCCGACGTCGCCAACCATGCCGACCGCCGCCTGCGGGTGGGCTGGGACCACAGCCGGGGCATCGCGTTCTGGAAGGGCAAGGTGTACGTCGCCACGTGGGACGGTCGGCTGAGCGCGCTCGACGCCGCGACGGGACGCGAGCTGTGGAGCACGATGACCATCGACGCCGACGACAACTTCTACATCACCGGCGCCCCGAAGGTGTTCAAGGGCAAGGTGCTGGTCGGCAACGGCGGTACCGAAAACGGCGCGGCCCGGGGCTACGTGACGGCGTACGACGCCGAGACCGGCGCGCAGGCGTGGCGCTTCCACATCGTGCCCGGCAACCCCGCGGACGGGTTCGAGAACGACGCGATGGCCATGGCGGCCGAGACCTGGACGGGCGACTGGTGGGAGCACGGCGGCGGCGGGAACGCCTGGCACGGCTTCACCTACGATCCCGAGTTCGACGCCGTCTACATCGGCACCGGCAACGGGTCGCCGTGGAACCGGAAGATCCGCAGCCCGGACGGCGGCGACAACCTGTTCCTCTGCTCCATCGTCGCGCTCGACCCGGACACCGGCGAGTACCGCTGGCACTACCAGACCACGCCGGGCGAGACCTGGGACTACAACTCGAACATGGACATCGTGCTGGCCGATCTGACGATCCACGAGCGGCCGGTGAAGGCGCTGATGCATGCGCCCAAGAACGGCTTCTTCTACGTGATCGACCGCTCCAACGGGCGCCTGCTCTCGGCCGAGTCGTTCACCGAGGTCACGTGGGCGAGCGCCGTCGACACGACCACCGGCCGGCCCGTCGAGGTGCCCGGCGCGCGCTACGAGACCGCCCCCGCCCTGGTCTCGCCGGGACCGATCGGCGGCCACAGTTGGCACGCGATGTCGTTCAACCCGGAGACCGGCCTCGCGTACATCCCGACCATCCACCTCTCGTACCGGTTCACCGACGAGGGCATCGACCTCGACGGCTGGCGCTCACCGGAGCGCGGATCCGGCACGGGGGTCTCGACGCGCCGCCTCGGCTCCTCGCGCCCGGACGACGTGCTCGGGTCGCTGCAGGCCTGGGATCCGGTGCGCCAGGAGCAAGTGTGGGAGGTCCCGCTGGAGGGCATGTGGAACGCCGGGACGCTCACGACGGCGGGCAACCTGGTGTTCCAGGGGCGGGCCGACGGCGAACTCGTCGCCTACGACGCGGAGAGCGGCGCCGAGCTGTGGCGCTTCCACGTCGGCTCGGGCATCTCCGCGCCGCCCATAACCTACGCGATCGACGGCCGGCAGTACGTGGCCCTGCTGGTCGGCTGGGGCGGCGCCATGGCCGGGGTCGGCGGCCCGAGCGAGGTCGCCCACGGCTGGTCCTACGGCGTGCACCCGCGGCGCCTGATCGCCTTCGCGCTCGACGGCGGCGCGGAGCTGCCCGCGTCACCCCCGCCGCGCGTCCCGGTGCCGGTCGAGGCGGCCTTCTTCGAGGTGGATGCCGGCCTGGCCCAGCAGGGCGCCCTGGAGTACGGCGGCGTCTGCAGCTCGTGCCACGGGCGCGGCGCCATGTCGTCCGGCATGGCGCCCGACCTGCGCGCCTCGGGCGCCGTGCTGTCCGCGGCGGCGTTCGCCCGCGTCCTACGCGACGGCCGCAACGCCCAGGGCATGCCCGCCTACCCCGAGCTGACCGACCAGCAACTCACCGCGCTGCGCCACTACATCCGCGAGCAGGCCGAGCGCGACCTGGCCGGCCGCTAGGAAACACTTCGCCGTAGAATGGCGGGCGCCTCGCCGCGAGCCGCGGGCGGAACCGGCCGCCGACCGGCCGCCGATCCCGCCCGCCCGATTCGCTATCAGTCCACCGTGGTCTTCATCATCGACTTCCCTGAGGCGTGCTTCTCGAGAAACGCGCGGATTGCCTCGTGGCTGCGCCGCATCTCGTCCGGCGGGAACCCGCCGTGCCCGCCGCCCGGGATGGTCACGAGCTGATTCGGCACGCCCACCCGGTCCAGCCCCTCGTGCAGCCGCACCGCCTGGGTATGCGGAATGCGCGGATCCTGGTCACCGTGGATGGTGATGATCGGCGGCAGCCCCTCGCGCACGTAGCGGATGGGCGAGAGGAACTGCGCCAGCTCCTGCCGGTTCGGGTTGCTCCCGAACCACCGGACCGTCCCCGGCCTCGCGTGCGGCCCCTCGAGCCGCTCGAGCACGTCGGTGATGCCGTACCAGTTCACCACCGCGGCCACCACGATGGGCGCGCCCGGGCACTGCCGGTCGAGACCCGTCGAGGCGGGCAGCATGCCGGACGTCAGCGCCAGATGGCTCCCCGCCGAGGCGCCCGTCAGCACCAGCCGACCCGCGTCCAGGTTGTAGTCGTCCGCGTTCTCGATGACCCAGCGCACCGCGCACAGGCAGTCCTCCACCGCGGCCGGCGCGTGTGCCGCCCCCGCCAGGCGGTACTCGACGTTCACCACCGCCCACCCCATCTCCAGGTAGGGCAACAGCGTGAGGAAGCTCGCCTCCTTGCTGCCGAACACGTGCGCCCCGCCGTGGAAGTAGATGAACGTCGGATGCGGCCCCGCCGAGTCGTCGCGAGGCACGTAGATGTCCAGCTTCCCTTCCCACTGGTTGGCGGTCAGGTAGGTCACGTCGGGAATCGACCGGAAATCCCGGCCCACGTCGATGGCCCACCCGGCGGTTTCCGACAACTGCCCGTACGCTATACCGGGCGCGAACACCAGAACGGCGAACGCGGTGACGAGACGACGGACGTGATTCGAAGCCATGGGGTGTCCTCTCCTTCCTTCCGACCGCGGCGCCGCCCCGCGAGGCGGCGCACGGGATTCGGCCGATTGTACTCCCCGCCGGGAGCCCCGGCGCAAGCCGGATGCCGTCTCCTCGCGCAGCATTGGGTCCCAGAAGATCGCGACCAGAGCACGGCTGATACCAGGCCGGTGGTCCCCCTCTATCGCCGCATGAGGCCCGGTCTCACGGGGCAGCTGCTTCGAGCGGGCGGATGTCCCGCAGGGATTGTGCCGCGGCCGACTCGGCTAGTGCGAGCTCGTAGCGGGTCTGAAGGTTCATCCAGCTCTGCGCGTCGGTGCCGTAGTACTTCGCCAGCCGCAAGGCTGTCGCGGCCGTGATGCCGCGCCGACCGCGCACGATCTCGTTGATGCGCGCCGGTGTCACGCCGATCGCCTTCGCGAGCGCAGTCGCCGACAACCCGAACGGGTCCATGAAGTCGTGCTTCAGCACCTCGCCGGGGTGTACCGGCTGCAAACGGGTCATGGGATCATTCCTCAGTGGTAGTCGGCGATCTCGACATCGAACGCGCTTCCATCCTGGAAGCGAAAACAGAGCCGCCACTGGTCATTAATGCGAATGCTGTAGAAGCCCTGCCGCTCGCCCTTGAGCGACTCGAGCCGATTGCCCGGCGGTACCCGCAGGAAGTCGAGCGTCGCCGCGGCATCGAGTTGCGCCAGCTTGCGTTGCGCGACGCGCTCGACGGCCGCGAACCGGCGCACGCGGTACCCGGCGGCGAGTCGCTCCGTGTCCCTGCAACGGAAGCTCCGGATCACGGCAAAGTATATCGCATATCGATATACAGGTCCCTGTCCGGGCGGCAGCGTGACGGAGAGAGTCAGCAGCAACCTGACGTTGCGAACCCAAACGGTGCGGCTGGATCTGGCCGAGCGCCGCGTCGGATCCTGCAGGACATCCCTTGTACTGCGGAGGCGCCGTGGTGGCACTCCTTCACCACGAGTTCACACGTCGGCACCCTGTGTTCCTCCGCCCCCGGAGCCCCGTGGTAGCATCGGTCCGTGAGCGATGTCCACGGGAGCACCCCCTCCGCCGCGTGCAGCAGCGCATCGCGGGCGCGCGCCGCTGACACCTGGGTACTCGGCCTCGCCCGCCTCGCCCGGTGGGTCCGGCATGCCGCTGGTCGCCGCAACTGGGGCCTTCGTGCCCGGCCCGCTCTCGTCCCAGAACCGTAGGCGCGAGATGACGGTCGGCCGGCAGTACCGGCTGGCAGTACTACTTTGGGCTACCGTAACACGTTGCATATAAAGGCTTTGGGCCGCTAGCTCAGTGGTAGAGCACCTGACTTTTAATCCGACCGCGGTGAAACCGAAAACCCAATAATCCCCGTATTCATTGGGTTTCTCCAGCATCCCAACGGGTCCCATGGGGTCAGAAAACGGCTGGCAGTACCCGAAACGGCTGGCAGTACCGCTGGCAGTACTTGAACATCTGGATGCCCGGTCACTGCGACGCCACGCCCCCGAAGACGCCTACCACCAAGCCACACGACCCGCTCTTGATCACGTCGCTCATCGTAAGCCGCTGCAGGACGCTCACGTGGTCGCCCCCCTCCATCCAGCCCATCCGCGCGCCTTCCCCACACATCGGCCCTGTACTGCGCGGGAACCCGCTCCTCAGTTGCGGCCACAGCCACGCACCACCCGCCGACGGGCTCGCCCACCGCAGCCCTCCCTGATCCACCCTTCTCCTCGGCGCCATACCCGACTCCGCCGCCCGCGCTCCCACCACGCTTCCCCGCCTCCGGCAGGATCCACGCATGCGAACGCAACTGCTGGACTTTCGCGATATCATCGAACGTCGCAAGTTCCACGACCTTGAATGCCCCGTGCGCTTTCCACGGATCCGTCAACCCGGCGATCCACCTCCGTCCCCTCGACGGACCTCTCCGACTGCCGATGTCCGATTGCCGATGATGGGGTTGTCTCGCTCATGACCTGCTCTCCGCACAACCGTCGCCGCTTCCCGCAACTGATCTCGACCGCCCCCCCGCTCGGCGCCGCCCCGTGCCCAGGCCACCAGCCCCCTCCCCCACGGAATCCCCGATGACCACCTTGCCCTCTCTTCCTCCATCCCACAGCGCCTCCGCCTCCATGACCGGGTACCTCTTTCAGGCCCGCTATGCCCTACTCCGTGCCTTACAAGAAGGTAAGCGCCATCCCAGTCATGCCATCTCCATCGAGCGCTTCGATGATGTCGCATTCGAGAGTGCCGACCGCCCAATCGAACTTCTCCAAACCAAACATCGCGCCCGAACCGCCGATGTATCCGACAGTAGTGTCGACCTCTGGAAGACCCTGCGTATCTGGCTCCCCCACGCTCTCGTAGACCCCGCGACCGCCGATTCCACCCGCCTGATCCTCCTCACGACCGCCGTCGCCGCCGCCGGCTCCGCCCTCTCCCTTCTTCGACAGGCGGACGACAACCGCGACGAAGCTCGCGCCACAAAGCTACTCGTCTCCGCAGCCAGGACGTCACAGAACAGGGCCACCGAACAAGCGCGAACCGCCTTTCTCGCTCTAACTGACGCCGCCCGGCGCACACTAGTCCACAACATCTGGCTGCTTGACAACGCGCCAAACATCATAGACGCACGCGATGAAATTGAATCCGTGCTCCATTACTCTGCTCCCCCCGAACACCTGTCCACACTCACTGACCATCTCGAAGGCTGGTGGTTCAACCGGGTCGTGACCGCCCTGCGGGGCCCGCAGAGCGCCCCAATTCCTCTTGTTACCATTCAAAACAAAGTTTCAGAACTTCGAGAGGACTTCAAGCTCGGCAACCTTCGTCTCGATTCCGCTATAGATGCAATGGCACCCGTCGACGAACTGCCTACCGACGACCGAACCTTCATCCGACAGATGCGGCTCATCAACATATCCGACCCCGAGGTCCGCGCGACAGTCCACGACTATTACCGCGCGTACGAACAACGTTCTCGCTGGGCACGAGAACATCTACTTCTGGACGGAGAATCTGACACTTACGACCGCCACCTTCGTGATGCTTGGCATCGCCGATTCCTGGCTTGTACCGCGGACCTTTCCGGCGACGCCGACAAGCCCACCAAGGAGCTTCACGGGCGCCAAGTGTTCCGTTGGGGACGCGAGTTCATAAGACCATTTCGCAACCGTGACGAAATCTGGTTGTCCGCTGGTTCACTTCAGATGCTTGCCGATGCGATACGCATCGGCTGGCATCCCAACTACGAACGGATACTTGCACCGCGAAAGGACAAGGCGTGAGTCTCCCATCCTGGAAAGACCGCTGGGCGTCGGAAGAAGCTAATCACTTCAACCCGGCCTTTTGTGGCGCGCTCATTTTCGAGTTCGTTCGCTCCTATGAGCGGGCGCGGAAAGTACCACCCTCGTTTGCCCTTGTCTTCTGCGCTCTTCCCATCGCACTTCACCCGGCAACCCGGAGCCGCTTACCAAAATCCATCACTACGCGACTGTTTCCCTGGCTCGAAGAGAATCGCGATGTCCAGGTTGGCTTCGCTCCGCGCGCCCGTAATCTCGCTCCGTACCTCCGCGAAGCGTTTCGCTACGCGTTGGCGCGACGCACAATACGCCTTCTTGAGGGCGGCCTAGTTTTCGCTGGACCCCAGCGGGCTTCCTTCACCGAAACCGCGCTCTCTGATGCAACTACGGATGTACGTGACACCGTCGATGCTGTCCGCAAAATCGCCCGCTGGTTCGCGGCGGCCGGGGATGCATCAACGATACTCGCCGCATGGGGAGTGCGCGTATGAGCTTCACCCTCCGTTCCCTTAGCGTATACAGCCATGCTGGTGAGCGTCGGTCCGTCACCTTCCGAAAGTCGGGCCTCAACATTGTCACCGGTTGGGCGAAAACCGGCAAGTCCTCCCTTGTTGACATTCTCGACTACTGCTTCGGTCGTTCCGAGTGCTATGTCGCCGAGGGCGTCATCCGGCAGCACGTGTCGTGGTTTGCCGTCGAGATTGAGAACAACGATGATGTTCTCTCTATCGCTCGGCGGAATCCCACCCCTGGAAGACGCACAAGCCCGGACATTCACATTCGTCGCGGCCACCACAATGGTCCTCCAGCATTCGCGGATCTTCACAAGAATACCACTGAAGATGCTCTGATTCGCTTGATCACCCGCTTCGCGGGCATCGCCGAGAATGAACATCGACCCCTCACAGGTACTCGGCGTCCATTGCAGGCAACTATCCGGCACGCTCTCTTTCTTTGCTTTCAGAAGCAAGATGAGATCGCGAGCCGGGATCGGCTATTCCATCGGCAAGGTGACGAGCACATTCCGCAGGCCATTAAGGACACGTTTCCCTATTTTCTTGGTGCTGTTGATGAAGAACATTTTCTTCGCCAAGACGAATTAGACAAGGCCAAGCTTGCACTTTCTGCACTCCAGGCACGTCGTGACGCCCTCAAGGCCCACGACGAACGAGGCTATACGCAGATTCGCCGTTTTTTCATTGATGCGCGCCGTGTCGGCCTTATTGACAACGACTATGAGCCGACCGACACTCAGCTCGCCCTTCGGGAGTTGTCGGCCGTTGCAGAAGCGGAGCTTCAATCACCGTCCATTATCTCTGGTGCTAGTGAAACAATCACCAGGCTTGAAAACGAACTGCGCACACTTCACCGGCAGTTGAACGATGTGCAGAATGACATTCGCGCGACTAACCACTTTATCCGCGAACAAACCAATTACTCCCGCGAGGTGGGTGAGCAGCGCGTGCGCCTGATGTCCCTGGGTCTATATACCGGAGCCTCCGACGCGGACCACACGTGTCCGCTCTGCGAGGCGCAACTCGACTCGCCGACACCCGGTGCCGCGGACCTTGCCGCGTCGCTCCGCGTGCTGGACCAACAGTTGCAAGCTGTTGGCGCCGAACGCCCACATCTTCAGGAACGTCTGAAGGCCTTCGCTGAAAAGCGTCTCGACATTGAGCATACCGTTGTATCGACGCAACGTGAACTTGAACGCGCGTACGCGGATGACGAGAGGGCGAAGCTGCAGCGCGACGAGGCTTTGGAGAGAGCCCGCGTTGTCGGGCGCATTGGAGCGTTCCTCGAACAGTTTGGCCTGCCCGATGAAAGGAACGACCTCGACACACTCCTCGAAGAGGCGCAACGGCGCGTTACCATGCTTGCCGAGCAGGTCGACGCCGAGGATGTGGAAGAGCGCGTTTACACCTTTCTCAATCTGATTGCGGACTATATGACGGAACACGCGGCCAGACTAGACTTGGAGCACGCCGAGGGGCGTATACGCCTCGATCTCAAGCGCCTTTCTGTTGTAGCCGAGACAGCGAAGGGTCCAATTCATCTGAACCGGATTGGCAGCGGCGAGAACTGGGTCGGGTATCACGTTGTTACGCTATTGGCTCTTCATCGTTGGTTTAGGGAGCAAGACCGCCCGGTTCCCGGCATCCTTGTATTTGACCAACCATCGCAGGCCCATTATCCCGCTGAGGCTCCTCCCGGCGGCGGCATTGCTTTGCTGGAAGACGCGGACCGACGGGCGGTGCACAGTCTCTTTGAGTTCCTGCACACGGCGGCCCAGTCGATCGGTGACGGCTTTCAGCTTGTGGTCCTCGATCACGCCCACCTGGATGACGATTGGTTTAACGCCTCGATTGTAGAAGAGTGGCGCGGTGGGCCAGCGCTCGTGCCCACCGAGTGGATGAAGGGCGCCTGATTCGGGGTAAGAGTGCCGCACGCCAGGAGATGGGCAGACAACGGTGTGACCTACGGCGCGGGCCGCATCGGGGCGGTTGAGGTCGTCTTGGCGGACTTGGGCGAATGCCTCGGGACTCGCTCGAACAGCCGATCAGTCCGGCGTCGGAATCTGCGTAGTGGCGACGCTGACCCGGCCGTCGCACGTGCCTTCCGCGCCGACCGCATTCGTCACCTCGACCGCCTGCTCCATCACGCGCACATCCTCAAGTGCGGGCCGCGTAGCTGGCGAACCAAGCTCCAAACGAGCTTGCGAACACAGGAGGCCGTGAGGTAAAGATCAACGCTCGTCTCGGGCGCCGGAAATGGCCGGATTTGCGGTGTCCACAAATGGCCGGTTTTGACCCGTCCACCGAGGCGGGCCGAGGTCCACGTTGGCGACCGCTTCGCCCGGAACAACGCCTGGACGGATGTGTGGGCGGCAGTCGTCTCGCGCGCGGCCTCCGGAGCCGAAGGCCACAGGTTCGCGAATCCTGTCGGGCGCGCCAACCTCTCAAGCCCTCTTCCCAACGAAAATGGGCCTTTTTTCTTGGGTTTCGTCCGTGCCGGTCGCCGTTGGCCGTTGACCAGATCGGGGTCAGCAACGGTCAGAAATCCTCCTAAATGGCCCCTTTCGAGCACCAAAAGTTAGCAGAAGAGTTATAGCAGGCCCGCGACCGTGGCTCGGCCAGGGAGCGGACGTTTCTCGCGCGAGTTGCGCTGGGATGTCCGGTGCATCCGGGACGCGCGTCAGCAACCGCACGCCGCACCCTGTTTCGGCTTCCGGATACGGACGCTCCCTGCGGTGGTGAGGGGCGGGTGTCAGCGTGTGCTCACGGGTCATTGTCCCGGACCCAGCACGCCGACCGCCGCCAAGCGCTCCTTGAGAACCCGCTCGAAGGACCGCGGATCTACTGCCGTGGACGCGAGATGCGTGTCGCCGGCACTGACGGTGCACGCGTAGGTCCCCTCCGGTCCCACGGCAATGCTCGCCTCGACCCCGCTGGCGGCAGAGAGTTCGGCCGTGGCGACGATGAAGCCGTCCTCGTTCACTCGCATGGCGGCGATCCCACAACCGAACGCCGTACAGAAGAATCGCAGTACCGGCTCGGCGTGCCACGCCGCGGCCGCCGCGTCCTTCCTGCGCGCCGAGGCCGCCCTGTCGACCGCTTCGCGCAGCGCCTCCACGGCCGCGCGCACCGTCGTCGTCTCGCGCAGATCGTCCGGCAGCCTCTTTGCCTCGTGGGGCGGCGGCACCACGGTCGGGTTGCCCGCACCGAGGAAGGCCGGTAGCGTCTCGACCCGCGGCCGCGCTCGTGAAGAACCGCCGCCTTCCAGCTCCTCGACGGCCGAATACTCCGCCGCGCCGGCCCGCACAAACCCGCTGGCTTCCGGCCGCGGCTTCCGCATGGCGTCGAGCAGCACCGCCGAAACATCGAGGTCCAGTACGTCTTCCGTCGGCTCATCCTCCGCCCACACGGCGAACCGGTACTCGCGCTGGGCGCGGTGCGCGGCGTCCTTCAGGAAGACGAGGAGTAGCGACAGCTCCAGCTCCGACGACGCTTGCTCGAGACGCCGGACCGGGTCGTCCACGTAGGCGACCGGGCCATGGTAGACCATCTGGCTCTTGTGGGCCGTGCAGAATGTCTGGCCCTCGACCGTGTTCCGTAGCAGGACGGTCCGCCCGCGGGGTCCGGCCTGTTCGGCCGCCATCGCGCCGAGCGCCCGCGCGAACGCCCGCGACCGGTGGATGGGAGAGACGGCGTCTCGGCCGGCTGGCATCGCCTCGCGCCAGGCTGCCCGCTCCCCGGCCGTCTCCGACGCGATCGACGCGCAGAAGATCCAGCAGTTCGCGCCGTGGTCCGACTCGCCGTCGCTGGTGAATCCTTCGCCTTGGTCGAGGAAGCAGGCGGGCTTCGAAATCCGGATCGTCTCGCAGCTCGAAATCGCGTGCCGCTTCGACGAGGCTTTCTGCAGGACGGTGATCGGGAACCGATTGGCCGGCTCGCGGAAGTCGACGTAGGTGCAGCAGATCAGGTTCCCCGCGTCATCGGCGTGGTGCCCGTCCGCCAAGTACTCGAATCTGGCCATGAAAGCTCGCGCACGCCATCCGCGGCTCGCTCCCCGCGGACCCGCCTACCAATCGAGCGTCGCCCGGCCCATCAGCCCGTTGCTGCCCCGGCCGCCGCCGGGCTCTCCTGCCAACTACGCCTCGGCACCTACCTCGAAGTGCACCCGGCCCTGCTCCAGCACCCCGATGCCGTAGCCGAACCGGTAGTCCCGGCCAGACTGCGACGTCCCCACCCCGACGTGCGCGTCCCCACCAGGCGCGCCCACCGGGAGCGTGGCCGACGCCGCGAGATTATGGCGGGGATGGCGTATATACTCGGAAGCTTGGCTTTCGCCCGTCGAACAGACCGTCATCGACCACGACCCTGCGCCCGCCAGCCACCTCACCGCCACGACGACCGGAAGCGCGTGCCGTTTCGACGAGGCCTTCCGGAGCGCCCCGACCGGCTGCTGCTCCGCCGGGTCGCGGAAGTCCACAGCGACGCAGGAGATCAGATCCCCTGCGTCATCGACGTGGTGTCCGTCCGCCCGGTATTGAGCGCCGCGCAAAGTGGTCGACACTCCGTTTACCAGCCCAGCGAGGCCCGGCCGAGCACGCCGTTGCTCGTGCCTTCGAGCAGCGGGCTTTCGCGGCGCTGCGCCTCGACCCCCAGCTCGAAGTTCAGGCTCTCCCGGTCGAGCACGCCGAGGCCGTAGCCGACCCGGTAGTCCCGGCCGTGCTCCGACGTGGTGAAGACGACCCGCGGCGTCCCCACGAACCGGCTCCCCACCGGCAGCCCGTAGCCGACCTCGCCATCAAGGCGGTTGCCTTGCGCGAGGCCGCCGTGCGCCATTCCCGCCATCGTCTCCCGGCCCCACAGCGCCTCGGCCCCGCTCGCCGCCTGACCGCCCCACGACGGCGCGACCCGCGCGACAAAGCCCATGGGCGTCGACGGCGTCGGGTTGTAGCTGAGAGACACCGACACGCCCCGCTCCCGGAACCCCTCGTGCTGATGCACCAGCAGCGTTCGCACCCGCACGTCCACGGCGAGCCCGGTCGAGCTGTCCGACAGGACCAGGCCCCCGCCGAGGTCTATGCCGGTACCCGTCTCGGCGTTCCCGCCGTCGTGCCGCAGCCCTACCTCGGCCACGGGCTTCAACGACAACCGACCGGCAAGCGTATAGTTTGTTGAGCCCTCCAGCCCCGTCCGGAAGCGCGTCACCGCCGCCTCGGTCGCGGCCAGACGCCCCGCCGGGCCGTCTACGCTCTCGGTCCCGGTGCCGACCCACAACGCATCCGTCTTGAACGCCAGCTCGAAGCCGCCCGCGCCGCCCGCCACGAGCTCGCCGCGGGTGCCCGCCGCCGCCATCGCCATCGACAGCCCCGCTTCCAGGGTCGACCCGCCAGCCGGCGTCAGCAGCATCCCGCCGGACCCGTAGCCGGCGACGCCCCACACCGTCACCCGGTCACTCGCCTGGTAGCCCAGCCACGGGTAGAGCCCCGTTACCGCCGAGGCCACCTGGCCGGCCGCGGCGCCGGAGTATTCTCCCACCCCGCGGCTGTGCGACAGCGACAAGCCCATCACCAGCGGCCCTTTGGCATAGTCGGCGCCGAACATCGTCGTACGCACGTCGCCGCCAAGCGACAGTACGCCCTCGCGGCCGGCGAAGTGCGACTGCGCCCCTCGGCTCCAGATCGAGAGGATGCCACCGTGGCGCGTCTCCCGGTTGAGCGCGAACGCCGAGCCGGTCAGCAGGTCGCCGCCGCCGAGGCCCATCGAGAGCAGCCCACGGCCGTCCAGCCGGCCGTCCGGCCCGTCCGACGCAGCCATCCGGAGGCCGCCGCCGATCGGGCTCGTCGCAGCCATCCCCAAGCCGTCGCCCGAGAGCCCCGGCGTTCCGAGCATCGCGCCGCCGCCGGCCGGCGAGCCGGCCATCGAGTGCCTAACGCCCTCGCCCCCCGGATGCCCAGCCAGGGCCCCAAGCCGGTTCAGGAAGCCGAGCGCCACCTCGCGCTCCATTCCCCGCCGCAGCTCCTGCCCCGCGAACTCGCCTCGGAAGCCCGGCTCCCGCCGCGCCTGCAGCCGCTCCTCGACGTGCTGGACCACGTGCACCGCCGCCGTCCGGCCGAACCGCGACATCAGCGCCCGCGGCATTGGATCGTGGTTCTCGATCGTCCCGGTCGCCACCCCGTCGGTGACCGCCGCACCCGAGGCGTTCGACAGCGTCAGCTCCAACGTCTCATGACCCTCGTCATGCTCGTCGTCGAGCACGAGTACCGAGACTGTCTGCTCCCTTGCGCCACGCGCGAAGGTAAGCGTCCCCGAGGCGGCGGCGTAATCCTCACTCGCCCTCGCCGTGCCGTCGCTCGTGGTGTAGTCGACCGTGGTGACCTCGTCCCGCGCCCGGCTCAGGGTAACGACGAAGTCGAGGGTTGCCCCGGCGGCTTCCCGCACTGTCGCGTCTGCCACGGAGAATGATGCCGGCCCCGACACGAAGGTGGCGGCGCCGTTCGAGAGCCGGCGACCATCAGCCGTGCACACCACGGCGGCGTCGGCGCAGTCGTCGCTGAGCAGGGACGGCAGGAAGCTGATTTGCACCTCGTTGACATCGTCGGGCTCGACCGTTATGCGCCAGCCGCTGTTGTCGCCTCGCGCAAGGCGCCCGGCCTTCCGGACCGTCCCGTTGGTGACGTCGAAGAACGAGTCTCGCAGCGTCTTGTAGCTCAGCCCCTCGGGCGACTCGCTGAAGTGGAACTCGAAGGTGAAGCTTGTGCCGTCGTGCTCCGCCGGCATGTTCCTGAACTCGGCGGTGAGAGGCGTCTCCTTCCCCGACACGAAGGCGGTGGCGCCGTTCGAGAGCCGGCGACCATCAGCCGTGCACACCACGGCGGCGTCGGCGCAGTCGTCGCTGGGCAGGGACGGCAGGAAGCTGATTTGCACCTCGTCGACATCGTCGGGCTCGACCGTTATGCGCCAGCCGCTGTTGTCGCCTCGCGCAAGGCGCCCGGCCTTCCGGACCGTCCCGTTGGTGACGTCGAAGAACGAGTCTCGCAGCGTCTTGTAGCTCAGCCCCTCGGGCGACTCGCTGAAGTGGAACTCGAAGGTGAAGCTTGTGCCGTCGTGCTCCGCCGGCATGTTCCTGAACTCGGCGGTGAGCGGCGACTCCTCCCGCTGTTGCTGCGTGCTGGCCACTTTGATCACGCTGAGGGTGTAACTGCCGGTAGAACCATTGCCACCGATCGAGATGTAGTAGTTGCCGCCGCCTTTGCTAGGGGGAACCGCATACGTGAGGCGAGCGTCCTCGCCAGTGCCGCCGTTGTCGGCGGCCGCCACCTGCGCTAAATCTCTCGCGCTGCTGTCATATGACTGCAACTGCATAGTGGGATCCGCCAGCGTTCCGCCGTTGCTGTCGGCTCCCCGCACGTCGACCTGGTAGGTCTTGGCTGACCTGAGCGATACCCGCCACGTGTCGGTGTCTTGGGCAGTGCTGAGGCTCCCCGTCACCGTGCCACCGACCTCGATGTTGCACGCCGTGTTGCGGTTTGCTGCGCAGTTGTTGGTCTCCCGGTCTGCAGGGGTCACGTCCCGAAAAATGACCGTGTAGGTTCCCGTGCTTCCGCTCACGCCGGAGACCACGATGTAGAAGACCCTCTGCAGTTGGTCGGCCGGATGGTGCGTGTACGTGATGCGGGCGTTCTTGTTGGCGGGGGACACGTTGTCGTTGCTGGCTCTCTGGTCCCGCGAGATTGCCCCGGTATCGTCGGGATAGTCCCACTCGATCAGCGCGACGCTTGGGTCCGCCAGCGTGCCAGGGTTGTCGCCACCGGGGTCCCCGGCCCCTCTCACGTCGATCTGGTAGGTCTTCCCGGGGTCGAGAATCACCGACCACGCGTCCAGATCGGTAGCCGATGCGATGCTCCCGGAGCGGAGCTCCGCGTGATCGATTCCGCAGCGCGTGCCAAATGAGGCCCCGTCGTCGCAATCGTCGCGCTCGTCCAAGATGTCCCCGTCGATGGTGCCGGTCGCCGTCTCGTCCGCGATCCCCACCAATCCCGTCGACTCCGTCGACTGGACGTTGCTCAGCGTCAGCGTGAAGGTTTCGTCACCCTCGAAGACGGTGTCCTCCAGCGTGATCACGCTGATTGTCTTCTGCGTCTCGTTCGCGGCGAACGTCAGCGTCCCCGACGCCGCCGTGAAGTCGTCGCCTGAGGTTGCCATGTCGCCCGACTCCACCGACGTCGCGTAGGTCACCGTGACCGTCTCGTTCACCGCCGGGGACAGGGACACCACGAACTCGATGGCGTCCCCCTCCTCCGCGCTCGCGTCCGCCACGCTGAACGCCGACGCCGGCACCACCTCTGTCGCGTCGCTGGTGAGCGGGCCCTCGGCGGAGCCGCCGTCGTCGGTGAAGCACACCCTCACCTTGAGCCTCTTGCCCACGTCCGCAGCCACCGGCGTGTAGGTGCTCGAGGTCGCCGACGCGATCTCGGTCTCGGTCCCGCCGTCCACCCGAACCCACTGGTAGATGAAGTTCGGTGACGTCAGTCCGTCGGCATCCGTTATGGCCGTCGTCCCTGCCGTCAGTACCTGGCCTAGCCGCGCCGTGCCGGAAATTGCCGGCCGGCCCGTCGGCGCGGTGTTGGCGGTGTTGACGACGGTGAGGGTGTAGGTGGCCAGGTTAGAATGTGCTATCAGTTGATCGGACTCCACGTATATGTAGTATCTCCCGCCCTGGCCGCTCGGGACTGTGTACGTGATCCGGGAGTTCCTCCCGACACCGCCGCCTACATCGTCGGTCAGAAAGTTGTCCCCCGGGTCGTACAGTGAGATCCACGGATCCGGCAGCGTTCCGTCGCCAGTGTCTAGGCCTTTGAGGTCGATCTGGTAGGTCTGGTCCTCCTCGAGCATCACTGTCCAGCCATCTATGTCGAGAGTCAAACTGGCGTAATCGAGCGCCCCCTTGGCGGTGCCGCCGACTGCGACGGTGCACACCGTGTTCAGGTCCGCCGCGCAGTCGACGGTCTCGATCACGACCCATTGCGCCTGGGCCGGCACCGCGGACAGGGTGGTGAGTCCCAGCAGCAGCCCCGCAACGCCACGCCAACCCGGACGCGCGGGGGTGCGCGGTGCGCCGAGGGTGCAAGGGTCGCGGTGTCCGGGGAGGGGTGCCGCCCGTGCGGGCGACGGAAGAGGTGCAGGCGGGGAGGCTCGCCGCGGCAGGTTCAGCCGAGGCATCTGACGTTCGTCGTTGGCAGGCAACCCCGGCATCCCGCCTCCGCGCGAGCGACAAGGGGAAGTGCCACGGGGTATGGAAGGACCCGCCCGCGCCAGCAGTCCGCGCGGCGGGGGAAGAGCCGCGCGGGTGCGCCCGCCGCTGGGACACACGTGCCACCGGACTCCGAACCGCGATCGTCTCACCAGCCGTCCCTTCTCGAACGTCATTGGATCTCCGCGCCGCCGAGCAGGCCGAGGCGGTAGTCCCGCCCCATCTCGGACGTCCCGACGCCGACCCGCGGCGTTCCCACGAAGCGACTCCCGAGCGAGGGCTCTCGGCGCTCTCTTCGCCCCGGCGCGGCGACACCACACCAGCCGCACCAGCTCCGCCGGCCATCGCGGGGAACGCCCGCGGGCAACCCCCCGTTTTACTCGCGATAACTGCCGTTATCGCGAGCAAAATTCTGGTCTTTGCGACTGACCGGGAGGCGGCCGGATGCTGAGTTCACACGCGACATGGGAGTTCGAGCGCCCGTTCCACGACGATCACGACGCAGCGGTCGATGAACCGCTGGCCGCCTACTTCGAGGCGGCCCGGGGCGCGTTCAGCCCCAACACGGAACGGGCAATGAGGGCGGACGTGCAGGTGTTCGAGGCGTGGTGCCGGCGGCATTTCCGCGCGGCGTTCCCCGCCAGTCCGGACATCCTGGCCGCCTTCGTCGACGACATGGCCAGCGTCAAGACCCCGGCCACGGTGCGCCGCTACGTATCGAGCATCGCCGCCCTGCACAAGGCGCTCCGGCAGGCGAACCCGCTGGAAAGCGCCCGGGTCCGGTTCGCCCTGCAGCGGATGCACCGGCGCCGGGGACGCCGTCAGGCGCAGGTCCAGGGGCTGACCTGGCCGCTCCGGAATCGGTTGCTGGAGGCCACCGGAGATCGGTCTATCGACGTCCGGAACCGGGCGTTGCTGGCCGTGGGCTACGACACCCTGCTAAGGCGGTCCGAGCTGGTGTCGCTGCAAGTCACTGATTTGCTTGAGGATATCGATGGAACGGCAACGCTGCTCGTGCGCTCGGGCAAGACGGATGCGGAGGGGATGGGCGCGATGCTCTACCTGGCGCGGGACACCGTGCAGATGGTCAAGGTGTGGCTCGACCGTAGCGGCGTCGGCGGCGGCCGGCTGTTTCGCTCGGTACGCAAGGACGGCACGGTGGGCGAGCAGCTCGACGCCAGCCAGGTGCCGCGCATCTACAAGAGGATGGCCCGACGGGCCGGGCTTCCCGACGACATCACGGACACGCTGGCCGGGCACAGCACACGCGTCGGGGCGGTCCAGGACATGATCGCCTGCGGCATCGAGCTGCCGGCCATCCTCCAGTCCGGGCGCTGGAAGAGCGCGCGCATGGTGCAGCGCTACGGGGAGCGGCTGCTGGCGCGGCGTAGCGGCGCCGCGCAGTTGGCCGAGCGGCAGCGGCGCTGAGGCAGGCTGCGCCGCCGGGGAATCGGGCCGTCACGCCGCCGGCGGCGCCGGCCGGGCGTGGACGTGCGCCCGCGGCTCGAAGGCATCACGGCGGACGCTGGCGGGAAGTTATCGCGAGCAAAAATGTGAGCACCAAGCACTCCGATCCGTGGCGAATCGGGCGCCGCGGGCGACCTCGTCAGACCGGGCGGGCTTGGCGCCAACCGAAAAACTCCAGCGGTGTCAGTGAGTTACACCAGAGGCGGCGGGTTTGTGGATCGCGCTCGACATGTGTAGAATGGCGTGCGGTTTTGGTCTTGAGGAGTACTTTACTCGCGATAACGGCAGTTATCGCGAGTAAAACCGGATGCCAACACCGCTGAAACTACCCCCCATCGACACCGCCTCCGATCGCAATGAGCGCGCCTTTCGTGGCTTCGCTCCCCTATATATATGGACGCGGAGTCGACCGGTTCAGTTGCGCCCAGAGCGTGGCTGGCAGCTCGAATCCGATCCCCACCTGACGCGCCTCCATTCGCCGCGGCAGCGTGTGATTGGAACGATTACCCGCTGTCACAGCCCGAACCACATCCCGCCCGCCGAGTCGTCGCACCGGTCCTCCTAGAGCGTTTGCTGGACCGATCACGTGTCTCGGCAAGAGCGGGCGGAGCGGTGTTGCGCCACCGGTAATGCCGGGAGCGCCCCCCAAACGGCGGCGCCCTCCGGCCGCTCGGGGCTCCTCTCGTCGCCCAGGCTCCGCTCGCGCTCGCGGGAGATCAGCCAGTCCGAGATCCGCTGCGCGTCGACGGCCGCCGCCCGGATCTCCTTCAGGTCGTTCTCCAGCGCCTTGATCCACGAGCTGACGTACGCGGTGCCGCGCCGCGGCTCGTGCCCGACGCCGAGCTGCTCGCCGGTCATCATCGCGGAGATCTCCCCGCAGCTCCTCGCGGGCGTAGGTCTCGGTGCCCGAAGCCACCGGGTCTACGAGAGTCGGCCGCTTCAGGCGGCTCGGGTGCCCGGTGGCGTGCCCCAGCTCGTGCAGGACCGTGTGCGTGTAGGCGTCCACCGACGCGAACTGGCTGCGCTCCGGCAGCACCACCCGGTCGTCCTTGAGGTTGTAGTACGCGCGGTCGCCGGCGACGTGGTCGACCCGGACGCCGCTGCTCTTGGTCAGCGCCTCGGCCCGCTCGTGCCCCCTCCCACTCCGGCCCGGCCGTCTCCAGCGACCGCAGTTGGAGCCCTCGGTCTGCTCGACGTTGAAGACGTAGTGGAGCTTGACCAGCGGTCCGGTCCCGCTTCTGCCATTCGAGCTTCGGGCGTCCCTCCTCGTCTCGCACCGGGTTGCCCTGCTCGGCGCGGGCCGTGCGGCGCGCCCGCCACTCGACGTACATGATGGGCGTACCCTTCTCGCCCTTGCGCACGTGCCCGCCGGCCTCCTGGATCTGGCGGTAGCCGCCCCAGCGCGGGTCGGCGTAGCCGCGGTCGAGCCCGTTCAGGGCGAGGTACACGGCGTTGCCGCCGCGATAGTCGCGTCCGCTCTGGAAGTTGTGCGGCAGGATGCGCTCGCCGGATTTCCACGGCTTCTGCCACGGTGCCGTTCCTTCTTGGAGCGCCTTGATGATGCGGGCGGCGAACTGCTCGTGGTACTCGGCCGCTTTCTCTTTGAGCTTGCCCATCACAGCGCCTCGATCCCGTCCGCCTCGTCCTCGAGGTCGACGTCCCAGTCCGCCAGCGCCTCCAGCGACGGGGCCTCGATCGGCTGCCCCGTGCGGAACAGCTCCCCGACCGCCTCGTCGAACTGCTCGCGGGTCGCCACCCGGACCGGAACCCGCTCTTGCGCGTCGTTGCCGTCTCGTTCGCTCATCCGTGTACCTCCGTTCGTTCCGCTCGTCACCGCGTCCGGCGGCGTGCGCGTCTCCGTTTCGATGCCGACCGGGCGTGCCGCTTCGCCGCCGGCCCGCCGGCCGTTGCGGCTTCCGGTTGCGGGTCCGGGACCGGCCAGACCGGCTCGACCACCCAGCGGTTCTCGGCCGCGTCGTAGTCCCTCACGCGGACATCTGGTCGGCGCGGCGGACCCCTTCCGCCGTCCGCGTCTTGGTGAATGACGGCCTCGATGCCGTCGACCACGCCGCGGCAGACCACCGCCCAGGGCAGCTCGCCGCTCGCCTGCATGGCGCAGGTCGCCAGGCGCGACAAGGCCGCCGCCGCGTTGTTGGCGTGGAACCGTGGCCAAGCTGCCGCCGTGCCCCGGTGTTCAGGGCCTGGAGCAAGTCGGCCGCCTCGGCCCCGCGCACCTCGCCGACGACGATGTGGTCCGGCCGGTGGCGCAGGGCGTGCCGCACGAGGTCCCGGATCGTCACGTCGCGGCCCGCCAGCCCCCGCGCCTCGAAGCGCAGGCCGTTCGTGCGGCAGAGCCGCAGCTCCAGCGTCTCCTCTATGGAGATGACGCGCCCCCCGGCCGGCAGCAGCGACACCAGGGCGTTCAGGAGCGTCGTCTTGCCGGAGCCGGTGCCGCCCGAGATCAGGACGTTGCGTTCCCTCCGGAGCATGGCCGACGCCGCCTCGACGACCGGAGCGGGCAGCGAGCCGGTCTCGGTCAGCTCGGCGATGGTGAAGGCACGGCCGCCGAAGCGGCGGATCGTGATCGCCGTGGTCGACCGCCCGCGGCGGGCTGCACACGGCCACGCGCGAGCCGTCGGCCAGCCGCGCGTCGATGATCGGATCGGTCGCCGGATCCTCACCGAGCGGCCGGGCTATCTGGATCGCGGCCCGCGCCACCGCCTACGCGGTCAGCGCCGGCGGGTCGAGCGCCGTCATCCGGCCGGCCCGCTCGACGAAGGCCGTCCCCGGCTCGTTGACCATCACCTCGGAGACCGACTCGTCGTCGAGCGCCTCCTCGAGTCCGGGCAGGAACGGCTTCAGGTCCGAGATGGTCAGCTCCATCTACAGCTCTCCGGCCTCGTGGGCGCGCCAGTAGGGGCGCTCCCGCGGCAGGAAGTCCGGCTTCAGGTAGACGCGCCGCGCGTCCAGCGAGCGGCTGCCGTCGTAGGGCATGACGATGGCCTGACAGTTGCCGAGCAGGGCGAAGTCGCGCGGATGGAACAGCGGCTCGCGGCGCTCGCTGAACGCCTTGCTGGCGCCGACGCTGCCGGTCCCGCCGCCGGCCGAGCCGGAGAGCAGCGACGCGCCGGCCCGCGCCGTCTGGTCCGAGACAGTGTAGGAGGCCTTCATGCGGGCCACCCTGGCCGCAGAGCGTGCTGGCGATCTGCGCCGACGAGTCGTCGGCCAGCGACAGGAAGATGCGGGTGCGCAGCGTCTGGAGCAGCGCCCGCCACGCCTCGGACTGGCCGAGCACGGCGCGCAGCGACAAGATCCGCTCCGGGTCGAGCGTCGAGCGGTAGACGTCGCGCAGTGTCACCCAGCGGTCCGGCGACATCCGGTGCAGCTCGATGATCCAGCGGACGAGATTCACATACGCCTGCTGCCAGAAGGGCTCCTTGGAGCGCCCGAAGAGCTGGTTGATCAGGCTCGCGATGGTGTAGGCGAGCGAGTAGGAGTCCAGCAGTTCCTCGCCCAGCGGGTTCCATCGCCAGCGCCCGCCCAGGCCCAGCTCGATGTAGTCGTCGGCGCGCCCGGCGTCCTCGAGGATGCCGCGCACCTGGTGGCAGAAGTCGCCCTTGACTTCGAGCTCGAGGCCAGCGATGCGGCGCCGGCGATCCTGCGCCTGCCAGCCGATGCGCGTACCACCAGCCCACGGCGTCGAGCCGATCGCGCGAGCCGGGTCGACGGCGGCGGTGGTCTCGACCTCGAACGCGACCCGAGGCTGGTCAGACTGCTCGCGCAGCTCCGGGTCGGCGGCCATGCGGACCACGCCCTCGGCGGCGCGCCTGCGCCTCCATCGCCTCCGTGGCAAGCGTGCAACAGGCCGCCCTCCGCGTGCCAGCCCCCGAGACGAGCACGCTGCCGACCTCCAGCCGACAGTCCCCGCACGACCTGCGAAGAGCATCTCCGGCAACGCTTGCGGCCGCCGGAAACGCGCCTGAGTTCCTGCCCCCGAAGCGCCTCAGTTCCTGCCCCCACGCCGGAAACGCCCGAAAACCGACGTACGCCGTACGCCGGACCCTGGGGCGCTAGGGAGCGAGAGACATCAAGTCCCATCTTCACAGTAGCTTGGAGCGAAACACAGGCAGCCCGGGGGCTAACCCCGGGACTGGGTTTGAGTACCCTGAGCGACCCCGGCCCGGGCCGTAAGACTCCCTGCCCCCACAGAAACGGGGGCAGCGCGTCTGACGCCCGAGCCGACCGGGGTCGCTCAGGCTGCATTCTTCCCTCCGGGAAGGGTCCACGAGCGCGAGCCCGAGGCCCGCCCCGGCCCCGCCGCGCGGCGGGCGGCGAGACGCTCGTGAGTCGCCCGAGTACCGCCGACCCCGGACGGTGATCGCGGGCGCCGGCGGATCGGCCGACCGCCCGTTCTCCACCGCCGCGCCGCTCGCCTCGACAGCTTCAACGCCCGCCTCCCGGCCGCCTCCCACCGGTTCCGCACGAATCACCGCTGTCGATCTGCATACGCCGTTTCTTCGGGGTCAGTTTCGGTGTCGCCCTGCATCAGTCTTGAGTGTCGCTTGACACCGGCGGCCCGCCGCAGCGGGGCGAACGCCCGCCCGCCTTCGCGCCGCGCTCCTCCGGGGGAGACCGCGCGACCACGGCCGGCAGGGGCCGTCTTTCCTGCCTCCGGAGACCGGCCCATCGGGTGCACAGGTGGGGAGCGGAGTCGGAGGTACGATCGACCCATCATGTGACCCCGACCCCTTGCCCGTCGCCCCCGGTCCACCCGGCCGCCTGCCGACGACAGGCGGCCGGAAGGGGAGAAATTCGCGCGCGCTATGCGCGCTTTTTTTTGCCCCGCTGTGCGGGGCAACGACGAGGAGCACGGCCGGCAAGGGGCCGCCACGAACCTCCCCAGGGAAAGGAGAACGCGATGAACGAGGTGACGCTCGACCCGCAGCAGGCGCCGGCGCGCGCCGAGCTGCTGCTGGCCGCCGGCTTCGGGCAGGAGGCCGCGGGCCGCCCGATCCACGGCCGGCTCGAGAGCGAGGACGACGACGGCGCCGGCGAGCCCGGGCCGTGGCTGAAGATCGGCGCGGTCCGGACGCGGCGGCTCGCGGTGAGCGAAGGCGCCGCCAGGCTCTCGGGCAGCGCGTACGGCAACCCGCTCCGCGGCACGCGCGACATCGCCCCGGCCGTCCCCGTCGGGGCGCCCGTGATCGCGAGGGTCGACGTCCCCGACGCCCGCGGGTGGCGCGTCTACCGGGCGGCGCCTGACGGGGCCGTCATCTACGACGGGTGGATCGAGCACGACCCGGCCAACGCCGAGCGGGTCGTCGCCGAGCTGCGGGCGGCCGCGGCGGCGAGCCCCGAGGCGGCGTTGCGCCGTGCCGTCGAGCGCCAGCCCGGCCACGCGAGCGCGGAGGCGATCGCGCGCTGGCTCGCCGGCCGGGAGGTCGAGCGGCCGGGCGGGCCGGCCAGGCCCCGGTCGCGGGCGGCACGGCGGCGGTGGCGGCGCACCCTCGCGCGGAAAGGCGGCCGCGCATGACGCGCCTCACCGGGAACCGCGACGCCCTGCAGTCGATGCCGACCGTTGCCCGTGGTCGGCCACCGGCGCCGCGTCGCAGCGGGCCGGCCCGCCTGACAACGACCACGCCGGCCGAGGGGCGGCGACGTGCGGCGCCGCCGACCCCGTGCACCGGTACGCCGCGGACGATCCCGCCGTCGCGACCATCCTGACGAGCGCGCACGGCAGCCACCGCATCACCGCCGCCTTCAGCTCCGGCCGCATCTCCACACCACCGTAGCCGACGCGGGCGCAACCCTCGCCGTTCTCCGTCAGAACGCGTCGTGACCGCGGCCCACGCGGACTCGTCCCGCCCCGTCCCGATCCTGGGCGCGCCCCGCCACCAGCCCGCGTGGATCGCCGTCGACCCGTCGACCCAGGCCACCCATCTCGACCCCCCGTAGGAACACCGCCCGGCACTCCGGCGCGGCAGGCGGGTGGTCCCGTCCGCCGCACATCCACGAAGAGAGGAGAACCATGTCCGAACGAACAGTTCAGCGGGTCGGCGCCAAGATCGTCGTCCGCTCCATCGACAACGCCGGCTGCACAATGCGGGCGCTGACGGTCACGTCGAAGCTGCGGCTGCAGGGTTCCGCGCTCGCCGCGGCGCTCGCAAGGCCCGACGTCCAGGCCGCGCTGACCGACGTCAGCTGGCGCACCGGCGCCGGGCACGTCACCGGCGTATCGGTCGTCTGCGGCGGGCCCGAACCCGAGCTGATCTCGGTGCGGGAAACCGCCACCGGCGCGGCAGTTGAGGCCGAGGTGGCATGGCAGGGCAGCGACGGCGCCCTCGACCAGGGCCTCGACGAGTTCATGCCCGAGGGTCCGCAGCGGTCGCGCCTCGACTGGAAGAACCTCGCCAAGTACGCCCCGGACGTTGACGATCCGCGCAAGACGCCGTTGCCGGCGGATCGGGCAACGCTGAGACGCCCGGGCCGGGTGTCCAGCCGGCGCGGTTATCTGCGCCCGCCGCTCCCGGTCGACACCGTCGCGCGCATCTTCGAGCTCCGCGACGAGGGCCTCAGCTTCAAGAAGATCGGCAAGGCCCTCGGTATCGCGGCGTGGACCGTCTCGCGCTACGTCCGCAGCTTCGAGGAGGGAGACCGATGACGAGGGAAGTTCAGCACCCCCGATGCGGCCGGTAAGGCGCACTGCAATCCATCCATGTCGACGCGCCCAGCGTCGACGTCGCCGCGCGGCTCGCACTGTCGCATCACATCGACAGCCGGCCGGCCCCGCCTCCCGCCGGACCTCGTTCGGGCTCGTCGTGATCACGCCGCCGCCCTACGGCCCGAACGTGCCTCACCGCGACCTCGGCGACGAGGCCTCGACGTCGAGTACTGGCCCACCGCAACCGCCGTGCACTGACCGCCCGTTGCGGCCGGAGCGAGCACCCCGCCGTCGGGCGAACCGCGTCTGCCGCCGCTCTGGCGGCACGCTCTCGACCATGATCCCCGAACAACCGATCGACACCCGCTTCCCCCGGGCAACAGTTCCCGTGGGGAGCGTCGTCACGCTGCTCGACCGCGACCGGCGCACCGTCTTCCCCGCCGTCGCCGCGCTGCGGCTCCACAAAGCCCTCGTCGCCGCCGGCGAGACCGGCCGGTGGCGCGTGCGCTACGCCGGGCTCCGGCTCATCAAGGCCGGCCCCACGGGCGGAGCGACGATGCGGGAGGTCGGAGACCACGCCGCGCAACTGCTCGAACGCCACCTCAACACGAACGCGCTGGCGACCCGGTGGCGCTTCCGCTTCGAGACCGCCACGGGCCGCGCCGGCATCTGCCGGCACGACGCCCGAACCATCGCGCTCTCGGTCAGCTTCGTCGTCGGGCCCGGCCACGCGCACGACGCCGTATGGCGAACGGCCGCGCGGCGCATCGGCTGCACGGCGAAGCGCTGCAGCACCGTCCCGCACAGCCTCAAGCGGTGGATTAGGGGAGTGCCCGCGGTGCCGGGACCGGTGGTTCCGCCACCACCTGATGGCGCGAGTACGCCAACGCCTCGATCTGCCCGCGGCGAGGCTCGCCCGTCACCTGGAAGAATCAACGCCCACCGGGAAGGCCGCTGAGCGCGGCAACGCGCGAGCCCGCTTGCCAAGACTGCCCGCAGGATCCGATGATCGACCCGATGGCCACCTCCGTCGTCAAACGACCGTCCTCGGACCTGCGCCGCCCCCGCGGGCGGGAGGTTCTTTCGGCCCACCCTCCCACCCCGCTTGACGACACAACCAGGGGGAGCCTCGAACGACCGGCGGAGAACACGTGGACGCCACTCGCGACAGCAACGACGTCGATCTCACTGTGGCGGCCGCCGCAAACCCGGGGCGTCGTCGACGGCTCCTTGCGATGATTGAACGCGGAACGTGGCGGGGCCAGACGACCGGCGGAGTTGCGGGAGTGGAGGACTCATGACGACGATCACAATTGAATTGCCGGACAAGCTGGCGGCGGAGGCGAAGAGCCATGGGTTGCTCGCCGCCGGCGCGGTCGAGGCCATGATTCGGGAGAGCCTTCGACGGCGCGCGGCCAAGGAGCTCCTGGACGCCGCGGACGAGCTGGCAGCGGCGGAGCTTCCCCGCATGACGATGGCCGAGATCCAGGAGGAGGTGAACGCCGTTCGGCTGGAGAGGCGGCAGCGTGCGACTGGTGCTTGACACCAACGTGGTCGTTTCAGGCCTGATTTGGAACGGTCCGCCCAGACGGCTGCTCGACTTGGCCGCGAGTGGCGACATCGCCTTGTTTTCCAGCACGGTCCTGCTGGAGGAGCTCGCGGGTGTATTGGAGCGCCGGAAGTTCGCCGCGTCGTTGGCGTCGCGGGGTCTGACGGCGACGTTCCTGACGCAACGCTACGGTGCGGTCACGACATTGGTCTTCCCGGCAAGAGCGGATCGCGCGGTGCCGACCGACGCGGACGACGATCACGTAATAGCGGCGGCGGTCCGCGCGAACGTGGATGCCGTCGCGACGGGCGACAGACATCTACTGGCGTTGGATCCGTACCGGGGAATCCGGATTCTCTCTCCTGCGAGAGTACTGGAGCTGCTGAACGCCGCTGAGGCCGCGAGCGACGCGTAGCCCCCCGCCTCGGTCGGGAACCCGCAGGACTCAACCGGCATCCAGGGTCATCCTCGAGACCGAGACCCGGCCGCGCGAAGCCGCGGTCGCTCTCGACCACCTGCCCGCCATCCAGGTCGACGCGCCGAACGTCGACGTCGCCGCCCGGCTCGCTCTGTCGCATCACATCGACAGCCGGCCGACCCCGCCTCCCGCCGGAACCTCGTTCGGACTCGTCGTGATCACGCCTCCGCCCTATGACCCGAAGGTGCCTCACCACGACCTCGACGACGAAGCCGAGATGTGCCATCTCAACGTCGAGTACTGGCCCACGTCAACCGCCGTGCACTGACCGCCCGTGCGGCCGGAGCATGCAGCTACGCCGCCAGGCGAACCGCGTCAATGGCCGCCTGGCGGTATGCCCTCGACCACGATGCCCGAACAACTGATCGGCTCTCGCTTCCCCGGGCAACCGTGCCCCGTAGGGAGCGTCGTCACGTTCTTCGACCGCCACCGGCGCACCGTCTTCCCCGCCGTCACCGAGCTGCGGCCCCACGAAGCCATCGTCGGCGGCGACGACGACGGCCGATGGCGCGTACGCTACACCGGACTCCAACTCATCAAGGCCGGCCCCACGGGCGGAGCGACGATGCAGCAGGACGAGGACCACGCTGCCAAGCTGCTCGAACGCCATCTCAACCCGGCCGCCCCGGCGACCTGGTGGCGTTTCCGCTTCGCGACCGCGACGGGCCAAGCCGGCGTGTGCCGGCACGACACTAGGACCATCGCGCTCTCGGTCAGCTTCGTGCTGCAAGCGGCCTGCGACGACATCCGGGACACGCTCCTGCACGAGGTCGCACACGCGATCGTCGGAGCCGGCCACGGTCACGACGCCGTGTGGCGGACAGCCGCGCGGCGCATCGGCTGCACGGCGAACCACTGCACCACGTTCACCCACAGCCTAAAGCGGTCCGTACGAGAGTGCCCCCCGGTGCCGAAACCGGTGGTTCCGCCAACGCCTGATGGCGACACTGCGCCAACGCTCCACCTGCCCACGCTGCCGCTCGCGCATCGCTTGGAGAATCAACATCCACGGGGGAGGCCGCCAACCGCGGGCAACCCGACCGGCCCCCTCGGCGACCAGGCGACCGCGGCACAGCGAGATCGTCGTGGGCGGGGAGCACTCTGCGGGCAGGGTGATGCTTGTCGGCCCCGCGCTTGGCCGAGCTACAATTATTGGGCAGTTGTAGCCAGGGCCGATCCCGCGAGATGCAAGGCCAGTGGGTACGGGCTTGGCGCGGCAAGGGACTCAATAGGCCAAGCGGGCATTTGCGGGCGGTAAACAATGGGCGCCAACCATCCAGCGCGGCAACATTACATTCCAGAGTTTCTCATACGACATTTCGTGGATAGTTGCGGCCACCTGTGGGTATACGATAGGCGTCGTGGAAAACTATACCCCACCAGTGCAAAGAAGGCTTTTGTCGAGAGCAACATATATACAAGATATGAATTTGCTCGTGGCGACAACTATGAAGGGCTTGTGGGATCTACAAAAAAAGACTACAGCTACGAGGCGGATAGCCTTTCGCGAATTGAAAGTGAGGCCGCGCCCGTTGTGTCTAGAATTATCAAGCATGCGCGCGCCAAGTTCCCGCCTAAGCTGTCCGCTCATCAGGCGAATAGTTGGAAGGCCTTTGTTCTCGCAATGGCCCGGCGGACCCCCGAATCACGGCAGCGTGTGACATCCATCAGTGACCGCGAGGCATTCTATGTGGCCGCAAAAAGAAGGGCCGACGAGATCAGCTACGACTTACCAGACATTGACACCCTGTATAAAGACTCACGTATTTGGAAGCTGAAGAATATGGTAGTGTCTAATGTGCATGCAGGATTTGCAGCGGGTGTGAGTCGCAGAGAAAAGCGCGAAGAAGAAAGGTTCTGTCGTGAGTGCGGTTTGTGCGTCGCCATAATCTGCAACCCCAGCCCAACGAATAGTTTTTTGATTGGCAGTCATGGCTTGGCTATTGTCCCATCCAATGAAGCCAAGGGCAGTTGGCTGCCTATTGCGCATGATGTAGCAGTGTCGGTCACATCGTTTCCAGACAGAGAGTTCTTGGTAGTTATAGACGACGACAGAACGAAGCGCGTTGTGGCAGCGATAAACGCTGCTAGCAATGCACGAAGCCACACTATCGCCAGCAGGTCGGAGGAGTTGGTTCGGACGTTTATTGCACGCTGAATCGACACAGTGTGGATTTGATGTAGGCGGCTCGCACCGCTCCGGCCGGGGGCGGACGGCGCGTCCGCCACGACGGCTCCGGTCATCACACTGAAGAATCACGGCGTCGAGGGGGCGGTCAGCAACGTCGCCCAGCCTAGTGCCACTTCCGGATCCACCGTCACGGCGCCTGAAGCCGCGGAGAAGGGCTCGGTGACCGGGCGCCGGCGTCGTCGACGCAACTCAGTTGCGCCCTGCCACCGGCGAGCAACGCGCCCAGGTCTCGGAGGGCGCTCGCCTCGCTCCGCCGCCTCCCCGCCATGAAGCGATCCGCCTCGGACCTCGCGGCTCGCCGGGAACCGAAAGACGGGTCGCCTGGTCGCACAAACTAACTCGGCCGGGGGCGACCGCCAAGCGCGCGGCCATGGCGGTGGCGCGGTGCCTCTGAGTAGGTGTCAAACCCGCTGGAGACTTGCGTCCCGAGCGGCGAAGAGCCCTCAAACTCAAAGCGCCCGGCCGGTCGTTCGCGTGGAGTGTGGCACACGGCTCCGGCCGTGGCCGGCGTTGAGCGCCTGGAGCCGGCCCCCGTAGGTGCAACACGTGGAGCATCAGCTCGCGCATCGTCACGCCACGGCCAGCCAGCGACACCAGCGCGTTGAGGACGTTGCGCCCAACCGCGAGCAGGGCCCCGTCTGCTCGACAAACACCGGGGTAGCTACCGCCGCCGGGGCCTCGCCCACGGGCGAGCGATCTGGATGGCGGCGACTCCTTCACCCGGGAATCGACGGTCGCCCTCGCGTGAGCTACTAACGACGGCCAGCGTCAAAACCGCGGCGTCGGCGCCCGGGGCCTTCCGTCGCACCCCACGCCAACACCAGCCATCGTCAGATATGAACAGCAACTCGCCATCCCCGCCCTCGCCCGGAGGCCGATCAACGCATGTTACTCATGAGGCAATCCCCCGAAGACGGCGGCCAACTCCGCATCGGCAACGGCCGCGGCCAACAACACGAAGCCAACTGACTGCAGGACTCGGCTCACCGATCCGACGGCAAGACAGCCGAGACCCACCAGAACGACCGCGAGACTCGACAGCGGCGGACCCAGATGCACGGCTCCGAGGTAAACCGAGAGCGCCCCGGCAACGACCGCCACGGCCGCCGCCGGCCACGCGCGCTCGGACGCCCACCAACCGCCGACACCGGTGCCGAGAACCACCACGAGCACCGCCACGGAGACCACGCGCACCTCGTCGTGCATGGCCGCCGCTCCGCAGTCGAGAACGTCCAGCACCCCGCCGGTCACGCGCCCCCCCGGACCAACGGACCGTACGGCGGCGGCAACGGCGCATCGCGCGACATCACCCGCTACCGCCCCGGCTCCACCACCGCAGCGCGGCCGGGACCCCGATGGCGATCCCGGCCGGGATCCGGCGCGCTGGCCCTCCACGCACGCTCGGCCTGAAGGTCCGCCCACGGATTCGCCGCACGGCTATGCTCGATGTCGCGAACGCGATCCGACCGCCGGGCGCGCGTCGGATCCAGGATGAAGTCGACGATGGCGTCCGCGCGCTCCACGACCACATCGAGGACCCTGCCGTCGTCCCTGTCGCCCCCGACGAGGTGGCCCGCCGCGACGCGAGCGAGAACCGCGTCGGGACGCTCACGGCTCGCCTCCAGCCGATCCAGGACCGCCCGGGCGCGCGGGGTCAGCGACTCCCCGAACTCCATGCGCGGCTCGCCGCCGCCGATCGACGCCAGGATCCGATCCGCGGCCACGTCCGCCACCGCACGCGCCACCACCCCGGGGGCGGGCGGCTCCGGCGCCCACCTGCCGCCAACCGGCTGCTCCAGCACGCGGTCGCAGTCCCTCACCACGGCGCGCAGATCCGAAGAGCGGGCACGCTGTACCCGCGCCAGCATCGCGTGATCGCTCTCCGGACTCGCGATGGCCTCGTCGGCAAACGCCCGCGGAACCCGCTCGCGCTCGCTCGCGTCCCCCAGCGCCGTCCAGAACGTGCGGCGCGCGACCTCGAAACGCGGCGCCGGAACGCCGCTGCGGTCCTCGACATCGTCGAGCGACATGACACTGCCGCGTTGTCCGACGGCCGGCGCCTCGAACGCCCGAGCCCGCGCCACGACATCGCGGTGATCCAGCCGGTACCTGCCGGACACCGCGCGGGCAGCCTGCTCGAACATCCGAGCGCCCTCCTCCGGCCGCTTGCCGAAGAGCGCGTCCAGCCGCGCATGGTTGTACAACCGCGGGTGAGTCCCGACGGCGAGCGCCACGGCCCGCAGCAGGGAGCGGCCCCAGTCCTCGGTGCTCGCGAACCGTTCGGGGATCGGGTGCACCACCTGCGCGGGCGGACGCAACCCACCCGTGCCGGCGCCTCCAGAACCCGGCGCGTGGAACAGCCGGACCTCATCGGAGTCGCGCAGGCGGACGCCAACGCCCGAACCGGCGCAGACGCCCAGGACCCGGTCCTCCAGCACGACCGCGTCCTCCCGCCACCGGCAATCGAGCTCCCGGAAGCCGACCGGCTCCACGCCGTCCACGGGCGTGAGCTCGGCGCGCGGACGATTAAGCGGATGCCGGTTCCAACCCATCGCCTGATGGCTGACGATCAACCCGTAGACAGCCGGATCGTCCGGGGGGACCGGCAAGGCCTCGAGAGCGCCACGGACGGCCTCCGACGAGAGCGACGCCCTCACGCCGTCCACCGCACTCCGAAGGCCCGCCTCCTGAAGTAGATCCTCGGCCGCGCGCGCACCGAGCCACTCGTCGCAATCCGCCGCGAGCCGGGCCGGGTCAAACTCCCGGAACCGCGGCTGCGTCTCCGCAAGGTGCCAGGCGAACCACCCGCCGACCGTGTCCCCGTACCGATCCGGCGGCGCCGGCTCCAACCGCCGGGTGTTCTCCAGGAGCGGCGACCCGACCTTGTCGGTGTGCGCACGCGTCATGACCCGCGCACACGCGTACGGCGACATCGACGACCCCCACAGCTCCCCACCCGCCCGCACGTGCTCGACGAGCGCCGCCTGCAGCCCGCGGCAATCGTCCCCGTCGACACCCTCCGGAACCCACGCCTCGCCTCGCCGCCGCAGCGGCATCTGCAACTGATCGCGGACGTAGCCGAGGCCCTGCGCGAGCGCACCGGCGTAGTCCGCGCGCGTGCTGCGAGTGAGCCCGTAGAGCATCAGGCACTCCACGGCCCGCGGACCCTCGTGGGGATCCTCGACGAAGTGCCGCGCCACCCGCTTCATCAGATCACCCGCCCACTCGCCATTGGAGCGAAACTCCCGCGGCGGCGGCTGATGCACCACCACCGCTCCGGGGCCGGCCGACCGGGGAGCCTCGGCCGGCGGAACCACGACATGCACCCCCATCCGAGCCGCGAAACCGAGGGCCAAACGCACTACCCGCCGCCGGCCCTCCCCGGTCCGCTCGTCCAGGCCGAACCGCTCGAGATGCTCGTGATCGACGGGAACCGAGCCGCGCCCGAGCCGCGGCTCGGGCGCCAGCGGTTCCACGACGTGAGTCGCCCAGCCGCCGCCGGCATTGGGCTCCGAAACCCGCCTCGGCCTGCCCACGTCCATCAACCCGTCCGTCGGCGGCGGCCGCGCCGGCGTCTGCCGCGTCGACCAACCTCATCCAGCATGACGGGCGCCAACGACAAGAGCAGCAGCGCCAGGACCCGCAGCACGAAGGCCGCCGCGACATCCGGATCGGGCATCGCCAGCAGTCCGCAAGACAACAGCAGCGAGAACGGCAACACGGCCAGCCCCTTCTCCCCTCGGAACCATCGAACCGGTTCCACCGGCCAGGCGCGCGCCGTGCGAGCCGTCAGTCGAGGCCGCCGCACGCGGCAGCGAGAGCGCGGACCACGCCGCGCACCCGAAACGCATCGAACGCCACGAGCGCCTGGAACTCCGAACCGCGGGTCACGGCGAAAGCCACCACGGGGTCGACGCCGAGAGCGGCCATCGCGACCTCGCCCGACAGCGGCACGGGGCTCAGCACCGCATCGACGAAGGCCTCCGGATCGGGGTGCGAAAGGAAGCCGCCGGCCGCCGCCCACTCACGCGCCTCCGGCGGGGACGCGATCGCGAGAGACTCCCAGCCCACCGCGTACCAACCCGACCGGAGAGGCTCCGACAGCGCGATCCCCACGTCCCAGACCGCGCCGACGCAGGACACGAGAAGGTCGGCCGAACGCGAATCGCCCTGCGCCTCCCGCGCCGGAAACGCCGCATGGCGAGTGCGCCCGGACGGCGTCGACCGGCACGCGACCTCATCGAGGGCGCAAGCGTCCAGCACCGGCGGCGCCTGGAGCTCGGACCGGTAGCGCGCCAGCACCGCCCACCCCACGACCCCGACGAGACACCCGACGATCACCACGCTTCCCACCGCAGACTTCATCGGAGGAACCTCAACGCCGCGAGCACGGTCCGGCCGCAGGACGACCCCACGGCGCCGCCGACACGAAACCGCGCGGCCAGTCGGAGCCCGACGAGGGCGACCGGCATCAGAACCGGATGACCGGCCCGACCTCCCATGCGAAGCCCGTCCCGACCAGATACGGGCTCCCGAAGCGCGGGCCGACCAGGGGCCACGACCGGCGAACGGCGAACCGGACGCCGTACCGCCGTCCGACGTCCACACCCGCGCCCGCAACGCCGGCGGAACGCCGGGCCGCCACCTCGAGCAGCTCGTCGACCGCCGGGTAACCCGCATCGAACGCCGGCTCGGCCGCGGCGACGAGAGTCGGACGCGCCGGAAAGTGCGAGCCGGACCCGATGACCGCCCCCACGTCGATCCACGGCCGCACGACGCCGAGCGCCCGCCCGAACCTCACGCCGAGATCCACGCCGTAGCGGCGGAAACGCCACACACGCTCCGGCGCCGGAAACTCCTCGACGTCCCAGCTCCAGGCACCCTCGACGGCGGCGCGGAACGCCACGGCGGGCCCGAGCCAATGCACGCCCTCGAAGCGCACGCCGGCGCCGGTCGAGCACGGCGCGCCGCCCGGAAGCACCGCGCCGCCCCCCTCCGCTGCCGCGCGCCACATCTCGTAGACGGCCCGGGTGCCGGGCCCTGCCTCGACGCGGTCGAGCCCGACGCACACCGGCGAGTACGTCAGCCCGAGGGCGAAGTCGCTGTCGACCGGCGAGCCCGGTCCCACGGTCCCACCAGCTCCTCCGCCCCCCGGCGCTTGCCGGCGACGCGGAAGCGACAAGCGCCGATACCGCCAGGACCACCACGATCCGCACTGACACCTCCCCGCGCTACGCCGACGCGCTCTCCACCTGGGCGAGCAGCCGGCGGTGGAACGCGTCGAGCACCGCCGTCCACTCGCGGGAACCCGCGGCGATCTCGTCGAGCTGCCGCTCCAGATCCGCCGTGAACGAGTAGTCGAGCAACTCCGGGAAATGGCGCATCAACCACGCGGCCGCGCGATCGCCGAGCGGCGTCGCGGCGAGGTTGCGTCGCCTCGCTTCCACGTATCCGCGCTCGAGCAGCACCTCGATCGTCTGCGCATACGTCGACGGCCGACCGATGCCCCTCTTCTCGAGCTCGCGCACGAGGGTCGCCTGCGTGAACCGCTTCGGCGCCTTCGTGCGCTTCCCGGCCAGGGCGACGTCGACCAGGCGAAGCGACGCGCCCTCCTCGAGGCGCGGAACCGAGACGTCCTCCCGCTCCGGCGGCCAGACCGCCTCGAAGCCGGGGAACAGCACCACAATCCCGACGAGCGCGAGACGCCACGGGCCGGCGACCGCCACCACGCGGTCCTTCCGTATGCGGGCCGGGGCCATCTGGCTCTGCGTCGCGCGCCTCGAGATCAGCTCGTAGAGCCGCGCCGCGTCGCCCTCGACTGGCGGCCGGCGGCGCGAATCGAACGCCGTCGGCCGAATCGCCTCGTGGGCCTCCTGGGCGCCGGCGGCGGCCTTGAAGCGGTTCGGCGGATCGGCGACGTACTCGGCCCCGTGGACCTCGGCGACCTGCTTCCGGAGCGCCGCGGCGGCCTCGGCCGACACGTTGACCGAGTCCGTCCGCATGTAGGTGATCGCGCCGCTCTCGTAGAGCGACTGCGCGATCTCCATCGTGCGGCCGACCGTCAGCTTCAGCCGCGCGCTCGCCGCCTGCTGCAGCGACGACGTGGTGAAAGGAGGGTGCGCACGGCGCACGGCCGGCGTCGAGCTCACCGAAACGAGCCGCAGGGCGCCCGCCTCTCGGACGGCTTCGGCCGCGGCCCGGGCATCCGCCTCCGCGGGGAAACGACGGGGCTCCGACGACTTCGGATCCCCGCCATCGACGACCGGCAAGGACACCACCCCGCCCGGCGCGTCCACGCTCGCCGCCACCTCCCAGTAGGGCCGCGGCGCGAACGCCCCGATCTCTCGCTCCCGCTCGACCACGAGCCGCAATGCGACCGACTGCACGCGCCCGGCCGAGCGCGCGTCGGTCACCGACCGGACAAGGGCCGGCGACACCCGCCAACCGACCAAGCGATCCACGAAGCGGCGCGTGAGCTGCGCCCGCAGGAGCGCCATGTCGAGACGCCGCGGCTCACGGAAGGCGCCGCGGATCGCCGGCTCGGTGATCTCGTTGAACGTGACGCGCGCGAAACGGGCCGCGCGGCCGCCGAGCAACTGCTGGAGGTGCCAGGCGATCGCCTCGCCCTCCCTGTCGCAGTCGGTCGCCAGCACGACGGCCCCCTTCCGCCCCGCGAGGCGGCGCAGGCCCTTGACCACGTCCCGCTTGTTGGCCGGGACCTCCCAGGTCGCCTTCCACCCGTCCTCCGGGTCGATTCCGAGCGCGGTGGCCCGCTTGCGCCGCTCGCCCGACGCCGGCAGATCGCGGAGATGGCCGAGACTCGCCCGGACCAGGTAGCCCGAGCCCAGGCAGCGCTGGATCGTCCTGCACTTCGCCGGCGACTCGACGACCACGAGCGTCGGCACTACGACCCCCGATGCACGCGCGCCGCGTACGCGTCCGCCGCCGGTACGCGGTACAGGTAGATGGGCCAGACCCGGCCGCCGGCGTCCTCGACGAGAACCACGCGCACCGGGCGCCAGCCCGGCACCGGCCACGTATGCGACACGACCCGGGTGCCGCGGCGGAGAACGCCCTCGAGCCACGCCGCGAGCACGTCGAGCCCGTCGGGCGTGAGGAACATCGTGACGACGGTCGCCTGCGAGACGACCGACGGCAGCGTGAGGGCATCGGCGTGAAGGAACGTCGCCCGCGACGCGACGCCGGCCATCCTCGCGTTGTCCCTGGCCCGGGCGACCAGCGGCTCCTGCCGCTCGATCCCCACGGCCGAGGCCCCCGCCCGGGCGGCCGCCACCACGAAACGCCCGTCGCCCGAGCCGATGTCGACGAGCACGTCCTGGCGGCCGAGGCCGAGCAGTCCGATGACCCCGTCGACGACCTCCATCCGGCTCGGCTCGTAGACCGACAACGAGCGCCCCACGCCGCGCCGGGCATCGATCACCGGATCCAGCGAGCGGAGCGCCCGCGCGCCCCACGGCGAGGCGATGGCGAAGACGGCCGCGGCAACGAGGAGCATCGGCAGGAGCGCCCAACCGAAGCGCCCTGCCCTGGCGACCGCCAACCCCTTGCGGATGAACCTGGACACCTTCACCACCTAACAGGCCGGCACGCTCACCACGGCGTCCCGCCCGGCCTCGAAGCGCACGCCCCGGACCACCGCCGGGCCGCACCCCGCACGCTCGACGCGCAAGGTGTGCGCCGCGCCGACCTGCGCCATGAAGAGGAAGAACCGGCCCTCCCTATCCGTCCACGCCGTCACGGGCAACCACGCCTCCGGCTCGACCACCTCGACGAGATGGGGACGGCCGCCCGGCGGCGCCGGCACGACGCGTCCGGTCGCCCGACGCCACTCGGGCCGCGTCCCGACCACCAGCACGATCAGCGCCCCGCCCAGGACCAACGCCGCGAGCCGACTCAGACCACCACGCACACGCATCACCGGACGCTCCTCCCCCCGCCTACCACCCGATGCGGCGGACCGCCGGGACCCTGGACCAGCGCGTGAACCCCTGGACGCCCGCGGTCACACCGATTCCGGACGGAGCGGCCACCGCGGCCGCGCCGACCCAGCCGTTGCCCTCGAGCCCCGAACGCCGACACCGCCATCAGCACGATCGCCGCTCGTACGCCACCGTCCCGAAGCCCACCGGCTCGATCTCGAGCACCGGGTTCGCGTACAGCTCGGCCCAGTCGATCAACCCGGGCGGGAAATGGGTATCGGCCGGCACGTAGATCTCCGGAGACCCCTGCGCGTCCGCCGCCTCCTCCGCCTGACCCGCCGCCGGCGGCGACCCGGCCGCAAGAACCAACACCGCGAACACCACCGTGCGCCCCATCGCCATCTCCTCCTCTTTAAGCCCGGACGCTCACTCGCGCCCGGACGAATCCTCCGAATCGCGACCCGGCGGGTGCTGCTCGACCATGGCCGGCAGCCCCTTCCGGATCGCCTCGCGCAACACGTCCGCACGCGACATCTTCAGATCCGCGGCGAGCCGGCCGAGCTGCTCGTACAGCCGGCTGGACACACGGACGTGAACCTCCTCGGTCAACCCCTTCTCACCGCGCTCCATATCAACCACTCCTTTCGATTCAAGGACCGGGCGGCGACACCCGATCGCCTATCCCGCACACCCGCGACGGATTCGCGCCGCGGTCGGCGCGGAGCCGCCGAGCCTCCCGCTCGATCGCCAGGTGCCGGGCAAGGAAGGCGCCCGGCTCCGGCCGGCAATCGCCCCCGGCGCTGCACGACACCGCTGTGCGGCCGTCGAAGCCCTCGGCCAGCCCGAGCAACCCCACCGACCCGGCCGCGTCCCCCGCCGCCTGCGGACGCGCCTCTGCCACCCACGCGCCCCACAGCGAATCCGCCCCCGCGCCGACGAGGAAGTCGCGCCGCCCGCAGTCCGTCCATGACGATACGGAAGGGCCGAACCGCCGGGCTTCGGCCGCCACGCCGGACCCGACGTCCGCCCCGCCGTCCCAGGGCGTATCGAGCTCGAACCGACCGCTCAACCCCGACGCGCGCCGAACGTCCCAAGAGTGCGCCATCATCGCCGGCGCGTCGTCCACGAACAGCGACGTGATGCGCCCCGTGCCCTCGGAGGTGCGCACCTGCCGCGAGAACGAATCGAGACGCCGTTGCCGCGCCGGAGAAGACTCGGCAAGCGCCTCCTCATGGACCAACGGCGCGAAGTCCAGCGACACGAGAACGTCGAACCCCGGGCGGTGAGAGCCCGCGGGCGCGGAGGTGAAGCCGGCCGAGCCGTCCTCCTTGGGGCATCGAACGGAAACCGTGCCGGCGGCGTAGTCGGCCCACCTGCCGGCGAGGCGGCCGGCGACCGGCGGAACCACGCCGGGTAGCGCCGGGTTGCGAACGAATCCCTGCTCCACGAGACAGGCCCCGGTGCCGTCGTCACCGACGATCACGCCCCCCGACTCCAGCCCCGGCCGCCCGCCGCCGTCCTGCCAGAACACGCGGGCCCACGGATAGTGGTCATCCATCCGAGCCGGATTCGCCTCCCACACATGCTCCCACCACGTCTCCCAGTAGCCGGACTGCACCACCCTGTTGCCTCCGAGCTCGAAGCCCTCCGAACCGCAATAGGCGGGACGCAGGCCGGCGGCGCTCTGGCCCGGCGGCAAGCCCGCCGCGCTCAGATCGCACGCGGGGTCGTACTCCGCGTAGCTGTTGTCGACCCACCGTTGCCGCCGGTAGCGGCGGAGAACGACGCTCTCGCGCTCGACGCACGCCATCCCGGAGCTCAGGGCCGCGACCACCGGAGCGTCCGCGAGGCGACGCCCGCCGCCCGGAAGGCCGTCCCGCGACGGCTCGGGCGTCTCGACGACGAGGCCCCGGCCCTCCCGCGGCGTCTGCGTGTTCCGGTTCCCGTCCGGCCGCCGGCCGTCGGGACCGGAGCTCCGCTGCCGATTGACCCACTGGATTCCGCCGCCGCCGTCACCCCCGAAGCGGCCGAGCGCCGGAAGGTACTCGGCCTCGACGTTCAGCTCGTCTCCGTTGAAGATCGCACCCGCTCCGCCCTGCGGGTCGAGACACCGCGCCGGAACGCCCGGACCGCCGACCGGCTCGTCGATGCGCCCCCCCAGCCGGCGCGCCAGCAGACCGAAGTCCGGGCACGTGTACCCGGAGCGGGCAGGCCGCCGGGCCGCCTCCCCGTCGCCGCCGGCGGGCTCCGCACGCTCCGCCGCCGGCCGCATGAACGCCGGCGTCGCCGGCGCCGCGCGCGAGCGATCCACCTCCCAGGAGCGCGAGACCCAGCGCCCGGCGTCCGCGTCGTACCGCGAGCCGCGGTCCCACTCGACCCGGGCGTCGCGGCCGCCGAAGAAGGACGACACGAGGCGGTCGCCTCCGGGGACGCTTGCCGCCCGGATTCCGTAGGAGGCGCGCTCGATCGTGCTGCCGCCGCGGACCGCCGCGGCGACGAACCAGCGGTCGTAGTCCGGCCCGCGCCCGCTCTCGGCCGAACAGTAGAGGCGAAGGGCGCCGCCGCTGGTCCAGCGCAGGCTGTACACCGTCACGACCGAGCCCTCCGCGAACGAGTCGGCCGGGGGCCAGACCGCCGCGCCCTGCCCACCGGACTCCGGCAGCCAGCAGTCGTGACTGGAGGCCGCACCGGCGCGGCCCCCGGCCGGAAAGGGCACGTCGCACGTCAGCGACGGCCCCTGCGCCGAAACCTGCGCCGGCGGGGACCCCGCCCCGACCAGAACGCCCGCGAGAACGACAGCAACCAGCACCCTGCACCACATGTCTCTACCCCCTTCCCCGCACGACCTCGACGGCCCGCCCCGCCGCGTCCCCGACCGACCTCGCCGCATCAAGGCCTTCCGCTGCCGGCCCGCGCCGCGGCCGCTCCGCGAAGCTGCGGCTAACCACGAAATCGACCTGGCGGTCCAGCTCCTTCTCCCGCTCGGGAATGTCCTTGCCGGGCGCGTCTTCCATCCGCCGGCTCACCTCAGCGCCGACCTCCTGCACCAGGGCGTTCCCGCGCCGAAGCACATCGTCACCGACCCGCGCGCAGTCGACCGTCCGCGTTTCCCCGGGCGGCTCGTACGTGGCATCGAGCCGCTCCGCCATCGCCGACGCGAGCATCCCGGAGAGCACCACCGTCTCGCGGTTGCCCGGGACCAGCGCCGGGTTGCGCGCGACCACGATGGTCTTGGCCGCCCCGTAGATGAGCGCCGACTGGCGCTGCTCGTCGCCCAGGCCCTGGGGAACCTCCACCACGAGGTCCTTGCCGACCTTCAACCGCGCGTTCACGCCGTGGCGGACCCGGCCTCCCGACATCGCCAGCATCGCCTTGACCCCGTCGGCCGCGCTGCCCGGCGCCGGCACCCCGTCGGGATGGGTCCGCCGGCCATCGAAGCGCCAGTCGCGGCCGTCGAACGACTCGACGCCCCGGCCTCGCCAGGCCTCGGTCCACACCCGAACGCCGCCGTCGCGCACGCGCTCGCGGAGAAGATCGAAGTCCCGATCGCCCGAGCTGCGCGCCTCCAGCGCCCGGTCCTTCTCGCGAGACACCCGCTCGGTGATCGCCTGATGCCGATCGGCATGGAGCCCCTGCAGCATCTTTGCCGCCGCGCCCCGCCGGCCGCGGTAGTCCGCCCAGTGCTCCAGGCGGGCCGTCCGCGCGGACCCCGAACCTCCCGAGGTCAGCTCGGCGCCGCGCTGCCGCCGATCGAGCTCCTCGGCCACCTGCACGAGCCGGCGATGATCCGCGGCGCGGGCGCCGTCGGCGAGCGGCCGGGAAGCGCCGGTCGCAATGGCGCGCGCCGCGCCCGCCGACGATACGGCGGCGACGGCCACCGGATCGGCGCCCGCGCGGATGAGGCCCGCCATCAGGTGCTTGCTGCTCCCCAGCACCAGGCCGACGGCCCTGAGCCGGCGGGCGCCGCTCGACGTGCCCCACCGAAGCAGCCGCGACGACACCGCCGCCGCCACCCGGCCGCGGCGGGCCTGGGCGAGCTGCACCACCCGCTCGAAGCCTTGGGCTCGCTGGCCGAGCAAGCTGCGGACGGCTCCGCGCGGGGCCCCGGCGACGACGGCTCGATCGGGACCCGACGCCTCGGGCACGACCGACCGCTCGCGCATGCGCCCGAGCCACGCCCGCCCCTCGAGACTGAGGGTCTGACCGGCCAGGTCGCGGTCCGCCGGCACCGTCGACGGAACACGGCCGACACGCGCGTCGATCTCGACACGGCACGCCGGCGCAAAGCCGCGCTCGACCTCCGAGGCGCGGGCCGCGCACGCCCCGGACCTGAGAGCGGCCCTGCCGCGGGCGAACGCCGCCTCGTCGCGCTGGGCCGCCTCGGGCTCCTCGCGGCAGCGCGCCAGATGGCGGTCGCCGAGATCCGCCGCGAGCGTCCGCAGCGCCGACGCGCGCGACGGCTCCCGCCCGCACTCCCGGACGTCCGCGCAGAGCTTTACGAGAACCGGATCGCAACCCACCGTCTCCAGCCCCGCCTGCCGGAGCGGAGACGTCTCGATCAGATCCCCCATCCTGGCGAGCGACTGGGGACCCCGCGCGGCCGCGACCATCAGGGACGCCTCTGTGACGTGTCCCACCGCGACCGCCCGCGGACTCCCGACGAACTCGGCCCGCGCATCGCGCGCGGCCGCGGCAGCGGGATACGCCGCCGCCGGCGCCTCATCACCCGCGGGCGGGACCACGCCCTGGCGCCCGGGCGCGAACCGCGGCTGGCCGCCGAGCGCGCGGTGCACCGCCTGGACCGTCTCGCGGCGCGCCGAATCGATGTCCTGCCGGAACTCCACCCGCGCCCGATCGACGGCGCTCCCGGCCGACTCCACACCGGGCACGGGCGCATGGACGGAGCTCGAATCCGGGCCCAGCCGGTACTCCGGCCCGAGAGTCTCCCGCACGTCGTCCACCACGCGGGCGCGGGCCGAGGTGACCTCGCGCCGCAACGCCTCCCGCCCCGCCTCGAGCTCCTTCTCGACGGCCCGGGCGAGGGCGGCCGGATCCTTCCCGCCAGCCAGCCCGGACAGCTTGCGATCGAAATGCGCAACCACCTTCCGCACCGCACCGTCGAAGCAATCGACGATGTACTTGCAGACGGCCTGGTCGGCGCGATCGCCCGACCCCGCGAGACGCTTCGCCAGACTGTCGTCATCGTCACCGCCGCGCCGAGAAGACTCATCGCGACTCGGAGCATCACCGCCCCGCGCCTCGCCGTCGTCGCCGGATGCCCGGCCGGCCGAACGGTCGGCCGCCCCTGCTGCGCCCGCGCCCGGACCAGCTTCCACCCCCGCCGACACCGAACTCCCCTTGGCTCGATCCGCGCCTGGCTCGACCGGCCGCGCCGCGCCGGCCGGCGGCGGCTGGTCCCGCTCCGCCGAATAGTGCGAGCCTCCCGTGAAGAACGCCGCGCCCCTGAGCGCGAGATACCCGTCCCGAACCACCTGATCGACCTCGGCGCCCCCACGCGCCCCGGCCTCCCCGCGCCGGCTCCGGGCCCAATCGGCCGACAGCGTCGCGAGGTGGGAATCCCACGTCTCCGCCTCGAAGGACCCGCGCCCCGGCGGCAGCGGGGGAAACCGCGGAAGCGCATACGCCGAGCCATCCGGATGCCGGTGGAGAACGTCCACGACGCCCGGGACCCGATCGATGCGCACCAGGGCCATGTCGAACTCCGTCGCCCCCGCCTTCCTGCAGAGAGCGTCGCCCTCCTCTCGGACGACGGCCTCGAACGCCTTGTCGCCCGTGATCGCGCGATCGGTCTCGCGGTACAGGCGCCCGACGCACGCGACCTGCTCGCCCCACTCGCCCACGCCCGCGACGTCGCGCACGTGCTCGAAACCGCGCGTCAGGCCCAGGCGGTCCTGCCACCGCGCCTCGACGTACTCGTCGATGACGTCCTGGAACATCCGCGGCGACTCCGGCCCCGGCACCTCGAACGCATCGGCGAGGGCCTCGGACCGCGCTCCGGGCCGCGCGCGGCCCGCGCGGTCCTGCGCCGAGCCGAGCACGCCGGCGACGCGCCTGTCCGCCCGCTCCCGCGCCGCCACGGCCTCCGCCCCAGCCATCACAGCCTCACCCCCCCAGCGCAAGCCGCAAGGAAACGAACACGCCGACCACCGCCCCGGCGAAGCCGCCCACGAGCGCCCACCACCACAGGCCCCGGCCGACGGTCCCGGCGTACTCCACCCACTTGCCCGCCGACTTCTCGGCCGCGATGACCTCGGCGTGCGCACCGCCCACGGCGGACAGGAACCCGTCCGCCGCCCGGACGATGTCCTGCAGCCGCGTCCCGATGCGCCCCCCCGACCGCTCGGCGTGGTCCAGCGTCGCCTGGGCCGCGAGCGCTGTCTGGATCAGCACGTAGGCGAGCGACTCCATCTCCTTGAGCCGGACCTCGACCGCCGCCCCCGAGGCGCCGGCCGTCCGCTGCACCTGCTCGATCACGTCCCGGAGCTGCCCGGCGAGGGCCTCGGCCGCCACCGACACGCGGTCGCGGTCCTGAGCCGCCTCGATGTCCCGGACCAGCTTGTCGACGTCGACCCCCGCGACGGCGAGCTGCGCGACGACGATGTCGGCCACGGCCTTGTCGCCGACGCCCCGGAGCACGAGGAGCTCCGCGATCACGGCGGCCGCCCGCCCCGCTCCCGGAGGCGGCGGACGGCGGCCTCCGCGGCCCCGCTCCGCGGCGAGGGCCGCGATGGCCGCTCCGGGACCCTCCGGCTGAGGCTCCCCGGCGCCGGGCGCCGGCCCCGTCCCCGGCGGCCCGGGCGCCGGCCCCGTCCCCGGCGGCCCGGGCGCCGAACCGCCGCCGGCGGCCTCCTGCTCACGCCTGCGCCGGGCGGCATCTTCCGCCTCGGCGAGCGCCGTTGCCGTGTCGACGGGAACGGCGGGTTCGCTCTCCACCAAGCTCATGATTCCTCCGCCGCCGCCGCGAGGCGGCGCCTCAACCCGCGCCTGCGCCACAGCCGGCGGGTGGCCGGACTCCGGCTCGTGTCGCCCAGCGACACGAGCAGGTCGGCGACCGTCACCGGCTCCGATGGGCCAACCAGCAGGCCGCGCACGCCCGCGACCCGCTTCCACCGCGCCTCCACGCCCGCCGCGGCCGGCTGTCCGTCCCGAGCCGGCTCCTCCCATACCGTCCGCGTCAGCCAGCCCCCGGTCCGCGGCTCGTAACCCAGGACGGCAACGGCCTCGCGGACGGCGCGGCGGCCATCGACGCGGGCCTGCCGAACGACGAGCTGGAACGCGGCGGCGACCGAATGGCAGACGACGTCCCACGGCAGCCCGTCGCCGGCCTGGAGCGCGCACGTCGCCAGCCGGCTGAGCGCCCCCTCGCACGTCGACGCGTGGATCGTGCTGAGCGAGCCGCCGTGCCCCGTCACGAGCGCCTGGATGACGTCGGCCGCCTCCGGCCCGCGGACCTCCCCCAGCACGATGTGGTCGGGGCGATGCCGCAAGGTGTGCCGCACGAGATCGCGGATGCGGACGCCGCCCTTGTTCCCCTCCTGCCGGCCGAGCGCGCGGCCCTCCAGCCGCAGCGCGTTGGCGTGCGTCAGCCGAATCTCCATGGTGTCCTCGATCACGACGATGCGGTCGGACTCAGGCAGGAGGCCCACGCAGGCGTTGAGGAGCGTCGTCTTGCCCGACCCCGTGCCGCCGGCGATCAGGACGTTCCCGTCGCAAAGGAGCGTGTCCCGAACCACCTGGAGGACCTCGCGGGGAAGCGAACCCATCTCGACCAGGTCCGAGGCCGAATAGAGGCACTTGCTGAAACGCCTGATGGTGATGGCGAGGGCGGCCGACACCGGCGGCGCGGCTATCGCCGCCCTCGACCCGTCGCCCAGCCGCACGTCGACGATCGGCTCATGCCGCAGGTCGAAGCCCGACCCGCGGGTGATCATCGCGGCGGCCGCCTCGAGGTCGCGTTGGGCGAGGCGCCCGTCCGCCACCGGCACCCGCTCGAGGCGCCCGCCGCGCTCGATGAACAGGCGCCCGGGACCGCTCACGATGATCTCCGAGACCGAGTCGTCGTCGACGAACTGCCGCAGGTCCGGCAGGTGCTCGCCCACCTCCGCCAGGTTCGCCTGCGTCTCCACCATCAGAAGTGCCCCCGCTCCTTCGCGCGCCACCAGGGAATGCGCCCGTTCAGCTTCTTGACCAGGTAGTCCGGAAACAGGTAGCAGCGCACGGCGTCGGCCACCGACTTGCCGTCGAAGAGCTGCACGATCGCCTGGTAGTTGCCCATGACGAGGAAGTCGCGCGGCGTGAAGAGCGCCTCCCGCCGCTCCTGGAAGCTCTTGGACACGCCCGCCGACGAGCCGCCGCCGCCGGCCCGCCCGGAAAGGAGGCTGACGCCCGCGCGCGCCGTGTTCTCCGACACCGAGTAGGACGCCACCATCCGCGACACCTGCCCGCAGAGCTCCGAGGCGGTCTTCGCCGACGCGTCGTCGCCGAGCGGCAGGAAGATGCGCGTCCTGAGCGTCTGGAGCAGGGCCCGCCAGCCTTCACCCGCCCCGAGGGCCGACCGCAGCGACGAGAGCGACTGGGTCGCCAGCAGCGGCACGCACTTGCTCTGGCGGGTGAGCGCGAAGGCCTTCTCGTCGCCGCTCGGGTCGCTCTCTCCCACGGTCGCGAACTGCTGGTACTCGTCGCAGACGAACAGCACCGGCCGCCAGTACCGGCCCTCGTTCCACTCCTCCTGCATCCGCGTCGGGCGCAGGAGCAGGGTCGACAGCCAGGACTGCTTGAGCATCACGCCGAGCGTGCGCGAGAGGTTCGGGTTGGCGCCGGCGGGCATGTTGAGCGCGAGCACCTTCCCCGACTCCATCAGGTCGCAGAGCGACGGCAGGCAGGGCGGCAGCCCCACCGGGACGCTTTCGTTGTCCTCCGGACACGGCGGCGCGAACTTCCGGCCGACCTCCGGCAGGTCGAACACGGCGAGGAACACCGCGATCCCCGTGACGACGTTGGTCCGGGTCTGCTCGGCCAGGCACAGCCACTCCTGGCGGTACCAACGGTTCACGGACTGGTGGACCGCGAACTGATCCACCTTGAGGTCCTTCTGCCCCTGCCGGCCGAGGCCCCAGGGGATCCCCGAGTAGCTCTCCTCCACGCGGAACTTCGCGCCGACCTCGCGCAGCGCCGCCACCAGCCCCTCGATGTCGGCGCGCGTGTCCTGGCGCGTGCACATCCGCCCCCCGCCCACCTCGCGCCAGGCCCACAGCGTGAGCTTGCCGGCGTGCTCCCGGTAGTCCCGCCACCCGACGACGACCTCCCACACGTCCGGACAGTTCCAACGCTCGTCGAGCGTGGCCTTCATGGCGTCGATATCCGCGCCGAGGGCCTCCTGGTCGACGGCGTAGCGGTAGATGTCGCGGAGCGTGACCCAGGCCGGCTGCTCGAGCCGCTTGAAGACGATGATCCAGCGCGCGAGATTGCTGTAGGCCTGCTGCCAGAAGGGCTCTTTCGACCGCCCGTAGAGCTGGTTGAGAAGCGACGCGATGGTGTAAGCGAGGCTGGACGAATCCAGCCACGGCGCGTCGAGCGGGTTCCACGCGTAGCCCTGCCTCTCGAGGTTGAGCTCCATGTAGTCGCCGCCGCGGCCGCAGCCTTCGAGCATCGCGCGGACGTCCGCGCAGAAGTCGCCCTTGACCTCGAGGCAGAGACCGGCGGCGCGGCGCTCCTCGTCCCGCGCGCGCCAGCTCAGAAGCTGCTGGGCGAACGGCCTCATGCACGCACTGGTCTTGCCCGTCCCCACCGCCCCGAAGATGATCGTCCCGGTGTAGAGGGCCTTGTCCCTCATCACCAGCCACCTGGGGTCGCGGATCTCGCGCAGCTTGTTGGGGTGGTGCACCTCGCCGATGACGATGCCCGGCTCCGGGTCGTCGGCGGACAACGGCCACGGCGGAAGACGCGTATCGCCCTCGCCCCGCGGCCGCAGGCGCTCGAACCACACGCGCCAGACCGACTGCACGACGAACCCGAACACGAACACCAGGACGCCGGGCGAGAGGGCCGACCACACGGCGAGCGGCCAGTACCAGAGCGGCGTCTGCTGCGCGATGAAGACGAGGAAGCGGTCGTCGAGCGGAAGCGGATACAGCCACATCCACCACACCGTCACCGACCCCGCCGCCGCGAGCCTCGCTACCATGTCTCGGGCAACCCCTCGGCCTGCCAGACCTCGGCGTCGGCCACGCCGGGCGACAGCTCGGAGCGCCGCTCGGCGAGGCGATCCGCGACCGCGCGGTGCCGGGCCGCGACCTGTTGGGCGCCGCCGTAGGCCGACACCACGGGCGGGTGCCCGCTCTCCAGGCGCCGCAGCTCCTGGCGCGAGAACCAGATGTCGCGGACCGCCTCGACCGCGGCGGCGTCCGCCTTCCACGAGGCGACGAGCTCGTCGACGGCCGGGTCGCCCGGGCGGGCCCCCGAGCGCACCACGCCGAGCGACACCGACACGCCGGCGCCGGCCAGCGCCTTGGCGAACGGGCCGTAGTGGCACCACCACGTCCGCAGCGCCGCCGCGGGGTCCACCAGGTCGTCGTCGACATGCGGCCGGACGAGCACGAGGCGGTCGCCCGCATACGCCATGAGCGGCCGGTCCGGGAACGGCACATCCTGCTTGCCGCGCCCCACGCCGTACGCCCGCCGCGGGATAGCGGAACGCGAGACCCCGAGCGACTCGGCCAGCGCCACCTGCGCGTCGATGGAGAAGAGCCACGGCCATGCCGGCGAGGCCAACGCCGCCCACACCTTGAGCACCCGCTCGAGAATCCGGGGCCAGTCCGACGGATCGAGAGGCCGCCGGTATCGGCTGTTCTCCGCGCCGAGGGCGCGGTAGAGCGCCTTGCCAGTGCAGTGGTGGATCACGCCGGAGCGCAGCTTCTGGCTGACGAGCCCCTTGTCGCGGGCGAACGCCCGCCGCCAGGCGGCCCAGACGTCGACGTCGACGAAGCGCTGCGTGCGCGCGCGGCGGCCGTCGTCGTCGCCGACCCAGCGCGCCGCGAACTCGCGGACGAACACGCCTCCGGCGAGCACGACCAGCGCCAGGAAGCGCGCGGCCTGCGCGCCGAACCCCGCCTCCGTGAGCGCCTTCTCCGCGCGGGCAAGCTCCACAGCGCTACTCCTCCGCCGTCGTCCTGACGACGGTGTCCTCGAGGAACGTGATCACCAGCCCGATGGGGTTCGCGAACACGAGGTCCTCGGTGACCTGGGTGAACGCGAACTGCAGGTTCACCGACCACGGCTCCGACTCCAGCACCCGCCCGGCCGCCGCGCGCAGCCGATCGAAGGCGATCTCGGCGTCGTGGGGCGGCGAGGGGTTCGGCAGGATGCGGATGCGCACGTTCTCGACCGCGACGTCGCCCTCTCCCCGCGCGCCCGCGATGAACGCGGCCACCTCGTCGCCGTACTCCGCCGAGAGCTGCGCGCTCACCTCCGCGCTCGTGAACCAGAAGCTCTCCTCCCAGCGCCTCTCCACGATCGCGCGCTGCCGACTGTACTGGCCGACGACGAACTCGTTGAGGAAGTAGGACACCTCCGGCCCCGCCGGCTCGATCGCCTCCGGGACGGTGTCGACGACCTGGGCGCGGCCGACCTCGTCCACCCGCACCACGACCGGCGCCGGGAACGGACGCCGGGCCACGCCCCAGAGCGCCAGCAGCGCCAGCAGCAGGCACCCGCCCATGACCAGCACCACCATGCGGTAGTGCCGCGCCCTGGTGACGTGCTCGGCCCAGACCTCGATCAGCTCCTCGCTCTCGATCTCCACGATTAGTCGTCCTCCCGGCGCTTCGCCTTCGCGCCGCCGCGCGCGTGCGACGAGACCCACTGGGCCGCGTCCGCGCCCCTCGAGAGCGCCGCCGCCGTGCCCTTCATCCCGTGCGCCGCCGCGCCCCTCGACAGGCTCGAGAGGCCCGCCGACGCGAGCCCGCCGCCGACCGCCGCGCCGCCGGACGCGAGCGTCGCCGCGGCGCCGGCCGCCACCGCCGTCAACCCCGAGCTCAGGTTCTGCGACCCGCCGAGCATCACCTGGGTGACCTCGCCCACCTTGAAGCTGAGGAGAAGCGCCGCGAGGATCACCGGCAACCATGTGCCCATGCGGCGGATCACCTCCTGATAGGAGTGCATGAACGCATCCGTGCCGCCCTCGGGATTGAACTGGGCGATGCTCTCGACGAAGGCGGCCATGCCCTCGAGCGGATACCCGGCCAGGACCGCGATCATCCGCAGCATGAGCGCCGCGACCACGACCTGGAACGAGTACTGGATGAGTCCCTTGAGCCAGGACCAGAACAGGAACGAGAGCTGCTCGACGAGCAACAGCGGCACGAAGAGGGGACCGAGCAGGGTCAGAATGCCGATCGCCACGTTGGCCCACACGACCTGCGTGTACACCAGCAGGGCCGCAATCAGCAGAATGAGGACGCTGACGATCACCACCACGGCCGCCTGGCTGATGGCCCAGATGGTGCCGACGACCGTCGCGAAGCCACGCACGATCCCCCCCAGGGAGGTCATGTTGTTGAACGCGATGCCGAGCTGCCGGAAAATATCGGCCAGCAATGCGTACACGTCGTCGTGCATCTGAGAGAACGCGCCGCCGGCCCCGTTCAGCGCCGCCGCGAGCGACTGCCCCTGCCCGACCACCATCTGGATGAACGTCTGGCTGCCGAACAACGCGTACGGCGTGTAGAACCCCTCCAGCACCATGTAGGGAAAGCCGATCCAGAGCAGGAAGGTGACCATGCCCCACAGGTCGAGGCGGCCGCCCATCGCCACCTTGAGCCCCTGGATGACGGTCATGATCAGCGCGATCGCGGCCCACAACCGCACCCCCATGTCGTAGAAGTACTGCCGGACGGTCACGCCCCCGTACGCCGCGGGCAGGGGAGCGGTGACCAGGTCCTCGACCGCCGCCTGCACGTAGTCGAACGACCACCGCGTGGCGGAGCCGTCCGGATCGACCGGCGGCTGCGCGAACGCGGCGCCGGCGAGCGGCCCGGCAAAGGCCGCGGCAACGACGAGGGCTGCGGGCAGAGCCCGCGCGCGGAGGGGGGGGCATCACCGCACCCAGGCGTCCATGAAGCCGCCCGACGCGAGAGACGCCATCGGCTCGTCGCCGACCTCGTCCTGCATGGGAACCGCCGCCGCGGATGCCAGATCCGCGAGCCGATCGAAACGGCGCCGGGCGTCCGCCGCCGCCCGGTGCGCGTCGAGACGGACGGTCAGCGCGTCGGCGGCGAGGCTGGGATGCACGGAGCCCGAGCGCCCCGGCGGAATGGGTCGCCCGGAGCGACGCGAGCTCGGTCGACACCCCGTCGAACTCGGCCTGGCTCAGCGCCGGATCGGGATCCGACGGCCCGCCCATCAGCCGGCGCGCGCCGTCGAGGATCTGCACGCTGTCCTCGAGCATGCCGCGGCCCACGTACTCCCCCGCCACGTGGTCGCCGAGAACAGCTGCGGCGGCGAGGCGCGTGTCGACGGTGGCCGCGTAGCGGAGGTCCACCACCCGGCGGCGGAGCTGCTCGGCCTCCCGGATCTCGTCGCGCAGGGACGCGGGAAGGCCGACGTCGTCGACGAGCGCCTGCCACGCCGACTGCCGGCCCGCCGACCAGCCGATCGGCTGCGAGTCGAGGAAGTCCAGGAACCCGCCTACCGTGCCGAAGTCGTAGCCCCCGATGCCCCGCACCGCCTGGTAGTCGCGGACCGCGTCGCCGACCAGCGCCCGCGACTCGGTCAGCGGCTCCCACAACGGCCCGAGGTCGGTCAGCTCCGAGAAGAGGCTCCGCCAGTCCGCCAGGGACCCGACCGACGAGACGAGCCCGCCGGGGTCGAGGAGCCCGCGAACCTCGGCCTGCGCCTGCGCCACGTACGCCTCGGCCGTGGATACCTGCGCCCGGATCTGCGAGAGCATCGCCGACACCTGCACGAGCATGCCGGCCCAACCCGCATCGACCGCCGCCGGGCGCCCGAAGAGCAGCGCCGCCGCCAACG